>CAWBIT010000001.1:0-78788 GCA_963789025.1 uncultured Alphaproteobacteria bacterium
AACCAGAGCAGGAAGCGCGTCCGGCATGCCCCGCCAGCGCTCCTTGCCGCAGGCGACGGTCCACAGATCATCGGCCGATGGCGAATCCCAGCTCGGGACGTGCACGCCATTGGTCACGTAGCCGACCGGTACCTCCTCTTCCGGCCAGCGTGGAAAGAGGGGCTGAAAAATTCTACGGCTCACACCGCCGTGTAGCCGGCTTACGCCAAAAGTCGCCAGTGACCCTCGCAACGCCAGATAGGCCATGTTGAATGGCTCCCCGTTATCCGGGTGGCCTCGCCCCAGCGCCAGCATTTCGCCCAATTCAATGCCGGTTCTGGCGAGAAAAGATTCGAAGTAGAGGGCGTACTTAGTCAGCAGATCGGGCGGGAACCGGTCGAAGCCGGCCGCCACCGGCGTGTGGGTCGTGAACAGATTGCCGGGCCGCGTCGCCCACAGCGCTTCCCAGAAGGAGAGGCCCGAGCGCTGCATATAGGACCGCGCCCTTTCAAGAACGGCAAACGCCGCGTGACCTTCATTCATGTGACAGATTTCGACCTGAGGGGCGACGGCCTCGACAACTCGCCAGCCCCCGACACCGAGGACGATCTCCTGCAATAGACGGATTTCGGTTCCGGCATCGTACAGTTTGGCGGTGATCCCCCGGTCGGCAGCGCTGTTGATCGGATCGTTCGCATCCAGCAGGTAGAGCCTGATGCGCCCGACCACCGCCTGCCACACGCGCAGCTGGAGAGGGCGCCCGGGCAATTCGAGACGAATATGGAGCCAGGCGCCATCCGTGCCTTTCGCCGGCCTGATCGGCAGCGAACCGGGGTCGTTGAACGGGTAGGCCTCCTGCTGCTCACCGGAAGCGCCGATGATCTGGCGGAAATAACCCTCCTGATAGAGGAGCCCAATGCCGATCATTGGCAGGCCGAGGTCGCTCGCCGTCTTCAAGAAATCGCCGGCCAGGATGCCGAGCCCGCCGGCATAGAGCGGCAATGCTTCGCCAAGCCCGAACTCCATGCTGAAATAGGCGACCGCCGAGAAGGCCGCGGAGCCGTGGGTCGACGCGAACCAACCAGGCGTTTCCAGGTAATCCTGCCGTGCGCGGGTGAGCCGCTCGAGCTCGCCGACAAACGAGCGATCGTTGGAAAGTGCCTGCAACCACTCGGCCGATATGTCTTGCAGAATGATCCAAGGGTTTTGCGTGCCGGCCCAAGCTTGGGCGTCTAGGCGCTGCCATAAGGCATCCGCCTCGTGACTCCAGGTCCAGCGCAGGTCGAGCGCGAGCTCGCTGAGCGCGTCCGACGGGTCACGGGCGGCAAGGGCATCCATAATTCATTACCGGAATCGTTGGAAGGCGGCTGAGATACTCAGTTGGAGGGCTGCCGGCGTTGACCCAGATCAACCCACCCGAGCCCTGCCCAGCATACCTTGCTCATGGCCATTGAGGAGGGTCGAATGCGATCATCACATGATGAATTTTTGCTGAAATACGGCAGCGAGGTCCGTGAATCCTTGATCATGATCGAAGGTGACGACGGGAGCTTCGAGCTGCTCGCGCATGGCTGGCTGGCCGGCAACGAGGGCGATGCCGGCACCTTGTTCACCCTGGTACGGAGCCGCAATACCGACTGTATACACCTGCTGGTGCGTGACACCGATCGACGCCCTCGCCACGTATATCACTGGCGCCGGCTTCGCCCCGAAGCGCAACGTGCCCTGCAAGATCGCCTCATCAGCCTGCAGCGCCATGCGGACGAACCCGAGCCGGCACGCTGGTCTGACGGGCCTCCAGGAGGTCGGAAAAGGCGGTAACGATAGTCGGTTAGTTCGGCGCCGTAGCTAGATTGATCTGCATCAATGATGGGTCGGCCGCGCCGGCGTGAAACTGGCTTCGCTGTATAAACTGATCTTCCCGTGGAGGATTGCAATGGCCAATACGATCGAGGTATTCGGCCGATTTCTGTCTTATTCGGCCGCAAAGTTTTCTCCGGACAGCCCTGCGCTTTCGCGGGAATGACGACAGGGAGCGGTAACTCGTTGAGAACTCGGGATTTATTCCGGGCCAGCCTCTAAGCCGAAGTGGCGCGACCCATGTGGTCCACCCGATTTTCGGGGCGGTTCCGCGCCGGAGTCTTGGCTGAGACGGCTCTCGGCGCGGCGGCGGATTTTCCGTCACCCCAAGAGGCCCAGGCAAGAACAGCACCGAACATCGTAAATACCGCGATAATCCCGAACAGAACCGCAAGTTCCAGCGCCGACATCACTTCCTCCCAGCTTCACAGGATCGATGCACCGCCAATAGCCTCTCGCGATACGAGAGCGGCGGAATTGATCTGGATCAATGAGAGTGCAATTCGCCGACGAGCAAGGTGCCTGCCGCTCGATTGCGATGGACGGAAGGATCGGTAATGGAACTCGGCATGTTTCATGAGTTTCAGCGGGCTGCGGGACAATCGGAGACTCAGGCCTTCGACGAATCCTTCGAGCAGGTAGACGCCGCCGAGCGCTGGGGCCTCGATGTGATGTGGTTGGCAGAGTTGCACGCCGCGCCGACGCGATCGGTGCTCTCAGCTCCGCTCAATGTCGCGACGGCCGTCGCAACCTGCACCAAACGCATGAAAATCGGCACGGCAGTGCAGGTGCTGCCATTATGCCATCCGCTGCGGGTTGCGGAGGAAGCCGCAACGGTCGACCAGATCAGCCATGGCAGGCTGATCTTTGGGGTCGGCCACAGCGGATTCCCGCGGACCTACGAGACCTACGGCGTGCCCTATGCTGAAAGCCAGCAGCGTTTCGCCGAGACGTTGGAAATAATCAAGCGGTCATGGACCGAGTCGAGCTTCTCTTACGATGGCCAATATTACAATTTCCAGAACGTGCACTTGGTGCCCAAACCCTACCAGCGGCCCTATCCGGAGATCCGCATCGCGGTCAACAGCCCAGACACTTTCGCGAATGTCGGAGCGCAAGGGTACCCGATCTTCGCTGCCGTGCGGCTCGGCACGCTTTCCGAGCTGGCCCCAAATATAAGGGCATATCGCGAAGCCTACCGGGCCGCCGGTCACCCCGGGAAGGGAAAGGTCTATTTGCGGGCGCCCGTTTACATTGCGGAGACTGATCGGCAGGCGCAGGACGAACCCGAAGAAAGCATCATGCATTTCTACCGCTGGCTCGGCGACCAGCTCGAAGCCTCGGCGACCCGCCCCGGCGCCCGTGCGATCGAGCAGCGGGCCGAGCGCGGGCGACGCCGGCAGACCATCACCTATGAGGAAGCGCTACGCGACAAGGTGGTGGTCGGTACTCCTGAGCGGGTGATCGATCGCCTGCAGGCGTTGCGTGAGGAGCTGGGCCTCGATGGGATATTGGCGGAAATGAATTGCGGCAGCCTGATCGCATATCAGAAGGTCATGAGATCGCTGCAGCTGCTCTGTGAAAAGGTAATGCCCAGCTTCCATTAGCAACGGCCGCCGACCAACGGAAGTTAGCGGCGGCGCAAAAGAGCTTCGGTTTCTTCCGTCCCTGGACCGGCGCCTCCTTGGCGCTCAGGTCAACGTGCTGGCGGTGACTTTGCGGAAGCGTAGCAGCGCGAGCCCGAGAAACAGCCCGCCAATCAGTGCCACGATCACGAAATCCGGCCAAACCACCGCCGCGATAGAGGATCGCTTGCGCGAAAGAAACGAAATGCGTCGACGGTGAAGCTTGCATCATCGTTGCCAGCCAGGGCGGCATGCTCTCGAGTGGCGTATTGCTGCCGGAGAGCATGTTCATCGGCAGAAAGACCAGCATAAACAGCAGGCCCAACTGGGGCATGGAACGCGCAACGGTGCCCAAGAAAATTCCGATTGCGGTGGCAAAAAACAGATAGACCGGGACGCCGAGCAGGAACAACGGTACTGAGCCGGCGATCGGGATGCCGAGCAGCCCACGCACGACGAGGTAAAGCGACAGGCCGACCGCGACGATGATAACCAAACCGTTGGCCCAGATCTTGGACATCGCGATCTCGAACAGGGTCAGCGGCATCACCAGCAGATGGTCCATCGTGCCGTGTTCGCGCTCGCGAACGACCGCGGCGCCGGCGAGAATGATCGCCAGCATCGTGATGCTGTTAATTATGCCCATGACCCTGGTGAACCAAGACGTCTCGACATTAGGGGTTGAAGGCGATGCGCACGACGAGATTGACCGGCGACAGCGGGCTGCCTTCCGCCCGCGAGAGAAAATTGGCGATCTCGGTCGTGATGATCTGCTGCGCATAACCGGCCCCGATCCCGGCCTGGACCGACGCGGTGGCATCGACATTGAGTTGGATCGCGGGCTGGCGGCCGGCGAGGACATCGCGCGCGAAATTTGGCGGGATGTCGATGACGAACGTATATTTTCCCGCGTTCATCAGTGGGACGATATCCCGCTCGGCGATCGGTTGCGGCGTCTGGAAATAAGGCGGCAGGAACGCATGCGCGATCCGTCGCGACAGTTCCGAATGGTCCTCGTCGACGATGGCGATCGACGCATTGTGCACTTCCTGCGAACTGCTCTGAGATTGCGCGATGATGGCCAGCGAGAACGCATAGACGACCAGTCCCATCAGCACGAAATCGCGCATAAAGCTGCGCAACTCCTGGTGCCGAGCCAGAAGATGTTCTCCAGGGTTCGCATCGGGCGGGGTCGGCCTAGCGTTCCTGCTTGCGCAGCAGCAGGAGGCTCAGCATCGTCAGAGCCGGGATGAAGATCGCGAGCGCGGCAAGGTTCGCAGCGAGGTCAGAGAAGCCGAGGCCCTTCGTAAAGGTGCCGACGCTGACTGGCAGGAAGTAGCTCATCGGGAACAAACGGCGCATGATCCGTGCCATCCCCGAGAGCGAGGATACCGGGACCATCATGCCGGCAAACATCGTGGCCGGCAGGACGGTCAAAATCGCCGTTCCGAAAAGCGCCGCGATCTGGGTGCGGGCGAAGCCGGAAATCAGCATGCCGTAGGCCGTCGTCGTGGTGACATAGATCAGCGTGCCGATCAGCAAGGTCAGAAAGCTTCCCTTGAGCGGCACTTGGAAGACGAGCAGCGCCAGTGTGAAACATCAGCGCGAAATTGACCATCGCCAGTCCGACATACGGCACCTGCTTGCCCAGCAGAAATTCGAGGCGGGTCACTGGAGTGACGTATAGGTTGGTGATCGACCCGAGCTCCTTTTCGCGCACGATAGCGAGCGCCATCAGGATCGCCGGGAACAGTGCAAGCTCCAGCGCCAACTGCGCCGGCACCATTGAATAGACGCTCTGAAAATCCTGGTTGTACTTGAACCGGACCTCAACACTGGCAGGTGGCAGTGGGGCCGGCTGTGTCGTCTTTACAATCGGGTCGGACAGATACAGTTGATGCATGGCCTCGAGATAGCCGCGGATCGTCTGAGCGATGAACGGCCTCGCCCCGTCGATCCAGGCAGCGACCCAACCGGGTCGCCCGCGCGCAATGTCGCGGCCGAAGCCGGGCGGAATCTCGATGCCGGCGTCGATGTCCCCGTTTGCAAGCCGCTTTTCGAGATCGGCATAATCGGCTAGCGGCGGTTTTTCGACGAAGTAAGACGAGCCGCGCAACTCTTCGAGATAGGCGCGGCTTTCGTGGCTCTGGTCGTGGTCGAGGACAGCAAAAGTGAGAGAGTTGACGTCGGTCGAGATGCCGAAGCCGAAAACGAGCATCAGAAATGTCGTGCCGAGCAGAGCGAAGCCGAGCCGGATCGGATCGCGCAGCAGTTCCAGCGTTTCACGGATAGTGCAGGCGACAAGCCGCCGCAGACTGAAGGATGAGCCGCCGCCCGCCGCTCGCTCCGCGCCGCTGGCTGCCACGATTTCTTGGACAGCGGAGGCGGGTTCCGCCGTCGTGGCGACGCCACGCGATCCCGTCGCCTCCTCGAGGTAGCCGATGAATGCGTCCTCGAGCGTAGCGGCCCCGCGCGCCACGATGAGGCCCAAGAGCGTATCGGTCGCCAGCACGCGACCAGAATCCATCAGCGAAATCCGGTCGCAACGTTCGGCTTCGTTCATGAAATGGGTCGAGACGAAGATCGTCACGCCTTGATTGCGCGAAAGATCGATCAGCAATTCCCAGAACCGGTCCCGCGCCAACGGGTCGACCCCCGAGGTCGGCTCGTCGAGGATCAGCATCTCGGGTTCGTGGACGATCGCGACGGCGAGCGACAGCCGCTGGCGGATGCCGAGCGGCAGATCCTGGGCGCGCTGGTCCATATGGCCGGCAAGGCCGAAGCGCCGGATCAGTTCGGCGATGCGCGCCTTGCCCTCCCGCGCCGGCAGATGGAATAGGCGCGCGTGCAGATCGAGGTTCTGCCGAACGGTCAGCTCGGTATAGAGCGAGAAGGATTGCGACATGTAACCAACGCGTCTGCGCGCGCCCAAATCGCTCGCATCGAGCGGCCGGCCGAACAGCAGCGCTTCGCCTTCGCTGGCCGGCAACAGCCCGGTCAGCATCTTCATCGTCGTCGTCTTGCCGCAGCCGTTCGAGCCGACAAATCCGAAGATCTCGCCGCGTTCGATCGTGAAGCTGACGTGGTCGACGGCGGTGAAATCACCGAACCGGCGCGTAAGGCCGCACGCCGTGATGACCGGTTCGGTATCGACGATTCGGCGTGGCGGAATCTGCACCGCGCGGTGACCGACGCGCTGCCGCTCCGGCAGGAGCGCAATAAACGCGCCCTCGACGGTGTGCGCTCCTGTTTTTGCCTCGAGTTCCGCTGGCGTACCGGTCGCGAGGATCCTGCCGGCGTCCATCGCGACGAGCCAGTCGAACCGCTGGGCCTCCTCCATATAAGCCGTCGCAACGAGCACGCTCATGCCCCGGCGGCGCACTCGGATGCGCTCGATCAGCTCCCAGAACTGGCGACGCGACAGCGGGTCGACACCCGTCGTCGGCTCGTCGAGGATCAAGAGGTCGGGATCGTGGATAAGCGAGCAGCAGAGCCCGAGCTTCTGCTTCATTCCGCCCGACAGTTTTTTCGCCGGACGGTCGGCGAAAGGTGCAAGCCCCGTGCTCTCGACAAGCTCGGCGATGCGATCCTCCCGTTCGGAACTGGATTGTCCGAACAGGCGGCCGAAAAACTCGATGTTTTCGCGGATGCTGAGATCGGGATAGAGGTTTTTGCCGAGGCCCTGCGGCATGTAGGCGATGCGCGGGCAGACCGCGGCGCGGTGCGCAGGATTGGCGATGTCCCCGCCGAGGACGTAGGCCCTCCCGGATTGGATTTGGCGGGCGCCGGCGATGATGGCGAGCAGCGACGACTTGCCGACGCCGTCGGGTCCGATCAGCCCGATCATGCACCCGGCCGGAAGAGCGAGTGTTACGCCGTCGAGGGCCGTGGCCTTGCCGTAACGCTGCGTCACATCCTCGATACGTGCGACCGCGCCATCTTCTCCGGTCATCGCGTGATTGGGGTCGGGATGCTTGGGGGCGCGCTCGGCTGTAGGTTGGTGGGCCAAGCGACGGAGGGATCGGTGCGCACATAGGCGACCCCCGGCAGCCCGCTTCTGACGATCGCCTCGCGGCCCTTGAGCCGCTCCGGATCGATCCGCACCCTGATGCGAAACATCAGCTTGTCGCGTTCGGCCTTGGTTTCGACGGTCTTGGGTGTGAATTGCGCCTGACTGGCAATGAATACGACCTTCGCCGGGATGACGTGGTCGGGATAAGCATCGAGCACGATGCGGCTTTCGGACCCGATCCTGACCCGCCCGGCTTTCGCGGTCGGCAGGTAAATATCCACGTAGACGTAGGAAGCGTCGAGCATCGTAAACACCTTGCCTCCTGCCGGCAGCACCTCGCCGACATTGGCGACACGGTATTCGATAGGTCCGTCGCGCGGTGCAATGAGCGTATTGTCGAGGATGTAGACCCGATAGAGTTCGACATCGTGCGTGGCGGCGTCGAGCGCGTGCTGCGCCTCCGCCACCTTGTGGGTGGCCGCAGTTTGCGCCGCGACGGCGGCGTTTATCTGTTGACGCCGTTGATCGAGCAGCTCGGCGGTGGCGAAGCCCTTTGGCACGAGGGCGCTGGTGCGGTCGAGTTCCTGCTGTGCGAGCTTGACCTGGGTCTGCTGCTGCACCAGGTTCGCCTTCGCCTCGTCGAGCGCGCGCTGCCCCATCTCCACCAGCGCCTCGGACTTCTTCAGCGACGCTTGGAGATCCTGGGTATCCATCATCGCCACCACCTGGCCCGCACTCACCATGTCGCCCTCATCGACGAAAAGTTTGGCGACGCGGCCGGCGAACTTGGTGTCGATATCGATCTCGTCGGCTTCGAGGCGGCCATTACTCCAGGCGATGCCGGGAGGTAGCTGCAGCTGATGGTGCTGCCACCAGAACCAGCCGATACCCGCGCCCGCGCCGATCAGCAACAGCAAAGCTAGAAAAACACCGCGCGGTCTCCGTCGCCACTGCGGCCTCAGCGGCGCTGGCTCGATGACGGCAGGGAGACCGGACTGCTGCTCTTGCGGCGGGCCGCGCAGCTCGATGCCTGGGTCGCGGCTTTGCGTTTTATTCTCGGACATCCTTGGTCACCGAACGCAGGGCCGCTTTCCCCTCTGCCAGACCCGGGTTCATATGCTCCGCCTCCATACGACCAAAGCTCACGCGATTTTCCAGGTGCCGTCGGGCTGCAGGCAGCTGGTGAAATGATAGTGCTCGGTGTAAACCGGCGTACCGCCTGAGCGCACCGTATAGGCGATGTCCTCGCATTGCTGGTTCTGCCGCGTGAGTTTCTTGACCAGCTTGATGGTCCCCGAATTACCCGAAGCGGGATTGGTCCAGTGGGCCTTTGTTCCCACCGGTTTCCCGTGTACTTCGGTGGTCACGGCACCACGGATCATGTCGAGGTCTTGTTGAGTGAGAGTGATGTGAGTTTCCCAGGTGGGGAGCAACTGAGCTTGAGCTGCTGCTCCGGCTATCAAGAGACCGGCGAGGAACGGGAGAAGCGGTTTGATCGACAGTGACATCTTTCTTTCCCTTTGGAACACGGCGACAGTGGACACTTAGCGATAACTCACCAGCAAAAAGCAAGCTGGGCGCCCAGGCTTTGACCTAGATCAAGTGCGACCGCCGAGGCCAATTGGCCGTCAATGATATTCCAGGAACCGATGATGGCGCTCGACCCGGTCTACTCGGTCGGCCAGCAAATCGGCGAGGCGGTGCGCCGCCATACTGGTGTGGCTCTCGCGCGGCCCGCGAGCGCGCATTGGAGCTGTTGGAGCTGGTGCGAATCCCGTCCCCGAGCGGCGGCTCGATGCGTATCCGCACGAATTATCTGGCGGCCTGCGCCAGCGGGCGATGATTGCGATGGCGCTGTCGTGCAATCCCCGTTTGCTGCTGGCCGACGAGCCCACCACTGCGCTCGATGCGACAGTGCAGGTTCAGGTCTTGATTCTGCTGCGCCGGCTGCAGCGCGAGCTCGGCATGGGCATGATCTTTGTCACGCACGATCTCGGGGTCGCCGCCGAGATCGCCGATACGATCGCGGTCATGTATGCCGGCCGCATTGTCGAGAGCGGGCCGGTAGCCCAGATCCTGAGTGCACCGGAACATCCCTACACCATCAGTCTCCTGGCGTCGACCGTTCATGGTCAGCCGCGCGATCGCGATATAGACGCGCTCCCGGGCAGCCCGCCCGACCTCCGCCGCCTCGCGCAGGGCTGTAGCTTCGCACCGCGGTGTCCTCGGCGCATGGCCGACTGCCGCGTCGTAGTGCCCCAACTGCGCTTTCCCGCACCCGGCCGCGTGGCCGCGTGTCATGCGGTCGCGGACGGCCTGCCGGCGACAGCGGTCGCGAAAATGTCGAGCATGTTGGGGCCGAGTCCGATCACTGCGGCTCGTTAGCCGACACTTAATTTGCCGGAGCGCTGCGAGCTGCCGCTGGCCTGATACAAAAGTTCTCGGAATAAGGTGCCGGGAGATACGTTGGTAGCTTCCGAGAGGCTCCGTAACCGCCCACGGCTCTTCCGGCAAAGGATGGGCTGTCTCGCGGGCGCTGATGTGGACCGCACTGCGCGCGGCTTGGCTGAGGATACCTTGCGAGCGACGACCAGTATTTATTCCGTGCCGCGGGCCGACGACTGCCTGTGGAAGCTACGCTGGCTATCGACCAAACCAGCAGCCGTTTTTCAAATCAGCCCGACGTAAATGCTTTAAATGCATCTCGCGAAAAAATTTTTTGAGACGTATGCCGTCCAACACGATTAATTCGTATAGGAATCGGAAGAAATCATTCGAAGGAAGGCCCGGTCCAATGGACTAGAGGAGTAAGGAGACCTTTGTCCCCAGGTCGCTTGACGGTGGTTTGGAAAAAATCGCCTGATGCGCCGCCTTATCCGCGGGACGGCTGACTGACGCCGGTAGAGTAATAAAAGTCGCGATCCAAGGGCGCTAGCCGCAGCCAGCGTTGACAGGATCGACTTGGCTTTCAACTGAGGTTCGATCAGACAAAGTTTTGTCGGCAGTGTGACGCAGGTCACACTTCTCGATCACGAAGTGTCTAAATGATCGTGAAGCTTGCAGACGTAAGTCGCGAAAAGGAGGGGGTTGATGTCTCTCATGCTCGAGTTTCGGACACCGCAAAACCCGGAGGCGAGTTCAGCTCGATTTGGAACAAATTGGTGTTTTCCAACGGTAACCCCGCCTACGGATGCAATTGACTGCGAAGGTGGAACGCTTCCGCGGCCTAATGGGAAGGCCGCGAAGGACGCGCGACCCACCAGTCACCCAAGGCAATCCCCGCCCACTCGGTTTCGCGATCTCCCGATCGCGAGCCTAACACTTCGGAATTACCAGTAAACGACTTGTTAACTAATTCTGGTAATTCTGATTAACCAAGGCCCGCCGGCATGACAACCCGGCCGAAACCCGGAGGTTCCAATGCGCGTGCTTTTAGTCGAGGACGATGCACAAACCGCAGCCAGCATCAAAATGCTGCTGATCAATGAGAATTTTATTTGCGATACGACAGATCTCGGCGAGGATGGCCTGGAGATCGGCAAACTCTACGATTATGATATTATTCTCCTCGATTTGATGCTGCCGGACATTGACGGCTATGAGGTGCTCCGGCGCCTGCGCGCCGCAAGGGTCCGCACACCCATCCTGATCCTCTCGGGTCTGGCCGAGCTCGACCACAAGATCAAGGGGCTGGGGTTCGGCGCCGACGACTTCCTGACAAAGCCCTTCGACCGGCGGGAGCTGATCGCGCGCATACAGGCGATCGTGCGCCGGTCGAAGGGCCACTCTAAATCGACGATCCGGACCGGCAAGCTGGTCGTCAATCTCGACACCCGCGTCGTCTCGGTAGACGACCAGCCCGTGCACCTCACCGGGAAAGAATACGGAATCCTGGAACTGCTCAGCCTGCGCAAGGGCACGACTTTGACGAAGGAGATGTTTCTCAATCACTTGTACGGCGGCATGGACGAGCCCGAGCTCAAGATCATCGACGTTTTTGTCTGCAAGCTGCGCAAAAAGCTCGCCCAGGCGACCGGCGGCAGCCATTACATCGAGACGGTATGGGGCCGCGGCTATGTTCTGAGGGATCCGATGCCGTTGCCCAGCGCTCCAACAGCCAGTGCCAACGCCGATATTTCGGCCGCGCGGCGCAGCACGGCAGCAGCCTAGCCGCTTGTATGAGCTAAGCCGGGTCCCTACCGGGGAACGATCACCCCGAGCCGGACCCGGCCGGGCTCCACGGTCGCAATCAAAGAGCGGTCGAGCGCTTTGGCGAGCAACCCGGTGAAATAGGGCTGCACCGTCCGAGGGGTGAGATCCGCAATCGGCGTTGCGAGCATCAGCGCCTGACGCGCTTCATGGGACAGAGCGGCGGGTTCCCCGACCGCTTCGAGGCTGAGCGGGCCGTCGGTTAGAACGAGCCGACCGCCGCGCGGCAACGCATCGGCCCCGACCGAAAGCAGATTGCAAGCCAGCTTCTGCCAGTCGGGCGACAGCATCCGGATACCCTCGGCATAATCGCCGCTGATATTGGTCGCAGCCAAAAAGCCAATAGCGATCTCGTGCGGCGCCGGGCCTGCGATCGTGGAGCCCGAGCTGAACCCGTAGGCAAACCGATAGAATTGCAGCCGAAAGCGGGCGCGGCGAGCACTCTCGCTGACCAGTGCCACGGCATCGTGCAGGAAGGCCGGGTTTGGCGACGACCCGAGACCAGGGTCCTCTTCGGCGAGGAGCTCGACACCATTACTGATCGCAGCGATGGGCCCGCTCAACTCATGACAGAGACGCGCCGAAAGCAGTTCCAAGACCCGCAAATCGATTGTGCCGGTCGAAGCGGCATACCGATGCTCGGCCGAAAGAGATGAGAGCTCGACAGCCTCGGCGACAGCCGTTTGCGGGGTGAAACGGTCTAAACCGTGCCGGGCCATCTGCGATCATCCGCTCGGGCTGCAAAGCCGTCTGGTATCACCGCGAGCGTCAGTCTGCCGTCCAGACTTGACCCACGTTCCGACTTCCTCAACCCGATTGCGACGGCGTTGCGTCCCCCTCGGCGGCGAGGAGCGCGGCGGCGGTCGTGAGGTCTTCCGGCCGGTTGGCATTGAAGAACGGGTCTATCGGCTCGCTGGGGAAGGGCACGGTCGCGAGGCGGTGGCGCGCCGTCCACACATCGACCTTGCGGACCGTTTCGTTCACGACCGCGTGGCGCAGATCTTTGCGCAGCCGCACCGGCCAGAGGCCGATCACCGGATGCGGCTGACCGCCGGACGCTGCGCAAGCCAGGTCCGCACCGGATTTTTCCATACCGCGCACGAGCCGTGACACGAGATCTCCGGGCAGGAACGGTGCATCGGTTGCGACGCTGACGACGTAAGGACAATCCGGGCGGTGCTCAGCCGTCCAGTCGAGCCCCGCGAGAACCCCGGCCAACGGCCCGGCATAATCTGGAACGCTGTCGGGCACTACCGGGAGGCCGAAGCTTGCGAAACGGGCTGGGTCGCCGTTGGCATTGAGCACGAGCGTTTCGACCTGCGGCCGCATCCGCCCGATGACCCGTTCGAGCAGCGGTACCCCGCCGATAACACGCAACGCCTTGTCGCCGCCGCCCATGCGGCGGGACTGCCCGCCGGCGAGCAAGAGGCCGACAATTTTCACGCCGCGTCCTCCGCGACGCTTGCTTTGCGCGCGAGGCGCGGATGCTCGTCGTCAACCGAATGCAGATCGCCGTCGAAGACGATGC
This sequence comes from uncultured Alphaproteobacteria bacterium, assembly GCA_963789025.1. Classification (GTDB taxonomy): domain Bacteria; phylum Pseudomonadota; class Alphaproteobacteria; order ATCC43930; family CGMCC-115725; genus AP-15. The sequence goes on from CAWBIT010000001.1 coordinate 13,214, forward strand.
GCTCGCTCCCGGCGAGCGCGACGAACCGCTTCCCTTTGGCCCGGCCGATCAAGGTCAACCCGGCCTGCCGCGCGAGGTCGACACCCCAGGCGGTGAAGCCCGAGCGCGAGATCAGGATCGGGATGCCCATCTGCACGGTCTTGATCACCATCTCGGAGGTGAGCCGACCGGTGGTGTAGAAGATCTTACCGGCCGCGGGAATGTGATGCCGGTGCATGTAGCCGGCGATCTTGTCGATCGCGTTGTGCCGGCCGACATCCTCCATGTAGATCAGCGGCCGGTCCTCTTCGCAAAGCACGCAGCCATGGATCGCTCCAGCCGCCAGATAGAGGCTCGGCACGGTATTGATCTTGCGGGTCAGCGCGTAGAGCCAGGAGGTGTGCAGGACCGCGTTCGGGTCGAGCCGAACCTCCTCGAATTTCTCCATCAGATCGCCGAACACGGTGCCCTGCGCGCAGCCCGAGGTCAGCGTCTTCTTTTTCAGCTTGTCCTCGAAATCGGTCTCGCGGTCGGTGCGAACCACGACCGTCTCGAGCTCCTCGTCGTAATCGATCCCGGTGATGCGGTCATCGGCGTGCAGCATATTCTGGTTCAGGAGATAGCCGATGGCGAGATAATCCGGATGATCGCCGATGGTCATCATCGTGACGATCTCGCGCCCGTTGAGGAACAGGGTGAGCGGCCGCTCCATGACGACGGCAGTATCAACCCGCCGTCCTTCGTGATCGATACCGGCGACGGTGCGCGTCAGCCGCGGGTCGTCGGGCCGGGGTCGGATGGTAAACTCTTGCATGTATCGATGATGGGTCGGGACGGCTTCCGCCGCAAGGCGGCTGATGTCATATTGAGGCGGTCATGACGGATGTGAAAACGCTCTACGAAGAAGACACTGTAGCGTGGTCGGAGCAACAGGCGGCAGCGCTGCGTGCCGCCGCCCGCGGTGGCTCGAACCAACCTCTCGATTGGGAGAATTTGGCCGAGGAGATCGAAGATTTGGCCAAGTCACTCAGATTGAGATTACGCAGCCAGATTTCGCGGATCATTCATCACCTGGTTAAGCTTGAATACTCCCCGGCTATCGACCCCCGCAATGGGTGGCGCCGCACAATCCGCCAAGCGAGGCTCGACATTGACCGGATCCTGGAGGATAGCCCTAGTTTGAAGCGCGAGGTCCCGCATCTCATCGAGAAAGACATCGCACGGGCCGTTCAACTCGCCATTCTCGATTTGGAGGAGCATGGCGAATTCGACCAGATGGAGTTGCCCACAATCGGAGGAGTGTCTTACTCCGAGGAGCAGGTGCTGGGCGACTGGTTCCCCGAGGAGCCGGCGAGGTAGCGCCGAATCCCCATGCCGAGTTCGGGGGCGACATTCGCTGGTGGCGCTCCTATGTTAACAACTTGAGCCGCGGTGCGAGCGAGCCGAGCATGATTGACCCGTTTGGACGAACGATAACCTACCTGCGCGTGTCGGTGACCGACCGGTGCGACTTCCGCTGCGTCTACTGCATGGCGGAAGAGATGACTTTTCTGCCGAAATCCGAGCTCTTGACCCTTGAGGAGCTCGACCGGGTGTGCGGCGCTTTCATCCGGCTCGGCGTCAAAAAGCTCCGACTGACCGGCGGGGAGCCGCTCGTCCGCCGCAACATCATGAGCCTCTTCCGCTCGCTCGGCCGGCATATCCGCACCGGCGCGCTCGACGAGCTGACCCTGACCACCAATGGCAGCCAGCTCGCCCGTTACGCCGGCGAGTTGCGCGATTGCGGCGTGCGCCGGGTCAACGTATCGGTCGACACGCTGGATGCTGCCAAGTTCACCGAGATCACGCGCCGCGGCCGGCTCGATGTGGTGCTCGAAGGGCTCGCGGCGGCGAGGGCGGCCGGGCTCGCGGTCAAGATCAATGCGGTGGCGTTGCGCGGGGTCAATGAGGGCGAGCTCGACGACCTCGTGGCATGGACCGGCGCGCACGGCTTCGATCTCGTATTCATCGAAGTCATGCCGATGGGCGATATCGGCGGGGAAAACCGGCTCGACCAGTACTTGCCGCTCTCCATGGTGCGCGCCCGATTGCAGCGGCGCTGGACGCTCGATGAGACCGATTACCGTACCGGCGGTCCGGCGCGCTACGTCACGGTAAGAGAAACTGGCCGGCGGCTCGGCTTTATTACGCCATTGACCCACAACTTCTGCGAGAGCTGCAACCGCGTTCGTTTGACCTGCACCGGCACCCTCTTCATGTGCCTCGGGCAAGAGGATGCAGCGGATCTGCGCACGCCGTTGCGCCAATCCGAAGGCGACGAGATGCTCGAAGCGGCGATACGCGAAGCGATCGACCGCAAGCCGAAGGGCCACGACTTCATTATCGACCGCCGCCACAACCGGCCGGCCGTCGCACGCCATATGAGCGTGACCGGCGGGTGACCGGGCCGCTACGCCGGATCGCCGCCGTCGCGGCGGAGACCGAGGCTGCGCAGCAGGCCCTTAAAGAGCTGGGCAGCCGTTATACCTGTGTTCCGCCGGAGCGCGCCGACATCATTGTGTCGCTCGGTGGCGACGGCTTCATGCTGGAAACCCTCCACCGCTTCCTCACCACCGGTCTTCCGATTTACGGCATGCATCTCGGCAGCGTCGGGTTTCTGATGAACGCCTACCGGCCCGACGGCCTGATCGAGCGGCTCGCCGCGGCTCAGCCGGTCGTGCTGCATCCGCTCGAAATGATCGCGACCTGCGAGCGCGGCGAGAGCTGCCGGGCGATTGCTTTCAACGAAGTCTCCTTGCTGCGCGAGAGCCGACAGGCTGCGAAACTTCGCGTCACTGTCGACGGCGTCGTGCGCATCGAAGAGCTGATGGCAGACGGCATTCTGGTAGCGACGCCGGTCGGAAGCACCGCCTACAATCTTTCGGCGCACGGGCCGATCATCCCGCTCGGCGCCGGCATCCTGGCCTTGACCCCGATCACGGCGTTCCGCCCGCGGCGCTGGCGCGGCGCACTGTTGCGTCACCACGCGAAAGTCCGCATCGACGCGCTCGAAACCGACAAGCGGCCGGTCAGCGCCGTCGCCGACTTCACCGAGGCACGCGACGTCGTCGCCGTCGAGATCCACGAGAACCGGCACACCAAGACGACGCTGCTCTACGACCACGATTACAATCTCGAAGAGCGGGTGCTCAAGGAGCAGTTCGCTTCCTGAGGCCTCGGGAGGCGCCGGGCCCGCTAGCGACGGGTGGCAACGAGCGAGAAGGCCAGCGGCAGCCACGGCCTATCCGGCCAACGATAGAGGCCACACCTACCCTTCACGAGAACCTTGAACATGCGCCAGGGCACCGCATCGTGCTCGTGCAGCCAGTCCAGCGTCATGCCCGAGGCGACGAGGCTGCTGACGACGTCGCCCAACGGATGGATCCAGTTGTAGATGGTCGCATTGGTGAGCCGAGCGTCGGGGTCCACGTAATCGCATCCCGCCGTGTCGACCACCGGCTCATGCGAGAAGTATGGGGCGAACAAGCCCGGCATGCCGTCGGGAGAGCGTGTGGCGTCATCGAAGACGCAGGCTGTCGGATGGCCTTCGGCGAGATAGAGCGATCCACCCGGACGCAGCAGCGCCGCGACGATTTGCGCCCATCGAGAAATGTCGGGCAGCCAGCAGATCGCGCCCCAGGTGACGAACACCATGTCGAACCGATGGGGCTGCGGGATTGCCGCCAGCGCGTCATAGAGGTCCGCGTTAACAAAGCTGGCGCTGTTGGCGAGACCGAGCTCCCCCGCCAGCTTGCGCGCCACCTCGATGGCTGCGGCCGAGAAATCGAGGCCGACTACCGTCGCGCCGCGCTGCGCCAGTGTTAGGCTATCCGCCCCGAAATGGCATTGCAGGTGGGCGAGGCGCTTGCCTTCGACCGCGGGCAGCTCCGCCTCCTCGATGGCGTTCAACTTACCGCGCCCGGCCCGCAGGTCGGAGAGATCGTAGCCGCCCGGGCCGATATGGATGCCGACACGCTCATCCCAGCTGCCACGATTGGCCCGATACCACTCAGGTTCGGTCATGGCGACACCTATGTGCCCGACCGGCCGATCCGGAAAGCCGTTACCGAGCGACGGCCGGTGGCGGGGGTTTTCCGAGTAGGAGGCGGAGGGCTGAACGCAGCTGGCCTTTCAGCGTCGCCTTCCGCGGCTCGATGAGGCTCGCCAATCCGAGCGCTCCGCCGAGGGCGAGACCAAAAACAAGGACCCGGTGCCGTACTCCGTCAGGCGGCCCCGGCACCACGACGGCGAAGAAATTCAGCAGCGGGTAATGCATCAAATAGAGCCCGAAGGACGTTCCCGCGAGGCCGCGAACCAGCCTTTCGAACCGACGTCCCGGCATCGGGAGCTGCACATTGGCGAGACCAATGATAAAAAACGCAACGAGGGCGCCGAGGACGAAATCATAGGCCGACAAGTCGGGGGGCAGCCAGCCGCTGCTCGGGTGCCAAAACAGCTGCTCGCCACCGAGTGCCTCCACCGCGATAAAGCCGGCCAAGCACACGACTACCAGGGGTCGCCGCAACTGCCGCGGAAGCTCGGCCCGCCATCGCCACGCCGCAACCCCCATCAGCCATACCGGGAGGAGGAAAAAAATCCTCGGCCCGGCCACCAGTGCCGTAACGATGAGGGCCGCCATCCGCAATCGCCCCCGCAAAAATGTGGCAGCTGCAAATAGGATATAATACCAGGCCTCGTAATTGAGCGACCAATAAGGGACGTTGAAGCCGGGGAGAACTCGTATCGTCCAGCTCTCGCCGAGAAACACCGCCGAGAGCGCATAATCGGTCACCGTATGGGCTACGCTGTGGCCCCATTCCGGACCGTACAATCTCGGGTCGATTGCTTTGCCGAGGCTGTCGAGCACCGCCGTCACGACGAAGGCGGGGATGATCACCGAATAGAGCCGAGCAAGGCGGCTGAGGCCGTACTCCTCGAGGGTACGTTCCCGCGTGTCGCTCACCCAGGCGATGACAAACCCCGACAGCACAAAGAACACGAGAACAGCGGTTCGCCCACCATCGAACTGCCAGAATAAACCCCCGCTAAACCGCCGAATGGAGTAATGCGACACAAAAACCGTAAAGGCTGCGCCGAACCGCAGCGCGTCGAGATAAAGCGAAAGTGCGTCGGTCATCGGACGGGCAGGATGACCCGCCCGACTGCCACGCTATCCGGCGTCAGGAGGGTCTCAGCGGCTGGCCGTCCAGGTCCTCCGCCCTGTCGATTTCGATCAGGACGGCATACCCGCTCTTTTGCGGATCACGGTCCTTCTCCGGCTGGACGAGACGCCGCCATACCTCCTCATAGATGGGGCCCGAGCGGTAAATCCGGGCGCGCCCGTAGAACCGCGCAATCCCGCCTTTGGGAAGCACGCCCTCTTCGCGCAATTGCGGCTTGCGGAAATACACGGTCAATGGGGTGCCGTCGACGAGGTTCTCGTTGGTCGAGCCTTTGCCGCGCTCCCACAGCGCGATGTGCGTATCGTCGAACACCATCGTGCTGCCGCGCGGGCTGATCTGCGCAAACCCGTTGGGCAGCACGCTGCCAACCAGACAGACATTGGCCGGAAACGCGGTGTTGATGTGGGGCTGCAGGATCTCCGGAATGTTTGCCATCAAGCCTCCAATGGTTCCAATTCACTCATGCGCCTACGTCGGAAACCTCGGAGCACAGCCGCCGCTCACGTCAATCATCCGCCGCCGCGCAGGTGCGTTCCTCGAACCGGGCGCTCGTAAAACCTTTCAAGGCCTCGATCATAGAGGTGATGTCGGCCTGCAACCGGCCGAAGCCGCGAGTCTTTTCCAGCGTCTTCTGATCCATATAGAGCGCGCGGTCGACCTCGATCTGCAGACTATGCCGATTGGCCGCCGGACGGCCGTGCCGCTTGACGATCTCGACCCCTTTGTAAACCTCGTTGATGCGCACCGTGTAGCCGCGCCTGCGCAACACTCCGGCGACAAAATCGGTGAATTCCGGGGCGCAGGTTGTTCCATCGCGATCGCCCAACACAAAATCCGCACAGCGCCCGCCCTTCTTGCCGCTGCGCTGAGACGGCATCGAATGGCAGTTCACATGCCAGACCGTACCGAACTTGCGGTGGACCCGGTCGCAAGCCTCCGCCAGCACGCGATGGTAGGGGGCGTGGCAGCGCTCAACCCGCGCCATGATCTCGGCGGCGGTCAGCTTGCGATCGTAAATCGGAATACCCGGTCTGGCGACGCGGCGCACCAAGCCGAGCCCGGCTCGCGTCCTATGGGATGGTGAGAGAGGCGTCGGCCAGATGCCGTCGATATGCATGGTGTCGAGATCGTCCGCCGCCCGGTTGGCGTCGAGATAACTGCGCGGAAATATCGCGCCGATTAAAGTAGCGCCCAATTCTGGTGCGGCCGCATAAAGCTCGTCGACATAGGCGTCCTCGGCCGTCCGCAAGACGTCGAGTGAGCAGCAAAAGCGAAAATCCTCGGGATATTCGGACCCGCTGTGCGGCGAGTCGAAGACCAACGGCACTTCCGCCGCTCGTGGATCGCGGCGCCACAACACTCCGGGAATCTCGAAGCTCATCGTGTCAAGCTCGTTGGGGGAGTCGGCTCTGGCGAGGGGACCTCGGCGAACGTCAAGCCGTGTCTTCATCGCACAAATCTACGCATGCTCCAATCTGCGAGCAAGCAACGAAGGTCACCGCGCGGAATTTGACGGGTCAGCTTCACCTCCGGCACGGAGTTGGATTCAGCCTCCTGCGGCCTGTTGTCGGCGTGACGACAACGGCAATCGGAGGCAAGATAACGCCGGTAACACATCGAACGGGAGCGCCGCGTGCCCGAGCCGACCTATGCAGTCGAGTTGACCCCGCCCGACATCGAACCCTACCGAGCCGGCAATACCGGGATCGATTACGTCACGACCTTCGATAGCGGGCTCGCCGGACCGCACGTTCTGGTCACCGCCTTGACCCACGGCAACGAGATTTGCGGCGCGATCGCGCTTGACCGATTGTTCCGCGCCGGGCTGCAGCCGCGACAGGGCGAGCTGAGCTTGGCCTTCGACAACATCGCCGCGTACCGCAGCTTTGATTCGCGCGTCCCGACCGCATCGCGCTATATTGACGAAGATTTCAATCGCCTCTGGTCCGCCGCGACGCTCGACGGCCCGCGCCAATCGGTGGAATTGACGCGCGCGCGGGCGTTGCGTCCAATCGTGGATGCCGCCGATTTTCTGCTCGACATCCACTCGATGCAGTACGCGACGGCACCGCTGATGCTGGCGGGAACGCTGGAAAAATCGCTGGCATTGGCGCGGCAAGTCGGGATCCCGGAGCTGATCATGTGCGATGCCGGTCACGCCGCCGGCCCCCGGATGCGCGACTATGCCGGGTTCGGCGACCCGAGTTCGTCCAAGACTGCGCTGCTGATCGAGGCGGGCCAGCATTGGGAGCGCCGGGCCGCCGAGGTCGCGACCGATGTCATGCTGCGTTTTCTGATGGCGCTAGGTACTGTGACACGCGACGACGCCGCGGTGCTCGCCGGCCCGGATTTCGACGCGCACCCGGGGCAGCGCGTGATTCAAGTCACCGAAGCCGTCACGATCACCGGCAACAAATTCGAGTTCGTCCAGGATTTTCGCGGGCTTGAGGTGCTGTCCCCCGAGGGCACCCTGATCGGCCGCGAAAACGGGCGCGAGGTGCGCACGCCCTACGACGACTGCGTGCTGATCATGCCGTCGCGCCGCCTCGCCAAGGGCCAGACGGCGGTCCGCCTCGGCCGTTACGTCGAGTGAGAGCGGGGCCCGACCGCAGCGCCTCGGCCGCGTCCGCCAAACGCAGCTTTCCGCCAGTTGTGGACGCGCAGGCGCGCGTCCTCATCCTGGGCACCCTTCCGGGTGAAGAGTCGCTGCGCCGGGGCGAGTATTACGCCCATCCGCGAAATCTGTTTTGGCCGATCATTTTTGCTTTGTTCGGTGAGCCGCCGGCTTTGAGTTACACAGAACGGCTGGCCTTTCTGACGGCGCACAGGATTGCGGCGTGGGACGTCTGCGAGCTTGGCGAACGCGAGAGGAGCGCCGACACGACAATCCGTCTGGAACGGCCCAATGCGATCGATCGACTGCTCGACCAGCATCCGCTGATCCGCGCCGTCGCCTTCAACGGCACGACCGCGCAGCGCCTATACGACCGCCATTTCGCGCGCCGCGCGGATCTCACCTATCTGGCATTGCCCTCGACGAGCCCGGCGCACGCCACCATCGATTTTTCCGTTAAGCTTGCGCGCTGGACCGCTTTGCGAGGGATCGTCGAACAGGACGGGGCCTCGTAGCCGGACGATCACAGGACTTTTGCGTCGCGTGGAGCCCTTCGCTGTTCAAATCGTCTCCCCGGCGAAGGCCGGGGCCCATCGTTCGGCCGCACGAGCCAATGAAAGTTCGTGCTATGCGATTACTTGAGAAGTTTGAGGCGGCGGGGCCATGGGTCCCGGCCTTCGAGGGTGTAAGGAAATTCACGATCGGCTGGATCAGCGCCGTGCGTCCTTCGAGACAGCTGCTTCGCAGCCTCCTCAGGATGAGGGATTTTCTTAATGCCATCAAAGGCTTCCCTTATGCTGAGGAGCACCCGAAGGGTGCGTCTCGAAGCACGCGCGGCCGCGATGCAGCCAATTTCCTGACAGCCTCCTTCGCCGGGATGACAATGGCTATCCCTCGCGATTTCTTCTCAGCTCGATGCGGTGCTTTCGCGACGTGCAAATGGTCTGACAATGAGCCTCGGCGCCGTTTCTATCCGAGCGGCTCGAACAGGCGCTCGATGTCGCCGGCTTCCAGGCTGCCGCCGGTGCCGCTCGCGGCATCGTAAATTCCGGCGGCGAGCGCCTTCTTGCGCTGCTGCAGTTCGAGCATGCGCTCTTCAACCGTGCCTTGTGCGACGAGCTTGAAGACGAAGACGGGCTTGTCCTGGCCAATTCGGTGGGCGCGGTCGGTCGCCTGATCCTCGACGGCCGGGTTCCACCAGGGATCGTAATGGATCACCGTGTCGGCCGCGGTCAGATTGAGGCCGGTGCCGCCGGCCTTGAGGCTGATCAGGAACAGCGGCGCCTTGCCCTTTTGAAACTGTGTGACCGGGCCTGCACGATCTTTCGTGTCGCCGCGCAATTCGACAAAGTCGATGCCGGCTTCGGCCAGCGCCGGCTTGATCAGGTCGAGCATGCTGGTGAATTGCGAAAACAACAGGATCTGCCGGCCGTCCTCGATCAACGGCGGCAGCATCTCCATCAGGTGCTCGAGTTTGGCGCTGGCGCTCACTTGACGCGCCGCGGTGAGCTTGACGAGGCGCGGATCGCAGCACACTTGGCGCAATTTCAAGAGCGCGTCGAGCACGACGATGTGGCTGCGGGCGAGCCCCTTTTCGGCGACCTCGCGGCGGACTTTCTCGTGCATCGCGACCCGCACGGTCTCGTAGAGATCGCGCTGCGGGCCCGCGAGTTCGAGCGGGCGCATGATTTCGGTTTTCGGCGGCAGGTCGGCCGCCACCAGGCTCTTGGTCCGCCGCAACAGGAATGGTTTCAGCCGGCCCGACAGCACGGCGCGCCGCTCTCCGTCCTGCTTTTTCTCGATCGGAGTGCGGAACACGCGGGCAAAGCGTTTGGTGTCGCCGAGCAGTCCCGGCATCAGAAAGGCGAATTGCGACCACAGCTCGCCGAGATGATTTTCCATCGGCGTCCCGGTGAGACACAGCCGATGCCGCGCGTCGAGGCGGCAGACCAGCTGCGTCGTCTTCGCAGCGGAGTTCTTGATCGCCTGCGCTTCGTCCAGCACCGCCATGTGCCACTGGACCGGCAGCAGACGGTCGGCATCGCGCGACAGCAGCGCGTAGGTCGTCACCACCAGATCGGCATTATCGATTTCGGGAAAGCGCTCCGCGCGATCGGGCCCATGCAGTGACAGGACCCGTAACTCCGGCGCCAGCCGCGCCGCCTCGGCGAGCCAGTTCGGCACGACGCTGGTCGGACAAACGACGAGGCAAGGCCGGTCGAGGCGGCCTTCGCGCTTTTCGACAAGGAAATGGGCCAACGCCTGCACCGTTTTGCCGAGCCCCATATCGTCAGCGAGAATGCCGCCGAGCTCGTACGCGCGCAGAAACTGCAGCCAGTCGAGCCCGTCGCGCTGATAGGGACGCAACTCGGTCAGCAGCCCGGCCGGCGGCTCGATTCCGGCGATCCCCGAAAAGCTCGACAGCCGCTCCGCCAGTTCCCGCAGCCGCTCGCCGCCGAGCCAGCGCAGCCGGGTCGCTGCTTCGAGGGCGGCCAAGCCCGTCATTTCGCCGGCCGAAACCCCGAGCTTACCCGCGGTGGATAAATTCTTCGGGTCGTACAGCTCGACGAGGGTGGCCATGATCGCCTTCGTGCGCTCGAGCGGAAGCGCCACATGCCGGCCGTCGCCGAGCCTGCCGAATACCGTGCCATTATGCGCCAACGCGTCGAGCTCCCTCAGCACGTCGCGATCGCGCAATCGGGCCAGCAGCGAGCTCAGGACGGGCAGCAGAGCAACGCGCTCGCCCTCGACCACGATCCCGAGATCGAGCGAGAACCACCACCCGCTGTCCTCCTGCAGTTCGGCGGTCCACTCGCCAGCGCCATCGACGACGCGATGGCGAAAACCGTCCTCGAATTCGATCCGCCAACCCTCGCGCTCGAGCCGCGGCACGACGTCGTATACAAAATTCGGCCAGTCCCGTTGCCCCTCGGCAAAACCGAAAGCAATTCGGTCCTCGTCGCGGTCCTGCGCCTCGAAAGTTTCGACGGCTTGCAATCCGAGTTCCCGCAACTGCTTCAGCGCCGCGCGTTCGGTGCCGCGATTGCGGCGCCGCACAACGATCCGCCCCTCCTCGAACGCGCGCAGCTCGCTCCGCCGGTCCTCCGGATGGATCTCTATGGCGCCATAGGAAAAGCCGAGGAGCGCCAGATCGACATTGTCGTCCCACTCCTTCGTGCGCACTCCCCAATAGTTCCACCCTCGCTTGCGTTGAACGAGCGTCAGGACCGGAACGGGCGGATCTTTGCGGATCTCTTCGACAATGTCGGAGCGCGGCCGCGGCAAAGCCAAGCCCGGCAAGTCACGTTCGAGGGCGGCGCCGACCGCCTCGGCCTGCGCCTTGGTCACCGGCGGCGCCGACAATGCGATCCTGACGAGCGGCCGTGCCAAATCGAGTGCGACCGGGCCAGCCAAATGCTCGGCCGGAAGCACATACCAGGGCGAGGCCGAAGCCAGCACCACCGCAGACGGATCGTCGAGCGCGATGCCGACCGTCTGGCGGCCGTCCGCACCGACTTGCCAGGACAGCCACCCCGGGCGGTCCGGTCCCAACGCCAAGGGCGGCGAGGCGACATTCTGCCAGCGGCAGCGGCTGGTAGCAAGGATCCGGTGCATTGCCAAGTCGGCGATCTCGGGATCGTCGGGAAGCCGAAGCTGCGAGCTCCACGACCCGCCCTGCAGCAGTTTGATGATGCCGCGGTCGGTCGGAGTCAGGTAATTCGCAGTCGCGTTCGCCAATTGCTGGGACGGTAAGGCGCGATCGGCGCCCCACTCGCCCGATTTCAGGATGCGCACGACCCGCAGGTCGATGACAAAGGGCGAGCCTGGCGCCATCGGCCAGTCGAGGCGGTAGGCAATTGTCTCCGGCGAGGCCGACGGCTGCACCGCCTGCCGCAGCTGGTGCAGCCAGCCGCCGACCGCGCCGTCCAGCAGGTCGCGCTCGGCCCGCTCGAGCGATGGCGGGTCGCGTAACGCCGCGAGCAGCACGGCTGCCGCGTGCTTGCAGTTCCATCCGACCGGACAGCTGCATCGACCCGAGAGCACGACCGGATCGGAATCATCGATCTCGACAAAGACGTGATAGGGGCGCGGCCGCGTACCCCTGACGGACGCAATCAGGCGTTGCCCGCCTTTATCCGCGCGCAGGTCGCGAACCGCACCTTCGCGATGATAGGAACGTCCCTTTTCATAGCTTCCGGGGAGACAACGTCGAATATCGCCCTCATCGAAGGCGACTGAATTGAATGCGAGATCCTGCAACAAGGTCGTCCGCTTCAAGATAGGGGACCGCCAATCGGCTGTGCCAGTCTCGACCGCGCCCCCTTGGTGTCAAGCGGTAGCCGACATGCGTGGCCGATCAGCGCCCTCCCTTCGACAGGTGATGCCGCTGGGCGACGAATCGTAGAGCTATCGCGAGAATGCGGCGAGAAATGCGGAAACCAGCGGTTTCATGAAATAGCCGTGATCGGGAGTGATCGTCGCCTCGACCCCCCGGCGCCGCAACCCCTCGGCAACGACCGGACCGATAGCGCCGACTTGGATCCCTCGGAGCGCGGCTACCAACGCCTCTTCGCGCCGGGTTGCCGCGGCGACCTCAAAGAGCCGTTGCACCTGCGGCGAACTGGTGAAGGCAATGGCGTCGACGGCGCCATCCTCCATCCGATCGATCAGCTCGATAACCTTCTCGTCATCGGCCGCGGCGGCGTAGACGTAGGGCAGGATGGGGTCTGGCTCCGCCCCCGCCTGCCGCAGGAAGTCGGTGAACCTGGTGTTGGGATTGCTCGGATACAGCTGCACGCCGACCCGCCGGCCCCGCAGATCGATGTTCGATAAAGTCGCGATCAGGCCGTCGGTCGTCGGCTCCTCGGCGCGCAGGTCGGATTTGAGCCCGAGTTCGCGCAACGCCCGCTCGGGCTTCGGACCGCGGGTGACCTTGCGCGCCGCACGCAACCCGTCGAGAAACGCCAGTTCGAGTTCGAACCGTTGCGCAAACGAGTGTAGCCGCCGCAGCCCTTCCCCGGTGAACAACACCAGATCATTGAATGGCAGGCGCATCAGCCAGTCCCGCACCGGAACGGGATCCGGAGTGTCCCGTATAGCCACCAGCGGGCAGCGCAGGGTCTCGGCGCCCTGCTCCTCGAACATGCGGGCGAGCCGATCGAGCTCGCGAGTTTCCGGGAGAGCAATGCGGCGGCCGGAAAGCGGGCCGATTGCCGGTTGGTCGCTCATCGAAGAGGAAGCTGATCTCGGCAAGGCCGTCGTGCAAGATTATAGTCATGCGAGAGTACCTCAGGGCGGAGGCATTCGAGTGGAGCGGGAGTACGGGACGGTCCGGGTCGACAACCGCGGCGAGGGGTTGGTGCTGCTGACCCTCAATCGCCCTGAGGCGGCCAATGCGATGAACACGCAGATGGGGCGCGATCTTCTCGCCTTTTTTGAGGCGATCAACGCCGTGCCCGCGCAACAGCGCTGCATCGTCGTGACCGGCGCGGGGGAGCGGGCGTTTTGCGCCGGCGGCGACCTCAAGGAGCGCAACGGCATGACCGACGAGGCCTGGCAGGACCAGCATTTGCTGTTCGAGCGGATGATACGGGCGTTTATCGGCTGCCCAGTCCCGGTCATCGGGGCGGTAAACGGCGCCGCCTATGCCGGCGGCTGCGAATTGGCGCTGTGCTGCGACTTTATTTACGCCGCCGAGAGCGCCCGCTTCGCGCTGACCGAGGTCACGCTCGGCATCATGCCCGGCGCCGGCGGGACGCAAAACCTGCCGCGCGCCGTCGGCGAGCGTCGAGCCAAAGAGATCATCCTGACCGGACGCCCGTTCACCGCGGCCGAGGCTCACGAATGGGGCATGGTGAACCGCCTCTGCGCGCCGGGCCGCGTCGTCGAAGAGGCGCTCGAAACCGGCCGCTGCATCGCCGACAACGCCCCGATCTCGGTGCGGCAGGCGAAGCACGCGATCCATTTCGGCATGCAGATGGATCTGGCGAGCGGCATGATGCTGGAGATCGAAGCCTACAACCGAATGGTCCCGACCGAAGACCGGCGCGAGGGCGTGCTGGCGTTCAACGAGAAGCGCAAGCCCCGCTTCAAGGGCCGTTGATCCCCTCACCCACCAAGCCCTTCGGGCTTGGTCCCCCCTCTCCCGCGGTGCGGGAGAGGGGCTTACGGTTGAGGCATCACAGCCCCTCTCCCGCAGCGCGGGAGAGGGTGCCCGAGCGTTGCGAGGCGGGTGAGGGTGCGACGCACCGGATCACTAAAGGAGGAAGCATGGACGGAGAAAATCTTACCCGGGTGCTGGCGCGCAAATCTGCGACGCTCGAATACGAGGACTTACCGCCGCAGGGGCACGAGCTCGCCCGGCAATGCATTCTCGACTATTTCGGCGTGGCGGTCGCCGGGGCCGGCGACGAGCTGGTGCGGCTTCTGCTCGACGAGCTGACCGAGGCTGGCGGCGCGCCCCAGGCCAGCGTCATCGGCCATCAGACCCGTTTGCCGGCGCTGTTGGCGGCGCTCGTCAATGGGGCTGCGGGACACGCCCTCGATTACGACGATGTCAACATGGCGATGCCGGGGCATCCCTCGGTGGCGATCCTGCCGGGCCTGCTCGCGCTGGCCGAATTGAGGCGCAGCTCGGGACGCGAGGTGATCACCGCCTTCGTCGCCGGTTATGAGACCGCCTGCCGGATCGGCGCGGCGCTGCAGCCGGGGCATTACAATGTCGGTTTTCACTCGACCGGCACGGTCGGCGCCTTGGGCGCCGCGGCGGCCTGCGCCCGGCTGCTCGGTCTCGACGCCGAGGCAACCGCCGTGGCGCTCGGGATCGCCGGGACGCAGGCGGCCGGGCTCAAATCGCAGTTCGGGACGATGTGCAAACCGTTTCACGCCGGCAAGGCGGCGCAGAACGGGCTTCTGGCGGCGCGTCTTGCGGCGCGGGGATTTTCGAGCTGCGCCGACATTATAGAATGCGTCCAAGGTTTCGCGCTGACGCACGGTCCGGATTTCTCGCCCGAAGCTGCTCTGGCCACACCGAAAGCCGGGCTGCACCTGTTCGCCAACCTCTTCAAATACCATGCCGCATGCTATCTGACGCATGCGCCGATCGAATGCGCCCGGCGGCTCCGCGAACAGCATCGGCTGACCCCCGAGGGAGTCGCCAGCATCACCTTGCGGCTCGACGCGAGCTGCGAGCGGGTTTGCAACATCCCCGCTCCGGTCGACGGGCTGCAGAGTAAGTTCAGCCTGCGGCAGACCGTGGCGATGGCATTGGCCGGGGTCGATACGGCGAGCCTCGGCGCGTACAGCGCCGGGAATGCGCGCGACCCGGCCCTCATCGGCCTGCGCGAGCGGATCGAGATCGATTGGCAGGACAGCTGGCCGCAGACCCTGAGCGAGGTCGAAATCGAGCTCGCCGACGGAAATCGTCTCACGGCGCGCCATGATGCCGGCATTCCCGCCGCCAACATCATCGACCAAGGCCGGCGGCTCGCCGCAAAGTTCGATGGGCTCGTCGAGCCGTTGCTCGGCGCCCCGCGGACGCGCGAGCTGCGGGAAACGATCGCCGGGCTCGACCATCTCGCCGATGTCGCCAGCCTTACGAAACTTGCCGCAGGGTGACCCTCACCCACCAAGCCCGCTGGGCTTGGTCCCCCCTCTCCCGCGGTGCGGGAGAGGAGCTTTGCGCTGGGTGCATGACCGCATTCTAGCCCCTCTCCCGCACCGCGAGGGCTTTGCAAATTGCGGGGTTCCGTCCGGGTTGCTCTTTGAGGCTGATTTTTCACGTTCGTTGCACGGTGAGATTGTACAAGACCGAGGCCAATATCAGCCGCGGGCGCGGCCGGGCCGCCGCACCGGGCGGCCTGGCCGAGGTCGAGGCAGAGTTTGCCTGCGGTGGGCGATCACGGCGGGCACAGCACCACCATGCGTTTCAGGTTCATCGCGGTGCACAGCAGCAGCAGATGGGTGGTGTTGCGCGCCAGCCCCAGGCAGCGCGCGCGGGCCCACCGGTAGGTCGTCTTCATCCGGCCGAACACCTGCTCGACCGGAGCGCGCTGCTTGCCGATCGCCTCGTTGCGTTCCTTGTCGGCCTGGCTCAGCGCGTGGTGCTTGTTGCCGCGCCGCATCAAATGGGCTTCGATGCCGCGCTCGGTCAATTGCTGCTCGCGGCGATGTGTGTGGTAGGCGGCATCGGCATAGACCGCGGCTTCATCGCCGCAGATCAGCTCGTCGGCCGGCACCGTGTCGTTGACCGAAGCGCCGGTCAGCTTGACCCGGCGGATGAGCGCCGAGCCCTGGTCGACCCCGACATGAACCTTGTAGCCGAAATACCGCTTGCCGCCCTTCTTGGCCCACTCCGCTTCGGGATCACGGTCGCTTTTGACCAGCTGGCTGGGCACCTCGCCATCCGGACCCGGCGGCAACGGCTCCTTCGGCTTTTTCGGCGGGTTGACCGCGGCCGGCACCAGGCTGGCATCGACCAGCGTGCCTTTGCGCAGCATCAGCCCGCGGCGGTCGAGCTGCCGACCGACCTCGTCAAAGATCTGCTGGTCCAGTCCGTTCTCGCGCAGCGCGTTGCGAAACCGGTTGATCGTCGAATAGTCCGGCGCGGTCTCGCCCAAGGGCAGCCCACAGAACACCCGGAACGACAGCCGATCCCACAAGACCTCCTCGAGCGCGGGATCGGACAAGCCGTACCACTGCTGCAACAGCAACGCCTTGACCATCGCCAGCGGCGGATAGGACGGTGCGCCGTGCGGCGAATCGTGCAGCCCGCCGACGATCGCTCCCAGCGCCGCCCAGTCGACCAGCTCGGCCAGCCGCGTCAGCAACTCGTTCGGCCGGCTGTGCCGCATCACCATGTGGTCGGCAAAACCCAACTGCCCCAATCGCGATGAGCCATCACCATCCCCCCAATCCCCACGCCAGGATCGCAAATTTCGCTACTTCTGCAAAATCCTCGCACCGCGGGAGAGGGTGCCGAGCGCAGCGAGGCGGGTGAGGGCCGTGTTGCAGGATCCGGTCGTCGAGAAAATTGTCGCGCATGTCGAAAGGGTGGCCGAGCATGGGGTGCCCGAGGCCGCCCGATCGGCGGCCAAGACCTTCATCGCCGATACGCTTGCCGTCGGGATAGCCGGCCGCCTGACGCCGTGGCGCAGCGAGATCCGCGACATGCTCGCCGGCATCCGTGGTGCGGCGGAAGCAACGGTGTTCGGCGGAGGCGAGCGATTGCCGCTCCTGCACGCAGCGATCCTCAACGCCTATCAGGTACACGCCCAGGAATTCGACTGCGTGCACGAGGCGGCGGTTGTCCATCCGATGGCAGCGAGCTTGCCGGTGCTCCTCGGATGGGCGGAACGGGAAGGCGGCGTTTCCGGCGCTCGCCTGATCCGCGCCGTAGTCGTTGCGGTCGATATCGCGGCGACGTTGGGCTTGTGCTCGCGCGCGCCGATGCGGTTCTTCCGGCCGGCCAATGCCGGCGGATTGGGCGCCACCGTGGGGCTCGCGATGCTAGCCGGCCTCGATGGCGCACAACTGCGCGACGCGATCGGGATCTATTATGGGCAGTGCGCCGGCACGATGCAGGCGCACAGCGAAGGAACGCCGCAATTGGCGATGCAGATGGGTTTTGCCGCACGCAGCGCGGTGACCGCGGTCGAGCTGGCCCGCCGCGGCATGCCGGGGCCGCATGCGCCGATTTCCGGAGAATTCGGCTATTTTGCTCTGTTCGACGGGAAGGCCGACCCCGCGCCGTTCGACGAGCTCGGCAAACGCTGGCGCATCGCCGAGGTCAGCCATAAACCCTTCCCCAGCGGGCGTGCGTCGCATGGCGGCATCGACGGGCTGCAGCGCCTGATGAAAGAAGACGGGGTTACCGCCGATCGCGTCGTCGCCTGCCGTTTTCACGTGCCGCCTTTGACGGCGCGGCTGGTCGGCCGCCCGGCCGTCGAGGGCATGACGGCCGGTTACGCCCGGCTATGCCTGCAATATGTCGGGGCCGTCTGCCTGCGCCGAGGCGATGTCGGGCTCGGCGATTTCACCGCGGCAGCGGTTGCCGATCCGGAGACGTCGAGGTTGGCCCGCCGGCTGACCGTCATCGAGGACGGCAACCCAGACCCCAACGCGCTCTTGCCGCAGCGCGTCGAAATCGATCTCGCGGAAGGCCGAACCGTCGCCGCGGCGGTAACCTCGGTGCTCGGCAGCCCCGAGCGGCCATTGTCGCGCGAAGCCGCGCGCGCCAAATTCAGCCATTGCTGGCAATCCGTGCACGATCTTCCGCCGGAGCAGGGTGCCGCATTGTGGGACGCGGTGTTCGCGCTCGAAACCCTCGACGAGGTTCGTCCTCTTGCTACGCTCAGCGCCCCGCGAGGAGCGTCATGATCTCGGAATGGGCGCGGTTCGGGGTCGAACCGGGATGGTCGTTCGCGATCCCGCACCGGGTGCGCTGGAGCGAGTGCGACCCATTCCGCCACGCCGGCCACCGCGCCTATTTCGAGTGGTTCGAGGAAGCGCGCAACCGCTATCTCGAAGCCGTCGGCCTCGCGCCGCTGTCGCCGGATACGCCGGGTCCGGTCATCGCCGAAACCGCCATCCGCTACCATCGCCCGCTGATTTACGCCGACGAGATCCTGGTCACCGCGCGCACGGTTCGCCTCGGCCGTACCAGCTTCGAGATGGAATACGCGGTGTGGCGCGACGGGCTCTGCGCGCTCGGGCGCGCAGTGCTGATCCTGGTCGTCAACGCGACCGGCGAAAAGACGCCATTGCCGCTCGATCTGCGCGAACGCATCCTCGCCTGCGATCCCTCCGCTGGCGAAACCGTCATTCCGGGGCGTGGGCGCAGCCCACGAGCCCGGAACCTATGAACACGGACCGAGAAGGGATGCGCGCGGACGGTGTTCTTGGATTCCGGGCCTGCCCCTTCGGGGCATCCCGGAATGACGATTACCGCCCGATCGGGAGATCGAAATGAAACGCGCCGTCATCGTCATCTGCGACAGCCTCAGGGCGGATTTGATCACGCCGCGTGATGCGCCGTTCCTCAGCGAATTCGGGCAGCGCTCGGCGCGGTTTGCCGACCACAGGAGCGTCTTCCCGTCGACAACGCGAACGAGCGCCGCGTCGATCGCCACCGGGTGCCTGCCGGCGAGTCATGGCCTCCTCGGCAACACGATGGCGATCGATGACGGCGACGGGCTCGTCTGCCTGTCGGTCGGCAAGCCGGATTTTCGCGACCGCCTGCACCGGGCGACCGGCCGCACCCTGCATCGGCCGACCCTCGCCGAGCGGGTCAGCCGCGTCGGCGGGACCGCGATCGCGATCTCGAACGTGTCGCCGGGCGCCGCCTATTTCCTCGACCCCGACGGTTTCGGCTGGGTCTACAATCCGGCCGGCAGCTTCGGGCCTGGCCGCCGTCCCCTGCCCGCCGAGGAGGGGCTCGCGATCTCGAAGGGCGCCGAAGGCGACAGCGCCGCGACCGAGCGTTTCTGCGAGGAAGTGCTGCGCGGGCGCGCCCCTGCAATCGCGCTGCTGTGGCTCTCGGAGCCGGACTATACGGGCCACCACACCCCGCTCGGCTCGCCGGCCCATCGCCGGGCGATCGCGAGCGCCGACGGGAATGTCTACCGCGTCGCCGAGACCGTGGCGTCGCTCGATCCGACAGGCGAGGACATCCTCTTCGTGGTCGGCTCCGATCACGGAATGGAGACGGTCGCGGAGACCATCGATCTCGATGGGCTGTTGATCGATGCCGGGCTGAAGGGTGCCCCTACATCGTCCGAGGTCGTCGTCGCACCCAACGGCACAGCGGCCTTGCTCTATTTTGCCGATCCCGCCGGGCCTCTCGTCGGCGAAGTGGCCCGCTTTTTCGAAACCCAGGACTGGGTCGGCCGCACCTTCGTCGGCCCTAACCTGGCCGCGGCCGGCCTGCCGACGGCTTCCCCAATGCAGATTGCGGTGACGCTCAAGCCCTACGACCGCACCAATCCGCACGGCGTGCCCGGCTACAGCCACGTCGTGCGCGACGCGCTCGAGCCCAAGGACGCCACCGGCTTCGGCCAGCACGGCGGCCTCGGCAGAAATGAACAGAGCCCGTTTCTCTTCATCTCCGGCGGCAATTTCGCCCCCGGCCCCCGCCGCGCCCGCTCCTCGCTGATCGACATCGCCCCAACGGTGCTGCGGCACCTCGGCCTGCCCACGACCGAAATGGATGGGCGGGGATTGTCACGCGACTGAGAGCCCCCTCCATCCCTTCCTCCGCGAGCGGGGAGGTTAGGGTGTGGGGCCGCGCGGTCTGATCGGATGGTGACTGTCCTAAATTCGCCTTTTTGCTATAGTAAAAACCCGCGATGGGTGTGTCATTGCGAGTTCCACACCGGCCGCCCCCCTGGATGAAACCGTACGCGGTCGGCTGTCCCGTGGGCGAAGCCGGGACCCATCTACCCGCTGCTCGTGCCGCCGAGAGACGGACCTCGGCTTTCGTGCCACAGCCGCGCCCCATCGCGCCAATGTTCCGAGACACAACACTTTCGCCGGGGAGGCGTTCAAGATTGTCTATCGTCACGAACCGCCTTGTTTCTCGTCAGCGCATCGAGATTGCTTCCCCGCCGGCCGAGCCGGCGGGTCGCAGTGACGAGGGGGTTGAGCTGATCGGCACGATCGGATGGTTCAGCTAATGAGAGAGTTGCCGCTGCAGATCCGCTGCAGGAGCAGCGGGCTGTAATAATCCATGCAAGTTTTGGTTGTTGCTGATAGAGGCTCGGGGCGTTTGATCGCGTGGACCGGCCGGGCGCAATCTGCTACGCCGTAGCCCATGCCGCTCACCCTCTACAACACGCTGACCCGCCGCAAGGAGCAATTCGGGCCGCTCGACCCGGAGAAGGTGCGCGTATATGTCTGCGGCCCGACCGTCTATGACGATGCCCATATCGGCAACGCCCGCGCGGTCGTTGTCTTCGACCTGCTCTACCGCGTGCTGCGCCACGAATATGGCGCGGATCACGTCACCTATGTGCGCAACATCACCGATGTCGAGGACAAGATCATGGCTGCCGCTCGCGCCAGCGGCCAGACCATCGACCAAGTGACGGCGCGCACCACCGCGCAGTTTCACGAGGACATGGCGGCGCTCGGCAACCTGCCGCCCGACATCGAACCGCGTGCGACCGAATACATTCCGCAGATGATCGCGATGATCGAGCGGTTGATCGCATCGGGCCATGCCTATGCGGCCGAGGGCCACGTGCTGTTCCGCATCGCGTCCTACCCCGCATACGGGGCGTTGTCGCGGCGCAGCCGCGCCGACATGATCGCCGGCGCCCGCGTCGAAATCGCCCCCTACAAAGAAGATCCCGGCGATTTCGTGCTGTGGAAGCCGTCGATTCCGGATCAGCCAGGTTGGGACAGTCCGTGGGGACGCGGCCGGCCAGGCTGGCACATCGAATGCTCGGCGATGAGCGAAAAAACCCTGGGCGAGACCTTCGACATCCATGGCGGCGGGCTCGACCTAATCTTCCCCCACCATGAGAACGAGATCGCGCAGAGTGTGTGCGCCCATGACGGACACCCCTTCGCGCGTTATTGGCTGCACAACGGCATGCTAACCGTCGGTGGCGCCAAGATGGCCAAGTCCGAGGGCAATTTCATCACCGTGCGCGCCGCGCTGGCCGAGGCGCCGGGCGAGGTCCTCCGCTTGGCGCTGCTGATGACGCATTACCGCGATCCGCTAGACTGGACCGCGGATCGGGTGCTCGAAGCCAGAACGATCCTAGACCACTGGTATCGCGCGCTATTAAAGGACAGCGAACCACACGAACGCGAAGATACGGTGACAGTGAATAGAGATGTACTTGGGTCTATTCTGGACGACCTCAACGTGAGACGCGCAGTATCTTATATAAATACTCTAATGTTAGCAATAAACTTGTTAAAAGACCTGTCATTTATACGTCTAGCACAATGTGAATTACTAGCAAGCGGACGTTTTTTGGGGTTGCTCTCGCAAGACCCGGTTACGTGGTTTAAGGGCGACTACGGGGCTATTGAAGCGTCGGTGGGCCAGCGCATTGCCGCACGCGCAGAAGCCCGTCGCGAACGCCGCTTTGTCGATGCCGACCGCATCCGAGCGGAGTTGTTCGCCAAGGGCATCGTCGTTGAAGACGGGCCTCAAGGCACGACGTGGCGGAATGAAACCACATACTGGGTCCAGCTATGGCCTAACGGTAAATGGAACGGTAAGCCTTACGAACGGGTGAATGCCACCACCCCTAAGGAAGCGGCCGAAAAGCTGCACGGCGGACCGCTCCGTGAGACAGGTGGCCGTCATCAGATCCGAGCGCAGGTGCGGATTGCTGGTCAAAGCAGCGGCATAGCGTTCTACGAGGGTTGATGTCGATTTTGGGGAAAAGTCTATGTCTTCGGGAGGCCGGCGAGGATAGCGGCTGGCGGCTTGACCATGGCCGGAACCGACCGTAGCCGAGTGGGTGTGTCGGGCGGTCCCGTGATCGTCCTGGTAGAGCCGCAGCTCGGCGAGAATATCGGCACCGCTGCGCGGGCGATGATGAATTGCGGCCTCGACGATCTGCGGCTGGTGCGTCCGCGCGACGGCTGGCCTTCGGACAAGGCAATCGCCGCGGCGAGCGGTGCCGACACCCTCCTGGCGAAGGCGCGGCTCTACCCGGACATCCCGGCGGCGATCGCCGGTCTCGTCCACGTCTATGCGGCGACAGCCCGCGACCGCGGCATGGTGCGGCGCGAGGTGACGCCCCGCCATGCGGCGATGGAGATGCGGGCCCGGGTCGCGGCGGGCGAGGCGTGCGGGGTCTTGTTCGGGCCGGAGCGCTCCGGCCTTCTCAACGACGATGTGGCACTCGCCGACACGGTATTGACCGTGCCGCTCAACCCCGGCTTCTCATCGCTGAACCTCGCCCAGGCCGTTCTGATCGTCGGCTATGAGTGGTTCACGTCAGGCGCGGCCGCGCCGCCCGAGATTTTGCGCCGCGGGGGCAGCCGGCCGGCGACCAAGACTGAACTCCTCAACTTCTTCGAGCATCTCGAGGAGGAGCTGATCCGCAACGGCTTTCTGCGTAATCGCGAGAGCCGCCCGAGCATGGTCCGCAATCTGCGCAGCCTTTTCCAGCGCGCGCAATGCACCGAGCAGGAATTGCGTACCTTGCACGGCGTCGTCACCGCCTTTGCCGGCCCGCGCGAGCGGAAGGCGGCCGGAGAATTGGCGGAGCCGGTTGGCGGATCGCCAGGCGAATCGGCGCAATGAGAAGGAGCGCGGGCTCAGGCTGCTCGGTGCGCGAACCAGGCGGCAATGGCGAGGCCGATCTCCGGTCCGGAATCTTCCTGGATGAAATGGCTGCCGGTCACGGTCACTTCCGTCTGATTGCGCCAGCCGTGGCAATATTCGCGCTGCTCTCCGACCAGAATGGCGCCGGGATCGGCATCGACGAACAGTTTAGGGATGTCGTTCTCCGCCATCCAATCGGCGTAGGCGGCAACCAGCGCGACAACGGAGGCGGGTTGCCCGTCGATCGGGATCTCGCGCGGCCAGGACAGGGTGGGCCAGCGATCCTCCCGGGAACCCGCAAAGGGACGCCGGTACTCCGCCATTTCCGTTGGTTCGAGCCGCCGCAAGATCGACGCCGGGAGGACGCGCTCGACGAACATGTTCTTGTCGAGGATCATCTCTTCACCGGCCTCGGAGCGAAATCCCTGGAATGCCCGCCGCGAGCTTTCCGGCCATTCGGTCCAGGCGAGCGGCCGGACGATCGCCTCCATGTAGACGATGCCCGTGACCCGACCGCGATGGTGGTTGGCCCAATCGAGGCCGAGGGCCGAGCCCCAATCGTGAACAACCAACACGACCGGGCTGTCGTGACTTATCACCGCGTCGATTAACCCCCAGAGAAACTCGCGGTGCGTGCCATAGCGGTAAGTATCGGGGCCGGGATTTGCGAGCTTGTCGGAATCACCCATCCCTATCAGATCTGGCGCGACACAGCGGCCGAGGCCGGCGACTTCCGACATCACATTGCGCCACAGGTAAGACGAGGTCGGGTTGCCGTGCAGGAAAAGAAACACCGGCTCGCCTTGGCCAAGCTCGACATAGGCCATCCGCTTGTCTTGGACCCCGACGAATTTCTTTGGGTGCGGTTCGAGGCGATGCGGCATCGTCATCTCCCTCCGGTGCGGGATATTGTGTGAGATTATCACCCGAGGCAAACACCGAGGAAATCCACATGCCAAAGCCGAGCTATGAGACCGCGTTGATCGTCGGCGCCGGATCGGGTTTGAGCGCGTCATTGGCGCGCCTGTTCTCCCGCGAGGGCCTGCGGGTGGCGCTTGCGGCGCGCAACTCGGAAAAGCTCGGCGCCCTCTGCGCCGAGACCGGCGCGAAGGCTTTCACCTGCGACGCCACCGACCCGGGCCAGGTGGCGCAGATGTTCGCGGCGGTGGAGGCTGCGACCGGCGCGCCGGATGTGGTTGTCTACAATGCCAGCGCCCGCGCCCGCGGCCCCGTCGCAGAGCTCGTCCCCGCCGAGGTCGAGCGAGCCCTCATGGTCAGCGCCTATGGCGGTTTCCTGGTGGCTCGAGAGGCGGTGGCCCGGATGCTTCCGAAGGGACACGGCGCGATCCTCTTCACGGGCGCCTCGGCGAGCGTCAAGGGTTATCCGCTGTCGGCACCGTTTGCGATGGGGAAATTCGCGCTGCGTGGCCTCGCGCAGAGCATGGCGCGCGAGCTGGCGCCGCAGGGCATCCATATCGGCCACTTCGTGATCGACGGAGCGATCCGCAATCCCGGCCGGACGGAGCCGCCGGACCGCCCTGACAGCATGCTCGATCCCGACGCGATCGCCGCATCCTATCTGCACCTGTTGCAGCAGCCGCGCTCGGCCTGGGCTTGGGAAATCGAATTGCGGCCGTGGGTGGAGCGGTTCTGACGCAACGCCGCGCAGCCCTCCGGGTCTGGGGCGCCTTTGCGCTGCTGATCCTTCTGACGGCAGTGCCATTGTTCTCGACGGTGCTGCCGCCGCTCTTCGACTACCCCAATCATCTGGCTCGTATGCACCTCCTCAGCGAGGGCGGCAATCAATTCTATGCCGTGCATTGGGAGCCGCTGCCCAATCTCGCGCAAGATCTGATAGTGCCAACGCTCGCACAGCTGATGCCGCTCGACATTGCGTCGAAGCTGTTTCTGGTCGCGATGTTCGGCCTGATTGCAGGCGGAACGATTTGGTTGAATCGCGTGGCCACAGGGGTGTGGAGACTGTGGCCTCTGCTTGCGTTCCTGCTGCTCTACAATCGAACATTCTTGTGGGGCTTTCTGAACTACCTCTTTGGGATCGGCGTCGCCCTCACCGGGACCGCGCTGTGGCTGGCGCTCGAACGCGAACGTTGGTGGATCAGGACCCTGGCTTCGTCGCTTGTCGCGCTCGCCTGCTATCTCAGCCATATCGCCGCCTTCGGTTTCTACGCACTGGTTATAACCGGGATCGAGCGGTCGCCGGGCTGGGGCGAACTGCGTGCCTGGCGCTGGACGGCGCTAGGCCGCAGAATAGCGATCGCGGGAACGCAGTTCGCCATTCCTGCAGTGCTGTTTTTCGGCTATTGGTACCCGTCCGCGGCCGGCGGCGTCAGCTATGGAGCGTTCTGGCGCAAAGCCGATCTCTTGTTCAGCGTCTTCGACAACTACGATCGCGCCTTCGACATCGTCTGTCTTGCGCTGTTCCTCGGGCTCATCGGGTGGCTCGCCGCAACACGACGGCTCCGGCTGACGCCTCGACTGGACGGAGCTGCCGGCCTTGTCTTTGCAGCTTATCTGTTTTTGCCGAGCCAGATCTACGGCGGCTCGGGCGCCGACCACCGGCTGCCGGTCGCAATGTTCCTGCTGCTGATCGCCATAACCGAGGCGAAATTCCCCAATCGGCGCACGTCAGCTGCGATAGGCGCTGCGGCGGCAGTTCTGCTGGTCGCCCGCATCGCCGTCATAGAATACGTCTGGCTGCGAGCCGACCGCGTCTACTCGGCTGATTTGGCCGGGATCGACATGCTGCCGCGCGGCGCCAAGCTGGCCGTCGCATATCCGGCCGGTGCGGTCAATTTCGTGCCGGTTCCGGAAGTGCATCTGGCGGTGCTGGCGGTGGCGCGGCGCGAGGCCTTTGTGCCGACCCTGTTTGCCTATGAAGGACAGCAGCCGATTGCGCTGAACCCGCCCTACGCCACGCTTGCCGCCGCGGCCTCGCCGCCGCAGTTTTGGGACGCGGTGATGGGCGGCGAGGCGCCACATGAGGACCGAATATTGTCGGTCCTTCAGCAGTATGACTACGTCGCGATCACCGGCGCCACGCCGCCGAATGCGCGCCTGAACCGCTGCCTGCGGCCATTTTTCCGCCAGCCGAATTTCGCGATCCTTGCCGTCGTACACGACCCTGGCTGCGCCGATCCCGGCCGCTGAGCATGGGTCACGATTGCCGGCATAGTGGGCCCATTCTCGCGTCCGCGCGGCGCGCGCCGGCTTGGCTCCGAAGTGTCGAACAAAGGACCACCACCGGCTGCCGCGATATGCGTGGCCGGTGCCGTTCCCGATGACGAGAGCAGCCGCGTTGGCAAGATCGATCAGTCTGGTAAGCTCGGTGTGGTCGAAGAGCTCGCCTAGGCTAAAGTCGAACGAAGGGCGCCATAAGCATGTTGCTGCCGAGCCGCTTCATCCGCCGCACCCAGCGCGTGTAGACGGTAAGCGTGAGGAAGTACTTCGCGTTGGTATGCTCACGGAAGAAGCGCGACAGCAGCGCGTAATTGTCCGGGAACACCAGCCATTGAGCCGGCGGCGCGGCGAGCTTGCGGAAGATGAGCGTCGTCGAATCGCCGCCGAAACGCGGCTCGACGGCAAGGCCTGCGCGCAGTGCCACCATCACGAGGCTTCGTGATTGAAGTTGCAGAGATGCGCAAAATGGAAGCGCGCATAGGGCGTGCGCTCCGCCATGTGCACGTCCCGCACCGAGACATAGAGGCAGCCCTCAGGCTTCAGCCATGACGAGAAGCGTCGCAGGGCAGCTATCGGATCGCGAAAATGCTCGAGCACATGGTGGACGATAACGACGTCGACACTGGCTTCCGCGATGTGCGCATGCTCCCAATCGCTGTTGATGATCGGCGCGCCGTACCGGTGTCGCGCGTATTGCGCGAACCCCTCGTTCGGCTCGATACCGATCGCGTCTACCGCTTTGCTGCGCAAATGGGCGACGAACTCGCCGGCGCCGGCGCCGACGTCGATGACGCGCGCGCCCTCGCTGAGGATCGGCGCCAACTGGGCATAACGGGAGCGGGCTCCCTTGATGCCGCGCAAAACCGCCTTCTTCCGCGGCGTGGCGGCATTGTGATAGTGCTGGCGGTAGGAGCGCCGATAGTAGAGCGCGACCTCGGCCTCGGTCGGCATCGGGTTGGTGAAAACGAGACCGCACACGCGGCATAACACCGTCCGCAAGCGGTGGCCGTACCGGTCGCGGGTGCCGACCACCTCATGACCCACGCCGGCGCACAAAGGACAGGCCACTGTCTCGCCGGTGAAGCGATAAGGTGCCATGCGGGTGAAAGTGGAGACGAGACCGCCGAGCATTAGCCAGGCTCCCTAATCCGATATTGGCGATGGCCGGGTCTTGTACGCACCAGAAAATAACGGGTGCACGAGGTAGTCGACACCTCCCGGATCACTCCGCTTTGCAAGATTCATTTTGCACCGTTCGGGGCATTGCCAGCGGGCATGGGCGATCCAGCGCGCGAAGTCCATGTTTCGGAGAATTTTTCCAAACTCGAATCCTCCAAATCCTTGAGTAGTCCACGATCAAAGCTACACGTCCCGGGCGGCTGACCGGCTCACGATCGGCGGCAGAGCGGAGGCCAGGACAGGATGTGCTGCCAGCGACGTTGGGCGGCATGCGCAGGGTAGGGCCAAGCTGCAATAAGATGCCATCCGTACGGATTATGGCGGAGAAGAACCGCCTGGCCCGCGGGCAGATCCCCCAACCCATTCGGAGTGCACGAAATCAGGGCGAGGGGATAGCCAAGACGGGCCGCTTCCTCGAGGGTCGCCGCATCGGCGGTATTGCGGCGCAGCAGGTCCAGCATATGACGGCGCGGCGGCGTGTCAGCCAGTACCCCGGCGATCATCGTCGCGACGCTGTCGTTGTCGCCCGGCAGCAGCAGCGCCAAGCGGTCGCCGTCCGCCAAATAGGGCTTCAGGTCGTCGGCCAGCTTCCGCGCGAGCGGCTGCGGCATGTCGAGATCGAAGCGCAGGCGGTAGGCGTACCCCAGAGGTGCAAGTAGCGCGACGGCCAGCGCCAGGCGGCCCGCCGTCCGCGCCCTTCCGCCGGCGAGCCAACGCCCTACTCCGAGATCCCGCGCCGCCAGTGTCAGCGACAAGACCAGCACAAGGGTGAGATGGGTGTTGTAGCGAAAGAGGGAATGCGCCTCGCTGCTCATCTCGCCCGGGAATGAGCCGATATACATCAGCAGCAGGAAGCAGTTGTAGAGTGCGAATAAGGCTGCGTGGTAGGTGAGCAGCCGAGTTGTCAGAGTCCAACCCTGCCGCCGCAGCAGCACCGGCCACGCGACCAAAGCCCCGGCGGCGCAGCCGAAATAGATGATTTTCGCGCTGATCACGGCGGCCGCACTCGTTAGGATCTCAGGAATCTCGGCCCAGTTCCATTGTGCGAAGGGTAAGGGCTTCAACTCGTCGACCCCGGCGACCGACACGTGATAGCGCCAGAGAGCGTAGAGTAAGAGCGAGGGCAATGTCGCCAGACCAGCCAGGCGCAACATGCCGGGGAGGGTTCGCCGGTTTTCAGCCCAACTCGTCAGGATGGCAGACCCGGCGCTGGCGACGACCAGCCCAATTCCCGACTGCTTCGTATTGACCATGGCGGCGAGGATCAGACCAACCGCCGGCAGCGTGCCGGTGAGGCGTCGGCCCGCGGCAATCTCGCCCTGTGCCGTCACCAGAAGCCACGCCGTCATGGCACACGTGACCGCAAGCGCGGTCTCGCCATAGGCCGACAAATGAAAGCGCGGTACAAAGCCCGGATTGAGCAGGGTCACGAGCAACATGCCGCCAGCAACCGGGCCCCAGGACGGGACGTCCTCCGCGCCGAAGGGAGGCACCGCGAAGACGCGGGCCACGATCAGACCGACCGTCAGCAGCAGGAGGACATTGATCAGCGACATGCCTGCGGCCGGGTAATTCGGCCACAAAAGGCCGCCGAGATAACTCAGGAATTGTGTGTTGTAAGGCGCTGCCGGCAAATACGAGTAGCTCGGCGGCAAAGCTGTAGTCGGCAGACGGCCCCAGTCGACGAGATAGAACGCATTTGGCAGGAGGTTGAGCCAGGTGTCGGGCTGGGACGGTTGAATCGGCGCCATGACGAGCCAAAGCGGCAGGGAAACCAGCAAGACCCGTCCAACGGCCTTCCACGCGCCTGAGCTAGGCCGGCGGCTGCGGAGAGCCAGCACTGAAAGCGCCATCAAGACGAAGCCAGTGGCCGGGACTGCCAGGCTAAGTGGGACAAGCACGCCCCAGACTGTCAGCAGGACGCAAAGCGCGCCCCAACCAGCGCCGATCTGAATCTCGGGCGGTCCGCGGCGGCCAATGAGCGCAGCCCCCGCCAACATCAAGATGATGGCCACCAGCCAAGTCGTGCCGAGCCCGACGAGATCTGCCAGATCGGGGAGATACCTCGACATCAGGCCGGGCACTGCTACGTCGGGAGCGTGATCGCCGATGGAGTCGAAAATGTATCGGACTGCCCGGTCGCGTGCATCGCCTGCGTAAATACCCGATCGACCGGAAGCTCGTCCAAGCGGGGGCTGGTTAAGATATGGACCCCGCGGCCGCGCGGTGCGCATCTGCTCGGATCCGAAGCGCGCGAAAAAAGGACTATGACCGGATGACCGCCGGCCGCCGCGATATGAGTGGCGCCGGTGTCGTTCCCGACGGTGAAGGCCGCCGCGTCTGCAAGATCCACAAGGGTCGTAAGCTCGGTGCGGCCAACAAGGTCGACCGCGGCGGGACAAGCGGCACGGATTTCGACCGCTAATTTCTTCTCGCTCGGTGCACCGATGATGACCGGGAGATTTCCGGTTGCCTCGAGGAGCCGCTGCGCCAGCTCGCCGTAAGACCTTGCGGGCCAACGCTTGGTCGAGTGACGCGGCGAGGATCCCGGAATCAGCAGAAAGAAGGTGTGCTGCCGCAGCTTGGCCGGCAGGGGCCGGGACGATGCCGGGCAGCCAGGCAAAGGCGTGGGATGAATTCCGGCCATCAACAGCTGTTCCGCCTGCTTGTCGATGGTGTGCTGTGGATAGCGTCCCAGATTGGCGTGCGGATGCGAGCAGCGCCAAGCAATCCCAGACCACTCGGGGGGACGGGCGGGGAGGAAGAGCCAAGCGTATAGGCTCGAGCGATCCGAGGTCTGAAGATCGTAGACGCGGTCGAAGCGACCGTCCCGAAAAATACGGCGCAGCGCGAGCCACCCGGCGACGTCGAACAGCTTCGGCCGGCGGTCGATGGCGATCCTGTCGAATAGGCCGCTCTGCTGGGCCAGCTCGGCGAAGGCGCTAGTCGTCAACAGGGTGATCTCGTCCCGCGCATGGTGGCGCCGGATGGCCGTTGCGGGTCCAAGCGCCTGGACGAAGTCGCCGAGCGCACTCAGCTTGATTACGAGTATCTTACGCCGCACCGGCAGCCGGGCCGTGATCCGGAGCGGCCGGCGCGCCGCCAAAGCCTTGAGATCGACAAACCCAGACAACTCCTCGAAGACTTCAAACACAGCCGCGTGTTTCTCCAAATCGTTCGCACCGATGCTCGCCAGCAGGCTCTCGACGAGCCGCCGCGCGGCCATTACGGCCGGTGTGTCGCGCGAGCCTGCCAATGCGCCCACCGCGTTCTCAAGAGCAGGCAATGAGACGAGCATGCGCGACCGAAAGCGCCACCGAATGACGGGACGGATCGCGAGATGTGAAACGCAGATCATCTCGCCGGCGCCATCTGCATTGAACCGGCTGTATAAATGGTAGAGGTCGCGGGCAACCGTGTAGCGTCGATCCCGTACCCAACGCGCCTCGTTCCAGCGGAAGAATTCGTAGAGCGGCGTACCGGCGGGAAAATCGCAGGCGCGGAGCGACTTAGTCCGCGCGCCGGGACCGATCGTCGTCATTCCGCTGGACTATGACTGACCGCGAGCAGCGTGTCCTCCAGTGCGCGGGACTGGGCGACCGCACTGAAATGCTCCGTCGCCGCCGTCCGGCCGGCCAGTCCCATCCGGCTGCGTAACGCAGGATCGCCGAGAAGGCGTCGGGCGGCCGTGGCAATCGCCCCTGGATCGGCCGGCGGCACCAAGAATCCCGTGCAGTCGTGCTCCACAGCCTCGCCGATCCCACCGATATCCGAGCCGATTACCGGCACCGCGGCCGCCATCGCCTCGAGCACGACATTCGGCAGGCCCTCGGAGTCACCGGCCTGAGCCGCTACGCTGGGTACACAGATCGCGAGCGCGCTGCGCATCGCGCGCCGCGCTTCCCTATTGGGCAGCCAGCCCAAGAACCGCGTTCTCGTTAGCCCCGCGGCCCGTCGCTTCAACGCTTCGGCCATGGGTCCGTCGCCGATCAAGGCCAAGTCGACTGCAACGCCCTCGCCCTCCAGCACTCGCATGGCATCGAGGAGGTATCCGACGCCTTTCTTTTCGACAAAGCGGCCGACGAACAATAAGTAGGGGCGCTCGGTGGACGGCGCTGGGTTCATATCTGCTTCAGGCTCGATGCCGTAGCGGATGACCTTCAGCTTAGTCGCCGGAAAACCGCGGGCGAGCAGGACCTCACGGATATGTTCTGCAACGCAGATGATGAGCGCTGCCTCCTGCTGCAATTCCGCGCAGCGCCGCTGGAAGATCGTCGGGACCAGCTGTCGGCGGTAGTGTTTATCCTTAGTTGCATCGCCTCCGTGGAAGGTGACGACCAGCGGGAGTCTCAGAGCACGCGCGATCGGCAAAGCGAGCGTGCCGCCGCGGCCGAAATGGGCGTGGATCAATCGTGGCCGCAGCATTGCGAGATTCGGCTCGTGTGGGAGACGGCCGAACTGTCTGAATAAGACTCGGTCGAGCGCGCCAAAGGCGCCGTGTCCCCCGAGCAACATCGGTTCGGCCCCGAGTTCACCCAACCCATCATCCGCTCGACAGCCGATCCAAATCGGCGACAAGCGACGAAAGCCGATATATTGCCGGCGCAGGAAATGGGCCTCCGAGCGCGGGACGATCCGATCTCGGTAAACCAGCAATGTCTCGCCGTCGGTCAAGCCTGCATCACCCCGGCCTTGGACAAGATGGTGGATTCAGATCCTGCGGCCGATTGCCGAGCAGCGAGGACCATGAAGGCTGCGCCGATGAGAAAGGCGCTGACAAACCACTCCTGCCAGGTCCCGAAACTGACGAGCGCGACTGAGACGCCGGCAGCGAAGCTTCCGGCGATCATCGCCTCAGCGAGCCCGGTGTTCCAAGACCGACGGCCCGCGGCCAACGCTGTCTTGGCCGATAGGCTAGAGGTCTCCAAAATAGCGACGGCGGCAAGAAGCGCATATCCACCCGATAGCCGGGGCCTGCCGACCCGCAACACCCCGACCAGGATAGGGGCGAAGAGTATGGCACGGAGTGTCGCAGCACGACCGCCGGCGAGAGCTGGATCGAGCCCCTTTAGTCTGGGTCCGCGAAAAACGCGCGCCAAGTGCCCTCCCGACGCAAAGTCGACGGCGATCATGTCCCGCGGCACCGAGAGGCCGAGCGCCGTCGCGATCAGGGGCCGGCGCAGCCGCTGGACCGGCAGCAAGGCAAAGCCCGCGACGAGAAGGGTCCCACCCGAGAACAGCACCGCCACACGCAATTTCACGTTCGCGGTGGCCTCGCTGTCCGGCGACCGGGCGGCAGATGCAAGCATCCAGGCCAGGAGCGGCATAGCTGCGCATAACGCGCGAATGTTCTTGGCGATGATTGGCAGGCCGTCGCGACGGGACACGATGAGAGTGCAGGTCGCCAGGAGTAGCATCGCAGCGACCGTTCCAAGCGACGCCGCATAGATCAAGGGTCCGAACCAGAAGCACAGCAGGGTGAGCGGAATATCCTCACCGATTGCCGGGAACTTTGCGACCAGCCTTTCTCGCGAGAAAGAAGACATCCGGCGGTAATCGGCCGATCCCGTAGCTGTGGTCGACGGCGCAGACGAAGCCATCCGAAACTCTGTCCAACTTTCGCAGATAATGCAGGCTATAGCAAATTCGTGATTGGTAGAGCGTTTGATAAGTCACCGCACCTGCTGATTCATTGCAAGCATGGCCGGGAGCCGCCGCACATGCAAGTTGGATGGAGTGGCTGGAATGGTCAGCGCACCAAGGAATATTTGACGCGGTTTAGCCCGAAAAGTCAGCCGCAAGTACCCGGGTAAAATTTCAGCTGTTTGTTCTCGTCGAAGCCAGCCGGATGATTGTGAATCTCGCTTGTTGTGACGCCGGTGCACGTCGCTCTTTCAGAGCAATGCGCTGTTGGGGCATCGTGGGGTGCTTCCGGAAAGCGCTCGTAATCGCAATGTTCGAAACCGAAGCCCGCTGGCTCCGCCGTGCACTCGACGCGTTCCCGCCCGAGCGTCTGTCGCCGCTGCTCAACCTTGGCAGCAGTTCCGCCGCGAGGCGCGAAACCGTGCAGCCGTGGGTCGACGATCAGGTTTTTCGCCCATTGCGGACCCGCGGCGTTCAGATCGTCCACGTCGACATGCGTGAGCTGCGCGGAGTCGATATCCGGGCGGATTTGACCGTTGCCGCCGATGTCCGCCGGCTTGGCGCGCTTGGGCCGAAGGCGCTGTTGTGCTGCAACCTGCTCGAACACGTGCTCGATCCCCAAGGCCTGGCGCAGCATTGTCTTGCTCTTTTACCGGCAGGCGGGCTCGTCTTTGTCACCGTGCCGTTCAGCTATCCCTATCATCGCGACCCGATAGATACGATGTATCGGCCGAGCCCCGCGGAACTTGGCGAGCTCTTTGCCGATGCCCGCCTGCTCGAAGCCACAATCCTCGGGGCCGGGGTGTCGTATCGTGATGCGGTCCGTGCGCGGCCATGGATTCTACTTCGCCATTTCTGCCGCTTTCCGGTACCGTTCCTGTCCTTCGAAAGGTGGAAGCGCTCAATGGCGCGGCTATACTGGCTGGCCGCCGAATACCGAATTACCTGCGCCGTGTTCGAAAAATTATAAACTCGGGCGGTCCCTTACGAACGCTTGGCGGTCTGCGCCCGCTTTATCGCCTGCACCACCGCCGGGCGGTGGCTCTCCGCCGCCCACCCTGCAGCATCGCGTCCGGTAAAATCAGTCTTGGTAACGCTGGCGCCCTTGGCGAGCAGAGCCAATACGACATCGATGTTCCCGCGATTGGCGGCCATCATCAGCGGTGTCATGCCGTTCTTGTTCTCCGCATCGACCGGGGCGCCGACATCGAGGAGGAGGCGCGCCGCCTCGACCTGGTTGCGATCGGCCGCCAGGTGCAGCGGCGTGTTGCCGAGCTTGTCCTTGACATCGAGTTTGGCGCTGGCCTTGATCAGGATTGCAATGATCGTGAGGTTGCCGTTCATCGCGGCATAATGCAACCCGGTGCGCGCCTCCTCGTCGGTCTGGTTCGGGTTCCCGTCATCGGCTAGTAGCGACCTGACTCGGGCCGCATCGTTTTGGCTGGCTGCGCGCGCCACGTTCTCCCAATACCCCCCGAATAGACTGACATCGCCATTTGCCGCAGAGCCGAGCACAGCGGTACCGAACGCCGCCAGCATGAGTGCGGCGGTCAGGCGAGTTTTCATGACACCCTCCTTTCCTCGGGAAGGCGGCAGGTGCCGGCGAGCCAGTCGAGCGCCGCCGCCACGGTATCCACCCCTTCGCCGGGCTCGAGCGGCGGTCGCCGCACCATGATGACTGGCAGACAGCGCTCCCGGGCGGCGATGATTTTCGCCACGGTCGCCGCGCCGCCGCTCGCCTTACAAACGAGCACATCAACCGCGTGGCGCTCGATATGGCTGCGCTCCTCCACCAAGGAGAACGGTCCACGGCCTACGATTACTTCGTAAGACTGCAACGGCAGGGCTCGGCGCGGCGGGTCGATGAGGCGAACCAGAAAATGGACTGCGGTCGCCGCACTGAAGGCGATAATTTCGCCGGCACCGAGGGTGAGCCAAGCGCGCCGGCCCGTGCGCTCGACGATCGCGGCGGCGGTCGAGACATCATCGACCTCGATCCAGCGGTCGAGCGGGTCGCGGCGCCAAGGGGGGCGCCGCAATATCAGCCGGGGGACATTCGCATGCTCGCAAGCCAGGTGAGCCGCGGCCGAGATCCGGGTGGCGAAGGGGTGAGTGGCGTCGATCAGCCGCCCGATCCCGTGCTCGGTCAGATAAGCGGCAAGCCCGGCCGGGCCGCCAAAGCCGCCAATGCGGACGTGGCCCGCCAGAGGGCGCGGGCGTACGGTCCGCCCGGCCAGCGATGTCGTGACCTCCAGCGCATCGCCAAAGCGCGCCGCGGTGGCGCGCGCGAGTTCCGCGCCTTCGGAGGTGCCTCCGAGGATCAAAAGCCGCTCGGTCGCCATCCGCCAACCCGCGCAAGAAAGCTGCCTTGCCGGTCCACGACCGCGACCTCGATGGCGGTCTTGCCGCATATCGTCGCCAGCGCCACTTCGCGCGCCCGCCCTGCTATGACGCGGGCCAGTGTTTCTCGTAATTCTCCGGCGGCGCCAAGGATTTCAGCCGCTCCGTTGGCGATGCGCGCGGTCGCCAGAGCGGTGGGATCGGCGCCGAGTTCGCGAAGCGTCCCGGCAAGCCAGGCAGTGTCCACTCGGCTTCTCGCCGAATGCAGATCGAGATGGCCGGCGGCGAGCTTGGCGAGCTTGGCAAAGCCGCCGGCAATGGTCAGCCGCTCGACCGGGTGACGACGCAAATACTTCAATGTGCCGCCGACGAAATCGCCCATATCGATCAAGGCATGATCGGGCAAATCGTAAAGGCGTTGAACGGCGCGCTCCGAGGTCGCTCCGGTCGCCGCCGCAATGTGGCCGAGGCCAGCCGCGCGAGCGACATCGATCCCGCGGTGGATGGAGTGGATCCACGATGCGCATGAGTAGGGGACGACGACGCCGGTGGTGCCGAGGATCGAGAGTCCGCCGATGATCCCGAGCCGCGCGTTCATCGTCTTCTCGGCAAGGCGGTTCCCGCCAGGAATAGAGATCGTCACCACTATATCCGGCGGGGGTGCGCCAATTTCTGCCGCTGCATCGATAACCATGTCGCGGATCAGTGCACGCGGTGCGGGATTGATCGCCGGCTCGCCGACGGCGAGCGAAAGACCGGCCCGGGTCACCGTGCCTATCCCTTCTCCGGCAACGAACCCGATGCCCGAGCCGGGCGCGGCCCATGCGGTTTCGGCGATAATCAGCGCGCCATGCGTAATGTCGGGGTCATCGCCCGCGTCCTTGACGACACCGGCGCGGGCGCGGGCGCCGCTGAGTTCCGTCAGCGTCAGCGGAAAGGTCGCCGAGCCGCCGCGCGGCAAACGGATCGAGACTGGATCAGGGAACCGGCCCGCGAGCATCGCGGCGAAAGCGGCCCGCGAGGCCGCGGCGGCACAGGCGCCAGTGGTCCAACCTCGGCGCAGCGCTGGGCTCGCTTCCGATGCCATAAACCGATCTTAGCAAAACCGGCGAGGATGACTACCTTTCTGGCCTGCCGACGGCGCCCACGCCACCCTCATCGCATACAGCATGGAGACGGGGCTTGCCCGTCTCTTCGAGGAGCGGTCTTAAAGTGATCGACAGCGCCCTTCTCGGTCTGCCGGAGTTTGAAGCTGGCAGCGTATGGCTCGTCGGGGCCGGGCCGGGCGACCCGGGGCTTCTCTCCGCGCTGGCGCTGCATGCGCTGGCGCGCGCCGACGTCGTCGCCTATGACGCGCTGGTCGACCCGCGCATCCTGCGGTTGGCCCGGCCCGGCGCGACGCTCGACCATGCGGGCAAGCGCGGCGGTCGACCCTCGCCTAGCCAGCCGGACATCTCGGCGCGGCTGATCCGCCTGGCGCAGGCCGGCAACCGCGTCTTGCGCCTGAAGGGCGGCGACCCCTGCGTGTTCGGGCGCGGCGGAGAGGAGGCGCTGGCGCTCGCCGGCGCCGGCATCCCGTTCCGCATCGTGCCCGGCATTACCGCCGGGATCGGCGGACCGGCTTATGCCGGAATTCCTGTCACCCATCGAGATACCAATTCCGCAGTCACCTTCCTGACCGGCCACGACAGCGACGGCGACGTTCCCGGGGGGCTCGATTGGGATGCCATCGCGCGAGGAGCTCCGGTTCTCGTGCTCTACATGGCGTCGCGGCATCTGATGAAAATTACCAAGCGCCTGCTGGAGGCCGGGCGGCGATCCGATGAGCCATTGGCCATCATCAGCAAGGCAACCACACCCGCTCAATCGGTGCTGGTGTCGACGCTCGGGGAGATGGCGAAGGCGGCGGTCGATATTCAGGTCCCCGCGATCGTCGTCATCGGCCAGGTTGTGGGCTTGCGCGCCGCGCTCGATTGGGTTGGCGCGCCGACGCGGCAGGAGCGCGGCGAGCCGTCGTGACCGGGCGCGGGCTGATCCTCGCCGCCCCCGCTTCCGGAAGCGGCAAGACTTTGATTGCCGCCGGTCTGGCGCGACATTTGCTCCGGCGCGGGTTGAGCGTCGCGACGGCGAAAGCGGGGCCCGATTTCATCGATCCGACCTTTCACGCTGCAGCCACGGGCAAGCCTTGTTTGAACCTCGATGTCTGGGGGATGCGGCCAGCTACGCTCGCGGGGCTCGTCGCAGACCTCGAAGCCGGCGCCGATATCGTCCTCTGCGAAGGCGTCATGGGGTTGTTCGATGGGACGGGCCGCGACGGTGAGGCGGGTTCGACTGCCGAACTAGCCCGCGTGACCGGCTGGCCCGTGGTGCTGGTCGTCGATGCGCGAGGGCAAGGCGCGTCGGTCGCCGCCTTGTTGCGCGGCTTCGCCAGTCATCAGCCCTCGGTGCCGCTTGCCGGCGTCATCTTCAACCAAGTTTCGAGCCAACACCACGGCGCGCTGCTCGCGGCCGCCGCGGCTCGGCATCTGCCGCGTCTCGTCTGCCTCGGCTTCTTGCCGGCCGATTCGGGATTGGTCCTCCCGTCCCGTCACCTGGGCCTCGTTCCGGCAGGCGAAAACGGCGATGCGGAAGCCGTCATCGACCGCTGCGCCGCCCATATCGGCGCCTCCGTCGATGTCGAGCGGCTGTTGAGCTTTGCTCTCGGCTCGGCTCTCGCTGCTGCGGCGAGAACGGTCCCGGTGCCGCCTTTAGGTCAGCGCATTGCGGTAGCCCGCGACGAGGCGTTCTGCTTCGTCTATCACGCCCTGCTCGAAGGTTGGCGCAGTCAGGGCGCCGAACTCTCGTTCTTTTCGCCGCTCGCGTACGAACCGCCTGGCGCCGCCGCGGATGCCATCTACCTGCCGGGCGGCTACCCCGAGCTTTGGGCGGATCGGCTCGCATCGGCGGAGGTTTTCATGACCGGCCTTCTCCGGGCCGCGGCGAAGGGGGCGGTGATCTATGGCGAATGCGGCGGCTATATGGTTCTCGGCGACGCTCTGATCGATCGCGAACGGCGCAGCTGGCGGATGTCGGGACTGCTGCCACTGGTGACGAGCTTTGCCGAAAGGAGGCTGCATCTTGGTTACCGACGGGCGATCTTGCGCACCGGCACTCCGCTCGGCACTGCCGGCGCCGTCTTTCGGGGACACGAATTTCACTACGCAACCATTACCCGGCAAGGAGCCGCGACCCCGCTCATTTCAGTGTTCGGCGCAGCAGACGAAGATCTCGGCGCCTGCGGTTTGCGGCAAGGATCCGTCTTCGGCTCGTTTATCCACCTCATCGATCGGGAAACCCCGTGATTAAACCAATTCGGCACCTGGATCCTCCCGAGCGGAGATTGTAAACACGGTACCCGTGCGTCTAGGCCGCCGTTCGCGGGTGGTTCTCGGTCTCCGGCAGCCGCGCTAGGCTCGTAATTCACAGCGGGTTGGGGAGGGCCTTTGGCACTGGCGTACGATTCCGACGCTCGCGTATCGATCCGCGTCAGCCCGCGGGCGCGGCGGATCGCATTGCGGATCGACGCGGCCGAACGCAAGGTCGAGCTGGTCCTGCCTCCCGGCGTGCCGGCGAGTCACGGTTTGCGATTTCTCGCCACCAAGCAGGGATGGATCGCCGCTCGCCTGGCAGCCCTGCCGCAACCGGTGCGGTTCGCCGAGGGAGTCATCATACCGGTGCTCGGCATCCCCCATCGCATCCGGCGCGAGGACGACCCGGCAGCGCCGGCGGTGGCGATCCGGAACGGAGAGATCCGGGTGCGCGGCGATCCCGTGCATATCGAGCGCCGTGTGCGAGATCATCTCGTCGCTATGGCGCGCGCCGAGTTCGCCGACCGGGCGCGTCCCCTCGCGGCGCGGATCGGACGCAAGTTGGCGCGGGTCGGCGTGCGCGATACGAAGAGCCGATGGGGGAGCTGCTCGGGCCGGGGGAACCTCTCGTTCAGCTGGCGGCTCATCTTTGCGCCCGAACCGGTACTTGACTATGTCGTCGCCCATGAAGTCGCACACCTGGCCGAAATGAACCACGGGCCGCGATTTTGGCGCCTGGTGGAGAGCCTCTCGCCAGGCAGCGCGGCGGCGCGGGCATGGCTCAAACGGCATCGCAGCCGGCTGCTCTCCTACGGCTGATCGGCGCGCTCCGACCGCATGACCCAGACGAGGAGGAGAAGCCCCGGCAGGCAGGCCATGGTTGCGAGAACGAAAAACGGGCTCCAGCCGAGGGCGTCGGCCAGCGCGCCGCCCGACGCCGATAACGTCGTGCGGCCGACCGCGGCGAGCGAAGTCAGCAGTGCGTATTGGGTCGCCGTGAAGGCGATGTTGCAAAGGCCGGAGAGATAGGCGACGAAGGCCGCCGATCCCATGCCGCCGGTCAGGTTTTCGATGCCGATGGTCAGCGCCAGGGTCGGCACATCGTGCCCGACCCACGCTTGCAGCACATACATCAGGTTCGACAGCATCTGCAGGACGCCGCAGACGAGCAGCGCCCGAAAAATTCCGAACCGCAGCACGACGACGCCCCCGGCGGCGAGACCGGCGAGGTTCGCGACAAAACCGTAGGCTTTGCCGATATTGGCGACCTCGACCTTGGTGAACCCGAGTGACACATAGAGCGGGTTCGACATCGTTCCGGCGAGCGCGTCCCCGAATTTGTAGAGAATCACAAAGGAAAGGATCGCGAGAGCGCCGCGGCGGCCGAGCATATCGGCAAAGGGCGCAATGACGGCGCGCTCCAGCCAAGCTCCGATGCGGACGAGCGGCGAATCACCGGGGAGCGGATCGAACGGATGAATGCCACCCGGCTCGGGGGTGAACCAGACCGCCGCCATGCCGACGAATATCAGCCCTGCCATCAGCCCGTAGGCGAAGCTCCAGCCCCCAAAGCTCGCGGCATAGAGCGCTCCAGCCGAAGCGGCGAGCATGCCGAACCGGTAGCCCCATTGCGTCGCGGCGGCTCCGGCGCCCTGCTCTTCGGGCCGCAACAGCTCGATCCGGTAGGCATCGATGACGATATCCTGGCTCGCCGACAGAAAGGCGACAACCACCGCGGCGAGCGCGGTCACGCCGGGATCGGATCTCGGGTCGGTAAGGCCTAGCGCCAGGATCGCCAGTGCGAGAGCGGGTTGGATCGCCAATGCCCAGCCGCGCCGTCGCCCGAGGCGGGTGGTCAGGATCGGGATCGGCAATCGGTCGATGGCCGGCGACCACAGGAATTTGAGGCTGTAGGAAATTCCGACTAATGCGAAAAGGCCGATCGAGGTGCGCGAGACGCCAACCTCCGACAGCCAAAAGGATAATGTCCCGAAGGTCAGCGCGAGCGGCAGCCCGCTCGCAAACCCCATCAGCAGCACCGCGATCAGCCGCGGCTCGCGATAGACCGCGAGCGAGGCGACCCAGCCAACGGCACTCCGCCGCAGCCCACGCGGTCTCGAAAGCCCCTCACCCCAACCCTCTATCCGCGAGCGGGGAGAGGGAGGGACCCGCGCCGCGGGAGGGTGAGGGGCTACCACTGGATGTAGCTTAGGACTTCTTCTCCGCGTCGGCGGCGACCTGCATCTTGATGATCTTGTCGGGGTTGGTGACCGTGCCGTTGCGGGCGGGATCGCCCTTCTTGATCTGGTCGATGTATTCCATGCCCGAGGTGACCTTGCCCCAGATCGTATATTTGCCGTCGAGCGAGGGAGCCGGCGCGAACATGATGAAGAACTGGCTGTCGGCGCTGTTCGGGTCGGAGGCGCGCGCCATCGAGACGACGCCCCGCACATGCTTCTCATCGGAGAACTCGGCCTTGAGCTTGTGGCCCGAGCCGCCGGTGCCGTCGCCCTTCGGATCGCCGGTCTGCGCCATAAAGCCGTCGATCACGCGATGGAAAACGATGCCGTCATAGAAGCCCTGGCGCACCAGCTTCTTGATCTGCGCAACCGTTTCGGGCGCGAGATCGGGCCGCATTTCGATGACGACGCGCCCGGCGGGCACATCCATGTAGAGGGTGTTCTCCAGATCCGCAGCCATCGCCCTGCCTCCCAAAACGAGCGCGGCGATGAGCCACAGAACCTTGCCCAGCGCTGCCATGATGTCGTCCCCATCAGGAAAAACGGCGCGACCTTACCGAAACGGGTCAGGTTGTCAAAGCCGGGTCACGCCGACTGCCGCCGCTCGTACCAGCCGCCCTGTCGAAAGCGGTCGAGATAGGTCGGCAGAATTGCTTCCACCGGGGTCGGCGCGATACCCAGGCTCGACAGGGTCAAGGCGCCGGGCGAGACGACGTTGTCGCGCTTCAACAGCTCGACCTGATCTTGTGTCAGCGGCGGGTTCGGGAAAATCGACATCAATCGCGCCTGCAACCCGGCGACGCCGAAGGGGAGGTCGATAAACCAGCGCTTGCGCCGGATCTCTTGCAGAAGCAGTTGGAGCAGCTCGCGAAAAGTATAGATTTTGGGGCCTCCGAGCTCGTAGGTGCGCCCGGCGGTGGCCGGATCCTCGAGACATCTGATCACCGCATCGGCGACATCGCCGACATAGACCGGCTGGAACCGGGTTTCCCCGCCGCCGATCAGGGGCAGCGCCGGCATGATCATCGCCATCGCGGCAAAGCGGTTGAAGAACTGGTCTTCTGGGCCGAACACCACCGAGGGCCGCAGGATCGTCACGGTCGGGAAGGCATCGCGTACGGCCGCCTCACCGGCCGCCTTCGTGCGGGCATAGGCGGAAGCGGAACGCGCTTCCGCTCCGATTGCCGAGATATGGACGAATCGCTCCACCCCGGCGTCCCGCGCGATCCGGGCGAGCACCGCCGGACCGGTGTGATGGACCCTCTCGAAGGTCTGCGATCCGCTCTCCCGCAAGATACCGACGCAATTGACCAGCGCACCGCTTCCGGCAAGAAGGGCGGGCAGCACGACCTCGTCGTCGATCACGACACTGAGCGGCTCGACCTGTCCGACATCGCCCATCGGCCGCAGGAACCTCGCCTCCTCGGCGTTGCGGCAGCCGACCGGCACCACATCGCCGCGAGCGGCCAGCCGCTTGACGACATAGCGGCCAATAAACCCGGATCCGCCAAGCACCGCCGTCCGACGACTTCTCATGTTCTCTCCCCCGGGGCCGGCACGGCTGAGCCGTCCCTTATAGCTCCCCAAGCTCGCCCCGCGAAGCCTGGGTCGGCTCCTCGTCGCCTCCCGCAATCTGAGATGGCATCTAATGTGACATCCCGCGGCTCCTGCAGCGAGTCTGCAGCGGGGACTCTCTTTCACGTTGAAACGCTTGAGGGGCGACCTGTTCGACCCTGCCTCGCCAACCAGTCATGCTAGCATAATTTACAATTAGAATTGGGCGATTTTTGGACCCTGTGCTGCTTGGTGCCGAAGAAGGCATCTTCACGGCGATGCATTCTCGTGGATCGCGACAGTCAGTCACGCGATCAGATGTTCTCGGATTTTCGCTGCTCATAGAGAGATGCGATTGCGACGCGCAGATCGGGGGCTCCGAAGGTCTCGGCATAACCGAGCAAGAGTTGATCAAAGACTTCACGATCGGCAGGTCGCGAAATCGAGGAGTTCGCACAGCGTGCATACTGTCCGCGTCGGAAGCTGCCGTGTTGTATTCGGCTGTAAATTCCCACCGAGATAAATAGAGCTCGAGTCTGAACTCCGCCAACGCGATCATATGAACCGCCCCGTTGACTATCTCGCGATGGTTCACACTACAATTGCACTATTTGCCGGACAATTATCGCAAAAACGCTATGGACCCTCCTGTAGTTAGATGCTATATGAGCGAGAGTGGTAAGGACTCCATTCGGTGCTGGTGGAGGATGCAGGATGGAGTTGTGCGAGGCGATCTGGTCGCCATGCTCGGATACCTGCGCTCCGTTCCGTGCGAACACTGGCCGGAGGGTGTGTACAAGGAGCTTGGGGATAAGCCAGCCAGTCGATGTGCCGGTCTCGCCGAAATTATCCTCGATGGTAAGTTGGATAATGGAAGAAAATATTCCTGCCGGATTTTAGGATTCGCGGGTCCTAGGGAGACCGATTTCACGATGCTCTACCCCTTCGACAAGGGCATCGCAGCTCAATATGAAACACCATGTCAAATAGCCCAGGATCGGAAAGCTGATGTCCAGCAGAATTGGAATAGAGCCCCCGAATGCGATCTCCCCGAGACCGAGTAGGTTAAGGCAGATAGCGCCACAATTAGCTGATAGGAAGGTGCGCGACGGATATGTCTCGCGACAAGTAAGGACGTTTCTGGCGACTCAAATTCGTGCGCTCAGAGGTAGGTCATCGCAGGCTGAGTTCGGCAAACGCATTGGCAAGCCGCAGAGCGTCGTCTCTCGTTTGGAAAATCAAGGGACGGGAATCAACATCCAGACACTGCTCGATATCGCTCGAAAGCTCGATCTAGGCTTGCTGATCCGATTTGTCGACCATCCCACGTTCCTGAAAGTTACAGATGATTATTCCGGAGCGGCCTTAGCTCCTGGACAATACCAACAAAAGGCAATAGATGACTTGGTCCAACAAGAGGAAGCCGATGTTGTAAAATCACGGGACGCCGGAAC
The DNA here is from genome assembly GCA_963789025.1 of uncultured Alphaproteobacteria bacterium. Taxonomy (GTDB): domain Bacteria; phylum Pseudomonadota; class Alphaproteobacteria; order ATCC43930; family CGMCC-115725; genus AP-15. The sequence goes on from CAWBIT010000001.1 coordinate 57,273, forward strand.
CATCCATGAACTGGCTTCCTCAAAAATTGCGGAGAGGGATCAGTCTCAAATCCCCGCTCCGCGGCCTCTGCTCCCTGAATCGAACGTTGCAACAGAGATGGATGAGCAATCCGGACGTCCATACGAACCGTTGCCGCGCGCCGCTTAGAAACTATGAAAATTGTTTCTAGCGAGCTCGGCCGGGTGAGCCGATATTTTGTCAGCGAGGAGATTCGCCCGGTTGGTGGCCTTGATCTGGCAGCTATAATTAAACTGGCGATGGAGCGGTATGGATTTGCTGTGCCGCCCAATCCTGAAGAGATCTCCCAAAAAGGGGCGATTTTTCAGCGCGGTAGGCGGATAATTGACAATAAGACAATAATCGTCCCGACCCTTATCGTCTACAATGATGGCATGTCTATATCGGCATTTGATACCGATACCGCAGAATTGCTTTTGGATGACGCATTTAGATGGGCTGTCGAAAATCTTGGGATGAGAAATCCGATAACGCCTGCCGTCACTACCTACGAGAGCCATATAGTTGTGGAATTCGAGAGCCAAATCGATCATATCCTTCTGATATTCGACGATCTGTCGTCTGCATTCCGCGATGCGCTGAGGAGTACGTATTCTCGTGACGTGACTGTCGGATTATCGCGAATTGCTCTTTCCGGTGATCCTCCAAGTCTGCCGCCGCAACTCCTTATGCCTCCGTATAAGGCTGACTTCGGCATAGAGCGGCGCTTGGGTCGCCCATTTGCTGAAAACCGCTACTATTCCATTGCTCCTCTACGGAGCAGCGATCACCAAGAGTTACTGATGACTTTCGAATCCTTGGCGCTACGGGCGAGAGCAAATTCAGACCAGGACACCCGCCGCCGCAGCTTGGGGCACCCTGCCCCGAATTAGGACAGCACCGTCACGCGCACTGCCTCGCGCAATTGCCGTTGAAGGAAGTCCGGGTGTTCAAGAATTTGCGCCGCACCCGTTTGTTCTCTCAAGGAGGTTGTTCCGCATCATGGAGGCGATTTTAGAATGGGTCATTACCAAAGAGCCTCCAGATTGACATCGGGGGGGGCTGGGCTTATTTCGGCGGTCCCGAGACGCCCAGGTGGCGGAATTGGTAGACGCGCTAGATTCAGGTTCTAGTGGGCGAAAGCTCGTGGAAGTTCGAGTCTTCTCCTGGGCACCACCTCGGGGCGCGGCGGGCCGCTGCCCGGGATGACCAATCGACTTTATTGCGGTGATCTGCCCGAAGGGCTCGACTTTGGTCCGATTGTTGCGGTCGACACCGAGGCGATGGGGCTCAACCCGCATCGCGACAGGCTGTGCCTCGTCCAACTGTCGGCCGGCGATGGGGATGCGCACCTCGTGCAGTTCGCGCCGGGGGCCTACGCGGCGCCGCGGCTGAGGGAGTTGCTGGCCGATCGCGGCGTGACCAAACTGTTCCATTTCGCGCGCTTCGACCTCGGGACGATCTATCATTACCTCGGTGTCATGGCGGCGCCGGTCTACTGCACCAAAATCGCCTCGCGGCTGGCGCGGACGTTTACCGACCGGCACGGGTTGCGCGATTTGTGCAAGGAACTCCTGAACATCGACTTGTCGAAGCAGCAGCAGAGCTCCGACTGGGGAGCGGAGACGCTGACCGAAGAGCAGCTTCGCTATGCCGCTTCGGACGTGCTGCACCTGCACGCGCTGCGCAACCAACTCGACGCGATGCTGGCGCGCGAGGGACGCGAGCAGCTGGCCGGGGCCTGCTTTGATTTCCTGCCGCATCGCGTTTTGCTTGATCTCGGAGGCTGGTCGGAGCAAGACATCTTCGCGCATTAACTGTGCGTGCCGGAGAAGGGGGGTATCGATTTTGCGAACCGATCGGGTCATCCGGCCGCGATGAGCGATTTCCTGGTGGCCGAAAAGCGCGCAAGAGAGGCGGCGGGCAGCGCCGATCTCGCGGTGGCCCGACGCGTCATCCGAGCCGAGATCTCCGGGCTCGAAACCCTCGCTGAAGCGCTCGACGGTGCTTTCGAAGCTGCGGTCGACACCTGCGCCGCCGCGCGCGGGCGCATCGTCGTCACCGGATTGGGCAAGAGCGGCCATATCGCCCGGAAGATTGCCGCGACCCTCGCATCGACCGGCACGCCGGCGCAATTCGTCCACCCTGTCGAGGCGAGCCACGGCGACCTCGGCATGATCGGCTCCGAAGACGCCGTCCTCGCCTTGTCGAATTCCGGTGAGACGACCGAATTCGCGGACATCGTCGCCTATTCGCGCCGCTGCAACATTCCGCTGATCGCGATTACCGGCGGCGCGCGATCGACCCTCGCCGCGGCGGCCGATGTCGTGTTGTTGCTCCCGGCTGCTGCCGAGGCCTGCCCGATGGGTCTGGCTCCAACGACCTCGACGACGATGATGGCGGCGCTCGGCGATGCGCTGGCGCTCGCGCTCCTCGAGCGCAAGGGCTTTTCCTCCGCCGATTTCCGTCTTTATCACCCCGGTGGCCGGCTCGGGCGGCGGCTGTTGCGGGTGCGCGACATCATGCATCAGGAAGACGAGGTGCCCTTGGTGCCGCCGGACGCACCGATGTCGGATGCCATCCTGGTCATGACGGCAAAGAGTTTCGGCTGCGTCGGCGTGTGCGGGACAGACGGGCGCCTCGTCGGCGTGATCACCGACGGTGATCTGCGCCGTCACATGGGGGATTCGCTCCTTCGCCAGACGGTGGGAGCGGTCATGCACCAGAACCCGAAAACCATTGCGGCGACGGCATTGGCGGCTGACGCGTTGGGCGTGATGAACCGGTTCGCCATCACCTCGCTGTTTGTCGTAGACCAAGGGGGCGACGAAGGGGGGCGCCCCGTCGGCTTTCTGCACATGCACGATTGCCTGCGGGCTGGCATCGCATGACCGGGCGGCAGGCGTCACCGTGAGCGCACTGAACAGCCGAGCCGGACACACCCTGCCGGCCGCATCGCCGAGGCCGCCCCGGCCTGCGTCGGGTTGGCGCCCGCGCTATACCGACCGTTACAGCCGCCGTGTCGTACTGTTGAGGCGCCTGTTGCCCATCATCGGTGTCGCGCTGTTGGTGCTGGTCGCGATTTGGCCGCGCCTCGTTCCGCTGCTGGCGAGCGTGCGGTTCGGGTTTCCGGTTATCGACTTGCGCGAAGCGCACGAACTGCGAATGCTCAATCCCCGCTATGCCGGGGTGGACCGCGAAAACCGTCCCTATGTCGTGACATCAACGATCGGCCGGCAAGCATCCAACCGAGACGATCTAATGTCGCTGGAACGCCCACGGGCGGAAATGACCATGCACAGTGGCGCCCTGGTCGTGGTGACCGCCGCAACGGCGATTTATCAATCTCAGGCGCAACTGCTCGATCTGTTCGGAGACGTTAATCTTGTCCACGAGAACGGCACGCGTTTCGTGACGAACACCGCCCACGTCGACGTCGCCGCCGACAGCGCCGTGGGCAACGATCCGGTAACCGGGCATGGTCCCTCGGGAGACATCACCGCGCAGGGATTTCGTGTCGTCGACAAAGGCAACACGATCGTCTTTACCGGGAAGTCGAACCTCCTGCTGAAAGGGACGAAGCCGAGCGGCCAACCGGCTGCCAGCCCCCCGACCCTTCCCGCCGAGATAGCCGAGACAGCGGCGGCGCTAGAGGCGGCGGCCGTGGCACCCGGACACACCGCACTCGAAACTCCCGTTAACACCAATCCGCTTGCCCGTCCTGCACCCACGCCGCCGGCGGCAGAGCACGATCCCGCCGTCAAGTCCCACAGCTTGGCCAAACGCGACGCCAAGCCGCCATCGGCAAAAGCCCCTATGAGCTTCAGGACGAAGCCCGATGCGAGCTGACTGCTTCGCTAGAGCGACCGTTTTAATAGGCCTGCTCTGGGTCGGCGGGCTGTCTTGCCCGCCGGACGCGGCCGCACAAGGACTGAGCCTCAGTGGCGTTTCGGAGGATCGGCCGATCGAAGTTTCGGCCGATCACGGCATCGAGTGGCAGCAGGACGCGCAGGTCTATATCGCCCGCGGAAACGCGATGGCGAAACGCGGGACGACCGAGGTGCACGCCGATACGTTGACCGCGCATTACCGCCCCAGCAAGGGGACGGGGGACAAGGCGACGGGGGACAAGGCGACGGGGGAGGGAGGCGAGACCGAAATCTACCGCCTCGACGCCGACGGCCACGTCACAATCAAGGGCGAGCGGCAGACCGTTGTCGGCGATCAGGCCGTCTACGACGTCGACCAGCAGATCGGCATCGTCACCGGCAAGGCGCTGAAGATGACGACCGCCACCGATGTGGTTACGGCGCGCGACAGCCTCGAATGGTACGATCAAAAACAGATCGCCGTCGCCCGCGGCGATGCGGTTGCGGTTCGGGATGTAAAGGTCATCCGCGCCGACGTGCTGACCGCTCACATGACAAAAGACAAGCCTCAGCCGTCCGCCGGGAAGCCCGACAAAGCTGTCGCGGCAGCGGCTCAGGCAAAGCAGCGGAACGCGGCGACGCCGCTCGGCGACACCGACGAAAGCTCTAAGATCAGCCGCGTCGACGCCCAAGGCCACGTCCTCGTTTCGACCCAGACCGATGTCGGCCGCGGCGACTACGCTGTCTACAACGCGGACAGCGGGATCGCGACGCTCCTCGGCAACGTCACCGTCACGCGCGGCCCCAACACGATCAGAGGTGAGTACGCGGTCATGGATCTGAACAACAACATCAGCCGCATGATGGCCGCTCCCGCGACGCCAGGCGCAGCGCCGGCGCGGGTCGAGGGCTTGTTCGTCCGGCAGGATCAAGCGGCGGCCCCCACCGGAATATCCCCCACCGGAATATCCCCTGGCGGAGTATCCCCTGGCGGAGCAACCCGCGGCAGCGCGCCAAAACCGTGAACCGGAGCGGTGAACGGTACCGGCCGCGGGCCGAGCAGGAAGCCGCCGATTTTCGAGCGCCTGGGCGCCGGCCGCGGCTGGTCGCCGACAACCGCGGTCTCCTCGGAAAAGGCCTCGGCAAAAGCTTCAAGCGGCGGCCGGTATTGCGCGACGTCAACATCTCTGTTCAGCGCGGCGAAGTCGTCGGCCTGCTCGGCCCCAACGGCGCGGGAAAGACCACCTGCTTTTACATCATCACCGGCCTGATAGCCGCCGACACCGGGGCGGTCAGCCTCGACGGCCGTGACATCACCGATCTTCCAATGTACCGGCGCGCCCGGCTCGGCATCGGTTATCTGCCGCAGGAGGCCTCGATATTTCGCGGCCTCACAGTCGAACAGAACATCCGCGCGATCCTCGAAATTGCGGAGCCCGCGGCCGAGTTGCGCGAGTCCATGCTCGATGGATTGCTCGCCGAGTTCTCGATCACCCATCTCCGGCGGGCGCCGGCGATGGCATTGTCCGGCGGCGAGCGGCGGCGCTGCGAAATCGCCCGGGCGCTTGCGACCCAGCCGCATTTTATCCTCCTCGACGAGCCGCTGGCCGGGATCGATCCGATCGCCGTGGCGGACATCCGCGAGCTCGTCGCTCATCTGAAGGACCGTGGGATCGGCGTCCTGATCACCGACCACAACGTGCGCGAAACCCTCGAAATCGTCGATCGCGCTTATATCCTGCACGAAGGTCGGGTGCTGATGGAGGGCGCGCCCGCTGCGATCGTTGCCAACGCGGACGTCAGACGCGTTTACCTGGGAGATAGGTTTAGCCTATAAGCCGCTCTTGAACGGAGCGGGATGTGAACAGGACGGGTTTTTCGCAGCGGCTCGAGCTTCGCCAGACCCAGACGCTGGTCATGACGCCCCAGCTGCAGCAGGCGATCAAGATGCTGCAGCTTTCCAACCTCGAGCTGACGCAGTACATCGACGCGGAGATCCAGCAGAACCCGTTGCTCGAACGCCGCGAGCCGCGGCTCGAACAGCCTGCGCCGGCTAATAGCGCGGCAAACGCAGAGGGTCCGGCACCGCCCTTGCCGGAGGCGATGGCAGGCAATTTCACCCCCGAAGCGGCCGAAAATTGGCATGCCGCGGCGGGTATGGAGGGAGATGGATCGGTCGATTTCGGCAGCGAGCCTTATTCGTGGCACGGCCGCAACGGGACGGGTGACGGGGCTCGGGCGGACATCGAACAGACGGCAACCCGCCCGCGCACCTTGCGCGAGCACCTGCTTGAGCAGATCGGGACCGATCTCAACGACCCAGCCGACCGCGTCATCGCTCTGCACCTTCTCGATCTGATCGATGAGACGGGTTACCTGCGCGCCGGGCTCGACGGTACGTCGCAACTCCTCGGATGCGAGATCGAGCGGGTCCAAGCCGTTTTTGCTCGGCTGCAGCAGTTCGACCCTCCGGGCGTTTTCGCCCGCGACCTGGCGGAATGTCTCGCCCTGCAATTGCGCGACCGTGACCGGCTCGATCCGGCGATGCAGACTTTGCTCGATAACCTGCCCCTGCTTGCCGCCCGCAACGTTGCTGCGCTGGTCCGGCTGTGCGGCGTCGATGCCGCCGACGTGGCTGACATGATCGGCGAGATCAAATCTCTCGATCCGCGGCCAGGGCTGGCTTTCGATCCGCCGCTCGCTCAGCCGGTCGTGCCGGATATCTTGATGCGAGCCCAGCCCGATGGCGGGTGGGTCCTCGAGCTCAATTCCGAGACCCTGCCGCGCGTCCTGGTCAACAGCAGATATTGCGCAGAAATCCGCCAGGCGACGCGCAAAAAAGAAGAAAAGGATTACCTGACCGAGCGGCTGCATGCGGCGAATTGGCTGGTCAAATCGCTGCACCAGCGGGCGACCACAATTCTCAAAGTCGCAGCTGAAATCGTCCGCCAGCAGGACGGCTTTTTCCGGCGCGGCGTCCAGTCGCTCCGACCGCTCATCCTGCGCGACATCGCCGACGCCATCGGCATGCACGAGAGCACGGTGAGCCGGGTCACCAGCAACAAATACATGGCGACACCGCGGGGTCTCTATGAACTCAAATATTTCTTTACGTCATCGATCCCGGCTTCCGGCGGCGACGGGTCGCATTCAGCGGAAGCCGTGCGCCATCGTATCCGCAGCTTGATCGGCGCGGAGCCACCCGACAACGCGCTGTCGGACGAGCGCATTGTCGAATTGCTGAGGGAGGACGGGGTGGACATCGCCCGCCGTACTGTTGCCAAATACCGCGAAGCGATGCGGATTCCTTCTTCGGTTCAACGACGCCGGGAAAAACTGCTCGAAATGTAAAGGCGCCGTAGTGTTAGCTGTCGCCTCGACGGTGGGCCGAGGAGGAAAGCGCATTGCTTGATCGGGCCGAGCGGCGTTCCCACGTTTTGACCGGGCAGCCTAACCCGGTCCGCAAGGGGTAATGGGAGCCATGCAGCTCAGTGTAACGGGCAAGCAGACCGAAATCGGCAAGTCATTGCGGCGGCACGTCGAAGGCGGTCTCGGCTCCATTCTCGGCAAATATTTCAAAACCGCGATCGAGGCCCATGTCATCTTCTCGAAGGAAGCGCATCTGAGCCGGGCTGAAATTTCGATCCACATCGGCCGCGGCATCGTGGTCAACGCCCGCGCCGCAGCTTCAGACGCCTATTTGGCCTTCGATGCGGCGGCCGAGCGGTTGGCGAAGCAGCTGCGCCGGTACAAGCGTCGACTGCGCGACCATCATGCAAAGGCGCGCGAGCCGGCCGGCGCCGGCGAGCGGGCAATGGACTATGTGCTGGCGCCGGTCGAAGAGGAAGAGGCCGAGGTGGCGGCGGCCGAGGGGGAAGAAACGGAATCGGGCGACGTCAACGGCGCGCCTGCGGTGATTGCCGAGATGAGCACCGAGCTGCCGAGCCTCACTGTCGGCGAGGCGGCAATGCGCATGGATCTCGCCGAAGCGCCGGTGCTGCTGTTTCGCAACCGCTCGCATGGCGAGCTAAATCTCGTATACCGTCGCACGGACGGCAATATCGGGTGGATCGACCCCGAACTGCACCCGGCGCGCTCGACGCGTCGAACCGCCTGACGAGCCCCGCGCCGCGAATGATCAGCACCGTCCAGCGGTCTGCCAGCCCGGCGGAACTCGCCGCACGGCGGGGGCTCGGCTTCGCCCGGCGCGTGCCTGAGCGGGAAACCTGAGCAAACGCTCGGGGGTCGAGAGAGATGGATATCGCCGATCTGATCACGCCGCGCAGCGTTGTCGCCCAATTGCGCGCGGCGAACAAAAGGCATGCGCTGCAAGAGCTTGCCAGACGCGCCGCGGCAATGAGCGGCGTAAATGAGCGCGCGATCTATGATGTGCTGATCGAACGTGAACGGCTCGGCAGCACCGGCATCGGGATGGGGGTCGGAATCCCGCACGGCAAACTGCCCGGGCTCACGAGGCTCTACGGCATCTTCGCCCGGCTCGAACGGCCGATCCCGTTCGAAGCAATCGACAACCAGCCGGTCGATCTGATTTTTCTGCTGCTCGCCCCGGAAGGCGCCGTCGCCGATCATCTAAAGGCGCTGGCGCTGGTATCTCGATTATTGCGAGACCGAACCGTCTGCGAAAAACTGCGCGGCACCGACAATGCCGACGCGCTTTTCGCGCTTCTCACCGACGCCGCCACCCACCCCGCCTAGGGCGTTCAGTGAACGCTCAGCGGCTCGAGGTCGTGCTGGCGGACCGTCGCCAGGGCGATCTCGCGGTCGGGGAGCACGGTGACTTGCGTGCCGTCCGCGGCGTGCACCGCAAAGGCGGTGACGCCGTTGACCAGCACCGGCTTTACATAGGCGAGGTCTTGCATCCCGAACAGTGCGAGTTCCCGCGACGACATGTGCCGGATGCGTTCGAATTCCTTCATTTCGTACCCTTTCTCGGATCGCGGCAGCGCCGACCCACCTTACGAGCCCGAACCGACTGGCGCGCGCTTGGCCACGGTCGAGCCGCTCTTTATCTCGATGTTGCGCACCCGGCTCTCGGCCTCGGGACGGACCAGATCGATGTGCAGCAGCCCATTGTCGAGCAAGGCGCCACTGACTTCGATGCCTTCGGCCAGGACAAAAGACCGCTGGAACTGGCGCGCCGCGATGCCGCGGTGCAAGTAGACACGCTGCGTATCGTCGGTTTGCCGGCCGCGCACTACCAGCTGGTTGTCCTCGACGGTGATGCTGAGCTCGCTCATCTGGAACCCGGCGACTGCGAGGGTGATCCGCAATGCGTTCTCGCCGAGCTGCTCGACATTGTAGGGCGGATACCCGTCTGCCGATACCTTGCTGACCCGGTCGAGCGCCCGCTCGAAATGGTCGAACCCCAAAAGCAGCGGCGAATTGAACAGCGACAGCCGCGACATGCATCTTTCTCCTCTGGACCGAGCGAGTGTGGGCGACGGGCCCGTTCGGCACCCGTCACCCATCATGCACCTGGCAGAATATTTGGGACCAACGAAGCCGACAATCAAGCAAGCCGGCCCTCTGCGATGAAAACGAAGCGCGAAAAGCGCTTGTGCTTTCAAGGGCAAGATCGTCATTCCGGGACGGCCCGTGGGCCGGGCCCGGAAACCATGAACACCAACTCATGAGCCCTATCTCCGAGGCCAGTGTTCATGGTTTCCGGGCTCGCGAGGGCGCACCTTCGCCCAAAAATCATTCCGCCAAGGCGAGCGATGCTTCCGCCGGCATGGGCACGTGCCCATATCGGGCGTATCCTGGCTGTGCCCCGCGGACTTTTTGGACGAGCGTACCATGTCGAACCGGATGCTGAACTGGCGCATCCTGCTGGCGGTCTTTATCGCCGCGACCCTCGCGCTGGCCCCGGCGATCGCCGAGGCGCGCGCCGGCAGCTCCGCGGGCGGCCGCTCTTCCAGCATGGGAAGCCGCGGATCGCGTACCTTCGAGAACAACGGCGCGCAGCCGTTGAGCCGCAGCGTCACCCCGCTTCCCGAGCCGTCGCGGCCGCCGGGCGTAGCCCCTGGGATGCCTGCCCCTGCCTTTGGCGGCGGCAGCTTCTTTCAGCGCCACCCGTTCTTGACGGGGCTCGCCGGCGGGTTCATCGGTTCCTGGCTGTTCGGGCACAGCGGTTGGGCGGCTGGCGAGGGGTACGGGTCTGGGGCCTCGATGCTCGGCATGTTGTTGCAGCTGTTGATCATCGGGCTGCTGATTTATTTCGTGGTCCGGCTGTTCCGCGGGCGGGCCTACGCCACCGGCGGGCGCGGCGGCGGCCTCGGATGGCCGCCGCGCTCGGCGGGCGCGGCCGCCGTCCCGGCGGGAAGCGGGCGCGGTCGCGACATCAATCTGTCCGACGCCGACCTGCAGGCGTTCCAGGCGATCCACGCCGCGGTGCAGGAGGCGTGGAGCGCGGGCGAGCTGGCGCGGCTGCGGCCCCTGATGACGCCCGAGATGCTGGGCTATTTCTCCGAGGAATTGACCCGCAACGCGAGCCAAGGGGTGCGCAACATCGTCTCCAATATTGAGCTCCAAAAGGGCGAATTGACCGAGAGCTGGGAAGAGGGCGATCTGCAATACGCCACCGCCTATCTCAAATGGCGGGCGGTCGACTACCTCGTCCGGGTCGGGCGTTCGCCGGGCGACCCGGACTGGCTGGTCAGCGGCGACCCGCGCACCCCGGTCGAGGCCGAAGAGATGTGGACCTTTGTCCGCCGCCGCGGCGGCCAATGGCTGCTCTCCGCCATCCAGCAGATCTGACCGCGCCGCAAAGCCAAGATTGCGGCTGCCCGGTGGGCGGCGAACCGCCCCGGCGAGATCATCTCTGTCCCGACCAAGTGTTTCAATCCGCGCCCCCGGATGGTTGCCGAAATTGTACCAGTACGCCTGTTTCAATCCGCGCCCCCGTGAGGGGGCGAACCCGACCCAGGGTGCCGAGGGAGCCTTCAGTTTCAATCCGCGCCCCCGTGAGGGGGCGAACGCTCGCATAGCTTCCAGTGTCTCCCTGTTTTGTTGTTTCAATCCGCGCCCCCGTGAGGGGGCGAACCCGATTGCCGTGTCGTCTGTCGGGTCTCGAACAGGTTTCAATCCGCGCCCCCGTGAGGGGGCGAACTCGTCTTCCATCACGCGTTCCTCCCCGCTTCGATGTTTCAATCCGCGCCCCCGTGAGGGGGCGAACACCACGCCTTATGCCGATGCCGATCTAGAATTTCTGTTTCAATCCGCGCCCCCGTGAGGGGGCGAACTCGACAGCCGGATCGCCGACGTGCTCGCCGCGCAGTTTCAATCCGCGCCCCCGTGAGGGGGCGAACATGGCGCCTCCGGGAATAGCGACGCGGAACTCCGCGTTTCAATCCGCGCCCCCGTGAGGGGGCGAACTCCGCCTCGCGCTCTGCCGCCTCGCGTTCGGTCCTGTTTCAATCCGCGCCCCCGTGAGGGGGCGAACCCGCCGCGCCAAGAGGCGAATGTTGAGGATGCCCTGTTTCAATCCGCGCCCCCGTGAGGGGGCGAACTCTTCCGTGGCACCTCAGCGGCGGCAGTGGTCCTGTTTCAATCCGCGCCCCCGTGAGGGGGCGAACGGGTGCGGTAGATCCCATCGGCTTGTGGTACGTGCCGTTTCAATCCGCGCCCCCGTGAGGGGGCGAACTCGACGACTTATGCCTTTTCGACCGCCCTGACAGCGTTTCAATCCGCGCCCCCGTGAGGGGGCGAACGAGACCGCGCGGCGTTCGCTGATCACATTCCAGGCCGTTTCAATCCGCGCCCCCGTGAGGGGGCGAACCGGAAGGGCGAACGGTGACTTTCGTCGGCGCAGGCGTTTCAATCCGCGCCCCCGTGAGGGGGCGAACTTGGAGCTGCTGTTTGCCGATGCCGAAATCGGTCCCGTTTCAATCCGCGCCCCCGTGAGGGGGCGAACCTTCCTGTACCAGCCAACTGTCCGGCACGCTGTGGTTTCAATCCGCGCCCCCGTGAGGGGGCGAACCCTTGCGCCAGCGCCAAGCCGGGCCAGAGAGCCAGTTTCAATCCGCGCCCCCGTGAGGGGGCGAACGAACGCTGTTGTTATCCGCGTGTCGCCGGGTGGTAGTTTCAATCCGCGCCCCCGTGAGGGGGCGAACTCACGATCACGTTCATGCGCAACCGGCCTCGCACGTTTCAATCCGCGCCCCCGTGAGGGGGCGAACCATGCCGCCGTCGGCGAAAGCACCGACCACCCCGCCGTTTCAATCCGCGCCCCCGTGAGGGGGCGAACGATACTACGGACTGTTGTACGTCGTAGGGCGCATGTTTCAATCCGCGCCCCCGTGAGGGGGCGAACGGGTGCTCGCGACAGGCCATACATCTTCGGGAGCTGTTTCAATCCGCGCCCCCGTGAGGGGGCGAACCGGCCGGATTTGCGGTATTCTCGAATCAGCCCAATGTTTCAATCCGCGCCCCCGTGAGGGGGCGAACATATGCGAGTCATCCAGGGCGGGGCCTTCGTCACCGTTTCAATCCGCGCCCCCGTGAGGGGGCGAACTTATCTGGGCAACCGCTCTCGCGCGCTATGGCAGCGTTTCAATCCGCGCCCCCGTGAGGGGGCGAACTTGGATTTGCCCGCGTGCTTGCGGCGCAGCTCGCCGTTTCAATCCGCGCCCCCGTGAGGGGGCGAACAGGTTGACGATACGGGCCGTCGATTGACAATCACTGTTTCAATCCGCGCCCCCGTGAGGGGGCGAACCCTTCGTCTCCCGCCGGACTCGGCTCATGCCCTTGTTTCAATCCGCGCCCCCGTGAGGGGGCGAACTTGAGTAGCTTTGCCAGCATGTTGCTGAAGCCGAGTTTCAATCCGCGCCCCCGTGAGGGGGCGAACAGGGCGGGAGCTGGGATGCTAACGGCAACTGGGTGTTTCAATCCGCGCCCCCGTGAGGGGGCGAACCCGGCATGCCGAAGAACGCCTCCGGCACCGCCGCGTTTCAATCCGCGCCCCCGTGAGGGGGCGAACCGGCGCTCGACGGATACATTGTCACTCCTGAGTGTCGTTTCAATCCGCGCCCCCGTGAGGGGGCGAACCCCAGAAGGCGCGAAGACCGCGCATTGCTGCAGCGTGTTTCAATCCGCGCCCCCGTGAGGGGGCGAACTGGCTCTGCGTAAATGATTGACCAGCTGTTGAAAAGGGGGGCGCTCGCGCATACGCGGCAGGCGAAGCCATAACAAGCCGCGTCGCAAGGCAGGGCGTTGCATCTTCTGCAGTCGCATCAAAGGGTTGAACATGCCGCGGACCCTCCGGAGGTTTCGCGTTCGCTTGGGGTGCGCGCGGTATCGGATCGCTTGGTGGAGCAGTCAGAAAATTAATGCTCCGTCCAGGTCTACGGGCTTGCGGTTACCGGCATGCTCGATGCGCCGCTTGCCGTCAGCGCCCAGAAAATAGAATCGCACGCTGTCCTTGGCTTGGTCCATTTCCTCCAGCAGCCTTGCTCGGAGCTTCACCCAGTCCCCGGGGGTGACTTCGCATTCGAAGACCGAGAACTGCACGCGCTGGCCGTAGTCTTGACAGGTCCTGGCGATCCGCCGCAGCCGCCGGCGCCCTGCGGCCTCGGTCGTGTTCACGTCATAGCTGACGACAACCAGCATTGCCCTAACGCCAGAGACACGGCGGATAACCGTCGAGGTCTCCCCTCATGTACCGCTTCAACAGCAGCGCCTGGAGATGCCAAAAGAGGCCGAGCGGCGCGCTCTCGCCGAGAAACGGGTGGCGCCGCTCGTCGCGTTTGCGTTCCTGCCAGGCGGTGATGACGCTCCGCCGCGTGGTGTCGTCCATCGTGACCCCGCCGCCGTCGAGCGTGCGGAAGCCGTCGGCGCGCAATTGACCGCGGTTGACCAAGGTGAGGGCCAGCCGATCGGCAAGGACGGCGCGAAATTCTTCCATGATGTCGAGTGCCAGTCCGGGCCGCCCCGGACGGTCGCGGTGCAGGTAGCCGACCTGGGGATCGAGCCCTTGCGCTTCCAATGCGGCGCGGATGTCGTGCGCAAGCAAGGTATAGAGGAAGGATAGCAACGCGTTCATCGGATCGAGCGGCGGGCGCCGGCTGCGCCCGGCGAACGAGATTTGCGTATCGCCGCCGGCTATCAACGATGGGAACGCGGCCCAGTAGAGCCGGCCGGCCTCGCCTTCGATGCCGCGCAAGGTTTCGAGATCGGTCTCGTAGGGCAGTCGCCGCAGCAGATGATCGAGGCGGTCGGCCGCGCGGCCGAGCACTTCGCTCGCCTCGCTCGCGGCGGCGTCGCGCGCGCCACGCCGCAATACCAGGCGCGCATTGGCGATCTTGCCGGTAATGAAGGCTCGCGCCAGATCGGCGCTGCGGGCGGGATCGTCCGCCCAGCGATATTGCGTCCGCCGCACAATCACATTGCCCGAGACCGGACCTTCGAGGCGCGCCATGAAACGGCCCGTTTCCGTCAGATGGGTGACCGCCACGCCGTTCATCGCGCAGTGCTCCAGCGCCTGCGGGCTGCACGAGACGCGGCCAATGCAGACGACGCTTTCGAGAGCGGTGATCGGAACGCGCAGGCGCGTTGCGCCCTCGACCCGCGCGGCCAGGCATTCGCCGTCCTTTGCGAGATAGGTGCCCTCGGTCGTGACGAACAGCGTGTTGAGGTGGCGCTTCAGAGCGGGTCGCCGGGAATATCGTTCTCCGCCAGCCGACCGGCGATCCAGCTCGCTACGCTGCGACGGCGCGCGCGGAACGCCATCGGCCGGCAGGCGCTCAACAGCGAGCACGATTTGCACGGCGCGACCGCCGGGGGCGGCGGCGTTGCCCCGGTATCGAACAGAGCGCGCACCTCCGCCGCCACCGCCTCCGTTCGACGGCGAAGCGCGTCACCAAAGACCACTTCGGCGCGCCGCCGCGACTGGCCGTAGAACAGCGCCCCCGAGGGCACCGGCACGCCCAGCATCTCTTCGAGGCACAAGGCTTGCGCGCAAAGCTGAACGCGGTCTTCATCGCCGCGCTTGGGCCGGCCGCGTTTGTGCTCGATCGGAAACGGCCGTTCCGGGCTGCCATGGGGCATGGCATGAAACTCGACCACGTCGGCCCTGCCAACGAGGCCGAGCCGCAGCGAGCGCAACGGCACGCCATAGGCGCGCCGCACCGCATCTCTCGTCTCGGCGCCGCCGCGATCGACCCGCTCATGCGCGACCCGCCCCTCCGCCGTGCGTTCGTTCTCGATCCACACGGATTCGAGATGGATCAGCGCACATTGCCGCGGGCACACGACGAAATGCTGTAGGGCCGAGATTGGGATGAGGTCGGATTCGGTATACATGCCGGGTTCATACGAGCTCCAGCACCTCGATTCCCTCCGGCAATTCCCCACGGTTGAGAATTACGTCGTAATCGGCGAAGGCCCGGGCTGGTTGGTCCTTTGGAACCGTGTTTTTCTTTTCGACCTTGAGCAGATCGAACAGGTGATGAGCTGGCGCGTTTCCCAGCCGATTCTGATGCCGGAAAACGTACAAGCCCCGACAAGCCATTTCGCCGCGCGATGCCGAACGATCGTGATCGAACATCTTTACGAGACCCTCGCAGAGCAGCTCGAAATCCCCATCCGAAAAGCCCGTCCTTTGCGCCAAATGCGCGGAAACAAAACCATGAACCCGATAGAGGCCGTAGGGGACGATCCATTTGTCACCCATCGTTCGGTTGTCACCATGCTGCTCGCGCTCTTCGCGTTCGGTGGCGACAGCCATGCGAGTGATCGTGATGTCCTGCGGTTGGACCGGGTCGATCGACCGTGCGAAGGCGAGTTGAACAGGGCCGCGCACTTGCCCAGCGTTTATCTCGGTCGACATGACGGCGCCGAACGCACGGATGTCAAAAAAAGTGTCGCACATCCATTTTGTGACCGCACGCGCGTCCTCCTCTTTCCTGGGCAACCGTCGGCTCTCGGAGGTGAGCTTGAGCGCTGTGTACGCCCGCTTATGCTGGTTGTTCAGCACGGCCTTTTCCCGAACATAGATTTCATAGCCAAGCTCGCCCGCTCTGACGATCTCGACGTAATTCCGGAGCTTGCGCTTCAGGCAGACATCCGTGACCAACCCCAACCGCGTCTCCGGATCTATGCGCGGCATGTTGCCCATATCGGGGTCGCCGTTCGGATTGCCGTTTGTTACGTCGAAGAGAAGGACAAATTCGATACGGTTGGCTAGCGCGGTCATTACTGATCCTCCATGTTCTCGTCGGGTGCATTTTCGGCGACATCGCTGGCGCGGCCAGCGAACCGCGCCTGGCGTTGATGGTGGTAGCCGATAAAGAAGAGGCCCTGTTGCTGTGGGCTCAGCTGTGGCTGAAACTCAGCAACACGGTCGACTAATTTGCCGATGTCACGAGCAGCGGCATGTGCAATGCCGGGGCGATCTCGTTTCGCTTTGCGCTCATGCGCATTCTCAAGGTCCAACAAATACGGGAAGACCGAGAGCGGCGTGGCCGAAGCGGCGCTCATGAAACGGTCGCGGATGGTCGGCTGGTCGCGCCCGGCAGTCCCTCGCGACAGTTGCTGCATGTTCTCCAACAGAGCAAAGAGGCGCCCCAACAGATAGCCGGGTTCACTATTGCGTTCGTCAAGACTCATCGCGATCTCCGGTTCGAGACTGCCAGTCGAGCGACGGTGACGGTTGATGCAACCCTTGACCAAACCGAGCCGACCGGTGGTGAGGCGCCGGTCGTTGCGGAACCGGTCGAGCACAATCGGCAGGAGCGATTGCGGGTAATCGAGCCCGGTCAGCACGGCGCGGACTAGATCGCCTTGGAGCTTGTCGAGCTTTTTCTGCACGCTCGCATCGGCGCGCGTGCGACCGTCCCTATCCTTCGGTAAGGTCTCACGTGCCAGGACCCATAAGGTGGGGACGCGGACACCCGGCCCCGGCTCCTGTAGCAGAATGTCGCGGCAGTGCTGCTGCAAATGGAAAAGCAGGTTACCTAAAGTGTTAGCGTAAAAAAAACGTAATTGGAGGCGCGCGGCGTTCGGCGCCAATCCGAGAACATGAAATCGTATCTCTATATCGGGCTCGAACTCTGTCCATAAGCCGGCAGCGATCCGACGAAGCCGATCGTGGAAGGGGGCAGCACGGTTCTCTTCGGCAGCGTCGCCTTCGTTGTCGGATATCGCGCCGAGCACAGACGGTATTATGTGCTCCGCTGGCGTCGCACGCTCCGCCCACACAACGACGGAAGTATCGCCGATACGCAGCTTGCGACGGCTGTCCGGACGCAGCAGGTGATTAAGCGCCGTCGTGTAGGAGAATGCGGCTCCAATGCCGACGGGCGCGTTAAGGTTCTGCGCTTTACCGTAAGATGTGAACGCGTCACAGTTGAACGAAACCAGCGCCGCCCCCGACGTTTGAGCACCCGGAATCCCCTTGATCGCGGGATGGACGCGCGCAAGCGGTTCGTTGTCCCGGCCGGTGATCAGGCATTGGCCGTGCGGCGTGTCGGCTTTGGCCCAGTGCCGTTCCCATGCTGCGCGGATCGCAGGCATCTCATGGAAGAAACGGCCGCTTTGAGCATCGCGCAGGACCAACCATCCAATAGCCATCTCCTCTGGTTGGTCCGACAGCACGACCGCCGCCTTCGACGGATCCCAGCTTCGAAAAAACGTGAGGATTGTTGCTCCTGCCGAATTATCGAGATCGGCGAGCACCATTTCGTGCAGCTGCCGTGCCGCCGCAAACTGCTCGGCGGCGCGGCTGGCATTGTTCTTGGCATCGTGCCCGAGGAGGTAGCCGGCATTATCGCACAGAAAGCCGGCCGCTATCGCCACAGTGCGCTTTGGCGGTTGCGGCACAACCCGCCGCGCGGCCATTAGCCTGGCTTTCTTGCCGACTGTCCGCTCTGATCGCAGATCTATCAGCCTCGGCAAGTCTCCCGTTTGGTCAATATTAAGTGCGCCGACGACTGGCACTTCGGCATAGCCGAGCGGCGGCGGGCCATCGTCAGTGCCGACCGTGCGTTCGTAGAGATCGTTAAGGGCCGTCAAAATCATTTTCGCGACCCAAAGCCGCGTTCGCCGAAGGGCAACCGCGGCACGGCCAGAATTCCGTCAATCAGCTCCGCACGAAAGAAGTGAGGCGTGGCGTTATCGGCGAAATCGATGTCGTGCAGCATCCAGCCAAGTGACCGTGTGCCGTGCAATTCTTCCGGCGGATAGAGTTTTGCATCCGAGTTCGACAGGTTCGAAGAAGGCCGGAAATTCCCTACAGCCGAGGCAAGGCTGCTGCACACATTGGCCGCGGACAATGCGCCGGCGGGCCATATCGGCATGTTTGCCGGGATTGTCTTCGGGGCCGGCCTCCGGCGTTAGCTCGAAATGGGCGTCGATGACGTACTCGACGTTGCGAAGGAGCAGGCTTGCCCGCTGCTGGCGCTCCTCGTCGACAAAAAGCACAAGCTCGGTCTCGTCGCCTTGTGCCGCCTGGCGTGCGACGGAATACGGCAGTTTCTTGCCCACCTCGTTACGCCGCACGGTATCGAGCCGGATCGGTTTCAGCACGTGAATTCGATCGATCGACCATCGGATCGCGGGCTTCCAATGGATACATTCGAGGATGCCTCGGGCCGCCGAAGGGGTGATTACGTCATAAGTGACCCGCTCGGCCTTGAACTCCGGTCGGGAAAACAGTGCGAAATCGCCCCAGACCCGTAGACGGACACCTGCACTCATGAATAAGCCCCCTAGTGAGCCTTTCTCGGACATTTAGGTTCGTAAGTTTAGAAAACAGTTGTGAACAATTTCACAATCAGCCGCCACAGAGATCCAATAGCAGTTAGTAGAAAGACCCCCTTTTCCTGTTGCGGTTCAGTTCGAGCCGGGGTTGGTAGATTGATCGTAATGTTGTAGGTGACCTGCGTTTGGAGAGGTTCACGATTTTCCACGATTTCGCTCCAGGAACTTTGCGGGCGGATCGCCCGCAAAGCTCAACGCCGTGCGCCGAACATACAGTTTTCAATCCCCAGGCTTTCCTGTAAGTTCGCCATAACTGCGTTAGCTGTTATGGCTGCCTGACCACGTCAGGCCATATAGGTGTTCAGTCGACTGCTTGTCAAGGCATCATTGTGTATCGACTACCGCTGATCACCAGATGTTGTCTTCGGGAGCGCGCAGCCCAATTCGCGTTAAATCCAGCCCAGTGTGCTTGTCGTAGACGGCGGCGTTTTCGAGCACATGAAAGCGCTCCTCCGGATCGAGCGCGGCAGCGTCCCCTGTCTGCTTGAGACGGGTAAGCGCGTAACAGCCCACCGTGTAGGATTGCAGCCGTCTCAGGACATCGAGTGGTAGCCGTCGAGGCGGGGGTGCATCGGGGCGAAGAGCCCCGCGCAAACGCTCGATCAGGTCGGACGCTTCGTCGCGCCAGCGCACGATCAGCGGAGCGGTGTCGTCACTGATCATCCGGAAGTCACCGGCGACGTCACGAAAGGGGATATTCGCGAGCTGCGCGTCCGGTGCCTCGAGCCGACGCCAACAGCGATCGCGATCGAGTTCGCTCGGGTCGAGGGCTATGATACGACCGAAGAAGTTCTCGACAGCTTCGTGGCTGAGTGGATCGACGTGTTGCCGCAGAACTTCTCGCGCTTCGCCGGCGCGGCGGCGGAGATCGGCGAGGGGTCTGGGGATGGCATCTTCGCGCGCCGGTTCGAAGACCACAAACCGGCCCAGACCGGGGAATTCACCGTTGCGATTGCAGCGCCCCGCCGCCTGGGCGAGCGAGTCGACGCCGGCCATCGCCCGCCAGACAACCGGGAACGATACGTCGACCCCGGCCTCGATGACCCGAGTTGCGACCAATCGACAGGGAAGACGCCGAAGGGGATTGAGTCGTTCCTTGACAATAGCAAGCACCTCGCGGCGGTGCTGGGGGCACATCGCCGCGCTCAAATGCAAGCGGCTGCCGTCATCCGGGAGCAGCGCGAACAGATCGGCGGCATGCCGTCGTGCATCGACAATGCACAACACTTGCGATACCTGGGCGAGCTGCTGCGCCACTTCCTCGTCCTGTACTGCGCCGGCGATTTGCGTGCTTTCGACACGGCGAAAAGCTCCGGAGAGGACGGGGCTGCGGATGACGATCGGTCGCGCCGACGGCAGGGCCACCCTGAGCGACGGATGGGTCGCGAGGTCCGGCAAGGTGGCGCTGCACAGCACGAGCGAGCTGCCGTATCGGATCGTCAGCTCGCGCAATGCCGCCAAGCAGGGTGTTAGGCGGTCGAGCGGTAGGGCCTGCGCTTCGTCCAAGACGAGCACCGCGCGCGCCAGGTTGTGGAGCTTGCGACAGCGGCTAGGACGATCTCCGTACAGTGATTGGAAAAGCTGCACGGTGGTCGTGACGATCAGCGGCGCATCCCAATTCTCAGTCGCCAGCCGGAGGCGTTCCGCGCCGACAGGCTCCTGTTCTCCATCCCGCGACGGGATGTCGGCCGCCGAGTGATGTTCGACGACGATGTCTGATCCGGCAGCGTTTAGCGCGGTGCGAAACACATCCGCGGTTTGCTCTATGATCGAGGTGTAGGGGATCGCGTAGATGACGCGATCCAGCCTATGCCGTGCGGCATGCTCCAGGGCAAATGCCAAAGACGACAGAGTCTTCCCACCGCCTGTCGGAACGTCGAGGCTGAAAACGCCAGGCTCCGATCCGGCCGCCTCCTGGCAGCGTTGCAGAATAACGGCTCGCTGCCGGTTGATTTCGTTCGGGGCGACGCCGGCAGAGAGGGCATCAAGGTACGCTCGCAATACCGGTGCGAGATCGGCGGGGCCGAGGAGACGTTTGCGGCTGTGCGCCTTGCCGCGATCGTAAAACCATTCCGTCGCGAGGAAGTCGGCGTCAACGAGACACGAGAAAATCATTCGGATCAAAAACGTCCGGCTAAATCCGGTAAATGTCTCAGAACTGCGCTGAACGAAGACTGAGAGTTCGGTCGCGAGATTTTCGGGTGTGGGAACGCCCACACGCCCCTTCCATCGATCATGGCCGGGCGGGATCAGCGTGCTTTCAAGTCGGCTTAAGAGCGTGCGGTCATCGGCATTACCGCCATTGGGCAACCCGCCGTGGTGCCCGGCAATGCCATAGGCGAGGAGGCGGCCTAATACCTCGCCGTACAGCTTGACGGCCTCCTTAGCACCACCGGTAGCGTGATCGACGCGACCAGCGTCGTCGATAATTCGTCGCTGGAACGCGTCCGAATATTTCCCAACATCATGGAGCAGACCACTTGCCGCGGCCGTCGCCCCTGCATCAAAGCGGCGCCCAAATCGGCGGGCGAGAGCACCGGCACGACGGAGATGCCATTCGAGGCGTTCCCAAGTCACGAGCGGCTCGCGGGGCCGGCTGTGCGCATAAAAGACGCGATCCGCGGCATCTCTCATAGCGCGACCGAATTATTGACCCGCGGCCTCGGACCGCTTGTGACGCCTTCCAGATGCGCGTCAGGGTCGCTCGCGGTGATCATCGCCTGGAATTCGGCGGCGTATTTGCCGAGGTCGTGCCACAACGCGGCGAGTGCGGCGGTTTCTGACGCACCCCACGCCTCGGCAAACCGCCCGGCCAACAATGCGGCCGATCGCAGGTGTTTCTCGAGGTCGTGTGTCGCTCCATCGCCCTGACGA
>CAWBIT010000002.1:0-120880 GCA_963789025.1 uncultured Alphaproteobacteria bacterium
GGAATTGTGCACTTGACAAACCGGCGGCACAAAACCACCTTATAGGTTGAGCGCGTCCTAGGCTGGCTTAGGCGGCGTCTTCCGTTGCCGATTCGTGCGGGCCTTCTTCAGAGGGGGAGCCTTGCCGGTCTGAAGGGCGGCGCGCAGCGCGTCCTCAATCGAGAGCGGATAGAGCGACAGTTTCTCTCGTTTGGAGCCGGTTGTGTTGGTCGGTCTCTTGTTCTTCGCCTTCATGTCAGGGCTTGGGTGGCTCGGGGGTAGGTTGCTGGGGAGTGGTCGGCGGTATCACGATAATCTGAGGGGCCGGTTGAACTTGCCGGGTTGCAGTGATCGAATTGGCGATGGCGCTCGTCTGCGCGGCCATTTCGGCTCGCATGGCTCGGAATTCGTCGGAGAGGCGTTGGGGAATGGCCTCTATCTTGGCGTTAAGGGTGTTGGAGAACGCGTCTATTTTGCCATCGAGTCGATTGAATTGAACACCAAAGAACCCAAACCCAAAAACCATCACCGTAGCGACGAGCCCTACCGCGCCAGCGAGAATCGTAAAACTGTGGCGCAGGCCGTCGAGCGCCCCCTTCAGTTCGCCCAGACGATTATCGACCGATGATCGCCATCCCTCATCCATGACGGCATCATGGGGTGGTATATTGCCCGTCGCAAGGGGGGCCGCATCCGGGGTTTCCCGTGGTCGGCCAATTCCAAGATCTAGAGGGGGTGCGCGCGCCCTCTCGCGTTCCATCTGTTCATGGCGAGCGACAAACTCATTGACGTCCTCTGGGGTAAACCTTCCGCTCCTTGTCAGTGCCTCTCGAAGTTGCTCGGGTGTGATTTCCATCTAGCCATTCCACATGCGCTCGCGCCTGCCGGCCCAGCCTCGCAATGGCTGCTTGCTGTGGCAATTCGGGCAGACCCGTGCTGCCGGAAGCAACTCGCTACCACACTTGACGCAGGGCACGCGCCGTGTATGGCGGGCACTTCGCCAACTCGCTCTCGAGATGCTGGGCAGCAGCATCAATGCAAGCACTATAAAGATCAGAAGAAGAAACCCCTCGATCATCGCGGTTTAGGAGGCTTCAATGACGGAACAAGTTTCATTGGCCACAGTTATGGAGGAACTCGCCTCTATAAGCGAAACTGGGAGATCTGCTTTCTTGTCTCTTCCGTATCTCGACGTAGCATGTCATCTCGATAGACCCATAGAGATGCTTCATCTAGTTCGTGCATGCGAACGTCTCTCCAAGAGACGACCATTTCCTTCAATGCAGGAATTAATTCATGAAGCTTTCTGCGGCCCCGAACTCGAAACGAATTCGTCAGCAGATTGCATCATAGACCGAGCATCGACTTCTGCCCTCGACAACGCGAACGGCGACAACTCGAAATCCAATATTGCGATCAAATGAATGACACGCCCGAACTGACGCAGAGGCTTCTTAGAGTCGGCGAGCAGCTCATCAAGCCACGCGTCCGCTTCTGTTGGGGACTTTATTGCCCGGAACTCTCGGTCAATCTGAAGCGAGCAACTCAGTGCGAGCCAAGCGCGATTGTTGTCCGAGAGTGCTGAAAAAAATGTCCTGATAGCGGAGGGTGGATTCACTTCGACCACATGCACCTTCCTTGTTCGGGTGCCCTTGGAATTGAGGCGCGGCAACCTGGGCAAGGTCTCCAGGCTTTCGGCGGCCAAACCTAGCCGCGTCAGAGAAGGTTATATCTCAGTCATGAAGGAAAACGCCAGCTGAACCGGTACGACGCGGGCCGGTTCTAATGCAGGCTTGGTGATCAGGCTACCGATAAGTGAGCCGTCTGCCTAGGGTTTGCCGAATCGCGACCTCGGTCCGCTCTGCATCGGTAGTAGAGCGATAATCCCAACGGAACGAAAATTCGTCGCAATAACGGTCGAGATGTTGCTTGCTAATGTGGTGGAAGGAGCCAATTACGCCGCGCTTCAATAGCGCAAAGTACAACTCAGCCGAATTCACGTGCGCATCGCCGCGGGCGTATTCGCCAGCCGAATGCGTGACGATTTCGTGGCCTCCCTCGAATTCGGTCCCGATCCCGTGATAGGCTGCCCACTCGTCAGTCATGATCTTAGCGGAGCGATCGACGTTCTCTCGGATTGCGCCCTTCAATGTAGCGCCGTCAACCTGATCGATCTTGCGCGCCCGCACCCGGCCATCCCGTTCGACCAATGCCATGACCGGCGTTTTCTTCGTGCCACGGCCGCGCTTGGCCTTCTCGTCTGAGCCGGGGCGCGGCTTGCCGCCAACATAGGTTTCGTCAACCTCGACAGTGCCCTTCAGCAGCGAGGCCATAGGCTCCCGGCTCATTGCGTGACGGATGCGCATCGCCATGTGCCAAGCGGTCTTATAGGAACCAAATTCGAGCTCGCGCTGCAATTGGAGTGCACTGATTCCCTTCTTTGCAGAGCACATCAGCGTGAACGCCATTAGCCATTTGCGTAGCGGGATATGGCTGTCCTCAAGGATCGTTCCTATCGTGACTGTGAATTGACCATAGCAGTCATTGCATTTGTGAACGCCATCCCGG
Organism: uncultured Alphaproteobacteria bacterium; assembly: GCA_963789025.1. Taxonomy (GTDB): domain Bacteria; phylum Pseudomonadota; class Alphaproteobacteria; order ATCC43930; family CGMCC-115725; genus AP-15. The sequence goes on from CAWBIT010000002.1 coordinate 2,548, forward strand.
TGCGCCTCGCCGTGAAACTTCGTGATGTTGTCTGATGCGCCGCAATGCGGGCAAACCGGACCATCCGGCCACATGATCCGCTCAATCGTCTCGCGGGCTTCATCCTCGGAAAGAGCGGAGACTTGATTGAGGGTCAACATGGCGCTTGCCTATCAATTTCTACCTATAAGATAGGGACCTAGCGCCGGTTTGTCAAGTGCACAATTCCGTTTTACTAAATCTCTTTTTACATCTTGTCATCCGCTTGTAGTAGTCGGACTTGCTCGATCCGACGGCGCAATCGGTTAGGCGGCAGCGCCGGCCGGCACCTTTACTTTGCGGCGCGTCGATAGATCGTCGCCTTCGATCGGTGCGAGCGCACGGTCGGTGTAGGGACGGGCGTCGCGCTCGACGCGGCGGCGGATGCGGTGCAGGTAGAGGTAGAAGGCAGCGAGCTTTTTGTGAGTTTCGAGGACTTCCCGGACCCGGCGCGGGTAGAAGACGAGTGGGTTCTCGCGCGGCAGGCCGGCCCGGCGCTCTCGCCGCAATTTGCGGCGGAAATAGCCGCCTTGCAGGGGGTGCACGTTTTCTTGAATGAAGGTGAAGTAAAATTGTAGGATATGGTTCAACAGACGCACCGGCTTGATGCCGGAGGCCTTGGCGCGGCGGAAAATTGTTTCGATGTGCTCGGCCGAGTAATAAAGGTCCCAAGCCTCTCGATAGACTTGTTGCCAGTCGTCGGCGGTCATCACCGGATGGCCGGTCGTGACGTGTTCGAGGTCGTATTTGTTCATGTCGGGGTCCATCCACACCCCGTTAGTATGGAGCTGCTGGTGGTCGGCCGAGCCGGGCAATGGCGTCAGAATAAAAAATTCGAGCAGGTCGACCGGCAATTCCTGCTGCACGGTGCGGATGTCGCGCGCGATCCGCTCCGGCGTGTCGCCCGGAAAGCCGAGGATATAGCCGGCGTAGGTGATGATCCGCTGGGCCCGCCAGGCGAGAAACATCGCTCGGTATTCGTGTACGCGGTTCTGCTTTTTCTTGGCCTGCAAGAGATTGTCGGGGTTGATGTTTTCGAGCCCGATAAAGACCCGCTTGCAGCCGGCGCGGGCAGCCTTCTCGACGAAATTCGGGATGCGGTGGCAGAGCGTGTCGACCTGGATGATGAACTGCAGGCCGAGCCCTTCGCGCTCGCGCATCTCGATCAGGCGGTCGAAGATTGCCTCCCAGTTACGGTTGCGCGCAAAATTGTCGTCGGTGATGAAAAACCGGAAGACGCCCTGAGCCAGATTGGCGCGCACCAGCCGCTCGACATCGTCGGCATCGCGCCAGCGCGACTTGCGACCCTGCACATTGATGATCGTGCAAAAGCTGCACTGGAACGGGCAGCCGCGCCCGGCATCGAACGCGCCGATCGTTTCGCCATAGCGGCGCACGATGTCGACCGGCAGAAACGGCGTCACCTGCCGCTGCAACCCGGGCAGATCGTCCATGTGGTTGTAGATCGGCGCGAGCCGGCCGGCTAAAGCATCGGCGAAGACCCGGGCGAGCCGCCCTTCGGCCTCGCCGGCAAAGAGACTGACCCTGAGCCGGCCGGCTGCTTCGAGGTCGGGAGGCAGTTGCGGCAGCATAGCCAGACAACCCGACACGTGGAACCCGCCGACTGCGACCTGGATGCCCGCTTCGCGAAACCGCGCCGCCAAATCCATCGCGCGCGGGAACTGGTTCGATTGCACGCCGACGAGGCAGACGAGCCCGGCATCGGCGCCCTTGATCCGCCGGATGATATGGCGCACCGGAATGATTGTGTGGCACTCGTCATAGGCCCGGATCTCGATCGCCACGTCGGGTCCGAGCGCGCGGCGCTCGGCCAGGTCCATGGCAATCCCGTAGAGGCAGGCGAGCGAATTCGACGGGATCCACGATTTCCACCACTGGATCACATAGCCGTCATCGTCGTAATGCGACGGCTTGACTAGCTCGACGACGAACCGGCGGTCCCCCAAAACGCGACCTTTCCCCGCGGTGTCGCCGCGAGTTTACCTTGCGGAATGCTTGCGAAGAAAGCACAAGTTGCTTCCGGCACAGAAGCAGAGGAGGCGGCCGATGTTCGAGGGGTTCACCCGGACGGAAATTGCGACGAGCGGCGCGCGAATCCATCTGCGGCACGGCGGTGAGGGCCCGCCATTGTTGTTGCTGCACGGCAATCCACTGACCCATGTCTCCTGGCACAAGATTGCCGAACGGCTGGCCCAGCGTTTCCATGTCGTCGCGGCGGATCTGCGCGGCTATGGCGACAGCGTCGGGCCCGAGGAAGGCGGCGAGAACCACATCAATTATTCGTTCCGCGCGATGGCGCAGGACCAGGTCGAAATCATGGAGAAGCTCGGGTACCGTGAGTTCTTCGCCGCCGGCCACGACCGCGGCGCCCGTACCGTGCACCGCATGTGCCTCGACCACCCCGAGCGCGTCGAGCGGGCGGCGGTCATCGACATTCTGCCGAATTACCACATCTGGACACACGCCTCGAAAAATTGGGCACTAAAGTCGTGGCATTGGCTGTTCATGGCCCAGCCCTACGACATGCCCGAGCGGATGATGGCCGGTGTGCCGGCGCAGTGGTTTATGGAGAAGAAACTGTCGAAGCCCGGCATCGGGCTCGGCTTTTTCGATCCCGAGGCGTTTGCCGAATATGTCCGCTGCTTCAACTGGAAGACGATCCGCGGCTCCTGCGAGGACTACCGCGCCTGCCCGACCTGCGACTTCGAGATGGACGAAGCCGATCGCAAGGCCGGCCATAAGGTCGGCTGTCCGCTGCTCGTCCTGTGGGGCGCAAAGAGCCACACCGGCACGGTCTATGGCGATGTGCTTGCGGTCTGGCGGGATTACGCCACCGAAGTCACCGGCGGGCCCATCGACTGCGGCCATTACGTCCCGGAGGAAGCGCCGGACGAGACGCTCCGCTGGCTGCTGCGGCACTGGCGAGGCCTGAGCTATATACCCTAACCCTCCCTCGCTTGCGGTCGCTTGCGGGGAGGGAATGGGGGCTTAGGACGGGATCGCGGCCGAGAGGAAATCCGGCCTAGCGCATCCTGGCTTCGCGGGCGGCGATGGCGGCTTCGCGGTCGAGCAGGAGGCGGGCGCGCTCGACGATCGGCACGTCGATCATCTTGCCGTCGATAGTGACCGCGCCGACACCCTCGGCCCGCGCCTTGTCGTAGGCGGCGACGACGCGGCGGGCGTGGTCGAGTTCCTCGGCGCCGGGACGGAACTCCTCGTTCAGGATCGGGATCTGGCTCGGATGGATCACCGACGCGCCGATGAAGCCGAGGCGGCGCGAGCGCCGGATGGTCTGCCGGAAACCGTCGAGATCGTGAAACTCGGCGACGGTGCCGATAAACCCCAGCGGCATGATGCCCGCGGCGCGGGCGGCGAAGACCGCCATCTGCTTCGGCATGAAGAGCCCTTCGGCATCGGGCAAGATCCCGGCGGACAGCGCGAAATCTTCGGCGCCGAGGTTGAGGGCGCAGAGCCGTGGATGAGCACGGGCGATCTCGGAAATGCGGAAGAACGCCGCCGCGGTCTCGACCATTGCAATGAGGCGGGTCGTCCCCGGCGCCACACCGCGCTCGGCTTCGACCTCGTCGACGATCTCGGCGAGCAGCCGCACATGCTCAGGGCTGTCCACCTTCGGGAGGGCCAGTGCCAGCACCCCGGGGCCGACCGCCGCCTCGATGTCGCGCACCGCAAGCCGCAATGGCCGGTTGACGCGCACGACGACATCAGCGCCGCCGCGCGCGACGATTTCGGCCGCCTCCGGTACCAAGGCGCGCGCCCGTTCTTTCTCGGAGACGGCGACGCTGTCTTCGAGATCGAGGATGATCGCGTCGGCGCCGCGTCTTGCCGCGCCGTCGACGAAGCGCTTGGCGGTCACCGGGACGAACAGCAATGAGCGCCATACCGGCAGGGCAGCGGCGGTCATGATTTGCCTCCGGGGAGACCGATGATGCCTTCGCGCGCGAGCCCTTCGATCGCCGCGCGGTCGAGCCCGAGCGACCCCAGGATCTCGGCGGTGTGCTCGCCGAGTGCCGGTGCCGGGCGTCGCAGCCGGCCTGGTGTCGCAGACAGGCGGGGGATGACGTTGTGCATCGGCAATCGCCCGATCTCGGCGTCCGGCAGGTCGACGAGAATCTCGCGGGCGGTCACATGCGGGTCGGCCATAAACTGGTCGATGTCGTAGACCGGCGCGGCGGTAACCTCGGCGCGCTCGAACACCTCCATGTTCTCGGCGAGCGTCCTGGCGGCGATGAAGGCGGCGATCGGCGCTTCGCAGGCCTCGGCGTTCCTGACGCGATCGGTGTTGGTGCGAAACCGCGGATCGATGATCATGTCGTCGCGGCCGATCGCGCGGAACAGCCGCTCAGCCATCGCCTGGATAGAGGCGGAGATGCCGATGTAGCGGCCGTCCTTGGTGCGGAACACGTTGCGCGGCGAGGTCGTCTCGGAGCGGCTGCCGGTGCGCTCGCGCACCGTCCCGGTCAGCCGGTAGATCGCCGCTTCGGTCGCGATGAACGAGAACAGCGGGTCGAGCAATGGCAGGTCGATGACCTGGCCAGTACCGCCGCCCTTGGGGCCGCCCTTCGCCTCGACCTGGCGCAGCGCCACCATCACCGCAAAGGCGCCGTAGAGCCCGGCGACCATGTCGGCGAGCGCCGTCGGCGGCAAGGCCGGCTCGCGGTCCGGAAATCCGGTGCGCGACGCGTAGCCGGACATGCTCTCGACCAAGGTGCCGAAGCCGGGCCGGTCGCGGTAGGGGCCGTCCTGACCCCAGCCGGAAACCCGCAGGATAACAAGGCGCGGGTTTTGCCGATGCAGCACATTCGGTCCGAAGCCCATCGCCTCGAGCGTCCCCGGACGGAAATTCTCGATCAGCACCTGGGCGGTGGCCAAGAGTTCGAGAAACAGCTCGCGGCCACGCGCCTCGCGCAGGCTCATCGCCAGGCTCTTCTTGTTGCGCGAATACACCTTCCAATGGACGCTGACCCCGTCGGTCTGCCAGGCGCGCAATGGGTCACCGCGCTTCGGATCCTCGATCTTGACGACCTCCGCGCCGAAATCGGCGAGCTGCAGGCTGACCATGTTGCCGGAGACCAGGCGCGACATGTCGACGACGCGCACCCCGTCGAGCGGACAGGCTGCCCCAGGCTCGAAGGATTTCTCGGGCACGCTCATCGGCTAACACCTCGGCGGCAGGCTTCGGGGACACCACTCAACCTTAGCCCCGGTCGAGGAAACAAAGAAGAGGAGCGTCGAGAGCCGACCGAGCGCAAGTTTGGCTGTCATTGCGAGCGCAGCGAAGCAATCTAGCAGGCTGCGGAAAAATGCAGGAACTTTGTCATTCCGGGGCGCGGGCTCCGCCCGCGAGCCCGGAAACCAGCAACACGGACCAGTGAAATCAACCGCTTGGCCTGTGTTCATGGATTCCGGGCCCGGCCCTAAGAGGCCGTCCCGGAATGACACGCGAGTTCAGCACCCTGCTAGACTAGTGCCCGGTCACGCTCGGGCCGATCGAGATTGCTTCGTCAGCCTGATACCGACGCCGACGCCGCAGGCCGTCAATGCCGGCTTTACCCAGATGCTGTTGGATTCGAACTTCGCGATCGCGACGCTGTCGGCCCAACTGTCCTGCGCCGGCACGCCGCAGAGTGCTCCATGGAAGCGGGGCATGTGGTTGGAAGGTCAGAACTCGCCCGCCGGGGTCGCGCCCTGGACCCAAATCACCATTGCCGCCGACCCGGTATTCAATGGCAGCGCGCTCGACCTGACGTGGCTGCCCAGCCAGACCGACACCTATGACGCCACGACGATCTCGACTTTTCCATTGGACATCGTCTCGCCGCACTTCGCGTTCCGCCACGGCTATGCCCAGGCCGTCTTACGGATGACGCCGATGGCGGAGGGGGTGTGGGCGAACTTCTGGATGTGGTCGAACAATTCGGTTATCGAGGCGAACATGCCGCCGTTCCAGGTCGTCACCCCGGCCTCCGAGATCGACAGCTTCGAGGCGCACGGAGGGTCGCCGCCCGAGTACGTCGCGGGGCTGCACGAATACTACAGACCCAAGACCGGCGGGCTGATGGTTGACAAGAAGCCCGCTGGCTTCGACATGACGCAGCCGCACACCTACGGGTTGCTGTGGACCTCGAACGGGGTCGAGTACCAGGGCGGGCAGGTGTGCGCCTATGTGGATAATGTCCAGCAGGGTGCCAGCCGACTACCGCGGCGACCGAGGCACAGAGTTTCTTTCTGATCCTCAGCATGGGGGTCGGGTGCAATTACAACTTCAGCGACCGCTCCTGTCTGGGCGGCTTGAGCCGGGCCGACATGCTGGTTTCCCGGGTCACGGTGTTCGGCAACCCCAAGGGCCGGTAACGTCGCGCTTTTTTCCGATGGTCACTTCGGATGGGCCTGAAGTCCCGCTAACGACGGGTGCGATCAGGTCCTGCCTCCTGCACCATCCGTTGCGTGCGGAACCGGTTCTCGTCAGAGTGGGCTCCCATAGCTGAGCAGGACGCGCCTGATGGCTGATTTCACGATCTATCTCGGAAACAAGAACTATTCGTCCTGGTCGCTGCGGCCCTGGCTCGTTCTCAAGGAGACCGGGGTTGCGTTCGAGGAAATCGTCATTCCGCTCTACGAGCCGACGAGCAAGGCGACAATCATGAAATATTCGCCGTCGGGAACCGTGCCTGCCCTGCGGCATGGCGAGCTCGTCGTCTGGGACAGCCTGGCGATCTGCGAGTACCTGGCCGAGTCGTTCCCGACCTTTCAGCTGTGGCCGCGGGATCACGACGCGCGCGCGGTGGCCCGCTCGGCCTGCGCCGAATTGCATTCCGGCTTTCCGGCTCTGCGCGCCCATCTACCGATGAACGTGCGTTCGAGCTTCCCCAATCGCGGCGTCACCCCGGAGGTTCAGGCGGAAGTCAACCGCGTCATGTCGATTTGGCGCGACTGCCGCAAACGCTTTGGCCAAGGAAAAGGCGATTTCCTGTTCGGTCATTTCAGCATTGCCGATGCAACGTATGCCCCGGTCGTGACCCGGTTCCGGACCTATAAGCTCGAACTCGAACGCGACGCGGACACCTATTGCGAGACGATCATGGCACTTCCGGCAATGCAGGAGTGGATCGCCGCCGCCCGCAACGAGCCGATGATCATCGATAAATACGAGTTTTAAGCAGCGGCGCCGGCGGGCTGCCCGCAATCCGTGTGGACCGATCGGGCGAGAGAGCCTATATTCCGGAGGTAGCCGGCCGGGTGGGATGGCCCGGGCGGCTGCTCCTAGGCCCGGCTCACCGTGACGACGACGTGCAGAACACGACGCCGCCAAAAGCGAAACCGGAGCACCAGGAAAAAGGGCATTGCATGCATGCTCTTTCCTCCGTTGCGGCGAGCCGGGGAATTCCGGCTCGCCGTTCGCATTTTGGCGGCAAGCTGCTACCAGTTCTGAAACAGGGCGCCGAGAAATCCCGTCGCGGGCGCCTGCTCGGCTGCGAGAGGTTGCGATGCCCGAACGACAGACAGCGCCGTACGGTTCTTGGTCGTCGCCGATCACCTCCGACCTGATCGTCGCTTCGACGATTGGGCTCGGCGAAATCATGCTCGACGACACGGGTGTATACTGGATCGAGTCGCGTCCGCAGGAGGGCGGGCGATCGGTAATCGTCCGGCGCGTTGCGGATGGCGCTCTGGTATACGTCACGCCGCCAGCGTTCAATGTACGGACGCGCGTTCATGAATACGGCGGCGGCGGGTACCTCGTCTATGGAGGTGTCGTCTATTTCTGCAACGACGCGGACCAGTGCCTTTACCGGCAGGAGCCGGGAGCGGAGCCCGTCGCGGTCACCCCGCAGCCGACGATCCCGCGAGGCTTGCGCTATGCCGATGGCGTATTCGATGCACAACGCGGGCGGATGATCTGGGTGCGCGAGGACCATACCGCCGGCGGACCGGAGCCGGTGAACACGCTCGCCGAGATCCCGCTCGACGCATCGCTGCCGCAGCGAGTTCTGCAATCTGGGCGCGATTTTTATGCCGCGCCGCGCCTCAGCCCGGATGGTCGCAAGCTCGCCTGGCTCGAATGGGACCATCCGAATATGCCATGGATCGGCTGTGAGTTGTGGGTAGGCGAGCTGGCCGCAGACGGATCCATCGGACGCAAGCGCCTCGTTACAGGGGGCGACGATGAGTCGATCTTTCAACCGGAATGGTCGCCGGACGGCGCGCTGTATTTTATCTCCGACTATGCGCAACCTTGGTTGAGCGGCAGGTGGTGGAACCTGTACCGGGTGTACGGCGACGCACTGGAGGCATCCTGCGCAGTCCTGCCGGTTTATCCGCGCCCGGCAGAGTTTGGCAGAGCGCAGTGGCAGTTCCGGATGTCGACCTTCGCCTTTGCCTCGGCGAGTCAGGTCGTCTGCAGCTATGTGCAGGATGGGGTTCACCGAGTCAACGTGGTCGATCCGATCTCGCTCGAAGTGAGCTCTATCGCTGCGGAATACGAAGACGTGTCATCAGTCCGCGCAAGTGGGGGACGGGTGTACTTCCGCGGCGGCTCGCCAACCCGCCCGCCGGCCCTCGTCGAACTCGACCTCACCTCCGGTCAAACCACCGTGTTGAAGCTGTCGACCACTCAAGATGTCGAGGCGTACCGCAAATTTCTATCAGTGCCGGAGCCGGTGACGTTCGACACCGATAACGGGCAGCAGGCGCACGGCCTGTTCTATCCCCCGCAAAACGCCGACTTCGCCGCCCCCGACGGCGAGCTTCCGCCGCTGCTCGTGCATTGCCACGGCGGGCCGACCGCGGCTGCATCCCCGACCCTCAGCTGGGGGACGCAATATTGGACCAGCCGCGGCTTCGCCGTTCTCGACGTCAATTACGGCGGCAGCACCGGGTATGGGCGCGAATACCGGCTTCGGTTGCAGGGGAACTGGGGAGTAGTCGACGTCGCCGATTGCGTAAACGGCGCGCGCTATCTTGCGGCAACAGGACGGGTCGACACGGAACGTTGGGCGATTAGCGGTGCCAGCGCGGGCGGCTACACCACATTGGCGGCATTGACTTTTCGCAACGAGTTCAAGACCGGTGCGAGCTACTATGGCGTCAGCGATCTGGAGGCGCTGTCAAAAGACACGCACAAATTCAAGTCGCGCTATCTCGATGGCCTGATCGGGCCTTACCCGCAGCGCAGGGATCTCTATGTGGCACGATCACCCGTCCACAGCGCGCGGCTGCTCGCGGCGCCGGTCGCCTTTTTCCAAGGCGCCGAGGACAGGGTGGTACCGCCGCAACAGGCGGAGGAGATGGTCGATGCGCTCCGCCGGCGTCGCATCCCGTTTCTCTATCTATTGTTCGACGGCGAGCAGCATGGGTTCCGCCGCGCCGACAACATCAAGCGGGCGTTCGACGCTGAACTCTATTTTTACGCAACCTTCCTGACGGATCAGAGGCTGGAGTTCCGCGTCTCGTAGCAACGAGTTCAGCGCACGCTTCCGAGCAGCTCGTCGAGTGTTTGGCCGAGCCGCTCGAGGTCGGGTTCGCGCGACAGCCGGTGGTCGCCATCTTTGACCAAGGTGACCACGACGTCGCTACTCGCGAGGTGCTCGGCGAGCGATAGGCTCGTCTGCCACGGGACCGAGGCGTCGCTCATGCCGTGCAACAGCCGCATCGGGCATTCGAGCGCGATCTTTCGGCGCATCACCAGATGCCGTTTGCCGTCCTCGAAGAGGCTCAGCCGATAGATGTAGCCGGCCGGATCGTATTCGGACGGCAACGTCACGATGCCGGTCTCGCCCAATTGCCGCTGCTGCGCCGGGTCGAGGCGGGGCCAGACGAGGTCCTCGGTGAAGTCCGGCGCCGCCGCGATGCCGACCAGCGCATGGACTCGATGTGGCCTTGCGAGCGCGGCGAGCAGCATGATCCACCCGCCCATGCTCGATCCGACCAGCACCTGCGGCCCTTCCGTCAGCGAATCGAGAACCGCAATCGCATCTTCCGCCCAGCGGCCGATCGTGCCCAGCGCGGCCTCGCCGCTCGATGCGCCGTGGCCGAAATAATCGAACCGCAAATAGGCTTGCCCGCGATGCCGGCAGAAATCCTCGAGATAAAGGGCCTTGGTGCCGGTCATGTCGGAACGAAACCCGCCGAGGAACACGATGCCCGGGCTCGATCCGGCGAGCCGGTGGTAGGCGATGGTTGCACCATCCTGCCGTGTTAGAGTGGCGGGAGAACTCATCGGGGATATCGGCCGACCGGAATGAGCATCGACGATACCATTGTGCCCGTTCTGTCGACAGGGCGCCCCCCGGTGGTGCTGCAGGTCCTCCCCAGTCTCGTCTCCGGCGGCGCCGAGCGCGGCACCGTCGAACTCGCGGGAGCTCTGGTCGAGGCAGGATGGACCTCCTATGTCGCCTCGGGTGGCGGCCCCTTGGAGTCCGAAATTGCGCGCGCAGGTGCGACACATCTGGCCCTGCCGCTCACCTCAAAAAACCCACTGGTCATGCGGCGCAACACGATGGGATTGGTGTGCCTGATCCGGCAGCTCGGCGTCGACATCGTCCATGCCCGCAGCCGTGCCCCGGCCTGGAGCGCCTGCGCCGCAGCTCATGCCACGGGGCGCTACTTCGTGACGACTTTTCACAACGCGTATGGCGCGCGCACCGCTCTCAAGCGGCGATATAACTCCGTCATGGCGCGGGGCGATCGGGTGATCGCGATCTCGGATTTCGTCGCCGACCACGCCGCCAGTCTCTATGGGGTCGGCCCCGACCGACTGCGCACGATCCCGCGTGGCGTCGATCTCGAAATCTTCGATCCGCATCGGGTCGGCGCACAGCGCATCATCAACCTAGCGCGCCAATGGCGCCTGCCCGACGGCATGCCTGTTGTGATGCTTCCCGCCCGGCTGACGCGATGGAAGGGCGGGCTCGATTTCATCGCGGCAGTCGCAAAGCTCGGCCGGCGCAACGTCTGTTGTGTTCTTGCAGGCTCCGAGCAGCGCCGCGGGTTTCGCCGCGAGCTCGAAGCCGCAATCCGCGAGAATAGCCTCGCCGGCGTCTTCCGCATCGTCGAGGAATGCCGGGATATGCCGGCCGCCTACATGCTGGCCGATGTCGTCGTCTCGGCTTCGCGCGACCCCGAGGGGTTCGGCCGCGTCATCGTCGAGGCGCAGGCGATGGGGCGGCCGGTAGTCGCCACCGACCACGGCGGCGCCCGCGAAACGATCGTGCCGGGCGTCACCGGCTGGCTCGTGCCGCCGCGCAACTCCGCCGCGCTCGCCGTGGCGATCGGCGAAGCACTGTCAGTTCCCGTCGAGGAGCGGCAGCAGCTTGCCGAGCGCTCTGTCGCGCACATCGCGGCCCGGTACACCCGGCAGACAATGTGTGCCCGCACGATCCGTGTTTATGAAGAGCTGCTGTTTCGTGATCGGGAAGAAACTTCGACAATGGTTCTGGCAGGCGCACTGAGTACGGCTTAGAAAAGCAGCACAGGCCTCGTCACACCGGTGGAGGCCGGTGCCCATGTCATTATGGGTCCCGGCCTTCGCCGGGAAGGCTCGAATTATTAAGTATCTGCGATGAGTGTAGACAAAATTCTTGATGACCCGATCGACCGGGGTCAGGCGCCCCTCGGCGTAACCTTGCCCGACGGCAAACGCCTCGAATTTGCCGGTCCGGTTGCTGGCGCCGACATCGCGGCCGCGATCGGGCCGGGTCTGGCGAAAGCGGCGATCGCGGTTCGGGTCGACGGGCGACCGCGCGATCTCGCGACCGTGGTCGACCACGACGCCCCCGTCGCGATCATCACTCCGGAAATGCCCGAGGGGCTCGATATCTTGCGCCATGATGCGGCCCACGTCATGGCGGAGGCGGTCAAGGAACTTTATCCCGACACCCAGGTGACCTTCGGCCCGGCAACCGACACAGGCTTCTATTACGATTTCGCCCGCGCCGCGCCGTTCACCCCCGAGGATCTCGAGCGGATCGAGGCGCGCATGCGCGAGATCGTGCGGCGTGACGAGAAGATCACGCGTGAGGTCTGGGACCGCGACGCGGCGGTCACGTTCTTCGACAATATCGGCGAGAGGTACAAGGCCGAATATATCGGTGAGATTCCGGGGGACGAGGAGATCAGCCTCTACCGGCAGGGCGAGTTTGTTGATCTCTGCGTCGGACCGCATTTGCCTTCGACCGGTTATCTCGGCCAAGCCTTCAAGCTTATGAATGTCGCCGGCGCGTATTGGCGCGGCGACCCGAAGAATGCACAGCTGCAGCGCGTCTACGGCACCGCCTTTGCGAGCCAGAAGGAACTCGAGCAATACCTCTTTCAGCTCGAAGAGGCGGAACGCCGCGACCATCGCCGGCTCGGCCGCGAGCTCGACCTCTTCCACATCGGCGAGGAGGCGGTCGGCAGCGTCTTCTGGCACCCGAAGGGGTGGACCCTCTACCGGATAATCGAAGCTTACATGCGCCGCCGTCTCGACGCGGCCGGCTATCAGGAAGTGCGCGGGCCGTTGCTTCTCGATCGCAGCCTGTGGGAAGCCTCCGGCCATTGGGAGAACTTCCGAGAGAACATGTTCATTGCCGAAAGCCGCGACGACCGGGTGCTCGCGGTCAAGCCGATGAACTGCCCGGGCCATGTATTGATCTTCAGCAACCGGCTCAGAAGCTACCGCGAATTGCCGCTGCGATTGGCCGAATTCGGCAGCTGCCACCGGAACGAGCCTTCGGGTGCGCTGCATGGGCTAATGCGGGTGCGCGGCTTCATTCAGGACGACGCGCATATCTTCTGCACCGAAGACCAGGTCACTGGGGAAGCGATCGCCTGCTGCAAGTTGCTGTTGTCGATCTACCGCGACTTCGGTTTCGAGGATGTCGAAATCAAATTTGCGGACCGGCCTCCGGTGCGGGTCGGCAGCGACGCGGTCTGGGACCGTGCCGAGCACGATTTGAAAGCGGCGGTCGAGGCGGCCGGCCTCACCTATACGCTCAACCCCGGCGAGGGCGCGTTCTACGGGCCGAAGCTCGAATTCCACCTCCGCGATGCACTCGGGCGGCAATGGCAATGCGGCACGGTTCAGCTCGATTTCAACATGCCGGGGCGGCTCGGAGCCGTGTATGTCGGCGAGGATGGCGCGCGCCATACGCCGGTTATGCTGCACCGGGCGATCCTTGGCTCGATGGAGCGCTTTATCGCCATTCTAACCGAGCATTACGCGGGTCGTTTCCCGCTGTGGCTGGCCCCGGTGCAGATCGTCGTCGCATCGATCACTTCGGAGACGGCGGATTATGCCGCAGAGGTTTCCCGGGAATGTGCCGCGGGCGGGTTGAGGGTGGAGCTCGACGCGGGAAACGAGAAGATCACCTACAAGGTTCGCGAGCACAGCCTTGCCAAGGTCCCGATCATGCTGGTGGTCGGGCGGCGCGAGGTGGCCAACCGATCGGTTGCGTTGCGTCAACTCGGCGGCAAGGAACAGGAAGCCCTTGCGCTCGGCGAAGCCGTCGCTAGATTGAAGCAGGAAGCGACGGTGCCGTCATCGTCCTGACGGTCGCGCCGTTGTTGCCGACGAACCCCCGCCAATCGCCCAGAGGAGATTGTACATACCCAGACCACCAATGAATTTCACTCCCACCCGTGAGGGACCCCGGATCAACGACGAGATCGGCGTCCCGCGCGTCCGCCTCGTCGACGAGCGGGGCCAGATGGTGGGTGTCGTCGGGCGCAATGAAGCGCTCACTATGGCCGTTCAAGCCGGCCTCGATCTCGTCGAAATCGCGCCCAACGCGGACCCCCCGGTCTGCAAAATACTCGACTTCGGTAAGTATAAATACGAAGAACAAAAGAAAAAGAACGAAGCGCGCAAGAAGCAGAAGATCATCGAAGTCAAGGAGATCAAACTGCGCCCGAGCATCGACGACCACGATTACGAGGTCAAGCGGCGCAGCATGACAAAGTTCATCGAAGAGGGCGACAAGGTTAAGGTAACCATGCGGTTCCGCGGGCGCGAGCTGGCGCACCAGGAATTGGGCATGGACGTCCTGATGCGGGTCAGGGACGACCTCGACGAAATCGCCAAGGTCGAGCAGATGCCGCGGATGGAAGGCCGGCAGATGACGATGGTCATGTCACCCAAATAGAGCCGGCAGTCTAGGGCGCTATCGGTGGCCGAACCCGGCGGCATGGGCGAAGCCGCGACCAAAGCCGTTATGAGCGAAGCCATGACCAAAGCGAAACGCTCGTCCTCGGCCAATGCCGTGGGCAAAGCCGTGGCGGAACCCGCGCCGCCCGCGGCCGGTATCGAACCCGCCGAACCCGAAACCGGGCCAGTACCCGTAATCGGGCCAATATCCGTAATCGGGGGCGTAGGAGTAGCCGGGCAGCACACAGCCATAGTTCGGATCGAAGTCGAGGCCTGGATTGCAGGCATAAGGGGCGGCACGCGGTTGCGCAGCTGACGGCGGTGAGCCGCGCAACACTGTCGGAGGGGCGCCATCGGAGGCGGCCGCGTCCTTTTCGTTAGAATCAGGGGAGCCGCGCAATACGAGCGTCGAAGAGACGGGGTCGGGGGAAGGGGAATGCGAGGCAGCTGCTTCGGCGACCGTTAAATCCGCTAGGGCCGAGACCGCTGCGGCCGTCAACAGCACGGCGTGGATCAACTGTGTTGCGCGGCGCATTGCAGGTCTCCTCTGCCTTTCGCTGCGAGGTGTTATTTATTCTTTCAGCACCACTTGAGAAGAGAGGCGAGGTGCCGCGCTTGCGTTCATCGCGTGGCATCGCTATATAGCGCCGCTCGAATGGGCGGCGGGCTAGGTGCCTCGGCGCCGCAGGCCTGAGACGGATCTCGAGATGCCCAAGCTGAAGACGAAGAGCGGCGCAAAGAAGCGCTTCGGCCGTACCGCCACAGGCAAGATCAAGCGGAACTGGGGTCACAAGCGCCACCGGCTGATCAGCAAATCGACCAAGGGTAAGCGACTGCGGCGTGGCACGACGACGATGGAGCCGGGCGACGCCAAGCTGGTCTTGACCTACATGCCTTATCTCCGGAGCTGAGTCTTGGCACGCGTCAAACGCGGGGTTACCACCCACGCCCGCCACAAGAAGGTTCTCGAGCTCGCGAAGGGCTATCGCGGCCGCGGCAGCACCGCCTACCGCGTCGCGATCGAAAAGGTCGAGAAGGCGTTGCAATACGCGTACCGCGACCGCCGCAACCGCAAGCGCGACTTTCGCGCATTGTGGATCCAGCGGATCAATGCCGGCGCGCGACAGCATGGGCTGACCTACTCGCAGTTCATGCACGGCATCAAGCTGGCCGGGCTCGATCTCGACCGCAAGGTGCTCTCAGACATCGCGATCCGCGAGCCCGAGGCTTTCCAGGCGATCGCCGCGACAGCGCAGGCCGCGCTCGAAAAGGCGCCTCAACCCGCCGCCGCTGCCTGAGGGTTTATCACGCCGGCCATGAGGGCCGGCAAGAAACCGCACCGGAGGAAAAAACGATGCAGATCGTCGATTCCCAAATCCACATCTGGGAAAACGCCAGGATGTCGGCGCAGCACCGGCAGATCCCGACCTACTCGATGGACGACGCGCTCAAGGAGATGGCGGAGGCCGGGGTCGACGCGGCGGTCATCCATCCCCCCAGCACGCTCGGCGAGAAGGTCAACGAGCTGGCAATCGAGGCGGTCCGCCGGCATCCGGACAAATTCTGCATCCTCGGGCATTTCGACCTGCAAAGCCCGGATCGCGAAGCGATCGTCAAGAACTGGCGGCACCGCCCCGGCATGCTCGGCTTTCGCTTCACGTTCAACCAGCCGCATCAGCAGAGCTGGTGGACCGACGGCTCGCTCGACTGGTTCTGGGCGGCCTGTGAAAGGGAGAAATTGCCGGTCGGGCTCCTGGCCGGCGGGCATATGATTCCTTTCGCCAAAATCGCCGAGCGCCATCCCGGATTGAAACTGCATATCGACCACATGGGCCGCCACGGGGGCGCCGGCGCCGCAAAGGACGACGCGGCTTTTGCCGATCTGGGCGAGATGCTCGCCGTCGCCAAATACCCCAATGTCGCGCTCAAGCTTTCCGGCGGCCCGAGCTATTCGACAGAGCCATATCCCTATCGCAACATCCACAGATACATTCGGCAAATGTTCGAAGCGTTCGGCCCGCAACGCTGTTTCTGGGGGACCGACATTACCCGTATGCCGTGCTCCTACCGGCAATGCGTAACGATGTTCACCGAAGAGCTGCCGTGGCTGCAGGGCCGCGACAAAGACCTGGTAATGGGACAGGCCGTGTGCGACTGGCTCGGCTGGAAGCCGTCCGCCTGATCAACCCAAACCGCCGCTCGCTCTTCGCCGCAGCGGGCTTCCAGCTTCTCGGATCAGACGAAGCGCTCGCTCGGTTAATGCGCCAGGGGGTCGGGGCGGAGCTGGAAGTTGACCACGAGCGGGCTCGACAGGGTCGCTTGGGTTTTGCCGGGGGCGCCCGGAGCGGGGGCGTCGATGCCTTCGATGTGGAAGGGGGTGCGGTTGCCCGAGGTCACCCAGAGGCCGCGGCCTTTCCACCCGGCATTCGGATCATCGATGCGGCCTTCGAGACCCTTGGCGAAAAATCCCATCGGATAGGGCACCCGCAACTCGATGATCTGGCCGCCGACCAGTGCATGTAACGCGTCAGACTGGTTGCCGGTTTCGAACGGCACATTGGCGCCGAGCCCCAAGATGTTGTGCTGATCGACCCAGACGTAATACGGGTTCTCCTCGGCACCCGGGTCGCCTTGGAAGCCCGGTCCCGGCAAGGCGTAGAACGAAAAGCCCTCGGGGCATTTCTCGCCCTTTTCGGCGCCCGGTCCGTTGAGTGGCCCCTGGCATTTGCGCCGGTCGAAGCTGGCGAGATGGCCGCTGTCGAGCGGCAGCCATGCCACGCCATTGCGGTCGATATCCATGCCGCGGATGCCAAAGCCGGGCAGCGGGATTTTGTAGAGCTCGGCCAAGGCGGTGTCGGGCGGGTTCGAGCCCGGCGCCAGGCGGATGATGTAGCCGGGATGAGCCAGGTTGGAGCCCCAGATCGAGCCGTCCGCCGGCGACCACGCAATCGCGTACATGCCGAACGGGATGCGGGTGTCCTTGTTGGGGTCGACCGGCTGACCGGGCTCGGTCCAGCTCTCGGTGCGCTTGCCGTTGCCGACGGTGTCGACAATCAGCGGCGTCCAGCCCTGCGCTTTCGCCGCATCACCCGTCTCCCAGAACAGTTTGGTGTTGATCCAGCCGACGGCCGCAAGTTTGTCCTGCGTGTTGTTGCTGAGCCACAGCGTATTGTTGGCGTCCTCGGCGAAGTTCAGATGGTGCGTGCCGAAGCAGGTGTCGATCGTCGTGAACTTCTGGGCTTTCGGATCGTAGACGGTGACCTGCCGCGAGTTCTGAAAAAACCCCTCATGTGTGACCTCGAGCGGATAGAGCTGCGCGGAGCGCAGCGGCGATCCTTTCTTGCAGTAATCCGGGATGTCGTTGGGCGCGCGGTTCTGCGCGGCCCAATAGACGCGCCCGTCCTGGTCCATCGCCGAGGTGTGCGCATTGACCTTGCTGTCCCAGATCTGCTCCATGCCCCAATAAGGCGACGGATTGACGACCTGGTTAGCGAGCGCCGAACTGGGCGTATCGGCGCGGAACGGCGGCTGAATCGTCGTTTTCGTGTTGTGCACCGGGTCGAGCACCGGCTGCGCATTGCTGCTGAGCTCGGTGTCGCCGTAGATCGGGCCGTAGGCGTTGACTGTCGGGTTGCGCCGGTCGGTCGCCGTAAAATCGTGCAGATAATGCTTCGGGTCGAGCCAATCGCGCACCGTCACGACGATGTTGCGTTCGACGCCGACCGGCCGCGGCGGGCTGCGGCTCGGCAGCTCGCCTGCCTGGATGCGGTCGGTCCAGTCGGCGAGCGCCTTCAGATGGCCGCCCTCCGGCGTCATCAGCTGCGTGATAAAGTCCACCATATTGTGCCCGGCCGGTCCGACCGACAGCCGATACGACCACGCGTCCTCTGACGATTCGAATTGGCCGAGCTTTGGCGACAAGTACCGCGTCGCGTAGTTGCCGATCTGATGGCAGTTCCCACAGCCATTGGTCTTGATGAAATTGAGCCACTGGTCCTGAGTTTGGAAAATCTCGGGTATGCCGTTGCCT
Source organism: uncultured Alphaproteobacteria bacterium (assembly GCA_963789025.1). Lineage (GTDB taxonomy): Bacteria > Pseudomonadota > Alphaproteobacteria > ATCC43930 > CGMCC-115725 > AP-15. The sequence continues at coordinate 20,757 of CAWBIT010000002.1, forward strand.
TTGTCGCCGGTGCCGGGGAAACGGCTTTGGTCCGGGATCTTGATCATCGAAGCCCAGTAGATCGCCGGATAATACTGCGCTGCGGCGGCGAGGCTTGGCGCCGTCTCGGCCGTCAGGTTGAGGATCTTGCCCGGCTCGGCCGCGACTTTCGGCGAGTTTACGAGACCGTAGCCGCGCACCCAAACCTGGTAGTGCGCCTTGGGCAGGTCCGGCACGACGTAACGCCCGCGTTCGTCGGTGACCGCGATCTTGGCGAACCGCGTGCCGAGCTCGGTGGTCAGCGCGATGACCCACACCCCGGCTTCCGGCCCGAACCGGCTGGTGACCACACCGCCAATATCGTCATCGTCGATAGCAACCGCCGGGGCTGCGCCCTGCTGAGCGCGTGCCCCAGCCGCCAACATCGCCAAGGCCAATACTGCCGTGAAAACGGCTTTCCTGGCGCTCATGGTGTCTCCCCAAGCCTCATTGATTTCACAGGCATTCGGCGCATAGTAGCCCAAATCCGCTGCAAGGGCGCACCGACATGCTGCCGACCCCGAAATTTCATCACCTGCATCTGAACTCGACCGATCCGGATGCCGCGATCGCTTTCTACACACGGCAGTTTCCCAGCACTTCCAAGGGGAGTTGGGGCGGCTTTCCGGCACTCAAATCGCCGAACGACGTCATGGTGCTGTTCACCAAAGTCGACGCCACGCCGGTAAGCGAGCCACAGAGCGCGATCTGGCACTTCGGCTGGCATGTCACCAACTCGCGCCGCACTCTCGAAACCTTCGAGACCCGGCGCGACGTCGAGCTGTTGCCACTCTACACGAGCGAGGAGGGCGGCGCGGTGCTGATCAGCAGCGACACCTGGCCGGGCCAGGGCGGCGTGCTGGGTCTGACCAGGGCGCAGATTGCCGAGGCGAAGCAGAGGGGCGCTGGGCCGGCCGGCGGCGGCGGGTTCGCTTACATGCGCGGACCCGATGACGCGCTTGTCGAATATGCCGGCGACCACCCGGCCGAGCGCTTCAACCACGTGCACCTCTATCAGGAGGATCCGCTCTGCGCGCAGCTGTGGTACCAGAAGCACCTGAACGCGCCGCCGCGAGCCGGCTGGGGCGGCGCGCCGGTGACCGAGGCCGACTGCAAGGTGCCGCGCGGCGCCGACCGCACCTGGCCGGCGCTCAATCGCGAAGGGATGTTCCGCTCGCCGCGGGCCGGCGTCGAATTCGGCGACGTGGCGCTGATCTGGTACGCCAACCAAGGCGACCGGCCGCTCGCCGGCTCGCGCGGCCAACTGCAGGATCACATCGCGTTGAGCGTCACCGATCTCGATGCATGGATCGATAAATTGCACAGTGCGGGCGTCACCTTCCTCGAAGAACCCTACCCTCTCGGCGACGCCCGCGCGGTCATGATCGAAGGCCCGAGCCGCGAAGCGATCGAGCTTGTCGAGGCGGGTTGACCGCGTAGCGCGTAAGGCCTGACGCTCACACGGCGCGGCGCAGCCTCGGGTCGAGCATATCGCGGATGCCGTCGCCGAGCAGATTGAAGGCGAGCACGGTGATCGTGATCGCGAGGCCCGGAAACAGCACCAGCCACCAGGGCGGGACGAGGCCGGCGTTTAGCGAGTCCGCCAGCATGTTGCCCCAGGTCGGGGTCGGCGGCGGAATGCCGACCCCGAGAAAGCCGAGCGCAGCCTCGATGATGATCGCAACGCCGAGATGGGTCGTAGCGAGGATCAGGTAGGGCGCCACGCATTGCGGCAGGATGTGCCGCGCCATGATGCGCAGGTGCGAGGCGCCGAGACCGCGCGCCGCCTCGACATAGGACAGCTCCTTCAAGGACAGCACCACCGCCCGGATCACCCGCCCGCCGAACGGGATGCGGGTGATCGCGATCGCGACGATGACAGTCCCAAACCCGGCGCCGAGCGCCATCGCGATAGCCATTGCCAGGATCAGATCCGGGAAGGACTGGAGGAATTCGATGATGCGCTGGCTGACGATGTCGAAGCGGCCGCCGAAATAGCCGCTGGCCAGACCCCATAAGGCGCCGAGGGTCGTCCCGAACAGCACGGCCCCGAGCGCTATGGTCAACGAGGCGCGGCTGCCATAGATGACCCGGCTCAGCACATCCCGGCCGATCTGGTCGGTGCCGAAAATATGACGCTCGTTCGGCGGTTTGGACATTGCACGGAAGTCGGACTTCAACGGCTCATACGGGGCCAAGAGGGGCGCCGCCAGCGCCATCAGAATGATCGCCGCCGCAATGCAGCCCCAGAAGGCCGATAGAGGCGAGCGTCTGATGAACCTACGCAATCCGCCCTGTGCGAGCAGCGCTGGCGAGCGCTCGACCGCCAGCGCAGGCGTTTCTACGGGATAGGCGGCCCCGGGCTCCGTAACCGTCATCGATACCGAATCCTCGGGTCCAGCCACGCGATCGTGAGGTCGACCAGTATGTTCAGCAGAACGAAAACCACGGCGTAGAGAAACACCAGGTTTTGCATCACGAAGACGTCACGTTCGCTGACCGCCGTAAACATCGCATAACCAAGCCCGGGGGTCCCGAAGGCACGTTCGACCGGGATCGAGCCGGCGAGCACGAAACCTAGAAGAATCCCCGACAGTGTAATGACGGGCAGCAAGGCGTTGGGCAAGGCGTGAAAGGCGATCACCGGACGCCGGCTCAGCCCTTTGGCGCGGGCCGTGCGCACATAATCCTCCCGGATCACCTCCAGGAGGCTGGAGCGGGCCATGCGGGCGATATAGGCGGCCTGGCCGAGCCCCAACACGACCGCTGGCCCGATCACGACTTGCAGATTGCTCCATGGATCTGCCAGCAATGAAGGGCCGGTCAGCGGCGCCCGGTAGCCGAACAGGAACAACGCGGCGAGCACGATCAGCATCCCCAGCCAGAACCCGGGGACTGCGAGAAACAGGATGCTGAGAAAACGCGAGACGTTATCGCCGAGACTATTGGGCCGCAGCGCACTGACGATCGCCACCGGTATTCCGACCAGCCAGGAGAGGATCACCGACATTATGGCGATTTCCGCGGTCAGCGGTCCCCGCCGCAGAATCATCTCGCCGACGCTTTCGGCGCGGAAGAACGATCGCCCGAAATTGCCGCGGGCAATGTCTCCAACCCATCGCAGATACTGCACGGCCAGCGGGTCGCTGAGCCCGAGATCTGCCATGTAGCGGGCGCGCTCCGCCTCGCTGAGCTTGGTAAAGCCCTCCGGCCCGAAGAGGGCCACCAGCGGATCGCCCGGCAGAACCCGCAGGACGAGGAAAACGATTATCGAGACGCCGATCACCGTCAGGGCGCCAAAGGCCAGTCGGCGGATGATATAGCTGTACATGCCCTCCCTGATTGCAGCCCGGCGGTTGTTTCGGCGAGAGTGGCGGCCGTCTGATCGGGAAGTCAAGCCGCTCCGCCTGCCCGCTTTGCGGTTCGGCCTCGCTTCGGGTTACTATCGCGCGTCGGTTGTGGGCGGCTGTTCGCAGCCCCAAGAGCGATGAGGGAGTTGGTCAAATGGGGTATAGCCTCGAACAGTTTTCAACGGAGTGTCGCCGGATCCTCGAGCAAGATCCGGGTGTCGAGGGGCGCAAACGGGTGTGCGCCCTAGTCCAGCAGGTGCTGAAGGACGACGATTTCGTCAAAACGCATCTCGGCGACGACGTTCCCGAGCGCAAAGTGCTGTACGAAGACCCCGAGCTCGGCTTCTGCATCCTCGGCCACGTCTACCACGGCGCCAAGGACAGCAACCCGCACGACCACGGCCCGTCATGGGCGATCTATGGCCAGGCGTGCGGCGAGACGGTGATGACCGATTACGAGCCGGTGGCGCGCCCCGGCGTGGGCAAGCCGGGCAAGGCGCGGCGCATCAAGGACTACACGCTAAAGCCGGGCGCGGCCTATCTCTACAATGAGGGCGACCTGCACTCGCCGCGCCGCGCCGGCACGACCCGGCTGATCCGCATCGAAGGCAGGAACATGGAGAAGGTCCAGCGCTTCCCGTACGAGCGCGTCGGTTAGCGTAACGGAGGGGTCCCTCACCCGCCTCGCTTCGCTCGGCACCCTCTCCCGCAGTGCGGGAGAGGGGGGACCCAGCCCGCAGGGCTGGGGGGTGAGGGTTGCGATCGGAGGTTCTAGGCCCGCGCCACGGCCACATTGTCGCGCCGCCGCGCCGCAGTGGCGGCCTTGTCGAAATCGTCGTCGGTGAAGCCGTAGAGGCGGGCGCCGCCGCTCAGGATCTTGCCGCCGATCTCGGGGGTGATGCTGGAATTGGTCAGCACCCGGGTGGAGACCTCCGGGAAGCTCGAGTCGAAATGCGGAAAATCGCTCGATACGCAGATATTGTCGGCACCGCCGAGCAACTCGACCGTGGCGCCGACCTCGCGCTCACCGCTCTCGATCGCCGAGAAACAGTTGCGTTGCCAGTATTCCAAGGGTGACATCTTGAGATAGGGCGCATCGGAGTCATGGTGCTGGCGCAGGTCCCATTCGATCCGCCCCAGCAATCCCGGCACCCACCAGCTCTGCGCCTCGAGGAAGGCGACCCGCAGGCGCGGATAGAATTCGAGGATGCCGCCGAGCATCAGCGCGATCAGCGCCAATTGCATCTCGGTCGAGTGGCTCGCCACATGGCGCATGAAACGGTTCTCGCCAAAGCGCGGCTCGATCGTCGAGTAATACGATCCGGTGCCTTCATGGAAGCACAAAGGTACGTCGAGATCCTGCAATAGGCCGTAAAGCGGATCCCAGTAGTTTGAGTGCCAATAGCGGCCGTTGACGTAATTGGGCCGCACAAAGGCGCCGACCGCGCCGTACTCCTTGACGCAGCGGTAGAGCTCCTGGCAGGCAAGGTTGACGTCGTGGACCGGCAGCATCGCCGCCATCTTCAACTGGTCCGGACTGTGCTGGACAAAATCGTGCAGCCAGTCGTTGTAGGCCCGGCAGATTGCGGCGGAGAATTGCGGGTCCATATTGTCCCGCGCGAGGAATGACAGACCCGCCGTCGGGAACAGCACGGCGATATCGATGCCCTCCAACTCCATGCCCATGATTTGGGCCTCGGCATCGTAACCGCGCTCGACCGCGAACATCACCTTGGTGTTGGCGCGGCGCGACACGAGCGGGCCGCGTTGCGGTTGTATTGCGAGATGTTGCCGTCATTGCTGGTCGGCGAGCCGTCGAAGAACCACAACGGCCGGCCGCGCATGCCGGTGGGGCCGCCGTCGCTGCGCCGCATCGAGGAAGTGATGCGGTGCTTGAAGGCCGGATCGAGGTATTTGTCGAACAGGTCCGGCGGCTCCATGATGTGCATGTCGCAATCGACAAACCGGTATCCCTGTTTCATCCGACCCTCCTGCATCGAAATCGCGGGTTCAGCATAGGCTTCGCAAAGCCGGGGGGACAAGCCTCGCTCCCGACGTTATCGTGCGTGCCTGTGCTGCCACCGGATCAGGGGAAGAGCTCGTGCGAACAATCAACGTTCTCGCCATTCAGCGCCTCGGCGCCGCGCAGCGGGCCAAGATAGAGGCAGTCGATCCCTCGATCCGAGTGACCGACGCCGGCGGCTGGTTCGACGGGGAGTATCGCGAGACCTGGCCCGCCTACACAGCGGCGCGATACTTGCGGACAGGCTCGGCCGGTGCCGGCACCCGCGAGGATCGCGACCAACTCCTTGCCGAAGCCGAAGTGATCCTTGGCGGTTGGCCGTTTCCGTTAGACCTGCGGGCGCGGGCGCCGCGGCTCAAATGGTTTCATCAGCGCCCGGCCGGCGCCAGCAACCTGCTGCGCGGCGATTTGTGGGGCAGCGACGTCGTCGTGACCACATCGCGCGGCGTCGGCAGCACATTGGCGATGGCGGAATACGCGCTGGCCGGCATTCTGCACTTCGCGAAGAGCTTCGACCGCGCCGTCCTCGATCGCGGCGCGGGCGCCTTCGACCACCGCGCCTATCGGCCGCTTTTGATCGAAGGCAAGACTGCCTGCGTCGTCGGCGCCGGCGGCATTGGCCGCGATGTGGGCCGTCTGTGCGCCGCGATCGGCATGCGGGCCGTCGGCACGAGACGCAACCCGCGCCCCGATGAACCAGTCCCGCCGGGGTTCAGTGAAATGGGCGGCGCCGCGGAACTCGACCGTTTTCTCCCGGACAGCGATTTCGTCGTGATCTGCTGCCAATGGACGCCGGAGACGAACCGGCTGTTCGACAAAACCCGTCTCGCGCTGATGAAACCGGGGAGCGTGCTGGTCAACGTGGCGCGCGGCGAGATCGTCGACGAGGAAGCGCTCGCCGAGGCGCTCGAGCGCGACCATCTGCGCGGCGCGGTGCTCGATGTTTATGTCGGTGAATTCGAGCACCTGCCGCCGCCGCGCCTCTGGTCCAATCCCAGAGTGCTGATCACGCCGCACGTCTCGGGCGCCAGCGACGAGGACCGCCACGGCGGCATCGACCTCTTCTGTGACAACCTGCGCGCCTATATCGCCGGCCGCCCGCTAGGGAACGTGATCGATTGGCAACGAGGCTATTAGCTGCCGGGCGCCAGAACCCAATTCGGGCATCGTGGAGGACGCTCGGGCTCCTTGCGTGTGTGGGCGGGGAACGAGTTGGGCTACGAAAAAGGGCCTAGCCGACTTAGGCTAAGCCCTTCATTTCCTGGTGGAGCCAACCGGGATCGAACCGGTGACCTCTACAATGCCATTGTAGCGCTCTCCCAGCTGAGCTATGGCCCCAGGGATTTGTCAGCCGAAATTAGGAACAGCGCGACGGCCCGGCAAGGGGAAAATAGCGCGCCTCAGTGCTCCTCTTCCTCGACGTTCTCGATGACCTCGGCCATGTCGTCCTCGTCCTCGCCGAGTTCGGAGGCGTCTTCGAGAAGCTCCTCGTCCTCCTCCTCGGCTTCTTCCAGAGGCGCCGCCTCCTCTTCCTCCTCGGCGGCTTCAGCCTCCTCCTCGGTTTCAACCTCGGCGTCGATTTCGTCGGCGCCGACCGGCTCCAGCTCTTTCTCGACCGGCGGCGCCGGGCGGGTGCGGCGCGACTTGAGGAACGCCTCGGCATCGAACGGTGTCCCGCATTTCGGACAGATCACCGGCTCACGCAGCAAATCATAGTAGCGCGCGCCGCAACTCGGACAAATCCGCTTGGACCCCCACTCGGGTTTGGCCACCATTCGCTCCCACTTCAAGTTCAGTAATGTCTCGTCGGCGCGGCATTGCCACAGGGTGCCCACCCTGTCAAAAGCAAAGTTACGAAAGTAGATTAAGCCGCGCCGTGCGGGCTCCCGATATGGGCTGCGGACGGCGTGACCGCAACCGCATTTTCCTGCATTGCGAGGCATTCGTTCCGCCATGGCTCACCCCGCCCCCTCCCGCCGGCCTGCACCGCCAACCGTTGCATCGCGCTGCGGCCCGCTCGCCGGCGTAATCCGCGTCCCCGGTGACAAATCGATCTCGCATCGCTCGCTGATGCTCGGCGCGCTCGCAATCGGCAGGACCGAAATCACCGGCCTGCTCGAAGGCGAGGACGTGCTCGCGACGGCCGCAGCGCTGAATGCGCTCGGGGCGAGCGTCACAGGGGGCGGGGACGGCCAGTGGACTGTCGACGGCATCGGCGTGGGCGCGCTCGCCGAGCCCGAAGACTTGCTCGATCTGGGCAATTCCGGAACCGCGGCGCGGCTCCTCCTCGGCATACTGGCGACGCACCCGATCACCGCCTTCGTCACCGGCGACGCGTCGCTGAGGCGGCGGCCGATGGGCCGCGTGGTCGAGCCGCTGAGCCGTTTCGGGGCGCGCTTTGTCAGCCGCGAAGGCGGCCGGCTGCCGCTCGCAATCAGCGGCGCCGTCGATCCGATCCCGATCGTCTATCCTCTGCCGGTACCCTCGGCCCAGGTCAAATCCGCGGTATTGCTCGCCGGGCTCAACACGCCGGGGGCAACCACCGTGATCGAGCGCCAGCCGACCCGCGATCACACCGAGCGGATGCTGCGCCATTTCGGGGCGGCAGTCTCGACCGAGCCTGAAGCAGGAGGCGGGCTCCGGGTCACGGTCGAAGGTTTTCCGGAAATGACGGCCGCGCCGATCACCGTGCCGGGCGACCCGTCTTCGGCTGCCTTTCCGCTGGTCGCGGGGCTGATCGTGCCGGGGGCCGACGTGACGGTCGAAGGCGTCGGGATCAACCCGCTGCGCACCGGTCTTCTCGAATGCCTCTCCGAGATGGGCGCCGATATCGCTCTGCTGAACCGCCGCGAGGAGGGCGGCGAGCCGGTGGCGGATATTCGTGCCCGAGCCGGCGCCCTTACCGGCGCCGATATCCCAGCCGAGCGGGCGCCGCGGATGATCGACGAATACCCGGTCCTCGCGGTCGCCGCGGCCTGCGCCCGCGGACGCACCGTGATGCGAGGCCTCGCCGAACTGCGCGTCAAGGAAAGCGACCGCCTCTCCGCGATCGCCGTCGGCCTTGCGAGCTGCGGCGTGCCTGTCGCGGTCGACGGCGACGATTTGATCGTCGACGGCGCCGGCGGCCCGCCTGAGGGCGGCGGCTTGATCGAGACGCAACTCGATCATCGGATTGCGATGGCGTTTCTCGTCCTCGGGCTGGCTGCCAAAGAGCCGGTGCGGATCGACGATGCGGCGCCGATCGCAACGAGCTTCCCCGGCTTCATCACGATGATGAACCGGCTCGGCGCTGCGATTGGCGAGGGATAGTGGGCGCGGGTTTGCCCCTCACCCCGACCCTCTCCCCGCAAGCGGGGCGAGGGAGTCAGCAGAGCCCCTCGCCCCGCGCGAGCGGGGAGAGGGAGGGGCCCGCGCAGCGGGAGGGTGAGGGGCGACCGCCGTTTGTCGTCGCGATCGACGGTCCAGCGGCATCGGGCAAGGGCACGCTAGCGCGGCGTATCGCCGGGCGCTTTGGCTTAGCTCACCTCGACACAGGTGCGCTGTATCGCGCGACAGCGCTCGCCGTACTCGATGCGGCTGGCGACCCCGCCAATCCCGTGGCGGCGGAAACGGCCGCGCGGCGCGTCGATCCGCGGCTGCTCACCGACCCCAAGTTGCGAGCCGATGCAGTCGCGTCGGCGGCGTCGGTGGTCGCCGCGATCCCGGAAGTTCGCGGCGCCTTGCTCGGGCTGCAACGGGATTTTGCCGCGCACCCTCCGGCATCGTCGCGCGGCGCGGTTCTCGACGGACGCGACATCGGCACGGTCGTTTGCCCGGGGGCGGATGTTAAGCTGTTCATCACCGCCAGCACCGAAACGCGCGCCGCCCGCCGGGTCAAGGAGTTGCGTGAGCAGGGCGCCCCCGCTATATACGAAGATGTCTTGCAAGATCTTAATGAACGCGATGCGCGCGACAGCGGCCGCGGGGAAGCCCCGCTAACGGCGGCTCACAACGCTTACATCATGGACACGACGACGCTCGACGCCGATGTGGTGTTCGAGCGCGTCTGCGCGCTGGTCGCGCGTGCGCTTAAGGAGAAGGAATGGCAGCAGTAGAATTGCAAACCCGGGAGGCGCCTGCAAAAGAAAGCTTTGCGGCGCTCCTTGATGAATCGCTCGGGGTCGTCAGCAGTCTCGAGGGCACCGTCGTCAAGGGCCGGGTCATCTCGGTCGAGAACGACGCCGTGCTGATCGATGTCGGCCTGAAATCGGAGGGCCGCGTTCCGCTGAAGGAGTTCGCCGCCGGAGGCGCGCAACCCGAGATCCATGTGGGCGACACCGTCGAGGTGTATCTCGAGCGGATGGAGGACAAGAACGGGGAGGCCCAGCTGTCGCGCGAGAAGGCGCGGCGCGAGGAGGCCTGGACCCAGCTCGAAAAGAGCTTTCAGACGAACGACCGGGTCACCGGGACCATTTTTGGCCGGGTCAAGGGCGGGTTTACCGTCGACCTCAACGGCGCCGTCGCGTTTCTGCCCGGCAGCCAGGTCGACATCCGGCCGGTGCGCGACATCACTCCGCTCTTGGGATCGCCGCAGCCCTTCCAGATCCTCAAGATGGACCGCTCGCGGGGAAATATCGTTGTGTCGCGCCGCGCCGTGCTCGAGGAGAGCCGCGCCGAGCAGCGCTCCGAGCTCGTCGCCAGCCTCAAGGAAGGACAGATCCTCAACGGCGTCGTCAAGAACATCACCGATTACGGCGCCTTTGTCGATCTCGGCGGGGTCGACGGATTGCTGCATGTGACCGACATCGCGTGGCGGCGCATCAATCACCCCTCCGAGGCTCTCAATATCGGGCAGAACGTCAAGGTTCAGGTCATCCGCTTCAACCCCGAGACGCAGCGCATCTCGCTCGGCATGAAGCAGCTCGAATCCGATCCGTGGGAGGGTGTCGAGCTCAAATACCCGGCCAGCGCCAAGTTCCGTGGCCGGGTTACCAACATCACCGACTACGGCGCCTTCGTCGAGCTGGAGCCAGGTGTCGAAGGGCTGGTCCACGTCTCCGAGATGAGCTGGACCAAAAAGAACGTGCACCCCGGCAAGATCGTCTCGACCAGCCAGGAGGTCGAGGTGATGGTGCTCGATGTCGATCCGCAAAAGCGGCGCATCAGCCTCGGACTGAAGCAGACCCTCGCCAATCCGTGGGAAGCCTTTGTCGAGGAGCACCCGGTCGGCACCGAGCTCGAGGGCGAAGTTCGCAACATCACCGAGTTCGGCCTGTTCGTTGGCTTGCCCGGCGACATCGACGGCATGGTCCACATGTCCGACATCGATTGGAACCGGCCGGGAGAAGACGCGATCAGCGACTACCGCAAGGGCGACGCGGTGCGGGTCAAGGTGCTCGACGTCGATGTCGAGAAGGAGCGGATCAGCCTCGGCATCAAACAGCTCGAGTCCGATCCCTTCGAAGCCGGCATGGCCAAGGTGAAGAAGGGCGATGTCGTGACCGGCATGATCTCCGCCATCACCGAAGGCGGCGTCGAGGTGACCATAAGCGACGGCATGCCCGGGTTCATTCGCAAATCCGAATTGTCGCGTGACCGCAGCGAGCAGCGGCCGGACCGCTTCGCGGTAGGCGAAAGAGTCGACGCCAAGGTGACCGCGATCGATCGCACGACCCGCAAGCTGTCCTTATCGATCAAGGCTCGCGAGGTCGACGAGGAGAAGCGCGCAATGGCCGAATTCGGCTCCTCCAATTCCGGCGCCAGCCTCGGCGATATCCTCGGCGCCGCGATCAACCGCGCGCGCCGCCAGGAGGAGACCGAAGAGAAGAGCTGAGCCGTCCGCCCCCCGGAAGTGATCGCGACTTGCCGGAAAGCGGCGCTACCCTCACCCACCAAGCCCTTCAGGCTTGGTCCCCCCTCTCCCGCACTGCGGGAGAGGGTGCCGAGGGCAGCGAGGCGGGTGAGGGTCTTGCCGCGGCCCAAATTGTCTCCCACCGTGGTGCGCTCGTTGTCTCACACGCCTCGGGTGACGGGCGCTTGACCATAGTCATTTGGTTTGGCAGGTTGATCGCCTGCAAGATACAAGGCGAGGAGCGACGATCGCGATGACGAAATCGGAGCTCGTACAGAGGCTTGCCGACGGCAATCCTCATCTTTACCAGCGCGACGTCGAGGTCATCGTCACGGCGATCTTTGACGAGATCGCGGCGGCACTGGCGCGGGGGGACAGGGTCGAATTGCGCGGCTTCGGCGCGTTTTCGGTCAAGCGCCGCGATGCCCGCGTCGGTCGCAACCCGCGGACCGGCGACAGTGTCTCGGTAGCCGAGAAGCACATCCCGTTCTTCAAGACGGGCAAGCAGTTGCGCGACCGCTTGAACCAGAGCGCAGGCCAAGCCTGACGCGGTCACCATAGGCCCGGCGAGTGAGGATTTTTATCGTGCCGGCTTTGTCGTCATCGCGATTTTGCTGATCCTGTTCGCCGTCTCCAATCGCGACACGGTATCGGTCGGATTCTGGCCGTTGCCGTTCCTCTTAGATGTGCCGCTATATCTGCTGAGTTTCCTGAGCCTCGCGATTGGAGCTCTGATCGGCGCGGCTGCCGCCTGGATGGCGGGCCGCCGCAACCGGCGCGAGCTCAGAAGCCGAGGCCGGCGTATCAAAGCGCTGGAGCGAGAGCTGACAGCGACCCAATCGCAGATCGAGACCCACTCAGACCCAACGGGGAGGCAGTTGCCCGTCGTCGCCCGGCAACTGCACCCATTGGTCAGAGAGAAAGCGTAAATGCCCGCCAGCAATGAGGCAGCAGAACTCTTCAGTGGCCGATCGCAGCCGTTTGCTCCTGTTCCCGCGCAATTCGCGAGATTGCGGGCGCAGGTGGCGATTGCCTCACGCGGCGCGGTCGGATCCGCCCGGCTCGCACCGGCGGCGCCGTCCCAGCTTCCATCTGAGGCCGCGGCCGGGCCCTGATCCAAGCACGGCCCTCGTCCGCCTGATCGGTGGCAAACACCCGGATTTCGCTGGGTATCAAAAAGCGAAGCGCTTTTACCGTGAGCCTCACCCAGCCGATATCGGTCACGATCGCAACCCGCTCGCAGCGCGAAGCGTGCTCAAGTCCAAGGTCGAGCTCATCCCACGCAGCACCGGGAAACCGCGAGTTGAGCTCGTAATAGAGCCGGATCTTGTCGTGCCGCTTGAGGGATTTCTGCATCGCCGGAACCAAGACGTCCTGGCAGTCCTGCATCGTCAGGCGTCCGCTTACCGCGATGCCGACAACATTGCCGGGAAGGCCTTCGATGAGTTCGAGCATCGGCCTCTTCCCTTAGAACGCGACGCGCCACTTGAAGGTAATCGCCTGCTCGTGGCCCCTGCCGTTGGCGACGACGACGCGGGTGCCGTACATGTACTGGACGCCGGCGGTAATGAACGCGACCGGGTTCCACACCAGATTGGCAAAGGTGTTCCACTGCTCCTTGGTGAACGTGCTGGCTTGGCTCGGACCTATTAGCTGTGAGTTGAGGTCTTGATGCGCGATGCCCGCTGCTATCGTCGATCGCAGGTTCGGCGTCCACCAATGCTGGTAGCCGCCATTTGTGCTGTACCCGAAGACCGAATTGAAGAGGACGTTAGACGCCGCATTGCCGCCCTGGCAGCCCACCACGGGTGTTGCGCACGCGGTCGCGACGCTGAAATTGCTCGCCATCGCCGTAGCACCGGACCACCCGCCGCTCAAATACGGTCCGAGGCCAGTGCCCGCGATAAAGCTGAACAGGAAATCGTCCTTGGACCAACCGAACCAGCCGGGTTTCACGTCGCCACTGAAGTGCCCGCCATAGCCCAGGTAGTCCCGGGAAATGAAATGGCCGTCGTTGAACTGCATCGGGACGAGCACACCGGCGAAGTCCACGTGCCCCCAGGGCTGCGCCCAATAGGAGGCGACGGTGAGATTGGGCGCGATGGCCTTGGCGATGTTGCCTTGGGCTGCAGTTCCCGCACCGGCGCAGGGGACACCATTGCAGGTCGCTGAGATCGTCCCGGTGCCGGGGCCGGCCGGGAGCCCGCCCACGTTCGAGTCATTAGTAAATTGGCCGCCGGGCCCTTCGACGCTGACGGTCGGCTGCTCCGCCGACACCGAGAAGGCGCTGCCATACGGACCGGCAAGGGTGTACCGTAGCTGTGGGATGCGCTGGCCGCCGGTCGAGCCCATCGCGCCGCCGAAATCCACCAATTCTGTGTCGGCGTCGGCATCGGCGAAGTTCGAGATGGCCTGGCCGCCGAGGAACCCGCCCAACGTGCCGTAAGCAAACCGGAGGCGCGGGAGCAGGCTGTCGCCGCCCGCCTGCTGCGCGGTCTGGGTGCTGAAAGCGTTGCTACCCGCCCAGTCGAACTCGAAGAATGTCCGCGACTCTCCCCAAGCCGTCGGGGTGCGGGTCTCGACATTGAGCCGCGATTGCTGCGGACTGAACTCGAAGAACCCGTTGCCGCGCGAATGGTTGGCCGCCTGCGGAACAACGCCGAGGCCCGGGACGAACTGTTGGCCAACCGGCACCCCGTTCAGATTCCCGTTTTGACCGGCGTTCGACGAGGGGAGACCAGGGTTCCCGGTATTGGCGCCCTGTAGAAAGTAATTCCCGGTGATGTCGATGAAGCCGCCGACGCGGATCGAGGTGTCGGTGCCCGGGATCAGGAACGACCGCGGAAAGCTGCCGCCGATGATCGCTTGCCCCGGGATCGGCTCGGCGCCCATGGCCGGGGCTATACCCGGAGAGACTCTCGAGGGCGGTATGGCTTCTTGAGCCAGCTGGTCGATGCGGCGCTGCAGAAGCTCCTGATTGGCCCGCAAATCCGCCAATTCGTCGGCGCTGGCCGCTGGAAGACCCGTCAGCAATGCAACCGTCGCGGTCAGGCCGCCGATCGCCGCCAAAGTGCCGATAGTGCGCGTTCTCGTCATCGTTAGCCGCTCCCCAGGTGACCAACCTCTGAAATCACAGGTTGATGTTGACCGGGTGTGGGCTTCCGGCACTATCCATCGTCAGATTGAAAAGAGGTGTAGTGCGAGGTCTAAACCTCAGGTTTCCTAGGTTTAGACCTGATTGACGCAACATACTGAATATGTTGGGAATTCCATCGATGCGATGGTCCCGATTTTTGCCATCCGTTTAGCTGAAGGAGCAGCGCCGAGACAACGGATGCGCGCAGCTGTGTTAGATATGCAACAGAAGAGAGGCCGGGGTGAGACCCACAGCGCGCCGACGGGCGGCGTGCGCCATCTGGGATGAAAACGGCGCTATCATGAGAGCCGGTTTTCGACCATTTTTGGTTCGTCATTCCCGCGAAAGCGTCGCGAAAGCGGGAACCCAGGGGCAAGCGACGTCCCGGTTACCCCCTGTTCAAGCCAGGGGCAGGCTCTGGACCCCCGCTTTCGCGCTAGGGCATGCACACATCTTGAACCGCTGCTGTGTTTCCGGCGCTTTTGCCCCTCTCCGCCCTCAGGGGCCTCAGGGGGGGAGAGGGCGGGGCCCACGCCGAAGGCGTGGGAGCAACTGTGTCTTAACAGGGTTTAGCATGTTTCCAGGTTTGGTTCTCACGGACCATCGCGTTGAGGGTGACGAGCATTTTGCGCATCAGGGCAACGGTGGCGACCTTGGGGGTTTTGCCGGCGGTGATGAGGCGCCGGTAGAAATCGCCGAGCGGAGACTTGCTGCGAGCGGCGGCCCGGGCGGCCATGTAGAGGGCGGTCCGCACTGGTGTGCGTCCGCCGGCGATGGCTCGTGCTCCCTTCAGCTTGCCGCTGTCGTGATCGAAGGGGGCAAGACCGACCAGAGCGGCGATGGCGCGGCGGGTGATGCCGCCGAGCTCGGGCAGCTGAGCGAGCAGGGCGATGGCGGTGACGTCTTTGACGCCCTTGAGCGTCTTGAGCAGCTCGAGCTTGGCAAGCAGGCTGGGGATCTGGCCGATGGCCTCCCGGATGAGGGCGTCGGTTTGTTCGATGTGGCGCGCGATCAGGGCCAAGCGCTTGCGGTTCTGGGTCTGGAGGAGGCGGCAACCGAGGATGCCGGTCTGATTGCCGAGGGCGACGCGCTCGCCGATCAGGCGGCGCCGGTGCGCCACCAGCTCGGCCAGGCGCTCGCGTGCCGGATCGAGGGTTTCGGGCATGGTATCGGCCGCCTCGGCGTAACGGGCAATGACGCGCGCATCGATCCGGTCGTTCTTGGCGTTGCGGCCGAGGCTTTTGGCATAGAGCCGAACGCGCAGCGGATTGAGCCGCCGCACGTCGAAACCGGCCTCCAGCAGCGCTTGCCGCAAGCCGCGCTCATAGCCGCCGGTCGCCTCGAAAGCGACCACCAGACCGGCGGCGACACCGAGCGAGTTCAGCACGCCGAGGATTGCGGCCCAACCGGCCGCATCGTTGCTGACGCGCTCAAACCGCTTTGCCGGCTCAAGCCAAAGATCGAGCCAATCCTTCGAGACATCGATGCCGACAAAAATCCGTTGGAGTGCCATAATCCGCGTGTCCCTGCCTTGCATGTTCGGGCGCAAACCCGGGCAACTGTTCGGGCGAGTAACGGGACGGCTGCTGACCAGGCTCCCATGCGATGGTTCGCTGCCACACGAAGTGCATCAGAGGGTGATCGGTCGGACGGCCGTCGAGCGGGTGGGGCATGCCCCACCCGCTCGACACCTCTTCTGGCACAAACCGCGACACACAAGGGTGAGGTGGGTCGTGCCGTCAATCGGAGCCTGTCGCTGCCCCCCACCTCACCCCGACCCTCTCCGCCCCCAAGGGCGGAGAGGGGGAAATTTGGGCTGTGGGATATGTGCATGCCCTAGCGCTTTCGCGGGGGCGACGAGGGATGATGCTATAGTCGGATCATTCCGGGGCGCGGGCTTCGCTTGCGAGCCCGGAACCTATGAAGACAGGCCTCCGAGAAGGGTCATGAGCCGGTGTTCATGGCTTCCGGGCCCGGCCTACGGGCCATCCCGGAATGGCCATCTTGCCCTGACTTACCGCCGTTCATAGGCGCCCCACAATGCGCGTCCCGGCGGTACGACAGATGCGTCCGGCTGCTCGCTGCGCAACAGCAGGAAATGCTCCTGCAAGAGCCCCCAGACGTCAACGCCGTCGTCAACCCATCCTTGCTCTTGCGTCGGCACGAACCTGCGGCCAGCGTTGAGCACGAGAAGCCGGCCGCCCGGCTTCAGCGCGGCCTTTATCCTTGCGAGGTCCTCGTCGAGGCGCGGGCAATGCTGGAGCACCCAGATGGCTAGCGCGAAATCCGCGCGCACTTCGAAACGCAGCAGCTGATCGAAGGTGTTCGGGTTGCAGACCAGGAACCGCTCAGATTTGACGTACTCTGTCGCGAACGCCGATATTGTCGGGCTGATCTCAACGCCCAGCACCGACCAATTCTTGCGCTCGATCAACGGCTTCGCGAGCCGGCCGGGCCCGCAGCCGAAATCCAATGCTGTCGCGTCGCGCGGCGGCAGATAGGCGTCGACGATCTCCATCAGGTACTCGGTCTCGATTTCCCAGCGCTCCTCCGACGTGTGCACGCCGTCCGGGCTGACCGCTACCCATCGCGCTTGCTGCATCGAGCCGACGTCAAAGATCGTCGGGTCGTAGGTTAACTTGCGCGCCTCGCTCATCTTGGCGACTGTCCCGGTCACTGACCCGACTGGTGATGCCACTGCCGAATCGTTTCAAACGCGCCGAGCCCCAAAACGTACGGCGAGGCGGCGCGGAAACGCCGTTCCCGTTCCTCGCGCAACAACGCCCACGCCCAATTTATCGGCGAATGAAACCCGAACGGTTTCATTGCGAGATCCCTGCCTGGGGTCTCGACGGAAAATCGATACGCCAGATCCTCCGGTGCCCAACGGAACCCCTTTTCCATCAGCGTGATACGGTATCGGCGGCAGATCGCGTCGTCTTCTGGGCACCATAAGGGGTAGCGCTCCGGGTCCGCGGCAAGATATCTCGCCAGCCGCTTCGAGCGAAGCGAGAATCCGCCGTTCCCTACCCTGACCTCTGGGCCGTGCTGCGGCCACGGCGCGCCGATGTAGTCATATCCGAGGAACTCATCCGTCCAAGCTTCCGCATTTGTGGGGTGGCCGTCCCATTGGATCAACAGGAAATGATCGGTCCGCAGCCACCGCGGCACCTCGTACCATAGGGCTCGCTGGTAGGCGATGACGCTCTTACCTGCGAACTGCTGATATTTGACGTTGCCGGAGATGGCGATCTTCTTCGGGTCGTCCGTCAGGATTAGCACCTGCTCCGGCTTGATCACCCGCATCGTATGCTCGACCGCCATGCGGGTCAGTTCGTGGGCGGCGCCACCGTCTATCGCGACGACGGTCAGCGGTACCTTGCGGGGCCGCGGGCGCGCGGGGGCCGGGCCGCTCATCCTAGTGCTGGCCGAGATAGGACAAGGTGGGTAGATAGGCCTGAGCCAACTGCGGCGACATCGCCATCACGGCAAAGGTATTCGGTGCGAAACTATAATCCGCTTCGGGATAGCCGAATTCCCAGCTGGCTACCCACTGGGCTTGAAGATAGCTCTGCGTTCCTGCGGCGAGTTGGACGGTGGTCGCTTGCGGGGTCGGAAGGCCGTAGGGCTCTACCGTAAAAGTGTAGGTCCCCGGCGAGAAATCGCGGAAGAAACTGGAGCCGACCGGGAGGTTGCCGACCGGTGCGCCATTTGCGTAGACTGATGGAGTTGCGGCGTAGACATAGTTTTGGCCGCTCGGCGCGTCCCACCCCCGCAGAAACCAAACTCGCGCCGTTCCCGGTGCGATGTCTGGGATCTGCGCTTGCGCGGCCGTGACCTTCGCCTGCGGTGTACAGTCAGCGAGCATGGGAAGGCACGCGACGAGCAGCACAGCTGCCGGGGATGCGTATTTGCTCATGCCTATTCTCTGACCAGCGATGTTTAGAGGCATCGGATTGTCCAGTTTGTGAAAATCCCGGGCTCGTCCCGGGCCCGGTCGGGGGTGCCTTGGTGAACTGTCTTGTCCATGACACGATAACCACCCGGACACACCCGTTCCGCCAGGCGCCGGTTCGGGGCTTCCGACCCTCCCGGAATGCCGGGGCTCTCGATCGCGAATGTACGGCTGTCGATGCGGCTGATCGAAGATTCGGTGCAGGCCGCGAGTGCGAAAATCGCGATCAGCAGAAGGGGACGCATGTCGGCTTACGGCAAAAGCTTATGGACGATCCATAGGATGCCTCAGCGGGCTATTTGTGCAAGGGCGGCGGCGACCTCACGCACGGCTTCGAGCCAATCACCCTCCTGCCTCTGCCGGAACAGCCGCACGGTCGGATACCAAGGACTGTCTTCGCGATCGAGCAGCCATCGCCATTCCGGCGGATACCGCAACAGGAGCCATGTCGGGCGGCCGAGAGCGCCCGCCAGATGCGCAACCGAAGTGTCCACGCTGATGACCAGGTCCAGGCGGCGTACCGCGGCCGCAGTTTCGGCAAAATCCGTGAGCCATGGCGAGAGATCGGCGATTTTCACGCCATCAAGCGATGAGACGTCGCCCGAGCGCTCGCCGACCTGAAGACTGAACCAGCTTACGCCGTCGACTTCCAACAACGGTTGGAGCAACCGCAGATCGATCGCGCCAACCGTAGTGCCGGCCCACACGATACCCACCCTGAGGCCGGGATTGGTGGGGATCCGCTCGGCCCAGCGGGCCGACGCCTCCGCCGGGACCCTCAGATAGGGCACCGCGTCGGGGATGGTCGCCAGATTTGTCTTGAATACCCGAGGCAGGCTGAGCAGCGGACAATGGCAATCGAAGGCCGGGAGTGGGTCGCCGCGGGCAACGACTTGCGATACGCCGACGACCGTACGCGCAAGACGGACGAGGGGTTCCGGGACCTCCAGCACGACCCTGCCGCCACGCTCGGCAACCGCGGGGGCATAACGGACGAACTGCAGCGCGTCCCCGAACCCTTGCTCGGCATGAATGAGGATTGTCCTTCCGGCGAGAAGTTCGCCGGACCATAAGGGGTGGTCGAACTTACGGTCGTACCGGGCGACGGCAAATCGCCACTCATATTCCCGCCAGCCCTCGTCGAGCTCTCCGTTCAGCAGCAGAGCGAGCGAGCGGTTGAGGTGCGCCTGCGCGTAATCGGGGTTGAGGGCCAACGCGCGCCCGTAGCAGGCGAGCGCCTCGGCGTACAGGCTTTGGCGCTGGAGAGCGCTCCCGAGATTGTAATGCAGTTCGGCGCGACCCGGCTGCAGGGCCAGCGCCTTTTTATGATGCGTGATCGCCTCCCCCGGCCGCCCCAAATCGACGAGTGCCACACCGAGGTTGTTGCGCGCCTCAGCATGCTCTGGGGAGAAGGCCAGCGCCCGCTGATAGCGGGCGGCGGCTTCTTCCAGCCGGCCTTGGGCGCGCAATACGACGCCGAGTCCGATAAGGCTCTCGACATGATCCGGCCGAAGCTCGAGAGCGCGCTCATAGCAGGCCTGAGCTTCAACCAACTTCCCTTCCAAGTGCAGAGCGCCAGCGAGGTTGTCGAGGCTCTCGACATGATCCGGCCGGAGCGCCAATGCCTTGCGATAACAGCCGATCGCTTCGTCGAGCCGGCCGAGATCCTGCAACGCGGCGCCGAGATTATTATGTAATTCTATCGCTTCAGGGTTGAGGCGCAACGCTCGTTCGAAATAGGCGGCGGCCCGCGCCGGCTGGCGGAGGTCCTGATATGTATTGCCCAGATTGTAAAGGGTATCGACCGAGGCCGGCGCGAGGGCGAGAGTCCGCTCGTAGCAGCTAATGGCCTCAGCGAGCCGATCGAGCGCTCTGAGGATGTTGCCGAGGTTATGGTGAAAAGCCGGGTCCCGGCGGTCTCGTATGATCGCCGCGCGGATGTGCTCGATCGCCTCGTCGGAACGGCCCCGCTGATGCTCGATCAGACCGAGCAGATGAAGGGTTTGCGCATGGCCGGGGTCCACAGACAGGATCTCGCGGCACACCCGCTCCGCGTCCGCCGCGCGGCCGTTGCGTTGATGCGCGAGCGCCGCGCCGAACCATCGCGCGATCGGCGCCGCCGGGCTGCCTGCCGCGCGACCCTGCTGCCCCAGCCGGGCTTCGACGCGCCGCTGCTTTCGGTTCATCAAACCTTGATACCGCAACAGGATGATGCATATCCACCCTGCGGGAATAAATGCCGTTTTGGCAAGTCGTAGGCTCAGGCTGCTCACGGGCGCGTGAGGAGAAGGAGAAGCCGATGAGGAGAGATCCCACTCCGCAACCAAGAAGGATGCTATGGGCGAGCGGCCTGCTACTGATCGCGGCGGGCTGCGCCGAACCCCCGACGACGGCTCAAGTTGCCGTTGCCACACCTCCGGTTTCGGCGGGCCAGGCCCGGATCTGGTTCTACCGTGACTGGCTGCCCTCAGAGAGCCTCAATCTCGCGAATATCGACGTGAATGGCAGCTATTACGGGTCTGTCGCAAACGGCAGCGCGTTCTATCGCGACGTTCCGCCCGGGCATTACCACATCGCGCCGGTGAGCTATAACCGGGACTTCAATCAAGACAGGAATGTCAACCTCGCCCCCGGCCAGCAGGTCTATGTCAAGATCCTCTCTTCGCAAAGCTGGGATGGCGCCTGCAGAAACTGTGTGCGCGACACCTTCTATGCGTGGTTGATCCCGCAAGAGGTTGCACAGGCCGAAATCGCGCGCGGCCGCGGCGGCATCTGACGGTCCGGCGGGCCGCACTCCCTACGATAGCGTGGATATCCCGCTTACCTGCGCAAGTACTCGGCCACCTCCGTGCGACGCCGCGCGTTCAGCTTGCCGAGCAGGTTATGGACATGTGACTTCGTCGTCGCAACGCTGATGTTCAACCGTCGAGCGATCTCCTTGTCGGTGAGCCCGCTCCTGATCAGTTCGGCGGTCTGGCGCTCGCGTCTGGTGAGCGCGGGTATCGCAACCAGCCCGCTGCGACGGGCTCTTCCATTTGCGGTGTGAGCGATGCGCCGGAGCAGGCCGGCGGCGACTCGGCCCGAGCAGACCTGCTCGCCACTATGAATTTCCATCATCAGGCGGATGAAATCGCACAGCGGGGTGGTTCTCGGGATGTAGCCGATCACCCCCGCCTCCGCCCAGGCAACGACGTCGTCCTCCGTCTCGCTGACCGAGGAGACGACAATGCGCATGCCGGGAGCTTCGTCGAGAGCGCGCCTTGCTGCGGCTGCACCTTCGGGCATTCTTCCATCCAATAATACTATATCTGGCTGCATGGACGCGCTCAGCGCCACCGCCTCGGAGAGATCGGCGCACAACCCGACAACCGACACCAAGGGGTCGCGTTCAAGTAGCTCGGCAAGGCATTCGCCGGTGAAGCGCACGCCCCAAACGAGTAAGAGCCGAATACCCCGAGCCGCTCGGCTAGAGACGACACCCTGGTCTGGCGCGACGTTTGCCTCCACAACCCATCCTCCCGTCGCGCAATTCTGCGCGGAAGCTCGCGACGGGTTAGGTCCCGACCGAGCACAAGCGGAGTCCCCCTTGTCTCGGACCGGCTTCTCGATCACACCGGTGATCGCTCCGATCCTTCTCGCCCAACCGCCAGTCCGGCATTTTTTGTTTTGTTATCAGCCGTCCAAGGCCGTCGCGGCCCCTCTGTCGAGGATGATATTCAACCTTTCGTAGCTTGTCCAGAAAGATATTGTGCGAAAGGTTTATATTGGGCTGCTCGCAGCCCAGAAGACACGCCTCGCCGACATCGGACGCGGGCTTCTCTTACCCAAGCGAGGAGATGATCTCCCGATAGGCCGCCTCGGGGAAGGCCTTCAAGGTCTTGGTTCGCACGCTGCCGAGCATTCCGAGCATCAGACTGAACCGCGCTGCCACGGCATCGTCTGGCGCTTCGTAAACGCCAACGAGGTCATATTCGCCGAGCGTCATGTAGACGGTCTTGAACTCGCCCCCCATATCGAACAGGGCTTTCTTGGCGGTTTCTAGCCGGCGCGGCAAGTCCTTCACCTTCTGGGCGCCCTGGTCGGTCCAATTGGCAAGCATGATATAAGTCGGCATGGGTCTCCTCCTCCCTTGATCTTCTCTGCGTTTAGGATGCGCTCTCGGCGGCGATGCGATCGAGTTTTGCCGCCATGATGAAATCGTTCTCGTGCAGTCCCTTGATCTTCTTGGTGTGCAGCGAGACCGTCGCATAACCCCAGCCGAAACCGATATCGGGATGGTGTCCTTCAGCTTCGGCGAGCGCGCCCGCGTGCTCGACAAATCTGAAGGCTTCGGCGAAGTTCTTGAACCGATAGGTTCGCTCGATCCGCCTGGCCTCATCGAGGAGCGCCCAGTCAGGCGCTTGCGCATGATAGGCTGCGGCTTCCTGTTCGGTCAGCGGCGGTATGCCGCCGCGGCACGGCGTGCAACTCTTCTCGGCGAGTGATACCGGCATCTCATGACCTCCTTGTTTTGCGGCAGGATAGCACGACACGCGCCACCATGCCGCGGTGCTTCTGTACGAGACGCTGTTCGATGAAATTGACGATCTGTGTCTACCTGCTTCGCTCGATGCTGCTTCTCGGAGCGCTCGGCTGGTTGGGCGCCGCGCCGGCCGGCGCGGCCGGCGGATCCGGGACTTGGCAAGTCGTGCTCGCCGCGGGAGACGATGCCGAACCGGTATTCGACAATGCGACCCATGAAATGAACCGGCGGCTCGCCGCGGCCGGCGTCCCGGCGGGCAACATCCACCGGCTGAGCGCCAGCGCCGCCGAACTCGCCACCGGCGCCGAACCCGCCACCGCCGAAGTTCTGTTGCGGCGGATCGCCGACCTGCCGGCCCGGCCGGGGGACCAGTGCCTGATTTTTCTGACCTCGCACGGCGAGCGCGGCAGCGGTCTATGGCTCGCCCGTTCTAACCGGGCGCTTACTCCGGACGAGCTCGCCCGCGCATTGTCGCGGGGCTGCGCCGCGGTGCCTACCGTCGTAATCGTCTCGGCCTGCTACAGCGGCAGCTTTGCAACCGGAAAGATGGCGAGATCCAACCGCATTATCCTGGCCGCCGCCCGCGGAGACCGTCCATCTTTCGGCTGTCAGGCCCACCGCACCTACAACTTCTTTGACGAATGCCTGCTCGGGGTCTTGCCGCAAGCGGCGACGTGGCGTTCGGTGTCCGATGCAACCGATCGATGCGTGGGGCGCATGGAGCACGCCCTCGGGGCGCAGCCCTCCGAGCCCCAGGCCTATTTCGGCGGAACCGTTGCGGCTCTCAAGGTCGGGTTTTGAAGCCGACCCAACCTCAACGAACAATGACGTCAACGCACAATGACGATCGGCACCTTTCCTTGGCGGCGCGTGATGTCCACCGACACCTCGCTGCCGTAGCGGCGCAGCAGGATATCGGCAATACCGTGCCTCGCCTGCAGCCCGCGCAGGTGCAAATGGTCGAGAAAATCCGGCAGCACCGGCCGCTCGAACCGGATCTCATCGCCGGTCTGATCGAAGCTGAGACCGAGGCTCGCCTGCAACAACGCGAACACGGTGGCGCTTGCCCAAGCCTGCGGCGCGCAGGCGACCGGGTAGAGCGTCGGTGCGGTCAGTTGCCGCCACGCGAACCCGCAGAACAATTCCGGGAGCCGCCGTAAATCCATGTAACTCGCGGCCTGAAAGAGGCCCTTGAAGATCCGCAGGATCTCGGATTTCAGACCATAACGAGCGAGACCCAGGGCGATCACCGCGTTGTCGTGGGGCCAGACCGAGCCGTTGTGGTATGAAATCGGATTGTAGCGCGCGGCCGATCGCGCCACCGTACGCACGCCCCATCCGGAAAAGCAGCTGGCGCCAAGCAGCGTGTCGGCCACGCGTGCGGCGCGCTCGGGAGCGGCAATCCCCGTCAGCAACGCATGCCCGGCGTTCGATGAAATCACCCGGCATGGCTGCTTGGCGCCGTCCAGCGCGAGCGCGTAGGTCGCCAGGTCGTCGCACCAGAACGCGGCCTCGAACCGTTCGCGCAACGCGTCCGCCTGGTGCGAGAGGGTGGCGGCGGCTACCGAATGGTCGAGCGCCGAAGCCAGAGCCGCTGCGTGTCGCTTGGCGCCGTAAACGTAGGCCTGAACTTCGCACAGAGCGATTGGACCTTCAGCCAGGCGGCCATCCTCGTGGAAGATGGAGTCGTACAAATCCTTCCAGCCCTGATTAACCAACCCTTCGGCGTTCTTGCGGTGATACTCCACAAATCCGTCACCGTCCGGGTCGCCATAGGTGTCGATCCAGTGGAGGGCAGCCTGAATATTCGGCCATAGCTCGCGAACCGTATCGAGATCTCCAGTGCGTCTGAAGTATTCGCCGACCAACAGTACGAACAGCGGTGTCGCATCGACGCTGCCGTAATAACGCGCGAACGGCACCTCGCGCAGCCGCGCCATCTCGCCGTCCCGCATCTCGTGCAGGATTTTGCCGGGCTCGGCGTCGCACTCGGGATCGAAATCGGTCGATTGAGTCGCCGCGAGAAAGTGCAATACGCCTTTGGCGATCGACGGATCGATCCATAAGGCGAAGAGGGCGGTCAGGATCCCGTCGCGCCCAAACGGCGTGCTGAACCACGGGATGCCGGCGAACGGATAGGGGCCAAATTCGGTATCGGTCAGCAGCATGTAAAGGTCGGCGACCGAGCGGCGCGCAAACTCGTTGAACAGCGAATTGGAGCTGTCGACGCTGGCGGCCCGCCCGCTGGAAGCTCTGAGAGCACGCCGCGCCGTGCGAAGTGAGCTGTAGAATTGCCGACTGACGCCAATCTTCTGATCGCGATCGTCCCGGCATGCGATCCGAAGCACGGATCGCATGCCCTCGCCCGGCCCGAGCGAAAACTCGTAAAGCGCGGTGGCAGCATCGAGGCGGGTCGGGGCGGGCTCGAACTCGAGACTGGTGACTCTCTCCACTCCGTCAAGGCCGAGGTAGCGCAAGCCGACGGATGATCCAGACCTGCGTTCGATCGAGACCGGGCCTCGCCGGGCCCGCTGCTGCCCCCTCACCTCGAAGAGATCGGCAAAATCAGCGGCAAATCTGATCCCGAGCCTCACATCATGAGCTCGGGTGTCGAAGTTGTGGACAAGGAGCCGCTCGTAACACGCGTTCTGCCAGATGTATTTGAGCCGGTTCACATGGATCAATTCGGCGCGGAAGGCGACCCCGTCGCGAGAGATCAGTTCGGGGTTCGCTAAGTCCACGGTCAAGACCGCGTTGTCTTCCTGCACATTCGAGCTGAGCAGGAGGAGCCGCGCACCATTCAGTCGAAGCTCTAGTTGCGACAGGAAACGCGTGTCGTGGAGGTAAATGCCGTCGGAGTTGCCTTCGCCCGGGACGATATCGCCGCGGTGATCAAACAAGGCGAAGGTATAACCAGATTTGAGTGTGCGCGGCCGGCGCTCCTGGAAGGAGACGTTTGACTCGATGTAAAAGGGCGACGCTTCCTCGTCGCCGGCCCGCTCGGCAGCCGGCACCGTCTCGTCGGTATTGCTCTCGGAAGTCAGGCCGCTTCCCGCTGACCGGCTGCCCGGGTGCTCAAGACAACTGCGTCGATCGAGCTGCGACGCAGCACATCGTCGTAAAGCTCGACGTAGTCGCGCGCCATGCGCTCGACCGAGAACCGCTCTTCGAAGCGACGACGAACCCCGCTCCGATCAAGGGCTGCGGCCCGCGGAACTGCGGCAACCGCCCTATCGACACCGTCGACCACAAAGCCCGTGACCCCCTGGTCGATGACTTCCGGAACAGAGCCTCGCCTAAACGCGATGATCGGGGTGCCATTGGCCATCGCCTCGATCATGACCAGCCCGAAGGGTTCCGGCCAGTCGATTGGGAAAAGCAACGCCATCGCCCGACCGAGAAATTCTCCTTTGTCGCGGTCGCCGATCTCACCGATGAACTCCACCCCCGGACCCTTGAGCAGTCGCTTGATCTTGTCATTGTAGTAATCGAGATCGGCTTTGTCGACCTTGGCCGCGATTTTCAGTGGCATTCCCACCAGGCCAGCAATTTTGATCGCCTTTTCCACGCCCTTCTCGGGACTGATCCGGCCGATAAAAGCGAGGTAGCCGCCGTCCCCGCGGCCCGGACGATAAAGATCCGCCGGCAGACCATGATGAACGGTACCCTGCCAGCTCGCCCACGGCACCGGCGCCCGCTGAGCGTCAGAGATGGACACCAGTGGCATCATCGGAAATTCGCGAAAGAGGGGAGGCAGGTCTGGCAGATCGAGGCGGCCATGGGCCGTCGTCAAGGTCTTGCCCCAGAGCCGGGCAAATAATGGAAAATGCAGAAAATCCGCATGAAAATGGATGATGTCAAAAGCTTCGGCGCTCCGCGCGACGCGGTTCAGCAGCACCAGGTGATGCGGAAGCGGATCTTCGCACTGGGGATCGAGACGCAGGGCGCGATCGCAGGAGGCTCGCAGTGTCGCCTCGGTCTGCAAGTCGCCGCTGGCAAACAGAGTGACCTCATGACCCTGGCGTACCAGCTCTTCGGTCAGATACGAAACGACCCGCTCGGTGCCGCCGTAAAGCTGCGGCGGACAGCTCTCGTACAAAGGTGAAACTTGCGCGATCCTCATTTCCTAGACCCGTGATTGAGCTCGCTAATATAGCGTGTGCAAGATCAAGAACTGTTTTGGGATTGAGAAGTTCCAGATCTCAAAGAAGATCGGTAGCGGTCGGGACAGTCCGTAAGTTGTGCTGCTGTCGTTTGTTTGAATCCCAAACGCACAGGTGTTGCGGCCACGCGCGGCACCTGCCGATATGGCGAGTGAATGATGTACCCGCTCCGGGACGCCATTCAAGACTTGTCCGACCACCTACATTGCTGTTTCTGCTGACGGATTTTGCGTATCGCGAGGAACTTGAAGATCGCCGCGGCATCACTAGATCGAAGGCATGCCGGATGCCGATTGACGGGTCTCGACAGGGAATGATGGCCGGACCAGAGACGGTCGGCCGCGGTCATGTCGCTTCGCTGTGAGGATGTGATCCGAGTTGTAATTCCACCTCCTCCCGCGCGGGTCGCCACGTTCGCGGTACCACCCATCACCGCGTCAGCCGCTGAAGATTTTTTCCCTGTGTGCCGCGCCACGCCATCCGCATGCGTTACCAGGGTGAACATGCAGAGAGGTGAACTATGGCGCTTTCGGAGTTTCCGCGAATGGGTTTCGACCCATTTGCCGAGCTGCGGCGAATGCAGAGCGAAATGAACCGGGTCTTTTCCGGGTACAGCGCAACGGCCGCACGCGACTTTCCGCCGATCAACATTTGGCTCGGCGAAAACAGCGTCGTTCTGACAGCCGAATTGCCGGGTGTTACCCGCGATGACGTAAATCTCAGCCTCGAAGAGGATGTCCTCACGCTCGCGGGCAAGCGCGAACCGAAGTCACAAGAGCAAAACGTCAGTTGGCAGCGCCGCGAGCGGGCTTACGGCAGTTTCTCGCGCGCGGTCCAGCTGCCGTTCCGTGTCGATCCCGACAAGGTCCAGGCGCGCTTCAACAACGGCATCCTGGAAATCGAATTGCAGCGGCTAGAGGCGGATCGGCCGAAGAAGATCGAAATCCGCGCTGCTTGACCCGAACCGAAGGAGTGCAATCATGGCCCAGGAAGTCAGAACCGTCGAGCAACAGACGCCGGCCACCCGGGAATCCACCAGGGAAGCCGGTCAGCGCACACCACCACGGCCGGTATTTCTGCCGCCGGCCGACATTTATGAAACCAAGGACAGCATCGTCGTGCTCGCGGAAATGCCCGGAGTTTCCCCGGATGGGGTCGATATCAGCCTCGAACGGCGCGTATTGACGATCCGCGGACGCAGCGCCGCCAACGAGCATGGCGGCTACCAGCGGGTGTATAACGAGTATGCCGACGGGGACTACGAGCGCGTTTTCACGTTGTCGGAAAACATCGACCGAGACCGCATCGAGGCCACGCTCAAGGACGGTGTCTTGCAGCTCGTCCTGCCAAAGGCAGAAGCCGCCAAAGCAAGAAAGATCGAACTCAAAGCTTCTTGATGAGCGCCAACGCATTGGCTCGAGCTAAAGGGTGGAAACCGGCAGCAATACGTTTCCACCCTATCCTGCTGCTCGTATTCGTGCTCGCCGCTCGAGGGCCTGCTGCGTCGGCGGCGGATGCCGTTCCGGAGTTACTGAGGCAGATTCATTGGGGAGAGACTTCGCAAAGCCTGCTCCAGCAATTCGACGGCGCCGCAACGCCGCTCCCCAGAAGTCTCGATTTCGGCGACAGTTATGTCGATGTCGTGCTGCACGGTGAAACCGTAGGTGGCGTCCCGGTCGTCACCTTCTTTCAGATGGACAAAAGAACGCGAGGCCTCAAACGCATCCAGCTGGAGCGGCCGCGCCACGGGGTCAACCCTCCCGCGTTGCGTGCAATCTCGGCGGCGCTGCAGGCCGCTTACGGCCGGCCCGACAAAATCTGCCTCCTGCCGGTGACGCGGATCGGCGGTTACCAGGCGGCAGCGCAAGAATTATGGGTTCGTGGCGCGGATGCGATCAGTGCGATCTACCGCGACACCACCCTGCAAGCCTTCGAGGGCTGCCTCTTTGGCGTTGCGTCGGGATACTGCGGACTGACCGGACAGTTGCTAGTGCGGATCAGTCCGGCCGACGGTATCGCCGAGCCGGACCCCTGTTCTCTAACAAACCGTCGCGGCTGAGCCGTTGATTCTATTAGTTACAGTAGATACCCACTTGTTAGCGAGACCCGGTGAAAAGACAAAACAAGAACGGCAAGAAAAGCGGACGTATACAGCAGAGAGAGAAGCACAGACGACGGCGAGGAGCAGATAACGAGCGGCTCCCAAAGTTGCTCGACGCAGCCAAGATCGGTCAAGCGGCACGTATACGCGAGAATGACCGCACAACTGTGAGACACCTGTCGCAATGTATCTAGTCTGCCGATTGGATTATACAGTAAATAAGGAAATCTAGATTAAAACCATGGCGGATACCAGCCAAAGCGAATAGAGCCGAGCGGGCGGCAGAGGAGAAAGCAGAGACTATATACACTAAGTGTGAGAATAGGGATGCGAAAAATTTATATATTGATCGTGCGCCAAAGGGGCCCTCAAATCGTTATAGTCCAGCGACATTTCCCTTAACTCCGCACACTTCTATATCGAACGCCGAAACACTTCTCTAAAACCAAGTGCGCCCTTCATTCTTTATAGAGCACAACGAGAGCGATAGCTTCTTCGCCGCGACACAGTAATCGAGGCTGCCTGTCATCGCCCGCTCTGTCACAACTTCTGCATTATGATAGCCCAGCTCTCCGCCGACTCGAAAGCGCTCTTCAGAGTTGTGTTACCGCGGTGACCATATGTCGTCCAGATGTAGAAAGCGATCACGTCAGAGATACAGAAGCTGGCAGCCCGCATATAATTGAAAGGTAACCCAGCCGATTGCCGTAGCGATGAATATGAACCGGAAAGGGTGCGCCCGTCGCAAATTGTTCGGCAATTGCTACCGTCTCCTCGTTGATGCATCTTTGTTATAACGCCTCGAATGGCAAATGGTGCTAAGCTACCAGGCTGTATAGCTGCTCGCTAATGAACTTTTGGCCGTTGTATGTGGCCATAGCAACAGATACCGAGATCTTCGATCACTTCTATCAATAAATTTGTACTGATGCTATATAAAAAAATTAACACTTATTAATATTTTCATCTTCTCATTTGGCCGCCTAAGTTGCACATTGTGTAAGCTCCCTAAAAAACGATCGGCGCAGAGGAAGAGTTTTTTAAACACCCTGTGAGCATCAGCGCAACACCCTCATCAATTTGGCGCGCCAACGGCGCCATCTCTCATTTCGTTAATGATCGTGCCGCTCTACCTCTGTTTGATAGGAGAGGCTCTTTTGTCGTCCTAGTTCTGGTCTGGCTGTTCGTGGGGTACTTCGAGTTCTTCGATTTCGGTATCGGCAAGGCCACAGCCATCACTTGGCAAGGCTCCGACATGCGCCGCCATCGATGCGAGAGCCGCATTCTGGACCGGAGCGCTGATCAACGGGATGTTGAGATCGTTGGATGGCCTCGTTTTGCTGGTGGGCGGCCATTACTGCGCAACCATCTATTTCGGCGACTAGCTGTCGCCGAACTAAACTAGGAAATTCGCATGGCTTTGCCCTGGATGGCGTTGCTGTGCCGGTCGGGACGGTTTCCGCCGTAGGTATCGCCGCGCTTGAGGCAAGAGAGCGGTTCCTGACCCTCAACACACTGCAGGTGCTGGTCACCGCGCTGCTCCAGCTCTCGCCTTTGCTAGTAGCGTGGTGGCGGGGCCCGGAGCTCGATGATTTGATCGAGGCCACTGTGATCAGTCGCATCATCGTCAACATACCAGTTCTCCAGCCTGCCGGCGCTATGTCCCACTACGAGAACGACCCCGCTCCCGTAAATCCTTGGCGGCACCGCTGTTTCGATATGGTGGCTGAGTGACCGTTACCGCGATTATCGGCCCGATCCTGGTTACGGAGTACGGCTCCTGATCGGCTCGCAGATCGGGCTGAGCGCCGTCGCCCATATACCGTGCCGTACAATTTGGTGACAAAGCTCTAAATCTTACCCGCCAGCCTGGTACGCACGCTGTTTCTGCGCTTTTCGCAGCTCGAATGGGAAGAGAGTGTGCCGATCCCGACAGGCCGTTTTCACCTTGGCCGCCATCACTCTGCCTTGACCGTCGCCGCTTTAATCGCGATGAAACCTTTCCTCAGCGTATGGATCGTTGCTGAGTTCGCCGGGTCCCGGACTGATGAGCGAAATTCTATCAATAGGGGTGTGGATCAACAGTCTCGCCTGGGTCCCCGTGGTCATGCTTAAGGGACAGGGGCGGCCGGAAATCGTCGCTAAGTTGCATGTCCTGGAACTCATACCCTATGTCGCGACCCTATGGATTGGAGTGCCCTGGGCCGGCTCACCGGGAGCGGCTAGGCCTTGGGCGCTGCGGGTGGCCGTTGACGCCGCGCTAATGTTCTGGGCGAGTGGCCTCTGGGCCCGACTATCCTCGGTGTTATGGACGGGAATGGCGCTGATTGTCCTGGTGCAGCTGGCGGTGCATTTCACCGCGGAAATGCCAATGATATGTCAAATAGTGGCGATTGCCGCGTTGATCGCCGCGATCTTCTACTGCCTGCGCGCTGTACCGAACGATCTACTATGAACCAGGCCCGGGCAGTGCCATTCGTATCGTCGCGCTTGGCGGCAATGCTGAAATGAGGAGAAACAGTGACGGTCACACTCCGCCCGCCGGCCGCGCTCCTGCAGGACTGAACGAAAAGCTGTCGGCGACGTGGCCGGCGGAGGAACTTGAAGCGGTTGATCCTGCCCGCTTTGCGGCTGTGCGGATCGCAAAGCGCTGCACCAGGACCTGACGGAACGTGTGTTTTTTTGTGCGCCGGGCAGGAGGTCCCTTTACCAATGTGGCGGCTGCGAGGGCGCTTATCATGAACCACGGCAGACCTAGGAAAGCAACGCACGCGCCTATAGTTCGTATCACACTAAAGAGCCCGAAGGTGAAGACGACGCCACACCAAGCGCCTCCGAACGTCTCAAGCAAGCGGCGTATACTGGCTACCTCACTGCGCAACAACTCTAACCTAAGGCCAGCCAACTCTCGGAGCCGATGGGCCGCGGAGGCGAGCCGCCGATAAGGCTCAAAAGGGATCTAAAGGCTCGCCATCTGTGGCTCGAGCGCAGCGCGGCACTTATAGGACAACGGCTGTGGGAACGCCCTCTACAGGGCGGCGCGCGCCTGGGCTCGGCCGAAGGAGATCCCGATCCGAATGCGGAAGCGGTAGGAGGGGCGACGGGCTTACCGATCACAATGGGAAGCCTGCCTCACTTCAGTTACGCCGATGACAGCTTGCCGCGGTAACCATGAGCCATTCGATCGAACACTGAAAGAACGAGAAGCTGGCTAGCGGGAAGTGCGCCGCACTCTGCCGGGAGGCACCGTCGTCGACACCCCACTGAACGGTCCAGGTTTTCGGTTAACTGGCGCGCTGAGCCGCCCGGCACCCGCCGCGTGCGCGGCTCCCACTCACCTCGACCTGCCGAGCGGGGTCTCACAAAAATCAAACTACGACGCCCGGACCAGCTGGCCGCGAATTTCTCCGGGCTTATTGGCCTCGGTGTGGATGTTGACGTACCACTTACCGGCCTCCAGCTGCGCGATCTGCGCATCGGTCAATGTCGCCGAACCCTTGATCGGGCTGGCGAGATTCCCGGTAAATGGCACGACGATCGGCGCGTTCGCACCGGGATCGGCGGGTCCGTGGATATGCGCGGCCGTTGCGGGACCGCTGAGGCCGGAATAATTAACATCCCACGTCAGCGTTTTGGCGGCAGTGTCGAGAGTCGCCGTCGCCGTGCCTTTGCCCGAACTGGTCACCCCCGGTCCAGGAGCGAGCACCGCGTTGAACTTCATTTGATCAGCCTGCGCGATCCCCACGGTCAGGAAAAGCGCGAGGAAACCAGAACTGAGTAATAGCGCACGCTGCATATTTTTATCCTCCCATCAGGTCGACTTGCTCGAAGAGTATTATAGGAGCGGTGGATCGTGAAGTGGAAATCTGCCGGCCCCGGGTATCTACCATAGCGGGTAAATATTGTTGCCTCCACTGTCGGGTCGGCGGCGTCTTACTCGGCGGATGCGGCTGTGCGCGCCGACCGCCAGGATGGTAACAGCCAGGCCGAGCAAAATCCCCCACTCCATCCTAGTACCCTCTCCCTACAGCATCCTTGGCCTGGCATCGCACAGCGAGAGCCGCATCCACGATCGGCACTATGGCCGTCGCCACGGCCGCGTTGCCGATCTCCGACAAGTGATAGAGATCAATATAAACCGGGTCTGTCCAATCGTCAAAAAGCGCCGACAGATCGACCGCATCTGCGGCGTCGACGAGGGCGGGATTGCAGCGGCGCTCGCCGAGGATGGCTTCATAGAGTAGACGCCGACGCTCGGGATCGTTCGTATAGTCGTCGAGCCAGCGCTGCTCGTCCTCGGTTCTGGATTTCTTTGTGGTGATCATCGGCTGCCAAAAAAAGATCGGCTGAAAGCCGTATTCACGTCCCAGCAGGCGTACCAGACGCACATTACCGACATAGGCCGCAATGACGTCGCGGGCGAGCTGGCCGAGATCGACCTGCGACAGGTCCGTCTGCTCCACAGGCAAAGGGCCGCGCAATTGAAGGCCGGTCAGCCGGCGCAGCCGCCGCAGGGTGCGCGGCGCCGCACCGATCAACGCCGCGGCAATCAGATCGCGCCGTCGATCCGGATGAAGCAGGTTGAACTCGGCCCGCCGGCGCGCCTCGTTGAATAGCGCGTCGGCGCGGCCGGTTTGTTCGGCGCACGCCATCTCGTTAATGCCATCGTAGAACAGGGCGATATCGAGCCGTTCTCCGGACTTCAACACCTGCTGCAAGGTAATGACCTCTTGCATGCTGTTGTGCCCGAGCTGGCCATAATTGGTTACTGAAACGCGGTGTCCGCGCTCGGCGAGCCGGCGGGCCAGCACCGCCGGAATGGTTTGGTCGTCGCGGGCCCCCATTCCCATCATCGTCGAGCCGCCAAAGCACAGGATGCGGATTGTCTCGCCGTTGGCCGGCTTCTCGCCTGGCGTCGGCCGCAGCCCGCGTTCGTCGAGCATCACGTAGGCGCCGTGGAACGGGCGCTGCCACCATTCGACATAGGGCTTCCAGTCGACGCGAACGGCGCCGCGGAATTCGTCGAAATATCCTGCCGACCAATCGGCGCCGACATAGGCGTCGGCCATCGCGGCACGGTCCGGACGGGTCGAGCGGCGATAGCGCAGAAAGCGGCTCAGCCGGCGCCACCCCTCGACGCCGAACTCGGTCATGAGGACGGCCAGCAACAACAATCCGACCACGTGCCACAGGGCAACGACAAACCGGCCGAGCTCGCCCAGCATTCGCCGATACGCTAAGAGGAAAAGTCGTCCGGAGAGAGGCCGCACAACCACCGGCTCTCGCTGTACCGCAGCGAGGTTTCGACGGTCCCGCCGTCCAGGCGATCGAGCCGGAAGAGGCGGTTCTTTTGCTCGCGGCCGGCCAGATGCATGACGCCGATCACCTCGTGCGGCGCATAGGGCTCGACAAAAAGGCCACGGCTAGGATCGAAGGCCGGCGGGGCATCGCCCGGCATCCAGTTGCAATACGCCGGGAGAAAGTTGACCGGCAGGTGCTCGGCAAAGAGCACATAATTGAGCGCCGTCTGCTCGACAAAAAAGAATTGCGTGCGCTGCAGCGCTCGCGACAGGACACGTGCCCAAGCGTCCCAGTGCGGTGCGTCGTGATGCAATGCGAATACCCCGCAGTTGACCATCGGATTGCGTCCCAGACGATCGGCGGCGCGCCAGCCGAACGCTTGCCGATAATTCTTCCACGCCAATGTCCAGCCGAACGGCTTCGGCCGCTTGTAATGGCGTTTGTAGGCGCGGTCGATTTCGGGCGTGATCGCCAGCCGCTCGCGGCCCGCTGCGTTCACATAAAGATCGATCACCCGCCCGTCCTGAAGCCAAGCGTCCGCGTCGACCCACAGATAGACCTCATACCCCGGGAAGTGCCGCCGCAGAAACGGCCGCGCCACCTGCGCCTTGAACGTGTCCGGCTTGTGCGCGCGGCCGCGAAAATCGAGATCCCAACCCGGCCGTACGACGTGTTCCACTTGCGAGGACAGCCACTCACGCTGTTCCCCATCGAGCCCGAGGTCGAGGATCCCGAGTACGACGTCTCGGCGCTGCGCTCGGATCGACAGCACCGTATCCCGTAACAGCGGAAAATAGCTGTGATCCGCGCCGCTGGCGATCAACAGCCGCACGCCACCCATCGCCGCCGCTGTCTCACGGTACGAGGCGGTAGCCGCCGGGCTCGGTTACCAGGATCTCGGCACGCGCCGGGTCGCGCTCGATCTTTTGGCGAAGGCGGTAGACGTGGGTCTCCAGCGTATGGGTCGTCACTCCGGCATTGTAGCCCCATACTTCGCCGAGGAGAGTGTCACGCCCGATCGCATGATCGCCGGCGCGGTAAAGATATTTCAGGATCGCCGTCTCTTTCTCGGTCAACCTGATCTTCTTGCGGCCGGTCGCATCGAGGAGGAGCTTGGCGCTGGGACGGAACGTGTAGGGCCCGATCGTGAACACCGCGTCGTCGCTATGCTCGCTCTGTCGCAAATGGGCGCGCAACCGGGCCAGGAGCACGCTCAGGCGAAACGGCTTTGTCACATAGTCGTCGGCGCCCGAATCGAGCCCGAGCACGGTGTCGGCATCACTGTCCGCCCCGGTCAGCATAATGATCGGCACCTGCACTCCGGTACGGCGCAACAGCCGGCACAATTCCCGCCCATCCATATCAGGGAGCCCAACATCGAGCAGAATGGCGTCGAACCGCTCGGCGCTTGCCAGTTGCAATGCCCAAGCCGCGCTGTCGCACTGAACGCTGGCGAATTCTTCATCCAACTCGAGCTGCTCCGCGAGCGATTGGCGCAGCGCGCCGTCATCATCGACGATCAATATTTTACGGCCAACCCTCATCATTTCCCGCCCTACGGGGGAGCAGCCGATCATTATGCGTCCAAATTGCGTTCCTCGTCCCCGTTTTCAAAGCGGAAGGACTTCCAGGCAGATCCAGGACCTGTTCCCACCGCTCCGCCGATCGCCGCCAATCTGGCAGGCGGCCACCCGCGGCGCGCGCGCCTGCCGCAAGACGCGTGGCCACTGCTGGCTCTGCGATCACCCGCCGCAGCGCCCGCGCCAGCGCCGCAGCGTCCCCAGCGGGAACCAGCAACCCGGCCTCGCGGGGTACGGTCTCGGGAATTGCCCCGGCGCTGGTCGCGACGATCGGGAGACCGTGCGCCATCGCTTCCGCGAACGCCATCCCATATCCCTCGTGAAGGGACGGCAACACGAAGAGGTGAGCCGCCCGATAGGCGCGCATCACCACTCGCGGCGGCTGCTCGCCGGCGAGAGTAACGCGCCGACCGAGGCGGGCAGCGGATATCATGCGTCGTATCAATCTCGCGGTGCCCGGGTCACGGTCGAGCGAGCCGATGCACAGCATCTCCCAGTCGAGGTCACGTAGGCGCGCCAAAGCCGCGACGAGGCATCGATGGCCCTTACGCGGGACCACGCTTGCGACGCAGAGCAACGAGCGAACCGGGCCGCGCCGCGACCGCAAAGGCCGGTCCGGTTCTGCCGTGCCCGGCGGGATCACGAAGATCCGGTCGGGTGGGATACCATGAGCCTCGACCCCGGCAGCGGTCCGTGCGCTGGGACAAACGACGCCGCGGAAGCGCGGCAACGCGGCAGCCTCGATCCGCCTAAGGCGTTCCGCCGCCGCGCGGGAAAGCCCGGTTTCCTCAGCGAGGGGATGGTGGACGAGCGCGACGAGCCGCAATCGGCGCCAGTGGGCTATGACCGCCTGTTTGAGATCGGGGAGCGCGAGACCGTCGATTACCGTCGTAGTGCCGTCGTCGAGTTGGGCCAAGGCCGTTTCACGATCACTGGGCGCAAGCTCGATGACCTTTACCGCGTGCCCGCGGGACCTCAGCCCATCGATGATGTGGCGGTCGTAAAGATAACCGCCGGTCAGCTGGTCGAGCCTGCCCGGGACGACAAAGGCGAGCTCGGTCATTCGAGCGCGGCATCATAACAGGCCCAGGCTACCGGGTTTTCGCGCAGAACCACCTTCAGGCTGGCGATGCGCTCGGCGCCGAGCGCTCCCTCCTTGACCCGCCGCGCCAGCCGCCGGTGGATTTCGCAGGCGAGAAACTCGGTCGTCGTGTTGCGGCCGCGAAACTCCTCCAATTCGTCGAGGTTGCGGTACTCGAACTCGCCAAGAACCGCCTTCAGCAGATCGAGAGCACGGCCGATGTCGCAGACGATCCCGTCGGCGTCGAGCGAATCGCGACGCAGCTCGGCTTCCACCACATAGGTCGCCCCGTGCAGCCTCTGCGCCGGACCAAACACCTCGCCGGCCAGGCTGTGGGCGATCATGAAATGATGACTGACGGTAATGCTGTACATACCGTTACCTCGCCAAAGCACTAAAAGTCGTCATTCCGGGATGCCCCAACGGGGCAGGCCCGGAAACCATGAACTCGGACTGATACGTCATTCCCCACGGCCGGTGTTCATAGGTTCCGGGCTCGGGGGCTGCGCCCCGCGCCCCGGAATGACCACGATTTTGGCATCATCTCTCAGTCGTACCGAAGGGTGTGACACAGCACGCCTGCTGCTGATGCCGCGAGCCGCGGCATCAATTCGGGCAGGGCAGAAAATTCGGTTTCGCCGGAGAGCAGGGTATCGAACACAGGGTCGCGCAGCAGCGAAAGGGCGAGCGTCAGGCGGCGCCGGCGCGACCAGCGCGGCGATCGGCCCACTGAAACCGAACCTACCTGCGACGAACGCAAAGTCAGGCGGCGCGAATGAAAGGCGCCGCCGAGTTCGAGCGGCACAATTCGGGTGCCATACCAGCTCATCTCGAGCACCATCGCCTCGAAGCCGGCGATCGTCAGCGCGTTGGCGAGCCCGGCGGGTGATCCGCTCGCATGGACAACCAGATCGGCCTCGTGAGATGCCGTCTCCGGGGTCGCAAAATGGCAGCCAAAGGCGTGAGCGATCGCTTCGCGGGTCGGATCGATGTCGATCAGCTCGACCTCGGCGCCCGGCAATCGCGCCGCGAGCGCGGCGACAAGACAGCCGACAACGCCGGCGCCGATCACCGCGATGCGGTCTCCCGGACCCGGCGCCGCATCCCACATCGCATTGATCGCCGTTTCCATGTTGGCGGCGAGCGCCGCGCGCCGGTCCGGAACCGTGTCGGGAACATCGACGACGGCCTCCAGCGGCACGATGAACCGGTCCTGGTGGGGATGCAGACAGAACACCCGGCGTCCGAGCGCCTCGGCCGGACCGTCCTCGACGATGCCCACCGCCGAATAGCCGTATTTGACCGGCCCTGGGAACTCGCCCTCCTGGAACGGACAGCGCATCCGCCGCCATTCGCTCTCCGGGACTTCGCCGCGGAAAACGAGGGTTTCGGTGCCTCTGCTGATCGCACTTCGGAGCGCCCGGATCAGCAGCTCGCCGGGAGCCGGCGATCGCAACCGCTGCGCCCTGATTTCGCCATGGCCCGGCGCCGTCACCCAAAACGCCCGCGCCTCAACCACGGGAATAAACCCGGTGGCGGAAGGGTCTGACGGACGGCCGCTTGTTCATCAAGTCCCGGCAGGGCACGATCGCCAGATACACCGAAGCCACTGATATGTCGACCGGGATCACCTCGCCTTCACCCTCGCCGGCCGCGCTCCTTCGCGAGGCGCGCTCGGTTTTCACGCGCGCGTTCGTGCTCGCCCTGGTGGCAATTCCGCTGCCGGTGTTCGGCGGAGCGATCAGCACCGTTCCCGCGCTGAGCGGCCTTGCGCTGTTCGCCGGCCTGCTCTTCGCCGTCGAGCGCGGGCTCGCCGCGCATCATCCTCATCCCCGGCTCGGCACGGCGAACCGGATCACGCTCGTCAGGGCGGCAATTGCCTGCCTGATCGCAGCACGAGCGATCGAGCCGGCACCGCTCGAACTCGCCGGAAAGATGGCTCCTTGCCGCGATTGCCTGGACCGCGCTGATGCTCGACGGCGCCGACGGGTGGGCGGCCCGGCGCCAGGGACTGGCTTCCGCCTTTGGCGCGCGTTTCGACCTGGAGGTCGATGCGTTTGCCATCCTCGTGCTCGCGATAACCGTCGTAAAGGCGCAGGCCGCTCCTCATTGGGTGCTCGCGATCGGCGGCATGCGTTATCTTTACCTCGCCGCGGCGCTGGCCTTTCCGCTGTTGCGCCGGCCGTTGCCGCCGCGGCGGGTCGCCGACCGGCGCCGCAAGACGATTGCCGTCGTCCAGAGCGTCGGCCTGATGATCGCGTTGGTGCCCGTGACTTCGGCGGGCTGGGCTGCAGTCACTTGCGCCGCAGCGCTCGGGCTTCTGGTCTACTCATTTGCGGCCGATATTGTCATTCTGCTGTCCACTCGGCTGCATAGGTGAGGTCGAATAAGGTTGCTGGCGCGAGCCGCGTTGCGTCATATGATGCGGGGCGGCGAGGAGATAGAGAGTGCTCGAGCCCAGGACGCCTGCACAGCCATCACTTGGCGAGGCCATCACTGCGCTGCGCCGCGGAGAGCCGGTGCTGATCCGCGACGACGAGATCAACGTTCTTGCGGTCGCCGCCGAGCTGGCGACCGAGGAAAACCTGCAGCGGCTGCGTCAAATCTCGCGCGCCCCGGCCCGGGTGGTTCTGACACGCCGGCGGGCCGTAGCGCTCGGCCTTGCTGCGCGCGACGAATTGTCAGGTGCGTTGACAATCTCCGTCTCGGAGGAATTGCCTGCGGCGGTGATCCGCA
The DNA here is from genome assembly GCA_963789025.1 of uncultured Alphaproteobacteria bacterium. Lineage (GTDB taxonomy): Bacteria > Pseudomonadota > Alphaproteobacteria > ATCC43930 > CGMCC-115725 > AP-15. The sequence goes on from CAWBIT010000002.1 coordinate 60,553, forward strand.
ACCTCGCCGATCCCGGAGCATCGCTCGGCGCGGAGCCGCCTGGTTTCGGCCCCGAGCCGCTCCCCGCCAAAGGCGGTGCGCTCGCCGCGGTGGCTTTGGCAAAGCTCGCGTCACTGCTGCCCGCAGCGCTCGTGTTGCGCGCCGGCAAGAGCGAGGCGGCGTTTTTCGCACACCGCGGAGATCTGGCGGTCATCGATGCCGCCTCCGTGTTCAAGCGTGACGCGGCGACCGCCGGTCTCGAGCGTGTCGCCGAGGCGCGCGTCCCGCTCGCCGATGCCGAGAACGCGCGTCTCATCGCATTTCGCCCGCGCGATGGCGGCCTCGAACATCTCGCGATCCTGATCGGCTCGCCCGATCCGTCAGCACCGGTTTTGGTGCGGCTGCATTCGGAGTGCTTTACCGGCGACCTGCTCGCCAGCCTGCGCTGCGACTGCGGCGACCAGCTGCGCGGCGGGATCGCGGCGATCGCCGGGGCCGGCGGCGGCGTGCTGCTCTATCTCGCGCAGGAAGGACGCGGCATCGGGCTCGTCAACAAGCTGCGCGCCTATCGGCTGCAGGATGCCGGTTTCGACACACTCGACGCCAACGAGCAGCTGGGGTTCGACGCCGACGAGCGGGTCTATCTGCCTGCTGCGGAAATGTTGCGGCAGCTCGGTTTCGGCACTGTCCGGCTGTTGACCAACAATCCGGACAAAGTGATTGCCCTCGAACGCTACGGCATCCGTGTCGCCGAGCGCGTGCCGCACGTCTTCCCGTCAAACGGCCACAACGAGCGGTATCTCCGCACCAAAGCAACCCGCAGCGGCCATTTTCTCTAGCTCCGGGTTCGTAACTGAACAGGTCATTCCGGGACGGCCGGTAGGCCGGGCCCGGAAGCCATGAACACCGGCTCATGCCGAAAGATCATCGGCCGGTGTTCATAGGTTCCGGGCTCGCGGGCTTCGCCGCGCGCCCCGGAACGACGGTGGATCAATCCCCGTTACCGCGGGAGCCGAAGATTGCGGTGCCGACGCGGACATGGGTGGCGCCGAAGCGGATCGCTTTCTCGAAATCGGCGCTCATGCCCATGCTGAGGACCCGCAGGTCGTTGCGCCGGGCGATCTCGCGTAGCAGCGCGAAATGCGGGGCCGGTTCCTCGTCGAGCGGCGGTACGCACATCAGCCCAATGATCGGGAGGTCGAGCCGCTCCCGGCACTCGAGGATAAACCCGTCCGCATCGGCTGGTATGATCCCTGCCTTTTGCGGTTCCTCCCCGGTGTTGACCTCGATCAGGCAGGGCGGCCGGCGACCGGTATGCTCCATCTCCCTGCCCATAGCCTGTGCGAGCCGCAGCCGGTCGACGCTCTCGATCACATCGAAACCCGCGACCGCGTCGCGCACCTTGTTGGTCTGCAGTGGGCCGATCAGATGCAGCGCGAGGTTGGGAAATTCCTCCCGCAGCTCCGGATATTTCCCCTGCGCCTCCTGGACCCGGTTCTCGCCGAACGCGCGATGCCCCGCCATCAGCGCCTGCCGCACGCTCGCGGCGGGATGGGTCTTGCTGACAGCTACGAGCGTCACGCTTTCGGGCGCCCGGTCCGCCGCCCGTGCCGCCGTTGCGATCCGTTCCCGGACGGCGGCGAGATTGGCAGCGATAACCCCTTCCATAGCAGCTCCATTCCTGGCAAAGATCGCTCGATGTCGGTCACTCATTACCGCGCCTCGGCCGCCCTTGCCGCAAGTCTTTCGTTGGCGCTCGCCAGCTGCGCGGCGAGCCCCCCGGCTGAACCGCGTGTGGGGGAGCAGCCCAGCGCGGCTGAGACCCAGAAGGCGGCATCGAGCGAGCCCGAGGGCATCGACACCGAAGCGACGATCTGGACGGTGCTCGGTCTCGCCAAGAAGGAATCCGTCAAGGATCCCGGGCCGCAGACCGGCCGGACGGTAAGCCCAATTCTGTGGCAAGCGGCGCACGACACGCTCGATTTCGTCAAATACGCCTCGGAAGATCCGCTGACCGGCTCGATCGTCACCGACTGGTACTCACCACCGGGCAACCCTAATGTCCGGTACCGGGTCAATGTCTTTATCCTGTCCCGGGCGTTGCATTCCGATTCGCTGAGCGTGACGGTCGATCGCCAGCAGCAATCGGCCGACGGCCAGTGGGCCGAGACGACGATTGCGAGGCAGGTCGAGACCGATCTCGAAAACGCGATCCTCAGCCGGGCGCGGCAGCTGAAGCGCGCGTGGGCGGCGCCGCCGAGTTGAAAACGCCGTCTCGGGAGGCAGGCGAAACCGGCTTGCAGGCGGGCCGAAGCGTGGCCAGATCCCTAACCATGTCGCGATACAATTTCCGCGAAAGCGAAGCAAAATGGCAGCGCATCTGGCGTGAGCGGCAACTCTTCGAGGTCGCGGCGGCGCCGGGGCGCCCGAAATACTACGTCCTCGAGATGTTCCCGTATCCGTCCGGCAAGCTGCATGTCGGGCATGTGCGGAACTACACGATGGGCGATCTGGTCGCACGGTATCGCCGCGCCCAGGGCTTCAATGTTCTGCACCCCATGGGATGGGATGCTTTCGGCCTTCCCGCCGAAAATGCGGCGATCGCCGAGAAGATCCATCCGGCGGTCTGGACGTGCGAAAACATCGCGACGATGCGGGCGCAGCTCCAGCGCATGGGGTTCGCCTACGACTGGTCGCGCGAGGTCGCGACCTGTCACCCGGAATATTACCGCCACGAACAGAAGATGTTTCTCGACTTCCTCGAGGCTGGGCTCGCCTATCGCAAGGAATCGTGGGTCAACTGGGACCCGGTCGAGAACACCGTTCTCGCCAATGAGCAAGTGATCGACGGACGCGGCTGGCGATCGGACGCGGTTGTCGAAAAGCGGCTGCTGTCGCAATGGTTTCTGCGTATCACCGCCTTCACCGAAGAACTGCTCGACGCGCTCCCCCGGCTCGAACGCTGGCCCGAGCGGGTGCGGCTGATGCAGGAGAACTGGATCGGCCGTTCCGATGGCGCCCGCGTGTCTTTCAAGGTCGCCGATGGGGATGAAGGCATCGAGGTCTTTACGACGCGCCAGGATACGCTGTTCGGTGCCTCGTTCGTCGCGCTTTCGCCCAGCCATCCGCTGGCCCTGCGTCTGGCCGAGAAGGATCCGGATCTCGCCGCCTTCATCGCCGAATGCAACCGTCGGGGCACCAGCGAAGCGGTCATCGAAGCCGCCGAGAAGCGGGGCTATCGTACCGGTCTCGAAGCGGTGCACCCGTTCGACGAGAACCGGCGGGTCCCGATCTATGTCGCCAATTTCGTGCTGATGGAATACGGCACCGGAGCGATCTTCGGCTGTCCGGCGCATGATCAGCGCGACCTCGAATTTGCCCGCAAATACGGGCTGCCGGTCATTCCTGTCGTCCTACCGCCGGGCGAGGACGCCGCCACATTTGCGATCGGCGACACCGCCTACTTCGACGACGGAACTCTGATAAATTCCGCCTTCCTCGATGGTCTCGCGGTTGCGGAAGCGAAGCGGGCTGCCGGCGAGCGGCTCGAAAAGCTCGGGCGCGGCGAGCGCACTACGGTTTACCGGCTGCGCGACTGGGGTGTTTCCCGCCAGCGTTACTGGGGCTGCCCGATTCCGGTCATCCATTGTCGCGTTTGCGGCATCGTGCCGGTACCCGCGAGCGACCTGCCGGTCGAGCTGCCGCAAGATGTCACCTTCGAGGTCCCCGGCAATCCGCTCGATCACCATCCGACCTGGAAATATGTCGCTTGCCCGCGCTGCGGCGGGTCGGCTCAACGCGAGACCGATACGTTCGACGTGTTTTTCGAATCATCTTGGTATTTCTTGCGTTTCTGTTCGGCTCGCGCCCCGGTCGCGTTCGACCGCGAGGCTGTCGATTATTGGATGCCGGTTGATCAATACATCGGCGGCATCGAGCACGCGGTTCTTCACCTGCTCTACTCGCGGTTTTTCACCCGCGCCCTGAAGCATTGCGGCTATCTCGATCTCGAAGAGCCGTTTGCCGGGCTGTTCACGCAAGGCATGGTCTGTCACGAGACCTACCAAAACGAGAGCAGAGATTGGATTTTTCCCGAAGAAGTAGAGATAGGCGACGAGGGGCGTCTGGTCGACCTGGCTGGCCGGCCGGTAACGGCGGGTCGGCACGAAAAGATGAGCAAGTCCAAGAAGAACGTCGTCGGCCTTGACGCGATCGTCGATACCTACGGCGCCGACACGGCGCGTCTCTATCTGTTGTCCGACAGCCCGCCGGAACGCGATCTCGAATGGACCGAGACCGGGATCGAAGGGATCTGGCGCTATGTCAACCGGCTCTGGCGGATGGTCAGCGAACCTTCTGTCCCGCTCGCGGCGCCCGGTTCCCCGATGCCCGCCGCGCTGCCGCCGGGCCTCGCCGCAACTCGCCGGGTGACGCACAAGACGATCGCCGCGGTAACCGACGATCTCGACAAATTCCGCTTTAATCGCGCCGTCGCGCGGATCCGCGAGCTGACCAACACGCTCGAAGAGCTCCCGTCGTCCGAGCCCGGCGCACCGGAGGTGCTTCGCGAGGGTCTAGAAACCCTGGCCCGGCTGCTCGGACCGATGATGCCCCATCTCGCCGAGGAAATGTGGCAGACGCTCGGCGGCGAAGGCCTGCTCGCCGACCAGCCCTGGCCCGTTGCCGATCCGCAGTTGACGCGCGACGAGCAAGTAACGATCGCGATCCAGGTCAACGGCAAGCTGCGCGGCACGCTCGAAATCCCGCGGGATATGGACAAAGCTGCTGTCGAGAACGCCGCCCTGGAATTGCCACAGGTAACACGCTGGCTCGAAGGGCGACCGCCGCGCAAGGTCGTCGTGGTGCCGAACCGCATCATCAATATCGTCGCGTGAGGCTGCCCCTCATCCTAGCCCTCTCCCCGCTCACGCGGGGCGAGGGGACCAGCAGTACTCTCCCTCGCCCCGCTTGCGGGGAGAGGGTCGGGGTGAGGGGCAACGCGAGGCGCCGCGTGCTGCTCACCCTGGCGCTCGGGCCGTCGCTTGCACTCCTCGGGTGTGGCTGGACGCCGCTCTACGGCGAGCCCACGAGCGGCCCGGCAAGCGAGGAGTTGCGCGCGATCTATGTCGAGCCGATCCTCGAACGCATTGGCCAGCGGCTCCAGATCGCGTTGCGCAACTCGCTCAATCCTACCGGCGAGCCCACCCCCGAGCGCTATCGGCTGCGGACCACGCTCGTCACGGGTCTGAGCAATCTCGGTATCGAATCACAAGGTCTGGCGTCGCTTGGCAAGCTCGACGTTTACGCGACCTACTATCTGATCGACAATAAGAGCGGCAGGACCTTGCAGGTCAACACGGTGCACGTCGCAAATTCCTTCGATCTCAACCCGAACCAATATTCCACCGTGGTCGGCGAAGACGATGCCGCGGTTCGCAGCGCCGCCGAACTCAACCAGGAGATCGTGACCCGGCTCGCTCTGTTCATGGAGCGACGGCTCGCCGAGCAGCCCCCAGCGCCGAGCTGAGCGGTTGTGAGGCTCGCCCCGTCGCGGATTGCCGCGTTCCTGCAGCGGCCCGATCCCGAAATTCGCGCCGTGCTGCTGTACGGCCCGGATGAGGGCCTCGTGCGTGAGCGCGCCGAAACGGTGGCGCGTTCGGTCTGTCCCGACCTCAGAGATCCTTTTCGCGTCGCCGATCTGATGGCGGCGGCGCTCGCCGCCGATCCTGCGCGGCTCGCCGACGAAGCCGCCCAGCTGAGCCTCGGCGGCGGCCGGCGGATGGTGCGCGTGCGCGGCGCCGGCGACGCGCTCGCCAAGCTGTTTGCGGGGTTTCTGGAGAGCACGCCCGGCGAGGCATTGGTCGTTGTGGAGGCGGGCGAGCTGCCGTCCCGCTCGGCGCTGCGCCGGGCCTTCGAGGCAGCGCGGTCTTCCGTCGCGATCGGCTGCTACCCCGATACGCCGCGCGAGCTGGCCGCGGTGATCCGCGAGACCCTGGCGGCGCACCGGGTCAACGCGAGCCGCGACGCCAGTCAGTTCTTGGTCGAGCACCTCGGGGGCGATCGTCTGCTGACGCGCTCGGAACTTGAAAAGCTCGCGCTCTATGCCGGCGAGGGGGGCAGGGTCGAGCTCGATGATGCCCGGCTCTCCGTCAGCGACACTGCGGCCCTCGAGCTGGACGATGCGGTAATGGCGGCAGCCGAAGGCGATCCCGTGCGGGTCGAGCGCGTTCTCGGCCGCGTCTTACAACAGGGGGAATCACCAGTTTCGATAATCCGCGCATTGCTGCGCCACCTGCACCGGCTGCATGTGCTGACCGCCCGTCTCGTGGGCGGCGCAAGCATCGACGAAGTGTTGCGCACGTCGCGCCCGCCGATCTTCTTCAAACAGGAAGACAGCTTCAGGCGGCAGCTCGGCCTGTGGACCGAGGCACGGCTGCGCCCCCAACTAGACCGGATTGCCAACGCCGAACTCAACATGAAGACCACAGGCCTGCCCGCGGAGACGATCTGCCGCGAGGCCATGCTGGGGGTGGCCCAGGCCGCGCGCGACCGGCGTCATTGAGCGCACGCCCGCCTTTCTGAGCGTTCCGGCAGCCTTTCGAAAGAACCTGCCAAGGGTTAACATTGCTAAGTTGGCAGCGGAATATCCGAGTCACCATGGAGGTAACCTTCATACTCGAAAGCTGAGCCTCGCCTGTTTCAGCTGGCGCGCAACAGGCGCAACACCCGGTCGAGCTGGTCGAGGCTCGCATAGTGCAGCGTCAGCGCGCCGCCGCGCGTTTTCGGCTCGAGGGTGACCCGTAGGCCGAGGATCGCGCCGAGTTCCCGCTCGAGCGCCACCGTGTCAGCGGCGCGCAGGCGCGGCTTTGGGAACGGCATTGAGGAGCGGCGCTGGACGAGCCGTTCGGTGGCGCGGACGTTGAGCCCGCGACGCACGACTTCCGAGGCGAGCGCGGCCGGGTCCGGCGCGGCAAGCAATGCGCGGGCATGCCCGGCCGACAATTCGCCGTCGTCGAGCCTGCGATGCACCGAGGCCGGCAACGAAAGGAGGCGCAAGGTATTGGCGACGTGGCTGCGGCTCTTGCCGACGGCTTCGGCGAGACCCGCCTGGGTGCGGCCGAACTCCTGCATCAGCCGGCGGTAGGCCTCGGCCTCCTCTAGCGCGGACAAATCTTCGCGCTGCAGGTTCTCGACCAACGCGATTTCCAACGCTTCGGAATCCGTCAGCGGGCGGATGATGACCGGGACCTCGTGCATCCCGACGCGCTGCGCGGCGCGCCACCGCCGCTCGCCGGCAATCAGCTCGAAGGCGGCTTCCTCGCCAGCCAGCGGGCGGACCAGCAGGGGCTGGATGATGCCCTTTTCGCGGATCGACTGAGCGAGCGCATCGAGTTCGGCTTCATCAAAGCGCCGCCGCGGCTGGAAAGCACCGGGGCGGATCAACTCGATCGGCACGCGGCGCTGGGACGCCGGATCGGCAGATGCGCCGCCCTCGGCCTCGCCAAACAGGGTTGCGAGGCCACGGCCGAGTTGGCGACGCCTGGCCCGCTCACTCATTGTGGAGTTCCACTGCGGCGCAATACCTCGGCGGCCAGACGGATATAGGCCTGCGCGCCAGCGCAGCCGTGATCGTAGATCAACACCGGCTTGCCGTGCGACGGCGCCTCGGCAATGCGCACATTGCGCGGTATCATTGTGTCGAACACTCTGGCTCCAAAATGACCGCGCACATCCGCGGCGACCTGGTCGCAGAGGTTATTGCGCTGGTCATACATGGTCAGCAGCACGCCTTGCAGATCGAGCCGGGGGTTGAGCGCGCGCTGCACCCGCTCGATTGTGCGCATCAATTGGCTAAGGCCTTCCAATGCATAAAATTCGCACTGCAACGGCACCAGCACCAAATCGGCAGCAACCAGCGCGTTGATCGTCAGCAGGTTCAGTGAGGGCGGGCAGTCGATGAGCACTTCGTCATAATCGCGCACCCGGCTGCGGATCGCCCGGCTCAACAGGAACTCGCGCCGCTCGCGCGCCGCCAGCTCCAACTCGGCGCCGGCCAGATCCTGCGACGCGGGGATCATGGCCAGCCGGGGTATATCGCTCGATACGACGGCCTGATCGAGCTCGGCCTCGCCGAGGATCAGCTCATAGCTGGTCACGCCACGCGCCGGCCGCTCGACGCCGAGACCGGTGCTGGCATTGCCTTGCGGATCGAGATCGATCAGCAACACCTGATGACCGACAGCCGCCAGTGCGGTCGCGAGATTGATGGCAGTCGTCGTCTTGCCGACGCCGCCCTTCTGATTGGCGAGCGCGATCGTGCGGACGCGGCGCGCGGCCGGAACGGCGCGCGTTTCCGCGTCAAGCCTGGCGAGGCTCACGGGCAACCTGTTGCAAGCGAAGAACGACCCCCCGCCGGTCGGACAGGCTCTGTTCGACCGACACATTCATTGTCCAGGCTTTGCGGGCCAGCGTCAATTCCTCGTTGAACCGCTCCCCTTTCAGAAAGAGGCTAAGGGTGTCGGGCATCAGAAACGGTGCGGCCAAATCGAGCAACCGGTCGAGCGGGGCGCAGGCGCGGGCGGTCACAACATCGGCGGGATGGGGCGGGACGGCCTGGATGCGGCATGGGCGAATCGCGACCTCCGCCCCGGCGACCCGCGCCGCCTCGCGCAGGAACGCGGATTTTCGCGAATCCGCCTCGATCAGCTCGACACCGGGGATGCCGAGAATCGCCAGCACGAGCCCGGGCAGCCCGGCGCCGCTGCCGAGGTCGATCAGGCTCCGGGCCGAGCTCGGGATCAAAGGATACAGCTGCGCCGAATCGAGGATGTGTCGCCGCCACAGATCGGCGAGGGTATCGCGGCCGACGAGGTTGATGCGCGCCGACCAGCGGGTCAGCAGCTCGGCATACGCCTCCAGCCGTGCCAGTGTTTCACGTGAAACAGGGACAAGCTCGGCAAACCCTTCCGGCCCGAGCGGCAAGGCCCTCACCCGCCTCGCTGCGCTCGGCACCCTCTCCCGCAGTGCGGGAGAGGGGCTAGAGGGCGCACTGTCTCAAAGCCCCTCTCCCGCACTGCGGGAGAGGGGGGACCCAGCCCGCAGGGCTGGGTGGGTGAGGGCATCCTGGCGGCGCTTGACGTGCTTCAGCAACGCCACTAGCGCCGCCGGCGTGACGCCGGAGATCCGCGCGGCGGCGCCCAGAGTGGCCGGGCGCGCCGCAGCGAGCTTGCCGCTGATTTCGCGCGACAGGCTGCCGACCGCGGAATAGTCGAGGTCGGCGGGAAGCAGCAGCGCCTCGTCGCGCCGGAATGCGGCGATGTCCCGTTCCTGCCGTTCGAGATAACCAGCATAGCGGGCGTCAATCTCCAGCTGCTCGGTAATCTCCGGCGCCAGCGACCCAAGCTCGGGCCAGACCCCGGCGAGACGCACCACGTCGACGCCGGGATAGGCCAACAGCTCCGCGGCATTGCGGGCAATGCCGTCTTCGTTGACCGCGATCCCGTGACGCTTCAGTGCCGGCGGCGTCATGCGCAACTCGGCGAGCTGCCGGCGGGCCTCGTCGAGCGCCGCCATTTTCTCGGTAAAGCGCCGCTCGCGCTCATGGCCGACCGCGCCCAGCCGGGTGCCGATCGGCGTCAGCCGCTGGTCGGCATTGTCCGCCCGCAGGGTGAGCCGGTACTCGGCGCGCGAGGTGAACATCCGGTACGGTTCGGTGGTGCCGCGCGTGACGAGGTCGTCGATCAGCACGCCGATATAGGCGTCGGCGCGGTCGAGCACGAGAGGCTCCGTTCCGCCCGCCGCGAGCGCCGCGTTGAGACCCGCGATGAGCCCCTGCGCCGCCGCCTCCTCATAGCCGGTCGTGCCGTTGATCTGGCCCGCGAGGTAGAGCCCGGGGACCCGCCGCGTCTCGAGGCTCGGATAAAGCTCGCGCGGATCGACGAAATCGTACTCGATCGCGTAGCCCGGGCGCCGCATCGCCGCCCTTTCGAGCCCGCGGATCGTCCGCAGCATCGCCTCCTGCGCCTCGCGCGGCAATGAGGTCGAGATGCCGTTGGGGTAGATCGTATCGTCGTCGAGCCCCTCCGGCTCGAGAAAGATCTGGTGCCGCTCGCGCTCGGCAAAGCGCACGACCTTGTCCTCGATCGACGGGCAATAACGCGGGCCGATGCTGGTGATCTGCCCCGAATACATCGGCGAGCGGTCGAGATTGGCGCGAATGACGGCATGCGTCGCCGGGGTCGTCGCGGTGATGTGACAAACGACCTGCGGCGTCTCGATGCGGTCGGTCATGAACGAGAACGGCGGCGGCGGGTCGTCGCCGGACTGCACATCGAGGCCGGCCCAGTCGATCGTGCCGCCGTCGAGCCGCGGCGGCGTGCCCGTCTTGAGCCGCCCGAGCGCAAAACTGTGGCGCGCTAGGGTTTGCGACAGCTCGAGCGATGGCTTTTCGCCGACACGGCCCGCCGGGATCTTCTCACCGCCGATATGGATCAGGCCGTTCAGAAAGGTGCCTGTCGTCAGCACGACCCGCCCGGCCGCGAGGCGCCGACCGTCACCCAGCGCGAGCCCGCAGACATGCCCGCCGGCATCGAGCAGCAGATCTTCGGCCGCCCCCTCGACGATGTCGAGATCAGGCGTTTCGGCCAGCAATTCGGCGACGGCGCGGCGATAGAGCTTGCGGTCGGCCTGAGCGCGGGGCCCGCGCACCGCAGCACCCTTGCTGCGGTTGAGGATGCGGAACTGGATGCCGGCGCGGTCGATAGCCCGGCCCATGATGCCGTCGAGCGCATCGATCTCGCGCACCAGATGCCCCTTGCCGAGCCCGCCGATCGCCGGATTGCACGACATCTCGCCGATCGTCGCCCGCTTGTGCGTCAGGAGCAACGTGCGCGCCCCCACCCGAGCCGCGGCCGCAGCCGCCTCGCACCCGGCATGCCCCCCGCCGACCACGACGACATCGTAAGACGCGAAAGCTCTGTTCATGACGTGGGAATGTATGGAGGGCGCCGTGAGGTGTCGAGGTTTCACGTGAAACACTCATTTATATCCAACACGTTCGGCGGCCCCCTGGCGCATGTTCGGGCGCGGGCCGCCGACCGCGTGCGCCCCGCCTTCTGCTAGATGGACCCCGAGAGCCTGACCTCTGTCGTCTGCTCGTGGCCCATTGCGAACCTTCCGTCCCCTTTGCCGGCTCGTCGGTCCCAGGCAGATCTTAGGCCGAACGATTAATTAAGGTTTAAAGTGCTGCGCCGTCGCTCCAACTCTAGAGGCGTGAGCAATAACCTCACGTTCAGCTGAATCACGCTGCCAGCACGATTTCGATATGAACGGCGGAAAGGCGACGATATCGTCATGCTTCCCGCGCACCGCCCGAGGATGCAAGTGAGCTTGTGACAGCCACATCGTCGCCGGCGCACTCCACATAAGCGACCGCTTTAGACTTTTGAACTCGTCTTTTAAACTTCGGCTGCTGTAGGGTCAGCGCCTTCAATGCCAGTAGCAACGGCATCTCTATCCGCTGACCAAGTGTGATGTAGATCACACAACTTTTGTGCGGGAAGGTCTAACTTAATTTGCGTTCGGGGTCACAGGTCAACTACGTGCGTGCAAGCGACCTGCATACAGCTGCTCGGCTATTTCCGCGGCTCATGGCTATGGAGGGCTCCCGTGAATACGATCGTGAATCAGGGGCTATGGATCATATCGGGTCTTCTTCTGCTGGTCGTCGCCTGGGTCCGCTTCAACAAACCCCCAACGAACCGAGCCGGAACCACATTCCTCCTCTTTTACAGCGGTGTGGTTTTTTATTACGCGCTGCTCATCGGTCTTTGGCTTCTGGTCATCTTGATCCTTAAGGGCGGTGGACACGGGCTCAATTGGGTGGGTGAGGCCGTCCACAGCTCTCTTGAGGATGACCCGCAGCTCAGTGCCTCTGTGCCCATAGTGGCCGCCCTCATCATCACGGTTACGTCGCAATTCAAATACGTGCGTAACCTTGATAGGGCGGCACGACTGTTCTGTATCTCGTTAGCGGCTATTCCCAGGGAAGCTGACCAGCTGGCTATCGAGCTTGCGAACGGTGCTGAATTTCACGTTGTAACCCGAAGATTAATGGAAAGTGTTTCACGCGAGATTTCCACAAACATTGGGAGCAATGCAGTCAACTTCGAAAACGACGGCACAATGTCGTCACGCTTTACACGTGCTGTGGCGATCTATTGGTTATTCATCATGCCGGACGAGAGCGGCATCCCTCTCGCGTTCCCGACGAATGCGGGGAGCCGCTCGGCATATGCTCGCATCATGCGGCTTAACGACAAAGTCGCTGATCAAGCAATCAAATTGTATGAGGCACTCTTGGAACACGGTCTTGCCTACTTCGCGTGTAGTAAGCCCACGCGGCAAATTGAAGGCTCACTGAACCGCAGTATCCACGACCTGTCATACGTGGTTTGCAGCCTCATTTCGCGGTACGTACTTTTCCAAAACATGACCGCATACCGGCGTCGTAAGCGTCTGTCGAGCATGGGCTTCAACGCGTCCGATCACCTCCCAGCGTTCGGATTAAATCAATGGGCGGCTTCGATCGGGGCTACCATCATCTTGTTCTCATTTTTCTCGGTTATCGTGCCAGGGCAGCAACCATTCCTAGAGAGGTTTCTGTATTCCGTGTTGATGTCCGTGAATTTTGGCATCGCCTTAATCGGCGGGACGATGGTTGCCCAGCGTTTCATTCGTCGCGACGAGGGTGAGAGCACGCGCTTCCCTCCTTTCGTGGAACTCATGGTTGCAGGATTGGTCGTTCTCGGATTGTGCGTCGCTATCAGGATCGGCTGGCCCCTCATTCCAACCCTGATCAAGACTGGCAAGTTTGGGCTAAATGAGTCGTTGGAGCTTTTTGGGCAGCGTTGGGCCTTCGTATTGCTGCCTTTCGTGTGCACATTTTCGATTGGTTTGCTTTGCAGCTACTTGGGTACTTCTAACTGGGGTTCGATGCGTTTAACAGTCGTGGGCGGCATTTTCAATGGTCTGTCATTTGCAATTACTGGGTTTTTGATCGGGCAGCTACTGCCAGAGGACTTTTTGACTAGGATCAGCCCCAACCCTTATATGGCCGAACTCGTCTTGATGGGGATTACCGGAGGAGCCGGAACTGCATTAGGGGCGATCGTGCTTGCAGTATTCCCGCGCTCGATACGCTCCGCACAGGCGGTCGCATGCATGGGAGGAAGCCCGTCAGCTAATATTTGTAAAATGTTGCCTGCTCTTGAGGATCCTACATCACAAGCTCTTGCCACCACCGTCATGTCAACGAATTCCGCGTCTCGGGATCTTGGCGGTTATGTCCGCGCCAATGTTGAGGAATTCGAGGGCCGCTACGTTTGCTTCAGACCGAACTTCAGCGATCCCAAAGTAATCAATGCCTATCTTGTGGTGATTCGCTGGGACGAGAAGCGGTCGTGCCTAATCTTTGAGGAGCAGAATCGCCCCGACAGTGCACACACTCAGAAGGGAATGGTCTATGTTCCCGACGGAAAGCCATTTATGAGCTTGGTCACGATCGATAAAGGCAGCGTGCGACTGATCATGGTTGCCCGTCCAGAAGAAGAAATTGCGCGGGGCATGATCATGACCCTCGCGCATCCGGGCGGAACACATTTCGTTCCGACCACTGCACCGCTAGTATTGCGTCGTCTGGGTGAAACCGTTCCGGAACTCGGCTTCGTGCATTCCAATACTCCCGATTACGATCTATATCTCATGCAGCTCAGGAGCGTCACACCGCATTTCGGAAAGTTAGTCTCCGCGGGGAAGAACACGACCGTCGACGGCGGGAGGCCAGTTCGGCTGGCCCTCGTACAAGCGGCCGGAGGATGAGGGCGGTGCCGGGTAATTTGTCTACCACGATCGATGGGAGCGAGGAGGACCAGCGATTTTCCCCTTCTGGCACCAAGCGGACTCGCAACTCAAAAGCGAGCATGTCGAATCCACACCAGGGTGTGGGATTTGCTAGCCGAACTGGCTCATCCGTGAAAGGGGTCTAGAGAAATACCTTCGGCGGGTTGCCGAGCAGCACTTGGCCGACGGTTTCGTAATGGGCGTCGCGCGACTGGATCTGCTGCGAGAGGGTGTGGATGTCGCGGAAGCGGCGCTCGAAGGGCTGCCGGGGAAGATCGCGTCGATGCCGGCGGCCTTGTAGGTCCAGTCGGCGGCCGGAACGGCGCCGGTGATCGCATCGGCTCGTCAATTGATCCCCGCCGATAAGACCACTCGGGTATCGGCCGCGCGGAGGCTCGCTTTGGGACGGCATCCTCGGCCATGCTGATGCCAAGATCGAAGCGTATTCTACGCCGTCATGAAACCCTCAGCGATCGCATCTCGTTCGGATTTCCCTGCCGTTTCCCTGCCGAGGCGCTTGGCAGGGAAATGCAATTCCCTGCCGCGTGCGTCGGGAATTTTCCATAACCACCTGAAGAAAAAAGAAATATCGACGGCGAGATTGGCGATTTTGCCGCTGGATTTGATTTTTTCCCTGAGTTTTCCCGTATGGCAGGGAATGAGGCACGGCGCCGACCTTCGGGGAGATTCTATAAAAACGTGAAACGACGGCACAGGTAGCCGAACGCGCGATCGCGGTTTGCGACAAATACCGCTTTCCGCCATACCGGGCGGGTATGCGGCTGTTGCTGGCCTGGGCGCGAGGCAAGGCCAGTTCGTGGAACACCGAACTGGTCGAGGAAGAAATCGCGCGAGCAGCGATTGTCAGTCCGATGTTCCAATATTTCCTCGGCGTCGGCGGCGAGGTGATGCTGGCTGCCGGCCATCGCGACCGTGCGATGGCGTTTTTCGACCGAGCGCTCACCAGCTATCAGGAGCCGGATGTCGGCCATCACCTGGCAAAATCTGGCGGCTGCGCGGAGGGTGCCTGCTGGCGCTCGACGGCGCCAACAAGGATGAGGCTCGGCAAGCATTCGAGACCGCCCGGCGGATTGCTCGCCGACAAGGTGCCGTCATCTTCGAACGCCGCGCCGAAGCATCGCTTGTCGAGGTTGCGAATATTTGATCATTGAGCCGATTGAAGCGGCCGGCGCGTGAAGTACGAAGGGGGATTTCGGTTCGGGCGCAACAGCACGATGACCGTTCAAGCCAATGAAACCATGGCGATGATGGCTTCTTGAGCGACTCAGGCGGTCTGACGCATTCGGGCAGCGCGGGCGAGGTCGACGGAGACGAGCTGGGAGATGCCGCGCTCGGCCATCGTCACGCCGAAGAGGCGATCGACGCGGGCCATTGTGATGCGGTGGTGCGTGACCACCAGAAAGCGGGTGCCGGTAGTGTCGGCGATCTCGCCGACGAGGCTGCAGAACCGGTCGATATTGGCGTCGTCGAGCGGGGCGTCGACTTCGTCCAGGACGCAGACCGGCGCCGGGTTGGTCAAGAAAGCCGCGAACAATAGCGCGAGCGCGGTCAGCGCCTGCTCGCCGCCCGACAACAGCGACAGGGATTGCAGCTTCTTGCCCGGCGGGCTCGCCATGATTTCGAGCCCGGCGGCGAGCGGGTCGTCATTGTCGACCAGACGCAATTGGGCCTTGCCGCCGCCGAACAGCTTCGTGAACAGCTCCGCGAAGTGGCGGTCGAGCTGCTCGAAGGCCGCCGTCAGCCGCTGGCGCACTTCGCGGTCGAGTGCGGCAATGCCGTGGCGCAGCCTGGCGATCGCTTCGGTCAAATCGGCACGCTCGCGCCGCAATTCGGCGATCCGCATTTCGAGCTCGGCGGCCTCGGTTTCGGCCATCAGATTGACCGGGCCCATGCCGTCGCGCTCGCGGGTCAGGCGGTCCAGCCGGGCCGCGGTTTCGGCCGGATCGGCGGGGATTTTGTCCTCCGCAACGCCCGCGATTTCGGCGAGCGCCTCGGGTGCGACACCCATCCGCTCGCGGATATCGCGGGCGAGGTGGGCCACGGCCTCGTTTGCGCCGTCCCGCAACCCTTCGAGCCGCGCCAGGCGCTCGCGAGCCTCACCCAATGCGTGATCGGCCAGGCGCGAGGATTCCGTGGCTTCGCGCAGCTGGCGCTCGCCGATGGCGAGCGCGTCGGCCGACCGACGGCAAGCCTCGGCAGCGCCCGCGATGGCGGCGCCGAGCGCCTCGCTCTCGGCGGCGATCATTGCCGGGCGCGCCGCCAAGCCGTCGATCTCCGCCTCCAACGCGCTGCGCCGTTCGATCAGCGCAATCTGCTGCGCGGCGGCATCCGTGCTGCGCTTACGCCACGCACGTTCCTCGAAGTCGATCGAGGACAGGCGCTCGCGGCGGCGCGCCGCTTCATGGGTGAGCCGCTCGATTGCCGCGCGCGCGTCCGCTTCGCGCCGGCGCGACGCAGACGCGGCAGAGCGCGCCTCGTCGAGCGCCGCGCGGGCCGATTTTGCCTCGGGGAGGGCCGCCAGGTCACCCTCGACCTCTTCCGCCTGCGCCTTCGCCTCGGCGAGATCGGCGCCGATCTTGTCGAGCAGGTCGGCCGCGGCGGCGAGCCGGGTTTGCGTGGTCAATTCCCGCCGGCTGATCTCGGCCTCCTCGGCGCGCGCCCGCGCCAGCGCCGCCTCTGCGTCGGACAGCCCCTGGCGAGCCGATCTGCCGGCCTCGGTTGCATGTTGACGCTCGGCACGCGCCGCGGCGGCGCCGCTCTCGGCCGTCACAGCCGAAGTCTTCAGGGTGGCGATCTCGCGTTCCAGCACGGCGAGGCGGTTGCGATGCCGCAAATGCTCGGCGGCAATGGACGGACCGCAGCCGAGCGAGACGAACCCGTCCCAACGCCACAGACGACCCTGACGGTCCACCAGCCGCTGGCCCGGCGCCAGGCTCGGCTGGAGGCGGCGCCCGGTCTCCTCATCGTCGACCAAGCCCGCCTGCGCGAGGCTGCGCGCGAGAGCAGGCGGAGCGTCGACGGCTTCGCCCAACGGGCAAGCGCCCTCGGGCAAGGCAGCGCAGCCATGCTCGTCCCCGCTGAGATCGACCCAGAAGCGGGCGGCGTCTCCGTCCTCGCCATTCGCCAGCGGCGCCTGAAGTTCATCACCAAACGCGGCGCCGATTGCGGCCTCGAAACCAGGCGCGACCCGCAGCGCCGCCAGGATCGGCGGCGCCTCGCTCGTATCCGGCAGCGGTGCAAGCAGCCTGCGCAATCCCTCCGCCTCTGCGGTGAGCCGAGCGAGACGAGTATCGACCTGGCGCGCGGTATCGAGCGCCGTCTGCTCGCCGGCGAGCCGGTTTGCGAGCTCGACCTCGGCCGCTTCGACAATCGCGCGACATTGCTCGACCCGCGCTTCAGCCTCCGTCACAGCGGCAGCGGCAGCGATCACCGCCTCGGGCGCAACCAGCGCCGCAGCGAGTCCGGCGCGCTGCCGCTCGGCTTCGGCGCGGCGCGCCTCCAGCCGGGCGCGTTGTTCTTCGAGATCCATTCGGCGCCGCTCTAGGGTGACGCGGCGCGCCCCGGCGGCCGCGACGGCTTCCGTCTCGCGCTGCAGCACCGCCTCCGCCTCAGCCAGGCAAGCGCCCGCCTCGCGCAACCCAGCTTCGGCGAATTCCCGGCCCGGACCATCCGCCGCCTCGGCCCGGGTGAGCGCGTCCTGCTCTTCGGATAGCCGGTTCAGCGACGCCTGCGCCTCGGCCAGGTGGGACTCCTCGCGTTCGAGATCGGCGGAGAGTTGCGCGAGCCGCCGCTCCCCCTCGCGCCGCGCAGCGAGCACCCGCTGCAATTCCTGCTCGAGCGCGCTGCGCGAATTGGTCTGCCGCTGCAATTCGGCAGCGGCCGCCGCTTCAGCCACCCTGAGAGGCGGCAGCGCCGCTTCGGCGACATCGCGACCCCGTACTCCGGCAACAGCGTGTTCGGTCGCTTCCGCGACGATGCGCTCGGTTGCCCGATGCTCGGCGGAGCTACGCTCGGCCTCTGCCTCGGCTGCCAGCCAGCGGGCGTGGAACAACAGCGCCTCGGTCCGCCGGATTTGCTCGGCGAGGCGGCGGTAGCGCTGTGCCTGGCGCGCCTGCTTTCGCAAAACCTCGAACTGGACCTCGATCGTCGCAATCACGTCGTCGAGCCGTTCGAGGTTCTCCTCGGCAGCGTCGAGTTTCAGTTCGGTCTCGCGGCGGCGTGCGTGAAGCCCGGCGGTGCCGGCGGCCTCTTCGAGCAGGAGCCGCCGTTCGACCGGTTTCGCGTCGATCAGTGAGGCGACGCGGCCCTGGCTCACCATCGCGCCGGAATGGGCGCCGCTCGCGGCATCGGAGAACAGCAGCTGGACGTCACGCGCCCGCACTTCGCGCCCGTTGGCGCGGTAGGTCGAGCCGCCGCCGCGTTCGATCCGCCGGACGACCTCGATTTCCGCGCGGTCATTGAAGGCGAACGGCGCGTCGCGGCTGCTGTTGTCGAGGGTCAGCGCGACTTCGGCGATGTTGCGGGCGGGTCTTGCCGTCGTCCCGGCGAAGATCACATCGTCCATCTCTCCGCCGCGCAGGCGTCTGGCCGAGGTTTCCCCCATCACCCAGCGCAGCGCCTCGACCAAGTTCGATTTGCCGCAACCGTTCGGCCCGACAATCCCGGTGAGGCCCGGCTCGAGCGCCAATTCCGTCGCGTCGACAAAGGATTTGAACCCGACCAGGCGGAGCCGGCAAACCTGCATCAGAGAACCGCCAAGTCCAGTCGCCTAACGCCCCTCAGCATCGTTCACGACTTGGCCGCCAGCCCCGACAGCACCTTGTCGAAATCTTCGACGGTCGGAGCGCCAGTGAATTTGGTGCCGTTGATGAAGAATGTCGGGGTCGAGTTGACGTCGAGCTCTTTCGACGCGATCAGGCGGCCCTCGACGATCTTGTTTTCGAGAGCGGTGTTCTTGAGGCAGTTGTCGAACTCTTCCCGGCTCATGCCGCCGAGCTTGACCAGCCGGGCAAGGGCGTCGCGATAGTCGCGCGCCGTCACCCACTTGTCCTGCGCCCCGAAGAACATGTCGGTGTAAGCATAAAACCGGTCCGGCGGTGCACAGCGCGCAATCATCGCCGCCCGCAGCGCCGGCTCATCCAGCGGGTAGTCGCGCAACACCAATTTGGCTTTCCCGGTGTCGATCCACTTCTTCTTGAGCTCGGGAAGAACGTCGTTTGTGAAGTGGGCGCAATGGGGGCAAGTCAGCGAGGCGTATTCGACAATCGTGATCGGCGCGTCGGGATTGCCGAGAATCCGATCATCCTTGGTGAGCGCCAGCACAGTCTGCGCCTCGGCGAGCAACGGGTGCGGCGCGGCGGCCGGCACCGGTTCCGGCGGAACCAGGACGATGCTTACAACCCCGAGCAGGGCAAACCAGATCTTCTTCATAACGGGCTCCTTACTACCATATTTAGATATTCGCAATGGGTGCGATTGGCGGCTCAGCGTTGCCCCCCGCTGACCGCTCTGCCCAGCTGGGCAAGTGCCGCCCGCAGATCCAGGTCGGCGATGTCGGAGAGGCGCTGATCGAGGGCCTTCGCCTCGCCCTCCGAGAGCGGAGGGATGACGGGCCTGGTGACCCCCGACGCGAGCGGCAATGGGCCCTGCACGAGCGCCAGGCGAGTCACGACGGCTCGGCCGAAAAACAGATTGATGCGTTCGATGATAAGCGGCGCACGGTGTTGCAGCTCGAGCGCGGCGCCGGGTCCGGTGCGCAGCTTCAGGACACCGTCGCGCCCAAGGGTGGCCGGCCAACTCACCTCCGCCCAATCCGGACCGACAATCGCGGGCCACTCCGCCTTGAGGCGGACGAGGATGCCGCCGCCGCGGCGTGCGACAATCGGTACAGTCAGTTTCGAGACGGCGACGCCGACCGCGCGAAAGCCCCGGTACTGGCGCTCGGGGTGCTCGCGCTCAGCTGTCGGCCCGGTTACCTTTGCCGCGCCGCGCCGTCGAGTGGTCCTGTCCATGCCGCGTTTCCAATCCGCAATACCTTCGTCATCGGGCACCCCCGATCCCACAGCGCTCCTGCTTTGGTATGACCGCCACCGCCGCGCGCTGCCGTGGCGCGCCCCCGCCGGCGTCCGACCCGACCCTTACCGCGTCTGGCTCAGCGAAATCATGCTGCAGCAGACGACGGTAGCGACTGTCGGCTCATATTTCGACCAATTCGTGGCACGCTGGCCCGATGTTTCGGCGCTCGCCGCGGCATCGCTCGACGAGGTGCTTCAGGTCTGGCAGGGGCTCGGTTATTACGCGCGCGCCCGCAACCTGCATGCCTGCGCACGCGCCGTCGTCGAGCGCCATAATGGCAGGTTCCCCGACGAACCTGCAGCGTTGCGTGCACTGCCTGGGATCGGGGCGTACAGCGCAGCGGCGATTGCCGCTATCGCGTTCGATCGACGGACCGCTGCAATCGACGGCAATGTCGAACGTGTCGTCGCCCGGCTTTATGCGGTGCTCGAACCCCTTCCTGCGGCAAAACCGCGCCTCAGGGCGCTCGCCGCGGCATTGGTGCCGGAGGAGCGGGCCGGCGATTTCGCGCAAGCCTTGATGGATCTCGGCGCCACGATCTGTACCCCGCGGCGGGCGCGTTGCGTCCTCTGCCCGTGGCGCGCCTGTTGCGCCGCAGCCGCGGCGGGCTTGGCCGACGCGATTCCGGCACGGACCGAGAAGCCGGAGCGGCCGTCGCGCTATGGGGTTGCGTTCTGGCTCACTCGCAGCGACGGAGCGGTGCTGCTGCGCCGCCGCCCGGAGAAGGGCTTGCTCGGCGGCATGATCGAAATCCCGTCGACGCCGTGGCGCAGCGAACCTTGGACACTCGACCAGGCGATCGAGGTTGCCCCGGCAGCTGCGGACTGGGCGCCGCTGCCGGGCACGGTGCGCCACGGGTTCACCCATTTTCGCCTCGAGCTCGCGATCATCGCCGGGAATGGCGAGGCGGATGGGGTATGGAGCCGGGTCGACCGCCTCGGCGACCACGCCCTGCCGACCCTGATGAAAAAGGTGGCGCGACACGCCGTCTCGGCGCTGGCCGCCTAGAGTGGGTGGGCCGCCGGCGATTCCGGCTCCGGCTCGGCGAACAACGGCAGTTCCGCATCGCCGGTGATCGCCAGGCGGACCGGTGCGAAGGAGCGCCGGTGATGACGGGTCACCCCGAATCGGCGAATCGCCTCGCCATGTTCCGGTGTCGCGTAGCCGACATTGGTGCTCCATCCATAGACCGGATAGCGTGGCGCGAGGCCGCGCATGATGCGGTCGCGGGTCACTTTGGCAATGACGGAAGCGGCGGCGATCGAGAAGCTGAGGGCATCTCCGTCGATGACCGTCTGCACGGTGCAATCGACCGGCGGAGCGATATTGCCGTCGACCAGTGCGATATCCGGACGGACCCCGAGTACTGCGACGGCGCGCGCCATCGCCAATAGGGCGGCGCGCAGAATGTTGATGCGGTCGATTTCGGCGACACTCGCCGCGCCGACCCCGATATGCGCGGTCCCGCGAGCGGCGCATCGCCGCAATGCGGCGTAGCAGGCTTCGCGTTCCTCGATGGTCAGCACCTTCGAATCGTCGAGCCCGTCGCGCAACGATTTCGGGAAGCGGCGGTGATCGAGAACCACCGCCGCGGCGACCACCGGCCCGGCAAGCGGTCCGCGCCCGGCCTCGTCGATGCCGCAGACCAGCCCCGTGCAGCGCCGTTCGATCTTGAAATCCGGCATCGCCCTCTCCCCCGGCGCCTTGTGCCACAAAATGTCTCAGCGGGGCAAGGCGGCTCGGCTTGTGCTAGTGTCTCAGCTTGAATTTCCGCAATGGGTGGAAACCACCCCTTCAATTCGAGCAGACCGAATGGCCGAGAAGCGCCGATAACCGTCATTCGTCGAATAGCAAGCAATCGGCCAGGTTCAACCCTAGAACGAACCCGCTCTCGCGGGAGGGTGCGTGGATCATCGCCAGTGCGTTTTTGGCGGTGCTGGTGAGTGCGTGAACGTAAGGCGTGACTAGCGGGGCATCCGATCCCGAGCATCGAAGGTCCAGCAACCTTCGGCTTGAGAGAGGAGCCCACGATGACCTCCCATCCTACCGACCGGCCCGTCAGCGCGCTGCGGGCGCGCATGATCGAGGACATGAGGGTGCGCGCCTTCACCGAGAAGACGCGCAACGACTACGTTCGCAACGTACGGGCCTTCGCGGCCTTCATCGGCCGGTCGCCCGATACGGCGACGGCGGAGGATCTGCGCCGCTTTCAGCTGCACCAGACACAGACCGGCATGCAGCCGCCGAGCGTCAACAGTGCGGTCGCGGCCCTGCGCTTCTTTTTCACCGTGACGCTCGACCGGCCGGACCTCGCCCGGCGGCTCACGATCGTGCGCGAACCGCGCCGGTTGCCGGCGGTGCTGAGCGTCGAGGAGGTCACGCTGCTGCTCCAGGCGGCGCCTGGGCCGAAGTACAAGGCAGCGCTGGCCACTGCCTACGGCGCCGGACTGCGCGTCTCCGAAGTGGTCGCGCTGAAGGTCGGCGACATCGATTCCGAGCGCATGCTGCTGCGGGTCGAGCAGGGCAAAGGCCGCAAGGATCGCAACGCCATGTTGTCGCCGCAGCTGCTCCAAGTGCTGCGCGCCTGGTGGTCGGAGGGCCGGCGCCTGGGCGTTCTACTGCCGCGAGGCTGGCTCTTTCCGGGCCGCAATCCAGTCGAACCGCTCTCGACCCGCCAGCTCAACCGCGCCGTCCATGCTGCTGCCGAGGCCGCCGGGATCAAGAAGCGAGTGTCGCCGCACACGCTGCGGCACAGCTTTGCCACCCACCTGCTGGAACAGGACACCGATATCCGTGTCATCCAGGTGCTGCTCGGCCACGCCAAGCTCGACACCACGGCTCTTTATACGCGCGTCGCCACTACCACGATCCGCAACGTGACCAGCCCGCTCGACCGCCTCGCACCGCTGCCTGTGGGGAGGCCGAGACCCGGAGTGTAGCCCGGCGGCGGTGCGCCGCCCGAGGCTGGAGGTCGCAGACGTCTTTCACCGCCATGGCGCCGCCTGGCGCAAGGCCAATGCCGGGCATGTGAGCCTCGGCCAGCTCAAGGTGATGTCAGCCATCGAGAGCTGCCGCTCGGCCGCGCTCGGCGGCCATGTCGAGTGCTGCGAGGACTGCGGCCACAGCCGGATCGCCTACAACTCCTGCCGCAACCGCCACTGTCCTAAGTGCCAGGGCGCGGCGGCGAAGGACTGGCTCGCCGCCCGCGAGGCCGATCTGCTGCCGGTCGGCTACTTCCACGTGGTCTTCACACTGCCGGCCGAGATCGCGCCAATCGCCTACCAGAACAAGTCGGTGGTCTACGACCTGCTATTCCGCACGGCGGCCGAGACGCTGCTCACGATCGCTGCCGATCCCCGGCACCTGGGCGCCCGCATTGGCGCCACCGCCGTACTCCACAGCTGGGGCTCGGCAATGACCCACCATCCACACCTCCATATGATCGTGCCGGGCGGTGGAATATCGCTCGATGGTAAGCACTGGGTGCACTGCCGACCCGGCTTCCTGTTGCCGGTGCGCGTGCTGTCCCGCCTGTTCCGGCGGCTCTTCCTGACGCGGCTCGCCGACGCCCATGCGGCGGGCCGGCTGGCATTCTTCGGCGAGCTCGACGGTCTGCGCAGCCGGGCGGCCTTTGCCGCCTATCTCGCGCCACTGAGGAAGAAGAACTGGTTCGTCTACGGCAAGCCCCCTTTTGCGGGGCCCGAGGCGGTGCTCGCCTATCTCGCGCGCTACACCCACCGCGTTGCCATCTCGAACAGCCGACTGATTGGCCTCGATGACCGTGGCGTCACCTTCGGCTTCAAGGACTACCGCCGCAACGGACGGGCGCGGCACTGCACGATGACGCTGGCGCCCGGCGAATTCATCAGGCGCTTCCTGCTCCACGTCCTGCCCGGGGGGTTCCATCGCATCCGCCACTACGGATTGCTCGCCAGTGCCACCTGCAAAGCGACTATCGCTCGCGCCAAAGAGCTGATCGCCGCGCCAGTAGCGGAGATGGATCCGTCAAGCGAGCACGACAACGCCGACATGGCCACCGGCGCCAGCGTGGATCATCGCCCGCCATGCCCTTGTTGCGGCGGCCGCATGATCATCGTCGAGAGCTTCGGGCGCGGCGGCGCACCCCGCGCCCCGCCGTCACCCCGAGCCGGGGTCAGGACCGCGATGCCATGACGCCGGTCACCGCCTTGTCGCACTGCCCGCCCGCCGGGGAACCTCGCTTCCGGCGCCGCACCGCCGTCGCCTCGGCGCCTCCGAAGGCGCCTGCGACGCCGTCGATCACGCCAAAATCACCGCGGCGATCGCTGCCGCGGCGGCAAACTCGCCACCGTGATCGTCGATCCGCCGCCAACCACACCGGCCAGCGCATCCCCTACCCAACAAGCCGCCCCGTAAAATCCCCATAGACCGGACACCGCACACCAGCTCCCCGCGGGTTCCTTCCTGGGGGGCTTTCGGACGCCGGCCCCAGTACGGCTGGATAGGTCACGACCGGCCGGCATCCGAAACCCTTCACCATAGCGGACCATGCTGTGTACACGTTTCGCCTTTAAGCTGGCCGCGAGCATTTTCGGTCCGGGGACTGGATCAAACCTGCTTGGACGGGTACGATGGAGCTGTCGGGTAAGGCACCGTGGCCGACCTGCGCTTTGTGTAACAAAAAAATTGGCGCGATTCGCTGGTGTTTGATCTATTGCCCAGACGAGGACGAGAGCCGGGGAGCAGATGACTGTCAACGCGCCAGTCCGGAGGTCGCTCGCCAACACTGAGTTGCATCCCTCGTGCAACGTCCTACTGATTGCCCCGCGCTTCAATGGTCAATCGTTCTGGAATTTCAGTGCGGCTTGCGAAGTGCACGGCGCAAAATTCCCGGCCCCGCCCCTGGGCCTGATCACCGTGGCCGCCTTGCTTCCCCCCAGTTGGGAATGCCGGCTCGTCAACCGCAACACCGAAGAGCTGACCGAAGCCGAGCTCGAATGGGCCGATTTGGTGATGACCGGTGGAATGATGCCCCAGCGGCCCGATACGTTGACTGTCATCGCCTTGGCGCAAACCCGGGGGAAGCCAGTCGCGGTCGGCGGGCCGGATGCGACATCTTCGCCCGAAATCTACGAGCTGGCCGATTTTCGCGTGTTGGGTGAGGCCGAGGGGATCATCGACGAGTTCATCGCGGCCTGGGATGCGGGTGCCCGCAAAGGCACCTTCACCGCCGAAAAATTCGCCATAGACATCACCAAGACGCCGATACCGCGTTTCGACCTGCTAAAGCGCGATCAATATATTTATTACGGCGTCCAGTTTGCCCGCGGCTACCCGTTTACCTGCGAGTTCTGCGACATTATCGAGCTTTATGGCCGCGCGCCGCGGGTCAAGACGGCGGAGCAAATCCTCGCCGAGCTGGATGCCCTCTATCGCACCGGCTATCGCGGCCATCTGGATTTCGTCGATGACAATTTCATCGGCAACAAAAAGGCGGTGAAGGCGGTGTTGCCACATTTGATCGCGTGGCAGAAGGCGCACGGCTACCCGTTCGAGTTTTCGACCGAGGCGTCGATCAACCTGGCTGATGACGCGGCGCTCCTGGCGCTGATGCGGGAGGCGAATTTCTTTGTCGTTTTTGTCGGCATCGAGAGCCCGGATACCGACACGCTGATTTTGACGCAGAAGAAACAGAACACCAGGCGCTCGCTAGCCGAGAGCGTGCACAAGATTTACGCCGCTGGAATGTATGTGCTTGCTGGCTTTATCGTTGGCTTTGACAGCGAGAAAGCCAGCGTCGCCGATGCGATGATCGATTGCATCGAGGCCACATCAATACCGGTATGTATGATCGGCCTGCTCTATTCGCTGCCCAATACGCAGCTCAATCGCCGGCTTGAGCGCGAGGGTCGTGTGTTTCAACTCGCCCACACCGATGCGCTCAGCGCCCGCGGTGCCGGCGACCAATGCACGGTCGGCCTCAATTTTCGGACATTGCGACCACGCCGCGAGATTTACGCCGACTATCGCAAGGTGGTCGAACGGGTCTATGGAATCGATGCCTTCTATAGCCGTGTGCGGACGATGGTTTCGATGCTGCAACGGCCGCCGCGGCGCTCGCCCTATCCGGGGCCACAGCTCGCCGGCATCGCTGTGCGCGACTTGAAACTGCTTGGCCGTCTGTTGTGGCGCATCGCCCGACGCGAACCGCAGGCCTTTCTCCACTTGGTGCGTGCTTTCTATGCGGCGCGACGCAATCCTGGGGCGTTTGGCGCGATCTTCACGATTGCGGCCATGTATCTCCATCTCGGGCCGTTTTCGCGCTATGTGATCGCGATGCTCGACCAACGGATCGATGCCGCTGATGAAGAGGACATGGCGTTTCTCGCGTTGCCTGCCAGAGCCGACGTAGATGCGGAACCGATCCTCGCACTGACGGACGGCTGCTGACCTCGCCCTGCCGTGAACGGACGGGGTTAAGTTGCTCCATTCAAGCGGGGACTGCAGCAATCATCGACGGCACGAATTTGTGTCAGTTCCGTCCCCGGGTTCATTATTAGCGGCTTAGGCGATAGCGCTCAGTGCTCCGGGAACGGCCGATTTCGGCCTACTCAGATCTCCTGCTGGGCGTCGGCCAATGGCCGAGATGGGGCAGGAAGAGCCGTTACCGCCGCGAGGGTTGAGGGGTCGAAAAGGAAATTCGGACTGAGGCACTACGGGGCTTGTCGCTGGCGCCCAGATCAAGAGAACCCTATTTTTATCGCATGCTCAGGTTCGCCTTCGTTGTCGTTTTCACTCTGACAACAGCGCTTCTGCTCACGCCATCCCCTGCGATCGCGTTCGACCTGTTTGCGACGCACGAGGTGACGGTGCAATTCGCGACCCGGGACGGCAAGCCGTTGGCGAACGCCGAAGTGCAGGTGTTCGCCCCTGGCGACGCCAAGACTCCGGTAATCACCGGGCGCACCGATGCTCAAGGCAAATTTGTTTTCGAGGCCGATCAGGACGGCTTCTGGAGCGCCGAGGCGAAGGGCGCCGATCAGCTCGCGCGGGTAATGATCCGTGTCGGAGGCGAATCGCAGCAGCCGCAGAGCCGGATTTCGCCGTTTCTCGTGGTCGGCGTGCTCGCCGTTCTTCTTGCTCTCGCGATTTGGTACCGCTTGCTGCGCGCCCGAAACCGCCGGCCGCGTTCCTGAGAATCCGGTTCAATCTATTAATGGTTTACGTCAGGTTACGGTCAAGCGCCTCCCCGGCGAAAGCCGGGGCCCATCGTTCCGCCGCACGAGCATGTCGACATTGGTAAGCTGCGCGCTTCCTTGAGAGGTTCGCGGCGACAGGGCCATGGATCCCGGCTTTCGCCACGGATCAAGTCCGTGGGCTGCCGGCCCACGGGAAAGCGATGGGTTTATCGCGCGGCCACATGGCTCCTTGCTGTAGCAGCCGTGCTGGCCAAACCGGCGCCGGCGGCCGGCGCCGGGCTCGCGTTGGTGCTCGCCGTCGACGTGTCGGCCAGTGTGTCGGCCGATTCCTATGTGCTGCAGCGCGAGGGCATCGCGCGTGCGTTCGAGAACCCCCGCCTCGTCGACGCGATCTCGGCTGTTCCTGGGGGCATCGAAGCCTTGGTGCTCGAATGGTCCGATCCCGACCGGATCGCGATCACGGTCGGGTGGACCCGGCTCGCGGACGCAACCGGCGCCGCCGCCTTTGCCGCTGCCGTCCGTGCGACGACGCGCAGTTCCGGAGGGCTGACCGCGATCGGCCCGGCATTGCTCGCCGCCGCCGCCGCGTTCGACCACATGCCCGAGCCGGCGCCGCGCCGGATCATCGACATCTCGGGCGACGGAATGGCCAATTTCGGGCTGCCTCCGGCTGCGGCGCGCGACCGCATCCTCGCAGCGGGGATTTCGATCAACGGGCTGGCGATCCTCACCGACGAGCCTTGGCTGGCAGCGTACTACCGCAGCAACGTGATCGGCGGCCCCGGCGCCTTTGTCGTCGCGGTGCGGGATTTCCGCAGTTTTGCCGACGCGATGCTGCGCAAGCTCGCGCAGGAGATCGCCGAGGCGCCGGGCGCTCAGATGCAGTAGGTCCGGATCGGCTCGAAACCGTTGAACCCGACCGAGGCGTAGCTCGCCGTGTAGGCGCCGGCCGACAGGATCTCGACCTTGTCGCCGACGCGCAGGGCGAGCGGCAGCCGGTACTCGGTCTTCTCGTAAAGGATGTCGGCGCTGTCGCAGGTCGGACCGGCGAGAACGACGGGACCGGCCGACCCGCGGCGGCCGGGCGTCGCGATACGGTACTTGATGCTCTCGTCCATCGTCTCGGCCAACCCGTTGAACTTGCCGACGTCGAGATAGACCCAACGCCGGTCGTCGCCGCCTCCTTTTTCGGCAATCAGCACGACCTCGCTCTGAATGACACCGGCATCGCCGACGAGCGAGCGGCCCGGCTCGATTACAATCTCGGGTAGGTCATTGCCGAAATGCCGCGTGATCGCCGCCATCACCGCCCGAGCGTAGCGCTCCACCCCCGGCACCTCACCGCTGTAATGCGCCGGGAAGCCGCCGCCGATATTGACCATCCGCAGATTAATATCCGTCTCGGCGAGCGCCGAGAACATCCGCGCCGCGGCGCCCACCGCGCCGTCCCATTGTCCGAGGTCCGTCTGCTGCGAGCCGACATGGAACGAAATGCCGTAGGGGTCGAGACCGGCGTCGCGGGCCTGGCGCAACAGCTCGACCGCCATTTCCGGCGCGCAGCCGAATTTTCGCGACAGCGGCCATTCGGCGCCATCGCAGGTGACGAGGATCCGGCAGAAGACCCTGGCGCCGGGCGCGGCGCGCGCCAGCTTTTCGAGCTCGTGAGCGCTGTCGAAGGCAAACATCCGCACTCCGGCCTTATAGGCGTAGGCGATATCCTTTTCTTTCTTGATCGTGTTGCCGAAAGACAGCTGGTCGGGGGCGACCCCGTTGCCGAGGCAGAGCTCGATTTCGCCGCGACTCGCGACATCGAAGCTGGCGCCTTTCCGGTTGAGCACTGCGACAATCTCGGCGGCCGGATTGGCCTTGACCGCATAGTAAATCCGAGCGAGCGGCAAATAATGCCGCAGCGCCTCATAGGCCGCGGCGATCAGGTCGAGATCGACGACGAGGCAAGGGGTCTCGGGGGTCTGCTCGGCAAGGAAACGGGCAATCCTCTCGCTCATGACCAGGGTCATCCTTATCGCGCGGCGGCTGAACGCAATCGGTGGCGCCGGACGACGGACGAGACCTCACCTGGGAATTCCACAGGGCGTGGCCTCGGTTCAACCGAACGCGGAACCGAAACGAATACCGGCGCGGCCTCAGCGAGGCCGCCCGGCGGAAGTTTTGCGGATTAGCCTAAACTACTCGGGTCGATGACCCGGTTACCCCGCCCGCGCAGACGCGTCCCGCGAAGGTTGGCGTCAGGGCAGGGCACCACGCCGCCCCCTGATCGGAAAGCAACCATACCGTCCTCCCTCTCGGGACCGGCCCCTTGGCGATTTGCCGGGCCGGACTGCCAAAAAGGACGCGTTACGTCGTTGCATAACCACCATGGGCCATAGGCACGTGCGAGTGCGTCGAGACCCCGATAGATACGCTGATCTTCCGGCGACGCAAGGGGAAACTCGGAAGAAGTTGAAGGTTTTATTTCAATTTCGCTGAGGGGCACAGGCGATTGCCGATCATTACGGGGGCATATGTCCCGGCACTCACGTAGAGGCTGGGCAAAAATGCGCTGCACTAGGTACCGTGCGTGCTTCGAGACGCGCCCCGGCTGTGCCGGATCGGTCCTCAGCATGAGGACATGTTGTTGATGGCATTAAGAAAATACCTCATCCTGGGGCACCTCGCGAAGCGAGGCCTCGAAGGACGCAGGATATTCTTCCAACCTTGCGCGGGGAACGAGACCCCGGTATCGGCTGCCAAGTGTAATCCAAAAATACCGACCGGTTCTAGAAGGTCTTCGAAAACCAACTCTAACGCAGTCGATGTTGTATTTATTCTCAAGGCAATTCAACGCTTCGCCGCCATGAGTTTTGAGGAAATCAGATTGCTGAGTAAGCATGATTTGGTGAGCGCGCTACCCCACCCGAGCGGGCACGGCCAACTCTTTTGCGGGCAGGCGGCGGCCGAGCGGATCGAAGAATTAGCGGACCGCTATTTGGCTGGTCATCCGTTGAGTGGCCGACTTGATCCGAAGGAAGTGGTCGACCGCCTTGGCGAGGAAATTGTGCGGCGCTTTCTCGCGGAAGGGAAGCAAGTTAATGAACAACAGGTTGCGCAAGTCCTGGCTTCGCGGTCAGACCCGTCATTAGGGCCTCCCGCTCGCCTTAGAGTCGCCTTCCGCGTTTACTATATCTCAGGGGCGTCAGAGAGGTGTGAGCCGCTTCAAATGTCGAAAAGTTTGTGAAGCCGATGCCGGGGCGGCCGGACTTGACCGGACTACGCCACTTCAGGCGCGGCCGGCTGTGCGCTGCGCGCGCCGGTCGGCGAGTGGGATGACAAGGCCTGGGTGCTGCGCCGCGACCCGCTCCTGGGCGGCTTCGATGATCAGCTTCAACAGGTCGGAGTAGCGCAGCCCCGCCATCTCGGCCATCAGATTGAGCTTGCCGTCCCAGCACCAGCCGGGGTTCGGGTTGACCTCGAGCAGCCGAATCTCACCCTCGGCGTCGGCGCGGAAATCGAACCGAGCATAGTCTCGGCAACCCAGCCGCTCGAACAGAATGTTCGAATAGTCGACGATCTTGCGGCGCGCTTCTTCATCGAGCCGCGCCTCGCGGTAGCCGATTTGCGTCCAATAGGGCGAGTCGGGGACCCATTTCAACTCGTAGGGCAGCAGCTGAGGCAATGCCGGATCGAGCCGCGAATAGTCGACCTCGAGCGGCGGCAATACCCGGTAGCCTTGTCCCGGATTGCCGATGATCCCGATCGAATATTCGGGACCGGTCAGAAACTCCTGGATCAGGATCGGGCAGCCCGGCATCTGTTCTCGCAGGCGGCCGAGGCGAGTGATCGCCTCTTCCCAAGTATGGACCACTGCATCCTTGGTGATGCCGATCGACAAATCGCCGTAGTTCGGCTTGATCAATGCCGGGAACACTGATGGGATCGTCGCCGCCAGATCGTCCGAATTGAAATACGTTTCCGCCGGCACCGGCACATCGATCGCCTGCGCGATGCCGCGCACCAAGGATTTGTTGTAGCAAAGCCCGAGGCAGCTGGGTCCCGCGCCGCTGTAGGGAATGTCGAGCATTTCCAGCAATGCCGGCACATGCATTTCCATGAAAGCGTCGTTGTTGAAGCCCTCGTCACAGAAATTGAGGACGAAATGCGGGCGGCTCGCGCGCAAATCGGCGAAAAGAGAGGCGTGATTGTCGACAAAACGAAAGCGGTAGTCGGGAAGCTCGCGCAGCGCCGTTTTGAGCCGGTCGACGGTCTGGATGTCCTCCTCACCAAAGCGCCCGTCCCGTTTGACCGGATCGGGCAGGCGAGGATCGCCGAGGATCACGGTGACGTCGGAGAAGAGCGCCGCGCGGTGCGGCAGTCGGTGAGCCCGGCGCGGCGCCTCGCAGGTCACGAACAGCCGGTGCGCCACCATGCCCAGATCCTGGTTGCGGTGCGAATCCGGCGCCAGCAGCGAATGAAAGCGGACATTGGTGAAGCCCGCGCCGGACAGCAGCGCTTCGAGGCGCTCTTTCGAATAGAGCCGCTCGGCATAAAACTGGTCGGCGATGACGCCGCGCTCGGCATGTACCACGACCTCCCGGCTGATCAGGCGGTCGCCATCCCCGGCGAGGTCGCGCTCGCGGCAGACGAAATGGTTCTGGTCGACCCACTCCCAGGAGCGCGGCTCGAAATGATGGCGCATCCAGTTGCCATCCATCAAATCCATGACGAGCGACCCGCCGGGGGCGAGGGCGCGGTTGACCGCTTCGAGCACGGCTAGATCGTCCTCGGGACGCTCGAAATAGCCGAAGGAATTCCCCAGGATGCAGACGCAGTGAAAGTCACCGTCGCCGAGCCGAAAGCGCCGCGCATCGCCCTCGTGAAACGAGACCTGCAGGTTGCGCTGCTTGGCGCGCTTGCGGGCCAGGCGGATCAGGTAGCGGGAGCGATCGAGCCCGGTGACATTAGGAAAGCTTCGGCTGGCGAGCTCGAGTGAATGGCGCCCTTGACCGCAGCACAGGTCGAGAATGCGGTCGTTGCGCTCGAGCCCGACGCTGCGGATCAACAGGTCGACTTCATCGGCCGTGTTGCGGTCGTTCTCGATGATGTCGCCATCAGTTTCGAGGTAGAGGGAATTGAACAAGGTACGCCACCAGTCGGAAGGCAGGTGACGTTCGAGATCCGAAACCGGACCCAATGTCCGCGCGCCGATGTGTCTGTCCGGCTCGGCATGGTCGAGATCCGGGCCGGTCGAGCTCGCGGGCCTCGCACCGTTGGCTTTCTTCCCCATATCGATCTACCTCGGCTTTCCGGAAATCAAAAAAGCGGCTTCCCGTTGAGGGGAACCGCCGAGCAAGAATGTCTTGTCGGGTGGCATCAGCAGCATCGGAGACGGCCGCTGGCGCGGGCTGGAGTGGGCATCAGGTGGTCTATGAGAACGGTCGTGCAGGCCAGCGGCGGCAAGGAGCGCATGTCGCTCAAAAAAGTCGTTTTCCGGCTTCGCGAACAGTGGAAGTCGGCGAGAAGTTCGGAATAAATGTCTCAGCTTTCAAGGCGGCATTTTCTGCCTAGCCGAATTACTCCGGCAGAGCCGCAATTCGGGCGGTGTGGGACATCACTGCGGCCTCTGAGCCCTGCACAAGGCCGAATCGGGCTTCATGGAACGGGATGCAATTCGATCGTTCCCAGGCGAACGCCCTTCGCCAGGTCGATGACGATGAGTTGCCTTCCTCCGTCGGGCAGCGCCAAGGCGAGGATCAGCCGGTCCGCGCCCGCCGTCATCGCCTCGATGCGGGCGCCGCGCGGAATGTCGATCAGCGGGGCGGCGAACTCACGAGCAGCCGTGGCGGCGGGTCCGCCGCGCGACACCCTGCCCGCAATGACCGCGACCAGAGCAGCGAAACCGACGACCAGCATCACGCCCATCACGACAACCAGGATCTTGAGCGCACGCATCGGGATCACCCCGCCATTCGTCACCCGTGCGAAAGCGCAGGGCTGTGACATATCCCCGGTGGCCGGGCTTGGCCTGACTTGGCCAAGCTTGACCCGGCCGAGCCCGGCCAAGGTGTTGAGATGATGGCGGTTGCTAGCACCACGACGATACGGGCCCGCCCGGGCGACGCCGGGCAGCGGCTCGATCGCGTGCTCGCGCTGCACTTGCCAGAACTGTCGAGGACGCGGCTGAAGCGCCTGATCGAGAGCGGCCAGGTCACCCATGAGGGAGCTGTTTTGCGCGACCCGTCGCTGCGCGTGCGATACGACCAGAATTTCGTCGTAATTGTGCCTCAGATTGAGGAGGCCGTGGCGGTCGCGCAGCCGATCGCGCTCGATATCCGCTTCGAGGATGCACAGCTGATCATCATCGACAAGCCGGCGGGCATGGTTGTCCATCCCGCACCGGGAAATCCCGACGGCACTCTCGTCAACGCCCTGCTCGGCCATTGCGGCGCGAGCCTGTCCGGCATCGGCGGGGTGCGCCGCCCGGGTATCGTGCATCGGCTCGACAAAGACACCAGCGGCCTGATGGTCGTCGCCAAGACAGAGGCGGCGCACCATGCATTGTCGCACGATTTTGCCGCACGCCGCATCGATCGCGCGTACACCGCCTTTGTCTGGGGTGTGCCATCCGTGCCGGCGGGCGAGATCGCCGGCAATATCGGCCGCAGCGGCGTCAACCGCAAAAAGATGGCGGTCCTCGCGGAAGGGAGGGGCAAACCGGCGGTCACCCGGTATCGGGTCGAGCGCGCGTTCAAAATCCATGCGGCGCAGCTCGAATGCCGCCTGTCTACGGGCCGGACCCACCAGATCCGGGTTCATCTCGCCCATCTCGGCCATCCGCTGATCGGCGATCCGGTCTATGGCACGCGTGCCGGGCGATCGGTTGCTCGCAGCGGGCCGAGCGGTGCGCAAATTGCCGCATTCCCGCGCCAAGCCTTGCACGCCCGGCTGCTCGGCTTGACCCATCCCGTCGAGAAGCGGCCCATGCAATTCGAGAGCCCGCTTCCGGCGGACCTGCGGGACCTCGCTCACAGTTTAGAGCAACTTTAAACTGGACAAAACCCGACTATATTAGTAGGGTATGGGCGCCGGGGGATCGGGACGCTTTCTTCGAGCGTTAGCCCATCACCGACTTGAAACGGAGCAACAATCGTCAATGGCTACTCTTTCGGTACCTTCCATTTCTTCGGAAGGAAACCTGACGCGGTACCTTCAGGAGATCCGCAAATTTCCGATGCTCGAGCCCGAGCAGGAATACATGCTCGCCAAGCGTTGGAAGGAGCATGAGGATCCCCAGGCCGCGCACAAGCTGGTTACGAGCCATCTGCGCCTGGTCGCCAAGATCGCCATGGGCTATCGCGGCTATGGGCTGCCTCTCTCCGAGCTGATCTCCGAGGGCAATGTCGGCATGATGCAGGCCGTCAAGCGCTTTGACCCGGATCGCGGCTTCCGGCTGGCGACCTATGCCATGTGGTGGATCCGCGCTGCGATCCAGGAGTACATCCTGCACTCCTGGTCGCTCGTCAAGATGGGGACGACGGCGGCGCAGAAAAAGCTGTTCTTCAACCTGCGCAAGCTGAAGGGTCAGCTGCAGGCGATGGAAGAGGGCGACCTCTCGCCGGAAAATTTGAAGAAGATCGCGACCGAGCTCGACGTGCCCGAGGCCGATGTCATCAGCATGAACCGCCGGTTGGCGAGCCCCGACCATTCGCTGAACGCACCATTGCGGTCCGACAGCGAAGGCGAGTGGCAGGACTGGCTGGTGGACGAGAGCGAGAGCCAGGAGACCAGGCTCGGCGAACGGCAAGAGCTCGGCTTGCGCCGCGACCTCCTGGAAAAGGCAATGACGCATCTGAACGACCGCGAACGCCACATCCTGACCGAACGCCGGCTGCGCGAGAACCCGACCACCCTCGAGGATCTGTCGCAGCAATATGGCATCTCACGCGAGCGGGTGCGGCAGATCGAGGTCCGCGCCTTCGAAAAACTGCAGAAGGCGATCAAAGCCGCCGCGATCGAGCGCCGGCTCGTCACCCACTAACCTGCTGACCGCAGCGGAAAAGCCCCTCTCCCGCGGTGCGGGCGAGGGGCTTTGAATAGATGCCCGCCACAGCTGGGCTGCGGAACACCCGTAGTCGAAGGCAGGCTCAGCGGTAACCCCAAAACAGAGCGCACGGCGAGATAGGCAAAGGCTTGCGCCTCGAGCGCGTCGCCATGCCAGCCGACGGCTTCAACCGGCTTTACGGGGACTTTCAGATGGCAGCCGAGGGCCTCCATCAGCGCCGGGTTATGCCGGCCGCCGCCGGTAACCAGCCACTGTCGTGCCGGAGCAGGAAAATGGCGCATCGCCGCCGCGACCGCCGCCGCCGCCATCTCGGTCAAGGTGGCCGCGCCGTCTTCGAGTGAAAGCCCCGTCGGCAACGCACTCCGGAAATCGTCGCGATCGAGCGATTTCGGTGAGGGTCGGCCGAAGAATGGATTTGCAAGAAAATTCTCGACATCGGCCGCCGAAACCGCACCGGCGCGAGCGAGCGCGCCGTCGAGATCAGCCGCTGCGCCGGTGTGCTGGCGCACCCAATCGTCGATCAATGCATTGCCGGGTCCGGTGTCGAAGGCGAGAATTTCCGACCCCTCTCCGATCCAGGTCACGTTTGCGACGCCGCCAATGTTGAGTACCGCGAGCGGCTTCGGGAGCGTTGCGGCGAGGGCGGCATGGAAGAGCGGAGCGAGCGGCGCTCCCTCCCCGCCCGCCGCTACGTCGGCCGAGCGGAAATCGGCAACCACATCGAACCCGAGCCGGCGCGCCAGCAGCGCGCCGTCGCCGATCTGCCAGGTCCGACGTTCGGCCGGGCGATGCAAAATCGTGTGGCCGTGAAAGCCGACCACCTCGACGGCGTTTTCAGGGTGCTGACGCAGAAAATTTTCCACCGCTTCCGCATGGAGCCGGGTCAGCTCCTTCTCCACATCGGCGACCGGACCGACCCCGCCGAGAACAGACCGAAGCCTTTCGCGAAAATGCGGCGGGTAGGGAAAGGTCAGCGCGGCGCCCGAGAGCACCCGCTCGCGGCCGTCGGTCTCGATCATCGCGACGTCGATGCCGTCAAGCGAAGTGCCACTCATCAACCCGATCGCACCCCACATGCGCGGGGGGTGGTGACCGGGTCGGCCACGGGGGTTAGGGGTAGGCAAAGCAGACCTGCCGCCCAGGATTCCCGCCTTGGAGCCTGAAATACCCTCGCCCCGCTTGCGGGGAGAGGACCGGGGTGAGGGGCCCCTTGCGACTGCACGGCACCCGCTGATGGAGTGGGAGCTGCCCCTCACCCGTAAGCCGCGCGATGCGCGGCTTACGACCTCTCCCCGCAAGCGGGGCGAGGTGACTGGCTGCGCGGTCAAATTCCGTCTCTTTCGCTGGAACGACGGGAGCTGACTGCGAGGTATCGGAAATGCCACCCGGCGGGGAGTGTTGTGGCCCGGCGGGCACGCCTATGTTAGATGACGCAGCCATGTCCACACCTCGTTCCCCCTTTTTCGCCACAGCGCTCGAACGCGGCTTCATCCATCAATGCACCGACATGGAAGCGCTCGACGAACGGCTGCGCGCCGGCGGCGTTGTAGCCTATGTCGGCTACGACTGCACGGCCGACAGCCTGCATGTCGGTAGTCTGGTCGGGATTATGCTGCTGCGTCTCTTTCAAAGATGCGGGCACAAGCCGATCGTCCTGATGGGAGGCGGCACGACTCGGATCGGCGATCCTTCAGGCAAGGACGAGGCGCGGCAACTCCTCGACGATGCGGAAATCGCCCGCAATATGGCAGGCATTCGCAGCATTTTTTCGAAATTTCTCAAGTTCGGCGACGGGCTGAGCGACGCCATAATGGTCAACAATGCGGACTGGCTCGACGAATTGCGCTACATCCCGCTGTTGCGCGATGTCGGGCGTCATTTCTCGGTCAACCGGATGCTGGCGCTGGACAGCGTCCGGGTTCGGCTCGAACGCGACCAGCCATTGAGCTTTCTCGAATTCAACTACCCGATCCTGCAGGCCTACGACTTCGGAGAGCTGGCCCGGCGCTATCAATGCGAGCTGCAGATCGGCGGCTCCGACCAGTGGGGCAACATCGTCGCGGGCGTCGAACTCGCGCGCCGGGCGGAGGGTCGCAACTTGTTCGGGCTGACGACGCCGCTGATCACGACCGCGTCCGGCATCAAGATGGGCAAGACGGCGCAGGGCGCCGTGTGGCTCAACGCGGAGCGGTTGTCGCCCTACGAATACTGGCAATTCTGGCGCAATACCGAAGACGACGATGTCGGGCGCTTTCTTTGCCTCTTCACCGAACTGGATCTCGCCCGGATCGAGGAGCTCGAGCACGGCGACATCAATGAGGCAAAGAAGGTGTTGGCGACCGAGGCTACGGCGCTCTGCCACGGCCGTGAAGCCGCCGAAGCCGCTGCTGAGACCGCGCGCGCCGTCTTCGAGGGCGGCGGTAGCGGCAGTGAATTGCCGCAGACCGAAGTGCCCCGCAACGAACTGGCCCGCGGCATGCCTGCTTTCGAGCTCTTCAGCCTGACTGGCCTGGCCGCTTCCAATGGCGAAGCCCGGCGGCTGATCCGCGGCGGCGGCGCGCGCATCAACGACAGGGTCGTCGATAATGAGACGAAGCCCGTCACCGAAGCGGATCTCGACGCGAACGGGATGTTGAAGCTCAGCGCCGGCCGCAAACGACATGCTTTGGTTCGGACGGTCTGAGTTGGAGTTGCCCAGGCCGGCCGCCGCGGCAAATCGGCCGACCTCGAGGCTTGGCGCTTCGTTGACAGGATTCCGCAGCGTCACTATGTTCCGGCGCGTTTCAGGCGCGGTGCGGCGCTACCTTAGATGAGCGAGCGCGAGCCACCAGATCCGCTGGCGCGCCTGGGCGAAAGGATCGACCGGGCACGTGCGGAGCGGGTCCGCGGGCCGGCGTCGGCCGGTGACCGTTCGGCAACGCAGCAGGGCCTCGGGCTCGGGCTGCGCATCGGCATCGAACTGGTGGTCGCCATAGGCGTCGCCACCGGGCTCGGATGGGCGATCGATCGCTGGCTCGGCACGCGGCCATGGGGGATCATCGTGCTGTTTTTCCTCGGGGTCGCCGCCGGTATGCTGAACGTCTATCGCGCAGTCTCCGGCATCAGCGCGCCTGTCGGCTATCGGCGGCCCGGCGGGGACGGGGCTGGCACGCGACCGGGCCAGGACCCGTGGGACGACGACGAGAACTGAAGTGTCACTAGAACTTCATCCGCTCGAGCAATTCGCGATCGAGCGCATCATTCCGATCCATATCGGCGGGCTCGACGTCTCGTACACCAACGCGGCGCTGATGATGACCATAGCTGTCGTCTTCGTTACCGCGCTGATGGTGCTCGCTACCCGCCGCGCGGCGCTGGTTCCTGGGCGCTGGCAATCGGTCGCCGAAATGCTTTACGAGTTCGTCGCCGATATGGTGGACACCAATATTGGACAGGGCGGACGGCAATTCTTTCCCTTCGTCTTTACGCTCTTCACGTTTATTCTGTTTGCCAATCTGTTGGGAATGATTCCCTATAGTTATACCACGACGGGCCAAATCATCGTTACCTTCGCGCTCGCCGCCGTCGTGTTCATTCTGGTCACCGCGGTCGGCATTATCCGGCACGGATTCTATTTCCTCAGCCTCTTTGTCCCGCATGGCGTGCCGAAGGTGCTGCTGTTGTTGCTGGTGCCGATCGAGCTGCTGTCCTACTGCATCCGCCCGTTCACGCTATCGATCCGGCTCTTTGCGAATATGCTGGCGGGACACACGATGCTGGCGATTTTCGGAGGCTTTGCCGCAAGCATCGGCTTTCTGGCATTCTTCCCGACTGCGATCGACGTTCTGCTCGTCGGCCTCGAGTTTCTCGTCGCGGTGTTGCAGGCCTATGTGTTCGCCATCCTGACCTGCCTTTATCTGAACGAGGCGGTTCACCTGCACTGAAATCTTTCGACTCACCCTTCAACCGAACGGAAAATCGATATGGATCTCGCTGCCGCCAAAATGATCGGGGCCGGCCTTGCCTGCATTGCGCTCGTCGGAGCGGGTGTCGGTATCGGCAACGTGTTCTCGGCCCTGATAAACGCGGTCGCCCGCAACCCGGCCTCGCAAGGCCAGGTGCAGCCCTTTGCGTTTCTCGGCTTTGCGCTGGCCGAAGCAACCGGCCTCTTCGGCCTCGCCATCGCCTTCCTGATCCTCTTCGTGTTCTGACGGAGGGCGGTCGGTGCCGCAGCTCGAAGTATCGACTTTTGTTCCGCAGCTGGTCTGGCTCGCCATCACGTTTGTGATCCTTTACCTGCTGATGGCGGGGATTGGACTGCCGCGGGTCGGTGGCGCCATCGAGGCGCGGCGCCGCCGGGTCGACGACGATCTGGCGCGTGCGGCGCAGCTGAAATCTGAGGCGGAGGCCGTGCTGGCCGCCTATCAGCAGACGCTCGCAAAAGCCCGCGCGGAGGCTCAGGCGGCGGTCAAGGAGACGACCGACCGCATGGCGGCGGAAGCGGCCGAACGCCAGCGCCAGCTGAGCGAGTCCCTCGCCCGACAGACCGCCGAGGCCGAGCGGCAGATCGCTGCGGCAAAGCAGCGTGCTCTCGCCGAGATGCCCGGTATCGCGGCCGAGGTCGCCCGTTCGGTCACCGAGAAGGTGACGGGCTCGGCCGCCGATCCGGCCAATCTCTCCGCTGCGGTCGACCGAGCGCTTGCCGAGCGCGCCAGCTGATGGCCCATCTCTTCAGTGACCCGGAGTTCTATGTCCTCCTCGCCGTCGCGATCTTTCTTGTCGTCGTCTGGAAACCGATGCGGCGAGCCGTTGTCGGCGCGCTCAACTCGCGCGTCGAGCGCATTCGCCAAGAGCTCGACGCGGCGCGCAACCTGCGCGATGAGGCGCAACAGGCGCTCGCCGCCTATCAGCGCCAACAGCAACAAGGAGCGGCAGAGGCCCAGGCGATCATCACCCATGCCAAGGAGGAGGCCGAGCGGATCGCAGCACAGTCGCTGCGCGACCTCGAAAATGCCTTAAGCCGACGGCAACAATTGGCGCAGGAACGGATTGCGCAGGAAGAAGCGAAGGCGGTGGCCGAGATCCGCTCGATCGCCGTCGACGTTGCGATCGCCGCTTCGCGTCACGTCATCGCCGCCTCGCTCGACGAGCGGCGCGGCGCGGCGCTGATCGACGACGCCATCGCTGCGCTGCCTCGCCAACTGCATTAGGTGCTGTCGGCGGCGGGCGCCTGGACGCGCCCCTTCCAATACCCGCCGCGGCCGCGCCAGAACAAGACCGCCGAGGCGAAGGTCGCTGTGACATAGAAGAGCGCAATCAGCGGCACCGCCAAAGCAATCGGGCGCGGAGCATCGTAGGCACGCAAAGTCGGCAGGAACGCGACGCTCATGCCGAGCCAAGACAGCGCGCCGCACAACATCGCGACCGGCTCCGCCGACAGCAGCAGCAACGGCGGCGCCAGGTAGGTCAAGATCAGCATCAATAAAGTGAGCGCCAGCATCAGGGGTGAGTAGTCGAGCTGCGCGAAGGCGCTGCGCACGACCATGTCCCAGACCGGGCGCCAGGACCGGTATTCCCGGATGCTCGTGGTGTGCCGGGCCGGGCCGAGCCACACCTTGCCGACCGACTTGACCCGGCGGGCCAGAGCGCAATCGTCGATGATCTCGCCGCGGATGCTGCCGATCCCACCGATCCGATCCAGTGTCGCGGCCCGGATCAGCATGCAGCCGCCCGCCGCGCCCGCGGTGCGGCGCGCCGTATCGGCCACCCAGCGCGGCGGATAGAGCTTGAAGAAGAAGAAGACGAAGGCCGGGATCAGCAGCTTCTCCCAAAGGCTGCGGCAATTCAGCCGGACCATCAGTGACACGAGATCGTAATCTCCGGCCTCGCACCGCGAGACGAGCGCACGCAAATTGCCGGGATCGTGGACGATGTCGGCGTCGGTCAGCAGAAGATGATCGGGCAGCAAGGACCGAGCCGCTTCAATTCCTTGAGATATCGCCCAGAGCTTGCCGGCCCACCCCGGCGGGACGGTTTTTCCGCGGCAGATCGTCAGCCGGTCCTGAGCACCCGCCATTTCAGCGGCGGTGCGGGCCGCCTCGGCGGTGCCGTCACTGCTCTGGTCGTCGACCACCACAATGCGGAACTCGCCGTCATAATCTTGCGCCAGCAGCGAGGCGACCGCGCGCCCGACCACCGCAACCTCGTCACGTGCCGGGATCACGGCGACGACGGATCGCCCGCGGGCGCTCGCCGCGATCGGCGCCGGCCGGTACGGCAACCACCAGAAACCGCCGCGAAAGAACAGCAGGTAGACCCAGATCGCGACCGTCGCCGCCCCGATGACCGCCGCCATCGGCTGGCTCGGTTATGGACGCCGCAATGGCCGGAAGAACTCGCGCACCTCGTGGGCGAGTGCCTCCGGCTGCTCCAGCGCGGCGAAATGGCCGCCGCGCGGCATCACGGTCCAGCGCCGGATATCGGTGTAAGTCCGTTGCGCCAGCGAGCGGGGCGGCCGCAGGATCTCGGCCGGGAACTGGGCATACCCGGTCGGGACGTCGATGGTCTGCCCATCGGGAATAGGCCACGGCCGGTGCCTCACCGCGGAATAGGGCCAAAATGACGAGCCGATCGCACCGGTGAACCAATAGAAGCCGATATTGGCGAGCAGCCGGTCGCGGGTGAATGCGGCTTCGACATTGCCGCCGCAATCCGACCAGGTGCGGAACTTCTCGACGATCCACGCGGCGAGCCCCGCCGCCGAGTCGCTGAGTGCAAAGGCGAGCGTCTGCGGCTTGGTGCCCTGGATCCACGAATAGCCGGTCTCCTCTCTGAGCCATATCGTGCGCTGGTCGAGATATGCCTGCTCTTCGGGAGTGGGATCGGCCACATCCTGCTGATCGCGGCGTATCGGCAGCAGGTTGAGGTGGATGCCGAGCAGCTTCTCGGGATGCGCATAGCCGAGGCGCGAGGCGGTGATGGCGCCC
Organism: uncultured Alphaproteobacteria bacterium; assembly: GCA_963789025.1. Lineage (GTDB taxonomy): Bacteria > Pseudomonadota > Alphaproteobacteria > ATCC43930 > CGMCC-115725 > AP-15. The sequence goes on from CAWBIT010000002.1 coordinate 102,726, forward strand.
CAGTCGCCCCCTTGGACGGCAAAGCTGGCAAAGCCCAATGCACCGTGCATCAGCTCGGCTACGCAATCCGCGATCTCTTCGACGCCAAGGCGCGGCTGACCCGGCTTGAACGACAGGCCGTAGCCGGGCAGGGATGGCGCGACGACGGTGAAGGCGTCCGCGGGATCGCCGCCAAAGCGCGCGGGATCCGTAAGCCGCGGAATCAGTTCCAGAAACTCGAAGACCGAGCCCGGCCAGCCGTGCAGCAGCAGCAGCGGACAGGGAGCCGGCCCCTTGCCGGGCACATGCAGGAAATGCAGATCGATACCGCCGAGCGGCACCTTGAATTGCCGGAAGGCGTTCAGCCGCGCTTCCTCGGCGCGCCAGTCAAACGCGCTGTGCCAATATTCGACGAGCTGACGGAGGTACCCGACATCGGTGCCATACGCCCACGGGTCCCCTGGCGCCTGGTCGGGGAAACGGGTGCGGGCCAGCCGGTCGCGGAGATCGGCGATTGCCTCGTCGGGAACTCTCAGCGTGAACGGTTCCGGTCGTGCGGCCATCTATCTCGAGACCCTCACCCGCCTCGCTGCGCTCGGCACCCTCTCCCGCAGTGCGGGAGAGGGGCTACGCGCGTCCAGCTCAAAGCTCCTCTCCCGCACCGCGGGAGAGGGGGGACCATCGCGCCAGCGATGGTGGGCGAGGGTAGTGCCGCCATCCAGCGAGTCCCGATCATTTCTTGGGGGCTTAATTCGCCATTGCCGGCTCGCCGACTGTCGCCTGCTCGAAGGCCGGCATCACCTCGGAGGCGAACCATTCGAGCTGTTCGAGGCATACCGCTTTCGGCACGCCGACAGACAAGCTCACCGAGACGCGGTCGAGGCCGGGGTAGCGCCTTTCGAGGCTTTTCAGATGCTCGACAACCTGCTCCGGCGAGCCGCACAGGAAGCCCCCATTGGTGATGGCATCCTCGATCCGGGGCAGCTTCGCGGTCGGAGCGCGCTTGGGATCGCGCATGATCTCGATCTGCTCGTCGGTGAGGGCCCGCACCAGCCGCAGCTCGCCAAACATTTTCATGTTCTCTTCATAGAATTTGGCAGCTTCGCGGATCCCCTGTTCCCGGTTCTTTGCGAGATAGAAATGGAAGCCGAAACACAGCCGCTCGCCCAACTCGAGATGTTGGCCGCGCCGCGCATGCGCTTCCTGCCATCCGAGGACCACCCTGTGCATCGCACCACCCTCGGCCGAGCCGCCGCCGATTAGTCCCCTGATCCCGTGCTTTGCCATAAAATCCATGGCTCGCGCCGTGCCGCCCTAAATCGGCTGCCAGCACTCGACCGGGAGCCGCAACGGACGGGGTACCACGGTCAGCTCCTTCAGCGTGTAGCCGCGATACGGCACCTCCGGTGGCAACGTGTAATATTTGCCGCGATGGGAGAACGACTCCTCGTTGAACGCCCTGAAGATAATGTCGACCTGTTCTTCGAAGAGCTCGCGGTTGGCCTGCTGGTCGAGCAGCGGCGAGCCGAAGGTTTCAACTTCCCTCGTGTGGTATCCGCGCCCGACACCGAAGATGATGCGTCCGCCGGTCAGAATATCCGCTGTCGCATAATCCTCGGCCAGTCGCAGCGGGTGCCACATCGGGGTGATGTTGAAGCCGCAGCCGATCTTCAGACGCCTGGTGACGTGGGCGAGATGCAGCGCCGTCATCAAGACGTTCGGGATGCATTCATAGCCTTCGTGCTGAAAATGGTGCTCGGCCATCCAGAAGGCATTGTAACCGACACGATCCATCAACTGCGCCATTGCCTGGGCCTTGTCGAAGACGCCGGCCAGGGCTTCGTTGGGAAATCGACGGTCGTTCACCGGAGTGCCGGCATAGCCGGCATTTTCCATGTCGATGTGTCCAGCGAACAGGCTGTCGAATTTCGTAATCATGCCAGGTCCTCCCGAGGGAACGCCGATCGAGCCTCAACCGCGCATCTTAGACCACCGTTTACGCATGGCAACCGTAACCGGTGCGTTGCCACGCCGGCCACTTTCGGGTGATCGATTGTTACTTTCCAAGCAGCAGCAGTCCGATAGCTTGGAAATGTGATCCGGGAAGGAAGTGCGATTTACGTTGCACGGTCGGTCCGCCGGTCGGCCGATGCAATTGAGCCGGGGCGCGGCCGTCGGTGGCAAAGCCGGCGGCGCGCACCAACGATGGTTAGCCCGGCTGGTAGGTCAGAGTCAGTTGTGCGACGCCGCCGGCGACATTGAGACCGGTGTTGCCTTCGATGCTGAGCGGCTGAAGGGAGATCGAATTGCTGGAACCGCCGACCAGCACGTTGGCGCCGACCCCGACCCCGACTGTGGCGCTCGCGGTGGCGCCGGCATAGGTGCCCGCCAACGAGCCCGGCCCGGGGTTGGTGGTCGGCGCCAGCACTGCCCAGATCATCACCGCGCTCTGAACATAGCCGATATCGACGCCGAATTTATTGATCGCTCCGACGTAATGTTGGGGAGGGCCGCCGTTCGGTGAAAAGGCGCAGTTTACCGACTTCGACGATCCGAAGATAAAGCCGAAGCCGCCGGCGACGTTGCAAGTGAGCGCCCCAGCCTTCACGGCTTGCGCTTGCGCCGGTGTCCCGAGCATCAAACTGCCGGCGGCCAAGCCGAGCGAGCAGACCGCAATCGCGAGTTTTCTGAGCATATTGTCAACCTCCTGGTTCCAAATCCGCTAGGGCGAAGCCAAAACAGCGGGTCATATATCGTGGTTCCACCGCCGGACGCTATGGTTAGTTTACTTGCCGTTTCGCCAGTCGGCCCGTCATCGACTTTACGTTTCGCCGCTGTTCGAGGACCCCCTAAGCAAATTGAACTTCGACGAACGTCAGGTGTTCCAGCGGCAAATCGCGCCCCGGACATCTCGCCGCACGGTGGACGGGCTGGAGGCTTGGGGTAGAGGGCCTGGGTGGATGGAAGATGGGCAAACCGGGCGGGTTTTTTTATCTGTGGTCTTTGTCACAATTAATCCGCTCGCGCCGGCGTCGATTTTTTGGAACAATCAACTCCCGCGGTCCGAACGGGCCGTGAACCAACTCGACAGGAAGCTGACTTGATCAGAGACAGGAATTTTCGTCAAACCCGGCGCCGCGATTTCGACGACGATGGGTATGACCCGAATCTCCGGGAATTTGGCGGCGCCCCGCGTTTCCCGCAGCCCCGTTTCGACGCACCATCCGGCCCGCCGGTGCGCGCCGTCGTCAAATGGTTCAAACCCGAGAGAGGTTTCGGGTTTGTCGAGCTGACGGACGGCTCGGGGGACGCGTTCCTCCATGCCAGCGTGCTCGAACGCAACGGCATCACTGCGGTGCAGGCGGGTGAAACGCTCGAAATCCGCGTCGCGCCGGGACAAAAGGGACCGCAAGTCACCGAGGTCCTCAGTGTCGACAGCAGCACGGCGTCGGCTCCCGCGCCGCGGCGGTCGGCCTATCCGCCGCCGGCTGGCCGTGCACCACTTTCGACCGAAGCGACCGTCGAGGAAGCCGGCACGGTGAAGTGGTTCAATGCCCAGAAGGGGTTCGGCTTCATCGTTCGCGACGATGGCGGCAAGGATGCCTTCATCCATGCCTCGGTGCTCGAGCGATCCGGGGTCGCCACCCTCAATGAAGGCCAGCGCGTGCTGATCGACATCGCCGAGGGCCGCAAAGGCCCCGAAGCCGTCCGGGTCCGTCTCGCCTAGATCCGGTTCGGGCGGCCCCACCCGCCCGCATCCGAAGGAGAGGGAGCTGCATCGGATTTCGGTGCGGCCATTGCCCTGCCCTCCCCGCTCGCGGGCAGGCGGGGCAGGGAGAGAATGTCAGGCGGCGTTTCTGTCCAGCAATTCGATATGGACATTCTGCGGGCCGCGAAGAAAGGCGATCCGCACACCGGGTCTGATCGTCTTGGGTTCCACGGTAAATTCGGCGCCCTTTTGCTTGAGCTCGGCGACGACTTGGTCGATCCCGTCGACACGCAAGCCGATATGTTCGAGCCCGAGATAGGGCGGTTCCGGCGGCGCGGCTACGGCTTGCTCGGCCGGAACTTGCGCGATGAAGACAGCCACTCCCCCGAGATTGAGGTCGAGGCGCGGCCTGCCGTCCGACTGCACCGAGCGAATGATCTCGGCGCCGAACATGTTCTCGTACCAACGGGCGGTCGCTTCCGCATCCGGGCTGCGCAAATGGATGTGGTCGTAGGTGAAGGCGGTCATGCGTTTCTCCCTTCTTCGATCGGACGGTTCGCAACTCTAGGCCGGAGCCGATGCCCGTACCAGCCCGATCACGCGCCGCGGATCGGCAGCCATGCCATTGGCGGGCTATCGGCTGAGAAGCGAAATTCCTATAACTGCGCCCGGTGCCGCCGGAAGGCGCGGTCGGGCGCAGCAAGCGGAGAGGGATGGATGCGTTGGTTTGTTTTCCTTGCTCTTGAGGCGATGCTTGCCGCCAGCACATCAGCCGCGGCCGCGAGCAGGTGCGATCGGTTGCTCGGGCTGCTCGCGCACCAAGTCGCCGGCGCAAGCTGCGTCGATAGCATCCCGCGTGGCGGCACGATCGCGGCCACGCCCACTCAACCGGGTCATTGCGCCGGACTCTTTGTCGGACCGTGAGCGGGGGGCGGTGACGTCTCGCCACCACCCGATCAGCATCGAAAGCCGCTCCTCCTGGGTAGCGGCGTCGGTTACGCTTGCCATCCTTTCCTTTTCCTATGGCGCACCGCTGATCGTCGTCGTTGGGCTGAAGCCGATCGCGGCTTCGCTCGACACCGACCGCTCGGTGGTGGCCTTGGCTGCCTCACTCGTCTGGCTCGGCACCGGCCTCGGCGGCATCCTTATGGGGCGCATCGCCGATCGGATCGGGATGCGGCAGGTTGCGATCTTCGGAGCCGCGATGACGGCGTTGGGCCTGGCGGTTTCGGCGATCGGCCAGACCTGGGCGCTGGTGCTCGGCAGCGCCGTCCTGATCGGCTTTTTGGGCAACAGCGCGCATTTCCCACCGCTCGTCACGTATGTCAGCCGCTGGTTCGACCGGCGGCGCGGGACGGCGGTCGCGCTGATCTCGTCGGGGCAGTATATCGCCGGCGTCGTCTGGCCGACGGTCTTCGAGCGCGGCATGGACGCCTTCGGCTGGCAGGCGACAATGGTGGGTTTCGCCGTCGTGGTCGCAGCGGCGATCGTGCCGTTGGCGCTGTTGTTGCGCCCACCCCCGCCGCCGGTCCGGACGGAAGGCTCGGCGGCCCATCTGCGCCGTCGAGCCCAGGCCCTCCGGTTGCAACCAAATCTGGTTCAGGCGCTGCTCTGCGCGGCGTCGTTCCTGTGCTGCGTGCCAATGGCAATGCCCGCGGGGCATCTCGTGGCGTTCTGCAGCGATCTCGGCATCCCTGCGGCGCGCGGGGCGGCAATGCTGTCGGTGCTGCTCGGTTGCGCCTTTTTAAGCCGAATGTTCTGGGGGTGGCTGACCGACCGGATCGGCGGGCTCGCCGCGGTATTTGCCGGATCGGCCTGTCAGGCGCTGGCGATCGCGGCGTTCACGGTGACCCAGAGCGAGGCTGGCCTGTTTGCCGTCTCCGCCGCCTACGGCCTGGGGTTCAGCGGCATCATCCCGGCCTATGTCGTCGCGATCCGCGAGCTCTTCCCGTCATCCGAGGCGTCATGGCGGGTGCCGACATTATTGTTCACCGGGATGTCCGGCATGGCGTTCGGCGGCTGGTTCGCCGGCGCGCTTTATGACCATTTCGGCTTCTACGCGCCTGCCTTCGCCGCCGGTGCGCTTTTCAATCTCGCCAACCTCCTGGTGATCGGCTTCCTCGTCGCGCGCCAGGCGCGCCAATCCCGCGTGCCGGCGGTCTCGCACGCTTAGTGGGAAGGGAATGTCATGAGAGACCTGACCGGTGGGGTACGCTTCCACCTGCAGGGGAAACCCAGCGCGGGCGCGCGGCGCGCCTGCGCAATCGCCGCAGCACTAGCGGCCTCGGTCACGGGCGAAACGGCCGGCGCCGCGACGCTCGACCATGCGCCTTACGGCACGACGCAAGGCGGGCAGGCGGTCGAGATCTTCACGATGACCAACGACCACGGCCTGCGCGTGCGTTTCCTGAGCCTGGGCGGCGTCATTACCGAAATCGACGTCCCCGACCGCACCGGTCGGCTCGACGACATCGTGCTCGGCCTCAACAATTTGCGGGAATACGAGACGCTGCCCGGCCATTTCGGCGCAATTACCGGCCGCTACGCCAATCGCATAGGCGGTGCGCAGTTCACCTTGGGCGGCCAGACATACCATCTCATCGCCAACAATGGCCCCAACACGCTGCATGGCGGCCCTAACGCGCTCGATCGTCAGGTCTGGACAGTAACGCCGCTGACCGTGCCGAACGGGGTCGCGGCAACGCTCAGCTATATCAGCCCGGATGGCGATCAGAACTTTCCCGGCACACTGACCACGCACGTCACTTATACGCTGACCAATGACGATGTATTGCAGATCGCCTATGTCGCGAGCACCGACAAGGATACGGTGATCAACTTCACCAACCATTCCTATTTCAACTTGGCCGGCAACGGGTCCGGTTCGGTTTCAGATCAGACATTGCTGGTGAACGCCGACCGCTATACCCCGACCGGACCCGATCAGATCCCCAGCGGCGAGATCGCGCCGGTCGAAGGCACACCGCTCGACTTCCGGCAGATGATGCCGATCGGCGCCCGGCTGCACAGTGCGTTCCAGCAGATGGTCTATGCGCATGGCTATGACCACAATTTCGTGCTGAACAGAGGCCCCGGCGACGGCGTGACGTTTGCCGCGCGCGGCTATGACCCGCGCACCGGCCGCGTCATCGATTGTTTCACCACCGAGCCTGGAGTGCAGGTCTACACCAGCAACGGCATGAACGGCTCGGTGGTCGGCTCCTCCGGCACGACCTACCGCCAGACCGAGGGGTTCACGCTCGAGACGCAGCATTTCCCGGACAGCCCCAACAAGCCCAATTTTCCGACGACGGTGTTGAAGCCGGGACAGGATTTTCGCTCGACGACAATATTCCGCTTTGCGACCGACGCGCCCCTGCCGCCGATGCCCCGCTGAGGGCGGGCGTCAGGCGGCGGTCTTGACGAGCTTGTGGATGACCCGCAGACGCTTGGGCGGCGGCTCCTTGGAAAAGCGCGGCCAGGTCCGGCCCGACAATTCACCGACATAGATGTTGCCGTGCCCGTCGACGGCGATGCCGTGCGGCGAGGTGAACTGGCCGGGAGCGAGCCCGGTATGCATTTTGCCGAGCCGGGCGAGCACCTTGCCTTTTGAGGTATGAATGCTGACGCGCGGGCCGATGTTGGGCCAATCCTTGTTGATCTCGCCGGATGGGCCGCCTTCGCCGATGTAGAAAAGCGGGTCGCGGCCGGTCGCCATGCACATGCCGTTCGGCCGGTGCAGATTGTTCCACTGGGTCTCGAACTTGCCGTTGCCGTCGAACACCTGCACCCGGTGGTTTTCGCGATCGGCGACATAGACCCAGCCGTCGTGGTCGCAGCAGATGTTGTGCGGAATATTGAACTGGCCGGGGTCTGTGCCCGGCTCGCCCCATGACATCAGGAGGTTACCGTCCGCAGTGTACTTGTGGATGCGGGCATTGCCGTAGCCGTCCGAGACGTAGAGATCGCCCTGCGGCGACAAGGCCGTGTGGGTACAGCGGTGGAATGGCTCGCCGCTCATAAAGGGCTTGGGCTCGCCCGGGATGCCGAGCGTCATCAGCACCTTGCCGTCGAGCGTGCATTTGCGCACCGTGTGGTCGCCGTCATCGGTCAGCCAGATCGTGTCGTCCCGCCCCATATGGACGCCATGCGGCCGGTGAAAGACCCCTTCGCCCCAGGTCCGCAGGAGATTGCCTTCGGCATCGAAGACGGCGACCGGATGCTCGCCGCGATTGAAGGCATAGACCCGATTTTGCCGGTCGACGCCGACCGCGGCGCAGTCCCCCAAGGTGATTTGGTCCGGCACCTTCGCCCAATTCTCGTTAACCTCGAAGGCGTACTCGCCGCTTCCGAGCTGAACCGCCATGCGTCCTCTCCCTCGCGCCTTAATGTTGGCCGGGAGGCATCATAGGCACGGAAACGCAGATCAGGCGAGCGCCGCGCGCGGGCTTATTGCTGTAGCGCTGATAGTCAGTCAGCCTTACGATGTGGTGCGATATTCTGCGGAGAAGTACGAGGAAGTCGATCATGCCAGAAAAGCTGATCTCCGGTGACAACCACATCGATCTGACCTACCTGCCGCGCGACCTGTGGTCGTCGGAGGCGCCGAACAAATGGAAATTGCTGGCGCCCCGCGTCGAGGAGATGGATGACGGTCTCCACTGGTTTGTCGACGCCCAAGACCGAGGGATGTGGAACGGTATTGGCCCGGGATTCCTGCCGTATCAGAAGGGGATGTTCGGCCATATCGACGAGATGAAGGATCTCGGTTTCGAATGGAATTCCCAACCCGGCGCCAAGCCTCGGCCGACCACCCCCGAATTGCGCCTCGCCGATCTCGATCGTGACGGCCTCGCTGCCGAGATCATCTATGGCTGCCTGATGATCAACGATCTGATCGGCGACGCGGGACTGCGCGCCTGGGCCGACAAGACCTACAACGACTGGGTCGCCGATTTCGCCAAGCGCTCCGACCCGAACCGCGTGTTCCCGCTGGCGATCGTCCCGAACACCGACCCGGGCGAGGCGGCCGCCGAGGTCCGGCGTTGCGCCAAGATGGGGCTGCGCGGCGGCGATCTCGCCTTCAAGCGGATGACCCCGCCGCTCTATACCCACGAATGGTATCCCCTGTGGGAGGCGGCGGCGCAGTGCCGGTTCCCGATCTCGTTCCACTCGACCGGCTTCAAGGCGTTGCGCGCGCCCGACACGCCGGAGATGGAAAAGCAGTATTTCACCCAATGGCGGCTGGTGCGCTCGGCCCTCTTCCAGCTCGACACGATGGAGGTGCTGGTTTCACTGTTGGCCTCGGGCGCCTGCGAGAAATATCCCGATTTCAATTTCGTGCTCGGCGAGTCGGGGGTCACCTGGCTGCCCTATGTCTTCGACCGCCTCGACACCGAGTATGCGGACCGCGCGAGGAGCCTCAATTTCAAACTCAAGCCGAGCGACTATTTCCGCCGCCAGGGCTACGTCACCTATCAGCAGGACCAGTACCTCGACCCGATCATCCCGCTGATCGGCGAGGACAACATCATCTGGGGCGCCGACTACCCGCACCCCGACTGCATCTGGCCCGACTCGCAGCGCGTGCTCGACAAGAACCTCGCCGCGATCTCGCCGAGCGTGCGCCGCAAAATCACCAGCGAAAACGTGACCCGCCTCTACCACCTCAATTAACGAGAGGCGGTCGCCGCCTCTCGTCATGCCCGCGTACGCGGGCATCCAGGGTGGGCAGAGCCGTACCGGTGGCCCTGGGCCCCCGCTTTCGCGGCTGTCAGCAAATTGGCCAATCCGGCTGTAGTGAGGTAGTGCGTGCTTCGAGACGCGCCCTGCGGGCGCTCCTCAGCATGAGGTAAGTCCTTATTGGCATTAAGAAATCCTCATCCTGAGGAGGCCGCAAAGCGGCCGTCTCGAAGGACGCACGATGCCGATCCAGCCATATCGCCGATTTCCTGACAGCCTCTTGCGCGGGGGTGACGTCAGGGTGAGTCTCGACCCGCGGCTCAAAGGCGTATTCTGTAGCGTCAGCGGGCAACGCGGTTCCCTCTGCCGGAGAGGCGAGATCGGCAAACCCGAGCTCATCGTCGCTCAGCACAGTGATCGAGCCCTTCGGCGACAGGTTCGGCTTGCCGTCGGGGGTAACAGTCGCCGCGTAACAGAGCTGAATGTCGGTGACGACGCGCTTCATCTCTTCGGTCAGGATACCCATGATTTCTCCTTGAATTCATTCACTCATGCTTATCCGGATGTTACCAATGGCCGTTTTGAAGCCGCATCGGAAAGCAAGGTAAAGAATGCAAAAAGCATGGGTGCGAGAACGGTCCTCGTGCCAAGCGAGGGCTGGGATTGCGCTAGGGCGATGTGACCACGAAGCCGGCGCGCGGAAAATGGACACAGACCTCGCCGATCGCGGGATCGCTGCGCCGGATGACGATCTCATGTATGCCCGACGTAACCAATTCGCCGATGACAGGATCGCGTCCGGTATCGTCCGGAGTAACGCTGACGACTCGGCCAGGCTTCCGGCCGATGGGATCTTTCGCGTCAGTGGATGCTTTAGCGATTGAGGTAGCGGTTCTGGCCACATCGAGCGCTTGTTCGGAGGTCATTGGGCTCCGTCTGCCGTGGCCGATTGCGGCAACCCGCTCGGCCCAGCTCAGCAGCCTTGGAAAGCCATCGAGCGGCGCGGCTGTTAGTCCGAAATTTTGTTTCAAGAACCAAATCGGATGGTAGGCGGCGAGGTCGGCAAGGCTAGCGGCGGAGCCCTGCAAAAATGATCGACTGTCAGCCAGGCTCTGGTCTAGCCAATCGAAATGCGCGCGCAGCTGATCGAGCAGGTTCGGCACTGCCGCCATCATTGCGGCGGGGTCTATATTTCGGCCGGAGAATTTGGCTCGGTCTTCAAGAAATCCCTCGGGCAACGCGTCGGGCTTCTTCGCGAATGCCATGCTGACAGCTGGGCTGAACGTTGTCTTCTCGGCCCACCAGGCAAGCGCGTCGGCCGCGCCGCGGCCGGCTGGATAAAAGCTCGGGGTGGGGTGCCGGCGCTCGAGTTCGCGCATGATCAACTGGCTATCGCAATAGATGTCCGCGCCGATCTGCAACACCGGCGTTTTACGGTAGCCTCCTGTCAGCGCCGTCAGGTCGGGTTTTGGCATAATCACGGGGATCTCCACCGATCCCCATGCCAGGCCCTTGAGACCAAGACCAATCCGAACTTTCTCCGAATAGGGAGAGATCTCGTAGTGGTGCAGGATGATATCGGTCATCGAGACGGCCTCGTTTTGGAATAGTGCGTCCCCTGGATATCAAGTGCGGGTATCGGACCAGCAAGCGATAGATTTGGTGGGTAGGTTTAGCTGTGCTAAACTCGCATCATGATCAGACGCTTCGCGCTGCTGCAGACGTTCGTCGCCGTGGCGCGCGCCGGAAAGATGAAGCGAGCCGCCAATGAGTTGGCGTTGACGCCGGGCGCGGTCAGTCAACGCATTCGCCAGCTTGAGGAGATGGCTGGACGCCGGCTGTTTAATCGGGTCCCCGCTGGTGTCGAACTCAACGCTGCCGGTGAAGCCATGTTTACCGCGCTTGCCGAGCCCTTTCGTGCGATCGAAGCGGTCGATCGCGAACTCGGCGGCCCGTCATCGAGCCGTGTGACGATGAGTACGATGCCGTCATTCGCGGCGACTTGGCTGGTGCCACGACTCGCGATGTTCGCGCAACGTTATCCCGATATTGAAATTGCCGTGGAGACGGGCACCCGCCCGGTCGATCTGAGGCGAGAGCCGATCGATTTGGCAATCCGGCATGGGTTGGGAAAGTACCCTGGCTTTGAAGCCACTTGGCTCGTTGCTCCCGAACTCATTGTCGTCGCGAGCCCCGACCTGCTTAAAGACCGTGCCCCCCTCAAGGGGCCGGCCGATTGCCTGGCATTTCCTCTGCTCCACGACTTCAATCGCCAGGACTGGCCACTTTGGTTCGAAGCCCATGGCGTAGCCGCGCCGAACTGTAAAAAGGGCCCAGCGTTTTCGGAAAGCCACCTGATTGTGCGCGCGGCTGTCGCGGGACAAGGGTTGGCGCTAGTGCGGGATATTTACGCCGAGGACGACCTTCGATCGAAGAAGCTGGTAAAGCCGCTCACGGTGAATTGGCCTGTGCAATTCGCTTATTACGTGGTCGCGACATCCGAAACGCTGCAAAAGCCTGCGGTCCGGCGATTTAGGGATTGGTTAATCGAAGAGGCGCGACACAAAATCTCGTCGCCCACCTGACGAAGTCGGGTTCTCCCACTGCCACTCGAATGGCCGCTTTCGACGCATCGGCGTCCTGCCTACAGGCCCCAAGGAAGGTCTGAGACCGTGGTGAAAGCAGCCACTCAATCCCGAACGGAGAGCGCTGCCGCTCGTGCCCCACAACGGTTCCACGGCTCCAGAAAGCGATCCACAAATGTGTCGTCGTAGCGCGCCATTTCGGCTCCTCTCGATCTCCCGCAAGCAGTCAGCGAGGTACTGCGCCAGCGCCGACAAACTCGGCAACGGCGCGGGTAACGGCTTCGGGCTGCTCCAACAGCAGAAAGTGTCCCGCACGAGGCAGGTCGATAACCCGGACGCGCTCGCCGAATTGCTCGCGGAGCGCGTGGCCATTGCCCGGCGGAGCCGCTTCATCATCGAGCCCCTGGATCACGAGAAGCGGGGCTGTTCCGGCACCCCACCAATCTTCGAGCGCCATACCCCGGCTGGTCGCGAGGTGGGCGAGATGCACCGCCGGCCAGCATTCGACCTGCGCAAGTATTTTCGGATCCGACGCCGGCGACAGCCAGCGCGCCCCCAGCACGGTGACGCAATCGCTGCCGTTCATCTTGACTTCCGTAGCGTTGCGAAAGGACGTGCCTAGTGGCGTTGGGGGTCCGATGAGACCGCCCGCAGCAAGCAAAGTCACGCTGCGCACCAGCGAGGGCCGGTCCACCGCCAGGCAGCGAGCGACCCGATTGCCGAAGGCATGGCCGACGAGGTGCGCCGGACCGCAATCCACAGCTTCGAGGACCCCAGCCACATCGGCGGCCAAATCGTGCAATGTCGCGCCGTCGAGCGAGCCGCGACTCTCTCCAACGCCGCGCATATTGATGGAAATGGTCTGCAACCCTCGGGCAGCGAGCGCGCGCGCCAGGTCGTCAAAGTAACCGGTGCTGCAGCCGGCATTCGCGAGCAGCACGACCGGAGTGCCGGAACCGCAAAGAGTGCATTCGAGCGTCGCGCCGCCGACTTCGATGTTTCGGTGCTGCTGCAATCTCACCTCCGCGTCTACCCGCGATCGGCACGCGCCTTCCTTTGGTCGCGGGTGCTGTTTCCCGCGAGCTGGCTAGCGTTAGGTGCCTAAAGCGTCTTGAAGCGGGCGATCACCGCCCTGCCTGCTGTCAGATGTAGGGGAAACGAGCCGCTATTGCTGGCCAAAACCGGACTCCATCCCCAAAAAACGTCTGGCCGGAGCGCGGCAGCGAGTATTATCGAGCGCCTGTCGATCGACTTTGCGGAATGTGATCGGGCGCGCTTGGCGCGAGACGCCGCTTATGACGGGCGGTTCTATACCGGCGTCCGCACCACGGGCATCTATTGCCGTCCGGTCTGTCCGGTGCGCCCCGCCCAGTCGGCGAACGTTTCGTTCTTTCCGTCGGCCGCCGCGGCGGAGGCGGCCGGCTTCCGTCCGTGTCTGCGCTGCCGGCCCGAAACCGCTCCCTTTTGCAGCGCCTGGATCGGGAGCCGGGCGACCGTCGAGCGGGCGCTGCGGCTCATCGCCGAGGAGGGAGCACTCGATCAGGAGGGAGCCACTGTGGAGTGCCTGGCCCAGCGCCTCGGCGTGGGGTCAAGGCAGCTGACGCGACTATTCGCGCGGTATCTCCAGGCTAGTCCTTCAAAAGCGGCAAGGACCGCACGCGTTCAGCGAGCCAAACGCCTCCTCGACGAGACCAGCCTGCCGATGACCGAAATCGCGATGCAGGCGGGCTTTGGCAGTCTGCGCCGGTTCAACTCCGTCTTTGCTGAAGTCTACGGCAGACCGCCGACCGAGATTCGCCGCACGCGCCGATCGGCCGGTAAGGAGGAACAAACGGTCGAGGAGGTCGCCAGCGGGAATAGCCTTACCCTGTAGAAAACGAGCCCAGCACTTGGTTACAGCGAGCGAGACCAAGGTTCCATAGTCGTTTGGCCCGGCACGGCGGACGACTGTTTACGGCGCATTGCGGCCGTCAGCGATAACGGAAGGTCCTGCCCGATTACGTTGAAGACCCGGCGGCAGACCCGGGGGGGGATGAGGCCGGGGAGCTGGCCAGGTGATTGACATTCCTGCTCCAGGTGGACGGGATTGCCTGCGGGCCAAAGATGAGCTTCACGAGTTTCCTGAGGTTCTGAGCGTGTGCGCAGGGGAATTGGTCACGGGCGCCACAGGGGCCGCGCAATCGAACAGCATGCAGCCCCATCTCGATCCCGCAGATGGCCGATAGACCCGAATCACGGTTTACGGACACCCTGCCCTCATCCAGAAACCGTCGACTGCAACGCACTAGACTAGCGCGTAGAGAAATCTAATTATAACTCGATCAAAGTCGGGTGGCCTTATCAATACCTGCGCGGAACGCTGACCTAGCCTCCTCGTAGCGGCCGGATAGCAGCGCGGATTTGATAGCAGCCGGTGCCCTATCCGGATGACCGGAATCAAACGGTGGTGCCGGGTCGTACTCGATCCCGAGCTGGATTGTCTGAGCAGTTGTCTCGCCGGCAAGTTCGGCAGCAACCGTGAGCCCAAAATCGATGCCGGAGGTGACGCCACCCGCGGTGATTACGTTGCCGTCTCTAACGACCCTGGCCTTCTCGTGGGTCGCCCCGACAAGAGGCAATAGATCAGTAAAGGCCCAATGGGTCGTTGCCCGCCGTCCTTTGAGTAACCCGGCCACACCCAAAATGAAGGCACCGGTGCAAACCGACGTGACGTACTTTGCAGCACCCGCCTGCCGGCGGACGAACTCTATGGTTTCACGATCGCCGATCGCCTGGACGACACCGTAGCTTCCGCCGGGGACGCAGAGCAAGTCGAGGGACGGACAGTTCGCAAAGGTGTGCGTTGGAACGAGGCCCAGCCCGCAATCGCTGGGCACCGGTGACCCCGATTTCGCGACGATGTGGATCGCTGATTGGGGAAGGCGTGAAAGCACCTGTAGAGGCCCCGTGAAATCGAGCTGTGTCAAGTCGGGGAAGATGACAAAGCCAATATTGAAGAGCGACATGTCCGATCTCCAGTCCTCTACGTCAGAGCGCTGCATGGGGGTTGCACTGTGCAGTATTTCGGAGAGATAGTCTCATAAAGCGTTTTTCCGACATCAGGCCGCTATCGCGCTAGCCGCTGTACAATATCGATCAGCTCGCGGTGCGTGGCGCTAGCAGGATCGCGGAATTTGTTGGCGGAGTGAGTGTCAGCAAGCCGGCTTAGGCGCAGCAGTTCATCCCTCGCAGACCGTCGCAGCACCTGATAGCTTTTGACTGAACCTGATGTCAAAAAGGCGGCGGACCGACGATTTCCCAGCCATGCCGGCGCCGCATCTCGTTGGCCTCCGGTCCATTGGTGGACCCGGCCGGCCGCGCCAACTGTTCCTCGAAAAAGCCGCCGGCACCGGCCGGGGTATAGAGAAACAGCACGCGTCCGGTTTCGGCACCGGTATTTTTCCAGGCGTGCGGCACACCGCGTGGTAGGAAGGCACAGGTGCCCGGCCCGCCGACGGTGACCTCATCTCCGATCTTAAACGTGATTTCGCCGCTCAGTACGTAGGCCACCTCGTCGCTGTCGCGGTGGAGATGGAATGTCGTCTCGGTGCCGGCCGGCGCGGTTTCCTCGAACAGCATGATGCTGTCGCCAGTATCGCGGCCCAGCCTGCTGCGAAGCGGCCATCCACGACAGCGACTGCAAATGGATGGAACTGCTGACAATCGGGCAGATCGGACCATTCAGGAAAGCAGGATCGCCGACCTCAAGACCATTACAAGATCCCAGGGGGCCTCAATTTTGGAGCCGACCCCTTGCGCTCGCCCGACGAGGCTGCGCCTGCATGCTCGTCAGGACAGCGCCAGCAGGCGTCCGACCTTGTTGACCGTTGCGGCGCAAGCCGCTGCCGCCTCGGCGCCCTTAACGACGAAATGGTCGTAGAAGAACTTCTTGTGCTCGTCATGCTCATGGAAGTTCTGCGGCGTCAGGACGGCCGATATGACCGGCACTTTGGTGTCCAGTTGAACGCGCATCAGCCCGCTGATGACGGCTTCAGCGACGAACTCGTGCCGGTAAATGCCACCATCGACGATGAACCCGGCGGCAACGATGGCGGCATGGCGCCCGCTCTCGGCGAGCAACAGCGCGTGTAGCGGAATTTCCAACGATCCGGGCACCTCAAAGAAGTCAATGTCTGCGTCACCGAACCCGTGCTTGGCGATTTCGGCAGTGAACGACACGCGGCATCGATCGACGATGTCCTTATGCCAGCAGGCTTGCACGAAGGCTATCCGTCGCGCGTTTCGATTTTCGGCAGTGGCTTGGTTCTGGCGCTGATTCATGGCTGCTCCTCGTCCTAAGAGACCAGAATCAGGGCGATACGGTCCTCAAAGGACGACACGCATGCGTGCGCCAAATCTTCCCGTTCTCTTCCATCCGGACTTTAACCGTCGGCTTCGGAATCGCACCGAATCCGCTGACCCCGCCGATTGCTCGGCGGGCGCTCGCGGGCTTTGGCGATCGCTCGCCATTTACCGCCGGTGGGGACTTTCACCCCGCCCCGAGAACGCGGTCGGACCGAAATCCGACCCATAGATTAACGCACCTCTCGCCAAACCATGCAACGATTTTCGCGAGCTCCTAGACCATGCCGAGCCGACAGAGAGATTTTCCACGGCCAATGACTATTATCCGACCCCATGTGATTCATGCCGGGGCGGCACTTGGGTGCGAACGAAGCTTGGACGCGTGCTGATCCGCTCCCACCACGGCCGGAGCCCAGCTTCGGCATCGAGCAGACGTTGGCCCTCGGGAGCCAATCGGAAGACCGCGAACATTGGGGCCGCGTGCAAGTCGGCCAAGCTGATGGACTTGCCGGCGAGCCAGGGGGCCTCATCCATCAACCCTGAGATCGCGGCCAGGCAGACCTCGGCCCGCGGCAAGGCAGCGGCAATTCGCTGCTCGTCGGGGGCGGCACCGCTGGCCGGCCGTGAGACGCGCTCGACGTAGATATCCCAGACGAGTGTCCGATAGGCGTAGCTGTCGAGGATGCTGATGATCTGGTTCATCCGCGCGCGGGCACGGGGATGTCCAGGTTGGAGCCGCGGCCCCGGAAACGCCTCGTCCACATATCGGGTGATCGCACCCGCTTCGTAGAGGCGAAATCCGGCGTGCTAACCCGATCAATGCATGACTAAAATACATTGGGAGGGCGTACATCAGGGCACTCGCGTTTTGATTGCACTCCTGTGCGACGGGCATGAGGGATCACTGCCGCGGCAGCGGGTTTGTTTTTCGGGATTGGGGCGGCGCTGGGGTTGAAGAACGGAGGGCGATAGCGGGGCATCACGCCCCGGCTCTCAGGTGACGAGACGCGGGAGGCGGTCGAGCAGCATGGCGAAGATCGCCTGATCGGGGGCGCTGGTCGGCAGGTGGATCTTGACGTGGGTTTTCAGTTCGACGACGCGGGCGGCGAATTTGATCAGGCGCAGCCGCAAGGTGTCGAACTGCATGACCCGCCACACTGAGTGTTTGGGCATGACGCGGCGCATCGACCATAAGAGCCAACAAGCGCCGGCGTGCAGGAACAGAGTGTCCCGCGACGATGCGCAAATCCGGGAACTCCAGGGCCACGTTGTTGAGGCTCAGGACTGGTTTCCGGCGACCAGCCGGCTGCCAACGCGCGTTCGTATCCCGGAAGGAGTTGGTTGTTCGGCTTTACGAGATGGAGGGTGATCATCATCACCGGTACTTAAGTCCTGAGTATCAGCGAAAGAAACTAAGAGTAAGGTCGGCCGACGTCCCCGCACGGGCTGAGACCGGCATTTTTGGGGGACTCCAAGTCTTCGGCCTTAATGACTGCTTTCGGTGCCGAGCTGGGGGTGCCTCAGGCGCGGCGACGCGGCGAATGCCGCCCCTTCGAAGATGACGCGGCCTCTGATAATGGGGGAGGTTATTCGGGAAGCTCACTTTGTTGCTCGACGTGTCGGAGCGCTACTTCGCCACGAATAGCAAGATGACGCCACAGACTGTCGCAGTCACGCCGGCGATAAGCTGCGGTCTCAGATCTTCCTTGCTCAGGAATACACGGCTCAGTAGCAGGGTCACCAACGGATAGCTGGCAATGAGCGGCGAGATGATTGCAACTGGTCCGTATTCGAGCGCGCCGTACATCGCCAGAACACTCAGACCGTTGCACAGGCCGACCGCAGCAAACCAGAGC
>CAWBIT010000003.1:0-1166731 GCA_963789025.1 uncultured Alphaproteobacteria bacterium
CACTGACGATGTGCCTAGTTGTCCTGGGTCGGCATGTCGAACGTTTACAGTTTCTCGAGGTGCTTCTCAGCGGCCAACCTGCATTGGCGCCAGAGGAATCCTTTTACCAACGCATGCTCGCCGGGGATCCCGACGAAGCAGCGCACCAGGCTGAAGAGTTTCTTGAGACCGAACCGCTGTCGGCCTACTACGACGAAGGCGCCATCGGCGGGCTTACTCTGGCTCAATTCGACGTAAATCGCGGTGCGCTGGAACACGACCACCGGGTCCGGATCAAAGAGGCGGTCGATGGACTCATTGATAATCTTGCCGACCACGATCCCGGGTCTGCCCAGCAAGAGAGGGATAATGGCGGGGCGGTAATACCGCCGGTTTTCGCTCCAGAGGAACTTGCCCTCCCTTGGCGGGGAACCGCCGTATTATGTGTTGCCGGCCGTGGATCGCTCGATGAGGCATCGGCGGCAATGCTGGCACAGCTTCTGCAAAAACACGGCATTGGTGCGCGTGTGGTGCCGTGCGAGGCAGTTTCGGTACCGAACCTGTTCAGGCTCGACGTGACCGACGTGCGATGGCCATTCTTTGCTATCTCGAGCCCGGCAGCTTCTCGAACCCGTGCTACCTCGTGCGGCGATTGAGGCGCAAGCTACCCAAGGCGACGATTGTGGCCGGGTTCTGGACTTTAAAGAAGAACGAAATAGAGGAGCGGAATGCAGTGGCGCTCACGGGCGCCGACCTCGTCGCCGTGTCGTTACGGCAAGCAGTCGAGCAGGTAGTCGATGCCGTACATGCGAGCACTGGCGGCCAGTTGAACACTGAAAACGGACCGCCCATTCCGCTATCGGCAGCATCGTGACGCCAAACAAGGCTGCCTTTACCCGACGTCCAACAAGAGAATTATTCACTGGAGATGTGTCATGTCGATATTGGAAACACTGCAAACCGATCACCGCCAGGTTAAGGAACACCTGAAAAACCATCCTCTCTACTGCGGACGCCAAAGAGCGAAGCGACCTTTTCAAGCAGTTCAGAACCGAACTGACGGCGCATAGCCGGGCCGGGGAAAAAGTGCTCTACCGCGGAATGGAAAAATCCGAGGAGGGGCAAGGACGACGCGCTCGAAGGCGCGGTCGAGTATGAGTCGTGGATCGTCTGATGGAAGATTTGTCACGGAGCCGGAGCATCGGCTCAGACGGCACTGTCAGGAAAAACGGCCTGCTGGATCGAAGGGGTTTGGCGTAGGCTGCGGGCATGGCTCCGATCTCCTATCGCCGGCATCGTTTTCCGACGGTCGTCATCCAGCACGCCGTGTGGCTGTACCTTCGCTTCACCTTGACCTATCGAGATGTCGAGGAGCTGCTTGCCGAGCGTGGCCTCGACCTGTCCTACGAAAGCGTTCGCAGTTGGGTGCTCAAATTCGGACCGACGATCGCTCGGGGCCTGCGACGGGGCCGTCCTCGACCGAGCGATTGCTGGCATCTCGACGAAATGGTCGTCCGGATCGCGGGCAAGCAGATGTATCTGTGGCGTGCCGTCGACCACGAGGGCGAGGTCCTCGAGATCCTGGTCCAGCGTCGTCGCGACCGGTCGCGGCCGTCAAGCTGATGCGCAAGTTGCTCCGCAAACAGGGCTTCGCGCCGACGAGGGTGACGACCGACAAGTTGCGCTCCTACGGCGCTGCCTTCCGGCATCGGACTTTCCTGCCACCATGAGCAGGGCCTGCGAGAAAACAATCGGGCGGAGAATTCGCATCAAGTGGTGCGCCGGCGCGAGCGCAAGATGCAACGCTTCAAATCAGCGGCATCGGCGCAACGCTTTCTGAGCGTTCACGCTGCCGTCCACAATACCTTCAACCTCCAGCGCCATCTCGTTTCCCGGTCGACGCTTCGGGCCTTCCGATCAGAAGCGGCGGCGCAATGGCGCAGCGCGACCAACGCGACATGACGACAGTCCGCGCGCTCCCGTATTCTGACCAAAACGCCTCAACTCGACAGTGCCTTTACGACCATCGTCTGTCCGAGGTCAAGAAAGAACGGAATTAGGACCTAGCCCCACTCGCTCTCTTGGCAAGGCGTAACCGGAAAACGAAAATGACAAGACGTTTAGTAGCTTTGACTGCGGCGGCTGCGTTACTGGCATTTTCCGCTCTGCCTTCATTCGCTGACCACCCCGGCGGCGGACATGGCGGTGGTGGCGGTAGCTGGCGTGGAGGTGGTGGCAACCGGAACGGCGGTGGCTGGCATGGCGGCGGTCGTGGCGGCGGCTGGGGAGTTGGACCCGCGATAGGTCTCGGTGTTGGCCTTGGACTGCCCGGGGGCGCACTAGCAACGGCTCCCTATTACAGTGGCTATGACTATGGCTATGGTTACGCGCCCTATTCCGGGACACCTGCGCCGACCGTTTGGTATTGGTGCGATCCCTATCAAGGGTTTTACCCTGCGGTACCCCAATGCCCGGTTCCGTGGCAACAAGTTGTTCAGTGACCAGCCGGAATATGTCTTGAGGTAGCCGCAAGGCCGCTGCCGATTTCGAGCCCGCTGCAGGTCCGGCGCAACCGGACCGACCGGCCGCTTCAATGAGGGATTTTTGCTCCGGCGCTTACCCTCAACGGGAGGGAACTGCCAAAAGCAGCCCCTCAGTTCCGAAATCTGTCCTGGGCTGGACTGCATACGACCACCCGTCCTTCTGCACTGACGCAACTAGCTCTCCACAGCTCGTTGACATAACCGTCGCGCCAGCGGCCCAATCCGGATCGTTGTCTAGCTCGAAGGGCACCGGCTGGAACGCCCATTTTACTTGCCCAGTATCCTTATCGACCCGGACCATGCTAAGGCCGTAATTAGGGTTAGGTTTGGGGTTGTTTGCTGCCATCGAACGCCGATCTCACGCACTGAACAACGGGAAGGGTGGCACGCAGCGAACACGCTTTGCAGCAGCGGCTCCAAGTCCCCGTATGCCGACACCCGATCCTCGCCGGCCCCTGCAGGTACCGGTTTGGTCAAGTTCGTGCGCTTGGGGGGTCAGGCAGCGTTCGCCGCGTGAGCCGTTGCTGCGGAGCTCAAGACTGCACCCCGCGGTGCCGCGTCGCAAGACTTCGCCGTATAGCGCCACATAATCTCGCGCCATACGCTCAACCGAGAACCGCTCCTCAAAGCGGCGTCGGATCGCGCCACGATCGAGCGCTTTCGCGAGCGGGATCGCCGCTACTGCCTCATCGACGCTGTCGACGATAAACCCAGTGATGCCATGATCGATGATCTCAGGAACGGAACCTCGTCCAAAGGCGATCACCGGGGTCCCGTTGGCCATCGCTTCGATGAGCACCTGGCCAAACGGTTCGGGCCAATCGATCGGAAAGAGCAGCGCCATCGCGTCGCCCAGGAAAGCCCCCTTGTCGCTGTCACCGATCTCACCGACGAACTCGACCAGAGGATCTTTGAGCAGCGGCTTGATCCGGATCCTGTAATAAGTACGATCAGCCTTGTCGACCTTTGCCGCGATGGTCAGCGGCAAACCCGCACGGCGGGCGATCTAAATCGCCCAATCCGGCCGCTTCTCCGGACAGATTCGGCCAATAAAGGCGAGATAGCCGCCATCACCGGAGCCCGCAGCGTATAGGCTCCTCGGCAGGCCGTGGTAAACAGTGCCGTACCAGTTTGCCCAAGGCATGGGCGCGCGCTGCGCGGTTGAGATCGACACCAATGGCATCATCGCGAACTCGCGGAGAACGGGCGGAAGATCCGGCAGATCGAGGCGGCCATGCATCGTCGCCAGTGTCTTCCTCCAGCGCTGTGCGAACAGCGGGAAGTGGAGGTAGTCAGTGTGGAAATGGATTATGTCGAAGGGATCTGCGCTGCGCGCCACGCGATTGAGCGATATAAAATGATAGACGAGTGGATCCTTGCACTTGGAACTGAGACGCAGCGCCCGGTCGCAGGGTGCCTTCAGGATCGCATCAGTCTGCAAATCGCCGCTGGCGAACAAAGTGACTTTGTGCCCCTGACGAACAAGCTCTTCGGCGAGATGTGAAACCACCCTCTCGGTGCCCCCGTAGAGCTGGGGCGGACAGCTTTCGTACAACGGTGAAACTTGCGCGATCCGCATCTTCTCAGTCCTCGATCGGTCGCGGTTGGTTCGCATCAGCCGCGGAGAGGACTCGCCTCACGCATCAATGAGTTTCTTCGGCAGCGACCGCTAATCTAAACCGAATTAGGAGTTCAGAAGTTCCAAACTACAAATTATGGGCAGTGCCCTGGCACTGGGACGCTAGGCAACTTGGGCCGCTTCGGGTCACCAGCAGCGGTCTGATAATGTCCCGGCTTGGTCGGGTCAGCCTCACAGAGCCGACCTATCGAAGAATAGTCCTTCGATGCTGCTCAGTGCCACACGCGAAGCCCTCGCCAGATTACGAGTATCGGATCTCACTGCGGCCGCACCCTGTGGGCCATCCCTCTGATTGCGACTGGAACAACTGGAATCGCATTGGAATGGCGATATTCGGGGATGGCGCGGTCGGGAAAACCGCTCTCATCATTGCAATGGCGCTCGCGCTCGCAGCCAGCAGAAACCTGCTCGGCGAACACGTCTTCGTGCGCTGCCGTGTCCTGCTGATTTGTTTCGAGGACGGCAAGACCGAGTTGCGCCGGCGCCTGACCGCAGCCATGCTTCACTACGGCATAAGCAAGGCTGATATTCGTGGACATCTGTTTATCGCCACAGTCAACCGCAGCGATGCCAAACTTGCGTCCATCAAGAACGGCGAATTAACGGTTGGGAAGCTCCGCGACGCGCTCGAACAATCAATCATCCGACGCAAGGCCGATGCCACATTCCTCGACCCCTGGGTCAAAGCCCATGCGGTCGGAGAAAACAACAACGGAATTGTGCACTTGACAAACCGGCGCTAGGTCCCTATCTTATAGGTAGAAATTGATAGGCAAGCGCCATGTTGACCCTCAATCAAGTCTCCGCTCTTTCCGAGGATGAAGCCCGCGAGACGATTGAGCGGATCATGTGGCCGGATGGTCCGGTTTGCCCGCATTGCGGCGCATCAGACAACATCACGAAGTTTCACGGCGAGGCGCACCGGGATGGCGTTCACAAATGCAATGACTGCTATGGTCAATTCACAGTCACGATAGGAACGATCCTTGAGGACAGCCATATCCCGCTACGCAAATGGCTAATGGCGTTCACGCTGATGTGCTCTGCAAAGAAGGGAATCAGTGCACTCCAATTGCAGCGCGAGCTCGAATTTGGTTCCTATAAGACCGCTTGGCACATGGCGATGCGCATCCGTCACGCAATGAGCCGGGAGCCTATGGCCTCGCTGCTGAAGGGCACTGTCGAGGTTGACGAAACCTATGTTGGCGGCAAGCCGCGCCCCGGCTCAGACGAGAAGGCCAAGCGCGGCCGTGGCACGAAGAAAACGCCGGTCATGGCATTGGTCGAACGGGATGGCCGGGTGCGGGCGCGCAAGATCGATCAGGTTGACGGCGCTACATTGAAGGGCGCAATCCGAGAGAACGTCGATCGCTCCGCTAAGATCATGACTGACGAGTGGGCAGCCTATCACGGGATCGGGACCGAATTCGAGGGAGGCCACGAAATCGTCACGCATTCGGCTGGCGAATACGCCCGCGGCGATGCGCACGTGAATTCGGCTGAGTCGTACTTTGCGCTATTGAAGCGCGGCGTAATTGGCTCCTTCCACCACATTAGCAAGCAACATCTCGACCGTTATTGCGACGAATTTTCGTTCCGTTGGGATTATCGCTCTACTACCGATGCAGAGCGGACCGAGGTCGCAATTCGGCAAACCCTAGGCAGACGGCTCACTTATCGGTAGCCTGATCACCAAGCCTGCATTAGAACCGGCCCGCGTCGTACCGGTTCAGCTGGCGTTTTCCTTCATGACTGAGATATAACCTTCTCTGACGCGGCTAGGTTTGGCCGCCGAAAGCCTGGAGACCTTGCCCAGGTTGCCGCGCCTCAATTCCAAGGGCACCCGAACAAGGAAGGTGCATGTGGTCGAAGTGAATCCACCCTCCGCTATCAGGACATTTTTTTCAGCACTCTCGGACAACAATCGCGCTTGGCTCGCACTGAGTTGCTCGCTTCAGATTGACCGAGAGTTCCGGGCAATAAAGTCCCCAACAGAAGCGGACGCGTGGCTTGATGAGCTGCTCGCCAACTCTAAGAAGCCTCTGCGTCAGTTCGGGCGTGTCATTCATTTGATCGCAATATTGGATTTCGAGTTGTCGCCGTTCGCGTTGTCGAGGGCAGAAGTCGATGCTCGGTCTATGATGCAATCTGCTGACGAATTCGTTTCGAGTTCGGGGCCGCAGAAAGCTTCATGAATTAATTCCTGCATTGAAGGAAATGGTCGTCTCTTGGAGAGACGTTCGCATGCACGAACTAGATGAAGCATCTCTATGGGTCTATCGAGATGACATGCTACGTCGAGATACGGAAGAGACAAGAAAGCAGATCTCCCAGTTTCGCTTATAGAGGCGAGTTCCTCCATAACTGTGGCCAATGAAACTTGTTCCGTCATTGAAGCCTCCTAAACCGCGATGATCGAGGGGTTTCTTCTTCTGATCTTTATAGTGCTTGCATTGATGCTGCTGCCCAGCATCTCGAGAGCGAGTCGGCGAAGTGCCCGCCATACACGGCGCGTGCCCTGCGTCAAGTGTGGTAGCGAGTTGCTTCCGGCAGCACGGGTCTGCCCGAATTGCCACAGCAAGCAGCCATTGCGAGGCTGGGCCGGCAGGCGCGAGCGCATGTGGAATGGCTAGATGGAAATCACACCCGAGCAACTTCGAGAGGCACTGACAAGGAGCGGAAGGTTTACCCCAGAGGACGTCAATGAGTTTGTCGCTCGCCATGAACAGATGGAACGCGAGAGGGCGCGCGCACCCCCTCTAGATCTTGGAATCGGCCGACCACGGGAAACCCCGGATGCGGCCCCCCTTGCGACGGGCAATATACCACCCCATGATGCCGTCATGGATGAGGGATGGCGATCATCGGTCGATAATCGTCTGGGCGAACTGAAGGGGGCGCTCGACGGCCTGCGCCACAGTTTTACGATTCTCGCTGGCGCGGTAGGGCTCGTCGCTACGGTGATGGTTTTTGGGTTTGGGTTCTTTGGTGTTCAATTCAATCAACTCGATGGCAAAATAGACGCGTTCTCCAACACCCTTAACGCCAAGATAGAGGCCATTCCCCAACGCCTCTCCGACGAATTCCGAGCCATGCGAGCCGAAATGGCCGCGCAGACGAGCGCCATCGCCAATTCGATCACTGCAACCCGGCAAGTTCAACCGGCCCCTCAGATTATCGTGATACCGCCGACCACTCCCCAGCAACCTACCCCCGAGCCACCCAAGCCCTGACATGAAGGCGAAGAACAAGAGACCGACCAACACAACCGGCTCCAAACGAGAGAAACTGTCGCTCTATCCGCTCTCGATTGAGGACGCGCTGCGCGCCGCCCTTCAGACCGGCAAGGCTCCCCCTCTGAAGAAGGCCCGCACGAATCGGCAACGGAAGACGCCGCCTAAGCCAGCCTAGGACGCGCTCAACCTATAAGGTGGTTTTGTGCCGCCGGTTTGTCAAGTGCACAATTCCGTATTTTTTTTCATCGCGCTCTCTGCGCTCGGGAAAGATTAATAAGCCCTGGCCGCCACAGGACCGGCCAGCATCTCTGAGGCTAGATGTTGCGGATTTCGTCCTCGTACGAGGCGACCAATTCCTCCGGCAAATGGCGGAGGTCCGAGCAACGGAGATAGTCGTTCATCGTCGTTCCGGTGCAGCGCGAGTCGACGTTTGCGGCGCCAAGATGCGCGACGGCATCCCCGCGGTGAACCGTCCGAAAGTCGATGCTGTAGCGGGCGACACCACTCGTGTTCGGCACCGTCTCGTGCAGATGGGCGCCGGAAAACAAGATGAGCCCGCCAGGCGGACAAATGATCTTGACCGATTCGATCTCGATGTTCTCCTGCGGCTTCGGCTGCTCCCGGGTATCCGACTTGACGTGTTTGGCCGCTTCGGCCCGAGATGTTCTGTTCCACTCGCTGTAATTATAGATTGCGGAATTATTTTGCAGTGGTCTGTGAAAATATTCCAGATAAAATCCCAAGCAATTCTGCGGCACGATCTCTGTTATGGGTAGCCACCAGTTGATTTGGCACAACGGTGCGGAATACCAAGTGTCGCGATGCGGATGAAAAGCGTAGGCGATCCCCGAAGTCAGGTAAGTCGTCGGATAGGCAGAACGCAAGCGTGGAACATCGAAATAAACTTCGTCTGGATCGCCTCCGATTGAACAAATAATTTCCGGCAAGAGACGTTTACATTCCGGGTGGTGAATGAACGCAGGCTTCAATTTGGCGAGAATGGCCGCGCACTCTTCCATGTTAAGAACACTGTCTATCTTGCGTGGGTCATGCGGCGCAAAGGCTTCATTTGTAAGCTGTTCTGCCAATCGGCAAAGCTGCTTTGTCGCAGCGGAAGGTGAATAGACAAATATGTCGCCGTGATATAAGGCGTTGCGTCTATCCTGGTCGGAGCATAGGGTGTCGAAATATATATTGCTCATATGGATAGGCCTCCATCAGTTTAGATTTGGCGTTCGGTGGTCGGGAGGTCGCCTCTCCGACGTCACCGCTCGAGAAGCATTGGACCGAGAAGATCGGCAGCGGCAAGGGCGTCGGCGGCCGCTCTGATTGTGTCGAAGGGAAGCCCAGCGCGTTCGGCCGTATCGAGCAGTGAGTGCTGCCCGTCCGCGAGGTTGAGTACCCAGAGCAGCGCCATCTGATCATAGCCGGCTATCCGCTGTCCGCCCATCGCGCCGTAGAGCCCGCGCCGGCCGAGCTGCGGTTCGCCTTTAGGATTGCGGCTGCAGTAGACGGCATCGCCCTCGATGACCGCGATGATACGCTTTAAAACGGCGAGCGAATGGGCGAGGCTGTCGGAACGGAGGAGGGAGAGATTGTCGGCGGAGCTGTGGTATTCAGGATACCCTCCATTTGGTGTCCGCATCAGGCAACCAATCGGCAGATCAAAACCCGGTGAGCAATACTGCCGCTCGTCGTAGCCATAAGGCACGAAGGGCGTGATACGGTGGGGGACCTCATCGTGGCACAGCACATGCGCGACGATGCGATCAATCGCGGCGTCCCCGCGGCGGCTCTGTTTATAAGTCATGCCTCCTGCATCGCCAAGGCATGAAAGGACGAGGCCGGAGACGATCCGTCCGACCTTATCCTCATTACGCGCGAGCCAAGTGAGCGAACCGATGGTGCCGGGGATGAATAAGAAGCGATAGCTGTAGCGCGGCCGAAGGGTTCGGACATGCTGTGCCAACATCGTCGCGACCGCGATCCCCGAAAGGTTGTCGTTGGCGAGCGAGGGGTGGCAGATATGGCAAGAGAAGAGGACGGTGTCGTCGGTCTTACCCGGGATCAGCAGCTCGCCATAGCTGAGATGACCAGATGCCAAATCGGAGTCGATGAACACCCGATAGGGCCCGTCGGGCAACGTCGACAGCTGGCGATGGGTCAGGCAAAAGCCCCAGTTTTCGCTGTAATAGGACGTGCGATAGGGAATCCAGTCCGGCTGATCCGGCAAACTGTGGAGATGGGGGCGCAGCTCCGCGAGCGGCATAATCGCATCGACTGCCCGGCTGTACTGGACAATGTGGAGATTGTTGGCTGCAAAATCGACAACGCGCGTGCCGTCAGGGCGCGCGATATACGCGGCTCGGATGTTCCACTCGGGTGGTATGGTCCAGTCAAAAACCTTGGTCCCCGAAGGGACCTCATTCAGCTCGAGCGGGATGTGATTTCGGAGGATGGCCAGCGTTTCTCTTACACCATTCCCGGTAATGCTCCGGCAGATCGGGAAGATTCTTTCGATGAGCGCCATCATGGCGTCCCCGCTTTCGTCGGGGTTTGCGTACCCAAGTCCGCCAGGTGATGCAGCGCTGTGTCTCAAATTCGCGTTCGCTTCAGCTAGAGTAGTAATGACCTTTCGGGCCTAGGGCGCCCTCGCCTCGTTAACCTAACTCTTTCCGATCGTCCCTTTTCGATCGTCATTATAGCCAAGATTTTTAGCCTGGACAATCAACCACGTCCTTGCGATAAATAGCGTAGGAATCACTGATTTTCTTGGGGATGTCCTCCGGCGAATGCTCAAATTACGAGCTGGCTTGCGTGCGCACTTGCTCGGCGATGTGTTGCCGAGCAAATTTCAAACGGGGCCGACGCAACGGCATCCTTTAGGACGCGGGAAATTTAGATCCAAGAGGGACCACTTCTGTGCAGCCAGGAAAAAACCGGGATCGGATGACCTTTACCCAGTCAGCCATCTGGCGGGAAAGAGCACATTCGATTATCCCGGGTGGCGCCCACACCTATGCCAAAGGGGATGATCAGTATCCAGTCTTGGCGCCAGGTTTCCTGGTGCGGGGCGATGGTTGCCATGTTTGGGACGTCGACGGCAACGAATTCATCGAATATGGCATGGGATTGCGGGCCGTGACATTGGGCCACGGCCATCGGTCCGTTGTCGAAGCCGCCTACCGCCAGATGCTGAAGGGAAGCAACTTTACTCGCCCGGCCACGATAGAGCTTGAATGTGCGCAAAAGCTCCTTGAGCTCGTCGACAAGGCGGACATGATCAAATTCGCCAAGAACGGGTCGGATGCGGTTAGCGCTGCAGTGCGCCTGTCCAGGGCGTATACCGGTCGCGACATGATTGCCCGATGTGCGGATCACCCGTTTTTTTCAGTAGATGACTGGTTCATTGGGAGCACCCCAATGTCGGCGGGTATCCCGCGCGCGGTCCGCGAACTGACGGTGCCGTTCCGCTACAACGACATTGAAAACTTGCGCGCCCTGTTTGCCCAATATCCCGGGGCAATTGCTGGTGTAGTAATGGAAGCGGCGACGACGGCGGAGCCAAAAGCTGATTTCCTCGCCTCGGTGGGGAAGTTGTGTCGAACGGAAGGGGCGGTCTTTATCCTCGACGAAATGATCACCGGGTTTCGCTGGCACCTCGGTGGTGCGCAGAAGTATTACGGCGTGGCGCCGGACCTCTCTGCCTTTGGCAAGGCAATGGCGAACGGGTTTTCGGTTTCGGCGCTTGCCGGCAAGAAGGAGATCATGGAGCTGGGAGGCTTGCGGCACGACAAGGAGCGGGTGTTCCTGCTCTCCACGACCCACGGCGCGGAAACCCATTCGCTCGCCGCGGCAATCGAAACCATCAAAATATACAAACAAGAGCAGGTGGTCGAGTGCCTCCATCGGCAGGGGGACCGGTTGCGCCGCGGGATCGACGAAGTGATTCAGTCGCTCGACCTCGAGGGATACTTCGAGGTGCTAGGCAGATCGTCAAACCTAATCTACGCTACGCGAGACCAATCAAAACAGCCTTCGCAAGCCTTTCGTGCGCTGTTTTTGCAGGAGACGATTCAGCGTGGTTTGCTGATGCCGTCGATGGTCGTCAGCTTTTCTCATTCTGACGAGGACATTGACCGTACGGTAGACGCTGTCGGCGAAGCCCTGAGCGTCTATCGCAAGGCGCTGGAAGACGGCGTCGAACAGTATCTTGTCGGCCGTCCCGTCAAACCAGTCTTCAGGAGGTTCAATTGACAGCAGGGCATCGCCCGCGGTGATGTCGGAGCGAGTTTGATGAAAGTCGTGTTATTTTGCGGCGGTCTCGGATTGCGGTTGCGGGACTATGCCGATCACATCCCAAAGCCGATGGTCCCAATCGGATATCGCCCGATCCTCTGGCACGTGATGAAATACTTCGCGCACTACGGCTACAAGGATTTCATCTTGTGTCTCGGCTACCGCGGCGATCTGATCAAAGAGTATTTTCTGAATTATAATGAATACCTGTCGAACGACTTTGTTTTTTCGAAAGGGGGCAAGAACCTGGAGCTCGCCAACAGCGACATCCATGATTGGAACATTACCTTCGCTGATACCGGGCTGCGCTCCAATGTGGGGCAAAGATTGCTGGCGGTGGAAAAATATCTGGCGGATGAAGAGCTGTTTCTGGCGAATTACACCGATGGCTTGACCAACCTCGATCTCCCGCGCTACCTGGATTTCGCGCGCCAGCGCAATAGGATCGCCACTTTCCTGAGCGTGCGGCCCAATCTGAGCTACCACGTTGCGGAGACCGGCGACGACGGCCTCGTAACGAGCATCAAGGAGCTGACTCGGTCGGGAATGCGGATCAATGCCGGGTTCTTTGTCTTGAAGCAGGAGATATTCCGCTATATGCGGCCCGGCGAAGAACTCGTCATCGAGCCGTTCCGGAGGCTGATCCAGAAAAGGCAGCTCGCCGCCTTCGAATATGACGGCTTCTTCGCCGCGATGGATACGTTCAAGGACAAGCAGCAGCTCGACGATCTGTACGAGGGCGGACAGCCGCCCTGGGAGGTATGGAAAGACGCGAGCGACCGGTCCGAGGCCGAGCCCCTGCCGCGGCGACTGCCGCTCAGCGACCGCCGGGCGTGAGCGCCGAAAGGCGTGAAATTGCCCCACGACGGAGATGAACCGATCGGAGACCGCAGCGGGTGGCCGCGCGCCGAGCTTGCGTGCGCCGATGCAACCGATAATCGCGCGACGGCGGCGAGCCGACCCCTCGTCAGCGTCGTGACCCCGTTCTACAACACGGCGCCCTATCTGGCCCAATGCATCGAGAGCGTTCTCGCCCAGACCTACGCAGAGTTCGAGTATATTCTCGTCGACAATTGTAGCACCGACGGCTCGACGGAGATTGCCGAGAGTTACGCGCGTCGCGATCCGCGAATTCGGCTGATTCCCCGTTCCCAGTTTCTGTCACAGGTCCAGAATTATAACGGGGCGCTCATCGAGATCTCGGAGAACAGCAAGTATTGCAAGATCGTGCAGGCGGATGACTATATTTTCCCCGAATGCCTGCGACTGATGGTCACGACATTTGAGCAATCCGATACGATCGGGCTCGTTTCCTCATATTCGCTAAGAGGAGACACAATTCTGGAGTCAGGCTATCCGTATCCGATGACAATATTCTCGGGTAGAGACTGTGCCCAATGGTATTTGCGGACAGGAATCTACATATTTGGGACACCGACAACGGTAATGTACCGTTCCTCTCTGGTTCGACAGCAACAACCCTTTTATAGCGATGGGCTATTTTATGACGAGGATTTTGAGAAGCACATGCAACTGCTCGAACACTGGGATTTTGGTTTTGTTCATCAAGTACTTTCGTTTTGGCGGACGGACAATGATTCGATCACTTGTAGAGCCGGTTTACAACATTGGCGATTTTATTCGGTAATACGATACGGGATAGTTCTCCGTTACGCGCCTACCTTCTTAGCGCCGCATGAGGCCGCCGCATTGATAAAGGAAACAAGACGAATGTATTACGGCGTCCTAGCATCGGAAGCGGTGCGGCTCCGGGGACGCGCTTTCTGGCAACATCACCGAGACGGGTTGAGATCATTCGGTCAGACCCTCGACGGGTCCTATTTGGCGTGGCATATTTGTCTGGAATTGCTTCGGATAGGGTCAAACCCGGGGAACACAACCGTGCGTGCTTTACGATTTTGCAACCGAAAGATTAGATCGAGAAGAGAGATCTGAAGCTTTTCTCGAAGAGCCTTTTAAGCAGAAGAAGAGCCCATTCATTGCTACGGGATATGGCAAGTCGTGGGGCGGCTGCGAGGAGCTTTGGTCGCGAACCGCGGTGGACCGCGCAAAAGAAGGCTTTGCGGTTTCCGCCAGTATCGTGGCTTGGTCCCCGCCGCACCGACGCGCGTTGGATTTGGCGGATCGCGGGTTTGACATATGGTTTCGCCCCAGCGCGCCTAGCTCGCATTAACGACGCCGGAGAAGAGCTTCGAAGCGCAGGCGACGCAGCGCCTCGGCCCAAGCAGACCGGGCGCTATGGGCGCATTCATCGGCCGAGAGCAAGCCACGACCGAATGTTGCTGCTACAGCTTTGCTAGTGGTGAGAACCTGACATTTGGCACCCTCGCGGCACGGCCGAAACCCGCAGAAACCCTCGCTTGTTCACGCTACCATCTGTTGTGTTCTGACCACGAGAGTGTTGAGTTGGCCCAATGAATAGTTTGAGAACGGACAGTTTCGATTGTCCTGATGAACAACAAAACAAGATATTTCCAAGCTCAACCAACGCACCCCGATCGGGGGGGCATCCCCGAAAGTTCCGGCCCACCTACACCAGACGGGCCCGTGCGATTGCGCTATATTTGCCACAATTCCACCCGATACCCGAGAACGACGAGTGGTGGGGAAAGGGCTTTACAGAATGGACGAATACGGCAAGGGCAAAGCCTATGTTCCGCGGGCATTATCAACCGCACGTCCCTGCCGATCTCGGATTTTATGATCTGCGCGTGCCGGAAACGCGGGAAGCGCAGGCTGCCCTGGCCCATCGGTACGGCATTGAGGGATTTTGTTATTACCATTATTGGTTCGCCGGCCGGCGGATTTTAGAGCGGCCCTTTAACGAGGTGCTTCATTCCGGCGAGCCGGATTTTCCGTTCTGCCTTTGCTGGGCTAATGCGACCTGGAGCGGGGTTTGGTACGGCGAGCCGAACCGCGTTCTGATCGAGCAGACCTACCCGGGCCGTGCCGACCACGAAGCGCATTTCCGGGCGCTGCTTCCCGCCTTCACCGACCAGCGCTATATTCGGATGGACGGGAAACCGGTCTTTCTGATCTTCCAGCCGAACGAATTGCCGGATGCGGTCGCTACGCTCGCATTTTGGCGTGCGATGGCGACCGATGCCGGGCTGGGTGGACTACACATCGCGGGCATGGCATTTTCTCACGATTGGGACCCGGCAGCCCACGGCTTCGATGCCAGGATCACCCAACCGGCGTGGCCCGATACCCGGTGGATATCCCGACGCCAGCCGCTCAGATGGGCGCAAAATAAGCTTCGCATTTGGCGAGGACTGCCGACCATCCTGTCCTATAGATCCTTCTCTGAGAGAGAGCTTCCGACCGCGGCGGCGAACGACGCGTGGTATCCGTGCCTCGCCCACGCGTGGGACAATACGCCCCGATCAGGTTGCAACGGCTTTCTGCTCGATGGCGCTACGCCGCAGGCATTTCTCCGAGCGCTAAATAACGCGGTTGCCGC
The DNA here is from genome assembly GCA_963789025.1 of uncultured Alphaproteobacteria bacterium. GTDB lineage: Bacteria > Pseudomonadota > Alphaproteobacteria > ATCC43930 > CGMCC-115725 > AP-15. The sequence continues at coordinate 15,181 of CAWBIT010000003.1, forward strand.
GCTCGCGCACCGGCCACTTGAGCGGCGCTTGATATTTCTAAAATCATGGAACGAATGGGCAGAAGGCAATCATCTGGAGCCGGATTTGCGGTTTCGGACCGAGTTCCTGCAGGCAATCGCTAACGCGCTCGGCGCGGAAGCATGAGAGGAGCGTGATCCTTCAGATGATCATAGTCGCACTGCAAGGCGTCCGGTCCCTAACCATCACGGCGTCATGTGAGGAAATCTTAATCTATGCGTGCGAATTTCGTGCCTACCGCAGGCGTGGCGTGCAGCGGTGATGGCTCTGCATCAATTTGCACAACTCGCTTGATGACGATCGCGATTTGCGCCCTTAACCGGCGAGCGGGTAGACCCGGCGAGGTTCAGTGCCCAAGTCGGACGACGGGCGGGGCGCGGAGCCTTTGCGTAGCGCAGCGGCCGACCGCCGATCGCGGCACTATGCTCGAAACCGCACCGGTGTTTACCGGGCGGGCACCAGCACGCCCGGCTCGTAGAAAAGTTCAGCCGACCTTGAAGAGAAGCCCGTCGCTTTGATCACACCACCCGCGGCCCACTTCAGGATCACCTAAATTAAGAGCCCATGTCGGGCCGGACGGTGAGGGTTATTTCGCGTATTCGAAAGCGATGTGGCTTCCGGAATGTGTTGGCTTCCGGAATGGTGTCAAACTCGCCTGGACGAGATAAACTATCACCCTTAATAAAGGGCCGAAGTGTTGGGAGGTGCTATGGCCGGCGTATAGGGGTCAATTTGGTAGTTTCGGTTTCTTACTTATTTCCATACTCCGATTTTGCATGAGCGCCACCTCACGGGCGTGCGCATGGCCACCTGGTTGGGCTTCGCGTTGGTGATTGTGGAAATCCTGTCCGACCGGCGAGCGCAAGCCTTGTTGATTACCACCGCGGTCGCGTTGTTCCTGTCATTCATACTTACCGAGAAGCCGAAGGCCAGTTGGCGCGAGCCGGCTGCTTACGTGATCGAAAATACAAGATGCGATCGGCGCGAAATATTGGTCTATTACCAAAATTTGCCGCCATGGTTGTTGTCCTATTACTTGTCGGACGAGCGTTTCGTCCAAAAAGGAAGCCCGTTCGACTCAGGCGTCGTCCAAGAGCTCGGTTGCCTTAATGAGACCCGCCCCGGTTGTGACGTTGTGGCAATTGCACTCAACGCAGATAGGGAGGCGGCGCTCGCCGCCACGCCTTTCCGCGGACCGGGCTTCCATCTACAGGAATGGCCTGACGCCTTTGTGGTTCGGAGAATTAACCCTTGATAGCCGTGAGGCCTCTTCCAATGGGTCAGCCGCCGTAAGACCAGCGTGTCTTAACTGCTGGGATTACCAAATTGCCGGCATAGCCCTTTGATTTCTCGGCAAGGTAAGCGATCGGTGACGGACGCGTGTATTGCCCGGAGCAGACTTCGGCCGCTATCGGATTACACATAGCATCCAGCCTCGTATGAAAATATTTCGACGACAACGGTGCAGACCCCTCTAAGCGATAGACATTCGGGCGGGAGGGTCATCGGCGGCGGGTTTCCTGCTCATGGGGCAATTCTACAGGGCCGCGCGTTCCTCTCAGGCTGTAGATCACCGATAGAAACGTCACCGGCCTCACCGATAGAGATGTCACGCTCCTCGGTTTGCCTGAGGCTTATCGAGGTGGCGTGGGATGACGGTGATCACGATGAGCCGCAACGAGCTGACGCGCCTGCGGGTGCTAATCGATATTGCCGACGGACGGCTATCGGTTGCGGACGCCACGGGGCTGATTGGCGTCGGCCGAAGACAGATCTACCGACTGCTGCAAGCCTTCCGGGCCGATGGTGCGGACGGTCTGATTTCACGCAAGCGCGGCGGGCCGAGCAACCGCGCTCTGGGTTCGGTGTTCCGGGAGACCGTGCTGGCCATTGTGGGTGAGCGCTACGCCGATTTTGGCCCGACCCTGGCGGCCGAGAAGCTGTCGGAGCTTCATGGCCTGGATCTCGGGGTCGAGACGTTGCGGCAATGGATGATCGGCGCCGGCCTTTGGGTTCGACGGAAAGACCGGCTAAAGCGCGTCCATCAACCTCGCGCTCGGCGCGATTGTCTGGGTGAGCTGGTGCAGATCGACGGCTCCGAGCACTGGTGGTTCGAGGACCGCGGCCCGCAATCCACCCTTCTCGTTTATGTCGACGACGCCACCAGCCGCCTGATGCACCTGAAGTTCGTCGAGACGGAATCGACCTTCGACTACTTCCAGGCGACGCGGGAGTATCTCGAAGCGCATGGCAAGCCGGTCGCGTTCTACAGCGACAAGCATGGCGTCTTTCGGGTCAATACCGCCGGGGCAGTCCAGGGCGACGGCATGACCCAGTTCGGACGGTCGCTGCACGCGCTCAACATCGACATTCTTTGCGCCAACACGCCACAAGCGAAGGGCCGCGTCGAGCGCGCCAACAAGACCTTGCAAGATCGCCTGGTCAAGGAGCTTCGTCTGCAAGGTATCAGTACGATTGCCGCCGGCAATCAACTGCTTGCGGGTTTCCTGGCCGATTACAACGCCCGCTTCGGCAAGGAGCCGCACAACCCCAAGAACCTCCATCGGCCATTGTCGGCCGACGACAATCTCGCCGACGTCTTCGCCTGGCGCGAAGAGCGGACGGTTTCCAATAACTTGACCCTGCAATACGACAAGGTCGTCTTCCTGCTCGAGCCCAACGAGATCACCCGCGAGCTCCGCCGCAAGCGCGTCACCATCGTCGATTATCCCGACGGCCGGCTGGCGATCCGTTACCGCGGGCTCGACCTGCCTTACACCACTTTTGACAAGCTGCGGCAGGTCTCGCAGGCCACCATCGTCGAGAACAAGCATCTCGGCGCCGTCCTCTCGCATATCCGTGAGCGGCAGATCGAACGCGCGGAAGCTCGCAGTCAGTCCGCGCCACGCCGTCAAGGGCAGGTCGGCCATATGTTCAAAGTCGGCTGAAGCTGGTCCGGTTGCCACACCGACAAACCGGCACCGCACCGGCTTGTCGACATTGTCTGTCGGTTCCGATTCTCTGCGGCGGACGAGACGCCGTAAAGCCTGGCCCTGCGGGCCCCCGCCTCCGGCGGCTGCGGGCTTGACGGCGCCTCGCCCGCCGCAGCCCGTTCCACCATCAGTTCAATGCCTAATTGTCCGTCCAGCCCACCTCCTTGTGACATTTCTATCGGTGAGAAATTGTGACTTTTCTATCGGTGAGAGACACAGGCCTTTGGCGCAAATGGGACTTACGGAAAATTCCCGCCTTTTCAGGGAAAAACACGGCGGGGCGTTCTACCTTCTCTGGTTGTGTTTGCTGGTAGACGCCACTTCTGACGTTTTTTTGGCCGCAATGCGAACCTTGCCGCTGCCGGGCGCCGTCGCCTTCAACAGCCGGCGCGCCCGCCTTCGGCGCCGGCCCCGGACGAGCGCTGTTGTACTCGGCGGCCGGATCCGCCCGGCCCGAGGGTGCGCGCCGCCATCGCGGTCAAACGCGTAACTCCTGACCCCGACTGCGGCTCGCAATCCATCGCCTGAGCAAGACTATTGCCATATCGCCACCGAACCGTCCATCCAGCGATCCAGCGATTCGGGGATGATTATCCGGAGATCACCGGCAAGATCGGCAACCAGCGCATGCCGAAAACCCGGAACAGGCTCGTAGCTGAACAGTTCACCGCGCGCTCGATAAGGCGAAGCCTGCGCGCGCGATGCCCCGTCGTCCGGCAGCACGATCACGAGGTCGCCCGGAGCGGGTCGATCGGCGGCGAGACACCTGATCGTAAAGTAGTCCATACAAGGGCCATCCTTGGCAACAGCCCGACCGGCCAACACAGCGCCCTCGGGTCCGGCATCGGCACTATTGGCGCCTTCTACTGGAATCCCACGATAGCTGAGGTAAGCAGCAAATTCCATAATCGAATACGGGGCGGCAAAGGGGAAAAACAGCCTAAGGGGATGTGCCGTGCGCATACGGTACTGTTCCCCGACGACGCGCGCTATCTCGACCTTCCCGTGAATCGCGTTTTTCCGTTCAAATATACTTACAGCAGAAAAAACGACGTTCTGAAACACGACGATGAATACCAACATCAATATGATGGACTTGCGCCATAAGCGCGTCCTTCCCAATGACAGAACCGCAAACCGACCGGCATATAACACTGCGATGAGGTCTACCGGCGCCAAATACCAGGGCTGGTAAATTCGCAGGTAAAGGTAGGAAAGGAAGCAGGCGACGCCACCGATGGCCAGTCCATCCCACAGCGGCAGCGATGCCGCCCGGCGGCGCAGGATCAGATAAATCCTGCCCACCGCGACGACCACCAACAGCCAGACCAAGACGTCGTGCTTCGTATATCTGAGCAGCATCCCGACGAATGGTTGCCGGTAGGCGATGGCATAATTCACGTTGGGGTGAAGACCCGCCGCCCCGAAGTAATAGAGCAAGAACAGGATCGCCACACCGACGAGGCTCCAATCGAGACGAGCTAGCCTGTCGCGAAGGCGATCATAGTCCCATCCTGCAAGGCGTCCGCTTCTGCAGCGCAACAGGAGCCTCGCACCGGCAAAGCCCAGAAGCAGGAGAAATGCAGTCTCCTTGTAATAGACCATGATCTGAGCGCAAAGCACCGCGCCTGCCGCCCATCGCGTCGACTCGCTTTCTTCGAAGCGCTTGACGCAGAGGATGAGACCGGCGAGGAAAAGCAGCTCGTTGCGCTCCTCGAAGATCAATCCGCCGAAACTGATGAGGATACTCGGGGTCAAGAGAGCCAGGATGGCGAGGGCAACACGAGCCGCGATGCCGAGCTCGTCGTTTAGAACGAGAAGTATGGAGACGAAAACCAGAAGCTCGGCAATCGGCAGTACGTGATAACCGATAGCGGAATCAGTAAAATGCCGGATCAGGTTGAATTCCTGCAAGCCGAGCGGAAAGAATCGTCCTTGCTTCGGCCAGATTAGCGGCGGAATGTCGTGCCCTTTCAACGTAAAACGGATGAAAACCGAATTGTCCATATACGCGAAGTCCTCCCAGACCAATATAATAGCGATGTAGGACACGATGAACACTACCAGTATACCGAGCGCCACGATGCCGGCAGGTGTCGCAACGCGTGGCCACACGGGGATGAGGTGTCTTTCGTCTCGTCTCGTCTCTCCCGGGCTCGCCGGCCGGCCGATAATCCAGGTCGAGCCGCTCACCGCCGCGGCGGTCAGGACGAGCCAACTCGGCCAGAACTGTGCAACCAACGTGGCGTGCAGACTTCTGAGGATCTGCACGAGAGAGGCCGCCCACATCCTCCGCTCCTACGCTTCTCCGGTTGTGCTTGCTGGCACATACGCCGCGCCAGGCCCCGCCGATGTCGGTTCGACGCGGCGGTCGCAGACCTCGGGACTACTTCACGGCGTCGACATATAGGGTGCCAATTTTTCTATTCTCAGTGTCCAATGTGGCATCAAAAGCGCGCCGTCTGATATCCCGAAATCCAGCCTCGGCCAAGACGTGATGCAGCGTCTCGTAATCGTAGGCAAAACGATGTTCCCCGTCCTGTCGGAAGTGATAGTTTATCAACTCCATGCGAGTTTCGCACCACTCAGGACGATATGTCTGTTTTGCGTATACAAAATAATCCCGGCCATCGGGCGCACGAGCTGCTGAATTGGGAGTAACATAAGCTTCAAATGGCCACTGGGTATCGGGTACTCCGACGCTGAAAGTGCCGCCCTCCTGAAGAATTCTGTGGGACTCTTTGAGAAACCGCTTCGCCGGTCCAGGATAATCGATATGTTCGAAAAAATGTTCAGAATAGATAATGGCCACAGAGTTATCGTGAAACGGCATCGCTTCACGCATATCCAAAGCAAGGTCAGCTCGCGGATCAGACAAATCGATATTGAGCCAACCAACTTTTAGATTTGGACCACAGCCGATATTGAGCTTGAGATCTGATTGTCCAGCGTAGGCGATGGCGTTTCGTATACCTTTGCGGTGTCGCAGATATAGGCCGATTTCGTCACGCACTAGCCGCAGAGATGCCCGCAATCCGCTGGGCAATGAGGCCGCTAGAACCATTTCGACTCCCCGGTATTCGCTCTCGATATCCAAACGGTATAGTAGCTCACTGAACCGACCCGAAACTGTAAAATCGTCGTTTGAGAGAACCGCTCGATCCATGGGTTGGTGCCGCGCTCGGCAACGGCTTCGTGTTCGCCGGGTTCATGCCCGTCGAGGAGATATGGGCGCGGAGTCACGTGCTCGTGATGCTCTCTCGGCTAGAGGCTCTTCCGCTGGCGATGGTCGAAGCGATGTTGTGCAGGCGACTAGTTGTCGCTACTGATGTGGCTGGCCATGCGGAAATTATCCCGGACGGCGTTACCGGTTTTCTGGCCGATGCTCCGAGCTATCGCCGAATTTTGGTGACGGCCTGAAGGATCAGGCGGCGGCTTGGGCTTGAGGGACGGCAGAATTGCCGATCACCTCGATCCCGTCAGTGAACCTGATACCCTGGATCAGTTTTGGCAACTGGTTGTGGCCGTCGATGCGGCGCCAATTCTTTTGGGCGCCTTCGACCAGCTTGAAGACCATGGCGAGCGCCGTCTTGTTCGATAGACAGCCTTTTGACCGGATGGTGCGGTGCCGGACGGTTGCAAAGGTGCTTTCAATGGGGTTCGTTGTACGTAAATGCTTCCAGTGCTCGGCCGGAAAGTCGTAGAACGCGAGCAGCGCATCGCGGTCCTTGGTGAGGCAATCGGCCGCTCTGTTGTATTTGACCTGGTAGGTTTCGACAAAGGCCTCCAATGCCTTAACGGCATCCTTCTTACGGCTGGTAGCAAATCGCATCGGCGATTTGCGGGTATTACTTTCGCCGTGCAACTCGGATTGGGGTGCCTGGTCCGACCACACATCGGTCTCAACGGTGTAGAGCGTCCGCCACGTCCCCTCGGGATCGCCGAATTGTCCGCTGCCTCCTACCACATGCGCAACCAGCCCGGCCGCGCGTCGGTCGCGAGCCGCGCCACGGCGTCGATCCAGCCAGCACCTTGGGCTCCGGTCAGCAGCACAAAGGCGACCGCCGAACAGGTCGATCGTCGACAGCCGCTCAAGTAATAACCTGTCCGCGTCCGTGTTCGGACAGGCAGGAAACGGGAGGGTAGGGTAGGGGATCAGGCATCGCCGCGACCCTCAAGTTTCGGCGCGCCGGCGTCAGTCTCCAATCGGCATAGCCGTGGCACCGCGTGTTTCCGGCAGCAGCGGGGAAGCGGCTGATGTCCGGAAGCTCCTGAGCAAAGCACCCATCTTGGCACGCGTTTGCGCGGTTACACGTCGTTACGAGGAAAGATCACTCCGATCATCGTACCCCGAATGCTCAACCGTTCGGGCGCAAGGCTCGGCATAGCGTATTCGCCACCGCGTCCCTTCGAACTCCTGGCGAAAAACCGTGAGGCCGGACATGAGGTCCGAAAGCCGCTGCTCGAAGCAAAACACTATCGCTGGGCAATAGTGGATTTGATCGGGCCCACGCTTCGAAACACGGAGAACCGAGCCTGTGAATGGCCGCTTCGCTCCACTGTCGGAGCCGAAGGAGGCCCGCGACTGGTTCAAACTCGTAGCATTTGGCCTACCGCCGCTTTTCGCTGCAGGCTTCACCGGGAGCCGTGGCGCGCATCGTCGCCTGCTGTGCACGAAGATCGCGCTCGTCCTTCGGCACCATAGGGAGGAGGCCATGAAGGGACCGAGGGGCCAACTTACGAAAGCCCAACACGATGAGCTTATGATGCACCGCGCCCGCTCGCGCCGGGCGTGGGCAGCGTTGCGCGGAAGCCGATGTCAAAACCGGCACTGTCACGCTGCTAGCCGCCCGTGCTGCGAAATGCCGCCGAGATCGCCGAAGGACCGCTGTTCCGGCGGCTGTAGCGGCTGCCGCCGGCCGCGTACACGGGCATCAGACGAAAGCCGGTGTTGACCGCTACCGGATTGGTACCTATCCGATCGACACCGATTCGATCGCCCTCGGCGTCAAAAAATGGGCCGGACAGGCCGGGCACGACGGCGGCACTTTCGCCGAGCACAACCTGGAGCGCGGGGCGATCTCGAGCAGGGTTGCGCAGGGCGTCCACATCGCCCGTCTCGAGCAGTTCTCCGGCCACGCCTCGCTCAAGAGCCTCGAAGAGTACCTCGAGCTCGACCAATTGCAGCAGCATCCGCTGAAGGACGTGCTCTGAGGCTATGGAGTTGCGGCCGAGCAGAGAGGCGACAGGGAATATATATATCCGTCCCTTGAAATGACCGCCATTTGGCAGCATATAATCTGCCAGGAGGCAGCAATGAACAGTCCCGCACGCGCCGTTCGTCCCGCGATTGATTTCGATCCTCCTGCGGAGCGGCCGAATCTTGCCGATCCGGCAACAAGGGCGCGTCTGACCCCTGCGGCGGTCGCGGGGATCGCGCGGCTGGCGGAGATCTGGCACCTGACGGCCGCCGAGATCTGTGCTCTCCTGGGGGACGTCTCCGACCGCACCTGGTTTCGCATGAAGAAAGGCGAGTGGTCCGGGACATTATCACAGGATGCGCTGACACGGATCAGCGCGCTTATCGGGATCTTCAAGGGGCTGCGGCTTCTCTTCTCCGAGCCCCTCTGCGACGAATGGGTGCGTCTACCTAATAAGGGTCCGCTCTACCATGGCCGGCGACCCGTCGATGCGATGATCGAAGGCGGGATTCCGAAAATGATCGAGGTCCGGCGCCATATCGACGCGCTGCGCGGCGGCTTGTAGATGCCGCTGCCGCCGACGGTAGATCTCGCGCAGCGCGATACCGTGCGCCTTGTCTCGACCGGCCGTCTCAAGGACCCGGTGCTGGTGCCGCTTGCCGCCGATGATGGCGCACTCGACGATCTTGCCGGTTTGGAGAGCATCACCAACGGCCGCCTGCAGGCACAGGAGACCGGTCTCGCCGACCTCGACCACCGCGAGCTGGTCTTCGGCCGCCCCGGATACACTTTCATCAACGCCGCCTTCACGCATACGCGGCCCGGCGGCAACCGGTTCAATGGGGAAGACCGTGGTGCCTGGTATTGCGGTTTCGAGGCCGAGACCGCGCTCGGCGAAGTATCGTACCACCTGACCCGCGAGCTCGAAGCCGTCGGCCGCTTCGAGAACACAACCAACTACGCCGAGTTGATCGCCGACTTTTTCGGTCCCTTTCACGACCTGCGCGGCGCCGATCGCGCTGCGGAAGCCGCGCTGCACCAGGATCCGGCTATCGGCTATCCGGCGGGACAGACCTTGGCCAAAAGGCTTCGGACCGAAGTTGCCAGCAACGGCATCGTGTACCTGTCGGCCCGGCGCGCGGGCGGGACGTGCCTCGCCGCGTTCCGGCCCGATCTCATGCAAAACCTGCGACAAGGAGGCATCTGGCAGCTGGCGTGGCGGGGCGCGCCGGATCCCTCAATCAGGCGCTATGAAGACGCGTTGCCGGGCGATTGAAGATGCCCGGCGGCGATCAAAAAGGCGGCGGCGCTGCTCGATGCATTCGTCGCGCGCGGCATTGCGATCGAGGTAACGCATCGCGCGAAGCGCCGGCTCTACGGGCTGAAACACCTGGCGCCGTTGCGTGAGGAGGCCGCTCCTCCGCGCCGCCCGATGCCGGGGCGCCAGCGCGGGCGGCCGGCATGTGGGGCGAGCGGCCCGATCGTCGCGGCTGACGACGCCGCCCAAGTTCGCGAGACTACGCCGCCGCTGCCAGGAGGACTCGTGCTCACGCCGCTGGAGCGCCGGGAGTTTGATTTTTCCGACCTCAACCGCTGGATGCGCGAAGCGGATCAGGCGATCCGCCGGACCAAGTCGGTTCTTGATCGGCCACGGCGCAACCCTCTCCGCCCGCATCCGACGGCGCTTGACGACCAGCCGCGAGGGGTCGGCGTCAAGCGAGAATGGGAGAACGAGGGTACGCCGTGTCGCCAGAGTGCTGGTCGTCGATCCCGGCTCCGCCGCCGAGCGTGCGCCAGCGGCACCGACGGGTAATTGAGCTGCGCCGTGCTCGACACGGTAAAGGGAGAGGCGGCAGTTATTACCCGGATAGTTACTAGGGCCTGAAGGCTTGCACAACAGGCACCGGGGAGGGAGGGCGCATGCGAAAACTGTCGGCGGTCGGCTCGGCGCTACTCGTCGCCGGGCTGATCAGCGCGGGCGCGGCGGGCGCCGAGAACCTCGTCCTCCTGTCGACCCAGCTGCGCCCGATCGAAGAGGCGCAGAAGATGCGCAATGTGATCCTCAAGGATTTCCGGGGTAAGGTCGACTACGTCACCGAGCAGCCGGCACAGCTCCCGGTGCGCATCAAGGCCGAGCAGCAAGGCGGCACGCACACGATCGACGTTCGTCGGTGCATTGCACGGCGAGCTGCAGCCGCTCGTGTCGCTCGACGCACTCGTGCCGCTCGATGACCTTGGCAGGACAGCGACGGAGCGGGGCGTTCCCGACGCGCTGACGACGCTCGGCAAGTTCGGCACCGCCCATCAGCTCTACATCCCCTGGATGCAGGCGACCTACATCATGGTCGCCAACAAGGAGGCTCTGCCCTATCTCTCCGCCGGGGCGGACATCAATGCACTCACCTACGAGCAGCTGGCCCTTTGCGCGAGCGCGGTCCAAGAGAAGACCGGCAAGCGGCTGCTCGGCTTCCCGGCCGGACCGCAAGGCTTGATGCATCGCTTTTTCGAGGGCTTCCTTTATCCGTCCTACACCGGCGGTGTCGTGATGCCGTTTCGCTCGGAGGCGGCCGAGACGATGTGGACGGAGTTTGCATCGCTGTGGAAGGGCGTCAATCCGAACTCCACCAGCTATAATTTCATGCAGGAGCCGCTGCTGTCAGGCGATGTATGGATCGCCTTCGACCACCTCGCATGGGTGCTTGATGCGCTACGCCAGAAGCCGGACCAGTTCGTTGCTTTTCCTGCCCCCGCCGGGTCCAAAGGACGGGGCTACATGCCGGTGCTGGCCGGGCTCGCGGTAGTCAATCGCGCGCCCGACCCTAACGGGGCAACGGCGCTGATCGACTATCTGACCCGGCCGAAAACGCAGATCGCCACCGCGCGCAGCGTCGGCTTCTTCCCGGTGGTTAAGGCGGAGTTGCCGGCGGACCTCGACCCCGGCATAAAGCTCGGCGCCGGCGCGATAGAAAAGACCCAGACGACGAAAGACGCGCTGACCGCGCTATTGCCGATCGGCCTCGGCCAGCACGGCGGCGAGTTCGACAAGGTCTTCATGGACACCTTCCAGCTGATCGTGCTACGCGGCCAGAAGCCGCGCGCGGTGCTCGAGCGCCAGGCGGAGACCTTGCGGCGCCTGATGACCGAGATCGGCGCGCCGTGCTGGCTGCCCGATCCGCCCAGCGCCGGCCCATGCCAGGTGCAGTAACGCGGGCTCCCCGCGCGGCGGTCCGAGTGTGCCAATGAACGCCCGGGTTATCCCTTATCTGCTGATCGCACCGTCGTTCGCCTTCTTGGCGATATTATTCTTTGTGCCGCTGGTCCAGACGGTCGCTCTGGCATTCCAGACCGACGGCATCTGGAGCACAGAGAATTTCACACGCATGACCGGCGACCTCAATTTCACCGACGCGGTCGTCAACACGTTCGAACTCGTGATCATTGTCGTGCCCCTGCAGCTCTTGATGGCGCTGGCGATGACAATGATGCTGCAGCAGCTGCGCGGCGGCCGCGACATCGTGCTGTGGATCTGGTCGATCCCGCTCGGCATCTCCGATCTCGCAGCCGGCCTCGTATGGCTCGCGATCCTCACCGACAAGGGATACCTCAACACCATCCTTGTCCGGCTCGGCGTGCTGAGCGGGCCGCAAAGCTGGCTCAGCTACGAAACGCCGGCGACCCTCCTTGCCGCGATCGTCGTCGCCGAGCTGTGGCGGGCGACCGCGATCGTGCTGGTCATCCTTGTCACCGGCGTGCAGCTGATCCCGAAGGAATACGGCGAGGCCGCGGACGTGTTCGGCGCCACGCCCTGGCAGCGCTTTACGCGGGTGACCCTGCCATTGCTCAAGCCCAGCATCCAGACAGCCCTGATTTTGCGCACGGTGCTGGCGTTCGAGATGTTCGCAATCGTGCTGTCGATCGGCGGGCGCAATTTCCCGGTTCTCGTCAGCGAAGCCTTCAACTGGCAATACAACCAGCAGGATTTCGGCGTCGCCGCAGCCTATGCCGTGATCGTCATGGGCGTCTCGCTCGCCGCTACCCTCATCTATCTCTGGGCGCTGCGCACGCCGGCGGCACAGCGATGACGCTGCGGCGAGCTGTCTTCATTACCGGGATCGTAGTGCTGTGCGTCTGGACATTGCTCCCGATCTATCTGATCGCACTCGGCGCCGTCGGCGGCCGCACGGTTGTCAACAGCTGGCCGAAGCCGTTTCTGCCGCCGGCCGATTTGTCCTTCGCGACAATGCGGGAATTCCTGGACATCGCCGGGGTCTGGACCTCGGCGCTCTACAGCGTCGAGGCGGCGGTACTGTGCATGGCGTTCTCGATCCTGCTGGGTGTGCCGGCCGGCTACGCGCTCGCGCGCTTCGTCTTCGCCGGGGCCACCGCATACCGCCTGGTTGTCTTGCTGACGCGCGCCTTTCCAGTCGCAATCCTCGCGCTGCCGCTCACTGTCGCGACACTCCGCTCGGCGTCAGCTTGATGCATACGGCCCTCGTGCTGCCCTTCGCAGTGCTGGTTTCGGCGAGCCTTTTCCAGGCGATCCCGAAAGAGCTCGAGGAGGCTGCCTGGGTGTTCGGCTGCTCACCGGTGCGTGCGTTTCTGCGCGTCGTGCTGCCATTAGCACTGCCCGGCATTGCCGCCACGGCGATCTTTGCCTTTGTCATCTCGTGGAACGAGGTATTCGCCGCCTCCGTGCTGACGGTACGGCACAAGACGCTTACCGCCTACCTGCTCTCGGTTCTGTCCGAAAGCCCGCTGCATGTGCAGTTCGCCGGCGGCTTCGTGCTGATCATCCCCTCGGTGCTGTTCATCTTTCTCGTTCGCAAGCGCCTCTTTTCGATGTGGGGCATCGCCAACCGATGAGCGCAGGTTGAGATGGCAGCTATCATCATCGACAACGTCACGAAGTCGTTCGGCAGCTTTGTCGCGCTCGAGCGGGTGGACTTGCATGTGGCGGATGCCGAGTTTGTCGCTTTGCTCGGCCCGTCCGGCTGCGGCAAGACCACCTTGCTGCGGATCATCGCCGGTCTCGAGACACAATCCTCCGGCCGCGTGCAGATCGGCGGGCGCGACGTCTCGGCGCCGCGCAAGCGCGGGCTGGCGATGGTGTTCCAGAACTACGCGGTCTTTCCCCACATGACCGTTCGGCAGAATGTCGGCTTCGGATTGCGCATGGCGGGCGCTGACCCGGCGCCGATCGGGCGGCAAGTCGCGCGCGCGGCGGCATTGCTGCACATCGAACCCCATCTCGATCGCTATCCGGCACAGCTTTCCGGCGGAGAGCGCCAGCGGGTCGCAGTCGCCCGCGCATTGGCGATCGAGCCCTCTGTGCTGCTGATGGACGAGCCGCTGTCGAACCTCGACGCGCTGCTACGGCTAGAGATGCGCGCCGAGTTGAAGTCGGTGCTGCGCGAGGTGGGCACCACCACGATCTATGTGACGCACGACCAGACTGAGGCGATGGGCCTTGCCGATCGCATCGCCGTATTGCACGCCGGCCGCATCCAGCAGACCGGCCCGCTCGCCGAAGTCTATGCCTTTCCTGCAACCACCTTTGTCGGCGGCTTCGTCGGCAGCCCGCCAACGAATTTCCTGACCTTGCCGGTCACGAACCGCCAGGTTCGGCTCGGTGCGCTCACCTTAGTTAGCGCCGCCGACGGGGTCCGGCGACCAAATCGTACTGGGCGTGCGTCCCGAGGATTTGCAACCGACCGCAGCGGCCGAGGGATTTCCCTTTGCGGTGCGCGTGGCCGAGCCCCTCGGTTCCCACATCATGCTGACCGGAGAGAGCGCCGGCCAGCGGGTCAGAGTAATTGTGCCGCCCGAGCATCCTGTCCGGCCCGGGGTCACGATACACCTGCGCCCGCGCCTTGACCGCGTGGTCTGGATGGATCCCGCCAGCGGCGCCGCCATCGGCCGTGGAGAGGGTCTCAAGCTTGGAACTGAAGCAGCAAGCGATTGAGATTCTTCACCGCAACGATCGGGGCGGCTATACGTTGCCGACGGCAAGCGGCCTTTATCCGGCACAGTGGAACTGGGATTCGTGCCTCGTCGCACTAGGCTTGGCGCAATTCGACGAACCGCGCGCCGTCGCCGAGATCGAGACATTGTTCAGCGGCCAATGGCCGGACGGGATGGTGCCGCACATCCTGTTTCACGGCGACGACAGCAGCTACTTTCCCAACGCCGCGGTATGGCAGGCGGGACCGACAAGACGCTCGTCGGGCATCACGCAACCGCTTGTCGCGGCTACGGTGGTGCGACACCTTTTCGAGCGCACGTCGGACCCGATGATCCGTGCGCGGCTGACGGCACTGGTGCCGAAATTGCTCGTCTCGCACCGCTGGTGCTACGCCGCGCGCGATCCCTACGGCACCGGATTGGTGTCGATCGTCCATCCATGGGAAAGCGGCATGGACAACAGCCCGGTCTGGGACGATGCGCTCGCTGCCGTCGAACCGGGCCCGTCGGTCGCTCATCTGCGGAGGGACACTGGCTTCGCCGCCAACGAGCATCGGCCGACGGAGCCGGAATACAACCGTTACATCAACCTTGTCACCAAATTCCGCGATAACGGCTACCGCGCCGACCGCCTGTATGAGATTTCGCCGTTCCGAGTTGCCGATATCGGCTTCAATGCCATCTTGCAGCGGGCAAATCAGGATTTGCAATCGCTGTTCGCGGCTATCGGCGATGCCGCCGGCGCCGAGGAAGTCGCAGCAATGGAAGAAAAGACGAGCGGCGCCATAGCGCGATGCTGGCACGACGAGGACGGCTTCTTTTATGGCGTCGATAGACGCAATGGCGCAGTAATCCGCAAGCCAGGCATTGGCGGTCTCTTGCCGCTGCTCGCCGATCCGCAGGTGACCGCGCGGCAACCCCGCTTGCTGCAGCGGTTGGACAGGTGGCTGACTCGGGTCACCTACGGTGTGCCGAGCTTCGATCCAGGAAGGCCGGAATTCGAGCCGCAGCGCTATTGGCGTGGTCCCGTCTGGCTGATCGTCAACTGGATGCTGATCGACGGATTGCGGCGCAACGGGCGCGCCCCGACCTGGCCGAGCGCATCCGTCGCGACAGCTTGGCGTTGGTCGAGCGCTCACGTTTTGCCGAATATTTCGACCCGCTGTACGGAGCGCCGCTGGGAGGCTCCAGGTTTTCGTGGACGGCGGCCGTGTATCTTCATCTCGCGGCCGAATGAGCGAACATCACCATCACCGTACCGACCCTGCTATTCCAGCGAAAGCTGCATCTGTGGCAGACATGAATTCTGACCAGTCGCTCGATGCTAGCGGTCGGGTGGCGCAGCCATTAGTCGGCATGGCGCGGCTGGTGCAGGAATACGAGGAGGCCAGTGCGGCGATCGGCGAGGCCGGCGCGGTGTTGAACCGGCCGTTGGAGATCGACGCCGCCTCGGGCGGGTTGCGGCCGAAGTTTGCCGGCGCGATCAGCTTTCAGGATGTCACCTTCACCTATGGCGGCACCAAGATCCCGGCCTTGTCGGGGGTGAGCTTTTCGATCCCGGCCGGGACGATGCTCGGCATCGTCGGCAAGACCGGCTCGGGCAAGTCGACGGTCGCGCGCCTCTTGCAGGGCATCAACCGCGACTACACCGGGTTTTTGAAGATCGACGGGGCGGATCTGCGGGAAATCAATCTGCGGCATCTGCGGCAGAGCCTCGGGGTCGTGTTGCAGGACAATTTTCTGTTCCGCGGCTCGATCCGCGACAACATCATCTCGGGGCGGCCGGGGCTGACATTGCCCGATGCGGTCAATGCGGCGCGGCTGGCCGGCGCCGAAGAATTCATCGAGCGCATGCCGAACGGCTACGAGACCTATGTCGAAGAGGGTTCGCCGAACCTGTCGGGCGGGCAGAAGCAGCGGATCGCGATTGCCCGCGCCTTGATCCACGACCCGCGGATTTTAATCCTCGACGAGGCGACGAGCGCCCTCGACCCCGAAAGCGAGGCGGTGGTCAGCGCCAACCTATTGCGCATCGCCGAGGGGCGGACGATGGTCATCGTCTCGCACCGCTTGGCGTCCTTGACCGAATGCGACCAGATCCTCGTCCTGGAGCAGGGCAAGGTCATGGACATCGCGCCGCACCAGGTCTTGCTCGAACGCTGTGCAATGTACCGCCAGCTGTGGGCGCAGCAGCACCGCCACCTGGACGGCCGCGGCCCGCGCGGCGCCATCATCCCGAGGCTGGTCCGCGGCGACTAGCAGGCTGCTGAAAAATGCCCGATGTCCTAAAAAACCCGTCATTCCGGCCGTAGCAAAGCGGAGAGCCGGAATCCATAACCCGCTGATCTAGATGGATTCCAGCTTTCGCGGGAATGACGGTGAATTCGGTTGTCGGTGGGTTTCCAACTCACTCGCAGCCTTTTTCAGCACCCTGCTAGAGGATGCACCACGGAGGCACGGAGTGAAAAACGCTCACCCCAGAGTCATCCCCGCGAGGAAGCGTGTGAGCAAATTGCTGCACAGCTGTGGTGCGTGCTTCGAGACGCGCCTTATCGGCGCTCCTCAGCATGAGGTATATCGTTAGATGGCATTGAGGAATTTCCTCATGCTGAGAGTCTGTGAATGTTTAGTCCGGCCAGCATGATGGTTCGGCGCCGACATCTTGGGGCGGTACTGGATAACGGCTTGGCTCCCGCGCCGGTCTCATCGGTGACACTGGGAAAAAGGGGCGAGCGGATGGTTGAGCGGACGGGAATATCCGTCATTGAGTTGGTGTCCCCGTCAACTATCTCAAGTTGCCGCAGCCATGGCGGCCCGCCGCAACGCGAAAGCGCGCAGCATGTTGTGGGCGAGCGCGAACCACAGCAGTACGGCGCGGGCCTTTTGCTTCCCCCGCACGCGCAGCTGAGCGAGCCCCATGCGGCGCGCCCAGGCATTGGGGCATTCGGCCTGTGCGCGTCGCTTGTAGAGCGCCTTGCCCGGCTCGCTCGCCATGCGCCGGCGCCAGTCCGCCACCCCCGGTTTGTCGTCCGGCCGCGGCGCGTAAGGATCGCTGCCGTGCTTCCATTCGATGTCCTCGTTCTTGGTGAAGCCGCCATCCACCAGGTAATCCGACGGCCGCGTCCCGGCCGCGCTCAATTGTTCCAATGTCGGACGCGCCAAGCCGCGATCGGAGCCCGTGGTGTCGATGTCGACCGCGACGATGACCTGACCCTGTGGCGCCGACACGATCTGCATGTTGTAGGCCGGTCGAAACCCGCCATCGGCCAGCTTCATCGCCCGCGCCTCGGCATCGGTGGTCGAGGCGCGCGGCTCCTTCTGCCGGCTGACCTCGGCCTTGTTGGTCTTCGCGCGACGCGCGCGCTCGGCCTCGAGCTCGCTCATCCGGTCGAGCGCCGCCTTGATTCGCTCCTCTTGTTCGCGCGCGGCGCGCTGCTGCGCTGCGCGCTGACGCCGATCACCCGCCGCCGGATCGGCTTCCAGCTCGGCGCGCAGCCGCTCGACCCGCGTCTTGGCCGCCACCGCCAGTTTGTCCAGCCGCTCGCGCCGGCGGAACGAACTCGCCCCCGCCGCCGCGCGTACTTTGAGCCCGTCCTGCGCCAGCACGTCGAGCGCCACCAGACCCTGTTCGACCAGCGCCGCAACCCCGCCGGCCAGCAAGCGGTCGAGCACCGTGGCA
Source organism: uncultured Alphaproteobacteria bacterium (assembly GCA_963789025.1). Taxonomy (GTDB): domain Bacteria; phylum Pseudomonadota; class Alphaproteobacteria; order ATCC43930; family CGMCC-115725; genus AP-15. The sequence continues at coordinate 33,034 of CAWBIT010000003.1, forward strand.
TGCGCCACCCGAAAATCCGACAGCGTGTGGTAGTTCATCGACACCCCGCCGCACAGCCAGCGATAGGCGAGATGCTGCTCGCACAGTCGCGCCAGCTGCCGCGCGCTGCCGACCCCGTCCACCGTCGCCCACAGCCACAGCGCCATCATCAGCTCGGGTGCCGGCGGCGCCTGCCCCGGCACTCCCTCGCGCGCCTTCACCGCATCGTGCAGCGCGCGCAAATCCAGCCCCTGGACAAACCCCCACACCGCCCGCACCGGATGATCGCGCGCCACCAGATCGTCGAGTGTCGCCACCTGCCAGCCCAGCTGATGCCGCTCCGGCTGCCGCAACCGCGGCGTCCCCCGACCCGGCGCTTCCGGCACACGCTGCTCCGGCAAATCTCTAAACAGTTCGCTATTGCCCGACACCGACCGGCTCCCCTCACACCAGTCATCCCCGCCACGCAATAGCACTACCACAACTCGCTGCAACCCCTTCATGCTGCAAAAATGCGCGAAACATTCACACGCTCTGAGGAGGCTGCCCACGGGTCCGCGCTTCGCGCGGCCCGAGGACAGGCCCCGCAGCCGTCTCGAAGGACGCACAGTCGCACATCCACTCCGTGATCTCCGTGTCTCCGTGGTGAACCTATCCTCATGAGCAAATCTTCTTCCAATGCGCTGGTGGTGCGGCGGCGGGGTGCGACTGACCCGACCTTGCCGGCGATCCTCGAATTCCAGTGGCCGTCGACGGCGATCGTCAATGCGCCGATCCCGCGCTCGGCGCGCGGCACGGTGTGGGTCATCACCAGCCTGGTGATTGTGATGATCGCGACGATGGGGCTGATCCCGGTCGACCAGGTCGTGACGGTGCACGGCGTCGCGATCTCGAAGGCGCCGACGATCTTGGTGCAGCCGTTGGAGACGGCGATCGTGCGCTCGATCGAGGTGCGCGAGGGGCAAGAGGTCAAGGCCGGCGAGATCTTGGCGAAGCTCGACCCGACCTTTGCCGCGGCTGATCTGGGCGCGTTGACGGCGCAGGTGTCGAGCCTGGAAGCCGAGGTGGCGCGCATCCAGGCTGAGGCCGAGAACAAGCCCTTCGACTATAGCGGGCTCGATCCCGACATGGCATTGCAGGGCGCGATCTATGCCCACCGCAAGGCCGAATACACCGCCAAGGTCGAGGGCTATGCGCGCAAATTCGACGAGCTCGCCGCGGTCATCGCGCGCTCGCAATCCGATGCGGCGGGATACCGCGACCGCTTGGGGCTGGCGCAGAGCGTCGAGCAGATGCGCGCGCAGCTCGAAGCGCGGCAGGTCGGCAGCAGGCTCAACACCCTGGCGGCGATGGACACCCGCACCGAGATGGCGCGGTCATTGGCCAATGCGCAGCAGACCGCGGAGGGCGCGCGGCGCAATCTCGCGGCGATGACCGCCGAACGCGACGCCTATATCCAGGGCTGGCGCGCCGAGGTCTCGCAAAAATTGTCCGAGGCGACGCGCAAACTGAGCGACGCGCGCGAGCTGCTAAACAAGGCCAAACTGCGCCGCGAACTGGTCGAACTGCGCGCCGAGTCCGGCGCCACCGTGCAGTCGGTCGCCAAGGTGTCGGTCGGCTCGGTGATGCAGTCGGGGCAGCACTTTTTCACCTTGGTGCCGGCCGACGCGCCGCTCGAGATCGAGGCCAACATCTTTGGCCGCGAGAACGGCTTTGTGCATGTCGGCGACCCGGTGGCGATCAAGTTCGACACCTTCCCCTATTCGCAATACGGCATGGCCGAGGGCTCGGTGCGGATCGTCAGCCCGGACAGCTTCACCGCGCAGGACGAGGCGCGCAACCCGACCAGCGCGGTGCCGGTGCCGCAGACCAGCACCGAGCCGTTCTACCGGACCCGCATCGCCATCGACAAGGTGGCCTTGCACGACGTGCCGGGCGGCTTTCGCGTGATCCCCGGCATGCCGGTCACCGCCGACATCAAGGTCGGCAAGCGCACCGTGCTCAAATATCTGCTCGGCCGCATGATGCCGCTCGCGCAGGAGGGCATGCGCGAGCCGTGACAGCGGAGACCTGATGCTCCTCCTCGACCGCCTGATCGGCCTCGCCTCGCCCGAGGCCTCATTGCGCCGGGCGGTGCGGCTCAGCGAGCAGGGCAAGGCCGCCGAGGCCTTTCCGCTATTGACGCGCTCGGCCAAGGCCGGGATCGCGGAGGCGGAGTACCGCGTCGCCTGCTGTTATCTCGAAGGCAGCGGGGTGCCGGCCAGCCGGATCGAAGGCGGACGCTGGCTGCAGCGCGCCGCCGGCCATGGGCATGTCGAGGCGCAGACGCTGCTCGGCGGGCTGTGCGTGCACGGTCTCGCCGGTGATCCGAACGGCGATCGACCTGAACGCCTGTTTGCCGAAGAGGAGCCGGGCGAACCCGATTTTGCCGCCGCCCGCAAATGGGCGCGGCAGGCCGCCGAAGCCGGCTCGGCCAAGGCCCAGGCGGTCCTCGGCTATGTGCTCACCTGCGGCCCGGAAGAGATGCGCGACATCGAGGCGGCGCATCGCTGGTACCAGCGCTCGGCTGCGGCGGGCTGCCCGGAGGGCTGCCTCGGCTACGCGCTGTCGCTGGCGCCGCGGACCGAGGACGAGGCCGGACGGCACGAGGTCGCCGAGCATCTGCGCCGCGCCGCCGAAGCCGAATTGCCGACCGCGATCTATCTGCTCGCGGTATTGACCGAGCAGGGGGTCGGAGTGGCGCGCGACCCCACGGTCGCGGCTGAGCTCTACCGGCACGCGGCCGAGCGCGGCCAGCGCTCGGCGCAATTGCGCTGGGGGCTGGCGCTGCTGGAAGGGCGCGACGTCGAGCAGGACCTCGTCCTCTGCGAAACCTGGCTGCGCCGCGCGGCCTTGGCCGGCGACCCGGACGCGGCGGCCTTGGTCGGCGATCTCTATGTCAAGAACGGAAGGCTGCCTCCCAACTACACCGAGGCGGCCGGCTGGTACCGCCGCGCCGCGGAGGCGGGACATATCGCCGCCGCCCGCGCGCTCGGCTCACTCTATCTGACCGGCGCCGGCGTGGCGGCGGACCCCGATGAGGCGGCGCGCTGGCTGCGGGTCTCCGCCGAAGCCGGCGACCCCGCCTCGCAGGTCGACCTCGCCAATCTCGTGCTCGATGGAGCGGCCAGTTCGGAAGACCCCGCACGGGTCGCGCACTGGTTCGAGCAGGCGGCCGCCTCGGGCGACCTCGTCGCCGCGTTCAATCTGGGGCTCTGCCTCGACAAAGGCATTGGCGTCGAGCCCGACGCGCAACAGGCGGCGCACTGGCTGCGCCGCGCCGCCGAGGGCGTGCCGGAGGCGCAGTACATGTACGGCCGGATGCTGGCCGAGGGTCACGGCATTCCGGCCGATCCGGAAGCGGCGCGCGCCTGGATCGCGCGCGCCGCCGCAGCGGGTCTGCGCGAGGCGCAGGTGGCGCTCGCCGAGATGATGGTCAATGGCCGCGGCGGCCCGCGCGACACCGCTGCGGCATTGGCATTGTTCGAGAAGACTGCCGCCGAGGGCCATAGCGGCGCGATGTTCGCATTAGGCGCGCTCCATGCCGGCGGGCACGACCTGCCCGAGGACCGGGAGGCCGCGCAGCGCTGGTTCCGCGCCGCCGCCGAGCTGGGTCACGGCCAGGCTCAGCTGATGCTCGGCCGCTACCTCGCCGAAGGCGCCGCCGGCGAGCCGAACCCGGTGGAGGCGCGCCTGTGGTTCGAGCAGGCGGCCGCCCAGGGGATCGAGGAAGCGCAAGCCGATCTCGCCGCACTGCACGCGCCGGCGCTGCAGTAGCGCTGAGCAGTTGATTTTAACCATGGCGCAGTGGCCAATGTCATCGCATAGCTAAAATTTGCAGCTCGGTCATTTTCGACTGGACTTCCGGGCCGCACCACGCATTGCTAGACCAAACGCGTGCGGCTGCGAGTCAATGACGTTGGGCAGCTGTCGTGTGAGTCACACAGCTTTGAGTGCGTATTGCAGTCACGTTTGAATCAACCTTCATTGGCAGCTTTCCACTGCCTCAATGAAAGAAATTGAGCCGGAAAATCACGTGGTCGGCCCCTTCGCGATCAGCTCGAACACCATCGCAGCGATGGGACGCGAACCAATTCCCGCGGCACAATATGTGCGCATGTCGACCGAGCACCAGCGTTACTCGACCGAGAACCAGTCCGACGCCATACGGCAATACGCGGTGCGCTGGGGCTTGACATCGTGCGGACCTATCCCGCAACGGCAAGAGCGGACTGCGCCTCGACGGGCGCGATGCGCTGAAGCAGTTGCTGATCGATGTCGAAGGCGGCTCCCCGGGGTTCAAGGCCGTTCTCGTCTATGACGTCAGCCGCTGGGGCCGCTTCCAGGACGCCGACGAGAGCGCCTATTACGAATATGTCTGCCGGCGCTCGGGGGTCGAGATCCGCTATTGCGCCGAGCAATTCGAAAACGACGGCAGCGTCGCCTCGACGATCGTCAAGACGGTGAAGCGAGCGATGGCCGGCGAATACAGCCGCGAGCTGTCGGCCAAAGTATTCGCCGGCCAGTGCCGGCTGATCGAGCTGGGTTTCCGCCAGGGCGGCCACGCCGGTTACGGGCTGCGCCGTCGGCTGGTCGATCAGAACGGCAACCCTAACAGGCTGCTGAAAAATGCCCGATGTCCTAAAAAACCCGTCATTCCGGCCGTAGCAAAGCGGAGAGCCGGAATCCATAACCCGCTGATCTAGATGGATTCCAGCTTTCGCGGGAATGACGGTGAATTCGGTTGTCGGTGGGTTTCCAACTCACTCGCAGCCTTTTTCAGCACCCTGCTAAGGCCATCCTCGCCTTGGGCGAACAGAAGAGCCTGCAGACCGATCGGGTGGTGCTGGAGCCCGGCCCGGTCGAGGAAGTCGAGACCGTCCGCCGCATGTTCCGGATGTTTGTGTACGAGGAAAAACACCAAAGGGAGATCGCCGCCATTCTCAACAAGGCGCAGATCAGGACGGATTTGGGGAGGCGGTGGACGGCGGGGTCGGTTCAACAAGTGCTGACCAATGAGAAATACATCGGCAACAACGTTTTCAACCGGGCTTCCCCCAAGCTGACCAACAAGCGCATCGCCAACCCGCCGGAGATGTGGGTCCGTGCGGTCGGCGCTTTTCCGGCGATCGTCGACCCGGAGCTCTTCCGGGCTGCGCGGGCAAGGTTGGCGATGCGCAACCGGCAGCTGTCCGACGACGAGATGCTGGCGTTGCTCAGAGACCTTTACGCAAAGCACGGGCGCCTGTCGTCGATCATCATCGATCAAGCCAAGGATTTGCCGGTCAGCCTGACCTACCGTTAGCGGTTCGGCAGCCTCGGACGCGTCTACCAGCTGGTCGGTTATGGGCCGCAGCGCGCCGACCGATCGATCGCGGTCAACCGCATCCTGCGTCGGGTGCATGCCGACGTGTATCGCGACGTCATCACCAGGATCGAACAGCTGGGCGGCTCGGTGGCGCGCGACGGCCCGAAGGGCCTGATCACGATTAACGGCGAATTCACCGGCTCGATCGTCATCGCCCGCTGCCTGAGCACCCGCGACGGCGGCGCGATGCGCTGGAACCTGCGGCTCGATACGGCTCTGCGGCCCGATATCACGATCGCCGTGCGCCTGGCGCCGGACAATGAACAGCCACTGGATTATTACCTTCTGCCGCAGATCGACATCAAGGCGTCGCGGCTCCGCGTCGCGCAGCGCAATGCGATCCTTCTCGACGCCTACCGCTTCGATTCGCTGGACCGGTTTTGTCAGATCAGCGGGCGAACACAGCTGGGGTTTGTCGAATGACAACCGTTAGTGAAATCCAGATGGTCCCGGTCGACGCGATCACCGTGCTCAATCCGCGAGCCCGCAACCGGCGGGTCTTCCATGAGCTGATCACCAGCATCGCTCACCTCGGGCTCAAAAAGCCGATTACGGTGAGCCGCCGCGGGACCGAGCCGGAGTACGACCTCGTCTGTGGTCAGGGGCGCCTTGAAGCGTTCATCGCGTTGGGGCAAAGCGAGATCCCGGCGATTGTCATCGAGGCCTCGGAAGAGGACTGCTACGTGATGAGCTTGGTCGAGAACCTCGCCCACCGCCACCCGGGCTCGGTCGAGCTGATGCCCGAGATCGGCGCCCTCAAGGATCGGGGTTACACCAACACCGAGATCGCCAAGAAGATCGACTTCACCCCCGATTACATCGCCGCGATCGGTTATCTGCTATCTGCTCGAGCATGGTGAGGAGCGGCTCCTCGCCGCTGTCGAGCGTGGCGTCATGCCGGCCAATATCGCCGTGGAAATTGCGCGCGCCTCCGATCACGATGTGCAGCAGGCGCTTGCCGAGGCTTACGAGCACAAATTGCTGCCCGGGAACCAAATCCTGCCCATTCGGCGGATCATTGTGCAGCGCAATCAGCGGCGCAAAAAGCCGCACAGCCGCCGCGGCGCGCCGCACACCGGGAAGCTGACCGCCGCGGCGCTGATCAAGAGTTATGAGACCGAGGCGCAACGCCAAAAGCTGTTGGTCAAGAAAGCCGACCTGGCGCAGACCCGGCTGACCTTCATCGTCAATGCACTGCGCCGGCTCTATGCCGATGAGGAGTTCCTCATGTTGCTGCGCGCCGAGGCGATGCACACGCTGCCGCGGCCCCTGACCGAGCAGCTCGAATTAGCGGAAGCCTGACATGCCCGATCCGGTCAAAATGGCTTTTGAGCCCCAGGTCGTGGTTCTGCCGCTACAAGCGCATTATCGCCTCGATCGCAGAGGTCGGCATCGTCGAGCCCTTGGTCGTCGCGCGGCGCGAGGAGCACACCGGACCCTATATGCTGGTCGACGGCCATCTGCGCCACGCCGCGCTGTCGGACCTCGGCAACAGCGAGGCGCCGTGCCTGATCGCCGATGACGATGAGGCCTTCACCTACAACAAGCGAGTCAATCGGCCGGCGACGATCCAAGAGCACTACATGATCGTCAAAGCCATCGAGCGCGGGGTTTCCGAAGAAAAGCTCGCCCGGGCCCTCAATGTCGACATCAAGCGGATCAAGACCAAGCGGACCTTGCTCGACGGAGTGTGCCCCGAAGTCGCCGAGATGCTCAAGGACAAGTCCGTCGATACGGCAGTCTTTGCGTTGCTGCGCAAGATGAGACCGCTGCGGCAGATCGAGGCGGTCGAGCTGATGTCGGCAATGAACAACTTCACCGCCCGCTATGCGCAGGCGCTGCTGGCGGCGACGCGGCGGGAGGATCTCGCGCAACCGGATCGCCCGAAGAAGATCGGCGGTCTAAGCGCCGAGCAGATGGCCGGCATGGAGCGCGAGATGGACGGGCTGCAGCGCGAGTTCAAAGCGGTCTCGGCGTCCTATGGGGATACGGTGCTCAATCTGGTGGTCGCCGCCGGCTACCTTTCGAGCCTAATCGGCAACCTCCGGCTCAGCGGTTATCTCGAACGCCGCCACCCGGAGATCCTCGCCGAATTCAGAGCCATCGTCGCGGCGACATCCTTGGAGGAAAGCGGCTCCGGGGCATCGGAAGAGCCCGCCTTCTTGGGGTGAGGCAACACGATCAACAGCGCCGCCGGGGGTCCCCGTCAGCTGCAACAATATCACCGAACCGGTAGCGCGGGTCCCAGCACTGGACGGTTCCAGCCCTTGGATCGGCCGGCGCTCCATAACAAACTACGCCGACGCGGATCATCCGTCTCAGTCGAGCAATGCCATGCTCGGATCGCGCCCAACACCGCCACAAGATTATCCGGAAAGGAGTGGCTTTACGCCGCGACGAGAGCGTGAGTGTGGTCACCGTCGGCACTGGGCCGGCGCCAACAGGAGACCCACCCATGCGCGTCTACATCATTGGCAATGACGGAATCACCCTATGCCGCGAGGCCCCGGCCGCAGTGAATGAGGGCGAGAATATCGTCGCATCGAACGAGGAATTGCGCGCAGCTCAGCAGCAAGCGGCTGCTGGCGCTGTGGAACGCTCTGCCCGGTGTCGAGAAGCGAAAGAAGGTCGGCGACCGCGACGCGTTGATCGATCAGCTGTGGTCGGCGATCGAGGCCCTGCCCGACCCCGACCAACAGTCCGACACGAAACCCCGGTCGAAGCAGGATGCGGTGGTCGCGATGCTGCAACGACCCGAGGGCGCGACTGTCGACGAGGTCGCGAGCGTGATGGGTTGGCAGCGGCACACGGTGCGCGGTCTCTTTTCGGGAACCCTGAAGAAGAAGCTCGGGCTGACCCTCGCGTCGGCCCAAGAGGAGCGTGGGCGGGTCTACCGCATTGCCGCGCCGGAGCAGGCATGAACCGCGCGATCCAGGATGCAACGGCTTGCCGGGAGGCGCTCTCGCGCCTCCCCGAGCTCGACCTCGGCGCACTTCGTCAGCAGTGGCGCACTCTCTACAAAGCCGAGGCATCACCGCATCTCAGCCGCGAACTGCTGGTGCGAGCTGTCGCATACCGGATGCAGGAAGTCGCTCTTGGCGGGCTGCGCCCGGGGCGGCAGCGCCAGCTTCACCAAATTGCACAGCAGTTCAAGCAAACCGGAGCAGCGACCACGCCTCGTCGCCCCGAGCTGAAGCCCGGAACCCGGATGGTTCGGGAATGGCAAGGCCAAACCTATGACGTGCTGGTGCTCGATGACGGCTTCTCCTGGCAGGGCACGCATCACCGCTCGCTTTCCGCGATCGCGAGAAAGATCACCGGCACGGCGTGGTCGGGGCCGCTCTTCTTTGGCTTGAAGGCGAACCGGTCCGCCACCCGCCGCTCCTCGCGAGCAGCGTACCCAATCGACGACGCGATGGAGAGCAGCAATGCCGCGGGGTGACACGAGCCGCAAGCGTTGCGCGATCTACACCCGCAAATCCTCCGAGGAAGGGCTCGAGCAGGAATTCAACTCGCTCGCGGCGCAGCGCGAAGCCTGCGAGGCCTTCATCCGCAGCCAGCGCGACGAGGGATGGGTATTGGCCAAAACCCGCTATGACGATGGCGGGTTCTCGGGCGGCAATCTCGAGCGACCCGCGGCGCAACGCCTGCTCACCGGTATCCGGGCGGGCCGAATCGATATCGTGGTCGTGTACAAGGTCGACCGGCTGACCCGCTCGCTCGCCGATTTTGCCCGGCTGGTCGAGCTCTTCGACGCACAGGGTGTGTCGTTCGTTTCGGTGACGCAGCAGTTCAACACGACGAGCTCGATGGGGCGCCTGACGCTCAATGTGCTGCTGTCCTTTGCCCAGTTCGAGCGCGAGGTCACCGGTGAACGCATCCGCGACAAGATCGCCGCCTCAAAGAAAAAGGGCATGTGGATGGGCGGCAATGTGCCGCTGGGCTATGACGCCAACGAGCGCACGCTCGTCATCAACCCTGCCGAGGCCGAGACGGTACGCCGCGTCTTCGCTCTCTACCGTGAGCTCGGCTGCGTGCGCCGGGTCAAGGAGGAGGCCGACCGTCTCGGGCTTCGGACGAAATGCCGCACAACGGCGAATGGCGCTGAGCGCGGCGGCAAACTGCTCTCGCGCGGTCATCTCTACACACTGCTCTCAAACCCGATCCTGATTACGCACTATCCTCAGCCATCAAGGAGTGGTACAAAACAGGAACATACGGCTGTTTCTGCGGGTTTGAACGATGGCGCGCAACAAGGTGCAATTTCAAAAGGGGCTCAGCGAGGCCCAGTTTGCTGTTCTTTACGGAACAGAGGATCAGTGCCGGGAAGCGGTGATGCGCTGGCGCTGGCCATCCGGCTTTGTCTGCCCGGTTTGCGCAGGGCAGCATCACAGCTTGGTCAAGACCCGGGCGCTTTACCAGTGTGCCGCCTGTCGACGGCAGACATCCGTGATCGCCGGAACGATTTTCGCGGCAACCAAGGTGCCGCTGTGCACTTGGTTTCGCGCCATGTACCACCTCACTCAGAGCAAGGGCGGCATCTCCAGCATTGAGTTGGGCCGCCGGCTTGGCGTCACCCAGACCACCGCCTGGAAGATCAAGCACAAGCTCATGCAGGCGATGATGGAGCGGGACGCCACAAAGCGCCTGACGGGACGGATCGAGATCGACGACGCCTATCTCGGCGGGGAGCGCAACGGCGGCAAGCGGGGCCGCGGTTCGCCGGGCAAGACGCCGATCGTGGCGGCGGTCGAAACCACACCACAGGGCAAGCCAATCCGCTTGAAGTTGCGCCGCGTAAAGGGTTTCCGCCGTGCCGAAATCGCGACCTTGGCGCAGCGCAATTTCCATCCCGCCAGCACCGTTGTCAGTGACGGCCTGCACTGCTTCACTGGGGTCGGCAACGCCGGCTGCGTCCACCAGCCGATCATCACTGGATCCGGTCGCAAGGCCGCCCTGAACCCTGCTTTCAAGTGGGTCAACACCACCCTCGGCAACATCAAGAGCGCCATCACTGGCACTTACCGCACCATCCGCGACAAGCATGTACCCCGCTACCTCGCCGAGTTCGAGTACCGCTTCAACCGCCGATACGATCTCGCCGCCATGATGCCACGCCTCGGCTATGTCGCAGTCCGAACCCCGCCGATGCCATACCGCCTCCTCAAATTGGCTGAGGATCATGCGTAATCAGGAACCCGATTTACACCGGCCGGATAGCACACAAGGGTGAGCTCCACCCCGGCCAGCAGCCGGCACTGATCGACGATGAGAGCTGGTCCACTGTTCGGGACCAGCTCGCGGCCAACACGAGCGACCATCGGCGCAAGGCCAAAACAGCCGAGCCGAGCCTGCTGGCGGGCTTGCTGGTCGATGCTCGAGGGGAGCGGCTCACGCCATCACACGCCGTCAAGAAGGGCCGACGCTATCGCTATTACGTCTCCGCTGCCCTGATCACCGAGGCCGGAACGAATCGCGCCCAAGGCTGTCGACTCGCCGCCAGAGAGATCGAAGAGGCCGTGATCAGGATCCTGGCCGACGCGCTGAACAGCCCGGCAAGATTAGTCGAGCGGTTTGGTGCCGCCGGCATACCCGGCGACCAGATTCGCAAACTGCTCAGTCGGGCGGCCCGTATGGCAGCAGCGCTCGGTGGCTCATCGGGGGAACGAGCGAAGACCGTTCGAGAGCTCGTCGAGAAGATCATCGTCGATGAGAAGACGATCATCATCAAGCTGCGGCCCGGCCTTCTGTTGGCCGAGGATGTCGCGTCATCCGCATCGGAGGCCGCAAGTGACAGCGCCGTCGAGCTGACGGCGACAGCCGCCTTCACGCGGCGCGGTGCCGAAACCAAATTGGTTCTGCCCGGATTCGCGCCGCAGAAGCACAGCTCGAGATGTGATCCGGCCCTGATCAAGACGATTGCGCGGGGGCGCGCGTGGTTTGAGGAGCTTGCCACCGGCCGCGCCCGATCGCTCCAGGAATTGACCAAGCGTGACGGTATTTCCCGGCGCTACATTCGCCGGCTGGTTGGCGTCGCCTTCGTGAGCCCGGAGCTGGTCGAGGCGATCTTGCAGGGCCGGCAACCCGTCGAGCTCACGGCGACGCGGCTGACCGAACTCGACCTGCCGCTGGACTGGACCGAGCAGCAGAAACTGCTCGCAAGCTAAACCGCAACTCCGGACAGATATGCCCCAGGCCGCGGCCCCACCGCGGCCGCGCGTCGTTTGCAAACGGTCAGAACTTTCGGGAGGTGGGACTGCATCAATGCCCGTCAGAGAGAAAGGGCGAAGGAGCCCCGGTTCGCAGCCTGCGCGTCCCTTCTCACGTCCCCAGCCACCCGCAGACCGCCGCCAAAGTGCGGGGCTTTTCGGCTATAGCCTCAGGGTTCACTGCTGAGACAGACTGGCTGCTGGAGGGATCCGGATTCGAACCGTCGGTCCCGGCTATTCACTTTTGATCATGAAGAGCTTGTCGGCCGCGGATTCGGCTCCCCAAACCTCGCCTTTGCGACCAGCAAGCTGCCGCACGCTGGCGTAGCTGTCGGGTAGAGGAAAGGATTCGAACCTCTGGGTTTGGGGATCGAAGCGCAGGATCGCGTTTGCCCCCCAGTCGCTGACCCACACGGCATCAGTGTCATCGACGTAGACCGCGTAGGGCTGCGGCCTGTCGCTCGGCAAATGCCAGCGCTTCCAACTATCGCTCTTGCTGTCGTAGCGGAAGAGATCTCCGCTGTTCCAACCGGTAATCCACAGTCCGCCGCGGCTGTCGCTCCAGACGCGCCGTGCGCCTTGCCACGGCACGGGCGGCTCCAAGACCGTGGTGATGCCGGTCTCGATATCAATCCGACCGAGATAGTTGCCGGCAAGGGAAGCGAAAAACACTCGCCCCTCCGGCGTCGTGGTGATGCCGTAGGGGCCGATACCGCGCGGTGCATCGAACACTGCCATTGTGCCCGATTTGGGATCGAGACGGCCATAAACTCCATTTTGCCCGGTGAACCAGAGTACACCCTGATGATCGAAGGCTGCTGTGTTCAGGTTCGCGGCGCGGCGCTCCTTGGGCAGCGGAAAAAGCTTGACGGCGCGGGTCGCGGGATCCACCCGCGCGATCGCGTTCTGTCCGCCTTCAGTGACCCAGGCGGCGCCGTCGGGGCCGACGATCACGCCGTGGGGCGCTGCACCCGGCCCCAGCGCGATCAGATCCGACTTGCCAGTTCTGGGATCGAGCCGGCCGAGTTTGCCGGCTGACGGTGCAGTGAACCACACCGCACCATCCGGTGCGGGATAGACGTCGTGCGCCCCAGCGCCCGCGAGCACAGGAAAGGTGCGCATTTCCGTTTTGGCGTGAGCGGTGGCGCCCGCGGTCAACATCACCAGCATCGCCGCGAGTATCGTGCCAGGTCGCATCATGGAAAGCTCCTACCGCTGCTACTTATCAGAATAACATTGGCAGGGTCTCGCGGCGACGCCGCCTCATCTAGAACGAGGCGAAGCGGCTCGGACCGCTGCCCTCCCCAGGCGGGACCGGCGGTTCGAATCCGGCTCCCTCGAGCGCTGAGTCATGTGCGAACCGGACTAACGTCGAGAAGATCCAGGCCGGTTACACGGTGCAGCCGTTAAGCCAGTTCCTGGGGACACCGCCGCCTCCAGCCGCACCCAAGATCGATTTTCCACCGTTCAGCCGCGAGAAATCCCAGTCGGCCGACTTCTTCGGATACCTCAATTTCATCCTGCAATTCTGTCCAACCGTCGCGGACGACAAGACCGCGCGCTCGAGCTTCGCGAAGATCGGCATCGAGCCCGGCAAGCCGTTCGATCCTGCCGCCCTTTCACCAGAGGTTCGCCAAGCGATCGCCGCGGGCATGGCGGAGGGCTTAAAGGCCATCGACGCCAAGGAGGCCACCGAAACCGGCACTGCGCTGCTGTTCGGCACACGCGAGTTCATGAAGAACAACTATCTGAACCGCGCGGTCGGTGCGAAAATGGGCATCTACGGGAACGACGAGAGCGAAGCCTATTATTTCCTCTGGCATGGTGACGCCTCAGGCCAACCCCTGAACGGTGCGACAAACCGCTATGTCCTGCGTTTTGCGAAGGGGAAGCTGCCTCCCGTAAAAGCGTTCAGGTCGGTCACGATTTACAACGGCAAGCAGCTCCTGGTCGCGAATCCCATCAACCGGTACCTCATCAACTCGCCGACGTTGCCGAAGCTCAAAGTCGACCCCGATGGCAGTCTGCCGATCTATATCCAGAAGGACTCTCCAGGGAGTGACAAGGAAGCAAACTGGCTGCCCGCTCCCGGTGGGCCAATCTACTTGGTTTTGCGGTGCTACTGGCCGGAGCAAGCCATTCTCGCCGGCCAGTGGAAGCTCCCGCCGGTCACTCGCAGCAATTGAGGTTCGTCGTCCCTAAGGGCTGGCGACTGATTTATTACGATTCCGACATGGAGCGCGTTCAATGACGACCACCCGACGGGCCGTCCTGACAGGTGGCAGCCTTCTCACCTCGGCAGCCTTCTTCCGCAATATCCCCATCGCCGCGTTAATGACGATTGCCCCCCTGATTTTTATGCCATTATCGGCATCCGCACAGACACCCGGCACAGGTGCGACGAGCGCTCCCCCACCGGGCAAATCGTCAGTCAAGACCGACATGGTGCCCTCGCTATTCGTGATGAACGCGCATGGCGCCAGTCTGCAAGGCCAGACATTGACCTTGGACGGCGTCAGCCCAAACTCCATCGTCTTCGCTGACCGTCCGGTCAGGGCTGCAGGGCATCTGCTGACCCAACACCTGCTGGAGGAATGGACCGAGGGCAGCTTCGCCAAGGACCCGCCGAACGCCACCGTATCGGTAATGAGCAAAGATGGCGCCTCGGTCCGCGACGCCGTTGTCGAGCTCAGGGATCCGCATCTCGACGGCGACAAGCTGACCTTTGATGTACGCGTGCTGGAAGGCGATCTCACGGGCGCCGACGGTCCGGCCTCGGTCTTCGTCGACATCATTGGCCTCCCGTTCACGCCGTTGTCAGTCGCCGGGGTCGCCCGGCGCTCGGCACGATGCGCCTATTGGTACGGTGCGACCGCAGGTGCGGCGGCAGCATATGGGTATCCTCCTCCGTACTACGGTCCTCCTCCATATTATTACGGGCCGCCTCGGTACTGATTAATCCAGATGCAAGGGTGGATATCGTGGCGACGCTGCTAAGCTCTACTATACCTGTCGCCGCCCTTGCGGTCGCAGCGGTGCCCGCCTACCAGGGGCATAACAGAAGGGTTCTCCGACATGACAGAAGCCGCGTTTCGCCGCGCCGTTCCGTCGATCAAAGCGACCCTTGTGGCGGCGGCCGTGCTCGCAATAGCCGGCTGCTCCAGCTTGAGCGCTCCGACCCAGCAGAGCATTGCGGGCCTGTCGCCCTCGGGTCGCGTAACCATCAACGAGGATTTTGTCGCCGGCCTGGGTGGCGGCACTGGCACACTCTATTATCAGGGACAGACTCATCCATTCAAACTGGCCGGTACCGTTGTAGGCCCCGGTGGTGGTGTTGCGAAGATCAACGCCTCGGGTGAGGTCTACAAGCTCAACAGCGTTTCCGATTTTCCCGGCAGGTATACGCAAAGCACCGGCGCGGCAGGTCTGAGCACCTCGGGCGGCAGCGATTTATGGCTCGAGAACAGCGCCGGCGTGATCATGCACCTGCAAGGCACGAGAGCACCGGCGCGATGCTGACTCTTGGGCGCGACGAGATCTTTGTTCGGATGACTCAGTAAACCAGCTCTTTTCTGCTGGAGTTTAAATCCAGTTTGACTCCTGGCCGGCGGGTGCCGCCGGGCCAATGTAAATGCGTCGTCCTTAAAGCTCGCGCCACGGCCCTAGGCATTGCTACTTGGTCCAAAGAGCAACAACTTGGCGAACATCCCTATGCCGTACTAAATCAACTGATCGAACAGTTGAACTGAACGGTTGAGTACTGGGTGCCAGGGGGCAGCTAGCCACCCACCTGAGCCGATCCGGGTGGCGGCCGGGGATGACCGGAATGGGGCAAATCTCGTCATTCTCCACGCCGGCGTCTAATCGCAGGGAAGCGCCGATTCCGGCCGTTCACGTGACGACGAGGCTCGGCCAACCTCTCTGCGGATCAACGAGCTCGGCGTGCCTGCTCTGTTCACAGAGACGGCGCGCTTCCAGTCCTGGGCTCGTCGAACCCATGCCGAGACGCCGGTCAAAGGCTGGCGGGTGCGGCCCGGCCATGTCAAATTGACCTGACGCGAGGCAGTTTAGGGCTCGTTCCGCCATGCTGCCGGATCGCGCTGGAAGGAACAGGGAGGAGTAGCGGCTATGTGGTCAAGACTTTGTTCCGCGAGAACGCGGCTGACCGGTGCAGGGTTGACCGTTGCGCTTATGTTGATAGCGGGCGCGGCCGCCCCCTCGATGGCGCAGGAGGGCTTCAGCGAGGATTTAGCAGGTTGCGGAAAAAGTCGCATATTGGAGCGAGATCTGGGGTATAATCCATAGCGCGTGACGAGATGTGGGGGACGTCCGATGCGCGGTGGGGATCTCAGGAGCGAGGCGCTGTTCAGCTATTTGAGCTGCGAAGCGCGGGTGCCGTTGTATCATCCGTTGCGGCCGATCCAAAAGATTGTGGACGAGGCGCTTGGTGCACTGACGGGGGAATTCGAGAAGTTGTACGCGAAGCTCGGACGGCCGTCGATTCCCCCTGAGAAACTGCTTCGTGCGCTGCTGCTGCAGGCCTTCTATTCGGTGCGTTCGGAGCGGCAGCTGATGGAGCAACTCGGCTACAATCTGCTGTTCCGCTGGTTTGTCGGGCTGTCGCTGGATGCCGTGGTGTGGGACGTTACGGTGTTCACCAAGAACCGCGAGCGGCTGATCGACGGTGACATTGCCAGCAAGTTCATGGCCGCGGTACTGAACCAGGAGCAGGTCAAGACCCTGCTGTCGGACGACCACTTCTCGGTCGACGGCACCCTGATCGAGGCGTGGGCCAGCATGAAGAGCTTTCGCCCCAAGGACGGCAGCGGCGAGCCGCCGGCGCCGGGCCGCAATGGGGAACGGGACTTCCACGGCGAGAAGCGAAGCAACGAGACCCACGCCTCGGTCACTGATCCCGACGCGCGATTGTATCGCAAAGGGCCGGGCCAGCCGGCCAAGCTCGCCTATCTGGGGCACGTTCTGATGGAGAACCGGCATGCTCTGGTGGTCGGCACGCGTCTGACCCTGGCCACCGGCACGGCAGAGCGCGAGGCGGCGCTGGAGATGGTGGCGGCCCGTCCCGGCAACCACCGGATCACGCTCGGCGCCGACAAGGCCTACGATGTGGCCGAGTTTGTCGCCGATCTGCGGGAATTCAATGTGACGCCGCACGTGGCGCAGAACACCGCCAATCGGCGATCGGCGATCGACCGACGGACGACCCGCCATCCTGGCTATGCGGTCAGTGGCCGGGTGCGCAAGCGCATTGAAGAGGTGTTTGGCTGGACCAAGGCGGCGGCTGGCTTCCGCAAGACCCGTCACCGTGGTCTTGCCCGCGTCGGCTGGATGTTCACCCTGACTGCCACTGCCTACAATCTCGTCCGGTTGCCCAGGCTGGTGGGGGCCGCGGCATAGCCATGCCCGGAATCCGCCCGGGCCGGGCGAAAACGGGCAAAATCGATACAAAAACCTGCTTGCTAGTGGTTTTCAACAACCCTGGCGAGAATCCTGTACGATAACTCTACAAAACGACACACAAGCACTGAGTTTTTCCGCATCCTGTTAGGGGTCATCCGAGCCTGCGCCGGCGACGTCTGGAGTCTCTGCTCGGACGTGCTGCCCGATGTCGGACGCATCAAGAGCTGTGTACAGAATAAGATGGGCCAACTTTCCAAAGGTTGCCTCGACAAGCTCCTCGACGCGACGGCCGGCGCGCAATTCAAGGTCTGCAAGGATCAGACTTACGCGCTTTGCGCCGCGGCGCGCTGCAATGTGTTCGACGGCGTCGCTTACTGCTAGTGCGACGTGAAGCACGGCAACAGCATCAGTCTGCCGTTTCCGATGGGCAAGGACGAGGACGTCTGTTCGATCAACGCCGCGGGCGCAGCCAACAAATATATGGTCAGCACCTACAGCCTGCCTGAGTCGATCGCCTCTCCGCAGGGAGGCGGCGCGGTCTACACCTGCCAGGGCGAGGAGGGCGGCCCCTACGCTCAGTGCGACGGCGGACTGTGCTTCAGAAGCACCGAGGAGACGACGTTCCCGGGTTTCGACAAACCGGTGCCGAAAGGGCAAATCATCTGTTCCTGCCCAATCACCAAGTCCATTGCCGACAACGCCCAAAGCTACCAGATCCTTGGGCCTTACCCATGCGACAAGTCTTTCTTCAAATATTGCAAAGGCGCCACCGCGACTAGCAAAACGGGTTCGACGATCTATGTCGGCGCCCCTGTAGGAACGGCTGCTGCTCTGGCCGTCCAGCTCAACGGAAAGGTCCCGCCCCTCAACGAGTGCTCGCCCTGAAGCGGTACGAAACGATATCGATAGCGGTGGCCGCTGCTATCGAAGCGGGGACGGGGCTCGTCCTGATCAGCTTCCCTTCGCTGTTCGTTCGGTTGCTCCTGGGGGTCGAACTCTCCGAGCCCGGGCAGATCGTCGGCCGGCTCGCCGGATTCGCCCTCATTGCTTTGGTGTTGGCTTGCTGGCCCCGGGGAGGGACCGAAGGCGCAGCCGCTTCGTCGCTTCGAGCACTGCTGGTCTTCAGCGTGCTCGTTGCGCTCTATCTCGTTTATCTGGGGATCGGCGGCGGCTTTGCGGGGCCCGTACTCTGGCCCGGGGTTGTCCTCCATTCGCTCGTGGCGATTGTCCTTGCTCGCGCCTGGGTCAACACTTCACCAAGGGCGGAAGGAACATAAGGTTAGCAGAACGCTCCGACATCGACACTCCTGAGGAAATGCCGATGCGCCTCGCGCGCTGGCGAGGGCCAAAAAGCGCAATTATGCCATATTTTGCTGGCGTCGGATCGTTGACCCAGATCACGTCTGCCGCGCCGCCGAGATCGTCGAGGCACTCGATTGGCTGCACCAAAGCGTCGCCATGGAAGCAATCATGGAGAACGACGACAGCCCGCAGCCGGCCCGCCTGCAGGCGATCATTGCTGAGCTGTGCGCTTGGCTCAATGCGCACGTCGCCGAGGAGACCAGCGAGCTATTGACCGATGCTGACGTCGGCGACGGCCCGGGCATGACTGATTTAGGGGCAATGGCAATGGGCGCAGTCATCCGCACGCTGCGCAAGACGATATCCGACACACAGAAAGTGGAGCTGCTCGTGGACCAACTCGAAAAGGCGGGCGCCCGCCACAATAAAGTCGATCAGGCGCATCTCGACACGATCGCATACGCGCTGCACAAGGCAATGGGGATCGGCACCGCCAAGCGCGCCGAGCTCGCCGCGATGGGCAAAGCGCACAGGGCCGTGCTCGACATTGGCGCCACCGCGCTCAATGCCGATGGCGGCGAGATGCTGACCAACAGCAACCCGACGCAAGGCGCGGGCGCGGCTACGCAGCATTCGACGGTCGACACCGGCCGCAACCCCGTTACGTCGGTCCCCAACCCGACGGGCGCCGTCCCGGCCACTCCGCACCCTCCGACGGTCAGCAAAGCCGCAACCGCAGGCGTCAGCCCGGCGTTCCTGATGATCGAGGCGATGGCAAAATCGGGCAAAGGCCACGCGCCGTTATGCGCCTGCGCGCACGACCTGCTGCATGCGGTGAGCGATGGCGCGACGTGCAAAGAGGGCGCGGCCAAGCCGGCCCGGCACAATGCCGAAGACATGGCGATGATGCACGAAATGCACAGCCAGCTGTGCCAGGTCGAGGGCGTGCAATGCGTCGGCGGCGAGCCGGCAAACAAGATTGCCGCCACCGCGGCAGTGGCCGCTCCTGCTCCTGATGCTAATGCCGTCCTTGCTGCCCATGAGGATCCGCTCAACAAGGCGCTGTCGGACAATGCCGCGCTCACCAAGCTGCTCGGCGACATCCTGCCGATGGTGACGGCGATGCAAAAACGCATCGAGGACATTGCCGCGCAACCCCAGCCGGCGGCGCTCGTCGCCAATGCCGGCGCGATCGACGCGTCGCGTAGCAACACCGGCGCGGCGGCCGGGGTCATCACCCCCGACGACATCGCCAAGGGACTGCGGGACATGTCCCAGGAAGAGAGCACGCTGACGCTCATCAAAGCGCGCCGGCCGCTGTGGATCAATTCGCTCCATCAGCCGCCCACGCAACGCGAGGCGCGCGATGAGCTGGAGGCCCGCAGAGCCTAACTCACCTCTACCCCACCACCCCGACCCGCCGCCGGCGGGTTTTTTATTGCCCGCGTCAAATCTCGTCACTTGACGGATTGCGCCGGCGTAGCCCTCCCATTGGAGGGAACCATGGAAATCGTCACCCAGGAAACCATGGAGCTGATGAAAACAGCTCTGCGGACGCCGGATCAGACCCTCGCCAAGTCGATCTCCCAGGCCACCGGCCTATTAGCCTACGACCTGCAGGCCCCGGCGAAGAACCTCTATCCGTTCGTCACTCCGCTGCGCAACATCATCCCGCGCATCGGCGGCGGCACCGGCAGTCAAACGAATTGGCGCGCCGTAAACGCAATTATTGGTTCCGGTTTCGATGCGATGGGCTGGGTCCCGGAAGGTCAGCGCTCTGGCCAGATGGGTTACAGCACCAGCAATCGAAACGCCAATTTTATGACGATCGGCGAGGAAGATGGCGCCACCTTCGAAGCCATCTCCGCCGGCCGCGACTTCGAGGACATCCAAGCGCATGGTCTTCCGCCTGCTGCAGAAGATGATGCTGAAAGAAGAAATGGCGATTTTAGCCGGCAATGGCTCGCTGCAATTGGGCGTGCCCGCCACGCCGACGCTCTCCTCGAGCGGCACCGGGGCGACGCTGCCCAGCGCTACCTATTATGTCAAAGTCGTCGCGCTCACCCTCGAGGGCTTTCAGAATTCGAGCGTCCCGACCGGCATTGCCACGACCAAGGGCATCACCGGTGCCGACAACAAGCCGTTCATCCTTTCGGGCGGCTCCTCGAATATCAGCGCCGAGGCGAACCAAGCAGTCACCTTGGGTGCGCCGCTGCTGTGCAGCGTAACGCCGCTGCAAGGCGCCGTCGCCTATGCCTGGTTCATCTCCAGCGCCACCGGCATCGAGACCCTGCAGGCGATTACGACCATCAACAGCCTGGCGGTCACCGCTCCGCTCAGCACCGGCAACCAGCCCGCCTCGGCGATCACCGCCGACAATTCGGCCAACCCGAATTATGCCTATGACGGGCTGCTCACCACGGCCCTCAAGCCGGGCTCGAATGCCTACGTCAATACCATGGCCACCGGCGCCGCCGGCGTCGGCACGGTATTAACCGCCTCCGGCCGCGGCTCGGTCGTTGAGATCGATACGATGTTCCAGAAGATGTGGGACATTTTCCAGTTGTCCCCCACCGTGCTCTACGTGAATTCGCAAGAGCTGAAGAACATCACCACGAAGGTGCTGACGAACGCTTCGGGCCCATTGCTGCGGTACGACGCCCCAGCCGATGGCAGCGGCGGCGAATACCAGCTCACCGCGTCGGGCGTGATCCAATACTACTATAATCCGTTCGCGATCAATGGCGGGCTGCGCATCCCGATCAGGCTGCACCCGAAGGTTCCCCCCGGCACGATCCTCGGCTGGTGCGAGAATCTGCCCATCCAGTACCAAAGCAATGAAGTGGCAAATGTTGCAGAGGTCAAAACTCGCCAAGATTACTACCAAGTTGATTGTTCAAAGTAATAACGAGGGATATTTCTTCTAATCCTTGCCTAAACATTTCAATAGGTTCTGGCTGAGGACCTGTTCAACGCGCCACCACCTTCGCCGAGATGCGAACCGCTCGGCCAAGGTGCACGACAGTGAGTCGCCCGTCGTCGATCATGCGGCGCACCGTGCGCTGCGATACCTGCCAGTTATCTGCCACCTGACCGACGGTTAGCAGCCGGTCGGCTACCGGAAGATTTTCGCCAGCAGGGTTGCGGTTTCGGGGCCGACGGCCCTGTGCCATGCGCCTATTCCACCACCGCCGCGGCGAGCGGTACGTCCGGACGGGAATCCACCTCTGCAGGAGGAGAAATCTTGCGCGGCCGGCCCGGAAGGTGTTTGGGCTCCGGCGGCCGAGAATTGATCGGCTTCTTGTTGCGTTCCTCCGCCCTCGCGGCAATCATCGCGTCTATCTCGGCTTCGAGCCAGGCGATTTTGTGGTCGCTCAACTGTATCGGCGCGGGGAACTTGCCGACCTTTACCAGTCTTCGCACATGATCGCGACAGTGGGAGATCCCCTTCTCGGGACCGAGCCGGGCGAAAGTGATGAGTCTCACGCGGTTTCCTCAGAGGCGGAGCGATTCTGCACCATCTGGGGGATTTAGTTATCCGCTAGACTTACGGCAAAATGTTAATACCTCATAATTCTTAGACTGTGGTTTTACCACTTGGTAAATCGTCCCCCAAATCGTCACGAATATTTTACTGCTAAGAACCTGACCCAAAAGCCTACATGGCCTGTTTCGCTGGCAGCAGAGCGACCGCTTTCGAAACCGATAATGGCCGTTCGCGATCGGCAGCGGGAACCGCTCTTCCTGTTAAGGGTTTTCGGACGCCTGCCAGTCACTGGCGTGATGAGATACTCGAGGGCCGTCCGAAAAGCCTCAAGGGAGGAGACCGCGGAGGAGTTGGCACCGGCAGTGGTGTCGGTCTATGGGGATTTGTCGCCGGCGACTGCGCTGATCTTTCGGTTTAAACCAAGGACGACGGCTGAGGATATACCGCGGAGTTGGTTTTGGTCGCGGTGTGCAGGATCGGAAGGGTGGTCTCGCGGTGAGCGATCTGCGTTCTGGCGGTCGAAGGCGGCGCTGACAGTTGCGATCGGCGGAGGGCAGCCTTCGCCGGTGAGATATCGGCCTCGGAGTGGCGCGGTAATGGGGGATGGCGACAGGAGCGTGCTGGTCATGAGCTGTCGAAGCCGATTGCTGGACTGGGCCACAGTCGCGGCTGGCAGCCGGGTTCGAAGGTCTCGACAATGATCATAGGCCCGCCGCAGCAGGGACAAATATTCCGCTCTTGGTCTTCGTGACCACCGTCGGCGCGATCGCTGTCAGCGCTCGAGGGAGCTGGGTCCGGTACGCCGAGGAGCCGACGGGCCAATGCGATATTGGCGGCCCGGTTGGCATTGGCGAAGAGGCCGTAATGACGGATGCGGTGGAACCCGTCGGGCAGCAGATGGATCAGGAAGCGGCGGATGAACTCGTCGGCATCGAGCGTCATCGGCTTGTAGCGGGCGTCGGCCTTGGCGCGGCAATCCTTCCATTTGAAAGTCACGCGCTCGCCGTCGAAGGCGACGAGCCGGCTGTTGGCGATAGCGATCCGGTGCGTGTAGCGGGACAGGTAGGCGAGCACCGCGTCGGGTCCGCCAAAAGGCGGCTTGGCATAGACCACCCATTCGATCTTTCGCAGTGCGCCGAGGTGGGTTTTGAAGACTGCCGGCTCGGCCAGCGCGGCCTGGTCGGCGAAGAATTCCAGACGCCCGGCCTGGTACGCGGCGATCAGCCTTTCCAGGAACAGACGGCGGAACAGCCGTGAGAGCACCCGCACGGACACAAAGAAGCCGGGCCGGCAGGCAATCCAGTGCTGGCCCCCGGCCTGCGCCGGGGCAGGCTTGGGCGTGAAGCCGCCGGGTACGATGATATGGGCGTGCGGATGGTGGGTCAGTGCCGATCCCCAGATGTGGAGCACTGCGGTGAGCCCGATGCGGGCGCCGAGATGCTTGGGGTCGGCTGCGATGGTGATCAGGGTCTCGGCGGCGGCTTTCAGCAGCAGGTCATAGACCACCGCCTTGTTCTGATAGGCGATGTCGGCGATCGCTCCCGGCAAGGTGAAGACAACATGGAAATAGAGCCTGCCCCGGCGAAAGCCGGGGGCACGGGCAGCAGTTCGGCCTGGCGGTCGGCCAGCCACTCCTTGGCGGCGGCGGCCTGGCACTTGGGGCAGTGCCGGTAGCGGCAGGAGTTGTAGGAGATGCGCAGGTGGGCGCAGTCCTCACAGCGTTCGACATGACCGCCCAGCGCCGCCGTCCGGCAGCGCTCGATCGCCGACATGACCTTCAGTTGGCCGAGGCTCACATGGCCGGCATGGGATGTACGCCAGGCCGGCCCGCGGTGGCGGAAGATGTCCGCCACCTCGACCCCCACGGGACAAGCCCGTGGGCTGAAGGCCCACGGCCGTGACAACGGCGGCGGTCAGCCAGGCATCTTCAGCAGAACATCGAGCGGGCTCGTCACCTCGCCAATCGCGCTGATGGCGACGCGTGTGTAGAGCGCCGTGGTATCGAGCTTCTTGTGCCCGAGCAGAACCCCCGCCTTCGCGGGGGCAGGCTCTGGATCACCCGGATATCGGTCTTTTGCTCCAGAAGATGGGTGGCAAAGCTGTGCCGCAGGGTGTGAACCCCGACGCGCTTGGCAATGCCGGCGCGTGCCGCCGCCATGCGAACGAGCCGGTGGAGCTGGCGCGCGCTCATATGCTGCCCGCGATAGCCGGGAAACAGCCAGGGCTGGCCGGGAGCCATCCATCCCTTCTTGCGCGCCACGCGCCACCAGTCGCGCAACAGCTCGAGAAGGTTCGGCGAGAGAATGACATACCGGTCCTTCTTGCCCCCCGCCTTCGCGGGGGCAGGCTCTTGCCCTGCTCGACCCGGATGACCATTCGGTCGCTGTCGATGTCGGTGAGCTTGAGCGATACGACCTCCGATGACCGCAGGCCGGTGGCATAAGTCAGGCTCAGGACCGCCTTCTGTTTGATGTTCGTCGTCGACGCGAGAAGCCGACTGACCTCTTCCGGGCTGAGAACAACGGGGAGGCGGCGCGGCTCGCGGACCGACACGACCGCGTCGGCAAGATCGCTGCGCTTGAGCGTGACCTTGAAGAAGAACCGCAGGGCACTGGCAGTGGCGTTGACGGTCGATACAGTCGCTCCGATCGACGCCAGCCACAGCTGATAGCGATGGACATCCTCCGCGGTGGCCTTGTCGGGAGAGTGGCCAACGAAATCGGCAAAGCTTTTGACGCGGCGGATATAGTCGTGCTGAGTCTTGGGGCCAAGCCGGCGGATCGCCATGTCGTCGATCAGTCGCCGGCGTAACGGGCTGACGGTCTTGTCGATCATTGGGGGCTCCTGTCTTGGGTGAGGCTTTAGGCCCCTCAATCTCAAGACAGGACGCCTGTCCCCCGCTACTCCCCGAACTCTCTTGTCGCTACAAGTTACCGCGAGAGCGGTTTAGTCCTTGGATCGAATCCGGAATCTGCTTCTTTGCCAGCGCAAGGTCCGCTTTCGGCGCTACCTAGCCGTTGCCGCGCGTTCCGGCGAAGGTCCCCTCACCGGCCCTTTGCGGGCCCACTCCTCGCGCATTGCATACCGGTAATTTGTTGAGTTCACGGCCTACGCCCCGGCAAGGCGCCTGACCATGGGTTTCGCTCAGAGGCTGGGCAAGAATGCGCTGCATTGGGGGCCGTGCGTCCTTCGAGACGGCCGCTGTCGCGACCTCCTCAGGATGAGGAATTTTCTTAATGCCATCAGAGGCCTACCGTCATCCTGAGGAGCACCCGAAGGGTGCGTCTCGAAGGACGCAAGGGCGTTCTACAGCCCTTCATCTCAATTTTTTCCCAGCCTCTCAGCGCAACCCATCCTCCAGGGAGCTACAGAACGAATTCAAAACGCTGTCCGGCCGGCGCGCATCGCCTCCTTGATCAACGCGGCAAGCGGCAGGTGCAGGTGGGAATTCGCCGCCAGGACGTCGCCGCTGGACATCATGTCGTGACCGCCGGCCATGTCGCTGACGTATCCGCCCGCCTCGCGAACGAGGAGGAGCCCGGCGGCGATGTCCCAGGGCGAGGTGCCGAACTCCCAGTACCCGTCGTAGCGGCCGGCGGCGACATATGCGAGATCGAGAGCTGCGGAACCCATCCGGCGCACGCCGCTCGTTGCTGCCATCACCGAACCGAGCGTCACGAGATAAGCCGTCTGATCGCCATGGGTGCGGTACGGCATGCCGGTGCCGATGACCGCCTCGTCCAGCTGGCGGCGGGCGGAGACCCTCAGCCGGCGATCGTTGACGTAGGCGCCGGCCCCCTTCTCCGTCCAATACATCTCGTCACGAATGGGCTCGTAGATCACGCCGGCGACGATTTCGCCGTCGCGCTCCAGCCCGATCGAGATCGCGAAATGCGGGATGCCGTGCAGAAAATTCGTCGTGCCGTCCAGCGGATCGACGATCCAGCGGTGCCGCGGGTCCGATCCTGCTTCGGCGCCGCTCTCCTCGAACAGCGTCGCATAGCCGGGGCGCGCCCTCTTCAGCTCGGCCTTGAGCGTGCGCTCGGCCTTCAGATCGGCGGTCGAGACGAATTCGCCGGGCCCCTTGACCGAGACCTGGAGCTGCTCGACCTCGCCAAAATCGCGAATGAGGCCGCGCGCCGCCTTCAGCGCGGCGTTTCCCATGACGTTGAGGATCGGTGACCGGACAGCCATTTCGACAAATTCTGACGGAGCTAGCCGCCTAGCACGGTCCCCTCGGCGATGCCGGAATCGGTCGCTGCGATCTTGGCTCCATCGTCGAGACGCACCCGCGACACCTCCACAAAGCCGCCCTGGGCGAGGATCCGCATGCCCGCCTCGCCGACCGAGACGACCTCGCCGATCTTGCGTCCGCGGACCGCGCCAAAGGTCGGGGCGGTGATCTTGCGCGCGTCGAACAGGTAGAGCTTGCGCTCCCCCGTCGTGGTCCAGGCGCCGGGCGCCGGGTTGCAGCCGCGGATCAGGTCGTACACGAAGTCGACATGGGTTGCCCAGTTGATACGGGACTCGGCCTCGCGCACCCAGCCCTCGTAGGTGGCGCGGCTTTCGTCCTGCGTCGTTTCGGTTGCGCGACCCGACACAACCAGATCGGCGGCCTGTACCAGCGCTTCCACTCCGAGTGGGAAGATCTTGTCGAAATAGAGCGAGCCGGCAGTCTCGTCGGGGCCGATCGGCAACCGTTTCTGCAGGATCACCGGACCTTCGTCGAGACCCGGGGTCGGGCGGAAGATCGATAATCCAGTCTCGTTGCGTCCGCGGATGATCGCCCATGGGATCGACGAAGGACCGCGATGCAACGGCAACAGCGAGGGGTGGAACTGGATCATCCCGTGTTTCGGGATGGCGCAGAACTCGGGCGGCGCGAACAGCAGGACGTAGGCCATGACGCCGAGATCGGCGTCGAGCTCGGCGAGCGCCTGTTTTGCTTCATCGCTCGAGTATTTGGCATGGCGATGGACCGTGAGCCCGCGTTCTTGCGCCGCCACGATGAGCGGGTCGGGCCTCGCGCCCGGCCGCTCCGGCGCCGCAAACACACCGGCTACCTGGTCGCCGCGCGTTATAAAGGCGTCCAGCACGGCTTTGCCGAAGGCCTGCTGGCCGACGATCACGATGCGCATCTCGTTTCCTCCGACTATCTCGCTCGGCGGCAGATTTTCATGCTGAAGCGTCCGAGGGCAAGCTTATCACTTCGGGTTCGTCCGAGGTACCGGCCTCGCGGGCCTGCGGCAGCAGCAAGGTCACCGCTGTGCCGCGGCCGACCTCGCTGCGGATCGACGCGGAGCCGCCGGATTGGCGAGCAAACCCATAGACCAAGCTGAGGCCGAGACCGGTGCCTTTGTCCGGTCCCTTGCTGGTAAAGAACGGCTCGAACGCCCGCACCAGTATTTCGGGAGTCATGCCGGCGCCGGTGTCGGAGATCTCCAAACCGACAAAATCCCCGGCTTCGCCGAGCACGCCCTCGGGCAATGTCGTTTTGAATGTCCGTATCCTCAGCACGCCGCCCTCGGGCATCGCATCGCGAGAATTGATGGCGAGATTGATCACGGCAAGTTCGAGTTGCGTGGCATCGGCGTCAATCGGCCACAGATCGGGCGCAAAATCGGTTTCGACGCTGACCTTGCTCCCGACGGTGCGAGCCATCAGTTCCGCCATCTGGCGCAATGTGTCGTTCAGGTCCAGGCGCGCAACCGTAAGCGGTTGCCGCCGCGCAAAGGCGAGAAGTTGGCTCGTCAGCCTTTCGCCGCGCTCGACGGTGGCCAGCGCCATCTCGACCCTGGCCTGCAGCGCTGGCTCACCTTGACGGCCGCTCAGCATTTCGAGGCAGCCCTGCAGCACGGTCAGCAGATTGTTGAAATCATGCGCCACCCCGCCGGTCAGCTGGCCCAGCGCCTCCATTTTTTGCGCCTGGTGGAGGTCGGTCTCCGCCCGTATGCGGCGATCCATCTCGCGGTTCAGCCGCCGCGCGGTGGCGCGCCAGCGCCACGTAGCCACCCTTTGCTGCTGCAGCTGGCGCACGGCGAACAAGGTCATGCAGAACAGCCCGAGCGAGGCCGGGATCGCAAACAGCAGATAATCGACAAGGTTGGCTCGCCACAAGGCCAGAACTCCCTGCCTCGGGATCCCGAAGGCGACATAAAGGGGGTATCCGCCCACCCGCTGATATCCGAAAAGGCGCGGAATTCCGTCAATCCCGCCTCTACCCCAAAACAACCCGCGATCCGGTTCGGCAGCGATCGCTCGCATGACGGGCGTTTCGGAAGAGAAGACCCGCGGGCGGGGCAGCGGCGGGTACCGCACGAGGACCGACCCGTCATCGCGCAACAAGAGCGTCGAGAAATTTTCATCGCGAGATATGGTGCTGAAAAAATCAGCGAAGTAGCCAGGGTTGGCGGAAATGATGATGACTCCGTCGAAACTTTCGCCCGGCGTCGATCGGCGCCGGCTGATGTCGAAATCGGAAAGGCGGGTCAGTTGGTCGATATGTTCGCGACCAATAAAAATGCCGGCATCACGGTCCCGTTGCGCGACAAAAGCGTCGTGATTTGAGACGTCGGCGGCCGCGGCCGGGAACGGGCTCCCGCTCGCTCGCACCTGCCCCTGGGGGTCGATCACCAGGACCGCGCCGATCTGCGGCAATGTTTCGAGGTTCGACAGAAACCGATGGAGGTCGCCATCATGCTCGATACGGTCCCAGTCGAGGCCGCGGATACGGTCATCGATCCACGCAAGGATCAGCGCATAGGTCTCGATCGCACTAAGCGCATGTTCGTGCAGCTGGCCGGTTTCGACGGTGACCCGTTGTTTGGCCTCGAGCCGGACCAGGCGGAAGTTCTGCGAGGCGGCAAGCGTAAGGAGCAGCAACGGTACGGCGAGGGCCGCCACAAGCAGGAGGCGCGACGTCCACGCAAGCCCCCGCTGCGGGTGCTCCGCGACAGGATCCGCTTCGGCAGCGGGAGAAAGGCCCGAGCCCTGCCAGCCAAGGCCGAGATCGCGGCTAACCCTCGCGCCAGCCAAGCTGGTAAAGCCGTTGACGCGCCTGATAGCCGTGCTCATCGCCCGGGCTAGGCTGAGCGCGAGCCGGTTGGCGACCGTTCCTGCTCCCTTCATTCGTCCAGTTTACGCCGGTAATGCGGCCAGGTCGAAGGCGGCGGCCATCAGCGCGCGGGTGTAGGGGTGCTCGGGGGCGGTCATTACCTGCTCGGTCATCCCGGCTTCGACGATCTTGCCGTCCTTCATGACGAGGATTTCATGCGCCAGGGCCCGCACGACCCGCAGGTCGTGGCTGATGAACAGGTAGGCCAGGCCGTGGCGGGTCTGCAATTCGCGCAGCAGCTCGACGATCTGCGCCTGCACCGACATATCGAGCGCCGAGGTCGGCTCGTCGAGCACGACAAAGCGCGGCTTCAAGACCAAGGCCCGGGCGATCGCGATGCGCTGGCGCTGGCCGCCGGAGAATTCGTGCGGGTAGCGCTCGGCCGCATCGGGATCGAGCCCGACCTCGACGAGCGCGGTTTCGATGAGCCGCCGGCGCTCGGCGGCGCTGGCCGCAAGGCGATGCACCTTGAGCCCCTCCTCGACGATCTGTGCGACCGACAGCCGCGGCGACAAACTCGAGAACGGGTCCTGAAAGACCACCTGCATCTCCCGGCGCAGCGGCCGCAGTTGGCGCTGCCCGAGCGTCGCGATGTCCCGCTCTGCGAAACGGATGTGCCCTTGCGCCTCGGTCAGCCGCAGCAACGCGAGGCCCAGCGTCGTCTTGCCGGAGCCGCTTTCGCCGACGACGCCGAGAGTGGTCCCGCGCCTGACCGCGAGCGAGACGCCGTCGACCGCCTTCACATATCCGCCCACCCGGCGCAGCACTCCGCGCCGGATTGGAAACCAGACCTTGACGTCCCGTCCCTCGATCAGTTCGGGTGCCGCGGGATCGGCCGGCGCCGCCCGGCCCTTCGGCTCGACGGCGAGCAGCCGGCGCGTGTAGGGATGGCGAGGGTGGGCGAAGATCCCGGCGGTCGGGCCGGCTTCGACGATCTCGCCGGCCGTCATGATGCAGACCTGATCCGCCATTTTTCTGACAATCGTCAGATCGTGGGTGATCAGCAGCAACGCCATGCCGAAGCGGTCGCGCAAATCCTTCAGGAGCTGCAGGATGTGCGCCTGGATCGTCACGTCGAGCGCGGTCGTCGGCTCGTCGGCGATCAGAATATCGGGCTCGTTGGCGATCGCCATCGCGATCATGACGCGCTGCCGCTGCCCGCCCGACAGCTGGTGCGGATAGGCGCCGAGACGGTTCTCGGCATCGGGCAGACCGACCAGCCGCAACAACTCGAGGGTGCGCTCACGCGCTGCCGTTGCGCTCATGTGCTTATGGATCAGCAATGTCTCGGCGATCTGCCGCTCGAGAGTGTGCAACGGGTTCAGCGAGGTCATCGGCTCCTGAAAGATCATCGCGATCCGGTTGCCGCGCACCCGGCGCAGCCTCTCGGGCAGGGCGCCGACCAGCTCTTCGCCGGCGAAGCGGATGCTGCTATCGGGCCCGTGCGCCGCGACCGGATAAGGCAGCAGCTGAAGGATCGACAGAGCCGTCACACTCTTGCCCGAGCCGCTCTCGCCAACCAATGCCAGGGTGTCGCCGCGATCGAGTGTAAAGGAGACACCCTTGAGCGCCCCGACCGGGGTCGCGCCGCCGCGGCCGGCGAAGGTCACGGTGAGGTCTTGGATTTCAAGAAGCGGAGCGGCGGCACCGGCCTCGTTCACACCACCACCTTGCGCGGGTCGAAGGCGTCGCGCACCGCCTCGCCGACAAAGATCAACAGGCTCAGCATCGACGCGAGCACGAAAAAGGCCGTCAGACCGAGCCAGGGCGCCTGTAGGTTGGACTTGCCCTGCGCCAGCAACTCGCCGAGCGACGGCGAGCCCGGCGGCAGGCCGAAGCCGAGGAAGTCGAGTGAAGTGAGGGTGGTGATCGAGCCGTTGAGGATGAACGGCAAAAACGTGATCGTCGCGACGGTGGCATTGGGCAGCACGTGGCGCAAGATGATCACCATATCCGAGACTCCGAGGGCGCGCGCCGCCCGCACGTAATCGAAGTTGCGTGCACGCAGGAATTCGGCGCGTACAACATCGACCAGGCCCATCCACGAGAACAGCAGCATCAAGCCCAATAGCCACCAGAAATTGGGCTCGATAAAGCTTGCCATAATGATCAGCAAATAAAGAACCGGCAACCCCGACCAGATCTCGATAAAGCGTTGGAAGCCGAGATCGACAAGCCCCCCAAAATATCCCTGGACCGCTCCCGCCGCGACCCCGATTACCGAGGACAGAGCGGTCAAGGTGAGGCCAAAGAGCACCGAGATGCGGAAGCCGTAAATCAGCCGGGCCAGCACATCGCGGCCCTGGTCATCGGTACCCAGCCAATTGACGCTCGAGGGGGGCGACGGTGCAGGACTCGGAAGATTATAATTTATCGTATCGTAGCTGAACGGGATCACTGGCCAAACCATCCAGCCCCTCTCCGAGATCAGCTTATCTACCGCAGGGTCCCGGTAGTCGGCCGGCGTCGGGAATTCGCCGCCAAATGTCGTTTCGGGGTAGTCGACGAAAACCGGGAAATACCAGCCGCCCTCGTAACGGACGACGATCGGCCGGTCGTTGGCGATGAACTCGGCAAACAAAGTAATGAGAAACAGCGCGAGAAAGATCCACAATGACCAGAAGCCGCGCCGGTTCCGCCGAAAGGCGTCGAGCCGCCGCCGGGTGAGGGGAGTGATGCGGACGCCGAGAAAGTGGTCGGCGCTGGATTCAGGGCGATGCGTCCTTCGAGACGGCCGCTTCACGGCCTCCTCAGGATGAGCAGCATCCTTCAATGCCATCGACACAATCCCTCATGCTGAGGAGCGCCTTTAAGGGCGCGTCTCGAAGCACGCACGATGGCGATGCAGCTTCGTCACTTCGCGGCTGTGCGGTGCAGCGGCTCGACGTTGGAGCGGTTACCACGCCGGCCGCGGAGGTGCTGCTTAACCAGGATTTCGGCGATTTGGACGGCATTGAGCGCCGCGCCCTTGCGCAGGTTGTCGGCAACGACCCACAAATTGAGCCCGTAGGGCACCGTCGGATCGCGGCGGATGCGGCTGACATAGACGGCGTCCTCGCCGGCTGCCTCGGCAGGGGTCACATAGCCTTCATCGGCGCGATGGTCGACGACGGTCACGCCGGGCGCCTGCCGCAGCGCGGCGCGCGCCTGGCCCTCGCTGAGCGGCCGCTCAAATTCCACATTGACCGCCTCGCCATGGCCGATGAAGACCGGAACCCGCACGCAGGTCGCGGTGACCGCGATGTCGGGATCGAGGATCTTGCGGGTCTCGACCGCCATCTTCCATTCTTCCTTAGTCGCGCCGTCATCCATGAAGATGTCGCAATGCGGAATGACATTGAATGCGATCTGCTTGGTAAAGTGCTCGGGCTTAAGCGGATCGTTCACATAAATTGCGCGGGTCTGGTTGAAGAGCTCGTCCATCGAGGCGCGGCCCGCCCCGGAAACCGACTGGTAGGTCGCGACGACGACCCGCTTGATGCGGGCGAGATCGTGCAATGGCTTCAGCGCCACGACCATCTGGATCGTCGAGCAGTTCGGGTTGGCGATGATGCCGCGCTTCGAGTGTTGCGCGATAGCCTGCGGATTGACCTCCGGCACGACGAGCGGCACGTCCGGCTCCATCCGGAACCGCGAGGTGTTGTCGATCACCACGGCGCCCGCCTTGGCCGCGCGCGGCGCAAACGCCTCCGACACCTTGGCCCCCGGTGAAGAAAGGACGATATCGATGCCGCGGAAATCGTAGGTGTCGAGGCCCTGGACCTTGAGGATCTCATCCTCGCCGAACGAAACCTCGCGTCCGATCGAGCGCGACGACGCCAAGGCGACCACGTCGTCGGCCGGAAACTCGCGCTCGGCGAGCGTGGTCAGCATTTCGCGTCCGACATTGCCGGTCGCGCCGACAACCGCTACCCTAAAACCCATCTCGAAACCCCACGGGCAAATAACCGAAATTATGGCTGCTGACTTACGATGCCGGCGAGTCCTTTACAAGGATCGCATGTCATGACTTACCCGGAGTTCTGGCGCCGCTATCTCGCTGCGCATTCCGACCCGCGCACCCGCGGGGTGCACTACGTCGGCACCTCTCTGGCGATAGCTGCGATCGCTGCGGCCGGGGTCGAGCGCGATTGGCGCTGGCTGCTCGCCGCACCCGTGGCTGGCTACGCTTTGGCTTGGTTCGGCCATCTCAAATTCGAGCACAATCGGCCAGAGACGTTTGGGCACCCGTTCTGGTCGTTGATCAGCGATTTTCGTATGCTCGGCATGTTTCTATCCGGTCGGCTCGGCGACGAGCTGCGTATCGCCGGTGCGGGAGCCAGAAATGACCATGGTGCGATTGATCGAGTACGATGAGGCGAGCGCCGAAGTTCGCGCCGTCTATGACGACATCATGACGACCCGCGGCACCGATTGGATCAACAATTTCTGGAAAGCACTGGCAAACGATCCGCCTGCTTTGCGGCGCACCTGGGACAGCATCAAGGAGGTGATGGCGCCGGGCGCGCTGGATCCGTTGACCAAGGAATTGATCTATCTCGCGGTCAGCGCCAGCAACGGTTGCACTTATTGCATCGCCTCGCACGGCGCCGCCGCGAAGAAGCAGGGCATGACCCCGGAAATGCTCGGCGAATTGATGGCGATCGTCGGCATGGCCAACGAAACCAACAGCTTGGCGAACGGCTATCGGGTTCCAGTAGACGAGAGGTTCGAAAAACTGTTTTGATGGCGGGCGTTTACCGCCGAACTACCGCACGGCCGCTCGGCACCGGCCGATCGGCAACTTTGGAGGGCCCTCATGGCAGCACAACAACAACTCTACGACCGCACGGCCGAGGATCTCGGCAATCTCGTCGGTCTCGAACACGTGAACCTCAGAATCAACAATCAAGGCCTGGCGTCCGAGTTTTATCTATCGGGGCTCGGTCTGACGCGCGACCCCTTCATGTTCCCCGGCACCAACAACATGTGGGTCAATGTCGGCAAGAGCCAGTTCCATCTGCCGACCGGCGACCCGAACGTGCTGCGCGGCCATGTCGGTCTCGTCGTCCCCTCGCTCGAGGAGCTGTGCGAACGTCTCAGCGAAGCCAAGAAGAAATTGGCCGACACCAAGTTCGACTGCAAGCAGCACAATGCCTATGTCGAGGCGACCTGCCCGTGGGGCAACAAGTTCCGCCTCTACGAGCCGGACGAGGAGCGGTTCGGCGCGATCAATCTCGGCATGGGGTATGTCGAATTCACCGTGCCTGAAGGGACCGCCGACGGGATTGCGCGCTTCTATCGCGAGATCTTCTACACGCCCGCCTGCGTCAAGGAAAACGGCGAAGGCCGCGCCGCGCATGTCAGCGCCGGGCACAAGCAGGAATTGATCTTCCGCGAGACCGACCAGAAAATACCGGAGTTCGACGGCCATCACCTGCAGGTCTATGCCCAGGAGTTCTCGGGCCCGCATGACGAATTGGAAAAACGCGGGCTGATTACCGAAGAAAGCGATCAGTACCAGTATCGCTGGCAGGACATCGTCTGCCTCGATACCGGCAAGCACCTGTTCACGATCGAGCACGAGGTGCGCAGCGTCACCCACCCGCTCCACAACCGCCACATGGTGAACCGCAACCCATCGCAGAACAACCGCCACTACCAGATGGGCGCCGACGAGTGGGATTGGACATTGCCGCGCTCGACCAAGAAGATCCAGCCGACCCCGGCTCCCGAGCCCGCCACGCCGCTGGCCCGGCGCCGCGCCGCCCGCATGGCCGCGATGTAAAAGCCTCGCCTACGGCTTTCTCTCCCGCTAGCGCAGGGCAGTCCGGGAAAGAGAACGGTCGCCGCCGAAATCTGGCTCCAACCACGCTCCCTTTACCCTCTCCCCCGCCGGCCGGGGGGAGAGGGCAGGGTGAGGGTGCGCACAAGCGGGTCTGCCGGCTCGCCCGCGATCGTGAGCGATCTCTCAAGCCTCGATGCGAAGCGCCGTTCTCTGATCGGCCGGAACGGTGGTCCAACGGTCGGAGAGCTGGTTGACCCTGTCGGCGACCAGATCGTACTTCACCTGTGTCACGCTGAAGTCCCTAAAGTAGTTGATCAGATCGCCCCATGGGTCGTTCAGGCGGCCAGCGCCGGAGATAAACGCGACGACCCCACCCACTTCGAGCTGGTCGGTATGCACCATCCAGCCGGTGCCTTGAGCGACGCGTCACCTCGATTGCTATACCGCCCTCGGCGAAAGCCTTGATCAGCGCAGTCGCGGCCGCAGCTGATGACCGCTTTTCGAACTTTGCTGCTGTAATAAGCCCTTCAAGGCAGCTGTTGACCCACACGGCGTGACTGGGCAAAGCTCTTCGTCCGGTATAGGCCCAAAATCATCTTCGGCAAGTCATCCGGGTCGCGTGCGGATGGCACAGTTGAACCGACCAGGTCGGAGAACATCACTGTGATCCGACGGTGCTCGCCAGTGACCTTGAACGACGACGATGTTCGGCGGCGTCTGGTAAACTCAACTCGTATCTTTGAAGCGCCGACGAAACCGGAGCGATGTCGATGAAGTTCGGCATCCACAACCCGTCCTGGGTGTACGCACCCGATCCGGCCGAAGCTTTCGAAGGGTTCAAGGCGAAAGCGCAATGGGCCGAAAACCATGGCTTTGTCTGGTTCTCGGTGATGGACCACATGATCCAGACCGGAGGTGCAGGCGCGCCCGACGAGCCATTCATGGAAGGCTGGACCGTCTTGTCGGGGTTGGCCGCGGTCACCAGCTGCATTCGTCTCGCCACGCTCGCTACGTCTGTCGGCTACCGCAATCCCGCGCATCTCGCCAAGATCGCCGCCGGCGTCGATCTGATCAGTCGGGGACGGCTAACGCTCGGCATCGGCGCCGGCTATTTGGAAACAGAGTACCGCCAATATGGCTGGGAATTCCCGCCGCGCCCAGCGGTGCGTATCCGGCATATGGAGGAGGCCGTCCGCCTCATCCTCGCGCTGTGGACGGAGCGGCGAACGAACCTTCCGCGGCAGATATTTTCGTGCCGAGGACGCGATCCTCGAGCCGAAGCCGGTCCAGAAGCCGCGGCCGCCGGTGTTGATCGCTGGCGGGGGCGAGCAGCTTACCTTGCGTGCGGTCGCCCGCCTGGCCGACGCCTGCAATGTCGGCGGTGATCCGGAAACAGTGAGGCGAAGGCTAGGAACACTTCACTGCCATTGCGATACAGCGCAGCGCGACTATGACGCGATTGAGAAGACCCACAATCATAGCTGGTTGCTTGGTCGTGACGAGGCTGTGGTCACAGGGAAGTGCGAGCGTCTGTCGCGGCGCGGTCCGCTACGGGGCTTTGTCGGAACCGTGTCCGAAGCCGTCGATCTGATCGGCCAATACCAGGACGCCGGTGTACAGCTGCTGATCAACAGCGATTATCGCAACGACATGGAGACCCATGAGCTAATGGCGGCGGAGGTTATGCCGCATTTCGCATGAAGGAGCAGAAATCGATTTGTTGATAGGCAGCGGGAAAAGTTCCCGAGGCTACTTGAGCGATAATCTTTCCGCAGTGGAAGAAAATGGTCGAGCCGTCGGCCCCTTTGTCCGACGGGCGGGCTCATGGGCGGCTGACTGCGGTCCCTCTAGTGTCCGGGGGAGCCATCGACGGCAATCGCAACAGTCCGGAACGCTCCTGGTCAGATCCCCAGACGCTTGAGGTGATTGTCCGGGTAGCGCAGACCGCTCGCCGCGCCCGGCGCGAACACCTGGAGCAGCGCGTCTCCGGTATCGGCCGAAATCCTCAGCGGCGCGGCGGCGGCATTCTCCTCGAGCCAGCGGCGATGGCTGGTGCCGGGGATCGGAACGACGTAGGGCGCACGGGACAGAACCCAGGCGAGCGCAAGCTGCGCCGGGGTACACTCCTCGACCGCGGCAAGCTCCTTCAGCTTATCCACCAGCGTAAGATTGGGGGGCAGGTTGTCACTCTGAAACCGCGGCATGTTACGCCGTGTGTCGCCGGCGCGCAGCGTCGCGCCATCGGTGATCTTCCCGGTCAGGAAACCTCGGCCGAGCGGGCTGTACGCGACAAAGCCGATGCCGAGCTCTTCGCATAGCGGCAGGATCTCGGCCTCGACATCGCGGGTCCACAGTGAATACTCGATCTGCACGGCGCTGAGCGGGTGAGTCGCATGGGCCCGCCGGATCGTCGCCGCGCCAGCCTCGCATATGCCGAGGTGGCGCACCTTGCCTTGCCGCACCAGATCGCCCATCGCCCCAACCGTATCCGCGATCGGCACGGTCGGATCGACGCGGTGGATGTAGTAGAGGTCGATGACATCGGTTTCGAGCCGCTTCAGGCTGCGTTCGCAGCATGCCTTGACGTATTCAGGCCGGCCGTCCGAGGTCGGCGAGCCGTCAGCCGCGCGCAGGTTGCCGAACTTGCTGGCGATCACGTACTCGTCGCGATGACCCCGGACCGCGCGAGCGACCAGTTCCTCGTTGCGGCCCCGACCATAGGCGTCCGAGCTGTCCAGAAAATCGACGCCGATCTCGCGCGCGCGGCGCAAGGTGTCGATCGCCGCGTCTTCATCGGGTTCGTCGTAGAACGGTGTCATCGTCGCGCAGCCGAGACCGACCGCGGAAACCTCGAGCCCGCCGAGCCTGCGCCGCTGCATCCCTCTGCCTCCTCAACACCGCCTGATCAACGTCGCGCGCAGCATGATCGCCGCCGACACGCGAGCAAGCTCGCTGTAACGTTTTGCCACCCCCGGCAAGGTCACGAGCGGTCAAGTTGGTGCTCTCGAACCCGGGGGGTGTCGGACGCGCCGTCCCTTGCTGAACCGGTTATTATAACATCCTTCAAATCGGTGCTGGCCGGCGCCGCGGCGATGCAGGAAAACCGAGGAGAGGTCGCAATGCCTGAAGATGGGATCGGGGTGCCGCTTCGCCGCCGGGAAGATCGGCGCTTTCTCACCGGTCGCGGGCGTTATGTCCATGACATCGTCCGACCGCGGCAGCTTCATGCCGTGTTCCTGCGGTCGCCCCATGCCCATGCGGAAATCGTGGCGATCGAAAATACTGAGGCGCTGGCGAGCCCCGGCGTCGCGGCGATCTTCACCGCCGAGGATGTCGCCGCCGACAGGCTCAACGGCGTGCCGTGCGCCTGGGGCATCGCGGGAAAGGACGGCACGCCGATGAAGGAGCCACCGCACCCGCTGCTGGCGCAGGGCAAGGTGCGCCATGTCGGCGATCCCGTGGCGATGGTCGTCGCCGACAGCATCGAGGCGGCGCGCAGCGCCGCCGAATGCATCGCGGTCGACTACCGCATTCTACCGGCGGTGACGGAAGTGGTGGCGGCGACGGCGCCCGGCGCGCCGCAGCTCTATGAAGATGTGCCGGGCAATCTCTGTTGCGATTGGGCGCTCGGCGATATGGCGGCGACCGATGCCGCCTTTGCCAAGGCCCATCACATCGCCAAGATCGATCTCGTCAACAACCGGCTGGTGCCCAACGCCATGGAATCGCGGGCGGCACTCGCCGAGTACGAGCCCGCGACCGGCGACTAACCGCTCCATACCTCGACCCAGCTTCCGCATGTCGCACGGGTGCTGATCGGGGTGCTGATGCTCGGCATCCCCGAGCGCAAGCTGCGCGTGATCGCACCCGATGTCGGCGGCGGCTTCGGCAGCAAGCAGGTCGTCTATGCAGAGGAAGGGTTGGTGACCTGGGCGGCGCGCAAGCTGGAGCAGCCGGTGAAATGGGTCGCCGATCGCAGCGAGGCCTTCCTGTCCGACGCGCAGGGCCGCGACCATGTCACCCATGCCGAGCTGGCACTCGACCGGGACGGCAAGTTCCTTGGGCTGCGCGTGTCGACGCAAGCCAATATCGGCGGCTATGTCTCGACGTTCGGCCCCAACATTCCAACCAACCTTTACGGCCCGCTGCTCGCCGGCGTCTATACCACCCCGGCAATCTATTGCGAGGTAAAGGTGGTGTTTACGAACACCGTGCCGACCGACGCCTATCGCGGCGCCGGCCGCCCGGAAGCCACCTTCGTGCTCGAGCGGCTGGTCGATGTCGCGGCGCGCGATCTCGGCATGGATCGCGTCGAGATCCGGCGGCGCAACTTGATCCCGCGCGACGCCTTTCCTTATCAGACCCCGGTCATGCTGCAGTATGATTCGGGCGATCACGATGCCACGCTAGCGAAGGCGCTCGAAGTCTCGCGCTGGTCGAGCTTTCCGGCCCGGCGCGAGGCGGCGGCAGGGCGTGGCAAGCTGCGCGGCATCGGCATCGTCACCTACATCGAGGCCTGTGGTCTCGCACCCTCACGCGTCGCGCGCCGGCTTGGCGCGCGCGGCGGCCTGTTCGAGAGCGCCAATGTCCGCGTCAATCCCTCGGGCGACGTCACTGTCTTCACCGGCTCGCATAATCACGGCCAAGGCCATGAGACGGTCTTCGCCCAGCTCGTCGGCGACATGCTCGGCGTATCGAGCAGTCTCGTCGAGATCGTCCATGGCGACACCGCGCGCAGCCCCTTCGGTCTCGGCACCTATGGTTCGCGCTCGGCCGCGGTCGGCGGCGGCGCCATCGCCAAGGCGGTCGGCAAAATCATCGACAAGGGCAGAAAGATCGCGGGCCACCTGCTCGAGGCCAGTGAGCAGGACATCGAATTCGCTGCCGGCGAGTTCACGGTCAGCGGTACCGACCGCAGCATGACATTCGGCGAGGTCGCAGGTGCGGCCTATTTCCCGCCCGACGGCTATCCGCTCGACATCCTGGAGCCTGGCCTCGAAGAGACCGCCTTTTTTGATCCGGTGAATTTCACCTTTCCCGGCGGCTGTCATGTCGCCGAGGTCGAGATCGATCCGGATACCGGCGAGCTGGGTCTCGTCGCCTACACCGCCGTCGACGATGTCGGCGTGGTGCTGAACCCGATGATCGTCGAGGGCCAGGTCCATGGTGGCGTCGTGCAGGGCGTCGGCCAGGCGCTGGGCGAGAACTGCCTCTATGACCCGGTGAGCGGCCAGCTCCTCACCGGGTCGTTCATGGATTACCCCGTGCCGCGCGCCGATGACCTGCCGCCGATCGCGGTGGCTACGCAGAGTACGCGTTGCCGGCACAATCTGCTCGGCGTCAAGGGGTGTGGCGAGGTCGGCACCATCGCTTCCCCCGCCACGGTGATGAACGCGGTTGTCGACGCATTGTCACCCCACGGCATCGCACATTTCGACATGCCGGCGACGCCGCAACGGATCTGGCAAGCCATCCAGGCTGCACAGCAGGCCGCTTGAAAACAGGGCACGGGATGATCGTTTACCGCTCAATGGATCGGCGGACGCTCGACGCCTCTTACAACAACACCGCCGCGGTGGGGGACAGCGAGCGATACCTCGCCGATTGGCTGCTCCGCAGCGCGGCGCTCCGAGCCCGCATGCCGGATCATCTCAATCTGGCCTATGGCGATGCGCCGCGCGCGCGACTCGATTTCTTCGCCGCGAACCGCAGCGGCGCCCCGACCTTGCTGTTCTTCCATGGCGGTTACTGGCAGCGCAACGCCAAGGACGGCTTCAGCTTTATCGCCGAAGGACCGCTCGCCTACGGCTTTCATGTCGCGGTCGCAGGCTACACCTTGGCGCCCGAGGCTGCAATGGACGATATTGTCGGACAGGCGCGCAGTGCGTTGCAATGGCTGCACCGGCAGCTCGCGGCATTGGGCGGCGATCCGGCGCGGCTCTATGTCGGCGGCTGGTCGGCCGGCGGCCATCTCACCGCTATGCTGATGGACGAACCGCTGGTTGCAGGCGGCCTTGCCATCAGCGGCCTGTTCGATCTGGAGCCGATCCGCCTTTCCTATCTCAACGACAAGCTCGGGCTTAATGCGGAGCAGGCGCGGCGCAACAGTCCGTTGCTGAATTTGCCGGCCCGCGCGGCCAAGTTCAGCATCGCCTATGGCTCGGACGAGCTACCGGAGCTGAAACGCCAATCACGCGAATTCGGGGCGGCCTGGACCGCGCACGGCCTTCCGGGGGAGATGATCGAAGTGCCCGACTGCCACCATTACGCCGTCCTCGAACAGCTCGCCCAGCCGGACGGCCTTCTGGCGAAGGCGCTGGCTGTCTCTGCCGGGGTCCATTCGGGTTGATCAACCACCACGGCGCTTCGAGTGGTCGTGGTCAGTTTTCGAAGTGACGAGCGGGCTTAAAGCCTCTTGCTTACTCGTCTGCGTTGCTTACTCGTCTGCGTTGCTTACTCGTCTGCGGCCCTGCACCTCTTCCGCGATGGTAATTTGGCGGCTGTCGCACGCCCAATTCCACTGCCACCGCCAGTGACGAGGGCTACCTTACCGTCGAGCCGGAACATCGAAAGCGGGTCAACCAGTGCGGTCATACGCGGTCTCCCTCTACTGCGAAGCCGGCTGGCCGCCCTTCCCGGCCGGCCTCGATCGGTCCTTGCGAACTGAGCAATGGGTTTTCCGGCGGCGCGCCGCCGCGCGTCGCCGGATCTAAGCCGGAGCGGCCGTCTGCGCGGCTCGAACGTGGGCGGCGAGCAGTGACGGCAATCGGGCGGGATCGCCGCGGGCCATCCCGCATTCGGTAGCGACGCCATCGATCCGCACATGTCGGCGCGCCGCGGCGATCCTCGCCGCATCACCGGCCGCATCATCATAATGCACTAGACCAAGATAGAGCTTGGTTTCGGGGTGCAGGCGCAAATTGTCGAGAGGCGCGGAATAGGCATCGTCGGTGCGCCCTTTCGGCACCGGCATATGGAAGAATTGGATCGGGCGG
Source organism: uncultured Alphaproteobacteria bacterium (assembly GCA_963789025.1). Lineage (GTDB taxonomy): Bacteria > Pseudomonadota > Alphaproteobacteria > ATCC43930 > CGMCC-115725 > AP-15. The sequence continues at coordinate 74,712 of CAWBIT010000003.1, forward strand.
GTGATACCGGCGCTGGTTGCGTTGGCGATCTCGACCATGACCGCCATGTCCTTGGGCTGGACGCAATGCTCGTCCGCAGGGCTGCCATAGCAGAGGTGGTAGCCGAGTTCGATCGCGCTCGGTACGGCGTTGCCGATCCGGGTCAGGACGTCGATCGTCTCGGTTCGAAAATCGACCGGACCGGTTTCGTAATAACCCTCCCACGCCAGCACTTCCTGGCACACGTCCCATTGCAATGCGATACGCTCGTTCGGCATCGCGGCGGCGATCTTGCCGACCTCGCCGATCAAATGCTGGATCAGCGCCGGCAGCAGCAATGGCCGATCGGACGGCACCATGTTGTTGTAGGTCGGCGCGATTGGCGTCGGCAGCGAGATTTGAAATTTGACGCCTGCCGGGATGACGCCGTCGCGCTGCAATCGCTCGAACAGCTGCCATGACGCGATCGCCATGTCGGCATAACCGGTCTCGAAACTGACGGGGTCGGGGGTCGCACCAGGTTTGACGCGTAGGCGCGGAATTTCGCGCAGAAGCTTGCCGTCCCATTGTGTGAATTTGAAAGGCGGCACATCGGTGGCGACCTCGATCGCGGGGTTGTCGGCGAGCACCTGCTGTAGAAATCGGATCCAGGTTTTGCGGATACCGGTCTCGCCGTCGGGCAAACGCTGCAGGTACGGCCCGGTGGTTTCCGTCAGTCTGCGAAACACGGTTTCCGCATCGGGCAGCGGAATGCTGCCGACAAAATGCACGATCGGGGAATCGGTGCGAGTTTCCGCCACGGCGTCCTCCTGAAAGCAGTGCTGCTCGCTCGTTCTAGCCCCTTTAATGTAGCTCGGCGACCGGAACGAGCTGCTCACGTGGTTCAGACTACGGGGCACGATCGATCGCGGAGGGAGCTCTGCGTGCCTCTGCCGTCGACTTTTCGTGTCTTGGCCTTCCGATCCTTCAGATACACAATCAGGACCTTAGGCGGCGGTCGGCGGCCTGTAGCTCTTCTGTACCTGGCCCGTCTTTGTCATCGCCGTCGTTGCCTCCTCGGTGGTGAACAACTGCACAATTTCGACCGATGAAGCTGTCCCCAAGGCTCCTAGCATCATCGATACCTAAGCCGCGGAGGGTATCAGGTGGCTCATGAATCACGATGATGTTGGCGGGTCCAAGAGCAAAATAATTAGTCAGCCAAAGTGTAGCCAGCGGCTTCCAAAGCGGCTCTCGCCGCTGGGCGACGGTCTTGGCGCTTATCAACCGCGGCTTTCTTAGATGTGGCCGAAAGACTTTCAGGAAACCGCCCTCGTCGACGATACGCTCGATCCGTGTGATCTTTCCGCATGGGCATGACAACCCGGATCGCCTGGTGCGACTCGACATTTAACCCCTGGCTCGAATGCATGCGGGTCTCGCCGGCGTGTGACCACTGCTACGCGGCTGCCCTCAGTTGGCGCACCGGCCGCCGTGATCATCACGGGCTGGACCTCTGGGACCGGCATGCGCGACGGGTTCGCACCTCGCCGGATTATTGGCGGGCACCCCGTCGCTGGAATCGGGACGCCCTGGCCGCGGGCCGGCGGCACCGAGTGTTCTGCGCCTCAATGGCGGATGTCTTCGACAACCGCGCCCCCTCGGCTTGGCGTGCGGACCTCTGGCAGCTCATTCGGGCCACTCCGGCCGTCGATTGGTTCTGCCTCACGAAACGACCGCAAAATATCGCTGGCATGCTGCCCGCCGATTGGGGGGACGGCTGGGCGAATGTCTGGCTCGGCACGACCACCGAAAACCAGATCGAGGCGACCCGGCGAATCCCGTACCTGATGGCGATCCCGGCCGCCGCTCGTTTTCTCTGTGTCGAGCCCATGCTCGAGGCGATCGACCTGTCTCCCTGGCTCGGCGAGCTCGACTGGCTGATCGTCGGCGGTGAGTTGGGTGTTGGCAACCGCGCGCGGCCAATGCATCCCGACTGGGTGCGCGATCTGCGCGATCAGGTTCGGGCCGCCGGTGGCGCGCTTTTTCTGAAACAAGTCGGCAGTAACCGCGCCCTCTGGCCCGGGGTTAAGCACCGCAAGGGCGAGAACCCGATCGAGTGGCCGCCCGACCTTCAAATTCAGGACCTTCCGCGCCGATCTGGGCCTAGCATGTGAGCCAATCCGCCGGGATCGGCTAAAGTCGCGGGCGAGTTGTTCAGCCGATGAGTTCGATGTTTCCACCGGATCGAATTGTCTGCCTCACCGAAGAAACGGTCGAAACGCTTTACCTGCTGGGCGAACAGGGCCGCATCGTCGGGATCTCCGGCTATGTTGTGCGCCCGCCGCAGGCTCGCCGCGAAAAGCCGCGAGTGAGTGCCTTCACCTCGGCAAATATCGACAAGATCGTGGCGCTGAACCCTGATCTCGTCCTGACGTTCTCCGATCTTCAAGCCGACATCGCCGCCGATCTCATCCGTCGAGGGCTCGACGTTCATGCTTTCAACCAGCGAAGCCTCGCCGAGATCCTCGACATGATCCGGACGGTCGGCGCAATGGTCTGTGCGAGCGAACGGGCCCAGCAGCTTGTGGGCAGACTCGAGGCTCGTCTGGCCGAAGTCAGACAGCGTTCGGAACGCCTGCCGCGGCAGCCGAGGATATTTTTCGAGGAATGGGATGAACCGCTAATCTCCGGAATTGGGTGGGTCTCAGAGCTCGTTGAGATCGCGGGCGGCATCGACATCTTCGCCGACCGTGCAGGCCGAAGTGCCGCCAAGGATCGCATCGTGACCATAGATGAGGTGGTTGCGCGAGAGCCCGATCTGATTATCGGCTCCTGGTGCGGCAAGAAGTTCCGGCCCGAGCGGGTAATGGCGCGGGCTGGCTTCGATCGAACTCCGGCGGTGCGGCACCAGGATGTATACGAGATCAAATCGTCCCTGATCTTGCAGCCCGGACCGGCAGCACTAACCGATGGTCTTGCAAAGCTCCAGATGATTGTCTGGCAGTGGGCAAGGATGACGTAAACCGAGGCGACGGAGGCAAGGCGAATGTCGAACGGATCGGGCGGCGTTGTCGCGATCTACCGCTACCCGGTGAAGGGCCTGAGCGCCGAAAAGATGAACCGGGTAGGTCCTCACGCCCGGTGAATGCCTGCCGCACTATCGGCGTTTTGCCATTGCGCTCGGTGCGGCCCGCTTCGATCCGGAGCACCCGGAGCGGCTGCTCTAAGACCCATTTCATCATGTTGATGCGCGACGAAAAGCTGGCGCAGTTGCAGACCCACTTCGACGTCGAGAGCGGCGTCTTGACTATCGCTGAAAATGGCCGGGTATTGCTTCGTGCGCAGATTACCGCCGCAAAGGGGTGCGAGCTCGTCGCCGAGTTCTTCACCAATTTTCTCGGTGATGCGACGAAAGCACCGTTACGCGTCGTCGCCGCACCGGGACACGCCTTTGCGGATGCACGCCGCAAGCCGAACGCGACGACCGATCAATACGTCTCGCTGATCAACCACGCGAGCCTCGCGGCGCTCGAAGCGGCGATGGGCGTCCCGATCGATCCTATGCGATTTCGCGCGAATATATATTTCGATGGGCCATCGGCCTGGAGTGAGCACGACTGGATCGACTCTGAAATCGCCATCGGAGCCGCGCGGTTGCGGGTGATCTCGCCGATAACCCGATGTGCGGCAAACCCAAGTCAATCCTGCCACAGCAGAGCGAGACCTCAATATCGTCGCGGCCCCTCGGGCATTCTTTCGACCACACCAATATGGGTGTCTATGCTGAAGTCGTGGCGGGAGGCGAAATCGCCGTTGGCGATACGCTGCTAAGGGCGTCCGATACATAACAGCGCCATCAGATGCTTGTAGACAGGGCGAAAAGCGGGCTCCCGCTGATTGCGAAATGGGAAGGAAGGCGATACCCCGGAGCGTGCACGGCGCTTGTGGGCGGGGGGTTCGGCCGGCGCTGATTTCTAAACCAGCCACTCGCCACGTCCTGTAGGTCAGAAGGACATGCGCCCTGAGCAGCCTGTCGCGAAACCCACCCTCGTCGATCACAGGAGCGTTATCATGCATCAGATGGTTGCCAGCGAGGCGACGTGACCCGCCTTGTTCAGGTCGATAAAGGGGGCGCGGCAGTGGCACGCGTATTCATAACGGGGTCGTCGGACGGCCTCGGTCTCGTGGCGGCCAAGCTCCTGATCGAGCAAGGCCATGAGGTCGTCCTGCACGGGCGCAATGAGGGCCGGAGCCGCGACGCCCTCCGAGCGGCAGCCGGCGCTCAGGGAGCTGTCTGCGGGGACCTCTCCACCATCGCGGGGGCGACGACCGTAGCAGGCGAGGCCAACAAGTTCGGTCGTTTCGACGCCGTCATCCACAATGCGGGCATCGGCTCCCGCGAACCGCGGCGAGTTGAGACCGAGCCCAGAGTTCCCAGTATCTTCATGGTCAATGTGCTCGCGCCCTACATTCTGACGGCGTTGATCGAAAGACCGGACCGGCTGGTCTACGTCAGCTCCGGCATGCATCACGGCGTGCGGCTGCGTATCGACGATCTGCTCTGGACCAAGCGCGCTTGGAGTGGGTGGACGGCTTACGCGGAGAGCAAGCTTTGCGATGTTCTGCTCGCATTTGCCGTCGCCCGGCGCTGGAAGAACGTCCGATCCAACGCGCTGGAGCCTGGATGGGTGCCGACGAAGATGGGGGGCCCTTCAGCTCCGGGCGATCTTCGTCAGGGGTCTGTAACCCAAGCGTGGCTTGCCACGAGCGAAGACGCGTTAGCGCGATCGTCGGGCGGATATTTCTATCACCAGAGCCTTCGCGCGCCGAACGCGATCGCGAATGACGTCGGGACGCAGGAGGCGTTACTCGCCGAGTGCGCCGGCATCTCCGGTATCCCCCTCACCGACTGATCCCGACGTTGGGCCTTGGCGAGTGCCGCCCTGTGCGGGCACGAACAAACTCGAACAACATGCGCAGATCGCCGGGTAGAGCGGTGCTCGGTGTCACACCCGCCTCAGCAGGGCATATCGGATAAGCGCTTGGCCAGACCGACTGCGTGCCGACGCCTGTAGAATAGGCACGGGATGGCGACTCTGCCGTAACCTCCGCCCTGTCGGCCAGGTCTCGCGCTCGGTAGCGGTCAAGCCGGCGATCGACCTCGTATTGCGTTCTTCAACCACGTTCCAGGAATGCAGATGAGAGCGTTTCGATTTCCGTCGGTGCGATGTCCAGGCTCGATAAGCCGGGGCAATCGGCGGAAGCGATATTGTCGCGCTGCATAAGCGCCACCTGATTGCGGGTAAGAGGAGCGCCGGGCAGGAACTCGGCCCCCGAGGCGAGAATTCGCCACAGCGCGAATGGTACCGGCACAAGCCTTGCGCGAACCTTGATCCGATCGGCAACGGTCCTGACCAGTTCCTTATAGGTGTAGACCCGTGCGCCGCCAAACTCGTAAAAAGCAGCGCTTCCTCCTCCGCCAGCCAAAACTCGTGCAATCCCTTGGGCCACATCCTCAACATAGACGGGTTGCAATTTTGTCTCTCCCCCGCCGAACATCGGATAGACCGGGAGGATCCGGAGCAGCCGCGCGACTGTCGTTAGAAAGGCGTCATCAGGCCCGAACATCACAGCCGGGCGTATGAGGATCGCGCCGGGAAAGCCCTGCTGGACCGCAAGCTCCCCCCTGCCGCGCGAGGCGATGTAGGGCGCCGACGAAGCCGGGTCGGCGCCAATGCCGGAGATATGGATCAGTCGTTCCACACCGCTCGCACGCGCGAGGCGGGCCACGAGCGCCGCTGCCTCGACATGCACGGCACCGAAGGTTGCGCGGCCGCGCTCGACGTAGAGGCTGACGGAGTTGACGGCACCATAGGCGCCAAAGAGCGCCGCCGCGACCGTGGTCTCGTCACGGATGTCAGCTTTCACCGCCTCGGAGCCCGCATCTTGTCGGGATGCCGATCCAACCCGCTCAGGGTGGCGCGATACTGTCCGCACCCGAAAGCCGTGGTCGAGCAGATGACGGACGATCCGGCGACCGAGAAACCCGGTTCCACCGAAAACCGTGATGAGCCCACGATGGCCGACTGCGCTGTGTGTATGGTCTTCTGCCATGGCCGTCAGCCGGCCTGCCTATCGGCACGATTTGAACATTCCCGACAAGGCGGAAAGGCTGCACCTCAGCATGTTCCGGCGTTCCTCCTTGTCAACGAGCAACCCGGTCGTCTGAATGATCGGTGTCGACTGACAAGCTGATAATCCTCCTACACCGAGGCGGCGCGTGGTTCCCAGCGTCGTGCGGTCTCAAGCCCAAAGCGGCTCGGTCAAGATGGCTGCCGAGGATATCGAAAGCGGCAGTCCCGGAGAGCGTTTGGCGCCCCAACGGGAAACCGACGGGCCGCAATCCCGCTTCCTCCACCATATCAGCTGCCGTGGCGTCCCGCTCCAGCGTCACCTGATAGCCGTGTTCAGCGGCGCAGCGTGTGGTCGCCTCGATGATCTTTCCGATGCAGCGCTGCCGGAGCTGAAGTCGAGGTCGGCACTGGCAAATCCAGGGTGTGCGACAGGCAGCCGGCGTGCGGTCGCTTGCACAAAACGATCACCCGTTGGAGGGACCGTAGATCTCACTCGGGCTGATTGAGCGAGAATTATTCAGCTAAAGAATCCAGGCTTGTTCGGCCGCTTTTTCGAGCGTCTCCCAGCCGGTGGTAATGCCCGGCACAAAGGCATTGCACCCCTCGCCCTCCAGAACCACTTTGCCGGCGGGATCCTGCGCATCGATGGCGACAAAGGCCTGGGTAATCTTCTCGACCAGCGCCGGATCCATTTCGCTGTGCGCCCTGAAACAGCAGTGACTATAGCCCGGACTGGACCATATTATCCGGAAGCTGTCCGGCGCCAGCGTCCCCTCTGCCCGCAGGGCCTCGATGGTTCGCCCACTAACGGCACCAGCATCATACTCGTACCGACCGACCCGCTCCACGGCATCGCGCTCATCTAATTGGGCGTCGCCCTGGCGCTCGTCATAGAAGCTACAGACAGCCCAAGGGACACGATCGCGGCGATCGGCTCGGCGGGGCCGGCCGATAACGCCGATGCGGTCGAGATCGAGGGCCGCGGCTTTGCGGTTTTGCCTGGCTTCGTCGACATCCACGCGCACCCGTCCTCAGAGCCGATGCTGAAGGGCCTGACCGACGAGGTCGGCAGCCGCCAGCTGTACATGAGTTCGCTATACGAATACCTGCCATTATTCGATGCCGATCCAGAGGGCCGACGGGCCGTGACCGAGGTCGCGTTGTGCGAACTGATGCAGAGCGGCGTCACGACGGTCTGCGACCTGTCGGCCGCGCGCGATGATTGGCTCGACACGCTCGGCGCCAGCGGCATGCGCGTCTACGTCGCGCGAGGATTTCGGGCGATATCGTGCCGCCGAGGTCAATCTCGGGATCGGCACCGACACCTTTCTGCATAATTTCGTCGAGGAGTTGCGTACCGCCGCGATCCTGGCGCGAGTGGCCGTGGGCCAAGCGCACGCGGTCGGTGCAGCCGATATCTTCACGGCCGCCACGATCGGCGGCGCCCGCGCGCTTCGCCGCGATGATCTCGGACGGGCGGCGCCGAGCGCCCGAGCCGATTTTCTCATGGTCGACATCGAGCACCCGGCGATGCAGTCGCTTTACGATCCGGTCCGCAGCCTGCTCTATGCAGCCGGCGAGCGGGCGATCCGGCATGTGTTCGTCGGCGGCCAGCAAATCGTGCGCGACGGCAAGGCGCTCGCGTTCGATTACGCCGACGCCAGTGCCCGGCTGCAGATGGCGCAGCGCCGTGCGATCGAGAAGGTGCCGGGATTCGACTGGGCTGGGCGCGGCGCCGCGGAGATCATGCCGACGACCTTCCGGTCGAAGTGAGCTTTCGCCCGGCCCGATTGAGCTTTTACATTCAGCCCTCGGCCGTGATCGGAATTGGTGTTGCCAGAAACGACCCGTCTCGCGCGACGACCTTGCCGTCGAAAAGGACCAGCTTGCGCGGCGGGTGAGCAGCGACGGCTTCGGGGACACAGCTCGCGGCGATGGTAAATAGATTGGCCGCGGCGCCGACCCTGACGCCGTAATCGCCAATCCCGAGCGCCTGTGCGCCGGCGGTGCTAACCAGGGCGAAGGCGACCTCCACCTCGGCATCGCGTCGGAAGTCGCCCTTCCAGCCGATAATTGCCGCTCGTTCCAGCAAGTCGCCGGTACCGTACGGGGACCAGGTGTCGCGGATATCGTCGTTGCCGGCAAACACCAGCACTCCGGCGGCGCGCAGCATTTCGATCGGCGGCATGGTCAGCCCGCCGGCCCCGTGGGTAACCAGCGCGACTCCGGCCTCGGCCATCATCGCCGCGGCCTCTGCCGCTTTGCGTTCCGTGATGCCGCCGAGGCAGAAGCCGTGGCTGATCGTCACTTTACCGCCAAGCCCGAGCGCGTTTGTGCGGGTGCAGATCTCCTGGACATTGAAGAGGCCCATCTCGCCCGGCTCGTGTAGGTGGATGTCGAGCCCCACGCCGTGGCGTGCTGCGATCGCAAAGATGCCGTCTAGTTGCCCTTTGGGGTCACGGTCGATTTCCAGCGGATCGATGCCGCCGACCAGATCGGCGCCGTTGCGGACCGCCGCATCGAGCAGGTCGAGAACGCCTGGGCAGCGCATGACACCGCTCTGGGGGAAAGCGACGGTTTGCACGGTGACCCGGTCGCGATAGCGCTCGCGGGCGGCAAGCACGCCCTCCAGCTTGGCCAGGCCGCTTTCGAGATCGATGTCGACATGGGTGCGCAGATGCGTCGTGCCGTGCGCGACGCATTCGCGGATCAGGTTTCCAGCTCGCTCTTCGGTCGATATCGGCAGGCGCGGGAGGATTGTCTTGTCGGTCTCGATGCGGCTCATCCGGGTCGGGCCCGCCGCGTGCCCCATCCAGGGCAGGCCGGTCAGCGTCTTGTCGAGATGCATGTGGCCATCGACCAGTCCCGGCAATATGAGATCACCCGCGATGTCGAGTTCCGGCGCGCTGTTCGATGACGCGGCTGCGCCTTCGCCGACCGCGGCGATCTTCCCGCCCGCGATGCCGATACCGACAAGCCGACCATCGGCGAGCCGGCAATTGGTCAGGAACGCTTCGACCTCAGTCATGGGCCGCTCCTCACGAACACCTTTTCCGTTGCGACATGCTACGCTTATCGAGGGTCACCCCGTGGGCTCGCCCGTGCAACCGACTCGACGGGAGGAGGGTTTATGCGCGACGTCATTTCAGCCTCGGCGCCGGGCCTCGATCTGGGCCGGGAATACGGCCATCACCAGAGCCCGGCGATCCGGGCGGGCGGGCTGATCTTCTGTTTGGGCATCGTAGCAATCAACCCGGAGACGGGCGAGCGCGAGCATGGGACGGTGACCAGCGAAACGCGACGCATCCTCGAAAATCTGAAACTGCTGCTGGAACCGGCGGGGTCGTCGTTGGACCGCATCGTGCAGGTGCACGCGATGATTTACGACAGGATCGAGTACGACGTGCTGAACCGTGCGTATCGGCCGTACGTCCCTAACGCGCCGCCGGCCCGCACGGTAATGAGCGTGCAGATCGAGGCAGGGTTCAAAGTCATGCTCGATGTGATCGCCGCGGCGGAAACGCGCGGGGCTGCGTCGGCGGACTTGTCGCGGCAGGTAATCGCTTCCCCGCGGAACCTCGGGCTGCCGCTGTCGCCGGCGATTCGGGCGGGCGACTTCGTCTTCATCTCCAGTGTGCTCGCGGACGACCTGTCAACCGGCGAGCGGCGGCACAGTACAGTGGCCGCGCAGACGCGGCAGATCCTGACCGATATGGGTCGGTTGCTGGAGGCGGCCGGCTCCTCGCTCGTCAAAGTCGTGAAGGTCAATGTCCTGATCTATTCGATGTTGGAATGCGACAACATGAATTCGGTCCATCGCGAATTCTTCCCGGACGATCCCCCGGCCCGGTCGGTCTGTGGCGCTACGCTGATCGGCAGCCACAAGGTCGAGATCGACTGTGTCGCATTGGCTTGAGAAACGAGGCTTGCCGCAACGACCGAGCCGCTTCCCCGTAGCGTGATCGAGCCCGCCAATCCGAAGCTCAACGTCTCGCGCAACGCCAACCTGCCGCATTCGCCCGGCATTCGGGTCGGCGACTACATCTTTCTGTCCGGGATGGGGCCGGTAGACCCATCACCGGCGGGCGCAACCTCGGGCCGATCGCAGATCAGATCCGGCAGACCCTGCGCAATATGGCGCACATGCTCGAATCTGCCGGGTCCGACCTCGACCGCATCGTCAAGATGACTGTCGTGCTCGCTGACCCCGGGGATTACGACGAGATGAAGCCGCTCAGCGATGCCCAGTTCGAGGCGAAGTTCGGCGACTGCGCCGGAAATGCGGTGCGGCGGCTACCCAACGCGAGCATCGACGCTGCATTAGGCGATCGGTCGGCTGGAAACGGTGGCCGACGCGCGGGAGTGATGGCGCCGTTCGCTGAGCATCACGGCAAAGACGCGGTTGGAGCCTGCCTTGACAGGCCGTCACCGAACGGCATGCTCGGAGATGCCAGCGGAAGGATCGGTCGATGGCGGTCATAGACGTCCAGGTGCACGCTTACGAGCGCAACCATCCCGGCCGGCCCTGGGCCGGGCAACTGCACGGCCGGCATCGGCGACCGGGGACGAGATGGTAGCGGCGATGGACGCGGTCGGCGTCGATGCAGCGATCATCGTCTCCACGTTCAACCTCTACCGCTATGACCCGAGCTACGCGCTTCAGGTCTATGCCAAGTATCCCGAGCGGTTTCGCGTCGTGAAGCCGATCGATCCCGCCAATCCGGCGGTGGATGACGTCGTCGCCGACTGGGCCAAGACCAAGGGAGCGGTCGGCGTCAGGCTCATGTTGCGAGAGGAGCAGATATCGGATCCCACCGACCCGCGCCTCAACCGGGCGTTCGCCGCCGCCGGGCGACGCGGCTTGCCGGTCAATTTCCTGTGTTGGGGGCCGCTGGATGACGGCACGGAAGTGGTGCGGCGAAACCCCGACACCGTCATCGTCATCGACCATCTCGGTTTGCTGCAACCCAACGAGCCCCCGCCCTTGGCGGAGCCGTGGGCCGATCTTCCGAAGCTGCTGGCGCTCGCGGCCTACCCGAATGTGCGGGTGAAGATCAGTGGCGCCTGCACCCTCTCGCGCGAATCCTTTCCGTACAACGACATCTGGGATCCGGTGCTGCGCATCATCGACAGCTTCGGTATCGACCGGTGCATGTGGGGTACGGATTGGACGCGGACCAGCGGCATACTGACTTACGAGCAGAGCGTCGCACCGTTCCGCAAGACAGATCGGCTGTCGGCCAGTGACAAATCAAAGCTCATGGGAGGCACGTTGCAGAAGGTCTGGTCTCGGCCATCCAGATCTCCTGCAGCGCGCGCTTGGCCTTGCCGTGCAGGCTCTTTGGCATCTTGTTCAGGATGTTGGCGGTCTTGTGCACCCAGCAGCGTTGCTCGCGGGTTGTCGGCCACACCTCGCCGAGCGCCTTCCAGAACCCGAGCGCGCCATCGGCAACCGCAATCTGCGGCGCCGTTGTCAGGCCGCGACGCTTCAAATCGAGCAGCAGATCACGCCACGATTGCGAGCTCTCGCGAAGGCCATCGGTGAAGCCGACAAGCTCCTTCCTGCCTTCAGGCGTCGCGCCGATGATGACCAGGATGCACTGTGCCTGCTCCTCGAGCCGGGCCTCCAAATGGATGCCGTCGGCCCAGCAGTAGACGTAGCGCTTGGCTGACAGATCGCGCTTCTGCCACCGCGCATGCTCCTCGGTCCACAGCTCCTTGAGGCGGGCAATGGTCGACGCCGATAGACCGGGCGCGTCCTTGCCGACGAGGGCCGCCAGAGCTTCCTCGAAGTCGCCGCTTGAGATGCCCTTCAGGTAGAGGACAGGGATCAGCACCTCAAGGCTCTTCGATCGCCGCGCGTACGGCGGCACGATCGAGGGCGAGTACCGGACGCGCTCGCCCTCGGCAGCTTCGCGGTCGCGCACACGCGGCTGGCGAACGGCGACCGGCCCGATGCCGGTCATGATCTCGCGTTGCGGAAGATGGCCGTGGCGGACGACCCGCTGCTGGCCCGTCTCGGTCTTCAGATCGGCATGCTTTGCGAGAAACTCAGCAACCTCCGCTTCGACCGCCTGGGTCAGCAGCGCACGCGCGCCATTGCGCAGGATCTCGGTCAGGGAATCGGTAAAGGCCCCTGGCTGGGCGAGCTTGATCACGTTACTGTCGGACACGGCGTATCACTCCTTCATTGGAGAAGTGGAGGCGTTGAACACCACCACGATACGCCGCCTTACCACGTCACCCCGTCACCAACTTCCGGCCATAGCTCCGATGCTCCATCTCCGAATAGTATGGCAACCGCCCTTGAGCGCTTCTGGGCTAGGCGCGCCGAAGCCGAAGCGATCGGAATGGCGGCCTCTAAGCGAATACGCCAACTTGTCCCGCCTGAGCCCGCGCGGGTCTTTTCTGGGAAGCTCAAGGAGATCATTCGGTTGGCGTCCGGATAGCGGGTCGTCGCGAGGCTTTACGAAATGCCCGAATTATCGGGAAGGTCTATGTGGCAAACAACGGGTCGTACAATGCAAATGAAGATAGCGAACCGAGTTACCGCAAGGAAGAGCTTTCTTCTACTCACTATCTTGCTTGTCGGGGTTCTCGCTTTAGCATCTCTTTATTTGATGCACCCCGTGGGAGGTGGCCTTCTGCCAATTCGGAGGATATTGCATTCGTTGTCTTGGCGCCCACAGCTTTATTTAAGAAAAGCGGAAGGGGGAATCCCCGATCTTTCCTGGAGCGAGCTCTGGCAGCTAACGCGACCGGGGAGTGGATTCGGTTTGAAATCGGTGATCGAAGAGGGCAGAAGTGTAGAGGGCGGCATTATTAATCCGTACAAGGGCGGTGACGACCAGAAAGCCGGCGCTCGCATTTTTCGTGAAAGTTGCGCTGCATGCCACGGTCGCGATGGAGCAGGAGGACGCGGACCGTCGCTGCTCCGCCCGGGATTCAAAGTTGGCGATAGTGATTTAGCCATTTACAGAGTCTTGCGAGACGGCATCCCTGGCACCGCGATGGTCCCCGCGCACCTGTCACTGGTTGAGCGCTGGCAAGTGATCGGATATTTAAGGACGATGCAACGATACTCGGCCGCCCCAACAGAGAAAGCCCGCATTGATGTTCGCGTGACCAGCGAACAACTTCAAGCATCCGAGCGCAGCCCTGGCGAGTGGTTGACCTATTCACGACGGCTTAGCGGTCAACGATACAGCTCGCTTACGGAGATCACGCCTGCAAATGTCTCCCAACTTCGAATTCGTTGGGTTCACCAGTCCACCAGCACCGGGTCCAAGTTCGAGGCAACACCCCTCGTGATTAACGGGACTATATTCACGACTGAGCCTCCTGCGAGCGTCATCGCCTTAGATGCGCGATCCGGCGACGTCATTTGGAATTATGAGCGCAAGCTGCCTGCCGAACTGCCCGCATGCTGCGGCTTAGTCAACAGGGGCCTCGCGATTCTTGGTAGTTCGCTTTTTTTTGGGAGCCTCGATGGGTATTTGATCGCGATCAATGCAAACAACGGGGAGGTGATCTGGCAGACCAAAGTGTCAAACCCGGGCGATGGATTTACGCTCACTGGGGCGCCCTTAATTGTCGACAATTCGGTCGTGATCGGCCTATCCGGAGGTGAATACGGAGTTCGGGGGTTTCTGGCGGCCTACGACGCAGAGACCGGTCAGCGAAAATGGAAGTTTGACACAATTCCCGGTCCAGGCGAACGGGGTCACGACACATGGAAGAACGATGCATGGCGAACCGGCGGGGGTCCAACGTGGGTAACCGGGAGTTACGACCCCTCACTCGGTCTGTTGTTCTGGGGTGTCGGCAACCCTTCGCCGGTTTACTTAGGCGACGTACGTCCGGGCGATAATCTGTTTACGAACAGCGTCATCGCCTTGCGAGCCGCATCTGGGGAACTCGCATGGTACTTCCAGTTCACGCCCCACGATGAGCATGACTGGGACGCAGCTCAGACCCCAATCCTTGCGGACATATTTGTCGGTGGTGTCAATCGAAAGGTCGTCTGTTGGCCAAATAGGAATGGATTTTATTATGTACTCGACCGCACGAGTGGGGAATTTCTCCTGGGCGTGCCGTTTGTAGAGCAGAATTGGGCAACCGGCCTCGACGCGCGCGGAAGGCCGATCCTGGCCGACGTCGGGAATGTGACGATTGGGGGCCACCTGACGAGACCAAGCGTCACAGGTGCGACGAACTGGCAGCCTTCGGCCTTTGATCCGAAACAGGGTTTGGTTTTCATACCTGCGATAGAGGCAGCGTCAATCTTTACCAAGTCGAGCCAACCGACGCGGGGCGAGCACGGCCTCTTCCTCGGCAGTGGCTATGGCGGCGGCGCGATGTCAGGGCCTCCCGTCACCTTTGCGCGCGCGTTGGATGCGGCTACGGGAGCAAAGCGATGGGAATACCGCTCGCCATCGGGTAAATCGGACGATTTCAGTGGCTTGCTGGCGACCGCGGGTGGAGTGGTGTTTGGGGCATCGGGTGGGACGGTGTTTGCGCTGAATGCTGCGACCGGCGACGAGCTTTGGCGGGTTTCTCTTGGCGGGGAAACACGCGCAGCCCCAATCTCGTTTGCATTGGACGGGCGACAAGTTATTCTCGTGTCGGCCGGACGGGACCTTTTTGCCTTTGGATTGTAGGGACGATTACGCTAGTTTGTCCTGAAAACGAACACTTCCGTCTCGCCGGGCGGCATGGGCGAAAGAAACGTGCCGAGCAGCTGCACTCGGTGCGCAGCGAAAAAGTCGACGACTACCTTATATGGAAGCGCCGCCGGATAAGAGGAGCGCATCGGTATGCCGAGGCGCCCCCATTCCTCTACCACAGCAGGGGAAAGACAATTCTCGGTCATCACGTCAAATACGATGTGCGCCCCGGGCCTCGCCACGCGCACCATCTCTCGCCAATAGCGGACGGTGACGATAAAAGGTATCGTACTGAAGACTTTGTGCGCCTGGACAAGGTCGGTCGACGCCGATGCGGTCGGCTGCATCGAGGTGCCGTCAGTGGGTTGGAGGATCACCGGAAACGTTTTTTTCAGATAGGCTGCCCACTCTCCCGCGGTTTCGTAGATCTCGCAACGCTCCGGCGAGCACTCGCGCAAGGTTTTTTCGAGGTAGCGTCCCGTGCCCGGTCCGATTTCGGCGAGCGCGTGGATTGGCTTATGGAACACGCCAAGGCGTTTCATTCCATCGATTGTGGATTGCGTTGCCCCGGCAATGCCCTGTATGGCGTCGACGTAGTCGCCAACCGACAGCTTGGCCCGCGCGGCGTCGGCGATCGTCTCGGCGAACGGGATGTACGTGCTGACGTCACTCCAATCCTCCAATCGTGCCTAATGCGAGAGACCCTCAAGCCGAGCCGTGCAAGCGCGCGATTAGCGTTGAACAGATTCAATACGGGCTCGCGCAATTTCCGGCTGTTAGCGTGTCGCCCCGCCATCGCCGCGCACGAAGTCGCAAGCGAGGAGGATCACGCTCGATCGGGCATGTCCCGGCCGATGTTGAAAACGTGAAGTAGGCGTTGTCCGCCTTGAGCCAGTAGGCTCGGGGCATCCTCCAAGCCATGCATCCAATATCGCGCATCTAAACCTTTGTGTATGTATGCGTCTGAAGCGGATCAGTCCGTCCGTAGCGCGTGCGACCGACCCCGACGCGGCGAGCCCCAGAAATGCTGTCCCAGCCGGCAACAGCCGTTTCATTTGTCCTCCCCAATGTGCAGGACCTCGATTACGAGCACAACCAGGACTCCTTTAGACTTTCAATGTAATACTGTATCAACGGATCCGTCTATCGAGGACGGAAACCAACGTCAGGTTAACTATATAACAGACGAGAATTATTGATTCTCGTTAGTTAACACGCTCTGCAAATACCGCACCCACCCTCGGCTATTCCTCACGTACATTCAGATGCTACATGCTACCGTCCCTCCCAGCGATGATCCCGATGGGCTGCCCAGCTGTGAGTACGGGACGGCGGTGTATCAGACCTTCGGCCGTCACACCCCGATCCAGCGCTGCCGGGTGCACAAGGCCCGCAACATTCTGGAGCGCCTACCCAAGCCGCTGCACGCTGCGGTCCGCGCGGTGCTGCGTCAGGCGTGGGGACTGGACGATGCCGACAAGGCCGCGCGGCTGATCAGAAACCTTGCCCGCCGGCTGGAGCAGCAGGCTCCCGGCGTCGCCGCCAGCATCCTCAAAGGGCTCGACGAAATCCTCACCGTCATCTGCCTCGGCCTTCCTGGCGATCCGCGCCGCTCGCTGGCCTGCACCAACAATGGATCCGGGGCCGCCCTATTTTGCCATAGCCAACTTGCGCGGAGCAGAACTCCGTGTTGACAACCTCCTTCCGCCGGTCTTGGGGGCTCAGTGCAGCGCGTCGCCGAAAAGATCATCGTGGACGACTTCAGAGCGGGGGGAGAGTTTTGAAGCGAGCAATGCGTCTTGCTGCGCAAGTCGCTGTTGATAGGCTCGGTTTGCCTCCCGAATTCGTTCCTCATGCTCCTCTCGCTTGTCGGCGAGAGTAATAAATTGCTTGATCAGCAGATCGACATCGAAACTCTCTATATGCTGGCAGAAATCGCCGAGGCCCATGTCCGCGAGCAGCGCGTCGTTTTTATCCGCATACCCAATGGAGATCGTGGGCCGACCGAGTTTCAAGGCGCACACCACGTTGTGGAAGCGGGTCGCGACAACAATGTCGGTCAGGGCGATCTGCCTCATCACGTCATGAAGTGAAAGTATCGGCTCAGCAGCCAGCCTTTCCGGCGGTACTATTCTTCCCTCGGCCGCCACCGCACTCATCAGCTCTTCTACGGCCTGCTGATCGGACGTTTCTCCCGTCAGTATCCTAACGTTATATCCGTGATCTAGGAGCCAAATCAAAAACCTCGTAACCTTTTTGAGATACCCGGCAAAGATATCCATTCCACGATCGACGCCGTGACGCCATCCTCCATAGCTCATGACGCCGAGAGCGACCGCCAAGGCCTCCCCATCGGCGCGTCGGGGAGCTAGGCATTTGGGAGGCGGCAGCCTGAAGGCGATATCTGGGTAGATGGGATCTGCCCGCGCATCAAAGCCGATACTCATCATGAACTCTTTTGAAACCGTGTCACGATAGGATCGGTATCGCGCCACGGCCGCCGCGCGTTTCATCAGCCACCGACTCATCGGATCCTGAATCGGACCTGCACCAATACTGACGAACCAGACTTCGGTACCGCTTAGTTTTGCTGAAAGACACCACCGGAAAAGGATATAAGGAATGCCCCACGGCCCTGTGCGGTAATCATCCAGGATCCCGGTGCCTGGGATGATCAGCAGGTCAAGTTTGCGCACCTGCTTGATCGTGTAAATCCAACCTAAGAGATGCAACCTTCGATTAAGTAATCGGATAAACCCGTTAAAGTCGGACGAGGAAGGACGATCCAAAAGTGCCAAAACTCGATAATCTTCTTGCACCTTGTCAGGCACAGGACAGATACAGGTAAGGTTTGCGTCCGGCCGCAAACCTTGTAGGAACGTGAGCATCGCCTCCAGCGATCCGTCATTACCCGAATTTCCGCAACCGAATACCCCGAATAGACCAATTCTCTTAGGCGGTGTCTTCACTAGCGTGCTCCAGGTTCCGTCACCCGTCATGCCGATTACGGAGGTCATGAGGTCGCAAGGTTTTTTTTCCGGTCTATTTTGCCATCGATAAATGCATCGGCCATTTAACGCGCGACTGGCGTTGACGTCTAATCTCTGATGCTCTGAAGAACCACTACGACCGCGACTCCAGAATCAATACCCAATCCTCGAAGCCATCACTGTTTTTGGCGGCCGGAGGCCTGAAGCCTAACGATCCGGTTGCTGGAAATGGCAATCCATTAGGATTAGAGACCCCGCCATTGGCCGGGTCATACCAGCGCGCGGTTATAAGGGGTCCCGCGAGCCCATCCATGTCCAGCGTAATCGTTCGATTACTCGGCATATAGACTATCCCGAAGGATCGATCAGCGGCACGCGCCGCAACCGCTCGATCTTGCCCGGACCCGAGCCCGCCGATCAAGAACGTGTTGCTAATGTCAGGTTGCAGCCGCCACCAGGGTAGTGCTCCGAAAACGTCATGCAGGCGGGACATACTTTGTGTGCCTCTTCCGCCCATGGCCTGTTGCCAGCTCACTGGGGCAGGATAAAGGCCCGGACCATCGAAATGCCAGAGCGGGTTGTTGCCAAAAATCTGGCCAGATGCCCCTGCCAATAACGCGTGATACGCCTGGGTGCGCAAGCGTTGAGTGGTGGCATTATGCTCGTTCTCGTAGGCGCTCTCGATCAGAATAAAAGGCATTGTCTCCGGCCTGGCAAATTCCTTCAGCGCGGCGCTAAAAACCGGGCCGTAGGTGTATACGCTATTGACCTTAAGCCAAGAATCGCCATGCCAATATTCTAGGGCCGAGGTTTCCGGCGCGCAATGTGCCGTATGTAGAGCTCCGGGGTCCAACTCCTCAATACCTTCGGCGATCGCTCTCACCAGTGTCCTATCTGGCGGGTTGTAGTCGCCTCCCTCGACCCAGAGGATGTTGGTGAAATCGCGATAACGGCTTCCGAGAAATTTCCCATACTGGCGGAGCTTGGAGGGCCCATTCGCCACCATCTCTTGGTACCAACCTTGCGAACCGCCTTCATAGCCCGTATAAGATGGGGTCAACGCCACTAACAGCCCTTTTTCAGACGCCCGGCGTAGGACCCAATCGGCATGGGCGAAGTATTCTTCGTTGGGCGTGCTGTAATCTCCGGTGACTAGAAACGGCCGTTGCCCGTAAGCATTGGCGGGCGCATTGGTAGAGAATTGATGCTCGATGAGCGAGACCAATACCGTGTTGAACCCTCGCGCGCGCCGATCATCGAGATAGAGATCAACTTGCTCCCGCGTCAACTGCGCAATGAGGGACCACGCTGCATCTCCTTGTATAAGAACGGGCTTGCCGGACGCGTCTACAAGACGACGTTTGCTGGGCAGAACAGACAGGGGAAAAGAAACAGCTGCAGCGGTCCCAGGTCTGGCCAAACTGCCAGAATCAGTCCAGCCCGCATCCGCGTACTGCGCTGACATTGCACCTTCCAATTGAAGCGTTCTGTGACTCTGGAAACTTCTAGTAGTTTTCGATGAATCCTCGTCGCATCCGCTTGCGATGGAGCCAATGCCTAGAGCAAGGAAGAGCGAAATCCCTCGGAATGTCCCGAATGCCCTGATGGGAGCTGCTCGTTCCAACGTCGCCAGCAGCAACTCCCCCCATGATAAAAAGCGCTGCATCTTTGGTCACAGCACTAATGCGATTGGCACTCGTTCTCTTGCTCCCCGCCCGAGTCTTGAGCTACCACCGCGAGCTTTGTTGCGTTTCGTCCGAGGTGATAATTGTGACTTTGGGAGCTCATGGTAGAGGGTTTCTGAACCTCCTGACAGAGAACTTGTGGGAAGCAGTGAACGGCCCCTTGGACGTCCTGTTCGGAGCTCATATAAATGGTGCTCGATGTCGGCAGCAAGGCGTCGTACATCGTCTCTGTGTCGTAGCGATATACACCCACATAAGGATAGAATGTCCCATTAGCGAGGTTTAATATCAGCTTAATTGTGCACACAAAAACTTCACCCCTATCAAGGGTAAAATTTCCACAGCCAAGACGCTCTGTGGAAGTGTTAAAGATCTCTCGATAGGCAGAATCGAGTATCCATAAAAAGACTGATAATTTGGTACATCGCTCGCGCGCAGTTACCTCGATATCTAACCACGCAGTTTGTCCGGCCGTAAATTGGACGCACTCTCCGTCTTCGTTGCGGATCCTGGCCTTCGAAACAAAAAGCGGACTGGAGTCATCCCGCGCATGGACAGTGTTTAGGCTCGTCAGGTAACATCGAATAACCTCTTCCGTCGGCCCGATGGCGACCGCGCGGCCATGATCAAGTAAAAGGCAGCGATGACAAAATTCTGTTACTGTCTTAAGATCGTGGGAGACAAAGAGTACGGCGGGGCCATCGCGAATGACCTTCTTCATACGGTCTACACACTTCTGCTGAAAAGCGACATCTCCGACACTTAATACTTCGTCCACGAGCAGAACGTCCGGATTGACGTATGTGGCGATCGAGAACCCGAGACGCGCACTCATGCCAGAGGAATATCGCTTTACCGGCGTGTCGATGAACTCCTCCTCGAGGCCAGAAAAATCAACGATGTCGTCGAATTTTGCTGAAATTTCGCGTCTCGTCATGCCTAGAATAGTGCCGTAAAGGTATATGTTTTCTCGTCCCGTAAGGTCCGGGTGAAACCCCGCGGCCAACTCGATCAAAGCCGACAGCCGGCCATTCACGTGAATGAGACCTCGCGTCGGCTTCATAAGGCGGCCCAGGAGCTTCAGCATGGTGCTCTTGCCCGCCCCGTTGGGTCCGACAATGCCAAATGCTTCCCCCTTTTTGACCTCAAACGAAACATCCCGTAAAGCCCAGAAGTCGCGCCCCGCCTTAGTTCGGTTGGACGACGATGGGAAAAACTTGCCTGCAAGAGCGGGAATCAGGTCACGCAGGGAGTCGTGGAGCTGTCCCCTATGAAATTTTTTCCAGACATGGTCCACCCGAACGGCGACATCTGTCATGTGGGTCTGTTTCCCCTCAAATGCTCTCAGCGAACGCAGGTTCGAGCTTTTTGAACAGACTATATGCCAACACCCCCAAAAGTGCCCCAAAGGCGAGGCTGTAGGCCGCCCAGCACCAATTCGGTGTCTGACCGCGCACGATCGAGGAAAAACCTTCCATGAGCGGAGCCACGGGATTCAGCAACAGCCATCGCCCCTGCTCCCCGAACATGCTCACGTCATAGAACACCGGCGTGAAGAAAATTGCAAAAGTAAGAAAGACTTCTACAATATATCTAACATCACGAAAGAAGAGGTTCCCTGCAGAGACTAATAGCCCGATGCCCAGAGCCAACAGGATCAAAATTCCCAGCAATGGAACGAACCACACAGTTTGGAAGTTGAGGCCGGTTTTGGTAGCAATCATCAGGAGAAGCAAAACGATACTGGCAATAAAAAGATCGAACAATTGGGACAGCACTGATGCGATCGGGAGGATCTCTTTTGGGAAATACACTTTGGTGACGAGGTTTTGGTTGCCACCTGTCAAGCTCTGACAAGAGAACCTGATCGAAGAGACCAGGAACGCCCACGGGACAGATCTGATTGCAATTGTGTCGAGGTCGGTCGCGTTCAAGGGGTTGTGAGAGGCAACCGCATAGGCGTACCTGACCATAATGCCGGCCAAAACAATCAGCATAGGCATAAGAATGGCCCAAAAGAAGCCCATCAACGATTGCTTGTACCGAACCTTTATATCTCGAATGACAATCATGAATAGCAGTTCACGGTAACTGTATAACTCCCGAAGTTTCGTTATCATCGACATTCCTTTAACACACACCTCAAGTGGAACGACACGGTGCCGGCGGGATCGATGTCATATCGTTTCAACCTAAAGGTTAGAATGTCGCCAGTGCTCGCTCACGTGCTTCGGGCGCTGTGCTCATTACCATCATCGCCAACAGTGCCGATAGGTAGCACGCCCCGCTCACCGCGAGCACCGCGTTAAATCCAAAGGCCATGCCCAAGATCGACGCCCCGATAGAGCCGACAACGGTAAAGAAGCCGTTGATCCCCCATGTCCACGGAACAAACGCGGGTTCCTCGCCGGCGACGATGCGAAGACCGGTCGGAAACGGCATGCCGAGAAGGGTTCCGATAGGCCCCAACATCGCTAAGACGATGACTATGCGCCACGGCAGAGATAGACCCAACGCCGATGCGAAGACCCATGGCGACAAGATCGTCGTTATGAGGAGGACAGCCAGAATTGATGGGATAATCCAAGCGAGCGACGAACGGCAGTTTCGACGCAAACGCCCGACAATCCAAGAACCGATCCCAGCAAAGGCAAGGAGACCTGCCAGGACGACAGCAAACGTATACACTGGTTCGCCAAGAAAGAGTATGAAACGTTGAATGAAAACGATTTCAATCATGATAAATCCCAAGCCTAACCCGCCAAAATAAACGATAAGCGGCCACAGCCTCGAAAATTGCAGCCCGCCGCGAAAGCGGCGCGCGAGCGGGAGCATGATACAGGCAAAGGCGATCGCGGTGGCCTGCAACAGCAACACTATTAGCATTACCTCAGCGACCGGCAGCGCATCGAATTGAAGGTTAACGCTACCGTGGCGGCCGGCGACAAAGATATGGCCAAAATCACGGGGTCTCAGGCTCGTCCATCGTAAGTTCCGATTGAAAAACGGTCGGTCGTCAGTCGCGGGCGCGAACTCCTCCTGGTGGCTGGCATAAAAGGAGCGGAGGGTCGGTGCAGCCAAAACCTCGGCGAGTACCGTCGACAGGTAGTCTTCGGACGGCAACTGGGACGTCAGCGGTGAGTAATGGATCTCAGGCGAATGCCCAAACCACCGTTCCGGGTGACCGACCCCAAGACGTTCCGTCAACATACCTATCTCATCCGCGGTCCAAGGCGATTTCTTGAATAGGAGACCCGTGACAAACAAGCCGGCCCCGTAGGGTGCCAGAGGTCCGGAGAAGGCGAATAGATGACCCGCGGGGCTTCCAAGGCCCCGTTCCTCAAACACCTCCCGGGCGGTGGCGAACAGCTTCACGATCTGCAAGGACGGTCGCGTAATCAGGATAACACCATCTGGCGTCAGGTGGTCGAGATAGTCAGCGAATGCCTCGCGCGTGAACATATAGCTTTCGGAAAGAGTCAGGGCCCCCGACGTGACAGCAGCAGCCATCATCGTCTGAATCGAAATGATGACATCATATTTTTCTCTGGACCGCCGCACGAAACTCCGTCCGTCCTCAGTAACTAGCCGTACTTCGGGCTGCTCGAATAACCCTCCCCAATAAGCGCGCATCCGTCGTGTTACGATATCGTTTACGATCGGGTTGATGTCCACAGCGGTGATCGATCGAGCGCCAAAATCTAATGCCTCAAGTACCTCCCGACCCGAACCGGAACCGAGAATGAGAACTTTTGCATGAGGCTTTCCGACGTAAGGAATTCCGTTCGGGCGATAATCGGGGGAGCTGAGATACGCGCGGGCGCCGCCACTGAGATCCGCAATCGCAGTACCCGCTGCGCCGGCGTCTATCATGATGCTGAACCCCGGATCCGGACGGCCATGTTCCGGGGCCGCAGGCAAATCATACACATCCACTTTGGAAAATGTGTTCCAGGCCGTATAGAGGGGAGCGCGATCCGCCGGTTGCAGCCGATGATGCTTGCTTGTGGTCACCGTGATTGGAATGAGTTGGTCAGCCGCGAGCGCGAAAGGAATGGCGACGGCCGCCAAGGCCGCACCTGCCACCGCAAGTCTTCGGGCCTTAGCAATTCCGAAGACCGAGGCCGCGAGAAACCCGAGCGCCGCAGCCACCACAACCGAACCCGAACCGCCGAATATCGGCATGACCAGCGCGACGGCGGCACACCCGACACCAGCACCGAGCAGGTCCGCAGCATAAAGCTGATCGGCGCGATCTCGGCCGCGGAACAAGAGGAGGGCGATGGCCAGCCCCGAACAAAAAAACGGAGCCGCCGCCACGAGGTAATAAAGCGGAATAAAAAGGAGTTGGCGGTGGTCCGAAAGCAACTCGAATGGATCAAACGGAATTTTTTGCATCAGCCAGTAGCTGGCCAGGACGACGATTCCAAAGGCGATTGACAGCGCCGCCAGCGTGCGATCGACTGGAGCCTCCTCGCGCAGCCTCGCCCACACAGTGAGAACGACACCCGACGTGCCGAACCCAAGCAGCGCCATGGAAATGACCAGAAAGCCGAAGTGATACCAATTGGCGACTGATAGCACCCGGGTAAGCGCAAGCTCGAGCAACAGCGTCGCCAACGAAAGGCAGAAGATGCCTGCATAATGTCTACGGCTCACCTGCCCACCTCTTCCGTTTCATCAATCACGCGATCGGCGCCTTGCGCGAGACTTGCGTGTCCCTTGGCCGCCTGACGCCGATGCTCTGCGTCGCCCCGGCTGCCGATCCGCCAAAGTGAGCACGATGCGCGGCCGTTCGACATACTTGCGCGGCCGATTACGGTCGCCCGCGGTTGCAGCCAACTGCTCCGCTCCGCGGCGCTGACAACCACACATAGTTGCTGTGCCATAGTCCCTCGCCCGCCAATCCGGCCGAGCATGGCACATGCTGACGACACTGTGAAGCTTCTGAACGAATCCGAGCATTAGCAGGTTGCGGAAAAAGTCGCATATTGGAGCGAGATCTGGGGTATAATCCATAGCGCGTGACGAGATGTGGGGGACGTCCGATGCGCGGTGGGGATCTCAGGAGCGAGGCGCTGTTCAGCTATTTGAGCTGCGAAGCGCGGGTGCCGTTGTATCATCCGTTGCGGCCGATCCAAAAGATTGTGGACGAGGCGCTTGGTGCACTGACGGGGGAATTCGAGAAGTTGTACGCGAAGCTCGGACGGCCGTCGATTCCCCCTGAGAAACTGCTTCGTGCGCTGCTGCTGCAGGCCTTCTATTCGGTGCGTTCGGAGCGGCAGCTGATGGAGCAACTCGGCTACAATCTGCTGTTCCGCTGGTTTGTCGGGCTGTCGCTGGATGCCGTGGTGTGGGACGTTACGGTGTTCACCAAGAACCGCGAGCGGCTGATCGACGGTGACATTGCCAGCAAGTTCATGGCCGCGGTACTGAACCAGGAGCAGGTCAAGACCCTGCTGTCGGACGACCACTTCTCGGTCGACGGCACCCTGATCGAGGCGTGGGCCAGCATGAAGAGCTTTCGCCCCAAGGACGGCAGCGGCGAGCCGCCGGCGCCGGGCCGCAATGGGGAACGGGACTTCCACGGCGAGAAGCGAAGCAACGAGACCCACGCCTCGGTCACTGATCCCGACGCGCGATTGTATCGCAAAGGGCCGGGCCAGCCGGCCAAGCTCGCCTATCTGGGGCACGTTCTGATGGAGAACCGGCATGCTCTGGTGGTCGGCACGCGTCTGACCCTGGCCACCGGCACGGCAGAGCGCGAGGCGGCGCTGGAGATGGTGGCGGCCCGTCCCGGCAACCACCGGATCACGCTCGGCGCCGACAAGGCCTACGATGTGGCCGAGTTTGTCGCCGATCTGCGGGAATTCAATGTGACGCCGCACGTGGCGCAGAACACCGCCAATCGGCGATCGGCGATCGACCGACGGACGACCCGCCATCCTGGCTATGCGGTCAGTGGCCGGGTGCGCAAGCGCATTGAAGAGGTGTTTGGCTGGACCAAGGCGGCGGCTGGCTTCCGCAAGACCCGTCACCGTGGTCTTGCCCGCGTCGGCTGGATGTTCACCCTGACTGCCACTGCCTACAATCTCGTCCGGTTGCCCAGGCTGGTGGGGGCCGCGGCATAGCCATGCCCGGAATCCGCCCGGGCCGGGCGAAAACGGGCAAAATCGATACAAAAACCTGCTTGCTAGTGGTTTCCAACAACCCTGGCGAGAATCCTGTACGATAACTCTACAAAACGACACACAAGCACTGAGTTTTTCCGCATCCTGTTTAGATGGTATAGGAATGGGAATCAAAGGCCAATACAAGCAGTCGTCGACGGGTTTTCTTGGACGATTTTGATGCCGATGTGTTGGGCACGCCTCCTGGTTTCACATCGTCGCGGAGACGACGCGGGTGGTGGCGCTGACCGGCACCGAGCCGCCGCACCGGGCAATCCATTGGACCGGCCATACCGTCCAGCGTGAGGTCGCAACTAGCCGGGCGATCCCTGTCGTCGTCGACAAACTACGCCACCGATAGGCATCCCAAGGTACTGTCCTGTCTGGCGCGCCATCCGCGCTGAACGTTCCACTTCATCCCGACCACGGCCTCCTGGCTCAACGCGGTCGACAACCTCTTCTCCAAGATGACGCGACAACACATCCGACACGGCGTCTTCGGCTCGAGTTCTACCTCAGTCCACTATCGCGCAGCGATTTAGTGCGATGAGTCCATGCCGACTACCAGAGGGCCTCACCGTCGCATGTCATTCGATGAGATCATTATGATTCTAGAGGACCAGGACTCGGGATCGTGCATCGGGGGTCTCCAACCGGACAAGCCGCATTTCTGGCTCCCCAATGGGTCGGTTGCAATCGAAATGATTGTCGCGACGCCTCGGTAAGACGCATAATAATCACGCCCAAAAATCCTGGAATCTGAGGAACGTTTGCTAATATCCTAATCGGACCAGTGAGCACGCCGAACGAATTGCCACACAAGTCGCGATTGCACGTCGGGTGTCATATTTCCCGGAGTTGTCACCCTTGAAGGACCGGAAAATGTCACTGAATGTGTTTGCGGAACGAGACTTCGTTGCTGCTGATCAGGAGCGCTTCGCAGCTGTTTGCGGAGATCGCAATCCCATACACCTGGACCCGGTCGCCGCACGGCGTACCTTCGCCGGCTTTCCTATAGTTCACGGCATTCATGCACTGCTATGGGGTCTGGACAGTCTATTTCGATACCTACCGAAACTTGCGCCGGTCGCATCGATCCAGGTCAGCTTCGAGAAATTGATTTACGTCGGCGATCGCGTTCAGGCAGTTCTGGCCCACCATGATAAACAGCGTTTGCGCGTCGAAATGCTCGTCGAGGGCATCAGGGCCCTACGGCTCGAGGTGGCTTTGGGCGATCCGCGGTCGAATCACGACACAGGATCGAACGAACCGCTGTTTCAGCCCACCGAGCCACTCATCCTCACGTTTGAGCAGATGGTCAAATGTCATGGGCGGGTTCCGTTCTTCTCTATCCCAAACACAGTCCGTCGGATGTTCCCCGCTGCTGCCGACGCGTTGGGCGTCCAAAGGGTGGCGGGTCTTGCCTGCTCCTCATTCCTCGTTGGCATGGTCTGCCCCGGCTTCCATTCCATCTATCGGGGACTGAGCCTCTTTACCGCACTGCTGCGTGAGTGTGATTATGACGCGCTGCAATTTCGAGTAGCCCACAGCGACCCCCGCTTTAGGCTGGTAAAGCTGGCTGTCTCGGGCGGCGGCTGGATGGGCTCCCTCGACGCTCACACACGGCCTGAGCCAACAGCTCAGCCGGATTTGCCAATAATCGCCACCAGGGTTATGCCGGGGGAATTTAGTAATGCGACCGCATTAGTTGTTGGCGGATCGCGGGGGCTGGGCGAACTCATCAGTAAAATCGTCGCCGTTGGCGGCGGACATGTGACGCTGACATACGCCGTCGGCGAGGCGGATGCTCATCGCGTACAGGGGGAGATAATAGCCTGTGGTGGTCGTTGCGACGTCATCCATTACGATGTCCGGCTGAATGCACGTGATCAAATATCCCGGTTGTCTTCTTATCCTTCTCAAGTCTACTATTTGCCGACCCCGGTAATCTCTCGCCGCAAAAGCGCACTCTTTAGCCAACAGCGGTTTCAAGAGTTTTTGACATTCTATGTAACCGGTTTTTATGATCTCTGTAGGGAGTTGCGGCTGAGGTTTAGAAAAGAGCTATCAATTCTCTACCCATCTTCTGTTTATATTGATTCCCGGCCTGACGGTATGACCGAATATGCGATGGCCAAGGCGGCGGGTGAGGTCCTTTGTGCCGACATTCAGACATTCGAAAGCCCAGGCCGAATTCTAGTACGACGGCTGCCTCGGTTGCCGACCGATCAGACGGCTTCGCTCATGAATATCGCAACCGCCGAGCCGATCAGCGTGATCCTTCCCATCGTTCGGGAGGTCCATGCAATTGGGGCGAGGGCAACACCCCCAACTAACAGGCGTGGCTCCCTCGGTCGCGAACGTAGTCACTAGAACTGCCAATACAAGAACTCACTCGGACCGCCTATAAAGCCGATCGCGATCGCCGCGATCGCCGACATCGCAATTGCCCAAGGAAGCGAGGCATTCCACTCAATGATTCTTCCAGTCACGAGCTTGGTTGACCGCGGCTTCACGCCTAGTGCTGGTTCATAACGAGAAAGGATTTGAAGTGTGTTGGGACACGCGAGAGCGACGACCATCAATCCAGATATCCAAATCGCTGTCTTGTAGAAACTGGTGGGCCAAGATGGGTCCGGCATCACCCCGATGCGATGAAGCGTACTGGTGAGGGGCCCTAGGCGCTCAAAAAGAGCCTGTGGTAGCGCAATGCCATTCAGGCCAACGGCGCCCTTCACCAAGTCCATGGCAGACGTGATTGTCGGAGAGCGAAAGAAGATCATCGCGATGGTAACTGAGACAAAGGTCAATACCCATCCCGCTGGCTTCATGACACGGTCATAGCTCCGCCTATCAGGCCAAAGCCGCGCCGCGACCACGCGCCATCCATGATTGATCGTGAGATAGAAACCGTGGAGCAAGCCCCAAACGATAAATCCATAACCGGCACCGTGCCAAAGCCCGGAGACGAACATCGTAACGACAATCGGAAACATCAGCAGAGAAACAAATGCCCCAACCGTTGTATTCCGCCCGCCGAACCCGGGTTGCCCCTTTTCTAGCCGGCGTCTCGTCAACCACAGCACCAAAGGATTATAAATGTATGCCGTCAGGAACCGCGTTAATGTCATATTCCAGCGTAACCAAAAATCGATAATATTAGAAGCACGGAGGGGCGAGTTGAAGTTGGGCGGCAGGCGAATTCCGATAAAACGGGCCAGTCCGAGCGCCATATCGGTATAGCCGGAGAAGTCAAAATAGATCTGCAGTGTGAACCCGATCGCTGCCATCCATGCCAGCAAAAAGGAAATTCTGTCTCCGGTAGCGGCGTGATCATAGATGGGTGTAACAAAAAGCGCGATATTGTCGGCGAAGACTACCTTCTTGAACAAACCAAAAAACAACAACGTGAGCCCAATGGCGACGTTCTCCTGGTCAAAACGGCACGAGGCAGCGTGAAACTGAGGCATCATTTCGCGATAATGTACAATCGGGCCGGCGATAAGCTGCGGAAAGAACAGGACGAAAGTGCAATAGTCCTGGAATGTGAGCGATCTTACCCGTCCAGCCTGAACGTCTATCAGCAATGCAATCTTTTGAAAAGTGATGAACGATATTCCTAGAGGAAGAATGATGTGCATCAATACTAGATTCGCGCCAAATATATCGTTGAGACTACCGAATATAAAGTCAGTGTACTTAAAGAAGCCGAGGAATGCGACATTGAAACAGATCCCCGACACAAGGACGGCTGTGGACATGCGGCGTGAACCTTCGCCCTGGTTCAGCCGCAACAGAATGGATGCCAAGGCGAAGTTAATGAGTATGGAGGGGCCGATGATCAGGACATTGACCGGTCGCCACCACGCGTAGAACGCAAGGGATACAAGAATGAGCCAACGGATCGCTGACGTGCGCGAGAGCGCGCCGAGCAAATAGAATCCAGAGAGGACCACCGGCAGAAAAACGAAAAGGAATTCACTCGAATTGAATAGCAAGGTAGCTGTCCTTGCAGAGATTGTGGAACCAGTAAAACGAAATCAATGATGTAGTGTCGGGCCAACACCGCTCTGCATGCTCAACACATTTGTCATCTCAGTGACAATTGCGCCCACGTTAGGAAACGACTCGATATCCGCGATTTTGAATTTCACACCAAATTCTTGTTCGACTGCAACGATAAAGTTGATATAATTAAATGAGTCCCAGTTTGGGATATCCTCACGTCGAGTTTCCATCGTCAACACTACCGAATCATCGAGCAACAAATCACGAAGAATACGGGTGAACGCAGCCAAAATTTCCTGCACTGTCATGACGCTGCTCCAACTCGCATGATGTGAGTTTCCCGCGCGACGTAATCCACTAGTTTGAGGAACCAGCGCGTGGCCCCGTCGGCGGTTGCCAACTGATCATGTTCAGCAAAACCCAGACCCGGATACAGCGCGCTGGTCACGTTGTTCTTGGCGGTGGGTATGTAATTCGCGACGAGCGCCCTTGCGCCATGTCGACGAGCCGCCTCGACCGCAATGTTCATGGCTTCGAACTCGAGCTCCCGACCGAACACGCGGCAGCTCATTACCCAATTCTCGATCTCGAGAACTTCTTCGTGGTCGGGAGTGGGACGGAGGATCATCGTGCTGACGAGACCGTTGTCGCCAATTCGATCCAGAAGGCGGAATTGCAGGGTCAAAACGTCAGGATTGTTGATAATATATGTTATCTCCTCGGAGGTGTAGCGCCGGGTTGTCGTATTGAATTGGTTGGTCTTGTTGATCAGCTGGACGATGCGGGCGTGATCGACAGCCGTGAACGGCCCAAACAGAACCGACATTTCAAGTCCGTGGAGGAATTCGTCGATACTTTGCGCTGATTCGAGCAGCGCGTCGCGTTCGGCATTTTCGGCATATTGCCGGGCACGATGCCGATCCTCAGACGTAAAGGCAACCGCTTCGAAATAGCCCGCATCGGCAAGGCAACGTACATAGTGCGGCGTATCTTCCGGTAGTTCCGGCACTGCAACCATTGGCAAGCTCTGGCGAATACGGGCCCGTTCTACAGGATTGTCATCGACGAAAACCAGGCTGTCCAGCCCGATGTTCAGCTGAGTGGCGATCGCCTTAAGGTTTTCCGTCTTATCATCCCAATTGGCCAAGAAGGCGGCGATATCCGAGCGGCGAAGGACCATTTCGGGATGATCACGAAATGCTGTCTCGGCAATTCCTGCATCGTTCTTAGAGCAGACGGCCAGAATGACTCCACGTTCCTCGAGCTGCTTGGCGTAGCGCTGCAAAGCCAGATGTGCTTCGCCGGCCGCACTCCCTTCTCCGAGGACGATGCCCTCGAGCCCATCGTCACCGATGACACCACCCCACAAAGTGTTGTCGAGATCGAGGACGAGACATTTCTTTGACAGCCCCCGTTGAGCGGCCAGGATGCGGGCGACCATATCGCCGTATAGGGGCGCCGCTTGCGGAGCGATCTCCAACTTGCCCTGCAGCCAGTGCCCTGCATCGAACCACGCGTCGATTCCGTCACGTTGGCTGGCGCGCGCGATATCGAGAAGCAATACGCCATCCTGCCACGCAGCCTCACACAGTCGATCGTTCAGCCGCGCAACGACCCTCGCCGGCGCCCCTGGCACAAAGCGATCATAACTCCCGAACACGGGTTCAAACACATCCAGGAAGGTTTGTTGAATGATCCCTGCATTGCAGATCTCGCGTCCCTTTCGCCAAAACGACCGTAACTGATCGATAAATCTTGAAATCGTTTCGTCGACTTCTGCGGCCGATGCCGTGAGTGGAACGCCGGCAATCGCTTCCCTGGCGGTGAGCGAGAACAGCATAGTCTGCGGAGCAAATTGATAGAGCGAAGAAGTTGGATCGAGAAGGTCTTGCCGATATTGTCCGAATGCCCCGGCATGTATGTCGATCAACAATCTCCGGCGCAAGCCCGCAACACGGATCGCGGGCGACAGATGATCGACGGTCGAGGAAGCGAGGATGGCGAGCCGCATCATCGGTAAAAAGCCTGCTGCTTCCCTCAATCCCAATCGGCTGAATGCGCGATCGAGCTGGACCGTTTCCAAGAACCCAAGCCGATATGCGGCAAGAGAGGCCAAGTTCTCGAGACAATCTGCTGGGTTGGCACAAGTCAGCGCCGCGCGTAAATCTGCGCGAAAATCGCGCGCGATCGGCAGCCAGCTCATCATCGGGCAACGAGGGGCGGTGGTTTGCATTGGAACGACCGAATCAGTGGTAATGAATTACGGAGGTGAGCCTACGGTTGTACTGCACCTTGTCCGTCAAGACACGATCGTATTTTGGATCCCACTGACTGAAAAAAAGCACGGGACCAGCGTTCTGCGCTCGGCTGATCCAAGTGCGATCCGTCATATGTCCGAAGCCCTTCCGGAATTTCGGGTGCTACCAAATTCATGCCAAGATTTGTTGCAATGGCCTTTACATTGCCGATTTTAGTTTCTACTGTAGGAACATTAGTGAGTATTATGCATCTTCGCTCGACGGTAAGGTGCGATAGGAAATCGATTGCAACAACCGTATCATTATCGACGACATGCTGATCGATGACCTGATCATCGGAAACCGGGGCCGCGGGGAATTTCGGTTCGGACGTCCGCTTCGTAAATGCCCCATTCTGGCGCGAACGATATGTAACAGGGTTAACCCCGCACAGCACGGCGAATGTTTTGCAAATCGGTTCGTGAACACGTTGCCAAGAGCGCTTACTCTCGTATCGATTTCGCGCTTGCGGATCGTGCAAAATCGTCTTCATCGGTGGAGTTTCCCATCGCTCAAAGAAATCCTCAACATTGATCACATAGACACTGGCCCGGGGGTGGATTCTGCGCAGAAGCTCATCTGTAAAAATAACGTTCTCGCTGTAACTGAACCCTAACAGGTAATACCGAACCGAAGCGCCCGCGAACCAATTGGCCGTCGCAGCCGTGGAGAGGGCGACCTGAATATGGCTGTTCCCGATAAACAGGACGTCCGCATTCTTCGCAAAACTTCGCGCCGCAGGTTCTAGATCGAACCAGAAAGCTCCGTGCTCATAGTCGGCATAATGTTCTCCACCGCAATATGCGAGGTATCGATCGGAGCTGTACCCGTCAGCCTGACAGGAAAAGATGGAATAAGTCCGGAGCCAGTGTGCGTAGGAGACGAGAGCAGTGATCAAAACAACGGATATATAAAGCGTTGGACGGCTTACAGAAAGACCTTCCCATACTGTCGCCCAGGGTTTGGGCCTCAATGGCAATCCCAATGCAGTTTTGATCATATCTATCTCCCCTCAATCGGCGGTTCCGAGTTCGGTGCCGCCCGGGGTTTGGTTGAATTGAAGGCGGCGTAGCATGGGTCAGCTTCCCTGCAGTCGGAAGTGGTTTGACCCGATCGAAACCGGTTTGCACGACCGAATGCGCGATTTCATCCAAGGGATGCCGAAGCCGAGCGCGAGTCAGCTGTGCCCGCGTTTTGGGTCGATGCATCGGAAACGCGCACCCCATAAGCCCTTCACGCCGATTGACCTCGCTGTCTAATATTGTTGCGGAGACCGCTCCTAAGCCAAATTCCGACCAAGTTCCCGGACAGCATCCCCAGTTCATGGATAAGTTAAGCTACATTTCCAATGGCGCCGTGGTAGGCATAGTATATGGTTCCATGAAAAGCAAGGTCTACAGACCAAACACGAATAGCGCCCGTCCAGCGGCTACAGCAATCATCTGGTGTCCGTCAACCATAAATGAGATCGGGGCGGACTTGGTGTTCCCGCCAAGGGAGACACGCCAGACTTCGCGTCCGGTGTCCGCGTCCAACGCGAAACAGATCCCTCCAGATGCCCCAAACACCAGTCCCCCCTCCGTTGAAAGGACACCACTGTAATGGTACCATTGGCTAGGCGGCTGGGGTGATTTATACTTCCATTTCAGCCGCCCGGTGGCGGCGTCAAGCGCGAGCACTTGGTTGGTCGCCGGCTCTGTTTGAATCCACCCGCTACCTTCAAAGCGGCCGTTCGGTCCGCGCGTTACTCTATCCGTAGGGGCTTTTGTGAACACCGAACTGTTCTCGGCGGCGGGAACGAATATCGATCCGCGCCTCTGATCGAAGGCCGAGTTTTGCCAGTTCGTCGCGCCATCGATGCCCGGTTTTGTACGACGCCCGGCGGTCGACGCTTTGGCGATATTCGACAGGATCGGCCGCCCCGCGGCGGTGAGCCCCTGCGCCCAGTCCAGTTCAACAAACGGCACGCCGGCCAAAAACTGCCCCGTGATCCGGTCGAGAACGTAATAAAATCCGTTCCTATTCGGCCAGCAGATCACTTTGCGGACAACATCATTGATCCTAAGGTCCGCAAGAACCGGGGTCTGGGCCGCATCACGGTCATGTTCATCGTGCGGGGTAAACTGGAAATACCAGACCAGCTTGCCGGTCGTCGCGCGTAGGGCGATCACGCTGTCGGTAAACAGGTTGTCGCCGGGGCGCACGTCGCCTGAGAAATCCGGACTTGGATTGCCGACGCCCCAATAGAGCAGGTCGGTCGACGGGTCGTAGCTCCCTGTGTTCCATGTTGAACCGCCGCCTGTTCGCCACGCGTCGTTCTCCCATGTTTCATGCCCGACTTCGCCAGGACCGGGAATTGTTTCAAACTTCCACTGTTGCTGGCCGGTGGAAACATCATAGGCAGCGAGAAACCCGCGAATCCCAAAGTCACCTCCTGCGACCCCCACCACGACGGAGCCATTTACGACGAGAGGCGCCCCGGTAATCGAGTAACCATCGGAGGGGCTTCCAACCAACGTTTGCCAGATGACCTTCCCATCATTCGCGTCAACGGCGATCAAATATCCATCCAGGCTGCCAAAAAATATGGTGCTGCCATGCACCGCGAGCCCTCGGTTTACTGGTCCGGCGATTAGCGGCAGGTCGGGCGGAACAGGTCGCTTGTATTCCCAAATCACATTGCCGGTTTTGTCATCCAAGGCCACGACATGCCCCGGCTCCGTAACCATGAATATTACACCATCGATCACCAGCGGTGTGGCTTCTATGATCGTACCGGTGGTGTCGAATTGTTTGATCCATCGGATTCGCAGTTGGGCAACGTTCGCGGGAGTAATTTCGGCGAGCGACGTATGTCGCCATCCATCATAAGAGCCGGAATACATCAGCCATTCATCCGGATTGGTTCCGGCGGCTCGCAAGCGTTCGCTATTCACGTGAATAGCCAATCGCGGTGCTTTGGGTTTATTATCCTCGGATGAATGAGCTTGTAGCATTCTCAAATGGGCAGTGACCTGCAAGAGCTCGCGCACCGGTAGACCGGCCCTCGGCATGGCCGTTCCGGAAATACCGTTTCTCAATACTTGATAGATGGCCAGGTCGCTGTCGCCATGTTTGTATTGCGGTCGAGTGAGTGACGGCCCAACTGGACCACCCGATCCATCAACGCCGTGGCATCCCGTGCACCGTTCGCGAAAGATGCGTGCACCAGCCCTGCGATCTTCCTCGCTGGCGTAAGTGCTATATTGGATGCTGGCCTCAAGGCTGGTCCCCCCTTCAAGGCAGTGGAACCCCCTTCCGGGGAGAGTGAGTTCCCAAAGCTCGCTCCATGACAGCTCGGGGACTTCGCCCCGCGCCTTTTGCAGGTATAGCCGCGCCCGACAGGAGACCGCGTTTCCTGCGGCCGATTTCCAATGGCCCAGGGACCAATACAAAGCCGCCGCACCGATCGTACTCATGAGAAGGACGCCAGCGGAGATCACAAACGGTAGCTTTCTGATCCTCATGGACTACGCTGCTCTGGACTCAATTCTACGGCGTCCCCGAAGCCGTGGCCTGGGATCGATAGGTCACCCACTATCAAAGTTCTGGGCATTCGGGCGCAAATCGATAACGGCTCATTTCTGCCGGGAAGTGGATCATGCATATATCAGTATGCGTCGTCACGCGAGGCAAGAATTTCCCACCGTCTATAGGAGGATCTTCAGATCGAGCCAACGGGACAGTGCTCGATGTAGTAGGATCGTGCGCGACCCGGGCGTGCGCCTTTTCTAGCGTATCGACCTCGCCGCGCAACCCACCGACCTGGGCCCAGCCGGTGATGCTTGGCTTGACGCGATGACGATGCAGATAGCGCTCGACCGCCTCGCCGTAGAGATGGTCGCCGGCCTTCATTGCGACCGCATGCGGGCGCGGCCCGACCAGCGACATGTCGCTGCGGATCACATTTATAAGCTGCGGCAACCCGTCGAAGCTCAGCCAACGCAGATGCGCCCTAGACGAGTGACGCGCGGATCGTTTCGTACTGTCCGCTGCGCCCGGACGGGTCGGCGCGATCGATATGCATTGTGCGGAATTTGAGCACTCCAATCACCTCGTTATAGAAGCCGAAGCGCTTCTGCACGAATATACCGGGCCCGGGCTGTCCAGCTTGATCAAATCGCGGCCGCAGCTCAGGAGCGGTGGTCGGTACATCCATCGCTTCCAGGTATTCGCCAATCGTGATCCTCTCAGTTGCATAACATTAACCCGCCTCTACGCTGAGGCAGTTGTAATGGCGGGGGTGAGCAAATCAGAGCAACTGAACGTCGCGAGACGACTAAGCTAAAATATTAACCAACCAAAATGAGTTTTTTATTTGATGGAATCGGGTTTTTGTGGATAATCTCTCCGTCAAATAGGGGCAGCGGGCAGAGAAGCGATGAGGCTTCTGACGACGGCGAAATAGTAAGCTCCCACCGAGAGACCCCGGCTATCCCGATGACGAGTAGTTCTGATGAAGAGGCAGGCTAACCCCACACCAAAGACTGTGCGGAGTGAATGGCCGGTTGAGCGGCTGGGGGCCGCGCCACCAGCGGACAGCCCGTCCACGATTTTGGCGTTGATTGAAGGGGTGGCGCTTGACACGCGCGCTGATGTCGAAAAGCTCGGTCGCGTGATGGCAATGTATGACCGCCTCAAGGCGAAAGGGGCGGAGCTCGCGTTTAACGCAGCAAAGGGCCGGATCCTGAAAAAGCTCGCCGGCATCAAGATCGTCAAGAACAGGTCCGTTCTGTCCGAAATCGAGAAGGGAAAACCCCAAAAGGGTACCTTTGAAGCCTTCAAATATGCCCCGCTGGAGGAGATCGACAAACATCTGCGCCCGCTCTTGGCGGAAGAAGAGATGGATCTCTCCTATTCCGACGAACCGTGGGAGGGCGGCGGGATCCTGATCCGTGGCCGTGTGAAGCATTTGCCAAGCGGCCATTATGAAGACTCCTTTATGCCGGCCCCGCTCGACACCACGGGTGGTAAGTCGAGTGTGCAGGCAGTCGGGAGCACCAATTCTTTTCTTCGCCGCGATGTCGCCTGCAATATCTTCAACATCGTGGTTGTCGGCGATGATGACGACGGAACCGGAGGAACCGTCGACGAGGCCCAGACCAAGACCGTTCTTGATCTGATGAAGAGAGCAAAAGTCGGGCCCAAGTTTCTGAAGTACATGAGAGCCCAAAGCGTCGAGCAAGCCAACTCTCTCGAGACTGCGGCAGCTACGATCGCAGCTCGCGACTACCGCGCCAACGCATCAATCTCCCTTGCGATGGAATTGTGGGGCGATCCCGCCTTCACAGCGCTCATTGATTCCCGCGGCAAACTCACCAATGCCCAAGTCGGAGAGAAGCTCCGCGCCGAGATCGAGCGGGAGAGGTCTGGTGGCGTTCAGTATTGGGCGCTGTTCGATCACCGCAATGGCGAGTTCGTCGGCTGCGGCGGGCTTCGGCCATGGCTCTATACGCCCGGCGAGGCGAATTTCGAAGTCGCGTTCCATCTCGTGAAGCGCTGCTGGGGCAAGGATTTCGCAACGGAAGCAGCGTTCGGCGCGCTCGAATACGCCTGGGAAAAATTGCGACTGCCGCAAGCCTACGCTGGGCATCACCCCCACAATCGCAAAGCGCTACGTCTATTGCTGGGCCGACGGCATCCATTTGGAGGCCCGGCTCGAGGAGCAGGCGCAGTGCATCCTGGTCATCATCGGCGCGACGCCTGAAGGCAGGAAGGAGCTTGTCGGCTTCACCGATGGCATTCGCGAGAGCTCACAATCGTGGCGTGATCTGCTGCTCGATTTGAAGCGTCGCGGCCTGACAACGGCGCCGCAGATTGCGGTCGCCGAGCCTGCCCTCGCGAAAGCGGGGGGCGCGCTCGGGTTCTGGAAGGCCCTCGGCGAGGTGTGGCCGACAACCCGCGAGCAACGCTGCTGGGTGCACAAGACCGCCAACATCCTGAACAAAATGCCGAAGAGCCTGCACACCAAGGCCAAGCGCGCGCTGCAGGAGATCTGGATGGCCGAGACCAAGGAGGATGCCGTTAAGGCATTGGAGGCCTTTGAAACCTACCAGGTCAAATACAACAGAGCGGCCGATTGCCTCACCAAGGACCGCGATGCGCTGCTCGCGTTCTACGACTTTCCGGCCGAGCACTGGAAGCATTTACGTACAACGAACCCCATTGAAAGCACCTTTGCAACCGGTGACGGCCTGAAGGATCAGGCGGCGGCTTGGGCTTGAGGGACGGCAGAATTGCCGATCACCTCGATCCCGTCAGTGAACCTGATACCCTGGATCAGTTTTGGCAACTGGTTGTGGCCGTCGATGCGGCGCCAATTCTTTTGGGCGCCTTCGACCAGCTTGAAGACCATGGCGAGCGCCGTCTTGTTCGATAGACAGCCTTTTGACCGGATGGTGCGGTGCCGGACGGCTGCGCTCAGCGTTCGTGAGCCTATTCTGGTCGATTATAGAGTACCGTAAGGCCCATGGTGGGTTCGCACTCAGGACGCTCGCAGATCGAATTGGTGTGCACAAATCGTCACCAACGCGTTTGGTTTTCGGGCAAACGCCCAAATTGGACAGTTAATACAATTGTCGACATTGCAAATGCACTCGACGTTGAACTCGAAATCACAGCTCGGGATCGTCAGACGGGCATCCATTTTGCGAGTTACGGCGTTATCGAGCCGGCACTCGCGTTGGGCATGCAGAGAGGCGTCTTGCGAAGTATAATGACGACTGGAAATACTCCGCAAACAACTGCACAGCCGGCAATGGAACTCATGCGGGAACCAGGGAAGAGAGCCGCCTTGTCAATCGCCGCGTGATCTGAATGTTCGACTTCAGCGAGCCAGTCGGTTTCACAATCTTTTGTGACGACATACGCGAAGAGCTTAGCGGCAAAACAAGCTACATCGGGACATATGACGCCGCGATGGTGGTCCATGGCGTATTCCCGACTACGTTACCGAAGTTCGGATTTCATATCTGGATTTCCGAGCCAGCTGACCTCGTAACGACGCGGGATTTCCCGATCGAAATAAATATTTATCTCGCGGGCGATGCAGAGGATAAGCCAAGCTTATCTGCCGTAGTCCCAGCTGATCAGGAGGCTGCAAAAACAGCATTAGCCGATCTGCCATGGCACGCAACGAACCAGAGCCAATTGCTAGCGCGTAGTACCTTCAATTGGATCGTATCGCCTTTGGTTCTAGCAGGTTGCGGAAA
Source organism: uncultured Alphaproteobacteria bacterium (assembly GCA_963789025.1). Classification (GTDB taxonomy): domain Bacteria; phylum Pseudomonadota; class Alphaproteobacteria; order ATCC43930; family CGMCC-115725; genus AP-15. The sequence continues at coordinate 113,873 of CAWBIT010000003.1, forward strand.
AAGTCGCATATTGGAGCGAGATCTGGGGTATAATCCATAGCGCGTGACGAGATGTGGGGGACGTCCGATGCGCGGTGGGGATCTCAGGAGCGAGGCGCTGTTCAGCTATTTGAGCTGCGAAGCGCGGGTGCCGTTGTATCATCCGTTGCGGCCGATCCAAAAGATTGTGGACGAGGCGCTTGGTGCACTGACGGGGGAATTCGAGAAGTTGTACGCGAAGCTCGGACGGCCGTCGATTCCCCCTGAGAAACTGCTTCGTGCGCTGCTGCTGCAGGCCTTCTATTCGGTGCGTTCGGAGCGGCAGCTGATGGAGCAACTCGGCTACAATCTGCTGTTCCGCTGGTTTGTCGGGCTGTCGCTGGATGCCGTGGTGTGGGACGTTACGGTGTTCACCAAGAACCGCGAGCGGCTGATCGACGGTGACATTGCCAGCAAGTTCATGGCCGCGGTACTGAACCAGGAGCAGGTCAAGACCCTGCTGTCGGACGACCACTTCTCGGTCGACGGCACCCTGATCGAGGCGTGGGCCAGCATGAAGAGCTTTCGCCCCAAGGACGGCAGCGGCGAGCCGCCGGCGCCGGGCCGCAATGGGGAACGGGACTTCCACGGCGAGAAGCGAAGCAACGAGACCCACGCCTCGGTCACTGATCCCGACGCGCGATTGTATCGCAAAGGGCCGGGCCAGCCGGCCAAGCTCGCCTATCTGGGGCACGTTCTGATGGAGAACCGGCATGCTCTGGTGGTCGGCACGCGTCTGACCCTGGCCACCGGCACGGCAGAGCGCGAGGCGGCGCTGGAGATGGTGGCGGCCCGTCCCGGCAACCACCGGATCACGCTCGGCGCCGACAAGGCCTACGATGTGGCCGAGTTTGTCGCCGATCTGCGGGAATTCAATGTGACGCCGCACGTGGCGCAGAACACCGCCAATCGGCGATCGGCGATCGACCGACGGACGACCCGCCATCCTGGCTATGCGGTCAGTGGCCGGGTGCGCAAGCGCATTGAAGAGGTGTTTGGCTGGACCAAGGCGGCGGCTGGCTTCCGCAAGACCCGTCACCGTGGTCTTGCCCGCGTCGGCTGGATGTTCACCCTGACTGCCACTGCCTACAATCTCGTCCGGTTGCCCAGGCTGGTGGGGGCCGCGGCATAGCCATGCCCGGAATCCGCCCGGGCCGGGCGAAAACGGGCAAAATCGATACAAAAACCTGCTTGCTAGTGGTTTCCAACAACCCTGGCGAGAATCCTGTACGATAACTCTACAAAACGACACACAAGCACTGAGTTTTTCCGCATCCTGTTAGGTGTGGAAGTCTACAGGTGGTTTCCGCAGAGACGCTTACCTCGGTTTCGAAGCCATCGCCGCCTTAAGTCCGCGTCTCGCCTTTGTGAATGCGCCCCTTTGATGCGGACCGCTCCTTTGTCTTCGGGATCGGTGTTTCGGTGGAGTGTTGAGCTGCCTTCGGTGGGTGCAGGCGATGGGCGTGTGCTTTCGTTGTTAAAATTCAAAGTGAGACACTACCGGTCAGGTTTGGACATTCGCCTATCAACCGAGTAATCTTCGGCGATGCCGAATACTGCTGAAAAGCTGATGTCGCTTGATGAGTTTCTCGCGTGGGAGCGCGAGCAGCCAGAGCGCTACGAATATGCCGGCGGTGTGGTCACGATGATGACGGGCGGCTCGGCTGCGCATGTCACGATCGCGTTGAACCTTGCCATTGCCCTGAGGCAGGCGCTTCGCGGCACCGGATGTCGTCCGTTCGGCAGCGATATGAAGGTAATTGCCAATGATTCGGCTCGCTACCCCGACTTATCGGTGACTTGCCATCCCGTCGGGGACAGGGAGGACCACATTTCCCATCCGGTCGTCGTGATCGAGGTGATATCACCCAGCACCGAACGGGAGGATCGCTGGCGAAAGAAATTCGATTACTTCGCGACGCCATCAATTCAGCAATACGCCATCATAGAGCAGGATGCACGGCGGGTCGACCTGTACACCCGGTCGGGCGATCATTGGACGGACGAGATTATCGAGGGAGATGCGATCCTCAAGCTCTCTTCGATCGGGGTCGAGATAAGCCTCGACACCGTCTACGAGGACACTGAGCTCGATGCTACTCGGCTGCGAGAGGGCGGGCCGCAAGCACCGGCTGTGTAAACGGCCGGTCGTGCTGTAGTGATGGGACCATGCGGCGCGCCTTGGTGATCGCCGCCCGGTCGATGCGGGCGCTGACGATCCCGACGCCTTCGCCGCCGTCGGCGAGCACCTCGCCCCATGGATCGACGATCAGCGAGTGGCCATAGGTCCGCCTCCCTTCGGCATGCTCGCCCCATTGCGCCGGGGCGAACACAAAGCACCCGTTCTCGATTGCCCGCGCCCGCAACAGCACATGCCAGTGCGCTTTGCCGGTCGGCACCGTGAACGCCGAGGGAATCGCCAGAAAATCAGCGCCGGCCTGGGCGAGCGCGCGATAGAGATGCGGGAAACGCAGATCGTAGCATACGGTCATCCCGAGCACGCCCCACGGCGTTTCGGCCAGGACCGCGCGGCCGCCGGGGCGGAAGGCGTTGCTCTCCCGGTAACTCTCGCCGCCGGCGAGATCGACGTCGAACATGTGGATCTTGTCGTAGCGGGCGACGACCGCGCCGCCGGGATCAATGAGGTAGGAGCGGTTGGCGAGACGCCCCTCGTCTTCCGCCGTCCCGGGTTCTCGCGACAAATCGACGGCGAGCGAGCCGATCAGCAGCCAAACCCCGGTCTCTCGCGCAACCTCGCGCAAGGCGGCCAGCACGGGATGGTTCGCCTCGTCGCGCGCCTTCTCACGCCGCAATTTGCCGACAGGCTCCGTGAGCCCGGTGTTCTCGGGTGTCATGACGAAATCGGCGCCCTCGTCACGCGCGCGCCGCACGAGATCCGACACGACACGGATGTTGGGCTCGTAATCCCGCGCCGAAGTGAACTGAACGCAGGAAACAGTGAGGGCGCCGCTCATTTCGTGCTCCCGAGCTTGGCGTCGAGCTCACCGGCACGATCGAGCGCGGCCAATTTGTCGGAGCCTCCGATATGCTCGCCATTGATGAAGATCTGCGGCACGGACGTACGCCCGCCGGCGCGCCGGATCATCTCGTCGCGCCGCGCCGGTTCCTCGATAATGTCGATTTCGGTGTAGGCGACGCCTTTGCGCGCCAACAACGCGCGGGCGCGGGCGCAATAGGGACAGAACATTGTCGTGTAAAGTTCGACTTCAGCCATTCCGGCGGACACTCCAAGATGGGATCGCGCGGGCGCGCATGTGCGTCAATTAAGACGGCAACGCCGGGGTGCCAAGCCCCGGGTGCCAAGCTCCGGGGCGGGCGCTGCGCAGCGGCTATGCCCCGACGCGCAATGCCCGGGCCAATGTCAAGACCCCGACCGATACCGCCCCCGCCCGCTTTAGTACGCGGGCACACTCCTCGACCGTCGCGCCTGTCGTCATGACATCGTCGATAACCACCACCCGCTTCCCGGCGAAGCTGCGGCCGGTCTGAACCGCGAAAGCGCCGCGTACGTTGCGCTCGCGCGCCGCCGGCCCGAGATGCCCTTGCGCCGGTGTTCGGCGGCGGCGAACAAGCCAATCCGCCGCGACCTCGGGACCACCGGCCGAGCGGATTGCCTGCGCCAACAGCGCCGCTTGGTTGTAGCGCCGCTGAAACAGGCGGGTCCAATGCAACGGCACCGGGACAAGCAGGTCGGTATCGGCGAGGACCTCGCTTCCAGCGCGGTGCATCCAGCGCCCGAACGCCCCGGCGACATGGGTCCGGTCGCCATGCTTCAGCCCGAGAACCATGTGACGGCTGTGCTTGTCATAGCGCAGCACCGATCGCGCCCTGTCCCAGCTGCGCCGCTCGCTGGCGCAGGCGCCGCATATCGCATCCTCGCCCATCGGGTGGGCAAACGGCGCGCCGCAAGCGGCGCACCATGGCGGCGCAAAAAACGTAATCCCGCGCCAACAGCGGCCGCACAGAGCATCGGGCTCGCCGATCGTTTCACCGCACGCAAGACAGCGCGGCGGCAGCACGCCGTCGACGACGGCTCTGCCGATCCGCCGCAAACCGCTGGCAGCCCAGTTGGCAAGAGTTGCCGATGCGTGCATCGATGCACATCATCAGGTAACGGGCACTTTCGTCAACCCAGACCCGCAGGTTTTGCCGAGATGGCAAGATCCGACGACCTCCCATTGATGCTGTTCGATCGGCGCGCCCGGCGGCAGCACCGCGACCGTGCGGCAGGCGTCGGCTGCGTCGAGTTCCTGCATAGGGAAGTCGCCGATCGCCTCATCGAGCGCCTCGATGACGTCAAACGCGAGTTTCGTGTGGCGCTCGACCTCGGCGCGCACCACGGGACGCTGTCACATGCGCTCGGCTGCCAACCGGGGATCGAGCGGGTGATAGCCGCCGACCCGTCCCTCGGCTTCCTGGCGCAGCTCAGCGGAATGCGGGTCGCGGCCGACCCCGATCTCGTCCCGTTTCGGCACGGAAGCTTCGACCTCGTCGTCAGCATGCTGGAATTGCACTGGGCCGGCGACCTGCCTGGCGCCCTCGTTCAGATCCGCCGTATCCTCAAGCCGGGTGGCCTGTTTCTCGCCGGAATGTTGGGTGGCTCGACCCTGGTGGAGCTTCGCACCGTGCTGATCGAGGCCGAATTGATCGAAGAGGGAGGAGCGAGCCCGCGCGTATCGCCGGCCGGCGAGTTCGGCGATGTGGCGGGCCTTCTGCTGCGCACCGGTTTTGCGATGCCTGTCGCCGATGCCGAAAAGATCACCGTCACCTACCCCGAGGCTCTGGCGCTGATGCGCGACCTGCGCGGCATGGGGGAAACCAACGCGCTGACGGCGCGCCGGCGCACGCCGCTGCGCCGTGCCACCCTTGCCCGCGCCGCCCTGCTCTATGCCGAGCGGTTCGGCCTGCCCGACGGCCGCGTTCCGGCGACCTTCGAGATCCTCTTCCTGACCGGCTGGGCGCCGGAGGCCCTCAATGCGGAATGTGGAACAGGCGGGGCCACAAGCCGACCAAGCCGATAAAGATCAGGTAAATCGCGACCACGTAATTGAGAATACGCGGCATAAGAAGGATCAGTATTCCTGCGATCAGCGCGACCAGCGGTTGGATCACCAAAACGTCGAGTGTCATCGGCGGATTCCTGAGTGGAGACAAATTGTGGGAGAAGATCTTACCGGCGGCTGCTTGTGCGGCGAGGTACGCTACCGCATTACCGCCGCGCGCGTCGAGGCGCTCCCTCTCAACACAGTTGCTCGGGCCGCTGAGATCTCGACGGGTCGAGATTGCTTCGCTGCGCGAGGCGCGCCTCGTAATGACAGCGCCAATTTGGCCCAAATCTGCGCTAATGGGCGAGGATCTGGCTCAGGAATAATTTCGTGCGGTCGCTCTTCGGGTTGGCGAAGAACTCCTGGGGCGAGCCGCGCTCGACGATCTCGCCGCGGTCCATGAAGACCATCGTGTCGGCGACGGTGCGCGCGAAACCCATTTCGTGGGTCACGCACACCATCGTCATGCCCTCCTCGGCGAGCTCGATCATGACATCGAGTACTTCCTTGATCATTTCCGGGTCGAGCGCCGAGGTCGGCTCGTCGAACAGCATGATCTCCGGCTTCATGCATAGCGAGCGCGCAATCGCGACCCGTTGCTGCTGACCGCCGGAGAGCTGCCCCGGATATTTGTCCGCCTGCTCCGGGATGCGCACCCGCTCGAGGTAGAGACGGGCGGTCTCCTCGGCCTCCTTCTTTGGCAATTTGCGCACCCAGATCGGCGCGAGGGTCAGGTTTTCCAGCACCGTCAGATGCGGAAACAGATTGAACTGCTGGAAGACCATGCCGACCTCGCGGCGGATCGCCTCGATGTTCTTGACATCCGAGGTCAGCTCGATGCCGGCGACAATGATCTGGCCGCGCTGATGTTCTTCCAGCCGATTGATGCAGCGTATCATCGTCGATTTGCCCGAGCCCGAGGGCCCGCAGACCACGACCCGCTCGCCCCTGCCGACATCGAGGTTGATGTTCTTGAGGACGTGGAAATCGCCGTACCATTTGTCGACGCCGCGCAGCTCGATGATCGGCGCCCCTACAGCCGCGTCTGTCATCGCCGCCGCCCTTTGTTGAATTCGCGCTCGAGCATCTGGCTATAGCGCGACATGAAAAAGCAGAAGCAGAAATAGATTGCCGCAGCGAACACATAGGCCTCGGCCGAGGTGCCGCGCCAATTTGCGTCGTTCAGCGCCGCATTGATCGTACCGAGCAGGTCCATCAGGCCAATGATGATGACAAGCGTCGTATCTTTGAAGGTGCCGATGAAGGTATTGACTAGCGGCGGGATGACCATCGTCAATGCCTGCGGCAGGACGATGAGGCGGGTGCGCCGCCAATAGCCGAGCCCCAGCGCATCGGCGGCTTCGATCTGGCCCTTCGGGATCGCCTGCAATCCGCCGCGAATGACCTCGGCGAGATAGGCGGCGGCGAACAGAACGATCGCCAATTGCGCGCGCAGCAGCTTGTCGATGGTCATGCCGGCCGGCAGGAACAACGGCAGCATGACCGAGGCCATGAATAACACTGTGATCAACGGCACGCCGCGGATCAGCTCGATATAGCCGATGCAGATCATGCGCACCGCGGGGAGAGGCGAGCGCCGCCCGAGCGCCAGCAATATTGCAAGAGGAAAGGCAAAAGCCATTCCTACAATGGCGAGGATCAGGGTCAGCGGCAGCCCGCCCCACAATTCGTTGCCGACATAGCTCAAGCCGAAAATACCGCCCCACATCAGAACGCCGACCGCCACGAGCCCGGCGAGCCAGACGAGCATCAGCCGCCGTCCCCAGAGCCGGCGGTCACAGCTCGCCAAAATCATCGCGATAAAGATCAGCACCGCGCAGAACGGGCGCCAATGCTGCTCGTAGGGGTAGGTGCCGAAGAGGATAAAACGCCATTTCTCGGCGATGAACGCCCAGCAGGCGCCGGCCCCACGGCAGGCGCGGCTGTTCGGGGCCGACCAAACCGCGTCGACCAGGGCCCAGCGGATGACCGGGGGGACCGTCACCGCCAATAGCGCAAGCGCGATCAGGGTCAGGATTGTATTGGAGATGCTGCTGAACAGATTGGCGCGCAGCCAGCCAAGCAGGCCAGCGGCCGCGGGCGGCGGCGGTTCCAAAGTGACAGGGAGCTCTTGCGTAACGTCTGTCATCTGTGGGCGCTCCTCGAGCGCGACGAGGCCTCAAGGCCGCCGACAAGAGCCCCTCTCCGCCCTTCAGGGGGAGAGGGAGGGGTCCATCGCGGAGCGATGGGAGGGTGAGGTGGGCGGCGCCGCGGACCAGCATTTCGGCCCCCCTCACCCTGCCCTCTCCCCCCGGCCGGCGGGGGGAGAGGGTAAAGACCGGATTGAGCATAAGGTTCATCGCGAGGACCACTACCGTTCCACCAGCGCGACGGAGCGGTTGTAAATGTTCATCAGCGCTGAGATCGTCAGGCTGATCGTCAGATAGACCGCCATGATCATCGCGATGCCTTCGACCGCCTGCCCGGTCTGATTGATCATCGTGTTGGCGACCGAGACGAGGTCCGGGTAGCCGATCGCGACCGCCAGCGAGCTGTTCTTGGTCAGGCTTAAATACGTGCTGGTCATTGGCGGAATGATGACGCGCAGCGCTTGCGGCAAGACGATCAGGCGCGTCCGGTGTCCCGGCTTGAGGCCCAGCGCCATCGCGGCCTCGCTCTGGCCCCAGCTGACCGCGAGGATGCCGGCGCGAACGATTTCGGCGATAAATGTCCCCGTGTAGACGACGAGGCCGAGCAACAGCGCGGCGAATTCAGGCGATACTGCGTGACCGCCAGTGAAGTTGAAGCCTTTCAGCTCGGGCCGGTCGATGGCGAGCGGCGCGCCGCCGCCGAGAAAGACGATTAGCGGCAGCCCGAGTATCAGCCCCAATCCGACCCAACCGGTCGGGAACTGCTCTCCGGTCCGCGCCTGCCGCTGCCGGGCCCAGCGGGAGATCCCGATCGTTGCGACGACCCCGACACACAATGCCAGCGCCATCCAGCCGTAGGTCGGGTCGGGATTTGGCAGCGGGAAGGCGATGCCACGATTGCTTACGAAGACATCGGGCAGCGGCTCCCAAGCCTGGCGGGGGGCTGGCGCGCTTTCTCGCAACAGCCCCCACCAAAAGAACAACTGCAAGAGCAGCGGGATGTTGCGGAAGGTCTCGACATAGATCTGCGCCAGCTTGCTGATTAGCCAGTTACGGGACAGCCGCGCGATCCCCATCAAAGTGCCGAAGATTGTCGCCAGCACAATGCCGAGCGCGGCGACATTAAGCGTATTGACCAGGCCGACCAGAAACGCGCGGGCGTAAGTATCGGCGGGGGAATAGGGGATCAGCGACTCGCCGATGCCGAAGGCGGCTTCGCGGTCGAGAAAGCCGAACCCGCTGGCAATGTTCTGGCGGCGCAGGTTGACGACGGTATTGTGGACGAGAAAGGCGCCGAGGGCGAGGACGGCGGCGACGAACAGCACCTGAAAGACGATCCCGCGAACGGCGGGATTGCGCCACGGAGAAGAGCGCGCCGGGCGCCGGATGATGTCCGTCGCCATTTGCCCTTCGCTTCCCCGCTCGCCTTCCTCAGATCAGCGGATCGGCATCGCGTACATCAAGCCGCCGTGAGTCCACAGATTGTTGAGCCCGCGATCGAATTTGAGCTCGGTGTCCTTGCCGAGCGTGCGGTCGAAGATCTCGCCGTAATTGCCGACGAGCTTGATCTCGTTATAGGCCCATTTCTCGTCGAGACCGAGCGCCTTGCCCATCCCCGGGGTGACGCCGAGCATCCGCTTGATGTTGGGATCGTCGCTCTTCGCCATGTCGTCGACGTTCTTTTGGGTGATGCCTTTCTCCTCCGCCTCGATCAGGGCATAGACGACCCAGCGGACGATGTCGTCCCACTCCTCGTCGCCGTGGCGCACGACCGGGGCCAGCGGCTCCTTCGAGATCCGTTCCGGCAGGATCACGTAGTCGTCCGGGTTGGGCGCCTGGCTCAGACGATTGGCATTGAGCGCCGAGGAATCGCCGGTATAGACATCGCAGCGCCCGGAGAAGAAAGCGTTCAGAGCCTCGTCGAGCTTCTCGATGACGACCGGTTTGAACTCCATCTTGTTGGCGCGGAAATAGTCGGCGAGGTTGAGCTCGGTCGTCGTGCCCGGCTGCACGCAGATCGTCGCGCCATTCAATTCCTTGGCGCTTTTGACGCCGAGCTTCTTCGGCACCATGAAGCCCTGGCCGTCATAGAATACGACCGGCGCGAAATTGAGCCCGAGCGCGGTATCGCGCTGCAGGGTGTCGGTCGTGTTATTGGACAGCAGATCGACCTCGCCCGATTGCAAGGCGGTAAAGCGCTGCTGCGCGGTCAGCGGCACATATTTGACCTTGTCGGCGGCACCGAAAATCGCCGCCGACAATGCCCTGCAGACATCAACGTCGAAGCCGGCCCAATGGCCCTGGCTGTCGGGCGCGGCAAAGCCGGCGATGCCGGTCGGCACGCCGCAACTGATCTGCCCGGCCTGCTTGACCTTGTCGAGCGTCGGCCCCGCCTCCGCCGTAACCCCGAAACCGAGCACAAAGCCGACCGCAGCGAGCGCGCCCAACCAACGCCTGATCGCCATCCCAAACTCCCTGCCCGCCGATCGCGAGCCGATAACCCATGGTTGGTAACAAAGCTAACATAGTCGCGCCCATGCCAGCAACGCGGGGCAGCGCATCAGGCGGCTTCACAGCCGCGCTGGGTTGGGGCGAGCCACAATCAAAAATTGTAGCGGTGATCGTTCTTTGCTGCACCTGCAGCAAATCTGCAGCGGGAACGCTTCCTCCGGTTGGACAACCTCGTCAACTCTGCGGTTTCCCTCACCGACACACTGATCGCAACTTGCCGGAAGGCGGCGCTACCCTCACCCACCAAGCCCTTGGGCTTGGTCCCCCCTCTCCCGCGGTGCGAGCGCAGCGAGGCGGGTGAGGGTCTCACCCTGCAGCATCAGCAAGGAATATGCCCTACAAAGTGGGCAATTTTCGGGACGTGATCGCGAGCCGGCAACGCTGGGGTGACTCCGCCTACTCCGCCCTCCGCATGTTCTCGATGATCGCCATCGCGGCGTGAGCCGGGTCGTCGTTCTGACGATCGGGCGGCCGACGATGAGATAATCCGCACCCGCCGCGATCGCCTGCGCCGGGGTGCCCGGCCGCTTGTGATCATCGACGGACGAGCCGGCAAGCCGAACCCCGGGCGTGGCAATCAGCAGCCGCTGCTCCCCGGCAAGTTCGCGAATCCTGTTTGGATTGTCGTGCGGCGCGGCGATGATACCATCGCAGCCGCACTCGATCGCTTGTTTGACCCGCAGCCCGATTAGATTCTCAAGACTGCACATATAGCCGAGCTCGTGTAGGCCGTCCTGATCGACCGAGGTCAGGACCGTGATCGCGAAGATCTTCAGGCGAGACTTTCCCTTGCCCTCGACCGCAGCCTTTATGATCTCCCCATCACCATGAACGGTGACGAACGTGACCCCGCGTTCGGCGGCCCGCGCGACCCCCTGCCTCACGGTCTCGCCGATATCGAACATCTTGGCATCGAGAAGCGGTATTATGTAGCAAGCGCCACGAGAATTTAGGTCAGTTTTCCTTACCTGTCGCTCGGAGCTATGGCGATGTAGGTAGGGAAGCGCGCTCATGCGTGCGTTGATAACGCCGCTGACCGTATTGCTTCTAATCAATCACGGCGGTTGTTTTAATCAGAAGCAATTGTGTTGCGGGGATGCTTTTGTCAGCCTCAAAGACGAACGAAGGTGTGGCGGGGCCTTGGTCTGTCGACGGTATTTGTTGCCATACAGTGTAGATGAAACCAGTTTGTTGGTGCGCCGCTCGCCGACCGAAGATGTAATCGACACAGCCGTAAACAGCAAAAACAAAAACGAGCTTTTCCTTATTTTCCCACATATATTGACGATCGGTCGGCCCAAAACCAGCGCCGAGATAATTATTAACGCGGTTGGGTGCCCAGGTATCTTCTGTAACAGAATCTTGGGGAAAGAGCACCGTGCCGCTCTTAGCGGGTTTGTTTCGCACGGCGTCGCACAATATTCTCCTATCGGGTTCGGGATTCTGATGCGTCGTGTTCCCTACTACGAAGCCAGCCACGAACAAATTGAGGCTCAACGCGGGAGAGCGGCCGACATTGCTGATCGTGAAATGGAGATCCAAGTTACCTTTGGGGCCGTCTTTTTCGGCAGGCAAAACGTAGACCTCCAAAGGACCTGGAACGGCATCAATTTTGATCCAGGGACGTTGCTCGCTCTCCATGCTGTCCAGTTGCCCCTGCATAACATTAAGTTGATGCCAGAAAATCACAGCGGTGACGATGCCGACGAATACGAGAGTGCCTGTGAACAAGCCATCATGGCGGGTCCACCTCGCCATCATTCGCTCATTCACTTGGTATTGGGACTTGGCGCGGCGGCGGCGGCGGTTTTCGTAGCGTTTAAGAGCGCGGAATATGCGGACGATCACGGGTCGCGTTTTTGGTGGCTGCCGTTTTTGGGTTTCCTCGCTCTGGCTTTCTGGATCGCCGCTCACGCGATTCCTATAGGTCTTCCAGGTTGACTCCCTCCATTTCTAATACGGCTAAACAGGCCAGAAAGAAGCTTGTCGCGAAAGTGCCGCGCGCCACCATCATATCGCCGGACCGTATCTGATCCGGTTCGCACAAGAGATGGCGTGGCGCGAGGATCACCGGAAAGACCCGAACGGCTTTCAGGTCGACCGGGTCGTCGCCCTCGCGATGCGAAACCGCCTTCAGTAGATTTCTGCGGATACTGGCAGCGTAGCAGGGCTTCTTAGCCCTATTTCCTGATGGGCGAGAGCTGTGGCCATCTCATCTACGATACCCTCAGCCGCTCGGCGCTTGTCCGGTTCCTGGATAATGGGACGCCCAACCACCAGGTAATTGGCCCCGTTCATTATGGCATCATATGGAGAGGCCGTCCTCTTTTGGTCATCCGGTTCCGCCCCTTGTCGTCGAATCCCCGGCGTAACCACTAAGAACTTGTCGCGATGAATGGCTTTTCTGATAAGAGAAACTTCATTAGGAGACGATATTACCCCATCACACCCCATCTCAGAGGCAGCTTCCGCGCGCTTGGTGATAAAACTCTCAAGCGATAGATCCGTATTGTATTCTCGTTTCATATCAGTTTCCGACATGCCTGTCAGAAGGGTGACCGCTAATATTTTCAGGTCAGATGATCCCCTTCCCTTAACCGCAGCCTCAACTATATGGCGCTGCCCCATAACGGTGATGAACTTGATTCGAAGTCGAGAGGCGGCTCGCACCGCACCCTCAACAGTCGTGGGAATGTCGATAAATTTGAAATCCAGGAAAATTCTTTTTTGATCCTGAAGAAGCTGCACAAAAAGCTTAGGAAGCTCAGGATCAAGCTGCAGATGTAGGCCTATCTTGTAGAATGAGATCGAGTCTTGAAGCTCCTTAACGATGCCGCGAGCTTCCTCTACAGAGCCAACATCCAGAGCGACGATCAACTTTTCTCTCGCCGCGAGCGTGTGGCAACGCGCGGATGTAATCGCTACCATCAGCCAGCTCCCCCATGCCGGACAGAGGCACGGTCAAGAAATAGGCGTAATAAGCTCCTGCCCAACAACATCTAGCGCCTACTCCATAACAACTCTACACCTTCGAAGCCATGTCAAGGCTTGAAGCGCCGAAACGGCTATCTAAGAGCGCTAGGGCTAAAAGGTCTAGGGTTTTTCAAACGGCAGCGCGTTGAGGTGGAGTCCCATTTTTCGCGTTGACTATGATTTGACGCGCAGCTGGTGCGAATCGATCCCTCAGTTATCCACAAGGGCGTTTCTCTCAATGGTTTCGCTCAGCTTCCATTTGATGCCACGGCCATTGCCGGATTTAACGACGCGACCATAACGACGTTCCAATGAATCAGGGGTCTGTAATATGCGCCTTACGAAATCAGTGCGCAGCCGACGATCGCGCTCCGGGTCCAGCTTCTTATCGCGCATGGCCTGAACGGCGATGTCATCGCCCGAAAGCCAGCCGTCCCCCGAGGTGTCTCTAAGTGCTCCGAGACAACGACGGCTAATTTCTCCGTGCGCAAAATATTTCCTGATTACGCATGATCCTCAGCCAATTTGAGGAGGCGGTATGGCATCGGCGGGGTTCGGACTGCGACATAGCCGAGGCGTGGCATCATGGCGGCGAGATCGTATCGGCGGTTGAAGCGGTACTCGAACTCGGCGAGGTAGCGGGGTACATGCTTGTCGCGGATGGTGCGGTAAGTGCCAGTGATGGCGCTCTTGATGTTGCCGAGGGTGGTGTTGACCCACTTGAAAGCAGGGTTCAGGGCGGCCTTGCGACCGGATCCAGTGATGATCGGCTGGTGGACGCAGCCGGCGTTGCCGACCCCAGTGAAGCAGTGCAGGCCGTCACTGACAACGGTGCTGGCGGGATGGAAATTGCGCTGCGCCAAGGTCGCGATTTCGGCACGGCGGAAACCCTTTACGCGGCGCAACTTCAAGCGGATTGGCTTGCCCTGTGGTGTGGTTTCGACCGCCGCCACGATCGGCGTCTTGCCCGGCGAACCGCGGCCCCGCTTGCCGCCGTTGCGCTCCCCGCCGAGATAGGCGTCGTCGATCTCGATCCGTCCCGTCAGGCGCTTTGTGGCGTCCCGCTCCATCATCGCCTGCATGAGCTTGTGCTTGATCTTCCAGGCGGTGGTCTGGGTGACGCCAAGCCGGCGGCCCAACTCAATGCTGGAGATGCCGCCCTTGCTCTGAGTGAGGTGGTACATGGCGCGAAACCAAGTGCACAGCGGCACCTTGGTTGCCGCGAAAATCGTTCCGGCGATCACGGATGTCTGCCGTCGACAGGCGGCACACTGGTAAAGCGCCCGGGTCTTGACCAAGCTGTGATGCTGCCCTGCGCAAACCGGGCAGACAAAGCCGGATGGCCAGCGCCAGCGCATCACCGCTTCCCGGCACTGATCCTCTGTTCCGTAAAGAACAGCAAACTGGGCCTCGCTGAGCCCCTTTTGAAATTGCACCTTGTTGCGCGCCATCGTTCAAACCCGCAGAAACAGCCGTATGTTCCTGTTTTGTACCACTCCTTGATGGCTGAGGATAGTGCGTAATCAGGAAATATTTTGATCGCTCCGGACGCGGTCCCCGCACCGGAAGCGTCTCGACCTCCAATTCTGGATCAAGCATCCGCAGCGTGGCATCGATATGAGCCAAGTCGGCGCAAAGTTGATTCGCCTGTCGCTCTAGATCGGTGATCGCCGCGTGTATCTCAGACCGCTTGCGAATGAGTGCATTGATTAGGAATGTATCGCCCATCCACATATGGTAGGATGGCGACTGGCTTGCCTAAATGTGCTTGTGGTGGCGCTTGCTACATAATACCGGAAAGATGTTCTTGTTCTTTGCGAGCAAGTAATCGAGCAGGCTGCCGAACCCGGCGGCGAATTGCAGCCACAGGCCGAGCTTAAAGAAAGAAACCACCCGCCTCCAGCTTGTCGATCACTGCCCGAGCCTCGCTTATCGTCGGCACATCGAGCGCAATGATCAGTCGATCTTCTACTTTCTCGGGCCCTTCGAGACAGATTGTCATCGAAGTCATGGTGATGTCTGCAGCGGTGCCTGCTCGGCGAGGCGCCATAGATACCAGCTCGCCACAGTCCGATAGGGCTTCCACCGCACGCCGTAGATTTCGACGTCCTTGCGCCCCGGCAGCTCACCCAGGGCGTAGGCGCGAGCAAAGCCCTTGCGGATGCCGTAATCGTCCGCCGGCAGCACATCCGGCCGGCCGAGGCGGAAAATCAGCAGCATCTCGACGGTCCAGCGGCCGATCCCACGAACCGTAGTCAGCCCCTCGATGATCGCCTCGTCCTCCATAAAGTGGATCTCGGCGAGTGTCGGGATCTCCCCGCTGACGGTCTTGGCGGCGAGGTCGCGCAGCGAGAGGAGCTTTGAGCGCGACAGGCCGGCGCCGCGCAGTTCCTCCTCGGATATGGCGAGGACCAGTTCGGCGGTTGGGTCTGTGCCGGGGAACAGTGTGCAGAACCGCGCGAAAATCGCCGCCGCGGCCTTGCCGTTCAGCTGCTGATAGACGATCGACTGCGCCAGCGCAGCAAAGATGCTCGACGCACCGATCAGCTGCAGCCGAAACGGGCCGACCCCGTCGATGACGCGCGCTAGCAGGGTGCTGAAAAAGGCCGCGAGTTAGCTGGAAACCCCCGATGATTAAGTTCACGGTCATTTCCGCGAAAGCGGGAATCCATCTTTGTCAGTGGGTTACGGATACCAGCTCTCCGCTTCGCTACAGCAGGAATGACGAGTTTCCAGGTCATCGGGTGTTTTTCAGCAGCCTGCTAGGGTTTCGTCGCTGGTGCGCAGGTGATCAACTGCGGCCGCCGGCGCGAAACCGAGCCCCTCATTCATACGCCGCCTTCGATCGCCAGCATGCGGCGTTTCGTCGCCGTGCCGCCATGGGCGGAAAAGCCGCCGATCTTACCGCCGGCCGCCAGCACGCGGTGACACGGCACGATGATCGGGAACGGGTTGCGCCCGAGTGCTTGGCCGACAGCGCGGGCCGCGCCCGGCGCCCCGAGCCGCGCTGCGACGTCGCCATAGGCGAGCGTTCTTCCCGGCGGTATCGCGCGAGCCACCTCGTAGACGCGGCGGTGAAACGGCGCCACGTCCTCCATGTCGAGCTCGATTGCCGAAAGGTTGCTCGGCTCGCCGCGGAGCAGCGCGACGATGTTGTCGATGGCAAGCTGCACGTTGTGCGGCGGCGCTATCTCTGCCGCGGCCGGGAACCGCTGCAGCATGCGCTCTCGCGTCTCCGCCTCGCCCGCCTCGGGAAGCTGCACCCCGACCAGGCCCCGGTCACTCCAGGCGACCCCGCACGGGCCGATCGCCGTGTCGAAAAGCGTAAATCCGTATGCCGTCATGCGGCGATCGTATCACCCGGCTCGGCCTGCGGCACTCCCCTAATATCGCATCACAAAAACGTGGTGCATTGCAGCCGTGCGTGCTTCGAGACGCGCCCTTCTGGCGCTCCTCAGCATGAGGCCGGTTATCGATGGCATTGAGGAACATCCCTCATCCTGAGGAGGCTGCGAAGCAGCCGTCTCGAAGGACGCACGGCGCAGTTCCGAGGCTCAGCCCTTCGTTGCGGCGCGGAAGAGGCGCTCGAATTCGGCGAGTTCGGCTGGGGCCGCATCGGTTACCGCCCAGAAGCCAAGATCGCCTTCGTTCCAATGCCGCAGATTATAGCCTCGGCGGGTCAGGGTTTCGCCATGATCGGCCGGCGCGGCCGGGAGCACGAAAAGGTTAATCACGTGGTCCCGGCGCTTGTAGACGAGCGCCGGGACGGGTCTGCCCGCAATCAGGTCGAGGCGGCCGCCGACCAGCGGGAAGCCCTCGGTGCCGAGGTCGACGGCCGGCGGCGACAGATCGGTCCGGCCGGCAAACCACGGCTTGACCGTGTGCTGATCCGAGGAAGCGACATCGGTGAGGTGAGTGCCCAACAGCGAGCGCAAATGGCTGTCGATGATCTCGGTCTCCATCGTGTCGGTTTGCCGCTCGCCCAACAGCACAAACGTGCCGCCCGAGCCAACGGCAACGGCGAGCAGGATCGAGGCGGCGTAGGCGAGCCAGCCCGGCGCACGCAGCGACGCCGATGGCCTGATCGCCGCCGCCTCCCGGCGGATCGCGAAGCGGATCTGCGAGCGCAAAGCCTCGGGCGCCCGATGGATCGGGGCGGAACGGCGGATGGCGTCGCGCAGCCGCTTGAGCGCCTCTGCTTCGGGTCCGCAATCGGGACAGCCCTGGAGATGGTCGCGCAGCGACGCCCGCTCGGTCTCGGCAAGCTCGCCGTCGAGATAGGCGTCGAGCCGGGGGCGGACCTCATCGCAACGCATCACCCACATCCTTTTCCGTCCCAGGCCAGGCGGAGCGCCGCGCGCGCCCGGTGCAACCGCGACATGACCGTTCCAATCGGCACCCCCGTAACTTCGGCAATCTGGCGATAGTCGAGTTCTTGCAATTCGCGCAACACGATCGCCTCGCGCAGCGGCGGCGGCAGGCTCTCGATCAGCACGTCGAGGCGCCGCAGATCGGAGCGGCTCTCGAGCAGCGCATCGGCATCGACGGATCCCGCTGGCAGGCTGTGGACCGAGCCGTCGGCGTCGCCCTCGAGTTCGAGCGGCACCAGCTCCACGGGCCGATTGCGCTCGAGCCAATCGTAGCAGGTCCGCCGCACGATCTTTAGAAGCCAGCTCTTGGCATCGCCCTCGCGATAGCTGTCGAAATAACGAAACGCCCGCAGACAAGCCTCCTGCACAACATCGGCGGCATCGGCGTCGTTGCGCGTCAGCCAGCGTGCGAGCGCATAGCCGGCGTCGAGATGGGGCAGCACCACCGCTTCGAACCGGCTCTGCCGACGCCGCTCCGCGATCCACGCCATGCGCGCTCTTCTACCCCGTACCGACCAGGACCGCAGCAACGGCGGAATTATTCCGCGGCAGCGCCCATTCTGCCCACGCGGTTGCAATCGCCATGCGCCGGCCCCACACTCGCGGATTGCAGGAAAGGAATTTGCCGATGGAAATGACGGGCGAGTTTCGCATCCCCGCTCCCCGCCAACGCGTCTGGGAGGGGCTCAACGATCCGGAGATCCTGAAGAGCAGCATCCCCGGCTGTCAGACGATCGAGAAGCTATCCGACACCGAGTTCACTGCCAAGGTCCTCGCGCAGGTCGGGCCGGTAAAGGCCAATTTCGCGGGCAAGGTGACCTTGGCGGATCTCAACCCGCCGCAGAGCTACACGATCGCCGGCGAAGGCACCGGCGGCGTCGCCGGCTTTGCGAAAGGCAGCGCCAAGGTGAACCTCGACGAGGATGGCGGCGCGACGGTGCTGCATTATGCCGTCCAGGCGCATGTCGGCGGCAAGCTGGCGCAGATCGGCTCGCGCCTGATCAACTCGGTCGCCCGCCGGATGGCCGAAAACTTTTTCACGCGGTTTGTCGCCGCAGTCGCGCCCGAGCAGGCGCCGGCTGCACCCGGCGCGACACCCGTTCAACACGCTGCGCCGACGGCCTCGGTCGAGGCTCAACCGAATACCGCCGCCCCACAAGATGCGGCCGCCGCTCCAGCGACGAGGAAGGAAATCCGGCTTCCGCCCGCGGTGTGGGTAACCGGGCTCGTGGCGATCGTGGGCGCAATGCTGTATTTCTTCACTGGCCGCCGGGTAACCCGATAGGAAGCCTCGCCGCGAAGCCTTGAGCCGGAAGCGGAGGCGGCATAAAACTCCGCCTGGTCTTTCCGCCATCCTTGGCGGCCGAGTGATCGATGCAGGGAGATGTCGATGCAGAAGACGGTCAGCCTCACCGTGAACGGCAAGCCGGTTTCGGCGACGGTCGAAGGCCGGACATTACTGGTGCAATTGCTGCGCGAGCAGCTCGGTCTGACCGGCACTCATGTCGGCTGCGATACGAGCCAATGCGGCGCCTGTGTCGTCCATGTCGACGGGGAAGCCGTCAAGGCTTGCACCCTGTTGGCCGTGCAGGCCGAAGGCCGCTCGGTGCTGACCATCGAGGCGGTCGCGGACGGTGATACCTTGCACCCGATGCAGGAGGCGTTCCGCAACAATCACGCTCTACAATGCGGGTTTTGCACGCCCGGCATGATCATGAGCGCACTCGATCTTGTGAAAAACAACCCCAACCCGACCGAGCGCGAGGTTCGCGAGTATCTCGAGGGCAATCTCTGCCGCTGCACCGGTTATCACAACATCGTGCTGGCGATCATCGAGGGCGCGGCGGTGATGCGAGGCGAGAAGCCGCCCAGCGTCCATGGGATGGCCGCGGAGTAAGGGGCGGTGAGCGTCATCGGAACGCCGGTCCGGCGGCGTGAGGATTACCGCTTTCTGACCGGGCAAGGCACCTACACCGACGACATCAACCGGCCGGGACAGCTCTACGCCTATATTCTGCGCAGTCCGCACGCCAATGCGCGGATCACCGGCATCGATACCTCCGCGGCCGCCTCGGCGCCGGGGGTCGTGACCGTGTATACCGGTAAGGACATGGCGGCGGACGGGATCGGCGGGCTGCCCTGCGGCTGGCAGATCCACTCGAAGGACGGCTCGCCGATGATCGAGCCGCCGCACCCGCCGCTCGTCACCGACCGGGTCCGCCATGTCGGCGACCAGGTCGCCGTCGTCGTCGCCGAGACACTCGCGCAGGCCCGCGACGCCGCCGAGCTGATCCAGGTCGACTATGTCGAGGAGCCCGGGGCGATCGACCCGGCCGCGGCGCTTCAGTCGGGCGCGCCGCAGGTGCACAGCGAAGCGTCCGGCAACCTCTGCTATGATTGGCATTTGGGCGATCTGGCTGCTGTCGAGGCCGCGTTCGCCAAAGCGGCGCGGGTCGTCAAGCTCGACCTCACCAACAACCGGCTCGTCCCCAACGCGATGGAGCCGCGCGCCGCGATCGGCGAGTTCAACCGGGCGACGGGCGAATACACCCTCTACACGACGAGCCAGAACCCGCACGTGATCCGCCTGCTGATGGGCGCCTTTGTATTGCACATCCCGGAGGCCAAGCTGCGGGTCGTGGCCCCGGATGTCGGCGGCGGCTTCGGGTCGAAGATCTACCACTACGCCGAAGAGGCGATCGTAACCTGGGCCGCAGGCAAGCTGAGGCGGCCCGTCAAATGGACCGCGGAACGCTCCGAGAGCTTCATGTCGGACGCGCATGGGCGCGACCATGTCACCCATGTCGAGCTCGCCCTCGACCGAGATGCGAAGTTCCTCGCGCTCAAGGTCTCGACCATCGCCAATATGGGCGCCTATCTGTCGACCTTTGCGCCCAGCATCCCGACCTACCTCTACGGGACGTTGCTCGCCGGCACCTACACGACACCGGCGATCTACGTCGAGACCAAGGCGGTGTTCACCCACACGGTCCCGGTCGACGCCTATCGCGGGGCGGGCCGCCCCGAGGCGACCTTCCTGCTCGAGCGCATTGTCGACCTCGCCGCCGACGAGCTCGGCATGGATCCGGCCGAATTGCGCCGCCGCAATTTCATCGCGAAGGACGCCTACCCGTACCAGACCCCGGTGGCGCTGCAATACGACAGCGGCGATTACTTCACGACTCTCGAATTGGCGCTGAAGGCAGCCGATGTTCAGGGCTTTGAAGCGCGGCGCCGGGAGACGGCCGCGCGGGGGAAATTGCGCGGGCTCGGCATCGCTACCTATATCGAGGCGTGCGGCATAGCCCCGTCGGCTGTTGTGGGCTCGCTCGGCGCCCGGGCCGGCCTCTTCGAAAGCGCAGCGGTCCGCGTCCACCCGACCGGCAGCGTCACGGTGCTGACCGGTTCGCATAGCCACGGTCAAGGGCACGAGACGACCTTTTCGCAACTCGTCGCCGATACTCTCGGCATCCCGATCGAAAGCGTCGAGATCGTGCACGGCGATACCGACAAGATCCCCTATGGCATGGGCACCTACGGCTCGCGCTCGCTCGCCGTCGGCGGCACCGCGATCGTCAAGGCGATGGACAAGGTCGTCGCCAAGGGCCGCAAGATCGCCGCGCATCTGCTCGAAGCCGCCGAGGCCGATGTCGAGTTCAAGGACGGCAAGTTCACCGTTGCCGGCACCGACCGGTCGAAGACCATGGCTGAGGTGGCGTTGACCGCCTACGTCCCGCACAATTTCCCGCACGAGGAATTGGAGCCCGGCCTCGACGAAACCGCGTTCTATGACCCGAAGAACTTCACGTTCCCGTCGGGCGCCCATATCGCCGAGGTCGAGATCGACCCGGAAACCGGGCAGGTCGCGGTTGTCAATTTCACCGCCAGCGATGATTTCGGGCGCATCCTCAACCCGATGATCGTCGAGGGCCAGGTCCATGGCGGCCTCGCCCAGGGCATCGGGCAGGCCTTGCTCGAAGCCTGCGTCTACGACAAGGAAACCGGGCAGCTGCTGACCGGCTCGTACAACGACTATACGATGCCGCGCGCCGGCGATTTGCCGTACTTCAAATTGTCGACCAACGTAACCCCGTGCACGCACAACCCGCTGGGCGTCAAAGGCTGCGGCGAGGCCGGGGCGATCGGCGCGCCGGCGGCGATCACCAACGCCCTCGTCGACGCCCTGAAGCCGCTTGGCATCCGGCATCTCGACATGCCGGCCACACCAGAGCGGCTCTGGCGCCTAATCCAACAGCACCGCTCGCCGCTCGCCGCGAAATAGGGAGAGCCCGATGTACGAATTCAACTACCACAAGCCGACGAGCCTCGACGAGGTCGCCAATCTGCTCGGCGCCAACGAGGAAGCGAAGCTCGTCGCCGGCGGCATGACCCTGATCCCGACCCTGAAGCTGCGGCTCGCCAAGCCCTCGGATCTGGTCGACCTCGCCGCGATCCCTTCGTTGCGCGGGATTACCGATGCCGGCGACGCGATCGTCATCGGGGCGATGACACGGCATGCCGAGGTCAACCGTTCGCCGGTCGTCAAGCAAGGGATCCCGGGGCTCGCCGCGATGGCGGGGATGATCGGCGACCCCGCGGTGCGCAACCGCGGCACGCTCGGTGGGTCGATCAGCAACAACGATCCGGCCGCCGATTACCCGGCGGCAGTGATAGGGCTCAACGCTACCGTGCACACCACCAAGCGCGAGATCGCCGCCGACAATTTCTTCACCGGCATGTTCGAGACCGCGCTCGAGCCGGCCGAGATCGTCACCGCGGTGCGCTTCCCGAAACCGCAGGCCTCCTGCTATCAGAAATTCCGCAACCCCGCCTCGCGCTACGCGATCGTCGGCGTGTTCGTCGTCCGCACCCCCGGCGGCGTGCGCGTCGCGGTGACCGGCGCCGGGCCCAGCGTCTTCCGCGTC
Organism: uncultured Alphaproteobacteria bacterium; assembly: GCA_963789025.1. Taxonomy (GTDB): domain Bacteria; phylum Pseudomonadota; class Alphaproteobacteria; order ATCC43930; family CGMCC-115725; genus AP-15. The sequence continues at coordinate 135,886 of CAWBIT010000003.1, forward strand.
CCCGAAATGGAAGCAGCGCTCGCCCGCTCCTTCACCCCGGACGCGATCAAGGACATCGCGATCCCCGACACCAACCTCAACTCCGACATCCACGCCAGCGCCGAGTACCGCGCCCACCTCGTCGGCGTCATGGCCCGCCGCGCCGTCGCGGGGTGCGCCTGAGCGCACGCACAACCCAACCCCCGCGTCAGCTCCGCAGCAGCTGTACTCGGCCGGCGAGGTCCGGTCTGTCGGTCACAGCAGCGGCAAACCGCCGATCGTCGGTGATGACGTGGGTATCGTAATTTAAGGCGAGTGCGAGGTAGAGGCAGTCGTATACCGGATGGGAGAGTTCCGTAGCGAGCCTTAATGCACGGGCGACATGCGGCTCGATCGAGAGCGTCGCAACCGGTGCTTCGGCAAGTTCGTCCATTCGCGCGAGCGCCTCGGCGGCAGTTGTTTCACCAAGCCTCACGTGCCGCCATAACGCGTTTGCGGCTTCCGCGAGCCAAATCGCCGGCGCGATCAGCTGCTCGCCACGAAGCGCAAGGGCCGCGTCGGTTCCGGGTTCTTCGAAAACCCATTTGAGGGCAACTGAAGCGTCGATGACGATGCTCACCGCTCGTCACGGTCCTGACGGATAAGCTCCGTCGAATTTGTTATTTTACGGTCGCGCGTTTCAGCGCGAAGGGCCGCCGCGCGTTCCCAAAATCCGGCACGTCCGGCGCGCAGGGCTTCTTCGAGGATGATGCGGTGCTCCGCCTCCGCGCTTCGGCCGTGCTCGGCCGCTCTCCGCTTCAAGGCTTCGACGACATCCAAGGGAACGTCACGCACGAGGAGTTGCGGCATGATCACCTCCTGTCTTTCGCTATCATATGATAGCGTCATCGAAGGGCAGTGGGCAAGACGCCAAGCACGCGGCATATTGGTCCCCTTTCGCAAAGGGGAGCAGGTCATGGCGTACAAGCTGGAAGGAAGCATCCTCGAGGTTTGCGATTGCAATGTGCTGTGCCCTTGCTGGGTCGGCGAGAAGCCGGACAACGGAACGTGTCAATCCGCCCTCGCCTATCATTTCGACCGCGGCACGATCGATGGGCTCGACGTTTCCGGTCTGACATTGGCGGTCAATGTATTCATTCCGGGCAACCCGCTGGAGGGCAATTGGCGGGCTCACCTTTATGTCGACGAGCGGGCGAGCCCCGAGCAGGAGGCGGCGCTCCTCGGTGTGTTCACCGGAAAGCAGGGCGGACCCGTTGCCGATCTCGCCGCACTGGTCGGTGAGGTCGTCAAAGTCGAGCGCGCGCCGATCGTCTTCGCCGTGCACGAGGGAAAAGGCACCTTGCGGATCGGCGACACTACCGAAGCCACGATGGAGCCATACCGCGGACCGGGCGGCAAGCCGACCGCCCTGGTCGACAGCATCTTCTCGACGATCCCAGGGTCCCAGGCCTATGTCGCCAAGGCCTCGAACTTTCGGATGAAAAACGAGTCCGTCGGGGTCGACGTCGATCTGCGCGACCACAACGCGATACAGGGACAATTCGCTTTCGAGGCGTAGCGGGAGCGACCGCTCGAATGCACGCGGCTTCGCATCGCAGCCGCTTTTTGCCGCTGATGGCGGCCCTGACCGCCGCAGCATGGCTGGCGCTGTGGCTGTGGGGACAGAGCCCTTATTCCCGTTACCTCCACTACGGCAGCTGGGCCGAGATCGGGGTTGCGGGCAGCCTTTGCGGGGCCTTGCCGGGCGGGCGTGGCGCGCTGACCGGATTGCTGGTCGTGGGCGGCTGGATGCTGATGCTCTCCGCGATGATGCTGCCGACGACATTGCCGCTGCTCGACATCTTCCGGCGTTTGACCGCGCGCCGCGCCGACCAGCGGTGGCTGACGGCGCTCGTCGTCATCGGCTATCTATTGGTTTGGGCCGTGTTCGGCCTTGCCGCTCATCTCGCTGACTGGGGCGTTACGTTTGCGGCTCGCCGGTCGGACTGGTTGGTCGCAAATGTGTGGGTGATCGGCGCGGCCATTCTGGCGATCGCCGGGGGTTATCAATTCACCAAGCTCAAACACCGCTGTCTCCACAAATGCCGGGCTCCGCTCGGCTTTGTCATCGCGCACTGGCGCGGTACCGGCGAGAAATCTCAGGCACTTCTTTTAGGCGTCAGACACGGCGCGTTCTGCGTCGGCTGCTGCTGGTGCCTGATGCTGGTGATGTTCGTGATCGGCTCCGCCAATATCGGCTGGATGCTGGCATTGGGCGCCGTCATGGCGGCGGAAAAGAACCTGCCCGGCGGCCGTCGGCTCGCGGCGCCGATCGGCGCCGTCCTGCTGCTCGCTGCGGCCTGGGTCGCCCTCGCCGGCGCGACCGCTTGATGCGGGGCTAGTGCGCCGCGATGCGCCTGACCAATTCTGAATAGCGCGCGAGGCGATCGTCGGCGGTGTAGAGCGTTGCCGGCTCGACCATGGCCTGCGCGACAAGAACCCGGTCGAACGGATCGCGGTGATAAAGCGGCAGCGCGGCGACGAGAGCCGCGGCATCCGATCGGATCACCAGCTCGACAAACCCGATGTCGACGGCCGTGCGGGCGATCTCCGCCGGCTTGACCGCGAAATCCGCGCGGCCCAGCCCCGCCTTGATGGCGATTTCCCAGATGCTTGCGACGCTGAACAGCACTTCGCTGGCGCCACTTTCGATCGTAGCGCGCGTCTCCGCATCGAGACGATGCGGCTGCGCTAAGGCCCACAGTAGAACATGCGTATCGAGCAGGACGCGCATCAGCGGCCCTCGAATGCATCGAGAACCTCATCCGGCAAATCGGCGTCGAAATCCTCCGGCACGCGCAGCCTTCCAGCCAATACACCGAGCCTGCGCTTTCGTCGCGGCCCGGCAAGCGGCCCCAACCGGGCGATAGGCTTGCCTGACTTTGCGATGATGATTTCCTCGCCCGCCGCGGCGGCATCGACCAAGCGCGAGAGTTGGGTCTTTGCCGCATGAATGTTGATGGTGCGCATCGCATTTCCTAAATTCGGACTAAACTTAGTCCGATCCTGCCTTCCGATCAACAGCGCACGGCGAGGGTGGTGGCTGTGAGGCCGGCGCACTAAATTTCTCGTGTCGAGAGCGGATCCCGCGCTACCGCGAGGCCGCATGAGCCCTCGCACCCTCCCGTCGGGAGAGGTTTTGTTTGATCGGAATTGTCTCTGGATGACTGTTGTTCTCCCTTCTTCTGTCGACGACACGCTGGCGCTGCTCGGCAGCGCGGATTATGTCGCCGATCGCAGCCTCGCGACGGCGGTACATCTGGCGTTGCACCTGAGCCGGCCGCTGTTTCTCGAAGGCGAAGCCGGGGTCGGCAAGACTGAGATCGCCAAGGTGCTGGCGAGCGCTTTGAAGCGCCGGCTCATTCGCCTCCAGTGCTACGAAGGGCTCGACGTCGCCTCGGCGGTCTATGAATGGGACTATGCACGGCAGATGATCGAGATCCGGCTCGCCGAGGCGGCCGAGGAGGAGCGCGGCGAGATCGAGAGCACGATTTTTTCCGACCGGTTCCTGATCAAACGGCCGTTGTTGCAGGCGCTGGAGCCGGATATTGCCGGCGCGCCGGTATTGCTGATCGATGAGCTGGACCGCACCGACGAGCCGTTCGAGGCTTATCTCCTGGAGCTACTCTCCGACTTTCAGGTGACGATCCCGGAAATCGGCACAATCCACGCCGAGTATCCGCCGATCGTCATCATCACCTCGAACCGCACCCGCGAGATCCACGACGCTCTGAAGCGGCGCTGCTTCTATTACTGGGTGGACTACCCGACCGCGGCGCGCGAGCTCGAAATCTTGAAGCGCAAGGCGCCAGGCGCGAGCGAGCATCTGGCGCGCGAGGTTGTCGGGTTTGTGCAGAGGCTGCGCGCGATGGATCTCTTCAAGCTCCCCGGCATCGCCGAGACGATCGACTGGACCGAGGCCTTGATGCAGCTCGATGTACTGGAGCTGACGCCGCATGCGATCAACGACACGCTGGGCGTGCTGCTCAAATACCAGGACGACATCGCCCGCCTGCACGGCAGCGAAGCCGCCCGCATCCTCGAGCAGGTAAAGGCCGAGGCCACGTCGGCGGGGGGGTGATCCGGTGCCAGAGGAACCTAATCTCCCCCTCTCCGCCCCCTCTCCGCCCTGGGGGGGCGGAGGGGGTCGGGGTGAGGTGGGGGGGCTCCCCCCTTCAGACCACAGCGACCCAGCCCACCACACCCTCCCCATCGCTGGACGCGATGGGTCCCCTCCCTCTCCCCCCGCAAGCGGGCGGAGAGGGCAAAGCCCCGAACACGGCCGTCTGCTCGCCAATCTGATGCATTTCGCGCGTACGTTGCGCGCGGCGGGGCTGCCGGTCGGGCCGGGCAAGGTCATCGACGCGGTTGCTGCGGTCAGGACGGTCGGCATCACCGACCGCCGGGATTTCTACTGGACCCTCCACGCCGTGTTCGTCAATCGGCCGGACCAGCGGCTGATTTTCGACCAAGCGTTTCATGTCTTCTGGCGCAACCCGGATCTACTAAAAAAGATGATGGGGCTCGTGCTGCCGGAAATGCGGATCGACGGTGCCGAGGACGAGGGGACGGCGATGGTTCGGCGCCTCGCCGAAGCATTGCACCCCGATATTGGCAAAGAGGGCGAAGCCGAGGAGACCGAGACCGAGATCGATGCCGCGATGAGCTTTTCCGACCGCGAGCAGCTGCGCGGCATGGATTTCGAGAAGATGTCATTGGAAGAGCTGGCCCGCGCCAAGGCGGCGATCGCGCGGCTACGCCTGCCGGCGCAGGACGTCCCGACCCGACGTTTCGCGCCGGACCGCCGCGGCGCCCGCGCCGATCTGCGCGCAACTTTGCGCGCAGCGCTGCGCTCGGGCGGCCTCATCGAGCTGAAGCGGCGCAGTCGCCGCCGCCGCCCGCCGCCGCTGGTGGTGCTGTGCGACATTTCCGGCTCGATGAGCCGCTACAGCCGCATTTTCCTGCATTTCATGCACTCGGTGACCAACGACCGCGACCGTGTCCATACTTTCGTCTTCGGGACGCGGCTGACCAACATCACCCGTTATCTGCGCCATCGCGATGTCGATCTGGCGCTCGACCGGGTTGCCGAGGCGGTGACGGACTGGTCGGGCGGGACCCGCATCGGCCATGCGCTCGCCGAGTTCAACCGGCTGTGGTCGCGGCGCCTGCTGGGTCAGGGCGCGATCGTGCTGTTGATCACGGACGGGCTTGACCGCGACGCCGGCGCCGGTCTCGCACACGAAATGGACCGGCTGCACCGGTCGTGCCGCCGGTTGATTTGGCTGAACCCGCTGTTGCGCTATGAGGGTTTCGAGCCAAGATCTCTCGGGATGAAGGCAATGATGCCGTATGTCGACGAGTTCCGCCCGGTGCACGACCTCGAGAGCCTCGAGACTTTGATCGAGGTCCTGAGCGCACCGACCATGCGGCGCGGGACGGCGGCGATGCCATGGCGCGCAAACCAGGAGAGGGCAGCATGAGCGCGGTTGTCGTCACCCCCGCGAAAGCGCTAGGGTATGCACACATCTCGAGCGCGCTGTGTTTCCGGCGCTTTTTGCCCCTCTCCGCCCGCTTGCGGGGGGAGAGGGAGGGGCCCACGCCGCAGGCGTGGGAAGGTGAGGTGGGTCGTGCCGCCGATCGGAGCCTGCGGCTCCCCCCACCTCACCCCGACCCTCTCCGCCCCCAAGGGCGGAGAGGGGGATATTTGGGCTCTGGGATATGTGCATGCCCTAGCGCGAAAGCGGGGGTCCAGGGCAACCGCCGGAACCCTGGAGCCTGGCTTCCCGCTTTCGCGGGAATGACAGATCAGGAGAGGGCAGCATGAGCGATACGGCAGAAATTCTGGAACAGGCCGCGCGCTGGCGCGAGGCGGGGTCGGGCGTGGCGTTGGCAACTGTTGTGACCACTTGGGGTTCCTCGCCGCGTCCGGTCGGCGCCAAGCTCGCGGTCAACGATGCGGGCGCCATGGTCGGCTCGGTATCGGGCGGCTGCGTCGAAGGAGCGGTTGTCGAAGAGGCGCTCGAAGCGATCCGTGACGGCAAGCCGCGGCTGCTCGATTTCGGCGTCACCAACGACCAGGCCTGGGAGGTCGGCCTCGCCTGCGGCGGCAAGATCCAGATCTTTGTCGAGCGCGTCGAATGAAAGGACGAATTCTCGACCGCGTTGTAGCCGCGGAGCGTGAGCACCGTAGCGTTGCTCTCGCAACCGATCTCGATACGGGCCGGCAATTGCTGTTCGAAGGCGAGGATGCCGAGGGGGACCTGGCGCTCGACGATGCGACCCTCGACCAAGTGCGCGCGGCTTGGCGCACCGGCCGCAACCGGACCATCGAGACGGCGGCCGGCCGCCTGTTCGTAGAAGTGCTGACGCCGCCGCACCGCTGCTTCATCATCGGTGCGGTACATATCGCGCAGCCGTTGGCGCGGATGCTGACGATGGCCGACTACGCCGTGACGGTCATCGACCCCCGCGGAGCGTTCGCGACCGAAGCGCGGTTCCCGGATGTCGAATTGACGCAGGAATGGCCCGACGAAGCGCTCGAACGGTTGCAGCCGGATCGCGGCTCGGCGGTTGTGGCCTTGACCCATGACCCAAAGCTCGACGACCCGGCGCTGGCCGCGGCGTTGCGTTCGGAGTGCTTCTACATCGGGGCGCTCGGCTCGCGCCGCAACCACGCCGGGCGCTGTGCGCGGCTCAAGGAACTGGGCTTCAGCGACGATGATCTCGCCCGCATCCATGGGCCGGTCGGGCTGGCGATCGGGGCGGTATCGCCTGCCGAAGTGGCGATCTCGATCGCCGCCGAGATGACCCAGGTCCTGCGTCACGGCGAGGCGGCGGAGGCGGCGTGAAATTCCGCGAGGTCCCAGTCGCCGAGGCTGAAGGGGCGATCCTCGCGCATAGCCTGAAGCTTGGGACAACGGCGCTGAAAAAGGCGCGGGTGCTGTCGCGTGCAGATGTCGAGTTGATCTCCGCCTCGGGCTTGTCACGGATCGTGGTCGCCCGGCTCGAAGCCGGCGATATCGGTGAGGACGAGGCCGCCCGGCAGGTCGCTACGGCCACAGCCGGGGCGGAGATCGAAGCGGCGGCCCCGTTCACCGGCCGCGCCAACCTCTTCGCCAAAACGCGGGGACTTCTGGTGTTCGATCCCGAGCGGCTCGACCGCCTCAACCTGGTGGACGAGACGGTGACGCTCGGCACGCTGCCGCCATTCGCGACGGTCGAACCCAAGCAGATGGTCGCCACGGTCAAGATCATCCCGTTCGCAGCGCCTGAGACGGCGGTCGCGCGCTGCGTCGAGGCCGCGGCCGCGGGCGGTCCTCTGCTGCGCGTTGCGCCTTTTGTGCCGCGCTCGGTCGGGCTTGTGCAGACACGCCTGCCCGGGCTCAAGGAGAGCATTCTCGACAAGACCCGGCAGGTGACCGAAGGCAGGCTCGCCGCGCTCGGCTGCCGGCTCGTTTTCGAGGAGCGGTGTGCGCACGCGACGAGTGAGCTGGCGTCAATGATCCGCGATGCGCTCGGCCACGGCATCGACATTCTGCTGATCCACGGCGCCTCGGCGATCCTCGATCGCCGTGACGTCATCCCCGCGGCGATTGTCGCTGCCGGCGGCAGGATCGACCATTTCGGGATGCCGGTCGACCCGGGCAATCTGCTGCTCCTCGGACATGTCGCGGAGCGGGTCGTGCTCGGGCTCCCGGGTTGCGCCCGCTCGCCCAAGGTCAATGGCTTCGATTGGGTGCTCGAGAGGCTGGTCGCCGGGCTGCCCGTCGGCTCTGCCGAAATCATGCGTATGGGCAGCGGCGGCCTTCTCGCCGAAATCCCATCGCGGCCGCTCCCTCGCGCCGAGGCGAAACCGGTCGAGAAAAAAACCACGGTACAATCAGCCGGGCCCCGGATCGGCGCGCTCCTGCTTGCTGCGGGGCAATCGCGGCGCATGGGTGGTCCGAACAAATTGCTGGCCGAGGTCGACGGCACGCCGATGGTGGCGCATGTGGCCCGCAGGCTGCTTGCATCGCGCGCGCGACCGATCATTGCGGTGCTCGGCAATCAGGCCGACGCGATCGACGCAGCGCTCGGTAAGTTGCCGGTCGAGCGCGTGCGCAACCCGGAATTCGCCGGCGGGCTCTCGACCTCCCTCAAGCGCGGGATTGCCGCGTTACCGCCCGATTTGGAGGGCGCCCTGATCTGCCTGGGCGACATGCCGCTGATTTCCGGCCGGCACATCGACCGCCTGATCGCGGCCTTCAACCCGCTCGAAGGCCGCGCGATTATTGTTCCAACCCGTCGCGGCAAGCGCGGCAACCCAGTCCTCTGGTCGAAGCGGTTCTTTCCCGAGATGGCCGAGCTCGCGGGCGATGTCGGCGCCAAGCACCTGATCGGCGAGCACGCCGAATTGGTTGCCGAGGTCGAGATGGACGACGACGCCATCCTCGTCGACATCGACACGCCCCAGGCACTGGAGGCTTTAAGACAAAAGAAGAAGCCTGCCGTTGAGGCCACTTCCTAGCTGGAGGACAGGGAATGGAGAGCGCGCGAGATCCGCTGCCGTTTCGGCCGTATGAGCCGGGGACACAGCCCCCCTATGACGCGCCGGAATACGGCAGCACCCAAAAGCGGCATCCGCAAGAAAGGCTGGTAAGCCTGCCGCATACGATCACCGAAACCACCGGGCCGCGCTTCAGGGCCGCGCATTCCCCGCCGATCCCCGATCTGTCGATCGTTGACGGTAAAACGGCGCTCGGCGAGCGCATAATTGTGCAGGGTCGCGTTACCGACGAGGACGGCAGGCCGGTCCCGCGCACCATCGTCGAGATCTGGCAGGCCAATGCCTCCGGCCGCTATCAGCACCCGGCGGACCAGCATGACGCGGCGACCGATCCGAACTTCCGCGGCGAGGGCCGGGTTTATACCGATGATGAGGGTTGTTACCGGTTCACCTCGATCAAACCCGGCGCCTATCCGTGGCGCAATCACCACAATGCTTGGCGTCCGAACCATATCCATTTTTCGTTCTTCGGGTCGGGCTTTGCCGCCCGGCTGGTCACTCAGATGTATTTCCCGGGCGACCCGTTGCTCGAGCTCGACCCGATCTTCCTGTCGATCCCCGATGAAGCGGCGCGCAACCGCCTGGTCTGCGCGCTCGATATGACCGTTACCGAGCCCGAATGGGCGCTCGGCTACCGGTGGGACGTCGTATTGCGCGGCCGCGAGGCAACGCCGATGGAGGCTTGAGCCGTGCCGAGCGCCACCAGCAGCCAGACCATCGGGCCGTTCTGGCACCTGATCGAGCACCCGGAATGGGCCGATTTGACGCGGTTCGCCGCCGCCGGCGCGCGGGTCACCTTGACCGGCTCCGTCACCGATGGCGACGGCAATCCGGTAACGGATGCCGCCGTCGAGCTATGGCAGGCCGATCCGCCCGCGGACGAGAGTTTTCCGGGGTTTGGGCGCTGCCGCACCGATCAACACGGCAAGTTCCGCTTCAATACGGTGAAACCGGGGCCCGTGCCCGGACGCGGCAACGCCCAGCAGGCGCCGCATTTCGCCATCGCCGTGCATGCGCGAGGTCTTCTCGAGGCTCTCATGACGCGCGCCTATTTCGCCGGCGACCCACTCAACGAGACCGACCCGTTGTTGTCCTCGATCGAGAATGCTCAGCGCCGCGCCACCCTGCTCGCCCAGCCCGAGAGCGAGAGCCATTGGAGGATCGACATCCGGCTGCAGCGCGGCCCACGCGGCGAAACAGAAACCGTGTTCCTCGATATTTGAGCCGCGGATCTAGTGGCGGAAATGGCGGATGCCGGTGAACACCATTGCGATGCCGCCAGCGTCCGCCGCGGCGATGACCTCTTTGTCGCGCACCGACCCGCCGGGCTGGATGACGGCGGTGACCCCCGCCTCAATCGCCGCTTCGAGCCCGTCGGCAAACGGAAAAAAGGCATCCGAGGCGAGCACCGAGCCGATTGTCGGCGATTGGGCCAGTCCCGCTGACTTTCCCGCCTCGGCCGCCTTCACGGCGGCAATCCTGACGCTGTCGACGCGGCTCATCTGACCGGCGCCGATGCCGACCGTCGCCCCGCTCCGAGCAAAGACGATCGCGTTGGATTTGACGTGCTTTGCGACAAGAGCGGCGAACAATAGATCGGCAATTTCGGTCTCGCCCGGCTCTCGGCGGGTCACCGTGCGCAGCCCCTCCCGTCCGACCGAGACCCGATCGCGCTCCTGGACGAGGACGCCACCTGCTACCGCTCGAAAGCTGCGTCCCGCGGCGGCAGGGTCCGGCATCTTCTCGGTGACGAGAAGGCGTAACCCTGTCCTGCGGGTGAGAATCGCTCGCGCGGCTTCATCGGCCTCGGGGGCGATCACGACTTCGATGAGCAGCCGGGCGATCGCCTCGGCGGTCGGTCCATCGAGGCGCCGATTGAGCGCGACGATGCCGCCGAAGGCGCTGACGGGATCGCAGGCGAGCGCCTTGTCCCAGGCTTCGCGCAGGCTAGCGCCGATCGCCGCGCCGCACGGGTTGGCGTGTTTGACGATCGCAACAGCGGGCGACCCAAACTCGGCGACCAGCTCGAAGGCGGCGTCGGCATCGCCATAATTGTTGTAGGACAGCTCCTTGCCCTGGAGCTTCTGCGCGGTCGCCACACCGGGACGGGCATCCCCCGTCCGGTAGAATACAGCCGATTGGTGCGGGTTTTCTCCATAGCGCAGCCGGTCGGCCAAGTGCCCGGTAAGGAGGAAGCTCTCGGGAAAGGGCGTCTGCTCGTCACGGCCCATCCAATCGGCTATCGCTGCATCATAAGCCGCGGTCCGCGCGAAGGCCTTGCGCGCAAGTTCGCGGCGCGTTTCGGCGCCGATTGCTCCATTGCCTGCCGCCAATTCCGCCAGAACACGGTCGTAATCGGCGGGGTCGGTGACAACTGTGACGGCGTCGTGGTTCTTGGCGGCGGCACGGATCAGCGCGACGCCGCCGATATCGATATTCTCGACGCAATCCTCGGGGCTCGCGCCGGATGCGACCGACTTAGCGAAGGGATAAAGGTTGCAGACGAGAAGATCGATCGGTGCAATCCGCCGTTCGGCCAGCGCCGCGAGGTGATCCGGTCGGTCGCGCCGCGCGAGGAGCCCGGCATGAATGGTCGGGTGCAAGGTCTTGATCCGGCCGTCGAGGAATTCCGCCACTCCGGTGACCTCCGCCACCTCGGTGACCGGAATTCCGGCCGCGGCAAGGATCTGCGCCGAGCCGCCGGTCGAGATTATGGTCACGTTGCGGGCGGCCAAAGCCTGGGCGAATTCGACAACCCCGCTTTTGTCGCTGACCGAAATCAGCGCGCGGCGGATCGGGAGAGGGCTTGTCGTCATCGCCGCGGATATAGGGCTCTCTCGGAGGCTTCGGCAACCCTCAAGAGCCGCGGGCGAGGGCCGTCAGCAAGATTGCGACGGTCGCGGCGGATGCGGCGAACGAGACGGCACCCCAGCCGTTTTCCGCCGCCCAGCCCCAGCCGATCAGCACGAGGTCGGCGCCGATCACCCGTTTGACCACGGAGGCATGGCCCAGACCGTGACTCACCGCCTGCTGATAGAAATGCTCGCGATGCGCCTGCCAAACGCGCTCGCCGCGCACCAGCCGCAGCGCGAGGGTGATCGTCGCATCAGCGAGAAAGTAGAGCGGCAGGATCAGCGCGATCTTCCAATGTCCCCGGGCCGCGAGATCGAGCAGCAGAAAACCCAGGACATAACCGAGCGGCACGCTGCCGACGTCGCCAAGAAAAATCCGTGCCGGCGACCAGTTCCAAACCAGAAAACCGATGGCCGCCCCGGTCACCGCCGCAGCCAGCGTCTGCAGCGTGGGATCGGCGCCGGCTCCGACGCTCGCGAACAGCAGCAGACCGGCGCCGATTGCCGCAGCCTCGGTGCCGGCCAGGCCGTCGATCCCATCCATGAAGTTGAACAGATTGATCCACCAGATCCAGAAGAGGCCGATCGCGGCGAGGTCGAAAGGGTCCCGCGGCCCGGGCAGGGCGAAGACGCCGATAGCCACGGCTGCGGCCTGCGTCAGCAGCCGCACGACCGGGGAGAGGTCGCGCAGATCGTCGAGCCATGAAACCGCCGCCAGCAAAACGGCGCCCAAGGCAATCCCAAATACGCCCGGCGGGACCAACTCGGCCCGGGCGAGGACGACCCAAGCGAGCAGTATCGAGCCGATCACGGCTATCCCGCCGCCGCGGGGTGTCGCCACCCGATGCGACGATCGCTCGTTTGGCCGATCGAGGATCTCCCGGTGGGCGAGGGTCGGAATGAGCGCCCTGGTCGCCACGCAGGTCAGCAAGCCGGTCGCGATGGCGACCGCGGCGGGCCAGCCGGGCTCACCCATTGCCGGGCGGCTGATCCCCGGGAGAGGAAGCCTTTGCGGCCGGATTCGTGGGAATTTGATCCCTGGGAACCGGATCCTCCTCGGCTCGCTCCGCGATGGACCTGCGCGGCTCTCGGCGAATCGCCCAGCGCACCGTGACGCCGCCGGGCGGCACGGTCCCGCTCAGCACCACCTGCTGCGTCCTTCTCGCTTCGCCGGAGCCGAGATAGATGCTCTCGCCGAGGCCCATCTCGCCGCCGGCGGCGCGCAGCCGCCACACGGTGCCGCTCGGCATTCGCAGCAGAGCGGCGCTGCCGTCCCGGACCAGCCCGGCCTGAACCGAGGGATGCAGGTGGAATCGAACCGCAAAGGCCGCTCCGGGGAGCCCGGTCAGCCGGTCCTCGCCGCGCAGATCCTCCCCGTCGGCGGAGAGAAACAGCTGACGCGCATAGATCAGCCCGAAGCGCTCGCGATAGCCGTCATGCGTCGCCGAAATCCACTGCTGACCCTCATGCTCGGCACGCTCGCGAGCGACCGAAGTCGGGCTGCGGCCGAGCGTACCGTCGGCGCGGATCTCGACCGAGTTGGTATCGGTGACGACCATGACCGAATGGGCGGCGCTCGCCCGTGCGACCCGCCACCAATTCGGCTTCGGGCCGCGATAGGCGCCACAATTGACGATAATCCGCTCGCGCTCATGGCTCAACTCGAAAGAGAGCGGGCCGGCATGGGCGTGGTCGTCGAAACCGCGCGGCGGCGGCTTCCCGGTATCGATCAGAACGAGAACTCTTGAAGGCCTGCATCCGGTCGAAGCCGGTGTCGGGCGCGTGCGACGGCGCCCGCCCCTTGGTCTCGGAGCGCGTCAGAACGAGGTCGATCAGCACCCCGTCTTCCTCGAGCGAATCGTTGAAGAGCGCCAGCCGGCGGTCGCCATGCCGAAAAAAGCGCAGCATCGGCGCCATTCGCTCGATGGCATCTTTGAGCGGCGCCGGGACTTCGATCTGCGCCGACCGCAACACTGCTCGCGTGTCGATCAAATCCTGCAGCACCTGCAGTTGCAGGGACGGGCTACGCGACAGGTGCCCGCCATCCGGCAGGATCTGAACCGACAACTCGCGCTCGAGTGTCTTGAGCACTCTCGCCATGCGCGGCTCGAGGCCGCCGAGCACCGCGATGCCGGCGATAAGGCCTTTGAGCGCCCGCACTCGACCCGCGCCGGCGACCTCCCAGGCTGCGGTTCGCGCCAAGTGACGGAGCTGGGCGACGAGGCTCGTCAACATTGTCCGGCGCAGCGGATCGTCCTGGTCGCGCTTCACGATCTCGTCGAAATGCGCAATCCAGGCAAAAACCCGCGTCGCCAGCACATCGGACCGCCATCCGATACCGTTCCATCCGGTATTCTCGGCAATCCAGCTTTGCACCAGATCGCGCGCTGCTTCGCGTGCACCACCGCCCGCCGCAGCAACATCGGCCATCCATCCGAAGCCCTGCCATGCGGCGAGCCATTCCTGCCCCGCCGAGGGCGGAGACCAGCGCGGCGCCGGGGTGCGGACAAGCTCGCCGGCGAGCTCTATCTCGCCCGCGGCAATCGCCGCGCCGCGCTTTGCGTCACCCGGCCAGCGCTGCGCAATTTTAAATTTAAGGTCGGCGGGAACCCGTCCGACCAGGGTGTGCCGATAGAGCGGACCCGCGGCGAGCGCCTGCAGCGCGTCCCGGCGCCAACGCGTCAACAACCCGGGCGAATCGGAGCCAAGTCCGCGTGCGGTAATCGGCGGTCTACCCTTTCCGCTTCCGCTGGCCGCCGCCGTCATCGGACGGCCCGTCGCTGTCCAGCCTCGGCCGGCCGAACCCGAGGCCGGTCATAAAAGACTTGCCGGAGAGGGAATCCCATGCGGCTTCGTAACAAGGAACGCCACCGGCCGCAAGCCGCCAAGGTTCGCGTCGGTCAAGTCCCGGGCAGCCAACTCGGCCCACCGTCATTCCGGGATGCCCTACAGGGGTTCACGGGCTGCGGCCGTGCCCCGGAACGACAAATTTCGGTGCAACGGCGCCTTCGTTTAGGCCGACAGCTTCACCAGCCGGGCACAGTAGAAGCCGTCGATGCCGTCATATTGGCCGAAATGGCAGGGCAAGGTCCGCAGATCTCCCTCCGGGGTGATCCATTCGGGATTCGCGCCCACCTCGTCGGGCCCGATCTCCCGCCGCTCGACCGGTAGTCCGGCGTAGAGCAGCAACTCGATGCGTTCCAGCCCTTCTTCCGGCTCCAGCGAACAGGTGCAGTAGATCAAGGTGCCGCCGGGCTGGAGCATGTCGACGGCCGCCCGCAATAAATTCTCCTGGACCGCCGCAAGCCGCGTAACGTCTTCGGGCAATTTAAGATGCGGCACGTCAGGGTGGCGGCGGATCGCGCCGGTCGTGCTGCACGGCGCGTCGAGCAGCACCGCCTCGACCGGATGCGGCGGACGCCAGGTCAACGCATCGGCGCCTACCGCCTCGACCGGGAGATCGAGACGCTGCAGGTTGGCGACGAGCCGATCGAGGCGGCGGGTCGAACGGTCGACCGCCGTCACGCGAGCACCGGCGGTCGCGAGCTGTGCGGTCTTGCCGCCCGGTGCGGCGCACAGATCGAGCACCTCGCGTCCGGCAATATCGCCGAACAGTCGCGCCGGCAACGCCGCGGCCGCATCCTGGACCCACCAGGCGCCCTCGACATAACCGGGCAAGGTCGCGAGGGCGCCCCCCGCAGCTCGGCGCAAAGTCCCGGTCGGCAGCAGGACCCCGTCGAGCGTGGCGCACCACGTCTCGGCATCGTCGCGCAATGTCAGATCGAGGGGCGCTTCCTTCAAATGTGCGGTGGCGATCGCCCGAGCAGTCAATTCGCCGTAGGTCCTGCTCCACGACCGCCACAGCCAATCCGGGGTGTTGAGACGCGGGGCATCCTGCTCCTCGACACGACCGGCGCCTTCAACGCTCAACCGCCGCAATACCGCGTTGACTAGCCCCTTATGCGACACAAACCCGCAGCTCTGCGCAATATCGACGCTGGTCGCCACCGCGGCATGCGGCGGGGTGCGCAAGAACAGCAACTGCGCAACGCCAAGGCGCAAGATATCCTGGACGACCGCCGCGCGGGGCGCCAGCGGCATATTGAGACAATCGGCGATCAAGGCGTCGATCTGGCCGAGCCGGCGCAGCACCGTCGCAACCAGGAGTCGTGCAAAGGCGCGATCCCGGCCGGCCAGCTGATGCATCGCTGAGCTGTCTTCGATCGCATCGTCGAGCGGCCGCTTGCGACGGAGCACCGCGCCGATCAGGTCGAGCGCAACATGGCGTGCGGTCACCGCTTCGGACATCAAAGTTCTGATAAAGCCATTTACCGGGTGACACCCGACCAGAAGATGTTGCTCGCTCCAACGCCTCATTTCAACCTTTGTTCCCGCGCTCGGAACCAAACTTCGAATGCGCGGCGGCCTTTGTTTCGGGCATTCGGATGAGGTGTTGTTAAGGAGCGCCGTTGCTTTTTTTACGGTTGTTCGGGCTAACTCTGCGAAATGAATTTCGAATCGGGGAGGAAAATGCGTTGCATCCTCGGCGCGCCCTTGTCGGAAGCCGGCGGCGTCACGATCACCGGTCTCGATCTCTCGAGACCGCTGCCGCCGAGCCGGCGGGAGCAGATCCGAGAGGCGTTTCGCGTCCATCACGTTGTGGTGTTCCCCGAACAGGTGCTGAGCCGGGAACAGCAATTCGAGTTTATCGCCAATTTCGGGGAGATCGAGCGCCACGGCGTGCGAAACGCCCAGACAAAGCGTTATGCCGCCGCTCACGTCATCTCGAATCTCGACAGTGACGGCAATCCCGTCGACCGGTCCACGTCGCCGGTCAGCAACTACCGATGGCATACCGACAAATCCTACTACCCTGTGCCGCCGATGTTGACCGCGCTCTATGCGGTCGAACTGCCGCCGCGCGGCGGCGATACGGAATTTGCCAACACTGCCATGGGCTATGCCGCGCTGGCTGAGGCGACAAAACGTCGGATCGAGCGATTGCGGGTGGTGTTCTACTGGGGAGCGGGCGCCCGCAAATCGAAGGTAGGTCCGTGTTCGCCCGCGGAACGGGAGGAACACCTGCCCGTCGACCATCCGCTCGTGCGTACCCATCCGGAGACCGGCAGGAAGGCGCTCTATCTCGGCAATCACGCCTCGCACATCCTCGGGATGCCCGAAGTGGAGGGAAGGGCGCTCCTCGACGAGCTGCTGGAACACACGACGAAACCGCAATTCGTCTATCGCCATCGCTGGCGCATCGGCGATCTGGTGATGTGGGACAATCGCTGCCTCCTTCACCGCGCCGTTGCCAATTACGAAATCGGCCGATATCGGCGCGTCCTGCACCGCAGCGTGGTGCGCGGAACGGTGCCGTTCTGATTCGTCCGCCTGGCGTTTATGAGCCCCCGAGCACCCCTCGGCCTCCTGGTCGCGGTAGCCGCGATCGCGCCGGCAGCGCTGCACATGCCGGTGCCGTCGCTGCCGCTGCTGGCCGCGGTGTTCGCAGCCCCCGCGGGAACGGTTCAGCTGGTATTGACGCTCTTTCTCGCCGGGATTGCCGTCGGGCAGCTCGTCTATGGTCCCGTCTCCGATCGCTTCGGGCGTCGCCCGGTGCTGATCGCCGGGCTCGCCCTGTTTCTCGCCGGGACGGTGGTGTGCGGCCTAGCCTGGTCCTTGCCGGTGCTGATCGTCGGCCGCGTGATCGAGGCCTGCGGCGGGTGCGCGGGCATGGTGCTGGGCCGGGCGATCGTGCGCGACCTGTTCGACCGCGAGCGCTCGGCAAGCGCGATCGCGACGATCATGATGGCGATGAACCTGGCGCCTTCGATATCGCCAGCGATCGGCGCATACCTTGCCGAATGGGTCGGCTGGCGCGCCGATTTCGCGCTTCTTGGCGCGCTCGGCGCGGCGGTGCTGGTTCTGACGGCGGCGCGTCTCGAAGAAACCCATCGCAATCCCGCGCCGGCCAATCTGGCAGCAATGGGTCGGTCCTTCGTGCTGCTGCTGCGTTCCCCGTCATTTCTCGGCTTTGCGTTGACGACCGCCTTCACCAGCGCCTCATGGTTTACGTTCTTGGCGAGCGCGCCTTACCTCTTGTCCGAGGTGATGCATGAGCCGCCGAGCACCTACGGGCTGATGATCCTGCTGCCAATGGCCGCTTATATGGTCGGCAATGCCGGTGTCGCGCGCTTGTCCGTAGCTGTCGGCAGCGCCCGTCTTCTGATCGTCGGCCTGACATTGTCGCTCGCCTCGGGGGTAATGCTCGCGGTCTGGTGTCTCGTCGAGCTGACGCCTTGGGCGTTGTTCGTGCCGATGGCGATCAGCTCCATCGGTAATGGTCTGAGCCAACCTCCGGCGCTCGCGGCCGGACTCAGCGTCCAGCCGCGCATCGCCGGCGCCGCCTCCGGGCTGCTCGGGTTCTTGCAGATGATGGTTGCGGCGCTCGGCACATTGCTGATCGGCCGGCTGCCGCAACATAGCGCTCTGTCGATGGTTTTAGTCGTCGTCGCATCGCTGGCGCTCGCCTTGGTTTTAGGTCTGCTCGCCTTGCGTCGGCCTGGCGCAGTCCCGCGCGCAGCTCGATCCGCGCTCAGTCCCGAGGCCGCGAAGCGATCCTGACAACCTCCACTCACCCGCCTGTGACCGGCCCCACTTCTCCTCAGTGTCTGACCGAAAATTCCCATGGTCACCCACACACAACCCGTCATTCCCGCGAAAGAGGCTGTCAGGAAATCGACGATTGCCTGCATCAACGTTTGCGCGTCCTTCGAGACGGCCGCGCCGCGGCCTCCTCAGGATGAGGAATTTTCTTAACGCCATCAAAGGATTACCTCATGCTGAGGAGCGCCAAAAGGGCGCATCTCGAAGCACGCACTGCCTCGCCTCAGCTCTTCTTTCGCTCTGCAAATCAATTTCCTGACAGCCTCGAAAGCGGGAATCCAGGGAGCCGAGATCCGAGCGCAGGCGCTGGACCCCCGCTTTCGCGGGGGTGACGACAAGTCCTTGGTGGCCTCGGATCATTTTCGGTCAGACACTCAGCCGTAAAGACACCATCCCAGTTCTGCGGCGGAGCCTCGATCTGGTACTGCGCGATCCGCCGCCGGTACAGATCGTAGACGGGCGCGAGACGGCGCGCCGCGGTGAGCAGGCCGTCATCGAGGAGGCGCAGTGCCGCCGCCCAATCCTGTCGCCGGTAAGCCCGCAGCAGCGCCGAATGTCGGTCGATGGACTGCACCTCCTCGATCTCTTCCCGGGGGCAGCGTGTAAACGCGGCCGGCCTGGGTTTTGCCTTTGACCGCGATGAGGTCGATCTCGATCAATTCCGGACCGTCGATGCCCGCAGCCGTCCTCGCCACCGCCTGTTTTACCTGTTTTATCAGGTTGAGATCAGGTATCGCCAACTCCCATCAAAATAAAACTTCCCCGACCGCAGCCGCCGACGTCTACGCAATTACCATGCAATTATGGCAACCACATGGTCGATCGGCTTTCACCCAGCGATGGCAGCTCGGGAGCGCCGGCGGCAAGTTCCGCCATGTAGCCGAGAACCAGAGCGTAGGGCGGATGCAATCCGCCGGCTGGGGCTGCTCGCGCTCGTCCGCCGTTTAACAGCGACGCCTGCCGAGCCAATAAATTTCGCCCTCAGAAGATACGACACAGGGATGAAAGCGGCGGATTGCATTCGCCCTACGCACTGAAATCCTGGTGGCCGGGGGTGTCGCGCAGGTTGAAGGCGAGCCCCTGATGCTCGAAGCTCATCGCCGCCGAGGAGGCCGCGCTCGCGCTCGACCGCCATCCAATCCGAGCGCACCCGCCGCCGCTCACCACGCGCCTTCACCTCGCCCGCCAGCTGGATCGCCCCGCCTAACAGCAGCAATTTCTCGGTCAAGGTGGTCTTGCCGGCGTCGGGATGCGAAATGATCGCAAAGGTGCGCCGGCGCGCAATCTCGTCGGGAAGGATACTCATCGATCCGCATTAACTATTGCCGGGATATGGGCCGTCGCTGGCAAGCGGTTCTGCTGCGCCGGCATTGACGCTGGATATGATGGCTGCGGGGGCTCTTTGCCAACCCCCATCGGGCGGCCGGAAACGAGGTTCGTGGTCGCCGGCGATCCACGACTATGAATTGTACGAACGATTGATATTCGCTGCACGTGCAGCACGGCGTCGGCTTCCAGCTTTTCGGCCGTGCGCAACCGCGCATCCCAGATCGCCGGATGGTCAGTACGTTCGGCAAATTCCCGGTACCATGCCGCCAGCTTCCGTAACTCCTCTAAATCAGGTATCCCACGTCCCTCTGCAGGGCATTAACCGGTGCCTCTTCAGCGAATGGCGCAGGCCAGGCGAAAGCCTGGCCTGTCGCTTGGTGCCGGATAGCGAGTTCGAGCGCTCGGCAGCCCCGGCCTGGGCCCGTCGAGCCTCCGAGATGTGTTTTTCTGCGCCACCACCTACCAGCTCGGACAGCGATTCGACGAGGCTGGCGGTGTGGCGTAAGGTGTGACCACTTAAATACCCGCAACCGGTCTACAATGAAGTACAAGCCGTCGTTATCGCCAGCGGCTATACCCCCAATACCCACCGCTTCCGAAGAGCAGAAGGAGAACGACGATAATAAGAATTGTTTCCATTGTTTGCTCCAAAACATGTGATGGGGAGCTAGCCCGGTAAACGTGGGTGCCAAATAACTATTCCACCAGCCTCGGAATCTACTTAGTCGTTCAACGCACCCGGCGGATACAAGCCTGTGCGGCAAGGGTGGGACAGGCTGTTCTCGGTTGACGCCCGAGTGTCCGTTCTGAGTAGTTTCCGAGGCTATTTTGAGTCGACTTCCAACCCACATAAGTATCTTAAACAAACGTGTTTTTAGGAGTACGTCAGATGAAATACGGACTGTTCTGGCTTCTCGGTGTTCCTATCCCGATTCTGATCATCGCTTTTCTTATTTTTCATTGATTTACCAAGCCTCGCGCCAAAAGTCATTCAACTCCGTAGAAGGAAGGAACTCTCCATGGAATCGATTCTGATGCCAGCGGCTTTGGCCCTTGCGTTAGCTGCCTGGTTGACTCCCGCACCGGTACAGGCCGCGGGCTGCCTGAAAGGTGCAGCGGTCGGCGGGGTGGCGGGGCACGTTGCGGGCCATCACGGTTTGTTAGGTGCTGGTGCAGGTTGTATCATTGGGACCCACGAGGCAAACAAGCATGCGCGTGAACGCGCCGACCAGGACCGGGCATCTGGCAACAACAGTGAGCCCGGCTACACCTCTCGCGAGCGCTAAAGCACCAGTCGTCCACGCGGATCTGTGAAGATGCGGCAGGTTCTCCAGGCTGCCGAGGTCCATGGGGCTGCCGCCGGGCGAGGCCAAGCGCATTGCTTCCAGGTCGGCATCCCAATGTGATTTCAGCTTGGTCGTACAATGATTCCCATGTCCCGTCCTCGTCACATCGAAGGTTATGCCATTGTCTCCGAGGATGGCATGCTCGCGAATGCCGTGGGTATCATGCCGGACTCGCTCAAGTTCGAGGCCGATCGGCACTTTTTCGAACGCGGGCTCGATGGGGTCGATGTGGTAGTGCATGGGCGCCACTCTCATGAGCGACAGCCACGCTCGTATTTGCGCCACCGATTGATCTTAACCCGGCAAGTTCCGTCCATCGCGGCCGACCCGTCGAACAAAAAGGCGCTGTTCTGGAACCCGGCCGGGGCTTCGTTCGAGCAAGCCGTGGCTGCGCTCGGGACGCCAGCCGGCAGCGCTGGGGTCATTGGCGGTACGGACGTGTTCGGGATGTTCCTGGACCGTTATGACGTTTTCCACCTGACGCGGGCGCCCGGTGTGCGACTGCCGGGGGGGCGACCGATCTTTCCTGGAGCGCCCACGCGGACGCCGGAGGAAGTGCTTGCAAGCCATGGCCTCGACCGCGGCCGGCGGCAGGTGCTCGATCCGGCAAAAGGCCTGGTGATCGTCAGCTGGCTACGTTCGTCAAAGCCCGACCGGTAATACCGTCCAAGTCAGAACTAAAACCAGATTCCTCGTAGAAGCTGTCCAAATCGGTACGTCATCCGGAGAGTGCCGGCTTACATAGGTCGCGAGCAACCTTCTGAGCGGTATCAAGGCGTATTGGCCCGGTGCAGCCCGGTAGCTCTCCGAGCGCATGCCCCCACTGTGATTTCGCGGCAATCAGCTCCTGCCCCTGAACAGAAGGAACAAAACGACGATCAACAGCAGCAGGCCGAGGCCCCCTCCATAGTAATGGTATGGGGGTCCATAATAGAAACCGCCTCCACCGAAAACAAGAATCAGAACAACCAAGAGAACGATCAGCCCCATCGCTTTACTCCTGTAGGAGGCGCCCCGTGCGATGCCCGACAATAATCTCATCCGGTGGGTACGGCAAGCGACACCATCGCTATAGTTGGGGAACAACCGAGCCGGAAAAATCTTTGCGAAGCGTGACCTCTACGACGAGCACTTCGCTGCCCGCGAGCCTCGCTGGGCCGGAATTCGGGGATTGGGCGTAGATGAGCTCCGTCGCGAGGCGAGGGCTCTTATGGCTTCCTAATGACCGCGCCGCGGGCTCGACGCGAGGTTGCCGCATGTCTTAGGGTGTCGGCTCGGCTCAAAAGCCGTAGGGTGGCACGCCGTAATAGTCGTCGACCCGCTGACCGTACGTGCGGTCAGACCAGTTGGGCAGATTGCTCGCGGTATAGCTTGGGGCTCCCTCCAGCCGCCGGCGATCGAGATCGACCACATACCCGCCCTGACGAACGTCGTACTTCAGCACCCTCCAGGGCAGCGGATGATAACTCTCGCCGATGCCGAGGAAGCCCCCGAAGGACATCACGGCGTAGGCGACCTGGCCGGAAATCTTATCGACCATGAAATTGTACACCGAGCCGAGGTGCTCGCCCTGAAGGTTATACACCGCCGTGCCGACGACCTTGTCGGAGGAGATAAGGCGGTCCGTTTCGTCCGTAGCGAGTGCGCCGCCGGCTGTTGTGGTTGTGGAACTCTGCATCGTGCCCTCCTGGCGTCATGCCATAGCAACGAAACGACCGCCAACATTTAAAGGTTCCGAAACAAAGCGCCGCCTCGCTCAAATTAGCCACCGCAGATGCAAATTTTACAAAAAGTTTTGACATGTATTGACCCAAACGCATTTTAAGCTTGTCTATTTAAAAGCGTGGCCGCACTCGAAGCCGCCATCCAGCAATACCAGCAGGTGATCCTGGGTGAGCCTGGAAGGGATGTCTTATCACGATGCAGCCGGAATTCTAACGATTCCGGTCGGCACCGTCCGCTCGCGCCTGTCCCGCAGCCGCAATACTCCTCGCAAGGTTTTGGATATGGAGGAACGCCGTTCTTCAGCAGCTCTGCCGCAGGCGGCCTGATACTCGTTGCCGCGGCGCTGGGCCAGTGGATTTATTTCACCAACCGTCGGCACGAGCCTGCCGGGTAACTGCAAGAGAGGAAGTTGTCTTGCGTCCCGTCCTGCTTTGGTTTCGCAGCATCGCCATTTCCGTTATTATCCGGCCTTACCTGTTTCATGGGGGTCTATCAATGGCGATAGACAAACTCAAATCGCTCGTCAGCCGAAAGGCAGCTGACCGTCCCTCGGCCGCCGCGCCGACCGCTGCTGCGCCTGCTGACGAAGACGATTTGCCCAAACCGTCGGATATCAATACAGGGTTCCTGGGCGGCCTTTTTCTTCTAGCGATGCTTGCCGCCTGTTACGTGGCAGCCGAGATCGTCTTGCCGATCGTGCTCGCCTTCGTACTCAGCCTTGTGCTGACGCCGGCGATGCGGGTGCTCGAGCGGGTGCGTGTGCCGCGCTGGGTTGCGGCCATGCTCGTCATCCTGGTGCTGTTTAGCACGCTCGGCGGGCTGGGGGCGGCGTTATCGGGACCGGCGGCCAGCTGGGCGCAGAAGCTGCCCACTGGGATTCCCAAATTGGAGGAACGCCTCAGTTTTCTGAGCCGGCCGATCGCGGCATTCCAGAAATTCATCGATCAGGCCCAGGGCTTAACGCAAGGGGGTGAACCCAAAGCCGTGCCCGTGGCGCTGCAAGGCTCAGGGCTGTCGAACCAACTGCTCAGCGGCACTCGCTCTTTCGCCAGCGGGCTCCTCGAGACGGTGCTTGTACTCTTTTTCCTCCTCGTCAGCGGCGACACCTTATCTTAGGCGCCTTGTCGAAATCCTCCCGCGATTCAAGAATAAGCGACAGGCGGTCGACATCTTCCAGCAGATCGAGAGCGATGTATCGGCTTACCTGTTTACGATTACGATCATGAACCTAGCCGTGGGCGTGGCAACCGGCACGGTCATGGCGCTCTGCGGTGTGGGCGACCCCGTGCTGTGGGGAACGGTCGCCTTCCTGCTCAACTATATCCCGATCCTGGGACCTATGATCGGCGTTGTGGTCTTCGTGCTCGCAGGTCTTTTGTCCATCACCCCGCTGTGGGGCGCATTTCTGCCGGCCGGGCTATACCTGCTCATTCATCTCGTCGAAGGCGAGACGGTGACGCCAATGCTGCTTGCCCGGCGCTTCACCATCAACCCGGTGCTGGTCATCCTCTCGCTGGTTTTCTGGTACTGGATGTGGGGCGTGCCCGGCGCGGTCCTCTCAACGCCGATGCTCGCGATTACCAAGATCATCTGCGACCGCATTCGCCCGCTGATGGCATTCGGTCATTTCATCGAAGGGTAAAGGCTTCTTCGGATGGAGGCTCCTCCGCTTGAGAGACGTCTGGCGGCAATCCTCGCCGCGGATGTCGAGGGCTATAGCCGCCTGATGCACGGCGACGAAGAAGCGACGATGGCAACGTTGTCCGCCCGTCGCGGCCTTGTCGACGACCTCATCGCGCGGCATCGAGGCCGGATCGCGAACACAGCCGGCGACAGCGTGCTCGCCGAATTCGCGAGCGTGCTCGACGCGGTTCATTGCGCGGTCGAGATCCAAGGAGCACTTGAAGGCGCGAACGATGGTGAGCCGGAAGGGCGACGGATGCGCTTCCGGATCGGCGTCAATGTCGGCGACGTCATGGTCAAGGAGGGCGATATCTTCGGCGATGGCGTCAACGTCGCTGCCCGGCTCGAGGGCCTGGTCAAGGGCGGCGAGATCTGCGTCTCGCGGGGCGTGCGCGATCACCTGCGGCATCGCGGCGGCATGGCCTTTGAGGATCTGGGCGAGCAGCTGGTCAAGAACATCGCACACCCGATCCGAGCGTTTCGGCTCCGCATCGGTGAGGATATACCCGAGCAAGAGGTCCCGCCCCGAGGAAACCGCTGATGAACCGGGATTGCCTTCCGCTCCGGCGGCGATCTCCGAACTGTCCGCCGACAACGAGGTCGCCCTTGAGCTCGCGCTTTGGGACAGCGTCAAAGACGGTAGCCCTGCCGAGCTCGAATCCTACCTCGAGCAGTATCCGGAGGGCACCTTCGCTTCGCTCGCCCGAACACGACTTGATGCAGCCGCGCTCTCACCTACTGGCGCTGTGGCGCCGACACCCGCGGACGCCGTCGCGGAAGCTCTCGATCTTGCCTTCTGGAACTCAGTCAAGGACAGCAATCGACGCGAGGAGCTTCAGGCCTACCTGGAGCAACATCCGAATGGCCACTTTGCCGGACTCGCCCGCACCCGCCTTTCCTCGCCAGAAGTCACGTAGCGACGGCCCGCGGGCATAGCCCGCGCGCCATCTCGACCTCCTCGCGCAATTTGGCGAGCGCCGCTTTCGGCAAGAGCCTCGGTAATTTCGGGTCATCGAGGCCGCAGCAGCGGACCGGCTCGGTGACTCGGTCGTGGACTCCGCGCTCGAACAACTAAGAGCACATCGGCGAACAGATCGTAGGTGCCGAGAAAGTCGCGCCCCATCCCCATCGCCCACGAGGCCGGGGTCACATCGAGCGCCAGAGGCTGCTCGATCTCGTCCAGCAGGTCGAACGGGTCGCGGCTCTCGCGGTCGAGCTTGTTGACAAACGTGATGATCGACACATCGCGCAGCCGGCAGGCCTCGAAGAGTTTGCGGGTCTGCTCGCCTTGCGTCTGGCCGGCGCAGCGCCACGCGGGGCTCGACCCGCGCGGCTCAGTCCCGAGGCCGTGAAGCGATGCTGACAACTTCGACGCGCCCACCCGTGACCGGCATCACTTTTCCTCAGCCGTAAAGACGCCATCCCAGTTCTGTGGCGGAGCTTCGATCTGGAACTGCGCGATCCGCCGCCGGTACAGGTCGTAGACGGGCGCGAGATGGCGTGTCGCGGCGAGCAGGCCGTCATCGAGGAGGCGCAGTGCCGCCGCCCAATCCTGTCGCCGGTAAGCCCGCAGCAAGGCGGAGTGCCGGGCAATGAACTGCGCCTGCTCGACGGACTCGGGTGGCAGCGTGTAGATCCGACCTGCCTGGGTCTTTCCCTTGACTGCGACGATATCGATCTCGATCAGCGCCGGATCATCGAGCCGCGCGACCGTCTCCTCGCCAATGACCAGATCTACGCCGTAGACCTTGCCCAGGCCTTCCAGCCGCGACGCAAGGTTCACGGGGTCTCCGAGCAGCGAATAGTCGAAATGTTCCTGCGAGCCGAAATTCCCGACGACACATTCACCCGTGTTGATGCCGATGCCTATCTTGACCGGCTCGAACGATTTGCCGGCCGCCAGCGCCTCGCTTTCCCAGCCGCGGTTTAGTTCGGCCAGTTCATGGCGCATCGCCTGGGCCGCCCGAACCGCGTTCCGGGCGTGTTCGGGGTCGTCGAGCGGGGCGTTCCAGAACGCCATGATGCAATCGCCGATGTATTTGTCGATCGTTCCTTTCTGCTCGGTGATGATTTCCGTCATCGGCGCCAGAAAGCTGTTCATAAATCTTGTCAATGTTCTGGCGTCCATGCCTTCGGCGAGCGTGGTGAACCCGCGAATGTCGCAGAACATGATCGTCATCATTCGCGTCTGGCCGCCGAGGACAAGTTTCTCGGGGTGCGCCGCGAGCTCTTCAACGTAGTGCGGCGACATATAGCGCGAGAACGCGTTGCGGATCTCGCGCTGCCGCGCTTCTGTCCGCAGATAGCCAACGAGCGATGCGGCGAGGTAGACAAGGGTGATGATCGCCCAAGGGTAGACGGGATCGATCAGCAGCCGCGCCTGCCGGAATGTGAGCCATGAAATCCCGACGACAGCAACCACGCCGGCGGCGCCAAGGATGGCACTCGGCAACGCCCCGATGCGCGCCACGCCCAAGATCAGCCCGATCCCGCACAGCAGAGTGAACAGGATTTCGGCGCCGACCGCCCAATCGGGCCGGTCGAGAAAGGCGCCTTGCAGGATCTGCTCGATCAGTTGGGCATGAATCTCCACTCCCGGAACCTCCCGTGCGATCGGTGTCGCCTGGCGATCGTTGATCACGCCGGCCGCCGAGGTTCCGACCAGCACGATGCGGTCGGCAAAGAACGCAGGATCGAAATTCCCCGCGAGAACGTCAGCCGCAGAGACGAAACGGTCGGGCCGTGGGGGTGCGTAGTATAGCCATACCCGCCCGGCGGCATCGGTTGGTACCGTCAGCCGGCCGATGCGGATCGCGGTCAGCCCGGTCTTTTCGCCAAAATTCTTCTCACCGTTTGCGCCGGCGGCGCGACCGACATAGCCGCGCCCGCCGAAGGCGAGCCGGAGCGCCTCGGCGGCGAGCGAGGGATACGGCTTGTCGCCGAGCTGCAGAATGAGCGGAACCCGGCGAACCACATGGTCCCAGTCGGGATATTGGTTGAGAAAGCCATTGCCTGCGGCAGCGGATTCCAGAGCCGGCAAGTTGGCAACGGCCGCTGGAAAGCTGTCGACCCGGCCGAGGGGATCGTCACCGGCGAAAGCAAAGCCCGCCTTCGCGGCAGGCGGCCGGGCCTCGCCATGGTTGGTCAAGATGAAGCCCGTCACGGTAGGCACCGTCCCCAGAGCGGCGGCGAGCCGTTGATCAGGATCTGGCAGAGCCCCCAGGAGCTTTTCCGCCTCCTCTGCTTCGACGCCGTTCTGAGCCATCAACGGCAGCAGCAATTTGGGTGAAGTACGGTCCGGCTCCGCGAAGTCGATATCGAAAGCGATGACCGATGCGCCGGCCTCCCGCAGCTTATCGATCAGTTGTGCAACGAGGGTGCGGGGCCATGGCCATTGGCCGATCTTTTTGAGGCTGTCGTCGTCGATATCGACAATGCGTATCGGCGTGTCGCCTTCGGGTTTTCGTGGTGCGGCGCGCTGATAGAGGTCGAAGCAGATCAGCGACATCCGGTCGAGCAGGTCGGGAGCGGCGACTCGCGCAGTAGCCGCAACAAACAGGACCGCGAGGGGCAGCACATAAATCGCGCCGCGCCAAGCCGTTCGGCGCAGCGCTAACCAGCGTCTTCTCGATCGGATCCAGTCCGCTAAATTTACCATGGAATCCGATCTAATAGTCGCAGCCGGTCAAACGAGCCCAACGTGACCCCCCAGTAATCGGTTGAAAATCTTGACGTACAACTCGCGTCAGGGTAAATTTTGGGCGAGTTAACCATACCGCGAGTGCGGGGCCGCAAATCGGGGGAGAGGCGGTGAGCGCTGTCAAACGGAATACCGGGGCGACCCTCGTTTCCGGAAGATTGTGGCGAGTGGTCTGTGGCTTTTTTGCGCTCGCTCTAGTCGTCGCTCCGCTGGAGAGGGCGGCCGCGCAGGAGGTGTCAGGCCAGGAGGTGTTAGGCCCAGACAAGGCCGCTCTCGAAGCCCGAAAAGAAGCGCTGTTCCAGCAGATGTTTCGCGATCCGGCAAACCTCGATGTGACCTTCGCCTATGCCGATGTATCGGCCAGATTGGGGGATTACGAGGCCGCCGTTTCCGCTCTCGAACGAATGCTGCTGTTCAACCCCGATTTGCCGCGGGTGCAGCTGGAGCTCGGAGCCCTTTACTATCGCATGGGCTCCTATGACCTGGCTCGGGATTATTTCGATAAGGCTGCCGCGGCAAATCCGCCGCCCGAGGTTCGCGCACGCGTCGAGCAATATTTGGCGGACATCGAAAGAAGCCAATCGCGCCATCATCTGTCCGGATACGTCTTCTTTGGCGGCCAGTATCAAACCGACGCCAACGTCGCCGGCTCGTCGCTGATATTGTCCCCGATCGGCCCCGTGGTGCTCGGCAACCAATTCGTCAAGCAGGCGTCCGGGAGCATCTTTGGCAGCGGCTCGTTGCTCTATAGCTACGATATGGAAACGCAGAACCGCGATACGTTGGAAGTCACCAGCGTCGGTTACCTGAACCACTATTTCAATGCTGCGGTGAACCGGCTCGACCTCAGCCTCCTCGAGGTGACCGGCGGTCCGCGCTTCAACTTTCCGAATCTGACCGGTGTAAAGGCAGCCTCGTTGAAGCCCTACATTATCGGCGACGAAGTAGGACTGGGGTGGAACCAATACTTCGCCGCCGGGGGTACCGGGATCGAATATGACGAGATTGTCTGGAACGACCTGGCGTTGAAAGCGGCCTTCGAATTTCGACACAAAAATTATACCAACGCACCCGACCGTCCGCTGTCGACGGGCCTCACCGGCAATGACAAACTTGTCACCTTTTCGGCAGCCAAGCCGATCACCGAGAATACTGTTTTGAATCTCGAGTTCGATTATCTCGATCAGTTGACGCAGCTGGCCTTCTATACCAACACGACCTATGCCATAGCGGGCTCCTACCGTATTCGCTACCAGGATCCGACCGGATTTACCTCCGATTTCTGGGAGACTGCGCCCTTTGTCGGTCGTGCCTGGAGCTACTATGCAGCCCCGGACCCCTGTTGTAACACCAGCGGCAACGCCTTTCCCGGTGTCTATCCCAACGGCTTCAGCACGCAATTGACGCAACGTTGGCGATTTGGCGTGACCCAGACTTGGCCGGTTACGGCCACGATCGCCGTTGTGGCGCAGCTTGAGCGCGATATCGTCTCGTCCAACCTGCCGCTCTACTCTTATAATAACACTTCGATCTTGATCGGTCCGCAGATCCGCTTTTGAGGAGAGCTCAGATGACCCCGGTCGCATGCCGTCCGCTTCGCGCCCTCATGTTGGCCGCCTTGCTGTTCGGCACCGGGCTGGCGGGCGCGCCGTCGGTTGCGCAGCAACGTGTCGGCGTCAACAGCGCGGTCAACCAAGAAGCGACGGGAATTTCTCCGGGCGCGGCGCCGCGACGGCTGGTGCTGGGACAAGAGGTTGTCTTCAACGAGCGCATCACCACCGGGCCGGAGGGGCAAACACAAATCCTGTTCGTCGACCAATCGGCGATGACCGTTGGGCCGCGCTCGGACATGGTCATCGACGAGTTTGTCTATGATCCAAATGCCGGCACCGGCAAGCTGGCGGCCAGCTTGACGCGCGGGGTGTTCCGCTTTGTCGGCGGCAAGCTCAGCAAACAGGACAACGCGGTCACGATGCAGACCCCCTCGGCGACGATCGGGATCCGCGGTGGCTTGATCCTGGTGGATTTGGCCCCGGACGGCCAACTACAGGTGATTTTCGGGTATGGCGCGGGCGTAACCGTGACGGGGTTGAACGGCCTCGCGCAAACAATAACGCGGCCCGGATTTCAGGTTACCGTGGCGGGACGGGGCGCTGCACCGTCGGCGCCGTCACCGACCCCGCCGGGCGCGGCTGCGGCGCTGCTCGCGCAGCTCGACGGCCGGCCCGGCGGAAACGGCGGCGCCCGCACGACCCCGACCGACGCCACAGTCGCGAACAGCGGCATTGCTGCAGCAGTTTCGAGCACGGTCGGCAGCCAAGCGCAAACGCAACAGCCGCCCAGAGTGGCCAACGCCGTCCACCAAGCGACGACGACCGTCCAGGTAGCCGCCAACAGCCCAGTGGTTCAGGCGAGCATCGCGGTTCAGCAGAGCATAACGACTTCCCAAACTCAAACGACGCCGAGTACGCCCGCGACACCGGGCACGCCGGCCATGCCTATGACACCGGTGACACCGCCACCGCCACCGCCGCCACCGCCGGTCGTCATCAGCTACGCCGGTCTCTTCAAGGACACCCCCGGCAACGGTACTGCGACCACTCAGGGGTTCATCAACCAGGGCCCGAATCACAGAATTGCCTATACCGACGGTACGCTGACATACCCGGCCGGCCAGCCAGCCAATGGCGTATTCGCAGCGACAGTCGGCCCGGGCTCGATACAGTTTCCTCTCGCTCCGGGCTCCACCAGCCCGGGCTTTGTGAATTTCGGCCCCGCCGGCACGACGAGCCCATTCGGCCAATTCACCGGGACGAGCTATATGGCGCCCGATTCAACCTTTTTCTATGCCAACCTCACGCCCACCAATCCTGCTATTCAGCAAGAGCGCGGCTTCATCTTCGGCGGCCAGCCTGTGCCCTCGAATGCCGGCTTCCTCACGAGCGCACCTGGAACCCCCCAGCTTTACACCTACACGCTTCAGCAAGACGCCGCTCTACAGTCGCCCGTGCCGTTCATCACGCAAAGCACCGGCGGCAATATTCCCAACCCCAGCATCTCGCCGTATTATGTGGTGGCGCCGGCGCAATCGCCGTTCGGCGCATACAATCCCAACACCGATCCCAACGTCACCGGCACTCGCTCTCTGCAGGCGAGCTTGGCGATCAATGGAACGGGGCCTAGCCAGACTTCGGCCCTCGTCGTGCAGACCGGGAGCTTCTTCACCTCGACCGACACCAACACCGTAGCTGCGGATGGCGTTATTCGCGGCTCATACCTCGCGAACGGAACCGCGACGCCGGTCCGGACCGTTTCGGGCGCGGCGACGGTCCCGGACGGTAACGGTAACAATATTTTTGGCGCTGGAACCGGATCGCTTCCGATCAGCGGGTTCGTTTTGGATCAGAATCAGTACAACACCAATCTGAACTTTGTACCGAACCAGGCAGCATTTCAGGGTCCGGTGGGCGGTAATCCTTCCTCTTACGCCTTCAACCAGCCGGCGACGCCCACGACCAACACAGGGTTCGGCACCAGAACCACTCAAACAACAACGGGGTATTTTGGCGGGATCATGTATCCCGTAGCCGGAGGTGTCCCAGGCTCACCTTACGCCGCGACTGGTGCGGCCTCGGTCACGACGAACGCGACCAATAACCGAGTCGGCGCGACCTTTACCGGGAGCGACCCGTTCGGGACCAACACCCTGACCGTCCAGTTCGGCGGCTTCACCGGCACATCACGGTCTCGCAGCACTTTCGTCGACGACGCCCGTTATGCGGCCCTCGAAAATCCCGATACGCCGTCGCAAGTCAATGGCGTCAACATTCAGTTGAATGGCGACCCAACGCAAGGCTCTCAGGTTGCCATGGTGACCTCGGGCGTCGTACCGTCCAACACCCTGCTGCCGAGCGGCCTCTGCAACTCATGCCAGTTTCTGCAATGGGGTTATTGGACTGGCGAGCTCAGAACCCCGAACGCGGCCGGCACTGCGGTTGTCCGGGAGGATTACGCTCACCTCAACCCCTGGGTTGCCGGGGTGGTGAGCACCACCTTGCCGGCGGCCGGCGTCGGGACCTTCAGCGGCAACGCGTTCGGGTCCGTGGTCAACAATGGAGCGAGCTACCTCGCTTCGGGGGGGTTCACCAACAGCTACAATTTCGGCAACCACACCGGTGCGTTCACGATCAGCAATTTCGACGGCAAGACCGTTTCGGGGACGGTCAACGGCGTAGGCGCGGGGTATTCGGGTGCATTGGCTGGTTCCGGGCTCACCGGTTCGGCCAACGGGAGCTTCTTCGGCAATCTTCCCGGAAATCCTGCCACCGAGACGGGCGGGAATTTCGCGCTCCACGGCCCGGCGTATCTGGCATCCGGAATCTTTGCCGGCCATCGCTGACGGCCACGGAAGCATAATGCTGGTTGCGGGTGTGTCGACGGGAGATATCGGCGATGAGCTCGATCGACGAAACCCACGATCCGCGGCGCGCGAGTTGGGTCGCCTCGGCTCAGGGGCATGGCGAGTTCCCAATCCAGAACCTCCCGTTTGGGGTCTTCAGCCCGGCTGGGGGCGCGCCACGCGGCGGGGTTGCGATCGGGGACCAGATCCTCGACCTGCAGGCCGGATTAGAAGCGGGGCTGTTTTCCGGGGAGGCGGCGCGCGCGGCGGACGCGGCGGCCGGAGCAAGTCTGAATCCGTTGATGGCCTCCGGCAAGAATCCGCGCCTCGCGCTGCGCCGGCGCCTCTCGGCGCTGCTGTCGGCAGACGGCCCGGACCGGGCAAAAATCGAGCCGCTCGCCGCGCGGCTGCTGCACAATGCGGCCGATTGCACCCTGCACCTGCCGGCCGCGGTCGGCAGCTTCACCGATTTCTTCGCCGGCATCCACCATGCGAGAAACGGCGGCATGCGGCGCGATCCGAACAATCCGCTCAACCCCAATTACAAATACGTCCCGGTCGCCTACCACAGCCGGGCGTCCTCGGTGCGGCCCTCGGGTGTGCCGATCCGCCGGCCGAGCGGCCAACGCAAAGCCGCCAATGAGGATGCCCCGACTTTCGGGCCGGCGCAGAAGCTCGATTACGAGCTCGAGCTCGCGGTGTGGATCGGACCCGGCAACGAGCTCGGCGAACCGATCCCGATCGCCGAGGCTGGGGATCACGTGTTCGGCCTGGGGCTCGTCAACGACTGGTCGGCGCGTGACGTGCAGGGTTGGGAATCGCAGCCGCTCGGGCCGTTTCTCGCCAAGAATTTCGGCACGACCGTGTCCCCCTGGGTCATCACGAGCGAGGCGCTCGCCCCGTTCCGGGTCGCGCAGCCGCCGCGGCCGGCCGGGGATCCGCGGCCATTGCCCTATCTGTGGGACGAGGCCGACCAGCAGACGGGAGCCTTCGACATCGCGTTGGAAGCTCTGCTGATGACCGAGGGCCTGCGGGCCAAAGGCTTGCCGCCGCACCGGATGTCGGCCAGCAACACGACCGACCTTTACTGGACGCTCGCCCAACTGGTCGCGCACCACACTTGCGGCGGCTGCAATCTCGCCGCCGGCGATCTGTTCGGCACCGGCACGATCTCCGGGCCGACGCCGGAGGGCTATGGCAGCCTCATGGAGCTGAGCGCCGATGGTCAGCGGCAGATAGCGCTCGCCTCCGGAGAAACCCGTACCTTCCTGGAGAACGGCGACGAGGTGATCTTCCGCGCTCATTGCCGGAAGGCCGGGTGCACGCCGATCGGCTTTGGCGAGTGCCGCGCCCGCGTAGTGTAGCGCGGTCCTGCTTTGACACTGGCTGACGTCACAAGCTGATCGGCGAGCATATTATACATATTTATTACGCTAATAAGATCCATATTGACAAGTCCTCCTGTTAATATGATTTCATTGTACATCTGCAAGGAGGACCCGCTGATGTCGGAGACGATGGCGGACGAGCTCGGCTCTTTGAGGTGGAGCCCTGCCGCGCTCGATGCGACGGCCGACGCTCGCGATGGATGGCCTGCGGCGACAACGCTCGGATCCGCGGAGCTCCCGGTCATGCGGCCGGGCCAATTATGGCTGGTCGAGTTTCCGGCGACGGCGCCCGAATTTGCGCCCCTCGAACATCGCGCGCTCGGCAACGCCAATGTCGTGATCTACGATCGCGCGCTTGCTCCGGCAGTCGCCCGTCTCTTGCCGCTCGGCGGGTATGCCGAGCCAGTAGCTTCAATCGACGGTCAGTCCGCTGCAGGATCGGAACGTTGTATCCGTTTCGTTCGCGACGGATGGAGCGTGGCACGGCTGTTCCATCCCGGCGTTCAGTCCGGTCGGGAGCGGCTCGACACGATCCGACAGCTATCTTACCGCTTGCTCACCGAGATGCCCGCGGATCTGCCGGTCCGGATTTTCGTTTCCGCGGGTCGGGGTAGGTACGAAAGAAACGAAACACAACTCTACCGGCTGGATGCGATGATCGCCGAATATGCGTCCGTGCGATCCTCGACCTTCACGATCGTTCTCGACGTGACCGATACCGGCGGCGAACCGCGCTTCAGCGTCGCCTCGGCCAATGGGCTGGCCGGGTGAGACCAAATGACTGAACTGGTGATAACGGTTGCTCTGGTTTTGGCTTTCGTTGGCGCCCTTTGGGCTTCTGGCCTGGTATACGCGCCCTAACTCTCGCCGCGGCCATAGTCCGTCGAGCAGTCCCCTGTGCGCGCGGGATCGCTTGCCCTGGGGTGAGCCCGAGCGGTAAGCTGCTCTGCAGATTAGGCTCATCTGGGGCACCCTGAGCCTGGGATGAGACCAAAGTACAGGTTGAGCCCGAGATGCTCGAGCGGGCGTGGCGGAACGGCAGACGCGGCAAACTCAAAATCTGTTGTCCGTAAGGACGTGGGAGTTCAAGTCTCCCCGCCCGCACCAAATGAAAACAATGACATAGAAGATGTTATGCGTTAAACCGCCGCACGCTGAAAGGTGAGACGTTTACGGCTTTCACTGCCTGCCCTTGCTCGTTGCAGGCTGCCCGAGTGGCAGCGGCTTCCTTTTGAATCATCAAAAGGTCGACGTCGGGCGGAATTATTCCGTAGCGTCGACACGCCATACCGGTGTCGACAATGCGACCGAAGGGAAACTCGAACACGACATCGCCAGATCTGAGGCCTAGGTCAGCTTTTTCTACGATCTGTACACACCGCAGACCGGCCCTGGTTAGCGGATGCTTATCCGCAAGTTTAAACACCGACATCACGAGCAACTCTTTGGCCGCTGGCGGTCAGTATCATACCCCGAGAAGGTTAATGCCGTCACCGGTCATCACGACGGCACTAAGTGCCCGGAGCGCCGGACGAGGGCCGCCCAGCGTTGCGAAATGATCGCCGCTCCTCCCCTCGCGCTCTTTGCGCAACACCCCTTTAAGGCTGTGTCTTTTTTTGGTCTCGATCGGGTCTGATGCCGACGATTGGGGATGGGCCAGTGTTGGAATTTTGTCGCGGGAGGAAAAAAGGAGTGCGGAATGCCGTACTGCATCACACTTCGATCCAGAACCGATGCGAGGGTCACCGGCTGGTATGCCGGCAGGAATTGCAGGTGGTCCACCGATCGTCAGCGCCAGATACGGTTCGATAACCCAGGCGACGCCAGTGCCGTTTGCCGAGAACTGCGCAGCCTGTGCCCGCGGAACGCCAACGTGATCAACATCGAACTCGCGCAAGACGACCCTCACGTTGGCGTAGGACCACCTAAATCTCGCACGTCGCCTTACGGGGCTGGCAAGCACCCAGACCGGAGCGCCCTATCGTCCCAAAAGGGATTTGGTTGAACCCTCGGGTCATTGCAGGGGTTCGCCTCCGTGGAGGGGCGCCTGATGCACAAGGGGAGATGTATTCCCGCAGCGGCTGCGGCGCTCGCATTTGCCGCGCTGGTTGCCGTGGAGGCCCGAGCCGCCGAACTGGAAGGCGCACTTCAATACCCACCTCCCTCAGTTGTAGAGGATGCCCGACCGCCGCCGCCGGCTAGAATGGTGCCGCAGCTCGTATCCCCCCGGCGCATCGAATTGGGCATCAGCGGGTCAAGCCCGCCGCCCGGCACGCAGCTATTTCTGACCCGCCCACCGATCCCAGGACCTGGAGCACCGCCGTCGACCGGAAGCGGACGTTAGCAGCGTCTAGGGAGACCCCAACCCCGGGCTCACACACCATCTTGGTGACATAATCGCCCGATGCGAAACGTTAGCGAGAGAGATCGAGGTGAGCGAAAGCTAATTGACAATTGAGGAAAGATGGTTAACGTCCTCCCGAGTTCGCCAAAAAACGCCTGCACATAATCCAAGGGAGGACCAAATGCCGTCACTTGTTGATGATGCTTTTGATTGGCTCGACCGCGCCGAACAAGCGCGCGAGGTAGCTGGGCAATTGACCGATCCCGCCGCAAGGCAAGCGGTCATAAGGCTTGCTGAGAGCTATGAGCGGCTGGCGCGAGCTGCTATCACCCCAGCGGTGCTCCGCAGACGGGAGTTGGCAAAGCACGGCCAGCAACCGAAAGGGTGAGCCCGCGCCGCCGCTCATCCCCGCGCACGTGGAAAATGCGGCCTGCTCTCGAAAGAAGCGGCGGCCCCGAAAGACCACCGCCGCCCCCAGAGAGTAGTTAGCTTATGCGGTCGCTCGTTGCCGCCGGCTAAAGAAAGCGAGCCCGAAGAGGGCGCTCCCCAGAAGCATCAGAGAAGCGGGCTCAGGGATGCCGTTCGGAAAATCCTCGCCGCTCGATATTGGCGCACTCGCCGAAGCGGTGGTCGTCGCTAATTGATCCAAGGTAGTGCAATTGGCCACCACGGTGCAGCTCAGCGGCATCTCGATCCAGTCGAAGCTATAGCTAGCTCCGACCGGACCAAAAGCAGCCAAGAACGATGCATCGCCCGATATTGCGGTGACTGTACCGGTGCCGAAGAACTTCGGTTGCGGGGTGTCGTCCTGGATCGTAAGTATTTGCCAGGTCTCGGTCAGCATATCGCCGTCCGGATTGCTATAGGTAAATGTCTCTGTGTTGAAGCCGGCGGGAAAGAGCCCGCCACTCTGCGGGCCTGCGAGGAAGGAGAGTGGGCTGACGCTGACAGTCCCGACGGCGCCGTTAGTGGTGTCAAACGCAACCGCGGTTAATTGCTGGCTTACCACTGTCACGGAGTTGGCCCCGTTCCCCGTGAAGGTTATGCTTTGCGCGCTTGGTCCAAAGGTGATCTGCGAGGCTAACGCTCCGAACGCCCATAGAGGCGGGCCGATCGCAAGCACAACCGCAGCTAGAAGTCTCGTGTTCATATCGACATCTCATACCGATCGTTAATTTGACTTAGTCGTAGCAAATTACGTGCCATCCGAAAAATCCGAGTAACAGCAATAGCTTAGATGTCGATGGATGAACGTATTGGATTGCAATGTAAGATCAGCCGACGCTTGCATTATCAGGCTGGTTTCTCGTAATCGCCTGATACTACGACTGTTTGTCGTGTGTAGACCCCAGTTTGACGCCCCGAATTAGCTGTAAAAACCACCGACACTTGATTTCAAGCCCGAGTGCTCCTCGCCCGGCAACGGGGGAGGTCTGGTGCAAGGGTTGCAATGATCAGGTCGAGCCCAATCTCGCCGAGATGGCTGCTCGGAGTAGCGGCAAAGCGACGAACGGAGACCAGCTACACAATCAGAGTTAACTGTCTAAAATTTTACGATCGTGCAACCGTTCTCCGACATTAGGAGTGCATGTCGGAAGAACTCTCGTATACCTTGCATCGCGCCAGCCCCGAGTATCGCGAACTGGCGGGCAAGCTCCGCGAACAGGCGCGAGCCTGCATCTTCCCTGGACCGCGGAGAAGCCTATTGCGGCTCGCGGTGTCGTTCGATCACCGAGCCGCCCATTTCGACTGCCAAACTCCCCGATCTAACGGCCGCACGCCCTGACCTCCCAGCGGTCCTTGGCGTTCGCGGCGAAGATGGTTTGCCATTGGAGGTTCGATACCGCGTCGGGTCCGCCGCAACCGAGGGGCACGATGTGATCCTTGCGGTAGCCGGGGCAAGCGTCGCTGGTTTTGCCTGTCGATGGGCAGGGATGCGGGGTGGCCCGATCTCGTCCCCGGGATGCTGGCTTCGACTGGGTGACCCTGACAAGGTGACTTCGCCCCGAGCGTCGGCGGTCCACAGTCGGGCTACCCATTAAGACTGCATTGCGCACTGCCTGGTCACCTGAATACTACGAGGACGAGGACGCGGCGTCGGCACTGCGCACTGGCGCGCCCTCGAGGACAAGTGTATAAGCAATAAGGGTCGTCGGGGCCGACGTCTGAACTGTGCTGACAACCCGCGCACAAAGCCGTCCATATTGGGAGCTAACCGTGTCGAAGGAAAGAGGGGTAGGGTTTGGCATCCGGTGCCTCGGCATGGTGCCGCTGAGCCGCGGGCCGCAGCCCTTTCACCCGGCCGAGATGGAGATGTGCGATGCCTAGGACACGGTTGCTGATTATTCAGCCGACTGCGTTCTGCAATATTGATTGCAGC
Organism: uncultured Alphaproteobacteria bacterium; assembly: GCA_963789025.1. Lineage (GTDB taxonomy): Bacteria > Pseudomonadota > Alphaproteobacteria > ATCC43930 > CGMCC-115725 > AP-15. Next base: position 174,261 of record CAWBIT010000003.1, read on the forward strand.
TATTGCTATCTGCCCGACCGCAGCTCGAAGGCGGTGGTGGAATATCCGACGCTGTGGAACCTGTTCTCACAGCTCTTTGCCTCGGGTTGGGTGCGGGATCGCCTCGATGTGGTATGGCATGCGGGGGAGCCGATGGTTCTTCCGGTCGATTTCTACCGCGAGGCGTTGCGGATGATCGATCGCTTGCGCCCTCGAACACTGTCGGTAACGAATAACATACAGACGAACGGAACCTTGATCGACGACGCCTGGTGCGAATTCTTTCTCCGCGAGGGGATGCAGGTCGGCGTCAGCATCGACGGGCCCAGGCGCTTCCACGATCGGCAGCGTCTCATGCGATCCGGGCGCGGGACCTTCGACAAGGCAGTTGCCGGGATCCGCCTGCTGCGCAAGCACAAGGTTCCATTCCACGTGATCTCAGTGATTTCTACCGCCGGCATGGCTTCGCCTCGCGAGATGTTCGATTTTTACGTCGAAGAGGGGATCGAAAGGGTAGCCTTCAATGTCGAAGACTCGCTCAATCACCACGTTTCCGGGGTGCTGAAGGACCCTAGTTCGGCTGCCGCGTATTATTCCTTTCTCGATGAATTCTGGCATCTGTCGCAGTCGCGCCAGGAGATCATATCGATCCGGGAGATCGACCAGATGATCAACGCGATCTCCCGGCCGCCAGGGATCGAAGGCCGCAGCCAGTCGGCGCATCCATTCGAGATCCTCAACATGGATTGCAGAGGAAACATCTCGACATTCTCGCCCGAGTTTGTGGGCGTGAAGAACGAGACCTACGAGGATTTCATCCTTGGGAACATCAATCGTGATTGGCTGATCGATCTGCTCGCGAAGCCGATCCTAGCCAAGATGCTCGCTGAGATCGAGGCGGGGGTGACCATGTGTCGAGACCGCTGTCCGTATTTCGACGTGTGCGGCGGCGGCGAGCCGGTCAACAAGCTTTCCGAAAACGGAACCTTCGCGAGCTCCGAAACCAGTTCTTGCCGCTTGACGAGGATGACGGTGGCGGATGTCGTCCTCAACGGGATCGGCGCGCTGTGATCCGTCGCGCGCGGTAGTTCGATCGAAAACAGTCACCCCGCGGACGTGTCGCGCGACGGCGCCTCGGGGGTGGCCTCGCCTACCATTTCGGAAATCATTGCCAGCATGGCCCGGGCTTCGAACGCCGTCAGCCCAGGAAACGCCGACACCAGCCGGGCCACTAGGCCGCTGACATGCGGACAGGCAAAACTGGTGCCGGTGAACAACTGCGTTCCGCCGCCCATTGCAGGCGCTTCGACATAAATGCCTTTGGCCTCAAGCTCGATCGGCAGATCCCAGCGATAGCGCAGCGTTTCGGGATCGCTGAAGGCCGCCATGTCGACGGCAAGCACGCTCGACAATTGCGCCGGGAGAGCGGCGACGCCGTAATTGTTTGCCGCTGCGACGATGATTCGCCCTTCGTAGAAGGCGCGATCCGCGAGCGCGCTCAAGCGCCGCCAGGCACGGTCGTCGGTCGTCCCGAGGCTCATGTTGATAACGTCGAAGCGTTGCTCGAGGGCGAACGACAAGCCCGCCATCAGCTGGTCGGAGGTTCCGTGCGCGCTCGCCCCGATGACCCTGATGCTCTCGATCTCGGCCGCCGGCGCGATCTGTGCGACAATGCCGGCGGTCGCAGTGCCATGTCCGATGCTGTCGATCAGCGAACCGGGAACGCAGCGCGTGCCGAAGCGGTCCGTCACCACGTCATACTGGGCACGCACCCTCTTGGCGATTGCCGGATGCTGTCCGTCGACGCCGCTATCGATGACCGCAATCCTGACGCCCCGACCGTCACCTTCGTGCAAGGCACGGCTGATCCGCGTGGGATCGACCAGATCCAGCAGAGCCGGTCGTCGCGCGGTCATGGCCGCTCACTGTGCTGGTCGCGGATCAACACGGCGACCACGGCCTGGACGACGCGCCGGCCTGTCTCGTTCAGGGCCAGCAGGTCGGAGACGAAATCGTCGCCGAAGGCCCCGAGCAGGCCATCCCGAGGCGCGCGCGCCGAGCCGCGATCGAGGCCGTCCAGTATGGCCATCGGGCCGACCAGATCGGAGGCCGCCTGCTGAGCCATTCTCAGTTCGTCGACGCTGAACGGTCGCGTACCCTGTTCGGCGGCTCTCGCGCGATTGACGAGCGTCAAGACGCCGAACAGGGCCGTGCCGTCGGCAATCGGCAGCGCGGCGTATTCTCGCGTGGCTCGTCCGACGACCGTGTCGATTCCGACGAAATGGCCCGGCTGCCGCTCGGCGTCGGCCACCGCGACCATCTGCCCGGTCCGAAAGACGATCCCAGCAAAGCTTCCGCCGATCGGGACCTTGGGTACGTTCGCGGCCATCAGTGTAGGATTGGTCGAAGCAACGAAAACGAGATCCGAGTCACCTTGCGGGCGAAGGATCGAGGACTCGGCGGCATCGATCCGGGCGCATAGCGCGCCGAGGACCCCAAGTAGGGCTCGTCTGCCCGCCGCTACCAACTCGCCGGTGAAATCAGCCCCGGGCTGGGCGGATTCGCCAACGCCGGCTGTCGCCATATCGCTACCCGCCTCTCTACGATTGCCTCGAGCGAGCGTCTCGCATCATCCAAGCGACCAGCTGCTGTTCCCGGAAAAGGTTCTTGAGATAGGCGGCATGCCCCGAACGCGTGTTGATCTCGGCTGCAAGGGACCGGAGCCTCGCCGCGGGGATCGCAAGCGTGTCACATCGTCCGCTAGCGGGCAACCCTGCCGCATCCCCATCGGACGAGAGACATCGCTCGATCAGCGTCAGCTGATAGTGGCGCAGCGCCAAGTAGACACTTTCTAACTCGTCGAAATCGTCGGGCATGCCTCCGACCTCGCCGGCGCGCCTTCCCGCCGCGAAGTGCCGTCGACCCGCAGGGATATGCGCGCGGTGCCGCGCGAAGATTTGCCGCGCCCGCCTCACCTCGTCTATGACCGCTGAAAAAGGAGAATAGCCGCCGTCCCGCTTGAGGACGACCGTGTCGGCATCCGTCAACGCCAGCGCCGCATCCAGCAGCGCGAATATCTCGTCCAGCACTGGCTTGCTGCGGTCATGGCGCCATTCGCCGGCGTGGTGCCGGACGCCGCCGATGCGGATTTGAGCGACGCGCTCGCCCGGCAGCTGCCGCAGAAAATCCAACGGATCGTAGTGATGATTTTGCGAGTTTATGAACAGCGCGCCGAGATCCAGCAGCAGGGCGCAATCCGTGTACTCGGCAACCAAACCAATGAATTCCGCCTCGGTCCAACACGATGAGGGTGCCGGAAATGAATAGGCCGCATTCTCCAACAGGAAGGGCGCGCCGAGGATGCTCTTCACCGCCGCGCAGCGCCGGGCCACCCAACGGGCCGCGGCATCGCAAAAGGGCAACGCCTGAGGCGTCCCGAGCGAGAGTTTGCCGAGCCGGTCAAACGCCAGATAATCACTGAAGCTGGCGGCGCGGGTTCGCTCCAGCAATCGGCGCAGGCGCGCAATCAAGGCCCTGTCGATCGGTTCCACGGAACCGATCGACAGAAAGTTGCCGTGAACGACGCAAGGCAGCCGGAGCGCTGTCTCGTCCAGTCGCAACCCATCTCGATCCAGCACGCGTTGCTGCGTCGGGTTGAGATATTGCGCGGCTGCGATCTCGACGAAATCCAACACATCCGCCTGCGCCAGAACATGCTTGTACAGGAACGGACGGGAGGCCAAGCCTACGCCGATCACACTCTTTTGGTTCGTCTCCACGTCTGCTTGTAAATCAGTACGGAGTTCCGATGCGCCGAGCTACTCAGTAATAGTACCAGTAGTACTGGGTCCATTGTCTCCACCACCAGTAGGGATCGACCTGACCCTGCCCACCTGGTCCTCCCTCCGGAGCGGGGCCGCCGCCCGGGCCTGGCGCTGGACCGCCCATCGGAGGCGGATAGATCTGAATGACGACAGGGCCACCATGCATGCCCATTCCCGGCCGGCCCCCGCCGCCACCCGGCCCCATCTGGCCCGCCGGGGCAGGGACACCGGCCTTCTCCAAGGTTTCCCTCACTTTTTCGGGCGGGACCTTGTAGGTCGTCAGCTGGTCCTCCGGCACGTCGTAGAACGTGCCGTCCGGTCCACGCAAAACGCTCATATAAACTCCTCCCTTCAACAATGGATCGAACTGTTGCGTTTAAACGCCGAAAGAAGGCAAAATTTGGGCGATAACGGATTAACCAAGGCTTTTCTTGAGATCAGGCTGGTACAGATTATTCGTTAATATCATGCCAGATTTGTGACACTTCATGCCGGCAAAATGTCTGAGCCCGAGAAAGACTCGCTGGGCTGCGCTGATCGGAACGACCATGACGAGCTGGTGGTGGGGCGAGCCGCGCCCGTGGCGCGACACGACAGAAAGCTCAACAATTGCCGCACCGTGTTCGGCGCGTTGGCGATCGCGCAGCAAGGGCGTACCTCTGCCCCCGCCCGATTGCCATCGAGATCGTCTTCTTCTGTATGTCTGAGACGAGGAAAAGCGTAAGATCCGCGGTGGCCCACCTTGTTCATGCCTGGGGATAGGCGGCGACGACCAGAGCAATCCCCCGCCCAACGTTGCTGCACGCCGTGGCGCCACCTCAACCGGCCTACGCCGCAGCGGACATGGTCTAGGCTGGCAGCATCTTCAGAGGGAACACGATAATGCCGGCAATGGATATGGCCAGTGCGCGGCCCTCGGTCGGCGGAGTGCGGCCTCTGGCCTACTGGTTGAGGGTATTCGCCCCGGAATATCGAGTGCAGATGGGGTCGTTGGTCACTCTCAGTCTATTGTCGGCGCTGGCCACCTTCGCAAACCTTCAGCTTCTGAGCTTTTTGCCGGGAGTCATGGGTCACGATGCTGCACCGACGACGCCCGATTGCGGCCCCGGCTGGATCGGGAGAGCGGGTGCCCTGTTCGCGGGGTGCGGCACAGGGCTATCCAGCCTTCTCGTCGTCGCTCTCGGTATTTCGCTATTGCTGAAGGGGGCTTTGGACTATTGGGGATTCGGCGTCGGCGCTCGCCTAGACCAGCAGGCGACACATCACATCGAACGCGAGGTCCTCCGCAATCTCCTGCAGCAGGATGACGAGTTCTATGTCCGCCGCTCCCCGTCGGAGGTCATCAACCGCCTGGGCGGTGATCTTCTGCGGGTCAGCGGACGCCGCCGGACGTTTGCGCAGATCATCGCCAACTCGGCGACCATACTGGCAATCGCCTACGTTCTAATCTATCAAAGCTGGGTCGCGGCTTTGATCGGCTTGGTCATTTCAGTCGTCGGCGTCTTGGCATCTCAGCTGTCGCTCAGCAGAATGCAGAGCGTGGAAGACGAGGCGCGGGTCAGTGACGACAGAGTCAAGGCGGCATTCGAGGATTCATTGCAGGGGGTCCCGGAGATACAGGTGCAGAACCTTTATACCCGGGTAATCGGAGATTTCGAACGACTGCAACGCTTTCGTGACGGCTTGGCGGTGCAGTATGCCGACGTCAACCGTCGCAGTATCCTCCATCAACAGACGACCTTCGCTTTCGGTCTCGTTGGTGTCCTGTTGGTCGTTCTCGCGCTCGTCCATACAGGGGGCGCCGGGGCCGGTTCTCCCGATCGGCTGATCGATACACGTCTACTCGTAGTCTTAACGATTGCTTTACCACAGTTGTATTTCAATTTCACCGAACTTGCCAGGATGTTGCTTCAGTTCCAGATCGCCGGTGTATCGGCCAAGCGCCTCAGCCAATATCAGGCTTTTTTCCACCCGGCAGGCGGCGCCGGCGAGCCGGCAGTGTCGCGGATGACGGAGCGGGATGATCGAGCGATCGATTTGCCATCCGGCGTCGTGACGCCCGGAGCCATTGTATTGCGCAACATCCGCTATCAATTTCATCCCGACGGGATCGTCCGCGGTGGAACGGATGGGATCAGCTGTGAGATCCCGGCACAAGGTTTGACCGGCATCATTGGCCCGGCCGGCTCCGGCAAAACAACTCTGGTGCGGCTGATCCTGGGCCGTCAGAGGCCGGTCGGTGGGGTCATAAGTTACGGCGGGCTCGAGGAACCGTTCGAAGGCGAGGGCGACGCGAGCCGCTTCGCCTATTTGCCGCAGCGCCCAATCCTATTCGACGCGACGTTGCGGGACAACCTCTTCTTCGCCAAGTCCGCCCCCGGCCAGGAGACCTTGGCCCGCTATGTGGAAACGTTAACCGCGCTTGGCGCCATGGACCTGATCCGGCAAAAGGGCTTGGACGGATACCCGGCGCACATGCACCCCGACCGCAGTCAAAGCATCGATATCGCTAGTTCGCGACGTGAATTGCGCGACGCCGTTGCGGCGGAGCTGGGTGTTACCATGCGCCCCCTTGGAACGGGTAATGCGGCGCCGCGTCAGTTCGTGATTGAAAATCGGCTAAATTGCGCCGTCGATCACAACCGGTTTCCCGCCCGCCTGCTGACACGCGAGGCGGAGTCGATCTTGCGGGGGTTGGCAAGAGACGCTTTGGGCCGCGGGTTGGCCCAGCTTGGAAGATCGCTGATCCAGCAGAGCGCCCCGTTGCTCGAACAATCCACCAGCCCGGAAGCCTATAACGGGATTGCCTCCATCTTCATCGACCCGGCAGTTTGGCAACTGCGCTCGATGGCGCTCGAATTCATCGACCTGGCACCGGAGGCCGCTGCTCGCAGCGTGAAATCCAACGCCCTGCTGATTGCGATCGCACTTTCGGCCAGGATCGAGGAACTCGATGAAAATCTGCTCGAAATGCTTCTTGGCTCGGCGCAATCACCGCGATCGGCGGGCTTCGACGACATGCTCAGACAGCTGGCAAGCGGCCTGGCCGAACCGCTCGACCCTCTGCGTCTCAACCCGCTGCTGACGTGGCGCGAAAACCTGCTCTTTGCCGTGCCCGATCGGGCGAATGCCCGTCGTTCGGCGCAAATCGATCATGTATTGATCGAACATCTGCGTGAAACAACTCTCGACGCCTTTGTCTTGGAGACGGGATTGAATTATCCGATCGGACGCCTCGGCGGGCGCCTCTCCGGCGGGCAACGGCAATTGGTGGCTTTGGGGCGGGTGCTCGTCAGCTCGGCCCGGTTCATCTTTCTCGACGAGCCGACCTCGGCATTTGATCCGCATTTGAAGACCAATGTCATCGCCGCGCTCGAGCGGGAGTCGGCAACGCGGTCCATCATCGCAATCACGCACGACATGGAAGTGGCAAAAGCCTGCGGCCGAGTGCTGTTCATCAACGAAGGCAGCCTCGCCGGCCAGGATTCGTGGGAGAGCTTGGCCGCGCATAATGACTTGTTTCGAAGCTGGCACGCGGCGGAAACCGGAACTGTTCAATGACACTCGACGAACGCTTGGCGACATTGGAGATGGTTAGCGAATTCCGCCAGCTTCCCGGACCGGAACGCACCGCCCTTGCATCGGCGCTGCGGGAAGAAGGTTACTGGAGCGGTGAGGTTGTCTGCGTCGAGGGCGAGCCCGCCGATCGCGTCTTCGTGGTCCACAGCGGAGAGCTGTCGGTCTCGCAAGCCGGCCGGGAAGGGGTGGTCCAGCGTCTCTCTCGCGGCGCCTTGCTCGGGGAAGTGGCGTTTTTCGAAAGCGGCCTCCGTACCGCGACGGTGACGGCTACGACCCCGTGCAGCATCTTGTCCCTCGAGTTCGAGCGCTTTCGCAAATTCCTGCTGGCGCATCCGGACAGCGCCCTCCTGATCGCCGCGCGGATCGCGCGCATGCTGCGCAACGCCGAAGCAACGCTGGTGGAATTGGAGTGCGCGCGGCGCACGGGTTAGACGCCGGTCATATCGGTATGCCTCTGTGGGTGCGGGGACTCCCCTTTTTCCCAGCCTTAGATCGTCAAGTCCGCGAGGGACGTAAAGTCGAGCGAGGGCTGACTGCCCGCGTGGTCGCGTTCGTCATCGGCCCTTCCGGCTTGGAGGGGAAGCCGACTATTGTTCGTGGACAGAATGGCCCGATTGGCGGAGAGCGCACGATGTCAGATACCCCAACGCCTTAGATGGGCGGACAAGCACGATGATCGGTCGACATGGCAAAGCGGCTTGGCGGTGGATGTCCGTGGTCACCGCGTTGATGGCATTCGGCGCTCTGCCGGGGAATGCTGCAGCGAACACGGTGATCGATCTCACCTATGATTCGGTGATGGATATGGTGCGGCCGGAAGTTCACTCCGGCATCGCCGTGCACCACAACCTGCAGATCACGGTGTCTGGGGGCGGCAATCTTTCCGAGGGCCGCGACCGCAGCGCCGGTCCCTACCAAGATCGAAATGCGATGGGCCAGGTGCTGAGCAGCTCCGGTGACGAAGCGGCATATGCGTCTTGGCGGGTGGCGCCGGACGGCCGGCTCGTGCGCGTCCAGAATGATCCGCAAAGCACGCGCACGATGACTGTGACGTTGGCGCCGGGCAACACCTGCCGCCTCGAGGTCGTCGACCAGCTGAAGCCCGGTTTCAGCGAATATGCGTTTCTGCGCATCTCAACCCATACGATCGGGTATTTTTCGACCTACCGCGTTACCCGCACTTCCTGCACGGTCCATTGACCGCCAGTGAGGCCGAACCCGGGATTTGGCGGGCAGAGGCTCTCCGTGCTCTCCGCGCCTCGTGGTTGAAACGGGTTTCCGAGAGGTCAGGCGGCGGCTTTTCGGTTGGCGGCCAGGCGGGCGTCCACGAGAGCGACCGTTTGATCCACGACCGCATTGCGCATGCCGTATTGCGCACCGGTCAGCTGCACGAGCCGGTCCGTCCGTTCGATATTGGGGGCGCCGTTGTTGAGGGCCCGGGCGGCCGAGGATGGCCGCACCAAATCGTTTGCGGCGGCAGCATATTTCTCGAACGGCACCAGGTCGTTGGGCGATGCACCCAGGCGCTCGCATATGCCGCAGACCCAATTGTAGACCGCGCGTGAAGCTTCGAGGTCGTTGTGCACGGCATCCTTGATGTCGATCGCACCGTCCTTTGTGACGCAGCGGTAGTTGCCGGTCAGCAGCATCGCCCATTTGGCCAGCGGCACAAAGATCAAGTCGTGGACCTTCAATTTGACCGTCAGCTGGATCGGCCCGTCGCCCGGGTCGTACCGCGCCGCCTCGATGTCCGCCTCCATCTCGCGCAGCATCGCGGTGGATTTGTCGGAGTCGAACCGGGCCACCTTGAAATTGGTCGGCAAGGTGACCTGGAGGACGTTGATCTTCTCGCCGGGCGGCCGGATGGCCTGCGGGTCCGGGCTGCACAACGTCAGGCGCCCCGGCTCGAAATTGTCCCAGACGCTCGCATCGGTGTAGGCGGGTTTGAGCGCGTCGGTTTTCAGCCCGGGGATGCGCTTCAGATAAGGCAAGGGCGGCATGTTCATGATCGACATGCACGGCACGCGCGACCGCGCCACCGCGTCGAGCAATTCGCGAACGCCGGGGGAGCGGTATTGCGGCTCCTGCATCGCCAAGGCGACCAGATCGTAATCCTTCGGGTTGACATCGCCGGGGCCGGCCGCGGTGAGCTTGCCCGGCAATTTCCGCGAGTTCGAGCTCGATCGGCTCCTTTCTGCCTCTGATCGGCAGCCGTATTCGGGCGCCGTCTTTGTTGAACGCCTCCACCTCCGCCAGGAGGCACACCATCGTTATCTTGTGGCCGCCGAACAGCAGCTTCGTCGCCAGGAGCGACCCGTAGGAAGCGCCCATGGTCAAGACGTTGTAGGTCGTCATACCGCCATTTCCTCCCAAAGCCGGATGGGTCTTCTAGTGTTCAGATGCATTCGGAAGATTCGCTCGGCAAGGGCGGACCAAGGTTCACATCACAAATCCTGTCACACCGGCGATGGCCGGTGCCCATGGCAGAAATGGGTCCCGGCCTTCGCCGGGAAGACGAGGACGGGCCGCATCGCACGGAATCATCCGTAGGCATCTATGCACTAGTCGGACGATGCCGGATGCCGAGTCTTTGGGCAAGTCTCGTCGGCGAGGACGGCAGCCAAGCCGCTCGGGTAGTCCGGATACCGCAAGGTAACACCGAGCTCGCTCTTGATCAGCCGGTTCGACACCCGCTTGTTGTCGTCGTAGAAGCTGCGGGCCATTGCCGAGAGCTCGGCGGCTTCGAATGGCACGAGCGGCGGCGCCGACACGCCGAGCAACGCGGCGGCATGAGCGACGAGAGCCTCGGGCGCCGCAGGGTCGTCGTCGCAGACGTTATATACGGCCCCGGGCCGTGGCCGGCTGATCGAGGCGGCGAGCACACGCGCCAGATCTTCGACATGAATGCGGGAGAATACCTGGCCCGGCTTGTCGATCCGTTTCGCCGTGCCGGCGCGCAGCGCTTCGAACGGGCTGCGGCCGGGGCCGTAAATGCCGGCGAGGCGGAATATGTGCACCGGTACCCCGCGGCGATGACGCAGATCGAGCCAGCCCGCTTCGGCGACAACCCGCCGGCGGCCGCGCTCGCCGCTCGGCGACAACTCGGCGGTCTCGTCCACCCAGCCGCCGCCGCGGTCGCCGTACACACCCGTCGTCGACAGATAACCCAGCCAGCAGAGGCTTTCGATCTTCGGGATGTCCTCACCATGCATCGCCAGCACGGGGTCGCCGGCGGCATCGGGCGGAACCGACACCAGAAGTTGCGTCACTCCGTCCAACGCTTTCCCCGGCAACGGGTGGTCGCAGTCGAAGACCTCGACGGGAAACCCCGCTGCACGCAGCGCTGTGGCCCTGTCGACGGTTCGGCAGGTGCCGGCGACGATCCAGCCCTCGGCGGCGAGCCGGCGCGCAAGCACCCGCGCGGTGTAGCCGAAGCCGAAGCAGAACAGGTATGGGACCGTCATGTCGGGGTTCCGGCCGCCGCCGGCACGGTGCCGGCCGATAACGCGACGGGGTCGGCTTCGAGCGTCTCGGCGATGCGCCTCTGCTTGAACCGCGCCCATAGCCAAAAGCCGCAGGAAACGAGCGCGCCGACCGCGAGCGGCAGCCGCAGGCCGAAATGCCCGCTGAGCGAGCCCATCAGCACTGCCCCGACCGCCGGGCCGGCGCGGAAGATCATTCCGTAGAGCGCCATGATCCGGCCGCGCATCCGAATATCGACCGCCGCCTGGATCAAGGTCTGCGCGCCGACCCCAGTGATCGTCATCGCGGCGCCGGCGACGAAGACGCAGGGAAGGGCAAGGTAGAACTGGTTCGTCAGAGTGAAGGCGAGGATCGCCAGCGATATGATCAGGGTGTTGCCGAGCACGAGGCGGGTCAGCCCGGTGATGGCCGGGCGCAGCAACATCCACCCGGCCCCGAAGATCGCGCCGAGCCCGACCGTCGAGGTCAGGGTCGCCAGTCCTTCCGGCCCACGCCCGAAGACGCTGTCGGCAAACCCGGGAAACAGCTCGACAAAGCCGCGCGTCCCGACCGTCGTGATCGTGAACAGCAGCAGCATCGGCGCGATCCCGGGATGATGGCTGGCATAGCCATAGGCCTCGGCCGAGGCCTTGAGGACGCTCTGCGTCGCGGCGACCGGCAATGCCGGGATGCCGCGCAAATTGGCCATCGCGATGAGAAACACGATGTAGGTTCCGGCATTGACCGCAAAGGCGGCGCCAACGCTGACCTTGGCGATGACGATGCCCGCGACCGCCGGCCCGAGGAAGCGGGCGGAATTGAAGATGATGGCATTGATGGCCAGCGCCGAAGGCAATGCCGCGCGATCGACCAGGGTCGGGATCAATGCCAAGCGCGACGGCTGCGCCACCGCGTTGAAGACGCCGAGAAGCAATGTCAACGCGAACAACAGCTCGATCGAGATGGCGCCGGTGTAGACGAGAACCGCAACCAGGGTCGCCTCGATGCTGCCGGCGATCTGCGTCACCCGGATGATGCCGACCCGGTCGCGGCGGTCGGCGAGGGCGCCGGCGAGCGGGCTCAAAAACACCACCGGAAAAAATTCGGCCATCGAGATGATGCCGAGCCAGGCGCCGGAATGGGTCAAAGTCCAGGCGAGCCAACCGACCGCGACGCGCTGCATCCACACGCCGATCAGCGAGACCGCGTTCCCGCTCGCATAGATCCGGTAGTTCCGGTGGGCAAAAGCCTGGACGACATTGCCAAGCCCATCGGGAATCAGTCGATCGCGGAACAGGGACAGGGCTGTCAGATCGAATTCTCAGCGCTGCGGCAGGTGCGGGGCGAGACGGCCGCCGATGCGGATCGGCTCGACCGACAGGGCCAAGCCGGTTTTGTCGTCGGTCTCGAGCAGGATGCCGCACAACGTCGCTTCGCCGTCGGCGACTTGCGCGCGCTCGCCCGGCATTTTGGTGACGAATTTAAGGACCGCCGGGCCTTTCTGCATGCCGATCACGGAATCGTAATCGCCGCACATTCCGGCATCGGTCTGGTAAGCCGTGCCGGCCGGAAAGATGTGGTTGTCGGCGGTCGGCACGTGGCAGTGCGACCCGAACACGGCGGAGACGCGGCCATCGGCGAAATGACCGAGCGCCATTTTTTCGCTCGACGCCTCGGCGTGAAAATCGACGAGGATGGCCGCGGCGTCGACGCCGAGGCGGAACTCTGCCAGAAGCTCTTCGAGCCGGGCGAACGGATCGTCCAGCGCATCCATGAAGAGCCGGCCCATCAGATTCACGACGAGGACGCTCTGCCCTCCGACCGGGTGGAGCCGCCAACCCATGCCGGGGGTTCCTTTTGGGAAGTTCGCCGGACGGAGGACCCGCGGATCGCGGTCGAGATAGGGGATGATCTCCCGCTGGTCCCAGACATGGTTGCCGGTGGTCAAGACATCGACTTCGGAATCGTAAAATTCGCCGCAGAGGCGTTCGGTCAGGCCGCGGCCGGCGGCCGCGTTCTCGGCATTGACAACAACCAGGTCGAGGGCGAACTGACGGCGCAACGCCGGCACGTGCTTTTTGACGGCCTCACGGCCGGACCGTCCAACGACGTCTCCACAAAACAGGATATTCACGCGGCGCCCCAGGAGGGAGATGGTTGCGGAGTGGAGCCGGCTCAGCCGTCGGCGTGCAACTCCTCCGTGGCCCGCCGTAGCAGGTGGGCGACCATGTGTCGAAGCCACGACTTCGACAGAGACGGCCCCCAAGAGGTAGGTATCGGCCCCGGGGCAACATGCGGCCTAACGCACCGCCCAGCCCCACTCCGCAACGGGGAAGCTAGGGTGTCCGCAGCTCCGCCGCAATAGGCGTGACCCGTCGCGCCGTTTCGTCTCTTCCAATTGACACGTTTTCCGCCGGTTTGCGCTCTCGGCTCGCGCGCGTCATTCCAGGCGGGCGGCAATTCTACTACAATAGGTTGTGGTATTCTCTGTTCGGCGCCCAAAAATTGTAGGCTGTAACACGATGGGAAAGGCTTCCGTCTCTCTCGCAAAAGGCGGCGCATCTCTGGTTGAAACGGCTATCGCATTAGCCGCCCGTCGACGGCCGGCCTATCTCCGGCGCCCATCCCCCCAACAACCGAGCAGGATGACAACTGAGCTTACTCGGCCCAGCCTTTTGCGAACCTGCTCGCTGGGCATGCCGGTCATCCCGAGTCGGTCGAGCAATTTTGCCGGGCCGCTCAGCGCGTCCACCAGGATCCTGATTACGTCATCCTCGATCTCCTGAGCGGCAAGCCGCCAGCTTGGCGTGCCATCCTTTGCCCCCGCGGCGATCAGCGCCGCTGAGACGCAGTAGCGATAGCGTCGGCCTTTCTTGACCGCGTGAGATGGCCGCTGCCGCTGCGGACGGAGGCCGCCCAGAGCAACTTCCTGCATCCGGTATGCGACAGCTCGCGGCTGAGGTGCGACGACGCCTCTGACGAAGTGCGCCGAGGTCGAACTCGGGGAGGCGCGAAAGCGCCTCCCGGCAAGCCGTTGCATCTTGGATTGCGCAGCTCATGCCCGCTCCGGCGCGGCAAGGTGGTAGACCCGGCCGCGTTCTTCTTGGGCCGACGCGGGGGTCAGCCCGAGCTTCTTCTTCAGGGTTCCGGGGAAGAGGCCACGCACCGTGTGCCGCTGCCAACCCATCACGCTTTGCGATTTCCTCGATCGTGGCGCCCTCGGGCCGCTGCAGCATTGCGACCACCGTATCCTGCTTCGACGGGGGTTTCGTGTTGGACTGTTGGTCGGGGTCAGGCAGGGCCTCGATCGCCGACCACAGCTGATCGATCAGCGCCTCGCGGTCGCCGACCTTTCTCCGCTTTTCGATACCGGGCAGAGCATTCCGTAGCGCCAGCAGCCGCTTGCCGCTCAGCGAGGCGGCGTGCAATTCCTCGCCCGCCGCGACGACAATCTCGTCCCCTTCACTGCGGCCGGCGGCCCGCGACAGAGGATAATTCCGTCATTGCCGATGACGCGCATGGGTGGGGTCTCCTGTTGGCGTCGGCCCAGTGCCGGCGGTGACCACACTCACACTCTTGCCGCCGAGCAAAGCCAGTGTTTTCCGGATAATCTTGTGGCGTTGTTGGGCCGATCCGAGCATGGAGTTGCTCGACTGAGAACGCATGATCCGCATGGCCTGGACCCGCACTGCGAGGTTTACTGACCTTGCGGGGGCCCCCGGTGGCACCGTTGATCGTGTTATCAACCCAAGAAGGCGGGCTCTTCCGATACCCCGCAGGCAGTTTCCTCCAACGACGTGGCGGCAGCGACAGCTTTGAATTCGGTCAGCATCTCCGGGTGATCGCGTTCGAGATAACGGCTCACCCGTGGATTGCGGATCAGGCGGGATCTTCCCGAGTTGGAGAAGGTCCTCCCGTCGGGTCGCTCTCAGCAGCGCATGCGAGTAGCGGGCGGTGAAGTTGTTCATCGCCAACATCAGCTCGACCGCCCCGATGCGCCGCAGCGGCTTCATCTTACGCCAAAGCGTGAATACGTCGGTGTCTACGGTCTTGTCCTTGAGCATCTCGGCGACCTCGGGACACACCCCGTCGAGCAATGTTCGCTTGGTCTTGACTCGCTTGATGTCGACATTGAGTGCCCTGGCAAGCTTGTCCTCGGATAGCCCGCGCTCGATCGCTCTGACGATCATGTAGCGCTCTTGGTCCATACTGCGCGGCGGGAACGCGTTCGCGCACCGCGGTTCCCGATGTTTTCCGAGCTGATGGCAAAACGGCTGATCAAGGTGATCTCTCCCGCTAAATCCCTTTCAAAGCTGCCTGTGGATCGTCAATTTCGCCGTGGCTGCGTTATCGCGCCGGCAACGGCCAATGCTATTGGCACGCCGCCTGCGTACAGCAATGCGTGGCGCGGCCGGGAAGTCCAGTCGAAAATGACCCAGCTGCAAATTTTCGGCTACTGCAAGGAAACCGGCGCCGTTGCCGGCCAGGAAGTCAACCGCTCGGCGCTACTGCAGTGCCGGCGCGGGCAGTGCGGCGAGATAGGTTCACCACGGAGACCCGGAGATCACGGAGAAAAAATCTCTTGGAGGGCTGATGCCAAGGAGTGTCATTCCGGGATGGCCCGAAGGGCCAGACCCGGAACCCATGAACACCAACCTTTCCGACGCTTTCATAGGCCCGTGTCCCTAGGTTCCGGGCTCGCGGGCTGCGCCCGCGCCCCGGAATGACAACGCAAACGGAGTCCATTCTCAATCTTCTACTCGCCGCGGACCAGCCTCGGGATGATGGCGCCGCGCGGGCCGCGGCCGTCCAGGTGGCGGTGCTGCTGCGCCCACAGCTGGCGGTACATTGCACAGCGTTCGAGCAAGACCTGGTGCGGCGCGATGTCCATGACCTTGCCCTGCTCCAGGACGAGGATCTGGTCGCATTCGGTCAAGGACGCCAAGCGGTGCGAGACGATGACCATCGTTCGTCCTGCGGCGATGCGCGAGAGATTGGCGCTGACCACCGCCTCGCTCTCCGGGTCGAGGGCGCTGGTCGCCTCGTCGAGGATCAGGATCCGCGGGTCGTGGATCAACGCCCGGGCGATCGCGATCCGCTGCTTCTGCCCGCCCGACAGGTTCGGCGAACCCTCTTCGACATAGGTCTCGTAGCCGTTCGGCATGCGCTCGATGAATTCTTCGGCGCCGGCCAGCCGCGCCGCATTGACCGCATCGGGCAATGTCAGCCCCGGCCGCCCCGAGATGATGTTGTCGCGGATCGAGCCGCGGAACAGAAAATTGTCCTGCAACACGACCCCGAGGCTCTGCCGCAGATGCCGCAGATTGATTTCCCGCAGATCCGCCCCGTCGATCTTCAAAAACCCGGTGTAGTCGCGGTTGATGCCCTGCAAGAGGCGCGCGACCGTCGACTTGCCCGAGCCGCTCTTGCCGACGATGCCGAGCATCGTCCCGGCCGGGATCGAAAAGCTCACCCCCGACAAGGCCGGGATCTTGGTGCCGCCATAGGTGAAGGTGACATCCTGAAAGCTGATCGCGCCGGCAAACTTCGGCCGCAACCCGCCCGAGGCGGCGTCGATCTCCAACGGCCGGTTCAACACCGCGCCGGCCTCGCCGATCGCCGCACTGACCTCCTCGTATTCCTGCACCAGCCGCGCCATGCCGACTAATGGCTGCGCCACCCGACCGCTCAGCATCATAAACGCAAACAATCCGCCGACCATGTATGCCGGCGGGCATTTCGCGCCCTATAAGGTGTTCGAATCCTACGCGATCCTGCACGCCTATCTCGGCCTCGAACACGTCGCGCGCACCAGCAACAGCATGTGGTACGACGTCGTCATCCCCAATTATTTCGATCTCGGCGATTTCGAATTCTCCGCCGACAAGGACGATTATTTCCTGTTCCTCGGCCGGGTCTACAGCGGCAAAGGCATCCATATCGCGGTGCAGATCGTCGAGGAGATCGGCGGCCGCCTCGTCGTCGCCGGGCCGGGCGAGGTCGAGCAATACATGGCGCGCACCGGGCGGCCGGTGTCCGACTATGTCACGCATGTCGGCCTTGCCGATACCGAGACGCGCAAGCGGCTGATGAGCCGCGCCAAGGCGATGCTGTTGCCGTCGACCTTCCTCGAGCCGTTTTGCGGCGTCCAGGTCGAGGCGATGCTGTCCGGCACGCCGATCGTCACCAACGATTACGGCGCCTTTGCCGAGATCAACCTGCACGGCGTCACCGGCTTTCGCTGCCGCACCTTCGAGCAGTTCGTGTGGGCGGCGCGCAACATCGGCCGGATCTCGCCGCAATCCTGCCGCGACTGGGCGGCGGCGAACTATTCGATCGAGCGCGTCGGCGACATGTACGAGGATTATTTCGCCACCGTCATGAACGTCTTCACCGGCAAGGGCTGGTACGAGCTCAATGACGGGCGGCAGAATTTGGATTGGTTGCGCCGCTGGTACCCGAAGGATCCGGCGCTGCACGGCGCCGATCCGCCGGCCGCGCCCCCTGCTGCCGCGCCGGCTTGCGCCACCACGACAATACTCGAGCCGGCGGCTCGCCCGATCGTCAAATCGCGGCGGCAAAAGATCTGTCTGGCGATGCTCGTCAGAAACGAGACGCCGGTAATCGCGCGCTGCCTCGCATCGGTTCGGCCGCTGATCGATCATTGGATCGTTGTCGACGCCGGCTCGACCGATGGCACGCCGGACATCATTCGCAATATTTTGAGCGATGTTCCGGGCGAGTTGCATGAGCGGCCTTGGGTCGATTTCGGACACAACCGCACCGAGGCGCTGCGCCTCGCGCAAGAGCGCGGCGATTACACGTTGACGATCGACGCCGACGAGGTGCTCGAACTGCCTCCGGGTTTCCGGATGCCGCACCTCAACGCCAATTCCTTCGTGATCGAGACCGGCGAGCAGCCGCGCCACTGGCGGCCCCACCTTCTGCGCAATGCGCTTCCTTGGCGCTATGAGGGCGTATTGCACGAATTCCTCAGCTGCAGAACGGAGGCCGAGGGGGGCGGGTTCTGCCACATGAGCGCAGTCAGAAGCGGTTTCCGGGCGCGCCCATCGGCATCGCGCGGCGGCGCAATCGGGGGAGCGAGCATTATCGCCAGGAGGCAGGCCTGCTCGAGCGCGCGCTCGCCACCGAGACCGACCCGTTTCTGGTTGCCCGCTACAAATTCTACCTGGCGCAGACCCATCTCGACGCCGGCGACAAGGAAAAGGCGCTCGCCGCCTATCGCGAGCGGGCGGCACTCGGCCTCTGGGATCAGGAAGTCTTCATCAGCCTCTATCGGTCGGCCGGCATCGAGGCCGATCTCGGCTTTGACGAGGACGCGGTGATCGCGAGCTACCTGTTGGCTCACGAGGCGTGCAGCGACCGCGCCGAGGCGCTCCATGGCGTCGCGCGCTTCTGCCGGCTAAAGGAGCGGTACCAGCAGGGGTTCGAATTGGCGAAGCGCGGCATTCTAATCCAGCGTCCCGACAACGCCTTCTTCGCGGAAGATTGGATCTACGAATACGGCCTGCTCGACGAATACGCCATCAACGCCTACTGGACCGGCCGTTACGACGAATGCCTGAAGTCGTGCCGGAAGATCCTCGGCACCGCGACCTTGTCGGACGCCGACCGCAAGCGGATCCAGGCGAACGCCGATCTGGCCAGGCAGAAGCTGAGCGGGGGATAGCCTAGAGATATTAGCCGTTTGGCGAGGTTTTGTAGTGACGATGGCGACGGCGCCGCGTCACGCACGCGGCTCTTCTTCACAGGAAAGGAATTGAGAGGATGGCGGCAACCCAGCAAGGCTCGCCCGCACCGCACCCGGCCGAGGTCGCCGAGCTCGGCGTCCCGGCGTTTTTCGTGTCAAGCTTCAACCTGTCGGCGACCTCGAACGAGGTGGTCCTCGTCGGCAACGAGCTGTTCCCGACGTGGAGCGGCGAAGGGGCGGCGCAACCGCCGGTGCTGCGCCCGCGCCTCGTCATCCGGCTCAGCCCGCAATCCGCCAAGGACCTCAGCGACGTGCTGCAGAATTTCGTCGCCAATTTCGAGCGCGCCTATGGCGAACTGCGCACCGACTACCTATCGCGCAAGCAGACCGGCCCGGGCTGACCCGCCGCCGCCGGCCGCCCGTGGGAAAAGGCCCGTGGGAAAAGGATTGCGGCAACCATGGTAAGCGACAGCAACTTCGCCGAGCGCAGGCGGGGCTTTTCGGTATAGATAAGCGTTTCACATCGGCCAGCATCCGCCTCGCAACCTGCCTCCACCGGGCAAAACAAATGGATCACGCAGCTTTGCTTCGCCCTCGAAATCCGGGGCCTCGCCAAGCGCTTCGAACGACCGGCGGTCGACGGATTGGATTTGACGGTTCGCGCCGGCGAATTTTACACGCTGCTCGGACCCAATGGCGCGGGCAAGACGACGACATTGCGGATGGTGACCGCGTTGCTGGAGCCGGATCGCGGGTCGATAACGGTGTTCGGCATAGACGCATTGGCCGACCCGGTCGGGGCCAAGCAAATCATCGCGTGGCTCTCCGACGAACCGATGATCTACGACAAGTTGACGCCGATGGAATATCTCCAATTCGTTGCCGGGTTGTGGGCGGTGGAAAGCGACCTCGCCGAGGCGAGAGCGCGCGATCTGATCGGCTGGCTCGGGCTGAAGGCTTACGCGCGAGAGCGCTGCGAACGGCTTTCCAGAGGCACACGCCAAAAGGTGGCGCTGGCCGGCGCGCTTGTGCATGAACCGCGACTGATGATCTTGGATGAGCCGTTCACCGGTCTCGACGCCGGCTCAGCACAACTCGTCAAGAGTGTGCTGCGCGAGCACGCCCGCACCGGGTGCGCCGTGATCATGACGACGCACATCCTGGAAGTCGCCGAGCGCATGGCTGACCGCATCGGCGTGATGGTCGCCGGCCGCCTCCTCGCCGAGGGGAATTTGGACGCGCTGCGCCGGCAGGCCGGGGCGGGCCATGCCAGCCTCGAAGACACCTTCCTTGCTCTCATCGAAAGCGACGGCGGAGAGAGGACTGCCGCCGCATGAGCCGGGCCGGTGCGATCCTCTGGTTTGCGCAGCACGAAGGGCGGCTCGCCTGGCGGGATTTGTTGTGGCTGATGTCGGCCGGACGCCGGCGGCCCGGGTTCGGCGTGGCGCTGGGAGTGATCGCCGTCGTCCTGGTGCTGCATGTTTTCGCCGCTCTGATGCTCTTCCGGGCGGATTTGGCGAGCCCGCCGCACAAGCGGATGTTGGTGCTGCTGACCGGCGTGCTCGCGCTCTATGGCTCGTTGATGCTGTCGCAAGCGATGGAGCTGGTGACGCGCGGCTTTTACGGGCGCGGCGACCTCGATCTGATCCTCTCCTCCCCGGTCGCGGCCTGGCGACTTTTCGCCGTGCGCATCGGGGCGATGGCGGCGACCATCGCGTTGACGTCGCTGGCGCTGGCGGCGCCGTTCATCAACGTTCTGACCTGGTTCGGCGGGATGCGCTGGCTCAGCGGCTACGCAGTCGTCCCAGCACTGGCCATGGTCGCGGTCGCTGTCGCGGTCACGCTGACCGCCGGGTTGTTCCGCGCGGTCGGTCCCAAGCGAACGCGGCTCGCCGCGCAGATCGTCGCCGCCGTGATCGGGGCAAGTTTTGTCATCGGCGTGCAATTCGCCGCAATCCTTCCCTTGGGCGTTCCGGCCCAAATTGTCTTTCTGCAATCGGAAGCGGTAGTCAGGTCTGCCCCAGATATTGGCAGCGTCCTGTGGTGGGCCGGCGCACGCCGTCCGGGGCAATTTGCCGGCGCTGGCAATCGTTATTGGCTTCGGCGCCACCTTGCTCGCCGCAGCCATCTGGGTGTTCGCGCCGCGCTTTGGACGCTTCGCGCTCGCTACCGCCAGCGTCGCACCGGATCCGACCCGGCGGGGTCGACGCTCCTGCGGTTTTGGCGACGCGTCTCCGGCACAAGCATTGCGCCGCAAGGAATGGACCATGTTATGGCGTGACCCCTGGCTGGTGTCGCAGAGCCTGATGTAATTGCTTTACCTGCTGCCACCGGCGTTCTTGCTGTGGCTCAGCTTCTATAAAGGCAGCGGGGTATCGGCCTTGCTGGCGCCGGTGCTGATCATCGCGGCCGGCCAATTAGCCGGCAGTCTTGCTTGGCTCGCCATCTCGGGCGAGGATGCGCCGGATCTGATCGCGTCGGCTCCGGTTACAAACGCGCGCGTCCTTCGCGCCAAGACCGAGGCCATTTTGGCCATGATCGCAGGCGTCTTCGGACCGTTCATCATCTCGCTCGCGGCCGTCGCGCCGATCTCGGCGCTCGTCACCTTGCTGGGCGTCGTCGCCGCCACCGCTTCGGCCACGTCGATCCAATTCTGGTTTCGCGTCCAGGCAAAACGCAGCCACTTTCGCCGCCGTCATACCTCGTCGCGCATCGCCACCTTTGCCGAAGCCCTGTCTTCGTTCAATTGGGGCGGCGCCGGCGCATTGGCGGCAGCGAGCAATTGGCTCGCCCTCATCCCCGGCATTTTCGCCTTCGCGATTGTCGCCGGCGCGTGGATTATCAGTCCGGCGCGGAGCGCGAAGCGCAGAGGACGCCGCCGTCGGCGAGCCTTGCGCGGGGCACGACCGATGCGGGACGATCTTGGACTAAGAGAGCCTTCCGGTCTGTCTCGTCGATAGCAGAAGATCGGCCTCACGGGCTGCCAGAGCCGAGCAACAACATCCAGCTGAGCCACATACGATCGGGTATCCGGGCGAGCTGGCCCATAATGAATTGAAGATCGCTCTCAATCGCGGGCTTTTCGCCGGTAATATTTCGCCGGTTGCTGCGCCATCTCTCCGCCCCAAGCGACTGGCGGTCGCCAACCGGTACGCCGTGCCGAGGTGGGGTTCGCAGATCACCCGCTGAACGCTGCACCGCGAAGCGATGAGGGCGACGCCCGCCGAACGCTTGACAAAGCAGCCGTTTAGAGAAATCGAATTCTTGTTGACCCCATTGCTGGCGCCCCGCCTTCTCGGCAGGATGCCCTCTGCTCAAGAAGAAGCGGAACCCGCCATGGCTACGCATGAACATGTCCCGGCTCTCCTGGGGAGTGGACAGATGAAGCCTTGCCCTCTTATTCTGTTGATCATCGCGCTTCTTCTTGGCGTCACCGAGACCTCCGCGGCGCAAACGACCATGGAGCCTTGGTTGACGCGCTCCGCGGATAATTCGAGAAGCGGTTGGAATCCGCATGAGAGGCAACTGACGCAGGCGTCGGTTGCGGCCAAGGGCATTATCCGTGCGACAATCGTTCCAGTCATCGGGGATGCGCGCGGCATGGAAGCGCAGCCGCTCATCCTGCCGAATGTGAAGACGGCGCTCGGAACCCGCGACGTCATGGTGCTGCCGTCGATGGCCGACATCGTGCGCGGCGTCGACGCGCATGACGGGTCAGGCATCTGGCAGGTGAATTTGGGTGTGCCGGTCATGGGGTCCCAAAGCATCGACTCCCATCAGATCAATCAATTTTGGGGCTGCCTATCGACGGGGGTGATCGACCCCGACACGCAGCGCCTCTACCAGGTCTGCTGGGTTTCACCAGACAAGAGCGGCGACCCGAAGACCGCCCGCTATGACATGTTCGTACTGAACATGGCGGATGGCAGCGAGGTCGTTCCCCCGGTTCTGATCGAGGGAAAGAGTGGAAATCAGGACTTCAATGCGGGAATGCGCAAACAGCGGTCATCGCTCGTGGAGACTAAGGTCAACGGCGTGAAGACGGTGCTGGGGTGTTCGGGAACGACCCTCGAGACTTCTGCAGGCGCATCCGGCTATTGCTTCGCCTTTGACGTGGCAAGCAACAAGGTAAGTGCGATGCTGGCGCTGACGGCCGGCGAGGGCGCCGGTGTCTGGATGGCCGGACAAGGTGCCGCGGCAGACGGGCAAGGCTTCCTCTATGTCATCACCGGAAATGGCGATTTCGACGGCGTCAGTCAATTCGGTGAATCGTTCCTCAAGCTGAGATACACGCCACAGTCAGGTAACCGGGCGGCAACGCTGCAGGTGGTCGATCATTGGACACCCTGGACCGACTTCGCCAGAACCGGGCAGAAGCCGGAGTCAACCATGCAGCCATCGGGTGTCAGCGGTCCCTCCGAAGCTCTGATGCAAGGCGCTGCCGGCGGCGGGATTAACGCCGCGTTGAAGAACGCGAGGCTGGTGCCGATGATCAATGACCGAGGCAAGCCAACGGTTCTCGTCTTCCCGGAAATGGCGCAAGGCGCATGGTCGGACGAGGATTTTGGATCGGCCGGTCCCGCCTGCATTTTCTCTATCGGCGTTTGCATTGCCAGCGGCAAGGACGGCCTCGCCTATCCGATTAAGACGGCGAACCTAGGCGGAACGACTCTTGCCGATCTCGCAAACCCGAAAGCGAATTGTGCAAAGCTTGCCGCGCCCCCGGTCTGGCTGACCATGAGTCCGGGACCGCTCGACCCCTGCCCGACCGATCCCAAGACATTGAATTTTTTCCCTTGGGGCGATACGGCGCATCTCCATATGACCCCGGTGCAGTTCTTCGACCCCGTACTGAACTCGTGGGTGATCTTCGCGTGGGGCGAGAATTCCCAGCTGCATAAATGGAAGGTCAGCGCGACCGGTGCGTTGACCTACGTCGCGGAAAGCCACGAGTATGCCAGCGACAGTGTTCGGGAAAAGCCGCCAGGTGGTATGCCAGGCGGGTTTTGCTCAGGATCGAGCAATGGGGCGGACCCCGATTCGGCGCTTCTTTTCTGTACGATTTCTTACGGCGACGCGAATGCCGAGGTCGTCAATGGCCGCTTCCTCGTTTACGACCCGGTGCACCTCGCGGCGGACGGATCGCTGAAGGTTCTTTGGGATTCGCAGCGATGGAATGTCCAATTTGTGTTCAACAAGTTCGACCCGCCGGTGGTCGACGGCGGCCAAATCTACGTGCCGAACTATAATGGCGGCGTCGATCTTTACCGGTTGGCGCAATAAGGCCGCCAAATCCGCTTGGTGGATCAGAAAAGCCGAGCACGACGTGGCTGTATTTGCCTTAATCAAGGGGAACTTGGAGCGCTTGACCGTGCTGAGCAAGCGCGGAAGGTGGCCGGGCAGTTACGACGCACCGGCTGGTAGCCAGAAAAGCGGTCGCCTTTGTGCCGATAGAGTCCCACCTCAGGCTCGCACGAGACTCTCTGCTGGAGGAGGCAGTCTCGAGCGAACCCGTCTCTGTTTCGTCGTTCCCTGGTAGCAGCGTAAAATACAGGGAATTTGCGGAATTATGTAGCTGTCTCACCACGCCAGGGTGAGACAGCTACATAATTGCGCGAAATTCCCTGTATTTTCCCAGCTAGCAGGGAATTCTGGCGCTTTTCCCCAGAGACGGGCTCGCTCGTGACTGCACCCTCCAGCGGCGAGTTTGATGCGAACCTGACTTCCTCGATCAGGTGCGAAGACGAGAGCCGGGTCATTCGGAGGTCGGCTTACCTCCTCGGCACCGGCCAGACGGTCGAGGGCCGCCGATGGTCAGCCAAACGGAGGATTTCACATCCTCGCCGATCTTCGGTCCCAAAACGGTTTGCCGCGCCGCCGCGCGCTGGGCATGGGCGAAATGCGCGCCGCTCTCATCCGGCGCGCCTGTTAGGTCGGCGTAGCGCGCCACGGCTCTGCGGTCACGCATTGGCCGTGACAGCACCTCATGGACCAGCATATCAGCCGTCTCGACACCAACACCGACGATTCGGGCCAGTAGCCGAACCATGGCGTGGGGCCCGGTCTCAGGCTGCTGTTCCAATCGTTTCTGACGAGCGTCCTCGATCTCTCTGATCTGGCTGACAACAAAGCCCAGCCGCGCCATATCGCGCTGCAGCTCGGCCAAAGCATTTGGCGGCAGCGGCATGCCCTCCGGGGTGTGCACGGTTGCCAGACGTTCGGCCGCCCCCCGCCTTCGCGGGGGCAGGCCCGCGCAGGGTTGGTTTGAAGTCGCGAATGCCCAGCCGGGCCAGGGTGGACTTTATCCGGTTCACAATTCGCGTGCGTTCTCCCACCAGGCATTCGCGCTCCCGGTTCGGCCGCTTGGCGTCCTCTTCGGCAATCGTTGGCACGCGCGCCAATGCTGCAATGGCCCCGTTCTCCACGCAGCCACCCCAAAAACCCGCGCTTCAGCAACTCAGTGTCGAGCCGGTCGGTTTTCGCCCGGCGATGTTCCCGTGATACCGCAACACTCGAGGGATGGATCACGTGCGCCTCGACCCCACGCGCCTCGAGCCAACGCGCCAGCCAGAAGCCGTCGCGGCCGGCTTCGAAGGCAACCGCAACCCGCGTGATCTTTTTGCCGGCCCTGATCGCCTCATCCCGCCAGCGATGCAGCAGGCCAAGCAGCCCTTCGGCATTCGGCTCCAGCTTCTTGCGCGGTTGACGCTCAATACCGGGGAGCACCCCGGCAACCAGCCAACTCGACTGGCTCATCTCGATCTTGCAGCTAGCTTGGCGCGATGGCGGCAATTTCATACCGCCGCTACGCCTCGCGCCCGATCCGCCCTGTCGTGTCGACCACGCAGCATCGGCCAGCGCCGCAGCCGCCTGTGCCGGTTCGTTGTTATCAAGGATTTCCGGTACGGACGTCGGCAGTGATGAATTCGATGATTGCCGTAGCTTGCGAGGCGGCGAGCGTACCCAGGAACAGTGCTTTCATTGGCGGCTCATCCTCGAGCGGCGACAGGTTCGTGTAGTAATTACCCGGCCACACACGTACCCAGCAACACACGACGAAATTGCCCCCTAGTACGATGTTTCCTAAATACTGCACCTATGGAGGTCAGGCGGCTTCATCGATTTTGTAGTGCCAGGTGGGGACGATTGGCTGATGATTGATGTCGTCGATAAAAGCCATCAGGCGTTCCTTGAGTTCGTGTTTTGAGGAAACTCGGATGTGTCGGAGCACCGAGCGCGCCAGCTTCGAAAAGAAGCCCTCGATGATATTGAGCCATGACCCGTGCTTGGGCGTGAAAGTGAAGGTAAATCGCCCAATGGGCTGAGCAGCAAGCCAGGCCGTGGTCTCCTTCGAGACATGAGCGGAGTGGTTGTCGAGGATGACCTCAATTGCAGTGTCGGCAGGATAGGCGGTGTCGAGGAGCTTGAGAAACTCGATAAATTCGCGGCTGCGGTGGCGCTCTTTGACAACGGCGTGGACATTACCGGTGAGCAGATCGATGCCCGCCATCAAGGTCAGAGTGCCGTGGCGGTTGTACTCGTGATCACGCATGACGGTGGGGCTGGTGCCGGGAAGTGGCGGACGGTCCGGCGCGGTCGTGCCGATCGCCTGGATCCCAGGTTTCTCATCGTAAGAGATGATGGCGAGGCTCCCTGCGTCACTGCTTTCTGGGCTCCGGCTGTCGCCGTTTGCAGCTTGGGCGCGCAGCATCGCCACTTGACGGTAGACGCAGAGGATTTCGGCCATCTTGGGCTCGAACTCCGGATCGCGTTTTTCGAGATAATAGCGCACCCCCGCTTTCGCGAGGGCAGGCTCTTGTGCGGCTTGACGTCGTGCTCTGCCAAAATCTTGCAGACCGTCCCCTGGGCGAGTTTCGCCAGGCTCGGATGACCGGCGGGGGGCCCGTGACGACGGGCATGCGCGGCCAACAGCCGGG
This sequence comes from uncultured Alphaproteobacteria bacterium, assembly GCA_963789025.1. GTDB lineage: Bacteria > Pseudomonadota > Alphaproteobacteria > ATCC43930 > CGMCC-115725 > AP-15. Next base: position 200,753 of record CAWBIT010000003.1, read on the forward strand.
TGGTCCACAGTTCGTGTGGATAACCCAACTCCTTGGCCTTCTGACAAGCCAACGCCACCAGCCAGGTTTTTGCCTCTGCGGTGATGACAGGGTCGCGTCCGGCACGCGGCCGATCATCCAGCGCCGCGATCACCCCCAGTTCTGCCGCTCGTTCCAGACAGCGCGTAACCGTCTGGTGCGTCACCCCAGCCCGGCGCGCCACCGCATAGGCCGACGGCTCCTCCAAATAGGCCAGGATAATCCGCGCTCGTTCGACACGGCTCGTCGGCTCAGTCCGAGATCGCGAAATCTCCAGCAGGCGTTGCCGCTGTCCCGCATCCGTCGGCAACGCGATAACTCGCCGCGCCGCTACCATGGATCCCCCGATCCAATCCCCTCGCCCTGCTCATACCAGATTTCGCCTCAAAATGGAAAATCAAACCCAACCCATTGATATTTCGGAATCTTTACACTAGGGACCTGCCCCTACACTAATCGAAAAGTCAGCTCGGGTGGCGAGTAGTCCATCGCCGCGCCGCCGTGGGGTGACAAGGTGCGCCTAAAGCGGCCAATTCCGTTTTGGGCGAGCCGGCGCCGGTCACAACTATCCAAAATTTCCGTCTCTACCGTCGCGGTATTGACAAGGCCAGGGGGCGGTCCTGCCCGATCACGCCGCAACGCGTGTGCTCCACTCGACAGAGCATAGGGCACCGTTCTCCGAGGGGTCAGGAGCGGATCCCCAAGCGCCGAAACGCGCGCAAGCGGCCAGCGCGGATGGCACCCGACACATGGGCCGCCTCCGCCAAAGTGTCGGAAACCGGACGCTGAATGATCGGCGTCGACCGGCTCGAGGAGAGCAGCTACGACGCCTTTGCCGTAGTCGCGGTCAGGATGTCCGCCTTACGGTTGAGCGCGGCGATCAGCCCGTCGATGCCCTCGTTCTTCAAGATGGCGGCGAACTCCGAACGGCGGGTCGCCACCTCGCTGATCGCGCCGTCGAGATAGATGTCGGAAATCAGCCAGCTCTCGCCGTTGCGCCGCATCATGTATTCGATCTTGACTGGCTCGCCATTGGCCTTGACGATCTGGCTCTTCACCCTGACCCCGGCAGGCGCAGGCTGCTCGCCGGTCACCTGCAATTTCTGTCCGGAATAGCTGTCGAAGCGGTCCGCATAGATCGCCGAGATGTAGCGGGCGAAGCTCTCGGTCACTTGTTGGCGCTGCGCCTCGGTTAGAGAGGCCCAGGACGGGCCGACCGATAGCCGCGCCATCGCGGGGATGTCGAAGGTTCGCCGAATGACCGGCTCGAGCTGCGCAAAACGCCCGCTTTGCCCGAGGATCCGGCCATTCTTCATTGTGGTGAGCAGCGCCTCGTAGAGGCCCTGTACGGTGTCGGCGCCGCTCGCAGGCGCGGCATGCACCGGGTAGGAAAGCATGGCGAGGCCGATCCCGGCGCCGAGAGCCATGACTTTCCACACCGGCGCTTTCGATACGATGGGCTTCCTCACGGCTTGGTCCTCCTCCTTGTGACAATCGTTGTTGCCCACGCACTTTGTCGCATCTGGTCGGTAGGCGTTCATTTGACGGGGCGTCAAGAATCCACGAAATGCGCTTCCGCTCGTGCGCCGGAGACAGTGCCGCCGCAACCGCCCTCCGCTGCCGGCCAGGCGGGCTCAAGCCTCCGGGCCAGTCCAGACAAGGCCGCTTCCAGTGCAGCCGGATCGACCCGATCAGCTGCCATTATGGCCAGGGTCATCGGATCGGCCAGAAGATCGGTCAGCGTCAGCTCGCGGTTATCCATCGCGGTGCCCTTCGGGACAGGGGTGGAAATCGGCTAGCGCAGGTGCTACATTAAACGGAACTGAGCGGTAACACCTAATATACTGACCGTTCAGTAACATATCAAGGGTCAAGGGAAGAAGTGGCCACTATCGTGTCAACCGCTAGGCCAGCCGCCGATCGGCAGGGCGGCAGCCCGCCCCCGCGCGAGCGCATCCTCGCGGCCGCTCGCGAGCTGTTCTATCGCCGCGGCATCCATGCCGTCGGCGTCGACGCGATCGCCGAGGCGGCCGGCACCAACAAGATGACGCTCTATCGCCACTTCGCCTCGAAGGATGTGCTGGTCGCTGCGTGTCTCAGCGAGCTCACGCAGGAGTTTGACGCTGCCTGGGATGCGCTCGCCGCCGCCCACGCGGGCGATCCGCAAGGCCAGCTGCTGGCCTGGCTGCACCATGTCGCTGACTTCAAGGAGAACGAGGCCGAGCGCGGCTGTGCACTCGCCAACGCTGCGGTCGAGCTGCCGGATTGGGATCATCCGGCGCGGCAAGTCATCCGCGAGTATAAAACCGCGCTTCGCGAACGGCTTATTCGCCTGTGCTGCGATGCCAAGCTCGCCGATCCCGAGCGTCTCGCCGACGAAGTGTTCCTGCTGTGCGAGGGCGCCCGCATTACCGCCCAAAGTGTCGGATCCCAAGGACTTTCCTCGCGGCTCGCCGGAATGCTCGAGGCGCTGGTTGCCGATCATGCCCGACGCGGCAAGCAGGGTGAATTGCACGGCCGAACCATGCGCAGCCGTCGGTACTCCTCGGCGCCTATAGTGCGGCGGTAGAAATCGGCCGCCCTCCTCGCAGCGGCCGTTGAAGAACAGGTAGGGTTGGACTTGCATCGCTTCTCCTCCTCAGGTTGCGGTAAACGGCTTTGTGTACGCCGTCCACAATGCTATAACAAGCGAAATGGACGGTGTCCACATATAAAATCGTGACCGACACAACAACGAGTCCCCGGGAACGCAGCACGTATCGCCACGGCGACCTCCGACGCGCGCTGCTCGAAGCGGGGATCCAACTGGCGCGCGCCGGCGGGCCCGACGCGGTCGTACTGCGCGAAGCCACCAAGCGCGCGGGCGTGGTCCCCAATGCCGCGTATAGGCATTTCGCCAGCCGTTGGGAGCTCTTGCAAGCGGTCCGCTCGGCCGCCTTGTCGGCGTTGGCCGTCGCGATAGAGGCCGAGCTGGCGAAATTGCCCCACGGAAACAGTCCCGCCGACTTCGCTCGTGCGAGCCTGCGAGCGATTGGCACCGCTTACCTGCGGTTTGCACAGGAAGAAACGGGATTGTTCTGGACCGCCTTCGCGATCCCCGATGAAACACGCGGCGCTCCCGTTCCGGCTAGGGCCGGGAATAGCGGCCTCAATCCCTTTCAACTGCTGGGCGCGGCGCTCGACAGGCTCGTCGAAGCCGGCGTGCTGCCGCCCGAGCGTCGCCCAGGTTCGGAATACCTGGCGTGGTCCGCGGTGCGCGGGCTGGCCATGCTGTTCACAGAGGGGCCGCTTCGCAGGCTCACTTCCGCGGAAAGGGATGCCATCGGGCAACGCTTGCTGGATATGGTCGAAAAGGGGCTGTAGCCGCGGGAGTTTTCCGGCGGGCTGGCGTCGACCCGAAGTCGATGCTGAGCCGGCCAAGCGCTCTGATTCCCGCGGCGGAGGGCAGAATGCCGAGCGATCCCAAGAACACTGTATCGACCGTGATTCCGGGACCGAGGGTTCGAATCCTGCTCCCTCCAGGAGAGAGTCCGTCTCTCGCCCGCATCCGCTATCAAGCGTCGAGAACCCCGGCTTTCCGCGCGGGTGTGCGCGGCTGGCTTGGCGACCGGGTCGGCAGAGACGCGCAGGGTGGTTCGATATCGCGCCAACCGGCGCCAATATCTCTGCCGGGCCATATTCCAGTACCGCAGTGCCGCTGATGGGGTTGGCGAGAATGCCACGTCGGTCCCAACGAACTCGGGGCTCCGGGCTTAACGTGAAGTAGATTTTTGAATTCGTATCGGGCTCAAGCGAAGCCGAGCGCGATCCGCTGATCGTGCCAGGCAAGCGGCAGACGGGAGTGCTCGAGGAGCTTCTCTGCCGTCAAATCGCGCGGCTGCCGCCCATCGAGGATCGCCTGGGTTATATCCGGCGCGAGATAGCTGAGGCGGACGAGCCGTGTGGAATAGGACCGGCCGACCCCTTCCCGCTGCGCGAGTGCGGCAAAGTGGATGCCTTCGCCCTGGGCGAGTGCCGCGTTGAAGCGGCACGCCTTGATGAGTAGCCTTATCAATCGCGCATCAGGTTTCGACGCGGCAAACGGATCCGTTCCGTCGATCACCATTCTGATCTCTCGCCCGGCGCGGCGCAGCCGCACCGGCACGGACAGAATCTCGGTTGCGTCGTCGTTCACGCTTTGCGATGTTGCAGCAGCATCGAGGAGCGCGCTGAGCCGAGGCGGGCGGAGACGGATGTCGATCTGGTCGACGCTCACCTCGACCCGTTCGATCAGGCCAGTGAGGACAGCACGCTTGCGTGCCACTGGCAATTCGGGCCAGTGCTTACCGATGTCTGCAGCCCGCGCGACAAGCCGCTGCTGCGTTGATGCGTCCGGGAGCCATGCCGAAGTCGATTTGTAGATGCTGCCGGGATCGAGAAGCCATCGGTGCACTCGGTCGCTCACGAGTTGTTCGATCTCCGCCGCCGGAACCCGCAGCCCGGCGGAGTTCTCGGTCCGATCTTTCGTGATCAGCGAGCGGGAGACATAGTAGCGGTAGCGCGTGCCCTTCTTGATGGCATGGCTCGGCGTCATCCGATTGCCGTCGCGATCAAACAGCATGCCAGCGAGGAGGCTCGGCTGCCGAGTTTTTCCGCCCTCGCGCTGGGCGGCGTTGCCGGCAAGCTGCGTCTGCACGGCATCCCAGAGCGGCTGATCGATAATCGGCTTGTGTTCGCCAAGATGGGATTGCTGGTTGTGGACGATCTCGCCCCGATAGATGCGGTTTTGCAGCATCAGGTAGAGCGCACCGCGGGCGAATGGCTTGCCACCTGAGATGCGGCCCGCGCCGCTCGTCCGCAACTTGCTCTGGATGCTCAGGGCCTCCAGCTCGTCTCTCAACCACCGGACAGAGCCGAGTTCGGCATAGCGGCGAAAAATGAAGCGCACGATTTCCGCCTCGCTGTCGACGATGACGAGCTTGCGGTCCTGCGCCTGATAGCCGAGCGGCGGCACCCCGCCCATCCACATCCCCTTCTGTTTTGAGGCGGCGATCTTGTCGCGGATGCGCTCGCCGATGACCTCGCGCTCGAACTGCGCGAAGGACAACAGAAGATTCAGGGTCAAGCGTCCCATCGAGGTCGTCGTGTTGAACTGCTGCGTCACCGAAACAAAGGAGGCGCTCCCCTTGTCGAGGATCTCGACGATCTTGGCAAAATCGGCGAGCGAGCGGGTCAGCCGGTCGATCTTGTAGACAACCACGGTATCGACTCGCCCCGCGGTGAAGTCGGCGAGCAGCTGCTGCAGAGCCGGCCGATCCATCGTCGCTCCGGAGAACCCGCCGTCATCATAAGCCGCGCGCAGGCACACCCAACCTTCGTACCGCTGGCTGACGATGAAGGCCTCGCAGGCTTCGCGCTGCGCCTGCAGCGAATTGAACTCCTGTTCGAGCCCCTCCTCGGACGATTTGCGAGTGTAGATCGCGCAGCGGACGGTTCCGTTCCGCGGCATTGTGGTTCCTGGTTTCTTCATTCCTGGCCTTGGCGATTAGCATGGGCGCGCTTGTTTGCTCAAGCCAAAGAACCGGGGACCCGACCAATGGGCCCCGGTGATCCGCTCGGCAATCACGGTCAGCGATCGATAGCACTGGCCCTCGTATTCGAACCCGTTCTCGCGGACGAGGACGGTATGGGTGTATCCACGCCATTGCCGCATCAACGTCGCGCCGGTCTTCGGCACTATGCCGGGATCGAAGGAACGCGCGCCTTTCTCGAACTCTCCCGCCAGAATCCGCAGGCGGCGCTGCAGGGCGCGGCTCGGGCCGCCACGGGCGCTCTGTTGTAGGTGATCGGCGAGCCCCCTGATGATCAGATCACGACTGAGGCCGAGGGGTGGTCCAGTGTGATGCAATGTCCGCCACGCACGCCGCAGCTCCTCTGTCGACCGATCGACCAACCCAGCGATTTCGCACTCAGGCCCGGCCAGATCCGGGTTTTGCAGCCGGCGGCCGCCGTTTGCACAGAGACCGAGCGACGCCTCGCCAGAGTGCTGGCGGGCCGAAGCGTCGTCGACTGGGGTTTTCATGCGCTCGCCAGCTCGGCGATGCGGTACACTCGGCCGCGCTCCTCTTTGGCCGAGGCAAGAGTGAGCCCGAGCTTTTTCTTCAAGGTTCCCGAGAAGACGCCGCGCACAGTATGGCGCTGCCAGCCGGTCACGCTCGCCACCTCGTCGATCGTTGCCCCCTCGGGCAGACGCAGCATCACGATCACCACGTCCTGCTTGGAGGGGGGCTTCGGGTCGGGTTGCGGCTCCGGGTCCGGCAAGACCTCGATTGCCGCCCACAGCTGATCGAGCAGCGCATCGCGGTCGCCAACCTTCTTTCGCTTTTCGACACCGGGCAGAGCGTTCCACAGCGCCAGCAACCGCTTGGCGCTGAGCCGGGCAGCGCGAAGCTCCTCGTTCGATGCGACGGCAATCTCGCCGTCATTGACTGTCGCCGGCGCCTTGCGGCACAGCGTGATTCCGTCATTCCCGATAATGTAAATGCGCATGGTGGGTGCTCCTGATCAACCCGGCGGCGGCGCCACCGGTGACCCCACTCACGCTCTCTTCGCCGACCAAAGCCAGTCTATTCCCGATAATGTTGCGGCGTTGTTGGGCCGGATCCGAGCGTCGAATTGCTCGGCCGAGAGACCGCACGATCTGCGGTAGGTTGTTCGCCGCGCGGCAGGTCTGAAAGCTTCAACTCTGCATTTCTAACTCGTTGTCATGCGGCCGGCGGGTGATGGATAGCTAGGTCGCTCGCTCGGGTTCGCGGGGTGGCGGGTCCGCTTATTGAGGTTTGACCTGCCACGCCGCTGACCGCCGGCACAGCCGGAAATGACCCAAAGCTGTCCTCCGCTGTCCTCGATCTGAATAGCTTAGGAGGGTGGTTTTCGGTCCTTCCCCCGATCCGAGTTGTGAGCGAAATCGGCCGGGCTATACGTTAAAAGAAAGGCTCCGGCTGTCGCACGATCCGGATCCACCTCACTGTACAACCCGTGTTAAGCTATGAAGAGGCAACCCATGGCGGCCTGATGGCTTACAGCCCCGCGGAATCCCGATTATCAAGAGGCTGAAATGGCATACGAAAGGCTCGACGAAGCACTTCGCCAGCTGAAAACAGATCGCGAGCGTGAGGAGGCGACCGAAAAGCAACAAAAAAGGGCGGGCGAAGAAGCCAGGATGCGGTTCGCGCAAATTAAGACCGCGGTGATCGGGCCGATTTTCAATGAGATCGTCGCGCACTTAGTGGCCGAAGGTTTCTTCGGGGAAATGGTGGACGAACAAAGCGATGCCTCTGACCCAATTTCCCTCAATGTGAACTTATCGGAAGATGAAGGATTCAGCCGACAAGGCACCTTCCAAGTACGATTTGATCTCGATAAATATAGATGCGAATTTGGCAAATCAACGATGGCAAAAGCATCGTCAACTAACCAAATAGTTTTCGATGATGAATGTCATAGCTTCGACGAAATGACGATGGAGCTGGTTCGCGAAAAAGCCGAACAGTTTGTGCTCGATTTGATTGCCGGAAAGCTTTTCCATTAGTAGAGGAGCACACTTGGTGACAAGAGTTCCCGCCGTTGACGGGATCAGGCGCGATCACAAGCTCCGACGTACCAGACCGCATCACTGACGATCTCGGTCGAAAAATGACAGCCAGAGTAGCAAGAGGGGGTGGGGTTTCCTCATGCCAGCCGATTACCCGCCCCCGGTCCGCCGTCGACAAACTCGGCCTGGCATCAACAACTCTACGGCACCCGCACCGCAGCTGATTACGATCGCGGTAGGCGACACGTCACCTGGAGCAATGACGATGGCAGTCCACCCGTTGGTGGTGTTCTGGTCAGCTCACCCCGGACTGCAACAAAAGATAGATCAGGCTACGCGCAGAGCTGGTGCACCTAGAAGTCAAACTGCGTAAGATTGCACGGGTTCGTTCTTGACTTTTCGGCGTCAGCGGCGGCGCCCTTCTCCTGATCCAATACAAGAATGCCGACTGTTAAGTGTTCCTGAAGTAATCCGGCCGAATCTCGCGAAAGCGATTGGGCCTGTCCCATGCCGCCGCTCTGCTCAGGCTGCGTTATGGTCAGCAAAGAAACTGTCCGGCGGGTCGGCATCGAACGCTGTCAATCGAGGATCGAAGCGGAAGCGCGTCGCGCAGTAGGGACAAAGGATCGTGTCCGCTTGGCCCATATTGATATAGAGGTGCGGATGGTCTTGCGGAGGCGATATGCCAATGCACTTGAATTCGCTCACACCGATGCGGATTTCCGGGACGCCGCGGTCGTTCCTGAACTTGGCTAGCCGCTGCCCGACACCGATTGAGGCCGTTGTGATTGGTGGGGATCTTGACAGTCCACGGGTCGGGTTGGTTTCGATGAACATGTTGTCCTCATTGTCAGTTGTCGCCCGAAGCCTCCCGGCGAAGAAGGTATGTGGCTCGGCGGCCTTGAAACGTCTTCTGCATCTCAACCTTCTGGATCGCCCGCTACCGGCCGAGGCGCCGGGAGAATTCGAAGAACGAGGCCGCCAGATCCTTGCGCGCCTAGCTGATGGCGAGCGCGGCGATGAACGGGGCGGGGGGGGCCGCTATCGTTCCCGCGTTCCCTACGATCAGACGCTCCAGCGCCTACCGTTACCGATGGATGGATGGTGGTGGCAACATCTGAAGCACATTCGCCAGCTCCAGTTAGCGGCGCTCCATGCGCGATTGGGACCGATGGGCACCGGGGAACAAACTGGTTCACGGATAGCGTAGCTGGTAGCGGCTTTGATAATCAGGGAAGCGATCCTGCATCGCCTTTTCGGTCGCAAGACCCTTTGCATAGGCCCTGCTCAGATCGTCGCTGCCCTCGGCACTGGCTTCTCTGTGATCTTCCCAAGCCTGATGATAGGTATCGATCAAAGCATCGTCTCCGAGCGCCGAAATACTTTTGGCGAATTGATCAACGGCGTGCTGTTGTGTGGCAGTAAGCATTTTGAGAGTCTTTCATTAGGTGATAATGTCACTGAAGTTTGTCGAGTTTGAAGTTCAATCCGAAAATCGTCCCTACTGAGGGATCGACCTAGAAAGTGGGCAGGGCCCATCGCCTCTCCCGTCTTCGAGGAGAGGCGATGCCCTTTCCACGCCAGTGGAGTTTAATAATCCATGCCGCCCATGCCCCCCATGCCACCACCGGCAGGCATTCCAGCCGCGCCCTTAGGTTCCGGCCTGTCGGCTACCATCGCCTCGGTGGTGATCAACAGTCCCGCGACCGAGCCGGCATCCTGCAGCGCTACCCGCACGACCTTGGTCGGATCGATAATCCCGGCCTTCACCATGTCCTTGTACTCGCCCGACTGTGCGTCAAACCCGAAATTCGGGTCGTTCTTGTCGGTTAGCTTGCCGACCACGATTGAGCCCTCGACCCCGGAGTTCTCGGCGATCTGCCGCACCGGCGACTGGATGGCCTTGCGGACGATCTCGATGCCGACTTTCTGGTCGTTGTTCGCGGCATTTAGGCCGGGCAGAACCTTGCTCGCAAAAAGCAGCGCAACACCGCCACCGGCCACGATTCCTTCCTCGACCGCAGCCTTGGTCGCGTGCATGGCGTCGTCGACGCGGTCCTTGCGCTCCTTCACCTCGACCTCGGTGCTGCCGCCGACCCGGATGATCGCAACACCGCCGGCAAGCTTGGCCAGACGCTCCTGCAGCTTCTCGCGGTCGTAATCCGAGGTCGTTTCCTCGATCTGCGCCTTGAGCTGGGTGATACGGGCGGCGATGTCGTCCTTCTTACCGGCGCCGTCGATGATTGTCGTATTCTCCTTCTCGATCCGCACGCGCTTGGCGCGGCCCAGCATGTCGAGGGTCACGTTTTCGAGTTTGATGCCGAGGTCTTCCGAGATCACCTGACCCCCGGTCAGGGCGGCGATGTCCTCGAGCATGGCCTTGCGCCGATCGCCAAAGCCCGGCGCCTTTACCGCGGCCACCTTGAGGCCGCCGCGCAGCTTGTTGACGACGAGGGTGGCAAGCGCCTCGCCTTCGATATCCTCGGCGACGATCAACAGCGGCCGGGCACTCTGCACGACGGCTTCGAGGATCGGCAGCAGAGATTGCAGACTGGACAGCTTCTTCTCGTGCAAGAGGATGTACGGATCTTCGAGCTCAGCGACCATCTTCTCCGCATTGGTGATGAAATACGGGCTCAGATAGCCGCGGTCGAACTGCATCCCCTCGACGACGTCGAGCTCGGTTTCGAGCGATTTCGCTTCCTCGACGGTGATGACACCCTCGTTGCCGACCTTCTTCATGGCCTCGGCGAGCATCCGGCCGATCTCGGTGTCGCCATTTGCTGAGATGGTTCCGACCTGTGCGATCTCGTCGTTGGTCGACACCTTCTTCGAGCGTTTTTGGACGTCCTTGACGACCGCGTCGACCGCCATATCGACACCGCGCTTCAGATCCATCGGGTTCATCCCTGCGGCCACCGCCTTGACACCCTCGCGCACCATCGCATGGGCGAGAATGGTCGCGGTCGTCGTCCCGTCGCCGGCGACCGTGCTCGTCTTGCTGGCCACCTCGCGCACCATTTGCGCGCCCATGTTCTCGAATTTGTCCCTGAGCTCGATTTCCTTGGCGACGGTGACACCGTCCTTGGTGATCCGCGGCGCGCCGTAGCTCTTGTCGAGGATCACGTTGCGGCCCTTGGGCCCTAAGGTCACCCTGACGGCATTGGTGAGTATGTCGATGCCGTGAAGCATCCGTTCGCGGGCATCGGTGCCGAGGCGAATATCTTTAGCAGCCATGTTTGCTCTCCACTGGTTAAGCAGCTTTCGTATTCGCGGCAGCGTGATCAACCACGCCCATGATGTCGGATTCCTTCATGATCATGAGGTCCTCGCCATCGAGCTTGACCTCGGTGCCGGACCACTTGCCGAATAGCACGCGGTCGCCCGTCTTGACGTCCAGCGGGTGCAGCTTGCCGTCCTCGCTGCGCGCGCCGGGGCCGACGGCGACGACTTCGCCTTCCATTGGCTTTTCCTGCGCTGTGTCAGGGATGAAGATGCCGCCAGCGGTTTTCGCCTCCGGCTCGACACGGCGAATCAGAACGCGGTCCTGCAATGGGCGCAGTTTCATTGATGGCCTCCTTGGACCAGGATTTAATGAGGGCCTTGGCACTCTCGGATGGAGAGTGACAACGCGCATATCAGCACATTGGGTGGCTGGTTCTCCAATACAACCAAAAAATCACTCTGAGCTTCATAAGTTTTTCGCAAAGCGACGAGATAGCCTCAGAGGCCGTATTAAATCAATCGGTCAAATAGATCTTACGATCAATTCAGAAAACCTCGTCCGACTGATGGCATAACGACGAGTTAATCGTGGAGGTCGGCGGTGTCGATCGAGGATCGAAGCCAAACACGGCCCGCAGTAGGGACAAGGAACCTCCGCCTCCCGAAGTATCGAAATTCGACACGTGTTTGGGACAACCTTCAGTCACATAATCGCTCCCGGCGCTCGACCCGGAAACTGATGGGGGATCAGCGGCCGGAGCTGACGCGGTTCCGCCATTCTGGCTCCTGAAGGCGATTTTTTCCTAAAGCGGGGGTCCTTGTGAGCGATCAGCTCCCCTGACCGCCGGCCTTGGCAGCCGCCGTAGCGGCAACCGCGATTGTCGCATTCTTAGTGGTCGTGGCGGCAAATCATCGAAGTCTCGGTTCGCGCGCACCTTCTCCCTTAGAGACCATCGCGCTGGACGGTAAGCCTCGGAATCTATTCAGTGCTCTTACCGGCCGGCATCACCTTATCATCGGACTTGCCGTCACTCTGAACCCGGCTGATCCCGTATTTGTGGTCTGAGGTGGATCCGGCGGCCGAGGCACCTGTCTCGACCCCGTAGCGCTTACTCAGAAAGGTCTCTGCGAGGCCGGGCAGTGCCGCCTGATTACCGATTATGATGGCGGCGTCGTGTTGTCCGAACATCGACTGAATGCCCTCGAAGACCAGCGCCCCGCCGACGACGCCGGTCGCGGTCATCGCTGCGGAGCGCAGAAACCCGTCGCCCCCCGTCAATCCGGCGCCAGGAGCGAGAGGTGGCGCGTCGGCGGGCTTGGGAACAGAACTCGGTTGCTGCATCGGCGTGATCGGAGGGGGGCCGGTCGCCAGGCCACCTGGCGGCACATTGTTTTGCCGGACGTCACGAGAAGGTTCACGAACACTGCGCCGAGGAAGCTCGGACCGCCGAGGAAGCTTGGAGCGGCAGATGAATTGAGCTTTGGCTCGGTTAGCTGCGTCTCCAAATCAGTGATCCTCCGCTGCGCATTGTGCAGGCTCAGATCCTGGATCAGCACGGTTTGCACCAGATAATAGGGCGCACCGTGCCGCTCGGCGGTCGCCTGGCGGATCAGAGCCTCGGCCTCTGAATCCTTTTGCCCCTCGGTCTTGTTCAGACGATCGAGAAGGATCGTAGTCAGGTCTTTTTCCTGGGGTGTCATGAAAGGCCTTTCGACTAGGGACACCGGCGTGCCCGAGCGGAAGCTTGATGTTCGTTGCCGTCACCTTTCTGGCGACTGCAACGCGAGATGGTCCAGGGGGATCGGTGGAATTTGCTTTATAGCGTCCCCGCGCCCGGCACGAGCCATGGATGATGCGGCCGCTCGAGTGATGTCAACACCGGGCTGTCTTGATCAGGACTTGCGGAGACCAACCGGCTCCCGCTCGCGCGAAGATCATTCTTGATCTCTGGCTGATGAGCGTCGGCCCATCTCCTGAAGCCCTTGGCACAGCTATATTTCAGGGAAATATACATCGGACAGTCCTTTTCGAATTATCGCTAACAGCCCAACTCGTGAAGCCGGTCACGACAGCTATCTCCCAGGAATATGTAGACCAAAATCGTCTTTTCAGCTCTTGATTTCACCTTCCTGAGCCTCGCGCTCGACTTTCTGCGCCTGCAGCTGAAGATTCCATCCCAGGTCGTTCAGTTCATCGAAAAACTTGCGGCAACCTGCTCGCGCCAGCCGGAAGGCTCTTTCGGAATCCAGCCGCAACTGTCTCGCATCTGCCATGCCACCTCTCCATCACCATTGGGCCCGAAGCACGTGCATCAGCGAACTCACTCGGAGGACAACCGCTGCCGGCTTCAATCCCTCCTGAGTCTACTGGCAGGTGGCGGATAACGAATAGGTTCGGAATCTACCTATGCCGAGGAAGCTGCTGCATAAAGGAGTTTGTTGGAAGGGCAATTGGCCCTGTCGTGGCGATCGGTGCCGGCCGTGTCTCGCCTATCTTACTGGTGCTGCTATGATCGAGGGAGAATACGCGTTAATTCCTGGCGCCGTGGAGCTATGGCCAGAAGTTGGTGACGGCGTGACCGGGTAAGGCGGCGTATCGTGGTGGTGTTCAATGCCTCCACTTCTCCAATGAAGGAGTGATACGCCGTGTCCGACAGTAACGTGATCAAGCTCACCCAGCCAGGGGCCTTCACCGATTCCTTGACGGAGATCCTGCGCAGCGGCGCGCGTGCGCTGCTGACCCAGGCGGTCGAGGCGGAAGTTGCTGAGTTTCTCGCAAAGCATGCCGATCTGAAGACCGAGACGGGCCAACAGCGTGTCGTGCGCCACGGCCATCTTCCGGAACGCGAGATCATGACGGGCATCGGCCCGGTCGCGGTTCGCCAGCCGCGTGTGCGCGACCGCGAAGCTACCGAGGGCGAGCGCATCCGGTATTCGCCATCGATCCTGCCGCGGTACGCGCGGCGGTCGAAGAGCCTTGAGGTGCTGATCCCTATCCTCTACCTGAAGGGCATCTCAACCGGCGACTTCGAAGAAGCGCTGGCGGCGCTCGTCGGTAAGGACGCGTCAGGTCTCTCGGCGTCGACCATCGCCCGCCTCAAGGAGGCGTGGAGCGAGGAGCATGCGCGCTGGCAGAAACGCGATTTGTCGGCAAAGCACTACGTCTACTTCTGGGCCGACGGCATTCATTTAGAGGCGCGACTCGAGGAGCAGGCGCAGTGCATCCTGGTCATCATCGGCGCGACGCCTGAAGGCAGGAAGGAGCTTGTCGGGTTCACCGACGGCATGCGCGAGAGCTCACAATCGTGGCGTGATCTGCTGCTGGATGTGAGGCGCCGCGGCCTGACGACTGGGCCGCAGATTGCGGTCGCTGACGGGGCGCTCGGCTTCTGGAAAGCGCTTGGCGAGGTGTGGCCGACAACCCGCGAGCAACGCTGCTGGGTGCACAAGACCGCCAACATCCTGAACAAGCTGCCAAAGAGCCTGCACACCAAGGCCAAGCGCGCGCTGCAGGAGATCTGGATGGCTGAGACCAAGAAGGATGCCGTTGCGGCATTGGAAGCCTTTGTCGAAACCTACCAGGTCAAATACAAGAGAGCTGCCGATTGCCTGACCAAGGATCGCGATGCGCTGCTGGCGTTCTACGATTTCCCCGCCGAGCACTGGAAGCACTTACGAACCACGAACCCCATCGAAAGCACCTTTGCGACCGTCCGGCATCGCACCGTCCGATCAAAAGGCTGCCTGTCGAATAAGACCGCGCTCGCCATGGTCTTCAAGCTTGTCGAGGGCGCGCAGAAGAGTTGGCGCCGCATCGACGGCCACAACCAGTTGCCAAAACTGATCCTGGGTGTGAAGTTCGCCGACGGGATCGAGGTCATCGGCACTTCTGCCGCGCCTCAAGCCGCCGCCTGATCCTTCAGGCCGTCACCAAAATTCGGCGATAGCTCGGCGCCGTGGCAGCTCAGCCGACTTCCTCGCTTCGAGAACCGTCGCCTGGGATTCGAGCCTCTCTGCTAACGCAAGCAAAGTTCTTTCGATACGAGCGCTCTTGCCGATCGCCCCGCGGCGACACTCAGCTGCTTCGACTCTCAGCAATTTTGGTGAGTACATTTTATCCACCTGGCCATTGCTACGCCCAGGCCAGAGGTTGGTTGGTCGAACGCCCCAGTAGATGCTGGCTTCTCCATCGTTGTGTCTGACCTCGCTTTCGCAATCGCCGTTGTGGCTTGACCTCACCACCGTGTCACCAGCTCCGCCGTTCCCCCTCAAATCTTCAAAATCGGCTTGTTCTGCGCGTTCGACCGCTAACGCGATCGTTCGTGGAGGGACGATGGCTCCGTGGGGACAATTCCCCTCGGAGCGGCCAGGGCGGTTTGTGGTGCCGCCGGTTTGGGGGCTTCTCGGCTGCGGATGCTCTCGCGGCGTCGGAAGATGGCGTCGCGCATACACATGGGGATCATGCGATCGCGCTACGAGGGGTCATTCTCGCCACCCCGTCCCGCAGGTTCGTTCGCCTAATACCTTTACCAATCGGCGGCTACTTTTCTTGAAGCATTGCATCCCTACGAATGAGTAGTTTCCGAGCCTACCGGGGACGGACTATTGGCGATCATTTAGAGCGTATGAATGCTCTATCAATCTGGCCCCGCAATCGGCTTTTTCTCGCCCTGCCATCCTCCGATCTCCAGCAGCTTATGCCGGAGCTTCAACAGATACGCTGCGAACGCGGGCAGGTCCTGATGGATGCTGATAGTCCGCTCGACCATGTATTCTTCCCCGACAGCGGTGTCGTCTCGGTGGTGGCGGTCTATGCGGACGGCAACATCATTGAAATGGCAACGATCGGTAGGGAGGGTTGCACTTCTGTGCAAGCCATCTTTGGTGCCGAGCGTTCCTCCGTCCGGCTTCTCGTTCAGATCCCGGGGGACGCAACAAGGATGTCGCGCACGGCGTTCACACGGGCCATCGGGTCGATGCCGTCGTTCCGAACTCTGATGTACGCTTACGCCCAAGCCTTTCTCGAGCAGGTCCTGGTGTCGGTAGCGTGCAACGGGGCGCACAGCCTCAAGCAGCGGCTGGCGCGTTGGCTACTCACGATGCGTGACCGCGGTGACGGCGACGCACTGCTGATCACTCAGAGCCTGCTCGCCGAAATGCTGGGCGTCCAGAGGCCAACCGTCACCAATGCCGTCCGAGGGATGGAACGTGCCGGTTTGATTCAGCGCGGCCGACGGCAAGTCTCGATACTTGATCGGCAGGGCCTCGTGGCGGCATCTTGTGAATGCTATCAGTTGGTCCGGGCGCGGATCGCTTTTCACCTTCCCAAAACATACACATAAAAAGCGAGCCCGCACCGGTTCGGTAATGTACATTACCGACAATACCCCCCGATGCGTTCACAATCAAGACTGGCGGGAAGCTAACGTCAGCTCTCTGACACGGTTAAGATGTATCGCATATCGGTTCCTGAAGAACGTCTTTGCGAGATGCCGAAGGACGAGCCTGCATTGCTATGAAGGGACAGGGTACACGAAAGACCGCAGCGGCTCGCCCGCCGTCGAGCCGGCATTCGTCGCGAAAGCGCCTCTCGCCACCCGCGGCTGAGAGCTTCCCGGTCGTTGGGCTCGGCGCTTCGGCGGGTGGCCTCGATGCCTTCCGGAGGCTGCTCGCCGTGCTCCCCGCCGGCACCGGCATGGCCTTCATTCTGATCCAGCACCTCGATCCGACGCATGTGAGCATGATGGTCGATTTGTTGGCCGGCCACACGCCGTTGAAGGTACAGCAAGCCGCGGACGGGATGCCGCTCGAGCGCGAGCATGTCTATCTCATTCCGCCGGGTACCTATCTCTCGATCCGCGGCGGTGCCCTGCGACTCTCCGAACCGCGGGAGCGCCACGGTGCGCGCCTGCCGTTCGATTTCTTCCTTCGCTCGTTGGCGGAAGAGCTCGGCGCACGCGCGATCTGCGTGATCCTCTCGGGAACCGGAGGCGACGGCAGCCTGGGGCTGAAGGCGGTCAAGGAGCAGGGCGGGCTCGTCATCGCGCAGGATCCCGACGACGCCGAGTATGACGGCATGCCGCGAAGCGCAATTATGACGGGCGCCGTGGACCTCGTGCTCCCCGTAGCGAAGATTCCCGAAATCATCGCCAAATACGGCCGGCAGATGGTCCTCAACGGTGGGCGGAAGGGCCCGGCGTCGGACGATCATCCCCCGGATCTCTTGGCAGAGATCATCGATCTTCTGCGCACAAAGACCTCGCACGATTTCGCGCTATACAAGCCGGGCACATTGTTGCGCCGGATCGAGCGGCGCATGGCGCTGGCCACGGTCGATGACAGCGGCCGGTATCTCGACATGCTGCGGCGGAATTCAGGTGAGCTCGAGCTCCTCGCCAAGGACCTGCTGATCAACGTCACCAGCTTCTTTCGCGACCCCAAGGCCTTCGAGTTGCTGGCGAAGGAGGTGATACCCGATCTCGTCCACCGACACCCCTCGGACCGGCCGCTCCGGATCTGGGTTGCCGGCTGCAGCACCGGTGAGGAGACCTATTCCCTCGCCATGTTGTTTCTCGAGGATATCGCGGCGGCGAAGCGGAGCATCAAGCTGCAGGTCTTCGCCTCCGATGTCGACGAGGATGCGGTCGCTCTCGCCCGCGAGGGACGCTATCCGGAGGCGATTGCAGCAGATGTGTCGCCGGAGCGGCTCGCCCGCTTCTTTATTCAAGAGGAACACAGCTATCGGGTCATGCCGGAGTTGCGCGGGGTGGTGGTCTTCACGGTGCAGGATGTGTTGGCCGATCCGCCGTTCTCGCGCCTAGACCTGATCTCCTGCCGTAACCTCCTGATCTATTTGCGCCCCGAGGCGCAGGAGAAGGTTCTTTTGCTGTTCCATTTCGCGCTCCGCGAGGGCGGCGTTCTGATGCTCGGCAGCTCCGAGACGGTGGGCAGCCTCGACGACCGGTTCGAGCCCATCTCCAAGACGCAGCGGATCTATCGGCAGATCGGCCATCGCCGGCCCGGGGAAGCGGATTTTCCGATCGGTCCGGGAGGAGGCACGCGGACGCTTTGGCCAGGACGGACGCCCCGGGCGGCGGCACCGGGCATCAGCGCTCGCGACCTCACACAACGGCTGCTGCTCGAGAGCTATGCGCCCGCTTCGGTCCTGATCAACGGCAAGCACGAGTGCCTGTATTACTCGGGACCGACCGACCGCTATTTGCAGGTGGCCGCGGGCGAGCCCAGCCGCGATCTGCTCGACATGGCACGCGAGGGGCTGCGCAACAACCTCAGGGCGGCGATCCAACAGGCGAGCCGGGAGCACGCGCTCACGATCGCCACGGGCGCGCAGGCGAGCTATGGCGGCAATGCTGTCGCGGTCCGCATCGAGGTCCATCCGGTGCAGAGCGCGGGCGAGGAGTTGCTGCTGGTCAGCTTCTTCGACGAACCTGAGCGCGAGCCGAGGTCGGGCCGACCGGTCGAGCCGGCGGATGACCTCTCGCGGGTTGCCGAGCTAGAGCGAGAGCTCGACGCGACCCGCAAGGAGCTGCAGAGCGCCATCCACGAACTAGAGATCGCCAACGAGGAGCAGAAGGCGATCAACCAGGAAGCCATGTCGGCGAACGAGGAGTTCCAGTCGACCAACGAAGAGCTGATGACCTCGCGGGAGGAGCTGCAATCACTCAATGAAGAACTCACCGCCCTCAACAGCCAGCTTCAGGAAACGCTCGAACGCCAGCGCAGCACGTCGAACGACCTGCAAAACATCCTGGACAGCTCCGGCGTCGCGACGCTGTTCCTGGACGGCGACCTCAACATCCGCTTCTTCACGCCGGCGGCCAAGTCGCTGTTCCGCGTCATCGCCACCGACATCGGCCGGCCGCTCGCCGACCTGGCCCGCCGCATCAACGACACGCGCCTGCTCGCAGACGCCGGGACGGTTCTTGCCGGCCATGTGCCGCCGAACCGCGAGGTCGAGGCCGACAACGGAGCGTGGTACACTCGTCGCATTCTGCCCTACCGCACCCAGGACGCCCAGGTTGCCGGGGTGGTTATCACCTTCGCCGACATATCCGAGAGGAAAACCGCCGAACGGGCAATCGAGGCAGCGCGGTCCTATTCCGACAGCATCATCAACACCATTCGCCAGCCGCTCGTCGTGCTCGACGAGGACCTCAACGTCATCTCCGCGAGCCGCTCTTTTTACAGCATCTTTTCGATCGAGCCCGAGCAGGCCGTGGGCCGACAACTCGACGCAGTCGATGAGGGCCGCCTCGATATCGCGGCGCTGCGTGTCTTTCTCGACCACCTCCGAAACGGCGAGCGAGTCGTCGCGGATCACGAAATCGTCGTCGACCTGCCGCGGCGGGGAATGCGATCACTGCTCGTGAGCGCGCTGGAGATTTGCGACGAGCCTTTAGCCACGCGGAAAATCCTGCTGGCGCTCGAAGACATCACCGAACGCAAGTATGCGGCGCAGGCTTTGGAGGCTGCCAAACAGCAGGCCGAACAGGCCAATCTCGGCAAGTCCCGATTCCTTGCCGCCGCCAGCCATGATCTGCGCCAGCCGTTGCAGACGATCAGCCTACTGCATGAATTGTTGGTGAAGAAGGTCAAGGACGAAACCACGTTGAAGCTGGTCGGCAAACTCGACGAAACCGTGAGCACTATGTCGAGCATGCTGGACACGCTCCTCGACATCAACCAGCTCGAGGCCGGGATCGTCCGCCGAGAGATGGTCGATTTCCCGATCAATGCACTGCTCGAGCATCTGCGGACGCAGTTCAGCTTCCATGCGGCGGCGCACGGCCTTGGCTGGCGCGTCGTCCCGAGCAGCCTCAGCGTGCGCAGCGATCCCCGCCTGCTCGAGCAGATGATCCGCAACCTGCTCTCGAACGCGGTGAAATACACCAATAAAGGCAAGATCCTGCTCGGCTGCCGGCGGCGCGGCGACAAGCTGCGTATCGAGGTCTGGGACACCGGGATCGGCATTCCCGAAGAGGAACTCACAGCGATTTTCGGCGAGTTCCATCAGCTCGACAACTTGGCGCGCGAGCGCAGCAAGGGCCTCGGCCTCGGTCTGGCCATTGTCGAGCGCCTGGCAGACCTACTGGGCCACGCTGTCGATGTCCGATCTCGTCCGGGCAAGGGCTCGGCCTTCGCCGTCGAGGTTCCGCTCCTCGGAGGGGATACGCCGGCATGGCAACCTCGGCACGTCGCGCCAGAGGCAACGGAAAGCGGACATCAGAGCGGCGCAATCCTGATCGTCGAGGACGACCCTTCGGTGCGCGAGATGCTCGCGCTCCTGCTCGAAAACGAGGGTCACCGCACGACAACTGCCGAGGATGGGAGAAAGGCGCTCGAATTGGCGGCGCGAAGGGCGATACGCCCGGACCTCGTCGTCTCCGACTACAATCTGCCGAAGGGTCTGAACGGCCTACAGGTCGTCGCCGGCCTGCGGGAGACCCTCGATCACGAGATGCCGGCCATCATCCTCACCGGCGACATCTCGACCGACACCTTGCGCGAGATCGCCCAGGGGGGACACCTACACCTGAACAAGCCGGTGAAGGCGAAGGAGCTGATGGACCTGATCCGGCGCTGCCTCGCTCAACCGCCGCCGGCGGCGAAAGCGAGCACCCGACAGCCCGCCCCTGCCGGCGGACCGCGACTGCCGACCGTCTTCGTGGTCGACGACGACAGGGCAGTGCGGGAAGCAATGCGCGATCTGCTCCAGCAAGATGGCCGGACGGTCGAGCTCTACGCCAGTTCCGAGGCGTTCCTCGAGGCCTATCATCCTGGCCGCGAAGGCTGCCTCCTGGTCGATGCCCGGATGCCCGGCATGGGTGGGCTGCAACTGCTGCAGCGGCTAAAGAGTGAGGGAACTCGGCTGCCGGCCATCATGATCACCGGCCAGGGCGACGTGCGGATGGCAGTCGAGGCGATGCAGGCCGGGGCTGCGGATTTTATCGAAAAGCCAGTCGGCCGCGGCGAACTGCTCGCCAGCATCGAGCACGCTTTGGAACACACCGGCGATTCGGCCAAGTTGTCGGCTCTGCGGGAGGCGGCAGCGGCGCGCCTCGCCGGTCTGACCGCGCGCCAGCGCCAGATCATGAAGCTGGTGCTGGGCGGTCACCCCAGCAAGAACATTGCCGCCGACCTCGGAATCAGCCAGCGCACGGTCGAGAATCATCGCGCCGCCGTCATGAAGAAGTCCGGCTCGCACTCGCTTTCGGCGCTGATCCGCTTGGTGCTCGCCGCCGACCCGGGCGACCGCGGCGCAATCTCTCGGCTGACCGACAGCGCGGCGCAGCTGGCCGAGAGGATCCTGGGCGCCGATCCTAGGTCGCGCCCAGGCTGGACCGGCGCGCAGCAACATTTCCGCATTTCCGAGTCTCCATTGAAAAATAATCTCCAAATAACCATATCAATAATTGCACGGTAGCTACTTCAGGATCGTGCATCAAGATTGGCATATGGCTCGTTGGCCAGGTGTCAATATCCATGTTGCTCACAGGAGGATATGGTCATGGATCGTTTCGATTTCTCTCCGTTGTTCCGCTCGACGATTGGCTTCGATCGTCTGACCCGCCTGGTCGATGCGGCGACCCGCGTTGACAGCGCGTCTCTCGCCTACCCCCCTTACAACATCGAGAAGACCGGCGAGGACGCCTACCGGCTGACGATGGCCGTGGCCGGGTTCTCGCCCGCAGAGCTCGACATCACCGTTCAGGAGAACACGCTCCTGGTGACGGGCAAGGCGCAGAAGGAGGACGAGAACGGCGGCGGCTATCTGCACCGCGGCATCGCCCGGCGCACCTTCGAGCGCCGCTTTAGCCTCGCCGACCACATGAAGGTCGTGGGGGCCAGCCTCGACAATGGCTTGCTTTATGTCGACGTGGTTCGCGAAGTGCCCGAGGCAGCCAAGCCGCGCACGATCAGGATCGGCACTGCGGTCGAGACCGTGCAGCCGCAGGTGACGGAGCAAAAAGCGCAACCGCAGGTGACGGAGCAAAAGGCGGCCTAATCGGCGCGCCGAACGGCACTGCCCGAATGTCGAAACGCCCCCGAAATTTTGGGGGCGTTTTGTTTTCGGTGTATAAATCGGCGGCTTTCCTCTAGCCTGCGCCATTTGCTGAAGAGGGCGGTAAATTAATTCAGACCGACCCGCACCGGGTCGGCATTCTACCTACCGTATCCGTAGTAGCCAGCTCCATCATAACCGTAGCCAGATCCGTTGTAGCCAGATCCGTAGTATTGGGGTCCGTAAGAGCCGTATCCGTTGTAGTCAGATCCGTAGTAGCGGGGTCCGTAGGACCCGTACCCGTTGTAGCCAGATCCGCTGGAGCCGTATCCGTAGTAGCTGGGCGATGGCGTCGTGGCAGCGCCGCCCACCGCGCCCAGTGCTCCGCCGATCAGTGCGCCGGTCGCCGCACCGCGGCCGCCTCCGGCGATGCCACCGATGGCAGCTCCGGTGCCTGCGCCGAACAGGCCGCCGCCGATCGCGCGCTGGCCCGGATCATACGGATCCGTGCAAGCTGACAGGCCCATCGCCAATCCGACTGCAAATGCGCAGGATGAAATTAACTTTTTCATTG
This sequence comes from uncultured Alphaproteobacteria bacterium, assembly GCA_963789025.1. Classification (GTDB taxonomy): domain Bacteria; phylum Pseudomonadota; class Alphaproteobacteria; order ATCC43930; family CGMCC-115725; genus AP-15. The sequence continues at coordinate 223,166 of CAWBIT010000003.1, forward strand.
CCAGTTCCTTTTCCGCCCCACGGTTGCCCCACGTCAAACAAACCTAACTTGAGCTGGACAAATTCCTGTCCAGGAGGGCCGCTCCTAAAGCTTTCATCGGAAGTTCCCTCCGTGTCTCGTGAACCGCGTTGCCGGAACGGACTTTAGGGGCAGAGTGGCGATGCGACCAGCCTCGGAAATTACTCACGTTTACGCTTTGCCGTGGGATCTACAATATGGGTCCCAGGATCTATGAGTATAAATACTCATGGTACTATCCCTCATTGTAAGTCGATGCTTGCGACCCGACCTCTAAACCACTGACTTCTTGATTCGGCCGCTGCTCCACAGCCGGCTCCATCGGTCCCAGTGGAAAGCTGCCAGCCGCCGCTCGGCGCGGATTGCCGACAAAACTGATGAAGGACAAACCGATGGAACTACTTTTGATCATCCTGCTGCTCGTGGTTCTCTTCGGGGGCGGGTTTGGGTATTACCGCGGCGGCTATTACCGTCAAGGCGGGCCTGTTGGGATCGGCGGCATACTCGGATTGGTCCTGGTCGTCCTCGTGATCGGATGGCTGGTGCACGGGCATATCGGGGGCCTCTATCTCTGAGCTTCGAGAGCCCCTCGCTGGTCGTGTGTAGTCGCGCAGGAGCGGATCATGCAGACGTTAGCCCACCGCTCTTGCGCACGTCCGCTCGGTCGAGCCGCTTGTGCTGCTTTGCTAATCATCGCGTTATCGTCATTCGCCGTTCCCGGCGCCGCTGTTTCGGCCATCGTTCCCGAGGGGGCGTGGTTTATCGACGGCACGGGTGCGGCTGTCCAAATCTTCGATTGCAGCGGCCTGCTTTGCGGCCGGATCATCTGGCTGGAGAAAGCGCGTGATACCGCTGGGCGGCTGGCGCGCGACGACAAGAACCCGGATCCGATATTCCGACAGCGCCCGCTGTGTGGCCTGACCGTTATTCAGGGGCTAGAGCCCGCTGGACTCGGCCACTGGAACAGCGGCTCGCTCTACAACCCGGAGAACGGGCAGACATACCGCGTCTCGGCAGAACTGCGCTCGGCCGATGTATTCGTCGCGCGGATATATCTCGGCGTGCCGCTCTTCGGCGAGACCAAGACCTTGCTGCGGGTTTCGCGGCTCAGGTCGGAAGGATGGTGCTAGCGCCACTCGAGCCGTGCGTTGCGGAGGCGGCGGCGCCGCGACAATCTGCATGGCCAGGGCGCTCCGCTAGACCACGGAGCCCCGGTCTCTCGGCCGGGCTCATGTTCGAGAAGTCCTCTCATTGGCCCACCCGCTATAGGTAGTTTCCGAAGCTACCCGTGATCGGACCTCGCTGGCATGTTCAATGGGTGTCGGCGCCGAAGGGTTCGCGCAGTGGTTTTGAAGATCCTGTACCGAAATCCACGGCGACCCGGCGAGGCCGGCATGAAGCTCGTTCCCGATCAGTCGCAGAGAGCGGCAGAAAAGGAGATCCTGGAAGGATTGGGCTTCACCGTAATCGAGATGACGCCGGTGCCATTCTCTCTGAGGCGCGACACTCGGCTGGCACTTTGCCGAGAACATCGGAGGGTAAGATGAACGAATTCGGTCGACTTCTCGAACAAGAAATCCCGCGGCTGCGACGGTATGCTTTTGCGCTGACCCGCAACATGTCCCGGGCAGACGACCTCGTCCAGGACACCCTCGTACGGGCGATTGCCAAGCAACGTTGCTGGCAGTGGGGTACCAACCTTCGCGCCTGGCTCTTCACCCTTATGCATAACCAGAATGTAAACGGCGTCCGACGCAGCGCGCGCGAAGGCATGGCCGTCGAGTTCGACGATACGTGGCCATTCCCCACAGCGGCAACCGATCCGGCGGCGGGGCTGTCGTTGCGCGATCTCGATCGCGCTCTCGCCCGAATTCCCGAGGAGCGGCGCCAGGTGATACTCCTGATCGGTCTCGAGGACATTTCGTATAAGGAGGCCGCGACGATACTCGACGTGCCGATCGGGACGATCCGCTCACGCCTGTCACGCGGTCGCGAGTCGCTCCGCATACTGATGGACCGGAGAGACGGAACGGAGGCGGCGAACGGTGTAGCTATCACGAGCGCGCTGTCGAACCCCAAACGCTTCGTCCCGGGATTTGAGCGAACTCAGAATTCCCGTCTGCTGCCGATGTAGCTGTCGGAGCCCCGCGCTCACAGGTCGCCAGGCTGCTGCAATCAACGATGCCTTCAGCGGCGCGCCTCGGCCGCGCCGCTGTCACTGCTGTTGCGGATCGCGCGAGCACGGCGTCGGATCTTGCTTCGCCCGCGTGGTTTGGCGCTCGATTTCCGCGTTCATTTCCGCTCCGGCGAGGATGACGTAGGCGGTCAGATAGAACCAGAGCAGCAGAATGATGACGGCGCCAAGCGAGCCGTAGGTCTTGTCGTAGCTGCCGACCTTCGAGACGTAGGTCGCGAAGGCGATCGAGCCCAAGATCCATAGCGCGGTTGCCGCACCCGATCCCCAACTGATCCATTGCCATTTCGGCTCCGCCCGATCGGGCGCGTAGCGGTAGACGATGGCGAGCGCAAGGGTGACGATCCCGGCCAGAAGCGGCCAGCGGACGAGCCCCAGCACGTCGCCCCAAGCATCGGACACCGGCAGGAGGGCGAGGGCGGCGGGCAGGACTGCCACCAGCGAAAGCGCAGCGATGCCAAAGATCGCGAGGCCGGCGCCGAGCGCCAAAGCATGAAGGTTGAATGAGAGAAAGTCCTCTCTTCTCCTCCTCGCCGTAGCAGATGTTGACGGCGGTCATCAGCATCCCCGTTGCCGACCACATGCTCCACAAGGCAAGCAGGACGCTGACGATGAGGCCGATGCCGAACTTTGCGGTCGGGCCTTGGACAAGGGCCTGCAGCCACGTTGCGATGAGTTTGACAGCCTCCGGCGGTAGCACGCCCTGCATGGCCGTGATCTGCCGCTCCACCATGTTCGGGTCGGCGACGAGGCCGTAAAGCGAAACCACCGCCGTGAGCGTCGGAAAGAGGGAGAGGAGCGCTTGGAAGGCGGCTCCGGCGGCGAGGGCCGAGATATTGTCCTTGCCCATTTGTCGCCGCGTAGCCGCCAGGATCGCCCACCAGCTTGCCATATCGGACTGGCGGACGGAAAAGCTATTGTCCACCGCTCGACCGCACCCAGGACATTGCTAACCAGATCGCCCAAAGCGACAAAAACACGATTACGCTCCCAATGCCGTTAGCGCTTCCAGTCGAGGATTGGGCTCCCCCCTTTAAGACGGGATTCGCCAGATCAAAAGCTAAAGCTATGGATCCCGAAATAGCCCGCAACCAAAATTACGACGACCACTACGCCGATGATAGTGAAGATGTTCATTCTGCTCTACTCCCGTTCCATGATGATAGCGCGCAAGTTAATAGTGTCATTCCGTCATAGGTGGCTCGGTGTGGCGGAGGCTAGCAAGTACAAGCCGTTTTCATCGCCACCGCCTATATCCCCAATAGCCGCCCCCTCCGAAGAGCAGAACGAGCACGAGGACAATGAGAATCAGATCCATATCTTCCTCCACAATCTCTGGTGGGAAAATTTCCCACCTGCACATGTGGGTGCAGAATAACTATTCGCCAGCCTCGGATTCTACCTACTACTATTTCGACGGGGGCGGTAATGGGGCTAAGTACTTTCCGAGTCTACCGCAGCCGGCCCCGTCCCGATACGGTCGCCTCGATGAACGGAACTTATGTCCATCGTAGGAGTTATAGTCATGGATAAGGATCGGATCGCGGGAGCGGCCAAGGAGATCAAGGGCTCGGTCAAGGAGACCATCGGCAAGGCGGTAGGCGATGCCAAGCTGCAGTCCGACGGCAAGGCCGACAAGGTCGAAGGCAAGGTCCAGAACGCTATCGGCGGTCTCAAGGACGCGCTGAAGAAGTAAGGAATGCCGTGCGCCTCTCGACATGCGCCAACCAGGGTGAAGACGACTAACCGAGGGAACACATCATGAAGAAAGCGATGATTCTCGCGAGTGTAGCAATGATCAGCATCGCTCTTCTCTCCGGCGGCGCAGGAGCGCAGGGCACGCCCCAGACGGTAGAGCTCGTCAAAGTCGATGTTCACAAGCTGGCGGCAGGCTATCGCGCGTCCAAGGTCATTGGCAGCAGCGTCGTCAATGATGCCAACGAAACCATCGGCAAAATCGACGAGCTTCTAGTGAGCTCCGACGGCAAGGAGCCTTATGCCGTACTGTCGGTCGGTGGCTTCCTGGGCATGGGCACTCGCTTGGTTGTCGTCCCTTACGACACGCTGAAATTCGCCGACAACAAGGTGATACTGCCGGGCGGCACCAAGGAAGGGCTCAAGATGCTCCCAGAGTTCAAGTACGCTACGGGATGATCAGTAAGAACCGCTGACCCATAAGGGGGACGCCAAAGCGCCTTCCAAAAATGATTGAGTGACGCATCTTTGGGTGTTTCTCTGACTAATAAAAAATAAACAAATAACCTCCTCGCATTTCCATTCAGAAGACCAATATACGTGATATCAACAGGAGAAGTCACATGAAGAAGACTTTTTTGGGCGCCGCGGCTGCTGCCATCGTCGTCGCTGCGGTCGCGTTTTCCGGTTCCGCCAACGCGGCTTGCTACTGGAACGGCTACAACTGGAATTGCGCGTCGCCGCAGGTCTACTACCAACCCCACCCCTATCAGTACGGTTACCAGCCGTATTATGGGTATTCCCAGCCCAACTCCTACGGGTCCTACTCTTACTGGAATCCATCGCGTTATCCGGGTCCCCGGGCCAGCGGCCACGGCGGTTATTAATTGCCTCCGACAGCGCTGCCCGCCGGCGCTCGCGGACCGCATTCGAAGACGGTTTGGTCCATGGCGGTTCTCAGAAGACGGCATGACCTGAGTATATTCCGAATCTACCGAAGCCATTCCCGCCGTGTCATATGTACCATCCAAGGTGTTGACTGAAATCGCTCACCTTGGATTGAGAAAGGCAACTCACATGACAACAAAGTACAAGCTTATGACTAGGTTGGCCTTCTCGGCCGCATTCCTGACGGCGATCGCAACTATGCCAACCGCTCAAGCGGAGATGTACACGAGCGGGACCCAGGTAATAACAAATGGTCCGCAGACCAATCCAGGAGATAGTTCAGGCTCTTGGTCGGCGCAGCAGAACGTGCGTGACAGCGAGCGTTATGAGGCGGTGGTGCACGCGAACGGCAGCTTCCGTGCCAATCGGGTGCAAAAGGAGTGCGGGCCGATCAATGATCCGCAGCTGCATGCCAATTGCGTCGCGAGTTTTGGCAAGTAAGGGGTCTCGTCCATAGCGAGCCGCGGCTACCGGCATTACTGCTAAGCGCTCCCAATTCTGCGTCGGAACGGGAGCGGTTATGCCAACGTCCGGTGGCAACGCCGTTCCGGCGATATCCCACTTCCGAAACGACCTTGATGGGCGCCTGTCACACCGCCGCGCGGGGTCGGAGAGGACATCTTCGTCGCGAGGCATGCAATTACACACGGCGCCAACAAGAATACACCCCAAAATAATCAATAGCTATGCTTGGCGATCAGGCGATCGACCAGCTCGGCAAGGAACCCTCAACGGGAGGAACGGATGGACCTGGTCCTGATTATTATCATACTGCTCCTCCTTTTCGGGGGCGGTTTCGGCTATTCCCGGTGGGGATATGGCGGCGGCATCGGTATCGGCGGTATTTTGCTGATCGTGCTGGTGGTCTATTTGTTAGTCGGACACGGAAGATTGTGATCTTCGCGCCTCCCGACGCGTTATCTAGCCGAGGAACAGCACGCCGTGATGGGCGAACGAGACATCGGCGCTGACGCCGTTTCGCGAGCCCCCGCTCCGCAACCCGATCCGGATAGCCACCCCGGCCTCCGTCAGTGAGCTACATCTGCCGAGTAGAACGGTCGGCGCTCTCTATACACGATCCTAGCTGCGAGACCCTTTGCCATGCCAGACACCGCCCCCCTGACCGCCGACTTTCATCGCGTGGAGGTCCATCCTCCCGGTACCCCTTTTACCGGTCTGGGGACCCTGGCCGTCGGCGTCATTACCATTGCGGCGCTCTATTTCGGGCGGGAAGTCTTTGTCCCGATGGCCCTCGCCCTCCTTCTGAGCTTTGCGCTCGGGCCGGCGGTGCTGCTGTTGCGCCGTTGGCGCGTCAACCGCGTGCTTGCCGTCATTTCCGTGGTCGTGGTCGCCTTCGCGGTGATCCTCGGCGTCGGCGCGGTGATCGGGACCCAGCTTGCGCACCTGGCCGAGAACCTCCCCGGATACCACACCAACATCACAGAGAAGATCCATTCGCTTCGGGACACGACGACCAGCACCGGCGTTGTCGGGCGTACCGCGACGATGCTGAGCGATCTCGGCAGCGAGATCACCAAGCCCCGGGACAAGGCAGGCAGCACGGCAGCGAACCGACCTGCCGTCCTCGTACCAGGTGTCCAGCAGCAAAAGCCGGTTCCCGTCGAGATCCGCACATCCGACCCGACCGCTGTCCAGCTCATCCTGCAGGTCGCCGGGCCGCTGCTCCAACCTCTGGCGACGGCCGGCATCGTCATTGTCTTTGTGATCTTCTTCCTGCTGCAACGGCAGGACTTGCGAGACCGCTTCATTCGGCTCGCCGGGCCGCGGGATCTTCGGCGCACGACCCAGGCGCTGGACGACGCCGCCCACCGCCTGAGCCGCTATCTCCTGGTTCAGACCGCCATCAACGCGAGCGTCGGCGTGTTGGTGGGGACCGGGCTGTGGTTCATCGGCGTGCCAAATCCGGCTCTTTGGGCCATCCTCACGATGCTCTTGCGTTTCGTCCCTTACATCGGCCCGGTCGTTGCCACCGCATTTCCGGCGGCGCTTGCCGTTGCCGTCGATCCGGGATGGGCGATGATGTTCTGGGCCATTGGCTTGTTCCTTGTCGTCGAGCTGATCACCGGTTATGTGATCGAGCCCTGGCTCTACGGCCACAGCATGGGGCTTTCCGGCGTGGCGGTGCTGGTCGCCGCCGCTTTCTGGACATTGCTCTGGGGGCCGGTCGGACTGCTGCTGTCGACGCCGCTGACCATGTGCCTGGTTGTGCTGGGGCGGCATGTCGAGCATTTGCAGTTCCTCGAGGTGTTGCTCGGCGACCAGCCTGCACTGGCGCCGGAGGAGAGCTTTTATCAACGCATGCTGGCGGACGACCCCGACGAAGCCGCGCATCAAGCCGAAGCGTTCCTCAAGGACAAACCCCTGTCGGTCTATTACGACCAAGTCGTGATCAAGGGGCTCGCGCTGGCTCAGCTCGACGTCAATCGGGGTGCGCTCGATCACGCACACCGGGTAAGGATCAAAGAAGCCGTCGAATGGGTCATCGACGACCTTTCCGACCACGACGACACATCGGCGCCCACCCTAGAGGAAGGATTGACCGAGATGGCAGCTCCGCCGTCCGTTCTCTTGCCGGAGGAACTCGCGCCCAGTTGGCGGGAGAAGGGGGTGTTGTGCGTCGCCGGCCGCGGATCGCTCGACGAGGCGGCGGCGGCAATGCTGGCACAGCTTCTGGAAAAGCACGGGATAGGCGCCCGCGTGATACCTTCCGAGGCGGTTTCGGTAGCAAACCTCTTTCGGCTCGACGTGACGGGCGTCCAGATGGCATGTCTTTCCTACCTGGAGCCCGGCAGCTTCAACAACGCCCGCTACCTCGTCCGACGGTTACGGCGCCGGCTGCCGCAGGCGAAGATCGTCGACGGGTTCTGGACGTTGACGGCACAGGAGGCCCGGGAGCGGGATGCGCTTGCGGCTACACGCGCCGATTGCGTCGTCACCTCGTTACGGCAGGCGGTGGAACAGGTCGTCAATGCCGCAAAGGAGGCCGCGAGCGCCGGCCTCGAGGGTGAAATTCTAGCACCCGCCGTCGCCCCCTTAGCGGCGGCGAATGGCGATACGGTCGTTGAGCGTCAAGCTAACCGTGAGAGAGTCGCCGTCGCTCTCTCGTCGTAGTCGATGAAAAAGATCGACAATACCGTGAATCCTGGATGAAGACTCCCCATAAACGTTGAAATACAGTCGGCTAAGTAGTTTCCGACCCTGTCCGCTTTCGTCTCGCTCCCCCACATAGCTTATTGAACGGCGGGCGATCTTCGCTCCCGGCCAGTCCAGGAGGGCTAATAAGTGGCGAGACTTTCAATGCGTGCTAGACTGCTTTGCGCTGCTGGAGCCGTTGTACTGATGAACGCGATTCCAGTTGCACATCCGGCTTCCGCACAAGGCATCAACGACATCGTTCGCAATCTCAATAACACGATGAACCCAAACGACGCTGAGCGTCGCGAGGATCAGGCCCGTCGCGAGCATCAGGTCCGCCGTCGAGACGGTCGGTCGGAGGAGGGACAGTACCGGCACGGGGATCGCCCGACGTCCGAATCTCGTGAATATAACCGGAACGGTGGCGATCGAGGGGATTAGGGTGACCGCGGCAACAATGGTCAGCGTTGATAGCCTGACCTCGGCTCCGTGGGCCTCGAATGAAAAAGTTAATGCCTGTAAACAAGAACAGGAGGGTCGGAACGCGGGCCGGTTCACGAATGGCCATTCCGGCAATCCGGGAGGGCCAGCTGCCGAGCGCGCAACCATGACACGTGCCGTGCGTGGTACGCCGCCGCTCGCAGCACCCGCCGCCCGGTCAAAAACAGCGTCGCCGATCTGCAACAATCGAGCCCGGGGCGTCGTATGAGTAGTTTCCGAATCTACCGTCGCCGGCTCACCGCGCGCTATGTTTCCGCGCTTGATCTGAACTAGGAGAAATTCTCCTAAAGCCAAGGTGACGCAATGAAGATCCATCCCGGGGTGAAACCAGCGGTATGGGGTGCAGTGGTCGGCGCTGTTGCGTTCACGGTCGTCGGGTTTTCGTCGCTTGGATGGACACTCGGCAGCACCGCGGAGAAAATGGCAAGCCAGCGCGCTGAAACCGCGGTCGTAGCGGCGCTGGCTCCGATCTGCGTCGAGAGGTTCCAGCAGCAAACCGATTCAGCGGCAAAGCTCGTCGCGTTCAACAAGGCCCCATCTTGGGACCGGCACACACTCATCGAGAAAGGCGGCTGGGCTACATTCCCTGGAACCGAGAAACCGAATTCGGCAGTTGCGAGCGCCTGCGCAGAAAAGCTCGGGAGCTCGACTTAGAGACCCGACCCCAGGCGGGCTACGGCGAAGGTCGGTGACTGGCGCGACCGGGGCGTCATTGAGGCAAAGAAACAAGGATGCTGAGCAACACGGCGGTCCGGTCTCCTAGCCTCCGAGGGCTACCCGGACGGGATATTAGCCGCATTCCCCGAAACCGGGCAATAACCTCGGTGGTTGCCATGATGCTGGCGGCAGACCGAATTGCGGCGAATGTGTTGACTGCCACCCCGGAGTTACGTGACGCGCTCTATCGAAAATACTTGGGGATTTCGCAAGAGTGGCTCCGGTCACATAGCGCATCGGAAGCGGAGGAAGCGCAAGAGACGCTCGACTCGGTTGAACAGATGGCGCGTCGTCTGGTGGCAATGAGGCTCACTAGCGTGCGCGAGACGACTGCGCACAAGGAGCAACGAGCATGAACCCGATTACTCTTTTCCTGGTGATTGCCTGCGCCCTTGTAGGTCTCGCCCTCGGCAAGACGGTCGACTTCTTCTTAGCCCCACCCTTCCTTGTCGCTGCGGTCATCATCGCGCTCTCGCTCAAGATGGCCAACGCTTGGCAGAAGTTTGTCGTCCTGCGGGCGGGCAAGCTTCAAGGTGTCAAAGGGCCGGGCCTCTTCTTGATCTTCCCGATCATCGACAATGTGGTGGCGGTCATTGACGAGCGCATCCAGACCACTGCATTCAATGCCGAGCAGGCACTGACCAAGGACACCGTGCCGGTCAACGTCGACGCAATTATTTTCTGGCACGTGCATGACGCACGTAAGGCAGCGCTGGAAATCACCGACTACCGGCAGGCTATCGACCGTGTCGCGCAGACCTCGCTCCTTGAAATGATCGGCTCTTCCATGCTTGCAGCCCTCCTGTCCGACCGGAAGGCTGCCGACGAGCACCTCCGGGGTGAGATTGGCAACAAAACCGCTGGATGGGGCGTGTCGGTAACCTCGGTCGAGATCCGCGACGTCGCTATCCCGGTGGCCCTGCAGGATGCGATGTCTCGCCAGGCCCAGGCCGAGCGCGAGAAACAGGCCCGCGTCATTCTGGGGTCGGCCGAAGCAGAGATCGCCGGGAAGTTTGTCGAGGCCGCCAAGATCTATGCCGATCATCCCGCCGCTCTGCAGCTGCGTGCCATGAACATCATCTACGAGACGACAAAGGAGCGCGGCACCACGATTCTGATCCCGACGTCGATGGTCGACAGTATGAACCCTGCCTCAGCTCTGGTGCTCGCCGGCCAAAGGGCTCCAGGCGAGGGCGTCCCACCGCTAAAAAGCGTCGCTTGAGAATATTTTGATGCCGACAACCGGAGGCGGTCAGAGCGGCTCCGCCTGGTGACCGAAATGCGTATCCAGGGGAGAGAACGTTCATCGAAGGATCGAGGACACCCATGACCGTACGAACGACCAGCAAGACGGTCACTTTCATGCATCCATTCAGTCTGAGCGGAGCGATCGAGGCGCACCCTGCGGGAACCTACACGGTCGAGACCGATGAAGAGCTGCTTCAGCCCGCGTCGCTTCCGGCCTACAGGCGGATTGCAACCTTGCTGCGGCTGGAGCGAAACACGGGTGCGGTCCTGACTCAGATCGTCGAAACAAACCCGGTGGAGCTCGCGGCGGCTCTGGCGAGAGACGCGCAGCCGGACGAAACAGTGCCGCAACGGGCTCACAGCGAACCTGTCGTGTCTCGGAAAAGGGCGCGTGGCCGGACGGACTCCTTCCGTGAAGGCTGGAAAGATTGGGTCACCTTCAACGCCACTGATCTGACTTGGATAGCCTTGGTTATCGGCGGTGTCCTATTCACCACTTTATTGATGAGAGGGTGAACCTATGTCGGACAATCGCCGTCTCCAACAATCGGCAACCAGCGCCTTTTTCGCCCGCTGGTAGGCCGACGGGGCGCCCCCGATGAAGGAGCGGGAACGGATGGACGAGGCAACCGAAAAATCCGCCATGCGCAAGGTTTATTTGCGCCTGCTGCCGTTCGCCATTCTGAGCTACTTCTTGGCTTACATCGACCGGATCAATGTGAGTTTCGCCGGGCTGACGATGCGCGGCGATCTCGATATGTCGGCCACTGCCTTCGGGTTCGCCCTTGGCACCTTCTATTGGGGCTACTTCATCTTCGAGGTGCCGAGCAACCTGATCATGGAAAAGGTGGGCGCGCGGCTGTGGATCGCCCGCATCATGATCACTTGGGGCCTTTTGGCCGGCGCCACCGCACTGGTTACGGGGTCGACGAGCTTTGCCGCCGTGCGGTTCCTGTTGGGTGTGGCCGAAGCCGGGTTTTTCCCCGGGATCATACTGTATTTCACCTATTGGTTTCCGAGCCGCCACCATGCCCGCATTGTTTCGGGCTTTCTGATCGGATTGCCGATCGCGGTGGCTGGCGGAGCGCCGATCTCGACAGCGCTTCTGGGCCTCGACGGCTGGCTCGGCTTGCACGGCTGGCAGATCATGTATATCGCCGAGGCGGTTCCGACCCTACTGATCGGCGTCGTCACGCTGTTCCTGCTGACCGACAGGCCGGAACAAGCAAGGTTTCTTACGGCGGCAGAGAAGGCCTGGCTCGCTGCGAAGCTGGCAAGCGAGCGGAGGGCCAAGGATGCGGTGCGGACCTTCAGCCTGTGGCAAGCAATGTTCGATCCTAAGGTGCTGCTGTTGTCCTTGAACTATCTCGGCATCGTCACCGCCAGCCTGGGGATGCTGTTCTTTATCCCGCAGATCATCAAGTCCCTCGGCAATTCCAGCAACATGGATGTCGGTTGGCTAACGATGATCCCCTATATATGTGGCGGGATTGCCATGGTGGGATGGGGCCTCCTCTCTGATCGCATGAACGAGCGGCGGTGGCACTTATTGGCCGCTTGCACGGTCTCCACCGTCGGACTTGTCATTGCCGGCATGACGATGGGAACCTGGTGGGCGCTCGTCGGCATGTCGATCGCGGCGATGGGGTTCTACGGCTCCAAGGGGCCGTTCTGGGCAATGCCGCCGATGTTCCTGACCGGCACGGCGGCCGCCGGAGCCATCGCGTGGATCAACTCTCTCGGCAATCTCGGCGGCTTCTTCGGTTCCTGGTATGTCGGGCTGATGAAGGACCTGACGGGCAGCTACGCCGGCGGGTTGTACGGGCTGGCCTTGTTCGGTCTGATCTCCGCGTTCATCTCGGCGTTCTTTCTGCACATCCCAAACCCTGCCGCTTCCGTGCCGGCTTTGGGTGCGCTTGAGGCAGCGGAATAGGAGCAATGGGCGGGCTGGTCTCATGGGACAGCCGGCATGATCGCCACACTCCGGCGTAGCCGCGCTCGCACCGCGGCATGCCCCGCGCACGGGCACAAGTCAAGCTTTTGTCAGCCTGCACTCAGGTTCGTGCCAAGACTACGCCGTGCAGAATAGCTGCGTAGTGACAGCTGGCTGCGACCAGCACGAAGCTGTGCCATATTGCGTTGTGGAATGGCAGCGTCCGCCAGAGGTGAAAGGCGACGCCGATGGAATAGAGCACGCCCCCAACTCCGATCAAAATCGCCGTCAAAGCGTCCACCGAGGCAAGCATGGGTCGCATCCCCAGCAGGATCATCCAGCCCAGCGCCAGGTAGGCGACGATCGAACCTGGCTTGATACCACGTGGACAGATCAGCTTTATGGCGGCTCCGGTAATTGCTCCGGTCCAAACCGCGGCGGTCATCCCGATCGCCCAGACTCCCTGCAGTCGGCATGTCGTGAATGGGCTGTAGGTACCGGCGATCATCAGAAAGATCGCGGCATGATCAAGCTGGCGGAGAAACCCTCGCCGGGATGCACCGGCGGCGAGGTTGTAGGCTGCCGAGCAGCCGAGCATCGTGAGAAGGCAAATGGAGTAGACGAGGCTTGCCAAGAAAATCGGCCGATCGGCAACACCCACGGCGATGCCCACCAGCATGACCGAGCCGACCACGCCGGCGAAATTGCCGATCGTATGTACGATTTGGTCTGCTGCGACCTCGCCGCCGCGATATCGCGTGAACCCAGTCGCGACCCTCATCGCAGCCGAACCCTAATCGCGAATTCCGGCGCTTAGTAATATAAGTAGTCACGCCGGCCAGTTTGGCAGATTGCAGGTTTGCAACGGGGCGAATTCTTATTCCCGCTCGACGGCAGTTTTTTCCAAACAGCGCAGCACCTCCGCGACGCTCCAGGCCTGGGCGATGCAGCCGCGCGGCGTGAATGGCGGCTCGGCGTCAAAGACCTCGCTGATCGTACCAATGCCGGCTTCAGCGAGATGCGGCTCGAAGCCGTCGAGGAAATGCCGCGCGATCGCGCGATCATCGGGGTAGACTTTGAGCCAGGCATCAATGAAGGGGCCGATCAGCCAGGCCCATACCGTACCCTGGTGATAGGCGGCATCGCGGGCACGCACATCGCCGAAATAGCGCGGCTTGTAATCGGGCTCGCCCGGCGCCAGAGAGCGCAACCCGACCGGCGTCACCAGCTTTGCGTGCACTGCGGTAACGACCGCCTCCCAATATTCCCGGTCGAGGACCGGGTGCTCGCGCGCAATCGCGAAGATCTGGTTCGGTCGGAACGCAGCGTCGTCACCGTCCTCGCCATCTACAACGTCGTAGAGATAGCCGCCCGCCGCGTGCCAGAAGCGGCGATTGAAGGAATCGCGCAACTTGTCCGCATGGGCTGCGAACTCGTCGGCTTCCGGGTCGTGCGCTTCGCGTAGCCAATCCGCGAGCAGGCACAGCGCGTTGTACCAGAGCGCGTTGATCTCGACCGCCTTCCCGCGGCGGGGGGTCACGATCCAATCGCCGACTTTTGCATCCATCCAAGTGAGCGCGTAACCCTCCGCCCCCTGGCTCAGGAGCCCGTCACGCGGGTCGACCTTGATGCCGAAGCGGGTGCCCTCGAGATGGTGCCGTAAGATGTCCTTCAAGATCGGCAAAAGGAGTGCCAGCGTCTCCTTGTCCTGGCAATGCTCGATATACCGGTGCAGCGCGTGAAAGAACCACAATGTCGCATCGGCCGTGTGGTAGAGGCCCTGATTTTGTCCCTTGTTGCCGGCGAACTTCAGCGTCTCGTAGGGGACGACAACCACGCGAGTGACGTATGCACACTCACTTCTTTAGCGCGTCCTTAAGACCGCCGATAGCGTTCTGGACCTTGCCTTCGACCTTGTCGGCCTTGCCCTCAGCCTCCAGCTTGGCATCACCTGTCGCCTTGCCGACGGTTTCTTTGACCGAGCCCTTGATCCTTTTCGCCGCACCCGCGATCCGATCCTTATCCATGACTTGATGCTCCTACCGTGGACATAAGTTCCGTGCATTGACGCAACAATAACAGCATGATGCCGGTGCGGTGCTTTGATCTGGATCAACGAGGGCGCACGAGTGCCAATCTCTTGTCTGGGTGCGGGCATGTAGGGCAGCAACCCTGGAAGAGCGCAATTGATTTGGATCAATGTGCGTATTCTAAATTGAATAAATGTCTCCCGTAACGACATGTCTAAGCGTCCGACCCTGTAGGGAGCCGATCATGGCTTTATGCACACGTTTGCTGATCACGGCGGTGCTCGTTGCGGGCTTGGGGATAGCTCCCCCCGCGCATGCCGAGCACTGGCATGGTGGCGGGAATAACTATCATCATGGTGGCGGGAACTATCATCGGGGTGGTGGCGGCAACGCCGCTGGCGCGGCGATCATCGGCGGAATCCTCGGCCTTGGCGTCGGTGCCTCGATCGCCTCGCAAGGCTATTACGGGGCACCGCCGCCGCCGGTTTATTACGGGTCGCCGCCGGCCTATTACTACGCACCGCCGCCGCCCGTTTTTTACGGCTACTGAGCCGCTTGCCCACCGGGGCTGGCGCGGGCCACGACAACGCCCTTCCAAATCGCGGACAACGTCAGACCGAAGGAACAATTCGATGAAGACAATCCGGTCGAGCCATTTCGCTTTTGCGGCCATCATCGCGCTGTTGGCGCTGCCTGCCGCGGCGCTGGCGCAACCCGCGCAGTCTCCGGCACCGGCCACCCCGCCGGCAGCCGCATCCTCGCCGACGACATCCCAGCCTGCTCCGGTCAAGACCATGGAGGAACGGGTCGAGAACCATATCAAACAACTGCACGCGCAATTGCAGATCAGCCCGGCCGAGCAGCCGCAGTGGGATCAGTTCGCCCAGGTCATGCGCGAAAACGCCCGCGATATGGATCAGGCTTTCATGGAGCGCGCTCAGCAGTACCCGACAATGAACGCGATGCAGAACATGCAGTCCTACGAGAAGATGGCCGAAGCACACGTCCAGCATCTGCAAAAGCTGGTACCGGCCTTCGACAACCTCTACAACGCGATGCCCGAGCAGCAGAAAAAGCTGACGGACCAGGTGTTCCGGGCCAATGCGGAGCGGCACGCGGCGCAATCGCGTCATGGCACGAACGCGACAGCAAAATGAAGCCGTCGCGCGCAAGCGCACCGGCCCTGGGAGAGCGCGAGAGCGCTGACCCCTTCATTAGCTGATATCGCCGCCGCCGGCGAGCTTTTCCTTGATCTAAGTCAATTAGTGCCCGTGCTCGGCGCGGCGGCCGCCTCTTGAAGGGTCAAGCCGCCCCGGTGCACGATCATTCGCTCCCAGCCCAGAAGGCATCAAGAATGCTAGTGCGCCATCGGGAACGGCATCGCATGGGTCATATCGGCTGGCTGCGCGCGGCGGTGTTGGGCGCGAACGACGGCATCCTTTCGACCGCGAGTCTGGTGCTGGGTGTCGCGGCGGCGCATGGGACTCGCAGTAACGTGTTGGTTGCGGGAGTCGCCGGCCTGGTCGCCGGGGCTATGTCGATGGCTGCGGGTGAGTACGTTTCTGTGCACTCACAAGCAGACACTGAACAGGCCGACCTCGCGCGTGAGCGCGCGGAGCTCCGCGCAGACGATAAGGGCGAGCATAAGGAACTGATGGCAATCTACGTTGGTCGTGGCCTCGATCCCGCGCTCGCAGAACAGGTCGCCGACCAACTCATGGCCCATGACGCGATAGGCGCGCATGCTCGCGACGAACTCGGCATGTCCGAGACACTTAGAGCCCGTCCAATTCAGGCTGCGCTCGCGTCGGCCAGCAGCTTTGCTGTTGGAGCAGCCATGCCTCTGTTCATTACCGCCTTAGCCCCGGGGGCAAGTCTGATCATCTTCGTGTCTGGCACTTCACTGCTCTTCCTGGCACTTTTGGGTGCGTTGGCCGCACGCGCGGGCGGCGCAAGTGTTATGCCGAGCATAATACGGGTCACGTTCTGGGGTGCGCTGGCGATGGGGATAACCGCAGGCGTCGGGGTCTTGTTCGGAACCGTCGTATAAGCGCTCATGCCCAGCCGTCTCAGGCTCGACCGCTAGCGAGCGCCGTCACCGGGCGAAGCGCCCGCTGCGGCGCTGCCAACCAGCAGGTCAGACAGACCGGAGGGATTGCCCATGACATCGGATAGCGGGCCCGACCGGAAATTCTGGCAGATCGCGCTGGTCGACCTCGAGCGGCAGCTCGAGGCCAGTCCAAACGGTCTCAGTTCTGCCGAGGCCGCCGCGCGCCTGCTGCGCTATGGCCCCAACACCCTGGAAAAGCGGCGGCGTCTGTCCCTGCCGCTCAAATTCCTCAGTCGGTTCCGCAACCCGCTCGTGATCATTCTGCTGGTGGCGGCAGCAATCTCGGCGCTGACCGGCGATCTCGCCAGCTTCATCATCATTTCCACGATCGTGCTGATGAGCGCGGTGCTCGACACCGTGCAGGAATACCGCGCCGAGCGGGCCGCCGAATCGCTCAAGGTTTCGGTGGCGCTCACGGAGCGGATCTTGCGCGACGGACAGCAGATCACGGTACCGGGGCAGGATCTCGTCCCTGGCGATGTCGTGTTGCTGGCCGCCGGGGATCTGGTCCCGGCGGATGGGCGTCTCCTCGAAGCCAGGGATTTTTTCGTCGACGAGGCACTGCTGACGGGCGAGTCCTACCCGGCAGAGAAGCACGCGCGCGATGAAGGCATCGACAGCCCGGTAGTCGCCGAGGCAACCAACGCCGCCTTCATGGGCAGCTCGGTGATGAACGGCTCGGCCCGGCTGATGGTCTGCGGCACCGGCCTTGCAACCCAGCTCGGCCAGATCAGCAGCAGCTTGCGGCGAGCGCCGCCGCCCTCCGCCTTGGACCAGGGCACCCACAAATTCGGCATGCTGATCGTCCGCTTTACCGAGATCCTGGTGCTGTTTGTGTTGTTGATCAATTTGCTGTTCCACCGGCCCTGGCTTGAGAGCTTTCTGTTCGCCGTTGCTCTCGCTGTCGGGCTCACGCCCGAGCTCTTGCCGATGATCGTGTCGGTGACGCTCGCGCGCGGTGCCATCCGCATGGCGAAGGCGCAAGTGATCGTGAAACGGCTCGGCGCGATCCATGACTTGGGCAGCATGGATGTACTGTGCACGGACAAGACGGGCACGCTCACCGAAGCCAAGATTGCGCTCGCGCGTAAGGTCGGGCTATCGGGCGCAGACAGCGAGCGCGTGCTCGACCTGGCCTGGCTAAACAGCCATTTCCAGGCCGGACTGAGGAACCCGCTCGATACGGCGATCCTCGAATCCGGCCCGGCGCGCGGTGCGGGCTGGGCCAAGATCGATGAGGTGCCGTTCGACTTTCAACGCCGCCGCGTTTCGGTGCTCGTCGAGCACGAGGGCCGCCGCCTGCTGATCACCAAGGGCGCGCCCGAAGATGTCGTCAAGCTCGCCAGCCGGTATGAAGAGCCCAGCAAACTCGAGCTTCTGCCGCTCGACGAGGCGGCGCGGGTCCGCGCTGCGAAAGTTTTCGAGGGGCTCAGCGCGGACGGATTTCGCGCACTCGGCGTCGCCTGGCGCGAGCTCGAGCCCGACCGTACAGGGGCAACGATAGCCGACGAACGAGATTTGGTTTTTGCCGGTTTCGTCGTCTTCTTCGACCCACCGAAGACAAGCGCGGGGGCGGCCATCGCCGCGCTTGGGGCCAAGGGTGTCGGCGTCAAGATCCTCAGCGGCGACAACGAGCGCGTGACGCAGCATGTCTGCGCCGAACTCGGCATTCCGATCACCGGGGTGCTGACCGGCACCGAGATCGAAGCGCTCAGCGACGAAGCGCTCGCCGCGCGGCTCGAAGAGACGAACCTGTTCTGCCGGGTCACGCCCGCTCAGAAGAACCGCATCATTCTTGGGTTGCGGCACCGCGGCCATGTCGTCGGCTTTCTCGGCGACGGCATCAACGACGCGCCATCGCTGCACACCTCCGACGTGGGCATCTCGGTCGATAGCGCGGTCGATGTCGCCAAGGACGCGGCCGACATCATTTTGCTGCAACAGGATCTTGGCGTGCTCGAGCGCGGCGTCACCGAAGGGCGCCGCGCCTTTGGCAATATCATGAAATTCATCATGATGGCTATGAGCTCGAATTTCGGGAACATGTTCTCGATGGCCGGGGCGACGCTGATCCTGCCGTTCCTGCCGATGCTGCCGGTGCAGATATTGCTCAACAACCTGCTCTACGCCGTCTCGGAGATGCCGATCCCGCTGGACGAGGTCGACAGCGAGATCACGGAGAAGCCCGAGCATTGGGACATGCGCTTCATCCGCAACTTCATGCTGGTGATGGGGCCGGTGAGTTCGATTTTCGACTTTCTGACATTTGGCCTGCTGCTGCTGGTGTTCCACGCCAATGAAGAGCTTTTCCAGACCGGCTGGTTCATCGAGTCACTCGCCACCCAGGTGCTGGTCATCTTCGTGCTGCGCACGCGGCGCAATCCGCTGCGCAGCCGCCCGCATCCCCTCCTCGCCACCACCTCCGTTGCGGTGGTCGTGCTTGCAGTTGTGCTGCCGTTCACGCCGCTGGGAATGTGGTTTGGCTTTGCTCCGCCATCTCCCGCCTTCCTCTTTGCGATTGCGGGGCTGACCGTCAGCTACCTGCTGCTCGCCCAGGGCGCGAAATGGGCGTTTTACCGTCTGTGGCAGCCGGCCGGTATCGCGCCCGCGCCCTTGATGCGAGCGCATCTGCCGCTGATCGAACGATCGTGACCCGCCCGACGCGATCAACGGCGCATCGCTCTGGCCGCGGCGACGATATGCGCGTCGGTGACGCGGTATTCGTCATCCGGCGACGTAACCTGACAATCCCTGGCGCGAGAAAGAGGGGCGCCTCCGCCAGTGGGCGGACTTCGGCACCTGACAGATTAGAGCCGCTCACGAATACAGGCGATAAAGCCCGTACACAACGACCATGATCACGATCAAAACTGGAATGACAATCGGAGGAACCAGCCAAGAACCCATTTCGTCCACCTTTCTAATGCCGGGCGGAAGTCGTGGCTCCGGGGAGCGATGCTAAAACTCGACACGGGCGACGAAAAGCGTTCCATCGTCGAGCGATTGCTCGGCGAAGCCAAGAGGGACCTAGTGTCCTGTCTCTAAAATGGAGTTACAAATCCGTCATACGAATGATATCATGGGCGTGCCGATTGGCGGAGGAGATGCGCACGACCGATCCCGATACGCAGCCGACCGCCGGCTTCAAGGCGATCATGCGCGAGGCCGCAGAAACGCGCAGCTATGCCGCCACGCTTTCGGTCCTCGTTGTGGCAGAGTGGCTCTATCTCGACTGGGGTTCCCGCGCGCCGAAGCCGCTGCCGGTCAATTTCGTGCACGCCGAGTGGATCACGCTGCACGACAATCCGGGGTTTCGCGGCTTCGTCGATTTCCTGCGCGCGGAGTTGGACCGCATCGGCCCCGCGCAAGAGGATCTGTGCCGCGACTTTTTCCAGCGGGCCGTCGCCCTCGAACTCTCCTTCTTCGAAGCCGCCTACCCCGACCGGACCTGACATGGACGTTTTCGACCGCGTGAAGGCCCCGAGCCAGAGAGGGACCGAGGGTTCGAATCTCGCTTCCTCCAGCAGACAGTCCGTCTCTCTCCCGCAGCCACTTTCGAGCGTCAAAAACCCGGGCTTTCCCCGCAGGTGTGCGAGGCTCGCTTGACGACGGGGTCAGCAGAGACGCAGCAGGCTTTCCATTGCGCGCCAACCGGCGGGTATATCTCTGTCGGGCCACATTCCAGTACCGCAGTGCCCGCCAATGGGGTCGGCGATAATGCCACGACGGTCCACACGAAATCAGGAGCTGCCGGGGCTTAACGTACGAAAGATATTTGAACCCGGATCGGGCTTAAGCAAAGCCGAGCGCGATCCGCTGATCGGGCCAGGCAAGCGGCAGACGTGAGTGCTCGAGGAGCTTCTCTGCCGTTAAATCGGGCGGCTGCCGCCGATCGAGGATCGCCTCGGTGATATCCGGCGCGAGATAGCTGAGGCGGACGAGCCGCGTGAAATAGGACCGGCTGACCCCTTCCCGGTCGGCGAGCGCGGCAAACGGAACACCTTCGCCCTGGGCGAGTGTCGCGTTGAAGCGGCGCGCCCTGAGGAGCAACTTGATCAATCGCGCGTCAGGTTTCGCGGCAAACGAATCCGTCCCGTAGATCACCATTCTGATCTTCCGCCCGGAACGGCGTAGCCGCGCCGGTACGGACAGAAGCTCAATTTCGTCGTCATTCACGCTTTGCGATGGTGTGGCGGGTAGATCGAGTAGCGCACCCAGGCGAAGCGGGCGGAGATGGATGTCGATCTGGTCGACCTTCACCTCGACCCGTTTGATCAGGGCAGCGAGGACAGCACGCTTGCGTGCCACCGGCAGCTCGGGCCAGCACTTGCCGATGTCTGCAGCCCGCGCGATAAGCCGCTGCTGCATTGATGAGTTGGGGAGCCATGCGGCAGTCGATTTGTAAATGCCGCCTCGATCGAGAAGCCACACCTGCACTTGGCTGCTTACGAGATGCTCGATCTCCGCGGCCGGGATCCGCAGCCCGGCGGAGGTCTCGGTCCGATCTTTCGTGATCAACGAGCCTGAGACATAGTAGCGATAATGCGTGCCCATCTTTACCGCATGGCTCGGCGTCATCCGATTGCCGTCGCCATCAAACAGCATGCCGGCAAGGAGGCTGGGTTGGTGATTTCGTGTGCCCGAGTTCCGCTCGGCGACGTTGCTGGCATGCTGAGCCTGGACCGCGTCCCACAACGGCTGACCGATGATCGGCGTGTGTTCGCCGGGATGGAATTGGCCCTTGTGAACGATCTCGCCGAGATAGGTGCGGTTCTGCAGCATCAGGTAGAGCGCGCCGCGCGAGAACGACTTGCCGCCGACGAGTCGCCCGGAAGCGCTCGTCCACGACTTACTTTTGATCCCGCGCGCTTCGAGCTCCGACTTTAATAAACGGACTGAGCCGAGTTCGGCATAGCGGCGGAAAACCAAACGAACGGTATCCGCCTCGCCGTCGATCGTGACGAGCTTGTGATCTTGCACTCCATACCCGAGCGGCGGTACGCCACCCATCCACATCCCCTTCCGTTTCGAGGCGGCGATCTTGTCGCGGATGCGCTCCCCGATGACCTCGCGCTCGAACTGCGCGAAGGACAACAGAACGTTGAGGGTCAACCTCCCCATCGAGGTCGTGGTGTTGAACTGTTGCGTGACCGAAACAAAGGACGCGCCTTTGGCGTCGAGCACCTCGACGATCTTTGCAAAATCGGCGAGCGAGCGGGTCAGCCGGTCGATCTTGTAGACGACCACCGTGTCGACCCGCCTCGCCGCGAGGTCGGCGAGCAGCCGCTGCAGAGCGGGCCGCTCCATCGTCGCGCCGGAGAACCCGCCGTCATCATAAGCCGCGCGTAGGCATACCCAGCCTTCGTGCCGTTGGCTGTTGATGAAGGCCTCGCAGGCCTCGCGCTGCGCCTGCAGCGAATTGAACTCCTGCTCGAGCCCCTCCTCGGACGATTTACGGGTGTAGATCGCACAGCGGACGGTTCCGCTCCGCCGTGTTGTGGTTCCTGGTTTTTTCATTGGCTGGCCTCAGCGACTAGAATGCACGCGCTCGCTTGATCAGGCCAAAGAACCGCGGGCCCGACCAATGTGCCCCGGTAATCCGCTCCGCAATCACGCTCAGCGAGCGATAGCGCTGGCCCTCGTATTCGAACTCTTCCTCGCCCACAAGGACGGTATGGGTGTGTCCGCGCCACTGCCGCACCAAAGTCGCGCCGGTCTTCAGCATTCCGCCGGGGTCGAAAGAACGAGCGCCTTTCTCGAACTCTGCCGCCAAAATCCGCAAGCGGCGCTGCAAGGCGGAGGTCGCGCCGCCATGGGCGCGCTGTTGCAGCTTGTCGACGACACCCCTGATGATCAGATCGCGACTGAGGCCCAGAGGCGGTCCGGTGTGATGCAATGTCCGCCAAGCATGCCGCAGCTCCTGCGTCGACCGATTGACCAGCCCGGCAATCTCGCAATCAAACGCAGGGCGGTCCGGATTTCGAGGCCGGTCCTTCCGGCCGCCGTTTGCACCGAGACCGGAGGACGACTCGCCAGAGTGCTGGCGAGCCGAAGTGTCGTGGACTGGAAGTTTCATAGGTTCGCCGGCTCGGCGATGCGGTACACCCGGCCGCGCTCCTCTTTCGCCGAGGCAAGCGTGAGCCCGAGCTTTTTCTTCAGGGTTCCCGAGAAGACGCCGCGCACCGTATGACGCTGCCAGCCGGTCACGCTCGCCACCTCGTCGACCGTCGCCCCTTCGGGCAGACGCAGCATCGCAATCACCACATCCTGCTTCGAGGGGGGCTTCGGGTCGGGTTGCGGCTCGGGGTCGGGCAAGGCCTCGATTGCCGACCACAGCTGATCGATCAGCGCGTCGCGGTTGCCAACTTTCTTTCGCTTTTCGACACCGGGCAGAGCGTTCCACAGCGCCAGCAACCGCTTGGCGCTGAGTGGGGCCGCGCGCAGTTCCTCGTTCGATGCAACGGCAATCTCGCCGTTGTTGACTGCTGCAGGCGCCGTGCGGCACAGGGTGATCCCGTCATTGCCAATGATATAGACGCGCATGAGTGGGTGCTCCTGATAGACCCGGCGGCGGTTCCGCCGTGACCCCACTCACGCTCTCTTCGCCGACCAAAGCCAGTCTATTCCCGATAATCTTGTGGCGTTGTTTGGCCGGATCCGAGCATGGAATTACTCAGCCGAGACCGCACGATCTGCGGTGGGTTGTTCGCCGCGCAGCGGGTCCGAAACCGTTGCCTCACAAGCCGAACACTCTTGTCATCCGGCGAGCAGGTTACGGAGCTTTAGGTCGGCTCGATCGAGTTCGGGAGTCCGCTTCTTGAGGTTGACTCCACCAGCATCGGCCCAAACCTCTGCGTCTAAAATTCTAGGCTTCCTGTGAGATCGCGCACGACGAGCACCTGCCTCGAATGGCGGGATGCGACCGCACGGGAAACCGGATTGAGCTAAACCGCGGGCCGGCCCGCCGGCTAGGGGAATGCACCGCGCGCGGCGATTACCGCGCCGAGCTGACGCTTATCGACCTTCACCAGCTCTGGGTGTTGCGCGGCGAGGAGAACCTGGCTCGGATCCTGAACCATTCTGTCGGAGAGCGGGCCGCAGTAATGTTCACCACGGATCGAAGCCAGCCACCAATGTACGCCAGTGGCATGGAACTGTCGCAAGGCGAGATCCTCGTATTCGGTTTGGGTTCGGTCGGACATCAACGGACCTCGGCGGGATGTCAATGGGGTGCCATGTCCTTGACCCACGAGGATCTTGCCGCCGCCGGACAGGCGATCATCGGTCGCGAGGTGATCGCACCATCTAATGTGCCGTCTCTGAAATCGCATTACTTTCTGGTTGGAGCGCGGCGAGCGTCTGTCTGGCAGCATCGATCTTGCGCAGGATGTCTTCGCCCTTGGCTTTCCACACGTAGCGCCGCGGATTGTCGTTGCGTGCCGCCAGGAAGGCGATGATGGCGTCGGCCAGTTCTCGGGTCGACGCGAAGCTCTTCTCGGTAATGAACTCGGTGAGGTCACGGAAGAAGCGCTCGACCAAATTCATCCACGATGACGAGGTCGGTGTGTAATGCATGTGAAAGCGGGCGTGGCGCTCGAGCCATCGCATGACCGCGGGATGTTTATGGGTGGCGTAATTGTCGGCGATGATGTGGATGTCGAGATCGGCCGGGGTCTCCTCATCGATGGTTTTGAGGAAGGCCAGCCACTCCTGATGGCGATGACGCGCGGCCAGACGGGTGATCAGCTTGCCCTCGAGATAATTGAGCGCGGCAAACAGGGTCAGCGTGCCATGTCGCACGTAATCGTGGGTCTTGGTGCGAATGTGGCCGATCCCCAGCGGCAAACCCGGTTGCGTGCGCTCCAAGGCCTGGCCTTGTGATTTCTCGTCGCAGCACAGCACCAGCGCCTTCTCCGGCGGGTTGAGATACAGCCCGATGACGTCCCAGAACTTCTCTTCAAAGCGCGTGTCGTTCGACAGTTTGAAGGTGCGCGAGAGATGCGGCCTGATGTCACTGGCCGCCCACAGGCGCTGCACGCTGGCCGGCGAGATCCCGGCGGCGCGGGCCATCGTGCGGCAAACTCCACCGCCCCAGATGGGGCGGCGGCGTCACCGCTTGCTCCACCACCTGCTGCACCGCCGCCTGTGGCAGCCATGGCTTGCGCCCGCGCCCGGCACGATCGTTCAACCCGTCCAGCCGGTGCAGTGCAAAGCGCCCGACCCAACGGTTCACGGCGAGGCGCGAGATCCCCAGCTGCTCGGCGATGCGCTGTTGGGTTAGACCTTGCGCACTCAGCAGGATGATCTCAGCCCGCCGACGATCGCGCACCGACACGGTCGTCGCGCGAGCCCGGCGGCCCAGTTCCTC
The DNA here is from genome assembly GCA_963789025.1 of uncultured Alphaproteobacteria bacterium. Classification (GTDB taxonomy): domain Bacteria; phylum Pseudomonadota; class Alphaproteobacteria; order ATCC43930; family CGMCC-115725; genus AP-15. The sequence continues at coordinate 248,084 of CAWBIT010000003.1, forward strand.
AGCCTCTTCCACAGCTAACTCGATCCTTTGACGCGCCATAAGCAATCCCCCAATCGGCGCGCCAGTATACCCACCACCCCACCTCTTGTAACTCCATTTTAGATACGGCACACTAACACGTATTGTATCAGACCTCCTCCGCAACTCATGTCGCGGCTGTCGAGCCTGCATGAAGCGGCCGGCCACCTCGCCAAGACCGCTCCCGACATCCTGGCGAAGCCCGAGGTAGCCCGCGCGATGGAGCAGGCTCTGGTGCACGCGATGATTTCGTGCATGAATAGCGGAGAGGCCGCCGAGATCAGCAGCACCCATCACCGCCACGCGGCGGTAATGCGGCGATTGGAAGAGCTGCTGGAGGCAAACCCCGATCGGACCCTCTATCTGGATGAACTCTGCGCGGCGGCGGCATCGGACCGCACGCTGCGCGCTTGCTGCCACGAGCATCTGGAAATGAGTCCGACGCGCTATTTGTGGCTGCGGCGAATGCATCTGGCCCTAGTGCCGTGACCACGGCGCGGCAGGCGAAATGAACAGGGGCGAGCAATGAGCCGACTTACTGTCGGCTTTTTGAGCGTGCTGTTGGTGGCATCAGCAGCACGGAACTCATTTAGCTGGGGATACGTCTCTCACGGCGCCTATGGCGGCGCCACCTATCACGGGTCAATGGGCGCCACCGCTTATCGGGGACCCTACGGAGGGGGCGCCTATCACGGCCCCGCGGGCGGCACCGCAGTTCGCGGTCCCTATGGCGGAGCCGCCGCTGTCGGTCCTGCGGGTGGCACCGCCTATCGCCCTCCGACGGGCGGTGCCTATTACGGCGGCACCGCTGTCGTTACCCCGGGCGTTGGGGCCGGCGTCGCGGCAGGGGTAGCGGTTGGCGCCGCGGCCACTTCGGCCGCCGCAGCCTCGGCCTATGCGGCACAGAGCTACAACTACTATCCGCCCCCTTACTACCGGCCACCTCCGTGGTGACAGCCTCGCCACTCTATGGGCAATGCGGGAATTCAAACGAAGGAAATGGAGGATAGATAATGTTGAGGAAAGTTCTGGCCACGGGCGCTGTCTTGCTGTTCTCGACATCAGGCGCGATGGCGCAGATGGGACCGGGCGCACAGGCAGCCGTGCGAGCATGCAAACCCGATATCGCGCAGTTCTGCAGTGAGGTTGCGCCGGGCGGCGGCCGCATCAAGGCCTGTATGAAGGCGCACCTCCCGGAGCTTTCCGAGCCCTGCAAGGAAGCGCTCTTTCAAGCTTGGCTGCGAAAGTGACGCTACGTGGCAATCCCCAGCTGGCGGACTGGCGCAACCCTCCGAAGGACGAAGGAGATCATCCGTGAGCCAGAACCATTTAACCCTGGCCTTTCCCTTAAAGACGCCATCGGACACCAAGGTTCTGACGGATCACCTTTCGCCGATGATGCCCGCGCTGTTCGAGGCGGAAGATGCCGTCGGCACCGTCCACTACTCACGCTTCACAGTGCTGAGCGACAAGACCTTCCTTTTCGTTGCCGACTTTGACGGCGAATTCGGTCAGCTGATGCTGAATCTGGCGAAGCTTGCTGGGCCGTTATTCGACACGATCTTTGGCCATGTTGACAAGCCGCCTCCCACTCCAGTGGCCGATAACGCTGAAGCGTTTGTCGAATGGGCCGCCGAGCACCTCCTCCATCCGCTCACCGTCTTTACAGCCTACTCGGGAGTGACCGCCAGGGAGATCAAGGCTCTGACCGCCGATGCGGCCGTCGAGGGCGCCATCCAGCAACTGCCGTTCCTGGTGATTCTGCCGACCAGATCTCGTCTCGCATTTATCGAGCTGCAGCTGCTCCTCAGGACCATGCATAGCAAGGTCCAGAGAGATCTGGCGGCCGTTGGCACCCCGCATTTCGCCCAATTCGTGTCGCTCGAGGACAACCAGGTGGGCTTTTTCACCGTCGACGATGGCTCGTTCGACAAGTACATTGCGGATTTCACCAAGAACATCGGTGAAGTCTTTGATCTCATTTTCAAGTTCACGAAGGATCCACCGCCTTCGCCATGCCGACGACACCTCCAGGAATTCATCGACTTCGCGGCATCGGCGAACCGCGCTCCGATCGGGTTCTATCAGGCCTATCCGGGCCTGAGCGTGCAGGACATCCACGCTCTGATCGCCGACCGCGAGGCAGGTGACAAGCGATGAGCCAAGAACACGGGGGATTGCTTCACCGTCTGTTGCACCGGAGCGAGCATCGGACATCAACGCCCGCCGCTCTAAATCTTGATGATATTCAGGGGTTCATTCTCCGCGGTTACCGAATGCCGATGGTTAGGCATTTTTTGCTGAAGGTGCGCGTCCCTGCGCAGGCACGGCGGCTTCTGGGACGGCTCGTCAGCGGCGACGAAAGCGATGCACCGCAGATCACGTCGGCGCAGAACTGACATGTCGGGTTCGAGCCAGGGCCCCGCAGACAATCCGTCCGAGGTCCCCCAGTTCAAACCGGACTATTGCCTCAACCTCGGCGTCACCTGGGCCGGGCTGATGGCATTGGAAGTGAAGGATCGAGTTCCAAACCTCGCGCTCAGATCGTTCGACGCGTTCATTGCCGGAGCCGCCGAGCGCGCCCGATTGGTCGGCGACACCGGAACCAGTGGGCCAGAGAACTGGATCGGCGGTTTCGGGACGGGAAACGATCACGTCCTCGTGACACTGCACGCCATCAGTCCCGAGGCCATGACGCAATACAGCGGGCGGTTGTCCGCGCTGTTTGCCGAAGACGACGCTTTCCAGGAGCTCTGGCGCGGCGACGGTATGGCGCTTATGGAGATGCAGGACGGCAAACCCGTGCCGACAACCAAGGTGCACTTCGGCTACACCGACGGGATCAGCATGACGACGATCCGCGGCGGACCGGAGCGCTATAAGCCCGATCACCAGCAACCCTGCGAGCCCTGGTTGTTCGTGTTGCTGGACGAGGCCGAGAATTACTTTGTGCCGGAGCCCCGCGAGCTCGGACTGAACGGCAGTTTCGCCGTCTTCAAGATGATCCGCACCGACGTCGTCGGTTTCGAGGATTTTTTACAGTCGAAGAAGGACCAAATCGATCCGGAGCTGCTCGCCGCCAAGATGTGCGGACGCTGGCGCAACGGCGTTCCGCTCGCATTGTCGCCGGAGACCGATAGCCCGCAGGGCGGCGTTTCGCTGGAGAACCTCAACGACTTCGAGTATGTGAATGCCGACGGATCGGGTGATCCGAAAGGGCTGCTCTGTCCCGTCGGGGCGCACATCCGTCGGGTCAATCCGCGCGGCCAGCCGATCACCGGCCAGGGAGATCCCGGCGGCAGCAACAGTACCCACCAACTCATCCGGCGCGGCATGCCATACGGGCCGGCCTATGACCCGACGCAACCCTATGACGGCATCGAGCGCGGGCTCCTTGGCTACTTCATCAACTCCAATATCGAAAACCAATATGAGTTTGTGCTGAGCCAATGGGTCAACGACAGCGAATTCGCTGGAGCCGTTCGGCTGCCTCCCAAATCGAAGGACCCGTTGATCGGGACGCAGGATCCGGCGGAAAGCATCTTCGTGATCCCACAGGCGAAGGGTGCGCCTCCAATCAGGATCGCCGGGCTGTCGAGCTTTATCACGACGCAGGCGGCGGCCTATTGCTTTCTGCCGAGCATTACCGCCATCCAGTTCATCGCCGCCTTGGCGTGAGCGCGGAATAGGGCTGCCGTCATGTTGTTCCTCACCAGATGGTTCGGGGTCACCGGCAGCGAGGCCGAGCGGAATCTGGCCGCGGAACCCGCCGTCATCGGCGAGATCGTCGAGCGAATTCTAGTGATGCAGACAAATGTCGCCGCCCAGCAGCACTGTCCGCTCGCCCGTGGGACCCATGCGAAAGGCGTCTGCGCCCGCGCCGAATTCGAAGTCCTCGACGTCGCTACCGGACGCGATCGCGGGCTGGCTGCCCGCCTTGCCAAGGGCATCTACGCAAAGCCCGGCGTCTACCCCGCGATAGTGCGGTTCGCAAATTCCGACCCGCATGTGAACTCAGATTCTAAAGCCGACGTGCGGGCGTTGTCGTTTTCGATCGAGCTCGCGACGGATGGCGCGAACCCCGCGCGCCAGGACTACTCGATGCAGAGCGCGCCGACGCTCCCATTGAACGACGCAGCCGCATTCCGGGCGGTAGTGAATGTATTGACCGCGTCGAGCCCTGCAAGAGGCGTATGGTCGCTGGCGTTTAGCAGGATGCGGAAAAACTCAGTGCTTGTGTGTCGTTTTGTAGAGTTATCGTACAGGATTCTCGCCAGGGTTGTTGGAAACCACTAGCAAGCAGGTTTTTGTATCGATTTTGCCCGTTTTCGCCCGGCCCGGGCGGATTCCGGGCATGGCTATGCCGCGGCCCCCACCAGCCTGGGCAACCGGACGAGATTGTAGGCAGTGGCAGTCAGGGTGAACATCCAGCCGACGCGGGCAAGACCACGGTGACGGGTCTTGCGGAAGCCAGCCGCCGCCTTGGTCCAGCCAAACACCTCTTCAATGCGCTTGCGCACCCGGCCACTGACCGCATAGCCAGGATGGCGGGTCGTCCGTCGGTCGATCGCCGATCGCCGATTGGCGGTGTTCTGCGCCACGTGCGGCGTCACATTGAATTCCCGCAGATCGGCGACAAACTCGGCCACATCGTAGGCCTTGTCGGCGCCGAGCGTGATCCGGTGGTTGCCGGGACGGGCCGCCACCATCTCCAGCGCCGCCTCGCGCTCTGCCGTGCCGGTGGCCAGGGTCAGACGCGTGCCGACCACCAGAGCATGCCGGTTCTCCATCAGAACGTGCCCCAGATAGGCGAGCTTGGCCGGCTGGCCCGGCCCTTTGCGATACAATCGCGCGTCGGGATCAGTGACCGAGGCGTGGGTCTCGTTGCTTCGCTTCTCGCCGTGGAAGTCCCGTTCCCCATTGCGGCCCGGCGCCGGCGGCTCGCCGCTGCCGTCCTTGGGGCGAAAGCTCTTCATGCTGGCCCACGCCTCGATCAGGGTGCCGTCGACCGAGAAGTGGTCGTCCGACAGCAGGGTCTTGACCTGCTCCTGGTTCAGTACCGCGGCCATGAACTTGCTGGCAATGTCACCGTCGATCAGCCGCTCGCGGTTCTTGGTGAACACCGTAACGTCCCACACCACGGCATCCAGCGACAGCCCGACAAACCAGCGGAACAGCAGATTGTAGCCGAGTTGCTCCATCAGCTGCCGCTCCGAACGCACCGAATAGAAGGCCTGCAGCAGCAGCGCACGAAGCAGTTTCTCAGGGGGAATCGACGGCCGTCCGAGCTTCGCGTACAACTTCTCGAATTCCCCCGTCAGTGCACCAAGCGCCTCGTCCACAATCTTTTGGATCGGCCGCAACGGATGATACAACGGCACCCGCGCTTCGCAGCTCAAATAGCTGAACAGCGCCTCGCTCCTGAGATCCCCACCGCGCATCGGACGTCCCCCACATCTCGTCACGCGCTATGGATTATACCCCAGATCTCGCTCCAATATGCGACTTTTTCCGCAACCTGTTAGAGACAAGTTGAGGTTTGTGCGGAGCATGCTGCTCGTACAGGCGCAGCTGCACCGAACAATTCGGCCCTATCAGCAACTGCGCTATTGGAGTGACGTGCCGTTCCGTCACGGGCCGACGGATGTCGTGAAGTATTGCGCGACGCCAAGCCCCGATAATCCGGAGCGAGCCTTGCGGAAGGACGATCCGAACGCGCTGCAGGAGGAGCTGGCCCGGCACCTGAAGGGAGACGCGGAGATGAGCGGCTTCGATTTCGGGCTGCAGTTCCTCGACACCGAGAAGATGACCTACTGGGGAAAGCGCCGCGACGCCGGCTTTTGGATTGAAAACGCCAGCATCGAGTGGAACGAAGAACAAGCGCCGTTTCACACGGTCGCGCGGCTGACCCTGATGCCAAAATCGCAGCTCACTGGAGAGGCGGCCGAGGCGGTGTACTTCGACGTGACCGGCAACTCGACACCCGACAGCACGCCGCTCGGGAGCATCAACCGTGCGCGCTGGCCGGCAGAGGTCGCGAGCAGAAACGCGCGCTTGCGGACAAAGCACCGCAGCGAGCCGCAAACATCGCCGCGAGAAATCGCGGCCGACGGCGCTTAAGAATCGACTGGAGGAGACCGTAGCAAAGAGGATGCCGAATTACCTTTGGTCGGCGGATGTTGACATTGGGATTGCCGCGGCCTTGGTTGGACTAGCAGGTTGCTGAAAAACACCCGATGACCTGGAAACTCGTCATTCCTGCTGTAGCGAAGCGGAGAGCTGGTATCCGTAACCCACTGACAAAGATGGATTCCCGCTTTCGCGGAAATGACCGTGAACTTAATCATCGGGGGTTCCAGCTAACTCGCGGCCTTTTTCAGCACCCTGCTAGTTGGCGAGGAGAAATATAAGAGCTCGGCGCCTGCCGAGGGTGATCGGTTGGCGTCGCTGGTGACCCGGACCCGACGAAAAAGTGGCTCATCGCGATCCTCATTATTGCCGCGCTCGCTTCAATTTGCTTTTCGCGGGACGCGCTTGTGATGAGCCAGCGAACTCTGCCGCGGCGGGAAATCTTTGAACGACTGGATGTGCTGCGCCACGTTGACGGATATTCCAACTGCCTTGCGACGCGCCGCGACGATAGTGTTGCTGGCGTTAGCCTCGGCCTGGATCGGACCCGACGCGTATGCCGATGAAGCGGCGAGCTATGTCGGCGGCCACGTCTGTTCGCAATGCCACACCGCGCAGCACGACGCGTGGAAGGGTTCGCATCACGCGCTGGCGATGCAGCCCGCCACTGCGGGAACGGTGCTCGGCGACTTCGCAGACGCGCGGATGGAGCATCTCGGCGTGGTCACTACTTTCTCGCGCTCAGGCGATAAATTCACTGTCCGTACCGAGGGCCCAGACGGTGCTCTCCACGACTATGAGATCACCTATACCTTTGGCGTATATCCGTTGCAGCAATACCTGCTCGCCTTTCCTGGCGGACGCTATCAGGCGCTCGGCATTGCCTGGGACAGCCGGCCGAAAGACCAGGGTGGCCAACGCTGGTTTCACCTCTATCCCGACCAAAAGCTGAAACCGGGAGACCAGCTGCACTGGACCGGGCGCGACCAGACCTGGAACTATCAGTGCGCCGACTGCCACTCCACCAATCTGCAGAAGAACTTCAAGCTCTCGGACAATACCTACGCGACCAGCTGGACCGATGTCGACGTGTCCTGCGAGACCTGTCACGGCCCCGGCTCGAGGCACGTCGCCTGGGCAAACTCAGCCGAAGCGAGGACCCAGGGAGCTTACGGCTCCGACAGGATGGGTCTGACAAATTGGCTGAAGCCTACTGACAATGACCATTGGGAGATGAACCCCGAGACCGGCATTGCCCGGCGCACCGAGAAATTGGCCTCTACCGAAATCGAGACCTGCGCCGCCTGCCATTCGCGCCGCAAGGTCATCACCAAGAACCCGGCGCCGGGCGAGCCCTTGCTCGAGGGCTATCTGCCGGCGCTGCTCCAACCCGGTCTCTATCATGTCGATGGGCAAATCGACGGCGAGGTATACGAATACGGCTCCTTCCTGCAGAGCCGCATGTATGCCGCCGGGGTCTCCTGCTCCGATTGTCACGACCCGCACGACTCGCAACTGCGCGCCAGCGGCAATGCGCTATGTGCCCAATGCCATATGCCTGCGAAATTCGATGCGGCCGAGCATCACCATCACCAACCCGGCAGTGCCGGCGCCCAATGCGTCAACTTCTATATGCCGATCAAGACTTATATGGTCGTCGATGCGCGCCGCGACCACAGTATCCGCGTTCCGCGGCCCGATCTTTCGGTCTTGCTCGGCACGCCAAATTCCTGCACGCAGTGCCACGCCGATCGCCCCGCCCAATGGGCCGCACAGACCGTTGCCGGCTGGTATCCGCGCGGGCGACAGACGACGCCGCATTATGGAACGGCCCTCCATGCAGGGCGCATCGGAGGGGCCGATGCCGAGCAGCAGCTCGACCGGCTTATCCTCGATCAAAGCCAGCCGGCAATCGTGCGGGCAAGCGCCCTATCCTTGCTCGGGCCGTATGTGGGCCCGGCGTCGGAGCTGGCGACAAAGTCGGCGATCGGCGATGCCAGTCCTCTCGTCAGATCCGCGACCCCGCGCGCCCTACCGGCATCTGCCCCAGCACCCGCTGTGCGGGCTCTCGCGCCTTTGCTTAGCGATCCCGTTCGGGCGGTCCGCATCGAAGCGGCGCGGGCAATGACCGGAACCGATCTGTTGGCGCTGACGCCGCCGCAGCAGACGGCGCTGGTGAAGGCCACAACGGAACTCGTCGCCGCCGAGATGGTCGATGCCGAGCGGCCTGAGACGCATCTCAATTTGGGGCTGCTGGACATTCGCCGCCAACAGCTCCCCGAAGCCGAGGCGGAATATCGGACGGCATTGCGGCTCGATACGAGCTTCATTCCTGCCATGGTCAACCTGGCTGATCTCGATCGCGTCCGCGGCATGGATCAACAAGGCGCCGAATTGCTGCGCAAGGCTAATGGCGGTCGACCCGGGGAATGCCGATGTCCAGCATTCTCTCGGTTTGCTCCTGGTACGCCAGCACGACTACTCAGCAGCGCTGGACCTGCTGCGGCGAGCTAGTGAACTCGCTCCGGACAATACGCGCTACGCCTATGTATACGCCGTCGCGCTGAATTCGACCGGCGCGTCCGGTCAGGCAATGACGGTCCTGGACGAGGCGCATCGACAGCATCTGATGGATCGGGACGTATTGATGGCGCTGGTCTCGATCGCGCGCGACACGGGGGATTTTGCCACGGCGCTTCGGCATGCCCGGGAACTAGCCGCCCTTGATCCCGCAGATGCTCAGCTGCGTGCCCTGGTCTTGGGTCTCGAAAAGCGTCAGGGCCGCTAGCAGGCACGCTACTTGATATCTTTCTCGGACGAGCTGAAATGCCAGCATGAGGTCTGGAATTGGCACTCTAGCGACAATTAGGAGGGGGCAAAGCCAGTCGGCTTTGCCCCGGTAGTTCAGACGTCGACCTGTTCGGCTATAGCGAGGGCATCATCGACCTCAATGCCAAGATACCGGACGGTGCTCTGGATCTTGGTATGTCCCAACAGCAGCTGCACGGCACGTAAGTTGCCGGTTCGACGGTAGCCGCCGCCTTTGTCCGGCGCATTGAATGTGTGCCGTAGGCCGAACTGTCGAGCCCCGCACTCTCGACCCAGGCATGGACGATGCGAGCGCATTGCCGAGTAGAGAGATGCGGTTGGGCTCGGAAACGGCTCGGGAACAGGTAGCGCCCGTTCCGGAGTTCGACCTTCGACAGCCAATCATGGATCGAGGCCCGGGTCTGCTCTATGATTTCGAACTGGATCGGTCGCCCTGTCTTTTTCTGAATCACGGTGCCACGGTCTCGCACCCTGCCGCCGGCGCATACGTCGTCGACCTGCAAGCGGACGAGATCGCAGCCTCGGAGCGAGGTTGAACAAGGCAAGATCTCGTTTCCGGCCCTGCAGCTGAAGCCGAACCCGAATGGCCCGGACATCTTTCGGCTTGAGAGGGCGCTTCTGGCCGATCAAGCGGCCCTTGTTCCAGGGAGCCCGCTTGCAAGGAATGGGGTCGTAAACCGAGCGGCGCGCCGGTAAATCGCGACAGCCGCCATGAGGCTAGCGCGGGAGAGGAAGTAAGGTTCGCACGAGACTCTCCGCTGGAGGGAGATGGATTCGAACCTTCGGTTCCCCGACAGATCCGCTCCCGTTTTCGAGACAGCCAGTCCCGTCTTCCACCGCGGTTTGACGGGTGACGCGCGTTGTGATGGCTAAGGGCATAGTTGCTACGCATTGGGCTCGTCGAGCAGCGCTTTCGCCGTTTTCAGATCGGGCGTGTCGAAGCCTTCGGTGAACCATCCGAATACCGGCGCCAGGAGATCGCGGGCTTCGGCGAGGCGGCCCTGGTCACGACGGAGCCAGGCGAGGCTCGTGGCGGCGCGCAATTCCCAGAGCTTAGCCTCCTGCTCCCCGGCGATGCTGAGGGCTTTGCGATACAGTTCCTCGGCGGCCGCGGAATGCCCTTGGCGCAGCAGCAGCTCGCCTTTGTGCCTGTTCAGCTCCGCCGCGAACCAGCGCTCCCCCGTCCTTGCGACGATCTGTAATGCCTCCTCGAACAAGGTCGCGGCCTCTTCAACTTGGCCTGCGATCTCACTTGCCCTGGCCAGGAGGGCTATATGGTAGGGCATCCACAACTCCGCTCCGGTGGCGCGGTAAGCGCTCGAACCGCTGCGCAGCAGCGATATCCCCTCCGTCACCTCCCCATTGTTCACCTTGACCCAGCCGCGATAGATGGTTCCCTGTGCATGCCAGTAGCGGAACCCTCGCTCGGTCGCGATGGCAACCAACTCGCTTGCCCGTTCATCCAAGGCTATGCTGTCTCCGTCGAGCCAAAGCGGCACGGTGCAGTACGCCAAGCTCGCAGCCAAAGACGGCAGATGAGCCAGCCTCCGAGCCTCGGCGATTGCCGCGTTGCTCTGTGCCAATGCCTGGTCCGGAAAGCCGAGACAGAAAAGGGCAATCCCCAAGATGGCCTGCGAGGTTACGTGGGGATGGAACCCGGCCCGATGGACAAGCGAATGGTGGGAGATTGGATCGTGAAGCGCAAGCACCGCCTCCAGATGCGACCGGGCTGACGCAAACCTGCCGGCAAACATAAAGTTTCGACCGGAGGAGTTGTGCCCCAGAACGACTCCGCCGGAATCGTCGCGCTGACGGCTCAGACGCAATAAGTCCTGGTCCAAGCGCTGCGCCAACTCGAATTCGCCTCGGAATACGTGATGGAGAGACTGCCCATAGGGGATGAAAACGAACTCCAAGGGAGAACCCTGCCGTTCCCACAACCGTCGCGCACGGGCATAGGCACGGCCGGTTTCTGGCGCCGCCTGGCCTTTGACGGCGATCAACGCGGCGCCCAAGGCGCTCAAAAATTCGAGCTCCTGCTGTTGACGTTCAGGAGTGTCCGGCAGCAGCGCCAGCTGATCCAGCCCCTTTTGGAATTGGGCGGCCGCTTCTGCCATCGCCGAGCGAGCGGCGGCGCTGTGACCGGCCTTGCCCCAGAAAGCGACCGATTTTTCGACTAACCCGGCCTCGGCGTAATGCTGGGCAAAGAGTTCGGGCTGGCTGTCCATCAGCTCGGGGAAATGGGTTTCGAGCGCTTCCGCGATTTGCGCATGCAATTGCTGCCGGGCACTGCGCAACAGGCTACCGTGCGCCGCGTCCTGTACCAGTGCGTGCTTGAAGCTGTAGACAGCGTTGGGCGGCGCCCCTCGTTGGAAGACAAGCTCGGAATCAACAAGCCGGGCAAGAGAGGCTTGCAGCTCGTCCTCGGTCAGACGAGAGACGGCGCGCAGCAGCGAGTAGGAAAACTCGCGTCCGATCGCCGCGCCGGTCTGCGCCACCAGCCGCACCGTCGCCAGCCGGTCGAGACGCGCCATCAGCGAGTCGTGCAAGCTCGTCGGGATCGCGAATGGCGGCAGCGCCCGATCAAGCACGTAGCGATCCGTCTCCTCGCGCAAAAGACCGCTCTCTAAGACACTCTTGGTCAACTCCTCGACAAACAGTGGCACGCCGTCAGTGCGATCGACGATCTGGTCGGTAACGGTATCGGGCAACGCTTTGCCGCCGGCGATCTGCCCGATCAAAGCAATCCCGTCCCGCCGGTCGAGGCGCTTGAGCACCAGCATGGTGACCTGCGGTTGACCGATCCAAGGCGGCTGAAACTCGGGGCGGAACGTCACGATCAGCAGCACCGGCAGGCGGCGGACATGCTCGACAGCCAGGTCGAGCAGCTCGCGCGAGGTCGGGTCGATCCAATGCGCGTCCTCGAAGACCATGACAACCGGCTCCCGGCGCGCCAGACCTTCGAGCTGCCGGATCAACGCCTCCAGTGTCCGCTCCTTCTTGCGCTGCGGAGTAAAGTTCGGCAGCGGACAGCGCTCCGAACACGGCAGGCACAACAGATCCGCCAAAAGCGCCACATCTTCATCCGGCAGCGCGGCGCGAGCCAACGCGGCCTCAAGCTTCGCCAGCCTGGCCTCGGGCGGGTCCTCGCGCCCGAACTCGGCCGCCCGATCGAGCTGGTCGACAAACGGGAACAGCGCGCTGTCCTGGTGATAGGGCGAGCAGAAATAGCGCAGGCGGAGATGCGGCTCTGCGTGGAGGCGCTCCTCCAGCGCCGCGGTGATGCGCGACTTGCCGATACCGGGTTCGCCGGAGATCAGCACGGCCTGGCCGTCGCCTGCCTTGACGCGCGCCCAGCGGCGCAATAAGAGCTCGATCTCCTCCTCGCGGCCGATCAGGCGGCTCAGCGCCGACCCACGTAATGCCTCGAACCGGCTCTCGACGGTACTCGGGCGCAATACCTGCCAAGCCGACAAGGGCGCGGCAATGCCCTTCACCTCGACGGCGCCGAGATCGCGGTACTCGAAGAGATCGCCGACCAGCCGGCGCGTGCCGGCGGCGATGACCACCGTGTCCGGCTCGGCAAGGGTCTGCAGCCGTGCGGCGAGGTTCGGCGTTTCGCCGACGACCGATTGTTCCTGTGCCGATCCTGCACCAATCAGATCGCCGACCACCACCAACCCGGTGGCGATCCCGACGCGTGTCTGTAACTTGACAGATTTGATATCGAGCCGACCCACGGCGTCGAGGGCGCTCAGCCCCGCCCGGACCGCCCGCTCGGCATCGTCCTCATGCGCTTGCGGATAGCCGAAATAAATGAGAACGCCGTCGCCCATGTACCTGGAAACGAAGCCATCGAACCCGGAGACGATTTCGCCGACGGCGCCGTGATATGCGCCGATGACCTCACGCAGATCCTCGGGATCGAGCCGAGTCGAGAGCTCGGTCGAGCCGACCAGGTCGCAAAACATTACCGTGAGCTGCCGGCGTTCAGCTGCGGCGGGCGCTGGTGTTTCACGGGGCGCCGTCGTCACGACGGCGGCCGGCACCTCGACGATGAGCGCGGCAATAGCGTCGAGCAGTCGCCGTCGATGTCCTACCAACGTGACACCGAGATCCTTCAAATCCTCGGCTGTCAGTCTTGGCAATAACCTTGCGTCGATCTCGTTGTCGCGGAACGCCTGCTCGTACTGTTGCAGCCCGAGACCGTGGAGCCATTCCCCAACGTCCACGCTCTCCTCCTCCCGCGCGGTTACGCCCCGTTAGTTTACCATACCTCGAATTGCCTCTGCGCGCGAACTGAGGGATCCGAAGAGGCCGGCCGGATCGTCCTCGGCGATCCGATGTCGGAAATTGTAAAGCTGCTGCCCGAGCCGGGCGAATTGAGTGCGTGATCGAGGTGTTGCACTGTTTCAGTGGCACCGTCAACTTGGCAGCTGCAGATTGACGGAAAGCGCGATCGGGTGAGCGAGGCCCGGCGATACGCGTGATTATGCCGCCATGGCGACGCCGGTGACGTCGGCCCAGGTGGCGAAGGCCTGGGTGCGGCCGGACCGGAGGTTGGCGGCGGTGTCGTGGTCTCGGCGGCGGGGGAAAACGTTGGCGAGCTGGTCATGAGCGGAAAGGAAGCGTTGAACGTGCCGCGGCGACTTGAACCGCTTCATGATCCGCTCTCGTCGTCGGGTCGGTTGATGGGAGTTTTCGGCCCGGTTATTGAAGCCCTTGTGCTGACGATGCTCGACCCCGGGCATGATCTCCCGCTTGGCAGCGGCGTAGCTCTTCAGCTTGTCGGTGATGAGCACACGAGGGGCTCGACCCTGCTTCTTGAGGAGCTTGCGGAACAGGCGTTTGGCGGCCTCCTTGTCGCGCCGGCTCTGGACGAGAACATCAAGAACGAAGCCGTCCTGGTCGACGGCACGCCAGAGCCAATGCTTCTTCCTGGCGAAGCTGATGACAACCTCATCGAGGTGCCATTTGTCGCCACGGCGAGGCGCTCGCCGACGGATGCGGTTGGCGAATTCCCGGCCGAATTTGAGGCCCCATTGCCGGATCGTCTCGTGCGTCACCGAGATGCCGCGGACAGCCAGCATCTCCTCGACCATGCGCAGGCTCAACGGGAACCGAAAATACAGCCATACCGCGTAGCTGATGATCTCAGCGGGGTAGCGATGGCCGGCGTAAATCGGGTCTCGAGGCGTCCTCATCCCGCCCCTTTACCCGACCAACCCGGCTCTTACCAAGCCTGCTCTCGGCCAACTTGACGGTGCCCCAAAGGAAGCTTCCGGAATGGATGTTGCCGCGCTCTATCTGTTCGAGGAGCCCTTCCGGGATCTCTCGAGCGACATTGATCGTCGTGGCACCTGAGCCGTCTCCATCCTCCTCGGCGCTTTCCCAATCATCATCCTCCACCGCCTCTTGACAGGCAGTCGTGATGTCGGGGGCGTCGATGATGAGGCGCTGATAAATCGGTAGCAAGTACTGGGCGCTCGATCACGTATTTGGGCATTGGAGTTTCTCCTGTTGGATGATTCCAACGCCGCAAGCCTCCTCAACTGCTGCTGAGAGGGCGCGGGGTGATCGGGCTGTGAGGAGATGATCGCCAAAGGCTGGGAACGATGTTCCTTCTCGGGCGTCTGCGGTTACGATTACTTGCGATATATAGTACTCATCAGGTAAAATTCAAGATTACCTTAAAGTAATAATCACTGCTGTCCGGTCAATAAGCGAACAAATCCAATTGGTTAGTTATTTTCGCAGTAACGCCTTTGGCGGCGTCGTGGGTAAGCGCTTGATCCAACGGTAGTTTCTCGAAAAGCGTGACCGAGAGGACTTGGAGCAATGTGTAGAGCGAGGCTTCGAGCTTGAGGCGCTTCTTGACGATGGCGACGAGGACATAGACCGAGACGGCGATCCAGATCTGGGTTTTCACCGCGTTTTCGGATGTCCCGAAGAACTGCTTGATCCGCAGATGCTGCTTGATCCACTTGAAGAACAGCTCGACCTGCCATCGGCTCTTGTAGAGGGCGCAGACGGTCGCGGCCGGCAAACCGAACTGATTGGTGAGGAACACCAGGGTTTTGCCCAACTCGGCATCGCGCAACCGGATGCGCCGCAGATATTCGGGGTAATGCTGGCTGGTGTAGTGACCGTCGAGCGCGATGGTCTGATCGCAGATGATCCCCGTCGCCCGGTCGGTCGGCGCCGAATAGACGCGATGGGCATTCATGTTCGATTTGGCGCGGGTGACAAAGAAGGCGCCGGCGAGATGCAGCCCATGGAGGCGGGCGAAATCGACGTAGCCGCGATCCATGACGTAGATGGCGCCCGCTTCCGGGAGCAGCAGGTCGAGAGCGTGGACGTCGTGCAGCTTGCCGTCGGAAACGTGGATGAAGCTCGGGATGTTGCCGCGTAAATCCAGCAGCGTGTGCATCTTGACCGCCGCCTTGGTCGTGCGGAAATGCGCCCACGGAAAGACGGCCAGACAAAGATCGATGGTCGTCGAGTTAAGCGCATAGACTGTATTGGCGAGATCGATACCCAGATCCTCGTTGGTGTACAGCCGTCTCGCCTGGACGATCAGTCGCTGAGCCAATTCCGCGTAGATGCGCCAGTCGCGTGCCTCATTGGCATCGGCCAGGCTCGAGCGTCGCACCGGGTCGCCGAACCCCATGGCGTAGAGCTTGGCAGCCTGCGCCGACAGGCAGGTCTCGATGTCGCGCAGGCTCTCCCGGTAGGTCAACTGGGCAAACGCCATGGCTCGATACTGCTCGGCGCAGGACAATGTCCGCACCCGCCAATCCCCGCCATACCGCGAGACAATCCGTGTGAACGTGCTCCATGGCAGAAAGTCCATGAGCTGGGCGAAAAGCGTCTTGCCACTGTTCACAGGCACCTCCTCGGAAACCTTCCGAAAAGTGCCAGATCGAGTTCAAATCGACACCACGCTAGTTCGCCAAAATCGCGCGCAAAATCATGCCTTTATCGGCAGACACCGCTTGCTTAACCGGACGGTAGTGAGTAATAATATTGTGCTATGCTTGCAAAGGACGAGCCGGTGTCCGATGCTGTTCAGGGCCAGCATATCCAGAGTAAGCTGCGCGCCGCAAACGGAGGAAAAGCCTGTCATGAAAGTCGGTCTGTTCATCAACACGCAGTTCCCGGAGGGCTTCAACCTCGCGGAGCGCGTCCCGGAAATGGTCGCACAGGTGCGCGCGGCGCGTGATGCCGGATTCGCGTCCCTCTGGTTCCCGCATCATTGGCTGACTCACCCGATGCAGATGCTGCAAATTACGCCTGTCATGGGCTACGTCGCGGCACACGCACAGGGGATGACGATCGGGCCGAATATACTGATCCTGCCGCCGCTAAACCCGATGCATGTGGCTGAGGAAGCCGCCACGCTCGATGTGTTGACCGGCGGCAATTACATCCTCGGCGTCGGCTTGGGTTACCGACAACCGGAGTTCGACGCCTTTGGCATTAGCCTCAGCGAGCGGGCACCGCGGTTCAACGAAAGCATCGCGCTGATGCGTCGGCTATGGACCGAGGAGCGGGTGAGCCACAAGGGCCGGTTCTACACTGTCAACGACGCCGGTATCGGGGTGAAGCCAATCCGCCCAGGCGGACCGCCGCTCTACATTGCCGGGCAGGCCGACGTGTCGGTAAAGCGCGCGGCGCGGATTGGTGACGCATGGCTCATCGTCAACACCAGCGGGCTCGCCAAGGTGACGGCGCTGATGCAGACCTATCGTGCGGCGCTGAAGGAATATGGCCGGACACCGATGGAGTTCCCGATCACCGTCGAATGCTATGTCGGCACACGCCATGCCACTGCGCATGAGGAATGTCGGGGGCCGTTGGAATACAAATACAACGCCTATGCATCATGGGGACTGGAGAACCGCACCACGCAGGGTTCGTTCGAGGATTTCGCGCGCGACCGGTTCATCATTGGCGACAAGGCTTCGGTGAAGGAGGAAATAGCGCGATATCGCGAGCTCCTGGGTGTCGATCACTTCATCATGCGCTGCCAGTGGCCAGGGCTGCCGCAGGAGCAAGTGCTGAGCTCGATCCAGCGGCTTGGCGAGATTTTCAGGTCATAGATGTGGTCGGTTTCGTCGAGCGCGCCATCTTCCACAACGAAGTAAGCGGGTTCTGCGTGCTCTGCGTCAAAGCCCGCGGCCAGCACGACGCGATCACGTCCTAAGTCCCGCCCGGCAGTGAATTTGACGTCCGCTCGGAATGCTCCCGTGCTCCCTCCAAAAGTGGTGGAAGCTGGTCGAGGACCTGAGCCGCGAAAACGACGCCTGTCGCGCTTACGGGCAAGCCGGTAACCCGCAGCGCCTCGGCCGTCCATGTGTTGCAGGTGTGGCTAAGATTGTACGTTCCAGTGGAGGCATAGAAGACGCTCTCGGGATCGAGACCGGCACCAATGCGGCGGGGAGCCCCTTCCTCGTCTGAAGCCAGATAGTTCCACAACAGCTACGAGAGACGTTCGATACCACCCGGCGACACGCGGATAACAACAGCGTTCGAAACCCCGAAAAACGCTTCAGGGGCCATTTTGAGTGGAATGACGAGCATCACAGCAGGTCCTGAAGCGACGGCCCGGAAAATGTCGCCGATGCCAGGATCTCGAGCCATGTAGTAATCGCGCGCTCCCCAGCCGAAGACAAGGTAGCCTGCGCTCGGAAATTCCGCCTTCAGAGCGGCCAACGGACCACTTATCGCGCCCACTGGCAATCCGAGTTGGGTATGCCAGCCGCCCGAGATGACGTAAATTACCTCAGTTCGCGATGCGGACCCGTCATAGGGCCCGACCAGAGGCGCCGCGCTGCAACCGGCCAGCCCGCAAAGGATACAGATTACAGCAACAGAAAATATCGAGTATTGTTTCCGCTGCCTGATGCCGAAGAAGGCGTGAGCAGGGTCAGCAACCTGCCTGATTGGAATAAGCCCCTCACGCGTTCTTCGGGTAGTCGTAGAGTACGGCCGGGTTGTCGACCAGGATTAGGCGGCGGACCTTCTCGTCGGGCGCCCACACGAGGAGGAGATCGAACAGTAGAGCGTCGTCTGGTTTCTTTTCACGTTCGCCCGGATGCGGCCAGTCGCTGCCCCATACGCAGCGTTCCGGAGCGGCTTTCGCGTAGGCCTGCGCAATCGCGGTTGAATTGGCATAAGTCGGTGGCCCAACCTTTGTGTCGGCATAGGCGCCCGACAATTTGACCCAGGTTTTGCCTTTGTCGATCAGTGCCCGAACCTGGGCGAATAGGGGATGATTTACACCCTCGGGCTCGGGGATGTGGGCCAGGTGGTCGAACACGATCGGCGACGGCACCCGGTCGAGGATCGGCATGATCTCGATGATCTTAGCGGCCGGTGCGTTGATCTGGATGTGCCATCCGAGTTCGTTGACCCGTTTCGAGAGCGGCTCGATCATCTCCGGCGTCGTCGCCCCGGCCGGCGCGAAGTTGAAGCGGATGCCGCGCGCCGCTCGTTCGAGAAGCCTTCCGCCTTGAATACGTCACCCTGGCATGGCGGCTCATCGAGGCGGGTGTGGCGATGCGCGCCCACGTTGCCGAAGGGCAAGCGCGCCTGTGACTTCGCCCGCAGCCCCCAGACCGAAACTCAGTGCACCGACGCCTATTGCCATCAGGAGCCCAATGCCCAATCGTCTTGCCTTGCAGACGCCATTTTAATTCCCGAAGGGTCATGGTAAACTGTCTATTTGATCAAGCGGCGGGCTTCAAGCGCAGCAAGCTCTGTACTGAGACCATATTGGTTTCGCGTGGCAGCCTTAGTCCGTTCGAGACTTCGCGCAGCGCACATGCGAGATCATCGATCAACTGATCGTTGTGAAAGGGCGTCGGAGTGATGCGAAGCCGCTCGGTGCCCTTCGGCACGGTTGGATAGTTGATCGGCTGGACGTAGATGGCAAACCTCTCCAAGAGCAGAGTTGAGGCCTCACGGCACAGACCGGGATCGCCGATTGGGACGGGGATGATGTGCGATTGCGACGACATCATCGGAATTTCGGCCCTGCGGAAGGCTCGGCGCGTCTTGTCGACTTGCAGCCGATGGGCAATCCGCTCGGCTACCGATTTCTTGAGATGCGCAACGCTGCGGGTCGCGGCGGCAGCCACTGCCGGCGGCATCGCGGTAGTGAAGATGAAGCTCGGCGCGGCCGAGCGGATCGCGTCGCAGACTATTGCATCGGCCGCGATGTAGCCGCCCACGACGCCGAAACCTTTGGCCAAAGTCCCTTCGATGACGTCGACGCGGTCCATGACGCCATCGCGCTCGGCGATGCCGGCACCGCGGGGGCCGTAAAGGCCGACCGCATGAACCTCGTCAAGATATGTCAGCGCCCCGAATTTCGCCGCCAGATCGCAGATCTGTCCTATCGGGGCGATATCGCCATCCATCGAGTACAGTGATTCAAAGGCGATGACCTTGGGGCGGAGCCGCCCTGCCTCCCGCAGTAGCGCTTCGAGGTGGCCGAGATCATTGTGGCGGAAGATCCGTTTTTCGGCGCCGCTCGCCCGAATCCCGGCGATCATCGAGGCGTGGTTCTTCTCATCCGACAGAATGAGGCAATTCGGCAACAGCCGACCGATTGTGCCAAGCGCGGCTTCATTGGACACATAGCCGGAAGAGAAGGCGAGAACGGCCTCCTTGCGGTGCAGGTCGGCGAGTTCCGCCTCGAGCGCGACGACGGCATGGCTGTTGCCGGATATGTTGCGGGTACCTCCGGCGCCGGCGCCCATCCGCCGCGCCGTCTCGACCATGGCATCGACAACCGCGGGGTGGCGTCCCATTCCGAGATAGTCGTTCGAGCACCAGACGACGACCTCACGCGCGGTATCTTCGCTGCGCCAGGTGGCATAGGGCGGGCGCTCGGCGTGCCGCTCGAGATCGGTGAACACCCGGTAACGGCCCTCGCGATGGACTCCGTCGAGGAACGAATGAAAATGATTGTGCAGCGTCATCACGTCTTTCCTCGTTATCTTGAGCAGGGTCTAAGAATTCTGCCTCGACCCAGGTGTGGCCCCCGACAGTGCTCACTGCAATTTCCGTTACTTCGGCCGAGCCGCTGCGCCAATTCCCGCATTATCGAGACCGCAATGATCGGGAATTCCCGCACCTTGCGAATGAACGGCTCCTTTGGGATGCGCAGTGCGATAAGACGATCTTTGGCACGGGCCGTCGCCGCGCGGCGCGTTGCCGGAACGGGTTGTTAAGTGCTAGTTGGCGGCAGCGACCGCCTCGACGTTGATGAGCTCGGCGTTCCGCGGACAGCGATCGCGCATCCGGGCGGCGTGGGCTTCGGCCGCTTCGCGCCTACGGAAGGCGAGGGCGCGCCGCTGGTCCGTTGTCCAGGCGCCGTTATAATAACCGACGACGGTTTGGGTCTCGCGGTCGCGGAGAACGATTTGGTAGATAGTCACGACGGCGCCTCCTTCTCCCGTGCTCCACCTTCCCCTGCTGCACTTTTGGTGCGACAGGGGAACGGTGGAGCGAGCTCTACTCCGGCAGAAAGAGAAGTGCTCAGTTGCCGCTCAAGAATGCGAGCTGCGCGATTGCGGTGCGAGCATTTTGTGGCGGCATCAGCCGAACATTGTAGGCGTCCACGATATTCTCGCCCCCACCTGGCCAGCCCATGGCGCCGATCTTGAAGTATGCCTCCTGTCCGGCAGCAAGGTCGACCGTAGCGGACTCGTCGGTATCAATCCCCAAGCTGGGGGCAGCAATAACGTAATGCCCAGGCGCGACGTTGCGGTAGGAACCCTGGCCCAGTTGCTCGTACCCGACGTTAACGCCGTTCAATGTTACCGCCTCCATATGAGGATAGTTAAAAGGGTCGGTGGGCTGCGAGTCACGATAGATCCAAACTCGGGCCTGGCCCGGTGGGATCGGCGGGATAACGACGGAACTCCTCGCTGGCGATTGGGCATCAGCATTCACCCCCGCGAGCAGAACAAATGCCGCCGCGGTGAATGACAATAGACGCGGCGCGATCTTCAGGTTTGTCGGCATGCTACTATTCCACTTCCATTGCGTTGCACGAGGTGCGCGTTTTCGAGCAAATTCCTGCGGCGCAGTGCTCATGCAAACGTCGAGCATGCTCGTGGAATTGTGCAGATCGGTCGAACGCGCGATCAGTATATAGATCACGAAAATCAGATAACGATAAGATAAACCTAATAAAATCTAAAGAAATCGTACTGCTTCCGAGATCTAAAATTTTCTAAATTAATCTTACCTCCGCTCGGATCAGGAATATCGGCGCCATATTGCTGCGTTAGGCTGTTCGCTAACTGAGCAACTCGACCCCGATCGGTTGGGCTTGAGAGAAGGTTCCGATCGCCCGGAATAGATTTTCGAGGAGTAAGTTATGGCGTTAGTTCTATCAAACACAAGCGAACCGAGTTCCAGATCGGTAGCGGGCCTTGCCGTTCCCGACAGCAAACTGGCACGTGAAGTAACCGAATTGGTCAAGGACACGGAATCGCCGCTGCTGTTTCATCATTCCAGCCGCGTCTATTACTGGGGTGCGCTCACCGGCAAGCGCTGGGGTCTCCGTTTCGATCCCGAGCTCCTTTATGCCGGAGCCATGTTCCACGACATGGGTCTTACCCCTGAGTACGCGAGCCAACATGAGCGCTTCGAAGTAGACGGCGCCAACGCCGCCCGCGACTTTCTCCGGGGCCACGGCATCGCACAGCAGGACATCGATACGGTGTGGACGGCGATTGCGCTGCACACGACACCCGGCATCCCACAGCACATGCATCCGGTCATCGCGCTCGTCACCGCCGGCGTCGAGATGGACGTGCTCGGCATCGCTTTTTCCGAATTCACGGATGCCGAGCGAGAAGCGGTTGTCCACGCGCATCCGCGTCCCAGCCGCTTCAAAGAAGAGATCATCCAGGCCTTCTACGACGGCATTCACCACAAGCCCGAGACGACCTTCGGCAATGTCAAAGCCGATGTGCTTGCCGATAAGGACCCCTCGTTCCGGCCAGAGAATTTCTGCCGCGTGATCCGCGGCTCTGCCTGGCCCGGCTAGGAACTACTCGTACCCCTCCACCATCCAACCCAAGGAGAACTCGTCATGTCCACAACGAAGCGTTTCACCAATGCCACCGGCGCGCCGGTGGCCGACAACACCAACATCATGACTGCCGGTCCGCGCGGCCCCGCATTGCTGCAGGATATCTGGCTGATGGAGAAAATGGCGCATTTCGACCGCGAGGTGATCCCCGAGCGGCGGATGCATGCCAAGGGCTGGGGCGCCTACGGCACCTTCACCGTGACACACGATATCACGCGCTTCACGCGGGCGAAGATCTTCAGCGCAATCGGCAAGCAGACGCCGCTCTTCCTGCGCTTTTCCAGTGTCGCGGGTGAACGCGGCGCGGCGGACGCGGAGCGTGACATACGCGGCACCGCGGTGAAGTTCTACACCGAGGAAGGCAACTGGGACATCGTCGGCAACAACACGCCGGTATTCTTCTTCCGCGATCCACTGCGCTTCCCCGACCTCAACCATGCGATCAAGCGCGACCCACGCACCGGCCTGCGCAGCGCCGACAACAACTGGGATTTCTGGACTCTGCTGCCCGAGGCATTGCACCAGGTGACGATCGTGATGTCCGACCGCGGCATCCCAAAGAGCTTCCGCCACATGCACCTCTTCGGCAGCCACACCTTCTCGATGATCAACGCGGCCAATGAGCGTGTCTGGGTCAAATTCCATTTCCGCACGCAACAGGGAATCCAGAACCTCACCGACGCCGAGGCTGCAGCTGTCGTTGCCAAGGATCGCGAAAGCAATGGCCGCGACCTGCTGACCGCGATCGATGGCGGCGATTTCCCGCGCTGGACGCTCTTCATCCAAGTGATGACGGAGGCGCAGGCGAAGACGCACCGGCACAACCCCTTCGATCTTACCAAGGTCTGGCCGAAGGGCGAGTATCCGCTGATCGAGGTCGGCGTGATGGAGCTCAACCGCTATCCGGAGAACTATTTTGCCGAGGTCGAGCAGGCAGCGTTTTCGCCGGCCAACATCGTGCCCGGCATCGGCTTCTCGCCCGACAAGATGCTCCAGGCACGCCTCTTCTCCTACGGCGACACGCAGCGCTACCGGCTCGGCGTCAATTTCAACCATATCCCGGTGAACGCGCCGAAATGCCCGTATCAAAGCTATCACCGCGATGGGCAGATGCGGACGGACGGCAATCTGGGCGGCACGCTCACCTTCCACCCCAACAGCGCGAAGCTCTGGGACAATCAGCCCGATTTCGCCGAGCCGCCGATGCCGGTGGACGGAGACGGGGCGCATTGGGACCATCGCGTCGATGACGACCATTGGGAGCAGCCGGGCAATCTGTTCCGCAAGATGACCCCGCCGCAGCGGCAAGCGCTGTTCGAGAACACCGCCCGCGCAATGGGCGACGCACGCCTGCACATCAAGCAGCGCCATATCGACAACTGCACGCGGGCGGACCCGGCATACGGCGCGGGCGTGGCGCGGGCACTGGGGATCACGTCTCAGCAACGACAGATCGCTGCCGAGTAAGAAAACCTGCATTGGCGGGCGGGGAGACCCGCCCGCCTCGCCGGCCGCCAGGCGGTCCCTTCGGTAACGCCCGGCGGCCTATCCCACCGACGCATCGTTCTTCGGCGCGACGCTGATCGCGCCGCGAGGGCGGCGCGCACTCAACTCTTGGAGATCGAAATGTCAAACTCAGTTGCACCCAAGCTTCTTGCGGAATTCATCGGCACCTTTGCGCTGGTGTTCATCGGCGCCGGCGCCGCCTCGATCGTCGGCGGAGCTGCCGGCGGCGGCATCACCGCGGTTGCCTTCGCCCATGGCCTCACCCTGCTGATCTTCATCTGCGCCTATGGCAGCGTGTCGGGAGGGCATTTCAACCCGGCCGTGAGCGTCGGCGTCCTTGCCGCGGGCGCGATCACCGCCGCCGAGGCGGGCGGCTACATCGTCAGCCAGATCGCCGGCGGCGTCGCCGCAGCGCTGTTGCTGCGGATTGTCCTGGGGGGCGTGGCCACCGGACTCGGCACGCCCGAACTGGCGCACGGCCTCGTTCTCGCCGGCGCACCGGTCACGATCACGCCGGCGATCGGCTTCATGGTCGAGGCGGTGCTCGCCTTCTTCCTGGTCACCGTCGTGCTCAGCACCGCGGTCGCCGGCCGCGCCGCCCACCTCGCGCCCGTCGCGATCGGCCTGACCTTGGTCTTCAACATCCTCATGGGCGGGGCACTGACGGGCGCCGCCTTCAACCCGGCGCGTGCGCTGGGCCCGATGATCGTGACGGGCAATCTCAGCGACGCGTGGTTATATGGTTTGGCCCCGATCGTCGGCGCCATCATCGCAGCCGTCGTCCACATGGGACTTTCTGTACTCACCCATGAGCAGCCTGCGGCAGTTGCACCGGCCGAGTAAGCCCTTGGACGTGGGCGGTACGGGCATGCAGCGCCGTGCCGCCCACGTTCATGCCGCCATTATGCTAGTCGACGCCGCGTTTTTGGGCGGGGCATCCATCAGCGGCGATCGGCTGGTCCCCTCGATATTGTAAAAACCGTCGAGCAGTGCTTTTGCGGCTTTGAGATCGGCAGTTTCGAAACCCTCGGTGAACCGATTATAGATCGGCGCGAGAAGCGCGATCGCCTCTGTGGACCGATTTTGGTCGCGCCACAGCCGGGCGAGGCTCGCGGCGGCGCGAAGCTCCCAGGACAAGGCTCCTTGCCGGCGCGCCCGACCGAGCGCCTCCCGGAAGTGACCCTCGGCCGGCGTCGCGGCTTCGGGCGCATCCTGCAACAGAATGAGTTCGCCCTTGACGCGCAACAACTCGGCAATCAACCAGCGTTCTTCGGTATGTTCGGATTGCGCGATCGCCTCCTCGATCATGGCGAGCCCGTCGGCGATCCGCCCGGCACGGGCTAAGGCTTCCGCCATCAGGAACGTGACGAGCCGCAAGGCAGCGAACTTGGCTTCGCCGAGTTCGTCAAGGCCGGTGCGCAGCAGCCGCAATCCGGTGGCGGAATCACCGCGCTCGATGAAAAGCACACCCTGATAGCTGCGGCCCCAGGCTTGCCAAAGCGTCAGCGCACGCCTTGTCGAATGGTCGACCAGCATCATCACGTAGTGTTCTGCCGCAGCCAGATCGCCGACCGACAGTGCGATCGGACATGCCGCCTGGGACAGAGCGTAACACAGTGAGTTTGTGTGATTGGCCGCCCGAGCGTCCGTGACGCTGCTTTCAGCTGCGCGCATCGACTGATCCGCAAATCCCTGAAGCCACAGGATCCGCGCAAGGACCACGCGGGCAGTCACCTGCTGGTCGCTTTGGAAGCGAATGATATGCGACTTCTCGGCAACAGGGTCATAGTGAGCGAGCATGTGCTCGAGACGGCGCCGCGCGCTGGAGTGGTCGCCCAGGTAATACTGTGAAACGCCGATCATCCGCTCGCCGATCAGCGGATCGTTCGGGTCGGACAGCTTCGCCGCCAGGGCGCAGAAGCTTTGCGCTAATGCCAGAGCGGCGCGATGCCGACCGCTGACGGTTTGAAAGAACCATAGGCCCAGCAGCGAGCGCAACTGATACTCGGCATCGTCAAGGCTCTCTGCAATCTCGAGAGCCCTTGTCCAGGCCGCTTCGATCTCGGGAACGGTAACAGCTCCAGTATGGACTTGCGACGCGCCGAGCGCGGCTTGGAGCTTCATCTCGCAGCGCGGGTCCCTGTCCGCTCTGGGCGTGAGGGCGGAGAGCGCCTGCTCGACACGGCTGCGGCATTCCTCCATCAGCGACAAATGCACCCACAGGGGCACTGCGGCTGCCGTCAACGCCACCCCGATCGACGCATCACCGCCCGGCGAAAAGGCCCAGTCCAGCGCCGTGCGCAGGTTGTATATCCGGCGGCCGTAGGCGGCCAGCCATTCGGAGGCGGGGCGCGTCTGCAGTTCGATTTCGGTCCGCTCGAAGAGATCCCGACAGTATTCGGCGTGGCGTCGGGCGAGCTGTTCGAATTCGCCGCTTTGCGAGAGTTTCTCGAACGCGTAGGCCCGTGTCGTCTCGAGCAGCCGATACCACCCCGTGGCACCACCGAGATCCGCCGCGACGAGCGACTTCGCGACCAAATTTACGGCGCAGTCGACGATATCTGCGCCGGCGAGCTCGTCTGTCGCCGCTATCGCACTCGCCGCCTGCAGTGTGAAGCCGCCGGCAAAGATCGCCAGGCGCCGCAGGACCACCCGTTCGGGCTCTGGGAGCAGCCGATAACTCCAGTCGAGCGTCGCCCGCAGCGTCTGGTGCCGCGGCAACGCCGTGCGGCGGCCGCCCGTCAGCAGGTGCAAACAATCATCGAGGCGGGCCGCGAGCTCTTCGACCCCGAGCGCATTCATCCGCGCGGCCGCCAGCTCGATCGCCAGCGGGATGCCGTCGAGATGCCGGCAAATCACCGCGATCGCCGCGGCAACGTGCCGGTCGGGCGAAAACTGCGGCTCTGCCGTGCTGGCCCGCGCAACGAACAGCCGCACGGCGCCGCATTGCAGCAGGTCCTCTGTCTCCCGGCTGCCCTCGGTCGGTATGGCGAGCGACGGCACCCGGTAAAGACACTCACCCTCCGCTCGCAGCGGCTCGCGGCTCGTCGCCAGCACGCGCGCCGTCGGGTTGGCGCGAAGCACTGCCTCGGCCATGCTCGCCGCGGCGCCGACGAGATGCTCGCAATTGTCGAGCACCAGCAGGAGCTGCTTCGTGGCGAGCGCATTCGCGACGCGTTCGGGCGATACAGCGCCGCCGGCGAGGTCGAGACCGAACTCAGTGGCGACGGTCACCGGCACGAGGTCGGGATCCGAAAGCGGCGCGAGCTCAATAATCCAGACCCCGTCGGCGAATTCAGGCAGCAGGCGTCGTGCGACCTCGAGCCCGAGGCGCGTCTTGCCGATCCCTCCGGCACCCGTCAATGTGACCATGCGCTGGGTGGCGGTAAGGCCCAGGACCTCCTTGAGCTCGACGTCGCGGCCGATCAGTTCGGAAACTGGCTCGGGCAGGTTCGTCGGTGGACGGGGTGGGGCGGGCACCTGCACGGCCGTCCTTGCAACCGCCTGCGTGTCAGGGCTCGCCGCAACCGTGCGGATCTCCCCGGTAAACTGGTAGCCTCGTCCGGAAATCGTGCGGATCAGGTCGCGGTCCGCTCCGAGGGTGTTGCGCAGGGCCGAGATCTGGACGTGCAGGCTGCTCTCTTCGACGATGCGGTTCGGCCAGACGCGGCTCATGAGCGCGTCCTTGCTGACGACAGCTCCTTGCCTCTCGATAAGCGCCATCAGCACATCAAAGCTGCGCCCGCCGAGATGGACCGGCCGACCGTCGGAGAGGACCTCGCGGCGATGCGGCACAACCCTGAAGTGGCCGAACTCGATGATCGCCGGCGTTTCCGACGTGCGATCCATAGCCGCGGACGAGGCCATCTCAGGGTTCAGGCTTCTTCAGTGTTGAAAAGGCGGCGAGCGCATCTCCCGCGTGAGCCGGCCGACTTTTCAGGAGCATACATCCGGTTGAGGGCGGTTTCGCCAGGCCTCGAGACAGCGTCGAGCAGTCCGCCGCACCGAGCGCAGGAGTCCTCGATCGAGCTAAGGCAGCAGCGCGCATCCGCAAATCCCCTTTCTTAAGGAGCCCGAAAGCCCTCGCCAGCCGATGAGATAACGGTCCGCGTTGATCGGGTGCGAGTTAAACCTCATTAACCATGGTAAATCGGGGTAAATCACGCGAATCGCACCCTGCCTAGCGCTTGCGATCAAACGTTTTGTTTCTGGGTCCCGATTGGAATGCCTGAGGCGATCAGGACCCCTTTCGGCCGTCTTGGCCGACCCTTCGTGCTCAGCGACAGTTACGGCACGTTCATGTAAGTCCGATATATGAGAGCTCTGTAAATGCTAAATCCACCCGCAGAGCGCCGACTACGGAAAATATCAGCTGACTGGGGTGTTGGTATCTTTGCTGGAGCGGGGTAGAACAAGTAGCGAGGAGAACGTCAATGCCGCCCCGCCATCTCCGCATTGGGACCCGCGGCAGCCCGATGGCGCTGCGCCAGACCGCCCTCGTCCGCGATCGTTTGGTTGCGGCTCACCCCGAACTCGCCGCGAACGGAGCGATCGAGATTGTGACGATCCGCACGACCGGCGATCGGGTGCAGGACCGGCTGCTCGCCGAGATCGGGGGCAAGGGCCTGTTCGTCAAAGAGATCGAGGAGGCGTTGATCGCCGGGCATATCGATCTGGCAGTGCATTCCTTGAAGGATTTGGAGACTTGGCTCCCGGCCGGGCTGGCGATTACGTGTGTGCTGCCGCGCGACAACCCGCGCGACGCCTTTTTGTCGACGAGCGCAGCGAGCCTCGCGGCCTTGCCGAAGGGTGCGAGGGTCGGGACTGCTTCCTTGCGGCGCCAGGCCCAATTGTTGCGGCGGCGCCCGGATCTGACGATCCTTCCGATCCGCGGCAATGTGAACACGCGGATCCGCAAGCTGGATTCCGGCGAGATCGATGCGCTGGTGCTCGCGCTGTGCGGCCTCGAACGGCTCGGCAAGGCAGAGCTTGCGACCGAGATCCTGTCGCGCGAAATCATGCTCCCTGCCGTGGGCCAGGGCGCGCTCGCTCTCGAATGCCGCGCCGCGGACGAGGGGCTGCGGCGGCTCCTCGAACCGCTCCATGACCCGAGAAGCGCCGCCTGCGTTGCTGCAGAGCGCGCCATGCTCGCCGCCCTCGACGGCTCCTGCCGCACTCCGATCGCCGGGCTCGCCGAGCTCGACGGCGACCGATTGATGGTCGAAGGATTGCTGCTGAAACCGGACGGCCGCTACGAGATCCGGGGCCATCGCGAGGGCGCCATCGCCGACGCGCAGACGCTGGGGACTGAGCTGGGCAGAACGTTGCGGGACCGCGCCGGCCCCGGTTTCTGGCTCCGCTAACCCGGGACGGTTTTCGGCCCGCGCCACGGCGCACCTGCGTGAATGCAATCTTTCGGGATTCCATCTTGCTTCGCTGGCGAAGTGGGTCGGTCGGACTGTCAAATTTGTCAGCGACAACGCCCTATCGGCTGGACAGCCGCGTCGGCGAAGGTTCCCAGCTGAATTCCGATTGGCAGTCCTGAAAAAACAACCGCACGCCAGCCCGTCTTTCGGGTGTTCCAGTTTCTCGGCTTGCCATGGGAATGCAGGCGGTTCTCAACCGACATTCGCCGGTGTCGGCAGATGCCCTCTCCGGTTGATACGCTTCTTGCGTGTTTCGTCAGAGGGGAAGGGCGGGGCATGAATATCAAATCGCGTGGCCGCCACGCGCATGCGTGCGCTGACTGCAGTCGTTGCGGCAACCCTGCCTGTCGTGGCCGAAGCGCAAGACTCCGTTTGCGGCACGCAAACTCTACGTTGTCGGCAAGTTTGAAGATTTAGGGGTCAACACCACTTTGTTGCACGGATCAGCTGGGCTGAGCGTCTTGGGCTGGGGAGCGTAGAGGACCATTCTCCTTTCGGTGAGCGGGATTTCGCGGGTCGCTAGTCTATGTTGCTCTCCCCCCAAGCCTCTTCGGGCGGCAAATCTGGCTGAGCATTCCCAGATGGGAGGGTGCGACCCCCATCCACAACCCCCTGAGATGTCCGCCGTGCCATTCAAGGCCAATGCCGATCGCCGTCACCACATTCCGAACCAGCAGGATCGGGTAACGAACTGGTCGGAATATGATGCTGCCCTGCGCCAGCGTGGCAGCCTGACGGTGTGGTTCACCGAAGAGGCGATCGCGGCCTGGCGCGCAGAACCGCGGACCACGCGGGGCGGTCAACCCCATTATTCGGCCCTGGCGATCACGACAGCGCTGACGCTGCGCGCCGTGTTCCGCCTGGCTCTGCGGCAGACCGAAGGGCTGATCGGCTCCGTCATCCGCCTGCTCGGTCTCGATCTCGCTATCCCTGACCATTCCACCCTGAGCCGGCGGGCCGAGACGCTGGCGGTGGCAGGACCGCCGTCCAGCGCCGAGCCCGTGCATCTGTTGGTGGACAGCACTGGGTTGAAGCTGCTGGCGCCGGCGAATGGTTGGTCGAGAAGCACGGTACGAGCCGGCGCCGGTCGTGGCGCAAACTGCACATCGGTGTCGATGCCGACACCGGCCGGATCGTCGCGGCGGCGTTGACCACCAATGATGTCGATGACGGCTCGCAGGTCTGTCCCTTGCTCGACCAGATTGATGATCCCATCGCTTCGTTGACCGGCGATGGTGCATATGACCAGGACGGCGTCTACGGCGAGGTCGCTGCCCGCCATCCCGATGCAGCGGTCATTGTGCCACCGCGTTCGAGTGGCGTGCCGAGCGAGACGGCCGAGAATGTGCCCACTCCCCGTGACCGGCATCTGCAAGCGATTGCCGAACATGCTTCATCAAACGCTCTTCGTGCAAAGCCACGAAGAACCTTTTGCCGCTCCGCGGAAGGCGGTCGCCTAAATTGCGTCACGTCTCCGTCGGAAAGCAGGTTAGCCACAGTCTCACAAGCGACCAACAGAGATGCATCTGTTCGGAATTCGTCCCCAAATACAGCGGAAATACCTGCGGGACGGCCTACCGAACGCCTCCTTCACCGGCTTTACCGGCACCCCGATCGAGAAGGAAGATGTGAACACGCCTGCGGTGTTCGGCCACTACATCGACATTTACGACATCAGCCGTGCGGTCGAGGATTTCGCGACCGTGCCGATCTACTACGAGAGCCGGTTGGCGCGGATCGAACTGGACGAGGACGAGAGGCCAAAGATCGACGCCGAGATCGCCGATCTCACCGAGGACGAGGCAGAGACCGAGCAGGAACGGCTCAAGCGCAAATAGGCCAGCGTCGAGGCACTGGTCGGCGCTGATAAGCAACTCGCCCTCGTCGCAGACGACTTGGTTAAACACATTGAGGCCCGGTTGGCTGCGCTCGACGGCAAGGGAATGATCGTCTGCATGAGCCGCCGCATCTGCGTGGACCTTTATGACGCCATCGTGAAGCTGAGGCCGCAATGGCACAGCGACGATGACGATGGCGGCGCGATCAAGGGTGGTGATGACCGGCGCTGCATCCGATCCACCAGCTTGGCAGGCGCACATCGGCAAACGCCCGAAGGCGCGACGGGAATTGCTCGCCAAACGCATCAAGAACCCGAGCGACCCGCTGCGGCTCGTGATCGTCCGGGACATGTGGCTGACCGGCTTCGACGCACCCTGTATGCACACGATGTATGTGGACAAGCCCATGCGCGCCCACGGGCTGATGCAGGCGATCGCCCGCGTCAACCGGGTCTTCCGGGACAAACCGGCGGGGCTGGTGGTCGACTACATCGGCGTCGCTCAGAATCTCAAAGCCGCACTCGGGCAGTATTCGCCCCGCGATCGTGACCAGACCGGCATCGACGAAGCCGAGGCTGTCGCGGTGCTGCTGGAAAAATACGAAATCGTCCGAGCCATGTTCCGGCCGGACACTAAGGGCGGGTTTGATTACCGGCGCTTTTTCGCCAGCGACGCGACGGGCGGGCAGCGCCTCGCCATTATAGCGGGGGCGATGGATTGGGTGCTCACCATGCACCAGGAGGACGCAGCGCGTGAGACGACGGAGGACGGCAAGAAGCGTGCACATCGTCGCTATGGCGACGCGGTACTGGCGCTCTCCAAGGCATTCGCCCTGGTGGCGGCGAGCGATGCTGCCAAGGCGATCCGCGAAGAAGTCGGCTTCTTTCAGGTGATCCGTGCCGCATTGGTCAAGAGTGTGCCGGGTGAGGGTCAGAAAAGCACTGCGGAGCGTGAGTTAGCTATCCAGCAGATCGTCAGTCGTGCCGTTGTCTCGACCGAGATCGTGGACATCATGAAGGCGGCGGGATTGGAAAGTCCCGACATCTCGATCCTGTCTGACGACTTCCTCGCCGAGATCCGCGAGACCGATAAGAAGAACCTCGCCATTGAGGCGTTGAAGAAGCTCATCAACGGCGATGTACGCTCCCAGGCCAAGCTCAATGTCATGCAGTCCAAGGCGTTCTCGGAACGCCTCGAAGCTGCCATCGCCCGCTATCACGCCAACGCCATCACGACGGCTCAGGTGCTCGAAGAATTGATTCAACTTGCCAAGGACATTCGGGCGGCCCGGTCGCGTGGCGAGGAACAGGGTCTCAGCGACGAAGAAATCGCCTTCTACGACGCGCTGGCCGATAACGAGAGTGCGCGGCAAGTGATGGGGGAACCAGTCCTACGGGTGATCGCACACGAACTCGTCATGGTCATCAAGCGCAATGTCAGCGTCGATTGGATGCACCGGGACTCGGCGCGGGCCAACATTCGGCGGCATGTGAAGCGGCTCTTGCGGAAATACGGCTATCCGCCCGACTTGCAAGATGCAGCAGTGCAGAACGTCTTGCACCAGGCCGAGGCGTTGTCGGCGGAATGGGCAGCGTGATCCACGAAATCGCTTACGAGACCGACCGGTGGCGGCAACCCTACACTGATCGGGCAACGCAGATGACGGGACGGCCTGGAGATCGAACATCCACCGCGCCCGGTCGGAATATTGCGGAGAAGCGCGGCAATGGACGATGCCGAAATAACAGCGGCACCTAAGAAAAGAAAATCCGGCATCCCGACTGGAAACGCCAGGGAATATTTTGTCATGGGAGAGATGCTGAGGCGTGGCTTCGATGCGCAACTCGCCGATCGCAACACCAAGGGCTATGACCTACTTGTGGGCCGCGCAGAAGAACCCACACTTCGGAAAGTTCAGGTCAAAACGGTTCGGTCTCAGCCCTGGTATGGTCAGCGGATGATCTTTATCGAGTGTGAACACCGCCATTTGGAGCAACTACTTTGGCCGTTGGAGAGCCGCGAGGAACTACCCGAAGTGGTAAATGGCGTCACGATCATTCATCGCGAGGGCACGAATCCCTGGACACACTCCGGCTCTCTCATGCCGAGCGGATGGCAAGCCGCACCGGCACCTTATGGCTGGCAAGCCGCTAGCGGCAGAAAGCGGCGATCTAACCGCTGTCGGATACTGCCCCGCCGCGCAAGCTCGATTACCGCTGCGACCATCTCGCCGTTCGATTCCCGAGCAGGATATAGACGGCGGACGGACTCTATAAATCCTGTCAGTCAGCTGAGTTGCGTTGGCGTCATGGTGGTCCAGACAACAGGCCAAGGAAAAAATCCGGATCGCGGCGGGTGCCCTTTTTGAAAACCGCTCCGATAATAAACTGACCCGTATAAGCATGGTAATGCTCTACGTAAAGACGGTCGTCATGATATTTAGCACGCGTCTCAACGGGGCCGTTACCTCCCAGAACGCGTTTGTAATGCTCAAGCGCGCTTTGGATATTGAGAAATTCGATCATTAATAGACGGTAGACGTCGATTTTGGTTAACGCAATGGCGGAAAATACTTTCACTCATTACAACGCGTTGCGCTGGTTGGCTTACCGGGCTGGGAGTATCCATCCCCGACGCGGTGCGAATCGCCGCCCCGACAACCGCGATCTCGACCACCCCTGCCGGCCTCGGCGACGCCATCAGATGGAGGGCCCCGGCACCGCCTCCAATGCACGCCGCCCTCGCGACCCTTCGAGCGCTAAGGCAAAACGGCCGTCGACCGCGAAGTCCTACGGGCCAGCCGACGCGGCGCTCGCGCAAAAGCACGGCGGGATCATCAAACAATACATAAGGACAGCAGGCGGACATTTCGGCCGGTCGAGCTCCGCGTCACGCCCGGTGAAGTTGCGATGCGCGCCACGCCGATGAACGGCCGGGGCAGCGCATGCGACTGGCTCGCGTTCGGCGAGTGCTCAGCTCCGGCGATGCGGCAGCAACGGGATCGGGGTATCCTCCCCGGCCACGGGTCGGCGTGAGCGATCACGCCTATTTCGCGAACGAGGATGTCAACATGTCACCCCAAACAACCCTGGCCGCGTTGCCAGTAGGACATCTTGGCTTTGGTGCGATGCGCGTCACCGGCCCGGGCATCTGGGGCCCTCCGCGGGATGAGAGCAAGGCGATCGCGCTGCTCCGCCGGGTGGTGGACAAGGGCGTCACCTTTATCGACACCGCCAACTCCTACGGCCCCGGCATCAGCGAGACGCTGATCGCCAAGGCGCTCTATCCTTATCCGGCAGGGCTGGTTGTGGCGACGAAGGGCGGGCTTACGCGACCCGGTGCCGACCGCTGGGTCGCCGATTGTCGGCCCGAGCATTTGCGCCTTGCCTGTGCGGACAGCCTGCGAAGGCTGAGGCTCGAACGCATCGAGCTTTATCAGCTACATGCGGTCGATCACCGGATACCGATCGAGGATTCGGTCGGTGCGCTCGTCGACCTCCAGCGCGACGGTAAGATCCGCCATATCGGCGTGTCGAACGTCTCGGAGAGGGAGCTTGCCCGAGCACGCGCCGTCGCCAAGGTCGTCTCCGTCCAGAATTGTTACAATCTCCGCGACAGATCGTCAGACGGGCTGATCGATATGTGCGCCGGTGCCGGCATCGCCTTTATTCCCTGGTACCCGTTGGCCGCGGGCAAGCTCGCCAGCCCAAATTCACCGCTCGCGCGGATCGCCCAGAGTCACGTCGCCACACCGAGCCAGATCGCGCTGGCCTGGCTGCTGCAGCGTTCCCCCGCCATGCTGCCAATTCCCGGAACCTCCTCGCTAGCGCATCTCGAGGAGAACCTGGCATCTGCGTCGATCCGCCTGAGCGCCGACGAGTTCCGCACACTCGCTTCTCTCTGATGCGCCCCTGTTAGATTGCTGCGACCGTGAGGCGGGCGACCCACGCCGCCCGGCAAGAAGCCTGGGATGGTGGCGTCGCGCGCTCGGGCGATCGACTTCGGCATACTGGGACCGTTGGTCACGCCGAGCATCTGGCGGCGTCCCTCTTTGCCTTCTCGGCAACGTTCGAGATCTTTCGGGAGGATCGGATTGCGGCCCAAATAGCGGACGAGAGCGGACCTCCCACCAATGATCAAGCGAAAAAAGCGGGGCAATAACCCCGCGGGACACTGTCGTGGTGCAGTGCCTCCAGGACAAGCGTAGCACCGTGCTCGCTCTGTCAAGGACGCTTTGCGCCGGCTCCGCCGGTGCCGCCGCGTTCGCGGCGGCATCCTTGACTGCCGCTGCGCGCGGCGCTCTGCCAGGAGGCAGGTCGGGACGAAGGGATGGCCGTTTTCGATCGAACAAAGGGATGGAACCGGATGCTCACGCGCCGGCGGCCTCGCGAACCTCGTAGGTGGGGTCGAACAGCGTCTGCTGTTCGAGCAGGGTGCAGGCCACCGACAGCAAGCGGTCGGCGACGGTGCGCAGGGCGCGGCCGTGGCTGTGGCCGCGCTGGCGCAGCGCGGCATAACGGCGGCGGCTGAGCGCGTCGTGCTGGGTTGCCACGCGCGCCCAATGATAGAGCGCGTTCGCGAGCCGCTTATTGCAGGCATAACGGCGCACGACGACGCAGGTTTTGCCGCTGCGGCGGGTCACTGGGGCCACTCCGGACAGGCTGCGCAAGGCGTGATAATCTCGCCGGCGCAGCTGCGCCGGCGTGACCGTCAGCGCGGTTGCCACCGCGATGGGCGTGAAGCTGCGGGGCGGGCGGGTTGTCGCGGAGGGGCACTGGGACGCGCGCGGCACGCTGGGCGTCGATCGCGCAGCGCCGGTCGGCCTTACCGATATTGCACTAACCTTCGAACTATACACCGACGCCGATGCCGCGACGGTGCAGCGTCTGGTCGAGATGCGCGAGCGTTTCTGCGTGATTTACCAAACCTTGCGCGCGCCGCCTCAACTCACAGTTACTCACCGGACCGCAGCCCGGGGCTGATACCCACTCTCGCTCTTCCCCATCTGCGCGCGGGGACGCCGCGAAGGGGGTTTTCGCCTGCAGCCCTGTACCCTTGCCCGGGCCTTGCATCTAGGTAGTTTCCGAACCTACCGGGGACGGACGATTGCCGATATCAACGCTAATCCCCAGAGCATTTCCCCCAAATCAGGCTCGGGGTACTTGCCGGGCGGAGATGGCCCCCCCATGCTCCGCCCGGCCCATCTTGGCCCCTCATCGCAGGTGATTGTCATGATTCTTAAGACTTCGATCGGCTTCGCCTTCGCGGCGGCTTGCCTGACGGCCATCGTAACCATGCCCGTCCGTGCGGATACTGCCCGGCAAAACGTCATCCAGAGCGAACGTTACGATCGGCTCCTCGAGACAAACCGCGCTTTCCGCCAGGCGCGCATGCGCAAAGAGTGTGGTCCGATTACCGATCCTCAGCTCCATCAACAGTGCCTGGCGAGTTTCAGTCAGGACGAGCCTATGGTCGCATCGGCGGCATCTCACCGAAGGGTCGCCTCGTCCCGGCACCATGCAAAGCAATATGTAGGCTCTTCGGTCGGTCCGCGGCATTACCAGAGCCATCTCGGTAAGTAGGCCGCCCGTTATCCGTTGAAGGTCGCCCGAACAAGGTGCGAGCGCTATAGCCATCGAGCGGGAGTCTACACCCCACAGCCCCATTTAGGCGGCCTCACCAACGAGGCTGCGCCGGGCAGCCAGCCCGGTGCTTGTTTCTTAAGGTGATAACCGGGTAACGGTCAGGTAACGGTCCCAGTGTGACGTCCACAGCGACAATGGCAGCGAACCGGAGGGTCGCGAAGGCGAGAAGGGGTTCTGCGACCAAAGCGGCCGGCGACTGAATACGGCCGCCTGGAACGCAGCAGCGCAAGGAGGCGATCGAGGTCCCGGTTCCTGCAACAGGCTTGCTCCGAATCGGGACGGTGCCGCTAGATTGGCGCGCGAGACCGTATACCTGGCTGAGAAGATCACCCGTCTTTGGACCACTTTGATTCTATTATTTCGCGTCAGGTCCTTAGCCCATCTAGCAGGGTGCTGAAAAAGGCTGCGAGTGAGTTGGAAACCCACCGACAACCGAATTCACCGTCATTCCCGCGAAAGCTGGAATCCATCTAGATCAGCGGGTTATGGATTCCGGCTCTCCGCTTTGCTACGGCCGGAATGACGGGTTTTTTAGGACATCGGGCATTTTTCAGCAGCCTGCTAGTGCTGGGGCCCTCTCCCAAAATCCGACCGGAGAGGCTGAACGGCAGGAAATTTTCTCATCCGAGGCAGAGAAACGGCGGGCGCTTTACAATATTTCGCTTGCGCAGGACATACAGGATCGAAAGCGATACGGGAGGCGAGCTTATAGGATAACGAAAATTTGGGTATGGTTCTTGCTCGTGGTAAGCGCACTCCAATTTGGAGCCAAGATTTGGTTGGGCAGAGGTTTTAAGCCAGCGGAATTCGTGGCTCTAGTGACCACGACAACCGCATCGGTGTTTGGTTTTTGGTGGCTGGTGGGCCGTTATCTTTTCCCGCCGAATCTTACTGGTCAAGGGATCGTCGATCCTTTGGAGCCATTGCCTGCACGCCAATTCAGGCGAAGGTCTCCTCACAATTGAACAACCCTCCTCTGGCATAACGTGCGCATGCCAGACCTCGGAAGGCTCCGCCCGCGAGCCGTCGCGGAGATGGACGATCGCTCAAAAGGAGCGTAGGTTGTTAACCATCGTCAAGCAACGGTCACCGGGCGCTGACGGCTGAGAGGCTAGGGCGTTCCCATGAAATCATGAGGGAACGCGCGCACTCCCGCCCCAAGCAGGGAGATGCGCATTGCCCAACTCCGTCAAGATTTTGCTATCCCGGACCTCTGATCAAATCCAGGCTTCGGGAGAGCGTTGTATTGCGGCTAATACGCGAATCATGCAAACCAGAGAACTGGTTGCCATAAGCCGCAACATGCTGGCGCACAGCAGGGCTCGTCTGAGCGTAGACTACGCTGCGCGTGAGTACTGGAAGCAATAAATGGCAGACGCTCAGGAATGTAGACGGCAGGCCGCAGAATGCACCCGACTGTCCCGAACCAGAGTCACGATTCGATCGGAGACGATTATGCGGGGCATGGCGAGGAGTTGGGTTGCGCTAGCCGTCCAGATGGACCGCCTGGACAAGCAGGATCCCGTAAATGCGGCCCACTTGGCGCTGCCACGATAGGGCCCGATCATGCCCATGTCAGCCGAAGATTACCGAGCGCACGCGGAAACATGCGATCGAATGGCTGAATCGCTCGGGGAAAACCATTTCGGTCTTCGAGAGACGATGCGCGACGTCGCTGCGCAATGGCGTCGGCTCGCCGCCGATGCCGATGCCGAAGCTCGCGGCGAGAACCCTCTCACCTAGTCTGGTGCGTCTCCTGCATAATTCCGAATTTGCGTCCGAATACCGCGATTGCCGTTGTGACAGGATGAGGCCGATGCCACGCAAGCCCAAACCGCAGCCCGACGATCCCGAGCAGTTCGAAGCGCTTCATCAACATGGCGCGCGAAGTCGAAGCCGATGAAGGCGCGGCTGGCCGAAAAGCGTTTGAGCGGGCATTCGAAAAGGTCGTCAAACCGAAGTCCTCGCAGAACGCTCCGCGGCCAAAGCGGCGATCCTAGCCGCGATGAATTCGAAGTCTCGCAGATCCTGGCGGCATGATGGCCGTCGACTTCGGGCGCAGCAAGTCAGGTTCGCAACTGACTCGCCGGTGGAGGGAGATGGATTCGAACCATCGGTACCCCCGAGAGAGAAGCCTACTTCTTCCCCGGTCGAAGCTCGCTCGCCGGAACCGCCTCGCGGCGGGGACGGGCTGTCGGCTCCAACGGGCAAAGGTCAGTGCGTACAGCAACGTCAGCAATGGCGCCGAGCGGGAACCGCCCATTTTGCGGATCAGCCTTTTGGCGGGTGCGCATGCCCGTCGGGCCGGGTCAGCCGGTGGCCGCAGCCAGCCTTGTTCGCCCACTATTCCCAGGTGCGCCAGGTCTCGACCGAATAGGAGCTGTAGCCCCGGTTGCGGGCCTCGATCTCGCCTTGCGACAGGTACTTGATTCTGGCCGCCCAGCTGCCGCGCCCGCATCAGCGCGCGTGCGTTGCGCGGCAGGTAGGCCGATAGCCATAAGCGGCGCCGACCAAATGTGATATTCGGAAATGGCCTTCGTAAGCTCCGCTTCGAGAGGAAATAATCCCGTTAAGGGACGAGCAAGGAGCTTATTTATTCCTGATCGAAATTACGGTCTCGCCAAATATCTCGCGGACGCCGACGGCGGATCCAAGAGAATTTTGCCGAGCAAGCAGACTACTCGAGCGGAATTTCCAGAATATGCAGGAAAATAGGCTCCCGGGTGAACGTCCGGATCGACACCCAGCCGCCGGGATATGGGAGCGAACCTCACCTCGATTTTATCGTGACCGATCTCAACGGGATGCTTGCCCAACTCTGCGGCCCAGACCGGAAAATAATCCGGTTAAAGGATGTAGTGCACCCCAAAAGTGAGACACGGAAAATAGGGGACAGTTTCTCGAGGAGAGGAACTGATGAAGCACCGGGAATATCCGATAGCGCTGAAGCAGGTCGCGGTGGCGCGCGTGGCGGCCGGGGAGAGCGTGGCTGAGGTTGCGCGCGATCTAACAGGTTGCGGAAAAAGTCGCATATTGGAGCGAGATCTGGGGTATAATCCATAGCGCGTGACGAGATGTGGGGGACGTCCGATGCGCGGTGGGGATCTCAGGAGCGAGGCGCTGTTCAGCTATTTGAGCTGCGAAGCGCGGGTGCCGTTGTATCATCCGTTGCGGCCGATCCAAAAGATTGTGGACGAGGCGCTTGGTGCACTGACGGGGGAATTCGAGAAGTTGTACGCGAAGCTCGGACGGCCGTCGATTCCCCCTGAGAAACTGCTTCGTGCGCTGCTGCTGCAGGTCTTCTATTCGGTGCGTTCGGAGCGGCAGCTGATGGAGCAACTCGGCTACAATCTGCTGTTCCGCTGGTTTGTCGGGCTGTCGCTGGATGCCGTGGTGTGGGACGTTACGGTGTTCACCAAGAACCGCGAGCGGCTGATCGACGGTGACATTGCCAGCAAGTTCATGGCCGCGGTACTGAACCAGGAGCAGGTCAAGACCCTGCTGTCGGACGACCACTTCTCGGTCGACGGCACCCTGATCGAGGCGTGGGCCAGCATGAAGAGCTTTCGCCCCAAGGACGGCAGCGGCGAGCCGCCGGCGCCGGGCCGCAATGGGGAACGGGACTTCCACGGCGAGAAGCGAAGCAACGAGACCCACGCCTCGGTCACTGATCCCGACGCGCGATTGTATCGCAAAGGGCCGGGCCAGCCGGCCAAGCTCGCCTATCTGGGGCACGTTCTGATGGAGAACCGGCATGCTCTGGTGGTCGGCACGCGTCTGACCCTGGCCACCGGCACGGCAGAGCGCGAGGCGGCGCTGGAGATGGTGGCGGCCCGTCCCGGCAACCACCGGATCACGCTCGGCGCCGACAAGGCCTACGATGTGGCCGAGTTTGTCGCCGATCTGCGGGAATTCAATGTGACGCCGCACGTGGCGCAGAACACCGCCAATCGGCGATCGGCGATCGACCGACGGACGACCCGCCATCCTGGCTATGCGGTCAGTGGCCGGGTGCGCAAGCGCATTGAAGAGGTGTTTGGCTGGACCAAGGCGGCGGCTGGCTTCCGCAAGACCCGTCACCGTGGTCTTGCCCGCGTCGGCTGGATGTTCACCCTGACTGCCACTGCCTACAATCTCGTCCGGTTGCCCAGGCTGGTGGGGGCCGCGGCATAGCCATGCCCGGAATCCGCCCGGGCCGGGCGAAAACGGGCAAAATCGATACAAAAACCTGCTTGCTAGTGGTTTCCAACAACCCTGGCGAGAATCCTGTACGATAACTCTACAAAACGACACACAAGCACTGAGTTTTTCCGCATCCTGCTAAAGCTGCGGGGCCGGCTTTTGTATGCGTGGCGGGCCCAGCTTCGTGCGGGTGGGCCGGCGGCGCTGCGCGGGCCGGGACGACCGCGCAAGGGGGTGGTGGCGGCCCCGGCGGTCGCGGCGGTGGGCGAGGGCGATCTGGCGCGGGCGCAGCGGCGGGTCGCCGAGCTGGAGCGCAAGATCGGCCAGCAGCAGGTCGATCTGGATTTTTTTCGGCGAGCCTTGCGGCATGTGAGGGAGACACGATGAGCCAGCGCCGCGCCTGGCGTCGCGCGGTCTACGAAGTCATCCAGACGATGACGAGCTCCGTGCCGCAAGGCCAAGTCACGATCGAGCGCCTGTGCCGGTTGGCGCGCGTCAGCCGCGCCGGCTATTACCGCTTGTGGCAGGCCAGCGCGCCGCGCCAACACGATACCGCGGTGCGCGATGCCATCCAGCGGCTGGTGCTGGCCAATGGCCGCTATCGCCGCGGCTACCGGTACATCGCCCGGCAGCTGCGCCACGATGGCCTGATCGTCAACCACAAGCGCGTGCTGCGCCTGATGCGCGAGGACAACCTGCTGGGCCTGCGCCAACGGCCGTTTGTGCCGTCGACGACCGACGCGCGGCACCCCTGGCCGGTGGTGCCGAACCTGGCGCGCGACATGCAGCTCAATGCTGTGGACCAGCTGTGGGTCGCCGACATCACTTATATCCGGCTCACCGAGGAATTCGCCTATCTGGCGGTCCTCCTCGATGCCTTCAGCCGCCGCGTCGTCGGTTGGACGATGGCCGATCATCTCGGCGCCAGCCTGGCGGTGGCGGCGCTGACCATGGCGCTGGCAGCGCGCCGCCCACCCTGGGGCAGCCTGGTCCACCATTCCGACCGCGGCGTGCAGTACGCCTGTGCCGAGTACACCGGCCTCTTGGAGGCCCAGGGCATTGCCGCCAGCATGAGCCGGGTCGGCAATCCCTACGACAACGCCAAGGCCGAGCGCTTCATCAGAACCCTCAAGAGCGAAGAGATCGACGGCACCCGCTATCGCGATCACCACGACGCGGCGGGCCACATCGGCGCCTTCATCGACCAGGTCTACAACCGCCAGCGCCTGCACTCCGCGCTCGGCTATCAAACGCCCGTCGCGTTCGAGGCCGAGCACCGCGCCCAGACCCGCGCCACCGCGCCGCTCGCAGACGGGGGTTTTCAAGGGATGCGGAAATCTACGGTGATGCCCGATGCCCAACCCACCTGAACAGCGACGCCGGCGAGCATCGCCCGTCGGCGCCGGCCGCATCACCGTGAGTTTCCGGCCGGCTATTCCTCGGCGGGTTGCTCCCCAGCAGAGCCCGCTTCCGCTTCGCCGGCCCCGCAGTGTACGACCGGCGTCCATCCTGGCACAATCGACGCCGGTCACCCTGTCCTCATTTTTTCTGTCTCACCCATGGGGTGCAGTTCAGGACAAGCGCGGAATTTATTTATTCCTGATCGAAATTACTGCCATTACCAAATATCTCGCGGCGCCGACGGCGGATCCAGGAGAATTTTGCGGAGTAGGCCAGACTGCTGGAGCTGAATTTCCGAAATATGCTGGAATACAGACTCCCAGGTGCTTCGTGCAGACCGGCGCAGCCGTCGGCCCGGGCTTGGGGGCGCTCGTCGACGCCGGCCTTTACGCCGTTCTGCCCGAAGCGATCGCGTGGCGGGCGCTGTTCGCGGCGCCGACCTCGCTTTCCCCGAGACCCGCGGCGAACGACGCGGTGCCGGGTCCGCGGCCTTCGTTTGCGGAACCCTGCTTTCCGGTCACGCCATCGCACGATTTGGGATCGCCGTAGCGGTTTGGCTCAATGCCGGACTTCTTGCCGCGACAGCGTTGGCCGAGCAGCCGATCGGCGGCGCGCTGCTTTGCAGTAAGTCCCTACGACAGCGCCTTGCCGCCCCACTATTGGTCGCGCTCGGTCTCGGGCGCTGGACACGATAAATCATCCGACCCCCAGGCTTGCCGCGATGCTCATCCACGCCGGTTTCTCTCCACCCCATCCGAGCCTTGGCAAACAAAATCGCGAACCTGGTGCGCGCCCGCGGGTCAGTGATGGCCACTGTGCCAGGCGGGGGCGGCGCTCCTTGTATCGTCGCGAGGACGAGGCGGCCGACCAGGAAGTTGGCCTCGGCTGCGCCGATCCCGATCTCGAGCGCGAAATGCTTTCGCAGCGATTTGGGGTCGAGCGGCTTGCCGGTTTGAGGATTGGTCACCAGGCGGCAAATATGCTTTTGCGGGAGGCCCAGCCCGGTCAAGGTTTTGACGATATGGCGCTGCTCGGAATTCGGCACAAAAGCTTTTCGTCCACTGCGGCCGGCCACTCCAGACATGAAATCCTCCGTTACTTGAAATTGAGCCTTCGCGTCCCACTTTTTGCCATCCTGACATTTTATACCATATTATTGCTGAATTGTCAATATGCGGGCCGAACGGTCACCTTGCGATGCTGATCATATCCAGCACAAACCTTTGATGTTCAGCCAGACCCCAAGAAGCGCCGCACCGCGCAGGGTTGACGCAAAGGGTGTGAGGAAACCGGGAGTCCTGCCCGCGATTGAGCCGGGCCGGCCGAGCGATACGCCGCTTTTGCATAAAACCACCCTGAAGGCTCCGGGATTTCAACTCTGAGACGAGCTCGCGGCAGATCAGCCCTGCAATAGCGGGGTTCTCGTCGCCCTCGCGCGCGTGCGCGCGCGTGAGGCGGGAACAAAATGCCAAAGGTTGGCCCGCCGGCTGATTCCAGAGACGAGTTCGCTGCTGACTCACCGCTCCAGCAGAGAGTCAGGAGCGAACCGGGACGCTCGGCGCTTCTCGACATGCCGCCATTGCAAAGGGGACGAGGTTTTAAAAGGAGCATCAACAATGTCGACTCTAATATAAGATCGAAGCGCCCATTGCGCCGTGGTGGCTGAGCGGGCGCAATTTGGAGCCGGCCACGAGGGCTTGATCATCCGAGGACGACCCGAACGCGATGGGTCGCACCGTCTTCTGCCAGAGGGACTCGTACTTGATTTCCGGGCAGTGCCTGGCCGTCGAACTCCGCACGGGTGATCCCACGACTAACGCCGTGGGGGTTCTCGACCGTGATTTCGTAGCGTGTCGAGGCGTATTGAAAAACGATTTCGAAGCGAGGCCAGTGCGTGGGAATGCAGGGGGCGAGGAGCAAAAACGCTCCCTGAAGACGAAGGCCAAGAATAGCTTCGATGCCGGCTCTATACATCCACCCGGACGAGCCGGTGTACCAGGTCCATCCGCCGCGTCCGGCATGCGGAGATTC
This sequence comes from uncultured Alphaproteobacteria bacterium, assembly GCA_963789025.1. Lineage (GTDB taxonomy): Bacteria > Pseudomonadota > Alphaproteobacteria > ATCC43930 > CGMCC-115725 > AP-15. Next base: position 292,203 of record CAWBIT010000003.1, read on the forward strand.
TGAATAGACATCGGCGGCGGCGATATAAGGCTCGACCTTGTAGCGATGGGCGCTTGCCCGAGTGAGGGAGTGGTTGATCGGATTGATAAGCGAGAATAGGTCAGCAGCCTTATCTCCATGGCCGAGGGTTGCGAAGGCGATCACCGACCAGACGGCGGCGTGGGTATACTGGCCGCCATTTTCGCGGATGCCTGGCGGGTAGCCCTTAATGTACCCTGGATCAAGCGGTGTGCGGTCGAAGGGCGGAGTGAAGAGCAGAGCCAGCCCGGCCTCACGGCGGATGAGCTGATCTTCGACAGCGGCCATGGCGCGCTCAGCGCGGGCGGGATCGGCTGCCCCAGAGATCACGCTCCAGGACTGGGCGATCGAGTCGATCCGGCATTCGTCGCTCGCAGAAGAGCCGAATGGCGTTCCGTCATCGAAAAAACCACGTCGGTACCAGTTGCCATCCCACCCGTCCCGCTCAAGCGAAGTCTGCAGCGCTACCGCGTGAGAGCGCCACGTCGCGGCGCGCGCTCGCTCTTGGCGAGTTTCCGCCAAAGGCGCGAGGGCCGACAGTGTCGCGTGCAGGAACCAACCGAGCCAGACGCTCTCGCCTTTGCCCAGCTCGCCAACCCGGTTCAAGCCATCGTTCCAGTCACCCGTGCCGATCAAAGGTAAACCATGCTCGCCGATACCAAGACTTTGATCGAGCCCGCGTGCGCAGTGCTCAAACAGAGAAGCGGTCTCATTCGAGATTATGGGCTGGAAGTAGGAATCGTGCTCGCCGGGCTGCAGCGCCTGGCCTTCGAGAAAAGGAAGAGGCTCGTCCAACACCGCGGCGTCGCCGGTCGTCTCGACATAGTGTGCAACGGCGTAAGCGAGCCATATCCGATCGTCCGAAATGCGCGTGCGGACGCCTTGGCCGAACGGCGGCAACCACCAATGTTGAACATCGCCTTCGACGAATTGCCGAGCGGCGGCGCGCAGGAGATGTTCGCGCGTCATCGCCGGTCTCGACAGCGTAAGTGCCATCCCGTCCTGAAGTTGGTCGCGGAAACCATAAGCGCCGCTCGCCTGATAAAACGCCGATCGCGCCCACAGGCGGCAGACGAGCGTTTGATAGAGCAGCCAGCGATTGAGCATGATGTCCATCGACCGGTCCGGTGTGCTCACCTCAACGGTGCCGAGCACGTCGTCCCAATGCTGCACGACCTCGCGGAAGACCGCGTCAAGATCGGCCCTGCGGTAGCTTGCGATCAGAGATTGCGCTTCGGCCGCGGAGGCTGCCTCGCCGAGGAGGAAAAAGATGTCGACCGCCTCGTCGGGATCGAGCCCCAATGGGGCTTGAAGAACACCACAGGGATCGAGGCCGGCGCCCACCCGCTTGGAAAGGGGCGGGGCTTCTGTCGCAAGCGCGGCCGGGTTGTCCAGAGCACCATTTCGGCCTAGGAACTCCCGCCGGTCGCCCGTCCAGTTTCTCTGCCGACCGGCCAGGTCGGCAAACGCTACGCGGGAGCCGAATGCCGTGTTCCAGGGATTGCGGGCAAGAAGGGCGCCCGTTTCGGGCTCGATCTCCGTCACGATGAACGGCGCGGATGCGCTCCGCGATGGACCAAGCACCCACTCCACATAGGCCGTGACCGAAAGCCGCCGCGGCCGCGCTGACGTGTTGCGGATCGTGAGCCGTGAGATCTTGATCGGATCATCGAGTGGGACGTACTGGAGGAGATCAAGTTCGATACCGTGAGCGGCATGCTCGAACCGGCTGTACCCCTGGCCGTGCCGAACGATATAGGGCGTGGCCTCATCCCGGATCGGCAGTGCCGTGGGCCCCCAGAGCTCGCCGGTATCCTCGTCACGCAGAAAGATGACCTCGCCCGGCCGATCGGTCACCGGGTCGTTTGACCAGGGCGTTAGCTGATTTTCGCGACTATTGACCGACCACGTGTAGCCGCCACCCTCGACCGCGACCTGAAAGCCGAACGAAGCGTTGGAGATGACATTGATCCACGGCGCCGGCGTCACCTGCCCTGCCCCAAGGATCGTTACATATTCGCGTCCATTCTCAGCGAACCCACCAAGCCCGTTGAAGAACTCGAGGTCCAGCGTTGCGGGAACGGGTTGGTGTACGTCTGTGGGCGGCCAGCGGCTCGGTGGAGGTGGCGCGGCAGCATTCGCTTCCCGGAAGCGGTCGAGCTGGTCCGAGAGACTCCCCTGGGGTGCAGCCAGCACGACCCGAGCCACCGATGGAAGAAGAGCGCGCGTCTCTTGCGAAATGAGATCGGTGCGTAAGACAAATACGGAGCCACGCGCCCCATCCACTCCGACCCGCGATTGGCTCGTCCGCACTGTCGTCTCAAGGGCGATCTGAAGGTCCTGAACATAGGAGGATGCCCGTTCGTTCAGGATCACGAGATCAACGGCCAGCTGCTTCATCCTCCAGTATTCATGCGCGCGCAACACCTGGCCGACGATGGCGAGGTCCTCGATGTCGTCGATCCGCACCAGAACGATCGGAATGTCGCCGGAAATGCCCTGAGCCCAGAGCGCCGCCGGGGTGCCGCCGCCTCGGCGGATAGCATCGGACGACGGACGCGTAGACGGATCGGCGTAGAGCACGTGGCCCGCCAGGCGTTGGAAGAGGCTCGCCTCGTCAGCATCGACGCCGAGATGACCCAGCTGCACGTGCGCCTGGGTCCACGCCAATGTGGCAGCACGCTCGAAGGCATGGGCGTCGTGATGCTTGTCGACCAGGTCGAGGACATCGGCGCGAGACGATGAGACGACGGTCCAGAAGGAGATGCGCACCGTCGCGCCCGGTTGCACCCGTACACGACGTCGAACCGCAAAAACGGGATCGAGGACCGTTCCGACGGTATTGGAGAGAGGCCGGCCATCCATCACCGCGATCGGCGCCCGAGCATCGCGCCCCCGGCCGAGGAAACGGGCTCTATCAGTCTCGATCTCTGTCTCGCCCACAGTCTCGCCTTCGACGACGGCAAGATGTGCCGCCCAGATCTCCGGTTCGGTTGGCGACCGGCGGCGCCGTGTCGCCAGGATGGCACCGAGCCTGGCGTCATACTCGGTCTGCACGAAAAGTTTGGAGAAGGTCAGGTGCGCTGCGTCAGCTGCGGGCGGAGCCAGCGCGAGCTCAGCGTAGGAGGTGAGCTCGATATCCCGGACCCGGTTGCCCGCATTCGATACGGACAGGCGGCGAACTTCGGCGTCGTCTTCCGGAGAAACGACGATTTCAAGCACCGTGGTGATCGTTCCATCGCGCCTTGTGAACTCGGCTCGATCCTCGCTGAACCTGACATCGTATCTGGCCGGCTCGACGCCGCTGGGCTGGTAGCCTGCAGACCATACCTCGCCGCTGTGGACATCGCGTAGAAAGACGTAGGCGCCCCAGTCATCGCGGGTGGCGTCTTCGCACCAGCGCGTGATCCCCAAATCATGCCATCGACTGTAGCCGGAGCCGGCGCCCGTGAGCATCACAGCGTAACGGCTGTTGGAGAGCAACTGGACCTCCGGTGTCGCGGCGTGCGCGGAGCGCAGGCGACGCACCGTCGGGAGTTCCAGGCCGCGGACCGCGGCACCCGCCCTGACTTCCTCCGCTCTGGGACGAGCGGCTGCGACATCGCGCGGTGTCCGCTCCTGCAACAGAAGTTCCGTGGCCTGGATAATCGGCTCGGCATGAAATCGAGCCCGCATCTCTCCGTCCAGGAGCGCGTTGGCGATCGCGACCACGGTCATGCCCTGATGGTGTGCCATGAAGGCGCGAACGATCGCGTAATCTTTGCCCTCTGGCAGACGTGAACGTGTGTAATCCAACGCCTCGTAGAAACCGTAGCGACCCCTCGCGCCGACCGCTGCCAGCCGGGCGAGGTTGCGCGCTGAAGCCGCCGGTTCGACCATCGTTGCGAGCGCCGTTGCATAGGGTGCCACGACGGCATTCTCGCTGAGGCCGCGTTTCAGCCCCAGCCCCGGCACGCCGAAATTCGAGTACTGGTAAGTGAATTCGAGGTCGCGGGCATTGTAGGCGGATTCTGAGATGCCCCACGGTAAGCCACGCGCTTTGCCATAGGTGATCTGCCGGCGGACGATGAGACGGCTCGTTTGCTCGATCAGGCTGCCGGCCGGCGCGCTCATCACGAGAGACGGCATCAGATACTCGAACATCGATCCGGACCAGGAGATCAGCGCCGCGCCCCACTCGACGGAGGCGACGGCTCGCCCGAGCCGGAACCAGTGCCGCGACGGGATGTCGCCCTTGGCGATCGCCACAAAGCTCGCGAGACGTGCTTCGGAGGCGAGCAGGTCGTAACAGCTTGTGTCGAGCTTGCCCTCCGGGACGAGATAACCAATCGAGAGGAGCTTTCGATCTGGATCCAGGAGAAAACCGAACTCCATCTCTTCGGCCATCGATCGCGCCGTCGACTCCAGCGTCGCAAGGCGCTGGTTCAGCGCTTGGGCAATCGCGGCGGTCCGGGTCATGTCACGCCGGTGACTGTCGATTGATCGCTGTATCGCCTGCGCCCAGAAGAGCATTTCAACACTGACCTCATCCCCGCGTTCGGCGGCCAGCGCTTGAGCGATATCGACCACGGTCGCGCCCTGATGCGCGAGGTCCATTAGCCGTGCAGGAAGTTCCTCTGGCAGCGAATGATCTCTGCCGAGTGCCGCGCCCAAGGCATCGAGCGCGCGATCAAGCTCCTGTGCTGTGGCGAACTGGGTTCGCCGGTCGTCGGGAAGTGCTCGAATGGCGTCACGTGCCAGGCTTAGCGCATCGTCGATGCCGGCGAATAGTTGGGAGGCCGCAAGCGGGCAGCTGATCCACTCCCGGCAGGCATTCGCAATCGCGATCAAATGTCCAGCCAGATTACCGCTATCCACTGAGGAGATGTACCGCGGATCCAGTGGGCGAAGATCTCCCGTGTCATACCAATTGTAGAAATGGCCGCGGAAGCGCTGGAGGCCGCGCATCGTTGCGAGCGTTGCTTCCAAGCGTTCGATAGTATCGGTCGTTCCCGTCCATCCAAAGTCGCGGGCGCTGACCGCGGAGAGAAGATAGAGGCCGAGATTGGTGGGCGAGGTCCGGTGGGCGAGTACGGGAGTCGGGTCTTCCTGGAAATTATCCGGCGGCAGCATGTGGTCCGCCACCGTGACAAAGGTCTCGAAGTAGCGCCACGTACGGCGCGCGACCAGCCTCAAGGCGCGCGCGTCGGCCTCCGAGATCAATAGACGACCCGCCACGAGCGGGGATCGGCTTGTCCACCGAGCGACGACAGGTGATGCGATCCACAACACCACGAACGGCGCCGCCACCAGCCAGGCGGCGCCTCCGGCGCACCAAACCACGATCGCGGCAACTATGCCGGTGACGACACCACCGGCCATTAGCCGATACAAGCCGAGGAGGCCGAGCGTTGGGCTGAACTTCGCGTAGGCTGCCGTGACCCATTCGAGCAAATGCCGCCGGCTCACGAGCAGACGAAACAGGGTTCTTCCGATCGCATCGGTCATCGACCATGCTTGATGCGCAAGGAAGGTAACCGCCAATGCGGTCTGGGACAAAGCGAGCGAAAGATCCGCGCCGAGGGCGCGCAGGTAGCTCCGAGCCGTGATCCGGGCACGCCGCGGCACGATCGCGGCGAGAACGGGGAGCAAGGCCGGCACGGCGATCGTCGACAGGATAAAGCAGGTCCAAACAGCGGCGGAATGTAAGGACAGGGTCCACCCCGCCAGCAAGGCCATGACGCTTGCCGGCGCAGACAGTGTCCGCCGCAGATTGTCGAGCATCTTCCAGAGGCCGATCAGCGGAAGCGCGCTCGTGCCCCGATTACCGAGGAACGCGTCGCCACGACCGAAAATCCAGGGCAGCAATTGCCAGTCGCCGCGGGCCCAGCGGTGCTGGCGCGCGGCGGCCACGTCATAGCGCGACGGAAACTCCTCGACGACCTCGATATCGGAAGCCAGGCCGGCGCGGGCGAATATTCCCTCGAAAAGATCGTGACTGAGAAGCGTGCTCTCCGGCACGCGGCCGTCCAGCGCGGCTTCGAACGCATCCACGTCGTAGATGCCCTTGCCGGCATAGGAGCCTTCGCCGAAGAGATCCTGGTACACGTCGGACACGGCCGCGGCGTAGGGATCGATGCCGCTCATGCTGGAGACGATGCGCTGGAACAGCGAGCCTTCGCGGCCGATCGGTAGAGAGGGTGTGACGCGCGGCTGCAGCACCGCATATCCCTCGACGACACGTCCAGTGGCGGCGTCGAACCGCGGGTGGTTGAGCGGGTGCGCCATCTTGCCGACGAGCCTTCGGACGGTTTCCCGAGGGAGCCGGGTGTCGCTGTCGAGCGTGATGACATAACGAACGTCGGGCGGCGGGACGAGCGGCCGCCCTGCGATTGCCATGAATGTCGTATCGCCTGCACCGCGCAGTAGCCGGTTCAACTCGTGGAGCTTGCCGCGTTTGCGTTCCCATCCAATCCACTGCTTCTGCCCATCGTTCCAGACCCGCCGACGATGGAGCAGGAGGAAACGGTCACCCCCAGGTGCCGGTCCGTAGCGGCGATTTAGACGGGCGATTGCCTCGGCGGCAGCATCGAGAAGGGCGTCATCTCCCTCGGCGTGCTCGGTCGAGGCGTCCGTCCAATCCGAGAGAAGTGCGAAATGAAGGTCGCCTTCCGGACTCGCAAGGTAGTGGACCTCCAGACGTTCGATTTGCCCTTCGAGCGCGACCTGCGTCGTGAGCAGGGTCGGGACGGCAATGATCGTGCGCAGGTTCACCGTCACGCCATCGCGGAGTTCCAAGCCCGGCAAAATCGTCGGACCAAACCCGCTCGTCACAACCCGGTTCACGATTGCGACCGCTAGATCCATCGACGGGATTAGTCCGAGGAGCACCAAGAGACCCAGCGACCAGTCGCCGATCTGCGGCTCCCCTAGCGCGATCAACGGCAGAAGCAGAACGATCGCCGTCAGAATGATGACGCTGCCGACATACCCGCGGATGCCAATCTTCGTGCGGCTACGAACAAGCCAATCCCGCATGGGCGCTCGAAATCCGATCGTCCTCTCAAAGGTGGGACGCCCACCGGCGACCAGATGATAACCGGGAGCGCGCTCGCGGCTGGCGATGCCATCGCCCGTTTGGCAGGCCTGATGCTTTGGATCAGCCGCGGCGACAAGGGCTGCCCGCGCAATTTCCAGTTCCGTCAGTTTCGAGCCGCGCGCGAGCTCCTCAATCGCGCTGCGGTATAGGTTACGCGTCGGAAAATCCATGCTCGCGAAGTCGCTGCCCGACTGCAGCACCTCGTCAACCAAACTGATGCTCTCAACCAACTCCCTCCAATCCACGTCGGACACCAGGCGCATGCTCGTGATGATGTTTCGGGTCGTTACGTTTGTCGCGGCCTGTTGTTGATGCTGGTCACGCACGATCTCTTCGGCCGTTGTTCCCTGCGCCGTCAGGCGTTCTTCCAGCCACACCAGGGCCGGCACAAGGTCCGGATCCTGGTCCCGTAGCCGTTGCACGAGTTGGACAGCGAAGGCCTCTGGCAAAGGGGCCTGTTCGTATCCGTGAAGCACCAGGGCGACCGGCTCGGCCGCATTCCCGTTCACGCCCAGGAGCCGGTCGGCCAAGGCATCCGCTTCCTGGCGCGCTGCCCGGCCGCTCACGATGCGCTTGGCCGCGCGCCGAAGATTTTCCACGAGCACGATCCGCAGCGTGATCGCGACCGCCCATAACTCTCCGATCGTCAGCGGTTGGACGCGCTGGTAGGCGCGCACGAACCGGCACAGCATGTCCGGGTCGAAACGGCTGTCGGTATGGGCAACGAAGGCCCATGCGATGCCGAACACCCGCGGATATCCAGCGAAAGGTCCGTCGGCCAACTTCGGCAGCTGCCGATAGTAGCCGGGAGGCAAATCGTCACGAATTTCGCGGATCTGATCTTCGACAACGTGGTAATTGTCGAGCAGCCACTCCGCGGCCGGCGTCGTGGCGCGCCCGTCACCGACCACCCTTCCGATGGTGCGGTATGCTTCGAGGAGAACCGACGCGTTGTCCCGCAGCCGGAGCGCGAGGGATCGGCGGGGCATCGGCCTCGCGGTAATATGTTGGGCCGCGGCGAGGCTCTCGCCATGCTCCTCCAGACGTTCGATGCTGAAGAGTTCCTCGCGGATGGAATCTTCGGTATCCCAAGGGGAAGCGGTTGGACGTCGTCCGAAGGCGCGGAAGATCGACGGTATCAAGTTGGCCTTTCTGCCGCGGCTGCGCGGATTTTACGCCGTGCGCCTGGCTTGGATAAGTGCGAGATGCCGGAATTGTGGTGTGGCTGCACGCCCCGTTTACCCTTCGTGGCTAAGAGGCGGCGGAGGTGATCACTACCAGTCCACGGGCACGACAATGGACGCTACTTAACTACCATCGCCGACTTCTTGGACCTTGGTCCTGTCGGTGCGCTAAGCGACGGGAACGCCTTGATGGCCCGAAATCTTTCTGATCGAAATCCGAAAATATATTGGCTCGAGCCGGCGTTCTTCGCCCTGAAGCAGCGCCTTGGTGTAGCCAGGCTCCCACCACATCGCGGTCTTAGCCAATAGGTCGTGAGCGACCACTCGTGTCCGATAGAATTCTGGTGTGTCGGGGAGCTCTTGATATCGCCCGAAGATCACGACGGTTTGCCATTCTTGGCGGCTGACAATCTCGTCAACTTCTACGCAGACCAGCGGGTTGGCTCGCATCCACTCGATCTTTTGTCCAACGGTAGCAAAGCTATAGAGAAATTCCCGATGGTAGGCGAACGAGATAGGAACGACATAAGGCTGTGAACCCTGGGCACAGCCCAGACGGCCGACATGCGTACGTTTCAACAGATCCTCGCTCATCTCGCGGGTCATGTCTTGGATCAGCATATTGGCTCTCCGTTGGTTGCCAGATGGGCAAACGCGCATTCGTTGTGGCCCGTTAGATGGGTATGTTCGTCATCATCTGCGGTCCAACGTGCGCCGCTCCACGCCTGATCGGGGGGCCTTCGCGGCGGCCGGCGTGTCCCACTCGGCGGCCTTCTCTTTTTGCGTGGTCGCTCTCAAGGAGGAGCTTCGCCGAGACGTTAGAGTGCTAGCTCAAGCTACCTCAGTCGACAGCCTGCAACCGGCTTCATTCGTTCGTTGGAGCAGCGCCGTGCCCGGTGGCTGTCGGGCATGCGCGACCGAAGTCGAGGCCGACGTGCTGGCGTGTTAGTTGCAGCCAAAGCCCTCCAACACGCCGGGCTAGTCCGTTGCGCTCGCGGCCGACTAACGATCCTCGACGGTGAGGGGCTCGAAGCCGATGCCTGCGAATGCCACCGCCTGCTGAAGAACGAGCTCGCGCGGCTGATATAGGACGCCTTTCTTACCCTCTTTCTTTGACCGGCCTGTATACCTCGACCTTCCGGCCTTCAGCCCACAGCTCGAAACCAAAGAAGCGTCCGACCCTCGTCATAAGAGTCCTAGCTTCTCGGCGCGCGCTGAGGTCATCGTGAGCGCCAAGAGCCTCAGTTCTCACGGTTTTCTCGTTCTCATCGAGGAAGCAGCATTGATATGTGGGCATGGGTTTCCTCCGATGTCTTTAGCAACTCGCGCCGATCCCAAGGCGTCTCTGGCATGGTTTCCTCCCATCGTTTGCCTTGTATCCTACCACGTCATCCTCCGCCGTCGCGACCGAGGACCGCTTGAATACCGCCCACGACATCTGCTTCAGCGAGAGTTGGGACGGGAGTTCTGGTATCCCAAAATCTCTACGTCCATCATCGCAGGATGGCGCGGACATCGACGGCGAGCTCGACAGAGGTCCTGGCGGGCTTGGTCGACCGGGTGACCTTCCACAACCCGGAGAACGGTTTTTGCGTGCTGCGGGTCAAAGCTCGCGGGCAACGCGACCTGATCACGGTTATCGGCCACGCAGCGATGATCTCGGCCGGCGAGTTCATCCAGGCAAGCGGAGGCTGGGTTAACGACCGCACGCACGGCGTCCAATTCAGAGCCTCGTTCCTCAAGGCTACGGCGCCGACGACGGTCGAGGGGATCGAGAAATATCTCGGCTCCGGGATGATCCGTGGCATCGGCCGGTCTATGCGAAGAAGCTCGTCCGCGCCTTTGGCGAAACCGTGTTCGAGGTCATCCAGCAGGAGCCGAGTCGCCTTCGTGAGGTAACCGGCATCGGCCCGAAGCGCGCGGAACGGATCATCGCCGGCTGGGCCGAGCAGAAGGTGATACGGGAGATCATGCTGTTCCTGCACAGCAACGGTGTCGGCACCTCGCGCGCGGTGCGCATCTACAAGACTTACGGCGCCGAAGCCGTTCGGCTCATTTCGGAGAACCCCTATCGATTGGCTCGCGACATCCGCGGCATCGGCTTCCGCACCGCCGATCAGATCGCGGCCAAGCTCGGCATCGAGAAGACGGCGCTGATCCGCGTACGTGCCGGGATCTCCTACGCGCTCGCAGAGGCGATGGATGAAGGGCATTGCGGTCTTCCGGTCGAAGAGCAAACTACTCAGACCCACAGCCCGAAATCTGCTTTGGCCGAGACGCCCTGTGTACAACCTGCTGGCGCAACGGCATGCGATCCCATAGGACCGGACCCGTCGCTGCCCGGCACTGCAACGTATTCGAGCCTGCGGCGCGCCCCCGCCGTGGCCGATCAGCAGCGGGTTCGCACCGGACTCGCCGCTGGAGGAGGGAGTCTCGAGCGAACCCGTCTCTGAAATGGGGTTCTTCGGCGGCCGCGAATTAGGGCACGATTCCGAGGCGATTTTGGATGATAACGGAAGCGGAAAAGGGCTATTTCGGGCTCGAATACGCCCGAATTTAGCTCTTTGCCCTTCGGCAGCGTCTCCTGCTAGCTCTTATGTCCGTAGTCAATGGACGAAGCAACAGTCACCCTTTGCCAGATGACGGATGACCCGGCGGCCAGGATTGTTTTGGGGGTATTGCTGCACAGGGCCGGGGGTGGAGCGCTGAGACGATCGGTTGATCAAGCTCTTATCCGCGGATTGGGTACCGCCTTCCGTGTCTTCGTCTCGGGGCTGGTCCTTTGTCTAGAAGGCGGGCGTCGGGCACAGCCCGGCCACGTAGCTAGCGACAGGAATTCCCCACCGTGGCTCCACCCCCGGCGCTGTGCAGCCGAGCGGGCTCCTGCGGTTGTGGTCTGAGCACGACGGCCTCAGCAGTGGCATCATCCGATGGATGCCACCTTTCGAGAGCGCCGCGCCGGTCAAGGCCTTTAGCCGCGTCAGCGGCGGCCCGCAGGGCCGGCCTTTACCGGGGCGGGGCTCTCGAACACACTCGATAATCGGATGAGGGCCGCTTGCGGTCTGTCCGGGTCATTGCCGTGCTCGCGATCAGACCGCGGGCGCGACGTGCCGCGCGATCGCCCACAGAAACGCGGCCATCTCGCGGCCCGCGCGCTTGGCGCACGTATCATCATCGAGCCGCATGTGAACCCGAACGCCCGTCACCAGGAAATCTGGATCGGCGATCCTGACGGATACGTTGTCGTGCTTGCCGGTCCATACAGCGGTCCGCGTGAGCCGCTATAAACACCTTTCCTGATCACATGTTATGCCGACGAGTATTCGAAGCGAGCAACCGGCCGACCACGCTGCTATTGCCGCGGTTCAGCGTGCCGCCTTCGCGCGCGACGCAGAGGCAAACCTGGTCTCCGCTCTGCGTCACGATGGGCTGATGCTTGTGAGCCTCGTAGCCCTCCACGGCGAGATCATCATCGGCCATGCCATGTTCAGTACTTTGCGCGTGGAGGTATCAGGCCGTGAACTTGTCGCGGCCACCCTCGCACCTCTGGCTGTTGTGCCAGATTTCCAGCGGAGGGGATACGGCTCGGCTCTCGTGAGGGCTGGAATTGAGGTGCTGAGAGCCAAAGGCTGCCACGCGATCATCGTACTTGGCGATCCGGACTACTATGCCCGATTTGGATTCTCCGCCAGTCTCACGCGCAATCTGACCGCTCCATTTCGCGGGCCAGCGTTTATGGGCCTCGAACTTTCTGCGGGAGCGTTGACCGGACATATCGGCTCAGTTACCTACCCGCCGCCCTTTGGCCTCGTCGCTTAGGTCCCGGCGCAAGTTCAAGCGCCTACCACGCGGCCTGCCCGGATGTAACGTCCGAAATCGGCGCGTGTCGCCCGTTGCCCCGCGGCCCCGCGAAGGTCCCTTGACTGAACCGACAGCGGGCGCTCAGCCTTGGCCACGCGAACGCGTCCTCATGTGCAGGTTTCTCGGACGCCTGCATGACGTGGCCATCCACGTGCGCCGACGGCAGGCGTCCGAGAAGCGCCAAGGCACGAAATCGCGTTTAGTGGGCAGCGGCGGTTGCAGCAGGCTCTATGGGGATTTGGCCGCAGCAGGCGTCGCTGGGATGGTGCACTGGGGGAACAGGATTGGGTGGCAGCGACGGGCAGCAGGGCGTTGGAGGACAGCTGGACGAGCGGAAAGGGCGTCGAGGCGTTGGCCGACGGTTGTTGTGAGCCAAGGGTGAGGAGCAATGGGACGCACCGGGTCGTCGCCGACCGATGAGCGGCGTCCGAGACGGATGCCTTTGCGTGCGGCGAGCAGTCCGAGCGGCAGTCATGACGTGTCGATCCTCATCGACGTCGGTGCCGGTGTTGGCCGATATCGCGGCTCGCAGCCGCGCGCGAAGACCTCGATGATAATCATGCGAGCGCCGCAGCGCGGGCAGGTGCAAGGCTACACGCGTGGCTCGTCGGGTGTGGCGGCCTGCTCCTCCTCAGGCTCAACGACGCGGGGCATAGCACCGAGCAGCTCGCGGGAGCGGGCGACGTTGGCGGCACGATTGCCGTTGGCGAGGAGGCCATAGTGGCGGATGCGGTGGAAGCCCTTGGGCAGCACGTGGATCAGGAAGCGGCGGATGAACTCGTCGGCGGCGAGCGTCATCGTCTTGCTAGCGGTCGGCGCCGTCGACGCGGTAGTCCTTCCACCGGAAGGTGACGCCGCGTCGTCGTCGAGCGGCGACCAATCGGCGGTTGGAGATGGCGACGCGATGGGTGTAGCGCGACGAGATAGGCGCAGCACCTGCTTCGGGCCCGCGAACGGCTGCTTGGCGTAGACCACCCATTCGTCTCCTGCGCAGCGGTGCCAGGTAGGCGTTTGAACGCTCGTTGGTCGGCGAGCGCGGCATGGTCGCCGAAGAACTGAAGCTGGCCGCGCGCGTGAGCGCTGCGGCGAGCTTGTCCAGGAACAGCCGCCGGAACAGGCGCGAGAGCACGCGGACCGGCAGGAGGAAGCCGGGCCGGCACGAGATCCAGCGCGTGTCCGTCCGAGCGAGATGCCGCCGCCCGGCACGATCATGTGGACGTGCGGATGGTGACACCCACGCCCACAATACCCTGAGCCCGGATAATACGGATGTTCAGGTCTTCTACCCCTTTCACCCGCTTCATGGTGCTACCCTGCAGATCCTTCGCAGACCGAAGCGGGGAGATGGGGCGGTCTGTGTCATGGACCCAGGCGGGAGGCGACTGAAGATTCCCGTCTGGATGCTGTTGCGGGAGTGCGCCGAGATCATGATCTCGCGAACGACCGCACCTGGGTAAGGAAGCGCTCCTATCTCTTGCTTCATTGATCGCCTCACAACTCGACTCCAAAGACCGTGTTCACGATGACCTTCTGCAAACGCCCGTTAGCGGATGCGAGGGAGGTCGTCGTGGTGCAACTTCAACTTCTGGACCTGATGATCCGAAAGGAATGCGATGCCGTGTCAATGGACGCAGCGACACGCGCCGATCTGATCGATCTCATGGCCCGCGTTCTGGTGGCGGTCTTTCACGAGGAGGGGGGAAGAGCAATGACAGAGGTCGTGTACAGTCCCAAGATCAAACCGGAGCACCTGGCTCGCAAGGCGATTGTCTACCTTCGGCAGTCCAGCGAAAAACAAGTACGACAGAATAAGGAAAGTCAACTCCTCCAGTATGCGGTGGCCGAACGGGTGCGTGCTCTGGGCTGGAAGCAGGTCGAGATCATCAATAGTGACCTGGGATCGAGCGCGGGCATTGCCTCCGCCCAGCGGGAAGGCTTCGAGCGTGTCCTCAGCTTGGTAGCACTGGGAGAGGTCGGAATCGTCGGCAGCCGGGAGGTATCGCGGCTATCCCGGACGGACAAAGACTGGTGTCGGCTGCTGGAGGTGTGTCAGATCTTTGGAACGCTAATCGCTGACGAGCAACAGGTATACGATTTGAATTATCTCGACGATCAATTGGTGCTGGGCATCAAAGGGACCCTCAGCGTCGTCGAGCTCAAGGTCATACGCCAACGATTGCTGGCGGGGCAGGAGTCCAAAGCGCGCCGCGGCGAACTGTTCAAAAGGCTCCCGATTGGGTATGCCCGCGACGCTGTGGGTAAGGTTGTGTTTCATCCCGATCGACGGGTCTGCGAAGCGATCCAACTCGTGTTCGCCAAGTTTCGAGAACTGTGGAGCGTGCGTCAGACATTCCAATGGTTCCGTGATCACGACGTGGAGCTACCGGCCAACCCGATCCAGGGAACGCGGCTGGTCTGGAAGATTCCCTCGCAGAGCCTGATCCGCGACATTTTGTGCAATCCCTTCTATGCTGGTGCCTATGTTTGGGCACGGCGTCCGGTAACGACCTTGCTGGTCGACGGCCGGCTTGAGAAACGTCAGAGCGCGATGCGCCCCGCCGAAGAGTGCCGCGTCTTCATCCGCGATCATCATGTAGGTTATATTGACTGGGCCACATACGAAGAGAACCGACGAATGATGCGGCGTAATTCCGTGAACTGGGAGGGGGACGAATCGATGGCGGCGATTCGCGCTGGCCAGGGTCTTCTGGTAGGGCTCCTCCGCTGCGGACATTGTGGACGCAAGCTGCATGTACGGTATTGGGGTGGCCGCGGCACCAATGCACGCTATCTTTGCAAGGGCGACTATGATGATGGCGGGCAGTATTGCATCGGCTTTGGCGGCAGCTCGGTAGACCGCCGGGTGGGACAAGAACTACTAAAGGTGATCGCGCCTTTGGGGGTGGAAGCCAGTCTGCGAGCGCTGGAAGAACTGAGCGCCGGCGGCGCCGCTCAACGTGCCGCCCTGTCCCGCAAGCTCGAGCAACTGGTGTATGAGGCAAAAAAGGCCTTCGAACAGTACGACGCGGTGGATGCTCGCAATCGGCTTGCAGCCAGCGAGTTGGAACGGCGATGGAACGAAAAGCTGGAAGAAATCGAGGCAGTCAAGCAACGGCTTTCCAGTCTGGATGCACAGCGCTATTCGTTATCAACTGAAGAGGAAATCAGAATACGCTCGATGGGTGATCACTTTGCTGAAGTCTGGCAGAGTAACCACTGTCCTCCGACACTCAAGAAGATGATCTTCCGCACAGCCATCGAAGAGATCATCGTGCGCACTGACCAGGATAAAAAGACCCTTGAGTTGGTGATTCACTGGAAGGGAGGTGCGCATACGCAACTTGCGATGGAGCGGCCGCGTTCCGCAACGGAAACCGCCACGCCTATGGAGGCGCTGGAGATCATTCGTCGTATGGCTGTTCGCTACGGCGACGACCAGATTGCCTCTGTATTGAACCGACGCGGCTATTCTACGGGCAAAGGGAAGCGATGGAATCAGATTCGCGTGGCGACAGCCAGGCGCAACCATTCCATTGCCGGTCAAAAGCGAGCCCTGCCTGATCCGGAGAGAGTTAGTTTGAGCCAAGCTGCGCGAATATGCGGCGTCAGTCATCGCACGATCGAACGGCTGGTGGAGGCCGGTCTGTTGAAGCGCGAACAAGTAACTCCTCGTGCACCTTGGGAAATTCGCCGCAGTGATTTGGATGCCGAACCCATTCGCAGGATTATTGATCGCCTCCACCGCACTGGCAAACTAATTTTGCAAGGGGGTTGCACGGAAGACCAGCTTGCCTTGTTCACTGAAAATCAAGGAGATGATAATGCCAGGCATCATGAGTGAGGGTTCTGGGTCAGTGCCGAGCCCCAGGTGTGCAGCACGGCGGTGATGCCGATCCGGGCGCCGAGATGCTTGGGATCGGCGGCGATGGTGAGCAGGTCTCGGCCGCGGCCTTGAACAGCAGGTCGTAGACGACGCGCCTTGTTCTGGTAGGCGATGTCGGCGATCGGCGCCGGCAGCGTGAACACGACGTGGAAGTAGCGGCACCGGCAGCAGCTCGGCCTCGCGCGTCGGCCAGCCATCGCGTGCGCCGCCGCGCCCTGGCACTTGGGGCAGTGCCGGTTGCGGCAGGAGTTGTAGGCGATGCGCCGTGTGCGCGCAGTCGCTCGCAGCGCTCGACATGGCCGCCGAGCGCCGCCGTGCGGCAGCGCTCGATCGCCGCACATGACCTTCAGCTGGTCGAGGCTGACGTGTCCGCGCGTTGGCTTCACGCCAAGCGGGACCGTGGTCGCGGAAGATATCCGCGACCTCCAGAGCTGGCCGGCTCACGTCGGCGGCGCTTACGCCGCCGGTTCGGGCTTATGCGCTCTTCCTCGGCCCTGGTGCGTGCCGCCAAGCTGCGTCGAGCGGGCTCTCGATGGCGGCGATCCGGCCTGGTGGCGACACGTGTGTAGCGCGCCGTCGTGTCCAGCTTGGAATGCCCGAGCAGAGCCTGGATCACCCGGATATCGATGCCGCTCTCGAGCAGATGCGTGGCAAAGCTGTGGCGCAGCGAATGCAGGCTGACGCGCTTCCTGATGCCGGCAGCGTCCGCCGTCTCATGGAACAGGCGGCTGAGCTGGCGCGTCGTTAGATGCAATCCCCGTCGACGCCCGGGGAATAGCCAGCGCTCCTGCGGCGGCACCCCTGCATCGTAGCGGGTCGGCCGCGCCTTCCACCACTGCCGCAGCAGCGCGAGCACCTCGGGCGGCAACATGACGTTGCGATCCTTGCGACCCTTCCCCTGCACGATGCGGATGATCATCTGCGCGCTGTCGATGTCGCCGGCGCGCAGCCGAACGATCTCGCCCGCGCGCAGCCCGCAGCCATAGCCGAGCGCCAGCATGACGTGCACCTTGAGATTGCCCGACATGGCGAGCAGCCGCTTGGCCTCCTCCGGGCTCATCACCAGCGGCAGCTTCTGCGGCTCCTTGAGGTGGTAGACCTCGGCGGCGAGATCGTGCCGCCGCAGCGTGACGCGGAATAGAAACCTCACCCCCGTCATGATCCGGTTGCGATTGCAGATGCTCAGTCCGCTCTCGACCAGGTGCAGCTGGAAGCGGCGGACGTCGTCAGCTGTCGCCGTATCGGGCGAGCGCCCCAGAAACGCGGCGAAGCGCCTGCAGCTGTGGATGTGGCTTCTCTGCGCATGGCGCCCCAGCTTGCGGGCGGCCATATCCTCGATCATACGCTGGCGCAGCGGGCTGACGGTGGTATCAGTGCTCATCGGGAGCTTCTCCTGAGTGAGGTTGCCAACACCTCATCTTCCTCAGGACGGGGCTCCCCACCCTGCTATAAGCGCGCTCTCAACTCGCTACCGACCCCGCCAACGGGCACCCCCGCGCAGCGGCTATCGCGGCAGCGATTTAGTGCCTTGGCACTCAGCAAACGATTGATGCAGCCGCCGCACCGTCAGCTTGTTGGAGTTAGGCTGCCGCCCCTGAAAATAGCAGGATCTCCGCGGTTGATCCCAGCGGCCTTTAGCTCGTAAGAGTGCCACGATCAGGTCCTTGCGAGAACTTCACTAATTGAGTCTCTCATCTGAGCCGTAGATTATCGCGCGAGAGCTGGCCAATCGCGATACAGCCCATCAGTCTCATGTCGCGTTCCAATTCAGCTTTCATCAGGCCGAGTGCCCGCTCGACCCCGGCTTGGCCGGCGGCAGCCAAGGGATAGAGATAATAGCGGCCGACCCCGACCGCCTTGGCGCCGACCGAGAGCGCCTTGAGGACATGCGTCCCGCGCTGCACCCCGCCGTCCATGAGCACGTCGATCCGATCACCTACGGCGTCGACGATTTCGGCCAGCTGGTCGAACGATGCCCGCGAGCCGTCAAGCTTGTCGGCCGCCATGGTTGGAAACAACGATGCCGGTACAACCGATCTCGGCGGCTTGTTTGGCGTCGGCTGGGGACATGACGCCCTTCAGGCAGAATTGACCGTTCCAGTACCGCACCATCTCGGCGACATCGTCCCAGTTCATCGATGGGTCGAGCATCTCCGTGAAATAACCGCCGATCGAGAGTGCGCTGCCACGCATATCGATGTGCTCCTCGAGTTGCGGCAATCTGAACCGCTCGTGAGTGATGTAGTTGATTCCCCACCTCGGCTTCATTGCAAATTGCAGCATCCCAGCGAGCGTCAGCCTGAACGGTATGGTAAAGCCTGTGCGAAGATCGCGTTCGCGGTTCCCACCCGTAATGCTGTCTACGGTCAGCATCATAATGTCGATGCGTGCGTCCTTCGCGCGCTGCAGCATTGCTCGGTTGAGGCCTCGATCCTTGTGGAAATAGAACTGATAAATCTGCGACGTATCGTGTGCCTTACGCAGCTCATCGAGACTCACCGTGCCGAGCGAAGACACGCCGAACATCGTGCCATATTTCGCAGCCGCGGCCGCGACGGCGCGTTCACCCTGATGGTGGAACAGGCGCTGCAAGGCAGTGGGAGAGCAATAGACCGGCAACGCGAGCTTCTGGCCCATGACGGTAACGGATAGATCGACGCTCCCAACCCCGCGCAGGACGTTGGGTACAAGGTCGCAGCTTTCGAAGGCTTTTGTGTTGCGCCGGTGCGTTGACTCCTCGTCCGCGGCGCCGTCGATATAATCGAAGATCGGACCAGGCAGTCGCCGCTTGGCCAGACGCCGAAAATCATGAAAGTTATGACAATTGCGCAAAACCATGCTTGCTCGCGTGCTAATCCAAGCGTGGACCAAACCGCGCGTCGCAGAGACCTCACAGCAACGCGAGAGTACGCAAGGACCTTCGAACCCGCCACGTCCGAATTTGGCTCGACGGCGCATTTTGCGTTGCCGGCTCAGCATTGCGTATACCTTGAATCGGGGAGGGCAGTTGAGCGCCGTTCAAGGGTTCGGAAACCGCGCGCGGGGTGCGAATCAAACCTTCGAAGAATTAGGACTGAGTTGGCTCGCCTCGATGAGCTTCCGTAGGAGGTCCGTCTGGATCGCCTGGCTTCTCCCTGAACCGAAGGTGCTGGAACTGCCGGGGCACATGCGTTGCGCAACCACCTCGGTATGGCGTTGCAACGCCATCGCCGTGCCGGGAGAACTCGACAACCGTGATCAGCGCTGGCACTTACCACGTTCGGCATAGAAACAGAGCAGTCACGAGTTATCGATCCCGGCCGCGCCGGGCGGTCGGAAAAGCCGCCGGCCCTTTCGCAGCCGTTGCGTCGATCGCCTATCACTGCGCCGCCGGGGAGGCCAGACCATCGGGCGGCCAGACCATCAAACCCTCCGCCAGCGGAATGCGCAGGTTTCGGAACAACAGGGAAAACATCATCCAGTGCCCATGGCGATGATAAATTCGACCTGCGGTCCGGGCTCGGTGACATGTTTCGCCACCTCGGCCCAGGCGGCATCCGAAATGGATTTGCCGGCGAGGCACTCGTCGGTAGCGGCGAGGATCGCCCTGTGCCAAGTGACGCATTAATAACCGAGTTCGCACGTGACTCCCTGCTGGAGGGAAGTGGATTCGAACTTCCCAGTTCCGCTCGAGAAACACGACCCTACGGGAGCGCCTACGATCCTGAGGCCGAAATATTCGGATTGAGCTTGCTTGGCTGCGCGCGCTCAGTGAATGCGCTGGTATTTTTG
Source organism: uncultured Alphaproteobacteria bacterium (assembly GCA_963789025.1). Lineage (GTDB taxonomy): Bacteria > Pseudomonadota > Alphaproteobacteria > ATCC43930 > CGMCC-115725 > AP-15. The sequence goes on from CAWBIT010000003.1 coordinate 311,998, forward strand.
GATGGTGCGCAGATTGTCAGGCCGCGGTTCGTCCGGGAACAGCCCCGGCCATAAGGTCCAGCATACCTCGGCGACATAGAGATCGCCGTGGCTGTCGACTGTCAGCCCGTGCGGCCCGATGAATGAGGTCGGCGCCCGTCCGGCAAACGGGTCGCCGATCCGCGACAGCAATTTGCCCTGATTGTCGACGATGCTGACCCGCGGCCCGAGATTGGCGTTGAGACGATTGACCGAAAGTTCGCCGATATAGCAGACCGGATGGCGAACATAATCCATGTAAAGCCCGCACGGCCGGTGCAGGTTGTTCCATTGGGTCTCGTACTTGCCGTTGCCGTCGAATACCTGGACCCGGTGGTTCTCACGGTCGGCGACATAGACCCAACCGTCGGCATCGGTGCAAATGTTGTGGACGAGGTTGAACTGGCCAGGATCACTGCCCGGCTCACCCCACGACAGCAATAATTTGCCGTCGGGCGCGTATTTGTGAACCTTGGCGTTGCCGTAGCCGTCAGAGACATAAATTTCGCCTTTTGGCGAGAGAGCGGTATGGGTGCACCGGTTGAACGGTTCGCCGCTCAGATAGGGCGCCGGCTTGCCGGGAACGCCCAGCTCGAGCAACATCTGGCCGTCGAGCGAACATTTGCGCACAAAATGTCCGCCATCGTCGGTCAGGTAGATCGAATCGTCTGGGCCCATATGGACGCCATGCGCCCGAATGTAGCGACCCTCGCCCCAAGAGCGCAAAAAATTGCCGTCGCGGTCGAAGACGATGACCGGGTGCTCACCGCGCGTGAAGCAATAGACATTGTCCTGTCTATCGACGCTGACCGCCGCCACTTCCTTGAATGACCAGCCGTCCGGCAATTTTGCCCAGTTTTCCTTGATCTCGTATTTGTAGTCGCCGTGGCCAACGATTGTCGCCATCTCAGGCCCTCCCCGAATCGCTGAGGCTTAGGCTATCCAACCCTCCGCCGCGAAACAATCCAATCGATTGCTTAAGCCAGAAGCGTCGGCTCTGGGTTTGGCCTGAGCTAGGGCTTTTCAACCGCCCGGCCGGAACGCGCCGAGCCACGTGCATCCTTTTGTTCAGAATCCGGGAAGTTCGAGCGTCTTATCCTGTTGAAAGCGGCGATAAAATTTTGGCCGGCGATGGATGACTTGGCAGATGCCTATCTTAACGGCCTCGGTTTCAAGCGCCGCAACGGGGATCTGCCACGGTGCTGAATGCATGAGCTGGGTGGCGGGAAGTACGCCCCTGCGGATAAGCTTGTGGACCGAGCGGACGCAGATGCCCAGCCGCGTCGCGGCCTCCTCGGCGCTGATCGTTTCGGCCCGCGGTAGCGTCGGGTCGAAGGGTGCGATCCCGAGCCGCTCTCGAAGCTCGCGCACACGGATAGTGGTCCAGGCCTGCCCGTCGGCGCGTCTGCATCGCATCCGGTTCATTGTCACCGCCACCTCGCGATCCGGCCATTGACCGCCGAGCTTGCGGATGACCTCCACCGGGCCTGGGTGGCGATCCGCCGGGTAGCGCCCAGCGCAGGTGCGCGAGACGCGCAGCTCGGTATGACGACCGCCGTTCCAGTGGATCGTCACGATCGCTTGGTTGGCCGCCCGCGAGGAGCTTGCGGCGATGACCGATCGATAGCACACCGAGGCCAATCAAATCCTCGGCCGTCAGCTCCGGCAACACCTCGGCATCGACATCGTTCTCGCGGAACGCCCGTCCGTATTGTTCCAGCCCCAGATGTCTTAGGCAGGCCGCGACGTCCATTCCCGCCTCGCCTGCCCTGTGCTCTTAGCCGCAAACCATCTTCCGCCAGTTCCCGGCCCGATGCGAGAAAAAGCGTCGGCACATCGGGTAGCAAGCTTTGGTAACGCTTGGGATTTATTCTGGCCGAATTTCTCCCAGCTTAGGGAAAGACCACCACGGGGTCCTTATCAGTGAGCCTGCAGACGGCTCCCAGCTCTGATCGTAATTTCAGCCCGCAGGCTTGCCGTTTGTTCCAATGTCATCGTTCTCATCCAGTTGGGACGTGCAGCAAGTAGCCCCGCGTTGCGACCGCGATCTCCGCGACAAACCTTCAACGTCACAGCCGGGCGCCCCCAGCCACCGATAACCCGCATTATCGGGGCCCTCTGCTCTTCTCGATCGCCGCGGAAATGATAAGTTTTGATAAGTTCTGGGCGCCGATGATGCGCGCCGTCTGCGGCTATAGTTGGCCCATGCGACTTCCTTGTTGGCCGTCCGATGCCGTCGTGCCGTGTAAAGCACCCCATAGATCGTCCCCGCCGATTACCTCCCCTTGACGGCGGCGACGCTGGTGCGGGGATGGCGGTTTCGCCTGAATGTTTGGCAGTACCCTGAAGCAGCAGGACATAGCCTCTTCTCGTGGGAATCATCTTGGGACCAGGAAACGACACTCGGCGATATCGCGTCGCTGCCTGCACGACTGCGCGGGCGCTTTTTTGACAGCGACGGGAAAACTCCCGCTTCTTGCCTCCTGCGCCGTGGGTCCCTAAGCTGAACCGAGGTCAGTTCTTATTTATCGGAGCGCGTCTTTTGTCGGCGGGCTGGAGAAAGCTCCGCCCGCCACCGCCCCGCCAGCGCGGTAAGGGCCGCGAAACATGATGTCCGCACAGACATGTGCGGAGATATCAGGTGGTGCGGTTGCTGGTGTGGTGCTGCAGCAAGATGCTCTGCGATCAGGACACAGGACCAAGACCGTGGGGCGTCATCGCCGCCACCATATCGTCGATCCATGCCTTGTCGTTGCTGATCGTTTCGAGTTCCGCCCGCAGCTCGGTCTCGCTCATGCTGCAGGATCGGATGACTTGCAGATCCTCCTCGTCACCGTCGAGGTCGGAGCTGATCTCTAGCCGGATCCCATTGGGATCAAAAAAATAGAAGGAATGGATCGCCGGGGGAATCACTAGGAGCGGCCCCGCGTTTATGGTGACCCCATTCGCTTTCAGTCGCTCTAATATCTCCCGATACCGTGCAGGGCCACAGGCGAATGAAACATGTTGCATCGCACCGATCGCGTCGCGGTCAGCCTTGGCAATTCCTTTCGGATATTCGAAGAAAGCGAGCAAACTGTCGCCGCCCATATCAAGAAAATAATGGGGAATGTTGGCGTAGGGCGGCGCACCGTTCCCGTGCGCATGGCTCGCGCTCGGCGGGCGTGAAGGCGTTCGCAATCCGTGCACGATCGGCATGCCTAGCACGCGCACATAGAAATCGAGCGTCATCCGCATATCATCGGTGACGAGCGCAAGGTGATGGATGCCACGCAACATCGGTTTACCTACGGCAACCGACAACTCGCGCGACCGGGATCGAGGTGCAATCGTAACGGTGCCCATGCGTTCCTCTCTTCGCTCTCCTAACCAGTAGGATACCATCCATGGTGAAGCAATTCTTGAAATTATTGCTGACGATTTGCGGCGCCCTTGCACTGCCCATGGGGCCCGCCACCGCCCAGCAAACCGGCGGGATCCTCAAATTCTTTCATCGCGACAGCCCGGCGAGCATGTCGATCCACGAGGAGGCAACGATCTCGACCGTGGCGCCGATGATGGGCGTCTTTAACAACCTCGTATTGTTCAAACAGGACGAGAAGCAGAACCGGCCGGAATTCATCCAGCCGGAACTGGCCGAAACCTGGTCGTGGGACGAGGGCAACACCCGGCTTACCTTCAAGCTGCGCCAGGGCATCAAATGGCATGACGGCAAGCCGTTCACGGCCGCCGATGTCAAATGCACCTGGGACCTCTTGATTGGAAAATCGCAGGAGAAGTTAAGGCTCAACCCGCGCAAGGCCTGGTACCGCAACCTCGAAGAGATCGTCACCAACGGCGATTATTCCGTCACATTTGTCTTGAAGCGGTCGCAGCCGGCGTTTCTCGCGTTGCTGGCCTCGGGCGATTCACCGGTCTATCCGTGCCATGTCAATCCGCGGGACATGCGCACCCACCCGATCGGCACTGGGCCCTTCAAATTTGCCGAATTCAAGCCGAACGAATTCATCCGGGTGGTCAAGAACCCGGACTACTGGAAGCCCGGGCGGCCGTATCTCGATGGCATCGAGTGGACGATCATTCCGAACCGGTCGACCCAGACGCTCGCGTTTATCGCCGGCAAGTTCGACATGAGCTTTCCCTACGAGGTCACTTTGCAGTCGATGCGCGACATCCAGAACCAGGCGCCGAATGCGATCTGCGAGATGACGCCGACGCCGGTGGCGATGAACCTGCTCGTCAACCGGGATGCAGCGCCGTTCAACGACCCCGACATCCGACGGGCGATGCAGCTGACGATCGACCGCAAGAGCTTTCTCGACATCATCGCCGAGGGCCAGGGCGACATAAACGGCGCGATGCAGTCGCCGCCTGCTGGCCTGTGGGGGCTGCCGCCCGAGGTTCTCGTGACCCTTCCGGGCTATGGCCCCGATATTGCGGCCAACCGCGCCGAGGCGCGCAAGCTGATGGAGAAACACGGCTACGGCCCTGATCACAGGCTCGCCGTCAAGGTCGCGACCCGCAACATTGCGCAATATCGCGACCCGGCGATCATTCTGATCGACCAGATGAAGGAGATCTACATCGATGGCGTGCTCGATGCGGTCGAGACGGCCAACTGGTTCCCGAAGATCGCCCGCAAGGACTACATGGTCGGCGCCAACCTGTCGGGCAGCGGAGTGGATGATCCCGATGCCTATTTCTTCGAGCACTACGCCTGCGGCTCGGAGCGCAACTACACCAACTACTGCAATCCGGAGCTCGAGAAGATGTATGAGGAGCAATCGATGGAGCCCGACAAGACAAAACGCAAGCAGCTGGTCTGGGAGATCGACCGCCGACTGACTGAAGACGCGGCGCGCCCGATGATCTTCAACTACCGGCTGGGGACCTGCCGATCGCCGGCGGTGCACGGGATCACAATCATGGTCAACAGCCTGTTCAATGGATGGCGGTTCGAGGATGCCTGGCTCGGCCAATAGTTCCTGAGTTTGGAACTTTTGCGACGCGGGGCGGCGTCGCTGGAGAACCCTGTCATAAGCCGAACCCGATATCGGCAGTGGCTGCTGCCCTTCGCGCGCCGCCGACGGTAACGCGATCGTCGGACAAGAGCGGGATTGGCACTGGAATAAAAAAGGCCGCTATCCGGGCAGCCTCGCCGTCTGCGTGCGCCTGGCCTAATGGCCCGATATCGCAAGACGCCAATCCGCCGGAGATCGTGTGTGCTTGGTAATCAACCTGTTCAGGAGCTTTTGCATTTCAACCATTGCTGCCGGCCGTGGGCGAGTGTCGCCGTCTATCGCACGCCGGCCGCACGGTAGTTTCCGACCCAGGCGGAATAGCGGCTAACCTCTTCGGCGTAGACCGACTCGTCGAGGATGTCGGCGATGAGCTCGTTCGCGGTCTGCGTATTGTTCCCGTCGTGACTGCCGCCCAACGCAAATTTCATCGCCTAATCTACCACAGGTGACGGCTCGCGAGGCGCGCCCCTTCGGCGAGCGCGGCGAGTTTTGCCCAAACTACCGAAGGATGCACCTCGCAGGTCGTGGCAGAACTCGCAAAGCCGCAGTCGGCGCCGGCGATCACGTTCTCCCGCCCAACCACGCCCGCAAAGCGTACAATCCGCTCTGCTACGAGTTCGGGGTGCTCAACAAGATTGGAGGAATGGGCGATGATCCCGGGGATCAAGAGTTTTCCTTCCGGTAGCTTCACGCTCTCCCAGACCCGCCATTCGTGCTCGTGACGCGGATTGGCGGCTTCGAAGGAATAGGCGCCGGCATTGACGCGAAGCATGACGTCGACGATGTGTTTGAGTTCGAGATCGTGGACCCGGGGCCCAATATTGATGCTGTAGCAGGTGTGATAGCGAACGCGCTCCGCCGGGATCCCTTCGAGCGCGTGATTGAGAAGCTCGACGCTGTGGGCCGCCCGTTTGCGGCACTCTTCGAGATCGAGATCCGGGCGGAGTACGTACCGGCTCGCAAGCTGCGGATCGTCGATCTGGAGGACGACCCCCGCATCCACGATCCTGCGGTATTCCTCGCGAAGCGCTTCGGCGATGGCGAGGCGGTACTCTTTCTGGCTCGAATAGTATTCGTTTTTGTTCCAATTGGCGAGTTGCGTCGGAGAGACCGCCGGCATGAAGGCTTCGACATGAGAAACACCGGCAAGCGCCTCCTTGAGATTGTCAATGTCTCGTTTGAGTGCCTCTCCGCGATAGGCGATGGGGACGGTGCAAACCCATTCGACCGCGGGCGCCTGTCCGGCAGCCCCTGCAATCGCCGAAGCCCATTCATAATATTCGGGAAAGGCCTGATATTCGCGTGAGCGCCGCCACTGGTGTTGCCCCCTCGCCGCTTGCTTCGGCTCAATGCCGGAAAGCCTCTCGTTGACATAGGGAATAAACCCGACCCGGCCCATCTCCCCGTCGGCCGAGATGTCGATCTCAGCCGCAGCCTGTTTCTCAACGGCTTCGCGGACAGCGCTCTTGACCCGTGCGCGATAGCGCGAAAGGTCGAAAGCCCGGCCTTCCTCCTTCGCGTTGATCATTTCGAGGAGATCGGGCGGCCGAGGCAGGCTTCCGACATGGGTAGTCAAGATCCGCTCGGTGCTTCTCTGCATCCTTTCCTCCCTGAAGAGAGCGGCGCAGCGCAGAGACTAACCTCAGTGGGCCTGGGGGTCGATGGGGAATGACGTCACCTGCTGCGCGAATGGATCGGCTTCTGGCTGGCGCGCTGGCTGGAGGCGCGTGGCGTCGAGGCGCACGTGATCCATGCCTCCCGTCTCGCGGTATCGCGGGAGCATCGCCGGGCGAAAACCGACCGGCTCGACACCGAGTTGCTGAAGCGCGGGTTCCTGGGGTGGCTGCGTGGGGAACGGGGCCACTGCGGCATGGCGCGCGTGCCAACGATTGCCGAAGAGGACGCCAAGCGGCCGAACCGCGAGCGCGACTGCTTGGTGCGGGAGCGCACGCGGATTGTGAACCGGATAAAGTCCACGCTGGCCCGGCTGGGCAATTCCCGGGTGCGTGCAAATACTGCTCTGGGTCTGATGAAAATTACCGGCTTACTGGTCGCAGATAGTTTGAACCGGAAGCCAGAGAACATAAATTTGATAGCGAGGATGGCCGGGTCCGGCATGCTGTGCGAGGAATGGTCTGTGCTGAACAGGCTGTCCTTTGCAGTCGCGTCGAATTTCGCTCACTAGCGCGTTCCGCGTCGATGATTGACCGATCGCTCTAAAGGTAGAACCCATTGAAAAATAGAAAACTCTGCCATCATCGTGGTCGCGAGCAACGTCTTGCCCACCGCGCCATAATTTTGCGGTCTGAAATTTGTATCGAGACCGGCACTCTGACCGTTCCGATTGCGACCGTTCGGCTCAGACGTTCGAGTGATCTCGACCCCGGCGGACCGCCTCGGGCCCGGCGCTCGGTGAGTTAGTGTATAAACTGACCGATACTCGCCGCACCGGCTCCGCGAGGTGAACGCGGTTCTCGACCGCTTGCAACGCGAGCCGGACCGCCGGTCGACCCGTGACGCGCTCGGACGGGGGTCGGCGCGGAGTGTGACTCGGTCTGCGCCCGCCTTTTGGAATGCCACGCTGCCAACGGTGAGGGACTGCGTTACCGATTTCGAGACCGCAAAATCGCGGCGCGGTGTCCAGGTGTGCCCGCAACCAAATCGAACGCAAGACGATTCCAAATTATTGCAAACTATTCAATGAGTTCTCCCCTTAGGCCCTCCGGCTAACATTCGACGCGGAGCGCGCTGACGAGCGCAAACTGGCGCGGCTGTGAAGGAGCGCCGCCCCCACAGATTGTGCGAACATAGGCTGTACCATTTATCTTTGGTATACTTCCTTGAAAGTTGCCGCGGTGCCATCATCCGCCGGCAGCCATCGCCGGGGGCCCTCCGATGTCGTCTCGGTCATCTCCCGTACCACGTAACGGGCCAGTGCTTTCCGGCACTGGATCTCGTAAATACCGTTCTCCGGGAGATCCCACTCGATCGCTAGTGCTGCGCGGAGGTCGATCGGGAGAGCCGTGTTCACCGAGAACCGCAGTATCGATATTTCCTCCCAGTCGCGATCATGCGGAGCAAAGAAGCGCTCTCCTGCCCGCCTTCCCTCCGTCATGCGGGAGAGCACGAAATCCCGGTACGCCTTGCGTCCATGGTCCCAGGCGCGGATATGGTGCCGTTTCAGGATGTAAACCAATCTCGCGGGCGAAATGATGCGGTCGGACACCTGATCTCGCCCGGCATAAGCGATGGACACTGCACTGCGGCGGTAACGCAACGCCTCCAGGATTGGCCTCAACACATCCTCCCGTATCGGCGGTCTAGTCAGCAGATCCCCTTCCTCGACGGGTACTCCGAAACTGATCCCCAGGCCGTTCTGAAGACTGTCCGAGGCCGTTTGAGACCGCAGATGGGCGAGGAAAACCGCCGCATCACCAATTGCCACGCCGTCTACTGGATCATCCCTGGCTGCCCTTAGGACACGATGCGCCTGGGCACGCGAGAGACCGAAGGCGGTCTCGATGTCGGCCGTCGAGACGGTGCCATGCCAGTGCCTCATCAAGCGGATGAATGATCTTCTTCGAAGCAATTCTCCGACCAGGACCATTTTCCGTCTGGGAGATCTCATAAGATCTCATATTGAGATTCTAGCAAGATTGTTCGACCGAAGAATGTACTATAGATAGCTTAATGGTTGAGGCAACACGTTTTCCGATCATTTTTCCGGATCTAGCTGGGGACCGCGAGGGACGACCGGCATGTTCAGAATCAGAATGCGATGCGTCCAAGGTCGGCGCGTCACCTACACCAACCTGGACGTGATCAAGGATGCCGCCCTTGCCATGCTGGAATCAGCCGGTTGCCCGGGGAAAATGCTGAGCGGGCCCGAGGCGCGGCATTGGGGGGCGGGGCCGGTAACGCCGATCCGGATATCGCCACTCGTCCGGCGCACGCGGGAAATCGTCGTCTCGACGCCAGACCCGGATATCGCGCGCCATCTCCTGAAAGCCGATCCCGCGGCGATGCGCAAGGATCAGCCTGCTACCGGCGAGCGCATCGACATGAGCGGGGCGCGTATCGTCCCGGATCCCGATCCGGTCGTTCCCGGCAGTACCTTCATCGACGCTTTCATGCTGACCCCGATCGCCATCTCACGCCAAGGCGACCGAACCGGCGGACGCTGGCATGCGGATCCGGGCGAAGTGGAACTTTCGGCAGCTGTCAACCGGCGCCTATCGCGCATTGCGGGCCGGACCGTCCAGCCTGACGGTCGCACCCGACGATATGTACGTCGCCACCCGCCGGCAAAGCTGCGCCACGAGGGTGGATATCAAGCGGATGGGATCCCAATCCGCGGTCGTAGTCGGCATGACTTTCCCCTTCATTCTTTGCGGTTCCCCGGATGACCTCCGCCTCGCCTGGTATGCCGGCATCGGCGAGAAGAACCGTCTGGGTTTCGGCTTTTTCGGGCTGGCCGCGTGACGGGAGATCGGCAGATGCCGATGATCGAGCAGCGCCGCGCGGCGACCGCCCTCATCCGGGAACTCAACGACGCTCTCAACGACATCATCCTGCCCGCAATAGCCGGCGATCGTGCCGGTTTCATATCGGAAGCAGGCCGAGAAGGACATCAGTTCGGGAAAGCGCATCGATTTGCGTCTGCCGCGTTTCCTGGCGGTGAGCGGCAAGGGCGGCCCGGGCCATGAGGAGTGGTCCAACGTTACGCTGTTCGATCACGCGTCGTCGGTCGGGATGGCGGCGGCTACCTTCGCTGCCCTGGATTTGCTGGCCGCGGAGCACCGGGTCGAGGAGGTGAAAGCTGCCGCTGCCGTTGCGCTTGCCGTCGGCCTGCTCCATGACATCGACAAGCTGCTGGGGAAGCCCTGGCACACGCGTGTCCGCCGAGGATGTGCGCGAGATCTTCGGCGGTTACCGCATCGGCGATTTCCTCGAACGGTTCGGCGCCAGGATCAGCTGGGAGCAGTTCGCTACCCTGATTGCCTATGTCGAGACCCGCTCAGCCGACCGCCTCCCCAATGTCCGGGTTCCAGATAGCTGGAAGGCCGTGGCCCGGCGATACGTGCGATTTGCCGACGTGCTGGATGGCGTTTGGCTGCGCGGCGTTCCCGCCGTAACCGTGCGCGAGGTGCTGAAGGCGTGGAAACAGGAGATCGATCACGGCAGCCGCTTCTTCGTGCCGCAGGCTTTCGGCGATTACCGCCCCTTGCTCATCTCCGATCCGCATCACCCCTTCATTCTCGCCAGGCTGGCAGCCGAAATTGACTATCACTGCGAGGAGGTCTCCGGCATGCGGCCGTTGTTTCACGCGGTTCGTGACGAGACGCTGGTCTCTCTGCTCCCGGCCACATCCTTCGAAACGATTGCCCGAAATGCTATCGATGCCGTTGCGGATAGCCTGCCTTTCGAAAGCAAGATCATCATAAGCCCAGCCGGCGTGCCGAAGATCGGCGGTTCCAAGGCGAGCTGGAGCGGCCTGCGCAGCATCGTCGAGCAAGGCGTGCCGACCGGGGCCAGGGAGATTCGTCGTTTGCTGTCGGTCAAGATGATCGATTTCGCCAACCGGGAGAAGGAACTCCGCGATCTGGCACTTGCCGCCGGGTGCCCCTTCATCGCCACCGACAGGATATCCGCCGGCCAAACTCTGCCCATCATCCGACCGGTCGAGGCTGACAGCGCCGAGTTTCCGGCGGTGGTCGAGGCCTGCCTCGTTTCGCTCGCCATCGGTGTCGAGGAGGCAACAAAGAACAAGGCCTATAGCCGGAAGGCCCGCGAAGACGAAATTGTAGGCCGGCTCGGCGGGGATCTGCCCGGCTGGCTTTCCAGGACCGACCCTCTGACGCGCCGGACGGCGATATCTCTGATCGCGATCCAGCGCGCTGACAGCGATCCGGAGCTGAAGCGGCGTATCTGGGAAATCTTTGCCGAGTGGTTCGCAGAGGATGCCGTCTTCGGAGACATGCGGGACAAGGCTAGCGCCGTGCGCGATGCCGTACGCCGCCGGCTCCGTCTGCTGGCTACTGGCGAACCCGTCGAAGCAGCGGATGCCGCTCAGCATTGCCTGATCACCGGCGAGCCGATCGAAGGAGAACCGATCGAAAAGAAAGACGGCCTCTACGGCATCAACTCTTCAGCGATCTCCTATCGTGCCGGCCGGGCCGAGGAGAAATTCCGCGAAGATGCGGAGACTTACCTGTCTCCCGTTTCCTACGCCGAATATCGCTTGCGCGCCGCGCGATTCGCGAAGCTGAGCCGGCCCGAGGGCGGCATCGCGCTCCGCCTGTCTTCACCGACGGCCGGAGGAATTTTCAGCCTTACCATCAATTCCATGAACGACCAGGAATACGGCTTGTTCGACATGGTTCGCTCCGACCGATCGAAGCGGTCTATCAGGACGCTAGAGGCCTATCAGACGAGAACCAACCTGGGCCGCTTCGAAATCATGCCGCGGCATTTCGCCGACCGAGCGGAGAGCAAGGGTTCCACGGCCGGGCGTATCAGCTTCATCCGGATCGCGATGGAAGCGGCCCTGCGCTACGGTCGGCCGGTTCACCTGTTTTCCGGCTTGCCGCACCCGCGCCTGGAATTCTTTTATTGCGACTGTATGGACCCTGAAATACGGGTTCTGCTCGGAAAGGACGGTTTCCGCATCGAGGAACTGCCCGATGCCATTGCTAAACTAGACCTTACATAGACACCATCTCCGGGCCGCGCAAAGACCACAAGCTGGGCCTTGTTGACGTTGCAAAGAGTTTTTGTCTGCCGTCGACCCGTTTCACTGCTGCTTGTCTGGCGTGGGTGACGGCCCGGGACCGCAAGGACGCGGCACCGCCGGCTATTTCCGCGCTTCACGAGTACATCGAACATGAGGTTGCTAGGATGGACCAGGAAAAGACCGTGGCGCCGCCCGTGTTGTTGGGACGGCTGGCGAGCATGATCCAGCGCCGCCCGGGCAGGGACGCCAGCGCAAAGGACGAGACGTTTCTGATCGATATGGCGCTTGAAGGCGCCCTCTACGCTTACAAGAACGGGTGGCGTGACCGCGAGGGCCTGATCGCTGAAGTAGCCGGCCGTATCCGGATCGATGGCGAGCGCCGACAGGAGGGCGCCAGGGGATTCTATTCGGCCTCCGCCAACCGCGAGGCCGGCCAGACCATCGTAACAGGCTATAGGGTCTTTTTCCGAATGCTTCATCGACCATGCGTGGTCTGCGGACATTCAAGGGGCGTCCGCCATCGGCAGGCGACTGGCGTAACTTCTCGGCCGCCTACCGCTGGACGTTCACCCGTTACGTCGCGAAGGGCAGCAGCCGGCCGGATACTCCAGTCGAAGAAGCCTGACCGATCAACTCATTTTCGAGGAGAGAATCATCATGTCCCTCATTGACCAGCTGAAGCCGTTCCTCGGCGACATCGCCCATCTCACCGATGAAAGCAGCGACGGCAAGACTACGTATATTCATCCGAAGTTGCGCAATCTCGGTTCCGTTTCGTTGGTCTTGATTCGTGAGATCATCGCGCCAACCGTTTTCCGAAATCTGGAAGCCGAAATCACCGACATTGCTGTCGGCGACCGCCGTTTCATCCGCGCCGTGCCGAATAAATTCAAGCACCGCGAGCGGGCGAACGGCCTCAAGCTGCTCCGTCACTTCGGCGCCGGCGGATCCTACCCTCAGAATCGCCACGCCATGCCCGATAAGGACATGCCGTCATCCGCCTTCGACCTGAACAGCCTCGTCTTCGGCGACTCCGTGAATCAGGGCAATAAGGTCCTGCCGGTCAAGGCGGCCGCTCTCTACTCCGATGGGCTCAGCCTGGAAGAATACGACCTCTGCGTCGACAAGACCTTTCACAATCGCGCCGCCGAGGATGGGACACTGTTCGACGCCGTCAACAAGGCCAATTCCACCAATTTGTTTGAGCGCCATTTCATCAAGCCCGGGACACTCTTGGTTCAGGTCGTGTCCACTCACGGCCGGCTAATGCCGGTCGAAGCTTTCGAACATATGCTTCTGAGCCTCGGTCAGAGCGGGGCCTACGGAGGTCAGACCTCGGTCACCGGCATCAATCTGCGCACGCATATTGCCGGCATTTACGCTTCTCTGGTCGAGCGCCCGGAAACCTCGCCCTATGAAATCGTCAAGTTCTTGCCGGGTACGCCGATCGGACGAAGCAGTGACGACGATCCATCAACGCCTCTCTTCGTCGCATCAATTGGCGATCGGTCATGAGGACGCAGAGGACTGGCGCCTCTCGCTCGTCGACGAACTGGTCTCGGGCAGCGAAAGGCTCAAGAAATCCTACGCCAACGCGCACCGCGCTGTCGGCGACCTCTTCGACCTTTGGTTTACCGGGAAAAAGGCCGGTTGAAGCCGTAAGGCCCGGGCGATCCCGCGTCCGCTCTCGGGGGGAACCACATGATGATGATCACCCCAATCCGGGCGACCACGCTGACCCCGTTCAACTATGGCCATCTGGCGGTGCAGGGCGGCGTCGCGACGATCCCGGAAATCATCGGCGACCGCGCCGTCGCCTTTGCCCTCGCCGCCGCGCTCGGCCTCATGCGGGCTTCCGTCGTTCTTCCCGATAAGGATTACCGCGTCCACCTCGCCGCCATGCCATGGCGGGTTTCGGTGCTCGAAACAAAACAACCGCGCCTGCTGCCGCCTCTCGCTCGGCGCTCCGATCTCGGTGTTGAGGGCGGCTATCCGGACAGGGTGCGCCGGGCGGCGGCGAGCGGCAATTTCAAGGAGTTCTTTTCGATCCAGGAGGTGCCGGCCGGGCAAGATTACAGTGGCGCGGTGTTCGGCGAGGATCCCTTCGAACGGGTGCCGGATGCCGGCGATGCGATCGTCGTGCGTATCGGATCCAACCGCACCGGCATGCTGAAGATCGAACGCGACGCTTCGGTCGAGACGGTACGGCTCAATGCCGCCACGGCCTTGTTGTTCGGGCGCCGGCTGCCGGTCGAACGCTATCTCTTGCACGAGACGCAATTGACCGGCCCGATGACGCTCTACGAGGCCGCAAGCGAGGTGCGGGACATGGAGCTGATTACCCGCACGATCGTGCCGCATCACAGCGTGGCGATCGGCGCGGACGGGCTGTCGCGCATGCAGTCGGTTCTGCTCCACACGACTGCCCCCTTGTCCCTGGCCAGCGCTCCGACCGGTGCCGGGAAGAGTTACGTCTATCGCCGCGCTGATGGAACGTGGCGAGCGGGTGCTGTTCGTGGTTCCGACGCGGCGACTGGCTCAGAACCAGACAGAAGGTATCCGTGCCGATCTACGGTCGGGCGGCTGGCCGGAGCGGGATATGCAAAGAAAAGATCGTCGCTTGGACGGGCGAGACCGCGGCTGTCCTAACGGGAGCAAGGGATCGATGTCCTGCGGCATCGGCTGTCGCGGCTGCCGCAGCTCCGCTTCGGCGAACACGGCGAGATCATCTTCATCACGCCGGAAACGCTCTCCCATCTCCTTTTCAACCCGGTGCTGAATGACGGGCTCGGCGATGTCGGTCCCAACGCGCTGATGGCCTCCTTCGATCGGATCGTCTTCGACGAATTCCACCTGGTCCAGCCGCGCGGCTTCGGGCTGGTGTCGTTCTGCGCCGGGCTCGCCGCAAACGGCCCGTGGGGACGCGAGACGCCGGATGGGCCAGTGCGGGCGAAGGTATCGCTGCTTTCGGCGACCCCCGTCGACATCCTCCCGGTCATGGCGCGGCTCGGGATTCCGATCGCGCAGAACGATCTGATCGCCGAGACGATTCAGGAGGAAGGCGGACGCGCGCTTCATGGCGACGTTACATTGGAGTTCGTCCAGGCCGAATCCCCGCTCGAAATCCTGCGCGAGATGAAAGCCGATGTCGCCGCGCTGCCCGAAGGCCGGACGGCGCTCCTGCTTTATGACGCGCTTAAGGATCTGCAACGCGACCTCCCCGAATTGCACGCTATTGCCGAGGAGCTCGGTCTCGCCTCTTCGTGTCGATACTTCGTCGACAATTCGATCAACTCGCAGGCCGACGATCATCTGGCGCGGCCGCGGCAGGAGCCTCGAAGGCCGAAGTCTGATCGTCTCGACTTCCACGGTCGAGGTCGGCGTCACCATCCCGGGCCTGATGCTGATGATCATGGATCCGGGCTTCACGCCGCTTTCCTTCATGCAGCGTATTGGCCGCTCAGCGCGCGGGGCGCTGGATGGCCGGATCATCATCCGCGTCGGCCGGACGATGCCGTCGGAACGTCCCTGGCTGCAGCGGCTGCTCGACCACGTGAAGAAATCCGGCGGGCACATCGAGATACGGAAACTGTCCGCCTTCATGGCAGAGACGGCCCGCGTCGCGGAGCGTTTCCGAATGCCGGAGACGCCGGATCTCGATACGCCCTTCGTCGAGGGCGGCACTTCCGCAGCGCAAATCGATTTCTTTACGGCAATGCCGGTCAAGGCGGCTTTCGCCTCGGGCCTCTATTGGACCATGCTCGACAATCGCCTGCGCGAGCGCGGCCTGTCCGACAAGGCGGCGCGGATCAGGGCCTCAGCCCCCTCCACCGCGCATATCGTCCGGGGTTGGCTGGAGAAGGTGTCCGGTAGCAGGGTGGAGGGGGCACTGTCTTGGCGCAAAATCTTCGAGGCCCAGGCACGAATCCTGCGTGATTTCTCGCCGACGGTTACTGTGATCGGGGCCGATGGACGGCGCTTTGAGGTATCCGAAGCCTGGCTTACGAAACACACCGTCATCCTCGACGAATTCCCGGTCGATGTGACGGAGGAGGGTACGAGCATCGTCAGAATCGACGGTGAGATCCAATGGAACGAGTTCCTGCGGGAAGAGAAGAGCTGGCAGGACTATCGTCGCCCCGCGGCGCTACCTTACCAGAACAGGACCGTTCCGCTGCCCAGCCGCGGTGCCGTCGAGGAATATGCCCGGGCCATCGAGCGACTGAAGGGATCTTTGGCAACGCATGAGAAGCGGGTTGCCGATCAGGCATTGGCGCTGGTTCGGGCAACGGGGATCCTGCCTTATGCCGACGATGGAATCGGATCATCTGGCGCGAATTCGGGCATTTTGTGATCGCGCCGAAGAATTGGAAGTCCAGGGCCTAGACTTCCAGCACGCTGCGATATGCCGGCGACGTTGCTGGCTCCATCTGCATCGCGCCAGCATGAACGAGTGGAGCGACTTGATCCGGCTCGGCGAAGTTCTTCATGCCGACAGCCACAGCCGGGACCGCTCGATCGCAGGTCTAACAGGGCTGAAGCCGGATCGCCTCGACTGGGAACGCCGCATCGTCGTTGAGGAGAAATCTTCCAAGTCGCATAGCGAGGCCTCCCAAGATCAATTGTCCTTCTATGCGGCGCTGATGACCAGGGTAAGCGGACGCCTCTGGTCCGGCCGACTCTATATTCTCGGCGCAAGGCGATACCGGGATGTGGCGCTCGACGATGGAAGGCTGACCCGCCTAGAGGCATCCCTCGACCTCATCGCGAGCCTCAAGAAAGATCCGAAGGTGCCATCGGCGACGCGGCTTCCGGCCTGCGACGGCTGCTCAAATTCCGAATTCTGCGGGTTTGCAAGGCGATGAACTGATGGAGACCCTCTACATTTGCGGGGAGGCCGACATCTCGCGAGACGAAAGCACTATTCTCATCAAGACACATGGGGCGAAGAAGCGCGTTCCGATCGAGGCCATCCGGGACATCGTCGTGATGTCCGACGGCACCCTCACCACCAAATTCCTGGCGCTGTCTGGGCGCGCCGGGGTCCGGGTCTCGGTCTTCGATTATTACGGCTGGTTTACCGGGGCATTTGAGCCAGTTGCAAATACCGGTTCCGGCGAAGTGAAAATCCGCCAGGCCAGACTGATCCTAGACCCGACGCGGCGGATGGCGGTGGCCCGCGAAATCATCCGGGGAACTCTTTTCAATATCCTGGAGGGGCTACGCTACTACGCCTATCGCGGTGCGGAGGATCTGAGACCAGCGATCGAGGAAATCCGCGGGTATGAGGCGCGCCTCGCCAGGGCGACGGATCCGGAGACCCTCATGGGTTTCGAAGGAATAGCGAGACGGGCGTATTACGAAGCCTGGGGCAAAGTCGATGCGCGTTTAGCTTTTGCGCCCCGCGTTAAGCGCCCGCCGAACAATCGGATAAACTGCCTTCTGTCGTTCATAAACGGCCTTACCTATGCCGCCATTCGTCACGAGATTTCAAAGACGCATCTCGATGTGACGCTGTCGGTCCTGCACGCGCCGTCATCGGCACGCTCATCGCTGGCGCTGGATCTGGCGGAGCCGTTCAAGCCGGTCGTCGTCGACCGTCAGATCTTCGCGATTGTGCGCAAGAACATCCTTGCAGATGGGTGGTTCGACGAGAAGGAAGGCGTGTGCATGTTGACCGAAGCCGGGCGAAGGGCCGTCGTCGAACGCTTTGCGACAACCGTCGATTCCGCAAGCTCCAGCGGATCAATCCGAAACGCCATGCGGTGGGAAGCTTTGAAGCTGCAGCGCCACATCATGGACATTGAAGAATACACCGCATACCGGCGGAGCACGTGAGATGTTCGTGATGGTTGCCTATGACGTCGAAGCGAGAAGGACATCGAAGTATAGAAAGATACTGGTTAAATATCTTGGGCATGAGCAGTTCTCCGTATTTTTCGGCGATATCACAAGGTCGACGCTTGAGAAGATGCGACGGGAGTTGAACAAGCTGATCACGGACGGCGACAGGGTTCTCGAACTGATCGCGGAAAACCGGAACAATCTCGACATCATCGCGTGGAGCAAGGATGGCCACACCGAAGGAATCCCGAAACGACAGCAAGATAGCCGCCATAAATCGGATTCCGGCATCCTATAGTTCGGGTTCGATCGGGAAGCTTGCTGAACTGGCCGGCCTCCGAACCCGAGCAGCTTGGCGTTCCCGGCAATTTGGTGATAGCCGGTTACTTTTCACTTACACAGGATTAGCAGCAGCGGCAGGGTTCCCGTTCCCCATGAGGGGTTGGAAGGTGAGAATATCGGTGCATTCAAGCAAGAGGACCATTGTTCCCGTTCCCCATGAGGGGTTGGAAGCAATATATTCCGATGATCGCGGGCGTCCGCAAAAGAGTTCCCGTTCCCCATGAGGGGTTGGAAGACTGCGAATTGGCAATCCTCGGTCGAGAACATAATCGTTCCCGTTCCCCATGAGGGGTTGGAAGGCGATCTCTACCGGTATGACGGCAGGAAGCATCTGGGTTCCCGTTCCCCATGAGGGGTTGGAAGCGCGGTCGTCCCCTTCTCAGGCGGCGGACAAGCCGGGTTCCCGTTCCCCATGAGGGGTTGGAAGCGTCACGCGCCCGGCGTAGTCGTCGATGCGCAGCAGGTTCCCGTTCCCCATGAGGGGTTGGAAGAACGCACATGCCCCACCAGAGCCGCCACCGGCACCGGTTCCCGTTCCCCATGAGGGGTTGGAAGTGCGCAAAGGCTGGGGAAGACGCAAGGAACAGGACGGTTCCCGTTCCCCATGAGGGGTTGGAAGATCGAAATCCGGGGAACCCCGGAGACGGCGTTGGGAGGTTCCCGTTCCCCATGAGGGGTTGGAAGTTTTTTGAGGCACCCTTGCCGCCGCCGCCGCCTTTGGTTCCCGTTCCCCATGAGGGGTTGGAAGACGGCGAACATCGGCTCCGAACATACGAACCCAAACCGTTCCCGTTCCCCATGAGGGGTTGGAAGCACGCAGTCCCTGTGGTATCGCGCAGCCTCCGAGACGGGTTCCCGTTCCCCATGAGGGGTTGGAAGACATTTACTTTTGAGGTTGAGGAGCTGCGGTAAGTGTTCCCGTTCCCCATGAGGGGTTGGAAGACCGACGGCGTGCTGCCGTGGACGACGCGCCTCGAGTTCCCGTTCCCCATGAGGGGTTGGAAGACATAGAAATTGCGCGAGGCCGACTGCGCGATCGTGTTCCCGTTCCCCATGAGGGGTTGGAAGGTCCCAGTAGCGCTTGAAGCGCTCCCAGCCGGCGGCGTTCCCGTTCCCCATGAGGGGTTGGAAGGTGGTGAGTGTGCCGCTGACCGCGGGGCCCATCTTGTTCCCGTTCCCCATGAGGGGTTGGAAGTGTGCTCAATGGGTCGTATTGGCGCGCCTTCAAGAGAGTTCCCGTTCCCCATGAGGGGTTGGAAGAACCCGATCTTCACGCCCTACATCGGCGAGGGGTTTGTTCCCGTTCCCCATGAGGGGTTGGAAGACAGCTCCAGGTTCTACTTTCCGCAGGATACCTAGAGTTCCCGTTCCCCATGAGGGGTTGGAAGACGGTGAAGGGCGTTCCGATCGTCGAGTGCTGCGACGTTCCCGTTCCCCATGAGGGGTTGGAAGGCGACCATCTCAAGCCAAAATCGCAGCAGGGCGGTGAGTTCCCGTTCCCCATGAGGGGTTGGAAGAACGTAGATGGCGCGTCGAGCGGGCAGCTATTGGTGAGTTCCCGTTCCCCATGAGGGGTTGGAAGATCACCAAGGCGGTACAGACGGGTGCGCGATGAGCAGTTCCCGTTCCCCATGAGGGGTTGGAAGGCGGCCATCTCCAGCACCCGAGACGCCGGAAACAGAAGTTCCCGTTCCCCATGAGGGGTTGGGAGTTAATGGGCGCGATCGCCAGCATGACGACCGGCGGAGTCCTCGAACGCCATCCGAAGCTGCGCTGCGCTTTTCTCGAGGGGACGGCCGGGTGGCTGTATTGGTGGCTGTGGCGACTCGATGACCAATGGGAGAAGTTCGGCCCCGGCTGTGAGCACCAACTATCGATGTTGCCGAGTGAATACTTCAAGCGCCAATGCTACATCGCGCTCGATGTCGACGAGGATCCAGCCGTCGATGTCGTCAACAAGATGGGCGCTGAATATTTCGTCGTGTCGAGCGACTACCCCCACTCCGACGGTGCCTTCCCGGACGCGATGAACGAATTCTTCGGGATGCCGCTCAATAGCGAGCAGCGACGCAAGATCTTGTGGGAGAACTGCGCCCGCCTTTACGCGATCGAGACGCCGTCGCAAGCTCTGACGGCCCCGCAGGCCTCGGCCGCCGAGTAGCGGCCGAGTACCTCGCCTGGAACTACGGCGCTGGGCGCTGATTGGACTTCCGGCTATACTGCTTCATCCCAGAACTTTGATTAGGGGGAAAGGACGTGTTCGATCTCGATCGCCGTTTCGCCTGCGCGTTATGGGCTTGGTAGACATTGATTTCGATCAACATGATCGTCGCTCATTGTTCGTGGGCAAACTCGCCTCTCGCCATCGCGAGATGGTGCGGTTGGTGCCAGGAGCCGCTGACCAGCAAGCCGATGAAGCCGAGACCGCGGATGTGCTGGATCTCCTTTGGGCTGCTCGCGGTCACCGTAAGCAATTCGCCGTTCGGCAACGGAACGGCTTCGGCGCTCCAGCCGTTGACACCCTTCGCCATGTTGACCCACGCGGGGATCATCCGCTGGATCGCAACAAGGGTGCGCCCGCTGCCGGTGACGGCGATCTCCAAACCGCCGTCAACTTGTTTCGGAGCAGCGTCGGCTCTCAGTGTCACCTCATTCATGTCGATGAGGTGCTGACGCAGCGCTTCGAGATCGACCTTCGACCAGTCGGTTTTCGGGTCGGCGTCGAGGATCTGGACGATCTCCTGGATCGCCGCGAAAGCGTCCTGGCCGGGCATCGTCGGCGTCGTCGCGGCCGCATGCATGCCGGTCTGAGCGCCCATCGGCATCATCCCCTGGTTTTGCCGCATCATCTCCTGCATCTCGACCGGCCCCATCGGATGTTGCCCGGATTTCATCATCTGCTGCATTTGGCCCGGTCCCGTGGAGGGTTCGTCGGAAGTCGTTCGGGCGAACGCGATGCCGGATGCCAGGAGGACGAGCACGGCGCTAACGAGAGGAAGTTTACGGGTGGAAGGCATGGGAAAACCTCATCGGGTTTTGATTGCCGCCACTTTATGCGGGTACCCGCCGTGAGGCGCATGATCTGGATCATGCGTCGGCCGATTTCTTCAGCAGGATCGCGGTCTCGGTGCGGATCAGATGCCCTTGGGCTTCGAGCGCCGCGAGGGCGCGATAGAGGGCCTGGCGGGTTATGCCGATTTCCGCGGCGATGTCCTGAAGATGACCCTCGATCAGGATGCTGCGACCATGGATGCCAGCACGGAGCCGCAAATATTGCAGGACGCGATCACGGGCGGACCGGATGTTGCGCAATTCCATCCGTGTCCGGAGTTCCTGAAGCTGACGGGCAAGGCGCTCCATGAACGCCTCTGCGAGCGCCGGGTCTGTGCGGAGCGCGGCCAATACCACTGTCTTCGGATAAACCCGAATTCTCGATGGCGCGGCGGCAACAGCATCGCAGTGATAGGCTTCGGCAAACAGGGAGGCTTCAGCGAAGAATTCGCCCCGGCGCGCGGTATAAAGGATCACCAGGTGGTCATCGACGGTGCGGCGGATCAAGCGAAGCCGACCGCTTTCGACCTTATAGATTGCCGTAGCGCGGTCGCCCTGGGTGAACAATTGCTCGCCGGGAGCAAGGACACGAACCATGCTTCCAACCTCTAGGAGGGTGGCAAGATGTTGAGGGCGATGCTGATCTGGGTGCTGCGGACCACCATTAATCTGCATGGATGAAAGGGCCGAGCGTTAGGAATAACGCCGCGCCTGGTGCCGCAGGATTGCGCCGCGCACCAGCTCGGCCGCCCACCCGACCAACAGCCCAAGTGCAGGGTTGGCGATCACGGTCAGCAACGCTGTCAGACCGATAACCGGCCAACAGGAAGGCCGCGCGTCGAACAGCCGTCGCGAGATAGCAAGATCGCTGCCGGCGATAATCAGCAGCGCGCCGACGGCGGCGATCGGCACCAGCGCGAAGAGCTGCGCCGCGCTTGGCGCGAAACCCAGGCCCATGATCAGGACGACTGCGCCGAAGAGCATTGGTGCGAGGCCGGTGCGCGCACCGAAACGGTGCTGCGCTTGAAGGCCGCCGGCGCCGTGGCACATCGGCATCGCACCGAACGGAGCAAGCAGCAGGTTGGCGACGCCCGAGGAAAGCGCGAGATTACGCTCGCTTGCCCGCGGCGCCTCGGCCGGGAACAGCTCACGACAGAGACTTGCGGTTACGATGACCGCGTTGGTTACCGTCAGCGCGAGTTGCGGTAAGACCGCAAGCTCGATGCTGCGCCACAGCTCCGGCCAGGTCGGGATCACGAGCTGCGGCAGAGCCCAAGTCAGGCGGATATGTTCGGGAAGGACGGCGTCGTTCGCACTCCATCCGACGAAGACGGCGGCGAGCAGCACGAGCGGCGCCGCGGGGCAATAGGGGATGCGTATCATCAGCAGCAACAGCGCGAGGGCACCGATCCCCAGCCACGGCGTCTTGAGCATCAACCCAATACCGAGAACGGCCATCAAGATCCCGAGACCCAATTGAAGGCCGACGCTCACCGATTGCGGGATGAAGCGTGCAACACGGCCGATCGCGCCGGTTATGCCAAGCGCCAACAGCAGCACGCCCATGACGAGGCCGGCGCCGGCCACTTCGCCGGTGCGAAGCCCGCCGGTGAGGATCACCGCCGAAACTGCTTTCATCGGCTGCACTGGAACCGGCAGGCCATAGAAGAGGCCGCTGCCGATCAGAAATACGCCAAAGCCGAACAGGACGCCGGCGGGGGCCAATCCGGCGACCGTCATCGCGCCGATAACATGGGGGATGAACGTGCCGAGATCTCCGCAAGCGCCGCTGCATTCCTGGAGGAAGCGCCAGCGGCGCCGACGGGAATCCAGCTCGCGGCTCATCCGCGGTTTCTTATCTGATCGGCAGCCCGGCTGTCTTCCACTCGGGAAACCCATCTTCCAGCCGTCGCGCGCGGTAGCCCCGCTGACGCAGCAGCGCAACAGCCTCGAACGAGAGGACGCACCAGGGGCCTCGGCAATAGGCGACGATTTCCTGCTCCGCAGGAAGCTCGGCCAGGCGCCGTTCCAATTGTGCCAACGGGATATTCAGCGCCGCGGGTAAGTGCCCGTTGGCGAATTCATCCTCCGGGCGGACATCGAGGACCGTCGCCGTTCCGGAGCGTAATCGGTCGAGCAATTCATCGCGCGACACGGGCTCCAACTTGTCGCGCGCCCGGAAATAGCTCGCCATGACCCGGGCGATCTCGGCGCTGTTGCGCTCGCC
Organism: uncultured Alphaproteobacteria bacterium; assembly: GCA_963789025.1. GTDB lineage: Bacteria > Pseudomonadota > Alphaproteobacteria > ATCC43930 > CGMCC-115725 > AP-15. The sequence goes on from CAWBIT010000003.1 coordinate 335,234, forward strand.
GACCCGGCTGAGCGCGGCAAGCAATCCAACCACCACGTCGTCGCCGGCCAGACGATAGTAGACGCGCTTGCCGTCACGTCGGCCCACAACGAGTGCGGCGCGGCGGAGAAGCTGCAGATGCCTGGACGTGTTGGCTAGGGTCAGGCTCGCCCGCGCCGCCAAATCCTCGACGCTGCGCTCGCCCTGCCCAAGGTGTTCGAGCAGCTCTAGCCGATGGGCATGGCCGAGCGCCTGCGCGATCTGGGCGAGACTGGCAAATACGTGCTGTTTCGGACCCACGCTTGACATCTCACTCGGCAAGACGATCAATCATCAGAATGATTGAATGAAATCATCGCGGTCAACGATACTCCGATCTATCAACGATACTCGATCCTAAGCGCACGTGAGAACCGCATGATCGTCGGCTTTTTCCGGGCAACAGCGATGCCCGATGCCGACTGGTGGGAGGCATTGTGGCCTGATCCCACAAAAGTTCTCGTCGAAATGGGCGTCCAGCCGGGTATGGTCGTGGTTGATCTATGTTGCGGCGACGGGCTGTTTACAGCTCCGCTCGCTCGCATCGCGGATCGCGTCTACGCTCTCGATATAGACCCTGCCGTGCTGGACCGCGCGCGGGCGCGCGCCGCGGCGGCAGGCGCGACCAACTGCAAGTTTGTCGTGGCGGATGCCATGACTGTCGATAGGGTCGTGCCGGAGCCGGTCGATTACGTTTTTCTCGCCAACACCTTCCACGGCGTCGCGGATCAGCTCGGCTTGGCGCGGGCCGTCGCGGTATGCCTCAAGCGCCAAGGGCAATTCGGCATCGTCAACTGGCATCGCCGGCCGCGCGAGGAGACCGTCGTGCTCGGCCAGCCGCGCGGACCTAAAACCGAGATGCGGATAGAGACCAGCGATGTGACGGCAATCGTCGAGCCGGCCGGCCTGCTGCTGAACCGCGCTGTTGAACTGCCCCCTTATCACTATGGCGTCGTCCTTCGAAGGAGAAGCGAATGAGTGACGGCTTACCTGTTGACGCTATCGCGCTACGCGAGGAGGTTCAAATCCAAATACCGCGCCGTCGCGGTTGATCCGCACGGCAGTTATCATTTCCACACCGGGCGCCCGCTCGTGCGGCGACTGGGCTACGATGAGGCGGTCGTCACCGCCTTACCGGACAGCGCGGTCGAGGCTTTTGCCGGTTAGCGACCCGCGGCGCAACGCCTGCTCACCGATATCCGGGCGGGCCGGATCGATATCGTGGTCGTGTACAAGGTCGACCGGCTGACCCGCTCGCTCGCCGATTTTGCCCGGCTGGTCGAGCTCTTCGACGCACAGGGTGTGTCGTTCGTTTCGGTGACGCAGCAATTCAACACGACGAGCTCGATGGGGCGCCTGACGCTCAACGTGCTGTTGTCCTTTGCCCAGTTCGAGCGCGAGGTCACCGGTGAACGCATCCGCGACAAGATCGCCGCCTCAAAGAAAAAGGGCATGTGGATGGGCGGCAATGTCCCGCTGGGCTATGACGCCAACGAGCGCACGCTCGTCATCAACCCTGCCGAGGCCGAGACGGTACGCCGCGTCTTCGCTCTCTATCGTGAGCTCGGCTGCGTGCGCCGGGTCAAGGAGGAGGCCGACCGTCTCGGGCTTCGGACGAAATGCCGCACGACAACGAATGGCACCGAGCGCGGCGGCAAACCCTTCTCGCGCGGTCATCTCTACACACTGCTCTCGAACCCAATTTACACCGGCCACATAGCTCACAAGGGTGAACTCCACCCCGGTCAGCAGGCGGCCGTGATCGACGATGAGAGCTGGTCCACTGTTCGGGACCAGCTCGCAGCCAATACGAGCAACCATCGGCGCAGGGCTAAAGCAGCCGAGCCGAGCCTGCTGGCCGGCCTGCTGGTCGATGCTCGGGGGGAGCGGCTCACGCCATCACACGCCGTCAAGAAGGGCCGACGCTATCGCTACTACGTCTCCGCTGCGCTGATCACCGATGCCGGAACGGATCGCGAAGGCTGGCGGCTCGCCGCCAGGGAGATCGAGGAGGCGGTGATCAGGATCCTGGCCGACGCGCTGACCAGCCCGGCGAGCTTGGTCGAGCGGTTTGGCGCAGCCGGCATGCCGAGCGACCAGGTTCGGAAACTGCTCAATCGGGCGGCCCGTATGGCAGCGGCGCTCGGTGGCTCACCGGGGGAACGAGCAAAGCTCGTTCGCGAGCTCGTCGAGAAGATCATCGTCGATGAGAAGACGATCATCATCAAGCTGCGGCGCGGCCTTCTGTTGGGCGGGGATGTCGCGTCATCCGCATCGGAGGCCGCAAGTGACAGCGCCGTCGAGCTGACGGCGACAGCCGCCTTCACGCGGCGCGGTGCCGAAACCAAATTGGTTCTGCCCGGATTAGCGCCGCAGAACCACAGCTCGAGATGTGATCCGGCGCTGATCAAGGCGATTGCGCGGGGGCGCGCGTGGTTTGAGGAGCTCGTCAGCGGCCGCGCCCGATCGCTCCAGGAGTTGGCCAAGCGTGACGGCATTTCCCGGCGCTACATTCGCCGTCTCATTGGCCTCGCCTTCTTGAGCCCGGAGCTGATCGAGGCGATCTTGCAGGGCCGGCAACCCGTCGCGCTCACTGCGACGCGGCTGACCGAACTCGATCTGCCGCTGGACTGGACGGAGCAGCACAAACTGCTCGCAAGCTAAACCGCAACTCCGGACAGATATGCCCCAGGCCGCGGCCCCACCGCGGCCGCGCGTCGTTTGCAAACGGTCAGAACTTTCGGGAGGTGGGACTGCATCAATGCCCGTCAGAGAGAAAGGGCGAAGGAGTCCCGGTTCGCAGCCTGCGCGTCCCTTCTCACGTCCCCAGCCACCCGCAGACCGCCGCCAAAGTGCGGGGCTTTTCGCCTATAGCCTCAGGGTTCACTGCTGAGACAGACTGGCTGCTGGAGCAAAGGGGATTCGAACTCACGGTCCCACCGTGAACGGAAAGGACGTGCCAGGGCTGCACAAATGACAGATGACCGGCCGGTTCGGCTCGGCGACGGCGGCGGGGTCGAGCCGGTCGTTCTTTGCCCGGCGATGTTCCCGCGATACGGCGACACTCGAGGGATGGATCACGTGCGCCTCGACCCCGCGTGCCGCAAGCCAGCGCGTCAGCCAGAACCCGTCGCGGCCGGCTTCGAAGGCCAGCGCAATCCGCGTGATCTCTTTACCGACCCTGACCGCCTCGTCGCGCCAGCGATGCAGCAGGGCAAGCAAACGTTCTAAGCTCGGCTCCAGCTTCTTATGCGGCTGACGCTCAATGCCGGGAACCACACCGCCAACCAGCCAGCTCGACTGGCTCATCTCGACGACGGCAATGATCGTGCTATTTGGAATGCCGAGCGTCATCGCGGTGCTGACGGGCAGCGATGCTGAAAGAGACGGCCTGCAGCCGATCCCGTACCGTCCTGTGCCGGCAAGCCCGCATGAGGTGCCGCTCAAGAGCGGCGACGGCTCGCCCTTCTTCCTGGCGCCGCACCCGGTTCTGGCAGTCGGCAAGGTCCGCCATGTCGGCGAGGCGATCGCGGTCGTTGTCGCCGAAACGATGTCGCAGGCGACGGACGCGGCCGAACGGGTCGAGTGCAGTACGAGCCGCTGCCCGCGGTCACCCGCTCGGCCGATGCGCTGGCTCCGGAAGCGCCTCTCGTCAGGGAGGAGCACGGCGCGAATTTATGCGCCGCTTCCGAGGCCGGCGACCAGGAGGCGACGGATGCCGCCTTCGCGTGGGCGGCCTATGTCGTGGCCAGTCTGCAGGAGGAATCAGTTACACGCGCACCATCCAGGCGGACGGAAGCGGCCGCCCAATTCTAGAGCAGTGGGTGTTGCATGGAGCAGGTCGTGCCTGGTCAGGCGGGAGCCCCCGCCGGGTCTTACTCTGACCCTCGTGGACCCGATGCTAGCCGCGAGATGCTGCGCTTCTTTCACGAAAGATCCGACTTATTCGCTACAGTATCTGATCTAAGCCGACGGTCTCTCTCGCCTCGTTCTGATGCCGCAGAGTCGGCTGACAAGAGGTTAGCGCGTGCCGAGTGACGAACCTCGTGAGGCTCATCAGCAGGGGGGTTTCGGGTAAATGTCGTGGAGCGTCCAAGGCCTTGCATAGACCCTTAAGACTTCCATATACCATCCAACAGGATGGTCAACGGATGGTTTTCAAGATGCCAACTAATGCGCCGGAGCTTCGCCATCGGCCCGCTGACAGTGAAAAGATCACGATCAATCTCGGCTACGTTGATCTCGGTCACGTCGATTTAATGGTGAAGGACGGTTTCTATTCAAACAGGACGGACTTCATCCGGACTGCCATCCGCAACCAACTCGAGCGCCACGCCGATGTGGTCCGCCAATCGGTGAGCCGGAAGGCTCTTGAGCTTGGGCTCAGACACTATAGTCGCGCCGACCTCGAGGCGGCACGGACAAGGGGCGAATTGCTGCATATCAATGTCCTGGGCCTTGCCAGTATTGCTCACGACGTTACGGCTGAATTGGCGCGTGGATCCATCGCCTCAGTCACCGTGCTGGGCGCCCTGCAGGCAAGTTCCGAGGTCAAAGCGGCGCTCGCCGACCGAACACACTGACGCTGCCACGCAGCAGGGGCCGCCACCCGATCCAACGTAGCGGCCCAATACGCTGATCTATCGACGACGGAAGCTGGGTTCCGAACTGGGATGCCTCCCAGGGTCCCACACAGAAAGCCATGACCATGAACTTCTCCCTTCCTGCCGAACTGCTCGAAGCAACGCGCCTCACCAAAGCCGGACAGCTGACAGAAGCGACGGCGGCACTGCAGCGCATGCTGGGGGCCGGGCTGCCGGTGAACAGCGTAGCCTTGCAAGCGCGACACGGTCCTCCGACCATCGATGGCATGGTCGATGGCCCGGAAATGGCCCAGCCCAAGCTCGCGCCTCCGCGCAACAAGACGTTCAGCGACGGCGTCGAAGACCCGGCATTTCGCATCAAAAACAAGTTGATTAAGCCGGTGCTGGCCAATTCGTTGCATGGCTTTATCGACCAAACAGCCCACGGCGGGTTCCACTTGCCCGGCGGCTTGGCCCACAGGACGCCAACTCCGATTCCCGCCGATTTGCCGAACGGCGCAGAATTCCTAGCCTGCACGTTCAGCAATCAGGCCGGTAGCCGGCCCTACAAGCTCTACGTGCCCAGCGGCTATCATGGCCAGTCTGTGCCCTTGATCGTCATGCTGCACGGCTGCACCCAGTCCCCCGACGACTTTGCGGCCGGCACGCGCATGAACGCGGCGGCTGAGGAACATACCTGCCTCGTCGCCTACCCCGGGCAAACCAGCTCAGCCAACATACAGAAATGCTGGAACTGGTTCAGTGCGGCCGACCAGCAGCGCGATGCCGGCGAGCCATTGCTCATTGCCGGAATTACGCGCGAAGTGATGCTCGACTACGCTGTCGACCCGCGACGCGTCTACATTGCGGGGCTTTCGGCGGGAGGCGCTGCGGCAGCCATCATGGGCGATGCCTACCCCGATCTGTATGCCGCGATCGGCGTGCATTCTGGGCTTGCTTGTGGTGCCGCGCGCGACATGTCCTCTGCATTCGCGGCGATGCAGGGCAATGGCGGTCCGGCGCCGAGACGCGCACGTACGGGGCGCGCGGAACCGAAGCCGCGAGTTGTCCCGGCGATCGTCTTCCATGGTGACAAGGACACCACGGTCAACCCCAGGAACGCCGATTTAGTCGTTGCACAGTCGGGCCAGGGCGCGTCGCTCAGGAGGCGGGTCGAAAAAGGCCAAGTAGCGGGTGGGCTCGCGTACAGCCGCATGCTGCATGTCAACGCCAGCGGCGAGACGGTGATAGAACAATGGATCATTCATGGGGCCGGTCACGCTTGGTCGGGTGGTAGTCCGGCCGGTTCCTACACCCTTCCGCGGGGTCCCGATGCCACCGGCGAGATGGTTCGGTTCTTCCTCGAGCACCCGCTTCCGCCAGGCATGCACCACAAATGATTGCGACGGCTGCCCCTGGGGGCCGCCGTTTCGCGGTGGCGCCCAGTTGAGGCTGCCGAGCCGTGATCACCCGCGCTGCAAATGCCACCTTCATCCGTCCGACATCGACGTCGAATATCTAAATTGATTAGGGAATTTGCTCCGTGTCATGGACGTAAGTTGGCTCATCAGGTTTCAGCTGCATTGCTTGCGATCGTAAGGAGATCGGCTGGTACGGCTTCGCTGCTCAAGGAGGCTGCACGCGCATTACTGGATCGGCCTTGCCGCTCATCAGCCAACATTATATCGGACGAAGGACCCTGCTCATTCCGTTGCCCCCCGTCAACAGCGCGATCTCGCGGTCCGCGGTGCCTCCAGCTTGCTCGAGCATCCGGCGTCCCGGAGCGGTCGGGCCGGGTACCCTACATCCGTCTCCCCCACGGGGGGACCGATAGTTCGAATCCAACTCCCTTCTCACACGGTCTATCAAAAAACTCTAGGAAGTCCGCCATTATAGACGAGTGGATAAACCGGGTTTTGTCCCCGATTTTGTCCCAAAGGCAAAAAAAAACCCCAAGGGCGCGGCAGGCGGGTGATGGGCCGCTCAGGCATCGACCGAAATCAGCGATTGGCTGCGCAACGTCGTCAACATCACCGATCCGAACAAGCCGTTCCTATTCGCATCGCCACACGGCGATCTCGTATTTGCGCAACACCCGACTGCCGGATGGTTCACCTGCGGTGAAAGAGGACGTGGAACGCTATCTGACCGGCCATGCGAGAAAAGGCGCTCACGCCGGGTATGGCAAGCAATGGATTGAGACCCTGAAGGCGGCGATCCAAGTCATTCTCGATCCGCTCTCGGGTGAGGAATCCCCGCTTGTCAAGGCCGCCTAGAGCGCGGCGTTTGGCTGTGCCAACTGCTTCGCGCAAAATGGCGGGGAAAAGGTGCTTGACGCTATAGGCGGTCAGCGGGTCGAGATTGGTCGATACGTAAAGCGGCAGGCCGGTCTGGGGACGGCAAGCGGCATGATCGGCAGGCCGGTCTGGGGACGGCAAGCGGCATGATCGGCAGGCCGGTCTGGGGACGGCAAGCGGCATGATCGGCAGGCCGGTCTGGGGACGGCAAGCGGCATGATCGGCAGGCCGGTCTGGGGACGACGGGCGGCATGATCGGCAGGCCGGTCTGGGGACGACGGGCGGCATGATCGGCAGGCCGGTCTGGGGACGACGGGCGGCATGATCGGCAGGCCGGTCTGGGGACGACGGGCGGCATGATCGGCAGGCCGGTCTGGGGACGGCGGGCGGCACGGGCTAACAAATGGCTAACAAATGGCTAACAAATGGCTAACAAACATGACGGTTATAGATGCTCTGTTGCTGAGTAGTTCCTACCATTACAACGGAGGAAAAATCGAATTTTCCAATAATTTAGGTAATATGACGCAATGTTAGGTAATTATACTAAATAAGCTAGATATATTTACCCAAGGCAGCGGAACTACTGTTTCGGTTAGCGATTTATTGTTGGAAATCCAATGGTTATAAGGTTAATCGATACTGTTAGAATAACCAGATTGGCGCTTTGACTAACAATTTGGCTAACAGTAATTAGTTCAGTTCAACCTTCTGATCCTCAATCTGATTTACTAATTTCTTAACGTAGCGCGCCCACTCTTCCAGCGCCTCTCTACGCTCGTCGAGATATTCATGCACATTATATACGGCAGCCACGCCCCCGATCTCACCTTCAATATGGTTGAGTATCTTGTCAGCGACGTGCGGTGGAACCTTTAATTTTGCAAATCCGGTCGTTGCGGTGCGTCGCAGGTCATGGATAATCCATGGTTCGATCATCAAATTTAGAGAATTCGCACTTTTCCCCATGATCAGATCGAGATCTTCCTTCACCTGCTGGAAATGAGAAACAGGCGCTACACCATCTTCCGAAAACAAGAAAGCACTTCCATTACGAGGAAGGGACTGGATGATCTCTAAAACAAACCCCGATAAGGGAACAATATGGTCATGGCCGTTTTTGGCTCGAATTCCGGGGAGCATCCATTCACGTTCGTCCATGTTGAGTTCGTGCCACGGCAATTCCCCTACTTCCATTTCTCGTTGCCCTGTCAGCAATAAAAGTTGGAGCACCGGACCAAACGGATATCCGATCTGAACGCAGGCTCGCCAAAAGAGCCGGATTTCAGTATCGCTGAGCCTCCGTTTTCGTTGAGGCGGTTTTCCTATTTTCATGATGTTTGCCGTTGGATCAACGACGATCAGATCCTTGGCGACCGCCCAGCGAAAAAAAGTCCTGAGTGTGGCTCGCACAGCGTGTGCAAGCCTTCCCGCGCCGTGTGTCTTCCCTTTACGAGCACGTCTTCGTGGCCCATACTCGATATCATGAAGTAAATTGTTAACATCTTGCTTACTAATATCAATGACTGGCTTGTTCCCGAAGCTTTCCTTGGCTCGATTTAGTAGGGATTCTTTAGCCTTTATAGTGTTAGGTCTGTCGGGTTTACTTTTCGTCTGACATTCGTTTATATATCGCTCGACAGCTTCGCTGAACGTGATGGCATTAAGCCGTTCCGCTCCGGGGACACCCATCTCGCGAGATTCATCGGGTAGAGGAACAGCTTCGGCGGTCGTCGCTACAGGAGCGGCTGTTGTTGGACGGCGTGCCTCGACCGGGTTCACGCCTCGATCTGCGTCTTCAAACCTCTGGCGGGCGCGTTCTCTAGCGTCCGCCAAGCTCGGAACCCTCGCTGTTGTGCCGATCGTGTCCCAAATTTGTTTGCCGTCAACGCGGTAGACGGCAAGCCACGTTTTGCGACCCTTCGCCGAGACCCTGAGACCGAAGCCGGTGAGGATGGTGTCCCAATAGATCACCCGATCGCTTTCAGGTGGTCGGAGCCGTTCGATAGCAAGCTGGGTAAACTTGAGCCGCCTTGCGGGTTGCTTAATCTGCGCTGGGTTCACTTTGGCAGGTTCGCGAAAATTTGTTGCTACGGGGTAAACTCGGCCAGACTAACTATCTCAAGACGCGCCATATCGCCCAGGCGGACGATGCCCACCTGCTCGGATACGGGACGCGCACCACTCTTCGATCTCATCCTCATACCAAGCGACCCTGTTGGGGCCTAACTGGACGCGACGCGGAAATTTGCCGTCCCGCTCGAGCCGCCAAATGTGAACATCCGAATATGGCACCCGGCGACGCAACTCGGCCCGGCGAATGAGTTGGTGGCTCACTGCGATGCCTCCGATCCGACTGTGATTTGTGAAACCACCTCGGCGAACTGGTCGTGGACGTTACGGACGGCCCGAATCAGTTCGCCACGCTTTTTCCATGTGGTCGCATGAGCATCTGCCTCTTTTGCATCCAGGGCGGCCATATCCTCAGTCACTTTGACGATCCGATTAAACATGTCGCCGCACACTGGCGAGATGATGAAATCGTATAGGCGCTCGGCCTTCTCGTTGCGCGCCTCGGTGCTGAGCTTCAGCGAATGGTTTCGGATGATGTGTCGTCGAAGCAGATGCACGAGCACCGGCACACGAGCCGGGTCTGCAATGATTACGTTGTCCTGGATGTGAAGCTGGCGCGCGCCCTTCGGAAACGTGCTGGTCGAGAGGATCGCGAATTCCGCGCCAGCGGCAAGCTGATCGGCGCGAAGCTTCTTTGTAAAGACGTTCTGCCACCGTTTGTGATTCTTGCAGTCAAAGGCGATTGAGCCGGTCACAGTGCCGCTGTGGACCACTTCTAAGATGATATCCGGCCCTTTAATGCCCTTGCCGACGCGCGCAATATTGTCGCCGCCGAACTGCGAGCGTAAGATCTCATAGAGATCGAACTCGGCGGGTTCACCGAGTTCATGGGCGGTCTTCTTCTGCAGTTGCCGTGTCAACTCCTGGAGTTTTTCCTCCAGCCGCAGCCTCTCCTCATAAGCCTTGGCTTTCTCGTCGGAAATCGCCTTTGCTTTCTGTTTGTCGAGAGCCTCACGCTGCGCCAAAAGACGTTGGCTAATCGCCGCTTCCTGACTCGCCTTGACCTCTTTGACCATGGCCTCGGCAGCTTTCTTAACTTTCTCAGCTTCCGCAATTTTCGGCGCGAGCGCTGCTGTCGCGGCCTTCGTGGCTTGCTGCCGGATCGCTGCTTCCCGCGCCGCCGCCTCCTGCTTAGCCTTCTCGATTTGTGCGGCGAACCGGGCCTGTAAGGTCCGTTCAATCTTGGCGGCGCGGGTGCGTTCCTCGCCTTCGATCCGCACCTGGATTTGCTCGAATTGCTCCTGCGAAACCGACTGGTTGCACGTAGGGCATAATAGCGCCTCCTCGGCGCTGATACTGCCGCTTTCGTGGGTATGCCGTTCGGCGGAGCGGGCGGTGATGGTCTCAATAGTCATGGTCGCATCCCTTCTAATCATCGTCATAGGTGCGTTTATATCTTTGTCGATGATCTAGATGCAATTGAAATCATGCTTAACGATGGTATACTTATCCTTAACGATGAAAATGCAGACTGACGGCGCGATGAATCCGCCAGACCAGCAGTGGCAAGACCGCGTTAAGGGCATCCTGAAAGCCGAATTGGCGCGGCGGCACATCAGCTATCGGGATCTAGCTGATCGAACTCGCGGCGATCGGCGTGAAGGACAATGAGCGGAATATCGCCAACAAGCTCTCTCGCGGCAGCTTCACGGCGGCGTTTTTCATTCAGTGCTTGGATGCGATCGACTGCCGCACCCTCCGTCTAAAGGACGATTAGCGGATAAGAAGGTCAGCAAATCGTATTGACCACGGCTCGACCCACCATGGTTTGAACAACAATTTCTGGTGGGCGACGTTAGCTGTCTTGGGTTAGCCAGTGGTGCACGTATGCCAATGCCAAGGTGTCACGTGCGCAATATTTCAACAAAGACTGCCGCAACCCCTCACGAGCTTCAGCAGACAGCGTGGGGTCTGCGACAATGCGGTAGAAGGCTGCCGATGCCCCGCCACCGTCAGCAACATCGAGATCGTCATACGTAATCTCGGGCGCGATGGCGGGCGCGACTGTCTTCATGGAGTATGATCCTCGGAAATCCGGGTGTGCGACGTTATCTCGCACGATCTGGAGAAGGTCGACGATCCGATAAAGTAATGCGGTCAATCTTTCGGCTAAGTCTGGAAACAACTCGGCCATGTCACGGATGACTTTCTCTTCAAATTGCGACCAAGCCATAATCACGCCGGAAAACTGCTCAGCCGCTCTCAATAAGGTCTCTGAGAACTCATGGCGAGGATCGGTCTCTCCGTTGGCAAGAAACTCTGCATGTATGAGAGATCCGCTGCCATCATTGTGGTGCAACGACCATTGGAATGGGATTCGTCGGTATGGCGCGCTATCAGCATAAATCGGGATCGCCGGACTGAACGTCTCGAAATCGAGATAGCTGGCGGGAGGTGCCAGGAGTGGCAGAAATTTCGCCAATTCAGGTGATCGGTATACCTTCTCCCGACTTCGCAGCATCGACCACACGTTTTTGTTTCGGACTTAGTGGAAAATTGTTTGGAACATCCCGCATCGAGACGACATCGAAGCTCTCCAATTCATCAAAGTCGGCGGACGAGATCCGCGGAATGTGGAACACCCAATCTTTTGGTTTCGCCGAGATGCAGCGCTGCCAAAATTCACAGTGATAGGGCTGGAAGCAATGGCGGCTGGGCCTAACGTCTGGTGCTTCACGTCGAACACAGAACCTCATGCATTTTGGCAATGCGTTCAGGCATTCCTCGGTAAAAAAGGGATCAGATCCTCGGTGACATCTTCCCGACAGAAAAGCCTATTCCAGTCGATCTCTTCGTCTCCAATGTATTTGTCATTGATGAACACGAGATGGGCGTCGACCAATTCTAAACCGCTCCCCACGCTCACGTAGCTTTGAAGCGCTATATCTTCCAGATGTTCATCCTTGATCCGGGTGCTTGACTTCACTTCATTCAACCGCCAGCGCCCATCAGGCAGACGTTCGAGAGCATCAATTCGAATGAGCACACCGTCATGCACCAGCGCCGCTTCAAAGATCGCCGGGACGGTTGGGTCGGCAATCAGCGCTTTCGTGCGCCTAATGGCCTCAGCGTAGTCGTTGTATTTGGGTCGACCAGAACCCCGCCCGGCCACAACAGCCGCGCCTTGACGCCGACTTCGATACCCATGCCCTTGACGGTGCCGGGGAGCGGTTCCTCTACCGGTTCGGGATTATAGACCGTCTGCCAGAGCTTCTTCGAGCATTGGAGACCCGCCATATAGCGGGTCTTTGATAAGAAAGGTCGTTTCCAGTTTAGGTTCCGGGAATGTTTGGCACGGCTGTCTCTTGTGAGGGCCGTTACGAGCATTGTCAGGTCGTGACTAAATGGGGCTGAGTCGTAAATCGACTTGGCGGCGAGCACGGGCCTTCTTGGTCGGCTCCTTTTTGCGGTCTAAGATCTCGGAAAGTCGCACATGATTTGCCTCTTGGATACAGATTATTTATTTACTTATCTTAGTGCCTCCGTCACAACGTCTCTGCCGTCGCTGTGATATCCCTCGGTATTGCCGAAACGGAACGAGCCGATGCGGAACCCATCGGGCGCTCTTTTGGGACAGGCTCGGCCTGCCAGGACGCCGAAATCGGCTCTGAAGTGCCGTCGGGGATCAAGTCAGTTTCAGCATCGGGAAGCGCTGGTCCTGACGGCTGCCCTTCCGATCCGTGCACATTCCAGAAATGCGAGATTTGTCAGATCGTCACGAAATGGGGTCGGACGCAAATCGACTAGAGGATCAGAACGATTCCGCTCAGTGGGATCGTTATTCCAGGACAAGATCTCGTAAATTCTCATATTTTAAATTGCCGATCCAACTTCCAGTGAGTTTCTAGGCCGGTTATGCTCCACGCCCAGGGCATGCACCTCAACGGCTATTGGCGATTCTAAGCGTCAGAATGTGCCGTTACTTCTGGTTGCTTCAGCAATCTAAATAGGATATTTGCAATTCGTATGTATGTAAAAAGGGCGGATGCGCCGATTAGCACCCACAGCGTCCAATACCAATCAAATATCTTATGGTGCCAGATTGTTGATGTTGGCTCTATAAAAAAGCCTAATAATGATATCGACGCAAATGCCACAGCCGCATAAATCCCCGCTCGAAGATAGCGGAAAAGATGATCAGTGTAATGCGCTCGCTCTAAAACTCGATAAGTCTTTGTGCCCTTGATTGTTAAAATAATTGCCTTTGATACACCGAGAAAGCTTGCAAAAACTGACGCCACAGTTGCCGCTGCTCCTAAGAGGCCGTCAGGTGAATTTGGAAATGGCCTGCCGGTCACCCACCATAGGATTGCGACGGCAATAGCCCCCACCCATGGCCACACTCGTTCTCTTTGCAGTGCGTTCACGGGCTTATGCCAGCCGCCCTTCGGCAGCCCAACTGTCAAGGACACCCCGCAGTGTCGCCCAACGCTCATTTCTCCCAAATCGTCGTCCAGTCCGATCAACTCTAACATCTGCCTCTAAACGCGCCTGCAAGAGATCGATTGGTTCGCTTGGCGCGTCTTCAGTTTCCCTAATAACTGCTTCAAGCGCTTGAACTTCATCACCCAATCCAAGCGCGTCCTGCACCATTTGTCTGATACCACTTACGTTCAAGCTCGCCCCTCGCTTCCGTCCAGCACTTATTTCAAAATTAAGGTTTGCGGCGCTGCCAACAACTGGCGTGGCCAATATACCCGCGAGAGATTGGCGCTGGGGCTGCTCAATATGTGCAAGGCCCGGCACAAATACCGACATTTTGAATTTTTTTACGATGGCGGCACGGTTTAGCCGTTCCAGGGCGTCGTGTTTGACAACAGGAAAGAACGTGAAGCCGTGATCATCATCGCTGGATACATCTTCTGTAAGACCAGCCATGAGCCTCGCGAACCGAAAAAGATATCCTTGAATGCGTGCGCTGCGTGGACCTCGGTGATTATACTGCAATGCCATATAGCCGGTATTGATGTCGAAAACGGCGGCGGTTTCTTCCCCAAATCCTTCGTTGGCGGCGAGATCAAAATCGGCGATGGGTGCTTCAGGGGAGGCCCGGCCCGGTCCTTCCGGTCTTATACCGCCGAAATCGAGGCTCCAAGTCCGGCCAGCTTTGTTGGCAGCCTCCAATCGGATTTCGCTTCCCGATACCGTGCGTAGCCGCTGCACAAGCGGTAGGTGGCTTAGGTGGGTCAAAACCTGATCAAGAGATAGTTCGCCGCGTGCGGTGACCTTGTATGCGTGGATCTTCACGCCGCGCTTCCTCTCCCCAATTAGTCTGTTCAAGAGATTGATCAGAAGCGGGGGAAAGGTCAACTTCCGGTAGGTTTCGGTGAGAACACCTGCCTAATTCCGGATATTTCTTGAGCGAGATCTCGCATCACAGGCTGCGCGGGGCGTGCCCTCATGTCCATCAAGTGGGCCAAATCAGTCGCCTAATATCCCTCGGTATTGCCGAACCGGAACGAACCGATGCCGACCCACCGGGCGCTCGGTTTCGACAGGCTCAGCTTCCCAAGACGCCGTAGTCGGCTCCAGGGTGCCGCTCGGGATCAATTCAGTTCCAGCATCGGGCGGCGCTGGTCCGCGGGTCTGATCTTCCCATCCGTTGATGTTCCAGAAGCTCTTGACCAATCCGCGCCGCGTAAAGGCATTTGCAAGATTTCTCGGGTCGTCATTGAATGGGGCCGAAGACAAATTGAGTTGAGGACCAGGACGAACCTCCTCGGCGGGATCGTTATTCCAATTTAAGATTTCGCAAATTAGCATAATTTTTTATTCTCGACCGATACTAACGTCCGTATTTACTGATCTTCGCAACGTCTCTGACAGTGCGGCAAGCCAATTCACGTGGTTGAACGCTACTCGGCGTAATTGGGCGGCGTGGTCGGCAGGGTCCATCGCACGCCAACCCGCGCCCGATCTCGCTGCCTCGGACGGCATATCTCAGCGGGAAACTTATCAGAAAGCAGGCCGGGGCATATTCTCGGAATCTGCGCGCCGGTCCCGCTCGGTGTGGTATGACGGCGTAACGAGCGCCGTGGCGGTCGAACCGCGCGCCTCGGAGACGTATGCGATGGATAGTTTTTTCGAGCGGCCCATTCTCAACTCGCCGTATTCCTACCCTGACCGGCATTGGGAATTGGTCGATGACGGCCAGACGACGAGTCAAAATCATCGAGGCGCGGCGACGGTCGCGATGAAGGTCCGCGCGACCACTGGATGGTCGTCTCTGAGAAAAAATAACGGGAAACCTGTCAGATGAGCAAAGAAGAGCAACTTAGGTCTTCTGCATATAAACATTCGCTGGAAAGCGTGCAGCGACCTGATGTTGGGGTTGAGGCACAGTTTCCAAGCAAGAAGGCCCCCAAAACCTATCGCCACGATTCCAGCCTCGGCCCGGAACTCTGCTGGGATGAGAACGCCGAACGCCCGTTCGCCGAATGGCTGCTTAGTCTCGTAGCCGATGCGGCGGAGGGAGGTGAGGGTGTTGTCTTTGCGCAACCGCAGGTATGGAAAGGAACGCAGGAAAAATTCGCCTCACTGTCTCAATGCGCGGCGCGGCTCAGGAGCATGACCAAGCCGTTCCTCAACTGGGCTGGCAAGGCAGAACGACAACAGATTTCCGTGCCGACCTTACCGCTCTTCGTGCATGAGCGTCATTCCACTCAAGCCATTCTGGAAACCCTCAAGGCTCACAGAGCCCGCGGCACAAACCTGGACCTGTTCGGCGATGTCGAACTGGACATTGCCGACAAGCTCGACGCCTACCAGCACAAAGGCCCGTGGACGAACCGCCTCATCCTCGGTGATTCGCTGCAAGTGATGAACTCACTGCTCGAATATGAGGGTATGGGGGGACAGGTGCAGATGATTTATTTTGACCCACCGTATGGCGTGAAATTCGGCTCGAACTTTCAGCCATTCGTGCGCAAGCGAGACGTAAAACACGGCGCAGACGATCAAATGATCCGCGAGCCGGAAATGGTCAAGGCCTATCGCGATACCTGGGAATTAGGTTTGCACTCCTATTTGGCCTATCTTCGCGACCGACTACTTCTCGCTCGTGAACTTCTACACCCGAGCGGAAGCATCTTTTTTCAAATTAGCGACGAAAACCTCCATCACGCGCGAGAAGTAATGGATGAAGTTTTTGGGGCAGAAAATTTCGTTGTAGTCATCTGTTACAGACGCTTGGGCATGATGGTTGGCGAAACCATTCAGTCATCGGCTCACTATTTGCTGTGGTATGCTCGGCAGCACGATGTCTTAAAATCTAAAAAGACATTCCAAAGACAGATCGCCGGTGTGGGATCTGGCGATCATTACACTCAACTTGAGGCTGTTGCTTCAAAACAAACGAGGCCCATGACACCCCAGGAGCGTGCGAACCCTCTATCCATCCCCGAAGGCTGGCGACCTTATCAACTCATAAGCTTGGCTACGGGAGGCTATCGCCCGAACACGACGATTCCGTATGAATTCGCGGGAAAGATATATCATCCGGGACAAAATAAATGCTGGCGGACGACCAAGGAGGGACTTGATCGGTTGGCATTGTTAGGACGACTAGTGCCCGCGGGCAACACGCTCCGTTACAGACAATATCTGGAAGATTTTCCGCTAACCGAGGTTACTACTATTTGGGATGATACCGGGCGAGATCCCGAAAATTTTTACGTCGTTCAAACTCCATCAAATGTAATTCGCCGCTGTTTGCTTATGACCACCGATCCGGGAGACTTAGTTATTGATCCGACTTGTGGCTCTGGTTCTACGGCCTACGTTGCAGAACAGTGGGGCCGTCGCTGGATTTCCTGTGACACTTCTCGCGTGCCGCTTGCGCTGGCTCGGCAACGCCTGCTCACCGCTACTTTCTCTTGGTATCGCCTCAAAACACCCTCACAAGACCCAGCGGGTGGTTTTGTGTATGAACGCAAGCAAAACCGTAAGGGTGAAGAAATTGGCGGGCTCGTGCCGCATGTCACCCTAAAATCCATCGCTAACAATGAGGAGCCAGAAACGGTTACGTTGGTTGACCGGCCAGAAATTAACCACAAAATCACCCGTGTCTGTGGCCCATTCACTGTTGAGGCCACCATCCAATCGGCGCTCACCTCGGGCGAGGAAGCCAACCAAACCGGCGAGGGCTCGATAGACACTACCAACCCTCGCGCCTATCTTGACCGGATGCTTGAAGT
The DNA here is from genome assembly GCA_963789025.1 of uncultured Alphaproteobacteria bacterium. Classification (GTDB taxonomy): domain Bacteria; phylum Pseudomonadota; class Alphaproteobacteria; order ATCC43930; family CGMCC-115725; genus AP-15. The sequence goes on from CAWBIT010000003.1 coordinate 352,460, forward strand.
GCTCCGCCAGAGCAAAACCTTGCGGCTGCCGGGCAATGTGAGCGTCGAACTGGAAACAGTCCATCCCCTGGCAGATCGAGAACACCTCCACGCCGAGGCAATCGCAAAGAACGGGTCGGACAAACGCATTGCGATTGTGTTCGGGCCGGAAAGTGGGGCGATTGGCTCCGAGTATGTGTTCAACGCTTCGATGGAGGCCATGCAACAGGGCTTCCAACAGCTTTTCCTGTTCGGATTCGCCATCCAGGCCAAAGCCCGCGAGATGCTGGATAAGCTGAAAATCCCTACGATTTACATTGCCGTGACTCCAGACGTGGTGATGTCGGACCTTCTGAAAACGAGCCGCTCAAGCGAGATTTTCTCGATAACCGGCCTCCCGGATGTGACGCTGGGATCTGCCGGTCACAAGTCGGATGGAACACCGCTTCATCGAGTTGAGATCAAGGGCCTCGATATTTTCCGGCCCGACACGATGGAAACCGACTCCATCGAGGCCGAGAACCTACCGTGCTGGATGCTGGATGCGAATTACAACGGCATGGTGTTTTGCGCTTCCCAGGTGTTCTTCCCAAAAACCGGGGCATGGGACAACCTGCAAAAATCCCTTAAAGGCGACTTCAACGCGAGTGTTTGGGAACTTCTCGCTGGCACGGTAAGCCAGCCCTTCTCTCTGGGCGACAAACGGCGAATTGCAGTCAAGGTGATAGACGACCGAGGCAACGAACTGATGGTTATGAGAAGCGTTGAGGGGGCGAACTGATGGCCACAGCCAGACAACAACTGCCGCCGATCACACCCGCCGAGGTAGAATCGCCGATCATCAATTCGCCTTTTATAGAACCGCTAGTCCACTGGCAAATTGAACGAGGCAAGCCGCCGTTCAAGGCCGACGGACGCCGCCGGGCCGGTTATTTCTATCGTGTGCCGGAACATGCCGCACGTGGACGGAAAAGCAAAACCATTCAGGATATGTTCGAGGCTGAGAAAGGCGAACACGTCGATCTCTCCATCGTTAATGAAATACGCACACGGGTTAAAAACTGGCGTAACGGAACCCACAGTGCAGGACTTGCCTATGACGGCGCGTCGGGCATCACTAAAGAATTGTTGGAGCTTTGGCGCAGCGAAGACCGGATGCAGCGGCTTTTCTTCGCGCAAATCGAGGCGGTTGAAACGATCATCTTCCTGATCGAATCGAACGAACTCTACCGAAAAGGACTGCCGGAGATCGCCAGGGATGAACCCGGCCTTGACACCAAGGCGGCGGGTTTTCGGGCCTTCGTCCGTTACGCCTGCAAGATGGCGACCGGTTCCGGCAAAACGACCGTCATGGGCATGTTGGCGGCATGGTCGATCCTGAACCGGATAGCATCGCCCACAGATGACCGGTTTTCCGATACGCTCCTGATCGTCTGCCCGAACGTAACTATCCGCGAGCGATTGCAGGAACTCGATCCAGCATTGGGCGACCTGAGCCTATATCGAACCCGCCAGCTTGTTCCGCCGCACCGGATGGAAGAGTTGCGCCGGGGCGAGGTGATGATTGCCAACTGGCACTGGCTGGCGAAAAAGGAAACCAACACCGTCAACGGGGACTCCGCCAAGGTCGTCAAGACCGGCGAGCCGGTAGAGTTGCTTAGAAACCCCGGAACAGAAAATGAATCGGTTGAAGTGAAGTATTTTGAATCCGATGCAGCTTGGTTCAAACGCATCCGCCAGGAACTAGGCAGCGGCAAAGGCCGCAGTCGGCATTGGTTCGTCTTCAATGATGAAGCCCACCACGCTTACCGACGGGGTGATGTCACCGGGGTTGAACAATATCTCGACGAAAACAAAGACCTTGCCAAGAAAAACGATCGTGAAGCGACCATCTGGATCGAAGGCCTAGATCGTATTAACAAACTGGCCGGAGGGAGCCGTCGGCGCGGCATTAATTTGTGCGTCGATCTTTCCGCGACCCCTTTCTATATCCAAGGCTCAGGCAACGAGGTCGGCAAGCCCTTCCCATGGATCGTGTCGGATTTTGGACTGCTCGATGCGATTGAATCCGGTCTGGTCAAGATTCCGCAGTTGCCGTCGCGGGATGTCACGGGAGCCAATGAAGCGGCCTACTTCAATATCTGGCGTTGGGTTCAGGCCAAAGCCGAGGAAGGAGGCTACGGCTCAAAACTGACTCCAGAAATCATTATGAATTACGCCAGCGCCCCAATGAACCTGCTGGCGGCAGAATGGCATGAACGATTTCAGGAATGGGAAAGCACGGCAAAACAGCAACACAAACACCCCGTGCCACCCGTGTTCATCGTGGTCTGCCGAGATACCGCCGTCGCCAGGGCCGTCTATTCATGGCTGGCGAATGGGAATGACAGCTACGGCGCATCGCCCGCATGGTTCAGAAACCAGCCAGGGCAGGAAGTAACGGTTCGTATTGACTCGAAGGTTATCGAGGACATTGAAAAGGGTGGCACGAAGGATGAAACCCGTCGGCTGCGCTTCATTCTCGATACCGTGGGCAAAGCCGAATGGTCAAGCGGAAAAATTCCGGAAGACTGGTCAGACCTCATTCGCAAGCACAATGAGAAGGCTGCCAGCGAGGACAATGACGGGTCAATAAAATGGATCGACGAGCGGATTCCTCCTGGCCGGGACATTCGCTGTATCGTATCCGTCGCCATGCTGTCCGAGGGCTGGGATGCGAATACCGTCACTCATATCGTCGGGCTGCGCCCCTTCGGCTCGCAATTGCTGTGCGAGCAGGTAGTTGGTCGCGCCCTGCGCCGCAAGAGCTACGCGCTCAATGAAGAAACCCAGATGTTCGCCGAAGAGACCGCTAAGGTCTTCGGCGTTCCTTTTGAACTGATCCCCTTCAAAGTTTCTCCGGCTGGCCCGACACCTCCGACACCAGAGCCGAATCATATTTATTCGGTGCCGGAAAAAGCGAAGTTCGAGATTACCTTCCCGGTTGTGACCGGTTATCACGAGTCCGGTCAATTCGATGTCTTCGTTGACTGGGATCAGGTCGCCAAGGTCACGATTGACCCGATGAGGATTCCGCAGACAGTCGAACTGAGTTCCCTCACGACCCCGGAGGGCGCTCTGTCCGCCTATGGCCCCGGCGAAAAGCTGGTGCTGTCTTTGAAAGAGTGGCGGGGCATGTTCCGGGATCAACAGGTTGCGTTCAAACTGGCGCGGGAAATTTGCATCCGCTGGCAGAGCGACAACGGCGCGGCGGCTGTGCCGGTGCAGGTCTTGTTCCCGAAGATCGCCTTTGCGGCGAAACGATTTCTTGCCGAAAAACTGGCTCGCAAGGGCGGAAGCCAGCCCTGCGACGTGCTGCTGGTGGGCGAGTATATGCAAGCCGCCATTGGCTCACTACTGGAAGCCATCAAAAAAGGGACATCCTCGGCGAGCACTGAAGTCGCGGTTATCCCGCAAGGAGCAGCCGGGCGAGGCAGCACGATTTATGCGGATTTCTACACTACGAGGCCGATTTATCCGGTGACCAATTGCCACCTCAACGCCATGGTGGCCGATACTAAGACGTGGGAACAAAGCGCCGCGTTCCTGCTCGATAGCCATCCGGGTGTAAAGAGGTGGGTGAAAAATGAACGCCTGGGGTTTTTCATCCCCTACCGTAATAAAGGCCTCCCGGCTCGCTATGTGCCTGATTTCATCATGGAGACGGATAGCGATCTCAGGGTGATTGTGGAAATCAAAGGGCAGCTATCCGACTATGCCGACGTGAAGGCAAAGGCGGCGGAGCGCTGGGTTAATGCCGTCAACCGGCTAGGTCAGCACGGCACTTGGCACTATCTGCTCGTCACCGACCCCGGAGCGCTAGGACAGGCTCTCAATCCCTACACAACGGCCAAATGGGATGAGGGGCAGTTTGAGTTGATTTAAATCGCGATCGCCGAATTGCGCTTCCTGGCCTCGCTGGGCGCGAGTCGTGTCGATGGGCTCTTCTTTGCTGGCGATCTCGGTCAACGGATCTTTCAACAGCCGTTCTCGTGGCGGTCTCTCGGCGTCGTTACTCTCAACTCTCAAGAGGAGGGAATGGCGCTGAAGCTGGATATGCCGGGAGATCCGCTTTATGATGTTCGCATGAAGGCGGGCACCGGGGCACCCCATGACCGCAGCAGCTTGCGCTTAGATTTCCGACTAAGCCGCCTGCACGGAGACGGATCGGGCACATGGCTTCAGTGACGGTTTCGACCGCAGACACGTCCTCCGGTGTTCTCACTAGGTTGGAAACGCTGATTCAAGAGACGAAGGACCAACTCGATAACGAAGCTGATACTCGCCACCGGATAATAGACCTCATACTACATGATGTTCTGGCGTGGCCTAGGAATCGTGTGTCAGTCGAAGAATGTATACGGCCAGGGTTTGCCGATTATGTGCTTCGACGCTCCACCGACGATGCGCTTCTTCTGATCGAGGCGAAACGATCCGGTCTCTTTTTTGAGTTGCCCGCAGCTTACCAAGCCGAAGAAGACTCCTGTTATATCCAAATTGGCAAGCTTCTTACAGATGCGAACATCAAGGAGGCGATGCAGCAAGTACGATCGTATTGTCTTGACGTGGGGTGCGAGTTTGCAGGCATCACAAACGGCCACGAATGGATATTTTTTAGGATTTTCGAGAAAGGGAAGCGCTGGGAATCGTTACAAGCTTTCGTGATCCGAGGTTTAACTTTTTTCTCGAAATCATACACCAAGGCCTATAACTCTCTAGGTTACACCTCGATAACCGAAAGAGCCTCACTGACTGTTTTGCTCACAAGCTCCCCTCCTCAAGACAGGGGTATATACTATACAAAAGATCGAATTCCCTCGTATGACCATTCCATCACGGCCAATCGTCTAGCATCTACGCTGAGACCTATAATAGTCCATTATTTCGGCGTTATTGGCGATGATGAAGGCGAGTTTATGGAAAAGTGTTACGTTACAAAGAGAGATTACCACCAGACCTTTGAAGGCATGAGGACGTTGATCGAGGATTCTCTTTCGCCCTACTTCCACGGCTACGGTGTCCAACACCTAGTCGGGACTGGAAAGGGTGGCAGGCTAGGTGGGCGGTTGACGAAGAACATCAGAAAAGGCCGCAGTGCGGAGGTGCTCGTCTTGTTTGGCGGGAAAGGCGCAGGAAAATCTACCTTTATCAAACGGCTGCTGCATCATAATCCCCCACGGTGGCTTCGAGATCACTCCGTCGTAGCGATCATCGACCTTCTTAAAGTTCCCGAAGAGACTGAGCTAATTCGCAAGGCCATATGGGATGGTCTTGTATCGAGTCTCGACACGGAGAACATCCTCAGCGCGGATAGAGGTGTGCTGTTGGAAAGGCTGTTTTCCGATCGGTTCACGATTGCTACCCGCCAGGAGCTTGCGGGGTTACCTCGGGCATCTGAAGCTTTCAACTCTAAGCTAAATTCTCTCGTGTCGGACTGGAAATCTGACAAGAGATACTGCGCCAAACGGCTCGTAGAATATTCGAGATCCCAAAATCGCGGCATAATAGTCGTAATTGACAACACGGATCAATACTCCGGCAAAAACCAAGATTTCTGTTTCCAGTCAGCACAAGAGATCTCCAACGAACTAGGTTGCGTAACTCTCATTTCCATGAGAGAGGAGCGATTTCATAACTCCAAAATACATGGATTGCTAGATGCATTTCAGAACGCAGGGTTTCATATAAGTTCCCCGAGACCCGCTGAGGTCTTTCGAAAGAGACTGATTTACACTATGGGCCTTCTACAGAACCCGGTTAACCGTAAGCATATGTTGGGGAACGTCGGAGACTCTCTAGTCAATGAGTGCTTAGCGTATTTAAGCATCGTTAATAAGGAGTTTTCAAGATCAAATTCGCCGTTAAACAGATTTCTAACGGCCTGTGCACATGGGGATATCCGGCTCTCGCTTGATCTCTTCCGGAGTTTTTTGTTGTCGGGTTATACCAACGTCCAGGAGATGATTGCGGCGGGTGAATGGAACTTCCTCATTCATCAGGTCATTAAACCTGTTATGATTCCATCGAGATATTTCTATGATGAGTTGCTGAGTGAGATACCCAATATCTATCAACTTAGATACAATCGGCATAGCTCGCATTTTACTTCTCTCCGCACGTTAAGCAGATTGGCGCAAAATGTAGAAGGCTCAGGGGTGGCATACATGCCGATGGCCTCACTGAAAACATATTTCGCTGAGACCTTCAGGATGCTAGAAGACTTTGTTCGGAATGCCGATATGCTGTTGAAGCACGGCTTTATGGAAGCAGACAATCGGCTCGATAGTTATTCCGACGCCGTGGATAGTGTAAAGATCACCGGATACGGGCTTTACATGTTAAATGAACTTGCTTTTAACTTTGCATATCTCGATATAATTTGCACAGATACGGGAGTCTTCCAAGAATCGGTAAGCAACAATTTGATCAACGCAGCAAATAGGGAGTTCTCGTTATTCGTCAACGATGAACGGACGGATCGGGTAAAGATAAGGCTCGAACGCGTCAAACAGTTTGTTTCATATTTATGTGAGGAGGAGCGTGGGGAGAAGGAGTTGTATTCGTTAGACATTTCCGAAGACAACATGTTTACCACGAAATGCTTGCAAACATTCCAGGCGGAGGGCGGAAGGGTGCTCGACAGTGCGCTTCGACAGGATCAGATCCGGAGAAATCGCCGCCGCTACACAGGACGGAGCTTCGGAGTATAAATTGATCCACGGAAAATTGCAGGGAACTACTGATCAACTGCATCAATTCGTATTTGCAGTCTGCCGACTGTTAATGTCGGGCGTTGCTCGGCGGCTCGTAACGCCGCAATGGGGGTAACGGGTTCGGATAGCCATATTGGTCTTAATGACCCGAGTCTCACGAAGAAGCCGACCTTCTCGAAAAAATGCTTCGCAAAATAGCGATAATTACAGGTATACGATTAACCAAGGGTCTCCAGTCCAACAGGTGAATTGGAAACGACGGTGCGGTAATTATTGATTGACAAGTCTGCAACAATGTATTATAAACAAGGCCGGAATGAGAACGCCCGATTACGTATCACCGACGCGATCGCAGGTTCCCGATGAGAACAGGGTCTTTGTCGGTTGGGTTAAGGTCCATAGCCGCGATATGGAATAGTAATATCCGGAAAGCAAGGAGAGCGGGAGAGCGTAGGGCGGCTCTTCCGGTCTCAACGTGATCGACGCGGCCCTTGATCTAAGGCTCTCCCGACGATCGGTCAACCGTTCGCAGCCCGCAAATCCCCTCGCCGATTAACCACTTCTACGCGTTGCCACGGAGTCCAAAGTGATCCATCATGGAGTCCACTTTGATGCTCCCGAGGGTCACGAGAACCGCAGAAACGCAGAGTCGGGCTTTCATCCCGTGGGCCTTCAGCCCACGACAGATAACCACCGGGAACCCAGGTGCCCTGCGCGGGGCGGTTAGAGGCGGAGCGGTGATCGAACCGGATAGAGATCACTTCCTATATGCGGCGCGCCGCCTCGCTGCCAAAAACCGCAATGGGCTTGCCGACCCGGAGGAGATCGCAATCGAACTCGGGATCGGGCTGTATGAGGTAACCGAGCTAGTTCGCCGGTATCAGGACTCGTTCGATTGGGCTTCCGTTCCCATCGGAAAGCTGCGGCCCCGCTGAGAACTGGCAATCCCTCGCCCGGTCTTTTGGTTCTACGCCGCCTGGAGGGGTATCACCGGCAATTTGCTGATCGCGTCGAATTTTTTCCACATTTCTACATGCTCGTATTTGCGTCCGATGCCAGGAGTCTTGTGACCGGTGATCGCGTCGGAAATGCGCTCGGGGACATCGCGGGCAAGTAGCTCCGATTTCAGATAATGGCGAAACGAATGGTTCGGTGCGAGGTTCGGATCTTTGATGACGCCATCCATCCAGTCGTCGATTTTGCGCGCGATATAGGTTGACCGTCTGCCGTCCTTGTCTGGACGCACGTGGCGGAACAGCGGGCCGTGGCCGTGTTCGGCGACCACTCTTTCCATATAGGGGATTAGCCGTTTCACGATCTCCGGGTGCAGTGGCATATACCGGCTCTTGTGACCCTTGATGGTGCAACCCGGCTCGCGGTTATCCTCGCCGATAAACAGGAACCATTTTTCCGGTATCACCTTCTCGGGGTCACCATTCTTCACGAAGTTAAAATCCCGCGTGGAGCAATCGGCGATCTCCGACACCCGGCACCCGGAATAGGCTTGTGACAGGAGCGGCAGGAAAATGTCGTCGGTTTCCGTCTGCGCACGGCTCAGGATCAGGGTCACCTGATCGACCGAATAGGACTGGCGGGTGCTTTCGATCTTGCTGCCCACCGCGACCTTAGCCATCGGGGTCTCATCGAGCAGGATCGATTGCACCGCGACGGTGAATACGCCCTTGAAGCTCGACAGGTAAGACAGGATCGTGTTCGGATGCCGCAGCTTGCCGGTGCGCGGGTCGGGTGTGGTTTCCAGGTGCTTCTCGAACCGCACGATGTCACGGCTCGTCACCTCGGCTCCGTTATCGTGGCCGAGGAATTCGGCAAGAGCCTCGAAATGCGTTTCGGCTCTGCGTCTTGTCCGTGGATTATCAATCCGTTTTTTCCTTGCCCATTCCGCGATCAGCTTGGTGAAGGTGGTCTCACTGGCATCATTGCGTATCCCGTGAGTCTTGAACGTCGGCACGAGAGGCTGTAGCGATGCCTGTGTCTCGACCTCGATCGCGGAGCAGTATTTTCCCGATCTGGCGTTTTCGATCATCGCCTCGAACTTCTGCACTTCCGGCCAAGCCAGCTTTGCCGCCTCGAATTCTGATACCTGCCAGACGGGAGTGCAGAGCACCTTTTTCCCGATTTTGCCTTGTAGCTCGTCCGGAACTAACACCCGTGCCCGGAAACCCCCACTCTTGGGTTGTAGGTGAAAACTACGTGGTGGTCTGGCCATCGTAGACTCCCGTTGAAATGGGAATTTTGTCCCACTTTTTGTCCCAGAAGTCAACGGAAAAATGGTGGAAAGGCTTGGTTTATGGCTCACTATTGTTAAATCGGAAGTTCGAATCCATCTCCCTCCAGCGGAAAGTCAGCTGCGAACCTGACTTTCTCGATCAGGGCACCGATAGAGCCAGTTGCGATCGACCCGCCCCGGAAGTTGCTGCCACCGGAGCTCCTCGCGAAGGCGGCGACTGCGGGAGGTGCGCCTTTTCCAGCGGTTTGACGCAAGTGGGGAAAGGCCCGAGAAAGCAGAGCCCATTCCGGCCAGCCGGGCGGGCAGCATCAGTTCAATTGATCGGCGACCTTGTCGATGCCCGCCTGCGAGCAGACGTCGTCCTTGCCCGGTGAGCCTGAGACGCCGACCGCGCCGACCACATCGTCGCCCACCTTGATCGGCAGTCCGCCGGCCAGCGCCAGCACGCGGGTGTATTGTCGCGAGCCGACCGAGTTTGGATCGTCGAGCATCCGTTTGGTGAAAGCCGCCGAAGGCTGACTGAACGTGCGCGCGGTATAGGCCTTGCGGTCGGCGCCCTCGGGCGTGTGCAGACCGGAGCCGTCGCCGCGCAGCATGACGATGGGCAGCCCGTCGCGGTCGACGACCACCACCGAAACCTTGAAGCCCATGCTTTCGCATTTGGTGAGCGCGGCATTGGCGATGGTCTGCGCCATCGCCAGCGGAATATTCTTCTGGGTGACCAGTCCCTGCGCGGCAGCGGCCGTCGACAGCACGGCGGCAACAGCGAAACTCGCAAGACCCTTCGAAATCGGCGACATGAGGCATCCCTGGCTATTTCGTGGATTGAGCGGCCACTTATAAGAGTGAATAGGTCGCGGTCCATGCAACAATCGCCACAGCAAATGGGAGAATGGAAAGAAAGAGGCGGATGGAATACCTTAGCATCCGCGCGCGGCGGCGCGTCGGGATCAGACTGTGCAGTCGATGATCGCGCGTCGAATTGTTGATGATTGGAGAGCCGCAAATCTACCCTGCGGTGCAGAACATGCTGCTGGCGGCGCGAGCGCTCGGCCTCGACGCGACCCTGAGCGCCCTTGACGCCCCGGCTAGCATTTGGCTGTAGCGATTTTCGCCTTCCCGGCGGTTCGCGCATTACCAGACCCCGCGCCGGGCGAATTGTACCGTTCGGGCCTGCGCTTGGCGGCCCGCACCCGCTGCCGATCACCTCGCCGCAAGGCTGGCTCGACAGGGCGAGAGCGAACCTATCCAGATAGAGGAAATTGATACCACGTTCGCGATCGATTGGAAGGGCCGCTATCGCATCGAGGGACCGGCGTTCGTTTACTCGGATGAGGACACCGGCCGGGTCGCCACCATCCTCGGCTACCCAACCGACAAACTCACCCAGGCGGTTTGATCGGGAAATTTCAAATATGTTTGGCTAGTTTTCGGAAGCGTTTCGCTGCAAGTCCCTTCCGATCAGGTCCGGTCCTGCCAAAGAAGTACAGGTGCACCTGCAGCGGGCAGCACTCGACGACTGGCATCGGCTCCCGTGTCGAGCGGCAGTGCGATCGTCTCCAGTCCTATGTCCGATTTCCGGCGCAACGTTGCCAACGGAAGGCGCCGTCGTGCCGACAGCACGATCGCCGTCAGGCGGAATGGCGCTGGCTCCGGAGCACACCATTTCCGCCTCGCGCATCTGCGCTTCGCGCTTATGATGACGGCCAGAGCACAGCCTACGACAGGGCGGGGAGGCGCAGATGGCGGCGACGGCGGTTGAGGCGTGGGACGAGCGGTGGGCAACGCCGGAGGGTCGCGCCGACTGGCTGGTGCCGCACCCGGCGGTGGCAGCGCTGGTGCCGGTGCTGAAGGCGCGCGGCGCGCAGCATGTGCTGGACCTCGGTTGCGGTGTCGGCCGGCACGCACTGTTCTTCGCCGAGCACGGCTTTGCCGTCGAGGCGATCGACGGTGCCGCGGCCGGCCTCGACTTCGCTTGCCGCGAGGCGGCCGCGCGCGGCCTTCGACTGAGCCTTTCGTTCGGGCTGGCAAAGTTCCGCCGATCCCGATTGAGACGCGTCCCGCGGACCAGGCGAGCGCGGCGCTGAGCGATTTGAAGAGTGGCGGCAAGGTACGAGGACGGGTAGTGCTGCGCCACCAGTAGGCGGATGTGCGCGAAATGGCGCTCGCAATACGAAAGTCTGCGCTTTCGCACGTCCCATTTATTGCTTGTAGGAGGAGTCGATTCGGTCGAGTTTGCGCAGCAGGGCCGGCCATTCGACTTTGGCTGGTTCAGTATTGCCGCCAACGGGGCGATTATGGGCGGCGGTGACGACCTCATCGGTGATCGGGTGGAACGTGGCGCCCGATTGTTGGAAGGCGAGTTGCATCGCACAGGCCCGCTCCATGCGATAGGTGGAGACAAAGGCCGCGGCAACGCTTGTGCCGATGATTAGCAAACCGTGGTTGCGCAGGACCAGGATATGGCGATGACCGAGATCGGCGAGGAGGCGTGCTCGTTCTTCTACGCTTCGGCCCGCGCCTTCGTAGTCGTGATAAGCAATGTCGCCGATTATTTGCAGGGCGTGCTGATTTAGCGGCAGCAGTCCGTCTCTTTGCATTGATACTGCGCATCCGGCAATCGAGTGGGTGTGGAGCACGCAAGCGACTTCTGACCGCGCCATATGGATCGTGCTCGGTATCGCGAACCCGCCGCTGTTGATCACGGAGTTCTGAGGGCTCGACTTTGTTGCCCTCGGCATCGATCTTGACCAGCGACGACGCGGTAACCTCGTCGAACAGGAGCCCGTAGGGGTTGATCAGGAAATGGTCGTGCTGTCCCGGCACGCGCGCCGTGATGCGAGTGTTGACCAGGTCCGACCATCCGAACAGGTCGACGAGACGGTAGCACGCGGCAAGGTCAAGTCGGGTCTGCCATTCCGCCTCGCTCACCCGCGTAGAGGGCATAGCCGTTACAGTTGATGCCATGGGCTTTCTCCAATGCCGAAACTTGGCCTCCTTGAGAGGTCTTCGTCTAAATCGGTGACACTATATCGGGTTGGTGGTAAGGCGTCAGGTGAAGCTGCGGCTGCGTGAAGTGAAGTCTGTTTAGCCTGGCCACCCTTTCTCGGTCGCGGGCACAGCGGCGAGCGCATCCACCCAATGCAGCGCAGAACGCCGCCAGCCTTGTCGCTTCGGTGAGAAGGCGGCGCGCTGTGTAATGGCCCCGATACGCAAGCCATAGCTCTGGGGATTGTCCACCGCACAGGCATAGATCGGCGTGCCGCAATTGCCGCAGAAGGCGTGAAGGCGCTTGTTGCCGCTTTCGGCCGTCTTGATATAGGTCTTGGGTGTGCCGCTCAGCAGCACGAAATGCTCGGCCGGTGCCGGAATGTTGACGCGAAACGCGGTTCCGGAGAGCGTTTGGCAATCGGTGCAGTGGCAGATGTTGAGCGCATCGGGATCGACCTCCGCCTCGAAGGTGATCTCGCCGCAATGGCAGTGTCCGTCGATCTTCATGCGTCTTGTCCCGTGAGTGGATTGTTCGGGGCGCGGTAGTGGGGGTCAGGCCAAGGCTCGCATCCTCGCCGCGTTAGCTTTGCGGATCATAATGGGCGCTTCGTCCGGTGTCAGCGCCTTGTGGCGGTGCAGGGAAGGGACGCAGTGCCCTCTAATTTGCCGGCATGATCTCTGTCCGGCGAGGCCCGCGATGGTAGGCGCGCCTCTGACTCCGCAGGGAATGACGATACGCGATGTCCACCTGCTGGAGCCGTCTTCATGTCCGCGGAAATGGCCTTGGAAATCTGGAAGTGGCGGCTGCCCTGGACTTCTTCCATTTCCAGCAGCCCGGTTGGAAATCACTTCCAGCAGCCGCGTGGAAATAAGAGAAACCGCCATTTCCACATGTCCGCCATTTCCACCCCCTACGGGGGACCGCTGAACGTGGTCGGCCAGCCCAGGGCCGTGGGGGCAGATGACGACTGTCGGGAGCGCAGTGTCGTCCTCTGTGTTTGCGAGTAAGATCGCGCCATGGCAGAGCCCGACAGACCGCAATCACCCTTTGCCGGAACGGCCGACCTTGCGGCCCGAACACCTCTTCGGGTGCTTTCGCCCGACGAGATCGAGCGGATGTTGGCGGAGCACGGGCTCTATCTGGAGACGGAATACCAGGAAGGTCACCGCGCCAATTTCTCATCGGCCGATCTGACCGGGCGAGATTTCTCGGGGCTTAATCTGCGCGGCATCAAGATGGACCGTGCTGTGCTCACGCGTGCAGATTTCACCGGAGCTCAGCTCCAAAGCGCGAACCTCGTAGGCGCCCTTGCAGAACAGGCGTGCCTCGATCGTGCGAATTTATCCCGGGCGCGTCTGAGCGGGGCGAACCTCGTTTCGTCAAGTCTTAAGAACGCTTGTCTCGCCAAAGCCGAGATGGAGTTCGCCCTGATGGCCAACGCAGTGCTGCAAGGCGCCTTCCTCGGTGAAGCTGACATGAGCGGCGCTCAGCTCGATGCCGCCGTGCTCACCGGGGCCAACCTCCGGAAGGCGAACCTGCGTGGCGCCGGACTTCGTCATGCAAGGCTAGACGCGGCCGACCTCCGTGATGCCCGGCTTGGTGGTGCGTTCCTGGTCGGAGCGTCGCTGCGCGGTGCCGATTTGCGCGGTGCGTATCTACGCTTGGCAAAGCTGGACAGTGCGGATCTGTCCGGTGCCAATCTGGATGGCGCTGAAGGCCTGGCACAAGGTCAGCTCGATCGGGCCCACCTGAACAACGGAACAAAGCTCTCCGCAGGCTTAAGAGGGGTGGAAGATGCCAAACGATGAGCATGTGGCGATGCTCGGCCGCGGCGCTGCAGCGTGGAATGAATGGCGGGCGAAAGACGACAAGGCGCCGGATTTATCTCGGGCCAGTCTGCGAGGGCTCTATTTGAGCGGGTTCGATCTATCGCGGGCTAACCTTCGGGGTGCCGATCTCCGGGGGACAAACTTGAGCGGGGTGGATTTGTCAGGTGCGCATCTGGACGGCGCCAACTTCTTCAAGGTGGTACTCGATCGCGCCGATCTTTCCGGGGCTTTTTTGGATGGCGCCCAATTCTTGAACTGCGCTCAGCTCATAGTCACCCGGAACTGGCAATCAGCCTTCCGCGATGACGCGCTCGGCTGCGGCGCCTCTATTCCGGAAAGGCGACTATCGGAATAGCGGCTGGCCACTATATTGCCGATAAACCCTTCGGCAGCAGCACCGCCACAGGGACTATGCATATGAATGGTTATTCAACCTTTTCGAACTTCTGCAGGGAGCGCAGATTTGTCGGGTGTGGTTTCCCAGGGTAAATCTGAGGCCACGCCGTCCAGGAAACTTCACCGACATAGATATAGCCACGCGAATCGACTGCGAGACCGTGAGGCGCAAGGAACTTTCCGAGTTCGGTCCCTGCAGGCGTGTCACCGAAGCGGCCGATTAGCTTGCCTTTATGATCGACAATACTGACCCTCGGCCCGAGATTGGGAATATCACGGCTGACCGCGGCGGCGGGGCCGACTTCGCCGATGTAGCAGATCGGCTGGTGACCGTATGGCATGTAGAGACCACACGGGCGGTGCAGGTTTTTCCACTGCGTTTCGTATTTGCCGTTGCCGTCGAACACCTGGACGCGATGGTTTTCGCGGTCCGCGATATAGACCCAACCGTCGGCGTCGCAGCAAATGTTGTGCACGATGTTGAACTCGCCCTCGCTGGTTCCGGGTTCGCCCCACGACATCAGCAATTTGCCGTCGGGTGAGTATTTGTGGACGCGGGCATTGCCATAGCCGTCGGAGACATAAATCTCACCCCTCGGGGAGAGCGCCGTGTGGGTACAGCGGTGGAACGGCTCGCCGCTCATGAAGGGGGCCGGTTTGCCGGGGACTCCGAGTTCGAGGAGCACCTTGCCGACCAAGGTGACCTTGCGGACGAAATGACCCCCATCGTCCGTGAGGAACATCGTATCGTCTGGCGCCATGTGGACGCCGTGGGCTCGAGGATACTGCCCCTCACCCCAAGACCGCAGAAAGTTGCCCTCGCGATCGAAGATGATCATCGGGTGCTCACCGCGGTTGAACACATAAACGTTGTCGTGGCGATCGACGCCGACCCCGCCAACCTCCTTAAAGGACCAGCCGTCGGGCAGTTTTGCCCACTCGGCAACGACGCGGTACCTGAACTGGCCGGATCCGACGATCATCGAACACTCCTTGTGCGTGCATCCATTCGAGATCGGAGCATCGCGACGGCGCCGGCAAACCGCAAGCTCCTATGCGCACCGTCTGACGTTGTTAGGCCAGTGCCTTCCCCCTATGCTGTCGGGCGAAGCGGAGGGGAATTGAAACAAACGGAGGAGCCGCAATGCCCTACGGAGGAAACGACTGGCTGGCGCTGACCCAGGAACCCACGCTGGAACCCGAAATCTCGATCTGCGACCCGCATCATCATTTCTGGGACTTCCGATCCGAGCGCATACCCTACCAGCGCTATCTTCTTCACGAAATGGCCGCCGACGTGAACTGCGGTCACAACGTGCGGTCGACCGTCTTCATCGAGGCAAGGTCCATGTACCGCGCGGACGGACCCGTTGAGTTACGCCCCGTCGGCGAGGTCGAATTTGTCCAGGGCCTGGCAGCGGCTGCCGCTACCGGACTCTATGGTCCTTGCCGGGCGGCGGCAGCCATTATCGGCCATGCTGACCTAAAGCTGGGCGATCGCGTGGAGCCCGTGTTGCAGGCGCTTCAGGCCGCCAGCCCCAACCGGTTTCGTGGCATCCGGCACACTGTGACTTGGGATCCGCATCCCGAGATCGAAAACCGTGAGAAAGAAGGGGTGCTGGCCAGTGCCGACTATCGGGCCGGGGCTCAGGTGCTGGCGCGTATGGGTCTGTCCCTCGACATTGGTGTGTGCTTCCCGCAATTGCCCGAGCTGGCCGCCTTTGCCAAGGCCGTGCCCGATCTGAGCATCATCCTGAACCATCTTGGCGGCCTCACGCGCATAGGCCCCTATGCCAATCGAGACGACGAGGTACTGCCGACCTGGCGAGGCGGGCTGGCGACGGTGGCGCAATGCCCCAACGTCAACCTCAAGCTAGGCGGCATCGGAATGCCTAGGCTGGGGTTCGACTGGCATACTCGCGCCCGGCCGATCGGTTCCGAAGAGTTGGCCGCGTTCATCGCTCCGATCATGGGCTACTGTATCGAGCAGTTCGGCCCGAACCGGTGCATGTTCGAGAGCAACTTCCCGGTCGATAAGGTATCGTTCTCCCACCACGTGCTGTTCAACGCGTTCAAACGATTCTCCAAGAGCTACTCGTCCCCCGAGCGGGCCGCCTTGTTTCACGACACAGCTGCTCGCGCCTATCGGATCAGCGAACCCGGATAGTCGGCGGTACATGACTATTCTGCGCAGCACCATGCTCGAGCTGGTGCGGTGGGAGCAATGTCGGAGATCAGAGAGGCATCCATGGTAACGAACAGCAAAATTCGCGTGGGAATTGTCGGGGCAAGTCCCAATCGCGGGTTTGCCTCGATCGCTCATATTCCTGCCCTGCAGGAGCTTTCCGACTTCGAGATCAGCGCTGTATGCACGACACGGCAAGATTCTGCGGACGCAACGGCGAGGCATTACGGGGTGCCGCTGGCGTTTTGCGATGCCGAGAAACTGGCTCAGCATCCGGATGTCGATCTGGTCACGGTCAGCGTGAAGGTGCCCGATCACTACCTGCCCGTCATGGCCGCAATCGAGGCCGGGAAGCACGTCTACTGCGAATGGCCGCTCGGCCGAAACACCGACGAGGCGGTCCGAATGCGCGATGCGGCAAACCGAAAGGGCGTCCGTCACGCCGTGGGGCTGCAGGGCCAGGTATCGCCGGCTATCAACTACACCAAGGACCTGATCGCCGAGGGTTATATCGGCCGCGTTCTTTCGGCGACGATGATCGGCTGCGCCCCGAATTGGGGACCCAGCATAGACCGTGCTTACCAGGCCGATTTCGCGAACGGCGCCAATCTGATGACGATCACCGGCGGTCACCAGATCGACGCGCTATGCTACTGCCTCGGCGAATTTCGCGAGCTCGCTGCGTTCGCCGTGAGCCAACGCGATCGCATACCTGTCGAGGAAACCGGAGAACTGATCGCGAAGACCGTGCCCGACCAGCTCGTCGTCAACGGCATAGTTGGAGAGGGTGCCGTCGTCTCCTTCCAAATCCGCGGCGGCATGAACCGCGGGACCGCCTTCCTGTTTGAGATCCACGGCGAAGAGGGGGACATCCAGCTCACCGCCACCTCACGCGCCTCTATGCAGAGACAGGAACTCAATGTGAAAGGGGCGCGAGGTGATGCGAAGGAATTGGCCGAGCTGTCAATCCCAGAGAAATATCGCTGGGTGCCGCAAGGGATTGCGCCCAACTCTCGTTACAATGTCGCTCAACTCTACGCGAGGTTGGCCGAAAGCATTCGGGACGGCAAACCTGTCAGCCCCGGATTTGATGCTGCCGTCACTCGTCATCGGCTAATCGATGCAATCGTGCGTGCCTCGGAGACGGGAATGAAGCAGGTAGCGTAACCCGAGAAGTAGGCCATTCGTTGATCTCGCGGTAAATGGGTCGTTACGGAGTGCCGGCGTAGCTCGTCAGATCGATAAACTCCAGCACGGTGCCGTCGGGATCATGGAAATAGGCGCGAGGGCCGTTGAGCACGCCACCCTGCCGGTCCTCCTCGAAGGTGATCTCGATGCCATGAGCGCGCAAATGCTCAAGTGCAGCCGCGTACTCGCCGTGCGCGACAGCGAAGGCATGATGCACACCGCCGTGGTTGTCAGGCACAGGATTGATCGGCGGGTTACGCTTAACCAGGATGAGGCAAGTCCCGGCGGCATCGAGGAACACCATCTGCCCGTTTGGCGTAGTCGACAAATGCCTGCAGCCGACAACCTCCGTATAGAACTGCGTACTTTTCGCGATATCGCTCACGGCAATGCTGAAATGAGCCACGCCTCTGATTGCAACCATCTGACCTCCCCTTGTGCTACCGGTTTGGCTACTCAGATCGACCCGATTTATTCACTGCACGTGCTCGACGCTGTCCAAAAACCGGATGTGGGTCTCGGGCAGTCCGTGGGCTTTCGCGCCATCCCGCAATAAGGTGATGTACCGCAGCGACGGCTTTCCATCCACCTCATTACCCTGAGCCATGTACGTGACTGCCTGGACCACCCGACCATTACGATCTTCGGCCGCAATCTCGATATGGCGGTACCCGCGACCCGGTACTCCTTCCGTCGAGTCAAGGCGCAGCAAGTGGCGTCGCGTGATCCGGTAAAGTACGCCCCAAACCTCCGCGCCGGGGTCGGGGTGCAAATTTGCAGGTGCGGCCTTGCCCTTGGGTCTGCCATCGAGATTGAAGCGAAGCCGGTAGCCCTTGATGCGGCCGGGACGACACTCCAGCGCCTGTATGCCGCGACGAGCGCGAAAAGTGCCGTCGTCCATATTGGCTCCATAGGCGAAATACCACACCTCTTGCCTTGGTCTGCCGCGGAGGCGAGCGCCTCGATAGCGGTAATAGCAGCGCGACAGGAACCAGGACCTCCTGATGAGCCGGTGCAGCTTGGGCCGAAATTTCCTGAGTGTTTGGCGCACCGGCAACTTGTAACGGCGGAAAAATAGGAGATCGTACTTGGATGGGCGTCGCATTACGTCTGACGATCTCTCTTTGCCCGCTTGACCGG
This sequence comes from uncultured Alphaproteobacteria bacterium, assembly GCA_963789025.1. Lineage (GTDB taxonomy): Bacteria > Pseudomonadota > Alphaproteobacteria > ATCC43930 > CGMCC-115725 > AP-15. Next base: position 371,169 of record CAWBIT010000003.1, read on the forward strand.
AACTCGCCCCTCGCAGTTGCGCTGGCCAGCAACTAGCTCGATCCCCTTATAGTCGGCTCACGCTATATGCGCTTCTCAGCGGGTTCAGCGAGGACCATCGATGCGGCCCTTTCAGTGCGTGCAGGCGTTACGAGCCAATAATATGCCCGAGGGGCTTCAGCGGCTCAATACGGTCGGCGACAATCTTGAAGATCGCCAGGAGAGGCACGGCGAGAAGCGCGCCGGGGATGCCCCAAATCGTATGCCAAAAGAATAGGGAGATGATCACCAGCACCGGGTTCAAGGTGAAGCGCTTGGCTAGTAGCATCGGGGTGATCGTTTCGCCCTCGGCGATATGGATCAGGAGATAGATGCCGGCCGGCACGAAAGCGTACCAGGGCCAGTCGAAGGTCACGATACCGACCAGAAAGAAGATCACCACGCCGGTCATCGGGCCGAGGATCGGAATGTAGTTCAGCAGGAATGCCATGGCGCCCCAGAGTATCGGATCGCCCAGGCCGCAGAGCTTCATAGCAATCCCGGTAGCGACGCCGACGAGGGCGTTCATCATTGTGATCGTGAGCAGATAGCCGCTGATGTTCTCCTCGATCTCGGTGGCGATCTCCACGGCTGTGCGTTTGTCCTTGAAACGAGGCAGCACCTCGACGAAACCGCGCAGCAAACGATCGCCGGAGGCTAGAAGGAAGAACAGGATAATCATCGTAGTGAAGCTGCGAGAGAGCGTCGTCGCGGTGCCAGTGGCAAGGGAACCCGCTAGGCCGCTCCCCTGCTTCACGGTTACGGTTTGCCCGTCTCCACCACTCGGACCCGTTAGGTTCTCAAGCTCCTTCAGCCCGTTCTGTAGATAATCGAGAGGCTGGCGCAGTATCGCGAGCTTGTCTTTCAGCAGCGGCAAGCTTTCAGGGGCCTTTTGGATCCAGCCGGATGCGGGGACAGAGATGGTGAAACCGACGGCCGCGACGGCACTGAAGACTGCGATAATGAGCAGGAGAGCCGCGAGTGCTCCGGGGAGCCTAAGCCGCTCGTGTAGCAAGCGCATCGCAGGCTGCAATAGCAGCTTTAGGACGAGCGCAAGGGCGATCGGGAGCAAGATCTCCTTGCCGAAGTACAGGGTGTACACGGTGGCGAGCACCGCGAGGACGAGAATACCAGCCGAGACGATATCGTGGGGCGTTGCTTTGCCGCTCGCCACCGCTTCTTGGGCGCTCTGGATCTGTTCGGGTTCGATCTGCTGCTCCGTCGACGAGGGCGCTACCGTCCACCAGTTTCTCACGATAGTATCCTTATCACCGAGCCCAGTCGGTAGACCGGGGCCGAAAAGGTCTTTTCTCGCCGATGCCCGGCCGCCATACGTCGATCGTTGTGACGGCGGAGAGCGAGGCCGCAACTCCATGCTGTAAAGCGGCCCGAATGCGATCGGGTTCCCCCTTGATCGTCTTCACGGGCTAGGCCGTCATGGGGCGGTGCAGGAGATCGCCTCTTAGCTGCCTGCTTCTGTTCCCGCGGCGAATTTGGAACAGCGATCCGCTTGCCGATATTACCGTACTGCAGCGGCCGAGCGAAATTTCGACCATCATCAAGGACGGTCGGGTCGTCGATCGCGAAGCGGGCGGCTTCCGCCAGCTGCCTGGCGAGCTACCCCGTGCCCGTGCGTCGATATCGGGTTAGCCACTTGGCAGTTCGGGTGCTGGTCGGCAAGCGGACCGACGATTCGAACTCAGGGACAAGTGTGGAGCGCACTCCACATCAATCGTGGGAGTGGGTCGCGCGCGCCCTGCTGAAAATCGACCAGCACGGCCCGCTAACCGAGCTCGCGATCGCGGTGGGACCGCGAGTTCGAATCGGGTGCGTGAAAACAGGTGCTCCGAGCACCAGGATCAGATCGTGGCCCCGGAGGCTCGCAACGATCTTCTCGCGGTCCGCGGCGAGGAACCCGGCGAATAAAGGGTGGTTCTCCGGGAAGCTGTTCCGGCCCGAATTGTGGCTAGCCCGCTACGGCGAGCCAGCTAGAACGTTCGTCTCAATGCCGCCCTTATCACCCTTCCCATCGACCATCTTCTGGATCGTCACTTCCCGCTGATCGTCGGCGGATCTCGCCGTGGTTGTCGTCGGCGTGCGGGGGGCGATAACCGATGGGGGCGCGAAAGCGGCAGGCGGGGGCGACATCGAAATGTAGGTCTGCGCCGACGCCACGCCTGAGACGGTGCCGACAGCGGCTACCCCGGCCAGTACTTGCTTGATCATTCCATCCTCCCTCGACATTTCCTAAACCGCGCACGGACTGGCGTGGTTCCGGTCGGGCGCGAGCGGGAAAGGCCCTCAGCTTTGGTTGGGGGAACGCGTCGGCGTGGAGCCAAGGGCGCGGGTCAGGGCGCAATATCTCGGTCGGCCACCGCCCCAGTTGTATGCGTCAAGTTCAGCAAATTGGTCATGGTTAGGGTGGGCTGGTTCATTCAGGTCACTAGAGCAGCATCCCTTTGTTCGATCGGAAATGACCATCCCTTCGTCCCGACCTGCCGACCGGCAGAGCGCCGCGCGCAGCGGCAGTCAAGGATGCCGCCGCGACGCGGCGGCACCGGCGGAGCCGGCGCGCAGCGTCCTTGACAGAGCGAGCACGGTGCTAGGCTGAACGGGTCGGGGGTCAGGCCGCACGTCGCAGTGCCTCCTTCTTGTGCTCGCGCAGATCGTCCATGTTGAGGTAGCGATGCTGCTCGAGCCAGTTCTCGTGGGTCTCGACCGCCAGTGCCCGCACCAGCCGCAGGCAGCTCTCGCCGTTGGGGAAGATGCGCACAACCTGGGTGCGGCGCCTGATCTCCTCGTTGAGGCGCTCCAGCATATTGGTCGATTTGAGGTGCTTACCGACGGTTTTGATGCCATCGAAGCCTATCTCGCCGGCATCGGACGCTCGCCGACCGCGTTCTGCGCCTGCGAGCTGCGCTCCCCGGCGCAATTCACCGACGCCGGTTTTGTCGCTTTCAATCAGCACTATGTCGAGCGGCTGGCCGCCTGGGGGATTTTCCGCGACGAGGTCAACCCGGTTGCCCGCTCGAACGTCTGCCCGGAAATCGACCCGCCCGCCACGCCGTCGTTCTACGCCTTCAGCTATACGGTGCCGAGCGCGAACAGCGCGGCGCGCAGCTTTGTCGCTGCCGGAAGCGGCGAAGCGCGCGAGGGCGGCCCCAGCTATGAGGGGCGTATCATCCGGCCCGGCGACCACTCACCCGAGGCGATGCGCGAGAAAGCAAGCTTCGTACTCGGGGCGATGGAGCAGCGCATGGCGGCGCTTCAGCTGGGCCGATGTGACCGCGACCCAGGTTTATACCATCTTTGAAATCCATCCGCTCCTGGCCGACGAGTTCGTCCGCAGGGGAGCAATGTCGGGCGGTTTGGCCTGGCATTTCGCGCGCCCGCCGGTGCAGGGTCTCGATTTCGAGGTTGATGTACGCGGCGTCGTCCACGAATTGGTGATCTGACGCATGCGCCCATCATAAAAATTCCCCCGCAGGCGAAGCGGGTTCTAACTTTTGGTCCCCCCCCGAGTGGTGCCGCTCTCGCCGGCCGAACCACTCAGTATCGCTGCGGCGCGTCTTGCGGAGGGCGGCTCTTCTCAAAGTGGGACCACGAGTTCGAATCCGCCTTCCTCCAGCGGTGAGTCAGATGCGAACCTGACTTGCCGTCGGATCGGCGCCGATAGGGACCCCGCCAAAACGCTGATTATTGGCATTAAATCAAAGCACGGTCGGCACGCTGGAAACCTCGATCCTACAATTTACGCGCACAATGTTTTCCATGGGCAGAGACAACGCGCTTCACCAGCGCTATGCGCGACTGCATCAAACCTATCGCACGCCGTGGGTCCCGACGGTACTGATTATCGTGCTCGGCCTCGTGCTGCTCCTTCTGTCCTTATACCAGAGGTGGACGCCGCCCATGAAATCGACCCGGGTCGGACCGGCCTTGACCGGCGGCCCGTCGGGAAAGCCGGTCACGCTCATGATTCCCGAGCCGGCCTGGATCGTCATGTCCATTGCCAGATTGTCGCGGTCCGGCCCGCTGATCCCGAAGCCGGTGCCGGTGGCATAGATCAGGCGCGGGTTGATCTCGCGCAGCCGGCTCCAACCAACTCCGAGACCGTCCATCGTGCCGGGCGAGAAATTTTCGAGCAATACATCGGCGCGCTCGACCATGCGGCAAAGCAGTTCGCGGCCCGCGTGTTCTGTACACCAGACCACCGCAATCAGGGCGGTGAAATTTGCCAAGCGCGACGGCGTCACCCGGCGCTACGCGGCATGGTTCGGCGCTGAAAGCGTGCCCGCGGGCTCGTTGGCTAACGATTGATCAACCCTCCTCCGGCATAAGTGCGACCGCCCGACGAACGTCCTCCGAACGTGAGGCCGGGCTCCGGCGTGGCAACCGAGAGGGGGTCTGAAATGGGCTTCTATCTCCCTGGTCCGACCAAGGGCAAGGTCGACCACCTGATGCGACACACGGCGCCGAGCGGATATCGCGCCCGCCCGATGCTTTTCACGATATTCCATTGAACAAGGGCAGAAGGACCGGACCAAAGTACCCGACGCCGACCCCCGCCGAGCACCTTTCCGATTTGAGCGGCGCTTGAGGAGCCGCTTCACATCGTGTGTCGTGACCGGCCGGGGGGTGGCCCCGGCTTTGGTCGATGAATCAACCCAGCACCAATCGTTCGTTAAGGGCCCATAAGCTCTGGGCGCCTAAGCTTCTTAGCCAATCAGATCTGTAGGATTTTTGCCGGGAGTGTGATGACGAGGCTGAGACAGCTCGCATACGACGTCTGGATTCTGGCAAAGGGCTATTGGAGAAGTGAGGAACGGTGGTCGGCGCGGGTGCTCTTGACCTCGATCATCGGCCTGAACCTCGGCTTGGTGGGCGTCAACGTACTGCAGAACCAGGCGAATGGGGCACTTTTCACCGCCCTGCAGCAGCGGAACGCTCCCGGCTTCTATCGCGCCTTTGTCATCGTTATCGTGCTGATCTTGCTCTACCTCGTGGTCGCGGTGCTGCGCGTTTATCTCGATCAGACGCTCCAGCTCCGCTGGCGGCGCTGGCTGACCGATCAATATGTCACTCGTTGGCTCGCCAACCGGACCTTCTATCGCATGCGTTTTTCGGGGCGGGTCGACAACCCGGATCAACGGATCTCCGAGGACGTCCGCCTCTTTATCCAGCGGTCCATGTTCTTGGGTCTGGGCTTCCTCAACTCGCTGGCGACGCTCGCCTCCTTTGCCGCGCTGCTTTGGTATCTCTCCGGCAATATCACGCTGCCGATCGGCGGTTTCGCCATCACGATCCCGGGTTACATGTTCTGGGTAGCGGTGCTGTACTCCGGCTTCGGATCGGCGATCGCGCATTTGATCGGTCGGCCGCTGATCCGCCTCAACAACCGACAGCAGGCGGTCGAGGCGGATTTCCGCTTCAGTCTCGTGCGCCTTCGCGAGGAGGCCGAGGGCATCGCGCTCTATGGCGGCGAAGCGCAGGAGCGCGGCATCGCGCTCGGGAGGTTCCGCACCCTCTACGACAATTTCAAGCGCATCATCCTCTGCGGCAACCAGTACCTGATGTTCCAGCTGTTGTTCAGCCAGGGTACCTCGTCCTTTGCGCTGCTGATCGCCTCGCCCCGATATTTCTCCGGCGCGATCCAGCTCGGCGTACTAATCCAGATCGCGAACGCATTTGAACGTGTCAACGAGGCGCTGTCCTGGTTCATCGCCAACTACACGGCCTTCGCCGAATGGCGCGCGACTGTGGATCGGTTGACCGAGTTCGCCGCCGAGATCAAGCGCGAGACCGCCGCGGCAGTCCTTCGCCCGCGCACGGAAACGGCCGTGCAGGACACCATCGACTTGCAGGATGTCGGCGTGTCTCTGCCCGATGGAGCGCCGCTGCTCGCTCCGGTAACGCTGAGTTTCAAACCGCGCGAGTCGGTACTGTTGCAGGGACCCTCGGGCAGCGGCAAGACCACGCTCTTCCGCGTCCTCGCGGGATTGTGGCCGTTCGCGACCGGGCATATCCGCCTGCCGGCCGGCGCCAGGACGCTGTTTCTGCCGCAGCGGCCCTACATGCCGATCGGGACCTTGGGCGAGTCCTTGTGGTTTCCCGCCCGGCCGGCGTTGGACCGGAAGGCCGAGGCGCGGGCGGCATTGGCCGCCGTCGGGTTGTCCAATTTGAGCCAACGCTTGGATGAGGACGCGCATTGGGCCCAGGCGCTGTCGCTTGGCGAGCAGCAGCGGCTCGCGATCGCCCGCGCCCTCTTGATCAAGCCGGACTGGCTGTTCCTCGATGAGGCCACCTCCGCGACTGATGAGGAGGAGGAGGTGGCGCTCTATCGCACGGTCGCTGATGCCTTGCCAGCGACGACAGTGATCAGCATCGGGCATCGGGGCTCGCTCGAGGCCTTTCATTGCCGAGTGATCGCGGTCGACCGAGCCGCCCGTCCCGGACGGCTCATCGATCAAGCCGGCGATCTTGTCGGCGCATACGGCCTGGTGCGGCGGACGGGGCGGCCATGAAGACAAGCTACGGCTGGAAGCTGCTAAAAGGCGCGCCGTTGCATATGCGCTCCAAAAAAAGGGACGGGCTCAGCAGCAAAGCTCGGGTTCACGAAAAATGGGGCGAGACACCAGAAGAGCAGCGTCGATGTCGGAATGCTGATCGCAACCCCCGGCCAGGGCGGCATCCAGCGCAACCCGAATTGCCAACCAGGGGGCGGCTGGAGTAGACCGACAGTCGAAAATTACTCTACGATTATCTGACCGTACATCTTTAGTTGAGCTTACGCTACCAAACAGTTGGGCCCGCAGCGGGTTTGAGGCCTGCTAAGCGCCCAAGTATCTCTTCCCCAAGTAAAAGCCGTCGGGCGGAGGCGGGTCGTGCCGCGAGGGAACGCGGTCAGTCCTTCGCTCGCCTCATGCCCATGCCGAGATCCTGTCCGTGGATGTCGCCGGCGCGCTCGCTGTGCCGGGGGTCGATTGCGTCGTTACCAGCGAGGATGCCCGCCGCTGGCCTTTCGCCAGAAGCGCTCGCCGGAATTTCGCGGAAAATGACGTCCGGGTCGACGACGTCGACGAGCGGCGCCGTGAACCGGGGCAGCGGGGCGAACGAGCCCTCCTATACCGCCCGCTCGCGCAGAATCTTGAGCTGTGGCTTATTCGCCAAAAGCAAGCAGCCGGCCCTTTTCCACGCGCTATCCGCTGTAGAACCTCAGCGCAGAAAGCGGCGTTCCAACTCGCGCATCCGGTTGTCGCCCTGCAAGGTGAAAATCTCGGCGACCGAGGCAATGCTGCTCTCGACGCCGGCGATGCCTAGTTTCCTAAGTTTGGGCCGTTGCTGCAGCGATACAGCGTCGAAGTCCGGCATAACCAGTCGTTTGCCGCAACTATCAGGTTACAGTGAGACGCCTCCATCGATTGCGATCTCGGCGCCCGTGATGTAACCGCTTTCCTCGGACAGCAGAAGCCGGAGCAGGTGGCAGGCTGCGGGCGCTGCATCCCGACGGGCGGATCTACACATTCTGGAAATATTTCCGGAACGCTTTTGGCCGCGACGCCGGGCTGCGCATCGATCGGCAAGTATCGACCCTGACCGACCATTCGTTGCGGCCGCCGACATCGGGCGACCGTGATCGAAAGCGGACGCTCAGGTTCCTCTCCCTGTCGCACGACGCTTGAAAGGTGGCGCGCCAGCTGCGCTGGTCGATATACTGCACCGGGGAGGAGCCGACGCGTGCCCGTGCAGCCGGTAGAGCGCAAACTCGCCGCGATCTTCGCCGCCGATATTGCCGGCTACAGCCGGTTGATGGCGCGCGACGAGACCGGCACGCTTGCCCGGCTGAAGGCGTGCCGCGTCACCATCGATGAGCTGATTGCGTCACACCGGGGCCGGATATTCAACACCGCCGGCGACAGCGTCGTCGCCGACTTCGCCAGCGCGGTCGATGCCGTGCAATGCGCAGTCGCCGTGCAGATCGCGATAGCCACAAAAAATGCCGACGACAGCGCCGATGAGCCGATGCATTTACGGATCGGCGTGCATGTCGGCGATGTCATGGTTGACGGCGACAATCTGCTTGGCGACGGGGTGAACATCGCTGCCCGATTGGAGGCGCTCGCCGATCCCGGCGCCATCTGCGTTTCGGCCGCGGCACGCGACACGCACGGGGCGTCGTCGCCCTCGATCCCACCGAGGCGATCGGGCATGGCGCATTATCGGTCGCGCTGACACACATGGGACGGCACGCGGAAGCCCTCGCCGAGGCCGACCTCGCTGTCAGCCTCGCCCCGAATTCCGCCTGGGTTTATGGCTACCAGGGCCACGCCCGCACGTTCGGCGGTCAGCCGCACGAGGCCATCGAGGCCCTCAAAACCGCGATGCGGCTGAGCCCGTTGCACCCGCGGCTGCCGTCCTGGCAGCATTTCCTCGGCCGCGCCTACTATTGGATGGGCGACTACGAAACGGCAGTCGCGATCGCCCGCCAAACCTGTCAGGCCTACCCGTATCTCGGGCCGGCCTACCGCACGCTGATTGCCGCTTTGGGACAGACGGGACAGGCAAGCGAGGCGCAACGCGTCCACGCCGAAGCGACCGAACGCTTCGGCGACGATTTTCCCTCTCGATATACCGGGACGCGGCCGGCCGAAAACCGCCCCGACGACCACGAGCACCTGATCGACGGCTGGCGCAAGGCCCGCGATCAACGATTTCACGTTGAAAGGAAAACCAAGGGCACGTTGAAAGGAAAACCAAGGGAACGGCAGTATTGACAAATTCTAATTTATCTCGGCCGTAAGTGCCGCTCCGATCGACATAGTGGTTGTGGCTTGCGGCGGGGGGCGACAAAGCCGAACGTAACGCAAAACTCACGGAGGAATTCTCATGATCGGATCGAACCATAAAAACGCTCCCTTGCAGTGGTCGGTGTTCGTCACCAAGCGGCCTGGCCTCAACCGGGAGTTGCCGCCAGGCTACCAGTCCCTAGCCTGGGTACCCAATTCGTCCACGCTAATCTATGGCGAGCGGGACGCCGTGCTGGTCGACACCTTCCTTACCGCCGAAGCCTCGCAGGCCCTGGCGGACTGGGTCGCGGCGAGCGGCAAGAACCTGACCACGATTTACGCGACCCACGGCCATGGCGATCATTTCTTTGGCATAGGGCTGCTCAAGCAGCGCTTCCCCCATGCACGGGCGGTGGCAAGACCTGACATCGTGGAGGTCATGCGTCATGAGCTCGATCCGCCCTATTTCAACAGCTTCTGGAGTTCGCGCTTTCCCGGCCAGCTCCCGAAACAGCTCGCGGTGGCCGATACGCTCGAAGGGAACACGATCGAAGTGGAAGGGCACGAGTTGGTCTTGGTTGACACCGGCTATACCGACACGGCCTTGTCCACGAGTTTGCACGTCCCTTCCATCGATCTGGTGGTTGCCGGGGACGTCGCCTACAACGGTGTCCATCCCTACATGGCGGAGGGCAACCCGCAAACCTGGCTCAAATGGATCGCCGCCCTCGACAAGCTCGAGTCGCTGAAACCCCGCACTGTGATCGCCGGCCACAAACGACCCGAGAACGACGACCACCCTCGGATCATCGAAGAAACGCGCAGTTACTTCCGGGACTTCATGCGCCTCAACGAGGAGACCACGACCGTGCGCGAACTCTTCGACCGGATGATGGAGCTTCATGGAGACCGAGCCAATCCCGGTTCGCTCTGGGGCGGAGCGACGGCCGCCAAGGCACATCATCGCCCATAACTGATAAATTGCCTGGCCAAGGCTGCGATGCACGAGGTCCGCCTTTGGCAGTGCGCCCTGAAGGCGCAAATCATCAGTGGAGGAGGGTTCCACCCGGATAATTGTCGATAGGTCCGGAAGCTGACGAGCGGTTTCGCTGGGTAACTGGTGGGACCGGAGCCTCGTGACAAAGGTCACCTCGGGTGAGCTCCGTCCTACCTTCCGGGTTCCGCTCCAACGCCTCGGCTGGAATGGTGGTATGACCGGACGAAATGATTCCTAGGCTAAGGTGGGCTGATTCAGTTGTGAGCTCAGCAGATCGAGCCGGCGAACGATAGCCTCAAGGTGGGGAGTCCCGTCGCGCCCCTGGGCTCCTCTTTTTCGCTCCAATCCACAACAGAGGATGCCCTCATGCCAACATTAACGACGAGAGAACATGGCGAAATCCACGTGCACTACCATCAGGTCACGCGGATGGCATCGGCTGTGGCGTTTCGGATCGCCCGCGCGTCGAACCGCCTATGTTGAAAAGGCCCGGCAGCGGCTCGCTGCGGGGCCAGCGCGTCATTCTGATGCGGCGATCGTGCTAGCGGCCGGTGTTGGGCTTCCGCCGATGCTTCCGGACGATCTCGTTACGGGGACCGCCAATTTTCCGCCGCCGCGCTAAACCCGCGCAAATGAGCCTGATCGGCCAATCGCGTAACGTCGGCGAGCCGGTCGCGGCGGTGTTCGCCGCGATACCGGTTGGGGTAATGCGCTCGATTGGCGTCTCGTTAATGTCGACCAGCTTGTCCGACCCGGTGGAGACCCGCCACGGCTTGCCCGGCGATCCCGAGGACACGCACACCCGCTAATGCCTCTATCGCTTGCGTCCGCGTCGCGCATTGGAGATCCTCCCTGCGACAGCGTTGTAATCGTGCTCCAAGAGCGGCGAGGTTATTCAGGCCAGCGCCGCGCGCACCGCGGCCAGCCGCTCCAGGGAGCCCCAGGACCTTCGGCTGATCGTTGGTCAGATGGCGCACGAGGATGTCGGTGTACCCGATTTCCCCGAAGGTCCGAAACTGTTCGGCCGGATCAGCGGCCAGGAGAGGGAGGACCGAGTGAAGGACCAGACAGCCGCTACGCCAGCTGTTCCTGGTAACGTCCCGCGCGCTCCCACCCACCTCGTGCAGCGGGAAGCCAGCGACCGTGTGGTGGCGATCGGGCTTCGCGACCGGTGGCTGGGCGATCTCTATCATCATCTGCTGACATTGCCCTGGTGGGCTTTCCTGCTGGGCTTGGCTGCAGTCTATCTGGGTTTGAACATTCTGTTCGCGGTGCTTTATCTGCTGGGCGACGCGGCAATCGCGAATGCCCGGCCCGGCGCATTTTCGGACGCCTTCTTTTTCAGCGTCGAGACCATCTCGACGATCGGCTACGGCCAGATGTCGCCGGCGACGCTCTACGGCAACATTGTCATGACCGTCGAAGCAATGTTCGGATTGATCCTTCTGGCGGCATCCGCGGGTGTGGTACTCGCCCGATTCTCCCGACCAACGGCCCGCGTCACGTTCAGCAAGGTCGCCGTCATCGCGCCTTATAACGGCGTGCCGACGCTATCGTTTCGCCTGGCCAACGAACGCCGCAATCAGATTCTCGAGGCGCAGGTCGCCGTCACCCTCGTGCGCGACGAGCGCACGGCTGAAGGCGAATGGATGCGCCGTTTCTACGATCTGCAACTCGCTCGCCAGCGCAGCCCGATTTTTGCAATGACGTTCACGGTGATGCACCCGATAGATGCGGCGAGCCCGTTATCGGGCGCCACGGCTTCGTCTTTGGCGGGCGAAGCTGTGGAGATCGTTGTGACCGTCACCGGCCTCGACGAGACTCTCTCGCAGGCCGTCCATGCCCGCACCTCCTATCTCGCGCACGAGGTCCTTTGGGGCCATCGTTTCGTCGATGTGTTCACCGAGACCAAAGATGGCCGCCTGGCTATCGACTATAGCCGATTCCACGACACCGAGCCCGTTAAATCGGAGGCGTAAGTCCGTCAGATCGCGAGCAGTACGCGTGCCCGGCCCGCGCCGGTTTGCTTGCGCAGCAGGTAGTCGGTGCGCAGCTCGCCATAGGCGCGCTCGAAATTGGCCACGAAATTCTGCAGCACGTCGCTAAGATCTTTGGCCGGTTGCGGGCTGAGCCGGATGATGAGGCGCGGGCGCAGCACCGGCGGTTGCGCCGCCCCTTCGCCGCTCAAGTCGGGAACAGCTCGTTGCTGACGAGAACCACCTCTATTGGCCGAGCCAGGCATCCTCGAACCGCCATCCATTGAACAGGCTGTTGACCATGATTGTGATCCCGTGCACCGCCGGCGATCGGCAGGTCCCCAGCCGGTAGTTGAAGATCATCGGGCGCGCCGCGTCTTCAGTCAGTCGGCGGTCGATCTCCCAGACCAGCTGCTTGCGTTTTGTCTTGTCGGGCTCCATCGATTGCTCCTCATACATCTTCTCGAGCTCCGGATTGCAATAGTTGGTGTAGTTGCGCTCCGAGCCGCAGGCGTAGTGCTCGAAGAAATAGGCATCGGGATCATCCACTCCGCTGCCCGACAGGTTGGCGCCGACCATGTAGTCCTTGCGGGCGATCTTCGGGAACCAGTTGGCCGTCTCGACCGCATCGAGCACGCCATCGATGTAGATCTCCTTCATCTGGTCGATCAGAATGATCGCCGGGTCGCGATATTGCGCAATGTTGCGGGTCGCGACCTTGACGGCGAGCCTGTGATCAGGGCCGTAGCCGTGTTTCTCCATCAGCTTGCGCGCCTCGGCACGGTTGGCCGCAATATCGGGGCCATAGCCCGGAAGGGTCACGAGAACCTCGGGGGGCAGCCCCCACAGGCCAGCAGGCGGCGACTGCATCGCGCCGTTTATGTCGCCTTGGCCCTCGGCAATAATGTCGAGAAAGCTCTTGCGGTCGATCGTCAGCTGCATCGCCCGTCGAATGTCGGGGTCGTTGAACGGTGCTGCATCTCGGTTGACGAGCAGGTTCATCGCCACCGGCGTCGGCGTCATCTCGCAGATCGCATTCGGCGCCTGGTTCTGGATGTCGCGCATCGACTGCAAGGTCACCTCGTAAGGAAAGCTCATGTCGAACTTGCCGGCGATAAAGGCGAGCGTCTGGGTCGACCGGTTCGGAATGATCGTCCATTCGATGCCGTCGAGGTATGGACGTCCCGGTTTCCAGTAATCCGGGTTTTTGACAACCCGGATGAATTCGTTCGGCTTGAATTCGGCAAATTTGAAGGGCCCAGTGCCGATCGGGTGGGTGCGCATGTCCCGCGGATTGACATGGCACGGATAGACCGGTAAATCGCCCGAGGCCAGCAACGCGAGAAACGCCGGCTGCGACCGCTTCAAGACAAATGTGACGGAATAATCGCCGTTGATGACGATCTCTTCGAGGTTGCGGTACCAGGCCTTGCGCGGGTTGAGCCTTAACTTCTCCTGCGATTTTCCAATCAAGAGGTCCCAAGTGCATTTGACATCGGCGGCCGTGAACGGCTTGCCGTCATGCCATTTGATGCCCTGGCGCAGCTTGAAGGTAAGCCGGGTGTTGCCCTCGTCCCACGACCAGGTTTCGGCCAGTTCCGGCTGGATAAATTCCGGCCGGTTCTGCTTCTCGTCCTGTTTGAACAATACGAGGTTGTTAAAGACGCCCATCATCGGCGCCACGGTCGAGATCGTTGCCTCCTCGTGGATCGACATGCTCGCCGGGCTGTCGCGATGAAAGAATTTGAGGATCCCGCCGGTTTGCTGAGCGGTGGCAGGCTCCATGGGGAGCCCAAGGACGGCGTAAATCGCCAGCGATAATTTCAAGAATTGCTTCACCATGGATGGTATCCTACTGGTTAGGAGAGCGAAGAGAGGAACGCATGGGCACCGTTACGATTGCACCTCGATCCCGGTCGCGCGAGTTGTCGGTTGCCGTGGGTAAACCGATGTTGCGTGGCATCCATCACCTTGCGCTCGTCACCGATGATATGCGGATGACGCTCGATTTCTATGTGCGCGTGCTGGGCATGCCGATCGTGCACGGATTGCGAACGCCTTCACGCCCGCCGGGCGCGAGCCATGCGCACGGGAACGGTGCGCCGCCCTACGCCAACATTCCCCATTATTTTCTTGATATGGGCGGCGACAGTTTGCTCGCTTTCTTCGAATATCCGAAAGGAATTGCCAAGGCTGACCGCGACGCGATCGGTGCGATGCAACATGTTTCATTCGCCTGTGGCCCTGCACGGTATCGGGAGATATTAGAGCGACTGAAAGCGAATGGGGTCACCATAAACGCGGGGCCGCTCCGAGTGATTCCCCCGGCGATCCATTCCTTCTATTTTTTTGATCCCAATGGGATCAGGCTAGAGATCAGCTCCGACCTCGACGGTGACGAGGAGGATCTGCAAGTCATCCGATCCTGCAGCATGAGCGAGACCGAGCTGCGGGCGGAACTCGAAACGATCAGCAACGACAAGGCATGGATCGACGATATGGTGGCGGCGATGACGCCCCACGGTCTTGGTCCTGTGTCCTGATCGCAGAGCATCTTGCTGCAGCACCACCAGATCGGCGGGCATTGTCAGTTTAACTTCGAATCCGGTCAAGGTCAGCACGACACGACCAGTAGTGCCAAGTTGCCGGTGCAGCAGCCTCGTGGAAGCAGAAACCGCTACATTGGAAATGGGTGAAGCGCTCGGAAGCCCTCGCTTCTCAAGGGCAGCGTGATGGGTTCGCACTAAACTCCGCGCTGGAGGAAGCCGGATTCGAACTCTCCGTCCCACCTGAACGAAAAGCTGCGCTAGATCGGGTTCGTCGGCCTTCGGTGACCCGCCGGGAAGCCTAGCCTCATCGGGCGACCCGAGGCGGGAGCGTAGTCAAGAGAACGGCGGAAACGGCGGCTAATTCTGATCCTTTTGCGCGTCGTTCCGCGGTTAAGAAGCGTTTCTGTCGAAAGGAATCTAGCGTATCTCCCAAGACGATCCCGTCCATTCCGCAGCCCCTTTCGCGTCGGCCGGCGATCTAATTCATCCCGGTGTCAGATCGCGGGCGTTGCTCCGTCCCCCCTCGACTGCGTGGCGTAGAGCTTCCCGTCGCGCTCTTCGATGCGGCCCGCCCGCTTGTGCCCGGAAATGGCGGCGCCGACATGGTTGGGGCGAGCCCCCTTACATGCAGCGGCAATTTCTTGCTGCGTCTTGCCGCTTGCCAGGGCAACAGCCGAAGACGTTCCTCGGCGAAAGCAGCTCGGCGACCTCTGGGTCGTGCACAATCTCTCGTATTTTTCCGCGGACAAACTCGGCTGCCAAGTCGTTGGACGCCTGGTCGGATCTCGACGCCGAGGTTGAAGGAGGCAAGCGCGGGGACCAGAGCACTCCAATTTCCCAGCCGTCTACGCCGACCATCTCCGGTCGGTTCGACGGTCGCCCGCCGAGACTCGACCATTGCCCGGGCATGGGTTCGACAGAAGAATCCGAAATTGAGAGGTCACAATCGCGCCGTCGGCATGACCGAGGCCGAAACGACCGGCTTCCCAATCATTAGGGAGATCGATCTCGCGGCCATTGGTTAACGATCTCATCTACAAGGTCATGACATAGGAGTTCGCGATGCGGAGTAGGAACGGCACTTGTTCTTTTTGCAAGTCAGGATAATCTCGTCCTCGAAAAGGATGACCAGCCGGAGTTTTACTTTGTTCACAAAGATCTCTGGCTACGTTTGTCGAATGTATCCGTAGAGGCCGTTACCAGGCGGGAAATCACGTCCTGGGCATCTCGCAACGGTCGCGTCTTTTACTAAAAAACCAGTCGCATCACCCTTTGAACCCGGCAGGGAAGGGTGTAAATCAGCAACGAAGTGGGACCCCACCCGGACTCTGAAACGAGGCTTTGATTTGTGGGCGCTATTTGCCTGGAGGGTGGGGTCCCAATCGGCGCCGATCTGGACCCACCCCAGAGGCAAATCTGCGAGACAGCTCAATATCTTGCTGCAGTTTATGGGTGGGGTCCCACCTCGGTGCTGAAAGACACCCTGCTCTCGCGAAGTTTAATAGAACATTCAGTGAACGCGCGGGGCCAGAATTTACGTCGGAGATGGCCGACATTGTGAGGTCACGGGCGTGGAACGCAAGTCGGCGGCAATCTCGAAAACCGTTCTCTCTCTTGCGGGGGACCGAGAGAAGGAGTTGTCCGGTCGGGCATCCTCGAAGACGGTCCGCGCGATCGGTCGAGGATCACCTCGTACCTCGGCCGCGCCAAGGCTATGTTCGACAACGTCCGTGGCGAGGGGTACGGGTTGAGAGAGTGGCGGACGCCGTCCGCTTGAACCAACGGCGATCAGAGAAATGACGCTGCTTAGCGGGTCTGAGATCATGGTGCTGGACTGTCCACGTTGTCCGCAGTTGCCGTGATCGCTGCTGACATCAGCGTCACCGCCGCTGATTTCTCTCGACCGCGGTATCAGTGTCACTGCAAATGGGATACCAGCTTGGCAAATTCGGTATCGAAATAACCTTGTCCATTGGCTCTCAGTAATCCTTCGACGGTCGGCTGGAACCAGTCAGCAAATGTCTTAAAATCGCTTTTGAAGAAGGCTTTCGTCGTTTTTAGATCACAAATTTCAGCGTTCACGCAGGTTGCTAATTGATCAAAAAAGGAGAAAGTGTAAACAACGTCGCCTGTTAGGTTATTTTCAGACACGATCGCTTGAATCTTTTCTTGATACTTCTTGGAGCGTGTTAACGGGTCGAACTGATAAATGTTATCCGTTATCATTCGTCTAACTGTATCCTGATTTTCAGCGATCACCTTCCACACATGGTCCTGGGCTGGCCTAATCGGGGCGGTATAGGAAAGCTTCAGGAATTCTATCGTTTGCTTAACGCTCTCTTGCATCGCAGTTGCACGGTATTGCCGATATGCAATTGCACCCGCGGCTAAGGCGGTTAGGACTGCAAGTCCATTTATGACCAGACTAATTGCAGTCCATTTCGTCGACTCGGTCACGCTCCTCCACAGCGCTTTTTATCCGCGGTCATACCGTCTCACCCTGCGACGTGTTTTGACCGTATGGGAGGAGGACAATCTGCGCATGACCGATCGTTGTCATGTCCTTTGTTTTGATCCTACGGGAGGAGGACAATCCGCATGACCGACCGTTGTCATGTCCTTTTTGGGACAGTGCTGTAGGCATGGATCCCAATCGCACGGCCCCGAGTGGGGCATCTGAATAGGTCTCATTTCACCCTTGGTGTTTGAATTGTATGGGACAGGTACAGCTTTCCCTGGCGTGTTCGGATCGTACTGTAGCGTCTGCCCGTGGCCAATGTTCACGCCGATTAGGGTCACTGCGCAAATTGTGAACGCTACCAAGCATGTACCATTGAGCGTCACGCACTTCCAAAGCATGGGTTTCTTCCGCGTCCGCGTCGTCAAGCTGCGATTCAATCTCAGAATGCCCCCGTTTGTGATCCACAGCAAGGGCAACAAGCCCGCCGTGACGATCCTTCGGGCGACCCAGCCGCCGACCACCTTATCCTCTGCTGATTCGCAAGGCGCGGCACGCAGACCGGGAGCACCTGCTCAGCGCCGGCATTGATCAGGTGCTCGGGGCTCTCGCCGAGCAGGTAGGAGGCGAAGACCGCGGCCGGCACCGACGGGCTCATCAGGAAATTGACCGGCCCCGGATGCGAAACCGCTCGTCATCGTCAATTTGCTCGCGAAGCATTTCCAAAGTCAGCCACTGCTCCTCGGCTGCAGCCAGTTCATCACGCGCGATGGCAAGCGCCTGTGATGTAGCGACAAACCGTCCCGGACCGCGGGCATACAGGTCCGGGTCGGCCAGGACGGCATTCAGTCCAGTAATCTGCGTCTGTAATTCCGCGATCCGGGCCGGCAGCATCTCCAGCGCACGTCGATCGTTGAAACTAATTCGCCGCGGCCTGGCGGTGGGTTGCGCTCTGATCTCGGTCACCGGCCGCGGTCGCTTCGCTCCGGAGACCCTTGAGGGTAGCGTTCTGCGGCCGGCCGGTTCGCGTTGCGCAAGCATATCGGTGTAGCCACCGGCGTACTCGATCCAGCGCCCGTCACCTTCGGTCGCGATGACTGACGTCACCACGCGATCGAGGAAGTCGCGGTCATGGCTGACCAGCAGCACCGTGCCGGGATACTCGGCCAGCCGCTCCTGCAATAGGTCGAGGGTTTCGAGATCGAGATCGTTGGTCGGCTCGTCGAGCACCAGCAGGTTGGATGGCCGGGCGAAGGCCCGGGCAAGGGTAAGCCGGGCGCGCTCGCCGCCGGAGAGCACGCTGACCGGAGTGCGGGCCTGGTCCGGGCGGAACAGGAAATCCTTCATGTAGCCGATCACATGGCGGCTTTGGCCGCCGACCGTCACAGTGTCGCCGCTGCCGCCAGTAAATGCCTCAGTCAGGCTCTGTTCCGGGTCGAGGGTTTCGCGGCGCTGATCGAGAATTACCGGGGCGAGATTGGTGCCGAGCCGAACCTCGCCGATATCGGGCATCAGCGCGCCGGTCAGCAGATTGAGCAATGTCGTCTTGCCCGTACCGTTGGGGCCGACGATGCCGACCCGGTCGCCGCGCATGATGCGCGCCGAAAAATCCCGCACGACCGGGCGACCGCCATAGGATTTGGAGATGCCCCGCGCGACTAGGAGAGGGAAATCATCAGCCGTTTCGGTTATGTGACAGGTGCAACGTTCTTGGTTTGTCCAAGATGTCGTGTTTCTGTGTCCCAATAATGCACTGAGGCCTACTTGACCTTGGTCGGATCCGCAGGATCCGGCACCCAAAGGCTGCTGAACACACCTTGCCGCAGCTCCCGGTTCGACACAATGATCGCATCGATCCCGGCTTTGGTCGCCAGCGCGGCATCTTTCTGCGTCAGAATCTCCTTGAGCAGGGGCTTTCCTTTCACGGTGTCACGCAGTCGGTTGACAAAAGACCCAGTTCATATCAGTGCGATTGAGACGATTGACGGCAGTTATGTCGAGACCGTCGAAATTCGGGCGATGGGTGAGGAAATCCCGGAACGTCCGACCGTGGCAGTCGACGCATTGGCGAGTATCGGTTCGTCGCATCCGGGCTAGGGTTTCCCACCTCGTGACACTATTATGTCAGGATCGAAATGCCGCGTAAGGAACATAAGGCACGCGCTCGCGCTTTTCGATGCGTGGCAGCATCGTGACAACGAAAGCCTTGAAGTGGTCGGTCTGTTGGTGGTCGGCCCAGCCTTGTTCGTTGAGGTAGAGCTCGAATATGAAGAACGCGCGGTGATTAGTGGGAGAGCGGTACGGTAAGAAAAGCTTCACTCCCGGTTCTGCCATGGTCGGCCCGATCATTATTTCGAGCCCGTGCGCGACGGCGTCTTCCTCCCCCGCCTTGGCGACTATCTCAATCGCGACAACGAAGCCATTGTTGAGATCGGCGGGCGCGTATCTCTCGGCTTTCATGAGGTACCTCCTAGGGTTCTACGCTGGGTATTGTAAGACAGATACCAGGTAACGGCCACGGGATATTTCGGCAGCGATCGATCTCGGGTGCGAGCCGGCGCCGGACGAGACGACGATGTGCCGCTTCCGCTACCTGCTCGAAGAGCATGATCTGGGCCGGCGGCGGTTCGACGAGGTGCAGCGGCATCTGGCGGCCAAAGGATTGAAGATTGCGACCGGGACGATCGTCGATGCGACGATCATCAATGCGCCGTCGTCGACCAAGAATGCGGCCAAGGCGCGCGATCCCGAGATGCATCAGACCAAGAAGGGCAACCAGTGGTATTTCGGCATGAAGGCGCATCTAGGCGTCGACAGCCGAACCAAGCTGATCCGTGCGGTGGTGGCGACGCCGGCCAATGTCGCCGACGGCCGGGTCTTGCCCGAACTGCTGCATGGCAAGGAAACCCGTGTCTGGGGCGATCAGGCCTATCGCGGTCAGCGCGCCGCGATCCGCCAGAAAGCGCCGCGGGCGCAGGATTTCACCAACCGCCGCTGTCGTCACCGCGGCGTCGCCAACCCGGTGGGAGCGCGCCAAGAACCGCAGCAAATCGAAGGTGCGGGCCAAAGTCGAGCATTCGATCGGAGTTATCAAGCGCGTGTTCGGCTTCGCCAAGGTGCGCTACCGCGGGCTCAAGAAGAACGAGCATCGCCTGATCGTGACCTGCGCCTTGGCCAATCTCTTTATAGTACGCCGGCAACTATTGCGATTAGGAGAGGCGTAATATCCCTGATATGCGGGAAACACCCGAGGCAGGCGCCCAAACCCAATCAAACGCTGCATTCTCACTGTGGACTCGCTTCGTCGGCCACCCCGCACCAGTGCCACGCCTCTCTGCCGCGCGATCAGCCCTTATTCAGACGTTCCCTAACCCGACTTCGCGGATTGGTGGGTGGTGACGGCGATTTTCGCGCGGTTGGGTAGGCGCAAGCAATTGATTTTGTGAGGCCGGGAAGGCCGAGAATCGGCGAAAACCGCTGTAGTGAAGACCTACCCCATTCCCCAGGTCGCGTTGATGCGCCAAGATTCGCGTCATCATGTTTCTGCGGCAGATCCGGCGCAAGAAAGACGGCAAGACGCACGTCTATTGGAACATCGTGGAGAATCGACGCCTCGACAACGGCCGGGTGGTGCAGCGGCAGGTCCTGTATTTGGGAGAGATCGGCTCGTCGCAAGCCACGGCGTGGCGCAAGGCGATCGAGGTATTCGACGAGGCGGCCGGCGAGCCGCGAACCTTGGCGCTGTTTCCGGAGGATCGCTGCGAGGCGATCGACGACGCCTCGGCGGTTCGTGTTTGTCTCTCGGCATTGACGCTGCGCCGGCCGCGGCAATGGGGCGCGTGCTGGCTCGCGGGTCAGCTGTGGCGCGAGCTGCAATTGGACCGGTTCTGGGCCGAGCGGCTGCCGCCCAGCCGGAAGGGAACGCGCTGGGACCAGATTCTCCAGGTTTTGGCGGCGTATCGGCTGATCGCCCCGGGCAGCGAATGGAAGTTGCATCGCGAGTGGTTTGGGAACAGCGCCATGGCCGACCTCCTGGGCGCCGATTTCGGCCTGGCCGAAGCGCACAAGCTTTACGCCTGTCACGACCGGCTGCTGGCGCACAAGGATGCATTGTGTTCGCATCTGGTCGGGCGCTGGCGGGATCTGTTCAACGCCAGCTTCGATGTGCTGCTCTACGATCTGACCAGTACTTACTTCGAGATCGATGCCGCGGCGCTGCCGGAAGGCGCCAAGCGCCGGCACGGCTACAGCCGCGACCGCCGGTCGGATTGTCCGCAAGTGGTGATCGCGTTGGTGGTCACGCCGGAAGGCCTGCCGCTGGCCTACGAGGTCCTCCCCGGTAACACCAAAGACAACCAGACCCTGCGGCAGTTTCTCGCCAAGATCGAGGCACAGTACGGCAAGGCGCAGCGCGTCTGGGTGATGGATCGGGGCATTCCGACCGAGGAGGTGTTGGCCGAGATGCGGCAGAGCGATCCGCCAGTGCGCTATCTGGTCGGCACCCCGAAGGGGCGCCTGACCCGGCTGGAAAAGCTGCTTGTCGACCAGCCCTGGCAGCAGGCGCGCCTGCAAGTCAAATTGCTGGCCCAGGACGGCGAGTTCTATGTCTTCGCCGAGAGCGCCGACCGGGTGCTCAAGGAGCGGGCGATGCGCCGGCGGCAGCTGAAATGGCTGTGGCGGCGCCTCCACGAACTCGCCGCGATGAAGACCACCCGCGAGCAACTGCTGATGAAACTCGGGGCCGCCCGCGCCAAGGCCCCGGTCGGATGGCGCCTCGTCGACGTCAAGGTCGAGAAAGCCTCGGCCGCCTTCACCTTCACCCTCAACCGAGACAAGCTGCGCAGGGTCCGCCGCCGCGAAGGCCGCTATCTGCTGCGTACCAATCTTACCGAGAGCGACCCCGCGACCCTCTGGCAATACTACATCCAGCTCGTCGCCGTCGAAGAAGCCTTCAAAAATTTCAAAGCCGACCTCGCCATCCGACCCGTCTTTCATCAAGAAGAACGCCGGATCGAGGCCCATATCTTCATCGCCTTCCTGGCCTATTGCTTATACGTCACGCTGCAGCGCCGCCTGCACGCCCTGGCGCCGGGCTTGACCGCCCGCAGTGCTCTCGAGAAATTTGCTGCCGTCCAGATGATCGACGTTCATCTCCCGACCACGGACGGCCGCGAACTCGTGCTGACCCGCTACACCCAGCCGGAACCCGAGCTGCAACTGCTGATCAACCAGCTCAAGTTCCAATTGCCGCCCCAACCAGCGCCCCGGATCGCCGCCGCCAACCCAACCCAGCAACACCTCCCGTAGTGAAGACCTTTCAACCTAATCCGTTGGTCCACAACGGGCAGGCGATGAAAAATGGCTCCAATCCGCGAAGTCGGGCTAACTCCCCAGCGGGCTACACCCTGGCAGGTGGTCGACGGCCTCCTGCAATACCAGCTTACCCGCGGGTGGCGGCAATGCCGCACGCGGTATCAGGCCAGCCGATAGCCACCACCGCGCCAATTAAGTCGACACTCTCGTGGCACCAACCCTTTGAGATGCGACCAAGAGAGATGTGCCAATGCCGAACGTAGCCAACAAATCGAAACTCGAGGCGGCTTCAAAGTCGTGGCGGCTCCTGACGGCATCGCTCGTTTCTTCGTTGATCATGCTCGACTCCAATATCGTGGCGGTCTCCCTGCCGGCGATCGGCCGGTCGCTCGGGGCCTCTTTCACCGATGTCCAGTGGGTGATCAGCGCCTACGTCCTCACCTACGCCGCCCTCCTCATGGCGTCAGGCAACTATGCAGACCTTCGAGGCCGCCGGAAGTCCATGCTGATCGGCCTCGTGGTGTTCGCAGCCTCGTCGGCGGCGTGCGGCGTGGCGACGAGCTCGCTGCTGCTGAACATCGCCCGCGCGGCCCAGGGGGTGGGGGGCGCCTTCCTGCTGACAGCGTCCCTTGCGATTTTGTCGAACGCCTTCACCGGCGCGGAACGCGCTCACGCCTTCGCGTTCTGGGGAGCGAGCCTCGGCATAGCGCTGGCAATAGGGCCGATCATCGGCGGCGTGATCACGAACTACTTCGGATGGCGGTGGGTGTTCCTGGTCAACGTCCCCGCGTCCGCCATCCTCGTCGCCGGGACCCTGAAGTTCATTGGCGAGTCTCGCGACCCTAACGCCAAACGCTTCGACGCCCTCGGCACGGTCACGTTCAGTGCGGGCCTCGCGCTCCTCATCTGGGCCCTCATCGACGGGAACGACGCGGGGTGGTCAACCCCGACCATCGTCCTGCGCCTTGTGGTCGCCTTCGTGTTTCTGCTCGCCTTCGTCATTGTGGAGGTCCGTCAGGACCGCCCGATGGTGGAGTTCGGGTTGTTTCGCAGCAGGACGTTCGTCGGTGCGGTGCTCGCGATGATCGGCTACGGCGCGAGCGCGCAGGTCATGATCTTTTTCCTTCCGCTATACCTGCAGAACGCTTACGGGTTTGAGCCTCTGGCGGCTGGCATTGCGATGATCCCCTTTGCGCTGCCGATGGTGCTTGCCCCGCGGGAGACGCGCTGGCTCGCGACCCGTTACTCGGGGCGTACGCTTCTTGCCGCCGGCTTGGCGATCACCGTCGCCGGGAATGCCGCGTTCTGGCTCGTTGCCGGGTCCGATCTGCCATACAGCCTGTTCCTGGTCGCCATGCTGGTCGCCGGCTGCGGCGCCGGCCTGCTCAACGGGCAGACCGTGAAAGTCCTGCAGGGCGCGGTTCCTGAGGATCGCGCTGGCATGGCTTCGGGTATCGCTAGCACGACGCGCTTCATCGGGATCCTCGTCAGCGTCGCGGCACTCGGTGCCGTCCTCGCCGACGTGGCGCGGGACCGGTTCGTTGTGGGTGCCACCAAGATCGGACTGTCGGCCGACACTGCGCGCGAGGCCGCTGCTCGTGTGACATCGGGCGATCTTTCCGGATTGCTGGCGGCCGCACCGCCCGGCGTGCGCGAGCCGCTGCGCTCCGTCGCGCTGGCGGCCTACGGGGCCGGCTTCGCGTCGTCGGCCCTCGTGGCAGCCTGCGTGGCATTCGCGGCTTGCCTGCTCGCCTTCGGCTTAATTAGCGGCGAAGAGACCGCGCCGCCCTCTGCACCGCCGCCTGCGATGATGCCGTGCAAGTTCATTGATTGCCGCGACCCCCTCTGAATTCGGAGGCGTCGGGCTCCAAGAGACAGGCCCAGCCGATCGCGGCGGCCGGAACCCGACGACCCTCTGGCAATCCAAAAGGAAGATGACCATGACAAGCTCGACACCTGGAACCCGGCCAATCGCCCAGACGGCTGTCAATTCGGCAGCAGACCAAAGTGATCCTGGCCCCTCGCCGAGGTGCGAAAGAACAGGACTAGGCTTTCGCGCCGCCTTCTTGGGTGCCGCCTGCATCGGCTTGCTGGCGCTGGCCGCCTGCGATGAGCAGGCGGAGGCCCCGCCGCCGAAGCCGGCGGTCGGCGTACACCCGGCGGCGAGGAAAGGCGTGAGCGAATCCTTTGAGTTCGTGGGGCACATCCAGGCCATCTATAAGGTGGACCTGCGCGCCCGCATCGAAGGGTTCCTCGAAAAAGTACTGTTCCGCGAGGGCCAGGATGTCAAGGTCGGGGACCTGCTGTACCAGATCGAGAAGATCCAGTTCCAGACGGATGTCGACCAGGCCAAGGCGAACGTTGTCTCGGCTGAGGCTGAAGCAACCAACGCCGGACTTCGGTACGGCCGAAATCTCGCTTTGTCGAAGGAACAGTTCAGTCCGCAGTCGCTGGTTGACCGCAACAAGGCCAGCCTGGATAGCGATCGGGCGAAAGTCATGCAGACGCGTGCCGCACTGACCCGGGCGGAAGTCAATCTCGGCTACACCGACATCAGGTCACCGATCGAAGGCCGCATCGGCCGCACGGCGTATCAGATTGGCAACCTCGTCAACCCGGCGAGCGGCGTGTTGGCGACGATCGTCAGTCAGGATCCGATGTATGTGCTGTTCCCGGTCAGCGTGCGCGACCTCGAGATCATCCGCGCTTCGCGGCGCGAGGCGGACGGCGGCCTCGCCAAGATTGATATCCGCGTGCGCCTGTCCAATGGTCAGGAGTATCCGCTGGCCGGCGCATGGAACCTGACCGATCCGCAGGTCGACCAGACCACCGACACCCTGATCATGCGGGCGACGATCCCCAATCCCAACCGTTTCCTGATCGACGGTCAGTTCGTCACCGCGGTCATCCAGCAGCGGCGCGAAGAGCCACGCCTGATCATCCCGCAGGCTGCCCTCCAGGTTGATCAGTCCGGCTACTATGCGCTCGTTGTCGACAGCGAGCACAAGGTCGAGCGGCGCCCGGTGAAGACCGGCCCCAACCGCGACGCCGATGTGGTCATCGCGTCGGGCCTGAAAGAAGGCGAGAACGTGATCGTCGACGGCGTTCAGAAGGTGCGCCCCGGCCAACTGGTGCAGGAAACGGTGGTGCAGCCCGCGGCGGGGAACTGATCAGGAACCCATGATCTCCGACATCTTCATCGACCGACCGCGGATCGCGTTCGTCGTCTCGATCGTCATCACGCTCGCCGGCATCCTGGCGATCCAAGCAATCCCCGTCGCGCAGTTCCCTGACATCGTGCCGCCGCAGGTCTCGGTCACCACGCTTTATCCGGGAGCCGACGCCGAGACTGTGGACCAGACGGTCGCGCAGCCGATCGAGGAGCAGGTCAACGGCGTCGACAACGCACTCTATTACCAGTCGTCCAGCGGCCAGGACGGAAGCTACAACCTCACGGTCACCTTCGCGCTCGGCACAGACCCTGACATCAACACCGTCAACGTGCAAAACCGCGCGCAGCTCGCAGTCCCGCTGCTGCCGAACGAGGTCCAGGCGCAAGGACTTGTGATTCGCAAAAAGCTGGCGGCTCTGCTGCAGATCATCACCATCTACTCACCCAAGGAGACGCACGACGCGCTGTATCTGAACAACTACGCCACGATCAACGTGATCGACCCGCTGGCACGCATTCGCGGCGTCGGCCAGGCGATCCTGTTCGGTCCATCCGACTATTCGCTGCGGCTGTGGTTGGACCCAGATCGACTGACCGCCTTCAATCTCACACCGAACGACGTCGTCGCGGCCGTGCAGAGCCAAAACATCCAGGCGGCCCTCGGACGCATCGGCTCGGCACCGACACCGCACCTGCAGCAGGTCCAGCTCACCATCAAGACTGAAGGTCGGTTGAGCCATCCGGAGGAGTTTGCAAACATCGTCGTGCGTTCCAATCCGGACGGCTCGGTGGTGCGGGTGAAGGATGTGGCGCGGATCGAACTCGGCGCCAAGACCCTGGAGCGCTATAGCCGTTTCGACGGCGCGCCGACCGCCGCGATTGGCATCTACCAGTCACCGGGGGCCAATGCGGTCGAGGTGGCGCGCCAGGTTCGCGAGGTCATGGAACGGCTGAAGCAGCGCTTCCCCGACGACATCGCCTACACCGTGTTCTTCGACAACACCGTGTTCGTGACGGACACCGTGGCCGAGGTCGTCCGCACCCTCGTCATCGCCTTCGTGCTGGTGGCGATTGTCGTTTTCCTCTTCCTCGGCAAGCTCAGGACCACCCTGATCCCGCTGGTCGCGGTGCCGGTTTCGGTGATCGGCACCTTCGCGGTCATGCTGGTCATCGGCTATTCCGCCAACACAGTATCGTTGCTCGCCCTGGTGCTGGCGATCGGCATCGTCGTCGACGATGCGATCGTGGTCATCGAGAACGTCGAGCGAGTGATCGAGGAGGAGCCCGAGCTGACGGTCCAACAGGCGACGAAGAAGGCCATGTCGGAGATCACCGGGCCGATCATCGCGATCACCCTGGTGCTGCTGTCGGTATTTGTGCCGGTGGCGTTCATTCCCGGCATCAGCGGCCAGCTGTTCCGCCAGTTCGCGGTCGCCGTATCGACGTCGATGATCATTTCGGCGATCAACGCGCTGACCTTGAGTCCAGCCTTATGCTCCGTGCTGCTGCAGCGCGGCCATGGAACGCAGCGCGGGCCCATGCGCTATGTCCTGGGCGCCATCGACCACGTCCGCGACGGCTACGTGTCAATCGTCCGCCGCCTCGTCCGCGTGGCGCTTTTCGGGCTGGTCGCCGTGGCCGTCGTGGCGGTGGCTACGCTCGGCGTGTTCAAGGCGACCCCGCAGGGCTTTCTGCCCTCCGAGGATCAGGGCGCCTTCTTCGCCGCCATGCGACTGCCCGAGGGTGCCTCGCTCGACCGCACCGAGGAGGTGGTGGCCCAGGTCGAGAATGTCATCCGCCCGATTCCGGGCGTGCAGGACGTGCTCTCAGTAGTTGGCCTCAACTTCATCGATTATGTCGCCGCCTCCAATCAGGCCTTCTTCGTCATCGAGATGAAGCCGTTCGATGAGCGCACCACGGCGCAAAGCGTAGACGCGGTGCTGGCCCGGCTGCGTCCGCAGCTGGCGGCGATCCAGGGCGCCATCGTCTTCCCGTTCAACCTGCCGCCGATCTTCGGCCTCGGCAATACCGGCGGTTTCCAGTATGTGCTCGAAGCGCTGCAGGGCCAGAAACCCACAGAGGTGGCGGCCGTCATGCGCGGCCTAATCGTTGCCGCCAACCAGCAACCCGAGCTTGCAGGCGTGTTCAGCACCTTCGCCGCCGACACGCCCCAGGTCTATCTCGACATCGATCGCGACAAGGCCGAGGTGCTGGGCGTGAAGCTCAGCGACGTCTTCAACGCGCTGGAGTCCACGCTCGGCGGCTTCTACGTCAACAACTTCAACCTGTTCGGCCGCGTCTGGCAGGTCAACGTGCAGGCCGATACGCGCTTTCGCGGCGCGATCGACAACATTTACCGCGTCTATGTGCGCAACGCCAAGGGCACCATGGTGCCGATCCGGGCGATCGCGCAGGCGCATCTCGTGCAAGGCGCGCAGGCCGTCATACGCTACAACGGCTTCCCGGGCGCGATCATCAATGGTGCCCCCAAGCCCGGCCACAGTTCCGGCCAGGCGCTCAATGCGATGGAGCGGATCTCGGCCACCACGCTCCCGCCGGGGTACGGCTTCGAATGGACGGGTACGGCGCTGCAGGAGAAGGCCGCGAGCGGCAAGACCGGCATCGTGCTCGGGCTCGCCGTGTTGTTCGCCTATCTGTTTCTGGTGGCGCTGTATGAGAGCTGGAACATCCCGCTACCGGTGCTGCTCTCGGTCAGCGTTGGCGCGCTGGGTGCGATCGTGGCGGTTGCGCTATCCGGGCTCGCCTTCGACGTCTACGGACAGATCGGACTCGTGGTCCTGGTGGCGCTCGCCGCCAAGAATGGCATTTTGATCGTCGAGTTTGCCGTCCAACAGCGCCATGCGGGAAAGGGCATTGTCGACTCCGCGATCGAAGGGGCGCGACTGCGCTTCCGGCCGGTGATGATGACCAGCTTCGCCTTCATCTTCGGCCTCTTGCCGCTGGTCATCGCCGAGGGCGCCGGCGCGCTCAGCCGCCGGGCCGTCGGCACCCCGGTATTCGGCGGTATGCTGGCCGCGGCCGCCTTCGGGATTTTCGTGATCCCGATGCTTTATGTCGTGTTCCAGTGGCTGCGCGAGCGCGCCGCCGGCAGCGGCGCTAAGAAAGCCCCCCGCCCGGGGGCGCAGGCGGGGACGGATGACTGACGCGGCGCCAAGCGGCCTGCGTCGCCCCTCAGCAAGGCTCGACCGGCATCACTTCTTCGGTGCAGGCCGGCTTGATGCGCACGAGCACACCGTCACGGCGCATTTTGGCGATAGTAATACTCTCGTTCATCCGCGTTGCTCTCCCCGAAGCTACGGTGCCGTCCACCGATCGATGAGCGTGAGGCCGCAATGCTCGAAATCTCCAGTATCGCGCGTGACGACACTGGCTACTTTTGTGCGAGCGATTCATGCGATCATTAGATCCACGGCGCTAGCCTGACGGCCGACGCGGCGCCGCGCGGCAAAAAGATCGCCATCGGCGATGGCAGACCACAGATCTATTTCACACGAAATTCACAACGATTGACTGGCCGGCCGCGATCTCGGCCCTAAGGACTCTCGGCGCCTCTTCGATGCACGCTTGGCAGTTCGCAGGCGTAATCGGGCAACCCCTGGAGTGAGCGCTAAGGCGGACATCCTCACCGGAACCACGGCAAAATCCTTCTAACGAAAAGCTTGGTTCGCACATGACTCCGCGCTGGAGGAAGCCGGATTCGAACCCTCGGTCCCCCGACAGGGGACAGCATTTTTCACGGAGGGAAACGAGCTCTATCCCTTACCCATTAACCACCAGGTCGGAGATCATGCATCAGGCGAAAAGCGGCTGAGCCGGGGACGAAGAAACCGGTGCCAGCGGCTGCGGTCGCTGCACTAAGTCGGCGGCGCGGATCCAAAAGCGCTCGAGCCGACGAAGCGTGACGCCGACGGCCTGAAGATCGTCAGCTCCCACAGCGGCTCGCGACAGCATCTCGGCTTGGCGCCGATGCATCGTGGTCAGGCTGTCTCGCAATTTAATCCCTTTTTCGGTCAATCGAACGTGAATCGAGCGCCGATCATGCACCGACCGCTCGTGCGCGAGATATTCGTTCTCCACCATCTTCCTGACGTTATAGGAGACGTTAGAGCCGAGATAGCATCCTCGCAGAGTCAGTTCGCCAACTGTCATCTCGGCGTCACCAATGTTGAAAAGCATCATTGCTTGGACATTGTTGATGTCGTGAATCCCGAACCCTTCCAGCTCCAGCTTCACCACCTCCAGAAATTGACGGTGAATGCGCTCGACGTAAGAAATGACTTCTAGGTATGGATTATCCATATACAGCATCCATCGCGCCACGCGGTTCCTGAGCGTTCGGCAGGGGCGTTGCCCACGCGCGATGTTGTCGACCTCGGAGGTCAAGCGTCAACCGCACGAACTCATCGACTGTGCTGCAGGCGATCGTCTGATCCGAACTTCCGTTGTTGCGGGATCTGATCTCGACTTTGCGCGCGTAATGGGCGTCCTCGATGCGACCGTAAGTGTACCGGCGGCTGAGCCCCTCTTCGGCCGTCCAGCAGTCGAAGGCATAGCCCCCCTTCCTCGTTAGAACAGGTCCAACAACGATTTGCATGGAGGTTCCTTTCGACAGTAAGAACCGCCATCGGCCCGTCCATCACCCGTCGCAACTGGCATGATGCAGTCCCAGGCCTTGGCCACTCTAGTAATCACCCGCCAGATCGAAACCAGCGCGTGACTTGGCTTACACTCCGAAATGTCCGCGAAATTGTCCGCAAGGCCAGCGGGGAAAGCCTCGATCTGAAGCCCTACGAGGCGGACATGCGGCACTTGATCGATACATACATCGAAGCCGAGGAACCACGGAAGATTTCGCCTTTCGACAACCTGAGCCTACTCGATCTGATCGTGAAGACCGGCATTGCCGATGCGATAGCGACCCGGTTGAGCAACTTTAAGGGCAACAAGGATGCTGTTGCCGAAACGATCGAGAACAACGTCCGCAGCAAGATCATCAAGGAGCATCTGAACGACCCAGCGTATTACGAGAAGATGTCCGAGCTTCTCGACGAGATCATTGCGGCAAGGAAAGCAAAGGCCATCCAATATGAGGAGTATCTGAAGCGCATCGCCGAGCTGGCGAAGGGGGTAGAAGCAGGGCAGGCAAGTGAGACCCCCGAGACGCTGAACACGCCGGGGAAACGCGCGCTGTTCAATAACCTGAACCAAAATGAAGAGCTGGCATTGAGAATCGACGAAACGGTCAAGAAGACGCGTCCAGACGATTGGCGTGGTGTTCAACCCAAGGAGCGCGTCATCAAGGCGGTGTTGTATGGGGTATTGCAGAATGCTGCCGAAGTGGAGCGCATCTTCCTCATCATCAAGGCGCAGAAGGAATATTGATGGTGACGCAGCTTCAGCTCGGTGAGATAGCGGTGGAAGTGGTCCTCAAAGACATCAAAAACATCCACCTCAGCGTCTATCCCCCGGCTGGCAAGGTTCGCATTTCGGCTCCCTCGCGAATGACCCTCGATACAATTCGCGTCTTTGCGATTTCCAAATTGGGCTGGATCAAGCAGCAGCAGGCGAAGCTCCGGGGGCAGGAGCGCGAGACGCCGCGCGAGTATCTGGATCGTGAAAGTCATTTCGTCTGGGGAAAACGCTATCTCCTCAACGTGATCGAATACGACGCAGCGCCCTCTGTAGAATTGAAACACAGCCGAATGTTTCTGCGGTTGCGTTCAGGGACTCCTGGCAACAAGAAGCAAGCGGTCGTGGAAGAATGGTATCGAAAGCAGATTAGAGAGGCCGTGCCACCATTGATCGCAAAGTGGGAGTCAGTGATAGGCGTGAAGGTGGAGAAGTTTTTTGTGCAGAAAATGAAGACCAAGTGGGGAAGCTGTAACTCCGCGTCTAAGACCATCCGTCTCAATACCGATCTCGCCAAGAAGCCGCCGCAATGTCTTGAGTATATAGTGGTGCATGAAATGGTGCACCTTATCGAGCGTCATCACAATGAGCAATTTAGCAGCGTAATGGACAGATGTTTACCGGGGTGGAGGTTTTTACGACAGATGCTTAATAATGCGCCACTTGCCCATACAGACTGGACGTATTGAGCAAGAACGAAAAACCGATCTGCCCGCATCTCGATCGAGTTGTAGGGCGGGTGCTCTCAGGCCGGTTCGGACAGGGAGTTCGCCCGCACGAGATTGGTACCTTCGTGCGGTCGTTTGGGAACGCAGTTGCCTCGGCGCTACCACGACACATTGAGGGTCTTCACAGCGCGGAAACTCGTCGGTCAGCTATCGGCGGCTCCGATACCTGCCTTTGGTTGGCGGTTCATAATGTCGGATTGGCGATAATGTCTCGCGTAGGGGCTCGCGCCGGATCTTGCTTCAGAATCGCTCGCAAAGTGACGATATCGGCAAAGACCGTTGCTATCGCCCGATTAAGGTCCTTGAAGCAAATCAAGGATCAATCCACCGCCGATTTTCTTGGAACGTAGTGAGCCAATAAATTCCGCTACGAGGCCAGCGCTTTCTATGTAGATATTGTGGCTTTCTATCATCACCGTCGCGCCAGAGGCCGATAGAGTAAGAGTCTCCATCGCATCCTGTGGAACTTTCTGCAACTCCGGAATTAGGTTGCGGTCTATGGCCACGGCGAATGGGGAGCAGAACAATACCACGATGTCTGCCGACTTGTTATAGAACGCTGCATCGACAATGCGCCGACCGTTAGCGACTGCGTGCGCCACCGCAGCGCTTATGTGTCCAGAGATCACTAACGAAGCGTCTGATTCGGTCACAGTGACACCTCTCGCTTGAATCCCCCTACAAACGTTAATTCCGTCTTGTTTGCAGCAGCGTCATAGACCGCGCTATGAACCTGCCTGTAACTTCCGGCATTATCCACTTGCTGGGTGTTTTTTAGGCAACAGCCAATTGAATTGCTGTAATAACTCCACCAGACGGCGCGGCACTGCCGCAAATATGATCTCAGTTGTCTTATGAGCTCGTTAATTACAGAAGCGCTGGGATTGTTCTTGTTGGAAAGGAAATCCCAAAACGTGATATTGTGATCCATGAACGAAAAACGAACGCGAGCTTCCCACGATTGAGTCTTATCCCAGCAGTGAACGTGAGGCTCGCAGTGATCCCCGGTATTTATGACAATCACAACCTGACCAGCTCCGGGGATTTGCAAATCGCAAATCCTACCCATGAGTATCTGCCAAAGCCAGCGCCCAAGCCACCGCATAACAGCCCACGCAAGTTCGTCGGCGAAACCTAGCCCTTAAATCAAATCCGAAGCAAACGTTTTGCTTGGGCCTGTTGTTCCGTTAACCATCTTTCGCAGCTAAATTGTCGGCGCGCCCGTCAATGGACCGACCAATTCGATGTCCCGGCAAATGTCCAAAATGATCTCAGCCCGAAAATTTCCACCGCGCTCCACGCCCGAGGCCATGGGCTGTTCCCACACGGCGCTGCTCTCCACGGCATTCCTGTCGCGGCTCGGCCTCCGCCCACGGGAAAAGGTGCTCGACCTAAAGGGTCGGGTGCGGTGCTCAGGGCCGGGCCGTCGTATCGATCAGGTGGGCAAAATCAGTCGCCTGATACCGCTCGGTATTGCCGAAACGGAACGAGCCGATGCTGACCCACCGAGGGCTCGGTATCAACAAACTCAGCCTGCCAGGACGCCAAAATCGGCTCCAACCCGCCGCTCAGGATCAAAAAGATGCTGAAACGAGTCATGGCGTGCGACAACGCTTTTGTGAGAGAATCCCATTCTGGGGAGTGGCCGATATAGGGCGACTCGTCCTCACGAATAAAGCCGCGCCGCTCACATCGCGTTGTCAACTCCCTGGCGCAAACGACATCTCAAACCGGACGCGAACACAATGCCGTTACCCCAACAGCTTGTCTTGCAGAACTGTCCGCGCTGCGGGGTTAGGAGCCCCAACATGACCCTGCGGGCTGGGTTTCTTCCTACCACTGACTTCGGCGGCGGCTCTCCGCGCGTGTGGGCGAATTACGCGTGCTCCTCTTGTGGGGGGATGGTCCTCGCCTATGCCGAAGGGCGGGATAACAATAACAGCGGCGGCGTCAGCGAGATTATACCTGCGCCGACAGAGGTAAATGCGGTCATACCCGAGCCTGCCCGAAGGTATCTTACTCAGGCCCAAGACGCTCTGCACGCTCCCGATGGGGCGGTCATGTTGGCCGCGAGCGCGGTAGACGCAATGCTGAAAGCAAAGAATTACACGAAAGAGAGTCTCTACCGCCGTATTGATCAAGCGGCGGCGGATCACGTCATAACCGCTGAAATGGCGTTATGGGCACACCATGTGCGGCTTGAAGCGAACGATGCGCGTCACGCTGACAGCGAGAACCCACACGCCACGGCGGATGAAGCAAAGCAGTCGGTCGAGTTCGCGGCTGCATTGGGCCATTTCCTGTTCGTCTTACCATCACGGGTGCGGCGAGGTTTGGAGGCGGCGGGCGCTGTTGCGGGCGCAGATGCCTGAACCTCGGGCAGCCGGTGGCAAATAATAAATCGTCGGAACCGCACTGTTGCCCGTGCCGTTGCCGAGTAGGACGATCTCCTCACAGCGGACACCCGCCGATCCGTAGTTGTCCTCGTCACGACGCCCCCGATTTCCCCATCGGGCCTCTTCGTCAGCGTTGCTCGCGGTCACCACCATATCCGTATCGTGACTCCCACAACGAGAACAGACGAGCCGCTTATGCCAGTCGGGAACGGGAGTCTCGGGGCCGTATCGTCGCGCCATTTCGGCGGGATTGGGTTCTACCTGATGACGGCATTCCCGACACCACACGATTAGCCGAACATGTGCAGCCGCCGCACCCCCGAGCGTCATCGGCGGGCCGGGATCGGATTTCATTTGTCAGCCTGTCGTTTGGCGGAATCTGGCGTGGAATACGACCGCGATGGTGTTCTCGGCGAACGCGGCGTTAGCGCCGTCGTGTAACATCATTGACCCATACCGGGCGGGTGAAAAAGGCGGGAAATGCAGCCGCAACGACATAAATGCCACCTTTCCTGGTTCTTTAGGCGGGGGCGATTTTGCTCAACCCATTGCTCTGCACGCGCAGCCAATTCCCCTAATCTCGGGCCAGTTAGCTTTTTGAGACCGCCTGGAGTCGGCCCCACATTTGTTTTGTTGCCTGACCATGCATAGCGGCAGGTAGTCCAGCGCAAGTGCACTGTTAGCTTCCCGATTGCGATCACAAACATTGGGGGGCCGTCGAGTGCTTCTCGATAGCTGCGATCATTAGGATGCATTGTAAGCGTGCCGGGGTTATTCGCACTCTGCCGTTTTGCCTCTTCAATAAGGGCGCGGTTTGCCGTCCATGTTTTCGGGTTGTGCTCCGGTCGCCAATCGATGTGTCGCCAAGCCAAATACAGCAAATAAGGGGGTTTCTGCCCCAAGCTCCGAACACGGCGCTTTCCCGCTTTGTCGTACTTTTTATGCTCATCCAGCCTTTCTTAAAGCTGCAACTCCCAATCTAAAATCCTCTGTCTGTCCATATCTTCGTGAACAATGTTGTGGTGATTGAATCCATCCAGTGAATGACTTTGATCGCCCAACCTTTGTCTCATCGAATTCGTGGTTACACCGATACGAAAGGCTGCCACTTTTGGTTGGGGAACGAATCCAACTATGAAATCGTAAATTTCGTCCAGAGTGGGTTTTGCGGGCACGGCTCGCCTCCATATAGCCACGGGGTCGGACTCGGATTCACCTAACCTCGTCTGCGATATCGTCCGCCACGCGGCGGCTCATAACGCGTCCGCTCGGGGAGCGGTTCGCGTTTCGGCTCCGGTCGGATCATATTGCGGATTTCTCGCAACATCTGAATGCGCGGAGAGAGCGGGTACCGATCATCATCGATGATCCGGCGAAGCTCCCGTTCGGGGGCGGCGTTGGCAATGGCAAACGGGAACCCGCTTGGGGTGCGCGGTAAGCCTTTCCTATCGCTCGCATGAAACGATACAATGGAGCCAGGGGGCGACGGATTGCGAAAGGCGGGTGACTGCTTGAACGAACTCCCGCAACTCTGGCCTGAGGGTGTGCTCCCTAAATCCCCTGCGGGCTTCCCGGTCAAAAACTTCAAATCGCTCCGGTTTCCGCTTTGGACGCAGAACAAAGCTCGTCTGATTCAGGCATACCTACAACTCTTTGAATATATCACGCACCACGGCACTTACATCGACGGCTTTGCGGCACCGCAGGAGGACGAACATCCGGAGATGTGGGCTGCCAAGCTGGTCTTGGAAATGAGACCGAAATGGTTTCGTGATTTCTGGCTTTGCGATCTCGACCCGGCTGGCGTCGAGGCGCTTAAGTCGCTGCAAAGTGAACATGCTTCCGCAAGGCGGCGGGTCAATGTGCTAGAGGGAGATTTCAACGAAAAGGTCTATGACATCCTCAATTCCGGCCAGATTACAGAACGAAAGGCGACATTTGCATTATTAGATCAGCGCACATTTGAATGTGAATGGCGCACCGTCGATGCACTCAGTCGACATAAATCTACCGGCAACAAAATCGAATTGTTTTATTTCTTTGCGACCGGTTGGGTGGATCGCTCACTAGCCGCAGTCAGCAGGGCTGAAACCAAGAGGAAGGTTGATCGCTGGTGGGGTCGCGCCGATTGGCACGAACTGCTTGGCATGGAGGGAAACGCCCGCGCAAAAATGGTTGCACGGCGCTTTGAGCAGGAACTCGGATACAGTAAGGCGGCAGTGTACCCAATCCATAGTCAGCGCCGGGGAGGTCGGGTCATGTACCATATGATCCATGCGACCGACCACCCGGAAGCATTTCCCCTGATGGTACGAGCCTATAGAAAGGTTTCGGGTAGGCCCGATCTCGAAGCGACAGAACAGCAACTCGATTTTGAGGAACTGTTGCAAGAAATCCAAAAAGATGATGGCGCATAACGCCGACAAATCATATAGGAAACTCGCGCCAAAGTCGTCCGTCAAGGGTCGCCCCACCCTTGGCTTTCGGGGCAAGTTCCTCGTCAACCGGCGTCGGGTTGTTCGCCCAGACGCCCCACTGCTTGAGGAAGAACGGCGTGTCGTGGCCGACGCAGAAATCGCGTACCGCTCGCATCCAGTCGGGGTCACAGGGCCGCGCCGGGTGACCGGGGCCAGGACTTTCGCCCCCGCCAATCACCCAATCAATATCGGTAAGATCGAGGCCGGGCACCATCGGTGCGAGCAACGGTTCGACCGACAGGAACCGCTTGGCTGCCTCGATCCGGCGCAGCGGCTTCAGCAGCGGCAGCGACTTCGGATGCCCGACCGTCGCCCCGGCCCACACATTTCGCGGCAGATGCCGGTTGAGAGCAGCCAGCCGCCGCGTGGCCATTGCTGGCCTTTTCGTCAATACTTGGTAGGTGACCCACGGCGTCGCCTCGATCACATCGAGGGCTTCGTCCTGCCACTCGGGTGGCACCCGCTCGTGCCAGAAATCGGACATCGAGCAGGTGAAGCACAGGGTGCCACGAGGGTACTTGAAGGGGGCCTGCCACATCGCAGGCCCGGCTCGGGTTATCAGGCCGGTCCATTCGCCTTTAGCGGCAACCCCCCAATGGACGCTGTGCAGGCCGCGTGAGGCGAAGATGGCGGCATAACAGCCACCGCCTTCTGGATGGGGGTTTCCCGGCGCGGCTAAGCCGCACTCCGGGGCAATCTTGTCGCAGCCCCACCACGGGTTCCAGGTCTTGTCAGTCCACTCGATTTTGCTCACGGCGTTCCGCGTCCTTTCGGCGGGTGGGGACCGTGCCCACAGGAGTCGCGCGAGATGATTTCGCCATAGGAAGATGTACCGCATTTTCGCTGTTTCGTCCGTGTATTAGGAGCATCATTGATGGCGACCGGTAATTCACGCCGCCCGTCACCCTCCGCCAAGGGCGAGAGAGGACTTGGCGCGCGCTAAGCCTTTACAGGCAAACGCGCCGGAAACAATTCGATCCAGGCGATGACGATCCCGGCACTCCCGACCATCACGTAGAGCGGCTTGAGCGCTTGCTCCTTGCGGGTTGGGAGCCGAGAAACCCGTTCGATCAGGAACTCCAGGTCGGCCTTAACGGCACCGAGATCGATGTCCTCAGGGTTACGTCGTGGCATCAGTGGGGATGATCGTCGGGCATGAGATTGAACATGCCAGATCATGGTTGACGACCGGTTACGATGAAGAACAATAACTAAAAACTCTGGCGATAAAAAGGGGTAACTCTTTGGAAAACTCACATGAATACTCTATAATACATCCCCTTGGTCGGGAGATTGGGACGCTCAATAGACTTTTGATAGGTAATACTGGTCAAGACACACGCCAAAGGATTTTATGTCCAAGTTATAAGACCTTCGATCGCAAGGTGTCACTTGTGAGATCATTTTGAAGCATCTCCATCAAGGTCAGAGTATTGGCTAACAGATGGGGTTCGTTGGTATGTTGTCTACACCACTCTATATGCTTTTTAAGGCAATTGCGTGCTAGTTGTATGTTTCCGCCCATGAAATCAAATATTATTTCTCTTTTTATTAGCCCATGATTCACAAGGACACCGATGTACTCAAGAAATGTCAGGATGTGCACCGTGTCGCTATATTCCTTAGGTTCGTCCCTACGTTTTTGACGCAATTCCGTGTCAACGAATTGATCTAAGGGTTCATCATGGTCGTTATGTTTATAAGTATCCGCCAAATGATGTAAATTGCGCTTAGACGTATTCATTGGTATGCTGGTATATGAGTCATAGAGCGCAATATAGAGCGAGGCAGTCCGAGCATCTTCTGCGCCTTTAAATTGACGATATGCAAACCACCCACCTACAATAGCCGCTAGAGCAAGAAATATAGTCGCAAAGTCACTACCGAGGTGTGCTATTCCTTCCACCGTCATCGATTTGGTCTCCCTCACCCTCTGCGGAAACGTTGCCTTTAGTAGCATCCGCCCCTGCTCGTTTGTTGAAAAGTAGCGATCTTGACGTTAACAGTTTTCTAAACCAATCCGTCCGCCTATTGCAAGGCGGTGCTTTAGGGACAGCTACGTTAGGGTCGAAGCAGAGATTAGCTACTTGACCATAAGCATGTTATGACCCGTTCCCGAACATGTTTTCCGCATACCACTCGCTTACCCGGTGGAGGAGTTGAATGTCTAAACTCTGCCGGACATAGGTTATTTTTGCCGGTTGATATGGTTGTGCACCACAACTTGCCAATTTGGCGGTCGGCGGTGCCTGCGGCACGCCTGTGATTTTGATCAACCATTATCAACCATTAAGGTATGATCCGAAATGATTTCGAGGTCGGATAACACTGGCTCCAAGGTATCTGAATTTTGAGCAAAAGTGACCAACGGGCACTTTGGGCGCTGCCCGGATTCGCATTCGCGGATGCGTCGGTTAGGACGCGTTCCACAGCCTGTAGATCAGCGATTTCTGCGCGGATCTCTGCGACGTGAGTGGCGGCAAGGCTCCGCGCCTCGCTTCGCACATCTTCGCCATCGGCAGGGGCTAACCGCACCAGCGCGCGAACTTCGTTCAGCGGGATGAGCGCCGTCCACTTTTACCGCCGAACGGCGCTTCAGGGGTGTCCTTTTTTTGATTCGATATACCTTAAGGGGACAGGTTGAGGTTGCAGCTTCTCGTTGACCGGGAGTCCAAAATTGTCCACAATCGAGTCCACTTTGACCCTCCTCGGGTCGTGAGAGCCGCAGAAACGCAAGGGTCTGGTTTCTAACTCGTGGGCCTTCAGCCCACGGACGATAACCACCGGGAACCCAAGTGCCCTGAGCACCGTCCGCGATTTCGAGACCTCGCCAAGAACCGGATTGCTAACGTGCGATGCGCCTCATTTATAGGGTTCACGAATGGAGCTAAATGCGGACCCTTTCTGTTAATTGATTAGTACGGAAGCATCGGCATGATCGGCCCGCCAGCGTTGCGAAGCTGGCGGAGAACTTCTTGATATTGGCGCAAGGCGTCTTCG
Organism: uncultured Alphaproteobacteria bacterium; assembly: GCA_963789025.1. Lineage (GTDB taxonomy): Bacteria > Pseudomonadota > Alphaproteobacteria > ATCC43930 > CGMCC-115725 > AP-15. The sequence continues at coordinate 410,469 of CAWBIT010000003.1, forward strand.
GGCGTCGTTCGCTGATTGCCGATCACAGCGACCGTGAGAATCGCTGCAACGAGTGATTGCAGGTGGGTTTCCGGGTCATTCCGAGGGGACTGTGCCATGATGGTTCCCTCTAAGAGGCGGTGACGCTCCCGCCACCGTGAGAACGGTGAGGTGTGGCCCGACGCCGCGCCTCAGACCGACTCTAGGTCTAGTTCGGGCACAACGAAGTCCGGTCGAACCTCTGGCGCGCGGCGAAGGTCGCGTGCGAGGCGCGCGGCGGCGGGTCGAGTACGGCGTTCCCCGGTGATCCACGACCAGTCCGTTCCTTCCTTGAAACCAGCGATTTCTGCAAACCGTCGTAACACACGGAGTTTTGCGTCTTCGCTAAGGTTGATGTTGGCGTACCATCCCCCCGACAGCTTTATGTGGTGCCGCCCGTGACCCTCGGCCAGATGAGGAGATTTATCCCAAAGATTTTTCCAATCACGATCTAGGAATCTCCTTCCATCTCCTTGCGATATGTAATCGAGTTTGCGTTGATCTTCTAGAATATCTGGCCTCTTCCCGATGAAACTGTTAAGTTCCCATTCGTATGCTTCTCTTTGTAAGCTGAATGACCTGTCGTGATCGAAAAATCGCACGGTAGTTGCTGACATTATGCCCTCCGTTCCGCAACAGAGAGTAACATCGATACGCTACGGGGGTATTTCAAGGACGAATGCGCCAAAAATAAAGGTATATACGTTTATACAAGTCAGTAATCGTAGTAACGAGTGACTCTGTCTTTAGTGACTCTGTCTTTAGTGACTCTGTCTTTAGTGACTCTGTCTTTAGTGACTCTGTCTTTAGTGACTCTGTCCTTAGTGACTCTGTCTTTAGTGACTCTGTCCTTAGTGACTCTGTCCTTAGTGACTCTGTCCTTAGTGACTCTGTCCTTAGTGACTCTGTCCTTAGTGACTCTGTCCTTAGTGACTTTGTCCTTAGTGACTCTGTCCTTAGTCCTTAGTGACTTCGCCCGTAGTGGCCTTGCCCTTAGAGTGGCTTTGCTCGGGGCAAGATTTTCCGGAAGAGAGATTATATTAGATCATGGGATATGATCCGACCGGAACCGATCCGGGAACCTCTAGCTCCCCTACAACATTACGAGCCGCCATGAGCTACAGCTAATAGACGCCGCCGCGGGTAGAGGCGGAGCTATCGCCGAATTTTGGTGACGGCCTGAAGGATCAGGCGGCGGCTTGAGGCGCGGCAGAAGTGCCGATGACCTCGATCCCGTCGGCGAACTTCACACCCAGGATCAGTTTTGGCAACTGGTTGTGGCCGTCGATGCGGCGCCAACTCTTCTGGGCGCCCTCGACAAGCTTGAAGACCATGGCGAGCGCGGTCTTATTCGACAGGCAGCCTTTTGATCGGACGGTGCGATGCCGGACGGTCGCAAAGGTGCTTTCGATGGGGTTCGTGGTTCGTAAGTGCTTCAAGTGCTCGGCGGGGAAATCGTAGAACGCCAGCAGCGCATCGCGATCCTTGGTCAGGCAATCGGCAGCTCTCTTGTATTTGACCTGGTAGGTTTCGACAAAGGCTTCCAATGCCGCAACGGCATCCTTCTTGGTCTCAGCCATCCAGATCTCCTGCAGCGCGCGCTTGGCCTTGGTGTGCAGGCTCTTTGGCAGCTTGTTCAGGATGTTGGCGGTCTTGTGCACCCAGCAGCGTTGCTCGCGGGTTGTCGGCCACACCTCGCCAAGCGCTTTCCAGAAGCCGAGCGCCCCGTCAGCGACCGCAATCTGCGGCCCAGTCGTCAGGCCGCGGCGCCTCACATCCAGCAGCAGATCACGCCACGATTGTGAGCTCTCGCGCATGCCGTCGGTGAACCCGACAAGCTCCTTCCTGCCTTCAGGCGTCGCGCCGATGATGACCAGGATGCACTGCGCCTGCTCCTCGAGTCGCGCCTCTAAATGAATGCCGTCGGCCCAGAAGTAGACGTAGTGCTTTGCCGACAAATCGCGTTTCTGCCAGCGCGCATGCTCCTCGCTCCACGCCTCCTTGAGGCGGGCGATGGTCGACGCCGAGAGACCTGACGCGTCCTTACCGACGAGCGCCGCCAGCGCTTCCTCGAAGTCGCCGGTTGAGATGCCCTTCAGGTAGAGGATAGGGATCAGCACCTCAAGGCTCTTCGACCGCCGCGCGTACCGCGGCAGGATCGATGGCGAATACCGGATGCGCTCGCCCTCGGTAGCTTCGCGGTCGCGCACACGCGGCTGGCGAACCGCGACCGGGCCGATGCCCGTCATGATCTCGCGTTCCGGAAGATGGCCGTGGCGCACGACACGCTGTTGGCCCGTCTCGGTCTTCAGATCGGCATGCTTTGCGAGAAACTCAGCAACTTCCGCCTCGACCGCCTGGGTCAGCAGCGCACGCGCGCCGCTGCGCAGGATCTCCGTCAAGGAATCGGTGAAGGCCCCTGGCTGGGTGAGCTTGATCACGTTACTGTCGGACACGGCGTATCACTCCTTCATTGGAGAAGTGGAGGCATTGAACACCACCACGATACGCCGCCTTACCCGGTCACGCCGTCACCAACTTCTGGCCATAGCTCGTAGAGGCGGAGCGGTGATCGAACCGGATAGAGATCACTTCCTATACGCGGCGCGCCGCCTCGCTGCCAAAGACCGCAATGGGCTTGCCGACCCGGAGGACATCGCAATCGAACTTGGGATCGGGCTGTATGAGGTAACCGAGCTAGTTCGCCGGTATCAGGACTCGTTCGATTGGGCTTCCGTTCCCATCGGAAAGCTGCGACCCCGCTGAGAACTGGCGATCCTCTCTCCCGGTCTCTTGCTCCCACGCCGCCTGGAGGGGTATCACCGGGAGCTTGCTGACAGCCTCGAACTTCTTCGCCATCTCCACATGCTCGTATTTGCGCCCTATGCCCGGCGTCTTGTGGCCGGTGATCGCGTCGCTAATCCGCTCGGGAACATCGCGGTCGAGTAGCTGCGATTTCAGGTAATGCCGAAATGAATGGTTCGGTGCGAGGTTGGGATCTTTGATAACGCCATCCATCCATTCATCGATTTTGCGCGCGACATAGGTTGACCGTTTCCCGTTCTTGTCTTTGGGCAGATGCCGGAACAGAGGGCCGTGGCCGTGTTCGGCCACTTGTTTCTCCATGTAGGGGATCAGCCGTTTCACGATCTCGGGGTGCAACGGCACATACCGGCCTTTGTGACCCTTGACCGTGCAGCCCGGCTCCCGATTGTCTTCCCCGATAAACAAAAACCACTGGCTCGGTATGACTTTCTCGGAATCGCCATTCCGCACGAAATTGAAATCGCGTGTACTGCAATCGGCGATCTCGGATACTCGGCAGCCCGTATAGGCTTCTGTCAGTAGGGACAGAAATATATCGTCGGTTGTCGCCTGTGCACGGGTCAAGATCAGGGTCACCTGATCGACAGAATAGGGCTGGCGCTTGCTCTCGATCTTGCTGCCGACCACGACTTTATCCATCGGGTTAGTGTCGATAAGGATCTGTTGCACCGCGATCGTGAAGACGCCCCTGAAGCTCGACAGATAACCGAGGACCGTGTTCGGGTGGCGCAGCTTGCCGGTGCGCGGATCGGGGGTGGTCTCCAGGTACTTCTCGAAAGCCACAATGTCTTGCGGTGTTACCCTGCCGCCGTCCGCGTGCCCGAGGAATTCGGCAAGGGCGTCGAAGTGGCTTTTCTTTTTGCCCTTGGACTGTGGATTGGTGATCCGCTTTTTTCGCGCCCATTCCACGATCAATGCCGAGAAGGTGGCCTTGCTGGGATCGGTGCGTGTCCCGCGAACATGGAACGTCGGCACGAGAGGTCGCAGCGATGCCTGTGTCTCGACCTCGATCGCGGAGCAGTATTTTCCCGATCTGGCGTTTTCGATCAGCGCCTCGAACTTTTGCACTTCCGGCCAAGCCAGCGCTGCCGCCTCAGATTTCGTCACCCGCCAAACGGGTGTGTGGAACAGCTTTTTACCCAGGATACCCTGTAGCTCGACCGGTACCAAAATCCGCGCCCGCCACCCCCCATTTTTCGGTTGCAGATGCAAGTTGGTTGCTGGTCTCGCCATCTCTCGACCCCCGTTTAGAAAGGGGCGTATTGTCCCCGGTTTTGTCCCCAAATACAACGGACGAAACGGCGGAATGGCTGGGTTGCTGGCGACTTTACCCTATACCGAAAGATCAAATCCATCTCCCTCCAGTGGAAAGTCATGCAAACTCGCTGGAACGCGGCCGAGAGATCCCGCTCCACCTGCGCAAGCAGGATTCGAACACCGGGAAGATGATCTTCACGCTGGCCGAGCAGATCGCCCAGCTGTCGAACCGCATCACGCTTTATCCCGGCGATGTGATCCTCACCGGCACGCCGGCCGGCGTCGGCGCCGGGCGCAGCGAATTCCTCAAGCCGGGCGACGTGGTCAAGCTGTGGATCGAGAAGATCGGCAGCCTGACCAATACGATGGTCTGACCCGCCTACTCCGCTGCCGCGAACCGCCGGCGGCGCGCCGAGCGGCGGTCGCCGACCAGCGCCACGAGCGCGACCGCGATCATCACGACGACGCTGGCGCCGAACACCCAGCGGGGCGCGCCGTGGTCCATGAAAAAGCCGAACATCAACGGCCCGATCATGCCGCCGATGCTGAACCCGCCGGTGACGATGCCAAAGGTGCGGCCGATCGCGCCCGGCGGCGCGGCGGCACGCACCAGCATGTCGCGCGACGGCATGATCATCCCTCCCAGGAGCCCCGCCGCGCCCATCGCCGCGACGAGCGGCGCTGTTGCCAGCCCCATCGTGCCGATCGCCAGCACGATCGCGGCATTGATCGCATAACCGACCGAAGCCACCTCGGCATGGCGGCGGGTCTTGTCGGCAATGAACCCGCCGGCCAACACCCCCAGCGCCTGCATCGACAGATACACGGTCAGGGCGAGGCTCGCCGCCGCCAGCGGCGTGCCGAACGCGCTGCCTAGCGCGACCACCGAGAAATTGCTGATGCCGCTGCCCGACAGGCTGAGAAGCGCAAAGAACCCGGTGAGGAAGATGATCGTCGGGGTCAGAACCGAGGTGAGCCCTTGCTTTCCACCCACCGCGCCGGCTGCGTGCATCGCCGGCGCGCGGTTGTCGATGCCGCGGACCAGGATCAGCGGCAACGAAGCAACGAGGGCGACGGCGCCGGTGGCGAACATCGCCGCTTTCAGGCCAGCGCTCGCCGCCACCGCCAGCATCGCGACCGGTGCGACGGCGGTGCCGAGAAAACCGGCGAAGGTGTGGATCGAAAAGGCGCGACCGAGCCGCACCGGCGCGATCTGCGCCGAGAGGATCGCGTAATCGGCGGGATGAAACACGCTCCCGGAAAGCCCAACAAACCCCATCGCGATCAGCAGCGTGGTATATGTCGGCGACAAGCCCAGGGAAATAAAGGCGGCAGCGCTGAGCGCGAGTCCAAGCACCAGCATCAGCCGCGAGCCGACCTTGTCGACGAGAAACCCGACCGGCAATTGAGCCGCGACCGCGGTGATGCTGGCGACGGTCAGCGCAAAGCCCAATTCGACAAAGCCGATGCCGAGCGTCGCCTTCAGGAACGGGAACAATGGCGGCAGAACCAAACTCTGGAAATGCTGGACGAAGTGCGCGGCTGAAACGACCGAGATCGCGCGGGTTTCGCCCCCTCGCCCGCCGCCTCTCGCCTCGCGTGAGTCACCGCCGGCGCCGGGAATGGCTGCCGCGTCCGTCGTCATCAGCGTTTTGCCTCTCGGGACCGCACTGCTCAAAATATCGGCACTGGCGCCGCCCAGACAATCGCAGCTTTGACAAAGCTGGCCTGTGCGCGCCGTCGCGAAGCCGCACATGCGAGCGCGACGCCGAGGTTGTTGTGGACACTCTCCGATTGCGGCGGCACCCGATCGCGCGTCCGTTCCTCAAGCGCCGCGCGGAGGCGGCGACCGTCTCCTCCAGCCAGCAGCCATGCAGGCTATCGAACTCAGGACATGTGCCGTAACCGCTGCCCCCGCCCCTGATCTCGTTTACATGCACGAGCATACGCAAGCACCCGATCATGGCCCCGACAACTGGCCCACAGCCCGCCTTCGGGCTATTCGTCAGCCTTTAGCGTCCATGTCCGATCCCGATACGCAATATGCACCTCCTCCTGTTCGAGGCACCTGGAACTGCTCAGCGGCGAAAGTGCCGCCGGTAATCCCGCATCGGGAGAGGACAGAGAGCTTTACGCTGATCGCCGCGGCCGCGGTCAGTGGGCATCCGATCTCCAGGAAACACATCGGCGAGGCGTGCGCCGGCCGATCCGCGAATTGATCTTGCGGGAATTGTCGTTTTCCGGCCAGGCGATGACGGCAGCCCAGATCGCCAAAGCCATTAATTACATTCCTGAGCGAACCGAAACGGCATTGGAGCGCATGGCGAAAGACGGCCAGGTGGTTCGGAATGAAGCGGGTCGCTGGGCAACCGGCCTTGCGGGGACGCCTCAAATCAATCAATCCGAGCGTCCCGAATCCGTGCATGAAGAACCCGCCTCTGCCGATCATCTCCGCTAGACCGCCTCGCCGCCTCGTCGAGGTTGCTCGTACGAAAAACAAACCGAGCCAGAACGCGGTGGTGAGCACAACGGCGATCGCGACAAACCAGCCAGATGCCACCGGCAGCACTAGGTAAATTCCGAGGCTAGTGACTTAGTTATTCCGACCCCATATGCACGACGGAAGTTGCTCGATGTATATTTTGAAGGAAACTAAGACAACCATTCTGATTATCGTCCAGGGGATGTAACCCCGGGATTCAATTGTTGTCTCCATAGGCTCGGGGCTCGATTCTTCGCCCTGAATTTAGGCCAGCTCTTTTGGTCGTCCCCCTCATTGGGATCTCGACGAAATCCCGGTCATCGCGGCCGGGTTTTCAATTCTGAGCCGTCAGCGTCGACATCTGGGAACGCTCGCCGGAGCCCTCCCGCCGGCGCTCGCGATGCGGAACCGGCCGATCGTCGATATTTGCGCCTACCGGCCTTCAGTCACGATCGCAAGCCAGGTTTTGTCCCTCGATATCGCCCAGCCGGCGCAGCTCCTCGAAAAACGCGCGATAAAATCGGATGCCCGTGTCGTTGATCAGAGCGGTGGGACCCGCGGGGCGGACGATCGCAATCCGATGATGGTTCGCAAGCTCCCGCGCCCGAACCGATTGCAGCGCAGACGCGAGCAAAAGACCAATCGTGAAGTCGCGCCGCCTCACTCGGTGACCTCGTCGGCGAAGTGGTTGAGCACTCTTCCGGTTGGTCATCTGACCCGGCCCCTCCCCCGAGGTGGGCGTTATTACCCGACGGCATTTTTGAGCAGGATAGCGCTAAAGGCGCCTCTCCCCAATCGTCGTTCCAGAGCCGCCAAGCGGCACGCGGTGGGGTTCGGGTCGAGATCGACGAGTACCGGGGTTTGGTTCGGGTCCCGCGGCTGGTCTTCCAGCTGCCTGCTTCCGGAGCGGCCCGATCTCTGGAGGCGTACTACCTCCAGCGAACCCCGTTCGAGAACATCGCCGGCGAAGCTGCGCCGACGCCAATTGACCAAGGATGTCCGCGTGCCGGACTTTACCGAGCGCCGAGCCGGGCTGGCCCCGGCAATAATATCAACGCCGGGTCAGCGGGCTTCCAGGAGGCGCGACACCGCGGGGTCCTGGATAAGAGCGAGAGCGGCTAGTCGTCGGCCGCCGCGGGTGAGATAGCGGCGGTCGGCGGTGGCCGGCTGCGCGCTTCGCGCAACAGCAACAGCAGGGGCAGGGAAGCGAGCGCGATTAACATCATCAGCTTGAAATCATCGATATAGGCAACCATTGCGGCCTGCCGCGTCACCTCGGCGTTGAGGGCCGCCATGCCGCTCGGCGTACTCAGGCTGAACGGCGGCGCCAATAAGGCGCCTGCAGCAGCGGATTGTCCGCCCGCAGGCCCTCGACCAGACGCGAGTGAACCACCTGAGTATTCTCGGCCAAGGTTGCTACCAAAATGCTGATGCCGATGCTGCCGCCCAGGTTGTTTCTTCAGTGACGCTCCGATATCAGCAGCATTTCCTTCGGAAATTGCTCACTGAGCGGGCGGGCTACGCCGATCTGCGCGATGAAGTCGCGTGCGAGCCGGCGGCAAGTATTCGACAGTTTCGCTGTGGAGCTGTTCTTGATATTCCAGTGGATTAGCTTCTGCCCATTTGCGATGACATTTTTCTGGATCTCCTGAGGGAGAAACGTTTGCGCGCGGCGGATCGCGCCAGATACGGATTTGCGGTATTCGATCGCGACCTCCATCCAACTCTTCGCTTCCTCCTTGCCGCCCTCGCCTTTCGCAAGGGCGAAGCGCTGGCATATGCCGATTTGCGCCATGACTCCGGTCACACCGCCAAAGATCCTGCCGGCGGCCAGGTCGAAGCGTGGCGGACCCTGCGCTGACACGGGAGTGGCGACGAGACCGGCGACAAGCAGCATCGCCGGGTATATTTTTTGGTTTTTCATGTTTTCGCCCCTTTGAGATCGAATGGCACAGGCGTCATCTCGATTACGGTGAAGCCCAATCGTTCCAGGATCTCCTTCTCTGCCGCTCTCTGCGACTGATCGGGGACGGGCTTCGTGCCGCCATAGCCGGGTCGTCGCGGATTTCGGTATAGGATCTTTAAACCCACTCCACGACCCGCCAGCACGTATTGAGCATGCCGGCGAGATTCGATCGCGGATAGCTTCGGAAACTACTTACGGTGGGTGGGCGGGTGGGCCATGCGACAACTTCTCGAACACAATCCCCGGGGGGCGAGAGGACCGAAGACGATCGCGTTCCCCGATGCGCGTCGAAGAAGTCGGGTTCGCACGAGACTCGCCGCTGGAGGGAGATGGATTCGAACTCTTGCTAAAAATCCAACCCAAGGAAAACTGCGGCTTTCCGGGCCTCGCCATCAGGACAATAGTACCCCAAACCGGGGCGAAATAGTATCCAAAAAGAGGCCAGCGGTTGATTCCGAGCCTGGCTCATGATACCGTACCGCTCATCTATTGGCGCACTGGGTGTCATTGCCCAACGCGGCCGGGCTCTCCGAGATCCCGATGCAGATACCCGGTGTTGGATGGAGGGGTAGGCTACTGACATAAAGATGCATAGCAGTACCGTTCCCCCGATCCGTTCCGTAACTACTGCAACGGTGCAACACCGGTTCTAAGACCCAGTGCAGCTCGACTAAGAACCCAATTCGCTCGGCATCAGCGTCAGTTTGGTTTTGGGTATGGTGCTCCAGCGGTTTCATCCGTCTTGACGGACGACTATCGGCTGCACGGTCTGCTATCGAATGTTAAACAGGCGACATATGCTCATTCCGAGTTTTACGGGTTGTGAACCCGATACCGCCATTACGATCGCGGCCAGCTACGCCGCCAAGGCGTTCGGCATCAAGACCGGCACGCTTGCGCGCGAGGCGCGCCAGCTGTGTCCTAACGTCATCCCCGTGCAGGCCAATCATCGGCTCTATACCGATTATCCTGAGCGCATTCTTGCGACCGTCGACACTTGCCTGCCGATTGAGAAGATCATGCCGTTCGACGGGATGGTCTGCCGCCTGACAAGCGCAGAGCGCTAGGCTAATCAAATTCGCGCAATATCTCTCGCGCATGACAACATGCGTGGAATACAGAACCCGGCCCTACCGCGCATTTGAATGTGCAACAAGCGGCTCAGTAATAGCGCGGTATTGGTCCGTCAGGCGGCGTCGCGCGGTCGCTCAGATCGAGCATGACCTCGTCGATATAGCACCAGCCCCAGCCCTCGGGCGGGTCGTAACCTTCGATGACCGGGTGCCGTGTCTCCCGGAAGTGCCGCGTCGCATCCCGGTTCGGCGACTCGTCGCAGCACCCGACATGGCCACAGGTCCGACACAGGCGCAGATGCACCCAAGGCGAGCCGATCTTGAGGCACTCCTCGCACCCGAGCGCGCTCGGCGTTACGTCACGAATGGCCGCCTCATGAGAGCATCCGTCGATCATCAGGTCCTCCGATCCGGGATGGCACGGCCCCGCCGTCGGTCTTCGCCAGAAACGCATGCAACGCCGCGACAACCTGCGCACCTTCACCCACCGCGCCGGCGACCCTCTTGACCGAGCCGCAGCGTACGTCGCCAATCGCGAAGACGCCGGGCAGATTGGTTTCGAGTGAGCCTTGGAAATTAACGCCGGTGCGAATGAAGCCCTTGTCGTCGAGTGCGATGCCGGAGCCGACCAGCCAGTCAGTATTGGGATCCGCGCCGATGAACAAGAACAGGTGCCGGATCGCGCAGGTACGCTCATCGCCGGAGAGATGGGAACGGCAGCGAACCGCTTGCAGCATTCCGTCACTGCCGTCGAGGGCGCTCACCGACGTGTTGTACATGATTTCGATGTTCGGGGTCGCGGCGATGCGCTCGATCAGATAGCGCGACATGCTCGCATTGAGGTTGCGGCTGCGGACGATCATCCAGACCTTCGCAACCCTGTCAGCCAGATACACGGCGGCCTGACCGGCGGAATTTCCGGCGCCGACCAGCGCCACCTCCTGGCCGCCGCACAGCTGGGCCTCCAGCGGCGATGCCCAGTAGTGCACTGACGAACCCTCAAACGACGCCAGATTTTGAACGCCCAGCCGACGGTAGCGGGCTCCGCTGGCGATGACTACGGACCGAGACCGAACCTGTTCAGCATTGGCCAGCGTCAGTCGGAAACAGCCGGCATTGGTCTGCACATCTAGCCGGCCGACCTCGTCGGGGATCGCCATCTCCGCACCGAATTTTTGCGCCTGGTTGTAGGCACGCGCCATCAGGGCCGCGCCAGTGATGCCGGTCGGAAAGCCAAGATAGTTTTCGATGCGCGCCGATGCACCCGCCTGTCCGCCAAAGGCCCGACAGTCAAGGACAAGCGTCGACAGCCCCTCGGACGCGGCATAGACCGCCGCTGCCAGGCCCGCGGGCCCGGCGCCGACGATTGCCACATCATAGATCCGATCCGGATCGAGCGACGCCACCATCCCGATACAGCGCGCCAGCTCCACTTCGGTCGGATTACGCAGCATGGCCCCATTGGGGCAGAGGACAAGCGGCAATTCCCGCGACGTGACCTGAAAGCGCTCGATCAGGGCCCGCGCGCACGGGTCGCTATTCGGATCCAACCGCTGGTGCGGGTGCCCATTGCGCGCGAGAAAGCCCTCCAGCCGCAGTACATCTGTGTTGTCCGCGCCGCCGACGATTACGGGACCGCCGGCTCCGCTGCGCAGCAGACGCACGCGGCGCAGAATCAGGGCGCGCATGATCCGTTCGCCGAGTTCCGCCTCCTCGACAAGAAGATCGCGCAGCCGTGACGGCGGAATAACCAGCGCTTCAACCGGCTCTCTTGCCACGCCGTCGACCAGGCTCGGCCTCCCGGACAGCTGCGCCAGCTCTCCCATGAAGGAGCCGAGACCGTGGGTTACGATCAATTCGGGTTCAGTGTAGCGGTTGCGCTGCGTTATATTGACCCGACCCGAAAGCAGGACAAAGGCGCCTACAGCGACTTCGCCTGTGGTAAAGATATCAGAGCCTGCCGCGTAGGTTCTGCGCTCCCCAAGCCGAGCGATGCGGCCGATCTCGGATGCTTCCAACACGGGAAACATCTGATGGTGGCGGGTTGCGACCAGCACATCGGGAGACGACGGCATCGCGCCGGACGTATGGTTGTGCACGGCTATCGAGACGCTCCTACAAGGACCAGCAACAGCTCACGCCGGCGAAGTTTAATCGCATCATCCGGCCACGAATACGAAAGACCCGTCAGCGGAGCATGAATGCAATAGGCCATGATTCGCTGCCCATAGTCAGCACCCACGACTGCTAGCATTGTTGCTGACGACCGCTTTCCTGCCTGCGGAATCGTCAAGAACCTTCGAGGTACCGCAGCCAGCTCCGCCGGCGCTCGCCGCCGTGACAGGTGGCCGGCGGCAGGCAACGTCACGATCCCCCGCCCCACGGATGCGGGTCGCTAACCCACGGTGTAGCACACCCTCGTTTTCAACGAGGTCGGCTTCGCCAGCGAGCACCACGGCCGGGACATTATGCGAGGCGGTCGGGCAGATGGTGCTGAGGATCAGCGCCATCCCACCGATCCTGATCGAAGCTTCCGACTCGTTCTGCTCTCCTGGTGCCGAGGTTGCGGATGAAAGTGTAGAAGGCCGGCGTGAACAGCAGACCGAAGGCGGTGACACCGAGCATCCCGAAGAACACAGCGGTTCCGATGGACTGCCGCATCTCCGAGCCTGCTCCGGTCGCCACGGCGAGCGGGAAAACGCCGAGGATGAAGGCGAAGGACGTCATCAGAATGGGGCGGAGCCGGGTCCGGGCAGCAGCTATCGCGGCTTCTTCGGGCTCATCGCCGTCATGGTCCTGCCGTTGCCTTGCGAACTCCACGATGAGAATCGCGTTTTTCGCGGCCAGGCCAACCAGCACCACGAAGCCGATCTGGGCAAGGATGTCGATCGGCATGTCCCTGAAGGCCAGGCCGGTGGCCGATGCCAAGAGGCACATCGGCACGATCAGCACGATCGCCAGCGGCAGCTTCCAGCTCTCGTACTGCGCCACCAGCACGAGGAAGACGAAGAGGGCGGAGGCTGCGAAGATCGTGATGGTCGGGATGCCCTGCTGTTCCTGCTGATGGGACAACTCGGTCCATTCGATGGTGAAGCCGACGGGTAGCACCTGCTTGGCAAGGACCTCCATGCGCGCCATGGCCGTGCCCGAGGCGACCCCGGGTGCTGCGGAGCCTAATACGTCGGCCGCGGGGTAGAGGTTGTAGCGCGGGATGCGGTAGGGAGCGGTCTCGTCGTGGAAGCTCGCGACCGAACCGATCGGCACCATCTCGCCGCTGGCGTTACGGACCTTGAGACGCGCGATCTGGTCCGGGGTCTGCCGGTAGGATTCATCGCCCTCGGCAAGAACCTGGAAAGTGCGGCCCAGATAGTTGAAATCGTTTACATACGATCATCCCGGTGGTCGCCATCCCGGTATCTCTGGTCGGCGCCTTTTCGATCCTCGCCGCGCTCGGCATCTCGATCAACAACCTCTCGCTGTTCGGTCTCGTGCTGGCCGTAGGCATCGTGGTCGACAACGCGATCGTCGTGGTCGAGAACGTCGAGCGCAACATGGCGCTCGGCATGTCGCCTCGCGAGGCGGCGCATCACACGATGGATGAAGTGTCCGGCGCGCTGATCGCCATCGCGCTGACGCTGTGCGCCGTCTTCGTCCCGACGGCCTTCATCTCCGGCATTTCGGGCCTGTTCTTCACGCAGTTCGCGGCCACCATCGCCGCCTCGACGGTGATCTCCTGTTTCGTCTCGCTGACATTGAGCCCGGCGCTCAGCGCGGTCTTCCTGATGGCGCACCACGCCCATGCCGAACCGCGGGGCATCGGCCGAATCCTGCGGGGCGCCTTCGGCCGCTTCAATGCCGGTTTTGAGTGGATGTCCTCGAGCTACGGCAAGCTGACCGGCCGCGTCGTCCGGGCGAGCGCCATCGTCCTGGTCTTCTATGTCGGCCTGATCTCGCTCACGGGCATCCAGTTCGCGCGGATGCCGGCCGGCTTCATCCCGGATCAGGACATCGGCTACCTGGTTACGGTCATCCAGCTGCCGCCGGGCTCAAGCCTCGCTCGGACCGATGCCGTGGTGCGGGAAGTGAACGACATTATCCTAAAGACCCCGGGCATCGAGCACACCTCCCCGGTGACTGGGTTCGATGTGACGACCAGCACGGTTGCACCCAATGCGGCCACGATTTTCCTAGGCTTGCCCTCGTTGTACGGCAAGCACATTCCCGGGGTGAATGCCGCGACCATGCTGGCCGCCGTGCGTCAGCGCCTGGCCGGCATTAAGGATGCCTTCATCCTCGTGATCAACCCGCCCCCGGTCCAGGGTTTGGGTTCCGCCGGCGGCTTCAAGCTGATGGTCGAGGACCGTAACAATCTTGGTCCCCAAGCCCTCGCCAATGCTGCGAGCCGAGATAAAGCTGGAGGGTGGAGAACACGTCCGTCGGCGTCAGCCCGAGCTTCTCGGCCTTCTCGCGGTCGATGTCGGCGTAAAGCGACGGCGAGCCGGCACTGTAGAGAGTAAAGACGCCCGCCAGGGCCGGATCCTTGTTCGCCGCGGTAACCAGCGCATTCGTTGCAAGATGGGTGCCGATGCGGCCGGTAAAGGGCGCGGTGATGCGGGTGTGATCCTTGCGCAGCGACCACACTGCATTGCCTATCTATCGATAGGTCTGCCAGCTGCCAGCTAACACATAGATTTGAAAATCGGCATGTCAATCTCTATCTATCGATAGAAAAAGTGTCCTCGAAGCGCTCGTTTCAGGAGTGGCCCATGCGCGACGTTAAAACTGCGATCTTGGATGCTGCCGAGCGGCGCATGCAGATCGGCGGTTTTGGCGGCTTCAGCTTTCGAGAGATCGCCGCTGATGTCGGCATAAAGAGTTCGAGCGTCCACTACCACTTCCCGACGAAGGAGAACCTCGCGGCGGCCGTCATTCGCCGCTGGGCCGAAGAGACCTCTGAATTTATCGACAAGGAACTGGAGAGAGACCCAGACCCCATCCGAGCGTGGACGAACGCCTTCCGAGGCACTGCGTTGTCCGAAGGACGTATGTGCCCTTGCACGGCGCTCGGCGCCGCCTCGCAGGATTTGCCAGCAGAAGTTGCGAGGGAAGTGAAGGGCTTTTTCAAGATGTGCTCGGACAAGCTAGTTGCGGAAGGGCTCTCGCCAAGCAACGCGGCCGAAGTGTTGTCGACCATCACGGGCGCCCTGGTCGTTGCCAATGCCCTCGGCGATACGGCCGCATATGACCGTGCCACCAGCGACTTGTTGCGTCGGCGCGAGGCAGCACCACGACTGGGACAGCGAGGCCGCGCACCCATCAGGCATCGATCCAGTTGACTGGGCCGAGGAAGTCCATCTTGCCGATATCGACTCCATTGTGGCGGAGGACGGCATAGGCCATCGCGACGTGAAAGAAGGTATTGGGGATGGTCATCTGCAGAAGATAGTCTTCCCCGCCAAGGACCTTGCCGGCAGGCGCCCATGACATGCTGACCTTGCGCTCGCTGGCTCCCGCGTACTGGACCTCTTTCACGCTCTCCGCGAAATCGACGGTCTTCCGGATGCGGGCGCGCACCTCGTCAATTGTATGCTCGTTGTCCTCGTGCTTGGGCGGCGTTTGTCCCGAAAGCCAGGCCGCCCCGGCTTTGACATAGTCGCAAGCGCTCTGGACCTGGTAGATGAAAGGCTTCATGTCGGGCGCGAGGCGGCCGGCCATGAGGACGCCGACGTCAAACTTCTTGGCGGCCGCATGCTCCTCAGCCTTATCAAGCCAACTCTCCAGATTTTTCAGCATGTGCACGCACTGCGAGATCACTTGGTGATACATGGAGTCCTTCCTTTTGTTTGGTCTGGTCGTGAAGTATTAGAGCTACGGACGAAGATCCCGCCCACCGAACAACAACCTAAGCAGAACCTCCTTACGGCCGTTCAGGCGAGGGGCATGGTTTATTGCTGATGCTGTGACTGTGGTGATTACTGCCGACCGGCCATGACGCCGCCGTCAACCGGCAGCACGACGCCGGTGATGAAGCTGGCCTGATCGGATGCGAGGAAAAGAAGCGCTTCCGCCGCGTCCGCCGGCTGACCGTTACGTCCGAGCGGATGCATCGCGTTGAAGGTTGGCAACACGGCCGCCACCTGCTCGGGCGTCAGGAACGTGTTGAACACTGGCGACTCTATCACACCGGGTGCGATCGCGTTCACGCGGATTTTGTAGGGAGCCAGCTCGATCGCCAGGTTCTTGGTCAGCGCATGCACGCCCGCTTTTGGGGCCGAATAGGCAGCCGAGGGAGTCGCGCCGATCGCCTGCAGGGCCCACATGGAACCGGTCTGCACGATCGCGCCGCCACGGCCCGAGTCCTTCATGGCTTTCGCGGCGGCCTGCGCGGCGAAGAACTTGCCCTTAAGGATGATGCCGAGGAAGCGGTCATACTCGGCCTCCTCGACCTCGAGAAACGGCTTCGGCGTGAAGATACCAGCGTTGTTGAATAACACGTCGAGACGACCGAATTGGTTGATCGCCGTTTTCACGACGGCTTCGCCGGTCGCCGGCAGAGCAATATCGCCAGCATGCACGACGACACGCTTGCCCGTCGGGTCGATCTCGCGCGCGACTGCCTCGGCCTTGGCACCATCGCGGCCGTTGATGACAACCGACCCGCCTTCGGTGACGAACCGGGTCGCGACCTCTTTGCCAATCCCCGAAGCGCCCCCGGTGATGAGGGCAACCTTATTCTGGAAACGCATAGCCATTTTTCCTGCGACTATCTACCGATAGGTTGGTACACTATAGATAGCCCCGGTGATTTGGGTCGTCAATACCTATCTATCAATAGAGAGGAGTCAAAACCGTGAGTGAGACCGCCGAACGATTGATGGACCTGGCCGAGGCACATATCCGCACGCCGGATACGGGGGCTTCAGCTTCCGCGACCCTTGCGGCCGAGATCAGCATCAAGAGCGCGAGCGTGCATCATCATTTCCCCACCAAGCGCCACGATGACTGCTGCTGTCGCCCGGCGTTACGGAGACCGTTTCCTTGCCGAGTTGCTCGGCGCCCGAATGAGAGCGCCGGAGGTGCCATCTCCGTTTACCGATTGGCCTTCAGGAAGACTCTCAGTCGCCCGAGGCTGAGGTCCGGAATTGGCACAAACCCGAATTTGCCGAGACGTCTGCGATCCGGTCGCTACCGGGTGATAACCGGACCTTCAGCACCACCAGGTCAACACTGCAACAGTGCAACACCCGGCAACCCAACCAATTCGCTCTGCTCTGCAGCAGCTTCATGACATAAGCTTCGGACAGCCGAGCACGACGCGTGCCGGCCGCCCCCTTTGATCCGTTGCATCCGGCGCCCTGACGACTCCTGTAGAGTATTGATCCAAAAGCTGTGACGATCGCCACGAACACCGGGAGGATCTCAAGATGCTCAAGAAGGGCTTGATCGTGCCGCCGGGTGGCGGTTCGGTACTGAGCATGGCTCCCGGCCGCTCAGCCGCGCTTAAGCTGCTGGGCCGCGATACTGGCGACAGCATCATGCTGTTCGAGGAAACCGCGCCGGCCGGCACCGATACGACATTCCACTTTCACCGCGACAGCGACGAGGTGGCCTACGTCCTGAGCGGCGAAATCACCTTTAAGATCGGCGACGAGATTTCGGTCGGCGGACCGGGAACCTGCGCCTTCATGCCGCGCGGCGTGCCGCATGCGTGGAAAAACACTGGCGCCGAAACCGGCCGCGTGCTGTTTCTCTATACCCCGGCGGGTGCCGGCGGCTTTTTCGAGGAACAGCTGGGCCGGCCGGGTCGGCGAATGGACCCGAAGCCAACGAAATGCGGCGCCGGCATGGCTGGGAGATCGGTATAGCCCGCAGTTGCCCCTTAATGGCCATTGCCACAACGCCCAGCAATGGAGACGTCGAGCGGCGCTGCTCCGTTGCTGCAACTGTACGTGCCACTGATCTAACCAGGCGATACGGTTCCAAAGAAATTGCCGCCCTCGCCGGCGCACGGCCAGGACCGCTTATCCGTGGTCCAGTCCTCTGCGAGCGGGCGCGGTGTTATCTCGTCGTCGCGCGACGCGACGCGAGATCATAAGGCCTTAAGGGCAGCGATCACCGCACCGTCGACGAGTATGCCTTCGGTGCGACGGCGCTCGCGCTCGCGGAAGGCGCGCTGCGATGGGATGCGAATTTCCTCGACCCCCGGCCGCCGCGGCGTCGCCTGGATGGCCTGCACCAGCCGGGACATCTGCCCCGCGAACGGGTTCCCGGGCAGAAGCGTGCCGGGATCGACAACCAGAAACAGAAACCCGTAATCCGGCACGCGGCCGTGCGGGATACCTCGACGACGATGGTGAGGCAAGGGGTCAGCTCTTCTAATTAGATCCGGCAACAGCGTCTTCGTCCTCTTTATCCCGCCGCCGGGTTAACCGGAAACGGCAATCGGCATCACGGGTGATCTGTTCCATGAGGGCGATTTCCCAGGCGAGGCACTCGCCGCGCGCAGGCAATGCGCGCCATTCGCCGGCTACCGCCCGGATCACCTGCCGCTGGCTTGGGCAATTTGGCCAAAGTGTCCAATGCCAAGCTGTTGGCCAATCAGCCTGGCTTCTCAGCGGGGAGGGCTCTTTCGGCAAGAAAACATGACACAATCGCCTCATGAGCCCATCCTCACCCGCTACGCGGGTTGAAGACCGAGAGCAACCGGTCCGGCGGTTGGCTTTACGTTTTGAGGGCGATCTATGAGGGGCGACGCGTTCACCCCGGTTCCGAACCGCGGCATGATCACTATCTCGATCATGCTGGCGAATATCATGCAGGGTCTCGACAATACGATCCTCAACGTCGCCCTGCCGCACATTCAAGGAAGTCTCTCGGCCTCCCTCGACCAGGTCGCCTGGGCCCTGACCTCGTACATCGTCTGCTCCGCGATCATGATGCCGCTGACCGGCTGGCTTGCCGGCCGGTTCGGCATCAAACACATCTTCCTCGCCTCGATCATCGGCTTCACCATCGCCTCCGCGCTGTGCGGCGCCGCCACCAGCCTCGGCGAACTGGTGGCGTTTCGCGCCCTGCAAGGGGTCGCTGGAGCTGGCCTCATCCCGCTGTCGCAAGCCACCCTGTTGCAGATCAACCCACCGGAGCGGCACGGGCACGCGATGGCGGTGTTCGGCGTCGGCACGATCTGCGGGCCGATCATGGGGCCGGCACTCGGCGGCTGGCTGACCCAGGAACACAGCTGGCGCTGGGTGTTCTACATCAACCTGCCGATCGGTCTGTTGTGTACGCTTGGCGTCCTCGTCTTCATCCGCCACGGCCGCAACATCCATCGCGAGCCGTTCGACGTCGCCGGATTCCTCGCGTTGAGCCTGGGGATCGGCGCCTTGCAGTTGCTGCTTGACCGCGGCGAGTTGAAGGACTGGTTCAATTCGAGCGAGATCTGGATCGAAGCGACGATCGCGGGGCTCGGCCTCTACCTGTTCAGTGTGCACACGGTAACGACCGACGGACCGTCGTTCCTCAACCGCGCCCTGTTGAAGAGCACCAATTTCACCGCCGGTACGGTGCTGATGTTTGCCGGCGGGCTGATCATGACCGGGACGCTCGCACTGTTGTCGACGATGCTGCAAAACCTGATGGCCTATCCGGCGATGACGACCGGGTTTGTGACGATGCCGCGCGGCCTCGGCGCCATGGCGGCGATGTTCGTTGTGGCGCCGCTGATCATCCGGGTCGACAACCGGCTGATCATCGGCTTCGGCTTTCTCTTGACCGCGCTGTCGATGTGGCAGATGAGCCAGTTCTCGCTGCAGATGGGGATGGCGCCGGTCGTCATTTCCGGGCTGCTGCAAGGGTTCGGTCTCGGCTGTACCCAGGTGCCGCTCAACATCCTGGCGCTGTCGACGCTGCCGCGCCACATCCTGACCCAGGGTACCGCGATTCGCAGCCTGATGCGCAACCTTGGCGGCAGCATCGGCATCAGCGTCCTCGTCGCCAACCTCGCGGAGAAAACCCAGATCGTGCATTCGCGCCTCGTCGAGGGGCTGCGGCCGGACAACCCGTTGGCGCAGGCTCCGTACCTCACGGCGCCGTACAGCCTGTCGACGCCAGGCGGCATCGCGGCGCTCAATGCCGAGGTAACGCGGCAAGCTGCGATGGTCGCCTATATCGACGATTTCCGGCTGATGATGCTGATCGCGCTGGCGACGCTCCCCGTGCTGCTGCTGCTGCGCGGGGGCCGCGGGGGGCGCCACCGCCCATTGACCGTGGCCGCCGACGATTAAAGGACCTGTACCCCCGTCGAGTCAGTGCGAGCTGCCGACGAGTTGATGTGAGCCGGTCGTCAACATGAGCAGGAGTCCGGCGCGGATGACCGATCTGGCCGACCGGACCACCCGTTCGAGAAGGGGCTGTCGTTCGACCCCATTGCGCAGGCTGCCGGCGGTGCGATGAGCATTACCGGCGAAAAAGATGGACGGCCGGTCAAGCCTGGCCCGACGATCGGCGATACCGGCACCGGCATGCTGATGGCCTTCAGCATCGTCATACCGGTGTCGGGCGACAAGCGGCTACGACGAGGCAGACGCGCCGAATGCGCCGCCGATTGCTCCCGGCGGCGGCAATGCGTGGCACACGGCCTGTCATTTCGCCTACATGGCCATCGTGGCCGCGCTGGTCCACCGAACCGTTGCCGGGCAAGGGCAGTATATCGACTCGGCGATCCACGAGGCTTGCGCGCTGACGACCGAGGCGGCGATCGCCAATTACGTCTACCGGGGAGAGGTGGTGCGGCGTCAGACGGGACGTCATCTTGCAGCTGGCCCGACGCCCCGCACCCAATTCCGCGCCAAAGACGGCACGTATGTCTGCGCGCTGGTGGCGGGTCGGCTGACCCCGAAATATATCGGCGAGTTGGCAGACCTGCTGGACACCAATGGCCAGCGCGGCGAACCCGAGCCCGGCCATCATCCGAGCCGAGCCGCCGTCCCTACATTGGCGATGACGAATGCGTCGGGCGCCTCGTGCAGCGCGCGGAACTGCTGTGCCTTCGCCTGGGTCACGGTCATTGGGCTGGCGCGAGATGGCCAATGGGTCACTCCTTCATTGGAGAAGTGGAGGCGTTGAACACCACCACGATACGCCGCCTTACCACGTCACGCCGTCACCAACTTCCGGCCATAGCTCGGGTCTCGGCTCCCGGAGACGAGATAGTCGCTCCTCGCCGCGTCTGATCACCAAATATTAAACTCGGCTTGATATGCAGCGGCAGCTACGCCGTGAAAGTATACCAAATGGGTATCTCATAGGGAATCCGGACAACATCTCGGAGTAGGATCGCGCTCGCATTATCAATTCGCTCGCAGAAGGGCGAGAGGATATTTTCGAAGCCCGCGTTTGGCCGCGTATCCTAAACCCAAACCCACCGGATGGCGGTGCCCACACGACGTTGCCAACGGCAATATACAAGTGCGCCTTTACAGGATTTCGCACCCGACGCCGCAGCGTTGGTTAACTAACTAGGTAATTTCCGAGGCTAACAGAGATCACTCTGGCAGAGTAATTTTATGAAACAGAATTATCGCAAGCCGAGCCTATCCTCTTGGAGGACCGGAGCATGAATTTACGCCTTACGACGATGACGGCAGCTGTCGCGCTGATGTTCTTCACGCCGATCGCGAGCTACGCTCAAGACATCCCGCCCGCGCCTCCGGGCACGGTCGCGCCATCGGCTGTCGACACGAAATCTGATACTTATACTCAGCAGAAACTGGATCAGATGCTCGCGCCGATCGCGCTCTACCCCGATCAGCTTGTGTCGCAAATTCTAATGGCTTCGACCTTTCCGCTGCAGATCGTCCAGGCGGCGCGCTGGCTCGATAATCCGAGCAACGCCGCGCTCAAGGGCGACGCGCTCGTCACCGCCCTGCAGCCGATGAATTGGGACCCGAGCATCAAGTCGATCACCGCGTTCCCCGCCATCGTCACGATGCTCAACGAAAATCTCGATTGGACAGATTCGCTGGGCGTCGCCTTTACCCATCAACAGAGCGATGTCATGGCGCAAATCCAGTTCCTGCGCCACCAGGCGCAGACAGCGGGAAACCTGGCATCGAACGACAAGATCGTGTGTCGGGAGGACGGGCCCAACATCGTAATTGCGTCGGCCAATCCGAACGTCGTTTATGCGCCCTATTACAACCCGGCCGTGGTCTATGGTACGTGGCCATGGGCTGAGTATCCCCCGGTCTACTTCTCGCCCCGTTATTTCGGACTCGGCCCACTCGCGGCCGGGGTCGGTTGGGCCTGGGGTCCAGCGTGGCCGATCGTGCCGGCCTTCTGGGGCTGGTATGGGGTGAATTGGGCAATGGGCGGCGGCATCGTCGTCGATGGCGGCGGCTACAGCCGCATCGCCTACGGTAACGCTGGTTGGGGTGGTGGCAACTGGCAACATCCTGGCGGCGGCGTCAGTCATGGCGGCTTCGGGGGCGGTGTAGGGGTCGGCAGCGGTCAACAGGGTGCCGCCCACGCGAGCGGCGGTCAACTCGGCTTCACCCGCGCGAGCGGCGGTCGTCAGGGCGGCGGTGCTGGTCATCAGGGTGCCGCCCACGCCAGTGGCGGCCACGGCGGCGGCGGTCATCAGGGCGGCGGCGGTCATCATGGCGGCGGTGGTGGTCATCAGGGTGCCGCCCAAGCCAGTGGCGGTCACGGCGGCGGTCATCAGGGCGGTGGCGGTGGTCATCAGGGTGCCGCCCAAGCCAGTGGCGGTCATCAGGGCGGCGGCGGTGGTCATCAGGGTGCCGCCCAAGCCAGTGGCGGTCACGGCGGCGGTCACGGCGGCGGCGGTCATCAGGGCGGTGGCGGTGGTCATCACGGCTAATTAAGATCAAGATGATAGAGCGACGAAATCGAGGGCGAGATTGCTAACGCCGTCGACACCGCCTTCGGGCTCGGCGCGATCTGCAAATGGTTCTGAGAAGGAGCGTTGAGCAGCTTGAGCCAGGATTGACAATTATCGACGGCGACCGCGAACAGACCGTCGCGTCGGCACGGATCGACATAACCACAGGTTCGCAGCAGACTCTTCGCTGGAGGGAACAGGATTCGAACCGTCGGTCCCGGCCTTGCCGCGAAGCGCGGCAGCGATGATCGACCGTTGATAGCCGTAATGTCAAAATCCTCCCGACCTAAGTAACGCAATGCGACATAAGATAGGTGGTCATCGAGTCAACTCTGGGGAGGAAAGCTGTGCTTTATAGAGTTGTGACCCTCGCCGGCCTGCTCGCGTTGGCATTCGTCAGCAACACCGCTCGGGCGGCCGATCCCGCAGCCAGGCCGGTTCCGGCCTTCGACCAGTCGGCAATCGCCCGTCGCGGCTTTTTTTATGTCGGAGGCGGTTATGTCGGTGAGCCCGGCAAGCAACTGATGCATGAGCAGATGTATGTCGAGGTGTTGACACCACGCCATCCGCGCTCACGCTATCCGCTCGTGCTGATTTACGGGGCGGCGCAAACGGCGACCAACTGGATGGGCACGCCGGATGGCCGTCCCGGCTGGGCCGATTATTTTGTCGGACAGGGCTACACGGTCTACATGGTCGACCAGCCCGCACGCGGCCGCTCGCCGTGGTTGCCTGAGGTCGACGGGAAGCTGGCCACGTTTACCGCAGAGCAGATCGAAGCCCGGTTCACCGCCCCGCAAGCCTCCAATTTGTGGCCGCAAGCCAAAATGCATTCGCAATGGCCGGGAACGGGCCGTATTGGCGACCCAGCATTCGACGCCTTCTACGCGACGCAGGTGCCGTATTTAGCCGACAACGCACAGACCCAGCGGCTGAACCAGCAGGCGGTGGCCGTGCTGCTCGATCGCATTGGTCCCGCGATCGTCCTAACCCATTCGCAATCGGGGCCGTTCGGGTGGCTGATCGCCGATGCCAGGCCGAAACTGGTCAAGGCGGTCGTCGCGGTCGAGCCGGCCGGACCGCCGTTCCAAAATACCGTCTTCGGCACCGACAAGGCGCGGGCTTGGGGCGTTGCCGACATCCCCATAACCTATGACCCGCCCGTGAACGATCCTGGGGAGCTGAAAATCGAACAGGAAGCGCAGCCCGATGGAGCTGATCTGGTCCGCTGCTGGCTACAGCAGACGCCGGCGCGGCGCCTTGTCAATCTTGCGAATATCCCGGCGATCGTGGTCACCGCCGAGGCTTCCTATCATGCGGTTTACGACCACTGTACCGTCAAGTATCTGACGCAGGCCGGAGTCAAGGTCACAGCGTTTCGCCTGGGCGATCACGGGATCCATGGCAACGCACACATGATCATGCTGGAAAAGAACAATCTGCAGGTCGCCGGCTTAATCGCCGCATGGCTCGCCCGTACCATCCCGGCGCGCTGACAGAGCCTTCTTCTGCGGCAAGCTGATCAGCAGAGGATCCCGCTCGGCTCCCATCTCACAGCGATGTGGTAACCTGTAGATCCCTGCGCGCAGGATGGATAGGCGGTAGAGCGTGTAGCGCATTGCAAACCTTATCGAGCGGAACACGCTGGATTCGCAACGGGCCGGCGCTTTTTCGCGGGTCAGCCCGGCTTGCGAAATTTCAGCATGTAGCTATCGACCGGTTGAGCCGAGGAATGCGAGTGGGCGTCTCGGGCATCCCCAGGAACGTGGAGGAAATCGCCGTGGTCGATCAATTTGAATCCCGCCGCCTCGATCTCCGACGTGACCAGCACTTCGTCCGAACGGTGCAGGGTCTGGACAACGCTCGTGCCCGCGCCGGGCCTGGCCGAGTAATCGCCCACGACCAATTCGCCGCCCGGTTTTAGGGCATCGTACAAAGCCTTGTTCATCTTGGCGCGATCGACACCTAGGTAAGTAATGTCGTGATAGGCATAGAAAAACGTCACGAGATCGAAATCATGCATACCCGGTGGCGCAGGATCCTCGAATGGCCGCACCACCGAGACGATATTGGCGGCCGCCGGGGTCTTGAGCCGCGCATCGAGCCGGTCCTTGACGCGCGCAAAGGCGGCTTCCGAATTTTGCGCATAAACTTTGCCGCCCGGCGCTACGGCGCGCGCCAGAAGTTCCGCTTTCCACCCGTATACCGCGAAGATGTCGAGGACTTTCATGCCGGGCTTCGCGCCGATGAACGCCAGCCACTGCGCCGGCGCGCGGTTGGTGTCGAGCTTCCGATCCGGGTCGCTTCGATCGGGAGTGGCGACAATAGCAGCGTAGTCCGGGGCGGTCTGCGAGGTCGCCGCCGGCGCGGCCGCAATAGCGGACAGCGTCAGCAGGCAAGCAAGGATCCTATGTTTCAACATTTCGCTTCCCAAATCGCTTTTCGCGAGCGCCCTGCGACACCTACTGCCGGCACGATATGTACAGGTGCAGAGTTTAACGACCGCTCCGCGCCGATCCGTCTAGGGGCACCGCGATGTTGCCCCTGCAGGGACATCAGCGTAGCACATCTAGACGCGCCGACGCGAATGCCCCGCCGCCCACTCAACTCGGCCGGCTCCGAGCCCGCCAGCAAGGTATTAAGGGGCATAACCGGTCGATCTTTCGACGACGAGCCGACAACGCTTTATGATCGACTGCATCTGTTTGAACAGCGGCAAGGCGGGCTAGCGCTCGGTCGTCGGAAGCCGAAGTTGAACAAGACCCGAGTGAGCGGCTGCGCTTCTCGCCACAACAGGTTTCGGATGAGGTTTCGCGACCGTGTTTCTCGGCGTGCTCTACATCTACAGGCTGCTCTGCTCTCGGTTAGGGATTAGTTCCCGACTGGGTCAATCCCACACCTGAACAACTCCTGGCGCCGCAGCGTTGACAACCCTTGCCTTGCGCTCGAGCGATATCCAGCCCTCCTATCCTGAGCTGAACTTTGACGGGAGCCCGGTACATGTCCTATGACCGTTACAGGGACCTCTGACGAGAGGTGCGCCGGTGAGGCGCTGCGAAATATCAGCCAAAGCTTGCCGCACGAGGGTCGCTTGCCCCAGCTGTAAGGGTGCGTGCAGCTATCCGGTGCTGTTCAATGCGTTCAAGCGGCTCGCCAGTGGCACCTCGACAGCGGAAAAAGCCGATCTTTTCGCTGGCACCGCTTCGCGGTTTTACCGGCTGGCAAACTGAATTTAGTCGCTTACGACCTGAGTGTTTACATTTTGTGAGCAGATTTGTCAGGCCAGAGCAGGAATGATGGTGTGTTCGGTGAGGCGGCGGCCGGCAGCGATGGCGGCGCGGCCAGCGCGGGTGAGATAGTAGCGATAGGTACCGAGGACGCGTTTGATGACGCCGAGATGGCGCAGACGGGCGAGTTGTCGGGATAGGGTGGCGGGAGAGGATTGGCCGAGGAGCGGCAGTAGGTCGGCGCGGCGGAGACCGGCGATATTGAAGCCAGGACGCTGGAGGGCGGCGAGCAAGGGTCTGTTCGGCGCGGCTGAAAAAGTTGAGGCCCTTGAGGTTTCGGCCTTTGACGGGACGCGGTTGGGTGAGACGGTCGAGCGCGCGGATGCCAGCCGAGAAATCGTCCAGACTGGAGAGGTATTCCAGGTAACGGCGATTGCAACCGAGCAAGATTTCACGCAGGTCCACGAGGCTGTAGATGGTCTTTCTGACGGGGGCCAGGGCGCGAGTTGCCGGGCCTTGGCGATGTTCCACCTTGCGGTAGTGCTTAAAAGCGGAGACGTCGTTGGTGGTCTCGATACGCAGGACGAGGCCGAATTTGTCGTAGATCTTGATCGAGGACTTACTGAAACGATGCTTGACGCAGGTGCCCTCGATCCGCGTCGTGAATTGGCTGCCGTCTCTTGGGCGAGTTGGGCAGTGATCCTGTGGCCGAGGAAGGTGGCGACGTGTTCGGCTTTGACGGTCAGGATGGCTTGCCGGGAAAGCTGTTCATAGAGGGGTTTGAGGATGGCCGGCGTGCGGAACACCAGATCAGTGGCGTATTCGACCTGCATTAAACTCCAGTGGTAGGACTGGGCGAAGACGTCGAGCACCGGACAGCACTGCTGGGCATAGTTGCCGAGTCCTCCGGCCGAACCCTGATTAGACCGATGGTCGGCGATCATGCCGCCCCCCGCAAGCGGAAATCCCGACAGACTGCGGCGGGGAGCCAAGCCGAGACCCAGCGGCAGCAACTCTTATAGGAGAACCGATGTTCTGATTAACCCCAGCGGTTGTCGTCCTGATGGTGCTGGGCACCTGCCTGCCCGCCGCCGCACAGTCGAGCGACGCGGACCTCACCTCCGCCCTGCAGAAAGGGCTCGACACCTATCTGGCGACCCGCGCCGAGCCGGAGCACATCTCGGCGGCGTCTCTCTCGATCCCACTTGGCCTCGGCGGACAGCGCCTTTATGTCGGGCCGGGGAGCAGTGACCAGGAACCTGACAACGCCCTCCTTCGTCGGTGCGGCCCGGTTCGCTCCTGACTCTCTGCTGGAGGGAGATGGATTCGAACTATCGGTCCCCCCGTGGGGGAGACGGATGTAGGGTACCCGGCCCGACCGCTCCGGGACGCCGGATGCTCGAGCAAGCTGGAGGCACCGCGGACCGCGAGATCGCGCTGTTGACGGGGGGCAACGGAATGAGCAGGGTCCTTCGTCCGATATAATGTTGGCTGATGAGCGGCAAGGCCGATCCAGTAATGCGCGTGCAGCCTCCTTGAGCAGCGAAGCCGTACCAGCCGATCTCCTTACGATCGCAAGCAATGCAGCTGAAACCTGATGAGCCAACTTACGTCCATGACACGGAGCAAATTCCCTAATCAATTTAGATATTCGACGTCGATGTCGGACGGATGAAGGTGGCATTTGCAGCGCGGGTGATCACGGCTCGGCAGCCTCAACTGGGCGCCACCGCGAAACGGCGGCCCCCAGGGGCAGCCGTCGCAATCATTTGTGGTGCATGCCTGGCGGAAGCGGGTGCTCGAGGAAGAACCGAACCATCTCGCCGGTGGCATCGGGACCCCGCGGAAGGGTGTAGGAACCGGCCGGACTACCACCCGACCAAGCGTGACCGGCCCCATGAATGATCCATTGTTCTATCACCGTCTCGCCGCTGGCGTTGACATGCAGCATGCGGCTGTACGCGAGCCCACCCGCTACTTGGCCTTTTTCGACCCGCCTCCTGAGCGACGCGCCCTGGCCCGACTGTGCAACGACTAAATCGGCGTTCCTGGGGTTGACCGTGGTGTCCTTGTCACCATGGAAGACGATCGCCGGGACAACTCGCGGCTTCGGTTCCGCGCGCCCCGTACGTGCGCGTCTCGGCGCCGGACCGCCATTGCCCTGCATCGCCGCGAATGCAGAGGACATGTCGCGCGCGGCACCACAAGCAAGCCCAGAATGCACGCCGATCGCGGCATACAGATCGGGGTAGGCATCGCCCATGATGGCTGCCGCAGCGCCTCCCGCCGAAAGCCCCGCAATGTAGACGCGTCGCGGGTCGACAGCGTAGTCGAGCATCACTTCGCGCGTAATTCCGGCAATGAGCAATGGCTCGCCGGCATCGCGCTGCTGGTCGGCCGCACTGAACCAGTTCCAGCATTTCTGTATGTTGGCTGAGCTGGTTTGCCCGGGGTAGGCGACGAGGCAGGTATGTTCCTCAGCCGCCGCGTTCATGCGCGTGCCGGCCGCAAAGTCGTCGGGGGACTGGGTGCAGCCGTGCAGCATGACGATCAAGGGCACAGACTGGCCATGATAGCCGCTGGGCACGTAGAGCTTGTAGGGCCGGCTACCGGCCTGATTGCTGAACGTGCAGGCTAGGAATTCTGCGCCGTTCGGCAAATCGGCGGGAATCGGAGTCGGCGTCCTGTGGGCCAAGCCGCCGGGCAAGTGGAACCCGCCGTGGGCTGTTTGGTCGATAAAGCCATGCAACGAATTGGCCAGCACCGGCTTAATCAACTTGTTTTTGATGCGAAATGCCGGGTCTTCGACGCCGTCGCTGAACGTCTTGTTGCGCGGAGGCGCGAGCTTGGGCTGGGCCATTTCCGGGCCATCGACCATGCCATCGATGGTCGGAGGACCGTGTCGCGCTTGCAAGGCTACGCTGTTCACCGGCAGCCCGGCCCCCAGCATGCGCTGCAGTGCCGCCGTCGCTTCTGTCAGCTGTCCGGCTTTGGTGAGGCGCGTTGCTTCGAGCAGTTCGGCAGGAAGGGAGAAGTTCATGGTCATGGCTTTCTGTGTGGGACCCTGGGAGGCATCCCAGTTCGGAACCCAGCTTCCGTCGTCGATAGATCAGCGTATTGGGCCGCTACGTTGGATCGGGTGGCGGCCCCTGCTGCGTGGCAGCGTCAGTGTGTTCGGTCGGCGAGCGCCGCTTTGACCTCGGAACTTGCCTGCAGGGCGCCCAGCACGGTGACTGAGGCGATGGATCCACGCGCCAATTCAGCCGTAACGTCGTGAGCAATACTGGCAAGGCCCAGGACATTGATATGCAGCAATTCGCCCCTTGTCCGTGCCGCCTCGAGGTCGGCGCGACTATAGTGTCTGAGCCCAAGCTCAAGAGCCTTCCGGCTCACCGATTGGCGGACCACATCGGCGTGGCGCTCGAGTTGGTTGCGGATGGCAGTCCGGATGAAGTCCGTCCTGTTTGAATAGAAACCGTCCTTCACCATTAAATCGACGTGACCGAGATCAACGTAGCCGAGATTGATCGTGATCTTTTCACTGTCAGCGGGCCGATGGCGAAGCTCCGGCGCCCTCTACGACGCGCTCCTCGCCGATGACTCGCAGTTTGCGGCGGGCGTGCAGTCGCTTGTAACGCTGATTGACCAGCGAAAAGTCGATCCGCTGCAATTGCAGCATGTGCTGGACAGCGAGCATTCCACGCTTGCGGCGCTGCCGAGGAAAATCGTAACCGCCTGGTATCTCGGCGTGGTCGGCGAGGCCGAGAAGGCACGCTGCGTTACCTTCGAGACGAACCTGACGAACGTCATCGTCAGCGAGAAATTGAAGCCGCCCAGCTACTGCTATGGAGGCTACGGCAGCTGGGCGGAAAAGCCTTAAGGAGTCCGCGATGCCCGAAGAGCTCTCGGCCGACATCGTAGTGATCGGCTCTGGCATTTGCGGTTGCTTGGCGGCGCATCGCCTGGTGACGCAAGGCGCTTCCGTGTTGATCCTCGAGGCCGGGCCACAACTCGACCGTGGCCGGATCGTGACCAATTACCGGAATTCACCGTTCAAGGGCAATTGGATGGGGCCCTATCCTTCGTCGCCATGGGCACCGCATCCCAGCTATATCCCGGAGGACAATGGCTATCTTGTTCAGGCGGGGCCCTATCCCTATCCGGCTGAATACATTCGCGCTGTCGGCGGCACGACCTGGCACTGGGCGGCGCATGCCTGGCGGGTTCTGCCGAACGATTTGCGGATCAAGAGCCTCTACGGCGTTGGGCGCGACTGGCCGATGACCTATGAGGAGCTCGAGCCGCATTATTACGAAGCCGAGGTGAAACTGGGGGTGTCCGGCGCGCCGGATACCGGTTCACCGCGCCAGAAGCCGTTCCCGATGGAACCGGTCGCCGAGCCATGGGCGATGCGCCGGTTTCGCGAGCGGCTCGCGGGCGGCGGCTATGAAGTCGTCAGCAACACGACGGCCCGCAATAGCCGCACCTATGGCGGCCGCCCTGCCTGCTGCGGCAACAACAACTGCCAGCCGATCTGCCCGATCGCCGCGCAATATGACGGCGGCATCGCGGCGGAGACCGCTGAAACCGCCGGCGCAAAGATCATTTCCAATGCCGTTGTGTACCGGATCGAGCATGACCCGCAGGGACGCATCGCGGCGGTTCACTATTTCGATCCAAACAAAAATTCGTCCCGGGTGACAGGGAAGGTATTCATTCTCGCGGCGAACGGGATCGAGAGCCCAAAGCTGTTGCTGTTGTCGGCCAGCGACAAGTACCCCAAGGGCCTGGCGAACAGCTCGGACACGGTCGGCCGCAATCTGATGGACCATCCGAGCAGTTCGCTGACCTTCGATGCGGATGAAGAACTGTGGCTCGGGCGCGGGCTCCAGAGTCCGTCGTCCATCAATACTTTCCGTGATGGCGCCTTTCGCTCGGAACGTGCTGCATTCCGTCTCGACTTCACAAATATCTCGCAGGCCCGCACCGCCGCCGAAGACCTGATCAAGGAGGGGGTTTACGGTCCCGAACTCGAAAAGCAAGTGCGCTACCGCGCGGCGCGGCAAGTCAACGTCAAGGATGTGCTCGAAGTATTGCCTCACCCGGAAAACCGTGTCGTTCTGAGCTCGCAAAAGGATGCACTCGGCATACCCAAGCCGGAAGTTCACTATTCGATGGATGACTACGTTCACAGGGGGATGGCCGCGGCGAAGGTCGAATACGGGAAGATTGCTCAACTGATGGGCGGCACCAATCTGCGATACACTCCTGATGGTCAGTACGGCAACAATCAGCACATCACCGGCACGATGGCCATGGGCGACGACCCGAAAGATTCGGTAGTCGATCGGTTCGGGCGCACGCACGACCACGAGAATCTGTTCATCGCCAGCACCGGCGTGATGCCTACCGCCGCAACAGTCAATTCAACCTTGACCGGAGTGGCGCTGTCATTACGAACCGCGCAGCACATTCAAGAAACGACGTGAGCGCGCGCCAGCGGCGCGCGGTGCGCCGTTGCTGCGGGAGGTAGCGTCCAATGAAGTTCATCAGGCGCTTTTATCTTGCTATCGGCGTCGTCGTCGCGCTTGCGAGCCTCGATGCGTGCGCCGCCCTTGCCGCCGACCCTGCCGATGCCGGCCTCGTTGAGCACGGTCGCTATCTTGCGACGGCCGGCGACTGCGTCGCCTGTCACACTACCGCCGACGGCAAGCCGCTCGCCGGCGGCCTGCCATTGCAGACGCCGTTCGGCGCAATCGTTTCGACCAATATTACGCCCTCGAAAACCTACGGCATCGGCAATTATTCGCTCGCGCAGTTCGCCGACGCGCTGCGCGAAGGCGTGCGGGCCGACGGGGCGCGTCTATATCCGGCGATGCCGTATACCTCATATGCGCAAGTATCGGACGATGACGTGAAAGCGCTTTACGCGTATTTCATGACTGCCGTTGCGCCGGTCGATGCCGCCACGCCGCAGACGAACTTGCCCTTTCCGTTCAACATTCGGCTAATGATGGTGGCGTGGAATTTCTTGTTCCTCGACAGCAAGCCGTTCGCACCCAACGCGAGCAAGAGCGCGGAGTGGAACCGCGGCGCCTATCTCGTCCGCGGCCTCACCCATTGCAGCACCTGCCATTCGCCCCGCAACTTGTTGATGGGGGAAGAGGCGTCCCGCGACCTGGGCGGGGCCGATATCGGCGGCTGGTACGCGCCAAATATCACCTCCGATGTGAACAGCGGTATCGGGGGCTGGAGCGAACAGGAGCTGATAGATTACCTGCGCACCGGGCGGACGGCGGACAAGGCGCAAGCGGCCGGCCCGATGGCCGAAGCGGTCGACCATAGTCTGCGTCATCTGAACGATGGTGATCTACGTGCGATTGCGGTCTATGTAAAAACTGTGCCGGCGCTGCACGACGATGCCGATACGCGCCCGGCATTCGCATGGGGCGCAGCCGCCAATGCTGTCAGCAGCATTCGCGGCGCCGAGTTGCCAAAAGACCCGAATCAAATGTCGGGTCCGCAGCTCTACGATGCGTATTGCGCCACCTGCCACCAAACCAGTGGCGAAGGCGCTGACAACGGGGTCCTGCCGTCGCTGTTCCACAACACCGCGCTCGGCAGCACCAACACAAACAATCTCGTAATGGCGGTCCTCGAAGGAGTCCACCCGCAACCCAATACCCCTGACCTACTTATGCCGGGCTTCGCGAGGGAATTGTCGGATCGGCAGATCGCGACCCTCGGCGGCTATCTCGTGCAGCGCTACGGCAATCCCAAGGGGCAAGTTACGGCTCAACAAGTGGGTGAGCTGCGGTCCGGAAACACGTCCTCCCTGCTGCTCGTGGCGGCGCGCGTCGCTATAGCCGTGCTGGCGGCCGTGATCGTGGCGATCACTGCACTCTTCTTGTTCAGATTTTGGCGCCGAAACACTGGCGCAGCGAAAGGTTCCAGCACCGGCGGGGGTTGAAGCGTCGGCTTATCCAGGGAATTCCGTCAAAGACAAGTCGGGGCAA
The DNA here is from genome assembly GCA_963789025.1 of uncultured Alphaproteobacteria bacterium. Taxonomy (GTDB): domain Bacteria; phylum Pseudomonadota; class Alphaproteobacteria; order ATCC43930; family CGMCC-115725; genus AP-15. The sequence goes on from CAWBIT010000003.1 coordinate 443,232, forward strand.
AAAGGGGGAGCGGAGATGAGCAAGCCCGAGACCCACTCCCACAGGCCTTACCGATTGCAGTGCCCGGCGTGGATTGTTCTCTTTCTCTTCGCTGCCGGAATTACCGCCCAACCGATCCGCAGTTGGGCCCAAACCTCGCAAACCCCGCCGGCCGCCAGCCCGAGCGCGCCAACGCCGCCTGCGACAGCGGAAACCGCTAACCCGCGGACGCTGGCCTCGCCGATCCCGGTCTGGGGCGCGCCGACGCTGCCCGCAATATCGGACACGACCAACCCTGCCGCGCTCGATTATGTCATCCAGTACCCGATGTTTGGTGACCTGGCGTGGCGCAAGGATTTGGCGGACAAGGGGATCGATCTGATCGCCCATTACATCAGCGAGACCATGTCCAACACGCGCGGCATCGGCGGCACGGGCACCGCTTATGCGCAGCAAGTCGACGTCGGCGCCAGCTTTGATCTCGACAAGCTAGGCGTTTGGTCAGATGCGGTTGCGCAATTCGCGATGACGGACCGTGCCGGCCGCAGCCTAGCCGCCGACCGGACCGGCTCCTATTTCGCGTATCAGGAGATTTTTGGGCAGGGGCAAAACCTGCAATTCAACGAGATCACCATAGAGAAATTTCTTCTCGACAAGCAGTTGGCCCTGAAGACCGGTTTCTATCCGATGGGCAACGATTTTTCGACATTGCCCTACGTCTGCAACTTCACCAACGTCGGGTTCTGCGGCCATCCCCAATCGGAACCGGTCAATAGCGGGTGGTCGGACGCGCCGGCCGGCAGATGGGGCGGCCGTGCCAAATGGCACCTTACAGATGACCTTCAGATCCAAGGCGGCGTCTACGAGGTGAACCCCCTCGTGACGCGGCGGCAGGACGGGTTCAAGCTTAACTTTTCCGGGAACACGGGCGTGATCGCGCCGATAGAGATCGGTTACCAGCTCGGCAAGAGCCCCGAAGATTACGGCGGCACCTATAAGATCGGTGCCTATTACAATTCCTCGGCAGCGCCGAATTTGGCCGATCCCGCGGTATTTGACCAAGGACGGCAAGGTCTCTACCTCGAGGCCGCACAGCAAATCTACAAGTGGGGACCCGACCAGCGCAGCGGGCTGGCGCTGTTCAGCATCTTCACTGTCAGTGACCAGAATACCGCCAAATTCAAACATTACTACGAGGCCGGCGCGGCATCCCGGGGTGTGTTTCCGGGCCGCGAGCTTGATATTTTGAGCCTCGGCTGGGTCAGGACCGACATTAATCCGCGGTTTCAATTTCAGCTGGCGACGGCGGGATTGCCCGTCCAGACCAATGAGCAGCTTATCGAACTCACCTACACCATCCAGATTACCCCATCCCTGCAGTTCCGGCCGGACGTCCAATATGACATCCGCCCCGGCGCCACATCGACGCATCCGGACACCTGGGTGTTCGGGTTCCAGGTCAAGCTGACGCTGTAAACCAGGCAAGGCGTTCGTCGCCGCCTCCGAATAATGAGCAGGACAGAACCTCTGAGAGCAGTCAAGATTCCAGCTTGTTAAGGCAAGCTGAGGCCGACCATCAACGTCCGGAAGGGGTCGTGTGTCACGAGCATCGCCGGGAGTACCGGCGCTGCGCAACTGTACGAGAGATGAAGGAGGGCCCTTCGGGTTCGGCAATCAGGTGCCGATCTCAAGCCACCGCAAGCTGCTGTGGTCAAAAGCCATGGTGGTGAGCGTTGCGGAAACGCCGGGACAAGATTCTGGCAGGCATGGTCGAGAGAGGCGAGCGCAAGCGAACCGCTGCAGAAGTGTCGAAAGCGGATTGGCGATGTCAGAACCGGGGGGTGACCCTTCCTCCGGGATCAGCTCGGGGGATGTCCTGATACTGCCCGAGCGGCATCCGGCATGTAGGCGGCGCGAAGCTCGACCAGGCTTTCGTACGGAACGTGAGAACCTGCGCTTCGTCACGCCGACAGCGTGAAGGGACAAGCCGCAAGCGGCTCCAACCGCGAGGGCGAGAGTACCGAAGCGGAGCGCAGGGGCGGAGCAGCCCGTAGTAGCGACGAAGGCTCTGTAATGGGGCTGGAGCGAAGGGGCTGCGTTGTTCGGCCTTGGCCATTGGCCAACTGGAAACGGGAGGAGCCCGTGGACGAGGCAAAGCCGTTCAAGATCCCCAAACGGGAAGTCTGGGAAGCCTTCAAGCGTGTGAAGGCCAACCAGGGAGCGGCTGGCGTAGACGGACAGTCAATTGCGGGTTTCGAGGCCAACCTTCACGACCCCGAAAGAGTTTTTATCCTCTCGCGCGCCGCGAGGCCTAAATACCCCGATGTACAAAACGCCATTCGCATCCGACGCGCTTGGCGAAACGGCATGCCCTTCGCGCGCGCGAGGGGATAAAAACTCAACGTGGGAATGGGTCGACGATCTGCCTGAAGACCTCATAACGGTGCTTGAAGACAATTAAGGGTCGCCGCGCCAAAACTGGCTGGGCGGGTCACGCCGGGGATGCATCGCCCCGATATTGGCGAACATCCCCCGCGATTATCGCGCCGCGGGGCCGGGCCCGGGCGCCGCAGGAAGGCCCCGATCGCGTATCTCTTGCAACTTTGCCTTGTTCTCCTCCGATAGCCCGCGCGCGCCGGGGCAGTTCGCCTCGTTGAGGAAAGCGGCGGCGACCGCAGCCTCCTGTGAGGAGCCTTTCTCAAAACGATAATCGAGCTCTCGGATCAATCCGCTCATCACGTAGGGAGCCCCATCGGCGGCGCAGCCGACGTCTTCCAGCGTTTCCGCGAGCACCTCGGGGTAAGGCTTGGGCGAGCGCGACGATGCTTCTGCAATATCGGCCCAGGCTCTGGCCGAAGCCTCATCTCGGACATAGGGTGGATTTTCGAGCGTCGCGATCTGCTTTAACGTCTGAGCGCGCCAGAAGCCCCCCGCCGGTACCCAGTCCTCGATCACCGATTTCAGCGCCGCATAGGATTTCTGAGACCAGTCGCACCCTTCTGATAGAGGGGCATCACAGTCGAGCCCGCCCCGTTGCTCGTTGTCGGCATCTGGCTCCAGTGGGATCTCCGTACGGAGAGCGATCAGCTGATTCGCCCTGATGACGAGCAAAGCTGGGTTGGTTTCGGTCAGCCCTAGCACGAGTTCGATATCGCGCGTTGCCTCCAGAACAACAGCCTGAGGCACGTTTAGCCAGGGACCATCGTCACTCATAGGAAGTCCACCGCGTTCTGAGGCATCACCGCGAACAGTGGTCTCACCAACAGACCCCATTCTACACAATACCCACACCCGCAAGGACAAGAAATTTTGCATCGCGCTGAACAATCCCGCTTAAAGGCGAAATCCCAACTAGGTTAGATTTGGTCGGATGCTGCAAGCGTCGCCCTCAACTGTCCAATGCAGCTTGAGGAAACTCTTGGCGAGGCCGAATCGTCCACCTGTTGATTGAACGCTATAGTGCTCGCGCTGAGCCCCGATGGTAGGCACCCGCTCGCTGACTATTTACGAGCTGGGTACCCCTCGCCGACCATTTCGCGGGTCAAATCGCCTGGTTGTGGCCTGCGTCTCCGTGGCACGGCTATCACCCCGCTCGACCGCGTCCAGCCCTGCCGGCGGCGAGGCAGGTAGGGGCTCCCTATCACCGTCCGTTGCGCAGCTTGCTGTTTACCCTGATCCGTCGAGAAACTACCCTGATGGGAGGCATCAATTCGCTGCTAGGCTTTTGGAAACTCCCTGTTTTCCCGCTAGGGAATTCAGCTGGTAAGTCTTTGATATCGCGGAACGTTAGAAAGAGCTCGTCCGCGATTCGGCTGAAATACCCTGTATTTTTCCCAGTAACCAGGGAATCGGACTTAGAGACGCGTTCGCTCATGACTGCCCCCTCCAGCGAAGAGTCTGATGCGAACCTGACTTCCTCCTGAAGATCCGACGGCCGTGTTTTGCGTCGGTTATTTTGGTAACAGAAGTTGACCGTCAGACCCGGTGTTTCATCGCCGCCATCAAAAATCACAATCCCCCGCGACCGAACAACAAATAGACGATGAGTACGATCAGCAGAATACCGCCGATACCGATGCCGCCGCCATATCCCCACCGGTGATAGCCGAACCCGCCCCCGAAGAGGAGGACTAGAATGATAATAATCAGGATCAGGTCCACTCGTTCCTCCGTTGCTGTTCTAGGCCGTTTTGGCGCGGCTCCCCAATCGTCCATCACACCGTATCGGATAGTGCCCAGCCGGTCGATCGCTTAATCGGCCAAAGCCTAGCTACTTTTCGGCGCAAAAAGCACGTTTTTGAAAAGGCGGCGCCAGAATTTGGGCGCGCGCGATCATCCGACGAATGTGTCGGGTTTTTGCGGGCAGAAGTCCCAGCTTACGGGGCGGGCTGCTTGGCCATGGCGCGGCTGACGTTGACGAGGTTATCGGCGATCACACCGAGGCCGACCCAGCGCTTGATGCCGACGTCACCCCTGTATCGGCTGCGGTTCAGACCGTGCCGTCGTTTGACCACACTGATGCGGCCCTCGGAGCCGGTCCGCCACTTCTGCCCGTTGCGGAACCAGCGCTTCTTCTGCTCGCGCTTGCGCTCCGGGCTTTTGGTGGAGCGATTGGGGATGCACACGCGCTTGACGCCCTTAGCCTTTGCGGCGGCTTCGTTCTTGGCCGAGTAGAAACCGGCATCGGCGGCCACCAGACGCGGCGTGCGCCCCAGCCTCGCCTGATGGGTTTCGATCGCCGCCATCAGGATGTCCGAATCGCTGGGCCGCTGATCGTAGACCTCGTAGGCGATGACGATCTGGTTCTCCGCCTCCTGCAGTTTGACCATTTTGCCGAATTCGGTCGGCTTGCCGGCCTTGCCTTTGCAAATGACCTCGGTGGTGGGTTCGAACAGGCTGACGATCTTGCCTTCGGCGTGGGTATCGCCGGCGAAGACGCGGGCTCTGGTTTGGCGCATGACCTGCTGCACCAGCGGCACCATGCTCTCCAGCTCGCGGTGCAGCCCTTCCAGCACGCCTTGCCGCGAGCCTTCCGCCGCGCGCTTGACGCCGTCATCGATCTCGCTGGCAAAGCGCTTGGCTTGACCCACCACCCGGCCGGTTGCCTCGAGTAATCTTTGGTACGCCTGCGCCAGCCTGTCACTGTTCTGACGGCCTTTGGCGCGCGCCGCACGCGCGATCTCCAGTACCCGCAATTTGACGCTGCGGCTGCGGTCGCGCAGCGTGGCGCCGGCGGCGCCGGCGATCTTGGTGATCTTCTTCATTGTGCGAGTCAGCACCCGCACCCCGTCACCCAATAAACTACTATCGGTCGGATAATGAATGTTGGTTTCGACCACGGTGGTGTCGACGCGCATCCGCCGGCCTGCCGCCACGCGATGGTCGCGCGCGATCTGCACGATGCGCTCGTGGATCTGGTTGATCACCTCCGGCCCCAGTGCCACCCCCCATTTGCCCATGGTCTTGGCGTCGGGCATCTTGGTGCCGCCCACGCGGGTGAAATCGCGGTATACCAGATTGGCGCGCACCTCCCGTTCGAGCACGCCGTAACTCCAGTTGCGCATGTGCTTGAGCACCAGCAAACGCAGCACCACCTCGGCCGGGGTGCCCGGCCGCCCACGTTTGCGGCTCTGCGGATGGCGCTGGGCCAGGGCCTCGTAGACCGCCGCCACGATCTGCGGATCGCCGAGCAGCTGATCGGCGTGCTTCATCCACGCTTCGTGCAGATCCTTCACTTCTTCGGCGATCAGCCCGTCACCGAAGCTGCGCTGTGCACGGTGCGTTTTAATCACGCTTTGTCCTTGTGCGGCGCGGCACGGCGTCGTCCGCACGCAACAGCGCATGGTTGAGTTCGCAGATCTCTTCGAGGGCCTCCTTGAGCTTGTGGTAGTTGCCCAGCCAGCGGCGCACCTCCTCGACCTGTTCGCGGCGCAAGCTGAATTGGCGGGTGCGGCCGCCGGCATAGGTGACGGTCAGAACCGACAGCGGGTGTCCACCGCCGCCGGCGCAGATCGTGCAGCCGCGGCTGCGGCGCACCCTCCGCTCCAACAACGAGCCGCGCAGGATCTCCCCCGTCACCGGTAGCAGGCTAACGAGCGCCTGGCGCGTCGCTATGAGCTGATCTTGTGTCATTTAAATAAATGATACGCACCCCATCGCTTCGCGTCAACAGCTTTTTGCAAAAAAACTTATCGCGATCCGGCTACCAATCGCCCTTTACCCGCGACGCGCGCACAAAAATGTCCGCCCTCGCACTTTCCTGCGCGGCGCAACGCTGTTATCTCAAAGGCTTACATCCGGGATTTTTGCGCCGGAAAGTAGCTAGCTACTAGCTAGCTATCAGGCGTGCTTCCGGATTTGGTCCCATTCTATTCGCAGCAGGGACCCGCTCCGCCTGGGTCGGCAGCATCGCACCGCTCGCCGATTCGAGGCAGCCTCACCTTGCGGCTCGTTGTGGAGGGAAGTTTACAAGGCCAGCTGAAGCGATCAGTCAGCAGCGTATGTGCCTCGTCGTCTAGTAGTCCTAATCTCGCACCGACGGATGGGAGGGAGCCGAGAACGATGCCGCGGACCGCCATAGCCCAGCTCGCAAAGTTGATAGGCCAAGAATTGGAATCCGGAGCCGGGCCGAGCGAGCGGGCGCTGGCGACCGGCCCCATGCTGGCGGAGGCTGGCGCCACCACCGAAATCGTCGAGCGGCTGTTCGCTGAGGCGCAGCGCAAGCGCCCGAATGACCTGATGATGCAAGCCTATGCTTTCATTCTTGAAGGAGCGCTCGAAACATTGCGGCTACACGCGAACGGAGGCGATGTGAGTGCCGAGCATGAGATCGGCGAAGTGCACAACCGGGTGGATCACGCCCTCGGACAAGGCGATTTCGCACCGGAGATCTGATGCTGCTGGCGCGTGCTTTTGCGCGCGCCGAACTTGATCCGGGGCGGTCACTGCAGGAAGCAATGGTGAGCGCGATGGAAGCTCGGTCTCACTTGGGGCCGACAGCATCGAGCGCGGAGGAGATCTCAGATCAGATCATTTCGCCGAGTTAGCCGCCGAGCTGGACAACGATCCGTTCGGCTATTTACGCAGAACTGGCAAGCACGGCTGCGGCGTTTCCGGCGGGGCACCAGGCCTCGATGGCCGGTGCGCTGAGCGGGTCAGACAACGAGGCGGTGCGAGAGGCTGCCTTGGGCTTCTCGGCGGCAGTGCTCGCCCTCCTCCCCGAATCCCGGCGCCGCATGGTCGCGTTCCACGGTTCAGAACAGCACCCTCTGATCCCCCAGGCCGCAAATCGTCTCGAGACAGACCTACTCCGACCGGAGAGGGACCACGGGTTCGAATCCCGTTTCCTCCTGCAGCGAGTCAGGAGAGAATCGGGCGCTGCGGCAACGAGAACCGATCGCGCCGTCCCAGACACCACGCCGGGCCGTTGCTGCCCTCCACAAAAATCTAACCTGATTACGCATGATCCTCAGCCAATTTGAGGAGGCGGTATGGCATCGGCGGGGTTCGGACTGCGACATAGCCGAGGCGTGGCATCGCGGCGAGATCGTATCGGCGGTTGAAGCGGTACTCGAATTCGGCGAGGTAGCGGGGTACATGCTTGTCGCGGATGGTGCGGTAAGTGCCAGTGATGGCGCTCTTGATGTTGCCGAGGGTGGTGTTGACCCACTTGAAGGCAGGGTTCAGGGCGGCCTTGCGACCGGATCCAGTGATGATCGGCTGGTGGACGCAGCCGGCGTTGCCGACCCCAGTGAAGCAGTGCAGGCCGTCACTGACAACGGTGCTGGCGGGCTGGAAATTGCGCTGCGCCAAGGTCGCGATTTCGGCACGGCGGAAACCCTTCACGCGGCGCAACTTCAAACGGATTGGCTTGCCCTGTGGTGTGGTTTCGACCGCCGCCACGATCGGCGTCTTGCCCGGCGAACCGCGGCCCCGCTTGCCGCCGTTGCGCTCCCCGCCGAGATAGGCGTCGTCGATCTCGATCCGTCCCGTCAGGCGCTTTGTGGCGTCCCGCTCCATCATCGCCTGCATGAGCTTGTGCTTGATCTTCCAGGCGGTGGTCTGGGTGACGCCAAGCCGGCGGCCCAACTCAATGCTGGAGATGCCGCCCTTGCTCTGAGTGAGGTGGTACATGGCGCGAAACCAAGTGCACAGCGGCACCTTGGTTGCCGCGAAAATCGTTCCGGCGATCACGGATGTCTGCCGTCGACAGGCGGCACACTGGTAAAGCGCCCGGGTCTTGACCAAGCTGTGATGCTGCCCTGCGCAAACCGGGCAGACAAAGCCGGACGGCCAGCGCCAGCGCATCACCGCCTCCCGGCACTGATCCTCTGTTCCGTAAAGAACAGCAAACTGGGCCTCGCTGACCCCCTTTTGAAATTGCACCTTGTTGCGCGCCATCGTTCAAACCCGCATAAACAGCCGCATGTTCCTGTTTTGTACCACTCCTTGATGGCTGAGGATAGTGCGTAATCAGGAAAATCTAATGCACCCGTTGTCCTGTAAATCGATCTCGTCCGTGCCAAAACTCGCAAACCGGACACCACTCGCCGTCGTAATCGATTCCTTCCTGGTGAGGACAGCCAATTATGCCATCGGTGATCGCGACGGATTTCACCCGATGCTCCTCGATGAATTCGAGCATCTCGCGGGCAATGTGTGGATCGGAGCGGATGTCGCCACGATCCACTTTCCAGTCGCGTAACTCCTCCACCTCTGCATTCTCAGATGGCACGATGCCAACAGCAACCTTTGTCGCTTGGCTCAGGTTCGGGCCATAGAAGGCAACCGTCGCAATCGGCCATCCCCGCAATCCCTTTCGGGCCTTCTTTCTCAGGCGCTTGAAAAACCGATCTTCCACCATGCTATAACCCCCCTGCCCTGACCACGACCGAAGGATACGACGCAGCCACGACGAGGCGAACGACCGATTTTTTGCGGAGCGTCGTCGGTCTCGGTGTGCTGGCGCGTCCGCGGAAATGACTCTTGCGGCCGGGCCGAGAACCTCATCAAATTGCACAAAGCTCAACTCGCCTCCGACCGCACCCGTAGCCCGCTCGCCAACCAGATGCGGCTCACCCTGCACACCGCCGAGTACTGGCTAATCCTCACTGTCCGAGACACCATCCCCAAGGCGCACGCTCTTGCCAATGCGGAGTTCACCACCATCCGCCTGCGGCTCTTAAAGCTCGGCGCGCGGGTTATTGAGATGGCGGCGTGCGTTCGCCTCGCCTTTGCCGCCGCCTGGTCAGACCGCCAGCTCCAAGATCAGCGGCGAGTAGTCGGAGAGCCCGGCGACCCGCTCCTCGTGGGAATAGTGAATGGCGCCGGCCCGAGCGGCTGGAACGGCTCGCGGAAGGCCGGCTTGCGCTCGATCCCCTCAACGCGCTGACGCGGCAGATGCTGAGCAAAACTCGGGGGCTTATGGGACGAGTTGGAGCGCGACCCCACCTGCCGCTGAGTCATTTTGACCGGTGCCGGTCAGCGCACCTTCACCGTCGGCGCCGATATCAGTGACGATCTGTCGGCCGGTACGGAAGTGGCGCGCGTGGTGAATCACGCCTTGCTGAACGCCTATTCGAAATTGATTGTCGCCGCGGTCAACGGCGACTGCATAGGTGGCGGCTTCGAGCTGCTTCTGTCCACCGATATTCGTGCCGCAGTGCCCGAGGCGCGGTTTGGCCTGCCCGAAGGCGGCGATCTATCCGTTCGGCGGCCGGGTACCGCACCGATACGGTCGAGAATTGCGGCGCACTGCGCGTATGGTGACTGCCTTGGTCGCATGTGCCCAGCCGCAGTCGATGACATAGAGTCGGTCGACCTCGCCCGCCCTGGCACTCGCCGCAACGACGAGCAGGATCACGCTGAAGAACAGGCGCTGCATAGTTGCCTCTGTGGTCGGGGGCCGCCGCCGGCGTGTTAGGCGGCAAGCGGCAGCGCCGCCCGGCTGTCGCGTCGGCGCTGGACCAGCATGTCGAGGACCTCGCCCTCGTGGTCGACGGCCCGCCAGAGGTACATCCTCTCGCCAGCAATCCGGATTACCATCTCGTCGAGGTGCCAGCGATTGCTCGGCCGCGGACGGTGACGGCGTAGCCGTCGCGCAATCATCGGTCCGAATTTCAGCACCCAACACCGGACGGTTTCATAGGAGATGTCGAGCCCCCGCTCGGCGAGGAGTTCCTCGACGTCCCGATAGCTCAGCGTGAAGCACAAATAGAGCCAAACCGCATGCTGGATGATCCCTGGCGGAAAGCGGTGGCGGCGGTAGGATATCTTAGCCATCGCGCCAAGCCTACCCCTCGGCCGCGCTTCTAGGCTATCCGGTTATCCTGACAAAGCCATCGCGTCGCGGCCCTCGAGGGCAAGGCTATGATCGTTTGCATGAGCCGGCGGATCTGCGTTGCGCTTTACGCTGCTATCGTCAAGCTCCGCCCGGATTGGCACAGCGATGACGACAAGACCGGTGCGATAAAAATCGTAATGACCGGCTCGGCTGTGGATCCCCAGGGCTGGCAGCCGCATATTGGCAAAGGTCCTCCTCGCCAAACGGGCGAAGAATCCGGGCGACCCGCTGAATCTCGTCATCCTGTGCGATATGTGGCTGACCGGCTTTGACGCTCCCTGCATGCACACGATGTATGTCGATAAGCCCATGAAAGGGCACGGCCTGATGCAGGCTATCGCGCGCGGACGTCCGCCGAGATCGATGCCGATCACCGCGCATCGGCGTACGCAGGACCCTGGCACTGCCTCGTCGGTCAGCAGCGGGCCTCTTCTGCCGTGGAGCCTAAAAACTGGAAACGCCCCCAAATTTGGGGGCGTTTCGACGTTCGGACGGTTACGTTCGACGTACCGATTAGGCCGCCTTTTGCTCCGTCACCTGAGGTTGCACAGTCGCGACCGTAGTGCCGATCTTGATCGTGCGCGGCTTGGCTGCCTCGGGCACTTCGTGAACCACATCGACATAAAGCATGCCGTTGTCGAGGCTGGCACCCACCACCTTGATGTGGTCAGCGAGGCTAAAGCGCCGCTCGAAACTGCGCCGGGCGATGCCGCGGTGCAGGTAGCTGACGCCGTTCTCGTCCTCCTTCTGTGCCCCCTTGCCCGTCACCAGAAGCGTGTTCTCCTGAACGGTGATGTCGAGCTCTGCCGGCGAGAACCCCGCCACGGCCATCGTGAGCCGGTACGCGTCTTCGCCGGTCTTCTCGATGTTGTAAGGCGGGTAGGCGAGAGATGCGCTGTCAACGCGGGTCGCCGCATCGACCAACCGGGTCAGACGATCGAAGCCGATCGTCGAACGGAACAACGGAGAGAAATCGAAACGATCCATGACCATATCCTCCTGTGAGCAACATGGATGTCGGCATCTTCCAACAGGATAAATGCCAGTCTGTGATGCGCGGACCCAAAATGGCGACCGTGCATCTTCTTATATGGTGATTGAAAATATTTTTATAAGTGGGTTCGGGAAGTCTGATCCATATAATATTATTACGGTGTTACCTGCGAAACATTGGCTATTAAATCATTAGGGCGGAGCGGCTCACCTGTGAGGACGCGTTTGACCAGCTCATCGAGCACCACATCTCCGATCGGATCGCGAGTCCGGAGCTAATAAATCAGCATGAACGATCAACAACTCGGCGGCGGGATGTCGTTTCCCCGCAGCCTCGATGGCAAGAGTGAAGGTCTTTGCCACCGTCAACCCGTATTCCGCTGGCATCCGCGTCGTCTAACATTTGGGCCCGAGCTCCCGATCTCGACAAACTCGTCTGCGAGCAAGGCCGCGATCTGCGCCGCGGATTTGCGCACCTCCGGCACCAGCAGCGCATCTTCCAAGCGGCGGATCAGAGCCACTGTTTCCGGATCGGCCGGGTTCCCACCGCCCATGGCCCCTCTCATTTCAGCTTCGCCAGCGCCGCGCGCACCCAGCGCAAATCCAGGGATCAGCCTCGGGCTCACTTCAACAGGAATGACTTGAAGTGTGGCTACTTCGCCGCCTCGACCTGTCCGGCGGAAGAGGGCCGAAGCCAGGCGCCCTGGCGCAGCAAGATCGCCTGCAATTCGGCGATCGGCACCGCGCGCGGCGCGCAGCCCCGTGTAGCCGCCAAGGCCGCCGCGGCGCCGGCCGCCTGCCCGGTAAGCCAGCATTGCGGGATCTCGCGCAAGAAGGAATGGCTCGACGGGTCGCAGGAGATGTGCCGTCCGGCGACAAGCAGCCCGTCGATGTCGCGCGGCACTAGGCAGCCATACGGCACCGAGATCAGCGGGAATTTCGGCGACAGCGAGGGCGAAACGCCGATCTCGTCCGGACGCGGCATGCCGTCCGTCCAGCCCTCGCGCGTGACCCGTTCGACCCCGACCAGCCGGCGCGCGTGGCGCACCCCGAGCTGCGGCGCCGACAGCATAATGTAGGCGTTCTCGAATCCCGGCGCGTGCGCGCGGTAGACCGCGAGATGCTGCGCCATCAGCCGGTGCGAGCGGATCTCGACCTCGGTCTGGTCCTCGATATCGACGGCGGAATAGCCGGCGAGACGCGGTCCCATGAACAGCGCGACATCGTCGCGCCATGATACGAACGGCCGCTCGAACAGCCCACCGCAGGCCTCGCGGCCGCGCTCCATGAAGGCGTTGAAGCCCTCTGGCTCGCCGGCCTTGAAGGCGATCCAGCGCGGCATGTCGACCCCGGCGAACAGCCAGGCGGTGTTGATGCAGTGGTGGATGTCGCGTTCGTCGATGTCGCGGTCGCTCGACGCGGCGGCGCGATGGAACAGGTCGCCGTCGCCGGTGCAGTCGATCGTCACCTTGGCGCGGATCGCGAGCCGCCCCTCCTTGCTCTCGAACACAACGCCACCGACCCGGCCCTCCTCGTCGAGTATTGGGGCCGCCGCCCAGGCGTGCAGCACCAGATGCACGCGCTCGGCCAGCACCATCTCCTGGCTCAACAGCTTCAGGTTCTCGGGATCGACCGTCGGCGACCAGGTGACGATGCCGTGAAAGGCGTCGGTGCGCTCCTTCCAATAGGCGGCGGTCGCCGCGTCGGCGCTGCCCCATGCCGCGCGCGGCGGCCCGGCCACGGCTTCTTTCGGCAGGCGGTCGAGCAATTCCTCGCCGATGCCGCGAATGACCGGCTCGCCGGACCAGCCGGTCATGCGGTCGATCCAGATGACGAGACCGCCAGTCGAGAGCCCGCCCAGATGATTGTGCCGCTCGACGAGCACAACGTCGGCGCCGGCCCGCGCCGCGGCGATGGCGGCAGCGGTGCCGGACGGTCCGCCGCCGGCCACCAGCACGTCGCAATCGCGAAACACCGGCACCCGCTGCGCCGGTTCGGTGACGGTCGCGTTCGGCCGCCTGCGGCGCTCGGCGAGGCGCCCGGCGCGGAACACCTCGACCTGGAAGAACAGCCGCCCGTAATCGGAAGATTTCCGTGCGGCCACTCGCCCGCCCTTCATTGACCGGCGCACTCCCTTACGACCGACATTCGCCAGATACCCAGCGGTTTCGAGGCCAGGATCGCGCCTGTGAATAGCTTGGGCAAGAGCAAATCGCCGTCGCGGCGGGCAAGAGGCGATTGAAGCTGGCGCTTGACAGCACCGAAACGCCGAACCTGCTGCATCTGTTCTCCTACCGGGCATACCTTTCCCCTGTCGCTCGCCAGACCTGACGCCTCTCGCGCCTCATGCCGGCGCAGGCCGAGAACGCGTTCGCCTCCGCCTCGTCTTCGTCGGCTGTGATTCTGCTGCATCTATAACGTCGGACTTCGATCCGGAGCGAGTGGCCGCTCCAGAGGTGGGATGATCCGCCTCGGCTCTCTACTCGCCATCTCCCACGGAAGATTCCGCTGCTATGGGTGTCGCCGCTCCCTCCGCCTACGTGAAGGCGCCCGCCGAATGCTGGCCCAGGCATGACCGGCCATTTTGTCTTCCCTCGCGCGCGCGGGGTTCGAGGCACAGTTCCCTCAAAATCGGCCTCCTTGAGGCCAAATACGCTCTCGATGGTTTGGACAAACCAGTGACCAACATCCACTTGCTTGCGCGTCCGGGGCTTGAACAAAGAAGCCTTCATGGTCGGTCCAATTGATGTCAACCGCCGAAATTGGGATGAACGCGCTACCATCCACGCGCGCGACACAACCGGCGACTACATGCTCGACCGGTTTCGCGCAGGTGAGGACGCTCTCCATGCCATCGAAGCCGCCGAACTCGGCGACATTTCCGGAAAGCGCGTCCTCCATCTGCAATGCCATATCGGGCGCGACACGCTCTGCCTCGTGCGACGCGGCGCGGTAGCGACCGGGCTCGATTTTTCTGGCGTGGCGCTGGACGTCGCGCGCCGCCTTTCCAAGGAGACCGGGCTAAAGGCCGACTTCGTTCAAGGGACTGTGGACGAGGCCCCGCATCTGACACCTGGTCCGTTCGATTTGGTTTTTACGACTTGGGGAACGATCTGCTGGCTGCCGGATATTACGGTTTGGGCGAGAGTAATCGCATCCGTGCTGGAGCCCGGCGGCGAACTTTACTTTGCCGATGCTCATCCGAGCTTCCTCGTGCTGGAGGAGCACGCCGGTAGGCTCGTGCCCATGTACGATTTCCAGACACCCGCAGACCGGCCGCTCGAATTCTCCGATGCGACAACCTACACAGGCGATCCGACCATCATGACGCATCAATCCACTCGGGAATGGATTCATCCACTTTCGGCGATCCTCGGTGCGCTAATCGATGCCGGCCTGACTATCGTGATGTTTCGCGAGCACGAGGTCTTGCCGTGGCGAGGGGTGTCGAGCTTGGTACCTGCATCGGACAGACTATGGCGCCTTCCAGATGGTCATCCGCGCATTCCCCTATCCATTTCGGTGAGAGCGAAAAAGGGGTTTGGATGACCACAAACTCGATCTTGAGCGCTCCTTTGAGGTCGAGCACCTTCCGCGTCGGGGGTAAACTCGGGCTTCAGCAGAGCCGCTCCGTGGATTCGAACCCATAAAGAAACAACTTTTTGCGGCCCGCGTTCGATCCCCCGCAATTCGCCTTTAACAGAAACCGGCTCCTTCGCGCGCCCGCCCAGCTCGCCCGCCCCAGCTGGGGTCCGATGCTCTGCTGACCTCTCGTCGGCATAACTGACTGGGACCTCGAAAACGCTGTCCTTCTGACGGGGGACCGAAAGTTCAAATCCATCTCCCTCCAGCGGGGAGTCCACTGCGAACCTGATTCCTCCGTTATCTCGCGCCCGGTATCCGACGCCTGCGGTTCCGGGATGCCTCGACTTGGGTCAAACTTCCGTAATCGGCCGCAGAAACCTGGTTTGTCACCGGGGCCATGGCCGCGCATCTGCCGCGCCTCCTCGAAATCGCCGGCGCCAGCACGACGGCGGCGAGACGATCATTCGCGGCCCCATGGACGGTCCTTGGGCACCTGGCTACTACTACGTGCTGTTCGAGGACCCGGATGGCATAAGGCTAGAAGTGAACTTTGTTCTGGGGGCGGGTCTTTTGGCGGATGGAGCTCAGTTCAACCCTGGCACAGGTTACGCTTAAGCCGGCGCTCCTCGCATGCGATGACGCGTGTGCGCCAATTCCGCCCGTTCCCTGCGGCAGCGGGTAAGGGGTCAGTAGAGGAAATATACGGACACGAAGACAGTGAAGCTGGGGTAAGCATCAGCCCTGAATTTCCCAAGTCAAGTCACCACGCTGTCGTGATCGCTTGGATTCCCGCAAGCTGCTCAACGCCTGCCAACCGGAAGCGGCCGATTGCAATCGTCGATGGGCAGGTGCTGCTCACCGCGAAGAGAATCTTGAACACGAGGGTCCCAATCGGCGAGGATAGGGACCCCACCGAAGCGCTCATTATTGGCTTTGAATAGCTCCAATCACGAGCGGGGTCACGGTTCGGCGCTGATTCACAACGCAGGCGGTTTTCTGCGTCTGCTGCGCGTCGCTGGCATCACGACGCCGATCACCGGTTTTCGGCCGACGGTTGCGCGATCACTGAAAAAGGAGCGAAGCTATATTGGGTTAACTGCAAGGAAGGGAGGATCGGATGATCAAGGGTCTGCACCATAATGCGTATCGCTGCAGGGATTCCGAGGAGACGCGGGCTTTTTACGAGGATTTCCTGGGCCTGCGGATGGTCAGCGCTTTCGAGATAAACGAAGGTCGGGCGCTCCACACCTTCTTCGAGATGGACGACGGCTCCTGTCTCGCCTTTTTCGAAGTGCCTGGCTCACCCTTCGATTTCAAACGCCAGGACTCGCTGGATCTTCACATTGCGCTCGGGGTCGAGCCCGAGACCTTCGACGCGATGCTGGATAAGGCCAAGACCGAAGGTCGAGAGGTGCGCGGCCCGGTCGACCACCGCTTTGTCCGGTCGATCTATTTCCGCGATCCCAACGGCTATGTCATCGAATTGACCGCCAGCACCGGGAAGCACGGCGAGATCATGGATCCGGCGATCTCGAAGCCGCACGAGGCGCTGGCGCACTGGCAGGCGACGAAGAGCCATTGATCGCGCCGCGCCGGATCGCGGTGATCGGTGGCGGCGTCGGCGGTCTCACCGCGGCACTGTCGATGCTCTGCGCCGAATTGGAGGTCGCGCCTGATCTGGTCACCCTTCCGCGGCGATCATCGGAGTTTCTTCCGCCGACTTTGATTGCCAGGTCGGGTGGACTTCTGTCTTCTCTTCGGCGCCTTGTCGAAATCCTCCCGCAATTCAAGAATAAGCGACAGGCGGTCGACATCTTCCAGCAGATCGAGAGCGATGTATCGGCTTACCTGTTTACGATTACGATCATGAACCTAGCCGTGGGCGTGGCAACCGGCACGGTCATGGCGCTCTGCGGTGTGGGCGACCCCGTGCTGTGGGGAACGGTCGCCTTCCTGCTCAACTATATCCCGATCCTGGGACCTATGATCGGCGTTGTGGTCTTCGTGCTCGCAGGTCTTTTGTCCATCACCCCGCTGTGGGGCGCATTTCTGCCGGCCGGGCTATAGGCTATACCTGCTCATTCATCTCGTCGAAGGCGAGACGGTGACGCCAATGCTGCTTGCCCGGCGCTTCACCATCAACCCGGTGCTGGTCATCCTCTCGCTGGTTTTCTGGTACTGGATGTGGGGCGTGCCCGGCGCGGTCCTCTCAACGCCGATGCTCGCGATTACCAAGATCATCTGCGACCCATTCGCCCGCTGATGGCATTCGGTCATTTCATCGAAGGGTAAAGGCTTCTTCGGATGGAGGCTCCTCCGCTTGAGAGACGTCTGGCGGCAATCCTCGCCGCGGATGTCGAGGGCTATAGCCGCCTGATGCACGGCGACGAAGAAGCGACGATGGCAACGTTGTCCGCCCGTCGCGGCCTTGTCGACGACCTCATCGCGCGGCATCGAGGCCGGATCGCGAACACAGCCGGCGACAGCGTGCTCGCCGAATTCGCGAGCGTGCTCGACGCGGTTCATTGCGCGGTCGAGATCCAAGGAGCACTTGAAGGCGCGAACGATGGTGAGCCGGAAGGGCGACGGATGCGCTTCCGGATCGGCGTCAATGTCGGCGACGTCATGGTCAAGGAGGGCGATATCTTCGGCGATGGCGTCAACGTCGCTGCCCGGCTCGAGGGCCTGGTCAAGGGCGGCGAGATCTGCGTCTCGCGGGGCGTGCGCGATCACCTGCGGCATCGCGGCGGCATGGCCTTTGAGGATCTGGGCGAGCAGCTGGTCAAGAACATCGCGCACCCAATCCGAGCGTTTCGCCTCCGCATCGGTGAGGATACACCCGAGCAAGAGGTCCCGCCCCCCGACGAAACGGCTGAGGAACCGGGATTGCCGAGCTATCGCCGAATTTTGGTGACGGCCTGAAGGATCAGGCGGCGGCTTGAGGCGCGGCAGAAGTGCCGATGACCTCGATCCCGTCGGCGAACTTCACACCCAGGATCAGTTTTGGCAACTGGTTGTGGCCGTCGATGCGGCGCCAACTCTTCTGGGCGCCCTCGACAAGCTTGAAGACCATGGCGAGCGCGGTCTTATTCGACAGGCAGCCTTTTGATCGGACGGTGCGATGCCGGACGGTCGCAAAGGTGTTTTCGATGGGGTTCGTGGTTCGTAAGTGCTTCCAGTGCTCGGCGGGGAAATCGTAGAACGCCAGCAGCGCATCGCGATCCTTGGTCAGGCAATCGGCAGCTCTCTTGTATTTGACCTGGTAGGTTTCGACAAAGGCTTCCAATGCCGCAACGGCATCCTTCTTGGTCTCAGCCATCCAGATCTCCTGCAGCGCGCGCTTGGCCTTGCCGTGCAGGCTCTTTGGCATCTTGTTCAGGATGTTGGCGGTCTTGTGCACCCAGCAGCGTTGCTCGCGGGTTGTCGGCCACACCTCGCCGAGCGCCTTCCAGAACCCGAGCGCGCCATCGGCAACCGCAATCTGCGGCGCCGTTGTCAGGCCGCGACGCTTCAAATCGAGCAGCAGATCACGCCACGATTGCGAGCTCTCGCGAAGGCCATCGGTGAAGCCGACAAGCTCCTTCCTGCCTTCAGGCGTCGCGCCGATGATGACCAGGATGCACTGTGCCTGCTCCTCGAGCCGGGCCTCCAAATGGATGCCGTCGGCCCAGCAGTAGACGTAGCGCTTTGCTGACAGATCGCGCTTCTGCCACCGCGCATGCTCCTCGGTCCACAGCTCCTTGAGGCGGGCAATGGTCGACGCCGATAGACCGGGCGCGTCCTTGCCGACGAGGGCCGCCAGAGCTTCCTCGAAGTCGCCGCTTGAGATGCCCTTCAGGTAGAGGACAGGGATCAGCACCTCAAGGCTCTTCGATCGCCGCGCGTACGGCGGCACGATCGAGGGCGAGTACCGGACGCGCTCGCCCTCGGCAGCTTCGCGGTCGCGCACACGCGGCTGGCGAACGGCGACCGGCCCGATGCCGGTCATGATCTCGCGTTGCGGAAGATGGCCGTGGCGGACGACCCGCTGCTGGCCCGTCTCGGTCTTGAGATCGGCATGGGTTGCGAGAAACTCAGCAACCTCCGCCTCGACCGCCTGGGTCAGCAGCGCTCGCGCGCCATTGCGCAGGATCTCGGTCAGGGAATCGGTAAACGCCCCTGGCTGGGCGAGCTTGATCACGTTACTGTCGGACACGGCGTATCACTCCTTCATTGGAGAAGTGGAGGCGTTGAACACCACCACGATACGCCGCCTTACCCCGTCATGCCGTCACCAACTTCTGGCCATAGCTCCGTTTCACTTGTCCCGTCCTGGTACCGCTATGTACTGGCCTTTACCGGCTTGGCGGTGTTGTCGGCGTCTGTTCGCTTCAGTGTTTGGAGAACGGCCAGTTGCTCTCTCGAGGAACCATGGCCACAGAGTGGCCTTATTGAGTAATTATCGACCTTGGCGCGGTGAGAGCTGCGCGCCTCGTTTGTGAATTGACTTACTGTCAGCCCCCGGTACCGCTCCGCTTCGTCAATCAGGTCTCGGCCGTTGCTGTCTCGTTTTTAATTAGCTGCATTTTGACCACCCGCAGTGGACGCAGGTGGAGCAGCCGGCTGCTTTGACCAGCCCGGGCTGGCAACATTTCGGGCAGAGCGGCTCGAGCAGCGATTTGGGGGAAATAGCTGCACTGCCGACATGATGCCGTGCGACCGGCGGGACGGCTATTGGCAGGAACCCGGTATCGATCATGTGGCGCTCGAGGATCTCGCCGATCGCGGCAACCAGTGACGGCACATAGCGGCGATCGGCCCATTGGCCGCCACGCGGATCGAATACCTGCTTCAGCTCGTCGGCTACAAAGGACACATCGCCGCCGCGCCGGAAGACGGCGCTGATCATGCGGGTGAGTGCCACGACCCACGCATAATGCTCGAGGTTCTTCGAGTTGATGAAGATCTCGAACGGGCGCCGCATCCCGTCGGTCTCGACATCGTTGATGGTGACGTAAAAGGCGTGCTCGCTATCCGGCCAGCGCAGCTTGTAGGTGGCGCCGGTGAGCTTCTCCGAACGGACGAGCAGGCCCACCGGCGATTGGATGGTTGTTGGAGGCGCTGCCGTGGCCTCGACCCAGTTGGCCTCGAGCTGTCGGCGAAGCGAAGCTTCGCCTGTCGCGTCAGGCGTTCGCGGAGCGAGCGCCGAGAGGACCGCTCCAGTGACCGGGTTGGGCCGGTAGGTGGTGCAGCCTTTGCAGCCGCTCCTGTAGGCGTCCCAATACACATGCTGGAAGGCCTCGAACGGCATGTCTTCGGGCAGGTTGACCGTCTTCGAGATGGCGCTGTCGACGTGGTGCTGCACGGCCGCCTGCATGCGGATGTGATCGCCGGGCGTCAGATCTTGTGCGGTGATGAAGTGTTCCGGCAGCAGCGCTTCGGGTCCGAACTGCTCGCGGAAGCGGCGCAGCGCATAGTCGGACACCTCTTCCTCGAATGTGGAGCCGTCTCGCAGCAGCACTTTGCGCGTGTAGCTCAGCCCAAATACCGGCTCGACGCCGCTGGAGACGTTGTCGGCGAACAGGGAGATTGTGCCGGTCGGGGCGATCGAGGTGAGCAGCGCATTGCGGATGCCGCCAGCGGCGATCCGGCCCCGGATATCGTCGGGCAGAGCGCTAATTGTCGCGCCCGCAAGGTAGGCCTCCCGGTCGAACAGCGGGAAGCCCCCCTTCTCGACGGCCAGTTCGCAGGAGGTGCGGTACGCGGTATGGCTGATGAGCTCGGCCCATCGCTCGGCCTGGGCGGCCGCTGCGGCCGATCCGTAACGCAGGCCGGTCATGATCAGCGCGTCGGCGAGGCCAGTGATCCCGAGACCGATGCGGCGTTTCGCGAATGCCTCCCGGCGCTGCTCCTCCAACGGGAAGCGGGAAACCTCGATCGTGTTGTCCATCATGCGCACCGCAATGCGCGCGAGCCCGGCGAGCTCGTCCTCGTCGATGTGGGCGTCCGGTGTAAAGGGCTGGCGCACGAGGCGTGCCAAGTTGATCGAACCGAGGAGGCAAGCGCCATAGGGCGGGCGGCAGCGGTTCCTCGCCGCAGGGGTTGGTCGCGCTGATGGTCTCGCAGTAAGCAAGATTGTTGCGGGCATTGATCCGGTCGATGAAGATCACGCCCGGCTCGGCATAGTCGTAGGTGGCCCGCGTGATGCTGTCCCACAGTGCTTTGGCGCGGACGGTACGGAGCACCTGCCCTGCGAAGACGAGCGGCCAGTCCTCGTCGCGTTCGACGGCCGCCATGAAAGCGTCGGTGACCAGGACCGAGAGATTGAAGTTGCGCAGCCGCCCCGGCTCATGCTTGGCGGCGATGAAGGCTTCGATGTCGGGATGGTCGCACCGCAATGTCGCCATCATCGCGCCGCGGCGGGCGCCGGCTGACATGATGGTGCGGCACATCGCGTCCCATACATCCATGAAGGACAGCGGCCCCGAGGCGTCGGCGCCGACGCCCTTGACCGGAGCGCCTTTGGGCCGCAGCGAAGAGAAGTCGTAGCCGATGCCGCCGCCCTGCTGCATCGTCAGCGCGGCTTCGCGCAGGTGACTGAATATGCTGCCGAGATCGTCCTCGATGTTGCCCATCACAAAGCAGTTGAACAACGTCACGCGGCGCCCAGTGCCGGCGCCCGCCACGATCCGTCCCGCCGGCAGGAAACGGAAATCTTCGAGCGCCTGGGAGAACCGCACCTCCCATTGCTCGCGGTCATTCTCTGGGGCAACCAGCGCGCGGGCGACGCGCCGCCAGCTGTCCTCTATCGTCACATCGATCGGGGTGCCGTCGTGCGCCTTCAGCCGATACTTGGCATCCCAGATCTGCCGAGAGATCGGGGCGATTTTGATCGCGATGCCCGCCGCTTCCGGATCCGGGCCGAGGCAGTCCCCGGATCGTGGTCCGGGGATGGCGGGAGCAGGCTCGAGCGCCGTGATGTACATATCCATTGTGCTCTCCTGGTCTTCTGTGTGTCCCTCGCCCTCGCCCCGCGACGCCGGCCGGGGCAGGGGCGCCGCGGCGGGAGCGCCCCTGCCTCCGCAGGGGCAGGCTGTGCGCGACGGACCCTTGCGGCGACCGGCGGCGCGTGGCACCCGTCTCGACCACTGTTCTGCGATGCCCTTCTATGGCGGCTTGGCCGAGTGCAGCGCCGATCAGAACCGCTGCAGTAATTCGGCGGCATTGAGGCTGTCGACCCGTCTGCGCACTGGCACCGGCGCTGCGACCGGCTGGTGCAGCCAGCCGGCTACCCGATTCCGGTCGGGAATGTCGTCGAGGAACAACGACGGCGTGGCGGGCCCGCGGCGGTAATCGCAATACGAGATGGTGACGCGGCGCATTCCGCGGGTGATGGCGACGTAGGCGAGCCGCCGCTCCTCGGCAGGGTCGCCGTAGTCCGGCGGGAACACCCCCGCTTCCCAGGCCGGCAGGAAGACGTGCGGGAACTCCAGACCTTTGGCCTTGTGCAGGGTCATCAGCTGCACGCGGCCGGTTTCCTCTTCGTCCGGACCGCCGGTGGAGAGGGCGGCATGATCGAGAAGCTCGCGCGCCGTGTGAAAACCGCCGGCGAGTTGCACGAGTTCCTGCAGGTTCTCGAGCCGCCCTTCCGACGTCTCGGCGCGGCTGTCGCGCAGCATGCCGCGATAGCCGGTGGCGTCGAGCAGCAATGACAGCTGGTCGGCGAGCGTCGCGTCGGGATCCCGGCCGGCACGGCGGATGGCATCGACAAAGCCCAGCCCCGCAGCGCGGACTTTGGGCGGCAGCGGAGCGGTCTCCAATGCCACGAGCAGCGGAACCCGCCGCCAGGCGGCTTCGACCTCGACGATCTCCATTGCCTTGGCGCCGAAGCTGCGCGCCGGCACGTTGATCACCCTCCGGAACGCCTCGTCAGCCTGCGCATCGTCGGGCGTCGCTGCCAGTCTCAGCAAAGCGAGGGCGTCCTTGATTTCGGCACGCTGGTAGAAGCCGACATCGCCGATCAGTACGTAGGGGACGTGCGCATGCATCAGCGCCTCCTCGAAGCCGCGCGAGAGTGCATTGCCGCGGTAGAGGACCGCCATGTCGTCCCACGCGAGGCCTTCGGCGCGGCGGCGAGTGATTTCCGAGACGATGCCCGAGGCCTCGGCATCGGCGTTGCGGAATCGGACGATCTCGACCGGATCGCCGCTTGGTTTGCGCGTGAACAGGGTTTTGCCGAGACGCGCGGGGTCTTGGGCGATGACGGTGTTGGCGGCGCCGAGGATGTGGCCGGTCGACCGGAAGTTCTCCTCGAGGCGGTACACCGCGGCATTGGGAAAATCGCGTGTGAACCGGCGGATGTAACCGACATCGGCGCCGCGCCAGCCATAGACGCTCTGGTCGTCGTCGCCGACCACGAAGATCTCATCGTGCTGGGCGGCGAGCAGCCGGAGCCAGGTGAACTGGGCAAAGTTGACGTCCTGGAACTCGTCAGCGAGCACGTAGTCGAACCGTGACGCCCAGCGCGCGCGGTAGCTCTCGCTGCGCTGCATCGCGCGCGCCGGCCACAGCAGCAGATCCCCGAAATCGGCGGCGTTCGCGTCCCGCAACCGGCGTTGGTAGTCGGCATAGACCCGGGCACTTGCGCGCAAGCCGTGAGCATCGACCGGCAGGCCGCTGCGATTGGCTTCGGCGATCATGGCCTCGACTTGCGCCGGGGCCTCGTCGGGCGTGATCAGGTTGTCTTTGAACTTGGAGATCCGGCTGCACATTAGTTTCAGGGGATCCCGGCCGATCGCCGTGCCGTCCTGGCCGCCGGCCAGGTTCATCCCCTTGAGGGTACGCTTGACGATCCGGCGGCTGTCATCGGCATCGACGATGTCGAAGCCGGGCCGCAGGCCGGCAACCTCCGGTTCGATCCGGAGCTGGCGCGCGGCAAGGCCGTGGAACGTGCCAAGCCAGGATGGCGCGGGTCCGCTGTCGAATGCCGCCCGGATCCGGCTGCTCATTTCGGTGGCGGCCTTGTTGGTGAAGGTGACGGCGAGAACACGGCCAGGTGCGACACCGCCGGCCGCTATGCGGTGCACGACCGCGGCGGTTAGCGTCTTTGTCTTGCCGGTTCCGGCGCCGGCGAGCACCAGCACGGGGCCATATTGCGCGGCAGCTTTTGCCTGTTCCGTGGTCAGGCCGGCCATCACGGGTTGCGGTCGCGGCTCAGCGGCGGGGTGCATGACACCACCCCTTCGCGACGCCACCTCGGGTCAAGGCAGTCCGCAGCTCGTTCATTCGGGTGAGGAACAAATGCGTCGCGAGATTGGGTGGCCATGGTTCCCAGGGGCGCATGCCGTCGGGCGCCGGCAGAGGATCTTCCGCGAGCGGCTCGAGCGTGATGCCGAGGCTTTCTCGCATCGCCTCTCGGCTCCAGCCGGCAACGTGGAAGGCCTCGCTGGCAGCGGCCAGCCGGTCGGCATGTTTGTGCGAAGCGTAGCTTGGCGGCGTCCAGGCAGGCAGCCGGTAGCGCGTATCGACGGCTGCCTGCAGCCGTCGCACCAATGCGTCAAAGCCCGGTCCGAGATGCCGCTTGATTGGGGTGATCGGATCCCAGCCGCCCAGCAGCGCCTCCTCCGCGTCGTGCAGCAGCTCGCGCAGCGCTTCCGGCGGGGTCAGGCCAGGCCCGGGCGATCCCTGGCGGATCGCCAGCACCGTCAGGCTGTGCTGCGCAACGGACAATGGCAGGTCCCAGGCCGAATACCCGGCCCAACGATAGGTGCGCGACAGACCCACCGAAAGATCGTGGTCGGTCCATGCCTGGGGGTCGGGATTGAGAAGATCCAAGCGCCGGCCGGAGGGCAGCAGCACCCAGGCGCGGTTCGAAATCATTTCGGCCTCCGTTGCACGAGGACGTCATTCCAGTCGGTACCCGTCGACGGCGCCAGCCGTTCGAACGCGATGCCGGCGGCGCCGGCGAGTTCGGCGTGGCGTGCGGCGTAGCGCTCGCCGGCGCGGTTGGCGTCAGTGGCGCTGGCGAGCAGCGCGCCCGGCCACTGCGCCATCTGGCCAAGCAGGCGCTCGATCGCCTGCACTGTGGCGGGTTCCATACCGCCGCCGGTCGCGGCATAGAGCGTGTCCGCGCGTATCCCCTCGATCGCCGCCACGCTCAGCGCATCGATCGGCGCCTCGGTGATCACCAGGCGGCAATGTCGCTTCCCGGCGCTCGATAGGCGGAACAGGCTTTTCGTTCCGCCCAGGAGCGAGCCTTTGAAGTCGGGCCCGCGGATCTCGACATGCGTCACGGTATTCCCGTCGTCGCGGTGCGCGAACCAGGCGCTGGCATAAGGTCCTTCACGGAGGATGTCCGCTCCATCCGCGGCCCTGAGGACTTGGGCGGGCAGCCGACGGGTTCGAGCGAGATACGCCCAGACGGGTGACGCGCGCCGCAGGCGGGGCCGCATCATCCAGCGCGTGGCAATCGGCACGACGGGCTCACTTTTCGTGCGGCCGCTCAGGGCCTGCGGGAAGGTCGGTGCGACGCCGACGAACCGTCGCAGCTCCCGGCGCACCTGGCCGAAGTTGAGGTTCGGGTCGAGGTATTGCACCAAATCGAAAATGTCGCCTTTGGCCGTGCTCTGCGGGTCCCACCAGCCGCGGCCATTGTGGTTGACGATCAGTACCTCGCCCTCCTCTCGGCGATATTTGAGGGCGCGGCGCGTGCTCTCCCTCCGGTCCAGACGCCACGACGGCGACCACCCTTCGAGCAGCGCAGCGCAGTTCACCCCTCTGCGGAACTGCTCGAGCTCCGCATCCTCGGCTTGCATGTGATGGCTCTCCTGACCGGGCGATCGCGCGGATGGCTGGTTCGCCATTCGCCTCACTTCGCCCTCCAGGAACCCGGCAACCGCGAAGCCGGAGGCGGGGCAAGGGCGCCAAAGGCGGCCGATCCAGCGGCTTCCCTTGCGGCGCCGCCGGCTCACGCGGTAGCGGCACTTTCCCGTCCTTCCCCTCACCATCGCCCTGTTGTTCGGGCTTTTTCTGCGAACGGCGCGAGGGAGTTCGGCGAAGGAGGGCTCAGGATAGGGCTAGAGAACCGGACCCGATCCGGGGACCAAGGACGCCGCCGCGGAGGCGGGAGCAGGCTCAAACGCTCTCTCGGCGCTGGACCCTGCCCGTTGGTCCGGTGAAATTCGAGCTTCCTGGGCGCACACTCGCCGGGTCCGGGCCGTCCGGTCTTTCAAACGCTATGAGGCCCTGGATTTGGATCAGCAGTTTTTAAGGTGTGTCCGTGGCCGAGCAGGTCTCAGATTTCTGCTGAAAGGAAAGTTCCCCAGTCCAGGTTCAAAGGGCTCCCGGGCCGCTCCGGCCATTGCAGTTCGGCGT
Source organism: uncultured Alphaproteobacteria bacterium (assembly GCA_963789025.1). Classification (GTDB taxonomy): domain Bacteria; phylum Pseudomonadota; class Alphaproteobacteria; order ATCC43930; family CGMCC-115725; genus AP-15. Next base: position 469,483 of record CAWBIT010000003.1, read on the forward strand.
GAGTTCAGAGCGCGTTTCCGACGCTCCTGCGCCGCGTTGTAGCCGACGACCGCTTTCCCGCTATCGCCGGGCGTGCAGGCCATCCTGACGAAGATCGCGCCGGAACCGGAACGGCCGCTGCTACCGCCGTTGCGGCATTACGAGCCGCCGTGCGCCGGATCCAATTCTCTTCCCGCAGAGTCAGGCGAACTCGGGTCGGCCGCGACCATCGGGAAAGGTGAAGAACATGGGCGCGCTCGGTAATTGGAGAATGATTCGACGGGTGCAATCTGATCTAGCGGTCGCGTCTTGATAGACCAAATCGACGATGACATCGCTCGGCAGCGCGTTTGCGGGCAAAATCCTGGCCGAAAGAGTCGAGAGACTCGAAACGATTCCCTTGCTCAAGCCGATCACCGTCGTCGGACGGTTCCTGTTTGTTTGACACTTACCCGGCAATAGGCTGCATGCATGTCGCGTTCCAGTCGAAGCACCCTGAATTCGGAATTCGCCAATCAGCGCCTCCCGGTCACCAACCTTCCGCCGTTTCTCGTCAGCTAAAACGGCTGGTTGCGTCTCGAAGACTGTGGCTCGTGCGGTAATCGCTCCACCCAGCGAGGCGGGCGATAGAGAATATGAAGCGCTCGATGGCATCTGCATCGTCTTGGCTGCTGGGATCGCCACGGCGCATGAGGGGAGCGATCCGCTGGCGGCTTGGTACCGCTCGCTCACTACAGCGGACGGAAAATCGTGCTGCTCGCGATGCATGACTGCGCGCCGGAGGCGCGGCTGAGGGAAGGCCGTTGGGAGGTTCTGATCTTTCCATACAATGCCGACGATGCACGCTGGTTCCCCGTACCGGATCATGCAGTGCTGCCGCGTGAAAACCCGGACGGGGGCCTATCCTTTGCCGGACACCGAATGGATTTGTCCGTTGCTTCGTTCCGCCGGCCGGCGCCTAACGTGTCCTAACCGGAAATGCGGTTTGAATTGGGTTCCGTCTCCACCGCGCAGTGGTGCGGCAAACAAAGAAGAAAGTCCCATCGGTTTTGGCTTGCGCGATCAACTCTCGCCACGCGGACGCTTCCTCGGTCGTCAGGATTCGAGAATTCGCTGCTCGAAGCTCTGCCGTACCCGAGTGCTGCCGCAGCGTTTGTACCTGCGGCCCGGTCTGAATCCTGCCGCTGTTGAGTGCGTGAGCGATTGCCGCGCCGGACCGGCTGCTCTGTTGCACCCCGTCGGCATCGAGCAGCACGCCGGTCTCGGCGCAACCCTGGGGCTCGTGCCGTTCGCAAATTTCGCCCGTCAACCCCACACATGACGCGGCTCCTGCCGTTCGCAAATGCGCCCGTCAACCCCACACATGACGTGGCTACTGCCGTTCGCAAATTCGCCCGTTACGCCTCGGCTATTGGAGGCCGACCCGCACAGACGAGAAGCACTGATGGCAGAACATGTTGGCTCACTTGGACCGATTTCGACCGCCTCCGGCGCTTCACTGAACAAACGCACATCCCGATTTCGGCCATCGTCGACTGTGAGGCGCATCACAAGAACATGGAATGCTAGAGCCGTAGCGCGGTGCGGCGTATTGATGCTCCACTACGTTGCCAAGCATGGCAGGCGAGGCTTGGGTTCGGCTGGATGCCCCATTCGCGCGGCTCTTCGCTGCCGGGTTCAACGGCGTGAATGTGCCGGGCCATTCGCTGCGCATAAAGCGCCCGCAAGGGCGATAAGCCCCGAGACGCGGTCCGATGCGCCTGCGGCAGAAGGCGCGCTTAAGGATTGCCACAAAGTATTATCCCTCTGGCTCGCGAAGGTCCAGGGGCCGCGCCGCGACCTGGCCCGCACGGGGAGTTCGCCTGCTACGAGCTTCGCCGCAACGAGGCCGCACCTCTGGACGCGGGCGACCTGACGATGTCCAGTGCTACCCCTCCGGACGATATGGATCTCAGCACCGTCGCGGCGCGGCTTGGCAAATCACCTCGTTGGCTGCAAGCCCGGCTTGCTCAAGATCGCCAGCGACCATACCCTCGGTTACAGTTTCATCACCACATCGGACGAAGCCCGCGATGGGACGAAGACGAGTATCGAAGGCTCCGGCTGGCGCTCGTCAACGCGGACACAGCGACGAGAATGCAAGCGGAGGCCAAAGTCGGCGACGCATGCCCAAGCGCCCCGCCGGGATCCACGTCGTCGAGCGCGACGGGTACTTCCATCTCAGTGGTACTATCCGCGTCAAGGGACGCGGAATCCGCGTGCGCGAGAGTACTGGCCTTCCCGCACACTCCGAGCACCGTGACGCGGCCGAGGAGCTCCGTCGTCAAAAAGAGCAGGAAATCCGCGACGCCGTCCTCTATGGGATTCGTCCGACCGTCCCGTTCGCCGTCGCGGCCGAAGGTTACCTGACCCGGCCGCGAAAGCGGATCCTGAATGCGATCGACATCAGCCGCATCCAGGAGCTAACCCGGCATTTTGGCACACGCCCGCTCGGCGCGATCACCGAAGAGGAATGGACCGGATTCGTCGACCAGCGTATGGCAGGCCGCGCCGCCGTAACCCGCGAACGCTACATCGACCTAGTCACATCATTTCTGAAATGGTGTCAGCGACAACCGCGCCAATGGATCGGGGCTTTGCCGATTTTCGAGCGCGACCGCGAGGCGCGGTACCGCAAAGAGCGGCGGGCGCGGCGGGTCGGTGATCTGCGCCCAGAGCTGATCGCCTTGCTAATGGGCAACGCGCCGCCGCACCTCAAGGGGCAGCTGGCGATCATGTGGTCGACCGGCGCGCGGGTCTCGAGCATCATTTATGGCTGCCGGCTGTGCGATTATCTGGCCGACGAGGGCCGCGAACAGATCACCTTTCACGATACCAAAAACGGTCGCCGGGTCACCGCCTCTGTGCATCCGTGGGCAGCTGCGCTGATGCACGACTATCTGGCGTGGCGCGGCGATCTGCACGACCGCGAGGCGCCGCTCTTCCTGACTGATCGGCGCCGACCCTATATGGACAATGGCAAGGCCGCCGGCGGCCAGACCAAGACCGCGTTCCAGGGCATGATCAAGCGCACCCTCGCGAGGTTGCGCCGGGCCGCGCTGACCGAAGCGGCAGCTTTGCGGCGGCAGGGCAACGGCGCCGGGGCGAGACAGCATTGGGCCATGGCGAGGAGCGACATTGAGCTGCTGCGGCAGCTAACTCCGCACTGGTTCCGGCACCTGCTGGCGACGACGATGCAGAGCTCGGGCGACCTCACTTCGACCATGGAGCAGGGCGGCTGGCTCGATGCCCGCTCGGTGCTTGGCTACACTCATGATGTCCCCGAACGCCGTCGCGCTGTTGTCGCCGCGATGCCAGCGCCTGACACGCTGCCGATTGTCACCACTTTGACACGCGATCCGCAACGACGACCTAAAAACCATTAAACAACAAACTCATAATGTTGGACCACAACTACGTTGACATCGTAGGGGTCACTGGTTCAATCCCAGTCGCGCCCACCATGCTTTTCAATCACTTTCGGACGACCTCGATCGAGGATCGTCGAACAAAACAGAACCAAATTCAGGTCGTTTGGACACGGGGTTGGACACGTGGATCTAACCGATCGCGTTTCGTTCGCACGCCTAAATCGGCAATCAGCGGGCGAGAGGACGCAGAGATAGTGCCTCGACGGCGATCGTCGAGCCGTGGCGCCGTCGCGAAGGGGCTGAGCCCGAAATTTCGAGCGCCTGAGGGCGATGGTTGAAGCTCATACCGGCGCCGATGTCGATCGTCAGATCGACGCGCTGCCCCGAGCTGAATTTTAAAGTGATCCCATGCCCGGCGATTGAACAGAAGGGGGGAGCGATGAGCGGCGAGGCGCGATCCTCAATTTTGCGAGCGATGGGGTCGATCCGCTCACTCTTAATCAGCGGGCCGCAGGTTCGAATCCTGCTGCATCCACCAAGAAATCAATAGCTTAGAAAACTGTTCTGAAAAATAAAGTTGGAACGATTTGGCGTACCGCGCCCTCCTCGATGCCGCGGCGCGCCTGCGATATCGGCCGCAGGCGTGTAGGACATTTCGTCGAGCACGCGACCGCAAGCACTCTCGCCAACCGGCTCTGCGCTTCGGCGGATGCCGGATCAAGCGCCGGTGCGCGCTGGTACAGGCTATTCGCCTCGGCGCGGGTGTCACGCGATGGCGGCTTCAACCCTGCGGCACGTCCCCGCAGAATAAAGTCCAACGCGTCCGGGGACTGATACCGACAGGTCGGTCGTGAGATCCTCGGTGATACCGTCCGCGAAGACCTGTTCCAATGTACGACCGGCGCCATACCGGGCGGTCTGCACCAGCCGGCCTGATCCCGCCTGATATAGCCCGTTATCCACCTAACGCCCGAGGCGGGCACCACCACGCCGGACGGCCGCCCTGATGCTGGTCGTAATGAGCTAGGGCCGGCTGGGGCCGGGGCGACTGTGGCATTCAAGCCTGACGAGAGCTATCCCGGCTTGCCTTGCTCGTGGGAGGCAATCACGACGCGTCTACGCCAGAGGAGTGAGCTCTCGTCATCGGAGCAGTGTCCTGGCAGGACGGGACTAGCCCCAGGTGGCTTGGCCGCCGACGGCGGTGATCGTGATGTGGCCCATTGTCGTATTGGCCTTGGCGCCGTGCCAATGGCGTTCGCCGGCCTTGATGTGCACGACGTCGCCGACATTGATCTCGCGCTGATCGTGCTCCGTCGCGACCATGCCGGAGCCCGAGGTCACGACCAGTATCTGGTCGCAGCTGTGGGTGTGCCAGCCCGTCGTGCAGCCTTGGCTGAAATTGACGACGCTGCAGTTGTAGTTCGCGGAATCGCCGGGCTCGATGATGGTCTGACGCGACCGGGAAACCGGCCCGGTCCAGCCTTCGATCCGCTCGGCGCCTTCGACCGGGACGTTCGGGATGTCTTTGAGCGTGACGACCTTCATGCGACTGTCTCCTCGTGTTGACGGGTTCAAAGTATCCGAAATCCGACGTGTGCGCCTACTGTATTACGGCTTGATGGTCAGGCTCGCGAGGGCGGCTTCGGCGGCGGTGAGGCCGGAGAGATAGGCGCCGTGCGCGGTCGAGAAGAAATTGGGCGAGGTGGCCTCGCCGGCGAAGAACAGGCGGTTGTCGACCGGTTCGGCGAGCACCGCGCGGTCTTCGGCGTGGCCCGGCAATGCAAAGGAGTAGGAGCCGCGCGCCCAGGGGTCCTGCAGCCACGCGGTCGAGGCGAGCGGCGCTATCTTGCGGCGGATGTCGTTGCCGAAGCGGCGCGCGAGCTCGCCGGCGGCGAAGGAGAACATCGCCCCCTGCCCTTCCCGCTCGAGCGCCGCCGCGAACCGCCCGCCGAAAAAGGTGTAGATCGCCGGCCTGTCGAGGGGCCGCACCTGGTAGGTCATCGTTTCGCGCGAATTTGTCGAGCCGACGAGAAACATGCCGGGCTCGATCGCGGGCAGCGAGCCCGTCAGCGAGATGAAGAGCTTGTTGTCGACCCCGAGCGGCAAACCGGCTGCGGCGGCGAGCTTGTCGGGGAGGGACGGGTCGAAGCGCAGCACTTCGGCGGCGAGGATCGAGGTCGGCACGGTGACGATGACCCGCCGCGCCGTGACCGTGCCGCGCATCGTTTCGAGCCGGATCGCCCGGCCGCCATGGTCGATGCGCGAGACCGCCGTGTCGAGCGCCACCGGGAGGTCCTCCGCGAGCCTCTCGAAGAGCCGGCCATAGCCCTCGCCCAGCCGCCAGTTGGTCCCGCTGTCCTCGTAGCGGACGTAGTCCTTGACCGAGACGCGGTCGAGCTCTGCGCCGTTTCCCCAGGTGCTGGTCGCGTCGAGCAATTGGTTCCAGCGCCCGCCCGGCGGCAACAGGCTCGCCAATGGCCGGTCGATCGGCTCTTGCGCCGCTTTCCGGCGGGCGGAGCCTTGTGCTTCACGGGTGGCGAGCCAATCGGCTTCGGCCTCGACCGTCTCGCCGCTGCGGCGCAGGCGGGTTGTCCATTCCGGCGGACGGTGGTGCATCGCGAAGCCGAATTCCCGGGCGATCGGCGACAGCGGGTTGCGGTCGGCCGAATGCAGCCATTCGGCGCCGCGGTCGAGCGGAAACCCGGCGGGCTCGATCGTGTGCACGCGGCCGCCGACCCGGTCGCGCGCTTCGAGCACGAGAACCGACACCGAGCCTTTGTCAAACAGCCGCCGCGCGGCCCCGATGCCGGCAGCGCCGGCGCCGACAATCGCAATGGCGACCTCGGACCGGAACGCCGCCATAGCTCAGCGGCCGACCGAGCGGATCTCGGGGGCGGCCGCGGCGATTTCGCTGACCAGCTTGTTGGTCATCGCGTCGGCAAAAGAATGAAAATCCTCGACGACCTTGAGAAAGGCGCCCGGACCGCCGATGACGTTCTGCCGATACCACTCAGGCAACCCGCCCGGCGGCTGGGTGTGGAATGCATAGCCCGGGTTCGGCCTGTCGTTGACAATGGCGAGCCCGTTAATTGTCACCCCCTGCCCTACCGCCTGATCGCGCGCGTCGGTGACCGAGCGGCCGGAATTGTTGGTGCCGTCGCCGGAAACGTCGATAATGTGCCGGTTGGCGCGCGGTTGCGCGGCGGCAAAACGCTGCATCGCAAAGTCGATCGCGCCGCTGATCGAGGTGCGCCCGATGAACGAGCGCGGCGCGGCGAGGATCGCCGCTGCCATCCCGCCGGCATCCTCCTCGTCGCGGATCACCGTCCAGTCGGCTACGACATTCTGCTCCCCGGCGCCGGACCATTCGACAAAGCAGATCGCGATCGTGCCGGTAGTCCCGCCGCGGATCGCCGCGAGCACGCGCGGGTCGGTCAATGCCGCCGAGTACCCCTTGCGCTGCAGCGCGAACTCGCTTTCGTCGATGCTGCGCGACACATCGGCGGCAAGCACGAGCAGCAGATCGGTGGTCTGCGCGCCCACATCTCCGCCGAATCCCAGCAGAGCAGCCAGAAAAACCGCAGCCGTGATGGCAGACCGCATCGGAAGAACCCTCTTGATCGGAGGGCGAGGATAAGCCGACCGGCAGCGCCGCGGAAGGGTGTCGCCGGACCCGTAACGGAACCCCACATCTCCCCTCGGAGACTACCGACGATGCATATCGCCCAGACCCGCTTATCGATCGACACCGCACCGCGCGAGATCAAGGAGATCACCGCCGAGGTCGCGCAATGGACCGAGCGCCAGCGCATCTCGATCGGCCTGTTGACACTCTATATCCCGCACACCTCGGCTTCGCTGCTGATCCAGGAGAATGCCTCGCCCGACGTTCGGCGCGACCTCGACGCCTTTCTGCACCGCCTCGTGCCCGAGAATGTCGCGCTCTACCGCCACAACGAGGAAGGGCCGGACGACATGCCGGCCCACATCAAGAGCGCGCTGACCCAAACACAGCTCAGCATCCCCGTTACAGACGGGCGGCTGCAGCTCGGCACCTGGCAGGGCATCTTCCTGCTCGAGCACCGCGCCTCGCCGCACCGCCGCGAGCTTGTGCTGACCCTGATCGGTGAAGAGGAGTAGCTGCGTCTGTCAGCTCTGCATGGCCTGGGTAACAGCGCCGCCGGTGGCGGTGCGGCCGCCGTCGATGACGTATTGCGCGCCGGTGATCGCCGAGGCGAGGTCGGAGCACAGGAACAGCACGGTGTTGGCGATCTCCTCCGGGTTGACGTAGCGGCCCATCGGGATGGCCGATTGGTAGCGGCGGCTGACGCTCGCCGGGTCGGATGGGTTGAGCTGGGCTTCGAGCGAATGGATCATGCGCGTGTCGACCGGGCCGGGGCAGACTGCGTTGACGCGGACCCCTTGCCGGGCGACCTCGCCGGCGGCGGTCTTGGTGAGGCCGATCACCGCGTGCTTCGAGGCGACATAGGCCGGCATCCCCGGGGTCGCCACCAGCCCCGCGACCGAGGCGGTATTGACGATCGCGCCGCGCCTCTGCCGCAGCATGACCGGCAAGACGTGGCGCAGGCCGAGGAAGACGCCCTTGACATTGACGCCGATCACCGCGTCGAAGATGTCCTCGTCATATTCGGCGGTGTGCGCCCATTTGCCTTCGATGCCGGCGTTGTTGAAGAAGCAGTCGATCGATCCGTAAGCGTCGAGTGCGGCCTTGACGTAATCCCGCACCTCGGCCGATTTGGTGACGTCGGCGGCGACGAACCGCGCCTCGCCGCCCTGCTGGCGGACGACCCCGGCGGTCGCCTCCCCGGCCGCCGCGTCGCGGTCGACGAGGACGATTTTGGCCCCGCCCTGCGCGAAACCGAGCGCGGTGGCGCGGCCGATGCCGTTGGCGCCGCCGGTGATCAGCGCGACCTTGCCGGTGAAGTCCAGATCCATGGCTTTCCTCCCTTCATGGTCAATTCTTGCGGCCGATCAGCCGCGTCCATTTTTCGAGGGCGACGAGCATGTCGCGGATAAACCCGCGCGCCGCATCGTCGGTCAAGCGCCCCGAGGAGTCGAATTTGGTCTGCGCCTGGCCGATCTGCACCTCAGGTTTGTTCAACGGGTGCATGTCGAGATAGACGCAGCTGCGGCGCAGATCGTATTGGGCGCGCGCCGAGCCCGACATCCCGGCGGCGGCGCCCATGATCGCCACCGGCTTGCCGGCAAAGGGCTGGTCGGGTGGGCGCGAGGCCCAGTCGATCGCGTTTTTCAAGACGCCGGACATCGAGTAGTTGTATTCCGGAGTCACAAAGAGCAGCGCGTCGGCCGCGGCGATCTGGGCGCGCAACCGCTCGACCGGCGGCGGGAAGCCGAGCGCGCGGACGTCTTCGTTGTAGAGCGGGATCGAGCCGATTTCGGCGGTCTCGATCGTCATGCCCGGCGGCTTCTCCTCGATCGCGGCGCGCAACGCCGCCTTGTTGTAGGAGCCCGCGCGCAGGCTGCCGCAAATCGCCAGAACGGTGATCCCTTTTGCCTCGCTCATATGCCCTCTCCGATCATCTCCATTGGCCCCGAACCGACTTGTGCCGCCGATCCGATGGATTTAAACAATGTAGTAGACGGTGAAAACCCGTCGGGGTTGCCAGGGAGGAAAGATCATGGCGCGAATCGACCGGCGTAGCCTACTGAAACTTTCCGGCGCTGGCGCGATCGCCGCGAGCACTGGCGGCATCGCCGGGATCCTGGCCTCCGGGCGGGCCCCCGCTTATGCCCAGGCGACAGCCCTTCATTGGGTGCGCTGGTCCGATTTCGTCCCCGCCTCCGACCAGGTGCTGCGGAACAAGATCGCCCCCGAATGCGAGAAGGCGCTCGGCATCAAGCTCAATCTCGAGACGATCAACGCCAATGACATTCAGGCGCGGATCACCTCGTCGGTCCAGTCGGGCAACGGTCCCGACGTCATCATGGTCGTCAACAATTGGCCGCGGCTCTATGAAGCCAGCGTCGCCGACGTCAGCGATGTCGCCGAAGAGATCGGCAAGGCGCAGGGCGGCTATTACGATATCGCCACGACAATAGACGATGTCGACGGCAAATGGATCGGCGTTCCATGGGCGATCGGCGGCGGCTTGCTGACCAATCGCAAATCGTGGTTCGACGAGATCGGCTACAGCGAAGGCAAGTTCCCCGAGACCTGGGAGGAGTACCGCGCGGCCGGCAAAAAACTAAAGGCGGCGGGCCATCCCTATGGTCAGACGCTCGGCCACACCTTCGGTGACGCGCCCGGTTTCTGGTATCCCTACCTGTGGTCGTGGGGCGGGAAAGAGGTCGAGGCCGACGGCAAAACCGTCGCGCTCAACAGCAAGGAGACGATCGAGTCGGTCAAGTTCGCGGTCGGCTTTTGGAAGGATTGTTGCGACGAGGGCGGCCTCGCCTGGGACAATTCGAGCAACAACCGGGCCTTTCTCTCCGGCACGATCAGCTCCACCAACAACGGCGCCTCGATTTATCTCGAGGCGAAGAAGAAACCGGATTCGTACCTGACCGAGAAGGGCACCCCGCTGTGGAAAGATATTTTCCACACGCGCCTGCCCAAGGGGTCTGGCGGCCAGTTCGCTTTGCCCGGACCGTTCACCGATTTGGTGATGGGCTATTCAAAGAATCAGAAGGCGGCCAAGGACTTTTTGCGCTGGGTCCACTCGAAGCCGGTCTTCGAACAGTGGTTCACCTCGCAGCAGGGCTACACCGACGGGGCGACAAAAGAATGGGAGAACGACCCAGTATGGAAGATCGACCCGGTCATGCTGCCCTTCCGCGACCTGCCGAATGTCTCGCGGATGGTCGGTTATGCCGGGCCGCCGGGCCGCGCTGCCGCCGAGGCCGTGACGAAATACATCATCGTCGACATGTACGCGAAGGCGGTGCAGGGCATGCCGGCCGAAGACGCTGTGAAATGGGCCCATGAGGAGCTGGTCAAGGTCTATGCTTGATCTCCGGAGAGCCTCCAGATGACGTTCACCTACGCGGCCGTCCGACCCTATGCGGGTACACCGAGACGCGGCCCGCTGACCCGGCTCCTCGAGGACGAACGCTGGCTGGCGGTCGCGTTGCTGTTGCCGACCGTCGTGCTGTTGGGGCTGTTCATCGCCTATCCGTTCGTCAAGGGCATCGAGTTGTCGGTCACCGATGCCAAAGTCGGGGTCCCGGGGCATTTTGTCGGGCTGCAGAATTTCGCGGATGTGTGGAATGACGGCATCTTCCGCGTCGCCGTCTGGAACACCTGCCTCTACACGCTCGTTACGACGGTCTTCAAACTCGCATTGGGTTTGTGGCTCGCGCTGTTGCTGAACAACAATTTCAAGGGCAAAGCTTTCACCCGCGCCTTCATACTCTTGCCGTTCATCATTCCGACCGTGCTGTCGACCCTAGCCTGGAAGTGGATGTTCGATCCCACCTTCAGCGTCATCAATTACCTGCTGTTTCAGCTCGGGATCATCCACAGCCGGATCAACTGGCTCGGCGACCCGAACCTGGCATTGATCTCGGTAATCATCGTCAATGTCTGGCGCGGCGTGCCGTTCTACGCGATCAGCCTGCTCGCCGGACTACAGACGATCAGTCCCGAATTGCACGAAGCCGCGGCGATTGACGGCGCGCGGGCTTGGCAGCGCTTCCGGCACGTCACCTGGCCGTTGCTGTTGCCGGTGACCTTGGTCATCGTGCTGTTCTCGGTGATCCAGACATTCGCCGACTTCCAGCTGGTCTATGTGCTGACCGGCGGTGGGCCGGCCAACGCAACCCAGCTTTTTGCCACCTACGCCTACCAGATCGGCATCGGCACCGGCCTGTTGAGCCAAGGCGCGACGATCTCGCTCGCCGTCTTCCCGGTGCTGCTCCTCGTCGTCATCGTGCAACTCTTGTACATCCGCCGGGTGGAGACGCATTGATCGGCTCAATCAAAGTGAATCGCCCAGCTCCCGCAGGCCGGCGAAATTCAACCCTCTCCCCCCGCCTGCCGGGGGGAGAGGGTAGGGTGAGGGGGGCCCACAGGCCGGGTCGCGGCGCCACCCACCTCACCCTCCCGTCGCCGCGCGACGGGCCCCTCCCTCTCCCCCCTGGAGGGCGGAGAGGGGCTTTTGAGTATTTCGGGCCAGGTATTCTGCAATGATCGAAGGGGCGATTTGGCGACGCTGGGTCTTCTTCTATTTTCCTTTGACCGCCTTCATCGTCGCGCTGCTGTTTCCATTCTATTGGATGGTCATCACCACGATACGGCCGGACAGCGAGCTCTATCGGCCGTGGAACGCCCCTAACTATGCCCCATTCTGGACCTGGCATCCGACCTGGGTGCACGTCAAGGATCTGCTGACCGAGACGTTGTTCGGCACATGGATGCTGAACACGATGATCATCTCGCTCGCCGCCACGGCGATCTCGCTGTTCTGCGGCCTCCTGGCTGGATACGCGCTGTCGCGACTAAAGTTTCCGTTTGCCGGCAGTTTGGGCACGATGATTTTCATCACCTATCTGGTGCCGCAGACACTGCTGTTCATTCCGCTTGCCGACATCATCCGCAACTTCCGCCTCGGCGACACGCCGTGGGCCTTGATCCTGACCTATCCGACATTTCTGATCCCGTTCTGCACGTGGCTGATGATGGGCTATTTCAAGTCCATTCCGAAAGAGCTCGAAGAGTGCGCCCGCATCGACGGCGCCACACGCTGGAAGGCGATGGTATACATTATTTTTCCGATTGCGGTGCCCGGCATCCTCTCGGCCGGGATCTTCGCCTTCACCCTGTCCTGGAACGAGTTCATCTACGCCCTGGTCTTCCTCTCTTCGCCCGAGGAGAAGACCGTGCCGGTGGGCGTCACCTCCGAATTGATCCGCGGCGACGTGTTCTACTGGGGCGAACTGATGGCCGGTGCGCTATTGGGCTCGATCCCTGTCGCGTTCGTCTATTCGTTCTTTGTCGAGCACTACGTCGCCAGCCTCACCGGCTCGGTCAAGGGATAAGCGATAAAGTAATGGCTCAGGTCGTCATCCACAGCTTGAACAAAAAGTTTGATGAGGTTCACGCCGTCAAGGACGTAAACCTCGATATTCGCGACAAGGAATTCATGGTCTTTGTCGGTCCTTCCGGCTGCGGCAAGACCACGACACTCCGGATGGTGGCCGGGCTCGAATCGATTACGTCGGGGCGGATCCTGATCGACGACAAGGTGATCAACGAGCTGCCGCCGATGGATCGCGACATCGCGATGGTATTTCAGAACTACGCGCTCTACCCGCATATGAGCGTCTACGACAATATGGCTTTCGGCCTGAAGATGCGGAAATTCGACCGCGCCGACATCGCCAAACGCGTGCAGGAGGCGGCCGAGATCCTCGGCATTCAGGAGCTGCTCCAGCGCAAGCCGCGGCAATTGTCGGGCGGCCAGCGCCAGCGGGTCGCTCTCGGACGGGCGATCGTGCGGCACCCGCAGGTGTTCCTGTTCGACGAGCCGTTGTCGAACCTCGACGCCAAATTGCGGGTGCAGATGCGTGTGGAACTCAAGAAACTGCACGACCGCCTCGGCACGACCGCGATTTACGTGACCCACGATCAGGTCGAGGCGATGACCTTGGGCGACCGCGTCGTCGTCATGCGAGACGGCCTCGTGCAGCAGGTCGGCGAGCCGCTCGAGCTCTACAACGAGCCGGCCAACCGGTTCGTCGCCGGCTTCCTCGGCTCGCCGGCGATGAATTTTGCGACCGTCAAGGTCAACCGAGACAATGGGGCGATCTGGGCCGCCAACGCCGGCATGCAGATCAAGGCTCCGCCCGAATATGCCAATCGACTCGGCCGGTATGTGGGACAAGAGGTCACTCTGGGTATCCGGCCCGAGGATCTGCACGTGGCCTCGCCCGCCGACCCGACGGAGCTCGGCTTCGACGTCGTCGTCGAAGTCGTCGAGAAGCTCGGCTCGGAGATCCTGCTCGATGTAGCGTCAGGATCGGACACGATGGTCGCCTCCGTCGAGCCGAACGTGCGCGCCAAAATTCACGATCGCTTGCGTCTCGCGCTGAACCCGGAGCGCCTGCACTTCTTCGATATGCAATCCGAAGCGGCGATCTGAACCCGGGAAATGGGAGAAGAGGCGCATGCAAAAACACATTGGATGGTTGTGGGGCATAGGATTTTTGAGCTCGCTCGCTGCCGCAAACGCGCAAGCCCCACTGCCCGCGGCGGCCGGAACGCCATTCGACGGTACATATCGATTGGTTTCCTCCGCGCTGGTAAATGCAACTTACACGACGCGGAAAGGGCAGACCGGGCCATGTCCGAACCGGAGAGCGGGTCCGCTGCACATCGTGAACGGGCAGGTGCATTATAATAGCGCAACAGGCTTCCGGGTCGCCGGAACGGTCGGGCCCCAAGGCGAATTGGCGATGCGAGCGGAGGGGCCCAGCAAATGGGGCAATCAGCCAGTCGACCTAAGCGTCAGCGGCAACATAGACGCCAATGGCAGCGCCCGTGTGCGCCAGCTCAGTCATTCGTGCAGTTATGATTTCGTTTGGCAAAAGGCAGGCAGGTAGGTGTTCCCAGGACACCGTATCCCCGCTGCCCTCGTCATCCCGGGCGAAGGAGCGTGTGAGGAATTGAGACTGGGCTGGATCAGCGGCGTGCGTCCTTCGAGACAGCTGCTTCGCAGCTTCCTCAGGATGAGGAATTTTCTTGATGCCATCAATGGTTTCCCTCATGCTGAGGAGCGCCCGGAGGGCGCATCTCGAAGCACGCACGACCGCATTCCCGCCATTTATTTCACACGCTCGCAGGCCGGGATGATGGTGTCGAGGTGGGAGGCCAGACAACCTGCGAAATGGGGAGAGCAAGCGCATGGTTATGGGCGGTCGGATTTTTCGGTTTGCTTGCTGCCGCGAATGCGCAGACCCCATCGCTTCCGGCCGCCACCACGCATTTTGACGGAACATACGCGTTCGTCTTTTCGACGAAGGCGAATGAACTTTCATGACGACAGGAACAACCCGTATCGGCCAATGCGGGGACTTGCCGCCGCGCGGCCCGCTCACCGTCACGAACGGCGACGCGAGGTTCAATAAACAAGAAGGAACGGTGGGGCCGCAGGGCGAGCTGGCGACGCAATTGTTGGGGACCCGACACCCAACGGCAGATGCGGAGGCTGTTCGACCGGCGGTGAGATAATCACGCATGGCAGAATAGACGGAAACGGCACGGTTCGCGCACGCTGGATGAATTATTATTGTGCTTATGATTTGATCTAGCAAAAACAAACGCAATAAGTCCTGACAGGAGCAGAAATGACGCACTTCACGAGTCGCCGCCGCCTTCTGCAACTTTCCAGCATTGGCGCGATGTCCGCCGGAACCGGCGGGCTCGCTGCGATCCTAGCGTCCGGGCGGGCGCCGGCTTTTGCGCAGGGGACGACGCTGCACTGGGTCAGGGGGTCCGATTATGTGCCGGTCTCCGACCAGACGCTCAGAACGAAGATCCTCGAGCAATGCCAGAAGGACCTCGGCATCAAGTTTAACCTCGAAACCGTTGACGGCCTGACGATCCAGGCGCGCACGACTGCGGCCATCCAGTCCGGTAACGGCCCGGATATCATCTGCCAGATCAACAATTGGGCGCAGCTCTATCCCGAGAGCGCCGCGGACGTCAGCGACGTCGCCGAGGAAATCGGCAAGGCGCAGGGCGGCTATTACGAAACTTCGAAGGCGATCGCCTTTGACGGCAAGAAGTGGATTGCCGTCCCGAATACGATTGTCGGCCTGCAGATCGTCAACCGCACCTCATGGTGGAACGAAATCGGCTACGGACCGGAAAAATATCCGGAAACCTGGGAAGAATGGCGCCAGGCCGGCAGGAAGCTGAAGGCCAAGGGCCGTCCGCTCGGCCAGACATTGGCGCACGCTTTTGGCGACGCGAACGCGTTCTGGTACCCGTATCTGTGGTCGTGGGGCGGCAAGGAGGTCGAAGCGGACGGCAAGACCGTCGTGCTGAACAGCCCGGGCACCATCGAGTCGGTCAAATTCGCGGTCGGGTTATGGAAGGACGCCTGCGACGAAGGCGCCTTTGCGTGGGACGATTCAGGCAATAACCGCGCCTTTCTCGCCGGCACAATCAGCGCCACGAACAACGGCGCTTCGATCTATATCGAGGCCAAGAAGAAGCCCGACAGCTACAAGACCGAGGACGGCAAGCCCATGAAGGACGACATGTTCCACACTCCGCTGCCCAAGGGCCCGGCAGGCCAGTTCAGCTGGCACGTGCCGTTCGCCGACATGGTCATGGGCTACAGCAAAAACCAAAAAGCCGCGAAGGACTTCTTGCGGTGGTTCCACACCGAGAAAATCTACGAGCAATGGTGGGTAACGCAGCAAGGCTTCTCGGTCGGTCCCACCAAGATGTGGGAGAATCACAAGCTTTGGCAGGAAGACCCAATCATGCTGCCATTCCGCACCGCAGCCGAAAGCGGGCACTTTGCCGGCTATGCCGGGCCGGCCAACCGCAAGGCCGCCGAGGTCATCTCGAAATACATCATTTCCGACATGTACGCCAAATCAGTCCAGGGCACGGCCCCGGAGGATGCCGTCAAGTGGGCGCATGGCGAGCTTGTGAAAATCTACGCCTGACCCTCGCCGACGGCAGCGGGCGGCTGGCGGGAGTTTGTCCCGCCAGCCGGAGCGCGGTCAATAGCAGACGGTGTTGCCGTAGACGCTCACGTAGCATCGCGGCCCGAAATACGGAACGTATCCGTAACCGTAATAACGCGGCCCCCAGTAGTGGTAACCCCAGCCGTGACCCCAACCGCCATGCCAGCCGCCCCACGGATGGGCTTCGGCCGTCCCGATGCTGATCGAGGAGGTCAGGGCGATGAGGGCAACGGCTGTAACCATCGATAACTTGCGGAGCATGATATCCTCCCAACCCCGAGACCGATGCGGTCTCGGTGACTGGGTAGGTGATGAGCATGGCGTCCGACGGCGATGACGGAGAAGGGGTGGGGTTTCTCCCGCTAATCGGAGAGCCGTATTTCCGCATGATGCCGATTTGTGCCGCTAAGGCCTTTATCGACGAGGAGAGTGCGACGGATGGATCTCATCGTACGCAATGTTCGCCTCGCAAATAGCTGCGGGCAGGAGCCGGTGGACATCGGCGTCGCGGGCGGAAACATTGTCGCCGTCGAGAAGGGTTTGGCGGCGGAGGCGGAGATGTACGATGCCGGCGGGCGGCTGGCCTGTGGCGGGCTGATCGAGACGCACATCCATCTCGACAAATCCCGCATCATCGACCGCACGCCGCCTGAAACCGGGCGCAGGATCAGCCCGATGAAGCAGGTCGCGGGCTTGAAAGGCAGCTTTACCGTCGAGGATGTGCGCGCCAGGGCGGAGCGTACGCTGACGAAATGCATCCTCCACGGCGCGACCCGGATGCGCACCCAGGTCGAAGTCGACCCGGCCATCGGGTTGCGCGGCTTCGAAGCGGTGCAGTCGCTGATCGCCGATTACCGGTGGGCCATCGATATCGAAATCTGCGTCTTTTCGCAGGACGGGCTGACCAATTATCCCGGCACCGACGAGCTATTGGTCGAGGCGCTCAAACGCGGCGCCCGAGTTATTGGCGGTGCACCGCGATACGACAGCGACCATGCCGGTCAGATCCGGCGGATATTTGAGCTCGCCCGCGAGTTCGACGTCGACATCGACATCCACCTCGATGTCGGCGACACGCCGGAGGCAATGGACATTCATCTCGTCTGCGAGCTGACCGAGCAATACCGCCGCGGCGGCCGGGTTGCAGTCGGCCACATGGCCAAACTGTCGACAATGCCGCCGAGCGAGGTCGCAGCATTGGCGCGCCGCCTCGCCGATACTGGAGTAGCGGTTACCGTCCTGCCGCTAACTGACCTCTTCGTCATGGGGCGAGACCAGGACCACAATGTCCGCCGCGGCGTAGCCGACGCCAATTTTCTCGTCGAGCATGGCGTCAACTGTTCGCTGTCGACCAACAATGTGCTCAATCCGGTGACGCCCTATGGCGATTGCTCACTGATCCGCATGGCAAATCTCCACGCCAATGTCCTGCAGATCGCTCAACCGGCGCAATTGCGCGAAATCTTCGCGATGCTGACCGAGCGCTCGGCGCGGCTCCTCAACCTGACCGATTACGGGATCGTCGTCGGCAAACCGGCCGATATCGTCGTCATCGACGCCGGTTCGCCGGAACAGGCGGTGGCGGAGATCCGCCAGCCGCTCGCGGTCTTCAAGCGCGGGCGACGAACGGTCAAGCGCGAGCCCGCAGCACTCGTCCGGCCGGTCTAGCCGATCCATGCACCTAATCTGCTCCGGTGGTCACTTCATTGACGGCGCCGCAGGAAGGGCATTCTGTCTCGATCGAGGCGATGCGCTGAGTCGAACCGATGCTCGCGCCAATGACGAACTCGCAAACGCCGCAGACATAGTCGGTGTTGCCGCTTCCGGTGAAGAGCGGTCCGGCTCCCGGTGGTGCGGTCCAGGGCGGCGGTAAAATCGCATCGCGAACAACTTTCAACTTGACCTGCGGCATTTGTGATGGATCACCAACCGTCCATAAATCATTATGACCATAGCATTTCTGTGCCGCGCTGTATGCTCCAGGCGAGCTCGAGGAGGAGCGATGTCGTGAACAGGGTGGTCTTGGCATTTGCTGTCGTGGTGCTCGGCGGCGCGGCATCGCCTGCTGAGCCGCAAGAATTGACGAGATGCGTCGCCGGTCAGCAGGTCATCGACAAAGAAGGCAGGTCCGGTGTAGTCGTCGCCGACGATAGTAAGCTGTGCCAAGTAAAATACGCAGACGGTCAGATTTACAACTGGATATTCTGGAATCTTCGTCCCACGGCGGCCCCCGCCCAACGTGGGCTGGTGGCCCCCGATGCGAGAGTGCCTGACCCGATTGGCGCACCGCCGTCGACCAACGCCCCTGCGGCGCTGACCATCCTCAGACCGTCTTCCAACCGCACACTGGTTTACCGCGCCGACCGCCGCGGCCACTTCAGCCTGACAGCCACAGTCAACGGCGCGCCAATTCGAGTCGTCGTCGATACCGGTGCGAGCCTCGTCGCCCTAACTCTCGACGATGCCCGCGCCGCAGGTATCGGACGCAGCGAGCTGGCCTTTAATCAGCTGACCGAGACAGCGAATGGCCGGGTCCATTTCGCTCCGGTGATGCTGCGCGAGGTCCGCATCGAGCAGCTCTCGATCGAGAACGTGCCGGCCGCAGTGATCGAAAATCTGGATCAGTCGCTGCTCGGGATGAGTTTTCTCAAGCGACTGAAGAGCTTCGAGATGCGCGAAGGCGCGCTGACGATCAGCTGGTAGCGCTCGCTCCCGCCGGAACCGCAGGCGACAGGGTCTCCGGCAGCGGCTTTCCGTTGGTCTCTGGGAGAAATGGCGCAGCCACGACACCGAGGATGAAGAACAGGCCGACCAACGTCGCTGCGGGACCGTAGCCTCCGAGTCCTACAATCAAGGTGCCGGCAATAAGCGGACCGGCACAGGAGATCCAGCGCGACGCGTTGAAGCAGAATGCGACGGCGGTGCCGCGCATCCGTGTCGGGAACAGTTCCGGCAACCACACCGGCGCCCAGGCCCAGATCCCGCCGGTGAAAAAGCCGAAGACCATCACTGCGGCGAGCAATGCTCCCATCGACTGGGCCCACATATAGACTACCGGCGTCAAGATGAGGCACATCGCATACCAGATCATCGCCGTCGGCTTGCGGCCGATCCAGTCGGCGCAGAAGCCGAGGCTGATGAAGCCGAATATGGCAACCCCGGTGCCGAGGAGCCCGGATATCGCGGAATAATACGGCGCCGACAAGCCGGCCTTGGCGGCGACCGTGCCGACATAGGTCGGGACGAAGGTGGCGACGCCCCAGAATCCGAAGGTCACCGACAGCATCATCAGAAACGCAGGGATGAGCCGCCTGCGAACGCTAGGGTCGAGAAACATGTCGACAACCGTGAAACGCGCCAACGCGGCGTTTTCACCCTCGAGCAGCTCACCGCTGCGCCGCTGCGCCTGCGCGGCGCGCCGGCGCTCGCTCGCCGCTTCCCAGCGCCCCAATTCCGGCATGCCGAGGCGGATCCAGAACACGAGCAGGGCCGGCAAGACGCCGATCACGTACATCCATCGCCAGGCACTGGGTCCCAATCCGCCGATCAGCAGCCAAACACCGGAAGCGAGAAAGCTGCCGATCCCGGCGCCGCTTTGTAAGAGGCCGCCGCCCTTGCCGCGCGCATGGTCGGGCCACAATTCGGAGACGAGCGACGCCCCGGTCACCCATTCCGAGCCAATTCCCACGCCGACGAGAAAGCGCAGCACCGCGAACGACTGCCAGTCCCAAGCAAAAGCGCTCAGTGCCGTCGTCAGCGAGTAGGCGAGGATCGCCAGCATCATCGTACGCTTGCGGCCGATATAATCGGCGATGATGCCGCCGATCACCCCGCCGGTGGCCCAGCCGAACACCGTCGTCGCGAGGACATAACCGGCGTAGCGCGGGATCGCCGCGTACTGCGCCGCATCGAGCAGCTGGTGCAGCGCGAAGCCGACGGTTAGGAACAGCGCATAGATCTCGAACCCGTCGAACAGCCAGCCGAGATTCGAGGCGAGAAGCACTCTCCATTGCTCACGGTTAAGCGAGCGGTACCAAGGTACAGATACGTCGACGGCGTTGATGTCCATCCCGCGGGCCTTCCTGTTCCGAATAGCAGCTCCGTCCACAGATGAGGCGGGGCGCGTTTTTGCTGATTGGCGAGTATACTCTCGCTCCGCTGAAGCACAAGGCTCCAGTAGCTACTTCGCGGGCGGGGAGCCGCGCGGATCAACGTTCGAGGATGATATCGACCCGGCGGTTGTAAACCGACGGATCGCTCGATCCGGTCTGGCCTATCGGCTCCTGCTGGATCATCGTCCGCGCAATGCCGTCCTCCTCGAGCTGGTCCGTGACAATCGAGCTGCGCGTCTGCGCGAGATATTTGTTGGTCTCCGGTCTGCCAGTGGCGCTCGCGCGTGCTTGGACGACAATAGCCTTAGCACCAGCGTCCCGCGCCCGCTTTGCGGCATCGGCGATCGTCGCCTTTGCTTCATCGGACAGGTTCGCGCTGAATTCGTCAAAATACACCAGGAACCGAGGGAGCTCGCGGGTCGGGGTATCGGCTGGCGTCTGCGCGTTCGCTACAGTCCCGCCCGTCAGCGCGACGAGCAGAAAAGTCAAAAGGCAGAAATTTGCAATTCCACGAATCATGGCGTCCATCGGCCCTTTACGATGAATTGCACTGTGTACTGAAAGCATTAGTGCAGATGATCATGTCCCTTATCATAATGGAAACGGAACGACAAGCGGCTCGCGTCGGCACAATCCTCATTGGCGAGGCGCGGTAACTTCGTTGTCGGGTATATTCGCCTCCCCCATCCACGACAGCAGCAAGGTGTATGCCACCGCCAGCACGACCGGGCCGAGAAAGATACCGACCAGACCAAAAGCAATGAGACCGCCGATCAC
The DNA here is from genome assembly GCA_963789025.1 of uncultured Alphaproteobacteria bacterium. Lineage (GTDB taxonomy): Bacteria > Pseudomonadota > Alphaproteobacteria > ATCC43930 > CGMCC-115725 > AP-15. The sequence goes on from CAWBIT010000003.1 coordinate 490,442, forward strand.
CCCGGCGAGCAGCAGAAGCAACGGCAGATGCGCCCCCCTGCGGATCAGCAACGGACGCACCACGCTGTCTGTCGTGCTGAGCAGCACGCTCCAGACGACAAGGACGGTGCCCCAGACCAATTCACCGCTCCAATAGAGCCAGACCACCGCCGGCACCAGCACCGGCAACGGTCCGAGCTGGGCGATGCACAACATAAACATCACCGCAGTCAGCACTGCAGCTAATGGCACGCCCGCCAAGGCCAAGCCGAGGCCGCCCAGCACCGATTGTCCGACCGCAGTCACCACCACGCCGAGAGCGACGCTGCGGATAGCTTGACCTGCCAGGAGGACCGATTGTTCACCCCGCTCGCCGGCGAGACGACGACCGAAGCGACGGACGAGACTGGCCGCGTGCTCGCCGCTTCCATAGAGGATCACGGCGATGATGACGGTCAGGACGAACTGTACGAACAGGACCCCAAAGCCACCCAATGCGCTGACGAACCACGCCGCAGCGCCGCCCGCGTAAGGCGCCGCCTTTGCCATCAATGGCTCGATGCCGCTGGCTGCGGCGTTTGCCCAAAGCGAGGCGGCATACGTCCCAAAGAACGGCAAACCGGCCAGCCAATGCGGCGGCGGCGGCAGCTGGAAGGTAGCCAAAGAGGCCGCCCAACCGGCAATGCGGTCGAAATGCTGTGTGATCGTCGCGATCGCCAGCCAGAACGGCAACACAAAGATTACCAACAGTGCGATGGTCATCACCGCAACCGCCAGCCCGCGCTTGCGCCAGAGCCGCTGCTGGACGTGCAGCATGATGGGCCAAGTGGCGACAACCAGCGTCGTCGCCCAGATGATCGCCGGCAGAAACGGCCACAATATCCAGAACGACGCGGCGATCAGCCCGCCGACGAAGAGGACCGCAAGTGTCGTACGGGTGAGCTCGGAATGTGCTTGCATGCCGCGGTCGGCCCGGCGTCACGTTAGGCGCGGTCGGATCAGGCGCACACCATCAGCTGCAGCCGAGTCCGGTGCAGCGGATCGTCACGGCGAACCGGTCCAGCCGGCCCACTGTCTTTCGGCGGCTTCCGCGATACCGATCAAAGCCGCTGCAGACAGCCAATTGCCGTTGAGATGCGAAGCGGAAGCCCGCAAGTGAAGTTGCCAGATCACCCCGATGCCCTGGCGTGCGAGCAGCCGCCTCGCGATGGTTTCAACCATTGTCGGCTGTTTCATTCAGCGGCCCACCTTCTGATGCGCTTTCTTTGGACCAGATGGTGCCCCGAGTCGGATTTGAACCAACGACCTACCGCTTACGAAGCGGGTGCTCTACCGCTGAGCTACCGGGGCAGCTACCGGCAGGCGACCGCGGCCCCTGCCGGGACGAGCTTTTAGCCTCTAATCCCACCGTCGCCAAGCCAATTCGCGAACATTAACTGCTGGTCAAGGTCCTAGGCCCAGTTTGCGCGTGGGCTTGCGATCCGCTGTCGCGGCTCCGGAGGCATCGGGAGAAGGCAGTGAGCGAAACCCGGACGGATTCCCCGCAAAACACGACCGAAATCGAAATTCTCGAGGCGAAGGAAAGATGGAGCGAATATCGGCTGGCCGACGGTACCACCTTGCGATTGAGGCCGGTCATGATTGCGGTCTTTCGCGCCGATGGGCAGTACACGCCGGATGGCGATCCGGTTTATAATATGAAATCGACGCTCATTACGGACGTGAGGGGACCGGACTCGGCGGCCAAACCAGGTCAATCAAATGAAATCCGGTGACATCCTCCATGTCGTTTGGCGGACGCCGGCGCTGGTTGTTCGCTCGGGATCGCCTTCGGGGATTGGTGCATCCATAATCCGTACAGGCACGCCAAATGTTCTGGCAGTCGCAGCGCCGACCCCGACCATCGCCGCCAACTCCAACTTTCTCCGCCCCTCGCAGCATAGCAATCGTGCCCAGCCCTGTCAGTCGGTCGCCAACGGATCTTCCGCCTTCATGGCCCCGATGCCGACCGGGACGTTTTCCGAACGACCGAACATCGGTGTTCCTCAGTCAAAACCAGCACCCAAAGCCACCAAAATCGAGAGAATCGAATTGGCGATTGACTCTATCCAAGGATACGATCTCATCAAGCCAATACCCGTGCTGATCGAATCTTTGGGCGACAAGGTGTTTGTCGCCGAAGCGCCCGACTTAAATCTTTCAACAACAGGAAACAGCGTAGGCGCCGCATTTCTTCTGCTGAAAGAACATATCATCACAACCTATGAGGGCGATCGGAGCAAGAAGGGATCCGACGCACAGCGAACGCAGCAGCTTGCGGCATTGGAACAGTATATCGGCAAGCCGCGACGGCACTGGTTTTAGACCTAGAAAAGCGCGTGCTGTCTCAGCCGCTTGCTGAGTGCCCGGCCGGCAACTCTCGTTCTTCGCCGCTAGCCGGTATTGCCAAAATCGGGAGAGTGCTGCCGGCGGCGGCCCAGGCCGGCGTCCGCCACGCCAGCGCGTCAAAACTGCCGCAATGCGGACAGAGCGATCGCCATTCGTGGCTTTCTCCGGCACAAGTGGCGCAGACATAGCGCGGGTCGGGCATAGCGGTGACGGCGCGGTCGAGCCATTCGCGCGGGCCCGGGCGGACTCCATGTTCCGCTTCCTCGAGGCGCGCCATCATAAGGCATAGGCGTGGCGTCGGGCCCGCCAGGCTGGTGTTCGCGTCAGGGTCGGGCGTAGAAAAGGGAGCGGGGTTCGGCAATCTGGCGATAAAGGGCGGTGCTGGCGCGCTCAGGGCCAGATCGAGGTGGCGGCGCGCCTCGCCCCAGAGCTGCGCGTCGAGCGCCGCTTCCGCCACGGTGAGATGACTTTCCCGCGCATCGGGGTTTTGCGCCGCGAGCCGCTCGAAGCTCTTGAACCTCTCGAGAGGTGGGGCGCCGTTGTGGATGATGCCGTAAACCTGTGCGAGATCCGGATTGGGAATCGTCCGCCAGGCCCGTTCGATCGCCTTTGCCGCGGGTCCGGTACGGCCGTCCTGGAGCAGCGCTCGGGCGTGATGGGCTGCCGGAGCGGCAAGGTCCGCCGTCAGCGCCTGGGCCTGAGCCGCCAGATTTCGAGCCCGGGCCCGGTCGCCGCCGGCGAGCGCGGCAACGCTGAGTTCGTACAGGATCACACCGCGATAATGGCGCGCGCGCTCGCGCGGAATGATCCGGCGCTTGACCGCTTGCGCCAGCGTTTCTAGGGCCGCGTCCCATCGCCCTTCGCGTGCCTCGAGTCCGAACAGGCTCTCGACCGCCCAGGCGGTATCCGGACGCAAAGCGGCAGCACGCTCGGTCAGGCGCAACGCCGTTCCTCGATCGCCGGCGCGCAATGCTTGGTTGAGGAGGCCGCGAAGTCCGAGAAATTCCATCTCGGGGCGTTCGAGCATAGCCGTAAAGAATTTTTTGGCCGCTGTCTCGTCGCCCCCGAGCTGAGCTGCCTGGGCGGATAGGAGCAGGGTCAATGGCGGATCGGCGAGCAGCGCATCGGCCCTGCGGGCGCAACGCTGCGCCTCGTGCGGATCACCTGCTGCGACCGCGACCATCCCCTGAGTCAGCGCACGGTAGCCGGCGCGCCGGCGGCGCTCACGCCGGCGCCGCAGAAATGCGCGCGGGCTGCCGAGGATCAAAGACACGAGCCAAAAGAGCAGAGCAACCGCCAAGCCGGCGAGCACTGCGGCGGCGGCGAGCACACCGACCGAGGTCTCTACCTGCCAGCCCTGCCACACGATCTCGACCTGCCCGGGATGATCGGCGAAAAAAATCGCCGCGGTGATCACCCCCGCGAAGACGAGAAGGCCGAGAAGGCCGCGGATCACGACCGTGTTCTCGCCTTCTCCGGTTCGTCTGGAACCTTGGCTGGGGCGGCACCCGGAGCAGCAGCCGGGGCGCTGCCCAGGCGCTCGGTCAGCAGCTCCTGAACGTGGTCGAGCGCCACCTCCGCCGCGAGCCGTTCACGCGCCATGAGCAGCCAAGGGCGCGCCGCCTCGGCGTCCGCCCCGGTCAGCGGCTCGAGCGCCGCCACCGCGCCCGCCAGATCGCCGCGGGCAAGAGCGGCTTGGGCGGTGCCGACCGCCCCGTCGGACCCCCCGGCGGACCCGGCCTGCGATGAATTATCGATGCGGCGGATCGTCACCAGGCCGCGCAGCCGGGCGAGCGTCTGCTCGCGCCAATCTGATTTGACGGCAGGTTCGCTCGCCACCGCCATCCGGCCGGTCAGCTCGGCCAAGCCTTTCACCAGAACGGCGCGGCTCGCCACCCCGTTTCGGGCGGGTTCGGCGAGCGGCTGGGCAGCGGCGGCGAGGTCGGAACCCCGCGCGAGCTTGTTGAAAGCATCGAACTCGGTCGGGAACGGCCGGGCCTGCTCGATCGCCTCGCGCATTTGTCCCAGCAGCAGCGCCAACATCCCGTCGGACCGAAGCTCGGCCGTGTTTTGCGACTGTGCCGCGCGCTCGAGCGCGGCTACGCGGTCCGCGAGATCGCCTTCGACCTTACCGAGGTGGGAAAGCTCCTGCTGCATATCCTTCGCAGCGGCCGTTTCGCTCGTCATGTTAGAGGCGGATCGAGTTTCGGTTGCAGCGAGGCGCTGCTCGAGTTGCTGGAGTGCGGCCCGGATCGGGCCAAGGTCGGGTTTGCCGGCGGCCTCGAGTTGATCGACGCGGCGCGTGAGCGCGCCGAGGGCCGAATTGATCGCATCGGCATCGACGCTCGGGGGCGCCGGACGCTTCTCTATTGCGGCTAGTCGCGAGTCGCGCTGGTCGACACGGCGCGTCAATGCGCTGATCGCCGATTGGATGGCATCGATTCCCGTGCTGGGTACGGCGGGACGCGCTTCGACCGCCGCCAGCCGGGCAGAAAGCGCCGCGTATTCGTCGCGGTTCTCACCCCACGGGAGGAGCGGCTCGATCTGCGGCGCCCAAAAAGGCGACAGGGCAACGCCGGCAAGGATCAGGATCAGCAAACCCGCCAGCCACAACGCCGATCGAGGAAATCCCTTGCGAGATCCGCTGGGCGGCCTCGCCGGCTCGACCGCCGGGGTCGAGTCCGGTTCCGCCGGCGTCGCGCCGCCTTCCGCCGGGCCCTCTTCGCTCTCCCGTTCTGACATCGTGCCGCTATCCCTGGTCAATCCCGCGCCGTCGACCGAGCACTTGGTCGAGCGCATCAAGTAAGGCCGGCTGATTAGGGCGCTCGGCTATGCGCCTGTCATGCCACGGCAGCCCGGCGAGGGAGGCGTCGGCGGCCCGGCTGATCGACACCGCGGTTACCCTCGCGCAGCACACGCCGACCCCGGCGACACCGGCGAGCCTAGCAAAAATCGCTGCGGTCCGCGGAGAGAAAAACAGCGCGAAAGCGATCGCACCGGCGCGCAAGCTGTCGACTGCCGCCGGGCTCAGCGCGGCAGCCGCCCGAGCCTCGTACAAGACACGCCTCTCGATGGTAAATCCCTGCACGCGCAACAAGCCGACGAGATCGCCGGCAACGACATTTCCAGCCACATGCAACAGCGCCCCGTCTTGCGGGCGCAGCCGCGCCGCCGCCACCCGGGCGAGATCGGCGACGTCGCCCCCAGCGCTTCCGACAGAACGGAAACCTTCGGCGCGAGCGCGCGCCGCCGTTGCGTCACCAACCGCCAACAGCGGCACACTGCGTTCGCCGGTCGCCCGCGCCAAGGCTCGTACACCATTGGCGCTGGTGCACAGGATGGCTTGTACTCCGTCGAGCTGGAGTATTACCGGCGCCTGCCAATGGATCTCTATCAGGTGTTCGACGACCGCCCCGATGCCGCGGACTGCCAGAGCCGCGATCAAGCCTCGTGCTTCTTCCAGAGGCCGTGTGACCAACGCGCGCAAACCCGGCTTCTCCATCCAATCCTGCCCACCCTCGGTACCCGCCTGCCCTCGGTAATAGCCGCGCGCGACCAACTGATCCATAATGAAGCTCGAGATCCATAACGGGAAAGCGGGAGAACGCTGATGGCGCTTACTCGAGACCTCGGCCGCTTCGTCGCGGATGTCTCATTCGAGAGGCTGCCCGCCGCGGCGGTCGACGTCGCGCGGGTCGGGTTCATCGACTGCATTGCCACGATGATCGCCGGCGCCGGCGATCCGGCGCCGCAGTTGCTGCGCAAGGCGCTGCGGCCGGGGCATGGCGACGCGAGCCTCTATTTCAGCGGCGAGACGGCGCCGGAACCGGAGGCGGCATGGATCAACGGCACCGCGGGTCACGCCCTCGATTATGACGACGTCGCGCTGCGCGGCCATCCCAGCAGTGTGCTGGTGCCGGCGATCCTCGCCGAAGGCGAAGCGCTCGGCGCCTCGGGCCGCGATATGCTGGCCGCTTATGTAGCCGGTTACGAGACCTGGGCTGAACTCGCATGGCGGGACCCGGGTCACCACCACCGCAAGGGCTGGCATCCGACCGGCATATTCGGGCCGATCGGTGCGGCGGCGGCCTGCGCCTTGCTGCGCCGCCTCGATGCCGAGCGCGCAAGCAACGCACTCGCGCTGGCCGCGTCGCAGAGCAGCGGCATCATGGCCAATTTCGGCACGATGACAAAGCCGTTCCACGCCGGTCGGTCGGCGCATTCCGGGCTGATGGCAGCGCGGCTCGCCGAAGTCGGGTTCACCGCCTCGCCGGACGCGCTCGAACACCCCCAAGGGTTCCTGAGTGCGGTGTCTCCGGCCGGCGAGGCCGACCGTGAGACTCCGGCCCAGGCGCTCGGGTCGGAGTGGAAGATCGTCAAATACCGGCTCGGCATCAAAAAATACCCCGCTTGCTACTGCACGCACCGGGCGCTCGATTCCATGCTCGAACTCCTCGCGCGCCATCCGCTCAGACCCGAGGAAATCGAGCGGGTCACGGTTTCGCTGAGCGACACGCACTCGCTGATCCTGCGCAATCATCGGCCGCAGACCGGGTTGGAGGGCAAATTCAGCATGGAGTTCGCAATGGCGGCGGCGGTGATCGCGCGGCGCGCCGGGCTCGCCGAATACACCGACGGCTTTGTTCGGCGCCCGGATGTCCAGGATTTGATGCGCCGGGTCGTCATCGAAACAAACCAGAACTACGATCCCGAGGTCTCCGGAGCCTCGGTATCGGACCAGGTACGGGTCGACTTGGTGGCCGGCGGCCGCGTCGAGAGCGAGAAAGTGCGACGGGCTAAAGGGCATGCAGACCGCCCCCTCAGCGAAGCCGAGCTGTTCGACAAGTTCCGCGGCTGTCTCCGCGCCGGCAGCGCGAAGATCGCACCCGACGTTCTGTTCGAGCGCCTCAACCATCTCAAGGACCTGTCGGCGCGCGAACTCACCAAAATCGACCCTTGAGGGCATTTCTCGCGATTGCCGTCGCGCTGTTCGCGTCGGCCCACGCGCTGGCGCAGGACGCGGATCAAACCATGACCGTGCTCCATCTTAGCCAGACGGCGGAGCGCTCGGTCATCCGCGACCTCTTGCGCATCGAGCTCAGGGTCGAGGAGACCGGGCCGGATGCGCGCTCGGTCCAGGGGGCGATAAATCGACGGATGGCCGCGGCGCTCGATCGTGCACGGCAGGTGCAGGGGGTGCGGGTCGAGACCGGCTCCTACAATGTCGGCGAGGAGCGCCCGCAGAACGCCCCCGCGCAATGGCATGGCAGCCAGTCGGTCATTTTGACCGGAAAAGACGCGGATTCGATGCTGAAGCTGGCCGGTGCGCTGCAATCCGATGGTCTGTCGACCTCGTCGCTGACCTACGGAATTTCGCCCGAGACGGTCCGCGGAGCCGAGGAGGATCTGACCGCCGAGGCCCTCGCCGAGCTCGACCATCGCGCCGCATCGATCGCCGACCGCATGCATCTGGCCGTCGTTCGGTTCCGTGATGTGCGCGTCGGCAACGCCGAAACCGGTGGCAGGCCGGTACCGCGTTTTGCCGGGGTGACGATGGCGGCGCCGGTCGCCGAGCCCGGCGAAGCAATGGTCCGGGTGACGATCGAGGCCGAGCTGCTCCTTGCCCCGCCGCGGCCATAAGAAAGACCGTGAGGCTCCCAGCACCGCCGCTGCTGGTCATATCGGACCGCCGGCAGGCAGGCCGGCCCCTCGAAGAGCTCGCCGCAGCGGTATTTGCCGGCGGTTGCCGTTGGTTCAGCCTGCGCGAGAAGGATCTGCCGGCGGCCGAACGCCACGCATTGCTGAGCGTCCTGGTGCCGCTCGGCCGCCGCTGGGACGCAACCGTGACCGTTCACGAGGATGTCGATGCGGCGGCAATGGCCGGTGCGGGCGGGGTGCATATGCCAAGCGCGGAGAGCCCCGCAGCCGCGCGCGCCCGACTTCCCGGCGGGCTGATCGGCGCTTCGGCGCATTCCGCTGCGGAAGCCTCGGCGCTGCTGGGTTCCGGCGCCGATTACGTCACCGTCAGCCCGGTATTTATCACCGCCAGCAAACCGGGTTACGGCCCGGCGATCGGTCTCGGCGGCTTGGCCGAGATCGTGCGCCAGGTGGCGGGTCCGGTAATTGCGCTCGGCGGGATAACGGTTGCGAACGCCCGCCTCTGCTTGTCCGCCGGAGCAAGCGGAGTCGCGGTTATGGGCGAGGTAATGCGGGCCGCAGACCCGCAGACCGTGGTGGAAGCCATGCTGGCGGCAATCTCCGGAACCCAATAAAATTTGTGGTTAAAGGGAGTAATTCGAGTTGCCTTCTCGTTATGCTGTCAGTGGACAAGCATCGAGGAGGTAAAGGGATGAGGAAATTTGTCCTGGCGACGCTCGCCGCCTTGGTGATCGGCACCGCCGCCTTTGCACAACCGGCGGAAGCGCGGTGCTGGTGGAACGGATACTCTTGGCATTGCTGGGGTGGACCGCATGCCTGGTGGTGGCGTCATCACCATCCTTATTGGCGTCATTACGGTTGGGGCTATGGCCCCCATTGGCACCACGACTACTGGTATCGCTGATTTCGCGATGGTGCATCCTCGCCCTCTCCATCCGGGGCGGGGATGCCGAACCAACGCTGGCTGATTTTGCTGTTTTGCCACCAAATTATCAGCCACCGATCAATTCTTCTCCGCAGAATTCCTCGATTTCCAGCGACCCGGCGCCATAAGAACAGCGGGGACCGTTCGCTGATCCTGGCTGATCTGCGCTGTTATGGGGGTGGGGAAATCATTCAGTCCTATGGTTATGGTTTAGTGTCGTAACGATTTTAGCATATCAGTATTAACTTAGCAATCCATTTCGCTCAGCGCCGCAGGACTGCAGTTCCAGCGGTGGTGCCGGCGATCTTGCCGAATACCGAGCCGGAAACCAGGCCGGTGCCGCCGGGGTAATTGAAATAGAAGAGTCCGCCGACGAGCTCGCCCGCGGCGTAGAGGGCGGGGATCGGCTTTTGCGCGGTGTCGAGCACCCGCCCATCGGTGTCGATGCGCAAGCCGCCAAACGTGAAGGTGACGCCGCAGGTCGTGCAATAGGCCTCGAAGGGCGGCTTCTCGATCGGCATCGCCCAGTTGGTCTTGTCGATCGCGAGCCCCTTCGTGGTGCGGCCGTCCTTCACCGTCGGATTGTAGGGGATATCGCGCTGCACCGCCGTGTTGTACTCGCGGACGGTTTCGAGAAACCGCGCCTTATCGACCGGGGCGTATTCGGCCATCTTGTCGGCCAGCCCCTCGATCGTGTCCGCGGCGACCTTGGTCACCTGGCGGATGCGGTACTCGTCGCGCTGCAGGTGGACGACCTGCTGGTCAAAGATCTGCCAGGCGAACTGATGCGGCTGGTTGAGGATTTCGCGGCCGTATTTGGCATAGGTGTAATTGCGGAAATCGGCTCCTTCGTCGCAGAACCGCACGCCGTCGGCATTGACCATGATGGCGAACGGGTAGCTGTGCTTCTGAAAATTGTCGCCGACCGCGAGGTCGCCGAATTCGGGCGCGTTGTAGTCCCAGCCGACCGCGTGGCAGCCCGACCAGTTGCCGTAAGGCATCGCGCCGATGTCGAGCGCCATCTTGATGCCGGCGCCGGTGTTGAACCGGGTGCCGCGCACCTTGGCGAGGTCCCAGCCGGGGCCGAGATAGCGGGTCCGCATCTCGGCATTGGCCTCGAACCCGCCGCTGGCGAGGATGACGGCCTTGGCCGGGATGCGCGTGGTCTTGCCCTCGACCTTGGCGACGACGCCGTGCACGCCGTCATCGTCGGCGATCAGCGCCTCGCCTGAGGCTTCGTAGGCGACCTGGATCTGCCGCTCCTCGGCCGCCTTGAAGAGGCCCTCGACGAGCCCCGGCCCGCCGCCCCAGGCCTCGAGCGCCAGGCCGCCCCAGAACACAAACTTTCCCTCGTGCTTGAAGGCCTGGCGCGAATACATCGGCGCAAAGCGGATGCCCTGGCTACGCATCCACAGGAGCGTCTCCTGGCTCTTGGTGACGAGCAGCTCGGCCATGTCGGGATTGCTGCGATAGTCGGTCAGCCGCCCGAGATCGTCGTAGTACTGGTCGGTGGTGTAAGTCCCAAAATCGCTGGTGGCGAGCTCGGTCTCGCTGAGATCGCAGAGCTTCAGGAGGTCGTCGACGCCGTTATAGACAAACCGCAGCGCCCCCGCGGTAAACCGGCTGTTGCCGCCGCGCTCGTCAAACGGCGCCGCTTCGAGAACGAGCACCCGGGCGCCCTCCCCACGCGCCGCCAATGCCGCGCACATGCCGGCATTGCCCGCCCCGACGACAACGACATCGAACTCGCCCGCGATCATCTCGTTCCCTCCGCTTTAATTCCCTGCGGAGGGAGTAGCGCGGCGACGCCGCGGATGGCAAGGACGTCGCATGCGGTCAGGATAAGGTGCTTTACTCCGAGCTCCAACGGTCGATTGAGGACACGATCTCCAATGCGCGGAGCGCCGCTTTGGTCACGCCGACGCAGGGATCCAGTGGGCTCTTAAGGGTACGCCTGTCCCAGGCTCGTGTACGGCGCATAGTGAAAACCGCCGCGGCTGGGGTTTATGTGTCCGACATTGATGTTCGGCCCATCGTAAAACCCGCCGCCCGGATCGGGTCCCACGTCGGCGTTCCCGACCGCCCTTGCGCATCCGGCGAGCAGCATCGCCAAACAAATAACGGCCAGTCCACTTTTGAGGTTGTTCATTGGTCTCTCTCGGTAACGCTAGCGGTTTTTGATAGGGGCGAGCCGATCGGCCAAATTCGGCGGGGGCGACGCCAATCGGCCGCTCACTGCGACAGGTGGCCCGCGTGACATCTTCCAAAAGAGATCCCCGGAGCTGCAGATACTCTACGAGGAAAACTCGTTCGCGCCCTCCGATCAACTAAGCCGGGTCCCGGCTACGTCAAGTTAAGTCAGGTAAATCTTGGTAAATTTTGGAATCAGGTATCGACATCTGGGCAAGAATCCCAATCGGCTGGATCGGCGCCGTGCGTCCTTCGAGACGACCGCTTTCGCGGTCTCCTCAGGATGAGGAATTTTCTTAATGCGATCAATGGCTTACCCTCATCCTGAGGAGCGCCCAACGGGCGCGTCTCGAAGGACGCAAGACTGTGACGCCGCCCTCGTACCAATTCTTGCCCAGCCTCTGGCTCAACCCATCCTACAAATACTTCAGGGGGGGGCCCCCCAGTTTTCAGTGCGGGTCGGATACTGCTCGGCGCGGTAGGTGCGACTCGTCGGGTTGAGCTTCAGCGGCACCGGAGAGCCGAGCCACACCGCGTAGCGCGAGTGGTCGTCGTAAGAGTTGTCGGTCAGCGGGTGGACGAGGACGTCGAGGCCCTGGCGGTTGAGCATCAGCCACGGCACGATGTTCTCGAATTGCGCAGTCGTGAACATGAACCGGAACTGCGGAACCGGGTGCGGGCCCCTCGGCGCGTCGCTCAATTCCCTGACCTCGACGCCGAGCGCGCTGGCGATCGTTTCGCGCAACTGCGCGGCGCGCGCGCGGGTCGTCGGATCGTAATAGACATGCGCGTGATAGCCTTCGATTTTGATCGGCTGGGTCGTTGGTTCTGTCATTGTCGTATCTCCGGAATGAAGAATTTAAACAGAGCTGGAGGAGCGCCGTGCGTCCTTCGAGACGGCCGCGGAGCCTGTCCTCGGGCCGCGCGATGCGCGGACCCGGGGGCGACCTCCTCAGGATGACGGATTTTCTTAATGCCATTAAAGGCTTCCGTCATCCTGAGGAGCGCCCAAGGGCGCGTCTCGAAGGACGCATCACAGTCGTGCAGCCTTTCGTCGAATGCCGTCCCGTTAGGCCGAGGGCCGAGCATAAGACGATCGGCCTGTTCACGAACGCGGCAGGCGGATCGTGAATTCGGTGAACCCGCCGACCCGGCTGTCGACCTCAAGCGTGCCGCCATGCTGCTGGGTGACGATGTCCCAGCTGATCGAGAGGCCGAGGCCGGTCCCTTCGCCGGTCGGCTTGGTGGTGAAGAACGGCTGAAACAGTTTGTCCCGGATCTCGGGCGGAATGCCGGTGCCGTTGTCGCGGATGCGGATTTCGACCGAGTGGCCGAGATCGTGCGTGGACGCTGTCAGGGTCGGCCGAAAGTCCGGCTCGGCGCCGTCGCGATGGCGCTTGGTGGCAGCGTAAAACCCATTGCCGAACAGGTTGAGGAAGACGCGTGTCATCTCCTGCGGCGCCAGCTCGATCGGGGCGATAGCCGCGCCGAAGTCGCGTTCCAAGGTGATGTTGAAATTCTGGTCCTGGGCGCGGGCGCCGTGATAGGCAAGGTTGAGCGCCTCCTCGACCAGATGGTTGAGATCGACCTCGCGGCGCTCGCCGCTCTCGCCGCGCGAATGCTCGAGCATGCTCTTGACGATGCCGTCGGCGCGCCGTCCGTGCTCGGCGATCTTTTCGAGATTACCGGTCAGCATTCCGACAATTTCGTCGATCTCGGCGCGAGTTTCCTCGCCGAGTGACGCCACGGCCGGCTCGGTCGTCTCCTTCAGCTCGTCGAGCAAATCGACCGATAGGTCGGCGAAGTTGTTGACGAAATTGAGCGGGTTCTTGATCTCGTGGGCGATCCCGGCGGTCAGTTGGCCCAAGGCCGCCATCTTCTGCGCATGCAATAGGCTCGCCTGCGCCGACTGCAAGTCGTGCAGTGCCTTCTCGGCGGCGTCGCGGGCGGCACGGATCTCGGCCTCGGCGCGCTTCCGCTCGGTGATGTCACTGTAGATGATGACGACCCCGCCGCCCGGCACCGGGTTCGCCCGCACCTCGATGACCCGGCCGTCGGGACGCGTGCGCTCGGTCGAATATTGTGTGCCGGCCGCTTCGATCAGACGACGCACTTCGGCTTCGACATTGACCTCGCCGTACTCGCCATGCATTGCGAGGTGACGAATGTAGTCGGCAAGGCTCGGCCGCGCGGCGAGCAAAGCGTCAGGCAAATCGAGAATCTGCTGGAAATTGCGGTTCCACGCCGCGAGCCGCAGCTCGGCGTCGAACATCGCGACCCCGTCGCCCATGTTGTCGAAGGTGACCCGCAGCTCGGCCTGACGCTGACGGATCTCATCCAATAGCCGGGCATTGTCGATCGCGATCACTGCCTGCGCCGCGAAGTTTTCGATCAGCGAGATCTCCTTATCGGTGTAGGGCCGTACCTCCTGTCGATTGCAAGAAATCATGCCTTGGAAAACGCCGTCTTTGCGCAGCGGAACAAGTAGATTGGTGCGCACACCGCCTCGCTGTGAGATCAGCAGGCCGACCTCGTCTGCCCCTTCTCGGATGTCGTGACGGTGAACCAATCGGGCGCCATCGAGCAGCGGCGGAGGCGGGCGAATGCCGCCGCGCAGCACTGCGGCGACCTCTTCTGGGTAGCCGTGTGTCGCCGTGGCGCGGATCTTCTCCCCATCGTAGAGAAACAGTGTTCCGAGTGTTGCGCCGCACAGCAGGTGGGCTTTCTCCAGGATCGCCTCGAAGACCGGCTGGAGCTCACCGGGAGAGGAATTGATGACCTGCAATACCTCGGCCGTTGCGGTCTGCTGCTCCAGCAACTCGCGCAGCTCGGTCAACAGCCGCGCATTCTCCATCGCAATGACCGCCTCGTCGGCAAAGGTGCGCACCAGCTCGATCTGCCGCTCGCTGAACGGCTCGACGTTCCGGCGGCTCAGCGTGAAGACCCCGATGGTCTCGCCGTCGCGCAGCAAGGGCACGCCGAGCAGGGTGCGGACGTTGCCGAGGATGCCTACCTCGGGGACCTTGTACTCGGGGTCCACGGTGATGTCGGGGATCTGGATGACGCGTCCTTCGAGGGCGACCCGCCCCACGATCGTGTCGCGGCCGGGCTGGACGGTCAGGGCGCGGAGGAAGGCGTCGAACTCGGGCGAGATTGCATCGGTCGCCACAAAACGGAAGCCGGCATCGCTCCGGATCGCGATGGCGTTCATTTCCGCCTGACACAGCCGCGCGGCGGTTTCGACGAGCGTGTCGAGTATCGGTTGGAGATCAAAGGTCGAGCGGCTGATGACTTGCAGCACGTTGCTCGTCGCGGTCTGGTATTCGAGCGATTCTTCGAGGTCGCGCGTGCGGGCCTGCAATTCGCCGAGCAGCCGCGCATTTTCCATCGCGACCACCGCCTGCGCCGCAAAGTTCTGCAACAGCGCGATCTGCTTTTCGGTGAACGGCCGCACCTCTTGGCGCTCTATGGTGAAACCCCCAAGCAGGCCGTCATCTTTGCGGAGGGGTACGACCAAAACCGTACGAAACCCTCCGAGCTCCGCGGTAGCGCGATGCAATGAATCGCCCGTATCGAGTGCGGCAACATCGGCGAAGTGGACAAGGGGCTCGCCCAGTGCAACGCGCGCGATACCGGTTTCCGGACCAATCACTCGCGGTTCGCGCACAAACTTCTCGAACTGCGGCGGCAACCCACGCGTAGCCGCTGCTTGAACGCGCCCATTATCGTAGGTCCACAAGAAACCTGAGTGCGCGTCACACAATCGGACGGCTTTCTCCAACATTGCATCCCATACCGGCACGAGGTCGCCGGGCGAGGAATTGATGACCTGCAATACTTCAGCAGTCGCGGTCTGCTGCTCCAATGCCTCGCGCGTCTCGGTCAACAGCCGTGCATTCTCCATCGCAATAACCGCCTGGGCGGCAAAATTCTGCAATAGCGCGATCTGCTTCTCGGAAAACGGCCGGACCTCGCGGCGGTGAACGTTGATGACGCCGAGCAGCGCGCCGTCCTTGCGCAACGCCACGCCGAGCCAGGAACGGACATGGCGCGCGTCAAGCCGCGCGCGCCCCAGCGGCATCTGATAGGCGGCCGTTTCCCGCACGTCCGCGACATGCGACACGTTATGGCCACGTGCGAGGAATTCATACATGCCGGAGAGCTGCGCCGAACCAAGCTGTCGCAGCGTCTCGGCTTCGCCGGGCACGCCGTGGACAGCGGCGAGGTTGAGTCTCTCGCCGTCGAAGGTGCGCACCAGCGCCTCGTCGGCGGCGCACAGGCGCACTGCCCGCTCGACCATCGCCTCGAACACCGGCGTGAGATCGCCAGGCGAGGAATTGATGACCCCCAACACCTCGGCCGTCGCGGTCTGCTGCTCCAGCGCCTCGCGCGTCTCGGTCATGAGCCGCGCGTTCTCCATCGCGATGACCGCCTGCGCCGCGAAATTTTCAAGGAGGACGATCTGCTTGTCGCTGAAGGGGCGCGCTTCCTGGCGGAAAACCGTGAAGACACCGACGAGCGTGGCATCCTTAACCAGCCCGATCGACAGCAAGGTGCGCGCGCCGCCGAGTTCGACCAGCGTCCGGCGCATCGGATTGCCGGACTGATAGGCCTCGCTCGCGCCGAGGTCAGGGACGTGGACGAGGCGCTCGCCCGCCAACAAGCGCTGATGCGCCGCGGTGTGGAACCATTCCGCCGGTACTGTCTCGAGCCATTCCGCATACTTGGGCGGCACGCCGCGCGAGGCGACGACTCGGAAGTGCCTCCCATCGTAGACATACATCTGCCCGAAGGAGCCCTCGCAAAGGCGGATGGCCTTGTCGAGCATTGTGTCGAACACCGGGGCAAGGTCGCCGGGCGAGGAATTGATGACGCCGAGCACATCGGCCGTCGCGGTCTGCTGCTCCAAGGCCTCGCGAGTCTCGCTGATGAGCCGCGCATTCTCCATCGCGATCACTGCCTGGGCGGCGAAATTCTGCAGCAGGGCGATCTGCTTGTCGGTGAAGGGGCGAACTTCTTTGCGATGGACGACGATCGCCCCGAGCAGCGCTTTCTCTTTTCGCAGCGCAACCACTAATCCCGTGCGGATCTCGCTCGTGTCGATAAACTCGCGAAAGCCGGGGTTCGTGCGGTAGACCTCCTCCTTCGTAGCGTCGGGCATGTGAACGACGTGCGCGCCGCGAGCGAGCCGGCCGAGCGGCCTGTCGGAGACCAGGTCTTGCGGACCGCCCCGGCGCATCGCTTCGGTGAAATGCGCGTCGCCACGCAACGCCACGGCGTGAGCGTACTGGCCTTCGACCCTCCAGATGTGTCCGTGAGCCGCCTCGCATAGGCGCAATGCTTTTTCGAGGATCGCATCGAACACCGGCCCGAGATCACCGGGCGAGCTGTTGATGACCTGCAACACCTCGGCTATCGCCGCCTCTCGCGCCAACGCCTCGTCGCGTTCGGCGGTGCGCTCGTCGAGCTCGCGCCGGAGCGCGGCAATTCTCTGTCGCAGATCGGTCGCCGCGTCGTCGAGCGCTGTCATGCGGTCGCCTCGCCTATCCGCCGGTGCCCGCGAATTGGCGGTACACACGTATTAGGCGCAAGGATACCCGTCTCCCATTCGCCCTGCCAGCGATCTCCTCGTTGCGCCAGGAAGGGCTCCGCGTTACTTGGTCCGGGGCTTCTGGTCTAGCAGGGCGCTGAAAAACTCGCGTGTCATTCCGGGACGGCCCGACAGGGCCGGGCCCGGAACCCATAAACACAGGCCAAGCAATTGATTTCTCTGGTCCGTGTCCCTGGATTCCGGGCTCGCGGGGGTAGTGTCCGGGAGGTTCTGCAAAAGCCGCTGAGGCGGGTGGTCATGGTATGCGGGTGATGCGCAATCACCGGATCCTTTGGCGAGGATGCACACCATGACCAAGAGGCAGGGTAAATCTGGGACGATCGACGTCAAAGCCCTTCTGGCGGAGGACGAGGAGTTTCTGCGGGCGCTGGTGCGGACGGCGCTGCAGGAGGCGCTCGAAGCGGAGATGACGGAGGCGCTCGGCGCCGAGAAGGGCGAGCGGGCGGTGGGCCGGCAGGGCTACAGGTCGGGCTATTACGGCCGAACGCTGATCACGCGGGTCGGCAAGCTGGAGCTGCGGGTCCCGCAGGACCGCGCCGGGCGGTTCTCGACCGAGCTGTTCGAGCGCTATCAGCGTTCGGAGCGGGCGCTGGTGGCGGCGCTGGCGGAGATGTATGTGCAAGGGGTTTCGACCCGCAAAGTCAAGGCGATCACCGAGGAGCTGTGCGGGCACAGCTTTTCAGCTTCGTCGATTAGTGCGATGAACCAGTCGCTGGATGACAGTCTGGCGCAATTCGCCGGCCGCCCCTTGGCCGAAGCCTTCCCTTATCTGATCCTCGACGCGCGCTACGAGCGGGTGCGCGAGGCTGGCGTGATCGCCAGCCAGGCGGTGCTGATCGCGATCGGTATCGATTGGGACGGCCGCCGCCAGGTTCTGGCGATCGAGCTCGCCAACCGGGAGAGCCGATCGAGCTGGCGGGATTTCCTGCTGGGGCTGAAGGCGCGCGGTCTGCACGGTGTCGAGTTTGTCGTGGCCGATGATCACGCCGGCCTCAGGGCGGCATTGCGCGAGGCCCTCGCGGAGGCGGCCTATCAGCGCTGTTACGTGCATTTTCTGCGGAACGCGCTCGACTACGTGCCGCGCCGGGTCGACGACGACTGCCTGCAAGAGCTGCGCTGGCTGTACGACCGGCGCGACCTTCCCGAAGCGCGTCGCGATCTGGCGGCTTGGCTCGCCAAATGGTCTAGCAAATACCCCAAGCTCACCGGCTGGGTCGAAGAGAACATCGACGAGACACTGACGTTTTACCGGCTGCCGCGCCAGCACCATAAGCATCTCAAATCGACCAACATGCTGGAGCGCCTCAACGAGGAGATCAAGCGCCGCACCCACGTCGTGCGCATCTTTCCAAATGGCGAGAGTTGCTTGCGGCTCGTGCGGGCGCTCGCCGTCGAGACCCACGAAAACTGGCTGGAGCAGCATCGCTATCTCAACATGGACGATCTGCGCGAGCACAAGAAGGAGGCGCTGCGCCGTGCCGCCTGAGCCCCGACCCGTTCAGCCTAGCACCGTGCTCGCTCTGTCAAGGACGCTGCGCGCCGGCTGCGCCGGTGCCGCCGCAGTCGCGGCGGCATCCTTGACTGCCGCTGCGCGCGGTGCTCTGCCAGACGGCAGGTCGGGACGAAAAGATGGTCCTATTCCGATCGAACAAAGGGATGTGCTCTTGACCTGAAACCAACCGCGCTCGCTCACCATGCCCAATTTGCTGAACTTGACGCACACAACTCTCGCGGGCAGAGCCCGCGCCCCGGAATGACGATGTTCCTGGATTTTCCGCAGCCTGCTAGTGCTCAGATCCAGTCAGATGATTCACCTCATCGGCGTGAGGGCCGCCCGAACCGCGGTATCGAGCTGATCGCCCATGAACCATGTGTTTGATTCTGAGCACTAGGCTAGTGCTCCGACCCAAACAGACAATTCACTCCAATCGTACTGGCCGGTCTTGTCCCGTGGGTGCGCAGCTTGATAAATAGATAATAACATAATTGCCATATTCGCATTGTACGCTCTTGGCCATCGACACTCGTCGGCGGGTGCGAGATTGCGATTGAGGGAGTTGTCGATGCCTGATCTCGACCAGATAAAACAGGCGGAACAGGGAGCGCGAGACCGCGGGTGCCTTTAAAGCCCCAAATAGAATTTGCGGACGAGCTCGTTGTTGTTGAGCTCGTCGGCGGAGCTGCCTTCGAAGGCGATCTTGCCGTGGACGATGACGTAGCCGCGGTCGGCGATGCGGACGGCCTGGATGAAGTTCTGCTCGGCCATCAGCACGGTCAGCTGGTAACGGTCCTTCAATTCCTTGATCTTCTCGATCGTGCGCTTGACGAGGACCGGCGCAAGGCCGACCGACGGCTCGTCGATCAGCAGGATCTTGGGCGCCGACATCAGCGCGCGCGCGAGGGCCAGCATCTGCTGCTCGCCGCCGCTGAGGCTGCCCGCCAATTGGCGCCGCCGCTCCCGCAGCACCGGGAAGGTCTCGTATGAGGAATCGAGATTGTGCGCGATAGCCGTGCGGGCGAGCGGGCGGAAGGCGCCCAACAGCAGGTTCTCCTCGACGGTCAGCTTTGGGAAGAGACGCCGGCCTTCCGGCACCAGGCTGATCCCGAGATCGACGATTGCCTCGGTCGAGCGGCCGACCAGATCGTGCCGCTCGCCGTCGATCTCGGCGACGATCGTCCCGGCGGTCGGCGGCACGATCCCCATGACGCATTTCATCAGGGTGCTCTTGCCGTTGCCATTGGTGCCGAGCAGCACGACGGTCTGGCCAGGCTCCACCGACAACGACACGTCCTCGAGCACCCGCACCGCGCCGTATCCGGCGTCGAGGCCGGTTACCGAAAGGCTACTCGCCAAGATAGGCCCTCTCGACCTCGGGGTTGCGGATCGCCTCCTGCGGCGAGCCGTCGGCGATCTTCTGCCCGGCGACCAGCACGACGAGCCGGGTCGAAAAGCTCATCACCGCGCGCATGATGTGCTCGATCAAGACGATCGTGATGCCCTGCTCGTTGAGGCGGAAGAGCACGAGGAGGATCTCCTCGACCTCGGAAGGCGAGAGCCCGGCCATCGCCTCGTCGGCAAACAAGAGGCGCGGCGCGCTGGCGACCGCGCGCGCGAGCTCGAGCTTGCGCATCTCGACCTGGGTCAGGTCGCGCGGCAGATGCAGCGCTTTGTCGGCGAGCCCGACATCGGCGAGCAGCGCGCGGCAGCGCTCGCCGATGGCGGTACCGGAGAGATGCGCGCCGTGGCGGGCATTGACCGTGTAGAGGAGGGGTATGCGCAGATTATCGACGAGATTGAGGCTGCGGAACGGCTTTGGCAGTTGGAAGCTGCGGGCAAGCCCCAATCGGGTGCGCTGAAAAGCCGGCATGCCGTCGATCGCGTGTCCGTCAAATACCGCGCTCCCGCTGTCGTGATGCAATGTGCCGGAGAGGCAGTTGACGAGCGTGCTCTTGCCGGAGCCGTTGGGCCCGATCAAGCCGAGCCGCTCGCCGGCGGCGACGGTGAGGTTGATGTCCTCGAGCGCGACAAAGCCGCCGAAGCGCTTGCCGAGCCCGCGGACCTCGAGAATCGAGGCGGCCATCAGCGGAGCCTGCCGCGCCGGCGGCTCTGCACCAGACCGACGATGCCATTGGGCGCAATGACGACAAAGACGATCAGCAGAACGCCGACGATCAAAAGGTTGAGCGCCGAGGAGATCGTCACTGTGGCGAGCTGCTGGATCGTGCCGAGCAAGACCGCGCCGATAATTGGGCCGATCCAGCTGGTCATGCCGCCGATCATCGGCATTGCGACGCTGTTGACGGCATAGGAGAGATTGAAGCTCGAGGCCGGATCGAGATAGGTCACGTAATAGGGCAAGGGGGCGCCGGACATTCCCATCAGCGCGCCGCTCAATGTCGTGGAAATGAGCTTCAGCCGCAGGGTCGGCACCCCCGCCGCCTCGGCCGCCTGCTCGTCGTCGCGGATCGCGTTGAAGCCGAGACCCAATGTCGAGCGCTCGATGGTCCGCGCGATCGCCACCGAGATCCAGGTCAATGCCAGCATCAGTGAATAGAGGTATTGGATGTAGCTGCCGTAGATCGGCGAGTTTTGCGGCCGAATGACATAAATGCCGCGCGATCCGCCGACAAAATCCCAGTTGACGATCAGGGTCTGCGCGACGATCGCCAATGCCAGGGTGGCGATCGCGAAAAACACGCCTTTGAGGCGCAGGGTCAGATACCCCATGCCCAAACCGATGATCCCCGACATGACGCCGCCCGCCAGCATCATTACTGGGACTGGCAGACTGGTCGTCTTGTGCAGCACGACCGCGGTATATGCGCCAACGGCAAAAAATGCGCCCGTCCCGAAATTGGTGTACCCCGTATAGCCGCCGAGAATATTCCACGCCGTCGCCAACACGATGAACTGCAGCACCTGGTAGGCGGCAAAGAAATAATACTCGTTGCCGATCAGCCCGCGCGTCAGCAGCAGAAACGCGATGGCGACGATAAACGAGACAATCCAAAACCTGCCGGTGCCCATCCAGGCCCTACCCGAAAGAGCCCCTCTCCCGCATTGCGGGAGAGGGAGGGACCCAGCCCGCAGGGCTGGGAGGGTGAGGGTCTACCCCGCTTGAAGTATTCGCAGAATTGTTTCGATCACACCATCGGTATTGCCGAGCACGTCGTTGTTCCAAAAGCGAAGAACCTTCCAGCCCTGCGTTTCGAGCCATGCGTTTCGCCGCGCGTCCACGGAATTGCCTGAATGCTGTCCACCGTCGACTTCGATTACCAACGCATGTTCGGTGCAGGCGAAATCGACAATGAACTCGCCGATCGGATGCTGCCTTCGAAACTTGTAGCTCGACAAACGCCGGTCGCGCAGAGCGGACCATATTCGTCTTTCGGCATCGGTCGAGGACTGTCGTAACTGGCGCGCTTTCTGATTGGGCATAGATGAGCGATAGTGGCGTTCGGTAAATAAAATGCCGAGAGACCCTCACCCGGCTCGCTGCGCTCGCCGCCCTCTCCCGCAATGCGGGAGAGGGGCTTTGTCGCCAACGTTTACTCATTCGTCAGCGCCCGAGGATGCCGGCGGGGCGCACGGCGAGGGTCAGGAGGAGGAAGCCGAACGCGACGGCCGGTGCCCAGGAGGGGCCGTAGAAGGTCGCGGTGATGCTTTCGACGATGCCGATCAGAACGGCGCCGGCGAGCATGCCTGGAAAGCTGGTCATGCCGCCGAGCACGCATATCGCGAAGATGCGCCCGATGTAATCGCGGCCGATCGACGGCTCGACCGGCTGGATGATGATCAAGAGGGCGCCGGCGACCGAAGCGGTGGCGATCGAGAGGCCGAAGGCGATGCGCTTGATGCGGCTGGGGTTGGCCGCCATCAGCTGCAGGGCCAGCCGGTCTTGCGACACCGCAAGGATGGCGCGGCCGATGAAGGTGCGCCCCAAGAAGACCTGCAGCACCGCTAGCATCAACAGCGAGACCAGGAACGGCACCAGCATGCGCAACGGCAGATCGACAAAGCCGAGATGCAGGCTCGGACCGATATAGGGAGCCTCGACAAACCGGTAATCCACCCCGAACACCAGGATCAGCCCGACCTCGCCGACAAACAATAGACCGAAGAAAAAGGCGAGACCTTGGATCAACTCCTCGCCGCGCTGTTCGAATGCGTAGTAGTAGATCTGGTAGACCGCCATGCCGGCGAGAAAGAATGCAGGGGTCATGACGACGCCGATCAGAATCGGGTCGATGCCGAAGTTGGAGTTGACGATGTAGGCGACAAAGGACCCGAGCATGATGAACGCCGGGTGTGCGATATTGACGATGTCGAGCATGCCGAAGGAGATCGTCACCCCGACCGTGACCGCGGCATAGAACCCGCCGAGCAACAGGCCGGAGACGATCGCGTTGACCGCTAGGTCGAGCGAGAACATCCCGATCAGCGTCCGGTGCGCGCAGGCGATCGCGGCATGTGCGTTTCCCCCATCGGTAGTGTGCGGTCACCCCCGACACATTAAAGCAGCATCGGCAGCTTCTGTTAAGGCTTGCCGCAGAGCGGTCGATCGCGGATGCGGCGGGCGCAAAAAAAGCGGGCCCGCGGGCCCGCTCATTTCGAGTGGTGAGTGCCTTGCGTGCTGCGGCCTCTAAGCGCCGCCACGCGCAAAGGGGTTAGTCGTTGGCGCCGGTCAGATCTACGTCATCCCGGCCGTACACCGCAATGCATCCGGTCAGACAGCCGAGAACGGCGTTGTTTGCGGGAAGCGGCACGAACACATGATTGTTCGCGGCATTGGCGGCCACCGAATGCGCGCTCCCGGAGGGGTGCCCTGGCGGCGGTCCCAAAAACGGGGTTACCCCGGGCACATCAAATGTCGGCACGATTTGGTCGAGGAGTTGGGTCGTCCCGTCGATCACCCCGAGGAGCGCGGCCCCCTGATCCGTGGTCGAGAGCGCGCCCCCAGTGCTGGCCACAGCATGCGGAGAATACGGAGTGTTCTGAGAGCCGGTGTACCAGTGATTGTCACCGGAATTGTACCAGACCTCGTCCGACGAACCGATGCCGTTCACGGCCACAGAGACACCGTTGGTGTCTATGATCACCTGATACGGGTTGGCGCTATTGGTGTCGGCACCAAACCACGGTGCTAGCGCCGTGTCGAAGACGGTACCGCAGCCCATCAGAAAAGTCTGGTTCGTCGGGTTGAGGGAGAGGCCGGCGGGACTGCAAAAGGAGACCGCGAACAGACCGTCAACGGTGGCGGTCAACGGATTGATGCGGGCAAGCGCGCCGACCGGGCCCGGCGTCGTCGTCGTTCCGGATATCGACGGGATCGACTCGTAGAACCGTTGCGTTCCCGGATCCCACGCCGGCTGCTCGGCGCCGTTGGTCGCATTGACACCGTGAGCGGTGTCAAAGAGGAGTTTCTTGGGGGCGCTGAGCACGCAGGTTGAGCTGACGCTGTAGATGGTGGCAAACGGCGGTGTTTCGGCGTTGTTCGCCACCAGCAGCAGTCTGTCTTTCGGGTCGAACGCCATTTCGTCCACGCGGGTCGTGCCGCCCGTCGTGACGTCGCTGACCTGCGTGCCGCTGGGAATCTTGAACGAGACCAAGCGGCTGGGGCCGTCGCCGGCGAAGAGGCATGTTCCACCCTCATCGGTCGTGACGCCGTCGGGGCCCGAGATGTTGTTGTTGACGACGGGGGGTGTGCCGGAGAGCTTGACCCCCGCGAACGCTGGCGACGCAGTGATTTGCGTCACGAACGCGCCGGTCTTGGCGTTGACGACGTCGACCGCCGCATTCGAACGATCGGCGAGATAATAGGTTTGGTTCGACTGGTCGACAAAGCTGATGTCAAAGGCGTACATCCCACTGGTCGTGTTCGTCCCCGCGACTGGGACGGGTATGGTAGAGAGCAGCCTGACGGGTCCGCTGTTTTCCGGCGAGCTTTTGACCGTTTTTTTATCCCTATCCCCGTCGGCCCAGGCACCAGTGCCCACCACCAACAGGGCCGGGCCGACCGCCGCCGCGACCGTCCAGAGGCGGAAATATTTCTTCAATACGGGGTACAAGATACTGTGCTTCCGAAGCATGTCGTCCTCCCAACTGGCATAGTTTTCAACTGACGCCGGCCCAGATAGCGCCGGGCGGGTAAAATTCACCCGCTATCGTCAGAGAGTCAACGAATTTTTGACGTGTATTGGACGAATTTATCTTTATGGTGCCTTTATTGTGGTAACGGCACTGTAAAAAAAATGTAACAGTATATTCTATTACGTAACCGGCTGTGTCATGGTTAATCGGTCCGAGCAGAACCTGTTAATGATAAAATAGTGGTGCAGCCGGTACCGCCCCGCGGTTTCAGGTCGGGATCAGCGGCTCGCCACGCATGTACTTGCCACGGCAGAATAAAAGGGTCGGCTTGAGAGTATAAGCGTAGCGCTCGACATGGCCGATGAAGATGATGTGGTCGCCGCCATAGTGCCGGTACTCGTTGCGGCACTCGAAATGCGCGGCCGAGCCGATCAGCACCGGGGCGCCGCATTCGGGGATGATGTGGTCGATCTCGGCGAACTTGTTGTCGTGCGTGCGGGCGAATTTGTTCGACAGCTCGATCTGGTCGTGGGCCAGAATGTTGACGACGAAATGCGAGCCCTCCTGGAAGGCCGGTAGGCTCTGCGCGTAGAGCGATGCGCTCCACAATACCAGCGGCGGCGTCAGCGACACCGAGGTGAAGGAGTTGGCAGTCATGCCGTAGAGGCCACCCGACGCGCCGCGCGCCGTGACGATTGTCACGCCGGTCGCGAAGGTGCCGAGCGCGCTGCGGAAATCGCGCAAATCGAAGCCCTCGCCCGCGGTGCTTCGCACCGGGGCGGCATGGCTGCCAGTGAACCCGTCCTTTGGGATTTCGTTGTCCACGGCCGGCGCCCTCAGAGCGGCGCGTCGGGCGGCAGCCCGAGCGCTACCCTGCCATAAATCGCGCCGTTGACGTCCCAGTTCAGATGGTAATGGGCATTGGCCGCGTGGACATCCCGGAACGCCCGCTGGATCGGGTTCCGCTGATAGATCGCGCCGCCGCCGGTCGCGGTAAAAAGAAGGTCGACCGCCTTGGTGCACAAGGTCGCGGCAAAGGCGCCGTCGCGCCGGTAGCGCGCGCGCTGCTCGAGACTCGGCACAACCCCGGCCTCGGTGATCCGCATTGCCTCGTCGCAATCGCGCAATGCGATCGCCTCCGCTGCATCGGCCAGCGCCGCCGCCTCGGCGAGATGGACCTGTATATTGGTGAAGTCGGCGAGGTTCTTGCCGGTATAGGCGCTGAGCCTGTTGCGGGTCGTGTCGGCGAAGTGCTGGATGGCGCCGCGGGCGATGCCGAGCGAGACGCCGGCGATAGCGTAGGCAAACAGACTGACGGCCGGCAGCTTGTACAGCGTTCCCGGGTTCAATTCACTGCCCCGATTGGGGCCGCCCTTGATCCGCTCGGTGGCGAGGGTGCGATAGGCCGGAACAAAAATATCGTCGACCTCGACATCCTTGCTGCCGGTGCCGGCGAGGCCGATCACCTGCCATGTATCGATGACCGTGTAGTCGCGCGCCGGCACCAGGAACATGCGAGGCTCGTTCTGCCCGGTCTCCTCGTCGCTGAAGATGGCCCCCAACATGCTCCAGGTCGAGGGGTCGACCCCGCTCGAAAACGGCCAGCGGCCGCTGAGTCGATAACCGCCCTCCACGCGCCGTGCGCGACCGCGCGCGAATATCAAAGCCGAACTGATCAGGCTGTCGGGCGATTCGCCCCAGATTTCGTGCTGCGCCTCGGGGTGCCACATGCCGAGCAGCCAATGATGGGCCGCGAGGTTGGCCAGCACCCAGGAGGTCGAGCCGCAACCCTGCCCGATCACCGCGGTCAGCTCGTACAACGCGCGATAGGGCAGCTCGCTGCCCCCGACGCGGGCCGGCTGCAGAATACGAAACAAGCCGCTCGAATGCAGATCGGCGATCGTCTCGTCGGGCAGCCGGCGAAGCTGCTCGGCCCGCGGGGCGCGTTCGCGCAGAACCGGGATCAGCGCCTCGGCGCGCGCCAGCAGCTCTTCGAAGCGCGGCGGCGCCGCGCGCTGGTCGGTCGTTGCCTCGGGCATTGCGCTCCTCTCCCGGATAGGCCAGCCTGTGCTATCCTACTCCTCGCATCGCAACTCGGCGATATTCTATTCATGTAAGTCTGGATTCTATTCATGTAAGTCTGGTCGCGCCTCTCACCACTGGTATGGGCGCGTAGGTGATTGCAACTGTAAGGGGAGAAAAACACTGATGTACAAATTAGCTGGTTTGGCCGTTGGGGCGCTCGGTTTGGCTATCGGCATGGTTGGGAACGGAACGCCGGCGCTTGCCCAGGCCAATGTGCAGGTTGGCACGCTGACCTGCAACGTCGCCGGCGGCTGGGGGTTTGTGTTCGGCTCTTCGAAGTCGGTCCGCTGCACCTTCGCCCGGGCCGGAGGCCGGCCGGAGCACTATGCCGGCGCGATCAACAAATTCGGCGTCGACATCGGCTATACGCAAGGCGGCGTGCTGGTCTGGGGCGTCTTCGCGCCGAGCGGCGGGTACGCACCGGGCTCGCTGTCAGGCAATTATGTCGGTGCGACCGGAAGCGCGACGGTTGGGGTCGGCGCCGGCGCCAATGTGCTGGTCGGTGGCTCCAACCGCACGATTTCGCTGCAGCCGGTGAGCATCGAAGGGAACACCGGTCTCAACGTCGCCGCCGGGATCGGTTCGATCAGCCTGCGTTATCAGCCCCAAGTCGGCCACCGGGGTCGTTAGCAACGATGCCGACCGGTGGCATGCACAATGATCACGGGTCGGCTTCATCTCTCGGTCATCCGTCGGTGCTATTGTTGGCGGATGATCCGCGGACGACCGGAACCGGGCGGCAACGCCCGAAATACGGCGCTCGCGGCGACGTTTTCTTGGCGCCGATGTTCCGCCTCATCTATTACCTCTACGCCCGGCGGCTGGTCCGCGAGGTCGGGAGCCGGCCGATGCCGCGCCACGTCGGCATCATCCTCGACGGCAACCGCCGCCACGGCCGCTCGCGCGGCATCACCGAGCCGAGGGAGGTTTACGACCTCGGTGCGGACAAGCTCGACGAGATCCTCGAATGGTGCGCCGAGCTCGATATTCCGACGGTCACACTTTGGGTCTTTTCGACCGACAACTTCCAGCGGCCGGCAGCCGAAGTCTCCGGCATACTGGCGTCGATCGAGGCCAAATTGATAGCGCTGGCCTGCGACCCCGACATCCATCGCCGGCGCGTGCGGGTTCGCGCGATCGGCTGCCTCGCGATGCTCCCCGAGCCCGTGCTCGCTGCGATCAGGGCGGCCGAACGCGCCACTTCGAGCTATGACGGGCTGGAGCTCAACATTGCCGTCGCCTACGGAGGGCGCCAGGAAATCACCGACGCGGTGCGCGCCTTGCTCTGCTGTGTGGCCGAGAAGCAGGCGACTCTGGCCGAGGCGATCGACGAAGTCACCCCCGAAGCGATTGCCCGCCATCTGTACACCGCCGGCCTGCCAGACCCCGAACTGATCATTCGCACGAGCGGGGAGATCCGCCTCTCGGGCTTTCTGCTTTGGCAGAGCGCCCATAGCGAATTCTATTTTACCGACGTCCTGTGGCCCGCTTTCCGCAAGATCGATTTCCTGCGCGCCATCCGCTCCTTCCAACAGCGCCGCCGCCGCTTCGGCTGCTGAGCCGATTGACGCCACAGCCCCGACGCGAGTAGGCCTTTTCCGGATGAGCGATCCCAACGGAGATTCCCGATGCCTGTAGCGGCAATGAACCACTTCACGGTGTTGAGCGACGACCTCGAGGCCACTCGGCGCTTCTATTGCGACCTGTTCGGCTTCAAGGTCGGCTGGCGTCCGCCCTTCCAGTTCCCGGGCTGGTGGCTCTATGCCGACGACGACACCCCGATTTTGCACGTGATCCACAGCAAGGATCTGCCCCACGACCGCGGCGGCGTCCTCGACCACATGGCGTTCTCGGCCAAGGACCTGCCCGCCACCGTCGCGACGCTCAAACGCGAGGGCATCGATTACGAGCTGCGGCGCCTGCCCGGCGGCGGCATCTGGCAGCTGTTCTTCCACGACCCGTGCGGCGCCAAGGTCGAGTTCGATTTCGAGAAGAACGAACCGGCGCCCCAAGGCCACGCCGAGGCCTGACCCGCACCCGTCTCGCTGCGCTCGTCACCCTCTCCCGCGGTGCGGGAGAGGGGCTACGACACATTCGGCACTAAGCTCCTCTCCCGCATCGCGAGGGCTTTGCAAATTGCGGGGTTCCGTCCGGGTTGCTCTTTGAGGCTGATTTTTCACGTTCGTTGCACGGTGAGATTGTACAAGACCGAGGCCAATATCAGCCGCGGGCGCGGCCGGGCCGCCGCACCGGGCGGCCTGGCCGAGGTCGAGGCAGAGTTTGCCTGCGGTGGGCGATCACGGCGGGCACAGCACCACCATGCGTTTCAGGTTCATCGCGGTGCACAGCAGCAGCAGATGGGTGGTGTTGCGCGCCAGCCCCAGGCAGCGCGCGCGGGCCCACCGGTAGGTCGTCTTCATCCGGCCGAACACCTGCTCGACCGGAGCGCGCTGCTTGCCGATCGCCTCGTTGCGTTCCTTGTCGGCCTGGCTCAGCGCGTGGTGCTTGTTGCCGCGCCGCATCAAATGGGCTTCGATGCCGCGCTCGGTCAATTGCTGCTCGCGGCGATGTGTGTGGTAGGCGGCATCGGCATAGACCGCGGCTTCATCGCCGCAGATCAGCTCGTCGGCCGGCACCGTGTCGTTGACCGAAGCGCCGGTCAGCTTGACCCGGCGGATGAGCGCCGAGCCCTGGTCGACCCCGACATGAACCTTGTAGCCGAAATACCGCTTGCCGCCCTTCTTGGCCCACTCCGCTTCGGGATCACGGTCGCTTTTGACCAGCTGGCTGGGCACCTCGCCATCCGGACCCGGCGGCAACGGCTCCTTCGGCTTTTTCGGCGGGTTGACCGCGGCCGGCACCAGGCTGGCATCGACCAGCGTGCCTTTGCGCAGCATCAGCCCGCGGCGGTCGAGCTGCCGACCGACCTCGTCAAAGATCTGCTGGTCCAGTCCGTTCTCGCGCAGCGCGTTGCGAAACCGGTTGATCGTCGAATAGTCCGGCGCGGTCTCGCCCAAGGGCAGCCCACAGAACACCCGGAACGACAGCCGATCCCACAAGACCTCCTCGAGCGCGGGATCGGACAAGCCGTACCACTGCTGCAACAGCAACGCCTTGACCATCGCCAGCGGCGGATAGGACGGTGCGCCGTGCGGCGAATCGTGCAGCCCGCCGACGATCGCTCCCAGCGCCGCCCAGTCGACCAGCTCGGCCAGCCGCGTCAGCAACTCGTTCGGCCGGCTGTGCCGCATCACCATGTGGTCGGCAAAACCCAACTGCCCCCAATCGCGATGAGCCATCACCATCCCCCCAATCCCCACGCCAGGATCGCAAATTTCGCTACTTCTGCAAAATCCTCGCATCGCGGGAGAGGGGGGACCAAGCCGCCACGGGTCCGCGCAGAGCGCGGCCCGAGCACAGGCTCCGGGCTTGGTGGGTGAGGGCGGTTGCCGTCTATTCCGCCGCTCGAGCGCCGAGGTCTGCCAGACGGCGTTGCGCGTCGAGCACGCTGGTGTCTTGCCCCGTCGCTTGCTTGAGGCGGAAATCGAACTGGGCGGTGTAATAGGGCGGCTCGATGCCGAGTTGGGCTGCTTCGCCGGTGCGGGTGTCGTTGCGCGCGAAGTCACAGATCAGCAACTCCTTGACCGCGAACACCGCGTCGCTGCCGAGATATTCGTCGGTACGGTCAAAGATATGGGTCGTGACGGGCTCGTAGCCGTCGGCCGAAACGACGAAGTGGATGTGCGCCGGGCGCCACGGATGGCGGCCGGTCGCGCGCAGCATCGCTCCGACCGGGCCGTCGGACGGGATCGGATAATTCACCGGCAGCACGGTGCGGATCAGATAGCGGCCCTCGGCGTCAGTGCGGAACCTGCCGCGCATGTGCAGCTCGCCGCCGAGCTCTTCGTCCTGCGAATCGTAGAGCCCGCTCGATTGAGTCTGCCAGACATCGAGGAGTGCGCGCTCGATCGGCTGGCCGTCGAGGTCGAGAACCCGGCCGCTGACAAGAGTCGGGGTTCCGCTCTTGTCGAGCCGGGCGATGTTGCCGCCGGCCGGCAATTCGGGCGCGCCCAGCCGATGAAAGGGGCCGAACACCGTTGACTCGGTCGCCCCGTCGGGTTTGCGGTGGTTGATCAGATCGACCACCATCGACACCCCGAGGGTATCCGAGAACAGGATGAATTCCTGCCGCTTGTCGCTGCACATGCGGCCGGCTTCGGTCAGGGTTTCGATCGCCTGAAACCACTCGGCTTCGGTCAATTCGACCTCCTTGACGAAGGCGTGCAGGTGCTTGACGAGGCCGAGCATGATCTGCCGCAGACGCGGGTCTGGCGTCTGCGAAAAACGCTGCAGCGCCTCGGCCGTAATGTCGTCCTCGGTTTTGTTGCGCTGGACCGGCATCGCCACTCTCCCTCGTGCTGTTCGAGGAGAGATATTAACACCGAGGGCGACTTCCTCTACCTCTTCCCGCCGGCCGGTGGGAAGAGGTGTCGGATGCCGGTCAGACGGCGTCGGCGACTTTCTGGCCGTTGGGGCTGCCGAGCCCGGTGCAGGCGTCCCATCCGGTGGCGGCCGCGAAGTCCCCGTTATTGCCCTGCGTGACATCATGCAAGGCTGTCGCATTTACGTAGAGGTGGGGATTGATGAACCCGGCCCTCTGGGCCTTTGTCGCATTGATGCGCGCGATCAGCCCGGCCCACAGCGGCGCGACCGCGCTCGTTCCGCCGATGACCGTGTTCTGGCCGTCGACCCGCACGTCGTAGCCGGTTTGCGGGTCGGCGACGCCGCAGACGTCGGGTACGCCCCGCATCGCCAGCGCCTGTGTCCCGCCCTGGGTCCTCGTGACCTGCAGACCCTCCTGGTACGGCGGCAATGCGAAGAAGCTGCTGACCCCGCCGCCGGTCGCTCCATTGCCGGGACCCTCGTTCCATACCGTCTCTCGCGTGATGGAGGTGCCGGAGGCCTGCAGACTGGTGCCGCCGCAGCCGAGAGCAAACGGGCTCGACGCCGGGAAATCGACGTGATCGGCGCCGTCGCCGACACCGTCATCCGACCCATTGTCGCCCGATGCCACGCATACCGTAATCCCCATTGTGGCCGCAGCTTGGAACGCCTGGTCGAATGCGGTCATCGCCTGTTGGGTCCAGGACGATTCGGGACTGCCCCAGCTGATCGAGATGACCGAAGGCTTGTTCGTCGTGTCGTGGATTGCCGCGGTGATCGCATCGAGGAACCCGGCATCGGTGTTCGGCGTGAAGTAGACGACGATCTTGGCGCCGGGCGCGATTGCCCCGGCGACCTCGATGTCCAGCATGACTTCGCCGTCTGGTCCATTGCCGGAGCCCGTCGGATTGTTCTTCCCGTGGTCGACCGATGCGGCGAGCACCCTCGGCTGGCTGACCTGCAATCCCGAGAAATACCGCTGCAGGTCAGTGGTGCGAAAGCCGCCGCCGAGCTCGATGATGGCGATGCACTCGCCTTGTCCGGTGCCCGCGGGAAACCCGTAGAGTGCAGCCAGTTGGGTCGGCGTAAAGGATGCGGAAGCCGCAGCGGCTGCGTGCCACTGCACATTGCCATGCGTGGGGCGGGTGCGAAAATGCGGGCGTGCTTGAGGCCGATTGTCGAGGCCGAGTACGGCAGTAATCACTCCGTGCAGTTCGTCCGGCAGATGGATCGCCCCGATCCTGCCGCGGTAGGAGCCGCCGGCATGTTCGAATTGCTGCAAATCCACGCCAAAAGCGTCGTTGAACTGGGCCACGGTGCCGGAGAGCACGACGTGCCGCCTGCCCGGGTGCTCCTCGACGAGGGCCAGACTGTGCTGGTTGGCGAATTGCTTGACGGCTTGGATATCGGCGGAGTCCGCCCCGAATTGCCGGTCGTACTCGTCATGGGTCAGGTGCCGCTCGGACTTGTCCCCGGCGGCGATTTTCCTGACCCTTTCCTGTAATGCGTCATGCTGACGGTGGCGCAGGACCAAGGTGACTTCCAACCGTTCCGATGGATCGGCTTTTCCGATCGAATGTGCGCCCGGCAGCGGTTGCCTCTCGCTGCCAGTCAGCGGATTCTTTGGCATAGCTCCACACTCCTCAGGTTGTTGACATGTGCCGCGCAGGATCTGCGAACGGCTCTGCAACGGCACGAAGCGGCAGCCGGACCGAACTCGAATTTTTCCTCTGACGACGGTTGCCAGGCCGGGATCACCCAAACGGCCTATGCAGATTAACTATGCCACAAATATTCGTTAAAATCAAGCGTGACCGCTATTGGCTCATTTGGCGCGACGCTGAACAGCGCCGGGAGTTACGGCGATCCGACAGGGGCGGCTATTTGCTGGCGGCGGCTCCGTGGCCCGTGCTCGCCGAGCAATGCCAGCGCGACGGTCAATACCATGAACAACACGCTGGCGCCGAACACCCAGTGCGGGGCGCCGCTGTCCATGATCCAGCCGAACAGCATCGGCCCGATCACACCGCCGATGCTGAGCCCGGTCGTGACGATCCCGAAGGCGCGCCCAACGGCGCCGGGCGGCGCGGCGGCGCGGACCAGCATGTCGCGAGACGGCATGATCATGCCCGAGAGAAAGCCCGCGAGGCCCATCGCCGCGACCAGCACCGGAGGCGCGAAGCCGACCGTCGCGATCAGCAGCATGATGAGGGCGTTGATCGCGAACCCGGCGGCGGCGACATCGCCGTGCCGGCGCGTCAGATCGGCGACGAACCCGCCGCCCAGCACCCCAAAGGCGCTCGCCGTCAAAAACGCGGTGAGCGCCAGGTTCGCCGTCGAGAACGGCAAGGCGTAGGCGCCCATCAGCGCGACGACCGAAAAGTTGCTGATGCCGCTGGTGGACAGGCTGAGGAGGATGAAAAAAACCATCAGCCCGAGGAGGGCCGGGCTGAACACCTTGCCGTTCTGCCGCCGCGCTTCCGGCTTGGCGCGAGCCGCGGGCCGCGATGGGCCGGCCTCACCCTCAACTCCCGCCGCGAGCAGCAGCGGCACGGCGACGACAAAGCCAATCAGGCCGGCGACGATCAGCGCGGCTTTCATTCCCACAGTCGCGGCAAGGACCAGCATCGTCGCCGGCGCGATCGCACTCCCGAGCATGCCGGCGAAGGTGTGCACCGAAAACGCCTTGCCGATGCGGGAGGCGGCGATCCTGGCTGACAGGATGGCGTAATCGGCCGGATGATAAACCGCATTGGCGATCCCGATCAGCGCTGCCGCAATGAGCAGCCAAGGGTAGGAATCGACCAGCCCGATCGAGGCGATCGCCGACCCGCCGAGGCAAAGCGCTAGGATCAGCAACCGGCGCGAGCCCACTCGATCGGCGAGGTAGCCCATGGGCACCTGCGCGGCGACCGACGCGACGGCGCCGATCGTCAGCGCAAAGCCGAGCTCGACAAAACCGACGCCGAATTGCTGCTTCAGAAACGGAAACAGCGGCGGCAGCACCATCATGTGAAAGTGCGAAACGAAATGTGCCGCCGAGACGAGCCCGATCGCCCGAAGCTCCCCACTCCTCCCACGGCGACCGAGGGCGATCGCATCGCTTGTCATTCTTCGCAGCCTGCTCCGACGCTCAAATAAACGGGGTGAGGCCTTAGCCGCAGCGCCAGCCGAGGAAACAATTGCCGGCTTCGCCGTTGTGGTATGCAGGTTCATGCGGCTGCATCAAAGGCCAATTTGAGCCGATCGTATTCGGCGCGCACGATTTCGGCGCCATAAACGCGCTCGAGCCGTCGCACGCTGAAATGACCGCGCGCGACATCCTGGAAGTGTTCGATGAAGGCGAGATTGACGGCCGCACCGCCCACTGCGCCGATAACCGCGACGGTTTGCGCGGCGACCTTCTGAGAGACGACGACGCCGAAGCGCGAGGCGATCTGCGAGAGGAACCGGACGAGAAACGGCGCGCCCTCGCGGATCGCGCCCTTGTCCAACGCGAAATCGGCCACCTCGACCAGCCCGCGGGCGAGCATGGCGCGGACCGCGAAATAATCGGCCTCCACACCCCTCTCGTCGGTCGGGGGCCCGCCGAGCGCGAACACCTCGAGGCATGCGAGCCCCGTCCGCGGATCTGTCAGGTCCTCGCCTTCCTGCTGCGCGATCGCCGCGATCGCGCGCAGCATGATCGTCGTCGAAACCGGCAGCTCGACCGCCAGCGCGGCGAGGCCAAACGCGCCGCCGATCGCCCCCGAGGTGCAGGCGAGCCCGGAATGAAGCTTGCGGCCGCCGCTGAAGCGGCGGTTCCGCAGACTGTACAAGGCGACACCGAGCGCCCGCTCCAGGGCATGCTTCGCCGCCTTGGCGACCGCCGTCGAGGCGGCCGCCGGCAATGCCCGTTGCACAAACCCGACCGGCTTTCCAGCGAGCGCCGCAAGCCGCCCGGCGAGGCTCGGGCTTTCGAGCCGCCGCACCGCTGTGGCCAGGGATTCTCGATCGGCAGGAGAGAGATCCATGGGTAGTAGCTGAGCGCATGGTCAGCGGCGCGCAAGTGTCTCGACGAATGCGGAGCGTCGATGTCGCCCGATCGCCTCAGCATCACCGCTTACTGCAACTCACCGAAATTCACCGTGCTTTACTCGACCGCTGGGCAATAAGTTGCGACGTAACGGTTACACAACCGGAGCCGCACCCATGTCTGAAGCACGTCCGACCTTTTCCAATTTCGATCTCACCAAGATGGAATGAAGGGCTCGCCTCTGTTTCCAGCCACACAGAAAGATTTCGTCATGTCCGACGAGCGGCCTTCGCGGCGGAAAACTCACATGGCTGCTGAGCGTCCGCCCTTCGAGGAGGCGAATTTGCACCCCCACTGGGTCGCCGGCATTTCGATCGGCGCAGTGAACGCGGCCCTGATCGCCGGCAATCCGCCGGAACGGCGCGCCGAAAGATTGCGGGAGTTCTGGGAAACCGTCAGCGTGTCACCGTTCGGGATGCCGAATTTCCCGTTCAACGACGAGGTCACCCGCAGCGTCGTCAATCAGATTCGCTCATTGGGCATCCTGCTTGGCGGCGCGCCCGGCTTTTTCAAACCGCGTGTACCGCCCCCGTTTTTATATCCGAACGGCAGTCCCGAAGCCCTCAGCTACTACGATGCCGCCCCGCTGAAGGCGACGCTCCAAAGCCTGGTGGACTTTGATCTGATCAACGACAAAGGATTACGAGTTTTCCGGGAGGATGATGGAGGAGCACTGGAGGTCGGGCTACAACGATGCGGTGCGCACGCTCCGCCACCCCGAGGTGCTGCAACGGCCTAATGGCCAGGACGGCTTCTTCACCTTCGATCTGGCGCGTGACGGCCGCGAATAGAAATTTCACACAGCATTGCCTCAAGG
The DNA here is from genome assembly GCA_963789025.1 of uncultured Alphaproteobacteria bacterium. Classification (GTDB taxonomy): domain Bacteria; phylum Pseudomonadota; class Alphaproteobacteria; order ATCC43930; family CGMCC-115725; genus AP-15. The sequence continues at coordinate 526,204 of CAWBIT010000003.1, forward strand.
AGAGCTGACCGATGAAGCTTACCGAGGTACGCCGGAAGGCGTTCGCCATGCCGCTGAACGATCCCGCGTATCCGCCGGGGCCGTACAAATTCTACAACCGCGAGTTCGTGGTCGTCACCTACCGCACCGACATGGACAAGCTGCGCGCGGTGGTGCCCGAGCCATTGGAGGTCGCCGGAGACACCGTCGCCTACGAATTCATCCGCATGCCGGATTCCACCGGCTTTGGCGACTATACCGAGACGGGACAGGTGATTCCGGTGCGCTTCAAGACCAAGGACGGCACGGTGCAGGAAGGCGGCTATGTCCACGCCATGTACCTCGACGACAACGCGCCGATCGCCGGCGGGCGGGAGATCTGGGGATTTCCGAAGAAGCTGGCGAGCCCGAAGGTGGCACATGAAGGAGACGTCGTGGTCTGCACCTTGCACTACGGCTCGGTGCTGTGCGTCTCCGCCACAATGGGCTTCAAACATCGCGAGATCGACCCCGCGCCGCTCCTGAAAGGGCTCGCACGGCCGAACTTTATGCTCAAGATCATCCCGCATGTCGACTGCACGCCGCGGATCTGCGAGCTGGTGCGCTACTACATGGAGGACGTCACGGTGTAAGGCGCCTGGGCCGGTCCCGCCGCGATCCAGCTCTTCGAGCATGCGCTGTGCGATGTGGCGCGGCTGCCGGTGCGCGAGGTGGTCTCGGCCACCCACTATGTGACCGACCTGACGCTCGGCCTCGGCCAGGTCGTGTTCGACTATCTGAAAGACGCTTGACGTGTGTCCGTCACCCCCGTGAAGGAGGCTGTCAGGAAATTGGCTGCATCGCGGCCGTGCGCGCTTCGAGACGCACCCTTCGGATGCTCCTCAGCATGAGGGAAGCCTTTGATGGCATTAAGAAAATCCCTCATCCTGAGGAAGCTGCGAAGCAGCTGTCTCGAAGGACGCACGGCGCTGATCCAGCCAATCGGTGAATTTCCTTACACCTTCGTTTCGCGGGAATGACGCACCAAAGCAATAGCACTCTGGATCCTGGTAACTGTGAGGAGAGTTAGGAAAATGTCCCGTTTCGATGGAAAAGTAGCCATTATCACCGGTGCGGCCAGCGGCATCGGCAAGGAGATCGCGCTGCGCTTTGCCGCCGAGGGCGGCACCCCGGTTATCGCCGACCTCAATCTCGACGCCGCGGATGCCACTGCGCGGGAGATCAAGGCGAAAGGCTCGGACGCCTTTGCGGTCGGCATGAATGTCGCTGACGAGACGGCGGTCGAAAAGGGCGTCGCCGACACAATGGCAAAATTTGGCCGGATCGATGTGCTGGTCAGCAATGCCGGGATCCAGATCGTCAAGCCGATTGTGGATTTTCCGTTTGCCGACTGGAAGCGGCTGCTGGCGATCCATCTCGATGGCGCCTTTCTGATGACCAGGGCCTGCCTGAAGCACATGTACCAGGCCAAATCCGGCTGCATCGTCTATATGGGCTCGGTTCATTCCAAAGAGGCCTCGGTGCTGAAGGCGCCCTATGTCACCGCCAAGCACGGACTGCTGGGATTGTGCCGGGTGGTCGCGAAGGAGGGGGCCGAGTACAATGTGCGCGCCAATGTGGTCTGCCCCGGCTTTGTGCGCACCCCGCTGGTCGACAAGCAGATCCCCGAGCAGGCCAAGGAACTCGGCATCAGCGAAGACGACGTTATCAAGCACGTCATGTTGAAGGACACGATCGACGGCCAATTCACCACCACGGAGGACGTCGCCGAAGCGGTGCTGTTCTTCGCCGGCTTCAAGACCAACGCGCTGACCGGCCAATCATTGGTCGTCAGCCACGGCTGGTTCATGGAGTAGCGTGAGACGGCTTACGATCCCACAGGGTCAGTAGAGGTGGAAATGACCGTACCGCCGCCGCTTCCGGATGATGTTCTTCCGTCCGGCGTACGATCCCGGTTTGTGCGCGACATCAACGGGCTGAGAATGCACGTGCTGGAGGCCGGCTTCGAGACGCGCGGCCGGCCGCTGATCCTGCTCCTGCACGGCTTCCCCGAACTCGCTTACTCCTGGCGAAAGGTGATGCTGCCGCTCGCCGCCGCGGGCTTCCGCGTTGTGGCGCCCGACCAGCGGGGCTATGGCCGCACGACCGGGTGGGTCTCGGAGTATGATGGGGACCTCGGGTCCTTTCGCATTCTGAACGCAGTCAGGGACGCGTTGGGGCTGGTCTCGGCGCTCGGCTATCGCGACGTCGCGCTGGTCGCGGGGCACGATTTCGGGGCTTCGGTCGCGGCCTGGTGCGCCCTCGCGCGGCCCGACGTGTTCCGCTCGGTCGCTCTGATGAGCGCGCCCTTTGCCGGTCCGCCGGCACTGCCCTTCGACACGGCCGACAACCCGCCACAGCCGAAATCGCCCGAGCCCAATATCCATGAAGAACTGGCTAAGCTGGATCGCCCCCGCAAGCATTACCAATGGTATTATTCGACCCGGCCGGCCAATGCCGACATGTGGCATTGCCCGCAAGGCGTCCACGCCTTTCTCCGAGGCTATTTCCACTACAAAAGCGCGGATTGGACGGGAAACAAGCCATTTCCGCTGAAGTCCTGGACCGCTGGCGAATTGGCCAAAATGCCGACCTACTACATAATGGATCTGGATAAGAACATGGCCGGGACGGTGGCGCCGGTGATGCCCTCCGCTGCCGAAATTACCTCCTGCCGATGGCTTCCCGAGGGCGAGCTTCGCGTCTACAGCACCGAATACGAGCGCACTGGTTTTCAGGGCGGATTACAGTGGTACCGTGCCCGCACGCAAGGGCTCTACGACGCCGAGCTGCAGCTGTTCTCCGGCCGCACGATCGACGTGCCGTCGATCTTCATCGCCGGCAAGAGCGACTGGGGCACCCACCAGCGTCCTGGCAGTTTCGAGCGCATGCAGCAGAGCGCCTGCACCCGCATGCTCGGCTGCCATCTGATCGACGGTGCCGGGCATTGGGTGCAACAGGAGCAGCCCGAGCGGGTCAGCGAACTGCTGCTGGGGTTCTCCCGGCAGCAGTAAGGCCGCGGACATCGCCGGAGATGCTCAACGAGACGTTAACCTGCATCGTGGAGAGTGCGCCCGACGACTGCCAGGTTAATCGCTTCGGTGCGTTGAATGCCTCTGTCGATCGTCGAAGAGGAGGATGGCCGCATCGCGGTCCGCAGCCCCTACCACCCTAATTTCCCGCCCAGAGCCCGCAGTCTCGGCGGGGTGTGGGACGCCGCGCGGCGCGTATGGGTGTTCGACCGCGCCGACCATGATCGCGTGCGGTCACTGTGCCATGAGATATACGGTACGGACGGGCAGGAAAATGGCGAAGCGGGGATGGCTCCGTTCCCGAACGCCGCGCCGCATGGCAGGAATGAGTTCGCCGAAAGCGAAACCGCTGTGCCGCACTATTACGGCCACCGCCGCAGGTTGCGCGAGCGGCTGGTTGCCGCCGGTGCCGAGAACCTGCCCGATTATGAGCTTTTAGAAATGCTGCTGTTCGCCGCCAACCCGCAAGGCGATGTGAAGCCGGCGGCGAAGTCGCTCCTCGCACATTTCGGCGGTTTTGGCAAAGTGATGAGCGCCGACCCGGACGCGCTGTCCGAAGCTGGGCTCGGCCTCGCCGGCATCGCCGCGATCAAATCGGTGCGTGAGGCGGCCCTGCGGCTGATGCGCCTTGAATTGCAGGAGCGGCCGGTCGTCAATTCCTGGGACAAGCTGATCGACTATTGCAACGCCCAGGTCGCGCACAACCAAGTCGAGGAGTTCCACATCCTGTTCCTCGACCGCAAGAACGTGCTGATCAAACATGAGCGCCAACAGCGCGGCACGATCGACCACACGCCGGTCTATCCGCGCGAGGTCGTCAAGCGCGCGCTCGATCTCGGCGCCGCGGCGATAATCCTGGTGCACAACCACCCGTCGGGCGACCCGACCCCGTCCAAGGCCGACATCGCCGTCACCCAGGACATCAAAAAAGCCGCGGCCCCGCTCGGCGTCACATTGCACGACCACGTAATCATCGGGCGCGGCGGCCATACCAGCCTGCGCGACCTTGGGCTGATCTAGTCGTCATTGCGTCACGGCGCGACCCTCACCCGCCTCGCTGCGCTCGGCACCCTCTCCCGCGGTGCGGGAGAGGGGCTCTTAAAGGCGTAGACATGCAGTCTTAAAGCCCCTCTCCCGCACTGCGGGTGAGGGGGGACCCAGCCCGCAAGGGCTGGGTGGGTAAGGGTGAGCGAGAGCAAGGCGTAACCGCTCCTGATAGTGCTATATTAAATCCGGAGGACCGCCGCCGAGCGGCGCAGCTCTAGAGGAGGAAAGCCGTGAGACTCACGCCCAAGCAGATCCGGCAGTTTGAGGAGGAGGGATATTTCTTTCTGCCCGGCTGCTTCTCCGACGAGGAAGTCGCGGTGCTGCGCGACGAGGCCGAAGAGATCTACAAATCAAATCGCCCAGAGGTGTGGCGGGAGAAGACCGGCGCGCCCCGAACCGCTTTTGCCGCGCACACCTATAACGAGGCGTTTCGCCTTCTGGGGACGCATCCGCGGCTGGTCGAGCCGCTGGAGCAGATCTTCGGCGAAGGGGTCTACACGCACCAGTTCAAGATCAACGCGAAGGCGGCGTTCGAGGGCGATGTCTGGCAATGGCACCAGGATTACGGCACCTGGGCGCGCGACGACGGCATGCCGGAGCCGCGGGCGATGAACATCGCCGTGTTCATGGACGAAGTGATGCCGATCAACGGCCCGCTGATGCTGATCCCGAAGAGCCATAAGCACGGGACGCTGGCGGCAGAACACGATGTCGAGACGACGTCCTATCCTCTATGGACGCTCGACAAGGAAACCGTGACCAGGCTGGCGCAGGAAGGCGGCATCGTCGCGCCGACCGGGAAGCCCGGCTCGGTGCTGATGTTCCACGGCAATCTGGTGCACGGCTCGGCGCCGAACATCACGCCTTACCCGCGCCGGATCGTCTACCTGACGCTGTGCGCGGTATCGAACTATATCCGCACGCCGACGCGGCCGGAGTGGATTGCCCATCGGGACTTCACGCCGATCGAACCGGTCGCGGACGGCGCGCTCCTGAATTACGCCCGCAGTTATTACAAGAGAGCTGCCGCGGAATAGGAGGCGCCTCCCATGAACCTCCATCGGCTATTGCAACAGCGCATTATGGACGGCGGTCCGCCGGTACGGGTCGGTCTCATCGGCGCCGGCAAGTTTGGCTCGATGTTCCTCTCGCAAGTGCCGACGATCCGCGGCCTGGAAGTCCCCGTCATCGCCGACCTCGACCGGGACCGAGCCCGCCTCGCGTGCGATAGGGTCGGGTGGGACTCGGCGCGGATCGAGCGCACGGCGTTTGTCGCGTCCGGCAACGAGGCGTGCGGGCACCCCGATGTCGATGTCGTGGTCGAGGCAACCGGCTCGCCGGCAGCGGGCATTGTACACGCCCGTGCTGCAGTCGCGGCGGGCAAGCACATCGTGATGGTGAATGTGGAGGCGGACGTGCTGGCAGGACCGCTGCTTGCTGCAGAGGCGCGGTCCAGGGGCGTTGTCTATTCGCTGGCGTACGGCGATCAGCCGGCGCTCACCTGCGAGTTGGTCGACTGGGCGCGTGCGTGCGGCCTCGAAGTCGTCGCCGCTGGCAAGGGCACCAAATACCTGCCGGCCTACCACGCGGTGACGCCGGACGACGTCTGGGCGCATTACGGCCTCACGCCGGAGGAGGCCCGCCGCGGCGGCATGAACCCACAGATGTTCAACTCCTTTCTCGACGGGACGAAATCCGCAATCGAGATGGCCGCGATCGCGAACGCCACGGGGCTCGCGGTGCCGGCAAACGGGCTCGGTTTCCCGCCTTGCGGGGTTGATGATCTGCCGCATGTTCTGCGCGCGACCAAGGCGGGCGGCGTCCTCGAACAGGACGGCATGGTCGAAGTGATCTCGTCTCTCGAGCGCGACGGCCGGCCGGTATTCCGGGATCTGCGCTGGGGCGTGTACGTCGTGCTGAAGGCGCCAAACGATTACGCCAAGGCCTGCTTCAAGGAGTACGGGCTGAGGACCGACGCCAGCGGCTGGTACGCCGCGATGTACAAGCCCTACCATCTGATCGGCCTGGAGCTCGGCATTTCCGTACTGTCGGCAGCGTTGCGCGCAGAACCCACGGGGCAAGCGAGCGGCTTCCGCGGCGATGTCGTCGCTGTCGCGAAGCGGTCGCTATCCGCCGGAGAGACGCTCGACGGCGAGGGTGGCTACACGGTCTGGGGCAAGCTGGTGCCGGCGGAACGCAGCCTGCTCGAACAAGCTCTGCCGATTGGCTTGGCGCATAACGTCAAGCTCTTGCGCGACATCCCGGCGGGCCGGATCATAACTTGGCCGGACGTGGCGATAGCGGATACCGACGCGGTTCGCGCTCGTCGCGAGATGGAACGCCGGTTCTCGCCTCCGTCAGCCGCGACGGCAACACTAGCCGCGAAATGAAACACCCGACTAGCGGGAGCCTGTAATGTCAGTAGCCGCGCAAGCACAGCCGCTCGACTTCTCCCGCGAGATGCGGAGCTTTATCGGGCGCCATACCGACAAGAGCTTCGACTGGGATGCCTTTCCCGGAAGCCGCGGTTTCCCTGAATTGGAGCGGGCGCAGATGCGCTATATCGGCGCCGGCGGATCGCCCAAGGCCGACAACCCGAGCACGCTCAAACCAGGCCGGTTCACGTTGAGCTTGGTGCATCAGCCCGTCGGCAAATACGCTCCCTGTCATTTCCATGAGGTAGTCGAGCATTTTCTCGTCCTCGAGGGTGTGCTGACGGTCGGCTGGGCATGGGGCGACGAGGTGATCGAGGCGCGCTTGGGGCCGAAGGACATGGTGCTGAACAAGGCCGGGCGGCCGCACGGCTTCCGCAACGACGGTGTCGAGCCGGTCTTGATGTCGATCAGCGTCGGCACGGGCATGCCGAAGCCGCCGGTCTATGTCTGCCACCCGCGCGACAGCGATCCGGAGGTCGCCCGTCGTTTCGGTGCCGCGCCGGGGAAAACCCGCGTCTTCGACCCCGACAGCGATGATCCGCGCCAGCAAGAGTTCGCCCGGCATATCGTGCGCTACGCTGATCGAAGACCGGTCTGGGACGCGGAATTCGCCCGATTGGTCTATGTAGGCGAGGGCGGGGCTCCACCGGGGCAGTATCGGATGGACATGGTCCATCTGCCGAAGGGCGCCGGGATACGCGGCTATTCGCGCTCGGTCGAGGACGCGTATCTGGCCTTGGAGGGCTGCATCACGGTCGGTTGGCAGGAGTCCGGGCATACGGTCGAAGAGCGCCTCGGCCCGAAGGACGTGATCTTCAACCCGGCCGGCCGGACGCACTATTTTCGGAACGATGGCGTCACTGAGGCAGAGTTCATGCTGCTCGTCGGCACCCCGGAGGCGGAGGACGTCCGGTTTCAAGCGGCATGACCATCGCCGGCGCCAACAGCCGAACTGTGCTGGCCGGGGACGCCGCCTTCTCCTATCTGGAGGCCGGCAGCGGCCCGCCGCTCGTCCTATTGCACGGCAATAGGATCGGCAGCCGCGTCGTTCCGGTACCAGCTGGAAGCGCTGTCCACTCGATTTTGGGTAGTCGCCTGGGACGCCCCCGGCTATGGCGCTTCGACGCCGCTTGCGATCGAGCATCCCGATACGAGCGATTATGCGGCGGCGCTCGATGCGTGGCTCGGCGCGCTTGGCATCGATCGCTGCCATCTGGTCGGGCAATCGCTCGGGACTTTGATTGCCGCCCGCTTCGCCGCGGAGCAGCCAAGGCGCGCCCTCAGCCTGACGCTCGCCAGCGTCGCCAGAGGGCACGGACGGCTTCCGCCGCCAGAGCGGCAGCGGCTTCTCGCAAAGCGTCTGGATGACCTGACCCAACTCGGACCGCATGGCATGGCGGCGAAGCGCGGCCCACGTCTGCTCGGCCCCGAAGCGACCGAGACTATGCGACGGACGGTCATCGAGATAATGGCGCGCATTCCAGCCGAGGGCTACGCGCAGGCCGCCCACATGCTATCAACCGGGGACATCACGGCGGATCTCGCCCGGCTGCCGGCGGGACTGCCAATCCAGATCGTCGTCGGCCAAGCCGATGTGATCACGCCGCCGGCGGGCAATCTGGAGATCGCTGCGGCATTTCCGGCTGCGTCGATGCATGTCATACCCGGCGCGGGTCACGCGCTCTATTTGGAAAAGCCGGAAGAGTTCAATCGACTGGTGTCAGATTTCGCTGCGACACACTTGAGCCACGATCTCGAATGATCGTTTGCGTTTGGCATGGTCGAAGATGTTCGCGGTCATCATCAGCTCGTCGGCGCCGGTTCGGTTGATGAAATCGTCGAGGCCGCGGCGCACGGTGTCCGGTGCGCCGACGACGGCGCAAGACAGCCCGTCATCCAGGATCGCGCGGGCGTAGGGATCGAGCCGCGCCTCGAAATCCTCGACTGGCGGCGGCACTCGGCCGCGACGCCCGGTCCTGTTGTTCAGCATCGACTGCTGCAATGACGAGTATAGGAACCGTGCTTCCTGATCCAACTCCGCCGCGACAACGGTAATCCCAAGCATGATGTTGGGTGCGGCAAGCTGCGCGGACGGGCGGAAGCGCTCGCGGTAGATCGCCATCGCCTGCATCATCATCGCCGGCGCGAAATGCGAGGCGAAGGCGAACGGCAGACCCAGATACGCCGCAACCTGCGCGCCATAGAGGCTGGACCCGAGAATCCAGATCGGCACCTCCAACCCGGCGCCGGGAACCGCCTGCACCGCCTGGCCCGGCTCGGCCGGACGGAAATACGCCATCAGTTCGACGACATCCTGCGGGAAGTTTTCCGCGCCGCCGAGCAAGGCGCGGCGCACCGCCCGGGCGGTGACCTGATCCGAGCCGGGCGCGCGGCCCAGGCCCAGCTCGACCCGCCCCGGGTGCAGGGCGGCGAGGGTCCCGAACTGCTCCGCGATCAGCAGCGGAGCATGGTTTGGCAGCATGATGCCGCCGGCGCCGATCCGGATGGTGTTCGTGCCGGCCGCGACATGGGCGAGCGCCACCGCGGTCGCTGCGCTCGCAATTCCGGGCAGGTTATGGTGCTCCGCCATCCAGAAACGCCGGTAGCCGAGCGCCTCGACGTGGCGCGCGAGGTCCAGCGAATTGCGCAATGCCTGACCGGCGTCGCTGCCTTCGGTGATCGGGGAAAGATCGAGAACGGAGAGTGGGACCATGGGATGACGCTGCTCACTTCGGATCCGGCCAGCGCGCATCCCGGGCCACGTAGTCCGCCGACCGGATCGCCGCCGCCAGTTCGGACGGGCTCGCCATCGGCGGCTTTACGCCGCCCTTCAAGCCGCCGAGCGCCGCGCGCACCGCTTGCACGGTCGCGGCGAGGATCTCCTGCGGATAAACGACGATTTTGATGCCGATCCGTTCCAATTCCGCGTCGCCGGGCATGAAGTGCTTGCCGGCAGGCGAGGCGACGGCGAGCGATGGTTTGCCGTTGCAGGCCGCCACCGCGGCGCGCATCTCCGCCTCAGATTGGGGCGAGTCCAGAAACAGAATGTCGGCGCCTTCGGCAACGAACGCTTTCAGCCGCGTCAGCGCCTCATCGAACCCGCGGGAGGTGCGCGCGTCAGTGCGGGCAAGCAGCAGAATGCCCTCCTCGTGGCATGCCTCGATGGCGGCGCGGCAGCGCAGGATGGCGGCGTCGCGCTCGATCACCAATTTGGCCCCGCTATGGCCGAGCGGGCGAGGCCAAACCTTGTCCTCGATCAGCACCGCGGCGGCGCTGCGGCGGGCATAAGCGCGGATCGTCTTCTGCACGGCGAGCGCATTGCCATAGCCGGTGTCGCCATCGGCCAGCCACAGCACATTCGGCGCGGCGGCGATGATGGACTCGATTGCGTCGGCCATTTCCGGAAAGGTCAGCAGGTCCATGTCGGGCATCGCGAGACGCATCGCGCAGATGCTGGAGCCGGAGGCGAAACCGGTAGCGAAGCCGGCTTCCTCGATCAGCCGGGCGCCCATTCCGTCGCCGCAGCCGGGCATGATCTGGAGGCCGGGTTGGTCGAGAAGCGATTTCATCGCAGCGGCCTGGGGACGCATGAGGACTCCTTAATTGGGGGTGGGATTTGGGGTGAGGGTGCGCAAGAATGCCGTAGGGCTGGAAGAATGTTGTGTGCATCCTTCGAGGCCTCGCTTCGCGAGGCGCCTCAGGATGAGGTATTTTGCTTAATGCCATCAACAACATGCCCTCATGCTGAGGAGCGACCCGGCATGGCCGGGGCGCGTCTCGAAGCACGCACGGCACCCAATGCAGCGCATTCTTGCCCAGCCTCGGTAATCAGATCACCTGATTGCGCAACGGCTCTTCGCCATGCCGCAGGCGCCCTAGATTGTCGCGCAGGATCTCGATCACATTGTCCTCGTAACGCCGTGTCTCGCCGGCGGTGTGTGGGGTGAGGAGCACATGCTCCATTCCCCAAAGCGGCGAGTTTTGCGCGAGCGGCTCCTCCGCCGTGACGTCGATGCCGGCGCCGGCGATGCGCCGGGCGGCAAGCGCTTCGACAAGCGCCGCCTCGTCGACGACCCGTCCGCGGGCGATGTTGACGAGATAAGCGGAGGATTTCATTCGGGTGAGCGCCTCGGCGTCGACGAGTCTCTCGGTTTCTTTGGTCAGCGGGCAGGTCAGGGCGACAAAATCGGCCTGTGGCAGAAGGGACCTGAGCTCGCCCATCGCGTGCACCTCGTCGGCCGCGCCGCGGCCCGCGGCCGGCTGACGCCGAAGCCCGACAACGCGCATATCGAAGGCTTTGGCGAGCTCGGCCAGGCGCCCGCCTATCTGCCCCAAGCCGACGACGAGAAGCGTCTTGCCGCCGAGCTCGTCCTCGCGATTTGAGAGATCGCCGATCATGCCGCGCCAGACGCGCTTGGCTTGGTTGTCCCGCGCCTCGGGAAGCCGGCGGCTCAATGCGAGAATGAGGGCCATCGCGTGCTCCGCGACCGCGCGGTAGTTGACGCCGCGCGCGCTCGCCAGGCGGATGCCGCGCTTCTTCAGTTCTTCGAACGGAAACTGGTCGGTGCCGGCGCCAATCGCCTGAATGAAGCGGAGCTTGCCCGCGCGCGCGAGAAGGCCGTCGTGCCACAGTCCCGAAATCACCAGCACGTCGGCATCGCCCACCCGGTTCTCCAACGTCTCGGGATCGCGAACAGCGAAGCTGTTGATCCCGGTATCGAGGGCCGAAAACCGCTCATGCAGCTGATAGGCAACATGGGCAAAGCAGATCGCGAGCTTATCGATGGGCGGAAGCATCGCCGCTCTCCGTTTCGAAGCGCCCCGGGTCAGGCCGGTGGATGCACGTCTTTGTTTACCACTCTAAATTGTGCAAACCACCCTAAAACCGATGCGGCCCTGCCAGCCTGAGAAGTCGGGGGCAATGCTGTCGCGGTAGGCAGAGCGGCAGATGGCGGGGTTGTGGGACCACGAGCCGCCGCGCAATATCCGCTGGCTGTCCGAGGGGCCCGAGCGCTGCCGTCCACCGGGACATCGGCATAGTTGGCGCTCCACTTGTCCAGGCAATACTCCCAAACATTGCCGTGCATGTCGTAGAGGCCAAACCGGTTCGGCGGAAATGTGCCCGGAGGCGTCGTCTTGCCTCGGAAAACCCCCGTAGGACCCTCACCATAGGCGCCCGATTCATACCTCTGGTCGTTATAGGTGTCGGAGGCGATGCTCTTGCCGTCGCTTTCGCCGCATACCGCACCGCCGGTCCCACAATAATTCGCCAGCTCGGGGGTGATGGTCGGCCCGAAATGAAAGGGTCCCATCGTGCCCGCGCGGCAGGCATATTCCCATTCGGCTTCGCTCGGCAGCCGATAGGCCCGCCCGGTTATCGCCGTGAGGCGCAGGCAAAATTCTTCCGCCTGGTGCCACGTGATGCTCTCGACCGGAAGATCGATGCCCTTGAAGAATGACGAGTTCGGGTCGAGGTTTCGGCGGATTTGGTCGGGGTGCGCCAATACTGCGGCAGACCACTGGGCCTGAGTGACGGGGGATGCGCTGATAAAAAACGGCGCCAGCGTGACATGGTGCTGCGGGCCTTCATTGCCCTGGCGCTCCGGCTCGTCGACCGGCGAGCCCATCGTGAAACTGCCGCCCGGGATCGACACCATATCGAACCCGGCAGTGGAACCGAGCACTTCGGTGAATACCGCGGCTTTGTATTTTTCCAGCGGGTTCCGGACCCCCCTCGAATCGACGGTTGCTACGTCGAAAGCAATAGTCCGCAACGACGGTTTTGATAAGAGCCTGCGGATGGAAGGTGCAGCGATGATGGCGCCAGTTCCAGCGGCCGCGAGCGCGGCAACTCCCAGTGCCTGCCGCCGCGTCACCCCGATTGGCCGACGCAAGAACCGGCGACCTGGGGCTGGTCGCGCATCCGGCGCAATAGAAGTATCCGGTGAGGCGGCAGTGGAGGCGGATTGCTCGACTCGCCTGTCCTCTTTGGCAATGTCGAGATTTAGCCGCCTGGTCATTTCCGCAAAATCCGACTCCCACCGGGAGTGGCTCAGCTCAAACCCATTGCGATAAACCAGGTCCCTGATATCTGCGGGTAATTGCTCGGGGGCGGGCATATGCGCCCCTTGCACCAGGATCGGCGTGACAACGATGTCGCGCTTGAGCGCCGCTTCGATCTCGAGGCGCACGAAATCACCGGGATTTTGTAAGCGTATTCGTCCCTCTTCGTCTTTAACATCGGCCCAGTCTTTGCCAATCAGCACCAGCATCAGGTTGCAAGATTCCAGTGTTTTCTGCAGTGCGCCGCGGAAGTCACGGCCCAAAGCGATGCTGTCCACGTCCATGAAAACGGAGTTCTTACCCAGCTTTCCCAAAAGTTCATTGAACAAAGCCCTGGCCTCTCCGGCAGTAGTCTCCCTTCTGTAGCTGATGAAGACCGTATTCATGTATTCTCAACCCGAGACTGCCCCGCGAGCCAGCAATCATCTCCCGATCGGAGGGTGCGACTCAAGCGCAAATTGGTGCGGTATTCTTCCGTCTGCGGATGCGTTTGCGGCTTGTCAACAGCGGGTGCCCGCCACCCGACAACATTGCTGGTTGAACCGCGCGAGGGTAGGATCTCGGAGGTGTCGAGACGCAGAGAGAGAGGAGCGCCGTGGCTCAGTCTATGACGGATTCCTCGGTTATCGCCATCGATGTTGGGGTTGGAGCCAGGGACCAAGCCTTACCGCAGGAAGCCGCGGGCGACTCAGACAAACAGCCAACTCAGTCGTCACCCGAAATTCCAAAGGCGGTGGACCACGCTGTAGATGACCCCACAGCGAAGGAACGAGATGCGTTGGCTGAACGATATTTCAAAAATGACTTGGCCGATCAGCGCACGTGGTACAGCGAGAAAGCCGGCTTGTTCAAGACGCGCTCCGAATTATTGGATCTCCTCACCATAGTGCTGGGGGCATTGATTACTTTTTTCCAGGTGTTCGGGACTGAAAGGTGGGTGCCGATTGTGTCGGGGTTGATCGGCGCCATCGTTGCAATCGCAGCGGGTTGGCAACGCATCGCCCGCTATAGCGAGACTTGGGTATCGTATCGGACCGCATCAGAACGGATGAAGCGCGAGCGTCGCCTGTATACCCACGGCGCCGGTTCCTACCGAGGATTGCCCGAGCGAGAGGCTTACCTGACGTTCGTGGAAGCCATCGAGGGCATCATTGCCGAAGAACAGAACATTTTTTGGCGAGAGCGTGGAAATAACCCGCCAACCCCTCCCGGCAATTCCGACACCAAGACTGCGGGAGAGCCGCGGGGACCTTCAGCCAACCAGTAGACACGGACGATACGAACCGATCGCAATCTGGGCTCCAACATGCCGTCACCCTCGGCGCCGGGCGGCACCAACCAGTGTGAATAGCAGCATCCACGCCGGCGTCAGTAGTACCCCGTGCCGCCGTTGACGTGGATAGTCTGGCCGGTGATGAAGCCGCCGTCGTCGCTGACCAGAAAGAGGCAGGTGGCGGCAATCTCGTCCACGAGCCCTTGACGGCCCAATGGAATGCCGGCAGCGCTCGGCACACGCCCCTGATACCATTCGGGATTGTCGCGCCGGGTATCGATGCTGCCGGGTGAGACCACATTGGCGCGGATGTTCTGGGCGGCGAACTCGGAGGCCAAAGCTCGCGCCAGGCCGACGAGACCCATTTTTGCTGCGGATACGTGGGCGCGTCCGCTGCCGCCGGTGAAGGCGCCTTCGCCGGTGAAGAACAGGATGCGGCCATACTGGTTTTTGACCATCGACCCGATGGCCGCCTGCGTGCAGTAGAAGGCGCCGTCGAGGACGACCCCCCTGACGTGCTCCCAGTCTTGTGTCGTGACCTCTGTGAAGGGCTTGTGAGGGCGGATCGCGGCGTTGTTGATCAGGATGTCGATGCGGCCGAATTCGGACATTGCCCGAGCCACCATCGCGTCGACTTCATCTTTCTTGGCGACGTCGGCGATGACGGCGAGCGCCCTGACCCCCCGGTCGCGGGCTTCGCGCGCCACCTCGTCGGCCTCGGCCTGGTTGGAGCGGGCATTGACGACGACGTGAGCCCCCTCCCCTGCCAGCTTCAGTACCGTGGCGCGGCCGATGTTGCGGCCCGAGCCGGTTACTAGTGCGACTTTTCCATCGAGCTTACCCATCAGCGTACCTCCATGACGATGTTCGAGATGTCCCCCCACCCTAGGCGTGCTCCTGCGAGATGTCGCGGTTGGTGAGGTCCGGCATCAGCGCCGTCGCAATGATCGAGACGATCGCGCAAATGAGAATATAGACGGCGATCACATAGCCCGATCCGAACGCTGCGAGGAGCGCCGTCGCGATCAGCGGCGCTGGGCCACCGGCGATGACTGAGGCGAGCTGATACCCGATCGAGCAGCCGCTGTAGCGCAGCCGCGGCGTGAAGCATTCCGCGATCAGCGCGGCCTGCGGGCCGTACATCAGGTCGTGCGGTACAAAGGACAGGATAATGCCGAGGAAGATCCAGGCCGGCACCATCGTGTTCAGCATCGCGAAGTAGATGAAGCCGAATATCCCGGTCGCGACCGAGCCGATCAGGTAGATGCGCTTGCGGCCGAACCGGTCCGACAGATGACCGGCGAGCGGAATCGTGACAAACGACACCAGCCCCGCGGCAATCAGCGCCGTCAAAAGGAAATCGCGCGAGGTGTGCAGCACCTGCGTGCCATAGGTGAAGACAAAGGCGAGATAGATGTAAGCGGGGGCCTGCTCGGCCATCCGGGCGAAGGCCGACAGGATGATCTGCTTTGGCTGGCGCTTGATGACTTCGAGCACGGGGACCCGCTCGATCCGCTCTTCGGCAACCAGGCGCCGGAAGACCGGCGTCTCCAAGATGCCGAGGCGGATGTAAAGCCCGACCGCAACCATGACGATGCTCAGCATGAACGGGATGCGCCAACCCCAGACGAGGAACTGGTCGCCGGAAATCGCGCTGAATACGAACACCGCTAGATTTGCCAATAAGAGCCCGGCCGGGCCGCCGAACTGCGGCCAGGAAGTGATGAAGCCGCGATGGCGGTTGGTGCGCGCCCATTCCATCGACAACAGCACCGAGCCGCCCCATTCGCCGCCGACCCCGATCCCCTGAATAAACCGGATGATCGTCAGGATGACGGCGCCCCAGATGCCAACTGTTTCGTAGGTCGGGACAAAGCCCACCGCGAAGGTCGCCAATCCGGTCGTGAGGAGAGTTGCGATCAGCGCCCCCTTGCGCCCGATGCGGTCACCGAAATGACCAAAAAACGCCGCCCCGATCGGCCGGGCGATAAAGCCGACAGTGTAGACCGCGAACGCCTGCAGCACACCGACCAGCGGGTCGGATCCGGGGAAGAAGAGCTTCCCGAAGGCGAGACCCGTGACGATGCTGTAGAGCAGGAAATCGTACCACTCGATCGTCGTGCCGACCGTGCTCGCGATCACCGCCCGGCGCAATTGCGCGCGGTGATCGGCCTCGGACAGCAAGGTTGCTGCATTGTCGACGGTTGTCATGACGGCGTTTCCCCGACGGATCTGTGTTTTCCCAGATTACCCAAGATCTTCAACGCACATGATCAGCCGGTCGGGTCAGATAGGCAACAAGCTTTAGCGCACTGCCGGCGTCGCGGCTCAGCTGAAATGGCGATCTCTCCCGCCGAGATTTTGCTGCAGATGCAGCAACGGTCGGTGGCCCGTCAGTGGGTGTGAGCCGCATGGTCGGAGGCGGTGACGGAGATTCGAGCGACGCGCTCGGCATCGGCAATCAATGTACCGGGCGACGCCAGACCGCCACCCATGTTACTGGTCCAGCGGGCGCGGAGGTTTCCGGCTCGGTCGAGCATCAGTTCGGTCTCGCCGCCATCGGCGGCCGCACGAAACAGGGCCAGCGCGGCGATCACCTCGGATGAGACGCCGACGACAAAGGGCGGCACCCGCGCGCCTTCGGGGGTTTCCTCCGGGGCGGAGCTGAGCCCGATTGCAACGATGCGCAGGCCGGCGGTGCTGACCTGCGAGTGTACCGCGGCCAGCCGCTGGAGACGCGCGAGCGGGACAGGCGCCGCGAACAGTACGAGCAACACCGGCCCGGTTTGGAGCAGTTGCCTCAGCGTCTGCTGCACACCGCCGGCTTCGAAGGTGAAATCGGGCACCTCCAGCGCCGCGGCGGTAGTGACCTCTGGTCCAATCCCGCCAGCGAGCACACCGGCGGTGCGAGCGCGGATGAAATTGATTACGTCCCATCGCTGGCTTGGGTTCAGCACGCCGGCAAAGCCGGGCATCACGCCCTGGTCCATTCCGTGACTGACCCACCAGAACAGGTCGCCCGGGCTGTGCGCGAAGAGATGCGGTTCAGTCAAATCGGCCGGCCGGATCGGCAGGCTGCCGGCGGCGGAGCCGTCGCCGCGACCGGTTGCGCCGTGGCAGAGGACGCAATTCTCGGCATAAAGACCGGCGCCGTGGGCGACGGAGGCCGCGGCATAGGGTTGGGTCGGGGCGTAATAGCTGGTCGGGTAGGCGCGCTCGATCGCCGGGCGCAACGGGAGCCAGCCGAATCCCAGGCACAGCAGCAGGCCGGCGGCAAATGCGCCCGTTCGACGATAATGGCCGGCCGCGGCGGCAGCAACGGCGGCTACGGCGCAGACGCAAACGGCCGCCGTCAGGATCGCCAACACGATGCGCGGTCCGAGCGTCAGCGCACCAATGTCGAGCCGGAACGGGAATGGCCACCCGGGTTCGCTGTGCAAGCCCGGCGGCAAGGTGCCGAGCGCGCCGACGATGCCGAGGACGCCGAGCCCGAGCGCCGTTTCGATCCGCGCGTTGCCCTGCAATCGGGCAACGGTCCGCCAGATGACATTGCGGGTGCCTCCGGTGCGACCGGCGAGCCGCGGCGTAAGGCGCAACAGATTGACCGCGGCAACCAGCAGCATGGCGATGAAGAGACCGATCTTGGCGAGGAGCAGGCGGCCATATTCCGTCCCGACCAAGGCCGGGACCGTGCCGGCGAGAAACCAGGTGTTGACCAAGCCGCCGGCGAGCAGAATCGTCACGTTCGCCACGGCCAATGTCGAATAGCGCCGGGTCGCCGTCGCTACAACCGCCGCCCAATCGGCATCGCGGGTCCGTCGCGCCTCGGCCAGGAGCAGGATCAAGGGCGGGAGCGTTCCCAGCCATAGCCCGGCAGCGAGGAGATGGAGGATATCCGCGGTGAGGTGCACATCTCCAGGCGCACCCGGCGTAGCCGCACCATGACCGGCCCAGGCGAGGCTCGCCAGCATCAGCGCGGCGAGCCAGAGCGACGTCCACCCGATCGCCCCACTAGGCCGGCGGCGTTGCCATGATAGACAGAAGCCGAGCAGGACGGCCAAGGCCAACCGCAGCAGCCAATCCTCGCCAAACCGCGTGCGGGTCAGCACGACCGGTACGGCGCCTTGCAACAGCGCGACGCCGAGCGGCTTCGCGCTCATACCCGCCGCCACAGCGACGAGCCAGGCGGCGCCCGAGACTAGCGCCAGCGTCAGGCTCGCCCAAGCCAGCCAGCCGAGCCGCCGGTGAAGTCCGGCCGCGCTTGCACCTGCGGCGCCGGACTGCCGAAGTGCCGGGCCGGCGACGAGGCGCTCGAAGGCGAACACCCCGGTCAACATGATCACTGCAGAAAAATGAAAGAAGCGGGCGGCAATCAGAAAGTTCTCCATCGCTTCCTTTGCTCCCGATTGCCTCGAGCTACCAACCCAGGCGGCTCATCCGGCGGTCACCGTGAAGGTGAAGTGCCCGGTGGTGGTATGGGTGTCGACGGAGAGGGCGTGCCACGAGACGGTATAGGTTCCGGGCGACAGCTTCTTCAGCCCCACCCGCAATTCCATCGGGTCGTTCGGATCGACCTGAGCGAGGCCCGTATCGACCGTGTTGCCCGACGCGTCGGTCACCGTTGCCGTCGTGAAGGCCGGTTCGAGCTGTTGCGTGAACCACATCGTCACGGTTTCCGGCGCCGTCGGCACCGTGCTGCCGACCGCCGGGCTCGCATGGTCGAGGAAGGCGTGCGCCTCTACGGTCGCAGCCCCGATGGTGACGGCGCCGGCGAGGACCGCCGCCGCCACGATCATCCGGCGGTTCACCATTGGGAGATCGGCCTTCCGATGCTGTGCGGGAAAAGATCGTCGAGATACATATGGAACTGGAACACGCCGCCTATCCCGTGCCCCGAGAGGCTGTTGGTCGGAATGATCATCTCGGCGCCGACCTGGAAATATTGCCCGGCCCAGATGAAGCCGGGCTGCACCGTCCCGGTGGTGATGCCGCCTTGACCGCGGTCCAAGGAGGTCGTCAGCGCGAACTCGACGAGCGGGATCAGGCGGTTGAACGGCGGTCCCAGACCGATGTCCCTGACCTCGCTCTGGAGGTACGGAATGCTGTATTCGATCGCGAAGCCATAAAAGAAGCTGTTTGGGTTGAACATCCCGTTGGTCTCGGCCTGGGTCGGCAAGTTGAGGCTGAGATTGCCGGTCAGCGCGAACGGGCGCAGCCAAGGCAGCGAATCGGGCAAATCGCCAAAGCCTTTGCCGAAGTCGAAGGTCGGCGACAATGTGGTGAAGGCGGGCGCGCCGACCGATAAATTTCCGGTATGTCCCCAAGTCACGTCGAGTGCGGCGAGAGCCATCGCCTCGTGCGGCCCGTTGATGAACAGCTGGTATTGCGTGCCGGTGGTGAGGCCCAGGAACCCGGTTTGCGTGCCGACGCCCGGGGTGCGTATATGGGCCCAATCGCTGCCGATCGTGAAGTCCCAGCTGGGGGTGATCAACATGGACAGATCACTGCCGATGTCGAACTCGCGCGAGCCGTCGCTCGCGGTCGGGTTGAGGGTGAAGGTCGGCAGCGATATTTCGCTGGCGACAAACGGGTCGTCGGTCAGGATCGTTGCCGGAAAAAAGCGGTCGCCGGCAAAGCCGTGCGCGAACGCTGCGGAATTTGCGGACAGGAAGATGATGGCGGCAGCACCGGCCGCCCGCGAAGGAATGGGATTCATGCAGAAGCTCCCGATTGAAATGCCAATGGGCCGTGGCCGCGCAGAGGCGGCCCGGCAGCTCAACAGGACGGCAGGCTCAGGCGACGGGCGGAGCGCGGGAGCGGTAAGCGGCGGGAGCGCCGACGCGTTCGGTTTGGACTACGGAATGCGCCGTCGGTAGCCCAACGGGGAACAGAGCCAGCAGCGCTGTCGGCGCGGGCGGGGCAAAGCCGGCCAGGGCGCCGAGCGCGCTGCACACCGGGCACGCGTGATGTTTGCCGTGCTCGTCGGACGCGCCGCCCGCTTCACGATGTCCGCTGAGCAACGCCAGCAGACGCCGCTCGGCGCCATCGACCGCGCCATGGGCGCCGCACTGCGGCCCGAGCAACTCGGCGAGGTCAAAGCTGAGGTGAACCGGCACCAGCGCGTTGAGGGCGAGCGCAAGCAGGCCGAGCCGCGCGGCCCAGATCCTGCCTCGCCACTGTCTCGTTCGCATTCGGGCGCGCCGGGGGTGTTGGTGTCGAGCAATCTTAGGGGAATGGTGAATTCCCCTGCAATGGCCGCGCGAATTCGCCCGAGCGAAAGTTCTAATCCCGTTCCCGGAGATTTAATTCCGTGTTCAGCCGTGGAGGGGATTTGCCCTTAGAAGAGGCGCCAAATACCGGTGACTCGCCGGCATGGGCTCGGTCGCCTGGCCCGGCCGCGGTCCCTCTCTTTGCCCCGTATTTTCCCCTATCTAGCAATGAACGAACCAGCACTCGGTGCCTTATTCCGCCGCCATCCTCTTCAGCCGGTAGATGAGATCGAGGGCTTCGCGCGGGGTCAGCTCGTCGGGGCGGGTGTCGCGCAGCAAGGCTTCGGCGGCGGATTCGGAGGGCGGCGGCTCGGCGCGGCGGCGGGCGGCGCTGAACAGCGGCAGGTCGTCGGCGAGGCGGGCGAGCGCGCCGCCCTGCTCGCCCTTTTCGAGGACCGAGAGCACCTCCTCGGCGCGCGCCGTTACGGTCTTTGGCAAACCGGCGAGCTTGGCGACATGGATGCCGTAGGAGCGGTCGGCGGTGCCGGGGCCGACCTCGTGCAGAAAGACGACGTCGCCCTTCCATTCCTTGACCCGCATCGTGTGGCACGCGAGGGAGGGGAGCTTGGCGGCGAGCGCGGTCAATTCGTGGTAATGCGTCGCGAAGAGGGTGCGGCAGCGGTTGACCTCGTGCAGGTGCTCGAGAGTGGCCCAGGCGATCGAGAGGCCGTCGAAGGTCGCAGTGCCGCGGCCGATCTCATCGAGTATGACGAAGGAGCGCGGGCCCGCCTGGTTCAGGATCGCCGCGGTCTCGACCATCTCGACCATAAAGGTCGAGCGGCCGCGCGCCAGATCGTCGGCGGCGCCGACCCGGCTGAACAGGCGATCGACAATGCCGATCCGCGCCGACCGGGCGGGCACATAGGAGCCCATCTGCGCCAGAATGGCGATTAGCGCGTTCTGGCGCAGAAAGGTGCTTTTGCCCGCCATGTTGGGGCCGGTGACGAGCCAGATCCGGTCCTCGGCCAACGCGCAGTCATTGGCGACGAACCCCCCTCCCCTGCCCTCCCCGGCCAGCGCCGCCTCCACGGTCGGATGACGCCCGCCCACTAGCTCGAAGGCGGTGGTCTCGTCCACTGCTGGCCGCACCCACAGCGCCTCAGCCGCGAGCTCGGCCAGCGCCGCCGCGAGATCGAGTGTGGCGAGCGCCGCCGCGGCTGCAGCGATCTCGGCGTGGCGGGCCATCACCTCGCTGACGAGATCCTCGTAGAGGCGCAATTCCAATGCCAAAGCCCGCTCGGCGGCACTGGCGATCCTGGTTTCGAGATCGGCCAATTCGGACGTCGTATAGCGCTGCGCCCCCGCCATCGTCTGGCGGTGGATGAATTCCTGCCCGAGCTTGCCGGCATGGTTCGCCGACACCTCGATGTAATATCCGATGACGTTGTTGTGGCGGATCTTCAGTGCGCCGATCGCGGTCTCGCCGGCATAACGCGCCTGCAATGCCGCGATCATCCGGCGGCTCTCGTCGCGCAGGCCGCGCCATTCATCAAGCTCGTCCGAATATCCGGGGGCGATGAACGCGCCGTCGCGGGCAAAGAGCGGCAATTCGGCGGCGAGCGCACGGCGGAGGCGCTCGACGAGGGCGCCGTGCTCGCCGAGCCCCCGCTGCGCGGCAGCGAGCCGCTCGGGCAACGGCACGAGACCCGGCTCGGCCAGCAGGCCGCGCAACGCGGCGGTTTCCTCCAGCGACTGGCCCAACGCCGCAAGGTCGCGTGGGCCGCCGCGGCCGAGGCTGAGGCGGGTCAAGCCCCGCTCGATGTCCGGGCAGCGCTTCAGGCGCTCGCGCAAGGCCGCGCGCAGCTCCGGGCGGTCGAGAAAAAATTCGACCGCGTCTAGCCGCCCCGCGATCGCGGCAGGCTCGGTCAGTGGCGCCGCGAGGTGATCGGCGAGAAGGCGGGCGCCGGCAGCGGTTACGGTCCGATCGATCGTCGCGACGAGGCTGCCCTTGCGCTCGCCGGCGAGGGTTGCCATCAGTTCGAGATTGCGGCGGGTCGCGGCGTCGATCTGCATGACCGAAGCCGGCATGATCTGCCGCGGCGGTTGCAGATGCGGCGCCCGCCCCTGCTGGGTCAGCCCGACATAGTCGACGAGGGCGCCGGCGGCGGCGAGCTCGGCCCGGCCGAAGCCGCCAAATCCGTCGAGCGCGCCAACTCCGTAGAATTCCTGCAGGCGGCGGCGCGCGGCTTCGCTCTCGAAACGGGGATTGGGCAGCGGCGTCAGAACCGGCTTCCATTCGGCGAGCAGCTCGAAGAGCGCCGGGCGGGTCAGCAGCCGTTCCGGCAGCAGGATCTCGCCCGGCATCAGGCGGGCGAGATCGCCGGCGAGGGTCGGCTCGGTGCTCGGCATCAACGCAAAGGCGCCGGTCGACAGATCGAGCCAGGCGAGCCCCATCGCGCCCCCCGCCTCGGCGATGCCGGCGAGATAATTGTGCCGGCGCGCGTCGAGCAGCCCCTCCTCGGTCAGGGTGCCGGCGGTGACGACGCGGGTGACCGCCCGCCGCACCGGCCCCTTGCCGCCGCGTCGCCGCGCCTCGGCGGGATCCTCGATCTGGTCGCAGATCGCGACCTTGAACCCGGCGCGGATCAGCCGTGCGAGATAGGCCTCGGCGGTGTGCACCGGCACGCCGCACATCGGGATGTCGGCCCCCTCGTGCCGGCCGCGCTTGGTCAGCGCGATGTCGAGCGCCTGCGCCGCGGCGACCGCGTCCTCAAAGAACAGCTCGAAAAAATCCCCCATCCGGAAGAACAACAGGCAGCCGGGGTTCGCCTCCTTGATCTCGAGGTATTGGGCCATCACCGGCGATGGGGCCGGAGGGGAATATTCGTTCATCGGCGAGGGGCGACGCTTGCGGGTGTTTGACGGTAGCATAAGAGGAGGCCCGAGCACGAAAGAGAGGATCGGCATGGCCGAGACTTCGCCGTCTTTCCCGGTCATTCGCGAGGCGGTCGCCTCGTTTCCCGACCGCGAGCATTTCCACCGCGCCGTTGCGAACCTGCTCGCCGCCGGGTTCGACACGGCCGACATTTCGGTATTGGCCTCGCACAATTCGCTGGCCGCCGCCGGTGAGCCGCCCGCGCCTCAGTCGAAGCTGTTGCCGGCAGGTCTTGCCGACGAGATCAAATACATCGCGCCGTTGACCGTGGCAGGCATCATTCTGCTGTCGGGCGGTCCGATCGCCGCGACGGTCGCCGCGCTGGTCGGCGCCGGTCTCGGCGGCGCGGCATTGAAGGAATTGTTCGACGACTACACCGCGCCGCGCCACGCCGAGGATTTCGCGGCGGCGCTCCATGCCGGGGCGGCGCTCTTATGGGCGAGGTGCGAGGATTCGGAGCGCGAACTGACGGCGACGCGGATCCTCGAAGAAGCAGGCGGCCGGCACGTGCATGTCCACGGCCGCGCACCGCGGGCTGCCGGGCGCGGCGCGTGAGCGCGAGTTAGCCCGCGGCGTCCGGGAACCAGTCGCCGATGACTTGCTCGGCCGTAAATCCGCCTTTCTCGAGCCGCGCCCAAACCGCCTCGGCCGGCTCGCCGTGGTCTTCGAGATCGTGGGCGGCGAGTTTTGCGGCAGTGGCGCTCTGTCTTTTCAAGACGACATCGATTTCTCGCCGAAGACTGGGACTGGCTTCAAACAGATCTTCGATCTCTATTCGTGCGTCGCGGACAGTCGTACGCCATCCGGCACGTGGATCGGCGGCCGGGGATGCCTCGAGCTTGAACAGATGCCGGAGAATCCGCCTGACCTGCGAATTGAGCTCGGTCCGCTGCGACGTTCCCAAGCTTTCTATCTCCTCTGCGAGGTTGTCCCAGTCGAGCGGCAAATTCGATTTTCTGACTGCTCGCAACGCCGCCGCCTGCTCCTGGGTCCAGAGGAAGAAATCCCGATCGTACAGCTCGCTGACTTTGGTCATCTCGCTCATCGCTTTGCCGCCTCAATCCATCAACAGGCCGCCGGAGAGATTGATCAACTCGCCGGTCATATAGGATGCCTCGTCAGAGGCGAGAAAGGCGGCGACCCGCGCCACGTCTTCCGGCACCGAAACGTGGCCGATCGGGATCGACTTCTCCCGCTCCGCCGTTTCGGGAAGCCCGTATTGCCGCTGCTGCGCCTCGATCGCGGTGCGCATTGCGGTGTCGACGACGATCCCCGGGCAGATCGCATTGACCCGGATGCCGTGCGGCGCCATCTCCCGCGCCAAAGCCTGGGTCAGGCCGATGACGGCAAATTTGCTCGCGCTATACCCGGCGAAGAAAGCGTTGCCGGTCTTACCAGCCCACGAGGCGAGATTGACGACCGATCCCGCGCGCCGCCCGATCATGTGCGGCAGCACGGCGCGGCTGACGATGAACACGCCTTCGACATTGATTCGCAGCATCGCCTGCAATGCCTCGAGCGGCATCTCCAGGGCCGGCCCCATCCAGGCAACGCCAGCATTGTTGACGAGCACATCGATCTGCCCAAGACGGGCGAGGACGGCCTCGACGGCACGGCCCACCTCGTCTTCGGAGGTCACATGGGCCGTCACGGCGAGACCGCCGATTTCCGCGGCAACGGCCCTAGCGGCTGCGGCGTCGCGGTCGAGCACGGCAATCGCCATACTCTCGCGGGACAGGCGCCGCGCGATTGCGCGTCCGATGCCGCCGCCCGCGCCGGTGACCAGCCCGACCCGCCCGTTCAGGGCATACACCCTTCGCTCCACGTCAACGGCGCAGGTAGTGTCTCACCAAAATGTGACACTATCCAGGCGCCTTGTCGCGCGCCAGCTCCGGGAAGTCCTCCTCCCAGAATTCCGCCGCGCCGCGCTCCCGGCGCGTCGCTTCCTGTTGGCGCAGTTCCGCGCGCCGGATCTTGCCCGAGATCGTTTTGGGCAATTCACAAAACTCGATCCGCCGCACCCGCTTGTACGACGCCAATCGCTCGCGGGTTCGCGAAAAAATATCGAATGCCGTCGCGCTGTCGGGCAGATGCCCCGCGGCCAGAGTGATGAAAGCTTTCGGCACGACCAGGCGTTGCGGGTCGGGCGATGGCACTACCGCGACCTCTGCCACCGCCTCGTGCTCGATTAGCGCACTCTCGATCTCGAACGGGCTGAGGCGGTAATCGGAGGATTTGAACACGTCGTCGGTCCGGCCGAGGAAAGTGAGCCGCCCCTCGGAATCCGACCGAGCCAGGTCGCCGGTACGGTAATACCGGCCCTCGATCGGAAGGATCGAGCCGTCCGCCTGCTCGTAGCCCTGTAGCAGCCCGAGCGGCCGGGGTTCGAGTGCAATCGCGATCTCCCCCTCTTGGGCCTCCGCTCCATTCTCGTCGAGGAGTTTCATGTCATAGCCGGGCATCGGCCGGCCCATGGACCCCGGCACGATCGCCTGGCCGGGCGAATTGCCTACCGTCATCGTCGTCTCGGTCTGCCCGTAGACGTCGCGCAAAGTCAGCCCCCAGACGCGCTCGACATGCTCGATCACTTCGGGGTTGAGCGGCTCACCGCCCGAGAGCACTTCGCGCAGCGACGCCGGCCGGGAGCCCATATCCTGCTGGATCAGCAGGCGCCAAACCGTCGGCGGTCCCCCAAACAGTGTCACACCGCAGCGTCGCAATACCTCGAGTACCCTGTTCGCGTCGAATCGCGGCTGTGCCAGTGCCACAATCGCGGCCGGAGTGCTCCACGCTGCAAAGAGGCCGTACACATGGGCCGCCCACCCGGGCGGCGCGATCCCCAGGCACACATCACCTGGTTGCAGCCCGTAGGCATACATCGCGCTCAACAGCCCGACCGGATAGCTCTGATGGGTATGCAGAACGAGCTTCGGTTTCGCCGTGGTGCCGGAGGTGAAATATAGCAAGAGCGGATCGTTCGGGCGCGTCTCGCCATCGAGCGCGAACGTCTTCGCCGCGTCGTAGGCATCCTCGAACCGGTGCCAACCGGGTGCGCCGCCGACGGCAATTCGGGTAAAGCCGCCCGTTAGATTCGCCAAGCGTCCGACGAGCGAAGCATCGATAATGGCATGACGCATCCGTCCGCATTCGAACCGGTCCTTGATTTCCGCCTCGGTCAGCAAAGTCGGGGATGGACTGAAGACGGCGCCCAATTTGATCAGCGCCAGCATCGCCTCCCACAATTGCCGCACATTGGGCAGCAACAGCATCACACGATCGCCGCGCCGCACGCCCAATTGGCGCAGATGGTTGGCCACCTGATTTGAGCGAGCCTGCAGCTCGCCGAAACTGAGCCTCTCCTCTATCGTGCCGATGCACCACAGCGCCAGTGGCTCCGGCGGCAAATGGCCGAAATAGTCGAGCGCCCAGTTGAACCGATCCATCACCGGCCAGCGGAATTCCCGCATCGCTGCGTCGTAATCCGTGCGCAGCCGCAGCAACATATCGCGTGCCTCTACGAACGGCTTCGCGCTGTTCGGCATCATTGAACTCCTCCCTCCGGGCCCCCCCCTGCTGGGTTTTACCCCATCCCAAGCCGTTTGGAGGCGATGCGGGCGCCTTCGGCGAGCGATTTGAGCTTGGCCCAGACGACGTCTTCGGCGACCCGGCCCATCCCGGCCGAAGTGTCGAAGCCGCAATCGGTGCCGGCGATTACGCGGTGCGGATCGCCGACCGCCGCCGCGATGCGTTCCAGCCGATCGGCGACGGCTTCGGGGTGCTCGACGAAATTGGTCAGGCTGTCGATAACTCCGCCAATTAAGATCTGGTCGCCGGCGAGCGGCAATTTTTCGAACACCCGGTATTCATGGGCGTGCCGCGGATTGGCGAAGGGGAAGAAAAAGGCGCCTACATTGGCTTGTTCGATGACCGGCAAGATGTCGGCCAGCGGCACGTCGCAATCGTGCGGCCCTTCGTAGTTGCCCCAGCAGACATGCAGCCGGACGCGATCGCGTGGCACATTCTCCAAGGCCTTGTTGATCGTCGCGACGACGCGCTCGACAAAGCGGAGGAAATCGCCGAGCGGGCGGTCCTGGTAAGAGAGGTGGCGTTCGAGCGCCAGATCGGGGCAGTCGAGCTGCAACAGAAATCCCTGCTGCACGATCGTCTCGTATTCGGGTTTGAGGGCCGCGCCTAGTGCGTCGAGATAGGCCTCTTCGGTGTCGTAATGCTCGTTCTTCATCGCGCCGGCGATGATCCCCGGAGACGGCGCGGTCACGAACGGCTCGACGAAACGGGTCCCGGTATCGGCAAGCGCGGCCCGGAAGTCGGCACATTCGGCTTCGATCGCCTCTGTCCCGAGATAGCGGATTTCGCCGATCGCCTTTGGCGGCCCCATGTTGCTGACCGCCTCCTTGGCGGCGAGCTGTTGCTCCATCATCTGCTTGAATGCCGGATAGCGCAGCGCGTCGGCGCGCGTCCGGCGCTGCCACGACCCGCCAAAGCCGCTCATGCGGTGCCGGATGTGGAGGAAAAATCCCTCGCGCTGCTGCTCGCCGTTGTTGCCGATGTCGACCCCGGCTTCGGCCTGCTTGCGCAGGACCGAGCGCAACGCCGCCTGGCCGAGTTTTTCGATGTCGGCGGCGTCGACCAATTCTCCCTTCGCTCGGCGTACATAGAGACGGGTCAGCTCCGGCGGGCGCGGCAGGCTGCCGGTATGTGTCGTCAGGATGCGGTCTTCACTGCGGCGCATTGTCACTCCTTTTGGCTGAATCTCTGGGTTTTCCCGAGTGTAGCGCGAAAGCGGGGCGCAGCGAACGCTGCGATTGACAATAAGACCGCTTGTCGTGTTGCGGCGTTTTTCGTAGGTTACTCCCCTTCGTCGCAACAACTGAAAGGAGGTGATCCTGTGTCTAGTCATCAACCGCGGTCATCCGCTGCCGCGACCAGGATCCCCACTCAGCTGGAGGTCCTCGCCTGAGGGCGACGGCTCGCGGCCGTGATTGGCCGCCGGTTATCGGTTAACGGAAAGGCCGCCTCTCGGGGCGGCCTTTCTCATTGGCCCAGCCTTTCTAATTGGCCCCGGGGCGGCATTGGGCCTAACATCGTCAAAGCCTCTGCCGATCGAGGAGCGACCGCCATGCCCGACACCTTGACGACGAATTCGCCGATCATCGCCGCCTATCGCGCCGCGACCCCGGGTTCGGCTGCCGCCTCCGAGAAGGCGAGCCGGCTATTCCCCAGCGGCGTTACCCATGATTCGCGCTATATCGAGCCCTACGGGCTTTATATCGCGCGGGCGAACGGGCCGCGGAAATGGGATGTCGACGGCCATTGCTACGTCGACTATTTCGGCGGCCATGGCGCGCTGTTGCTCGGCCACAGCCATCCGAAGGTCGTCGAGGCGGTCAATCGACAGATCGAACGCGGTACCCATTTCGGCGCCTCGCACGAGACCGAAATCGCCTGGGCCGAGTGGGTCGTGAAGCTCGTGCCCTCGGCCGAACGCGTGCGTTTCACCTCCTCGGGCACCGAGGCCACCCTGATGGCGGTGCGGCTCTCCCGCGCCTTCACCGGCAAGTCGAAGCTGATCCGCTTCAAGCATCACTTCCACGGCTGGCACGATCACATGACATCGGGCTACGCGAGCCATTTCGACGGCAGTCCGACACCGGGCGTCCTGTCGGGGGTTGCCGGCGGTCTTCTGCTGGCGGAGCAGAACGACGCCGAAGGGCTCGCCCGCCTGCTCGAAGAAAACGGCGACATTGCCGCGGCGATCATTGAGCCGACCGGCGCGCATGGCGCGCGGCTGCCGATCGATCCGCAATTCCTGACCGCGTTGCGCGAATTGACCCGGCAGCACGGCGTCGTGCTGATCTTCGACGAGGTCGTGACCGGTTTCCGCGTTTCGCCCGGCGGGGCGCAGGCCGAATACGGCATCCGACCCGATCTCACGACCCTGGCCAAAATCCTCGCCGGCGGGTTGCCGGGCGGCGCGGTCGCCGGCCGCAAGGACATCCTCGACCTTCTCGATTTCCAGGTCGCCAAGGCCTCCGACCGCGAGAAGATCTCCCATCAGGGCACGTTCAACGCCAACCCGCTCTCGGCCGCCGCCGGGGTCGCCGCACTCGAAATCGTCGGCACGACCGACGCCTGCGCCCGCGCCAACCGCTACTCGGAGACCCTGTGCCGCCGGATCAACGAAGTCTTCGAAGAAGAGCACGTGCGATGGGCGGCCTACCGCATGTTTTCGAACTTCCACATCTTCACGAACCCCGACCACCGGACGATCGTCCCCACCCGCTTCGACCCGCTACAGCAGCCGATGGAGGCGCTCGCCGGCAATCGCCAGGCCGGGGTCGTGCACAAATTGCGATTGGCGATGATGACCGGCGGGGTCGACTTCAGCGGCAGCCCGGGCGGCGTCACTTCGGCGACCCATGGCGAGGCCGAGCTCGTGGACACGGTGAAGGCGCTGCGTAACACCGTGCGCATGCTGAAGCAGGAGGGCGAGATCTAGGGCGCATTCGGGCCTCCGGGCGGTGCCAAAAACAACGAAAACCGCGGCTGCACGCCCTGAGACAGCTGGCGCGCAGCCTACTAACGCTTGTTAGATCAATCAGTTAGGTCTGAATCTGCGATGCCGAGAAACAACGGAGTCGGCATCGGTTATCAACCGAATCTGCACAGCGCTGAGGGAGCGGAAACAACGGATTAAGAGTCGTCAGATCGCCCGCCAAAGGTCGTGCCGGAAAAGCCTCCCTTGGTTAGGGGATCTTGGCGATGGCGTCGACCTGCACCAGCAGATCGGGGTCGGTCGATGGCGGCATCCCGACGACCGCGCTATCCGGCGAAGGCGGGCCGAAGTACCGCTGGCGCAGATCGGCATATTTGTCGAATTCGGTGGGCTGCTTGACGTAGCTGACCGTGAAGACAATGTCCTTGACGGTTGCACCTCCCGCTTCGAGGCACGCGCCGACGTTCTTGCCGACCTGCTCGATTTGCTGCTGCAGGTTGCCCTTGCCGACGACATTGCCGGCCGTGTCGCGCGCGAACTGACCGCCGACATTGACCACATGTCCGCCGTCCCGGAGCGCGACCTTGGTCGTGGGGGGCGACGCAGCGCAGGGTGGCCCGACGATCTCCGGTCCCGTCAAATTCTTGACGGCCTCCCAGTCACGGTCGGCCTGCCTGATATGCTCCTCGGGCTTCTCCTGCCATACCCCCAGCCAATGTTGGTTGTGCACCAAATAGAGCTTGCCGTCGACAATTGCCCAAGCTTCGGGATCGACCGTGTCCTTGTGGGCGGCATCGTCGGCCGCCGCGCCCATCGCGCAGTAACCATCATATTGTGGCGTGTAGCGGTCCGGTTCTTTGGCGAATAGGTTGCGATGGGCCTTGTTGGCAAAGCGCCAGCGTAATTTGTGCCACAGATATTCGATCTCGGTCTTGCCCTGAACGGGTTTCCCGTCGGTGAAATAAGCGACCGGATCATAGCCGCCGATCGAAACCTTAGGTTCTTCGCTGCGCGCTCCCGGCGCAAAGACGGTTGCACACAACAACCCGGCCAGCGCTGCGGACAACCTCAATGGCGATTGGCAACTTCCCCCCATAGGGCTCCCTCCTAGCGCACGACGGTCGTCAGCGACCCTTGAAGTTTATTTTAGTGCGCGTCGACTGCGGCGAGGTCAAACGGATCCGCGATGCGCACCCTGCTCGATAACTCACTTGGTCCTCCGGGGACGGCTCCTTCTCGGAAGCGGAAGCTCGCCGCCATCCTGCATGCCGACGTAGCCGGCTTCAGCCGGTTGATGGGCGAGGACGAGGCCGGCACGCATCAGAAGCTCGGCGAGCTCCGCGGCGCCGTCGACCCGCTGATCGCGGCACATAGGGGCCGCATCGTCGGGACGGCGGGCGACAGCGTGCTGGCGGATTTTGCGAGCGTTGTCGATGCGTTGAACTGCGCCGTCGAGATGCAGCGGGCCTTACGTGCGATCAACGATCCGCTGCCGCCGGAGCGGCGTCTGGAGCTGCGGATCGGCGTCAATCTCGGCGACGTCATCGTCGACGATGACGACATCTTTGGCGATGGCGTCAATATCGCCGCTCGGCTCGAGGCGCTCACCCAGCCTGGCACGGTCTGCATCTCGCAGACGGTCTACGACCAGGTCCGGAACAAACTAGATCTCGATTACCGCCCGCTGGGGCATCACCGGGTCAAGAACATCGCCGAGCCGGTCCGCGCTTACGCGGTGGGCATGCCGGCGGCAGCGCCCCCGGCAAAACGGAGGCCGCGCTCGCTGCTGGCGGCGGCAGGAGCCATCGTGCTGGCCGTGGGCGGTCTTGCCGCTTGGGCACTCCACTTGGACACAATCCGGGAAATTTCGTGGCTCGGCGCTGCGCCCAAGCCCCTAGAAGTTACGAGCCTCGCCTCACCGGCACGTCTCGCGGGACGTCCGTCGATAGCGGTATTGCCCTTTAAGAATCAATCTGGCGACGCGAGCCAGGATTTCTTCAGCGACGGAATCACCGAGGACGTCGTTACGGCGCTCGGCCAATTCTCGAACCTGCTGGTTATCGCCAAATCGGCGAGCTTTCCATTCAAAGACTCGAATGCCGCGCCTGCCGAGATCGGGCGCCTCCTCGATGCGCGCTACCTGCTCGAAGGCAGCGTCCGGCGTGCCGGGGATCGTATTCGGGTCAATGCCGAATTGACCGAGGCCGCGACGGGGGTTCACGTCTGGTCGGAAACCTATGATTCCGAGGGCAAGGACATCTTTGCCGTACAGGACGATATCGCCCGCCGCGTCGTCGGTGCAGGGGCGGTAAAACTGACCCGCTTCGAGCGGGAGCGTATCCTCACCAAGCCCACCGAGAATCTCGCCGCTTACGAATATGTGCTGCGCGGCCGCGAATTCCTGTCGCATCCGAGCCGCGACAAGAACGACGAGGCGGCTGCCCTCTTTCAGCGCGCGATCGATCTCGACCCGAGCTATGCCGCAGCTTATGCGGCGCTCGGTGGATCGCATTTCGAGGCCGTCGTCTCGGGATGGACCGAATTCCGCCAAGATGAGCTCGAGCAGGCCGAGACGCTCGCGCAGAAAGCTCTCGCGCTCGACCCGTCGACGACCAGCGCTTACCGCCTGCTCGCGATCATCAACATGTACAAGAGACGGTATCAGCTGGCGTTGGGTCAGATCGACCGCGCGCTCGAGATCAATCCGAGCGACGCGGAGAGCTATGGCCAGCGTGGGAACATTTTGGTGTGGGCGGGTAGAGCGGCGGAGGCGCTGCCCTGGCTCGAAGGCGCGCTCCGCTTTGACCGTGCCCATGCCCTGACATCCCAAAATTTATGCTTTTCGTATTTTTTCCTTGGCCGCTACGCCGAAGCGGTCGAGAGCTGTGACCGCGCTCTCTCCCGCAGCCCCGGGCGCAGCATTCAGATGGCCACCCGTCCGTTCCTTGCTGCCACCTACGCCGAGATGGGAAGAAACCAGGATGCCGAGGGCGATCGTGTCGTCGTCATGCACCTTTCCCCGTTCTTCGACGCGCGAATTTTCGCCGAGCAATTCGGCACCCAGGAGGCCCGCGACCACATCCTCGAAGGGTTGAAAAAGGCCGGCTTCCGTTGAACTCTGCCGGTCTCGCTCAATACCGCTAAAATTAGCGTAAATACGACTATAAATTAACTATTTGCTCCGCTAAGCTCGTAATCCGCGAGCGCCGGAGCGATGATGGCGGATGCGGCGATCGCGGGCGGACGGCTCGGCTCGGTTGCCGAATGGCGCGACCGGGTCTGAGGTGCGCTTGCCGACCGCCTGCCTTCATGACCGAGCTGCCGGCAGGCCTCTCAGCCTGGGGCGTGGCCGCCAACCACATCCACAGCGAGATATTCGGAGCGGGTCCGGCCATGACGCCGGGAATCGCCGCGGCCCCGCTCAAGCCGCCGCACTTGCCGTCCGGCGCCGCCGGCCCGGGGCCACTCATAGCCTTCGCGCAAAGCGGTCTCGATGTCCGCTGGGGCCCGGCGTTCCAGAGCCTGCTCGAATTGGCCGAGGCGTGCGATGTCCCGGTGCGATGGTCGTGCCGTACCGGAGTCTACCACAATTGCGAGACCGCGCTCATCGCCGGCGCCGTTGGCTATCGCCCCGACCCGGTTGAGCCGCCGGCCGACGGCTATGTGCTGATATGCTGCTCTCAGCCGCTGGGCGATATCGTGATCGATCGCTGACGCGAGTTGGGCCTCTGCAGGCGGGTCCTGATAACACCTCGCTCGAAAGACGATGTCGCCGCCACCCGATACCGCGAATTTATTCCGTCGGCTAGCGAACATCAACGAGCGTAGGGCGGGGGTAACCCGCAGTCCCGGCTGCGGAAGCGATGGCGGGTTGCGCTGGACTCCGCCCGCCCGACCAATTGCCGCACCTCGGATTTCCGGCGGTGGCTAGCTTTTGATGAACGCCAACAGGTCGGAATTGATGGTGTCCGCTTCCGTTGTGGGCATGCCGTGGGGGAAGCCCTTATAGCTTTTCAGGGTTCCGTTCTTCAGCAGCTTTGCGGACAGCGGCCCGGAGGCGACATAGGGTACGATCTGGTCGTCTTCGCTATGCATGACCAACACCGGAACGGTGATTTTCTTTAGGTCTTCCGTGAAATCGGTTTGCGAAAAGGCCACAATGCCGTCGTAATGCGCCTTGGCGCCCCCCATCATGCCTTGGCGCCACCAATTCTGAATGACGGCTTCCGAGGCTTTCGCGCCCGGCCGGTTGTAGCCGTAGAAAGGCCCGGCCGCCACGTCGCGATAGAATTGTGAACGATTGGCGGCGAGTTGCGCCTGGAAGCCGTCAAACACTTCCTTGGGAAGCCCGAGCGGATTGGCCGCCGTCTTCACCATGAGCGGCGGCACCGCGCTGATCAGCGCCGCCTTGGCTACCCGGCTTTCGCCATGCCGACCCAGATAGCGCGCCACTTCGCCGCCGCCGGTGGAATGGCCGACATGGATGGCGTTTTTCAGGTCGAGATGCGCCGTCAGAGCCGCCAAATCGTCGGCATAATGGTCCATATCGTGGCCGTCGGCGGTCTGGGTCGAGCGACCATGACCACGGCGGTCATGCGCGATAACGCGATAGCCGTGATTGAGGAAGAACAGCAACTGCGCATCCCAATCATCGGCCGACAGCGGCCAGCCATGGCTGAACACGATCGGCTGGCCCGAACCCCAGTCCTTGTAGAAGATCTCCGTGCCGTCCTTAGTGATGAACGTTGTCATGCGGTCACTCCTTTTGCTGGCCGCTGTTACTGGCACGAAAGGCGGCGTTGGCCATAGCCGGCGTCATCTCAACGACGGCTATTTCGCCAACGCCTGTGACAATGAGCGGAGGGCTAACCGTGACGGGTGGCTTCGAAAAGGAACCAGGCCCGCTTCTCCGCTTCGTCGATCCAAATCTCGATCAAACTCGCAGTGGCGACATCTTGGTGTTCGTCGCAGAGCGAGTGTGTCTCGCGCAGCCGCGCCGCCAGTTGAGTATTATCGTCGCGAAGTTCCGACAGCATATCGGATGCGGTGACGTAGTCGGCTTCATTGTCCAACACACGCTGTAGCCGCCCGATATGGCCGATCGAGCGAATGGTCGTGCCGCCGAGCTTACGGACGCGCTCGGCGATGTCGTCGGTCGTCGCAAAAATTTGCGTCCCCTGCTCATCCAGCATCAGGTGGTAATCGCGGAAGTGCGGGCCGGAGACGTGCCAGTGGAAATTCTTGGTTTTTACATACAGCGCGAACATGTCTGCGAGTAATGTCGTCAGCGCTGCAGAGATCTCCTGCTTCGCGTCGGCTGCCAGGTAGGATGGCGTGTCGAGTGACGCCATGCGCCTAGCCCTTGCATCCTCGGTTTTCACGGCGGTATCTCCTTTCGGTGTTGAGCGGTAAACGACAGGTTCCAAAAGCCCCCGAATACACGGCGCCTCTTGAACCGATGAGCCAGCATTGCAATCGATGCGCCTCCCGAGCCACACGATCCCGTGCTCTCCTTTTGAGGATCCAGATCAGGGTCGGTTTGTCTCATCGACGCGGGCAAAGTGGCACGGCTGGCCGGCCGGGGCCGGTTAATCGTGGTAAAATTCAGTAAGGTCTCGTGAAGTCTGCCCAACAGACGCTGGAGGATCCGCTGGCCGCTGGTTTGTCGAGCCGGCGGTCATGAACGCCCTCTTACGTCCGGTCAGATCCCTCTTACGTGCGCTCACCAGGCCTTCGAGCTCTCGCAACAAAGGCGTGGATGCGCGGATCAAGCCCGCGCAAGACCGACTTAGGGTTGATCCCCGCGACTCCCGAACTTGGCCCGGAGGGCGACAAGTTGAAGCCCACAGCGGAGCAGTCTCAGAGCTGTCAAACCCGACTAAAGGTCCGACCGACCGTCTGGGTGGTCCGGCTTTGGCCGCCGTTCGTGGGGCTTTTTAGAGGGGTCCTAAACTAAAGTGTAATGCGGATGATCCTCACGTGGCATCCATTCACCCGCAGGTGCAATAGTACGGCGTGAACGCTCTGTTAGCCTTAAGCCGCGGTTCTATTCCTTCTAGCAGAGAGAGCTCATGGAAGCGGTTACGGCGAGGCCTCGCAACAATTCGTCGATCGCCGAGGATCGGCCGCCCCGGGCGCCAGCCGAACCGGCACTCGAATTCGGCCGTTTCCGCGTGCTGCTGCGCCAGCGGCAACTGGTCGCCGACGGCGTGTCGATAGAATTGGGGACGCGCGCCCTCGATCTCCTCCTGGTGTTGCTGGAGGCCGACGGATCGCTGGTCACCAAGGACGAGCTTATGAGCCGTGTGTGGCTGGGCATCGTTGTCGCGGAGGAGAACCTGAAGACTCAAATCTTCGCGTTGCGGAAGGCGCTTGGCGAAGACCGCGACGTTATCCGCACCGAGGTCGGTCGAGGCTACAGGTTCACCGCCGAAGTCCGCTCGATCGCCGACCGGAGCGCTTGTCAGCGACCGGCGCGGCAGGGCGCCGGTCAAGGCAAAGGTCGGTTTCCCGACCGATTTCTCGGCGACCGCTGCACGGTTGGCGTGCCCCGACGTCACGCTGGCAGACGCGTCGATCCTGCGCAAACTGAGGGCGCTGCATCCCGACGGGACTGGCCTCCGTCGGATTTCCCGCGGCATCCTAGGCCTTATCCGCGGATACGCGCGAACTTTTAAACAAATGCGCTACGACAATGGAGTCCGCGCAACTTGAATGCGCTCTCCTTTGGTGTTAAAGAAATTTTGCTTAATAAAGCTCGACTCGATCTGCCGAGCCTGAAGCCGCCGAGCCTGGAGCTGGAGGGCGAGCGTGATCAGCCGGGCCGTCCTCGGCTGTGGGAGTAAGGATTTTGCGGATCCTGAGGGGCTGCCTCGCAGCGACCATCCTGTTTGCGACCTTGCTGTCGGGGACTCTCGCGGCATCTGCCGCGGCCGCGAACCGCTCGGCTTCCGCCGGCGAAGAAGCGTCGCCGCCGCAAATCCAGCAATTGCTGACATTGCTCGCCGACCCCAAGGTTCAAACGTGGCTGAAGCAGCAGAACGAGGCAAAGGCCGCCACGGCATCGGCGCGGGATAGCGAGGGAGAGTCGGTTTCCCACGCCCTTGATTCCCATCTCGGCGCGATCCGTGAGCACATTATTGGTCTCGCCGATACGATTCCCGATGTGCCGACCCAGTTCGAGCGGGGCGCGGCCCGCGTCAGCGCGGACCTCGGCGAACACGGAAGGGCCAAAGTCCTGCTGCTGCTGGCGGTCTTTGTCGGTCTGGGAACGAGTGTCGAGTGGCTCTTCGGCAAGGCGACGGAGAGGAGTCGCCGCCACCTCGATGCCCTTCCCCTGGAAACCGTCGCGAGCCGCGTACATCTCGTCGCCATTCGCTTTGCCTTTGCGGTCGGCATGGTCGTCGCCTTTGCTCTCGGCAGCGTCGGCCCCTTCCTCGCGCTCGATTGGCCTCCGCTCCTGCGCGAGATGCTGTTCGGTTTGCTGATCGCCTTTCTCGTTTTGCGTGTCGCGATCGTTGTCGGCCGCTTCCTGTTGGCCCCGCGCTACGAGCGGTTCCGCATCATTCCGATGCACACGGTGGCCGCGCGTTTTTGGTACCGGCGGCTCGTGATGTTCGTCGGCTGGTTCGCCTTCGGCTGGATGTGGGTCGGGCTGCTCGCAACTCTCGGCTGGTCGTTGGCAGGCCGCCAGCTCGTCGCCTATGTGCTCGGCCTCGGGCTCCTCGCGATCGCGCTGGAAGCGGTATGGCGCCGGCCCGCCCCGCTCGACGCGAGCACCGAAGCGTCATCGCCCGTGACCCGCCGTTTCGGCCATGGCGCGCTCAACGTGGCGCTGTCCGCCGGCGTCGTGTTGTTGTGGGTGCTCTGGGTAGCCCATGCGATGGGGAGCTTTTGGCTGCTGCTGGTCATCATCACCCTGCCGCTCGCGATTGGCGTCACGTGCCGTGCGGTCGAGCATCTGCTTCGACCTCCGGGTTCGCCGCAAATTGCCGACGGCGCGCCGAGCGTGCTCGCCGTTTTCATCGAGCGGGGTATCCGGGCGGCCCTGATCCTCGGTGCGGTTGTGGTGCTGGCCTGGGGTTGGGGTGTCGATCTCGCCCACCTCCACGGGGAGGAGACATTGGTCGGCCGCCTCGCCGATGGCGTGTTGAGCGCCGTTGTCATCCTGCTCATTGCCGACCTGCTATGGCATGCCATGAAGACGGCGATCGATCGCAAGCTCGCCGAATGCGCCGATCTTGGCCAGCCGAACACCGCCGAGGCCCGGCGGCGGGCGCGGCTGCGCACCTTGCTGCCGATCTTTCGCAACATCCTGTTCGTCGTCGTCATTGTTTTGGCGGTGATGATGGCGCTCTCGGCATTGGGCGTCCAGATCGGACCGCTTATCGCCGGTCTGGGCGTCCTT
This sequence comes from uncultured Alphaproteobacteria bacterium, assembly GCA_963789025.1. Classification (GTDB taxonomy): domain Bacteria; phylum Pseudomonadota; class Alphaproteobacteria; order ATCC43930; family CGMCC-115725; genus AP-15. The sequence goes on from CAWBIT010000003.1 coordinate 564,137, forward strand.
GGCGTCGCGATCGGCTTTGGCGCCCAGTCCCTCGTTCGCGACGTCATTGCCGGCGTTTTTTATCTTCTCGACGACGCCTTCCGGGTAGGCGAATACATTCAGAGCGGCAACTATAAGGGCACCGTCGAATTTTTCAGCTTTCGCTCGGTCAGGCTGCGCCATCAGCGCGGCGCGGTCTACACGGTTCCGTTCAGCCTGTTGGGAGCCGTACAGAACCAGAGCCGCGACTGGGTCATCGACAAACTTACGGTCGGCATCACCTATGACAGCGATATCGACAAGGCCAGAAAGCTGATCAAGCAGATCGGGCTGGAACTTGCCGAGGAGCCTGAATTCAAACCGCTGATCATCGAGCCGCTGAAGATGCAGGGCGTCGACGCGTTCGGCGATTACGCTGTCCAGATCCGAATGAAGATGATGACGTTACCCGGGGAGAATTTCGTCATCCGGCGACAGGCTCTCGCCAGAATCAAAAAGGCGTTCGACGCCAATGGCATCAAATTCGCCTTCCCAACCGTGCAGCTCGCCGGCGAGGGCGAACCTGCGACCGCCGCCGTGGCCCAGCGCGGCCTGGAGCTGACCCACCCGGCCGTTGCGGCGGAGTAGCCGGGTTTTCGAGCGGCGGCCGTTTCAAGCTTGCCTTGGTTTCAAGCGATCGAGAGTGGCAGCTACGGCCTGGTATCCTCCCGATAGAGGCTCAGGGCCTTCATCACCGGAATGTCGCTGAAGCTGAACAGGAAGGCTGGGCGGTCGCCGATATTGGCGTGCTCGCAGAACGTCCACGTCGGCACCGTGAATACGTCCTTGTCTTCCCAGTCGAGCCGCTGGTCGCCCACCATCGAGTAGCCGGCACCCTCGACGACGTGATAGTTCGTGCGGCAGACGCGGCGGCGCGCCCGCGTCTTCTCACCGGCGCGCAGCAGCTGCATATAGCAGGCGATCGTCGGCATCACCGGTCCGCCGGTAACCCGGTTGGTGTATTCGAGGATGATTTCATCGCCGGTATTGGCGGCGGCCAGCCGCTGCAGCGCGGCTCGCATCTCCGACATCGGGTAGTGCCACTGCGAGGCGTTGACCGCCGCGCCAAAGTCCTGCCTCTCCTGGTGGTACTCTTCGTAGAACCCGGCCTCGAGCATCCGCACCAGCGGCGTATCCAGGCCGTCCAGCCAGATCATCGGCGCATTGGTGTCGTTGGCGTGGTCGTGCCATGACCAGTTTGGCGTGAGGACGAGATCGCCCGGGTACATCGGGACGCGCTCGCCGTTGACGACCGTATAGCCGCCCCTGCCCTCGATGATCAGGCGAAGGGCCGCCGCGGAATGGCGATGGGCCCGGGCAATCTCGCCCGGCATCACGATCTGGATGTTGGCGACGAGCGTATTGCTGGCCACCCCGGAAAGGTTGGGATTGCTGAGGCGCAGAACCCGGCGCTCGGCCTGCGCGGTGCCGACCAGCTCGGCCGCCCGCATCGCCTGTGGCCGCAGATCCCGCCAATGCCACAGATATGGCACCGCCTCGCCGCGCGGCTCGACGCTGATGCCGCCGCCGATCCACGCCGGCGTCACGTGCTGCGCGCTCAATTGCGCGTAGTAGTCCTCAAGCTCTTGTTGCGACGATTGGATGTCCGAAACCTGCAGCATTGGGGTCCTCCCTTTGAGGCTTCGCGCGATTTACTTGCGTCGCAGCTTTATTCCAGCTCAGCGGGCGGATAGAGGAATAAGAGCAGGGCCGGCCCGCCGACGGTACGGGTTCGATGGCCACGTCCGCCGCGATCATCGGTAAAAAACATCTGGCCAGCGCTCCAGCGACGCGTCTCGCCGTCCGTAGTTTCGGACTCGATTGTTCCCGACAACACCACGATGAAACTGGACCGCGCACTGGCGTGCCAGTCCATCATCAATCCCTCGGACATTTCCATAACCATTGTGCCGACGAGCGGCAACACCTCGGATCTAGAAATGATGTTGCCCCGCGGGTCCGTTGCGCTGTTCCCCAGGCGGATATCGATCTCACCAAAGCGTGAGCCACCGTCCTCTGTCGAGGTCAGATGTGCGAGCTTCATCAACTCCCCTTCTGAGCTCAGGCCAGCGGCGCTCGGACCGTGGCCAGCCGCTCCAGCGAGCCCAGGACTTTCGGCTGATCGTTGGTCAGATGGCGCACCAGGATTTCGCTGTAGCCGATTTCCGCGAAGGTCCGAAACTGTTCGGCGACTTCGTCGACCGAGCCGGCGATCAGGGCTTCTGCCGGTATGCCGCGATAGCTTCGGCCCAGCGCCTGCTGCAATACCGCCTGGGCCTCGGACGACGATTGGCCGACGTAAATGTCGCGCCGCAAGACGATGGCGCCCGGCTGCCTGCCGTAAGAGGCGCAGCGCTCACGATAGAGATCAGCCTGCGCGCGCGCCTCGTCGCGGGTGAGGCCGGGGCTCGCGATCAAGCCCTCCGAGAGGCGCGCCGCGCGGTCGATGGCCGGCGGCGCGCTAGCGCCGATCCAGACCTCGACGGGCTCAGCCGGACGCAGCGCCAAACTCGCTTCGGCGAGCCGGAACCGGCGGGAGGAACTCACTGTTTCGCCTGCCAGCAGGCGTCGGACAATGTCGAGGGCTTCCTCGAAAGCCGAGGGACGGGTCCTGAAGTTGGCGCCCATAGCGGCGAACCGAGCCTCGCCCCAGCCCAGCCCGCATTGCATGATGAAGCGGCCTTGAGCGATGGCAGCCAACGTCCCGATCTGCTCGGCCACCAGCACCGGGTGCCACAACGGGAGCAGGAACAGGCACCCGGCTGGGGCCTCGCCCCATGCCGCGAGCAGCCGCCCGAGCATCGGAGTGTTCTGATAATAGGGCGTGGCCGACACATGCTGATCGCCGACAAACAGGGAATCGAGGCCGGCACGGCGTGCCGCCGCCGCTCGCTCGATCATCCAGCGCGCCCCCTGACGCGGATCTGGCACGTCCGGGTGATTGCTCGTCAGCGAGATCCCGACTCTCATCGCGTCATCCTCATCACCGGCGTGAGCGCTACTTGAGCTGATCCTTGATCTTGTCCAGGCCGGCCCGGGCGCAGGCGTCGTCGAGATCGCCGCCCGGCGCCCCGGCGGCGCTGATCGCCCCAACCACCTCGTCGCCCAGCTTGATGACGATGCCCCCGCCGAGCAAGAGCAGATGCGGCAATTTGAACAGGTTCGCCAACACCGGTACCGTCTTCGACCTCTCAACGATCGCGGTCGTGTCGGTCTTGAACGACGCGGCGGTGTAGGCCTTGGCAAAGGCGCTGTCGAGCGTGTGGACGCCGGCGCGATTGCCGCGCAGCACCGCCTGTTGCACGCCGTCGGCATCGACCAGCACGGCGGTCTCGGCATATCCCTGGCTGGTGCATTTCGCGACAGCCGCCACGACGGCTTGGTTCGCGAGATCGGCGGAGATGCGGTGTGTTTGGAGCAGGCCCTGGGCGTGGGCTTGGCTCACGATAGAAGCGATGCAGAGCGCGGATAGGAGGAGTGATTTCATTGCAGCGGGTGACCCTTCTAAGCCCACATTCGCCAGATTCCTGGTGGTTCCGAAGGCAGCATCGTCCGTTTTACCGGCCTGGACAACGCCAAATCGTTTTCGCTAACCACTGCAACGGGTCGAACCGGCCGGAATGCAAGCCTCGGTGATCGCCGCCGGTAAAGGGCATTACGCATTCAGAAATGTGGGGACGAAAAAATTCCCTCAACATTAGAGCAAATGGCCAAGCTGCATCGGAACCCGCTGATCCATCCCGAGATGGTTTTGACGACGAATGAAGCGATAGCTACTTTGGGCATTGCTCGTAGCGTGGTTACAGCGATGTTGGATAGAATTCCCCTCTCGCGCCGACTACGACGACTCCTTAGGTGGCACAATCTTCCGAAATGCTCGCTCGAATGCTTCCTCACTCTCGTCAGTCCCCAACTCGCGAGCGGCTTGACGGAAGCGTTCGTATTGCTCCCTGTCTGAGGGCTTGCGCTTCCGGCGCGGCGCGGGCTTCTTTGAAGCCTTGGTTGTCATTGACGGAAGATAGGTGCGCAACCTGCGTTGCGGAGAATGTTGTTGGCGTTTAAGGTCGATCTTATCGGGTTATCAACCGTAAATGACGTGCCTGTCCGTCGGCTAAACCAGCCTTCTACGCCGGGCCGTATGATGGCGACGAAATCACAGTTGCCGTCTTCAAGCTGCTTTCTTACTTCCGGGTATAGATCCATCTGTCAGCGATGTGCGAGCGTGCTCGACAAGCAGAACCTCGAAGGGCACTTCATGTCCGTTATGTGCCTTATTTTCCCGAAGCAGCCACGCGATCGTCTCAGGAAGCTTGTTGAGGAGATTGTCAAGTGAGGGATCTTCGAGCGCAAGCCCAGGTACGTTCGTCGTTCGCACGAACCATACGCTAGCCTCTTGGTCGCGCCCGATAACTACTTGGTATTCCATTCCATTTCTCTCGCGGGGAAACGAGGGTTTTGCGTTTCAGGGGACTGAACGCCTCTAAATATGACCCCTTCCACGCAAATTCGCAAACGGCGAATCTGCGGCTTTGACGCTCTATGAGAGCATAGACGTGTTTCAGGGCGCGATCCTGACGCATCAATCAGGCGAGTGGAAGCTTTAGCTGGACAGGCTCGACGTAGGGCGAGCCGTCCGGCCATAGCGGGTCAGGTGGCTTCGGCTTCTCCGGTTTCGCGGTTAGTCGTTCGATAAGTGAGCCGCTTGCCGACAACGCCCTTGAGCGCGCGGCGGGAGCGCTCGGTATCGTCAACTCCGAGCTTGATGCGGTTTGAATAGCGGAAATCGAATTCGGCGAGATAACGGTGCAGATGGCGCTCCGAGCAGTGCTGGTAGATGCCGGTCATCCCACGCTTGAAGATCGAAAAGAAGCCCTCGACGGTTTGGGTATGCGCGTCGCCGCGCACCCATTCTTCCTTGCTATGATCAACGGCTTCATGGCTGGCGAAGCGTCTACCGATCGCGTGGTACATGTGCGCCTGATCGGTACGGAGATGGCTGGCAGTATCGGCGTTGTCGAGAACCACCTTGCGGATCTCGCGAGCGGTGACGGTCTCAACCTTGACCGAGCGTGCCTTGCCGCCGCGCTCAACGAGGGTGACGATCTTCCGCTTGTCCCCATAGGCCCGCTGCCTCTGCCAACCGCGCTCGGGATGCAAAATCCAAGTCGGGCCACCTTCAACGTACCCCTGGAAAGTCTCGTCAACCTCGACAACCTTGCCTTCCCCGCCGAGCTGACCGGAGCCGCTCTCGTCCATCATTTCGCGGATGCGATGGCCGATAAACCACCCTGTCTTGATGTCAACGCCGAGAATGCGGCCGAACTGGTTGGCGCTAAACCCTTTCTTCGAAGAGCACATAAGGTGGATCGCCTGGAGCCAAATATGCAGCGGGACATGGCTCGACTCGAAGATGGTTCCGACCTTCACCGTGAACGGCTTGCGGCAGGCGTAGCACTTGTAGACGCCGATCCTGGTACTTTTACCGCTCAGCGGACCGGAGCGATCTACAACGCCGCAATGCGGGCAGATCCGCCCGTTCGGCCATATCTGCAACTCGACGTAAGCGTAAGCGGCGCGCTCGTCGCGGAAACGGGCTTCGTCGAGAACAGATCTAGGCATCGGTTATCTCCTTGACAGAGAATATATAATGCCCGATTTGGGTACGTCAAGTCCAATATCGCCCACTGGCCCGTCAACCGTGTTCTGCTTGTGGGGCGGACGCGGCGGGGCGCATGTGATGCTGATGAGGAGAAAACGGAATGTTCAGCCATATCATGGTCGGGAGTAACGACATCGCCCGGTCGAAGAAATTCTACGATGCCCTGTTTGTCGCGATGGGCGCTCGGCCCGGCGTCGAGGATGCCAGGGGCCGGCTGAGTTACACGCACAATGGCGGGCGTTTCATGGTGTCCAAGCCGATCGACGGCAAGCCGGCCAGCCATGCCAATGGCGGCACGATCGGCTTCACGAGCGATGCCAAACAGGCCGAGGCATGGCACAAAGCCGGTGTCGCGAATGGCGGCACATCGATCGAAGACCCGCCCGGCGTGCGCCAAGGCGCCGCCGGCCAGATGTACCTCGCTTACCTTCGCGATCCCGACGGCAACAAGCTGGTCGGGGTTTACCGAATGCCGGCTGGCTGAATTATCGCAGATCAAAACCAAGGAGGGGCGTCCTTTCCGGGCCGTCCTTTTGAGACTCCTGCAACGCAGGGGCGTCACGCCGAGGAGCGCCAGCGCGTCTCGCAATTTCCCAGCGGCCTCTCTGGAGTTCACCCGGCCGCAGGCGGCGGCAGCGGACTAGACCGCTCCGCTAGCTGCCGGCGCAAAGCCCGCGTTTCCTCGAAGCGGACGGTTACATCGCGCAGGATCGCCGCGATCCCTTCCATTCGGCCCGCATCGTCCCGGAATGGCAGGATCGTGAACTCGATCGAAATCCGCCGCCCGTCTTTTCGCATCGCCGGCACCGCCAATATTTCACCAGCGCCGTAACGCGTGCTCCCGCTCTGCATTGTGGCGGAATAGCCGGCCCAGTGACGCGCGCGCAGGCCCTCGGGAATAATGATGTCGAGGGATTGGCCCAACGCTTCGGCTTCGGCAAAGCCGAAGACTCGCTCTGCACCGTGGTTCCAGAAACGGATGATGCCCTGGGCATCGGCATAAACGATCGCGTCCGGGGCTTCGCGGACAATGGTCTGCGACAAGCGTCCGCTGTCGATGGCAACAGCGTTACCCGTAGTGTTCGATGTAGCGCCGGACATAGGTTTCCCAGGTGATCTGCTCGCCGTAATATAGGTATTTGGTGCTCGCGTCGGCCCATTTGACCCCGAGCGCCTCGGCTACTTTCGGATGAACCGGAATCTGCAGCCGCCGCAAATGGTCGAGAGTGGAATTCGGTCGAAAGCCCTGACCCATCCCCAATTGTCGCAATAAATACTGCAGCAGCATCCCGATGATTTGCCCGTTCGGGTGGTTTGTCGTGTAAAATAATCTTTTACTCCGGAAGTTATCCAAGATGAACTGGCCGATTTCACAGCCGAATTGCTTGTCCATCGCCGTGAGGCGGCGCTTTTCGAAATCGTGCAGTCTGGCGAAATTGATGATGCGGTCGACCGACAGCGTGCGATAGGCGAGCAAACGCTGTTCCCGGTCGGGGATCTCCTTGCGCAGCCGCGCGAGCAGCCCGTCGTGGTAGAGAAAAGTCAGGTTCGGCCACTCGCGTTCATAGGCCTCCTTGTCGCCCGGCCCGTTGTAATGGTCGAACGGCCACAACGAAGCGAAATGCAGTAATGGAAATTTGATGATCTGGACGCCGTCCTGAATATAGGGCCGCAGAGGATAATTCTCCCAATCCCGGATGTCTTGCACCAGCAGGACATCGCTGCTTTCCAGCTCGGCTTTACCGAGCTCGTGCAGGTTTTGTTGCAGCGCGACAAAATGATATTTGACATCCAGGCGGTCATCGAACTCTCCCGAGCGCACGAGTGCTTCGTGAACCGTTTGGGCCTGGCAGTTGCCGATGATCAGAACCCTCGTTTGCCGCGAAACCACGGAGGCCGATGCAGTGACCGGCAGATCTTGTTTGCTTATCTCGTGGAGGTTGACTGCGCTGACCGAGAGGTCGGCATTACCCAGATGCAGGAATTTAATCTCGAAGCCGACCTCGCCTTTGCTTTCGGAGCTCAATTCCGGCGGCACATCGAAATCGAGCGAGGCCCATTCCGCCCCCAGCGCCTGCGAGGTGAACTCGCATCGTGCGCGCAGCCCCTCGGAAACGCTTGGAGGCAGCGCTATCCTCACCCACCAAGCCCTTCCGGCTTGGTCCTCCCTCCCAAGGAAATGTCGCAAGTTGCTGGAAAGGGCACCCTCACCCACCAAGCCCTTCAGGCTTGGTCCCCCCTCTCCCGCGGTGCGGGAGAGGAGCTTGGAGCGGAATGCGTCGTAGCCCCTCTCCCGCAATGCGGGAGAGGGTGCCGAGCGCAGCGAGGCGGGTGAGGGTGCCGCCACCGACCAAATTTTCTCCCAGAGGTTCACCGAGGGGATGCGAAGCGACCGTTTCCGGGCGATCACCTCGACCCTCAGGACCGGCTGCGACACCATTCGCGGCTGCCCCGCCCAACAAGAAAAGCTGAGCCGGTACCGACCTCTGGGGAGCCGCAGCCTGGGCCGGCCGCCGGAGAGGAAACAGCCCGTTGGACTGGAGTGCCGGACCGTCACGGAGCCGGCTTTACGGGCTCCGATCCGGCCTTTTGAGAAACGGCCGAGCAGCCGCCATACCCGAGGCGCAGGCGCAGCTTCGGCCTCAGATATCTCCCGAAGTTCGACGGACCTCATGGTCAGACCGGCATTGCCCAAACGGCGGAGGTGAAGGCCGACGACGATGTCCTGGCCCCCTTCGAGCGCCAGCTCAGTCGGCACCTCGAAGTCGAACGATGCGGCTCCGCAGCTTAATTCCGCGGAGGTGAAATCACGCCAGGCCAGCTGAGCCCCGCCCGGCGGCGGCAGGCCGAGCAGAGAATTCCAGCTCCACCAGCGGCCGTCTTGCCAGCGGCGCCGGGCGGTGATTTCGACCCCAAGCACGGGCTGGGCTGCCATCCGCGAGGGGCCGGCGTCGCAGCGGATTTCGAACCGGTAATGCCCCGCCGGCAGCTGCAGAAAAGACCGGCCGCCGTCGAGCCGCCCGAGCATCCGCCATGTCCTCGGCGGGGCCGGACGCATCTCCGTATTCTCGATGTTCTGCAGATCGACCGCACTGATCGTCAGACCGGCATTGCCCAGATGGAAAAAGCGGAACTCCAACCGTGCTTCGTCGCCCGCTCCGAGACCCAGGGCCGGCGGCACGGTAAAATCGAGCGAGCCCGTTTGGCCGTCCAGCTCCGCTGCGGTCAAATCGACCCAGGCCAGCTGAACCCGGTTCATCGCGATGACTTCGACCCCGAGCACGGGCTCGCTCGGCAATCGTGGTTTTCCCGGCCGGCAGCGAAAGCTCAGCCGATAGGACCCGGCGCGCAACTGCCAATAAGGCCCAAAGAGGAGGCAGCCGGCAGGCTCTCTGCGGCGCACTGAAGTAACCCCGCCGGCGTGGCGCACTCCGATCGCGGTCTTTTCCAGACGCCCGAGCACATGCCACTGTGGCGGCGGCTCCTCCTCTGAAGTGATTGCGCCGACAGTGGCCTCGGCAACTACAGACGACATTTACCTTCGTATGGTCATGGGAGGCAGGCCGGATAAAGAGCATTCTGCGGGCGCCATGCCAATATCTTCCGCATGGAGATTGTCACTGCGGCACCGTTCCCGCCGGCCTCGCCGCTGCGTGCGGCGATCCGCGACAGCTGCCGGATCGACGAGAGTGAGGCGGTTGCGCGCATTCTGGCCGCGGCGGCGCTTCCAGCCGAGGTGCGTGATCGGATCGCCGACCGGGCGCGGGCACTCGTCGCGGCGGTGCGGCGCGAACGCCTCGGCAAAGGCGGCATCGACGCGTTTCTGCATGAATATGCGCTGTCCTCGCCCGAAGGGGTCGCGCTCTTATGCCTCGCGGAGGCCTTGCTGCGGGTGCCCGATGCGGAGACGGTCGACCGGCTGATCCGCGACAAGATCGGCGAGGCGAATTGGGAAAGCCATCTCGGCCGGTCCGAATCGATCTTTGTCAACGCCTCGACCTGGGCGTTGATGCTGACCGGCCGACTGCTGCACGCCGAACCGGCGGAGCCCTACTTGCGTGGCGCGCTGCGCCGTCTCGCCGCCCGCTCGGGCGAGCCGGTCGTGCGCCAGGCGGTGACCGCGGCAATGCGCATCCTCGGCCGCCAGTTCGTCATCGGACGCACAATCGAGGAGGCGATCGAACATGCCCGCGAAGCCGAGCGCCACGGCTACCGGCATTCCTACGACATGCTCGGCGAGGCGGCGCGCACCGCAGCCGACGCCGCGCGCTACTTCGCGGCCTATGACCATGCGATCGCGGCGATCGGCCGGTCGGCGGGGGCCCGGGACATCGCCGAGGCTCCGGGAATCTCGGTAAAGCTGTCGGCCTTGCACCCGCGCTACGAGATGGCGCAGCGCGACCGGGTGCTGCACGAATTGGCGCCGCGCCTGCTCGAGCTCGCATGCCGCGCCCGGCAGGCCGGCATCGGCTTTACGATCGATGCCGAAGAAGCCGATCGTCTCGAACTCTCGCTCGATCTCGTCGAGGAGTTGGCGCTCGCCCCGGAGCTTGCAGGCTGGGACGGGCTCGGCCTCGCCGTTCAGGCTTATCAGAAACGAGCCTTGCCGGTCATCGACTGGCTTGCCGATCTGGCTCGGCGCGCGGGGCGGCGGCTGATGGTGCGCCTCGTCAAAGGCGCCTACTGGGACAGCGAGATGAAGCGCGCGCAGGAGCGCGGGCTCGACGGCTATCCGGTGTACACGCGCAAAGTCGCGACCGATGTTTCGTATCTCGCCTGCGCGAGCCGGCTGCTGGCCCACGGCGCCGCTCTCTATCCGCAATTCGCGACGCACAACGCGCATACCGTCGCGGCGGTTCTCGAAATGGCCGGCAATCGCCAGGATTGGGAATTCCAGCGTCTGCACGGCATGGGGGAGGCGCTCTACGAGCAGATCGTCGGCGCCGAGCATCTAGACCGGCCCTGCCGGATTTACGCACCGGTCGGCAATCACGAGGACCTGCTCCCCTATCTGGTGCGGCGGCTGCTCGAAAACGGCGCCAACACCTCGTTTGTCAACCGCATCGTCGACGACCGGCAGCCGATCGACGAGATCATCGCCGACCCGATCGCGCGCCTCGCGCAATTGCCGGTCAAGCCGCATCCCCGCATCCCGCTGCCGCGCGACCTTTACGGGCCGGAGCGCAGGAATGCAGCCGGGCTCGACCTCGACGATCCGACGACTTTGACCGCATTGCGCGAAGAGCTCGCCGCGGCGCTGCGGCGGCCGTGGCGCGCGGCGCCGATCATTGCCGGCGTCGAGCAGAGCGGCGCCGCCGACCCTGTATTCGACCCGAGCGACCGCCGGCGCCGGATCGGCGAGGTGGTCGCCGCCACTCCGGCGGATGTCGATCGCGCATTGGCGCGGGCAGTACGCAGCGCCCCCGCATGGGATCGTACCCCGGCGGTCGAGCGGGCGGCGTTGCTCGAAGCCGCGGCCGGTCTCTACGAGCGGCATATGGCGGAGCTGATGGCGCTCATCGTCCGGGAGGGCGGCCGCACGATCCCGGACGCGCTCTCCGAGGTTCGCGAGGCGGTCGATTACCTGCGCTATTACGCGATGCGTGCGCGGGCGGATTTTGCCGGACCCGTGCCCCTGCCCGGCCCCGCCGGCGAGCGCAACGAGATTGCGCTGCGCGGCCGCGGCGTCTTCGCCTGCATCTCGCCGTGGAATTTTCCGCTGGCGATCTTCACCGGCCAGATCGCTGCGGCGCTCGCCGCCGGCAATGCGGTCATCGCCAAACCCGCCGAGCAGACCCCGCTGATCGCCGCCGCCGCGGTGCGGCTGCTGCTCGAGGCGGGGATCCCCGGCGAGGTCCTCTATCTGCTGCCGGGGACCGGCGAGGCGGTCGGGGCGCGGCTCGTCGCCGACCCGCGCATCGCCGGGATCGCCTTTACCGGCTCGACCGAGACCGCGCGCCATATCAACCTCGAACTGGCGCGCCGCCCCGGCCCGATCGTGCCGTTCATCGCCGAGACCGGCGGGCAGAATGCGATGATCGTCGATTCCTCGGCGCTTGCTGAGCAGGCCGTCGCCGACGCCCTCACCTCGGCCTTCGACAGCGCCGGGCAGCGCTGCTCCGCCGCCCGCCTCTTATATGTGCAGGCCGACATCGCCGACCGGCTCTTGGCGATGCTGGCGGGCGCGATGGCGGAGCTGGCGATCGGCGATCCGGGATTGATCGCCACCGATGTCGGCCCGGTCATCGATGCCGCGGCAAAGGAGGCGCTGGAGCGGCACGCGGCGCGGATGGAGCGCGAGGGCCGGCTGATCTACCGCTGCACCTTGCCGCCCGGCACCGAGCACGGCACCTATTTTGCGCCGCAAGCCTTTGAGATCGACGGCGCGGCGCGGCTCACCGGCGAGGTGTTCGGGCCGATCCTCCATGTCGTGCGCTGGCACGCCGACCGGCTCGATGCGGTGCTCGACGAGATCGCCGCGACCGGCTATGGCCTCACCCTCGGCATCCACAGCCGCATCGACGAGACCGTGCGCCACATCCTCGCGCGCCTCAAGGTCGGCAACAGCTATGTCAACCGCAGTATGATCGGCGCGGTCGTCGGCGCGCAGCCGTTCGGCGGCGAAGCCCTCTCGGGAACCGGCCCCAAGGCCGGCGGCCCCCGCTACCTGCACCGTTTCGCAACCGAGCGCACCGTCTCGACCGACACCACCGCCGCCGGCGGCAACGCCACCCTCCTGTCACTGCAGGATGAAAATTAGGCTCTGAAGTGGACCCAATATTCATCCACGAGCGGGCCGGAGAGGGAGGCGCCAGCCTCGATCGGCGTTAGTTGCTCAGCGCGGTGGCCCGTAATAGTAACCCGGCCCTGCGTAATAGCCCGGCGGGGGATAATAGGCGGGCGGCGGTGCGTAATAAGGCGGCCCGACGATTGCCCGCACCGGCGCGGTCACGATCGCGGCGGCGCCGGCGACGACCGCGCCGGCGGCAATGAACGGCAAGGCGAACAGGCCCGGACCGCAGCCCCACCCGTGGCGCCAGCACCCCGCCGATGCCTCGGACGATGGCAGTACTATAGCGCTCGCCACCAACAGGCCGAGCCCCGCAACGCGGAAATAACGCACTATTCGAACTCCCCAATTGGCGACTGTTCCATACGGAACGCTGCACCCCTTCGCATATACGCAGCGAACCGGAAAAGCATGCCCGCCCCGGTGCGTAGCCGCCGGGGTTCGGCCCGTTTAACGCAACGACTGCTTTAGCGGTTGCGAGGGTCGTCGACATCGAACTCGATGACCTCGCTGGGAGAGGGGGTCGCGGTCATCAAGGTCACACCCTCCGACGAGTGAAAGCGATGCCACGCACCCTGCGGGTTGACGGCGATCATTCCGGCGCGGAGCACGAAAGACTTGGGCGGCCCGTCGTCGCACACGATTTCCAAGGTGGCGGTGCCGTCGAGGATGTGGATCAGCTCGTCGCCCGCGGCATGCGATTCCCAATGACCTTTGCCCGCGAACTTCGTGGCGGTGAGGGCGCCGTCGCGGTACGAGGCCAATCGTGCGGCGCTTCCCTTGCGATCCGCCATTGTCGACTGTGGCGTCCGGCCGCGGAACGTCGTCAGCTTCGCGAGCTCGGCGGTGAGGTCGATGATGCTGGGCGTCACGGCCATCGCGCCTGCCGGCTTACCGTCAATTGACCGAGGATCGTCGACATCGCGCTCGATGTGGTCGCCGGGGAAAGGTGTGGCCGTCATTTCCGTCTTGCCTTCCGCAGAGAGAGCGCGGTGCCATGCACCCTGCGGAATGACAGCGATCATTCCGGCGCGAAGCGCAAAAGACTTGGGCGGCCCGTCATCGCATACGATTTCCAGAGTCGCGGCGCCGTCGAGGATGTGGACCAGCTCGTCGCCGGTGAGATGGCGTTCCCAATGGTCCGTCCCCGAGGCCTTGATCGCCAAAAGGAGGCCGTCGCGGTAGGAAGCCAATCGTGCGACGCTTCCCCTGGTATCCGCTCTCGTCGACTGCGGGGTCCGTCGGAACATCGTCAGCTTCGCGAGTTCTGCGTTGAGATCGATGATGGTGGGCGTTCTGCTTTCCATTTTTCTCTCCATCTGTTGACGGCTGTGGGGAATCGTAGCGCCGCAATTTAAATGCAGTGATCTCCGTTTTTGGAGACCGCTGGAACGTTTTCGTGGCACTCAACGGACGCGAAGTTATTCAGATCAATGAGGATCCGTCATTGCGAGCGCCGCGAAGCAATCTCGCAGACAACGCACCGACCTGGTTGGAGATTGCCGCGTCGCCATATGGGCTCCTCGCAATGACAGGCTCCGCGGGACTTTGAAAATGCAACACGAGCGATAAAGGAACATGTCATGGCGGCTCTCGATGGATTGGCGATTGCGGGGCGCGAGGCGCGGCATGACCCGGCGATCCGTCCGCCACGACCCAACCGCGGGGCGATGGATTGGGACGATGTCCGGGTGTTCCTCGCCGTTGCCCGGGAGGGCTCGATGCGCGCCGCCGGGCGGGCGCTCGGGCTGAGCCAACCGACCATCGCCCGCCGATTGGCCGCGTTCGAGGCCACTTTTGGCGGGCAGGCCTTGTTCGACCGCCTGCCCGAGGGGCTGCGCCTCAACGCCGCCGGCGAGCAGCTGGTCCCGGCCGCCGAGAGCATCGAGGATGCGGTGCTGACATTGGAGCGGCGGCGCGCGGCGGCCTCGCCGGCGCTGAGCGGTACGGTGCGGGTATCGACGGGCGAGTGTGCCGCCGGGTTTCTGGCTCGCTGCCTGTCGGAATCGACAACGACGGCGCTTCCGTCCGGCATCACGTTGGAGCTGGTCGACGAGTTGCGACAGGCGGCAAACCTCACGCGGCGCCAAGCCGATATGGCGCTGCGCCACGAGCCGCCGGAAGGCGGTGACTTCTACATCTCCAAGGCAGGCACCTTCGCCTGTGCAGTCTACCGACGCCGCGGCGCGGCGGCCGATGCTTGGGTCACCTACACCGAGGAGCAGGCACACTATGAGCCCGCGCGCTGGGCGCAGCGGCAGATCGAAGAGACCGGACAGCCGGTGGCGCTGCGCGCCTCATCGATGCTTATGCATTTGGAAGCGATCCGCGCCGGTACCGGCCGCGGCGTACTGCCCTGCTATGTCGGCGACGGTCATCCCCTGCTCGAGCGGCTGACCCCGCCGATCCCCGAAATCGCCGCTGAATACTGGATCATCGTCCACCGCGATCTGCGCCGCGCCCCCTGCGTGCGCGCGGTAATCGATTGGATGAAGGCGCTCTTTGCCGTGCAGCGCGACGTGCTTGCCGGCAGTCGGTAAGGCGAGCACGTCTTCGTCGGCGCGCCAATAAGCGGTCATTAGCTTACCCGCGGCCAAATGGCCGGACTCGTGTCATAACCGTCCATTGCACCGAAGGTCACTCCGGAGCGATCAAAGGCAATTTGGGGAAGTAAGTCCGGTAGCGTGCCGGGTCGCGCGTCATCAGCCGATATCCGGAGACGGCTGCGTGGGCTCCGATAAAAAAGTCCGGAAGCGGCGACTGCTTCGATCCACCTCGTCGCCGATATGAGACAAAGGATTTGCCGGCCAGAAACGCGGCTTCGTAAGGAATAGCCTCTCGATCGAACATCGTCTTCGACAACGCGGCGTCAAGTTCCTCGATTTTCGAATACCGTATCGAGACTTCGGCATAGATGATCGGATTGATGACGAGGCGAAAGCTATTGGCGGCTCGTTCGAGCGACGCCGCCGACCACGAGAACCAGCGTGGGTCTTCCGTCATGACGTCGAGCAGAATATTGCTGTCGATCAATACAGCGGTCATTCAGTCGTCCCGAGTGAGCGCCATGATCTCGTCCGTGCTCATCGCGACATCGCCACGGCCGCGCAAATGGGCCACAAGGCGGGCCCCGCGACCGCTGCCTTTCCGGGTGTTGGCGCGGACAATCCGTACGACCTTGCCGTCGAATTCGAACTCGACCTCGGTGTGGGGCAAGAAACCAGCTTGCTCGCGGATTTCGGCGGGAATGGTCACTTGACCTTTCGACGTAATGCGCATGCAGCCTCCTCACTCTTACATGTAAGAGTAAGGAATTCGGGCGTGGCGCGGCAAGGCCCTTCCATGTGGCGTGGACGGAGGAAACGACGGATCAGGAACGTCGGCAGGTTCTGGCCGGACTGACGGCAGCAGGACGGTGGATCAAAATATACTATGGCTGGCGGCCCAATCTCGCCGATGAGAACGATAACTACCTTATCGAGCTAGGGCTCAGAACATTCAGATGAGTTCAGCTGACGCCCCCTCCTCGCTTTCCCGGCGAAGGCCGGGATCCACTTCTGCCGTGGGCACCGGCTTTCGCCGGTGAAGCGAGCTGCTTCATGGCCCGTTGATTCGTGTGAATGAATCTGAACACTAGCGGTGGCCGGCGGCGCGCGGGCGATAGTCACACACAACGTTCGGCACTTGCGTCGCGGTGAATTGCGGTGGCCCGACCTGCTCGTACTCGCCCCGTCCGAATGTTTGGAGCGATTGGCATGACAACTTTGACCATCCGCCTCCCGCAGGATACGAGTCTGCGGCTGAAACAACTGGCGGCATCGAGGGGTATCAGCCTCAACAAGCTGATCGAAGAACTGAGCATCGCGGCATTAGCAGCGCACGACGCCGAGACCCGGTTTCGTGTGCTGGCCGCGGGTGCCGATCGCAACGCGGCTCTGGATATTTTGGCCCGGCTCGACGAACTCGATCGCTCGAGGACGTCATAGCCACTTTCACTCGAAGCGGCTGGCCAGCTGCTCCAGACTGAGGCGCGAGCCGGCCTCGTTGTCCGCCGCCCGCAGGCCTGGCGGCAGGTTGTTGCACACCAGCGGGCACGTCGTCGAACGTCGCGGGTCATCGTCATCTCGCCGAATAAGGCCGGATCGGGTGACGAAGCTGACCACTTCGAAGATCCTGCGGGGAGGCGCCAGTTCCACGAACCGCACCTTGACCATGTCCTCCCTGTCGGACGTCCTGCCGCGCAAGGAACGCTCATCCGGCGGGTAGAACAGCGACATCCGATATCCGCCCCCGACCTGTGCGTCGAATTCGTGGATCTCGCCCGTCATCGCTGCCGGAGGAAGCCAGTCGATCAGAGCGGCCGGGTCCGGGAAGGCCGCGTAAAGCTCCTGGGGCCGGGCCCTAATGACCCTCGATGCGCGGATCCAGGCGCCCGCATGCTCATCGGTCTGTGGCGGCTGTTCTAGATCCGTGAATATTAGACCGGCGAACAGGTCTGATTTCCACCTTGCACAGCATTTGAGGCCACCTTGGTACCGCGGAGCTCGGCAGAGAAGGTCGGCTTACGACCGTCAAAAAACGTGCGAGCCGTTTATAAATCTAACGGAACCAACCCTCTCGTTCCGCGACATCAAGAAGTTTGCTGGCCTTAGGCCCGGTAATCGACCTGAGACGGTTGTCGGCCTCCGCAACCAGCGGAAGCGGGTACTCGTCTGGAAATCGCGATATTTCTTTTGCAATTCCTTCGCTCATGGTCTGCTCTTCACCGTAGCTAGTGCACTGAGCCGAAGCTCCAGCAGCATAGAGAGCTTTCACATGCGGTAACACGGTTTTCCAGTTAGGAGAGCGGCGAATCGTATCTAAAATGGCATCGAGAGAGAATTGTGCCGCTAACCGGTCCTCCTTAGCGATCCCCCCGGTGATTGTCTTCGCGATCTCAAAGCGGTTATCCGTGGACAGTCTCATGCCCACGAATAACCGGAAACGAGGGCCGGTTTTAACAATCCGTTGAAGGTCCAATTCGCTTAAGGCTATATGGTTTCCTCTTTCTCTTATCAGGGCAGACGATATAGCTGAATATTCCCGTCCAATATGCTCCCATGTTCGCGTGTCGAGTCCGCTCAGAATATGTTCGAGCGGTTCTGAGATTTTAAGCATTGTCTTAGGAGTTGCCCATATCCACAGAACTAGGAGGAGTTTGTTTCGCTCAACAGGATCTGCTTCTGACGCAAACTTTCCTTCCCACCAGCGTGGGGCGCCAGACTTGAGGCGCATGAATCTCAAAGACTCCACAAGTCCGGGTGTATCCGCGCTGCGGGCTGCAACTCCCATTTCATCCTTGGATCTGATGCCAGCCGCCAAGATGGCTATTCTATCAATCGCCGGGCAATCGCCCCAGGCCGCACGCAATGCGTTCACCAGTGTGACCCAGGGCTGTAATGAACCAGAAAGCGTAGTTACAGCTGTGTCGACAAACTCTCCATAAGCTCTCAGCGCCTCGTGTTGATCTGCTGGGAAATCTTCCTTGAACCGCGGAGCATGAGCTCTACGAGTGCGCCTCTGACTTACAGTATAAGGCATCCGCATTTCTAACGCTTGCTTCAACGAGTATGGCAACTCGTCGCTGAGAGCAATTCCATATTGGTAGTGGCTGCTCACAATACCGACCGCCTCTAAACCTTTAATTTCGTTGTTATGCCCTCCGGCTATAAAAGGCAAAGCATATTCAAACAGAAGAATACGTTGTGCCATGCTGCGGCGATCTTCATCATTATCGAGGAGATCAAATCTTTGATTGCGTAGAAGTGCGTGCACCGCCTCCTTGCTCAATGGTTGAAATACTTCGGAAAGGGTGCCTTCATCGATTGATGCAAAAATAGCTAGGTCGTTTCCGAGTTCTATCCACGCTAAGTGCGATACCTCACTCCGGATTTCTTTCCAGAGAGCTATCCGATCCTCCAAAGTTTGATTGGCGATCAATGCCTTTGCCACCGAACGTCGCTCATCATCTCTCACATTCCCTCTAAGTCGTTTAGACAAAATATCTACGAAATCTGTTTTGCCACAGCGTTCAGGTAAGGCCGTCCATGAAGAAGTATCTGTCTGCTCCGCATTAGCGAGAAGCTGCCGCAGTTGTGGATGCTGTCCGATCAAAGCCACGATCTTCTTTACTGCAGGCTGGTACTGAGTAAAGACCCAGTCTCCCAAGAGCATAAGTGCTAATGTACGCGGGTGACTTGTCAATTCATATGGTCCGGAGGACGCAATCTCGCTAAGCTCATCTACTAACGCCGAGATCTCACCCTTACTGAAGCAGCCTCCATAAAATCTCGCGACATTGAGCCAATAAGGATTACGGGCTAAAGCATCGAACCGATCTAGTTTTGTTCCCGCCTTTTCAGACCCAGTGGGTGAATAGGGAGCAGTTTCGTATAAATGCCGAGCGGCAAAGTACTCTCGTAGAGGCTGAACCTCGAATTCATACGTTTCTTGGACGCGAGAAACCAATGCGCCTACACGCTCAATTACACCATCGAACAATTGTCCCACAATTGTTGTGTCCTCGCCCTGGGAGTCGAGGTACATCAAAAGAGTTTCACGAAGATCGCTATATTCGATACTACCATTGCCTCCCAATTCAGCGGCCGTTTGGAGCGTCCATGCAAGAAATCGATGAATATCGATCAGAAGGTCGCGATGATCCCTTACGATTTCGCTTTTTTCAGACTCTCTACTAAAGAATAAATCCATGTATGTGTCATACATGGAGGTTCTTTTTTCTGGTAACGATGGTCCGCGGAAGGCTCATCCCGTTGTCCCAGGTTGATCAATATCTAGGGCCGGCGGGCCGAATCCGAAACGGGACTGTGTTCGACTTTTTCGGGAGGCCTTGATCGGTCTGCCCGCATGCCGGTCGCTGTCCTGCGTCGCCGCGGCTCGCGCCGGACCGTCGGCACGCCTTTGCGGGGATTGTCGCGTCCGACGATATCCCAGTAACTCGTCGGGTGATGGTGCGCGGCGAGCCCGAGCATGGTCTCGAACGAGACGTGCCGGTAGAAGCGCCGATTGTATCGGAAGACAAACTCGTTGAGGTAGGTGTCGACGTGTTTGCGGCGCAGCCCATGATAGGTGCCGAGCCCCCAACGCTTCATCAGCGCGAAGACTCGATGGATCCAGGGCAGGACCACATGGCCGGCCATCTTGCCTACCGTCCGCGGGTCGTGTCGGTAATCGGCGAGCCCGGGATACGATCTGTGGCCGTCGGTGAGCAGCGTTGTTCCGGTCTTCACGTTGGCCCGCACAAACGCCTCGATCGAAGCCGCGGAGTTGTCCGGGATGGCGGCGAGACGGATGCGGCCAGACCGAGTATCCAGGTATTTCGCTCGTTTCCGCCTTACCTTGGCCTGGTTTGTGCCGCGGTCAATCACCTCGACAGCGCCAGCGATAAGGATCTTCCCGGATTTCAGGGGATCGAAAAAGCTGTTGTCGGCCCGGAAAGGTAGTTCGGCCTGGTCGACCTCAACCACGCCCTCCAGCGGCTCGCGCTCGGGATCGATCATCGATCGTCGGAGCTTCTGCGCCAGCAACCAAGCAGTCTTGTACGTGATGCCGAGCTGGGCCTCGAGCTGGACTGCCGACATGCCATTCGAGTGGGTCGCCATGAGATGCGCGGCCCAGAACCATACTGTCAGCGGCAATTTGGACCGGTGCATCACTGTGCCAGCGGTGATCGACGTCTGACGACCGCAACCGAGGCATTCGTAAGTGTGCGCCCGGCTCTTCAGCGCTGCCGCGCGTCCGTTGCCACAGGCTGGGCAAACAAAACCCTCTGGCCAGCGTCGCTCGAACAGAAACGTCGCGCAGCTCGTCTCGTCCGGAAAGCTCGTCTGAAACTCGCTCAGCGATCGCGCCCTAGCCACCCAATGTCCCTCCCGCCCGACGCTGATCGCCGGCGCACGGCACCCTCATACTACATATTGACCTACCTGGGACAGCGGGATGAGCCTCGTCAGTTGCATCGGATTCCGCGCGAGGAATTGAGTATGTGCCTCTTTAAGTTTGGAATCAAGAATTCTTTTAAAAGAGGTTTTCTCGACTTCCTTCAATCCTTTAGCTCTCATCCACCGTGAAGTGTAATCGGTAACCTCTTGTCGTTCTAATGGGAGAAGCTCAAAATACGTCCATTGTTCCGGAGGAAATCTGACAGACTTCGCAAAGGCGGCGGGTCGGCTAGTAACAACCGTCTGAACTGAAAATCCACCAGCATTAATAAGCCTAGTAGTACCTCTCGATATTTCGTTAACGAGTTGCTTCCTAATTTCAACATCAGCGACCTCATCGAACCCGTCGAGCGCGAGAAAAATATGGCTTGCACGTGCGACTGCCGCCAAATCCGATACCGTGAATTGGTGGCCGCCTGAAATAAACCGAACTTGGGCAGCTAAAAATCCTTCGAGTGACTTGGGCTCATCATCGCTAATGTTAGCTGGTTTTGATTGAAATGGGTCGACCCCGACCATCCACTTCGCAATATCGCGAAGATCGACGCGAAACGGGATACGGGCGCGAGCGTTTCGATGCTGTTTTGGCAGTTGCTCCAAAGCTGTATCCTTGCCTAGGAGCTGCATGCGCATGATTTGGCATATATACTGCGTCACCGTCGATTTTCCCTGCCCGGGAGCACCCTCCAGGACGAAGCGCGATGGAGGTGACAACGGCGCAGAGTGCAAAAAGAACTCTGCAGATTTTACGACAGGCCTGCGAGAGTAAAGGTAAAAGTGTTCTGAGTCAAATAGAGACTGCCGAACAATCCTCCCTCTAAACTGACTCAGACTTCTCTGATTGTTGATTTCTCGAGTTGGAGCCATCGGAAGGTCTACGAAAAGGCTTGTCATTGTGCTCTGAAGCTCTACTTGTTTAAATTTGAGCTCTTCGTCGTCCTCGTACTGCGCCGTCATGTACGCCCGGATAGCGGCGCGGCGCCTTTCCTCATTTTCGCCGAGCATCCCTGATACCAACGCTTCCAGTAGGTCGCTGGCTTTGAGGATCTCTGGATAGCTCCATTTAATGCTTGGGTTTGCGTCAAGGCGCCGGTCTAGATCGTCACGCCACCAGCAATATGACTCTACTTCTAGTGTATCGGTTAGGTATTGGTTAATCCTATCGATAGACCCCGCGCCAGGATATGCTGTTCCCCCAATGTTTGTAATTGAATAGTAACGAGACAATCCAGCTTTCTTTAACGAATCAATTTTGGGTTTTTCTGATTTTATAATTCCGCGAAGAGCCTCGCGTTCGTCACGATCCTCAGATGGTGAACGACTATACTTTACTTGAAACACAACCAAATCGCGATTCTCGGAGCCTTTCCTGCGGCTAGTCAGAGCATGTCGGATAGCGAATGCGTCCCTACCCCCATCGCGCTGCCCCACGGGTAAGCATTGCACGTTCGGGAAAGCGGACGCGATCAATGCCTGGCAAAATTCCTGAAATCTCTCTGGTCCCAGAGCTGTGTAGTGATACATCGTGCTGCTACCCGTCTCGATCTTGCGCTTCGAATTTTAACTGCAAGTGATGTGTTCAACTCGCCAGCCTAACTGGCTAGTATAAATCACGATCAATTATCCGGGGCAAAGGGGTATTTCAGTTTGGCGGTGTTACCGCACCGTCGGGCACATTCGGCGCCAAGGGTTTCGGATGGCTTGGTCGCGAATGGCGCCTATCCACCCTTAGCCGAACCTTGAAACCTGCTCAACTCGACCGTATCGTATCGCCTCATAGGCTTGTTGGGCTGCGGTGCGATGCAGCGCCGAAGGGTCGGGGATCTCCCTTGGCGCTAGATGCAGCCTGCCCCGGAAGCATCAAAGTTGCACTGATGGGCCGAAAGCCCATATGAGAACGTATCGGAAACATACCGCGTTGTCGATGATGTCCCACTTAACTCGCATTTCCCTGCGGATTCCCTGCCAAAGCGCTCGGCAGGGAAAAAACTTTCCCTGCTGTTGTACTGATATCCGCCCGCAAGGTATTGATTCTACAGGATTCAGTCACGGAATTGAGAAAATTTCCCCGTTATTCCGTGTCGGCAGGGAAATTCGCGGCGTTCGCCGGACGGGCGAAGGTCGGCGGGGCGCCTCGATCTTGTCTCGCCGCCCCGCCTTCGCTATATCTCGCCCTCGGTCGGCGGAGTGTAGCTCAGCCTGGTAGAGCACTGCTTTCGGGAGGCAGGGGCCGGAGGTTCAAATCCTCTCACTCCGACCAGCACCTTTGCCCGGCAGATCCCACAGCATCGGTATCGGAGGAGTTGGCTGTGGTAGCAGTCATCGACGGGAAGGAAGAGGCGGCCGGCGCGCGGTACATCGAGTTCAAAGTCTACCGGAGCCCGACCGAGCCCAATCGTGCCCTCGGGAGCTGGCGCTTTCCCGAAAGCGGAACGGCAATCGACCAGAGCAAGCTCGGCAACACGATAGAGGCCGATTTTCGGTTTGCCGTAGACTGCGCCGATCAGCACGGCATCCCGTTCGTGTGGGTCAACGATCCCGACGAGTTGTTTCCGCCTTGGACCCGCCCGAGATAAGCCGGGCGGCGTGCCGCTGACTGTGCGGTCAGGACGCGCCCATCGGCTTATACTGGCCGGCGATTTTGCCCGCCGCCGCGAGCATGTCTCTCGCTTCGGCTGTGGTGAAGGCTTGCGTGGTGACCGAGCCTTCTATGCCGCCCCCGCCCGTCGCAACAAACGCCAGCACGCTGGCGGCCTTGGCGTCGGGCATTTCCGAGATCACCATGAAGTCGTATTGGCCGAGCGTGAAGTAGAGCGAGACGAGCTTGCCGCCCGCCTGCTCGCACAGCCGCGAAATGGCGGCGTGCCTGTCTTCCGGCTTTGTCAATCCGCCTTTGATGTATTCGCGGGTGAAGCGGCCTTGCGTGACGAACAATGGCATGACGAACCTCCCATTTTTCGAGCGATCTCGCCGATCCGGCTGTCGCGTCGCAAATCTAGCACCCGGGGGCCAGGAAGCCAACGACGGCTCAATGGGTGTCGAAGACCGCTTGATATAGGGCGACCTTCTCGCCGATGGCGGCGGCTTCCGCGGAGGTGGGATGATCCGGGTCGGCGGCCGGCGGCAAGCTGCCGAATTTCATCAGGCAGGCCATCAGCAGCAGCCGAGCCTTTGTCGCAGTCAGGTTCGAGCCGCCGATGAAGTAGGGGTCGTGCAATGGCACGAAGCCCTCGGTGTTGCCGCGCCCGACGCGGACGACCGGAAGCCCGCTGTGCACGGCTCGAAGCATCAGCCGGTGCCGCGCAGTCGAGGCTGGCCGGCCGTAAGGGGTGAACCCCTCGACGACAAAGCCGGCGAGCGGCGCCGATTTCAGCATGTGTCCGATCAACGCGACAAGATCGACTTCCGCCTCGGGATCGGGCGGGTTGTCGTCGTCCCAATAGCTGGCGTCCTTGGCAATCGCCACCTTGGGGACCGCGGTGTCGAGCAATGCCCCGTCCGGCCCTTTGATCGCGACCGGAACGGTTGCTATGCGCGAGCCTTCGCGACGCACCCCGGTAACCTCGGAGGGCAGCGAAGTAAGGTTCGCCTCGGACCGCCAAGTGTGGCGCGTGGTCGGCAGATAGTGAAGAAGCGGCGGTCCGTCATGGCCGGCTGCGCCGAGGATCCCGCCGTGACCGCCGGTCGCCACATAGCCGCCCGGCCGCGCATCGACCTTCTGGACGGCGCGCGCGGCGAAGACCCGCTGCTCCTGGATTAGAACCGCGCCGGCCTTGTTGCGGCCCTCATCGTCCTGCCAGACCCGCGAGGCGATGTATTCGACGGAATCGACAATGTTCTTCGGCCCGTCATTGCTGATCATGCCGTGCGGGCGTTGGGCGGCATTGCCACAGATCGGCACGGTGGTGTCGATCAGGAGGTTGAGCCAGTAGATCGTCTCCTCGATCCGGGGGCTGCCCTCGGTCCAGATCGCGCCGTCATATTTGCCGCTCGCCAGGATCTGTTGGACGGCGTTGGTCGCCCGCGCCAACGCAGAGCGCGGCGCCGAGGCGGCGAGGTGCGGAGGTTTGTAGGGGAAGAAATCGGCGCCGCGCCGCTCGGGCGGAATGTCGCCCGAGCCGGTATCGGTGCGGCGGTCGGCCGAGAGGCCCTTCGTATAGCCGGATGGCGGCAGGATGCGATAGAAGTCGATCTCGGCCTTGCCGGTGATCAGGTTTCCGGCGCCGTGCTCGCCGATCTGCAGCCGGTCGATCTCCTCGAAGCTGCGCGAGCCGTCGGGGAAGAAGCCCTGCCGTGCCTTCGGCTCGGGAGCATTGGGGAATGCGCATTCCTCCTCCCAGGCCGCTCCGTCCGCCTGCAGCGCCATATAGGGCAACGGGTAGAGCCCGTCTTCCGGACGCAGTTCGACCTCGTAGACCGGCTTGTCGTCGGCGCTCTGCCGCTCTCTGTGCACCTGCCCGGCGCTGTCGATGTAGCCGTCCGGCGCACCATAGAGTTCGGCCGCGTCGGCTTCGAGCGGATGGGCGCTGAACTGCTCGACATAAAGGGTGACCGGCGCGGCCAGACGCTGGGCGCGCAGCACGTCGAACCGCGTCGGCGAGCCGTCGGGGTTGTTCAGCGGAGGCAGCCCGTGCTTCGCCCTCGCCTTGTTCGAGGTGACTAGAGGAGGGGTGTTCTGAATGGTGGCGTTGGGGCCGGCCAAATGGGCTATCCGCGCCTTCCGCGTCATCTGTTCGATCTCCCGGATCAGCCGGCTGGTGTCGGCGCGTGCGGGTGGAGCAAACCGGCGGCGCGAAGATCGCCCCACAGCGCAGCCGGGATCGCATGGTGCAGCAGCCTCACATTGGCGTGGAACTCTTCGACATTGCGCGGGCCCGGAATGATCGCCGACACCGCTGGATGGGCGAGCGGGAATTGCAATGCGGCCGCCTCCAAGGGCACCCGGTGGCTGTCGCAAACCGCCTCGATGGCATTGACCCGGGCGACGATCTCGGGCGGTGCGGTCTTGTAGTTCCAGGTGTCACGGCCGGCGAGGATTCCGGAATTCAACGGGCCGCCGACGACAATCGATGTGCCGGCCTTCTCGCATTTCGGCAGCAGATCCTCGAGCGGCGCCTGCTCGAGCAGGGTGTAGCGGCCGGCGAGCAGGAAGGCGTCCCAGTCGCCCCACTCCATGGCCTCGAGCAGCACCTCCCGCTCGTTGACGCCGATGCCGATCGCCCGAACCGTGCCGGCGGCTCGCAGTTTTTCGAGCGCGCGATAGCCGCCGTCGCACAAGGTGCGCATCACCCGGGGATGGGCTTCGTCGCCGTGCTGCATCGCCCCGATGTCGTGCACATAGAGGATGTCGATCCTCGCCAGTCCGAGCCGCTGCAGGCTGTCCTCGAAGGAGCGCATGACCCCGTCATAGGTGTAGTCGTAGACCGGGTCGAACGGCAGCGGATGGCGGCGGTCGGTGTCCTCGACAGCGGTCCGGCGAGGACGGAGCAGGCGCCCGACTTTTGTCGACAGCACCCATTCGTCGCGCGGGACCCAGCGCATCGCATCGCCGACGCAACGCTCGGCCTGGCCGACACCGTAATAGGGGGCCGTATCGATGTAGGACACCCCGGCCGCCCAGGCGGCGCCGACGATGGCTTCCGCCTGTTGCCGGGAGACCGCGACGCGACTGCCGCCAAGGGTCGCGCAGCCGAGACCCAGCTGCGTCACTTCAACCGAGGTCCGTCCGATCTTTCGCTTCTCGAAAGCGGGCATCGCGCTCTCTCCTGCAGTCGTTACATCGCTTCGTTCGAGCGGAGAGCATACACCGTTCGCGCCTTGGTCCGGGAGGCGGCGTGCAGCAGCCGCCCGTTGGGGATAGTCGTCAGTCAGGCCCCCAGTTCCGCGACGGGGTCAGTGCCGAAGAGCCATTCTTCGGCGAGCGTGCCGTCGCCGTTGTCGACGGTCACTTTGGCGGGCGTGTCGGATTCGGCCAGTCGAACGGCCTCGGCGATTGCCTTTTCACGGCCCGGATATCCACCCCGTGGGTGATCTTCTCCTTCCTTGGTCACGGTCCAACCCTGCTCGGTCGGATGAACCCGATAAACGTGGCGTCCCAACATCATCGCTTCCCTGCGTTGTACCGAATCCACCCGCCAACAGCCCGGCTGGGCGGGGTGTTCCTTTGCCGAGATCCGCAAGTCGTCGCCGAAAAAAAACCGGCGTCGGCGACAGCCGACACCGGTAAGGTTGCGGGTGGCAAACCCGCGACAGGGAGACTTTGCCAAGCCGGACTGCGAATATTAGGCGAGTGTCCGGCGCCTCGCCTAGCGGGCTAACTCGCTCTCCAGGAAAAGGTTCCCGCTGATGAAAGCGAAATTGTTAGTCGTCGATAGAGGCTTTCAGAACTACGCCGAGCGTGCCATATGGGCAATCTTAGCAGCGCCGGGGCGCGGGCGCGGCGCCAGCTCCATGTCAGTGACCGCGATTTGCGAACGCAGAGCAGGTCCGCGCGGATGCCGAGGCAGCCCGCAGTGAGGCTTCGATTCGCTGACGCCAACTTCAGCCTTCTCGTCAGGCACTGCGCCGGTGAGCCTGCGCAGGGCTTCCCTGCCGCGCGACAATCGTGAGCGGATCGTCCCGATTGGCACATCGAGAACCGCGGCTACCTCCTCGTAGCGCATCCCCTCCAATCCGACGAGCAAGATGACCGAGCGCTGCTCCTCCGGGAGCTGGGCGATCGCGCGCTCCAGGTCACGCAGCTCGAGCCGCTTACCTTGCTGCGGCGCGCGGCTCAGCATCGGCTCGGTTTCATTTAACGCCACCGTGGCGCCTTCCCTTACGGCACGCCTGATACGATTCACATATTGGTTGTGCAGGATGGTGAATAACCAAGCGCGAAGATCCGATCCCTCCTGCCAAAGATGCAACTTACCAAGAGCGCGGGTCAGGCAGTCCTGGACGAGATCATCGGCACTGACAACGTCGCGCGTTAGTGCCCTCGCGTAGCGCCTCAGGCGCGGGATTTCGGCTTCGATGTCGAGGTGAGTGTCGGCCACAGGTGCTCCTCCGGCTTTCACGATCGGCCGGACAGCCGATCCGAACGCGACCGAGTTTAGGGGGAGGCCGTAATCCGATGATGTCAGGGGAACCGGTTTTCTGTAAGATTTTGTAACTATATGTATGCTGCTCAAAAGCGTAACCCCGGTTTCCCCGACCGCGCTGTTGTCGGCGGGGTGGAATCACGTCGAGAGGTAGTGGAAGCTCGCCGGCATGACTGACAACGGTCACATCCTAATTGTCGACGACCAGCGCGAAATCTGCGACCTCGTCCAGGAGTATCTGTCCGGCGAGGGTTACCGGGTTTCTACCGCTCAGGACGGCGCCGAGATGCGTAGGGTGATGGCGCAATCCCCGGTCGATCTCGTCATTCTGGATCTGATGCTGCCCGGTGAGGACGGACTGACTTTGGCCCGCTCGCTACGTCAGGAATCGAGTGTCGGGATCATCATTTTGACCGGGCGAGGTGAGATCGTCGACCGCATCATCGGTCTCGAGATGGGCGCGGACGACTACCTGCCAAAGCCGTTCCATTTGCGCGAGCTGCTGGCACGAGTGAAAAGCGTGCTCCGCCGTGCTTCGTCACGCGATAACGACAGGCAAACGGCCCCGGCTCGCTCGAAGGCGCGATTTGCCGGCTGGAACCTCGATTTGTCGAGCCGCGAGCTCTACTCGCCTTCGGGCAAAGAGGTCAGACTTACCACCGGAGAGTTCGATCTGCTCGCAGCGTTTGTCAACAACGCCAATCAGGTGCTGACCCGGGATCGGCTTTTGGATCTTGCGCGCAACCGTGAGGCCGGACCCTTCGACCGGACGATCGATGTCCAGGTCGGACGGCTGCGGCGCAAGCTGGAAGACGATCCGCAAAGACCGATGATGATCAAGACGGTACGCGGTACCGGTTATATCTTTACGCCGCCAGTCGAAGTGAACTAGCCGGTCAGACGGTCAGATAGCTGCGCACCGCCGCCTCGTCCATCTCTTCGCGGCGGCCGGACAGCACCACCTCGCCGCGCTGCATGACCAAGTATGACGCCGCGAGGTCGCGGGCGAATTCGAAATATTGCTCGACCAATAGGACCGCCATGTCGCCGCGTTCGGCGAGGGCGCGTATGACCCGCTCGATTTGCTTGATGATCGAGGGTTGGATACCTTCGGTCGGCTCGTCCAGGATCAACAGGCGCGGCCGCGTGACAAGGGCGCGACCGATGGCCAATTGCTGCTGCTGTCCACCCGACAGGTCGCCGCCGCGGCGGTTCAGCATTTCCTTCAACACCGGGAAAAGGGTGAAGATCTCGTCCGGAATGTTGCGCACGCTGCGCGCCAGTGGTGCGAAGCCGGTCATCAGGTTTTCCAGCACCGTGAGTCGCGGAAAGATCTCACGGCCTTGCGGCACCAGCGCCAGGCCCGTGCGCGCACGTTCATGCGGCGGAAGCCCATTGAGCAGGCGGTCCTCCCAGCAGATACGGCCGGAACGGATCGGCTGAAGCCCGCAGATCGCCCGCAGCAGGCTGGTCTTGCCGACGCCGTTGCGGCCGAGGATGCAGGTCACTTCGCCCTTCCGCGCCGTCAGGCTGACGCGGCGCAGCGTGTGGCTCGCACCGTAGTAGAGATCGACGGCTTCGACCGACAACATCGCTCAGCGCCTGCCGCCGCAGTTCGTCTCCCCCGCGAAAGCGGGGGTCGAGGGCTCCCGGCCAATCTGCCAGCCGCCCCCCTGTTCAAGCCAGGGGCAGGCTCTGGGTCCCCGCCTTCGCGCAGGGCTGTCCGAGGAAGCAGACCTGGTTGCGAGGCTACCGTGCCGTTTAAGCGCAATATTTCTGCCAGAGGGTGTCCGCCAGCCGATACCCGGGGCAAAAGCCCCGCTCCGGCCTTCAGGGGACAGAGGGAGGGGCCCGCGCAGCGGCAGGGCGAGGTGGGTGGCGGCGCGAACCCTTTGGTCGGCCCCCCTCACCCTGCCCTCTCCCCCCGGCCGGCGGAGGGAGAGGGCTAAACGGGCGTGGATCACGGAGAAATTTCTCTCACGGACTTTTGGAAAGGGGTCGTTAAATTCTCCCCGGCTAGTCCTGCGCTTTCGCGGGGACGACGAACAAGGCGGAAACTGGCAAGTCATAGCGTCAGCGGCCGAGATAGACTTCGATCACGCGTGGATCGTCCTGAACGTGGTCGATCGAACCTTCCGCCAGGACAGATCCCTCGTGCAGCACGGTTACCCGCGCGCCCAGGCTGCGGACAAACGCCATGTCGTGCTCGACGACGACAATCGTGCGGTCCTTGGCGAGATCGAGGATCAATTCGGCGGTTTCCTCGGTCTCCCGGTCGGTCATTCCGGCGACCGGCTCGTCGAGCAGCAACAGCGTGCGGTCGTGGATCAGCAGCATGCCGATTTCCAGCCACTGCTTTTGGCCGTGGCTCAAGGCGTCGGCCGACTGACCGCTCAGCTCGGTCAGCCCGATGCGAGCCAGCGTAGCGCCAATCCGATCGCGTCGATCGGTGGTTAGACGGGCAAACAGGGTACCCCAGGTGCTGCGACTGTCCGCCAGCGACAGTTCGAGGTTTTCAAAGACGGTCAGATTTTCGAATACGGTCGGCCGCTGAAATTTGCGGCCTATGCCGAGATTGGCGATTTCCGCTTCGTCGAGACGGGTCAGATTGGCCGTGCCTTGGAAGAAGACTTCGCCGGAATCGGGCCGGGTCTTGCCGGTGACGACATCCATCATCGTCGTCTTGCCGGCGCCGTTGGGGCCGATGATCGTGCGCAATTCGCCCGGTTCGACGATCAGCGAGAGCTCGTTCAACGCCTTGAACCCGTCGAAGCTGACCGTGACGCCGTTCAGGTAGAGTAGCGGCTCGGTCACGCCCGCCGCCTTCACACCTGTTCTCCTGCCGGGACGGGGGCCGGTGCTCGCAGCCGGGTCCAACGGACCCGCCGCAAGATTCCGACGATCCCCGCCGGGAACACTAGTGTCATCAGCACGAACAGGGCGCCGAGCATGAATAGCCAGGTTTCGGGGGCGGCGCCGGTCAGCCAGGTTTTCGCGGCATTGACGAGGATCGCGCCGACGATTGCTCCCGATAACGTGCCCCGCCCGCCGACCGAGACCCAGATGGCGATCTCGATCGAGTTTCCAGGAGAAAATTCGCTGGGGTTGATGATGCCGACTTGCGGGACATATAGCGCGCCCGCTATGCCCGCCAGGATCGCCGAGACCGTAAAGACGAACAGTTTTGCGTTTGTTACCGAATAGCCGAGAAAACGCACCCGGCTTTCGGCGTCGCGCAGAGCCAACAGGACGCGACCGAGTTTGGACGAGGTGATGTAACGGCACAGCAGATAGCCGAGCCCCAGGGCGGCCACCGAGGCGAGGTAAAGGCCGAGCCGGGTCGCCGGCTGGTGCACATCCCAGCCAAGGATGTCCTTGTAATCGGTCATCCCGTTATTGCCGCCAAATCCCATGTCGTTGCGGAAGAAGGCGAGCATCAGCGCATAGGTCATCGCCTGGGTGATGATCGATAGGTAGACCCCGGTGACGCGGGAGCGGAAGGCGAGCCAACCGAAAACCAGCGCAAGCAGCCCAGGAACCAGCATCACCATCGCCGCGGCCCAAGCGAAATGGTCGAACCCCCACCAGAACCACGGCAGCTTCTGCCAATTGAGGAAAACCATGAAGTCAGGCAGCAAGGGATTGCCGTATACCCCCCGCGTGCCGATCTGCCGCATCAGGTACATTCCCATGCAATACCCGCCCAGTGCGAAGAAGGCGCCCTGACCAAGGCTTAGAATGCCCGCATACCCCCAGATCAAGTCGAGGCTTAGCGCCAGGAGGGCATAGCAGAGGTATTTGCCCAATAAGGGAATCAGGTAATCAGGCAATGCGGCGGCCGAATTCGAGGGTACCCAAAGATTGACGGCTGGAATCGCCACGGCGAGCAGCAGCCCGCACCCGAGGAAAGACGCCCAGAAGCCCGGGCTCCACGGTGTTCTGCGCGGGAGATGGCATGTCGAAACCAATTAGCCCCCCGCCTCTACGGTTCGGCCCCTCAGGGCGAAAAGTCCGCGAGGTCTCCGCTGGATGAACAGGATGATCGCCACCAGCACGACGATCTTGCCGAGGATCGCCCCAGCGACCGGTTCGAGAAATTTGTTGACGATGCCGAGCGACAGCGCGCCGACCAAAGTGCCCATCAAGTTGCCGACCCCGCCGAACACGACAACGAGAAAGCTGTCTACGATATAGATCGTACCAAGATTAGGGCTGACATTGCCGACTTGGCTAAGCGCCACCCCGGCCATCCCGGCAATCCCTGAGCCGAGCCCAAAGGTCAGGGCATCGACCCGCGCCGTGCGAATGCCCATGACTGAAGCCATCGGGCGGTTCTGCGTAACCGCGCGCATATGCAGCCCAAAGCTGGTGCGGTTGAGTATGAGCGCCAGCACCCCTAAGACGACAAAGCAGAAAAGAATGATGACGATGCGGTTCCAGGTAACTGTAAAGCCGCCGATCAGGTCGAAGCCGCCGGTCATCCAGGCGGGGTTGGAGACCGCCTTGTTCGGCGAGCCGAAAATCGAGCGCACTGCCTGCTGCAAGATCAAACTGACTCCCCAGGTGGCGAGCAAGGTTTCGAGGGGGCGGCCATAGAGAAAGCGGATGACGCTGCGCTCGAGCACCACGCCGACCGCCCCGGCAAACAAAAACGCTACCGGCACCGCGACGACGAGGTATGCGTCGATCCAGCCGGGCGGCAAAAAGGCGCGGAAAAACTGCTGGCAGACATAGGCAGCATAGGCGCCGAGCATGATCATTTCGCCGTGCGCCATGTTGATGACGCCCATGACGCCAAAAGTGATCGCAAGACCGATCGCGGCGAGCAGCAAGATGCTGCCGAGGCTGATGCCTTGAAACAAATTGGCGGCAAGACCAACCAACCAGAGGCGGTTGTCGATCGAGGCGAGCGCAGCGTCCGCCGCGCGGCGCACCTCGGGATCGGTATCCGGTGCGGCCCGGACCTCGTCGAGTAGGTTCTTGATCTGCGGGTCGGTGGTTGTGCCGAGGGAGCGCGCGGCGGCGAGCCTCTCCGGCTTGGTGCCTGAGACGAGCCGCGCCGCTGAGAGGCTCTGCTCCATTGCCGCGCGGATTTCCGAATCCTTTTCGAGGGCGATGGCTTTTTCGAGAAGGGCCGCCTCGTCGGACGACGGATGTCGCAGCGCATCCCGAGCCGCGGCGAGTTGGGCAGCGGGATCGGCGCTAAACAGGGTCAGCTCGCCGAGCGCGCCCTCTATAGTGCCGCGAAGGCGGTTGTTGACCCGGATTCGGTCGAGCGCCTCTGCCTTTATATCGGGGACATCGGCCCCGGTCAGCGGATCGATGAGCTTCGTCGCATCGGAGACCAGAACGCGGCCATCCGGCGCTTTGTGCAGGCGGCCGTCGTTCAGAGCAGCAAGAACTGCAACGGCCCGCCCGTCACCGAGCTTGCCGAGCGCGACGACTGCTTGCTCTTTCCCGGCAAAGCTGTCGGCCCCGAGAGCGGAGACTAGAGTTGCGAACTCGTCCGCGCGCGCCGGCAATGTCACGGAAAGCAGGATCAATACTATCGCCGTCGCCACTATCGCAGTCGCCCGGGCAGCGCGCGTGATCGCTGGGGCCGTGACCCTCACCCACCAAGCCCAGCAGACTCGGTCCCCCCTCTCCCGCAATGCGGGAGAGGGTGTCGAGCGCAGCGAGGCGGGTGAGGGTGACACCGCCCCCGGTCCGCTTAGTCCGTGTATTTGGGTGCCGTACAGTTGCCGCAGACCCACGGATAAGTCCAGTCGGCGATCTTGCCTTTATCCTCCGCGAGGTAGGGGCTCCAGGCGTCGGCCTTGATCGTCTCCTTGGTCTGCCAAACGACGTCGAACTGCCCGTTCGCCTGGATCTCGCCGATCATAACCGGCTTTGAAAGATGGTGGTTGTTGTTCATGACCTCGACAAAGCCGCTCGGCGCCTTGACCTTTTGACCGTACATCGCTTGCCGAACCGCATCGACATCGGTCGTGCCCGCCTGCTCGACGGCCTGCTTCCACATCTTGAACCCGATATAGTGGGCTTCCATCGGGTCGTTGGTGACACGCTTCGGATTCTTGATGTAATCGTGCCACTGCTTGATGAACGCGTCGTTTGTCGGGTTCTTGACCAACTCGAAGTAGTTCCAGGCGGCCAGATGACCGACCAGGTTTTTTGTGTCAATGCCGGCGAGCTCTTCCTCGCCCACCGAGAAAGCGACGACCGGAATATCCGACGCCTTGATGCCGGCATTGGCGAGCTCCTTGTAGAAAGGCACGTTGGCGTCGCCGTTGATTGTCGAGACCACCGCGGTCTTCTTGCCGGCCGAGGCAAAGCTCTTAATCGCCGCAACCTCGGTCTGCCAATCGGAAAACCCGAACGGGGTGTAGTTGATTTTGATGTCTTCGGGCGCAACTCCCTTCGACTTCAGGAAGGCTTCAAGGATTTTGTTGGTAGTGCGCGGATAGACGTAGTCAGTGCCTTCCAATACCCAGCGTTTGACTGTTCCGCCTTCCTCGCCCATCAGGTACTCGACCGCAGGGATGGCCTGTTGGTTCGGCGCGGCACCCGTGTAGAAGACGTTGTTCGAGCTCTCTTCGCCTTCATATTGCACCGGATAGTATAAGAGGCCATTGAGTTCCTCAAATACGGGCAGAACCGACTTCCGCGACACCGAAGTCCAGCACCCGAACACCGCGGCGACTTTGTCTTTGGACAACAGATCGCGCGCCTTCTCGGCGAAAAGCGGCCAGTTGGAAGCCGGATCGACGACCACCGCCTCGACCTTCTTGCCCAGCAGCCCGCCCTTTTTGTTTACGTCGTCCACCATCATCAGGATGGTGTCCTTCAGGGTCGTCTCGCTGATCGCCATCGTTCCCGACAGCGAATGCAAGACGCCGATCCTGATCGTGCCTCCACTCTGGGCGGTTGCCGCCATCGGCGCACCCGCGATGACGGCTGCCGCGACTGCGGCGTGCCACATTCTGTTCAGCACCTGGTGCCTCCCTCGTTTACATGTCTCGGCCCGGAGGGCCGGCCTCGGTGAACGAGCAAGATCGAGGCCAATCACCGTCATCGCACCCATAATCCTAGGTAAGGAAATGGAGCAGGCTGCAGTGCCTAAACAATGGGCAGTATTGTCGATCTACCTGGCGACATGCGCGCCATTGTCGTATGTTTCGGCAACAGCTTCGGGGATCGCGATGACCGACCAGGATGCCGTGCTTGCGGCCAATCTCGAGTTTTATCGAGCGTTTGCCGCGCGTGATCTCCCCGCGATGGACGCGCTCTGGGCACGACGGGCACCGGTCGCCTGCCTTCACCCGGGATGGACAGCGCTTAAGGACCGCGACGCGATCATCGAGAGCTGGGCCGGGATCCTCTCGAACCCCGACGCGCCACGCATCGCCTGTTTTGACGAGCACGCATTCTTTTACGGCGACGTTGCGCTGGTGTTGTGCGAGGAGGAGCTCGAAGGCGGCGCCCTGGCCGCGAGCAACTTCTTTGTCCGCGAAGACGGAGTGTGGCGCATTGCCCACCACCAAGCTGGCCAGATCGTCCGGCCGCAGGCCGAAAGACGCCGTCCATCCCGACTGAATTGAGGCGCGTCGCGGATATTCTGAGAGGTGCCGTCCAGGCGGCGGCGCGACCGAAAATTTTTAATTCAATCGTGTGATCCTGTTCACACGCAGTGCCGAAAAAGGTGGCGAGAATAGCCGCTTCTCGGGTTATCGCTTCATTGCAACGGGATCAAGGTCCTTCTGGAATGACGGAGACGGCTTTTTCTGCGCTCGTCCGGGCGTGGGCCACGACAATGATTGCCATGTCACTGCTTATCGTGGCGCTTGCTTTGGCGAGGGCTCGGGACAGCTCGATTTATTTGCATGGGCTGCAGGAAGCCTTGAAGCTCGACGTGTGAGCGGCGCTGCCTGCCGCGTCCCTTGATCGCGCGAAAGCCTCCCTCACTTCCGATAGGCGGACCGCGGTTTCCGCGTCGAGCCGGCCGTCGCAGCATCTTTGTCGGAAGCGGCGCTGAAATGCGGCGAGCGCGGGCGTTTGCAAGTCGGCCTTCGCGCAATATCCGATAGATGAGAGGTTACCTACCGACTCGGCGGGATTGATCTCAAACCCCTGAGATGCCGGCATCGCTGGTGGCCAGATTCCGATGCCGGCGCGGGCGAGTTTGGCCCAGTCGAACAATTCGCCGGGATCGCTCTTGCGCTCCGGCGCAATGTCCGAGTGGCCGACCACCCGATGGGGCGGGATCGAATGCCGGGCGACCAGGTCCCGGCACAAACGTTCGACGGACGCCATTTGCGCTTCGGGGAACGGGCGATATCCCCATTCGTGGCCGGGGTTGACGATCTCGATCCCGAGGGAAACGGCGTTGAGGTCGCTCTCTCCCTCCCAACAGGAAACCCCCGCGTGAAACGCGCGCCGGTTCTCGGGAACGAGCCGCCAGATCACGCCGTTTTCTTCGATGACGTAATGGGCGCTGACACGGGCGTCGAGATCGCAAAGCCGCTCCAACGCCGCCGCTGCAGTAGTCATGCCGGTGTAATGGAGTACCAGCATGTCGATGCGCGCGGGTTCAGGGCGGGGGCCGTAATTCGGCGAGAAGCGGTCGATTGCCTGCAGTTGGATCACGCCGGGCGCGCTTCGCTCTTCGCAATTTGGTCGTAAGCGGCGTTGATCCGCGCGATCCGGGCGGTCGCCAGCGCGACGCATTCGGGTGGCAGCCCTTGCGCGATCACGAGATCGGGATGAGTTTCACGGACCAGACGATGATAGGCCTCGCGGATTGCGCCCAGGGAGGTCCCGGGCGACACGCCGAGAATTGCGTAGGGATCTTCGGCGGCATCCGCTTGCGGGCCGACGTGGAGGGCCCGAATGCGGGCATAATCCGCAAAGTCAAAGCCGAAATGGCGGGCGACTTCGCGCAGGTAGTCGTCCTCGGCGGTGCAGACGAGCCCATCGGCGAGGGCGATGTGAAAAAGACCGCCAAGAAGGTCCTCAAGGACCGCCCGATCATCGGCAAACAGCCGGCCCACTTGTCGAGCGTAGCTCTCGAACCCGGCGGTGCTTTTCCGGGCAAGATCGAAGACGAGCCGGACATGCTGCTCTTCGCCCGGCGGCACCTGAAACACCTCGCCGAAGGCGGCGACCTCGTCGCGGGTCACTGCGCCGTCGGCCTTTGCCATTTTGGCGCCGAGTGCAATCACGGCGATCGTGAACGCGATCCGGCGGCGCGGGTCGCCATTCGCGTCCGCGCCGTGGCCGTGCGGCGGCAGCCAGCTCGGGATCAGACGCGCTGCGCTCGCCAGCAGATTGCCGAGCGGGCCGCCAAACGACAAGTCTCGGGCGCCGGCAATGATACGGCCAACAAAGCTCATCGAGTTCGAGGCAAGAGGTACGAACGGATAAACGAAGGGTGAGGTGATTTCGTCGGATTAACGCTTCCGCATCGTCAACCTATGGTACAAATTCGCGACAAAATTGCAAGTCGTCTCTCGGGAGGAGCGCGATCATGACATACACCAAGGCTGTCTCTGCAAGTGCGGCGGGGAGTACTCCGCTGGGCCCAACTGCTGGTCGGCATCGTCTGTATGGTGATGATCGCCAACCTGCAATACGGCTGGACGTTGTTTGTCAACCCCATCAAACAAGCGTATGGATGGCCCGTTGCCGACATCCAGCTAGCCTTCAGCCTCTTTGTCGCGCTTGAAACCTGGCTGACCCCGATCGAGGGGTGGCTGGCCGATCGCCTCGGCCCGAAGCTCGTGATCGCTGCCGGCGGCATCCTTGTCGCCGCAGGGTGGATCCTCAACGCCTATGCCGACGAGCTCTGGATACTCTACCTCGCGGCCTGCATTACCGGCGCCGGCGCCGGCGCGGTCTATGCGACCTGCGTCGGCAATTCGGTGAAATGGTTTCCCGATCGGCGTGGTTTGGCGGTGGGCCTCACCGCGGCCGGGTTTGGAGCGGGCGCGGCCCTGACCGTCATCCCGATCCGCGCAGTCATCGCCGCCGACGGCTATGCGGCGGCGTTCTTTTGGTTCGGGCTGATCCAGGGCGCGATCGTCTTCGTGTTGGCGTGGTTGCTGCGCGCCCCTACTCCCGGCGAGACCCCGACCACCGCTCAGGTCAGGGTCATACAGACGACGCAGAGCTACGCGCCGCACCAGATCCTGCGTTCGCCGGTCTTCTGGGTGCTTTATTTGATGTTCGTCCTGGTCTCGGCCAGCGGTCTGATGGCAACGGCGCAAATCGCGCTGATCGCCCGTGATTACAACATCGCGAATACGGTGTTGCTGTGGGGCGGCACCACGCTGACGATTGCGCTGCTCGTCGACAACGTCTGTAACGGTCTCGCGCGCCCGTTCTTTGGCTGGATATCCGACCATATCGGCCGCGAACACACGATGGCGATCGCCTTCGGGCTCGGCGGTATCAGCTATTGGCTGCTCGGATCGGCCGGGACGGCGCCGTGGGCCTTTGTGCTTTTCGCCGGCCTGATCTTTCTGACTTGGGGGGAGATTTTCAGCCTGTTTCCTTCGACTTGCACCGACAGCTTCGGCTCGAAATACGCGACTGCGAATCTGAGCCTGCTGTATACGGCCAAAGGCGCCTCGGCCTTTCTCGTTCCCATCGCGAACCTCATCAAGTCATCGACCGGCAGCTGGCACATCGTGTTCGTCGTAACCGCCGCGATGAATTTCCTGGTGGTAGGCCTCGCCCTCTTCGTGCTTCGCCCGTTGCGTTCGCGGCGGCTGACGGCGCCTGCGCCCGAATTCACCGCAGTTCACCGACCCACGTAGGACCGACCGACACAGATTATGACGCGGTACGATGCGATCGTGATCGGCGGCGGGCTCGTCGGTTCGGCGATTGCCTATGGCCTTGCCCGCGAGGGGCTCCGCGTCGCGCTTGTCGACGAAGGCGATGTCGCGTACCGCGCCTCGCGCGGCAATTTCGGGCTGGTCTGGGTCCAGAGCAAAGGCGACGGCGCACCCCATTACCAGCGCTGGACCCGGCGCTCGGCCGACCAATGGCCGGCGCTCGCCACCGAGCTGCTGGCGCGCACGGGGATCTCGGTCGGGCACGAGCGGCCGGGCGGCGTCCATCTCTGCCTAGATGAGTCCGAGCTCGAGGAGCGCCGGGCACGGATGGAGCGAATGCGGAACCAATCCGGCAATTTCGGCTTCGAGTACCGCATGCTCGCCCGCCGCGAGCTCGCCGACATGCTGCCGGGTCTCGGGCCCTCGGTGATCGGCGCCTCGTGGACGCCCTATGACGGGCATGCCAACCCGCTCGATCTGCTGCACGCGCTGCACAAGGCGTTTGTCGAGAAAGGCGGACGCTATATTCCGAACACCACGGTCGGCAATGCGAAGGCGGCGCCGGGCGATTTCCGCGTCGGTATCGGCGATGGCGAGATCGGCGCGCCGAAGATCGTTCTCGCCGCCGGGCTCGGAAATGCGGTTTTGGCCCCGCTGTTCGGGCTGAGCGCCCCGGTCGAGCCGCAAAGAGGCCAGATCCTCGTCACCGAGCGGGTGCAGCGGGTGTTGCCGATGCCGACGACGACGATCCGCCAGACTGTCGAGGGCGGGATCATGCTGGGTGACAGCCAGGAGGATGTCGGTTTCGATACCAGCCAGAAGCCTGCCGTGATGCAGACGATCGCCCGCCGCGCGGTACTCTCGTTTCCATGGCTGCGCGATCTGCAGATTGTGCGCGCGTGGGCGGCGCTGCGCGTCATGCCGCCCGACGGCTTGCCGATCTACGACCAGTCCGAGCGCTTTCCCGGAGCATTCACCGCCAATTGCCACAGCGGTGTGACGCTCGCTGCGTCTCATGCCAATTTGTTTGCGCCGATGGTGGTCGCCGGCACGCTCGATCCTACTCTCGACCTTTTTTCAGCAAAGCGTTTCGATGTTCCGGCGGCGGCCTGACGCCGATCCGGCGACGATCGCGGTTATCATCGAGGGACGCGCTGCCGTGGTGCCGCCCGGCGCGTCAGCCGCGGCGGCGGTGCTTGTCGCCGGGTTTCGCAATATCCGCGAGACTCCGGTCGAGGGCCGCGAGCGCGGCCCCTATTGCATGATGGGGATCTGCTTCGATTGCCTCGCCGAAATCGACGGTGTGCCGAACCGGCAGAGCTGCATGGTCGAGGCGCGTCCGGGCATGCGCATCCGCCGTCAGATCGGGGTGCGGGAAATTGATCCGGGCCCGCGGTGACCACAGGGCTGGCAATCATTGGCGCGGGTCCCGCCGGCATGGCGGCGGCGACGCTCGCCGCCGAGCTCGGGGTCGAGACCGCGCTGCTCGATGAGCAAGCTTCGCCGGGTGGGCAGATCTACCGCGGGATCGAGCGCTCGCGGCCGAACTCGCCGCTCGGGCCCGACTACCTCGCCGGCCGCGATTTGGCCGCGGCGCTGCGCGCCAGCCGCGTCGAGTACCGACCGAATACGACGCTATGGCATATCGATCCCGACGGCACGCTGTACCTCGAAAGCAACGGCCGCAGCGAGGTGCTGACGGCACACAGAATTCTGCTCGCCACCGGCGCCTTCGAGCGGCCGGTCCCGATCCCGGGATGGACGCTCCCCGGTGTCATGGGTGCCGGCGCGGCGCAGATCCTGCTGAAGTCGGCCGATCTCGTCCCGGAAGGCCGCGCCGTGCTGGCGGGACAGGGACCGCTTCTCTACCTCATCGCCGCGCAGCTCGCGCGCGCCGGCGCATCGCCTGTTGCGCTGCTCGAGACGACGCCATTGGAGAATTACCTCGCGGCGGCGGCGCAACTCGACAGGGTCTGGCCGGGCCGTCGGATGTTGGCAAAAGGGTTGGGTCTGATTTTCGCGGTCAGACGCGCCGGCATTCCGGTCCGGCGCGGGGTGCGCGGGCTGCGCGCGAACGGGCAGCGCAGCCTCGAGCGCGTCACGTGGAACGGCGGCGAACTCGCTGCCGATCATCTGTTTCTGCACGACGGCGTTATTCCGAACGTCCAGGTGAGCCTCGCCTTACAGCTGCGGCACGAATGGGATGAGAGCCAACTGTGCTGGCGGCCTGCGCTCGACCCGTGGGGGCAGACAAGCCTGCCGAACATCGCCATCGCCGGTGATGGCGGCGGCATCGCCGGAGCCGAGGCGGCGGCATTGTCGGGGCGCCTGGCCGCGCTCGACGCAGCGGCCCGGCTCGGTCATATCGACGAACCCGAACGCGACCGCCGCGCCGCGCCGTTCCGGGCGGCGCTCGATCGCGAGCGGGCGTTACGGCCGTTTCTCGACCAGCTCTACCGTCCGGCGCCTTCGGTTCTGGTCCCGGCCGAGGACGAAATCATCGCGTGCCGCTGCGAGGAGGTTTCGGTCGGCCGGATCCGCAGCGCCGCGCGGCTCGGCGCGCAGGGTCCAAACCAGCTCAAGGCATTCACCCGTTGCGGCATGGGACCCTGCCAAGGCCGGATCTGCGGCCCGATCGTCTCGGCGGTCATCGCCGACGCGCTCGGCAAACCCATCGCGGAAATCGGCACCTACCGCCCCCGCGCCCCATTCAAGCCGATCACCGTCGGCGCCCTCGCCGATCTCGACACGGGCGAGAGCGAACAAGAGTCCTACCAGCCCTCACCCTCCCGCTGACGCGGGCCCTTCCCTATCCTCGCTCGAGCGCAGCACTTTTCGGGAAAATTTTCATTGCAAGGGAGCGGCGGGCTTCGTGCACCGCTCAGCTGCGGGCCAGAGCGTAGACCTGCGTGCCGCCCGGCGGCCGTGGATGGGCGGTCCAGGTCTCGCCGCCGTCGCGGCTGCTGTAGACCTCGCCGCCGTTGGTGGCGCAGGACATATGGGCCGGCCGTCGCTCGTCGAAGGCCAGGGCGAACATCGTGTGCGCCGGCTGCAACCCCATATCGACGCGGGTCCAGCTATCGCCGCCGTCGGAGCTCCTCAGCAGCACGCCGACATCGCTCTGAAAGCCGGCACCCGCCGCGACCCAGAGCTTGCGTGGATTGCCCGGCACCTCGCGGATGTCGCGGCAATAGATCTGCCCCTTTGGGTTCATCGGTTCGAGCGGCACGGTCCGCCAGTGGTCGCCACCGTCGGCGCTGTGGAACATCCCGGCCCGGCCGATCGCGTAGACCGAGTTCGGCCGCCAGCGGCTGGCCAGCACGCCGTGCATGTCGACCGTATCGTCGTTGACGTATTGGCCATGGCTCAGATTTTCCCAGTGCTCGCCGCCGTCGGTCGAACGCAACGTGCCGCCGACCTCGATGGCGGCGTAGAGGAGCTCGGGCTCGGCGGCGCTCGCATCCATCATCAGCACCCGCTTTGCCGGGTTCGCGCCCGGAGCAGTGGTGATCTCCGGAAAGCGCACGCTGACCGGCAGTCGCACCCAACGCTCGCCGGCATCGTCGCTGCGGTAGATCTCGCAATTCTCGTACCCGACGAAGATCACATCCGGATCGTGCGGGTGAAACAGCACCGACCAGACCGGCAGGCCGTGATCGGGCAGCTCCACCTTCTCCCAATGCTCGCCGTGATCGGTGCTGCGGTAGGGGCCGGACTGCGTGCCGGCATAAAGGATCTCGGGCTTCAGCGGATGCACTGCAAGCGTCCGCACCGCCGGCGCTTCCGGCAAGCCGCGCTGCAGAACCTCCCATTCGTTGCTGCCGTCGGCGAGGCGGCAAAGGCCGGTATGCACCGGCCGCCCCGGTCCGGTTTCGCCCGCCAAACCGAGATACAGATAAGACCCTCGATTGTTCGATGCCTCGGATGCCATCGGATTGCCCTCCCTTGCGCAACAAGGATAGGCGTGCAGATGGCAGCGCCGCAAGCGTTCAGGACATAATCCCGCGACCCCGGATGCGCGTTTCGTGCGAGAGTCAGAAGACTCAATCGGCCGCGAGCGCGGCTCGTTCCCCGGCGATCAACCGCTCGACCATCCGGCGCATTTGCATACGGGTGGCGTCCGAGGCGATGTCGACCAGCCCCGCTTCGCCGAACTCGCCAAGACGGGCCTGCTGCGCCTCGACCATGACCCGGTCCTCGACAAAGGTCGGGGCGATCTCCCGGTATAGTTGCTCAGTCGCCTCGGGCTCGTTCTGCCGGTAGCCATTTGCCGCCGACCAGAAATAAAAGCAGCTGGTCTCGGTCTCCGGCGTCAGGCCGTGGAACAGGCGGAACTGAAAGCCGCCATCGCGCTTGCCCTCATAAGCGCCGGTGCCGGCATCGGCCGCGCCGGTCCATTGCAAGACGCTACTCGGGGCGACGAACTCGAACTCCTGCCAGCGATCGACGCGGCCTTTGAAGCTAGCCGCCTTGACGTAAGTCGGCGGCGGCACCGAGTTCCTCAGCCAACGGGTGAATTTGACACCGGTCGGAGTCCGCACCGTCTTCATTTCGGCCTCGACATGCGCGGCAGGATTGCCGCCTACTGTCTTGGCGTGCAGATAACCGAGATGCGTCAGGTCCATCAAATTGTCGACCATCAGCATGTAGTTGGCCTTGATGGGATAAACGTCATGCTTGTTGGGCCATCGGCCGGGGTCGTTGTGGTAGGGGTAGTCAGCGATCTTGGTGGCATCGGCCTTCGCCGGGTCACCCATCCAGACCCAGACCATCTGGTCTTTTTCGATCGCGGGGTAGCTGCGCACGCGAGCGTCCGCCGGGATCTGCTTTTGCCCGGGAATGCGCACACAGCGGCCCGATCCGTCGATAACCAAGCCGTGATAACCGCACTGTATCCCCTCCTCGACAACGCTGCCCATGCTAAGCGGCGCGGCGCGGTGGCAGCATCGGTCGGTGAGCGCCCCTACCCGCCCCGTGCCTCCGCGAAACAGCACAATAGGCTCATTGCAGATGCGGCGTGCCAGCGGCTGGTCGCCGCCGATCTCGTCCGCCCAGGCGGCGATGTACCAGGCATTACGCAACAGCATGTGAAGCCTCCTCTCTGCCAGCCAGGCTGGGCCACATCGCGGATGAAATGAGCCGCCACTCTGCGCTCAGTTGCGCATCGAGTGCAACGCACGCCACACCTTCTCGGAGGTTGCGGGCGCTTCGACGAACGGCAGACCGGCCCGCGCCAGAGCATCGTTGACGGCGTTCATCACGGCCGGGATCGCGCAAAGCGTGCCGGCTTCGCCGACGCCTTTGACGCCGAGCGGGTTTCTGTCCGTCAGGGTCGGGTTATTGGCGAGCTCGAAATGGCAGAAATCGCCGGCGCGCGGCATTGCGTAATCCTGAAACGAGCCGGTCAGCAGCTGGCCGCTCGACTGGTCGTAGACCAGATCCTCCATGAGCGCCTGGCCGGCCCCCTGGACGATACCACCGTGGATCTGCCCCTCGCAGAGCAGCGGGTTGAGGACTCTGCCGACATCGTCGACCGCGACGTAGCG
The DNA here is from genome assembly GCA_963789025.1 of uncultured Alphaproteobacteria bacterium. Classification (GTDB taxonomy): domain Bacteria; phylum Pseudomonadota; class Alphaproteobacteria; order ATCC43930; family CGMCC-115725; genus AP-15. The sequence continues at coordinate 608,067 of CAWBIT010000003.1, forward strand.
GGTCAATGCGACTTCGCCGGTCTCCTCGTCGATCTCGACCTCACAGCAGTGCGCGCCGCTGGGGAATGTCGCGCAGCCGGGCGGGCCAAAATTGGCCCGCTCCGAGAAGCCGGTCTCGATGTCGTTCGGCAAATGGGCGGAGTCGAAGGACTGCTTGGCGACCTCGACAATGCCGACCGAACGGTCGGTGCCGCCAATCGTGAATTTGCCGTCGGTGAATTCGACGTCGTGCGTCCCGGCTTCCATCATATGGGCGGCGATCTTGCGCCCCTTGTCGATCAGCCGGTGGGCGGCGACGACGATAGCCGAGCCGGCAAGCTGCGCCGAACGCGAGCCGAAAGTGCCGATCCCCATCGTCACGAGGTCGCTGTCGCCGTAGCGGTAACGGATCAGCTCGGCGTCGATGCCGAGCTTTTCCGAAAGCACCTGCTTGAAGGTCGTCCCATGGCCCTGGCCGTGATCCATGCTGCCGGTCATCAGCACCACACCGCCCGACGGGTCGAAGCGGATCTCGGCGTGCTCGTAATCGCGGCCGCCCGAGGCCGCGACCGCCGTCGCCACACCGACTCCGAGCAGCTTCCCGCGTCTTCTTGCGGCTTCGCGGCGTTCGGCGACATGGAGGTAATCGGCCAAACCGAGACAATCATCCAGGTTCTTGACGAAATCGCCGCTGTCATAGGTATGCTGCAATACCGTCGTGTACGGCATCGCCTCGGCCGGGATCGTATTGCGGCGGCGGAGCTCGGCGGGCTCGATGCCCAGCCCATAGGCAGCTTTGTCGATGATCGTTTCGGTCACATAGATCGGCTCGGGCCGGCTGCCGCCACGGTAGGGTGCGATGCTCATCGTGTTGGTCAGCACGGCGATCACTTGCGCGTGAACCGCCGGGATGCCGTAGGTATTCACCAGGCAGCCGAGCCCGATCGTTAGCGGTATCGTCGGGCGATCGGTCGAAAAATAGGCGCCGATCGCGGCCTTCCACTGCGCCCGCAGCGCCAGAAACCGCCCTTCCCGGTCGAGCGCCAGCGCGGTCTCGACGACGCTGCCCCGCCCCTGCTCGTCGCTCAACAATCCTTCGCTGCGCTCGGCAATCCAGCGGACCGGACGACCGGTCACCTCGGATGCCCACAGCGACAGCCCATATTCCGGATAGCAGCCGCCCTTCATGCCAAAACCACCGCCCATATTGTCGCAGACCACCCTGACCTGGTGTTGCGGCAGTTTGAATATGCGATCGGCCAATGCCGCCCTGGTGGCGTGGACCGACTGAATGGTGCAGCGGATCGTATAGCGGTCTTGATCCGGGTCGTAATGCGCGAGGCACCCGCGCGGCTCCATGCTGTTTGCCGTGACGCGGTTGATCGGGATCGTCTGGCGGACGATGCGATCGGCTTTGGCAAAGGCGGCATCGACAGCGGTTTTGTCGCCGATCTCGTGAAAGAACGCTTCGTTCCCCGGGTTCTCGTCCCAGACCGCGGACGCGTCCGCGGCAAGCGCAGCTTCGGCGCTGATTGCCGCGGGCAACGGCTCGTAGCCGATGTCGATCAGTTCGGCAGCGTCCTTTGCCTGATCCAATGTCTCGGCGACAATAAACGCAACCGGGTCCCCGACATAGCGGACGTGGTCACGCGCCAATAGAGGCTGCGGGCAGACAAAGGCCGGGGCTCCGTTGCGCCGCCGGCGGCGGACGCCCGGCATCAGAGTGCCGAGACCGCGGCGGCGCAGATCCTCGCTCGTTAAAACCGCAAGCACGCCGGGCGCGACCAGTGCACGCCGGGTGTCGATCTTGCTTATGCGGGCATGCGCATGCGGCGAGCGCAGCACGTAGCCGCGCGCTTCATTCGGCTCCCTGACGTCGTCGACATATCGGCCTCTGCCCCTGAGGAGGCGCAGATCCTCTTCCCGGCGCACCGGCTGTCCGATCGCTTGCACGCTCATGATAATCGACCCCCTCTGTGCTAGCGCCGCCCGCCCCCTCCTCCGCTAGCGCGGGCAACGCCGAAGCTTGGGCCAAAACTGCGGGCGAAACCGTGCGCGAACCCGCGAGGAAAGCCATAATGGAAATGGTGGAACCTCTGCACGACGACGATCGACGGCGCGAGGCCAAAAAACCAAGGTTCACCGAGCCAATATGGAAAGAACTCGGGATAGGCGTAGTCGACGGGGTACGGGTAGTCGTAGGGGTAGGGCGAGGACGCGGGCGGCGGCACCTGGTAGACCTGCGTCGGCAATCCCGGCGTATTCTGCGTGATCTTCCAGCTCCCGTCGGGTTGCGGACAGGCCTCGATGAAGGCCTGCCGCGGCTGCCCGTCTACCGTGAGCGGAGCCGTATAGCTGCTGCATGCCGACTGGTTGGGTGGAGACCGGCTCGGCAATGGCGATGCAGGGGTGCTCGCCGCGGGGGCCGGCTGGCCCGGCGGCTCCAAGACATAGGTTTGGGCCGGCAATCCGGGTGTGTTCTGCACCAATTGCCAGCCGCCGTCCGGCTGCTCACACGCCTGGCCCCTGGCCTGCTCCGGTCTCCCGCCCGTCGATACCGGCGTGGCAAAGTCGTGGCATACGGGCTCCGCTGGCGGCACGGTGGCAACCTGTGGGGATTGACAAGCCGCGCAAGCGAGTGCCGCCAACAGGATCGACATGATGCATTTCATTGGCACAGCTCCAAGGCTCGCCGCCCCTTACCGCTCGGAATCGTCATTCCGGGGCGCCGCGCAGCGGCGAGCCTGGAATCCATATTCCAGAGGCTGGTGTTCATAAATTCCGGGCTCGCGACCTTCAGCCGCGCCCCGGAATGACGGCACCTTTCACGCAAAGCCGAAGTCGCACGGAGAGGGAGAAGTGAAGCGCAAACCACGGTAATTTCAAGCCCTTGCCGCCGGATCGTCGCCGAGCTTGATCAACAGCTTGCCGAAATTGCGGCCGTTCAGCAGTCCGATGAAGGCCTCGGGCGCCCGGTCGAGACCCTCCACGATGTCTTCGCGGTATTTCAGTTCGCCACTGCGCACCAGCGGGGCCGCCATCGCGCGATACTCGCCAAAGCGCTGCCACTGGTCACTGACGATGAAGCCCTGGATCTTTAGCCGCTTGCGCACTGCCGACACCAAATTCGGACCCGGGCGCGGCTCGACATCATTGTATTCCGAAACCATGCCGCACATCACGATGCGGCCGAAATCGTTGAGCCGCGGGAACACCGCTTGCTGGACCGCGCCGCCGACATTCTCCCAATAAACGTCGATGCCTTTCGGACATGCGCGGTCGAGCGCGGCCCCGAGATCTGCCGAGCGATGGTCGACACACGTCGCGAAGCCGAGCTCGCCTTCGACATAACGGCATTTGTCGGCCCCGCCGGCAATGCCCACGCCCCGTGCTCCGGCGCGCCTGGCGAGCTGGCCGGCGACGGCGCCGACCGCCCCCGATGCCGCCGATACGACAACAGTCTCGCCGCGCTGCGGGCGTCCGATCTCGCTGAGCCCGACATAGGCGGTGAGCCCCGGCATACCCAGTACGCCGAGCGCTGTCGACAGCGACGCCTCGTTGGGATCGAGCTTGAGCAGATCTTTTGCCGGCACCGCGCTGTAGAGCTGCCAGCCGTAGCCGCCGTAAACATAGTCGCCCTCGCGACAGCCGGGATCGCGCGAGCGTTCGACCTGTCCGACAACCCGGCCCTCCATGACGGCGCCGATGTCGACCGGCTGCGCATAGGAACGCGCCCCGCTGATGCGGCCGCGCATATAAGGGTCGAGCGAGAGATAGATGCCGCGCACCAGCGCCTCGCCGTCGCCCGGATCGGGGATCGGCCCCTCGGCAATGTCAAAATCTTCCTTAGTCGGCATGCCGGTCGGGCGCCGTTTCAGCAGCACCTGTCGGTTGCGGTTTTCCATGCCCTGGTCTCCTCCCTCTGCGGCGATCTAGAATTAACCGATCGGCTCGCCTATTCGAAGCGCCATCGGCACGATACGACCGAAAGGAGGCAGGTTATGGAACCCACCCTTCGCAACCCCGCCCGCGAGCGTCTCGAGGCCGGCGAATTGGCGCTCGGCGTCGGCATCCGCCAGAGCCGCACCGTCGACATCGCGTCGATCATGAAAGCCTGCGGCTATGACTGGCTGTTTCTCGACCTCGAGCACAATTCGATGGACCTCGACACCGCGGTGCAGATCTCGGTCGCCGCGCTCGGCGCCGGGATCGCGCCGATCGTGCGCGTTCCGGCCGGGCAGTTCTGGCTGGCCACCCGGGTGCTCGACGGCGGTGCGCTCGGGATCGTCATGCCGCATGTCGATACTCCCGAGGAAGCGCGTGAGATCGCCGACAGGTTGCGCTATCCGCCGCAAGGCCATCGCTCGATAGCGGGCGGGTTGCCGCATTTCGGCTACGTTCCGATCGCCGCAGGCGCTGCTTGCGCCGCGATAAACGCCGCAACCCTCGTTGTTGTCATGCTCGAAACCCCGCAGGCGATAGCCAGCGCCCCGGCGATCGCCGCAGTGCCGGGGATCGACTCGCTGCTGATCGGGACGAGCGATCTGTCGATGGAGCTCGGCATTCCCGGCCAATTCGGCGACGCCCGCATCGTCGATGCCTACCGCACCGTCGTCGAGGCGTGCAGCGCGCATCGAAAGTTCGCCGGGATAGGCGGCGTCTACGAAGCGAGCCTGATGCGGCGCTATATCGGGATGGGCGTCCGGTTGGTGCTGGGGGGCGGCGATCTCGGTTTCATGACCACCGCCGCCACCGAGCGGGCAAAACTGCTACGCAATCTTGCTTGACAAAATTCACGATTTGTTCTATGATACTCGAATATTCGGAAGCGTTGATAGTCTAACGATGAACTTACATTGCTTTGCACTGAATAGTGATCCACCAAAGATTGTGCCGGCTCGTGCTTCCCGCCAATGGATGGACGATTTTCCGGACCGCCACGCCTATCGCTGTCTGCCGTTGTCGATTGCCAACGCGCATGGCTGGGACATTCTCTGCCCCATCGCTCTCGCGATCGACTGGAACGGGGGTCCGCGGACGCAAGATTTGATGGTTCGCCCGCTCCAAACCATGCCCGACGGAAGACCGGTCTCGGCTTTCTGCCGGTCTCATTTCTCCAGCGGGATCGTGACCTTTCATACGGACTACATCTTTCGCACCGACGAGGAGTGGGACCTCTTGGCCACCGGTCCCTTCAATTCGCCCAAAGAAGGTATTTATCCGCTGACCGGGATCATCGAAAGCAATTGGCTGCCCTATCCGTTCACGATGAACTGGCAGGTCACAAGGCCCGGCACGATCGTGTTCGAAAAAGAAGAACCCTTCTGCTTCATTTTCCCGATCAGGAAGCAGGCGGTGCTCGATTGTGTGCCCGAAATTCACAACATTGCGGAAGACCCGGAGTTGGGGCGGCAGCACGAGGCATTCGCAACCTCCCGCAACGACTTCATGAGGCGCTTCTACGCCAATGACCCGGAGGCACTGAGAAACCCTTGGCTGAAATACTATTTCAAAGGGTGTCACCCTGATGGTGTTGTCGTCGACAATCACATCAGCAAGCTGCGCGTAGCGGCGCCGGTCGACAAACGTCGCGCAACCCTGCCCCAATGAGCGCGGCGATGGACGGTGCAGCGGCGCAGCCGCCCGCCGCCCGATGGGCAAGCGACAGCCCGCTCAACAAAATTACCCGGCGGCAAAGCCGGCTCAATGAACTGGGCAGGGCCCGCATCACCGGCGAAGGAAAGCTGCGCGACTGCGATCAAGTGCGGCGCCCGGCATTCCAAGACGACCGGCATTGCTTGATTGTCGAAGATTTTCTCGACGGCACGATCTGCGACGGCCTGTGCGAGGCATTCCAAGACCTGTCGACGAGGATCGTCAATCGCGTTCCCGGCTTTTGGGATGGCCGTTTCATCTGGCATTCAGATGTGTCGAGGGCTTACGGCAAATCAGCCGACCATATGCTAAATGCGCAGCGCCGCGCAGCGTCCCTCATCACGGACTTCTATCGGCTGACGCAACCGATCTATGCCGACCTGCTGCAAATCATGAGCTGGCCGGTCGGCATTCACATGCCGCCCCACGCCGACAATGCCAATCCCGACGGCTCGCCGCACGCCATGGCGCACCGCGACTTTTCAGGGATCGCCTACCTCAATGACGATTACCAGGGCGGCGAGTTCTATTTCACCGCTCTCGATACAGTGATCAAGCCGAAGAAGGGCATGCTCGTCGCCTTTACCGCCGGCTTTTATCATGAGCATGCGGTGTTGCGGGTGGAGGGCGCACAACGGCTGACGATGCCGTTCTTCCTCACCTTTGACAAAGGCCTAGCGGACCCCTCTTTGCTATAGGGTTGATGCCCGGCGTTTACCGCGATGCCTGCGACCGAGCAGCGGAAGCCGGCGACCTTGCCGGTACAGAGAGGGCGGGGGCAGTCACTGCTTGCCTTTTGATTATAGGCGCCGATGCACCATCGATAATCCCAGAGCCCCGGTGTGCAAAATCAGCCCCGGTACTGGCTCCGGGTAGGCGTTACTTCGGAGCGATAGCGGTTCCAAGCGAGCGACGCTTATTGCTACGCTCGGAGAGCTTGGCCAATATGCCGACAACGGCCAGAAGGACTGGGAGGCCACAGGGAGCCGGGACGGCAACGGCAGGGGTAATCGTGACCGTGTCGACGAAGAAATCCCATCCGTTCACCAGAGCGTCCGGCGTCGTGATCGTAACGGATGTTATCGGATTCGCGGCGTTAGAGGTGAGGGAAAAGTTGCCAAATCCGCTGGGGGAGGTGGACATGGGCATGCTGGTGAACGTTTGGGAGGCGACGAGAGCTGCACCGGAAAACGCATCAACCTCATAGTTCTCGGCAATGGGTTGACCATTGAAGAGCACCCCCGTCGCAAAAACGACACCCTCTGCGCTCGGGAAGCTCAGTGTGATCGTGGATTGAAGAGACGGATCAGCGATATCGGTGGTACCGTAGAGGTTGGGCGGGCTGCCATGTGTTGAAAACGATGCCAGAAAGGTCGGATTGCCGAGGACGACGCCGCCGCTGATGCTGAACACGCCGGCGTCGGTATAGGTCTGAATCGGACCCGCCGCAGCGAAATTGTTAGGCTGGGTTGGCAGGCTCGGCAAATTCTCGAAGTCGATTGTAATTGCGGCGGCCGGAGCGGGTCGAACCACCGAAAAAGCGAGCGCGGCCAAGAACAAGACGAGGACATTCGCGCTTAACGCGCGGTTGGCCCGGGGTGGTGACAGCCGTTGCCTGATAGTGGTCATGTTTTCTCTCCAGTCCATTTGGTCAAGGTTCTCATGGGGCATCCGGGACAGCGACGGGCGGTGGTGGCAGCAGGTTCGCTGGCGGACTCGGAATGGCCGGGCTGACCGCCAGGGGGCTAACCGCCGCGGGACTGCTGGCGACTGTGCCGGTTCCGCCGCCGCCGCGGAAGAAGCTGTTGAGGGTCCAGGATCCCCGGCCCAAGGTTCCAGCAACGAGGACGTTGTTGGTGTAGTCGTAATGGAGATCCAACACCAGCGCGTTGGGGATTGCGGTGCTGAGCGGTGTCCAGCTACCGCCCGCCGCGGCCGGGCGGCGCATTTCAAATGCGCCAAAACCTCCCGCGATCAACACCGTGTTACGTATCGTGGCATCCGGGGTGAACACCTCGAGCGTGGTGACCAAACCGGTCAAAGACGGCAGGTTAGCGGTAAGCTCGATCCACGATGCCCCTTCATCGAAAGAGCTCCAGACGCGACTACTGGTGTCGACAACGAACACCTGACGGTAATTCTGCGGGTTCATCGCGACAGTGGCGACAGTACCTCCGGGATAGGCGCTCAAGGTCGCGATCGGCCCACCGACGTTTACTCGATGCAAGATCTCGCTCCCGGCACCGACGTAAAACACGTCGGGGTTTGGGGTGCCGTTCAGGCGGCTGCCGTAAGCCATCGGCCGGCCCCAAAACGCCTGGCCGCCGATGAATTGTCCGGTAGTGCCGAGGTTAGTCAGCGAATCCCCTTGGTTGAGCGATTCATAGATGCTGGTCGTGCCAATCATCATTCGGCTCGAATTTATCGCGTTGATCGTGAAAGGATTGTAAAATTGAATATTGGGATCGAATTGAAGGAGAGTCATTCCAGTGCCGGGACCGGAGATGATGTTCAATCCGACAGGCGTAAATCCGCTGATCCGAGTGTTCGCGGCGTTCCAGGTGGTTCGGTTGAACGTTTGAAGAGATTGAAAGCTGCTATACCGAAGCGTCGTTCCCGGATGGCTGACCTGGTCGGCATCGATCCCAACGACGGCGCCATCACCGCCTAACAGGTCATTTCCGGTAAACCCGCCCGGCGTCAATTGATAGGCCGTTCCGTTGTCTTGGAGGCCGCCGAAGGTGACGTTGCTGAGCGGGTCATAGGCCACGGAATGGACCTCGGCCGAACGGAGGTTGCCGTCGACGGCTACCCAGAAACGGTTGCCGGCGCTATTCGGGCTCACGAGCCGGACGATGCCGCCGTCGTTCGTCTGCAGCAGATTACCATTGGCGTCGAAGGTCATAAATCGGGAGTCGGAATGCGGCGAGGTCCCGTTGGCGCCGTTGCATACAGCGAGTTCCCAAGCGGTTCCCGTGTAACGAAATACGTTGCCGCTAAACGTGTTGCAGCCGTTTACGTTGGGAAAACCGGTCGGATTGTCTTGCCGGTCGCCGCTGATGAAGACCACATTTGGATTTGCAGGATCAGCTGCGAAGGCGCCATGGAAAAAACCCTGCGCGCCTGGGTAGATCGACGGCGACGGAACGCCGAGGCTTGCCCAGCTGCCCCCTTGGTTTGTTGATCGGAACACGCCGCCCAACGTGGCACCTCCGGTGCTGTTGCAATTCGTCGTAGTGATGACGTCGGCGTAAACGACGTTGTTGCTCACATCATTATGCACGGAAAGCAGAATTCGAAGAGACGTCGACAGACCCGTAAGCCCTGTGTTCACTAGGGTCCAGGTCACACCACCGTCGTCGCTGCGATACACCCCTGCTTGCGCGCCACCGCCGGTACAAAACGGCACGCCTGCGTAGAACCGGTTCGGGTTTCCCGGATCGGCAATCAGTTTGCTGACGCCGGCAGCGGGCAGACCCGATGTGCCGTTGCCGGAAATCCGGGTAAACGTGACGCCGTTGTCGGTGCTTCGCCACACACCGCCCTGGTCGAGCCAGGTGGCGGCGAGCACCGTGTTGCCGCCATTCAACGTCGTCGGGACGATGCTGTTGATCGCTCTGCCGGTGAAAGTGGCCCCGGCCAACACTGTCCAGGTGGCGCCGCCGTCGGTCGAGCGCCCGACACCGATCCCGAGGGCGCCAAAGCGGTTAAAAGACGTCGTGCTGCCGGTACCGGCAAACAGGGTATTCGGATTGACCGGGCTCACCGCCAAGGAATTGATTGGAAGCTCCGGCAATTGCTGATCGGTCAGCGGGGTCCAGGTCGGCGCGGCGGTGGTCGCATTGGAGGTTTTCCAGACGCCGCCGCTGACGGCGCCGACATAGAGAATGTCGGCCGAGGTCGAATCAGGCAGAATGGCATTTATCGCGCCGGCGACGGGGTTGGGCACGCCGGTTCCCCCGGATATCCCCTCCTCTTCGCCGTTGAGGATGGGTCCGGGACCCTGCTCGACCCATGCGGGCGCTGCCAACGATACCGCGCGGCCATAGAAGCCGAGCAACGAGGTAACGACGAGCAGCACCACCTTTTTGTTGAGCATGACAGATCCCCCCTAACTCTTCGTCCCCGGGAAAGGGTTACCATATGTAGGGCAAGTTCCATGCCATACCACGGCAGATTACCAAATCAGCTCAGTATAGTTAATTAACTCAGGAGCTTAAAATGCCGGGGGACGCACCATGGCCGAGCCGTGTCGGCACTATCTGTAAAGTCCTTCGACAGATTGGTCTTCGCCGCCACCTCTCCCAAGCGGTTGCATTGCTTCGGAAAAAACCTGGGGTGGGGAGGCGGAGATTCCACACGTGTCAAGAATTCCGACATCAGGGTTCGCCAGCAGACAGGCGGACCCTCCGCAAGTCGCGAATTGGCTGAGTTTCTGCCCACGGGCATCGATCTCGGAACTGTAATAAGTTCCGACATCGCCGAGAATTCACGCGGCGATGCCTATATCCACCATGCGGGCAGGTTTTCCAAAAAAATTATTGGTGGCCAGGTGGGCTACTACAGCTTGGTGGCCCCGAAGCCAACTGATGCAACGGAGCGCGATATGAGGTCTTGGCATTCCCTGCTGCTATTGGCGACCGCGTATGGGGTCCTCGATCCATCGACGAACCCGCGCGCGTTCGAGTTCGCTCAGGGCGTCATCGTCGACGCTGTGCGCTCAGTCGTCTACATGTTGAATTCGGAGGCTAGGATCGAGGCTGTCAGCCTGTCAAACGGCGAGGTGATCGCAACTTCGACGCGCGGAGGAAAGCCATTGCTACTTCACGATGATGTTTTGTTCGCGGCAGCGCAAGACCGGAACGACGCGATGAATATCGTTGGCCTGACGACAAAGGATCTCAAGCCGAAATTCGAGCTGGAACTGCCGCTTCCCGGTGGGGTCGGGACGGGCTCCTTTTACGTCGGCGCGGGCATCTCGGGCAACGAAGTCATCGTCCAGTGGCGATCCATCCGGCGCTCGAACGGCCCTATCCCAACGCGCAAACCTGCGGTTGTCACGAACGGTTTCGCACGCATCGATCCGGCGACTGGGCGCCTCATTGCCACAGAGGAGGGCGAACCTCCGGCTCCGCCCCAGTTCGAGATCCCGGTTACTGTCCAAAAGCTGGCAGATGAGGGGAGATTAGCGAGCCCGCTGTGTCTGGTCGATAATTTCGTAGCCGCACTTCAATACGCTGAAGAAAATGGCAATAGGGACACGATATTGCATCATTGGAGTAACGACACCGGCGAAAGTACGCTCACCAAAAGCCTCTTCGGTAGCGAGCTCACTTTTCGGAATTTTTCGCGGGATTGCCGACATCTGTTGGCCAGCAAGGAAATGGATGGGTGGATCTGGCACATATATTCGGTAATCACCGGACAGCAGATCGCAGAATTTCGGAATCCTTTACCGGGGCCCGAATTTTTTATTTCCGGAGGCAGCCTGATTTATCAATCACCCGCCACTGGGGAATCAATTGCCGGGCGTCTTAGGATCGACCCGCCGAGGCTTGTCGCGTTGGACCTCAATAGCGGAAAGGAATTGTGGGCTCGACCCATCGGCGAAACGGCGTATGCCGGACCCTATCCCGGTCATCCCGGCAAACCTTGACTGGGCGGATCCCGACTGGGCACAAATGAACAACCCGATCGGCCGCGATCCCCGTCGTCGGTAGCGGACCGTGAACAGGCCGCCTCGCCGAGAATTGCTTTGGCGGCATGGACGTAGGCACTGGCGAGTTGGCCGTCCTGCACCAATTCGCCGACATGGCAGTTGAAGGCCTCGCAAATCGCCGCGATCTCAAGAAAGCGAATGCGGCGCACCCCGGTCTCGATCCGGTGATAGCTCACCCGTGACATTCCGAGCAGATTGGCCGCGTCGTTCTGGGTCAGACCCAATGTGCGGCGCCGCCGCCGCAGCGCGGAGCGGATGCAGGCTTGGGAATCGTCGGGCAGTCGCATCGCCTTCTCCTCCGAACTCGAGCTGAACAAACCGGCGCCCATCGCAGCGCCAAGGCGCGCGGCTTTTGATCGATAGCCCAATTCAACGGCCTCGTTTAAAGAGCTGGGTGAGATCGACACAATTGCATAAAACATAATCAATGTCAAGTTAAGATAATTTAATCACAATGAATGACGCCACCTTGACGAATTATGGCGGAAAGCTGGACGATATCCTCAGTAAACGGCGCTTCTCGTGAACCGGAGATAGTGATGGACTTTTCGCTCTCTGACGATCTCGTCGAGCTGAAGGAGCGCACCGAGCGGTTTGTGCGAGACAGGATCCTTCCGTTCGAGAGCGACCCGAGGCAAACCGCGCATGGGCCGAGCGAGGACCTGCGGCGCGAACTCGTCGCGCTCGGGCGCGAGGCAGGTCTGCTCAGCCCGCATGTCGGCCGCGATTGGGGTGGGCTCGGGCTCGATCACCGCGGCAAGGCGGTCGTATTCGAGGCCGCCGGCTACTCGCCGCTCGGGCCGGTGGCCCTCAACTGTTTCGCGCCCGATGAGGGCAATATGCACCTTCTCGAAGAAGTCGCCGAGCAGCGCCAGAAAGAGCAATGGCTGCGGCTGATGGCGGCGGGGCAGATCCGTTCGTGTTTCATGATGACCGAACCGGCCCCCGGTGCCGGAGCAGACCCCTCGATGCTGCTGACGACCGCGCGCCGCGAAGGCGACGAGTTTGTTATCGACGGGCGCAAATGGCTGATCACCGGGGCGGTCGGCGCCGATCTCGGCATTGTTATGGCGCGCAATGAGAGCGACAGGGGCGGGCCTGCCGGCGCGACGATGTTCCTGACGCCGATGAGCGCCTCGGGGATTCATATTGAACGGGTGCTGGACACGCTCGACCGATACATGACCGGGGGTCATGCAGTCGTCCGGCTCGACGGATTGCGGGTGCTCGAAAGCCAAGTTCTGGGGCGGATCGGCGAGGGCTTTCGTTACGCGCAAGTACGGCTCGCCCCGGCGCGTCTGACGCATTGCATGCGCTGGCTCGGCGCCGCGCGCCGCGCCCATGACATCGCCACCGATTACGCCCGAAAGCGCACCGCCTTTGGCAAGCCGATCGGCGAGCATGAGGGGGTCGGTTTCATGCTCGCCGACAACGAGATGGACATCCACCAGTGCCGCCTCGTGATCTGGCACACCGCCTGGGTACTCGACCGCGGCGAGCGCGGCCGGCACGAGTTGAGCATGGCCAAGGTCATCTGCTCCGAGGCCATCTGGCGGGTCGTCGACCGCAGCATGCAGATCCTCGGCGGTCTCGGCATCACCGACGACACGATCGTCGCGCGCCTCTTCCGTGAAGTCCGCCCCTTCCGGATCTACGACGGCCCGTCCGAGGTCCACCGCTGGAGCATCGCCCAGCGCGTGCTGCGGAACGCCGCTGCCACCTGAGGGGTCGTGTATGGACGGCCCCCGTTGGGCAAGGATTTTGTGGCGGCGGTGGCATTTGGTCTGGAGCGGTCATGTATCCGGCCTGTTGTGCGCGGTCGGCAGACCGCTGGCCGCGATGGGTTTCGCGGATCGGGTCTCCAAGCATTGCGGCGCGCTGTTGATGCGCGATGACGTGGCGGAGTGTCCCGACCCAGGTCCTGGCCGTTGTGCCGTCGCTGCCTGCTGCTCCTTGCTGGGTGACCGGCCGGCGCGGGTCCGACCGGGTTGGCGATGAGCCGGTTGTGTTGACGAGATGTTGCAAAGGTGTGGGTGGCGAGTGCCGTTTCTTTGTTCGACCGGAGGGGGCCGTTTTCTTCGTCCCGACCTGGGTTCGCAGTGGCGCCGCGCGCAGCCGCGGTCAAGACTGGCCGCAGGCCACCGCCGAAGGCGGCGCGTAGCGGTCTTGACGGCGGTGAGCACGGCGCCAAGATGGGGCAGGTCGGGACCCTCATCAGGCCGCGTGGCTGGGCTTGCGGTAGGTTTCGCCGGAGATCAGCGTGATAGCCTGCATGTGGACGGTCTCCGTTGCTGGTCGTTCAATCGACCCCAGCTTGGCACACCCGATGCCGTCAGGGGGCCGTCCACCCAGCATTGCGAGGAGCGCCTTGCGCGACGAAGCAATCTCAACCGAACGGACGCTCAGCGGCCCCAGATCGCTTCTCTTCGCTCGCGATGACAACCCGAGGGTGGATCTAGAGCGCCTCCCACAACTCGCGGATCTGCCGGCGCTGGCGCGCGTCGGGGAGAGCGCCAAACCCGGCGCCGAGATTGTCCTTCATATGATCGGGATTGCCGGTCGCCGGAATCACGCAGGTTACGGCGGGCTCGGCCAGCACGTATTTGAGGAACAACTCCGGCCAGCTCGCACAGTCGAATTCACGCGCCCAGTCGGGTAATGCCTGCCGGCGAACGCAGCGGAACAGATTGCCTCGCTCCAATGGCTGATTGGCAATGACCGCAACGCCGCGCTCGGCGGCGATCGGCAGCAGCTCAGCCTCGGCAGCGCGCGCGGCAAGCGAGTAACCGAGCTGCACAAAATCGATGCCGGGCTCGGCTCGAAGGATGCGCGCGAGCTCGGGCAACGCGCTGGTCGTGTAGTGGGTGATCCCGATATAGCGCACCCTCCCCTCCTCCTTCATCCGGCGCAACGTCGCCAGATGGGTGCGCCAATCCACCAGATTGTGGATCTGCATCAGGTCGATGATCTCGGTGCGCAGCAGCTGCGCCGAGCGCCGCATCTGCTCGATCCCGCGCTCACGGCCTGTCGTCCATACCTTGGTCGCGAGAAAACTCCGCGGCCGCGCGCCGGATTCGGCCAGCAGATCACCCGTGACCGCCTCGGCCCGGCCATACATCGGCGAAGTATCGATGATCCGGCCGCCGTCATCGAGCAACCGCTGCAGCACCTGGCGCAACGGGCGCCTTCCGGTCTCATCGGAGCCGACATCGAAGGCGCGCCAGGTTCCCAGTCCGACGACCGGCATCGGCTCGCCGGTCGACGGTATCGGTCGGATCAACATCGCAGCGGAGCGAGTCCTCGGGTCATTCGGACTTGGTGCCGATCAGCTTGAACAAACCATTCTCTTGAGGGCGTACCTCGACCACGAACCCGTCGCTTTCCAATAGCGATTTTTGGAACGGCACCTGGTCCTGCGGCACGTCCGTCAGCACGCGTCGCATCTCAGCCATAATACGCCCCCCGAGGATCAGCCGATGTTGGGGGGCGACAGGCCTTGTTCGAGGCGCGCCCGCACGATAGCCGCCGCCTCTGCCTTGGTTACCTTCCCATCCTGGTTCCGATCGAGGCCGCGATTTTGTTCATATTCACGCGAACCTTGCTCAAACAAGACATAGTCATTAGGCTTCCCGATCGCTATCGGAAACAGGATAGCCATGTAAGTGTCCTCGATCGTTTCCATCCGGCCTTTGTAGGGCGTCAGGTACTGTTCGACGAACACGAGCTGATCCTCGGCCGTCATCCGGCTCAGTTGATCCGTGGTCGTGCCCAAACTTTGCGCCGTCCTGGGCATGAACTGAATGAGACCGGTAGCCTTTGATTGTGCATTGAGCGCTTTCGGGCTGAACGTGCGGCCGGTCTCGAACGCCATCGCCGCCATCAGATAGTCTGGATTCGCCTGCAGGCGCTCGCAGCAGCGAATTAATCTGGCTTTGAAATCGGCGCTGACCTTCCTGCCCCAGGCGATCTGTCTGGCGTTTCCGATGCCGATGCCGCCACCGTCGGGCGGCGCTACAACCGCCGGGCCGGTTCCGATCAATGCGGTTGTCCCGTCGTCTTGCTGCTCCACAGCAACGGTATATCCGTCGGCTTGGAGCAATGAGGTCCAAAAGGCGATGTCTTCCTCCGGCACGTCCTTGATGATCTGTTGTTCCTGCGGCATCGAACCCTCACGTTCCGTCGTCGAACGACCTAACCCGGCTGTTTATGCATGCAGGCGATGATCGCGGCTCTCTCGCGTTGGAAGCCAGGCTCCAGCAACACTCGGCTCAGGGGGAAGGTTCTGTCAAGAGTTTGCGGGTAGCAAGAGATTGCCAGCTCCCGCTGTTTGGGGATAAGCGCATGAGTGTCCGGATCTTGCAGGAGTGATTTCAGCTCCTGCATCGTGGCGTCCGGACCGGGCGGGGGCGCAGGGGGCCTTGGGGGCGGGACAATCGGGCTTGTTTCGACATGTTGTCCCCCAGTATCGGGACGGAGACTTATCGGACCGGCGACCGGCGCTGCCCCGCCCCGCATGCACGCCAACACCCTGGTGCGTTCGACGGCGAATTCGGGACCATACAGGAAGTCCGTATTGAGTACGTTGCTCGCTACCCCGGCCACGGGAAAGCAGTTGCGCATTGCGCGAAGCTTTGCCTGATCGAGCGTGCCGGATGGTCCCGTGAGCAGCTGCTGCAGTGATTTCGCAGCCTCGTCGTAAGAGGTGAACGAGAACGTCCGTTCTTGCTCTATCCGCGCCTTGGTTATGCCCGCATCGCCGGCGACATTGATGATGGCGCCGGGCAATGTCCCGGCTGCGTAATAGGCGTCCAGATCATCCAGCGCTTGGACGATGCCATAGGCTGTCGTGTCCTGCTGCATCCCCTGTAGCAACCTGAGCTCAACCCTTATGCGGGAGCTTTCCATTTGCGAGACGAGGGCGGGAAGTGTCCTATCGAATAAGGCCTGCTTGTCGAAAGCGGCTCGCGCGCCGACCAGACCACCTGAAATTGCGGCGAGAATTCTTTGCGTCGGGGAGCTGGATACTATAGCTCCAGCGGCGGCAAGTCCGAGCAAGGTCCAATCGGTCGAAATTTCGCGCACGGTTCCTTCTTGAAACAGCCCCTGCTCAAATAACCGGTAGGAAATGTTGATGAGCGCGATGCGCTCGGCGATCAGTTCATCCCGGAATGTCCGGCGCTGCGGTTCGGTCGGCAGCGCGTAAAACTGCTGAACCGCCTGAACGGAATCGGCGGTAGCGGGCGGGGCGGGCGGAACCGTGGTGTCGTAAGGGCGCGGGGGATAGGCTTCTAGCGAGGCCGTGCAGCCTGCCGTCGCCAAAGCAAACCAAGTCACTAGCCCCCTGAGCCACCCCGACCGGAAAAAGCGTCTCAATTGTTGGCGCAAGGTCGTTCCCCCGACCCGCGCATACTAATCCGTTCAAGCGGCGGGGGCAACGCCATAGTTGATAATCAGCACCCGATCTTCTCTCGTAAAGACAATCGGGACAATCCGCCAAAGGCGCAAAGCCGGCGTTTCGTTAGCGCGGGGATGAAAACTCTTGGATCAGCGCGTCACGCACGTGTCGAGGTCGAGCCCGTGCTCGGCGATCAGCGGGCTCGTCTCGACGATGATGTCGTCGATTTCCTTGATCATCTTCAGGCGCTTATAGAGATCCACGGCACCGAGGCCGAGCCCTTCGCCGAGGATCTCCATGAAATTGACCACCTCGAAGCTGCGCCCGTCGCCGGCATTGCAAAGCTCGCGGTGGCAGGCGATGCCCGGCGCAGGCTGGCGAGGCGCCGCTCAACACGCGCTGGCGGCAGGGCTTCCAGACGATGAGCCGCGGGGTGCGGATCCTATCGCGGCTGCAATTGGCGCCCGAGGCCCTGGCCCGCGTCAGAGGACAACCCGCGCGCGCCCGGAAGTCGTCGAGATACCCGGCAGTCCGGCCGTCCGCCATGCCGCCACTCCGCTGTTTGTCAGACCCAGGCTAAGCTATTCGATCGCCTCAAGGGAAGCGGGCGCGGCTGGCGACGCTATCCCCGACCTCTCACCCGTGTCATGCTGTCGGCGTGGACTTGGGATGGGGAGGCGGACAATGCGGTTTCTGGTCAAAGCTTCGTTTCCGGTCGAGGCGGGCAACGCAGCGGCAAAAAAAGACGGCTTCAAGGTGATCCAGACCATCCTCGAGCAACAAAAGCCCGAGGCAGCCTATTTCATTGCCGAAGGCGGCCGGCGCACCGGCATTCTGATACTCAACATGAATGACGCTTCAGAGCTCCCGCGAATTGCGGAGCCGTGGTTTCTCGCATTGAACGCCAGCATCGAGGCGACCCCAGCGATGATCCCCGAGGATCTCCAGAGGGCAGCACCGGGCATCGAGCAGGCGGTGAAGACGTTCGGGTAGGCCCCGATCGCCCCCGTACTGCACGAAAATCGGCACTGGGTTCATTCACAGCAGGCGTAGGGCGGATGCAATCCGCCATCTTAGCATCGCCGGAGCGCCGCCGTTTATTAGCAAACGCAGGGCGGATGGATTCGCTGCCTTAGAAATGGCAGCCGCTTAACGGCGTTGTCAGCGGGGCGAGGCCGATTAGATAGAGGGTGTCACCATCGACAGCGCGGCGGCACGCAAGGGCGGATTGCATCGGCCCTACACGCCTGCGGCTTGATGCGGTTGGTGAATACGCTCTGAAGGCACCGCCCCGAGGGCCTCGGACCGACCTCTCGGCCGGATTCTCAATGATGGAAGAGGTTGAGCGCCGAGCCTTTGCGGAACCATTCGAGCTGCGAGGCGCTGAAGGTGTGGTTGAGCCATAGCGTCTCGGTCGTGCCGTCTGCGTGCTTGACGCGGCACTCGACCGGCTGCCCGGGCGCCATTTCCTCCAACCCGACGAGGCTGATGCGGTCATCGACGCGGATGCGGTCGTAATCCGCCCGGTTCTGGAAGGTCAGCGCTAAGAGGCCCTGCTTTTTCAAGTTGGATTCGTGGATGCGCGCAAAACTGCGGGCGATGACCGCCGCGCCGCCCAAGAGGCGCGGCGACAGGGCGGCGTGCTCGCGGCTGCTGCCCTCGCCGTAATTGTCGTCGCCGACTGCGACCCACCGGACGCCGTGGGCCTTGTAGTAGCGGGCGATTTGGCCGATCGCCTGCCCCTTCTCGCCGGTCAGGACGTTTACGCCGGTGCCGGCGTCATCAGTAAAGGCATTGGTCGCGCCCATGAACATGTTGTCGCTGAACTTGTCCAAATGCCCACGATAACGCAGCCAGGGGCCGGCGGGGGAAATGTGGTCCGTCGTGGTCTTGCCCTGGGTTTTGATCAGTACTGGCATGTCCACGAAGTCCTTGTGGTCCCACGCCGCCCAGGGCTCCATCAATTGCAGCCGCTCGCTGTTCGGGTCGACCTCCAATTTGATCGTGCTGCCGTCCTCCGGCGGCGCGATGTAGGTGGCCAGCCCGGGGTCGAAACCGTGCGCCGGCACTTCGGGCGCGGGCTTCGGCGGGTCGAGCCGGAACGGTTTGCCCTCGGCGTCCGTCAGCGTGTCGGTCACCGGGTTGAACGACAGCCGCTTCGCCAACGCAAAGGCGGTGACGATCTCCGGGCTGCCGATGAAGTTCATCGTTGTCGGCGACCCGTCGTTGCGCCGCGGGAAATTGCGGTTGTACGAGGTGACGATTGTGTTCGGCACCGCATCCGCCGCGACGGACCTGCGCCACTGGCCGATGCACGGCCCGCAGGCGTTGGCCAGCACGGTGCCGTCGATGTCCTTCAATGACTGCATCTGGCCGTCGCGCTCGATGGTCGCGCGCACCTGCTCGGAGCCCGGGGTCACGAGGAACGGCACGGCGGCTTTGAGCCCGTGCGCCTTCGCTTGCTCGGCGACATCCGCGGCGCGGCTCATATCCTCGTAGGACGAGTTCGTGCAGCTGCCGATCAGCGCGGTCGAGATCTCGTCGATGAAGCCGTTCTTCGGGTCGGCCACCTCAGCGGCGAGCTTGGAGATCGGACGTGCCCTGTCCGGCGAATGGGGACCGACGACATAGGGTTCCAGCTTCGACAAATCGAGCTCGACGACGCGGTCATAGTATTTCGCGGGATCCGCCTCGACTTCCCTGTCCGGTTCGAGCAGATGCTGGTTCTGCTGCATCAGCGGGACGAGACCTTCCTTGCCGGTGGCGCGCAGGTATTTGGCCATGTGCTCGTCGGCGGGGAAAATCGACGTCGTGGCGCCGAGCTCGGCGCCCATATTGGTGATCGTCGCCTTGCCGGTGGCGCTGATCGTGCGCGCGCCGGGGCCGATATATTCGGCGATGGCGTTCGTCGCGCCGGAGACGGTCAGCTGGCCAGCGACATAGAGAATGACGTCCTTGGGCGCCGTCCACCCGCCCATATTGCCGGTCAGGTAAACCGCGATGTGCTTCGGGTAGAGCACCTCCCAAGGCAATCCGGCGATGACCTCGACCGCGTCGGCGCCGCCCACTCCGACGGAGCAGGCACCGAGACCGCCGGCGTTGGGCGTGTGCGAGTCGGTGCCGATGATCAGCGCGCCGGGGAAAGCGTACTGTTCCAGCACCACCTGGTGGATGATGCCGGCGCCGGGTCCCCAGAAGCCCAGACCATACTTGGCCGCCGCGGAGCGCAGAAAGTCATAGACTTCCTTGTTCTCGGCGAGCAACTCGCGCAAATCCGCGGCGCCCTCGACCCGCGCCTGGATCAGGTGGTCGCAGTGTATCGTCGCCGGCAGCGCCACCTTGTCGCGCCGGGTCTGCATGAACTGCAACAACCCGGTTTGCCCCAGCACGTCCTGGAACACGACGCGGTCGGGACGGACCAGCAGGTAGCTCTTCCCCGGCTCGAGCTCCTGATGTTCGGGATCGTCGAGATGTCCAAGCAGGATCTTGTCGGCCAAGGTCAACGGCCTGCCCAACCGGCGCCGGACAACCGCAAGGTTCCGCGCCATCGTCGCGTAGACCGCAGCCGCCATTTCCGGTGTCAATTCGATAGCTGCCATTGTCGAGCCTTTCTTGCCTTTCGTTCGGGGCAACAAGCCGCCGCCGCGCCCGCCTCTATATCAGATGAGCGTGATCGGTCTCGATGCAAATTATCGGGATGCGGCCGAGCCCCTCTCCGCCCGCTTTGGCGAAGGGCGAGGTTTGTCAGATCGCGTCGAGCTGCCAGGCGACGTCGTTGGCGATGCCCCACAGATAGCCGACATCGGTTTGGCCGACGAGCGCATAGGCGCGCCCTTGGTGCCGCCAGTAGAGGAGGTTGACATCCTGACGCCGCGCCAGGGTGGGCGGAGCGTCGGGCTCTTTCGACGACCCGATGATCAAGGTCAGCGGCCCGATTGCCTTGTTGTCCGTCGTATACATCAACTGCGCCGCCGGCCGCCCGTCGGCAACGACGAGCCGGGCGCCGCGGAAATTGAGACCCCACGGTTTGAGGTTGAGCTCCGGCCACCGCACCTCCTGAGGCTGAGGCAAGCTCTGGCTGATCTTTTGCCATGCCTCGCGCGCGTCACCGGTGGCCGGCACATCGACCAGGGCGCCGTCGCCGGCGCTGGCGGCCAGCTTGAAATAACCGACGGCGTTGTCGAGCCAAAGATTGTCGGCGGCAGCCATCTCAACCGCCGGCTGTTTGCCCTCGAGGCCCCCCGGCAGCAGCTTGGCGACACTCAGATAAGCAACGGCGCCGCCCAGCAGCAAGCCGACCAGCGAGGCGGCCAGCGGCAACCCCAGCCACCAACTGCGCGCGGCAGGGGCGGCCCCGGCCCCCGGCCCGCGCCTGAAGGGTACGATTTTTGCGCTCCGCTCGGCCGAAACCCTTTCGCCTCGGGCGGCCGCGATCAGCCGCTCCGTCAGCGGTTCGTGCATGACCTCGTCGAAGGCCGAGCGCACCAGAGCAGCCGACTGGGCGAGCGCGGCGAGCTTGTCGCGCGCTGCCGGATCGCTGTCGAGCCAAGCCTCGATCTCGCGCCTCTCCGACACGTCGACCTCGCCGTCGAGATAAGCGATGAGACGGTCGTCACTGCGCTTCTGCATTGTCGGTACTCCTGCGCATCCCGCCGCCCGCCTCGAGCTGCAGCTGCAATGCGATGCGGGCGCGCGCGAGACGGCTCATGATCGTTCCCACCGGCACACCCACGATTTCAGCAGTCTCCTTGTAGCTGAGTCCATCAACCGTCACGAGCAACAGGGCAGTGCGCTGATCGGGCGGCAAGCGGTCGACCGCCCGCCGAACCTCGCCGAGAGCGAGCCGAGCTTCGACCCGGCGCACCGCCTCGTCCGACCCCATCCGTTCTTCGGCAACCTCGCCACCCTCCTTGCGGACATCCCGCGAGCGGATCTGATCGATCCAGATCGTCTGCACGATGCGAAACATCCAGCTGTCGAACCGCGTGCCCTCCTGAAACTGATGCTGACGTGCGAGGGCGCGCTCGCATGCCGCCTGAACCAGATCGTCGGCCTCGACGGCCGAGCCCGTGAGCCCGCGCGCGAACCGCCGCAGCCTTGGCAATACGGCGATCAGCTGATCGCCGAAACGGATGCTCACCGGATCTCTGCCTGAAATCAGGGGTACCGGCGATTCCGCCAAGGTTTGACTGACCAAGTTTTGACTGACTGACAACGGACCTCCCGACGAGTTATTCCCAGCACGCTGCCCCCGTTTTGATACGCAATTGAATTTGCAGGTGTCCCCGGCGCCGGCAATAGTCGGCCGCACCCGTCTGGTACGCGGCTGGCGACAAGCGCAGCCTATCACCAAAGCAGACGAGCGCGGAAGCGCGGGCGCGTGCCCGGGTTCACTCTTCACAAATTGGACACCGCACGGCATTGTGCGGCGGTTCTTTCGGCCCTGCCACTCGGCCCTGCCATTGGGGAACATCCGGTCCATGAAAGTCGCCGTCGTCAAGGAAAGGCGCGCCTTCGAACACCGGGTGGCGGCGTCGCCCGATACCGTCAGGCGCATGATCGGGATGGGCCTCGAAGTTGTCGTCGAAAGCGGCGCCGGCCAAGGCGCCTGGTTCAGCGACGCCGCGTTTGCCGAGGCGGGAGCCTCCATTGCGGCGGATCAAGCGACGGCGTTGGGCGATGCCGATATCGTCCTCAAGGTCCAGCGCCCGCTGATCGGCGGCGAGGGGGGCCCCGAGGGCGGCATCGACGAGCTGGCCTTGTTCAAACGCGGGGCGGTGCTGATCGGCCTGCTGCAGCCGGCCCAGAACCCGGTTGACGCCGAGGCCTATGCCGGCGCCGGGATTGCCGCCTTTGCGATGGAGCTGGTGCCGCGGATCACCCGCGCGCAGGCCATGGACGTGCTGTCCTCGCAGGCCAATCTCGCGGGCTACAAGGCCGTCGTCGACGCCGCTGCCGAGTTCGGCCGCGCCTTCCCGATGATGATGACGGCGGCCGGAACGATCAAGGCGGCGCGCATTCTGGTCATGGGCGCGGGTGTCGCGGGGTTGCAGGCGATCGCCACCGGCCGGCGCCTCGGCGCCATAGTTTCTGCAACCGATGTGCGGGCCGCGGCGAAAGAGCAGGTCGAGAGCCTCGGTGCGACGTTCATCACCGTCGACGAGGCGGCTTCCCGCTCGGCCGAGACCGCCGGCGGCTATGCCCGCGAGATGGGAGAAGACTACCGGCGGCGGCAGCGCGAGCGGATCACCGAGGCGCTGAAGCGGACCGACATCGTCATTTGCACCGCCCTGATCCCCGGACGCAAGGCGCCGGTCCTGCTGACCAGCGCGATGGTCGCCGAGCTGGCCGCGGGATCGGTCATTGTCGATCTCGCCGTCGAGGCGGGCGGCAACGTCGAGGGCAGCCGCCCGGAGGAAACCGTCCTCACCCCGAACGGGGTAAAAATCATCGGTCCCGCCAACATGCCCTCCCGCATCGCAGCCGACGCGAGCCAGCTCTACGCGCGCAACCTGCTGTCCTTCCTCGCTCTGCTGGTGAAGGACAAGGAGTTGAAGATCGACGCTGCCGACGAGATCATCAAGGCGACCTTGCTGACCGAGAACGGCGCAGTCGTCAACCCGCTGCTCACCTCGCCGGTCGCCGCGGAAGCGGCAGCCTCGAACTGAGAGTTTGGAATGAATTTCTCTGCCCTCCACCCACTCGTCACCCCGGCGAAAGCCGGGGCCTATTTTGCCGTTGCACGAACCCGCCACAGGTTGGCGAATCTGTGCAACAGCTGGAAGCGTTCAGAGCGGCGGATCGATGGGTCCCGGCTTTCGCCGCGACGACAGAGGGTTAACCCGCCGATCGCCTCGGGATCCCGATTCCTTCACGAGATCTGAGGGGGAGACGACGCGATGGCAGAACCCGCCTCCCTGGCCGATCGCGCGGCCGAGCTTTCCGGTCAGGCCAGCGCGCTCGCGCGCAATCTCGATCTATTAACGCACCAGCTGACAACGGTGCAGACCACCCCGGCCGTTGCCGGCGGCCCGTCCTTCGTCTTTGAGTTGACCGTCTTCGTGCTCGCGGTCTTTGTCGGCTACTACGTTGTCTGGCGGGTGACCCCGGCCTTGCACTCTCCGCTGATGAGCGTGACCAACGCGATATCGAGCGTCATCATCGTCGGCGCCCTGATCGCGGCGGGCCCGCTCGGCGTCAGCTTCGCGAAGATCATGGGCTTTGTCGCCGTGACATTGGCCGCCGTGAACATCTTCGGCGGCTTTATCGTGACCCAGCGCATGCTGCAGATGTTCCAAAAAAAGCGATAGCGGGGCCCCGCGATGAGCGAGAACCTGTCCGCCTTCTTCTACCTGGTCGCCTCGGTCTGTTTCATTCTGGCGTTGCGCGGTCTGTCCTCGCCGGTAACGGCGCGGGTCGGCAACATCTACGGCATCGCCGGCATGCTGATCGCGGTGGTCACCACGTTGCTGACGCCGCATGTCGTCAGCTTTTGGCTGATCATTCTCGGCATCCTGATCGGCGGGACGATCGGCACCTTCATTGCGCTGCGCATCCAGATGACGGCGCTGCCGCAGCTGGTCGCGGCGTTTCACAGCCTGGTCGGCCTTGCCGCGGTGTGCGTCGCCGCCGCCGCCTTCACCTACCCCGAATTGTACGGCATCGGGGTGCGCGGCTCGATCCACGGCAGCAGCCTCGTCGAGATGTCGCTCGGCATGGCGATCGGCGCGATCACCTTCACCGGCTCGGTCGTTGCGTTTGGCAAATTGCAGGGGCTCGTGACCGGCCGGCCGTTGATGTTCCCGGGTCAGCATCTGGTCAACGCCGCACTCGGCGTCCTGCTGATCCTGCTGATAGCGCTCTTCGTCTCGACCGAGGCGGCGCCCGCCTTCTGGCTGCTCCTGCTGGTATCATTGGCGCTCGGTTTCCTGCTGATCGTGCCGATCGGCGGGGCCGACATGCCGGTCGTGATCTCGATGCTGAACTCGTACTCGGGATGGGCCGCGGCCGGCATCGGCTTCACATTGTCGAACAGCCTCCTGATCGTGACCGGCGCCCTCGTCGGCTCCTCCGGCGCGATCCTCAGCTACATCATGTGCCGGGGCATGAACCGCTCGATCTTCAATGTGGTCCTGGGCGGGTTCGGCACCGAAGGCGGCACGGTGGCGGCGGGGGCCGGGGTCGGCGACCGGCTGGTCAGATCGGGCAGCGCCGAAGACGCCGCCTTCATCATGAAGAATGCCAGCTCGGTCATCGTCGTGCCCGGCTACGGCATGGCGGTGGCGCAGGCGCAGCACGCATTGCGCGAGATGGCCGATATCTTGAAGAAAGAAGGGGTCAATGTGCGTTACGCGATCCATCCGGTCGCCGGGCGCATGCCGGGCCACATGAACGTGCTGCTCGCCGAGGCCAACGTCCCCTATGACGAGGTCTTCGAATTGGAGGAGATCAACCGGGATTTCGCGTCGACCGATGTCGCCTTTGTCATCGGCGCCAACGACGTGACCAACCCGGCGGCCAAGACCGATCCCTCTTCGCCGATCTACGGCATGCCGATCCTCGACGTCGAGCGCGCCAAGACCGTCCTTTTCGTCAAGCGCTCGATGGCCTCCGGCTACGCCGGCGTCGAGAACGAGCTCTTCTACCGCAACAACACGATGATGCTGTTCGGCGACGCCAAGAAAATGTGCGAGGAAATCGTCAAAGCGCTCGAATAAACCCGGGCGCGGCCGGGGCCAGCGACGGCGGCCAAGCGGAGCTTATTTTTGGCCTCCGTATTCCCGATGGATCTGGCCGACGACATCGAGAACGGTGCGTTGCTCGTTGACGGTGATGGCGCAGGTTCCCCCGACGCCTTGGCTAACGGTCCGCGCCCAGCCGGCCGGCAATTCGCTGAGCCCGGAACGGCCGGCATAGTACCCGTCCAGCCACAAAATCGCGAGGCCGCCGGTCCGCTTGTCTGCGGCCTTCAATAAGGCATTGAGGTCTCCGCACGTTATCGTGACCGGAATCGGTGGATTGAGTGTCGGGACGCCGCCGGGCTGCGGTGTCGGTTCTTGCGTGGCCGTCGGCGCCTGCGCCATGCACCCGCCAGTGGCCAACAAGCAAACGAGCGCCGCGCGCCAGCCTCCGGATAGAACCGCCCTCATCGAACCTCCCCTCTGGCGCGCGTTGGTGCGGCGCCCAATTCTCAGCGCGACCCAATCGGACCGCGTTGAGTGCCCTCGCCGCGATGCGCGTTAGCTCGCTCGACCTCACCTGACCGTGCAGGCAAGCTGCAGCGCCGCGGCGTCCAGCGCCATTATGCCACAGGAATCGAGGACCACGACCTGCGCGAGCGTCCTAACGGAGGCTGGGGGTCGGGGTCGCTAAGCGGTTGATGCGGAAATTAACCCAGCGTTAAAGCGATTCGCGTCCTCGCCAATCTTGTGCATATTATGGCACTTGCGCCGGATCGCGCGCCGGCGCGCAATCGTTTTTGCGCCAACAGCTTTGGGTGAAGAGCATACGCGATGACGTTGCCTGAGAGACAGGGACTCTACGACCCGCGCAACGAGCATAATTCGTGCGGCATCGGTTTCGTCGCCAACATCAAGGGACGAAAATCGCACGACATCATCACGCGCGGTTTGCAGATCCTGGTCAATCTCGACCATCGCGGAGCGGTCGGGGCCGACCCGCTGGTCGGCGACGGGTCCGGCTGCCTCATTCAGATGCCGGACGCGTTGCTGCGCGAGTGGGCGATGCGCCAAGGGCTGACCCTTTCCGACCCCGGCCGGTACGCGGTCGCGATGTGCTTTCTGCCCTGGGAAGAGCGGGCGCGCGCCATCGCGATCGAGCATGTCGAGGGTTTCATCAAAGCCGAGGGACAAACCCTCGTCGGCTGGCGCGACGTGCCCACCGATACGGCCGGCCTCGGCGCCAAGGTCGTCGAGACGATGCCGTGGATCAGCCAGGCGATCGTCGCCTGCAGCCTGGCAATTGCCGACCAGGACGCCTTCGAGCGCAAGATTCTGGCGATCCGCAAGCAGGCCCTGAACAGCGTCATCGCGCTGGCCGAGTACCACGGGATGCCGGCATTGCGCGACCTCTACATGCCGTCTTTCTCGACCCGCACCCTCGTCTACAAGGGCTTGCTGTTGGCTCCGCAGGTCGGAAGCTTCTACGAGGACCTTCGCAACCCGCTGACAGTTTCGGCGCTCGCCCTGGTGCATCAGCGCTTTTCGACCAACACTTTCCCGTCATGGCGGCTCGCCCACCCGTATCGGTTCATCTGCCACAACGGCGAGATCAACACGGTGCGCGGCAACGTGAATTGGATGGCGGCGCGCCGGCAGGCGATGACCTCCGAGCTGCTGGGCCCCGATCTCGCCAAAATGGTGCCGCTGATCGGGCCGGGACAGTCGGACACCGCCTGCATCGACAATGCGCTCGAGCTTCTCGTCATCGGCGGCGGCTATTCGCTCGCCCACGCGATGATGATGCTGATCCCCGAAGCCTGGGCCGGCAACCCGCTGATGGACCCGCAGCGGCGGGCGTTTTACGAATATCACGCCGCGCTGATGGAACCGTGGGACGGGCCGGCGGCGATCGCCTTCACCGACGGCCGCCAGATCGGCGCGACGCTCGACCGCAATGGCCTGCGGCCGGCGCGCTACATCGTCACCGACGACGATCACCTGATCATGGCGTCGGAGGCCGGGGTACTGCCGGTCCCGGAGGAGAAGATCACGCGCAAGTGGCGGCTGCAGCCGGGCAAGATGCTGCTGATCGACTTTGAAGAAGGCCGCATCGTCGACGACGACGAGATAAAACGAAAACTGGCGGCCGAGCATCCTTACGCGGCGTGGCTCGAAGCGACCCAATTCAATTTATCGGACTTGCCCGACCTGGCGGAGGAGCACGAGGAGGAGTTCGCTCGGGCGACGGTGCCAACCCTGCCCAACGACCCGACGACGCACCTCACGCAGCAGCAGGCTTTCGGCTACACGCAGGAGGACATCCAGTTCTTCCTCGAGCCGATGGCACGCGACGGAGACGATCCAGTCGGCTCGATGGGCACTGACACGCCGATTGCCGCGCTGTCGAACCACCCGAAGCTGCTCTACAACTATTTCAAGCAGAATTTTGCACAGGTCACCAACCCGCCGATCGACCCGATCCGCGAGCAACTGGTCATGTCGCTGGTCTCGATGATCGGGCCGCGGCCGAACCTCTTGGGGCACGAGGCCGGCACGCATTACCGGCTCGAGGTGTCGCAGCCGATCCTGACCAACGGCGATCTGAAGAAGATCCACGCGATCGAGAAGCTGGTCAGCGCCTTCCGCACCGACACGCTCGACACCACCTGGGCGGCGGCCGAGGGTGCGGATGGCATGGCTCGGGCGCTCGAGCGCCTGTGCTACGAGGCGACGCTGGCCGTGGAAGCGGGGCACAACATCCTGATTTTGTCGGATCGTGCGACCTCGGCCGAGCGGGTGGCGATCCCGGCACTGCTAGCAACATCGGCGGTGCACCATCACCTGATCCGGCAGGGTCTGCGCACCTTGACCGGCATCGTCGTCGAGACCGGCGAAGCCCGCGAGGTGCATCATTTCTGCGCCCTGGCCGGGTATGGCGCGGAGGCGATCAATCCTTACCTCGCCTTTGCCACGCTCGAGCAGATGCGAGTCGAGAACGATCTGCCGCTCAGCGCCGAACAGGTCCAGAAGAACTACATAAAGGCGATCGGCAAGGGGATCCTCAAAGTCATCTCCAAGATGGGGATCTCGACGTACCAGTCCTATTGCGGGGCGCAGATCTTCGACGCGGTCGGTCTCGCCAGCGATTTCGTCGAGAAATACTTCACCGGCACCGCGACGACGATCGAAGGCGTCGGGCTGCGCGAGATCGCGCAAGAGGCAGTCGCGCGGCACAAGAACGCTTATGGCGACAACCCGCTCTACCATGACATGCTCGACCTCGGCGGCGATTACGCCTTTCGCTTGCGCGGCGAGGACCATGCCTGGACGCCGCAATCAGTCGCCAGACTGCAGCATGCGGTGCGCGGCAACTCGCTCGCCGATTACCGGGCCTTTGCGGCGACGATCAACGAGCAGAGCGAGCGGCATCTGACGATCCGCGGACTGATGTCGTTCAAACTCGCCGCTGAACCGGTGCCGCTCGACGAGGTCGAGCCGGCGAGCCAGATCGTCAGGCGGTTCGCGACCGGCGCAATGAGCTTCGGCTCGATCAGCCGTGAGGCTCATACGACATTGGCCATTGCGATGAACCGCATCGGCGGCAAATCCAATACCGGCGAGGGCGGCGAGGAGGCGCAGCGCTTCAAGCCATTGCCCAACGGCAACTCGATGCGCTCGGCGATCAAGCAGGTCGCCTCGGGCCGCTTTGGCGTCACGACCGAGTACCTCGTCAATGCCGACGACCTGCAGATCAAGATGGCGCAGGGAGCGAAGCCCGGCGAAGGCGGCCAACTGCCCGGCCGCAAGGTCGACAAGATCATTGCCGGGGTGCGTTACTCGACCCCCGGCGTGGGACTCATTTCACCGCCGCCGCATCACGACATCTACTCGATCGAGGATCTGGCGCAGCTGATCCACGATCTGAAGAACGCCAATCCGCGGGCGCGCATATCGGTAAAGCTCGTCTCCGAGGTCGGCGTCGGCACTGTTGCTGCTGGGGTCAGCAAGGCGCGCTCCGACCACGTCACGATCGCCGGGTTCGAGGGCGGCACCGGCGCGAGCCCGCTCACCTCGCTGACCCATGCCGGCTCCCCCTGGGAGATCGGGCTCGCCGAGACGCAGCAGACATTGGTGCGCAACGGGCTGCGCGGCCGCATAGCCGTGCAGGTCGATGGCGGCCTCAGGACCGGGCGCGATGTCGTGGTCGGGGCAATGCTTGGCGCCGATGAGTTCGGCTTTGCGACCGCGCCGTTGATCGCGGCCGGATGCATCATGATGCGCAAATGCCATCTCAACACCTGCCCGGTCGGCATTGCGACGCAGGACCCGGTATTGCGCAGGCGTTTCACTGGCGAGCCCGAGCACGTCATCAATTACTTTTTCTTCGTCGCCGAGGAAGTGCGCGAGCTGATGGCGAAACTCGGCTTCCGCAGCTTCGACGAGATGATCGGCCGCGTCGACAAGCTCGACATGGTGCGGGCAATCGACCACTGGAAAGCGAAGGGGATCGACCTTTCGCGCCTGTTGTACCAGGAGCCGGCGAAGCCCGGGGTCGCGATCTACAATTGCGAGCGACAGCAGCATCATCTCGACAAAGCGCTCGACAACGAGCTGATCGCCGAGGCGCAGTCGGCGCTCGAACGGCGCGAACCGGTGCGCATCGAGCGCCCGATCAGAAACGTCCACCGCACGGTCGGCGCAATGCTGTCGGGCGAGGTCGCGCGCCGCTACGGCCATGCCGGTCTGCCGCAGGACACGATCTGGGCGACGTTCCGCGGCAATGCCGGGCAGAGCTTCGGCGCGTTCCTGGCGCATGGCGTGACATTGGAGCTCTTAGGCGACGCCAATGACTACACGGGCAAGGGCCTGTCCGGCGGGCGCCTGATTGTGCGCCAGCCGCCCGAGGCGCGCCGCGAGCCGACCGAAAACATCATCATCGGCAATACCGTGCTGTATGGCGCGATCGCCGGCGAGGCTTACTTCGAGGGTGTTGCCGGTGAGCGCTTTGCAGTGCGCAATTCGGGCGTCGCCGCCGTCGTCGAGGGCACCGGCGATCATGGCTGCGAATACATGACCGGCGGCGTGGTCGTCGTGATCGGCGATACCGGGCGCAATTTCGCCGCCGGCATGTCGGGCGGGATAGCCTATGTTTGGGATCCGCGGGGCCGCTTCGCGAGCCTCTGCAATCAGAGCGAGGTCGAGCTCGAACCGATTGCCGCGGTCGAGCCCGACGATGATGCCGACCCGGACGACCGGCCGCGGCAGCGCGCGCCGAGCGTTCACGATAACGGCATGGGCGACCCGCTGCGCTTCGATGCGGCGAGATTGCGCATTCTGCTCGAGCGCCATCACCTGTTCACCGGCAGCGCCCGGGCGCGCGCCCTTCTCGAAGACTGGGACAACACCGTCGCCTCGTTTGTCAAGATTACGCCGAAAGATTACCGGCGCGCCCTTCTCGAATTGCAGGCCGAGCGCCAATCCGCCCGCATCGAGGCGGCCGAATGACCGTGCGTTTCTTGTCTTCCCGGCGAAGGCCGGGACCCATCGTGCCATGGGCACCGGCCTTCGCCGGTGTGACGAGCTGTGGGTAAGCCGACCGGCTTTCTCGAGATCGAGCGCCGCGATCGTCCCTACGAGAAGCCGGAAATCCGCAGCCGCAGCTGGAAGGAATTCGTCAAGCCGCTGCCCGATGCCGAGAACCGCAAGCAGGCGGCGCGCTGCATGGATTGCGGCATCCCGTTCTGCCACGACGGTTGTCCGGTCAACAACCTGATCCCGGACTGGAACAACCTCGTCTATCGCGACCAGTGGCGCGCGGCGCTGAAGACATTGCACTCGACCAATAACTTCCCGGAATTCACCGGACGGATCTGCCCGGCGCCGTGCGAGGCCGCCTGCACGCTCAACATCGACGACAATCCTGTCACGATAAAGACGATCGAATGTGCGATCGTCGACCGCGGATGGCGGGAGGGGTGGATCGAGCCGGTCGCGCCGGCGCGGCGCACCGGCAAACGGATCGCCGTCATCGGTTCGGGCCCCGCGGGGCTCGCCTGCGCGCAGCAGTTGGCGCGCGCCGGGCACTCGGTAACGGTGTTCGAAAAGGCCGACCGCATTGGCGGTCTGTTGCGATACGGCATCCCCGATTTCAAGATGGAGAAATGGCTGATCGACCGCCGCGTCACGCAGATGGAGGCGGAGGGGGTCAGTTTCCGCACCGAGATCGACGTCGGCGTCGATATTCCTATGGCAGCGCTGCTCGACGAATTCGACGCCATTGCAATGACCGGCGGCGCCGAGCACCCGCGCGACCTGCAAGTCCCGGGCCGTGAGCTCGACGGTATTCATTTCGCGATGGATTTTCTGCCGCAGCAGAACAAGCGCGGGGCCGGCGACAGCGAGGAGCGCGCCGCGCCGCACGGTACCATCACCGCCGAGGGCAAGCACGTTGTCGTAATCGGTGGCGGCGATACCGGGTCCGACTGCATCGGCACCTCGGTGCGGCAGCGGGCGGCTTCGATCACTCAGCTCGAAATTCTGCCGAAGCCGCCGGAGCGCGAAAACAAAGCGCTGACCTGGCCCGACTGGCCGATGAAACTGCGCACTTCATCGTCGCAGGATGAAGGTTGCGAGCGCGACTGGTCCGTGCTCACCAAGCAAGCGATCGGTCAGGACGGGCGCGTGACCGCACTCGAATGTGTCCGCGTCGAGTGGCAAAGCACCACCGAGGGCCGCTTCGTGATGCAAGAAGTCCCGCACAGCACGTTCACCTTAAAGGCCGATCTCGTGCTACTGGCGACGGGGTTTCTGGGCCCCCGCCCGGCGGGCATGATCGAACAGTCCGGTGTCGAGCTCGACCCGCGAGGCAATGTCCGCGCCAATACCGTCGACTACCGCACCTCGATCTCCAAGATATTTACTGCCGGAGATATGCGGCGCGGCCAGTCTCTGGTCGTCTGGGCCATCCGTGAAGGCCGCCAATGCGCCCGCGCCATCGACGAATTCCTGATGGGAGCCAGTCAGCTGCCGCGCTGAGGGGTTATTCGTCGCCCCCGCGAAAGCGGGGGTCCAGGGACAGCGTCAGTCCGGGTGCCTGGATTCCCGCTTTCGCGGGAATGACGATATGGTGGTTATTGGGGAGGCAAATGTGCGAGACGTAACGCAATGGGGTGCGTCGGTAGTCGCGGTTTTGGTGGTTACTGTTGGTACGGTTCTGGCTGAGACGCCACCGGGACCGCCGGTTACGATCGGCTTCAGCATGCCGTTGACGGGCGGGCTCGCGGTCAATGGCACCTCGGGGCTGCTGGCGATGCAGATCTGGGCCGAGGACACCAATGAAAAGAGCGGACTGCTCGGCCGCCCGGTCAAGCTCGTCTATTACGACGATCAGACCAACCCGTCTCTGGTGCCCGGCATTTACACAAAGCTCCTCGACGTCGACAAGGTCGACCTCGTCGTCTCGGCCTACGGCACCAATGTCACGGCCCCGGCATTGCCGGTCGTGATCCAGCACAACAAGACGTTCATGGGTCTGTTCGCAATGGACGTCAATGAGGAATTCCATTACCCGAAATACTTCTCGATGCTGCCGGTGGGGCCGGATCCGCGGGCGGCGATCTCCGAGGGGTTTTTCGAGATCGTCAAGGCCAATAAGGATAAGCTCGGCCTAAAAACGATCGCCTTGGCGGTCGATGACGGCGAGGCGACGCGCAATACCGCCGACGGCGCGCGGGTCAACATCAAGAAGGCGGGCCTCGAGGTCGTCTACGACAAGACCTACCCGCCCACCACGACCGACTTCAGCCCGATCATCCGCGCCATCCAGGCGACTAGCCCCGACATCGTGTATTTCGCCTCCTATCCGCCCGACAGTGTCGGCTTGGTTCGAGCAATGCACGAGATCGGGCTCAACACCAAGATATGCTGCGGCACGATGACCGGGCCGCAGAGCACTTCGCTCAAGACATCACTGGGTCCAATGCTCAACGGCATCATTACCTTCGACTGGTGGCTGCCGGCGCCGAAACTGCGTTTCCCCGGCGTGATGGAGTTTCTGGAACGTTATCAGAAGCAGGCGGCCGGCAAGGGTGTCGATCCGCTCGGTTATTATCTTGCGCCCTGGGCCTATGCCGATTTGCAGGTATTGGGGGAGGCTGTCGAGCAGACCAAGAGCCTCGACCAGGACAAGATTGCCGATTACATCCGCTCCCATACCTTCAAGACAGTGGTGGGCGACGTCGCCTTTGGCGAGAAGGGCGAGTGGAAAAAGGCCCGCGTTCTGACGATCCAGTTCCAGGGCATCGCCGGCACCAGTGTCGACGACTTCCGCGACGGCAAGGGCGAAGTCGTGCTGTGGCCGGATGAGTACAAAGCCGGCGAGCCGATCCTGCCTTATTCCTCCGTCAAGCATTGAATTTCACCACAGAGGCACAGAGGACACGGAGAAACATACCCGGCCCGACCACCTCGTCATACCGGCGCAAGCGCGGCTTTCGCCGGGACGACGAAAGTAGGTGCCTTCTCAGTGTCCTCTGTGTCTCTGTGGTGATTACTTTTCGCTAATCGGGCACACCCTCGACGCGGAAGATCTCTTCGAGTTGTGGGCTCATCGGCAGGTCGAGAGTCTCGCCGGTCGGCAAGCGCTGCTGAAACCATTTGTTGTAGCGCTGCACCAGCTCGCGGCTCTGGGCGAGCCGGCTGAAGGTGCGGTCGACGATTGCGGCGAAATCGGGATCGTCCTTGCGGTACATCAGCCCATACGGGTCGTAGGACAGATATTCGCCGACGACATGGTATCGGTCGCCAAGCCTGGCCGTCGCCACCAGACCGTAGAGCAGCACGTCGTCGGTCGCGAAGGCGTCGGCCTTGCCTTCCTTCAGCATGGCAAACAATTCAGCGTGATCTGCGCCGACCAAGAAGTTGATGCCGAGATGCTGTTTGTCCGAGATCGTCCGCACCGCCGCCTCGTTGGTAGTGCCGGCGGTCACGACGACCGTCTTGTCGCGCAGATCGCGGTAGGAGCCTATGCCGGAGGAGCGCGGCACCAGGAGCTTGGTGCCGGCCACAAAAAAGATCGGCGAGAAGGCGACCTCCTTCTTGCGCTCAAAATTGGCTGTCGTTGAGCCGCATTCGAGATCGACCTCACCTGATTTCACGGCGGGGATGCGCGTCTCTGCGGTGACTTTTTTATAGTTGACAGCGATCTCGACCCCTTCGAGCTCTTTCGAGACCTCATCGACTACTGCGTTGCACAGGTCGATCGAATAACCGATCGGCTCACCAACCTTGTTGACATAGGAGAACGGGATCGAGCTCTCGCGATAACCGAGGGTCACCGTCTTGCTGTCCTTGACCTTCTTTAGGGTTCCGGTTAGCTCTTGGGCGCGTGCGCCAGAAGCTGCCAGCAGCAGCGCGACGGCGAGCAGGAGGCGCAGCATCAAGCCGCTTGCGCCTCCGCCGGCATGCCGAGCGTCGCCGCCGTCTCTCCCTCCCAGCGGCCGATGACGGCGGTCGCCAGACTGTTGCCGATCACATTGGTCGCGGTGCGCCCCATGTCGAGGAACTGATCGATGCCGATGATCAGCAGCAGGCCCGCTTCCGGAAGGTTGAAGGTCACCAGAGTGGCGGCGATGACGACGAGCGAGGCGCGCGGCACTCCAGCCATGCCCTTGCTGGTCAGCATCAGCACCAGCAGCATCGTGACCTGCTGTGGGATCGACAGCGGGATGTTATAGGCCTGCGAGATGAAAATGACCGCGAAAGTGCAGTACATCATCGAGCCATCGAGGTTGAACGAGTAGCCCATTGGCAGCACGAAACTGATGATCTTTTTGCTGACCGGCAGCTTTTCGAGCTGCGCCATTGTCACGGGATAGGCAGCCTCGCTGCTGGCCGTGCTGAAGCCCAACAGGAAAGGCTCCCGGATCAGTGAAATTAGCCGAAACACATTGCGGCCGAGAAACAAAAGCCCGGCGCCGATCAGCACCAACCACAAGACGCCGAGGCTCAGATAAAATTCGACGAGGTACTTGCCGTAGGTCACCAATATTCCGACCCCCTGCGTCGTCACGGTCGCCGCCATTGCCGCGAACACCGCGATCGGCGCCAACCCCATGATGTAACCCGTTATCTTCAGGATGATCTGCGAAGTCTCGTCGATAATCTTGATGACGCCGGCTGCCCGCTCGCCGAGCGAGGCGGCGGCGACGCCGAAGAACAGCGAAAATACGACGATCTGGAGAATTTCGTTGTTCGCCATCGCCTCGACCGCGCTTTTCGGCACGAGGTGCGTCACGAAATCCTTCAACGACAGCGAGGCGGCATTGAGATTGGTCGAAGCCCCGGCATCCGGGAGCGGCAGGTTCAGATTGTCGCCCGGGCGCAGGATGTTGACCATGATGAGGCCCAGCAGCAGTGAGACCAGCGAGGCGCTGACGAACCACAGCATCGCCTTTCCGCCGATCCGGCCGACGGCCTTGGTGTCGCCCATATGCGCGACCCCGACCACCAAGGTCGTGAAGACCAGCGGCGCTATGATCATCTTGATGAGGCGCAGGAAGACGTCGGTGAACAAGGAGATGTAGCCGGCGACCGTTTTCGCCGTCTGTGGATCCGGCCACAACTGGTGGCAAGCATAGCCGACCCCGATGCCGAGCAGCATCCCGATGAAGATGATCATCGTCAGTCGTTGCGAGCGCATACTGGTCCCCATCTGGCGGCGATCAGAGCATGCGTCATTTAGCGATGTAAGAAAACCGTCATCGCCTCGCTTGGGGGTCCGGCTTGCCATCCTCTCGGCGGTTCATTACGTCATTAATGAAACTGGCGAGCCGGATATGCCGAATGTCGTAACTATCACCCGACCGGACGTCATCGCGCTGATCGGACAGCGGCGATGACGCCCTGCGGCCACCGACGCGCGCCTTGATCGATGATTGTCGGCAGAACGGCGGAACCATTCTTTTGAGCGCCGTCAGCGTCTGGGAGATTGCACTGTTCGTCGATACCCGACGGATCGAGCTTGACCTTCCCATAGAGGAGTGGATCACGCGATTTGTCGAACGACCCGGCGTCGAGGCTCTACCGCTCGGCCACAGCGCTGCCTCGCGAAGCTATCGCCTGTATCACCTCGAGCACCGCGATCCCGCCGATCGGCTCCTGATCGCCAGCGCGACTGAGCTTTCGTGCCCACTCGTCACCTATGACGAGCGCATCTTGCGCTTTGCCGCCGAGCATGGCCGCCAGTACCGGTTCACCGCCGAGAGCTGAGAAGCGAATTACCGTCACCCGAAGCGGTTTGAGCGCGGGAAGCCACTCGGGACGAGCCGCCCGGCGGCGCCTCGGGAGCCGCGCCATGGAAAGTAGAATGTCAACAGCTGCCCAAACGCAAAGGTCCATCGACCGCGGCCAGATCGCCGCCGTTGAACGGCTGATCCGACCCTATGTGCGTCATACGCCGATCATCTCGGTCGATGCGCAGGATTTTGGCCTCCCCGCGTCACCGCTCGTAATGAAGCTCGAATTCCTGCAGCACACCGGCTCGTTCAAACCGCGCGGCGCCTTCGCCAATCTGCTGACCCGTCCCGCTCCAAAGGCCGGCGTAGCGGCCGCGTCGGGCGGCAATCACGGCGCCGCCGTCGCGTATGCGGCGATGCGGCTCGGTATTCACGCGACGATCTTTGTGCCGCACATCACGTCCCCGTCAAAGCTGGAACGGATTCGAGGGTACGGCGCCGAGCTTGTCGTCGCCGGCAATCGTTATGCGGACGCGTTGGCGGCGAGCGAAGATTTTGTTACCCGCACCGGCGCGCTCGCCATTCATGCATACGATCAACCCGAGACCATGATCGGCCAAGGCACGGTCGGCCTCGAGATAGAAGACGATGCACCGAAGATCGACACGCTCCTCGTCGCCGTAGGCGGCGGCGGGCTGATCGGCGGCATTGCGGCCTGGTATGCCGGCCGCATCCGCATCGTCGCGGTCGAGCCGGAATTGGCGCCGACCCTACACGACGCGCTGGCCGCCGGTCGCCCGATCGATGCGCCCGCAGGGGGTGTCGCCGCCAACTCGCTGGCGCCGCGCCGTGTCGGCGAGCTGATGTTCCCGATCGCTAGGCGTTTTGCCGAGCGCTCGGTGCTGGTCTCGGACGATGCGATCCGCAGCGCTCAGCGCGCATTGTGGGCGACACTTCGGGTGGTCGCCGAACCCGGCGGTGCGGCGGCAGTGGCGGCGTTGCTTTCGGGCGCGTACCAGCCCACGCGGGGCGAGCGCCTCGCGGTGCTGTTGTGCGGCGCCAACACCGCGGCGGTCGATTTCGACCGCGCGGGCGGCTAGGCGAAGGGGTTCGAGCGCGGGAAGCCGCTCGGGACGTTATTGGCTCAAGCTCCTCAGCGGCATTCGTGGGCAACTCCAAGAAATGCGCGAGATTGCCGGCAACCACCGCACTGGCGACCGGAGAATTGCCGTAATCAGGGGATAAGATGCCAAATGACTCGGTATCGCATTCATTGCCGAGCTAGGGGCACGTGCAGTGAAGATAACAGCCAGGATCAGCCACCATTCTGGCTGTTATGGCGGTATCGACGCACTAAAAAACCAAGGAATCCCGCCGTTTGCGGGCCGATCCGTCGCTGTTTTCTGCGGCATTATCAGCAAAAACAGCCAGCCACTGCAGCCGGAGACGCTGGAAGTGTGCCGTTTGTCCTTCGAGGCCTCGCTTAGCGAGGCGCCTCAGGATGAGGTTTAATTATTACCCGAAGCGGTTGGAGCGGGGAAAGCCGTTGGGGACGAGGCGGCCGGCGGCGCCGCGGGAGCCGAGCCAGGGGGCCAGGTTGGTTTCGGTGCGGATGCGGTTTTCGCCTTGCCGCCAGGACAGGCCGTCGACGAGGCGGAACACCTTGCAATCGGCGAGACCGCCGGATTTGTAGCGCTGCAGGATGACGCCTCGGCCGCGCGTCATCAGCGGGATCTCGTCCAGCTTGACGATCAGCATCTTGCGGTTGTCACCGACAAAGGCGACCACGTCGCCCGTCTCCGCCTGCACGCACACCCGAGCGACCGCGGCTTCCGCCGGCGTCAGCACTTGCTTGCCGGCGCGGGTCTGCGCGACGGCCTCCTCGCCGTCGACGACAAAGCCGCGCCCGTCACTGGCCACAACCAACAGCTCCATGCCGGGCCGATAAGGGAACATCGCCACGATGTCGTGCTCGTTCGGCAGGTCGATCATCAGCCGCAACGGTTCGCCATGCCCGCGGCCGCCGGGCAGCCGGTCGACCCCGATCGTATAAAACCGGCCGTTGGTGCCGAAGACGATCAGGCGGTCCGTGGTCTCGGCGGCCACGGCAAAGCGCGGCGCGTCGCCCTCCTTGTATTTTTGCTCGGCGGCCGAGGCGTTGTGCCCCTTGACCGCGCGGATCCACCCCTTGGCCGAGCACAGCACCGTCACCGGCTCGCGTTCGACCAGCGCCTCGGCGGGGATCTCGATCGGCGCCGGCGCGGCGGCGATCTCGGTACGGCGGCGCCCCAGCGGCGTCTCGCCGCCGAATTGGGCTGCGGTCGCTTTGACCTCGTTGGCGATCGCGCGCCATTGCCGCTTCTCGCTCGACAGCAGCGCCGTGAGCTTTGCTTCCTCGACCGAGAGCTGGTCGATCTCCTTGCGGATCTCGATTTCCTCGAGCCGGCGCAACGCGCGCAGCCGCATGTTCAGGATCGCCTCGGCCTGCACCTCGGTCAGCTCCCAGCGGGCCATCATCTCGGCCTTGGGGTCGTCGCCTTCGCGGATGATGCGGATCACCTCGTCGAGATTGACGTAGACGACGATCTGGCCGTGCAGGATCTCCATGCGGCGGGCAACCGCCGCGAGGCGGTGACGGCTCTTGCGCTGCAGCACCACCCGGCGGTGGTCGAGAAAAGCCTGCAATGCCTCCTTCAGGTTCATCACCCGGGGGACGCCGAGCGGGTCGAGCACATTGAGGTTGAGCGGCACCCGGACTTCGAGCTCGGTCAGCCGGAAGAGCTGCTCCATCAGCATCTCGGCCTCGACATTGCGCGTCTTGGGTTCGAGAACGAGCCGGACATCCTCGGTTGATTCGTCGCGGATGTCGGCGAGCAGCGGCAGCTTCTTCTCTTCGAGCAGGCTCGCGATCTTCTCGATCAGCCGCGCCTTCTGAACCTGAAACGGCACCTCGGTCACGACGATCTGGTAGAGGCCGTGGCCCAGCGCCTCCGTCGTCCAGCGCGCCCGCAGACGGAAGCTGCCGCGCCCGGTTTCATATCCTTGCCGAATGCCTTCCGGTGGCTCGACCAGGACGCCGCCGGTCGGGAAATCGGGTCCTGGAATGCGGGCATGAAGCTCGGCCACCGCACAGGCGGGCTGTTCGATCAGATGCAACAGCGCGGCGCAGAGCTCGCCGACATTATGCGGCGGGATGCTGGTCGCCATCCCGACGGCAATACCCGATGCGCCGTTGGCGAGCAGGTTCGGAAAACGGGCGGGAAGAATGACGGGCTCGCTGTCCTCGCCGTCATAGGTCGGCCGGAAATCGACGGCGTCCTCGTCGATCCCGTCGAGCATCGCTTGCGCCACCGCCGACAGCCGGCTCTCGGTGTACCGCATTGCGGCAGCATTATCGCCGTCGATATTGCCGAAATTTCCTTGCCCGTCGACCAGCGGATAACGCTGCGAGAAGTCCTGCGCGAGCCGCACCAGCGCGTCGTACACGGCCAACTCGCCGTGCGGATGGAACTTGCCGATCACATCGCCGACGACCCGCGCGCATTTCTTG
This sequence comes from uncultured Alphaproteobacteria bacterium, assembly GCA_963789025.1. GTDB lineage: Bacteria > Pseudomonadota > Alphaproteobacteria > ATCC43930 > CGMCC-115725 > AP-15. The sequence continues at coordinate 648,280 of CAWBIT010000003.1, forward strand.
TATCCGGATGCGGGGTCCAGGCGAAGCTGATGCATCGCGTGCACGATTCGCCGGTGCACCGGCTTGAGGCCATCGCGCACATCGGGCAGCGAGCGCGACATGATCGTCGACAGCGCATAGGACAAATAGCGCTCGCCGAGCGCGTCGGCGAAATCGACGTTGCGGATCTCGCCGGAGAGAGTGGTCACGGCCATGGGTAAAATAACCTCAACATAAGGCCGTCACCCCCGCGCAAGCGGGGGCCCAGAGCTTGCCCCTGGCTTGAACAGGGGGCAACGGTCGGAACCTTTGCCCCTGGGTTCCGCTTTCGCGGGAATGACGGCTTCAAACGCTAGTTGCGCATCGTACCAACCGCCACCGCACGCCGCATTCGTTCGGTCAGCAGCGAGCGTGCCGCCGGTAGAGCCCGACCCTGTGGCTGAAATACGTGACGGAGCAGGAAATGTTCGGTCAAGACCATGCCGAACGCGATCTGTTGCGGGTCGGCTGGCCCGAAACGCCACAGAAACTCCGGAAGTTTCAAAAGCTTATCGTGATAAGGAAGACCCGCCGCCCGCGATACCGCACGCCCGGTGCGGGGCGAAACATAGGCGAGGTCGGTCGTCGCTCCGGAGACCGCGCAGCGGCTGAGATCCAGACCGAACCCGAGAGCGGCGAGCAGGTCCCGCTCCCACTCGACGTAGTGTGCGGGCCAGTCAATTCCCGAATCGAGCGCCCGGAGCAGCCCTTCAAACGATGCAAAGACATCCTGATACGGCTCGCGCTCGGGCAAAGCTGCTGCAACCAGTGACGCCGCCGCCGTCAGCCCGGCCAGCCGGTCGGGATCGTCGAGCAGTCCCGCAGCATGAGGCCGCACCAGCTCGCAGACGATAGTGCCGAGGTGCTCACTGAGGCGTCCGCGCCACACCGCCGCAACCTCGTTTCCGGGCTGCAGCACCGCCCGCAGCTTTGGCGATTGCCCGCCGCGAACAAGGCCGGCATGCCTCCCGTGCTGTTCGGTCAACAGTTCGACAATAGCCCCGCTTTCGCCGTGGCGGCGGGCCGCCAGGACGAACGCTCTGTCATGCCATTCCATTAGGTGTCGTAATCGAGCCCGAGCGCCTCAAACCGCTCCCGATCCTTGACCCAGTTCTCGCGCACCTTGACAAACAGGAATAGGTGGACGCGCCGATCGAGCATGTGTTCGAGCTCGGCGCGGGCCCTCGCGCCGATGCTCTTGATCCTTTTCCCGCCCTCGCCGAGCACGATTGCGCGCTGACCCGGCCGTTGCACATAGATGATCTGCTGGATCCGGACGCTGCCGTCGGGCCGGTCTTCCCACTGCTCGGTCTCGACCGTCGAGGCGTAGGGGATCTCGTCATGCAATTGCAGGAAGACCTGCTCGCGCGTTACCTCCGCCGCGATCAAACGCTCAGGGGCATCCGAGAGCTGATCCTCTGGATAGAGCCAGGGCCCCGCCGGCAAGCTGGCGGCAAGATGCCGTTTCAAATCCTCCACGCCGTCTCCTTGGAGACCGGAAATCATGAATATGGGATCGAAACGGCCTTGCCGTGAGAGTGTGTCCGCCAGGCCGAGCAGCCGGTCGCGGCGGACCAGATCGATCTTGTTCAACGCGAGGATCGAGCGGCGGCCGTGCTCGTTCAGAGCGCTGAGAATGCGGCGGGTGTTCTCGTCGATGCCGCGAGAGGCGTCGACCAGCAACAAAGTTTCGTCGGCATCCGCGGCGCCCGACCATGCCGCGGCCACCATCGCACGGTCGAGCCGGCGTCGCGGCGCAAAGATGCCGGGGGTATCCACATAGATGATCTGTGTCGCGCCCGCGACCGCGATGCCGAGCAGCCGGTTGCGAGTCGTTTGTGCCTTCGGTGTGACGATCGCCAGCTTATGGCCAACGAGCCGGTTGAGCAGGGTCGATTTGCCGGAATTCGGCGCCCCGATCAGCGCGACATAGCCGCAACGCGTCGGCTCCGGCTCGGCCACCGCGTCAGGCGGCGTGCTGTTTGGCCCAGTAGACAACCTCGGAGTGGGTAGCAAACCAGACACCCTGGCGCGATTTGGCGTGCCGGATGATCTCGTCGAGGATCCAGATGCGCGAACGATAGCCTATGATGTGTGGGTGCATGGTGAGCTGAAACACTCCGCCCTCGTCATAGGCCGAGTCGAACTCGCGCCGGAAAATATCGAACACGTCGTTCGGCGGCGTATAGGGGCGGAGCGACTGAAATCGGTTCATCATGAAATAAACCGCGTCGTCGCGGACCCATTCGACCGGAAATTCGACGACCCCGGTCGGCTCGCCATCGAGCAACAGCTCGTAGCAATCTTCATCGCTCATCAGCGACGAATCGTAGAGCAGCCCCATCTCCTTTTCGAGTTCGAGCGTGTGCTGGCTAAAATCCCAGGAAGGCGTGCGCAGACCGACTGGCCGGATGCCGGTGATCTGTTCCAGAGTATCGGCCGAGCGATTCATCAGATCGCGCTCGGCCTCCCGAGGCAGGACGGAATTCAGCTCGTGGATCCACCCGTGAATGCCGATTTCATGCCCTTCGGCGACGACACGGCGCTGTTCGTCGGGGTGGAGCAGCGCGGTGACGGCGGGGACATAGAAGCTCGCCTTGACCCCCTGCTTCTCCAAGACTTTCAGAATCCGTGGCACGCCGACCCGATTGCCATATTGGCCCCACGCCAAGCGCCCGATCGACTTGCCGCCGTCGCGCAGATCGCTCGTCTCGTGGTCGCTGTCAAAGGACAGCGCGACGGCGCACCGCGCGCCGCCCGGCCATTCGGCCGGCCGCAGCTTACGCCCGGCGCGGACGCGGTTGACCAGCTTGCGCCAATGTTCCTCCGGCCATTGCCAGGGTTCCAGGTCCCGCTCAAGAGCGTTCATCGCCTTTCCTCCACGTCGGTTTTCGCCGGCGGAGAGGGTGAGGCGATTGGTCGGAGCGGTGAGATTCGAACTCACGACCCTCAGCACCCCATGCTGATGCGCTACCAGGCTGCGCTACGCTCCGACCGGGCGGCTCTGCCGACGAGACCGATCATAGTGTTCCGCCCGAAGCCGCGCAACGGGCCCGGATGTTCTCAGGCTGCGCCCCTCTTCCTCTTGCCATCGATGGGCTCTGCCAGACCATGGTTGATTTGATCCTTCAGCGCGTGCGAGGCGCGGAAGACGAGAACGCGGCGCGGGCTGATCGGCACTTCCTGGCCGGTTTTGGGATTGCGGCCGACGCGCTGGCCCTTCTGCCGGACCGCAAAGCTCCCGAACGAGGAGATCTTGACCATTTCTCCACGCTCGAGCGCGCCGGAAATCTCGGTGATCACCAATTCGACGATTTCCGCCGACTCGTTGCGCGATAAGCCGACCTCTTGATAAACCGCTTCGCTGAGCCTGGCTCGAGTGATGGTTTCTCCGGCCATGCAGTCCTCCCATTCTTTTGTGGAAGGTTAAACCCGCGAGAAAATAACGTCAAATTCCAAAGCTTTGACCTGTCCCGGTCATTACCACCGCACCAGGCTGGCTCCCCAGCTGAGCCCTCCCCCGAGCGCCTCCATCAATACGAGATGCCCGGGCTTGATCCGCCCATCGTCGACCGCGGCCTCGAGGGCGAGCGGAATGGAGGCAGCAGAAGTGTTGGCGTGCTGTTCAATGGTCATGACGACCTTGTCCGGCGACAATCCGAGTTTTCGCCCCATGGCATCGATGATGCGGCTGTTGGCCTGATGCGGAACCAGCCAGTCTATATCCGCTGCGGTAAGATTGTTCGCCCGCAACGCCTCGTCGATGACTTGGCTTAAGCGTTGAACAGCCTGACGGAAGACCTCGCGGCCTTGCATCCGCAGGAAACCCGCGGCCCGTGTCGACGAGGGGCCGCCGTCGACATAGAGAATATCGTACTGCCGCCCGTCCGAGTGCAGATGGTTCGAGAGGATGAAGCGCCCGCTGGGCGATGATTGGGACACCGATTTCAGCACCAAGGCACCGGCGCCGTCGCCAAACAATACGCAGGTGCCGCGATCCTCCCAATCGAGAATGCGTGAGAACGTTTCCGCCCCGATCACGAGGGCGGTCCGGGCTTGGCCGAGCCGCAGCGCATTGTCGGCAACCGATAGCGCAAAGATGAATCCCGCGCACACCGCCTGAACGTCGAAGGCGGCGCCGCGCGTCATCCCGAGCTGGGCTTGGACCTTGGCCGCAGTCGCCGGGAAAGTGTTGTCGGGCGTCGCCGTCGCCAGCACGACCAGATCGAGATCGTTGCCGTTCATCCCCGCGCTCGCCAGCGCCCGCTGTGCCGCGCGAAAGGCTAAGTCGGAAGTAAGCTCGCCGGGGGCGGCGACCCGGCGCTCGCCAATTCCGGTGCGCTGGCGAATCCATTCGTCCGAAGTGTCGAGACGATCGGCCAGCTCGCGATTGGTTATGATGCGCTCGGGCAGATAGGCGCCGCAGCCAGCCACTTGGGATCGCATTACCATTCAAGAGGCGCTTACAGCGCGGGTTCCGGGGTGGAGGGCGCCTCGGTGAGGCGGGCCAGCTCGACCCGGATCTTGTCGAGAACGCCGTTCACCTTCATGTCGACGGCGACGCCGATGGCATTGGCGAAACCGAACGCGTCGGTCGAGCCATGGCTCTTGACTGCAATCCCGCCCAAGCCGAGAAATATCGCGCCGTTATACCGGCGCGGGTCACTGCGCATCCGAAGCTTCCGCAGCGCGCGGCGGGCAAACAGGTAGCCGATCCGCGCCGACAGCGAATGACGGAAGGCGGCCTCGAGAAATTCGCCGAAAAGTTTGGCAGTTCCTTCAGCTGTCTTTACGGCGATGTTGCCGGTGAACCCGTCGGTCACGATGACATCGACGGTACCCGCGGCAATATCGTTTCCTTCAATAAAGCCGTAAAAATGGATGGGTGTGACGACGTCCCGCAAGCGCGCGCTCGCGCCGCGGACGGCATCGTTTCCCTTCATATCTTCCGAACCGACGTTTAGCAGCCCCACTGTCGGCTCGATCAGTCCAAGAACCGTCCGGGCGAAGACATCGCCCATCAGAGCAAATTGGACGAGGTTCTCCTCGTCGCATTCGACATTGGCGCCGAGGTCAAGCATCACGCTTTCGCCGCGGCGGGTGGGAAAGAACGATGCTATCGCCGGCCGGTCGATGCCCGGCAGCATCTTCAGCACGAATTTCGAGATCGCCATCAACGCGCCGGTGTTCCCGGCAGAAACCACCCCGTCTGCCCGTCCCTCGGCAACCGCGTCGATCGCCAACCACATGCTCGATTGCCGTCCCGTCCGCAATGCCACGGACGGCCTCGCATCATCGGCCACCACCTCGCCGGTGTGGTGCAAGGTCACAGCGCTGGCGAGACGCGGACGTTTCGCGAGAAGCGGGCGAATCTTTTCTTCCGCGCCGAACAGCAAGAAATGAATGTCGGGGTGCCGCTGCAGAGCGATATCGGCTCCCCTGACGACCATGCGGGGAGCGCGGTCGCCGCCCATTGCGTCGAGGGCGATCGTGACGCCGTTGCTCACCTTGGCGCCTCTGACCCCGGTATTGTTGTCAGCCGGCCTCCGACGCCACCTTGGTGACCTCCCGCCCGTCATAGTAGCCGCAGGATTCGCACAGGTGGTGCGGACGCTTCAGCTCGCCGCAATTCGGGCACTCCGCATAGGCGGCCGGTTTCAGCGCATGGTGCGATCGCCGCATATTGCGCCGCGATGGCGAAGTTTTCTTTTTGGGAACGGCCATGGGGAGCTCGGTGATTGGGGGGTGGGGCTGTGCCGAGGGTGCGTAATTAGCCAAAAACAGCGGCGGCGGCAACTATGATGCGACCGCCCGCTAGGATCTCAACATTCCGCATCCTTCCGCATCCGCGCCAGCGTTGTGAAAGGCCCCCGCAACGGCTCCGCGATTGCCGCCTCATCGATCCTCGCCTCGGGATCACGTGGGAATGTCGGGAGCGCCAGGGAGAGTTCCTGCGCGACCGCCTCACCGACATCGATCGAACTGCCATTGAGGGGCTCGAACGCCGGTTCGTCGCTGGTGAGTGTGATTTCCTGCTCCGCTTCCCGAGCCGGGCCGTAAACCAGCGAGAACCGGTCGGAAACCGCGCCGCGGACCGGCTCGAGGGTAATTGCGCAGCACTGCTCGAACTCCGCCGCAAATTCGGCCTCGAGAAGGACCACTTCGGGGCTCTGACGTCGGAGTTCCACTTCGGCCACGAGGCGGTCGAGGGATATGAGGTCGAACCGCCGCGAAAGCCTTTCCCGTTCCTCCGCGGTCGCTTCAATTCGCTGCCGGAACGGTCGTGTGCTCAGTTGGGCGAGTGGCACGAGCCGGGAGAATTCCGGCGCCGAAGGGCTCATCGTGCCTCTCCATGCAGGAAGGAGAGCGCTTTCGGACACCGGCCCGACGGGACCTCGAACGATATATCACCGGCGAGAAGGTCGGCCGCGGACTGGCTGCGCAGTGCTCGAACCGCGCGCCGAACGTAAGTGGCCATATCATCCGCAGCGGATTCCGGCGCAGAAACCGTGCCGAAGACGTTCCGCGCGAGCGCTGCAGCCAACACCGAATCATCGCCGGCGAGCCCGGCTTCATAGGAGAGTATGCGGCCGTAGAAGGCTCGCGCCATGCGCTTGACGTGCTTGCCGACGCTGAGGTCACCCACCCCCGTCTCGCGCAGCGAGCGGTCAAAATCGGCGAACATTCGGTCGAAAAAGCTTTGGCAGAACGGGCTCGCCTGCGGCCGATCCGCCTTGAGGCGATGAAGATAAAGAAACGCGTGGAGGCAGATCAGCTCAAAGCGCCCGTCGAGCGTGTCCGGCACGCCATACTCGGCGAAGAAAACCGGCTGGCGGGCCTGCTCGACGACCCTTCGGTACGCGTTGTCTGCAACCTCGCGGGCCGAATTATGTCCGGAGAAAGAAAACACCGCAGCCGCTCGCAAACGCCGCGGACGTTGACAACCAACAACTCGCGGTTAAAACCTGCTTACGAGAAAAATGGGCGTGTCCCTGGTCGGTTTCAACAGAATGCCGGTTACGTGATCCCATGTGCGCTCCCCAACCCACGTTGATGCGGCGACTGCTTGTTCTTCTCGCCACCGTTTCCGGCGCCGCTGCGCTTGTGAGCTGCGCGCCAGCTGTGGACCAGCGCGGCAATCTGCCCAATCCGGATAAACTTGCCGAGATTCATGCCGGCAGCACGACCAAGGACGAGGTTGCGAAGATCCTCGGCACGCCGTCGAGCGTCAGCGTCTTCAACAACGACAAGTCGTGGTATTACATCAGCCGGCGAACCTCGCAGACCGCTTTCTTCGACCCAAGTGTGCTCGACCAGCAGGTCTATATCGTCAATTTCGACGACCAAGGGGTGGTCAAGGCGGTCGACCATAAGGCCTTGGAAGACGGGAAGGAAATCACGCCGGTTGCCCGGGCCACCCCGGCGCCCGGCCGCGAATTGTCCTTTCTCGAGCAGCTGATCGGCAATCTAGGGAAGTTTAACGGCAGTAGCGGTGGCGGCGGCAGTGGCGGCGGGGGCGGTACCCAGCCGGGTCCCAGACCGAACGATCCCAGCGGGAACCATTAATGACCGCCGGCCGCCTCAGCCCGCCCATTTCGCCAGGATCGCGAGCAGCAGCAGCGCGACAATATTGGTGATCTTGATCATCGGGTTGACTGCTGGACCGGCGGTGTCCTTGTAGGGGTCGCCGACCGTATCTCCGGTCACCGCTGCCTTGTGCGGCTCGGATCCCTTGCCGCCGTGATGGCCTTCCTCGATGTATTTTTTGGCGTTGTCCCAGGCCCCGCCGCCCGAGGTCATCGAGATCGCGACGAAGATTCCTGTCACAATGGTTCCGAGCAACATCGCCCCGAGCGCGCTGAAAGCCGCCGCGCGCCCGGCGATGATCGTAATCACGATCCAAAGGGCAATCGGTGCCACCACCGGAAGTAGAGACGGCACGATCATCTCGCGTATCGCCGCGCGCGTGAGCATGTCGACGGCGAGCCCGTAATCGGGTTTTGCGTTGCCCTGCATGATGCCGGGAATTTCCCGGAATTGGCGCCGCACCTCGATGACGACCGCCGCTGCCGCCCTGCCGACCGCCGTCATGCCCATAGAGGCGAACAGGTACGGCAACAATCCGCCGATAAACAGACCGATCACGACATAGGGATCCTGAAGGTTGAAGTGCACGTCGAGATTGGGGAAATAGTGCCGCAGATCCTCGGTGTAGGCCGCGAACAGCACTAGCGAGGCCAGCCCGGCCGAGCCGATCGCATAGCCCTTGGTGACGGCCTTGGTCGTGTTGCCGACGGCATCCAGCGCGTCGGTCGTCCGGCGCACGTCGCGAGGCAGGTCGGCCATCTCGGCGATGCCGCCGGCATTGTCGGTGACCGGTCCATAGGCGTCGAGCGCCACGATCATACCGGCGAGCGCCAACATCGTCGTCGCGGCGATCGCGATGCCGAACAGACCGGCAATCAGGTACGACACGATGATCCCGACACAGATCACGATGACCGGCAGCGCCGTCGCCTCCATCGAGACGGCGAGGCCCTGTATCACATTCGTGCCGTGGCCGGTCGTCGAACTCCGCGCAATGCTGCGCACCGGCCGATAATCGGTCCCGGTGTAGTATTCTGTAATCCACACGATGAAACCGGTGACGCCCAGACCGACGATCGCGCACAGCCACAACCCCAGCCCAGTCACCGAGGCGCCGGTGGTCATCGGCAACGCATCCGAAAAGCCGAGGAGGATGTAGATTAGCAGCGCGATCGCCCCGATCGACAGGATCCCCGTGGCGAGCAACCCCTTGTATAGCGCCTTCATGATGCCATTGTCGGCGCCGAGACGGACGAAGAACGTGCCAATTACCGAAGTCGCGATGCACACCGCGCCGATGACCAGCGGCAGCATCAGCATCTTGTCACGCAATGGCGGCGCAAAAAAGATCGCGGCGAGCAGCATCGTCGCGACGATCGTCACGGCGTAGGTCTCGAACAGGTCTGCGGCCATCCCGGCGCAATCGCCGACATTGTCGCCGACATTGTCGGCGATGACGGCGGGGTTGCGCGGATCGTCCTCCGGGATTCCCGCCTCCACTTTACCGACGAGGTCGGCGCCGACATCGGCCCCCTTGGTGAAGATGCCGCCACCGAGACGCGCAAAAATCGAGATCAGCGACGCGCCAAAGCTCAACCCCACCATCGCTTCGAGCACCGGGCGCAGATCGTCGCCTGGCGACGTCGCCCGCAGTATGAAATAGTAGATCCCGACGCCGAGCAGACCGAGTCCGACCACCAGCAAGCCGGTGACCGCGCCAGCCTTGAAGGCGATTGCCAGACCGGCCTTGAGACTGCTGCGCGCGGCTTGTGCGGTTCTCACATTGGCGCGCACCGACACATTCATACCGACATAGCCGGCCGCCGCCGACAGCACCGCCCCGATCAGGTAGCCGATCGCGACGCGCAGCCCCAGGGTGATCCCGAGTATGATGAGAACGACCACCCCCACGATTGCGATCGTGCGGTATTGGCGATTGAGATAGGCCTTCGCGCCGACCTGCACAGCACCCGAGATTTCCTGCATTCGGGCGGTTCCGGCGTTGGCGCTCAATACTTGACGACTGGTGAACCAGCCATAGGCCAAGGCCAGCAGGCCGCACGCGATGACCAGAAAGTATGCGGAAGTCATTCTCAAAGTCCCCAGAAATAAAAACGCCTGCTGTCAACATGCCCGGCGCCGCGGAAGCAGGTTCAGTACCGGAACATGCCAGAATAGTGGCTGCCAGGCAAGCATACTGTGATCTGCTTACCACTCGATCGGTCGCGCACTCCAGCTACAGTATGGGTCAGAAATGGCGGTAGCCGGTAGCCTCCAGTGGGATCTGATGCCCGTCGGCATTTAGTAGCCGCACACCTATACCGACATCGATCCTGCCAATCCTAGTCACCGGCACGCCGAGCCGGAGCGACAAGGTTGCGATTGTTTCGGCCGCATCGGCGGGCGCTGCAAACAACAATTCGTAATCGTCCCCCGTTGCGGCGAGCCGCGCGCGGATACCCGGATTGTCGTCGACGATGGCTCGCGCCGCGGGCGACAGGGGCACCAGATCCAGTTCGACTATGGCCGCCACTCGAGAAGTCTCGCAGATGTGACCGAGATCGCCGAGAAGGCCGTCGGAGACGTCGATCATGGCACGCGCGATGCCGCACAGTCGGGGACCGAGTTCCGTCCGCGGCTCGGGGAGGCGGAAACGCCGGACCAGGTAATCGCGGTGCTCGGGCACGAGATCGGGATAAGCCCCACGCAACAGATCGAGCCCGAGGAACGCATCGCCGATCGTGCCGGAAACCCATACAAGGTCGCCTGGCTGCGCGCCGCTGCGCCGAATTTCCTGACCTGCCGCGACCTCGCCGATCGCGGTCAGCGACAGGACGGCGGGGCCGCGGGTGCCGACCGAATCGCCGCCCAACAGGTCGATGCCGTAGCGGCGTTGATCTTCGCCAAGACCTTCGGCAAAGCGGGCGAGCCATTCCGGCCCGAACTCGGCCGGGAGCGCCGTCGTAAGAACGTAATGAAGCGGTCGCGCGCCCATCGCCGCGAGATCCGACAGATTGACGCGCAACAGCTTGCGCGCGACCAGGTCCGGCGGGTCTTCCGGCAAGTAGTGCACTCCGGCGACGATCGCATCCGCCGTTACGACGAGACGCCGCCCCGGGGAGCAGTCGACAATAGCGGCGTCGTCTAACAGCCCGAGCCCGCCTGGGCCTGCGAGCGGCGCGAAGAAACGCCGGATCCGCTCGAATTCTCCGACCTCGTCTGCACCCATCGACCGCTACATCTCGGAAGAACGCAACGTGCGACCCAACTTGTCGAGGACGCCGTTCGCGAGCCCCGGCTCTTTGCCGGAAAAAAACGCGTGAGCAATGGTCGTGTATTCGTTGATCGAGACGCGTGGCGGAACGTCGCGCCGATGCACGAGCTCATAGGCGCCGGCTCGTAGGATCGCGCGCAGAACCGCATCGAACCGGGGCAGCGGCCACTCTTCGGTGAGCGCCTCGGAGATCGCCGCATCGAGCCGGTCCAAATCAGCCGCTACTCCCCGGACGATGTCGGAGAACAGCGCGGGGTCGGCCTCGCCGTACCGATCGCCGTCGATGTCATGGCCCAGGCGGTGCCGGGCGAACTCGCGCACGACCAATTCCGGGTCGATCTCGCGATTGAGCTCCAGCTGGTACAGCGCCTGCACCGCCGCCAGCCGGGCGGCGCTGCGCCGCCGGCCGCCGGCCCGCGGTGCGCCTGCCCCGCCTTCAGGCCCTTCCGGCTGAAGACCGCCGGGCGGCCGCTCTATCGGTGTCGTCATTTTCCTCCCCGGCGAGGCGGCGCTTCAAATCGACTAGTGCCAGGCAGGCGCGCACCGCTTCGCCGCCTTTGTCCCTGTGCTCGGCTGAAGCGCGGGCCAATGCTTGCGGCTCGTTCTCCACGGTTAGAATGCCGTAGCCGATGGCGAACCCGTCACGCGCCGCCAGATCCTGCAAGCCCCTCGCGCTCTCGGCGCAGATGTGATCATAATGCGTCGTCTCGCCCCTGATCACACAGCCGAGCGCGACAAAGCCGTCGAAGCGATCGGTGGACCGCGCAACCATACCGATCGCCGCCGGTATCTCGAAAGCTCCGGGTACCGAGATCACCTCGTGGGTGGCGCCGGCCGCCGTCATTGCACGCTCGGCGCCCTTGCGCAGCTGGTCGGCAATGTGGGTGTAATAGAGCGCCTCGACGAGGAGAAGATGCGGTGGTCGGTTCATTGCACCCCCTGGGCGCGCGCGCCGAGAAGCCGGGCGACGTAGCGCGCAATCAGATCGATCTCAAGGTTCATCCGCTGGCCGGATCTCGCCTCGTCGAAGTTGGTGCATGCCAGCGTATGAGGAATGATATTCACGCCGAAACGAGTTCCCGACACTTCGTTGACGGTCAAGCTGACCCCGTCGAGGGCGACCGAGCCCTTCGCAGCGATAAACCTTTCCAGACCGTCGGGCACCTCGAAAATGAACCGTACCAACTCGGCTTCGGAGCGCCGCTCGACGATGCGCGCGATGCCGTCCACGTGTCCCGAGACGAGATGCCCGCCCAGTTCGTCGCCGACCCGCAACGATTTTTCGAGGTTCACCGGAGTTCCCTCTACCCACCCGCCGATTGTCGTGCATGCCAGGGTCTCGGCCGATGCTTGAACCGAGAATGCTTCGGCCTCCGTCGCGACCACCGTCAGACAGGCCCCGGAACATGCGATCGAGGCCCCAAGAGCGATAGCCGAGGTGTCGAACGCCGTGGCGATCGTCAGATCGACGAGATCGCCGCGGCGCAACCGTTTTACCCGGCCGAGATCCGTGATGATGCCGGTGAACATCCGGCTAGGCTACGGTTCCGTGACATGATTTGCCAGAGCGTCTTTGCGCCCCCTGGAATGCGATGGCGCGATGCTTGTTCGCCAAAGGGGAACCAAGGAGGCCGAAATGAAGACCAGAGCCGCGGGAGGTATTCTGCTGAGCATAGTCCTCGCCAGCGCGAGTTTCGTCCCGTCCCGGGCGGCTGACGAAATCAAGGCCGGCAAATGGCAGTTCACGACCCAGATGCAGTTGCCCGGCGCCGCCCAGTCACCGCCCGGGGTTCAGGCGTCAGCGGGCGGCAATGCCCCGATGACACGCACCGCGTGCATCGATGCCGCCAACCCGATCCCGGCCGAAGCACAATGCAAGCTCGACCGGGTGGATCGTCAGGGTAGTGTCGTCACCTGGGCAATGACCTGCAACTCGCCCCGGGGTCCGATCCAATCTGCCGGATCGGGACGCTACGCCGGCGACACGATGGAGGCGACCTTGACGGCGCGCGTTCCGGGCCCCAACGGCCAGCCGGTCGATAGCCCCGGCCGCATCACCGGTCGTTATCTTGGACCGTGCGATACAAAATAGCGGTGTCCTACGCGGCTGTTGATGCTGCGGCGGCGATGTCGTGCTCCTGTGAAATGTCGCGGTCAGTGTAATCAGGCAGAAATGTGGTGGCAGTGATGCTGACGATCGCGCAGAACAGGATATAGAGCGCGATCGCGTAGCCCGAGCCGGTCGCCGCAAACAACGCCGTCGCGATCAGCGGCGCCGGGCCGCCGGCAATGACCGACGAGAGGTGGTAGCCGAGCGAGGAACCGCTGTAACGCAGCCGCGGGGTGAAGCATTCGGCGATCAGCGCCGCCTGCGGACCATACATCATGTCGTGCGGCACGAACGACAGGATGACCGCGAGAAAAATCAGTCCAGGAACCATGCTGTTCATCATCGCGAAATAAATGAAGCCGAAGACCCCCACGCTGACCGCGCCGATCAGGTACATCCGTTTGCGGCCGATGCGATCCGAGATGTGCCCGGCCAGGGGCGTCGTTACGCCCGAGAACAAGGTCGCGATCAAAACGGCGGTGAGCAGGAAATCGCGCGAAACGCCGGAGACCTTGGTTCCATAGACAAAGACAAAGGCGGCATAAACATAAAAGGGCCCTTGCTCGGCCATCCGGCACAGCGCGGTCAGAATGATCTGCTTCGGTTGGCGCTTAATCACTTCGATCACCGGCGTGCGCTCGACCCGGCGCTGTTCGAGGATTCGCCTAAAAATCGGCGTTTCGAGGATGCCGAGGCGGATGTAAAGCCCAACCCCGACCATCACGATCGAGAGCCAGAATGGGACTCGCCAGCCCCAGCTGAGGAACTGGTCACCCGAAATCGCGCTGAACGCGAGCACCGCGAGGTTGGCGAAGAACAACCCCGCCGGGCCGCCCCATTGCGGCCACGAGGTGATGAACCCGCGATGGGCGTTGGTTCTCGCCCATTCCATCGCGATCAAGGTGGCACCGCCCCATTCGCCGCCGATGCCGAGACCCTGAATAAAACGGACAACCGTCAGAATGACCGCGCCCCAGATGCCGATCGATGCGTAGCCGGGGATAAAGCCCACTGCAAAAGTCGACAGCCCGGTCAGCAGCAAGGTTGCGATCAGAGTTACCTTGCGGCCGATGCGGTCTCCATAATGGCCGAACAGCGCCGCGCCGACCGGGCGGGCGACAAAGCCGACGGCGTAAATGCCGAAAGCCTGCAACGTTCCAGCGAGCGGCTCGGATGATGGGAAATACAATTGCGCGAAGACGAGCGGGGCAACGATCACATAAAGCAGGAAATCATACGCCTCGATGATCGTGCCGACCGTGCCGGCGACAACCGCGCGGCGCAATTGCCGGCTGTGCTCGGCATCAGACAGGGCACTCGCAGTCATTTCTGCTGTTCTCATCTTATTCCCTCCCCCTTTCGCTCTAATCGGCTCTTGCCCGAACAGTCCCGACGTTGTCGTATTCCTCCGAGATGTCCTTGTTGGTGTAGTCCGTCAGCAGCGCCGTCGCGACGATGCCGATGGCGGCGCAAGCGAGGATGTAGAGCGCGATGGGCAGGCTGGACCCGAAGGTAGCGAACAGCGCCGTGGCAATAAACGGCGAGGGACCGCCGGCGATGATCGAGGCCAGCTGATAGCCGAGCGAGGAGCCGCTGTAGCGCAGTCGCGGCGAGAAGCTTTCCGCGATCAGCGCCGCTTCGGGGCCGTACATCGTCATGATCGGCAGACCCGCCAGCGCGATGCCGATAAAGATCAGCACCGGCAATTTGCTATCGAGTAGACCGAACCAGACGAAGCCGTAGACCGCGACAAACACACAGCCGATCATGTACATGTTTTTGCGGCCGATGCGGTCCGACAGATGTCCAGAGACCGTTACCCAGAGAAATGCCAGAACGTGTCCCACGAGCGTAGCAATCAATAGAAAATTGCGCGATGCGCCGAGGACCATCGTTCCATAGGTGAAGACGAAAGCGCCAAAGATATAACCCGGCGCCTGTTCCGGCATCCGCAGTAATGCGGTCAGCGCCACCTGCTTGGGCTGGCGCTTCAGCACCTCCAGGACCGGCACGCGTTCGACGCGCTCCTCCTCGACGACTTTGCGGAAGACCGGGGTCTCGAGGATGCCCAGCCGGATCCACAGCCCGATTCCGACCATGACCATGCTGATCAGAAACGGGATGCGCCAACCCCAAACCAGGAACTGGTCGCCGGACAACCAGCTAAAAAAAAGCACTGCCAGACTTGCCAGGAAAAAACCGGCCGGCGCGCCGAATTGCGGCCAGGACGAGATGAAGCCGCGATGCTTGTTGGTGCGCGCCCATTCCATTGCCAGCAGCACCGAGCCGCCCCACTCGCCGCCGACGCCGATGCCCTGGATGAGGCGAATGACCGTCAGCAGGATGGCGCCCCAGATGCCGATGCTGGCGTAGGTCGGAACGAGACCGACGGCAGTGGTGGCGAGGCCGGTCACCAGCAAGGTCGCGATCAAGGTTGCCTTGCGACCGATACGGTCGCCCCAATGGCCGAAGATCGCCGCCCCGATCGGCCGCCCGACAAAGCCGATGAAAAAGACGGCGAACGCCTCGAGCACGCCGACCAACGGGTCGGATTTCGGGAAGAAGAGCGGGCCGAAGACCAGCGCGGTCACCTGCCCGTAGAGCAGGAAATCGTACCATTCGATCGTCGTGCCGACCGTGCTGGCGATCAGGGCGCGGCGCAATTGCCGGCTGTGCTCCGTATCCGAGAGCCTGGTCGGGGTGATGTCGGCTGTCGTCATTGGTTCCCTCCCAGGGCTGGGCAAGCGAGACGCCCGTTATGGTTATGGGAGGATGCTAGCAGTCGAGGAAAGAACGTGAAAGGGGGTCTGGGCTCGGCTCAGCCCGCAGCCCGCAACAGCCGCAGCGGGTTGGGGAGGCGGTCGAGGGCGGTCTGGAGCCGGTGTCGCGCTTGGCCGATACGCGCCACATCGGCGAGGCAACGATCGAGAAACTCGCGGGTATCGGCAGATGCCGGCGAGCGGTCCTCCAGCCAGTAAAGCAAAGTCGCGGCGTAGATACCCGCGAGGGTGGCGCGCTTTGTATAAAAGCTGAAATCGGTCGCGCTGTCTCCGGCGGCGTACCAGATGCCGTCGACCGTCTCGTACAGCAGACGCATCGCCGATGGCGCGTTTTGCGGCAATGACAATATGGTCAGGGCGCGGCGCACCGCCTCGCGCCAGGGCTCGACAATCTCCAGCCGAGTGTTGACCGCGAGCGCGACGCGCTCCGGCACCCGCAATTGGTCGAGCGGCAAGCTCTCCAGCCGGTCGAGCATGCGGCGATCCGCCCAGCGGCTGAAACGGGCGGCAAAATCGGCCGGACCATCCGGGAAGAGGGCCAGCGCTTCCGCCGCCGGCACGCCAATGCGCCGCGCCGCCGCGCGCAAAGCCGCGCGCGACCAGCCGTCGAACGGCACGTCCGACAGCATCGCCTCGATCAGCGCGTCGCGTTGGCTCTCGGCGAGCGGGCTCTTCATGCCGTCGGACTTTGCGCGAGAACGGCGGCGAGGTCGATGGGATGGCGCTGCAGTTCCTCGACAAAGACCAGCAGCCGATGGTTCGTCATGCGCTGCGGATAAAGTATGCCGTCGAGATGGTCGCATTCGTGCTGGACGACGCGGGCGTGGAACCCCTCGACCTCGCGCTCGATGACCTCGCCATCGAGGCCGGTTCCGCGATAGCGGACCCGCAGGTGACGCGGCACGACGCCGCGCAATCCGGGAACCGACAGGCAGCCCTCCCAGCCCAATGCCCGCTCCCGCCCAATAGTCTCGACCACCGGGTTGACCAGCACCGTCAGATCCTGCGCGACGGCGCCCGGCATGTCGCTGAGACGATCGCCCAATACCTGAAATACCACGATCCGGTAGGGCTGATGCACCTGCGGAGCGGCAATGCCGGTGCCGCCGGCATCCTCCATGGTCTCGACCATGTCGTCGACGAGGCGGCGCACCCAGGGTGCCGTCGGGTCGTCAACCGCGCCGGCGACGCCGCGCAAAACGGGATGCCCCATCCGGGCGATCTTTAAGAGAGCCATGACGTCAATATGTGACGGCAGGGGATCGGGGTAAAGCTGAGTCACTACCCGCCGGCGGGCTGCCTTCACAGCATCCCGTGAAAGTGCTAAATATTGCCGCACACGGACCGCCGCCGCGGCCCGGCCGAATCGCGCCATATAATTACGGAGAAGAGCCACCGTGCAAGTCCTCGTTCGCGACAATAATGTCGACCAGGCGCTCCGCGCCTTGAAGAAAAAAATGCAACGCGAAGGGGTATTCCGAGAGATGAAGCTCCGCCGCAATTACGAGAAACCCTCGGAGCGGCGGGCGCGCGAAAAGGCCGAAGCGGTGCGCCGCTACCGCAAGCTGCTGCGCAAGCGGCTGGAGCGCGAGGGCTACTGAGCGCTGCCGCCCCGCTCCGGGGAGGAATTGGAGGGAAGCGCGACCTGTCCGCCGCGAGTACCGGCCACAATCACAAATTGTATCGGGACGCGCGCCCGTCGCTGCACCTGCAGCAAATCTGCAGCGAAACTTCTTCCCAGGGTTGTACCTTCGGGCGGTGTGCGGCGCGATCTAGGAAGCAACTCAAATTTGCCGGCGACATCGCCATGTTCTTCGGTTCTGTCGAGCTATCCCAAACGTTTATAGCGTAACATCCCTTTGCGGTGATTTTCGGGATACACTGATCGGGCCGGGCATCGCACGCGCCTCGCCGCTTTGTCAGTATGAAAGAGAGCGAGGCAGAGGCTCTCATGTGATCACTACCGCCTGTGCCGTTACCCTCTGCAAGCAGATCGCCGATCTAGCGCTCGCGACCCGTCTTCCGTCGTCCTCCGACAAGGACGGAGTTATGGCCGGAACATCAGTGAGCCTCTACCCGGATCGGGTGGCAATGATCCGTCCGGCCGCCGTGCAGATCGACAAGAGGGAGACCAGCCCGGCCGACATTCCTGTCGAGCAGCCGACCCGTTGCAACCTGAAAACCCGCCGTTTGCTGAACCTGACCATTCCGCTCGCGCTGCTCGCCCGTGCCGACGAATTGATCGAATGAGGCGGCGGGATTTCGCGATTGGTTTGTTGCTCGCAGCCTGAGCAGGAGCGGTGCGGGCGCAAGAGCCGGCGAAGCAGCATCGGATTGCGATCGTCCTCCCCGCAGGCCCCGTCACCCGCATCAACGATCCGGCAAGTCTCGCTTTTCGGGCATTTTGGGAAGAGCTGCGCCGGCTGGGCGATGTCGAGGGACAAAACCTCATCGTCGAGCGATATTCCGGCGAGGGGCGGCCTGAACGTTATGCCGATCTCGCTCGCAAGGTCGTCAGCCGGAACCCGGAGGTGATCGTCGCCATTGCCGGACTGATCACGTCGGCGATTAGCGCAGCCACCGGCACAATACCGATCGTCGCCTCCGGGCCTTATACCAGCTCGGGAGTGCTGCCGAGTCTGGCGCGACCTGGCGGCAACATGACCGGTATCAGGGTCGAGGAGCCCGAGATCAGATCTATGGAAAGCGCCTGCAGATCCCTAAAGGAGGCCGTCCCCGCGGCATCCAAGGCCGCCTACCTGACCACGCGTGTTTCGCTGGCTGCCGAAGGCCAGCAGCTTCGCGAAGCAGGCGGGCGATTGCAAATCTCCGTGATCGAGTTGGCGCTCGAGGAAGTGACCTCGACCGCAGTACAGCGTGCATTCGCCGAAATCGCACAGCAGCAATCGGACGCGGTCATCGTGAACTCCAATAGTCTCCTCTTCCCCCACCGTCAGCTGATCGTGGAGCTGGCCGAGAAGAGCCGCTTACCAGCGCTGTACCCCTGGCGCGAATACGTCGAGGCGGGTGGGCTGATGGCCTATGCGAGCGATAACCGCGAACTCTGGTTGCGGATGGCCGATGACGTACACCAGATCCTCAACGGGACCAAACCGGGCGACATCCCGATTTATCAGCCGACCAAATTCGACCTCGTCATCAATCTGAAAGCCGCCAGGGCGATCGATCTCACGATCCCGCCGTCCCTGCTCGCAGCCGCCGACGAGGTGATCGAATGAGGCGGCGTGAGTTCATCACGATATTCGCCGGCGCGGCGGGCGCGTGGCCGCGCGAGGCACTGGCGCAGCAATCGGCGATTCCCGTGATCGGGTTTCTGAGTAGCGCATCGCCCAAGGCTTACGCGGGTCGAGTCGCGGCCTTTCGCAAAGGTCTGAATGAGTTGGGTTACATCGACGGTCGGGACGTGGCGATTGAATTTCGTTGGGCGCAAGGCCGATACGATCGGCTGCCGGTATTCGCCGCCGAGTTGGTCAGCCAAAATGTCGCGGTGATCGTCTCCAGCGGCGGCGACGTCGCGGCCCTCTCCGCGAAGGCAGCAACCTCTTCGATACCGATAGTGACGGTGAGCGGCACCGATCCGGTGCAAACGGGACTCATCGCCAGCTTCAACCGGCCGGGCGGCAACATCACCGGCGCAAGCTTTGTCGCGACCGAGTTGGAGACAAAGCGGCTGGAGCTATTGCGCGATCTGGTGCCTGCAGCCGCGCTGATTGGGATACTCATCAACCCGGCCAATCCGGCTGCCGAGAGCCGGTCGAAAGACCTGCAGATGGCGGCTCGCACACTCGAACGGGAAATTGGCATTGTGAGCGCGAGCTGTGAAAGCGAACTGGAAACGGCGTTCGCGACCTTGATCCAACAGCGCGCCGGTGCGCTCCTCGTCAGCACGGACGGTGCCCTCATCCCATACCGCCAGTTGATCGTCGAGCTGGCCGAGAAGAGCCGCCTGCCGGCGATGTATGGATCGCGTTATTACCCGGAGGTGGGTGGGCTGATGGCCTACGCGAGCGATCTCGGTGAACTCGGGCGGCGCATGGCCGATGACGTGCACCAGATCCTGAACGGGGCCAAACCAGGCGATATCCCGATTTTTCAACCAACCAAATTCGTGTTCGTCATCAATCTGAAAGCAGCCAAGGCGATCGACCTCACGATCCCGCCGTCCCTGCTCGCAGCCGCCGACGAGGTGATCGAATGAGGCGGCGTGAGTTCATCACGATATTCGCCGGCGCGGCGGGCGCGTGGCCGCGCGAGGCACTGGCGCAGCAATCGGCGATTCCCGTGATCGGGTTTCTGAGTAGCGCGTCGCCCAAGGCTTATGCGGGTCGAGTCGCGGCCTTTCGCAAAGGTCTGAATGAGTTGGGTTACATCGACGGTCGGGACGTGGCGATTGAATTTCGTTGGGCGCAAGGCCAATACGATCGGCTGCCGGTATTCGCCGCCGAGTTGGTCAGCCAAAATGTCGCGGTGATCGTCTCCAGCGGCGGCGACGTCGCGGCCCTCTCCGCGAAGGCAGCAACCTCTTCGATACCGATAGTGACGGTGAGCGGCACCGATCCGGTGCAAACGGGACTTATCGCCAGCTTCAACCGGCCGGGCGGCAACATCACCGGCGCAAGCTTTGTCGCGACCGAGTTGGAGACAAAGCGGCTGGAGCTATTGCGCGATCTGGTGCCTGCAGCCGCGCTGATTGGGATACTCATCAACCCGGCCAATCCGGCTGCCGAGAGCCGGTCGAAAGACCTGCAGATGGCGGTTCGCACACTCGAACGGGAAATTCACATTGTGAGCGCGAGCAGTGAAAGCGAACTGGAAACGGCGTTCGCGACCTTGATCCAACAGCGCGCCGGTGCGCTCCTCGTCAGCACCGATTCGTTCTTTACAAGTCAGCGCGACCAACTCGTCGCGCTGGCCGCGCGGCACGCGCTGCCCACCATTTATGCATGGCGTGAGTTTGTCGAAGCGGGCGGATTGGCGAGCTACGGGCCAATCATCAACGAAGTTTACCGCCAAGTCGGGATCTACACGGCCCGGATTCTCAAGGGTGAAAAGCCCGCCGACCTGCCCTTCCTGCGGCCGACCAGGTTCGAGCTGGTGATCAATCTCAAGACCGCCGCAGCGCTCGGCCTCACGATTCCGCCATTGGCACTCGCCCGCGCCGACGAGGTCATCGAGTGAGGCGTCGCGATTTCATCGGCATAATTTACGGCGCTGCTTTGACATTGCCCTTTAGCGCCGCTGCTCAGCAGCCGGGCAAGGTCTGGCGAATAGGCGATGTGACTGTGGTTGGACCCGCGCGCGGTCGAATCTTTGCGCAAGCGCTCGAACAGCGCCTGGCTGACCTCGGCTATGTGCAGGGTCGGAATATCGTGCTGTTGGACCGACTTTCGGATCCGCAGCCGGACAAAATAGAAGAGGCTATTATCTCGTTGGTCCCGCAAGTCGACCTGTTGGTTGTGTGGGGAAATGCCGGAATGCCAGCGAAGAAATTAGCCGGTGGCGTGCCGACGGTGTTCATATCGATCGGTTTCCCAGTGGAGCTTGGGCTCGTCGAAAGCCTCGCGCACCCCGGTGGAAACATGACCGGCATAGCTGCCGAAGCCGCGTTTGAGACAAACGGAAAGAGACTGCAGATTCTCAAAGAGATCGTGCCGAACCTCAGGCGAGTGGCGGTCCTTCGCGACGTCGCTGACCAGATGGCCGCCGGATTGGAATGGGCAGCGCTGGACCAAGCGGCACGCGAGCTCGGGCTGACCCTCGTGCCCGTCGACATCAAATCGGCCGACGAACTCGAAATGGCGTTTGCCAGTATGAAAAAGAGCGGGGCAGAGGCCCTCTTTGCGACGCGTACAGCCCTTCTCGCTGCTGCTGTCCAGCAGATCGCCGATCTCACGCTCGCAGCCCACCTCCCTTCGTGCCACGCCTTCAGAGCCGCAGTTATGGTCGGAGGATTGGTGAGCCTCGACGCCGATCGTCTGGCAATGACCCGGCAGGCCGCCGCGCAAATCGACAAGATCATTAAAGGGACCAGCCCTGCCGACATCCCGGTCGAGCAGCCCACACGACTCGAGCTGTACATCAACTTGAAGACCGCCCGCCTGCTGAACCTGACCATCCCGCCGACATTGCTCGCCCTCGCCGACGAGGTCATCGAATGAGGCGGCGCGATTTCATCTTCCTTTTGGCTGGCGCGACGGCGGCATGGCCGCTCGCTCTGCGCGCGCAGCAGGCCGGGAAAATTTACACGGTGGGCTCCTTGACTGCGGGCGCTCCGATACCGGGGATTACAACTCTGGGCGACACGCTCCGTGAGCTGGGGTGGATCGAAGGTAAGAATATCGCCTTCGAGCGTCGATACGCGGAGAATCGGCTCGATCGGCTGCCCGCGCTGGCTGCTGAATTGGTCGGCCTCAAAGTCGACGTAATCGTGGCAGCGGGAACCCTCGCGCCTCTCGCCGCAAAGCGCGCGACGACAACGATCCCGATCGTCATGACTGCCGCCGGCGACCCCGTCGGTAGCGGGCTCGTCCCAAACCTGGCACGACCCGGGGGGAACGTCACCGGTCTCAGTCTGATGGTGCCAGACTTAGGCGGAAAGCGGTTGGAGCTGCTCAAGGAGCTCCTCCCCCACATGTCGCGCGTCGCGGTGCTGTGGAATGCGGCCAACCCCTATCCCGCGCTGGTCTTCAAAGAGACCGAGCGAGCGGCCCAAACCTTGGGGATCGAGGTTCAGTCTGTTGAGGTACAAGAACCGAATGACTTCGGCAATGCGTTCGAAGCTGCGGAACGGCACCAGCCGGACGCCCTAATCATGGTCGAAGACCCCCTCACGATCGACTTTCGCAAGCAGATAGCCGATTTTGCCCTGACCCACCGATTGCCGGCGATGAACGGGTTCAGGCAGTTTGTCGATGCCGGCGGCCTAATGGCGTATGGCGCCAGCCTTTCGGATTTGCTGCGGCGCGCCGCCGGGTATGTGGACAAAATCCTCAGGGGTGCCAAACCGTCCGACCTGCCGGTCGAGCAGCCCACAAAATTCGAGCTGATTATCAATCTGAAGACGGCGAAGGCGCTCGGCATCGAGATCCCGCCCATGCTGCTGGCGCGCGCCGACGAGCTGATCGAATGAGGCGGCGCGATTTCGCGATCGGTCTGTTGCTCACGACTGCGTGGGGAGGGCACGGGCGCAAGAGCAGGCGAAGCAGCACCGGATTGCGATTGTCGAAGTAAGGTCCGCGGCCAGCATCGATGATCCCGGAAGTCGCCTATGGCAGCCGTTCTGGACGGAGCTACGCCGGCTGGGTGATGCCGAGGGACAAAACCTCGCCGTCGAGCGGTATTCCGTCGAGGGGCGGCCCGAGGGCGATGTGGATCTCGCTCGCGAGGTCGTCAATCGGAACCCGGAGGTGATCGTTGCTGTTAGCGGTCCCATCGCCCGGGCCGTCAGGCGGCCGCTGGAACAATCCCAATCGTGGCCAGCGGCGATACCAGCTTCGAGGCGGTTGGCGACGAGCCTGGCGCGTCCGGGCGGCAAAATCACCGGCGTCATGTCTATGCGGGGGACGAAATCTATGGGAAGCTCCTTCAGATCCTCAAGGAAACCACCCCAGCGGCATCCAAGGTTGCGTTCCTGGCTATGCGCGGGTCGTGGGAAGGTGCCGCGGACAAAGGATCGGCAAGCGCTTCAGAATGCAAGCCAACGACTGCAAATCTCGCTGACCCCGATGCTGGTCGAGGAGTCGACACCGTCCGAATATCAGCGTGTGTTCGCTGAAATCGCAAGGGAGCAGTCGGACGCGATTATCGTACATCAGCGGCAGAAGTGCTGGCTCTCCCGCGAGTTAATCGTCGAGCTGGTCGAGAAAAGCCGCTTGCCGGCGATTTATCCCTGGCGTGAGTACGTGGAGGCGGGTGGGCTGATGGCCTATGCGAGCGATTTCGGCGAACTCGGGCGACGCATGGCTGACGATCTGCACGAGATCCTGAACCGGGCCAATCCGGGCGACATCCCGATTTATCTGCCCACCAAATACGAGCTCGTCATCAATCTAAAAGCCGCCAAGGCCCTCGGCCTTACGCTCCCGCCCGTACTTCTCGCAGCCGCCGACGAGGTGGTTGAATGAGGCGGCGTGATATCACGGCGGGTCTGCTGCTCGCGACGATAGTCCGAACGGTCCAAGCGCAGGAGCGGGGAAAGCAGCACCGCATTGCGATAGTCCGCCCCGCTGGTCCCGTCGCTTTGATCAACGCCACGGGAATTAGCTTCTATCAGGGGTTTTTCGCGGAGCTGGTCCGGCTGGGCGATGTCGAGGGACAAAACCTCACCGTCGAGCGGTATTCCGGCGAGGGACGGCCAGAGAGCTATGCCGATCTCGCTCGCGAGGTCGTCAACCGGAAGCCCGACGTGATCATCGCCATTACCTCTGCCATCGCGCAGGCGATTCGCGCGGCCACCGACACGGTACCGATTGTGTTCACCAGCGGCGATCCGATCCGGGCGGGACTGGTGACGAGCCTGGCGCACCCGGGCGGCAACATGACCGGTGTCAACGTTCAGGTCGATTTCGCAATCTGGGGAAAGCGCCTGCAGATCCTGAAGGAAGCCGTCCCTTCGATATCCAAGGTCGCGTTACTGGATCTGCGTGGTTATTGGCAATATGATGTAGAGCTTCTACGCGAGCCGGCCCGACAACTGCAAATCTCCCTGGTCCATGTTGTCGAGAGTCGAACTATGACCGAGATTCGGCGCGTTTTCGCTGAAATCGGGCGCTACCCTCTGGACGCGATCATGGTGGACACGCTGCTCTTCACAAAAACAGCTGATCGGCGAGCTGGACAATAGTATCCGGCTGTCTGCATCTATCCCTGGCGAGACTACGTGGAGGCGGGCGGGCTGATGGCGTACGGGGCCGACCTCGGCGAGGTCGGGCAGCGCATGGCCAATGACGTGCACGAGATCCTCAACGGAGCCAAACCGGTCGACAGTCCGATTTACCGACCGACCAGATTCGATGCCTGATAATCTGAAAACAGCGAAAACGCCGGACTTGCCTGCCGCCGGTCACTGGTTGGGCAGCCGGCGCGGTGACGAATGAGGCGGGTCGCGAGCGGTGCGTAACGCTCAGGCGCCGGCATGATCGGCGGCGGCGCCAGCGCGTCGATGAGGGCCTGGATGTAGCCGTAGCAATAGGCGAACGCGACGCCGGAGGGGTCGCGGCCGTCGATCTGCGGGACGTGGTCCGGCATCAGCATGTAGGGGTAGCTGACGTCGCGATAGGCGGCGAGCGAGCGCGCCATGTCCATGTCGCCCTCGTCCGGGAAGGCTTCCATGAAGTCGAGCTTGCGTCCCTTGATGTTGCGGAAATGCACGTTGAAGATCTTTTGGCGCTCGCCGAACCAGCGGATCGCGTCGAAGATCTCGCGGGCCGGGTCGTCGAGCATCTCGGCGACGGTGCCCTGGCAGAAATTGAGCCCGTGATAGGGGCTCTCGTGCATCTGCACGAAGCGCTTCAGCCCCTCCACCGTGCCCAGAACACTCGTCACACCCCGGTAGCCGGGGGGCGTGTAAGGATCCTGCGGGTGGCAGGCGAGACGCACCTTGGCGGCGTTCGCGACCGGCACGACGGTGGCGAGGAAATGGTCGATCCGCTCCCAATACTCTTCCTCGGACACGGTGCCCGCGATCGTCGGCGGCGCGTTCTGGTCGGCGAGGCTCCAGCGAAACGCCGCATTGCGTGAGCCGCCGCGCCCCATCTCGCGCTCGGTGCGCGGAATGCCGATGATCGTCAGGTTGTATTTCGCCGCAGGAATGCCGGCCGCGGCGAGCCGCTCGATCAGTGCGCAGATGCTGTCGATCTCGCGCTGCCGCTCGGGGTCCTTCCCCAGCAGGATGTGCGGACTATCCTGCTCCTCGATCGGACGCGACGACAGCGGCAATTGCACCATGTCCAGCGAAAGGCCGAACAACTCCACATGCTCGCGATGACGGTTCAGATTATCGAGGCTCCAGTGGTGAGGATTGCCGGGCGGGTCGACGCAGACATGGGTAACCCCGAGCTGCGCCCAGATCCTGTAGTCGGAATCGTCCCGCGGCCGGATCTGGGTCCCGACGTACACGAAACCCTCAGAAAAAGGCGAGAGTGCGGATTCCGATGCTCTCGCGCGGCCGGGCGTGCGGCGGGGTGGTCGGATCGTCGAAGGCGGTGTGGGCGGTGAACCGGGCGCGGCCGTCTTTCATCGAGTCGTAGACCTTGAAAACCAGCGCCTCGTCGGGGCGCATCTGCGGGAACCAGTACCAGCGGTGCGCCGGGTTGTAGGTGATCGCGGAGGTTTGCCCGATCCGGTCCTGATATCTGCGCTCGGTCACCACCATGTCGTCGGGCGAGAGGCTCTGCGCGTCGGCGATCGCCAGAGGCCAGCACTCGACCGGGTGGCGGATCGGCCGCCATACCTGCACGATCGCAAAGCGACGCTGCAACAATTCGTCGGCTTCGTTCGGCAGCAAATCGCGCACCCGCTTCGGCGCCGACCATTCGGTATAGTCGTTGTGCACGCGGCGCACGACCTCGCGGATCCTTGCGGCTTCGCGCAGATCCTGGTCCGGCGTGCGCAACGTGTGGTCGAAGACGACGACGCGCTTGGCGCCGCTCTCGGCTTTCACCAACGCCTCCATCTCCGGGTAGTAGACCCGGCGGATCTCGTCTTCGTTGTAGAAATCCGCGACCTTAGTGTCGTGGTGGACAAACCGGAACCCGTCACGCTCGAGCGCGAAGCGGTCGGCATCGGGCCGGCCGTTGTGCAATACGACCCGTCGCGGGTCCGACTGGCCGCCGCCAACCCGTGTATCGGAGGCTCCCGGCGCGCCGACCAGCGAGACGGGCATGGCGCCGGTATCGACGAAATAGTTGAGCGTCGCTTCGATCGTTTCCGCGACAGTGTCGAGCTCGGCGATCTGAACCATGAGGGCTCCCTCGCATCAATTCGCGCAAAGATGATAGGGTCGCCCACCGGCCGATACAACTCCCTCGCCCCGCTCGCGTCAGCCATGCCAGCCATTGTAGCACGGATGATCGGGCGCAATCGGCAGATGGACGATGGCGCCCGTCGCGGCCGAATCATAAAGCGCAGTGACGAGCTCCACTGACTGGCGGGCGTCGGCCAGGGTCACCGGCAAGGCGCCGCCGGTCGTCAGCGCACCGTGATACGCATCCATGAGTCCCTCGAAGCGGGACGGCACGAAACGGTGACCCGCCAATGCGCCGGCAATGCGGTCGGCGGCTTCGGGCGATGCCGGAATGATCTGCCACGGTTCGTCGCCGGGAGCATAAGGCTTTTGGGAGCTCTCGAACGTCACGTGCTCAAAGCACAGGCGCAGCCGGCTGATCTCCTGGTGCGAACCCAGCGTCGCGGCGAGCGAGACGAGCGCACCGCTGCGCATCACGAGGCTGGCGACGGCGCAGTCCTCGACCTCGACCGGATTGACCCGTGTCGCCGTGCGCGCAAACACCGACAAAACGGGGCCCATCAGACAGGTCAGCAAATCGTGCGAATGGATCGCGTGCGTCAGCAACACGCCGCCGAGCTCGGTGGCCGGCCGTCCGCGCCACGGCGTCTGGTAATATTCAGCGGTGCGGCGCCAGGCTGTCTCGACCGTCGCGAGATAAGGTTTTCCTGCGATGCCCAGCTCGATGATCCGCTTGGCCTTTTGCAGGCCGTTGCCATAGCGGTATTGAAAGACCGGCATGACCCGCCCCGCCGCCTCCGCTTCGGCGGCACTGATGCGGTCGATTTCGGCGAGCGAGCCGGCCAGAGGCTTTTCGCAGACTACTTCCTTGCCGGCCGCCAATGCAGCGAGCGTCTGGGCGACGTGCAGCGCGGGCGGTGTGCAGATGTCGACAATGTCGACATCCTCCATCCGCAGCAAATCGTCGATCGACTTGGTGCGGCGCTCAATGAAGAATTCGCCGCCGACTGCGGCCAGCCCCTTTTCGTCTATATCGCAGAGCGCCAAAACCTGAAATTTGTCGGGGTGGGCTCTGTATCCTGCGATATGGGCGCGGCCGATGCCGCAGCCGACAACGGCGACGTTCCAGATCCCGCTGTCTGCTCGCGGCACCGTTCTGCTAGAGCCACTTCTTATAGCCGCGGCGCAGCACCTTGCCGAGGCGAAAAGCGTTGTCGGTCCAGTCTCCCTTGGGGGACCCCGGCGTGGTGGCCTTCGTCAGCTCCTTCACCTGTTTGCCGAGGCGAAAGGCATTGTCTGTCCAGTCGCCCGCAGGCTCGCCCGCCTCTTTCAGCCTTTGCTGCAGGCGCGCTTTCAGAGCCGCCGCATTGGCTCGCTCATGCTCGGTGGCGCCGGCATTCTCGGCCAACGCGCTCACCGCCCGAAGCTTTCGGCGCACATCCGCGGCCGAGAAGATCAGTCTGGCGACCCGCATCACGGCAGTGCGTCCGACCGGGTGTAGCGGCGCCAAGCGCTCATCTGGATCGCCGAGGTCAGGCAGTGGACGACGACAGGCCTGGTTTTAACCGCAAAAGCGCGGGCGATGCCGTCGGCGACTTCTGCCTCTGTGCGGATCGTGATGCCCTCGGCGCCGAACGAGCCGCCCCATTGCGCGAAGTCCGGATTGGTCAGCCTCGTGCCTTCCATGAACGCGCGGTCCGGATAGCGGACATAAGAATGCATGCCAATCGTCCCGTACATGCCGTTGTCGGAGATGACCATAATCGGGTTTGCGCCGTATTGGCAGGCGGTGGCGATCTCGTTGCCCATCATCAGCGCGCCGCCGTCGCCGAGAAAGGCGACCACCTGGGTTCCCGGCCGGCGCAATGCCGCCGCGACCGCCATTGGCATGCCGGAGCCCATTGCGCCAACCACGGAGGAAAGAAAGATCTGCCCCTGGCCGAAGCCGAGATAGCGATGGACAAAACTGCCGAAATTTCCGGCGTCCGTCGTGACTGTGGCGTCGGGCGCCAGGTGTTTGTCGACCTCGCAGACGATCGCGGCGAAATTCACCCCATCTTCGGTCGGCTCCCATTCCTTGGTGAGCAGTTTGCGGTGGATCGCGTGCAACCCATCGACCCAGCCGCGGCGCTTGCCGGCATCTGCCGGAGCGCCACGCCGCAATAGCCCTTTCACCACTTCGTAGGGGCTGCACGGCATGCCGAGATCGGGGCGCCAGACGCGGCCCACCTCATTGGGATCCGGCCAGATTTGCACAAGCGGAAATTGCGGCTGCGGCGCCGTCGGGAAGGTGTAGGACTGGCTGACCGTGTCGGTCATGCGCTCGCCCAACGCGACCATCAGATCGGCGCGCTTCATCTCGCCGATCAATGCCTGCGGCACGCGAATCCCCATATAGCCGCCGTAATTCGGATGCGTCGCGTCGAAAAGTTGCGGCCGGCGATGGGTCGGGCTGACCGGCAATACCCATTCTTCGGCGAACCGGTTGAGATCGGCGAAGACAGCCTTGTCATGAACGGCGTCGGCCAATAGCGCGCCGCCGACCAGTACCAACGGCCGCTCGGCTCCCGCGAGCATTCGGGCCAGGCGGTCGAGATCCTCGGTGCGCGGACCGGCGACGACCCGCGGCCGCGCCGGATCGAGCTCGGCATCGGTCTCCTCGTCGAAAATGTCTTCCGGCAATATTACCGCGACCGGGCCGGGGGTGCCGCTCTCTGCCATATGGAAAGCGCGGGCGACCGCTTCGGACGCCTGCTCTGGTTCATTGACCTCGATGACCAGCTTTGTGACATCGGACAACAGGCGCGAATAGTTCTGCTCCTGCAACGCCAGCCGGCCGAAATCCTTGCGCTCGACCTGCCCGACCAGCATTACGACCGGCGTCGCGTCGTGATAGGCCGAATGTAAGGAGACCATCGCGTTCGACAGCCCCGGCCCGCGCGAGACCATCGCCACGCCGGCGCGGTCGCGCAGCCGCCCGTCGGCCACCGCCATATAGCCGGCGCCGCCCTCGTGTCGGCAGACGACGACGCGGATCGAATTGCGCTCGATCAGCGCGCTGGTCAGCCCGACATAGCTCTCCCCGGGGACGCAATAGACCTGGTCCACATCATGCGCTTCGAGGCTTTCGGCCAGCAGTCGGGCAACGGTTCGGCTCATAATTATGTCCTCTCGTTGGCCCCTCTCCCGCACCGCGGGAGAGGGAGGGGCCCAGCCCACAGGGCTGGGAGGGTGAGGGTTTTACTCGCGGCCTGCACCCTCACCCGCCTCGCTCCGCTCGGCACGCTCTCCCGCGGTGCGGGAGAGGGGCTACTATGCTACAGGAGTAGCTGCGATGGGGAGAGTGAAGCGATGAATACACCGCAAGAGCAGATCGAGGCCGACTTCATCGTGGTCGGCGCAGGATCGGCGGGATGCGCGGTGGCGGCGCGGCTCACCGAGGACCCGGCGACACGCGTGCTCTTGCTCGAAGCCGGCGGCGAGGACCGCAACCGTTGGATCCACATCCCGCTCGGGTTTGGCAAGACCTTCGCCGACCCCTCGGTCAACTGGTGCTACGAGACCGAGCCCGACCCCGGCGCCGGCGATCGCCGCGTGTTCTGGCCGCGCGGCAAGGTGCTCGGCGGCTCCTCGTCGATCAACGGCATGGTCTATATCCGAGGCCAGGCCGAAGACTTCGACCATTGGCGCCAGCTCGGCAATACCGGCTGGTCGTTCGAGGACGTTCTGCCTTATTTCAGGCGCTCCGAACACCAGACGCGTGGTGCCAACGCGTTCCACGGCAGCGGCGGACCGCTCTGCGTGTCCGATGTCGCGCGGCACCCGATCTGCGAAGCATTTATTGCGGCGACGACGGAACTCGGCTTTTCACGCAACGACGACTTCAATGGCGCGAGCCAGGACGGCGTCGGCTACCACCAGACAACAACGCGCAACGGCAAGCGCTGCTCGACAGCCGTCGGCTATCTGCGCCCGGCAATGCAGCGGTCCAATCTGCGCGTCGTCACCGGGGCGCTGACCGAGAAGGTCCTGTTCGAAGTCCGCCGCGCGGTCGGCGTGCTCTTCCAGCGCGACGGCCAGGTCTGCACCGCGCGCGCCGCGCGCGAGGTGATCCTCTGCGGCGGAGCCGTCAACTCGCCGCAATTGCTGATGCTCTCCGGCATTGGGCCGCAGGAGCAGTTGGCCGGGTTTGGCATTCCAGTCGTGCATCACCTGCCCGGCGTCGGGAAGAGCCTGCAGGATCACTATTCCGCCCCAATCAAGCTCCGCTGCAAATTGCCGATCACCGTCAACGACGTAATGCGGAGCAATGCGCGCGAACTGAAGGCCGGTCTCGAATATTACATGTTCCACCGCGGACCCTTGTCGATGATCAGCTCGCCGGCCGCGTTGTTCGCGCGCACCCGCCCCGAGCTCGCCTCGCCCGACATCAAATGCTCGATATCGCCGTTCAGCGCCGATCGTCCGCAGGACGGTCTGCATCGGTTTTCCGGTTTCACGATGATCGCCTATCAGCTCCGCCCGGAAAGCCGCGGCGAGATCAAGTTGAAAAGCCCCGACCCGTTCGACGCCCCGGCGGTCTATTCGAATTATCGCGCGACCGAGACCGACCAGCGCACGATCATCGCTGGTCTAAAGCTGTGCCGGCGGATTTTGGCGACCCCGCAGATGCAAAGCTTTATCGAGGCGGAGTTTGAGCCTGGTTCGGCGGTCGAAAGCGATGAGGAGCTCTTGGATTATGCCCGGCGCCGCGGCGGGACGGTCTACCATCCGACCAGCACCTGCAAGATGGGCAACGACCCGATGGCGGTCGTTGATCCGGAACTGCGGGTACACGGGGTGGACGGGCTGCGCGTCGCCGACGCCTCGATCATGCCGACGGTCGTCTCCGGCAACACCAACGCGGCGGCGATCATGATCGGCGAGAAGGCGGCCGACATGGTCCGCCGGCCGGCCGCCCGGATGGCCGCGTGAGGCTCCGCCAGCTGAATCGACTTGCGGATACCGTTGTGGAAAGATGCCCGCATGCCGTTGCCAGCCAGCGGGGAGCGCGCCCGATGATCGAGAAGACCACGCAATCCGTCTCGAACCTGGGCTATCACGCCCACATCTATTACGACCCGACAAGGACGCGCGCCGTCGCCGAACGAGTGTGCGCCGCAATCGACGAGAAGTTCCGGGTCGAGATCGACGGGTTCCGCGACACGCCGGTCGGACCGCACCCGATCGCTAACGTTCTGGTCGTCTTCAAGCCCGACCAGTTCGAGCATGTCGTGCCTTATCTGATGCTGAACCGGGACGGGCTCGACGTATTGGTCCATCCGTTGACCGAAAACGCGGTGGAGGACCACAGCGGTTATGCGATCTGGCTCGGCAACCCGGTCGAGTTAAAACTCCACACGCTGCCCCACGGCCGCGGCGGGCGGCTGCCGAGCGGAGTAAGCGCGTAGGCCGGTATCGCACAGGGGGACATAACCATGCAGTCTGACATCGATGACGCAGCCTTGGCATTTCTGCTCGCCCGTGCCGGACTTGATCTGACCGACGAGCAGAAGGCGGAGCTGAAATCCGTCTATGGTGGGATTGCCGCAATGGCGGAGCGGGTGCGCAAGCCGCGCGGCCATATGGCCGAGCCGGCGCATGTCTATGACTTCGCCGAGGAGGATCTCGCGTGAGCGATGCGATCCCGACGATTGCCGAGGCCGCGCGTCTGATCGCAGCGAAGCAGCTTTCGCCAGTCGCACTGACGCGCGCATGTCTCGATCGCTTGCACAAGCTCGACGGCGAATTGCACGCCTTTGTTCACGTGACCGAGGAGCGGGCGTTGGCCGATGCGCGCGCCGCCGAGGCGGCCATCATGGCGAACGGCCCCAAGGGACCGTTGCACGGCATCCCGATCGGCCTCAAGGACATCGTCGATACCAAGGGCATACCGACAACTTGCCAGTCGAAGCTGCTGCAAGACAACATCCCGGACGTCGACGCCACTTGCGCCGAGAGGCTGGCTGCAGCCGGTACGGTGCTGATCGGCAAAACGACAACCCATGAATTCGCCGATGGCGGCCCCTCCTTTGATCTGCCCAAGCCGCCGGCTCGCAACCCCTGGAATACCGAGCACTTCACCGCCGGCAGCAGCAGCGGCACCGGCGCCGGAGTGGCGGCGGGCCTGATCCTCGGCGGGATCGGCACGGACACCGGCGGCTCGATCCGCGGTCCGGCGGCCCTCTGCGGCATTGCGGGCATCAAGCCGACTTATGGTCTCGTCAGCCGCGCCGAGGTCGCGCCGGCCGCGTTCAGCCTCGACCATATCGGGCCGATGGCGTGGACGGCAGAGGATTGCGCGTTGATGCTGCAGGCCCTCGCCGGCCACGATCCGCGCGATCCAGCCAGCGCCTCGCGGCCTATTCCGAACTACACCGCTCAGCTCGGCAGCGGCATCAAAGGCCTCAAGATCGGCGTCATTCACCATTTCCACGAGACCGATCACAAGGTCAGCGACGGCACGCAGCGCGGCATCACCGCAGCGATCGCCACCTTCCGTGATCTCGGCGCGGAGATCCGTGAAGTCCAATTGTCGCCGTTGCAGGATTGGCTGGCCTGCGGCTCGTTGATCTCGATCACCGAGCGTGCGGCGGCCTATGAGGAATGGGCGCGCACCCGGCTCGGCGATTTCAGCGAGCGGCTGCGCAGCCGGTTGATGCTCGGTGCCTTTGTCACGGGGGTCGATTATGTGCAAGCGGTGCGGCGGCGCCGCGAACTTCGCGCCGAATTGCAGATGGCGATGCGGGGGCTCGATGTCATGCTGACCGCAACGCAACCGGCCGAGGCGGTGAAAATCGACGAAGTGCCGAAATGGGACCTATTCGGCCCGCCGAACTTTACGATGCCGTTCAACGTCGCCGGCTTCCCGGCGATCTCGATATGCGCCGGGTTCGGTGAAGGCGGCCTACCGGTGGCTATCCAGCTGGTCGGCAAACCGTTCCAGGAACCAACCTTGTTCCGCGCCGCCGACGCCTTCGAGAAGGCCACCCCGCACCGCGACCGCCGCCCGGCACTGGTGGGCGGCTGAGCAAACCCCCTCCCCTCCCCTGCGAGCGGGGGAGGGTTAGATTAGGGTGGGGGTTGGTCCGCGAAGGTCTGGCCGGCTACTCGAAACCCGGCGTTGCGAGCATCGGCGGGTCGGCGACTTCGACCAGGTCGGCGCGTCCGAAGCCGTTGAACCCGGTGCGCAGGCAAGCGCCGTAAGCGCCGAGCTGGCCGAGTTCGACCCAATCGCCCTCGCGCATATCTGCGGGCAGCCGAAAGGGCCCGCGCATCCGGTCGGCGCTGTCGCAGGTCGGCCCAACCAGCGCGAAATCCGCGAGCCCTTCCCCAGGATCTTCGGCTTCGCCTAAGCGGATGCAGCGCGCCGGAAAGCGGAACCCAAGGGCGCCGGCGTCGCTGAGATTGCCGTAGACTCCATCATTGACGTAGAGCGTGTCGCCGCGCCGCAGCTGCACCTGCACCACGACCGACCCGCCTCCCGCGACGAGCGCCCGCCCGGGCTCGGCCCACAGCCTGACACCGGCCGGCAGCGCGGCGATGCCAGCCTCGATCGCCGCGATGTAGTCGGCGAGCGGCGGCGGCGCCATGTCGGGATAGCTGACCGGGAACCCGCCGCCGACATCGACAATATCGACCGGGACGCCGTAATTCGCAATTGCTTTGCCGGCCAATGCCAGCGCGCGCGCATAAGCATCCGGGTCGAGGCACTGCGAGCCGACATGAAAGGCGATGCCGAGACGGGCGGCGTGCGGCCGGGCCGCGCGCAGCAACTCGGCCGCCTCGTCGAGCGATGCGCCGAACTTGCCGGACAGGTCGTAGACCGCGCCGCCCTTGGGTAAGGCGAGGCGCACGAACAAACCCAATACCGGCGGATCGCCGACGAGCCCGACCGGCACCGTCTCCTGCAGGATCTTCGCCAGCTCGTCCGCGCTGTCGAACGCAAAATCGGTCACGCCATACACGTCGAAGGCGTCGCGGATTGCCGGCCGGGACTTGACCCGGTGCATGAAATGAACCTCGGCCGCAGGCAACAGCTTGCGCACGAGCGCCACCTCGGCGAGCGAGGCGCAATCGAAATGGCTGATACCGCCGGCCCACAGCGCCCGCAGCACGCGCGGCTCGGGGTTGCACTTGACGGCGTAGAGAACATCGCCCGGAAAGAGCTCGGTAAACCGCCGCGCAGCGCCGGCGATCACCGCCGGGCGCAGGCACAGCAACGGATCGCTCGGCCGCGTCCGGGCAACCACCGCATCGATCGAGGGGAAAGCAGCGCGCCCCTGCGGGCGGGGAGAGAAAAGACGGGCTTGCGCCATCGCACCATCCTCCGAAACCAGGAGGCGACATGCCGCTCCGCGCGCCAAGAGCGCCGGAGGCGGAATGACCGATCGGGGTAAATCGACGCGCCGGGGCGGAAGCGCCCCGGAACGTCAGACGATGGTGCGAGGACTTCGCATCGCGTGCCGGAACATATCCGTTTCCCTTAAGGAGGCCGGCCCACGGGTGGCCGGCTCGGCCGAAAAGGACGCGTTACGTCGTAGCAGCACCCCTTGCGAAACGGGGTTCTAGGCACGTGCGATTGCG
This sequence comes from uncultured Alphaproteobacteria bacterium, assembly GCA_963789025.1. GTDB lineage: Bacteria > Pseudomonadota > Alphaproteobacteria > ATCC43930 > CGMCC-115725 > AP-15. The sequence goes on from CAWBIT010000003.1 coordinate 683,658, forward strand.
TCGGCGTCTAGAATAGGAAAAACGCCAGCCGGTTCAAGGCTTTTTTGAAATCTTCAGAATGCCGCCCCTAAAGCACAACGGCAGGCCGGAATGGCCGGCCTGCCGCCAACGGAGGAAAGAGCATGAAAGGAATGCCCTTTCTCCTGGTGCTCCGGCTGAAGGTTTGGCGGCGGCGTGTTCTGTACGTCGTCGTCAGCCTGAACCGGGCCTAGGAGCAGTCGGCCGGCTGACGTCTCGCCGGCCGACTACCTCCGTAATATAGGCGATATGAGCCGCCGCGTCTATCGCGTAGCGTGTGGCGCGAGCAGGGCGATGTAGTCCCAGGCCATCGTCGCCGCCGCGAGCGCCGTGATCTCGGCGACATCGTAAGGCGGGGACACCTCGACCACGTCCATCCCGGCGAAATTCAGGCCGGCGAGGCGGCGCAGGATTGCGCGAGCTTGCCAGGTCGCGAGCCCGCCAACTTCTGGCGTGCCGGTTCCCGGTGCGAAGGCAGGGTCGAGCGCGTCGACATCGAAGCTCAAATATGCCGGCTCCATCCGAACAACCGCGCAGATCCGCTCGGCGACGGCCTGCGGGCTCGTTTCGTGCACCTCCTCGGCTGAAACGATCGTCACTCCTTTGCCGACGGTCCACTCGAAGATGTCGCGGTGCAGCGGCGAGCGGATGCCGATCTGGATCGTGCGGTGCGGGTCGATCAGGCCCTCCTCGATCGCATGATAAAACGGCGAGCCATGCCCGAAGACGAGCCCGAAGCTCTCCGGCCAGGTATCGACATGGCCGTCGAAATGCACCAGCCCGACCGGGCCCTGGCGGCGGGAGAGAGCGCGCAACAACGCGAGCGTAATCGTGTGATCGCCGCCAAGCGCGACGAGGTGCCGAAATGCCGCCGCCTGCTCCTCTATCTTGGCGAGCGTGGCCTCGATGTCGCCGTGCGCGATGCGAAAATCGCCGACATCGGCGAGGTCCAGCTTTTCGATCTCGGCCCAGGACGCCGGGTGGTCGCCATCGACCAGCATGCGGCTCGCCTGCCGGATCGCGGCGGGCCCAAAGCGGGCCCCGGGCCGATTGGAGGTGCCGAGATCAAACGGAATGCCGGCGACGCAGATCGCCGCGTCGGCACTGGCACGATCCGTGCCGAGAAAGGTGAGCCGGATGGCAAAAGTCGGGACAGATGTCATGGCCTCCTATCTGGGGAGGCCATGACGGCAAGAAAATCCTCAGACCCGTTCGAGCACGGCGGCGATGCCCTGGCCGACGCCGACGCACATCGTCACGAGCGCGTAGCGGCCGCCGGTACGCTGCAATTGGCGCGCGGCGGTCAGCGCGATGCGGGGGCCCGAGGCACCCAATGGGTGGCCGACCGCGATCGCCCCGCCGTTCATGTTGACCCGGCTGTCGTCGAACGGCAGTTCGAGGCCGCGCAGGCAAGAGAGAACCTGGGCGGCGAAGGCTTCGTTGATCTCGATCACGTCGATGTCGGAGAGGCTGAGGCCGGCGCGGGCGAGCGCCTTTTTCGAGGCCTCGACCGGCCCGATCCCCATGATCCGGGGCGGCACTCCCGCCACGCCGCTCGCGACGACGCGGGCGAGCGGCTCGGCCCCGGCGGTATCGCCCGCCTTGCGGCTGGCGACGATCATCGCCACTGCGCCGTCATTGATGCCCGAGGCATTGCCGGCGGTGGTGACTCCGCCCTCCTGCAGCGGCCTGAGGCGCGCGAGCGCGGCCAGATCCGTCTGCGGCCGCGGGTGCTCGTCTTCGGCGACCTTGACCGGCCCGGCCCGGCCGCCCGGCACCTCGACAGCGAGGATCTCGCCCGCGAAGAACCCGTCGGCCTTGGCGGCGGCGTATTTGCGCTGCGAGGCGGCGGCGAACACGTCGCAGGCCTCGCGCGTGATCTGGTAGTCGCGGGCCAAATTGTCGGCGGTCTCGGGCATCGTGTCGGCGCCGAACTGGCGCTCGATCTTCGGGTTCGGGAAGCGCGCGCCGATCGTCGAATCGAACACCCGCCCGTCGCGGCTGAACGGGGTCTCCGCCTTGTTCATGACAAACGGCGCGCGGCTCATGCTCTCGACGCCGCCGGCGACCATGACCTCGCCTTCGCCGCAGGTCACCGCCTGCGCCGCCATGACGATCGCGTTGAGGCCGCTCCCGCAATTGCGCTGCAATACCGAGCCGGCGACCTCGATGGGCAGCCCTGCCAACAGCCCGGCATGCCGCGCGACGCAGCGGCTGTCCTCGCCTGCCTGATTGGCGCAGCCGACGACGACATCCTCGATCTTTTCCGGGTCGAAGGGGCTTTGCTTGACGACCTCGGAAACGACCGCGGCCAGCATGTCGTCGGGCCGCATCCGCGCGAGGGCGCCAGCGTGGCGGCCAAAGGGCGTGCGCAGGGCGTTGTAGATGTAGCCGTCGAGCATGGTCGGTTCCTCCTCAAGGGGCATTTCCGCCTTAGGGGCATCTCCACGCGCCGGCCGGCCGCTGTCAAGCCCCAACGGGTGCACGGGCAGGGCCGGCAGCCGCCTACTGTTTTGGCGGGGACATCGTAATTCCCTGGCGCTTCATCTGGTCGACGACCGCCTTGGCGCCCTCGTCGCCATCGGCGGCGAGTTGCGCGGTCTTGCCGGCGAGCGCCTCGAGCTTCTGCCGCAGCTTGATCGCCTCCTGCACGGCCGGTTCCTGCAACCGCTGCTGTTCCGCCAGCGCGTCGCGGTCGTGGATCGTGTAGCCTGTCTCGAACGCCATCAGAACGAAAAACGACGCGGCGACAATGACAATCGGCAGCCACCATCCCCCCGGCGCCGGAAAGCTGGAACCGCTCCGGGCCATCATCACGGCGTCTTTCCGGTTGCTGCAGGAGCGGTTTTTTCGGCCGGACCGCTTGACGAAGGGACCGGCTCCCCCGACGCATTGATCGTGATCCCGTTATCGGCCAGCAGATCGCGCAACTTGTCGTCCTTGTTGCTCATCGCGGCCGCGGCGAGCGCGCAAATCAGCGCCTCGTTGACGCGGCCTAGCTGGATGCTCTGATTGATGAATTGTTGCCGCCGATTGACCTCCGCCTGCACCGTCCGGTTGTCTTGCACGAGGACGATGTAGGCGATGACGAGCGCCCCGGCCGCCGCGGACAGCCCGACCGTCATCCAATAAAGCCAACCCTCAGCCCGCATCGCACCGCACCTTTCGTCGCCTCCTCACCGCCGGCGGTTGCCGTCAGTATAGCACAGGGCTTTTTGGAAGCGGCCGCAGCTTGTCGAAGGCAATCCCGTTCGGGTACATTCGTATGCAATGAGGGCTCGGGGTCAACTCGCGCCGCAGGAGCAGCGGGAGGATCGGATCCAACATGTCGATCGGATGATCGTCGTTGCCATCGCCGCGTCGAACGTCTTCGTGTTGGCGGCCTGCTCGGCGCCGCCGGTCCCGCCCGCAGAGGCGGCACTCACCGCTTCGGACGAGGCGCGAACGCCCGTGCTCGCCGCCCCGCATCCACCGCCGCCCAGACGCGCCGAAATCCCGCCGCCGGCACCCTCGCCCCATGCCCTCTGGAAATTCGGCCACTGGCGTTGGAACGGGCAACAATATGTCTGGATACCTGGGCACTATGCCCAGCGCCCGTCGCCGACCGCCAACTGGATCCCCGATTATTGGACGCAGGGGTCCAGCGGCTGGTTGTGGGTCGAAGGACAGTGGACCTCGTAACCAGGGCCCCGGATTGTCTCGTGAGGAGGACGCCCGGCCCAGCCGGCCCTCGGGCTCGTTCGGCGCTCGATCAATGCGGCTAGGCTGACGATGCCGCTAGGCTAAGCGCCGCCGACGCTTCCCGCAAAGCTGGCCCCCAGCCGCGAACAGGGCCGGTCCAGCTGTTCGGCCTCGGTGGGACTGTCGAGACGTCGATAGTCATCATCACGGTCATTCCGCGAAAGCTGCTGCCGCGGGGGTGACGGTAATCCAGTGAAAGTACCGATCTCATTTAGATTTAGAGGGGCATTTCAGCCAGATGGTGGATTTCACTTCCGCGCGGGCCTTCCGCGTCGCCGGCCCCACAGCCGATGCGGAAGCATCTCATGCTACTCCGGATGGTGTTCGAAACACATTCCTGGTCTACCGACAACGACACTGGTATCGCCACCGGGTGGAAGCATGGGCAGCTGTCGGAGCGCGGCAAGCTTTTAGCCAGAGAGCTTGGAAAACGTCGCCGCAATGATTCTCTAGACGCTATCTTCTCGTCTGATTTGGGGCGCGCCGTTGAAACCACAGTAATTGCGTTCAGCAACGTTCGGGTTCCGATGTATTTCAATTCGCGGCTACGCGAATGCAATTACGGCGATTGGAACGGCGCCCCAGTCGCCACTCTGATCGGCAAGCGTCGCCAATTTATCAGTTCGCCGTACCCCAACGGCCAGAGTTACGAAGATGTCGTCGCGGCGATGTCGACTTTCCTCCGCGAGGTGACACGATATTGGAACGGCCGCCGTATACTTCTGATTGGTCATTCGGCTACGCGCTGGGCTTTGGATGCCCTCATCAATCATCAGCGCCTCGAAGACCTCGTCGACGCGCCTTTCAACTGGCGACCAGGTTGGGAATACACTATTCCCAAAGCCCTCGGCTGCTAACCGGCCTCATCCCCGGAGAACAACATCACTCGCGGAGACCAGGTCGACAAATCCGTCGGCCATGGTCCGGTTGTGATGTGCGATGATCTTTTCTGCTTCAATAAGGCGACGCACACATCAAACCGTGTACTGCTGCTCCGCCCGCGCCCACTGCAACCCATTCCAAAACCTGTCCACCACCGCAATGTCGACTACCGCGGAAGCCAGAACGCGCCAAAATCGACATTTTTTCAGCACCCTGCTAGTTCCACGGCACGACGACTACCTCAGGCCAGATTTCCTGCGCTCGTCGTGCTTTGCGGGTATGCGAGACTGCATTTGCGAGTGTGTAGTTTGGTCGAATCACCATGGAGAAAAGATCGTCGAGACCAAATGGCGCCACCACGTCTAGCCGATTATCGTCATCGAGCCGAACACCGATGGCGTGAACAATCGAGGCGTAGCGTCGAATTGCCTGATCGGCGGAATACAGTCGGGGATAGACTGTGCCAAATCGGGCTTTGAACCACAAATGCACGCGCGCTTGGTTCCGGACTTCTACCGGGTTGACACAACCGCTCGTCGCGGTGGCGACGCGGCGGATGACCCTATCCTCGGCCGCCCAGCTGAGGTCGCCATCGTCGAAATAGATCAGATCGTAGTCCTTGATACCCGTTCCGCGGTCGCGGCCGGTGAGGACATTCCACACTGTCTGGTAAAGGCAGCCCGCGACAAGCCGCCACTGAGGCAGATGAACTCGTCGAATGCTCACGAGCAGTTGCATCAAATCCGGGTCCGAACGCACGATTGTCTCGAAACGTTGCAGCTGCTCCTGGTCAAGACTCACAGCTGCAGGCATTCGGTGGCACCGATCATGTCAGACATTAGGAGCAGCAGCCCTGGTCAAAGCCTGCCAGGATTGATAGCAAACCAGTATCGTGCGGCCGAGCGTTTTCTGGAGGATCGCCGGCGAGACACCGGTGACGGTCGCGCATTATCTCGGCCTCACGCCGAAATGGGTCGACGGCACCGCGGTGGGCGGCTGCTCATTCATGATCCTTGTGCGCCATGCCGCCGCGGCGATCGCCTCGGGTCTGCGCGGGACGGTGCTGATCACGCATCGCGAGATCGGCCGCTCCGGCGTCGGGCGTACCCGAAATGTCGTCGCGCCGACGAGCCTCGCCGGCCAGTTCGAGCAGCGCTATGGGCCAATGGGGGCGCCGACTTTGTTCCCGATCCCGGTGTTCCGCTGCATGATCTTCTCCGTCACCCCCCGAAAGCGGGGGCCCAGGGGCGAGCGACGAAGTCCCGGAGCTCTGGGTTCCCGCTTTCGCGGGAACGACGAAATAAAAGTACGAGCCATCGGCGATGGTCTCGGTGATGCAGCGCGAATGGGCGGCAAGAACCCGCGCGCCACACTTCAGGGCGCCGTTCACCTCGCGCACTCATCGCCGTCCCCACGATAGGCGCTGGCTCCGGTGCGAGATAGCGGTGCGAGAATGGCGACGCTAGAATAGCCATATTCGTATTCCAGACTTCGCGCGATGGCGGCCTCTCGATGGGCCGGAGTTGGACCATGGAGGTGTCGATGGCAAGATTTGAGGATTCAACTTTAAGCAGAGCTCCCGCTGCAGACTCGCTGCAGGTGCAGCGGCGAGCGAACATAGGCTCAATTCACGATTGCATTTGAAACGTCATTCCGGGGGTTGGGTACACGCCATGCAGGCCAAAAAATCGGCTCGTTCCTCCTCTGGCCAGAGTTGAGCCACCCGTCGAATGAACACGGCCGGCTCAGGAACGCAGATACGCCAACGGCGCCGCTTGGGACCGCCTACGTCCCGCAGCTATTATTGGGGCAATGCGACTGTGTTGAAGTCGTCGAGGAGGGCGGCGATGCGGCCGGTGTCCGACTGGTCCATGATCGCTCGCGCCCGGCGTGTCGCGGCGACCATGTCGAGGCTGCGGATGCGCTGCTTGACCCGCGGGATGTTGCGCGGCGCCATCGACAAGTTGCGCAGCCCCAAGCCGAGCAGGAGGGCCGTAAAGCGCGGCTCGCCGGCCATTTCGCCGCACACGCTGATCGGCATGCCGCGGCGCAATGCCGCTTCGACCGCGAACTGGATCAGCCGCAGCACCGCCGGATGCAGCGGGTTGTAAAGATGGGCGACCTGCTCGTCGCTGCGGTCGATCGCCAAGGTGTATTGGATCAGATCGTTGGTGCCGATCGCGAAGAAATCCGCCTCCGCGGCGAGCGCGTCGGCGGCGAGCGCCGCACCCGGCACCTCGATCATCGCGCCCAATGGCGGCAAGGCCTTGGGCAGCCGCACGCCGCGCCGCCGGAGCCGCCGCGCGACCTGGTCGACTGCCTCGCGCACGCGGCGGATCTCGCTGGCCGTCGAAATCATCGGCAACAGGATCCGCAGCGGCCCATCGCTGGCGGCGCGCAGCATCGCCGCCAGCTGCGGGTCCAACAGGCGGCGATCCTGCAATGACAGGCGGATCGCACGCAAGCCGAGGGCGGGGTTCGCCGGCTCGACGTTATGGCCGCTCAGCGACCGCGCGATCTTTTCGCCGCCAAGGTCGAAGGTGCGCACGGTGACCGGCTTTCCGTCCATGCCGCGCACCAGCGCCGAGAAGACCGCGTATTGCTCCTCCTCGCCGGGGAGGTCATCGCGGTTCATGTAGAGGAACTCCGAACGGACGAGGCCGAGCCCCATCGCGCCGTTTGACAGCGCCTGCGCCAGTTCGATCGGCAATTCGAGATTGCCTTCGAGAGTGATCTCGACACCGTCGCGGGTGATCGCGGGAAGCCTGCGCAGGCGCGCGAGACTGCGCCGTTCGCGTGCCACAGCGTCGCGCCGGGCCTCGTATTCACGGATCGTCTCGTCGGACGGGTCGATGATAACGCAGCCGTCGATGCCGTCGATCACCGCGGTGACACCCGCCCGAGCCCGCTCGAGCAAACCAGGTACTGCGAGAACCGCCGGCAGGCCGAGCGCTCGCGCAACGATCGCGGTGTGGCTCTCGGCACCGCCGGAGGCGGCCGCAAAGCCGGCCACGCGCTCGGGGTCGATCAGCGCGGTATCGGCCGGGGTCAGCTCTTCGGCGAGAATGACGGCGCCGTCCGCGACGGCGGAATAGGCGACGTAGGGCTTCCTGATCAGATTGCGGATCAGCCGTGTGCCGACGACCCGGATGTCCTCGATCCGCGCCGCCAAGTAGGGATCGCGCATCGCCGCGAAGCTCTCGGCGATTTCGTCGATCTCGATCTGCACCGCGCGCTCGGCATTGATCCGGGTGCGGGCAATGCGCTCGTCGACGCCGCGGACGAGGCGCGAGTTCGACAGCATGGCAAGGTGGGCATCGAGAAGGTAGCCCACTTCCTCGGCGGCGGAGCCGGGCAGCCCCGCGGCTTTCGCCTTCACCTTTTTGAGCTGTTTCAGCGAGTTCGCCACCGCCTCGGCGAAGCGGTGTCGCTCGGCTTCGATTTCGCTCTGCGGGACGTGATTCTCAGCTACCGGAAGATCGCCGCTCTCGACGATATGAGCCGGGCCGATGGCGATCCCGGGGGAAACGGCGAGGCCCGGCAGTCGCTGTTCGCTGCCGCTGCTCGGCGGCGTAGAGCCGGTGACCTCCTCAATCCTCATCGAATTTGCATTCGACGAGCTGGGCGAGCGCCACCACCGCCGCCTCGGCCTCGGGGCCGGTGGCGGCGAGCCGGATGACCGTGCCGGGCGCCGCGGCCAGCATCATCAAGCCCATGATCGAGCGGCCGGAGACTTCGGTGCCGTTCTTGCGCACCCAAACTTCGGCGTTGAAGAGCCCGGCGGTCTTGACAAACCGGGCAGCAGCGCGCGCGTGGAGCCCGCGTTGGTTGCAAATCGTCGCAATCCGGCAGACCGCCCCGGCCGGCGGGCGCGAATCCCGTATCGGCCGTTCGTCGGCCGGTCGATCGCTCATCGGCGCGCGTCGCTGAGCAGCTGAGAAGCGACGTTGATGTACTTGCGCCCGGCCTCTTGGGCGCCGAGCACAGTTCGTTCGAGGCTCTCGCTCTGGCGCAGGCTGGCGAGCTTGATCAGCATCGGCAGATTGACGCCGGCAATCACCTCGATCTTGGCGCGGTCCATGACCGAGATGGCCAGGTTCGACGGGGTGCCGCCGAACATGTCGGTCAACAAGACAGCGCCGTCGCCGGCATCGACTGCGGCAATTGAGCGCAGTATATCCTGACGGCGCTTTTCCATGTCGTCATCGGGGCCGATGCACACGGCCTCGATTTGCGCCTGCGGCCCGACGACATGCTCGAGTGCCGCAACGAATTCCGCTGCGAGCCGCCCGTGGGTCACCAAAACCATACCGATCATCGATTGCCTCGCTGGGAGGACCGCTGCCGTTCAGCTCGCGGTGACGGGCGCGCTCGGCGCAGCCAAGGCGGGAGAGCCGGATTGAACAAGATCGCGGTGCGCCAGCTCCACCTGCAGCCCGGCGGCGCCGAGTTGCGCAGCCAGCCGCTCGGCCACGTAGACGGAACGGTGCCGGCCCCCGGTGCAGCCGATAGCGATTGTCAGATAGGTCTTGCCTTCCTGTTCGTAGCGCGGCAGCAGCGGCTCCAAAAGCCGCCAGAACCGGCCAAGAAAGGGCGCAAGGTCCGGATCCCGCTCGATGTGCGCGGCGACTGCGGGGTCGCGCCCAGTCAGCTTCTGCAGTTCGGGGATATAATGCGGATTGTCGAGAAAACGCACGTCGAAGATCAGATCGGCATCTCGCGGTATGCCGTGGCGATACGCGAAAGAGGTGACGAAAACGCGAAGACCGCTGGCCGCTATGGCAAAATGGCCGGTCAACAGCCGTTTCAATTCGGTAGCGCTCAGGTTTGACGTATCGATCACAAGGTCAGCACGGTCGCGCAGGGCAGAAACCACTCGGCGTTCGAGCCGGATACCGTCCGTTACGGGCCGGTCGCCGGCGAGGGGGTGGGGCCGGCGCGTCTCGGTATAGCGCCGTTGCAGCGGTTCGTCATCACAATCGATAAACAACACCCTGAGCTCGCGGCCCGTCCGGCTGACTACCGCATCAAGGGGTTCGAGCATGCTCTCGATAGCAAAGCCCCCGACGGCAAAGCCCCTGGTGCGTAGATCGGCACCGACGGCAATTGCGCGCGCATCGGCCGCAATCCCCTCGATCAGGGCGGGTACCAGCGACAGCGGTAGGTTGTCGAAGGCTTCGTACCCCATGTCTTCGAGCGTTTTCAGCGCCGTCGACCGCCCAGCCCCCGACATTCCGGTCACCAGGAGAACACGGGCCGGCGCCGCCGCGCTTACCTGCGGGCTTCGCTCGGCATGACCACCGTCGGTCATCATCGCCGGATTATAGCGAGCACCGAGTTGGCTGAAAACGCGCTCAGCGCGAGACGCAGCTTTGCCGCCGCGGAAGCCTCGAATGGAGACAGAGCGATCGTCGGAACAGCGACCCCCAGCACATCCTCGCGGCGGATTTCGGGCAAACGGTCGACCTCGGCCGACGGTACGAGGTCGACTAACAAGGCGAGCGTCGCCTCCGCTACCGCCTCGACGCGAAGAATACCCACTCCGCGGACTTCGATCAGGCCCGCTATAGCAGCCGGGGCCGTTACCACGAGGCGTTCTCCTGCGCGCCGCAGCTCCACCTGATCATCAGCGACGAGACGTGCTCCGCCATCGATCAGCCGCAGAGCTAGATCCGATTTTCCTGCTCCGGACGGACCGCGGAGCAAGGCCGCGCGCCCATCGATCGCGATGGCAGTGGCGTGGACCAAAACAGGGTCGGGCGGGACCGTTATCGTCACACAGCGGCCGGCAGTCGAACAGAGAAGCGGGCACCAATGGTGGCGCCATTCGCGTCCTTGCGGTTTTCCGCCCAGATCATGCCGCGATGCGCCTCGACGATCTGTTTCGAAATCGAGAGCCCCAGCCCGGAATGTGTCCCGAATTGCTCCCCGAGCGGTCGTTCCGTGTAGAAACGATCGAAAATTGCCGTCAACTTTTCTTCTGGGATACCGGGTCCCTCATCTTCCACGGTAACGACAACCGCCCGGCCATGATGTCGCGCAGTCAGCCTGATCTCGCCGAGCGGTGGGCTGAACGAAACCGCATTCCCAATGATGTTGCGGAACACTTGGGACAGTCTCGTTTCGATCCCGGGCACGACGAGTTCACGATCATTGTTGGCGATCGCGAGCACCAGACGAGGCGCGTCGTCCGTCCGGGTCGCCTGATAGACCTCGACCAGCGTACCCAGCATCGCCGCGATGTCGACCGGTTCCAACTCTAGGCGGCCGAGCTCCGCGTCGAGCCGCGAGGCGTCGGAAATATCGGTGATCAGACGGTCGAGTCGCTGGACGTCGTTGAGGATGATCGCCATCAGCCGCCGCTGATTTGCCGCATCGTCAATCCGTACGGCCGTCTCGACCGCGCTGCGCAGCGAGCTGAGCGGGTTTTTGATCTCATGCGCAACATCGGCGGCAAAACTCTCAATGGCACTCATGCGCTGCCACAGCGCGTCGGTCATCTCGCGCAGCGACCGCGAGAGATCGCCGATCTCATCGCCGCGCCGGGTAAAGTCGGGTATTTCGACCCGCGCCCGACGGCCGCGCGCTCGTTCCGCCGCGGCGGCTAGCCGGCGGATGGGCCGCGCAATCGTGCCCGCGAGGTAGAATGACAGCAGCACGGTGACTAACAAAGCCACCCCGAAGATGCGCAGCAGCTCGAGGCGAACGGTTCTTAGCTCCTCCTCGATCTCGGCGCTGCCGACCGACAACATGACCGCGCCGAGTACCTGCTTGTAGCGCTGGATCGGGATCGCGACGCTGAACACCAGTCCACCGGTTTGCGGGTCGCTTCTGATCGCCGAGCCGGTCTCGCCGCGCAATGCCCGCACGACTTCGGCATAATCCTCGGCGCGCGGGGAAGCGCTCTCATGATAGATCGCATAGCTGGTGTGCCGCGGCACGATGTTGAGAATCCAATCGTATATCTGATCGGCAATCCGCAGAACCGCACCTTCCCGCTCTTGCGGCTCCAACTCGTGGACCTGCACGGCGTCGCCCGGCCCCCGCAGAATTCGACTGTCGGCGATAATGTCGCCCCGCACATCAAACAGCCGAGCTCGGGTGTGAGTCGGCTCGACCAGCCGCCGCATCATCTGGCGAGCGAGATCGGGCAACAGGACCTCTCCCTCCTCGTCCGAGTTCGAGAACCGCGCCCTCACCGAGGGCAGCGGCAAAGACCTCGCCCTGGGTCTTTAGAGCTTCGATCTGTTGGCCGATGAGGCTCGCCTGGTATTTCCCGAGGTACAGAAACCCGCCGGCCAGAAGGGCCAGCGCCAGGACATTGACAGCCAGGATGCGCCGCGTAAGTGGGGAGACCGTCCAGCGCCTTCCGGTTCTCGGCCGCAGATCGGGGCTCGGCCCGGCTCTCGCGTGAGAACGAGGGGCGAAAGAATGCTCGGCTACCGCCGAAGGCGACGCCGGCGCGGCGGCTGGCTCAACGGTCGCGGTATCGATACCCGACGCCATAGAGTGTTTCGATCTGCGCGAAATCCGTATCGACGTTCTTGAACTTCTTGCGCAACCGCTTGATGTGGCTATCGATTGTCCGGTCGTCGACATAGATATGCTCGCCATAGGCCGCATCCATCAGCTGGTCGCGGTTTTTGACGTGCCCCGGACGGTGCGCGAGGGATTTGAGGATCAGAAACTCGGTCACCGTCAGCTCGACATGTTCACCCTTCCAGGTGCACAGATGGCGTGCCGGATCGAGGATCAGCAGCCCGCGCACGATCACCGGCTCGCCATGCGAGTTCTCCCGCTCGCGCGCGAGCTCGCCGCGCCGGATCAGGGCCCGGATGCGCTCGATCAAGAGCCGCTGCGAAAACGGCTTCCTGATGTAGTCGTCGGCGCCCATGCGCAGGCCGAGCAGTTCGTCGACCTCGTCGTCCTTCGAGGTCAGGAAGATGACCGGGATGTGGCTCTGCCGCCGCAGCTGGCCGAGAAGCTCCATGCCGTCCATGCGCGGCATTTTGATGTCGAGCACCGCGATGTCGACCGGTTGGGCGCTCAACCCCTTCAGCGCCTCGGTACCGTCACTGTAGCAGCGTACCGCGAACCCCTCCGCCTCGAGCGCCATCGACACGGAGGCCAGGATGTTGCGGTCGTCGTCGACAAGAGCAATCGTGTTCGGCACCTTATCCCCCAAAATCCTTTTGAGCGGCCGGATCATAGGTGAGCCGTTCTCCGTAAGTGGAAAATATGACCGAATCTCGCAAAGGCAAACCCACTTTCCCTATTTTAGACAGGCGGTCGGCGCCCCATCCCTCCGATATTCACCGGTAAGGGGTTCGTTTACCTACTCATCATATCGCAACGGCGCCTTTTGCAGCATGGCGCAGCTTGACGTCTCCGCGCCGCTGCGGCTCACTTATGCGATGCGTGAAAGAGAGCCGGACGACCATCCTGCGAGAATCGCCCGGCGGTTGCTGCGCCGAGAACAGCGCGGCACCCTTGCCACGAGCATGTGGGGCGCGCCCTACGCGTCACTTGTCCTCATCGCCGCCGATCTCGATGCGAGCCCGCTTCTGCTGCTGTCCGATTTGGCGCAGCATAGCCGGAACATTGCGTTCGATCCGCGGATCTCGCTATTGGTCGACGGCACGGCGGGTTACCGGGACCCGCTGACCGGGCCGCGCCTGACCGTGATTGGGCAGGCCAGAGCTGTCGAGGACCCGCGACGTCTCGCCCGCTTCACGGCGCACCACCCGACGAGCGCCGTCTATTCCGGTTTCGCCGATTTCCGGCTGTATCGGGTCACGGTCGAACGTGGGCACCTCGTCGCCGGTTTCGGCCGGATTCACTGGATCGACGGCCGGGATCTGCTGTTCGCCGCGGATGCCGCCGCTCTGGCTGCAGCGGAGCCGGAGATCCTCAGGCACATGAATGAGCATCACGCCGACGCGGTCGCCGATTACGCGCGGGGTCTGCTCGGCCGCGAGGGTGCCGATTGGCGGATGGCTGGGATCGATCCGGAAGGCGCCGATCTGCAGCGCGACGGCGAAACTGCCCGGCTCGACTTTCCCGCCCCGGTGCTGACCCCCGAGGCCGCGCATCTCGCACTCGTAAAACTCGTCGATCGGGCGACGCTATAACGCACCCGTTGAGGGATTTTTGACATGGTCGCCCGTCTTATGGTACGGGGCTAACCTGTGCCGGTATTGTGCGTGCCAAAAAGGCCCAGTCGCAGCAGGAGGAAGCGTTCAATGAAGAAGACGATCCGATGACCGCAAAGAAGAGCCGGTTCGGCCTCGACCGGCAAGGCATGCACCACCTCGGGACCGTGCATTGGAACCAGTCCGCGCCGGTGCTCTACGAGCGCGCCGTCCAGCGGGGCGAGGGCGAACTCGCCTCGGGCGGCAGCTTCTCGGTCTCGACCGGGCTCTTCACCGGCCGCACCCCGCGCGACAAATACATCGTCGAGGAGCCGGGCACCAAGGACACAGTGGACTGGGGCAAGATCAACCAGCCGGTCTCTCCCGACCAGTTCGCTAGCCTCCACCAGCGCCTGCTCGCCTACCTGCAGGGCCGGGAGCTCTTCGTCCAGGACCTCTACGCCGGGGCCGATCCGGCTTACCGGCTGCCGGTGCGGGTCGTGACCGACAGCGCCTGGCACAGCCTTTTTTCGCGCAACATGTTTATTCGCCCGCCGGCCGAAGAGCTGCCGGGGTTCGAGCCGGCGTTTACCATCCTGCACGCGCCGAAATTCCTCGCGACCCCCGAGCACGACAGGATCAATTCCGAGGTCTTCATTCTCGTCAATTTCGCCGAGCGCCTGGTGCTGATCGGCGGCACGGCCTATGCCGGCGAGATCAAGAAGTCGGTCTTCGGGTATCTCAATTTCATGTTGCCGCCGCGCGGCGTATTGCCGATGCACGCCTCGGCCAATGTCGGCGCAAAGGGCGACTGCGCGATCTTTTTCGGGCTCTCGGGCACCGGCAAGACGACACTGTCGGCCGACCATTCGCGGACCCTGATCGGCGATGACGAGCACGGCTGGAGCCCCAAGGGCATCTTCAATTTCGAGGGCGGCTGCTACGCCAAGGTGATCAACCTGTCGCCGGTCAACGAGCCCGAGATCTATGCAACGATCACCCGCTTCGGGACGGTGCTCGAAAACGTCGTGCTGCATCCCGGGACGCGCGTGCCCGACGTCGACGACCAGAGCCTGACCGAGAACACCCGGGCCTGCTATCCGATCGAGTTCATCCCGAACGCCGATCCGCGCGGGCTTGCGCCGCATCCAAAGAACGTCGTGATGCTGACTTGCGACGCGTTCGGCGTCATGCCGCCGATCGCCAAGCTGACCCCCGAGCAGGCGATGTACCATTTCCTGTCGGGCTACACGGCACGGGTCGCCGGCACCGAAAAGGGGCTCAGCAACGCGCCCGAGGCGACCTTTTCGACGTGCTTCGGCGCGCCCTTCATGCCGCGCCATCCGGCGGTCTACGCGAAGATGCTGGGCGCCTTGATCCGCGAGCACGGGGCGCAGTGCTGGCTCGTCAATACCGGCTGGTCGGGCGGCACCTATGGCGCCGGGCGGCGCATGCCGATCGCCCATACTCGAGCCCTGTTGCGCGCCGCGCTCGACGGCCGGCTCGCCGCCGCGCCCGTCCGCAAGGAGGCGAATTTCGGCCTCCTCGTACCGGAAAGCTGTCCCGAGGTGCCGAACGAGGTGCTCGACCCGCGCGGCACCTGGTCCGACAAAGAGGCCTATGACGAGACCGCGCGGGGCCTGACCCGACGCTTCGAAGCCAATTTCCGCGACTACGAGCCCTTCGTCGGCAGCGAGATCAAGGAAGTCGCGATCCGCGCCGCGGCCTAGCCGTTTTCCCTGCCGCGCAGGGAAACCCGGGAAAAAAAATCGTTTTCGGCGCCGAAAACGGCTCTCCACAGCCGCATAGGTGATTAACCGGCGCTGGACGGCAGGGAAAGTTGTTTCCCTGCCGGGCGGCTTGGCAGGGAAACATTGGGAAGTAGTCATTACTGATATTACCATTTGATAATTGACAATATTACAATTAGGTGATATAAACCACAGAATTGGTTTAGCAAGCTGTGATTGCGGTAATAGCATGGATGAGGTCGAGGGCGAATACAAGGTCGGCCGCGGCAGGCCGCCGCTGCACACGCGCTTCAAGAAGGGTCAGTCCGGCAACCCGCGCGGCCCGCGCCCGCGCCCGAAAGACCTGCCGGCGCTGCTCGTCCGCGCTCTGAACGAGCCGGTGGTCGTGACCGCGAACGGCGTGAGCCGACGGATCACCAAGCGCGAGGCGGTCGTCGCGCAGCTGGTCGACAAATCGACCGGCGCCGATCTGCGCGCAACCCAGATGCTGATCGACATGCTGAAGGACATCGAAAAACGCGCCGGCACGCCGCCGCAGGCGCCTGCGCTCACCCCGGCCGACGAGGAGGTGGTCGAAAACCTGCTGGCGCGGCTGCGGCGCGCTGAGATGGCAAAGATCCACCACGGAGACACGGAGGACACTGAGTAATCATCAAAATCTCAGCAGACACCTTCTCCGTGCCCTCCGTGTCTCCGTGGTGAAACTCCCATCCGCTAGGCCCACCCCTGACGAATACCGCGCGCTGTTGCGGCGCGATCTCGTCAGCTTTGCGCAGGGGTGTTTCAGCGAGCTCAACCCGCGCACCCGCTTCGCGATGAGCTGGCATATCGAAATCATCGCCGCCAAATTGACGGCATTGCGCGGCGGCAAGATCCGGCGCTTGGTCATCAATCTGCCGCCGCGCCACCTGAAGTCGCTGCTGGCCTCGATCGCCTTCCCGGCGTGGTGTCTGGGGCATGATCCCTCGGCGCAGATCCTCTGCGTCAGTTACGCGCAGGACCTCGCCGACAAATTGTCGCGCGATTGCCGGCATATCGTCGCCGGCGACTGGTACCGGGCGATCTTCCCGACCCGCCTCTCGCCGCAGCGCGCCGCGGTGCCCGAATTCGACACGACGGCGCAGGGTTGCCGGCTCGCCACCTCGGTCGGCGGCGTCTTGACCGGGCGCGGCGCCGACATCGTCATCATCGACGATCCGTTAAAGCCCGAGGAGGCGTTGTCGCAGGCCCAGCGGCAGATGGCGAACGAGTGGTACGACCATACCCTCTACAGCCGGTTGAACGATAAGCTGGCGGGCGCCATCGTCCTGATCATGCACCGGCTGCACGAAGACGATCTCGTCGGCCATGTGCTGGAGCAGGAGGATTGGGAGGTCGTGCGATTCCCGGCGATCGCCGAGGACGACGAGAGCCAGCTGGCCGACACGCTCTTCGGGCCGCTAAATTTCACCCGCCGGCGCGGCGAGGCATTGCACCCGGAGCGCGAGCCGCGCGCCGTGCTCGAGCATATCCGCCGCACGATCGGCGAATACAATTTCGCCGGCCAGTACCAGCAGGCGCCCGCCCCCTTGGGCGGCGGCCTCGTCAAGGCGGCCTGGTTCCGGCGCTATATGCCGGACGAATTGCCCGCCGCCTTCGAGCGCATCGTGCAGAGCTGGGACACCGCCAACAAGGCGACCGAGCTCAGCGATTTCAGCGTGTGCACGAGCTGGGGTGTGGCTGGCAAGCACCTCTACCTAATCGACGTCTTGCGCCGGCGCATGGAATATCCCGAATTGAAGCGCGCCGTGCGCGAGCAATACGAGCGCTTCGCTCCCTCAGTCGTATTGATCGAGGACAAGGCCTCCGGCACTCAGCTGGTTCAGGAATTGATCGCCGAAGGCCTTCACGCCGTGACCCGCTACCGCCCGCAGTCGGACAAGATCATGCGCCTGCACGCGCAGACCGCAATGATCGAAAACGGCTTTGTCTATCTCCCGGCGGCGGCCCCGTGGCTCGCCCAATACCTCCACGAGCTGACCGCCTTCCCCAACGGCAAGCACGACGACCTAGTCGACTCGACCGCGCAGCTGCTCGACTGGTTCAAGCAGGCCACCCGCGATCCGGGCGGACTCTACGATTACTATAGAATGCTCGCCGAAAAGCTTCCCGATCCGCAGACGGTCGGTCCCGCACCGTTATCGGCGAGCGGCTTCCGCCGCGGGTGACACAAGGGGATAGGCGAAGGAACGAAACAAGACGCCTCATAACTCTGTGCCAACTCAATATCGAGCACGCTGACAGCATCACTGCCAGAATGAACACCGGAAATGTGAGCAGCACTGCTTCCGTTCTAGTTGCTTGCCATTTTATCAAAAGGGCGGCGTCGCGCTCGCTTCCGCTTTATCGAGGATCTCAAGGAGAGTCGTGCCAACCTGAGCGGTTAGCCGCTTCAAGTCGAAATATTCCAAAATAGCCCGCAAATGCTCATCCGTCCCCGGCTCCAGATGCAACGTCTCGGAGACGAGTTTGCTGGCCGCTCGCAATTCCGCAGGGGGTATTTCCTCGAATGTCCGAGGCCCGCGGCAGCGGAGTCGGATTGGCGGACTTCCTTTGCTTCTCACTGTGGAGAAGAGCAGGCCGCTCACCCCCGACTCGTTTTCGGAAATTACGTTTCCCTGACGGATCGCACTGGAAAGGGCCTTGTTCATCGTGCTCTTCAGCTCGGGCCCAAGCCGCTTGATACCGCAACCACGCAAATAAATGTCGTAAGCGCGTTTTGCGAGCATAGGCCCTTCGGCCTCGATGATGCGGCATAGGCCCTCTGCCACGGCGCCCAGACTTACCGTTCGCGGGTCCGGGCCCGCTTGACCTTGGAACGGCACATAATCCGCCAAAGAAGGATGTGACGTGCGCAAGACGACCGGAGGTGCCGGACTATCACGGTGCTCGCACGTAAACGTGTGTTGAGTCACCGTCGTCGGAGGCGCCGAATCCGCGTCAGGATCTGCGTCGTGCGGAGCGGAGCCTGCTTCAGGCACGATGACCTCATCAACTTCGCGCCCTTCCATCGTCTGCAACTCGGCAGGAAGTGGCGGTTCGGCTGCAGCTTCATCGATGCCTCCGGGCCTGATGCCAAGGCGATCAAGTTCGGCCCAAAGCGGCACGACTGCCCGTGCAGGATCCCTATAGAACTCGCTTCCTCGGATCCGAACAAACTGCCACCCTGCACGCTCGAGGTCACGCTGGCGGGCCATATCCTGTTCGTAGCGGTCCGGCCCATGCCATTCGTCGCCGTCGCATTCGACCGCAAGGCGCCCCTGCATCCCCTCGACCACCAGATCGATGCGATACCGATGGTTGGCAGCGTCTCCGACGCACACTTGGGTACGTACGTGGAACCCTTTCGCGGCCACGAGGTCAAAAATATCCCTCTCGAACTGAGAATCAAATTTATGGCCGGTCGCTTCCGTGACGAGACGGCCCGGGTTTAGCATGTAGCTCAGCAGGCGATAGCGCATGCACGCCGGGCTCAGCACCTCAAGAGTCGCGGTGTGAAAAAGCCACAACTGATCCTGGGCCCGGCTTGCAGCCACGTTGAAGCGTTGGCGTGCCGCGTCGTTCGTAAGCGCTCCAATCCGTATCTCGCCCGGAGCGGCCACCATGCTGAGGAAAATGATCTCGCGCTCATCGCCCTGAAACGCGTAAGCATCACCGCAGATTAAACGGCGCTGTTCTATGACTTCGGGCTCCAATGCTTCTAGGAGCTTGTGCTCGATCAGTTTCGCCTGCGCTTCGCCTTGCAAACTGATCACCCCCATTGTCCGGTCCTCATATCGCGGATCCGCGACACAGGCTGTCACCTGGGCGACCAACGCATCAGCTTCCGGCTCGTTTAAGGCGTTTTAAGTCGATCCCGTCCGATACCCTTCGGAAACGTGACGAACGACGAGCGGGCGAAGCCTGTTCGCCGGGTATGCGCGTAATGGATCGAGAGGCGTGCCATTGCTTGCGTAGCAAAGATCATTTGAGAACTGAATGATCTCGGGCATGCAGCGGAAGTGCTCGCGCAGCACAATGTTTTGGCCGAACCGGATTTTCGCGTTCGCGTAAAAGCTGCTTTGAGCGGAAAGGGCATGGTGATGGGGAACGCCCTCCAGATAGTGATGTTGCAGGTTCGCAATCGCCTCATCGGCTAACCCGACACCGTATGGACTAATTTGCTGATCATCGCCAACCACCACCAATTTCTTTGCGACATAAAACAGGAAAAGGCTCTCAATGCCGAGCTGGCTTGCTTCGTCGACGATCACGAGATCATAGCGGCCCGGAATCGGGTCGATCATTTCAGCCACGAGGTATCGCGGCATAATCCAGATCGGAATTGCCTCGCGACACTGGTCCATATTCCGCGCTTCGCGTCGAAGCCGCTCGATCCGGGCGGATCGGCCAGTGCCTCTGCCTATCGCCCGGACGGCTTCGCGCCAGCTCCTCAGAGCAGCAGCTTCGCGGTGCGACAGGCGATTAAAGAAATAGGTCCAGGCGCGCAGCGCCGCGGCTTCACCAAGCAATGTGCTGATCGCGCTGTCGGTTTCCTCGCGGCGTTGCCACAGCCGCTCCCGATAACCGACATCCGAGCGCTTGCGCAGCCAGTTTTCTGCGACAGCCCATTGCCACGCGGTCTCCCATTCCCCGAACCGGTTGTCCCACGCTTCGTTAGCCAGGCTTGCCGTTACGCATTCTGCCAAGCCTGGCACCGCGACGCGCAGCGCAGTATCTACCCGAGCACGAAGTTCTTCTTCGCACCGGGTCCGCTCAACTCCCTGCACAATTTCGTAAGCCTGGCTGTAGGCCGTGATGTTGCGCTCCTCAATAGCTTGCACCAGCGCAGCCACGATCGGATGAGCGTCATGCAACTGTCGGACGGCTTTAAGCTCAGAGGCACAGGCGGTGGTCCGCTCCGTGGCTGCCCGGTAGCGCTCTTCAATAGATGAGGCCTGGATGATATCGAGCCACTGCTCTGCCTCATCTCCCAACCAGTCCGGTTCCGGGATCGCGGGCGCCGCCCCGTTGAGCGCGCGCGCGAAACTGCTGCAATCGGCCGCGTACTCTAAAGCCCGGTCAAGGCAATCAACATGCTCCCGGATCGCAGCCAGTCGTATTCCCGGTTGCGACCCGGTCGGCAATCTGCCGTGATCAGACCAGGCAAGCTCCATGCCTTCAAACGCAAAGGTAAGATCGAGATGATCGCAAACGACCTGCAGCCTCTCAGGCGTCTCCGCGGGTTGTCCGTCAACCGTCACGCCTTCACGCAGGTACGTCCGGCCCTTCACGGCCTTCGGCGTAAGCACACCAAACGAAATCCACTTCCCGCCAGCCTTCAGGTGCTCCATGACCACCGCCGCGTCAGTGCGAGCGGCCTTGCGGTCCTTCCCGTCCGGGATGCATACGGACGCGGATCCTAGCTTCTCAAGCATTTCTTCGGCTTTCTGAAGCAGCTCTCGTGATTGGTCGAGGAGCGCCTGCCAGCGAGCTTGCCGCCCCTCGAGAGCGGACGCCATAGCACGCGGCACCCAATCGTCACCGAGACGCAAGAGCCGTTTGCGCCTGTCATTCATCTCCCGGAGGCCCTCGCCGAGCTTCTTCCGTGCTTCGCGAGGCAATGTGACGATTGGCTGATACGCCAAATGCGCGCGAACCGCTGCCAAGCGTTCCAGGGTGTCTTTCGCTTCACACTCGGCGCTTACGGCAAAGGCAAATTGTTCGGGCGCCGGCAACGCATCTGAGCCGACCGTGCGCAGCCGCGACTTTTCGGCCGCGGTAATGTCACGATGACGGCAAAGGTTCAGCCATTGCTCGATTTCAGCTTGCCGTACCGGCGGATCATCCGGTGCTTCCTGGAGAACCTGCAGCCATCCAAAGCGCTCCCGTTCCTGCGCTACTCGCTGCGCGATCGCAGAAGCGGTGCCCGCATACGCGCCGTCCATCAGGGTGTGCGGGTACGTCTCTTCTTCTCGGAGGCTCCGCAACTCGAAATCGATTTTCGCCAAGGATCGTCGGGTCGACGCGAGTTCACCATTGACCTCGGCGATCCGGGAGTCGTAGGCGCCCGGGCTCCAGGTCGCAAAGCGCGACGTGATACCCTGTACGGAAGCGTTCAGCTCCGCGAATGCGTCGCCTCCCTGGCCGAGCAGGCTGACGCAAAGCGGCTGAATATCCGGCGGCAGTTTCTCTTTGAGCACCTTTAGCGCCCGGCCGGTTTCAGCTGTAATCAGAACACGCTTACCTGTAGCCAGTAAGTGACATACGAGGTTTGCTATCGTGTGGCTCTTGCCTGTCCCTGGCGGCCCTTGGACCAATACACCCCGCCGACCGGTGATCGCCTTAACGATCTGCCGCTGTTCACGGTTCGCCGGTAACGGGAAATACACTTCTTCCGCATCCAGCCGCGGCTCAGGCGACCCGTCATCGGGCGCGCGAGGCTCTCCCGAATGGCGCTCGTGCTCTTCGTCGTCTTCATCGTCAACCAGACCGGTCCATCCCGCCGGGATATCCTCATCTTCGGAAGAGAGACGGCTGATGATGGCATCGTATATCCGCACCATACCGACTTGGGTGCGCTTGCGGAGGATCAGGGCAGGCGCGAGGGTGACCCTGGGCTTAGTGATCTCGCCTATCGTTGGCTTCAGCTCCGCGGACCACTCGCAGTCCGGGTGGAGCGCAGTTGCCCAGGCTTTCAGCGTTGCAGACGTCCGCTGGCGATCCCACACGTCATCGTCAATGGCACTCAATTGTTCGCTGACGGAGGCATATTGCCCGCGCTCGGGGCGCAGTTCGGCATCGAGCATGTCGTCTTCGATCCGCAACTGAACGCCATCGGCTGCCCCGTTAAGCTGGATAATTCCCGTACTCGGATCGAAAAAAAGATCCACGCGGGCGGTAACTATGTGGCGCAGGATTGGCGGGGACGCTCCCCGGCTCCTGTCGCGCCAATCAAGCAGTCCCAACCCGAGGACGAGTTCTAAGATCTCCCCCTGCTTACGGATTTGAGTGTAAAACCTAAAGAGTTCAGCGTAGACCGACTGAATGCGATCACGCCGCAAGTATTCTGCCGCCCAAGTCTCCCAGCTTGGGCGAAAACGCGCAAATGCTGCAATAATCTCGGGATGATCTTCCAGTTTGAGTTCGATTAGCGGCGATTCTTCGCCGTCATCGACCTTTGCCAGAGGGTCCGCGTGTAGCCGCGTTGACCGAAGCCGTGGCATTTCAGCGCTCGCGCGCCGTAATGCCTGCTCCTCGATCCACGGCAGTATTTCGTCGGGCGGAGACGGCGGTTTTGGAAATTGCTGCTTGTGAACAACCAGCCACGGTTCTCCTGGCTCAAAGCCGTCACTCCAAGCCGGACTCTGACACTGAGACTCCTGCGGAATGTCGGAAAACCAGAGAATTGATTCGTACTTATGTACGTCGTAGACTGTAGTACTTCGCAGTCCAACGAATTCTTTCAAATATCTGGCAAGGCGAATCGCCTTGGATTCGGGCGCCTGTGTGTCCATCAGACAGTTTCTTTCTTGCTGACGATGGCCCCCAGGCCTTCGTATTCTTCTATAGAGAGAACGAGGACTACCAGAGATAGAACAACGAGATTCGACCGGTGATGTTTTTCAATCGCAAGCGCGGCATGGGCGATGTCAGTCAACCGCCCTAGATCGTATTTCGCCTCTCGGGCAGAAAGTGACTTCATTGTTTTGGCAATCCCTATCGGCTCGCAATTTTGGCCATAATGGCTGGTCGGTCAATGAGCGAGTAGAGTTTTGGGGCGTTGCCCAACGGCGAGTTTGGAGGCGCTGCATTAACATATTGTATCGGGATAGATGCTTCCGAGGGCGCGCCTCGCTGAATGGCCCGAGTTTACCCCGAGCGGTCCTCCTTCCGACGAATACCGCGTGCCCTGCTGCGGCGTGATTTCGTGAGCTTTGCGCAGCGCTGTTTTCGCGAGCTCAACCCGCGGACCCGCTTCGCGATGAGCTGGCATATCGAAATCATCGCCGCCAAGTTGACGGCATTGCGCGGCGGCAAGATCCGGCGCTTGGTCATCAACCTGCCGCCGCGCCACCTGAAGTCGCTGCTGGCCTCGGTCGCCTTCCCGGCGTGGTGTCTGGGGCATGATCCCTCGGCGCAGATCCTCTGCGTCAGCTATGCGCAGGACCTCGCCGACAAATTGTCGCGCGATTGCCGCCGGATCGTCGCCAGCGAGTGGTACCGGGCGATCTTCCCGACCCGCCTCTCGCCGCAGCGCGCCGCAATGCCCGAATTCGACACGACGGCGCAGGGTTGCCGGCTCGCCACCTCGGTCGGCGGCGTCTTGACCGGGCGCGGCGCCGACATCGTCATCATCGACGATCCTTTGAAGCCCGAGGAGGCGTTGTCGCAGGCCCAGCGGCAGATGGCGAACGAGTGGTACGACCACACCCTCTACAGCCGGCTGAACGACAAACTGGCGGGCGCCATCGTGCTCATCATGCACCGGCTGCACGAGGACGATCTCGTCGGCCACGTGCTGGCGCAGGAGGAGTGGGAGGTCGTGCGGTTTCCGGCGATCGCCGAGGACGACGAGAGCCAGCTGGTCGACACGTTCTTCGGGCCGCTAAATTTCACCCGCCGGCGCGGCGAGGCCTTGCACCCGGAGCGCGAGCCGCGCGCCGTGCTCGAGCATATCCGCCGCACGATCGGCGAATACAATTTCGCCGGCCAATACCAGCAGGCGCCCGCCCCATTGGGCGGCGGCCTCGTCAAGGCGGCCTGGTTCCGGCGCTACCTGCCGGACGAGTTGCCCGCCGCCTTCGAGCGCGTCCTGCAGAGCTGGGACACCGCCAACAAGGCGACCGAGCTCAGCGATTTCAGCGTGTGCACGAGCTGGGGCGTGCTGGGCAAGAACCTCTACCTGATCGACGTCTTGCGCCGGCGCATGGAGTATCCCGAATTGAAGCGCGCCGTGCGCGAGCAATACGAGCGCTTCGCCCCCTCAGTCGTATTGATCGAGGACAAGGCCTCCGGCACCCAGCTGATCCAGGAATTGATCGCCGACGGCCTCCACGCCGTCACCCGCTACCGGCCGCAGAGCGACAAAATCATGCGCCTGCACGCGCAGACCGCAATGATCGAGAACGGCTTTGTCTATCTCCCGGCGGCGGCCCCGTGGCTCGCCCAATACCTCCACGAGCTGACCGCCTTCCCCAACGGCAAACACGACAACCAGGTCAATTCGACCGCCCAGCTGCTCGATTGGTTCAAGGGCGCCGCCCGCGAACCCGGCGGTTTCTACGGTTATTATCGGGCGCTCGCCAACGAGCTTCACGACCCGCAGACGGTCAAACCCGCACCGTTATCGGCGAGCGGCCTCCGCCGGCGGTGACACGGGACGGGGATGCGTTTCCCTGGTCACGGCAACCAATGACGCGAGCCCTGCCGCGCAATGCCTGCTTTCGACCCTTCTCGGCCACTCAGCCTTCGCGACGGGAATGGCTCTTCCTGCCCCAAAGCACCCCTTGCCGCCGGGACCAAGCAACGGCGAGGTCGGTGCAGGGTTTCGAATGCCGGCCGGTCGAGACGCATCCAGCGGTACTGATAGCCGGCGTCCAGGAACCCTTAACGGGAGCGGTCGCGCCCGTTATTGTGAATCCATTCCGATCCTGATCCGGCGGGGCTGGACGCCGCAGCCGGCATGCTCATTCCGGTGTTTGCGCCGTTAGACTAGGCACGCGTCCGAGAGCGCCGGGCGACTCGTTATCCGCCGCCCGAGCAGTATGTGCACCCGCCTTCCTGCGCGCGGTTCAAACCCCATACCCCCGACGGGAGGAGAGTGATCCCCGGCACCAGGTTCGCGGCCCATTCCTTTGCCGCGTCGTCTGCGCTGACGCCGGCGTTGCTGGCGAGCTGTTTGCTCAGGCCATGCAGCGCCAGATTGCAGGCGCCGAATACCGCACCTTTTCCGAGCAGCCGGTCAACAGCCATATCGTCCGTCAGCAGAACACCGGGTTTTGGATTCAGAAAGGGATTTTTCACTGCCGAGGCCTTGGTCTCCGGGTCGATGATCTTGAATGACTCACCGATCTTGTATTTTTCCCACATCGCACTTTTGAGAGCGATCGGGAGCGCCTGAGCGCGCAGAATGACAACCGACGTCGCGGAACCCGGCGCCGCATCCGTGAGCAGGAACGCTTGTGCGAATACAAGCGGGCGGCCGTCGTTGACCGTATAACCGTCAACCACCTGGCGATGGCTTCCTGCGAGCTTTCCGGGCCAGTTCGGGTCGTCACCCGCCGCCGCTGTTGCGGCCTGTGCGCGCGACGCCGCAGACGCAAGCCCAGCGAGCCCAAGCACCGTTGCCCCGGCGAGGCGAAAGAAATTCCGGCGCGGCGCGCCATCGGTCGTGATTGCATTGAGAGTGTTCATCTGCTCCTCCATTCCGCATGTGTTTTCATGTAGTTGGCCGGCGTCTTGCTTGCCGATGGAACGGCCGGCGCGTCCTGTCGGCTTTCCTGAATATGCTGAATTAACCCCGGAGTCTCCGGGCACCGTCGGCGCCGTCACGTCAGGCTCCGATACAGCATGTAGCCCGCCACCACGACCAGCATGCACCCCAGCAGCCGCGTCAGTGTCTGGCGTTGTGCCGAGAGCCGTTTCGCCAGATGCGCGCCGATCCATCCGCCGCCGATCCCGCCCGCGAT
The DNA here is from genome assembly GCA_963789025.1 of uncultured Alphaproteobacteria bacterium. Lineage (GTDB taxonomy): Bacteria > Pseudomonadota > Alphaproteobacteria > ATCC43930 > CGMCC-115725 > AP-15. Next base: position 709,890 of record CAWBIT010000003.1, read on the forward strand.
GAACAGCAGCGCGACCGGCCATTGAACGAGCCCGGAGACGGCATAATTCACCGCCGTCGTCATGCCGAAAACCCCTACCGCGACCAGCGAGGACCCAATCGCCGCGATTGTCGGCATGCCGGTCGCGAGGATCAGTCCGGGCACCACGAGGAACCCGCCGCCGATCCCGTAGAACCCGGACAGTGCGCCGGTCCCGAGTCCGATCGCACCGAGCCTCCCCAGATTGACCGACCGCCGCGCGCCCGCCGCGCCAGAATCGGCCTTGCGCCCGCGCAGCATCATCACCGCGACGAACAGCATCAGCAGCGCGAACAGGATCAGCAGCCGGTGCCCGTCCACCGCCTTCCCGATTGACGAGCCGGCGAAGGCGCCGGCCAATCCGGCGGCCGCGAAGATCAGCGCGGGACGCCAGCGGACATGCCGCTCACGCGCGTGCGGCACGAGATTGGCGAACGCATTGAACGCGACCGCGAGCGCGCTGGTGCCGATCGCCAGATGCGGGTCCGGCATCCCCACGACATACAGCAGCAACGGCACCGCGAGAATCGAACCGCCCCCGCCAACCAGGCCGAGCGTGAACCCGACGATCACCCCGCTGCAGACTGCCGCCGCTGTCTGGAATGGATCCACCCGCGCCGCTCAGCCTCCCGATGCCGGAGAGTTGCTTCGCAGGGTGTGTGCGTTGTCCTTCTGCCACTGCTGGATCGGCTGCCACGGTCCGGTTAGATGCTGCGATGGCGGAAACGGGCCGAGGAATGGCGGATAGGTCGCGTCGGCAGGCTTGAGCACGCGGTCGGGAAAATCCCGCTCGTTGCCCATACGATGCGGCCGCGGCTGGCTATCGACGAACACGGCGACGTCGAACGCGTCCTTCGCGCTCAGCACGGGGTGCTCGTATTCGGTCCCCTTCGGCATGTTGGCGCGGATGAAACCGGCAGCCGTGATCGGCCGTGCCATACCCGCGCCGTCGTTATAGCTGTCCGGTCCCCACAGCGGCGGGAATTGGTAACGTTGCCGTTGCGCGACATCCGCGGCCCCCCAGCGCATGCCCTGCCCGTTCGCCTGATGGCAGACCGCGCAGGTTTCCGCGAACAGTTTCGCGCCGTGTTGCGGATCGCTCGCCACGGTTGGCAATGGGACCGGCGGCACCCCCCGCCCCTCGGCGCTGCGCCCGGTCGGCACGCTGGCGCTGACGAACCGGATATACGACAACATCGCCTTCATTTCCGGCCCGTCCGGCGGCAGCACACGGCCGTTCATGCTGCGCTCCATACAACCGTTGATCCGGTCCTCCAGGGTTCGCACCTCGTTCTCACGGCCGATGAACTGTGGAAAGACGCCCCAAATGCCCGCGAGCGGCATGCCGAACTTCTTGGTGCCCGCATCCAGATGGCAGCTCTGACATTCGAGCCCATTGCCGGAGAACCGTTTCGCCGGATCGGCGGCGTCCGGCCCGATCGTCGCCGCGGTATGCACGATCAGGTCGCGACCGGTTCGCACCGTTTGGCCGAACACGTCCATCGGCAGGGCATCGACATCGGGAACGGCCCACTCCTGCGCTGAGGCGCTCGTCAGGATGGCACAGAAGATCAGCGCGATGGCCAGCAGGTGTTTTGGCATGACGCTCGGCCTCCCGAAGCTCCCCGGCTCCTCCCAAAGAGGCTCGCATGACACTATTTCGGTGTCAACGGGATGGCTTGATCTACCCCGCTGTGGTTTTAATCCACCACTGAGGGAGAGACCATGCAACACGTCAATCTCGATCACGACAGGTCGTCATGGGCGTCTTAACCCCCTCGCCCATCGCCCATGATCATCGCGCCGTGCCCCGACATTGCTCATTGGTGCACCTTCGGGCGGGAGGGTGCGGCGGTTACGGTGACGGCGGTTACGGATTGCGGTAGGGACGCGCGTTACTGAGCGCCCCCCGCACAGAACCGTACGTGCGGCTTTCCCGCATACGGCTCCCACCTTGGGTGTTTGACGGCGAAGCGCTGGTTTGGCAGGGGTGGAGGATGCGTGGTTTGGGGAGCCAGTCGTCGGCGAGCTTCCCGATCCGTGCCCAGGTCATTCGGTGCTTCTGGCCACGCCGCCGAAGCGTGCGCCGCCAGTGGTCGATGACGTGGTAACGAAAGGCCGCGAGTGCCCGGCCATTGGTCGGCACTGCGTGGTATTGGAAGAAGCCGGCGACCACCTGCTTGAGCCATTCCGCTTGTTGGCGGACTGGCCCGTGCATTCGCCGCCGCAGTTCCTCCTTGATCTCCTTGAGCTTCGCCCGCACGCGGTCGCGCCGGCTCTTCCTGTGGATCAGGAACTTGCCGTTACGGGACTTGCCGCTGATGAAGGTGAAGCCCAGGAAGTCGAAGGTCTCCGGTTTGCCGAGCCCGCGCTGCTCGCGATTGGCCGCCGCATGGCGGCCGAACTCGATCAGGCGGGTCTTGTCCGGATGGAGCGACAGTGAGAACTCCGCGAACCGCGCGCGCATCTCAATCGAGGAACCGACGTGCGTCGGCCTCGTGCTCGAAACCGGCTACCAGATCATCGGCATAGCGCACGATGATCCTGTCGCCGGTGGCCTCGCGCCGTCGCCAGCGCTCGACCCAGAGGTCCAGCACGTAGTGCAGGTAGATATTGGCAAGCAGCGGCGAGATCACCGATCCCTGCCCAGTTCCTCTGTCGCTGACCGTCACTGTACCGTCTTCGAGAATGCCCGCCCTCAGCCATTTCTGAAGCAGGCGGACGATGCGCTTGTCGCCGACGCGGTGCTCGACGAACCGGATCAGCCACTCCTGGCTGACCGTATCGAAGAACGACCGGATGTCGGCGTCCAGTATGTAGTTCACCTTCCGCTCGGCGATCCCCACTACCAGGGCGTCCAGCGCATCATGCGGTCCGCGTCCGGGCCGGAACCCGTACGAGAACCCGAGGAAGTCCTCCTCATAGATGGCATTCAGCACCATGACCGTGGCGCCCTGGACGATCTTGTCCTCCAGGGCGGCGATCGCCAGCGGCCTCTGCCGACCATCCGCCTTCGGTATGTACGTCCGGCGGGACGGTTGCGGCCGATACGCTCCCCGATGAATACGACCGTGCAGGTCCTCGAGCCGAGGCTCCAGGTCTGCCTCGTAGTCCTCCCACCTCACGCCGTCCGCGCCAGGGGCGGCCTTACGCTTGAGCGCGTAGAATGCCGTCCGCAGCGTGTCGGGATTGACGTGGTGCAGAAGCGCGGTGAACCGTTCCTTCTTCCTTTGCCTTGCCACTTGCCGTACACGGCCCAGCGCCTGGGTCACACGCGCCCGGATCTGCGTCCGGTGTGTGCTTCGCTGGTCCGCGTTCCCCTCGGCCCCAGCCCTTCGCTCCACCAACTCCTTGGCCGGTTGCCCGGCTTCGTTCGCCAGCTTCATCGCTACTATGGCGGGGTCTGACTTCTCATGCCCGTTCATCGCCGGCTAAAGCTCATCACCTTCCCGACGCGGACCGATGCGGCCGCGACCGCCCGGCCGGACACGAGATCTCTCAGGTTCCGACGTGCTCCCTTCGTGCGTGACGGGGTCTTCGACCACGGCAGAGCGACAGCGCCTCGCGATAGCGGCGCTGCCCATGTTGCCTTCGGCGCTGTCAACGACCTCGGCCTCTGCGATGTGTAACTTTCGCGGCTCAATAGCCCACCCCACACGATCGCTGTGTACGCTTCGCAACCGTCGTCGCCGACGACCACGCAACACTCGCTACCAGGCGGGCGCTACCCCTTACCTGGGCAGGTCTTTCACCTGCTGGATCACATCAGCTTCTCCTGACGCACTGACAGTTTACGAGATCGCGGCTCGCCCAGCTTCGGTGATGCTCGCGAGCCAACGATTATCGGTTCTACCCGTTCTGATCGCTACACCCGCTGCCCGCTGCGCGCGGCAACCCTTTGCCCGAGAGTATGGGCACGATACCGGCGCGATCCGCGCCCGGCTGCGACCGACCCCCCGGCTACCCTCTCGCTCTGCGCAAGCCCTAGCCCCAACCGTGTGCGAGGGCTGCTCGCGAGCGCAAGACCGGCTTACGGGCTTTAAGTAAACTGTCGCTGTGATTCTCTGAAAAGATCCCAAATACGGCTCGCATGACAAGATGAACGAAGAGATCTGGTCGAAGTCGGTTTCTGTGCAGCGACTTTTCCAGACGATCGCGTCTCGGGACTTTACCGCTCGGTGGCTTGTTCCCTCGCCAGCTCCTCTCGGCAGACTTTCTCCAAGGGCGGTAAGTCGTCATGCACAACGCGCCACAGCACATCGTGCGCAACGTGCTCGTACTCATGGCGCAGCACGTTGCCGATCCCCGCCACCTTCGACCACGGAATTTGCGGGTGCCTGGCTTTCAGCTCGTCGCTCAGCCGACGGCTGGCCTCGGAAATGATCTCAATGCCGCGCTCGACCAGCCAACGCTTGCGTTTGTCGGGTTCGAAGGCCCGGAGCGTCACGCCTGCCATCTCACTGCGGATGAGCTCGACGGCCTCGATGATGTCCGTGAGGCGCGCAATCGGCGACGACGGAGCCATCAGAATACTTGCAGCGCCGAGGCCTCGATCCGCTCGCGCAGAACCGGATGCAAGCTGCGCCGCGTCATGATATCGGCTTTCCGCCCAAGGATTCGGGCGGTGGCCTCTTTCAAATCCATCAACTCGAAAAGCCCGAGAGACCCCTCGGGATGATCGAAGAACAGATCTACATCGGAATCCTCACCTGCCTCGCCCCGCGCGGTCGAGCCGAACAGGTAGAGATGCTCGACGCCGAGCCGCTTCAACTCGGCTTCGTGCTGCTTGAGCTTGGCAATGGCCTCGCTGCGTTCCATCGGCTGTCTCGTCGGCAACAGTAAGCATTATATAGCTCAAATCGTGTCTCCTTGCTCAAATGCGGGCGGCGTTGCGCGGCGGCAAGCACGACGACCAGGTCGACTCGACCGCTCAGATATTGGACTGGTTCAAGCGCAGCAGCGGCCCCGGCTCCGACGCCGGCATCCATCAATTGTACAAAGAGCTCGCCGAAAGGCCGCACGCCGCGCGGCCCGAGCCGTTGTCGGTGATGGCAAAGCGGTTGGGCCTCCTCCACTGGTGAATGAGAATTCCTGTTCCCGCTTGACGGCTACCGCGGTGTTCTCCAGGTTTGCTCGTAGGACGAGAATCGATGTCGATTGTTGAAGTTCGTAGGCGAGGGTGGCGCGTCCGGTTCATCCCGACAAGGACATCGAGGCTGCCGTGACCTTCGCCGAGGCCAAAGTTTGGCGATATGTCCCATCGAGCGGACACGCATGGGGGCGCCTTTTCTGCCCCGGCGGTCGGCGCGGCGATTGCCAGCTGTCGGTGTGGTCGACGCCGCGGAATGCGTTTGCGCACGCTCGCGACATTCGCCGGAGAGTGAATGCATGTCCTCATCAGAGGAGCGGTCCATGAACTATATGTTTACCCTGGAGGTGTCAGGCATCGACACCGCACGAGAAAATTACGAGGACGCGCTCTACGAAGCGGGATGCGACGATGCGCTGATCGCGGTGGTCGACGGCACGATGTTTCTGGATTTTCACAGAGAAGGGTTGTCGTTCGAAGACGCCGTCAAATCGGCATCGCATGACGTTGAGCTCGCCGGGGGCAAGGTCGTCAGGATCGTACCAACGCCCGGATAACCCGATCAACGGACCCATCCGGCGACACTAGCCCATGCCAGTCAATCACGGTCGCACGCCGGCGCTTGGTGTAGTCTGATCTGCATGAAACAGCCAGTCGTCCGCGACAAAAAGTATAGTCTTACCCCGATCTAGAGCCGCAGCGATCATGTTCGTGATGGTTTGAGATTTCCCCGTCCCAGGCGGTCCCTGAATGACCACATTTTCGCCACCTAGGGCTTTTAAGAGTGCCCGCGCCTGAGTCTCGTCTGCACGATCTACGAGGCATAGATCGAGATCGACAGTTCTTGCTACTGCCCGCCCATCGGGCATGGGCGCACCCTCGGTATGATGCTGGCCTCCGTCCCCGACAAGCGAACGCACTATCACATGGTCTGCTGGCTTCCCGCCCTCGGCCACTTGGCCGGGTCGAGATCCAGATAAAGCAGCAACTTGCCGAGGTTGGTGAATAGTGTGAGCGTGACAAATCGTCGAATCCGCCATGAGGCCTGTCCAGCGACTGCGTGACGTACGCGATCGAAATACGTGTCAGGCGAGTCGTCTTCACCAAATTCCGGCAAGTCTATCCCGAAATCGATGGCGAGCTTTCTTTTCAAAGACAAATTCGGCTGCAGGTCCTCGCCAGTCCATGAAATGTTGAAGCTGCGAACGCCGCGCGCGTTCGTCACCGTGTCGATAGCCGCTGGGATCAGGATGAGTGGCGTCTGATAGGGCCGACGGTAGCGGTTCACACGGGATTTGCGGCGCTGGACACTGTTGCCCATGTGCTCACGGCGGCGACGGTTCTCGACCCGTCCCACATCCAAATTGTCCAACCCGAGGATGTGCCAAATTCGAACTGGTTGAGGCCCGGCATCTCCGGCGCCGGCCAGCAGGCCTTCGGCGACGCACTGCTGGCGAAACACCCGTTCATGCTGATCCCGAGTGCGGTGTCGCGCCACAGCTGGAACCTGATTTTTGTAGCCTCCGCCGCCGGGCTCTATGCACTGCGGTTCCAGGAGCGCTTCGCTCTCGATACGCGGCTCCATCCGCATCCGCCTGTTTGAGACGAGCGCTCGCGCGATTGCCGGCGTATCGCCGCCGAGCATGTCGAGGTGCTGACGTCTCAGCCGCGCCGCTATCTGGAAAGGCTAAAGAATTACGGCGCCCTCTTTCTCGGCCCCGAGACCAACGTCTCCTATGGCGCGTGCGCCGCTACGGCCGCGAAAACGCCGCCGAGTAGCGCGAGCGTCACCCGCGCATTGAGAACTCAGCTTGCCGGGACCGTTTGCCAGCCGGTGTTGCACTGGGCCACATACGGGTAATAGCCGGCGGGGTTGGAGCAGTAATACCAATACTGCGTGGCGTAGGGCTGCTGGTAGTAGCCATAGTCCGGATAACCGTAGGTGTCGGCGTAGGGATAAGAATAATCCCAACCGTGACCGTAGGGCGCGTAGAGGCCTCCCAGCCCAACCCCGTAACCGCCCCACCCACCGCCAAAGCCGCGGTGGAACCCGCCGCCGTGAAATCCACCGTGGAATCCGCCGGCGTGAAACCCGCCGCCATGGAAGCCGCCGCCGTGAAATCCGCCGCCGCCGCCATGGAAGCCACCGCCGCCGCCGTGAAATCCGCCGCCACCACCGCCATGTGCGGCATTGGCCGCCTGCGGAAGGCCAATCGCGGCGGCAAATAGCACCGCCGCTGCAATACACCCCAGAACCTTGCCGATCTTGCGCCCGGCTGCGCTGCCGCTCACCTGATCCATCGACTACTCCATTCCAATCGTATTACTGCTCGGTCGCCATTGCATGTGTGGCTGCCGGCTCGGGCCGTCGAGTAAATTTTTGTTAAGCACGGTTGCATCGATTGATACAAATTTTTACGGGATAAAATTGCGGGCTCGGCAGTTTATCTGGCGGTTACTCAGCTCAGGGAGATTCCCCTAATGAACAATAGCGCGCAGAAGCCGAACCGAGTGACGGCGGTATTCCAAGATTCGAGACTGTCTTTCGACCTGGCGCGCGGTGCGACGTTGGCCCAACTGGCCGAGCGGCTCGGCAGGCTCGGCGAAGCCCATGGCGGTCTGCCGTTGTCCGTCGAGCTCCGCGTGCCTGTCGACGGAGTCCGTTAATCCCTGAGCAGCAATCCTGAACGCGGCGAGTGGGCCGCCACGGCGGTCCCCCTCCCAATGGAGGAAGGTTGCCCGGCGCGCCCCGAGGGGCTAAGACCCGGCGGAACTCAGCAAGGAGAAACGTCGTGGCACGCGGTGACCAGCAACACAGAAACCCGAAATCCAATATCGAGATCGCGCAGGCTGCGGCGATGCGGCCGATCGTCGAGGTCGCCGCCCAGAAGCTGGGGATCCCCGACGAGGCGGTCTCTCCCTACGGCAAGTACAAGGCGAAGATCTCGCTCGACTATATCCGCTCGCTTCCCGGCCGGTCGGCCAAGCTCATCCTCGTCACCGCAATCACCCCGACGCCGGCCGGCGAAGGCAAGACCACGACAACGGTCGGTCTCGGCGACGCGCTCAACCTCATCGGCAAGAGGACGATGTCGTGCCTGCGCGAGGCGAGCCTCGGCCCGTGCTTTGGCATGAAGGGCGGCGCGGCGGGCGGCGGCTACGCGCAGGTCGTGCCGATGGAGGACATCAACCTGCATTTCACCGGCGACCTGCACGCGATCGGCGCCGCCAACAACCTGCTCGCGGCGATGGTCGACAACCACGTCTATTATGGTGTTGAACCCCGCCTCGATCCGCGGCGGGTCAGCTGGCGCCGGGCGATCGACATGAACGACCGGGCGCTGCGCTCGATCGTCTCCTCGTTGGGCGGCGTGGCCAATGGCTACCCGCGCGAGGACGGGTTCGACATCACCGCCGCCTCGCAGGTCATGGCGACGTTCTGCATGGCGACCGACCTTCAGGACCTGCACCGGCGTCTCGGCAACATCGTCGTCGGCCAGACCCGGGAGCGCAAGCCGGTGCGCGCCGCCGACCTCAAGGCGGCCGGCTCGATGGCCGCGCTGTTGAAGGACGCGATCGAGCCGAACCTCGTGCAGACGCTCGAACACAACCCGGTCTTCATCCATGGCGGACCCTTTGCCAACATCGCCCATGGCTGCAATTCGGTGATTGCGACGACCTCGGCTCTGAAGCTCGCCGATTACGTCGTCACCGAAGCCGGGTTCGGCGCCGATCTCGGCGCCGAGAAATTCTTCGACATCAAATGCCGCAAAGCCGGCATCGCGCCTGACGCCGTGGTGGTCGTGACGACGGTGCGAGCGCTCAAAATGCACGACGGGGTGGAACGCGACGCACTGCGCAAAGAAAACGTCGCCGCTCTCGAGCAGGGCTTTGCCAACCTCGCCCGCCATCTCGCCAACATTCGCCAGTTCGGCCTGCCGGCGGTAGTGTCGGTCAACCGCTTCAGCGCCGACACCGCGGCCGAGCTCGGCCGGCTGCAACAGCTCTGCGCGGCGGAGGGAGTCAAGGCGATCATCGCCGATCATTGGGCCCAAGGTGGAGAGGGGGCAGTCGAACTGGCCCGCACGGTCGTCGATCTTGCGGAGAGCGGCGCGGCAAATTTCCGTTTCCTTTATCCGGACGAGATGCCGCTGTTGGAAAAAGTCCGCACGATTGCTCAGCGCATCTATGGCGCAGGCGATATCGAGGTCAACCAGTCGGTGCGCGACCAGTTCAAGCAATTGGAGGAGCAGGGGTACGGCAAGTTTCCGGTCTGTATCGCGAAGACCCAGTTCAGCTTCACGACGGATCCCAATACCAAGGGGGCGCCGAGCGACCACACGGTAGCCGTCCGCGAGGTACGGCTGTCGGCCGGCGCCGAGTTCGTCGTCGCGATCTGCGGCGACATCATGACGATGCCCGGCCTGCCCCGGGTGCCGGCGGCGAACAACATCGAGGTCGACGCGGAAGGGCGGATCACAGGTTTGTTCTGATCTCGGTGGGAAGATTGCAAGGGGCTGAACTGACGGAATGGCGGCGGTCGGAGCGGCAGCGCTTGTTGGCGTTGCGCACCGCCGCGCCGCCCGTCGAGCGCCGGCTCTGGGGGGCCGAGATCGAGACAAAGTTGCGCGGGCTGCTGCTGGAGCGGCCGGTCATGAGGCTCGGCGTCTACTGGCCGTTCCAGGCGGAATTCGATCCCCGAGCTTTGATCGATTGGGTGATAGCGCAAGGATCTGCAGTGGCCCTGCCGGTCGTTGTCGATAAGAAGGGCCCGCTCGAATACCGTGCTTGGCGGCCGGGCGAGGCTCTGGTCGACGGAGTGTGGAACATCCCGATCCCGGAGGCGCGCGAGGTCGTGGTGCCGCAAGCCGTGCTGGCGCCGCTCGTCGGGTTTGACCGGCAATGCTACCGCCTCGGCTATGGCGGCGGTTATTTCGATCGGACCTTGGCAGCCTTCTCGGCGCGACCGCTGGCGATCGGCGTCGGCTACGAAATGTCGGAGATGGAGACGATCTTCCCGCAATCGTTCGACATCCCGATGGACGTGATCGTTACCGAGGCGCGAATCCGGCGCCGCTGACCCTCACCCGTCTCGCTACGCTCGCCACCCTCTCCCGCATTGCGGGAGAGGGGCTACAACGCATTGAGCTCAAAGCTCCTCTCCCCCACCGCGGGAGAGGGGGGACCAGCCCGCAAGGGCTGGTGGGTGAAGGTGACTCGGCTCTTTCGACGCTTCCTCAACGAGTTCGGTGTTCATCGCAGCCGGTTAAGAAATTCTCTCTTCTCCCGGTTTTGCACACTATATGAGCGATGCGGCCCTCGCCGGCCGGGCCGCCCGTTGCGGAGTCGACAATGCCAAACCGACAGCTCGACAGGCTGATGTGGGCGCAGGCTTACGAGGCGATGGAGCGCGCTCAGCGGCTGCACCGCCAATTCTTTCACCGCGCCCACACCGCGCCCTGCTGGGAAGCTCCGGTGGACATTTTTGAGACCGAGAATGCGCTCACGATCGTGATCGCCCTGCCGGGGGTGGACCCGGACCAGGTCCAGGTAACCCTCAGCGCAGGCGTGCTGATCGTCAGCGGCGAACGTCCGCTGCCGGGCGAATTTAAGAATGCCCGGATTCACCGGCTGGAGATCCCACACGGGCATTTTCAGCGACGGATCGAGTTGCCGCCGGCCCGACTCGAACTCTCCGGCCGGCATCTCGCCAATGGCTGCCTGACGCTGCAGCTGCACAAGTCTTGAGGATATTTGCCATGGCTTTGGAGGACCGGGAACTACGTACCACGGGCAGCGCTCCGCCCCCGTCGCCCGGTAGTCTCGATATGGGATCGGCTGAGATCGCGGCATTGCCGGAGGACGCGCTGATCCTTATTCCGACCCGCAACCTCGTTCTGTTCCCCGGCACGGTATTGCCGATCACGCTCGGCCGGCAGCGCTCCGTGCTGGCGGCCCAGACAGCGATGCGGCTCAACCGGCCCGTCGGGCTGGTGTTGCAGCGCGACCCCGGCATCGACAACCCGATCGCGGTCGATCTGCATCGCATGGGCACCGAAGCGAGCCTGTTGCGCTATGTCACGAGCCCGGACGGCGGTCATCACGCGATCTGCCAGGGTGAGCGGCGCGTTCGCATTCTCGATTTTCTCGACGGCTACCCGTTTCTCACCGCGCGGGTCGAGCGGATCCAGGAGCCCGAGGAGACGACAACGGATATTGCGGCGCGGCTCCTCAATCTGCGCAACCAAGCGCTCGAAGTGTTGCAGCTGTTGCCGCAGACCCCGGCCGAGCTCGTCGGTGCCGTGCAATCGGTGCCCTCGGCCGCGGCGCTCGCCGATTTGATCGCCAGCTTCATGGACATCACGCCGCAGGAAAAAGAGGAGATACTGGAGACGGTCGATATCGAGCGCCGGCTCCAGCGCGTATCGGAATTGCTGGCCTACCGCATCGAAGTTCTGCAGTTGTCGCGCCAGATCAGCGAGCAGACCAAAGGCAAGATCGACGATCGCCAGCGCGAATTCCTGCTGCGCGAGCAGATGAGGACCATCCAGAAGGAGCTCGGCGAGGGTGAGGACGCCAAGGCTCAGGAAATCTCCGAGCTGACGAAGAAGATCGCCGAGGCGAAGATGCCGCCCGAGGTCGAGGAGCATGTGAAGCGGGAGCTTGGCCGGCTCGACCGGATGCCCGAGGCGTCGGGCGAGTACTCGATGGCGCGCACCTACCTCGAATGGCTGACCGAGCTGCCGTGGTCGGTCGAGTCGGGGAAGTCCGTCGATATCGCCGAGGCGCGCCGCATTCTCGACGCAGACCATTACGGCCTCAGAAAGATCAAGCGGCGGATCCTCGAATATCTGGCGATCCAGCAGCTGAACCCGGGCGGACGCAGCCCGATTCTGTGCTTTGTCGGTCCCCCTGGCGTCGGCAAGACCTCTTTGGGGCAGAGCATTGCCAGGGCGACCGGCCGTAAGTTCGTTCGCGTGAGTCTTGGCGGCACCCACGACGAGGCCGAGATCCGCGGGCACCGCCGCACCTATATCGGGGCCTTGCCGGGGAACATCATCCAGGGGATCCGCCGGGCCGGAGCACGGGATTGCGTGATGATGCTCGACGAGATCGACAAGCTCGGCCGCGGCATCCAGGGCGATCCTTCCTCGGCCCTCCTCGAGGTGCTCGACCCCGAGCAGAACTCGACGTTCCGCGACAATTACCTCGGTGTGCCGTTCGACCTCTCGAAAGTCATGTTCATTACGACGGCGAACGTCCTCGACAGCGTCCCTGGGCCGTTGCGCGACCGCATGGAGGTCATCGACCTGCCGGGTTACGTCGAGGACGAAAAGTTCGAGATCGCCCGGCGCTATCTGGTCGACCGGCAGCTCAAGGCCAATGGATTGACCGCCGAGCGCGCCGAGATCACCGACGCGGCCCTGCACGCGATCATCCGCGACTACACTCGCGAAGCCGGCGTGCGCCAGCTCGAGCGGGAGATCGGCGCGGTGTTGCGCAGCGCCGCGATGAACATTGCCGAGGGCGCCGCGCAGCGTGTCCGGATCGAGCCGGAAGATCTGACCGAAATCCTCGGGGCACCACGCTTTGAAGGCGAGGTCGCGATGCGAACGAGCATCCCCGGCGTCGCCACCGGCCTCGCCTGGACACCGGTCGGCGGCGACATCCTGTTTATCGAGGCGGCCCGCAACCCCGGCCACGGCCGGCTGATCCTGACCGGTCAGCTCGGCGAGGTCATGAAGGAGAGTGCGCAGGCGGCGCTGAGCCTCGTCGAAGGCAGGGCGTCGGGTCTCGGGCTCGATCCCGGGATGTTCGAAAAGAGCGACATCCACATTCACGTCCCCGCCGGCGCCATCCCGAAGGACGGGCCGAGCGCGGGTGTCGCGATGTTCACCGCACTCGTCTCGCTATTGACCAATCGCACGGTGCGCAGCGATACGGCGATGACCGGCGAAATCAGCTTGCGCGGGCTCGTGCTGCCGGTCGGCGGCATCAAGGAAAAAGTCGTCGCCGCCGCCCGGGCGTCTCTTTCGACGGTCATCCTCCCGGCGCGCAATCGCAAGGATTACGAAGACATCCCCGAGAGCGCACGCAACAGCCTGCACTTTATCTGGGCCGAGCGGGTCGAGGACGTCATCGAGGCGGCACTCGAGCCGGCCGCTCAAGACAGCCCCGCCATGGCCGAGGTTGCGGGAGATTGAGATGGTAGTTCAGACTAGACACGGATCGATCGCGTGGAGATGGTCATGAGCGAAAAAGCCGCCGACGGAGCGGGCATTGTGCTGCAGCCGGAAGAGGGGCAGTCGTACTGGCAGCCGATCTGGGCCAACGGCTATTCGATCGTCAAGCTGAGCCCCAAGCACGCCGGCCCCGACAACGTCGCGATGGGTGTGCAGGTCATTGCGCCTGGAGGGTACGTGCGCGAGCATTCACACGATCCGAACCAGGAAATCCTGTTCTGCTTTGCCGGAAAGGGAACCATTCTCGTCGACGGGGTGGCGCACCCGTTTGTCCCCGGTACCACCGTCTATGCGGGACCAGGAGTGAGACACAAGATCATCAATGACGGGCCGGACGACCTGAAGATGACTTGGACCTATCTGCCGCCCGGCCTGGATGACTTCTTTGCTGCAATCGGCCGCCCGCGCCGGCCCGGCGAGTCGGCGCCCGAGCCCTTCGAGCGCCCTTCGGATGTGCACGCAATCGAAGCACGCACGGGTTACGGCCCGCCGATCGAAGGCTGAGTTTTCAAGTCCTAGTTACTTGTTGCACCTTGCTGGCCGCTTCTTTTGGCGGTTCCTTCTTTTTTTGTTTGGGCTTCTTAGCCTCACGGGTCTTCCGCTTCTGCTCCTTGTTCGCCATAACTTCCTCCTTCATAAGCTCCGGCTCGCCGGTATCTTGGCCTTGACGGCAGTGTCAACCGGGCGCGCGATCTTGTCGAGGCACCCGCTCAGTTCCGGGCTCGGCCAAACGGGGCCGACGGCTTCTTCATAGGCCCGACAGGCCTGCAACACACCAAGATCCTCGTAAAGCGGGCCCGTCACCATCAACCCGATTGGCAGCCCGTCGGCGAAACCGCACGGGATCGAGCAGGACGGGTTCTTGGTCAGGTTGAAAACATAGGTATAGGTCACCCAGCTCCAAGCGTTGCCCGGGCTCGGCAACTCGTCGGTGCGCGGGTCGGCATAGGCCGCCGGGATCGGCATGGTCGGCGACAGCAGCAGATCGTAACGATCGAAGAACAGCCGCAGCCTTTGGCCCAGCGCCACGCGCTGCGCGACCGCTTCGACGTATTGCTCCTGGGTCACGGCCTCGCCGCGCCGGCACATTTCGACGAGGCCAGGGTCCATCAGCGCCACGGCTTCGGGCTTCTGCGCCCGCAGCAATGCCCAGAACCCGCCGAGGGCGAGCGTCTGGAAAATCGGCATCGGCGATTCCGAGAACGGGTGCGCCTCCTCGACGACCGCGCCCAATTCGGCGAAGATTTGGGCGGCACGCTCGACCGCCGCGCGGACCGCCGGCGCAGGCTCGGCGTAGCCGAGGGTCGGCGACAGCGCGACACGTTTGCCCGTGACCGAGCCTTCGCGGACGCGCTCGCGATAAGCGACCCCATCATCGGGCAGGCTGTGCCAGTCGCGCGAGTCGGGCCCCTTCATTGCGTCGAGCATCAGCGCCGCATCGTCAACCGTGCGCGTCAATGGGCCGACATGCGCGACATCGCCAAAGGCCGAGGGCGGATACGCCGCCACTCGCCCGAAGGTCGGCTTATGGCCGACAATACCGCAGAATGCGGCCGGGATGCGGATCGAGCCGCCGGCGTCGGTGCCGACCGCAAGAGGACCGATGCCGGCCAGCACCGCAGCGGCACTGCCCCCGCTGCTGCCGCCGGGGGTTCGCTCCAGGTTCCACGGGTTGCGGGTGACGCCGCTCAACGGCGAATCGGTCACCCCTTTCCAGCCGAATTCGGGGGTCGTCGTCTTGCCGAAGAATACCGCGCCGTTGGCCCGCAGCCGGCCGGGCACCGGGGCGTCCTCGTCCCAAGCCTGGTTGGGATCGATCGTGCGCGAGCCCAACAGACGAGGCCAGCCTCGGGTCAGCAGCGTGTCCTTCAGTGCGACCGGTACACCGTCGAGGAGGCCCTGCGGCTCGCCCTTTTGCCAGCGCGCCTCGGAGGCTCGAGCCATGGCCAACGCCGTCTCGGGATCATAGAGAACGAAGGCGTTGATCGCGCTTTCATACGTCTCGAGCTGCCGCAATGTGTGCTTGATGACCTCGACGGGCGACAGCTGCTTGGCCCGGTAAAGGGCGAGTAGGCGAGTCGCCGCCATAAAAGCGGTATCGTCGGCCATGCGGTGTTCCCCTCAGGTCGTGACCACGACGTTCTGCAGCGGCTCGCCGCGAACGAAGCGGTTGATGTTGCCCGCCACTTCGGCCCAACGCCGCGCCACCATGCCCTCGGTCCAGCCAGAGCAATGCGGCGTCATGATGACGTTCGGCAATTCGTGGAACGGATGGCGCGACGGGCGGCGTTCCGGATCGGCTGCGTTCGGATATAGCCACCACACGTCGAGCGCCGCGCCGCCGATGGTGCGGTCGCGCAACGCGGCATAGATCGCGTCCTCGTCGACGACCGCGCCGCGAGCGATGTTGACCAGAAATGTCGAACGTTTCATCAGCGCGAGCCGGCGCGCGTCGATCAGCCTCTCGGTCTCCGGGCCAAGGGCGGTGCACAGCACGACGTAATCGCACTTGGCGAGCATATCGTCGAGCTCGCTCAGCGGAAAGACTTGCTCGACCCCCCTCCCCGGCTCCCGCGCGCTGCGGTTTGCGGCGAAGATGCGGCAGCCGAAAGCGGCGGCGCGGCGCGCGACCTCATAGCCGACCCGGCCAAGCCCGACGATGCCGACCGTGCCGCCCAAGATCTCGCCATGCGGCGCCCCGCTCTGCACCCAGCTCGGACGCCATGAAGAATGGGTGCGAAAGTCGCCCTCGATTTCCCGAAAGCGGTGGCTCCAGACCAGCATGACCATCAGGATGTATTCGGCGATCGCCGTCTCGTGGCCAAAGGCGTTGCAGACTGTGACCCGGGGCGGCAAGGCGGTGAGGTCGATCAGCTCGATGCCGGTGGCGACCGATTGTACCAGCTTCGCACGCGGCACCGGCGGGTATTCGGCCCGCCAGTGGTTGGTGACGAGGATGTCGGCATCGGCTGCAACCTCGGGCGATTGCATCAGCTGTCGCGGATCGCCGAAGACCTCGACGTTCAGACCGGGCGGCAAGCGGTCCCTGATGCCGTTTGCGGTGTCGGCCGCGACGTTGCCGAGGAAAAGCGCCTTCATTTTACGGTGTGCGCGGCGAGGAGATCCTCGCGCACGGTTATGCCGAGGCCGGGCCGGTCGGGGATTTCGATCTCCCCGTCCTGGACCGTGAACGACTCTTCGACGAGATCGTGCAGCAGCGGGTTGGCGCCGAGCGAATATTCGACGATGAACCCGGCGGGCGATGCAGCGGCGACATGCAACCCGGCGGCGAAGGCCGGAGCGCCGGCCCAAAGGTGCGGCGCCAGTTTGAGGTTGTGGGCGCTGGCCAGGGCGGATATCCGCATCGCCTCGGTAACGCCGCCGCAGATTGCAAGATCGGGTTGGAAAATATCGACCGCCCCCAGCATCGCCAGATCTCGGAAATCGTGCCGGGTGAATTCGCTCTCACCGGCGGCGATCGGGATGTCGGTCGCGGCGCGCACCTGCGCGCACCCGGCCTTGTCGTCGGCGGTCACCGGCTCTTCGAACCAGGTGAGGTTGCAATCCTCGACGAGGCGGCAGAAGCGCTTGGCCTCGGCCACCGAGAAGGTGCCGTGGGCATCGCACATCAACCCGCAATCGGGGCCGAGCGCAGCGCGGGCCGCAGCCACCCGGCGCGCCGAATGGCGCGGATCGCCATCGATGATGCCGACCCGCATCTTGACGGCGCGGAAGCCGCCGGCCTCGATATATCCCAACAGCTGCTCGCCGATCCTGTCCGGTCCGGCCCAACCGCCCGAGGCATAAGCGGGCATCGTCGGGGACCGGCGGCCGCCGAGCAGGCGCCATACCGGGACACCGAGCGATTTGCCAAGAATGTCCCACAGCGCGCAATCGATGCCGCTCAAGGCCGAGATCGTGATGCCGCGCCGCCCCAGCACCGGAAAGACCCGCCCTTCCCGCAGCGCGTAATGGGCGCGGCTTCCGTTGTAGAGGGTTTCCCACAGCCGGGTGATGTCGCGCGGGTCTTCGCCGACCAGCAGCGGCGCGAACTCCTCGTTGATCATCGCAGTCAGCGCCTGGTTGGCCGCCATGCTGCCGACCTGGGACTTGGCCTCGCCCCATCCGGTCAAGCCGCATTCGGTGTCGATGCGCACCAACGTTGCATCGAACGAGGTCGTCCGCCCGAAATCGCTGGTGTGCTGTTTCTCGGACGGGATCGGGATGTGCACCCAAGAGGCGTCGACCGATCGGATCTTCATGGCTGCAATTCGATTGCCGTGGCTCGGGATTGGTCCCGGCAGCTTAGCTGGCTATTCGGCAATGGGCCAGAACCAGATCGCTCCCCCGCGCTCTCGTGGCCGAGCCCGGGCGTGCTCCTCCTAGCGTACAGATTCACTCGGTTGATGCAGCTCTGACGTCCCCTCCGCGCTTTCCCGTGGGCCTTCAGCCCACGGACTTGTTCCGTGGGGAAGGCCGGGATCCACTTTTGCCGTGGCACCGGCTTTCGCCGCTGTAGCGGGATCGGTATGAGCGATGGTGCGCCATTGCCTGATAAATCGTGTGAATGACTCTGAGCACTAGCTGTTGCTGCTGTTTTTTGCAGCGAAAGTAGAGCGATCGGCTTCGCTCCGCCGCGGAAATCCTGGGTTGGAGTGCCGCGATGGGGCGCAGCAACAGCGGCAATTCCGCTGTCGGTTTGCTGTCTTCCGCTGTATCGGCAGTGCGGCTCGAGCTGAGGTTATAGCGGGCGTATACCCATAAGGATCCGGACGGCGTGCCGACTGCGCGTCCTCCAATTGCCGCAAGCGATTATCGAAATCGCTCGCGTCGATCGCCCGCAGGAAGCTTTCGATCATCTGCGACAGCGCGAACCCCTCGCCGGGGGTGATGCCGCCGCGCCCGACCGCGGTGGCGACCACCTTTATCGCGCCAAGGATGTCGGCCGCGCCGTCGATCGGCGGCAGAGCGAGCTCGACCGAGCGGTCGCGGCGCGGCGCGACGGTGCGGCCGAGACAGAGCCGCAACGCCGTCGGATCGCCGGCGAGGGCGAGCTCGACCGCCTTGCGGCTCAGCGCCGTCGCTTCGCCATCGAGCAACAGCTGTGCCGCCCGAGTAGACCGGTTGATCGAGCCGCGAGGCCGGCCGCCGGGATTTCCGGACCGCCCCTTCGCAAACGGTCGACCTCGAACCCTTTTTACTGTTGTTGCTGTTTCCTGCAGCGAAATATCAGTCATCGTTCCACCTCGATCGGTCATCTTGACGCCCGCCGTGGGATGCCTCTGGAGATGGATACCATGTGATTATAGCAATTTTGTTGTTGCTATTTGAGGCCCCGAAGGACGAGCCGGCGCAGCAGCATTACGTAGCGAACGGTTTCTCGAACCGCTCGCATGCGCGAGCCGTGAGCGCAGTGCAGCCCAATAGTTATCGTCGTCGGTGCCGGGCGACCGAAAAGTCTCCATCGTTTACCGGAAGGACTTTTTTTACCTGAAAAAATTTGTCGTAATGGGCAATTATGCGACTTTTCATATTTCACAACCCTCTTAGATAATTGAAATTTTGTACCTGCAATCCCTGATTTAACGCGGCTAGATATAGCTCTAAATCGGCAGTAAGCAACATGTGTGGCGCAGTCGTAATGTCTAGTAGGCAAGAGTCCGTTAGGCCGATACGCTCGAATTCCGCCCGATTAACGGCCACTTTGCTTTCCGCATACCGCTCCTCGGTTTCGTCGGCTGAGACCACAGCGCGAAAAGTCTGATAGATGCGAGTCCGTGCCGGTTCGGCGATATACGCGGCAAGATTTGAGGTCTCGGTAAGGGTATTCGGTGTCACCACGATTTTCGACGCCGCAGCGAGCATTTGCGTAAGCAGTGTAAAGTCGGCATCAGTATATGCCTTAAGGCGTCTATGCGTAGCGATGTAGTCACGCGAAGCTGTTCCAACGATCAACAAAAGCAGGAGATTTGCATCCAAGATAATGATCACGTCAATTATGACCCGCGATTTCTGACCGAGACTGCCTCTCCGGTTGTGTCGGAGATACGGACAATCTTATATGACCGTCGCGGGTTGGTCTGTGGTGGTTGGGCCGCAAGCGCAGCCCAACCTGAAACTGTATCCCAAGGCCGCGAGAAACCGACGGTGACGCGCCACTCTCGCGCTTGCTCATCGAATTCGACTTCCTCCAGCCCAAGGTTAGTTATGCCTTCTTGGGCGAATAGCTCCCCTACGTATTTCTTCGCGGCAGCAACAGCTTCCTTGACATCCATTTTCCCACCCTTCAGCTCCAGATGAGAGCAGGGACAAAACCTATCATTAGCACACGCGTAGACGCGATCCGATGCTCTCACATATTGGCGTGACGCGCGAGGAGCGCGAAATCGAGTAGGCGAGGCGAACGGCGGGAGACGTGTTGCACAAATCTACATATCTGCATCAAAACCGGAGTGCTGATTGAATTGCGCTTTTTTTGATGCGGCGGATTTCTGATGCAGAATGCGAGCGGAGGGAAACAGGGGGAAACCAGCCACGATCTACGGCTACGCACGCGTCTCGACGGGGCCGCGAGACCTCGCCGCCCAACTCGTCGATCTGCGCGCGGCCGGGTGCGAGAGCAGGAACATATTCCGCGAGAAAGTCATCTGCACCACGGTCGACAGGCCGCAGCTTCGCAGATTGATGAAGCGGCTTGGCGCAGCGGTATTGTGATCACCCCGGCCGTTGGCCGCCTCTCGCGCGACACGACCGACTTCTGATTATCGCCCGCGAGATGCAGCGCCACCGCGATCATCCGGGCCAGGCAGCGATAAGCTGGCAGGCAAATCCGACGAAGATCAGGCCGAGCCCGAGGCGCGCGATCCAAGTGTAATGTCGCCGCCGCGCGGCTATTGCGGCATCGTGTTGTGCAACGGTCAGCCCGTTCCGCAAAGGAGTGCCCGGCATAAGTCGACGCGCCCCGCTTGGCTCAAAGGATGGTTGCGGCGGTCCCCACCAGAACAGGATCACAACTCCGAGCATCCCAAAAATCAAACCAACCACATTCAGCCACGGCATAGATACACCGTACCCCAGAGAAACGGGCTTATGAGCATGACCAAACCAGAGCTACCACAATTGCCACTGTCCAGATCACGCTCAAGCGGTCGCACACCCCCAGCGGCGCGAAATGACGTTACCGTATCAGTTGGACGCATGGGAACGCTCGATCAGCGTCGCCGCTTCCCCTAGTGTTTCCGCCCCGATCAAAGCTCTACGCTGATGGCCACACCATCAACTGACAAAACGAGTGTACCAATTTGCCCTCGCAATGCCCTGACCCGCTCTTCGCTGAATCTGCTTTCATCTATACCTATCCAGGCGCGAAACAATTGATGCGGAAGTACTGCAACGCGATCAACGCCATTATCTCGCGGGCACCATTCCCGCAGTTGTACCTGTAGAACGTCGAGGACGAACTGCTTGAGCGTTACTGTGCGCGGCCTATATTCAGAGACGCGCACGTCTGCGCATTCCGTCGAATTGTTCTGCATCGTTACATAACACTTGAGGGGGAAGGTCAGCCTAAGGGCCGGATTCTGGTCAGGTATGACGATATCCACCACCCTAATGTTCGGAGCGGGTCGATATTTCATGCCGAGCCAGCGAATTATCCGCTGTAAGCCTGCGGCCCACCAATTGAAAACGTTTCCTACCCACGCGAAAATTGACCCAATAACAGCCAGAACAGCAGCAGCGATGACTTTGCTCCAGACTGGATCGTCCCATAATCGTGCCAATAGTTCTAACATCACTCAACCAACTACACGCCGCAGATCATGCTATCGCTGAAATGGCGAGGGCCTGCTACTGCATCAACCCTCCCGCAATCGCCCCGCCGTGGTTCACCTCGCGCCTTTTTGGCAGCGGCGCACGGATAGGGAATTTCTTAACCGCAGTCACGTGAAGATCAATCCAGCCGAACGGGTCGAGGAAACAAATGGGCAAAACCAAACAACCGATCATGACCCTTGAGGAAGAACGATTTATGGCCTTTGAGGGGCTATTGCAGTGGACGCAGGCCGTAGTCACGCAATCAGTGAGAGTGACGGCGGCTAGAGATCAACAAAGCGTCGATCTTCGCAGCCGAGATCCGCTGATACGACAACAAGCGATCCGTAATTTTCACTCAGAGTGCCACTTCTTCGTCATCGCCGCTTACAAGTTAATTGAATATCACGAGTGGGCTTCGACCTTTGGACTTTGTGCAACCCTGAATTTTAATGAGATTGGCGCGTTTTCAGCAAACGACATTAAAGACCTGCGGAATATGCGGGAACATCTAGTTGGGTATTTTCAAGGTCACGGACACTCGACAGACAGATGGTTTGTTGAGACGCCTCAATTCATAGCGGATGCCAGTAGCGTTGTCGGCACGATGATTGGCGGTCGTCTCGATTGGATTCAGTTTGCCGCGGCCGCTGGGCAGCTACTTCCAAAACTGCTCACTGAGCCAATCCCGTACGTGCCTATGATAGCCAGCCTAGCACATAAGAACCGTTGAACCGGATCACTATGGAGTTGAGCACGACCCGCGACCACTCCCCGTAACGGCGTGAATTTCCGTAGGGCCAGTTACGCGGCCCCTTTTTGTAGGCCCTATGGATTTCCCTGTGGCGGACCGGGGCAGCAGTGGTGCGGGTGCCCGCTCCGGCCGGATCCTGCCGAGGATCCTCTTCAAAAGCCTAATCCGGGCTAAAAGGAGATAGCGATCATCGTTGATGGTGTCGCTCAGCAACCGCGCGAGAGCGGCGTCTTCTTTATCGGTAAGGTCGCACCTCATGCGGCGGAGATGAGGCTTTAACCAATTCTGGCGAGGCCGGATAGGCAATGCAGGAATTCAGCCTGCGTCGGTTATACAATCAGCCGATCGCCACCCCGGGGACGACATGAGCGATGACCCGACGGGCACACGAATTCGATGCCATCGAGCTAGTGCTCCGAGTCATTCACCCGATTCATCAGGCAATGACGCACCATCGCTCATATCAAATCCCGCTACAGCGGCGAAGGAGGCTGTCAGGAAATCGACGATTGGCTGGATCAGCTTTGCGCGTCCTTCGAGACGGCCGCTTCGCGGCCTCCTCAGGATGAGGGTTTTCTTAATGATATCAAAGGATTACCTCATGATGAGGAGCGCCCGTCGGGCGCGTCTCGAAGCACGCACCACCTCGCTGTAGCTCTGCTTTGGCTGCATTAAATCAATTTCCTGACAGGCTCGAAAAGCCGGTGCCCACGGCAAAAGTGGATCCGGGCCTTCCCCACGGAACAAGTCCGTGGGCTGAAGGCCCACGGGAAAGCGCGGAGGGGACGTCGAGCTGCATCAACTGAATGAATCTGTGCACTAGCAGGGTGCTGAAAAAGGGTGGCGAAATTTGTGCATTGTGATCCCTTGGGGTGGGGCAAGGGGGTGACGATGCGCGGCGACGATGCGATTTGCGGTAAGCTTTTCAGCTACATAGACCTTGAGAAGCGGATCCGGGCGGATCACCCGCTGCGGGTGATTCGCGCGATTGCCAATGTCGCGCTCAAATCGCTGTCCGGCGAGTTTGAAAAGCTTTATTCGCCGCTCGGCCGCGAGTCGATCCCGCCGGAACGGCTGCTGCGCGCCCTGCTGCTGCAGGCGTTTTATTCGATCCGCTCGGAACGGCAACTGGTCGAGCGGATCGACCACGATCTGTTGTTCCGCTGGTTTGTTGGGCTGGGCATCGAAGACCCGGTGTGGGACGCCACGACCTTCACCCAGAACCGCGACCGCCTGCTGGAAGGCGATATCGCAGCTCAGTTTCTCGCCGCGGTGCTGGCGCAGGCCGGGGTCAAGGCGTTGCTGTCGAGCGAGCATTTCTCGGTCGACGGCACATTGCTGGAAGCCTGGGCGAGCCTGAAAAGCTTTCGGCCAAAGTACGGCTCGGGTGATCCTCCCGGCCCGGGTCGCAACGGCGAGCAGGATTTTCACGGCGAGCCGCGGCGCAACGACACGCATGTCTCGACCACCGACCCCGAAACCCGTTTGTTCCGCAAAGGATTGGGCAAGGAGGCGCGGCTGTGTTTTATGGGCCATGCCCTGATGGAGAACCGCAACGGGCTGATTGTCGGTGCGGTGACCACAAACCGCTACCGGCCATGCCGAGCGGCGGGCGGCGCTGACGCTGATCGAACCGCACGCCGCGACCCTGCAGCCGGTGACGCTCGGCGCCGATAAGGGCTATGACAGTGCCGATTTTGTGATGGCACTGCGCGACAAGGCAGTCACCCCGCACGTCGCGCAGCACACCAGTGGCCGCCGCTCGGCGATCGACGAGGGCACCGCTGGTCATCCCGGCTATGCGATCTCGCAGCGCATCCGCAAACCCGTCGAGGAGGCTTTCGGCTGGGCCAAGACAGTGGCCGGCTTGCGCAAGATGCGGCATCGCGGCCTGCTCAAGGTCGATTGGCAATTCACCCTCGCAATGGCCGCGTATGACCTCGTTCGCCTGCCTAAATTGCTCGCTGCGGCTGTTCAATAAGGCGACGCACACATCAAACCGTGTACTGCTGCTCCGCCCGCGCCCACTGCAACCCATTCCAAAACCTGTCCACCACCGCAATGTCGACTACCGCGGAAGCCAGAACGCGCCAAAATCGACATTTTTTCAGCACCCTGCTAGTGCTGGATATAGGGGGTTTGCACGTCTGCGCCCAATTGCCAGCGGATCTGCCCGAATGTCGTGGTGTCGCGCGAGTAGACGAGACCGGTTGGGCAGTTGAGATAGGGAGAGGTCCAGGTGTTGTTCGTGGTGCGCGGCGACATGTCGGAGACGCATACCGGAGAGGCTTCGAGGTCGATACCTTCGAAGGTGTTGGCAAAGATATAGCCTGACCTGAGCGTGATCGCCGTTCCCGCCGTTGCCGAGGCGGCGCCGCGAAGGGTGCTGAATTGCAGCTGTTCGAGATCGATCCCGGATCCGCCGCCGGCGGAAACGCAGACCGCGTTTATGTCCCAGTTGAGGACGTAGTTGAATTGACAGCCGGTCGCGAGTTGGCCGGCGTTACGATTGTTGACGATCAGATGGTCGAGCTTGCCGGAGTTCTGAGGGTCGGAGAAATCGGCTTTGCCGAACACCACGGCAGGGCCGTCGGTGTCGGCGTTGACGAAAAGCGTTCCCTCCTGGTGAAAGTAGAAGCAATCCGCCGCGCATTCGATGATGAGGGCCGGTCCGCCCACGGCCGTCCCGTCGATCGTCGCGCCGCGGGAGATCAGTTCGAAGCCAGTATCGGCATGGCGCGAATAGTCGATGACGAGCGGCGCTGTGATCCGATAGCTGCCGCGCGGCAAGACCAAGGGGAGATCGGCGGCGAGCGCCGCATCCACGGCGGCCTGCAAGGTCGGGTAGCACTTGGCGTTCGCCTCGTCTGCGTCGGCTCCGCAATCGGCCGCCAGCGCCGATGTCGACACCAACGCCACGACCGCGAAAAACGTGGCACGAACAGCAAGGTAACCCATGTCCATCTCCCACACCTGGCACGGGTACTCACTTACCGTGCTCGTTCTGTTCTATTCCTTACGGGTTAATTCGATGTGAACGTACAGGGAACAGTGTCAAGACGGCCCCTGATTCTGCTCGCACGCCGCTTTGATGCCCTCGGTGGCCGAACAATATGTGTCCGATCGGCCCCGGAATATGGCTGGGCGGCATGGCGCTCGAGGAATACAGACGCAAACGGGATTTCCGCAAGACGCCGGAGCCGGCGGGCGCCGCGGCGCCGCACGAGAAAACCGGCGCCGGGCTCTCCTTTGTCATCCAGAAGCATGCGGCGCGGCGACTGCATTATGATTTTCGCCTCGAACTCGACGGCGTCTTGAAAAGCTGGGCGGTGCCGAAGGGCCCGAGCCTCGATCCGGGGGAGAAGCGGCTGGCGGTCCATGTCGAGGACCATCCGCTCGATTACGGCGCGTTCGAGGGGGTCATCCCGGAAGGCGAATACGGCGGTGGAACCGTGCTCCTCTGGGATCGAGGCATTTGGGTCCCCCTCAATTCGGACCCGGAGGCGGCGTACCGCAAGGGATCGCTCAAATTCACCCTCAAGGGCGAGAAACTGCACGGCAACTGGGCCTTGGTTCGGATGGGTGGGAAGGCCGCCAACGAGCGCCACGAAAACTGGCTGCTGATCAAGGAGCGGGACGAGAAGGCGGTGCCGCAGAGCGGCGACGCCGTCGTCGCCGACAATCCGCTCAGTGTCGCCAGCGGCCGCTCAATGGACGCGATCGCAGCAGACCGCGATTGGGTCTGGCATTCGAACCGGGAAGATAACGAAAAGCCACCCTTGCAGACCATCGGGGTGCAGACCATCGCGGTGCAAGACATTCCTGGCGCTCGCAAGCGTCGGATGCCCGACAAGCTGCAGCCGCAGCTGGCGACTCTCGCAAGCCAGGCGCCGGACGGACCCGAATGGCTGCACGAGATCAAATACGACGGCTACCGGCTGCTCGCCCGGATCGAGGATGGCGAGGTCCGGCTGATCACTCGCGGCGGTCTCGATTGGACCGCCAAATTTCCGGCGCTCGCGGATCGCCTCGGCGAACTGCCGCTCAACTCCGTGGTGATCGATGGCGAGCTCGTTCATCTGGAGCCGGAAGGCACGACCAGCTTTTCCGGACTGCAGGACGCGATCTCCAGCGGGAAAACAGGGACGCTGAACTTCTATGCGTTCGATCTGCTGTACCGCGACGGCTGGGATCTGACCGGCGCGGCGCTCGAGGACCGCAAGGCCGCGCTCGCCGAGATCATAACGCCGAACCAGCAAGGCATGCTCCGCTACAGCGATCACCAGATCGGTCGCGGACCGGCGTTTCTCAGTCAGGCATGCAATTTTGCGCTCGAAGGAATCGTTTCGAAACGGCGGACCGAGCCTTACCGGCCGGGGCGCAGCCGCAGCTGGCTCAAATCCAAATGCCGCAATCGCGAGGAGTTCGTGATCATCGGCTATACAGATCCCGAGGGCAGCCGGGAGGGCTTCGGCGCGCTGCTCGTGGGTTACTATGACCCACAGGGAAAATTGCGCTACGCGGGCCGCGTCGGCACCGGTTTCAACACCGGTCAGTTGATCCAGCTGCACCGACGCCTCGCATCTCTGGCGCGACCGGATCCGACCGTTGCCTTGCCCAAAGGGGTCGCGCGCAAAGGGGTCCATTGGATCGAGCCGAGCGTAGTCGCCGAAGTTGAATTCGCGACCTGGACTGCGGATGCAATTGTGCGCCAAGCCTCGTTCCAGGGTCTGCGCGAGGACAAGGACGCCAGAGACGTGGTTTATGATCCGAAAACTCGAACCGCCGTGGAGCCCGCTGCCGAGCCCAAAAAAGCCCCGGCGCGGCCGAAGCAAGCCGCTTCAAGGACGGCGGAAACCGTCCAACCAGAACGCGCTCGCGACGGGAGCCTCATATTCGAGGGGGTGCGGCTCACCCATCCCGACCGCATCCTCTATCCCGGCACGAGCCTCACCAAGCTCGATGTCGCGCGGTATTACGCTGCGGTGAGCGACTGGGCCTTGCCGCAACTGGCGGACCGGCTCCTGACATTGGTGCGCTCGCCGGCGGCCGGCATGAAGACGTTTTATCAAAAACATATCGGTGACGAAGCGCCCGAGGCGATCAAGCGGTTCAACATCGACGGCGAGAAAGAGCCGGAGATCTATCCTTATATCGAGGATCTACCCGGCCTCATCGGGCTGGTGCAAATGGGCGTGTTGGAAATCCATCCCTGGGGCTCGCGGATCGACAAGCTCGAAATGCCCGACCGGGTCACGATGGATCTCGACCCCGATGAAGGGCTGCCGTGGCAGCGCGTGACCGAGGCCGCTGTTGACGTCCGCGAGGCGCTCGCCGGGATCGGCCTCCAAAGTTTTGCAAAAACCACCGGCGGCAAGGGTTTGCATGTCGTCATCCCACTGACGCCAAAGCTCGACTGGGACCAGGTAAAAGCCTTCGCAAAATGGGTTGCCGACAGCCTCGTCGCGCAGCGCCCGCAGGACTTCACCGCGAATATGGCGAAGAGAGCGCGGCGCGGCCGCATCTATATCGATTATCTGCGCAATGGCCGCGGCGCGACCGCGGTTGGCGCCTATAGTCCGCGGGCGCGGCCGGGCGCCCCGGTCTCGACCCCAGTCTCCTGGGCGGAGGTCGAACAGGGCGTGAGGCCCGACGAGTTCACCGTCGAGACTGTGCCGCAACGACTTTCGGCGCTCCCCGCCGACCCCTGGGCAGAGATCGGAAAAATCCGCCAATCGATAAGCGCTGCGGTACGACGGCAGGTCGGAATCTGATGTTAATGATTGCGACGGCCGGCGCGATATGGCTTCGTTAAGGTTCGTTTGAGGAGTGCGTCATGCCACGAGCCAGCTGGAACGGGTTTCTCCGCCTATCTCTGGTCAGCTGCCCGGTTGCTCTGATCCCCGCCACGACCGAGGCAAAACGCGTCCGGTTTAATCAGCTCAACGGCGAAACCGGCAACCGCGTGCAGCAGCAGCTCATCAACTCGCAAACCGGCGAGGTCGTCGACCGCGACCAGATCGTCAAAGGGTACGAGTACGAGCGCGGCCGCTATGTGACGATCGATGACGACGAGCTGAAGGCATTGCAGATCGAGTCGTCGAAGATCATCGACCTCGAGCGCTTTGTCGACGGCGATGAAGTCGATCCGGTCTATCTCGACACGCCCTATTACGTGTATCCGGATGGTGAGCTCGCCGCCGAGACCTTCCGGGTGATCGGCGAGGCGATGGAGCACAAGAACAAGGTCGGGCTGGGCCGCGTGACGATGTCGGGGCGCGAGCGGCTGGTGCTGGTCGAGCCGCGCGACGGCGGTCTCGTCATGTCGACGGTGCGCAGCGCCGACGAAGTCCGCCCCGCCGAGTTCGGCCCGCCGCCCACGGGTGAGATCGATCCCGACATGGTGGGCATCGCCGAGACGATCATCGACCGCCGGTCCGGCCACTTCGATCCGGCGAGTTTCCGCGACCGCTATCAGGATGCCTTGCGCGAGCTCGTGGCGCAAAAGACCAAGGGGCAGGGCGTCGCGCCGCGAGAGGTCGCGGAGCCGCCAAAGGTCATCAATCTGATGGAGGCGCTGAAGCGCAGCCTGGCGCAGGAGGAGAAGGAACCCGCGCCGGCTAAGGAAGCCGCAGGCAAACCGACCCGCGCGCCGGCCGCCTCCGACCGGCGTCAGAGAGCGCTGTTGCTGCCGGTATCGGGCGGACGCAAAAAGAAAGAAGAGCCTGCGGCGGAGCCCGCCGCCCCTGCTGCGTCACGGCGTAGAAAGGCTTGATCTTGTCGGGCAACAAGTGCCCCTCACCCCGACCCTCTCCCCGCAAGCGAGGCGAGGGAGAAGGTGGGAAGCCCCTCGTCCCGCCTGCGGGGAGAGGGAGGGGCCCGCGCAGGGGGAGGGTGAGGGGCAGCCCGCCCGAGCATTGACCAATCTGGTAGGCAACGGAGTGGCGACCGTCGTAATCGCCAAATGGGAGAACGCTCTCGACATGGCGCGGCTGCAACGGCACCTCGCTCGCACCAGCGACGCTGAAACAGACGCGCCCGAGAAGGCTTTAGCCTGACCGCGCATCGTAATCACCCCGACAGCATCGGCGGCACTGCCTTCGGTCCGGCGAAATATTCGCAGTGAACCGTCCCCGGCGGCCAATGTCGGGACGCTGCTTCGGCCGCCCTCATCATGCCGGCAGGGCCGCAGTAATAGAGGTGGGTGCCGGAGCGGTATTCGCGCAACGCCGCAGCTAGATCCAGCCCCTTTGCCGGGTCGCCGCCGTCGTGGTGGAATTGCACCCGCCCTTGCGCGGCGAGGATCGCGAGATCGTCGAGGAACGCCGTCTCCTCGGGCGAACGGGTGCAGTAGTGCAGACGGAAATCGGCGTGGCGCCGGCGTAATTCCGCGATCATCGACATGATCGGCGTGATGCCGATACCGCCGGCGATCAGCAGATGGTGCTCCGCCTCGGCGGCCAGCGGGAAGTTGTTGCGCGGCGCCGAGGCCTCGACGATTTCGCCGACCCGCACCTGCTCATGCCATTCGCGGGAGCCCTGCCCCTCCGGCTCCCGCAGCACGGCGATGCAATAGCGTGCGCGTTCGGCCGGATCGTTGTGCAGCGAGAAGTCGCGCACCGGCCCGAGGCCCACCCGCACCGAGATATGCGCCCCGGCGCTGAACTCGGGCAGATCGCACTCGTCGCGGTCCACCAGCTCATAGCCGTTGATCCGCTGGGCCAGATAGGTGATCGACCGGACGCGGAGCAGCATGCCCCGACAGCTCAGCGCGCCACCTCGCCCCAGGCCACGTAGCGCACGCGCGTCTGCCGCTCCCTTCCCTCCTCGAACATGCGGTCGGCCTGCGCCTCGACCAGGTCGAGCACGGGGTCGCTGCCGACATCGACGAGGCGGCGCGCTTGGAACAGGGCTTCGATTTCCTCGCGCGGGCGCCCGCCGAGAAACGGCAGCCGGTCACCGATCTCTGCGTATTCGGCGCTACTGCGGGCATTTTCCCTCTGGTGGGTCAAAAATCCCGGGTCGAACTGCCCGTCGATGACGGCAAGCCGCCCGCCCGGCCGCAGCACCCGAATCCACTCGTCGATCGCTGCCTCGGGATGCGGCAAGGTCCACAACACATGCCGGCTGACGACCAGGTCGAAGCTGCCCGCCGGAAACGACAGCTGCTCGGCGTCAGCCTCCTCGAAGCGGACCGCAGCTCCCTGCTCCGCGGCCTTGCGCCGCGCCTCGGCCAGCATCGCGGGCGCAAAATCGATACCGGTGACCCGGTGCCCGCGGGAGGCGAGCTCGAGGCTCAAAAATCCGGTGCCGCAGCCCGCGTCGAGCACCTCGAGCGCGCCCCGCCCAGCCAGCACGAGACCGAAAATACGGTCCCAGGCCACGCGCTCTGCGGCGGTGCGGATACTGTGCCCGAAATCCTCGTCGAAATGCGCGGCCCGCCGGCCCCAATGAGCGGCGACCTGCTGCTTCACCGGATCAGATCGAACTGACATCATTGCAATATCTCCGCAATTCTCCCTCTCCGCCCCCGGGGGCGGAGAGGGTCGGGGTGAGGTGGGGGAAGCCCCCAGCTCCGAACCGCGCCGCCCACCTCACCTTCCCGGTCGCTGCCGCGACCGGGCCCCTCCCTCTCCCCCCTTAAGGGCGGAGAGGGGCAAAGGTTCGGGGCATCACGAGAGGCCGACAACCGAGGCCAATGCCTCCAATTGCTCCTCGTAGCGGGCGACCGGGTTGAGGAGGAGGTGGTTGGCGCCGGCGGCGACGAGTTCTTCCAATCGCTCCCGGACCTGGTCGGACGTGCCGTGGATGCCCGAGGCGTCGGTCCCTTCGGGATTGCGGTACACGACGGTGAACCAACGGTGCAGCTCGGCACGCGCGACCTCCGGCCGCTCGTCGACCGATAAAAACACCCGCTTCGAGATCGGAAAATTGGCTGAATCGCGCCCTGCCCTCTCCAACGCCTCGCGCAATATCGGCACGGATCGGACAAAGGCGGCATTGCTGGATCCGCCCGAGCCCATCCACCCGTCAGCAATGGCCGCGGTACGGCGCAGCGCATCCGGGTGCCCGACACCCATCCAAATAGGAGGACGCGCTTTCTGCACGGGCTTCGGCACCATCGTGCCGCCTTCGAGCCGGAAGATATCGCCCGAATAGTCGACCCGCTGCTCGGTCCACAGCGCCTTGATCAGCTCCACTCCCTCGCGGAAGCGCCGCACCCGTCCCTCCGTCGGGGTCTGGAACTGCTCGTAATGATGATCCCGGCCGAGCCCCACGCCGAGAATTGCACGGCCATTGCTGACGTAATCGAGGCTGGCCCATTGGTGCGCCACATGGATCGGGTTGTGCACCGGCAATACGACGACGGACGCGCCGAGCCGGATCGTCGTCGTGACCGCGGCGGCATAGGTCAGCACGACCACCGGGTCGAAACAGAACACGTGGTCGAGGGTGTTTTCGGTCACCCACAAATCGCGGAACCCGAGCGTTTCGGCGCGCTGCGCGACCCGTCGCACCGCCGTCATGTCGATCGGCTCGGGCGAGCGGTGCGGCAGCGCCACACCCAGCGCGATCTTGTCTTTCAAGGCCATGCAGCGCGCCTCTTCGCCGACTATGCGGGCTTAACTTTCTCGATCAACTCGATCTGGGCACCGTCCGGCGCTTCAAGGAAGCAGACGCGGCGGCCATTGTTGGGCGGCAGTTCCTCGAGGACGCGTACCCCGTTCTCGCGCAGCTTAGCCATTGCCCCGGAATAGTCGTCGGTATCGAGGGCGATGTGCTCGATGCCGTAATGCTGCTCGTGATTTTGCGCCGAGATCAGGGTCGTGATGTTGAGCGTCAGTCCATGCAGGTTCACCCGATGGCCGCGCCCCGGGATCTCGGCCACATAGGTCGCACCGAGATTGTCGATATAGAACTGCATCGTCTGCTTGGGATCCTTGGTCTTTACATGCACATGCTGGATCGCAAAGGACATCATCGTTCTCCTTGTCGTAGGCTCGCCTGGATAACGGCACGAGGCACGATATCCCGGTTGGTGTTGGACAGCGAGCATCTTTGTCCGACATGCGACAAACGCCGGAGTGGAGCGAGCCCTTCCTGGCTGCGAAATTGCCGCTTGTGGGCACTCCACCTATGGTTAAGAGTTGAGCCAGACCGGCTAGGGAAGGGGGAGCCCAATGGCAAATCGCCTGTCATCGGGAACACGGCTGCTGCTGTTGATCTGGCTCTTGCTGCCGGGCGCTTGGCTCGCCGGCGAAGCCCGAGCGCAGGTCATTGACGAGGCTCGGCAGGCCGGGCGGTCCGCCCAGTCGTTCCCAGCCGCCGACGAGGATTATTTTCGGGCGATGGACGGCGGCATTGCTCTCAGCCCCGACGAGGTCAAGGGGCGCAACATGTGGATCGTCTGGACCGGTGGCGACGACCACTTGTGGGACGATCTGACCAACCTGACCTTCGGGAACTTCGATCTGCTGAAGATACTGTCCTCGTACCCCGGCTTGAAATACAGCCGCGACAACCGGTGGAATTACTTCGGGCTGGTCAACGAGCCGTGTTTCACGAAGGCTGCCGGACCGAACCCGCAACGCTACGGTCTGTGGCTCGATGTGCGCGACCCCAATTGCCCACCTGACCCTTTCGAGAATGCGGAGAAATATCCCGGCGTCGCGGTCGGCGCGCGCGGCAAAAACATCCCGGCGGGATCGTATTACGGATACCCGACCGGGATCGTTGGAATGCGCCTTTTCCCCAACCCGGACTTCGACGAGGTGGCAGCAAAAGAATGGAATGCCGAGCGGTTCTACAATGACCCTGGTTATTACTTGTCGAAGGAGCTGGTGCGCCCCTACCGCGTCGGGGTTTCCTGCGGCTTCTGCCATGTCGGTCCGAACCCCGAAAAGCCGCCGGCGAACCCCGAGGCGCCGCAATGGGAGAATTTGAGCTCGACCGTCGGCGCGCAATATTTCTGGGTCGATCGCATTTTTGCGTGGAATGCCGACCAATCGACCTTTTTCTTCCAGTTCCTGCACACCGCCCGGCCCGGCTCTTTGGATACGTCGCTGGTGTCGAGCGACAACATCAACAATCCGCGCACGATGAACGCGATCTACAATCTCCCGGCCCGGCTCGAGGCGGCGAAGCGCTGGGGGCGTGAGACATTGGGGCCGGACAATTTAGCGAACAAGCAGTTCAATGATTTCATCAATCAGGGCCCGCTGACGCAGCTTTTCCAGCCGCCAAACACGGTGTGGACGCCGCATGTGCTGAAGGACGGCTCCGATTCGGTCGGCGCGCTCGGGGCATTGAACCGTGTCTATCTGAACATCGGCCTGTTCAGCGAAGAGTGGCTGCGACACTTCAATCCGATCCTCGGCGGCAAGCCGGTTACTCCGATCGAGATCACGACGGCACGCGCCAACTCGGCGTATTGGGATGCGACCGAATTGCAGACCCCGGACATGGCGCTGTTCCTGTTGAAGGCGTCATATCCGCACAAGCTGAAGAATGCGCCCGGCGGCGCCGCCTATCTGAACGACCCGCCGGAGACGGTCAAGCAGGGCAAGGTCGTCTTTGCCGAAAATTGCGCGGCCTGCCATTCCAGCAAGGCGCCGCAGCCGCCGGTGGCGACCAATCCCGCCACATGCATCGGCTCCGGCTATCTCGGCTGCTGGAACCGCTATTGGGAATGGACCCGGACCGGCGACTTCAAGCAGCAAATGCGGCAGATCGTCAAGGCCGACGATTTCCTCGACAACAATTACATGTCGAACGACATGCGCGTGCCGCTGACCTTGCTGCAGACCAATGCCTGCGCCCCGCTGGCGACCAATGCGATCGCCGGCAATATCTGGGACAATTTCTCCTCGGCCTCGTACAAGGATCTGCCCTCGGTCGGCGCGATCACCGTGTACAACCCGTTCACCGGGGCGCCGCAGCAGTATCAGATGCCGGCGGGCGGCCGCGGCTACACCCGCGTGCCGTCATTGGTCAGCGTGTGGGCGACGGCGCCGTTCCTGCTGAACAACAGTGTCGGACGTTTCGACCAGAGTCCCTCGGTCGAAGCCCGCATGGCTTCGTTCGACGATTCCATCACCAAGATGCTGTGGCCGGAAAAGCGCGAGAAGGATGCCGTGTTGGGCGACAAAATCCCCGGCGTGATCGAGCGGACGAATGTCACAAGCTGGCTGCGCGTCCCGACCGGCTATCTGCCGGATGTGCTCAAGGACGCTCAAGATCTGTTCCGGCTGATCGCTCCGAAGCTCTTCGATCAAGGTGGGCTGGAGATCGGGCCGATTCCGGCCGGAACACCGGTCGATCTGCTGGCCAATTTCGACCCGCTGCCGCAGTCGACAAATTTGCGCGAGCGACTGGCGCACGACAAGGCGGTGGTGAAGGTGGTGGTCCAGCTGGTGCGCGACCTGAAGGCATTGCCGCCAAACGCCACCGACGAGCAGTCGCGGCAGGTGTTTGCCAATGTCGGTGAGCAGCTCTTCGCCTTGAGCAAATGCCCGGATTACGTCGTCAACCGCGGCCATTACTTCGGCTCCAACCTCAGCGACGGCGACAAGAAAGCGCTGATCGCGTTCCTGAAGACGTTCTGACGAATTTGCTGTCGGACGCACGATGGACACCGTGCAGAGTAAGTAACGCGACCGAAGCCAGCGCACTGTCATCATTACCGGCGGCACAGCGGCAAGAGAGGTCCAATGAACAACGGCGGCCCGTTCGATTACATTGTTGTCGGCTCCGGTGCCGGAGGCGGAACGCTCGCCGCGCGGCTGGCCGAGGGCGGGCGCTCGGTGCTTCTGCTGGAGGCGGGCGGCGATCCGCGGCAGCTCTCGGGCACCAATGACGATCAGCCCGGCATCAACCGTCTGCCCGACGATTATGACGTGCCGTCGTTCCATGGCTTCGCCAGCGAGAACGATGCGATGCGGTTTGATTTTTTTGTCCGGCACTATGCCTCGGACGAGATGCAGCAGAAGGACCCGAAATACCGCAAGGATTACCGTGGCGTTCCAGTGGACGGCGTCCTCTACCCGCGCGCCGGAACCCTGGGCGGCTGTACGGCCCACAACGCGATGATCCTGGTCTATCCGCACAACGCGGATTGGGACGGGATCGCTCGCCTGACCGGCGATGCGTCCTGGAACGCCGAGAACATGCGGGAGTATTTCATCCGGTTGGAGAACTGCCATTACCGGCCGCTCGAGCGCGTGCTGGCGGCGGCCGGCCCGAACCCATCGCGCCACGGCTGGCACGGCTGGCTGCAGTCCGAGATCGCGATCCCAAAGGCCGCGGTGCGCGATTTCGGGCTGGTTCAGGTATTGCTGGATTCGGCGCACGAGGCGTTCGACGATATCGGGCAGCCGATCGAACGCCTTCTCGACCTCGTCGAGGCAAAGGCCGATCCAAACGACTGGCGCCTGGTAGCGGAGAACGCAGTGGGCGTGCGCTACACCCCGCTCGCAACGCGCGGTCACGCGCGGATGGGGGCGCGCGAGCGGGTGCTGGAGACCGCACAGAAATACCCGGACCGTCTCCGGATCGAGCTCGACGCGCTCGTCACCCGGGTGCTGCTGGACGAAAACAACCGCGCGACCGGCGTCGAATACCTGAAGGGCGAACGGCTCTACCGCGCTCATGGCCAGCCCGCTACAACAGAGGGCGAACTCCGCCAAGCGCAGGCTACGCGCGAGGTCATCCTCTGCGGCGGCGCGTTCAACACGCCGCAAATCCTGATGCTGTCCGGGATCGGACCGCGCAATGTATTGGAGCCGCTCGGCATCCCCATCAAGGTCGAGCTGCCCGGGGTCGGCAAGAACTTACAGGACCGCTATGAGGTCGGCGTCGTCAACCGCATGAATTTCGAGCGCTGGAACATCCTCGAAGGCGTTACCTTCAGCCATGGCGACCAGGCCTATCGCGAATGGGCCGACAAGCGCGAGGGCCTTTACACCAGCAATGGCGCAGTATTGGCGGCGATCCTCAAATCACAGGCCGAGCGCCCGCTCCCCGATTTGTTCTGCTTTGCCCTGGTCGGACTGTTCGGCGGGTATTTTCCGGGCTACTCCTCGCTCGCCGTCACCAAGCCCAATTATCTGACCTGGGCGATCCTGAAGGCCCATACAGAAAACTGCGCCGGCGAAGTCGTGCTGCGCAGCGCAGACCCGCGCGATACGCCGCTGATCAACTTCCATTATTTCGAAGAGGGCAGCGACAAGGCTGGCGAGGACCTCAACTCGGTCGTCGCCGGCATCCGGTTTGTGCGGAAACTGACGGCAAAGCTCAAAGCGGAAGGGGCGATCGCCGAAGAGGAACAGCCTGGCGACACGCGCCAGAGCGACGACGACCTTAGGGATTATGTGCGCACCACGGCCTGGGGCCACCACGCATCCTGCACCTGCCCGATCGGGCCGCGCGACAGCGGCGGAGTGCTCGGCGGCGACTTCCGGGTGCACGGCACCCAAGGGATGCGTGTCGTCGACGCCTCGGTGTTCCCGCGCATTCCGGGGTTTTTCATCGTCAGCGCCGTCTACATGGTCGCCGAAAAAGCGGCGGACGTGATCCTCGCTTCATGAGCAGCGGTTCAATCTTAGGCCAGGGCGTCCCACGTCAGCAGTGAGCAGGGGATCGTGCGATCCGGCGGCAAAACCTGACGTTCGAGATAGAGCCGGATCAAGGTGGTCGTGTAGGGCCGGAAGAACGCGATCTGGTCCAACGCGGTCCCGTCGAAATGCAATGAAGCATCCCACGAGCCCGGCTCGATCTGTTCTTCATAGCCGTGACCGATGTAGCCGACATAGGGAGTGCCGGATGAGGCGATAATCCGGATTGTCAGGCCCGGCGACGGCCGTCCCTGGTGGGGGACCAGATCAGCGACATCGACATGGAAGCATCGATAGCTCGCATCGCTGCTATAGACGTCGACCTCGGCGTCGAACCCGGCGATCTCTGCCCCCGCTTCATCCCCGCGGAAGAGCTGCAGGTTGTAGTCGGTAATCGGATCGCCGCGCTCGTCTACGGCATGGATAATGAATTGCTGGTATTGTTCCGTGAGCCTTTTGAAGCGGCCTTCGGCATCGGCCTTTTCGAGCCATGCGCGGTAGCCTGCGTCGGCATCGCTGGCCACCGCCGTCATCTCGAAAGCGGCGACGACGAGATCTTGCAGTTCTGTGGGCGGATTGCTGAGGATCGTCGAGTGGTTCACCTCGTCCGGTCCGGCGGGGTCACCGACGAGGTGCACTGGGATCAAGACGTCGAGCCACTTATCGGCGACGACCCGGCGCGGCCGGGGATCCTCGGCCCCGGGGGTGTCGGTCGCCGTACGGCGCGCGACCATGCCCTTCTCGGTCATGTCGAGCTCGATCGCGCGCACGCTCAGGCCGCAGCCGGCGCGACGCACCGTCCCGTCCGTACCGGGCTTGTTGACGATCTCGCGCAGACCCGAATACGCGCCAGTGCCGCAAAACACAAAGACATAGGGCGTCTCGGGACCGCCGTCGTAACGCGGCGGCGCGGTAAACACGTCTTCCTCGGCGAGCCGCCAGGTAAACGAGCTGGCGAGTTCGAGGTTGTCGAGAATGTGGTCTCCGGCCTCCAGAAAATCGGGGCCGAACTGCTTGTTGCCCTTGAAGACCGAGCCGAGCCAGCTGCGCCCCTTCTTGGCGAGCGGCGAGCCGAAAGTTGCGGGCGCCAGCGCGATCAACCGCTTCAGACGCTTGCCGCGCAGCGGGTCGGCGGCCAACCATGAGCGCACGACCAGCATGCCGGTGGAATGCACCATCGCGTCGAAGGGCGCATCGGGATCGAGGCCCCCTTGCGTGGCCAGGGCGCGGTCGAAAGCCTCAGCCAGGTCTTTGATCGTGACCTCGTTGTTCAACGAGACGTAGGTGCAGGTGCGCATATCCGCGTAATTGAGGCCGAGGCGGCGGCCCAGAATCTCGCGCCAGGCGGCCCAAGAGCCGCCCTTGCCCGAGTATCCATGGACAAAAACCACTGGGTTGGGTTTGGTTGGTACGGCTTTCCCGCGAGGCCGGCGAGCAGCACGCCTTCCTCGTCGGCCAGCACTGGCCTCGCTCATCCCTATTTGCCGGTGGATGCGGCGATCTTGTCGAGGTCGGCTTCGCCGTGAAGCCGGGCATCATTCGCGTACTGTATCAAGCGCTCGATCGGCCAGCGCTCCACCTGGCCGGCCGGCCGCGGCCGCTCCGGCCCCTCACCCGCGGACTCCGATTGTTCTGCCGACATTTGAATTCTCCGTAAAATGCGCGATCGACTATGCTTTAAGGATATATCAATCCGTTCTAAAACAGCAACATATGTCCGTTCTCGAAGCATCTATCAGAAGAGCCCTCATGCTGCAAATGTCCCCAGCCGGCTCGACGGATATCTCGACGAGATATGCGCACTGGTGTTTATATCGCACAAAGTGCTAAATGTCAATCACCCCTGTTGTTAATATATCTACCAACGACCGACACGCACCCCGTCGGAGGTCGGCACGTCGGACCCCACGACCAGGACCAGCTGCAAACTCTCAGCTGCGGCGAGCGATGCTTTGCGCGAGGACGGAAAGGAGCAGACCGAGCGTCGTGTAGCCGAGAATAACCTCGCTGCTGACGATGATTTCACCCGCGAGGGTCGCCGGCCGCACATCACCGAAGCCCAGCGTCGTATAGGTGACGATCGAGAATAATACGGCGTGAACCAGGTGTTCGCGCTGTCTTTGTAATCGAGAATATACGGAAAAATTATGTAAATCACGCCGTAGATTGCGGCCAGTCCGAATGAAATCGCCGCGACGCGGAGCAGGCTGCGCCCGTAGTCGATCAACCCCCAGGCCCGGAACAGCGCCATGCCGCGGGTGCCCTTCAGATGAGCCTCCAGCGTGTCGAGAAAGTCCTGGTCGGCTGCCGCGCGTTTGAAGAGGGCATTGCCGCAGACGCATTCAGATGATTCAATACCCCGTCTCCTCCCGCGTCTTTCCGGCGAAGGAGGGTGTAATCCAATTGGCATGCAGGAAAACGGTGGAGAATTTTCGTCTTCTTTCGAGAGTTTTCGATCGCATATACCAATCTATGATAGGTGCTCCGGGTCGAATTTCCGAAAGATTTCTGCTGCAAACCAAAGCAATCCCGCATTTTCTGCAACCGCTCACGGAAAAAGCCAATTGGATTACACGCTCGAAGGCCGGGACCCATTTTTGCCATGGGCACCGGGCTTCGCCGGTGTGGCGGAGTTTTTTTGCTGGTAGCATTGGTACGGGGTGGACCAATAAAGCGTTTGAATGGATCTGAACGCTAGTAATGTTCGACCCCCATCTGTTGACAACCTTTGTGACCGTCGCCAAGGCCAGGAGCTTTACCGAAGCCGGGCGTCGTCTCGGTTTGCAGCAGTCGACAGTCAGTCAGCACGTGCGCCGCCTCGAAGAGGCGGCGTCGCGCCGCCTTTTCGTGCGCGACACCCACTCGGTGGCGCTGACGGCGGATGGTGAGGCGATGCTGGGTCTCGCCCAAGGCATTCTCGAGGCGAACGAACGCGCGCGGCGCTATTTCGCGGGATCGGAGCTGCGCGGGCGCGTCCGCTTTGGTGCCTCGGAAGATTTCGTACAGAGCCGCCTGCCGGAGGTTCTCCGCGAGTTCACGCGCGTTCATCGCGCCGTCGACCTCGAATTGACGGTCGGGCTCAGCGGCGGTTTGTTGGAGGCACTCGACGCCGGAGAGCTCGACCTCGTTCTGGCCAAGAGGCGCCCTGGCGAGGACCGCGGCCGGTTGGTTCGACGCGAGAAGCTTGTCTGGCTCGGCAGCGACCCGGCTCTGGTAGATCCGGATCGGCCGCTTCCTTTGATCCTCTACCCGCCCCCGAGCATCAGCCGGGCGATTGCTCTCGAGGTGCTCGAACGCGCCGGCCGAAGCTGGGGAATCGTGTGCACGAGCAGCAGCTTCAGCGGCCTCAACGCGGCGGCGCTGGCCGGGCTCGGGGTCACCGTTCAGGGCGACGGCTTTGTGCCGGCGGGTCTGACCGTGTTGCCCGGGCTTCCCGATCTCGGCCACATCGAATTCGTCATCGCCGGACCGGGACGCACCTTGCGCGGCCCGGCAGACGCCCTCGCGACGGCCATTCTGGACAACGCCTATCGGCTGTAAACCTGCCCTCCCTGGCCACGTCAGTTCATGTCGGGTGCGCGCCGCCAATTCGAAGCTGCGGCGCACATCGGAACCGGTGAAGCCGAGCCCCTCCAAGGTCACCCCCGGCGTCTCGTCGAGATCGGCGAGGTCGTTTCGCACTCAATGCAGTCGCTGTGGCGGGATCGGGCGGCGCGCTGACCTTCGCGGCGGTGGCGCAAGAGGAAGG
Source organism: uncultured Alphaproteobacteria bacterium (assembly GCA_963789025.1). Taxonomy (GTDB): domain Bacteria; phylum Pseudomonadota; class Alphaproteobacteria; order ATCC43930; family CGMCC-115725; genus AP-15. Next base: position 750,166 of record CAWBIT010000003.1, read on the forward strand.
GGAGCGCAATGCGATCTACTGCCGCTGTCCGGAGCCGGCCCGCTGAAGGGCGCGAATTTGAAACTGCGAGTTGGCTGGTGATCGTGCGGCCCCACCCGCACGCAAAAACATCCCGAGCCGGAATTGGCTTTTGGTTATCCCGCGTCATCGTTGTTGATGCTGGCGATCTGCAGTACTCTCTACTACTGCCTTCGAGCGGTAGCCGGCATTCCAAGCGGTACGAGCATGATTGGTTCTTGCAATTCGTCCCGCCGGGCAGCTTCCCCCATGCGGCCCTTGCACAATTGGCCTTGGCGGCCATCCTGGTGCCGTTCGCATCGGTGATCGCAGCGGCAGCGACGACATTGCAAATCGAGGCGTCCACTGGATTGCCGGGGTTTCAGCGCGGCGAATTGCAGCGCTACCTGGCTCTGCATATGGCAGAGGCAAGGCTCGGCGAGTGGCGTTTCGAGCCGGCTGCAGACAACGGCTCTGCGGCCAATCGCGTCGAATGGACATTCAGGTTGAACCCGTATGCCGGGGGGGAAGTGCGCAATTTCGTGCATGCGCAGGTTTATGAACAGAGGTTAGGCGTGCGCCGCCCGATCACGATCGAGGCGCGTCTTTATCTGAATGGGGAGTATCAGACCCTCGTCGAAAGACAAGCGGTCATCCAGGGCGGTCCTAACGATCCCGAGTTTGCCGCGGCCGTCGCCAGCGCCACACAAAATCTCCTCGGCCCATCGGGAGCTTACCACGCCATCGACCTCGGGCTGCGGCGGGGTCATTTGTGACCGGGCCCTGTCGCGCCGTCGACACCGGAGGGCGTGCAGCCCCCCGCACACGATAAGTCCAGTGTCTTTGCTGCGTATTCCGGCCCCTTGCTCCTCAGCGCGGGCAGGATCGCTGGCTAGAAACTCTGTCGACTGACCTCCAGGCATGATTTCCGTCAGAGCCGGCCTTGCTGCGCTGGTGATCATCTTCGGCGGCTCACTCGGACCCGGCAGCGAACCTGTCGCCGCACAGGAGGAGGGGTTTTTCCAGCGGGACCGGCTTACCGGGGACTGGGGCGGGGTGCGCAAGCAGTAGGAAGATGCCGGCGTTACTCTTGGCGCCACTGACGTCTCGGAAACGCTGTCCAATCCCACCGGTGGGATAAGGCAGCTGACGATTTACCAGGGCCTGCTCGATGTGTCTCTCAGTCTCGACCTCGGAAAAGTCGCTAACTGGCCGGGAGCGACATTCTACACGGACGGGTACTGGATAAGCGGAGAAGGCTTGTCGGAAAACGCAATCGGAAACCTGCTGTTTATCAGCACGATCGAAGCGCGCGCCTCGACGCGCCTCCATGATTTGTGGGTGCAGCAGGAGTTTCTCGATCGCAAAGCCTCGCTTCGAGTCGGCCAGATCGCTTTTGATGACGAGTTTTACATCAGCCAATACGCGGCAGGCTTTGTCAATTCGTCGTTCGGTTGTCCGGACACGTTGTCGAACGATTTGCCGAGCGGCGGGCCCTGCTATCCATTCGCGACGCCAGGCGCCCGACTCCGGGTTGCGCCAACGAACGATTTGACCCTGACTGCCGCGTTCTTCAACGGCAATCCGGCGCCTGCTGGACCGGGAAATCCGCAGGTCCGCAATTCGAGCGGCACCAACTTCCTGATCGGCGAGGGTGGCTTCATGCCAATTGCCGAACTTGCTTATTCGTTTGACGAGGAGCCGATTTCTTCTACTCCGCTCAGCGACGTCAAACTCGGCGGCTGGTATCATACGGGAGAATTCCCCGATCAGCGCCGCGATAGTTCGGGGCTCTCGCTCGCGAACCCAGCGAGCAATGGCATTCCCGCCATGCATGGCAGCAATTTCGGGGCCTATCTGGTGGTGGACAAGATGTTGTGGCGCCGCCCCGATATGGCGACCCAAGGTTTGGCCGCCTTCCTTCGCCTCGGCTACGCCCCTCCCGACCGCAATCTGTTCAGCCTAGAGATCGACGCCGGCCTCACCTTCAAGGGCCTCTTCCCGAACCGCGACCTCGACGTGCTGGGCGTTGGCGTAGTCTATGGGCGGATTGGCTATGCCCGCCGCTTGGACCGGGATCAGATCCTCTTCACCGGGATCGAGCGCCTGATACGCGATTACGAGAGCGCGCTCGAAATTACTTACGAAGCACGAATTGCGCCGTGGTGGCTGCTGCAGCCGGATCTACAGCTGGTCTTCCACCCTGGCGGTTTCATCGCGGCGCCCCCGCCGGCGCCCGCAGGGCAGCCGATCCCGAATGCTTTGGTGATCGGTCTTCGATCCGGTATCACCTTCTAAAGCTCCGTCAGCGAACTCGGCGGTTTCGGATTGTCTGATGGCGCTTGATCGGCTGCTGGCGTGCAATGTCCTCCTCATCGCCGCTGGAGCGATCGGCCTTCTGTGCTGGCCAATGATGTGCGGCGCCCAAATGGTTGGTCCGACGCCGCAACCTCAAGGCATACCGGTTACCCCGGAACAGGCTGAGCAGGTGGAAGAGGAGAATTGGGCCATTCACGGCCAGGCAACGAATGTCTGGCTGCTGCAACCGGCCTTCCGGTCACCGTATCGGGGACCGCAGAGCCTCAGCCCCGCTGCCAACGGCCGGGAAACAGTCGATGCAACGCTCTATGCCGGTGTCCGACCATGGCCGGGCGCCGAAATCTGGATCAATCCGGAGGTCGACCAAGGGTTCGGGCTCAGCGACACCTTTGGTGCGGCGGGATATCCCAGCGGCGAAGCCTTCAAAGTGGGCAAGGTGGATCCTTATTTTCTGATCCAGCGCGGGTTCCTCCGCCAGACGGTCGATTTGGGCGGTGAGACCGAAAAGCTCGACCCCGACCTGAACCAACTCGGCGGCACCCAGACCGCCGACCGCCTGGTGTTCACGATCGGTAAATACTCCGTCGTCGACATCTTCGACACCAATAAATATGCGCACGATCCGCGCAACGATTTCTTCAACTGGTCGATCATCGATCAGGGTGCATTTGACTACGCAGCGAATGCATGGGGATTCACCTACGGCGGTGCGGCCGAATGGTATCAGGACTGGTGGACCGCCAGGGCCGGCGTGTTCGATCTGTCGCAAGCGCCGAACACGGCCGCGCTGTCTCACGGCTTCGGGCAAGGGCAGTTCGTCGCCGAATTGGAGGAGAGGCACAGCCTGTGGGATCAGCCCGGCAAGCTCAAGCTCCTCTATTGGCTCACCCGCGGCAATCTCGGAACCTATATCGACGCGATCGCGCTGGGAGCGGTCACCGGTCAAACGCCGTCAACCGGCGCCGTCCGCAGTTTTCGCACCAAGGATGGTTTCGGGCTCAACCTCGAACAGCAACTCGCCACCGATCTTGGCGTCTTCGCTCGCGCCAGCATGTCGCAAGGCACCGTGGAAGAAGTCGATTTCACCGACATCAACCAGTCGATATCGGCGGGTCTCTCGCTGACCGGCGCGCGCTGGGGGCGGCCGGATGACGCAGCGGGATTGGCTGGCGCAGCCAATCGGGTCTCGCACCAGGGCAAGCTGTATCTCGCCGCCGGCGGTCTGGGCGGGATTATCGGCGACGGCCAATTGCCGAATGCCGGCCCCGAGCAGATCCTTGAAGCCCACTACAGCGTCGCCTTATTCAGCTTCGCCCGCTTCACGGCTGATTATCAGTTCATCAAGAACCCGGCCTACAACCGCGACCGAGGTCCCGTGTCGGTTTTCGGACTGCGGCTGCATGTCCAGTACTGATCGGCCATTCCCTGTTACTGCGAAAGGCTGGCATCGTCCGCCGGTATGAACCAGAAATCGCCGTCGGCGGGCGCGGCGACTGGCGCGAGGCTCGCCCCAGCCTCCATGCGAAACGCCCGGTAGCCGCGCGCCGTCAGAAAGGCAAAGGCGTCGACGAGCCGGTCCCCGGCACGCGCGAGCGCCGTCCCGTTGAGCTCCAGCAACAGGCGCGGCCGGAAACGGCCGAGCGTGCTCTCGGCACCGTGCAGCAGTCGCAGCTCCCATCCCTCGATGTCGGCCTTGATGAAATCGAGGCGGTCGAGATCGAGCGTTTTCACCACACCATCGACCGTCGTTAGCGCCACAATCTCCTGAGCGACCGCGCGCCAGCGCTCTGACGGCTTTCCCAAATGGGAAAGTCCAAACCCAAAGCTGCCGCTGCTCTTGAGCGGGATGGTCAGCGTGTCGAGCCGCGCCTCGGAGCCGAGCGCTATCGGCACCACGGCCACATTCGACAATCCGTGCAGCCAGACGACCGTCCGCAAGATCGAGCGGGCATAGCTCCCCGGCTCGAAGGCGTAGACCCGCCCACGATTGGCGGCGCGTGCGAAGAGCTTGGTGTATTGCCCGGCATGGGCTCCGACATCAAAGACGACGGCGGCCGGCGGCACCAGCCGCGCGATCGTCGGGGCGAGCGCGCGGTGATGCTGCTGGGTCGTCGCCTTCAGCAGGTGAGCTAGAAGACTTCCCGACGGACGCCAATGATAAGGATGGATCTGCAAGGCAAGCTGAGCCTCTATAGAGAGCTTTCCTGAATTCTAATGAGCTTGAAGAAGTTCACGACGCCAACGCCCAACACAAACAGCAGCAGCAGCACCCGCTGCCGCAGGGCGAAGGTGATGACGGCGTTCATGCCGCCCTGGTCTGCTCAGTCGTTGTTGGCGGCGCGGTCGATGAACAGCGCGCCGCTGGTCACGACCTTCTCACCGGGGGTAACGCCGGCGAGGACCTCGACCTTGCCGTCGGTGATGCGCCCGGTGCGGATCGAATGCGCGGCGATCGTCCCGTCATTCTCCGCCACCCAGACGCGAGCAGTATCGCCCTCGTAGACGATCGCGCGCTGCGGCACGGCTGGAGCGGTCGCGGCCTCGCCGGTGATGATGCTGAAATTAGCGAACATCCCCGGCTTCAGTTCGCCTCGAGGATTTTCGACGTCCGCCCGGACGGAGAGGCGGTGCGTGTTCGAATCGATCGACGGGGCGACCCACGAAAGCTTCGCCTTGAAGACACGGCCGGGAAAGGCCAGCACATGCACCTCGACCGGTTCGCCGACATGCATCAACGGCGTGTCGGCCTCGCGGACATTGGCGATCAGCCATACGGTCGATAGATCGCTGATCGTGAAGACCGGGTTCGTGGCGCCGTTGGCCTCGCTGTTGATGTATTGCCCGACCCCAATCTGGCGCTGCGTAATGGTGCCGGCGATCGGCGCCGTCACCGTCGCCACCGCGTTGAGCTTTTGCGTCGGTTCGGCTTCGAGCGAAGCGATCTCCTGGTCGGTCTTGCCAAGAATACGCAGCCTGCTGCGCACGGCGTGCAAGGCGATCTCATCCGCGCGGACGGTGTTTTGGGCGGTGATCAGATCGGTCTGCGCCTGCTGCCAATCCTTGAGGGCTCCGCCTTGCGCCAGATAGAGCTCATGGGCGCGTTTCTCTGTCGTCTGCGCCATGGACAGTTGAGAGCGCGCCGTTTGCAGGTTGGCAAGCGCGGTGATCAGGTCGTTTTGCGCCTGCACGAACTCGCTGGCGTGGATCACAAAGAGCGGGGCGCCGGGCGCGACGACGTCGCCGAGCATGGCAATTACTTTGATGACGCGCCCGGAATAATGCGAAAATACTGGCGTCGTCAGATTGTCATCGACCGCGATATTGCCTTCGGTAACCTGTTCCGGGCGGAAGCTCAATAAGCCAACCGGCTCGATCTTGAACCCCGCCCATTGCTCCTTGGTGGGCTTGAAGGTCCCGCGCCCCTCTTCCGACGGCGCCGGGTGGGCGCGTCCGGCCGAATCCGGAACATTCTTTCCGATCACCGGCCACGCAAGGATGGCAGCACCAACGATGAGGGCCAGGATTGCAATGGTGAGAGACTGGGTGAGCGGCGACAGATGCCGGCGCAGAAGGGACAGCTGCCGGAGATCCTGTGCCATCAAATGCTCTCGAACGCCTCGACTTGCTTCCGTAAATCAGGGCTTCCGGCCTCTATCATCCAGCCAATCATCGGTACTTGCAGCGCGCCTCAGGGGATGCTTTTTACCCGAAGACGGCGTGGATCGCCAGCACACCTAGTGTTCAGACCCATTCATAAGCTTCACTAGTCGACGGCGGACCAATGCTCTCACCAAAAATTCTGTCACACCGGCGATTATCAGAATTGGTCTGGACACGTCCAAACATGTCTTTCAGGTTCATGGGGGTTAGCGAGAATGAGCAGCCGGTGTTGCGGCCACGCGCCGCAACAGCTCGCTCACTCCCTTCGCCGCTGTAACCCCGAACTCCGCGCATCGCGTTGATCAGCATCGAAGGCCGGTGCCCCAGCTCCTTGCGAGACGGGGGCCGTCCACATATGGGTCCCGGCCTGCGCCGGGTGTAAGGAAATTCACGATCGGCTGGATCAGCGCCGTGCGTCCTTCGAGACAGTTGCTTCGCAGCTTCCTCAGGATGAGGGATTTTCTTAATGACATCAAAGGCTTCCCTCATGCTGAGGAGCACCCGAGGGGTGCGTCTCGAAGCACGCGCGGCCGCGATGCAGCCAATTTCCTGACAGCCTCCTTCGCCGGGAAGTCGAAGGAGGGAGACGCGGATTGAATCATCTGAATACGTCCGGTGTTAGCTCATCACGATGTGCGATCACAGTAATATCGGAGATCGGGGTTCACAATAGGCGGGAAAGCCAATATTTTGAGCATCGCACACCGATCAGCGAACCGGTCTAATGAGCGCGCTATCCCGCTTTCGTCCTGACGAATTCACCCTCGCCATGCTGTCGACCATAGTCTTGGCCTCGCTGCTGCCTTGCCGCGGCGCGAGCGCCGGCCTCTTCGAAGCCCTGACCGCGGTCGCCATCGGGCTTCTGTTTTTTCTGCAAGGAGCCCGCCTGTCGCGCGCCGCGGTCGTCGCCGGCGCGTTGCATTGGCGGCTGCATCTCGTCGTCTTCGCTGCGACGTTTTTGGTGTTTCCGATCCTCGGGCTCGCGTTGCAGCCGTTATCGGGAACGGTGCTGATGCCGCCGCTTTACCTTGGCCTCCTATTCCTTTGCACGTTACCGTCGACCGTACAGGCATCGGTCGCGTTCACCTCGATCGCCGGGGGCAATGTTCCGGCGGCGCTCTGCAGTGCCTCGGCGTCTAGCATTATTGGTATGTTCGTAACTCCGTTGCTGGCCGGTTTGGCGCTGAAGTCGCATGGCGGATTTTCGCTGAGCGCGCTGCGATCCATCGGCGCGGAGATGCTGCTTCCGTTTATCGCCGGCCACCTGCTCCAGCCGCGGATCGGGAGTTGGGTGCGGGAACGGCGCAAGGTTCTGGGCGGCGTCGATCGCGGCTCGGTGCTCCTGGTGGTTTACACCGTGTTCAGCAGCGCCACTCTGAGCGGGATCTGGCACCAACTCGCCCTCGGTCCACTGGTTGTCCTTTTTGCCGTGTCAGGCGGGTTGCTGGCCGCGATGCTGGCGATCACCGCTCTCGCGGCCCGCAGCCTGGGCTTCTCGCGCGAGGACAGCATAGCGATCATGTTCTGTGGCTCGAAAAAGAGCCTCGTCACCGGCATCCCGATGGCTAATGTGCTGTTTGCCGGCCATACCTTGGGCCTCATCGTCTTGCCGCTGATGATCTTCCATCAGATGCAGCTGATGGCCTGCGCCGCGCTCGCCCGGCACTATGCCCGGACGCCGCTCCCGGTTTCGCCTCGCGCTGCCCGACCTCAAACCTTCACGGTCGAGGCCCGGTAGATCTCGTCGATAGATCTTGCCAAGGCCGCCTCAAACTCGGCATCGCTCATCGAGTGCCTGAGGTCTTCGACGAGGGCTCGCGAAAAGCTCGCGATCACGCCGTGATTGGCGGAGAGGCGTTTGCAGGCCTCGGCTCGCGTATAGCCGCCGGAGAGCGCGACTACCCTGGTCACGCGCCGGTGTTTCGTCAGCGGCAAATAGAGATCCGGAGCGTCCGGGAGCGTCAGCTTGAACATCACTCGCGGACCATCCGGCTGGGCGTCGAGGTTCCTGGTCAATTCCGCCAGAAGGATGGCTTCCGCACCGGCCTTTTCGGGGCTCTTGATCGAGACTTCCGGCTCGATGATCGGCATCAGCCCATGCTTCGCGATCTGCGCGGCCACCTCGAATTGCTGCGCCACGATGGCGGCGATGCCGTCTTTCGAGGCCAGGTTGATGACCGAGCGCATCTTCGTGCCGAAGACATTGAGCTTCACCGCCCGGGTGAGCAGCGCACCGAGCTCCGGCATCGGCCTCATCAGCTGGACACCGTCGTTCTCTTTCTCGAGCCCCTTATCGACCTTGACAAAGGGGACGACGCCCCGTTCCTCCCACAGGAACGCCGGGGTGGGCTTCCCCCGCACCTCGCCGTCCATCGTTCCTTCGAAAAGGATCGTCCCGACGACCTTCTCTCCGGTGAAGGCGGGCGCCGTCATGATCCGCACCCGCATCTGGTGCATGAGCCGGAACATCTCGGCGTCGCCGCTATAGGCGCTGTCCGGAATGCCGTAGAGGCGCAGCGCACCCGGTGTCGATCCGCCGCTCTGGTCGAGCGCGGCGATGAAGCCGCCTTTCCCGGACATTTGTGCCATCATCTTGTCATTGGCCATGATCGTCATCCTCGCGTGAGACCAGTACGCTCAGGAAAATGCGCCCGGCCGCCAAAAATTGCCATCCCCTCGACATCGATTAAGCCCGTGCGGCCCCTTGCAAACTGTCGATCGCCGGTCAGATAGAGCTGAGCCCCCAACAAAGGCTTCGCCGCGCAGCCGCTGATCCACGTTATGCCCCTCCCTCAAGGCGCCTACCGTCCCGGGGACGCGTATCTTCGATCACCCGCTGAACTGGCGGAGAAGCTCGTCCGGTTCTTTATCGCCGGCAAGCGCGGCGAGGTATCGGCCAGAGCCGTCACGTCGGCGCGCGACGTTCGGCTCGATTTTTTCCGTGGCGTAGCCCTCTTTCTGATCTTCGTCGATCACATCCCGGGCAATTTGCTGAGCCATTTCACGGTACAATCGCTCGGTTTCAGCGATGCGGCGGAGATCTTCATCTTCGTGTCCGGGTATACCGCGGCGCTGGTCTATGGTCGCGCGCGATGCTCAAGCAGGGGGTGTTTATCGCCGCGGCCAAGGTATTTCACCGGGTCTGGCAGCTTTACGTCGCGCACATCTTTATATTCTTAATTTTCACAGCACTGGTGTCGTACAACGCTTTGGCCTTCCAAAATCCCGCCTCAGGCAAAGAGTTGCACGTCGCGAAATTTTTTACCGAGCCGCACATTGCTGTGATCGGGGCGCTGGAGCTGAGGTTCCAACCGACCTTTCTCGACATCCTGCCGCTCTACATCGTGCTGCTGGCCGGCTTCCCGGTCGTCCTGCTCCTCCTCCGCCGGCATATCCTGACCGCTCTCGTCCTCTCGTTCGCAATCTATCTGGCGGCGCAAACCTTTGGCGTTTCGCTGCATGGCTATCCCGGCAATCAGGCGTGGTTCTTCAATCCGCTCGCCTGGCAGTTCCTCTTTGTCATCGGAGCGGCGTGCGGCTACCCGCGGTCTGCCGAGCACCCGATCGGGCCGCCATTCGGCTGGCTGATCGGTCCAGCGGGGATGATTGTGGCCGCGTCTGCGGCAATCAAGCTGAGCTGGACAGTCCACGACGCATGGGGGACGGTTCCCGCCATCCTGATCGAACAGCTCTGGCCTATCGATAAGAGCAATCTTGCCCCGATCCGTCTGGTGCATTTCCTAGCGCTAGCGGTCGTCGTGGTCCGCTTCGTGCCGGCCGACGCCCGATTCCTGTCCTGGCGAGTAATGCAGCCGATCAACCGGTGCGGCCAACATTCGCTTCAGATCTTCTGCCTCGGCATTGTGCTCTCGGTGCTGGGCCACTTCATTCTCGCCGAATGGAGCGACAATCTTCCGGCGCAGCTCTCGGTGAACGCAGCGGGGTTTGCGCTTATGATCGGCACCGCGACGCTGATCAGCTGGTACCGGGCGATCGATCGCGCGACGTCGCCGGTCTGACCGGGCACGCCGCGTTCCAGCCCCTCTGGCTCGTCACCTTACTAATCGGGCCAACCACCGCGCCCGTTCAGTAGTGGTCGGCGGTAGGCCGAACCTTGCCTCTAAAGACGGTGTAGCTGATCACGGAGTAGAGCAGCATCAGCGGGAAGACGAAGAGACCCTCGCCCCAGAACATGAAGGCGAGACTGGAATGGGGTGCGGCGGCTTCCTCGATCGTGATCGAGAACGGGATCATGTAGGGCCAGAATGAGATCGCCAATGTGCCGAACGCGGCCGCGAAAATCAGGGCCACCATGTGGTACGCCACTCCATCCCGGCGATGCCGAACACTCGCGGCCGCCACCAGCGCCGCTATGGTGCCGATCGCCGGGAAAACGAACAAATATGGCCGCTCGAGCCATCGGTGCACGACCCGAAGATTCTCGGCCAGGGCATAGGCGAAGACGACGACGAGAAAGACGAGCACTGCAACTGCGAGATACGGAATTAAACGATACGCTTCCTCGCGGACATCGCCCTCGCATTTCCTGACCAGCCAACAGGCGCCGAGCAAGGCATATCCGAGACACAGGCCGACACCGCACAGCATCGCAAAGGGACTGAACCAGCCGAAATCGCCGCCGGTGTATTGACCGTTGGTGATCGGAAGCTGCTCCACGAGGGCGCCTACGATCATGCCTTGGATGAAAGCAGCCACAAGGGAACCTCCGGCAAAGCCGGCGTCCCACATCCAGCGCAGCCGCTCCGTCTTGTTACGGTATTCGAACGCGACGCCGCGCAGGATCAGCCCCGCCAGCGCCAGCAGCACCGGCAGATAAAACGCCGACAGCAACGTCGCGTAGACCACCGGAAAGGCCCCCCAGAGGACCACCCCGGCCACGACAAGCCACGTCTCGTTGCCGTCCCACATCGGCGCGATCGCGCTCAACATCTCGCGCCGCCGCGTCTCGTCGTGCGTCAAACCGAAGAGCATGCCGACCCCGAGATCGAACCCGTCGAGCAGCACGTAGAGGAGAATGCTTACGGCCAGGATGGCCACCCAGAAGATGACCACTTCTATTCTCCTGCAGGGACGTGATGAGTGGTGGGCGCGAGGTGGTGCTCGTCGAGGACCGACATCGGGCGGTTGGGGACGGCGGCGGCGGGTGGCACAACCAGGCGCCCTTCCGGTCCAGCGCGAAGCAGCCGGTAGATGTAGTAGGTTCCGAAGGCGAAGACGAAGCTGTAAACGACGCAATAAACAGCCAGCGAAATTTCCACCGTACGAGCGGTCAGGAACGGGGTCAGTGCGTCGGCTGTCCGCAAAACGCCGTACACTACCCAGGGCTGCCGCCCGACCTCGGCCGTGACCCAGCCGCTCAATATCGAAATGAAGGGCAGCGGGAAGCTGAGGAACGTCGCCCAGAGCAGCAGCCGGTTCTGCTCGATGCGCCCCTTGTGGATCAAATAGGAGCCGACCCAGGCGATCAGCAGCATGACCAGCCAGCAGCCGACCATGATGCGGAAGCTGAAGAACGGGATCGCCACCGGTGGCCAATTCTCCGGCGGGATGCTCTCGAGCCCTACCTCTCCCGCCGAGATGCTGTCGGAGTCGATCAGGCTGCCGAGCGGCGGAGGCAGCGTGATCGCGAAGAGGTTTTGGTGGTTCTCCTCATCCGGCCAGGCGAGCAGCACCTCAGAAGCCGGCTTCTCGTCGTGCCAGCGAGCCTCGATTGCCGCCATCTTCGAGGGCTGGTGATGAACGACATATTCGCCGTTGAAGTGGCCGATTAAGCCTTGCACTGGCACCAGCACGGCTGCGAGATGCAAGCCCATCCGGAGCATGATGCGCGCCTCGGCGGAAAAGATCCCGCGCAACAGGTACCACGCCCCAGTCGCGGCAGCGCAAAACGCGCCGACGAGATACGCGGCAAGGAGCATGTGCGGAAACCGCACCCACAGCACCGGACTGAACAGAATTTTCGCCCAATCGTTCGGAGCAAATTGTCCGTTCTCCATCACATAGCCGGTCGGGACTTGCATCCAGCTGTTATTGGCCATGATCCAGAAGGCCGAGAGCGAGGTGCCAAGCGCCACCATTGCCGTCGAAAACAAATAGAACCACGGCGGGACGCGAGGGCGGCCGAACAGCAGGATCCCGAAAAAGCTCGCCTCCAGGAAAAACGCGACGAACGTTTCGTAGGAGAGAAGCACGCCCTGGATCGGCCCGGTCATCCGAGCATGCTCGCTCCAGTTCGTGCCGAACTGGAATCCCATGACGATCCCGGAGACGACGCCGAGCCCGAACGCGACACCAAAAATCTTGAGCCAGAACTCGAAGATCAGACGGTAGACCGGGCGCCCGGTCCACAGATGCAGCGCCTCAAGCACGGTGAGCCACGCCGCCAACCCAATCGTGAAGGAAGGGAAGATGATGTGGAACGCAATAGTCGATCCGAACTGGATGCGGGACAGCAGGAGCGCTGTGAGGTCCATTGGTATATCCTCACCGGTATCGGGTGATCCGCTCGGGATGGGTGAACACCTCGAACCCATCGTCGCGTGCGATGCCCACGAGGGTTAGGCCCGTTGCCTCTGCGGTGCGGACAGCCAAAGCCGTCGGCGCAGACACCCCGACGATGATAGCCGCTCCCATCATGCCGGCTTTCTGCACGAGCTCGATGGAGATCCGGCTCGACAGTACAATGACGCCATCGGCAGCCGGCAAGCCTTCGCGCAGCAATGCGCCCGCCAACTTGTCGAGCGCATTGTGCCGACCCACGTCTTCGCGCAGAACCAGGCTCTCATCTGGCCGCCAAAACGCCGCTGCGTGGACGGCTCGGGTCTGGATGTTCAACTGCTGGCTCGCCGGCAGAGCGGCCACTGCTTCTTCGATGTCCCGCCGGGTCACCTGTAAATCACAACTCGCCAGCGGTATTGTGCGATTGGCCTCGGCTAGGCTCTCCAATCCGCACATGCCGCATCCGGCCGGTCCGACAAACCGACGCCGCCGTGCCGCGAACGCATCGGATCGGTCGCCCGTCAGCCACATTCGCAATACGATCCCGTCGGCAACACTGACTATGGCGAGTTCCGCTATTTCGGCCGCCGCGGTAATGATTCCCTCGGTGTAAGTGAAACCGAGCGCAAAATCCTCGAGATCGTCGGGTGTCGCCATCAAGATGGCATGCGTCGCACTGTCATAGCTGAACGCGACCGGGACCTCCTCGGCCAAGGTGCGTTCCCCGATCAGCGTAGAGCCACTGCGCCAAGCTTGCCTTGCGACGCATCGCGCCGGCGGCGGCACGACACGAAAGGCCTCCAACGCAAACATTCTCAGCTTCCGGGATTGAGCCGCGGCGGCTCTGGACGAACCAAGACCGGGATCGACTTTGCCGCCGGCGTCCCGCTCTTTTCATCATGATAAGCGAGTGGCAGCAGCGGATTGGTCTCCGGATAATAAGCGCCGACCGAGCCGGCCGCGATACTATGGGTCTTAGCCCAGAATCCGCCGACCACGCGGTGCTTGTCATCGGCCAGGGATTCGATTTCGACCAGATCGCCCTCGGCAATGCCGCGTGCAAGCATGTCGGCTTCATTCATGAAGACCACCATGCGGCCGCCGAACACCCCGCGATACCGGTCATCGAGAGTGTAAATCGTCGTGTTGTACTGATCGTGGCTGCGCAATGTGGCGAGCCTAAGCATGGCCGGGTCCTTGACCGGTTCGTCCTCGCTGACGCCGGGGAAAACGATGAAATTGGCGCGGCCGGTGGGGGTGTTCCAAATCCGCTCGCGCGGCGGAATGGTCAGGTGAAAGCCGCCCGGACGACGGATGCGCTCGTTGAAACCGGCAAACAGCTGCGGAAAGACCTCCTCGATTTTGTCACGGATCCGATTGTAGTCGTCGACAAAATAGTCCCAGTCGATGCCGCAATCGGGCAAGGTGGCCTTTGCCATGCCGCAGATAATCGCAACCTCCGATTTCAGGTGCTCACTTGGCGGATCGACGAGACCGTGCGACGCGTGGACCATCGACATGCTGTCTTCGACCGTGATCGACTGCCGACCGCTCAATTGCATATCGATATCGCTGCGCGCCAGAACGGGAAGGATTAGCGCCTGTTGGCCGTGGACCAGGTGACCGCGGTTGAGCTTGGTGCTAACCGCAACGGTCAGCTTCAGCCGCCGCATCGCCGCTTCGGCCGCCGGCCAGTCCGGAACCGCTCTGACGAAATTGCCGCCGCACCCGATGAAAACCTTGGCGCGTCCGTCGACCATCGCCTGGACCGCGTCGACGACACGGTGCCCGCGGGCCCGCGGCGGCTCAAAGCCAAATACCTTCTTTATCTGATCGAGTAATTCCGGCTTCGGGTTTTCGTCGACGCCCATTGTGCGGTCGCCTTGCACGTTCGAATGACCGCGCACCGGACAGATCCCCGCTCCTGGCTTGCCGAAATTGCCGCGCAACAGCAACAAATTCACGATCTGCTGCACGTTCGCAGTACCGAGCCGGTGCTGGGTGATACCCATGCCGTAGACGACGATAACCGCGCGTGCCCGCATATATATAGCCGCCACGCGCTCCAGCTGTTCGCGCGGCACGCCGCAGACGCGCAGTATGTCTTCCCATTTTGTCTGGCGGAGGTCGTCCGCGAATGGCTCGAAGCCGTGGGTATGGTGCGCAATGAAATCGAGATCGAGGACTGGTTCCGCGCCGCTGCGAAGCGCCTCGTCATGCAACTCCAGGACCAGCTTCATGACCCCCTTGAGCGCCGCGACATCGCCGCCGATGCGGACCTGGCAATACTCGCTGGCGATCCTCGTCTCGCCGAACGTCGCCATCTCGACCGGATCCTGAGGTGCGGCAAACCGCTCGAGGGCGCGCTCGCGCAGCGGGTTGAACACGACGATCGGCACATTGCGCCGCGACGCCCGGTGCAACTCGGTCAACATTCGCGGGCTGTTGGTGCCGGGTTGCTGACCGATGATGAAGATCGCGTCCGAATACGCGAAGTCATCCAGCAGCACGGTACCTTTGCCGATGCCGATGCTCTCCGGCAGGCCGACGCTGGTCGGCTCGTGACACATGTTCGAGCAGTCGGGAAAATTGTTGGTGCCGAAGCGGCGCACAAACAGCTGGTACATGAACGCGCCTTCGTTCGAGGTGCGTCCCGAGGTGTAGAACTCGGCCTCGTTCGGGTCGGCGAGAGCGTTGAGCTCGCGGCCTACCAGTGCAAACGCCTCGTCCCAACCGACCGGCACATAATGGTCGGTCGTGGTATCATAGCGCATCGGCTCCGTCAGACGCCCCTGCTCTTCCAGCCAGTAGTCACTTTCTTGTTCCAGCTGACGCACAGTGTGGGCCGCGAAGAACTCGCGCGTCACACGGTGTTTGGTCAGCTCCCAGGTGACAGCCTTCGCGCCGTTCTCACAAAAATCAAATGAGCTAGCATGCCGCGGGTCAGGCCATGCGCAACCGGGGCAGTCAAAGCCATCCGGCTGGTTCATCGACAGCAGCGCTCTGGTGCCTCTGATCTCGACGCTTTGCGCGCGCAGCGCTCTCGCCGTCGCCCGCAACGCACCCCAGCCGCCGGCCGGCGGATTATACGGTGCGAACACGGGTTTCTCATCGTCAGGGCCAAGAGCTGGAGAGGAAGGGACAGCAGGCTCGTCGCTCATGATCGTGCACCTCTCAGTCGGGCTTACTTCGCGCTAGCGCCACAAATTCGTTCTCGCAAGATCGATCAGTTCGTCGCCGCGGCCGCTCATCACCGCCTTCACCATGTAAAGCGTGAACCCCTTCGCCATCTCCATCGTCACGGCGGGGGGCATGGCGAGTTCGGTGCGGTTCACGACGGCATCGACCAGGACCGGCCCGTCATGCGCGAAGGCTGCACGGATCCCTTCATCGACATCGGCCGGGTCTTCGAGCCTGATCCCACGGACGCCGACGGCTTCGGCCATTGCCGCGAAGTTCGGGTTGTTGAACTCGGTGCCGAATGGGAGAAAACCAGTGGATTTCTGCTCCAGTTCAATAAAGCCGAGCGCGCCATTGTTGAACACGACCACCTTCGCCGGCAGGCGCAGCTGAACGAGGCTGAGGAAGTCGCCCATCAGCATGGCGAACCCGCCGTCGCCCGATAGGGAGACCACCTGCCGGCCGGGGTAGACGGCCTGCGCCCCGATGCTTTGCGCCAGCGCGTTGGCCATCGAGCCGTGCCAGAAGGATCCAATGAGCCGTCGCCCGCCATTCATCGTCAGGTAGCGTGCGGCCCACACCGTCGGCAGGCCGACATCGCAGGTGAAGACAGCGTCGGCTGCGGCGTGGTCGCTGATCGCCTTTGCGATCTGCTGCGGGTGGATCGGCCGCTTGCCCGGAGTACCGAGGGCCAGTTCGTCGAGCCCCTTGCGCGCCTTGGCATAGTGCTCCCGCGCTTGCGCAAGATGCGTCCCATCACGTTTCTGATCGAGTAGCGGTAGCAGCCCTTCGATCGTTGCCCGGACGTCACCGACCACCGCGAGGTCGACGGCAGCGCGCCGCCCGATTTGCTCTGCCCTGATATCGACCTGTGCAATCCGTACGCTTGATCCCTGCGGGTAGAATTGCCGATAGGGAAAGTCGGTTCCAAGCATCAGCAGGACATCGCAGTCGAGCATCGCGTAATAGCCGGATGCGAAGCCGATCAGCCCAGTCATGCCAACGTCGTAAGGGTTCTCCCACTCGACATGCTCCTTGCCGCGCATCGTGTGCACCATCGGCGCCTTGAGGCGCTCGCCCAATGCCAAAAGCTCATTGTGCGCACCCTCACATCCCGACCCGGCCAGTATCGTAACCGAGCCCTCACCGTTGAGCAGCGCCGCAAGGCGATCGAGGTTTTTTTTCGCGGGGGTCACCACCGGCGCAGCCGGCAGCAACCCTGCGACCTTGACCGGCGAAGCATCGGATGCGGGCTGCAGCGCGACATCGCCGGGAATCACCACGACCGATACGCCGCGCTTGCCGACCGCTTCGCGGATCGCGACCTCTAGCGCATGCGGCATCTGGTTGGCGCCGGAGATCAGTTCGCAATAATGGCTGCACTCGCTGAACAGCGTTTGCGGATGCGTCTCCTGAAAATAGCCGGCGCCGATTTCTGCCGACGGGATCTGTGCAGCAATGGCGAGCACCGGCACGCGCGAGCGGTGACAGTCGAACAGGCCGTTAATCAGGTGCAAATTGCCCGGCCCGCAGCTCCCTGCACAAACGGCGAGCTCACCCGTCAGATGCGCCTCGGCGCCCGCCGCAAAAGCGGCAACTTCCTCGTGCCGGACATGCACCCATTCGATCTTGCCCTGGCGCCTAATAGAGTCGGTTAGCCCATTTAGGCTGTCGCCCACAATGCCGTAGATCCGCTTGACCCCCGCCGCGGCGAGGATTTCCGCGAACTGATCAGCTACCGTTTTTGCCATGATTAGGCCCCTTCCATTAGAAGAAGGTGGGATTGGCACCGCAGGAGGTTAGAACAAACGGCAAATTGGTCCAGTTAACTTTTGTAAAATCCGGTGAACTGGCGTGACCCTGCACTTGCACGACCCAAGACCCACCTTCCGATTATCTTCATCAGCGGCCACGCCGACGGCCCAATGCCGGTTCGGGCCGGCGCCGCCTGTCATCTCCCGAACTGGCCGTATTCCGCTTCGGGGCCATTGGCGAGATTGAAATCGACGCTGCGGCCGCCGCACTGCGTGGTGGGAAGCTGGACCAGTCTCCACCTTTTGGTCTGGTACCAGGCGCTGAAATCCGGCCACGAGGTCGGGGCTGCCAGCCAGCACAGCTCGGCCAGGCCGTTGGCCAGCAGCGCATTGCAGACCAGCCCGCTGCCATAGACGCCGATTCGGTAGCCGCTGCCCGCCAGTGTCGCGTTCACTTCTTGGAAATAGGCCCTGATATTGGCCAATTCATAGGGCCTGTTCCACGCCCCATCCACGCCGAAATATATTGCACTGCCTCTCGGTTGGGAATTCTCCGCGGCGAGCGTGAGACTTCGCTCTGCGTCCTGGCGGCCGCGCAGTGCAGTGAACGAGGCGAATTTATTGTTTCTGTGCTGAAACACGACGCCCATCTTCAGGCCATTCATTAGGATGGCATCGCGTTCTCCACGCCTCAGTGTTTTCCCGGGGAGCGTTTCGTCTTCATGGTCGTAGTAACGGATGATCGTCTTGATGCCGATCGCTTTGATCTGGCCCAAAAAGCTCTGAGTCACTGGGGCGGACGAATTTACGGCCTCAACGCGAGGGTCTGTCATGCAAAAGTCCGTCGCGTGCGCCGTTGATACCCAGACCGCAAAGCCAGCGACAGCCATCCATACAGACCTCGCCGGCCTTTCGGCCAAGCGTCTCTCGGTAGGCATAGGCATCCCCTGATCGAACTCCCCGCCAACCGTTTAAGCACACAGTCCTTGCCCAAATCAACTTTAATGACTTGCAGCCGCCCCGCGGTTGACAATCCCGTCCTCGGGGCTCAGCAATTCGCTTACGCCACCGGGTTTCCAGGAGGAATCATGCTGTCGCCCGTCGACCTCGCTAAGTACCGCCGGGATGGGTTCATCGTGCTGCCCGACATCCTCACGCTGGACGAGGTCGAGGCATTGCGCCGCGTCACCGAGGAGTTCGTGCGCGACGCGCGCTCCGTCGCCGCCAACGACGACATTTACGACCTCGAAGACACGCACTCGGCGGCCGAGCCGCGGGTGCGGCGCATCAAGACGCCGCATCTGCACCATCCGGAATATGCCCGGGCGGCGCGGCATCCGAAGATCGTCGAAGTGCTGAAGGATTTGTGGGGCACCGTGCGGTTCGACACCGGCAAGCTCAACATGAAGTCGGCCGGGTATGGCGCGCCGGTCGAGTGGCATCAGGACTGGGCGTTCTATCCGCACACCAACGATGATCTCGCCGCGGTGGGCATCATGCTGGACGACTGCGACAGCGAGAACGGCCCGATGATGGTGATCCCCGGCAGCCATCTCGGCCCGGTCTACGACCATCACGGGCCGGACGGGCGGTTCTGCGGCGCACTCGACCCCGATGGCTGCGGTCTCGACTTGTCGCCTGCGATGCCGTGCCTCGGCAAGGCCGGCTCGATCACCGTGCACCATGTGCGCGCGGTGCACGGCTCGGCGACCAATTTTTCCGGCAAGGAGCGCCGGTTTCTGTTGTTTCAATACCGCGCCGCCGATGCCTGGCCGTTGCTCGGCTTTGCCGGCGGCATCGCGAAGTTCGACGAGCTTTTGCTCGCCGGCGACCCGACCCTAACGCCGCGCCTCGCCCCGGTTCCGGTCCGATTGCCGCTGCCCCCAGCCGAGCACCAAGGCTCGATCTACGAGAACCAGCGCGCCACCGGCAGGCGGTTCTTCGAGACCGCGGCCGATCGGCTAGGCCTCGTCGCAGCGGAATAGCCGACATGGCCCGGCTCAGCGTCAATCTCAACAAGGTCGCGTTGTTGCGCAACTCGCGCCGCACTGGGGTGCCGGACGTGCTACGCTTTGGCCGGATCGCCCATGGGGCTGGCGCCGACGGACTGACTGCGCATCCCCGCCCCGACGAACGGCACATCCGTCGCAGCGATGTGACCGGCCTGGCCGAGCTGATGCGGCCGTGGCGCCCGGCTTTCGAGCTCAACCTCGAAGGCTATCCCGACCGCCGCTTTCTCGACATCGTCGCCGAGGTGAAGCCGGAGCAGTGCACCTTGGTGCCCGACAGCCCCGAAGCCTTCACCTCGGAGGAGGGCTGGAAGCTCGACGCCGCGCAGCACCGGCTCGTCGACGCTGCGCTCAGCGAACTCAAGCCGCTCGGCTGCCGCGTCATCTTGTTCATCGATCCCGACCCCGCCGCGGTCGCGCCGGTGCACAATACCGGCGCCGACGGCATCGAGATCTACACCGGCTCCTACGCCGCCGCCTTCCGCCAGGGCGACCACGCGGCATTACTGCAGGCCTGCGCCGCCGCAGCGGAGCGCGCCGCAGAGCTCGGTTTAGTGGTGAATATCGGACACGATCTGAACCTCGAAAACCTGCCTCCGCTGATCGACGCCTTGCCGAAGGTCGCCGAGGCGTCGATCGGCCACGAGCTGACGGCCGATGCCCTGGTGATGGGCTTTACCAAAGCGGTTCAGGCCTACAAGGCCGCGCTGGGCGGCACGACGACCGCCTGACGGCTGTCGAAGGAGGGGCAGGTGGAAGCGACCGAGATCGCCGAAAAAATCCACGGGGAAGACGAGGCCGACAGCGCCGCGGCGGACGCCACCTTTCGCAAGTTCACCGGCATCTATCTCGGCATCATCGCGATGCTGCTCGCAATTACCGCTCTCGGCGGGTCGAACGCGACAAAGACGATGCTCAACTCGAATATCCAGGCCTCGGATATCTACGGCTACTATCAGGCGAAAAATATCCGCCAGACTGTGTACCAGCTGACCGCCGAGCAGCTCGATTCGGAGCTTCTCGCGCTGCCGGATATGCCCGCGGCAGCCAGGGCCAAGATCGAAGATAGAATCAAACGCTATCGCGAGAGGGTCGACCGGTATGAAACTGATTCCTCGACCGGTGACGGTAAAAAAGAACTGCTCGCCAAGGCCAAGGAGTTCGAGGCTACGCGCGACCGCGCCGCCGAGCGGGACCCGAATTTCGACTTCGCCGAGGCATTGTTTCAGATCGCGATCGTGCTCGGTTCGGTCAGCATCGTCGCGGCCTCTCGCCCGCTCGTTCATTTGAGCGGGATGCTCGCCATCGCCGGCACATTATTGATGATCAACGGGTATTTCCTGCTCGTGCATCTGCCGTTCGAATAGCGGTCTGTTGAAGCCTGAGCGTCCGCTCACGGAGCGAATCGTAGATCGGGGCGGTACCGAGGAGGTTGGGCACCAGCATCGCCGTAAAGCAGGCCGCTATCATCGGCAGCAACATCGTGAAGCTCGCGGTCATCTCGATGACCAGCACGATGCCGGTAACCGGCGCCTGCACCACCCCGGTGAAGAACGCCGCCATCCCGACCACTGCGAATGCGGTGGGGTCGAGGTTCATGTCGGGGAAAGCGATGTGGCAGAGGGCGCCACAGAACCATCCGAACTGCGCTCCCAGCACCAGAATGGGGGCGAAGAGGCCGCCCGGGACCGGCGCTGCGTAAGACACTGCGCCGAGGCCAAAGCGCAGAAAAAACGCCAATGGCAGCATTACGAGCGACGTGCCACCCGCCAGCGTGCGCTGCGTGATGTCGTCACCGCCGCCGACCAGCCCTGGCGTGAACCAGGCAACCGCTCCAATTGCCGCACCGATGACTGCTGCACGCATCTCGACCGGCCAGCGGCCGAGGCGGTCCATCGCTGCAAGTGCTCCCAGCAGCGCCGAGTTGTAGAGCCCTGCCGCCAGCCCGGCGATAGCCCCCAGTGCGGCAAAGAGCAGCCAGGTCTTGACTCCGAGATAAGCGAGCGGCTCTACCTGGAAGTCCGGCGCAGGGCCGAGAAACGCCCGAGCAACGGCAATGGCGGCCGCGGAGGCCCCGAGTGCGGCGATCGCCGTTCGCGTCTCGAAGCGCCGCATCAGCTCTTCGAGAACGAAGACAGCTCCGGCGATCGGCGCGTTGAAAGCGGTGGCCAAACCCGCACCGGCACCCGCCGCGATCAACACCTTGCAGTCGTGCCAATTGCGGCGGAACAGTTTGCCGACAACATGGGCCATCGCCGCGCCCATTTGAATGCTCGGGCCTTCGCGACCGAGCGCCAGCCCTGAGCCGATTGCCAAGAGCCCTCCAAAGAATTTCACGAGCAGCAGAAGAGGCGGCGTTGGCGGCAGCTCGTCATTCAGAATTTCCTCAACCTGCGGAATGCCGCTCCCCGCAGCATACGGAGAGAACCGCTGAACCAGCCAAGCGGCGATCGCAACGGCGGCGGCACAGCCGGCCGCAATGCAGAAGAACCCAGCGAGGTTCCAGCCGTGAGCCGAGGCGATCGCGGCATCACGAAACCGATCGGCCGCTGTGAGCGCAAGCCGAAAGAGCGCCCCGATCAACCCGGAGGCGCCGCCGACGATCGGAGCCAAGAGTGCCAGTACCAGTAGATTGCCGTAGGCCTCGGCTGGGTCCGTGTGGAATTTCGGCTGAGGGCGCACCGACTGGGCCGAGCTAGGTCGGGTAGATCTGCACGCTGCTCGCTACCGAGTCGGCGACGTGCTCTTTGGTGATCACGCCCGCGATGTTCTGCGGCCGCGGCACGCCACGGCCGCGCACGACAATCGCCATGACGGCGCGCTTGCGCCAGATCCGCTGAATGACCTCGAAGGCGATGTCGTCTTCGCGCACGATCGTGAAATTGGGGCGGGCGACGTCGCCAAGAGTGATGCCGGTATCCACTTTTGCCAGCCCTCGGCGGATCCCCGTGTTGACGCGCACGACCCCGAAGATGCGGTTGTTTCGGGTGACGATGACGTGCCGCATGCGGCCTTGATGCTCAGGCCGGCTCAGAAACTCGTCAAAATCGGTCTCGGCCGGCAAGACGAGCACATCGGTGTCCATGACATCCGCGGCGCGGCGCACGAGAAACATGTTGGCGTGCAGCGCTTTGGGTACGAGGTGGCCGCGGCGCGCCAGCTTCATCGTGTAGATGCTCTCCGGCGACAGCACGCGGCGCACGCCGAGACTGAGCGCCACGGCAAGGATCATCGGCAGCACGATGTTGTAGTCGCGCGTCATCTCGAAGATCATCGTGACGGCGGTCATTGCCGCGCCGGTGCCGCCGCCGACCATCGCCGCCATGCCGACCATAGCGAACGCCGGCACATCGATGGGAAGCGGCACGTGAACGGCAATGAGCGCCGAAGCGAAGGCGCCGCCGAGTGTCGCGCCCATAAAAAGGGAGGGCGAGAAGATCCCGCCGGAGGATCCCGACCCCAGGCTCGTCGTCGTGGCAAACAGCTTGCAGACGAACAGCAGCGCCAAGAGCCAAGCGGCGTTCAGCTGCCCGTTCACGATCGCTTGGATTGTGGAATAGCCGACGCCCTCGACATAGTAGTGGCCGAAGTTTTGATGCAGCAGATAGATCAGAATGCCGACCAGCAGCATCCCGAAGACATGCCTTACATACGGCCCCTTGATCCGGTCGAACTGATCTTCGAGGAAATGCAGGCCGCGAACAAAGCCGGTTGCGGCGAGGCCGGTAATCACGCCGAGAATGGCATAAAGAAAGAGCAGCAGCGCCGCGCCGATGTCGGGGTGCTGGAGGGGCGGCAGCGGCACGACGAAGGCTGGCTGGTCGCCGAAAAACACTCGCCCAATGAAGGTCGCGGTTCCCGTCGCAAGCGCCACCGGCAGGAAAGTCCGGACGCTGACCTCCGGCATCATCAGCTCGATTGCGAACAGGACACCGCCGATCGGCGTATTAAAAGTTGCGGCGATGCCGGCGCCGGCGCCGGCGGCAACGAGCGTAATGCGCTGCCCTTGTGGCATGCGGATGATCTGGCCCAAGGTCGAGCCGAAGGCCGAGCCGATCTGGATGATTGGTCCCTCGCGGCCGACGGCCGCTCCGCTGCCGATCGCGATCGCCGAGGCAAGCGACTTCACGACAGCGACGATCGGTCGGATCACGCCGCCATTATAGTAAATCGCATCCATGACCTCGGGCACACCGTGCCCTTTCGCTTCGGGAGCGAATTTGGTGACGAGGAAGGTGACGCCGATGGCCCCGACCACCGGCACGAGGATAACGAAAGGTCCCCATGGGCTGGGCGGGGTGAAGATGTTGGCGTCGTAACGGGTCGCAAATTCGCCGAGGAACAAGAGGTTGTGAACCAGGCCGATCAAATCCCGGAAAACGACCGCGCCGAAGCCGGCGACGATGCCAACCGCAAAGGCGAGGAGCGAAAGATAAGGCAACCCGATGCGGCGGCCCTCCTCCGCGTCGCCCGAACTGTCGGCAGCGGGCGATCGAGGCATCTCCGCCCGAGTGGTCGCCGAAAGCGGATGATCCGGGCCGGGATGAATCGTGGTCGGCTCGGGCGCCGTGTCGGAGCGGTCTTCTGGCATTAGGGGCTGTCCGACTGTTGTGGCATCCTAGAAGTCCTTGGTTACCTCGCTCAGGGGACCTTTAGTTTCGTCATCGGCGGAGGAAAAGCGCCATTCCGGAAAACCTGCATTGGGTCGACACCTGGGCCGCCGCGCCCGCGCCCGCCGAGGCCGGCGCCTTCAGCAATCAGACCCTGCGGATGAACCCGCGCGTCTAGCATCGGCGGCGACCGGGTGCGTGTGCGAATCTCGAACGCTTACGGGGTGCGCCCGCTCCTCGTCGGCGCGGCGCGGCTGGGATTGCGCGACAAAGGTCCCGCGGTGATGCCGGATTCTCATAGAAAGCTAACGTTTGGCGGCGCCGAATCCGCGACGGTCGCGGAGGCGATCGGCTTCCTCGAGCGCCAGCCTGAATGCCGCACAGATCAGCCCCGCTGCCCCGCCCGCGATCAGCGCCAAAAGGGCGAGCGCGAGGAGACTGCCGGGCTTCTCTTCGGGTCGGACTTCAGGGTTCGAGCCGGGCTCCACCGAGGGGTCCAAATTTGATTGAGCGGAGTTGTGTAGCAAACGGGCCTGACGGGCGCTAGGCAGGCACCCAAGGTAGCCCTCTTACTGTTACAGGGACTCCCCAGTGGGGCTTACACCCATAATTTTGATACTCGTCTAGGTTCAGACATGAGGGCACGATGCGGGCCTGCATCCGCCACAAATTCAAATCTCGGCGCGACGCGCCCGCTCATTCGATGCGGGTCGCTCATAGCCCAAGCTCGCTATGCGAACCGAGACGGACAAGCTCAAGGCTTGCGTCGTCCGGCTTGCGGTAGATCAGAATGAGGTCTGGCCTAATGTGGCAGTCGCGGTGATCGCTCCACTCGCCGCCGAGCGGATGATCGAAATAGCGCCGCGGCAACGGCTCATCCTTCGCCAGCACCCTCACGGCTGCCATTAGCTCGGCGTCGAGCCGCTTGCTGTGCCGTCCCAATTTCTCCCGCTTGTAGTCCCGCTTGAACCGGCTGGTGTGTTTAACACTCCGCATTCAGGCTAGAGAGCAGCTTCCCCGGCGGGCCGACGGTCACAAGCTCGCCGCGCCTGGCCGCCTTCATCGCATCGATGGTTTCCTCGTTGGGGACGAGCGGCCCGAACGGCAGCGCCTTTTCCTTAGCGATCTTGACCATCATCATGCGGAACGCATCCGACACCGTGAGGCCCATGGCGCGCAGCACGTCGGCGGCTTCATTCTTGATCTTTTCGTCGATGCGGGCACGAACGACAGCATTGGCAGACATGGCAAACCCTCCTGCGCCACAATGTGGCACAGAAGGGTGTAAATTCAAGATTGGCCGATTACCATCATCGCATCAAACGCCCTACGGGGCGCTATATGGCCTCGCCTCCAGCATCAATGACCGCACCGCTTTTACGCTATGTGTGGAACCTCGAGCCACGAGAGCTCTTCGTCGCTCAATTGGCAGAGGGGTGACATTTTAATCCGGCGCCTACACTTCGTGTCTCTCACCGATAGAAAAGTCACAATTTCTCACCGATAGAAATGTCACAAGGAGGTGGGCTGGACGGACAATTAGGCATTGAACTGATGGTGGAACGGGCTGCGGCGGGCGAGGCGCCGTCAAGCCCGCAGCCGCCGGAGGCGGGGGCCCGCAGGGCCAGGCTTTACGGCGTCTCGTCCGCCGCAGAGAATCGGAACCGACAGACAATGTCGACAAGCCGGTGCGGTGCCGGTTTGTCGGTGTGGCAACCGGACCAGCTTCAGCCGACTTTGAACATATGGCCGACCTGCCCTTGACGGCGTGGCGCGGACTGACTGCGAGCTTCCGCGCGTTCGATCTGCCGCTCACGGATATGCGAGAGGACGGCGCCGAGATGCTTGTTCTCGACGATGGTGGCCTGCGAGACCTGCCGCAGCTTGTCAAAAGTGGTGTAAGGCAGGTCGAGCCCGCGGTAACGGATCGCCAGCCGGCCGTCGGGATAATCGACGATGGTGACGCGCTTGCGGCGGAGCTCGCGGGTGATCTCGTTGGGCTCGAGCAGGAAGACGACCTTGTCGTATTGCAGGGTCAAGTTATTGGAAACCGTCCGCTCTTCGCGCCAGGCGAAGACGTCGGCGAGATTGTCGTCGGCCGACAATGGCCGATGGAGGTTCTTGGGGTTGTGCGGCTCCTTGCCGAAGCGGGCGTTGTAATCGGCCAGGAAACCCGCAAGCAGTTGATTGCCGGCGGCAATCGTACTGATACCTTGCAGACGAAGCTCCTTGACCAGGCGATCTTGCAAGGTCTTGTTGGCGCGCTCGACGCGGCCCTTCGCTTGTGGCGTGTTGGCGCAAAGAATGTCGATGTTGAGCGCGTGCAGCGACCGTCCGAACTGGGTCATGCCGTCGCCCTGGACTGCCCCGGCGGTATTGACCCGAAAGACGCCATGCTTGTCGCTGTAGAACGCGACCGGCTTGCCATGCGCTTCGAGATACTCCCGCGTCGCCTGGAAGTAGTCGAAGGTCGATTCCGTCTCGACGAACTTCAGGTGCATCAGGCGGCTGGTGGCGTCGTCGACATAAACGAGAAGGGTGGATTGCGGGCCGCGGTCCTCGAACCACCAGTGCTCGGAGCCGTCGATCTGCACCAGCTCACCCAGACAATCGCGCCGAGCGCGAGGTTGATGGACGCGCTTTAGCCGGTCTTTCCGTCGAACCCAAAGGCCGGCGCCGATCATCCATTGCCGCAACGTCTCGACCCCGAGATCCAGGCCATGAAGCTCCGACAGCTTCTCGGCCGCCAGGGTCGGGCCAAAATCGGCGTAGCGCTCACCCACAATGGCCAGCACGGTCTCCCGGAACACCGAACCCAGAGCGCGGTTGC
Source organism: uncultured Alphaproteobacteria bacterium (assembly GCA_963789025.1). Lineage (GTDB taxonomy): Bacteria > Pseudomonadota > Alphaproteobacteria > ATCC43930 > CGMCC-115725 > AP-15. The sequence continues at coordinate 777,044 of CAWBIT010000003.1, forward strand.
TCGGCCCGCCGCGCTTGCGTGAAATCAGACCGTCCGCACCATCGGCCCGGAAGGCTTGCAGCAGTCGGTAGATCTGTCTTCGGCCGACGCCAATCAGCCCCGTGGCGTCCGCAACCGATAGCCGTCCGTCGGCAATATCGATTAGCACCCGCAGGCGCGTCAGCTCGTTGCGGCTCATCGTGATCACCGTCATCCCACGCCACCTCGATAAGCCTCAGGCAAACCGAGGAGCGTGACATCTCTATCGGTGAGGCCGGTGACGTTTCTATCGGTGATCTACACTTCGACGTCGCACAAGATCGATTAGGGAAAATCTCACGGTGGGGCCTATGTCGGCGCGCGCAGCCGACTTAGTTGCGGTCGCCGGTCAAGGGGCGCTTCCGCTCGAACGCGGACATCGAGAAGGTCCGGACTTCCTCGATCACAGCCGGGTTACCTGGGTGACACCGATCCGTCGCGACAAGCTGTACCTTTCGGTGGACAAAATCGACGTTTAGCTGAGTGCGTTGGCACAGGTGGGTGTCGCCCGCAGCTGTGAGGCCGTCCTTGGTCCACGCGGCAATGCGCATCGGATCGGTGAGATTGATCGGGCCTATCTCGGGGTACGGCCCCAGCTTCAATATCAGCACCTCGACCATGTCGCATTGGTTCATCTTTTTGAGGCACTCAATGTGGACGGCAACACAGGTTCCGAGCTCGCCTTCCCGGTAGAGCCCACCCTCGATAAGGAAAGCCCCGGTCTTCTCGATTGTCGTTGGATCGAAGCTCAAACTCCCGGCGGTGTGCGGCATATCTACACCGCACTTCGGCTCCGGCTCAGCCGCCAAGACCGGAGCCGCCATTAAGATGATGGGGAAGAAGGCGCTGAGTACTCTCATGGCTGCAATCATGGGCGCGGCTTCGACGTGGTTGATTTCGAGAGGCGCTGCAGGGCGCCGCCAAGCCGCTTGGGCAAATCCACACAACGTGGGTCTACTGTTGGTTTGCGGCCACAAACCTTGCCGCATACGACTCTAGCTGCGGCTGCAAAGCGTCCAGGTTAAGCAAGCTAAGTCCTATCCGCGACAAACGGCAATGCATTGAGAATGCCACAGCTATAGCCCTATGCGTTTCCGCATCTAGGTCGGGTTCTTGTATATAGGTGTGGCTACCAAGGGCGCTCGGATGGGCGAGCTTAGAAACACTCCAATAGAGAAAATGATAGTCGCATTCCCACTCTCCCCCTAAAGCGGTCGCCATGTCCTTGAGCCTTTTGAGCGGCACAAATCCCGGCGGCATTTTCACTTCCTGAAAGGCGGGTTCTCCGGCCTCAAGGTCATTGATCCAGTCGAGACATTTTCCTTGGCGCTTAAGATTCTCTAGCTCCTTCCGCTTCTCGGCACGCTGCCGCTCTCGATCGTAGATCAATGACTCCGCCCTCAACTGTCTTTGCTCCGGCAAGTCGGGGTGGGCAATGGTGCCTAAGTGCAGACACAGCTCAAGGATGGTTCTTCCCAAAACAAGGGCATCTTCGGTAAAGCCGTTCTGACAAAGCACGCAGACGGCATCTAAGCTCTTAGTCGCTTTCCGCAAAAAAAGGTCGGCAACTATCGCTACAGCGTTGCCGGTCTTGGGAATAACATCGACCTTTGGGAGCATCTCTTTGGCGACAAACTCTGCTGTATAGTCAGCCCGGATAAATGCTATTTGATCGCTTTGGTTTTGCACGTTTACATTCTCCAATCCGCGCAATTAGATGGTAGTTGGGCCTCGCACCCGCTAGGTAGCTTCACACTGCCGCGCCGTTGTCCTTGCAGTTGAGTGAAACAACCCTTTGTTATTTTGCTTTCGGGGAGAAAGCTGGCGAGACACCAAATATAAAGGCCCGGCGCGCCGAGCAGAAATTCTGATTTCTCTGCGCCAAGTCGGACCTGTTCCAAAGTCAAAGACCGTCCTTTATCAGCATTGTCAAATGCATCCCACGCGATTTTTGCGTTGGCCATTGGATGAGGGAGGCGCGAAGCCATTTCGATAGTGAATTTCAGGTTGGATTTTAGGTCTGGTAGAGCCGCTAAGCGCTGATCGCCCTTCAATTCCTCTCGCGCCCAATGGAATTCGTTGTGCAGATGCCATGCGGCATACAGTGGGCGATGCTCTACATCATAAATTCGTTTTCCCGAAAGTGATTGGATGGCTGCGGAGTCTTCCTTTTCGAGATAGCTCGCTTCCTCGGGTGGCACGTTGGGGACAAGAGCCTCTAGGGTGTCCAAGCCCTCTGACATCTCACCAAGGTATTTGCCGCAGTCGTTGGGGGACTTTTCGTCTTTTGAAAACGCGATGGAGGGGACCGCTGCCGTTACAAGCATCACAATGACGGCTGCGGCAATGGCGTGAATCATGACTGACTCTCGTGGTTTATATTCTTGATAGCCGTTGTTGCCGGCCCTATATAGCACATTCGGGTAGAATTCCCGCCGTGGTCGAGTTCCCCTTGTATCAGGAGGGGGGTGAGTTACCTGCCACCACGCGAACCAATTCCGCCAATTCTTAAGCAAGTGATCGAAAACGCGCAAAAGGCACATCCGCCAGAAGCGGATCAGGCTGCTCGGAATTTCGTGCTCGGACGCGGCTCGCTGAAAGATTACCTTGAAGCGCTGCGGAAACACAGGTCACACCGATAGGACGGGGGCTTGGTTGCCGCTGGGCAATAGCGGCAACTACCCTGTTCCTAGATGTTGTGTCCCGGCCTCGCGCGCGGGCCTTCGTCAAAGACGCATAATCTCCATTATGACAACCCTCCTGAAGTGGAAAATAAGCTCTCGTTCTATCCCTCAATAATTTTCGGCGCGCGCCGGGGGTTTGTGCTTGGAACCAAGGGAGCCTGTCGGGTCGCAAATACTTGACCGGTTGCGTCTTTACTGAGCGCATGGCGCGGCACAAGATATTGACGGCTACCGCCCGATTGGAGATCCGGAGGGGCTCTAGATTGCTAACTTTGCCTGGGATAACCTGACCCAAACCGGCCTGTCGAATGAAGGGTCGATAGGACTTCGGGGAACAACGTCCGGGCGCCGCCCGCGACGAGGCGGCGATCAACGCGTCGCAAAAGCGATCGGCCGCTTCGAGCACAAGCCGAAAGATCGCCCCAACAGCCCCGCTGCCGCACCTACGAGCGGCGCCAACAGCGCCAGCACGAGGAGACTGCCGGACTTTTCTTCGGTCTGGGCGCCGGGGTTTGATTCAGGGGCCACCAAGGGGTCCGAATTTGATTGAGCCGAGCCCTGTAGCAAACGGGCCTAACTGGCGTTAGGCGGGGCCCCCTCGGTGTCGTTACTATGAACGTTGTTCTCTCCTTGGAGCCCTCCCCCTCGATGGGGGAGGGTTTGGGTGGGGGTGAGGCGGCCCAGCTCCTCAGCGATCGTCTCATGGACGCCGTCGATATTTGCCAGGACTTCGTTATTCCAAAACCGCAGAATGCGATATCCTTGGTTTTGCAGGAACCCACTTCGCTCGGCCTCCCGGGGCGACGAGCGGTTGTGTTGGCCGCCGTCGATTTCCACGATCAACCGAGCCCCTCTCACACACAAAGTAGGGCACACAAAATCGGCAATGTAGCGGCCGATCGGTACCTGGCGACGGAACTGGTACCCCGTCATTCGATGGGAGCGCAGTATTTGCCAGACCCGCCTCTCCGCCTCGGTCATGTTCTGCCGTAAAGTGCGAGCTCGCGCATGGGCGCCGTCGACGGGATGCTTCTTCATGTCTCAACTCTTGCGGCGGGAAACATCACCCCCTCCCAACCCTCCCCCTTCAAGGGGGAGGGCTTTTGCCAGGTTTCGGCCCACAGCATAAAACCTTTCCACCGAAGAACATAATTCCGGTCACGTAATTGCCATAGTCGCACTATATCTATACGGGCATCGGCACCCTGAGCGGGTGCGGGATTGTCGTTGTAGGAGTTGGCGATGCCTGATCTCGACCTGATAAAACAGGAGGAACAGGGGTGTGGGGGCGCCTGCGCTTTGCGTTGGCGAAGGGACAGCCGCGGGCATAAGATTTGCCGAGCCCACCACACCTCGCAAGACCGGGAGAGACGATATGCCTGAGAACCAGCATTGGGTCGGCACCTGGACGACGGCTCCGGCACCCGCCGAAACCGGCGCTTTCACCAACCAGACCTTGCGCATGACCATGCGCGCCAGTCTCGGCGGCGACACCCTGCGGGTGCGGATCTCGAACGCCTATGGAGGGCGTCCGCTGGACATCGGCGGCGCGCATATCGCGTTGCGCGACGCGGGTCCCGGCATCGTCCCGGGGTCCGGCCGCAAGCTGAGCTTTGGCGGCGAGAACACGGCGACGATCGCCGCCGGCGCTGTCCTGTTCAGTGATCCGGTGGCACTCGGCGTGGCGCCGCTGGCCGATCTCGCGGTGAGCCTCTATCTGCCCGGCGAGATCTTGAACGATTTTCAGATCACCGGCCGCTATGCACGGCAGACCAACTACATCTCGCCGCCGGGAGACTTCACGGCGGCAAATGTGATGCCGATCGCCAGCCTCACCAGCGACTGGTTCTTCGTCTGCGGCGTCGACGTGCCGGCCGGCGCCGACACCGGCGGCATCGTGGCGCTCGGCGACTCGCTGACCGACGGCAACATCTCGACGATGGACGCCTTCTGCCGTTGGCCCGACCAACTCGCGCGCCGCCTGATGGCGCGCCCCCGCGGCCGGCCGATGGCGGTCATGAACCAGGGGCTCGGCGGCAACCGCATCCTCTTCGACATCCGCGGCGACAGCGGACTGCGCCGCTTTGACCGCGACGTTCTAGCCCAGCCCGGGGTCACCCACGTGATTGTGATGCTCGGCACCAACGATCTGCGCAACCGATGGAAGAAGCCGGAGGAGGAGCCCACCGCGGCGCAGATGATCGCCGGTCTCAAGCAGATGGCGCTGCGCGCCCACAGCCGCGGCATCAAGATCATCGGCGCCACGCTCACGCCGTTCGGCAACGAGACCTACATGACCAATGCGTGGAACCCGCAGCGCGAGGAGGTCCGTGTGGCGGTCAACAGCTGGATCCGCGACGGCGGCGCCTTCGACGGGGTCGCCGATTTCGACCAGGCGTTGCGCGACCCCGAACATCCCACACAGATGCGGCCGAGTGACGATTGCGGCGACGGCCTGCATCCGAGCGATGCCGGCTACAACAAGATGGGCGACGCGATCGACCTGGCGCTGTTCGAATAGCTATTCGGTCGGGCGGGCGACAAACCCCATGCTGCCATCATCCTGATCTGGGGTGACCGCCACGTTTGTGACGTGGGCCCCGAACGGCCCCCTTCGACTGGCCTCGATCATGGCCGCGACAGCTTCCGATGCGCCCGTCACCAGCGCCTCGACGCTGCCGTCCCTGCGGTTTCGGACCCAGCCGCGCAGCCCCAGGTTCGCGGCGGTACGCGTCATCCAAATCCGGTATCCGACGCCTTGCACCGTGCCGGCTATCCTGAGGCGAACGGTTTTCTTCAATGCCCGTCACTCGAATTCGAGGATTACCTGGTCGACGGCGAGGCTGTCGCCCGGGTTGGCGCGGATGCGTGCGACGCGTCCGTCGCGTTCGGCGCGCAGCACGTTCTCCATCTTCATCGCCTCGACGATGGCGAGCGGCTCGCCCGCTTTCACCTCCTGGCCTTGCTCGACGACGATCGAGGAAAGCAGGCCCGGCATCGGCGACAACAGCAAGCGCGAGGTGTCCGCCGCCTTCTTCTGCGGCATCAGCGCGAGCAGCTCGGCGGCGCGCGGCGACAGCACCTGGGCATGACGTATGACGCCACGGTGCATCAGCCGGAATGCTGCCCCCGTCAGACGTTCGATCTGGACGGTCGTAACATGCTGCTCAACTCGGGCATGGAGCAGCGGCTGGCCCGGCTGCCAATCGGTCGTCGCGAGGCGGCTCTCTCCTTCGATTTCGACGCGGTAGGCGCCGCCTTCTGCTCGCACGAAAACCGGATGTCGGCGGCCGTCGAGCAGAATTGCGTAGTCCTCGGGAATATCGATCCGCGCCCCGGCCAGCTTGCCGTCGATCTCCGTCTCGCGCTCGCGCAGGCGGCGGCCGGCCAAGGCGGCGGCGAGCAGGATCACGCGGTCAGGTTCGACAAACTCGGATGGCGGGACGAACCCGCCGGGGAATTCGTCGGCGATGAAATTGGTCGACAGCGTGCCGGCGCGAAACCGGGGCTTCGCCGCGACCGCAGCCAGAAAAGAGATATTGTGTTGCACGCCGGCGACATAAAACTCATCCAGGGCGCCGGACAGCCGATCGATGGCGGTTTCTCGGTCGGGGCCCGAGACGATGAGTTTGGCGATCAGCGGGTCGTAGTAGACGCTGATCTCGGCCCCTTCGAACACTCCGGCGTCGAGGCGGACGCCTTCTCCGCCCGGCGGCCGGTACCGCACGAGGCGGCCGATCGAGGGCAGAAAATTGCGCGCCGGGTCTTCGGCATAGACCCGCGCCTCGATGGCCCAGCCCGAGAGCTTCACATCCGTCTGCGCAAACGGGAGCGGCTCGCCGGCCGCCACCCTTATCATCAGCTCGACGAGATCGAGCCCGGTCACCAGCTCGGTGACCGGGTGCTCGACCTGGAGCCGCGTGTTCATTTCGAGGAAATAGAAATTGCGCCGCTGGTCGACGATGAACTCGACCGTGCCGGCCGAGCGGTAATCGACGGCCCGCGCCAGCGCGACCGCTTGCCTGCCCATCGTCTCCCGGGTTTCGGGGTCGAGCAACGGGCTCGGCGCCTCCTCGATGACCTTCTGGTGGCGGCGCTGGATCGAGCATTCGCGCTCCCCGAGATGGACGATGTTGCCGTGGGCGTCGCCAAGCACCTGGATCTCGATGTGCCGCGGCTCTTCGATGTATTTCTCGATGAAGATGCGGTCGTCGGCAAAGCTCGATTTCGCCTCACTCGCCGCCGAGCGAAAACCGTCTCGCGCCTCGGCGTCGTTCGCCGCGATCCGCATACCCTTGCCGCCGCCGCCGGCCGAGGCCTTGATCATGACCGGATAGCCGATGTCGCGGGCGATCGCGACGGCGGCATCGGCATCGGGAACGACGTCGAGGTGACCGGGCACGCCCGAAACCTCGGCCGCGCGAGCCAGCTTTTTCGATTGGATCTTGTCGCCCATCGCAGCGATCGCCTTCGCCGGAGGGCCGATGAAGGTCACTCCGGCCTTCGCAAGCGCCCGGGCAAAAGCAGGGTTTTCCGACAAAAACCCGTAGCCAGGATGGACTGCCTCGGCGCCGCTCTGCCGGCACGCCTCGACGATCCGCTCGATGATGAGATAGCTCTCGGCCGAGGGCGCGGGCCCGATGCGGATCGCTTCGCCGGCCATCTGCACATGCAGAGCCTCGGCGTCGGCATCGGAATAAACCGCCACCGTCGCGATGCCCATGCGATGCGCAGTCCGGATGATACGGCAGGCGATCTCGCCGCGATTGGCAATCAGGATCTTGCGGAACATGGGGTCCGAGCGGCAGCACGAGATTGCTTCGCTTCGCTCGCAATGACAGCGAAAAAGCAGCCGTCATTGCGAGGAGCGCAGCGACGAAGCAATCTGGTCGAAGTAAACGGCAATCTTCTCACAGCGGGATGTTGTCGTGCTTTTTCGGCGGATTGGCGAGCTGTTTGCCGCGCAACATTGCGAGGGCACGGCACAGCCGCCGCCGGGTTTCGCGCGGCTGGATGACATCGTCGATAAAGCCGCGGCTCGCGGCGACGAACGGGTTCGCGAACTTTTTGCGGTATTCCTCGGTGCGCGCTTCGATCGCAGCTTCGTCTCCGAGGTCGGCGCGGAAAATGATTTCGACCGCACCCTTCGGCCCCATCACGGCGATCTCCGCCGAGGGCCAGGCAAAGTTGATGTCGCCCCGCAGATGCTTCGAGCTCATCACGTCGTAAGCGCCGCCATAGGCCTTGCGGGTGATCAACGTCACCTTTGGCACGGTCGCTTCCGCAAAGGCGAACAACAGCTTCGCGCCGTGCTTGATGATGCCGCCGTGCTCCTGCGCCGTTCCGGGCAGGAAACCGGGGACGTCGACAAACGTCACGATCGGGATGTTGAAACAATCGCAAAACCGAACGAAGCGAGCCGCCTTGCGGGAGCTGTCGATGTCGAGGCAGCCCGCCAGCACCATCGGCTGGTTGGCGACGATGCCGATCGTCGTGCCTTCCATCCGGGCGAAGCCGATCAGGATGTTGCGGGCGAAGTCGCGCTGGATCTCGAAGAAATCGCCGTCATCGACGACCTTCTCGATCAACTCTTTCATGTCGTAGGGCTTGTTGGCGCTGCTCGGCACGACGGTGTCGAGCAACGGCTCGATCCGGTCGGAGGGATCGGCGGTCGGCCGCAACGGCGGCTGTGCCCGGTTCGAGGCCGGCAAAAAATCGACGAACCGCCGCAGCTCGATCAACGCTTCGACATCATTCTCAAATGCGAGATCGGCTACACCCGAACGTGTCGTATGGGTCAACGCGCCACCCAATTCCTCTTGGGTCACGGTCTCATGTGTGACGGTCTTGACCACCTCCGGCCCGGTCACGAACAAGTATGAGGTGTCCCTGACCATAAAGATGAAATCGGTCATCGCCGGCGAGTAAACCGCGCCGCCGGCGCAGGGGCCCATGATCATCGAAATCTGCGGTATCACGCCCGAAGCCAGCACGTTGCGCTCGAAAACCTCGGCATAGCCGGCGAGCGAGGCGACCCCGTCCTGGATGCGCGCCCCGCCCGAATCATTCAACCCGATGACCGGGGCCCCGACATTCATCGCCTGGTCCATGATCTTGCAGATCTTCTCGGCATGCGCTTCGCTCAGCGACCCGCCGAATACGGTAAAGTCCTGGCTGAACACGAAGATCAGCCGCCCATTCACCGTGCCATAGCCGGTAATCACGCCATCGCCGGGGATTTTGTGCTCGTCGATGCCGAAATCGTGGCTGCGATGCTCGACAAACATGTCCCATTCCTCGAAGGAACCGGGGTCGAGCAACAATTCGAGCCGCTCGCGCGCGGTGAGCTTGCCGCGCCGGTGCTGGGCTTCAACCCGGCGGACCCCGCCGCCCGCCCGGGCCGCTTCCCGCTTTTTTTCCAAGCGGTCGAGAACATCCTGCATGTTGCCTCACGACCAATGAATGGGGCAGATAGCATCGACGATCCGGCAAGGCCAGAGCCGCGGCTCTGAGTCTCATTGGCGACAGCCAATTCCGAGGAGGAGGACGACGGAATGGCCGAGAGCGAATTGCATAAAAAAGGCGCGGCGATGCGGCGCCGACTGATGGGCGATGCGGCGGTCGAGCGCTCGGCCCGCGAGATCTACAGCGACCCGGTGATGAAGAAATTCATCGACGTGGCGACGGAAACGGTGTTCGGCGCGCTGTGGACGCGGCCCGGCCTCGATCTGAAGACCCGCGCCCTGATCTGCGTCGTATCGGACGCCGCCACCGGCCGTGAGCCCGAACTGGGGCTCCATTTGCGTATGGCGCTGCGTCAAGGCTGGACCGAAGAGGAATTGACGGAAGTCCTGCTGCACCTCTCGGGTTATGTCGGCGTGCCGATCATCCGCGAGTCGATGATGGCGGCGAGCAAGGCCTTTGCCGAATTCCGACGCGAAAAAGCCGCGGAGAAGCCCGTGACCGCTTGAGAGGGATCGGTGCGGAATGCGAGAGCCGAGACCAGGCGAATGGTTGGCCTATTATTCTCGTAAGCGAATCACACACCAGTGGACGCAACTCTATTTGCTCGGGGCTACCGATTGCCGCTCCGTGCTCGAGATCGGGCCGGCTCTCGGGCTCGTCACCAGTCTCCTCGTCAACATCGGATATGCTGTAACTACGCTCGACAGAGGGCCGCGATCATTCCCCTACCCGAAGGTCGCTCATCTCGAAAAGAACATATGCGAACTGCGGTCCGACGAAATTGGCGGATATGACGCGATCCTCTGCTGCGAGACGCTCGAACATATCGAATGGGAACGCGTCGGCTCGGTCCTCGCTACCTTCCACGAGAGTGGAGCGAAATACCTGATCGTCTCCGTCCCCTACATGGGATTCCAGGTGTTTGTCGAGCTCTACGCAAACAGCAGCACGCTCAAGCAGTATTTCTCGATGAAAAAACTGCTCTGGAGAAAGCATTTCCAACCAGAACCGGCCGGGGGACACCAGTGGGAGGTGGGATACAAGGGGTACCCTCTAAAGCTCTGGGAGAAGCGGCTCAGCGACAGCGGGTGGTCGATCGTAAGGCGGGACTTCACCGAACATTGCCGCTCCGTGTTCCACCTGCTGAAAGCAGGCTGAGCTCAGGCGCGCAGTAGCGACATGAATCGCGCCGCGGCTTGGATATCGGCGGCCAGTGCACGGCGGCGTGCGGCCTGTTCGGCGTCTTCGCCCCACGCCTCGATCTGAAAGCTTTCATCGAGCTGCGAGACGGCGAAAGCCTCTTCTGCATCGAGCTGCCCTTCGAGCAGCGCCAAGCTGATCACCAGCGAGCCGCAGGCGGCAGTCGCCACATTTAGTGTGGTCAGAGCAAAATCGTCCTGCACGGCAACGGCTGCGGCAAAGACGCGAAGACTCGTCGCCGATTGTTTCGTCGGAATGACCCCGGTGGTTACCGAGAGTGGAGCGTCGTAGCGCAATACTGCCCAGTCGATCAGCGGTTGCCAGATCGCCTGCTGACGGGCAGTCAGCGCCGGCGGGTGCGTTGCCCGATAGCAGACGAGGTCGGTCGCGGCGTAGTTGGCGGTCTGCCGGATGATTGCATCGCGTTGCGTCGCGACCCTATCGACAGCTGTGGTGGCGAGGCGGGTCAGCGGCATCGTCGCTGCCCGAATCTCTGTCTCCTGGGCATTCCATTCTTCGGCCATGGCCGCCGCCAGCGCCCCGCGCGGTACGAGCAGATCGCGCTTGCCTGGTGTCTTGATTGGTTTGCCGTCGAGAGTGATGGCATAGCCGCCAGCCCTCTTTGTAGGCTCGGCGTTTTGATAGAACCGCTTCATCACGCCACATCCAGTTCGGCGAAAGGGTCCTCCACGTCACCGGCAAAGCCGAAGAATTCCCAGGTGCGCCGCATATGCGGCGGAAGCGGCGCGGTCACCTGCAATCGCCCGCCGAGCGGATGCGGCATCGACAGGCTTCGCGCATGCAAGTGGAGGCGGCGCGATCCGGGAACGCCCGCCAGATGGGCCGCCGCCTCGCCGTATTTGAAGTCGCCGAGGATCGGTGTGCCGATCGCGGCGCAATGAGCGCGCAGCTGATGGGTGCGCCCGGTGACCGGCATCAGGGCGAGCCAGCTCGCCTGCGTCCCGGCGCTATCGATCACCTGGTAATAAGTGACGGCGCGGCGGCCCTCCTCGGCGTCGGGCCGGACCCGTTCGCCGCCGGGCCCAGGCGATTTCGCGAGCGGCAGGTCGATGCGGCCCTGAGCTAATTTCGGTCGCCCGACGACTACGGCCCAATAGGTCTTACGGGTCGTCTTTTCCCGAAAGGCCCGGGTCAAAAACGCAGCGGCAGTAGCGGTGCGGGCAATGACGAGAATGCCGCTCGTCTCCTTGTCGAGCCGGTGCACGAGGCGCGGGCGTTCGGGATTGCCGAACCGCAAGCTGTCGAGGAGCCCGTCGACGTGCCGCTCGGTCGCGGTGCCCCCCTGAACCGCCAGCCCCGGAGGCTTGTCGAGGACGATGACCGCCTCGTCGCGGCGCAGGATCGCCGCTTGCAGCATGGCTTCGTCCGCCGGCCGCGGCTGCGGTCGCACGAGCCGAGGCGGCAGCGCCAACTCGTGCGGCGGAATGCGGATCGCCTGGCCCGGACCGACCCGGTCATTGGACCGCGCCCGCTTGCCGTCGACGCGGATCCGCCCGGTGCGAAGCAGCTTTTCGAGCTGGCCGTGCCCCAGACCGGGATAATGCCGTTTGAACCAGCGGTCGAGCCGGAGCGAGCCGTCGCTGCTGTCGACGGTTATGGTTTCGCCGGCCTCGGTCATTGGGCTGTCGCTGCTGTGCGTTGGCGCAGCTTGTCCCAATATTCGAGCCGTTTCTTGATCTCCCGCTCGAAGCCGCGCTCGCCCGGCCGGTAGAAATTGCGCCGCGGCACTCCTTCGGGAAAATAATTCTGGCCCGAAAAGCCTTCCTCGGTGGCGTGGTCGTAGACATAGCCCTTGCCGTATCCGAGGTTGCGCATCAGCCGGGTCGGCGCGTTGAGGATATGCATCGGCGGCATCAGCGAGCCGGTCTCGCGCGCCATCGCGCGGGCTTCTCCGTACGCCTGGTACGCTGCATTCGATTTCGGCGCCGTGGTCAGATAGATCACGCATTGCGCTATCGCCAGCTCGCCTTCCGGGGAGCCGAGGCGGTCGTAGGTGTCCCACGCGGCGAGCGCCTGCACGACCGCTTGCGGGTCGGCGAGGCCGATATCCTCGACAGCCGCCCGAGTGAGGCGCCGCAGAATGTAGATCGGGTCCTCGCCACCCGCCAGCATACGGGCGAGCCAATAGAGCGCCGCATCCGTATCCGAACCGCGCAGCGATTTATGCAATGCGCTGATCAGGTTGTAGTGACCCTCTTGGGCTTTGTCGTAGAGCGGCGCCCGGCGCTGCACGAGCCGGGCGAGTTCGTCGGGTCCGAGCCGCTGTTCCGTCTGGAGCTGTGCAATCTCCTCAGTCAGGTTCAGCAAGAACCGGCCGTCGCCGTCGGCCATTGCACGCAAGGCCGTACGCGCTTCGTCGGTCAGCGGCAGCGGATGGCCCAGATGGGCTTCGGCGCGCTGCAACAGGGTTTCCAGGTCGTTGTCGTCCAGGCGCCGCAATACAAAGACCTGCGCACGCGACAGCAATGCGCCGATCAGCTCGAAGGACGGGTTCTCGGTCGTGGCGCCGACGAGGATCACCGTGCCGTCCTCAACCACCGGCAGAAAGGCATCCTGCTGCGCGCGGTTGAAGCGGTGGATCTCGTCGACGAAAAGGAGCGTGCCTTGGCCCATCTCGCGGCGTTTCCTCGCCGCGTCGAACACCTTGCGCAGATCCGCGACACCGGAGAAGACCGCCGACAGCGGCTCGAACATCAGATCGGTGCCTTGCGCCAACAGCCGGGCGATCGTCGTCTTGCCGCAGCCCGGCGGGCCCCAAAGAATCATCGACGACAATTTGCGGTTCGCGACCATTCGGCCGATCGGAGCATCGGCGGCGAGCAGATGGTCCTGGCCGACAACGTCCGCCAGGCTGCGCGGGCGCAGCAGGTCCGCCAGAGGATGCGGCGCTTGGTTCTCGAATAAGGTGGTCACCGATTCATTATCGCACTTGCTCGGCCAGCCGCGACAAATGGTGGGCGGTGTCCCCGAAGGTGTGCTCGATGACCATGCAGCGGCGGAAATAATGACCGACCGCATATTCCTCGGTCATGCCGATGCCGCCATGCAATTGGATCGCGTTCTGCGACATGAATTTGCTCGCCTGGCCGACGCCGACCTTTGCCATCGCGATGTTGTGGGCGCGCTCGGCGGGATCGGGCTCTTCGACCATCATCGCCGCCAGCATCGCCATGCTGCGCCCGCGTTCGAGCTCCATCAGCATCTCCGTCGCACGATGCTGCAGGACTTGGTTTTGGCCGATTGGGCGGCCGAATTGCTGGCGGGTTTTCAGGTATTCGAGCGTCATCGCCTGCATCGTCTCCATCGCGCCGACCGCCTCGGCGGCGGTGGCGGCAATGCCCGCCTCGACCACCCGCTCGATCACGGGGAACACCGCACCGATTTCGCCCAATACGTCCTCCTCGCCGACCTCGACACCACTCAATGAAATCTCCGCCGCCCGCGTGCCGTCGCGCATCGGGTACCCGCGCCGCGCTACGCCGTTCGCTGCTGCATTCACGATAAACAACGTGATGCCGTCGGGATCGTCCCGCTTGCCGGCGGTTCGGGCGCTGACGACTAGGCGCTGCGCGCTGTCGCCGTGCAGGACCACGCTCTTGGCGCCATCAAGCACCCAGCCTCGGCCTTTGGGCTTGCCCGTCGTCAGCACATCGCTCAGGTCGTAGCGCGCCTGCCGCTCGCCATGTGCAAAGGCGAGGATCATTCCGCCTTCAGCAATTTGCGGCAGGATGGCCGATTTCTGCTCGTCGTTGCCGGCGAGCCGCAACGCCGTTCCGCCGAGCACAACCGTCGCCAAATAAGGCTCCACCGCGAGGACGCGCCCGAACGCCTCCATTACCAGCATCACCTCGATCGGGCCGCCGCCGAACCCGCCGTAATCCTCGGGAAACGGCAGGCCCAAGAGCCCGAGCTCGGCATATTGCGCCCAAAGGCTCCGGCTCCAACCCTCGGGCTCGGCGAGGTAAGAGTGGCGCTTATCAAATCCGTAATGGTCGGCGAGCAGGCGCTCGACCGAATCGCGCAACAGCCGCTGCTCTTCGGTCAGATCAAAATCCATACCTCATGCCTCCCTTTACCGCCGTGCACGGCGAATGCCCCTCACCCCAGCCCTCTCCCCGCATGCGGCCGCATGCGGGGAGAGGGAGAGACCCGCGTCAGCGGGAGGGTGAGGGGCAGCAAGTGACGGGTCTCGGTTAATTCTCCGCTAGAGGCCCAGCACGGCTTTGGTCAGGATGTTCTTTTGGATCTCGTTGGTGCCGCCATAGATCGAGGCCGCGCGCAGAAAGAGGTAGCTGCGGGTTGCTTCGGTCGCCCATTCCGGACCGAGTTCCGGCTCGTTGCTGAGCGCCGCCAGTTCCTGCGCCCAGTCGGGCATCGCGAGCGGTCCGCCGACATCCATTGCCAGCTCGGTGGTCGCCTGCAACAGTTCGGTGCCCTTGACCTTGAGCACCGAGGACAGCGGGTCGGGCTTGCCGTCGTGGCTTTTGTCATGCGCCGAGACGACGCGCATCTGCGTGATCTCCAGTGCTTTCATGTCGGTTTCGAGCTGCGCAACTCGGTGCCGAAAGGCAGGGTCCTCGATCAATGGCCTGCCGTTCGCGCGCATCTCTCGCGCCGTCTCACGGGCAAACTTGACCCGCTCCTTTGACTTGCCGAGCCGCGCGATGCCGGTGCGCTCGTGACCGAGCAGAAACTTTGCGACATCCCAGCCGCGGTTCTCTTCCCAGACGCGCTGCGATATCGGCACCCGCACATCGTCGAAGAACACCTCGTTCAAATGGTGGCTGCCGTCGATCGAGATAATGGGACGCACCGTGATGCCCGGCGTTTTCATGTCGATCAGCAGAAAGGAAATTCCCTCCTGCCGCTTTTTGGCTTGCGGATCGGTACGCACGAGGCAAAAGCACCAATCGGCATGGTGCGCAGTCGAGGTCCAGATCTTCTGGCCATTGACGACATAGTCGTCACCGTCACGCTTGGCGGCGGTTTTGAGCGAGGCGAGATCGGAGCCGGCGCCCGGCTCGGAGAACCCCTGGCACCACCAATCATCGATATTCGCGGCGCGCGGTAGAAAACGATGTTTCTGCTCCTCGGTGCCGAACTGGATCAGCACCGGCCCGATCATCGTGATGTTGAACGACGACACTTCGGGTGCCGGCGCCAGCTGGTTTTCCTCGAGGAAGATCATGCGCTGCACCGGCGTCCAGCCGGGACCGCCATATTCCTTAGGCCAGCTATAGGCGGCCCAATTGCGCTGGTTCAAAATCCTCTGCCATGTGACGGTGTCGTCTTTGGTCGGTGCGTGACCGAGGCGCATCCGCTCGCGGACGTCGCCCGGCAGGTTGTCGCGAAAAAAGGCGCGCAGCTCGTCGCGAAACGCCAATTCATCGGCGGTGAAGCGCAAATCCATCGCTGCAACTCCTTTTTGTTATCGAACAAAGCCGGCGCTGCGCGGGATCGTCAGCGACAGCTCGGGTACGCAGAAGATCAACATCAGGCCGATCAGAAAGCCAGTACATAGGACCAGTGATAGTCCAGGGCCGCCGCCCCCACCCGCCGATCCCCTGCCGCACATATCTTACAGGTTCAGCTCCAGCAGATCGATCCAGCGCCGCTCGCGATGGCTCTGATAACAGGCTTCGGCGAGCTGGACGCTTTTGGCGCCTTCCAGAAATGGGGACGGGAATGGCGCGTCTTCGGCGACGTGCCGCAGGAACAGCTCCCAGCCGGCGCGGTAGCCGTTGCGCACCGGCTCGACATCCGGCATCTCCTGCCATTGCTCGTCGAAGATCATTGGCTGCGGCCGTTCCGGATCGAAGAACGGCTTCGGCGTCGCCGCCAGCGGCTGCACGAAGCAGCGGTGCAACCCGCACACCGCCGACCCTCGGGTGCCGTCGACCTGGATCTGCAAGAGATCGTGGCGCTTGACCCGGCTCGCCCAGGACGAGCTGACCTGCGCCACAACGCCGCCCGCCAGCTCGAACATCGCGAAGGCCGTATCCTCGACATCGACCCGGTAAGGATTGCCGGTTTCGTCGCGGCGCTCGGGCAGCGCCGTGACGTGGCGGCACGACACGGCTTTGATTTCGCCCAGCAGGCGATCGAAAATGTAGCGCCAATGCGTGAACATATCGAGGATCAGCCCGCCGCCGGTCGCCTTGCGATAATTCCAGCTCGGCCGCTGCGCCGGATAGGGCGTGCCGTCGAACACCCACCAGCCGAAATCGAGCCGGATCGACAAGACCCGCCCGAAGAAATCGGCCTCGTAGAGCTTGCGCAATTTGGTGAGACCGGGCAGGAACAATTTGTCTTGCACGACACCGTTCTTGAGACCCGCGCGCTCGGCGCGCCGCGCCAGATCGAGTGCGTCGGCCAGAGTCTCGGCGAGCGGCTTTTCCAGATACACGTACTTGCCGGCGGCGACCGCAGCAGCGGCGCGTGCCGGCCGACCTCCGGTCGCAGCCGCGTCGAAATAGATCGCGATCTCGGGGTCGGCGAGACAGGCGTCGCGATCGGTGCTCCATTTGAGGCTGCCATTCGCCTCCGCCAGGGCCGCGAGCTTTGCCGCGTTGCGGCCGAGCAATAGCGGCTTAGGCACGAGGCGGTCGCCATTCGCGAGCGGCACCCCGCCCTCACCGCGGATCGCCATCAGCGAGCGCAAATGCTGCGTCGTGCCGAGCCGACCTGTCGCGCCCTCGATGACGACGCCGATCGTGCGTTCGCCAGGGAGCCCACCACTGCGGAAGCTGCACGCCATGCATTTCGAGCCGTTCTTGCGCCAGCTGAACATACGTCCACTCCGATCCAGCATCACCCTCGCACGCCCGGGCATTCCTGGGCGCGGGCTATGCCTGCGAGCCCGGAACCCATGAACACTGACCTGTGAGAATGGGTTCAGGAGCCGGTGTTCATGGCTTCCAGGCCCGGCCCACGGGCCGTCCCGGAATGACGATTTTGCCCTTGAACCGACAGCGTTTCGCCTCTGTTTTTATGGCAGGTGCGCCGTAGCTATTGCCTGTTCGTATGTTGTGATACGCGGGTCGCGGCGCTCGCTACGGCCTTCAGGGAAGCAGTCACGATATTGCCGTCGATGCCGACCCCGTAGAGCGTTGCGTCGCCGGAATCGCGGACTTGAACGTAGGCCGTGGCCTGCGCATCGGCCCCCGCGCCGATCGCGTGCTCGCGGTAGTCGACGACCGTCAGCTCGATGTCGCACGCGCGTTGCAGGGCGTCGACAAACGCAGCGATCGGGCCGTTGCCGACGCCCTCGACCCGCCGTTCCGCGCCGTCGATGAGGATCGTCGCCGCGATGCGGCGGCGCTCCGGTGCGCGCGGCTCGGGAAAAATGCTGTAATCGGCCAGTTGGATCCCATCGCGCCGCAGATACGTCTCCTCGAACAATGACCAGATACCGGCGCTCGTCACCTCCTTTCCGGTTCGGTCGGTCATTTCCTGCACGCGCTTCGAAAACTCGATCTGCAGACCGCGCGGCAGATCGAGCCCGTAATCGGCCTTCAGAACATAGGCGACGCCGCCCTTGCCGGACTGGCTGTTGACCCGGATCACCGCCTCGTAGGTGCGGCCCAGATCCTTCGGATCGATCGGCAGATACGGTACTTCCCATAACAGGTCGTTGCGCTTGGCAAGCGCCTCGAAGCCTTTTTTGATCGCATCCTGATGCGAGCCCGAGAACGCGGTGTAGACGAGCTCGCCGGCATAGGGATGCCGTGGATGCACCGGGAGCTGATTGCAGTGCTCGACGGTCCGGACGATCTCGTCGATGTCGGCGATCACCAGCCCCGGATCGATCCCCTGGCTGAACAGATTGAGCGCCAAGGTGACGATATCGACATTGCCGGTCCGCTCGCCATTGCCGAAGAGCGTGCCTTCGACCCGCTCAGCGCCGGCCATTACCGCAAGTTCGGTGGCCGCCACCGCGGTGCCGCGGTCGTTGTGCGGATGCACGCTGAGGGTGATCGCCTCGCGGTCGCGGATGTTGCGGCCGAACCACTCGATCTGATCGGCATAGATATTCGGGCTCGCCATCTCGACGGTCGCCGGGAGATTGAGGATCGTCTTCTTGTCGGGTGTCGGCCGCCATACATCCATGACCGCCTCGCAAATCTCGACCGCAAAGTCGAGCTCGGTCCCGGTAAAGCTCTCCGGCGAGTATTGGTAGATGATCTCGCTTTCCGGCATCGCCCCGGCGAGCTCGCGAATGAGCTTGGCCCCGGTCGCCGCAATGTCGACGATGCCCGGCTTGTCCAGGCCGAACACGACGCGGCGCTGCAAGGTCGAAGTCGAGTTGTAGAGATGCATGATGGCGCGGCGGGCGCCACGGATCGACTCGAAGCTGCGCTTGATCAGCTCGGGCCGGGCTTGGGTCAGCACCTGGATCGTCACATCGTCGGGGACCAGCCGCTGCTCGATCAGCTCGCGTATAAACCCAAAGTCGGTTTCCGATGCCGCGGGAAAGCCGACTTCGATCTCCTTGAAGCCGAGCCTCACCAACAGCTCGAACATCCGGCGTTTACGGTCCGGCCCCATCGGCTCGACCAAGGCCTGGTTCCCGTCGCGCAGGTCGACGCTGCACCACAGCGGCGCGCGGTCGATAACCTGCGCCGGCCAGCGCCGGTCGGGCAGATCGATGGTCGGAAAGGGACGATATTTGTGGATAGGCATGCTGGTCATCTGAAACTCCTGGTCGCAGGCTCGCCACCAAATGTGGCGGTTCCGTTGTTGAGATCGGGAAGGATCGCGGCCGGCTGGCGTCAAAGCCGCCGACCGGTGCTAAGTCGGCGACCGAAACGCGGCTCTACATCCGCCGGGAAAACGGCCGGAAGCGGGAGAATGTCGTTCAAATCGAAAAGAGACATCAGCATCAGCGAGCGCGAGAGTTCCCGAGCTGGGGCGGGCGACGACGGCGGCTCGGCGTCCCTCAGGACGCCGAGCGGCTAAGTCGAAGCTCGTAGCGCTGGCTATGCATCGCCGCATGCCTTAACAGAATCGTATCCCAAGGTCAACCGGAAGTGAGTCACTAGCCAATCCTCCGGGTAGTGGCCTAATTCGGCCAAAACCGGCCACTATGCGGGAGAGAGGGGCCACCTTGCCTGAAGAACGCTGCGCGGTTGCGATCATGGCCAAGGCGTCGGTCGCCGGGACCGTCAAGACCCGCCTCGTGCCGCCGCTGACCCATGAGGAGGCCGCGGAGCTCAACACTTGCTGTCTGAGGGACGTTGCGGCGAACATCATGGCTGCGGCGAGGCAGGTGCCGATCCAGGGCTTTGCCGCGTACTATCCGCTGGGCTCCGAGCCCTTCTTCAATGACGTGCTGCCGGTCGGCTTCAAACTGCTGCCGCCCAGGGAGCCGACAATCGGGCGCAGTCTGTTCCACGCGGCGCGGGACCTTTTTGCTGCAGGCTGCAGCTCGGTTTGCCTCGTCAACGCCGACAGCCCGACCTTGTCGACCGAATTCCTGGTCGAGACGGTTCTCCGGCTGCGGGAATCGGGCGACCGCGTCGTTCTTGGGCCCGCCGCGGATGGCGGCTATTACTTGATCGGGTTGAAGCAATTTCACCAGCGGCTGTTCGAGGACATCGACTGGAGCACGGAGCGGGTGTTCCGGCAGACGCTCGCCCGAGCCGGCGAGATCGGGGTGACGGTCGCGCCGCTGCCCGAATGGTACGATGTCGATGACGAGGCGACGCTCGCGATGCTTGCCCGCGAGATTGGACCGTGCCGGAGCGCGGCGCGCCCGTATCTCAACGGCTATCGGGCGCCCAGTACCGCGGCTTTCCTCGAAAAGCTGGCGGCCGAGAATGGCGGGATCGAATGCCTGTTCGGCCGCGCCGCCCCCCCTCCATTCCCTCCGCCGCCGGCGCGGGAAGGCTAGGTGGGGGCGCGAACGGCGCGGTCGAGGCTGCTGCCGCTTGCCGGCCTGCTGCTCGCGGGTGCGGCGGGCGGGCTGGCCGCTCAATTCGACCGTGACCTGCCCACCTTTGTCATCATCGCCTTGGTCCAGGGAGCGGTCTGGGCAGTTGCTGCAGTTCTCGTCCTGCGCGGCCCCGATCAGCGGCCCGCATTGGCCCTGATTCTCGGAACGGCGGTACTGCTGCGCCTGATCGCGCTCGCGGCGCCGGTCTTTTTGTCCGACGACATCAACCGCTACATCTGGGACGGGCGGGTCCAGGCTGCGGGGATCAACCCGTACCGCTACATTCCGACCGATCCCGCGCTCGCGCCGCTGCGCGACCCAGTGATCTTTCCAAATATCAACCGTAACAATTACGCTCGGACGATTTACCCGCCGGTTGCCCAGATGCTGTTTCTGGTGGCGAGCCGGTTTGGCGAGACGGCGCTCGCAATAAAATTCGTGTTTGTCACGATAGAGGCCGTCGGCATCGGGGCCTTGATCTCTATATTGCGGGCCGCCGGGCGGCCGCCGGAGCACATCCTGCTCTACGCCTGGCACCCGTTGCCGATATGGGAGATTGCCGGCTCGGGACATGTCGACGCGGCTGTCGTTACATTTACCGCGCTGGCACTCGCCGCCGCCGTCAGCGGGAGGCGCGTCTGGTCGGCCGTGGCGCTCGCCGCCGCGACCTTGGTCAAATTTTTCCCGCTGGTGCTGGCGCCCGCGCTGTGGCGCCCGGCAAAGTCAAACTTCCGCGATTGGCGATGGCCCGCCGCCTTCATCGCTGTAATCGTTGCCGCCTACCTCCCCTATATCGGCGTCGGGTCGCGCGCTCTGGGGTTCCTGCCTGGTTATGTCGCGGAGGAAAATTTCGGCTCCGGCACCGGTTTTTGGCTCCTCGGCATGACCCGGCGCATCGTTCCGATGCCGCTCGCCGCCTATTTCGGCTTCGCGGTGAGCGTCATGGCCGCGCTGTCGGTTGGTGCTCTGCGCCGGCCGCCGGCGCCGCGCTCGGGCCTGAACTGGGCGATGGCGTTGGGCACGGCGGCGCTGTTCTTCGCGTCACCCCATTATCCCTGGTATTTCGTCTGGCTCGTCGCGCTGTTGACCGCCGCCCCATGGTGGCCGGCCTGGTGGCTCACTCTCGCGGCTGTCCTGCTCTACTGGGACCCCAAGACCGGCAATATCCCGTCTTGGGTGGGGTTCACTCTGTACGGCGGCTTTGTCATACTCTGCGCCGTCGATATCATCTGGCGAACTGTTTCCAACAAAAGGTCCGGAGCACGGCGTGCCATTGACTGCGCAACCTAGACCCGACCCGCGGCGCTATTTCGAGGCCGTTGGCGACGCGCGCGGCGAGATTGCCGAGCAGGAGCCGGTCTGCCTCTATATCGAGACAACCAATCGCTGCAACCTGTTGTGCGAGACCTGCCCGCGGACCTTCGAGGATCTCGAGCCGCCCGCCGATATGAACTGGGGGCTCTTCACCCGGATTGTGGACCAATTTCCGCAGATCGCGCGGGTTGTATTGCATGGCGTCGGCGAGCCGATGATGGTCAAGGCGCTGCCCCGAATGGTGCGCTATCTGAAAGACCGCGGCACCTACGTGCTGTTCAACACCAACGGCACCCTGCTGACCGAGCGCAAGGGCAGGGAGCTGATCGCTGCAGGCCTCGACGAATTGCGGGTGTCGCTCGACGCCGCCGAGCCCGAGACCTTTCTCGCAGTGCGCGGCAAAAACATGTTCGACCGGATTGTCCGCAATGTGCGCGCCTTTACCGCGCTGCAGCGCGCCGAGGGTATCGAGCGCCCATTGGTATCGCTGTGGCTGACCGGGCTGAAGGAGACTATCGACCAGCTGCCGGAATTTGTGCGGCTGGCGCACCGCATCGGTGTCTCGGAAATCCATCTTCAGCGCCTGGTCTTTACCCCGGAAGGAGAGGGCTTGGCGCGCGCCCGATCCGCGTTGTTCGAGAAGCTCGAAGGCGACGAGCCGAGGCGGCTCGAGGAAGCCGCCGCCGTTGCCGAGACGCTCGGGGTCCGCTTCAATGCCTCCGGCGCGACCGAGCCGGGGACGAGCCTCAAGCGCGCAGCCGACGACCAGCCATGGTCGTTGTGCCGGCGGCCCTGGACATTGATGTACTTCACCGCCCACGGCCGGGCGATCCCGTGCTGCATCGCGCCGTTTTCGATGCGCGGCTATGACAACTTCACCTTGGGTGACGCGACCCAGGAGAGCCTTCGGCAGATCTGGAACGGGCCACGCTACCAGGAATTTCGCCATGCATTGTTGAGCGATAAACCGCCGCCGGCCTGTGCCTCGTGCGGCGTTCGCTGGAGCCTGTAAAGCGCCGCGGCGCGCGCATCGCCGTAATCATCCCGGCGCTCGATGAGGAGGGGGCGATCGGGGCGGTGCTCGCGGCCATACCGTGCGGCTGGGTTGACAACGTCATCGTCGTCGATGGCGGCAGCCGCGATCGCACTGCCGCAGAGGCGCGGGCCGCCGGGGCAACGGTGCTCGTCGAGCGAGAGCGTGGTTACGGCCGGGCCTGTGCCAAAGGGGCTGCGGCGGCGATTGCGGACGGGGCGGAGATCCTCGTTTTTCTCGATGGCGACGGCGGCGACCGGCCGGAGGCGATCCCGAGCCTGGTGCAGCCGATCCTCCAGGACGACCAGGATTTCGTGATCGGCTCGCGCACCCGAGCCAGCATGGGAACCCATCAGGCGCTCGCCGGCCGCGCGATTGGCGCTGCGATCAGTCTCGTTTACGGCGTACGCTTCACCGACATGTGCGCTTTCCGCGCAATCCGCGCCGATGCGCTGAGGCGGCTCGGCATGCGCGAGATGACCTATGGCTGGAACCTCGAAATGCAGATGCGGGCAGCGCGCGCCGGCCTGCGCATATTGGAGCTTCCGGTGCCGCACGGCCGCCGCCTCGCTGGGAAATCCAAGGTCGCCGGTACCTTCCGCGGCACCATCAAAGCCGGGTTTCGGATCCTCGCGACCTTCGCCCGCATCGTCCGCGAACCTCGCTGACGCAACTCAGGGCTAGGCGGCGCGGGCGGGCCAAACAGGCTGGTGGTGGCCGAGCGGGACAGAGGGGCGGGCCCAATAGGGCGGGGTCTCGGATAGGCGGACTGTGGGCCCGAGATGGCGAAGCCGTCCGACCGGGGTATCGCTTTCGATCGACCAGCGGTAGATGTCGGCTTTCGGGATCTCTTTCGGCACATCTTTCAGAGCGGCCTCGGGCACCTCACCGCGGTCGACCAGCCAGCGGCCGGTCTGCGAACGTACCAGCGAAACGGGGCGCCGGAGCTGACGCAGCGACGCGTCAGCCCGCGACCCTGGGGAGACGACCGATGTCGAGCAAGTACATTGCGGCCGCGGCTCGGGGAGTCGGCCGGCAGGAATTGCTGGAGCGCGAGGTCCTCGAGATCGCCGATCGCGAAAAGCAGCACCTCGGGCGCGAATTGCACGACGGGCTGTGCCAGTCCCTCGCCGGCCTCGCGGCGCTGAGTTTGGCCCTCTCCCGAAGTCTGGCGGCCAACGGGCAACCTGGCCCGGCCGCGGCGGCCGACGAGATCGTCCGGCTGCTGAACGAGACGATCGTCGAGGCCCGCGACCTCGCCCATGGTCTTGGGGCGATCGGCTTGAACGGTGCCGGTCTTGTCGGCGGGATCGAGACCCTGGCGCGCAATGTCCGCAACACCTACCGCGCCTCCTGCACGTTCTCATGCGATAGCGGCTGCCCCGACCTTCGCGACGAAGCGCAAGCGCACCTCGTGCGGATTGCACAGGAAGCCGTCCGCAACTCGATTGCCCACGGCAGACGCAAGACGTGCGCGAAGGTCCCGGCGATGCCCACGCCCATAGCTGAACCGGCGAGACCCGCCAGGAAGACGCTTCTCGTCGTCGACGATCATCCCGTGCTGCGCCGCGGGTTGACCGCGCTGATCGAGTCCGAGCCGGACCTCGCGGTCGGGGGGCCGTCGGCACGCGCGTCGCCGCGCTCGATTCTATCCGGAAGCGTCGACCTGATCTCGTGATCATCGATCTTGCGCTCGGCGAAGAGGACGGCCTGGACCTCTCAAGGAAATCAAGACGCGCTATCCGAACCTCCCGTCGCTGGTGCTCTCGATGCACGACGAAGCGGTCTATGCCGAACGCGGGCTGAGCGTCGGTGCGCTCGGCTATGTCACCAAACACCAACTCGACGAGACCGTGCTCGGCGCCATCCGCCGCGCGCTCGCCGGCGAGACCTACATGAGCGAGGCGCTTCAGCGGCGGCTGGCCGAGCGGTATGTCGGCGGGCGCACGCTCGAAACCGCCTCGCCCATGCACACGCTCAGCGACCGCGAATTGCAGGTGTTCCGGCTGAAAGGTCAGGGCCGGACCACGCGTCAGATCCCCGGGACCCTGACCCGCAGCATCAAGACGATCGAATCCCACCTCGAGCACATCAAGAACAAGCTCGGTCTCGGGCCCGCCGCCGAACTGGCCCAGCGCGCGACCCAGTGGGTTGAAACCGGCCGCATCGGCTGATCCCCCAGGCTGGATCGGCGCCCTGCGGCCTTCGAGACGGCCGCTGCGCGGCCTCCTCAGGCTGAGGAATTTTTTAATGCCATCAAGAACAGACCTCATGCTGAGGGCGCTCGCAGAGCGCGTCTCGAAGCACGCACGACCGCAATGCAGAACTTCTGGGTAAAGACCAGCGCTAGTGACGGGAGCCAATGCAACCGCAGCTTCACCGGCACCTTTACCGGCGATGTGACCGTGACGGCCGGGCAGAGTTGCAACTTTGTGTGCCCGGGCGAGATCATAGGGAACGTGACCGTCAAGGGCGGCACCTTCACCCTCGCCTACACCGTGACCGGCAACCTGACCGAAAACGCCGGCGGCATCACGCTCCTCGCGGCGGCGAAGGTGGGCGGCAACCTGCAGATCTCCGGCCTCAGCAGCTTCGCGGTGAACCCTGGCGCCGCGATCGGCGGCAATCTGCAGATCCAGCAGGTGGCGAAGGGCGAGGCGCCCGCCACCGTCTTCGCCGCCGCGGTCAAGGGCAATCTGCAGGTGCAGAACAACAACACCCCGATCGCCATTGGCTCGAACAACCCCTCGTCCTGCGCCGGCAATTCCGTGGGCGGCGACTTGCAAGCCAGCACCAACACCGCTGCGCTGTCGATCGACTACAACAACCCCGTCGTCGGCAATCTGCAGGTTCAGAACAACACCGGCGGGGTCGATGTTTCCGCCAACGATGTCGACAAGAACCTGCAATGCCAGAACAACACCCCGACCCCGACGCATGCGAACGTGAACCACACGGCCCAGTCGCAGAACGTCCAGCCGCAGAGCACAGGCCAATGCGCCGCCGTCTCTCCGTAGCGAGTAGGATGGGTTTTCCCTGGCGCAAAGCCGGGGGAAACCCATCCTTTCCGGGCAAGGGCGGCGGGGTTTCGCGGGCGCTCAACCCACCCTACGGGCTCGTTGTCGGGACCATTGCGACCGCCACGAGGGCAGCCCGGCCTCCCTCAGCTCACACCGATGATGGTGGCCTTCCGTGCTATGGACATTTAGCATCATTATTAAATTGACAAGTCGTGAGGTTATGATATTGTGATGACCGCGTCGAAACCGCCCCGGGGCAGGGCTGTGCACGAAAAATCCGGGTTGGAGAGTTGGCCATCACATCCGAAAGGGGGGTTAATTGCGGTTGACGCTGTTCCGGTTCAACAACAACAGCGGAAAACAGCGAAGGAACAGCGGGCGCTTCGCTGTTCCTTCGGTGCCCAACCGGTCGGGAGCCCAGCATTTCCGTGGCTAACGAGGCCTCGCTCGCTGTAATTTCATGGAAGAACAGCGAAAACAGCGAGAAGCGCTAAGGAGCACCGTTGCGTCAGGCGTGGGCCGGCCAGATGGGCGCGCTGTAGCCGAGCGGCACCGAGGGGCGGGCCCAATAGGGCGGGGTCTCGGATAGGCGGACTGTGGGCCCGAGATGGCGCAGGCGCCCGACCGGGGTATCGCTGTCGATCGACCAGCGGTCGATGTCGGCTTGCGGGATCTCTTTCGGCACGTCTTTCAGCACGGCCTCCGAAACCTCACCGCGGTCGACCAGCCAGCGGCCGGTCTGCGCCAGTGAGATGCGCACCAGCCAGCTGCCGCCTTCGCGGGCGCGGCGGGCCAATGCCACCATCGCGCCGAACGCCATCAGGTAGCCGGTCAGGTAATCGATTGCCGAGACCGGATAGAATTGCGGGCCGGGCTCGGCGCCGGGGAAGAGCTCGCCCTGGCGGGTCGTGATCCCGCTGACGGTCTGCACGACAGTGTCGAACCCGCGGCGCGAGGCCCAGGGCCCGACATGGCTGAACGCACACATCGAGACATAGACGAGGCCGGGGCGTAGCTTTAACAATTCCTCGGGCGAGAGGCCGCGATTGCCGAGCGTCCCCGGCCGATACCCTTGCGAGAACACATCGGCTTCGCGGACCAGCCCGCGCAAGATTTCGAGATCCCGCGGGTAACGAAGATCGAGATGGGCCGACAGTTTCCCATGGCCGGTGTCGTATTCCTGGTAGCCGATGTTCGGCAGGTGCGGCGCAGTGATCTTTAGCACATCGGCGCCGTGCTCGGCGAGCGTGCGGGCAGCGGTCGGTCCGGCGAGGACCCGGGTCAGGTCGAGCACGCGAATGCCCGACAGCGGGCGGTCGCTTTCGGGCAACCTTTCCCGCGGGCTGTCGCCGATCTTCAAGATCTCCATCAAAGGCAAAGAGGCGATCGCCGCGGCTTGTGGATGTTGTGCCCATTCGGCCATGCTGCGCGCCATGCCGCCGGCGCCCTTTGCGTCGATGATCGCCTCTTCGAGCTCGAGTGCATCCCAGCTTGCGACGGCGCGACGCACCGCGTCGCGATCTTCCGGGACACCGAGGACTTTGAGGGCGGCCTCGCGGTGGTTCGGAAAATTGGCGTGGATATAGCTCCAGCGCCCGTTCTTCGCCGGATAGACGCCCATAACCCTGTTGCGCTCGGTCGATACGGAAGCGCCGTCCATATGCATGTAATGCCCGCTGCGCAAGGAAGCGACAGCCTGGCGCAGATCGACTGCGACCTCCTGGCGCCGTCCGGTGCGCAATTCCCAGAGATCGGCCGCGGCGAGGCCCGTTGCGGCAAGCGCGGCGGCGCCCGCTGCCCCGATGCGGAACGGCGTCGGCAATACCGGGTCGGCGCCGCCGGTGATCTCGACCGTCCGCGCCCGCTCTTCGGGCCAGCCGGCGACAGGCAAAATCGTGCGCAACCCGTCGTGTGCCATGGTCGAGATCTCCCCAATCTGCGGCCGGTGCTTGCCTGGGCAGCAGCCGATCGCCGATGATGCCGCGGATTTGTCCTGGAGGGAATGCCGATGAGCCGCATCATGATCGTCGTCGAGTTCGAGGTGAAACTCGAGAACCGCAATCAATTCATCGAATTGATCAAAGGACACGCGCAACGCTCGCGCGCCGAGGACGGCTGCCAGCAGTTCGACGTGCTTTTACCCCAGGAGGATCACAACCGCGTGCTTTTTGTCGAGGCTTGGCGCGACCAAGCGGCGCTCGACGTGCACTCGAAGGCCCCGGTGATGGCCAAGTTGCGCGAGACCTATCAGCCTTGGCTGGTCAGCCGCAAGGCGACGCGCTGCACAGCCGATTGACGATCGCGGGCCAGACCGAGGTCGACCGCTATCGTCTGCTTCCGGCGGTGTTGCCTCCTAACCCGGAAGTGCTGTGGGCGCCAAAACCCGTCGAACTAGTGCCTGGGCCGCTGACAGTGCCGGCCGGGCCGCTCGTCCCATAGCCGCCGGGCAATCGGGGGGTCTGGCCGCGTTCGGTCGGGACCGGAACAGGGCCGGCCGGGCCGAGGTCTTGAAAGGTCAGATTCCCCGGCGTCAAACTCCCGGGATCCTGAGTACTGCTGCCTTGAGCACAAGCAATCCCAGCCGCTCCGGCAAGAAACGCCGCACTTACAACTGCCGCTTTGATCTGCATCCACATTCTGCGAGCTCCTGGCACAACTCAAGCGCGATCGGTTTGAGGATAGTCCGCTCTTCTTATTGTGGATAACGCTCACCCGATGCCGGTTGAGCCCCAAGCGGCTCCTTAAAATATGTCCGGCGCTTCCGGGAGCGAAGATCGGCCTGTCAGCGATGTGCGGCGTTGTAGTGGGCGAGGGCGTCGAGGCCGGGACAGAGCTCGGCCTCGCCGAGCGTGTTGAGCGGCGCCTCGACCGTATCGAGGTACTCGTGCATGTCGCCGGCATCGGGCTCGACAAAGAGAAGCCCGGTGACGACCTCGCCGGCGGCATGGCGCTGTTGCAGGTAGGTCAGCGCCGAGAGCCGGTCGCATGGATCGTAATCGAGAGCCAGTTTCCTCAGCCGCAGGACCGAGCCGTCGTGCTGCACGATGGTCTCGACCGTCCCCGGCGCGTAATCGGCGATGATCTCGTCGCGGCCGACAATCACGTCGAGCCGGTTGACCGCCTCGTTATGGGCGCGGACGTAGTCGAAGCTCTTGGTCGATTCCGGGTTGTTGTTGAACGCGACGCAGGGCGAGATGACGTCGATGAACGCCGCGCCCCGATGCTCGATCGCCGCCTTGATCAACGGCACGAGTTGCGCCTTGTCGCCGGAGAAGCTGCGGGCGACGAACGAGGCGCCGAGCTGCAGGGCGAGCGCCACCAGGTCGATCGGCGAATCCGTATTGACGGCGCCGCGCCGCGCCTTCGAGCCCTTGTCGGCGGTCGCCGAGAACTGGCCCTTGGTGAGGCCGTAGACGCCGTTGTTCTCGACGATATAGACCATGTTGACGGCGCGGCGGATGCAATGGGCGAACTGGCCGAGCCCGATCGAGGCCGAGTCGCCGTCGCCCGAGACGCCGAGATAAATGAGCTCGCGATTGGCGAGGTTGGCGCCGGTCAAAACCGACGGCATGCGCCCGTGCACGCTGTTGAAGCCGTGCGATTTGCCGAGAAAATAGGTCGGCGTCTTCGACGAGCAGCCGATGCCGGAGAGCTTGGCGATGCGGTGCGGCGGCAGGCTCAGCTCGAAGCACGCCTGGATGATCGCAGCGCTGATCGAATCGTGCCCGCAGCCCGCGCACAAGGTCGACACCGCACCCTCGTAATCGCGCCGCGTAAAGCCGAGCGCGTTTGTAGGCAGCTTGGGGTGGTGTAGCCGGGGTTTGGCGATGTAGGTCATGCGGACCTCAAAAGGGAATTCACCACAGAGACACCGAGAGCACAGAGGAGTTTGTTCTCAGTGTCCTCCGTGCCTCCGTGGTGAGAATTCTTAATCACGGCAGCGCCTTTTTTAGCGGGGCGAGGGTGACGACGGAGAGCATGTCGGCGATCGCCTTGACGATGAAGCGAGCGGTGACTGGGGTGCCGTCGTAATGCAGGATCGGCACGAGCCGAGCCGGGTCGATGTCGCCCTCGTTGATCAACAACGTGCGCAGCTGCGCGTCGCGGTTCTGCTCGACCACGAAGACACGGTCGTGGCCGGCGATGAAATCGAGAATGTCGTCGTGAAACGGAAAGGCGCGAATGCGCATCGTGTCGAGATGGATGCCGCGTGCTTCGAGCGCCTCCAGCGCCTCGGCCATCGCCGCTCCGGTCGAGCCGAAATACAGCGCGCCAAAACGGGTCTCTTCGCGTGCCGCACGCTTTATCGGGCGCGGCACCAGCCGCTTGGCGGTCTCGAACTTGTGCAATAGCCGCTGCATGTTGTCGACGTAGTCCGCACCCTCCTCGGAGTAGCGCGCGTAACGGTCCTTGCTGGTGCCGCGGGTGAAAAAGGCGCCGCGCGTCGGATGGGTGCCGGGGTAGGTGCGGTAGGGGATGCCGTCGCCGTCGACGTCGAGGTAACGGCCGAATTCGAGCCCGGCTTCGAGCATTTCCGAGGTCATGACCTTGCCGCGGTCGTAACGCCGGTCCTCCCAGGCGAGCGGCTCGACCAGCCAGTCGTTCATGCCGATGTCGAGATCGAGCATGACAAAGATCGGGGTCTGCAGCCGGTCGGCCAAATCGAGCGACTCCGCTGCAAAAGTGAACGCCTCGCGTGGATCCTCGGGGAACAGCAAGACGTGTTTGGTGTCCCCATGCGAGGCATAGGCGCAGGACAGAATATCGGCCTGCTGGGTACGTGTCGGCATGCCGGTCGACGGGCTGCCCCGCTGGATGTCGAAGATGACCGCCGGGATCTCGGCAAAATAGGCGAGCCCGATGAATTCCTGCATCAGCGAGATGCCTGGGCCCGAGGTCGCCGTGAAGGCCCGCGCGCCGTTCCAGGCGGCGCCGATGACGATGCCGATCGCGGCGAGCTCGTCCTCCGCCTGGATCATTGCAAAGCGTTTTTTCTTGCTTTCGGGGTCGCGCCGCAGGCGCTGGCAATGCCCAGAGAACGCTTCTGCCAGCGAAGATGACGGGGTGATCGGGTACCAGGCGGCAACCGTCGCCCCGCCATAGACGCAACCCAATGCGGCAGCGTCGTTGCCGGTAATGAAGATCCGGTCGCCGACCTTGTCCGACTGCTTCAGGCGCAGCCCGATCGGGCAGTCGAGTTCGGCGAGCGCCCAGTTGCGGCCGAGATGCAGTGCGTGCAGGTTGGGTTTGATCAACGTGTCCCTGCCGCGGAACTGCTGGCCGATCAGCTTTTCTACCGCATCCGCATCGATGTCCAACAAAGCCGACAGCACACCGAGATAGATAATGTTCTTGAAGAGCTGCCGCTGCCGGGCGTCGGTGTATTCGCGATTGCAGATCGCCGTCAGTGGTGCCCCGATGACGTTGATGTCGTCGCGAAACTTCGATGGGGGCAGAGGCTTTGTCGAGTTGTAGAACAGGTATCCGCCGGGCTCGATCTCGGCGACATCCTCGTCCCAGGTCTCCGGGTTCATCGCGACCATCAAGTCGACGCCGCCGCGCCGGCCGAGATGGCCGCTCTCGCTGATCCGTACCTCGTACCAGGTCGGCAGACCCTGGATGTTCGACGGAAAAATGTTGCGCGAGCTCGCCGGAATACCCATCCGCAGGATCGATTTGGCGAACAGCGAATTGGCGCTCGCCGAGCCCGACCCGTTCACATTGGCGAATTTTACGACGAAGTCGTTGACGCTTTGGATCGCCGCGGTTCCGAGGTTGGACTGTATTGCCATCGGCTTAGTGCTCGTGAACGACGGTTTTCCCGTGACGTATCCAGATCGTCGCCCCCGCGAAAGCGGGGGTCCAGGTGCCCAACGCGATGTGCCGGCTGCCCTGGGTCCCCGCTTCCGCGGGGACGACGAAAGCGGTCATCGGGTGCGGCATGCCGGTCCGGCCATCGTCATGTCTAGAAGGAATTTGCGCATGTCCCAGGCTCCGGTCGGGCAGCGCTCGGCGCACAGCCCGCAATGCAGGCAGACATCCTCGTCCTTGGCCATGATGCGCCCGGTCTTCAGCGAATTCCCGATATAGAGGTCCTGCTCGAGGTTGAGCGCCGGGGCCATCAGCCGGCCGCGCAAATCTTCTTCGGCGCCGTTTTCAGTGAAGGTGATGCAATCCATCGGGCAGATGTCGACACAGGCGTCGCACTCGATGCACAGCTGGCCGGTGAAGACTGTCTGCACGTCGCAATTGAGGCAGCGTTCGGCTTCGAGGAAGGCAAGCTTGTCGTCATAGCCGAGCTCGACTTCGACCCTGATGTCCTTCAGAGCGACCGCAGTATCCCTCAGCGGCACCTTGTATCGCAGGTCGTTCGAGATGTCGTTGTCGTAGCTCCACTCGTGGATGCCCATTTTCTGGCTGACGAGGGTCACGCCGGGCGGCGGCCGATCGTCGACATTCTCGCCGTGGCACAGTTTGTCGATCGAGATCGCCGCGTCGTGGCCGTGCGCGACGGCCCAGATGATGTTTTTTGGCCCAAAAGCGGCATCGCCGCCGAAGAAGACGTTGGGCAAGCTCGACTGCATCGTCTTCGGGTTGACCTTGGGCATGTCCCAGCGGTCGAACTCAATGCCGATGTCGCGCTCGATCCACGGGAAGGCGTTCTCCTGGCCGACCGCGATCAAGACGTCGTCGCAGGGGATGTGCACGTCGGGCTCGCCGGTCGGCACCAAGTTGCGGCGGCCCCGCGAATCGTATTCGGCCTTTACCTTCTCGAACAGCACCCCGGTCAGCTGCCCCCATTCATGGGTGAATTCCTTCGGCACCAGCCAGTTGAGGATCGGGATGCCCTCGTGCATCGCGTCCTCTTTTTCCCAAGCGCTGGCCTTCATCTCCTCGAAGCCGCTGCGCACGACGACGGTGACCTCCTCGCCGCCCAGACGGCGCGACGAGCGGCAGCAATCCATCGCCGTGTTGCCGCCGCCGAGCACGACGACGCGGCGGCCGATCTTGTCGATATGGCCGAACGAGACGCTGGAGAGCCAGTCGATGCCGATATGAATGTTGGCCGCCGCTTCCTTTCGCCCGGGGATGTCGAGATCGCGTCCACGCGGCGCGCCGCAGCCGACAAACACGGCGTCCCAACCATCGCGCAGCAAATCCTTCAGGCTCGGGACGAATTTTCCGAAACGGGTGTCGACCCCCATGTCGAGGATCAGATCGACTTCCTCGTCGGTGATCAACTCCGGCAGCCGGAAACGCGGGATCTGCGTCCGCATCATACCGCCGCCCTTCACGTCGCCGTCGAACAGCACGCAATCGTAACCGAGCGGCATCAGATCGCGCGCTACGGTCAGCGATGCCGGCCCGGCGCCGACGAGCGCGATCCGCTTACCATTCTTCTCGCGTGGGATGGCGGGCAGGTAGGGGCGGATGTCGCCCTTATTGTCGGCCGCGACGCGCTTCAGCCGGCAGATCGCCACCGGCTCCTTCTCGACCCGGCCGCGCCGGCAGGCCGGCTCGCATGGCCGGTCGCAAGTCCGTCCGAGGATGCCGGGGAAGATGTTCGAATACCAGTTGACCATGTAGGCGTCGGTGTAGCGGCGGTCCGCGATCAGCCGGATGTATTCCGGCACCGGGGTATGCGCCGGGCACGCCCATTGGCAGTCGACGACCTTGTGAAAATAATCGGGGTTACTGATGTCGGTAGGCTGCACTAGGCTCCTCCTGGCGGCCGGGGCATCACCCGATCGCTTTTTCGTCTTACGCGGTCACTCGCCCCCGATCATCGGCGGGCGCCTTATAGATATGTTGCGTGTGACCGTCATCTTCGCTTTCGCCTGGTCCGCCATGCCTGTTCTGCAGACCCTCGTCAGGGGGTGCGTCAGCTTGCCTCATCTGCCCGCAAGGCGCAATGGCGCCGAGGCGGAAAACGGCTCAACGGTCTCGTTGTTCCTATTTGGGTCGCCCGCAGGCACGGTGCTACGATAGAATCGCCGTTTGCGAACCAAATGTGCGCTCCGTCGGCGTCTTGGTTATTTCAGGTCTTCGGGACGAGACCGCGGCAGGAGACGGCGATCGCGACGAACGAGCGTTCTCCGTCCGGGCGACCGGTAAGATAGGCCGCGCGCAGGTGATGCTCGAGGCGGCCTCGCCGGGCATCATCGAGGGTCGCGACATAGGCTCCGAGCCCGCCTTCGCCACTGGCGAACGGCGCCCAATAATCGGCAAAATCGGTGACGTCCATGCGGATCATCAATGATCGTTGGTCGATCTCGACGAGCCCGGCCTCGGCCCACATTCGCTCCAGCGCGCCCGGGGCATAAACCGGTCGTGACAATGTGCTGTCGCGCGCCGTCCCGGCGGAGTCGTCAAGGGCTGCGGCGGTATCCCAGAACATGCGTTGATGAGGCGTCCCGCCGGGCGTGTCCCAGAAAGCCGCGGCGACGACGCCGCTTGGCCGGGTCACCCGGCGCATTTCGGCGATCATCTGTTCCGGCTCCGGCAGTACCGAAGGCAGCACCAGCATAGACAAGGTCCGGTCGAAGCTGGCATCGGCAAAGCGCAAGGCGCAGCCGTCGCCTTGCTCGAGATGGATGCGCGGATCGATGTTCTTGGCCTGCGCCGCCGCGAGATAGACCTCGGATTGATCGATCGCGGTCAGCCGGGCGAACCGGGAGGCCTCAGCGAGCGCGAAAGTCAGGCTGCCGGTGCCGCAGCCGATTTCGAGGACCTCTTCGCCATCCGCGGCGCCGGCGTGCTCGATAAAGAGCGGCGCCAACCGCCGGCTCCACCGCCCCATCAACTTTTCGTAATTACCCGCGTCGCGGGCATTATAGACGGTCGGCATGGCTCTGAGGCTACTCGGCAGCCATAGCTGGGGGCTGAAATGCCGACAGCGGCGCCCGCGCCGAGTGGTCCATCGGCTGTGGCCACCAGCGGTCCTCCTCCGGCAACTCGGTGTACGGCATCAGGTGAAACCACATCAGCTTCATGGCCTATCTCCTCATGCAGGGCCGCAGCGTGGCCTCGGAGCGCAAGCGCGTCAAGGATCGATCGAGGTGACGGGGTGTCGCCGATATCGCTGATAATCCCTAAAAATAACAGCGAAGAAACCGATCTTGGCCGCAGAAACCCTCATCTCTTGGCGCCCGCGTTGCGAAATGACAGCCACGAAACAGCGGGCGATAACAGCCATAAAACAGCGAAAAACAGCCAGCAACAGCAAGCGACCACTCGCACAGAACTTGAGAGCGGGCTGCGTTGCCCGCGCCTTGCGGCAACGTTATATAGCGCTATTGAGGCGATTTTCGGGTCGACCGGCCAGTATCACTTCCCCTTAGGCGGCTTTGACGGTGACCTCCGGCGGGGCGGCTCGCGCGGCGCGACGGATCATGTCGGCGCCTTTCTCGGCGATCATGATGGTCGGCGCATTGGTATTTGTCGAGGTCACGGACGGCATCACCGAGGCGTCGATGACGCGCAGGTGCTCGAGCCCGTGCACCCGCAATTCGCTGTCGACGACGCACGTGGCGCCCGGCCCCATCATGCAGGTGCAGCTCGCGTGGTAGACCGTGTTGCCGTTGCGCCGCCCGTAATCCAGCAACTCGTCGTCGCTCTGCACCTGCGCACCGGGCAGCTTTTCCGCTCCGACATAGCGCGCCAAAGCCGGCGCCGCGAAAATGCGGCGCAGAAACCGCAGACCCCCGATCACCGCGCGCCGGTCGGCCTCCTCCGAAAGGTAGCGCGGGTTGATGGCAGGCGCGACCTGCGGGTCGGGCGATTTCGCCTCGACATAACCGCGCGACAAGGGCCGCATCTGCCACGCGCCGCCGGTCAGCCCGGGTTCCTCTTCGAGTTGGCCGATCTGGCCGTCCTTGAAGCTGCCCGGCGCGAATGAGCATTGCACATCGGGCGTCGCTGACTCTTCCAGAACCTTGACCGAGGCGGCGCACAGCGACGCGCTGTAGGTCAGCATGCCCTTGCCGGTCACGAGATAGCGCACAATTTCGGCGGCAAGCGGCAGGCCGCGGGCGCGCTCATTGGCGGTGCGCGCGCCATGGATAGGATACGTCATGCGGCAGACGTAATGGTCCTGCATGTTCTTGCCGACGCCGCGCAATTCGTGGATCACCGGGACGCCGATCTGGCTGAGGTGCTCGGGATCGCCGACACCGGAAATCTGCAGGAGGTGAGGCGAGCCGACCGCCCCGGCCGACAGGATGACCTCGCGGGCGGCCTCGGCCCGCTCGGTGTCGCCGCCGCGCGAGAATTCGACGCCGACTGCACGTTTGCCGTCGAACAGCACGCGGTGCACCAGCGCGTTCGTCACCAGCTGCAAATTCGGCCGCTTCAGGGCCGGCCGCAGATAGGTGCGCGCGGTGCTGGCGCGGCGGCGGCCGCCGCGAGTCTGCTGGCACCAGCCGATACTGTCGCCCGCTCCGGGGGGCAGATTGTTGACGTCCTCGCGGTATTCGAGGCCGACTTCCTTGCCGGCCTCGATCACGATCTGACACAGCGGCGGCCGGTCCATGCGCGAGGTGAAGAGCGGGCCGCCCTTGCCCCGTACCTCGGTTTCCTCGCCCTCCCAGCGCTCGGCTTTGCGGAAATAGGGCAGGCAGTCCTCCCACGACCAGCCGCGGTTGCCGAGTTGCGCCCAGTGGTCATAATCCTCGGGCTGGCCGCGGATATAGATCAACCCGTTGATCGAGCTAGACCCGCCGAGCACCTTGCCGCGAGGATAGAGGATCGCGCGCCCGGCGGTGCCGGCATCGGGCTCGGCGCGAAACCCCCAGGTAAAAGTCGGGTGGTCGAGGAGCTTCATAAAGCCCGCTGGGATGTGGATATAGGGGCTCCGGTCGCTCCCGCCCGCCTCGATCAAGATCACCTTTGCGGACGGGTCCTCGCTGAGCCGATTGGCGAGCACGCAACCCGCCGAACCCGCACCGACGATTACATAATCAGCCCTCATGCCCTTCCTCCATCGCTTGATGACATCTTGACGACAGTTTCGGACGGCTTATTCTCATATGCAGCATAACGGAATGCCGGGCAGGTTCGGCCCGGTTTTTCCGGGGAGGAGAAATGCTCAATCTGAGCATATTAAAGGAGATCACCATGCTGCAGACCACCGACCCCACCCCCCGGATTACCACGCCCTTTCCTGAGCTTTATAAGCGCGTCGAGCGGCACATCCCGCCGTTCGAATGGTCTATCCTGGCCGACGACATCGCGGCTATTTTCAAGCTCAAGAAGGAGCGGAACGCGGTCGTCCTGGCACACAATTACCAGACCCCGGACATTTTCCACACCGTCGGCGATATCGTCGGCGACAGCTTGGCGTTGGCGCGCGAGGCGGCGCGCACCGATGCCGATGTGATCGTGCTCGCGGGCGTGCATTTCATGGCCGAGACCGCCAAGCTGTTGAACCCGGCAAAGACCGTGCTTATTCCGGACCTCGAAGCCGGCTGCTCGCTCGCCGCATCGATCACGGCAGCCGATATCAAACTGCTGCGGCAACGCCATCCGGGCGTGCCGATCGTGACCTATGTCAATACCTCGGCGGCGGTGAAGGCCGAATCCGACGTTTGCTGCACCTCGAGCAACGCGAAGAAGATCGTCGAGTCGCTCGGGGTGCCTCGCGTGATCATGCTGCCGGACGAGTATTTGGCCCGCAACACGGCGGCCCTGACCAAGGTCGAGATCATCGCCTGGAAAGGTCACTGCGAGGTGCATGAGCGCTTCACTCCGGAGGACATCAGAAGCCTGCGCGAGAGCCATCCCGGGATAACCGTGCTAGCGCACCCGGAATGCCCGCCCGAGGTCATTGCCGAGTGCGATTTCACCGGCTCGACCGCGGCGATGGCCGATTATGTCGGCAAGGAGCGGCCGGCGCGCGTCGTGCTGCTGACCGAGTGCTCGATGAGCGACAACGTCGCATTGCAGTATCCCGACCTCGACTTCGTGCGGCCCTGCAATCTGTGCCCGCACATGAAGCGCATCACCTTGCCGAAGATCCGGCATTCGCTCGAAACCATGACCCACGAGGTCACCGTCGATCCCGCCATCGCCGAGCGGGCGCGCCATGCGGTCGAACGCATGCTGGCGCTGGGGTGAGACGAGGGGAGGGCCGGTGATGCGGCTGATCATCGAGCCGATCGTGCGAGCCGCATTGCTCGAGGATCTGGGCCGGGCCGGCGATATCACGACCGAGGCGATCGTGCCGGAAGGGGCCGAGGTCGACGCAGTCATCGCGGCGCGCCAACCGGGTATCCTCGCTGGCCTCGATGCGGCGCTGCTCGCCTTTGAGCTGATCGACCCGGCACTGCACATCGAACGGCTGTGTGATGACGGCGCCCGGATCTCGCGCGGCGAGATCGTCGCGCGGATCAATGGCCGAGCGCGGGGCGTGCTCGGCGCGGAGCGCACCGCGCTCAACCTTTTGTCGCGGATGTCGGGGGTCGCGACGGCGACGCGGGCGCTCGCCGACGCGATTGCCGGCAGCAAGGCAAAGATCGTCTGCACCCGCAAGACGACCCCGGGCCTGCGCACGCTCGAAAAAGAGGCGGTCCGGCTCGGCGGCGGCGCGAACCACCGTTTCGGTCTCGATGACGCGATGCTGATCAAGGACAACCACATCGCCCTGGCGGGCGGCGTGCGGCGGGCGCTCGAACGCGCCAAACGCCATGCCGGCCATCTGGTCAAGATCGAGCTCGAGGTCGACACGCTCGACCAGCTCGCCGAGGCGCTGGCGGTCGGAGTCGATGCCGTGCTGCTCGACAACATGACGCCGGAAACGATGCGCCGGGCCGTGGCCATGGTAGACGGCCGGGCGATTACCGAAGCCTCCGGGCGGATCAATCTCGAAACCGCCCCAGCGGTCGCCGCAACCGGCGTCGATCTGATCTCCTGCGGCTGGATCACTCACAGCGCGCCGCTACTCGATCTCGGTCTCGACATCGCCGGCTGACACTGCGGCCCGGCCGGCGGGTCATGTAGCGAGAGAACCGCCGTCCACGTAGAGCTCGGCGCCGGTGATGTAGGAGGCTTCGTCGGACGCCAGGAACAAGACAGCATTGGCGACCTCCTCGACCCGGCCGGCGCGCCGCATCGGCACGTGCTGCAGCATCTTGGCGCGGATTTCGGGGTCGGCGGTACGTCCGGACGAGCGCATCGGCGGCATCAGCCCGGGGTGTACGGAGTTGACGCGGATGTTGTCCGGCCCGTGCTGCACCGCCGCCGCCTTGGTCAAAGTGCGGACTGCCCCTTTCGAGGCGTTGTAGCCGACATGGATGCCCTGCTGGCCGGTGATGCCGGAAATCGAGGAGATGTTGACGATCGAGCCGCCGCCAGCCGCCTTCATCAGCGGGATCGCGAATTTCATGCCGAGAAAGACGCCGCGCGCATTGACCGACATAATCCGGTCCCACGCCGCGGTGTCGAACAGATCTTCGACGGCGCTGCCGGAGAGGCCGGCATCGTTGACGAGAATGTCGAGCTTGCCGAACTCGGCGACCGTGGCATCGACGGCCGCCTTCCACTCAGTCTCGCTGGTCACGTCGAGATGGCGGAACATCGCCGCCCCGTTGGCCTGTGTAATCTCGGCGACGACCTTGTTGCCCTCCTCGTCGAGCACGTCGGCGACGGCGACTTTGGCCCTCTCGCGGGCAAAGATCCGCGCCATGCTGGCGCCCATGCCGGAGGCCCCTCCGGTAATCAGCGCAACCTTGTCTTCCAGTCTCATTTGTTCCCTCCCGACTAAACTGCATTGATATCGTGCGTGCTTCGAGACGCGCCTGGGCGCTCCTCAGCATGAGGCACATCGCTCATAGCATGAAGAAAATTTCCTCATCCTGAGGAGGCCGCGAGGCGGCCGTCTCGAAGGACCCACGGAATAACAGCTAAACGACGGCGATCTGCCCTCGCAGCTCTCCGGTGAACAGGTTTTTCGGGATCATTGCGTGCACCCCGCGGACGATGTCGACGACCTGAGTCACCCGGAAGCTCACCGCGATGCTGCACAACGCATAAGCGTCGTGCGGGGTCAGCTTGGCGCGGGTCGAGAGAAACTCGATGGCGTTGCGCGCCGCCAGGTTCATCGCCGTATTGAGATCCTTGTCGAGACCCACGGTGATCCAGTGGGTTGCCGTCTCGGCGACCGGCCACTGAAACTTCTTTTGCTTGTGCAGGAAGATTTGGATCAGCACCTCCTGCATCCGGGTTTCGAGGGCGGTGAGGCTGATTTCACCGTCGCCTTGTACGGCATGCGAGTCGCCAGTGTAGATCAGACCGCCCGGCTGCCAGACCGGCAGGTACAGTGTTGAGCCTTCCGCCAGCTCGCGCAGATCGAGATTGCCGCCATGCGGGCCGGGCGGCACCGAGTTCGTTACCCCCGGGCTGAGCGGTGGGAAAAAGCCGTCGGGCGGCGCGACACCCAAGGTTCCCTGAAACGGCGTCAAAGGAATATTGATGTCGGGCGCAAACTTGCCCTGCATCGCCGTCAGGTCGAGATCGACGTATTTGATCTGTCCCTGCGCAAAATCCTGCGGCAACAGCCCGGTACCCAGCGAGGCCGGGTTGTTGAACACCGCACCCCAATTTACCGGGTGCAACCGCTTGTAGCGAACCTCGACCACATCGCCCGGCTCGGCGCCTTTGACGGCAATGGGGCCGATGATCGAATGCGGTCCGCGGCCGGGATTGCCGGTGCGCAATTCTGCGAGACGGCTGATCGGAACCCCCGGCTCCAGCTCGTTCAGGAAGTGCGACCAGGTGTTCGGAAAGCTGATCGAGTCACCGGAATCGATAGTCAAAATCGGCGGCAGGGTCGCATCGAACACACCGAGCCGCACCGTCTCTTTGTTGGAGTCGACGACATGGACGCGGCCGCTGCTCCCGGTCGTGGTCGGGGCCGTATCCCCGGCGCCGGCCGCCAGAGCGAGCTTGCCGAACCAGGGTCCGACCACTGCGAGCGCGCTCATGAAGCTGCTCGCCCGCAGCAACTGGCGCCGCGCCCGCCCCCGTGCGCTCAAAAACCCGTCCAGCCGCTCCTGCTCGACCTTGTCCAAGTGCAGGAGCCGATCCGCAGCCCGTTTATCGAACGCTCCGTCCTTGATGTCCTCGCGAACCACCCCGGTGCCCTTCTCGTCACCGCAGCCGAAGAGGCCGCCGCAATCGTGATTATGCGCCGGCGCCTCTCCTTCGCGCCGATGATCATGCTGGTGCGCCATGCTAGCCCCTATGGTCGTCTCCGCCATCCCTTCGCGAATGATCGCAAAAAGCATGCCGTCCTGCCAATGGCATGACCGCGACTTGCAATCTAGCATTGAGCCAATTGTTTCACGTTGCTGCACCTGCAGCAAATCAGCTGCAAACACTCGCCTATCGGTTGTTGAGCCAGGGCGACCCAACTCTGCAATGCGGGCTGCAGCACGCGCTTTGGATGCGTCTTCGAGTCCCTGCAGGCGCCGGTCGAAATCGCTGGCATCGATAGCGCGGACAAGGTGTCGACCACCGCCGCGATCCTCTCCGCCTCGCCTGGCGTGATCGCACCATTGGCCACCGCCGAGGTGACCGCCTTCATCGCCGCGGCAATATCGTGGGCCTTCAAGCCCACGGGCTTTGTCTCGTGGGGGCGCTCTCGATCGGCGGCAATGCGAATCTTAACGCGCGCTCGCGGCAAGGCGGCAGGATCCGTTCGAGACAAAGCCGCATCGCAGTCGGGTCGCCGACGAGAGCGAGCTCGACCGCCCTGCGCGTCAGCGCCTCCGATGCGCCCGACAGCAATGCCGCCGCGGCAAGCGTCGCCTTTTGTGCGAGCCGGTCTGTCGCGCGGCAGAATTGCCCGACCGCTCCTTCTCATACGGCCGCCCCACGGTCGTCCCGTGCCCCTGTTCCTCCTGTTTTATCAGGTTCAGATCAGGCATCCGCAACACCTTCAATCACAATCTCGCACCCGCCTACGGGCTCGAAGCTGGGAGTCTACAATGCGATTGTGGTAATTACGAGATGGTCTATGCCTTTGCCGCAGGGGGTCGAACGACGATGTGGAGGCAGAATGCGCTACGCTTTTCCGCCCTACACTTTTCCGCCTACGCTTGCTGTTAAACGATACCCCACGCCTTGAGCTCACGCTCAATGTTATCGACGAATCGAAGGCAATCGGTTTTCCCGTGAGGTTTTGCGTCGTGCGCGACTTCATTTCGGGCAACTCTACCTGTTTCGACCGCAGCGTAATCCACCCATGGAAGGTGCGCGCGGGAAGCATTCATTTTTGCGCCAAGCATGGGCCTTCCTCCGGGACTCGGAAACGTGCCTTGATCCATTAGCGCATCAAATACCTGATCCAAGACCGCATAAGCTAACACGAAAGGAAGATTATATATTTCTTCGAGAGGCGTCCCATTTATAAATACTCCCGGTGCTACTATAGCTTGACGGTGACTACCGCGACACAAGGAGCGAACTGCCGCCCACTGTTGGACAATGTCTCCTCGGATTGTCGGATCATTTATCATGTCGTGAGCCTCCATGTTAGACCGCTGCCAGCGCAGCCGTCCTTGCCATGCTTTGCCGCATCAGTTAGCACTAAAAAGATTTCCCTCGCCTACAATTTGCAAACGAAAATCGACGCTTGTCGGGTCTTCCGGCAACACCCCGATCAGGTCGTCGCCTATAGGTGCTCCACCAGCAAGCGTAGGGCGGAAAAGTGGAGTGCATTCCGCCGCTCCGAAAGCTCGGGCATACTGCCGATATGCCGGACTATCGGCGCAATCGGGTTCCGGGCGGAACCTTCTTTAAAGGTGGACCTGCGCGACCCCCGTTCGGATCTTGGTGACGCAAATAGACATATTGCGCAACGCGGTTCGCCGGATGCGCGCCGCACGCCCTTTCGCATCGGCGCCTGGGTTGTCCTCCCCGATCATATGCATTGCCTGTGGACCTTGCCACAAGGCGATGCCGGCTTCCCCGGTCGGTGGCGCGCAATCAAAACCGCATTTGTGCAGTGTTTGCCTACCGGCAAGTCACGATCACCGGTGATGACCAGCCGCGGCGAACGGGGCATTTGGCAGCGTCGGTATTGGGAGCACACGATACGCGACGATCCGGACTTTGCGGCTCACACGGACTAGACGCATTTCAACCCGGTGAAACACGGTCTCGTGGAGCACCCGGCGGATTGGCCGCATTCGTCGTTTCGTCGGTGCGTAGACGGCGGACTGTATCCCGACGGGTGGCGAGGCGGCAGTGATAAACCGCAAGCGACAGGCGAGCGGCTTTGAGATCCGGGCGCGGGGACAGGCGGAGGGATAGGGCAGCGACTGGAGGACGAAGGTCGAACGACGATGTGGAGGCGGAATGCGCTGCGCGGCTGGGCAAGAAAGCGCTGCATCGGGTGCAGTGCGTGCTTCGAGATGCGCCCCTGCTGCGCCGGGTCGCTCCTCAGCATGAGGATATGTTGTTGATCGCATTAAGAAAAACACCTCATCCTGAGGTGCCTCGCGAAGCGAGGCCTCGAAGGACGCACGACATTCTTCCAGCCCTACGGCAATCTTGCCCAGCCTCTACGCTGTTCCGCCCTACGCTTGCTCCTAACGAGCCGGTCATCGGAGATCATAGCAATGCGAACCCGGCCTTTCAGTCGCCCGCAGC
Source organism: uncultured Alphaproteobacteria bacterium (assembly GCA_963789025.1). Classification (GTDB taxonomy): domain Bacteria; phylum Pseudomonadota; class Alphaproteobacteria; order ATCC43930; family CGMCC-115725; genus AP-15. The sequence continues at coordinate 820,382 of CAWBIT010000003.1, forward strand.
CTCGATCGGCTTGAGGGCATTCAATGCGTCTTCAGTGTATCCAATAACACCGTTCCAATAATCGATCAATACCTGTTCATTGATGTCGATCCATTGCCGCAGAAGCGCCAAATCGTGTGGATCGAGCCTGCCTCTTACTATCCGGACCGAGGGACGGAGGGCGACAGTGACCATCTCGGAGGGTCGAACCCTCGGAACGCGGGCGACTTTGACCCGGACATCGTGCCTCGCACCGCCTCTTTGCGAAATGAACACGACGAACGGCAGCCCGGTGCGCTCGGGCCGCAAATTAGCCATTTCGTAGGTGGCCTGGCCTTCAGGCTCGGGATTGGCACGACGGGGTTTCGCCGAAACTTTTTCGCGGGTCGTCGAGGTGACTTCTTTGGCGCGCAATTTCAAATCTCCGGGACAGCAAGAACATCATTTATCGGCCAGCGCCGGCTCCGCCGCGGCCGCCGGCGCCGTTTTCCGAGCGGTCACTCCCTCGGAATAAGAGCGCAGCAGCTGGGCGACCAGCGCGGTCCAGCCGGTCTGGTGCGAGGCGCCGAGACCGCGGCCGGTGTCGCCGTGGAAGAACTCGTAGAACAGTACATTGTCGCGGAAATGCGGATCCTTCTGCTCGATCGGCGAGTCGCCGAAAACGGGTCGTTGTCCGTCCGGTCCGCGCAGAAAAATGCGGCACAGCCGGCGGGACAGCTCGGCTGCGACTTCGCCGAGATGCAGCATCGTGCCGGACCCGACCGGACACTCGATCCTGAAATCGTCGCCGTAATAGCTGTGGAACCTGTAAAGCGACTCGATGAGCAGAAAATTCACCGGCATCCAGATCGGACCGCGCCAGTTCGAGTTGCCCCCGAACACCTCCGTAGCCGAGTCTCCCGGGACATAACCGATGCTGAACCGGTGGCCGGCACGTTCGAACACATAGGGATGTTCGCCATAGAATTTGGATAGCGAACGGACACCGAATTCGGACAGGAACGCCGTCTCGTCGAGCATCCGGTTGAGCAAGCGTTTCATACGGTGACCGCGCAGCAGCGACAGCAGATGCCGCTCGCCGGTGCTAGAGTCATGCCAGCGCGATACCAGCCGTGCGAGGTGCGGCCGGTGCTCGAGAAACCAATGCGATCGGGCACTGAAGTGCCGCAGTCGGGTGAAGACCGAGGCGTCGAGGACCTCGACAGCAAAAAGCGGGATCAGCCCGACCAATGAGCGCACCCGCAATGGAATTCGCTCACCGTCGCTCAGGTGCAGCACATCGTAATAGAACTCGTCCTCGTCATCCCATAATCCGATCCCGTTGCCGCCGATATTGGTCATCGCCTCGGCAATGTAGAGAAAGTGTTCGAAAAATTTGGAGGCGATGTCTTCGTAGACATGGTCGGTGAGCGCCAGCTCCAGCGCGATGCGCATCAGGTTGAGGGTATACATCGCCATCCAAGCGGTGCCGTCCGCCTGGTTGATGTAGCCGCCGCTCGGCAATGCTGCGTTGCGATCGAATATGCCGATATTGTCGAGCCCGAGAAATCCGCCCTGGAAAATGTTCCTGCCTTCGACGTCCTTGCGATTTACCCACCAGGTGAAATTGAGCATGAGCTTGTGGAAGACGCGCTCTAGGAAATCTCGATCGCCTTCGCCGCCGCGGTGATCGCGGTCGATTTCGTAGACGCGCCATGCCGCCCAGGCATGCACCGGCGGGTTGACGTCGCCGAAGGCCCATTCGTAAGCCGGCAATTGGCCATTGGGATGCATGTACCAGTCGCGCGTCAGCAGCAAAAGCTGGGTTTTGGCGAAGCTCGGATCGATCAGCGCCAAGGTGACGGCGTGAAAGGCAAGATCCCATGCGGCGTACCACGGGTATTCCCATTTGTCCGGCATGGCGACGATGTCGGCGTTGTTGAGATGCGGCCAGTCGGAATTGCGCCCGTGCCGCCGCGCTGGCGGCACCGGTGGCTGCAGCGGATCACCGTTCAGCCATTCGGGAATATCGAAATAATAGAACTGCTTTGACCACAGCATGCCGGCGAGCGCCTGACGCTGTACGCGCCGCGCATCGGGGTCGGCGATGTCTTGCTGCAATTCGGCATAGAATTCGTCGGTTTCGGCTCGGCGCTGATCGAATACGCGGTCGAAATCGTCGAGACCGGAGGCCTGGTCAGCGAGGGTGAGCCGCGCACGCAACCGGCCGCTTTCTCCGGCCGGCAGGCTCAGCCGGTGATGCGCCGCGACCTTGGTGCCCCGAGGATCGGGGTTCACGGCCGCGGTGTCGCCGTTCACGACATAGTCGTTGATGCCGTCCTTGAAGTGATGGCCGGGCGCGCTCATCCCCCACAGCCGCCTTATATTCGTCTCGTTTTGACAAAACAGGAATTCCGGCTGCCCGTCGCAGTGGAACCGCAACTGGTGCAGTTGCGGGTGATCGACCGAGATCGAATTATCCTCGCGCGCGACCAGCTGCGGCCTCATCGAATCAGGTTTCCACGACCAGGTATTACGGGCCCAGAGCTGCGGCAGCACGTGCAATATGGCCGCTTCGCCCGCACGGTTGTGAACCGTTATCCGCATCAGGATGTCGTCGACATCGGCCTTTGCGTATTCGATCTCGACATCGAAATAACGATTAGCGGCGAAGACGCCGGTGTCAATCAGCTCGAATTCGGGGTCCGCCCGGCCGCGGCGGCGGTTCTCTTCTACCAGTTGAGCATAGGGGAAAGCGGCTTGCGGATACTTGTAGAGCATCCGCATGTAAGAATGGGTCGGCGTCCCGTCGAGGTAATAATAGAGCTCCTTGACGTCCTCGCCGTGGTTGCCTTGGGAATTGGTAAGCCCAAACAGCCGCTCCTTCAGGATCGGGTCGCGGCCGTTCCATAACGCCAGACCGAGGCAGAGCAGCAAGTGGTCGTCGCCAAAGCCGCCGATCCCGTCCTCGCCCCAGCGATAGGCCCGGCTGCGCGCCTGATCATGCGAGAAATACTCCCAAGCCGTGCCGTATTCGCTGTAATCCTCGCGAACCGTTCCCCATTGACGCTCGCTGAGATATGGTCCCCAGCGCCGCCAATGTTTGCCGTGGCGGATTTCCTCGAGGCGCAGCGCCTCGGCGCTGCGAAATGTCCTGCGCACACCTTCTGCCATCTCAGCTCCCTTTCGAGCGGTGGCTCAGGCTAATATCTCCGCTGTCTGACGACCAAAGGTGTTTAGGGGGCATGCATGGCAAAAGCGAATACTCCGGTCGCCGCCTACGATGCCATCATCATCGGCGCCGGGCAGGCCGGGCCGCCGCTGGCGCGGCGCCTGGCGGCAGCGGGGATGACCGTCGCGGTCATTGAACGCGGCGCGTTTGGCGGCACATGTGTCAACACAGGATGCATCCCGACCAAGACGCTGATCGCCAGCGCCTACGCGGCACATATGGTGCGCCGGGCCGGTGAGTTCGGGGTCGGCCTCGAAGGTTCGGTGCATGTCGACATGCCGCTGGTAAAGGCCAGAAAGGATCGGATTTCCGAGCAGTCGCGCGTGGGAGTCGAGCAAAGCCTCAGAACCCTGGCGAATTGCACGGTCTATCAGGGCCATGGCCGCTTTGTCGCGCCGCGCGGGGTTCAAGTCGGTGATGCAATCCTCGCCGCCGAACAAATCTTCATCAATGTCGGCGGCCGGGCTGTGGTGCCAAACTGGCCTGGGCTCGATCAGGCGCCCTATTTGACGAACAGCTCGATAATGGCGGTCGACTTTGTGCCGCGCCATTTGGTGATCATCGGCGGCAGCTATGTCGGGTTGGAATTCGCGCAGATGTACCGGCGGTTCGGCAGCGAGGTCACGGTCGTGGAAATGGCGCCGCGCCTCGTTCACCGCGAAGACCCCGATGTTTCCGCCGCGATCGCCGAAATTCTCGAAAGCGAAGGCATACCCCTGCGCGTCAAGGCGGAATGTATCCGGGTAGCGCGAAGCGGCGATGATGTCGCGGTGGGCGTCGATTGCACAGACGGACCACCTGAAATTCGCGGGTCGCACCTGCTGCTCGCGGTCGGCCGTCGGCCGAACACCGACGATCTCGGGCTCGACAATGCCGGCATCGCCCAGGACGAGCGGGGCTACATCATCGTCGACGATCAGCTGCGCACCAACGTGCCGGGGGTGTGGGCGCTCGGCGACTGCAACGGCAAAGGCGCCTTCACCCACACCGCCTACAATGATTTCGAGATCGTCGCCGCAAACCTCCTCGACGGCGGCTCGCGCCGGGTCAGCGACCGCATCACCGCCTACGCGCTCTATGTCGATCCGCCGCTCGGCCGAGCAGGAATGACCGAGGCCGAGGTGAAGAACAGCGGCAAGCCCGCCCTGATCGCGACGCGCCCGATGACCCGCGTCGGCCGCGCCGTCGAAAAGGGCGAAACGGCCGGCTTTATGAAGGTGCTGGCCGATGCGGAGAGCAAGCAAATCCTCGGCGCCTCCCTACTCGGGACCGGGTGCGACGAAGTCATTCACGGCATCCTGGACCTTATGTACGCCAAGGCGCCCTACGATTTGTTGCAGCGGACGATGCCGATCCATCCGACGGTGTCGGAGCTGCTTCCGACACTGCTCGGCGATCTGCATCCGCTATAGTCGGCGCAGTTCGGTCGCTACGTCGCTTCGCCCGCCAGGATTCCCATCGGGCTCCGGCGCCCTTTCCACCGCTCGACGATGAGAGCGTCGAGGCCGAGGCTGCGGCCATAATGGTGCAGGGCGAAGATCAGCTGGATTACCAGGAGGAAGAAATAGGTCCAAGGCCACTCCCCCTCGGCATTGTAGAGTCCAAGCCACAGATTGAGGATCTGCAGCGCGCCGATCAAACCCCAGAAGCGCACGAAGATCCCCAATATCAGCGATACCGCCGTCAACACCTCGAGCGAATAAACCGCGGGTGCGAACAGGTGGAAGTGCGGCAATACGATATTGTTGACGAAATCACGCTGCAACGGGATCGCCGCGGACTTGCCCATTAGCCCCATCCAATAGGCCAGCCCGGTCTCGCCAAACGGTTGCTCCGGATGATCGGTGTAGAATGGCGGCAATTTCCACAATGTCTGCTGCCACCACATGGAACCGATCAGCAATCGAAAAACCCAGTTGCCGACATGCTCTATCGTGCGCTGCGTCGGCATCGTGCGATAGACATGGACCGCGACGGCGATGCTGCCGAGCAGGAGGAGCCAGAATATCGCCGTCGTCCATGCCGGCTGCAGCAGAAACTGGACCGTATCGGAGATCGGGTTGTGGTTCATCGGACGAACCTCTCAGTCGATTACCTTTCGATCGGTTAACGTTTCGATGCGCGCGCGCGTTGCAATCGCCACCAAGCCTCGATGATGCAAGCGACCGACCAGGCTTGGGAGGGCGCGCCGCCCGGGAGATGCGGCGGTTCGGCTTCGAAGATTTCGCTGACGGTGCCGAGCCCGGCATCGAACAGGTGATCGCGCATGGCGCTGAGACGCTGCAGCGCCAAATCGGCATCGCCGTGCACGCGGTATTCCGCCAGCGCGTAATGGCCGATCAGCCAGGCCCAGACCGTCCCTTGATGATAGGCGCCGTCGCGGTGCCGTGGATCGCCGGTATACTGCGGCTCGTAATCGGGATCGCTGGCCGCAAGCGAACGCAGCCCGTAGGAGGTCAACAACCGGTCACCGCACAGCGCGACTACGCCTCTCTGCTGACCCGGCGTGAGCGGCGAATGCGGCAGGCTGACCGCCAGGATCTGGTTCGGCCGGATCGAGCCGTCATTGCCGGCGGGGCCGTCGATCACGTCGTAGAGCCCGCCGGTCCGCTCGTCGGCGAAGCGAGCAAAGCCGACACGGGCCCGTTCGGCAAGGTTGCGATACCGATCTGCAGGCCTGCCGAGCACCTCGGCAAAGCTGGCCATGGTGCACAGCGCGTTGTACCAGAGCGCGTTGATCTCGACCGGTTTGCCGATGCGCGGGGTCACGACCCAGTCGCCGACTTTGGCATCCATCCAGGTGAGCTGCACTCCGGGTTCGCCGGCGCTGAGCAGCCCGTCACCGGGGTCGACGCGGATCCCGTAACGCGTGCCCTTCAGATGCCATTCGACGATGTCGGCAAGGACCGGAAAGGCCCGGGCCAGGTTTTCGCGGTCGCCGCTCGCCTTGACATAAGCGCGCCAAGCCTCGAAGAACCACAGGGTCGCGTCGACGGTGTTGTAGTCGGGTTTGGCGCCGGCGCCCGTAAAGACATTGGGCAGCATGCCTCGGTCGACGAACCGCGCGAAGGTCAGCAAGATGTCGCGCGCCCATTCCTGCCGGCCGGTGGCGAGCGTCAGGCCCGGCAAGCAGATCATCGTGTCGCGCCCCCAGTCGCCGAACCAGGGATAACCGGCAATCACCGATGTGCCGTCGGGGCGGCCAGGGAGCGGCCGGCTGAAAATAAAGCTGTCGGCGGCGAGCAGCAGTTGCGCGATCCAGTCGGGCGGCGCCGCCATTTCGGGGACCTTTCGGGCGGCCTGGTCGAGCACGCCTTGCTGCCACTTTCGGCGGCGTTCCAGCGCGGCCGCCAAATCGGGAGACGAACCGTCCGCCAGGCTGCCGACAACGCCGACCCATTTACCGGGAAGCAAATCGAGCCGCGCTTCCCCCACCTGCAAATGGTTGTCCTGGGCGGGCAGACCGCGCTCGCGCTCGACCGGCAGATCGAAATTTTCAATCCACTGCCGAGCCGGTGTAATGGGGCCGCCACAGCTGCGCAAAGTCAGTGCAAATCCTGGCCGGCATACCCGCAAGCCGCCTTCCTCGGCCTCCAGCACTGGGGCGAACTCTCCGGCCGTCGTCTGTCCGTGGTGGTCGCGGTCATTGACCAAGAGCCGAACGCGCAGCGACAGCTTCCGCATACCCTCTTCGGGACCGGGTAAGAGCCGCCAGGCGACATAAGTCGTATCGGCACCGGGTTCGAGCCAGATGCGCGACTCGACGCGAATGAGCCCGATGGCAAAAAGCCACACCGGAGTGCCGCCGTCGAGACGAAAGGTCTCGATATGCACGTGACCGGCCGGGCTGATCGTTCCGCCGCTCCAGCGATTGGTGAACAGCGGCCAGCTCCGCTCGCCATCGACAAGCTCTGCGTCGGCCTTGGCCCAAACCAGCCGCCGCCCCAGCGGCGGCTCGATCGGCGCAACCAGCAGTCCATGATACCGCCGCGTCAGGCTGAGGGCGATCGTGCCGGCGGCATAGCCGCCGCGCCCGTTGGCGAGCCACCATTCGCGGCGCTCGGCCTGATGGAGGTCGCCGCAGATCGCCCGGCCGAAGCGGACCATCTCCGGCATCATGCCCCCTGTCTCCGGACGAAGGGCAGTCGCAGCCTGGTTCGTGGTCTGCTCCTTGGACTGGGCGAAGAGCGGTCTTGCTGCGGCCGCTTGACCGATCAGGACCCGGATTTCGGGGTAGGGCTGCCGCCGTTGATCTTCATGCAGGTACCGGCCGGCACGTAGATCCAGGAATCGCCTGCGGCGGCTGTCTTGGATTCGCCGGCGCAGGAGTGGGTCGCCGTCTGGCAGTCGTTTTGGCCGGCAGCGGCAACGCCGAAGCATTTCTCCGCCTTGTATGGCGGCGCCGGCGCCGGTCCCGCAACCGCCGGCTGAGGCAGAGACGCCGCGGCGGCGACAGCGGCGGCGATGAGCACGGAAGGCTTCATAGGATCTCCATCGCAAGCGGCGCCCTGTTCTGCAGCGCGCTACCGGGGTCGGCAAATCACTTTTCGGCGAGGATCGACACCGCAGTCCAATCCTCCGGGGGCGGAGACGCAAGGTACTTCCGACAGCGTTCGAGGAATATCTGCGAAGGGAGGTCGTCGCCCCGAATGGCAATCGCGCGCTCGAACAGCTCGATTGCGTTCGCCCAGTCACGTCGCGCGTAGGCATCGAGGCCGGCCTCGTAGGCCGTGACCCATTCCGGGGCTTGCAAAGCACCGTGATCGGTCATGCCGAGCAGCTCGTAGACGGCGAGCCCCTGTACGCGGCCATAGACCGCGACCCAATCGAGCCGACGGACCAGGATGGCGTCACCCGCCGCTGCGCGCGTCTCCTCGCCGATCAGGATTTCGGTTCCGTAGCGTTTATTGACCGCTTCGAGGCGGCTCGCGACATTCACGGAATCGCCAATTACCGTGTAGCTCAAGCGCTCGCTGGAACCGATATTGCCGACCAGCATCCGCCCGGTATTGATGCCAACGCGCATGCGCAGCGGCACTCCTCTGCCGCCGTCTGTCTCGGCGCAGCGCTCCCCCAGACGGCGTCTGAATTCGAGCGCCGCGGCACAAGCGTCGACCGCATGCCGGTCGTTCGGCGCCGGTGCGCCCCAGAACGCCATCACCGCATCGCCGATGAACTTGTCGATGGTTCCATTGCGCGTTGAAATTGCGGCCGAGGCGAGCTCGAGGTAGTCGCTCAGCACCGGCACGATCGCGTCGCCGAGCCGCTCCGAAAGGCCGGTAAAGCCGACAATGTCGGTAAACAGCACGGTCAGGACCCGCTGACGGCCGCCCGGGCGAGCCTCGACGCCGCGCGCCACCAGGGTGCGAACGAGCGCCGTCGGAATGTATTTCTGGAACGACGCGAGGCCCCGGCTCATCTGCGTCAGCGCGGCGGAAAGATTGTCGAGCTCGCGCAGCGGCGAACTCATCCGGGTAATCGCGTCGAGCTCGAAACTCTCGATGTGCTTCAGTTGGCCGACGATGCGCAGCAGTGGCGCGCCGATCAGCCTGTTGGCCGCCAAGATCGCCAAGCACGCGATGACGAGCGTCAGCAAACCCAGAACCGCGAGCAGGAGCTTTGCGTTGCGCTCGATCGTCGCCAGAAAATCACGGGCCGGAATGACCGTAGCTACCACCCAATCGTCGAAACTCAACGGCGCGAATGTCAAAAAATACTCGCGGCCGTCTTCCGGCGAAGTGAAGTCGACTTGGCGCGTGCCGGTAAGGGCGGCAAGACCCGCGTTGCCTCGGCCCAGATACTCGCCGACAGCCCGGAGCAGCGGGTTGTCGCGGCTCAAGCCGCCCAGGCTCGGCATCTCGCCGTTCTGCTGGCGCTCTATCGCACCCGAATCCGGCGAAGCCATGACGTTGCCGTTGCGATCGAGCACGACAACCGTGCCGGATTTGCCGACCTCCAGGCTCGTCAGGAACTGCGACAACCGCGCCAGATCGATGACGACATTGATGACCGCGACAAATCGATCATCGACGATCAGCGGGGTCGAGATGCCGATGGCCTGTCGGTGGCTGCCCGGAAAATTGGATATCCGGCTCCAGCCCGGCGCTTTCTGCTCGACGGCGCGGCGGTACCAGCGCTGCTCCGTCGCGTTGTACGTGCTCGGCTCGAACTCCCGGTTGTTGAACATGATGTCGCCGACTTCCGGCGTGTAATAATCGGTCCGTTGGCGAGCGGTTCCGGTCGCCGCGTCCCATTTGACCTCGATCATGTCGATTTCGGTGTCGCTCGCTTTGCGGGAGCCGAAAAATCCGCCGTCGGGAAAGCCCAGCGAAATCCACGAGAGGCTCGGTTGCGAGCGCAGCAACGCCAGAAAGACGAACTCGCGCTTGCCCTCGTCGGTCACCTTTATCGTGCCCTGAAAGAAGATCGAGCGGACCGCCTCCTCCATTGACGAGGCATCGTCGAGCACGCCGTGCAATTCGTGATGGATCAATTCGACGATCTGCCGATTGAGCTGCCCAACCACATCGCCAACATTGCGACGCGCCGCAACCGACCAAAACAGATGGATCAGCAATGCGGTCAGAACCACAGTCCCCAGCACCAGCGCGGTAAGCGCCCATCGTAAACCCAGCTTGTAGCCGTGCCTTCGCGGAGCCCGCGGCGAAGCGTGTATGCGCGAGAAAGCAAGCCGGATCGAACGTACCTGAAGCAAAAGCCGATCGACTGTTTCGGACACCGGGTGGGCTCTATTCGTGCCGTGCGCTTCAGCTGCCATCTTAGCAGCACTGTCGGCCAATTGCGTGGTGGAAGCGCGTGATACCATTGTGGTACTCGTCATCCCACAAAAGCGGTGCCAGAGCCGTGACCGTTACGAAGGTTCCACCTCAGTGCAACTGCGGTGCGGGGATCGGCCTGCGCTTGCCGCATGCAGCGGAGATCGCGGCCACAAGGCCCCGCCTGGGTTTCCTCGAGGTGCACGCCGAGAATTACATGGCCGAGACGGCAGCGCTGGACCGACTGCTCGAATTGCGCCGCGACTACCCGGTCAGCATCCATGGGGTTGCGCTCTCCTTGGGGGGCGCCGAGGAACTGGACCGCGTTCATCTCGGCCGCTTCAAAGCTCTAATCGAGGCGGTAGAGCCGGTGCTGGTCTCCGAGCACCTGGCTTGGAGCGCGATCGGCGGGGCTTACCTGAACGACTTGCTGCCGCTGCCCTACACCGAGGAGAGCCTCGACTTCTTTTGCCGGCACGTCGGCGAGACGCAAGAAACGCTCCGCCGAAGGCTGCTGATCGAGAACCCGGCGTCCTACCTGCGCTTTCGCCATTCAACCATCCTCGAGGCGGAATTCCTGACCGAAACCGCCCGCCGAACCGGTTGCGGCATCCTCTGCGACGTCAACAACATCTACGTCAGCGCGACAAACTTCCGGTTCGACCCGATAGCCTATCTCGACGCGCTGCCGGCGCCAGCGATCGGCGAGATCCATCTCGCCGGCCATCACGCCGCCGAGGACGTGGATATCCTGATCGACGACCACGGCTCGCGGGTAGCGCAACCGGTTTGGGAGCTCTACGCCCAATCGCTCCGGCGCTTCGGCGCCGTGCCCACCTTGATCGAGTGGGACACCAGCATTCCCCCGCTCGAAATCCTGTTGAACGAGGCGCGGCACGCGCAGGATCTGGCCGATGTCCACCGAAATGCCGAATTTGCTTGAGCTGCAAATGCAGCTCCGCCGCGTGGTACTCGGCGGCAATACGGCCGCGCTCGTCCCTGCCATCCGCGGCGACGGCCTCGACCCGGCGGCGCGATTGCAAATCTATCGCAATCACGCAGTTGCGACGCTCGGCGCCGTCCTGGAAGGCACTTTCCCGGTCGTCTGCCGCCTTGTCGACAAGCGTTTCTTTGCGTACGCCGCGCATGAATATTTGCGCGAACACCCGCCGCATTCGCGTTGCCTCGCCGAATACGGCGCCGATTTTGCCGATTTCCTCGCCGGGTTTGAGCCGTGCCAGGATCTGCCCTATCTGGCAGACGTCGCGCGCTTTGAATGGGCCCTCAACACCGCCGCGACGGTGCGGGAGGCGTGCCCGCTGAAAATAGAGGCTCTCGCCGGGATTGCGCCCGAAGGCGCATCTTTACTCAAGATCTCGCTACAGCCCTCCGTCAGCTATTTCGCTTCGGGGTGGCCTGTCGATGCGATCTGGCTGGCGAACCAGCAGAAAGAAGTTCGCACGGTGGATCTCGCGAGCGGCGGTACCACCGTCGAGATGCGGCGCGCCGACGAGGGTTTCAGCTGGCAACGGCTCGCCGCCGGAGTGTTTGCGTTCCGCAGGGCGTTGGCCGAAGGCTTCGCGCTCGGCACAGCGGCGGCAACCGCGGCGGCGGACCCCGCATTCGATCTTGCCGCTGCGCTCGATCGCCTCTTCGCCGAGCGGCTTGTCGTCGGCTTAGGTGCTTGTTGACCAAAGCTGCGCTAATCTGACGGCGATCGAGTAGGCGAGGAGAACACGATGCTGCAGATGGCCGGACGCATGGGTGTTCTTGGGACCGAGACCGCGTTCGAGGTGCTGGCCCGCGCCAATGCGCTCGCTGCCGAGGGTCGCTCGATCATCAATCTCGGCATCGGCCAGCCGGATTTCCCGACCCCCGAGCATATCGTCGAGGCCGGTCGCAAGGCGCTCGCCGACGGACATCACGGGTACACGCCGGCGAACGGGATCCCGGCGCTGCGTGCGGCGGTCGCGGCCGATCTCTTGCGCCGTCATGGGGTCGAGGTGTCGCCGGACCTGGTCCTGGTCGTTCCCGGCGCCAAGGTCACGATGTTCTTCAGCATCCTGATGTTCGGCGAGCCGGGGGTCGAGATCCTCTACCCCAACCCGGGATTCCCGATTTACGAGAGCGTGATCCGGTTTTCGGGAGCGAGGCCGGTGCCAATCCCGCTGCACGAGGCGGCGGGCTTCTCGTTCAGCGCCGACGAGGTCCTCGACAAGATCACGCCCCGCACCCGGCTGATCATCATCAACAGCCCAGCCAACCCGACGGGCGGCGTCGTGCCGCGCGAGGAGCTCGACCGGCTGGTTGCCGGGCTCGAACGGCACCCGCAGGTCGCCGTGCTCAGCGACGAAATCTACGGCGAGATCCTTTACGACGGCGCCGAGCACGTCAGTCTTCTTCGCTATCCATCGCTTCGCGACCGGCTGATCCTGCTCGACGGCTGGAGCAAGACCTACGCGATGACCGGTTGGCGGCTGGGGTACGCGGTATGGCCGAAGGCTCTGTTCGGGCATGCCGAGCGGCTCGCGATCAACTGCCACTCCTGCGTCAACGCGGCCGCACAGCACGCCGGGATTGCCGCGCTGACGGGACCGCGGGAGCCGGTTCACCGCATGGTGAAGGCGTTTGCCGAGCGGCGCGAAATGATCGTCGCGGCGCTGAACGGCGTGCCCGGTTTTCGTTGTCAGCAGCCGGGCGGCGCCTTTTACACTTTCCCCAACATCACCGGGACCGGCTACGACGCGCGTACATTGCAGGCGCAGCTGCTCGAGCAAGCCGGGGTAGCAACGATCGCCGGCACCAGCTTTGGCGAATATGGCGAGGGCTATTTGCGATTCTCTTACGCCAGCAGCCGAGAGGCCATCGGCGAGGCGATCGACCGAATTCGGAAATATCTCGACAATCTGTCGCCCAGCTGAATGAGGCGACTAACAATTCAGCAGATTTCTGCTACGGAAATAGGCAAATTGCCACCTGCCCGCGGCGATTTCGGATCTCCCTGTCGCCGACGGGCACTGGCATAGGTTATGCTCTAAACGCGCCGAGGTCGGTGCCTTGGCTGAGAGAGACGAGAAGTCGATGAAGAAGATCGAGGCGATCATCAAGCCCTTCAAGCTCGACGAGGTGAAGGAAGCTCTTCATGAAGTCGGGATCAAGGGAATCACCGTCACCGAGGCCAAGGGCTTCGGCCGGCAGAAAGGCCACACCGAGCTCTATCGCGGGGCCGAGTACGTGGTCGACTTTCTGCCGAAGGTGAAGATCGAGGTGGTCATGGAGGATATGCTCGTGGAGCGCGCTGTGGAGGCTATTCAGCAGGCTGCCCACACCGGCCGCATCGGTGACGGCAAGATCTTCGTCACGACGATCGAGGAAGCGATCCGCATCCGCACTGGTGAGCGCGGTCCGGACGCGATCTGAGGTACGCCGTAGTATCACCTGCGGCGGTCCCGTGCTCCCGAACCCTGTTAAACATCGAACGGAAAGTTGCAATGGCTGATACCCAAAAAGTCATGGATATGATCAAGGAGCACGACGTCAAATACGTCGACTTCCGGTTCACCGATCCACGCGGCAAGTGGCAGCATCTGGCGCATCACGTGCGCACGATCAGCGAGGATTTCCTCGACGGCGGAGTGATGTTCGACGGCTCGTCGATCGCCGGATGGAAGGCGATCAACGACTCGGACATGATGCTGGTGCCCGATTGTTCGACCGCGGTTCTCGACCCGTTTGCCGCGCAGACCTCGCTGATCATCTTTTGCGACGTGCACGAGCCAATGACCGGGCAGCCTTACGCCCGCGATCCCCGCTCGACCGCAAAGAAGGCCGAGCAGCACCTGATCGCGACCGGTATCGGCGACAGAGCCTACTTTGGCCCGGAGGCCGAGTTCTTCATCTTCGACGACGTGCGTTTTTCGGCCTCGATGAAAGGGGCGATGTACGAGATCGACGGCGAGGAAGCTCCTTACGTAAGCGACAAGAAGTTCCCGGACGGCAACACCGGTCACCGCCCGCCGATCAAGGGCGGCTATTTCCCTGTGCCGCCGGTCGACAGCCAAAGCGATCTCAGAGCCGAGATGCTGTCGGTGATGCACGACATGGGGCTCGCGGTCGAAAAGCACCACCACGAGGTGGCGCCTAGCCAGGCCGAGCTGGGAGCTGAATTTGCGACGCTGGTGCGCACCGCCGACAATATGCAGATCTACAAATATGTGGTGCAGAATGTCGCCAACCAATACGGCAAGACGGCGACTTTCATGCCGAAACCAGTGATGGGCGACAACGGCTCGGGCATGCATGTCCACCAGTCGGTCTGGAAGGGCGAGCGCCCGGTCTTCGCCGGCAACCTCTATGCCGATTTGTCCGAGACGGCGCTCTACTACATCGGCGGCATCATCAAGCACGCCAAGGCGATCAACGCCTTCACCAATCCGACGACGAACAGCTACAAGCGCCTCATTCCCGGTTTCGAGGCGCCGGTGCTGCTCGCTTATTCCTCGCGCAACCGTTCGGCGGCGTGCCGTATCCCTTATACATCGAGCCCGAAGGGCAAGCGCGTCGAGGTGCGCTACCCGGATCCCGCCGCCAACGTCTATCTCGGCTTTGCCGCGATGCTGATGGCCGGTCTCGACGGCATCCAGAACAAGATCCACCCGGGCGATCCGATCGACAAAAACCTCTACGACCTGCCGCCGGAAGAATTGACCGACATCCCGGTGGTCTGCGGGTCATTGCGCGAGGCGTTGGGCGAATTGCGCAACGACCACGCCTTCCTGTTGAAGGGCGACGTCTTCAACATGGACCAGATCGAAGCCTACATGGAATTGAAGTGGGAGGAGGTGTACGCCTTCGAGCACACCCCCCACCCGATCGAATTCCAGATGTATTACTCCGTTTAGCCAGTTTTCCGCCCCACACCTACCGCGAAGATGCGAGAGGTGTGGGGTGAGGTAATCGTAGCGGCTGGGGCGCCAGCGGCGTTCCCGCCCATCAGGTAGACAAGATACTCGATCGCGTTGCGCTGCTCTCTGGAGGGGCGGGTTTGTGCTGCAATGCTGTTCCCGATCCAGCCGTTGTTATCAAGAAAGCTGTTATCGAGAAGGTTAGCAAACCCGATCCGGCGGGCACATTGCGGCGCTGCCAGCACGCACCATAAGCGAACGGTATTTATAGAACTGATATCGTTCTCCAGCGCTTCCACATTGTTCACCGCGGTTGGATACATGCACCAATAGCTTTGGTAATTTTCAAAATATGCTTCCTGACGATTGACCAATCCGCGAAAACACATTTGGCCATCGTAAGAGATAAAGAACTCGGCGTACGGATCGATATATTTCACCCCATCATCGATATACCGGATCGTCTCGAGATAGCCGGGCCGGCCGGGTAGCGGCGGCCGGATGGCGTATGCCGGAGAGTTGATCGCCTGCGGCTCGATCTCGCCACTGGCCGATGCCAGCTGTGGTCCGAAATAGTGCGGCGGTGTTTGCGCACACGCCGGCAACAGCATCACTGCGGCGAGTGCCCCGATCATTGATTTTACGATCATTCCTGTCAACCTTAAGATGCCTACCAAGCGTAGCAACAAACGCGATCGGCCGCCATGGTCTCGCCAGGCGATCTCTCACCCCGCACCCAAGCCGAGAAGCCGGCGTGCCAGTGTCAGGTGGGGCTTGTCGACCATCTTGCCGTCGACGGCGATTGTCCCGGCTTCGGGGTTTGCGGCAAACGCCTGGACGACCGCGCGCGCCCAGGCGAGCTCTTCATCGCTGACGGCAAAGGCTCGGTTGATGACCGGGATCTGCGCCGGATGGATCGCCATTTTGGCGGTGAAGCCGGATCGCCGTGCGGCAGCGCACTCGGCGGCGAGCCCGGCCTCGTTTCTGAAATCGGTATAGATCGTGTCGATCGGCACGACGCCCGCGGCCGCCGCTCCCAACAGGCATAATGAGCGAGCCAGCCGATAGACGTCATCATAGATGCCGTCTATCCGGCGATTGTTGCCGCCGATACACGCGGCCAGATCTTCCGCCCCCCAGGTGATGGCTTCGAGCCGCGACGACACTCCGCCATAGCCCCCGAGGGCGAACATCGCGGCCGGGGTTTCCGTGGCGATGGCGATAACCCGGATATTCCCCGGCGGCTGCGCCGACGCCGCCTCCAGCGCCGATAGATAATGATCGAGCGTCCGCAGATCCTCGGGCACGCATTTCGGCAACAGTATTCCATCAGGTTTTCCCGGCACTACAGCAGCAAGATCGTCGAGAGCGACGCCGCTCGACAGTGGATTGATTCGGACATACCGGCGGAACTCGTCGGAACCGGTGGTGGCGAGGAAATCGCGGGACTGATGGCGCGCCAGCGGCCGATTCGCCGGAACCACCGAATCCTCGAGGTCGAGGATCAACGCATCGGCACCGGATTGCGGCGCGCGGGCGAGCTTGCGTTCGCTATCGGCCGGAACAAACAGCAGGGAACGCATCTACTCCTCCGTCGACCGGTATGTCACGTGGGCTGGCATTTCATCAGGCCGGCACGCCGGCAGATCGCGACGGTTTCGCCTCGCTGGTTGATCCCCTGATGCTCGAACTCGACGATCCCGGCGTCCTTGCGCGACTTGCTGCGCCGTTTCGACTTCACGATTGTTCGCGCCCGCAACGTGTCGCCGTGGAAGACCGGCTTCGGAAACCGGACATCGCTCATCCCCAAATTGGCGACCGTCGTCCCGAGCGTCGTTTCGCCGACGCTGATGCCGATGACCAGACCGAGCGTGAACAGGCTGTTGACCAGGCGCTGGCCGAACTCGGTCTGTTTGGCGAATTCCTCGTCCAAATGCAGTGGTTGCGGGTTCATCGTCAATGTGCTGAAGAGCACATTGTCCATCTCGGTGACGGTGCGGCTGATCGCGTGTTCGAAGACCTGACCCTCTTCAAACTCCTCGAAGTACAAACCGGCCATCGCCTTCTCCTTACCTGGCTTTCTGTTTACGCGGGAATTTGCTCGACCGGGAGGGCGGAAAACCATAGCATGGGCGGCGCCGAAAGTGCATCGCGGACGCGCTCCAGCCACGGCCCGGGGCGGTAGGATAAAGCAGGAACTGGGTCGGGAATGGACATCAGCCGGCTGATCGCTGAGAACGGCGCCTGCTTTTATCTGATCGCCTTCGTCTGGACCTATCTCGAAGGCGAAACCTTTGTGCTGTTTGCCGCCTTTGCCGCGGCACAGGGTCTGCTCAACCCGGCGCTGCTCTTTCTAGCGACCTGGCTCGGCAGCTTCTCGGGCGACCAGACCTATTTCTGGATCGGCCGGTATTTCGGATTGCGGCTGCTCAACCAATTCCCGAAATGGCGCTACGGCGTCGAATCGGCGTTGTATTGGCTTGAGCGATACAACACCGGCTTTATCCTGACTTTCCGTTTCATCTATGGGATACGAAATTTCTCCTCCTTTGCGATGGGGCTGAGCGCGGTTCATTGGAAGCGGTTTTTGGCACTGAATAGCCTTGCCGCCGGTCTGTGGGCAGGCAGCTTTGTTGCCCTCGGCTATTTCCTCGGGCACGCATTCCGCGCCGTGCTCGGCCATTTGGTACGCTCGTTCAGCATCGTCATGCTGATCGTGTTTATCGTCTTCACGCTCGCCGTGTGGCTAATGCACAGACTGCAGAGGCGTCGCGTGCTGAGGGTTCCGCCGGGCGCCAAGATCGTCAGCCCGCCGCCTTGAGAGTGGCGTCAGCCCCTCGCGGCAGGATGGCTGCGGCAGGATGGCTACGGCACGATCGTGACCGGGGTCCCTATGACGAGGCCGAGAGCGGTATCCGCCCGTCCGGCGTTCACGGCGATCTCAGCGAGGCCGTTCGAGTTCTCGTACCAAAACGCTTCGCCCTCGGGCACGTCCGAGAATGTCCGCCGGCGCGCCAGAACCCGCCCGGTAGCGGCAAGTCGTGCCCCATCCGGGATCAGCCCCGCCCGCAGGCCCGTCATCGCGTTGCCGAATCGGTCGATGTAAACGATTTCGGCAAGGTCGTCCGGCCAATCGGGACGGCGGAATATCCCCTCGGGACGGAGCCGCCCGCCCGGCGGGTCGCCGCGAGCGAGCAGCCCCGCCACGGGGGCGAACAGATCGCGGCCGTGAAAGCTTGCCGATATCGCTTCGGGCGGCGCGGAGATCTCCCAGCTCCGGGTGCGGCCGGCGCGCCGCGTGACGAGTTCCAGCAAGCCGTTGTCCGGACCGACATACCAGCGCAAATCGGCTTCGACGACGACCGCTGCACGCTCCCCGCCCACCCCGGGGTCGACGACTGCTAGAATGATTGTACCCGGCGGAAACCATCCGCCGTAGGCGGCAAGCAGATAGGCGGCCGGTTGGGGCCTTGCCGCGGGCAAGTCGGCAAACAGGTCGACCACCGGAACGCCGGGTGCGATCTGGTGCAACACGGTCTTGACCTGGCCGGTATAGGGCCCTTCGAGACCAAAATCGGTGAACAAGACAATTATCGCAGCCATCCTCGCCTCTCCGACGGATCGGGATCCTGATGCTCAGCCGCTCCAGCCCCCAGGGTTCGAATATTCTTGTTCTTCCCGGTGCAAGTTCTCGTTCGGCACTAATCATTTGGATAAAAGCGCACCAGTCCTATCCAATCATCGGTTGGGGTGTACCATGCCTTCTCCACGTTGGAAAGAGCAAGCCTTTGTACTTAAGATTTGCCGAGAGCGAGCGTTGTTGCTCTTGAAATTGAGGGAGCTCCTTGGCTATGCTGAAGTGTCGGGGACATCCTTGGGGAATTGCGATGAAGAAAGTCGTTTTGGCTGCGGCGCTCTTGTCCGCCGCATCGGCCGCCACAGTATCGGCCGCTGACCGGAATTGCTATTCGCCGGGAGATATCGAAGCGGAGCAGGCTCTGCTGTTTCAAACCAATCTGATGGTCATCAGCTCGGCTTGCCGGGATACCGTCTACGGCGAATTTCGGGCGCGCAACACGGCCGCGATCTTGCGCTATCAGAACGCGATGATCGACCATTTTCGCCGCACCGGAGCTCGCAACGCCAAGAGCGCCTTCGATGCCTGGCAAACCAGCCTCGCCAACGAGGCTGCGCGCAAGCAAGCACTCATTCCGACCGGGCAATTCTGCCAGCAATCGACCGAGATGCTGAAGCTGGCCAGCACGCTCGACACCAAAGCATTCCATGATTACGCGGTCGCCCATGCGGTGGACGGCGTTCATCCGAGGTGTTCGAAGTAGTCGGTGCGCCGCCCTCGCGCAGGGACGGGTAGCAGACACCTGAAAGAGGGGCGCCATGCCGGTGGGGGGGAGAACCGGCATGGCGCTCCGGCATGATCCGATAATCGGGCGGCATGGCTGGTTGAGGGAAACCACGCCGCGGCAGATCGTGCCGACGTCCCTCCTAGCCTATTGAACGCGCAAAGGGCGTGAGCGGTTCCGTCGATCGGTTGACCAACCTAATGCCACTGCTCCCACCAAACCAGCCGCGGAGAGCCCGATAAAGGCAGGAAATCGGTCTCCTGGTTTTGTCTTGGCTGGGCATGTCCCGTGGGCCTTCAGCCCACGAACTGGTTCCGTGGGCATCCACGTCTTCGAGCGCCCGAAACAAGGCGTGGATACGCGGATCAAGTCCGCGCAAGACGACCTTTGATTGTAATCCTGTAAGAATATTTCCCCGGACAGCCCTGCGCACTGCGGGAGCGAGTGCCGAAGAGAGGTCGCGGCGTAAAAAGCCGAAAGGCGCAGCGCCGGGTGCAAAACAACTGCCCTCGTCATCGTGATGATCTCGACGGTGCGCAGATCAGTGATTATGTGGCGAGGGTGCTGATCGGCGTTAATCAACTGAGCACTCTGCTGTCGGTGGTCATCATCGACGTGGTGCTCGCCGGAGACAACGCGATCGTCGTCGGAATGGCGGCGGCGGGTCTTGCGGCCGAACGGCGGCGGCGCATCATCGTGCTCGGTATCGCGGCCGCGACCGTCCTGCGGATCTTCTTTGCCTATTTTGCCGTGCAGCTGCTCGCGGTGATCGGCCTGACTTTGGCGGGCGGCGTGCTGCTGCTGTGGGTTTCCTGGAAAATGTATCGCGAGATCCGCGAGACCCGGACCAATGACCAGGCGGAGTTAGTCGGGGCGGCGTGCTCCGGCACCCGGCTGCCCATGCACCGCACGACCCCGACGGAGGCGCTGACGCGGATCGTTCTTGCCGATGTTTCGATGTCGCTCGACAATGTGCTGGCGGTTGCCGGGATCGCCCGCGATCATTTCTGGCTGCTGGCGTTCGGGCTGGTCCTCTCGGTGGCGCTGATGGGGGTCGCCTCGACCTGTATCGCCCGCCTCCTCGATCGCTTCTTCTGGATTTCATGGGTCGGCCTCGGGATCATCACTTTCGTCGCGCTGCGGATGATCTGGGACGGCTCGACCGAGATCCTCAAACAGACCGCCGCATTAACTCTGTCCTGAGGCCGTCTCTATCGTCGCGACTTGCTGGAAAGCGGCGCTACCCCACCCACCAAGCCGTTCGGGCTTGGTCCCCCCTCTCCCGCGGTGCGGGAGAGGAGCTTGGTGCTGAACGCGTTGTAGCCCCTCTCCCGCACCGCGGGAGAGGGTGGCGAGCGCAGCGAGACGGGTGAGGGTCGTGCCGCGGCTTAAAATTTTTTCCCACTGTGGTGCTCCCGCGGCGCCTCTGTTTTCTGCCCCGAGAATCTGCGTCACCCGCGGCTGCAGGCGCCGCCGCCGAGAACGCAGAACTTGGCGCAATGCGGGTGGTTGAGCGGCACGGCGCCGCTCGCAGCGGCAAGGGTTCGGCCGAGTTCGAAGCGAGAATCGTAGGGGAGCAAGGTGCAGGAAAGGACGGCCGGATACGCTTCGCCCTTGCGCTTCACGACCATGCGCGAAGTCGCGCACATGACGCTCTCCGGCGATTTTCCCAGAATGCCCCAGCAGGCTTCGGTGATCTCCGGAACATCGGCGGCGGCGTCCATTTCGGGAAAGACCGTGAGCGCCACCGGGTCGGCGGCGTCGATTGTAACGCCTAGGTCGGCGAACAGAGCGGCAAAGCCGCTGCGTATCGCCGCTTCCGGCTCTCCCGAAAGCCGGCGGCTGGCGACATGCGGTGCGAAACCGTTGCGCGCCAGCCAGAGGAGCCCGTCGATCGTCGGCCGCCAACTGCGTTCGCCCCGTTCCACCTCGTGCACCCGGGACCCGTAGTGATCAATCGAGACCCGGATCGTCAGCCGGTCGCCAAAGCGGTCTCTGAGCTGCAACAGCGCAGGCTTGCATTTCGCCATCGGCTTCATCGCATTGGTCAGAACCAGCGCGCGGAAACCGCGGGAAAGGACATCCTCGAGGATCCCCGGCAGGTCGGGGTTCATGAACGGCTCGCCGCCGGTGAAGCCGATCCGCGACGTCGGGAGACCGCGCGATTCGATCTCGTCGAGATATTCGGCAACTTCTGCGGCCGTCAGGTAGACCAGCCGGTCATTTTTGGGCGAGGACTCGATATAACAATGTTGGCAAGTTAGGTTGCATAGCGTGCCGGTATTGAACCAAAGCGTGTCCAGGGAGCTGAGGGCGACCTGCGCCCGTGGCTCGCCCTTGGCGGTCACGAAAGGGTCCTGAAACTTGCGCGGATCCAGTTGCGAAGGCGGCTCAGTCATGGGGACCATTGCCGGAACCGAACGAAAACGAGTTTAACTTAGTACGCCGGGACCGATCTCGAAGATTCTTTCGACCCCATCACACCATCGTGAGGCGCGCCACCTGCGTTGCGGGCTGTTGAATACCCCACTACGCTCTCTATTTCTGATCTTTCCCGCGCGAAAAGGTCATGGAGCATTCCGCACCGCGTCACATCCGTCTGACTTCCCACCCTGGAACCGCTGGTCGAGGCGCCATTCCACTTTCTTGGGGCGCCTCCAGCCCGGCCGCACGCGGGCCCGTCGTGGCGAGCCCCGCCGAGCCGCGATACCGCAACGCTGTGGGGTCCTACTCCGGGGCTTACGCGATCTATCGCGCGCTTGCCGTGGCGACGCGGGCCTTGGCGCGTGACCATCGGCCGGATTTCACCGACACCGCGCCGGCGACCTTGATCGGACCGCATCCCCAATGGGGCGATCCGACGAAAATTGTATCGCTCGATCCTTGGGGCCATCTCGCCGGCGAGGTGTTTGCGGAGCATATCCGCGCCGGCATCGATATACGTCCGACCATCGCGGTCACTCGAGCGCGAATCATGATGCCCGAGCTGCGCCCGCTTCTCGCCGACGGAACCTTGCGGCCAGACGGCGAAGTGTTGCTCGACAACGGCGAGATCCGCGTCACCAAGGCCGCGATCGATTCGGTCTGGCATCTGCCCGGGCTGGCGGCCCGCTTCGGGGTCGCCGAAGCCGATCTGCGGCGTACCTTGTTCGAGGAGACCGGGGGGATGTTCCCCGAGCTCGTGACCCGACCCGACATCGAGGTCCTGCTGCCGCCGATCGGCGGCATGACCGTCTACTTTTTTGGTGCGGTCGAGCGGATCGCGGATCCGGGCACGGTGATCGCCTGTCGCGTCCATGACGAGTGCAACGGCTCGGACGTGTTCGGCTCGGACATCTGCACGTGCCGCCCCTATCTGGTCCACGGGATCGAGGTCTGCGTCGAGACCGCACAGCAGGGCGGCGTCGGGATCATCGTCTACAACCGCAAAGAAGGGCGGGCGCTCGGCGAGGTCACCAAGTTCCTCGTCTATAACGCCCGTAAGCGCCAATCGGGCGGCGACCGCGCGGACACTTATTTCCGCCGCACCGAATGCGTCGCCGGGGTTCAGGACATGCGGTTTCAGGAGCTGATGCCGGATGTCTTCCACTGGCTCGGCATCCGCCGGATAGACCGCTGGGTGTCGATGTCGAACCTCAAACGTGATGCGCTGACGGGACAGGGCATCGAGGTCGTGGAACAAGTCGCGATCCCGGACCGGCTGGTGCCGCTCGACGCCGCGGTCGAAATCGAGGCAAAGAAAGCCGCCGGCTACTTTGCGCCAGCCGGGACCCCCGACCCCGAGGAGCTCAGCGGCATCAGGGGTCGTGCTCTCGACAACTGAAGAACCTTCGGAGCTGCTGACCGCAGCGGCCGTCCGGGATCGCTGCGGCATCGTCTTTGCCGCTGCCGAGTGTGGCGAGACCCGGCATTTTCGGCTCGTTATGGCGCGGCTGGACGACGCGGTCCGTCGCGTCGTCGAAATCACGCGGCGGCGCTATCCCGATCTCAATGTGCCCTACCACAGCCGATGGCGGCATTTCTCCGCCGGAGGTGTCGACCGCGCGGTGCAAGTCGCGCCGGGGGCCGACCGGGACGAGGCGGCTCGGGCGCGGATCGATCTCGCCGTCGTCTCGGTCCTCCTCGATGCCGGGGCGGGCGCCCGCTGGCGCTTTCGCGAGGCGGAGACCGGCCAGATCCTCTCACGCTCCGAGAGCCTCGCGGTGGCGAGCCTGCGCGCGATGCAATCAGGCCTTTTTTCCGCCGATCCCGCCGCACCGTGGCGCGCCGATCCCGCAGCGCTGGCACGAATCACTCCGCAGGCCCTGGCCCGGGCCTTCCAGCACGCCGCGGGCAACGAACTCGCCGGAATCGAAGGGCG
Organism: uncultured Alphaproteobacteria bacterium; assembly: GCA_963789025.1. GTDB lineage: Bacteria > Pseudomonadota > Alphaproteobacteria > ATCC43930 > CGMCC-115725 > AP-15. Next base: position 843,973 of record CAWBIT010000003.1, read on the forward strand.
CGCGGCCTTGTTGCGCCGGCTGGGCGAGGTTTGCGCCGCAAATACAGAGTCCTTAGGCACTGCAGCCCGGCCGGGAAATCTTTACGATTATTGGGCGGCCCGACGCGAGAAGCTGACGGCCCCCGAGATTCTGCGCACCCTGCTGCAGGTGTTCGGGCCGATCTGGCCGGGGCGCATCAGCCGCGCCGGCGTGCCGCTCGGCGATTGCGGCCGCCATCCGGCAGTACCCGGTGACGGGCTCGTGCCGTTTCACAAGCTCAGCCAATGGCTCACCTACTCCCTCGTCGAGCCGCTCGAGGCCTCGGGGTTGCCGGTCGCGGAGGTCGACGGCTTAACCGGCCTCGCCGAATACCGAAATGGCGGTCTGTTCATCGATTGCGGCATTATTGAACCGCGCGATCCTAGCATTGTTCAACGCGCCGTCGCCTCGCGGAGCGAACCGGTCGTCGAGTGGCGGGCGCTGACCGTCGCTCTGTTGGATCGGCTGGCATCAAGGGTGCGCGAGCGCCTCTGCAAAACCGCCGAGGAGTTCCCGCTCGCCTGCGTCCTCGAAGGCGGCAGCTGGGCGGCCGGACGGGAAATTGCGCGCGAACGCCGCCCCGATGGCGCCCCTCCCCTCACGATCGTCAGCGACGGCACCTTGTTCTAGCCCCAGGTTTCTAGTCCAGGCCAGCTGGATACCGGCTTGCCGCGGCGGAGCGCGGGCTATAGAAGCGTCGCACCCACCGGATTTCGAGTGCCGGCTTGCAAGGAGTGCGAGTGATGGACGTTACATCGCGCCGCGGTTTTCTGAAGATTGCGGCGGCCGGCGCCGCCGGCGTGGCGCTGAGCCCTGGTTTGGGCCGGGCCGCCGGCAAGACGGTCACGCTGCTCCACGAAAGCTCGTTCATCCCGCCGTTCGACGAGTACATGAAGAATGTGCTGGCTCCGGCCTACGAGAAGGAGACCGGCGTCAAGATCGTCTACGAGATTATCAGTGTCGGAAGCAGCCCGGCGCGCATAGCGTCGATCAGCGAGACCGGGACAGGCGCCGACGTCACGATGAACCTGACCCTGATCCCGTTCCTCTACGACGAGAAATACGCCGATGTCGGCGACATCGCCGAGGAGATGGGAAAGGAGCAGGGCGGCTGGTACCCCGCCGCTCGGGAAATGGCGATCGTCAACGGCAAATGGAAGGCGATCCCGTTCTGCTCGATCGGGCAGCTGATGAACTGGCGCAGCGACTGGTTCGCCGAGGTCGGCTTCAAGGAGTTCCCAGGCACCTGGGACGAGCTGTACGAGGCCGGCAAGAAGCTGAAGGCCAAGGACCACCCCTTTGGTTTCGAGCTCGGCCACGGTTTTGGCGACAACCACGGCTGGCTTTATCCGCTGCTGTGGTCCTATGGCGCGCACGAGGTAGCCGAAGACGGCAAGACGATCACGATCGATTCAGACGAGACCGCGCGCGCCGTCGATTTCGCCCGGAAATTCTTCCAGGATACGATGTTCGAGGACGTGCTCGGCTGGACAGACCCGAGCAACAACAAGGCGTGGATGGCAGAGCAGATCTCGTGCACCAACAATGCCGAAAGCATTCTTTGGTTTGCAAAGGAGAATTTTCCCGACATCGGCAAAGTTACCCAGCAATCGCTGAACCCGGCCGGGCCCAAGGGTCGCTTCCATTTTCTTGGCGCGATCAGCCATTCGATCTTTAATTTCTCCCCCCAGGAGAAAGAGGCGCACGACTTCCTGCGGTGGCTGTCGAAACCGAAGCAGCTGGGCGCCTGGTATGACGTTGCGGTCAGCTATTATCAGCCGCTGCTGCACGCCTACGACAATGCGCCGATGTGGAATGTCGAGCCACGCAACATCCCCTACCGCGATGCGCTCGGCACCAGCCACCTGCCGGGCTGGCCGGCGCCGCCCGACCGCCGGCTGGCCGAGAGTGTCGCGAAATACGTGGTCGTGGACATGTTCGCCAAGGCGTGCGCCGGCGCCTCGACCAAGGAGGTGATCAAGAACGCCGAGGACCAGCTGAAGGGCATATACAAGACGGCCTGATTTCTGCGTCCGGCGCGACATGTCGATTCGCAGCGAACCACTGGTCGGGATTGCGCGCCCGCCGCGCCCGGCCATGTCGCTGTCCGGCTGGCTCGACCGCGAAGCCGTGTTCAGCTGGCTGATGATGGCGCTGCCATTGCTGTTTCTGGCGGGCCTCGTCGGTTATCCATTGGTTTACGGCATCCTGCTCAGTCTGCAGGATCGGGCAGTGGCAAAGCCCGGCCATTTCGTCGGTCTGAGAAACTTCATCGCCGATTTCCACGACCAGATCTTCTGGCGGGTCGCGGTCAATACCGTGGTCTATACCGTTGCGGCGACATTGCTGAAGATGGTCGGCGGGCTCGGCCTCGCGCTGGCGATGAACCAGCACTTCCGCGTGAAAAACCTTGTGCGGGCACTGTTGTTGCTGCCGTTCATCGTGCCGACGGTACTGAGCACAGTGGCCTGGATGTGGATGCTCGATCCCGCCTTCAGCGTCGTCAACCGGCTCCTGATCGGGATCGGTGTCAGCCCGCCGGGGCCGTCCTGGCTTGGCAACCCGGCCCTCGCGATGTTTTCGATCATCATGATCAATACCTGGCGGGGTCTGCCATTTTACGGCATCACACTGCTCGCCGGACTGCAGACCGTGCCGCCGGAACTCTATGAGGCGGCGACGATCGACGGCGCCGGCGGCTGGCATCGTTTCCGCTTCGTGACACTGCCGCTGCTGAAGCCGATTATCCTGATCGTGACGCTGTTCTCGGTCATCTTCACGTTTGCCGATTTCCAGCTGGTCTACGTTCTGACGCATGGTGGCCCGAACAACGCCACCAACCTGTTCGCGACCTATGCCTTTGATCTCAGCATGGGAGCGGGCCAACTCGGCCTCGGCGCCTCGGTCGCGCTGGCGATGCTGCCGGCGTTGGGCCTGCTGATTGTCGCGCTCACCCTTTACATGCGGAAATCGTGATGGTTACCGGGTACGGCCGGTTGGAGCAGACAGTCCGGGTGTGGCTGCCGGTCGGGTTTTTCCTGGTAGTAGCACTGTTCCCATTCTACTGGATGACAATCACGTCGATAAAGCCCGATTCAGAACTGTATAACCGGCACCTGATGCCGCTGCTCGTCCATAACCCGACACTGAAGCATTACATCGATCTGCTGACGCAGACGCATTTTTTGCTGTGGACCTGGAACACGATGCTGGTAGCAATCGTGTCCACCGGAATTTCGCTCGTCCTCGGGGTCATGCTGGCCTACCCTCTCGCGCGCATGCGCTTCGCCGGCGCCGGGTTGATCGCGATGACGGTGGCGGCGATTTATCTCGTGCCGCAGCCATTGCTGTTCATCCCGCTCGCCGATGTGATCACCCGGCTCGATCTCGGCAACACGCTGACGGCAGTTATTTTAACTTATCCGACGATGCTGGTGCCGTTCTGCGCCTGGCTGTTGCTCGGCTATTTCAAGACCGTGCCCAAGGAGCTCGAGGAGGCGGCGCGGATCGACGGCGCCAGCCGGTTGCAGACGATGCGGCGAATCTTTTTGCCGTTGTGCACGCCGGGGTTCATCTCCGCCGGCATTTTCGCCTTCACCCTGTCGCAGAACGAGTTTCTCTACGCGCTGATCTTTCTGACCAAGAGCTCGGTGCGCACCGTTCCGGTCGGGGTCATCGCCGAGCTGATCCGCGGCGACGTGTTCTATTGGGGCCAATTAATGGCGGGCGCGCTATTGGGCTCGATCCCGGTCGCCATCATCTATTCGTTCTTTGTCGAGCATTACGTCGCCGGACTGACCTCCGGCTCGGTGAAAGGATGAGACTCTCTGCAACGCTGAAGCCGAGTGTGCGCCATCCGGGATGAAAACGGGCTGCTATTTCGTCGGGTCATTCCGGGGCGCGGAACCCATGAACACGGGCCTGTGAGAAAGGGTTCGTGGGCCGGTGTTCATGGTTTCCGGGCCCGGCCCGCGGGCCGTCCCGGAATGACGATCTTGCTATGAAAATGACAACGCTTTTTGCCCCTATTCTTATAGCAGGGTGACCGGGTGGAGGTTGCACGGACCATCGCTGATCTGAGGCGGCACATCGCGCGTTGGCGCAAGGGCGACGAGCGGGTCGGCCTGGTGCCGACGATGGGCGCACTGCATCAAGGCCATATGGCGCTCGTCCGGGCGGCCCGGGCCGAGTGTGATCGCGTGGTCGCGTCGATCTTCGTCAACCCGAAGCAGTTTGCTCCGACCGAGGATCTCGGCTCCTACCCGCGCCGCGAGACCGCCGATCTCGAAATGCTGGAGAGCGCGGGCGTCGATCTCGTATTCATCCCTGCCGTGGACGAAATGTATCCGCCCGACTTTGCCACCCTGGTGCGAGTGTCCGGACTGACAGAGGGCCTCTGCGGCGCGTACAGAGCCGGTCACTTCGATGGCGTTACGACGGTCGTGACAAAGCTGCTGATCCAGGCCCTGCCCGACATCGCCTACTTCGGCGAAAAGGATTACCAGCAGCTGATGGTTGTTCGGCGTCTAGCTCGCGACCTCGACATTCCGGTGCATATTGAGGGCGTGCCTACCGTGCGTCAGGCAGACGGGCTCGCTTTGTCGTCACGCAACGCTTACCTGTCCCAGGAGGAGCGTCGCATCGCCCCCCATCTCGCCCGGGTATTGCGGAGTATAGCGGCCGCACTGGCGGAAGATTCTACCGCAGTCGCGCGGGAGATCGTGCGCGGCTCGGCCGCATTGCGGCAAGCCGGCTTCGCGGTGGAATATCTCGAAATCCGAGAGGCGGATACCCTGGCGGTCACTAGCGAAGTCAGGGCAAGCTCGCGGGTTTTCGCCGCGGTGCGGCTCGGCACTACCCGGTTGATCGACAACATGCCGATCGCGCCGGCAGCTCCGTGACCCGGAGAAACCGATCGGAGGCAGGTGTAGCGATACCGCCCCTCTACATCTCGGCGTAAGTGCCGTTCTTCCAGATGTAGAAGACATATTTCGGGTCGGTCACGTCGCCTTTCTTGTCCCAGGTCAACGGGCCGACGACGGTCTGCGCGGTCATCGAATGCAACGCCTTTGACAGATCGTCGAGCTTGACCGACTTGGCCTTGTCCGCCGCCTGGGCAAAAGCCTGGATCGCCGCGTAGGTATAGAGCGTGTAGCCCTCGGGGTTGTAGGGCGGCTTTTCGGCCATGAACTTGTCGACGACTGCCTTGGCCGCAGGGACCTTGCGCGGATCGGGCGGGAAGGTCATCAGCGTTCCTTCACCCGAAGGTCCGGTGATCTTCCAGAACTCCTCGGTGACGAGCGCGTCGGCGCCAATGAACTGCGCCTGCAAACCCTGGTCGCGCGCCTGGCGGACGATCAGCCCGCCCTCCGTCTGGTAGCCGCCGAAATAGATCACATCGATCTTTTCTTGCTTCATCTTGCTGACCAGCGCGGTGAAGTCCTTGTCGCCCTGGGTGATCGCTTCGTACATCGTCTCCTTGAGGCCCGTCTTGTTCATCGCCTTCATCGTCTCGTCGGCGATGCCTTTGCCGTAAGCGGTTTTGTCGTGGACGATTGCGACATGCTTCCCTTTGTAGTGATCGGCGAGGAATTTGCCGGCGACGGCGCCCTGCGCATCGTCGCGCCCGCAGGCGCGGAACACGTTGTTCCAACCCTTCTTTGCCGCGTCGTCGGTCAGGGCCGGGTTGGTCGAAGCCGGCGTCATCTGCAGCACACCAGCCTCGTTGTAGACCGCCGAAGCCGGGATCGACGCCGAAGAGCAGTAATGCCCGGCGACAAAAACCACCTTCTTCCCGACAACGTCGTTGGCCGCCGCCACCGCCTGCTTCGGATCGCAAGCGTCGTCGGCGATGATCAGGTCGAGTTTTTTGCCGAGCACCCCGCCCTTGGCGTTGATGTCGGCGACAGCCATCTCGGCGCCGCGCTTCATCTGCTCGCCGAGCGCGGCGTTGGAGCCGGTGATCGGCCCGACCACCGCGATCGGGATGTTCTGCGCGTGGGCGACACCGGCGGTCAATGCAAGCGCCGCTGCCAAAATGGCCGATCGGACCAAGTATTTCATGAGATCTCCCCGTTACTGCGTTCGGGTTAACTCTAGCACGACCGAATGCTCACTGCCGACCTCCTTCGAGATAGGCGGCCCGCACCTCGGGGTCGGCCAGGAGCCCGGGCCCGGTGCCGCTGAGCATGATCCGCCCGGTCTGCATCACATAGCCGCGATGGGCCAGCCGCAGCGCATGGTGGGCGTTCTGCTCGACCAGGAGAACAGTCATGTTCTGCCGCTCGTTGATCTCGCGGATCACCCCGAAGATCTGCTTGACGATCAGCGGCGCCAAACCGAGCGAAGGCTCGTCGAGCAACAGGAGGCGCGGCCGGCTCATCAATGCCCGCGCGATCGCCAGCATTTGCTGCTCGCCGCCCGACAAGGTGCCGCCGCGCTGCGTCTGCCGCTCCCGCAGGATCGGAAACAATCCGAATACCCGGGCGAGGTCGTCGTCGAAACAGGCCGAGTCGGCGGACGTCGCTCCGATCTGCAAATTTTCAAGCACGGTCATGCGCGGAAAGATTCGCCGGCCTTCCGGCACCTGGGCGATCCCGCGCCGGACGATCTCAAAGGTCTGCAGCCGGGTGATGTCTCGCCCGTCGAACAGAACCCGGCCGCGCGCCGCCCGCGGCCGGCCGCAAACCGTCATCAGCAAAGTCGATTTGCCGGCGCCGTTGGCGCCGATCAAGGCCACGATCTCGCCGGCGCCGACCTCGAGATCGACACCGCGCAACGCTTCGATGTTGCCGTAAAAGGCGTGGACCCCGGAGATCGCGAGCATTAGAGCCTAATCCGGAAAGGCGCTGTGCGTCCTTCGAGACGGCCGCTTCGCAGCCTCCTCAGGATGAGGATTTTTCTTAATGCCATCAGCGGCATACCTCATGCTGAGGACCGTCCGGAGGGCGCGTCTCGAAGCACGCGTGACCGCACTGCAGCCCCCCTTATCATTCGACATTCTCGATTTCGTCTTCGCCGAGATAGGCTTTGATCACTTCGGGGTCGGCGCGCACCTCGGCCGGAGTGCCGTCGGCGATCTTGCGGCCGTAATCGAGCACGATCACGTGATCCGAAATGCCCATCACGACGCTCATATCGTGCTCGATCAGCAGGATCCCGATCTGCTCTTCGTCGCGGACGCCGAGCAGCAGATCGTTAAGCTCGGCGGATTCGCGCGGATTGAGGCCGGCGGCGGGCTCGTCGAGGCACAGCAAGGCGGGACCGGTGCACAACGCACGGGCGATCTCCAACCGGCGTTGCGCCCCGTAGGGCAGCGCCGCCGCCAGCCAGTCGGCGCGGTCGGTCAGGCCGATCCGGTCGAGCCAATGCCGCGCGCGCTCGACGGCGGCCCGCTCCGCAGCGCGATAGCGCGGCAGGCCGATGAGCCCGGCGAGCGAAAAGACGCTCGCTTTCATCAGCGGGTTGTGTTGGGCGACGATCAGGTTTTCCAGAACGGTCATCCCGGCGAACAGCCGGATGTTCTGAAAGGTGCGGGCAATGCCGGCGCGGCGCACAATGCGGAACCCCTCGATGCGCTCGAGCCGCAGGATGTCGGCGCCCCTGTGCATGGCGAGCCGTCCGGCGCTCGGCCGGTAGAAGCCGGTCAGGCAGTTGAAGACGGTGGTCTTGCCGGCGCCGTTCGGCCCGATGATCGCAGTGATCTCACCGCGATAGGCGGTAAAGGAAACATCATCGACCGCAACCAGCCCGCCGAAGCGCATCGTCAGATTTTCGACCGCAAGCAGCGGGACCGCGCTCCCGGCGCCGGTCATCGGCTAGCGCCGAGGCGCAGGGTCGGTTCACGATGGGCGATCAAACCGCGTGGCCGCCAGACCATTACGCCGACCATGGCCGCGCCAAAGATCAGCATGCGGAACTCGGCGAAGGCTCGGCCGAATTCGGGCAGGCTGACCAGTAGGATCGCCGCCAGCACGACCCCCATCTGGCTCCCCATCCCGCCGAGCACGACGATCGCAAGAATCGTCGCCGATTCGATGAACGTGAAACTCTCGGGGCTAATGAAGCCCTGCCGGGCTGCGAAAAAGCAGCCAGCAAAGCCGCCGAACATCGCGCCGATCGCAAAGGCCGAGAGCTTGACAGTGGTCGGGTTTATTCCCAGCGCGCGGCAGGCCACCTCGTCCTCGCGCAGGGCCTCCCACGCCCGCCCGATCGGCAATTGGCGGATGCGCAAAGTGAAGGCGTTGGTCAGCAGCGCCATCGCCAGGATCACGAAATAGAGAAAGATGACGCGGTGGTTGGGCGAAAATTCGAGCCCGAAGAATTGGTCAAAGGTGGCAACCCCCTCGGGCGCCGAGCGGGCGAAATGCAACCCGAAGAAGGACGGCCGCGGGATCTCTCCGATGCCGTTGGGTCCGCCGGTTACGGGCGCCCAGTTCAGCAGCACGATGCGGATGATCTCGCCAAAGCCTAGCGTGACGATCGCGAGATAGTCGCCGCGCAGGCGCAACACCGGAAAGCCGAGAACGACCCCGAAGCTCGCGGCCACGAGACCGGAAAACGGCAGTGCTTCCCAGAAAGTAAAGTCGAGGTCTCGCGCCAGCAGACCAAAGGTGTAGGCGCCGACCGCGTAAAAGGCGACGTAGCCGAGATCCAGCAGTCCGGCGAGCCCGACAACGACATTGAGACCCCAGCCGAGCATCACGTAAATCAGCACGGTCGTGCCAAGGTCGATCAGATAGCGCGACGAGAACGGCAGGAACGGCAGGGCGACGGCAAATCCGATCCCGAGGAGGGTGATCGGCAGCACCTGGCGACTGCCCCAGGCGGCGAAGGAGGTGAGCGCCATTGCCCTGCCCGTTGGTCGGGTACGATAGAGCTGCTGAAGCACGCGCAACGCGAGGCGGCCAGCAAACACCGCTGCGCCGGCAACTGCGACCCAATCAAAATGGGTGCGAATGCCGAGGGCGCCGCCGCCGATATCATAGGTTTGCAATCCTACCAGCGGCAGAGCGAGAAGGACGGCGACCAATGCTGCGAGGACGGCGTCCTTGAGGAGTGTGACCCAGACGATCGGCGGCTCAGCTGAGCTGTCGACGGCGAGCCCTGAGGCAGCCGTCATTAAACCTTCTCCACCTCGGGCCGGCCGAGGAGGCCGGTCGGACAAAAGACCAGCACCAGGATGAGCACGACGAAAACCGAGACATCCTTGTATTCGACCGAAAAATAGCCGGACCAGAAGGCCTCGATCAGGCCAATCAGGATGCCGCCGAGCATCGCTCCCGGCAATGATCCGATGCCGCCGAGCACGGCGGCGGTGAACGCCTTGACGCCGGCGAGGAAGCCGATGAAGAAATCGACGACGCCGTAATAGAGGGTGACCATCAGCCCGGCGACGGCGGCGAGCGCCGCCCCCATGACAAAGGTCAGCGAAATGACCCGGTCGACATCGACCCCGAGCAACGCCGCCATCCTCATATCCTGCTCGCAGGCCCGCTGCGCGCGGCCGAGCGGTGTCGCCGCGATCAACGTCGTGAAGCCGATCATCAGCCCCAGGGTCAGCAGAATGATCAAGAGCTGCAAATAGCTGAGTCGAACGGCAAAGCCGCCGCTCTCGAAGACTGTAAACCCGCCCTGGACGAGGGGAGGCATCGGTTTTACTCGCGCGCCCTGGAAGATCTGCACGTAGTTCTGCAGAAATATCGACATGCCGATCGCCGAGATCAGCGGCGCGAGCCGGAACGAACCGCGCAGCGGCCGGTAGGCAATCCGCTCGACCGCCCAGCCGTAAATCGACGTGAAGAACATCGTGATCAACAAGACGATCGCCAAAGCGAGCGGAATATAAGTGACCCCGGCCAGGCCCAGCACCAGAAAGGCAATGATCGAAATAAAGGCACCGATCATGTAAATCTCGCCGTGAGCGAAATTGATCATGCCGATGATGCCGTACACCATGGTGTAGCCGATCGCGATCAGCCCGTAGATCGAGCCCAGGGTCAGGCCGTTGATCAGCTGCTGCAGAAAATGGGCCATCCGCCCGCGTGTTCCGCCGCCCAGTTCGACGGAACGTTATGCGCAACTGTTCGCCACCCGCAAGCCAGCATCGGGGATTATATGTTAAGCTGGATCGCGCCGCTGACGCCGCCGAGGTCCGCCATGCCCGACGATACCGTTTCCGCACGTCCCTCGCCTGCTTCGGTCGAGAGCCGTTTTGATTGGACCGACCCGCTGCTGCTCGACGAGGCGCTGAACGAAGACGAGCGGATGGTGCGCGACAGCGCAAACGCCTACTGCCAGGAGAACCTCTTTCCGCGGGTGCTCGAAGCCAACCGGCACGAGCGCTTCGACCGCGAGATCATGAACGAGATGGGGGCGCTCGGCTTTCTCGGATCGACGATCGAGGGTTACGGCTGCGCCGGGGTGAATTACGTCTCTTACGGGCTGATCGCCCGCGAGGTCGAGCGGGTCGACAGCGGGTACCGCTCGGCAATGAGCGTCCAGTCGAGCCTCGTCATGCACCCGATCCATCAGTTCGGCACCGAGGCGCAGCGGCAGAAATATCTCCCGAAGCTCGCATCGGGTGAGTGGGTCGGCTGCTTTGGCTTGACCGAGCCGGATCACGGGTCCGACCCCGCCGGCATGACGACCCGCGCGACCGCGGCACAAGGTGGCTACTGGCTGCGCGGCGCCAAGATGTGGATCACCAATTCGCCGATCGCCGACGTCTTTGTCGTGTGGGCGAAGACCGAGGACGAAGTGATCCGCGGCTTCATCCTGGAAAAGGGCATGAAGGGGCTCAGCGCCCCGAAGATCGAGGGCAAATTCAGCCTGCGTGCGTCTGTCACCGGCGAAATCGTCATGGACGACGTGTTCGTCCCCGAGGAGAACCTGCTGCCGGGCGTCAGCGGGCTGCGCGGCCCGTTCTCGTGTCTCAACAGCGCCCGCTACGGGATTGCCTGGGGCTCGCTCGGCGCTGCCGAGTTTTGCTGGTACGCGGCGCGTAACTATACACTCGACCGCCGGCAGTTCGGGCGCCCGCTCGCCGCCAACCAGCTGATCCAAAAAAAGCTCGTCGACATGCAGACCGAAATAACTCTCGGCCTGCACGCTTGCCTGCGCCTCGGACGGCTCAAAGACGACGGGCGCGACACGCCCGAGATGGTCTCGATCCTGAAGCGCAACAATTGCGGCAAGGCCCTCGACATCGCCCGCACCGCGCGCGACATGCACGGCGGCAACGGCATCGCCGACGAGTACCACGTGATCCGCCACGTGATGAATTTGGAGGCGGTCAACACCTATGAAGGTACCCACGACATCCACGCCCTGATATTGGGGCGTGCCCAGACCGGCATTGCCGCTTTCGCGGGCTAGTCCCTCAGAGAGAATGATCGCAACTTGCTGGAAGGCGGCTACCCTCACCCACCAAGCCCTTCAGGCTTGGTCCCCCTCTCCCACGGTGCGGGAGAGGAGCTTTGAGTGGAATGCATTATAGCCCCTCTCCCGCACCCGCGGGGGAGAGGGTGCCGAGGGCAGCGAGGCGGGTGAGGGTCCGATTGTGAAAACAGCCAGAGGAGTGAGGCGATGCCAGTCACGATCTACCACAACCCGCGTTGCAACACCTCGCGCAAGACGTTGGCGTTGCTGCGCGAAAAGGGCGTCGAGCCCGAAATTGTCGAATACCTGAAGACGCCGTATACGGCGTCTCAGCTGAAGCAACTTCTCGGTCAGCTGAAGATGCCGGCGAGTGCGCTCGTCCGCAGAAAGGAGGCCGCGGCCGCCCGCATCGATCCGAACAGCTTGCCGGAAGAGGAGCTGATAGCGGCGATGGTCAAGAACCCGATACTCGTCGAGCGGCCGATCGTCGTTTCAGGCGGCAAGGCTGCACTAGGGCGGCCGCCCGAGGCCGTGCTTTCGGTGCTCTAGCCCCAGCTTCACGGCCGCGGCGTTTTCGCCGTGTATTCGGCGGCGCAGAACGTGCCGCCCTGGTAATGCTCGGCGATCGGGTCGGCCGGCTGGCCCGCCTCGGCGGCGAGCACCGCCTCGGCATAGGGCTCCGAATCATCCTGCGGCCTGTAGCCGAGCCGCACGGCGTTCGAATTGTCGTACCAGGAACGCCGGTTGTTCGAGACGCCATAGACGATCTCGTAGCGGATATCGGGATGCTCGAGCCCGATGCGCACGAGCTGAGTATAGTCGCGCGGGCTGATCCAGATCGACAGCCGCCGCTTGTCGATCGGCTTTTCTCCGAAATTCCCGATCCGCGTGCACAGCACACCAATTCCGTGCTTGTCGGAATAGAGGCTGGCGAGGGCCTCGCCGAAGGCCTTGCTAACGCCATAGCGGCTGTCGGGCCGCGGCACGACGCAGTGGTCGATCTTCTGCGCGCGCGGATAGAACCCGACCGCATGGTTGCTGGTGGCGAAGACGATGCGTTGGACGCCGGCGCGGCGTGCCGCCTCGAAGACATTGTAAAGGCCAATGATGTTGCCCTCGAGGATCACCGGCCACTCGTTCTCGCCCGAGATGCCGCCGAGATGGATGACGCCATCGACCTCGGCGACCATCCGCTCGACAGCCGGCATGTCGGAGAGTTCGGTGCGGTCGACTTCCTCCCCGTCGCGGGCCGGCGCCAATGCGACCCGATCGGAAAGCCGAAGAATCGGATAGACGCCTCGCAAGGTCTCCCGCAGTGAGCGGCCGATGCCGCCGCCTGCCCCGGTAATCAGGACGCGTCTCATCAGTCTCCTCCTCTGCTTTCACTCGCCCCCGACCGACAAACGGCCCCGGAAACTGTCGGCTTGTTCATCCTTTTGTAATGTAAGTGCTTCAAGGTCGGGCAATCACCAGAGTGTTTCGGGTTTGCGGCGACATAGCAAGCGGAGAGCAGGAAGCATTTGCCGTCTCAGCTCTATCTTAAGGGATTTTGGCGCAGCGCCCCGAGAGCAGCGGTGCACCATGACCTCCATTGTTTTGTTTACTGCACTCTTTTAACGTGTGCCGGGCTACGTAGAGCCCAACCGGCTCCACCTTGGACACGGGATGCGAGAAATTTCGATGGGCCTCAGCTTTATCAAGGAATAGTTAACTACCAGGCCGGCAGGCGACATCTACATTGCCAATCTGAAGCCTGGGTGTTATAGCACTTCTTCGAGCGCAATAGCCGGCTGCGAATGAATGATCGACGATCATAGTTTTGGCGGTAAGCATTTGCCTCGGAAAATATTCATCCGGGTTGGGAGCGCGGGGCGGGGGCAAGAAGTGCATCGCGTCTTTTTCGGAGCTTTGTTGGCCGCAGCCGTGCTCTCGACCGCAGGGTGCGGCGGCGCACCCGAGCTGCCGCCGGCGCCGCCGGCTTCCTCGTTGCCATCGGCCGAGTACCGTATCGGTCCCGGGGACAGTTTGAATATCTTCGTCTGGCGCAATCCCGAGCTGACGGTTACGGTGCCGGTGCGGCCCGACGGCCGCGTTTCGATACCGCTCGTCGAGGATGTCGTCGCGATCGGCAAGACACCGACTTCCCTCGCCCGCGAATACGAGCAGCGGCTCGGCAAATACATCCGGGAGCCGCTCGTCACGGTCATCGTATCGGGCTTCGTCGGTCCGATCCCCGACCAGGTACGCATCGTCGGCGAGGCATCGCAACCGCGCTCGCTTCCCTATCGCGCGGATATGACGGTGCTCGACGCGATGATCGCGGTCGGCGGGCTCACCAGATATGCCGCGGGGAACGACAGCATCATCATCCGCACCGTCGATGGGGTACAGACCACTTACGCGGTGCACCTCAGAGACTTGATCCGGGATGGTGACATAACGAGCAACGTCGCGCTTCAGCCGGGCGACATTCTGATTATTCCGCAACGCCTGTTTTAACCTATGCCGTTTTTTTGGCCGGAGCGGCCCGTCGTCGCCGGGGGACTACAGCACGATCGTCCGGAACGGATGATTGACCTCGTTCCACAGGGTTGGAGCCGTTCATGAGGTTTCTACCGCCACAAGCCATACCGCTGCTGCATGCAGTGTGGCGCCATAAATGGTTGGGCGTCGCGACGGCGTGGCTCGTCTGCACCGCCGGATGGATTGGTGTGGCGCTCGTGCCGACAAAATACGAATCGTCGGCGCGGGTCTATCTCAATGCCGATCCCCTGTTGACGCCGTTGCTTAGGGGCCTGGCTGCGGACACCGATCCGACCCGCCAACTCGATTTTATGCAGCGAACGCTGCTGAGCCGGCCCAATCTGGAGCAGCTTGTCCGGCTGACCGATCTGGACATCGGAGTCACAAACGCTGAGCAAAAAGAGGCGCTGTACAAGCGGTTGGCGAGCGATGTCACTGTCGCACCGGTAACGCTGAATCTGCTGACCTTGTCTTATCGCGACCAGGATCCCAACATGGCGAAGAACGTCGTTCAGTCGCTGCTGACGATCTTCGCCGAGAAGACCGCAGGAAGCAGCCGAGCCGACATGGACAACGCACAGCGTTTCCTGGACAGCGAGATCAACTCGTATCGAGACCAGTTGCGGGCCGCCGAGAAACGGCGATCAGACTTGGCGCAAAAATACCCGGACATCGTCTCCAACCGGACCCCGGACTCGGCAGCGGAGGGAGACGGTAGCCTCAGCCAACTCGACCAGACACGCGCGGTCGTCGCACGTCTCAAGCTCGATCTCGCGGATGCGGTGACGAAGCGGGACGCGATGCAGAAGGAGCTGGATGCAGTCCCGGCGATGCTGAGCGTCGAAAGAGCACCGCAAGTAATCGTCACCGGCGGCCGACTTTCCCCAATCGACGAGCGATTGCAGGAGCTCCGCCGCAACCTCGACACTATGCTGCTGAAGTACACGGAAGACCATCCGGATGTGAAGGCCACTCGAAAGCAGATAGCACAGGTCGAGGCCGAGGCAGCGAAAGCGTCTGGCGGCGCCGGAAAATCCGGCGGCGGCACGGCGAAAGGCGAAGTCGCCAACTCGGTCTATGAGCAGATCAAACTCAGACTGGTCGACGCCGAGGCGGCGGTGAAGGCCGTGCAGCGGCGCCTCGACGAGGCTCAATCCGATGAGGACCGGATCCAAAAAGTCGCCGCTTCGGCACCGGGCGTGCTGGTACAAGCACAAGATCTCGACCGCGACTATTCGATCCTAAAGCGAAACTATCAGGAACTGGTGGCGCGGCGCGAAGCCACTGCGATCGCCAACGCCGCCGATACAAAGACCGAGAAAATCCAGTTCCGCATCGTCGATCCCCCGCAGGTGCCGATCCTTCCTGCCGCTCCCAATCGGCCGATGCTGGTTTCCATGGTGCTGCTTTTCGGGATCGGCGGCGGCCTGGCCGTGCCTTTGGCATTGACCCAGATCGACCGCTCATTCGCTACCATCGGCCAGTTGCGCAACTTGGGGCTGCCGATACTCGGAAGCGTATCTCGGCTGTCGCTCGGGGCGGCGCGGCGGCGCGCCGTGATCCAATTGGCGGGGGTATGTGTGAGCGGGTTCCTTCTGATCGCGGTATATGGAACCTTGATCGCTTTGAGCATGGGGCTCCATACGATGGGCATTTCTTAAATGGCGGAAACGGTTGGACTGATCGAAAGGGCGGCAGCAGTCCTGCGCCAGCAGGAAGCTGCCGAGCCTGTCGTACCCATCGCGCCTCGCAAGGCCACCGGCGGACCGGCTTTAACGCCCGCCGGTCCGGAGCTGGTGCTCGATCGCGGCAGGCTTGCCGGTTTCGGGATTGCCATCCCGTCCGCTGCCCGTTCACGGACAGTGGAGGAATTTCGGCTCGTCAAGCGAAACCTGGTTGGCGCGTGGTCGCAGAAAGATTTGACG
Organism: uncultured Alphaproteobacteria bacterium; assembly: GCA_963789025.1. Lineage (GTDB taxonomy): Bacteria > Pseudomonadota > Alphaproteobacteria > ATCC43930 > CGMCC-115725 > AP-15. The sequence goes on from CAWBIT010000003.1 coordinate 859,819, forward strand.
CTTGACCGTCGCGCAAGTCGCCTGATCATGGTGACGAGCGCACGGCCGGGCGAGGGCAAGACGTTCACCGCGCTCAACCTGGCTCTGGCATTCGCATCCGAACGCAGCGTTAAGGCATTGCTCGTCGATGTTGACACGCAGCATTCAACCACGCCAAAGATCCTCGGGATCGACGGACAAAAGGGCATCGTCGACGTGCTCGCGGGAAACCTCGAACTGGCGGAAGTGCTGATCCAGACCAACATTCCCAATCTGATGATCCTGCCGGCGGGGCGGGGTGGGCCGCACGTACCCGAACTGCTGTCGAGCCCGGAAATGGGCGCCCTGCTGGACGAGCTGACCCAGCGGCTTCCCGATCACTACCTCATCATCGACACGCCGCCCTGCATGGCGAGCAGCGACGCCGCGGCGCTGGCGCCGTTGGTCGGACAAATCGTGTTCGTCGTCGAAGCGCACAATACTCAGCAGGGAGAGATCGAAGCTGCACTCAGCACGCTCAGCACCTGTCCCCGGATCAGCCTTTTGCTGAACAAGAGCGATAGCCTGGCCACCGAGCATTTTGGCTCCTATGGGTACAATTATCACTCCGCCGATAGCGGGAGCGATGAGCCGCGCTCGGCCGAAATCGCATAGGGGCCTTGCGGCAGGCGCATTTTGGCAGCGGCACTTTGCTCTGTGGCTGATGCTGTTCCCCGGCACCACAGCAGCGATCCCTGCGGCAGCGCAGACGAGCGAAGGCGGAGCACCAAGCTCGTCGGGCGCGGGCCCCGAGGCTGGCCCTCTCGTTACCGGCGGCGGAGCTGTAACGACGCCGGCGCTGCCCGGCGCGGTACCCGACACCTTGCCGCCTCCGCCGATCGGTGGGTTCGGCTTTCCGAGCCCGGCGGCGCCGCCCTATTCGGTCAATAACCAAATCCCGACCCTGATCTCTCCTCCGACTCTCCAGCTGCAGCCTTACGCTGGGGTCGTGCCGCTTCAGGCCTACGATCCAAACGCGCCGGCTGTCCTGATCCGGCCCAGCCTGTTCCTCGGCGAGACACTCACCGACAACGTCAATTATGTCCATTCCCCGCGGACATTCGCTGCCATCACACAGCCCGGGGGTGGCTTATCGGCCTCGGTGGACACCCCGAGGCTGCAAGCCGTCGCGACTGGCTCTGGGACCGGATCCATTTATCTGCCGGGCTCGAACTCGTCTTTGAACCAGATCTACGGGAACTTGTATGCAAACGGCCATGGCACGATTTATCCCGACCTACTGTATGTCGATGCCCAGAGTGTGATAACCCAGTCGACCACCCTGCCCGGCTTTGGATTGCAGAATCTGTCGACATTGCCGAGAAACCAGCAAACTCAGCAATTCTTCAACAATATCTCCCCGTATCTAATAAAGTCGTTCGGTCCATGGGCCGATACGGAGCTGCGTTACACCTTTAGCTCGTCGAACTATGGCGGCAACACCGTCGTCACGGCCACGCCGTCGACACCCTTTCTTAACAGCCTCGCCTCCACGACGCTGAACGAAGGGACCTTCATCGCCGTCACCGGCGAGAATTTTCGCAACCTGGTGGCGCGATTTACGGCGGACGCCGCCGAACTCAATGGCTCATTCGCGAACCAAAGCACTCAGGTCAACGCTTACAACGATCTCCAATACAGCTTTACGCCGACGATCGCCGCGCTCGGACGGGCTGGCTATCAGAACCAGCGCTACCCGGGTTCACCGGCGGCCACGTTTGCCGGGGCCACCTGGCTCGCCGGCGGCCGGCTCGGAACCGTGGGACCGGATCAGCCGGCCTATATCGCGCTGCAATACGGCAGACAGCAAGGGGTGTATGGGTTTACCGGGTCGTCCCAGGTCAACATTACGCCCAGCATGGTTTTTTCCGCGAACCTGGTTCAGGGGATCGGCTCCCAAGGGCAATTTTTATCATCTAACCTCGGGAACTCGACCCTCAGCCCATCCGGCAGCATTGTCAGCCAATCGACCGGTCTGCCAATCGCTTTTTCCAGTCCGGGTTTGGGGATATCGAACAATGTCTACCGCCAGCACCTTTTCACTGCCGGGTTGAGCGACTCGCTGCCACCCAACAACTATTCGCTTTACGGATCCTACTCGGAGCAGCAGTCGCTGTCGACGACTGTCAGCGTTCCCACCAAGAGCCTCGGCATAAGTTTCGCATACTCGCGCGATATTAGGCCGGATGCCAGCGGGTATGCTTCAGTCGGAGTTTTCAACTCGGTCAATTCTCCGACCGTAGTGCCCGGAACGACGACCGTCAATTTCAGCCAAAGGACCAATTTCAACACCATTACCGCCACCGCCGGCCTCAACTATGTGCTCGGGCGTACCCTGACAGGTTCGATCATCTACACTTTCACGTATCAAACCAACGGGACCGTTCTTGCCGGCGGCCGCAACGGCGACGTATTCGCCAATTATTTGCAGTTTCTGTTGAGCAAGACCTTTTAACGACCATGTACGCCAAATTTTACGGGCTTACGATACCGCCGTTTCAGCTCACTCCGGACGCCCGTTTTTTTTACGAAAGCACGGTGCATCGGCAAGCGATGGCCTATTTGGTGTATGGTCTGCACCACGCGGAAGGCTTCATTATCATCACCGGAGAAGTCGGCGCGGGCAAGACCATCCTGGTCGACAACCTGCTGTCGACAATCGACCAGAGCAATTTCATTGTCGCGAAGATCGTCACAACTCAGCTGGCCGGAGACGATCTGCTGCACTTGGTTGCGGGCGGCTTCGGCATCGCCAAAGAGGGCTTGGCCAAGGGGTCGTTGCTGCAGCGCATCAACGACTTCGTCTTGGCACAGCAGCGCAACGGCAGACGCGTACTGCTGATCGTCGACGAGGCGCAGAACCTGTCCTTCGAGGCCCTCGAAGAGCTGCGCATGCTGTCCAACATCGTAGTTGACAGAACCATGGCGTTGCAGAGTTTTTTGCTCGGACAGCCGCAGTTCCGCGCCATTCTCGGCAGCCCACGATTGGAGCAGTTGCGCCAACGAGTGACCGCGGCCTACCATTTGGGGCCGTTGAGCGAAGCCGAGACCAAGGCGTATGTCGAGCACCGGCTGCGTCGGGCGGATTGGAAGGGAGATCCGGAATTCACCGAAGATTGCTTTCCGTTCATTTACCGGCACACTGGAGGCGTACCTCGGCAGATCAATACCTTGTGTTCGAGGTTGCTGCTCTTCGGCTTCCTGGAGCAGCTTCATACGCTTCAGGCCAATGCAGTCGACAAAGTGGCCAAAGATCTGCGCGAGGAAATCGCTGTCGTCACGACCGAGCCCATCGGCGGTTTGACGGCCGGCGAGCCCAACGGCAAATCGGAGACGGTCTCGCAAATAACCGATCGCCTCAGCGTGCTCGAAGAACAAGTCGATCGGCATGGCCGCGTCATCAAGCGCGCGATTGAAATCGCGGCCCGCTATTTCCAGAGTGACCGGCCGTGACGCAGCCGACCGAAGCGCTTCGACAGCTGCCCGGCGAATGGCTGGAGGAGTCTCCGGCCGCCTGGCCGGCCGAAGAAGCCTCCCGCAAGCGGATGCGCTGCGGTTTCGCCAACGCGATGACGATCGACGTCGAGGATTATTTTCAGGTCGAAGCCTTCGCCTCGACAATTGACCGGGGAGATTGGGAAAGTCTGCCGCGCCGAGTAGAACGCAACACCGAGCGCCTGCTCCAGATCCTGGCCGAGAGCGGGGTCGAAGCGACCTTCTTTATCTTGGGATGGGTGGCAGAGCGGCATCCGCAGCTGGTGCGGCGCGTGGTGGCGGACGGGCACGAGCTGGCGAGCCATGGCTTCGGCCATCTGCGGGCAGATCGCCAGTCGCCGGAAGAATTTCGTGACGATGTGCGCCGCGCCAAGCGGGTTCTCGAGGACCTTGGCGGCGCGCCAGTCCACGGTTATCGCGCTCCGACCTTCTCGATCGGCGGCGGCAGCAAATGGGCGCACACGATCCTGGCGGAAGAGGGCTACTCCTACAGTTCCAGCGTGTACCCGGTGAAGCACGATCTCTACGGGACGCCCGAGGCGCCGCGAACGCCTTTTTCCCCGGTGCCCGGCATGCTGGAAATCCCGCTCACCTCGATCAGGATGCTGGGGGTCGACATGCCGGTCTCGGGCGGCGGCTATTTCCGCCTGCTGCCCTATCCTTTGACCAGATGGCTATTGCACTATGCGAGGCGAGTGAACCGATCGCCAGCCGTTTTTTATCTGCACCCCTGGGAGATCGATCCTGAGCAGCCCCGCCAGCGATCGGCACCGTGGAAATCACGATTTCGCCATTACTTGAACCTGGATCGCACCGAGCCACGGCTGCGGCGGCTGCTTCGCAATTTCACCTGGACACGCATGGATCGGCTTTTTCTGAGCCAAGAGAGAGGATCCTTTCCGGTTATCCCATCTTGGACGGATCGCAAGCAAGCCTCGCCGTAAGATCGTTCCGACCCGGCGACGAGCAGCGCTGGGACGAGTTCGTGCTCGCGCATCCGGGCGGAACGTTCTTTCATCTTGCCGGTTGGAGGCGGGTTCTCGAGCGGGCCTTCCACCACCCGACGCATTACCTGATGGCCGAGCGCGGCGGGATCGTTGCCGGTGTCTTGCCCCTCACTCATGTCAAGTCCCTGCTGTTCGGTTCGTCTCTGATATCGAATGCCTTCGCAGTACGCGGCGGCCCGATCGCTACCGATGACGATAGCCTGCGCGCGCTCGAAGACGAGGCTGTCCGGCTCATGGAGGTACATGCCGTCCCAGTACTCGAACTGCGCGATTTCTCGGCGAGCCGGAGCGATTGGCTGAGCAAACCGGGACTCTACGCCACATTCCGGCGCGAGCTCGATCCAACGGTCGAGCGCAATCTCAAAGCGATACCGCGCAAGCAGCGGGCGATGGTGCGCAAAGGCATGCGCCACGGGTTGCGTTCGGAGATCGACGACGGCATTGACCGCCTGTATCGCATTTACGCCGAAAGCGTTCGCAACCTCGGCACGCCCGTCTTCGCCAAATCCTATTTTCGCATTCTTAAGGATGAATTTCCGACCTCATCCGATATCGTTACGATATCATCCAGCGGCAAAGCAGTCGCATCGGTGCTGAATTTCTATTTTCGCAACGAGGTTCTCCCATTCTACGGAGGCGGCATAGCCGCGGCGCGGCAGCTTGCCGCCAATGATTTCATGTATTGGGAAGTAATGCGCAGAGCGTGTGAACGGGGCTATCGCATCTTCGATTTCGGCCGCAGCAAAGTCGGCACAGGGTCTTACGCGTTCAAATGCAACTGGGGGTTTCAGCCGAGCCCGCTGGTCTATCAATTCCGCTTGGCGCGCGGACGCTCGATACCGGATCTAAACCCCCTCAACCCGAAACTCGCTCTCTTTATCGCGGCTTGGAAACGCTTGCCGTTAATGGTGGCCACCCGACTGGGCCCGCTGATCGTCAGGGGAATCGGCTGATATGCAGGGTTTGTCTTGTTATTGAGGCGCTCCCCCGCGGGAAGCAAGCCGGCGAGACCAGAGCGCAATGTGATTGGGCTTCGTTCGGCTCTGAATAGGCGACCAGTCGCTGGTTTGCTGGTCGCGCCCGGATGGCGAGCGGCGCTGGTCTTTATCGGCATTGCCGCCCTGGTCTTCGGCGTCGTATTCCAACGCGACATCAGTGGGGCCGTCCAAGTTTGGATCGAGTTGACCGCTTACAATCACTGCTTTCTGATTATCCCGCTCGTCGGCTTTCTCTTGTGGGAGCGACGCTGGGTCATCGCGTCGGTGTCCCCGAGCCCGACCCTGTGGCCGTTGATCGTGATGCCTTTCCTCTCGGCGTTGTGGCTGATCGCCGCCATTCTCGACATCCAGGAAGCCCGCCAGTTTCTGCTGGTCGCGATGTTCGAGGTCGTAGTGCTGGTGACGCTCGGCCCGCGCGTCTTCCGGTTATTGCTGGCGCCGCTGCTTTTTCTGTTTTTCCTGGCGCCGAGCGGGGCTTTTCTCGTTCCGACACTCCAGAAGATCACCGCCCAGATCAGTATCGCCGGACTGGAAGTGCTCCACATTCCAGTCTTCTCCGACGGGTTTATGATCGAGATACCGGAGGGCACCTTCGAGATCGCGGAAGCTTGCGCCGGGTTGCGCTTTCTGATCGCCTCGATCGTCTTCGGAGGCTTCTTCGCTGTGGTCATGTACCAGAGTGTCGTCAGAAGAGCCCTGTTCATCACCTTGTCGCTTGTCGTGCCGATCGCCGCCAATGGAATTCGGGCGCTTGGAATCATCGTGTTGGCGCATCTCGAGGGCAGTGCGGCGGCGGTCGAAGCCGACCACGTCCTCTATGGCTGGTTCTTCTTCACATTGGTCATCATCATCCTGATCGCGATCGGGATGACGTTTGCACAGAAGATCGACCGGCGCATCCCGATGCGTTCGACCGGATGGTCGAAACCCGCGGCATGGCGATTTGCGATAGCGATCCCGACGGCCCTCCTGCTCGCGGTGGCCGGTCCGGCCTACGCGGCTCGGTTGAATGCTCTATATCCGCCTTCTCCGCTTCCGGTCGCGCACGCGCCTCTGGTCGCGGCGCCCTGGCAAGGCATGTCTGACCCTGCGGCGGACTGGCGCCCCGTGGTGTACGGTGCCGATCGGGAGTTCCTCGACGGGTTCGAAGGGCCTGGTTCCAGGGTCGTCATCCGCTATGTCGCGCTCTATCGGCTGCAAGCCAGCGGCGACGCGCTAACCAAGACCGGAAATCGTCTCGCCGACGACAAGCTGTGGCACATCACGGGATACGGACGCGCCGAAGCCACCTTGGGCGGCAAGGCGACCGCGGTGGCGAGCACGGAGATCGTGAGCGGACAGCGTCACCGTCTGGTTTGGTCCTTCTATGTCGTGGACGGCAGGATTGCCGCCGGGCTTCTCGAGACAAAACTGTTGCGGGCGCGCGCCGTCCTCCTCGACCGCGAGCCAGTGGGTGCTTTTGTCGCGATCTCCGCGAGCATGGACGACCCGAAGGATCCGGCGGAACGGCAGCTCACTCGTTTCTTGGCGGCAAGCCGGCCCCTGACCGAGTACGCTGCGACGCTCTCCAAATGAACTTACTGGTAAGCAACCCCTCACCCGCCTCGCTGCGCTCGGCACCCTCTCCCGCGGTGCGGGAGAGGGGCTAAAATGCATTCTCAAAGCTCCTCTCCCGCACCGCGGGAGAGGAGGGACCAAGCCCGAAGGGCTTGGTGGGTGAGGGTAATATCCGCGCTCATTTCCTCAGGCCGCGATCTCTTTGCTGTGGTAGAGCGCGTCCAGCGCCGCGCCGTATGTCTCGCGGATCACGTGGCGCTTTATCTTGAGGGTCGGCGTCATCTGGCCATTGGCGACCGTAAAGGCTTGCTTCGCGAGCAAAAAATGCCTCACCCGCTCGCTCGGCGGCAGGGTCAGGTTCACGCGATTGACGGCGGCGCTGATTGCCTTGGTGAAGCCGGGATCGGCGGCAAGCCTATTCATATCCGCGAGTACTTCTTCCCCGTCTGCATAAGCAGCGACGAATTCCGGGTCAGGGACCACGACGGCGACTAGGTAGGGACGGCGATCGCCGAACACCATCACCTGCGAAATCTCGGACTCCAGGGTCAGGTAGCCTTCGATGCGCGCCGGGGAGATCATTTCGCCCCCTGAGTTCTTGATGAAGTCGCGCTTGCGGTCGGTGATGCGCAGATAGCCGTCTGCGTCGATCATCCCAACATCGCCGGTATGCAGCCAGCCGTCCTCGAGCGCCTGCGCCGTCGCCTCGGGGTCGTTCCAATAGCCCTTCATCACATTATCGCCGGCGACCAGGATTTCCCCGTCCTCGGCGATGCGCAGGCGGACACCGTCAAGCGGCGGGCCGACGGTGTCGATTTTGACCCGCGCCGGCAAATTGCAGGTGATCACGGGTCCGGCCTCGGTCTGGCCGTAGCCCTGCAGCAAGGTGACCCCGAGCGCCAGAAAAAACCGGCCGATCTCGGGGTTGAGGGGCGCGCCGCCGGAGACCATCGCCTTGAGCCGGCCGCCAAAGCGCTCGCGAATCTTGGCGCGGACTACCCGGTCGAGCAATGGATTGGAGAGCCGCTCGCCAAGGCTCGGGCGCTCCGCAAGCAGCCGCTTGCGCCCGATCGTCACCGCCTGATCGAACATCTTCCGCGAGATGCCCCCTTTGCGCTCGACCCCGAGGCGGATCCGCTGATGCAATGTCTCGTAGAGCCGCGGGACCGCGGTCATGATCGTCGGCCGCGCTTCGAGCATATTGGCGGCGAGGGTCTCGGCGCCTTCGGCGAAATAGATCTGCGCGCCAATCGAAATCGGAAACATTTCACCGGCGGTATGCTCGTAGGAATGCGAGAGCGGCAGAAAGCTCAGGAACACCTCGTCACCGAGCCCGAGTTGCTCGAGTACCCGATACGCGCCGCGGCAGTTGGCGATGATATTGCGGTGGCTCGTCATGACCCCTTTGGGGATGCCACCGGTCCCCGAAGTGTAGATCAGGCAGGCGGTATCGTCGGGCTCGATCACAGTGACGAACTCGGCAGTGTCATCCTCCTGCGCCGCGCCGCGGGCTAGCATCTCGTCCCACGACAAGAGGTCGACCGTGCTGGCCTGGCCCGCGGCCGGCTCGATCGCAATAACGCTGTGCACGGTGTCGACTTGGTTGGCAGCCGCGAGGACCCGTGCCGAGAGGGCGGGCTTCGAAACGAAGACCGCGCGTGCTCCGCTATTCGCGAATACGTGCTTGTGGTCCTCGACAGTATGGGTCACGTAAGTCGGGACAGTAATCGCCCCGGCCGTCATGATCGCCAGATCGGCGATGATCCATTCCGGCCGATTTTCGCTGACGAGCCCGACCCGCTCGCCGCGGCGGATCCCGAGCGATCTGAGGCCGAGCGCCAGCCGGCGGACGTCGCGCGCCACCGCCGCCCAGCTTGCGGACCGAAAACGGCCGTCCCGCTTGGCCCACAGAAACGGCTTGTCGCCGAGCCGCTCCGCTTGCGCAAAAAACATCGCCGGCAGGCTGCGGCAGCTGTCGTAATCCATGCTTCCCCCGTCCTCCGAATTACATTTTTACGGTTTTCAAGGAGCAGGCGGAATAGCCGGGTGAAGAAATTTGCACTGTCCTCGGTCGACGAACTCGCCGCCTTTGTCGCGAGCGCCGAAAAAGACGAGGCACTGACGCCGTCGGAAAGCCGGCGGCGGCTCAAACAAGCGATCGAGCGCCGCTATACCAGCCCCGCGTAGCGAGCACGCTCAGCATAGAAATTATTGCCCCAAGAATTACCCACCGGGACCACGTGGGTGAGAAACTGATCGATCGAAGTCTGCCAGCTGAAGCGTTCTGCATGAGAGCGGCAGGGCCCGCGAGGAATTTCCAGCGCCGCCATGGCAGCCGCGCGCAGGTCCCACTCGAGCGCCCCGGCGCCGCTGTCGCCGATGACGTCCAGCGGTCCGGGGACCGGAAATGCCGCCACCGGGACCCCGCAGGCCAGCGCCTCGAGCATCACCAGCCCGAATGTCTCGGTGCGGCTCGGCAATACGAACACATCGGCCGATGCGTAATGCCGGACCAACGCTTCGCCCTGCTGACATCCGGCAAAGTGCACATTGGGATAGCGGCGCTTCATTTCCGGCAATAGGTGGCCGTCGCCCACAACCAACTTCGAGCCGGGCAAATCGAGGTCGAGAAAGAGCGGCAGATCTTTCTCGGCCGCGATGCGCGACACGCAGAGAAATACCGGACGAGGCAGATCGACGGCGGGGGTGCATCCCGGCCGGAACAGCGCAATGTCGACGCCGCGCGTCCACAGAGCGAGCCGTTCGAAACCGTGCTCGGCGAGTTCACGGCGAACGGTTTCCGTGGCGACCATGATCGCGCGCGAACGGCGATGGAATCGCCGCAATATGGCGTACGTCCATGACATGGGAACGCCAAAACGGGCCTTTAGATATTCCGGATATTTGGTGTGATACGCGGTAGTGAAATGCAGGTTTCGATTTATACAATATCTCCGCGCAGCCGCGCCCAGCGGTCCTTCGGTCGCGATGTGAATCGCGTCGGGCATCAGCCTTTCCAGCAGTCGCGTGAGGCGCGGCCGCGCAGCAATCGCCAAACGGACTTGCCGATCCGTCGGGCACGGTACCGTGCGAAAAAGCTCCGGCGTCAGCGGAAAAACATCATGCCCGGCCGCCGTCAGCCCATCGTGCAAGGCCCCCAGCGTGCGAGCGACGCCGTTGACCTGTGGCCTCCACGCGTCGGAAACGAGCGCAAACCTCATAAATCCGTGTCGGCGAACTCGCGGAGTTGAGCCAGCACCTCGATCTCGGGTTCGTCGGCGACGCTGGCTCTCAACGGATCGTGCATCCAATGTTCGATCCAATGGATCAGCTCGAGCCGGCCGTCGAAATGCTCGACCAGAGCGGTGCAGCTCTCGACCCAATCGCCGTCGTTGCAATAGAGGACGCCGTTCATGTCGCGAATCTCGGCGTGATGGATATGGCCACAGACGACACCATCGACACCGCGTCGGTTTGCCTCGGTGGCCACGGCATCGGCGAAGGAGCCGATGTATTGCATTGCGTTCTTGACCCGGTGCTTGAGATAAACAGACAGCGACCAATACTGGTAACCCAACCGGCGCCGCATGATATTGAAATAGCGGTTGAGCCACAGCACAGCCGTGTACGCGTGGTCGCCGAGCATCGCCAGCCAGCGCGCGTGCTTGACGACCGCGTCAAACACGTCGCCATGCAGCACCAATAGCCGTCGTCCATCGGCAGTAACGTGAATAACCTCGTTCGCCACCTCGACCCCGCCGAACTGCAGCAGCGTGTAATCGCGCAGCCATTCGTCGTGGTTGCCGGGGACATAGATGACGCGCGTGCCCTTGCGGACCTTGCGCAAGACCTTCTGGATGACGTCGTTGTGGGTTTGCGGCCAATACCAGGATCTCTTGAGCCGCCACCCGTCAATGATGTCGCCGACCAGATAGATCGTGTCCGCATCGTTGCAGCGCAGGAAATCGATCAGGAAATCGGCTTTGCACCCGCGAGTACCGAGATGAATATCGGAGATCCAGATCGTGCGATACTCGCGGGTTTTTGCAATCGGGGGAATTGGGGAGATCTGGTTCACGTCGGGCGGTTTGCGGCAAGTGGTTCAGATTTTTGCGAATAGGCCCAGATCTGTGCCGGAAGCAGATTGAGCCAGACCCGGCAAATCTCCCGGCCGGCAATCCCCAACGGTTCCATTTGCAAGGGCGAGGAGAACGCGTTGGTCATCTGCAAAAAAAGTCCGCCCGGTCCCAACAGCTCGAGACACGGTTTGACGATGGCTCGCTGTGCTTCCAGTGGAAACCACTTGATCGGGAGGCTGGAGACGACCGCGGCCAGCCGCTCCCCGCGACCCGAGAAATATTCATCGATCCGGGTTGCATCTCCTTCGATCACCCTCAATCCTGGGAATTCGCTGCGCAGCACCGCTGCGAGCCGCGGCTCGCTCTCTACGGCAATGATGCGATCGGGCGGGCAGCCGGCCCGTACAAGCCCGCGCGTGAGGCTCCCGGTTCCGGCGCCGAGTTCGAGCACCACCCCGGGCCGCTCGAGTTCTACGCACCGTGCGAGTGCGTCGGCAAAACGCCGCCCGCTCGGGTTCGCAGCCGCAATTCGCATCGGCTTTTGCAACCAAAGACCAAAAAATACGGTCGCCCCCGCGGACACGTGATCTCCCCTACCTAGTCAGTCCGATGCTCATTCTATCAATTGTATGTTACAGTTTTTCGAGCCCCATATGTGGGAGACGTTCGCAAAACGGTAATCATCCTATGGTACTGATCGCCGATTAGGCTAGAGGAGCGCGCTGTGACGGCTAAGAAAGCAACTCGCGCCGGCGCTCGGAAGAATGTCTTCAAGGCGACCTTCACCCGTTTTGCGAACAAGCGCGGCCCACGCGGCCGGGCGCGCTTCGGCGACTGGCGAAAAATCCTGATGCGCCGATTCGCGGCGGGATCCGAGAGACCGGATCCGGTCTCGCTCGCCATTTTCGCGATTGACCGGGTCGGCCCGGCCGCGGTGCGCGCCTGCGCCTGCGGGCTCGAAGTCCGCGTCGCAGCGCCGGACGAAGCGACCGCCGCGGTATTTCGCGCCGCACTGGCCCAAACCGATCGACGGCGCGCCACCGATCAACTGATCCGAATCGTCGTCGATTAAAAAGCGCGTGCCGGGTCGAGGGGCCCCGGAAACGCCCACACTATTTCATAGATGGTCCAGAGCGTAGCCGGCCGAGCGGACCGTGCGCACCACATCGACTGCGTCATCGGCGTTCAGCGCTTTGCGCAGGCGGCGGATGTGAACATCGACAGTGCGCGCCTCGACATAGACATCGTGGCCCCAGACCGCATCCAACAATTGCTCGCGCGAGAAGACCCGCCCGGGGTGCGTAATCAGATAACGAAGCAGGCGAAACTCCGTGGGACCGAGATGGATCGGCCGACCCGCGCGCGACACCCGATGCGCGGCCGTATCCACTTCCACATCCGCGAACTGCAGCACGTTTTGGGTGCCGCCGGGCTGGGCGCGCCGCATCACCGCACGCAGCCGGGCGACCAGTTCGCTCGGGCTGAACGGTTTGACGACATAGTCGTCGGCTCCGCTGTCGAGCCCGCGCACCCGGTCGGTCTCCTCGCCGCGCGCGGTCAGGATAATAACCGGCAGCGAGCGGGTCTCGGGAGACCGCCGGATTCGCCGGCAAACCTCGATTCCCGAGACCAATGGCAGCATCCAGTCGAGCAGCACGAGATCGGGCTTGCGTTCGGCGATTTGCACGAGCGCCTCCTCGCCATCGCCGGCTTCGCAGACTTGAAAGCCCTCTTTTTCGAGATTGTAACGCAGCATGGTGACGAGCGGGGCTTCGTCTTCGACGATCAGGACGAGCGGCTTTATCATTGCGGGGCTCGGTCCGGCGTCATGACCTCGAGGCTCGATATATCGCCCTTCGGCCGCGCCTCCTCCAGCGGTGTTCCATTCACCAAGTAATACAAATTTTCTGCAATATTCGTTGCATGGTCACCAATTCTTTCGATGTTCTTCGCCATAAACAGAAGATGGGTGCACGAGCCGATACTTCGTGGATCTTCCATCATATAGGTGAGCAGTTCGCGGAAAAGGCTCGAATACATCTCGTCCAGCTCGGCGTCGCGCCTCCACACGGAATATGCCTTGTCGGCGTCGCGTTGGACGTAGCTGTCCAAAACATCCTTGATCTGAATCTGGGCCAAATGCGCCATGCGCGGCAGGGCGTAGACCGGCTTGACTGCGGGTGTCTGGCTGAGGGCAATCGAACGCTTGGCCACGTTTGCGGCGTAATCACCGATTCGCTCTAGGTCGCTCGCGATCTTCAGCGCGGAAAAAATCTCGCGCAGGTCGCGCGCCACCGGTTGCCGCAGCGCGAGGAGCCGAATCGCGAGATTGTCGAGTTCGCGTTCGAGCTGGTCGACTTTGACATCGCCTTCGACAACGCGCGCCGCAAGCTCGGTGTCGCGCGTCATTACGGCCTCGATCGCCGTGCCGAGCTGGTTTTCGGCAAGTCCGCCCATCTCGGCGACGGTGTTGTTGAGCTTGCGCAGCTCCTCTTCATATCCTCTGACAATGTGCTCTGAAGCCATCGGCCAACTCCTCACTTTCGATCAAATCAGCCGAACCGGCCCGTGATGTAGTCTTCGGTATGTTTCTCTTTCGGGCGGGTAAAGATGCGCTCGGTTTCATCGAACTCGATCAGCTCTCCGAGATACATGAAGGCGGTGTAGTCCGAGGTACGCGCTGCCTGCTGCATGTTGTGCGTGACGATCGCGATACAGTAGTCCGGTCTCAACTCGGCGATCAGCTCCTCGATGCGCTGCGTCGAGATCGGGTCCAATGCCGAGGCGGGCTCGTCGAGCAGCAGGATCTCCGGCTGGACCGCCACCGCGCGCGCGATGCACAGCCGTTGCTGCTGCCCGCCCGACAGGCTGAGCCCACTTTGGTGCAACTTGTCTTTGACCTCTTCCCAAAGGGCGGCGCGACGCAATGCCAACTCAATGCGCTCGTCCAGCTCGTGGCGCGGGAGGCTTTCATAGAGTCGGACACCGAAGGCGATGTTGTCGTAGATCGACATCGGAAAAGGCGTCGGCTTTTGAAAGACCATGCCGATCCTCGCCCGCAAGAGATTGAGATCCAGCCCCGGCGACAAGATGTTTTCGTTGTCGACCATGACCTCTCCGGTCGCGCGTTGCCCGGGATAGAGTTCGTAAATTCTGTTGAGGACGCGAAGCAGCGTTGACTTGCCGCAGCCGGACGGGCCGATAAAGGCGGTGACCCTTCTGTCGTGCAGCGGCATCGTTATGTTCTTCAGAGCCTTGAACGCGTCGTAATAAAAATCGACGTTGCGGATCAGCACTTTTTGACGGGGCGCAGGCTGTGCCTCCGTCCGCCGCAAATCAGGTGATGACATCGGCATTGCTTGCCGCGCTGTGGCTTGGCTCATGGCTTGAACGTGCCCCAGGAAGCGATGGCTCGGGCGCTGATGTTGAGTATCAGGACCGTGATCGTGATCAGCAGCGCACCGCCCCACGCCAGCGTTTGCCAATCGGCATAAGGGCTCATCGCAAACTGGAAGATGACAACCGGCAGGTTCGCCATAGGCGCATTGAGGTTGGTGCTCCAGAACTGGTTGTTGAGCGCGGTGAAAAGCAGCGGCGCCGTTTCGCCGGCGATGCGCGCGACCGCGAGCATGACGCCGGTCACCATTCCCTGGATCGCCGCGCGGAAAGAGATCATCACGATCACTTTCCACTTTGGCGAGCCGAGTGCCGCAGCCGCTTCGCGCAGCGAGTTCGGGACCAGGTTGAGCATGTCCTCGGTGGTCCGTACGACCACCGGGACCACGATAATGGCGAGCGCGACAGCCCCGGCCCAGGCCGAGAAGTGCCCCATCGGAACGACCATCAGTTCATAGACGAAGAGCCCGACGATGATCGAAGGTGCGCTCAGCAAAATGTCGTTGATAAAGCGGACGACCTCGCCAAAGCGGCTGCCCCGGCTGTATTCCGCAAGAAAGGTGCCGGCGAGAATACCGGTCGGCGCCCCGATCAGGGTCGCGGTCATGGTCATCACGAGGCTGCCAAAAATCGCGTTCAACAAGCCGCCTGCGCTGCCGGGCGGCGGGGTCATTTGGGAGAATATTGCCGGGGTTATCGCGGCAATTCCGTTCTCCAGCAGTGTCCACAGAACAAGGATCAGCCAAAGAACTCCAAAAGCGGTCGCCACGACCGACAGGGTCATGACTACGCCATTGACCATGCGGCGCCGGGCGTAGACGTTCACGGCATCAGCCTCCCGCCTGCTTTTGCAGCCGCAACAGCAGCAATTTTGCGACTGTCAGAACGATGAAGGTGATGACGAACAGAATGAAACCGAGCGCGATCAGCGACGACCGATAGAGATCACTGAAGGCCTCGGTGAATTCGTTTGCGAGCGACGCCGATATCGTGGTTCCCGGCTGCAGTATTGAGGCGCTGATACTATGCGCGTTGCCGATGACGAAGGTGACGGCCATCGTCTCGCCGAGCGCCCGTCCGAGGCCGAGCATGATGCCGCCGACGACACCGATGCGGGTGAAAGGCAGGACGACCCGCCAGACGACCTCGGTGCGAGTGGCGCCGAGACCGTAGGCGCTTTCCTTCAACATCGGCGGCACGGTCTCGAACACGTCGCGCATGATCGACGAGATAAACGGCAATACCATGATGGCGAGGATGAAACCGGCGGTCAGGATGCCGATGCCCAGCGGCGGGCCGGCAAACAGCGCCCCGATCCCTGGGATTTGTCCGAACGTATCGATGATCGCCGGTTGGATGTACTGCTGGACGAAAGGCGCGAATACAAATAGGCCCCAGATCCCGTAGATGATGCTTGGGATTGCCGCCAATAGCTCGATCATCGTGGCGAGCGGCCGTTTCAGCCACAGCGGGCAAATCTCCGTGATGAATATCGCAACCCCGAAGGCCACGGGAATCGCGACCAGCAGGGCAATGGCCGAGGTCACAAGCGTCCCGTAAATTGGGGCGAGCGCTCCGAACTTTTCGGTCACCGGGTTCCAAACCTCGGTAACGACGAACGAGAGGCCAAAAGTTCGGAAGGCGAGCAGCGCCCCGTTGATCAGAGCAACGATGACGCCGCCGAGGATCAGCAGCACGAGCAGCGCAAACAGAAAAGTCAGCGAGCGGAACACGACGTCGCCGATCACACCACCGCGCCGGCCCGAGGCCGCCAGGCGATCGGCGACTGCCGTCTCAGCAGTCACGAGGCGTCACCCGAATCGTCAACGAGGAGAGAGCGGGAGACGTGAAGCCCCCACCCACAACGTCAGGACGAGTGCCCGTCCCACACCGGCTTGCCGTCGGGTCCGACGATCTGCTTCCAGCTGTCTTCGAAAATCGCGACCGCATCCTGCGGCATCGGGACATAGTCGAGCAACTCGGCCATTTGGACTCCGTTCTTATAAGCCCAGTCGAAGAAGGTCAGCACCTCTTTCGCCCGGTCGGGGTGCTCCTGCTTTTTGTGCATCAATATGAAGGTCGCACCCGTAATCGGCCAGGTCTCCTTACCGGGCTGATTGGTAAGGATCAGATAAAAACCGGGCGCGCTCTTCCAATCCGCGTTGGCGGCCGCGGCCTGGAACACCTTGATGCCAGGCTCCAATGCCACCCCATCGTGATTGACGAGTTTGGTGTGGGCCATTTTGTTTTGCAGTGCGTAGGCGTATTCGACATAGCCGATGGCGCCGGCCGTTCGCGACGTCAGCGCCGCGACGCCCTCATTTCCCTTTTCGCCGAGTCCGACCGGCCATTGGATGGAAGTGCCCTCACTGACCTTGTCCTTCCACTCCGGGCTCATCTTCGAGAGATAGTTGGTAAAGATGAACGTGGTGCCGGAGCCGTCGGAGCGATGGACCACGGCGATCGCGGTGTCCGGCAGCTTCACGCCGGGATTAAGCTTGGCGATGGCCGGATCACTCCATTTGGTGATCTTGCCCAGATAAATGTTGGCAATTGTCGGGCCGTCGAGCGTCATTTGGCCCGGCTGGACGCCCGGCAGGTTCACCACCATCACCTCGCCGCCGACGACCGGTGGAAATTGAGTAAGACCGTCCTTCTCGAGTTCCTCCGGCTTCAACGGCATGTCCGAGGCGCCGAAATCGACCGTATTGGCCTTGATCTGAGCAATGCCGCCGCCCGAGCCGATCGACTGATAGTTCATCTTCACTCCCGTCTTGGTCGCGTAGGCCTCCGCCCATTTAGCGTAAATCGGGTAGGGGAATGTGGCGCCGGCACCGGAAATTTCGGCCGCCTGCGCGGCAAGGCCGACCGCCGCGGCGGCGGCCATCCCAAAGAGTGCGATGCGAAAAGCGTTCACGGTTCTCTCCATCGACAGCCAGGAAGGGTTGACCCGAAAGGGTCGCGACTTTCTTAACGACGTATTCCACACCTTTTAGGCCATTTTTATTGCAGTTCCGTGACATGCCCCTGCGCCATCACGCGCCATTTCGATATTTTGCGAAGTCTCTTGACAAAATTGGGCGTTCGGTTCGATTATCGTTGAACCGTGAAATTTTTGTGCCAGCCGTGATGGATCAAAAACGCGCGATCACCGCGCTCGGCGCCCTGGCGCAGGAAACCCGCCTCGAGCTGTTCCGGCTGCTCGTGGCCTGCGGCCCTGAGGGGCTGCCCGCCGGCGTGATTGCCGAGAAGCTCGGCGTCATGCCCTCATCGCTATCCTTTCACCTCCAGCAGCTCGTCCATGCCGGGCTGATCACGCAGCGGCGGTTGAGCCGGCAACTCATCTATTCCGCCGAGTACGGCACGATGAACGAGCTGATGGCCTATCTGACCGAGAACTGCTGCGGTCGCGGCGCCGCCGCGTGTCCGCCGGTCTGCAACCCCGCCGAGACCTTTGCCAAAGGAGAGAGTGATGAAGCGCCTGCACGTACACGTGTCCGTTGACGACCTCGCTCAATCAATCCGGTTTTATTCGACACTGTTCGCGGCCGAGCCGACCGTGCTTAAGAGCGACTACGCGAAGTGGATGCTCGACGACCCCCGGGTCAATTTCGCCATCAGCAAGCGCGCCGGCGGCGGCAGCGGCATATCCCATCTCGGAATCCAGGCCGAGGACGAAGTTGAGCTGGCCGAGGTTTACGATCGCCTCAGCCGCGCCGAGCGGCCGATCGTTGAAGCAGAAGGCGCCACCTGCTGCTACGCGCGGTCTGACAAGCAATGGATCGCCGACCCGCAGGGGGTCCCCTGGGAGACCTTCCTCACTTACGGCGAGGCCGCGGTTTACGGCGAGGGATCACTCGCCAAACTCCGTGAAGCCAATGAGCGCGCTGTGTGTTGCGAGCCCTCGATTGCCGAACTCACCCCGGAACCGGCGCCGCAGAGGCGTGCTGCGCTCCATCCTGCTGCGCCGCTTAGGAACAGCTTGTGACCCGCAAGACCTACAACGTCCTATTTCTATGCACGGGAAACTCGGCGAGGAGCATAATCGAGGCACTTCTCGATCATTGGGGAAAGACGCGGTTCAAGGGATATAGCGCCGGCAGCTATCCCAAAGGCGCCGTACACCCCCGGGCGCTTGACCTTCTGGAAAAGGCTCATCTCGATACGAGCGGGCTGCGCAGCAAGAGTTGGGACGAATTCGCCAAGCCGGGCGCGCCGGAGATGGATTTCGTCTTCACCGTTTGCGACCAGGCCGCCAGCGAGGTCTGCCCGGTGTGGCCCGGCAACCCGGTGACCGCCCATTGGGGCGTGCCGGACCCGGCGGCTGTCGAGGGCACTGAGGCGGAGAATAACCGCGCGTTCCGAGTTGCGTCTCAGGCGCTCGAGACGCGTATCAAGCTCTTCGCCAGCCTGCGGCTCGAAGCGCTCGACCGCCTGGCGATCAAAAGGGAAGTCGACGAAATCGGCCATCTCCGCGTAGTTGCGCCAGGGGAATCGGGGCCGTGACGTCGACCACAACGGCGCTGAGGCGCCCCGCGCTTAGCCGTCCTCTCGCTCGCGAGGCATGCATAGAGTTCGTCGCGACGGCGTTTCTCCTGATCGCCGTGGTCGGGTCGGGCATCATGGCCGAGCGGCTGTGCGTCGGAAATGTCGGCCTTGCCCTGCTCGCGAACGCGATCGCCACGGGTGGCGCGCTCGTTGCGCTGATCCTCGCCTTCGGACCGCAATCGGGCGCCCATATGAACCCCGCCGTGACGCTCGCCGCTGCGGCGACGGAGGGTCTGCGCTGGCACGCGGTGCCGGCCTACATTGCCGCCCAAATCGTCGGCGCCATCGTCGGCGTCTGGCTGGCGCACATCATGTTCGACTTGCCGGTCTGGCAGCTATCGCAGCATGCCCGCACCGGGCTTCCTCAGTGGGTCGCGGAGGTCATAGCGACATTTGGCCTCTTAACGGTCATATGGGGGTGTCGGGCGCACCGCGAACCGGTGACGGCTTTCGCCGTCGGGGCTTACATCACCGGCGCGTATTGGTTCACGGCTTCGACATCGTTCGCAAACCCGGCCGTGACGATCGCTCGGTCGCTTAGCGATACATTTGCCGGCATCCGGCCAGTTGATGCGCCGGGTTTCATTCTCGCGCAACTTGCCGGCCTCGCTCTCGCATTGCCACTGTTACACCGGATGGAGGGCCGGCGGCCCTGACCGCCGCGGCCGGTATACCCGCGGCATGGCCGCGTAAAGGTCCGAGCCCGAGGCGAAGATGAGGCGGGGCATTGTCGTCGGGGCGCTGGGCACGGCTCAGATCCTGGCCTGGGGGTCGAGTTATTACCTCCCCGCCATTCTTGCCGATCCGATCGCGGACGGGCTGGGTCTGTCGCGCACGGCCGTGTTCGGCGTCTTTTCGGGCTCGCTGCTGGTGTCGGCCTTTCTCGGCCCGCCGGTCGGCCGGGCGATTGACACGCATGGCGGCCGCGGTGTGCTTGCGCTGTCGAACCTCGTCCTCGCGGCCGGATTGGTCCTGCTGGCGCTGACGCAAGGCGTTGTGACCCTCGCGGCCGCGTGGACGGTCCTCGGCGTCGGGATGGCGATGGGTCTCTACGACCCTGCCTTCGCTACGCTCGCCGGTCTCTATGGCCGGGAGGCGCGCGGGCCGATCACGGGGATCACTCTGATCGCCGGCTTCGCCAGCACAGTGGGTTGGCCGCTGTCGGCGTTGCTCGAGGCCCATTTCGGTTGGCGTGGGGCTTGCCTCGTCTGGGCGGCGCTGAATCTGTTGATCGGCCTGCCGTTGAACCGGCTGCTGATCCCGCGCGCGCCGCCGCCGATAAGGGCAACCGAAGTGCAGGGAACCGCCGGACCGGCGCCACGCGGGGCCATGCTGCTTCTTTCCTTCGTGTTTGCTGCGACCTGGTTCGTCACCGGGGCGATGGCGGCCCATTTGCCGCGTCTGCTCGAAGTAGCCGGGGCAAGCGCGCCGGCGGCGATCGCCACAGCCGCCCTGGTCGGGCCTGCGCAAGTGGGTGCTCGCCTCGTCGAGTTTGGTGCATTGAAACGGACGCACCCGCTGATCTCGGCGCGGCTTGCGGCGGCGCTGCATCCAATCGGAGCCATCGTGCTGATGGCGGTCGGGCCGCCGGCCATCACGGCCTTTGCCATACTGCATGGGGCCGGCAACGGTTTGTTGACGATCGCCAAGGGCACCCTGCCGCTCGCGATCTTCGGACCGGTCGGCTACGGATTGCGCAGCGGGGTGCTCGGAGCGCCGGCGCGCGCCGCGCAAGCTGGCGCGCCGCTGATCTTTGGCCTGCTGCTAGACCGGATGGGTCTGGGCGCGCTCGCGATCTCCACCGGGCTCAGCCTCGCCGCCTTGCTCGCGCTGCTGATGCTCAAAGCGAATCCGGCGCCGGTGCCCGTGCCCGCGGAGTAGGACGGGGCGCCTTCCGTCGCCTGTCTCACGGGCAATAACATTGCGGAATGAGATTATCACGCAATTGCCATATTCGCAATAATATTCTACAGCTACCGGCCCCCGTGACCGGGTGCAGGACTGCAATTGAAGGAATGCCGATGCCTGATCTCGACCAGATAAAACAGGGGGAACAGGCCAAAGATGGGTTCCCCTATGGGACCGTCGGCAGGTTTTTCAGGACGCATCCTCGGAGCACGGAGCCGGTGGTGCGGCCGGATGAGGGCGCAAGAACACGGTGAAGACCGAGCCGACCCCAGGCGTGCTCTCGACTTCGAGAAATCCGCGATGGTGGTTGAGGATGTGCTTGACGATAGCCAGGCCGAGCCCGGTGCCGCCCATTTCGCGGGAGCGTGCCGTGTCGACCCGGTAGAAGCGTTCGGTCAGCCGGGGCAAGTGCTCGCGAGGTATGCCCTCGCCTTGATCGCACACGGCTACGCAGACCATTGCGTTCTCGGAGCCGCTGCTCCGCCTGGTCGGCCGCAACCCGGTCGCCGCCCGGAGCGTGATCTCGGACCCGGCGCGCCCATACTTGATCGCATTGTCGATCAGGTTCTGGAAGACCTGGGCAAGTTCATCCCGATCGCCGAGCACATCGGGGAGATCGGGCGGCGCATGCAGCCGGATGCGCATGTCGCGTTCGGCAGCGCGCAGCTCCAAGGTCTCGGCGATCTGGCGCAGCAACGGCCTCACCGCGACCTGGTCTTTCGGCATTACATGCTCGTTCAGCTCGATCCGGGACAGCGACATCAAATCCTCGACCAGCCGGGCCATTCGCGAGGCTTGGCCGTGCATGATCGCGAGAAACCTCTCGCGGGCTTCCGCGTCGTCGCGCGCGGGCCCGCGCAACGTCTCGATGAAGCCGATCAAAGTAGCGAGCGGAGTGCGCAGCTCGTGGCTCGCATTGGCGATAAAATCGGCCCGCATCTGCTCGGCCCGCTTCAACTCTGTGATGTCATGCAGGCTCAATACCGCGACGGCGCCGTCGGGCGAGGGATGCTCGATGCGGGCAAAACGTGCTCGCAGCTGGCGCTCGATCGGAACCGTCAGAGAAAAATCGATTACCCGAGCTCTTTCGCCCCGCAAGACCGCATCCGCTGCAGCCAGCACCGCGGGGTTGCGCAATGCGACAGCGAGATCGCGCGGTTCCGGGGTGACACTGATGAATGCCGCTGCCTGTGCGTTGGCGCGGACAATCTGCCGCCGTTCGTCGAGCAGGATCAGCGGGTCCGGCACCGCCGCGAGGACCGCCTCCGCGGCCGCCAGCTTCTCGTCGGCGACACGAATGCGTTCGCGCCACAGCCGGGCGAGCCTCGCGATCGCGAGCCAGATCTCGCGCGCCAGCGGAGCGAGCCCGCGAACCGCCTGCCGCGCGCCAATGTCGGGATTCCCGCCCGGGCCAAAGCTCTCGACAGAGTCGCGGACTACGACCAGGTCGGCTACAGCGCGGCCGACGATGAGCACGCTTGATACCCATAGGACGGCGAATGAGATCACAGCCGCATAGACCGGAAGTAGCCCCGATCCGGCGAGCGCGCCAAAGATTATCAGCCCCGGGGCAGAGGCGACCGACGCCGCTGTAGTGGCGCGATAAAGGCTCCGCGGCCGTCCTACGATCACGTTCTGCGGCCCCGATCGCCTCGGCGGCCGTGCGCCGATTTCGTTGGTCAGCGGATCGCGTCGTGCGCCGAGAGCGCAGCGAGATTGACGAGGTCCGACACCGTCGCCCCCATATTGACGATCTGGACCGGGTGCGAGAGCCCGAGGAGAAGCGGGCCGACAGCCGTCCCTCCGCCGAGCTCGGGCAGCAGCTTTGCCGCGATGTTTGCGCTGTGCAATTCGGGCATCACGAGAATGTTGGCCGGGCCGGCGAGCCGGCAGAACGGATAGAGCTGGCGCATCAGGCGCTCGTTGAGGGCGACGTCGGCGCTCATCTCGCCGTCGTACTCGAACCCGACGCCGCGCCGGTCGAGCAGCGCCACGGCGTCGCGCACGCGCTGACCGTCCTTGCCCATCGGATTGCCGAAATTGGAATAGGACAACAACGCGACCCGTGGAACGAGGCCGAGCTCATGCGCCTTGGCCGCCGCCTGTATCGCAATGTCGGCGAGCTGGGCCGAGCTCGGCACCCTCATGGACAAGGGTGTCGGCGAGCAGAACGGTGCGCTCGCGCGCCAGCAGTACGGTGAGGCCAAACAGTACGGAGCCGGGTTTGACCGCGATGACCCGAGAGATCCCGTCGAGAGCATCGAAGGAGTTGCGCGTGACCCCGGTCACCATCGCATCCGCATCGCCGCAGGCTACCATGCAGGCGGCGAAAACGTTGCGATCCTGGTTCACCAGCCGTTGGCAGTCACGGTACAGCATGCCCTGACGCTGCTGGCGGGCATAGAGAAAGTCGGTGTACCGCTTGTTGTGGTGCGACAGTCTCGCATTGTGAAACTCGAGACCCTGCGGCGAACCCAAACCCATGGTGGACATCGTCGACTTGATCCGTTCCTCGCGGCCCACCAGCACCGGCGTGCCGTAGCCGCTTTCAGCGAACAGCAGTGCGGCACGGATTGTCTTCTCCTCCTCGCCCTCGGCAAAAACGACGCGCTTCGGCGCGGCGCGCACGCGTTCAAAGATCAGCTCGAGCCCGGCGGCGGTCGGGTCGAGGCGCGCGCGCAGGCTGCGCTTGTACGCGCCCATATCGAGAATCGGCTTGCGCGCCACGCCGGAATCCATGGCCGCCTTGGCAACCGCCGACGGCACCGCCCAGATCAGCCGGGGATCAAACGGCGCCGGAATGATGTAGTCAGGCCCGTAAAGCAACCGCTCGCCGGAATAGGCGGCGGCAACCTCGTCCGGCACGTCTTCGCGCGCGAGCTCGGCCAATGCTTCGGCTGCCGCGATCTTCATCGCATCGTTGATCGTCGAGGCGCGCACGTCGAGCGCGCCGCGAAAGATGTACGGAAAGCCCAGAATATTGTTGACCTGGTTGGGATAATCGGAGCGGCCGGTGGCGATGATCGCGTCGGAACGGACCGTCCGCACCTCCTCCGGGGTGATCTCCGGATCGGGATTGGCCATCGCGAAGATGATCGGATTGTCCGCCATCGAACGAACCATCGGCTGGTCGACCGCCCCCTTGGCGGAGAGACCGAAGAAGATGTCAGCGCCTGCGATCGCCTCGGCGAGCGTACGTGACTTGGTCTCGGCCGCATGAGCCGATTTCCACTGGTTCATGCCTTCCGTGCGGCCGTGGTAGATGACGCCTCGCGTGTCGCACAGCACGACATTGTCCGACGGCAATCCCATCGTCTTCAACAGCTCGACGCAAGCGATCGAAGCCGCCCCGGCGCCGTTGACCACCATTTTCGTCCTATGGAGCTCGCGGCCTGTCAGGTGCAGCGCGTTGATCAAACCGGCCGCGGCGATGATCGCCGTGCCATGCTGGTCATCGTGAAACACCGGAATGTCGAGGAGCTCGCGCAGCCGCTCTTCGATGATGAAGCATTCCGGCGCCTTGATGTCCTCGAGGTTGATGCCGCCGAAAGCCGGGTGAAGAAAACGCACGCAATTGACGAACTCGTCGACATCGCGGGTATCGATTTCGAGATCGATCGCGTCGATGTCGGCAAAGCGCTTGAACAACGCGCATTTGCCCTCCATGACCGGCTTCGCCGCGAGCGCGCCGAGATCCCCGAGCCCCAAAACCGCGGTGCCGTTCGAGATCACCGCGACGAAATTGCCCTTCGAGGTGTAATCGAAGGCGGTGCCGGGCTGGCGTTGGATGTGCAGACACGGGAACGCCACACCGGGAGAATAGGCGAGCGTCAGATCGCGCTGCGTCGTCAAGGGCTTGGTCGGCGCGATCGACAGCTTCCCCGGACGCCCGCCCGCGTGAAACTGCAGGGCCTCGTCCTCGCTTGCGCCAATGATGCCGGTGTCCATGTTCCTGGACGCTCCTCGTCAACGAGGCTCGGCTCATGCCGTCCGCCTCTCGCCGCGCATCAATCTAGAGAGCGCCTCATGCGTCGTCAAAGCCACGCTGGGAGATGGTTGACAGTCCGAGCCGCAGACCTATATTGCGCGGCTCGCGGACGGGGTTGGCCTGGTCCGGCCGGACGCGCGTGTCATGCCAGTCGTGTCTGTTCGGCAGGTTGTATCGACGGGTATCATGTTCGCAGTCATCCGCACCGGCGGCAAGCAGTACAAGGTCGCCAAGGACGACGTCATCTCAGTCGAAAGACTGACGGCGGAGCCCGGCGCCACGATCGAGCTCGGCGAAGTGCTAATGATCGGCGAGGGGGCCGAGGTTGCGACCGGCGCTCCGCTTCTCGACGGCGCATCGGTCAGCGCCACCGTTGTCGAGCAGACCCGGGCGGCCAAGATCATCGTCTTCAAAAAGAAGCGGCGGCACAATTACCGACGCAAGAAAGGCCATCGCCAGCAGCGGACCGTTTTGCGCATCACCGACATCAAAGGCGCCGACGGGTCGCAGCGCGAGATAGGAGGAGCAGATGGCACATAAGAAAGCGGGCGGTTCATCGCGCAACGGGCGCGACAGCGCCGGCCGGCGGCTCGGCGTCAAGAAATTCGGCGGCCAGATCGTCATTCCCGGCAACATCATCGTGCGCCAGCGCGGCACCAAGTTCCATCCGGGCGCGCATGTCGGGATCGGCCGCGACCACACGCTGTTCGCGACCTTGCAAGGCGCGGTCAAGTTTCACACCGGGCTGGCCGGACGGACCTATGTTTCGGTGGTACCCCCCGCGCTTCCGCCGGGCGAGGCCGCCGAATAGCCGTTCTCCGAACTGGACGGAGCCAGAGGGGGCGCGGCCCGGCTGCTCCCCTTTTTCGCGCTCGGCACTCGACCCAACGAGTCTCGTTTCCACTCGGGGTCATCGTCGCCCCCGCGAAAGCGACGCGAAAGCGGGGGTCCAGGAGAACCGCCGCGGCCTTCCCCCGGGATTCCCGCTTTCGCGGGAATGACGATGATGAGAAGTCGTTGAGTTTGACGATTTCAATCCTTATCAGCCTCTGAAATGCAATTTCTCGATCAGTGCAAGATTTACCTGAAGAGCGGTGACGGCGGCCGCGGCGCGATGAGCTTTCGCCGGGAGAAGTTTATCGAGTTCGGTGGCCCGAACGGCGGCGATGGCGGCAAGGGCGGTGACATCGTTTTTGTCGCGGTCGACAATCTCAATACCTTGATCGACTACCGGTACCGGCAGCATTTTCGAGCGCAGGACGGTCGTCCCGGCGCCGGTCGCGAGCGCACCGGAGCAAACGGCGAGGATCTCGTATTGCGCGTTCCGCTCGGTACCCAGATCATGGATCAAGAAAATCGGATGGTGCTATCGGACTTCACCCGCCCCGGCGAAAAGCTGTTATTTCTGAAGGGCGGTGACGGCGGCTTCGGCAATGCGCATTACAAGAGCTCCACCAATCGCGCACCGCGCCGCGCGGATCCCGGTTGGCCGGGGCGCGAGGCCTGGGTCTGGCTGCGCTTGAAGCTGATCGCCGATGCCGGTCTCGTCGGCTTGCCGAACGCCGGCAAGTCGACCTTCCTCGCCGCGGTCAGTCACGCCCGGCCGAAAATCGCCGATTACCCGTTCACGACACTGAAGCCGCAGCTCGGCGTCGTGCGGCAGCACGACCACGAGTTTGTGTTGGCCGACCTCCCCGGACTGATCGAGGGAGCGAGCGAAGGGGCTGGTATCGGCACTCGTTTTCTCGGCCACGTCGAGCGCTGCGCCGTCGTTCTTCATCTGGTGGACGGCACTCTCGACGATGTCGTCGGCGCTTACTGCACGATCCGCGAAGAACTCGCCCAGTATGGTCACGGGCTTGTGGAGAAATTGGAGATCGTCGGGCTCAACAAGAGCGATGCGCTCGATCCCGAGGCGATGGACGCAAAGTGCCGCCGGCTGCAAAAGGTGGTCAGACGGGGCACTCGGGTGCATCCGCTGTCCGGTGCAACCGGCGCCGGCGTCCCGGACGTGGTCGAGGCGGTGCTCGCCGCCCTTTCGGCGGAGCGCGCGGGTGAGGATAAAGCCACGGCGGAGGCGAGCTCTCTCGTTCATGCGTCGTGAGCGCGGCGATGCACGACCCTCCTCCCACTCCTGCCCAAGCCCTCGCCGCGGCACGGCGGCTAGTTGTGAAGATCGGATCGGCGCTTCTAACGGCCGAAAACGGCGAGATCCGCCGGCCGTGGCTCGATGCACTCGCCGATGACGTCGCCCGCTTTCGATCGCGCGGTCAGGAGGTGATCCTCGTGTCGTCGGGGGCAATCGCTGTCGGGGGTCGGCATCTCGGCCTAGCCGGACGGCGGCTCCGGCTCGAGGAGAAGCAGGCCGCCGCAGCCACCGGACAGATCCGCCTCGCGCACGCTTACCAGGAGGCGCTTGCCCGGCACGGTATTACCGTCGCGCAGATCCTGCTGACCCAGGACGATACGGAAGAACGCCGCCGCCATCTGAACGCCCGAGCGACGTTCGCGCAGCTGCTGGCGCTCGGCGCGGTTCCGGTCGTCAACGAAAACGACACGATCGCCACCGCCGAGATCCGTTTTGGCGACAACGACCGGCTGGCTGCACGCGTTGCGCAGATGACGAGCGCCGAGATGCTGGTGCTGCTGTCGGACATCGACGGGCTCTACACCGCGGACCCGCGCAATGACCCGAGCGCGCGGCATATCCCGCTGGTCCGCGAGATCGGGCCCGAGATCGAGGCGATGGCGGGCGAGTCGCCGCCTGGCTACAGCTCGGGCGGCATGGTGACAAAAATCGCCGCCGCCCGCATCGCGATGAGCGCCGGCTGCCGCATGCTGATCGCCAAGGGGAAGACCAACGGCGCCGCGCCGGGACCGCTCGCCGCCATCGAGGCGGGCGACAGGGCGACTTTGTTCCTGCCCCGGGGCGAGCCGCGGTCGGCGCGCAAGGCGTGGATTGCCGGCGCGGTCAATCCGTCCGGCGCGGTGATCGTCGATGACGGCGCAGCCAGAGCGCTGCGGCGCGGCACGAGCCTTTTGCCGGCCGGGGTGATCGAGGTCGAAGGCATTTTCGAACGGGGCGACGCGGTGGTCATCCGCACCCGGTCCGGCGCCGAGGCCGGCCGCGGTCTCTCGGCTTATTCGAGCGCCGACATCCGGCGGATCGCAGGTCACAAGAGTGGTGAAATAGCCGAGATCCTAGGGTACCGTGGCCGTGATGAGATCATTCATCGCGACGATCTGGTGGTGACCGAGCCCCGATGACGACCGAGACGCTTGTGCGCGACCCGACGACGAGATCGGGGTCGGATCTGAACGCCGAAATGGCTGCGATCGGGCGGCGCGCCCGCGAGGCTGCCGTTGCGCTCAGCCTTGCTTCCGCCGATACCAAGGTCGCGGCCTTGAAGAATGCTGCGGCGGCCGTCAGAGCCCGCGAACAGGACATTCTTGCAGCCAATGCCCGCGACCTCGGGGAAGCCGGGACGCAGGGCCTCTCCCCCGCGTTGCGCGACCGGCTCGCGCTCGACCCGGAACGCGTCGAGGCGATTGCCGCCGGACTGGAAGCCGTTGCCGCGCTGCCCGATCCGGTCGGCCGCGTCCTCGCCGAATGGGCCCGCCCAAACGGGCTCCATATCCAGCGCATTGCGGTGCCGCTCGGCGTTATCGGCATCATTTACGAGAGTCGGCCGAACGTCACGGCAGACGCCGGCGGGCTTGCGCTTAAATCGGGCAACGCGGCGATCCTGCGCGGCGGGTCCGAGAGCTTTTATTCGTCGCGGGCATTGGTAGCGGCGCTGGCCGAAGGGTTGCGTTCCGTTGACCTGCCGGAAGCAGCCATCCAGCTCGTGCCGACCCGCGACCGCGCTGCGGTCGGGCTGATGCTCGCGATGACCGGCGTGATTGACATAATCGTGCCGCGCGGCGGGCCGTCGCTGATTGAGCGGGTGCAGCGCGAGAGCCGGATTCCGGTAATCGCGCACCTCGAGGGGTTGTGCCACACCTATGTCGACGCCGCAGCACACCCGGAAAAGGCTCGCAAAATCGTGCTCAATGCCAAGATGCGGCGGGTCTCGA
The DNA here is from genome assembly GCA_963789025.1 of uncultured Alphaproteobacteria bacterium. Taxonomy (GTDB): domain Bacteria; phylum Pseudomonadota; class Alphaproteobacteria; order ATCC43930; family CGMCC-115725; genus AP-15. The sequence goes on from CAWBIT010000003.1 coordinate 888,890, forward strand.
TCTGCGGGGCCACGGAGACCCTGCTTGTTGATCGGGCGGCCAAGGCGCAACTGCCCGCGATCCTCGCCGATCTGCGCGCGGCCGGCTGTGAGCTGCGCGCAGACCCCGAGGTCCTTGCGATCGATCCAGGATTGAAGCCGGCAACCGAAGCGGATTGGCGCACCGAATATCTCGACGCGATCCTGGCGGTTCACATCGTCGATGGCGTCGAGGGCGCGATCGACCATATCGCGCGCTTCGGCTCGCATCATACCGACGCGATCATCACCGAGGATGAGGCGACCGCAGAGCGCTTTCTGCGCGAGGTGGACAGCGCGATCGTCTTGGTCAACGCTTCGACGCAATTCGCCGATGGTGGGGAGTTCGGCATGGGGGCGGAGATCGGCATCTCGACCCAGCGCCTGCCGCCGCGCGGCCCGGTCGGCGCCGAGCAATTGACGACATACAAGTACCTGGTGCGCGGCACCGGGCAGGTGCGCCCCTGAGCGCTCAGCCGGAAGTCCGGCCGCCTGCCGGGCGGCATCGCCGCATCGGGCTTTTGGGCGGCTCTTTCAACCCGGCCCATGGCGGCCATTTGCACATCAGCGCGCTGGCCCTCATACTCCTCGACCTGGACCAGGTTTGGTGGCTGGTCTCGCCGCAAAATCCGTTGAAGCCAGTCGCCGGCATGGCCCCCTTCCCGGTCCGGTTGGAGGGAGCTCGCCGGATCACCAAAGCCGACCGGCGCATCCTCGTCACCGATCTCGAAAGCCAGCTGGGATCTTCGCATTATACCGCGGACACCTTGAAGGCGCTGCGCCGCCGCTTTCCCCGGCTGCGATTCGTGTGGCTGATGGGCGGCGACAACTTCGTCCAGATCCCTGAATGGGAGCGCTGGCCCGAGATCTTTCAGACCGTGCCCATTGCCGTGTTCGACCGCCCTTCCTATTCTTTAAAGGCGCTTTCCGGCCAAGCCGCCAATCGCTTCGACCGAAACCGTGTTCCGGCTTCGACGGCGCGCCGGCTGGCCGAAATGGAGCCGCCGGCCTGGGTATATTTTCACACCCCGCTCGATGAGCGCTCGGCGACGAAAATCCGGTCCGAGCGAAAAGAAACCCCACCGAAGACCTTAAAGGAACAAAGATCCAATTGTCCACCATTACTGCCCTGATGCCCCTTACCGAAAAAATCGAGGCACACCAGGAACGCCCTGACCTCCTCGATCTCGTGCTGCGAACGCTCGAGGGCGGCAAAGCAGAGGACATCGTCACGATCGATCTTGCCGGCAAAACGACAATTGCCGACCACATGGTGATCGCCAGCGGCCATTCGACGCGCCAGGTGCTCGCATTGACCGAGCACCTCGATGAAGTCCTTTCCAGGCGGATCCGGATTTCGATCGAGGGGAAGAAACAAGGCGATTGGGTGCTGATCGACGCCGGCGATGTCATCGTGCACCTGTTCCGGCCTGAAATCCGCAGCTACTACAATCTCGAGAAAATGTGGGGCTCCGCGATGCTCGACAGCGAAGCCGTTCGCCTGTAGTCGGAACGCCTCGATCCGTTTCCGCCTCCTCGTTGTCGGCAGGCTGCGCAGCGGCCCGGTCAAGGAACTCCAGGATCTTTACGCCGCGAGGATCGTGCCGCCCCCGGCAATCGTCGAGGTGGACGAGAGGCGCTCTCTTCCGCCGGTGCAACTGAAGGCCCGCGAGGGCGAATTGATCCTCGGCGCACTATCGGCCCGCGTCCCTTTCGTCGCCCTCGACGTGCGCGGCGTCCAATGGTCTAGCCGCGCATTGGCCGAGCGGATAGCCATTTGGCGCGATCGGGGTTCGCCCGAGCTGGCGTTCGCAATCGGCGGCGCCGATGGCCTCCACTCGATGGTTCTCGACCGCGCCGATCTGATCCTCTCGCTCGGATCGATGACCTGGCCCCATCTGCTGGTCCGAGGGATGCTGCTCGAACAGCTCTATCGTGCTCAGCAAATTCTCGCCGGTCACCCTTATCACCGCGGTTAAACACGTTGGGAACGCTATCTACTGGCGGGCGGTTTCGCGTATAGAGATAGACTTTCTTGCTTGGGGCTTGCCGCGATGAATTCCCGCCCAAATCCGCTGGTGCTGTGCATTCTCGATGGATGGGGCGAGCGGCAGAAAGCCGACGATAACGCGATCGAGATCGCGCGGGCGCCCAACTGGCACCGATTGACGGCCCGCTGGCCGCACGCGCAGCTGCAAGCAAGCGAGCATTTTGTCGGCCTGCCATACGGCCAGATGGGAAACTCCGAGGTCGGCCACACCAACATCGGCGCCGGACGGGTGGTGTTGCAGGACCTGCCGCGCATCGACGCGGCGATCGCCGAGGGCAAGCTCGCCACCATACCGGCATTGTGCGATTTCATAGGCAAGCTGAAGGCGAGCCGCGGGACCGCCCACCTGATGGGGCTGATGTCGCCCGGCGGGGTTCATTCGCACCAGCGCCAGATCGCCGCCTTGGCCCGCATTCTCGCCGGCGCGGGGGTGCCGGTCGCCGTCCACGCCTTTCTCGACGGGCGTGACACGCCGCCCAAGGCAGCCGCGTCCAATTTGAAGCAGTTTCAGGAAGGCGTTGCTAGCCTCCGCAATCTGCGGATCGCCACGCTTTGCGGCCGCTATTACGCGATGGATCGCGACAAGCGGTGGGACCGGGTCGAGAGAGCTTATCGGGCGATCGTCAGCGGCATCGGCGAGCGCGCAGATGATGCGCTGCAGGCAGTCGAAGCCGCCTATGCGCGCGCCGAAACTGACGAATTCGTGGCGCCCAGTGCAATTGCAGGTTATGCCGGCATGCGCGACGGCGATGGTCTGCTGATCGCCAATTTTCGCGCTGACCGGGTGCGCGAGATTGCTTCTGCCCTGCTCGACCCCGAATTCTCCGGCTTCGCGCGGGAAAAGCGGATCGCGTTTGGCGCCGCTCTCGGCCTTGTCGAGTATTCGACGGAGCTCAACCGATTTCTTGCGACGCTGTTCCCGCCCGAGAACCTCGACGACAGCTTTGGCGAAGTGGTGTCACGCGCCGGATTGAGCCAGCTGCGTATCGCGGAAACCGAGAAATACGCGCATGTCACGTTCTTTTTTAATGGCGGGCGCGAATTGGTCTTTCCGGGTGAGGAGCGGATCCTCGTTCCTTCGCCAAAAGTCGCGACATACGATCAGCAGCCTGAGATGTCGGCGCCCGAAGTTACCGACAAAGTCGTCGAAGCGATCCGCTCTGGACGGTTCGACGCGATCGTAATGAACTATGCAAATGCGGACATGGTCGGGCATACCGGCCGTATCGATGCCGCGACCAAGGCGGTCGAGACCATCGATGCTTGCCTCGGCCGACTGTCCGAGGCCGTCGAACAGGCCGGCGGCACGCTCGTCATCACCGCCGACCACGGCAACGCGGAGATGATGCGCGACCCTGAAACCGGCGAGCCGCACACTGCGCACACGCTCAACCCGGTGCCATTCGTGGTAGTCAACCCGCCGGCAGAAATCGGCCACCTGGAAAACGGCCGCCTTTCGGATATCGCCCCGACCTTGCTCGATATCCTCGGTTTGACGAAGCCGGCCGCGATGACCGGCCACTCGCTGATCTCCTCGACCGCGGAACGACAAGCGGCAAATTGAACCGGAATTATGTAGCTGTCTCAACAGACCGAGCGCTAGCGAACGCAAGCCTTTCGCTCCCAAGTGTCCTTGGCTCTCGCGTCCGAGTGGGTAGTCAGTTTGAATTGTAACAGCTGTTAGGCCGCCGGCTGCCCGGTCGACCGGGTGCCAAAGGCTGGCCATGGCACAAGCGCGAACACCCATAACGCGATGATGTTCGCAACGGGGATCGCCCACAGGATACACCACCACCTGCTGAAGCCGGCGCGCCGCAAAATAAGAGCTACGGGCGTGAGGACAATTGGGAAAATGATCGCGCCGATGATCGTACCCAGAAGCCAATAAAGCAGACTGAATGAGCCCATATCCGTCTCCCCATCTTTATCCTACGAGAAGCGTACCTCGCGACGGGCCTCCCAATCTTCGATCACCCGCACCATGTCGGTCAAATCCCAAAGCTTGGTGTGCCTTATTGACATTTTAGCAAAAGATATGCTAGGATATTTTGGTTAACAGTGATTGGGGAGTTATCGCGTGAGCATGGCCGCTAAAATTAATGCCGTCGGGTCCCGCCCACGGTTCTTCAAGGTATCGGGAGAACGGAACCTGATCTGCACCTGATAAAACAGGTGGAACAGGTCACAAGGTTCGTTCTGGCGGCGCTTGCTAAATTCGAAGCACAGGGATCAGGGGGACGGTAGAGGTTCTGGAATTTCCAATTATTTCGCTGATATTTCGCTGCAGAAAACAGCAAAAACAGCAAGGGGCGGCCTACGGCGACCCGTTTGCAAAGAGGCAGTCCGGCGATGCCACCGACCCCACCCGGTGGTCTACGGACCGGGTCACATGGGCTGCCGAGCCGTTGCTCTGCCAAATTCGGTGAGACTGATATGTACTTTCGGATTGAACCGCACATTTCGCCGCGCCAGCACGGCTTGATCATCGCCCGCACTGCCGGGTATCTTATGCCGAGTGCATCGTGCCGATTGGGCCCGAGACATAGGGTGAATGGATGAAGCGTTCGGGTCTCATGGTGGCCGTGGCTGCCACTGTCCTTGTGTTCTCGCTGCGCCAGGACCTCGGCGCAGCACCGCCGACCAACTCGCCGACGAACTCGGCTGAAACCTATAAGCAGCTCAATTTGTTCGGCGAGGTTTTTGAGCGCGTACGCGCCGAATACGTCGACGACGTCAGCGACGACACCCTGGTTGAGTCGGCGATCAACGGCATGCTGACCTCGCTCGATCCCCATTCGAACTACCTGAACACAAAGAACTTCAATGACATGAAGGTCCAGACCCGCGGCGAGTTTGGCGGGTTGGGGATCGAAGTTTCCATGGAGAGCGGCCTCGTCAAGGTTGTCTCGCCGATCGACGATACGCCGGCGGCGCGCGCCGGCCTGAAGCCCGGCGATCTGATAACCCACCTCGATGGGGACCCCGTCCAGGGCATGACCCTTCCGGAGGCGGTCGAGAAAATGCGCGGCCTGATCGGCAGCGAAATCAAGCTGACAATTCGGCGCGAGGGAAAGGACCCTTTCGACGTTAAATTGACCCGCGCAACGATCAAGATCCAGTCGGTACGCTCCCACCTCGAAGGCGACACGATCGGCTACATCCGGATCACCAGCTTCAACGAGCAGACCGACGTCGGCCTCAACAATGCAATGAAGAACCTAAAGCAGCAGGCCGGTAATAAGCTCTCCGGGGTGGTCCTCGATCTGCGTAACAACCCGGGCGGGCTCCTCGACCAGGCGGTTGCGGTGTCGGACGCCTTTCTCGACAAGGGCGAGATCGTGTCCACTCGCGGCCGGCGCAGCGAGGATGCACAGCGCTATAACGCTCGCCCCGGCGACATCGCGAGCGGTCTGCCCCTGGCGGTGTTGATCAACGGCGGGTCTGCCTCGGCCAGCGAGATTGTCGCCGGCGCGTTGCAGGACCACCACCGCGCGATCCTTCTCGGGACTAAATCCTTTGGCAAGGGTTCGGTGCAAACAATCATACCGCTCCCCGGCCACGGGGCGATGCGGCTGACCACGGCGCGCTATTATACGCCCTCGGGACGATCGATTCAGGCTAAAGGAATCGATCCGGACATCGTCGTCGAAGCCGCCAAAATCGAGAAGGAGAAGGGCGACAAAGCCGTCACGGCGACAGATCTGAAAAAGGAAGATCCCGGAGACGGTTCACCCGAGCAGACATCCGTCGATCCGTCGATCATGGGCACGCCCGCCGACTACCAGCTGGCCAGGGCGGTCGACATGCTGCGCGGCATCGCGATGTTCAACGGACGCGTCGTCAACTGACGGTACGCCAACCGCGGGGCTCACGGTATCGGATGAAGAAGGCCGACAGAGACGGCGAGCCGCTCGATTATCGTGCCGCAGTCGGCATCATGCTGCTCAACTCACGCGGAGAGGTGTTCGTCGCGCGACGCTGCGACATCCCGACGATGCCGGCATGGCAGATGCCGCAAGGCGGGATCGACCCGGGCGAGACCCCGCGCCAAGCGGCTCTGCGAGAACTGAAGGAAGAGATCGGCACCGCCAAGGCCGAGATCATCGGGGAGAGCCGGGGTTGGCTGCACTACGATCTGCCGATCGAACTCGCCGGCAGCCTATGGGGCGGGCGCCATCGTGGCCAGCGCCAAAAATGGTTCGTCATGCGCTTCACCGGCCGGGACAGCGACATAAATGTCGCCACCGAGCATCCGGAATTCGACGCCTGGCAATGGGTTGCGTCATCTCGCCTGCCGGAGTTGATAGTCCCGTTCAAGCGTCGCCTCTACATCGACATATTAGCCGAGTTTCACGAGCACTGCGCGCCCCCGGCTTAACCGGGTGGCAAATCCGCCATTGCCGCGTCAATTGCCGCCGAACCTGGCATTGCGGTTTGAGCGCCGCGGGCGAGGCATGCAAGGCCCGCAGCGGCGCTGGCCCGTCGCAACGCGGCTTCGAGGCTCGCTCCCAAATCGAGCGCCGCCGCGAGAACCCCGACAAACGTGTCACCGGCGCCGGTCGTATCGACCGGGTCGATCGCGAGCGCCGGCAAATCGAGCCGGCCGCCATCGGCAAGAAACGCACTGGCTCCCGCCGCGCCGCGCGTCACTACGAGCCCTTGGCGCAGCCGGAGGGCAATTCCCATTGGATCAGACGACATCGTCGCGGCCTCGCTCTCGTTCGCGATAAGGAGATCGATTTCCGGCAACAGCGCGAGATCGATCGGCATTGCCGGCGCCAGGTTGAGCACGCATCTGCCGCCGCGTCTCCGGACGCGTCTGATCAGCCTTTGGGTTTCGCCGGGCGGGACTTCGAGCTGGGCGACGAGCGTTGTGTTGGCGTTGAGCAAATCCTCGGGCACCCAGTCGCACCGCACGCCCATATTGGCGCCGGAAGCCACTGCGATGATGTTCTCGCGCGCGGCCGACACCATGATCAAGGCGCAGCCAGTCGGAAGATCGAGGTCGCGCACCAAACGCGTATCGACGCCCTCGCCGCGGAGCGAACCGAGGGCGATCACGGCAAAGCTGTCGCGGCCGACCGCGCCCGCAAGCATAACATCGGCTCCGGCTCGGCGCGCCGCCAGCGCCTGATTGGCACCCTTACCGCCCGATAGGAGTTCATACGAGCCGCCCAGCACGGTCTCCCCGGGCTGGGGCAATTTTGGTACCGGGACGATAAGGTCGGCATTTATTGACCCAAAAGTCAGGATCATGTGACAGCATCCCTCGCGGAGAGCGACCGGCTGGAACTCCGAGTACAGCGGCTGGTTGTAATCTGATATGACACCAAACCGCAGTGACGGAGAAAGGCGTATGGAGGGCTTCGAGACACGCCAAGTGGGGCGCACGCCCCTCAGATTGACGGTCCTCGGGCTCGGCACCGGAACCCTCGGGGGACACCGGATCCCGGTCACCCGAGGAGAAGGAGAGGCGGTTATAAAAGCTGCGTGGTCGGCCGGTGTTCGCTATTTCGACACTGCCCCATTTTACGGTTTCGGAAGGGCGTGCCGAATCGTCGGCGATGCCCTGCGCGAGTTGCCCCGCGAAGATTGGGTGCTGGCGACCAAGGCCGGGCGGTTGCTGCGACCGCAGACGAACCTTGGCGCCCCTGGTGCGCTGCGGCACCCAATGCCGTTCGAGGATGTCTTTGATTATTCCTATGACGGAATCATGCGTTCGTTCGAGGACAGCTTGCAACGCCTTGGCCTGGCACAGATCGACATCCTTTATGTTCATGACATCGGTGCGCGGCAGCACGGCAAAGACGCGCATCCCGGGATCATGCGTATCTTTCGCGACGGCGGATATCGCGCGCTCGAGCAATTGCGCTCATCGCGCCAGCTGGCGGCGATCGGGATCGGGGTCAACGAGTGGGAAGTTCTGCTCGAGGCGATCGACTGGGGTGATTGGGACGTCTTTCTTCTTGCCGGGCGGTATACACTCCTCGAGCAGACACCCGTCGATGAGCTGCTCTCCCAATGCCTGCGATCGGGTATCTCGGTCGTAATCGGGGCACCGTTCAATACCGGCGTTCTCGCCGGCCGCGATACTTGGAACTACCGACCGGCGCCTCCCGAGATCGTCGACCGGGTCAAAAGGATAAGGGCAATCTGCGACAGTTATCAGGTGCCTCTTGTCGCCGCGGCTCTGCAGTTTCCACTCGCGCATCCAGCCGTCGCGGCGATCCTCCCCGGGCCGCGCAATGTGGATGAGTTCAAAGCTAACGCGAAGCTCTTGCAATACCCGATCCCGCCGGCCTTATGGACCGATTTGCGCAATGCCGACCTGCTCCATCCAGATGCGCCGACCCCGGCCTGATCGGAGGCACGCGCCGGCCGTATTGCCCACCTAAACTCAATCCGACGACTCGATCCGCTCCATATCCTCGTCGCTGAACCCGAAATGGTGGCCGATCTCGTGGATCAGCACGTGCCGCACCAGATGCCTCAAATCCTCGCCGCTCTCGCACCAGTAGTCGAGTATCGGGCGGCGATAGAGAAAGATCACGTCGGGATCAGGCCGTGGGTCGCTGACGCTCTTGTGCGGCAGCGCCACACCCTGATAAAGGCCGAGAATTTCGAACGGGCTTTCGAGACCCATCGCCGCCTCGGTTTCCTCGTCGGGGAACTCCTCGACCCGGATCACGACGTGTCCGAGCTGGCGTTTCAACTGCCGCGGAATGGTTCCCAGCGCGCGTTCCGCTAAGGCCTCGATTTCGGCGAGCGATGGCGGCAGGCGGTCCGGCATGATATCACTCCCGCTATTGACGGAGGTTAGAATGGCCGAAAGACTGGTCGGAGCACAGCGCCACACCGCTCTGCAGGAGCTGCATGGCTGGGTCGAGGTCGACGACCGCGATGCCATCCGCAAGACCTACCATTTCGAGAACTTCTCCGAAGCGTGGGCCTTCATGTCGCGAATGGCGCTTCTGGCGGAAAAAATGGACCACCACCCCGAGCTGTTCAACGTCTACAACCGGGTGGAGGTGATTCTGTCGACGCATGACGCGGGTGGGCTCAGCGAGCTCGACATCCGGCTGGCGCATGCGATCGATGAAATCGCCCCCGAAAGAGACCGCCGCCCGCCCCTGCCCTGAGCGCGGCCGACCGTCGCCTTTAGCGCGGCGCCATGCGCAAGGCGCCGTCGAGCCGGATTACTTCGCCGTTGATCATCCGGTTCTGGCACAAGTGAAGGACCAGCGCGGCATATTCGGCTGGCCGGCCGAGCCGGCTCGGGAACGGAACGCTCGTGGCGAGGCTCTCCTGAACGTTCGGCGGCAATCCCTGCAGCATTGGCGTCTCGAAGAGACCCGGTGCGATCGCCACCACTCGCACCCCATAGCGCGCCAGTTCGCGCGCTGCCGGCAGGGTCAGCGAGACGATGCCGCCTTTCGAGGCGCTGTAAGCCGCTTGCCCGATCTGACCTTCATAGGCCGCGACCGAAGCGGTTGAGATAATGATGCCGCGCTCGCCGTCGGTCAGCGGGTCGAGTGTGGTCATGTCCGCCGCGGCGACCCGCAGGAGATTGAAGCTGCCGATCAGATTGACCTCGATGACGCGCCGAAACGCGTCGAGCGGCAGCGGGCCGTCGCGTCCGACGATCCGCCCGGCGGTGCCGATGCCGGCGCAATTGACGGCGATGCGCGTCGGGCCATGCCGCTGGCGAGCTGCCGCGACGGCCGCTTCAACTGCTGTGGCGTCGGTCACATCGCAGCCGACGGCAAACGCGCCCGTTTCGCGCGCCGCGGCGGTCGCTGCCGCCTCGTTGACGTCTAAAATCGTAACCTTGACCCCTGCCGCGGTCAGCGCCTCTGCCGTTGCTCGACCGAGACCGGAGGCGCCGCCGCTGACGATTGCTGCCTGCCCCGCGATCTCCATGCGCTCCTCCTACCAATGATTCCGCGCCGGGAAACATTATCGGCGAGGCGACCTCGGTGCACGCCCCTCGCCGCGGCGCGACAGCCTGGCGAGCCGGGCCTCGCGATAGGCGACGTAAACCGACGATCCGGCGATGATGGCGGCTCCTACCCAGGTCCACACATCGGTCACCTCGCCGAACCACAGAAAGCCGATCAGCGCCGCAAACGGCAGACGGGCAAACTCGAAGGGCGCGCAGGCGCTGGCATCGGCCGTCGCGAGTGCCCGCGCAACCGAAAGATGCGCGATCGTGCCGAGGCCGCCGAGCCCGACGAGCGCGCCGAAGGCCGACGGGTCCGGCCATCGCCAGACGAACAAGGCCGGGATCAGCGACAACGGCGTCAGGTAGATCATGAACATGGCGACGATTCTGCCCGGCGGCTCGGTACGCGCAAGAAATTTGACGGTGATGTTGTTCATCGCCGCGCTCGCCGCCGACAGCAGCAGGATCAAGAGGTTCGCATCGAGCCGCTCGGCGCCCGGCCGCATGATCACGAGCACGCCGACAAAGCCAATGACGACCGCGCTCCAGCGCCGCAGCCGCACGTCCTCGTGCAGGACGAACACTGCCGCTATCGTGGCGAAGAGGGGGGCAGTGAAGTTGACGGCGGTCGCAGTCGCCAATGGCACGACGGTGATCCCATAGAACCAGGTCACCATCGAGACGAGGCCCACCGCCCCGCGCAGCAGGTAAAAACCAGCGTTGCGGCTGCGCAACAGAACTGGGCCGCCCTTGATGATCCAGGGAAGCACGAGCACGAGCCCGAAGAAGCAACGAAAGAACGCGACCTCGAGCGGATGTATCGACTGCGCCGCCACGCGTATCAACACGTTCATCATCACCGCGCAGATTCCGCTGAGCAGAATCCACAGCGCGGCGCGGGTAGTCGGCGCGAACCGGGGCGCGGTCAAGGTGGAAGGCCGCCGCTCGCCATCGTCAGGCACCGCTACAGGATCAGCGCAGCGGCACCGTGAGGACGACGGTGGCCAATTCCACCCCCGGGTTTTGTTTTCCGATGCCGGCGTTTGACATGTGATAAAAGCCGACCCCAAGGCGGGTCAAATTGTCGAAGCGATAGTCGAATTCCGCGCCGGTGCGGAATTCGGTGTGAGCCCCGAGGTCGATGCCGCTGCCGTGCTCGAAGTACCCAACTGCAGCAGTCGGCGTGATTACCCATTTGCCGGCGAAGTTGATGTCAAATCCGAAGCCCCCATAGCCGTAAAAGGCACCCCGGCCCGTGCCCATAGCGCCGATGAAGGGGGCAACAATCCACAGCACATCGCCGAAGCGATACTCGCCCAGCACCAATCCCCTGGTCCCAGCGCCCGGTTTCTTGTTGTCGGGCAGAACATCGAATGCGCCGCTGCCGAGCGCGACGCGCGGCGGGTCGGCAGGCGAGCCCAGAGTGACTAGCGAACCCAAAGTGATTTGGGCGGATGCTGGGTGCGATACCGCAATGCCCCACGCCAGGAGCAAGAGCATTCCGCTCCGGTATATGAGTGTCTTGCTCATGTTCTCCCCCGCCTCGATCCCGCGACGGCTGCGATTTGCCGACGCTATCCTAAAAGGCAAATTGTGCTTCGCAAGTGGCAACCATCAAGCGGCAAACTCAGATCCGCTTCATCCGTTCCGTCGCAAGGATTAGCTGCTCGCGAATTCCGGGCTCCATCGCCGAATGCCCAGCATCGGGAACGATTACATACTCCGCTTCGGGCCAAGCCCGCACTAGTTCGTCGGCGCTGCCGACCGGACAGACCATATCGTAGCGGCCCTGCACGATGGCGGCCGGCAAATGCCGGATTTGCCCGACACGGTCGATCAGATCACATTCGCCGGTGAACAGATGACGACTGAAGAAATGCGCTTCGATTCGCGCCAGGCCGAGAGCGAGCCGGTCCTGGCTGAACGCGGCCACCGTCTCGGGATTGGGCAACAAGGTCGAGCAAGCGCCCTCGTAGATGCTCCAGGCGCGCGCCGCCGGCATGTGGACGCGCGGGTCCGGGTCTCGCAAGCGCCGGTAATAGGCGGCGAGAATGTCGCTGCGCTCGGCCTCGGGGAGAAATCCCGAAAAGGCGCGCCATGCCTCGGGAAACACTCTGCGAATACCGTAAAGAAACCACTCGATCTCCTCGCGCCGGCACAGAAAGATGCCGCGCAGCACGAGCCCGACACAGCGAAGCGGGTGGGTCTCGGCGTAATGCAGCGCCAATGTCGATCCCCAGGACCCGCCAAATACCAGCCATTTGTCGATGCTCAGCGAGGAGCGCAGATGTTCGATATCGGCCACGAGATGGGCCGGCGTGTTGTCGGCGATCTCGCCGAGCGGCGTCGATCGGCCGGCGCCGCGCTGATCGAAAATCACGATCCGCCAGTATTCGGGATCGAAAAACCGCCGATGCACCGGCGTCGCGCCGGCGCCGGGACCGCCGTGCAGAAACAGCGCCGGGACACCGCGCGGATTACCCGACTGCTCCCAATACATCGTGTGGCGGGCATCGAGCCGCAGAGTGCCCGTGCGGTAGGGCTCGATCGGCGGGAACAGATCGCGGCGGCTGATCATCAGAGAGCAGTGTAAGAGGCCCTGCGCCGATCACCTAGCCTCAACGCGGGCAGTGGCGATCAGGGTCCCGACGTTGAGAGGCCCTTGCACCGAGCCCACCGCTAGCTATATTCTGTCGATCGATGGATTGACGGAGTATCGTGAGACTTTGAACGCACCGCCGGCGCATAGCGGGCATCCGTTCCGTCCTCCAGTTCACCTCCCATCGCGGGCGCAGATCGAAGCCGCTGCCGAGATGTTCGCGGCGCTCGCCAACTCAGAACGGCTGCGGCTTCTGCTGCGCCTCGCAGAGGGCGAGGCGTGCGTATCGGAGTTGGCTGAATACGAGGGCGAGAAGATCACCACCGTGTCGGCACGTCTGAAGACGCTATTTACGGTGCGTTTGGTCAAGCGGCGGCGCGAGGCCAAACATATCTTCTATGCCCTTGCCGACGAGCACGTGCTGCCGTTGGTCCGCAACGCTATCGACCACGCGGCCGAGGGCCGCACCGCCATGTCCGCGGATCCTGGACAAGGAAAGGAAGATCCCCGATGACTACTTGCTCCTCGCCCAACCATCCGGACCACGCTCACCAACACGGTCCGGGTTGCGGGCACTCCGCCGTGCGACACAGCGGGCACGTCGACTACTTACATGATGGCCACCTCCACCATCTGCATGGAGATCATGTCGACGAGCACGTGATCGACGTCTCCACCGACAACCCCGATCGCTGCACCTCGGATCATCGCTGCGGTGGTCATGAGTCCGGCCATGTCCACGGCCCTGGCTGCGGTCACGAGGCAGTCCCCCACGGCAACCACCTGGACTACCGCGTCGGCGGCCACCTCCATCATCCGCACGGCGATCATTGCGACGACCACGGTCCGCTGGCGGCCGCCTGAAATCCGCAAAGCGCTCAAGGGGTCGAACGCCGACGCTCGGCGTGCCGCCCCACGCGCTCTCCCGATTCTATACGCGGCGACAAAGGGGCGTGGTCGATCCTAACCTGTCGCAAGGCCGCGTTGATCAGAATGACCACACACGATTTTCTCGGGCCATATCAACTCTTCGCGCGATCCGAAAACCTCTCGCACAGTAGAGAGGATGATCCATACCGCTATAATGCCCGCGACGCTCGGATCGAAAATCGATCGCCCTGTAAAGATTACTAAAAATCCGGCAACCACAGGAGCGAGAGAGACGTAAACGTCACCCATATTGTGAATATAAGCCAGACGGATCGCAGGGTTGTTGCGTCCTGGCTCCCAAAGAAACCAGGCCACGCCCCAATTCGCGGCGGCAGCCGCAATTCCCACCAGTAGCGGGATCGCCCCTTGAACGGGAATAGGGTTCTGAAAACGCTCCACGGCCTGCCATGCGAGAAGGCTACTGATCACAATCAAGCCAAGTGAGTTGAAGAGATTGGCAGTGCGCAGAAGATTTCGCGATACGCTCTGTGAAAGGACGAAGGCTAAATAGAGAAAAATGAGCGCCATCTCATCGGACAAGTTGTGGATAGCGTCCATCATGAGGCTCAGGCTGTGGGCTTCAAATCCGGCCACGGCTTCCACAGCAGAAATTGCCATATTGAGTGCGGTTGCCGCCGCGAGGGCTTTTCGGTAGTGGGCCATCAGTCTTCGTTTTGGGATTTCGCCGCAGCGATCTTTCTCAGGTTCTCCTCGAACCCGGGTGACCGGCTAACGGCTTACGATAACCGGGCAGCCGCAGATCGGGCACGTTGCACCAAGCGAATTGACGGCGGGCTCTTTTGCCAGCTGCGCCTGCAATTGCGCGACCAAAGCTGCGTGGTCCGCAGGACCGCCGCAACGGTTGGCGAGAGCCACCCCGAGAGGGCTCTCGGGGGCGATCTCTTCGATCTGCCATGCTCCGGCGGATCGCGCGGCCATAAGAGCGGCTCCGGCTCCGACCCAAGCGGCAGCGGAGCGCAACAGATGGCGTCGTCCCCGCGCAAAATCACTCACTTTCCGATCCTCCTGCGTTTCGAACCTACTGCAGTCTAGCGCGCATTTAGCAACGACACCCGCTTTTCGCCGGCCGGTCCTGCGACGTCGATTTCTTTTGCCAGCTTTTGCGCCATCGCGTCGGCAAACGAATTGAAGTCCTGGACGACCAGCAGGAAGGAGTTGGTTCCGCCGATCACGTTCTGCCGATAATAAAGCGGCAGGCCGCCGGGCGGCTGCGTGTGGGCGGAGTAGCCCAAATTCGGCTTGTCGTTGATGATCGCCAGCCCGTTGATGGTGACCCCTTGGGAGACCGCCTGATCCCGGGCCTCGGTGACCGCGCGGCCCGAATTGTTGGTGCCGTCGCCCGAGATGTCGAGGATGCGCCGCTTGGCCTGCCATTTCGATTTGGCGAAATGCGCCATCGCGAAATCAATGGCGGCGCTTATCGAAGTGCGGCCCATAAATGACCGCGGCGCCGCGAGCATCGCGGCGGCCATGCTGCCGGCGTCTTCCTCGTCGCGTATTTCGGTCCAATCGACCACGACCTGCTGATCCTCGTCCCCCGACCACTCGATGAAACTCACGCCGATCGCCGCGCCCGGGCGACCGTGAATGGCCGCGAGCACGCGCGGATCGCTCAGCGCCGCGGCGTAGCCCTTGCGTTGCAGATCGAACTCGGCGTCGTCGATGCTGCGCGAAACATCGGCGGCCAGGATCACCTCGAGGTCTACGCCGGCGCTTCGCGCTTCCCCGGTGACGGAAAAGAACGCCAATAACACGCTCGCGACGAGGGCCCCTCTCATCGGACTTTCTCCCTAACGGCGTTTTCAGGATAAGACCAGACCTCGTTCTCGGGAAAGAGGTTCGCACACTCCACGGTACGTCACAGCGGTCTTGTTACGGGCATGCGGGGGCTACTGACCGCGCACGCGCAGCTGGCCATTCGGCCCGAGCGTAACCCCAGGAAGCTGTCCAAGCGATTGCGCCAGGCTGCGGTTCTCGTCTCCTGGCTGATCGAGCAGGCGACGACTGTCGAGCGTGTACGTCGTCGCGCCGAGAGGTGGTGCAATCTCGGCGCGCGCCTGATCGAGCTTGGCAGCGGCCCCTGCGTAATCCAGACCCGGGGTGGCACAAGAGGCAAGCGCGGCCGTCGCGCACATGATCGTAACTAGCCTCAGCCTCATTTTCTCCGAATCTCGGACTGGCCGTCGACAACCGCAAAACGAACCGGGATCGCGACAAAGGCAAGTCTCATCGGACTTATCCTATACCGTTCATTTTGGATAAGACCAACCTCGTTTCGCGCAAAGGGGGTTCGCAAGTTCCCAATAACGTTATAGTGTATCGTCGCCTGACGGGTTCTGATCGCGCGTTCGGCGGATCGAGGCGGGGGACACAGGATCGAGATGGGGGTGCGCTTCTCCATAGGGGTTCGGTTCGGTCGCGCTCGGCAGAGGCGGCGCCGCGCCGGCGCGTTCGTCGGCACATTTGCGATCCTGCTTCAGGCTGTTGTATTCGCCTGGCATCATCACCCAGCTTCCTTTCATGTATGGTCTCCCGGGGCCGTAACAACTCTGGTGGCATCGACCGCCCCGGTCATGCCGGCATTGGCCGATCATGATTGCGAGATCTGTTTCGCGGTCAGCCACCACGGCGCCGTTCCGGTCGATTTTTGCGCGGCAAAGCCACCCGAAAACACACCGCTGCCTCAACCCCGGATAGCGGCGGTCGCGGTTCCTCTCACACCGTATTCGCTCTTCCGATCCCGCGCACCGCCTGCGGCCTGAGGCTCCCTTTACCAACTGACCGCAGCAGCAACGCTGCTGCGTTCCAAACACAAGGGGAACTTGATGGCCAACCCGGTTTGCACGGGGGCATTGTGCGCGCCCGCTCTTCTTTCCATTGCCATTACGTGGCTCTTCGTCGGCGCCGTCGCCACGGCGCAGGAAACACAGAACCCGGCCCCAGCGACGGGGCAGACACCGGCGCCAGCGACTGGAGCAACGCCGACCCCGGAAGGCGGCCTATCGCTGGACCTGGACGTCATCGCCAAGCAACTCGACATTGCCCGCAGCGAGATCCAGCCGAGCCTTGGCGCGACCGTCTACGATTTCAGCCGGCCGGCGATCGAGACCCAGCCGCAGGGCGACAACCAGCCGTTGAACAGGCTCTTGCTGCAGGCACCCGGGGTCGCTCAGGACTCGTTCGGCCAGCTGCATGTGCGCAACGATCACGCCAATTTGCAATTCCGTATCAATGGAGTTCAGCTGCCGGAAGGGATCAACGTCTTCGGACAATCGCTGCAGACCAGACTTGCCAATTCTGTGGCGCTGATCACCGGCAGCCTTCCGGCGCAATACGGGCTGCGCACCACCGGCGTCATCGATATCCAGACCAAGACCGGGACCCTTGATCCGGGGGGCTCGGCGACGCTCTATGGCGGGCAGCAAGGCACGTTTCAGCCGAGCGTCGAATGGGGCGGCCGGGTTGGGCAGATCGATTATTACGCGACCGGCGAGTACCTGCGGACCAACGAGGGGATCGAGAACCCCGCCCCAACCTTCAACGCGATCCACGACAACTCCACTCAACCAAAAGGGTTTGCCTATGTCTCCGGCATTATTGATCCGACGTCGCGGTTGACCGCCATTCTCGGTGCCTCGCGCAGCCAATACCAGATCCCGCAAGTCGCCGGTCAGACCCCGAGCCTCGGGCTCACTGTAAACGGCGCCAGCGACTTCGCCTCGGCCTCCCTCAACGAGAACCAGCTGCAGATCAATAATTTCCAGATCCTCGCCTGGCAGAAGCATGTTGACGATATCGATTTCCAGATCGCGGGGTTCAACCAATTCAGCAGCGTCTACTTCTCTCCGGGGGATCCCACGGGGGACCTTCTGTTCAACGGCATCGCCCAGACCGCGTACCGGCAGAACTGGGCAAGCGGCGTGCAGGGTGACGGCAGCTGGCGGGCTTCGCCCGACCACACGGTTCGCAGCGGCTTTTACATCCAGCGAGAGCGCTCACCGTTCAGCTCTACATCAAATGTTCTGCCGGTCGACCAGAACGGCGTGCAAACCACCGACGTGCCGGAGACGATCTTCGATTCCGGAAGCAAGACCGGATGGATCTACAGCTATTATCTGCAGGACGAATGGAAAATAATTCCGTCGTTGACCCTAAATTTCGGCGCGCGCTACGACCAGTTCGCCGAGTTTGTCAGCGAGCGGCAGCTGAGCCCCCGTGCGAATTTGGTGTGGCAGCCAACCGAGGCGACAACATTTCATGCCGGCTATTCGCGTTACTTCACGCCGCCTCCGTTCGAGCTCATCGCGTCACCGACGATCGCGCTCTTTGCCAATACGACCGCCGCTCCGGCCGTCACGCTCGACACAGTCGCCAAGGCGGAACGGTCGCATTACTTTGATGTCGGCGCCACGCAAATCGTTCTGCCCGGGCTCAAAGCCGGCATCGATGCTTATTACAAGCTCGCCAGCGACCTGATCGATGAAGGGCAGTTCGGGGCGCCGATCCTCTTCACCCCGTTCAATTATCAGAAAGGATGGGTCAAAGGCGTCGAACTGACCCTCAGCTATGATATCGACAACTGGTCGTTTTACGGCAATTTCTCCGCGTCACAAGAGCTCGCAAAAAACATCATATCGAGCCAGTTCAACTTCTCTCCAGATGACCTAGCCTATATATCGACTAATGCTATCCACACCGATCACGACCAGACCTACACATCATCGGCCGGCATCAAGTACAAAGTCCCGGTCTGGAATACCCTCTTTTCGGTCGACCTTACCGCCGCCAGCGGTCTCAGAACCACTCAACTGAACGGGCCTCCGAACGGGGCCGCCCTGCCCGGCTATCAGCAGGTGAATTTCAGCATCGTCCAGCCGGTCGACACCGGACTCTACAAGGGGCTGGAGCTGCGCTTGGACATCATCAACCTGCTCGACCAAGTCTACCAAATTCGCAGCGGCACCGGGCTCGGCGTCTTTGCGCCGCAATTCGGTCCGCGCCGGACTATTCTCGCCGGGCTGACGCAGCGGTTCTAGCCGGCTCTGTGCCGGCCGCGGAGCCCAGGCGGCACCGGCGGGTCGCGGCGGATTCGCAATTATAAAATTGAGCCGTTCTTGCCAAGGTGCTGCATCAGCAGCGCTCTGTCAGGTTGGGCGGCAGCACCGCGCGGTGGTCTTCATTGCTCGCGCACCCCAGCCTTGCGCAGGCCGGCGTAATAGGTTGTTTCGAAGACGGGATCCATGTTCGCGGGCGCCAAAAGTCCGGCCTTCAGGCGCCCGATGCTCAAATCGTGACGACCGTTCCGCTGGGCTTCGGCAAGTTCTGCGGCGGCGCGCTTAGTCTCGCCCTTGAGGCTATAGGCGGAGGCGAGGCGAAGGTGAACCCAAGGTAAGTCCGGTGCCGCGACCCGCGCCTTTTCGAGCCAATGAATGGCGTCATCGATGCGGGACTGCACCAGATACATGAGCCCGATCCGGCTGTCCCAATTGCCGATTTGCGGATCGCGGGGGCTGAGGTGGGCGGCTCGTTTCATGAGCGGCATCGCCTGCTCTATCGACCCCACGAAAAACTTGCACCATCCGAGATCGGCGTACGCGCCCGCCCAATTGCGATTGAACGCGACCGCGGCCTCATATTCGGGAACGGCGTCGTCGTACCGATGCTGGGCGCGCAGCGCCAGGCCCTTGGCATAGTGGGCAAGTGGATCGCGGGGTGATGCCATCAGCACTTGCCCGATGAGTTCTTGTGCTCGGGCGATGTCGGCCTCGCCCGAGTCCGTGACTTCGTCGAGCACGCGGCCCGTTAGCGCCATTGCCAACCGAATCTGTGCTTCGACGGATCGCGGATCGAGCGCTAACGCCCGCTCGAAAAGGCCGATTGCCTCCGTATGGCCGTCACGTGGCGGCACCCTCAAGTATACGGCGCGCCCTCGCAGAATATAATCCAGCGCGTCGGGATGCTCGACCGGCCGCATCGCCGCCGCGGCCAACAGTTCCAAATTTAATGTGACGGCGATGTGGCTCGTCATCTCGTCTTGCAGCGTAAAGAAATCGCCCGCATCGCGGTCAAACCGCTCCGCCCATAGAAGCGCCCCGTTCGCGACATCGATCAGCTTGGCGTTTACGCGGACCTCTCGGCCCGATCGGCGGACGCTTCCCTCGACGACATAACGAACGCCCAGTTCGCGGCCGATCTGCTTAGCATCGGCCGGATTATCGCGATAGCCGAAAGCGGTACGGTGCGAGATTACGAACATAGGCGCGATCCGCGAGAGTTCGGTCGTCAAATCTTCTGTGATGCCGTCAGAAAAGTATTGCTGGTCCCGGTCGTCGCTGAGATTGGTGAACGGCAGCACAATGATCGATAACGGAGGCACCGGGCGTGTTTCTCCGGACCAGTGCGATTGCCAACGCATCGCCGCGACCACGACGAAGGTGAGACAGAGAGTGCCGATGACCGCGGCCATGACGTGCCCTCGACGCCAATACTGCGCTCGCCATATCGGTGCTGCCGTGCGACCGAGCGGGACTGGAGCCTGGGATTTGGCATATTCGTCGATTGGTCCGCCACTCCCATTGCCGGAAAATGGAGCGGATGCTGGTCGGGCCGCGGGTTCGATCCTTGTCACAGGTGCAACGAAGCGGTAACCACGTCCGGGCACGGTCTGGATGCAGCTGCCCGCTTCTCGGTTCTCATCGAGAACACCGCGCAATGCGGAGATCTGGACGGTCAGGTTACCTTCCTCGACCACCGTTCCAGGCCAGACGGCTTCCATAATGGCATCTTTCGAGACCAGCTGCCCCTGCCGCTCCACCAGAAGGCTGAGCAGATCCAATGCGCGCGAGCTGATCGAGACCGGGGTCGCGGTCCCCGCCTGATCGAGCCGGAACAGTCCGCCACCGGCCAGATCGAGCCGAAAGCCCTCCAAGAGAACGACTTTGGCTGCACCGGGCCCGTTCATGCGCTCGCTCCCCGGCTATGGATGTCTTAAGGGGTTCGCAGTGTAGCGCTCGCCCAAGAAGGAAGCGAGACGATCAAAACTGGCCAGATTTGGAACTTTTTGGAGCGATTTGGAAGTTTTTGGGCGGCCCTCGTGGAAGCACTCTCCAGGCAATCGCTTATTCACGTTCTACGAACCCGGAGGAAAAGAGGCCTGAGGCGGCTCTGGAATGAAAGCCCGCGCGTTCATAGCTCGCTCGTGTTTACGACAACAGGGGTATCGCCTGTGACACCACACGGTCATAGCTTGGGTACAACCCTCCTGATTCTGTCGGTCTTATCAGGTGCGGCTGGATGCGCAGCGTCTCCGCCAATGGCATCGCCTTCATTGCCGGAGCTTGTTGGAGCGAAAGCCGGCCGCACGCAGCTGCCGCCTTTAGCGGGGAACGATGGCAACATTCTCCAACCAAAAATTGCAGCGCCGGCGGAGGCGCTGCCCATGGCAAGTATTTGCGTACGAATAAAAGATGGGAGTTCGTGTTCTATCGACCCAGCCCTCGCGATCCGAGTTGGGGCTCAATGCTTGTGCCCTGGCCGATACAGGGTCGGATACGGCGAATAGTTCCGATGTTACCCCGTCGGAAGCAAAAAGTTGCGGCTCGATGGGGCGGCATGCGGAATGCGCAAGAAAGACAAAATGTTGGGCCATGGATTTAGGGCCCGATTTGATCGGCACCGGCTTGACGATTCGGACGCGAGATGATCGTGTTCTCGTAAACGACCCCATAGGATATAAGGCGATTTTGAGATTGGCTGCGGCCGGGGTCCTGGCGGCGATCGCCTGCTCGGCGCCGGCCGGTGCGGACGAAGAGAAACTCGCGCCGCTGCCCGAGGTCACCGTCACCGCGCCGCGTCCGGTCACCCCTCCCGAAAAGAAATTCGTTCCCTATTTCGGGAACCCGCGGGTCGAGGAGAACAAATGGCCCGACATCCCGTGTCGCGACTCGCGGGTTGGTGTTACCGCGGCTGGTACCTGCAAAACCGGCACACCGCAGGAAACGGCGCCGGGGTTGTTGCCTAATGGCCCGAACTCGAATTGCCGAATTGCCCATGACCTGGTCATGACCAGCCTGGGAAATCTGACAGTCGAAGCCGACGTTATGGTTTTCGATCCCTATTACGTCAGCGCAATCGGTCATCAGCACCAACGGTGTGCGGTGCTGGCGGGATACGGCGATTTGCGCGAGGATTTCGCTGACATGAATCAGGTGACAAGAAAAGGCAGCGACTGGCTGAATTTTCGTGAGGACGGGGATCTGAGCACGATGGAATTCTCGGTCGGCTCCAGCAAGTGCGTGGCGATCGAAAAGCGCGGACCGCGTTGGGGTATAGGCCGCGTGTATGTCATTCACGCGAGCATTTGCCGCAACGATCGGCGCGCCGTAGAGGCGACAGACGTCGAATATGCCCTCGGCTCGTTGCGTGTCAGTACATACGAATCGCGGGGAAATTTGCGATCGCCGCCGCAGTAATCGCGATTAGCGTCAGCCCTACCCTCAGCCATTCGTGGGAACATCGAGCAGCGATTTTACCTCACCTCGCAGCGGACGGGAATGGTGCGATGCCCGCGCTGAGGCCCAAAGCCGCAACAGACAAGAGTGATGTTCTGCGCCGCGGATAGATAGATTGACGCGGCCTCGCCCCCTTCACAAGGGCTGACCTAGCGCTTCTAATGCCGCCGCGTCGCCACATTCTTGCTGCTTGAAGCCTGGGTCCCGTCATCGAGTGAAGTTTAGAGGCCGATCGTGAATGACCCCGCCGCGACCCTTTCGATCGTCAAGCTGTTTATGAATGCCGACCCCGTCGTGAAAGGCGTGCTGCTGTTGCTGCTCGCGGCTTCGGTGTGGAGCTGGGCGGTGATCATCGACAAGCTGTGGCGACTGGGAGCGGCGAGCCGCGCCGCGCGCGAGCACGAGGCGCGGGCCGCCGCGGCGCGCTCGCCGCAAGAGCTGTCGGCGACAGAGCGGCGGGACCCCGCTGGCCTCGTCATATCGGCCGGCCTCGCCGAGAGCGCGGCCGAGCCGCGGCCGCAACCCGAGACGGCGGGTGAACGTCGCGAGCGCATCGAGCGCGCGATGCGGCTGGCGCTGAACGCCGAGCTGCGGCGCCTCGAGGTGCGTCTGCCGTTCCTTGCGACCCTCGGCTCGGCCGCGCCGTTCATCGGCCTCTTCGGCACGGTCTGGGGGATCATGCGCAGCTTCGAGGGGATCGCGGCTGCGAACAGCACCAGTCTTGCCGTGGTGGCGCCGGGGATTGCCGAGGCTTTGTTCGCCACCGCGATGGGCCTCGCCGCGGCGATCCCGGCGGTTGTCGCCTACAACAAGATCACCGTCGATCTCGGCCGTTTTGCCGGGCGCATGCAGGGACTGATCGGCCGGTCGGGCGGTCTGCTTGCCCGCGCCGGCGCGGAGGCCTGACGATGGCGCTGTCATTGCCTCCATCGGGCGAAGTCGGCGAGGACCGGTACGCGCCGCTCGCCGAGATCAACGTAACGCCGATGGTCGACGTCATGCTGGTATTGCTGGTGATCTTCATGGTGACTGCGCCGCTGCTCACCGTCGGTGTGCCGCTCGACCTGCCGAAATCGCGGGCGAGCCAGCTGACCGAACCGAAAAAACCGGTCATCATCAGCCTCAACCGCGACGGCGGGGTGTTCATCGGCGACGAGCCGATCGACGCCGACGAGCTCGAGCCCCAACTCGCCGCACTCGCCGCGGAGGATCCTAACCGCATCGTGTACGTCCGCAGCGATAAGACGAACACCTATGCGCAGCTGATGGACACGTTGGGGCTGGTCAATCAGGCCGGGTTCTCGAAAGTATCCCTGATCGCCGAGGCGGCCGGTCCGAAGTGAGCGGCATCAAGCTTCCTTTCGCGCTGTCGCTGGCCGGGCACGGGGTCTGCCTAGCGTTGCTGGTGCTGTTCCTCTCCGGCAAGCCTCCTCCATTACCAGAGCCGATTGCGAAAGGCGGGATCGAGGTGGTATTCGAGCCGGCGCCGCCAAAAGCGGAGGTGGTGCCGCCGGCCGAAACCACGCCGCCCCCGCCGCAGTCGGAGCCGAAGGCAGTTCCACCCCCGCCCGAGCCGCCGGTCGTTGCGGCCGAACCGCCGCCTCCCGAACCGCCGCCTCCTGAACCGCCGCCTCCTCCCGAAGTGCCGCCGCCTCCCCAGCCCGAGGCGCCTGTCGCGGTGAGTGAGCCGCCGCCCCCTCCGCCCCCGGTGCCGCAGAAGCACGTCGTCAAGAAGGTGCCAAAGCCTGTCCTGCGGCATCAGGAGGTCCCCCAGCCGACCCAGGCTTACCTCCCGCTGCCTCAACTTCCCGCCGCGCCAGCCCCGTCGGCGCCGCCGCAGACGGCGATGGCGCCGACGCCGGTGCCGGCGCCGGTCCCGTCACCCGAGGCGAGCGCCGGATACCGTGCTCTGTTGAGCGCCTGGCTCGAGAGCCATAAGCGATATCCCGACACCGCCCGCGAGCGCGGTGAAGAGGGACGCGCGGTGCTCCGCTTCTCGGTCGAGCGCAGCGGGCGCGTGCTCGACTATGCCGTCACCTCGAGCTCCGGCTATCCCGATCTCGACCAATCGGTCCAAGAGATGATGCGGGGCGCCACCTTGCCGCCTTTCCCGGTCGGAATGCCCCAGCGGGAAATGCAGGTCTCGGTGACGATCCGCTTCAGCCTGCGGCGGTAAACTGTGCGGTTTGTCACTCCGGGGCGTGGGCGCGGCCCGCGAGCCCGGAACCCATGAACACCGGCCTATGAAAACTGGGGACAGGTCAGTGTTCATAAACTCCGGGCCTGCCCCTTCGGGGGCATCCCGGAACGACGGCGAGCACTACAGCGTTGCATCCACCAGCTTGCCCGGCACGAGATAGGCTCTGTCCCAGCGCGACCATCTGCCCGCAACCGGCCGGCCGGGATTGCGGTCGCTGCGCCAGCAGACATCCGTGCCCGGCGGCGCCTCGATGAACTTGGTCGCATTGTTGGGCATCGCAAATTCGAGGGTCGAGACGTAGCCGTCGTCGCGCGCTGCGCAGTCCGGGTTCGCCGTGATCACGGCCTCGACGTTGATCAGCCCGAAATTGGGGTTGCTCAGCTGCAGCCTGCCGGGCAGCGGCACCGCCGGCGCACAAGATCCGGCGCAGAGCAAGACGACGGCCAGAACGGCCAGCAGGTTTCGTGCTGTCGACAATGAGATCCCCAGAAAGGAAGGTGCCGGGTTTTGGGCTTTTTCCGCAAGCTGCGATCAGCTTATCATGGCCGGGCCCGGGTCAAGGAAGGACGAGATCATGGACAAACGTATTGCGGTGATCGGCGCCGGCGCAATCGGCGGCTACACCGGCGGTCATCTCGCGCATAACGGGTTCGACGTCACGTTGATCGACCCTTGGCCGGAGCACATCGAGACGATCCGCCGCGACGGTCTGGCGATCGAAGGCGTGACCGAGGAGGAATATGTCTGCGCCAAACCGAAGACGATGCATCTGACCGAGGTCCAGGATCTCGCAAAGCATAAACCGATCGACATCGCGATGGTTGCGGTCAAGTCCTATGACACGGAATGGGCGACGATGCTGATCGCCCAGTACCTGGCGCCCGACGGATACGTCGTGTCGTTGCAGAACTGCATGAACGAGGAGCGCATCGCCGGGATTGTCGGCCCCGACAAGACCGTCGGCGTCATCCCCGCATTGCTCAGCGCCGAGCTCTACGCGCCGGGCCGGGTTCGCCGCACCGCCGCAAAGGGGGCCTCGCCCTACGAGGTCTACCGCGCGGGCGAATTGCATAGCCGCATCACCAAGCGGATCGAAGAGCTGGCGGACATCATCCGCACGATCGACAGCGTCAAGGCGACAACCAATCTGTGGGGCGAGCGCTGGTCGAAGCTGTGCGTCAACGGCATGGCCAACGGCGTCGCGGCGGCCAGCGGCATGTCCGGCAACGACATGAACCGGGACGACAAGATCCGCCGCCTCAGCATCCGGCTCGCCGGCGAGGGGGTGCGCGTCGGCCAGGCGCTCGGCTACCAGCTCGAACACATCCGCATGCACGAGCCCGAGGTGATCGCCCGCGCCGCCGAGGGCGACCGCGCCGCGCTCGACGAGGTCGAATCGGCGATCCTGGCAGCCTTGCAGTCGAACACCCGCAGCGAATTGGCCCGGCCCTCGATGGGCCAGGACATGCTGAAGGGCCGGCGCACCGAGATCGACTTCATCAACGGTGTGATCGCCGCGAAGGGCCAGGAAGTCGGCCGCCCCGCCCCGACCCACGTCAAGCTCGTCGAAAAGGTCAAGCAGGTCGAGCTCGGCAAGATCCCGGCCAAGCCGGAGAACCTCTACGCGATCTAAGTCCCCTCCCCTGCCCTCCCCTCCGAGCACCCCAATCCGAGAGCCGCCGTGAACCTCAACACGGATTTCGGCGCTCGCGCAGCGGTGCACGCGGCCCGGCTGGACTGGACGCCCTCGCCGATCCCCGGCGTGGACCGCCGCATGCTCGACCGCATCGGTGACGAGGTGGCGCGCGCCACCTCGATCGTCCGCTACGCCCCGCACAGCCATTTCTCGCCGCACACCCACGGCGGCGGCGAGGAGTTCCTGGTGCTGGACGGCATCTTTCAGGACGAGCGCGGCGACTATCCCGCCGGCACCTACGTCCGCAACCCGCCGACCAGCAGCCACACGCCCCGCTCCGATCCGGGCTGCACGATCTTCGTCAAGCTCTGGCAATTCGACCCGGACGACCGCACGCAGCTGCGCATCGACACCTCCGCCCGTCCTCTCGCGCCGGCACCCGACCTCCCGGGTGTCGAATTTGCAGTGCTGTACGAGAGCGCCCGGGAGCTTGTTCTGTTGGAACGCTGGGCGCCCGGCATCAGCATCGAAATACCTATTCCCGGCGGGATCGAGTTGCTCGTCCTGGACGGCGGCTTCACGGAGGGCGGGGAGGAGTTCACCCAATACTCCTGGCTGAGGCTGCCCCCCGGGTCGGCGTTACGAGCCGCCGCCGGACCGCAGGGGTGCCGCCTTTGGGTCAAATCGGGCCACCTCTCGGATGAGCCGCGGTCACCCACACTATCGACAGACTTCCGGTAACTCGAAGCGGTTTCCGACAAAATTGCAACGCGGTGCTCACCCCTCCCAAACCCTCCCCCATCAAGGGGAAGGCCTGAAAGCGCACTCCCGCCCCCTCGATGGGGGCGGGTCGGGGTGGGGGTGATGCGCGCCAAACCGACCAACAGCATCGGTGGGATGCGCCGACGCGATCGAAAACCGCGGTAGCTCGCGCTCTTTCGAGAGGGGATGGCCCGAGCCTCGACCTGTTTCTCCTGTTTTATCAGGAGAAGATCAGGAGCGATCCCTCCCTTCGGGCCGCAACCGACGCTCTGCAAGGCAAATCGGCGGTAGGTCGCGACCACGAAAGCAGGCGTCATTATATTTCCAAAAATTTCAGTCACCGAGACGCTGAGGTTGGATATGCTAATATAACAATTATGCCGATTTGTCAATCAACGGCCTGCCGCAGCGTTAGCTGTTTTCGCGCCGGGCCTAAATGAAGAATTTTGACGAAGCTTCTTGCTTTCGGAAATTCAGGCACTTAGTTTCGTCATAAATGAGTCTCAAAACGAAACCCGCAAAACGGCTGATTGGGTACGCCCGAGTCAGCACGCAGCAACAAGACCTTGCGCGGCAGACCAAGGCGCTAAAACGCCTCGGTTGCGCCGTAATCTATTCAGACACGGCATCCGGCAAAAGCATGGCCGGACGCCCGCAACTCGCCCGCGCCCTTGATGACCTCGACACCGGCGACGAGCTTGTGATTGCCGAATGGGATCGCGCCACGCGCTCGATGTGGGACGGTTTGCAGATCATCAAAGCGGTGATCGACGCCGGAGCCGCGATCAAGGTGCTCGACCGCAGCTATATCGACCTCACCACCCCTATGGGGCGGGGTTTCATGGCGATGATGTCTGCAATGGCCGAGGACGAACGCTTGCGGATCATCAAGCGCACCCACGAAGGCCGACAGATTGCCCGCGCCAAGGGCGTCAAGATGGGGCGTAAGCCGAAACTCACCCCGCACCAGATCAAGGAGGCGCGGCAGCGCCTCGCCAAAGGCGAGCCGACGCGCGCCCTCGCCAAGAGTTACGGGGTAAGCGTCAGCACGATTTCACGGCTCGCAGCGTGATTGGCCAGCTATGGACGCGACCAGCCCGGAATTTCGTCTGACGCCGCAGCTGGACGCCGCTTGCCGGTTCGGCGAATGGCAGATCGTCGAGGCCCGCGTCCTTTGCGCAAGCCGCGCTTCACGCGGCCGACGATCGACGATCGACACTGTGCCAGCGCACTGATACACACTCGATCGACTGACGCATCCAGGAGCGCCGCCACGTCATGCTGTATGACGACAATTTCGTGATTTCTTTGCCTCAGGATAACCTATATGAGGCAGTGCTAAAAGTATTGAATCTCTTGTTCGAACGCGAAGAATCATTCGGTATAACACCTGCAGATATAATCGAAGCACGCTCTCTTGTCCTTGCGTTGTCTGAGTCACAAAACATTACGTTTGGTGCAGAAGTAGAAAAATTGTCGTGGCGCACGATTACTCATACGGATAGGATAAAAAGCGGTCTGAACTCAATTCGAACAATTTGTATTGCAAAACACGAAGTCAGAAAAGCGAAGAACTAAAGAGGGATTTTTCCGCACTGCTTGGACACGCGTTTAGCTATAAGCTATCTCATGCGGACACAGAACGAGTACAAGAGCTTATTAACGAGTTGCGTGATTTAATTAGAGAAAATGAAAGATTTGACGAGGATCACAGACGGCGACTTTTTGAACGTTTGGAAGCGTTGCAACGAGAACTACACAGACGCCTTTCTAACGTAGATCGGTTCTACGGCCTTATCGGCGACGCGGGAGTATTGCTGGGGAAATTTGGAAGGGACGCGAAACCATTCGTTGACCGAATTCGAGAGATTGTTGAGATAGTATGGCGCGCCCAAGCCAATGCAGAGGACTTACCAGCAAGCGCGCGACCTGCATTGCTGACGACTGAAAAGCCATCAGAGGACCAGTAAGTTCAAGCCGCCTCGCGGATTTTGGGGTTCTTTGCATATCCCCGCGAAAAGGTTCAATTCAGGGGTGAGACGCAACGCAGCGTGGCGCGCAGCTACAATGTCAGTCAGAGCACGATTTCACGGCTCGCAGCATGATCCACGGCGACGGCCGCCCTCGATCCGGCTGACGCTTGCGCGGCTGACGCTTGCGCGGCTGACGCCCGCAGCCCGTGCAATCTCGGCTTGCGTTGCCTGTGGATTTGCCCGGCAGGCTTCGATTACGGCGGCGCGTTGTTCCGCCGATAGTCGCTCGCCGCCCATTGTCTCCCGGCCCGCCGTCAACGGGATTCCAGCTCGATCCGCCACGCGCCACACCGTCGAATAACTCCACGCGCCCCGGCTTTCGCGCGCAACCAGCGAGGCATGCGGCTTTGCCGCCAACCTCGCTTTGATCCTTGCTTCCTCACCTTCGGTAATAGGGACGCCGCGCCGCATCCCCTTTTTATAGATATTGTGTCCCGCGCCGGTCAAGTAACCGCCCGACCTATAAAGTCTATCGCCACCCCGTCCCGACCGTCCACGAAGTCCAAAACCGCCCAGACCCGTGTTTCCATTTACTCGCCTCGGCGACTATTTACCCACGACTTCGCAGGGGTTTCCCTAATAAGCATTTATGCGACTATGGAAGAACCGCGCGCCACGGCCGCAGCTACTACATCTAGTCGGGGCAGCGAGACAGCCGCGCGTGTGAGCTCGCTTATCATCGCCGCTTGGTTCGGATTAAGAAACACCTGCAGTTCAACCCGCAGGTCTTTTCAGAGATGTCAGATTGGGCGAATCTCCTGCTGGCAGGTTTCCTTCTTCCCATCGTCGGCGGGGTTCTAGGAAGCTGGCTTTGGAACAAATATGACGCAACTGATTTCGCGGCGCGGCGTTCAATCGCGTCCACTCAAAAGAGGATTGAAAAGCTGGAACACAAACTCCGAATTTTCGATTACATATTAAAGGATACAGCCCGTTACTTAGCGAAAATTATTCTAGATGGAGTGATGGTAATTGCGCTTTTTCTAAGATATATTGTTAATTGTGGTTCATTTTCAGTTATTGCTATGTATCTATATTTACATCCTGTAAATAATGTGGTAGAGCAATACATATTTATATATATATGGATAATAAATACGATAGGCATGTTGGTATTTGCATTCTTTGGTACTCGACAATTTATGATACTGCTTACTGAATGTATGTTACCAGAACGGTATAAAAGCGAGTTGAGTGAGAGAATCGCCCGTCTCCGCAACCGCGCTCTCAGATGATATTTCGCGGGCCGATTTTCGAGAAGGCCATTTTATCCGGCTTTTGACAACCGCCCCCGGACGCGCAAGAAACACAACATGGGACGTGCAATCAACACAACATATAGATTTTCCGCCGAACCGTTTCCGATGCCACGAAATGACTGACAACAGCGATACCGGGTGCGGGCTAGGACTACTTGTCTTCGGAGGATTAGCCGCGTGGCTGATCTTCTTTGACGGCTGGCACAGCGCTTTACGATACTCAATTCAGTATAGCCTCCCTTATAACCGGAGGCCGTTTAACACGAGCCCAGTACGCGGCGTCTATCTGATACCCCTGCTCGCGTGATCGCTGAGAGACCCGTTGTTGGTCACACCCCAATGATCGGTCAGGCCGTGGGTTTCGTTGCCAGCGGCACGACATCGCATCAGTCCACCCATAATTGTGGCTGGTTAAACGCCCAAAAGGACGCTGGCGGTCAGTCGTCCTCCTCGACCTCCCACGCCTCGCGCCCTTCCTTCACGAGGAACCAGACGATGGCGAGCGAGGTGACCGCGTCGATCCACCAGGCGCCGAAGGCGAGTTGGGCGAGGAGGCCGACCACGACGACGACGGACAGCCAGAGGCAGGCCACCGACTCGGCGGCGTCGGCGCGCAGGGCACGGCTGCCGAGCTGATCGGCCAGAGCGAGCTTGCGGCGTGCCAGCATGAGCATGATCGGGATCGATAGAAGCGCAATCGCCAAGCCGGGCCAGGAGAACGCCTCGCCCTCGCCGCGCCACAAGCTCCAGCCGGCCGCCGCGACGACATAGGCGGCGAGGGCGAACAGCAGGCCGCCGGCGATCCGCCGCGCAATTCTTTCCGCCGCTTCGGAGACTTCGCGGCCGAACCTCAGCTCGTGCGACAGGCGCCAAATGAGAACGCCGGCGGAGGCGAGCTCGATGACGCTGTCGAGCCCGAACGCGACCAGCGTGATGCTGTGCGCCGCGACGCCGGAGGCGACCGCGACCACGGCCTCGACCGTCATCCAGCCGACGCTCAGCCATTCCAGCCGGAACGCCCGCCGGATCAGCCTCTGCCGTTGGGGATCGGCGTCTACCAAGTGATCGTGAGCTTGCCGTCGCGCATTTCGTAGCCCTGCAGCCGGCTGAGGAGGCTCATGCCGAGCAGCGAAACGTTAAGGTGTTCGAGCACGCCGGCGGACACATCATAAATCGACAGCTGGCCGATGCGGATTTCGCGCAGCGTTACCGGCGCCATGCGCGCGGCGCCATTGGCGGTTTGGACGTGTCCGCTGTACGCCAAATTGGCTGGATTGATGCCGGCGGCGCGGGCATCCGCCGGGGTGAGCGTCACGAGGCTGGCGCCGGTGTCCACGAGCATGCGGACCGGAGCCCCGTTGACGGCGGCGTCGAGGACGACGTGGCCCCGTTCGTTTGCCGTGTAGACGATCGTGTTGGATACCGCGGCGAAGGGGCGCGGGGCCGAGGTGGCGGGCTGCGTTTCCCGTCGGGATGGCGAGGCAATGTCCGGCAACAGCGCTTTGCTGCGGTCCAGCAGCCCGACACCGAGGAGGACGATACCGCAGCACAGCAATACCCAACGCAATGCCCAGCCGATCACGACGGTCGCTCCGGTCCCAATTTTCGCCTGTCGCACTCTGCGGAACGGCGCTTAAGGGTTGGTGAAGGCCGTCACCCACCCAGCCCTGCGGGCCGGGTGCCGGATCATAGTCCGGGGGAGGCGGGTGAGGGTTCTTTCGGGTGGGCTGCGCTACTCGGCGGCCTGGGGGGCGGCGGGATAGCTGTTTGCCCGCCAGCGGCGCTGCCCGGTTTCGGACGCGTCGGCTTCGTAGCCCCACCGGTCCCAGCCGGGCCGGGCAGCTCGGGCGAACATCTCGAGATAGGGCCCTTCGCACAGGGCTTCGATGCGCTCGTAGGCCTCATCCGGTTTGCGGCTGTGCTCGCGCCGCGGCGAGACGATCAGTTTGCGGACATCGGCCCGGCTGCGATGCGGCTTGCCGCGCGTTGCGAGCAGGCAAGGTTCAGGGTTTGCCCGCGTCCAGAAGCCGAGCCCCGTGAAGAAGCTCCGATCATTGTAAAAAAGCTCAGGTTTCCGCAGCTTGGCCCAGTAAAACCCGACAGTCTTATAGGTGAAGCCCCAGGCCTGTATAATGTCGAACGCTTTTTCCAACAGAGGGTCGGTCGCCCACATCAGCAGCACGCAGTCCTCTGCAGCCCATTCGGCTACCGGCAAGGCCTTGATGTCGGCGAGAGACATGCAGTCGTAATAGGCTTCGGGGCTCCTCCCCTTGCCCTTGCGCGAGTAGGTGGCGAAGGTCCAGGGCGGGTCGGCGTAGATGACCCTGTAATGTTTGGACTGGGGAGAGGCGCTCATCGGCGCATGCTCGCGGGCTCCCGCCGCATGGTCAACCGGCTTCCTCGCCGTCCCCTTCGTCGGGTCCCTCTTCGGTCGGGATGCTGTAATTGCCCTTCAGCCACCGGCCGAGATCGATCTGCGCGCAGCGCGCCGAGCAGAATGGCCGATACTGCGGCATCGGCGGCTTGCCGCAGATCGGGCACGGGCGCGGTGCGGGTCGCTCGATCGAGGAGATGGAGGCCATTGCCGAGCGGATATAATCAAAGCGCCGAGATTTGAAAACGTTCGCGCTGATAGCCGGGGTCGGCCTCGATCGCGGTGCTGCGGGCGAATCGCTGCTCGGCTTGTCGCACGGCGTCGGCCGCGGCCCCCGCCAGTGCAGCCGCTACCTCCGGAGCGACTATGACGCGCCATCGCCGGCCGGGCTGAGCCCGCGCGGCACGGCGCAGCGCGCGCAGCGCCTCGTGCGAGACCGTGACCGCAGTTTTGACGAGAACGCCGCCCGCGCGCGGCTCGAGCAATGCCTCGGCGAGCGGGCGGCCGCGGCGCGGCCGAACCAGCTCGAAATGTCCGAGCCGGGTCCAGCCGAGGAGCTGCGGGGCTGCCGGATCGGGGGCGAGCACCTCGGCAAGCGCCGCGCGCAGCTTTTCGCGCGCCGACCGGCTGTCCATCCCGACAAAATCGATGACGATGCCGCCGCCCAAATTGCGCAGCCGGACCTGCCGGGCGATCGTCGCGGCGGCGGCGAGGTTGGCCATCATCCCGGTGCGCTCCGGCGACCCCGTTTCCGGAATTCCGGTGTCCACATCGATCAGCATGCCCGCCCGGGTCGCCTCGAAATGCACCGACCCGCCGCCGGGAAGAGCGAGCGTAGCGGACAGCGCCTCGTCGAATACCGCGTCGAAATCGATCGGCCACTCGGTTTCCGGAACCTGCGTGACGGTGCTGTTCGAAAAAGCGGCGCGGAGGTCAGGAATGGCCGCAGGGTCATCCACGAGAATCTCGTCGGGTGCCGCCGGCAGCGACCCGGCGAGCGCGGCGGCAAAGGACGCCACCGGGTCGAGCCTGGCCGGAGGTTCGCGCCGTGAAGCGCGATCAAGGATGTCATACCAGCGCCGTGCCAAGGCGGCCGCCTCGGCAGCAAGGGTGTCGGCCTGCGCCGGTTCGAGAAATCTCAGCCCCCACCCCTGCCCTCCCCCGTTACCACGGGGGAAGGAGGTCGATTCCCTCCCCCGCTCGTCGGGGAGGGAGTCCAGTTCCCTCCCCCGCGAGCGGGGGAGGGTTAGGGTGGGGGCTAGTTGGGTGAGGAGCGCCGCGCCATCTGCGGAACCGGGGCGGCCGACACTCAGCTCGACCAGCGGGCCGCGCAATCTCGCAGCGGTCGTCACCCTTGCAGCTTTGCCGGCCTGGGCCTCGCGGCGGATTTGCACGATTACGCGCTCGCCCTCGTTCAGCCGCTTGCCGCGCGGCAGAACCTCGCTCTGCGGCAAGAAGGCGGGCCGGTCTCCGCCGATGTCGACGAGCGCCGCGCCGAGCGCCGGCGCCAGCTGGCGCACCCGGCCCAAATGAATGCTCCCAGCTTCACTGCGGTCGCCGCGCTCGAGGTAAAGTTCGACGGGCACACCCTCTTCGAGCAGCGCGGCGCGCCACTCGCCCGGGCCGGCGGATATCAGCAGCTCGCGAGCCAACTCGACCGGTACCCGAGGCCGGCAAGCAGCTGGGCGGTCTCAAACAGCGGCAGCCCGACGACATTCGAATAGGAACCGCTGATCCAGCGGATGAGCGCCGCCGCACGCCCCTGGATCGCATAGCCGCCGGCCTTGCCTAGCCACTCGCCGGTGCGCAAATAGGCCCCGATCTCGGCATGGCTCAGCCGCTTGAAGGCGACTTGGCTCTCGACGCGGCGCGACACCAACCGGCCATCGGGGCTCATCAGGGCGACGGCGCCGTGAACCCGGTGGCGGCGCCCCGAGAGCAGCTCGAGGCAGGACCGCGCGCTCGCCTCGTCTTCGGTTTTCGGCAGGATCCGCCGGCCGCAGGCGACGACGGTGTCGGCGGCCAGGACATAGGCGCCGGGGTGGCGCGGGACTACCGCCTGCGCCTTTTCCTGCGCGAGGCGCATTGCATGTGCGGGAGGCAACTCGCCGCGGCGGGGGGTCTCGTCGATATCGGCCGGATCTATGCAGTCGGGCATCAGGCCCACTTGGCGCAGCAGTTCGAGGCGGCGCGGCGATGCTGAGGCGAGCACTAGGTGCGGCCCCGTCATACGGTCACCCCCGCAGGTGTAGCACGCAAATCAGCGTAAAGAGGCGCCGGGCGGTGTCGAGATCGATCTCGACCTTGTCGGCGAGCCGCTCGATCAGCAGCGAGGACCCCTCATTGTGCAAGGACCGCCTGCCGACGTCGATCGCCTCGATCTGCGCCAGGCTCGAACGGCGGATCGCTTCGTAATAGCTGTCGCAGACCATGAAATAATCTCTGACTATCCCGCGAAACGGCGCCAGCGGCAGAGTGATCGTTTCGTTCGAACCGTTCGCCATCGAGCGGATTTCGATGCTGAGCCGATTCTCCTCGATCGCCAAATGCAGATGGTAAGGCCCGGTGCAGCCGGAAACCGGCGCAAAATGATTCTCCTCCAGGAGGTCGAAGATCGCCACTGCGCGCTCGTGCTCGATGTCGGGGCTGCGGCGGACGACCGTATGCTCGTCGAGAGTAATGTCGGCGATACGCGAGGCGTCCTGCTCGCCCATAGCTTGTCGAGCTACCCCGAGCGCGCCCGATCGAGCCGGATCGACAATGACAACGCGTGTGCGTCCAGCCCCTCGGCCTCGGCGAGACGGATCGCGGACGGGGCGAGCGCCGCAAGGCTCGCCGCGTCGCAGCGAACGATCGAGCTGCGTTTGAGGAAATCGAGAACCCCGAGACCGGACGCGAAACGCGCGCTGCGGGCCGTCGGAAGGACGTGGTTGGGCCCCGCGATATAGTCGCCGATTGCTTCGGGCGTGTGACGGCCGAGAAAAATAGCCCCGGCGTGATGCACCCGCTCGGCCAACGCATCGGCCTCGTCTAGCGCGAGCTCGAGATGCTCGGGCGCGATCCGGTCGATCAGTGCCGGCGCCTCGTCCCAATCGGACACGATCACAATGGCGCCGTGCGCCTGCCAGCTGGCGCGCGCGATCTGCGCCCGCGGCAGCTGCGCCAAATGGTGTTCTACCGCCGCCTCGACGGCGGCCGCGAAACCAGTGTCGTCGGTGATGAGGATCGCCTGCGCCGCGCCGTCATGCTCGGCCTGCGACAGCAGATCGGCGGCGATCCATTCCGGGTCGTTCTGCCGGTCGGCGACGACGAGAATTTCCGATGGCCCGGCGATCATTTCGATCCCGACTTTGCCGAATACCCGCCGCTTGGCCGCCGCGACATAGGCGTTTCCAGGGCCGACGATCTTGTCGACCGGAGCGATCGTCGCCGTGCCATAGGCGAGGGCCGCGATCGCCTGCGCGCCGCCGACCCGATAAATCTCGTCGATCCCGACCATTTGGGCGGCGGCAAGAACGAGCGGGTTCAGAACGCCGCGTGGGGTCGGCACGGTCATGACCAGCCGCTCGACCCCGGCCACTTTCGCCGGGATCGCGTTCATCAACACTGAGGAGGGATAGGCCGCGGTGCCGCCCGGGACGTAGAGGCCGGCCGCGGCGACCGGGCGCCAGCGCGCGGCGAGCCGCACCCCGACCTCGTCGACATAGTCGATCGCGGCGGGCAGCTGGCGGCGATGGAAGCTGTCGATCCGCTTCGCCGCGACGCGCAGCGCGGCGACGGTCTCGGGGTCCGCAGCAGCGGCGCCATCGGCGATTTCTCGTTCCGTCAGCCGGAGGCCGCCGGCCGCGAGATCCATCCCGTCGAAGCGGCGCGTGTAGTCGATCAGCGCCGCGTCACCGCGGACGGCGACATCGTCGATGATCTCGGCGACCGCGGCGTCGACATCCGCCGCATTCTCCCGTTTCGCCTCGAGCAGGTGTCGGAACGCTGCCTCGAAACCGGGGTCGCGGGTGGAGAGCGTCACCGGCATCGGCTTCCCTCACCCGCCTCGTTGCACTCGGCACCCTCTCCCGCAGTGCGGGAGAGGGGCGGTCGTGCTCGCCGCTGAACCCTCTCCCGCACTGCGGGAGAGGGGGGACCCAGCCCGAAGGGATGGGTGGGTGAGGGTCTTGTATGGTCGATCGCTTCGCGGAAGCGCTCGATCCAGCCTCCTACTTCCTCGGGGCGGGTCTTCAGCCCCGGGCGGTTGACGATCAGCCGGGAGCTGACCTCGGCAATCAACTCGATTTCGACCAGACCGTTGGCCTTGAGGGTGGCGCCGGTCTGTACGAGATCGACAATGTGATGGCAGAGCCCCAGACGCGGCGCCAGCTCGATCGCGCCGTTGAGCTTGATGCATTCCGCCTGGATCCCTCGCGCCGCAAAATGCCGGCGGGTGACTTCCGGGTACTTCGTCGCGACGCGCACATGGCTCGATCGTGTGATTTCGGCCTGCCCGAGCCCGTCCGCCGTTGCGGCGACGGCGAGGCGGCAATGCCCGACATCGAGATCGAGCGGCGCGTAGATCTCCGAATAGTCGAATTCCATCAGCACGTCATTGCCGGCGATACCGAGCTGTGCGGCGCCGAACGCGACAAAAGTTGCGGCGTCAAAGCTGCGGACACGGATCAAATCGAGACCCGGCTCGCTGGTTCCGAAGCGAAGCTGGCGCGAAGCAGGGTCGTCGAAGGCGGGCTCCGGCTCGATGCCGATCCGGCGCAACAGCGGCATCACCTCGCCGAGAATCCGCCCGTTCGGCAATGCCATGATCAAAGGCTCGGCAATCACGAAACTTCATCCAAATCGTGGCGAGGCCGCCATGGCGTCGGCCACGGATCGCCGAGGTCCCCGGCGTGGCAAAGGATTCGCGCGACGTCGAGCCGAATCGCAGCGCCGCCGGAAAATTCGAGATGGATTGCGCCGTCTTCCGGCCGGATCGCCAGCAACGAGAGTATCCGGCCGTCATCGCTGCGGCGGAACCCGCTGTAGGATACCGCCGTCACCTCGCTAAATGTGATCCCGCACAAGATCCGCTCATAGGGAACCTCGCCGGGCGCCGGGCCGAGCCCGTTTTCCCAGCGGAATCGGTTGGCGACGAACAGGAAGCTACGCTCTTCCGGCTCATAAGCGAGATCGCGAACCGCGACGAGCGCGTCCTGCAGACAGGCGGAGATCACCGCCAGGTCCTCGGCGTCCTCGGCACGCAGTTTCAGCGCCGCGCCTTCGTCAGGCGCCATCCCGCAGCCTCTCGATCCGGGCATTGCACCCCGAGAGCTTTTCCTCGAGCCGCTCGTAACCGCGATCGAGGTGATAGACGCGATTGATAACGGTTTCCCCGGCCGCAGCGAGGCCGGCAACGACCAGCGACACCGACGCCCGCAAATCGGTTGCCATCACCGGCGCCCCCATCAGCCGCGGCACGCCGCGCACCAAGGCCGAAGCGCCATGGACGTTGATGTTGGCCCCCATGCGCGCCAGCTCGGGGACATGCATGAACCGGTTCTCGAAAATCGTCTCAGTGATCATCGAGGCGCCGTTGGCGATCGTCATCAGCGCCATGATCTGCGCCTGCAGATCGGTCGGAAACCCCGGATAGGGTTCGGTCATCACGTCTACCCCTTCGAGGCGTTCGGCATATCGCCGCACCGTCAGGCCGTCGGCGGTTGCCGCGATTTCGACACCGGCGCCTTCGAGAATGCGCGCGACTGCCGCGACGAGATCGAGGCGGGTCCCGGTCAGCCTGACCTCGCCATTCGTCGCCGCGGCAGCCATGATGTAGGTTCCGGTTTCGATCCGGTCCGGGATGATCGAATGCGTCGCGCCGTGCAGCCGCGGCACGCCGAGGATCCTCAGGCGGTCGGTGCCGATCCCCTCGATGCGCGCGCCCATCGCCACGAGGCATT
Organism: uncultured Alphaproteobacteria bacterium; assembly: GCA_963789025.1. Lineage (GTDB taxonomy): Bacteria > Pseudomonadota > Alphaproteobacteria > ATCC43930 > CGMCC-115725 > AP-15. The sequence continues at coordinate 927,165 of CAWBIT010000003.1, forward strand.
CGGCCAGGTCGGTGATTTCCGGCTCGCGCGCAGCGTTGATCAGCAGGGTCTCGCCCTCCGCCAAGCTCGCCGCCATCAGCAGATTCTCGGTGGCGCCGACCGAGACCGCCGGAAAGGCGATCTCCGCACCGCGCAGTCCTTTAGGAGCGCGCGCGTCGATATAGCCTTCGCGCAGCTCGACCTCGGCGCCGAGCCGCTGCAATCCCTTTATGTGCAGGTCGACCGGGCGAGTGCCGATCGCGCAACCACCCGGCAGCGAGACGCGCGCGCGGCCGCAGCGTGCGACCAGCGGCCCGAGCACGAGGACCGAAGCCCGCATCTTCCGGACGAGATCATAGGGGGCAGTGCTCGACGTGATGTGCCCCGCCGACAGTTCGACGACATGCCCCGAATCTGCGCCTTCCTCGCCTCGGATGACCGACACCCCGTGCTGAACCAGCAGGTTCGCCATCGTCGCGATATCGGCGAGAACCGGGACGTTCTCCAGGGTCAAGCTTTCCGGCGTCAGCAGGGACGCAGCCATCAGCGGCAAGGCCGCGTTTTTGGCGCCGCCGATCGGAATTACGCCTTCGAGCGGCAGGCCGCCCTTGATGCAGATCTTGTCCATCGCCTCGGTTATACGCCCGCCGCCACCCAGACCGGCGGCAGCCAGCAGCCTATCTATTGGCGGTCACGCCGCCGTCCGGCTGCTTTTACTTGACGGCGAAGCGCCGCTCAAGCCGACGGCTCGCCGTCGCCCCCCTCGCCTTTTTTGGCTGGCGGTATCGCACGCCGCTGCTGGGCCCGAGCCTGCTCTTTGCGGCGCCGCAGATTGTCGCGCAACGCCTTTGCCAAACGCTGCTCGCGCTCGGCGCGTTCAGCGTTGTGCCTTGCGCCGGGCTGTAACGGTTGCGCCATCCCGCGATGCAAAGGGAGGGCGTCGGTTATGTCAAGCAGTACGCTATTCCTCGATCCGGATCTTCGCATGCGCCGCGAGGATCACAGCGACCGCCTGCTTTGCGGTGTATTCGGCAGTTTGATCCGGGTGCTGGCGCCGCCACGCCTCGACACCCGCCTTGTAACACTCCACCGAGGGGCGTCCAGAGCGGCGCGCCGAATCGAAAGCCTTCAACACCGCCTCGGCGGCGACATTCGCCGTCGAATCGATTTTCGACACCCGCCAAACCATCACGCGCTCCAAAGGCTCCGGCGAAGGCCGTATCGTGGCTAGCCACAATCAACCAACCCGGCAAACATTGGACTGCAGAAGGGGTTCCGGTTGGGGTCAGCGCGATGTGCTGTTCCATATCGCGGTCGCCTTTATTCGTCATCTTCCTCCGCCAGCACTTCGGCGAAGAAGGCGCGGTCGATGTTGCCGCCGGACTGAATGACCGCGACACGCTTGCCGGCGACCCGGCTACGCTCCTGCAGCGCCGCAGCCAGCGGCGCAGCGCCGGCGCCCTCGGCGACATTGTGCGTGTCGCTGAACATGATCCGCATCGCGCGGCGCATTTCGGCTTCCGAGACGGTGAGGATACGCGCGGCGCCGCGGCGGATGATGTCGAGCGCCTCCGGGTCGGGCACCCGCACGGCGAGCCCGCCCGCCATCGTGTCGGCGGAATTGGTGCTGACCGGCGCGCCGGCGGCGAAGGACAGCGCGTAAGTCGGGGCGTTGGCCGCGACGACGCCGACGATCTGGGTGCGAAGCCCCAGCGCGTCGCGCGCCGCGATCACCCCCGAGATGCCGCTGCCGAGCCCGATCGGGACATAGACCACGTCGAGGTGGGGAACCGCGCGGAACAGTTCGAGCGCGTAGCTGCCGACACCGCGCACCAGCAGCGGATCATAGGAATGGACGAAATGCCGCCTTTCGCGCTCGGCCAATTCGGTCGCGTGCTCGAACGCGGCCTGGAAATCGTGCCCGGCCTCGACGAGCCGCGCGCCGAACCCCGCCATCGCCCGGTTCTTCTCGATGCTGTTGCCGTAGGGCACGACGATCGTCGCATCGAGCCCCAGCCGCGCGGCGGCGAGCGCAATGCTCTGACCGTGGTTGCCGGTAGTCGCGGTCACGACACCGCGAATATCGGGCTGCGACCGCCCGACCGCGTCGAGATAAACAAGGCCGCCGCGGATCTTGAAGGAGCCGATGGGCGTATGGTTCTCATGCTTGACCCACAGCTCGGCGCCGACCCGCCTGGACAGCAACGGCCAGCAATATTGCGGGGTCGGCGGCACTACCCGATGAATGAACGAGGCCGCGGCCTCCAAGGTGTCGAGATCAGTCATCACCGCGGGGGCTTCTTCGCCTCGGACCCGGTGCTCTCGGCAGGCCCGCCGGCGTGCTCGGCGGGCGGGCCCTTGTACGAAATCCGCCAGATCGTGCCGCCGGTGTCGTCGGCGACGAGCAAGGAGCCGTCCTTGGCGACGGCGAACGCGGCGGGGCGGCCCCAGACCTCGGCGCGCTCTTCGCCCGATGCCCAGAAGCCGGTCGCGAAATTCTCATAATAGCCTTCCGGCCGGCCGTCCTTGAACGGCACCCGCACTACCTTGTAGCCAGTCGGGATCGAGCGGTTCCACGAACCCTTCAGCGCGACGAACAGGCTCCCCTTGTATTCGGCCGGGAACTGGTCGGCCTCGTAGAACACGAGGTCGAGCAGCGAAGAGTGGGCCTGGAACAAGAGGTCGGGCGTGATCGTCGCTTCGACCTTGTCGGGCGCGAGCTGCGCAAATCCCGGCTGCGGGTGCTTGCCGATGTAGGCGTAAGGCCAGCCGTAGAACCCGCCCTGCTGCACGCGGATCAGGTAATCGGAGGGCAGATTGTCGCCGAGCCCGTCGCGCTCCTGCACCACCGCCCACAAATCACCCGTCTCGGGCTGGAAAGCCAGTGCCGTCGGGTTGCGCGTGCCGGAGGCGACGGTCGTCTGATTGGAGCCGTCGGGATCGAAGCGCTGGATCGTCGCCTTGGGTTCGGGTTCAACGCCAATATTGCCCGACGAGCCGACGCCGACATAGAGGCCGCCAGTCTTCGGGTCGATCGCCAGATGCCGGTTTTGGTGTCCCACCGGGATCCCGAAGACCCCCTTCTTCGTCAGCAATTCCGCGCCATAGGCACCCGGCACCGGCTTGCGCTGGTCCGGCGGCACCTCCTCGGCCTTTTCCGGCGGCACCGGGCGGCCGGCCCGCAAATTGCCGACGATGTGCGGCACGCGCCAGATCGCGTCCTGGTCGGCGACGAGGATCTCGTCGCCCCGCAGCGCCAGGCCGTAAGGCCGGTTGAGGTCCTCGACATGGCGGTCGATCCATTTGGCGCGGCCCTCGCCGTCGTCGCGCAACAGGGTCAGATAGCCGGCGCTCTGCTCGGCGACCAGCACGTCGCCATTGGGCAGCACGAGCAGCCGCCGCGGATTGACGAGGCCGGTCACGAAGGGGGCCGCGGTGAAGCCCGGCGGCACCTCCAATTTCTGCCCGTCATAGGGCACGATTAGCGAGCGGTCGGCGACGATCGGCCCGGTCTTCGGCGGCGGCAGGTCATTGGGGTCGAAATGGTAGCGCCGCCCGATCTCATGCTCGGCCTGGAAATTCTGCGCTAGCTCTTCCTTCGTAGCAGCGCCTTGTCCCGGCGCCGCCTGTTGCTGTGCGAAGGCCGGCGACGATACCAGCACGGCGGCTGCGCTCGCCGCCAAGACAATCGATGAGATGCGGGACTTCATTGCCATATCCCTCTCCAACAGGGTTCCGGGCAGAATCCCAGCGTATCAGTAATCTGTCAGCTGGCGAAGTTCCGCCGGGGCGATCACTCAAACGTGACGGCGTCGGATTTCTCATAGGAAGGCATTGTCGATCGGACTGGCGAAAAGGTAGGGTGCCGGCATGGCCGCCACCGTTAGCGCGATCTACCGCTACCCGGTAAAGGGCCTGAGCGCCGAGCGAATGGACCGCGTGGCGCTGATGCCAGGCGAATGCCTGCCGCACGATCGGCGCTTTGCGATCGCGCTCGGCTCGACACACTTCGATCCGCAGCGCCCGGAATGGCTGTCGAAGATCCATTTCGTCATGCTGATGCGCGACGAAAAGCTCGCGCAGTTGCAAACCCGCTTCGACGCGGACAGCGGCATCCTGACGATCGCCGAAAACGGCCGGGTATTGCTGCGCGAACGGATGACCGAGACCGAGGGATGCAGGCTGGTCGCAGAATTTTTCGCCGATTTCCTCGAGCCCGCCGTGAATGGACCGCTGCGCGTCGTCGAGGCGCCGGGACACGCCTTTGCCGATGCGCGCCGCAAACCGAATGCGACGACCGATAAATACGTCTCTCTGATCAACCGCGCGAGTATCGCGGCGCTCGAAGCGGCGATGGGTGTGCCGGTCGATCCGATCCGATTTCGCGCCAACGTCTATTTCGACGGGGCATCGGCGTGGAGCGAGCAGGACTGGATCGATTCCGAAATCACCCTTGGAGCAGCGCGGCTGCGGGTGATCTCGCCGATCACCAGATGTGCGGCAACCCAGGTCAATCCCGCCACCGCGAAGCGCGACCTCGACATCGTCGCCGCCCTCGGACGCGCCTTCGGCCACATCAATATGGGCGTCTACGCCGAGGTGACGGCAGGCGGCGAGGTCGCCCTTAGCGATGCGCTGCTCGAGCCGCAGGCCAGCTTGACCGGCGGTTGACACAAGGTCGTCTGCAACTGTTGCCGACCTACCCCGTTTCTGGCTTGGGAGCCCGTTTGCTGGCCGGCGGTCATATAAAAGCCTTGATAACCGTTCGCCGCGACCTCGTCGCATTTCAGCCGATAGGTACCGACGCCGCCGATATATGGCATGAAGATGCGGGGCTTGCCGGGAATGTTTGCCCCCATGTACCAGGAGTCGGCCCGCGGATAGAGCGTGGCGCTGCCGACTTCGTTGACGTGGGCCACCCAAGCTTCCTCAGCCTCCGAAGCTGCTTCGATGCACTCGCGGCCATGCTCCCGCAGATCGGCGATGCAGCCGGTGATCCTGTCCACGTGCTGCTCGATGGAGACGAGCATATTGCTCAGAACCGAGGGACTGCCCGGGCCGGTGATCGTGAAAAGGTTCGGAAATCCGGCAATGGCGAGCCCGAGATAGGTGCGCGGCCCCGCGGCCCATTTCTGCTGTAATGTCTCGCCGCGCCGGCCCCGGATGTCGATGTTGAGCAGCGCGCCGGTCATCGCGTCGAAGCCGATCGCGAAGACGATCGCGTCCAGCCTGTATTCCGCGCCGCGGGTGCGCAGTCCGCGCCGGGTGATGGCCTCGATTGGCGTTTCCCGCACGTTTACCAACGTGACGTTTTCACGATTGAACGTGTCGTAATAGTTGGTGTCGACGCACATCCGCTTGGTACCGATGGGATTATCGCGGGCCGCCAGCATCTCCGCCACCTTCGGATCGCGGACGGTGGCGCGGATCTTGTCTCGGAAGAACTCGGCGGCGATCTCGTTCGCCGGTTCGTCGGTCAACAGATCGGTAAACGAAAAGCCGAAGCCCAGCCCGCCGCGGCGCCGGCGGGCTTCGTATTCCTGCTGCCGCTCCTCTTCCGAGATCGATAGCGCCGCATAATCGTTGCGCGGAGCGACGAAGCCGATGCGCGATTCCCGCGCCTGCTGCCGGAACTCGGCATAGTTCGATTTCACCTGCCACTCGTACACCGGATCGAGCGGCCCGTTATGGCGGGGATGCTGAAATTCGGCGTGCGCTGGAAAACGAAGAGGTGAGCCGCCTCTTGCGTGATGAGCGGGATCGACTGGATGGCGGAAGACCCTATGCCGATGACACCGACCCGCTGGCCCCGGAAATCGACACCCCCGTGAGGCCAGCAGCTGGTCTGGTACGCGCAATCTACCCCACACGTTGAGGCAACATATCTCCTACCAATTCTATTAAAAGGTAGGACAACGCTTTGTTTTGAAGGGGGTTTCTCTGCCCTGGAGGTCGAAGGCCTGCTGTCTCGTCACGACACCCGTGTCTTCGAGCTTCTGTGTGACGCTCTGTAGATATTCCGCCGTCCATCCCGGGCTATTGGGATGGAAAAAGTTGATAAGGGCCTGGAATGTGCCCAATTCGTCTTGCAATTCCGCGCCGATTGTCGGCGCGGCGAGCAGTCCCATGAAGGCAATTGCCATCGCGTATTTGAGACTGGTGGCGGTCATTATCTCAACTCCGTTTGCGGCATGACCAAGCGTAGGATACGAACTAGGTTTCTACGAGCCGGAGACAACGCTGTTGCGGCCACTCGAACGCGCGGCCTATGTGACCTCGGATGGCTTTGCCCGAGGACCGTTTCCTGACCGAGAATAGCACGATTCCCCATAGGGGCGGAGGGGGGCTCTTCTCGGTGAGGGCAGTCGATGGCTGAGGTGGTGATGGCCGATGACGGCGTCCCTTTTGACGGGGCGACGGCGGAGCGGGGGCCGCTCGGCGGGGCGGAGACGGCGTTCGCGGCGCTCGCCGAAGCCTTGGCGCGGCGCGGCCATCGGGTTGCGGTGCGCAATCGCTGCCCCGCCGCCCTCTGCCACAACGGTGTGCACTGGGCGCCCCTTTCGGACGGAATTCCGCCGGCCTGCGATCTTTACATTGGTAATCGCGGCCACCGGGTCATCGGTCTCGTTCGAAAAGCCGGGCGCCGGCTGTTCTGGCTGCACAATCCTGCAGGTTATCTCAAAAAGCCGCGCAATCTGTGGCGGCTCGCCCGGTACCGCCCGATCCTGATTACAACCGGAGCCTACCACGCAACAACGGTGCCGGACTGGCTGCCCTGCGGCGGGCGCGAGATCATACCCTATGGGATGCTCGACCGCTTTCGTGCGGCAGCGCCACGCGAGGCGCCACCGCCGCGGGCAATTTTTACCTCGAACCCGCTGCGCGGGCTCGATTGGCTGCTCGACCTCTGGGTTGCGCGCATCGCGCCGGCAGTGCCACCGGCGGAATTGCACATTTATGCCGGAGAGAGGGTCTACGGCTCGACCCGAGCGCCGCGGATGGATGAGGTTCTGGCGCGAGTCGACGGCCTCGCCGCGCACCGGATACGCCGTTTCGCGCCGGTCGGCCGTGCAGAGTTGGCGGCAGCCCTGTCCGGCGCCAGGGTCATGCTCTACCGCGGCGATCCGGGGGAGACGTTCTGTCTCGCGCTCGCCGAGGCGCAGGCGATGGGGGTGCCGGCGATCGTACAGCCCCTGGGCTCGGCCCCCGAACGGATCATCGATGGCGCCACGGGTCGTGTTGCCGAGAATGACGACGCATTTGCGAGGGCGGCGATAGCGGCGCTGCGCGACGACGCGTTGTGGCGGCAGTGGCATCTTGCCGCTCTCGCGACCCAAGGCGGATCCAGCTGGGACGCCGTCGCGGGCAGGTTCGAAGCGCTGATGAGATGACCCGGCGGGTGCTGCAGGCAATCGCCGGTGCGGAGTACGGCGGAGCGGAGACTTTTTTCATCCGGCTCGCCGCGGCGCTGCAGCGCGCCGGCGAGCCGCAACGGGTGCTGATCCGCCGCAATTCCAGCCGGGCGCAATGCCTGCGCGCCGCCGGGGTCGGGGTCGGCGAACTCGCGTTCGGCGGCATCTTCGACCTGGCGACCCGATTGGCCTTCGGTCGCGAGATCGCCGCCTGGCGCCCCGATATCGTTCTGACCTGGATGAGCCGCGCCACGCGGCTGTGTCCGCGCGGCGACTTTGTGCATGTCGCCCGCCTCGGCGGTTATTACGATCTGAAATATTATCGCCGCTGCGATCATCTGATTGGGAACACCCGCGCCATTGTGGATTATGCTATCGCCAGAGGCTGGCCGCGCGAACGGGTCACCTATCTGCCAAATTTTGTTCCCGATTCAGCGGCTGCAGCGACGGCCGCTGCAGGCAGCATGGCGGCGGGTGGGGCGCCATTGGCGTTGGCTCTGGGCCGGCTTCACCCAAACAAAGGGTTCGAACTGTTGCTCGAGGCTCTCGCCGCAACCCGGGAGATCACGCTGTGGATCGCAGGGGACGGCCCGCTGCTGGCGCGCCTCGAACGCCTCGCCACCCGGCTGGGGATCACCGGCCGGGTCCGTTTCCTCGGCTGGCGCGAGGACGTGCCGCGCTTGTTGGCGGCGGCCGATCTTCTCGTCTGTCCGTCGTTGCACGAGCCGCTTGGCAATGTCGTGATCGAGGCCTGGTCCGCCGGATTGCCGGTTGTCGCCACGGCGAGCGACGGGCCGGCCAGTCTGATCCGGGATGGCGAAAGCGGTATCCTGGTGCCGCTCCCCGGAAGCCGCGGCGGCGGCCCGCAAGCGCTCGCCGATGCGATCGAGCGCGTTTGCGCGGATCCCGCGCTGCGTGCGAAACTCGGAAAAGCGGGCCGCCGGGCCTACGAAACCGACTTCACCGAGCCGATCGTCGTTGCCGGTTACCGCAGGTTCTTCGATCGAGTGGCACGCTGATGTGCGGGATCGCCGGGCTGATGACATATGACGGCGTGGCCCCGCCGCCGGCGCCGCTGCGCGCCATGGGGGACGCGCTGCGCCACCGGGGCCCGGATGGCGATGGCCGATACCGATCGGGGGACGTCGGGATGGTGCAGACCCGGCTCGCCATCATCGATCTGGCGACCGGCGACCAGCCGCTCTACGAACCGGGTGGGGCGGCGCTGATCGCCAATGGCGAGATCTACAACTACCTCGAACTGCGGTCCGACCTCGGCAGCGCCCGTTCGGCGGCGTTGTCGACGCAGTCGGATTGCGAGCTCCCGCTGCATCTTTATCGGCAATACGGGCTCGACTTCGCCGCGCATCTACGGGGCATGTACGCGATTGCGCTGCACGACCCGTCGGCCGGCCATCTGATCCTCACCCGCGATCCGTTCGGCATCAAGCCCATCTATTACGCCGAAACGCCGCGCGCCTTTGCTTTCGCCTCGGAGCCGGGCGCGTTGATCGAGGCCGGCATCGTCGCCCCGCAGCTCGTCCGGTCGGCGCGCAACGAGCTGCTGCAGATGCAGTTTACCACGGGCCGTGAGACGATCTTCGCCGGGATCAATCGAGTGCTCCCGGGAGAGATGGTGGTGGTGCGACGGGGGCGCATCGTCGAGCGCCGGCGCCGCGCAGCGCTGCCCGAGGGCGGACCGCTGCAGCTCGCCGAGCCAGAGGCGCTCGCCCGATTGGACGCCGCTCTTATGGAAAGTGTCCGCCTGCACCAGCGCTCGGACGTGCCGTTCGGCGTATTTCTCTCGGGCGGCATCGATTCGACGGTGGTGCTCATGATGATGGCTCGGTTGGCCGAGCGCCCCGTGAAGGCGTTCACGATCGGCTTCGCGGCGAGCGAGGTCGCGGACGAGCGCCCGGCCGCGCGCGCCGCCGCTGCTTCGGTCGGGGCCGAGCATGTCGAACTCGTGTTTGAGGAAGCCGATTTTTGGAAGCTGCTGCCCGAGGTCGTCTCTGCCGTCGACGACCCGGCCGCCGATTATGCGATCCTGCCGACCTGGGCTCTTGCTCGTGCGGCGCATGAAGCCGGCCTCAAAGTCATTCTCACGGGTGAGGGCGGCGACGAGCTGTTCGCCGGGTATGGACACTATCGCAGCGCAATGCGCCCATGGTGGGCCGGCGGGCGCGCACCGCGGGCGCGCGGCGTGCTCGACGGGCTCGGGATCTTGCGCAGCGAGATCGCCGGCTGGCGCGACGGCATCGCTGCTGCCGAGATCCGCAACAGCGGCCACCGGCGAACTCCGTTGCAGGTCGCGCAAGCGGTCGATTGCGCCGATTGGCTGCCCAACGATCTGCTGATCAAGCTCGATCGCTGTCTGATGGCGCACAGTACCGAAGGCCGCACGCCCTATCTCGACACCGAGCTGGCGACGCTTATTTTCCGCCTGCCGGATGAGCTCAAGGTGAGGCGCGGGTTCGGCAAATGGCTGTTGCGCCGCTGGCTCGCCGATCGTCTGCCCGACATGCAGCCCTTCAGCCGCAAGCGCGGCTTCACGGTTCCGGTGGCGCAGTGGATCGCGCGTCGCGGGGCTGACCTCGGTCCCCTCGTCGCCCGTTCAAGCGCAGTGCGCGAAATCTGCCGCCCCGATGCGGTGGAGCGCCTGTTTGCCGCCCCCGCCGGTAGGCGAACCGCCCGCGCCGCTTGGAACTTGCTCTTCTACGCCCTCTGGCATCGCCGCCACATTGAGCGCGGCCCATCGCCGCAGGACACGATGGCCGCGCTGGCCGATTGCGCGTGACCGCGCCGTCTCGATCGCCCTTGCCCAGCTCAGAACAGAACGCCGGTTTCAAACAAGAAGCGGGTCTGTGTGGTGTTCGTGCCTTCCCTGCCAAACGCCAATCCAGGTGTCGTGCTGCTCGCCCCGACGTGGGAGATTTCTGCGCGCGCGAAGAAGATCTTGTACTGATAGGTCGGGGTCAGGGTGATCGACCACGCATTGCTGCCCGGGCCATAGAGCAGGTTTGGGGCGCCATTCGCGGTGCTTCCTGTGCTGGAGATGTATTCGAAGCGAATGGGAATGCTGAACCCGGGCAGGGGGGAGTCCTCGCCAAAGCTGTAATTGGCCAAGATCGCCCCGCCATAAGTCGATGCGTCCGTAAATGCACCGATCGTCGAAGCGGCAGGGACATGGGTGTACTGGAAGTAAGGTGTTATAGTCCAGGGCGCAGCATTGTAATTATAGACAAAGGTAAGAAGTGTCTCGTTGTTCTGAAACAAAGGCGTTGCAGTCGTCTGAAAAAAAGGTGTCGTAGTTGTCAGTTTATCGGTGTGTGCGTAATTGCCGCCGGCCGCCAAGACGAAGTTATTGGAGGTGTCGAGCGTATAGGTCGCGGAACCAGATAACCACGTGTAGCGGTTTGAGTAGAATCCATCGTTGAGCGAAAATGCAAACGCCACAGGGCCGGCGGTATAGTTCAGCTGGCCACCGCGACTAATAGCCGGTTCCTGGGCCCACAGAAGCCCGCGTTCGATGTTCATGTTTTGGAATGTAAAGGTGTTTTCTGCGCCGATCAGGGTCGGGAGCTTACCGCCCTGGACCGAGAAGGCATCGGTCGGCGCCAACTTTGCCCACGCCAACGGCAACGGCCCGAAGAAGTCTCCGGTGGCCTTAGGAGTATTGAAATAAGGGGCGCCGAGACCGGGTATCGTATATGCACCCACCTGAACGTAATATTGAAACAGACCATCAGTCTTTTGAAAGGAAAACTGACCATTGCTCAAACTGCCGAGAGACCGTTGGTCAGCGGGAAAAGGATTGTTCTGCCATAATACGAGAGGGGTGACGACACCGGTCAGGTAGACTGGACCGAGCGGTCCCAAGTCAAAATTCATCGGGTTGGGATTGGCCGCAAGAGGACCGGTCAAAGCGGGGGTCGTCATCGCGGTCGGGGCCGCCGGCTTTTCTTCCGCTGGCGGTTGCTCGGTGTTCTCCTCGGCCCAGGCAGTACCGATACCGCCGAGCAACCCCGAAACCAAGGCGGTACTCATGACGAATCTGTAGTTGATATGCTTCATTTCAAAGCCTTTCGAATCCTCACTTCGCTCTAGTTAGAAGACCTGACCCTGCGGTTCTCCTATCGAGCTGTTGCCACCACTTACCCTCTCTTCCAGGGTAGCAAGCGCCATACCACCTGTCGGATATTCCCCCCGATTATGTGGCAAACCGGTTAGTTGTGCACCGATCCGCCTATTCCCGTTTTTTCTGGATCGCCGCGTTGGCCAATGTTCGCTCGATACCTCGACGAATTGAACAATTTCTGGGCACTCCAGCGTGTTTCCGGCGCGGAAATTGACAGAAAAGACCCCGTCCGGAAAAGCGGCTGCGGGGCCGCTCGGTGGTTTCGAATGCAATGGGTCGCGAATCGGCGATGCGCGGCGCGGTCCCGGGGAGCATCATTGCAGCCACCGCACGGCAGACTGACCGAACTCCACCGAACTTCAGCGTGAAATAGACCGGCTGCTTGCGGCCCTCATCGTTGATCAGCCAAAATCCGCGCTGGCGGCCATCCCTAACCTCGTTGTTGCAGATTTCCCAATTAAGGATCGAACGGGCATCCCATTAGAGCCCGATTCGCATCATCTCACAAAGCATTCCACGCCAAGGCCTCCGCCACCTTGATCTTTTTGCCGGTCGAAAATTCGAGCGGGATCACCACCGCATCGACCATTCTGTAGAGTTCGGCGCCATTGTCGCGAAGTTGCGTTGGAAGATTTTCTGCGACAGACCCCGGCTTCCGATTCGGGTAGCCGAGAGTTTGGCAGATCTGGTGCGCACGATGGTCGGCCAGCGGCCGGTAGGCATCATCGCGAGCCAGCACCCCGGCGCGTTCGACCCCCTCGACCGGCACGGCCAAATAAAATGGATAAACCAGCAGGCCGTCCTTAACGCTGACCCTCGGACCCGGTTTCCGATCATATTGGTTCGTCATTCCCGCGAATGCGGGAACCCAGGGGCAAGCGATCTCACGGTTGCCCTGTCCCCCGCTTTCGCGCCGCTTTCGCGGGGGCGACGAGGGCCGACGCAACGTGATCAGATGATGCTAGCGGTGTCCCAGCTCAGCCGCTCGCGTCTGCTATCGATCATGCTCGGCTCGGCGCACAAAAGAACGGGCGGCTGAACACCAGCCGCCCGTGTCGCCGAGATTGTAGCAGTTTTAAGCAAGCTTCCGGCGGCGGCGTGCAAAACCGAGACCGGCGAGGCCGACGCCGAGTAGCGCGAGGCTGGCAGGTTCGGGCGCGGCCGTGGTGATGATCGGCGGAGCATTGATGTCGATGGGCTCCTCCAGCGAGAAGAATGCAGTTCCGCCGGGTGCGATTCCGCCGACGAAGTTGACTGTGCCGGTATTCCCGCTGATGTTGGTGAAGTACACTTGCGGACCGCCGTAACCGGAAGTGTCCGGATTACCCGCAACCAGCGGCAGATGATTGCTGACATAGGTTTCGATGCCGTCGCCCTCAAATCCGAAGATGCCCGGTGCCGATATATTGAACGACGAGATTGTGCTGGCGGTGTTGTTGATGACACCGATCAACGCATCTTCGACGCCCTCATAATCGACCTGGGGGCCATTGGTTGTCGTGATCGACCCATTCGCATTAAACGTAACAAACAGGTTGCAATCGGTCGCCGAGCCCGATCCGGCGCCGTTCCCGCCATCGGCTCCGAGCACGTTAGGGCACACCCCGCTGGCGCCGAATGCTCCATTCCACGGTCCCGCATTTGCCTGTCCGATGCCGGCAAGCGCGGCAGCGCCGACGATCGCGCCGACCGTCAGATAATGCTTAATATTCATTAACAACTCCCTAGTCATGGATGAGTGACGTGAGGCAAGGAGAAATACGCAACTCTCATGCCAATCGCGTTTGTTACCCGTTTTTAAAGCACTTAGTTGGTAAAGAATAATTTATACTTGATGATGTGTCGGTATTGTTTACATTAATTTCGTTAAGCTGGCCAGCGGCAAATTCTCTGGGACCTCGGCTCTCATCGTTGATCAGCCAAAATCCGCGCTGGCGGCCATCCCTGACCTCGTCGTTGTAGATTTCCCAATAAAGGACGAACGGGCATGCCCATTCGAGCCCGCTTCGCATCACCCGCCGAGATAGGGTGTCCTGTTCCTGCGGCGTGCAGCGGTCGGCAGGGAAACCGTACTCGCCAATGAACACCCGCTTCCCGGAAAGGCCGACTTTCGGCTCGATTTGCGACTACAAATAATCAAGGGCTTGCGGCAGCTTTTGCTCGAGATTGGGGAGCAGCCAATCATATGCCGAGTAGGAAACATGATGGACGGGGATGGCGGGCCAAGATGGCGTTGGCGGCGCGCGGCTCACCCGCGATTGTCCGATCTCAGCCGCCCGGGTCTGCGCTCGATCATGCTCGGCGCGCAAAAGAATGGGCGGCTGAACACCAGCCGCCCGTGTAGCCGAGATTGTAGCAGTTTTAGGCTAGCTTTCGGCGGCGGCGCGCCAAACCGAGACCGGCGAGGCCGGCGCCGAGCAGCGCGAGGCTGGCAGGCTCCGGGGTTGGGGTCACCGGCGTGATATTGATGCTCGGCGCCAACTCCAGTGAGAAATACGCAGAGCCTCCATTGGGGATCCCGCCCGCGCCGAAGACGACCGTTCCGGTGTCGTCGAACACGGATGTCGTTGTGATGTTGGTGAAAAAGTCGTTGCCACCGGTCAGGTCAAAATTAGCGGTGCTCGACACCTTTCCGCCGTACCCAGACCCATCGGGTGCTCCGCCCGCCGCTCCGTTGTAAGACTGGAGGCCGTCGCCGTCGAACGCGAACAAGCCGCCGCCATTGCCGCTTCCGATGAAGGTGAGCTGCGTAATCGTGCTCCCGGAATTGTTGACGATGCCGACGAGGTTGTCATCGGAACCGTCATACGGGTTCGGGTTGGGAACGGTTGTCACGAAGGAGCCGCCGGGTCCCGCGGTGATGATGACGTTGCACGTCGTAACCCCGTTGATATTCGGACACGGTGCGGCGTTCGCCAGTCCACCGGCAACCGTGGCAGCGCTCAGGATCGCGCTGGCGATCAGATAGTGCTTAATGTTCATTAACAACTCCTCATTGTGTCGCTTGTTTCATACCGACGCCTAGGTAGCAATCATCGTGCCACCGAAAATCGCTCAAATATTTGAACGGTTTAGTTGGTATGGGCCAATTTTCGGCCACTGGTTCGTCGGACTTTCTTACAGCCATTTCGTTAAGCCGCCATCGGCTGCGGCGTGCCCGGGAAGTAGAATCCCGCTTCCCAGCAAAAGATCTCGTCGCGCGTGTAAAGTGTTCCGACAGGTTTTACGGGAAACTGCGCTTCCCGAACACCGCTAGCTACAGCTCGGGCAGCTCGATCACCAGGCCGTCCTGGCCGGGCTCGACGCCGCTCGGCAATTCGGCGCTGAGCTCGCGGTAGTCGAGGCTTTGGTCCATATGGGTCAGCACGGCGCGCCGCGGACGCACGCGTGCGACCCACGACAAGGTCTTCACGAGGTGAGAATGCGTCGGATGCGGGTCGCGCCTGAGGCAATCGACGATCCACAGTTCGACCCCTTCAACTGCGGCGAACGCCGCATCGTCGAGTTCGGTCACGTCCGTCGAGTACGCAAAACCGCCGATCCGCAGCCCGAGGGTCGTGCTGAAGCCATGGTCCTGGGCGAACGGGATGACCGGGATCCCGGCGATCTCGAACGGGCCTCTGATCTCGTGCGGCTCGAGGGTAGGCTTGTGAAAGCGGCCCGGCTCGAGCGGCGGCTCGAGTACATAGCCAAAGCGCCGGCCGATCTCGCTCAAGGTCTTCGCATTAGCAAAGAGCGGGATCGCCCGCCGCATCAGCCGGTTGACCGACCGCAGATCATCGATCCCGTGCAGGTGGTCGGCATGGGCGTGGGTCACGATCACGGCATCCAACCGTGACACCCGGGCGTCGATCAATTGCTCGCGCAGATCGGGCGAGGTATCGATCAGGATGATTACGTCGCGGATTTCGACCAATACCGACACGCGCCGGCGCCGGTTGCGCGGATCGGCCGGATCGCAGCGTCCCCAGTCCGGGCCGATCGCCGGCACGCCGGTCGAGGCGCCGCAGCCGAGGACCGTAACCTTCATTCTGCGGACGGCGTCGCCTTGGTGAAGAGGCGGAAGAAATTGTCGTGCGTTACCGCCGCGAGGCACTGCGGATCAACGCCCTTGATCGCGGCCACGGCTGCCGCGGTCGCCGCCACGAAGGCCGGCTCGTTGCGCTTGCCGCGATAGGGCACCGGCGCGAGATAGGGCGCGTCGGTCTCGACGAGCAGCCGATCGAGCGGCAGGTCGCGCACGATCGCGCGCAGCTTTTCGGCATTCCGGAATGTCACGATCCCAGAGATCGAAACATAAAATCCGAGCGCGATCGCGGTTTCGGCGAGGGTCCGGCCGCTGCTGAAGCAATGCAAGACCCCCGGGGGCGGCCGCTCTTCCTCAAGGATCCGCGCGATCTCGCGATCCGCCTCGCGGGCGTGGATGATCAGTGGCAGCCCGCTGGCGCGCGACGCCGCGATGTGGACGCGGAAGACGCGCTCCTGAATATCGCGGGGGCTTAGATCATAATGAAAGTCCAGGCCCGTCTCGCCGATGCCGACGACCTTCGGGTGTTCGGTCAGCGCGAGAAGCTGCTCGGTGAGCAGCGGGGCATGATCGGCAGCCTCATGCGGATGCGCCCCGGCCGAACACCAGATATCGTCATAAGCCTCGGCGATCGCGCGCACCCCGTCGAATTGGTCGAGCCGCGTGCAGATCGTCAGCATCGTTTCGACCCCGGCGGCCCGGGCGCGGCCGATCACGGCGTCCCGCTCTGCCGCGAAATCCGGAAAGTCGAGATGGCAGTGGCTGTCGACCAGCATGGATTACCTTCGCTGAGCCCCCACCTCACCCTGCCCTCTCCGCCCCCGAGGGCGGAGAGGGATGGCAAGGGGGCGCCTTAATTCCCTCTCCGCCACTGGGGGAGAGGGAGGGGACCCGTCGCGTCAGCGATGGGGAGGGTGAGGTGGGCCGCGGACACGATCACGAATTGCCTGCGCCTGCTTCGACAAAGCGCGGAAAGATAGCTTCCGGTTTCGGCAAGCGTGTCCCCGGGGCGAGCGGCGCCTCGGCCAAGGCGATGAAATCGCGCGCGGCCTCCGGCACTGCCAGCTGATCGAGGAGCGTTCGCGCCGCGCCGGGCACGAAGGGTTGAACCAGGATTCCCAAATGGCGCAGCGTCTCGGCCAACGTGTAGAGCACGGTGCGCATCCTCGCCGGGTCGCTGCGGCTGAGCGCCCATGGCGCCTGCTCGTCGACATAGCGGTTGGCCTCTCCGACCACCCGCCAGATCGCTTCGAGCGCCAGGTGAAAAGCCTGCTCCGCAATATGCCCACGCACTGTCCCGAGCAAGTTTTGTGCAGCCTTCAGCAATGCGTTGTCGGCGGCGCCGAGCTCGCCGTGATCGGGCACGCAGCCACCGCAATTGCGATTGATCATCACCAGCACGCGCTGCGCCAGATTGCCGAAATCATTGGCGAGATCGCCGTTGAGCCGGCCAACGACGGCGCGGTGCGAAAAATCGCCATCACTGCCAAACGGCAATTCGCGCAGCACAAAATAACGCACCGCATCGAGCCCGTAAGTCTCGACGAGCTGCTTCGGCGTGACGAAGTTGTTTAGCGATTTCGACATCTTCTGCCCCTCTACTGTCCACCAGCCATGGGCGAAGACGCGGCGCGGCGGCTCGAGACCGGCAGCCATCATAAAAGCCGGCCAATAGACCGCATGGAAGCGCACGATGTCCTTGCCGACCAGGTGAAGATCGGCGGGCCAGAACGTCGAAAACTCCTGACTTTGGGTCTCCGGATAGCCAACGGCGGTGATGTAGTTGGCCAGTGCGTCGAGCCACACATAGATCACGTGATCGGGGTTACCCGGGACTGGAATTCCCCAGCTGAAGCTGGTTCGCGAGATCGACAGGTCGCGCAAGCCCGACTTGATAAAGCTGACGACCTCGTTGCGCCGGCTGCGCGGCGCGACCGCATCCGGATTTGCATCGTAATAGGCCAATAGCCGGTCCTGCCACGCGGAAAGCCGGAAGAAATAGTTCTCCTCTTCCAGCCACTCGACCTCGGCGCCGGTCGGCGCCTTTCCGTCGACCAACTCGCCTTGGTCGTAGAAGGCTTCGTCGCGCACAGAATACCACCCGGCAAAGCGTCCGAGATAGATTTCCCCCCGGCGTTCCAATTCCTGCCACAGCGCCTGGACGCCGCGGACGTGCCGCGCTTCTGTGGTGCGGATGAAATCGTCTGCGCTGATATCGAGGAGCCGCGTCATATCGCGAAACGACTCGGAAATGCGGTCGGTGAACTGTTGCGGCGAGATGCCGGCAATGCGCGCCGATTGCTCGACCTTTTGGCCGTGCTCGTCGGTGCCCGTCAAAAACTTCACCCGACGCCCGTCGAGCCGCATGAACCGTGCCAGCGCGTCGCACGCTACCGTCGTATAGGCGTGCCCCAAATGCGGCGTGTCGTTGACGTAATAGATCGGGGTCGTGACGAAGAATGGCCGGTCGGCGGTCATGACAGTCTCCAAACCCCAGATATGGGCGCGTTCCGATCGCGATCCACCCGGGCGGCCGACGCGTTCTCGCTATCGCGCCATTTCCTCGACGGCGAAGAACGCGCCGAGGATGGCCTGCTTGCGGTCGAGGTTGAGCTGGTCGGTGTTGGCGAAATCGCGGCCGATCCGGTCACGCAGATCCGCCCAGCGCGCCGGATCGGCGCAAGCCGCGAGGCGCTGCATCGCCTCCCCCTCGCCGGCGATCAGCTCTTCGGGTCCGAACGGCCGACCGGCGGCAAGAACGACCATCCTGCCAAGAAACTGCGACAGCAATTGCTCGCTGGCTCGATAGGCCTCTTCCGCGTCGGGGCGGGCGAGCTTGTCGGCAAAGGCATGGAGCTCGGCGACCTCGACGCGCGGAACCTGCGCAACGATGCCTAGAATCGAGCGGTAGAGCGCCAGTCCGCCGGCGTCGGCAAGCTCGATCGCCCGGCCGATGCTGCCTTCGGCCAGCCCCCCCAGCGCCTCGGCGTCTGATTGCGAGAGTTCAGGCCGGTGCTGTCCGAGAAGCTGTAAGACCAGCGGACACGCGAGTGCTGCCAGCGGAAAGTGCCGGCAGCGCGAGCGAATAGTCGGCAGCAGCCGGCCCGGGCTGTGGCTGACGAGCAGCAGCAGCCCCCGGCGTGGCGGCTCTTCGAGGATCTTTAAGAGTGCATTGGCAGCGTTGCGGTTCATCTCCTCGGCGCCGTCGACGATGGCGATGCGCCACCCCTCCTCGGCGGCGGTCAGCCGGAAAAAACCAGCGATCGCGCGCGTATCCTCGACGATGATGTCGCTGCGCATCCGGCGGCGCCGCGGATCATAGGCCCGCTCGACGGTGAGCAGATCGGCATGGCCACCGGATGCAACCCGGCGGAACAGGCTGCTCCCGGGATCGACCTCGAGCCCCTCCCCGCTGCTTGGCCCGGCGAGCAGGAAGCGGGCGAGCCGAAAAGCCAGCGTCGCCTTGCCGATGCCGCGCGGCCCGCTCAGCAGGATCGCGTGCGGCAGCCGTCCCGCCTCGACGAGCCGGCGCAACTCGCGCTCGGCATTCTCGTGGCCCAGTAGTTCTGCGTTCTCTCGGGGTGCGAGCAAGCCTCGCGTCCCGCCTCTCGCTGCCCCTCACCCTCCCGCTGACGCGGGGCCCTCTCTCTCCCCGCTCGCGGGGAGAGGGCTGGGGTGAGGGGCAACTGCGACGCCCAATCGTTGCTCGACCGCAGCTACCACCGCACTGTGCACGGTCTGCGGGTCACCCGAGGCGTCGATCAAGATGCAGCGGGTAGGGTTCTCGGCGGCGATCTGGCGGAACCCTTGGCGAAGTTTTTCGTGGAAATCGCGGTCGAGGCGTTCGAACCGGTCGGCGGGCGAGCGTGCGGCAGCGCGGGCGAGCCCGATTTCGACCGGCAGATCGAGGATCACGGTCAGGTCCGGCGCGAAACCGCCGAGGGCGCGGCGGTGCAATGTGGCAAGATCATCGAATGCAACTCCTTTGCCGTAGCCCTGATAGGCCATGGTGGAGTCCGCGAACCGGTCCGACACCACCCAGACGCCTTGCGCGAGAGCAGGAGCGATGAGGCGAGCGACGTGATCACGCCGCGCGGCGACGAGCAACAGGGCTTCGCTGATCGCATCCCAGCGCTCGCCCTCGCCTTCGAGCAACAGCCGCCGGATCGCCTCGGCGCCGGGGGATCCTCCGGGCTCACGGGTCGCCCGTACCGGGATCCCCGCGCGGTCGAGCGCCGCCACCAGCAATCCGACTTGCGTCGACTTACCGGCGCCTTCGCCCCCCTCGATCGAGATGAAGCGGCCGCGAGGATCCGTCACCTCAGCGCCGGCCGCCCCACACCAGATAGCCGGCCAGGGTGGCGATACGGCCGAGGGGGTCCATGCGGTCGACATCCGCACCGGTAACGAGCGCCACTTCGGTCGGCGGCACGTCGGGAGCGATCACCACCAGCTTGCCGACTGCCTGGCCTTTCTTGACGGGCGCCGGAATGGGGCGGTCATAGTCGGCGGTCACCTTCATGTCCTTGCGCGACTTGCGCGGCAGGGTCACGACCAGATCATTGGCGACGGTGAGCGGCACCTTCGGGTCGGAACCGAGCCACACCTCGGCGTCCTCGACCTTGTCGCCGGCCGCAAACAGCTTGTAGTTGTTGAACTCGCGAAACGCCCAGTCGATCAGTCTTTCGCTTTCCTGGGCACGCGCTTTCATCGTCGGCAGGCCACCCAAGACGAGGATGATGCGGCGATCGTCGCGCTTCACCGCAGCGGTCAGGCTGTAGCCCGCTTCCTCGGTATGGCCGGTCTTCAGCCCGTCGGCGCCGACCCCTTTATAGAGCAGCGGGTTACGGTTGCCTTGTTTGATGTTGTTATATTCGTACCCCATTTCACTGTAGTAGTGATAGTATTCCGGAAAGTCTTGGATCGTTCGGATCGATAAAGTCGCCAAATCGCGCGCGGTCATCCAATGGTCGGGACTGGGCAGACCATCGACATTGGCAAAATGGCTGTCCTTGATCCCGATCTCCTTCGCTTTCTGGTTCATTATCTCGACAAATGCTTCCTCGCTCCCGGCGAGGCCTTCGGCGAGGACGAGGCAGGCGTCGTTGCCGGACTGGATGATCACGCCTTTCAGCAGATCGTCGATTTTGATGCGCCCGCCGATCGGCACGAACATCTTCGAGCCTTGCAGCCGCCAGGCACGCTCGCTGACCGGCAATTCGTCATCGAGCTTGGCGCGGCCTTGCTTCAGCATGTCGAAGACGACATAGGCGGTCATGATCTTGCTCATCGAGGCCGGCGGCATGTGTTCGTCGGCGGCTTTGTCGAGCAGCACCGTCCCGGTCTCAGCCTCGATGACAAAGGCGTGCGTCGCCTGTGTTTCCATGCCTGCCGACGGATTCGCCGGGACCTGGGCGGCGGCGGTGGCTTTGGGTTTGGCATGGCCTCGTGCGCCTGCTGCCGGGTGGCCATTGAGCCCGGCTGCGAGCAAGACTGCCACAATCATGGCGGCAATCGAGCGCGCCATAGAAACTCTCCCGATTTTCCGATCCGCCATTTTCGCTCACTCTCTCTTCCGGACCGAGAACGCCCGGCCCGGACGAAGATCAGTCCTGATGATTTTGCCTTAGTCAGCCTCGCGCCATGCTGTCGGCGAGATAACCGACGGCGGTCGCGAAATACGTGGATTTGTTCCACTTCATGATCGTGCGGAAATTGTCATAGACGAGGAAGGCCGGCCCGCCGGCGCCATCCGGCATCACAAGCGAGGCCTCGCCCTCGCGGCCCGCAAGCGGGCCGGCATCGATGCTGCGAACCCCGAGCCGGCTCCACTCGCCAGCCGGCCGCTTGACTTCGAGCCCGGTGTAGCGGGCATCGAACCCTGCCGGCAGCATGACCTCACGCCCCCAGCCCTCGCCGCCGCGCCAACCCAAGCGCGAGATGAAGTTTGCGATCGAGGCCAGCGCATCGGCGCGGTCGTTCCAGATGTCTTTCCGGCCGTCACCATCGTAATCCACCGCGTATCCGAGAAAGGTCGACGGCATGAATTGGCATTGCCCCATCGCGCCCGCCCAGGAGCCCATCATGTTGTCGGCCCTGATGTGTCCCTGATCAAGAATGCGCAATGCCGAGATCAGCTCGCCGCGGAAATACGAGCTGCGGCGTCCGTCATAGGCGAGGGTGGCGAGCGCCGATACCACCGCGTAATTGCCCATGACCTTGCCGAAATCGCTTTCGATCCCCCACAGGGCAACAATGAACCTCGGCTCGACATTGTAGCGCCGCCAGATCCCGTCGAGCAGCACGCGGTTTTCGGCCAGCTGTTGGCGCGCACTATCCATGCGCTGTTCTGTGACGACCTTCTCGAGATACTGGGCAAAGGTCAGCTGACCTTCCGGCTGCTTGCGGTCGAGCTCTATGACATGCGGCAGGAACTCGGCGTTGCGCAGCGCCACGTCAATCGTCGATGTCCGGATCCCCTGCGCCGCGGCGTCGCGGCGGATCCCATAGAGGAAGCCATAAAAATCGCCCTCGCCGGCTCCCAATGCCCGGCCTGCCGCGCCAGATACCGCAAGGAAAGGAACTGCAAAGATCAGCCGACGGCTCACTTGGACAGACGCCATTAAAGAAGTCTCCGCTGCCTCCAATCCTGCCTTCTCTTGCCACAACCGTCCGGGACCACGCAACGACGGCAGCCTACCACCAGGGATTCCGTCCTCTCCGTATTTGCCGGGCGCTGCGTGGGCGAGAATTCGCACTCGAATCGCCGCCTGGTTCGGATGTTGCCTCAGTCTGCTTAAAAAAAGGGGCTGTGTGAGCGAATTCACACGGGAACGAACCCTCAGGGTTTAGATTTTGATAGGCGGACAAATCGGCGGCGCCTCCTGAGACGGCGAGATCGATGATCCTGGCTTCGCTAATGGCCTTTTCGCTCTCCCGGAGCTGGACGCGGCGCCCGCCCGCTCGCGGTCGCCAAAGATCGGCCGTGCTCGAAGTTATCGTGCCGTTCAAAGGATTCCTGCAATGCAGCTGCTGAACCAGGGTGCGATGACCTTTATTTTCCTGCTCGGCGGCGTGTTGGCGTCGGCAGCAGGTTTTGTGCTCGTAGTCCTCTACAAGCGGGCGATCGGCCGGTACATGCGAAGCGTGATCGCCCCCGGTCATGCCAGCTATCCGGACAATCATCCCCGGCAGGAACCGCTCTCGCAATTGACCTACGCCACTGAGAGCGCCGACCAAGCGCCCCGCGCCCTTTCCCCGGCCTTCGCAAAATTCCCTTCCATATACCGGTGCGCTGCAATCTACTCGGCGGCCGGCCTCGTCTTTGGCATCTCCGCCACCTGCTTGCTCTTCGCTTTCTCCGGTACCGAATTTCGGCCGCTTCGTACGGCGTGCGTCGCTTGGCTCTATGCTTGGCCGATCGTTCTCACGCTGAATTTACTCTGGACCGGCGACCGCCGGCAGCACCTTGTCGTCATCACCCTGTACGCTGCAGTGATCGCGCTGTTTTGCTTCTGGTCCATCTTTAATGGTTCGCGTCCTAGCTCCATCGGATCGGTCACCTTCCCGGCTTTCGCGAATCCGATCCTGCTCTGGGCGATGTTCGACGCCCCAAGCATCTTCTTGCTGCTGTTCCTGAACCGCACGGTCAGGGCGGTCGGGACGGTTCTTCTGATTTTTGGCACACTGGTGTCCTTGGGGTGGTATCTCGCTACGTTTTCCCTTGGGACATCGGTCGGACTGGGGTTTGCCAACTGGGTACTCGGCGCAACGGAAATTGGGGCCGGGACCTTGTGGCGGGGAGTGAATACCGCGGGATTGGTGATGGGGGCGTTGCTGGGCTGGCTCGTAGTCGGCTGGGTGGCCAAGGCTTATGCGGCTCGACGGTTCAGCGATCAGATGCTGATCGTCGACACAATTTGGTTTCTGCAGGCCCTGATGCTCTGCGACAGTCTCGCAAACGAGGCCGCCGCCTGGGGAGCGGTAGGCCTACTCGCCTTTGCGGCCTACAAGGCCGTGACAGTCGTCGGATTTCGGGTCTTTGTGGCCAATACAGACCAGCGGCCAATACGCCTCCTGTTGTTGCGTGTCTTTGGATGCCAGCCGGCGCACGAGCCGCCTAATGGACCTGATCGCCGCGCGCTGGCGTCATCTCGGGAGTATCCGGCTTATCGCTGCGCCGGATTTGGCGGCGCGGACTATTGAGCCGGGCAAACTACTCGCCTTTGTCAGTGGCCGCCTTAGGCGCCTGTTTATCCGTGACGAGAGCCAACTCGCCGAACGGATCGCGGCAATGGACGATAGCCGCGGCCCTGACGGAAGATTTCGGATCGCCGAGCTGTTCTGCGCCGGCGAGGTCTGGCGCCCTGTCGTCAAATCGCTGATGAGCGATGTACATTTGGTCATAATGGATCTGCGGAGTTTCGGTCAACAGCATCCCGGTTGCGTGTTCGAGCTGCAGACGCTTCTCGACACCGTTCCGCTCGAGCGCTTGGTCTTGCTCGTTAACATCGCCACTGATCACAAACTCCTGAGGCAGACCCTTGACGCGCGGTGGCGTGAGCTGCGGGCCGACTCCCCAAACGCGCGATTGGCTGCGCCAACGATCCGCCTCATGGAGGTTGATGGCTGGGAGGGACGTGTCGTCGGGCGCCTGATGCTGGAAGCCGCTGCGATTGCGCGAGCCGAACCGTTTCGAGCCGGTCCACGCGGCGTTGACCCCGCGCGCAGGCGATCTACGAGGCCGGCATCCGGACCGGTTGTATCGACTTAGGCTAGCGGCAAACGGCAACGCCGCGAGGGTTGTCGTCCCGATCCGATCCGGCGAGTTCGGCGCCTCCGCACTTGTCCCTGGCACGGTCGAGGCCTATTCTCGCCCTATGGTATCCAAGGGAGGATGGCATGGGACAGATTCTGGGCCTCGGCGTCACTCATTTTCCGCCGCTCTCGGGAACCGATGAGAATCTGGGCCGCATTCTGAAGCGTGCCCTTGATGACCCGGCGATCCCGGAGCGGATGCGGGACCCATCGGGTTGGCCCGCGGCGATGCGCGAAGAATACGGCGCCGATGCGGGGCTGACCGCCGCCAGGCATCACCGCGAGGCGCTGCTCACCGGTTTTCGCAACGCCCGGCGGGTGTTGGACGAGTTCGCCCCCGATTTTGTCGTGATCTGGGGCGACGACCAATACGAGAACTTCAAGGAAGATATCATCCCTCCGTTCTGCGTGCTGGCCTATGAATCGCTGACGACAAGGCCGTGGCAATACTATCGCGGCCCGAACGTGTGGAACGAGCCGACGGAGAAAACCTTCGAATACGAGGGCTATCGCGATGCCGGGAAGTTCATCGCCGGCGGCATGATCGAGGCCGGGTTCGACGTCTCCTACGCCTACAAGCCGCTGCATCACCAGCTCGGCCATGCGTTTCTCAACACGCTGTTGTTCCTCGATTACGACCGCAAGGGCTTCCCCTATCCGGTCGTGCCGTTCCAGGTGAATTGCTACGGCCGCCGCGTCGTTGCGCAGCAGGCCGGCGCGCGCGGGTTGAGCCAGTTCCCGTCGGAAGACGAGCTCGATCCCCCCTCCCCTGCCCCATGGCGCTGCTTCGATCTCGGCGCGGCCTGCGCGCGGGTCGTGGAGAAGAGCCCGTGGCGGGTGGCGCTGATCGCCTCATCCAGCTGGTCGCACGCCTTTCTGACGCCGAAGCATTACTTGCTCTACCCCGACGTCGAAGCCGACCGCGCGCTCTACGAGGCGTTGCAGGCCGCCGATTATGCGACCTGGCGGCAGCGGCCGTTGAGCGCGATCGAGGACAGCGGCCAGCAGGAGGTCCTGAACTGGATGTGTCTCGTCGGCGCAATGAACGAGCTCGGGCGTCGGCCGACCGAAACCTCCTACGTGCAGAGCTACATCTTCAACTCGAACAAGTGCTTCGTCGTATTCGAGCCGTGAGATCTGTAATCCACGCTCATCCCTTGGGTTCTCGTCACCCCCGCGAAAGCGGGGGTCCAGCGGCAATTGCTGCGGCCGCGCCGCCCTGGATTCCCGCTTCCGCGGGAATGACGGGTAGCCCGTCAAGTGTAGGAGATTCACTTCGGGTCGGGCTCCAAACTATGCCCGAGCTGCCAGGAAAAGACCTCGCGCGAGAGCTGATCGAGAAAAGCCGCAGCGAGAGCCGCGCAACACTGGTGGAGGACGTGATCCATGCGATCCGTCGGGATGGCCTGGATGACGAGGCGGCGCACCGGATGATCGGCCGGCTGTGGACCCTCGAACGGATGTTTTATTACATCTATGGCGGGTGGGGTCAGGGCCTTGAAATCAACGACTTCCCGCCCTCGATCAAATACTTGTTTTCGAAGCAGATCGTCGACGAGTCGACACACGAAATGCTCTATCTCGATGCATTGCTGCGCAAGGGGTTCGCCGCCACGCAGAAGGACGCCTTTCGCCATCCCTCCGGCTGTTTCGTGCTGGATTCGGCGCTGGCTTATTATGTCTTTTCATTGCGCAACCTGGCCACCTACCCTCACCCGATCCGGATCGCGGCGTTGAATTTGGGACCGAAGGTCCTTGAGCTCGCCTGGATGGAGGGACTGACGGAAGCAATCGCCGACCCCGACCTCAAAGGCGTCTTCGAGAGCCAGTTCGTCGAAAACCGCAGCCATATCAATATGGGCCGGCGCATCGTCGAAGAGTTCGTTGAAAAACCCGTCGAGGCCGAGCTGTGCCGCTGGGCCTGCGCCGTCGCCAAGCGCGACTACGGCCGATTTCTCGGCGAACTCAGCGCCTTTGTGCTGGGGCGTGAAGCGCCGCGGCCGCCGGCCCCGCGCCGGCAAGTGACCGATTGAAGGAGGCGGGCATGCCCACTCTCAAGATCGATCACCAGCGCTGCACCGAATGCCGGATGTGCTACATCGTGTGCCGCGAGATCGACATCAACGCGGTCTATGTCGCATTGGAGCCGTTGCACCGCATCGAAATCGATCTGCAGAAATGCACTTACCCCGGGTGCACAGCGTGCCTGATGTATTGCCCGGCGGAAGGCTCGATCATCGAGGTCGAGAGCGGCCGCTCGATGGTGCCGCCGCCACCCGAAGCCTGGCAGGAGGCCTGAACGATGCATCCGATCCTAGACCGGTTTCTCGACAGATGGGTGTGGCCGACGATGCCGGGGGCGCCGGGGGCCGAGTTCCGGCTGCGGCTGACCCGGGAGAAATGCCTCAAGGGTTGGGAAATTTCGCTGCAGCCTACGCTCGCCGAGATCGAGGAGGAGCTCGGGCGCAACGACGAGGCTTGGAAGAAGGAACGCGCATTGCGCGGCTATGCCGCCGAGGGCGTGCACATGTCGATCAAGCAGATGTCGGGGCAGCTGCTGTCGGTCGATATCGCCGACCAGGAGCGCTACATCGATCTGCAGCGGATGCGCGCGCGCCAGATCTGGGATGAGTGCAAGCACAGTAAATTGCACGCCGACGTATTGCTCGGCAAGGGCTGGATCAAGGACGAACGCGAATTGATGGACATCGCGCAGGCCAATACCCAGCCGCTCCCTGCCTATTTCGGCCTCTCAATGATGTTCCCGCACATCCATCCATTGGCCCGCGCCGCGCAGAACTATTACCAGGAGGCTAATGCCTGCATCGGCATCACGGCCTATCTGGACCGGGTCG
This sequence comes from uncultured Alphaproteobacteria bacterium, assembly GCA_963789025.1. Taxonomy (GTDB): domain Bacteria; phylum Pseudomonadota; class Alphaproteobacteria; order ATCC43930; family CGMCC-115725; genus AP-15. The sequence continues at coordinate 954,393 of CAWBIT010000003.1, forward strand.
ACGATCCGCTGGTCCGTCACGAGCATTTGAGCCAGCGCGACGAGGAGCTGATGCATTTTATGGAAGGCAAATTCCAGATCGATTTTCTCTGCGCGACGGCGGAGACGCAAAAACCGGTCGAGGACGCGCTGGATTATCTGCTGCACCAGGTCGGCGGGATCAGATGAAGGTGCGGATCGACTACGCGATCTGCAATTCCTGTGGCCTCTGCCGCGAGGTCTGCCCGGAATCGGCAATCCGCCCGATGCTGTTGGAACCGCGGCACCTCTACGAGGTGCAGGAAATAAAATGCACCGGCTGCGGCGACTGTCTCGACTATTGTCCGGCGCCTGGCGCATTGGTGCAATACGAGGCGTGATCCAGTTGTCATTGCAAACGCAGCGAAGCAATCTCGCGCCGGGTATTCCCCTGGCAATCGAGATTGCTCCGTCGCTGCGCTCCTCGCAATGACAGAACCGAGGGAGAAAGCAATGGCGCGCGAATACAGGCTGATGTCGAGCGACGGGCATCTCGAGGTGCCGCCGGAGCGCTGGGTGCACCGGGTGCCGGAGAAATACCGCGACCGCGCGCCGCACACCGTTCATCTGCCGGATGGCGGCGACGCGCTGATGATCGAGGGTCAGCCGCTGTTGGAGGCGAATTTCCTCGATCTGCGGGCCGGCCGCGCCGAGGGGACCTGGCAGCCCTTCGGCCTCAAGGTCGCAGACGCTGCCGGCACCGGCTCGCCCGAGCAGCGCGTCAAGGAGCAAGACCAGGACGGCATGGACGCTGAAGTATTGTTCGCGGCGATGGTGGCCGGCCCCGTCTTCTGGCGCAACATCGCGCATGACGAGGTCTACAAGGCGGTCATCCGCGGCTACAACGACTGGCTCGCCGAGGAATACTGCGCTGTGGCGCCCGACCGTCTGATCGGCATGGGGGTCATTCCGATCACCAATGTCGACGACGCGATCGCCGAGATGAAGCATTGCAAGAAGCTCGGGCTCAAGGGCGTCCTATTGGGCGCATTGCCCAGTGCCAAAGGCTACCCGACGCCGGAAGATGACAAATTCTGGGCCGCGGCCGTCGATATGCAGATGCCGGTCACGGTGCACGTACAGTTCTACCGCACAGGTGCGCGCGCGACGCAGCCGACCTTCAAATACCCGAAAGAAGACCCGGTGATCATGCAGCGGCTGCGGCGGCCGTTCCTCGAATGGCTGTGCAATTTCGGATTAGCGCCGTCGGTCAGCATTGCCCAGCTGGTATTGGCCGGCGTGTTCGAGCGCCATCCGAAGCTCAAGATCTTCTTTGCCGAGACTCGCCTCGGCTGGGTCCCGTTCTGGCTCGAGCACATGGATCTGTGGTACCAGCGCCACCTCGGCTGGGCGCAGGAATATCTCGGCTTCCAGCCGTTGAGGGAATTGCCGAGCCATTATGTGCGCGAGCACGTCTATTTCAGCGTGCAATACGAGCGGGTCGCGATCGAGGAGCGCCAGCACGTCGGCGTCGACCGCATCATGTTCGCCACCGACTTCCCGCACATCGAGAACGAATGGCCCAATTCGCGCCCGATCATCGACAAGATCTACGCCGACATCCCGGAACCCGACAAACGCAAGATCTGGGCCGGCAACGCCGTCGAATTCTTCCATCTCGGCAAGTGAGGGTTACGACGAGCCGCCGGGTTTCACGACGATCTTCCCGGTCGTATAGGGGTGGATCGAGCAGAAATATTCATATTCGCCCGGCGCGGTGAAGGTTTGCGAGAACGTGTCGTCGGTGTCGAGCGCCGCGGATTTGAACTTCCCGTCCTTCTCCCGCACCGAGTGCGGGCTGTCGTCGTCGTTTTTCCAGGTCACCGTCGTGCCGGGGGCCACGACGAGCGTCGGCGGTGAATAGTGGAAGTTGTCGATCTGGATGTCGGCCGAGTGCGCCGCATCCGCCAAGGGCGCGCGGGGTGCGGCCGCGAAAAGCGCCGCTGTCGCACCCAGAATGCCCAATAGAGAAACCGTTTTCGGTACCATAGCTAGGACTCCCTCACGCGCTGAGCGGCGTTTCGACAAGAGCGAGCAGGCTCTTGCCGCGGACATAATTCACGGTCCGCACGCCGAGCACCGAGTGCAACTCCTCGGCCGGCACCTTCATCGGCCCGGGGGCAGGCGCGCTTCCCGGCGCCGGCTGCGGAAATGCCGTCGACCTCGCGGTATGGAACGAAACGTTGCCCTCGACCTTTTGCTGGATCTGGTGGATGTGGCCGTTGAGCACGGTCACCGACCCGAAGCGCTTCAAATAGCCGAGAGCGGGGGGGCCCCGGTGCCCCAACCCCAATCCTGGCTGACGGTCCACCATGGCAAATGGGCAACGACAACGATCGCGTGCTCGCCGACAGCCCTTTCACGTCCTTTTCCATCCATTCGAGCTGTTCGCCGCCAAGCTTGGCAAGGCCGGCGGATTTGAAGCCGGGCTCGAAATTGAAAACGTTGATCAGTGCGACGGATTAGCGCTGTCTAAAATTTCGGCTTTCATGCGCGCGGCGCGGCGCCTCATTCCCTGCGGCAGCATGGCCTCGAGCGTGTCGTCGCGGCGCCAGAAATGGTGGTAGAGCGCCGCCGAGGCATGAAGCGCGATCAGGCCGAGGAGAAGCAGCCCGACCGTCTCGTGCACCTTCAGGAGCTGCTTCGCAAGCGGGCGGTCCGGGCCGATCAGCGCTGGCAGCGGGCCGAGGAAGAATAGGTTCACCCGGTCGCCGTGCGCGTTGGTATAGAGGAGCCCGAGGATCGGCTGGGTCAGCAGGAGGACGTAGAGCGCATATTCGCTCCACTGCGCCGCGAACCGCATCAGCCGCGGCATGTCAGCGGGCCAGTTGGGGAAGCGCGCGAATTGGCGCCAAACGAGCCGACCGAGCGTCACGACCCACACGGTCACACCGAACGAGCGATGCAGCTGGGTGAGTGCAACGGCCTCTTCCCTGGACGATGCGAAGTCGATCAAGAAGGCGAGGATGAAGATCGCGGCGACGAGGAACAGCGTCAGCCAATGCAGGAACCGGATCACCGGGTCGAAAACCAGCACTTCGGGATTCTCATCGCTCCGCAGCATCCGAATACCTCACTCTCATGCCCCTGCAGGGCTGCCAGGAGGGCAGATCGAATCGGGCGCGCATTTATTCCCGTGGCCCCTCACGCCGGTGCCGAATTCTGGTGAGTGGGTGCCGTGGCTGCGAGGGGGCGGATGGATACCAACTTACTACACAGGCAAAGTCGCAGACGCGGCAGCTGCGCCGCCGGTTTGATAGTGAGCGCGGAGCAGCAGGGAGCGCGCGCGATGAAGGCGGGACATGACTGTTCCGATCGGCACGCCCGATACCTCGGCGATTTCGCGGTAGCCGAGCTCGTGCAGCTCGCGCAGAACGATCATCTCGCGCAGCGGCGCCGGGAGCGCCTCGATCAGCTGGTCGAGACGCCGCAAATCGGACCGGCTTTCCAGCAGCGCCTCGGCATCGATCGCGGACGTCGCGACCGCATCGCCGAGTTCCTCCTCGGCTTCGAGCGAGACCACATCCGCCGGATGGTTGCGCTCGAGCCAGCTGTAGCACGTGCGCCGCACGATCTTCAGCATCCAGCTTTTAGCATCATCGCCGCGATAGCTGTCGAAATAGCGAAACGCCCGGAGAAACGCCTCCTGCGCGACATCGGCGGCATCGGCATCGTTACGCGTCATCCATCGCGCGAGCGCGTAGGCGGTGTCGAGATGGGGCAGCGCGATCGCCTCGAACCGCGCCTGACGACGCCGATCGGGGTTCCCCGATATTTGCCCTCGCGTGATCTCGCCCGGTTCCGTGACACAGTCGACCTCGGGCGTGGTTGCGGGGAGGCGAGGAGCACCCCGAAGCCCGCGGAACCCGCGTTTCGGGCCGCTCTTTCCGTCTGCTCCGAGGACATTCGTCAACATTGAGATCCCTTCCCGGTCCAGGGTTACGCGGTGAAGGTATGAAGCTGGATAGGATCAAAGTCCTTGTCGGCGCCTGTGATATCTCCTGAAATCCTCTAAGGCGGCACTTGGCGACGCCACGTTACTGACCCGGTGTCGCCGCGGAGCGAGGAGCTTTTTCACCACCTGTGACCACCTCGGGCGCCGAATTTGGGCCGCGGAACGTTGCGCGAACCCAAGCTTGACGGCCTTCATTGAATATGAAAATTTATTAAAAGTTCTAAAAGCGCTCGCCATGAGGCTGACCAACGAAGCCCTGGGGGCTGTCGAGTTTGGCCGGTTCCGGTTGCTGCCGCACCGCCGCGAGCTGCGCGCCGACGGAGTCGCCGTCGAACTGGGCAGCCGCGCCTTCGATGTGCTCATGGTCCTTGTCGAGGCGCGCGGCGCGCTCGTTACCAAGGACGAGATCCTGAGCCGAGTCTGGCCGGACACGGTGGTAGAAGAGAACAACCTGGCGGTCCAGATCTCGACGCTGCGCAAAGCGCTCGGGGAGGATCGGGATTCCATTCGGACGGTGTCCGGCCGGGGCTACCGGTTCGTCGCCGAGATCCGCACTTCGCCGGGCGAGGCAGCGCAAACAACACCGTCGAGCAATCTCCCGATGACGGTCTCCAGTTTGATCGGTCGCGAGCCCGAGCACCAAGAGACATCGGATCTCCTGGTCGGTGTCGTCGACGCCACCGACGCTAGCTCGTCATCGAGGCAACCGTCCCGTCGTCTTGATTGGAGAGTTTTTGCCTCTCATTTAGCCCGGTTGCTGCTGGCCTCGTTCTCTCGGGTTCTGCACTCCCGAGATCAGACCTCGCCACAAATTCGCTCCATAGCGGTACTGCCACTGGAAAGCCTTTCCGGCGATCCCTCGCAAGATTACTTCGCTGACGGCATGACAGACGAGTTGATCTCCGCGCTGGCGCAGATCAGCGCGTTACGCGTGATTTCCCGCACCTCGATAATGACCTATAAACGGGTTCGCAAGCTCTTGCCCGAGATTGCTCGCGAGCTGAACGTCGGAGCAGTTGTCGAAGGAACTGTGTTGCGTTTTGGCGACCGAGTTCGGATTAGCGCCCAGCTGATCGAGGTGCCCCTCGAACGGCACATTTGGGCCCAGAGTTTTGAGGGGGACCTACGCGACACGCTGGTACTCCAAAGCAGCGTTGCTCGCGCTATCGCCGAGCAGATCCGGGTCACAGTGACTGAACAGGAGCAGGCGGCGCTGCAGAACTCGAAGCCGGTGAACCCGGTGGCCTATGAAGCCTGCCTCAAAGGCCGCTATTTCATCAACAAGCGAACCGGAGATGGCTTGAAGAAAGCGATCGAGTATTTCAGCCATGCGATCGAAAAAGATCCAACCTACGCTGCTGCTTATTCTGGCTTAGCTGACGCATACGCATTGTCTGGCGATTGGAAGTATGGGGTCCTTTCTCCGCAGGATGCCTTTTCCAAAGCCAAGTCAGCGGCGGAAAAAGCCTTGGCTTTGGACGATAACCTTGCTGAGGCCCACGCCTCGCTCGCTTTCGCTTTGGACCTTTATGGCTGGGATTGGGAGGCCGCCGAGACCGAATACCAACGCGCAATCAAGCTGGATCCCGGCTATGCGACGGCTCATCAATGGTATTCCTGGCATCTTATGATGATGGGGCGGCATAGCGAGGGCATCCTCGAGTTGACAAAAGCAGAAAGCCTAGACCCTCTTTCCCTAATCATCAGCGCCGACATGGCGGACGCGTTGTGTGTTGCTCGCCGTTATGAAGAGGCAGTGCAGAAAAGTAGAAAAATCTTGGAGATGGACCCGAGTTTTGCCGTCGGCCATTATGAGCTGGGCCAAGCGCTCGCGCAAAAGAACCTGCATGACGAAGCAATTGTGGAATTTCAGCGAGCGATCGAACTTTCCGGACACAGCGGGGCCTTCGACTCTTATCTCGGCTACACTTACGCCATGTCAGGACGAGAGGAAGAGGCAATCAAGATTGTAGATGACTTGCTGGCCCGGCATGATCAAAACCCTTCTGCCGATGCCGATATCGCCTTGATTTATGTGGGTCTCGGCGATCGGGACCAAGCGATGATCGCGCTCAACAAGGCCTATGAAGCGCGCTTCAAAGCGTCGATCCTCCTGCGGCCGGCCTTCGATCCTCTCCGAACGGACGCTCGGTTTCAGGATCTGTTGCGCCGTATCGGGCTCCCTCAGACCGAGCGCGACCTGCTCCACTGATCGGCCTCCCCCCGCGAGCGGACACAAGCGGGGAGAGGGGAAAGGATCGGTCACGAGGACTTGCCGGCAGGTTTGACGATGATTTTGCCGACCATGTAGGGATGGATCGTGCAGATATACGGGTACTCGCCCGGCGCCCCGAAGGTGTGGGAGAACGTGTCGTCGGTGTCGAGCGCTGCCGATTTGAAGGTTCCGTCCTTGTCGCCTATCCGATGCGGGCTGTCGTCCTCGTTCTTCCAGGTCACCGTCGTGCCGGCAGTCACGGTCAGGGTTGCTGGGGCGAAGGCGAAGTTGTCGATATTCACGGTGGCCGGGCTCGCCGCAACCTTAACCGCCGTCTCGCCGGCAAGGACCTGGGTGAGACCGGCAAGCAACAGCAACCCCAGCGCGACCGCACCGAGCAAGACTGCGCCACGCGAGGGCCGTGGCGCTCCGTGGAAAATCGTCGTCAACATGGCTGTTCCTCTCAAGCGACGAGCGTGCTGTCGATCAGGGCGGGAGCGCCCTTGCCGCGGACGTAGTTGACCGTCCGGATGCCGAGGTATTTGTGCAGCTCCGCGGCCGGCACTTCCTTCATCGGGCCCGGAGCGGGGGCGGTGCCCGGCGCCGGCTGGGGGAATGCCGTCGACTGTGCGGTATGGAAGGTGACGTTGCCTTCGACCTTCTGGATGATCTGGTGGATGTGGCCGTTGAGCACGGTCACCGAGCCGAAGCGCTTCAAATAGCCGAGCGCGCGGCCAGCGTCCTGAGTGCCCCAGCCCCACTGCTCGTAGATCGTCCACAGCGGCAAGTGGGCCATCAGCACGATCGGCGTACTCGCCGAGAGCCCTTTGACATCCTTCTCCAGCCATTCCAGCTGCTCGTCGCCGATCTTGGCGAGGCCGGCGGATTTGAAGCCGGGTTGAAATTCGAACACGTTGATCAGGCCGATGAAGTGCACGCCCGCCGTGTCGAAGCTGTACCAGCCTTTGCCGTGGGTGTTCTTACCGTAGCGTTCGAGATAGGCCTTGCCGTTGTCGGCGTCGGCGACGTCGTGCTCGCCGGGTATGTAGAACACCTGCTTGTTGGCGGACTTGATGATCTGATCGGCTTGGTCCCACTGCTCCTCCTTTGAGAGGTGGCTGATATCGCCGGTATGGACGAGAAAGGCGGGCTGCGCCGGCATCGCCTTGATCTTTTCGATCGCCTCGCTGAGCGTGGCGCCCGGGTCGGGGTTTGGCGGCAGGTGGAAGCCGATATGGCTGTCGCTGATCTGCACGAAGGTGAGGCCGTTTTGCTTCACTTCCGCGGCGGACGCCTCGCCGATCAAGCCAAGCGTGCGCGGCACGCCGCCGCTCACCGTCCAGAGCACCCCGGTTCCTGCCCAGGTCATGCACTTCAACAGACCGCGACGGTTCATCTTCGCCCCGGCCATTATTTCACGATCAGCCATGTCTCTCTCCGATTGGCGTTGTGTGGTGCGCTGATCCAGACTGCCGTGCTGTCAGGTTTATTCCCGGGCATGGGATTATTCTGCTCTGCCCCCCTCGGTCGCCGTATTTCGGAGAGCGGACATTTTCGCGGTTCCGGCGAGCCGCCGCCCGAAACCCGTCGGAATAAAGCAAGAGGCAAATCGGTCTTCAGAGGTGCTGAACGACCGGCTCTAAACTCAATCACTGAGGTCCTGACATGAAAATCTTAGCTTTGGGCGCCACGGCTCTGACGCTGGTTACTTTTGCAAACCTGTCAGCGGCAATGGCGCAAGGGCCAAGAGCTTCGGGTGGGAATAGTTGGCCCGGCATTTCGCGGCCGGCCGCAACAAATCTCGCCACGGCCAGTCCGCACTATGAGCTGCAGTACCACTACACAGGCCACCATCCCCGGTGGGTTGGGGAATGGGTGCTGGTCCGATAGAGGTCAGCCAGCACCAATGCCGGTGGGCCGGCCGGCTCCCGGCCGGCCGATCGCGCCCGCTTCCGCCGTGAGCTGAAATAATCCCCCAAGCAATCCCCTTGCACTGCGGGATGAAGCTTTCTAAAGGACAGCCTTCGGTGCCGATGCTCGGGGAAGAATGTGATGCGTTATGTGGCGTGGCTTGCCGTGTTGCTGCCGCTGGCGGCCTGCGGCTCGGTCGGCGCGGGTCCATCGGCGACCTTGATCTTGAATAACCCGACATGGGACCGCGTCAATGTCGAGGCAGTGATCACCACGAGCCCCAATTGCGACAATCGCGATGCCTATGTCTCGACCCAGGAATTCGTAATGACCAAGGACCATACGCAACGGATCGAGGCGCCAAAGGCCGAGAACGTCTGCTGGCGCCACGACAGCAATCCGAACAACCCGATCGCCGGCGTTTGGTCGGGATGGAGCCGGGCCACGATGTTTCCCGGTCAGACGTACGAAACCGAACTGTAGGGTCCGGCTCTCCCCGGCCCGAGCCGACCTCCATCACGGCGCGCAGGAAAGATCGGTCCCGGCCAGAAAGGGCTGCATTCCCGAGGCTCCGGATGGCGCGCACAGCACCCACGCCGGAGCGCTGCTTGATGGCGCCGTCGTTGCGCTCCCCGAAGACCCGCCGGAAGCAGCGCGAGAGGACGATGTCGTGCTCGATCGGCTGCCCGAGGCCCCATTCGTGGCCCCACCCGAGGCTCCACCGGTGGATGGGGCGCCCCCGGCGGACCCGGTTGCCGAGCCACCCGTCGTCGTGCTCGCAGTTGCTTGACCGGCCGCGGTCGGGGAGACAGAGGTCGTCGGAGACGCCGCCGATACGGACCCGAGTGTGACGATGCCGTTGCGTGTCGCGCTTCCCGGTGTGGCGGCGGTCTGGGCAAATGCCGGGAAGGAGGCCGCAATCCAAATCAGTGTAGCGAAGCGAACGGTACCTATCATGGGTGCGACACAACCAGCATCGTGCCCGGCCCGTCAACCCCCGAGCGCCTCGACGTTCGGCGGAGCGGTCAGCCGGAAACCAAAGCGGAGACCGCGGTCCAGATGGCCCACCAAAGCCCAAGTGACAGCAGCGCAATGACGATGGACGCCGGTCCCCGGCTCAGGCGGGGGGATGTCCGGGGCGCCGATTCACGGGGCTTCCGAGCGGGGTAGGCGCGCTCGACGAGGATGTTCTTGGCCATCGGAACTTCCCGTCAAGGATCGAGGCAGGCCGCCTGTCCGACGGCTCGCGCACCGGCGGTCCTCAAATGTGAAACCGGTGAACCTAATTCTGGTTCCACGAACCGCAGCGCGCAGCGAGCTGCGGGTCGCGCTCAGATCACTTTTGCCCGGCGAAAGGCGGCGATCTGCTCGGCATCGCCATTTGTGCTGGAATTTCGCTGCCCGAGCAAATGCGACCTCTCGGCTTTCGATCCGGCTCGCCTCAGCCCGTGATCGTGATCTTGCTGCCCGGCCCCAACCGCGGCAGCAGTCCGAGCAGGACCTCTCTCTCGACGGCGACACACCCCGCAGTCGGAGCGAAATCCGGTTTTGCTATATGGAGGAAAATCGCACTCCCGGCGCCTGGAATGACCGGCTCCATATTGTAGCCGATGACGACCAGCGCGTCGTAGAGGTCGTCCTCCCGCCACATCCGCTCGGCGCTGGCGGGGTACGGGAGGGAAACGGGCCGGTTGTAGTTGGCGTCGGCGGGGTCGTCGACCCAGCCATCGCTCGGCGCCAAGGGTCTTGCCGGTAGTGCCGACAGAGGGGCCGCGATCCTGTCCGGCCGGTAGAGGATGGACACGAGGGGGTAGGTCCCGGCCGGAGTTGCGCCATCGCCCTCGCGCTTGTCGGCCTTGACACCGGCACGCCCGACCGCCGCAACGGCGCAGCCGGCGGACCAGTGAAGACGGCCGTCGCGGTATTCGAGATTTTGGGCTTCGGCTGCTACGGACAAACGGGCCGCCGTCAAGAGTACCGGGAGCGAAAGCAATCCTCTGCGGGTTATCCGCGGCCCCTCACCCTCCCGCCCCTCTCGGCGTGCGCGTGCGCACGCCTGTCGGGTGGCGCATCTTCGATGCGCCAGGGCCCCTCCCTCGCCCCGCTTGCGGGGGAGAGGGTCGGGGTGAGGGGCACTTTGGTGCGGACGCGCGGTCAATACATGTGCTGTCCGCCGTTGATGGACAGCGTCGAGCCGGTGATGAAGTCGGCGTCGTCGGCGACCAGGAACAAGACCGTGCGGGCAATGTCTTCGGCCTTGCCGAGCCGGCCGACCGGGATGCGGGCGATGATTTTTTCGAGGACCTCGGCCGGCACCGCGCGCACCATCTCGGTGTCGACATAGCCTGGCGCGACGGCATTGACGGTGATGCCCCGCCCCGCGCCCTCTTGGGCCAAGGCCTTGGTAAAGCCGTGAATGCCCGACTTCGCAGCAGCGTAGTTGACCTGACCGTATTGCCCCGCCTGCCCGTTGATCGATCCGATATTGACGATGCGGCCAAAGCCTCGCGACCGCATCCCGTCAATGACCGCCCTCGACATGTTGAAGCACGAGGAGAGGTTGGTCTGAATCACCGCATTCCAGTTCTCGTGGCTCATGCGGTGCATCGTCGAGTCACGGGTGATCCCGGCATTGTTGACGAGCACCTCGATCGGGCCGAGCTCGCCCTCGATCTTCTTCACGCCTGCGGCACAGGCGTTGAAATCGGCGACATCGAACTTGAAGACCGGAATGCCCGTTTCGTCATGGAATTGCTGGGCCGCCTTATCGTTGCCGCCGTAGTTGGCCGCGACGTTGTAACCGGCATTTTTCAGCCCGACCGAAATCGCGCGGCCGATGCCCCGGGTCCCGCCCGTGACCACCGCCACTCTAGCCATGCGTTCCTCCCGTTTTGTGGTTAATCGCGCTCAAGACACATCGCAATTCCCATGCCGCCTCCGATGCAGAGGGTCGCCAGACCCTTCTTGACATCGCGCCGCTGCATCTCGTGCAGCAAGGTCACGAGCACACGCGCCCCGGAGGCCCCGATCGGATGGCCGAGGGCGATCGCCCCGCCATTGACGTTGACCTTCTGAACGTCCCAGCCGAGATCCTTGTTGACCGCGCAAGCCTGAGCGGCGAAGGCCTCGTTGGCCTCGATCAGGTCGAGATTGTCGGGCGACCACCCCGCCTTCTTCAGCGCCATGCGGCTCGCCGGGATCGGCCCGGTGCCCATGATCGCCGGATCGACGCCGGCGGTCGCCCACGAAACGATGCGGGCCAGCGGCCGCCGGCCGCGCTTTTGGGCCTCGGCCGCCGTCATTAGCACGACCGCCGCCGCCCCGTCGTTGATGCCGGATGCAGTGCCCGCGGTAACCGTGCCGTTCTTGTCGAAGGCGGGACGCAGCTTTGACAACACCTCGACGGTCGTGCCGTGCTTGGGGTGCTCGTCGGTGTCGACGACCGTCTCGCCGCGCCGGGTCGTGATCTTGACCGGGACGATCTCGTCCTTGAAGCGGCCGGCCTTCTGCGCCGCTTCGGCCTTGGCCTGCGACCCGACGGCAAAGATGTCCTGCTGCTCCCTGGTGATCTGCCAGCGCTGCGCGACATTCTCGGCGGTGTTGCCCATGTGGTAGCCGTTGAACGCATCCCACAACCCGTCGCGGATCATCGTATCGACGAGCTCGGCGTCGCCCATCTTGACGCCGTTGCGCAGATGGATGCAGTGCGGCGCCTGGCTCATGCTCTCCTGTCCGCCGGCGACGACGATCTCGGAATCGCCGTTGCGGATCGCCTGATACCCGAGCGCGACGGTACGCAGCCCCGACCCGCAGAGCTGGTTGACGCCGTAGGCGGTCACTTCGAACGGCATCCCGGCGCCGATAGCGGCTTGCCGGGCCGGGTTCTGGCCCTCGCCGGCGGCGAGGATCTGGCCCATGATGACTTCCGACACGTCCTTCGGCTCGACATGGGCGCGGCGTAGCGCCTCGGCGATCGCGACCTCGCCGAGCTTATGGGCGGGCAGACTGGCAAGCCCGCCATTGAACGCCCCGACCGGGGTCCGCGCGGCGCTTGCGATCACGATATCGGTCATCAAGGATCTCCTCACAGGGGTTAACGCCAATGTGGGCAGCGATCGGCGAATGTAAAAGCCGGGGTCGTTGGCTGTCCAGCCGGGCAAGGGCCGACTTTGGGTCAAGTCCCACAGGAGTCCGGCCCTGGCCGCCACAGGCTGCAATCAATGATTGTATCGGCTGTTGCCCATGGCTGCATCTGCAGCAAATCTACAGCCAAATCTCCCCTGCAGGTTGCAGTCACCGACCGCCCCATTCGTGCGTCGCCCGCCCGCTCCGGCGGTTTGATCGCACGATATCCTGCCATTGCGGCCATTTTGGGGATGTACGTGCTCATGTGCCGGAGCTGGGAACCGGTCAGAGCGCGGCTCGCGCCGAGGGCCGGCCGAGCACCGACGCCCCACCTGTACCCCGCGTGGGCATGAGTGTAATTTGATCATCATGAAACAGCCAGTCGTCTGCCGTAGCCCCGAGGTGATGGGCGGCACCGCAGTGTTCTATGGCACAAGAGTTCCTATGCAGACTCTGCTCGATTACCTCGAAGCGGGCGAAACAATCGATGACTTTCTCGATGGGTTCCCGTCTGTGACGCGCGAGCAAGTCATTGCCTTCCTTAAAGAAGCGAAGGACCGACTGATCGAAACGGTCTCGTGAGGGTGCTGCTCGAGGAATGTGTTGACCGGCGCCTCGGCGCCCGCGTTGCTGAAGTGGACAGCGTTGGCCACACCGGGCGTGTCCGATCTAAGCAACGGCACGTCGAGCATCATTTGGTTGCTCCTTCGCGTCAACGCGATACTCATTAATGGTATAGAAAGGAAAGCACAGCTAACGGGGATCAATCGAGCGAATGGCCTCGGTGATGGTAGAAGCGGCTATGCACTCGCCTGAAACGCAGCACATTTGACAATCGTGCAAAGAACCGATCCCTTCAGAGAAGCGGTCTCGCGCTTCGGCGCTACGCTGAAGCCGAAATTCTCGGGAATAGGAGCCACCGGCTCACCCGAGGATCAACTTCGCGGCCCGCTGGACCAGTTGGTCCAGGACATGGTCGTGGCGCTCGGATGGGCCGCGAATGTCGTCCTCATCGGCGAGTCCTCGGTTCAGGACTTGAAGACGCGGCCCGACTTCGCCGTAACCAATCAAAACCTGCTGGTCGGGTTCATCGAGCTGAAGGCGCCGGGCAAGGGAGCTGATCCGCGCCGGTTCGGCGACCCACACGACAAGCAGCAGTGGCAAAAACTCAAATTGCTGCCGAACCTGATCTATACCGACGGCAATTCCTTCAGCCTCTGGCAGGATGGCGACCTCCATGGCGAGATCGTCCGGCTGGACGGCTCGGTCGAAAGTGCCGGCGCCGCGTTGCGCGCGCCCGCGAGCCTGCTCAGGCTGTTCACGGATTTTCTGAGCTGGGATCCCAGTCCGCCCCGCTCCGCACCGGAACTCGCGGAGATCAGCGCGCGCCTGTGCCGCCTTTTGCGAGACGAAGTGATCGAGCAGATGGAGCTTGGCAGCCCCGCGCTTACTAGCTTGGCCGCCGACTGGCGCCGAACGCTTTTTCCCGACGCTTCGAACGAGTCATTCGCAGACGGTTACGCCCAGGCCGTCACGTTTGGCCTCTTGATGGCACGCGCCCAAGGGATCGTCCTTTCGAACGGTCTCGACCGCGTCGCAACGCTGCTGCGGCAAACAAATCTCCTTATCGGAACCGCGCTTCGAGTCCTGACCGACGATGTCGATAACCAGGCCACCCTGGAAACCTCTCTCAAAATCCTGACGCGCGTGCTCGACGTTGTGCATTGGCCTACAATCAGCAAGGGCAACCCCGAGGCGTGGCTTTATTTCTACGAACTCTTCCTGAGCGTTTACGACAATTCGCTGAGGAAAAAGACTGGCTCGTATTACACGCCGCCCGCGATCGTCACCGCGATGGTGCGGCTCGTCGATGAGGCGCTGCGCGACAACCGCCGTTTCGGCGTTGCCGATGGATTGGCGTCGCCGGACGTCACCCTCGCCGACCCGGCGATGGGCACCGGGACGTTTTTGCTTGGCGTCCTTCAGTCCATTGCTGGGAGAATCAAGGACGATCAGGGAGAGGGCGCCGTCTCCGCGGCGATCCGCGCGGCTCTCGCGAGGATCATCGGCTTCGAGATTCAGTTCGGCCCGTTCGCAGTCGCGCAACTGCGGCTTGCCGCCGAGGTCGTCGATCTGCTGAAAGCCGACACGGCCAGTGCCGAGCATGTCGCTCTGCGCCTGTTCCTGACAGACACGCTCGGCAACCCGAACGAGGAACACGAGTACATTTCCCGCGGCCTAGCAGTCTTGGCCGAGTCCCGGCGCACCGCCGATCGCATCAAACGGACCGAGCCGATCACCGTCGTGATCGGCAATCCTCCGTACAAGAACAACGCCGAGGGAAGAGGAGGCTGGATCGAAAGCGGCACCGGCAACACGGTGGTCCCGCTCGTCGAGTGGTTGCCGCCGCGAGCGTGGCGCGTGGGAGCTCACGCCAAGCATCTGCGTAATCTCTATGTCTATTTCTGGCGGTGGGCGACCTGGAAGGTGTTCGGCGGCAGCATCATTACGCCGGAGACCCCGCCGCTGACGCCGCAGCAAGGCGTGATCTGCTTCATCACGGTAGCGGGTTTTCTTAACGGCCCCGGATTTCAAAAGATGCGCGCCGATCTGCGGCGCGATACCGACGAAATCTGGGTCATCGACTGCTCGCCGGAAGGCCATCAGCCGCCGGTCGCCTCTCGCGTGTTTCAGGCGGTGCAGCAACCGGTGTGCATCGTCCTGGCTATTCGGCTCGCAAATTGCGACCCGGCCATGCCCGCAAACGTCCGCTTCCGGTCGTTGCCTGTCGGTCGGCGCGAGGACAAATTCGACGCGATTTCCGCCATCACGCTCGACAGCGACGGATGGATCGACTGCCCAAGTGATTGGCGCGCCGCGTTTCTGCCGGCCTCGACCGGCGAGTGGGCGACATTCCCGGCGTTGGACGATTTCTTTGTCTACGACGGCTCCGGGGTGATGCCGGGCCGGACCTGGGTCATCGCGCCGGATGCCGAGTCGCTGCGGCGGCGCTGGGACGTGCTCATCCAGGAGAACAATCCAGAGAGCAAGGAACTGCTCTTTCATCCTCACAAGCCGCGCGGCGAGCTAGGGGACAGGCATACCGCAAAGGTGCCTTCTGAAAGTCTTCGTGGTTACGAAGCCCGGATGATGTCGGTAGCTTCCGACAAAGGACGGGCGGTCGCACCGATCCGGTACGGTTTCAGATCTTTCGACCGGCAATGGATTATTCCGGACTATCGTCTGCTCAATCGGCCCAACCCGACACTGTGGAATGCGCACTCGACGCAGCAGGTTTATTTGACCGCGCTGATGGCGCATTCGCCGACCTCTGGCCCAGCGATCACCTTCACGGGTCTGATTCCGGACCTTCACCATTACAAGGGCTCATTCGGCGGCCGAGCCTTCCCGCTTTGGGGAAATACCGCCGCGACCGAGCCCAACATTCCGGCCCCGGTCCTCACCCGGCTTACCGAGAGTTACGGTCGGGAGATCACCGCTGAGGATGTCATTGCCTATCTCGCCGCGGTCGTCGCAAATCCTGCTTACACCGCCCGCTTCACGCCCGATCTCGTGCGGCCGGGGTTACGGATTCCGCTGACCGGTGATCCTGCTTTGTTCGAGGAGGCGGTCCGTCTCGGCCGCGAGGTGATTTGGCTGCACACCTTTGGCGAGCGCTTCGCCAATCCTGCGGAAGGGCGGCCTGTGCGCTCGCCGCGCCTCGCGCAAGGCGCGCCGCGCATTCCCGCCGACGGCGCGATCCCCTCCGATCCCGAGCATATGCCGGACACGATTTCTTACGATGCCGCCAATCGCCGTCTGTGGATCGGAGGCGGTCACATCGATAACGTCCCGCCCGCGGTCTGGGCTTACGAAGTATCGGGCAAACACGTCCTGACGCAATGGTTCAGCTATCGGAAGCGCAACCGGGAACGTCCGCAAATCGGCGAGCGCCGCACGCCCTCGCCGCTCGGCGATATTCAGCCCGATGCGTGGCCGGCCGAATACACGACCGAACTACTCAACACGTTGAACGTGCTCGGGCACCTGGTCGGGCTGGAACCGGCCCAGGCGGATCTGCTCGAACGAATCTGCGCCGGCCCGACTCTGACCGAAGGAGCATTGCGCGATGCTCCGACGTGAATCGAGTCGCGAACCACATACCGACCGAACCGGACCTCCTCGCCGAGTCCCGGCGGGTTTCCCGGCGAATCGCCAGACGGCTTGACCGCCGCGCGCGCTCCGGTACCGTCCTCGGAACCGCGCGCATCAATCGCAGCACAAGGCGACAATGGCGGACGATGTCGATCTGTTCGGACACGGTCCGGCGCAGGGTAGCCTGTTCGGGGACGGCGACGGTCGCCTGCAAGCACCGGTTCGGCGCTACCTGCCTGACCCGGAGAAGGTTCGTCAGCGCCTGAAGGCATTGCTCGAAAAAGCGCGGTCCGCCGAGAAGATGCCGTGGTCGGAACGCGATGCCCGGATGTGGCAAACCGTGTTTCCCAACATGGCCAATTGGCTGCCCGACCATGAGGCGGCTCAACTGCGCTTGGAATTCGCACAGGAAATGGAACGGTTGAAGCGGACCCGCTGCTAGCTGCCGGGTGCCTGTATCGCGTAACGGGCCGCGACGCCCAAGCCGATCCGGCCGGCGACGGGCCGCTCCAAGCTTTCGAACCGGCGCGCGTTGAGTTCCCTCCCAGAATTTAAGGCGAAATGTCGTTTTCCAAACGCATCCAGGCGGGTCTGACGGGGACGAGACTTGCTTCGCCCGCTGCGAGCCTCTTGCCCTCGTGAACCGGTTCGATCCGCAACACTGCCAGACCGAGCCCGTCGCGGCTCGAGCGCATTTCGCCGACCTCGCGACCGTCCGCGGTCACGATAGTTCCTGGCGGCGGTGTCGGCCCTTCGATCTCTACGGGCATCAGCCGCCGCTTGACCAGCCCGCGATACTTCGTCCGCGCGGTCAGCTCCTGGCCGATATAACAGCCCTTCTGCCAGTCGACGCCGTTCAGCTCGTCGAAGCCCGCTTCGAGCAGGATCGATTTCTCCAGCACCAGATCGCGGCTGCCGTCGGGGATGCCGAGCGACAGACGCAGCCGGTCGTAGCTGTCGAAACCGGCTTCTGAAATGCCGGCATTGCCGAGCAATACCCGTGCCCCCTCGAGCGGCAGAATGGCGCGCGCGCCGAGGGCCGCCAGCCGCGGATCGACGAAGGCGATGCCCGAGCCGAATGGCCGGGCGGCTCCGCGCTCGTTCGGCAATCCGAGGGCGGCTGGCGCGTCCGCTCCGAACACGGCCGCTACACAGAGATCGGGTCTTTCGTCGAGCGACGCTTTCGCGCGCAGCCGATACATCGACAGCCGCCGCTTCAGATCGCCGAGGCGGGCGGCTTCGGTGTCGAGCCAGATCAATTCGCCCGCTTCGACCATCATGAAATCGTGCAGGTATTTGCCCTGCGCGGTGAGGAGCGCCGCATAACGGGCCGCCGTGGGACCAACCTTGTCGACGTCGTTCGAGACCAGCCCTTGCAGAAACGGGCGGCGATCGGGGCCCGAGACGGCGAGAATGCCGCGATCATCGAGCAACACAAAACGGGCATCGGCCATGGCGGGCTAGAGTTAGGCCGGGACCGTGCTCTTGGCAAGCGGCGGAGGTCGGGATATAAGGCCCGCCGGATCGGCGAAATGCACATCCTGTTTGTGACCGCGACGCGCATCGGCGATGCCGTGTTGTCGACCGGTCTGCTCGGCTACCTGATCGAGCGTTACCCGCAGGCGCGGCTGACGATTGCGGCGGGGCCGGTCGCGGCTCCGCTATTCGAGGCGGTGCCTGGGCTCGAACAGATCGTCGTCGTGAAAAAACGGCGCTGGTCGTTGCATTGGCTGCCTTTTTACCGCGCGGTTGCGGCTCGGCGCTGGGATCTCGTCGTCGATTTGCGCGGCTCGGCGCTTGCGTGGATGTTGCGCGCGGGAGAGCGCAGGGTCATGGCGAAGGGCGATGCGCGCGAACATCGTGTTCGTCAGCTCGCGCGCCTTTTGGATCTCGATCCGCCGCCGAACCCGTACCTCTGGACTGCCCCGCACCACGAATGGAAAGCGGGCGCTTTGATCTCTCCGGGCGCCCCGGTGCTGGCGATCGGCCCGGGAGCGAATTGGCCCGCCAAGCAGTGGCGGACGGAGCGTTTTGCCGAGCTCGCCTCGCGTCTGACCGCCGCGGGCGGACCGCTGCCCGGAAGTCGCGTCGCGGTGCTGGCCGCAGCTCATGAGCGCACGCTGGCCGAGCCCCTATTGGCAGCGCTCCCGCCAGAACGGTGCATCGACCTCGTCGGCAGAGCCGATCTGTTGACCGCTGCCGGGGTGCTGCGGCGCTGCGCGATGTTCGTCGGAAATGATACCGGGCTGATGCACATCGCCGCCGCCTCGGGGACGCCGACCCTGGGGCTGTTCGGCCCGAGCCCCGTCGCTCAGTATGCGCCGTGGGGCCGGTGGACCGCCTGGGTCCGCTCGGCAGACCCGCCCGAGGCGATGTTCGGACCCGGTTTCGACCACCGTACCGCCGGCACCTTGATGGACGGTCTGTCCGTCGATGCCGCCGAGGCGGCGGCCCGCCGGCTGTGGCATTCGGTCGAAAGCGCTGCCGCGTGAGCGAGCCGCGGCTTTCCGCGTTGGTCGTCGCCCATGACGAAGAAGGCCAGCTCGCCGATTGTCTCGCCTGCCTCGGCTTTGCCGACGAGACCGTCGTCCTGCTCGACCGCTGCCGTGACCGCTCGCGGGAGATTGCGCTCAGCTTCACCGAGTGCGTCGTCGAAGGCGCGTGGCCGCGCGAGGGGCCGCGCCGGCACGCTGGGATCGATGCCTGCCGCGGTGAGTGGATCCTCGAAATCGACGCCGACGAGAGGGTGACACAAGACCTCGCCGCCGAAATCCGGCGAGTGGTTCGAAACTCGTCCGCCGCCTGGCACCTCATCCCGGTCGACAATTATATCGGGGCGCGGCGCGTGCGCTGGGGGTGGGGAGCTTCCTTTGGCAGGTCAGCCCACGCCGCGCTCTATCGCAAGGGCGTCAAACAATGGGGCGATCAGCGGGTGCACCCGACGGTTTCCTTGTCGGGACGGCAAGGTGAGACGCTCGCACCGCGCCTCCTCCACTATGTCGACCGCGACATCTCGGACATGCTGCAGCGCCTCGACCGCTACACCACCGCCCGCGCGCAGGATCTGCGGGAGAGCGGCGATATCGGCAGCTATCGCCAAAATTTGCGCCGCATCGCCTCGCGTTTCTGGAAATGCTACGTCGCTCGGAAAGGGTACCGCGAGGGTCCCTACGGTTTTCTGATCGCGCTCTGCGCCGCGCTCTACCCGATCCTTTCCTATCTGAAGGCCCGGCTCGATCCCTCGGATGCCGTACGCGCCGACTCTTCCTCCGCCCCCTCCCTAACCATCTCCCGCGAGCCGCAGGAGACTGGCCGTTGCCAAACAGAGTCATCCCTCCGTCGAGGGAGTTATCTCAAATATCGTGCACGTCGATGATGCCGGGGAGGGATTTGACGGCGGCGCGCGTTTGGGGGCCGACCTTGAAGCCGCCGGGGATGGCAATTTCGACTTCGCGGGCGCGGAGGTCGAGGACGACGGTGACGCGGCCGCGGCCGCCGGCCTCGCGGGCGATGACGCTTTTGAGGCTGGAGAGCGCGCGGGCTTCGCCGACGAACACCCGCAGCCCGGCGGCGGCGAGGGCGACGACCGCGTCGAGCGGCTCAACCTTCTGCACGGTCAGCCGCAGGCTCTCTTCTTCACTGCGAACGTCGACTGTAACGACCAGCGGCTGACCGGAATCGAGCAGGGCGCGCGCCTCCCGCAAGATTTCCGAGAACAGCGTTACCTCGAAGGTGCCGCTCGGGTCGGACATCTGGACAAACGCGAAACGGTTGCCGCGGCCCGAGGTTCGCTCCTTGCGGCCGATGACGATGCCGGCCAGCCGGAAGCGGCTGGTCGGGTTCGCTGCGAGCCCGGCCGGCAGGTCAGCCCACCGGATAATACCGGCGCGTTTGAGGCTCTTGTCGTAGGGGTCGAGCGGATGGCTCGACAGGTAGAAGCCGATCGCCGCAAATTCGTGCTGCAGCCGCTCAACCGGCGGCCAATCCGCGACCAAGGGTAATGACGGGCGCGGCGCAAAGCTCGGATCGATGGCGGCGAAGAGGCTCTCCTGGCGGCTCTCGCGTTCTTCGGCGGCAAGGCTTGCCTGGCGCAGCAATTGCTCCGCCGCGGCAAAGGTCTGCGCCCGGTTCGGATTGAGGTTGTCGAACGCGCCGGCCTTGGCGAGGCTCTCGAACTGCCGGCGGTTGAAGCTCTTCGCGTCGAGGCGGCGCGAAAAGTCGGCGAGGTCCTTGAACCGTCCCCGCGCGTTGCGTTCTGCGACAAGCTCGGCCATCGCCTGCGCCCCGACCCCCTTGACCGCGGCGAGCGCATAGCGGATTGCGGGTTTGTTCCCCGGCTCGACCGTGAAGGTCACCGCCGAGCGGTTGACATCCGGCGGCAAGAGTTGGATATCGAGCCGGTTCAATTCCTGCCGGAAGACATTGAGCTTGTCGGTATTGCCAAGGTCCAGGGTCATCAGCGCGGCGAGGAACTCGACCGGATAGTTCGCCTTTAAATAGGCGGTTTGATAGGTCACAAGCGCATAGGCTGCAGCATGCGGCTTATTGAAGCCGTAGCCGGCAAACTTGGCCATCTGATCGAAGATCAGCTCGGCGCGGGCGCGCTCGACCCCGCGCGCCGCCGCCCCCTCGAAAAACAACTGGCGCTGCGCCTCCATCTCGGCCGGGATCTTCTTGCCCATCGCGCGGCGCAACAGATCGGCGCTGCCCAGGCTGTAGCCGGCCAGCACCTGGGCGATCTGCATGACCTGCTCCTGGTAGGTCATGACGCCATAGGTTTCCTTGAGGATCTCCTCGAGCGCCGGGTGCAGGTAATCGGGCTCCTCTTCGCCGTGCTTTACCGCGATGTATCGCGGGATGTTCTCCATCGGCCCCGGCCGGTACAGCGCGTTGGCGGCGATGATGTCCTCGAACCGGTCCGGGCGCAGCTTTTTCAGCATGTCCCGCACGCCGGCGCCTTCGACTTGGAACACCCCCACCGTGTCGCCGCGCGCCAGGAGCTCGTAGGCGGCGGGGTCGTCGAGCGGCAGCGTCGACAGATCGAGCTCAACACCGCGGGCGGCGAGCAGCTCGATGGTCCGCGCCAACACCGTCAGGGTCTTGAGGCCGAGGAAGTCGAACTTTACGAGCCCAGCAAGCTCGACCCATTTCATGTTGAATTGCGTGACCGGGATGTCGGAGCGCGGGTCGCGATAGAGCGGAACCAGCTCGGTCAACGGCCGGTCGCCGATTACCACCCCCGCGGCATGCGTCGAAGCGTGCCGGTATAGCCCTTCGAGCTTCAACGCGATCGTGATCAGCCGGGCGACGCTCTCATCAGTGTCGCGCTGCTGCTGCAGAGCCGGTTCGGCGGCGAGCGCCTGTTCGAGGGTGACCGGGTGGGCCGGGTTGTTCGGGACGAGCTTGCACAGGCGGTCGACTTGGCCGTAGGGCATCGCCAGCACCCGGCCGACATCGCGCAAGACGGCGCGGGCCTGCAATTTGCCGAAGGTGATGATCTGCGCGACCCGGTCGCGGCCGTATTTCTGTTGGACGTAGCGGATCACCTCGTCGCGCCGGTCCTGACAAAAATCGATGTCGAAATCCGGCATCGACACGCGCTCGGGGTTTAAGAACCGCTCGAACAGAAGGCCAAAGCGCAGCGGGTCGAGATCGGTGATCGTCAAGGCCCAAGCGACGACCGAGCCGGCTCCCGAGCCACGCCCGGGGCCGACCGGGATCCCCTCGCGCTTCGCCCATTGGATGAAGTCGGCGACGATCAGGAAATAGCCGGCAAATCCCATTCCGATGATCGTATCCAGCTCGAAGTCGAGCCGCTCGCGGTACGGCTTGACCAATTCCTCACCCTTCAGGCCCAGCGCGGTAAGCCGGGCATCGAGCCCGGCCGCGGCGGCACGGCGCAGCGCGGTCCCCTCGTCGACACCCTCGGCGCTCGGGAAGGCCGGCAGGATCGGCTGGCGCGGCTGCGGGATGAAGGCGCACCGCCGCGCGATGACAAGCGTGTTGTCGCAGGCCTCGGGCAAGTCGGCAAAGACCTCCCGCATCTCTGCCGCCGGCCGGAAGTAGTGGGAGCGCGTCAGCCGTTTGCGGTCCGCATCCGCTACGACCGTACCCTGCGCGATGCAGAGCAGCGCGTCATGCGCCTCGTAAAAGTTCCGGTCGGGGAAATAGACGTCGTTGGTCGCGGCCAATGGCACGCCGTGACGGTACGCCAGGTCGATCAGGCCCGGCTCGCACCGGGCCTCGTCGGCTGTGCCATGGCGTGTGAGCTCGACATAGAGCCGGTTCGGAAATGCCGCCGCGAGATCGCTCAGCATCGCCTCGGCGCCTTCGGCCTGCCCCTCGGCGAGGAGCCGTCCGACCGGGCCCTTCGAGCCGCCAGTGAGGCAGAGCAGTCCCTCGCTGACGTCAGCCAAGTCGCGGCGCCTGATCGACGGCTCGTTCGGCGCCTCGCCGACGAGATAGGACTGGCTCACCAATCGGAGAAGGTTGCGATAACCCTCCTCGTTCTGGACGAGCAGCACGATCCGGTCCGGCTCGGATGAAGCGCGGCCCAGCCGGCTGCCTCCCTCCTGATCGCCGCGCTCGACCGCGATATCGCAGCCGATAATCGGTTGTATCCCCGCGGCGCTGCAGGTCGTCGCGAATTCGAGCGCGCCGAACAGGTTGCCAGTGTCGGTGATCGCGACCGCCGGCATCCGCTCGGCCTTGCACAGTCCGGCCAGCTCCTTGATCCGGATCGCGCCGGCAGAGAGCGAATAGGCAGTATGAACGCGCAGGTGGACAAAATTGGCGAGAGGCATGCCGCCAACATCGCATATCCGGCGCCACCCGTCAGCCGCGCGGCCGGAAAGTCTGGGAAACGGCCGAGCAATCGTTAACAAGAGCAGCTGCGGCGCGAACTTGGATTCGCGACGCCCTCATCCGCCTCGCCCCGTTCGGCACCCTCTCCCGCACCGCACCGCGGGAAAGGGTGGGAGGGTCCTAGCCCTGGACCTGGACGCCGAGGGCTTGCATGTCGTTGCGGCGCGCCGTGGCGGTCTGCTCGATCGTCGACTGCTCCTGGTTGATCTCGCTGACTTGTTGGTTGAGCCTGTTGTAGTTTTGGGCCATCTGCCGGGTGTTCTGAGAGACTTGTCTCGTCGGCCGCGGCGCGGGGGCGTGTCCGCCGGAGGATGGCGGCGGGGGACCGGCGTCCGCCTGGAGCTGGCCGGGCGTGGTATTCATTTGCCGCGCCTCCTGGTCGAAGGCGGCCTGGTATTGCTGCGCGCTAGCCATCGACTTCTTGCCGTATTCGGCAAGGATGGCGGCGACTTCGTGCTCGCCCTGGTCGATCTCGGCAAAGCGTTGCGCCGCCTCAGGCTTCGGCACGACGCCGCGGCGGACATTCGCGGCCAGCTGACCGTAGGCCATCCCGTAGCAGTAATCGGCCTGCCGGGCAGCCACGACCGCGCGCTGCATCTCCCCGTAATCATGGGACATGTCATTGGCGATCAACAATTGGCGGCGTTCTGCGTCGGCCTCTTGCTGCATCCGCGCCGACGCGTAAGTGGTGCTCGCAGCGACCAGCGCGCCGGTGGCTGCCCCGATCAGCGCGCCGCGCCAGTTGCCGCCGCTGGCAATAGCGCCCAGCGCCGCGCCACCCGCGGCGCCGGCCAACGTATTGACCGCCATCACCTGCTGGAACTGCTGGTCCTGCTGCCGCAGCAATCCCACCGACTGGTAGCACTGCGGATAGTAGTTGACCTGCGTCATCTGCGGCACCGTCGTGCCACCCGGCGCGGCGCACCCGGCCAATACAAGCGCGCCGGCAACGATTATTCTCCCCGTCTTTGTCACCTTCATGGATCCACCCTCCGGTAACCGCCTTCTGAAGTTATCTAGAATTCCTCTACCAAAGGTTTCGGTCGGACGATAGATTGCGAAGGCTGGTCTTTCAACCGCAGCCTTCTATTTTATTTGGAGGTCTTGACGAAAACGCCGTCCCAAACCGCGGGCGGGGCGGATTTCAGATCGGCGCACCGCCTCGCCATGATCAGCGGCGGGGAGGAAGGGGGCAATCCGCCGATGGATCCTGTCGCCTGCTGGCGCCAGATGTCTTCGGCGGTCGCGAAATCTCCTGCGCGATAGCGTTCGAGCCCGGCGCCATACTGCTCGCGGTAGCGCATTTGAGCCAACTCGGCAGTCGATCTTTCCTCGATCAGTTGAAAGACGGAAAACGCCTCGTTCTTGCCCTTCACCTTGATCCAGTCTAGCTCGCAAACCACGAAACGGTCGGCGATCGCCGCGGCCGTAGCCGGTCCGATGACGATGCGGCAGCCGTAATCTTCGGGCACGCTTTCGAGGCGCGCGGCGATGTTCACGGTCTCGCCGACCGCCGTGTAGTTGTACCGTTTTGGCGCGCCAACGTTGCCGACCACCGCCGGACCCGAATTGACGCCGATCTTCACCGCATAGCCCGGCACACCGAGCGCATCGGCCTCGGCCTTCGCCCGCATTATGTTCTCGACAATTCGCAAGGCAGCGCGCGCCGCGCTCGCTGCATGGTCGGGATCGGCGAGCGGCGCGCCCCATAGCGCCATCACGGCGTCCCCGAGGAATTGGTTGACGTAGCCGCCGGTCCCCTCGACGGCCTCGACCATCATCGCGTGATAGGTGTTTGTCAGCGCCATCAGTTCCTCTGGCGCAAGCCTGGTCGAAAGCGCGGTAAAGCCCGAGAGGTCGGCGAACATCACGGTGATCTCGCGCCGCTCCCCGCCCAGCCGCAATTCGGCCTCGCTCTCAGCCAACCGGTCGACGATGCTCGGGGCGAGGTAGTGGCTGAAGGCGTGTTGAACCCGATGCCGGCGCCGTTCCTCGACGAGGAAGCGCACGAGGTAGGCGAGGACCATCGAGATGATCGCCGCGGCGATCGGAACCGCGATCGGAAACCAAAAGCCAACCGCCAGCACGACAACGGCAAGTCCGAAGCACGCGGCTGCCAAGGCTGTGACTCCGATGACTGCGAGCCACGGCGCCACCGCGAACCCGAGCAGTGAGCCTCCGAGGCTGGCGAGCACCGCAGCCAAAGTCCGCCCGATTAGCGGCACTGGGCGGACGAGATTGCCGGTCATCACCGACTGCACCGCCGCGGCATGGACGAATACCCCCGGTGTTGTCCTGCCTTCGGCATGAGAGGGGCCGAGACGGTCGAGGCGGCACTCGCCGCTCTCCGCCAGCCGCGCCGTGGGCCGCGGCATGAACCGGTCGGGAGTGCGCTTCCGGTCTTCCTCGGGGAGATTGCTGCCGACCAGGACGACCTTGCCGGAGAATGCCTGCGCGACGGCGGCGGGCCGTTGGTCGAGGCAACGCAAGACGTCGACGAGGCGGTAGGCGGGGATCGTCTCTAGCGGCGCCGGCGGCGCGAGCAGCACCGGGTCGGGCATGGCCGGCGCCTGCGCCCGTGCCAGCAGGGCGGCAGAGAATGTCGGAAGGAGTTGGCCGTCCAAAGCGCGCAAGTGCGGGCTTACCCGACGCTGGACACCGTCACTGTCGGAGTTCAGCTCGGCAAACGCGATGGCTGCGGGCTCATCATTGCCGGCATCGCCGTCGACATCGTAAACCGCCGCCTCGACCGGCGCCGCAACCGGCTGTCGGGCCGAGCGGGCGAGCACGAGCCGGTCATGATGGCGGGCTAATGCATCGTAGAATTCGCGATCGTATTGAGCGTCGAGCGCCGGAAAACGGTTCGCCGAGTAGCTGAAGATGATGTCGAAGCCGATCGCCTTCACTTGGGCCTCGGCAAGCCCTTCGATGAGCTTGGCCCAGAACGGGCCGAAAAGGACCCGCGGGGTGGCTGCGAGCTCTTCCGAATCCAGGCTGCCGGGGTCCATTGCAATCACCGCGACCGGCTCGCCGCCCGTGCCGGGCCTCACCCCATGGGTGGCCAGCGACAGGTCGTAGAACAAGCCGTCGATCCAATTCATCGTGGCGCCGGAAGCCAGGCTCGCGACAAGAGCCATCGCGGCCGCCGCCATTATTGTTATCTCGCGATGGCGGCGCCGCCACAGAGCCGGCTCAGCCACAGGCGGCCATGTCAGTCGACATGAAAGACGACGAGCGAGTCGGTGGCATTACCGCCCACCGCAGTGAAGGCGTGTTCGAGCGGCTGGGCCGTATCGCTGATCCTCAGTATGAGGAGATAGCGGTGGTTGGGTTCTAGCGGTGCTGCGCTGGCCGGCGGGGTCGCCCGCTGGTCTGCGAGTTCGAGATGGTAAAGAAGCCTATCCGGCTCCCCTTTCTCATAAACCGCGGCGTCGGTGACTTCGCCGGCACGGTTCCCGGCGAAGATGATCTCGGGAGCGACCGGCAGCCGCAAGAGGTCGCGCGCGACCCATCCACCGCCGGTTCCCGGCAGTTCGTAAACGCGGGGACAAGGGCGGTCCTGCTTGCTCTTGACCTCGCCATCGGTCGTAAAGGCGGTCTTGGTCAGCTTCAAGGTTCCGCCGGCCACCGTGACGAGCTCGCAAGTCGGGGGATAATGTAGAAAAGTCAATTCCGCTCCGGGGCCGAGTTTTATCACGGTGTTTGCCGAGACTTCTTCACGCAGCAGTAGGCCGGGATCGGTTTCGCCGGTGACCTTCATGATGATACCGACGGCGTTGGGTTCGGCCGCCCCGGCGGGTCCCCAAAGCGAGAGGCTGGCAAGAAGCGCGAGCGCCAAGCAGCATGGAGGCCTCCGAACTGCCCCCTCTCCGCCCCGGGGGGCGGAGAGGGTTGGGGTGAGGTGGGGGATTCCAGGGAGTTCACAGAGACCCACCTCACCCTCCCAACCCTGCGGGTTGGGCCCCTCCCTCTCCCCCCTATAGGGCGGAGAGGGGCAGATCTCGATGGTTTCTTTCATGGGTGCGAACTCTGATAAAGGTCGCGGGATGGTTACTTTATAGCGCACCGTGCCCGCGTTGTGTGGCGTAGGTCACTGAAGCGCCGCAATTGGGAAGTCGCGGATCGTCTCGGGCTTGGCCGAGGTCGCATGCTGATGGCCTTCGGTGAGCTTCTTGACCCGTTCGGCCAGCCAATATTCGAGGCTCGCCACGGTGATGACCCCGTCGTGGAAGACGTCCGCCTTACCGGTCAGCGCCTCGATCAGCGCCTCGCTGAAGGCGCCGTGCCCCCATTCTTCGCGTTCGAAGGCCGATTCCCGCCCGGTCGAGGCGGCGAACACGACGACGCCGTTCTCGGCGCTCGCCAGATCGTTGACCATGCCGTTTATGTCGGGTGCGACGCCCCGGCGGCCGCCCATCACCGCTCCCGAATGGCAGGTATCGAAGAAGAACAGCGCCTTTCCCGCGATCCTTCGCAAGCTGTCGTCGATGTCGGTCTCGGGCTCGGCGGTGCGCCGCAGCTTGCTCAGGTCGACGTCGGCCGGCAGAAAGTAATATTTCCCTTCCTCGTCCATTCCGTGACCCGCCATGAACACCAGCGCCACGTCGCGCGAGGTCGCCTGTTCGACAATCCAATCCAAGCCCTCGGTAATTTTGGCCAATGTCGCCTCATCGTCGCGCAGCACCTTAACGACCACCTCGCCGTAGAGCCGGCCCTCTTGCTGTTTCAGCGCCGCCGCCACATCGCCGGCGTCATTCGCTGCATAATGCAAGGCGAGATTGGTGTCCTTGTATTGGCTGATCCCGACCGCCAACACGTACAGCTTGGGCTTCAACACGTCCTTTTTCGTGCCGCCCTTCCAGATGAGTTTGACATCGGCCGGCTCGCTCGCCCGCTCTCCGGACCGCGCGACCAAGGTGATCGTCGCATTGGTACCCAGCGGGACCGAGGCGCTTCCCTGGCGCTCGCCATCGGCGCCAGCGGGATGGTCGTCGAGAGCCGGGCCCCGCTGCTCGACAGGCCGGCCGTCCACCTTCACGTCGACAGCCGTCACCGGGTCTCCGGACGGGGAACGGACCGCGTAGCGGATTGCGACCGGTGACTTGCCGACCGCCTCGCCTTCGCCCGGCGACAGGATGCGGATCACCGGCGGCAACAATTGCGGCGTCGGCGCTTTCGCCGGCGCCCGGGTCTCGCGCAAAGCCTCCTCGATATCCTGGCCGCGCAGCACCGCCTCGACGAAATTGGGCCGGTAATAGCGGTCGCGAAAACGGCTCACGCCGAAGAAATCGGCCGCGTGGTCGAGCCCGCGATTGACGTTCCAGCCGATCAGACCCTCACCGCCGGGAGACGCGTCATAGGGCCCCTCCGGCGTCCACATCACCCAGCGCTTGGCGTCCCGATCCATGAACAGCGCCAATAGCGGCCGTCCGTCATGGAAGCGGTACCAGCGGATCGTGCCGTCGGCGAGCGCTGCGATGGCGAGCCTGCCGTCGCCGCTGACGTTGACGGCCCATGCGGCGCCGGGCAGCGGAACCGACCAGATCGGCTCGCCGCGATTGCCGAAGCGGCGCAGGTACCAATCCGTGCCGAGCACAAAGGACCGCCGGTCCGACGCGATCGCAAGACTGCGGGAGGTCTCGTTCTTCTCGAGCGGCAGCGTGCGGTTCGCGAGGCGCGGCGCCATGGTATTCTGCCAATCGCGCAACGGCAGGCTCGCGGTGTCCGCCGGGATCAGCTCGCGGGGTGCAGCCTCGACGGCGAGCCTGCGCGCCTCCGCGTCGAACCACGCGGGGTTGCCGCCGCCCTTTTGCAGACCGAACGCAACCCGTTCGCCGTCTGCCGACAAGCACAGCCGCTCGAGCTGTCCGCGAAAATCGGCGGTGTTCGAGCGCCGGTCCCACACCCGCTCCAGCCCGGCGCCGTACGCGCCGATGGCCGGATCGGCGGCAACATAGACGAACCCGCCATCGGGCAACGGCACGAGAGCCATGACGGTGCCGTCCGCAGCCGCGAGCCGCACTCGTTTGCTCCGGCCTGCCTCCGCCCAGCGAAAGATCGGTGAGCCGGTCGCCTCGGACCAGTACGCCCCTGCCGCGAGCAGCGCGCCGTCCTGGGTCCAGGCGACCTGGCTTAGGCTGCCGCCGGCGAGATCCGAAACATCCGGAGCCGCGACGCGGCGCAGTTCGGGCACGGAAAGAATCTCGACATTGAGCGTGTCGGCGTATCCGACGGCGACGACGCTGGCGTCGGGCGAGAACGCAACCGAATAGGGATGCGTGCCGCCCGAAGCCTTGGCTCTGGCAACCGGCCGCAGGTTCGGCCCGTACAAGCGAATTCCGCCGTCGAATGCCGCGACCGCCAGCTGGCCGGACCCCGCAAAGCTCATGCCGTAAACCGCGCCCGTATAGTCGACGTCGGCGAAGACCTCGTGCCAGTCGCCGGTCTCGAATACGCGAATGCCGTTGGCGCCAGCCAGGCCGACCGCGACGTAACGGCCGTCCGGCGACCAGGCCAGCCGGTCGATGACCTGCGGCAATCCGCCGATCCGCCGGACCAGCTGGCCGGTTCCGGTCTCGAACACATAAAGGCTATTGGCCTTCTCCCACTCGAACCCGGTCCAGCCGCCGGTTACCACGAAACGCGCGTCCGGCGAGACGGCGACGGCGAAGAGCTCACCCTCCTGGCCCGAACCGATGGCCGGGCGGAGCACCCGTAACGGCTCGCCGCCCGGTAGCGACCACAGGCGCAAGGTCTTGTCGAACGAGGCCGTTGCCAGGAGGTGCCCGCCGGCATCGACCGCGGCGGCGCGGATCGGCGCAGTGTGCATGCCAGTCTCGAGGCGCAGCACCGGCGGCGCGCTCGGCTGCTCCTCGCCCCGAGCCGAACCGGCCGTAAGCAGCGCGAGCACCACGAGCGCAACAATCGGTAATCGCCGCATCATCTGGGTCGAGAACTCATGCAGCAGCATCAAGCGCCGTAATCTACCTCGGGACGCGCCAATTTGGGATAGCTCACGGCGTCGTTAAGCACACGGCGTCGAATCTTGTTGTTAACCGCCTGCTTACCCTTGTAGGTCACCGTGATCGCGGGCTTGGCTCTCGTCTCCCTAGCCAGGCCGAATTCAGCTGCGGCGTCGAGGATCCAATCCACCTCGGCGCCGCTTTTTTCCGGTTCGTTTCAGTCGAGCGGGTTCAACCGCCCGTCTTCGAGCGCGACGATGCGGTCGAGGCGGCGGGCGAGCTCGAGGTTGTGGGTGGCGATCAGCGCGGCCAGACCGGTATGGCGGACAAGGTGGAGCAGGGTGCTCATCACGCTGTCGCCGGTCGCGTGGTCTAGGTTGCCGGTCGGCTCGTCGGCGAGCAGGATCCGGGGTTCGTTGGCGAGAGCGCGAACGATCGCGACGCGCTGCTGCTCGCCGCCTGACAGCCGCGCCGGACGATGGCCGGCGCGCGACGCGAGGCCGACGCGTTCGAGCAGTTCCGCTGCTTTGCCGCGTGCGCGGCGGCGCGCAACGCCGGCGATCATCTGCGGCAGCATGACATTTTCGAGTGCCGAGAATTCCGGCAGCAGATGATGGAATTGGTAAACGAAGCCAATCTCCGAGCGCCGCAATAATGTGCGCCGTTCGTCGGACAGACTGCCGCAATCTTCACCGCCTATCAGCACGGCGCCGCCATCGGGGCGCTCGAGCAATCCTGCGACATGCAGCAATGTCGACTTGCCGGCGCCCGACGGACCAACCAGCGCGACGATCTCGCCCGGCTGCAGCACGAGATCCACGCCGTTCAACACCTTGAGCTCGGTTCCGGCCAACCGGAAGACGCGGCGCACGTCCCTCAATTCGAGCGCGGCGCCGGCTTCAACCATCTCCGTGCGTCCTTCGAGACGGCCGCTTTGCGGCCTCCTCAGGATGAGGGGCGTTTGTGGTGCCATCAGCAGCATACCTCATGCTGAGGAGCGGCCCTATGGGCCGCGTCTCGAAGCACCCATGAGCTCGATGCAGCCCTCCCGGGGTTACTCGTAGCGCAGAGCTTCGACCGGGTCGAGCCGGGCGGCGCGCCAGGACGGGTAGAGAGTGGCGAGGAAGGAGAGGGCGAGCGCCATGATCACGACGGCGGCGACCTCGCCGGTGTCGATGCGCGCCGGGATGCGGGTGAAGAAATAGATCTCGGCGGCAAACAGATCGGTGCCGATAATTCTCTGAATTGCTTGCCGGATCGCTTCGATATTGTCGGTGAAGACGAGGCCGAGGACAAACCCGGCGACGGTGCCGATGACCCCGATGCTGGCGCCGCTCAGCACGAAGATGCGCAGGATCATGCCGCGCGAGGCCCCCATCGTGCGCAGGATCGCAATGTCGCGGCCTTTATCCTTCACCATCATGATCATGCTGGAGATGATGTTGAACGCGGCGACGACGATGATCAATGTCAGGATCAGGAACATCACGTTGCGCTCGATCTCGACCGCGTTGAACAGGCTCGAATTGGCCTGCTGCCAGTCGACTATCCGGACACGGCCGGCCAGGGCCGCGGTAATCAGCCGGCGCTGCTCGCGCACCCGGTCGGGGTCGGCAGTGAAGACTTCGAGGCTGGAGACCGCCTCGGGCAGGCGGAAGAACAACTGCGCCGCGTCGAGCGGCGCGTAGATGAAGCTGTTGTCGTATTCGTACATGCCGACATTGAACAGCGCGACGACATGGTAGGTCTTGACCCGCGGCATCGTGCCGAAAGCCGTCGCGGTCCCCTCCGGGGAAAGCAAGGTGATCGGGCTGCCGACGGCGACCCCGAGCCGGCGCGCCAGCCGATCGCCGACCGCGACGCCGTCGTCGCTGAAATCTGAGAGCGAGCCCTGGATGATGTGGTCCGCCAACAATGGCAATGAGCGCAAATCTTCAGGCCGGATGCCGCGCACCAGCGCACCCGCCGCACCGGCCTCCGAGGTCGCCATGACCTGACCCTCGACGATCGGGGTGACCCGTGTGATCCCAGGGATCTCGCGGACCTTTTGCACGGCCGTATCGAAATCGGGGAGCCCGCCGCTCAACGCGTAGACCCCGAGATCGCCGTTGAGCCCAAGGATGCGGGCGAGCAAATCGGCGCGAAACCCGTTCATCACCGACATGACGATGATCAGGGTGGCGACGCCGAGCGCGATGCCGAGCAGCGAAAAGATCGCAATGACCGACACGAACCCTTCCTGCCGCCGCGCCCGCAAATAGCGGAACGCGACCATCCTCTCGAAGGCGCAGAAAATCATGCAGCCTTCCCGCCGGAAGTGCCCCTCACCCTCCCGCTGGCGCGGGCCCCTCCCTCTCCCCGCTGAAGCGGCGCGAGGGGCTATGGTTCCCCCTCGCCCCGCTTGCGGGGAGAGGGTCGGGATGAGGGGCAGTCAGCCGATTGAGGGCCGCTTCGACCGAAACGTCGCGCCGCTCGCCGGAGCGGCGGTGTTTCATCTCGACCGTGCCGGCGGTGAGGCCGCGCGGGCCGATGACGAGCTGCTCGGGCAATCCGATCAGGTCCATCGTGGCGAATTTGGCGCCCGGCAACTCGTCGCGATCGTCGTAGAGCACCCCGAGCCCGGCGGCGAGCAGCTTGTCGTAGAGATCGTCGGCCGCCTCGCGGCAGCGCTTGTCGGCCGGACGCAGATTGATCAGGCCGACGCGGAACGGCGCGACGCTCTGCGGCCAGATAATCCCGGCGTCGTCATGGTTCGCTTCGATCAGCGCGCCGACCAGGCGCGACACGCCGATGCCGTAGGACCCCATTTCGACCGCGACCGACTCGCCCGTAGGGCCAGTTACCAAAGCTCCCATCGGCCTCGAATACTTGTCGCCGAAATAAAAGATCTGGCCGACCTCGATTCCCCGTCTGCTCACGATCTTGTCGCCGTACTGCGCGGCGGCATGCGGATCGTGAACTTCGTCGGTCGCGGCATAGATACCGGTGTAGTGATCGACAACTTGTTGCAGAGCAGACGCTTCCCAGCCGACGCTTTCGAACTCCTGCCAATCCGTGTCAATGAAATCCGCATGGACATGAACCGCGCTTTCACCCGTATCGGCGAGAATAATGAATTCGTGGCTGAGATCGCCGCCGATTGGCCCGGTGTCGGCGCGCATCGGGATGGCCTTCAGTCCCATTCGGGCGAAGGTGCGGAGATAGGCGACGAACATCTTGTTATAGGAGTGCCGCGCTCCCGCGAAGTCGAGGTCGAAGCTGTAGGCGTCCTTCATCAGGAACTCGCGCCCGCGCATGACGCCAAAGCGCGGCCGCACCTCGTCGCGGAACTTCCACTGGATGTGGTAGAGCGATTTCGGCAAGTCGCGATAGCTCTTGATCGAGGCGCGAACGATCTCGGTCACCTGCTCTTCGTTGGTCGGCCCGTACAGCATCTCGCGGTCGTGCCGGTCGCGGATGCGCAGCATCTCTTTGCCGTAATCGTCATAGCGCCCGCTCTCGCTCCACAATTCGGCGGGCTGCACGGTCGGCATCAGGATCTCCAACGCCCCGGCGCGGTCCTGCTCCTCGCGCACGATCTGCTCGACCTTTTTGAGGACGCGCAGGCCGAGCGGCAGCCACGAATAGATCCCGGCGCTCGATTGGCGGATCATTCCCGCGCGCAGCATCAGCCGGTGCGAGACGATCTGCGCCTCGCTCGGATTGTCACGCAGCACCGGCAGAAAATATTCGGAAAGACGCATCAAACCTCACCCCGGCGATCGGGCGGCGCACTCTAGGGAAGAGGACGAGGCGTGTCCATCGACCCGCGGGTCACGGCCAGCTCGCGGAAGCGGCAACTCACCACAAATTTCCTTAAAATTCGCGTGACGTCAGCGGGTCCGCGCGGGTAATATCAATTTCTACCCAGGGAGTCATGCCGCCCGAGTTTAGGGAGGAAGCGACTAACGCCGAAGAGGCAGGCTCATGGCCTGCCTCTTCGCATTTGGCTAACAGCCCTGGCAACACTGCCGCAGGACGCGGATCGGACGCGCCCAGCGTATAAGCGCAGCGCATGGAAAGGAACTGGAGATTGAAGATGGCGGTCAGTCGCGGGTACCATTTCTATCAAAATCCCGGGCCGACCAATATCCCGGACCGCGTCTTGCGGGCGATGGACCGCGGGGCGATCGACTTCACCGCGGCGCAGTTCAAGGCGATTGCCGAGGAATGCTTCGCCGGCTTGAAACGCGTGTTCAAGACCGACCAGACTATTCTCTCCTATACCGCCTCCGGACACGGCGCCTGGGAGGCGGCGCTGGTCAATCTGTTCTCCCCTGGTGACAAGGTGCTGGTCGTCGAAAGCGGCTATTTTTCGCTCAATTGGGGCATGCGCGCCGAGGCCTTCGGGCTCGAAGTCGAGACCTTGCCGAACGACTGGCGCAGCGCCGTCAGCCCCGCCAAACTCGAGGGCCGGCTGCGCGAGGACCGCGAGCACGCGCTGAAGGCGGTGCTGGTGGTGCACAACGAGACCTCGACCGGCGTGCTCAACGACATAGCCGGCTTGCGCCGCGCAATCGACGCCGCCAAACACCCGGCGCTGTTCCTCGTTGACGTGATCTCCTCCCTGGGGTCGATGGATTTCCGCATGGACGAATGGGGCGTCGACGTAGTCGTCGCCGGCTCGCAGAAGGGGCTGATGCTGCCGACCGGAATGGCCTTCACCGGGGTGGGCACCCGCGCCATCGCCGCCAGCGCCGAAGCGAAGCTGCCGCGGGTCTATTGGGATTGGCGACGGCTGCTCGGCGAAGCCTCGCAGGCTTATTGGAACGGCACCGCGCCGGTGCATTTCTTTTATGGACTGCAAGAAGCGCTGCGCATGATCGAGGAAGAGGGTCTCGACAATATCTTTGAGCGCCATCATCGGCTCGCCGAGGCGACCCGGCGCGCGGTGCGCGTTTGGCGGCAGAACGACGGACCCGAAATCTTCGCCATCGACCCGCGGGCGCAATCCAACTCGATCACCGCCGTGCAGGTGCCCGAGGGCTATGACGCCGACAAAGTCCGCCAGCTCTGCCTCGACAAGTTCAACGTGTCACTCGGCGGCGGGCTCGACCGGCTGCGCGGCCGCGTTTTCCGCATCGGCCATCTCGGCGATCTGAACGAGCCGATGATCCTCGGCGCCCTCGCCGCGGTTGAAATGGCGCTCGAACTCTCCGGCGTGCCGCACGGCAAGGGCGGCGTCGCCGCGGCGATGGATTACCTTGTGGCGGCCGAGTAACGCCGGACGAAGACTGATCCGCCATTGCCACAAATAAGTGTCTAGTTGAGGTTGGCCTCCTGTATATTTGCAGAGCGCACCGTATCGTCCGGACCTCTAATCCGACGGCCAGCTACTTTCTCTACAAAGAAATTAATCGAAAATATGGCGCCGATGATCGCTATCCCTATCCACACCAACAACAGAGACAATGCAAGTTTGGGATCTTCCAGGAATCTGGGCCGGAACATCTGTTCAGGTGTGTAACCGAGGAGATGCAATGTAGCTGCTACTGTGCGAGTAACCGTGTTTTTGTCCCAATTCATCCCCACCGCATAGTCGAACGTGGCTTCGGTAGCAGGCATGACCGCAATCTTATCGGAAGGTCCGCGTTCCCGTTGCAACTCCGCGACACGTTCGCGGCCACGGCTCGTCCCGGCAAGATCACGCACTCCAAGAAATCTACCGTCGGCCGTCGGATAATCGACATGCCAAATGGGGTCGACCACCATACGGCCGCGTTCGGATTGTGCTTCCACTACAGTGTGAATAGACCCGCAATTTGGACAAGGCGAAATCATGACTAATCCTGCCCCGATATTCAGCTCGTCAAGCATTGCTGCCACAAGCCTGGATTTGTCGGCGCAATCCCCACCGAACTCGAGGACTTGAATAGGGGTCGGTCCCAGCGCGGACGCTATAAAATGGTGATTATTCTTTCCAAAACCTTTGTTCTGGTAGACCCAATCATTTATTGCCCGTATGCGGCTAGAGTCCGCGCTTAAGTTCGTTGTAATCTCAACAGCCTGCCGGCGCAGTAAAGCGTTGTCATGTTGCCAATCGACAAAAATACCGAGCGCAGACGCGAAAGGCACTACGATCAATACTGTTCTCAAATATCGGTCAAGTGGCATGGTCCGGCTGCCAATTGCTGTAAATCGCCGCGCACCGATTGATGCGTCCCCGCGGGAGCGACGACCCCGACGTCTTCAGATTGTGTCTTAACGTTAATCGCTTCCGCACACAAGAGGGCGGCAGCTTGCCGCGTGGCGGGCGGCCATGGTTCGGGGAAGGGCCCTTCCACCGCCCTAAATCGCCTGCGAGAATAGCGGCTCGGCCTCGCATTCACGTTTCGGCATATCTGTCGAAAATGAATGGACCCCGGAATTAGCCCCCGTCACAATCACCTGTGTGTGGCATACGCCGCAGGATCGCCGCACAATTCAACGGGAGGAGACAATGACGGCACGACATCTCAGACGGTTGAGGCTCGGCGCGCTCGGCCTCCTCTTACTTAACGGCTGCGCTCCGCAGGGGAAGGTGGCGACCTCGCAAGCGCAACTTCCTCCGGTGGAACCCGGGATGGCGAGGGTGTGGTTTTTTCGTCAGGCCGATCCGCCCGGGGGCAATGTCTATGCGGCAGATCCGATAGTTTACGCGAATGGCGTACCGGTCGGCGACGTGAAGCAGGGAACCGCCTTTTTCCACAATTTTCCGCCGGGAAAGTACCGGTTTACGGTTCAGTCCTACGGAACCCCAACTCCCGAACACGACACCCTGCAGCTCGTGCCGGGAACCGACGCTTACGTGCAGGTTCAATGGCAAGCCAACTGGGAAACAGGCCACACGGGAGGTAGCAGCTTTACCGTCCAGACCTCCTCACCAGAGGTGGCGCAGCAGTATCTCCCGACGCTGACCAATCTCGGCCAACGCTGATCCCCGGCCAAACCTGGGTCGCCGGGTCTGGCCTCACTTCCTACGAGGTCGACTCGGGATTAGGCTGCCATGGCTGCAGCCGCCGATAGGCGTAACCGCTGCCGACCAGAACCGCGCCGAGACCGATGAAGGAAAGCGCCCGCAACCCGCCGCTGAGATCGGCCATGTCGGACAGAAATACTTTGACGACGACCAGGCCGAGGCCGAGCAGCGAGGCTCGGCGCAACCAAAGGCTGCGCCATTTGAGCGCCGCCCCGAGCCCGGCCGCGGCGAAGGCGAGCCAAGCGGCCGAGTAGGCGTACCATTCCACTTCGCCGGTCAAGCCTTGGTTCAGGCGGTCGCCTTGGAAGAAATGGCGCACTTCGAGTGTCACCCAGAGAAAGGCGAAGCCCGCGGCGAGAACCGCCGCCGCCTGCCAGAGGACGCGCGGACCCAGCCGATAGAAGGCGATCCCGGCATAAAACGCGGCCGGAATCGCATAGGCCAGCAACAGCGAGTTGAGGAGGAACCAGCCTTCGACCGGCTGGCCAAAAAGGGGCATCACCGGATTGAGAAAGAGCGCCTGCCAGCCGACCGCGAAGACCGTCGCGACCGCGAACAGGATGACGCCGCTCCAGCGCAATACGACCCGGTCGCGCCGCTCGCCGAGGCGCAGCAGCCAGCTGGCCATTGCGAGCCAAGCTATCGTCTCGACGGCGTTGAGGGCGAAATCGTCCAGCACAAAACGGAGCGGCCGATCGCTCAGCGCGTGCCACAGCTCGAGGGTCACCAGCAGTACCGAGAAGACGACGCTTCCGGCCTCTAGCACTTTCACCAGCAGATCGTCGGCGCGGCTGCCGAACTGCCGGGTGGCGAGGATGAACGCCGCGGCCGGGACGCCATAGACGTAAAGCAACCAGTTGAAGATCAGGGTGTCCGGGAGCCCATAGCGCAAGACTTCCGGGTTGAGGGTCAGCCGGACCAGCACCACGGCGGCGATGCCGAGTGCGACACGGCGCAGGACCGACAACCGCAGACGGCCTTCGACCCAGGCCAACGCCGGCAAGTGCAGGGCGAGGGCCACCGTCAACCACGCATTTTCGAGGACGAACACGGCGGCGAGGATCGTGCAGCCGAGGACGCCAACAGCATAGGCGGCCAGCACCAGTTCGTTCTCTGCCTCCCCGTCGCGACGCTGCGCCGCCCAGCAGGCTGCGGCCAATTCCAACGCTGCCAAAGCCAGCGCCACGACCGTCCAGTCGAGATCGAGTCCGAAGGCGGCAATTCGCCAATACGAGAGGGCGAGGACGATCGGCGGCGCTGCCGCCGAGAGGGCGGCCCACCGGCTCGGCCGCGGCACTCGCGACAGGGACGCGAAACCGCCGGCTCCCAGCAGCAGGCCAAAGGCGATCGCAACCGCGAGGAAACGGCCGACCTCTTCGGGCGGCAGGTTGTGCAGGAGGCCAACCCGCTGATGCACCGGCGAGGGCAGGCTCCAGAGGGCGAGCAGCGCCGCCGCCAGCGTGCCGGCGGCCGCGAGGACATCGTCGAGCCGGCTGTCGCAATAGGCAAAGGCGAGCAGCGAGAGTGCTGTCAGGAACGCGCAGCCGAGCACGGCCGTGCCGTCGGAATCGACCTGTACCATGACGAGGACCGCGGCCGATATCGCCCAGAAAGCGGTTCTGACGACGGCGCGCACGGCCGCCTCGTCGAGCACCCCTTCCAGGAAGGGCACACCCGGAATGCCGCGGCGCAGCGCAGCGAAGAGACCGATCTGAGCCAGCAAATAGCCGCCGACCACCCAGATGTCCGTGGGGTCGTAAAGCATCGCCAGCCACAGCAAGATCCAGCCGATCGAACCAGCCAGCGCAATCCACGCCAACCACCACCATGCGCGATACCGCAGCAGCGCCAAGGAGCCGGCGCCGACCAGGATCAGGTAGGCGAACAGTGCGAGCGCGGAGGGATGTTCGCTGCTGACCATTGCCGGCACCGCAAAGGCGCCAGCCAGGCCCAGGACCGCGACGAAGGGACCGTGCTGCAACGACATCAGCACCGTTGTCGCGGCTGTGACGGCGAGCAGCGGAAAGGCCAGAGCGGGCGGCAGCAGCCCGTAGAGCTGGTAGGCGGCATAGAGGCTGGCGAAGATCGTCGCGGCGCCGGCGGCAGCAAGCGCCTGGGAGACGTTGGATGGGCCAACCTCGGCAGGCTCACCCCACACGATCCACTCCGCGCCGGCCCACAGGGCAAACCCGAGCAGCACGCCGAGCGCGACGCGCACCGCCGGTGTCAGGAGGCCGTAATCGATCGACAATTTGACGAGAAAGGCGCCGCCCAGCGCCAACGCGACACCGCCCAGCCACACCAGCCAGTTCTCGACCAGGATCTCCTCCCACCCCTTTTTGGCAGGAGCCAGCGGCGGAGGCGCGGCGATTTGGGCGACAAAGGGGGTCGACCCGCCCACCGTTTCTTTTGGCAATGGCGCCTCGGCCAATGGGATCACGGCCGGCGGCGCGTCGGGCACGGTCGCCGGCAGATCCTCGAACCGGGACAGTCGCTGATCGAGAACCTCGACGCTGGCCTTCAGCGCGAGGATAGTCGCGGTCAGCGCGCGAGCACGGAAAAACGCCTTTGCCGCCAAAACCGAGGCAGCGATGACGCACAGGGTGAGCAGCCAGTCCATGCGAGCCCTCACGAGGTTCCCGCCGGCTTGGCGGATGGCGCATTTGCCGCATGATTATATTGCTAGTGAACGTTCACTTACAAGGCAAAAGTGATGCCTCGATCGGCGGGAGTGAAAACAAAAGTCGAGCGCGCGGCGGTGGATCTTTTCGCCGCCAATGGCTTCGACGGCGTACCGGTCGCTGACATCGCCGCCGCAGCCGGCGTGTCGCAAGGCGCCCTCTACCGCCACTACCCGAGCAAAGAAGAGCTCGGCTGGGCGCTATTCTCGACGGCCTACCTGCGCACCGGCGAGGAGCTCGATCGGATCCGCACCGGCGAAGCCGAGTTCGACGCCGCGGTGACGGCAATGATCGCGCATTTCTGCGCGCTTTATGACAAAGATCCGGCATTGTTTCGCTTCATGCTGATCACACAGCACGGCTTTCTGCCGCGTCTTCCAAGCGGCTCCCGCACCCCGGTCGACGCCGTAGCCGATCTCGTCGGCGACGCCGTTGCGAAAAACCGACTGAAGCCCGTCGATCCGCCGCTGGGGGCGGCCGTCATCATTGGCATCATTCTGCAGTCCGCCACCTTCCATATTTACGGGCGTCTCGGCGGATCCCTGAGCGCTCGGGCGCCGGCGTTGGCGCGCGCCGCGATCGCCGCGGTGGCGGCCCTTTCTCGGTGACCACAGAGGCATTCAGATGCGGGTAGACAGCCAGATGGCGACGCGCGAGCCGGTCTTGACCACTGCGCTGATCAGGTCATAGGCCGGGCTCTCCTCTGCGCCTCGCGCAATCGCGAGATCGCGATGTGCGATCTCGTCGTCGCGAAACGACAGGATCGTCTCGCAAAGGTCTGGATCCTGCTCATCGAGTTTCTGCGGCCTGAGCCTGGTAATGCTCGTCGATTACTTCCTCGACCGCGACCGTGCACGCCATCGCAGCCTGCTCGCCGAGCAGCGCCGTCGCGGCCCCGAGCGCATATCCGGCAACATTCCACAGCGGGTGAAGCAATGTCGGCCGCACGCGCCTCTCCTGCAACAACGTCTCGAACCGGCTGAGGTGGCGCTTCTCGGCCTCGGCCATCTGCCGAATCGCCCCCGCGGCACGGCCGCGTCCGAGCACATCCAGCTGTCCTTCGTAAATGCGGGTCGCGCCGTACTCGCCAGCGTGATCGACACGCAGCATTCGCGCGAGCTCGTCGTCGGAAGGACGGTCGCCTGGCAATCGATGTCGCACGGCGTCGCTCATGCGGTTCCTCGGCGCAATCCGGCCCGCTCCCAGACCCTCCGCGATTGCAGAAACGCCGCGAGGCAGCAGCCGATCATGATCAGAGACGCGAGCAGGTTCCAGCCGGCGAGCGAGATGCCCCACAGCGACCATGCCGGCTCGTCGCAGCGCACTGGCTGCTGATGCAGGATTTGCGCCTTCAAGGCCTCGAGCGTATCGGCCGCGGTAGCGGCTCCGCTGCACGCGGTCGGGCCGGCGAACCAATGCTGCTCGACCCCGACATGATAGACGGCGAGCCCGCTGCTCACGACAAAGACCGCGGCGAGCAGCAACGCCACCCAGGGCAACGCCGGCCGGCTGCCGACCATCGTCGCGACAAACGAGATCACGATCGCGACACCCCAAGGCCAGCGCTGCAACAGGCACAGCTCGCAAGGAGTGAGCCCGCCCCAATATTGCGACGCCAGAGCCCCGCCGAGCACAAGGGCGCTCGCCGCTAGCACAAACGCTGGAAAGGCACGGGTCGCCGCGGTCATGCCCTCAAAGATAGCGCAGCACCAAGAACCCGCCAACGAGGGCCGCCGCTACAGCGCTTGTCACCAGCATCAGCCGCCGTTCGATGAAGTCACGGACCGGCTCGCCGAAACGCCACAACAGAGCGGCCAGCAGGAAAAATCTGAGACTGCGAGAGACAACCGAGGCGAGGGTGAACGCGAGCAGGTTAAATTTCGCGACCCCGCTCGCGATCGTCACGAGCTTGAACGGGATGGGCGTCAACCCCTTCAGGATGATTATCCAGGCGCCCCATTGCGCGAACCCCACCTTCAGGGCCTCGTATTTGTCCATCGCGTGGTAAAATTCGAGCACCGGCCGGCCCACCGCGTCGAACAGGAAATAGCCGATCGCGTAACCGACAAAGCCGCCGAGCACCGAGGTGATTGTGCAGACAGTGGCTATCAACCAGGCGCGGCGCGGCTGCGCCAAGATCATCGGCACGAGCAGGAAGTCCGGCGGCAGCGGCAGGAACGAGCTTTCGGCGAAGGAGATCGCCGCCAGCGCCATCATCGCGTGCCGGCTGGCGGCGAGGTTGAGCGTCCGGGAATATAGATAATTGAGCATGGCTTAGTGGGTCAGGAACCAACAGTCACGGTAGGAATGGCGATCCCCTCGTACAGCTCGGACATCGAGATCCGAAGGTCGACCGTGGTTAAGAAGAGACTCGCTTCGGCACCGCGAACGAGCTGGATGCCCCAACGGTTATTCTCCCGTCTGTAAAGCTCGGCATGATGGCTATCGGCATCGATGAGCATGATCTCGCGGACGCTTTCCATGGTTTGATAGGCCGGAAGCTTCAAGCGGCGATCGGTTCGCTCGGTGCTCGGCGACAAAATCTCGACAATAAGGATCGGGTCCACCATCGCCTGCCGGCCGGGCTCGTTGGGCTCGCAAGTGACGGCAATATCGGGAACATAATAAGAATTCGCACAATCGGGGCGTACTACTCCAGGCTCGATCTGGGCGTTGCACGGCCGCCGGCCTGCGAGCGCCGCATCGATCCGGGAAACGAGCCGCACGGCTAGAATGCGATGCGCCTCGGCCGGCGGCGCCATTGCCACGGGAAAGCCGTCGATCAGCTCGTAGTGCGTGTCGGTCCCGTCGTCCCAACGGAGGAACTCCTCGAGGGTCATATGTTTGATTGCCGGCTCGGCCATTTCTAACCTCCGCGCGTAAATATAGTGCTATTCGACGGCGGCGAGGCCGGACGAGCGGGCCGGGTCGAGGAACCCGCCGGACTGACGCCGCCA
Organism: uncultured Alphaproteobacteria bacterium; assembly: GCA_963789025.1. Taxonomy (GTDB): domain Bacteria; phylum Pseudomonadota; class Alphaproteobacteria; order ATCC43930; family CGMCC-115725; genus AP-15. The sequence goes on from CAWBIT010000003.1 coordinate 997,232, forward strand.
CAGGCGCGCGTAAGTGCCGCCGGCGGCGAGCAATTCGGCGTGGGTGCCTTCCTCGACGATATTGCCCTCGTCGAGCACGACGAGGCGGTCGAGGCGGGCGATCGTCGACAGCCGGTGCGCGATCGCGATGACCGTGCGGCCCCTCATCAGCCCATCGAGCTGTTCCTGGATCGCCGCCTCGATCTCCGAATCGAGCGCCGAGGTGGCCTCGTCGAGCACCAGGATCGGCGCGTCTTTTAGGATCACCCGAGCGAGCGCGATGCGTTGACGCTGGCCGCCCGACAGCTTGACGCCGCGCTCGCCGACATGCGCGTCGAAACCGCGGCGTCCGAACCAATCTTCGAGCCCCTCGACGAATTCGAGGGCATGAGCCTGGGCCGCGGCGCGCCTTACCTCCCACTCGCTCGCCTGCGGGCGGCCGTAGCGGATGTTGTCGCGGATCGATCGGTGCAAGAGCGAAGTGTCCTGCGTCACCATCGCGATCTGGGCGCGCAGGCTTTCCTGTGTCACGGTCGCGATGTCCTGCCCGTCGATCACAATCCGGCCTCGTTCGAGGTCGTAGAAACGCAGCAAGAGGTTGACGAGGGTCGATTTGCCGGCGCCCGAGGGCCCGACCAGACCGACACGCTCACCCGCCGCGACGGCGAGGTCGATACCATGCAGGACGCCTCTTGCGGTGCCATAACCGAAGCGCACGCCTTCGAACCGCACCGCCCCGCGCTCGACCTGCAAGGCGACCGCATCGGGCCGGTCCGGTAGCTGGCGCGGCACAGCGATTGAGCGCATGCCCTCCTGCACGACGCCGATATTCTCGAAGATTGTCGTCACGTTCTGCGCCACCCAGCCGGCGATTGCCGCGATGTGCCAGGTCAGCGGCAACGCCATCGCGACGGTCCCGACCGGAATATGGCCGATGTTCCAAAGCCAGATCGCGATCACGGCGGTGCCGACGACCAAGCTCGCGTTTAGGGTAGCAAGGGTCAGTCCGAGCGTCGTCGTCAGCCGCAGCTGCTCACGGAACGCCTCGGTCAGATCGTCCATCGCGGCGCGCACGAATTCGTCCTCGTCGCGCGGCCGGGCGAACAATTTGACGGTCTGAATATTCGTGTAGCTGTCGACAACTCGGCCGGTCAGTGCCGAGCGCGTCTCGGACATGCGTCGCGAGCGGGTGCGCAGGCGAGGCACGAAATAGCGTAACAGCGCCGCGTAGCCGGAGAACCACAATAGCACCGGTACCGCCAGCCGCACGTCGTTCGACGCCATCAGCGCTATCGCGCCACCACCATAGACGAAGATGTACCAGACCGCGTTGGTGGCCGAGACGACGCTCTCGCGCAAGGACGGGCCGGTCTGCATGACGCGCTGTGCGATGCGGCCGGCAAAATCGTTCTGAAAGAACGCCCAGCTCTGTCGCACGACGTGCCAATGGCTCTGCCAACGAATGAGGTTGGAGAAACCGGGGATGATCCCCTGGTTGGTGATCAAATTCTGCAGCAGCAGCGCCGCCGGCCGCGCCACCAGCAGAACCAGGACCATGCCGACGAGCTGCGGCCAATTATCGTGCAGGAGCGATCCCGGGGCGTGGGTGGAGACCAACGTCACCACGCGGCCGATAAAAACTGGGATCGTCGTGTCGAGAATCGCCACGATAAAGCCGGCGAAGAATAGGGCGGCAACCAGATGCCGCGCCTGCCGCGCGTAGTGCCAATAAAACGCCCCGAGCCCGGCCGGCGGCGCCGGCCCGGTCGGGACAGCCGTAGGCTCCAGGAGGCTTTCAAAAAACCGGAAGACGTGCATAATTTGGGCGATTATCCCCACACTATAACGGCATAACAGCGCCGCGGCGGCTCCGTTGAAGCCACACCGTCTTGGCGGCGGTTTCTTTTTGCCGGCGGAAAGCGCCGCACGCCGCAAGTGTATCGCGGTTTCATCCGATTTTCACGGTTTACGCCGCCGCTTCCGCCGGTCGAGGTACGCGATCGCCCGCGCTGCGGTCCCAGACGATCCCGACGCTGGCTTCGCAAGCTTCGTTGGAGACCGGTGTCGCGGCAGGCGAGCATGCGCCCCGGGCCTCGGCGCGAAGAAGCGGTTTTCGAGCTTCAGAACGACAACATGCTCCGTCCTGGGCAAGGCGACTCCCATCAGGCTGGGGACGCCCTATCAACCGCACCCGGCTGATTCGGTTCCGCGGTCACCTTGCTGTCCCGATCCGGCGCGATCGGGTCGGGATACTACATTTGCATCGAAATCGAGAAATGGTACTTGCCTAAGTTTTTATTTCGTTATAGTTCCGAGTAGGCTCTTGCGGCCGCGTAATGTGAGCGCGGTTAATTTTGGTTAATCTTAACGTTTCTGTCGGATGTTCTGTGGAACGCACCTTCGGACTGCGGGGACGGTGACAGTTGCTTCCGGATGATGCGGTGGCGCTGTTCCAGCGGCTCGGGATCGACGTCCGGTCGATCTCCGCCAAGGAGTTCACGGCCGCCTATTTTCTGCTGGCCAAGCGCTACCACCCCGACCGCGGCAATCAGCAAACCCATGAGCTGATGGCCAACATCAACGCCGCTCGGACGGCCATTTTGAAGTGCCGCCGCGTGGGTTGAGCCTTGCCGCCACACGACCGGCGAACGGAAAGAGAGTGATGCCCGGAGGCGGGCCCCCTAGCGGGCTTGTGGAAGAGGCTTACGCGCCGAGAAAGTCCTTCGTCCAACCCTTGTATTCGGCGTCCCGAGTCGCCTTCACCATGAAATCGGGAGACGGCACGCCCTTCAGATCCTTGGGCTTAACGCCATCGCGTAAGGCCTTCAGCGTATCGTGGACCGCCTGCGCCGCCGCCATGATCGGCTGATGGCCTTGCAAGGCGACGCGTGCCCGCCGGCTGGCCAGGTAATCGAGATCGGACAACTCCGGCGCGCCACCGCCGATGATGATCGGGATGTCGATCGCCGCCGCAGCGTCCAGCTGCGCGCGGTCCTTGATGCCGACAAAGAAGAACGCGTCGACGCCGGTCGCGGCGTAGGCCTTGGCGCGGGCGAGAGCGTCTTCGGTGCTGGTCGATCCCATCGCGATGGTTCGCCCGACAATGACCAGGTCGGGGTCCTGCCGCGCGGCGAGCGCCGCTCGCATCCTGGCGGCGCCCTCCTCGATCGAGGTCAATCCTCGGCCCGCCGGACCGTAGGGCCGCGGCAGCACAGTGTCCTCAATGGTCAGCGCCGACACTCCGGCGGTTTCCAGCTCCTGCACCGTGCGCATGACATTGAGCGCATTGCCGTAGCCGTGATCGGCGTCGACCAGCAGCGGCAGGTCGAAGGCGCGGTTGATGCGGTAGGCCTGCCCGGCGAATTCGCTCAACGTGATTAGGATTAGGTCGGGCGCGCCGAGCACCGTCAGCGACGCGGTTGAGCCAGCAAACATGCCGACCTCGAAACCCAGATCCTGGGCGATCCGCGCCGACAGCGGGTCGAACACCGAGGCCGGATGGTAGCAGCGATCCCCTTTGCGGATGGCCCGGAAACGCCGCCGCCGATCGGTCCAATGCATCGTCTCGTCTCCTGCGGTGTTATCCGATCGGCCTCGCCAACGCGGGGAGGCCGGCGCAGAGGATGCAGCAATCACCGGATTTGGCAAGCCGTGCTGCTGCGCTTGCCGCCTGCTATGCGCTTACCCCATTCCGGACACCGCGGCGGGCTCGATCTCATACGTGACCCGCACCTCGCCAGGTTGGCGAAACGGGTAAGTGACTTTCCCCAGATATTTCTTGGCCAGCGAGTCGATATGCGCGTCGGCGCCCTCTTCGACCGCGCGCCTGACCCGGCCGCGGATTTGGATATAGCGGTAGGGATTGTCGGGATCCATGATTGCCAGCGCGACCGGCGCCCCCGGCCGCAAGGTTCGGGATTTGACCCGGCCCTTGGCGGTGTTCACGCGGATCACCCCGTTGGTGTAATCGAACCACACTGGGGTCACCTGAGGCGACCCGTCCGCCATGATCGTGGCCAAATTGGCAAAAGCCTTCTTCTGCTGCAGCAAATCGAGAAAATTCTCGGCAATGTCTGCCATTTAGAGGCTCCTGGTTGCGGGGGAAAACGTCTTCATCCAAACGTCTCAGGCGGTAAGCCGATCCACCGCCGGACAGCCATGCAACAGAATAGCGGCTCCGGCAACCCGGTGCGTTGCGATTGCCGTCGATTTGGGCTTACTTCGCGCTTCGCTCTCGTAAGGCCAAAATAGTTTGGTGGAGGATATGCCTCGAACAGTCGAACAGTCCACGATGCGCAAGGTCTATCTTCGCATTCTGCCCTTTGCGGTCCTAACCTACTTCTTCTGCTATCTCGACCGCATCAATGTCGGTTTTGCCGCGCTGATGATGAACAAAGATATCGGGCTCGACCCGGCGTGGTACGGCATGGCCTCGGGCGCGTTCTTCTGGGGCTATGTTCTGTTCGAGGTGCCGAGCAACATCATCCTCGAAAAGGTCGGCGCGCGGATTTGGATTGCCCGCATCATGATCACCTGGGGGATCATTTCGGGCTGCACCGCTCTCGCGGGCGGCCCCTACAGCTTCATGGCGATACGCTTTCTGCTCGGTCTGGCGGAAGCAGGCCTGTTTCCCGGCTTTGTGTTGTATTTCACCTATTGGTTCCCCGACCGGCATCGTGCCCGCATCAATTCCGGCTTCACCTTGGCATTGCCGATTGCTGTGGCCACCGGCGCGCCGATCTCGACGGCGCTTCTGGGGCTCGACGGGCTGTGGGGTCTCAAGGGGTGGCAGTGCCTCTATGTCCTGGAGGCGATCCCGACGGTGCTCATCGGTGTCGCCGTGTTCTTCTACTTGACCGACCGGCCGAGCCAGGCGCGCTGGCTCAAGCCCGAGGAGCGCGCATGGCTCAACGCAAGGATGGCCCATGAGCGGGCGCAAATCGAAGCTCATCACGGGGTTGGGATGCTGCGCGCGTTCTTCGACCCCAAGGTGCTGATGCTGTCCCTCAACTATATCGGGATCGTCACCGCCAGCCTCGGTATGCTCTTGTTTCTGCCGCAGATCATCAAGGAACTTGGGGTCAGCAACATGCAAGTCGGCTGGCTGACGATGATCCCCTATATCTGTGGCGCGATCAGCATGGTGTTCTGCGGCTGGCTGTCGGACCGCATCGGCGACCGCCGTTGGAGCCTGTTCACAACCTGCGTGATATCGGCCGTCGGGCTGGTCATCGCCGGGCTGACGATCGGGACCTGGTGGGCCGTTATCGGCATGACGATCGCCGCGATCGGTTTTTACGGCACGAAAGGTCCGTTCTGGTCGATGCCGACAATGTTCTTAACCGGGGCCGCGGCCGCGACCGGCATCGCCTGGATCAACTCGCTGGGGAACCTCGGCGGGTTTTTCGGCCCGACGCTCGTCGGCTGGGCTAAGAACCTGAGCGGCAGCTTTGCCGGCGGGCTCTACGCCCTCGCAGTGTGCGCGCTGGCCTCTGCGGTGATCTCACTGTTCTGGCTGCACATCCCGAGTGCTGTCGCCGCCGCGGAGAGTGTCGCCGCGCCGGCCGAATAACGGCCGCGGCCTAGCAGGCGGCTTCACCTTCCTTTCCGGCGACCCAGGTCGCCAATACCGAGATCGTCTCGGGGTCGAGCGCGACCATGTCGGCGCGGTAGCCGGGCGCGAGGCGCCCGAGCCAGCCGTCGATGCCCAGGAAGGCCGCGGGGGCTGTGGTAGCGAGCGGCAATGCCTCGGCGAGCGGTAGATCGAGCATGCGCACGCAGTTTCGGACTGCGCTCGCCATATCTAGGACGGAACCGGCGAGCGTGCCGTCGGCTGTTGTGCACCTCCCGTCGCGCACGGCGACCCGCTGACCGTATAGCCGGAAGCTCGCAGAGCTGCCGCCGACTGGCGGCATCGCGTCGGTCACGAGCATGGGATGCCCAGCCCCGCGCAACGCCAGCCGGAGCATCACGGGAGCGACATGCTCGCCATCCACGATCATGCCGAACCACGCCGCTGGTTCGTCCAGCGCAGCCGCAATCGGCCCCGGTTCGCGGCTCGCCAATGGCCGCATTGCATTGAAGAGATGCGTGAAGCCGGTCAGCCCCTCGGACAGTGCGGCCCGGGTTTGCGCATAGGTCGCCATCGAATGACCGAGCGACACCCGAACCCCCGCTCCCGCCAGCTGCGCGATGAAGCCCTCCGGCACCTGCTCGGGCGCCAGGGTGACGAGGGTCACGCCGTTGCGCAGCGGCGACAGCAGATCGACGTCGCCCGGCTCCGGACGGCGGAGCATGCCCCGATCATGCACGCCGGCCTTGTCCGGGGACAGGAACGGTCCCTCGTAATGAAGCCCGATCACGCTCGGGTCGACGGCCGCCGCGGCCTCTATGGCCTCGCGGGTTGCCCGCATCTTTTCGGACGTGTCGCTGAGCAATGTCGGCAGCAACGCGGTCGTGCCGAACCGCCGATGCGCCGCCGCGATGGCGGCAATTCCGCGCGGGCTCGGGTCGTCGTTGAACAGCACGTCTCCGCCGCCGTTCACCTGGGTATCGATGAACCCCGGTGCCAGCCAAGCGCCCCGCGGCAGAGCTTGGACGAGCATCGCCGTCGGCAGTTCATTCCTACGCATGAGGGCGCGAATGCGCGAAGCTTCGATTACTACCGCGCAATCGTGGCGCAGCACCGTGCCGTCAAAGACGTGGTCGGCGGCAATCGCGAACTCCATTTCGGATTAACACTCAATAGTTATCTTACAGTGCAACGTGCCGTGAACCGAACCGATGGAAACCGAACGTCACAGCCCGCGCTATAGCGCAATCGAAGCGTGGAGTCCCGGCGACATCCTGGAGTCCATGATCGAGGGCCAGTTCACTGCGGTCGCCGCCGTCAGGGCGGCTCGCCCGGCGCTCGAGGAGGCTGCGTTCGCGATTGAGCCGCGGCTGCGCGACGGCGGCCGTCTCGCTTACGCCGGCGCCGGCACCTCCGGACGTCTCGCGGTTCAGGACGGCGCAGAGCTGATGCCGACCTTTAGTTGGCCGCAGGAGCGATTGCTGTTGCTGATCGCGGGCGGCCGCGACGCGCTGGTGCAATCCGTCGAGGGCGCCGAAGACGAGAGCGAAGAGGGGATCCGGCTGGTGCGGCGCTATGAAATGGAGACGCGCGATGTGCTGATCGCCGTCGCCGCGAGCGGGACGACGCCGTTCACCCTGGCTTGCCTGCGCGGGGCAAAACAGCGCGGAGCCCTGACCGTCGCCATCGCCAACAACCGGGGCACGCCGCTGCTCGTCGAGGCCGAGCATCCGATATGGCTCGACACCGGCCCGGAGCCGATCGCCGGGTCGACCCGCATGAAGGCCGGCACCGCCCAGCGGATCGCACTGAATTTGTTGTCGTCCTTGGTGATGATCCGGCTCGGCCGGGTCTATCGCGGTCTGATGGTCGACCTCAAAGCCGTCAACAAGAAGCTGACCCGGCGCAGCGAAAAAATATTGCTGGAGCTCTCGGGCCGCAGCCGCGAGGAGGTGCACGACGCGCTCCAACGGGCGCAAGGCAGTGTCAAGACCGCGCTGTTGCTGCTCGAAGGCTGCGACCTCGAGGAAGCGGCAAGGGTGTTGGACCGGTCGGGTGGTCAGTTGCGCGCGGCGAAGGCTCTGATCGAGAACGGCAGGGGCTCGAAGAAAGACCCCTGAGAACCCAACGCAAAACCGGTCCCCAGATCGCTCGAAGCCGTCATGGCCGGACTTGATCCGGTCATCCACGTGCCCGACACTGCACCCCGCGAGAAGGCGTGGATCACCGGGTCGAGCTCGGTGATGACGTTTACGAATAGGGCCGATTTGAGAAATGCGATGATCCCGGCAACCGAGGGGAGGGTTACTGAACGCGAAGGCCGGTGCACTCAGGTCGAGGGCCAGATGACTGATGCGCCCCGCACACCCGATAGCGCGGAACGCGCCTTTTGGTCTTGGCTCGGTTTCTGGGTGCAGGTGTTCGTGCTCGGTGTACTCGCGATCCTCGGCGCGTTTGCTGCAAGCGGCGCAGAGCGGCCTGGGGATTACGCCTGCGGCATGGTGCTGAGCCTGGCGGCGATTGCGCTCGCGTTTTTGCGGCTGAAGTACCAGTTGGACGGCAACGGGTCCGGTTGGGCCGATCTGCTGCTCGTCGGCGACATGTGGAACTTGGCGCTGGTGATCCCGCTCTTTACGGTGATCGGCCTCGCCGGCTTGTTTATTGCCCATGCCTGGGAAGAGGGCGCGATGCACGCGGCGGGGATCGCGCTCTTCATCGTCAGCGGCGCGATCATCTTTCTCGACATGAAGCACGTGTTCGACCGCATGCCAAAGGGCTGATATGCCAACGGCGCACTGACATGCCGACCGTGCTGTCGATCCAGTCCTGGGTGGCCTGCGGCAATGTCGGCAATACCGCGGCTCTCTTTCCATTGCAGCGCCTGGGATGCGAGACCTGGTCGCTCAACACAGTCGCGTTCTCGAACCACACCGGCTACGGGAAATGGCGCGGCGCCGCCGTCCCGGCGCAGGAGATCGCGGATCTGTTCGAGGGCATCGCCGAACTGGGGATACTGCCGCGCTGCGACGCGGTGCTGTCCGGCTATCTGGGCGACGCCGAAGCCGGCCCGGTGCTCCTCGACATCGTCGGCCGGGTCAAGCAAGCGAACCCGCGGGCATTGTTCGCCTGCGACCCGGTGATGGGGGATGTCGGGCCCGGCTGGTATGTCCGCGCCGGCGTCCCGGAATTCTACCGCGACCATGCGATCGTGGTGGCCGACATCGTGACGCCGAACCGCTTCGAGCTCGAATGGCTGACGGGGCGTCCGGTCACCACCCTCGCGGAAGCGGGCGCGGCGGCGGCCGGGCTGCGCCAGCGTGGCCCCGGCATCGTGCTCGTCACCAGCCTCGATCTCGCCGATGACCGCATCGCAGTGGTCGCGGCCGGGCCCGAGGGTGTCTGGGCGGTCGACACCCCGCGCCTGCCGATCGAGGCGACCGGCTGCGGCGATGCCGTCGCCGCGCTCTTCCTCGGCTGGCTGCTCAAAGGCAAACCGCTGCCCGAGGCGCTCGCCGCAAGCATCGCCGCGATCTTTGGCGTCATCGAAGCGACGATAGGCTCGGCCAGCGGCGAATTGGCGCTGGTCGCGGCGCAGGACGAGCTCGTATCGCCGACCAGGTCGGTTTCATTGCAGCAACTATAGGGGGTCGCGAAAATGGCAACGCCAGACAAGATCGCCGTTATCACCGGCGCCGGCAGCGGCATCGGCCGCGCATCGTCGCTCGCATTGCTGGGGGCAGGCTTCGCCGTCGTGCTGGCCGGCCGCCGCCGCGGCATGCTCGAAGAAACCGCCGCACTGGCGAAAGCTCCGCCGCCGCGCACCCTGGTCGTGCCGACCGACGTCGCCGATCCCAACTCGATCGCCGCCCTCTTCGATAGGGTCAAACAGACCTATGGCCGTATCGACCTGCTGTTCAACAATGCCGGGATCAGCACTCGCGGCATCCCGTTCGAGGAATTGACCTACGATCAATGGTCGAATGTCGTCGCCACCAACCTGACAGGCTCGTTTCTCTGTGCGCAGCACGCCTTTCGCATGATGAAGGAGCAAGACCCGCAAGGCGGGCGCATCATCAACAACGGCTCGGTCTCGGCGCACGTGCCGCGGCGCCACTCCACCCCCTATGTCGCGACCAAGCACGCATTGACCGGGCTCACCCGGTCGCTGTCGCTCGACGGGCGCGACTACAACATCGCCTGCGGTCAGATCGACATCGGCAACGCCGCGACGACCCGCAACGAGGACACCGCGCGCGGCCGATTGCAGGCGACCGGCCGGGTCGAGGGCGAGCCGCGCATCGACGTCGAGCACGTCGCGCGCGGCGTCGTCTACATGGCCACCCTGCCGCTCGAAGCCAATGTCCAGTTCATGACCGTGATGGCGACCAAAATGCCCTATATCGGCCGCGGTTGAACCGCCGCACCCTGCTCGCCGCGAGGTTGACGTTTCGTCAGCTCTTTTCTGCTAAGGAAATTCGGCGTCAACCCGTGAAGGAATTAATTTGTCCACGATTGCCGACTCCTTGGCGCCCCCAACTCTGCGGCCCAACCATCTGAAGCGCCTCGAAGCAGAGGCGATCGGCATCATGCGCGAGGTCGTGGCGGAGTTCCGCAATCCGGTCATGCTCTATTCGATCGGAAAAGATTCGAGCGTGATGCTGCACTTGGCGCGCAAAGCATTCTTTCCCGGCAAACCGCCACTTCCGCTTCTCCATATCGATACTGGATGGAAGTTCCGCGAAATGATCGAGTTTCGCGACGAGACCGCGCGCGGGCTGGGTCTCGATCTCCTCGTCCACACCAATGAGGAGGGGAGGGCGCGCGGCATCAACCCGATCGCCTCGGGCTCGGCATTGCACACCGCGGTCATGAAAACCGAGGCCTTGAAACAGGCGCTCGACCGCCACTGTTTCGATGCGGCGCTCGGTGGAGCGCGGCGCGATGAGGAGAAGAGCCGCGCTAAGGAACGCATCTTCTCGCTGCGCAGCGCCGAGCACGCCTGGAACCCAAAGAACCAGCGGCCCGAGCTCTGGCGGCTCTACAACACGCGGCTGCGCCAAGGCGAGTCGATGCGGGTCTTCCCACTGTCGAATTGGACCGAGCTCGACGTCTGGGAATACATCGCCGCAGAGCAAATCCCGGTCGTCCCGCTCTACTTCGCCAAGCTGCGGCCGGTGGTCAGCCGCGATGGCGCTCTGATTATGCTCGATGACGACCGCTTGCCGCTCGAGCCTGGAGAGCGCCCCGAAATGCGCCGCGTGCGGTTCCGCACCTTGGGCTGCTACCCGCTGACCGGCGCAATCGAGTCGGCGGCGACAACACCCCAGGACATTGTCGAGGAATTGCGCCAATCGCGCCGGTCGGAGCGGCAGGGGCGGCTGATCGACGATGACGAGGAAGCCGCAATGGAACGCAAGAAGCGCGAAGGCTATTTCTGATGGCTGCTGATGGCGGGCCACTCGCCACTCGGCGGGAAAAGGATCTTCTGCGCTTCCTGACCTGCGGGTCGGTCGACGACGGCAAGTCGACCCTGATCGGGCGCCTGCTCCACGATTGCTCGCTGGTGCTCGACGACCAGCTCGCGACATTGGAGCGGGATTCGCGGCGGTTTGGCGCCAACGGGGGCGATGTCGACTTCTCGCTTCTGCTGGACGGGCTGGAGGACGAGCGCCAGCAGCGGATCACCATCGATGTCGCATACCGGTTCTTCGCGACGCTGGAGCGGGCCTTCGCCGTCGCCGACACGCCTGGCCACGAGCAGTACACGCGCAACATGGCGACCGGCGCCTCGACCTGCGAGCTCGCCGTGATCCTGGTCGATGCGCGGAAAGGCGTGCTGCCGCAGACCAAGCGGCACGCCTTTATCAGCTCGCTGCTCGGCATCCGCCACATGGTGCTCGCCGTCAACAAAATGGACCTCGTCGGATTTGACGAGCGCTGTTTCGAGGAGATCGCCACCCAATTTTCGGACTTCGCAGCAGGTCTCGGCAACCCGTCGGTCCGCGTCATCCCTGTCGCGGCGCGATCCGGCGACAATGTCACCAAGCGGTCGTCGCGGATGCCCTGGTACAAGGGACCGACCTTGCTCGAGCATCTTCATGCGGTCGAGGTGACTGACGGCGGCGAGGGACCGTTCCGCTTTCCGGTCCAATGGGTCAACCGCCCGAACGGCGAATTCCGCGGTTTCTCCGGGACCGTCGTTTCGGGCTCTATCAGGCCGGGCGACGCGGTGCTGGTCGCGGGCTCGGGTCGGTCCGCGCGGGTCAAGGAGATCGTCACGTTCGACGGCTTGGTGGATTACGCCGCCGAAGGAGACGCAGTCACCCTCACACTCGACAGCGAGATCGACATTGCTCGCGGCGATCTGCTCGCCGATCCGCACGATCCGCCGGAATGTGTCGACCAGTTCGCCGCGCACGTGATCTGGCTCAGCGAGCAGCCCCTCGTTCCCGGCCGCTCTTATCTCTTGAAGATTGGGACCCGCACGGCGCCGGCGACCGTCACGGCGCTGAAGCATCGGATCAACATCGAGACCTTGGCGCATCTGGCGGACAAGACCTTGGGCCTCAACGAGATCGGGTTCTGCAATCTGTCGACCGCGGCGCCGGTGGCGTTCGACCCCTACGCCGCTAACCGCGACACCGGCGCCTTCATCCTCATCGACCGCTTCACGAACGAGACGGCCGGCGCCGGGATGATCGCCTTCGCTCTGCGCCGCGCCAGCAACATCCACTGGCAAGCGCTGACCGTCGGCCGCGAGCAGCGCGCCGCGCTGAAGGAGCAGGCCCCCGCGGTGCTGTGGCTCACCGGCCTCTCGGGCGCCGGCAAGTCGACGATTGCCGACAGCATCGAAAAAAAGCTGCTGGCGGCCGGCCGGCACACGATGCTGCTCGACGGCGACAATGTGCGGCACGGGCTCAACCGCGACCTCGGCTTCACCGATGCCGACCGGGTCGAGAACAACCGCCGCGTCGGCGAAGTCGCGCGGCTGATGACCGAGGCTGGGCTCATCGTCATCTGCTCGTTCATCTCGCCGTTCCGCGCCGAGCGCCGCATGGTGCGCGAGCTGGCGGCCCCGGCGGCGTTCCTCGAGATCTTTGTCGACACCCCGATCGACGAGTGCATCCGGCGCGATCCCAAGGGTCTCTACACCAAGGCAAGGGCCGGCAGGATCGAGAACTTCACCGGCCTCGACTCCGGCTACGAGCCGCCCGATGCTCCGGAAGTTCGCATCGCGACGGTCGGCGCGACACCCGAAGCCGCCGCCGAATCCATTCTCGACGAGCTGCGCCGCCGCGAGATCATCTGACCCAAGATGAATTCCCGCGAGAGCTGGATCGGCTCTGCGCGTCCTTCGAGACAGCCGCTTCGCGGCTTCCTCAGGATGAAGAAGTATCTTAATGCCATCACGGACATCCCTCATGCTGAGGAGCGGCGCTACGGGCCGGGTCTCGAAGCACGCACGGCGCCGCTGCAGCAATACAGCGGGCTGCGATGATCCACTCGGTCGACCTGCTCTATGCGATCTCCGGCTTTGGCGTCGGCCTGCTCGTCGGGATGACCGGGGTCGGCGGCGGCTCTCTGATGACCCCGCTCCTGATCCTCTTGTTCGGCATTCACCCGGCGACCGCGGTCGGCACCGATCTCCTCTATGCGGCGGCGACCAAGAGCGCCGGCACATTGGTCCACGGCCTCAACCGGAACATCGATTGGCGCGTCGTCGGCCGGCTCGCCGCCGGCAGCGTTCCGACGACCGCCCTGACCTTGCTCGCATTGTCGGGCTTCGGCGTCTACAGCGGCGCGGCGCGGGGCTTGATCACTACGGTGCTCAGCGGCGCCCTGGCCGCGACGGCCGCGGTGCTGATCTTCCGAAACGGGATCCTCGCCTTCTTCGCCGCCCATGTCGGCGAGTTGAGCCCGAGACGCACCGCAGCGCTGACCGTGCTCCTCGGCGCGGCGCTCGGAGTGCTGGTGTCGATCTCCTCGGTCGGCGCCGGCGCCCTCGGCGTGACTGCCATCATCCTGCTCTATCCGCGATTGCCGACCGCGCGCATCGTCGGCTCCGACATCGCTCATGCCGTGCCGCTGACCCTCGCCGCCGGCATCGGTCACTGGATGCTGGGCTCGATCGACTGGCACCTCCTCGGCTCACTGCTCGCCGGCTCATTGCCGGGGATCGTCATCGGCAGCCATGTGTCGGTGCGCGTGCCCGACGCGGTCCTGCGCTTCACATTGGCGGCGACCCTGCTCCTCGTCGCCGGCAAGCTCGCGCTGTAAGGCAGCTCCGACGTTCGCGAATTTCCCTGCCGACAGGGAAACCATGGGAAGATTTTTCCGTCTGCGGTACTATTTCCTGTAAAACCAACAGCTTGCGGCTCGAATCTTCGTAGATGGCAGGGAATTTTCTTTCCCTGCCGCGGGCTCCGGCAGGGAATTGGCAGGGAATTGCCGACAATGCCTTGCCCCGTCGCGGCCGACCACCACAGGGGAACGAGAAACAGACCCATCTCTCCGCCTGTGGGGATAATCCTAACACGGAAGTTGGCCTTTTGTGGGGCGCTGTGTCGCGGCTGCGGAGCAGGGAGCCCAGCGGGTTTGCAACGCCCAAGGCCGAACTGGACCTGATCCACCGGCAGTTCAAAAGAGCGAGAGAGGATTACGAGCAATGGTCAAAAAGCGAGAAGCCGACATCCCGGTGACCGCGGGAAGCGGCAACGTTTTCGCTGATATGGGGTTGCCGGAACCCGACGAGGAGTTGACCAAGGCGCAGCTCGCAAGTCACATCCGCAGGCTGATCAAGCGCCGGCACCTGACGCAGGCCGCCGCAGCTTCGCTCATGGGCATCGATCAGCCGAAGGTATCTGCGCTCCTCAACGGACGCCTCGCGAACTTCTCGAGCGACCGGCTGATGCGCCTGCTGACCGTACTCGGGCAGGATGTAGAGATCACAGTCAGGGCGAAGCCTCGCGACCGCGCGTATGGCCGGATCCGAGTCATCGGCGAGGTGCACGCACGAGAAGGTTGAAACGGACGCGGCTTTGGCGTCGCTGACCCCTCGCCGCCGGCCTCGGCCACTGGATGCTGGGCTCGATCGGCTGCCATCTCTTGGGCGCGCTGCTCGCCGGCTCATTGCCGGGGATCGTCATCGGCAGCCATGTGTCGGTGCGCGTACCCGACGCGGTCCTGCGTTTCACACTGGCGACGACAAAACCAACAGCTTGCGGGCGAATCTTCGTAGCATGGCAGGGGAATTTTGGTTCCCTGCCGCGGGCTCCGGCAGGGAATTGCGGTCTTCTGGCGCGAATGGGGCGATTAAAAGATTCTCGGCAAGGAGCCAGAACGTGAACGAGCTCGTATCGCAAGACTTTGAGCCGCAGAGGGCGGAACTTAGACGGAACAAGGAATTTATTGCCCGAACCAGCCTATGCATGGGCTATACGCCCATCCATGGCTCGCATCATTTGGGATAGGCGGGACAATCCGCCGAAGTACGTCAGCGATAAGCTCCACATTCACCTCTGGCAGCTCGGCGATGCGATTCATGAACTCAAAACTGCAGGCAATCTTCGTCCTGCGGAGCGTGTTATCATATATGATGACGGCACGGTCACGGATGAGTTTGGTTATGTCCTCGGGAACATCTACAACGAAATCTGACAGCGCTGTCAGAGCTTTCGCCACACTTCGGTTTGCCGGTGATGCGCTCGACCCGGACGAGATCTCGCGCGTCATCAAGCAACAGCCAACCAAGGCATACCGGAAGGGTCAGACGTATCGGTCTGGTCCGCACGGCCCGGACGTTACCGGCAGAACCGGAGTTTGGTACTTTAGCACGAGGCGAAAAGTGCCAAGCAAAGATCTTGCTGATCATTTGCATGCGTTGGATACGCTTATTGCCCCGTTTGGCGAGCAAGATAATCGCTTGAAGGAACTGCGGGACATTATGGAACGCAGAAACCTCCAGGCTCATGTGACCTTTTTTTGGCGCGGCCCACCCGGCACTCCATACCCTTCTGTTCCATCGGTCGCGGCCGCTGTGCTGCAGCGACTTCCGGCTGATATCGAGCCCGATTTCGCTAACGAAGATTGTTAATTCGCGAAGGTCCCATTTGCGCCGGAATACCGGAAAATTGCCGACAATGCCTTGCCGCACCACGGCCGGCCACCACAAGGGAGCGAGGAACAGCCACATCTCTGCGCCCATCGAAATGCGATAAAATACGATTTAACAATGGCGGTATCCTACTGCGAGAATTGGCTTTTTGTGAGGCGGACTGCTGGCCCCCTATGTCCGGCAAGGAACTGCCGCGAGAAGGGCGCCGTATCGTCAAGGATGCGGGACCCATACTCGACCGAAGGTTCAATCTCGCTGCCTTCGTGCCACTCGTTCCATGACGTAATCAAAATATAATCCGGTGCCGCGGCAATCGCCGCTTGCCAAAGCTCCCGGTAGGTCTGCCCGTCCCAACGGTCGGTAACCGGGCGCGGCGGCGGGCGCCCAGTCTTTCGATCGTCATAGCCGGGAATAATCGTCACAGTCGATATTTTTCCCGGGGCTGCCGCCGCGAACATTTGAGGATAGGCAGCATGCGCCCAGGCGCGAATCTCCGGGGGTGATTTGTGCTGAGTTTGGCCAGTGATGTTGTAGGTGCTCGCCCCGTCGAATACCGAGACAAACTTACGGTCCAGTGAATCGGCGATGAGCACGACGCCGCCCGGGTTGTCCCGCCGCACCTGTGCGATCACCTCCTGCCAGTTGGCAGGGGTAAGCTCGTGCAAGGCGCGGCCGTAAACGAACAGAACCGGCTTCCCGCCAGCGCGCAGCCATGCCTTATCGGTGCTGTAACGAGTCAGCAGGTACTCGATATCGGTAACCGCGGCCTTGATGCGGCTCGCGGCATCGTCGCCCGTTATTTTTTCGTAATAGGCGGAGACCGAGAGCTTGTGTTTGCCCGCGGCTGCAAGCAGCAGCGGCATTCCCTGATCTTCGAAGCTTTCCTGCCCCCACCAGCTCGCAATAAAGCCGGTGATCCCGGCAGTGTGCGCCGCCTCCGCTTGCCGGTCGACGATCGCCGGGTCGTGGCTGTCATACGCGCCGTATGCCGGAAAGTCGGTCACGTTCTCTAATCGCTTCTTGACTGGATCGAGGCCCTTCCAATGGCGCCACTGCCCGCTCACCTGCGGATCGCCGTACCACCCGTAATAGAACGCCAAGAGCTCACGTTGGACATCCGCGGTCCAACCAGAGCGACACAGCACAGTGAAAGCCAGAGCGACACAAGAGCCCGTCAAAACGTAGCGACTAATCACTGGATCCTCTCGGGAGCCCTGCCAAATTCCTGCTTAGTCACTTTACGCATGACGATGAGCTTGATCGGGCTCGGCGATCCATCGAATGCCCCGAACGACCCAAAGCTACCGAAGCTCTCCTTAACTCGCTGCATTTCCTCGCTAGAGAATAGTTGGTTCTCCAGGTATTCGTCCTTCTCAAAAAAACTACAAAAGAAGGTCGCGGTTTTCGGCACCTTTGGAAGCTTCTGTTCGAAAGCGGGCGACTGCCATTGAAGGTCTTCAATGATATAGATTCCACCTGGCGCCAATTTTGGGAAAAGCATCTTGAAAGCGAGCTGCTGGTGGAAAGAAGCGTGGGACGCGTCGTCGATGATCACGTCAAATTCCAGCGCGCTCTTGGCCAACCGCCCAAGGTCTGCCTCCGACCCGGCATCGCCACGTATGAATGTAAACCGTGAATCCCTCATATGAGAGAAATCCGAGATATCGAACCCATATATGTGCGCATTGGGAAAATATGTGAGCCACATTTGTATGGAGGGTGCGGACGCCGCTCTCTCTACTGGACCGCCGACTTCTGGGCCCCCGACTGCAAGGCCAATTTCCAAGAAATTGATCGGGAGTTCTTTTATTTGATAAAATAGTAAATCGTATAGATAAGTATATCTGTGCGGCGGTGTACCCGCTTTGGTACCTTTATCAGATTTGAACCGATCGGCGAGATCGGTTAGCGTCACTTCTCCACGATTCATGTGAGGTTTCCGAGGTGCGGAGGTTGTTCCAAATCACTCTGTCCGGTGCGGCTTCTCATCCGAGGAGCCGGGCATAGGCCTGCTTGATGCGGCGGGTGGCATCCTCGCCGGCGGTTTTTTCGTAATAGGCAGACACGGCTAGCCGCTGTCGGGCGGCAGCGGCGAACAGCAGCGGCACCCCGCGATCCTCGAAGCTGCCCGACCCCACGAGCTCGCAATAACCCGGGGAATGCGGGCAGCACGCGCCCGTCACCACCTGGCGTTCGACGCCGGCCGGGTCATGGCTGTGGTACGCGTCACGGCCGGGCACGTCGGCCACGTTTTAACCCGCTTGCGCAGAGGATCAACGGTTTTTCCAATGCCGTCATTGCCGGCTCACCTGCGGATTGCCGTACCAGGGGTAGCAGGACGCCAGGACCTCGTTGGAGATCCGCCGACCAACCGACGCGAGCTAGTGTACTGAAAGACAATGAAACACTGAGAACGGCGAGCAAAGCGCAGCGACCCATTGCCCATCGCCCAGAACACATCGGCCATTACGGAGATCAGGATACAGCCGGCAAATGAGTGAGATCGATAGCACTGGGAGACGCCATTCCGAGGACCTGGCTAACCTCGGCCCGCAGCCGATCCTGTCTTTCTTGAAGGCTGCCGGCGACGCGCAGGATCTGTTTTATGAAACGCCCGTCATAATTGATCAGTGGCGGACGCGTACGGTCTAGAACGATGTGGTTCTCGGCATATGGCATAGCTCTCAGCACCTGCTGCAGAAGTATTTGATCGTCCGGCACCGATGACCATCCAACTCCTGCGCGCAACTCGTCATCCGTGATCGCGTGAAAAGCGGTATGCCACTCCCGCACTATCGCTTGACCCAGTGGGTGACGAAAATTGAGAAATAGCACCCCAGCATTCACGTCCCACCAGAAGCGTTGCCCACCTTTCGCAGCGATCAACGCGACGTCACTTTTGTCAGCCAAATAACCTGCGATATCGAAATTCAGGTCAGCGATAAAGGCGTCTGCGTCTAAATAGCAAACCCATCCTGAAAATCCGTTTTCTGCCAAGCGGTACAAAAGGGGTATGCGGTTGAAAGTAGCCTGCCAGAGATGATATCCGCGGATAATTCCAATATGCGATTGATACTGGAATTTGTTTTTTTCACAATATTTTTCTACAGTTTTCGAAGTTACGTTTAAGATAGCGCGGTATTTTTCCGGATCCGCTGTTTGTAGAAATAGAACGTTCGGTGTATTCTCGCCTACGTCAAGTTTAGATTGCTTGACCCTCTCCAGCGCTTTGTACACTTGTTTGCTCTGGAATTCGTCCGACCTTACTAGGGCCTTTAACGTGCGTTCTAATCCCAGCTTATGGGATACACCCTCGAAGGCCTTTCCATACGCCTGAAACGCGGCGGGATCGGGCCGTCGCTCTAAGACCGCTGCGTAAGCAACAGCGATGCACTCATCGACCGAAATCGGCGACGCTGCGTTGCTAGCAGGTCTCTCTTGCGTTGGCTCGTCAATGTCGGCTTCGGTAGCCGTTGAGTTTTGCTTTCGAGCCATTGGGTCGTGGCTCTCCCAGGAACTCGGTAAAGCTTGGCGATGGGCACTTTTCCATCGCCAAAGATGAGCAGCGATTTCCACCGCGTTTTCGACCGTCAAATCCGCCGTTTCGCCGCGCCCCACGAAACTCGCGTTGGCGAACAGGACCCCATCGGCGCGGCCGAGAAATCGCCTGGCGATCGTGGCATTGGAACGCTCGAACAACGCGAAAAACCGGCGCAGCTCCTCCACCGAAAGCGTTGGATTCGGTTCGGTAGAAATCGCCTCCAGGGCGTCCGTCAATTCGGCACGCTCCGGGTTCCACCGGTGATCCTTGAACACGGGGACATGCTTGTTGATCAGCATAAGGAATTCTAATGTCTTGGGGTCGAAGGCGCGGTTGATTCTCATTTCGGCAGCGCCGCTCTTGCATATTTCGCAGCCGAGGAGCGAGAAGAAGTCTGAAACGATGTCGTTATCCTTAAGTCTTTCCCGGTCATAAATTCGCAAGATGATGTTGGCGTCGCCGAATACGTCCGCCCAAGGTTCAAGCATCATCTCGTAGTTGTAAAACGGGTCTGTATCGTCTGCCGGGGGGTCTCTATAATAGGTTCCGCCCGCTTTAATGAACGTTGAATTGGCGCTCAGAAAAAGCTCATGTTGCGGCCGAAGGTAACAAACCACCTTGACCCTGCCAACCGGCTGCAGCAATTCGGCTAACCGCTGCACTTGCGCCCTACGGCATATCCGCGACGACAGATGCTCACTGGACAGGACAACTCGCCGACAGCCGGACATTTCGATTTCTGTGCGCAACTTCTCGGGAAACGATTTCTGGAACTCTTGCCACGCGGCGTCGGCATGTAAGTCCGCCGCTTGGCGGAGCTCGGTGTCTCCGGTTCCATACAGGGCGAGATAGAAATGCGATTCTTCTCCTGGTGTAGTGGGATAACAGACGCCGTCTTTGCGCAACTGGTTTCGCTCTGTTCTTCCTACCCGCTAAATCGCGCTGGTCCCGGTCTTTTCCGTACCAATATGAAGAAATATTTGCCGGAGCCCTGCATCGGGCGTTTCCGTCTCTGCCGGGGCGGGCATCTCCCGGCTAACTAGGTGATCGCCGGAACGGGGCATTGAGCCATTCGTGACGTCTGGCATGGCCTAACTACCTTTTTAGCGGCGGCTCAGCTGAAGCGCACATAAGGGGATTAATCGTATACAAGCGGCTAAGGAGGGAGCTTCGTCCGCCCGTGTGGAATTCCCGTCAGGCTTTTATGGTCCACCCTCTCAGAAGCCCTACTGCTCTCTGTTTGGCAAACTGGTACGGCGTTTCATCACCCTTGAGCGCCCGCCACGCTCACAGAAAAAGTGCGTAAAGAACATCGAGCCGCGTTTTCAGATCGTTTTCCGGGATAACCACCAGCCGCTCGAAGCCGATCGTCGGCACACGGGCGTCGAGCGCGGCGATCTGGGTGCGCAATTCGGCGGATAGAGCGAGCTCGGCTCGGATGCGCAGGCGCCAGCCCCCGTTCCCGAGGGTCTGTTTTTGGGCGCGGAAATG
This sequence comes from uncultured Alphaproteobacteria bacterium, assembly GCA_963789025.1. Lineage (GTDB taxonomy): Bacteria > Pseudomonadota > Alphaproteobacteria > ATCC43930 > CGMCC-115725 > AP-15. The sequence goes on from CAWBIT010000003.1 coordinate 1,017,929, forward strand.
GATGTTGCGCGACCCTTGACCGATAGGTGCGCTCCACACCGGCGTGCCGTTGACAGAGAGCTTTACCGGATGCTCGGTGAGGAGGCCGCTGACTCGGACCCGAAGAAACACATCGAACAGCAGGCTGTCGTTCTGCGCCAATGCGACGAGGATGTCGCCGCCGGCGTGGCAAACCCAAGTGCCCCAGTCTTCCGGGTAGGCCCAGAGCCCGTGCGAGCGGATCTCCTCGCCCCGCAGAAAATTCTGCTCTTGCAGCAATTCGCCCAAAAACAGCCCGCGCCTGGTTTGTACGATCCGGTTCAACACAGCCTCGCCGACGCCGTCGACGTCGCGGTCCAGCTTGCCGAAGCTTATTTCGCTCGAATAGGGAATGGCCGTGTAGGGGTACGGCTCCTGCCAAACCACCCCGGCGGCGCTCTGGCAGGCAGCGACGACGCTCTTTGCCACCGAATGCCACGTGACCGGCTCATAGCCGCGGCGTATTTTCGCTTCCAATCGGCCGCGCGCCGCATCGTCGCTCAGCAGTCCCCGGATTACCGCCAGTGAGGCGTCGCGGTCGGCGATGTCTATATACGCGCCAAATTCGCCTGCCACCTCGGGCAGCGAAGCGCGGTCGCTGCAGACGCAGATTTTGCCCATCGCCAGCGCTTCGCCGACCGGCAGTCCCCATCCCTCGTAGAAAGACGGGCACAGCGTAAACAGACATCGGCTGTACAGCATCCGCAGATCCGCGTCGCAGATGTCGCGCAACAGATGGATCCTGCCGCCGAGATAGCCGCTCTCGACGAGCGTGCTGATAAACCCGGTAGATTTCCAGCCCAGACGGCCGACGCAGACGAGATGGGGCGGATCGTCGCCCTCGTCGATCATGCGGCGCCAGATGTCGAGGACAAGCTGATGGTTCTTCCGTCCTTCGATCGTTGCGACGAACAGCACAAACCGCTCCGGGAGATCGCCCACGGCGATGTCGCCCGGAGACTCTCTCCCCGGGAGGAACTCCGTGAAGGACGAACCGTTCTTGGTCACCGTGATCGGCGGTTCCGGGATCTGCAGTGAGGCGGAATATCGCTTAACGTCGCTTGCCGTATTCTCGGACACGGCAAGAATGTGGTCGGCGTGTCGCAGCGCCCGGCGCATGAACGCCTCGAACACGACGACGGTGTCCTGGTCGCAGGTGTCGCTCGCATAGATCGGGATCAGATCGTGCACTGTCATGACGAACCGCGTGCCGAACTGGCGCTTCAACGCGAGGACGCGGTGGATGTAGTCCTGCTGTACCCAGGCTGCGCCCAGCAGGCAGAGGACCGAGGCCCGACCATCGTCGAGCACGCCGAGCCCGGTGAATTCCTTGGCCCCGGGCAATATTCCGTAGCGGGCGTCTTCGGCCGGGAATTTGACCGAACGTTGCGCCACCGGCAGAAACAGGTCTTGCAGCAATGCAAACAAGAACCCCGTTGGGATTACGACCCAATTCCTGCTCCTGGCGTTAAAGCTCAGGAAGATCAGACCAGATTGCGGCAGTACCCCGTGGCTCAGTACCGATAGGACGATGCTCGATTGGACCCGCTGGATGCCGGTGAGATTGGCGTGATGTCCGACGTAGTAAATGAGATCCGAAATGTCGAACAGTATGCGCGTGCCGGTGAGGGGCGCCGAACGTGGGAGAGTCCTCGACGCAGGCACTGCCGCGATGCCGTTCATCACGTCAGGGGTCTTGGCGAGCCTGTCGTAGTCGAGATTGATTGGCGAGCCCGGCATGGCTGCGCCGCTGTCGGCGCAGCGCAGGTGCAGGGTGTGGCGGCCTTCGGTCAGCACCTCGTTCGGAAATTCGATGCTGAACCCGTACCCGCCATCGCCGATGCCGCGCTTCTGGAGCTCCGGCCGGTGGTCGCTCGCGATCGCGGTGACGAGAGGGGTTTCGCCATCGACCAGTTCGAGGCGGATCCGGTCTCGGGGCGAATTTGGATCCCACACCCAGCCATTGACCGCAGCCCAGTCCACTGTATCGATATGACCTTGAAGCTGGCGATTGGTTCGGAACGGCTCTGCAGGATTTTCGCGGCCGTTCCCGCGAGCATCGTGGCCATTGTCGAGCACCGGGCCCGGGCGGGTGTCTTCGCCCATCGGCGGCAATGCCGATGCTGTCTCGGTGGCGATGACTTCTTGCACGGATAATGCGACTGGTTCGGTTGCTGCGAAGTCGTCGTCCGCAGCAGCTAGCGTCTTTGTCTGTCGTTTCGCATGCGGCCGAGTTCGTGCCATCTAACCCCTCGTAAGCAATGAGCCGCGCCTCGCCCCCAAACTCACGGGGAGACTTTCCAGCAAAATGGTTGAGGTATTCTTATGGAGCCTGACCGCGGGAGACCGTGCTGATCAGCAGTCAGGCTCCCCCAGTCTTCAGTCGCTCAACCGGCTCGCCAGTGCGGGCTATACGGCCGCGGCTATTGTGCGCCGGCGTGAACTCTCGCGGCGGTTAGTCTTTGTCGAAATCGAGGACCGCCGCGGACGGGGCCGTGCGGCGATCTGCTCTGGAACGGCTGCGATCTGCGGATGGAGGGGATAGCGCGGCAATGCAGGCAGGCAGTGCACCTCGACGATGAGGCCGCCGGCAAAGGCGCGCAGGAAGCGCTCGGGAACCCGTCCCATGCCGGTGGTCCAGCGCCGCGCGCCTTCTTCGTCATCGTGAAAGCCCTCGCCGAGCGCAGGATGGGAGTGGGATATCTCGATCTGCAGGTGATCATCGCGCAAGACGAGCTGGCGCACGCAGACGCCAAGGGGTCGCCGGTCGCTCGACAGCGGTTCCAACTCGGCCGGGACGCCGCAGCGCGAGGCGAGCCATACCTCCTCCGCCGCCCCATCGAGCCGGAAGATGTGGCGGCCGTCGGCGACCGATTGCGCCGCCACGACGGTGCCATCGACGACCAGATGGAGGTCAGGGTCGGCGCTGGTCGAATGGCCGAGCGCCGCCGCCCGCTCGAATAGCCGGGCGCGGATCGCAGCGAGCTCTGCCATCCCTGCCTCTAGCCGCGGCAGGCAATAGCCAAACGAGGCCCGCGCATCGTCCGGGTAAAGAGCGCTGAACTCATCGGCATTGTGAAAACCCCGCCGGTTGTCGCACTCGACATAGCTTTCAGCCGGTGCGCCTTCCGCCAGAATCACCTCGTGCGCCTCGAATTCGAGATGGAAATACTCGACCTGGTCGACCGCGCCTGCCTTTACGATCGTCAGTGCATTGACGAGGTGCTCGGCCGGGACCAGGACACCGTCGAGAAGCAGCGCATGCCCCGGCGACAGCCACAGATCGCGCACCGGGATCTCGGGCGCCAGCGCACCGGCGCGCACGACGATCGGCAACACCCCGGGGTTGCCGGCGACGAACCGCCCGGCATAGCTGCGCCGGCCGATCCACTTGATCGGCTTTGCCTCACCCGAGACCGTCGCCACCGTGTCCCCGATGGCAAGATCCTCGACCCTGACCTCGCCGCGTTCCGTCAGGATCAACGTCCCGCGACAGTAACAGGGCGGGTCCTGATGGTGGTGGTCATGGTCATGATCGTGGCCGTGGCCGTGGTCATGGTCATAGTCACGGTCATGATTGTGGTCTCCTCCCCCGCGACCCCGATCATCTGCGGAGCCACTCGCACCACGATCATCTCCCCGCCCTTGGTCCTTGGTCGACGCCATCGAAGCACCTCTGAAATTTCTTACCTAGTGTGTCCCCTGAATTCCTAACTCCGTCTTAATAAGGAGACAGGCGCGCAGTGGTCTTTCATCGCATCCTGTCGATCGCCGCGAAGCGGGCGAGGTAGCGCGCGCCGACGACATGCGGGTCGTAGAGTTCGCGGATGCGGGCGCGTCCGGCACGGCCGAACCGCTCGGCGAGAGGGCGGTCGCCGGCAATTCTGCGCATCGCAGCGGCGGCTTCGTCGATATCGGGTTCGGCCCAGACTTGGCCGTCCGCTCCGGGATATTCATCCGTGCCCACCGGAACCAGCTCACCGCCAACGAGGAGCGCGGTCTCGGCGGTAGCGAAGTCGCGGGTGCCGGAATAATCGGTCGCGATGACCGGCTTGCCGAGCAGCATCGCCTCGGCGGGGCCGCGGCCGAAGCCCTCGCTGCGGTGCAGGGACACGAAGCAATCCGCCAACGCCACCAGCGCGATCGCGCGGGGTCTGGCGAGTTCTTGATCGATAGCCAGGATGCGGGGGTCGCCGCGGACCGTCTCGTTCAGCGCATCGCGGTCCTCGGGCTTCCAGCGGGAGCCGATCGTCTTCAGCGCCAGGCAAACCGGAGCGTCGCTCTGCGGAAAGGCGCGGCGAAACGCGGCGATCGTGGCGCGCGGGTTCTTGCGGCTGGTATAGGAGCGGAAATCGAAGCTGAAGTAGAAGACGAACTTATCGTCGGGCAGGCCGAAATCGGCGCGCTTCAGGCCGGGTTCGGGCGCCGGAATCGCCACCGCCGGCGGCATCAGAAAAACCGGCTTTGTCGTGGCCGGCGCGATTGCTTCATAGGCGAACCGGCTGGCAACCCAGACCTCCTGAACAAAGGCGAAGGAGGATCGCCACTCCTCGGGGAATTTGGCCAGTTCCCAGGCCCAATAGCCGATCGTATAGCCCCGCTCAAGGCCGTGTTCGCGCAAAAGCAGGTAATCGAAGAATGCGGTGTCGGCATTCAGGTGCACGAGGTTGATGCCAGGCGGCTCGGCAAATGCGGCGGCCGGCCGGCTGTCCTCGGCCGTGATCGCCCCGGAGAGGCGGTCCAGCGCCGCCCATTGCCGGCCGTGCCGGCTGAGCGCGAGCGCACTCATGCGCAGATCTTCGGCGCGCCCGGAAATGAGGCCGGCATATCCGACCAGGCAAAGATCGCGTCTGATCGCCGGCTCCACGGGCGCCTTTGGCATTCGGTCGGTCACGCAGTCTTTCAGTCCGAATTCCTCGATCCCCTCGGCAAGCAGCCATTCGCGCAGAGCCGATCGGCCTTCATGGGTGCGCAGATCGCAGCGCGCCTGCAATTCAGGCCGCAGCTCCCACAGCCCTACAGCGAGATTGTTGAGCGGCACAAAGGCGTCGCCCGCCTCCGGCGCAATCCGCGACAGCCATTCCAACGGGCGGCGGACAAAGCTGCGAGGCCAGCCGTAGCGCCGCCGCAGCACGCCGCATGCCCATACCGCGACGCAAAACCGTGCTTGCCTTGTATGCGGGAACTGCCTGGCGATATCGGGATATGGTCCGTCATAGAGCGGCGCGATAAGCTGCAGCAGCCGGGTTGCCGGCAGCTCCGGATCGGGCATATCGAGAAACGGCGCCAGCGCGGGCTCGATCAGCTCGACCGCGACGCACCCGTCTTGGATACCCCGCGTCAGGCACCAGCCGATATAGTCGAGAATTTCCGGGCGGGTTCGATTGGCGAAGTGCAGCCGGACGTCCTGCCGCAATTCCCAGAGCAGCGCCAGTGCCCGCGGCATCGGGATGCCGGCGGGCTCGGCGATCGTCTGCGCCAGCCAAGGCTCGACCTTTCTGTCGGCAGCCAATAAAACCTGCGGCGGCCAGCACGGCGCCGGGCGAAGCAGCGAAGTCCCGCGCTGCAGCAGCGACAGGACCGCCGTAGTTGAACTTTGGTCGAGACCGAGCGACTCGCCTTCTCGGCCGAGCCACAGCGCGAAATCGCGGCGATGCAGCGGGTTTGCCAGATCGAACCGCGCCCGCAGCCGAGCGTCCGCCCGCCACAGCTCGACCATCAGCCGAGTGACGGCAGGAGGCCCAAAGATCGCCAGACGCGGCTCGGGTTCGTCTAGAGCCCCTCTCCGCCCTTGAGGGGGGAGAGGTCCATTGCAGGATCCTTCTTGCCCCCTTGCGCTCACAGCAATGTGCGCAGCAGGTCCAGATAGGCCGGCAGGGTGACCGTTTGGACATCGTAACATTCGATCGCAGTCTGCCGCGCTGCTGCGCGAATTCTATTGCTGGCGGCCTCGTTATTGGTCGCGAGTGCCGAAACTATCCGGTCCGCCAGCGTTTCCACATCGAAGAAATCGACCAGGCGGCCGTTTTCTCCGTCGCGCATCGCTTCCTGGACCGGCGGCGTGCGAGAGCCGACAACGAGGCAGCCGGCCGACATCGCCTCCAGCAACGACCACGACAGCACGAACGGGTAGGTCAGATAGACATGAACCGTCGAGATCTGCAATACGGTCAGGTATTGCTGGTAGGGAAGGTGCCCGAGGAAATGGATGCGCTTCAGATCGAGCCTGCCGTCCAGCTCATCGAGCATTTTCGCCCGCCAGCTGAAAGCGCCTTCCGGCTGGCGGCCATAGCTGACGCCGTCATTGCCGACGATCAGCACCTGCGCCGCCGGCCGCCTTTCGAGCACCCTCGGCAGAGCCCGCATAAACATATGAAAGCCGCGGTAGGGTTCGAGGTCGCGCGCGCTATAGGTGACGATCTCGTCCGCCCGCGACAGGCGGCGGCCGCTGGCGAGCCACAGACGCACCGTCGGGTCGGGTCGCACCAGGCTCGTATCGACCCCTTCATGCACGACCGTAATGCGGTCCCGGTAGCGTTTCGAATATTGCGAGCGCTGCCATTCGGTTGGGCTCTGGCCCCAATCGGCCGCGTCGAGACCGAGCAGGTTCAGCGCATTACGAGTTCGCAGCCGCATCGCCGCGTCGGGTTCCGGCGGAAATTCAAGGTCGAAATCGACGTCCGACCCGCTCGCCCGATAGAAGAATTCGAAATAGCCGAGCAGCGGGGTTTGCGGCCATAAATCCTTAATGTAGAGAATCTCCCCCCAGCCGTTGTGGCCGATCACGATGTCCGGCACAAACCCGTCACGGGCGAGCCATTCGCAGAGCCGCGCCACCGCCAGCCCGTTCGCCACTCCGCTCTCCAACTCGCGCATATAAGCATGCCCGTCGCGGGATGGCGTCGCCGGTTGATACTCGAGCTTGCGAACGCCGGCGATTTGGACGGCGCGCGGCTGGGTGATGAAGCTGACTTCGTGCCCGCTCTGCGCCAGATGGCGCGCAATGTGGACATATTGTCCGGGCATGTTCTGGTGGATGAACAAAAACTTCATTGGTTCAACCTAGCCCAGGCTTGTAGCCCGTGGCCCACAAATCGAACGAAGGGTCCTGGCGCAGCGTGACCTCGACAAATCCCGCTTCGATCAGCAGCCTGTGCAGGCTTCGCGCGGTAAATCCGGTGCGGTGCGCCATAAACTGGTTACCGCGCGCCAATGAAGCGGTGTGTCCGAAGATCATGTCGAGCGGCGTGATCGGTCCGCTTTGGGAGACGTATGCGGCTTCTTCGAGCCGATCCTCGACAATGAGACGCGCGACCTGCTGCAGGTCTGGCAACGTCAGGAGCAGCAGACCATGCGGCTTCAGCACTCGCAGGAATTCGGCGAGTGCCAGCGGCGCCTCGTGGCGCTGCAAGTGTTCGAGATTGTGGGAGGACCAAACGGCGTCGACCGAATCGGCGGCGACCGGACCCATGTCGGTGATCGAGCAGACAATGTCGGGTTCCACGGCAGGATCGAGGTCGAGCCGGAGCTCGCGCCATTCGGGTCCGTGAAAATGGCGGTGCAGCTTCTGCCGCAACGGATAGCCGCAGCCGACATTCAGCACGGTCTTGGATAGGGCAGCGCCCTGATCGAGCGAGGATGCGTCGTGCATTGTTCAGTGTCGCGCCTTCTAGCAGGATGTGGAAAACTCTGCTGTCGTTCCGGGGCGGCCCTTCAGGGTCGAGCCCGGAACCTATGAACACCGGCCAAAGCCTTGATTTCTCGGGCTGGTGTTCATGGATTCCGGGCTCGCGGGCAAAGCCCGCGCCCCGGAATGACGACATCCCAGCGTTCTTCCGCACCATGCTAAGCAATTCATTGGCCGCCGGCCTAACGATGAGGCCGTCGGATCAGGCGCACTTTGATCGCCTCCAGCGGGTCGTCAGTGATCGGCGGAATACAGAGTTCGCCGTTGCGGTGCGGGCCCGCTACGCCACTCTCGAAAAAGGCGCCCTGGTAGACGACATCGAACCGCTCGGCGGCATGCGGCACCAAGCGGACCGCGAACCCGGTCAACGGAAGCCCCTGCCTCCGCGTGCCGCAGAGCTTGGCATCGGTGACCCAGGGCGTCTGCCGCCCTTTTGGACCCAATGCCTTGAATTCGATGTCCCGCGCCAGCAATGTGTCGACAGGCCGGATGCTGAAGGCTTCGATGCGCAATTTCTTGCCGCGATTGCCCGCCCAGCCTTCCCCTGAAAAGCGCCGGTCGCCGAGGCGCTCCACATGGAGCACGATCTCGCTGCGGATCTCTTCCGGCTCGTCGACTGGGTCGACGGATCTGAGCGCCACGCCATTCGACCGGGGGCGATCGAGCCGCCGAACCTGGATATCGGGAACGGAGACGGCCTGCGCCGGAAGACCATAGGCCGTGACCAGCACATGCGCGCCGCCCGCCGGCGACTTGACGACGACCGTGCCGCCCTCCTGGCCCAGCCATGTGTCGCCGCGTCCGGAAGTGCCGATGATCTCGGCACTCCGATCTTGGTCATCGCCCGGTGCGGAAACTTGTACCACTGGCAAACGCAAGCTGGACACCTGGCCTTGCATGCACGGGCTCTCGCCGATTTCGAGGGCGTAAAGACCCTGCTCGAGGGCCACGAGATTGGCCATTGTGGAAGGATGATCGGATCTCGCGAGCGTCATCTCCGGCACCCCGTCGGTCGGCTCGAAGCGGCTGGTCTGAATTGAGTGGATCACGATTTTTCTCGATTTGCGGGAATATCTCTGGAAACCGCTCTCAAAAAGAGCAGTCTCTCAATTAGCCCGTAAACCTGACGGCTTTGTTAATTCCGCCCCAGAGTAACCTAATGAACCATTTGTATATTTAACGAAATTCGAGCAAATGCCTGGTGAGTTCACGGTAAATAAACTGATTTCAAAATATTTCTGGTTGCTACGGACGGAAACAATTTGCTATATGAGGTTGCAACACAACATCAGGATCAACTCTTGATGAGCGTAGCTACAACTATATTATTTGCGCGCGAGGATTTATCGATACCGGGGGGTGCAGAGATTGTGACTCCGGGACACGATCGGGCGGACAAGGTCGAAGCCCATTTTTTTGAGCTGATCAGCCGCAGCAGTCCCGATGTGATCGTCCTCGATTTCAGCCAAGCGCCGGCAGCCGGCACCAATACAATTCTGACTGTCAGGCGGCGGACTGAGATTCCGATACTGGTGGTGTGCAGCCCCGGACAACCAGAGATAGAGGATTACCGCATAGCCGGTGCAGCGGATTGTATTGCCGCACCGGTCGACATCGTCGGCTTGAACCAGACGATACAACGGATCGTGCGGGTCAGAGGCCGCGACAGGCCAGTGTTGAGCAGAGCCCCCGATAATTTCCGTTTCGCCGGGTTGAGTTTTTATCCAGGCCGCAATCTGCTTACGGCGCTAAAGGGCAACAACACAGATTTGACGAGCTCAGAGGCCCGTCTAATGACGCATTTCGTGTCAAGGCCGTGGACACTCTGCACGCGCAGCGAAATTGCGGAACTGCTTTATGGACCTGAGCACTCGGTCGGCGACCGCGCCATCGATGTCGTCGTCAATCGGCTTCGCAAAAAGCTGGTTTTGGCCGGCGGCATCGACGTGGAGCAGCTGATCAAGACCGAGTTCCGCCGCGGCTATCTGCTGGCGGCAGACGTGGCGACATTGCCGTATGAGGCATCCGTCCGGCCCCGCACCGTCGTGGAACCGCAACACTCATGACCAGTGTCGCACGACAACCGGACTGCCGTCGTGCTCCCGCTGCGGGAGAGGCATTGCTCGGCGCCCTCGCGATCGTGGCGCGGCATCGCGGAATTCATCTCAGCCCGGCGCAGCTGCGCCGCGATCACCGGATTGCAGCAGATGGGCCGACGCCGGAAGAGCTGCTCCGGATTACCCGCGCCAACGGCCTGAGAGCAGCGGCCACGCGGCTCGGCTTTGACGATCTGATGCAGATGGGCCGGGCATTGCCTGCCGTCCTGCTGCTAAATAACGGCTGCGCCATGGTGCTGCTCCGGGCCGAGACAAAGGGCCAGCCGCCGCATGTCGTGATGCAGGACCCGCTGGCGAGCGAAGATGCGCTCTTGACCCTCGACGCGCAGCGGCTCGCTTTGGCATGGTCGGGCGACGTCATCCTCATCAAGCGCGACTACCGCCTTGGCGACGAGGATCAGCCGTTCGGGCTGCGCCTGATTGCGGCTCAGCTGTTCCGCGACCGCCGCCTCGTCCGGGATATTGGCGTGGCGGCGATCATGCTGAGCCTTCTGGCGCTCGGCCCGATCATGTTCTGGCGGTTGCTCATCGACCGGGTTGTCTATTTCCAAAGCCTCGACACGCTCGCCGTCTTATGCATCACGATGCTGGTGTTGATCATCTTCGAGACGATCTTCGGGTATTTACGCCGCTTTCTCGTTCTTCACATCACCGCCCGGATCGACGCCCACCTGTACACCTACATGTTCAACAAGGTGCTGAACCTGCCTCTGGATTTTTTTGAGCGGTCATCGACCGGGATGATCACCCGCGACATGAACGAGATGTTCAAGATCCGCGGGTTCTTGACCGGACAGGTATTCGGCACGGTGCTCGACAGCTTCGTGTTGCTGGTGTTTTTGCCGATCATGTTTTTCTTCAGCGCGATCCTGACCGGAGCGGTGCTGGGGTTTTGCGGGCTGATCTGCCTGTGGATCATCTGGATGCTGCCGGCGCTGCGCCGCAAGGGCGCTGCCGCGTTCCACGCCGAAGGTCTAAAGAATGCGTTTCTGGTGGAAAACCTGCAGGGCATCCGGACGGTGAAGTCGCTGGCCCTCGATGCGCGCCAGCGCCACGAGTGGGATGTCCGCGTCGCGACGGCGGCGCGGCTGCGTCTCGAGGAGGGGCGGACCGCCAATGTCATCCAGACTTTCGTCACGCCGCTCGAACGACTGATGGTCAACGGCACCTTTGCGCTCGCCGTTTATCTCGCGATCACCACGAAAGATCAGGTCTATATCGGCGCTCTGGTCGCGTTCATGATGCTGACCCAGCGGGTGGCCGCCCCCTTGGTCCAACTGTCGCAGCTGCTGCAGCAATACGACGACGCGCAGCTCGCGGTTAAGGCCGTCTCCAAGCTTGTCAACCAACCCGCCGAGGAGGGCCGGTCGAAGGCTGGCATCCGCACTCCGCTGAACGGCCGCATCGAGTTCGAGAATGTGCGATTTAGTTATCGCGGCTCATCCGCGCCGGCGCTCGACGGCGTCTCGTTCACTGCCCCGGAGGGCACCATTCTCGGCATCATGGGGCGCAGCGGCTCGGGCAAAACCACCGTAACCCGGCTGCTGCAGCTGCTGCACAGCAATTACGAGGGCCTGATCAAGATCGACGGCAATGATTTGCGGGAGATCGACGTCGATCATCTGCGCTCCAGCCTCGGCGTGGTACTGCAGGACAATTTTCTGTTCAGCGGCACGATCCGCGAAGCGATCGCCGCGTCAAAGCCGGATGCGAGCTTCGAGGACATCGTTTACGCCGCCCGGCTGGCCGGCGCGGAGGAATTCATCGAACACCTTCCTCGCGGCTACGAGACCCATGTCCAGGAAGGCTCCGCCAATTTCTCGGGTGGGCAGCGCCAGCGCTTGGCGATTGCCCGTGCGCTGATCGGCGACCCGCGCATCCTAATCCTAGACGAGGCGACCAGCGCTCTCGATGCCGAGAGCGAGGCGATCGTCAATGCGAATTTGCTGCGGATCGCCAAGGGCCGCACGCTCGTGATCATTTCGCACCGCCTCTCGGTGCTGGTGCAAGCCGACAAGCTGTTAGTGCTCGAACGTGGCCGTGTCTATGATTCCGGACGGCACGACGAGCTGCTGGAGCGCTGCGACATCTATCGTGGGCTCTGGTATCAGCAAAACCGGCATCTCCAAACCAGGCAGACCCATGGGCTTGTTCCGCTTCGCGCCGGCACTGCAGCGTAACCGGCCTGCCGACGCGCTGATCCGGATCTTTCAGTCCGAGGTCGGCGAGGTCCGGGAAAATCCCGAGCCGGCACAGCTGCGAGTCACCCTGCACGTGCTGGCCGGGCTGTTCGTCGCCCTGCTCGCGGTCAGCTTCTTTATGCAGCTCAATCGGGTCGTAACGTCGTCTGCGGGCCAGATCGTCACGACCGAGCCGTCCATCGTTCTGCAGGCGCTCGATCCCTCGATCATCAAGAGCCTGGATGTGCAGGAAGGCGAGCGCGTCAAGCGCGGACAGCTCTTGGCGACGCTCGATCCGACTTTCGCCGCCGCGGATGTCACCGCGGCGGCCGCGCAGGTCGCCAGCCTCGAACCGCAGATCGCCCGCGCCGAGGCGGAGCTGGCGCATCGCGACTTCAACCCGCCTTTGGCAACAACGCCGGAGGCGGCATACGCGACCTTGCAGCGGGCATATTACGTGCAGCGCAAGGGCCAGTTCGAGGCGCAGCTACTCGCCTATAACGAGCAGATTGCGCAAAACAAGGCGACGATCCGCAAGCTCAAGGACGACCTCGCCCATTATGAAGACCGGGTGAAAGTCTCAGAGGAGATCGAGAGCATGCGGGCCAGTCTGGCCGCCAATCAAACCGGCAGCCGCCTCAATCTGCTGACCGCGACGGATCAGCGTCTGGAAATTCTGCGGACACAGGATTTCGACCGCAACGGCCTTACTGAAGCCGAGCACCAGCTCGCCTCCACGATTGCCAATCGCGACGCCTTTGTCGAGCAATGGGAAGGACAGGTCAGCCAGGAGCTCGTCACGGCGCGCAATGCGCTGGACACCGCTCGACAGCAGCTGGCGAAGGCGTCCAGGCATCAGGATCTGGTGCGCCTCGAGGCATCGGACGACGCGGTCGTCTTGAAATTGGCGAAGCTGTCCGTCGGCTCGGTTTTGAAAGAAGGCGATCCGTTAATTACGCTTGCCCCGCTGCATTCGCCGGTCGAGGCCGAGGTTCACATTGCCACGCGCGAAATCGGCTTTGTCCGCCCCGGGGACCGCGCCACGGTAAAGCTCGACCCGTTCAGCTTTGTCGAGCACGGCACCGCCTCGGGTTACGTGCGCTGGATCAGCGAGGGCGCGTTTTCGCAGGACGACAACGGCAGCGCCGTCGACCCCTATTACAAGGCGCGAATTGCATTTACTGAAGTCAAGCTCAACGCGGTGCCCGACAGTTTCAGGCTGGTGCCGGGCATGACCCTGACCGCCGACATCAGCGTCGGGTCGCGCTCCGTCTTCATGTACGTGCTGAAAGGCGTGATCCGCAGCGTCAACGAAGCGATGCGCGAGCCGTGATCTTTAGAAGCGTCATTCCGGGGCGCGGGCGCGAGCCCGCGAACCCGGAACCCATCAACACCGACGGCGGGAGGTCGGAACGGGCCGCGTCCCATTCGCCGCGCTCGGTGTTCTTGGATTCCGGGCTCGGCCCTGCGGGCCGTCCCGGAATGACCGGTTCCAAATTTCGTAGCATCTTTGGACTTTTCGAGCGTGCCAATCCTGAGGCCGCACTGGAGCGCGGCGGTGAGGCTTATGAACGCGGCGATTACGCTGGGGCGCTGAGGGAGTGGTCTGCGGCGGTTGCCATCGGAGATCCTGAAGCCTCCTATCGGCTGGGATTGCTCTACGCGCGCGGACATGGGGTTCTCGCCAATCTCGCCGATGCCGCCGGCTGGTATCGGCGGGCGGCGGAAGGGGGTCATGCGGCGGCGCAACACCAGCTCAGCCTGCTGCATCTCGACGGCTACCGCGCGCAGGCGTCGAGCTTTGCGCAATGGTATGGTTCCGCGGCCAAGCGCGCCCCCGAGGCCGCCGACCACAATCGAACATTGCTCTTTCCGAACGGGTTCGACGTCCCGCAAGATCCGGCCGAGGCGCTGCATTGGAGCCGGGCGGCGGCCGAGCAGGGGATCGCCGACGCGCAGGCCAATACCGGGCTGATTTACGCGCGGGGGGTCGGTTGCGAGCACGATTATCAGGAAGCTCGGCACTGGTATTCGCTCGCCGCCGCTCAGGGCAGCGCCGCTGCCGAGCTTGGGCTCGGCATCCTCCACGCCAATGGTCACGGGGTGGAGAAGGATCTCCCGACCGCCGCTGGCTGGTACGAGAAAGCGGCAGAAAAAGGCAATGCGGCGGCGCAAGTGGCGCTCGGCTTGATGTACCTTTCCGGCCAAGGCGTCGATCGCGACGCCGACAAAGCAGCGGAATGGTTGGGCAAAGCCGCCGAGCAGGGCAATGCGCGCGCGCAGTACAATCTGGCGCTGCTCACTTTGGAAGGCGACAGCCGGCCGCGCAACGAGCACGCCGCCGAAACCTTGTTGCGCCAGGCCGCACGGCAAAACCTCGTACCGGCCATAGCCCGTCTTGCCCAGATGTATGAGACCGGCGAGGCCGTACTGCCGAACCTGATCGAGGCGGCGAAATGGTACCGGGCCGCGGCCGAAACCGGACATGCCGAGGCGCAGTTCAGCCTCGGACGGCTCTACGCGCGCGGCGACGGCGTCCCACAGGAGCTCGGCGAGGCCGCCAAATGGTTTCAAAAGGCCGCCGAGCACGGCATCGCCGCCGCCCAAGTCAATATCGCCGCGTTTCTGTTGCAAGGCACCGGCGTCGCGCGCGACGCGGCGAAGGCGGCCGAGTGGTATCGGCTGGCGGCAGAGCAGGGTGTCGCGACCGCCCAACTCCGCCTCGGATATCTCTACCTCGCCGGTGAGGGCGTCGCGCGCGACCCGGATGCCGGGGCGGCGTGGCTGCGCCGGGCGGCCGAGGCGGGCGACCCGGAGGCCCAAACCGCCCTCGGCATGCTCTACGCACGCGGGGAAAGCGTCGCGCAGGATTTCACTACCGCCGCATCATTGATCTGGCAGGCGGCGGATTCGGGTTACTCCCCTGCCCTCCTCCAGCTCGGCCACCTCTATGCGCAAGGTCATCTCGAACCGCCCGAAGAGGGCGCAGCGATGAATTGTTACCGCGCAGCGGCCGATGCCGGCAATCTCGAAGCGCAGCGGCTCCTCGCATGGAATTGCCTGAATGGGCATCGGGTCCCCCGCGACACGGCCGCAGCGGCATTGTGGTTCCGCAAGGCGGCCGAGCAGGGCGACCCCGGCGCGCAATTCCAACTGGCGGCACTGTATTGCACCGGCACCGGCGTCGTCCGGAACCTCGCCGAGGCGGTCAAATGGTACCGCCGCTCGGCCGAGCAGGGCGACCGCTACGCGCAATACAATCTCGCCGTGATGCTGCTGAAAGGCCAGGGCACAGCGCAAGATGCCGAAGAAGCGTTCCGCTGGTGCTGCCTCGCCGGTGAACAGGGCTTGGCCGAAGCCCAGCTCCAGCTGGGCGATCTGTACCACGCCGGCCACGGGGTGGCGGCAGATGTCGCGCTTGCGGAAGCCTGGTACCAGAAGGCCGCAGAACAAGGGGATTCCGGGGCCGCAGCAAAGCTCCGCCGTTGGAACGAGACCCGAGCGGCCGGCGCGGAATGACGGCACAGCGAAGGCGCTGCCGCGCTGCTTCGATTTCAGTGCAGCCGGCTGAAAACACCGAGCACGGCAAACACTGCCACCAGCCAGACCAGCTCCAGCACCGTCCAGACCACGACCCGGCCCCATCCCTCGTCGCGCCGCGCGGCAAGACGGCGGATCTCCGCCTCGATCTCCCGGTTCCACTCCCGGGCAATGCGCCTGCTGTCGCGATCCATGGCCGTCAGACGTCGCTACTGTCCTGGCACAGAATATCGGAACGGCCATCGCGGTTGTAGTCGCCAATCTCGCGGCGCAAAATCACTGGCGAATTCCCTCATCCCGCCGTGTGATTCACCTGCTCTGTCCGGAGAAACGCCCAATGACCCCACTGCCCCTCAACGACTTCCTCGTCATCGACCTGACCGCGCATCGCGCCGGGCCGACGGCGGTGCGCCAGCTCGCCGATTGGGGCGCGCAGGTGATTAAGATCGAGCCCTCCGGCGAGCTTGTCGGCGCGACCGGGAGCCGCCGCGACGGTCCCGATTTTCAGAACCTGCACCGCAACAAGCGGGCGATGACCCTCAACCTCAAAAGCGATGAGGGCTACGCGATCTTTATGAAGCTCGCCGCGCGCGCCGATGTCATCGTCGAGAACTACAAATCCGACGTGAAGCACCGGCTCGGCATCGATTACGAGGCTGTGCGCAAGATCAACCCGCGCATCGTCTACGGTAGCATCTCCGGCTTTGGCCAGGACGGCCCCTATGCCGGCCGCGCCGGCGTCGACCAGATCGCGCAGGGCATGGGGGGCCTCATGTCGATCACCGGCCATCCCCAGCAAGGCCCGGTGCGGGTCGGCATCGCGATCAACGACACCTCGGCCGGCCTTTTGCTGTCCTATGGGATCGTGCTGGCGCTGCTCAACCGCGAGCGCACCGGAGAAGGGCAATGGGTCCACACGTCACTGCTGGAAGCGCAAATCTTCATGCTCGACTTTCAGGCAGCGCGCTACTTGATGAAGGGTGAGGTCGCCGGCCAGGAAGGCAATTTCCACCCGACCTCGCCGGGCACGGGCATGTTTCAGACCGCCGACGGCTACATTAACATCGCCGCCTCCGGCGACAATCTGTGGCGGCGCTTTTGCGAGGTGGCGGGTGCCAAGGACCTTGCCGATAATCCCGATTTTGCGACGGTCGTGGCGCGCGCGAGAAACCGGCCGGCGCTCAATGCACATCTCGCTGAGATCATCGGGCAGCACCGGAACGCTTATTGGGTCGAGCGGCTCAACAAGGCCGGTGTGCCGTGCGGGCCGATCAATTCGATCGACCAGACCTTCGCCGACCCGCAGGTTCAACATCTCGGGATCGCCAAGCCGGTCAGCCACCCGAAGCTCGGCCCGCAAAAGGTGGTCGGCCAGCCCATCCATATGAGCGGCTATCCGCAGCCCGACGAGCTGCGCCCGACCCCCGATCAGGGCGAGCACACCGAAGCGGTGTTGCGCGAGCTAGGGTACAACGAGGCGGCCATAGCCAGGCTGCGCCAGCGCGGCGTCGTCTGAGCGACAGCCCTATTCACACGGTCTGCGGTTGCGGGCCGGGGCCGTTGGAGGGGCGGCGACGCTCGGCCATGAACTGGTCGAATTCCGCCTTGTCCTTGGCGTGACGCAGGCGGTCGAGGAATGCCATGAATTCGCGCTGCTCTTCTTCGAGACGACGCAAGGTTTCGGCGCGGTACTCGTCAAACGCGTAGTTGCCGCTGGATGCCCGATGATTGCCACAGCCCCATCGCTCCGCGGCCCCCTGCATCCGCTCCATACGGCGCTGCATTCTTTCCATGCGACGCTGCCAACGGTCCGTGCCGCCGCGTGTCCAGCATGCCATCCGCCCACTCCCTATCAAGAACCCGAGAACCAAGAGGCCCAACGGCCAGAACAGGATGAAGCTGACAACCGTCAGCGCAATCCAGGCCGGCTTGCCAATGTCGTCCAGTTGCGCCGCGAACGCCTGCATGGCGGCACCTTATGTTAATGTGTGTCACATTCACATAAGGCCTTTCCGCTCGCTGTCAAGCGCGGATGATGGGACAATCCCAACGACATGACCTCCGTCTCTTCGCCTTCTCGGCATCCACCCCGCGCCGGTATCGGGGAGCCTTTGCGGCGCCTGGAAGACGCGCGTCTGCTGACCGGCCGGGGATGCTACAGCGACGATTTCAACCTCGCGGGGCAGGTCTACGCAGTCGTGGTGCGATCGCCCCATGCCCATGCGCGGATAACCGCGATCGAAAGCGAACACGCCCGGGCGATCCCCGGCGTGCTCGCCGTTCTGACGGGCGCCGACTATGTCGCGGACGGGCTCGGCCCGATGACCTATTCGCCGGCGGCTCGCCACCCGCCCGACATTCGTCTGGAAAACCTTGATCGCGTGCCGACCTCGGCCAGCCGCCAATACCCCCTGGCGGTGGAACGGACCCGATTTGTCGGCGAGGCCGTGGCCTTCGTCGTTGCCGAGACGCTCGCCTCGGCGAGGGATGCGGCCGAGGCCGTGCGCGTCGATTTTATTCCGCTCGCCGCGGTAACGAGCTCGGCTGCAGCGGCCCTTGAGGATGCCCTGTCACTGCTCGACGAGAGTGGACCAAACCTCGTGCTCGACGCCGGCGTCGGCGATCATGAGGCCACCCAAAGAGCTTTCGCGGCGGCCGCCCATATCGCCCGGCTCTCGACCTGGGTGCAGCGCGTCACCGGCGCGCCGATGGAGCCGCGCGCCGCGCTCGCCGAATTTGATCCGGCGAGCGGCCGGATCACGCTTTACGCCGGAGGCGGCAGCATCGGACGGCCGCAGCAGGATGTGGCGGCGATGCTCGGCCTGCCAAGGGACAAGGTGCGGGTCATGGCCCGCGATGTCGGCGGGAATTTCGGCACGCGGAATTCCTCCTACCCGGAATTCGCGCTTGTCGCCTGGGCGGCGCGACGGCTCGGCCGTCCGGTCAAATGGACCGGCGAGCGGCAGGAGGCGTTTCTCAGCGACCACCAGGCCCGCGATCTCAGGGTCGAGGCCGAGCTTGCGCTGGATGCGGAGGGCAACTTCCTTGCATTGCGGGCTGCCAATCTCAGCAATCTCGGCGCCTACGCCGCGTCCTTCGTGCCATTGACCAAGGGCACCGAACTGATGTCGAGCCTCTACCGAATCCCGGCGGCGCGGGTCCGGGCGCGGGCTGTTCTGAGCAACACGCCGCCGACCAGCCCGTACCGCAGCGCCGGACGGCCCGAGGTCATGTTCGTCATCGAGCGGCTGATCGATTGCGCGGCCCGCGCGCATGGCTTCGACCGCGTCGCATTGCGCCGCAAGAACCTGATACCCGCCGCCTCGCTGCCCTATGCCAACCCGTTCGGCATGACCTATGACAGCGGCGAGTATCATGCGGTGCTGGACCGCGCATTGGCGCTGGCCGATTGGGACGGGTTCGCGGCGCGCCGCACCGCGGCCCAGGCGCGCGGCCGACGGCGCGGCATCGGGGTTGGCGCCTATGTCGAGTCGCAGAGCGGCGCGCCGCAAGAACGCGCCGAGATTACGGTGCACCCGGAAGGCATTGTCGAGATGATCGTCGGCACTTTGTCGAGCGGCCAAGGCCATGAGACGAGCTTTGCGCAGCTGCTCGGCGACTGGCTCGGGGTGCCGCCCGATTGCGTGCGGCTCGTCACCGGCGACACCGACCGCGTCAAGATCGGGGCTGGCTCGCACTCCGGACGCTCGCTGCGCCTTGCCAGCATAACCGCGCACCAAGCCTCGGGCGATATCATCGAGAGGGGCCGACGCATAGCATCGCATCGGCTCGAGGCGGCCGAAGCGGACATCGATTTCGCCGACGGACATTTCACCGTCGCCGGCACCGACCGTTCCCTCGGCCTGTTCGCCGTCGCGGCGGCGGCGCGGGATGATTCGAGCCTGCCCGAGGAGTTGCGCGGCCCGCTGTCGGGCATCGGCGAGGTTACGAGCCAGGTCGCCTCCTTTCCGCACGGGTTTCATGTTTGCGAAGTCGAGATTGACCCCGAGACCGGGGCTGTCGAGATCGTCCGCTACGCCGCGGTCGACGACGTCGGCCGCGCCGTCAACCCGCTGATCATACACGGGCAGACACATGGCGGGATCGCGCAGGGCGCCGGCCAGGCGTTGTTCGAGCAATGCGTCTATAATGCCGCGAGCGGCCAGCTCCTCTCGGGATCGTTCATGGATTATGCGATGCCGCGAGCCGCCGACCTGCCGTTCTTTGCGACGGCGATCAGCGAAGTCCCGTCCACGACCCACCCGTTGCGGTTTCGCGGCGGCGGCGAAGGCGGCATTACCCCGGCGCTCAGCGTCATCGTCAATGCCATCGTGGACGCGCTGGCCGATCTCGGCGTCACTCATCTGGAGATGCCGGTGACGCCCGAGCGCGTGTGGCGCGCCATTCGCCGCCAAGTCTAACGCATCCGCGGCCGGGTGATGTTCCAATCCTTCCCGCCGTATGGGCGCCGCTGTAACCCTAGCAGGCTGCGGAAAAATGCAGGAACTTTGTCATTCCGGGGCGCGGGCTCCGCCCGCGAGCCCGGAAACCAGGAACACGGACCAGAGAAATCAATCGCTTGGCCTGTGTTCATGGGTTCCGGGCCCGGCCCTGACAGGCCGTCCCGGAATGACACGCGAGTTTTTCAGCATCCTGCTAGTGCTCAGATTCATACGGTTTATTCACCGGGATGCGCCGGCTCTCGTCTTCCCGGCGAAGGCGGCTGTAAGGAAATTCACGATCGGCTGGACCAGCGCCGTGCGTCCTTCGAGACAGCTGCTTCGCAGCTTCCTCAGGATGAGGGATTTTCTTAATGCCACCAAAGGCTTCCCTCATGCTGAGGAGCACCCGAAGGGTGCGTCTCGAAGCACGCACCCGCGATGCACCCAATTTCCTGACAGCCTCGAAGGCCGGGACCCATGTGTGGCATGGGCACCGGCCTTCGCCGGTGTGGCAGAAACTTTGATGTCAGCCTTGGTCTGCTCTTGCCGAGTGAATCTTCTGAATGGATCTGAACACTAACTCCTTGCGCAGTGAATGACCGCCTTCTTCATCAGCGACACGCATTTCGGTCACGGCGGCGCTCTGGCACTTTACCGGCGCCCGTTTTCCTCGGTCGCTGCAATGAACGAGGGGATGGTGGAGCGGTGGAACGAGACGGTCGGACCTGACGACGAGGTCTGGCACCTGGGCGATTTCGCCATCCGCCAGAGGCCCGAGTTGGTCGCGGAAATTCTCGGCCGGCTGCACGGCCGAAAGCACCTCGTGACCGGCAACAACGATCCACCGTGGACGACGGAGCTCGGCGGTTGGGAAAGCGTGCAGCCCTATGCCGAGATCACCGTGGACGGCGTCTCGCTGGTGCTGTGCCATTACCCGTTTCGCTCCTGGCGGGGCATGGACAAGGGCTGGGTCAACCTGCACGGCCACAGCCATGGAAGGTTGAAGCCGCAGCCGCGGCAGTTCGATGTTGGGGTCGATGTCTGGGGATTTCGCCCGGTGACCCTGTCAACCATCCTCGGCAGCCGGTCCCGGCGATAGAGTTTACCCGAGGGTCATCTCGGGTAAGGGCACGACCCGCACGCCTGCAGCCTCGAGACCTTGCCGCGCGGCGCGCGCGACGATGACGCCGCTTGGCTCGTCGCCGTGCACGCATAACGTGTCGAGCCGCACCTTTAGCGGCTTGCCGTTGCGCGAGACAATCTCCTCGTTCAGCACCATGTTGACGACGCGCTCCTTGACCACTTCGGGGTCGTGGAGCACTGCGCCCGGTATTTTGCGCGAGGTCAGGTTGCCGTCGTCGTCATAAAGCCGGTCGCAAAAGCCTTCGCGGGCCACCGGCAGCCCCAGCTCTCGGCCCGCCTTCTCCATCGCGGAGCCGGCGAGCGCGACATAGATGATGTCGCGGTCGACTGTCTTGATGGCCCTTCCGATCGCCAGCGCCAATTCGATGTCCTCGGCGGCCATGTTGTTGAGGGCGCCATGCGGCTTCAGATGCATCCTTCCACGCCCGTGCCTGGCAGGCGTCCGAACACCCTTAACGATTTCCGTCGTTCGCGTCTCGGCGATCGGACCGCTCAGGTCGATCGACCTCAAAGCGGCCGGTGCACAAGCACCATTCTGGAAGGCCGCATACCGGGTTTCTGGAAAATCGCCGGCGGGATGGCTTGACGACGATAGTCACCTCTTGACGAATGTCACCCCCGTCGACATACATATAACATACACTTGAATTTTTGGAGCTTTTCGTGAACATCAATCCTATGGCTGGTCCTTCCTACATCACGGCACTGCGGAACGCCGTCGAGCAAAACAGGGCAACGTATTGCACCCCTCCCCGGACGGGCGGCAAGCAGATGTCGGTTCGCCTCGACGAGTTTCTGCTCAACCACGTCGAGGCGGTCGCTGAACTCGCCAAGTGGAACCGCTCGCAGGTGCTATACGCCATCGCCCACTACGGGCTCTTCGCCCTGTACGAGAACGCGCCGCACATCGCCGAGAAGGCAGTCGCTAGCATCATGGAAAAGTTCAAGGCGCGGCACGCCGACGAACTCGGCGGCGCACCATGACCCGCGACCACTGAAGCACGCCGGCGCCACGCACCAAGCCTACCCTTAATGGGAACCTGTCCACTGCCCAGTTGGGTCCAAACCCTGCAAGCGCTAGCGGTGCCGATGATCGCAGCCGTCGGCGCCTGGATCGCGATCCAGCAAATGCGCATCGGCCAGGATCAAGCTACAGCACGATCTCTATGACCGGCGCTACGCGGTGTTTCAGGCAGTGCGGCGGTTTCTTGACGAGGCGGTCGCCAACTCGCTCGTGTCGAGCGACACACTGCGCACTTTTGTAGTCGGCACGGCGGATGCCGAATTTCTGTTTCCGGGCGAACTCGCCGCCTATCTCGCTGAGATCAGCCGCCGGGCTCGTACCGCGCAGAGCATCTACATGACCATGCGGTCACTGCCTGGAGATAGCCCAGAGCGCGCAAAGGCGACCCTGGCGGCGAATGAGCAGATGCAATGGCTGGTCGAGCAGATCGACGGTCTAACTGCGAGGTTCCGAGACACGCTCAAGCTCGATAGGCGCAGTCGCTCGCCACTGCGCTTCCTTTGGTGAGTGGGATGTGGAGGCTCGTTAAAGTGCGCTCACAGCTTATTGTCATAGCGGCGGTCCTTGGCGCCACGGTGCTTGCCACGAAGGCGGCGACCGCCGAGAAAAGCAATTTGGTGTACGGAACAATAACAGATAGCAGCCTTGGGCATAGTGACTTGGCCATTGAGGCTTGGTCATACGAGCATGCTGGTGCTGGAATTACTGTGTACCAAATACCATCGGCGCCTACCGTAGGAGTTTCGTGCGCGATTGAAACCCAGTATGCACTGGACGACAACGATACTTCCACCGCCGCGGCCACCGCCGCTACGCTGGGCCTCCGCGTAGTCGGCCATGACGAGGATGCAGCAGGATAGCACGGCAACGAAAAAACTTGCTCCACGCAAGGACCGGGTCTTCATCGGCTACCTCCTGACTTTTTCGCCGCGACCTTGGCTGGCAGAGTGACCATGAACGGGACGGCTTCCGCCCCCGCCGGTGGCGAGAACGCTAATGCCGCTTCATCGATCTTCGGGGCGAGGTTCCAGTCGTTCAAATTGGCCCGGAATTGCGGCTGCCCGACTTGCTTTTTGTAGGTGATGACGACCCGCAGCGGCAGCGGCTGTTCGCCTTGCGCCAACCAGATTTGAAAGTCGATGTCGGCTGTTCGTACAGCCAAATGGTCGGCTGGCTTCCCCGCCATATTTGTCAGCTCGACGTAGTCTATTTCGGTGATCCGCTTTTCCAGCTCTTCCTTGATCGATTGCGCGAACACATGGCCAAGGGAATTGGCGTCTGCAGATCTAGAACGACATGCCTCAACATGTCGTCAACCGACCCCTTCGCTTCGAGCTTGGCGAACACATTCTCCTTCGGGCTGAACATGATAAGGTCATTGCCGTCGAAGTAGATCGTCAGTTTCTCGCCATTGCTGAATTCCGACTGGATGCGCAATCGGTTGGGACGATCGATCAACACCTGTCGTACTTCGCCGAACTCGATCTTTTCTCCGTTATCCTGGACGACGTCATAGTTGGCCGGGATCGTCACACTGAAGGCCTGGGTCTTGGCCAGCAAATCGGCCATGCGCATCAGCAGCACCTTCGCGTCCTGAGACTCTGGAGAGGTAGCCTTAACCGGCCGTTTCTCTTCGGAGATTGCTGCCGAGGGCAAAGCCAGCCCGGCGATAAGAAAAAGAGCAAGCGACGCTAGAAGTCTTATCATTCGCTTATGCCTTTTCGGTGGCGTTGATCGTGCCGCAGCTAAAATCATTACCGGGTCACAGCACCCCGGTTGGCCGTCACCGCGCTGCTGAATGTGAGCGGATATCACTAGCCCGTCGCTACTCATTGACTGCAAGATTCGGCCCATGAGCGCAGATTTCGCATGCCAGGGCCGGTTTCGCCGCTGCCCCTCAGAACCTGAAGAAAATGGGCTATTGTTGCAGTCTGCGAGTAGCGTCCGTCAGGATACTGCCTTTAAATTGGTCGGTGATCGAATTAGCCTCCCTAAATGACGAATCCATTGTAATAGTTCGGTTTCTCGGCAGGCTGTCGGTATCCGACTTGACCGTCTTCGAGACTGCACTCTTGGACCGCCATGCGGGGCATGAGCATATTCGCGTGTTGTTCGATTGGACCGGGATCGAGGGATGGGAGCCCGGAGCCGGCGCGTTGGCCAAACTGGCGCGCTATGGCTCGTCCCATTGATCGAGCGGCCATCGTTCACGAGCATCGCTGGAATAGGCGAGCCGCCTTGCTTGCCGCAATGCTGCCGATAAACAAAGCACAAGCCCGATCTTGGTTACCCCGGAACTTGTCCGCCGCGTTGGTCTGGCTGAACGAAAAATGAGGCTCGAAAGAGCCGACCCTATCCGATTGATGGGGTTTGAGCTTCCGCGTTTACAATTCGCCTCTACGCGGTCTTCGCGGTAGGCCTTACGGCCGCACCCTTAGTGCGATTGAGCGTCTCGGAGGGCAGCTCCCCAAAACATTTACCATAGTCCTTGGCGAAATGGCCGAGATTGGTGAAACCACAATCAAAGGCGACACTCGTGACCGACGTGGTCTTGTCGGGCATCATCAGCATGCGCCGCGCATGACGCAGCCGGACTTGCTTGACGAACACCATCGGCCCGTATCCGCGGCTCGCCTTGAAGAAATGAAAAATGCTGCGCGCGCTTGCCCCGGTCGCGACTGCGAGCGCATCGACGGTGATCGGCTGGTCCCAATGAGCCTCGATGTACTCCTCCGCCCTTCGAACCTGCCACGGCGCCGCCCCCATCGGCTCCCGGTCGAGCAAATGACTTTCGTCGTGTCGGTTGGCGCACAGGAATGCCACGATGACGGATTGCTCCAATTCGGCCAACGCTAAGGGGGGATGCCGGGGTCCGAAGCGCCGAGTTCGTCGACAAGAAACAAGACCAATCGTCGCAGATACGCCGCTTCCGGTGTGCGAGAATCCGCCACCGGTTCGAATTTCAGATCGCTGCGGGCTGCCTGCCGGTCAATGCCGTCCACTTGTTGAACAGGGCGTCCCGGTCGATCTTCAACACGAAGTGCTCTAAGTCATGGCTGTGGGTCACTTTCATGGTCGCACCGGGCGACACGATATGCGACTGATAAGGGGCCAATTGGACCGGCGCCCGATTGACGAGGATCTCTGAGCTTCCCCGTATGCGAAACTGCTGACCGAACCCGGTGAACGCCGAAAATTCCTGGTCAACAACGGCCCCAAAGGTTGCATAAGAGAGCACGATATTACGGAGCACGCGGCGATTGCCGCGGGCATGAAATCCGTCCGCGCTCCTCCGCAGTTGCAGCTTGTTGTCACCATGGGTTTTCGCGATCGCCTCGCGCATTTCGTCGACATCCGTGGTCCGGATGAAGGGAAACCTATCCAGTGGCCTAATGTTCATGCCAACCCCATCGAAAAAACTAGAACGCCATCTTTGTCCGACACGGAAACTGCCCTGACTTCTCGACCGCATCGCGCTCACCCACGCAATGACCGGTGCCCTTGAGTGTCGTCCTTACATCTTGGACGGAAACTCGAACTCCCTCAACCTCGACGTTCCGGCTCTTTGTCGGTCGAGGTCACGATCGATGACAACGCGATACGGTATCAGATGCCGCAAACTCGAATCCGTGATCTAGATCAACGCTAGTTCACCGTCGGCCGGGTGGGGCGCCATTTGGTTCGAACCACAGCACCGATGAGGAAGGGTACGGATAGCGAGCGAGCTTAAAGGTGGTTGGAGGCTGGCGTACCTGACTCCGACCCTCCACGGGCGCCACCTTGGTCGTCCAGTTTTGTACGGCATCTCGTCTGTAGCGCCGACCGCTAGCCAGACTGTCTTGCTCGACAAGATATTGCTGATCGAATAAATCCGCGCGTTCTGCAGTTGCACTGTGTGCATCGTAATGATAGACGCCGAGAAGATTGATCAATCCCGGTCAACCGATACTCTGTCTCGAAGGTATAGCATGGCGACGTTGGACGAAATCTCCAAGGAGAAACAGCGGGTCAGCGAGGCGCTCGCGCGCATCGACGCTCAGCGCGAGAAGCTCGCCGGCCAGCTCAGCGAACTGGAGGCGACTGAGCGTGTGCTGGCGCGCTACAGCAAAGTTCCGCGGGCAAGAACGACGGCCTCGGCCAGAACGCCGATCGCCGCAACAAGGCCGGCTGCTTCAGCGCGGTCAGGCAAGTCCCCGCGCACTACGGCCGCGAAACCAGCCGGCGGCAAGCGCGGCTCGCCGAGCCTCAGCGATCAGGTCCTTGCGCTGGCAAGCGGCAAGACGCAGCACGAAATCGCCGCTGCATGCAAGGGGGCTCGCCCGAACCATGTGGGCGCCGCCATTTCCCGGCACAAACGGGCTGGCCGCATCGAAGAGCGCGACGGAAAACTCTACGCCGCGCAGTCGACGGACACGGAGCGACGCACCGCCGTCTGACACCGGGATGAAATCGCCGGACCGCGAAAGCAGCTGCGGGGTGGACGGGATCGTCTTTGCGCTAGACTAGACTAGCGGGGTGCTGAAAACCTCGCATGTCATTCCGGGACGACCCGTCAGGGGCGGGCCCGGAACCCATGAACACAGGCCAAGCGATCGATTTCTCTGGTCCGTGTTCTTGGATTCCAGGCTCGCGGGCAGAGCCCGCGCCCCGGAATGACGATGTTCCTGCATTTTTCCGCAGCCTCCTAGAGCTGCGGCGTTCCCTGCTGAGACCGTCCGACTAGCGAAGGAGGACGAATTATATTAGAACTCTCTGTCGCCCTCGGACGGGCAGTGGCGGGAGAATTTGTCTCCCATCGCCGGGGTGGTGGCGAATGTTGCCGGGCTCGGCGATGCTACCGAACCAGGGGCGGCCGGCAATGCCATTACCGCCGTGTATATTTTCTGCTGCATGCTGTTCGGGCTCGCCGCGCTCTTGATGTTCCGCTTTGTCCATATCGTGTTCGGCATGCCGGAGGTGGTGTTGTCGGCTGATCGTGGAATTGAGGGACGTTCACAGTGAGGGCCGACCCACGGCTGCCGAGGAAAACGACGCCATGTCTCGACCCCAAGCCGTTGAAAACATTCGCGTGGTGGACTTCAGCTGGGTGCGGCGCCGGCATCACCATTACACGACATCGGTCCGATCGCCCGGGCGGTCTCGGGACTGACCTATATCTCCGGCTTGCCCGACAAACCGCCGGCCGGCTGGGGCTGGTCGTATATGGATGATACCGGCGGCATGTACGGAGCGATGTGTGCCCTCACCGGCCTCTACCATCCCAACATGACGGGACAAGGCCAGCATATCGATCTGTCTCAAATGGTGGCGGGCGTTCCCCTCGCCGGGCCTGCGCTGCTGGACTTCACGGTGAACGGGCGCGCGTCGCCGCGGCCCGGCTATCCTCCCGGCAACTGGGCGCATTGGCCCGGCACACCGCTCAATAACAACTACCGCGGGCCGACCGTGGCGCCCCATAATGCCTACCGCACGTCTCCTGGCGAATACACCGATTGGTGCGTGATCGTCTGCCACACCGACGGCGTTCTGTAACGGAACGGGCGAGATCTCCCTCGCCCATCGGCGCGTGCTGTTTCTAGACGAGATGCTCGGAATTATGCGGAATTATGTAGCGGACTCCGGTAACGCGCGATGCAGCGGCGGCGATGGCGTGAATGCCGCGGATGATCGCTTCAGCCTCCCGCATCGGCTCGGCGCCAAGATATTCGTCGTTCGGGACGGGGCGGGCAGGGCCAATTCTTCGACTGCTTCACGGATCGCGCGAAGCGCAGACCATAGCTCGTGAAAATGGGCGGCAACTTGATCGTCGGATGCCGGGTTCGCGGTAATTGGTTAACGCTCTCATCTATGGGTCATGCAGCTTGACCTAAATCTAAACCGCGATTGGCGCCTATTCGCCGCGCGCCAGGCCGGGCTTTCCCGTAGCAGCGCCGGTTACCTCGAGAGACATCGTATCGGCGCTGCGAAAAGACGGTCGGCGTATCTCGATCGAGTTCACGATCCTGCCGTGTCGCGACAACGTCCGCCCGGATAACCGGAATCGCGGCGATATTGCGCCATGTGACCGCACGATTTGAGGAGACGAGGGCACTGAGGCGCCAACTTGCCCGGCGGTGGCAGGGCGAGGACAACCCCGGCGACTGACCTGTGCCTTTCTATTGCGCGATAAAGCCCCCGTCGATCACCAACTCCGTACCCGTGACAAACGAAGCTTCGTCAGAAGCCAGGAACAACACCCCGTAGGCCACCTCGTTCGGTTTTCCAATCCGGCGCAGCGGTGTCATCGCGATCTTATCGGCGCGCTCGCCGGCATTGGTTGCGTTCAACATCGGCGGCATATAGCCAGGGTGCACGGTGTTGACCCGGACACCGGATGGGCCGTATCGGACCGCGGCGGCTTTGGAGTAGATCCGCACTGCGCCTTTAGAGGCGTGATACGCAGGATGGCCGCTGGTGCTGCCAACAAATCCCATAATCGAGCTGATGTTGACGATCGACCCGCCACCAGTCTTTGCCATCTGCTCGGCGGCGAGCTTGGTGCCAAGGAACACGCTGGTCTGGTTGACGGCGATGATACGATGCCAGCCCTCTAGCCCATTATGGTCGCCAACCGAGCTCCCCGAGATCCCGGCGTTATTAATCAAGATGTCCAACCTGCCATAGGTCGCCACCGCCTTGGCGATCAAATCGATCCACTCCGCCTCGCTGGTGACGTTGATCTTCGCGGCCGTGGCCTCCCCATCACCGGCGCGGATGTCGGCGGCCACCGTTTCGGCATCACTCGCCAAGATATCGGCGACAATGACCTTGGCGCCCTCCGCCGCGAACAGCCGCACCTCGGCCTCACCCATGCCATGGGCGCCACCGGTGATAATCGCAACTTTATCCTTCAAACGCATGACCGACCCTCGTATGCTGCGCTGTAAGCATATCCGTTCAGGATCGGTGTTTGCTATGCACGTTTCGACGGCATGATGAGGAGCAAATGGCCGACCGGACTTCGTCACTGGAAGTTCCCGCGGCATCGGGCGGACGATTGTGCGAGCGCGGGCAGCGCGGGGCGCGGCGCGTCAATGTGGATGGGGTGATCCACACAATCCGTGGCGCGGCGCCTCAGATGCAGGAGCGGGGTTACGGCCGCATCGTCAACATCTCCAATGCGGCGATCGGCACGGCACTACCCGGCACGAGAGTTCTATGCGGCAACTAAAGCGGAGGTGCTGATCCTGACGCGCCGTTTCGCGATGGAGACGGGGCGCCGGGGAGTCACGGTCAACGCGGTGGCACCGGGGTGGATCGTGACGGAGATGGCACGAGCGGGACGCGGCGAGGAGGAGTTCCAGATGCGGGTCCGCATTATGAGCGAGCGCACTATGGTCGGGCGGGCGGGGCAGCGTCGCGCACCGCCACTCTACCCATTTGCCTGCCTCCTCGCGCGCTCGGCTCTCCACCGGCCGGTGCTGTCGCGGCCGAGCTTCCCTTCCGCGCCTTGCTCTCAGCCCCCCTGCTGCCGAATTCCGTGAGCACGCGTTCCGCGACCTCCAGCGCACTCAGCTGCTCTGCCAACCGAGCCCGTTCCGTGTCGAGCCGGGCAAGCCGTTCGGAAATTTGTTGCTTATCCTGTCCAATCTCGTCCAGTGTCGCCGTCTGCATTTTCCCTCGAGACCCTGACATCGGCCGTTACACGACCACAGGCGGCTATTGTCTGACAGGTTGAGAATTAATGCGCCCGTCGCTCATAGAGAGAGCCTGCTCAGGGCAGAGCGGGAGCTGCTGTCGATCGGCTTCGCGGGGACATCGGCGCCGCGAGCAGGACGCCGCGCGCCCCGATGATCGGCAAGCTTTCCTGCGGATCTGGACAATAGGCGGGCAGTTGGCGATGCACATAGAGGAAATTGTCAGCACAAGCCTCGGCGGTTCGACCGAACCAGCATGCGCCGGGCTTCGTTGATATGCTCGAAAAACGGCTGGCTTTCAAACCGCATTAACATCGTAGGCATCGCCGAAAGGCTGAAATCCCAACACACCACTTTTGAATCAGAAGTTGTCCACTAGCTCCGCGAGAATAAGCCCAGGGGGGAGGCTCTCATCGTGTAGACTGATTCGTTCCGCTCCTCCAACGGGCGTGAATTCCTTGAGCTTGCCGGTTCTCTGAGGAGAAACACCGGCGTGTTCCAGCTTGGCTGCAATCCGATGACGCAGAGCTTTGGGCAAGTCGAAACTCCGACTGCCGACGACACGTGCGGCGCGCAGGAACAAGGTTTGCACTTCGGCTAGTTCTGGCGTCGCCCAATCAAGGTTACGGAAGGCCTCGTAAGCTCGCTCAACAAGATCGGGCGAGACCACCATCTCTGGTCCCGCATAGAGTGGTGCCCGGCTCAGAAGGTGGCCCAGCGCCCCGAGGTAGGGAGCACAGTGCTTGTTCTCGCAGGCGAGGTTGCTGGCTGCATCGATGAACAGATTAGCCAATTCCGTCTTCGTTTGAATGGAAATACATTCCAATGATCCCGCGAGCCGGATCAGTTCTGGTGCAACCTTCTTTTGCGTGCGGATCTTGCCGAGCTCGGTTGCGAGGATCTGCTCCTGACGTTGCCGCCCGAGGCCGCCCGCTACCCGCCGCCAAAGGACATATTCCTGAACCTTGCTGCGTTTGCCGGCGAAATAGAGCCCATGCTCGCGAAGGCGCCAGAGGCTGTCGATGCGAAAGTGGTCGGCAGCAGCCCCGAACCCCGGGCGCAGCAGGAAACCGGCGAGAATGAGCCACGCTTCCTCGTGGTCCGGGGACTCCTTGCGCCGAGCTATACAGCTTTCCAGAGCCGGCCACAGAGAGCGGACAAGGCCCGCATTCCATTCGCTCTTCGGCATTCCCAGAATTTGTTGCAGACTCCTGAGAAGCCGCATCGCTGTGACCATTTCTCGTTGTTTGGAGGGACGATCAAACAAGTGCTGGATGCGTGCTCGGGCGGCTTTGAGCGCCTGCGGGGCGGCGTTCGGCTTGATATCAACCGAGACTGTTATTGCTTTATTAGTGTTTTGGCCGTCCTGCTCGTGCGGGCGGAGATTGAATTCCAGTGGCCAGCTCTGCCTGACAGAGGGGTCCGCGCTGACGCAATAGATCTGCAGCAAGCCCAATTCGTTCGCACTGGCAATCAAGGTCACCGGAAGCGTGTCGGCGGTTGTGCCGGGAGCAGAGTCCGTGACGTTGATGACTGTCTGCAGCGGCGGAAGGGCGTAGTGATCCGCTTCACTCCAATCGGCGATATCGCCTGCTTTGCTTGCGTCGTCGCGAGTAGAGTAATAGGCCTGAAAGCGTGCGAGGTGGTTCGTCTGTACTTCGAGCGGAAGCCCCGTGATCTCAAACCGTTGGTCGGCCGACACCCCACGCGGGAGAACACACAGGAGCGAGGGCGGAGCCGGTTCAGCAGCTTCAGGCGCCCGGTTCCTACCCACTTCGAGGAACACCGCGCGCGCGGCTCCCGCCTCGATGCGTTCTGTTCCGCGATGGAGGATTTTTCCAAACAGCGCCGCGCCGCGCGCAACAGCGCGCTCGGGGTCCGCATTTTCCAGTGCCAGCGGCGAGCCACCCTGCCATTTCGCGACCTGCTGACAAATCCTCTCGCGCAGGATCCCTGGACGAAGGGAGCCGCCGTTGAACAAGATCGCGTCGGCACGCGGACGACCCCGCAGGAAATCGGCAAGGTGCCGGGTTACCGCGCAGTCGGCCGCATAAGGAAGCCCCCACTCTTTCAGGGCAGCCTGCGTCCGGTAGGGATATGCCTGCACGGGGCACTTGGGGAAAAAACCGTCGAGCAACAGCGTCTCGATTTCGCCACGCGTCAGTCGGGCCGTGCGCGACGCCGCGACCAACCCGGACCCGCGACCGGGCAATGAGATGGCGCAGGGCTCGTCCGGCCGGCCGTCGCCGGCGAGCAGTTTCTCCTTGAGATCCCGGCACCGGGCGACCAGATCATCCCACTCGGTGCCCGAGAGCTTCCCGCGCTCACCGGTCAGTCGCGGTTCGAGGAGGTGTGCGATCGCGAGATCGACATTGTCGCCGCCCAGCAGGATGTGGTCGCCGACTGCCTCGCGCTTGATGCGCGGGGCAGAGCCGACCGTTTGGGAGCGGAGCTCGAACAAGCTGAAATCCGATGTTCCACCACCAATGTCGACCACCAGGACGTGGTGCGTTCCATTGCTGTCGTTGGTGAGCCTGCCCGTAAGATCCGTTGCAAAATCGTGCTGCTCAAGCCAGCAGTAGAAGGCGGCTTGCGGCTCTTCAAGCAGGCGAATGGTTTCAGGAAAACCTGCTTCCTGCGCAGCCACAAGCGTCAGCCGCTGGGCAGCCGCGTCGAATGAGGCCGGAACGGTAACGGTGATCTCCTGCCGGTCAAACTCGAACTCAACGCCGGCATCGGCAAACCGCCTGTTCCAAGCTCGCTTGAGATGATTGAGGATCAGAGCCGAGGCGGATACCGGCGAGATCTTGCTGTTGCGGACGATGTCGTCCGCTCCCCAGGGCAGAAATCGCGCCGAGCGATCGGACGTGTGGTGACAGAGCCAGGACTTTGCCGAATGGACCACGCGGCCAGGTGATTCTGCGGCCTTTTTGCGTGCGAACAGGCCGACAACCCATTCCTCATTGTCGGCCTCCCTGTCCTGAAGTTGGGCAGCGGCCGCTTCCTCCGGCAGATAGAGAAATGACGGAAGGGCTGTGGATTCCGTTGTTGCGGACAGCGACCCCCATTGCGGGATGCCAAGAATCTCGGACCGCGCTTCGTTGTACAGCGGCACGAATGCCAAGGCGCAGTTGGTCGTGCCGAGATCGATACCGATGCTGAAACGGGCTCGCGTCATCGTCGGGGGCTAGCGCAGTCCGGCTACTCCGTCCTGACCCGGAATTCGACCTTCCATCGGCGATCCGAATTTATGTGCTTCATCCACAGCTCAAGCGTGCCCAGTTCGGTCACGACCGAGTTGATCTGCACAGGAACGACCTGTCCCGCA
Organism: uncultured Alphaproteobacteria bacterium; assembly: GCA_963789025.1. Classification (GTDB taxonomy): domain Bacteria; phylum Pseudomonadota; class Alphaproteobacteria; order ATCC43930; family CGMCC-115725; genus AP-15. The sequence continues at coordinate 1,051,084 of CAWBIT010000003.1, forward strand.
GGAAAATCAGGGAGCGCAGGCAAGTCGATTTCAAGCAAACTGGTTTCCTCCAGCTCACGTTCGGCATCGGGCAGGATCTGTCCCGGTTGATCGCCGCTTCGGACTGCCGACGAATAGAACCTGAATTCGGCGGGCTGCCCGGTGAGAAGACCGAAATCTCGTCCTTCGACGAGGAGTTCCGACCCCTCCTGCATCCCCTGCGGAACGACGCACAGCGCCTTAATCGGCGGTTTGAACCCCGGCACGGCTGGCATCGAGCTCTCGAGGCCAATGTAGTACGAGCGCGCGGCTCCGGCCTTGATCCGAATACCCTTCTGCGTCACTCGAGTTCGCCCATAGAAGGAAGCCCCTTTTGCGACCGCGAGATCCAGTTCCGTCCCCCGCAACTCGCGAACCGGTTTTCCTTCGTTCCACGAAGTAAGCAGCTCGAGCACCCGGCGGCGGATCGGCCCACTCTTAAAAACACCGCCGTTAAAAAGGACCGCGGTGGGCATGACTAATTCGGTTGACTCCGGCTGCCCTTCCACCAATGCAGAAAGCGATTGACCGCTGCTCAGATTCGCTCGGCTCCGGCAGAGAAAGCGCGCCAGATGTTTGCTGATCACCGGATCGGCTGCGAAAGGCAGGCCGAATTCCTGCAGTCCTACTCGACGTGCCTCCTGTGGCAGATCGCCGATTGTGGTCTTTGCGAAAAAACCGTCGAGAACGACCTGCTCGAGGGTCGCTCGCTCGAGGGTTGTTGAAACGGTTCTGGCGAACAGGCTCGAGCCCCGTGAGGGAACCGCAATCGGGACTTCGGGCAACGAATCGTCGTCGAACAACGCGACCTTGGCTCTGGAGGCAGCATGGACGAGTGCCAGAAATTGCCAGGTATCGATCGATCTTCCCTCCGCTTCGAGTTTGGCCTGAAGCGTATAGGCAAGCGCCAGATCCATGTTGTCGCCGCCCAGGAGGATGTGTTCGCCGACGCTGATGCGTTCGAGCTCTAACGTGCCGCTGCTGTCAGTAACGGCAATCAGGCTGAAATCGGCGGTGCCGCCGCCGATATCACAGACCAGGATGATGTCACCCAGAGTGATCAGCGAACGCCACTCCCTACCTGCCTGCGCGATCCAGGCGTAGAACGCTGCCTGCGGCTCTTCAAGCAGGGTGACTTTGCCAAGACCGGCGGCCTGCGCCGCTTCGGCGGTCAAACTTTGCGCAACCGCATCGAACGATGCCGGGACCGTCAGGACAATCTCAGTTTCAGAAAGGTCCCAGTTCCGCCCCTGCACGCGTCCAGCATAGAGAAACGCGTTCTTTAGGTGCGCAAGGTATCGCCGCGAGCATTCAAAGGGCGAGAGCTTCTCATCCTGGATATCCGATCTCCACGGAAGCGATTGATGCCGGGGGTCGATATGCGGGTTGGAGAGCCACGATTTGGCAGAGGTGATGAGACGATCGGGAACAAGCGCGCCATGGTCGCGAGCGAAATGGCCGGCGATCGTCGTATCCTCGAACCCTTCTTTCCAGGGAAGCGGAAACGAGTTTTCCGGATATTCGTCGTCGTGGGGGATGTACAGCGCGGAGGGCAGCGTTGGTTTCTCGCCGATCTGATTTGGTCCAATTATTTGGGTAACTTCCAATACCTCGGTTTGATCGGACTCCAGGTTGGTGAGCGCGATCGCGCTGTTCGTTGTACCAAGGTCGATTCCAAGACTGAAACGTGGGCTCATGAATTGAAAGTCTCGGTTTCCGTTGTGTGTGAGATGTCGGAACTGGCGGGCACGGCGAGAACGGGTGTCTCGTATTTAGATCGTTGTGCCCGGCTTACTTCAGTTCGACTTCCGCAGGGGCAATCGACGGCAGCCGGTCGGGGGCGACCCGCACAATCCGTGGGAGTTTCACCCACTCGGTTTTCCAGCCGCGATGGACGAGTGTCCCCGAGAACGGTCCTGCTCCCCGGATGTTCCCGATCAGACGATACTCATCGGCTGCATATCCCACGGGAATAGTGACGGATGATCCCTCATTCTCTTCGCGCACCGATCGAATTTGGAAGTGCTCGCGCAGGGCCGCTTTGCACCCTTGATGTACGACGCGAGCGGCGGCCCCAACCTGGCCATCGTCGTATGATGTAATATCCTCCATCAGAAAGTCCACCAGCCGCCCCCGCTCCTGAAGTAAGGCAAGAAAGCTGACGATCTCAGCTTCGGCCTGATTGCCGGGTGCCGGAACAGGCATGGGCTTGGCTGCGTCAGTTTTTGGGGGCTCGGGCTCGGGTCGCTCGCCTCGGTTGACAAAGACTATTAGGAACAGAGCGATCGCGAGAATCAAAGAAGCTCCGACAAGATATGAATGGAAAAGGCTCGATTCCGTGAACAACGAAGAGGCATTTACCGTGAGCAGCGCGATACAGCAAGTGATAGAAACTATTCTCATGTTCACTGACATCCCCATTCCTTGTGACCCGATCCTATGTATACGCGGAAAGAAAGGGCAAGATACTCACTGAAGCGTTGGTCGGACAGAATGCCTCCGCGTAGGCCGGCACGGCAAAACCGTGTTGCTTCGCGCGATTACCGGCTCCGGCTGCCCTGCCGGCCCGTCCGAAGGCCAAGCTCGACCAGCAACGCGTATAAGCCCGCAGTGTCTTCCACCCCGAAAATCCTGCCGAGCTCGCTCTCAGCATCGGCCTCAAGCGGAGGGAGAAGGATTGGAACCCTGGGTCCCCCCCCGTGCTACCGCGGCGGCATTGTCCACAAGGAATCAGAGCGGCGAGCGGCGAGGCGTTACCCCAACCAATAGTTGACCAGCTTACGTGTCATGGATCGAATCGGGGACGTATCGGGTATGCCCCGAACCTTGATCGGCTAGGCACGGCAGAGCTCTCTTACGGCATGCGCTTGCGCAAAAAAAAGCGGCGTCGGTCCAGCTTTTGGGACTGCCCGGGCGGGTCCGCGGAGTTTTCATTGCTGCGCTTGCTGTATAAGCGCCTCTCGCGGGTTGTGGGGAAGAGGAAGCCAAAGTCAGTTCAGCCGGAGCTCTGTGATATGGCGCGGGTCCTGCTTTAGTTCGCCGCGCTCGACCCGCTTGACGGATGTCGACGAGGCGCTCGTTGGCGCGTGCCTGAATCCCGACCTGCTCGCCTTCGCGTACGACAAAACCGTTCAGATATTCGATCTCGGTGCGCCGACCCTTGGCCATGTCCTGGCCCATCGACGGCCGCTGATCGGGCGAGCCGCGCCCGACCCGCGACAGCCGCCGCTCGTCGTAAATCTTCAGCGCCGCAGCGTCGCCCTCGCCGGCGCGAGCGATCGTCTCCGGCGGCAGATGGTCGATCTCTTCGAGCCTGTAGCCGCGCGCCTGACCAATACGGATCGCCTCGCTGCCGAGCCGCGCTTGGAAATGGCGGATCACCTCGTTTTGCGCGATCTGCGCGCCGGGAAGCCCGGTGCAGCCAGAAACCCCGTTCGCCATCGTATTGGCGACGAGCTTCGACCAGCGTTCGCCCCACAGATTGTCGGTGACCTTGGCGCTGTCGGCGTAGGCGACGAGCCGGCACACCTCATATGCCCGCTCGGTGATGTTGCCGTGGACTTCGCCGGTGCGGTAGACGGTGTGCGCAGCACCACCCTTGACCCCGCCGCGGTGGACATGGCCCGGCTCGACGAGGCCGACGCTGATGTTGCTGGCGATGCAACCCATCGTCTTGCCCCAGCCGACGACCCCGGCGATCGTCTCCTCGTTCATGCAGTTCTGCAGTGAGACGACATAGCCGCCGGGCGCCAGGTATTGGCGGATCATCAGCGCCGCCCATTGGGTATCGTAGGATTTGGTGCAGACGAAGGCGATGTCGACCGGCGCTTCTTTCGCGAGATGCTGCGCCTCGGTCAAATGCAACGCCCGCACCTTGACCGTGAACGGCTCGTCGCCCTGGTGGTGCGTGATGCGCAGGCCGTTCTTCTTCATTTCATCGACATGCGCCGGCCACATGTCGATGAAGGTCACGTTTTCGCCGGCCCGCACCATGTGCGCCCCGGTATAACCGCCGACCGCTCCAACGCCGACCACCGCGATTCTCTTACCCATCGCTGCTCTCCTGTCATACTCTGCGGCGCAAAATGAAGTCCGGTCATCATAACCCGTCATTTTCACGCCCGCGAAGCTGGGGGTCCATAGGCTGTTCCTGGCTCGAACAGGAGGCAAGCGCCACCGTGATCGCATGGCGGTCCTCCCCGCGGCCAAAAAGGGCGGCCAAATAGATGGGCGGTTTCTGCTCGATGGTTTTCGCTGTATAGCGTCAAGCATGACGGTAATTACCGAACTCGACGGATTGGCCAGCTTTTGCGAGCGGCAAAAGGACGCGAGCTTTATTGCAGTCGACACCGAGTTCATGCGCGAGCGGACCTTTTGGCCGATCCTGTGCCTCGTTCAGGTGGCGGGCCCGCAGGAAGCAGCGGCGATCGATGCGCTCGCCCCGGGGATCGACCTTACGCCGCTCCTCGCTCTGATGGCCAATCCCGGCACATTGAAGGTGTTCCATGCGGCGCGCCAGGACATCGAGATCTTTTTCAACCTGTCCGGCGGGGTGCCGGCGCCGCTCTTCGACACCCAAATTGCCGCCATGGTCTGCGGCTTTGGCGATGCAGCGAGCTACGAGACATTAGTTGCCAAGCTCGCCCGGGCCCCGCTCGACAAATCCTCCCGGTTTACCGACTGGTCGCGTCGGCCGTTGACCGAGCGGCAGATCCGCTATGCCCTCGCCGATGTCCTCCACCTCCGCACCGTCTACGAAAAGCTGCAGCAACAGCTCGCGTCAAACGGTCGGGCGGACTGGTTCGCCGAGGAAATGGCCGAGTTGTCCAACCCCGAGACTTATCGGAGCGATCCGAGCGAGGCGTGGCGCCGGTTTCGGCTGCGCGGCCATATTGACGCGCGGTTTTTCGGCGTATTGCGAGAGTTGGCGGCGTGGCGCGAGACGGCGGCGCGGCAACGCAATCTGCCGCGGGGGCGGATCATGCGCGACGAAGCGGTGCTCGAGATCGCCTCCCATGCTCCGCGGTCGATCGAGGCCCTGGCGCGGACCCGCAGCCTCGGCAAAGGCATCGCCGAGGGCAAGCTCGGCGGCGAGATCCTGGAGGCGGTGCAACGCGGGCTCGCCGCCACCGGCGCGATCGAGCCGCCGGCTGTCGCGAGAGCGGATTCGCCGCCCGGCCTCGGCCCGCTGATCGAGTTGCTGCGCGTCTTGTTGAAGCAGCGCTGCGATGATCATCAGGTTGCGCAAAAACTGCTGGCGTCGGCCGATGACCTGGAAGCGATCGCCGCCGATGACGACGCGCCGGTCAAGGCGCTTTCCGGCTGGCGCCGTGAAATTTTCGGGAAGGACGCGCTGGCCTTGAAGCACGGCAGGCTCGCCCTGACCGTCCGGCGCAACCGGATCACCCTTGTCGAGCTCCCCGACGCCAACGGCGAGCGGCAGTAGCGCCACAGGTGTCATTGCGAGGAGCGCCTCGCGCGACTAAGCGATTTCGGCTCGGGAAGCACCCAGCGGGCTGAGATTGCTTCACTTCGTTGGCAATGACAATTCTACGGTGACGCTAGAAATCCGCGGTTGGCAGGTGATCGGGGGCCATGTAATTGTCGAACTTGGTGGTTTCGGCGTCGAAACGGAGTTTGACTGCGCCGATCGGCCCGTGCCGTTGCTTGGCGACGATGATTTCGCCGAGCCCGTGCACCTTTTCGAGCCGCTCTCGCCATTCCTGGTAGCGGTCGCTGTACTTGCTTTCCGCTTCGTCCGGACGGCGGGTCGGTTCGCGCGACAAGTAATATTCCTCGCGAAAGATGAACATCACGACATCGGCATCCTGCTCGATCGAGCCTGATTCGCGCAAATCGGCGAGCATCGGGCGTTTGTCCTCACGCTGCTCGACCGCGCGAGACAGTTGCGACAACGCCAGCACCGGAACATCGAGCTCCTTGGCCAGCGCCTTCAGCCCGCGGGTGATCTCGGAGATTTCCTGAACGCGGTTGTCCTGTGCACGGGTCTGGTTCGAGGGGCGCAGCAGCTGCAGGTAATCGATGACGATCAGTCCCAGGCCCTGCTGGCGCTTCAGGCGCCGGGCGCGCGTGCGCACCGCTGCCACCGATAATGCCGGCGTGTCGTCGATGAACAATTTTAGCGCCGTCAATTGCTGGCTCGCTTGGACGAACTTGTCGAAATCCTCATGGCTGACTTCGCCGCGCCGGATGCGGTCGGAGGAGACACCCAACTCCTCGGCGAGTATCCGGGTGGCGAGTTGCTCTGCCGACATTTCGAGTGAAAAGAAGCCGACGACCGCCCCGTCTTCGGCGGCCTTGAGGAATTCGGGAGCAGCCGCGGGCCGGTAATTTCGCGCGGCGTAGAACGCGATGTTGGTGGCCAGCGCCGTTTTGCCCATCGACGGCCTGCCGGCGAGGACGATGAGGTCGGAAGGGTGCAACCCGCCCAGCTTGCGGTCGAGGTCGATAAAGCCGGTGGCGACTCCGACGGTTTTGCCGCTACGCTTGAAAGCCGCCTCGGCGTTGAGGATCGCGCTCGTCAGCGCAGTTCCGAACGCCCAAAACCCGCCCTCCGTTTGCCCGGTTGTCGCGAGGTCGAACAGCTTTTTTTCCACCCGTTCGATCTGCTCGAGCGCCGGATCGTCGAGATCCTGGCGAAACGCGTCGTTGACCACGTCCTCGCCAAGCCCGATCAGCTCGCGCCGCAAGTAAAGGTCGTGCACGGCGCGGCCGTAATCCTCGGCATTGATGATGGTCGCCGCAGCGCCCGCCAGCCGCGCCAGATACTGCGCTCCGCCGATCTCGGTCAGCGCACCGTCCTGATCGAACAAGTTCTTGAGGGTGACCGGATTGGAGATCTGGCCGCGGCCCAACAGCTTGCCGATCGCTGCGAAGATACGGCCGTGCACGGCATTGCCGAAGTGCTCGGGCTGGAGAAATTCGCAGACCCGGTAATAGGCCGTGTTGTTGATCAGGATGGCGCCGAGCAGGGCCTGTTCGGCTTCCGTGTTATAGGGTGGGGTTCGGAGAAGCTCGGGGTTGGGCTCGCGCAACAGCGCGACCCGGGAAGTAATGTTTGTTTCCATGCACCGGCAGGATACCACCGGCTCGAAAGCGACCCTGCGTGGTATTCGATCCCCAGCCTGTGTAACGCGGGGATGGACCGCACCCGCCGGTCGAGAAATCGAAGGGGGGCGAATCTTTGGCCGGTGAGGGCGGCCGCCCGGTCAGGCCGCGCGGTCTGCCGCGCTGCTGTGCTCGCGCTCCCAGTCGAGCATGTAGTCGCGCGTCAGCGGCACCGCGTCGACGGCTTTGGCGAGCTGCATCTGGAAAACCATGTGATCCTGCCGCCGGAACGCGATCTCCGAGCCGACGAGGTACATCTCCCACATCCGGTAGAAGCGCTCGTCATAAAGCGCCAGCACGCGGTCGCGATTTCGCTCGAACCGCCGCCGCCACGCTCTGAGAGTCTCGGCGTAATGCAGGCGCAGAATTTCGATGTCGGTGATCCAGAGCCGCAACTGCTCGACGGTCGGCAGGACCTCGGAAAGGGCCGGCACGTAACCGCCGGGAAAGATGTACTTGCGTATCCAAGGCATTGTCGAGCCCGGTCCATCCTTGCGGCCGATCGAGTGCAGCAGCGCCACGCCATCCGGCGCCAGCAGCGATTTCAGCTTGGCGAAGAAGGCGCCGTAATGATTGAGCCCGACATGCTCGAACATCCCGACCGAGACGATACGGTCGTATTCCCCGGCTTCTTCGCGGTAGTCGCGCAGGTAGAATCTGACCCGGTCGGAGAGCCCAGCCGCGGCGGCACGCCGCGTCGCGACCTTATGCTGCTCGACCGAGAGGGTCAGACCGGTCACATCGGCCCCGCATTCGCCGGCGAGATAGAGCCCCAGGCCACCCCAGCCCGAACCGATGTCGAGCACCCTGTGTCCGGGTCGGATCAGCAGCTTTGCCGCGAGGTGCCTTTTTTTTTCGAGCTGAGCAGCATCCAGGTCCTCGGACTCGTCGTGGAAATAGCCGCAGGAATACTGCCGGTCCCGATCGAGAAACAGCTCGTAGAACTGGTCTGACAAGTCATAGTGATGAGCTACGTTCTGTCGGGCACGCGGCAGAGGATTGTATTGATGAATGCGGCGGAACAGCGTGACGGAGCCGTTCAGCAGCCGCGCGATCAACCCCGCCGGCATGGCTTCGAAATTGACCGCCAGCAGATCAATCAGGTCGTAAAGACTGCCCTCCTCGATCGTCAGGTTCCCATCCATGTAGGCTTCGCCGAAGTAAAGGCGAGGCCTGGCGGCCAGTTTCCAATGCAAGGCCGGATCGTGAAGCCGGATGGTTACGCGCGGTTCGCCGGATCCGTCGAATGTATGAAGTGATCCGCCCGCGTCTATGACGCGCAGGCGGCCGATTGTGATGATTCGCTCGAGCAGACGCGACAGCAGCATCGGTACGCGACCGAATTGGAATCAATTTTAGCGATATTTGGCAAATTCTCGATTGGATACAAGAGCTTCGATCCGCTAGGCGGTAGCGGGACCCGTCTGCGCCGCTGCGGCGCGAGCCTCTTCTTCCTCCTCGTCGCGCAGCCGCAAGGGATCGATGCCCTTGGCCTGCATTTCGGCCTCTTCCGCGGACTGGGCGACATTGGCGGTGATCGTCACCGATACTTCCGGGTGAAGCACAACCTTCACAGCATGCAGGCCCAAATTCTTGATCGGCCGGTCGAGCACGACCTGGCGCTTCTCGATCGTAAAACCCGCCTCGGTCACCGCATCGGCGATGTCGCGGGCCGAAACCGAGCCGTAGAGCTGCCCGCTTTCGCCGGCCTGGCGGATAATCACGACGGTCAGACCCTCGATCTTGCCGCCGACTTCCGTCGCCTCGGTCCTGCGCTGCAGGTTGTTGGCTTCGAGCTGAGCGCGCTGGGTCTCGAAATATGTCAAATTCTCTTTTGTCGCGCGCATGGCTTTCTTCTGGGGCAACAAATAGTTCCGCGCGTAGCCGGGCTTCACTTTGACGAGTTGGCCCATTTGGCCGAGCTTCTCGACCCTCTCGAGCAGGATCAGTTCGATCATTCAAATTCCTCCAATTCTCAAAGGTTAGGCGAAACGCCGCCGCAGACCGAGCGGCGAATCGAGCAACCCCAAAAGGGCGATCAGCAGGAGCGGCCAGCCCAAGACCCCGGCCAGCAAATAGAACACCGTAAGGGTGACCGCCGGACGTGGGAACCGGCGCGCCACCGTATGAAGCACGGCAAGGCCCGCGAGGCAGAACGGCACAGCCAGCACGATAAGGACGTTGACGCCGATAAAGCGAGCAGTTCCGCCGAGGAGCGTCGCCCCGGAAGCAAAGGCGAGCAGCACCGGGATCCACATCGGGAGGCCGAGCGCGGCGAGATCGGGAGATGGCCGCCAGCTCGCTCCGAAACGCGCCAGCAAGCCTTGGGCAAGGCTTCCGTTGCTCGCTGTCATCATCATCCACGAGGTGGCGGCAATACCGGGGAGAATGAAGGCGACGAAGGCGAGCAATTCATCCAGTTCGGGAGGAATTTCGCCGAGGTGGCGGTCGAGGGCAGGGGCCAGTGCGTCATGCAACGCAGCTTCCGCGCCTTGCGGGCCGCCGAGGAAAACCAACGTGACGGCGGCTGCCACCAGACCGAAGCCGGTCAGCCAAGCCGTCATGAGACCCGGCGGATACCATTCGACCGTATTGCCGGGGCCCGTCCGGGCCAGCAAGGATTGGCGCACCAGCAGGACGACCGGAATGACATTCAGCGCCCCAAAAAGGGCAGCCGCCAGCAGGTTGCCGGCACCCGCCAGGATCAGCGCCGCGACGAACCCGGCCGACGCCGAAGCGCTCGTCCCGAGACACAGCCCGGCGGCAAAAAGCGGCAGCTGCGCGAGATAGACAAGGATCATCGACCCGGTCGAACCAGTCAGCACCAGCAGATACGGACCGGCTGCGAGCGCTCCGCAGACCACCGACACCCCGGCAAACCCCAGCCGGCTCACGGCGATGCCCGCCCAGGGCTCCGTAGACTCGGGAACTGCCTATCTCACCAGATACGGGAGCAGACCCAGAAAGCGCGCCCGCTTGATCGCCTGGGCCAGCTCGCGCTGCCGCTTGGTCGAGACCGCGGTGATGCGGCTCGGCACGATCTTGCCGCGCTCCGAGATGAAGCGCTGCAACAGCTTGACGTCCTTGTAGTCGATCTTGGGAGCGTTGGGCCCGGAGAACGGGCACGACTTCCGCCGGCGGAAAAACGGACGGCGCGCTGCCGCACCGCGCCCCTGGCCGCCGGGCGATTGGCTTTCCATTTACGCCTCCGCCGTTTCGGGAGCCGGGTGCTCGGGGACCGGGTGCTCAGAGGCCGGCTGCCCAGGGGCCGGCTGCTCAGGGACCGGGTGCTTAGAGGCCGGCTGCCCAGGGGCCGGCTGCTCAGGGACCGGCTGCTCAGGGGCCGGCTGCTCAGGGGCCGGTTGCTCAGGGACCGGGCGCTCCGCGGCAGGCCGCTCCATCTCGCGCCCGTCACCAGATCTCTCCCGATCGCCGCGCCGTTGGCGATCGTCACGGCTGCCGCGGCTTTGCATGACCACCGAAGGTCCCTCCTCCAACTCGTCGACGCGGATAGTCAGATAGCGGATCACATCCTCATTGATCCGCATGGTCCGCTCGAGCTCGGCCACGGCGGCGGGCGGCGCCGAAAGATTCAGCAATACATAGTGACCTTTGCGGTTTTTCCGCATGCGATACATCAAGTTGCGCAACCCCCAGTATTCGCGCTTCTTCACCTCGCCGCCATTGTCGGCGACGAGCTGAGTGAAAGTGTCGGCGAGGGCATCAACCTGGGCGCCGGAAATGTCCTGGCGCGCGATGAACACGTTCTCGTACAGTGGCATAGTGAACCGTATCCCTTATGGCTAGTAAGGATTCGGAGCGCGAGCGCCGACCGAACCGAGCCGGCCGGGCCGGCAAGGGCTGAAGCTCCATGTTATATGGGAGGCCGGCACTGGCGCAACACGAGGACGCAACGCCTCCTTGACAACGGGCGTGGCGCCGCTATCACCACGCGGCCCGCATCGACCAGTGCGGGCAGGCCGGCGAAGGGGGAACGCGGTTCCGCATGAAGCGGGCATTCGTATTTCCGGGACAGGGCTCGCAGGCGGTCGGCATGGGGCGCCTCCTGGCGGCGGCATTTGCGCCGGCGCGCCAGGTCTTCGAGGACGTGGACGACGCCTTGTCGCAAAACCTCTCGCGGCTCATGTTCGAAGGACCGGAGAGCGAGCTTACCCTGACCGAAAACGCCCAGCCGGCGTTGATGGCGGCGAGCCTTGCGGTCATCCGCGTGCTCGAGGCGGAGGGCGGTTTCGCCCTAGCCCGGCACGCCGCCTTCGTAGCGGGGCATTCGCTTGGTGAATATTCGGCACTCGCGGCAGCAGGTACGCTCACCATCGGAGACGGGGCGCGTCTGCTCAGGCTGCGCGGCCGGGCGATGCAGGAGGCCGTTCCGGTCGGCGAGGGTGCGATGGCGGCGCTGCTCGGCCTCGACCTCAAGCAGGGGCAGGAAGTTGCGGCGGAGGCTGCCGGCCCGGACCAAGTATGTGCGGTGGCAAACGACAATGCTCCGGGCCAAATCGTCGTGAGCGGGCACCGACAAGCCGTCGAACGGGCGATTGCGATCGCTCGGGCAAACGGGGCGAGGCGGTCGATCGCCCTTCCGGTCAGTGCGCCGTTTCATTCGCCGCTGATGGCCCCTACCGCCGAAGTCATGGCGGAAGCGCTCGGCCGGGTTACGCTGCACTCGCCAATGGTGCCGCTCGTCGCCAATGTGTCGGCCACGGCGACGCGCGATTCGGCAACAATAAAGCGCGGCCTCGTCGAACAGGTGACAGCGATGGTGCGGTGGCGCGAGAGCATGCTCTTTCTCAAGCAGGAGGGGGTCGAAGAGGTAGTCGAGATTGGAACCGGCCGCGTGCTCACCGGGCTCGTCAAGCGGATCGACCCGGATCTCTCGGCACGCTCGGTCGGGACACCGGCAGACATCGGGAGTTTGATAGAGGGGCTATGAGCTAGCTCCGGTCATTCCGGGGCGCGGGCTCGGCCCCCCCGCGAGCCTGGCCCATGGGCCGTCCTGGAATAACGGCCTTGCTCTTGAAACGACAACGCTTTTCGCCTCTTTCACGGCGCGGCTTTGGTGCACGGTATCATTGGGTAGAGGTTTCGCGATTGTTCGATCTGTCTGGCCAAACTGGGTTGGTAACCGGAGCCTCCGGCGGGATCGGCGGGGCGATCGCCAAGGCCCTGCACCATCAGGGCGCGGAGGTCATGCTCGCGGGAACACGTTCTGCCGCGCTGGAAGCATTGGCAGGCGAGCTCGGCGCGCGAGTTCATCTCGGGCTGGCCGACCTTGCGGATCCAACAGCCCCGGAACGGCTGGCTAAAGAGGCCGAGGCGGCAATGGGCCGAGTAGACGTTCTCGTCAACAACGCTGGGATCGCGCGTGACGCGCTGGCGTTGCGAATGAAGGACGAGGACTGGCGGTCGGTCTTGGAGGTCAATTTGACGGCCCAGTTCCGGCTTACCCGCGCGCTGCTGCACGGCATGGTTCGTCGCCGCCACGGACGCGTGATCGGGATCAGCTCGGTTGTCGGGATCAGCGGCAACGCCGGGCAGGCGAACTATGCCGCGGCAAAGGCCGCGATGATCGGCATGTCGAAATCGATCGCCGCCGAGATCGCAGGGCGCGGCATTACCGTGAACTGTGTCGCGCCGGGCCTGATCGTGACGACGATGACCGACAAATTGACGACGCAGCAACGCGCGCGGCTCACCGAAGCGATTCCCGCCGGCCGGTTCGGCACCCCCGAGGAGGTGGCTGCGGCGGTGGTTTACCTGGCGAGCGCCGAAGCGGCTTATGTCACGGGCCAGACCTTGCACATCAATGGCGGTATGGTCATGGTATGAAGCTGTCGAACCGCTCTCCGGAGCAGTCGATTTGCAGTGCGGGGGAAACATGCTATGTGACCGCACTGTGACTCTGATCTCGACGCGGTCCCTAAGGGCGATCCGGGGAGGGCGGCGCCTCATGGCCGACAGCGCCAGGGCGTTTGGTGCGTAGACGGTTTTCCAGCAAGCCACTGAGGATAAGAACGGATGAGTGACGTCGCTGATCGGGTCAAGAAGATCGTGGTCGAGCATCTGGGCGTCGACGAATCGAAGGTGACCGAAAACGCCAGCTTCATCGACGATCTGGGCGCCGACAGCCTTGACACCGTCGAGCTGGTCATGGCCTTCGAGGAGGAGTTCGGGTGCGAGATCCCGGATGACGCGGCCGAGAAGATCGTGACGGTGAAAGATGCGGTCAGCTTCATCGAAACGCACAGCTGAGCCGCCCGCTGCCGAACTCCCCCGCTCCAGGTCGTATGCTGCCGGCATTCCCGCCTCGTGCGGTTGACGCGAAGAATATGCGACGCGTCGTAGTGACCGGCATGGGGCTGGTGACACCCCTTGGGATCGGTCTCGAACGGAACTGGAACAGTTTGGTCGAGGGTATGTCGGGGATTTCGAGCGATTCAGTCGTTCGACGTTTCCGACTTGCCGGTCAAAATCGCCGGACAGGTGCCGCGCGGTGAAACCGCCTCGGGGCTCTTCAACGCCGACGATTGGGTGCCGCCCAAGGATCAGCGCAAAATGGACGGGTTCATCGTCTATGCGCTCGCCGCAGCCGCACAAGCGGTCGAAGATGCCGGCTGGACTCCGCAAGCCGAAGAGGCGCGCGAACGCACCGGCGTGATGATCGGCTCCGGCATCGGCGGGCTGCCCGGAATCACCGACGGTGCGTTGACGTTGCACGAACGCGGTCCGCGCCGTCTTTCGCCGTTTTTCATTCCCGCCAATCTGATCAACCTCGCCTCCGGCCACGTCTCGATCCGCTTCGGGTTCACCGGACCCAACCATGCCGTAGTGACCGCTTGCTCGAGCGGGGCGCATGCGATCGGCGACGCGGCGCGGCTGATCATGCTGGATGACGCCGACGTCATGATTTGCGGCGGGACAGAGGCGGCGATCTGCCGCCTCGGTCTTGCCGGTTTTGCGTCGGCCCGCGCGCTGTCTACCGGGTTCAACCACGACCCGCCGCGAGCATCGCGTCCGTGGGACCGAGAACGCGACGGTTTTGTCATGGGCGAGGGCGCCGGAATTGTCGTCCTCGAAGAGTACGAGCACGCCAAGCGGCGGGATGCGAAGATCTATGCCGAGGTGATCGGATACGGCATGTCCGGCGACGCATTCCACCTGACCGCTCCCGCGGAGGACGGCAACGGCGCGTTTCGGTCGATGCGCAACGCCTTGCGGCGGGCGGGCATTGCGCCGGACAAGATCGACTACATCAATGCTCACGGCACATCGACCCCGCTCGGCGACGAGATCGAGCTCGGCGCCGTGAAGCGGCTGTTCGGCGGCCATGCCTACGACCTGTCGATGTCGTCGACCAAATCGGCGATCGGACACCTGCTCGGAGCGGCCGGCAGCGTCGAGGCGATCTTCGCGATCCTGGCGATCCGCAATGGCGTCGTCCCCCCGACTCTCAATCTCGACAATCCCTCTCCGTCTTGCGACATCGACCTGGTGCCAAAACAAGCCAAGCAACGCAGAGTGAACTACGCGCTCTCTAATTCCTTTGGCTTCGGCGGCACTAATGCCTCCCTGATCTTTGTCGGGCCACCCTGAACGATCGCAGCGCGCGGCCGCGGAAAACGGGCGGGATTGATGCGGGGTTTTTTTCGCCTCTTGGCCTGGGCGGCGGTTACCGTGTCGCTCGTCCTCTTTGCCCTGGGGGGAGCCGGCTATTGGCTCTACCGCGATATCGCCGCGCCGGGCCCGCTGACCGAAGCACGCACGATCGTGATCCCGCCGCATACCCGCCTCTCCGATATTGCCTCGCTGTTGGCGGAGCAGGACATCATCCGGCACCGGCGCTCCTTTGAGCTGGGCGCGACCTTGTCGGGCCGCAGCTCCGCGTTCCTGGCCGGCGAATACGAGTTTCCGGCTGCAACGAGCGCACTCCAGGTTATGGAGATCATCGCCAGCGGCAAGACGGTAAAGCACCGGCTGACGATCCCGGAGGGTCTGACCAGCGCGGAAATCCTGGCCCTGGTGCAAGCCGCGCCGGCGCTCGACGGGGATCTGGGTCCGCCGCCCGGCGAGGGCGAGTTGCTGCCGGAGACCTATCTTTACGAGTATGGCGACCGCCGAAAGGGTATGATCGAGCGCATGCAGCGGGCGATGGCGCGCGCCCTCACCGAGGTCTGGGCCGAGCGTCGTCCCGACTTGCCGCTCACGACGCCCCGTGAAGTGTCGATCCTTGCTTCGCTGATCGAGAAGGAGGCCTCGCGCGAGGATGAGCAGGCGCGTATCGCAGCGGTTTTCGTAAACCGGCTGCGCTTGGGCATGCACCTGCAATCGGACCCTACAGTGATCTATGCCTTGAGCGATCGTGGCTCGAAGAGGTTCGATCGCCGGCTGACCCACACCGATTTGACGATTCTTTCGCCCTACAACACCTATGTGACCAAGGGGCTGCCGCCCGGCCCGATCGATAATCCAGGCATATCCGCGCTGCGAGCCGCCGCACGGCCTGCTTTTACCGACGAACTTTATTTCGTGGCCGACGGTGCCGGGGGGCATGTCTTCGCTACGACGCTTGCCGAACACAGCCGAAACGTTTTGCAGTACCACCACAGTGCCGCCGCCGAGCCGGAGCATGGCGGACCGGTTCACGCAATCCCTGACGAAAAACCGGGTTCGCCCGTACGGTAACGTCGTATAACCGAACCCTGATCAGCGGGAGAACGGCGGATTTGGGTATTGTCAGCATGACCGGCTTTGCGCGGGCGCAAGGCGACGAGCTCGGCATCAGCTGGGTTTGGGAGATCAAGAGCGTCAACGGCAAGTCACTGGATTTGCGGCTTCGGCTGGCGCCCGGTTTCGATGCGTTGGAGCCCCAGCTTCGCGCCCTGTTGGCGCAGCGTTTCCGCCGAGGTAACTTTGCCGCGACCCTCACCGTGACCCGTACTCAGCCGCCGTTAGTGCGGGTCAATCGCGAGACACTGGCTCAGCTGGTTGTCCTGATGAACGAGCTGGCAGGCGAGATCGAGGCGGCGCCGCCGCGCATCGACGGGCTGCTGGCGCTGCGCGGCGTGGTGGAGACGGTCGAAGAAGAACCGGATGCCGTGCTCGAGGAACGCCGCTTTGCCGTTCGCGACAGCTGGGCGACAGCACTCGACGCGCTGGCCGGCGCCAGGGCCGAGGAAGGCGCGCGTCTCGCCGCAGTGCTCCACGGCCAGCTCGCGGAAATGACGGCCCTGGTGGAGGCGGCGGCGGGATGCGCGGCGGCCCAGCCGGCGGCGATTCGCGAAAGACTACAGACAATGCTGGCGAATATCGCCGATCTCGCCCCGGGAATGTCGGAGGAGCGCGTCGCGCAGGAAATGGCGCTGCTCATCACTCGCTCGGATATTCGCGAGGAGCTCGAACGCCTGCGGGCGCACCTCGAGCAGGCCGCCGATCTGCTGCGGCAGGACGAGGCGGTCGGACGCCGTCTCGATTTCCTCTGCCAGGAGTTGAACCGCGAAGCCAACACACTGTGCTCGAAATCGGCCGACATCGAGCTGACCCGAGTGGGGCTCTCTTTGAAAGCGGCGGTCGAGCAATTCCGCGAGCAGGTGCAGAACATCGAATGAGCCCGCCAGCGTTCGAAAGGCGCGGGTTCTTGCTGGTCCTTTCGTCGCCATCGGGGGCGGGAAAGACGACGATCACCCGGCAGCTCGTCGCCGGTGACCCTGCGCTGGCCCTGTCCCTCTCGGTGACAACCCGTCCGCCGCGGGACGGCGAAGTGGAAGGCCGCGACTATTGTTTCATCGACCGGCGTCGCTTCGACGAGATGCTCGCGAAAGGCGAACTCCTCGAGCACGCGACGGTCTTCGGAAACTGCTACGGCACGCCGCGCGGGCCTATCGAGGCGGCCCTTTCTGCCGGACGCGATGTCGTCGGAGACGTCGATTGGCAAGGCACCCAGCAGCTCACGAAGAGCGTTCCGCAGGATCTCGTTTCGGTCTTCGTGCTGCCGCCGAGCCTAGCCGCGCTCGAGACGCGGCTGCGCGCGCGCGCCCAGGACAGCGCGGCCGTGGTCGCCTCGCGGATGGCCAAATCAGCCGAGGAAATGAGCCACTGGCCGGAATACGATTACGTGATCGTGAACCGCAATGTCGAGGAAAGTGTCTCGCAGGTCCGCGCCATCGTCGCGGCAGAGAGGCTACGGCGAGAACGACAGATCGGCCTCGCCAAATTCGTCGAAGGCTTGCGCGCGGGTTGACAAGGCGCCCCCGCTGGAGGGCGCCCGTCATATCAGGTCCGCTTAGTCACGTGATTTTCCGTTGTCGAGCCCGAGGCCGGGCAGGACCTGGGTGCCCTCGTCCTGCACCGCATCCAGCTCGTTCGGATCGAGACCCAACACCGCCAGAAGCGTCGGCGCGATCTGGTAGGTTTCGACCGGGCTGGTCACCGTCCTAGTGTCTAATTGCGTAAGTTAACGATAGTATTACGCAATTGGGCACCCTTGACCTCGCGCTTGCGCCAGACGAAGGGCGCGGCGTTCCGGTTGTAGGCTTCGGTGAAGTCGCGGATTGCCTGGACCAGTTGCGCGACGCTGGCAAAGCTGGCTCCGGCCAGGGCCTTTCGGCTGAAGATGCCGAACCAGATTTCCACCTGGTTGAGCCAGCTTGCCGAGGTTGGGGTGAAGTGGAAAGTAACGTTCGGGTGTGCCGCCAACCAGTTGTCGTTCTTTTTGTGGGTGGAGAGGTTGTCGAGGATGACATGGATTTCCCGATCGGGCGGTTGCTCGGCGATCAGGTCGGTCATAAAGGCCTGGAAATCGACGCGTTTCTTGGTCTGCGTGGTCTTTCCCCGAATAACGCCGGTGGCCACTTCGAGCGCGGCGAAAAGGTTGACCGTGCCGTGCCGTTTGTAGGTGCTTTTCAAGCCGTGAACAATCTTACCGCTGCTGGTCAGGACATATCCGCTCGCGCGCTCCAGCGCCTGGATCGTCGGCTTCTCGTCGACGCTCAAGACCAGCGCGTTTTCCGGCGGGTTCAGGTAGAGGCCGATAATATCGGCGGCCTTGGCCGCAAATTGTGGGTCGGTGCTGACGCACCAGGAGCGCCGCCGGCGCAATTGGACGCCTTCCCTGCGCAGCAGGCGCCAGACCGCATCGTCCGAGGCGCCCAGCGCTGCGGCCAGAGAAGCCCCATCCCAACTGGCCAACCCCTTGGGCGGCGGCAATTCCAGTTGGCGCAAAACCCGTAGGCGCAGATCCGCGCCATATTTGGCGGTCTTGCCCGGCCGCGCCCGATCCCGCAGCCCGGCCAGCCCAGCTGCCGCAAACCGCTTGCGCCACAGACCCACCGTATTCGGCCGCACGCCAAACTCGCGGCCAACCGCGTCGTTCCGTTTGCCCTCCAGGCAAGCCAAAACAATCTTGGCCCGTTCCACCAGGCGAGCCTCCTCCGTCCGACTTCGAGCCAGGGCCATCAGTTCACCTCTCTGCTCGGCGGTGCAGGTCAGGGCTACCGCGACCCGTGCCATCGGACACCTCAGCTGGTATGCTCAACTGATGCATCCTACTTAATATCGTATATTAACGCAATTAGACACTAGCTGAAAAACTCGGATTTGACAGCAACATGATCACATTCGTGTCGCCGTGTGAGAAGCCGCCGTGTTCAGCGAGTTTCTTGCCGCTTCCCGAGTAGGTAACACCGATATTCGGCGTAACGATGATATCCGGCGTGCGCGGGTCGCCGTTTGGCGGCAGCCCTGGCAGGTTGAACATCTGGCCGATGCCCGGCCCCGAGAAGATCTCGCCAATGCCAGCGATATTGCTGGTTGCCGGCGACTGACTTTCCAACGCTTGCACGGCATTCGCGGTATCCGACGAATGCGTCAGCCAGATCAGCGAGATGTCGTCTTCGGTCGGCCCGATCCCAGTGGGGTTGGACGGCGATTCGGAGAATGGCAGCAGGCCTAGGCTATCCAGGATTGTCGCCGGCGATGTCGTGATCGGGTCACCGGCTTTAGTCGATATGCCCAAGTATCGAGCCGAGTCGATCGGGCTCTGGCCGTGCTTGGCCGAAATGACGATCAGGGTCGATTGATAGAACCTGTTCTTTTGAGTTCGGCGACCATTTTCCCGATTGAACGGTCGGCGAACTCGATCTCGCTCAGCAGCGC
Organism: uncultured Alphaproteobacteria bacterium; assembly: GCA_963789025.1. Lineage (GTDB taxonomy): Bacteria > Pseudomonadota > Alphaproteobacteria > ATCC43930 > CGMCC-115725 > AP-15. Next base: position 1,070,398 of record CAWBIT010000003.1, read on the forward strand.
CGCGCTCGGGGTGCCGATATTGTCGAGATAACCGCCGGTGACCGTGGTAGGAAGACTCTTTTCGATCAGCTTCTGGCCGACGCTAACCACCTGAAAGTTCATGCCAAAGAGGTTGGGGACCGGCCGGCGGTACATGCCGCTGTGATCCTTGCCGTCGATCTCGTTGAGGATCGCCTGCACCTTCAGGCTGTCGTAGCACTGGATGTTCTGGAAGCTGTCGGTCCAGGCATTGCTGCTAGATACAGCCGTTTGATCCGGTAGCGGGTTGCAGCCGGGCACAGTTGACAACCCTACCGGGATCGAGTTGATTTCCGGCGAGTAGTAATCGTCGACGTTTGTCCCGTCGCCGGGGCCCGACACCGACAAGTAGGAAGGATGCTTGTCCGACCACGCGGTGTAGCCGCCCGCTTTGTGCACCACGCCAAAAATCGTGTTCGTGCGAACAAAATTCCAAGGGTAGACGGGAGCGCAGGTGTGGGCCGGGTCCCGCTCGAGCTTGTTCGGGTCGATCGACGCGATCCCGCCGTCCACTCCGGACGGTGCTCCGCCGTTCAGGAGCAGCTTGTTGATATCGATACCCTCCTCGAATTCCGTAGTCGTGCCGGTCGACGCGGCCCCGGACGTGCAAAGGCCCGGCGCTCCGGCAACGCCGTTCCCCGTCGTCGTTGCCGGCGGATCGAGCGAGCGGTCATAGGCGACGTCGTAAAATGCGCCGACGGTTCGCGGCGAGCCTCCGCTTACCAGCGCCATCAGGCCAGGGAACGAATCGGACGGCTTCGATGTAGCAGCGTCCAGATAATTGACGCCCGTCTCGGCGAGTTCGGCTAGGTTCGGGCAATAGGGCGCACCGCCGTTAACACCGCTGATCCCTTGCGCGCAGTTGATAAAATCGATGGCATGCATCCCATCGATGCTGATCAGCAGGACGTGCTGAACGCCTCCCCTGTTGCGGTCTTCTTGCGAATCGGCTTGCACTTGCCAACCTGCCGAAGCCACCAGAAGCCCAGCACCCACAGCAGCGCCTTCCAGGAATTTCCGCATAATTTATCCCTCATTTTAGGTAAGCGGCGGTGACGCTATGCGGGGCTCATGAAACTGAGGCGACAGTTTGATTACAGTTCGATGAACAACCAGCGAGCCCTGCTATCGGTCCCCGACGACCCGCGCAATTGCGCAGAATTCGGCGACGGTGAGTTCCTCGGCGCGGGCGGTCGGCGGGACCCCGGCGTGCGTGAGGAGCGGCTCGACCGGGATGCCGAGCCCCTTGAGGCTCGTCCGCAGCATCTTGCGGCGCTGGCCAAACGCGGCGGCGGTGACGCGTTCGAGGGCCGGCTGGTCGGCAAGGGCGAGCGGTTCGGCGCGCGGAACGATGCGGACGACGCTCGAGGTGACCGTGGGCTGCGGCACAAAGGCGCGCGGCGGGATATCGAACAGGATTTGCGGCTCGACCAGCCACTGGACCAGAACCGAGAGCCGTCCGTAGGATTTGCTGCGCGGCATCGCCGTCAGCCGTTCGGCAACCTCGCGCTGGAACATCAACGTCAGGCTCTCGTATTCGCCGATCCGATCGAGCCAGCCGATGAGCAACGGGGTGGCGATGTTGTACGGCAGGTTGGCGACGATCTTGCGGGGCGCATCCGACAGCTCGACCGGGTCGAGCCTCAGCGCGTCCCCGGCGACCAGCTCGAGGCGGCCGGGATGAGCCGCAGCAAGCTCGCCGAGGGCGGCGAGACAGCGCTCGTCGCGCTCGATAGCCACGACCCGGCGCGCCCCAGCGGCGAGCAGGGCCCGCGTCAAGGCCCCCGGACCGGGCCCGATCTCGATGACCGTCGCATCTTCTAGCGGCCCCGCCGCACGAGCGATCCGGCCGGTCAGATTAAGATCGAGAAGAAAATTTTGCCCGAGGCTCTTGCGTGCCACGATGCCGTACCGTGCGACAACCTCGCGCAGCGGCGGCAGGGAGGGCAGAGACGGATTGCCCTTCAGCTGCCGGCCGAGCGCCGGGCAGCCATTTCAGCGGCCAGGCGCAGCGCGGCGATCAGGCTATCGGGCCGCGCAGTGCCGCGGCCGGCGATCGCCAGCGCCGTTCCGTGATCGGGCGACGTCCGCACAAAGGGCAGACCCAATGTCACGTTGACGCCGCCATGGAAGTCGATCGTCTTGATCGGGATCAGCGCCTGGTCGTGGTACATGCACAGCGCCGCGTCATAGGCGCTGCGCGCCTCGGCATGAAACATCGTGTCGGGCGGCAAGGGGCCGCGCGCATCTATCCCTCCGGCACGCAATTCGGCGAGAGCCGGCTCGATGATCTCGATCTCCTCGCGGCCGAGGCTGCCGGCCTCGCCAGCGTGCGGATTGAGCCCGGCGACTGCCAGGACCGGGGAGCCGACACCGAAATCGCGGCGCAGCGCCGCCTCCGTGATGCGTCCGGCGTGGACGATGGCCGCGGAGGACAGGCTTTCAATCGCCTGGTGCAGTGCAAGATGGATGGTAACCGGAACAACGCGCAGCCCCGGGCACACCAGCATCATGATCGGAACCGCATCAACCCCCGCGAGCTCGGCGAGGTACTCGGTGTGTCCGGGATGGTGAAAACCGGCTCGATACAGGCTGTCCTTGTGGATCGGGTTGGTGACGAGCGCCGCGGCGCGCCCATTGCGCACGTCGCGGACGGCGGTTTGGATCGCGCCGAGGATCGCGGGCGCATCGCCAGGGTCCGGGCGGCCAGGCTGGGCACGGACAGTCGTGTCGATCGGCAGGACCGGAAGCGCGTCCGCGAAGAGCGAGGGCGCTCGATCCGGCGCGTCGATCGGCCGGATCGGTACCGGCCAGTCGAGCCGCCGAGCCAGCGACGCGAGTCGATCGGGATCGTCGATCAGGTAAAAGGGAGGGAGGTCGCCGCGAAGTCCGAGCCAAGCCTTGAGAGCGATCTCACCGGCGATGCCGGCCGGCTCGCCCATCGTCACGGCGAGCGGCAGCGCCATCGCGCTCATACCCTGACATCGACGAAGGCTGTACGCCGCAGATCGCGCATATAGCGTCGCGCCAGAGTCTCGAGGCGCTGCCGCATCAAGGTCTCGGCGATTTCATCACGCGACGGCACGGTTGGGGCACTGGGTGGCGCCGCCTTCTCGCACATCATGACCACCCCGACCCCGTTTTTTTGCACGATCGGTGGCGAGGTCTGCCCCACCTCCAGCCCGAGCACGATATTGCGCATGGCGGGGGTTACCTGGTCGACGCGCAGCCGGCCTTCGCTGGACAGCTGCGCCGACCCCTTTTCCTTGCCGATCTTCAGCAGCTCTTCGCAATTCTTGGCAGTGGTCTTGGCGCTCTGCGCCTCGACAATCGCAGCGCGGCGCATCTGCTCCGTGGCCTGCGGCGGCAGAGGAAAGACGATCTGGACCAGGTGCACCAGGCTGTCCTCCGGGCCGGCGGAACGGCCCGAGCGGCGATCCAGGACGAGCAGCAAATAGTAGCCCGCCCCAGCGCGGATCGGTGCCGACAATTCACCAGGCCGCATCTGCGCTACCGCTTTGCCGAGTTCGGGGCTCAACTGCTCGGGACGCACCCAGCCGATGTCGCCACCGACAGCCGCCGTCGCGGATTGCGAGAATTGCTGCGCCACTGCGGAGAACCGGGCACCCTGGCGCATCTGCTCGGTGAGCCGCTCGGCGAGCCGCCGCACTTCATCCTCCTGCTGCGGGTTGTCGACGGCGAGAAAGATCTCGGCAACGCGGCTTTGCGGCTCGCTCGCGGTTTCCTTTGCGCGCTGCAGCGCGTAATCGATCTCCTCGTCGGACACCACATTGGTCTGCGACACGAGTTGGCGCACGAGCTTTGCCCAGACGATCGATGCGGTCAGCTGATCGACCAGCGCGCTGCGCTCGATGCCGTGCGACTTCAGGACTTGGTCGAGCTGACCGGCCTGCATGTTGTTCTGTTTTTCGATCTGCGCGAGGGCTTTGTTGATCTCCTCGTCGGTAGCCGTGACGTTTTGCCGTTTGGCTTCCTGCATCTGCAGTTTCTCATCGACGATCGTGCGCAGCACCTGAGCGGCGACGCGCTGCCGTGTTTCGGGCGAGTCCGTCAAGTTTGACGACAGCATCACCATTCTGAGGCGTGACGTGACGTCGGCGACCGAGATCACCTCGTCGTTCACGACCGCGGCGATTCGGGTCTCGGTCACTTGACCGTCCGGCGCCGGCGCCGAGGGGCGCTGCGCCGCCGGCGCGCCAGGTGGGGATCCTGTTCCGGAGAGCGCACGGGCAGCGCTCGCCGGGCCGGAAAAGCAGGTCAGTCCTGCCAGTCCTATCCCCAGTCCTACGCAAAGCCAACGGAGTATCGTCATCGGTTTGAACCTTACCCCCTGATCGTGTGCCGCCGATTACTTACACCCTACGCACGGCTATGTCCCCGACGGGCGACGACACCTCATAGGGCACTACCGGAGAGGGTAGCTACCGTGCCGCCTATCTCGCCGAGGTTCTTGAACACGACGCTGAACACCACGGAATACCCGGGCACCACGTCGCCACTTCGGACTCCCGATTGGGTCAACGCGCCAATAAACGCCATGCATTCGTCTTGATAGATGGCGGACAACGATCCGTAAAGACTGGCGCTCGACGCCATTGGCGACGGCACGTTGTTGACGAGGGCGGTGCTGTTGGTGAGGCTGATCGTTTCGGAAGCCTGCATCGACCAATAACGGGTGAGCTTTGCGGTGACGCTAAACGAGAGTTCCTCGCGTTTTCCATAAATGACGTTCTGGCCGGAGCTTGGAATCGTTACCACCTCACTCTGCGTTTGCGCGGGAAGATAAACAAAATTGCCGGACACCCGCAAACTCGGCGGCCCGAGGCTGACACCGACCTGCTGGTTGCGATTGGTCAGAGGGCTGGCGTCGAACCGGAACCGATAAATCAGGTCGAGATAGGAGTTGGGGGACAACACCAGCCGCCCCACTACATCCGAAAGCCTTTTTTCAGCCCCGGAACCAGGCGGCAGAAAAGGGTTGGGCTGTGCGCGGTAACTCTGGCCGATCAGCAGCCGATAGCTGCCGCCCTCCTTATCATACAGTCCGAGCTTGGTTCCGTAATCGACCCGCTGACCGGTGTCGAGAATGTCGTAGCCCGCCAAGCGGTCGCGCCGGAATAGATCGGTGTCGGTGAGCTCATATGAAAGGCTGTCCTCGTCCGGAATGTTCCGCCGGTTGCCGCTGCTGGGCGCCGCAAAACCGCCGATGATCGGCTCGATCAGCTCCGTCGTGCTTTCTCCCCGGTGGATCAGTGGGTAGCTCCACACCAGGCCGACTTGCGGGAAGGTGCGGCCGGTCACAAAACTGGTGGGCGTCGGCGCCAATGCCGGTTGCCCGTTCGCCGAAAAGAAGGCGGACGGCAGCTCGGGGTTCGAGACCGCGCTCAGGCCGCCGATCGAATACCCGTCGCCGCGCGCGCTCGCCGAAAAGTTGTATTGCCCGCCGAGAGGGTCGGTGAAGCTCCGGTCCCACTCCGAGCCGAGTGACAGCCGGCGGGTCTGCGTCCCGACCTCGCGAAGGATGTCGAGAACATTGCCGTTCAGGTTCCACCGCCCGCCGAGGGCGTCCGGCGGACTCTGCCAGTTGCGGTTGACGACCGGCAGCACGATCGGCTGGGTCGAATCGCCGAGGCCGGGCAGCAGCGGCTGAAACAGGTATGCGTTGACGTCGGTAGACACCCGTGGCTCGAAGCCTTCGAGATAGGCGCGGCTGATCATCGCGTTGAGCAGCGGATTGCCGAAGCCAAAGCGCAGCAGATAGGTCTGATCCGAGACGCGCTGGACATCGAGCCCCGTGCGGTAGGTCTCGTCCAGGTCGAAGACGCTGTGCTCATTGATGTGGCCGCGCCACTGCTCCCCTTCGCTCGATGTGCTGTTGCCGGAACCGACATTGCTATGGTTGAGACTGGCGATCGCGTCGAGCGTTCCGTTGCCAAACCGCTCGCGGTATTCCGCGTCCAGCAACGGACCGGCCTTGGTGTAGAAGCGCGGCTCGAACGTCACATCCTTGTCCGGTCCGAGCACCAGGTAATAGGGGATCGTCACATGCGCGCCCAGGGTGTTGGAACTCCCGATCGAGGGCGCTAAAAACCCGCTTGCGCGCTTTACGGACGGGTCCGGCGTCGACATGTACGGAGAGTAGAAGACCGGCCAGCCGTCGATCTCCATGACCGCATCATGAAACTCGATTAGCTGCAACTCCTTGTCATGATCGATCTCGCGCGCCTTGAGCTGCCACAGGGGCGGCGCGGTCGGGTCGTCTTTGCAGAGGTCGCAAGGGGAGTAGACGCCGCGCGCCAGCTCGGTATGATTGGCGTTGGTCCGGCGCATTGCATTGGCCGCTAGCCGCGAGCGGTCGGCGAATAGCATCCGCACGTTCTTCGCAAACCCCTCGCTCATCGAATCGCGCAGCTCCATGAAATCGGCAAAGACGATTTCGCCGGTCGGCTGCGTGAGGCTGACATTCCCCGAGGCGGTTACGGTATCGGTGCGCTGATTGTAGGTAACGGTGTCGGCGAGCAGAACCTGACCGTTCTGTGAGATTTCGACGTGACCGCGGGCGATCGTCAGGGCCAGCTGTTCGTCGTACTGGATCTCATCGGCGCGAAAGAGGATCGGGGCGTTTTTGTCTTCGTGAGCACCGCCGCCAAACGTGAGTTGGGCGGTCGCGGGGATTGCTGGGCTCACCATCACGAGCACACCGAGGAGGCCCCTCACGAGCCATGAGGCCATGCCGCGGCAACTCGGGCTCGCACGGCCGCCCATCAGCCATCTTCCAGATGGAGCAGCATCGACGCGCCGAAAATCAGGCTCACTCCGGTCGGCGTCCAGGCCGCCAACGTGACCGGGATTTTGGTGGAAAGCCCCAGCGCAAAAACGATGTCGGAGACGAAATACAACAGGAACCCGCTGGCGACGCCGCCGACGATCATCAACGTGGCGCCGCCGCGCCGCTGCATACGCAAACTGAAGGTCGCCGCCACCAAGACCATCGCGCACAACAGAAATGGACGGGCGAGCAGCACGTTGAAATGCAGCCGGTGGCGCTGCGCCGGAAACCCCGACTGTTCGAGCAACTCGATGAATCCAGGCAAGTCCCAGAATGACATCGTGTCCGGCGAGGCGAAGCTTTCCTCGATCTTGCGCGGTGTCAGGGTGGTCGCCAGGTGGATCTCGTCAAATGGCTGGGGAGGCTCGTCGGCGGCCCAGCGAATACCGTTCTCGATCACCCACTCGCCGCTTTCGAGCCGCGCGGTCTGCGCGTCAATGCGCGAGGTGAACTGGGTCGAGCCGTTGAAAAAGAAGAGGGTGACCGCATCGAGGACCAGTTGCTGAGAGCCTATTTTGCCGGCGTGGATCACGATTTGATTGCCGGCCTGGTCGCTTTGCCTGAGCCACAGGCCCGAGTCGGAAAGGGCCAGCTGGTCGGAGCCCTGGCGAAGGATGTGTCCTTCGAGCTTCTCGTAGACCGCTTCGGTCAGCGAAGCGATGGGGTTGAATATCGTTACTGCGACGAGACCGATCAGAAACGCGACGAGCACGGCCGGGGTCAAAAACTGCCAAACGGAAACACCCGCCGCCCGAGCGACGACCAGCTCGTTGTTGCGGGTCAGACGCCAGAAGGCGAGCATCGTCCCGAATAGAATGGCGAAGGGCAGGACTTCTTGCGCCGTGTGCGGGAGCTTTAAGGCCGCCATTTCGAGCAGCAGCCCCAAGGTCGCTTGGATCTTGGCGCCGCCGCGGCGGATCAGCTCGATGTAATCGAGCAGAAAGGTGATGATGACCATCGCCGCGAACACACCGCCGAACCATACCGAGAATTGGCGGGCGACATAGGCGGAGAAGGTCTTGGCGACGTGCAACGGCCCCCTCCAAATCGCCGCAGGTTGTCAGTGCGCCGGGTGAGGCGCCGTCCGGACGGCGAGCAGCGGCCGGCGGAAACCGAGCTTTATCCCCCCGCGCAGCAGGATTCCAAACCCGAGCGCGAACGGCAAGAGGTCGGCCATATACATCAACGGGATTGCCGCCGATGACCGGAACGCGAGGTTGTTGACGCCGATGTCGAGCAACTCGAACGCAAAGGCGAGGCCTATCGCCAGAAGAACACGTTTCAATTGTCCGCGGCGGTTGAGCTCGCCAGGCAATAGGCAAGCCAGCGGGATTACACAAAAGCTGAAGGCGGAGAGGGGGACGAGAATGCGCTGATGCGCCTCGGCAAGGAAAGTAGCGCGAAGGGAGTCGTCGGCATCCGAAGGCGGAGTAAACAGTTCGCCCAGAAAGCGTTCCTGAGCTTCGCGGAAGCGAACCACCGGCGCATCGCGCAAGGCATTGAGATCGAGCGTGTAACTCTCGAAGGTCAGCAGCGAGAGCTTGTGACTTTCGGGATCGAACTGCTGCCGGTTGCCGTTGACCATGACGATGCGAGCGCCGGTCGGCAAATCGACGAATACGCCACGCTCGGCAAGAATTGTAACAGGCTTCTGCGGATCGCGGCTGTCACTGATCAACAGGCCGGCGACCTCTCCGCGATCGTCCCGGCTGCGGATATAAATCGTCAGCTTGTCCGAGATCGTGGTGAACGTGCCTTCCTGGATCAGGCTCGAAACGAAGCGATTGCGGATCTCGAATTGCAGATCTTTGAAGGCCTGGTTCGAAGCCGGCAGAAAATAGGCGGATAGGCTCATCAGGACGAGAAAAGCGATCCCGGCGAGCAGCAATACGGGCTTGGCCAGCGCAAGGTGGCTGAGGCCCGCCGATCGCATCACCACGAGCTCGCTCTCGCCGGTCAGCCGGTTGAAGGTGAAGAGCACGGCGATAAAGACGCCGATCGGCAGCACGATGTCGAGAAAGCGAGGCAGGATCAGCGCGGCCAAGTAAAGAAAGATTTCGATCGACAGGCCGCGGTTGACGATCAAATCGATCAGCCGAAGCGACTGGGCAAGCCAAATCGCCGCGCTGAGCGCGGCGGTGACAAAGATCATCACGGCGAAGCACTGGCGTAAAATGTAGCGGTCGAGTCGTTTCATCGCTATCGATCATAGGGAGAGGGTCGGGACCCGGCCAGATCAATCTCCCGAATTGCCCTCACTCACCAAGCCCTTCGAAGGGCTTGGTCCCCCTCTCCTGGGGCGCGGGAGAGGGTGCCGAGCGCAGCGAGGCGGGTGAACGCATCGGGCCTGGTTCACGCACGACTTGCTTCGCGCATCCCTGGCGTCAAATCCGGCTCTCGACTATTTAACACCTGCTCCCCCTGCCGGAAGGCCGAGCATCCGCCGCTGCTCCCGCCCAGTTTATCGAGGTCGCCCGATGAAAATCAGCTTTACCGAACCCGACCTGCCCCGCTCCGGCGCCGTGGTGGTCGGGGTATGGGAAGGGAAGGTGTTGACGCCCGCGGCAAGACGGCTCGACGAGGCAGCAGCAGGCGCCGTCACCCGTGCGCTCGCCGCCGCATCGCGGTTCAGCGGCAAGAAAGACGAGCTGCTGCCGATTGTCGGCCCTGCCAATGTCACGGTGAGCCGGATTGTTCTTGCCGGTCTCGGCAAACCCGAATCGCCCGGCTCCCGATCGTTTCAGCAACTCGGCGGAAACTTGGTCGCGCATCTGAACAGCGCCGGAGAGGAGGCGGCGACGTTGATGCTCGACGTTGCCGAGGGGGCGTCGATCGGTTCGACCGAGGCAGCCGCCGAATTGGCCTTTGGCGCGCAGCTCAGATCCTATCGTTTCGACAAGTACAAGACCAAGCAGAAGCCGGAGCAGAAGCCGTCGCTCAATCGCCTGACGGTCGCGACCAGCGACGCGAAAGCCGCGAAACGCGCCTATCGCCCGCTCGAGAAGGCGGTGGAAGCAGTGTTTCTGACCCGCGACTTGGTTTCGGAGCCGGCAAACGTGATCTATCCGGAAACGCTGGCGGCAGAGGCCGGGCGGCTCGCCGAGCTCGGCGTCGATGTCGAGATCCTCGACGAGCACAAAATCCGAAAGCTCGGGATGAACGCGCTGCTCGGGGTCGCACAGGGCAGCGCCCGGCCGCCTCGCGTCGTCGTCATGCAATGGCACGGCGCCAAAGGCGCGGGCGGAGCGCGCAGCCAGCCCCTCGCCTTTGTCGGCAAGGGCGTCACCTTCGATACCGGCGGCATCTCGATCAAACCGGCTGCCGGCATGGGCGACATGAAATGGGACATGGCGGGCTCCGCCGTGGTCATCGGCCTGATGCGGCTGCTCGCTGCGCGCAATGCCCCGGTGAATGCGGTCGGTGTCGTCGGCCTCGTCGAGAACATGCCGTCGGGTACCGCGCAGCGCCCGGGCGACATCGTTACCTCGATGTCCGGTCAGACGATCGAAGTGTTGAACACCGACGCCGAGGGCCGGTTGGTGCTCGCCGACGCGCTGTGGTATTGCCAGGATCGCTTCAAGCCGCGCCTGATCGTCGACTTGGCGACCTTGACGGGTGCCGTCATTGTTGCGCTCGGCCACCATCAGGCGGGCCTGTTCTCGAACAATGACGAGCTCGCCAAGCGGCTGGTCGAGGCCGGCAAAGCGGTTGGCGAGCAAGTCTGGCGGCTGCCGCTCGCCGAAAGCTATGACCGCGAAATCGACAGCGATGCCGCCGATGTCAAAAACATCGGCGGGGGCCGGGCTGCGGGGAGCATCATCGGGGCCCAGTTTCTGCAGCGCTTCGTCAACGAGGTGCCGTGGGCGCATCTTGACATCGCGGGCACGGCATGGTCGACAAAGGACGCGCCGACGGTACCGAAGGGTGCCACCGCGTTCGGCGTCAGGCTGCTCGATCGGTTCGTCTCCCAGTATTATGAGAAATCATAGGTTACGAGAGGAGTAGCGGCGTCACGGCTGAAATCGGCTTCTACCACCTGCTCTCGATGCCGCTGGAACGGGCCCTGCCGAGGCTCCTCGAGCGAGCCTGCGCTCAGGGCCATCGAGTGGTCGTCCGGGCCGCTTCTCCCGAGCGGGTCGAACACCTCAATGCGGCGCTGTGGACCTACGAGGAGGCCGCCTTCCTGCCGCACGGTTCGGCGCGCGACGGCAATCCGGCGATGCAGCCGATCTGGCTGAGCCATCGGGACGAAAACCCGAACGGTGCTTCGATGATCGTTCTGGTCGACGGCCCCGAAGTCGAGGATCTCCAGGCCTATGCCCGCTGCGCCGATGTCTTCGACGGCAACGACGCGGACGCCGTCGAGGCGGCACGCGGCCGTTGGCGCCGCGCGCGCGACGCCGGACACGATTTGACCTATTGGCAGCAGACGGCGTCGGGGTGGGAGCAAAAGGCTTGAGGAAGCGTCGTTTTGCCGCCGGTTGCCGGTCGTCCTGATGCTCGGTATAACCCGCCGCTCTCCCCGGATGAGAGATGCGGATGGCCCTTGAACGGACTTTGTCGATCATCAAACCGGACGCGACCAGGCGCAATTTTACCGGTGCGATCAACGATCGCTTCGAGAAGGGCGGGCTCCGCATCATCGCTCAGAAACGCATTCAGCTTTCGCAAGTCCAAGCGGAGCGGTTCTACGAAGTCCATGCCGGGCGTTCGTTTTACCACGATTTGGTCGCGTTTATGAGTTCGGGCCCGGTGATCGTCCAGGTGCTCGAAGGGGAGAACGCGGTGGCGCTGAACCGCGTAATCATGGGCGCGACAGACCCGGCGAACGCCGCTCCCGGCACCATCCGGAAGGATTTCGCCGAGTCGATCGAAGCAAACTCGGTGCATGGGTCCGATTCGGTCGAGAATGCGGCGCAGGAGATCGCGTTCTTTTTCTCCACCATCGAAATCTGTCCTTAGTGAGGACGGCAGATCCTTCGGAGCCCAGGTCTGCGGCCAGGGAAATCTTGCCTGAGATGCGGGCGGGAAGCTCGCGGTCCGAACCCTTCCCATTCTTGCGAAACTGCTTTGCCCGGTCCATTGCGGCGTGTTCCGAGGCCGGTCTCGACAGCGCTGCGCTAGTTTTTTTTCCGCTCCTCGTCATGCTGCCCCGCGGCATCGCCGCGCTCGTTTCGGCCGCGGGGCTGTGCGCGGCCGGTTTGGTGCTGTCGGCAAGCCGAATATGGCTGACGCGCATCCTTCTCGTTGCCACGATCCTGCTCGGGTCTCTGCTGCTATGGGGGATCGTCTCGGCCTTGTGGTCGGTCAATCCGATGCGGAGTTTGGTTGTGGCGGCTCGAACTCGCCGGTCTATTTACCGTCGGGGTCGCGCTTGCTGCCGGCGCGGAGTTGGTCGCGGCACCGCGCCGCCTGACATTCCTGCTGCTCATCGGAATGGCGCTTGGGATCGCCATGGTGGCGATAGACCTTGCTACTGCCGGTGGCCTGAGCTCGCTTGTTTCTGACCGCGTTTTTCGGCCAACCTGGCTCAACCAAGCTTCGGTCTCGTTTGCGCTCTTGGTCTGGCCGGCGAGCGCCGTATTGATTTCTCTCGGCCAGACGATCTTTGCAGCATTGCTCGCGGGCGTGACCGCCGTGACGGTTTACGCGTTGGCGGGGACCTCGGCGAAAGTGGTGCTGCTCGCCGGCCTGGCGATGGGTCTGCTTCTCTACCGAGCACGCCCGGTTGTGGCCCGGGCCGCCCTGGCGATCTCGATCATCGCTGTCATCGCGGCACCACTCACCTTTGCACGCCTCGAGCGGCTGCCCGGTCTTGGCGAAATAGCCGACAACTTCAAGATTTCCGCCGGTCACCGTCTGCTGATCTGGTCGTTTGCGGGCGATCGGATCGCCGAGCGGCCGGTTACCGGCTGGGGCTTGAACTCGTCGCGCGCCATCCCGGGCGGCGACGATCTGATCAGACCCCGCGAGACCTGGATGCCGTTGCATCCGCACAACGCGGCCCTCCAGGTGTGGCTCGAACTCGGTGCGCCCGGCGCGGCGCTGTTCGCGCTGCTGGCAGCAATCGTCTGGGGCGCACTCGCCCGCGTCGAGTGGCCGCCTCTGTTCGCCGCCGCGGCTGGCGCCAGTCTCACAATCGGGTTTGTCGAGTGCTTTGCCACTTACGGCATATGGCAGGAGTGGTGGATCGGTACTTTGTCGCTCTCGCTTTTTTTAGTCTTGGTCATGGCGCGCGTGGCGAACGCATCCAAGGCCTTCTCCTCGGTGCGCCGTCCGGTCACAAAGTAAAGATCGCCAGGCCGATCAGGATGAAAATGATGACGGCCGTCGCGTATCTCACCACCCGGGTGAACCCGATCCAGGTCTGACGATGCTGCTCGAAATTGGGGTCGACTAGCGCCATCACTCTATCCACTACGAGAAGACGTTATCCACTACGAGAAGACGTTGCAGGCATAGCCTATCCTAGGCCGGGTTCGAGGCAAGCGGGCCGCCGGAGCAATCCTGCGGGTTGAGCGCCAGAATATCCGGGATTTGGGCGTTCATGATCTCGACCCGCTCGGCAACGGCCCCGGGGACGACCCCGGGGACGACCCGGACCCGTCCTTCCGTAATCAACCGCACGGCGAGCGGGTAGAGGCGATGCTCGGTCTCGAGAATTCGCTTCGACAGCCGCGCCTCATCGTCGTCGGGATGAACCGGCACGACCGCCTGACCGATAATTGGCCCGCAGTCGAGTTCCGGGCGGACGAAATGAACCGTGCAGCCGGCAAAGCGGACGCCGGCTGCGAGCGCCTGCCGCTGCGGATGCAGGCCGCGGAAGGAGGGAAGTAGGGAGGGATGGATATTGACCATCCGGTCGCGCCAGCCCTCCACGAAATTCGCGTCCAATATGCGCATGAAGCCGGCAAGGCAGACGAGTTCGACCCGGCGCTCGCAGAGCAGCGGCTGCGCCTCAGCCGCGAAGGCGCGCCGGTCGCGATGTGGAATGACCGCGACGGGAACGCCGGCGGCGGCCGCGATCCCGAGACCCGGCGCCTCGGCCCGGCTGCTGATGACGAGCGCGATCTCGGCCGGGTACGCCTCAGCCGAACATGCCGCAATAAGGGCCCGCAGATTGGAGCCCCGGCCCGAGATCAGCACGCCGACCCTCAGCCGCGCCATCGCGGTTCTCCGGCCCTCGGGCCCTGTTGCGGGTCGACCGCCCGGCGGGTCCGACTGTTGATGGCGTCCTCGCAAGAACTGCTGTATGACCGCTGCGCGGCGGCCGACAGCCGCGAAGATATCGGGTCGGAGGCGGTTTGCAATGGCTCTGCGACTGACGTCTGCGATCGCCGGAGACCGGAGGCTCCGAAATTTTGGGTGTACCCTGCTGCTGCTGCTGCTGGGAGCAGTCGCGATGCGGGCGGGACCGGCCTTCGCGCAGGAATTTGACGAGGCCTATTCGGCGACGGTGAAGGTGGATGCGACGGCCGACAGCGCGGCGGCGGCGCGGGAGGTGGCGCGCATCGATGGGCAAAGGCGTGCTCTCGCTGCAGTCATCGAGCGTCTATCCGGCGCGTCCGAACCTGCCAAGCCACCGAAGCTCGACGACAAGGCGATCACCGACATGGTCGTCAGTTTCGAGGTGGCGAACGAACACATGTCCGCCGTGCGTTATGTTGCCGACTACACCTTTCACTTCCGCCCGTCCAAGGTGAGGCGGCTGGTCCGGGTTGTCGAGACGCCGCCGGTGGACAGCGGCAGCAAAAGCCCCTCGGATAAAAGTCCTGGGGACAGCAAGAGTCCCGGGGAGGGCGCTGGCAAGCCGTCCGCCGAGAGCGGCAATCGGACCGTCGTCGTTCTGCCGGTCTACCAAGACGGGTCAAATCTCGTCCTGTGGGATGACCCTAACGCGTGGCGCATGGCCTGGTCGCAGCGGCCGGCCGGGTCCGGACCCGATCGCCTGGTGCTGCCGCTGGGCGACGCTGGAGATCTCGCCGCGATTGACGCGGAGAAGGCCGGATCCGGCAGATCCGACGCGCTGACCGCGATCACGCAACGAAATCGAGGGTCCGAGGCGGTCGTCGCGTTGGCGACTGCGCGGCGTCAAGACAATAAGCTTGCCGGGCTCGACATCAACGTAAAGCGATACCGGTCCGGGCACCTCGTCGATACGCAAGCAACTTCATTCGATGCCGCTCCCGGAGAAAGCGAAGCTGCCCTTCTGGAGAGGGCGGCAGAAGCAACCGCCGCGGATATCGAGAGTGGCGCCAAACGGTATGCCGGCGCGCATTCCGACCAGCCGGCGAGCCTTGCAGTCACCGTTCCCATCAGCAGTCTCGGAGAGTGGGTGCAGGTGCGTGGCCGGCTCGCTTCGGTCAGCGCGATCCGGAAAATCGACCTGTTGTCGCTCAGTCGCCAGGAAGCGAGAATCGAGGTCAAGTATATCGGCACTCCGGATCAGCTGAAATCCAGCCTGGCCGAGGTCAACCTCGATCTCGGCGGCGGCGATCCGATCTGGCGGATTCAGCCCTCGGGCGCGGCGAGTGCGCGCTAGCGACGGCCGCGGGAGTGCTGATCTCGCATTCCTGCAACCATGATGATTGGGCTCGGGCTCAATCTCCCGAATTTGATTTCGGTGGGACGGTTGCTGCTGGTCCCGCTGGCGATCTCGCTCATTGTCGACGGGAGTTACTGGGCCGCCTTCTGGGTTTTTGTTGTCGCGGGAATCTCGGACGCCCTCGACGGCTTCATTGCGAAGCGCTTCGACCGGCGCACGCGATTGGGTGCGCTATTGGATCCCCTTGCCGACAAGGTGCTGCTCGTCAGCGTTTATGTCACTCTCGGCGTTGCCGGGCAGATCTGGGCCTGGCTCGTCGTCCTCGTCGTCTTCCGCGATATCATGATTATCGGCGGCTATTTATTGATCCAAGCGCTCGCCGCACTGCCGAAACCCACCCATCCGCTCTTCATCAGCAAAGTCAACACGGGCCTGCAGGTCGCGATGGTCGCTTACGTGTTGGCTCGACGCGGCCTCGGTGCCGAAGCCGGCCTAGTTGACGAGCTGTTGGGCATCGCGGTCGCTGTGACGACGGTCGCTTCGGGATTGACCTATCTTGTGCGGTGGGCGCGGATCCTCGCGCGCTCAGAAGAGGCCGTGTGAGCCCGCCCGATTGGCCGGCGTCCCGGGCTGCCGGTCCGTTTCGAGCTTTGGAGCCATGATGCAGCTCACCTTCGATCTGCCCCGCCGCATCGCTTTGAGCCGCACCGATTTCCTGATTTCGGACAGCAACGCCGCAGCAATTGCCTGGATAGACCGGTGGCCCGATTGGCCCTCCCGAGCCTTAGCGCTGCATGGGCCAGCAGGCTGCGGCAAGACGCATATCGTCCATCTCTGGTGTGCCCAGACAGCGGGCGTCAACGTGCCCGGCAAAGCGCTCAGTGAGCAGGTGGTGGCGCGTCTCGTCTCGGAGCGCCGGCATCGCATCGCGATCGATGATGCCGATCGCGCCTCCGAAATTGCGCTGCTCCACCTTCACAATTTCTGCACGGAAACCGGGGGCAGCCTTTTAGTGGCCGCTCGCCAGCCGCCCGCCTCCTGGACTGTCGCGCTGCCCGATCTCGATTCGCGGTTGCGCGCGGTCTTGGCCATCGGGATTGGGCTGCCCGATGACGCGCTCCTCGGAGCGGTTCTCGTCAAGCACTTTGCCGATCGGCAGCTGCGCGTCGCGCCGGAGGTGATCGCCTATTTACTCACGCACATGGAGCGGTCTTTCGCGGCAGCCGCCGAAATCGTCGCCCGGCTCGACGCGGTTTCGCTGCGCGAACGCCGCCCGATCACCGTGGCGCTGGCGCGCCAATTCGTCTCAGAAGCCGGCGTTCACGCGTCTTCGTCGCCCAGAGATGCGGGCGTGACGTAACCGATCACCTGGTGCCGCGAGGAGCCCAGAACCGACCAGTCTCCCGGAACCCGGAAGCTGACACAGGCAGCAGTCGGAAACTTTCCGGAGGCGAGCGCCCGGAAAGCCGGCGAAGTCTCGTCGGCGAGCGCAACCGCCAGCTCATGAAGCCCAGGATTGTGACCGATAAGCAATACATTGGCATCGCGTGCGTCGAGGCGACTCAGGCGCGCCGCCAGTTTTTCTCGCGAGGCAAGATACAGCTCGTCCTCGATCAAGGTGCGCGGCCGGGGCGAAAACTCGTCGAGGACGAAGTCGAGTGTCTCGCGTGCCCGCCGTGCGCTCGAGCAGAGCACAAGATCGATTGCGCCGAGCTTGGCCGAAAGATTTCTGCCGACGCGGCGCGCCGTCTTGCGGCCGCGGCGGCTCAATGGCCGCTGGTGATCGTCGACAGCTTCTTTGGCGCTCGACTTCGCGTGGCGAAGCAAGTGGAGCATGTTCATCTCGGGCCTCGTCGCCGGACGCATGCGCCCTTCATGCACGGCCGCATGGCTTTCGATCATGCGCACAAGGGCAAGACATGACACTCTTCCAACCGAAAGATAGACTCCCCATCAACCAGGTACCTCCAGCCCCATCGGGAGAGCGGTAGTGAGCACCAGCGCCCAGCCTGTCGAGATCGCGTCGGTCGATTTCCATTCGGCAGCACGCTTTATCAATCGCGAGCTCTCTTGGCTCGCTTTCAACGAGCGGGTGCTTGCCGAGGCCGACAATTTGCGCCATCCGCTCCTTGAAAGGCTCCGCTTCTTGTCGATCTCGGCAAACAATCTCGATGAATTCTATATGGTGCGGGTGGCCGGGCTGAAAGGCCAGTATCTTGCCGGAATCAAGACGCTTAGCCAGGACGGGCTCACCCCGGCGCAACAGCTCGAGGCGATCAGGCAACGTGCCGGCAAGCTGATGGCCGACCAGCAGCTCACGTGGCTAGCGTTGCGCAGGCAGCTCGACGAAGCTGGGATCAGCGTCATCGATCCAAGCGACCTGAAACCGGGTGATCGCTCGTGGCTCGAAGACCGTTTTATGGCCGAGGTCTTTCCGGTCCTGACGCCGCTCGCGCTCGACCCGGCTCATCCATTTCCGTTTGTCGCCAATCGCGGGTTCGGCTTGGCGCTCGAGCTCGAGCGGGTCAGCGACAATATTCGCCTTCAGGCGCTGACCCTGATCCCATCCTCTATCGATCGCTTCGTCCGTTTGCCGGGCAGCCGCATCCGGTTTCTGCCGATCGAGCAGATGATCGCTCTCTTCCTCGATCATCTGTTCCCTGGTTTTGCCGTCGTGGCGCAAGGCGTCTTTCGGCTGCTGCGCGATAGCGAGGTCGAGATCGAAGAGGAAGCCGAGGATCTGGTCCGACTCTTCGAGACGGCGCTAAAACGACGGCGGCGCGGTCATGCCATCCTGCTTGCGGTCGATTCGACAATGCCGGCCGACCTGCGGCGGTACTTGATGGAAAAGCTCGATGCGGCACCGGCGGACGTGTTTGCGACCGATGGCATTCTAGGCCTCAATGACACCGAGCAGCTGATCGTCGACGAGCGCCCCGACCTCGTCTTTACGCCCTATAATGCGCGCTTTCCCGAGCGCATCCGGGATTTCGGCGGGGATTGCTTTGCGGCGATCCGGCAGAAGGACATCGTCGTCCACCATCCGTATGAGAGCTTCGACGTGGTCGTGCAATTCGTACGACAGGCGGCGCGCGACCCGGCGGTCGTGGCGATCAAGCAGACCCTCTATCGCACGAGCGAGGACAGTCCGATCGTGCGCGAGCTCGCCGCAGCCGCCGAAGCCGGGAAGTCAGTGACGGCGCTAATAGAACTTAAGGCCCGCTTCGACGAGGAGGCCAATATTCGTTGGGCCCGCGATCTCGAACGGGCTGGGGTGCAGGTCGTCTACGGCTTCTTGGAACTCAAAACGCACGCCAAAGTTTCGTTGGTCGTGCGTCGCGAGGGCGGCCAGCTTTGTTCGTATGTTCATTTCGGGACCGGCAATTACCATCCCTACACAGCCAAGGTTTACACCGATCTGTCGTTCTTCACCTGTGATCCGGCATTGTGCCGCGATGCCGCGCGTCTGTTCAATTTTATGACGGGCTATGCCAGCCCCGCCAGCCTCGAGAAGATCGCGGTCGCGCCGCTCACACTCAGGGCTCGGCTCTGCGAGTTGATCGAAGCGGAAATCGAGAACGCAAAGCAGGGCAAGCCGGCGCAGATCTGGGCGAAAATGAACGCTCTCGTCGACCCGGCCATTATCGACCTTCTTTATGAGGCCTCACAGGCAGGGGTGGGAATCGACCTGGTGGTGCGCGGCATCTGCTGTTTGCGGCCAGGCATTCCCGGCCTTTCTGAAAACATCCGCGTCAAGAGCATCATTGGGCGGTTTCTCGAGCATAGCCGCATTGTTTGCTTCGGGAACGGCAACAAGCTGCCGTCCGATCGGGCCAAGGTGTTCATCAGTTCGGCCGATTGGATGCCGCGCAATTTCGATGGGCGCGTCGAAGCATCAGTGCCGATTGAAAACCCGACGGTTCACCGCCAGGTGCTCGACGAAATCATCGTGGCGAATCTTCGCGATACGCTGCAGAGCTGGAGCCTGTTGCCTACCGGGTACTACGAGCGTGTGCCGGCCGATGAGGAGGGCTTTTCCGCCCATACTTACTTCATGACGAATCCGAGCCTGTCCGGGCGCGGCAAGGCGCTGCGGCGAGGGCACCCAAGGCTTGTCGTGCGCTGACCGGATGTCCGACCCCGATCCTCTTGCGGCTGCCGAGCGCATCGGCGTCATCGATCTCGGCTCGAATTCGCTGCGCCTCGTCGTTTTCGAGCGGCTCGGTGCGGCGGTGTTTCCGCTGTTCAACGAAAAGGTCATGTGCGGCCTCGGGCGCGGCATCTCCTCCACCGGCCGGTTGAACTCAGAAGGGGTGGCCCTGGCGCTGGTCAATCTGCGCCGCTTCGTCGCTTTCGCCCGCGCCATTGCCGTAGATCATCTCGCGGTGCTGGCAACTGCCGCCGTGCGCGACGCCAGCGATGGAGAGGCTTTTGCCGCCGAGGTCGAACGTCAATGCCGGGTGCAGGTCAAAATAATCGACGGAGCGGAGGAGGCGCGGCTCTCCGCGGCCGGAGTGCTCGCCGGGATTCCGGATGCGGATGGAATTGTCGCCGATCTCGGCGGCGGCAGTGTGGAGGTGGTTCGCGTTGGACCCGGCACACTGCCTGCCGGCGGTACCGGTCAAATTGACGAGGGCATCAGTCTCCCGCTCGGTCCGCTTCGCCTGGCCGAATTTGGCGATCGCGCGAAAAGTTTGTCCGAATCGGTCGAACGGGTGCTCGCCGGCGTTCCGGTTTTGCGCGCGGCGGCCGGAAGGAAGTTGTATTTGGTCGGCGGAGCAGCGCGCGCCATCGCCCGGCTACATATGGAGCACACACAATATCCGCTCCACATCATTCACCGGTACACGATTTCCCGAAGGGAGGCCGAAGGTTTCCTCGACATCATCGGTCGGCAGTCTCGCAAATCGCTCGAGAAAATCACCACGGTCTCGCGCAGGCGTCTCGATGTGGTGCCGCTCGCGGCATTAGTCCTGCGCAAGCTGATAACCTTCGCGGGACCGCAAAGCGTCGTCTTTTCCGCACTTGGGCTGCGGGAAGGCTATGCATATGGGCTCATTCCTGCAGAGGAGCGGATTCCGGATCCGCTGATCGCCGGCTACATGGTCGTCGGCCGGCGCCAGAGTCGGTTTCATCTCGACGGCGATCTGCTGCAGCAATGGACGTCGCCGCTCTTTGACGATCTCTCGGAAGAGGTTCAACTTCGTCATCGGGCCGCCTGCTGGCTCAGCGATCTGGCGTGGAGCGAGCACCCCGATTACCGCGCCAAGCAGGCCTTCATCCGAAGCTTGACACTGCCCTTTGCCGGTACCACCCACGTGGGTCGGGTTTTCGTCGCGACCACCTTGCATGCCCGCTACGGCGGCGCGGCTGAGGACCCGGTGAAAGAGCCGACTCAGCGGCTGCTCGACGAAGGCGCGACCCGCGAGGCGCGGACGCTCGGTCTCGCGATGCGTCTCGCCTACACGTTGTGCGCCGGCTCGATCGAACTTTTGGCCGAGCTTGAGCTCGGCCGCTCGGGCAACACTCTCACGCTCGATGTGCCGCCGGAGAGCAGTTTGTTCGTCGGCGAAACGGTCCAGCGCCGCCTGGACGCCGTCGCCCGCTCGCTGAGCCTTAACCCGGTGATCAGACACCGCGAGACGAATGTGGCGGCCGGAGCGTAACGCGGCAGGCGACCGCGGATTGGTTTGACATGACAGGCAATCCCGCCGACCGCGCGGGCGCCATTCTCGAGATCGATCTCGCAGGTATAGCGGCGAATTGGCGCCTCTTGGCGCGGCGGGTCGAACCGGCGGAATGTGCGGCCGTGGTCAAGGCCAATGCCTACGGCTTGGGCGCCCCACAGGTGGCGCCCGTCTTGGCCGCGGCCGGATGCCGGCAATTTTTCGTCGCCACGATCGATGAAGGAATCGCGCTCCGTAGAGTATTGCCCGAATCGGCCGAGATTGCTGTTTTGAACGGGCTGCTGCCCGGCTGCGCGAATGATTTTATCGAATTCCACCTCGTCCCGGTCCTCAATGATCCAGGGCAGATCGCCGACTGGCGATCCGCCGCCTCGCGGCCCGAGAAAGGGCCGGCGATCCTGCACGTCGACACGGGTATGGCCCGCCTCGGCTTGACCCTCCGGGAGTTTGACCGGCTCGCCGACGAGTTGTGCCAGCCCGATCCGATTCGATGGCGCGCCCTCATGAGCCATCTCGCCTGTTCGGACGAACCAGAGCATCCGCTCAATCACCTCCAACTCGAGCGCTTTGCTGCTGCGCGACGGCGTCTTCCCCACCTGCCGGCCAGCCTCGCCGCGTCATCCGGCATTTTCCTCGGGCCGGAGTTTCACTTCGATTTCGCACGTCCCGGTGCGGCGCTCTACGGCGTCAATCCGCAGCCTGGCAATCCCAACCCGATGCACCAGATCGTCCGGCTGAAGGGCAGAATTTTGCAAATACGCGAAGTTGACCGGGATCAGACGGTTGGCTACGGTGCCTCGCATGTCATGGCCGCACCGGGACGCCTCGCAACCGTCGCGGTCGGCTATGCGGATGGTTGGCTGCGCTCTGTGAGCCAGCGTGGCTCGGGCCGCGCCGGCGGCAGGCGAGTGCCGCTGCTCGGTCGAGTTTCGATGGATTTGGTGGTGTTCGACGTATCCGGCGTCGACCCGGCGTTTGCGCGGCCCGGCGGCTTCATCGAGTTGTTGCACGAGGATTACGGCGTCGATGCCGCCGCCGCCGATGCCGAGACAATCGGTTACGAGATCCTGACCGCCCTCGGCGGCCGATACCACAGGGTCTATCGCGGCGCATCTAACCAATGCTGAGGTTTCTCGCCGCGATTGGGGCGGCCTTTCTCACCTTTCTCGCGACCAGCGGCCGGCTCGCCCTGTTCGCCGGCATGTCCCTTGCGACCGCGTTTACGCCGCCCTTCTATCCCGGCGTCATCCTGCGCCAGATGGTCTCTATCGGATATTTCTCGCTGCCGGTCGTCGGGCTGACCGCAGTCTTTACCGGGATGGTGCTGGCACTCCAATCCTACACCGGGTTCAGCCGATTCTCCGCGGAGGGGGCTGTGGCGACGGTGGTGGTGCTGTCGGTAACCAGGGAACTCGGCCCGGTCATCAGCGGACTGATGGTGGCTGGCCGCGTCGGGGCCGCAATCGCGGCGGAGATCGGCACGATGCGGGTCACCGATCAGATCGACGCGCTCACCACGCTGTCCACCGACCCGTTGCGCTACCTGGTGCTTCCACGCCTGCTCGCCGGGGTAATCACCCTTCCGATGCTGGTCGTGGTCGCCGACATAATCGGCGTTTTCGGCGGCTATCTCGTTGCCGTATATAAGCTCGGCTTCAATCCCCAGGCTTATCTCAGTGGCACGTGGCAACACCTCGAGACGATCGATCTCGTCTCGGGTCTCGTCAAGGCGGCGGTATTCGGCTTTATCGTTGCTCTGATGGGCTGTTATCAGGGCTACCATTCGCGCGGCGGAGCCCAGGGTGTCGGACGGGCTACCACCCATGCCGTCGTCTCCGCTTCCATCTTGATCCTCCTCGTCGACTATCTGATAACCGCAGCCTTTTTCAGCCGATGAGCACTACTCACTCTGTGCCGAAGATCTCTGTCCGAGAGCTGCACAAATCGTTCGGCCGTAAGCGGGTGCTCGATGGCGCCGACATCGACTGCGCCAGCGGTGAGAGTCTCGTCATCATCGGCGGTTCGGGCACCGGTAAATCGGTTTTGGTCAAGTGCATCCTCGGGCTGCTGGATCCCGAAGCGGGATCGATCCGCATCGACGGCGCCGAGACGGTCGGGTTGCCGCGCGCCGCCCGTGAGCGGCTGCTGCAGAAATTCGGCATGCTCTTCCAGGGCAGCGCCCTGTTCGACTCGCTCAACGTGTGGGAGAATGTCGCATTCGGTCTGGTTCAGGGACGCGGCATGGAGCGGCCGGCGGCGAAAGAGATCGCGCTCGCAAAGCTCGCGGCCGTCGGGCTCGGGCCGGAAGTCTCGCTGCTGCGCACGGCCGAACTCTCCGGTGGCATGCAAAAGCGCGTTGCGTTGGCGCGTGCGATCGCGGCCGAGCCGGAAATTGTGTTTTTCGACGAGCCGACCACTGGCCTCGATCCGATCATGGCGGATGTGATCAATGATCTCATCGTCAAATGCGTGCGCGAGGTCGGCACGACCGCGGTGTCGATCACCCACGACATGGTCAGCGCCCGCAAGATCGCCGACCGCATCGCCATGCTGCACGGCGGGCGCATCGTCTGGCACGGGCCGACCGCCGAGATCGACCGTTCCGGCAATCCTTATGTCGACCAGTTCATCAACGGCCGCGCCGACGGGCCCATCAAGATGCAGGTCCGAGCGGCATGAAGCGCCCGATGTCTCATTGGAATTGAGCGGATGGCGCGACCCCAGGCGCGTTTTGTTTGCCAGCAATGCGGCTCGGTTCATGCCAAGTGGACCGGCCGGTGCGAGGGTTGCGAGGCCTGGAACAGCCTGATCGAAGAGCTGCCGCGCGACGCGCCGCCCCAGGGGCTCTCCAAGGGGCTCTCCAAGGACCGCCGCGGCGGTCGCCCGCTCGGCTTTGTCGGCCTCACCGGGCCCAGCATGCTGCCGCCCCGCCGGCGAACCGGCATCGCCGAACTCGACCGCGTCTGCGGCGGCGGGTTTGTTCCGGGCTCGGCGATCCTGGTTGGCGGGGATCCGGGGATCGGGAAATCGACCTTACTGCTGCAGGCCGCGACGGCGATGGCGCTCCCTCCGGGGAGGCCCGACGCGGCGCCGCCATGTGCCGCCTACATCACCGGCGAGGAGGCGATCGATCAGGTTCGGCTGCGCGCCGAGCGGCTTGGTGTCGCCGAGAGCCCGGTGTTGCTGGCCGCCGCCAGCAGCGTGCGCGACATCGTCGCCTCGCTCGACCGGGATGACGCGCCCGGTCTGGTGATCGTCGATTCGATCCAGACCATGTACCTCGACACCTTGGACAGCGCTCCCGGCACGGTGAGCCAAGTGCGCGGGGCCGCGCAGGAGCTGATACGCCTCGCCAAACGGCGCGGCTTTGTGCTGATCCTGGTCGGCCATGTGACAAAGGAAGGCGTGATCGCCGGTCCGCGGGTGCTTGAGCACATGGTCGATACGGTGCTTTATTTCGAAGGCGAACGCGGCCATCAGTTCCGCATTCTGCGCGCTGTCAAGAACCGCTTTGGGGCGACCGACGAGATCGGCGTATTCGAGATGAGCGATCGCGGGCTGGCCGAAGTCCCGAACCCGTCGGCCTTGTTCCTCGCCGGGCGCGGAATGCCTGACGGCGATTCGGAAATAGACGAACCGGTCGGCTCCAACGCTGGGCAGCTCAGCGGCTCGGCTGTGTTTGCCGGCATCGAGGGGACGCGGCCGGTGCTCGTCGAGGTCCAGGCGCTGATCGCCCCGGCCCTGCTCGGCACGCCGCGGCGCGCCGTGGTCGGCTGGGACGGGACCCGGCTCGCCATGATCATTGCTGTTCTCGATGCCCGCTGCGGCCTATCGGTCGGAGCCAACGACATTTACCTGAATGTCGCCGGCGGGCTCCGGATTGTCGAGCCGGCCGCGGATCTCGCGGTCGCCGGCGCTCTCGTGTCGGCCTTGACCGAGACGCCGGTGCCTGCCGACACCGTGGTCTTTGGCGAAATCGCCCTCTCGGGCGATGTGCGTCCGGTCGGCCACAGCGAGGCGCGCCTCAAGGAAGCTGCCAAGCTCGGCTTCGGCACGGCCTGGATGCCACTCCACCGGAGCCCTGGCGCCGGGCGATCGCGCGCCACCGAAACCGGACTTAAGACCATAGCGATCGGACATTTGAGCGAGCTGGTTACCCGACTGTCTGCCCGGCACGCGCCCCGCCGGCGAAGCGTGAGAGAGATCGTCCAGTGAATGCACTCGACCTCGTGATCATCGCGATCATCGCACTCTCGGCGATCTTCGCTTTCGCCCGTGGTTTTGTGCGCGAGGCGCTGTCGATCATCGCCTGGGTCGGTGCGGCGGCGATCACGCTTTACGGGTTCAACAGCGTTTACGCATTCGCGGTGCGGTTCGTGACGACGCCGCTCCTCGCGGACCTGATCGCCGGGGCCGGACTGTTCGTGATCAGCCTGATCGTGCTGACGATCATAACCGGTTACATTGCGCGCTTTGCCAATTCGGGCGCCCTGTCGCCGATCAATCGGACGCTCGGATTAATTTTCGGGTTGGCCCGCGGGGTCGTGCTCGTCTGTCTCGCCTATCTGGTCGTCGATGTCAGCCTGCCGCAGAACGATCGGCCGCCCTGGATCAAGGAGGCAAAAAGCGAACGGTTCCTTGCGAAAGGGGCGGATATCCTGCGGACAGCGTTGCCCGATTCGCTCCAAGTGAAGAGCGCCGGTGTCGCCGATGACACCCACCGGGCATTCGATCGGGCGCAAGAGGCGCAAAAAGCCATGCGCGCCTATTCGAGCCCCACCACGGCCTCAACCGTGAAGCCCGGTCAGGAAGCGGCGCCGAGCTACAAACCCGGTGACCGTAGCGATATGGATCGGCTGATCAAGAACACGCGATAGCAGGTGTGCGAAGGCCCGACTCGTATTTCTTTTATGAAGGAATTATGTAGCGGGTTCCGAGACCAGGATCGCGGGAATGCCCCTGGACACCGATCATTTCCACGAAGAATGCGGCGTATTCGGGGTCTATGGCCACCCCGATGCGGCGGCGCTCGCGGCGCTCGGGATGCACGCGCTCCAACATCGCGGTCAGGAGGCTGCCGGGATCGTCGCCTATGACGGCGAGCAGTTCAACGCGCATCGCGGCCAAGGCCTCGTCAGCGATAATTTCAGCTCCAAGGAGGTGATTGGACGCCTGCGCGGCAGTGCTGCCATCGGCCATGTCCGCTATGCGACGACGGGGGAGGTCGCGTTGCGCAACGTGCAGCCCTTGTTCGCGGATTTCGAGTTCGGCGGGCTGGCCATCTGCCACAACGGCAATCTGACGAACTCTTATCAGCTGCGGCGCCAACTGGTGCGCCGCGGCAGTCTGTTCCAATCGACGAGCGACACCGAGGTCATCGTCCATCTGATCGCGACGAGCCTCAAGGACACCGTCGTCGACCGGCTGACCGATGCGTTGCGGCAGGTCCAGGGCGCCTATTCCCTGGTGGCGCTGTCGCAGAACGAGGTCATCGGGGTGCGCGATCCGCTCGGCGTGCGGCCGCTGGTCCTCGGACGGCTCGGTCAGTCCCGGATACTGGCTTCGGAAACCTGCGCGCTCGACATCATCGGCGCCGAGTTCGAGCGCGACATCGAGCCCGGAGAAATCGTCATCATCGGGGCCGGCGGCGTGCGCAGCGTGATGCCGTTCGAGCACCGCAAGAGCCGCTTCTGCGTCTTCGAGCACATCTACTTCGCTCGACCCGACAGCGTCGTCGAGGGAACCAGCGTTTATGAGGCGCGCAAGCGGATCGGCAGAGAGCTCGCCCGCGAAAGCCACATCGACGCCGACATCGTCGTCCCGGTTCCGGATTCCGGCGTGCCGGCGGCAATCGGTTATGCGCAGGAATCGGGATTGCCTTTCGAGCTCGGGATCATCCGCAACCACTATGTCGGGCGGACCTTCATCGAGCCAACCGATCAGATCCGTCACCTGGGCGTACGCCTGAAGCACAATGCGAGCCGAGCCAATCTGAAGGGCAAGCGGGTCATTCTCGTCGACAACTCGATCGTGCGCGGCACGACCTCGATCAAGATCGTCGAGATGGTGCGGCGTGCCGGGGCCACGGCTGTCCATATGCGCATATCGAGCCCGCCGACAACCCATCCTTGCTTTTACGGAATTGCCACGCCGGAGCGCGATGAGTTGCTCGCGGCGCGCTTCGATGTCGCAGGGATGGCCAAACTCATAGGCGTGGACAGTCTCGCTTTCCTGACGATCGACGGGCTCTACCGGGCGATGGGGGAGCCCCGGCGCGATCGCCTCACGCCGCGTTTCTGCGACGCCTGCTTTACCGGCGACTATCCGATCCCGCCGACCGATGCCGATAACGGCAAGGTTTCGGTGCAGCTTTCGCTGCTCGCTGCGCCCGCTTGAATTCTTCCGATGCGCGCTACCAGCCCTGGTTCAGCGGCCTCGCTGCCGCTCTATCGGGTGATTCTCGCGGCCTCGATCGGCAATACGCTCGAATGGTTTGATTTTCTGATCTACGGCTATTTCGCCGTAACGATCGCAAAACTGTTCTTTCCGACCGGCAACGAGACGGTCTCGTTGTTGCTCACGCTCGGCACGTTCGGCGCCTCCTACCTGGTGCGGCCGCTCGGGGCGATCGTCATCGGCGCCTTTACCGACCGCGCCGGCCGCAAGGCGGGACTGACCCTGTCGATCCTGCTGATGATGATCGGCACGACGATGACGGCGGTGACGCCGACCTACGCGACGATCGGCATCGCCGCCCCGATCATTATTCTATTCGCGCGCCTCTTGCAGGGCTTTTCGGTGGGCGGCGAGTTCGGCAGCGCCGTCGCTTTCGTCGTCGAGCAGTCCAAGGGTCGCAAGGGGTTCGCGGCCAGCTGGCAATGGGCCAGCCAAGGCGTAACGGCATTGCTGGCGTCTGCGTTCGGGGTTGTGCTGACCGGTGTCTTACCCCCCGATCAGCTGTTGGCTTGGGGCTGGCGCGTACCATTCTTCTTCGGTCTCTTGATCGGACCGGTCGGTCTTTATATCCGGCGGCGCATGATCGAGACGCCGGAATTTGACGCCGTCAAGCCGACCGGCACGCCGGTGCGCAACCTGCTGCGCCGCTACCCGGGCCGGGTAATGCTGGCCCTCGGCGCCTCGATCATCTCGAACAGCTCGAATTATTTGATCCTTTATATCCCGACCTATGCGGTTAAGCAGCTCGGCCTGCCGCAGGCGACCGGCTTCACCGCGACAATGGTCGGCGCGGCGATCCTCGCCGCCGTGTCGCCGCTTTCCGGTCATTGGTCCGACAAGATCGGGCGCTCCGGCATCATGCTGGCGATGGCTTGTTTGTTCCTGATCTCGGCCTACCCGGTGTTTTATTTCATGGTGGCCCATCCCTCGCTGGCGAGCGCGATCTTCGCCGCCAGTTGGCTCAGTCTCGTCAAAGCCGGCTACAGCGGCGTGCTTCCCGCGCTGATGTCCGAGTTGTTCCCGACCGAGACGCGCGGCGTCGGTGTGTCGCTCAGCTACAGCATCTCGGTGACGATCTTCGGCGGCTTTGCGCCATTCGTCGCGACTTGGCTGATCGCCATAACGGGAGACAGCCTGTCGCCGAGCTTTTATCTGGCCTTCACCGCCGGCCTCAGCATCATCGCTCTCATGGTGGTGCGCCGATGGGAGTTCCGGGGAGAGCTTCGGCGACCACCCGAAACGGCCACCGAGGCGACCTGATGACCGGGGATCAGGATTCCTCCGAACCGCGGGGTCGCCTCGCCGGCAAAATCGCATTGATCACCGGCGCGTCGCGCGGCATCGGCGCGGCGGTGGCCGAGAGATTTGCGCGAGAGGGCGCGCATGTGGTGCTGGCGGCGCGTACGGTCGGCGGCCTCGAAGAGGTCGATGACGCAGTTCGCGCGGCCGGCGGCAGCGCCACCCTCGTCCCGGTCGACCTGCGCGATTTCATCAAGATCGACGAGCTCGCCGCGAGGATTCTGGACCGCTGGGGCCGGCTCGACATCCTGGTCGGCAACGCCGCTGAATTCGGCGTCTTCTCGCCCCTCGGCCATATCGCTCCCGCGACTTGGAGCGAGGTCATCGACCTCAACCTGACCGCGAATTGGCGGCTCATCCGGGCGATGGACCCGCTGCTGCGCGCCGCCCCGGCTGGCCGCACCATCTTTGCCACCTCAGGGGTGGCCCACGGCGTCCACCCCTATTGGGGCCCTTACGCAATCAGCAAGGCCGGCCTCGAAATGCTGGTGAAGATCTATGCCGGCGAAATCACCAAAACGCGCGTGCGCGCCAACCTGATCGACCCCGGCATCGTGCGCACCCGATTGCGCGCCCGCGCCTTCCCCGGAGAAGATCCGGCGCACCTGCCGCCGCCGGAAAGCGTTGCCGGCGCCTTCCTCGCTCTCGCCGTACCCGAATGCACCCGTAACGGCGAGACCTTCAATGCGACGGATTGCGCTCAGTTCGCGTAGGGTTTTTTGCCCTTTCGCAGCATCCTCCGGATCGGCGTGGGCGCTCGACTTCCCGACTCCGCTAGGCGATTGCTAAGGCTCTTCTCTCCGCGCCGGATCATGATACCGTCTGGACCGGGTCGGCCAATGGAGGCCAGGAGCATGGATCTTCGGGCGGTGCGAGAAGAAGCGATCGAGGCAACCACACGCGCGTTCTGGGACAAAAACGGGTTTGTCCCCGATGAGGACAGCGACGAATGGGAAGGGGAGTATCGCCGCCAGTTCGAGCAGGCGAAGCGGCGCCATGCGACGGGACAAGCCGCCGCCATCGAACCCAGCCTCGCCGTCAGCGCGCCGCCGCAGGAGGATGGCTGGGCGGTATTGACCGGCGCCCCAACCCAGATCCGCTGGGCGGCCGCGCTGCGCGCCGACCGGATACGCGAAATCAAGGACTCGGGGATCCGCCACTGGCTTGCCACGACCTGGACCAAGGCGAAGAGCTGGCTCGACACCCGCGAGATGCCCACGCCCATCTTCCTGCAAAGGATCCAGCCGCATTACACTGAATACCGGCGACAAACCGAAGAACGGGCCCGGGCTCTGGAGGCGGAAAGGCAGGCTAAAGACGCCGCGGCCGAGGCGCTGCAGCGCGAGATCGAGGCCGCCGGGATCACGGTCGAGGGTTTGATCGAACTGATCGATATCGCCGAACGGCTGCCTGCAGTGCCGATCAAGGGGAAGCTGGCGGAGTTGGGGTTTGATAAGCGGAATCTTCGCGTCTTCGAAACCGCGGATCCGGCGGTTCTGATGGTGCTCGAAAAGGCGGAGGCCGAGCGCAGCGAGTACGGCATCGAGCGCGACGAAGGCCTCGTCGGCGATCTGCGATTGTTCGCGCGAGCAGAGGAGCTGAAATGAGCAACCCGGCACCATCCATCGGGCCGAGAGAGGCCATGGAGCGGCTCAATTCCGAGGCTGCAAGGTTTCACATCTGGCTGCGAACCCAGGCGAATGCCCCGGCGCAACGCCCGTGGTTTCGCGAAACCGGACTCTCCGCGGGCGGGCAGGTCGCCGCCGGCCGGGTCGGCACAGCCCAGCTCAAGCCGGTTGCCCATCATTGGCGGTGGAGCGAGATCTCGCCTTATCTCGATCGCATTGCCGAGATCGCGCGCGGCGCCGATGTCTCGCCGATCGAATTTGCCGAACGCCAGCAGTTCTTGCTGACCAACCCCGGGCTCGGCGGTCGCCTGCAAGTCACCAGTACGATGCGCTGCGCGGTATCGATCTACAACCCGGGCGATGTTGCACCGGTCCACATCCACACCCCGAATGCCAGCCGCACCATCCTATCGAACGAAGGTGGCTACACGACGATCGACGGGGAGCGCTGCGAAGCCGCGCGCGGTGATTTGATCCTGACTCCGAACGGCACATGGCACGATCACGGCAATGACGGCGGCGAGCCGGTCGTGTGGATCGACGTATTGGATTTTCCGCTGATGGAGTTTCTCGATTGCGTCTGGCTCGACGAGGCCTATCCGGGAAAAACGGACGGCAACGCCCGAGCGCAGCAGGTCGTACGGCCGCCGGCGTATTCGCAGAAGCTGTACGGCCACGGCGGCTTGGTGCCGCGTTTTGCGCCGCACCGGCGCGGTTTCGGACGGGACACGACGCCGATGTTCCGGTACCGCGGCGCCGACATTCGGGAAGCACTCGACGGGCTGCGTCGGGAAGAGGGAGATCCGTACGACGCTCTTTCATTGAGGTTCGTCAACCCGGCGACCGGAGCCTCGCTGTTTCCGACATTGGATTACACAGCGCAACTGCTCCGCCCGGGTGAGACGACCCGGTTCAAGCGAGAGACCGCGAGCACGCTCTGCATCGCGATGGAGGGCGAGGGGGTCACGGAAGTGGCCGGGCAGCGCTTCGAATGGGGGGCGAACGATGTTTTTGTCGTGCCTGGTTTCGCCTGGCGCCGACACAGCAACGCCGGTAACATGGATGCGATCCTTTACACCGTGTCGGATGCGCCGTTGCTCGATAAGATCGGCCAGTATCGGGCGCAGGGACGGCTGCCTGACGACACGGTAGCCGAGCTCGTGCCTTAGTGTGAACGACGGGGGGTCACGACATGAGCATTGTCCGCGAGCTTCTCGATGACGCGATTGCGTTGCAAAAGGACGGGCTGAGCCCGAGCCGGATCGGGCTCGCTCTTACCGACCGTTGGGAGGCGGAGGAGTTGGGCGCTGCGGGTAAGGTCAAGCGGACCCGCTCGCCGTCGGGCGCGATCGAGCTCCTGTTCCCAGGCGGCGAGAAGATCGTGTGGAACGGAGCGAGCTGGAATTACATCCCGGTTTGAGACCGTGCTGCGCTGTTGGCGGCAAGCCTGGGCGCGGTGCGGCTCTGCCATCGCCGTCCTACTCGGGGCCATGATAGCCGGCCCGGCAGCCGCCGAAGACATTGTCGCAAACTACAGCGCTTTTTGGGCGGGCCTTCCTGCGGCGAATATCCGCCTGACCTTGCACGATGTCAGTGTCGGGCACGATGCCAGTGTCGGGCACGAGGCCAGTGTCGGGCGCGATAGCAGTGTCGGGTATCACGACGAGATCGAAATCACGACCCTAGGCCTGCCCCACTTGCTCTCCCGGTTTCGCGCGACCGCCTCGGCCGAGGGGCGCCTTGGCACGGATCGGACAGCAGAGCCGTCGCGTTATCTGGCGGCCTATGATCTGCGCAAGCGTCGCAACAGCCGGGTCAGCATGCTCTTCGTCCGCCGTTCCAGCGCGACGGTCGCGGAGCGAGGTCCCGACGACACCAGCCGCAAGCCGCCGCTGGCCGAGGCGTTCCGCAAGAATTCGGTCGATCCGCTTTCAGCCCTCGAACGCATCCGCGAGGCGCTGCACGCGGCCGGGCCCGGCCGCAGGTTTACGATCCCGGTCTATGACGGCGCGCGGCGCTTCGACATTGTCGGGGAGATACTTCGGAGGAGCAACCCGGTTGACGGCACGCTGCGGGCCGAACTGACCTTGCGTCCGATCGCCGGCTTCCGAGGCGAAACCAGCGACGACGGCGACCCCGACGACGCGCCGCGAAAGGTCGAGCTGACCGTAACCGACGACGCCAGACTGCTGCCCCTGTCGATCACGGTGCCGGTCTTCTTCATGCCGCTGGTGATCCGTCTCGAGGAACTCTGCCCCAGCGCTTCGTCTTGCTCGAAATAGCCTGGCCGGCCATTCTGCGATTTCGTCCCGCAGTCGCGAGAGCACTGATATGGCCTTTTCCTTGATCGACGAAACCGAAGGCGCGGTTCCGATCGCCGCTCTGACCAAAAGCGAATTCCCGGCCTGGCTCGACGAGGCGCCGGAGCGCGAGCGCAATTGGCTGACGTCGATCGGTTTTACCGCCGAAGCCGGAAAGCATGCCTTGGTTCCCGGGGAGAGCGGCAAGCTCGCCCGGGTGCTGGTCGGGCGCGGCGACGGAGCCGATGCCGAGGGACGGATGTGGGCGCTCGCCGCGCTACCGATGGCGCTGCCCGAGGCGAGCTATCGGCTCGATGCGGTTCCCGGCGGCGCCGACCCGACGAGCCTCGCGCTCGGCTGGGCGCTCGCGACCTATGCCTTCACGCGCTATAGCGCAAAGCCCCGATCTGCCGCGACATTGGTGTGGCCCGAGGATGCCGATCGCGGCCGCGTCGAGCGGCTCGCCGCAGCGGTGTTTCTCGCCCGCGACCTCGCCAACACGCCGGCCGGAGACCTCGGGCCCGAGGAGCTCGCCGGCGAAGCGGTGCGCGTCGCCAAGGCCGCCGGCGCCCGTCATCACGTCATCGTCGGAGACGACCTGCTCGCCGAGAATTATCCGACCATCCATGCCGTCGGCCGCGCGAGCGCGTGCCCCCCGCGGCTTGTCGACATCGTATGGGGCGATCCGGCGGCGCCGAAGGTGACCCTCGTCGGCAAGGGGGTGTGCTTCGATACGGGCGGGCTCGACCTGAAGAGCGCCTCGGGCATGCGGCTGATGAAGAAGGACATGGCGGGCGCCGCGATCGTGCTGGGGCTCGCCCAGGCGATCATGGACGCCGGCCTGCCGGTGCGCCTGCGCGTGCTGCTGCCCTGCGTCGAGAATGCGGTCTCCGGCAATGCGATGCGCCCGCTCGACATTGTGCGCACCAGGAAGGGGCTGACCGTCGAGATCGGGAACACCGATGCCGAAGGACGCCTCATCCTGTGCGACGCGCTGGCCGAGGCCTCGACCGAAAAACCGCAACTGCTGGTCGACATGGCGACCCTGACCGGGGCGGCGCGGGTCGCGCTCGGCCCCGAATTGGCGGCATTGTTCTGCAACGACGAGGGGCTCGCCCGCGGCTTGCTCGAAGCCGCCGCGGCCGAGGAAGACCCGATGTGGCGGATGCCGCTTTGGCGCCCCTACCGCAAGATGATCGACAGCAAGATCGCCGATATCAACAACGTCTCCGAATCGCCGCATGCCGGCGCCATCACCGCGGCGCTCTACCTGCAGGAATTCGTCGAGCCCCAAATCCCCTGGGCGCATCTCGACGTGATGGCGTGGAACCCGCAGAGCCGCCCCGGCCGCCCCGAAGGCGCCGAAGCCACCGCCCTGCGCGCCCTCTACACCCATATCGCCGGGCATTTCGGTTAGGGCACGCCACATCAGGCCCCCAGTCTCTTCGGTTTCGCCGCCCATCTGTGGGGGGTCATTGTAGGGTTCATAACGCTGACCGTCTTGGAATTGCAGCCACATGACCGAAGAGCATGCGAGCGGCTCAGGGTGGAAGCGGCGCGACATCTGCTCTCCGATACACGTCTGCCGGTCAACCGCATCGCCGCGCGCTGCGGCTTCGGATCGGAGGAGACACTGCGCCGAAGCTTTGTGCGCCTGTTGGCTGCGACGCCGCAGGATTACCGAGCGAGATTCAGCGGTTGAATCCGCTTCGGTCCAGAAACGGCCCGGCGCCGATCGTCTGACTGCCGCCTTGAACCCCGGAACGGCGCAGCGTAGCGTCCCGATCCGACACCGGAGATTAGGCTGATTCCGTCGAGGGGTTGAGGTCATGCCGACATTGGATTCCCAGGTCCACGCCTACGAGCGCAACCACCCGGGACGGCCCTGGGCGGGCGTTCTTCACGGCCCGGCGGAGGTTACCGGCGACCAGATGGTGGCCGCCATGGACGCCGTCGGCGTCGATGGCGCCGTGCTGGTGTCGCCGTTTGCCATGTATCGCTACGACGCCAGTTATGCCCTTCGAGTTTATGCGGCGCACCCCAGCCGGTTCAGGTTGGTCAAGCCGGTCGACCCGGCCGATCCCGCAGTGGCCGACACGATCGCCGACTGGGCGGCTACCGAGGGCACCGTCGGCATCCGGGTCATGCTGCGAGACGAGGTTTCGGCCGACCCCGCCGACCCCGGCCTCAACCGGGTTCTGGCCGCCGCGGCGCAACATTCCCTGCCGGTCAACCTGTTGTGTTGGGGGCGCCTGGAGCAAGCCGCACAGCTGGCAGCGCGAAACCCCAACACGCAGCTGGTGATCGACCACCTCGGGCTGCAACAGCCGTTTGAGCCGCCGCCGCCGGCCGAGCCGTTCGCCGAACTGCCGAAGGTGTTGGCGCTGGCCGCCCGCGACAACATCGCCATCAAGATCAGCGGCGCCGGCACGTTGTCGCACGAAGCGTTCCCCTACAAAGACATCTGGGATCCGCTCGGCCGCATCTTCGACGCCTTTGGCTTAGATCGCTGCCTGTGGGGCACCGACTGGACGCGTGCGGTCGCATTGTTGACCTACGAGCAGGGGGTCGAGGCGTTTCGCGTCACCGACCGCCTGTCCGACGGCGACCGGGCCGCGCTCATGGGTGAGACGCTCCAGCGGGTCTATAACTGGTCGCCGTCGCAAAGCGGCTCGCGTTGAAGGAGGATCCTGATGAAGCCCGAAACGGTAGGCATGTCGTCGGCGCGGCTGGCGCGGCTCGACGAAGTGATGAAGCGCCGCTATGTCGATGGCGGCTATCTTCCCGGCATGCTGACCTACGTCTATCGCAAGGGCCATCTCGTCCATACCGCCCTATACGGTCAGATGGACATCGAGCGCGGCAAGCCGATGCGCGAGGACGCGATCTTCCGCATCTACTCGATGTCGAAGCCGATCACCGCGGTTGCGCTCATGATGCTCGTCGAAGAGGGGGTGATCGGCCTCGACGATGCAGTCCACAGCCACATTCCGGCGTGGCAGGACCTCGGTGTCTACGCCAGCGGCATGCCGTCGCTGCTGGCCGACGCGCCGCCCAATTATATCACGACGCCGACCTCGAGGCCGATGAAGGTGGTCGATCTCGCGACCCACACCTCCGGTCTCACTTACGGCTTCATGATGCGCAGCGCCATAGACGCCGCCTATCGCAAGGCCAAAGTGACCGACCGTCAGACCCCCGGCGGATTGCCGGAGATGATCGACCAGCTGGCGCGGATACCGCTCGATTTCTCGCCGGGAACGGCCTGGAATTATTCGGTGGCGATCGACGTGTTGGGCTACCTCGTCGAAAAGCTGTGCGGCATGAGCTTTGGCGAGTTCCTGCGCACGCGGCTGTTCGAGCCGCTCGGCATGAATGACACGGCGTTCTGGGTGCCTTCGGACAAGACCGAGCGTTTCACCTCCTGCTATCAGCCAGAGGGCAAGGGTCCCGGTTTGAAATTGCAGGACGACGCGCGAGAGAGCACCTACGCGACCCCGCCAAAGCTGGAATCGGGCGGCGGCGGCCTGGTTTCCACAGCGCACGATTATCTGCGCTTCTGCCGCATGATGCTGAACGGCGGCACCCTCGACGGCGTGCAGATCCTCGGCCCCAAGACGGTCGCTTTGTTCAGTCTCAACTATCTGCCAGAGGGCCGCGAGATCGCCGACATGGCATTGCCCGGAATGTTCAGCGAATCCGGCTATGCCGGGGTCGGCTTTTCGCTCGGCTGCGGAGTCAACGTCAACGTCGCCAAAACCCGCCTGCCGGGCTCGCTCGGCGAATATTTCTGGGGCGGCGCGGCAGCGACCGCCTTCTGGATCGACCCCAAGGAAGAGCTGACGGTCGTGTTCATGACCCAGGTGATCGGCAGCGAGGCGCGCCTGAGCTTGCGCCGCGACTTGCGCACCCTGGTCTACTCGGCAATGACCGAGTCGTTCGCGTAGTGCTTGAATGCATTGGATGATCCCCTCCTTGTCTTCCCGGCGAAGGCCGGGCGAAGGCCGGGACCCATATCTGCCATGGGCACCGGCCTCCTGTTCTCTGCCAGGGGCAGGCTTCGCCGGTGTGACAAAATTTTTGATGTGCGCATTATCACTCGCTGTGACTCGTAACGCGGGAGAAGTTGATGGACCTCAGGGGTGCGGTCGCATTGGTGACCGGGGGCAATGGCGGGCTCGGGCAGCGCATCTGTCACGCGCTGGCGAAGGAGGGCGTGCATATTGCCGCCATGTACGCGCAGAGCCGCGACCAGGCGGAGGGTGTCGCGCGCGAGCTGGCCTCGCGGCATCAGATCGACGCCGCGGCCTTTGGCTGTGACATCACCGACCCCGCCGCGGTGGAGCGGGTGGTCGGCGACGTGACCGGGCGTTTCGGCCGTCTCGATATCCTCGTCAACGACGCTGCGTACAACATCGCGATCCCGTTCACCGACCTCGACACTCTGACGATGGAGGTGTGGGACAAGATCATCGCCATCAACCTGACGGGGCCAATGCGCTTGATGAAGGCGGTAGCGCCGGTAATGAAGGCGCAGGGCCGCGGCCGCATCGTCAACATCTCCTCCGTGTCGGGGATCGGGCCGACGGGCTCGTCGATCGCCTATGCGGTGTCGAAGGCGGGCTTGATCCATCTGACGCGCTGCATGGCGGTGGCGTTGGCGCCCGAGACATTGGTCAACTGCGTCGCGCCTGGCCTTCTGGAGGGCACCCGGGCAACCGCCAATCTCCGGCCTGAGTTTATTGAGCGCTCCGCGAACACCTCGCTCCTCAAAAAGCCCGCTGACAAGGACGACTGCGCCGACATGGTGGTCACCATGTGCCGCACGGAGACAATGACTGGCCAGACTGTCGTCATCAACTCCGGGCGCTATTTTCACTGAGGGGTCCCGCGAATGGACATCTCCGGCAAGACCGCGATCGTCACCGGCGCCGCTTCCGGCATCGGCCTCGGCATTGCGACAGCGCTCGCCGAGGCTGGTGCGAACGTGGTGATGGCCGACATCCAGAAAGATGCTCTCGAAGAGGCGGCTCATGGCCTCTCCGGCACCAACAAGCGGGTCATGCCGGTGCGGATCGACGTTACGCAGGAGCAATCCGTGCTCGATGCTCTGGCGGAAGCCGAGCGCAATTTCGGCAAGCTCCACATCGCCTGCAACAATGCCGGTGTGCCGATGCACGGCACCAGACTGGTCGACGTGCCGCGCGGCGACTGGGAATTCGTGATCGGCGTCAACATCTGGGGCGTCATCAACGGCATCCGCCATTTCGTCCCCGCGATCCTGAAGCACGGCGAAGAAGGGCATATCGTCAATACTGCCTCGGTGGCCGGCTTCCAGAACCGCCGCGGCACCAACCAGGGCCCGTATTCGATGAGCAAATACGCCGTCCTTTCGCTCTCCGAGGCATTGGAGCACGAGCTGGAAGGCACCAATGTCGGGGTCTCGGTGCTATGCCCAGGCCCGGTCAACACGAATATCCCGCGCGGCGCCCGCAATCGCCCGGACCACCTGGGCGGGCCGCAGATCCGCGCCAATGAGGAAGCGGCATTGGCCGAACGCCTCGCCACGACGGGTCTCGATCCGAAAAGGGTCGGCGAACGTGTCGTCGACGCGATCCGCAGCAAGACGTTCTACGCCTTTGTCAGCGCCGTTCCCGCCGAAATCATCAAGGCCCGGCACCGCCGCATTGAGGAGGCGCTGAACAGCCCTTGGGCCACCCATTACTGACGGTTGCCGGCCGTCAGCGCGATACCGTTGCGCCTAAAGCACGATGTGCTGAAATAGAATCGTCATGCCCGCGCAAGCGGCATAGGACATAGCACCTCCCTCTCCGCCCCTGGGCGCGGAAAGGGGATTCCTCACCGGCCCGGCGAGATGTGCGCATCCCATAGCAATTTCGCGGGCGCGACGCCTTTTTGCTTCGCCGCCGCGCGGCCGGTCTCGCTGTTTTCGCTGTTATCTGCAGCGATTTATCAGCCAGCAATGTCTCGTCCTCCGCGGAATTCCTCGGCAGTTAATGGTTCGGCGCCCTGAAAAACAGCGGGATGACCTCGTTTTTCTGGCTGTTCTTCGCTGTTTTGCGGCGCAAAACAGCCATCGCGAGGCGTCATCACCGACAAGTCCCTATCGGTAGTTCAAAGGGACGTCACGATATCACAATAATCGATATTTGTCAATTCAACAACAAGGGGCGTGACCCCTTCATGTTATGCTCTTGGCGATCAGAGGGAGTTCGAAGCATGACCGAAGCCAAGCTCGCGCCGAACCTGCCGGGGATGGTGGAACATGCAAACCGCTACCTTTCCAGCGGCGGCACCGACGGGCACATGCACAAGCCGACGCAGCCGGGCCGGCCGGACATCACCGTACCGTCGCTCTTGCTGACGACGACCGGTCGGAAGTCGGGAGAAAGGTTCATCTTCCCGCTGTACTACGGGCAAGCCGGCGATAGCTATATCGTCGTCGCCTCAAAAGGCGGCGCACCGCAACACCCGGGCTGGTACCGCAACATCCTCGCCAACCCGGACGTCGAGGTGCAGGTCGGGAGCGCGAAGATGAAGGCGCGGGCCAGGACCGCCGCGGGCGAGGAGCGCGCGCGGCTGTGGAAAAAGGCGCTAGAGTTCTGGCCGCCCTACGCCGATTACCAGAAGAAGACCGAGCGCGAGATCCCCGTCGTCGTGCTGGACCCGGTCCGCTGACATCAACGGCACCGCCCAAGCTCCGCAGCAACGCAATCCGAGGCCCGCATCGCAACGCGAGAGGGTACGGCGCCTTATGGCTGCTGAAAAAGCCCGCCGACAAAGACGACTGGGCCGACGCGGTGGCCACGATCCGCCGCACCGAGATCATGACAGCGTAGGCGATGGTCATCGACTGAGGGCGGTGCTTTCATTGATGACGCCGACGGCCGCCCTTCTCGCCATCGAGATCAGACGGCCGGATTCGACCCACAACGGCCATTCAGCCGTTGAGGCGTACGCCGTCCTCGAGCGGCGGGCAATCCGCGAGAGTCCAGTGGGCTTGCACGCATTTTCAAATTATCGCTAAGGTGGAATTCAACGGGGGGATGAGGGCTTCAGGTGTATGCCGGACCTCCATGAGTTTTGGGAACCGACCGAATGGGAGCAGTTCGTCTTCGGTCTGCTGCAGGACCGACACGGCGCTCTCAACGTGATGAAGGTTCCGGCCCGCCACAAAGGTGACTTCGGCCTTGATTACTACTGCCTTGCGCATCGCGTAGTTTATCAGTGCTACGCCGTACAGGAGCCCTGCGAAGTTGCTGATCGTTCTGACAAGCAAAAAGTTAAAATAACCACCGATCTAAAGAAGTTCTGCACGAAGAAAAGAGATCTTCAAGCTCTTCTGGGAGACGTGAAGGTCAATCGCTGGATTTTGGCTGTCCCTATCCACGACAGTGGGCAAGTTAACATCCATCTGACCTACAAAACAACTGAGGTCAGAAATCTTGTCCTAAGCTATGTTGCCACAGATTTTGAAGCTCATATTCACGACCTCGATAGCTTTGAGGGGAACTCGCGGAATTACCGGACGATGTTGCGTCGGTCGTTATCGGTCCCATCAGTCCCGCCGACTGAGCAGGAAATAGACGATTGGGCTCATGAAGGAAACCCGCTTGTCCTCAATCTCACGAAAAAGCTCCAGAAACGGGTTAATACGAGCGATCCGGCTCAGTTCGATTCTGAGGTGCGGGATATAATTGGATGGTTTCTTGAGAAAGAGAATGCATTGCAGACGCTTCGCAACATCGCGCCGCAATTGCATGAAGCGATTGTCGGCGTGATCTCGCGGCGCACGAACCGGCTTCAGCTCTATGGTCCCCCGCCGGATGGCGCAGCACATCACATTCTGCGATCGGAGGTCGAAGCCTTAGTGGCGGACCTTCGGGACAATGTGCCGAATTTCGCCCTAAATAGCGCCGAGCAATTAGCCCTTGGAACAGTCGCGGAGTGGTTGCTGCGCTGTCCCTTGGATTTCCCGCCATACGACCATGTCGCCTAGCCTCCTCGATACGCTGCTCGATGGACCGTTCGAGCTCGCCCCTCAGCCTGAACCCGTTGCTGGTGATCTTCGGCCAGCGTGGGGTATCGCGCTCCTCGTTCTGATCTTGGGGCGAAGCCGCAGAAAGCGAGCTAGCCTACAAAAGCTCCATTTCGTAGCGCATTCTGCGCGCACGCGAGAGGCCCGCCAGCAAGCGCAGCGTGTTTTCGACCGATTGCTCCGCCCGGCCGAATTATACCGGCTTCCGGTAATCCCCAGATGTGGTAGAGTTATTGGGCGAGGGTACCGTGTTTGGGGGATGGACGATGTCGGTATACTTCTTTCGCCGCGAACCGGGGGCGGCGGAGCTGCGGCGCTTGGCACGACGGGAGAGCGGGCGTGTGTGCCAGCGGGTTCTGATGATTGCGAACATGCTCGAGGGGATGGAGCCCGAGGAAGCGGCGCGGCTGGCTGGGCTGAGCCGGTCGGTGGCCTACGAGTGGCATAACCGCTACGAAGAGGATGGGATTGAGGG
Source organism: uncultured Alphaproteobacteria bacterium (assembly GCA_963789025.1). Classification (GTDB taxonomy): domain Bacteria; phylum Pseudomonadota; class Alphaproteobacteria; order ATCC43930; family CGMCC-115725; genus AP-15. The sequence continues at coordinate 1,111,715 of CAWBIT010000003.1, forward strand.
ATTGCGTGACCGGCCGCGCCCGGGTCGACAGCCACGGGTCGACGCGGTGACGAGTGTGCGGCTCAAGGAACGGATTGTCGCTGGCGCCGAGCTGGCGCGGGACGGGGTGGTGGCGTTTCGCGGGGTCGACGCGCAACGAATATTGAAAGAGGAGTTTGCAATTGAATGCAGCCTGTCGAGCACTTACCGACTGCTGCACCGGATGCAGTTGAGTTGGCTGGCGCCGCGTCCGCGCCACCCGCAGGCCGATGCGACGGCGCAAGCGGCGTTTTCGCAACTCTGGGATTGCAATTAGAGCGAGTCCGGGCGGCACAACCACACGGTGTACGAGTTGAGGTGTGGTTCCAGGATGAGGCTCGCATCGGCCAGAAAAACAGCCTGACCCGGGTGTCGGGGCAAACCGGCAGCCGGCCGGCGGCACCGAAGGACCTCGGCTTTGCCTCGGCCTATGTGTTTGGTGCGGTTTGCCCGTCGGACGGCAAAGGGGCGGGGCTGATCATGCCAATCTGCAATACCGTCGCGATGAACCACCATCTCCGCGAGATCAGCAGCCAGGTCGCCGCCGATGCCCATGCCGTGGTGATCCTCGATGGTGCCGGCTGGCACCGGAGCCAAGGCCTCGTGGTGCCCGGCAATATCACGTTGTTGGAGCTGCCGCCGTACAGCCCGGAGCTCAATCCGGTCGAGCGGATTTGGCACTATCTGCGCAGTCACTGGCTCGCCAACTCGGTGTTTTCCAGCCTGGCGGACATCATGGATGCCTGCGAGATGGCCTGGAACCGGTTTGCCAACAACCCCGGTCTGGTCCGCTCGCTCTGCGCGGTCGCCTGGGCCTCGGCTTCGCCCGCTCTGTAGGGGTGCCTGTTATCGAACCGTGGTCTGCCACAGAAGCACACTCAGGTCCGGAAATATCCGGAGATCCGTATTACTCGTGCGGGTCGAGCCTTCGCTCAACCGGGCTATCGCATTCGCCAGGGGGTATGGCTTGATCGAACTGGAACGCGGCCGCACCGTCAAGCTGACTGATAAAGGCTCAGAGGTGCTCAAGTCCCTTTTAGCTGCCGACACGGTGATGGCGGAAGAAAAGGGCTTTCTTGACGCGATCGGACCGCTGGCGACAGAAGGGGCAATCGACAAGATTATGCGTATGGAGTTGTCGTTGTGATGCTGCAGCTTCGCCACATCCGGCTTAGGGCTGAGACGGAGAATGGGCCTTACGGCGCCGACATCCCGCTCGGCCCCGGCCTTAATGTACTCTGGGCCGACAACACCAAAGGCAAGTCGACCTGCCTACAGGGGCTTCTGTATGCACTGGGTTTGGAACGCATGCTGAGCCCTCGCCGGGAAGTACCGCTTACCTACGTTATGACGAGCCATCTGGAAGAATCGGAAGGGGGACCTCAATACAGAGTTCTTGAATCGTCTGTGTCGGTGGAACTGACGAACGGCATGGGCGAGATTATAACGGTCCAGCGCAACGTAGTATCCTCGACAGACCGGAAGCTTGTATCTGTCTTTTACGGCCCGGCTTTGACGGAGCCGGGTGGTCGCTACACCCAGCGAGATTTTTTTGTTTGGGATCCGGGAGCGGCGCAGCGCGAAACAGGTTTTCACCGTATGCTTGCCGACTTTATTGGTTGGCAACTTCCGACAGTTCGCCGCTTTGACGGTTCCGAGACAAGTCTTTATCTCGAAACCATCTTTCCGCTTTTATACGTCGAACAGAAAGCGGGGTGGTCGTCGATGCCCGCAGCATTTCCGACCTATTTCCAAATCCGCGATGTGAGCCGTCGCGCGGTCGAGTTCCTCATCAGCCTGCAGACGCATGAGTTGGAGCTTCTGCGCCAGCAACTCGAATTGGACATTGCTGAAAACAGGTCGGCTTGGTCCACTAAGCGTGAGGAGATGCGCTCGATCGCTGGGTTAGTGAATGGCCGGATCGAAGCGGTGCCGACACAACCGGTCGCCGCCGCCGCGGACATCGAACGCGGATTTATCCTTGTGCCGGATGGCGAGGAGTGGCGTGCCCTGGATGAGCAGGCAAGCAACGTTCGCGACCGGCTTGAGGAAATGTATCGAGCAGAGGTCCCGAATGTCGAAGACGTTGCAGACGCAACAGCGGAAGAGATCGATCGTCTGACAACCCTACTTTCCGAGCAGAACGGCCGGCGCGCGGCCCTTTTCCGCGCACGCCAAGCGGAAGTGAGCCAGCGCTCGTCAATTGCTAGACGTATTGCAGCACTTGAGGAGGATCTACCAAAGAACCTTGATGCGCAGAAACTCCGCGATTTCGGTTCGAAGATTTTTGAGACAACAGCCGCCGATCATTGTCCGACGTGTTCACAGCCGATTCAGGACACTCTGCTTGCTCAGCAAGCCAGCGCTCAAATAATGCCAGTCGAGAGCAATATTGAATACATCAGGTCGCAGCGTGCCATTTTCCAGAAGCTCAGTGCGCGGACAGAGGCAGCGATTACGGACATCGACCGTCAGCTTGCGGCAGCAACCGGTGAGGCGAATGAGACGAGCGGGCGCCTCAGGGCGCTACGCGCAGATATGGTTGCTCCCTCACACTCGCCTTCAATAGCAGCGATCCAAGAGCGCTTGCGCCTGGAAGCACAACTCCAAGCTCTGGAGGATGTGCAGCAACGCTTTGAGCAACAGAAGGCCACACTGGTGGCGCTTGCCGCTAGGTACACCCAACTCCTGACCAAGCGCGCCAGTCTACCAACCGATCGCTTTAGTACGGAAGATCAGTTAAAACTGGATCGCATGACCAGCCTTATTCGTGAACAAACACGGGCTTATGGTTTCAGCACATTTACGCCGGAGGAAATCGATATTTCACCTGATACCTATCGTCCGCAGAAAGAGGGTTTCGAAATCGGTTTCGAACTTTCTGCCAGCGACGCTATACGACTTAAATGGGCATACCATCTAGCGCTGCTGGAATTGGCGCGTTACACCAAAACCAATCATCTCGGATTTGTGGTGTTTGATGAACCACGTCAGCAAGCCACCCGAGAATTAAGTTTCCAGCGCCTGCTTCAGCGTGCGTCTGCCGCAAAGGCGGCCGGTCAGCAGGTGATTTTTGCCACTAGCGAAAAGCAGGAACGCTTGGACGAGTTCTTGTCTGGTGTTGATTGCCAGTTGTTGGTATTCCAGGGCTATATGTTGCAGCAAATTGCTGATTAGGCGTTAGACGCTATAGTAGTAGGGACGATTAAACCACGAACTCAGCACGACAAGCCGTTTTCCACCCAACCCGGTCGATCCTCAGCGCCAACGGGGAGACCGGTTAAGGGCGGGACCGGACCCACGTTGCGCCCGGGTTAATTTGATCCTGTCGCCGCCGGAAGGGAGCACTTGAGCGCCGTCGGCCGCGCCCGAGCGTCAATACGGCTCGCGTACGAAGATAAACGTCGTGCCGGTCACGATCGGAGCGCCGGCGCCTACGAACGACACGTCGGCGTCTTTGACCTGGCGCGATCCGGCGCGGCCCAATGCTTGGAGTGCATCTCCCCCCGTGGATGCGTCCCGTGCCGAGGCTGCCGCCAAAGGTGTTGAACGGCAGCTCGCCGTCGAGGTCGATATGCCCGTCGTGGACGAAATCGAGTGCCTCGCCTTCCTTGCGAGCCGTTAAGCTGTTCCTCGCCCCCGCGACGGCTGGCTCCTTACCATCAAGCGGCCGGTTTGTGTCCTGCAGCAGCGTGGAGTTCCCGGATCTGCCGGGCGGCACTGGCCAGGTCGGCGTCATCCAGCCGGGACGCCACATCGTCTTCTTCGGCCTGTGCGAGGAGTCCGCGGAACCGCAGCGGCTTTTCGAAGAACGCCAGGGCGACGTCGAGCGGCTTCTGCCCCTCCTCGACCCAGAGCGGAAGCTGCCTGCCGCGCAGGCTCGGACGGATGTGATAGTGGCTGCCCACGCTGAAGGGATCGAAGCGGAGCGCCTGCTCCCGCTTGCCCGCGACGGCGACCACGATCGAGGGCCGTTTGATGTCGTCCAACTCGCGGCCGAGCAATTGCCGGTTGGGGTGGAACATTATATGCAGATGCGGCCCGGCATTGATTTGCTGCCATCCGTCGCCGTCCTCGGGCATGGTTTGCTGCATCCGCTGTGGCTGTGGTTGTTCCGACATTATTCGCGTCTCCTCTCACCAGATTTGCATATCCGACACGTCGCGTGTGCGGATGCACCGAGCCGAATACCCACGGCCTTACGCCAGCACGACGATCGCTGAGGATCCGTGCCCTCGCGACTGTATCATAGCCAGCTTGCGCCCACCACGCAGCCGAGCTGCGCGGGAAGGAGCCGTAGAGCGGATGAGCGGAAGCGTAATCCGCCGGTGCCGGGCGCCGATCTGGCGGAATGCGCTGCGCTTTTCCGCCCTACATTCTCCGACCGGGCACAGCATCCGCGAGGCCGAGGCGCCGCCGATCGACCGCATGCGGATGATGCGTCGGGTGTGGCTCGGTCGCCGGTGAACGCCGCGGCCTGGCCGCGATCCTGCTCGCGATCGGCGCCTGGCTGTTCTCGAAGATCGATGTGTAGCCTGGACCAAATGAGTCTCGGCCACCTGAAGCCGATTGAGCGGCGGTTCGAGAACGCCTACGGGTTGACGGCGGCGACCTGCGGTTCGGTGAAGGGCTCGGTGCGGTGCACGACGCCGTCGGCGTATAATTTGTCGATGGCCCCCTCCGACAGGCCCAGCATGCGTGCGAGAATGTTCGTCGTGTCCTGGCCGATCGACGGCGCGCCGCGCCAGATGCGGCCGGGGGTCAACGACATTTTCCGCACAACGCCGTAGACGCGGATCAGCACGCCCGACTGCCGGTCCAGCACCGGCACCATCATCTCGCGCGCTGCGTAATGGGCGTCCTCGTATTGGTCTCGCGTGTTGAACACCCTCGCGCAGCCGATCTTCGCCGCATTCAACTCGGTTTCGACCTCGAGCGCGGTATGCGCCGTGCAATACTCGCGCAGCCGCCGGTCAAGCTCGCGGCCCTTCTCGGAATCGACCACCGCCGCGTCTTTCGAGCACGCGTCATAGCTGTCTTCGACCGGGTCGAGGCCAAGGAATTTGGGCACCCGGTCATAAATCGCCCCGCCCAGCGCGCCAAGAGCGCAGAGCCCTATGAAACCGAGGGCTATCCGCTTGAGCAAGCGAGCCTCCGCAACTTCGACCTGAGGGTGCCAATTCCAAGTTTTGGCGCGGCGTAAACTCCAGCCGCTAAACTCTACTACCCTTCGCGCGATGGAATTAGCGGGTTCGGCGGTGGCGGTCGCAGCAGCAGCACCAGCAGAATACCCAGCAGCGAAACCCAGGCAATCAGCCAGAACGCGTCGATGTAGGCCAGCACGTAGGCCTCGCGGCGCACAATGCTGGCGAGCACCGCCGTGCCTTGCGCGGCAGGCTCGCCAATTCCCGTCGCGCGGCTGCCGAATGGGCCGGCCAGCTGCGCGGTCGCCTGCTCGGTCGCCGGCAGACCGGTCACCACGTGCAGTCCGATCAAATTCGAATAGACCTGCTCGCGAACGCGCACAAAGGTCTGGATCACCACATTGCCGATTTCACTGCCCAGCCACCGCGCGATCTGGATCGTTGTGGCGATCGCCGCCGCCAGCGCCGGCGTGACGTTGGCGACGGCGAAGGCGATCACCGAGGTGATCGCAAAAGCGAGACCGACGGCCTCGATCAGCAGCGAGACCATGAAATCCCCGCTGACCCAATCGTGAGTCAGTCCCGTCTGGATCCAGCTGCCGATCGCGAGCATCGTGGCCCCGAACACCAGCAACAGCCGGGCATCGATCCGCTTCAGCAATAGCGCAACGAGCGGCACCAGCACGAATTGCGGCAGCGCGATCCAGTTGAGCGCGTCACCGATCTGCAAGGCGCGCAATCCCTGGACGCGGGTCAGATAGTCGGGCACCACAAACGCAGCCCCGGTGGTCCCGAAACCGGGGTAGATCACGATCAGCAGAGTCGCCACTGCGATATTGGGCCGGGCCAGCACGCTCAGATGGATCAGCGGGTATTCGGCGCGGGCCTCGTGCATGATAAAGGCGACGACGAGCATGCCGCCGGCAAGCAGGAGCCCGGTCACCACTCCTGAATTGAGCCAGTCGAGCCGGTTGCCCTGATCAAGGCCGGCATAGATGAGGCCGAAGCCGGCACCCGCATAGACGATGCCGGCCCAATCGGTCCGCCGCAGCAACTCGCGGTCCACCGGCCGGTGCGGCATCGCGACGGCGGTGAGCAGCATCATCACCGGCGTCAGGGCCGCATTCTGCCAGAAGATCCATTCCCAATGCCCGGTCTCCGAATACCATCCCTCTACCGAACTGGCGATATTCTGCGAAAAAACGAAGCGGAACGCGTAGGCGGCGATGCCCCAAATCCGCCATTGCGGGGCCAGGCTTCGCAGCACGAAGCCGAGTGCCGCGGGAATGAAGGCGCCGACCGCGAGCCCGCGGACGAATTGCAGCCCGATCAGCGTGTTGTAATCATGCACGAGCGGCGGGGGCAGAGAAGCTAGAGCAAAGATCGCGCCAGTCCACAGCAGCACGCGGCGGGTGCTGAGCACGGTGCCCATCCATGCCGCCGCCGGCGTGACGACCATTTGCGCGGCAGAGAAGATCGTGTTGATCCACGATCCATCGTCGAAGCCGAGGCCCAGCGCGCCGCGGATATCGGCGAGACCTTGCGTCGTGAGCCGGGCGTTGAGGGTCGAGATGACCGCGCCCATCATCACCGCAACAACCCCGACGGCCGGATACTCGCAGCGCCCGATCGCGGGGAGCGGCATCGGCGCTGCCGCTGCTGCCTCCGACACGGTCATGGCGGTGGCGGTGTGGTGTCGGTGAGGATTGTCGCGATGACGGACATGCCCGGCCGCAATTTGCCGGCCAGCGGGTTGTCGGGGCTGATCCGCAATTTGACCGGGATCCGTTGCACGACCTTGGTGAAATTGCCGGTCGCATTGTCCGGCGGCAGCAAGCTGAACTGCGCACCGCTCGCCGGCGCAATGCTGTCGACAATCGCGTTGATCACGATTCCCGGGAAAGTGTCGACACGGATCTCGGCGCGCTGGCCGATCGCGACATGGGTGAGCTGGGTTTCCTTGTAGTTCGCGACGACCCAGACATTGTCCGGCACAACTGTGATGACTTGGCTCCCCGCATGGACGTACTGCCCGGCGCGGACGTCGCGCTCGCTGACTTCGCCGCCAGCCGGGGCGGTTATGCGGGTATAGCCGAGATTGATTTTGGCCAAATCGAGCTTGGCCTCGGCCTGCTTGACGGCCGGAGCCTCGGTCGTGAGCTGAGCGAAATAGCGATCGATGTCGCCCTGTTTGGCGAACTCGTCGAGCATTTGCTTCGGGCTCTGAGCATACGAATGGATAACGCCGAGCTGGGCCGCACTCTGGATCAGGTCTGCCTGCGCCTCGAGGACAGAAGAAAAGGTCTCATCGAGATCTGGCGGCACTTGGCCGAGATCTTCGCCGCTACTGGGTTGCGCCGGCAACCCCAAAGAGGCACGGGCTTGGTAAACTTGTGCCAGGGCTTCATTGACTTGCGCGTCGGCAGTCGACAACGCTTTTTGCGCCCGATCATACTGCTGACGGCTTTCCGCCGGGGTCCCGAGCAGTTGCTTTGCCCGACTGAAGTCGATTTGTGCCAGCGTCAGCACCGCCTTGCTCTTATCGAGAGCGGCGACGCGAGCGTGCAAAAGGGCGATTTGGTTGTCGAGGTCCTCCACGGCGCGTTGCAATTTCCAGCGCCGGCTTCTGGCTTCGGCTTCAATACCGCGCGCCTCGGCTTTGGCCGCGTACAGGTCCGCCTCGGCCTGCGCTACCCTGGCCCGATAATCATCATCCTCGATCTCGACCAGCACCTCGCCTTCTTTGACGCGCTGAAAATCATCCACTGGGACGCGGCGCACATAGCCCTCGATGTGCGCGCTCAGCGGCGTGATGTCGCCGCGAACATAAGCATCGTCTGTGACCTGTCGAACCGCCAAACCAACCCAGCGGTCCCATTGAGTAGCGAACAGGGCGACGATAACTCCGGCAGCGATCAGAACGGCGAGCCGGACAATCGTGATCCCAGACCACGGCCGTCGTCGCGCCCGCGGCATATCAAGCGGCGCTCTCTGCGCCGGCGCGGACAGCACCGACGCAGCCTCGTGATCGGAGGATAACGGCTGTTCCGTCATGAGGGCTAGCTCCTCTACTCCGGCGATAGCGCTCTCTTAGGATCTACAAAAAGGGCAACCGATCGGCGATGGTCCCAATCTGGGGTGGAAAACCCTGGCCTTGCGATGCCGCCCGCGATCCGTCGCTACACTAGCCGCAATCCTCGGTGCATAATACCTGCTATGTGAGAGGATAGCCTCGATGGAAGACCGGGAGAAGCGCGCGATGCCTCGCCTGCTTTCGGTGAACGTGGGTTTGCCGCGCGATGTCGCGTGGCGAGGGAAGACGGTCCATACCGCCGTCTGGAAGACCCCCGTTCAAGGCCGTCGTGTTGCGCGGCGGCTCAACCTCGACGGTGACGGGCAAGGGGATTTGGCGGGGCATGGCGGCGAGTATCGGGCGGTCTTTGTATACCAGATCGACTCATACGCATATTGGCAAGCCCAGCTCGGTAGAAGCGATTTCAGCTATGGGCAATTCGGGGAGAATTTCACTGTCGACGGGCTGCCCGATGGCGAGGTTTGCATCGGGGATCGCTATCGCATCGGGAGTGCCGTCTTTGAAGTGACACAACCGCGCGTCACCTGCTATCGGGTCGGCATCCGCATGAACGAACCGCAGATGGCGGCACTGCTCGTCTCGCATGGCAGACCCGGCTTTTATTTTCGCGTCATCGAGGAGGGAGAGATCGAAGCCGGCGAGGAGATCGTGCAGGTTACTGCGGGTCCCGAGCGTATGACCATCGCGGAGGTTAATGCGCTGTTGTACACGCCCGGTCATTCACGGAGCCAGCTGGAGCGGGCGGTGCGGATCCCGGCCCTGAGCGCCGGTTGGCGCAGCGCCTTCCAGGCTCTGCTCGACCGGGAGCGGAGCGGGAGCGCGGTGACGGGTAACCCTGGGCTCACCCCGGCGGCCGGCCCGCCTCCGGCCTGGACGGGGTTCCGCCGGCTGCGTGTATCGCGCAAGGACCGGGAAAGCGCCAGCGTGACCTCGCTGGTGCTCGAGCCGCCTGATCGGCAGCCTCTGGCGGCTGCGCTGCCCGGGCAGTTTATCGTGCTGCGGCTGAGGCCGGCACCCGACGCGCCCGCTTTACTACGCAGTTATTCGCTGTCGGGCGAGCCGCGCGACGATCGCTATCGTCTGAGCATCAAGCGGGAGACCCACGGCGCGGCCGGGGCCTACGTCGAGACTCAGGTTCGGATTGGCGACGTTCTGGACGCAAGCGCGCCGCGCGGCAGCTTCACGCTGAGGCCAGGCGACGGACCCGTTGTCCTGCTGAGTGCCGGCGTGGGCGCAACCCCGGTACTCGCCATGCTCCATGCATTGGCCGCCGGGGCCTCGTCGAGAGAGGTCTGGTGGATTTATGGGGCCCGTCACGGCGGCGAGCATCCGTTCGCCGCAGAGACGCGCGCTCTCCTCGAGGCTCTGCCCCACAGCCACAGCCACATCCGCTACAGCGCTCCACGTCCAGGAGACCGGTTGGCTGTCGATTTCGATGCTGCCGGACGCTTGAATATGCACGCGATCGAGGAACTCGGGGTGCCGCGCGATGCCGATTTCTATCTATGCGGCCCGTCTGCCTTCATGAACGACCTTGCCGTCGAGCTTGGGAACTGGGGTGTCGCCGCCAACCGCATCCACACCGAGATTTTCGGCGCAAGTCCGCCGAGGACACCGGGCATCGCGGCGGCACCTCGCCGGCCACCGCACCAGCCGGCCGGGTCTGCCGGCGTGGGGCCATTGGTGTCCTTTGCGCGGAGCGGCCTAAACGTCCGCTGGGCCCCGGCCTTCCAGAGCCTCCTCGAATTTGCCGAGGCATGCGATGTGCCCGTGCGGTGGGCATGCCGGACCGGGGTCTGCCACACTTGCGAGACCGGGCTCATCATCGGCACGGTCGGCTACCAGCCAGAGCCCGTGGAGCCGCCGGCCGACGGCAATGCGCTGATCTGCTGCTGCCGACCTCAGGGCGACATCGTCATCGATCTTTGAATTAGTGAGGGAGGGAAGATCGAGATGGAAGACCACGACATCAGAGCGGCCCTGGATCGCCACTGGGCCGCCTCCGACGCCAACGACTTCGAGGCGGAGCACCAGATTTACCGAGAGGATGCGGTGCTCGAGTACCCGCAGTCGGGCGAGCGCATCCGCGGTCGGCGCAACATTCAGGCGTCTCGCTTCGCACAGCCGAGCATGAAGCGCTTCACAGTGCGGCGCATCCTCGGCGCTGCCGACCTCTGGGTCACTGAATTCGTCCTTACTTACGACGGGCAACCGTCTTACACGGTGAGCATCATGGAGTTCAGAGACGGGAAGGTGGCCCGCGAGACCCAATACTTCGGCGATCCGTTTGAGCCGGGGCCTTCGCGCGCTCAATGGGTCGAGCGGATGCGCTGAAACCTGGCCGGCATAAGGGTGGCCATCCACCGCTCCCTCGTGCGGAGCTGCCGGTCGATACGGCCTCGCTCGCTCGTTATCTCATCGGCAAGATACTGGTGCGGGAGATGGCCGAAGGCGTGGCCAGCGGCCGCATCGTCGAGACCGAGGCGTATGTCGTCGGCGACGCCGCGGGGCACGCCTACCGCGGGATGACGCCGCGTAATCGGTCGCTCTTTCTCGAGCGCGGGCATGCCTACGTATACCTCGTCTATGGCAGCGCATACATGCTGAACGTCTCAAGCGAGATAGCGGGGATTGGGGCTGGGGTCCTCATCAGGGCGCTCGAGCCGCGCGACGGCATCCCGATCATGCAGCGAAATCGTCAAGTCGAACGGCTGCGCGATTTGGCGCGAGGACCAGGAAGGCTCACCGCGGCGTTGCGGGTTGATCGTCGGCTCGATGGGCTCGATTTGTGCCGAGAAGGCCCTCTATGGCTCGGACGCGGCGATCACGAACCTGGCGAAATCGGGCAGAGCATCAGGATCGGCATCGCGCGGGCTGCGAACCGGCTCCTGCGATTTTATCTTCGGGGCAATCCGTTCGTCAGCGGTCCAAGATTGCTTAAGGAATAAGAGACCGTATCACAGCCGCTCCCCTCCCCTTGAAAGGGGGTCAGGATTCGAAGCCCCGTGTCTATCCCGTTGGCGATCCCGTCTCACTGCATGAACCCTCGGCCGCATACGAATGCGCCTTCAGGTGTCGCCCCAATGTCCGTTGATGGCACAAGATGTAGGTCTAAAAACAGGGTGCGGAAGAACGCTGGAATGTCGTCATTCCGGGGCGCGGGCTTTGCCCGCGAGCCTGGAATCCATGAACACCAGCTCGAGAAATCAAAGGCTTGGCCGGTGTTCATGGGTTCCGGGCTCGGCCCTGACGGGCCGCCCCGGAACGACAGCAGAGTTTTTCCGCACCCTGCTAATGACTTCATCCCAATGGCCGCCGCCACCCTGAGCGGCAGTTCGAGAACGCCTACGGGTTGACGGCGGCGACTTGCGGTTCGGTGAAGGGCTCGGTGCGGTGGACGACGCCGTCGGCGTATAATTTGTCGATGGCCCCGTCGGACATACCCAGCATTTGCGCGAGAATGTCGGTCGTGTCGTCGCCGATCGACGGCGCGCCGCGCCAGATGCGCCCGGGCGTCAACGACATTTTCGGCACGACGCCGTAGACGCGGATCGGCACGCCTGACTGCCGGTCCAGCACCGGCACCGTCATCTCGCGCGCCGCGTAATGGGCGTCCTCGTATTGGTCGCGCGTGTTGAACACCCGCGCGCAGCCGATCTTCGCGGCATTCAACTCGGTTTCGACCTCGAGCGCGGTGTGCGCCGCGCAATACTCGCGCAGCCGCCGGTCGAGCTCGCGGCCCTTCTCGGAATTGACCGCCGCGGCGTCTTTCGAGCAGGCGTCATAGCTGTATTCGACGAGGTCCAGTCCAAGGAACCGCGGCACCCGGTCGTAAATCGCCCCGCCCAGCGCGCCGATATAAACCCACCCGTCGCTGCATCTGAACGTATCATAGGGCTGGAACCCCGGCGGACGGTTCCCGGTATGCCCGTAGACCGCGCCTTCGCCGGTGTAGAGCGGCAGGGTGTTGCCATTGGTCTGCGCCACCGCTTCGTATTGCGCGAGGTCGATCACCTGGCCGCGCCCGCTCTTCTTCACCTCCCACAGCGCCATCATCGTCGTCGCCCATCCGGTCAGCGCGGTGAGGTAATCGCCGGTGTAGGTCTTGGCCCGCTGCGGCGGCCCGGCCGGGTCGCCGGTGAGGTTGATCATGCCGCCATAGGCCTGCGCGATCGCGTCGTAGCCCGGGCGGCCGAGATAGTCCTCCTTGCCGTATTGCCCATAGGTGCTGACCCGCACGATGACGAGACTTGGGTTGACCGCCAGCGCCAGCTCGTTGGTGATGCCGTTGCGTTCGAGCGTTCCGGGTGCGGACGATTCCATCCAGACGTCCGAAATCTTCCACAGCGCCATCAATAGCTCGATGCCGCGGGCGTGCTTGAGGTCGAGGCCCATCGACAATTTGTTCTTGGTGACCTCGGCCTCGTCGCAGCCGTGGGGACGGGGCCCGCGGGTCAATTGCGGCGCGGTAAAGCGGAACACATCGCCGCCGGGACGTTCGGTATGGATCACCTCCGCGCCGAATTCGGCCAGCTTCGTGCCGATATAGGGCTGCGCGATCAGCTGGCCGGTGCCGACGACACGAATCCCTTCGAGCGGGCCGAACGCCGGAACGACGCACGGCGTTTTCGGCCGCTGCAAGTTCTTGATCCAGTCGGGGATGGCCGGCTTCAAATCCTCAATTGCGTCCTCGTGTTTGATCAGCCTTGAGTCATGCGCCATGCTCTTCGCTCTCCCTGCCATGCGGAACAGCCGCCAAAATAGCAGAAAGCCAGCGCAACGGGGTTGAGCCGATGCGAAAATTGGGTTGAACTCCCTGATGGACACACAGTGCAAGGAGAAACCGCCATGCCGTTTTACCAGAAGGGCGACGTCCGCATCCGCTACGAGGAGACCGGCTCCGGCTTCCCGCTGCTGGTCACCCCCGGCGGCGGCTTGAACTCGCGGGTTAGCAATTGGCCGACCGCCGTGTTCAACGCTCCCGAGGCCTTCAAAAACGACTTCCGCTGCATCACGATGGACCAGCGGAACGCAAATGGGGGTGAATCGTCTGGGCCGATCCCGACCGGGGACCCGTGGGACGCCTTCGCCGACGACCAGTTGGGGCTGATGGACCACCTCGGCATCCGCGAGTTCTTCTACATGGGCTACTGCATCGGGGGCTGCTTTGCCGGAAAGCTCCTCGAACGGGCGCCGCAACGCGTCGTCGCCGCTGTCTTCTGCCAGAGCGTCGGGCACCGGCCCGAGGACCCGGATGTCATGTACCGGCACGGGCATGAGAATTGGGTGCCGGAGTTCCGCGCCCGCCGGCCCGAGGTGACAATGGAAGCGATCGAGAAGTATTTTCACAACCTCTACCGCGTGCGGCCCGACTTCCTGTACAGCGTGTCGCGCGATTTCATAAAGAACTGCCGCACCCCGATGCTGGTATTGCCGGACGACACCCCGGCGCACCCGCTGCAGACCTCGATCGATGTCGCCTCGCTGGCGCCCAACGCCGAGGTGACTATCTATCCCTGGCGCGAGCCCCCGGAACTGAAGGAACGGACGATCAACCGCGTGCGCACCTTCCTCAAGGCGCATCAACCGATGAGAGCCGCCGCCCAATAAACAATCTTGTAGGGCGGATGAGCGCGGCGTAATCCGCCGAAGCGCTGCGCACCGTCATGGCAGAAGGCGCTGGCGCTTTTCCGCCCTACGGCTGCTACGCGTGCTGGTGCGGAAGGACCATGCCGATGAATTATGATGTTGTAGTGGAAACGGCGCAGGCAGAATTGGTGGCGGCAGTCCGGGCCACGGCGCGCATCAGCGAAATCGCGCGAACATGGAAGCCGGCGCTCGATAAAGTATGGGCGTTCTTGAAGACGAATGGCGCATTGGGCCCTGGACACAATCTGTTCCTCTATCACCACCCAGAGCGTCGAAACGAGGCGATGAATATCGACTTTGGTGTCCAGGTAGCGCGCCCGTTCGAACGGGAGGGCGACGTCCGATGCATCGAGACGCCATCTGGTGAGGTCGCGCGGACCGTTCATGTCGGTCCTTACGATCGATTAGGGGACGCCCACAATGCAATCCACGCTTGGTGCGCTGCGAACAACCGCAAAATCGCGCACGCCTCGTGGGAAATCTACGGTGATTGGAAGGACGATCCGGCTCTGCTCGAGACGACGATCAAATATTTGCTGGCCTGACGTTTCCCGTAAAAAGGCTTACTTCTGCTCGTCAGCCTCTCGTACAGCGGCGATGCGCTCGGGGTCGGCGGCGAGGGGCGGGATGCCGGCGCGCTCGACCTGCAAGAGCTGGCCGACGGTGCTATTGCGGGCGCCCCAGCCGCGGTTCATCGCTTCGGTCAATTCCTCGTAGACCAAATTCGCGAGGCGCATCGGCACGCCGACTTCGCGCCCGAGACCGACCGCGAGCCCGACATCCTTGTGCAATAGGCGCAATGCGAAATCGGCCGGGTCGTGCTTGCCTTGCAGGAATTTGTCGCCGAGCCGGTCGAAGGTGCGCACCCGGCCAGTCGCGCCCTGGCGCACCGCCGCCCACAAATCGACCGGGTCGACCCCGGCCTTGACGCCCATCGTGAAGACCTCGGCGAGCGCCGCGCCCAGCACCGCGCTCGTGCAGTTGTGCACGAGCTTGGCGATCGAGCCGGCGCCGATCGGGCCGATATAAGCGGCCTGGTCGCCCATCGCGTCGAGCACGAGTTTGTGGCGGTTGAACTGCTGCTCGTCGCCGCCGACCCAGATCGCCATCTTGCCGCTGACCGCGCCGGAGGGGCCGCCACTGACCGGCGCATCGAGCATGTAGAGGTTTTTCTCGGCGAACGCGGCGTGGATCTTGCGCACCGTCGCCACCGAATTGGTCGACATGTCGAAGAAAGCCGTGTCGGGGCGCATGCCCTCGATGAGACCATTCGGACCCAGCGCCACCTGCTCGACATCGGCCGGCACCGGTAATGACGTGAAGACGACTTCGCTCTGCTCGCCGACCTGCTTTGGCGAATTGGCCCAGACGGCGCCTTTCGCCAGAAACGGCTCGGCCGCGGCGCGGCTCAGATCGTGCACGACAAGTTCGTGGCCGGCCTTCTGCAGATTGGCCGCCATGCCTTTGCCCATCATGCCGAGCCCGATAAATCCGACGCGCATCTTCGCCTCCGCCGATTACAATGCCGCTGCGGACCAGTTTTGCCTGGGGCCGCGTCCGAGCGCAAGCGGGCGCCGCCTGGTGCCGCGGCAGAGGCAATCGGTGCGCCTCGGCGCACGTTCTTGCCCCCACCACGAGTGCTTGGAGCTACTGGTTCGGCTGGTTCGTCATCCGAGTCGCCTCGAACAAAAACCAGGTTCGCTTTTCGGTCTCGTCGATAAAATTCTCGAGCAGGCTGGTTGTTGCGACGTCGTTATTATTCGCCGCTATCTCGTGAGCTTCGCGCATACTGGCAGTGAACCCCTTGTTGTCCTCCATCAATTCGCGCAGCATGTCCGCCGGCGCGACAAACTCCGCGTCGTTGTCGGTTATGCGCTGGAGTTTGGAGATGTGCCCGATCGACCGGAGCGTGGTTCCGCCGATCTTCCGCACCCTCTCGGCGAGCTCGTCCGTCATTGCAAAAATCTGATCGCCTTGGTCGTCGAGCAGCAGATGGTAGTCGTGGAAATGCGGGCCGCTGACATGCCAATGAAAATTCTTGGTCTTCAGGTAGAGCGCAAACGCGTCCGCCACGATCGGATTGAGGGCCGCGGCGATCGCGCTGACATTGGCGGGGGAAAGATCGGTCGGCGTGCCCAACGCGGCAGAGCCCGACCTGCGAGATGCTGACATGGGAAACCTCTGAGGGAGATGGTGGGGTGCTTACCTTACTCATGTGATATGCAATCTGCTCAAATCCACTTGGTGGTTCGGCCAAATCGCCGCAGCTCTCACGTCGGCTACTTTCCGGCGGGGCCGCATCTGTCAGGCGCCGGCGCTGAGGCCCGGCGTCTCCTTCAATTCGCCGATCTGGCCGTTCTTCAAGCTGCCCAGGTTGAGGGCCACCGCGACAACTTTGCGTTGAGCACGCTTCCCCTGATCGACCTGTTTCTTCAGGACGAGAGCAGGTGCAAACTCTCGAAATAGTTGTCGGCGCGGTTTGGCAGAAATGGGTCTCGCCAAAAATTGCAGGATTCGTCGTCACGTTCCGTTTCACTCCACGCGCCCGGTTTCGCTGCAATACCATGCGATTGTGGCAATTTTAGCGGTGGCAATTTCGGGCTGTCGCCCTACGACGGCCGGCTGCGGGCGCGATAAACAGGCGCTATAGGATAGCGTTGGACCACGGCCGCGGACCCGCACCGAGACGCTCGAGCGTGTCGTCCACGACGGTCAAATCAGAATTGAAGCGCTTGAGCTGGCCGATCATCGCTTTTCGTAACGGTGCCGTGTCTGTCGGTACCTGCCCCTTATCGGCCCAAAATCGCTTACTTGCATCAAAGTAGCCGATCGTATCGAGGAACGCGGCCGCGAAATAGTAGGAGTCCATCACCATGTCGCCCTTGTCGGGATTTATGATTTCTCCCGTGTCTCTCACCGAATATTCAAGGCACCAGTCAAGCATCTTTGCGACCTCCTGACTTGCCTGTCGTCGCTGATCAGAGCGCATGTGAGGCCAGCCGCGGAAGAAGAGCTCGACCACATCATAATTGTTGTGATCCGACATCTTTGAATTTTCGAGCCAGCCTTCCGGGTATTCCTGGTCCTTGATGGCGAGCAGAGTGTCGATGAGGCGCTGCCACCAGCGCACCAGATGAGGCGCATAGCGCACCATGTGAAACGTCAGGCTGAGATCCGTCGTTCTGATCTCATTTCCCTTGTTGTCGATGATGTAAGTGACGCCGAAAAAACCGGTTTCCGGGTCCTGCCAATCCCCGATAAAGCGTTCGAACGCGGGTACGAAGCCGGGTCCGCTCAAATAACCAGCTTGACCGCCCTTCAGCACGAGGCGCGCAATCACCGACACCGCGAGGTTGAGTTCCTTGCGATTGTCCCGCCCGCAGCGCACTACATCTGACCAGCAAAAATCCTGCAGGTAAGTAATCATCCGCCCGGGATCATTGATCGGATCGAGAAACGTCGGCTGCAAGCGCCACGGCCACTGCCTGGCCAGGAGCTGGTCCGTTGAGCGGTCGAGTTTCAAAAAGAAAACGTCAGTGCCGGGGGCGAAACTGCCGCCGCAGTCTTGCGTCAGCCCATCGGGCGGGTGGGTGCCTTTAGCCGCTCGACAGCATCGCGGGCGGCCTTGTAGTCGCTGGTGCAGTTAATCCGCCATTCCGCCTCGAATAGGTGCGCCCTTGCCCAACTCGTGTCGCAGCCCGCAAATTCGCGCTCGGAAAGCGTTTCTTCGGCGCCCTCCATTACGTCGTTCGCCTCCTTCGAAAGCGCGTGCATTTTCGGGAAAGCCTTGAACAGCTCCGATTTCGGGATATAGGGGGAATGTGCCATCGCGACCTTTCGAGAAATGACAGCAACGGCACATCAGGCCGCGCCGCTACCTGATCTTACCCCGCGCGAAGGCCCTCCGTGCCAAGGTTTGATATTACTCGGTTGCGTGACGCGCCCATCCGGAAATGCGCAGCCGGCGTGAACTTGCATTGACTTCTCACGCGAGTATATACGTCAATGTATATCTGCGTGAGGGACCGACATGGCTACGGCCCGTGTTTTTCGTTCCGGTAACAGTCAAGCCGTGCGGTTGCCTAAAGAATATCGGCTGAAAGGCCCGGAAGTAGAAATTTTTCGCCGAGGCGACGAGATCGTATTGCGTGAAAAGGCTGAGGGGCTGGTGCGAGCCTTTGAAATTCTGGCCGACCTGCCGGCCGATGTTCTGCCGGAAGACCGCGGCGATACTCTACCACAGGAGCGTGAAGGTCTTTGAATGTCGCCCGGTTCCTGCTGTACACAAACATATGTATCTATATCCGGCGGCGACGGCCGCCGGCGGTTCTGTCCCGGTTTCGACAGTTAAAGCCGGGGGAGGCGGTCCTTTCCGTCATCACCTATGGCGAGCTTGCTTACGGCGCGGAAAAAAGCCAATTGCGGGAACAGGCTCGCAGGCAGCTGGCCGAGCTGGCGGGCTTGCTTCCGGTGCTGGAGCTCCCCTCTCGCGCCGGCGAATTCTATGGATCGATCCGCGCCGCGTTGGCAGCCCGGGGAGACATGATCGGCAACAACGACCTGTGGATCGCTGCGCATGCCAAAGCGGCGGGCCTCATTCTGGTCACCAATAACGAGCGCGAGTTTCGACGCATTCATGGCCTGGAAATTCAGAACTGGGCCGACTGATCCGGTCATGGCTCGCCTGGCGCTCGACAAACTCTCCCTCGGGTCGGCCATCTGGCCGCCCGTGAAGCTGCCCGGCACGAAGGTGACCTGCACATCTTCGCGAGATGCTCGGGATCGCCGTCCCCCGGACATTTGCAGGATGTGCGCCGAGCCGAGCGACGTTATGCTGATGCCATGAAGCTCACCCGAATAACGGTTGATCCCGGCGTTTGCACCGGAAAGCCGTGCATCCGAGGGCTCAGGTTCCCGGTGGCGCGGTTGCTCGGGCTGCTCGCCGCAGGCAGCACGCGCGATCAAATCCTCACCGACTACCCTTACCTCGAGCCGGAGGATGTTGACGAGGTACTGCAGTATGCCGCCTCGCTCGCGAAGGATGAGACCGTCGAATTAGATAGGCTCGATGCATGAAAACCAGATACTCCACCGATAGCCTTATCCCCCCCGGCCTACTGGCCGAAATAGAGGCTGCTGCCGCCGAGGAGCACCGTCCGGTGCGCGAGCTGGTCGGCGAGGCGGTCGAACGGTATCTGTCGCAGCGGCGCTGGTTCCGCGGGGACGATGTGCACGCCAAGATCGCCCAGGGTCTCGAATTGCTGCGGCAGGGCAAGGGCCTTGATGGCGAGTCCGTCATGGCCGAGCTGATAGCGGAACTTGACGCGCCGCAACGCGCGCCCTAAGTGCCCGGCTACGTACTCTCTCCCGAGAGCAAGAACGACCTCCGCGAAATCCGAGACTATCTGGCCAGGCAAGGCGGCCGGCGCCTCGCCCGATACGTGTTGGAGGAAATTGCGGCGGCCTTCCGCCTGCTGGTGGCGCATCCGGAAGCCGGGCACTCCCGCCGGGATCTAACACCGCTGCCGGTCAAATTCTGGCCGGTGTTCTTATACCTTATTGTCTACGATCCCGCCGCCCGGCCGCTCGCCATCGTTCGGGTGCTGCACGTCCGGCGGGATGTCGCGGCGATCCTCAGCCGAGAAACGCAATAGCCCGACCCACTGTCAGCAATGCCCAGCTTGCGCCGCGGCGGTTGCAACATCACCGTCGGCGGTGGTCGCCCGTCCTCGCCGCGGGCGCGATGTCGACAGCGCCGACTGGTGTCTAACCGATCGGCGGCGCGTCACCGCACGCGAAACATCTGGTGGGCCCACTTCATTACGCCGCCAGTCTTTGCCGTGCGGCGCCTTTGATCAGCGCGGCACCCTTCTCGGCGAACATGATCGTCGGCGCGTTGGTGTTGGTGAAGGTGACCGCCGGCATCAGCCGGCGTAAAGGTGCATTGCACATCGGGGGTCGCCAACTCCTCCAATACCTTGACGGAGACTGCAACGATCGACGGGCTGTAGGTCAGCATGCCTTTGCCGGTGCAAAGCCAGCGCATGACCTCGCCGGCCAGAGCCAGGCCGCGCGAGCGCTCGTTGGGAGGCGACGAGGAGCCGCGAAAGGTTATCGCGCGAAAACATAAATTCTTGAGCCGACCTCCGCATTCGAGCAGGATTAGGGCGCGGCCGGTGGCCACAACATGGCCCCATGCAGCACCCGGAGGATCACGACCGTTCGCGGATCGGCGGCGTCGGCACTGTAGACGACGAGATACGGCAGGCGAGAAATCACGAGCTCGCGCGTCCCGGGCGACCGGCCCGGCCTGCCCCGCAACGGGAAATCATCGAGCTGCCGCACCGCGTCTAATATCCGCTGCCCGACCCGCGAGGCGGCGGCCCGGTTGTCGGCAGCGATCCATCGAACAATGCCGAGGAAATCGTCGTTCGCCGGCTTGGTCCAGCGAATCGTCACGGATGGGGTTTGACGACCCGTTCAAATGCCGCGATGACCGTCGCATGATCGACAACCTGGCCGGCCTGCAGCGCTTGCTTGCCGTCCTCGACAGCCGCCAGGAATTGCTGCTCATTGACGACATAGGATCGCAGCGCCTCGTTGATGAGCCAGGACTTGCTGCGGCCCGTCGCTTCGGCCAGCACCTCGAGCTCGTGGTCGAGACCGGCATCGACACGAGCGGCTATGGTCACGGACTTTGACATTGCGGTCCTCGGATAGAAGCAAACAATGTTTACATTGTAGCGCATCGGCGCTTGGGGAGCAAATCGCACAGGCCGACACCGGCGGGAAGTGCGTAGCGCGCGCGTAGTCGAGCAATTCGTCGTCGGTCTGGACCTGGGTGCCGGGCAGGGTTTCTTCCCGGACGAATGGCTTCAGCGCGGGTGCGGCGAACAGCCGGCGCATCACCGCAAACCGCCGATGATGGCGCGCCCGTCGGGTCCCTCCGAGAGATAGCGCGGGTTCATCGCCGGCGCCTCGCCCGGCCGGTTCGATTTGGCCTCGACATAGCCGCGCGACAAGGGCCGCATCTGCCAGGCGCCGGCGCTCAAGCCCGGCGTCTCCTCGAGTTCGCCGATCTGGCCTCCCTTGAAGCTGCCGGGGGCGAAGGTGACCCTGCACATCGGGGGTCGCCGACTCCTCCAATACCTTGGCCGAGGCCGCGACGATCGACGGGCTGTAGGTCAGCATGCCTTTGCCGGTGAAGAGCCAGCGCATGACCTCGCGCGCCAAGCGCAGGCCTGCATGTTCTTGCCGCCGCCGCGCAACTTGTGCGCGTGGTCGCGATGTGCCTATCGAGACGATGACGGAGCAGACGGCGGTCATCGACGCCGGGCGCGATGCGCACGTTGCGAAAGGGTTTGGTGGACCAATCAGATGCACTAACATCTCTCGTCAACCTGTCAGAGGGGCGAACAGAAGCGCGGGACAGAGCGTATTTAGGTGGGAAATTGGCAGATCAATTGCGTGTACAGGAACGAAGTCGCAGGCCACTAGGCCCGGCGTCTGTGCCCACTGATTCGCTTAGGGCGAACCCACATAACCCGCGGATGCTGTTCGATGAACTCCCACTTAGAACGCTTCAAGCCTCTATCCAACAAGTGGGGATTCTCGTTCCGCTGACCGTGTATCAGGAGAAGGGATCTGCTCACTATACCATCCTCGACGGCCAGCGCCGATGGATATGCGCCCAGAGGCTTGGACTGCCGGAAGTCCCGATTAATGAAGTCGCCGAACCGACCGTTGCTCAGAACATTGTTACTATGTTTCAAATACATAAGCTCCGAAAGGACTGGGAGCTTATGCCTACGGCGTTGAAAGTTGGAGTATTGATGAATGTCTTACACGAGCGCAGAGAAAAACAACTTGCCGAGTTAACGGGATTAGATGTGGCAGTTGTTACTCGGTGTAAAAAACTTCTTTGGTATCCCAAGAAATACCAAGATACCATGCTATATTCTGATCCAAGAGATCGGATCAAGGCTGATTTCTTCATCGAGCTTTACGTGATTCTGACTGATCGCTTAGTTTCTCGCCTGCCGTGGTTCGAGCGAGACGAGATTATAGACAGGTTTCTTCACAAGTTCCAGAATAAGTTGTCTGATTTTAAGGCTGTCACGGATTTTAGAAAGATAAAGCAATACATAACAATAGCAAAATCGGCTGGTAAAGAGGAATTAATTTCTGAGAAATTGCAAAAGTTCATCTACGATGATAATTTGAGCATCTCGTCACTTGAGATCGATGCCGCGCGAATCCATCGAGAGGCACAAGAACTTACGAGATCTGTCTCTGCAATTGCGGACAACATTAGGAAGCTGGATGCACGTGAGTTCCTGGGCGAGCAAGAGCTTTGGAGCGAACTGGAGCGACTACTGAGAGTTGTCCAACGCCAACTGGACGCCGCCGATAGACGGACCTAATGCGGCAGCCATTCGCTCCGGGAACGGAGGTATCATCTGCGCGTCTGGGTTCCTGGCTAAACCGGTTTCGGTTCTATCGACAGCCGCCTGATGAAGCGGCGGTCCGGTCGTGGATAGCGAGTTTTCGAGTTGGCGATCGAGATATCGCGGCTCGAATTCTGGACTGCGTGGAAGTGGTCTCCGAACCCGAAATCCACGATGGGTATCGTATCGCCCTTCGTGGACTACCTGGCTGGTCAGCGGACGTGACAGCGCGACAAGGCAGATGGTTCTTTCTGGGATTTGGTGGACCGAGTGAGAGCGGTCAAGTTATGTTACGAATGTTTCGAGAGGCCAATCGACTTACGGGGGCAGCAAATAACTCTCTTTTCTGCAACCTCAGTGATTTGCCGTCAAAGATGCTCACCGCCGAGGATAACGTCGTATTTGTCGATGATTTCTCCGGCACTGGAAACCAGGTGGTTAGAATGTGGCCGACAATTCAGGAGCTGGCCGCGGCCGAGGCCAAGTACTATCTTATAATTACTGCAGCTACACGGAATGCCATTGATAGGATCGCTGCCGAGACTGGCCTGACGCTAATTTCTCGAACAACACTCGAATGCGACGACAACGTATTCGATACGCGATGCTCCTACTTCTCTGACGTGGATCGTCAGACCATCGAGCGGTATGGAAAACGAGCTGATCGCCAACGCCCTAAAGGATACGGAGACTGCGGTCTTCTATTCGTCTTGTGCCATAAGACGCCCAACAATACCTTGCCGATATTACATGCCAATCACGACAAGTGGCGAGGGCTTTTCCCTCGCTACCTGTAAGCACGGCGGATTTTTCTGCTGTGACTATAGGCTTCACTTATATGGGCACCAAGCATCGTATTTCAGATGAGGTCGCAGATATTGTCGCTTCTCAGGATAAGGGGCCAGTTCTGGATCTGTTCGCCGGCATTTCGGCGCTCGGACGGGCTCTGGTCGGAGAACGACCAATCTGGTGCAATGACATTCAGCAATTCTCGTTCAACTTAACGGCCGCTCTCTTTACCTCGATCCACGGTCCCGGCCTGAGCAAACTGCAGATCGAACGCGTGTCGCGAGCTATTCCATAAGAACTTCGAGGCGTTGGGTCAGATGTTCCAAGATACGTTGGAGGAAGAAGATCGAGCGATAGCGACAAGTGACGAAAAAGCACTCCGGCGGATTTGCCAGACACTTATAGACGCATGTGAGCATGAGCCGAACGGAACGCTACGCTCTGAGCTAAGAAAAACTCCCGCAAAATTTCCTTTCAGACTTTTCGCTATAACCTATGCCGGTGGGTTTATTGGGCTGAGACAGGCGATCGAAATCAACTCAATTCGGTATACGATAGAAGAGCTTACCGAGACCAATAACATCAACTCAGAGCAACGCCGTTGGCTCATTATCGCTCTGTGTTATTCATTGTTCCGAATTTCCAATTCGACGGGCCATTTCGCTCAATACCTGACCGTCAAACCCAACAACAGATACAGATATATTCTGACGCGGCGACGGTCTACCTGGGGCACATGGCGCTCCACCGTAAATGGTCTAACGCCGTTAGGGAAAGCCGAGTGGCGATTAACAAATAGGGCATACTGCGGAGAGGCGACTTCTCTCCTGCAAGAACTCGGTGAATGTCGCGATAAGCCATCCGTTATTTATGCTGATCCCCCGTATACAGGAGATCAGTATTCACGCTACTATCACCTATTGGAAACCATGATACTCTATGATTACCCAGACATCTCATCGAAAGGACAATATCGTTCGAACAGGTATTCGTCACGGTTCTCGATGAAAACGACAGTCGAAGCGGCGTTTGCCGAACTAGTGGCGGCGGCCGCCAAGCTCAACTCGACTATCGTGATCAGCTATCCCGAAAAAGGACTATTGGACAACCCTCGACCCTTTTTGTGTCAATTACTGGCGTCACATTATCGGAAATCCGGGGTAGTCGCGGAGATCGGCCATCAACATTCGAGCTTGGGGGGATCGAAAGGACAGGAGCGGTCGGCGGTAACAGAAATTGTTTATTTGGGATCGCAATAAGCCTCGCTTTCGCCGTCCCCATGGAGCAACCAAACGTACTCGGCCGGTTCCGAGCCTCGGTACGGGCTCACTGACGAAGATAAGGTCCCTGCCGGTCGGATCGGGCGTGGCACCTGGATCGCGACGCTCGCGCACGGCCTGTTCGCAAGAGCTTATCGACGCCGGTCCTGGATCAAATCGGCGTAGATGTCGCCACTAGAGGTCTACGCCCAAACCGTCGCCATGGCAGCTCCCCATGGGGCAACAATCGTTCCTTTTCCATCGCGCGCTAGCGCCTTGACCGGCCCGCCTTCTACGCCGCCAGCCCTTGCCGCGCGGTGCCCTTTATCGTCGCCGCGCCCTTTTCGGCGATCATGATTGTAGGGGCGTTGGTGTTGGTCGAGGTGACGGCAGGCATTACCGACGCGTCGATGACCCGCAAGCCCTCAAGGCCGTGCACGCGCAATTCGCTGTCGACGACGCTCATCGGGTGCGAACCCATCATGCAGGTGCAGCTGGCGTGATAGCAGGTGCCGCCGTTGCGCCGCGCGTAATCGAGCAACTCGTCGTCGGTCTGGATTTGGGCGCCGGGCAGGGTCTCTTCGCGGACGAAGCGCTGCAAGGCGGGAGCGGCGAAGAGGCGCCGCGCCAGCCGCAAGCCGCCGACAATCGCGCGGCGGTCGCTTTCCTCTGACAGGTAGCGCGGGTTGATCGCCGGCGCGTCGCCGGGCCGGTTCGACTTGGCCTCGACATAGCCGCGCGACAGGGGCCGCATCTGCCAGGCGCCGGCGCTGAGGCCCGGCGTCTCCTCGAGCGCGCCGATCTGGCCGTTTTTGAAACTGCCCGGCGCGAAGGTGCACTGCACGTCGGGGGTCGCCAATTCCTCCAATACCTTCACGGAGGCGGCGACGATCGACGGGCTGTAGGTCAGCATGCCTTTGCCGGTGAAGAGCCAGCGCATGACCTCGCCGGCCAAGGGCAGGCCGCGCGAGCGCTCGTTGGCGGTCTGCGCGCCGACGACGGGATAGGAGACGCGCGCGACATAGTGGTCCTGCATGTTCTTGCCGACGCCGCGCAAATCGTGCACGACCGGCACGCCGATCTTGCCCAGATGCTCGGGATCGCCGACCCCCGATAGTTGCATGATGTGCGGCGAGCCGATCGCGCCCGCCGAAAGGATCACCTCGCGTGCCGCATCGGCCCGGTCGACGCGTCCGCTCCGCAAGAACTCGACGCCGGTCGCGCGCTTGCCGTCGAACAGGACGCGGTGGACCAGCGCGCCCGTAACGAGCTGCAAGTTTGGCCGCTTCAACGCCGGGTGCAGATAGGTGCGGGCGGTCGAGGCGCGGCGGCGGCCGCCGCGGGTCTGCTGGCACCAGCCGATGCAGTCTTTATGGCCGGGCGGCAGGTCGTTGAGGTCCTCGCGGTACTCGAGCCCGATCTCCTTGCCGGCCTCGAGCACCGTCGCGCAGATCGCCGGCCGGTCGGTCTTCGAGGTGAAGAGCGGCCCCTCCTTGCCGCGCGCCTCGCTGCCGTCGCCCTCCCAGCGCTCGGCCTGGCGGAAATAGGGCAGGCAATCGTCCCAAGACCAGCCGCGGTTGCCGAGCTGCGCCCAGTGGTCGTAATCCTCGGGTTGGCCGCGGATGTAGATCAAGCCATTGATCGACGACAACCCGCCGATCACCCGGCCGCGGGTGTAGACGATCGCGCGGCCGTTGGTGCCGGGGTCCGGCTCGGCGCGGTACTTCCAGGTCAGGGTATCGTGGTCGAGCATCTTGAAGAACCCGGCCGGGATGTGAATGAGCGGGTTCCAGTCGCGCCCGCCCGCCTCGATCAGCAATACTTTCGTGCCGGGGTCCTCGGTCAGCCGGTTGGCCAGCACGCAGCCGGCCGACCCCGCCCCGATGATGATGTAATCCGCCTGCATGTTCCGCGCTCCCTCCAGGCCTTTGCTTGAGGCGGAGTTTAGTTGCGCGAATGGCGGCGGAGCAACGGCTCAGGCTCGCATGCGCGAGATATCGCGAAGAACGCTCGCTTCCAGCTCCTTTTCGTCCAGGCGGTGCTTCACCAGATCGCCGATACTAACGATGCCCTTCAGCTCGTTGCCCTCGATCACCGGAAAGTGACGGATCCGCGCCGTCGTCATTGTTGCAAGCACGGCATCGATGCGATCGGAGGGGCGACAGGTGAGGATCGGCGTCGACATCAGTTGTTGGACCCTAAAGCCGAGCACGGCGGCGCCGTCACGGGCTATCGCCTTGATGAAATCCCGCTCCGAGAAGATGCCGACCGGCTTCATCCACCGATCCTCGACAACCAAGGCGCCGATGCGATGCTCAGCCAGCTTGCGGACCGCAAGCTCGACGCTATCGGCGGGGTGTACCCTCTCGACGTGATGGCCCTTGGTCCGCAACACATCGGAAATAAACACGGCTGCCTCCTGCAATTTGGAGCGCGACCCGCTCGCGGGCGGTTTCTCGGCTGTCTATATGGTGATTCGCCGATGCATTACCCAAGGGATGCAGTACTGTGGGGCGGAAGAGCGATAGCGTATTACGCCAATCTCCGGCGGATTGCGCTGCGCTTATCCGCCCTACGCAAGGAGGAACTGCCATGCCGTTTTACGAAAAAGGCGATGTCCGCATCCATTACGAAGAGGTCGGCGCCGGCTTCCCGCTCATGGTCATCCCCGGTGGTGGGCTGAACTCGACGGTCGCCGGTCTCGCGGACCACCCCTTCAACCCGATGGAGGAGTTCAAGGGCGAATACCGCGTCATCGCGGCGGATCTGCGCAACGCCAACGGCGGTCAGTCCTCAGGCCCGCTCGAGATCGACCGGCCGTGGGACGCCTATACCGACAACCATATCGGCCTGATGGACCACCTCGGCATCCGCGAGTTCATGGTGCTGGGCTTCTGCATCGGCGGTCCCTTCATCTGGAACCTGTTGAAGCGAGCGCCCGGGCGCGTCGCCGCCGCCGTATTGGCGCAGCCGAGCGGCTTCCGTCCGGCGATGCCGGACCTCTTCTATCAGAACAACATCAAGGGCTGGGGCCCGGGGCTGTGCGAACGCCGGTCCGAGGTCACGATGGATAGGGTCGATGCGTTCCTCAACAAGATGTACCGCGCCAACGCCGATTTCGTGTTCACCGTGACGCGCGACTTCGTGCGCAACTGCCAAACCCCCCTCCTGGTCCTGCCGGACGACGTCCCGGCGCACCCCTACGCCGTCGCGATGGAGAGCGTGCACCTCGCACCCGACGCGCAGGTGAGCCTCTACCCGTGGAAGGACACGCCGGACAAGATTCCGCTGGCGGTGCGCCACATCCGCACCTTCCTGCGGGCGCATCGGCCTGTAGCTGCCCATCAGCCACTGGCAGCCGCCGCGCAATAGCTGGTTTCGAAATGACGGGGCGGCAAAGGACCAGCTCTGCCGCCCAAGCCTCTTGGCCTTCAAGCAGACCCGGCTGCCAACTCCGGCGTTACCCTCGCCCACCGCATCGTCTCGCGCTCCGGACGCATCAGCGCCATCCCGATGACGCCGCCGATCAGCATGATGACGCCACAGATCATGAAGCCGGTATTGAAGCCGTCGAGCGGCGTCGCCGCCGTCTCGAGGACGCTGCCCATGACGTAGGGGGCCAGAAGCCCGGCCGAGGTGCTGAAAGCGGTGCCGATGGCGAGCAGTGCGCCGCGCTGAGCAACGGGGGCGATTTCGCTGACGACGGCATTCCCGATCACGTAGATGACCGAAGGCAGCGCCACCCCGATCGTCGTTAGGGCGATCTTGGCGGAAACGCCCGGCACATACGGCATGATCGCCAACGCCGCGCCGCCGAGCGCGACGCAGGCGCCGCCGAAGATCCCGCGCGCGACCCGGCTCGACACCCCGCGAGCGAGCAGGCGTTGCGAACACCAGCCCGCCGCGATTACCAGGACCACGCTGGCACCCGCCGGAAGCGCGCCCAACAATCCGATCGAGCCCTGTGCAAAGCCGAGCCCTTTGATCAGAAACGCCCCCTGCCAGGACAGCGCTTGCGACAACCCCCACTGAGCGCCGAAACTCGCGGACCAGGCCGCTATGATCGTCGGGTTGAGCAACAGCTGTCGGTAGGCGATCCTTTCGGGAGCTGTCATCGCATCCGCCGCTGTGGCGGCGGTCAGCGGCCCCTCGCGGCCCAGCGCCAGCCACGCCGCAGTCCAGGCGAGGCCGGCAAGGCCGAGCACACCAAAGGCCCAGTGCCAAGAATAATGCACGATGACCCAGTTGAGCAGCGGCAGCGCCACCATGATCCCAATGCCGGCGCCTTGCGCGACAATCGCGGTCGGCAATGTGCGCAGCTCGTTTGGAAACCATTTGTAGGTCGAATGGAGCGCCACCGGATAAGCCGGTCCTTCGCCGGCGCCAAGCGCGATCCGGCAGGCCATGATGGCGCCGAACCCGACTGTCCCGATCATCGGGAACTGGGTCAACGCCCAGACCAGTCCCATGACCAGCAGCGCCCAGCGTGTCTGTACTCGATTGACGATGAAGCCGGTGACGATCGCCGACACCGAAAACAGCAGGAAAAAGCTCGAGCCGAGCAACCCGAACTGGCGCGGACCCAGCTGCAACTCCTGCATGATCGGGACTGCGGCGATCCCTATTACTGCTTTGTCGGCGAAGTTAATCAGCATGAAGAGGAACAGCAGAGCGACGATTAACCAAGCCTCCTTCGGAGTCCGGGTGCGGTCGGTCTTGGTGACCCCTGTGGACCGAGAACTCTGGACACTCATGAGGACCTCAGTGCAGAGTTAGCAGGTACCTAATGGTACCCGAACTTAGGTACGGATCAGTACCATGGCAAGTTGATTCTTTGGGGATCATGAAAAAGCCCACCAGCCCCGTTCCGGTCTCGGCCGCGATCCCTATGAACGAGCGCATCCTCGGCGCCGCGTTCAAGGCATTCTCGGAAGACGGTTACGCCGATACCAGTACGCTCGATATCGCGACGCGCGCCAAAGTCTCGAAACGCGATCTCTATACCAATTTCGGCAGCAAGCATGCGGTGCTCGTCGCCTGCATCAAGAGCCGCGCCGATCGAATGCGACTACCTCCGGACCTGCCCACCCCGCGCAGCCGGCAGATGCTCGCGTCAACGCTTACCGCCTTCGCGACGAATTGGGTGCGTGAGGTCTCCCACCCATCGGTGATCGCGACATTTCGCCTGGCGATTGCGGAGGCGACGCGCTCGCCCGAGATTGCCCAAGCTCTCAACTCGGCCGGCCGTGGTGCTATTCGCGGTGTGCTCGCCCAACTATTTACGACAGCCCAGTCTGCCGGGCTGATCGGCGCAGGAGAGTCGACGCAGATGGCGGCTCAATTTCTAGGGCTTGTTTGGGAGGATCTGATGGTGGGCTTATTGCTGGGGGTTGCCGCGACACCCGAGCCGGCCGAGGCCGAGCGACGGACAGCCAAGGCGACAGCGTCATTTATGCAGCTGCATCCCGATCCTGCTTCGAATGGGTCTGCCTCGAATGGGTAAGTCGGAAGCGGGGCTCCGGCACGCGCGGAACGCGATTCCATTATACGGCGTTCACTAGCTCGGTGGCGGCGCTCTGCCGCTCTTCGGATGCTTCGCGGAGATAGCGATGCGAACAAGATTCAAGGTTTTAGCGGTCGTCGCCGCCGTTCTGGCGGCGGGCACGTCGAGCGCGGCGATGGCGAAATATCCCTGTGCGCCGGGCTACAGGTATCATAACCGCGTCTGCCAACCGGTGCGGCATTTGGGGTATGGAAACCCGGTATCCGGCGCGGTGTCCGGGGAGGCGTCCGGGGCCGCGAGCGGCGCTGCAAGTGGCGGACCCGTCGGTGCGGTCGTCGGCGGGGCGCTCGGCACCGCCAGCGGCGCCCTTACCGGCACCGCCAATATGCTTTCGGGGCACTAAACTGCGAGGTTGCGAAGCGCCGTAGGGCGGATGAGCAAAGCGTAATCCGCCGCTGGCCGGCATCGATTTGGCGGAATACGCTGCGAGGCTGGGCAAGAATTGGCACGAGAGCGGCGTCACGGTCTTGCGTCCTTCGAGACGCGCCCGTTGGACGCTCCTCAGGATGAGCATAAGCCTTTGATAGCATTAAGAAAATTCCTCATCCTGAGGAGACCGCGAAGGCGGTCGTCTCGAAGGACGCACGGCGCCGATCCAGCCGATTGGGATTTCTTGCCCAGCCTCTGCGCTTTTCCGCCCTACATTTTTGGCTGCCGGAGCGCTCAGCCTACTCGCACGAACTTGTCGACGCTGCGTTCCGTGGTCAGCCCGGCGTAGACGTCACCGCGCAAGTCGACGCCGGCGCCGTGGACGTGGCGGCTCTCCATGCGGGCGAGCACTTTTCCTTGTCCGTCGCGGACGCAAACCTGAGCGGGCTTGCCGTCGTCTTCCTGCTCGGCGATGTAGAAATTGCCGTCCTTGCCGCGGCTGATGTCGTTGGGGCCGCCCATGCCGGTCCACTGGCCGAGGTATTCGCCCTCGGGCGTGAAGATCTGGATGCGCTTGTTCGACCGGTCGGCGATGTAGAGCTTGCCGGCATCGTCGAAGGCGATGCTGTGCGGCAGGTGGAATTGGCCCTCGCCATGGCCCGGCGCGCCCCATGATTTGACGAGCCGGCCGTCGCGCGTGAAACGGTGCACCCGCGCGTTGCGGTAGCCGTCGGTCACATAGATGTCGCCATTGGGGTGGGCGATCATCTCGGTCGGGTGGTTGAACGGGCCCGCGGCGCGCTCCGCGAGCCAGTTGGTAACATCGCCGGTGTCCGAATGCTGGCCTCGCGTGCCGAGCTCCAACAAGGGTTTGCCGTCCAATGTGAACGACTTCGCGACCGAGTCGGAGCGGTCGGTCGTGTAGACTGTGTCGCCGATAATTTTCAGGCCGTGCGGGTCGGTGACTTCGCCGCTGCCCCAGGCGCCGAGATATTTCCCGTCGCGGTCGAAGACCACGACCGGCGGATCCTTGCGCTGGAAGACGTAGATGCGGTCCTGCGCATCCGCCGCCACCCGGCTGACCAAACCGAAAGACTGCCCTGGGGGCAATTTGCAGAAGTCGTGGATCAGCTCGTAACGGTATTCGCCTGCGCCAGTCTGTGCCATGCCTTTTCCTCCCGAAAACGAGGACGCAAGAAACGGGGCTCCGCCCCGCGCGGAACGCGATTCCATTCTACACCGTTAACACTCCGGTGGCGGCGCTTTGCCGCTGTTTATGCATACTTCGCGGAGGTAGCGATGCCAACGAGGTTCAAGGTTCTTGCGATCGCCGCCGCTCTGGCGGCGGGCACGTCGAGCGCGGCGATGGCGCAATATGCCTGTGCGCCGGGCTACACCTATTATAACGGCGTCTGCCAGCCGGTGGGGGCGCCGGGTTATGGGAACCCTGTCTCCGGCGCAGTGTCCGGGGAGGCGGCCGGCGCAGCGCAGGGCTATGGCAGCGCCGGACCCGTTGGCGCGGTCGTGGGCGGCGCGCTCGGCACCGCTGCCGGCACGCTTCAGGGCACCGCCAATATGTTCACGCCGCCGCCCGTAAGGTGCAACTATGGCTACACCGATTACAACGGCGCCTGCGTCCCAGCTCGCTAGCTTCATCAATACGGGTCGCCGACAAAAATAAAAGTAGTGCCGGTCACGATCGGGGCGCTGGCGCCGACGAACGAGACGTTGGCGTCCTTGACCTGACGTGACCCGGCCCGGCTCGAGGCCTGCAGGGCGCCTTCGATGATGTGCCAGAGACCGTGGATGCGTCCGGTGCCGAGGCTGCCGCCAAAGGTGTTGAGCGGCAATTCGCCGTCGAGCTCGATGCGCCCATCCTGGATGAAATCGAGCGCCTCGCCTTCTTGGCAGAAGCCATAGGATTCGAGGCCGTAGATCACCGAGGCCGAGAAGCCGTCATAGATCTGCGCGACGTCGATGTCCTGCGGACCGAAACCGGAGCGCTCCCAGGTCAATTTCGCGGAGCTGCGGCCGCCCTCCATGTAATCGGCGAGGCTGCCGATGCGGCCGGCCACTTCGAAATGCAGCCGCTGGCCGTAGCCGGCGAGGTAGGCCGGCCGTGGCTTCAGGTCGCGCGCCCGGTCCGCCGTCGTCAAAACAATGGCGACTGCCCCCTGCACCGGGATGTCGCAATCGAAGAGGCAAAACGGATATGCCACCATCCGCGAGGCGAGGTAGTCCTTGCGCGTGAGGGGTGTGCCGTAGAAATAGGCGTGCGGGTTGTGCTGCGTGTGGCGGCGCTGCGTCACCGCCAGGGTCGCCATTTTCTCGCGGTTCTGGTTGTGCCGCTCGAGCCATCTCGTATAGGCGACCGCCATCCCCTGCCCCGGCCCGCCGAAGCCGTAGGGCGCGGTGAACTGCGCGGCGCCCTGCGCATAAGCGCCGGGCAGGTTCTGGTAGGTGCCGCGCGGGTTGTGCATCGCCCGCCACACCACCGCGTATTTGCACACCCCGGCGAGTAGTGCGTTGACTGCCTGCTCCACCGCGCCGCCGATGTTTGTGGTGCCGACCTGGATGTGCCAGGCGAGATCGGGCAATTTCAGCATCGCCATCATGCAGTTGACCGACACGATCGAGATGCCGTCCACCTCGGCATGCCCGGTCGCCGGCAGTTCCGGATAGGTCGCCAGACCGTCGATCTCGGACATCCGCAGCCCCGAATCAGCGACCGCCTCCTGTACAGCCGTCAGCGCATGTGCGGCGAGCGGCATTTCGGCCGAGCGCGTGACTTTAGAAAACCCCACACCGCTGACCGCCACCTTGCACCGGTTCTCCCACATGCGCCTCTTCCCTTCACTCACCCCCTCCCAACCCTCCCCCATCAAGGGGGAGGGCTCGGAAAGGCTCGGCCCTGCACTCCCTCCCCCTCGATGGGGGAGGGCTGGGGTGGGGGTGATGTGGCACTGACCTCAGCAAGGCGAAACTGCGGCAAGGTGATGTCGTCGTTCAATTGCTCGAAGACGACCTCGACGCGGCGCCCGACCTTCGCCTCGGTGTATTCGGCGTCCAAAAGATTGCCGGCCATCAATGCGCCAGGAGCGTCGTCGAGTTCGACGATGATGCTGGCGTAGGGCACCGCAGACGCGAAGCGTTTGTCGCCGGTATGATACATGATCGTGTAGGCGTAGATCGATCCGGCGCCCCTCACGGGTTCGAATTTCAGGTCCGTCGCGATGCATTGGGTACAGGTCGCATAGGGCGGGTGCTGGAAATGTCCGCAACTCTGGCAACGCTGCAATTCCAGGACGCCGCGCCTCGCCGCATCCCAGAACGGTCTCGTCCACTCGTTCGGAACCGGGATCGGCCGGGTCACCTTGCTCCAGTCGCTCATTGGCGGGATTATCCTCTCTCCTCGGGGGAGCCCGGGGCATTTGAAGGGAGAACGTCTTGGTGACGCAAGCAGGGATTGCGGCTGGGCCGGGAGAAATGATGGGGAATGCCGGACCGGGCATGCTGGCGGGCCTCAGGGTGATCGAGATTGCCGACGAGCGCGCCGAATATGCCGGGCTGTTGCTGGCCGGGCTCGGCGCGGAAATCATCAAGATCGAACCGCCCGAAGGGAATGCGACCAGGCGGATCGGGCCGTTTTTCGAAGACAAGTCGGGCTTGGAGCGCTCACTGTTCTTCTGGAACTACAACCGCAACAAGAAATCCGTGGTGCTGGATCTAGGCAAGGGCCGCGCGCGCGAGGACCTGTTGCACTTGCTCCACGGCGCCGACATCCTGCTCGATGCGAGCTGCGGCGCGCTCAACGAGGCCCTGGGCCTGGATCGCGCGGCGCTCAATGCGCGGTTTCCGGCGCTGGTGACGGCGCAGATGACGCCGTTCGGCGAGGACGGGCCGTGGGCCGACTTCAAGGGCTCGGATCTCATTCATCTCGCGCTCGGCGGCGTGATGATGAATTGCGGTTACGATCCCGACCCCAACCTCGAATACGACACGCCGCCGATCGCTCCACAGATCTGGCACGCCTATCACATCGCTGGCGAGCAACTGGCGACCGGCATCATCGCCGCGCTGATCCACCGTGAACGCAGCGGCGAGGGGCAGGATGTCTCGGTGGCCATCCACGAGGCGGTGTCCAAGAACCCCGAACAAGACATCATGTATTGGGTCATGCGGCGGGTGCCGCTGTGGCGGCTGACCAACCGGCATGCCGCCGAATTTCCCAATCATTCGCCGGGCATTTGTCACACGAAGGACGGGCGCTGGTTCATCACGCACGGCATGGGGGCGCGCGACCTGAAGAATCTGGTGCCGCTATTGTCGAAATACGGCGCGCAGGCCGATCTGCAGCCGCCCCCGCCTGATGCCGATTTGCGCGCGCGTCAGGTGCCCGGCACGGCCGGCAGTGACGAGACGCGGGCGCACATGCTCGACGTCGTGCAGCGTTTTGTGCGCGCCTGGACCTATAAGGACATGCCTTGGCGTGAGGCGCAGGACGCGGGGCTCCTGTGGGCGCCGCTGCGCAAGCCGCACGAGAATGCGCTCGACGAGCATTGGCTGACCCGCCAGACCTTCGTCGATGTCGAGCACCCGGAGCTTGGCCGCAGCTTCCGTTATCCGACCAGCAAATGGCTCGCCACCAAAACGAGCTGGCAGGTCGGCCGCCGCGCGCCATTGCTCGGCGAAGATACCGCGGCAGTGCTCGGCGAGGTCGCCCGGCGTCCCGCGGTGCCGGCACAGCCGCGCCGGGTCGAAAGCCCGCGCCTCTCGGCATTGCACAACAAGCCGTTCCCGTTGCAGGGGATCAAGATCCTAGACTTCGCGTGGTTTCTGGCCTCTGCGGGCGGCACGCGGTTTCTCGCGGCGATGGGAGCGGAGAGCTTCAAGGTCGAATGGAAGGACAATCCCGACACGCGGCTGGCGGCGATGGCGCCGGTCGGCGGCCGCGCGGCACGCGACGCGGCAACAGGCCCGCTGCCCGGCGTGCGCGATTCCGACATGGGCGGCCAGTTCAACAACAAGAATGCCGGCAAGCGTGGCATTTCGTTAAATATACGGCATCCGAAGGGCTTGCAGATCGCCAAGGACATGGTGCGCATCTGCGATGTCGTGGCCGAGGGTTTCTCGCCTGGTGTATTGCAGCGCCTGGGGCTTGGCTACGACGTGATGAAGTCGATCCGGCCCGACATCATCTACATCCAGCAATCGGGCATGGGGGCGCACGGCACTTACGGGCGGATGCGCACGGTCGGCCCGGTTGCCGCGGCGTTTGGCGGCCAGGGCGAGATGTCAGGCCTGCCGGAGCCGGCAATGCCGGTCGGCTGGGGGTATTCCTATCTCGACTGGATGGGCGCCTACGGCTACGCGCTGGCATTGCTCGGCGCGATCTATCACCGCGGCCGCACCGGGGAAGGCCAGTGGATCGACGCCTCGCAATGCGAGTCCGGCATTTTCCTGACCGGTGCTACGATCCTCGACTGGTCGGCCAATGATCGTGAGTTCCGCCGCTACGGCAACCGCTCGCCGTATAAGCCGGCTGCGCCGCACGGCGCCTATCGCTGTGAGGGCAAGGACCGCTGGATCGCCATCGCTTGTTTCACGGATGACGAATGGCGCGCATTGGCGCAGGTCGCCGAGCACGGCGAATGGCTCGACGACCGCCGCTTCGACACATTGGAGCACCGGCTGGTGCACCAGGATGCGCTCGATCTTGCGGTCGAGGCGTGGACGCTGACGCAAGACCGCTGGGACTGCATGATGAAATTGCAGCGCGCCCGGGTGCCGGCCGGGGTGTGCCAGAACGCCGAGGACCGCGTCGATACCGATCCGCAGCTCAAGCACCTCAAATGGCTGACCGAAGTCACCGGCACCAAGATCGGCACTTGGCCGATCTATGATTTGCCGATGAAGTTGAGCGCGACGCCGGCCTATATCGGCGGCCCCACCAACCGGGGCGCACCCTGCTACGGTGAGGACAACATGTGGGTGCTGACCGAGCTTCTCGGCCGCAGCCCGAGCGAAGTCGAGCGGCTTGCCGAAGAAGGCGTCATCTGAAGCAACCGCTATAGAAGCAGAAAAACGGCGGCCAATTCACGGGCAAGTCGCTGATTTACGCAAATGCTGGCGGCGGCACGAAGCCACCGATCTCCGCCGCAAGCAGCCGGGCGAATTCGATCGTCGTCGGGTCCTCACCCTCTGGACCGATGATCTGCAGGCCCACCGGTAATCCCTCCGCGGTCAAGCCGATTGGCGCTGCGGTTGCCGGCAGATAAGACAGACTGGCAAGCCCCGCAAAGAATAACTGCTGCGCATACGGCACCAAACTGCCGTTGACCATGACTGTGCGTTCGTCGCGGTTGGGGTTCTGGTTGTGCGGGAAAGCGGCAGTCGCCGCCACCGGCGTCAGCAAGACATCGAAGCGCTTGAAGAATTCGTGCCAATTGTATCGCAGCTTTGTACGCGCTTCGTTGCCATTGCCCCAGGCTCGGTGCAGCAATGTCGCGCCGCGCGCCACCGCAGCGCGGTCGCTAAAGTCGTCGTCGCTGAGGGTCGCGGCGATCTCCTGTTGCCGGGAGAAATCCTCGTCGCGCATGCGAGAGGCTGTCGCCGCGCGTAACAGCAGCATGAATAGGCGGTGGTGTTCTTTGTCGTCTATTCCAGGTCGCGCCGCATCGTCGACCATCGCTCCAGCGCGGACTATGACATCAATGGCCTGGTTAAAGACGTCAGATACGCTAGTGTCGATCCGGCACAGCGGCGACGATGCCCACACCGCGACGCGAAACTCGGCGATCCGGCGCCGGCGCGGCGGCGGCAGCTCGACCCGCCAAGCCGCCTGTTGAAGCTGGTCGGGTCCGGCCAGCGCACGCAGCGCTAAATCGAGGTCCTCGGCATGACGCGCCATAGGGCCGACCACCGAGATGTCGGTCGGCGTCATGACGCCCGGCGGCGCGTGGCCGCGGGTCGAGATCAGCCCCCAGGTCGGTTTGTGTCCATAGACGCCGCTGTAATGCGCCGGGTTGCGCAAGGAGCCGGCGATGTCGCTGCCGGCGCCGAGGGCCGACAGCCCGGCGGCGAGCGTCGCCGCCTCGCCGCCCGACGAGCCGCCGGGCGATCGCGTTGGATCCCAAGGGTTGTTGGTGGTGTTGTAAATATCATTGTAGCTCTGTGCGTCGGCGAGCATGTAGGGCACGTTGGTCTTGCCGAAGACAATGGCGCCGGCGTGCAGCAGGCGATCGATCAGAAAGGCGTTTCCAGCGGCGATATTGTCCTTCCACAGCGGATTGCCAAAGGTAGTCGGCAGGCCCTCGACATTGAACAATTCCTTGACCGTCATCGGAATACCGTGCAGCGGTCCCCAACGCTCGCCCCGCGCGAGGGCGGCATCGGCGGCGCGGGCGCGTTCTCGCGCTTGGTCGACCTGCCAGACAATGATCGCGTTGAGTGCGGGATTATGCACCTCCGCGCGGGCCAGGTAGAAGTCGAGCAATTCGACGCACCCGATGCGCCGGTCGCGGATTTCGACTGACAGCTCGGTTGCGGAAGCGAACGTCTGATCGTCCATTTCCTTGCTCTCCTCGCGCGTGACGCGACACCATAGCAGTTGGGTGGTGGCGGCGCATCTGGCGGGCGCACAAATTGCAGCCGCGCCCAACGCGTCACAAATATTCTACGCTGATAGATGGACCGAGCCGCCGGAGCGCATATCATGAAGCATATACCCCTTGGGGCCAGAGGCTCATTTTCACTCCTGGTCCAGCCTGAGCATCTCGCTAACCGGTTCAAGGATGCGATGCTGCCCGCGGTGTTCGCCACGCCGGTCATGATCATGGTCATGGAAAATGCCGCGCTCAACGCGATCAAGGCCTATCTCGACCCCGGCGAAAGCGCGATCGGCACCGAAGTCAATGTCCGCCACCTCGCAGCGACACCGGTCGGACGCGTGGTCACCGGCGAGGCCGAGGTCACAAAAGTCGATGGGCGGCGGGTCGAATTCCGGGTGCGCGCGACAGAGGGCGAAAAGGAGATCGGGGCCGGTTCGCATTCCCGTGCCGTCATCGATACGGCCAAATTCGCGCGCCGCCTCGCATCATAATCGCCACCGCCGGCGCGAGGGCGCAGGGGCCGCGCGGAGTTATTGGGGCGCGGTTGAGACGCCCCTGAGGTCGGACGAATAGGCTCAATACGCGCGCACGCGGGGCTCGTTCATGGCTTGTAGCGTACTCAAGCGCTGCAGAAGATGCCCGAAAGACAAACGGGCCAGATGACCTGGCCCATTTCGTATACGTCGAAGGTCATCTGGATCGAGCTATGCCCGAGCAACGCTTGCAGCCGCTTCGGCGAGAAGCCGCGCTCGATCGCCCATGACGCGAAGAAATGTCGCAAGGCATGCATGCCGTATTTCGGCTTGCCCGCCGAGTCAACGATCCCGGCCGCGACCTGGAGTGCATAAAAGCCTCGATTAGCGATATTGGCATGGTTCTCGACATTGCCGTTGCCGTTCGGGAACACGAGCCATAGGCAGCCATCGGCACCCTTCTCTGCCTTGCTCCGCGGGCACACCAAGCGCCACTCTCTCAGTGCGTTGACCACCATCGGTGACATTGGGATCCTGCGATCGCCGGCCCCCGATTTCGGCGCCCCGATCTCGCACCAATGGTCCGCTCGCTGGCGAACATGGATCACTTTCTGCTCGAAGTCGACGTCATCCCAGGATAGCCCCCGAAGCTCGGAGGAGCGCATTCCGGTGAAGATCGTGGTAATAAGCAAGGGGCGCCACCGGCCGTCTGACTTCAATAGGATCGTCTGCGCCTCCTCCTTCGACGGAATGTCGCGTCCAACCGCGAGCTTACGCTGATCGCGCTTCTTCATGTCGACGTTCACCGGCTGCGCCGCGTTTTGTGCTACGAGCCCGCGGCGCTGCGCGTCGCCAAGGGTGCGCACCTTTGCCGACCAAGCAGTCATCGCGATCGAGAATGCGCGGCTGCTTAGTGAATTGCAGGCCCGAACCGACGAGCTGACCCGCTCGGCCGGCGAACTGCAGGCGCTCGAAGAAGTGCTGCGCGCGGTCAATTCCTCGCTCGACCTCGACACCGTGCTCGCCACCATCATCAGCGCGCGGTGCAGCTCTCGCAGGCCGATGAAGGTATGATCTACGAATTCGACGAGACCGAGGAAGTCTTTGTGCCCAAATCCGCCTTTGGCATGAGCGCCGAGCGGGTGGAGGCATTGCGCGAACGCAAGGTTAAGATGGGCGAGACCCATCTCGGCCGCGCCGCGGTCGAGCGCGCACCGGTGCATGTCGACGACGTGCAGCAGGATTCCACACTCTCCGACCCCGACCGCGGGCGATTGCTGGAAGGCATTCATGCGGTTCTGGCGGTGCCGCTGCTCCGCGACGACAAGGTCGTCGGCGGGCTGGTGATCCGCCGGCGCACGGTCGGCGGCTTTGCGCCGACCATCCCGACTTTGCTGCAAACCTTTGCCGGGCAGGCCGTGCTCGCGATCGAGAATGCGCGGCTGTTTCAGGAACTGGCGGCGCGCGGCGAGGAGGCGCGCCGCGCGCGCACCGCCGCCGAGGCCGCACTCGCTGATCTGCGCCGCGCCCAGGACCGGCTGATCCAGTCCGAGAAGATGGCCTCGCTCGGCCAGCTGACCGCCGGCATCGCCCACGAGATCAAAAACCCGCTCAACTTCGTCAACAACTTTGCCGGCCTCTCGGTCGAATTGCTTGACGAGCTGAAGGAGACCGCGGCACCGGCGATTGCCGGGCTGGCCGAAGACGAGCGCGCCGATGTCCACGAAATCGTCGGGATGCTGACCGGCAACCTCGAAAAGATCGCCGAGCATGGCCGGCGCGCCGACGGCATCGTCAAGAGCATGCTGGAGCACTCGCGTGGGGCGTCGGGCGAGCGCCGCGAGGTCGATCTCAATGCCCTGGTCGACGAGGCGCTCAACCTCGCCTATCACGGCGCGCGCGCCCAGGATGCGGGCTTCAATATCACCTTGGAGCGCGAGTTCGACCCCGCGGCCGCACCGTTGGGCGGAGAAGGGGGCGGGCGCTTACGTCAATGATCGCCGGCTGAGGGTTTCCGCCCGTCGCCAGCTCGGCGAGGCGGTCATCGGCACCGGCATGCCGTTTGGCGACCGTGCCGACCAGCCAACTTACATGGCTACGCTCGCGGCGGTCATGGGCGCGACGAGCGGCGTCCGGCGCATGGGCTCGGCAGCGCTCGACCTCGCCTATGTCGCGGCCGGCCGGTATGAGGGATTTTGGGAGTTCGCACTGGCGTCTTGGGACATCGCCGCCGGGCTCCTCCTCGTCCGCGAGGCCGGCGGATACGTCAGCGACATGGCCGGCGGTCACGATATGATGTCGAGCGGCGACGTGCTGGCGGCGAATTCGCACCTGCACCTGCCACTCGCCGCTTTGATCAAGGAGGCGATGCGAGCCGGCCGGGCTGCGTTTTAAATTCGTTCCGTAGTCTCCCTGTAGGATGGGTTGAGCTGAGCCAAACCCGTGGTCAGGCGGCTTGCCCGGGCGTAGCCGTGAACTCAACAAAATACCGGTTTGCGAAGTGCGAGGAGTGGGTCCGCAAAGGTGAAGGGTTTCGGATGCCGGCCGGTCGTGACCTATCCAGCCGTACTGGGGCCGGCGTCCGAAAGCCCCCCAGGAAGGAACCCGCGGGGAGCTGGTGTGCGGTGTCCGGTCTATGGGGATTTTACGGGGCGGCTTGTTGGGTAGGGGATGCGCTGGCCGGTGTGGTTGGCGGCGGATCGACGATCACGGTGGCGAGTTTGCCGCCGCGGCAGCGATCGCCGCGGTGATTTTGGCGTGATCGACGGCGTCGCAGGCGCCTTCGGAGGCGCCGAGGCGACGGCGGTGCGGCGCCGGAAGCGAGGTTCCCCGGCGGGCGGGCAGTGCGACAAGGCGGTGACCGGCGTCATGGCATCGCGGTCCTGACCCCGGCTCGGGGTGACGGCGGGGCGCGGGGTGCGCCGCCGCGTCCGAAGCTCTCGACAATGATCATGCGACCGCCGCAACAGGGGCATGGCGGGCGATGGTCTACGCCGGCACCGGTGGCCATGTCGGCGTTGTCGTGCTCGGTTGACGGATCCATCTCCGCTACTGGCGCGGCGATCAGCTGTTTGGCGCGAGCGATGGTCGCTTTGCAGGTGGCACTGGCGAGCAATCCGTAGTGGCGGATGCGATGGAACCCCTTCGGCAGGACGTGGAGCAGGAATCGCCTGATGAATTCGTCGGGCGCCAGCGTCATCGTGCAGCGCCGCGCCCGTCCGTTGCGGCGGTAATCCTTGAAGCGGAAGGTGACGCCACGGTCATCGAGGCCAATCAGTCGGCTGTTCGAGATGGCGACGCGGTGGGTGTAGCGAGCGAGATAGGCGAGTACCGGCTCGGGTCCCGCAAAAGGGGGCTTGCCGTAGACGAACCACTTCTTCTTCCTCAGCGGCGCGAGATAGGCGGCAAAGGCCGCCCGGCTGCGCAGGCCGTCGAGCTCGCCAAAGAATGCCAGCCGGCCCGCCGCATGGGCGTCGGCGAGCCGCGTCAGGAAGAGCCGCCGGAACAGGCGGGACAGCACGCGCACCGGCAACAGGAAGCCGGGTCGGCAGTGCACCCAGTGCGTACCATCGAGCGATATTCCACCGCCCGGCACGATCATATGCAGGTGTGGATGGTGGGTCATTGCCGAGCCCCAGCTGTGGAGCACGGCGGTGGCGCCAATGCGGGCGCCCAGGTGCCGGGGATCGGCAGCGATCGTGAGCAGCGTCTCGGCCGCTGCGCGGAACAGCAGGTCGTAGACCACCGGCTTGTTCTGGTAGGCGATTGGCGCGATCTGGGCCGGCAGTGTGAAGACCACGTGGAAGTAGCCGACCGGCAGCAGATCGGCCTCGCGGGCGGCGAGCCAGTCCTTCGCCGCCGCGCCCTGGCACTTAGGACAGTGGCGGTTGCGGCAGGAGTTGTAGGCGATCCGGCTGTGGCCGCAGTCCTCGCAGCACTCGACATGGCCGCCGAGCGCGGCCGAGCGGCAGCTCTCGATGGCTGACATCACCTTGAGCTGGCCGAGGCTCACATGCCCGGCATTGGCCTTGCGCCAGGCGGCGCCATGGCGATGGAAGACGTCTGCGACCTCCAGCCTCGGGCGGCGCACCGCCGCCGGGCTACACTCCGGGTCTCGGCCTCCCCACAGGCAGCGGTGCGAGGCGGTCGAGCGGGCTGGTCACGTTGCGGATCGTGGTAGTGGCGACGCGCGTATAAAGAGCCGTGGTGTCGAGCTTGGCGTGGCCGAGCAGCACCTGGATGACACGGATATCGGTGTCCTGTTCCAGCAGGTGGGTGGCAAAGCTGTGCCGCAGCGTGTGCGGCGACACTCGCTTCTTGATCCCGGCGGCCTCGGCAGCAGCATGGACGGCGCGGTTGAGCTGGCGGGTCGAGAGCGGTTCGACTGGATTGCGGCCCGGAAAGAGCCAGCCTCGCGGCAGTAGAACGCCCAGGCGCCGGCCCTCCGACCACCAGGCGCGCAGCACTTGGAGCAGCTGCGGCGACAACATGGCGTTGCGATCCTTGCGGCCTTTGCCCTGCTCGACCCGCAGCAGCATGCGCTCGGAATCGATGTCGCCGACCTTCAGCGCGACC
Organism: uncultured Alphaproteobacteria bacterium; assembly: GCA_963789025.1. GTDB lineage: Bacteria > Pseudomonadota > Alphaproteobacteria > ATCC43930 > CGMCC-115725 > AP-15. The sequence goes on from CAWBIT010000003.1 coordinate 1,154,705, forward strand.
ACTTCGGAGACGCGCAGTCCGGCGCCGTAGGCAGTGGCCAGCGCTGCCTTGTACTTCGGCCCAGGCGCCGCCTGGAGCAGCAGCGTGACCTCCTCGACGCTCAGCACCGCCGGCAACCGGCGCGGTTCGCGCACGATCGTGAGCCGCCGGGCGAGGTCCGGCCGGTCGAGCGTCACGGTGAAAAAGAAGCGCAGGGCCGCGACCGCACTGTTGACGCTCGGCGGCTGCATGCCGGTCTGTGTCTGGTGCAGCTGAAAGCGGCGCAGATCCTCCGCCGTCGCCGTATCGGGCGACCGGCCGATGAAGGCCGCGAAGGCCCGTACGTTGCGAACGTAGTCGTTGCGCGTCTTCTCGGTGAAGGCGCGCACCCTCATGTCCTCGATCATGCGCGCCCGCAGCGCGCTGACGGGCCGGTCGGTAGGATGGGAGGTCATCGTGGGCTCCTCTCTCAAGCCGAAGGTTGCTGGACCTTCGATGCTCGGGATCGGATGCCCCGCTAGTCACGCCTTACGTTCACGCACTCACCAGCACCGCCAAAAACGCACTGGCGATGATCCACGCACCCTCCCGCGAGAGCGGGTTCGTTCATGGGCCGGTGAAGAGACCTTCGCCGGAACGCGCGGCAACGACTAGGTAGCGCCGATTCCGGACGCTCGCCAGGGCGGAGTGCTGCGGACGGTTCGACAATCGCGCACCTTCGACACGACGATCAGATCGTACGTGATGTGCCAATCGCGGACCAAGCGACGGCGAGATGATCAGTAGAGCTAGTGGTTTGACTGCCATCGTGGGAGACCAAGACCCAGATTAGGGGCACTATCGATCCTCACCGCCGCTTCCGAAAACCAATAAGGTGAGATACTCTACCTCACAAGAAGCGGAAATTGGCACCGCGTGCCTTAAAGCGGAGGAAGAAAATGGGCGGATCATCACGAGCTCGACACGGCAACTCGCTCGTAAAGGTTGTATTCTTTTTAGTTGCGGTGCTCCTCGCATTTACACCGCCGGCGGCGCGACGCGGCGCAGCCGCTGAGGTTTACGATTTCCAGATTTGCCACGGATATTTCGCACTTTGCGCCGCTTCGACCTGCAAGCCGACCGGGGGGCAGATCACGGTGAGAACCGCAACCGGCGGCACTGCGACGTTCCCCGAGGCGGATTGTACGTGTCCGGTCATTCTCGGTCCGTCGATTGCCAACTTGGCCGGGGGCAACATGCAAGGCTCTTGCGAGCCGCCGCCGGATAAACCGGGTACAATCTGGTCGACTTATCAGCCCAGACCGAACATTCCGCAGGCGCTCACCAACTGGGTCCCGACCCTGCCAGAGGCCGCAGCACCGCCGCTTTTTTGCCCGAAGAGTCCCCCTCTCGGAAATCAGTTGGTCAACTGCTTTAGCTTCCTCTGCAATTCGCAGACTTATATCAACAATGTACCGGTAGTCACCTGTCACTGTCCGATCGGGGAGTCGCTGGCCGGTACTCCCGTGCCACCGCGCACCGCGTTTTTGACGCAGGCCGGCCAAGGCGACGAGGCGACCTGCGCCATGTACCCGGTCTCCGGCCCGATTTCGTTACCCTAGTCGCATTTGGCGCGCCAGCGCACGTCCGGGCCAGCACTTGGCATCCAAGCTGGTTTCAGTCCAGATTATCAAACAAAGGCGAACAAAACCGAGGAGGATCTCGCCAGATGCGAAAGACAAATCGTCCCTACGCTTCACGCGGCAACGCCGCGGCTTGGCGGGTGTCCGCCGCGCTTGTGGCGGTCACCTCCCTGGGTTCGGGTCATCTAGCATCGGCTCAAGAGATCCCGGCAATCCCGATCCCACAGCAACCCTTCGCCCAGCCCGTACCGCGCTTCATAGGGCAACCGGCAAGTCCGAAGCCGATTACCGCGCTGCCTGTGCCGGAAGACCCCTATATGGCCCCCAACGGCCGCAGCAATATTCACGTGGACGCCTATCAGAGCGACACCTACGCCACGGGCGGTCCGCTGGGCCATGCGCCGACGGTAAAATCGGCGACGTTGCTAGGGATAGGCGGCACCGTCACTTTCGACCGCGCCGGGCGCATAGTCGTATTGGTTCTCGGGAACGGGCCGCGGCGGCTGTTTCTGCTTGATCCCGTCACCCTGGGTACGCAGTGGGTGCTCGACCTTCCGCCTTCGTCATCTTCAGGAACCGCTTTTGGCGGCGGCGGGTATTATTTTCTCGATGAGCTTGACCGCGCCGTCATTCCGACGGTCAATCAGCAGATCTGGATCGTCCAGGTCCGAAAGTCCCGACCTTACCTCGAGCATGTCAACACTTGCGATCTGTCGCAGCTGCTCGGGCAGCAGATCTCCGACCAGAGCATCCAGTCCGTGTTCCCCGATGCGCAGGGGCTGCTGTGGTTCACCACTTCCGGGACCGTGGAGAACAAACAAACCAGTTGGACCGTGACCTCTCCGGCACTGGTCGGCACCCTCGTCTTTCAAGGCAGCAATCAATGCACAGTCAAGACGCTGGCATTGGCGCCGCCGACGACCCCGACTCCGACGACCCCGACTGAAAACGAGTCGATTTCGAAATCCTTCGCGGTGGACCCCGTGCCCGCCGCAAAAGGACAAGGCGGGGTTTTCATCGTTTCGGACTATGCGATGTACCGCTTCGACGCCGCACCCGACGGCACGCCGCAAATCACCTGGCGCGAGGCGTACGATCGCGGAACTCCGCCGCCAAAGCTGGGGCAAATTCAGGTCGGCTCGGGGACCACGCCGACTTTGATGGGCACCGACTTCGTGACCATCGCCGATAACGCCAATCCGATAGATGTGCTCGTGTACCGGCGCGCGGCGCAGGTTCAGGGCTCTCGGCTCGTTTGTAAAGTGCCGGTATTCGAGGAGAACGCGAGCGCTACCGAGAATTCGTTGATCGCGACGAACCAGTCGATCGTCGTCGAGAACAATTACGGCTATTACGGGCCGCAGGCGACGCTCTTCAACCGCGCAACCACGCCGGGGATCACTCGCATCGATCTCAACGCCGATCAGAGCGGATGCAATACCGTCTGGACGAACAACCAGGAATCGATACCTTCTGTCGTGTCCCAGATGTCGCTCGCGAACGGTCTCATCTACACCTACACCAAGGATCCTGATTCCTGCAGTACTCCTGGGCCTTGCTATACCGCTGCTTGGTACTTGACCGCCATCGACTTCGCGAGCGGCCAGACGGTATTCAAGCGGCTGGGCGGCACCGGCCTCTTCTACAATAACCATTACTCGGCGGTCTATCTCGGCCCGGACCAGAAGACCGCTTATGTCGGCGTCATCGGTGGCCTCATCGCCATTCGCGACCGCTACTGATCGGCACTGATCGCGTCGGGATCGCGGTCGCTGAAGATCGTCTCGGGAGGATAGCGAGGTGTGGATCGGACGGCACTTCGCTGACAACACTCATGTCCCCACCGGACATCCAAAAACGTTAATCTCCCGAGAGGCTCTTCCAATTCGGCTCCCCACTTGGCTGTGCGGGCATTCTGCGTCGCGCGATTGCCACACCGGGGCGCGCGGGTGCCGGAGGTCCGGAATGGGGCAGGAAGGGCCATTCCCAGCGCGAAAAGGGCTGAAACTGTAGCTGTGCAGGCTTGCGCCTGACGGCAAACGTTCACCTCATGGTCATTGGCCGCGAAGTGCATCCATCTCGGGATCAGCGAGCACTACAACTAGCAGGAGAGATCTCGCTGCAGATTAGCTACAGGAGGCGCGGCAAGCAACCGCGGACTCAATTTCTGATTGCAGCCTCCAGCCTCACCAATGGAGGATGTCGTGGAAACCGCTAAGGATCGATTGCACCGCGAGCGCCGCCAAGATCAGCCCCATGATGCGGCTCACGACATTGGCGCCGGTCGAGCCGAGAAGCCGCTGCACGAAATCAGCGCCGACAAGGCAGCCATAGGTGAAGCCGAGCACGACGACCAGAAGCGCTGCCGTCTCGACCTCCTGCCAGACGGTATACACGTTGTTGTCGGTCAGCAGCACTACGGCCATGATTGAGGCCGGCCCCGCGATAAAAGGCATAGCCAGCGGAAACACCGTAATATTGCCGTAAATTGCAGAACTGTCGGCCCTCGGATCGTGCGTTTCCTGCAATACCATGCGCAGCGCGATGATGAGCAGGACGAGACCTCCAGCGATGCGGAACGAGGCGAGATCTATGCCGAGCGCTTCAAGCACAATCTGACCGATTCCAATGAAGACGAATAGGATTACGGTCGAGATGAGGATCGCCTGACCGGCGATCCTCCGCCGCGCCGCTGCGCTCTCGTGACCGGCCACAGCGATAAACAGCGGAACGACGCCAATCGGGTTGACAACGACAAAGAGCGTAACGAGATCGTGGAAGAGCTTGTCCGCCATGCGGCAACTGGCGCTATTTTTTACTGAGATGCACGCCAAGCGGAGTGGGCTTCCAGCTTCCACTCGCCATCGCTGTCCTTTCTCAAAACGTCGGATTCAAAAGTGGGTAAATTCAGGGAAGTGCCGTTCTTGGCTTTAGCATTGGTATTCGTCAGACCGGTTGACCATGCCACATTTCCATCAACACGGACATAGGGTCCCGCAGTCTGGGTTATCCTTATATGCGACCAGAAGCTAAACGCGTTTTCCCAATTCTTTTTCACATCATCCCAACCAACTGACACGCTCTTGTTTTTTGGATTAACCAACATGACGTAGGCATTGTGAAACCAGAGGGGTTCCATTTTAGAGATGTCGAGTGATGAGATTGCGGCATGAACTTTTGAAATGGTATCCTTGACGGCAGAGGCATCAGTTTGATTATCCTGCCCTTGTGCGTAGGATGTTGACCCTGCAAAGCAGACAAGCATGATGAGGCCAGTAAGTAAGCGCTTCATCTTTTTCTCCTTTCAGGATAACCCCTACGGCACCGACCAGCACGGCGCAGATAATGATCTTCTCGTTGCTCGACTGGCACACCCCATATCATGATCTTCGCATCTCGGCGGCCATCTCCACGCAAAAGTCGTGCATGTTTTCAGTCAATTGAAATGCAATGTCGTCCAGTTTTCTCGCCACTTGTTGCGATTTGCTGATCATTTGAAAGGCGCATTTCACGAGGATGTGACCGCCATTTGTTGCAACAATGGATTTGTACTCGTCGACAAAGGGGGCTAGCCGACCATTCTCGGCAAGGGTTTCGAGCGCCGCTTTGGCAGGATCGGAGAAATCGAAAGCAATGAAATTCAACAACCGCAAAGCGCGGGCTTCCAACTCCTTGAGCTGATTCCATTGAGCCCGCTGCTTCAACCGCGCCCAGCCGGCATCGTCCAATCCCAGAAACTTGAGCGGGCTGGTGAAATGCACAGCGGCCACATATCCGCCCAATTGCTCGATGCGCGCAGCGGTTAGCTCCGGCACATCGTCCAACCTTCCGCAATATTTCCGAGAGACAGGGCCTATTTGTGACTGAATGCCGTCGGAGTTGTCTCGCGTTTCGTGGATCGAGACCATCAACCCCATTGTGTCAATCGCAGCCCACATCTTATCGACGGCTGCATGCACACCCGCTTCGATGGCTCGAGGATCATTCCTGGCGGCCCCGAGTGCGTCGCGCACGTGGTATCCGCTGTGCGACCAATGGACAATGTCGGCTGTTTTTCCGGACGGCATAAGCGCATCGCGGCCAGAAAACAAATCGGCATCGGTAGCAACGGGAGCCTGCCCCAATCTCAGTTTTCCATTTTTTGCCGCCGCTTCCATTTTCTTTGCGGTTGTCATCGCATAGGTTTCGCCCGTTTCACTGGAAATGCTATCGCGATAATCCGTGCAATAAAATGCTATACCAGTTGGTAAGAACCTCGCGATTTCTGACGTCCACGCCACACTGTAATCCCCAGGCCCACAACTTACGTCCAGGATCACTGTTGGAGCGCTTTGCTTTATTGCTACACCTCTCTGCGCAAAAAGGCTGAACGCCTCGCGCAGCAGAATTGCCTGCAAGATTTTTTGACCATTGCCCGAAGGTTTCAAGAATTCGGCAAAACAGGTATCGTAATCTCGTATATGAGCGGGTAATTCGTCGCGATCACCAAGTTGCATCTTGGTCACTCCGGAAATGACTTGCCCACCGCGCGGTGCTGCGCTTCGATACCGAATTTGGCTAATTCATTCGTTCATGTCCACGGCTCGGAAGGTTCATGTAGCAGGCCTGACCTTCCCGCCGCAAAGGTTGAGCGCCCATTGTGGGGTCGAACGCGGACGGCGCCGTCGATATTGATGAGTAGGCGACGTAGGCTCCTGGGTTGGGTTCTTATAGCCGGGGGCGCATGCGGATACGGGAAGGCGAGCGGCTCCAAGCGGGCGCTCACGCCCGTGTGAAGGAGTTGGCGACATGACGGCGGCGGAGCCAGAGACGGGACTGGTTTATCGGCATAACCCCGATAAGTGGCTTGCTTCGAGCATCCACCGCTCAGCACAAGAGAGACCGCCACGATTAAGTCGATCACGCGGGGCTCTGATCATGGGGCAGAGAAAGTCCAGGCCTTCTCTCGTTTGGGTTGCCTTGCTCAGATCGAGATTTGTTGACAATATAGCAATAACCTGCTAGGGTCGGCGGTTGCCATGAATCGGGAGTTATCATCGTGAGCATAGCCAATTATCGCGGAGTTAGCGGTGTCGTCGCGTTCCGCCCACGATGCTTCAATCCGGTGGCCGCGAAGCGTGGGAAACGAAGAGCCGAGCCTGATCTGGACCTGATAAAACAGGTGGAACAGGTAACAACTTTGGTTTTAGAAGGACCGGCCCGGCGTTCTGCCGGATTCGGAGCACGGGGGCCACGGAGCGGTAGTGACCCTCGTATCTCCAATTTGTCGATTATTAGTGAGGCTGATATTTCGCTGCAAAAAACAGCGAAAACAGCTAGTGCTCCGAGTCATTCAGTTGATGCAGCTCGACGTCCCCTCCGCGTGTTCCCGGCGAAGGAGGCTGTCAGGAAAATTGATCTACAGAGCGAAAGAAGAGCTGAGGCGAGGCAGTGCGTGCTTCGAGACGCGCCCCCAGTTCAAGCCTGGGGCAGGCTCTTTGGGCGCTCCTCAGCATGAGGTAATCCTTTGTTGTTAGAAGAAAATTCCTCATCGTGAGGAGGCCGCGGCGCGGCCGTCTCGAAGGACGCACAACGCTGATCCAGGCAATCGTCGATTTCTTGACACCCTCGAACGCCGGGATCCGCTTTTGCCGTGGACACCGGCTTTCGCCGGTGTAGCGGGATTTGATATGAGCGATGGTGCGTCGTTGCCCGATGAATCGTGTGAATGACTCGGAGCACTAGGAGCGGCCGAGGGGACCGGTTGCGAAAAGGCATTCCGGCATGCTGCCGGCCCTCACCCGGCGGTTCCACTGCCGACCCGTTCAAACTGAGTCACGACCTTCTCGGAGATTTCGTTGTTGCGCCCATGCCCGATGCGTTACCTTCGCTGATTGTTCGGCGCGAAGAGGCACCGAGCGCCGGCGCGACGGGGTCTTCGAGTAACAGTGATCATCAGTGCGGTTCCAAGCGGCGGTGAATTGACCGGATGAGCCAATCACGCCGTTTCTTGATTCGGATGGTCCTGTTCCTGGTGCTGGTGGCGGGATTGGCCGCATTGCTGGGACGCCCCTTGGTCAACGCGTTCATGGGCAATCCCGCGGTCAACGGCGTCATCCTCGGCATTCTGATCGCCGGCATCGTTTATATTTTCCGCCAGGTGCTGTCGCTCGATCCCGAACTCCGGTGGATCGAGGGCTTTCGCAACCACGAATCCGGTGGTGGCGATTCGGCGGCGGGTGAGCCGGCGCCGAGGCTGCTCGGGTCGATGGCGCGGATGCTCGAGGCGCAGCAGGGCCGGCGTGTGAGCCTATCGGCGACCTCGTTGCAGGCCTTGCTCGACGGGATCGCGTCGCGGCTCAACGAAACGCGTGAGACCTCGCGCTACCTGATCGGCGTGTTGATCTTTCTCGGTCTTCTCGGGACGTTTTACGGGCTCCTCGAGACGGTACGCTCCGTGGGCGACGTGCTCGGTGCGCTGAACATCGGGGCCAATGACGTCGCCCGCGCCTTCGCCGATCTCAAATCCGGCCTGGAGTCGCCGCTTCACGGTATGAGCACGGCGTTCAGCGCATCTTTGTTCGGGCTCGCCGGCAGCCTTGTCCTGGGCTTTCTGGACCTGCAAGCCGGCCAGGCGCAGAACCGGTTTTACAACGAGCTCGAGGAGTCGCTGTCGGCCTATACCCGGCTCTCCGCGGGTCCGTTGAGCGACGCGGGAGACGGATCGGTGCCGGCCTACATTCAAGCGTTGCTCGAGCAGACCGCCGACAGCCTCGAAAACCTCCAGCGCATCATCGCTCGCGGCGAGGAGAGCCGGATCGGCGCCAATGCCACGCTCGCGAGCCTGACCGATCGCCTCGGCGTCCTCGGGGAGCAGATGAAGGCCGGCCAGATGCTGATGGTGCGGCTCGCCGAAAATCAGTTGGAACTGAGGCCGTCGCTCGCCCGACTTGCGGAGGCGGTCGAGAACTCGCTCGGTCACGACGACGTGCTGCGCAATCATCTGCGCAACATCGAAGCCTATGTCGCGCGGCTCAGCGAAGACGTCGTGCAGGGCCGGGAGCAGAGCGTGCAAGACCTGCGCGGCGACATTCGCATCGTCGCCCGCACCATCGCCGCGCTGGCAGAAGAAGCCCGGCGCTGACCGCACTGTTATCCGCGCATGGCAATAACAACACGCAGCTCCCGCCGCTCCAGCATCGACATCTGGCCAGGCTTCGTCGACGCGCTGGCGCAATTGTTGATGGTGATCATCTTCATTCTGATGGTGTTCACCGTCGGCCAATTCTATCTCGGGGCCGCATTGTCCGGCCGCGACCAGGCATTGCAGAAGCTCCAGCAGCAGGTCGACGAGCTGGCGAGCCTGCTCGCTGTCGAACGGCGCTCCAGCGACGAGCTGCGTTCCGGCACGCTCGAACTATCTTCGCAGCTGAAGAGCGCCGTCGCCGAGCGCGATCAGCTGAGCGGCAAGCTGCGCGACGCCGACGCGATCGTCAGCGCCGACAAGGAGAAGATCGATCTGCAGCTGCGCGAGATCGAGAGCCTGCGGCGCGACCTCGAAGCTCTGAAAACCGTCAGGGCCGATCTCGAGTCGAAGGTCGCCGCCCTGGCACAACAGCAGGAAACCGCGACAGCGGTGCGCGACCGCTCGAAGGAGCTCGAAGCGCAGCTCGCCTCCGAGCAGGAAAAGACCTCGCTCGCGCAAAAGGCGATCGATGCCCGAGACGTCCGCCTGAGCGCGCTCGGCAGCCGCGCTGCGGGGGCGGAGCAGGCGCTCAGCGCGGAGAAGGAAATCAGCCGGCAGGCACTCGCCCGGGTCGACGCGTTGAATGCCCAGATCGCCACGTTGCGCGACCAGCTCTCGCGCATTGCGGCAGCCCTCGATGTCTCCGAAGCCAAGGTCAAGGACCAGCAAGGGCAGATCGTCGAGCTCGGCAAGCGGCTCAATCTCGCGCTCGTCAACAAAGTCGAGGAGCTCGCCCGCTATCGTTCGGAGTTCTTCGGCCGATTGCGTGAGATCCTCGGTGATCGGGCGGACATCCGGATCGTCGGCGACCGCTTCGTGTTCCAGTCGGAGGTGCTGTTCGCGCCCGGAAGCGCCGAGCTCGGCGATGATGCGAAGAAACAGCTCACGCCGCTGATCGGAGCGCTGAAGGAGATCGCGGCTAAGATTCCACCGGACATCAATTGGATATTGCGCGTGGACGGGCATACCGACCATCGCCCGATCAGCAGCTCCCAGTTTCCGTCCAATTGGGAATTGTCGACTGCCCGCGCGATATCCGTGGTGCGCTTCGCCATCGATCAGGGAATACCCGCAACTCGGCTCGCTGCGGCCGGTTTCGCCGACCAGCAGCCTTTAGACCCGCACAACACGGAGGATGCCTACCGGCGTAATCGGCGTATCGAGCTCAAGCTGACCGAGCGGTAAAACCGCGGATCTCAGCTCTCCGTAACCGCTTCCTCAAATGCTGCCAAGGTCGCTTCGATTGCCTCGCGCGGCAGGTCGCGGGTGATGAAGACCATGCGCGTGCGACGGTCCTCGCTCGGCCATTCGGGCAACAGGACCGGCGGATGAAAGAGGTGCTGCACGCCGTGCAGGACGACCGGCTGATCGGGACGGTCGGACAACGCCACGATCGCCTTCAGCCGCAACAGATCATCACCCCGCATCGTCGCCAGCCCGTCGAGCCAGGCCGACAATGCGGCCCAGGAGATCGGCCGCTCGCGGGTTATGCAGAACGCGCGGATGCGATCATCATGACGGTTGACATCGGGCTGTGCGTGCCCGTGGTGCGCGTGGCCGCTCTCGAACGCCTCGTCGCGCAGCCAGCGCCGAACATCGACGCTCTTGTTGGCCGGGTCGTAGAAGCCGATATTGAAAAGGCGCGCCGGATCGACGACGCCTTGCGCGACCGGCACGATCGTGGCGCTCGGGTTCAGCGCCTCGAGCCGCGCATCTATCTCCTGCCGGGCAACGACGTCGGCGAGATCGGTCTTGGTCAGCAGCAGGCGGTCGGCGACCGCGGCCTGATTCACCGCCTCGGGCTGCTTGTCCAGGGTGCCGGCGCCGTTCACCGCATCGACCGTCGTCACGACGCCGTCCAGCATATATCGCGCGGCAACGATCGGGTCGGTCATCAAGGTGTGCAGGATCGGCGCCGGATCAGCGAGACCGGTGGTCTCGATCGCGACACGCGTGAAATAAGGGACCTTGCCCTTGATCCGGTCGACAAACAGGCTGGTCAGGGTGTCGACGATGTCGCCGCGCACGGTGCAGCACAGGCACCCGCTGTTGAGCAATACGACATCCTCGCTCGACCGCTCGACCAAAAGATGGTCCAGGCCGATCTCGCCGAACTCGTTGATGATGACCGCGGTCGCCGCCATGTCCGGCTGCTTCAGCACGTGATTGAGCACCGCCGTCTTGCCGCTGCCGAGAAACCCGGTCAGCAGGGTGACCGGGATCAGCGAGGATGGTTCTGGCGCGGTCATGAGGCTGCTCACTTCGCAATAGCAGAACGGTACAACACCAAGGCATGCTCAAGAACTGACATCATTCCGCGCCGAGACAGAGATACGGTCGAAATCGGCGACCACCCGGACGTTTGCAAAGTGGCGGGCGGCTTCCGCCAGGATCTCCTCTGGGCGGTAGCGCCCCGAGATGTGGGTGAGGAGCAATTCGTTGACCTCGGCTTCACGCGCCAGCCGGCCCGCAGCAGCGGCGGTCAAATGCCCACGCGACCGGGCGAGCGCCGCGTCCCGCTCGAGGAATGTTGCCTCGATCACCAGCGCGTCGGTGCCGCGCACCGGCTCAATGAGGCCGGCGATCTCCTCGGTGTCGCCGACGATGGCGAGGGCGGCGCCGGGAACGGGTGCGCCGTGCACCACTTCGGGCGTGACGTGGCGGCCGTCGGCAAGCACGACCGAGCAGCCTTGCGCGAGCAAAGCGCGCTCCGGCCCCGCCGGTACGCGGAGCGCATCGAGGCGCTCGGATATGAGAGGGCGCCGCGGCTCCTCTTGAAACCGATACCCAAGGCTCTCGGTCCCGCGATGCGCCACCGCAAAGGCGTCGAGACGCCAGCCCTGCCGCGCCAGAACAGGCCCGGGCGAAATCGCGCGCAGCCGGTAACTGTCCTCGCGCTCCGGCCCGATCGTGTCGGCGAGGTAGCGTCTGACGAATCCCAGCGTCTCCTCGCTGCCGACGATCTCGATCGTCCCATCCACCCGAAAGAGAGCAAACGTGGCGAGGAGGCCCGCCAGCCCGAGCACGTGATCGAGGTGAGCATGCGTCAACAGCACATGCGCCAAGCCGCGAAATCCGAGCCCGGCGCGCATCAGCTGGCGTTGCGCGCCTTCGCCGCAATCGATCAGAAACCGGCTCGGGCCTTTGGCGACAAGCAGTGCCGGCAAGCCACGTTCGGCGGAAGGCACGGCTGCGGCACTA
>CAWBIT010000004.1:0-423786 GCA_963789025.1 uncultured Alphaproteobacteria bacterium
GCTCGATCTGCACTAAAAAGGGCATCCTGCACCTGATCGTGCCGCCCGAACAGTTCGAGCTGTTGCAGGGCGAGGAGGACCTTGCGACCTACCAATTCAACACCAATACGGCGAAACACACATTCTGCCGGCATTGCGGCATCCATGCCTTTTACGTGCCGCGCTCGGACCCCGATAAGATCAGTGTCAATGCCCGCTGTCTGAAGGGGATAGATCCGGCGGCGCTGAAGCCGACCAGCTTTTTCGACGGACGAGATTGGGAAGAGGCTCAAGCGGCGCGGCAAAAGTAGCTCGGAGCGCGTTCACAGTCTATCGCTCGGGCGCTACGTTATCGATTCGCTTCCCTCGCTATTACCCTGTCTGAATAGCCGAACGGATTACCCCCGGTTCGCCGTAAAACGGCGCTCCTCTCCTGGTCTGCCGAAAAGCAAGACAGAAAAACTTGTCGTGCGGCGTGGTTGTCGCTAACGCGTGCTTGCGATGATCAACCAAGAGTGGGTACCGAATGGGATGCTCGAACGGGTCTGCCCGGTGGCTCGGATCGGTCGGAGCGCGCCGCCTCCAAATGATATTGCGGCTGCTGCCGATCCTGCTTCTCGCTGCCTGCGGGCAGCAGGGTGCATATGGCCCCGGCGGCGGGCGGATGGAGATCGGCGCGGACGGCTGGAAGTGGGCGTCACCGCAGCGCTACTACCCGCCGCCGGGCCCGCCCGAGGATCCCTGGGGCCCCTATATCCGCGAGGCCGCTGCGCGATTCCAAGTGCCCGGGCACTGGGTGCGAGCGGTTATGCATCAGGAATTGGGCGGTGAGCAGCAGGCCACCTCCCCCGTCGGGGCGATGGGACTGATGCAGGTCATGCCCGCAACCTATGAGGGACTGCGGGTACGTTACCAGCTCGGCGACGACCCCTACGACCCGCACAACAACATTCTGGCAGGTACCGCTTATATCCGAGAAATGTATGATCGGTACGGCGCGCCGGGCTTTCTGGCCGCCTATAATGCGGGTCCCGATCGCGTCGACAGCTATTTGGCCGGCCACGGGCCGCTGCCGGACGAGACCGTAAACTATCTCGCCGCTATCACGCCCAATCTCGGCAGCGAGGTACCGCGGTCAGGGCCTTTTGCGGTGTATGCCTCCCGCTCTGGTCGTGGGCAGAGGCCAACCATCGCCAGCCTGGCGGCGGGATGCGACGTGAACGCCGCGTATGATCCAAACCATCCTTGTACGACCCTGCTGCACGCCGCGGAGCAACCGGCGCCAATCCAAACGGCCATGGCCCCCCAGCTGGGCGCGAATGGCTGCGACGTGAACGCGGCCTACGATCCCCGCCACCCCTGCACCTCCCTCCCGCAGACGGCAGCGGTGTCGCACGCGCCGTCGGCTCAGCAGATTGCGGCGGTGAAGATGGCGTCGGCTGACGGCCACGCCGCGATCGGGACGATCCGCGTCCCGGCGCCGGCAGGAGCCCACCAGGTTGCCGCGGCGACGCCCGCGGCCTATTACCGACCAGCGACGCCGCCATCCCGGCAACAGGCGAGCCATCCCGCCGAGCCGCACGGCGATTGGGCGATCCAGGTAGGCGCCTTCGCCAGTCCGGCCCTCGCCCGTACGGTGGCCGAGGGCGCCCGCGCGCAGGCGCCGGACCAGCTCCGCTCCGCCGCCCTGGCGCTGCAGCCGACTGCGCCGTTCGGCAACAAGGTGCTCTATCGCGCCCGTCTTGCTCATTTGTCGGCCAGCGCCGCGTCGAGCGCGTGCGCGCGTCTCAACCACCGCCAACTGCCCTGCGTCGTCGTCCCGCCCAACCGCTCGTAGCCGCAATCGACCGCGCAAAGGACGGGGTGACTGATCGTGATGGTCACTGTGGCTGCGACCGAAACCATTCGATCAAGCGGGCCGCCTGCGGGTCCGTGCGCTGACCCACCAAGGTGGTGACCGCGATCTTTTTTCCCGGCACCTCGTAAATATTCCAGACGATGACTTGGTCTACGCCGGATTTCTCGATATAGTCCCGCGGCGCTCCGACTCCTCCCGGATCGCGTCCTTACCGGCACAAGGGCTCCAGCATAGATCGCCGTATTGGACGATCATATCATCCCTATAAAGGCGAGCGCCGCGGCAACGTCGCCGCGGCTATAACAGATCTGAGATTGCCGCATTGCGAGAGGAGGAGGTGATCTGATGAGCAAAGCCTTCGTCAAGGAATTGGACGCCGAGGCTGACCTCCCCGGCGAACCGCCGGCCGCTCCGCTCGGGTTCAAGAACTACATGACCCCAGGGGGTCACCGCCATATGCAGGATGAATTGCGCCAGCTGCTGCGCGTGGAGCGCCCGAAAGTGGTGGAGACAGTGGCGTGGGCGGCCGGCAATGGCGACCGTTCCGAGAACGGCGACTACATCTACGGCAAGCGGCGCCTGCGCGAGATCGACCGGCGCCTCCGCTTCCTGACGAAGCGGCTGGAAAGCGCCGAGGTCGTCGACCCGCGGCGGCAAAAGCGGCGCGACCAGGTGTTCTTCGGCGCGACCGTCACCTACGCCACCGAGGACGGAGCCGAAACCACGATCACGATTGTCGGCATCGACGAAGCCGATTTCGCGCGCGGCCAGGTCAGCTGGGTGTCCCCGATCGCCCGTGCACTGCTCAACGCGCATGAGGGTGACACCGTCGAACTTCGCGCCCCCGCCGGCGTCGAGCAGATCGAGGTGCTCGAAATCCGCTACGCCGGTGCCGACGACGCGGCAGGCTGAAGCCCCGGATCCAGGGGCTCTGTGGCGACCTTCGCCGTGAGCAACGTGGGAGCTTTCGCCGCGCGCTCTGCTGGGAATGTGAGGATCAAGCCCCCTGGGATCCATTTGAACTCCACGTCTTTCTCGACCTCGGCTCCGAGGGCTCCTCGGACATCCTCACCGATGGGTCCATTACGCCGACCCGGACCTTTGATGGCGCGATGGCACATGCAAACAGACGGCCTGTCATCAGCCGAAGGCCGCGGTCGGTGTCGCGCAGGTACCATGCGTTGCCACGCTCCTCATCGGCGCACTCAATAGCGAAAGCCATAAAACGCAGCGCCTCGTGTCGCCTCGTTCGGAATTGACAGTTCCAGCGTCCTGCGGACCCGTTCCTCGACGCCCGCACGCTGGTTCCATGTGCCATCGGCGGCGTTGAAGATCGCGGTCGGCTCCTCGTTCGCGACCTCGTGTCTTGAACGCGCCTTTCGGAACTCCGAGAACTCCGGGAACCGACTTTCCAGAAAAGCAATATCAATAGCCGCGGGTCGGCTAGCATAGAACGTCGAAATTTCGGCTTTGGGACATCTACGGCGGCAGCGGCCCGTTGGCGGCGCGGCAGGTCAAACTCAATAAGCGGACCCTCACACCGCAAACCGAGCGGCGTTCCTTTTTTGTTCGCGGTAGGGACGCCCATTGCTGAGCGCCCCCCGCACAGATCCGAGCGAGCCCAATTCGGGCACTCGGCTCCTACCTCGGGTGTCTGACGGCAAAGCGCACACTGGGCCAAGGATGAAGGATACGCGGCTTGGGGAGGAACTCATCCGCGAGCTTCGCCATCTGCGTCCATACCAGCCTTGTCCTCTGACTGCGCCGGCGTAGCCGCCGATGCCAGAGAATGATGACGTGGTATCGGAATGCAGAAATCGCGGCGCCATTGGTCGGCACCGCGTGGTAGGCGAAATACCCGGCGACGATTTGCCCGAGCCATTTTCCTGTTTGAGGAATTGGCCAGTGCATTTGCCGTCGTAATCCTTCTTTGATTTCCTGGAGCTTGGCCCTCATGCGGTCACGGCGCGACTTCCTTTTGATTTGGAAATCACCCCGCCGAGATTTGCCGCAAATGAGCACAAAACCCAGGAACTTGAAGGTCTCCGGCTTGGCGAGCCCGCGCTTTTTGCAGTTCTGCGCCGCAAAGCGACCGAACTCAATCAGGCGGGTCTTGTCCGGGTGAAGCGACAGCGAGAACTCCCGCAGCCTTTCGCGCATCGCGTCCCAAAAGCGCCGAGCGTCTTTCTCATGCTGGAAGCCGACGACCAGGTTGTCGGCGTATCTAACCATGATCATGTCGCCCGTGGCCTCGCGCCGTCGCCAGCGTTCGGCCCAGAGATCGAAGACGTAATGAAGATAGACGTTCGCGAGCAACGGTGAAATCACCGAGCCTTGCCCCGTCCCTTTCTCCTCAACCGTCACGATCCCGTCTTCGAGGACGCCGGCTCGCAGCCATTTCTGGACCAGCCGGAGGATGCGCGTGTCGCCTATCCGGTGCTCCAGGAAGCGGACCACCCATTGCTGAGAGACCTCCGTGAAGAACGACCGGATGTCGGCGTCGAGTATGAAGTTCACCTTCCTGCTGCTGATCCCGACGATCAACGCGTCCAGCGCGTCGTGCTGGCTGCGCCTCGGCCGAAACCCATACGAGAACCCGAGGAAATCCTCCTCAAAGATCGCGCTCAGCACCGCAGCCGTGGCCCTCTGGACGATTTTGTCCTCGAGCGCGGCGACCGCAAGCGGGCGCTTGCTGCCGTCTTCCTTCGGAATGTAGCTCCGACGCGACGGCAGTGCCCGGTACGCTCCTCTTTTGACCCGCGCGTGCAGATCCTCGATCCTGCGATCGAGGTCCTCTTCGTAGGTCTCCCACGTCATCCCGTCGACGCCGGGCGCAGCGTCACGCTTCATCGCGTAGAACGCCGTTCGCAGCATGGCGCGGTCGACGTGGTGCAAGAGCGAAGTGAACCTCTCCTTTTTCCCTTGCCGTGCCGCTTGCCGTACGCGTTCCAGCGCCTGTGACACACTTGCCCGGTCCTGCGCCCGGCGCGTGCTTTGCTGGCCCGCGTTCCCCTTGGTCTCCGCCCTTGGCTCCACCGGCTCCGCGGCGGACCGCTCCGCTTTGTTCGTCGGCTTCTCAGCTACTACGACGGAGTCAGACTTCTCGGGCTCGTGCATCACCGGCTACGGCTCCTCACCTTCCCGATGCGGGCCTGCGGTGTCCATCCGCAGGCCGAACCCGAGATCTCCCGGTTCCCGTGCAAAGAGCTTCCACACATGCCAGGGTCTTCGACCACGCCGGGCCGGACGGGTGCTCGCGATAATGCCCCCATCCATGTTGCCTTCCGCGATTCTGAGCACGTCGGCACCCGGGACAAATCTTGTTTTCGCGGCTCAATGGCTGGCCTATGCGCTCCCCTGCCGACGCTTCGCCGACACCCTCACGGATGCCCGCGCACGGCTTGGGGCCGATGTGGATCGCTATTCCTTCATCGTAGTGGACTTGCACCACCTACTCTTTGCCGGTTTCGACCGGCGCACCAGAAATCAAGACTTTCGGGAATTTCTCTTGACCTGAGCCGATCAATGGCTTAGACTTCCCGTAAGATATGACTGAAAGTCACCCGCAAAACCGACGTCTCGGTTATGCTCGCGTCAGCACCTACGGCCAGACCCTCGACGCGCAGCTTGAGCAGCTTCGCGGTGTGGGATGCACCAAGATTTACCGCGAGAAGGTGACCGGCGCACGGCCTGACCGCCGCCAGCTTCTCGACATGCTCAAGCATCTCGCCCCCGGCGATACGGTGATCGTGACGCGCATAGACCGCCTCGCGCGCAGCACCTTTGACCTGTTCGCCATCGTCAAGAATATCGTGGACGCCAAGGCGCAATTCCGGTCGCTCGCGGAGCCGTGGGCCGACACCGGCACCAGCACCGGGCGCTTGATGATTGCCGTTTTGGGTGGCCTCGCGGACGTGGAGCGCGATTTAATCCGCACCCGCACCGCCGAGGGTCGCAACCGGGCGCAGAAGCGCGGACAGCACATGGGCCGTCCCCCGAAATTGACGGCAGCACAACAGGCCGAGGCCCGCCGTCGCCGAGCGGAGGGCGCGACGCTCGCCAAACTGGCCCGCAGCTACGATGTTGGCAAAAGCACGATTTCGCGGCTCGCGGAATAAGTGAACCATGCCAACTATCGCTTCCTCCAACGTTCCACCTCCGAAGTCCTGGGATGAGTTCGAGGACATTGTGCTCTCAGCGGCTAAGCACGTTGGAAGTCGAGCGATTTTTACCGCTATGGACGCCAAGGCCAGAAGCAGGACGGGGCGGACATTTGGGGACACGATGAGGAGCAGCATCATATCGGCATACAATGTAAGAACACTGTCGATGGCATCTCATTGGACGTCATCGAATCCGAAATAAACCACGCGGAAGCGTTTGCACCCAAGCTCGACCATCTTTATGTAGCAACTACGGCGAAGCGTGATGCTCCCTTGCAAAGCGCTGTGCGCAAAATTCCCAAACAGCGCCATCAGGACAGTAAGTTTAGAGTTGATATCTTGTTTTGGGATGATGTGTGCCAGGATCTGGCACAAGACGATGACGTGTTTTTTAAGCACTATCCTCAGTTCAGGAGGGGCGTTCATCAAAAGGTAATTGTCGGGATAACGCCGGAGCAACTACCAGCGATCCTCGAGGCTGCGACAGCCCCCTTAGCACGACTTAATGCGGATCAGCAGGGGATCATCGCGGAACTTGGCCGCCAACTCGAGGCCAGCAAGGAGCAGGTTCTCGGATTTTTTCGGATCATTGGCGAGGCCGAGATTGAGGTGGAGACGGTCCCGCGCCGGCTAGTCCAAATCGCAGAAAGTTACAAGACTCTGGTTGCCCAAGCTGAGGCAGAGGCCGTCGACGATTTAGGAACGGCGCGCTTCAAGGCTGAACTTCGAGAGGCTTTGGACGCACTCGATTTGGATCGTGCTGACACGCTGCTCGCTCAAGCGCTGGCGGCCCAGGACCGTGACCTCGAGAACCGGGCCTTGCAGGCCGCAATTGCTTGTGCACGGCGAGGCCATCTCGCCCGGACGCGCTTACGTTACAACGAGGCGGCGCTCATTCGAAGCTGCTGCAGCGCGCTTGCCAGCAGGTCATGGTACACGCGGTGAGTATCTTTTCGAAAAAGCCCTTGCGCTCTGCCAGCAAGGCGAGGAGTTCGGCGACAATGGTGCTCTGCAGCTCTCCATTCAAGCCTGGCGCGCTGTTTTGATCGTGTACCCACGCGAGCGCGCGCCGCTGCAATGGGCGGCAACGCAGAACAACCTCGGCAACGCGCTCCGGGTCCTGGGCGAGCGGGAGACCGGAGCGGGGCGTCTGGATGAGGCGGTCGAAGCCTGCCGCGCGGCGCTGGAGGTATACACGCGCGAACAGATGCCACTCGACTGGGCTATGGCGCAGAACAACCTAGTGCACTGAGTCAAACAGATGGTACAGGGCAGCGGTCGAGTTTGGCGAGTATGGCCTCGGCGGATTTGGTCCAGACAAAAGGTTTGGGGCTGACATTGTGCTCGGCGAGATAAGCATTGATGGCGGCCTGCAGGTCGGCGATCGATCGGAAGACGCCGCGGCGGATGCGCTGCCGGGTCATCTTGGAAAAGAAGTTCTCGACCGCGTTGAGCCAGGAGGCCGAGGTCGGGGTGAAGTGGAAGGTCCAGCGCGGATGGCGCGACAGCCAGGCCAACACCCCCGCCTTCGCGAGGGCAGGCTCTTAGGATGCTTATGGGTGGCATAGTTGTCGAGGACGACGTGGATCGGCTTGCCAGCTGCGACCTGGCGCTCGACGGCATTGAGAAAGCGGATAAATTCGAGGTGGCGGTGGCGCTGCATGCAGCGCCCGATCACCGTGCCGTCGAGCACGCTGAGGGCGGCGAACAGGGTGGTGGTGCCGTGGCGCTTGTAGTCGTGCGTCATGGTCTGCCAGCGCCCGGGCTTGATCGGCAGTCCGGGCTGGCTGCGGTCGAGCGCCTGGATCTGGCTCTTCTCGTCAATCGACAGCACCACGGCATGGGCCGGCGGGTCGATATAGAGCCCGACGATATCAGTCAGCTTGGTGGCAAAGCTGGGATCGCGCGAGCGCTTGAAGGTGCGCAACCGGTGGGGCTGCAGTTTGTGCGCCCGCCAGATGCGCTGCACTGAGCCCACCGAAATGCCGATGGCCTTGGCCATCGCCCGGCCGGTCCAATGGGTCGCCTGGTGCGGCGGCTCGGTGCAGGTCAGCGCCACCACCCGCGCCGTGGTTTCCGTCGCCAGCGGCGCCTTGCCGGGCTTGCGGGTCTTGTCGCGCAGCAGACCCTCGACCCCGCTCTCGGCAAAGCGCTGCTGCCACCGCCACACCGTCGGCCGGCTGACCCCGATGCTTTGCGCCACCCGCTGCACCGATGCTCGATCCGCCGAGGCGAGCACGATGCGTACCCGCTCGACATGCTTGCCCGGCCGGTTGCGGTCGGCCGCGATCGCCGCCAATGGCTCGCGCTCCGCAGTGCTCACTACCACGCATACCTGTTGTGCCATGGCCCCGTCCCCCCACGCCATGACCCAGCATCGCATATCCAGCCGCGCTTGTGAATCCTATGAATGACTCAGAGCACTAGTGTGCCGTCTCTGAAATCGCATTACTTTCTGGTTGGAGCGCGGCGAGCGTCTGTCTGGCAGCATCGATCTTGCGCAGGATGTCTTCGCCCTTGGCTTTCCACACGTAGCGCCGCGGATTGTCGTTGCGTGCCGCCAGGAAGGCGATGATGGCGTCGGCCAGTTCTCGGGTCGACGCGAAGCTCTTCTCGGTAATGAACTCGGTGAGGTCACGGAAGAAGCGCTCGACCAAATTCATCCACGATGACGAGGTCGGTGTGTAATGCATGTGAAAGCGGGCGTGGCGCTCGAGCCATCGCATGACCGCGGGATGTTTATGGGTGGCGTAATTGTCGGCGATGATGTGGATGTCGAGATCGGCCGGGGTCTCCTCATCGATGGTTTTGAGGAAGGCCAGCCACTCCTGATGGCGATGACGCGCGGCCAGACGGGTGATCAGCTTGCCCTCGAGATAATTGAGCGCGGCAAACAGGGTCAGCGTGCCATGTCGCACGTAATCGTGGGTCTTGGTGCGAATGTGGCCGATCCCCAGCGGCAAACCCGGTTGCGTGCGCTCCAAGGCCTGGCATTGTGATTTCTCGCCGCAGCACAGCACCAGCGCCTTCTCCGGCGGGTTGAGATACAGCCCGATGACGTCCCAGAACTTCTCTTCAAAGCGCGTGTCGTTCGACAGTTTGAAGGTGCGCGAGAGATGCGGCCTGATGTCACTGGCCGCCCACAGGCGCTGCACGCTGGCCGGCGAGATCCCGGCGGCGCGGGCCATCGTGCGGCAACTCCACCGCCCCAGATGGGGCGGCGGCGTCACCGCTTGCTCCACCACCTGCTGCACCGCCGCCTGTGGCAGCCATGGCTTGCGCCCGCGCCCGGCACGATCGTTCAACCCGTCCAGCCGGTGCAGTGCAAAGCGCCCGACCCAACGGTTCACGGCGAGGCGCGAGATCCCCAGCTGCTCGGCGATGCGCTGTTGGGTTAGACCTTGCGCACTCAGCAGGATGATCTCAGCCCGCCGACGATCGCGCACCGACACGGTCGTCGCGCGAGCCCGGCGGCCCAGTTCCTCAGCCTCTTCCACAGCTAACTCGATCCTTTGACGCGCCATGAGCAATCCCCCCAATCGGCGCGCCAATATACCCACCACCCCACCTCTTGTAACTCCATTTTAGATACGGCACACTAGAAGTCTATGAGGCCGGCGCGTTGCTTGTCACGCTGCTGGCATATCCTGTTGCGAGCGAAGAAACGCAGGGTCACGCTTTCACGTCACTTTGTACCCATGCGCTGAGAGCCAGAAGCGAGATCGAGCCAGATTGGGCCCTTCAGCCACAATCGATAAAGCCGATCTATTCCTTGCGCAGTCAGCCCGATTGCAACCGCGCCTTGCGAACCCTCGAGCGTCGTTTGCGCGATCGAATGGTTGCAGGGCGCATGGTAATCGGCTTTCTCAAAGAGGCGCTACTCGACCAGGTACCCGATCTCCCGGCTGGCGTGAGGCGGCTGTCGATAAATCAATTGGCTGAGCTCGTTCTCGGCGATACGAAGTTCACCGAGCCCGAAAATGTCGAAACTCGCATTTGGCGGCCGAGTCTTCCTGTCATTCATTTGTGCTCCGCCATTCAGGTTCTTTTGTCTCTCTCCGAGCCTGCAGTGGGCCACATCGTCCTTGAGGTGTTGTTACTCAATCGCCAAGTGATCGAATTGATCGTTCGCGCCGCGGCGTACCACGAAACTTTGCTGGCGCAGAGCCGGCATCTACGCTTCGACCCGGAGAAAATGATCAGGATTAGGCTGAGGTAGCAGGTAGCTTCAAAATTTTCCGCAGTTCTTGAACTCGAAACTCTCTCCGGGTTCTTACAAAATAGTGGGATGTCGTTCATCACAAATGAGAGCGAATTCCCATGAAACCGACGAATTATAATGCTGGACGGCGAGGAGCGGGACGCGCCGAGCCGCTCAAAGTGGTTTACCGGCCAATCGAGCAACTTAAATTTGATCCGGCGAACCCACGGCTGCACAGCAACAGGCAGATCCGGCAGATCGCCAATAGCATCGAGACCTTTGGCTTCAATGTTCCGATTCTGGTCGACCGCGATCTTAACGTTATCGCGGTTCACGGCAGGCTGACGGCCTGCGGCAATCTCGGAATTAGCGAGGCGCCGAGCTTATGCCTCGACCATTTAACCCCGGCCCAAGCGCGCGCCTTCATGATCGCCGACAACCGGCTGACCGAGATCGCGACCTGGGACGACCGTCTGCTCGCCGAGCAGCTCCGGGACCTTTCGCTCAGCGGTCTCGACTTCGACCTCGAAGTGACCGGCTTCGAGATGGGCGAGATCGACCTGCGGATCGCCTCGCTCGAGGACACACCCCCCGAGGGAGCTGATCCGGCCGATGCGCTGCCCGAGGTCGCGGTAGGACCGCCGGTCGGCAAAATCGGATATATGTGGCTTCTCGGGCAACATCGCGTCTTGTGCGGCAACGCCCTCGATTGCCGCGGCCTTCGTCGCGCTGATGGGCGACGAACGCGCCGTGATGGTCTTTACCGACCCGCCTTACAACGTACCGATCGACGGTCACGCGAGCGGTTTGGGGGCGATCCACCATCCCCCGTTCGCGATGGCCTCTGGCGAGATGAACAAAGCCGAATTCACCGCTTTTCTTGGCCAGGCTTTGCGGACTCTGGCCGCTTTCAGCGCTGCTGGCTCGCTGCACTACGTCTGCATGGATTGGCGTCATCTCGACGAGCTGCTGGCCGCCGGTGCCGAAGTTTATGGCGAGCTGAAGAATCTAGGCGTCTGGGTCAAGGACAATGACGGGATGGGCTCGCTCTATCGTAGCCAGCACGAGCTCGTCCTCGTCTTCAAGACGCGCGGCGGAGCGCACCGCAACAATGTCCAGCTCGGCCAGTTCGGGCGCATCCGCAGCAACGTCTGGCATTACCCACGGGCTAACTCCTTCGCCCGTTGCAGTGCGGAGGGCAACCTGTTGGCATTACACCCGACAGTGAAGCCGGTGGCGATGGTCGCCGATGCGCTTCTCGATTGTTCGGCGCGCGGCGGCATCGTGCTCGACGCCTTTCTCGGCAGTGGCACGACGGTAATTGCTGTCGAGCGCACCGGCCGCTGTTGCCGCGCACTGGAACTCGACCCGGCCTATGTCGACACTGCTATTCGCCGCTGGCAGGTGCTGACCGGCGAAAAAGCCCGTCAAGCGGCGAGCGGGGCCGCTATTTTGATGACATCGCCGATGAGGCGGAGGCCGCCGATGCCGCCTGATGACGAACGCGATTATGAGGTCGGCTACGGCAAGCCGCCGCACCACACCCGCTTTGTGAACGGTCAATCGGGCAACCCGCGCGGCCGCCCGCGCGGCGCAAAGAACATGAAGACCCTATTAAACAAGGCGCTGAACGAGTTTGTCACCGTCACCGAGAGTGGCGGGCGTCGCAAGGTCAGCAAGCGCGAGGCGATCGCCACTCAGCTCGTCAATCGCTCGGCCAAAGCAGACTTCAAAGCCATCCAGATCTTGTTAGGGATGCTCCGCGACATCGAGGGCGACACCGACCCCCACCTCTCCGATCCGATTTTCACCGAGGCCGATCAGCAAATCATCCAACGCATTCAAGCGCGGCTCCGGGGCGAGAAGGAATGAGCCATGATCAGCGAGCTTTCGCCGCGCGAATTCGAGGCGATCCTGCGGTCGGATCTCGGTTGTTTCGCGGAACGCTGTTTCTACCAGCTCAACCCGCCGGCGGCGTTCCTGATGAACTGGCATATTGAGGTCATCGCCGCCAAGCTCACCGCCGTGCGTGAGGGCAAAATTCGGCGCCTGATCATCAATTTGGCGCACATGATTGATTTAATTGAATTTATTTTCCACCCAATGAGGCGCGGACGGCCCCTCGCGTCTCTCAACGGCAGTCGGGTGGAATGAGCAAAAGGAGGCAGCCCGGCAATAACGTTTCGCCAACGTTTCGCGAGCGCCAAGTGGGCGACATGGCCGGAAATTGTGCGAGGCCAAGGAGCTGATCAGGAAGGTGGCTGCCCCTGGCTCTGCCGGCAGGTCGCTGGTGAAGCCATTTGAGCCGCGGCGCCCGGGCGGGCAGGTCGAGCGGGAACGTCCAACCGCCGACGATTACTTCCGCCGCGAGCGCCGGCAACGGATGATGGTCCGGCGCTGCCAAGCCGCTCATAACCGTGATTATCGCTGGTCGAGCACTCCTGATGCTGACCAATGCGCGGTTTTCGGGATCCGGCTCGGGCAAAGACGATCTGAGCCGCGCGACCTCGCTGATCGCCTTCGGCCTGCTGCCATTCTCCAGCTTCCCGATACCCGTCGCGCCTGACTCGTATCGAGGACGGGACCGCCCTGCTTGCAGAATCCCGTGTGCTCGAAGAGGGATGGCCCACAGGGTGCGGCCGCAGTGAGATCCGATACTCGTAATCTGGCGAGGGCTTCGCTTGTGGCACTGAGCGGCATCGAAGGACTATGCTTCGATAGGTCGGCTTTGTGAGGCTGACCTGACCAAGACCGGACATTATCAGACCGCTGCTGGTGACCCACGAACGAACCCGCTCTCGCGGGAGCGGTGCGCGTCACGGTCCGTGCGTTTTCGATGAATGGTGAGCGGTAAAGCGTGACGGTCGGGGCATCCGATCCCGAGCATCGAAGGTCCAGCAACCTTCGGCTTGAGAGAGGAGCCCCTGATGATCTCCCATCCTTCCCACCGGCCCGTCAGCGCGCTGCGGGCGCGCATGATCGAGGACATGAGGGTACGCGGCTTTACCGAGAAGACGCGCAGCGACTACATTCGCAACGTGCGGGCGTTTGCAGCCTTCATCGGCCGGTCTCCCGACACGGCGACGGCGGAGGATCTGCGCCGCTTCCAGCTGCACCAGACGCAGACCGGCATGCAGCCGCCGAGCATCAACAGTGCGGTCGCGGCCCTGCGTTTCTTCTTCACCGTGACGCTCGACCGGCCTGACCTTGCCCGGCGGCTCACGATCGTGCGCGAACCGCGCCGGCTGCCGGCCGTGCTGAGCGTCGAGGAAGTCACGCTGCTGCTCCAGGCGGCGCCGGGGCCGAAGTACAAGGCGGCGCTCGCCACCGCATACGGCGCCGGACTGCGCGCCTCCGAGGTCGTCGCGCTCAAGGTCGGCGACATCAACTCCCAGCGCATGCTGCTGCGGGTCGAGCAGGGCAAGGGCCGCAAGGACCGCAACGCCATGCTGTCGCCGCAGCTGCTCGAGCTATTGCGCGACTGGTGGCGGGACGGCCGGCGCCTGGGCGTTCTGCTGCCGCGGGGCTGGCTGTTTCCGGGCCGCAATCCGGTCGTGCCACTCTCGACCCGCCAGCTCAACCGCGCCGTCCATGCTGCCGCCGAGGCCGCCGGGATCAAGAAGCGAGTGTCGCCACACACACTGCGGCACAGCTTCGCCACGCACCTGCTGGAACAAGACACCGACATCCGCGTCATCCAGGTTCTGCTCGGCCATGCCAAGCTCGACACCACGGCCCTTTACACGCGCGTCGCCAACACCACGATCCGCAACGTAACCAGCCCGCTCGACCGGCTCGCGCCGCTGCCTGTGGGGAGGCCGAGACCCGGAGCGTAGCCCGGCGGCGGTGCGCCGCCCGAGGCTGGAGGTCGCAGACATCTTCCATCGCCATGGCGCCGCCTGGCGAAAGGCCAATACCGGGCATGTGAGCCTCGGCCAGCTCAAGGTGATGTCAGCCATCGAGAGCTGTCGCTCGGCCGCCCTCGGCGGCCATGTCGAGCGCTGCGAGGATTGCGGCCACAGCCGGATCGCCTACAACTCCTGCCGCAACCGCCATTGTCCTAAGTGCCAGGGCGCGGCGGCGAAGGACTGGCTCGCCGCCCGCGAGGCCGACCTGCTGCCGGTCGGCTACTTCCACCTGGTCTTCACACTGCCGGCCCAGATCGCGCCAATCGCCTACCAGAACAAGCCGGTGGTCTACGACCTGCTGTTCCGCGCAGCGGCCGAGACGCTGCTCACGATCGCTGCCGATCCCCGGCACCTGGGCGCCCGCATTGGCGCCACCGCCGTGCTCCACAGCTGGGGCTCGGCAATGACCCACCATCCACACCTGCATATGATCGTGCCGGGCGGTGGAATATCGCTCGATGGTACGCACTGGGTGCACTGCCGACCCGGCTTCCTGTTGCCGGTGCGCGTGCTGTCCCGCCTGTTCCGGCGGCTCTTCCTGACGCGGCTCGCCGACGCCCATGCGGCGGGCCGGCTGGCATTCTTTGGCGAGCTCGACGGCCTGCGCAGCCGGGCGGCCTTTGCCGCCTATCTCGCGCCGCTGAGGAAGAAGAAGTGGTTCGTCTACGGCAAGCCCCCTTTTGCGGGACCCGAGCCGGTACTCGCCTATCTCGCTCGCTACACCCACCGCGTCGCCATCTCGAACAGCCGACTGATTGGCCTCGATGACCGTGGCGTCACCTTCCGCTTCAAGGATTAGGCCAATACCGGGCATGTGAGCCTCGGCCAGCTCAAGGTGATGTCAGCCATCGAGAGCTGTCGCTCGGCCGCCCTCGGCGGCCATGTCGAGCGCTGCGAGGATTGCGGCCACAGCCGGATCGCCTACAACTCCTGCCGCAACCGCCATTGTCCTAAGTGCCAGGGCGCGGCGGCGAAGGACTGGCTCGCCGCCCGCGAGGCCGACCTGCTGCCGGTCGGCTACTTCCACCTGGTCTTCACACTGCCGGCCCAGATCGCGCCAATCGCCTACCAGAACAAGCCGGTGGTCTACGACCTGCTGTTCCGCGCAGCGGCCGAGACGCTGCTCACGATCGCTGCCGATCCCCGGCACCTGGGCGCCCGCATTGGCGCCACCGCCGTGCTCCACAGCTGGGGCTCGGCAATGACCCACCATCCACACCTGCATATGATCGTGCCGGGCGGTGGAATATCGCTCGATGGTACGCACTGGGTGCACTGCCGACCCGGCTTCCTGTTGCCGGTGCGCGTGCTGTCCCGCCTGTTCCGGCGGCTCTTCCTGACGCGGCTCGCCGACGCCCATGCGGCGGGCCGGCTGGCATTCTTTGGCGAGCTCGACGGCCTGCGCAGCCGGGCGGCCTTTGCCGCCTATCTCGCGCCGCTGAGGAAGAAGAAGTGGTTCGTCTACGGCAAGCCCCCTTTTGCGGGACCCGAGCCGGTACTCGCCTATCTCGCTCGCTACACCCACCGCGTCGCCATCTCGAACAGCCGACTGATTGGCCTCGATGACCGTGGCGTCACCTTCCGCTTCAAGGATTACCGCCGCAACGGACGGGCGCGGCGCTGCACGATGACGCTGGCGCCCGACGAATTCATCAGGCAATTCCTGCTCCACGTCCTGCCGAAGGGGTTCCATCGCATCCGCCACTACGGATTGCTCGCCAGTGCCACCTGCAAAGCGACCATCGCTCGCGCCAAACAGCTGATCGCCGCGCCAGTAGCGGAGATGGATCCGTCAACCGAGCACGACAACGCCGACATGGCCACCGGTGCCGGCGTAGACCATCGCCCGCCATGCCCCTGTTGCGGCGGTCGCATGATCATTGTCGAGAGCTTCGGACGCGGCGGCCAACCGCGCGCTCCGCCGTCGTCCCAGGCCGCGGTCAGAACCGCGACACCATGACGTCCGCTACCGCCTCACCACACCTCCCGGCTGCCGCGGCGCCTCGCTTCCGGCATCGCATCACTGTCGCCCCGCCGGCTCCAAACGCACGTGCTACACCGTCGATCACGCCAACATTGCTCCGTCGGCCGCCGCCGCAGCGACAAACTCGCTACCGCGATCGTCGGTCCGCCGGCGACCACGCCAGCCAGCGCATCCCCTACCCAAACCGCCGCCCCGTCAAATCCCCATAGACGGCAACCGCCCGCCCAACGCCCCGCGGGTTCCTTCCTGGGAGGCTTTCGGACGCCGGCCTTCAGCGCGCGCGGATAGTCATGAACGGCCGGCATCCGAAACCCTTCACCAAAGCGGAAGTGCCGAGTTAACCAATTAGGACCTCCCTTATTGCCGTGGCCGTCATCCCGGCGCGGCGCCTTGAGTTGCCGTCTCGATCATGTAGAGCGACTGGCTTGCGGCCATGAACAAGCGATCGCGCTTGGGCCCGCCGAAGGTGAGGTTGGCGCACACCTCCGGCAATCGAATGCGGCCGATGAGTTTTCCCACCGGATTGAACACCAGCACCCCGGCATAACCCAATGGAGCATTCGAGGAGCACCACAGATTGCCGAAGACGTCGGCGCACATGTCGTCAGGACCGCATTTGACGCCATCTACTGTCATGTCGGTGAACAAGCGCTTGTTGGTGAGCTTTGTGCCTTGCACGTCGAAGGCATAGATGTTGCGATCGCCGCCCGGCCCGGTATCGCCCGGCCCCTTGCCGGTGCTGATCAAGTAAAATGTCTTGTGATCGGGCGAAAAACAGAGGCCGTTGGGGTCAGGGAGCTCTTCCTCGGAAGCGACAACCTCGAGCTTGCCGCTCGGGTCCCAGCGATAAGTATTGGTCGGTAATTCCCGCTTGCGTCCGCCGATCACGCCGGCATCCGGGGCGCCGATGCGAGGGTTCAAGATCCCTTGCGGGTTGGCCGGGCCGCCGGCCTCGTCCGGGTGCCCTTCGGCAATCTGGTCGCCATAGCCGGGATCTGTGAACCAGATGCTGCCATCCGGATGCGGCGCCACACCGTTTGGGGAATTCAGCGGCTTGCCGTCGTAAGAGTCGGCGATTACCGTCATCGTGCCGTCGTGCTCCCAGCGCACGAGGCGGCGAGTGAAGTCCTCGCACGAGAGCAGTCTGCCTTGAAAATCAAAGGCGTTGCCATTGGCGTTGCTGGACGGTCGGCGAAACACGGTCACCCGGCCGTCATCCCAGATGTAGCGGTAAAGAGTGTTGCCCGAGACGTCGCTGAAGACGAGATACTGGCCCTGATTCGACCAGGTCGGCCCTTCCGCCCATAGCGCGCCCGTCCATACCCGATAGATCGCGCCCTGCGCCCGCCTAAGGGGGAGAAAGGATGGGTCAACGACGATGACATCGGGGTCCGGGTAGATCGACGGATGTGCCCGCGCAAAGTCGCGCGGCGGGTTGGTGATGACGCTCGCCGGCGTGCCGAGATTGGCATTAGGTTGCTGAGCGCTCGCGATTTTCTGGGCCAGCGCCGCCGAGCCGATCAGGCCTGCGGTCCCGGAGAGCACGCGGCGTCGCGAAAAGGATTGGCGAAAGGATACCAGCTTCATTGTGTTCCCTCCCCTTAAGTGTTCGTCCTTCCGATTGTGGACCGGTTCGCTATGTCGGAGCAACCGCCGAGCCTGCTGGAAACCAGCCATTCGAGAGCGGAAGAGCTTGCCGCCGATTTCGTGATGCAAACTGGCGCAATCCGAGATGGGAACTCTCCAAGGGATGATACCTCGTAAAGTAATCACAAGCTCGTCGGGTCAAGAATTCACCGACTGCTTCCGGCTGAAGAATGGTATCGGCCGAAGGGAGTTCGCCTGGAATGTGCCAGCCCAACCAAAAAGGATTTGCTGAACTAGCACGTGATATCCGAGCCCGAGCCGTCGATAATGCTGGCGGCTGCCGCCGCGGCCGAGTCTGGTTGATCGAGGTCCGCAACTGATTTCGCGGCCCCCGAACGGCTCGCCACAGCTCGGGTTCGTCAGTCGGCCGGACAAGCGGAGACCGGGTTAGTGGCCGGCGCCAAATGGGGAACCGGGGCCGTTGCGCACCCGTTTGTGCGGACGGGGAACCATCAGTCGCGCTGGCGCGGATGCTGGCAAGGATCGAGGCCGAAATCGCCACGACGCCACTGGAAGAAAATTACAGTATGGCTGCGAACAACTGTACGCATTAGGCCAAGCTAGCGGCGGCGAGCACCGCTAAGCTGATAGCCCTGCGATCCGCTCTGGCCACACTGGCCCACCTCTCGCCGAAAGGTAACCTGGGGGTTAGTGTAGGTCACAGACTGCAGTCGCCGGTGCTTCCGGCGGTGCTCTCAATCCCGCCCAGTAGATGGAGCCGAAATAGCGGCTCGGCATAGGAATCCTGGGTATGGCCCATCGCAGTGTACCAGCTGCGACCGCCTTCGATATTCTGGCACCACGCGATCGGATGATCGCCGCCCATCGCTCCCCCGGAATAAGTCGCTTCATCAAGGCTCGCGAGGACATGAACAGTACTGCGCGGATTGCTGCGGAAATTGTACCATTCGTCAGTCCGCTCCCAGCTCGCAGGCAGACCTTTGGTCGAGGGATGATTGGCGTCCTCGATGTGGATTGTCGCGCGCTGGATCTGCGGGTGGCTGGCGAACCAAGCGCCGACGAGTTGTCCGTACCACGGCCAGTGATATTCGGTGTCGCTCGCCGAATGGATGCCGACAAAACCGCCGCCCGAGGCGATGTATCGCTCAAAGGCCGCCTTCTGATCCGGGTCGAGGATGTCTCCGGTTGTACAGAGGAACACCACGACCTTGTATCGCGACAGCGTGGCGTCGGTGAATTGGGCCGCATCCTCGGGAGGCGGAACCGATCCTGTTCCAATCGTGTTTCGGGTTTGAGAGAGCCAGTCGGCCAGGTCGTTGGGCTGGCCCCAGTCCAGCAATCGTTCACACTTGCGCCGGCAAGGTGACACAAGATTGGGTGCGGGAGGGCGCAATGAACAATGTTCGAAATTGGGCATCTGCAGCGGGTGTCGCGGCTCTCATTCTGCTCGCCCCCATAATCGCATTCGTTGTCGGTGTCACGGGGGAGATGCTGGGTGACTTGGTGGCGCGGGCAGGCGCGCCCGCAATTTGGCCCGTCGTCGCTGGCGCTATGGCATTGGTCCTCTTGCGCAAGTTCAGGGGGCAGCCCCACACATCTCAATTGAGGTCGGAAGAAGCCTGACCCGACCGAACCAGTCTGGCTGCCGCCGTTGGCGCTCGTCAACCAGGATGTGGTCGAAATCCGCCCGCATCTGCGCGGCGATGCCGGGCATTTGCACGGCCTCGTGCCAATACAGCAGCAGATCGTCGTAATCGAGCACGTTGTCACGTTGTTTGGCGGCGACATAAGCAGCAAAGAGGCGTTTCAGCTCGGCTTCCCACTCGCCGCACCAAGGGAACAACTCGACCAGCGTCTCCTCAAGCGGACAGCCGGCATTGACGCTGTAGGAATAGATCGCCAAACACGTGCCCTTCTTTGGGAACCGGGAGCGGGTGCGGGCGAGGCCGAGATCGCTGCGGACCAAGTCGATCAGATCGGCGCTGTCGGCGCGGTCGAGCACGGTGAAGGCTGGATCCAGCGAGAGGGTGGCGGCGTGCCGGCGCAACAGCCGGTTGCCGATCGAATGAAATGTGCCCGACCAGGGCAGCAGTGCGGCCTCGGCACCGCCGGCTGCTCGACCACGTTGGCTCGCAACGAGGATCTCTTGCGCGCGGCGGGTCATTTCGAGCGCGGCGCGGCGGGTAAAGGTCAACAGCAACAAACGACGCGGATCAGCGCCTCCGAGGATCAGCCGCGCCACCCGGTGCGCCAGCGTCTTGGTTTTGCCGGTGCCGGCCCCCGCAGCGATCAACAGCGGCGGCGGCCCTTGCTCTGCCTCGATACCATAGGTAGCAGCGCTGCGCTGCGCCGGGTTCAGCCCCTCGAGAAGCACGTCTATGGCCCGCGCGATACCGGCAGCGTTCTGTTTCCGTTCCACAGAAATCGCATAACATCGCGGGTTCGACCGCGCAATCCCGCCAGGTCTCGACAGACAAAAGCGTCCGTGCCGGCTATCACCGACCGTGGGTACGGCCGGTCGGCGGCGCGAATCGTTGGATGCGCCAAGCGATCCTCCGCACGATCCATAGCTTGCTCTATGTCAGGGCGCTATGATGAACTTCAGTCGATGAGGGAGCGCGAGATATGGAGCTTTACACCGCCGGCACTGGCAACGGGCAGCGTGCCGCGATCGCGGTCAATGAGTGTGGCGTTTCGTGCGAAATCCATGTGCTCAATCTCGGGCAGGGCGACCAGAAGGCTGCTGACTACTTGAAGATCAACCCGACTGCGCGCATCCCGACCTTGATCGATCCCGGGGGGCCGGGCGGAAAGCCCCTGACCGTGACCCAGTCCTGGGCGATCCTGATGTATCTTTGTGAAAAGACCGGCAAGTTCCTGCCGGCGGATCCGGCAGCCCGGGTGCGGATGTTCCAGTGGATGGCCGAAGGCGCCGCCGACTACGCGCCGACCAATCAGAACATCTTTTTCCTCGGCGCCCGCATGCCGGAAAAGGTGCCGGATTCGGCGATCAAATTCTACGAGGACCGCTTCGTCAATCTGTGGCGCTTTGCCGACGAGCAGCTTGCCAAGACGCAATATCTGGCCGGCGACGAAATCACCGCCGCCGATCTGGCGGTCTACCCGATCTATGCCGGCCGCAAGGCGCTTCCTGACAATGCCGGGCTGAAGCATCTGCAGGCCTGGGGCGAGCGGATTGGTTCGCGGCCCGGCGTGCAGAAGGGCATGAAGCTCGAAACCTGACCGCGGAGTCACACGGGCGTGGACGGTCGCCGGACCCTGGGTCGAGCATTCTGCCGATAACCAGCTGGCAATGCGGGTGTCGCGAAGGGAGACGGAAGCCAGTTTCGCAGCGGACTCGCCGCCGGACGGAGACCCGGTCCCCGGTCGCGAAAGGGTGTTTCCGTTTTGGCGGAGGGAAAGCGGGGGAAGGGTCACGGAGACGACAAAAGGCGGTCCCGAGACGGTGAGTACCCAAAGCGGAACCGAGGGTTCGAATCCGGCTCCCTCGTGCGGCGAGTCTTGTGCGAACCGCTGTTCAACGCGCGCCAGACCGGCCTCGACAAGCAAACGAACTATCACGTGGTCGAGGGCACTGGCTACCGATGATGTCGCCGAGATTGATGCCCATGCGAAACTCGATCCGCCGTTCGGGCGGGATCCCGACGTTGCGTGCCGCCATTTCGCGCTGCACTTCGACCGCGCAGCGCACCGCGTCGACAACGCTGGCAAATTCGACGAGGAGCCCGTCGCCGGTAGTCTTGACGATGCGGCCGCGATGTTCCTTGATTTTAGGGTCGCCAAGCTCGCGGCGGATCGCCCTCAACGCGGCGAGGGTGCCTTCCTCGTCCGCTATTTCGATAAGAATCACGGGGTCATTTCAATAATTTAGAAGAAATAATTTAATTACGACCTACCCTATGACATGCCCCCGGAACGGGGAGTTGATGCCCGGGACCCGATAATCCGGAGCATGGCGAAATCCCCGGCCGAGCGCCGGCGCGAGCGCATCCGCTACGCCCGGTGGAAGGCCGGCCGGATGTGCTGCACCTTGGAATTCGAATATTTTGCTGTCGGTGAGCTGCTGCTGGCCGCTACGAGGCGCAGGCTGCACCACCAAATTTACCGCGAGAAGGTGACCGGCGCGCACAACGACCGGCGCGAACTTCTCAAAATGCTGAAGGCCCTCGCCCCCGACAACGTGGTGACTTGTGACGCGGATTGACCGCCTCGCGCGCAGCACCTTCGACCTCTTTGCCATCGTCAAGCAGATCGTGGACCCCAAGGCGCAATTCCGCTCGCTTGCCGAGCCATGGGCCGACACCGGCACCAGCACCGGGCGCTTGATGATTGCCGTTCTCGGTGGCCTGGCCGACGTGGAACGCGATCTAATCCGCAACCGCACGGCCGAGGGCCGCAGCCGGGCGCAGAAGCGCGGGCAGCGCATGGGCCGGAAACCGAAATTGACAGAGGCGCAGCAGAAAGAGGCCCGCAAGCGAGAACCGGAAATAATCCTAGAATTGCCTAATAATCAAGGTTAACAAATATAGTGATTGCGCCACTTCGCAACTCCTGTGCACGATGATCTTCAGGGAACTACCTCGTGCCGGGGGAGTGCGTCATGAAGAAGCGCGGTGCATTAATTTTGCTGGCCTGCGCATTCGCTCTGCTAACGGCGGAGCGCGTCGCGGCCGGACCCGTCACCTGGGATTTCATAGCCACCTCGTGCAGCGAAATACCCGGCG
The DNA here is from genome assembly GCA_963789025.1 of uncultured Alphaproteobacteria bacterium. Lineage (GTDB taxonomy): Bacteria > Pseudomonadota > Alphaproteobacteria > ATCC43930 > CGMCC-115725 > AP-15. Next base: position 22,447 of record CAWBIT010000004.1, read on the forward strand.
CCAATAGCCGATGCGACCCGACGCAGCGCTACCCGCTGGTCCTCGCCACCCTCACGTTGACGGGCCCGGACAGCTCGGGCTCGGCAAGCTCGAATGGGCTGCTTCCAAATGCCGGCGATCCCTTTGCCTTTGATCTCGTCGCCGCGCAATGCGCTGGCTGCGGGGACTCCCATGTATCGACCGCCGACCCGACCGGGCCAATCATTAGTCCCCCAGGGGTCGTCCCGCCCGACTATTGGGTGGTCAGTTACGACATCTCGTGGACCGAAGTTGCCGGCCAATTGACCGCTGTCGACATTGGTTTTTTTACCGTGCATGACACCCTTTTCCGGTTCGGCTTGACCGGCGGCGAAGTCGCCAGCGATGGTACCCTCGCCGGCTGCGGAGCCTCAACGTGTCAGCTCAACGGGTTTTGGACGTTGGTGACGACGCCGGAACCGGGCAGCTTGGCATTGCTCGCGAGCGCGTTTGGGGTGTGGGGCGTTATCGGGCGCAAAGTGCAGCGCAGAGTGTGTTCACTCTGGCAGGCCAGGGCGAAGGCCCCACAGTGCTTCGGGATCGAAGGGCAGATCGGCTGAGGCCAGCGACATAGTCCGCCTGTATTGGGCGCAACCCCGCCCGAGAAGAACAAACCTTAAAGGGAGAGTCAGGCCAACTAAACCCCGGCGTCTTTAGCGCACCACTGTCGTGCATCGGCCAGAATTTCTCGACAGACGTGGGGAACGGATAGCGCGCCCGCCACTCGACATATACGTGAGGCTATCCAGCACGTGCTGAGAAATCGTCGCCTTAGGTGCAACGAGCTTGTGCAGTTTTTGGAGATCATGAGTAGCGATATTCACTGGCAGTTTTTGCGCGGAGAACGTCGCAAGCCCCTTCGCGATAGCGAGGCCCTTGAGTAGATTTTCAATGGCGAATGCGATGAGCATGTAAGCACCCTCAAAATTCGGCCATGGAAACTTCAACTCGTCCAAATCCTCTGAAGGTGAGTTCCCGGCAGCAGCAGTCATCCGGTGCAGCTCGCTCCAGAACCGTGTGGCGACCGGATTCTCTCGCTCGAATATGGCGTCCGCGGAAGAGCGCAGACGGCGGCCGACATGGAGCCACGCCGCAGGGTGGCGGGCATGGTCGAATACCTCTTTAGCAAATTTTGGATTACTCAGCGTTGGATTGTTTGGATGAATTTTCGCCACGACTTTTCCCACGACTGTCACTGTGCCGTCGCTATTACCACCCGGCGCGTGCCGGATTTATGGTGAAATTTCTTTCACCACAAATCAACCGCCAGTCTCCAATTTTCCAGAATACACTATGAGACTTTTGACGACGCACGCCGGCGCGCACTCGTCGGCTGGCGCATTTTGCCGCCGCCGGCACCGACTACTCGGCAGAAAAAGTTAACGACCCTAGATCCGGGTCATGAAGCTCGACCTAACCGATGAGGAAATTGCCGCGCTCGTCCGGCTGCTCCGCAACACAATCGACGCCGACCGCTACCCGCTATCGCCGCGGGTCCAGACGTGGCAAGCGATCCTCGACAAGATCGAGCCGCCGCCAGTCCGAGAACCACCGCCGCCAACTAGGCACTACGAGCCGCCACGCAAAGGCCGCTACCATCGGCGCTAAGATGACAGCGTATTCGGGCCAACCGATGACGCTCGGCAATGCGGCAGCGGCGCGGGTGCGGTTTATCGTGTGGTGCAAGGAGTGCATGCGTCAGGTCGAGCCCGATCCCGGCGAGCAAGCGCGGCTATGCGGCGGCGACCTCGTCTTGGACAAAGCGACGAACCGCGCGTTACAGCGAATCGCCGCCCAAATCTAAACAGGTAACGCGCGCAATCCGACATCGGCCTCGTGTTGTAGAAATCAAAATTTCTGGTGCGCCGGGAAGACCGGCAAGGAGTAGAGAGTGCAAGTCTCTCACAGTGAAGGTCTAGCGAACCACACTGGCCCCGAGTCATGCGTCGGTATCCGCGAGGATGCCGGCGAAGCGTTGACAGGGGAGCGCATAGGCCAGCCATCGAGCCGCGAAAGCTTGATACTTCCGGACGCCGACGTGGTCAGAATCACGGAAGGCAACATGGGGAGCGCGATAACGCGAGCACTCACCCAGTCCGGCGTGGTCGAAGACCCTGAGCATGTGCGGAAGCTCTTTGCGCGGGAACCGGGAGGCCTCGGGTTTGGCCGGCGGTTGGACACCACCGGTCCGCGTCGGGAAGACGAGGAGTCATAGCCGACGATGCACGGACCCGAGGAGTTTGACTCCGTCGTAGTAGCTGGGAAGCCGACGAACAAAGCGGAGCGATCCGTCGCGGAGCCGGTGGAGCCAAGGGCGGGGGCCAAGGGGAACGCGGACCAGCAAAGCACGCGCCGGGCGCAGGACCGGGCAAGCGTGTCACAGGCGCTGGAACGCGTACGGCAAGCAGCAAGGCAAAGGAAAAAGGAGCGGTTCACGTCGCTCTTGCACCATGTCGATCTCGCCATGTTGAGAACGGCGTTCTACGCGATGAAGCGTGACGCCGCGCCCGGCGTGGACGGCATAACATGGGAGACCTACGAGCAGGACCTCGATCGCAGGATCGAGACTCTGCACGAGCGGGTCCAAGCAGGAACGTACCGGGCGCTACCGTCCCGGCGGAGCTACATCCCGAAGGAAGACGGCAGCAAGCGCCCGCTGGCGGTTGCGGCGCTCGAAGACAAAATCGTCCAGAGAGCCGTGGCGGCGGTGCTGAGCGTGATCTACGAGGAGGATTTCCTCGGGTTCTCGTATGGATTTCGGCCAAAGCGCAGCCAGCATGATGCGCTGGATGCGCTGATCGTCGGGATCGGCAGTAGGAAGGTGAACTACATACTCGACGCCGATATCCGGTCGTTCTTCACGGAAGTTTCCCAGCAATGGGTTGTCCGCTTCCTGGAGCATCGGATCGGCGACAAGCGCATCATCCGGCTCGTCCAGAAATGGTTGCGATCCGGCATCCTTGAAGACGGGATCGTGACGATTGAGGAAAAAGGGACGGGGCAGGGGTCGGTGATTTCGCCGCTGCTCTCGAACATTTATCTTCATTACGTCTTTGACCTCTGGGCCGAACGCTGGCGACGGCGCGAGGCCACGGGCGACATGATCATGGTCAGGTACGCCGATGACACAGTCGTGGGCTTCCAGCATGAGAGCGACGCTCGCCGCTTCCGGGACGCGATGCGCGACAGGCTGCGGGAGTTCTCGCTGTCGCTTCATCCGGAAAAGACCCGCCTGATTGAGTTCGGTCGCTTTGCGGCGCAGAACTGCAAGAGGCGCGGACGTTCCAAACCGGAAACCTTCAAGTTCCTGGGCTTTGTGCTCATTTGCGATAAGTCCCGACGAGGCGACTTCCGGATCAGGAGGAAGTCACGTCGTGACCGCATGTGCGCGAAGCTCCGGGAGATCAAGGAGGGGTTGCGGCATCGAATGCACAGGCCAATTCCTGAAACCGGGAAATGGCTCGCGCAAATCGTCGCCGGCTATTTCGCTTACCACGCCGTGCCGACCAACAGCCCGGCGCTGAGCGCGTTTCGATACCACGTCCTCGTTCTCTGGCATCGGCAGGTATGCCGGCGCAGCCAAAGAGCAAGAATGCAATGGACGCGCATGACGAAACTGGCCGACGAGTTCCTCCCCCCGCCGCGAGTCCTGCATCCTTGGCCAAGTGTGCGCTTTGCCGTCAGACACCAGAGGTAGGAGCCGAGTGCCCGAATTGGGCTCGCTCGGATCTGTGCGGGGGGCGCTCAGCAATGGGCGTCCCTACCGCTAACATCAAAATCTGAGCGTTGAAAAGATTGGGCTTTTCTGATGCAGATTTCTGATGCATACCAAAACATGATTTACGGCTATGCCCGCGTCTCGACGGCCGCCCAAGACGGGCGGGGCCAGGTTAAGCAACTGAAGGCCGCCGGGTGCGGAAAGATATTCCGCGAGAAGATCACCGGCACGACGGCCGACCGCCCGCAGCTCGGCAAGCTGATGAAAGGGCTTGCGCCCGGCGACGTGGTGATCACCCCGGCCGTTGACCGGCTCTCGCGTGACACGACCGACCTTCTGGTTATCGCCCGCGAGATGCAGCGTGCGGGTGCCGGTATCCGTTCGCTGGCCGAACCGTACCTCGACACCACATCCGACTTTGCCGAGATCGTCTTGGACATTCTCGGTGTTGCCGCCAAGCTGGAGCGCCGCCGCATCCTCGAACGCACGGCGCGCGGCCGGGCCGACGCCAAGGCCAACGGCGTCAAATTCGGCCGCAAACCGATCCTCACCCCGCACCAGCAGCAAGAGGCCCGCAAGCGCCTCGACGCGGGCGAGACGCAGCGCAGCGTCGCCCGCAGCTACAATGTTAGTCAGAGCACGATTTCACGCCTTCCGTCAGGCTAAAGACGCCGCCCGAGATGGCCAATCCAGACCACCTAAACATGCTCCAGCAAGGTGTCGACACCTGGAACGCCTGGAGGAGGGCGAACCCGGACCTCAGCGGGGCGGACCTCCGCGAGGCGAAACTCAACAGGGCGAAACTCAACAGGGCGAACCTCTACGGCGCGGACCTCAGCGAGGCGAAACTCAACAGGGCGAACCTCTTCAGCGCGAACCTCCGCGAGGCGAAATTCAACAGGGCGAACCTCAGCGGGGCGGACCTCCGCGACGCGGACCTCGAGGGGGCGGACCTCCGCGAGGCAAAACTCAACAGGGCGAACCTCTACGGCGCGGCCCTCGAGGGGGCGGACCTCATCGCGGCGGACATCAGCGGCGCGAACCTCCGCGAGGCAAAACTCAACAGGGCGAAACTCAGCGCAAACCTCCGCGGGGCGGACCTCCGCGACGCGCACCTCTCCAGGGCGGACCTCTTCAGCGCGGACCTCAGCGGCGCGAACCTCAACGGGGCGAACCTCGGCGGATCTTCTAATATAGTGATCCTCTCGCCTGCGTTGAGCGGATACCTATGATGGCAGTCGATAATGTAAACCCCGTGCACCATCAGACGAAATTTGCAGGACTGACACGTGTAATCATCATGTTGCTTACGTTCCGCGATTTTTGGTGCGTTTCGCGCGCGAAATTGTCTGGTTTGATCCTGAAGATATCCTTCTCGTGCTTCATCATCGGTAAGACCCTCGCCGTCGATGAACCAATATTGGCGCGGTCGCTTTTCTGGGGTAGTTGGGGAAAAATCGAACTGAGAGCAGTATTGACGAAAAATGGCGTCCATATTGTTTTCGTCCCCGTCAGTATGGGGACCAAGTATTTTATTGATCGCCCTGTTAGTGTGTCTTCCGTCAGGTCCATCGGGATCATCGCGGTTGAGGCTCATCCCGCTGTCCCAGGTAGGTCAATATGTAGTATGAGGGTGCCGTGCGCCGGCGATCAGCGTCGGGCGGGAGGGACATTGGGTGGCTAGGGCGCGATCGCTGAGCGAGTTTCAGACGAGCTTTCCGGACGAGACGAGCTGCGCGACGTTTCTGTTCGAGCGACGCTGGCCAGAGGGTTTTGTTTGCCCAGCCTGTGGCAACGGACGCGCGGCAGCGCTGAAGAGCCGGGCGCACACTTACGAATGCCTCGGTTGCGGTCGTCAGACGTCGATCACCGCTGGTACAGTGATGCACCGGTCCAAATTGCCGCTGACAGTATGGTTCTGGGCCGCGCATCTCATGGCGACCCACTCGAATGGCATGTCGGCAGTCCAGCTCGAGGCCCAGCTCGGCATCACGTACAAGACTGCTTGGTTGCTGGCGCAGAAGCTCCGACGATCGATGATCGATCCCGAGCGCGAGCCGCTGGAGGGCGTGGTTGAGGTCGACCAGGCCGAACTACCTTTCCGGGCCGACAACAGCTTTTTCGATCCCCTGAAATCCGGGAAGATCCTTATCGCTGGCGCTGTCGAGGTGATTGACCGCGGCACAAACCAGGCCAAGGTAAGGCGGAAACGAGCGAAATACCTGGATACTCGGTCTGGCCGCATCCGTCTCGCCGCCATCCCGGACAACTCCGCGGCTTCGATCGAGGCGTTTGTGCGGGCCAACGTGAAGACCGGAACAACGCTGCTCACCGACGGCCACAGATCGTATCCCGGGCTCGCCGATTACCGACACGACCCGCGGACGGTTGGCAAGATGGCCGGCCATGTGGTCCTGCCCTGGATCCATCAAGTCTTCGCGCTGATGAAGCGTTGGGGGCTCGGCACCTATCATGGGCTGCGCCGCAAACACGTCGACACCTACCTCAACGAGTTTGTCTTCCGATACAATCGGCGCTTCTACCGGCACGTCTCGTTCGAGACCATGCTCGGGCTCGCCGCGCACCATCACCCGACGAGTTACTGGGATATCGTCGGACGCGACAATCCCCGCAAAGGCGTGCCGACGGTCCGGCGCGAGCCGCGGCGACGCAGGACAGCGACCGGCATGCGGGCAGACCGATCAAGGCCTCCCGAAAAAGTCGAACACAGTCCCGTTTCGGATTCGGCCCGCCGGCCCTAGATATTGATCAACCTGGGACAACGGGATGAGCCTTTCGCGGTTTGCTTTTTTGTCCGTGTGGCTCGTATTGTTATTTTTATATCCGACAAATTTACTCGGTGCGAATAGGTAAGAACCATCCGGTTTCCTGAGAGCTACGAATACGTGACCGGCCGTGATGAGGCCCTTATGAAATTGCTTTTCCTCCGTGTTGCCGGTTCTATACCCTTCCAGCGTCCAGACATTTTTCTCTAAATCCGGGACGGATTCGACAAGCTCAAGCGTAGCCATTTGCTTCGCTCCACCCGCGCCCGGCCAAATGAGGCGCGGCAACCGCGTGGCACTATAGCGCCCGTCTGCTTTGATTTTCCAGAATTGGTTCTCCGGACTTTCGCCCGGCGGGCCCTAAAGGCGGTCGAAAACATGCGGCCCGATCACACCGACGCCGACGAGGCGAAGCGCGCGAGCAAAACGTCGGTTGAACGCCCCGCCGTGTTACTTCCCGAAAAGGTGTGGTTTTTGCATAACGCCGATTTCGCGACTTTGGGCGTGTCAGTGTCGCGACTTCGAGCCGGGTTCATCGAAAAGTAATCCTGCAGTGTTAGGGCTCGCGGGAGACAACGTGCGACGGTACGAATAATGTCTCAAATCCAGGAGGGTGATCGGCCAGCATTCATTGAGAAGGCATCCGAAATCTTGGAAGCCACCACAGATGCCACTTTGATGGTTCTCAAGGGACATCTACTATTGGAAGAATTATTGTATGCGGCGGTTCAATCTAAGTGTCCAAACCCGGCGCACGTAGAAAAAGCCCAGCTACGTTTTTTGCAGCTTTTGCATCTCGTGCGCGCTTTATACCTAACGCCATCTCCCGAGCAGAGCGGCTCTTTTAACGAAGAAGCGTTTTGGGACGCTCTAGTAGCATTAAACACCTTGCGGAATCGATTGGCTCACAAATTAGAGCCGAACGATTTATCGGCGTTGCTAAAGCGAATGCTCGTTACAGAAGTCGAAGAACCTGTATCGTTGTCAGACCCAAAATTAGCAAACGCCATTGGTATTGTCATATCTATGCTTTTAGGCCTTGTGGGCGGTCGATTTGCCGCCGCGCACTACATACTAGTCCAAAAGTCCCTCTATTTTCCATAATCCCTCTTCTGCGTCTTTTGGCGGGCCGGCGGTGGCAAGCCGCGCGACAGACGCGCCTACGCGGTTCTCGACGAGCGGCGCCGCCGCCGCTCATCAGGCGGTAGCACACGGTACGACGGCCATGGCTTCCCAAAAGCAGTCCGTGGTCGTGAGGTCGACGGGAAGGACTTTAAACAACTCCTCCGTAAAGACCAAAGTCGCACGAGCTCAAGGTCACCAAGCCGCCTTCTCAGCGCTTCCTTGTTAAAAATCACTGAGTAGCGCGAACTCGACCAGGCGTGGGGTTATCCCGAATTCCTTAAATCGCTCGCGAAGCCCGTTAAGATCATCGAAGTGGCTGATCTTCCACGTCACGTGGTCGGTGTCGATGTTTCGGATCACCTCACGAAAATAGGGATGATCTACGCTGGACACCGAATGCCCCATCACAAAAACCCTCTCGACTTGCAGGAGACCGCCGAAGAACGCGGCATTGTCTCGGATGATCTCCGCCGTCGGCTTGAAGGTTTCCCTGAAATAGTCGTCGATGATGCGCTGTCCTTCGATGACCCGCATATCCGCACCCTCAGGATCGCGTTCGAACCGATAGGGGTCAGGGTGTTCCTCTGGTTCCCAGCCATGGCCTAGGACAAGTCGCGCGTCGGAGTCCGTCGCCGCCCCATGGATATGCAGGATATGAGCGTCCGGAACGCCGTAAAGACGCTGGAGTGAGGGGGTGTAGTTGAAGTTTAGGTACGTCGCTGACTGATCTATTGGTAGCCGAATGCTCGCGATTTCTGAAGGATCGGGTATGCGAAGTTGCCGGACCCATTCACCAAACCGCAATCGCAAGGTTTTCGAGATCGCCTCGACGTCTTGACCGATCTCATACTGGAAATCGTGGTGGGAGGCGTCGCGCCAATCCTCTGCGCCGTAGCTCACCAACCAGTTGGAAGCGTGGTCAATGAGCGCATCGCGATCTGCTAGCTGCTCCTCGAATTCCGCCCAGAATTCGGAATCGACGTAAAAATAGCGCTCCACGACATTATACGTGGCCCGGTCGTGGCCCTTGAGATATTCGCCGAAGGCCCGGTACGAGGACCGAATCCGGTGATGCAGATCAAATCCATTGCCTACGATATAAAGCGTGTCCGTCATACCTAAACTGCCTTCGTCGAATACCCTTCAAGTAATTTATTCGCCGCAGCCCGCCCGTGAAGGGGCTGCAGCGCTAAAATGGCAGGTCATCCCATGGGCGGCACGATCGCTCGGCCCAGAATGGGCGACGGCCGCTTCGGGGCATGAGGAGTAGTCCCTGCCCCTAAGGCCGAACGGCCGGTGTCCGATCAGTAAGCCGACCTCCGCCGGAGCGAGCGGGAGCTGGAGCTGGAGCGGGAAGGATTCGCCGTGAGCGGTCATTGAATTACTCGTGACTAAGCGGTCGGAGGGACAAAAGTTCTGCGAGAGCGACTAGCGTCGTCACGAGGGCGGATCGAGGGCCGCAAGGCGATCAAACGCCCTTTCCCAGTCTTCCGTCGCCTTCGACCATTCGGGCAGGCGAGCGCCCGCCGAGCGTGACCCCGCAGCGAGCCGCGCGGCGAGCGCAGGCTCGGTGATCACCCGACGAAGGGCCCAAGCCAGAGCTGCCGAATCGCCCGGCGGAACGAGCAGCGCAGCTTCAGGCGACACTGTCTCCGGGATCGCGCCCGCGGTGGTGGCGATCAGAGGCAGGCCGTGCGCCATTGCTTCCGCAAAGACCATTCCATAGCCTTCGTGGAAGGACGGCAGGACGAAGGCGTCCGCCATCCGATAGGCGTGCGTGACCGATTGCGGCGGCCACTCGCCCGCTAGAGTGATACGCCGCTCGAGCCCAGCGGCCGAGATCATCCGCCGAATCATTTGCGTCGTCGGCGGATCACGCTCGAGCGACCCGACACACAGCAAATGCCAGTCGAGATCGCGAATCCGGGCGAGCGCCTCGACCAGCACGCCATGGCCTTTGAGTGGCAGCAAGTTCGCCACACAGAGCAGTGCGCTGACGGGACTTCGCCGCGGCCTTAGCCTGTTGGGCTTCACCGTGCCTGGTGGGACGATGGCGATCCGGTCGGGGGAGACGCCGTAGCTCTCGACCGCAGCGGCAGTTTTCCGGCTGGGGCAGATGATGCCGCGGAGCCGTAACAGCAGCGCAGCCTCGCGGTGCGCGGCCCGCTTCGCCTCGGCTGGCGGAAGGCCGCTTTCCTGTGCCAGCGGGCCGTGGACGAAGGCAATGAGCCGCAACCGGCGCGCCTGCGCCGCTACCGCCTTTCGGAGAGTGACAAGAGCGAGGCCGTCGACAACTGTCTCTGTGCCGTCCGCCAAGCCGCCGAGCACCGCCGCATTTGCCTTTGGACCTCCTCCGCTGAACTCGATGACCCTGACGACCCGGCCGCGCGCGCGCAAACCCTCGACAATGTGACGGTCGAAGAGATATCCGCCAGTAAATTGATTGAGCCGGCCGGGGACGACGAAGACGAGCTCTCGGCGACGCGGAGTTTCGTCCGCGGACGCTCGCGAAGCAAACGGCTGGAGCTTGGTCATCGGAGCGTAGTGTCGTAGGCCGCCCAGGCTACTGAATTTTCGCGCAGTACTACTCTGAGACTGGTGATGGCCTGAGACCCGAGCGCACCTTCTTTGATCCGCCGGGCCATCCGCTTGTGGACCTCATAGGCGAGGAACTCGGTTGTGGTATTGCACCCGCGAAATTCGGCGAGTTCATCGAGATCGCGATAGTCGAATTCCGCGAGCACCGTTTTCAACAGGTCAAGAGCGCGCCCGGTATCCCAAACGATCCCATCCGGCATCGAGCGCGTGCCGCCCCAATTCGCCGCAATTCTGCCTTAACAATGAAGGTGGCGCTGTGCAGCTGCTGAGCCGGCCCGAAAACGTCACCGACCAACTATGGGCAATCATGAAGTGGCGGCTGACGGTGATGCTGCTGCACATGGCCGGTCCAGGCGGCTCAATGATGCCGGAGTGTGTGACGACGGACGTCGGCAGCCGCCAGATGCGGCATCAAATCCGGCAGGATGGAACACGCTTTCGCCGCGCCGAGAGCGAGGGATTGTAACGGCTGAGTTCTGATCGCGCTCCGACTCGTCGAGACGGCCAACGACGCCAGAGCCTCACGCATCGAAATCACAATCAAACAACGTGTCGCCGCCGAGGTCGAAACGGCGGATCCGCGGGCGCAATGCGCAGTCGAGCGCACGGCCGCCGGGAAATGCGACACCGGGACGGCCCGATCCGATAATGATCGAGGCGACCGTTATCTGCAGACGGTTGAGGCACCCTGCCTCGAGAAAGCGCGAGATCGTGATCCCACCGCCCTCGATGAACACAACAGACAAGCCCCGGTCACCCAGCGCGGCGCGGATCGCCGAAACATCGAGTGTGCGGCCGACGCGCGGAACGCCAAGGATTTCGCACCCATGCGTCTCGCCCCGGCGGTCGCCATGCTCCTTTGCGGCAACGACCAGTGTCGCGGCCGCGTGCTCGCGAAAGATCTTATACCGGCCCATCAGGCTCAGCTCAGGATCGATGATTACCCGTAACGGGTTGTCTCCAGCACAACGCCGGACCGTCAGCTGCGGGTCGTCGGCCCGCACGGTATGGGCACCGACAAGGACCGCGTCGGCGATCGCCCGCATGCGGTGGCAATGCAAGAGGTCGGCCTCGCCGGTGATCCAGCGGGATTCGCCGTTCTCGGTTGCAATTCGGCCGTCGAGGCTCTGCCCGATATGAGCGACGGCGAGCCCCCCGGGGCGAGAAAAGCAATAGGGAAGATAAAGGTCGAGTGGCACCGCGACATCATCCGGCAACGACGTCGATGCACGCCATCCGCCGCCAACGGAGACCCTGAGCGAGCCGCCATTAAATGGAATCGAGACTAGCTTCGCGCCCGGCCGCGCCGCGAATGCTGCACGCGTGGCGAGCACGGCTAACCACCAGAACGGATCGCGCGGCTCGCTCCCAGCATCCGCTTGAGCCCTGGCGGAACGATCCTGATCTTGGAAAAGACTGGCTGACGACCGCTTTTCGATAGGGTCCCGGAAAGCCATAATCGCAAATACACCGAACCCGTAGCGATGTCGATACGGATCGCTGCGGCTCCGTCGGCCTCGCTTGCATTTGATGCGCGAGGCTCGCTCGGTATTAGCCAGCATTGGGTTCGCCAAAGAAATCCAGTGCGCGGACATAACGCGGCTCGGACCCTTTGCGGCCAGGTTTGGTGTCCGAACGGGTTCGTGCGCATCTCCGCCTGCGAGGTCAGCCGCACCGCTCGGCCATCGCCGTCTTGTTTCGAGTAGTCGCACGCGCGCGGAGAGCGGGTCTGACAAGCAGGGCAGTCAGTAACCGGCTAAGCGAACCATTACCCGAGATCGGCGGTCGGCTCGCGCAGAGTGCGAGTGAGCGGCAACGCCGCCGCACAAAGAGCCGCCATTGCCCAGAACCCGTGCGCCCCAAAGCGCTCGAAAATCGGGCCGCAGGCAAGCGTAAGCAGAGCGGTCGCAACACCGATGCCGACGGTACCGTAGATGGTTAGTGCCGTCGCCTCGAGGTGTCTTGGAACGCATTGTGCCAACAGCCGCATGCATGTCAGATGCAAGAGTGCGAAGGTCAGGCCGTGCAACGGCTCGATCAACGCCAGCGCTGGCAGCCAGGCGGTTTCGGCCATTACCGCCCATCGCACGACACCGGCGCCGGCGGAGAGCATCGCAGCGCCTGCGGGACCGATGCGGTCGAGCAAGGGACGGCCGACCACGACAAAGACGACGACCTCAGCAGCGACCGAAAGCGACCATAAGATGCCGGAGGTGCCCGGGCTGATTCCGGCTCTGCTCCAACGGATCATCGCAAAGGAGTCGTGCATCGCATGACTCCCGAGGATCAACGCGGCGAGCAAAACCATCTTGCGATAGAGCGGCAGCCGCAACAACGCTAAGAGGCCGCGAGCTTGGCTTGCTATAGCCCGGCTATGCTCACCGCTTGCCAATAATTGCGGAACCCGGAGCGCCACAGGTGACGCGGCAAGCAGCAATGCCGCGTTTAACCAGACGATGACGGCGATGCCGAAATGCCCGATGGCCTGGCCGGACATCACCAAGCCGACGACAAAGGCGGCCGAGCCGCACCCGCGCAGCCAGCCGTAGTGAAATTTCCACTTGGGCATGCCGCCAGACCCGGTGGGAGCCGCGGCGCCGAGGGCGAGCGTATCGCTGAGCGGCGGGAGCGGCGCCAGGGCGGCTGTATGCATGACGCCGAGCGCGATCAGCGCCCACGCGCCTTGCGCTGACAGGTATCCCAGTCCGATCAACCCCGCCGCGGCGGAGCAAAGCGCCAGCATCGCTTTAGGAGCATCGAAACGGTCCGCCAGCCGGGCTAGTGCCGGAGCAGCTGTCAACCGCATCGCCGTTCCCGCAGCCAGGGCCAGCGCAATCGTCTCCGGCGATAGGTGGCGAGTGTCGAGCAGAATTGGCAGGTAAGGCGACTGCACACCGAACCCAGCATAAAGCGCGGCGTAGAGGCTAAGAAACCGGTATAAGGTCGATCGCGAAGAACTAATCATCCGGTCTCGCGGAGCAAGCGATGGGAAGGCGGCGGATGGTATCTGTGACTGAACTGACGATATAATCGCTCTTACAGAGATCGGGCTCGTCTACGCGGATTTGACCTAGAATTACTGAAGATTGGGAGTTATTAAAGAAGAGGGAAGCGTTAGAGGCCACATGTGTACCGAGTATCTTGTTCGAGAGTACTACAATGAGATGTATCGTATCCATACGCAACCCGGCAATGGGTATGATGCAGGGGACGATCTGTACCATTTGACCGTGCATAAGCATCTGGATCAGGACCCACTCACCCAATTTCGCGAAGCGTTCGGATGGGTGGACCAGTCAAGGGCCCGGCTCATCGCCGATGCCGGATGCGGTTATGGAGGCTTTGCCGTCTTTGTGGCGCACCAAGCCCCGGCTCTTGCAGTCGATGGGTATACCTTGAGCGATGTGCAACAAGCTGTTGCCCAGCAGGCGTTGGCACGCCTGCAGCTATCGAAATCACGGGTTTTATTGCAGAGTTTTGACCGCCTCCAGCGGCACTATGATGCGATTGTCGCCATTGAATTGCTCGGTCACTCCCCCAACGTAGCGGCGACCCTTCGCCATTGGGCCGAGCAGTTACGGCCCGCGGGCGTAATTGTGATCATTGATGAACTATTTCGACCCGAGGTGTCGCCGGCGCATCCTGAAATACAACGGTTTATGCAGTCCTTGCACTTTTCCTTGTTGTTACAACGACCGCCTGTGGAAACCATGGTGCACGCGGCGGATCTGTCTATCGCCGCTTGGGTGGTTCTGAGTGACCGCTACCGTGTGCGTACCCGGCCAGACGAGGAGTGTGACCGTCTCTTGCATGCGTATCAGCTCGATGGTGTCCACCGGGGGTATATCGGGGGGATGCTGCTGGAAAAGTTCTATAATCGAGGATGGGTCGACTATGTCCTGCTCGTGCTGACGCCGCACCGAGCAGCCGGTCGTTGAGACCTCCCAGACGCAGTAGGGGGTCTCGGTGGGTAGACCCGGAGCGTGCGGCCGCGTCAGTGAGAGATGGAAAGCGTCGTCAAACCCCCTCTGGTGGCAATTCGACGATATTGTCGTAGAGCCGCCGTCCGCGCAGCGGCCGCATCCACCGATCTGGATGGGCGGCGGCAGCGAGAATTCGATCCGCTAGGTCGCCGCGCAGGAGTTCCCCTGCTGCTCGGCCAATATGCCTCGCCTCTATCCAGCCTGGCTCGGGCGGCTCGATGTAGCTCGTCCAATCGTCGATTTGGCCAATTTCGGCACACGCCAGTCGCCAACTCACGCCAGCTCTCCGAGCAGCGCTTTCGCCTCCTTCAGATCTGGCGCGTCGAAGCCCTCGGTGAACCAGCCGTAAACCGGCGCGAGGAGGTCGCGGGCTGCGGCGCGGCGGCCCTGGTCGCGACGGAGCCGGGCGAGGTTGACCGAGGCGCGCAATTCCCAGAGCTTAGCTGCCTGCTCCGTGGCGATGCTCAGGGCTTTGCGATAGAGTTGCTCGGCGGGCTCCGGATGACCTTGCCGCAGCAGAAGTTGCCCTTTGTGTCGGTTCAGCTCGGCGTCGAGCCAGCGCTCCCCTGTCTTCTCGACGAGTTGTAGGGCAAGGCCGTGCCGTTCCTTCGCCGTCAACGCGGTCCGTCTTCAGTTGCACGCGCTGGCCTACAATCTCGGCAACTTCATGCGGACGGCGGCGATGCCGAAGACGGCGGAGCCGTGGTCGCTGACCAGCCTGCGGGAGAAGCTGATCAAGATCGGCGCCAAGGTCGTCAGCCACCGTCGCTACGTGACCTTCCAGATGGCCGAGGTCGCGGTGCCGCGGCAGATGTTCCAGGAAATCCTGTCGCTGATCGCCCATCTGCGAGCGCCGCCGGCACCGGCATGACCGGGCGATCGGGTCAGATACGACAGACGACAACGGCAGAGGTGTGCCTTGATGAAGGCCAAGCCACGAGTTTCGGCCCTGCGAGGCAGGAAACCGCACGATTTGGCTGCCAACGAGGTTGGTTGTGGCCGAATTTCGTTGCGGTGTGCCTCGATGAGACGAAAAATCGCGCTCGACGGGCCAGGAATCCGAGGAATGTCGGCTGAAACGGCTTACGATCTCGCGCTCACCGGCGCGCGGGTTTGTGATCCAGCGTCCGGCCTCAATCGCAATTGCGGATCTGGCGGTCACCGGTGGCCGCATCGCTGCCATTGGGCCGGGCCTCGCATCACATGCAAGGCAAGTGATCGAGCTCGATGGCAAGTTGCTGACAGCGGGGTGGGTCGATCTCCACGTCCATGTCTTCGAATGGGTGACGACCTTCGGCCTGCCGCCGGATGATGCCGGGATCCATTCGGGTGTCACCACCGCGGTCGATCAGGGCGGAACCGGCGCCTACACCATCGAGCAGGATCGGCATCGCCATTTCGGGCGGCCCGAACCCGGCGGAGATGATCGGCCTCGTCGTCCTAGCCGAGAGCCTCGGCTACGAGTTGGCCTGGGTAGCCGAAGGGCACGGCGGCGACCAGTTCGCGATCCTGGCAGCATGCGCAACTCAGACCTCCCGCATCCTGCTCGGCACTAGCATCAGTAGCGTCTTCGTTCGCACCGCGCCGACGATTGCGATGGCCGCCTCCACAATTGCCGATATTTCCGGCGGCCGTTTCATTCTCGGGCTTGGCTCTAGCCATAAGGTGCAGGTCGAACCCGAGCACGGCGTCGCCTACGGGAAGCCGCTGACGCGCACCCGCGAGACCGTCGCGATTGTGTCCGCGAATTGATTCGCAAAGGCCGCGTGCGCTTCCAAGGCGAGACGATCCGCATCCAGAATTTCGAATTGTGGTACGCGCCGCGGCACCGGGAGATGCCGATGTACCTGTCGGCCGTGTTCCCGAAAGGGGTCGCACTCTGAAGCCGATTTCAAATACAACTATCGCTCAGCGCTAGGCTATGACGACACAGATCGCGCCGCCGCCTTGTTACGCGGCGTAAAAGGCAAGCGGCTCCTCTACCGACAGCCTGACGTCCAAGCCTAAAAAGGCCGAGCCGCCTAAACCGCTCTGGCCGGATGGCTTCCGTTCGGCGATTGCTTGGCCGGCGGCCCCTAACGGCACGAACGGGGCCAAGAAGCCCCGTCGCAAATCTGTGATATGATGATTTAGATCGTGCCGGGGCGGCAATCCCCGTCGATCATAGTTGAGCACGCCCGCTCGCGTAACCAGCATGGTACGCGAAAATGCGGGACTCGTCACTATGGTTTCGGAATTGCTTTGCGCGTGGCAGCCGCACTGTCCCAGCACTGCGCATCTTCGCTTTAGCTGCCGTGATTGCGTTCGAAGCCGCCGACTGGAACGAAGGCGTTTCGTCCGATATTATAGCTTTGGCAAAACACAGTTTCGTGCTTGTCCATGAAAATATCGAGATATTCAAACCATCCGTGACAATATATAAAAGTCTTTCCCTCGCGGATTCTCCGAACGTTATCCATGGTGTAGGGCGTTTCAGATCGAAATTCCATATTCTCCGGAGAATCCAAGGGCGGGTAGATCTCGTTTTCTCCTATTATGATCTCTATTACTTCGACATCGTGACTGGGCAGGACAGGCTGCGGGTGCTGAGCCGAAACCATCGGGGGGAGATCGTCGGTTATGTCGACAAAGATCCCGGCATTTCTGACATTCCCTGGGGTCTTGCCAAAATTCTTGAGGCTGATCCTTATGATTGGGTAAATGGGTTGGACAAGACTGACGGTAGCTTGAGGAGACAATATATCAGCGATGTTTCTGGGCTGTACGCGATGCAAATGGATATATGCTCGCTGCAGTTCGTGCAGCGAAGCTCGAACGAGCGCGAGGTGTTCTCTGCTGTCTTCGGCCAGTCTAATGGCGGCGCGCGCCTGTCGAGCGCTAGCCAAGGCGGCAAGTCGCGAGATCCTGATCGATCGGCGCATTTCGCGCGATTGGATCTCAGCAAACTGTTGCAACCGCCTAGTGGACCACCACAATGTTCCAGTAAAGATGACGAGGCCCAAGGTACCAAGGGCGATGGCCGAGTCACGATTCTCAATGATAAAGACGCCAGAACAACCTTTATACCTACTGAGCACGACAAAGAGGTAGGAGACACCTTCTTTAGGGGATTGCTGGGATTCTTGGCGCTTTATATCGCGTATGCATTGCTGAAAAGATTTAGCGCTTCCGACGATCCAAATACCTACAGCAACAACAAGGAGCGGAAAGAGCCACCAAACGCGCGCGAGTAGCCACTTTCGCACAGCGGTCACACTTCGCTGATATTCACTGTCTCGCGTCCGATCGCCTTCATTACCGCGATAGGGCCATTAATGATTGAGCAACCGTCTTTCGTCTCCACGCCCAGCCACGCCTGAACAGACAGCGGTCCAAAGCTGCTTATCCGCTTGAGTCGCGTGCGGTGGATCGAGCTCGGGTTCCGGTGTGCGTCGACCATTATATTCGATATAACTACCGGGATTGGCGCATCGGACTGTGTAGAACTTGGAAGGCTCTTCGGTGCAATTGGAGCCAGGGTAGCAATGGGATTCAAGTCTCGTCTGCACCGTCACTAAGCCAGAACTCGCTCTCTTGAGCGAAACGATATATTCGTCAAAGCACCCGTCCATGAAGCAAACGTGGGAGGCTGGCTTCTTTCCTCCGGCGCTTTGAGCGGAGACGGGGCTCACTGCTGCGATTGCGATGCTGATCAATAAGACCGGGAAACCCTGCATCCGGCCCATTCAGTCTTCTCCTTGCCTTATCAACCGTTAGTTCCGCGTCTTCCCCTTGTGAACGCGCCCCTCCCTCGGCGTTGCCGCGCGGCGCTGCGGGCTAGTCTTCGCCTTCGCGCGTCGCGCTCGCTCGGCGGTTTCGGCACGCGATTGGGGAGGCATCTTCAACAATCGTAGCAAGAGCTTGTCGCGGCACTGATCAGGATCATCCCCACAACCACTGTCGTCCTCGGCTGTCATGGGCTCTGGTCTCTTTCTCGAACAACTCGGCATGTAGCCAAAACTGTGGTAGGGAGCGAAACATTGGAGACCGGGGGTTCGTGAGGCCCCCGGCGCTCCGCGTCCCGTGAAACTTTGCGAGCCGACACGGAACGATGTTGCCATATCTACGCCCTTCTGCGGGCGCGTTCAACCGGGCGCGCGGCTCCGCTCCTGGAGCCGAATATGGCGCGGACGAGATCACCAAAACCCAAGGGGCCATCCCGTTCTCCCAGAACCGTGAAGCGCCGGCCTGACCAGTCGCTCACCGACGCCGTGCCGAAGGGGCACCTTGATCTAATCGCTGGCGTCATCATCCAATGGTCGCGGCTCGATGGCGTTATTCAAGAGCTTATCTGGAAACTGCTAAAACTCGATATCGAGGATGGCCGCGTCGTGACCTGCCTCAACGACATTTCGGTCAACATTTCAATACTGCGTACTTTGCTCAGAAGGAAACTGCCAAAGGCGATCGCACGACTGCGCAACACCAGCGCGCGCCCCGGTCGCTGCAATTCGGAAGCCCATCACCGCCTGATAGACCGAACCGATTTCCTCGACATCGAGCGTGCGGTAGGACAACCGCTCGCCGTCCGGGAGGGTTGCGTCGGTTCTCTAGTCGGCGTTCCGACCGGAATTGCGATCTGTCCGGCTCAGTCTGTCGGCGAGTGCGGCCTTGCTCGCAAGATGCGGCAGGGTCGCCGCCAGCCGTGGTTCGATCCGAATAATCGCCTGCTCCATGCGGGCGGGCCGTGCTTCGAGGCGGTCGATGCGGGCTTCACTCATGAGCCGTCAACCGATCAACGGCTTCATAAAAACAGCGTCGGCCCCCAACAAAGCGGCTCCGGCGATCATCGCGGTGACGACGAACTGCCAGCGGTCGCGGTCCAAATGCCGCGCTTCGGCTTCGAGTTTGCGTTGCTTGGCCGCGTATTTGGCGGTCTCGGCAATCGAGCGGTCTATCCGCATGATCTCCCCCTGCAGGTCAGGCTGTGTGCTGTCCGCCATTGTCCTCATACAGGCGGTGCGACCCGTTTGGCGATGCGCACGATCGGCTCCGGCATGGTCGACATGCGTCCTTCCACGCAGGTCCGCATTGGATCCCCTGTGCTATCACCCCGTCCAATAAGACTTGACACAATCCTCCCGTTTCTCGCGCACGACACGGATGTCGTGAAACCCCGCGCCGATGAGCAAACCTTCAAGCCGTGTAGGGTCACCGAACGAGATCGATAGATAGAGTATGCTCCGCAGGGCCGGAAGGAAGCGGCTGAGTGCATCTGCAAGAATACCCCACATAGGTGCCCTGTCCGGGGTAGATATGACACAGACTGCAGCGCTGCCCCCGCTGCGAAGGACCCGTCGGAATTCCGCCAGCCCGAGAGCCGGATTCGGAAAGAACTGCAAGCCGAGCTGGCATATAACACAATCGAAGCTTGCGTCCCTGAACGGCAACGCCTGGCCGTCAGCGGCTACTGGCCAAAACAATGGATCGTTCAACCGGGCACGCGCACCTTCGAGCATCGCGGGCGAAATATCCGCACCGATCACGAAGCCCGACGCGCCGACGATAGGGAGCGCCTTCAGCGCGGCCTCACCCGTTCCAGTCGAGACATCGAGCACCCGGCATCCTGGTGCTACCCCAGCAGTGCCAAGCACCGACGGGACAAAAAGTCGGGACCACCGGCCAGTGAAGCGGTCATATGCAGAAGCATCGACGGCTCGCCACGTGGAAGCCTGACCCGAAATTTGCGCTCATCACTCCCCCAAGTTTGGAAAGTCAGCTCCGAGTGGTCCTTCAGCGTCGATTACTGTAAGATGCCAATTGACTCGTAGCGGCACCGATCGTGTCGAGCCATGCGCCATGCGGATCGGCCCAGGCCATCGGAGCACCATTCACGGACAGCAGGAAGCTGCCTCTCGGTCCCTCCCGCCCGGCACGCCGAGCGATGTCCGGAAACACCTGCGGCATTTCGTTCGCGATCCAATAATCGCAGAGCGAGCCGACCGATCGCGCGAACTCCTCCCGTTCCGCCGCTGAGGAAATGTAGGCCAATACCGCCGTATGGAAGATGACAAGCGTAGCGTCCTTCGGCGCCTCTCGGGCGAGCGCTGCGAGGTCTGTACGCAGGTCCCCTTTCACCAGCCGGGGCTTCTGCTCGGCGACAATCTTGATCGCCGCGCGCAACCTTGCCAACCTATCCGTCTGCTCCGGCCACACCAGCGTTTCCAGCCAGCCCACCTCGCCGGGAACCGAGAGGTCGACGGGGTTGAGATCGAGCCCCGCCCTCCAGACGACGTGCGGTAGTCTTGCCGGAACCGGCGTCGCGGCATTGACCGTGCAGGGAAAGACGGGCGGCGTCGAACGCGGTGCCTCGGGAATCAGAATAATCCGGCCATAATCGTAGCCGTAGAAGTCGGGGAACAGGCAGAGCCCGGCTGACGCGCCGACTTCGAGCAAGGCCAACGGCTCAGGAAGCCCGGCGAGCACCGACACTAAGGCTGTGCATCGCCCGGGCTCGTTTGTCTGGGTCGAACGCGTCAGCATCACGGCTCGAAGGGCGTCCTTGTCCTGCAACACGCGGCTCCGCAACTGATCCCAACCAGCAGGTGTGCCGAAGAGGTGCCGCGCGGCGGCGAGAAATAGGTTCGGTTGCCGCTTTTCGCGCGGCAATGTCAGCAGAAACCCGATTACCTCCGGATCGGTAGCTGCGCCATGCAAAACCTCACCGTAAAGCGGCGACTTATCACGAACCTCGTCCTCGGCAAACCGGAGATAGGCGGTCGACACTCTTGCGCCGTCTCGCTGTTCCATGCGGCGTGACCGTGCTGGTGAGTGCAGATTGAAAGTGAGGATATACGGCACCGGTTCAACCGATTTGTCATTGGGAATATGGGCCGACAGATCGAGAACGACGGTTCACCACCCATGAACGAACCCGCTCTCGCGGGAGGGTGCGTGGATCATCGCCAGTGCGTTTTTGGCGGTGCTGGTGAGTGCGTGAACGTAAGGCGTGACTAGCGGGGCATCCGATCCCGAGCATCGAAGGTCCAGCAACCTTCGGCTTGAGAGAGGAGCCCACGATGACCTCCCATCCTACCGACCGGCCCGTCAGCGCGCTGCGGGCGCGCATGATCGAGGACATGAGGGTGCGCGCCTTCACCGAGAAGACGCGCAACGACTACGTTCGCAACGTACGGGCCTTCGCGGCCTTCATCGGCCGGTCGCCCGATACGGCGACGGCGGAGGATCTGCGCCGCTTTCAGCTGCACCAGACACAGACCGGCATGCAGCCGCCGAGCGTCAACAGTGCGGTCGCGGCCCTGCGCTTCTTTTTCACCGTGACGCTCGACCGGCCGGACCTCGCCCGGCGGCTCACGATCGTGCGCGAACCGCGCCGGTTGCCGGCGGTGCTGAGCGTCGAGGAGGTCACGCTGCTGCTCCAGGCGGCGCCTGGGCCGAAGTACAAGGCAGCGCTGGCCACTGCCTACGGCGCCGGACTGCGCGTCTCCGAAGTGGTCGCGCTGAAGGTCGGCGACATCGATTCCGAGCGCATGCTGCTGCGGGTCGAGCAGGGCAAAGGCCGCAAGGATCGCAACGCCATGTTGTCGCCGCAGCTGCTCCAAGTGCTGCGCGCCTGGTGGTCGGAGGGCCGGCGCCTGGGCGTTCTACTGCCGCGAGGCTGGCTCTTTCCGGGCCGCAATCCAGTCGAACCGCTCTCGACCCGCCAGCTCAACCGCGCCGTCCATGCTGCTGCCGAGGCCGCCGGGATCAAGAAGCGAGTGTCGCCGCACACGCTGCGGCACAGCTTTGCCACCCACCTGCTGGAACAGGACACCGATATCCGTGTCATCCAGGTGCTGCTCGGCCACGCCAAGCTCGACACCACGGCTCTTTATACGCGCGTCGCCACTACCACGATCCGCAACGTGACCAGCCCGCTCGACCGCCTCGCACCGCTGCCTGTGGGGAGGCCGAGACCCGGAGTGTAGCCCGGCGGCGGTGCGCCGCCCGAGGCTGGAGGTCGCAGACGTCTTTCACCGCCATGGCGCCGCCTGGCGCAAGGCCAATGCCGGGCATGTGAGCCTCGGCCAGCTCAAGGTGATGTCAGCCATCGAGAGCTGCCGCTCGGCCGCGCTCGGCGGCCATGTCGAGTGCTGCGAGGACTGCGGCCACAGCCGGATCGCCTACAACTCCTGCCGCAACCGCCACTGTCCTAAGTGCCAGGGCGCGGCGGCGAAGGACTGGCTCGCCGCCCGCGAGGCCGATCTGCTGCCGGTCGGCTACTTCCACGTGGTCTTCACACTGCCGGCCGAGATCGCGCCAATCGCCTACCAGAACAAGTCGGTGGTCTACGACCTGCTATTCCGCACGGCGGCCGAGACGCTGCTCACGATCGCTGCCGATCCCCGGCACCTGGGCGCCCGCATTGGCGCCACCGCCGTACTCCACAGCTGGGGCTCGGCAATGACCCACCATCCACACCTCCATATGATCGTGCCGGGCGGTGGAATATCGCTCGATGGTAAGCACTGGGTGCACTGCCGACCCGGCTTCCTGTTGCCGGTGCGCGTGCTGTCCCGCCTGTTCCGGCGGCTCTTCCTGACGCGGCTCGCCGACGCCCATGCGGCGGGCCGGCTGGCATTCTTCGGCGAGCTCGACGGTCTGCGCAGCCGGGCGGCCTTTGCCGCCTATCTCGCGCCACTGAGGAAGAAGAACTGGTTCGTCTACGGCAAGCCCCCTTTTGCGGGGCCCGAGGCGGTGCTCGCCTATCTCGCGCGCTACACCCACCGCGTTGCCATCTCGAACAGCCGACTGATTGGCCTCGATGACCGTGGCGTCACCTTCGGCTTCAAGGACTACCGCCGCAACGGACGGGCGCGGCACTGCACGATGACGCTGGCGCCCGGCGAATTCATCAGGCGCTTCCTGCTCCACGTCCTGCCCGGGGGGTTCCATCGCATCCGCCACTACGGATTGCTCGCCAGTGCCACCTGCAAAGCGACTATCGCTCGCGCCAAAGAGCTGATCGCCGCGCCAGTAGCGGAGATGGATCCGTCAAGCGAGCACGACAACGCCGACATGGCCACCGGCGCCAGCGTGGATCATCGCCCGCCATGCCCTTGTTGCGGCGGCCGCATGATCATCGTCGAGAGCTTCGGGCGCGGCGGCGCATCCCGCGCCCCGCCGTCACCCCGAGCCGGGGTCAGGACCGCGATGCCATGACGCCGGTCACCGCCTTGTCGCACTGCCCGCCCGCCGGGGAACCTCGCTTCCGGCGCCGCACCGCCGTCGCCTCGGCGCCTCCGAAGGCGCCTGCGACGCCGTCGATCACGCCAAAATCACCGCGGCGATCGCTGCCGCGGCGGCAAACTCGCCACCGTGATCGTCGATCCGCCGCCAACCACACCGGCCAGCGCATCCCCTACCCAACAAGCCGCCCCGTAAAATCCCCATAGACCGGACACCGCACACCAGCTCCCCGCGGGTTCCTTCCTGGGGGGCTTTCGGACGCCGGCCCCAGTACGGCTGGATAGGTCACGACCGGCCGGCATCCGAAACCCTTCACCATCGGAGACGATCCGGGCGGCGTTGCGAACGGCTGGAAAGGGGCAAATCCTGCCGTTCGATTGCGGTTTGGTAGATGGCCGGGATGGCTCCGGAACCCGAAATTCGACCCGATCGGCTAGGAAGAAGAGAGCTTGACGGCGACAGTCCGATTACAGAACGGATCGTGGCCAGTACACGGTTGATGGCCGGGTCGGTCGGATCGGCCGGCTTGACCAGCTGAACCGGCTGGGGTGAGCCGCAAAGACATTGGGGTGCAGCTGGCCCGTCTTAGCGATACACGCTGAAGGCGAGGCCCGTCGCGATCGTCAAGGACGGCGCTTACGCGGCGCCGGACGGCGAGATCGATTTGAGCCGCGCCCCCGATCTGCTGGCGATGCTCGACAACTTCGGTGCCAACGC
Source organism: uncultured Alphaproteobacteria bacterium (assembly GCA_963789025.1). GTDB lineage: Bacteria > Pseudomonadota > Alphaproteobacteria > ATCC43930 > CGMCC-115725 > AP-15. The sequence continues at coordinate 46,620 of CAWBIT010000004.1, forward strand.
GCCGCTCGCCGGCATCGTGTTCGAAGGCTTGGCGCCCTACGGCTCGACCCAGGACCGGGCGCGCAACCGGCTGCTCCAGCGCGCGCTCCATAGCGGTCTGCCGGTGGTGCGCGTCGGGCGCGGCGCTACAGAGGGGTTCGTGCCGCGGCGCGACCCGTGCATTACCGGGTCGAACCTGACCGCGACCAAGGCGCGCATCCTATTGATGGCGGCGCTGATGAAGCTCGGCGCGCTGCCGCCCGCCGCCGACCCGGACGATCCGACCCCGCAAGAGCGCGCCGCCGTGCACGACAAGGTTCAGCAGTATCAGTCGATCTTCAATACGCGTTAGGAAAGCGTTCGCCGCGATACTTCCGCCGTCTAAGGGCAAAGTCTGCCACCGGTCCCGGCTAGGTCTCACGGTAGGGACCCGGCGACAATAGGCTTCCAGGCCGGTATCCAGCAGCGGCCGGTGGAACACTGGCTGCCGCGCTACCCGTCGGAGGGCGAGAACGGCCCGCATGAATTCATACCTTTCGTCTGGACCTTTGGGGTCGGACTCCGCAGCCGCCTCGGTGATCACCGGCCATGGCCGGGTCGAACGCACTTCGATTGTTGCGCTCTCACGAAAAACCGAAAAACAACAAGGGTGCGAAACGGCGTGCCCCTCCTCGGACAAACTCATCTCTCGACGGTTTGTCGGATCTCTCGGGTGGATATATCGAATAGACGTTTTCGATGCACCGCCTTAGGGTGCCAAGCCTACGGACAAAACCATGTCGGACATATTCGTATGCGGCTTCATTCTTGAGCCGAAGAGATAGATATTCGTGCATCAACCGTTCGTATGCCCGGATTGACGGTGGAGTAGCCGTCTCGCAACTGCGCCAGTTGATCGTGATCGTAAAACGTATCAGACATGATTCTGGTGAAGTTCGGGTAGATCCTTCGGCAACTGCCACCAACTTCCCTTTCGTTTGTGAACCTGTCGTGTTAGCGAATGGCAGTTAAGGGACGGGTCATCGGAAGCGTCTGGAGCCGGGATAGTCTCGCTCGATTTGGTGAAGGCCAATAGCTCGTCAACAAGCGCCTTCTCGGTCTCCCGGTCTCGGAGTTTGACCCCTTCACGCTCACGCCGCCAGTGCTCGCCGAATCGGTCATAGATCCGTGCGGTGAGGAAGTCGCCTTGCTTTGGTGGCAGATGTGCGAACGCCGCAATCCCGCGCTCCCGCTCCGATTCGGGTAAAGCGAGGTAGTAGGCGTTCATTCTCGTCAGTGATTAAGAAGGGCGGCCTCCACCGTCCCTCGGGCAATGGGTACACGATAGCCCTCCCAGCAGCCGGCGCCGACCCGCTCAATCTGAAGCCGGCCCTGGACGAAATCCAACGCCTCTTGGAAGCCAGTCTGGGAGCGCGGGTCGCCGTCACCGACATCTTGGCGCGTCTGGCCCGACAGCCCTATGGCGTTCGAGCCGGGCTAGCGCCTTTGCTGCTCGCCATCGCCGTCCAGGCCCGCGCCCACGAGCTGGCCGTCTACGAGAGCGGGACCTTCCGCTCCTCTTTCGGCGCGCAAGAATTTCTGCGCTTGATCAAGGCGCCCGCCACATTCGAGCTGCAGCATTGCCGGCTGGAAGGCGTCCGCGCCGAGGTCTTCGCCCGGCTTGCCGAGACCTTCGCGCAATCGACCAAGGCCCGCGAGCCGCAGATCCTCGACGTGGTCCAGCCGCTCTGCCGGTTCGCTGCCCAATTGCCGGAATACACGCGCAAGGCGGGAGCCCTCGAAAGCTCCGTCGCTAAAGTGCGCGACGTACTCCTGTCGGCGACCGAGCCGTTCGGCATGCTTTTCAACGATTTGCCAATGGCCTGCGGCCTCGAACCCTTCTCCACGGCCGAGACGGCCGACCCGGACCGGGCGAAGCTCTTTGTTGCAAGATTGCAAAGTGCGGTGAACGACCTCCGCTCGGCCTATCCGCGCCTCTTGGGTAGGCAGCCCAATGTGGATGCCGGCGAGATCCGGCACAACGCCATGAAGCTGGCGATGACTGTCGGCGACAGCCGCCACTACGTCATCGACTCAATCATGCCGCGGCATTTCCTGCAGACGGCGGCCAATGCGGCGTATCCGCGTCTCTCGTCCAAGGCATCTCGACGAAATCGAAAACGATACGGATCGCGCGATTGAGACTGCAGTGGACGGCCTGTCCCCCGGATTTCCGGAACGGATCGTTTCATCGGTCATTGAGGGCCTGCACCGGCGTCTGTTCGCCCCGGGCGACAACGTGAAAACTCCGCAGAACTTGCGGATCTTGTAGCATTAAATTAACGGAATTTCACTCAAAACGGAATCTGGAGTTGGGCAGCAACTGAGCGGGCATTAGCAGAACGTAGCGGCATCTTTGGTCGTACCCGCACGAGCTGGTCCGTCGTCACAAACACAAGCAGACCCTCCCGCGCGCCCGTCGCGACGAGGTAATCGCGCATTTGCTCGCGATAGAGGTCTATCTGCTGGGCACTGGGAGTGACGTCGGTTTTCCAGTCGACCACGAGATCGATAGCGCCCCTAGGCTGATAGGCGACCGCGTCGGCGACGCCCCCGACATAAATCGCACGATCGTCATTAGCCTGTGCCGAAAAGACGGTCAGCTCGGGCAGTAACCGGCTGCGGCATGCGGCGATTTCCGGTATCGCAAGGGCGCGCAAGGTTGTAGCGGCCAGTTCGGGAGCGTGCGGTCCATCCTCGGGCCGGGCGGCTTCGGAGATCCCGAGCTGGGCCAGCAAGGCCCTTGCTCGAATTTCTAGCGGCTCAGCGTGGTCGGCGGTCTCTCCAGTCAGCACTTCCTCAAGGAGCTTGTGCACAACGAGCCCTCGCTCCCGGCCGCCTCGGATCGCGCCTGCGACTGCAGCATTGTCCGAAGAAAAGGGAAGCTGTTCGGAGAGAGCCGCGGCGTCGGAGAAGATTTCATCACGGTCGGGCGGAGGCGCGGCGCCAACCGGCATTTCGTGGCGGCTTGGGCTGCGCCACACGATGGAGCGGCGCGTAGCAGCAATGATGGCGGCTTCGCTGGCCCAGGTCGTTTCATCCTGGGCATTGTGCGGCTCCTCGACATCGGGAATGTCGGGGGCATACTCAATAGCGTGGGGATCGAAACTTGGCAGATCGTCAAGCCTGAGGTCAACGATGCTCATCCAGTCGTTAGCTTTCCGCTCGCTTTGCCGCGGAAGCAGCAGGAGATCGCAGGCGCGGGTTATTGCGACATACCAGAGGCGCACGCGCTCGCGGCGTTGCTCCCTTTCAGTGATTTTGACCGCCTCATAATCGGCCGGCGCCTGGTCAAGGAGTTTGAAATGCACTGTGTCGTCGGATCGCCGGTGCAAAAAGCTGGTGTCGTCGTAGAGTTCGGTCGGGGAATTGATGGGGATGACGACCGGCCATTCGAGCCCTTTGGCCAGGTGCATCGTTATGATCGGGACAGAGTCGGCTTCCGCATCGGGGCGACCTTCGACCTGGGCCTCGGTGTCGTCCCAGTTGCGTCGCATGGCTTGCGTGAAGGCCGTGAGACCACGGCCGTCATAAGCGCGCGCCATCTCCAGGAACAATTCGGCATTGGCGAGGGCGCGTTCGGGAGCCAGGCGGTAACGCGATCGGAGGATGGGGCGAATGTTGAGCTCTTCGATGGCCTCCGCGAGGAGCTGGTAGGGCGTTGTCGTGCGCGCTTTGCGGGCAAGGTTCTGCAGCACTTCCAGGGTGCGGTTGAGAATGGGGTGGGTGATCGCAGTACGGTCGGTCCACAGATGAAGCCGCGGCGGGGGCCCGTCTTCCCGGGCCGGTAAAGCCGCGATGGCGTCCGCAACTTCTTCTTCGGTCAAGCCGACAAGCGGACCCCGGAGAAAGGCGCCGAAGGCCAGTGTGTCGCGCCGATCCGCGATCGCGCGGGACAGGGCGATCAGATCCTGGACCTCCTGACGGCGGAAAAAGCCTTTGCCGGCCTGAGACGCGACCGGGACATGCCGATGCTCAAGGGCTCGCTCGTAGCGCCAGAGACTGGCGCCGGTGGGGGCCAGGAGAGCGATGTCTCCGGCGCGGCAGACCCGCATGGTCTGCTGCTTGTCCCAGATTTGGTAATTCCCGATAAGCCGCTGGACGATCGCGGCCACGATGCCCGCTTCCTGTTCCCGCACAAGATCGCCATTGAGTTTGCCGTTGTCGTCTTTGTGGCTATCGTCGATCGGAACTTCGAAACAGGCGACAGCATGGCCATCGGGGGAAGCCGCGTGGGTCGCCGCCAAGGGCGTGAAGCCGGGTTGCCCGGCCGCCTCTGACAGAAGCGGCTGGAAGCGGTCATTGGCAAATTCAAGGATCGGGGCCCGGGAGCGGAAGTTTGCCGTAATTTCGATGATGCTGTCGGGGTCTTGCGCGAGAAGAGTGCGTTTCGCCTCCAGATAGGTGTCAACGTCGGCGCCGCGAAAGCGGTAGATCGCCTGTTTGGGATCCCCCACGAGAAACAAGCTGCCCGGGCGCAGCCTTCGGGCGGTCCACGGCTCGTCCTCCGCTCCCTGGCCACAGAGCAGCCAGAGGATTTCGGCCTGCAGGGGATCGGTATCCTGAAACTCGTCAACGAGAATGCGCGGGTAGCGGCGGGCGAGGGCCTGGCGCACGCCCGGATCGCGGAGGAGGAGATTGCGCGCGTGATGGAGAAGGTCGTCGAAATCGAGTAGAGCGGCCTGGCGCTTGTAGTCCGCGTAGAGCGCCCTGAGGCTGTCGAATTCACCCACAAACCGGGCGAGCGCGGCGGCGGCGATATTGGTTTTGAAACTCTGGTAAGCGTCGCTGCAGCGGTCATAAATCGCTTTTGCTGCGGCGCAGAGTTGCTCGCCGCGCGCCTTGGCGAATCCGGCCTCGCACGCGGCGGTCTGCCATTTCCCTTTGTTTTGCCACACCTTAAAGCGCGCCTGACTGCCGTGGCAGCAAGCTGGCGGCTCCTGGAGCAGAAGGCGGGCGAGGACGCGCCCGGTCATGGGAGCGTTGAGGGCGCCGTCGAGCATCACCCGCAATCGCTCCAGATCGGCAACGCACTCGGCCGTCGCTTGTTCTTCAATGCCGCAGGCGGCATACCAGTCGGCGAAATCGCGTATCCCCTCCGAAAGACGGCGCAGGACGTCCGTGTCCGGCTCAGCGCGAGGAGCGCGCGCCGTCCGTTTGATTTTGAGGAAATTGGCGGCGTCGCCAATAAGGGTGACGACGTCGTCCGGCTCAATGGCGAGAAGCTCGGCAAAGAAATCGTCTTCGCTGCCGAGGCCTTGCATCGGCGGAATTCGCCCGAGACCGTCGTCGCCACGGGCGCGGCCAAAGCGGGCCGACAGCCAGGCCGTCATTAAATCCTGGTAGGCGAGATCGGCGGCCACGGGATCGATGATCGTGGCGCCGGGATCGATGCCGGCCTCGATCGGGTATGGCTTTATGAGCTGCTGGCAGAAACCGTGGATCGTTGTGCAGGTGATCTCATCAAGGGCTTCGGCCGCGGTGGCAATGGCTGCGCGCTGGCCCTCCAAAAGGCGGGTTGGCAGAGCAAGCTCCAGTTCAGGAGGTATCGAGCCGGCTTTGAGAGCGGTGACGAAGCGTTCGATGCGTTCGAGCAGTTCCGCGGCGGCTGCCTCGGTAAAGGTTACGGCGACGATGTCGCGAGGCCGAATGCCATGCGCCAACATCAGGGCCACGCGGCCAGCCATCAGCGCGGTCTTGCCGCTGCCGGCGCCTGCTTCGACGAGAAGGGTTGCGCCGTAATCCAGCAGCGCGCGCTGCCGGGCGCCAGCATCCGGGAGGGCAGGGGAGTGATGGCTGCCTGACATCATTGCATCTCCCAGAGCGGTGCGAGATCGGCTAGCCGCGTAGCGATGAGGGGAGATTTCAGTTCGAAGTAGCTCTCCTTGGCGCCCCCCGGCAGGGCGAAGGCGAAATCGTTGTAGGTATCGGCCGCGCCGGGTCCCGGCAGCAGATTGCCGGCCGCCGCGAGACGGGCGGCCGCCGCGGCGAATTCGGCAAGTCCGGAGAGCACGGCATCCGGATCGGTAAGGGAATACAGCCCGCCATCGGCCGCTTTGGGGTAGAGGAGGCGACTGCTGACGCTCTTGACGGCCGGAAGCAGGGACCGGACGGCAAAGGCGTAGAGGCAGCGCTGGAGCTCGGCGCCGCCTTTGAGCATAAGTTCACTGCCGTTGCGGGGCGGCTTGCCGGATTTGTAGTCGGTGACGCGGGCAACATCCCCCGCGGCAGCAAGGTCCAGGCGGTCGATGCTGCCGCCTATGCGCAGGTCCGTACCCGGAATGACAACCGGAGCCAGTGGATCCCACGGAAGTGTTTCGCGCTGCTCTGGTGTGAGATCGCGGGCGCGGCGATCGCCGCCGAACGGGATCTCGGCCCAGCTCCGCTGACCGGAAAGCTGGCTCTCTGAGAAGGTAAGAGCGACAACCGCGAGATCACGGATATCCTGGAGTTTTCTGCGCCAGATCACAGGCGGCGGCGTCGGCTGGGACTGCTCCCATACTGTCGCCACGGTATCGAGCGCGCTGTCGAGCGCTGCGCGTAGCTCTTGAGGAGCGGCTGAACCGAAGCCGCCGGGTTGTACGGCCTCGAGGCGGGTGACGGCAGTTTGCAAAGTGGCATGCACGAGATTGCCGAATGCCAGGGCGTCGAGCAGGAGGGGATCTTCGGTCTCGCTGGGCTCAGTCCAGCCGAAACCGTATTGCCAGAGATAGCCGAGCGGATCGCGCAGCAATTTCACGAGCGAGGTTGCCGACTGCTGACGTTGCAGGGCCCCTGTCACGACGGGATGATCATAGCGGATGAGTCCGTCGTGTGGGGTCAGCCGCCCGGTGTGCCAGTCGATCCAACAGGTCCTGGCGGACTCTGCTTGCGGCAAGGCCTCGAATTCGTCCGGGTGGGCGAACAGCCGGTCGGACCATCCGGCAGCATGCGCGGGGATGCGGGCGCGCTGGCGGTGGATTTCAGGCAGACGGCCGGGATACAGGGGCGACATGCCGTTCAGACGCCCCTCGGCATCGCGCCGGGACCGCGAGCAGGAGAGCTGGCGCGCCGTTGTACGGCGAATGGTGTCGAAATCCCGCCGGTCCGCGTCATGCACCGGCAATGGTTCGAGACGGTGAGCGGGCACGATGTGGTCCGGCAGGAGAGGGTCTTCGCTGGCGTGGCGCGGCCAGGCGCGCGAGGTGAGGCCGATAAGCCTGACGAAAGGGCGCGGCACCGCCGCGAGTGCGGCCGCCGGCGCCCAGATGATCGCCGCTTCTGGCGCAACATCGTCCGGCAGGCGCAGCGAGGTCAGCGTTACGTCCAGTGCTCCGGGAGGACCCTCGGTCAGGGCCTTGCGCCAGATGGCGAGGCTCCGCCCTTTGAGCAGGAGTTCGCCGATTTCGGCGGCTTGCGCCAGGCCGCGCGCCAGAATGTCCACGAGTTCGCGAAGCTCAGGCGCATGATTACCGGCGTCGCTGAATGAATCCGTCGTGAGGGTCGACAGGATCTGACGCCAGCGGGCGGCGTCGAGCAAAGGCGCATCCTTTGGGAGGGCTTGAGCCCAGTCAGGAGGCAGCCCGGTAAGAATTTTGCCCTGGCGGCGCAGGAGACTTACCAGGCGGAGCATGCGCGTATGGCTGAAGCCGCGCAGCAGCACCTCGGCAACGGCTGCGGCGAGCTGTCCATCTGGCGTTGTGAGGACTTTTCGGCCAAGGACGAAGTGAAGATCGAGGCCGCTCATGTTGCTGAGGGCGAGGAAATGATCGTCCCACTCCTCCAGTGAGGCGGCGGCGATCGCGATTTCCTCGGGCCGGGTCCGCCCGCTGGCGATGAGTTCGCGCGCCCATCGCAGCGCTTCGAGGGCCTCGTGCCGCGGGCTCGCGCACAATTCGGTATGAATTTCCGGGTTTTCCCGCGGCGCCTCCACGACCGGAATGCCGAGCTCGTGTACCCAGGATGGGACGTACCGCGGGCCCGCAATCCATTGCACGTCTGTCTCGGCTGCGAGCGCCGCGAGGAGCGGTCGCCAGACGGGGGACATTTCGGTGCGGCCATGGACAGCGATCCGGCCGAAAAGGGTGCGGGCATAGGACGTGCGCTGAAGGGCGGCTCTAACAAGATCGGCTGGCCGGCACATCGAAGGCGGCAGATGGCGAATCACCTCCGCTTCGAGTCGTGCCACGGCTACCAGGCGGGACGCCGCCTCGGGCCCGGCGGTCGCCGCAAGTTCCGCGAGGTTCAGACCCGCCGCCCAGGCCTTGGACAGGGTTGCCGCCGCGGCGCGCGGAAACCCGGGAAGCTCCTTGATGCGATTGAGGTCGCCAAGATCGGCGGAGAGCGCCTTTGTGACAGCGGCTTTGAGAGCGTCGGGATCGATCGGCTGAAGGAAACCGCCGGCCAAACGGGCGGCGAGCCCCTCGATCGGCAAGGCCTGCAGTCCATGGTGGCTCGCTACGGCCGCTTGCGCTCTTTCATGGCGCCAGGCGAGGCGAGAATGGGTGATAACGGTGTCGCGCACACAACCTCTCGGAGCAAATCTATCTCCCGTGATTGTTAATAAATCCATGCTGCTATCCGCCGGTCGCGTGAAGCACGTCGGCGTGTGCGAGATGATCCCGGAGGCAGCGCGGCCGAAAACTGGACCGTCTTGCACTCGGGAGGACGCCTCGATCGACGCGTCAACCACAATATTTGGTAGCATCTTATATGTCCACTACTAAACTATGCGGTCGTCGCAGAATCAGCGCCGCACCTAGCCGGTCGTTGGGTGCCGATTAGCTACTTGCACGCCTTGGCGGTGGACGCAGGATGGCAGGGCAGGGGGCTCGGTCGGCCTTGCTGCGGAAACGGTCCTGCGCCTCGCAAAGCAACCCGTTCCAGCTGGCGCAGTGAACGCGCCGGCGGCGAAACCGCGATCAGGGCCATGGGCAACAAGGTCAGCCAAGGCGTACCGCAACACTGCCAAAACCGACCGCGAGTGCGTCGTTCATCGCGCCCACCATGGCCATACCCGGCGATCCCAATTCCATCTGCATGATTTGTACGGTCGTCTGCATACTGGCGAGCCGGATTGCCTGCGCAATAGTGAGCGCCCCCACAACAGCCCCAACGAACGGCACTGCGACGCTCGCGTCGGCGAGCGTCAGGGTGCCACAGTTCTCGAATTTTTCAGCGTGCTCCCGATAAGCTTCTTGCTGTAGCAGTGCGTCCAGATCTTTCGGGATCTCTGGCGTCGACCAGAACGCGGTCGCGTCCGTGCCCTTTTTTAGAACACGAATCTGCAAGCCTTCGAAATCCACTGGTCCGTGTCCAATGCCCGCATCAATCATGTAATCAAATCCGGCACCCGCAATCGCGATGCGCGCCTTCGGTTCATCGAGACCCGTAATCACGATGGCGGGATCATCGGGCAAAAGCGGGATGTCGCCGTAATGGCGTCGCTCGACCAAGGAGGTCGGCCAGCCCACGCCGTCAAGCCACTTGGCGGCGACACGCGTTTTCCGATGGTTGACATCCGCCGCAGTCGTGAGGAGCCCGGTGGCCTCGTTCTCCTCGCCGACCGTCTGATCGTCCTGGAGCACTGCGTGACTTCCCCGAACGGGAAGCAGGGCAAGATTCCACAGGAATCCTTGCCCGAGATGCCCGAGGCCGATGAACCAAACCTTCGGCGGAATGTACACTTCCGCTGGGCCGGCGGCGGCCGTCTCCGGATCGAGCCAGGGCTCCCAGAGCGACGCAATGGAGACACGATTACCGCTCCGTGGATAGCCAAGCACGGTCGCAAATATCTCTCTGACCGCCACGGCGCCGGCAAAGACCCCGGCCAGCGGATTACCCGATGAGCCGAGACCGCGATCGTCCCAGGGAGGCAATACTCCGGCGATCCAGCCGTTCCACCAACACCGGACGAAGATATCGCCGCGCGTTGTTGCACCGTGCCCGATCATGACAATATGCGTTGCCTCCTCCGGAATTCCCGCAGAGAGAGAAGCGCCCAAAGCCGTCGCTGCCGCGCCGATCGTCTTTCCGATGGGCAACGGTTTCACGATCCTGGTTCGACGGGCTGCGACAAGCGTTGCACTGCCGAAACACTTGACGCTCGTCGCTACGACTGTCAGCGCCGCCGCTTGTCCGGCTGCCGTCTTCGCTTGGTCCGGCATGAGGACGACCGCGACACGGACTTTCCCGAGACGGTCCTCCGCAGCATCGAACCCCGTCTTACCGCCCGCGCGGTCGGTAAGAGCCTTTGTGATCCGGGACCGTTTCAGGTGCGGCGTCATCGGGACCTCTTCACCCGAAAGAATGACGCGCCTTTTGCGGTGTGATTCTGCCAGGCACCGTTACCGAGATACTCATAAATGCCGATGCCGCCCGGCTGGGTCTCGCGGCGGGCAAAGTGCGGAATGATGATCGCGAGATGTCCCGCGCGCGGCATCACCGGATCGGCCTGGTCAGACGCGCTCTGGCCATAGCCGCCGGGGTGAACGTGGACATCAGCCACGACGCCGTAGCCGCGCTTCCGGCAATGTTCCCACAGCTTTGGTAGTTTGTTTCCGGCGAATTTTACTATGCCGGTGTCGAGCGAATGGGGATCGATGTCGTCGTAATAGACAAACTCGACGATCCGCTTGCGGCCGCTATTGTCGTGCCCCAGTAGGAACGCGCCGCTCTCCCGGCGGCCGTTCAGCGTCCGCCTTTCCAGCTCGCGAACGCCAGCGGCCCAAACCGCCGCATCGCAGGTAATCCGTGGCTCAGGCGTGCGTAGCCAGCCAAACAGCTTGTTCAGAAACGAGCGCATAAAGGTTCTCCATAATAAAAACGATGTCGCGCTGGCGGTGCCATGCTTCATCGGGCCTCTTTTTGGCCCAATCGTTGTGGGTCGCGGCTTGCCAATTCCATGCGCGGTAAATCCCTCCTCCGTTGCCCCACTCCTTCAGCGCCTCGACAAATCCTGGAGCGCCGGCGGCAGGCGGGGAGGGCCGGACCCCATGCGACGAATCTGCGGCGTAGGCCCATCGCTCGACGAAGGGACCGGGCTCTGGGTGGCCATCACATTCGAGGTGAAAATCGTGACTGAAGATGCGGCCGGTCTCGGGGTCTCGCCCGGTCACACGAACATAGAGGTGAGGCCACGCCAGCAGGAGGACTTCCCATCGGCCTTCATCAACTCCGGAGAGGAAGCGCACGGTATTAAGTTGCGCCTCCAGAGTCCGCTTGGCCGGAGAGATGACCTCCTCAGCCATTGGTAAAGTCCTTCAGTGTGAGCTCGAGCGTCAGATCGCAATCGTCGTGCTTAACGAACCGGCCGATGACCGCGTCCTTCGGAAGGGGATCGCTGGCGCCCGGCAACATGAGGTTCGCCTTCGCCTTGGCGGTATCATCGAGGTTAAAGGCCTTCTTGCTGATCGCCCAATGCAGAACCCGGAACACGGTCGCAGACGGCGGAAACTCATGCTCCTTCGTCAGGTGATCGTAATTGACCTTGACGCGCACCTTCTTGCAGCGGTGCGCAATGACCGCGATGACCTTCTTCTTCTCGATCTCGACCCCGATCGGCTCATCCTTGTCCCGCTCGAACACATGGGCGTCTTCGAGCGCGGCAAGCGCGCGAACCTCTTTGAGGACGGCGGCAAGGCTGCCGCCCTCTACCTCAATGATCGTGGTTTCCTGACGATCTTCGATTTCTACTTCAACTCGAATTTTTTCCATAGTAGTTCCCTTCATGATTTCCACCCTGCTGGCCGGATCTGAGCCTTGCCAATTCGGCTTGTATCAGACGGCCGTAGTGATTTATCCTAACACAGGCTTAGGCTTTGTCAATACCATCGTATGGTCTAATCTAACACGCAATTTGAAAGGATAAACATGAGCATAGGCGCAAGGCTCAAGAAACTGCGGATCAGAAAGGGAGAAACACTGCAACAAGTCGCCGACGCTGTTGGCGCGTCAAAGCCTCATATTTGGGAACTAGAGGTCGGGAAGAGCAAAAATCCTTCGCTGGATTTGCTCACGAACCTCGCTCAACATTTTAATGTTCCGATTTCTTACCTTCTCGACAAGTCCGCCTCTGCTGACACGATGATCTTTGGCCGCGAATTCAAGGGTGTCACTGAAGAAGACAAGAAACTCTTCTGGCAGATGGCTGAAAAGATGCTGGGCAAGAAATCCGATGGATGAGGAACTCCGCATCAAGCTGGCGGACCTCGGCTCTCCGGAAGCGCTGGCCGATTGCATTGTCGATCACTATCCCGACATCGACATTCCGATCCCGCTGAATCGGATCGCTGAAGCGGTTGGCATCATCGAGATCGTCGGCCAGAAGACGAATAGTTTCGAAGGTATCCTCATCACCGACAGCGCGAAGGCGCAGGGCTCGATCGCGTACAATGAGACCAGCAGGCTAGAGCGCCGCCGTTTCACAATTGCGCACGAGCTTGGCCATTTCCTGCTTCCTCTGCATGGTGACAGCGCTCAATGCGCGAAAACTGATATGGGCGTGCTCAAGAGCAACGACCCAAACCGCGCGCGCGAGGCCGAGGCTAACCGCTTCGCCTCATCACTCTTGATGCCGAAGAAGTTTTTTATGCGCGATATCCGCCGACTTGGCGCTGCGGAAACCGAGCATGTCGTCAAGCTCGCGGGGAATTACGAGGTCAGCAAGGAAGCCGCCGCCCGGCGGTACACGGACCTTTGTGACCACATGTGCGCGGTGATTTTTTCGCATCGGGGTAAACTGCGCTATTTGTGTAAGACTGCGAATTTTCCCTTCATTGATATCCGCAACGATCAGCCGTTGCCTACGGAAGCGATCTCGGCAAGACAGCAAGGCGAGCCGGGGCGAATGTCGGAGTGGTCCGAGACGGCGGCGGAAATCTGGATCGGTACTTCGCATCGCCTTCGCGGTAGGGTCCTCTACGAGCAATTCCTCCATCAGGCCAACGGCTACCGCCTTTCAATGCTGACGATTGACGATGCGCCTGATGAGGAGGAGCCGGACGAAGAAGAGGAGCTTGAGGAAAGCTGGACCCCTCGGTTTCCGCGCCGATGACAGACAGGCCGACGCTGAAGGAAGCAGAAGCCGAGCAATTATGGCCGGAGGCCTCGGCAGAGCCGAGCTGGAATTCGCTACATCCTGGCCGAGACACTGGATTACGGATCGTTCATACAGTGCTGACAGATCGGCCAGCTTCCCGGGGCAATGTCGCTTTGTTCGACATCGATGCGGCCGATTTGATCAATTGCGCACTGTACAAGGTCAGCAATATCGATATCAAATTTTCTCGGCACGATAATCCTTATTCATGACTAAATACTATGACAAGAAACCGCAGCAATCTTCACAGGTTCCGACGCTCAGTCTCGGGTGTTTGGTGAATAAAATCAAAGATTTTTACGCGTGAGTTGTGTAGATTGCAACGAGCTAACAGCAAAACAACGCCAAGGCGCAGCGATAATGCCAATGGGTAAAATCCGCTCTCGAAAACTTCCAGCCGGAAAAGCCGAAATCCGTATCTGTGCGGCTGGGAAAGGCCGGAGCGCATGAGCGAGGGGATATTCCAGGGCAGCCTGTTCTCCAGTGATTTTCTGCAGGAATCGATCAGCCGCCTGCCGGACTGGTCGCACCTTGATGACGCCGCCCTTGAAGCCCTCCAGCTGGATCTTAGGCGCATATTCGACCGGTTTCCGACCGCGCAAACCCCCAATGAAAGCCAGACCGAGGATGATCTGATCTGGCCGATCCTGGCCCGGCTCGGATGGATCGAGAGCCTGCGTCAGCAGAATCTCGCGCCGCGCGGCCGCGAGGATGTGCCGGACGGGCTTCTGTTCAAAGACACTGCGGCGAAATCGCAAGCCAACACCTTTCCGGAGGAGTGGAGGCGCTACGGATTCGGCCTGGCCGTCGTCGAATCCAAAAGATGGCATAGGCCACTTGATCGCCGGTCGGGGCGGCGAGGGGAGGAGACCGCGCCATCAACGCAGATGCTGCGCTATCTGCGGCGGGTAGAGGACCTCACCACGGGCAAGCTTCGCTGGGGCATGCTCACCAATGGCGGCCAGTGGCGGCTGTATTATCAGGGCGCGCGGTCGGTTTCCGAGCAGTTTTTCGAGCTCGATCTGGCGGCCGTCCTTGCCGTCCCCGGCCATGAGGGCGGCCTGTTCGCTCTTCCCGAGGACGAACGCCGGCACTGGCTGAAGGTTTTTGCCCTTGTCTTCAGGCGCGATGCGTTCCTGCCGACGCCGAGCGATAGCCGCACCTTCCATCAGCGCGCCCTCGAGGAAGGGCGCTTCTACGAAGAGCGCGTCGCCACCAATTTGTCCAACCTGGTGTTCGGCCAGGTCTTTCCCGAGCTGGCGCGCGCCATTGCCGCGGCCGCACCGGCCGCTCCCTTGCAGGAGGTGCGCGAGGCGGCGCTGATCCTGCTCTATCGCCTGTTGTTCATCCTCTATGCGGAGGACAGGGATCTCCTGCCCGTCCGCGACAGCCGCTATGACGATTACGGTTTGCGCGAGCGGGTCCGGGGGGATGTCGGCCGGCGCAAGGATCGCAACGATACGTTCTCGGATACGGCCGCCCGCTACTGGTCGGCGCTGGACGATCTCTGCCGCGCGATCGACCAGGGCGACCCGTCGATCGGGTTACCGGCCTACAATGGCGGCCTGTTTGATCCCGCGCGCACGCCGCTTCTGACCACCATCCGCCTCGGCGATGCCGTCATGGCGCGGGTGATTGACGCGCTGTCCTTCGAGCGCACGGACGGCGGGCGCAAATACATCAATTACCGCGATCTCAGTGTGCAGCAGCTCGGCTCGATCTATGAGCGGCTGCTGGAGCATGAAGTCACGCGCGAGGACGGGGAGCTGATCGTCCGTCCCAATATCTTCGCCCGCAAGGGATCGGGCAGCTATTACACGCCGGACGATCTGGTGGGGTTGATTATCCGCGAGACCGTCGGTCCGTTGGCCGCGCAGCGTACAGAGAGCTTCCGGGCAAAGGCCGAGGATCTGTCGGCGGGCACGCAGCTAGAGGGCGATCGGCTCGGCATCCTGAAACGCCTTGATCCCGCGGAAAAGCTCCTCGATCTCAAAATCTGCGACCCGGCCATGGGGTCCGGCCACTTTCTCGTCAGCCTGGTCGATTATCTGGCTGATCAGGTGATCACCGCCATGGCCGAAGCCGAGGCGATCGTTTCATGGGGGGAATACCTTTCCCCGTTGAGCGGCCGGATCGAGGCCATTCGCAATACCATTCTCGGCAACGCAGAGGAGCGCGGCTGGACTGTCGATCCAGCCCAGCTTGACGACCGGCACATTATCCGCCGCATGGTGCTGAAGCGCTGCATTTATGGCGTCGACAAAAACCTTATGGCCGTCGAGCTCGCCAAGGTATCGCTCTGGCTCCATACGTTCACGGTCGGCGCCCCGCTGAGTTTCCTGGATCATCACCTGCGCCACGGCGACAGCCTGTTCGGTTCGTGGGTGAAGGGAGGGATCGACAAGGCCACTGGCTACGGAAGCCCGCTTCTGCTGCACGGCCCCATGACCCGCGCCCTGCGCG
The DNA here is from genome assembly GCA_963789025.1 of uncultured Alphaproteobacteria bacterium. Lineage (GTDB taxonomy): Bacteria > Pseudomonadota > Alphaproteobacteria > ATCC43930 > CGMCC-115725 > AP-15. The sequence continues at coordinate 62,179 of CAWBIT010000004.1, forward strand.
CGGCCTCGAAGATGCAGATCATCGAGGGGCTGACCGACGCCGAAATCGCCGAGGCGCATCGGTCGGCGGATGTCTTTGCCGAAGTGCAGGAGATGACCGAGCCGCTCAACGCCTTCTTGTCGCTGATTCACGCGATCGACTGGCTCGATGTGAAGGCGAGAGAGGACAAAGCCGCGCTGCGCGCGTTTTTCGACGGCCAGTTCGGCGACCCCGTTCAGATCGCGCTTGGCGCGGCGCCCGTCGCCAATGGCAGGGCGGAGGTAGCGACGCGGTGTTCCGATCTGCTCGGCAGGGCGCGCGAGCTCGTCGGTGAAGAGTGGTATCTGAACTGGCAGGTTGTTTTCCCCGGCGTCTGGTCGAATTGGGAATCCGGCGAACTGTCCGGCGGGTTCGATGCGATCATCGGGAATCCGCCGTGGGACCGGATGAAACTGCAGCAAGTCGAGTGGTTTGCCGCCCGCCGGCGGGAAATTGCGATGGCGCAGCGGGCCTCCGACCGGCAGCGGATGGCCGATGCCCTGCAGGCGGCAGGCGATCCTCTTGCGCAAGACTATTCCAAAGCGGAGGCCCGGGCCGAGGCGGCGTTCCGGATGGCGCGCGGGTCCGGCGATTATCCGCTTCTGTCGGGCGGCGACATGAACATCTACTCGCTGTTCGTCGAGCGGGCGATGACGCTTGTGAAGCCGAGCGGCATGATCGGCCTTCTCACACCATCCGGCATTGCATCAGACAAAACCGCCGCGCCGTTCTTCAAGGGCGTGGCGATCGGCGGCCGGCTGAAGGCGCTCTATGATTTTGAGAACAAGAAGATTTTCTTCCCCGATGTCCACGCTTCTTTCAAATTCTGTGTTTTCGTAGCGGGCCGATCGCCGGTTAATCAACCGGCTCGCTGTGCGGTTTATTTGCACAGCGTCGCCGAACTGGAGGATGCGGAGCGTTGCTTTCCGCTGACCGCGCAGGATTTCGCGCGCGTCAATCCCAATACTGGAACGGCGCCGATCTTTCGCACTCGCCGGGACGCCCAGCTCACGACGGCGATCTATGCGCGCCTGCCGGTCCTGGTCGACCGATCCGCCGGCGGAGAGGTCAAAGCATGGCCGGTCAGATACGCGACCATGTTCCACATGACTAACAATTCCGGCCTCTTTCGCACCCGTCAGGAGCTGGAAGAGGAGGAGGGGGCTTATCCTATCGGTAACAACCGGTTCCGCAACGCGGCGGGGGAGTGGGTGCCGCTGTATGTCGGCCGCATGATCCACCAGTTCGATCATCGCGCGGCGTCCGTCGAGGTGAACGCCGAAAACGTGCACAATGCTGCGCTGAGTGAGGCCATCACGGCTGGTCAAAAGGCCGATCCGGATTTCCTGCCAACTCCACAATACTGGGTTCCATTGCTGGAAGTCGCTCTTCCAGAAGGGCTTCAATGGACGATTGCTTTCCGGGACATTGCGCGGGCTACGGACGTGCGGACGATGATCGCTGCCGCTGCCCCGCTTGCCGGTTTTGGAAACACGGCGCCTGTGCTGTTCCCAGAAAACATTGCGGAGTACAGGAGTTTATCGCCTCTTATGCTCGGCAACTTAGGCGCACTTGTTCTGGATTATATCACTCGCCAAAAGGCGCAAAGCACTCACCTGAATTGGTACATCGTCGAACAGCTCCCGGTCGTGCCGCCGGAGCGATATGAGGCCGTCCGGTTCGGGCGGAAGAGAGCCGGGGAAATCGTTCGTGACGCGGTGCTCGAACTAACCTACACGGCCCACGACATGGCGCATTTTGCGCAGGATATGGGCTATGTCGACGACGCCGGTCGTGTGAGGCCACCCTTTGCATGGGATGAAGAGCGCCGGCTACATCTCCGGGCGAAGCTGGATGCCGTTTATTTTCATCTCTACGGCGTCACCGACCGCGACGATGTCCGGTACATCTATTCGACATTCCCGATTGTCGAGCGCGAGGAGTCGGCCGCTTACGGTTCCTACCGTTCGCGCGAACTGTGCCTTGCCTACATGAGCGCTCTCGCAGCCGGTGACCCGGATGCGGAGATCAGGCTGTGAAAGGTGCAAGGCAGGAATTACAGGGGTTTTTCCAGCGTTTCTTAATCAGGCTAATCGATATTGGGCGGTGGCCATTCTGGAGTGACGTCAGTGCCTGTTCAAGTCAAGACCTTCGCTGAGGCTCTCGCTGAAACCTATCTCGGGAAACGCCATCTACTGCTGGGTAATGGCTTCAGTATAGCGCTGTTTCCTGATCGGTTTCGCTATGGATCGCTGTTAGAGGAGGCAGATTTCTCAAACTGTCCAAATGCTCGACAGGCATTCGATCGGCTGGGCACAACCGATTTCGAGGTGGTAATCAAAGCCCTTCGCAACGCTATCGCTCTGCTGCCACTCTACTCAGCGGAAACGGCTGCTTTACGCTTAATGCAAGAGCACGCCGAAACCCTAAAAGAACTATTGGTACAGGCGATCGCAGGACGACATCCCGAGCGACCCTCAGACATCACCGAGGAGCAGTACAGCGCCTGTCGGGCGTTCCTGGCGCATTTTGTCGGCGCAAGCAGAGATTTCAAAGGTACCGGTGGGAAGGACCGTAGGGGGTATATCTACACGCTAAACTATGACCTGCTGTTGTACTGGACCCTGCTGCACGATCAGGTGATTCACTGGAACGCGGCAAACCCGCTCTCATCCGAATTCGAGCAAACCGAAACTCTCCAGCACGACAACGGTTTTCGCGAACCCGATGCCAACGCCGGGGCACCTTACGTCACTTGGGAGGCGGAAGGAGGTGCGGACAGCCAAAATATACACTTTCTCCATGGGGCGCTGCATCTGTACGACAACGGGCCTGAGCTGCAAAAGAAATGCTGGGAGCGGTCGGGCGGCATTCCACTGGTCGATCAAATCCGAGTGGCGCTCGATGAAGGGAAGTTTCCGTTGTTTGTTTCGGAGGGAGACAGCGAAGGCAAACTCGATCGCATCCGCCACAGCGGCTATCTGCAGCGGTCTCTCAAAAGTTTCGCCGCGATATGTCGGAGTCCAGGATCAAGTTTATTCATTTTTGGCCATTCGCTCGCACCTAGTGACGAGCACGCTCTCCGGCAGATTGAAAAGGGTAAAATCGGCCGACTGTATGTCAGCATTTATGGTGATCCAGAGAACGAATACAACAGGGATATTATTCGCCGGGCACAACGGCTGGCGGCTGTTCGCAACGATCGCAATCCCTTGGATGTGACCTTTTTCGATGCTGCGTCAGCGACCGTGTGGGGGTAGATCGGATCTCCTCGACAAGATCTTCCGGTGCTTCCAGAGCCGGTGCAGGACGCTAGAAGAGGCTGTTAATCAGGCTTCTTGGTGAACTGCGAGAACGGCCCAAAAAAACTCCGCTGCTCCGGTAGCAAAATGCGATCGGTCCATTCGATGGTATTGGCACGGGGTTTGCTCCGACCCGTCTCGTCGACAATCAACAGCTCGGCTGCCGTGCGTAGCGATATCAAGGCCTCTTCGAGGATTTCTCGGACAACTGGCGTGTCGTTACACTGGAGACCAAACAATTGTTCTAACGTTGGCGCGACGTCAGCATCCGCGGCGTCGTAAATGAGACGGGGTAGTTGCTGTAATAATGCCGTCCGGGAAAGGGATCTCGCGTGCTCATCAAACACATAATCCATAGAAAGCTGATCTATACCTTTACCAGGCGTGAAACCTAGTGCATGCAATCCCGGCCGACCGTGATGAATCGTGGTGTTGTTCTCTGACCAGTGAATCATGCCGATTTCATTGCGCGCTTCGCGGTGTTTTGAGAGATGGATGAACCAGTAACTGCGGTGCGCCTCTGGGGACTTGATAAAAAAAGGTGAATAGAACGGAGCGCCAGTGACCGCCTGTACATGGCGATAGAGCCCATTTTGTATCAAGATCCGGTATCCAACCTGTTCCTCTTGTTTAAGTTGCACTAGCTCTTTTACCAGCCCAGGGTCCACGTCGATTTCACCGAAGGCGCGCATTTCAAGGCTGCGGGCAGAGAGGTAGTCGATCAACGCATCGACGCTGAAAGTGAGAAAAACCTCAGCCTTCGGCAGCTGTTCAAGGATGGAACGAATGGAGCGAAACGCCACCTGGCTCCAGCCGTACTGATCCAGAAGAAAGATGGCACGGCCCGCGCGCGGCGACCTCGCGCGAACCGCTTGTAGAATGTTGTCGACGCGTTCGTTGAAATCGGCAGTCCAGATGCGGATGGAGCGATCGAGCTCGCCTTTGAACGGGCTGCCTTGGACTTCGGCGCGAAGAAACTCTGTGTGCGCCGGATTCTGGTCTACGAAAATATACTCGGCATTAATGCGAAATCCCTTGGGCCGGGCTGAGTTGAGCTTCGCCTCCGCAGCGGCAACCGCCTCCAACAAGATCAGCGGCGATCCGGGCATCGTTTCGCGACCGAACGCATAACGGCCGCCTCCTGCATACCCGTCGACGAAGGTAATGCTGAGTTGTTCCTGCCATGAAGTGGCGGTAACAATCTCGATGTAGCGCTCGATATATCGCCTCAGAATGCGGTGCTTAGCGAGACTGTGGGCGCCTATTGCCGGTAGTCCTTCGCCTACTTTCCACTCGTAATGTTTTTGGGGCATTGGGTGCGAAGTCCTTCACGCGGCCGGCATGTGATCATACGTGCATCCATCAAGTTCACGGCCATTGGCCCTTTTTATCCGCCGAATGCCGTCGCCGCCATAGGTGCCCCATTGTTTAAAGAAGAATGCGACGCCTGCGCGGCCGCACTGGTCTCGGACCGACCGGGCCCACTCCGCCTTCATTCGGCGGGCACGCGGGCCCGATTCACCGCCGACGATGACCCAGGAGATGCCACTTAGATCGAGGACACCCACATCCTCGAGCAGCGGCTCAATAGAAAGAAAGCGTACATGTGAAGCGATGCGCTGAAGAACGGCAATTCGCGGTACGCCGTGTTTGCGATTCTCTACCGACGTACCAAGCCAAGCGTTAGAGGGCGTGGTACGATCCTTAAAATACGCCTCCATCCGCTCCGGCCGCTTGGTAAGAATTTGATATCTGTGATGCGGAGTGGCTTTGATGGTCTCAAAGATTTTGTCGATGAACTCGAATGGCACCTTCTCGTGAAAAAGGTCGCTCATTGAATTGACAAACCAGACCGTAGGCTTGCGCCGTTTCAGCGGCGCATCCAGTCGTTCCGGAAGAAGCGTGAGAGAGAAGCCGTTTTCGTAACCCTTCGCTCCCATCCGTTGAAGTCGATTGGCAAGCACCTCTGCATAGCAATATTTACAGCCCGGTGAGATCTTCGTACACCCGGTCACCGGGTTCCAAGTGTGATCAGTCCATTCGATTTTCGAAGGAGATGCCATTGCATCGTTGTTCCCGAAAAGTTCCTACAAGTCAAGGCACCAAATGATCGTTTCAGTTGATATTCCAGGAATTGGGTGATCGGATCGGTGGTGACCATCCCGAAAAAGTGTAACATAAAGGACGTTATGTTACACTAAGGCGCGATCTGGGGGAGGTCCACATGTGGGGGTCCGAATTCACCTATAGGGTGTCGCGGTGAGCGCCGAGCGGCGCAACGTGCCGGCGATCATCGAGACCGCGGCGCTGGTCAAGGCGTCAGCGTTGCGCAGCACGCTCGCCGTGCCCGCCATGATCGCCGATGTCGGTGATCACGCCGCACGGCGCTTCATCGAGTTCTTCGCCGCGACGATACGCAACAAGAACACCCGCATGGCCTATTACCGGGCCACGTGCCACTTCTTCGCCTGGGTCGAGCAGCACGAGATCGGCGAGCTCGCCGATCTCGAGCCGATCCACGTCGCCGCCTATATAGAGGTGCTGCAGACGACGGCCGCCAAGCCGACCGTCAAATTGCACCTCGCTGCGATCCGCATGCTGTTCGACTGGCTCGTGGTCGGCCAAGTCCTCGCCGTCAATCCTGCGCATGCGGTGCGCGGGCCCAAGCACGTCGTGCGCCGCGGCAAGACGCCGGTTCTCACCGAGGAGCAGGCCCGCCGCCTGCTCGAAAGCCTCGACACCTCGACCCTTGTCGGCCTGCGCGATCGCGCGCTGATCGGCGTCATGACCTACGCCTTCGCCCGCATCGGTGCCGTCGTCGCCATGAAGGTCGAGGACTACTACCCCGAGGGCAAGCGCTGGTGGCTGCGGCTGCACGAAAAAGGCGGCAAGCGCCACGAGATGCCGGCGCATCACAAGCTCGAGCAATTCATCGATGAATATCTGGCCGCCGCCGGGATCCGTGAGGACGGCAGAGGCCCCCTCTTCCGTTCGGCGATCCGCAAGACCGGCGTGCTCACCGATAAGCCGATGAACCGGGTCGACGCCTACCGCATGATCCGCCGGCGCACGGCCGAAGCCGGCTTCAAGGTCAAGCTTGGCTGCCACGTGTTCCGCGCGACCGGCATCACCGCCTACCTCGAGGCCGGCGGCACTCTCGAAAATGCGCAAGCCATGGCCGCGCACGAAAGCCCGCGCACGACCAAGCTTTACGATCGGACTGACGATGCGATCACGCTCGATGAGGTCGAGCGGATCACGATCTAGGGACCCTCCCCTTTCCCGTCAGTGCGCCGGCCCGGGCGGTGTGTTGTTCGCGAGCTGTCCGACGGCATCTGTGATCCGGCGCCAGATCGCTGCGCCGTTATCGTCGCCGCCGGCCGCGAGCTCGTCGGCGCGCATGGCGCTTTCCTCGAGGGCCTTCTCGCCGTGGCGCTTGAGCATCAGGTTGGCGGCGCGCCAGATATCGATCTCGGGTATCACGCGAGGAAAATTGCAGGCTTGCGATCTAGAAAGGCTTAACACCAACAATTGCATGGCTTGCGAACCTACATGTCAAGGTTGCGGCACATGGCGCCAATATTGACTGCGGAAGATGTCGTCCGGCGAATTGGCGAGTGCGTCTATGTCGATGACCGTGGCGGCGTCGGCATCCGGCTAGAACCGGCGGCCGCGATCGTGCGGCAGTACGGTGAGCAATTCCGCCGGGCACCGCGGCGTCAGCGGCGGCCTCGGGCAAAACCCCCGCCCCTGCTCTAAGTGGACAGTGTTCTTTTGCACCTAACTTTTGCAACGCCTAACCCTTTGAATAGGCTGGCTCAGTAAAACGCGTCAGAAGTCTTAAATTTTGCACAATGCCAGAAGGCGAAGTGCGCCCGAGCAAGCACCCAGGGGACACGGTGGGGTGGGGCTTGTTTGCAAGGTGATCTCCTGGCAATGCTTAAGAATTATCGACTACGTTTAACACCTCACCCTGTTCATTCGTCGCCTAAACTAGGCAGCAGTTTTACCTAACGACCCGCGAAGGAGTGGCCGAGGCGATAAGGTTGGCTCATCGCGCTTTGGAGCTGGACCCTCGGTTCGGCCTGGTCGCGGCTCTGGCAGGTACGTGTCACATGCGAAACGTCATTTCGGGCTATGCTGCCGATCCTCAATTCGACCGCAAGGAAGCAGTTCGGCTGTGTCACTTGGCATTGAGCATCGACGATAGTGATCCAGACACGTTAGCATGGGCCTCCGTCACCTTGGCATACATGGTCGGCGATTGTGATAGTAGTATCGAAATGGCCGACCGGGCGGTCGCGCTCAACCCAAACTCAAATCAGACATGGGGCTGCAGAGGCTGGGTCTATAGAAGTGCAGGGCTGCCGGAGGAAGCGGTCCGGAGCTTTGAACGCGCCATGCGCATGAGCCCGGTAGACCCGCTGCTACACCAGGCGTTTGTTGGGATGGGGTTGGCCTTGATTGAGCTTGGTCGCTTTGACGAGGCCATCGTTGCAGTGAAGAAAGCCCAACGTCAAAACCCCTCCTTTCCGGTGGTTTACCGCTGTCTCGCGTCCGCTTTCGCCCATCTTGGACGTGGCCGAGCGACATCAACAGATGAGCTGTCGTTGCCGTTAGGGAGCACAGGAAAATCTCGATCGACACCGATGTCCACCAAATACCGGGCATAGACGGATCCCTCCTTACATGTCCCTCGGCCGGTCCAGCTCACCGGCCGTTTTTTCTATTGTGTACGCTCCCCCACGCGAGTGACAAATGGAACGTTTCGTCCCTCCAGCTCAGATCCCCGGGGGGATCGATGCCCCCGTCTTCGTCCGTGCCTCGGCGGAGCTCACTGCACCGGGTCGATCGGCACGACAACGCCCTCCGCCGCTTCGACGACCTCGCCGGCATCCAGGCACAGATCTTCGCGAAAGCGCGGCGCCAGGATCTGCACGCCCGGCCGCAGACGTCCGGTGGTTGCCGACCGGCACCGCGAACGCCGGAACCCCCAGCAGAGGGCCAATGTCGCGATGCTCAAAGCTGTGGGGGTAAGTGCAGCGGCTTTGTCCGCGACCGCGCTTCGCGAAGTCGCCCGCAAATGTCGTCTGCCAAATTCCGCAGGGGGAGTTGCTCACTCTCGCGAGGCGATACGAGCGCCGAGCCGATTAGCTTTTATCTAAATATGCCGCCGATTACCGAGGCTAAGAAGATCACCGCGGCGACGAGGAGCAATCCCGCAACAATTTTTTGTTCAGGGTAACGCTGCGAAGTTGACGGCGCGGATCGAATTTGGAGGATCGCATTCATCCGACCCTGAGTGTCCCGGCGCGCATCGCTTCGCGCCGATCTATCAGGACAACCACGTCCTCCATCGACCATAGCCGATCGGACACGCCCGCTGCTATAGCCGGGCTCGGCCGACACTACCCGGTCAGGTGTATCGGCTACGTAATTCCGGAAAATCACAATCCCCCGCGCCCGAGCAACAAATAGATGACGAGTATCATCAGCAAAATACCACCGATACCGATCCCGCCGCCATATCCCCACCGGTGATAGCCGAACCCGCCCCCGAAGAGGAGGATAAGAATGAGAATAATCAGGATCAGGTCCATTCGTTCCTCCGTTGCGGTTTCCCTGAGCCGTTTTGGCGCGGCTCCCCGTCATCAAGCGCCGAGCTGGCGGATCAGCTTCGCCCAGCGGTCCAACAACGGCAGGATCTCCTCTGTCTTGGCCGGCGGCAGGCGGACGTTCATTCGGGCGATGCCAAGGTCGCGGTTGCACTTCGACAGATCCAGGTCTTCCGGGGCGCCACCCAACGTCACCGACGATGGCGCAGGTAGCGTCACATCGGCGGCTTGATCCCGTCTTTTTCGGCATAGAGCCGTGCCGCGGTCACGGTGCCGTCGGGTTTCTTTAAGGCAATGACGAACACCGCCACACCAGGCTTCAACAGGCTCATATCGCCGGGAGCGTTGGCCAGAATCGGCACATCCGGGCCGATGCTGTATTCGGACTCGCCGCCCGTGAAGGTGACGTGCAGCACCGCGCCCTGCGCGGCCTTGGTGACGGTGCCGACCGTGGCGTTGGTCATAACGCTGTCCGGCATCAGATCCCAGGCGAATTGCCGGCCGCCATCAGGCGTCGCCTTGGGAAAGATGCGAGCCTCGATTGCGTGAATCTTGCCGTCCTTATCCTTGATCCCGGTCGAGGCGACAAAGTCGCCCGGTTTGATGTCGGCGAGGCTTTTCTTGACAAGGGTGATGATGTCGACATCCGGCGCGAGCGTAATCGACAGCGACTGGCCGTCGCGGGATTTGACCGTCAGATTGTGGCCGTCGAGCTTCTCGACGGTGCCGCGGACGCGGGTCGGTGTGCCGTCCGGCGGCGGGGTCTGAGCGAGCGCCGGCACCGCAATCAGTCCGGCCATGGCGACAGCGAGGAGCGAGAGTAGGCGCATCGGTAAATCCTCCCTGTTCAAGCCTAAAATGGTTTCTCTGTTCGGTCGGGGCGGTTTCTCTGTCCTGCACGCATGGTGAGCGTCGCGCGGAGAGGCAGTCAAGGATGTCGTCGATGACGCAAATGGGCAACTTGCTTCACAGCCCCACCAGGAATCCCGCGATTGGCGTGATCCTGGTTCGCAGCGGACTCGCCGCTGGAGGGGACGGGATTCGAATTCTCGGTCCCCTGTAAATAGGGACGACGCATTCGAACCCTGCGTTCGACCTCTCACCTTCACGGAGGGTCGTTGCGTTCGTTATTGCTTCCGGCGAAAGTCGGGCAAGGGCGCCGCTCACATTCGAGACGCGCGCAACGGCGCCTGACAGTTGAGGCCAAGTGGTTATTCGGAGAGCACGAACAGGGTTCGTCCGGCTCGCGCCTGACGTGCCGAATTGCGAAGGGTGCAAGTTATGACCGACACGATCATCATGCGGGGAGCCTATGCAATCACCGATCCGCGCCTCGGAGCATATGGCGTGATCCCGGCCGGCGCGGTTGTGATCATGGACGGCACCGTCAAGGAGACGGGCCCTTTCGCCGCAATCGCTCCCAAATATCCCGGTGCCGACATCATCGGCGACGGCACTCAGTTGCTGCTTCCCGGGCTGGTCGACGCTCATAGCCATGGGCGCGGCCTTTCGCCAATCCAGAAAGGTGTGCGCAACGACTTTCTCGAGAACGCGCTTTTCGATTGGGCGTACATGCCCATCCTACCACCCGAGCTGACCGCGGCGATCTGTGCGCTGCGCCACCTCCGCAGCGGCTGCACGCTGCTGCACCATAACGGTTTCGACGATGACGGCGTCGAAGGCGCCAGGCGAGCCCATATTGCGATCAGAACTTATCTATCGACCGGGATCAGGCTCGCGTTCTCGCCGGGTGTGCGCGATGAGAGCAAGCTCGCGATGGGCGGGGAAGAATTTATCGCGACGCTGCCGCCCGATCTGCGGGCCGGAGCACGCCCGTTCGTCTTCTTTGACAAGGAAGCGTTGGCGAACTCCTATTTCCGCTTGTTCGATGAGCTCTACAATACCTACAACAACACGGAGACGCGGATATTGTTAGCGCCGTGCTGGGCGCATGGTGCAAGCGAGGCGTTCTTGCGCCGTGTGCGTGCCAAAGCCGACGAGCGTGACGGGGTGATGATCCATATGCACCTGCTGCAGTCGCCGGTGCACAAGGCCTACGGCTTGCGCCGGCACGGAAAGCCGACGGTGTTCTGGCTCAATAATCTCGGTTTAGTGGAGAGCAATGTCGTCTTTGGTCATGCGATTCACGTGACCGAGCCCGAAATAGAGCTGATGGGGCGCCGCAATGTCTCCGTCACGAGCCATCCGAGCTGCAACTTCCACATGCGCAACGGCATCACGCCGGTCGTGCCGTTACGCGCGGCGGGGGTCAATGTCGCTATGGGCCTTGACGATAAGACCATCAATGACGACGAGGATGCGGTGATGGAACTGCGGATGATGCATAAAGTGCATCGTCTCCACACCTTCGACCTGGCGACGCCCGCGTTGAGCGGCTACGAGGCCCTCGAGATCGCGACATTAAACGGTGCCAAGGCGAGCGGCTTTGCGGACGAGGTCGGTGCGCTGGTGCCCGGCATGAAGGGCGATGCGATCCTTGTCGATCTCGATCGGGTCGCGCGAGATCCCTGGATCGACCCGGAATTTGACATCGTCGACGCCTTTGTCGAACGCGCTATGGGCGCGGACGTCGACACTGTCGTCATCGGGGGGAAGATCATCGTTGAGGATCATCAGCCCCGCACAATCGACGTAGAGGGCCTCTACCGAGAGGTGCGCGCGTTCTGCGCCAAAGGCCTCACCCCCGAGCAGCGGGCGCACGCCAACTTTCTTCGCAAGATAAAGCCCTATGTCCAAGCCTGGTACAGCACCTGGCATGAAACCATGCTCGACCAGCCGTTCTATCGGGTCAATAGCCGAACATAGAGGCGGGACCGCGAGTTCGAATCCCGTCCCCTCCACCGGCGAGTCCGATGCGAACTTGACTCCTAATCGAGAGAAGGGTGCGATGTATCCGTTGTCGTTGTCGGTTCGACCCGGTTGACGGCCTAAGGGAGAGCGATAATGACCCGAATTGCGCCCTGTGTGATCGCCGTCGCGGCGTTGGGCCTCTCTGCCTGCACCAACCCTTATGATCCTGTTCAACGCGGCCTGGGTGGGGGAATATTGGGAGCGGCTTCTGGTGCTGCCATTGGAGCAGCGGCGGGTGGCGGGCCGGGAGCCGCCCTTGGAGCAGCGATCGGAGGGGCAGCCGGGATATTCGGGGGAGTTGCGAGTACACCTCCACCGCCACCGGGCACCTATTTCGGCTACCCAGCCTACGGATATCCCGGATACGGATATCCCGGCTACGCGCAGTCAGGCTATGGGTACCCAGGCCACTCGGGATACCCCGCTTACTCCGGTCCTCCGGGCTATGGATACCCAGGTTATTCGGGTCAGCCCGCTTCCCCCGGACCCGCACCCTATGGATACCCAGGCTACTCGGGACAACCAGCTTACCCCGGCTCACCGAACTATGGAAACCAGAGCCGACCGCTGTACTCTCCCTACTCCGGTTCCGGATATCCCGTGGCTGGCTATCGGGGCGATCGCCCTCCGGAGGACTGGTCGCCCGAAGCCGAGTACGCCATCGAGCCTTCAAGCTGAGTTTCGGCCGAGCAGCCAGGTCTTAACCGCGGCGGCGGCGCGCTCCCGCTCTGCATCATCACCGGCGAGACGGCGGGCCTTGAGGATTACGGAGCGTAGCTCGGCGACGCTGCCGCAACGCGTGTCGTTGAAGTGCACAAGCGGAAGGCCGGGCCGGGGCATCGCATCCTGCAGGAGCGCGATCGCCGGCGCCGTCGCGATTGCAGTGTCTCCGCCGTCAACTCCGGGTAATTGCGGCGCATCGCTTCCGTCACCATCGCGACGGTCACAAAGGCAGGGCGAGAAACATACGAATGCAATCGCTCGCAGGGCTCAGAGCAGCACGAGGATGTCCTTCTCCAAACCGTGCGCTTACGCGCACCCGCCGCTATTTCCAGCAGCCGCGCGGGTCGTTGTTGACTCGCCGCTGGAGGGAGCAGGATTCGACTCGGTCCCGGGGCCACGAAACGTGAGATCGCGCTCTCTTCCGGTCAGACCGCGGGCACTATCGCAGGCGAGGCCCCTGATCCGCAGCACCAACAGCAAGACCAACAGGCAAGCGAGGCCACTCGTCATAAACGCAAGGAGGTAATCTCCGCTGAAGCTGCGCACCGCGCCGGCGCCAATCCCGGCGAGCGCGCCGCCCATCTGATGGGCGGCAAAGATCCAGGAGATGATACGGCGTGTCTCGGCCGGTGTCCCGCCGCCGGTGAGAGCACGCTGAACCCGCTGCCCACGCAAGGGCGATCAAGAGGATACAGCGCTCCGATCACCGAATTCGGGGTAGCTATATCTTCTCTTTGCGGTCCGTCGTCGCCGCCGAGATTGATCAGCGCCGAGGGTTCATGGTCGCCGGTCCGATCGATAACGTTGCCGAGGTTGCGGAAGCGGTCGACGCGAACCCACTTGCCTGCAACCTGATGCATGGGCGTGGTAGCGGCACGCCGTCGAGGTGCCGCACCGCGGCCAGGAACAAATTGGGCTGGCGCTTTGTCTTCCGGCAATGCGGCCAGGAATGCCAGCACGTCCGGCGACGAGGCCACCGCCGCGGCGAGCGCGGCGTAGATCGGGCACGCGTCGCGTGCCTGCTCCCGGGCAAAGCGGAGATAGCGCCGTGCCAGCCGCTCCCACTTCTTATCCGCCGGGATCGCCCCGCCGATTGCGTTCTTGACCGCTCAGGAACTCAGTTTACGCCGCCGGATTAGACCGAACCCAAGCAGTGCCGAACCGAGCAGGACCAGACTGGCGGGCTCCGGCGCGGCAACCAGGAAGCCTCGGATCTCCCCGCCCGGATTGGTGGTGGTGTGGATGTTCAGATAGGTCTCGCCGTCCTCTATTCCCGCCAGCAAAGCTGCCTCGGCGCCCGCGACCGTCCCACCCTCGGCAGTAACAAAAGCCGGGTTGTAGCTCGACGCGAGGGTCAGATCAAAGACATGGTCATAGGTCCCTGAGGTCACCCCCAAAGGGAAGCCAGTGAACGAGGGAACCGTGGTGGCGACCCCGACATTAACACCAGTCTCAAACGGCGAAGCCAGGCAACAATGAATATGCGACGCCGTTGTGCCCGAGGTCAAACCGCTGAACGTCACGTCAACGTGCATCGTGTTGGCCGTCGTATCCAGTACTACCGTTGCGCTTCCCGTTCCCGGCGAACCGGTGGGGGGAACTTCAAGCGCTTGAGTGAGGTTGGCCACGAAGGTAATCGGTATCGCATCGGCGGCTGGTGCCTGCAGCATCAGTGCCGCCATAACGACCAACAGCAGCGAGACATATTTCATTTCGGCCCTCCCTATGTTGGCGTTACATCTCTCGATGGATGGGCGGTCGGATCAGACCTCCATTTATTAACGCTGAGCCGCTTTACACGATGGCGCAACTGATTTCGACGGTGCCAGGCGTCATCCATGCGTGACCCGGTCCCCGCCGGGCCGCTAAGCTCCCCCACGCCGTAAGCGAACAGCACCAGAGCTAAAGCGGAAGGCAGCGTAAAGCCGGTCCATGCCGCGAGACCGCCGCGATAACCGGCGCGCTGGGCACTGCGACCGCAACATGGCCGACCGGCACGGCCCTTATCGAGCAACGACGCGAAGTAATGGAACGCTGGGCGGCCTTCGCCTATGCCACCGTCAACTCTCAACCTGGGAAGTCCCGTTAATATTATCTCGCCTATCTAGAGATGTATTTCGTTAACAACGTGAGACAACTACTCTCCGGGACGATTGTAGCCATTGGCCTTCCCCCGATTTCATGAGATTGTGTCAGAGATGAAGCTAGATCCAGAGGAGCAGATTATCGCAGCCGCATTCGACCAAGCGGAGCTTGACGACGCCAACGAGCGCGGTGTCGGAGTGCGGATAGAGTTCGGAAGGGAAGGCCATGCCAGGCTGACTATGACCATTTCGCGCGCGTTGGTAGAGAAGGCCACGGCGCGCAATTGGTCGACTGGCGAACTCTTCGCGGAGGCAATCCAGATAGCCCTCCCCGGCGCGTTCAATATCGAGGCGCTAGGTAAGGCAACACCCCGAGCAGCCTAGTCAGCCTGTTTCGCCACAGAGATCCTGCGCAGCGGCGCGCGTGCGCTGCTGACCCAGGCCGTCGAAGCGGAGGTTGCTGAGGATCGAGGAATATTTGCCGATTCTCGGAGAGGTATCAAATAGGCCGCACCAGATAACCGGCCCGATCCCGTTTCGCTGCGTCGGACAACCGCGCCTCTCGCCGAACGCAGGAGATCCCATCAGCAGGAACCCGCCGCTTCGGGTTCGCGCGATGGTCCGCACCCGCCGCTGTTTCCAGCAGCCGCGCGGTTCGTTGGTGACTCCCCGCTGGAGGGAGATGGATTCGAACTTTCGGTCCCCCGTCAGAAGGACAGCGTTTTCGAGGTCCCAGTCAGTTATGCCGACGAGAGGTCAGCAGAGCATCGGACCCCAGCTGGGGCGGGCGAGCTGGGCGGGCGCGCGAAGGAGCCGGTTTCTGTTAAAGGCGAATTGCGGGGGATCGAACGCGGGCCGCAAAAAGTTGTTTCTTTATGGGTTCGAATCCACGGAGCGGCTCTGCTGAAGCCCGAGTTTACCCCCGACGCGGAAGGTGCTCGACCTCAAAGGAGCGCTCAAGATCGAGTCTGTGGTCATCCAAACCCCTTTTTCGCTCTCACCGAAATGGATAGGGGAATGCGCGGATGACCATCTGGAAGGCGCCATAGTCTGTCCGATGCAGGTACCAAGCTCGACACCCCTCGCCACGGCAAGACCTCGTGCTCGCGAAACATCACGATAGTCAGGCCGGCATCGATTAGCGCACCGAGGATCGCCGAAAGTGGATGAATCCATTCCCGAGTGGATTGATGCGTCATGATGGTCGGATCGCCTGTGTAGGTCGTCGCATCGGAGAATTCGAGCGGCCGGTCTGCGGGTGTCTGGAAATCGTACATGGGCACGAGCCTACCGGCGTGCTCCTCCAGCACGAGGAAGCTCGGATGAGCATCGGCAAAGTAAAGTTCGCCGCCGGGCTCCAGCACGGATGCGATTACTCTCGCCCAAACCGTAATATCCGGCAGCCAGCAGATCGTTCCCCAAGTCGTAAAAACCAAATCGAACGGACCAGGTGTCAGATGCGGGGCCTCGTCCACAGTCCCTTGAACGAAGTCGGCCTTTAGCCCGGTCTCCTTGGAAAGGCGGCGCGCGACGTCCAGCGCCACGCCAGAAAAATCGAGCCCGGTCGCTACCGCGCCGCGTCGCACGAGGCAGAGCGTGTCGCGCCCGATATGGCATTGCAGATGGAGGACGCGCTTTCCGGAAATGTCGCCGAGTTCGGCGGCTTCGATGGCATGGAGAGCGTCCTCACCTGCGCGAAACCGGTCGAGCATGTAGTCGCCGGTTGTGTCGCGCGCGTGGATGGTAGCGCGCTCATCCCAATTTCGGCGGTTGACATCAATTGGACCGACCATGAAGGCTTCTTTGTTCAAGCCCCGGACGCGCAAGCAAGTGGATGTTGGTCACTGGTTTGTCCAAACCATCGAGAGCGTATTTGGCCTCAAGGAGGCCGATTTTGAGGGAACTGTGCCTCGAACCCCGCGCGCGCGAGGGAAGACAAAATGGCCGGTCATGCCTGGGCCAGCATTCGGCGGGCGCCTTCACGTAGGCGAAGGGAGCGGCGACACCCATAGCAGCGGAATCTTCCGTGGGAGATGGCGAGTAGAGAGCCGAGGCGGATCATCCCACCTCTGGAGCGGCCACTCGCTCCGGATCGAAGTCCGACGTTATAGATGCAGCAGAATCACAGCCGACGAAGACGAGGCGGAGGCGAACGCGTTCTCGGCCTGCGCCGGCATGAGGCGCGAGAGGCGTCAGGTCTGGCGAGCGACAGGGGAAAGGTATGCCCGGTAGGAGAACAGATGCAGCAGGTTCGGCGTTTCGGTGCTGTCAAGCGCCAGCTTCAATCGCCTCTTGCCCGCCGCGACGGCGATTTGCTCTTGCCCAAGCTATTCACAGGCGCGATCCTGGCCTCGAAACCGCTGGGTATCTGGCGAATGTCGGTCGTAAGGGAGTGCGCCGGTCAATGAAGGGCGGGCGAGTGGCCGCACGGAAATCTTCCGATTACGGGCGGCTGTTCTTCCAGGTCGAGGTGTTCCGCGCCGGGCGCCTCGCCGAGCGCCGCAGGCGGCCGAACGCGACCGTCACCGAACCGGCGCAGCGGGTGCCGGTGTTTCGCGATTGCGACGTGCTGGTGGCCGGCGGCGGACCGTCCGGCACCGCTGCCGCCATCGCCGCGGCGCGGGCCGGCGCCGACGTTGTGCTCGTCGAGCGGCACAATCATCTGGGCGGGCTCTCGACTGGCGGTCTCGTCATCTGGATCGACCGCATGACCGGCTGGTCCGGCGAGCCGGTCATTCGCGGCATCGGCGAGGAATCGCTCGACCGCCTGCCGAAAGAAGCCGTGGCCGGGCCGCCGCGCGCGGCATGGGGCAGCGCCGACGCGGCGACCGCCGCCTATTGGAAGGAGCGCACCGACGCCTTTCACGGCATCGTCACCTGGTCGCCGACGGTCGATCCCGAGAACCTGAAGCTGTTGAGCCAGGAGATGGTGCTGGCCGAGCGCGTGCATCTGGTGCTGCACGCCTGGGCGGCGGCCCCAATACTCGACGAGGAGGGCCGGGTCGGTGGCGTTGTGTTCGAGAGCAAGGAGGGGCGGCTCGCGATCCGCGCCAAGGTGACGATCGACTGCACCGGCGACGGCGACCTGTTCCATCGCGCCGCCGCGTCGAGCGACCGCGACATCGACGAACGCGACATCCACCACTGCATCAACACCGCCTGGCTGTTCGCCGGGGTCGACATGCCGCGCTGGATCGCCTTCAAGGCCGGCGAGCCAGAGGGCTTCAACGCCTTCATGGAGCGCGGCCGCGAGGCCTGCGGTGGGCTGTTCGAGCGGCCCCCCTCCAACTGTCATTGCGAGCGCTAGGCGGTAGTGTCCCGGAAGTTCTGCAAAAGCCGCTGAGGCGGGTGGTCATGGTATGCGGGTGATGTCGCAATCACCGGATCCTTTGGCGAGGATGCACACCATGACCAAGAGGCAGGGTAAATCTGGGACGATCGACGTCAAAGCCCTTCTGGCGGAGGACGAGGAGTTTCTGCGGGCGCTGGTGCGGACGGCGCTGCAGGAGGCGCTCGAAGCGGAGATGACGGAGGCGCTCGGCGCCGAGAAGGGCGAGCGGGCGGTGGGCCGGCAGGGCTATCGGTCGGGGTATTACAGCCGGACGCTGATCACGCGAGTCGGCAAGCTGGAGCTGCGCGTGCCGCAGGACCGCGCGGGGCGGTTCTCGACCGAGCTGTTCGAGCGCTATCAGCGTTCGGAGCGGGCGCTGGTGGCGGCGCTGGCGGAGATGTATGGGCAAGGGGTTTCGACCCGCAAAGTGAAGGCGATCACCGAGGAGCTGTGCGGGCACAGCTTTTCGGCTTCCTCGATCAGTGCGATGAACCAGCGGCTGGATGACAGTCTGGCGCAATTCGCCGGCCGCCCCTTGGCCGAAGCCTTCCCTTATCTGATCCTCGACGCGCGCTACGAGCGGGTGCGTGAGACCGGCGTCATCGCCAGCCAGGCGGTGCTGATCGCGATCGGTATCGATTGGGACGGTCGCCGCCAGGTTCTGGCGATCGAGCTCGCCAACCGGGAGAGCCGATCGAGCTGGCGGGATTTCCTGCTGGGGCTGAAGGCGCGCGGTCTGCACGGCGTCGAATTCGTCGTCGCCGACGATCACGCCGGGCTCCGAGCGGCGCTGCGCGAGGTTCTAGCGGAGGCGGCCTATCAGCGCTGCTACGTCCATTTTCTCAGAAACGCGCTCGACTACGTGCCGCGTCGGGTCGACGACGACTGCTTGCAAGAGCTGCGTTGGCTGTATGACCGCCGCGATCTCCCCGAGGCGCGCCGCGATCTCCCCGAGGCGCGCCGCGATCTCGCGGCCTGGCTCGCTAAGTGGTCAGGCAAATACCCCAAGCTCACCGGCTGGGTCGAAGAAAGCATCGACGAGACGCTCACCTTCTATCGGCTGCCGCGCCAGCACCATAAGCATCTCAAATCGACCAACATGCTGGAGCGCCTGAACGAGGAGATCAAGCGCCGCACCCACGTCGTGCGCATCTTTCCAAATGGCGAGAGTTGCTTGCGGCTCGTGCGGGCGCTCGCCGTCGAGACCCACGAGAACTGGCTCGAGCAGCTACCGCTACCTCAACATGGACGATCTGCGCGAATATAAAAAAGAGGCACTGCGCCGTGCTGCCTGACCCCCGACCGGTTCAGCCTAGCACCGTGCTCGCTCTGTCAAGGACGCTGCGCGCCGGCTTCGCCGGTGCCGCCGCACTCGCGGCGGCATCCTTGACTGCCGCTGCGCGCGGTGCTCTGCCAGACGGCAGGTCGGGACGAAGGGATGGTCCTATTCCGATCGAACAAAGGGATGGGCTCTTGACCTGAAACCAACCGCGCTCGCTCACCATGCCCAATTTGCTGAACTTGACGCACACAACTTTCGCAACGGACTCCCCGCTGGAGGGAGAAGGATTCGAACCCTCGGTCCCTCCACGAAAAGGGACTGGTTGCCCCGTTCGACCGCTTGGGGAAAACCGACGATAACTTCGCGCGATGATCCATCGCGCTGGCTCCCCGATGGCCCTCGCGATGAAAAGCCAACAGGTCGTAGAGTATGTCGAGCAGTTTCAACGGTACCTCGCCGCAAGGCCTCTGCCGAGTGCCCAGTGCCAGGGAGATCCAGCCTTGAGCCCGAGCGACTTCACGACGCCTGAGGAGGTCAACGAAGTCTACCGCCGCCGGGCGCGCTTCTACGACTGGTCGGTGAATACCTATTACCTGATCGGCTTCCGATGGTGGGCGTACCGGCGTCGCGCCATTGCAGCGCTGCAGCTGGGGCGCGGCGCGACCGTCGTGGAGATCGGCTGCGGCACCGGGCTCAACTTCGGACTGGTACAGCAGCGGATCGGCCCGACCGGACGTCTGTTTGGCGTCGATCTCTGCGCAGGTATGCTGGAACAGGCGCGCCAGCGGGTCGCAGCTAAAGGCTGGGACAACGTGGAGCTCATCCGGGCCCGGGCCATGGATTTCGATTTTCCGGAGCGTGTGGAGGCCGCGTTTTCCACCTTCGCACTCTCGCTGGAGCCCCGGTTCGACGAAGTAATCGCCAAGGCCGCGGCGGCGCTCGTGCCGGGCGGGCGATTTGTGCTCCTGGACCTACGCATGCCGGATAACTGGCTGCGCCATCTCGCGCCGGCGCTGATCTGGCTGGTTCGGCCATTCGCCGTCTCAATCGAGGTCGCCAAACGGCAGCCGTGGAAATCACTCCGGCAGCACTTTCCCCAATACAGCTATCAGAAAGGCTATCTCGGCATCGTCTACATAGCCATCGGGCAGAGCTGACCGATAGCACGCGCTCGCGCCGGATCCCGCGCAATCGTCTCCACTACCCTCTTATCGCCGCCATCGGTTCCCGCCTTCGATCATCCAGCACGCGATCTGGCTGTACCTGCGCTTCACGCTCAGCTAGCGGGACGTGGAGGATCTCCTGACCGAGCGTGGGCTGGACATTTCCTACGAAACGGTGCGGCGCTGGGTACTGAAATTTGGTCCTTTGGTCGCCCGCAAGCTGCGGCAGCGCCAGCCGCGTCCGAGCGACCGATGGCACCTCGACGAGATGGTGGTTCGGATCGCCGGCAGGCGGTTGTATCTGTGGCGTGCCGTCGACCACGAGGGCGAGATCCTCTGATACCTTTTCGTCCCTAATCCTGTCGGAGAGCGACCCCGATGAACACTGGCCTTGATGAAGCGCAGCCGCGGTAATCCGCCGCTCTCGACGATCGCCGAAATCGCCGAGAGTTTCGATATTTCAAAGACCCACCTTATGAAGGTCGTGAACAGGCTCGGGCAGCAAGGGTATCTCGATACGGTCCGCGGCAAGGGCGGCGGCATCAGGCTGGCGCGTTCTCCCACGGAAATTCGCGTTGGGGCGATCGTGCGCGAGACCGAAGAGGACCTCGCCGTGATGGGATGCCTCGCCGAGACCGGATTCTGCCGGATCGAAGGATGCTGTGTGCTGCGCCACGCGCTCCGCGAGGCGACGCTCGCGTTTTTGCAGACGCTGGACGGCTACACCCTGGCCGATCTTTTGGCGCCGGGCGCGCGGCTCTTCCGCAGTTTGGGACTCGCACCCGAGATGCGGCCTCGGGGATGAGCCGAGCTCGCATCAGCCGATGAGCCCCGGGCGAGGCCAGTCATGGATGATGTCGTGATCGCCCGGGCGCTGCATGTTCTCGCCGTCGTGATCTGGATCGGCGGGGTCGCGATGGTGACCATGGTAGTGCTGCCGGCTGTGCGGCGCGGCGATATCGGCCCGAACCGGCTTCGGGCCTTCGAGGCCATCGAGCGACGCTTTGTTTGGCATGCGCGGCTCGCCACGGTCATCGTTGGGCTGACCGGCTTCTACATGACCGACCGCCTTGGCTTGTGGGGCCGGTTCGGCTCGGCAGAGTTCTGGTGGATGCATGCCATGGTGTGCCTATGGCTGCTGTTCACCCTCGTGCTGTTCGTGGCTGAGCCGCTCGTTCTGCACCGATGGTTCCACGCGCGGGCATGCGCGGCGCCGGATACCGCCTTTGCCTTGCTGCAGGGGGCTCATTGGCTCCTGCTCGCGGTCAGCCTCATCACGATCCTCGGGGCCGTCGCGGGGAGCCAGGGGATGTCTTTCCTTTGACCGGTCATTGGGCCCGGAAGCTCAGAATTTGATGAGACACGCTTTGTTGTGGGGATCTGCCGGGCGGATGCCGGTGCGACAAACGGGCCAGTTAAACAGTCGGAGGGCGAGCGCATGACGATGGAGGCAGAACGGATTGATCAGCCCACCAAGGATCCCGTCAGTAACGTTCTTAAATGGGTCCTGCTGGTCGTTGCCGTCGTCAGTTTCGCGATCCTCGGCTTAACGACCAAGCTGACCTACGAAGCGGCGCCTCCCTTTCCCGACCGGTTCGTAACCTCCGGCGGCACCGTCCTGATGACAGCAGCCGATATCGCGAGGACGTGGCGCCCGCCGATGTCGTGATCGAGGCGGTGACCGAGAATTACGACGTCAAGTTGGATCTCCTCCAACGGGTCGATGCACTGGTGCGTGCCGAAACGAGCCTCCCAATCGATTTCATCATCCGGACGGGCAGAGGAATATCCTCGTTGATGAGGGGCTGCCGCTCCTCGGAGCCGAGGATTCCTGCATGGACGTAGCGGCCTGGCTACGCGGCCTTGGTCTTGAGCGTTACGAGCAAGCGAGCGCGGTCGTTCCGCGGATCGATCCGAGTGCAGCCTCCTTATCCGCACGGGTCATTTTGCCCTTGGCGACCAATTTCTGAAGATTGCCCCTGACCCGGTCGAGGCCTTTCTCGACCGCCGCATCGCTGACCTCGATCAGGGTCACGCCGAGGCCGGCTACAGCGGCCACTTGAGCGATGCCGCTTCCCATCGCTCCGGCGCCGATCACGGCGATCGCGTGTACTGCCATCTACTCACTCCTTTACTCACCCCTTCGGCTGCTGTTCTGCCCGCTCCAAACCGGCTCGCCCATCTGGCTGATGCCGTGCCGGCGTCCACAAGACGCAACGGGAGCCGGCGACTTTAACCTGCATTAAACGGGGGACGCCGGTGTCGAAGATGCCGCGGATCGAAACATGAATACGCCCCGCGGGGCGCCACGCTTCAGTAATTGCTCATTCCCGCATCAGATGGAGGTGCACACCTTGCCCGCGTAATTCCGCCAGATAACCTCTCACAGTGCCGAAAGCAGTCTCGAATTCCATCCGCACCGGCAGCATCAGATCGCCTGCCGTGAGGCGGGCATACCAGACCTTCCCTCATTGATACGAGTCGCGGGGCTTGTCATAATGCAGAGCGTTTTTAGCGAACCGCCGCGGCCCCTCCTTCCGCAACCTCTCCGCAGAAATCGTGCGCCGCGACGCCGCGCTAAAAACGCTCTGCATTCCGGAAAACCGGGTTTTTAAGGGCTCAGTCCTTGGAAGAGAACGTGGTCAGTCGCCTTAAGGACGGCACTCACAAGCAGCATTCGGCAAAATTTTTGCTCGTTCATCTGTACAACACGTACGGAGGTATGGTAGTCGTCCAGGCATTTAGAAATCTCTGTTTGACACTCTGGAAATCGTTTTGATAGAATGGCAGCAAAGGTTTCAACATTTTTATGTTTTCGTCGACTAATCAATAAATATATTTCTAATACCACTGCTGTCCGGTTAATACGCGAATAGATTCAATTGGTTAGTTATTTGCGCAGTATCGCATTTGGAATCGTCTTGGGCAAGTGCTTGATGGATCGGCATTTTCTCGAACAGGGTGACCGAGAGGATCTGTAGCAATGTGTAGAGCGAGGCGTCCAGGGCTAGCCGCTTCTTGACGATGGCGACGAGGACGTAGACCGAGACGGCGATCCAGATTTGGGTCTTCACGGCATTTTCGGATGTCCCGAAGAACCGCGTGATCCGCAGATGCTGCTTGATCCATTTGAAGAACAGTTCGACTTGCCAGCGGCTTTTGTAGAGCGCGCAGATGGTCGCGGCCGGCAACCCGAACTGGTTGGTGAGGAACACCAGCTTCTTTCCCGTTTCGGCGTCCCGGAAGCGGATGCGCCGCAGGTGTTCGGGGTAATGCTGGGTGGTGTAGTGGCCGTCCAGCGCGATGGTTTGGTCGCAAATGATGCCGGTCGTGCGGTCTGCGGCGGCGGAATAAACTCGATGAGCATCCATGTTCGATTTGGCGCGGGTGCCGAAGAAGGCTCCGGCCAGGTGCAGCACATGGAGCCGGGCGAAATCGACATAGCCCCGATCCATGACGTAGATCGCGCCCGTCTCCGGGAGCAGCAGGTCGAGCGCGTGAACGTCGTGCAGCTTGCCATCCGACACGTGGATGAAGCTCGGGATGTTGCCACGCAAGTCCAACAGCGTGTGCATCTTGACCGCCGCTTTGGTGATGCGGAAATGAGCCCACGGAAAGACCGCCAGACAAAGATCGATGGTCGTCGAGTTGAGCGCATAGACCGTGTTGGCGAGGTCAAAACCCAAATCCTCGTTGACGTACAGTCGCCTCGCCTGGCCGATCAATCGCTGGGCCAACTCCGCGTAAATGCGCCAGTCGCGCGCCTCGTTGGCATCGGCCAGCGTCGAGCGCCGCACCGGATCGCGGAAGCCCATGGAATAGAGTTTCGAGGTCTGCACCGACAAGCAGGTTTCGATGTCGCGTAGACTCTCTCGATAGGTCAACTGCGCGAATGCCATGGCCCGATAGTGCTCGGCGCAGGACAGCGTCCGCACCCGCTGATCGCCGCCGTACCGCGCGACAATCCGGGTGAACGTGCTCCACGGCAGAAAATCCATCAGTTGGGCGAAAAGCGTCTTGCCACTGTTCACCAGCGCCTCCTCGGGAAATCTTCCGAAAAGTGCCAGATCGAGTTCAAATCGACACCACGCTAAATCGACAAAACCCCGTTCAAAATCATGCCGTTACGGGCAGGCGATCCGGGCTTAACCGGACAGCAGTGTTCTAATACGACAAATATAATCAAGCCAAGGTCAGGCGCATCTCTAGGATCAACTAATACACCAATTCCTAAATCCTCTAATATTGCGTTTGCGGCTTTGCCGATTTCGTCATTAGGATACGCTTTTTGTAAATCCTGCAACTTTTTAACAGCTTCCGATGTTTCTAATTCGGATTGTCTCCGAATTCTTTTAGAGAATTTTGACACTGGCATCTCCAGCGCGCCTTAAGCGGCAACGATCTCAACTCGCTTCCGCTCCTAATCAATTCCTAATCAATGGCGCGAAACTTGAAACAGGGTCAAGGCCGCGACGAGAAGCAGCCCGATCACTATCCACATCGCCAACGGCTTCCAGAATCCTGTTATTCTACCCGTGATGGTTAAAGTACCACAGGACGACAGTGCCAACGATGATCGGCAAGGCGCATCCAATCAGTGGTTGCGCTGCCGCCCGGCCTCTGATGAGAGCCGCGACGGCGAGAATAGCATTGACTGCGAAGAAGACGAACGCAGCCAACCAAAACAGCATAGCCATCAGCAAGTAGAGGCCACTGAATTGTGGCTCCCCCCGCCCCAGCGATGGGTCCAACACCGACAGCGTGACAGTCAGGACAATCAGAAAGGCGACGAAGACCAGGTAACCAACGTTCCAGGCGCGCATACGTGCCCCCCAAGAGAACCCGCCCCCAACCATACGAGAACGTGTCCGGGCAGTCTTCACCCTCGACCGCTGATTTTCCAGAATCTCGCGTTATCGGACTCCGGCAGGCCCGCGACGTGACGGCACCGCGCGCACAGTGTTAGATTGAGTAATGGACGCGATCAGCCCCGAATTTCGACTTGAGCCGACCGGCCCCGGCAGCTTCATCGCGGGCGAATGGCAGATCGACGACGACCACGCCACGATGTTGCACCAACCGACCCGCGCCGTGTTCTTCACCTTCATCAAAGCGGCGCGGCTTGCCCTGCGCGGTCGTCCATGTCCAATCAGGTGTCGGCGGGGACCTGCTTCAAATCTTTACCAGTCATGAATTGTGCTTAGCATGCTGATCTGGCCTTGGATAGCAGCATCAGTGCACCGAGAATGAAAAAGCTTTCGCTCACACCCCAACGGTCGGCGATGCCGCCCATCAGCGGCTGGATCACGATCGAGGTGAGCCGCTGGCCGGTCTGACGCAGTGCTACAACCGCACCTTGCTGATGGCGGCCAACCGCTCTCGCCTGCACCGATAAGATGACCGGCTGGATAACGCCTTCCAGCCAGCCGCGGATCACCTGCGAGAGCATCAGCAAGGCGAAGATCCCGCCCAGCACCGGCGTCATCGCGATCAGCAGGATCGACAGCACCGTGCCGCTCAGCATTGTGCGCAGAGGATCGCCCAATTGCACCGCGCGCCCGGCAAACAGCGAGCCGAACCCACTCGCGATCTCGGCCGTAGCGAACAGGACGCCGATGATCGTGCCGACGAGCCCGATCTGCTCGAGATAAACGACATAGACCGAGGTCTGGATGCTGTATGTCCGGTGCCAGGCCCTTGTTCAGACCTTCCCTAGTTGACACTGCTGGCACCAGTAACTCGACGAATGTCCGCCTGACGAGACAGAAGCCCTAGCTGTTTCAAAGGCTTGCCGTACCACTGTAGTTTTCTACAGATAAAGATAGTGTGCCAACAAATTCGGGGGCATTCCGCTCGAGTGGCTTCCTCGACCCGGCGGCCCGCCTCGAGCCCGCGGATGCGATTTGCTGCATGACCTTGGGCGAAGGAGACCTCGGATGACCGTGACCCAGGCAGACAAGGCAAGGCAGTTCCGCCTCCCATGACGGTTTGACGGTCTCGCGACCGGGAACCGAAATTTCGAATCCATCTCCTCCAGCGGAGAGAGTCCGTCTCTCGCCCGAATCCGCTTTCCGGGGTCGAGAACGCCGCTTCCGCGCGG
Organism: uncultured Alphaproteobacteria bacterium; assembly: GCA_963789025.1. Classification (GTDB taxonomy): domain Bacteria; phylum Pseudomonadota; class Alphaproteobacteria; order ATCC43930; family CGMCC-115725; genus AP-15. The sequence continues at coordinate 88,668 of CAWBIT010000004.1, forward strand.
GTGTGCGCGGCTCGCAAGTTCGATCCGATCTGATCGGTCAACCATGGTAGACTGCCGACCGGAAGCGGAGGTCGACGGCATGACCGAGAAAGTGACCGAATATTTCGACGTTCTGATAGTCGGGGCCGGAATTTCCGGGATCGGCGGCGCCTACCACCTAACGAAGCAATGCTCCGACACGAGATTTGTCGTGCTCGAGACGCAAGAGAGCTTCGGCGGCACGTGGCTGACGCATCGCTATCCCGGCATCCGTTCTGACAGCGCCACCCTCAGACCTGGCCCACGGATCTCGATTACGCCGGCAAGAACGTGGTCGTGATCGGCTCAGGCGCCACGGCGGCGACGTTGATCCCGGCGATCGCGGCGGAGTGCGACCACGTCACGATGCTGCAGCGCTCGCCGACCTTCTTCCGCACCGGCCGCAACGCGATCGAGATCGCCGACGAATTGCGTGAATTGCAGATCGACGAGACTTGGATCCACGAGATCGTGCGCAGGAAGATATTGCACGACCAGGCCGTCTTCACCCGCCGCTCGTTCACCGAGCCCGAGGCCGTGAAGAAGGAGCTGCTGTCAGCGGTTCGCGGCTATCTTGGCGCCGACTACGACATCGACACCCATTTCAGGCCGAATTACCGGCCATGGCGGCAGCGCATCGCTTTCATCCCCGACGGCGATTTTCTGCAGGCGATCCGCGCCAGCAAGGCGTCGGTCGTCACCGACGAGATCGAGACCTTCACCGAGAGCGGTTTGCTGTTGAAATCTGGCAAGAGCCTCGACGCAGACATCATCGTCACAGAGAACCGCTGCGCGTTTTTCCAATCAGTGATTTTGCGCATGTCCGCGTGCCGGGTTGGATCGCCGGTCAGAATAACAGCTCGCTGCAGCGCGTCGAGGGAAGCACGCAGCGCGGCCTAATCAGATCAATTTGAGACGTAGCGACTCTTGGGCCGTTCAAGCTCCATATTCTCGCGCAACGTCGCGCCTTCGTACTCGGCCCGAAACAGACCACGCGACTGTAGTTCTGGGATCACGAGCGCGACGAAATCGTCGAGCCCACCCGGCAAATAAGAAGGATGAAACAGAAAGCCGTCGACGCCGTAACCACGAAACCATTCCTCCATATTATCGGCGATCTCGCTTGGCGAGCCGATAAGCGTACGTTGCCCCCGGGCTGCGGCGAAGCGCTGGTAGATTTGCCGGATTGTCAGCCGTTCCTCCCGCGCCCAGCGGATGATGTTGCGGGTGTTACCAAGCCCGCTGAGTGCGAATTGCCGTTCGGGGATGTCGGGAAGCGGACCATCGAGATCGTATTCCGAAAGATCGAACCCGCCGAGTTGGTTCGAGAGCAATTCGAGTCCGACATCGGGATGGATCTTCGACTGCAGGAAATGGTGTAGTTCCTCCGCCTCCTTACAGGTCCGTCCGACGATCGCATTGAGACCCGGCATTACTTTCAGCGCTTCAGGTGGGCGGTTGTACTTCTGCATGCGCCTCTTCAGGTCGCGGTAGAATTCCTGCGCGCCGGCAAGGGTGTGCTGAGGTGTGAAGACCCCCTCAGCGAAGCGCGCTGCCACCTCGCGGCCAACCTCCGACGAGCCGGCTTGGAACAGCACCGGATGGCCTTGCGGCGGCCGCGCGACATTCAGCGGGCCGCGAACCGAGAAATGCGCGCCCTTGTGGTTCAAGTAATGGAGCTTGGCCGGGTCGAAGTAACGTTCCGATTTGCGGTCTCGGACAAACGCATCGTCGTCCCAGCTATCCCACAATCCCTTCACAACTTCGACAAACTCGATCGCCCGGTCGTAACGGGCATCGTGCTCATAGTGCCGCTCGCGTCCGAAGTTATACGCCTCAGAGACGTTCGATGATGTGACGACATTCCAGCCGGCACGACCGCCGCTTATGTGATCAAGCGAGGCGAATTTCCGGGCAATGTGATAGGGTTCGTTATAGCTGGTCGTCGCAGTGGCGCAGAGACCGATATTCGTGGTCACCGCGGCGAGCGCCGGCAGCAGCGTCAGCGGATCGAAATAGGCCATGTATTGCGGCCAGCGGCTGAGCGCCTCGAGCTTGCCGTCGCGCGTCGCCACCGCGTCGGCGACGAACATCAGATCGAACTTGCCGCGTTCGGCGGTCTGCGTGATCTCGGCGTAATGTCGGAAATTGGTGCCGGCGTCGATCTGCGCGTCAGGGTGCAGCCAGGCCGCCACATGGTTCCCGGTCGGGTGAAAGAACGCGCCGAGCTTCATCCTCTCGCCGCTGCGCCCCTTGTCCATGCCAGATCTCCCCCGGAGGTCAGCGGGTAAGCGTATCGCGTCGTCGTCGCTGCGTACAGGAACAACAAATGAGCCTCTTGCTGTAGTCCTTTGGCTTTTGAAATCGCCGACAGGCAAGCCTTGATGCTGCCCTGAAAATCATTGCTCGCCGGAAACAGGAGCCCGTCCTTCGTCCCATCGCTGTTGAAGCCGTTGAAGTCATCAACTTTGCGATAACCTTGGCGACCTGCTGAATTCCGATTATGCTGGGCACTGGCTGACCTTCGTCCAGCTCACCCAGGCGCCGCACTTCAACCACCTGAACTCCGTCTACAACGCGCTCGATTTCTCCGGCCCCCTCGACTTCGTACGTCGCGCCGCCGGCCTTTCGGACCGGGTTGCCAGCCGCTCGTAACCGCCGGCGGGGGTTGAGGCGCTGCGATCGGTTCGGTGATTGCGTACCGACGGTTGGCGCCCTACAGATTGACGGCGGCGGCTGGGCAAGCGAGGAAGGATCACGATGTCTGCGATCCGACAACCGAGCAAAACCGACGATGACCCGATCACACCGGTCTACAGGCTGCCGATCGATCATCCGAGCGCCTGGAAGCCTGCCGATTTCAACTCACCGGCGGATTACACGATCGAGCTGACGGCGAGCCAGCTGCGCGACCTCGAGCACGCGTTCGCCCGCGTCAAGGCAGCCGGTCTCGGCCTCGACGATCTCGGGCGCGAGCATTTCGAGCTGCCGTCGCTGCGCCCGATCATCGACGAGATCCGCCGTCAGATCGAGAACGGGCGCGGTTTTGTCGTCGTCCGCCGGCTGCCGGTCGAGGCGTACTCGAAAGACGATCTCGGCATGATCTTCTGGGGGATCGGCACGCATCTCGGGCACGGGCTGTCGCAGAGCGTGCTCGGAGACCGGCTAGGCCATGTCAAGGATTTCAGCCGCGAGGACCCGCTCGCGCGGGCCTACCGCAACAAGCAGGAGCTGTCGCCGCACACCAACTCTGCCGACCTCGTGGGGCTCTTCTGTCTGCGCGACGCGCAGAGCGGCGGCGTGTCGCGGCTGACCAGCGCGACCGCGGTGCACAACGTGCTGCGCGACGAATACCCGGCGGTGCTCGAGCGCCTCTACCGCGGCTACTGCTTTCACCGCCGTGGCGAGGAGCAGCCGGGCGAGCTGCCTTACACGCCCTACCGCGTCCCGGTCTATTCCAATACCGAGGGCAATGTCTCGGCGCGCTATGTGCGCACCTATGTCGAGGCCGGCGAGGCGGCGGCCGGGCGGCCGATAGACGACACCGAACTGGCGGTGCTCGACTGTTTCGAGGAAGTCACGAAGCGCCCGGACCTGATGCTCGAGTTCACGCTGCGCCCGGGCGAGATGTACTTCATCAATAATTACACGATCCTGCATGCCCGCGCCGCCTTCGACGACGGCGACGCGGGAGAGGACCGGCGCCGCCATCTGTTGCGGCTGTGGCTCGAAGTGCCCGGGATGCGGCCGGTGCATCCGCATATCCGCAAGAACGGCATCGCCGCGGTGCCCGATCGCACGCCGTCCTACGATTGGAGCCGGCTGACCAAGAACCGCAACTGACGACCATAAGCTCGGGCGGAGGTACGCCGATGATCGCAAACCCGATCCCGTGGCCCGACGGCGCCCGCTGCGCCGTCGCGATGACGTGGGACATGGACGCCGACAGTGCCTTCAACTGGTACAATAAGGACACCGCCGACACGCTCGTCGCCGCGCAATCCTGGACGCGCTACGACCCGCTGATCGCGATCCCGCGGCTGGTCGAGCAGTTCGCGCGCCGCGAGCTGCGGCTGACCTTTTTCGTGCCGGGCTGGGTCATCGAGAAATATCCGGCGCAGATCGACCTGCTGGCGAAACACGGCCACGAGATCGGCTTGCACGGCTACCTGCACGAGCGCTCGAACGAGATTGGCGAGGACGACGAGCTGTATTGGTTCGGCCGCGGGCTCGACGCCTACAAGAGGCATCTCGGCAAAGGGCCGCGCGGCTGGCGCGCGCCGAGCTTCGCCTTCTCGAAATACTCGCTGCGTGTGCTGCTCGATGCCGGCATCGAATACAATTCCTCGCTGATGGGCGACAACATCCCCTATGCATTGCGCGAGGCGGGCGGCAACCGCTCGCTGCTCGAACTTCCGACCGACTGGACGCTCGACAACTTCCCGCATTACGCCCACAACCGTGATCTCGGCTACCGCATGCCGATCTCGGCACCGCAGCGGGCGATGGAGGTGTTCCGCTCCGAGTTCGACGCCGCCTGGGAATTCGGCGGGTTGTGGATTTCGGTGTGGCATCCGGCCCTGTCCGGCCGGCTCGCGCGTTTCAAGGCGGCGCTCGAACTGCTCGACTATATGCGCGGCAAGGGCGGCGTCTGGTTCGCGCGTCTCGACCAGGTCTGCGCCCACGTACAACAGCTGATCGCCGAAGGGCGCTGGAGCCCGCGCGTCGAGACATTGCCGGTCTATGACAGCCCGCTGCCCGAATTCGCGAGAAGCGGATAGGCCGACCGGTGGCGCTGCACTTCACCCGCGGCGAGTTTGCCGCGCGCCAGCGGCGGGTGTGCGAGCAGATGGGAAAGGCCGGCCTCGACGGCCTGCTGCTCTTCCGCCAGGAAAGCATGTACTGGCTGACCGGCTACGACACCAGCGGCTACAGCATGTTCCAGGGCCTGTATCTGCGGGCGGACGGTGCGCTGGCGTTGCTGACACGCTCGGCCGATTTGCGGCAGGCGCGTCTGACATCGGTCATTGAAGACATCCGCATCTGGACCGACCGCGAAGGGGCGGACCCCGGCGGGTGAATTGCGCGACCTGGTGGCGGATTACGGCGGTCGCGGGAGGCGGATCGGCGTCGAATACCACGCCTACGGCCTGACCGCGCAGCGCGGCAAGATGGTTGATGCCGCCTTTGCCGGCTTCTGCGATCTGGTCGACGCGTCCGACCTCGTCCGCCTGCTGCGCCTCGTCAAGAGCCCGGCGGAGCTGGCCTATCTGCGACAGGCCGGGCGGCTCGTTGACGAGGCCTGTGCGGTGTCCCGCCGCTTGACCGTCCCTGGCGCCGCGGTGGGCGCGGTCTACGGCGAGATGATGAACGCGATCATGCGCGGCGACGGCGATCCGAGCGCGAGCCGCTGGCCGATGGGCTGCGGCGAGGAGGCGCTGCTCACGTCACCCACGACCGGGGGAGGAGCAAAATCCCCTCTCATGCAAATATGGCCCGCTGTCAGTGGTGGCGGCGTTGCGCGCACAGTTGGCACGTGGCGAAATCGTCGCGTGGGCACTCCGGGAAGCGATCGACCTGCTCGTGTCGGATCCCGAGGCAACCGCGATCGCCGGCGGGCAAAGCCTGATTCCGGTTCTCGCCTTCCGGCTGGCGGCGCCGGTGCCGGCTACAGCGCCAAAACGGCGCGGGAGATCGGCCACCAGAACTTGACAAAACTTCACATCGCCGCGGCGCTCGAGAAGGCCAGGGCTCACCCGCCGGCGTCACCAAGAACCTCGGATTGACCACGGGCGTGATCATCCTGCCGCAACGCACGCGCGCGTCGATAGCGCACATCAGGTGCCTTGGCTGCGGGCCCCCGATAATGCTGGTTATCGGTGGCTGGGGCGCCCGGCTGTGACGTTGAAGGTTTGTCGCGGAGATCGACGGTCGCAACGCGGAGCTACTTCCCGCACGTCCCAACTGGATGAGAACGATGACATTGGAACAAACGGCAAGCCTGCGGGCTGATGTCATCAAACTCAACCCGCTGATCGCTTATAATCCACCCTGGCGCGGCTAGGTTTGGCCGGCGAAAGCCGGTTCTCCCCACCCGAACCTCGCCGCGCCCCCGAACGCCGCTATCGGGGATCTCGCTTGACGGGGTGCACAAATGCCGGACGATGCCACCGAGTTTAATCACGCGATTCGGGCGCTTCTCGATCGATATCCCAAAGGCAGAATATTGGCAGCTCTCCAGGCGACACCGCTTCGACCGGGTCCAAAGCAGAAGGAGGTGCGCAGATACTGATCAAGATGGGCCGGGTCATGACGTGGCACAGAGATCTTTCTGATCGTGCAGCGGCCGAGATTAAGGACCCCGTGGTGGTCTTTCCTAAGCTGGGAGAAATTCGGCCAGAATAAATCCCAAGCGTTACCAAAGCTTGCTACCTACATCGGTCAGTGACCGGTGCGCGCTGGGGGCGCCGGATGACGCCGTGGGATTGGCTAGCGCCGTCAACCGCATCTCGCACCAGGGTAAGCTATACGGGCCGGCGCGGCGGCGCGCTTGTCGTGGAGTTTGAATTGGACGCGCTTGCCGCCGGCGACGTCCTCGACCGTCACTTGGCTGAGCGCCGCCGTCTGGTCGCGAGTCAGGCCCGAAAAATCGACGACGGAGAGGCCCTCGGGCGTCGACTCGATCGCCGCGGCGATGTGAGGTTTTGTCCGACACCGCCGCCGCTTGCCGAGGTGAAGTTTTGTCCGACAGCGCCGCCGCTTGCCGAGGATGATCCTCGGCCTGCTGCGCCCGCCGAGGCCAACGCCGGCGCCGCGGCGATGTTAAGTTTTGATAAGTTCTGGGCGCCGATCACCCGCGCCGTTTTGGCGCTGGATAAGGACCCCGTGGGTCGACCACCCAATCGGCGGTCACTTCGGTGCGCTCGGCGCGCTTGGTCCTGGCCTTCTCGATCGCCTCGGCAATGTCAAGTTTTGTCAAGTTCTGGCGAAAGGACCCCGCAGAACCAGGTGATCGAATTCATCCTTGCCGACCCCGAGCTGCGCGAGGCAGTCGCGCAATGGGGTCAAGCGGCGCGTGAATTCCGCGGCATGGAGCTTCACGAAGTCTGCCATGCTCGTCGGCGTCTCGCCGGTGAGCTTGAGGTAGTCCTCGCTCATCCGGTCATAGCGCCCCTGCTTGTGGAGTTCGGTCATTACCGTAAGGTGGTGGACGACATGCTCCGACAGGCCCGCCGCCCAAAGTTTTTCGCTCCACTCGGAAATTGGCGCGTCGCGATAGCGGATCGTCCGGCCGAGCGCCTCGGAGAAGATGCGCGCATAGTGGTCCAGGTCGACCAATTCAGGCCCGGTCAGATTGTAGATGTGACCGATGTGCGGCGCCGGGTCGTCGAGGATCGCCGCAATGGCGCGCGCGACGTCGACCGATGAGACAGGCGAGGCAGGGTCGTGCATGTCGCGGACATCCGCGCTGAACCGGACTACGCCGACGCCCAGCCCGAGACTGTAGCGGCCGGGCGACGTACCATCCTTGGGGTGCCGCTGCTGCGCGAGGGCGCTGTGCTCGGCACGATTGGTCTTGCGCGGACGCGGGTCGAGCCGTTCACCGAGCGGCAGATCGAGCTGGTGCGGACCTTCGCCGATCAGGCGGTCATCGCGATCGAGAACGCGCGGCTGCTGACCGAATTGCGCGAATCATTGGAGCAGCAGCAGGCAATCGCCGAGGTGCTCGGTGTCATCAACAGCTCACCGGGCGATCTCCAGCCGGTGTTCGACGTCGTGCTCGAAAAGGCACTGACGTTATGCGAGGGGGCATTCGGCTATCTCTGTTTGGTCGAGGAAGAAACCTCCCGCCGCGTCGCGTGGCGCAATCTGCCGGCTGGGTTTGTGGAATACTTCCGTGACCATGCGCCGAGCACGAGGCCGGGGTCGCAACTCGGACGCATCGTCGCTGGAGAAGCGTTCACTCACGCGCTCGATCTGAAGGATGACGACATCTACAGATCGGGATCGCCGTTCCGCCTCGCGCTGGTCGATCTGGGCGGGGCGCGGACGCAGGTGCTGGTAGCGCTGCGCAAGGAAGACAAGCTGCTTGGTTACATCGGGATCTATCGCCAGGAGGTCCGAGCCTTTGCCGACAAGCAGATCGCGCTGTTGCAGAATTTCGCAGCACAGGCGGTCATCGCGATGGAAAACGCGCGGTTGCTCGGCGAATTGCAGGCCCGGACGCGCGACCTCGAAGAGTCGCTCGAATACCAGACCGCGACCAGCGAAGTGCTCAACGTCATCAGCCGCTCAACCGCCGATGTGCAACCGGTGCTGGACACAGTAATCGAGACGGCCGTGCGGCTTTGCGGCGCCGATAATGCGAATATCACGTTACGCGAGGGTGAGACCTACCGCTACGTGTCAGCTTTTGCAACGGACGCCGAGTTTTGGGCGGGCTTGCGCCAGCGAACCATTGTCGCCGGGCGAGACACCGTCGCCGGGCGAGTGGCTCTCGAAGGCAAGGTCGTGCATATCGCGGACATCCTCACTGAGCCGGACCACTTAGCAGGATGCGGAAAAACTCAGTGCTTGTGTGTCGTTTTGTAGAGTTATCGTACAGAATTCTCGCCAGGGTTGTTGGAAACCACTAGCAAGCAGGTTTTTGTATCGATTTTGCCCGTTTCGCCCGGCCCGGGCGGATTCCGGGCATGGCTATGCCGCGGCCCCCACCAGCCTGGGCAACCGGACGAGATTGTAGGCAGTGGCAGTCAGGGTGAACATCCAGCCGACGCGGGCAAGACCACGGTGACGGGTCTTGCGGAAGCCAGCCGCCGCCTTGGTCCAGCCAAACACCTCTTCAATGCGCTTGCGCACCCGGCCACTGACCGCATAGCCAGGATGGCGGGTCGTCCGTCGGTCGATCGCCGATCGCCGATTGGCGGTGTTCTGCGCCACGTGCGGCGTCACATTGAATTCCCGCAGATCGGCGACAAACTCGGCCACATCGTAGGCCTTGTCGGCGCCGAGCGTGATCCGGTGGTTGCCGGGACGGGCCGCCACCATCTCCAGCGCCGCCTCGCGCTCTGCCGTGCCGGTGGCCAGGGTCAGACGCGTGCCGACCACCAGAGCATGCCGGTTCTCCATCAGAACGTGCCCCAGATAGGCGAGCTTGGCCGGCTGGCCCGGCCCTTTGCGATACAATCGCGCGTCGGGATCAGTGACCGAGGCGTGGGTCTCGTTGCTTCGCTTCTCGCCGTGGAAGTCCCGTTCCCCATTGCGGCCCGGCGCCGGCGGCTCGCCGCTGCCGTCCTTGGGGCGAAAGCTCTTCATGCTGGCCCACGCCTCGATCAGGGTGCCGTCGACCGAGAAGTGGTCGTCCGACAGCAGGGTCTTGACCTGCTCCTGGTTCAGTACCGCGGCCATGAACTTGCTGGCAATGTCACCGTCGATCAGCCGCTCGCGGTTCTTGGTGAACACCGTAACGTCCCACACCACGGCATCCAGCGACAGCCCGACAAACCAGCGGAACAGCAGATTGTAGCCGAGTTGCTCCATCAGCTGCCGCTCCGAACGCACCGAATAGAAGGCCTGCAGCAGCAGCGCACGAAGCAGTTTCTCAGGGGGAATCGACGGCCGTCCGAGCTTCGCGTACAACTTCTCGAATTCCCCCGTCAGTGCACCAAGCGCCTCGTCCACAATCTTTTGGATCGGCCGCAACGGATGATACAACGGCACCCGCGCTTCGCAGCTCAAATAGCTGAACAGCGCCTCGCTCCTGAGATCCCCACCGCGCATCGGACGTCCCCCACATCTCGTCACGCGCTATGGATTATACCCCAGATCTCGCTCCAATATGCGACTTTTTCCGCAACCTGTTAGTGCCCGAGGCTGTGAAGGCCGGGGTACGTACCGCACTTGGGGTGCCGCTCCTGCGCGACGGGGCCGTGCTCGGCACGATTGGTCTCGGGCGGAATCGAGTGGAACCATACACCGAGCGACAGATCGAGTTGGTGCGCACCTTTGCCGACCAGGCGGTCATCGCGATGGAGAACGCGCGGCTGCTCGGCGAATTGCAGGCCCGCACGCGCGACCTCGAAGAGTCGCTCGAATACGAGACCGCGACCAGCGACGTGCTGGAGGTCATCGCCCGCTCGACCTCCGATGTGCAAGCAGTGCTGGACACAGTGGCTGAAACGGCCGCCCGGCTTTGCGGCGCCGATACCGGATTGATCGCAATCCGCGAAGGCGAGGTCTACCGCCCTGTGTCGAGTTCGTACAGCGCAGCGGAGCCCGAGTATTGGGCGGCCTTGCGCCAGAGAACATTTGTCCCCGGTCGCGACAGCATCACCGGGCGGGTGGCGCTCGAAGGGAGGGTCGTGCAGATCGCGGACATGCTGGCTGATCCGGACTTCGCGGTGCCCGAAACTGTGAGAGCCGGACGCCGTACCAACCTTGGAGTGCCGCTGCTGCGCGAGGGAGCCGTCATCGGCACGATTAATCTGACACGGAAGCGGGTCGAGCCGTTCACCGAGCGGCAGATCGAGCTGGTGCGCACCTTCGCCGACCAGGCGGTCATCGCGATGGAAAATGCGCGGCTGCTCAGTGAATTGCAGGCGCGCACGCGCGACCTCGAAGAGTCGCTCGAATACCAGACCGCGACCAGCGACGTGCTCAACGTCATCAGCCGCTCGACCGCCGATGTGCAGCCGGTGCTGGACACAGTAGTCGAAACGGCCGCCCGGCTTTGCGGCAGCGATACAGGAGCGATCTTAATACGCGAGGGCGAAGTCTACCGCTATGTGTCAGCCATTGCAGCGCAGGTAGCGGAAACCGAGTATTGGGCGACCGTCCGCCAGCGAACAGTTGTCCCCGGTCGCAACAGCGTCGCAGCACGTGTGGCGCTGGAAGGTAGGGTCGTCCACATCGCGGACATCCGCGCTGACCCAGACTATGCGCTGCCTGAAACTGTGGCATCCGGGCGCCGCACCATGCTTGGAGTGCCACTTCTGCGCGACAGCGAGCCGGTCGGCCTTATCGTGCTTGGCCGGAAGCGGGTCGAGCCATTCACCCCGCGCCAGATCGAGCTGGTGCGCACCTTTGCCGACCAGGCGGTCATTGCGATCGAAAACGCGCGGCTGTTGACCGAATTGCGCGAGTCGCTGGACCAGCAGACCGCGACAGCCGAGGTATTGCAGGTCATCAATTCCTCTCCCGGTGACCTCCAGCCGGTCTTCGAGGCGATATTGGAAAAGGCGCACACGCACAGCGGCGCGACGCGCGGCGTCTTGTATCTGTTCGACGGCGAGACCTTCCGCGGTGTCGCGATGCAGGGCCTCCCGCAGGACTGGGCCGAGCAGGTGCGGCGCGGGATCAGCGTTGGCCAGACCTCGCTCTTTGCGCCGCTCCTGGCTGGGGACCCCTTTGTCCACATTGCCGATATGCGCCTGATCGACGATCCGGTCTGCCGCGCAGCCGCCGAGCACGGTGCGCGCACCAATCTTCTATTGCCCCTGCGTAAGGACGGCGCGCTGCTCGGCGTCATCGCCTGCACTCGAAGCGAGGTGCGGTCATTCTCGGCAAAAGAGATCGCATTCCTGGAAAACTTCGCGGCCCAGGCGGTCATTGCGATGGACAATGCCCGGCTGCTCGGCGAGATCCGCCAGCGGCAGGCCGAGTTGCGCGTTACCTTTGACAATATGGGCGACGGCGTCGCGATGTTCGACGCCGAGCAGCGGCTCGCGGCGTGGAACCGCAATTTCCAGCAGCTTCTCGATTTGCCCGACACTTGGCTGGCCGAGCGGCCGAGCCTTGCCGACTACATTCGCCACCTCGCGACGCATGGCGAGTACGGTGAGGTCGATGTCGAAGCCGAAGTGCGCCGGCTGATCGAAGCGGCGAGCCAACAATATTCGACCGAGCGCGTGCGCCCCGACGGCCGCGTCATCGAGGTGCGGGCGAACCCGGTGCCGGGCGGCGGGGTCGTCATCAACTACAGCGACATCACCGAGCCCAAGCGCGCCGAGGCCGAGATCCGCGCGGCGCGCGACGCGGCCGAGGCCGCACTAGCGGATCTGCGTCGCGCCCAGGACCGGCTGATCCAGTCGGAAAAGATGGCCTCGCTCGGCCAATTGACCGCCGGCATCGCCCACGAGATCAAGAATCCGCTCAACTTCGTCAACAACTTTGCCGGTCTCTCGGTCGAATTGCTCGACGAACTGAAGGAGACCGCGGCACCGGCAATCGCCGGGTTGGCTGAGGACGAGCGCGCCGATGTCGACGAAATCGTCGCGATGCTGACCGGCAATCTCGAAAAGATCGCCGAGCACGGCCGGCGCGCCGACGGCATCGTCAAGAGCATGCTGGAGCACTCGCGCGGGGTCTCGGGCGAGCGCCGCGCGGTCGATCTCAATGCCCTGGTCGACGAGGCATTGAACCTCGCCTATCACGGCGCGCGCGCCCAGGATGCGGGGTTCAACATCACCTTGGAACGCGAGTTCGACCCCGCCGCCGCGCCGCTCGAGCTGGCGCCGCAGGAAATGACCCGCGTGTTCCTCAACCTGTTCGGCAACGGCTTTTATGCCGCCAACAGGCGCGCCTGCGGCGACGGCGAGGCCGGCTATCGCCCGACCCTCCAGGTGTCGACTCGCGATCAGGGCGAGGCGGTCGAAATCCGGGTGCGCGACAACGGCACCGGCATTCCGCCCGAAATCCGGGCAAAACTGTTTCAGCCGTTCTTCACGACCAAGCCGACCGGCGAAGGGACCGGTCTCGGGCTCTCGATCAGCTGGGACATCGTCACCCAGCAACACGGCGGCTCGATCCAGGTCGACAGCCGCGAGGGCGAGTTCACCGAATTCACGATCCGCCTGCCGCGCAACGGTCAGACCGCAGGGAGCAGCGCATGAGCGTCAGCATCTTGGTTGTCGATGACGAGACCGATGTCGCCGAACTGTTCCGTCAGCACTTTCGCCGCGAGGCGCGCCAAGGCACCTATGTCCTGCATTTCGCCTATTCGGGTGAGGAAGCACTCGACAAGCTTTGCACGGGCATCGAGCCGCGGCTGAGGGTAATCCTGTCGGACATAAACATGCCGGTCATGGACGGATTGGAGTTGCTGCGCCAGATCAAGACGCGGCGGCCTGATCTGCCCGTAATGATGGTGACCGCCTATGGCGACGATGAGCGGCGACGCCTGGCCAGCGAGTATGGTGCGGCCGAATTCATCACGAAGCCGGTCGATTTCGATTTCCTGAAGACCCAGCTTCGCGATCTGTCCGACGCTGCGGACTGACGCGGGGACGGTTGAGTGGCTGCTGTCGGTTCGGTCAAGAGACCTTGGCCTGGAGGCCAGGCAATGAGCGAGACGCGCCGATACCTGCCGCTCGGCGTGCGGCCGGATAACTGGCAGGGTCGACCCTAAAGCTGCCGTTCGCCACCCAAGAGATATCGGCCGCCCGTGACCCATGTGACGGCGCCCCAGGCATCCGCACCGCACCTCGGTTACTTACCCGCTGCCTGCACTCCGGCGCGTGGTTTCGGACCGACCGACTTTTTCGCGAACATGGCGAGCTTTGAGTAGCGTATAATCCCCAGGATCTAACGAGACTGACAGCGACCACAGAGCACATTCGGAGTTGGGCGGGGATGGCGGATCCGGTCGTTTTGATCGTCGACGACAACGACGATAATCGCTTCACGCTATCGATGCGGCTCGAAGCCTGCGGTTACGAAAACATCGTGACCGCCGAGAACGGCCGCGAGGCGCTCGAAAAGATGCGGGAGCGCCCGGTCGATCTCGTCCTTCTCGACATCATGATGCCGGAACTCGACGGCTATGGCGTGCTCGAGGAGCTGCGCACCGACACCGCGCTGCGCGATGTACCGGTGGTGATGATCTCGGCCATCGAGGACATCAACAGTGTCGTCCGTTGCATCGAGCTCGGCGCTACCGATTATCTGACCAAGCCCTTCAACCCGGTGCTGCTGAAGGCGCGGGTCGACAACTGCATCGAAAAGGCGCGCTACAAGGCGCAAGAGGCCGCGCATCTCGCGCGCATCGAAAGCGAAAAGCGGCGCGCCGACGAGCTCCTGACCACGGTGTTGCCGCGCTCGATCGCCCGCGCTCTGAAGCTCAACAGCCGGCTCGCACCACAACGTTACGAAGACGTGGCGGTGCTGTTCTGCGACGTCGTCGGGTTCACCGCCTATTCCGAAAAACATCCTCCGGAGACCGTCTTTGCCGAGCTGGAGGCGCTGGTCGACCGGTTTGAGGAGATTGCGCAGGGGCACGGCCTCGAAAAGATCAAGACCGTGGGCGACGCCTTTATGGCAACGGCAAACCTGTTGTCGCCGCTCGACGAGCCGGTGCAGGCCGCGGTCGCCTGCGCACTCGACATGGTGGCGGCAGCTCAGACGGTTCGCGCCGATTGGGCGGTGCGCATCGGCATCGACTTCGGGCCGGTCTCCGCCGGCATCATGGGCAAGCGGCAATTCCAGTTCGATGTCTGGGGCGATACGGTGAACACCGCCGCACGGATCGAGGAATATGGCCGGCCCGGCAGCGTCAATGTCAGCGGCCGCGGCTGGCTGCAATTGCGCAATCGGGCGCAGGGCCGCTCGCTGGGGTTTGTCGACCTCAAGGGCAAGGAAAAGATCGAGGTGGTCGAGTGCGTCGGGCTGCGGGAATGACGGCTCGCGAGCGCGGGAGCGTATCGTCGCGTGCAGCAGGAAGGCACGAATTGATGGTCACCCCCACCGGCATTGAGCCACTCACCCCCACCCCTGCCCTCCCCCTTCAAGGGGGAGGGAGTCAAAGACGGGGAGGGCTGGAAGCCACACCGGATGATCCTACCGATCCCGCGCAGCTGATTGCCGATCTGCAGTGTCAGCTTGCTGAATGCAGCGCCGAGCGCGACCAGGCACGCGAATACCAGACCGCGACCCGCCTTACACACCCTCCCCCTCGATGGGGGAGGGTCGGGGTGGGGGTGACCGATCGACGAGCGGTGGGGGTGGTGATGCCGAGGACCGATCCATGGTGAAGAAAGCGCCGAGTGCGGGCGCGGGTGAGCGTGTCCGGAACCCCCATCGAGGGGGAGGGCCGAAAGCAACAACGACGGATCCTGCGGATTCCGCGCAGCTGATAGCCGATCTGCAAGGTCAGCTTGCCGCGTGCAGAGCCGAGCGCGACGCGGGGCTGGCCCGCGAGGCGGCCCTGGCAGAGGTGCTTCAGACCACCAACTCGTCGCCCGGCGATCTCACCCCGGTG
This sequence comes from uncultured Alphaproteobacteria bacterium, assembly GCA_963789025.1. Taxonomy (GTDB): domain Bacteria; phylum Pseudomonadota; class Alphaproteobacteria; order ATCC43930; family CGMCC-115725; genus AP-15. Next base: position 103,939 of record CAWBIT010000004.1, read on the forward strand.
TTCGACGCTATTCTTGCAAAGGCGCATGCCCTTTGCGGCGTCGAGCATGGCGCACTGGTCACCTATGATGGCGAATATTTCCGCTTGGCCGCCCATCGCGGCATGCCCCAATTTTGGGTCAAACAGTTTCGGCAGCCTTATCGCGGCAGCAGCCTCCATGAGAGGCTGCTGCGTGGCGAACGTTATGTCCAGGTCGCCGACGCCCGGGCCGCCGCAGAAACCCTGCAAAGTCGTCTCACGATCAGGGCCGGCACTCGCACGATCCTGATGGTTCCGTTGCGCAAGGAGGGCGCCCTGCTCGGCTTCATCACCGCCAACCTTCGGCAGGTGCGGCTGTTCTCCGAGAAGGAAATCGCGCTGCTGGAAGCCTTCGCGGCGCAGGCGGTGATCGCGATGGAGAATGCGCGGCTGCTCGGCGAATTGCAGGCCCGCACGGCCGAGCTGGCCGAACGCAACAGCGCGTTCGCCGAGCGCATCGATCACCAAGCCGCGACGATCGATGTGTTGAAGGAAATGTCCGCCTCGCCCGCCGACGCACAGCCGGTGTTCGATCTGATCTGCGATCAGGCCAGAGCGCTGACCGGCGTTCCAAACGTGTCGCTGTTTGAATATGACGGTACATTGGCGCATATCCGAGCTTCGAGTTGCCCATCGGATACCGCCGATCCAATGGCAAGAGCGGCCTATGCGGCCGGGTGGCCCAGAGTGCCGGACCGCGGCTCACTGAGCTGCCGGGCCATTTTGGATGGCATAATCGTTCACGTTCGCGATATGGACGCTGAACCGGGGGTATCTGCGGAAGTCCGGGCGCTCGGGCATAAAACGCAAGTCTCGATCCCGCTGATGCGCGACGGCCGCGCGACCGGCGCGATCACGACAGCAAGTCCGCAGGTCGACGCCGTCTCTGACACCCAGATCGAGCTCTTGAAAACCTTCGCCGAACAGGCGGTGATCGCGATCCAGAGCGCCGAAACCTGGCGCGAACTGCAGGCCCGCACGCGCGACCTCGAAGAATCGCTCGAATATCAGACCGCGACGAGCGACGTGCTGAAGGTCATCAGCCGCTCGACCGCCGATGTGCAGCCGGTGCTGGATACAATCGCCGAAACGGCCGCCCGGCTTTGCGCCAACGATACCGCAACAATCTTGATACGCGCGGGCGATGTCTACCGCTGGGTGGCGAACTGTGGGGTGGAACCCGAGTACTGGGCGATCTTGAGCCAGCGAACCATGATCCCCAATCGCGACACCATCGCCGGGCGGGCGGCGCTCGAAGGCCGGGTCGTGCATGTCGAGGACATCCGCGCCGACCCGGACTACGCGTTTCCCGAGAATGTGGCGTCCGGGCGGCGTACCATCCTTGGGGTGCCATTGCTGCGCGACAACGAGCCGATCGGCGTCATCTCGCTTGCCCGGAATCGGGTCGAGCCGTTCACCGAGCGGCAGATCGAGCTGGTGCGGACCTTCGCCGACCAGGCGGTCATTGCGATCGAGAATGCGCGGCTGCTCACCGAATTGCAGGCCCGCACCCGCGACCTCGAAGAATCGCTCGAATACCAGACCGCAACCAGCGACGTGTTGAAGGTCATCAGCCGCTCGGCGGCCGATGTGCAACCGGTGCTGGACACAGTGGTCGAAACGGCCGCCCGGCTCTGCGGTGCCGATTCCGGATCGATCTTGACACGCGAGGGCGAGGCCTACCGCTATGTGTCGAGCACCTATATGGCCGCGGAACCCGGGTTCTGGGCGAACCAGCTCCAGCGGACTATCGTCCCCGGTCGCAATAGCGTCGCCGGGCGGGCAGTGCTCGAAGGCAGGGTCGTGCATGTCGAGGACGTCTGCGCCGACCCTGACTATGCGCTCCCCGAGACGGTGGCAACCGGTCGACGCACCCATCTTGGAGTGCCGCTGCTTCGCGACGGCGAGCCAATCGGCGTTATCGCGTTGTCCAGGAAGCGGGTCCAGCTGTTCACCGAGCGGCAGATCGAACTGGTGCGCACTTTTGCCGATCAGGCGGTCATCGCGATCGAGAACGCGCGGCTGCTCGGCGAATTGCAGACCCGCACGGCCGAGCTGGCCGAACGCAACAGCGCGTTCGCCGAGCGCATCGATTACCAGGCGGCGACGATCGATGTGTTGAAGGAAATGTCCGCCTCGCCCGCCGATGCACAGCCTGTGTTCGATCTGGTCTGCCATCAGGCGAGGGCGCTGCTCGGCGTTCAGAGTGTGGGGCTGTTCGAATATGACGGTACATTGGTGCATATCCGAGCCTCGACGAGTTGCGGCGCGCCGTATTCCGATCCAACGGCAAGAGCGGTCTATGATGCCGGCTGGCCCCGGGTGCCGGACCGCGGGTCATTGAGCTGCCGGGCGATTCTGGACGGTGCAATCGTTCACGTTCGCGATATGGACGCTGAACCCGGCGTATCCGAGGAAGTCCGGGCGCTAGGAAATAAAACGCAAGTCTCGATCCCGTTGATGCGTGACGGCCGGGCGATCGGCGCGATCACGACGTCAAGTCCACGGGTCGACGGCATCTCCGACACGCAGATCGAGCTGTTGAAGACGTTCGCCGAACAGGCCGTCATCGCCATCCAAAGCGCCGAAACCTGGCGCGAGTTGCAGGCGCGCACGCGCGACCTCGAAGAATCGCTCGAATACCAGACCGCGACCAGCGACCTCTTGAAGGTCATCAGCCGCTCGACGTTTGACCTGCAGCCGGTGCTCGACACATTGGTCGAGACCGGGCAGCGGCTGTGCGACAGCGATAACGCCGCCCTGTCGATCCGCGAGGGCGACGTGTTCCGCTATGTCGCCACGCGCTCGCTCGACCCGGCCTTTGACACCTTCCTGCGGGCGCGGACCTTTGCGCCCGGCCGCGAAACACTGGCTGGCCGCGTCGCCCTTGCCGGCGAGGTCGTGCACATCCCTGACATCACTACGGACCCGGACTGGCGGCTCCCCGAATCGGCCACGCTTGCCAAACATCGGACTGCGCTCGGCGTGCCATTGCTGCGCGACGGTTCGGTGGTCGGCACGCTCAGCCTTGCGCGCACGCGGGTTGAGCCGTTCACCGAACGACAGATCGAGCTGGTGCGCACCTTTGCCGACCAGGCGGTCATCGCGATGGAGAATGCCCGGCTGTTCGGCGAGTTGCAGGCGCGCACGCGCGACCTCGAAGAATTGCTCGAATACCAGACCGCGACCAGCGACGTGCTCAACGTCATCAGCCGCTCGACCGCCGATGTGCAACCGGTGCTGGACACCTTGGTCGATACGGCTGCCCGGCTTTGCGGTGCCGATACCGCGGCGATGTTAATTCGTGAGGGCGAGGTCTACCGCTATATGGCGAGCTCGACCAGAGCAGCGGAGCCCGAGTTTTGGGCGCTCCGCCGTCAGCAAAGATTTATCCCCGGTCGCGAAAGCATCGCCGGGCGAGTGGCGCTCGAAGGCAGGGTCGTGCATATCGCGGACATCCTCGCCGATCCGGACTACGTACAACCAGAAACTGTGGCGACAGGGCGACGTACCCAACTTGGAGCGCCGTTGCTGCGCGATGGCGCACCGATCGGCATCATCGTGCTTTCCCGGAAGCGGATGGAGCCGTTCACCGAGCGCCAGATCGAACTCGTCCGCACCTTTGCCGACCAGGCGGTCATCGCGATGGAGAATGCGCGGCTGCTCGGCGAATTGCAGGCGCGCACCCGCGACCTCGAAGAGTTGCTCGAATACCAGACCGCGACCAGCGACGTGCTCAAGGTCATCAGCCACTCGACCGCCGATATACAGCCGGTGCTTGACACAGTAATCGAAACGGCCGCCCGGCTTTGCAGCGCCGATGTCGGAACGATCGCAATACGCGAGGGCGAGGTCTACCGCTATGTAGCGATGTTGACCTCCGCAACGGACCCTGAGTTATGGGCGGTCTTGCGCCAGCGAGCCGTTGTCCCCGGTCGCGACACCATCGCCGGGCGGGTGGCGCTCGAAGGCAGAGTTGTGCATGTCGAGGACCTCGCCGCTGACCCGGACTACGCGTTTCCCGAGAATGTGAGAGCCGGGCGACGCACCAGCCTTGGGGTGCCGCTGCTGCGCGAGGGGGCGGTGCTCGGCACGATCAATCTCGGGCGGCATCGGGTCGAGCCGTTCACCGAGCGGCAGATCGAACTGGTGCGCACCTTTGCCGACCAGGCGGTGATCGCGATGGAGAATGCGCGGCTGCTCGGCGAATTGCAGGCCCGCACGCGCGACCTCGAAGAATCCCTCGAATACCAGACCGCGACCAGCGACGTGCTCAACGTCATCAGCCGCTCGACCGCCGATGTGCAACCGGTGCTGGACACGGTAATCGAAACGGCCGCCCGACTTTGCGGCGCCGATGTCGCAAATATCGCAATACGCGAGGGCGAGGTCTACCGTATTGTGGCGGCCAACCAGGCGGCTGCAGCGGACGCCGAGTATTGGGCGGCCTTGCGCCAGCGAACGATTGTTCCCAGTAGGGAAACCGTCACGGGGCGGGTGGCGCTCGAAGGCAGAGTCGTGCATGTCGCTGACATCCACGCTGACCCGGACTACGCGTGGCCAGGGGTTGTGGCGTCCAAGTACCGCACCGGACTTGGGGTGCCGCTGCTGCGCGAGGGCGCCGTGATCGGCACGATCAATCTCGGGCGGGAGCGAGTGCAGCCATACACCGAGCGACAGATCGAACTGGTGCGCACCTTCGCCGACCAGGCGGTGATCGCGATGGAGAATGCGCGGCTGCTCGGCGAATTGCAGGCCCGCACGCGCGACCTCGAAGAATCGCTCGAATACCAGACCGCGACCAGCGACGTGCTCAACGTCATCAGCCGCTCGACCGCCGATGTGCAACCAGTGCTGGACACAGTGGCCGAGACGGCCGCCCGGCTTTGCGGCGCCGATACTGGATTGATCTCAATACGCGAGGGCGAGGTCTACCGCTATGTGGCGGGCAACCAGGCAACGGTGGCGGATGCCGAGTATTGGGCGGCCTTGCGTGAGCGAGCCATTGTCCCCGGTCGCGACAGCGTCGCCGGGCGGGTGGCGCTCGAGGGCAGAGTCGTGCATGTCCCGGACATCCTTGCTGACCCGGACTACACGTGGCCCGGGGTTGTGGCCTCCAGGTTCCGCACCGGCCTTGGGGTGCCCCTGCTGCGCGAGGGGACCGTGCTCGGGACGATTGGTCTTGCGCGAACGCGGGTCGAGCCGTTCACCGAGCGGCAGATCGAACTAGTGCGCACCTTTGCCGACCAGGCGGTCATCGCGATCGAGAATGCGCGGCTGCTGAGCGAGTTGCAGGCCCGCACGCGCGACCTCGAAGAGTCGCTCGAATACCAGACCGCGACCAGCGAGGTGCTCAACGTCATCAGCCGCTCGACCGCCGATGTGCAACCGGTGCTGGACACAGTGGTCGAAACGGCCGTCCGGCTTTGCGGCGCCGATAACGGAACGATCTTTATACGCGAGGGCGACGTCTACCGCGCTGTGGCGAACAACTATGTGAGTGCAACGGACACCGAGTTTTGGGCGATCCAGCGCCAGCAAAGATTTGCCCCCGGTCGCGGCAGCATCGCCGCGCGGGTGGCGCTCGAAAGCCGGGTCGTGCATGTCGAGGACCTCGCCGCCGACCCGGACTACGCGGTACCCGAGGCTGTGGCGGCCGGGAACCGTACCGTGCTTGGGGTGCCGCTGCTTCGCGAGGGGGCCGTGCTCGGCACTATTAATCTCGCGCGGAAACGGGTCGAGCCATACACCGAACGGCAGATCGAACTGGTGCGCACGTTTGCCGACCAGGCGGTCATCGCGATGGAGAACGCGCGGCTGCTCAGCGAATTGCAGTCCCGCACCGACGAGCTGACCCGCTCGGTCGGCGAACTGCAGGCGCTCGAGGAAGTGCTGCGCGCGGTTAATTCCTCGCTCGACCTCGACACTGTGCTCGCCACCATCATCAGCCGTGCGGCGCAGCTCTCGCAGGCCGATGAAGGTACGATCTACGAATTCGACGAGACCGAGGAAGTCTTTGTGCCCAAATCCGCCTTTGGCATGAGCGCCGAGCGGGTGGCGGGGCTTCGCGAACGCCGGGTAAGGTTGGGCGAGACGCATCTCGGCCGTGCGGCGGTCGAGCGCGCGCCGGTATATGTCGACAACGTGCAGCAGGATCCCACACTCTCCGGCCCCGACCGCGGGGGATTGCTGCAAGGCATCCATGCCGTCCTGGCGGTGCCGCTATTGCGCGAGGACAAGGTCGTCGGCGGGCTGGTGATCCGCCGGCGCACGGCGGGCGGCTTCGCGCCGACCATTCCCGCCTTATTGCAAACCTTCGCTGACCAGGCCGTGCTCGCCATCGAGCACGCGCGGCTCTTTCAGGAACTGGCGGCGCGCGGCGAGGAAGCGCGCCGCGCGCGCGACGAAGCCGAGGAGGCGAGCCGCACCAAATCGAGCTTCCTGGCCAATATGAGCCACGAGCTGCGGACCCCGCTCAATGCGATCATCGGACTGACCGAATTGCTGTGCGACAACGCCGGGCGTTTTGGCACCGAGAAGGCGCTCGAGCCGCTGCGCCGCGTGCTGCGCGCCGGGCGGCATTTGTTGAGCCTGATCAACGACATTCTCGATCTCTCCAAAATCGAGGCCGGGAAAATGGATCTGACGCTCGAGAGCGTGGCGATCGGGCCCGTCGTCGAGGAGGTTGTCGGCACGGCGCGGCCGCTCGCCGAGCAGAACAAGAATGCCCTCGAGCTCGATTGCCCCGCGGGGATCGGCTCGGTTCACGCCGATAACATGCGCTTGCGCCAGATCCTGCTGAACCTGTTGAGCAACGCCTGCAAATTCACCAAGGGCGGCACGGTGCGGCTGCGCATTGCGCGCGCGGAAGAGGCCGGTCAGCGGTGGGTCGATTTTGCCGTCTCCGACACCGGGATTGGCATGACCGAAGAACAGCTCGGCCGGCTGTTCCAGGAATTCACCCAGGCCGACGCGTCGACAACGCGGCAATTTGGCGGGACCGGGCTCGGGCTGGCGATCAGCCGCAGGCTGTGCCGGTTGATGGGCGGCGACATCACCGTGACCAGCGCGCCGGGTGAAGGCTCGACCTTTACCGTGCGCCTGCCGACGGAGGCGGCGGCGCCGTTGACGGTGGCGGAGAGGAGCCTAGCCGCCACTGGCCCGGCCGCGACCAGCCCGGCGGCGAGCCAGGAGCGTCCCGGCACGATCCTGGTGATCGACGACGACGCGACCGCGCGCGAGCTGATCGCGACATATCTTACCGGGGAAGGCTTTGCCGTCGAGACCGCGGCGGGCGGGGTCGAAGGGATAAAAAAGCTCCGCGAGCTGCGGCCGGCGGCGGTGACCCTCGACATCATGATGCCCGAAATCGACGGGTGGACAGTTCTCGCCGCGTTGAAGGGGGATCCGGCACTCGCCGACATCCCGGTCGTCATCGTCACGATTGTCGACGAGCAACGGCGCGGCATCGCGTTGGGTGCCGCGGGGTATCTGACCAAGCCGATCGACCGCGAGCGCCTGATCGAGATCGTGTCGCGATTGCGGGTGGCGGGCGCACCGGGCCGCGTCCTCGTCGTCGAAGACGACGAGGATCAGCGCCAGCTGCTGCGGGGGATCCTCGGCGCGCGCGGCTGGTCGGTTCGCGAGGCGGCAAATGGCCGGCTCGCCCTCGACGCGATTGTGGCCGAATTGCCCGATTTGATCCTGCTCGATCTGATGATGCCGGAGATGGACGGCTTCGAGCTGGTGGCCGCACTACAGGCAAACGCCGCCTGGCGCGCCATCCCGGTCGTCGTCGTCACCGCGCTCGACCTGACGGACGAGGACCGCCGGCGGCTCAACGGCGGGGTTGAACAAATCCTCTCCAAACACGCTTTTCCGCCCGCCGAGCTGATGGCGCGCGTCGGCGCATTGCTCGGAGAGACGCGGAAGGCCCAGAAATGAGCGAGGGGGCGGTCGTGCGGAGGTTGCTCTATGTCGAGGACAACGAAGACAATCTCTACATGCTGCAGCTGTGGTTGGACGTCCTCGGCGATTATGAGATCCTTAGCGCCCGGGATGGCGCGGCCGGGATCGCGATGGCGGCCGCCGAGCGGCCCGATCTGATCCTGATGGATCTGAACCTGCCGGAGATCGACGGCTGGGAGGCGACGCGCCGGCTGAAGGCCGACCCGGCGACGCGCGACATTCCGATCATCGCGCTGAGCGCGCACGCGATGGCGGGCGACCGCGAGAAGGCGCTCGCCACCGGCTGCGACGATTTCGACACCAAGCCCATCGAATTCGACCGCCTACTCGCCAAGATCGAACACGCCCTGGCCAGTAAGGCCGGAGAGGCAGGCGCAGAGTCGTGAGCCGGCGTGGAAGACGGAAAATTTGGGATCGCCGAAGGCGAACTCGCGTGTGTATCCGTCCAGGAGGAAGCTGCGCAACGGATATCAACGTCCAATGGCAGTCTCGCAATTTTTTCGGGGTCCGCTCGAACCTGGCTATTTGATGTCGTGGCACCGACTGACCGCCGCCGCAGACCTCGGCAAACAAATGGTGGGAGAACGAACGACAGCTTTCCACGCCACTGAAACCGGGCGACTGGCGTTAGGCTATGACCGCAATGGGGCATGGGCCGGCGTTGCTGTCGGCCGAGGCCAACGGCCGCTGTCGGTTCAGTCAAGGGACCTTCGCGGCGATGCGGGGCAATGGGCGAGACGCGCCGATTGCGGGCGTTCGAAACACTGCGGCGGAACCGCAACCTTCGATCCCTTATCGCCCCTCTTTGGGCGAGATGCTGGTTCTGAGCGGATAAACCAGTTTGGCGATGCAGTCAGCCCCTCCATAAAGTCCTGGAACCGCGCCTGGGCAAGGCGGATAACGGGTCATGACGTACCGCCTCAGCCCCGAGTCGCTGCGAGCGGGTATTGCGCACCTCTCGCGCTACGGCGACACAGACATTTTTCCGCATCTCCCGGAGCTCAGCTTCTTAGCGGACGAGAAGGAGGCCGTCGTCGCTGAGCTTGCGAAACTCGATCTCGATACATACACGCCCGCCGGAGCCGTCGAGGCACTAGCGCCGAAAGGACGTTACAGCTTTCGGATTGCCCATCAGCTCCCGGCTCTCGATACGTTGCTTCTACTCGCGAGTGTGATTGAGATCGGCGATAAAATCGAAGCAAAGCGGCAGCCGGGCTCGGGTGCACGCGCCTTCTCGTATCGTTTCGCGGTGGATGCTGATACGGGCCAAGTCTTCAGGCCGGATAGAACGTACAAGGACTGGTTGCTCCGGCAGAAGGATTTGGTGGCCAAAGACAAAAAGATTCGACGGATCGTAACCACCGACATTTCGGATTATTATTCTCGCATTAACTTCCATCGGCTTGAAAATCTGCTCGATGAGGCAGCGCCGGGACACGGGGCAGTACGTTTCATCAAGAAGCACATAAAGATCATCCGGGCGAAACAATCGTTCGGGCTACCGGTGGGTGGAAGTGGCCGATTGCGAGTTCGCAGTCGCGTTGAATTTCGCTCACCAGCGCGTTCCGCGTCGGTGATTGACCCATCGCTCTAAAGGTAGAACCCATTGAAAAAAATCGAAAACTTTGCCATCATCGTGGTCGCGAGCAACGTCTTGCCCACCGCGCCATAATTTTGCGTCTGAAATTTGTATCGAGACGGGCACCCTGACCGTTCCGATTGCGACCGTTCGGTTCAGACGTTCGAGTGATCTCGACCCCGGCGGACCGCCTCGGGCCCGGGGCTCGGTGGGTTAGTGTATAAGCTGACCGATACTCGCAGCACCGGCTCCGAGAGGTAAACGCGGTTCTCAACTGCTTGCAACGCGAGCCGGACCGCCAGTCGGCCCGTGACGCGCTCGGACGGGGTCGGCGCGGAGTGTGACTTGGTGTGCGCCCGCCTTTTGGAATGCCACGCAGCCGATGGTGAGGGACTGCGCTACCGATTTCGAGACCGCAAAATCGCGGCGCGGTGTCCAGGCGTGCCCGCAACCAGATCGAACGCAAGACGATTCCAAATCATTGCAAACTATTCAATGAGTTCTCCCCTTAGGCCCTCCGGCTAACATTCGACGCGGAGCGCGCTGACGAGCGCAAACTGGCGCGGCTGTGAAGGCGCTTTGGCTAATTCTTTCCAATCAGCTGACCGCCAAATGCTCAAACGCTATGGCCAGAACGCCCAGGCCGAAAGCGCCGCGCGCGTCGAGGAGCTCGCGGCCGACGGCGATCACAACCGCGTGGCGGTCTGGCGCCGGATCGCAGATGCCGTCATGCAGCTTGCGAACACAATACCGACCGGGCCGGTGAACTGACGGAAAGGGAAGGGGGGGCCGCAGAAGATCCCCATGGGGAGCGCCCTTGGCGCGTCCGTCATATCGAGCACACTGCTTTTGCCGATCGCCGAGCGGAAGAGGTCGGTTGCCGCCGCCGGCGTCTCTGACCCTGCAACAAAACCGTCACATACATATTGCCGGATCAATTCGGCAGACGCTATTCTGTCGAAATATCGAAACGTCCCCGCAACGGGACTCAGATGACATCACCGGGAGGGAGCCATGAAGGGCGGAAATCGGCCGATCGAGCTGGGCCGTCGCCAGTTCCTCAGGGGTGGGGCGACCGCGGCGGCTGCCACGGTCGCAGCCGGAGCGATGGCGCGAAGCGCCGATGCCACGCCGGCCCTCGCCCGCATCACCTACCCGAGTGCCAAGCTCGTGAACATCAAAGACCTCAAAATCGACCAGCCGGTCCTGATCGCCTATCCCGATAAAGACTCGCCCGGAGTGATCATCAAGCTCGGTCGCAAGGTCGAGGGTGGCGTCGGCCCTGACGGCGACGTCGTCGCCTTTTCGACACTCTGCCCGCACAAGGGCTATCCGCTCGGCTATGTCGCTGCCGACAAGACGCTCAACTGCCCGGGGCACTATTCGCGCTTCGACTGCGAGAAGGGAGGCCTCGAGATCTGGGGTCACGCCACGCAGAACCTGCCACAGTTTCGGCTGCGCGTCGCCAGCGATGGCGACATCTTCGCCGAGGGCGCCGACGAGCTGATCTACGGCCGCCTCAGCAATACCCTGACGGCGTGAGGGGAGACGAACGATGGCCTACAAGCGCAACATCGATCGCCTGCCGATTCCGCCCAAAGACGCGAAAGTCCAGAACGTCACTTGTCCGTTCTGCATCGTCGGCTGCGGCTACAAGGCGATCAGCTGGGACGTCGACAAGCAGGGCGGGCCCAAGGCAGCCGATAACCTCTTCGGCGTCGACCTTACGCGGCAACAGGAAGCGGAGACCGCGAATTGGTTCTCGCCCGCGATGTACAACATCGTCAAGCAGAACGGCCGCGAGGTCCAGCTGGTCATCAAACCGGATAAGGATTGCGAGGTAAATTCCGGCCTTGGCTCGATCCGCGGCGCGCGCCAGGGAGAACTCTCGTTCTCGACGATCACCGGCACACAAGGCCAGCGACTGACGGAACCGCTCGTCTATCGCTATGGCGGCATGGTGCCGACATCCTGGGATGACGCGCTATGGCTCGCCGCCGAGGTGACCCGTCGCGTCATCGAGGAGCAAGGCGAGGACGGTGTGATCGTTTCCGCCTTTGACCACGGCGGCGCCGGCGGCGGTTACGAAAACACCTGGGCCACCGGCAAGCTCTATTTCGAGAGCATGAAAATAAAGAACATCCGCATCCACAATCGTCCGGCCTACAATTCCGAGGTCCATGCCACCCGCGACATGGGCGTCGGCGAGCTGAACAATTGCTACGAGGACGCCGAGCTTGCCGACACGATCGTTGCCGTCGGGACGAACGCCCTCGAGACCCAGACCAATTATTTCCTCAATCACTGGCTGCCGAACCTGCGGGGGACCACGGCCGATAAAAAGCGCCAGCAGCTCCCGAACGAGCAGCATGACGCGGTCCGCGTCGTCATCATCGACCCGCGGCGTACCGTCACCGTAAATGCCTGTGAAGATGCGGCCGGAAAGGCGAACGTCCTTCACCTGGCGCTCGAATCGGGCACCGATCTGATCCTCTTCAACGCGCTGATGACCGAACTCGCGGCGAAGGGATGGCTCGATCGTGATTTCATCGGGAAGTCGACGACCGGTTTTGACGAAATGCTCGCCGCGAACAAGGTCGGCATCGATGAAGCCGCCCGCGTCACGGGTCTTAAGCCGGAGGACATCCGCAAGGCTGCGAGCTGGATTGCCGAGCCCAAGCAGGGCGGCGCCCGCCGGCGGACGATGTTTGCCTATGAGAAGGGCCTGATCTGGGGCAACGACAATTACCGGACCAACGGCGCCCTCGTGAACATCGCGCTGGCCACCGGAAACGTCGGCCGTCCCGGCGGGGGCTGCGTCCGCATGGGCGGCCATCAGGAAGGCTATGTCAGGCCCGACTATCCCGGCGGCAAGCCGGCTCCCTATATCGATCAGCTGCTGATCGACGGCAAAGGCGGCGTCCACCACATCTGGGCGTGCGACCATTTCAAGACCACGCTCAACGCCATGGAGTTCCGCCGCTTCTATAAGAAGCGGACCGATCTCGTGAAGTACGCGATGACCGACATCCCCTACGGTGATCGCGATCACATGGTCGACGCGATCATGGGCGCGATCCGGCAGGGCGGTCTTTTCAGCATCAATGTCGACATTGTACCGACCAAAATCGGCCAGGACGCCCATCTCGTTCTGCCGGCGGCGACCTCGGGCGAGATGAACCTCACCTCGATGAATGGTGAGAGGCGGATGCGGCTCACCGAGCGCTATATGGATCCGCCGGGCAGTGCAAAGCCCGATTGTCTCATTGTTGCAGGGTTAGCCCAGGCGCTCGAACAATCGTGGCGGCGCGCCGGCAAAAACGACAATGCCGACAAGTTCAAGGGCTATGACTGGAAGACCGAAGAAGACGCCTTCATGGACGGCTATAACAAGCACGCCGACGGTGGGAAGTTCGTGACTTACGAGCGATTGCGCGCGATGGGGACCAACGGTTTTCAAGAACCCGCCGTCGACTTCAAGGATGGGAAGATCATCGGCACCAAGCGTCTCTACGCGGACGGAAAATTCGGCAAGGAAGGCAAGGCCAAATTCATGCCGACCCAGTGGCGGGGGCTGGAAGCGCCCGGCAAACAGCAGGAGAAGGAGAAGTTTCCCTACCTCGTCAACAACGGGCGAGCCAATCACGTCTGGCAGTCGATCTATCTCGATCAGTACAATGATTTCGTGATGGGCCGCTGGCCGCTCCCGTTCCTCGAACTGAATCCGGAGGACATGAAGGAACTGAGGCTCAACGCCGGCGATCTGGTCGAGGTGTATAACGACAACGGCTCGACCCAGGCGATGGCTCAACCGCGGCCGACGGCAAAGCCGAAGCAAACGTTCATGCTATTCGCGTACCCGACCGGAACGATGGGAAACGTGGTATCGAAAGGCGTCAACGAACTGATCATCCCGAATTACAAGCAGACTTGGGCCAGCATCCGCAAGATCGCCGACGCGCCCGAGGCTACGCGCGCCCTAAGCTTCAAGTCCCAGGAATACCTCTCAGGCTGACGTTTCCGCACACCGGCGGGCTTGCGTCCGGTGCAGGGAACACTGTCACGCCGGCATGGCCGCCGGCGCCGGTCGCGCTTTCAACATCAGCAACGCCAGCGATGCAGCAAGGACGCGCCACTTGGTCGTGCAGACGGTGCGGCTACCCCGAGCTCGGCCGACCGGATAGGCCGGTTCGGGATCACCGCGAGGTAGGCGACTGCCGAGGCGAGCGCGATCACCGCACCAACCAGCAGGGCGGGAACAAAGGTGCCGGTCGCCTGCACAATGAACCCGGTTACGGTGGGAGCCAGCGCGCCACCGAGATATCCGCCGAAATTTTGGATGGAACCCAGGGATGCCGTGCAGTGGGCCGGTGCGGCGACTGAGGCCAGGGCCCACGACATGCCGCTCGCGCCACCGGCGAAGAAGACCGCGGCCGAGATGGCCATAACCGCCACCACGTTGCTCGGCGTTTCAGCTGCCACGAAGGTGAATGCCGCCATTGCCACCAGTCCGGCGATGATCGGCAGCTTGCGCGAATTGATCGGCGAGAACCCGCCCGCCATCAGTCTGTCCGTAACCCAGCCTGCGCCGATGCTGCCCACCACGCCGCAGGCATAGGGGATGGCGGCCACGAATCCGGTGGCGCGGATCGACATGTGGCGCTGAATTTCCAGATAGCCTGGGAGCCACGCCTGAAACAGCCAAACCATGTAGACGATCCCGAAGAAGCCGAGGATCAGGCCCCAGGTGACGCGGAACCCGAACAGCTGCCCCCACTCAGCCAATGTCACGTGCTGTGCCGGTGGCGGCTCCTCCTCGCCCTCGGTGAGGTGGTGTGCTTCTCCGGGGGAAAGCGCCGCCTCCGCTACTTCGCGATAAACGGTGTACCACAGGATAGCGACGACGATCCCGAGGAGACCCATGGAGACGAACATCCAGCGCCAACCGAAAGAGATCATCAGGACTGTCAGCAGCGGCGGTGCGATGGTGGGGCCCAGCGAGGAGGCGCAGTTCCAGATCCCTGTCGGCAATCCGCGGTCTCGCACGTTCCACCAGTCGCGTACGACGCGTGCTGCGCCGGAAAACATCGGCGCCTCGCCGGCACCGAGGAAGATGCGGGCGACAACGAACTGCCAGAAGCTCCCGACCAGACCAGCCGCCGCCTGGGCGAGCGACCAGACGAACAGGCCGAGGCCCAACAGGCGGCGCGGACCGACGCGGTCCGTCAGCGCCCCGCCGGGAAGCTGGCTGAAAGCGTAAGCCCAGAGGAATGCAGAAAGCAAAAGCCCCATATCGGCGATCGACAGGCCGAGTTCTTCACGGATCAGCGGATTGGCGATCGAGAGTGCAGCACGGTCGACATAGTTCAGCGTTCCGGCGATCACGAGAAGTACAAGGGCCGAAACTTGCACCCGCCTGATGCGGGGCGGAACACGGGCTTGGGCCATGACAAACCCCTCCTTTTCCCGCTCATCTACTGTCGGACGAGACCGGGATTGTCAATCTGGCCCAGTTTCATCGGGATTTCCCCGAGTTTGGTTCCCACAGCCGGCGCGCCAGTTTGCGCTCGTCAGCGCGCTCCGCGTCGAATGTTAGCCGGAGGGCCTAAGGGGAGAACTCATTGAATAGTTTGCAATAATTTGGAATCGTCTTGCGTTCGATCTGGTTGCGGGCACGCCTGCACACCGCGCCGCGATTTTGCGGTCTCGAAATCGGTAACGCAGTTCCTCACCGTCGGCAGCGTGGCATCCCAAAAGGCGGGCGCACACCGAGTCACACTCCGCGCCGACCCCGTCCGAGCGCGTCCCGGGTCGACTGGCGGTCCGGCTCGCGTCAAGCGGTCGAGAACCGCGTTTACCTCTCGGAGCCGGTGCTGCGAGTATCGGTCAGTTTATACACTAACCCACCGAGCGCCGGGCCCGAGGCGGTCCGCCGGGCCGAGAAGCACTCGAACGGAATGCCACCCGAATCTGTTGGCACACCAATACGCACCGGCTTTGAAAGGCGAATTCGTTTCTCGATCGATCCGGTTGCAGGCACGCCCGAACACCGAGCCACGATTTTGCGGTCTCCAAATCGCACTCGAGCGGAATGCCCCGAATTTGTTGGCGGACTATCGAACTCGGTAGAATAATCGGGAGGAAAGTGGTGCATTCTTCTGTCGGGCCGGTATTTCGGGAGAACGAGATGGCTGCGACATCGAGAGTAACGCGCGAGGTTTTGGATAGTTATCTGCGTTGCAAAACAAAGGGCTTCCTGACACTGGCGGGCAGGCACGGTATCGAGTCGGACTACGAGCGTTGGCGCATTGAATCGGGAGAACGCCAACGGCTGCGTGCAACAGCGAACCTTCTGGCAGGTTATCGGGGTTACCAGGTTAGTGAAGGCATAGTCTTGCTCGCATCCAAACTGCGAGAAGGAGTCGACGATCTCATCCTGCATGGCAGGTTCGAGAACGGAATCATTTCGATGAATTTAGATGCGCTAGTCAAAGCCGAACCTTTGGCGGCGCTGAGCCAAGGTCATTACATGCCAGTCCTTTTTCACGACGGGCCGATCCGCACGCCGGAAAAGTCTCTGATCGAGCTGTTTGCATTGCTTATATCGGAACTTCAGGAGATGGCACCTAATATTGGTCTCGTTTGCCGCAGTGAAGGAAAGCCCACGACTATACACCTCACTCCTGGGCTCGCAGTCGCCCGGAACTTGCTACGTGAGATCGCAGAACTGCTTCAAAACCTTCAATCTCCGATGCTCGTACTTAATAACCACTGCCAAACCTGTGTATTCCACGATCGTTGCCACAAGCAGGCGGTCGAAGACGACAATCTCAGCCTCCTGAGCGGGATGAACGAAGTTCAAATTAAACAATTGAATAGGAAGGGTATTTTTACAGTAAACCAACTCTCGTACACATTTAGATTGCGGCGAAAATCCAAACGTACGAAAAAATCTTCGCCGGCACACCATCTTCCTCTTCGCGCCCTTGCACTCCGAGAGACGAAGGTTTTCGTTCACGGCAGTCCTGCCGTTACCTATCCGGACACACGGATTTACCTCGATATCGAGGGAACGCCGCAGAGCCGTTCCTACTATCTCATCGGCGTGATCACGATCTCTAATGGGCATGAGACGCGTCATTCATTTTGGTCCGACACGTCAAGTGAACCGGATCAGATATGCATGTTTGCAGATTTCATGGATCATTTGGATCAGTACCCGGATTACTGCCTCCTGCACTTCGGTAAGTACGAGACCACGGCCCTACGACGTATCAGGGCCCGCATGACCGACCAATATAAACGTCAGATAGACGGCGCACTGGGCCGGAGTGTCGATATTCTTAACGTAATCGGTTCCCATATCTACTTTCCGACATATTCCAACTCACTGAAAGAGATCGGCGGCTTTCTAGGTTATCAGTGGTCCGGTCCATTATCGTCGGGTTTACAGACCTTGGTGTGGAGAGATCGCTGGCTAACCGACCACGACCCTCTCCTAAAGGCCATGTTGATCCAATACAACTATCAAGATTGTGCTGCTTTGAAGGGCGTTGCCGAGTTTTTAGAGAAGATCGTCGCACCCGGGTTTTCTGGGTCATCTCAGCATGAACAGGGCGTCCAAGTCACGTCCACAAGTACTTTAGCCACGGAAAAGAATGAATGGCAGTTGTACGGACCAACAGACTACGCTCTTGAGGATTTTCGAACGATCAATCGCCTTGCCTATTTCGATTACCAGCGCGACAGAGTATTTGTTCGAACTAAGAAGAAGCCCACTAAGTCGTCCAACCGACAAAAACGGTTATCATTAAAGCCGAATAAGATAATAACTATGCGTGCAGCAAAGTGCCCTGTCTGCGATGGCAGGAACATAGAGGCGTTGACGCAGACATCGCACGAAATCCTGGATCTCAAGTTCATGAGTGGGGGAACCAAGAGATGGATAACGCGCTATGTATCCTGGCGATATCGCTGTGGTCGCTGTGGAAGTCGATTCGTTCCAAACTCCTTTCAGCGATATCGACAGATACCCAAGTATGGGCGCGGAGTGATCAGTTGGTGCATTTACCAGTTGTTGCTTGGGGGCCAGAATTTGAACCGGATTCACAGATCTTTGCTGGACTTGTTCGGCATCCGGTTACCGAAGGAAACGGTATACCTATTCAAGGGTTCCGTCGCCGAATACTTTAAAACAGGCTACGAGAAGATATTGAAGGAACTTCTGAGTGGAAGGTTGATTCATATCGATGAAACCACGGTCAACCTGCAGAAAGACAAAGGATATGTGTGGGTACTGGCGAGCACCGAGTCAGTTTATTTTTTCTATAGAACCTCACGCGAGGGCTCTTTCCTGCCTGAAATGCTGCAGAGGTTCAAGGGGGTGCTGGTATCAGACTTCTACACCGCATACGACACCCTCGATATGCCTCAACAGCGCTGCCTGATCCATCTGATGCGAGATATGAACGAGGATCTGCTGAAGCATCCCTTTGATAATGAGCTTAAATCTATTGCCAATAAATTCTCGTTGTTGCTAAAGGACATCGTTTATGCTATTGATCGATACGGACTTAGGAGACGCCATCTGAATAAATACCGTGCACGTGCAGAACGGTTTTGTGACTGGGTGATCGGTCAATCCTTTACTTCTGATGCGACAAAGACCTACGTTAGGAGAATTGCCAAATATAGGGGACTTATGTTCACGTTCCTGGCGTACGATGGAATTCCATGGAACAACAATAATGCAGAGCATGCCATTAAAAGCTTCGCTAAATTTCGACGATTCTCAAACGGGATTGCTACCGAGCGGACTATCAGAGAATATCTGGTGCTCCTGTCGATCTGCCTTACTTGCGAATACAGAGGCATAGATTTTTTAAAGGTACTTCGAGGTGATACCAAAGGTGATTACGGCTTTGGGCCCAAGCGAGTTATCCCACTCCAGCTGAGACCGCGGCGACTGCGGGAGGGTGAAGCCACGCTACGAACTGGTGCTCATCAATCTGAGGGGACCCTGCGCAATAAAGAGCATCGCGACCCGGGAGTCGTGGGTCTGAATAAGTTGCTCCCTGCGATGCTAGAAAAGCTTGGACGTTCGTTGCGCGGTTTTAGGTTTCGGGCGGAGCTTGCGCCGGACCTTTGGCCTGTCAGGATCGATTCCACAAAACTGGAAGCCATGTTGAGGATTATCGTCTACAATTTCAGAAAGAAGGTACGCCTGAGAGCGGCCATTTTGAGCGCAAGAAACCTTCGCCTTGGTACCCCTCGACCACCAATCGGCTTAAAAGGACGGTACGTGGCCATTTCCTTCAGCAATGGTGGGCGCCGTGTAGGGCCTGTTGGGTACGCTCAAGGAGATGAGGAACTAGGCGACCTCGAAGCCGACTTGTATCTTGACCAAGTGGATGCCCTTGCGAAAGAGTTTGGTGGTGCCGCAACAGTAAGATCTGCTCCGACGGGACGCAATGCCGCAAAGACCATCGTCACAATATACATTCCGCAATACTCTTCGAAGCTAGACCCCGGCACCCATCCCCTCGCTGCCAGGATGCTCACGAACCATTATCAGGCAACGAGTAATAATAACCCGGGGCAATGATTGCGCCGCTTGGCGATTTGGTGACCTCACTGGGTCGAGCCCCGGCCGATTGCTTGCCACTCCGCGAACGGCCGAAATCGGCGCAACTTCGCCGTTGCCGTGCCTTTCGGCGAAGGTCCCTTCACCACCCGATTTGCAGACCTTCGCCATCGTGCGGTGAAGGTCGGTGGTTTGCTGAGATGACGATCTACGCCCTGGTAAGCCGCCTGAGCGCGAGCTGGATGGAGGCAATACCGCGATGAACTTCCTGATAAGATCGCTAGGTTGTAGGGCCTCGTCAGCGACTTGCGCGCTCCGCTTCCGTAGCTTCCGCTACCGCACCATCGCGCGGGCGCGAGGCGGCTGAGCGCCGCCGAGCACCTTGCGCATATGGATCGCCATCAGTCAGCAGCGTCCTTCTGAAAACTGGCCGCCAAAAACTCCGCACCAAGGCCAAGCTAGGACCATGAGCGCGCGGACGTAGCAATCGTAGGCACCGAGTTCGCCGGGGTCGATTGAAGGTTAACGGTCGTCAGCTGAGGGCGCACAGGCCCTGATCAATGCTTCGAACTTGGCCTTGGCTCTGGCCCCGCGCGCGAAGGGGCTCAGGATCGGCACATCAATTCCTGACCGCCGATACGCCTCGACCCGTTCGCGGCATTGTTCAGGCGTTCCGGCAATGCTGGTAGCATCGATAAGTTCGTCGCTGACTGCCCGCTCGGCCGCATCCCGGTCGCCGCGTGACCATGCCGCGGCGATCGCCGCCGCCTCTTCCACAAAACCGTGTTCGGCCATCATGCGATTGTAGCGAGGAAAGAAGCCCGCATAGAAGGCAAGACCCGGGCGCAATGCGTCGAGCGCTTCCCGGCGGGTTTCGCCTACGGCCGCCGGCAAGAGCGTGGTAACAATGATCTGGTCCAGGTCCCGGCCCGCCCGCCGTGCCCCTTCGGCCAGTTGTTCTCTGACGACCGCCGCGGTGACTAGCGTGCTCCTCGTCAGAATGATCCCATCGGCAATCTCCCCGCAGAGAGCGGTCATCTTCTGGGAGACGGCTGAGGCGTAAATCGGAATCGTCGAATGGCGCGGGGTAAACCAAAGATCGAAGCTCTCGATCCGGACGGTCTCGCCCTGATAGCTGACCCGTCCCTCTTGCAGCAGCCGGCGGATCACCTCTACCGTTTCCCGGACGCGGGTCAGGGGTTTGCCATAGGCCATGCCGTGCTCGGCTTCGACCTGCACCTTGTGGCTCGACCCGACGCCAAGGATGAATCGTCCGCCGGTCAACTCATCGAGAGTTGCGGCCGCCATGGCGATCGTCGGCGCTGTGCGGACAAAGACGCTGGTGATACTGGTTCCCAGCAGGATGCGCGAGGTCTGAATGGCACAGGCCGCCAGCACCGCGAACTGGTCGCCGCCATGTCCTTCTGCCACCCACGCCAATTCATAGCCCAGCCGCTCGGCGAGTTTTACGCAGTCGACGATCTCGCCGGGGGTGAGGCCGCCGGAGAACGCGATACCAACTCGTGGCATGCCAACCTTCATCTTATGCTTAGACCATCAATCGGGCGACCCTACCTCAATGGGCGACGGCGGGCGGCGGTTTTAGCATGTGGGTCTCGCGGGTTCTTGCGTTTGTTTCTGACGGGCGAGCACCGGTAGTTCGACAACGGATGGGGTCGCCGGCGCGTGCTGGACTGTGTTAGTGGCCACGCGAATGTCGGCCTCGCGATCGCGCGCCAGCACGGGGTGGCCGCTATTGGTGTTGCGGGCACGGCGTGGGAAGTTGCTGCTGGTCACATCGATTTCGATCCGGCTGCCGGCGCGGAACGTGTGGTGAATGTCGCCTAGGGCGATGGTCACCCGGCAGACCTGTCCGAGTGCCATCGGCTGAGGCCCGGCCGACGGGTCGCGGTACATCGCGCGCATCACCCCGTCCATCAGCAGCATGGCATGCCCTTCAGGCGTGACCTCGATCAGCTTGGCGACAAAGTCGGTGTCTGGGCAGTCGGACTCGACATGCAGAGTAACGCGCACCGCGCCGGCGATCGTCAGGTCGGCGTCAAGCGGCTCGCCTCGATAGATCAGGCCGTAATCGGGTAGCGACTGAGCCGGGCACTGGTCGCGCGGGCCGGCGTCGATCAGCATGTTGCGCCCGCCGAGACTGGGGATCGGATGGTGCGGATCGTAGCGATAGGTGCGGGAAGCACCACCTCGGCAATCGGCCGCGAGGCTGCCGTCGCCGCACAGATAGAGCCGCTGCGGCGATGTGCCCGGTGGCGGCCAACGTTCGACACGAACCCAGTCATCAGGAACGTAGCTATCGCGTTCATCAACCCAGGCGCGAGGCGAATAGAACACCGCGGGTTCGTCGATGAGGGCGCTGCGCTGGCCCTTCAGCCAGTGGTCGAACCATTCGAAATAAGGATCGCGCGCCCAAAAATTGCTGGTGTAGACGAAGTAGTGCTCGTTGGGGCCGATCCATAATTTCTGCGTGCCCGTCCGCGCCTGGATATCATTGAACGCGGCGATCACGCTGGTCTGAAAGATGTCGAACCAGCTGGTGACATGAAAGCCCGGTATGTCGATGGTGCGGCGGAAATTGTGCCGGGCGCGGAAGGCGTCGTCGCCCGGATGGGTGATGATCTCGTCAAGAAACGGCTGCCAGGTCGCGAAGTCCGGATAGCCGGTCAGCGGCAGCAGCAGCCAATCGGGCGAGTTGACAAAGGGCGGTTTTTCCAGGCGAGCCGCGTCGAGGCGGTTGTAGCGCTCTGCCGCCAAAACGCCCCCGCTGTCAAGTTCGGCGGCGCTGATGCCGAACCGCGCCAGCACCGCCTCGCGGTGCGATTTGGAAAGGCCGGGGATATTTTTGGCGACCCATAACCACAGCCGCTCCATTTCGATGCCCTGGCCCTCGTAAATGACATCGTCATAGATGCTGGAAGCGCCGGCCTGGGCGAAGAAGGCACGCAGGCTCGGATGCCGGGTAGAAGCAGCAGCAAAGGTCGTGGTGGCGCCGGCGGAGGAGCCGGACATGCCGACCCGTTGGTTGCACCAGTCTTGGCCGGCGATCCAGTCGAGTGTGTCGTACCCGTCGGCCGCGTCATCGGCATAAACCTGGTCCTCGCCTTCCGACCCGTGACGACCGCGGCAGTCCTGATAGACCGCGACGTAGCCACGCGCGACGATGTTCCTCCAGCCGCGCAGGATGGAACCGCGCATCGGTTCGGCGGCGCTCGGCAGCCAGGCGTTGGTATGGTCGAATTTGTCCCTAGCATCCGCCGCCGCGATCCCATAGGGCGTCCGGTGCAGGATCACCGGGAAGCGCGGGCCGCCACTTTCCGGCAGGAACACAAACGTGTTGAGCCTAGCGCCGTCGCGCATCGGCACCATGGTCTGAAATGAACGAACGCCCATGTGCTTTCCTCGGCAGCAGTTCCTAGCCCGATGGTCGTCTTCTTACCCCAGCTCACCATGATCAACATCGAGATTCCCGCACACTTCCCGTCCGGCAGCGCGCGTACGCGCACGCGCGGGGGCGCATCGAGGATGAAGGATGCGATAGGCAAGATCACCGGCGGGGTCCGATGTTTCGCGGCTCGCGCGAATGTTCTGCTAGATACCCACGAAGCTCGGTCAGCGGCGATCGCCGGGTTCCTGCCCAGGTCGCGTGAAGACCGGCTCCTCCATCACCCGCCGGAGATAGGCCCGGACGCGCTGGAATGTCGCGCCACAGGGCAGCCGCCTGAGTGGCTGGGTCGTCGCTTCATCCGGGTCGGCCGCTTGACCCCATTGCGCGACTGCCTCGCGCAACTCGGGGTCGGCAAGGATGAATTCGATCACCTGGTTCTGCGTCCCGAGACTGGGGGCGCCGTTCTCCGCGGTCAGCTCGCGGTAGAGCTCGATACATAGGCGATCGCTCGCCGGATCAGCAGGGTGTCTTCGGTCAAAGCGGACATTGATTGCTCGGAAAGCGGCGCGCGCAGTGAAAACACCGCTGCACCTGACGGGGTTCTCGTAACGACCCGATGCGAAACGCCGGCGCGGTCAGCGCGCCCAGCGATCGTTGATGCCGTGTGGCTTTAAAACGCGCTGTCGAACTTAACCGCATCTCGACTTGGATATGATCGGGCACTTTGTTCCGGCAAAGATCAAGGGCTAGCCAAAATCAGGACTTCCGCTCGTCATCGTCAATTTGCTCGCGAAGCATTTCCAAAGTCAGCCACTGCTCCTCGGCTGCAGCCAGTTCATCACGCGCGATGGCAAGCGCCTGTGATGTAGCGACAAACCGTCCCGGATCGCGGGCATACAGGTCCGGGTCGGCCAGGACGGCATTCAGTCCAGTAATCTGCGTCTGTAATTCCGCGATCCGGGCCGGCAGCATCTCCAGCGCACGTCGATCGTCGAAACTAATTCGCCGGGGCCTGGCGGGGGGTTGCGCTCTGATCTCGGTCACCGGCCGCGGTCGCTTCGCTCCGGAGACCCTTGAGGGTAGCGTTCTGCGGCCGGCCGGTTCGTGCTGCGCCAGCATATCGGTGTAGCCACCGGCGTACTCGATCCAGCGCCCGTCACCTTCGGTCGCGATGACTGACGTCACCACGCGATCGAGGAAGTCGCGGTCATGGCTGACCAGCAGCACCGTGCCGGGATACTCGGCCAGCCGCTCCTGCAATAGGTCGAGGGTTTCGAGATCGAGATCGTTGGTCGGCTCGTCGAGCACCAGCAGGTTGGATGGCCGGGCGAAGGCCCGGGCAAGGGTAAGCCGGGCGCGCTCGCCGCCGGAGAGCACGCTGACCGGAGTGCGGGCCTGGTCAGGGCGGAACAGGAAATCCTTCATGTAGCCGATCACATGGCGGCTCTGGCCGCCGAGCGTCACAGTGTCGCCGCTGCCGCCAATAAGTGCCTCAGTCAGGCTCTGCTCCGGATCGAGGGTTTCGCGGCGCTGATCGAGAACTACCGGGGCGAGATTGGTGCCGAGCCGAACCTCGCCGATATCGGGCATCAGCGCGCCGGTCAGCAGATTGAGCAATGTCGTCTTGCCGGCACCGTTGGGGCCGACGATCCCGACCCGGTCGCCGCGCATGATGCGCGCCGAAAAATCCCGCACGACCGGGCGACCGCCATAGGATTTGGAGATGCCCCGCGCGACCGCGACCAGCCGGCCCGACAACTCGGCCTGAGCCGCCTCCAGCCGGACCGAACCCTGCGCCGTACGTTGCTCCTTGCGCTTCCTGCGCAGCGCGTGCAGCTCGGCGAGCCGCCTCTGGTTGCGGGTGCGCCGTGCGGTGACGCCATAGCGCAGCCAATCCTCCTCCATCGCGATCTTGCGGCCGAGCTTGTGTTGCTCGCCCGCCTCCTGCTCCAGCATCGCGTCGCGCCAGGGCTCGAACGCCTTGAAGCCCTCGTTGAGGATCCGGGTGATGCCGCGGTCGAGCCAGATCGTGGTGCGCGAGATGCGCTCGAGCAGCCGGCGGTCGTGGCTGATCAAGACGATACCGGAGCGCATCCCGGCCAACTCGCGCTCCAGCCACTCGATACCGGGCAGGTCGAGATGGTTGGTCGGCTCGTCCAGCAGCAGGATGTCGGGAGAGGGAGCCAGCACGCGGGCCAGGGCGGCGCGGCGTGCCTCGCCGCCCGAAAGAGCCGTGGGGTCTTCCTCGCCGAAAAGGCCAAGTTCTTTGAGCAGATATAGCGCCCGGTGGCGACTATCTGTCATCTCGGCACCAAACCCCGCCTCGACATAGGCTAGGGTCGAAGCGAAGCCGGACAAATCCGGTTCTTGCGGCAGATAGTGAATTGTGGAGCCGGGCTGGGCGAAGCGATCCCCGGCATCTGGCCGTACCAGCCCGGCCGCAACGCGCAGCAACGTGGATTTGCCGGAGCCATTGCGCCCGACCAAGCAAACCCGGTCGCCAGCCGCAACGGCCAGCTCCGCGCCGGAAAGCAGGGGTGTGACCCCAAAGGTCACGATAATGTCCTGCAGCAGAAGCAACGGGGGTGGCATAGCTAAGGAAATACCACGGGATGTCTCTTGTCAGTGGAGTAGTC
Source organism: uncultured Alphaproteobacteria bacterium (assembly GCA_963789025.1). Taxonomy (GTDB): domain Bacteria; phylum Pseudomonadota; class Alphaproteobacteria; order ATCC43930; family CGMCC-115725; genus AP-15. The sequence goes on from CAWBIT010000004.1 coordinate 129,132, forward strand.
TTGGTTAGCCAGGATCTGACGACCGCCCTCGATTCGGGACGCCCGGGCTGACTTGCGAAGGGAGGCACCATAGAGGCATCCTTGAACACCTGTTGCGAGGAGTGCTGCCATGCGTCTCGAAGGCAAGGTCGCTGTAATCGTTGGGGCCGGGCAAAGCCCCGGTGAGGGGATCGGGAACGGCCGTGCGACAACGCTCCGCTTCGCGCAAGAAGGCGCCAGGATCCTGGCCGTCGACCGGCTTATCGCCTCCGCCGAGGAGACCGCCGCGATGGCGATGCAAGGTGGCGAGTGCGTACCCTTCGCCGCCGACGTGACCAAGGAAGAGACGCTCGCCGCCGCGATGGAGGCGGCTCGGGCGCGCTGGGGCCGCATTGATATCCTGCACAACAATGTCGGAGTCAGCATCGGGGGTGGCGACAAGCCGCTGGACGAACTAAGCGAGGAGGCCTTCGACCGCGTCTGCGCGATCAACCTGCGCGGCACGATCATGGCTTGCAAGCACGTACTGCCGATCATGCGCCTTCAGCGCTCCGGTGCCATCATCAACATTTCTTCTGTGGCTGCGCGCGAGAACAGCTACCCCCTCGTCACCTACAAGGCGACCAAAGCGGCAATGATCGCCTTTACCGAGCAGCTCGCTCTGCAAAACGCTCCATACGGCATTCGCGCCAACTGCATCTTGCCAGGACTCATGGATACGCCAATGGCCGTCGACACGCGCGCTCGGGCCGGCAACCGCAGCCGCGCCGAGGTCGCTGCGGAGCGCGATGCCAAGGTTCCGCTGCGTGGCCGGATGGGAACAGCATGGGACGTCGCGAATGCAGCGCTGTTTCTCGCTTCCGACGAAGCCAATTTCATCACCGGCGTGGCGCTGCCGGTCGATGGCGGTGCACTGGTGCGGGTCGGCTGATTAACCGCAGCCTGGCGGCCCGGGGACGCTCACAGGTGTGCCGGTCAAAGAATTGCATCGCCGCTGGGAGCAAGATCGGGCGCCCCAACCACCGATAACCAGCATTATAGGGGCCCGCAGCCAAGGCACCCGATGGGCGCCCGAAGAATGCTGATCCTCGGGCCGAGGGCAGATTTCACGCGCGGTCGGAAGGAAAGCGGCCGCAACAGCACCACCGAGAGCAAATTCCCCGCCGCCGTGCTGAGCCGCAGCTTCGATTAGCGATGGCGTCGATGAACTCGCTCTTCCCACTACCAGGGATGCCGGTCACGACTGACAGCCAACTCTCGGCGATGGTCATCAATTCATCGAGGGAAGGCCACCCAGTCGAATGCCCGCGCTTGCGACCGTCGCGATAAACGACTTAAAATAATCCCGAGACCAGCCAGAGCGGTCACGAGCAGGGCGAAAGTGGCAGGCTCGGGAATGGCAGGAGTGGCAGCCGGTCCGAATTCGATTTCCGGAATGTTGAACGATCCCAAGTTGACGTCGGTGCTCGCGAACGTGATGTTATTGAACGGTGTGGTCGACACTATTCCGGCAAACACGAACGTGCTGGTATCGAACGTTGCGCTGTTCGTGCCGACACTGCCCACCGATGCGGTAAGTGTAAAAGTTCCGGAATTCTGATTTACATTGAAGAACACGCCGACGTCCAATACCGGCGTTGGAAACGTAACGGTGACGCTATTGCCCCCGAAGAAGAAATGCTCGTTGGCCATGGGAGTAACCGCAGGCGTCGGGGTATTGTTCGGAACGGAGGATAGGGGCCGTGGCGGCGGCGCGCTAGTCCGCGCCGCCACCGCGGTCGCGATGCGTCGCTTCGGCGGCGGATCTCGGGCGACAGTTTGCTGTCGCAGTTCTCCCGCAAGACGCGTCGATGCCGCCAATGAACTCGATCGTGCGGATCGCGGAAAGCAGGTTGGCTCGGGGTCGACCCCAGCGAGCGGGCGCTCAGCTTTGGCAGCGGGAACGCGTCCTCATGCCTCTAAAGAGACCTTGCTGGCCTGGTCGGAGAACAGCGGAAATAGGACCTTCACCCGTGCCGGAACTTCGGTCAGCTAATTGAGCCGAACGGTCATTCGAATGATATTGCGCGCTGCTCGGGGTTGCGCGCAGCGGCTTTTATTACCGGCCTCGGCCGGAATCTGCCGAGGCTCAGTCCCTAGCATCACGAACGCTTTGGCGCGGGATGTCTCGTGAAACCAGGCCCCTGTCGACCAATCGTTTCCCCTGGGGCACCCCCTATGTCGCTCTACCCCGAAGCGGCGCCCGTCGGTCCGGCGGGGCCCCAGAACGAGCCAACGGCTGCAAGTGAGGCGGTTCCCCCAGGATTCTAAAGAGACTATCTTGACGTAGAGCTGCTGGCCGGCGGCAAGGTCGACATTCTTGTCCTGATTGAAGTCCCGGCCGAAGCTCTCTGGCGCGATGTGATAATGTCCGGGCGTATTGGTGCGAGAAGACCATGTTGGAGCTCAAAACCTTCTAGGATTCCAGTCGTTTGGGGCCGCTCTCCTCGCAGGTCGGATTAATTCTTAGAGTCTATAAAAAAGGGGCCCCGAGCAACGCGCTCTTTTAAGCCGCTAAATTATTCAGATAATTTTAGCGGCTTAGTGCTTTGAATATAGTTGACTAGCGGCATTTTGCGTTTCTGATACGGCTGATGCGGTTCGCAAAATGATGGTGTGTTCAAGTCCTCCCTAGTAGGCTATCCAGCTATTTTAGCAATTACAAATTGACAATTGCGGAGTTCACGTGTAGATTCAAGACAGCGTCCCGTCCGCGGCACGGAACGCGTCGGATGGCGCCGCAGGCCATTAGTTCCGGCCGCCTCGCCACCGGCAACTCCGTATCCGTCGCGGGGGAAAGGGGATTGATCGATCCCGCATAGAGGCGCCGTGCGACAGAAGTTAAATCGACAGTAGTTGACGAGATAAGAATTTAATTCCCGTAGTATTACAAAAAAGAGATCAAAATGACCGAGAAAAGGAGCCGTGGACAGCCGAAATTTGAGCCAACCCAGGACCAGCGCGATCAAGTTAAACTGATGAAGGCGCTGGGAATACCCGAGGACCGGATTTGCAAGACCATCGCCAACCCGCGAACCAGGAAGCCCGTGGCCCCGATGACGCTCGCGCGGGCATTCGCCGCCGAGCCTCGAGAGTGGCGCTACCGAGTTCCACGCTTTGGTCGGCAATTTTATCCTCTGCGCCATCCTCGGCAAAAAGCCAATGCTCGGCGATCCGATCAAAAAGCGAGCAGGTCCGCATGACCGCGGCGATCTTCTACGCCAAAACCCAGATGGGCTGGAAAGAGACGGTAGTGAACGAGCAGGCCAACAAGGACGGCAAACCGTTTTCTGGTGGACGATGCGTGGCAGCGGCTGATCGATGAGGTCGACCGGCGTAGGGCGCGGAAAGAACAGAAGGGCGAATAGGTGACCGCCTCCTTGCTCGAACAGCTCGCCGATCTGTCGTCGAACCTGCGCGCGACACTGGACCGTTGGCTCGAAGGGCACGATCACGTCGTTCCGACCGCCTCAAAGACCCCTCGGTGGCATCTCTCTGGCCGTTTAATGACTGAGCGCGACATCAACACGCCAACTCTGAAACGCCAGGGCCTCTACCCTGGCGAGGCGGAGATTGCGCGGCGCTTGTCGCAATCCGAGAAACACTGGCGACGGATCGCGCCACAGCTTGAGCGCGAAGGGCTGCCAAAGATTGACCCGATTATGAAAGGTCGCTTCTGGCCAGCGGTTGAGGTATTCTTCCGCAACCGGCATGGATTGGGCAATATGGTTGCCTCGCAGCCTGACGGGGAGGAAAGGTGGGATGTCGCGTGAGCCTGGCGACGCACCGGGTCTCGAGTGGAAAAAGAGGCCCAAAGACGGCGCCAGGATCCCGCGTTGGCGGGCGAGAAAAACAGCAGTAGCGCTCGGCTACCGTCCGTCTGTAATTCAACTCCACATTGACCCCAATGACCATACCGCGCTCGCTGAGCGGTGCCGTGCAGAATGGGCAAAAATGGAGGCCTGGCTCGCGAACGAGCGGCCGGCACCAATGTTTGACGGCACGCTCGCCAGTCTGATCAACTCTTATGCGAGCGATGAAGAATCACCGTATCACGATCTGCGATACCGGACACAGCGTACCTATGATCAACAGCTAAAGCTGCTGAAGACATCGGTCGGGGCGCGCCGGATCGACAGACTTAATGGCAAGGATTTTCGGCGCTGGTATCGCAAATTAGGGGAACCTAAATCGCCGGGACTGCCGCCGCGGATCGGGCGAGCACACGGCTGTATGACGATGCTGCGCATCCTATTCGGGTATGGCCAGACAATGGGGTTACCGAATTGCGATAAGCTAAAAGCCATCCTCGCCGAGATGCGGTTCAAGGGCACGCCGCCCCGCAAGACTGTCATTACTTACGAACAGGTCGTCGCATTCATTCAGAAGGCGCATGAGCTAGGTCGACCGGAGCTCGGGCTTGCCCAGGCACTGCAATTCGAGGGCACGCTGCGGCAAATCGATGTGATAGGCGAGTGGGTGCCCGATCCCGAGCGGCCAACTGGCACGCGCTGGTCGAATGGTCTTTTGTGGCAGCATTTTCGCGATTATGTCCTGGTCAAGGAAACCACGAAGACTGGCCAGGAAGCCAACGTCGATTTTAAGCTCTATCCGCTGGCACTCGCGGAGCTACAACGCGTGCTGCCGGATAAGCGGGTGGGGCCGGTGATCATAAACAGTCGGACGGGACAGCCATTTAAGGAGCGCAGGTTCCAGAAGGATTGGCGCGTAGTGGCCCGCGCAGCCGGCATACCCGACAATGTGCTAAACCGCGATAGCCGAGCCGGCGGCGTCACCGAGGGCTCAGATGCCGGCGCCGACCTGGAGCACCTTCGTCACCATGCTTCGCATTCGTCGGCTGCCACCACGGCGCGATACAGCCGGAAAACATTGGCCAAGACTAGCGCAGTCGCCCGACTACGGGTGGCCCATCGACAGGTCGCAGATGACCAGAACGGTAAGTAAACAGAATTTTCCACCCAATTTTCCACCCATATCCACCCAACTATATATATTTCAAATACTTACAACCCCTTGGCGGCTGATCATCAACCTGCCGCCGCGGCATCTCAAATCCCTGATGGCCTCGATCGCCTTTCCGGCCTGGTGTCTCGGGCACGGCCCCTCGATGCAGATCCTCTGCGTCAGCTATGCGCAGGATCTCGCCGACAAGCTCGCGCGCGATTGCCGCAGCATCATGACGAGCCGGTGGTATCGGCGGATATTTCCAACCCGCCTCGGCGCCCATCGCCGGGCGGTGCAGGAGTTCATCACGACCCGTCAGGGCTGCCGGCTCGCCACCTCGACCGGCGGCGTGCTGACCGGGCGCGGCGCCGACATCATCCTGATCGACGATCCGCTGAAGCCGGAAGAGGCGCTTTCCGACGCGCGGCGCAAAGCCGCCAACGAGTGGTTCGACCACACGCTCTACAGCCGCCTCAACGACAAGCGTAGCGGCGCGATCGTCATCATCATGCAGCGGCTGCACGAGGACGATCTCGTCGGCCATGTTCTCGCGCAGGAGCCGTGGCACGTGGTGCGCTTCCCGGCGATCGCCGAAGCCGACGAGGTACATGAGATCGAGACGATCTGGGGGCCACGATCCTTCAGTCGTCGGCGGGACGAACCGTTGCACGCCGATCGCGAGCCGCTCGAGACCCTCGACCGCATCCGCCGGACGATCGGCGAATACAATTTTGCCGGCCAGTATCAGCAATCCCCCGCCCCGCTCGGCGGCGGCCTCGTCAAAGCCGAATGGTTCAAGCGCTATCGCGAGAACGAGCTGCCGGAGCGCTTCGACCGGATCGTGCAGAGCTGGGACACCGCGAACAAGGCGACCCAGCTCAGCGACTTCTCGGTGTGCACGAGTTGGGGCGTGAGCGGCAAGAAGTTCTTCCTCCTCGGCGTGTTTCGCCGGCGGCTCGAATATGCCCGCCGCGCCATCATCGCAGTGGTCGGGGCGCGGCTCGACACCAAGCTCAACCTGCATCTGTTCAGCCGGTTGTTGCGATTGCCATTGGATTATTTCGAGCGCCACCCGGCCGGCGAGACGATGTACCAGGTGGCGCAGGTCTACCGGGTCCGCGAGTTTCTGACCGGGCAGTTGCTGGCAACGTTTCTCGATATGTTGACCCTGGCGGTATTGCTGCCGTTTCTGTTCTGGCTCAATGCGCCGTTGGCGTGGGTCGTGCTGCTCTGCGCCGCGGTGATCGCGGTCATCATCCTCGCTTATCTCAAGCCGATGCGGGAGATGTACAGCCGGGTCGTCGGGGCCGAGACGTGGAAGGCGGCGGCGCTCAGCGAGACGATCATCGGCATCAAGACGGTGAAGGCCCTGGCGTTGGAGCCGCAGCGCCGCGCCCAGTGGGACGAGCGGGTCGCCGACACCGGCAAATGGCGGCTCCAATTCGCCCGGTTGTCGAACTGGCCGCAGACCTTGGTCAACCCAATCGAGCGCTTCATGACGATGGGCACGTTGATGCTCGGCGCCTATTGGGCGATGGACGACACTTCGGGCTACATGGTCGGCGGATTGTTTGCGTTCATGATGCTGAGCGGGCGGGTGGCGCAGCCCTTGGTCGGCATGGCGCGGCTGGTGCAGGAATACGAGGAGGTCAATGCGGCGATAGGCGAGGCCGGGGCGGTGTTGAACCGGCCCTTGGAGATCGACGCCGCCTCGGGCGGGTTGCGGCCCAAATTTGCCGGCGCGATCAGCTTTCAGGATGTCACCTTCACCTATGGCGGCACCAAGATCCCGGCCTTGTCGGGGGTGAGCTTCTCGATCCCGGCCGGGACGATGCTCGGCATCGTCGGCAAGAGCGGCTCGGGCAAGTCGACGATCGCCCGGCTGTTGCAGGGCATCAACCGCGACTACAGCGGCTTTTTGAAGATCGACGGAGCCGACCTGCGCGAGATCAATCTGCGGCATCTGCGGCAGAGCCTCGGGGTCGTGTTGCAGGACAATTTTCTGTTCCGCGGCTCGATCCGCGACAACATCATCTCGGGGCGGCCGGGGCTGACATTGCCCGATGCGGTCAATGCGGCGCGGCTGGCCGGCGCCGAAGAATTCATCGAGCGCATGCCGAACGGCTACGAGACCTATGTCGAAGAGGGCTCGCCGAACCTGTCGGGCGGGCAGAAGCAGCGGATCGCGATCGCGCGGGCCTTGATCCACGACCCGCGGATCCTGATCCTCGACGAGGCGACGAGCGCGCTCGACCCGGAGAGCGAGGCGGTGGTCAGCGCCAACCTGTTGCGCATCGCCGCGGGGCGGACGATGGTGATCGTCTCGCACCGGCTGGCGTCATTGACCGAATGCGACCAGATCCTCGTCCTGGAGCAAGGCAAGGTCATGGACATCGCGCCGCACCAGGTCTTGCTCGAACGCTGCGCAATGTACCGCCAGCTGTGGGCGCAGCAGCACCGCCACATGGACGGCCGCGGCCCCCGCGGCGCCATCATCCCGAGGCTGGTCCGCAGCGATTAGAAGATGAACCACGGAGGCACGGAGGGCACGGAGTGACGATTTCTGATCCCGCCGTCATTCCCGCGAGGAGAGCGTTTGAAAAGAATCATGCATCGCTATTTTTTCACGCTTCCCCGGCGAAAGCCGGGGCCTATCGCTCCGCGGCACGAGCCCATCCGAGCTGGCACGGTGTTGCGATCCTCTAGAAACTCCGAGTGGCGGAGGAATGGGTCCCGGCTTTCGCCGGGAAAGCCACGAGAAAAGTTGCCCATTGCATCTTCGGGCGCGATTTCTTCACGTGCGCCCGGGGACGCACCGTCGCACATCCACTCCGTGATCTCCGTGTCTCCGTGGTGAACCTATCCTCATGAGCAAATCTTCTTCCAATGCGCTGGTGGTGCGGCGGCGGGGTGCGACGGACCCGACCTTGCCGGCGATCCTCGAATTCCAGTGGCCGTCGACGGCGATCGTCAATGCGCCGATCCCGCGCTCGGCGCGCGGCACGGTGTGGGTCATCACCAGCCTCGTCGTCGTGATGATCACGACAATGGGGCTGATCCCGGTCGACCAGGTGGTGAGCGTGCACGGCATCGCGATCTCGAAGGCGCCGACGATCTTGGTGCAGCCCTTGGAGACCGCGATCGTGCGCTCGATCGAGGTGCGCGAGGGGCAAGAGGTCAAGGCCGGCGAGGTCTTGGCGAAGCTCGACCCGACCTTTGCCGCGGCCGATCTGGGCGCGTTGACGGCGCAGGTGTCCAGCCTCGAGGCCGAGGTGGCGCGCATCCAGGCTGAGGCCGAGAACAAGCCCTTCGACTATAGCGGGCTCGATCCCGACATGGCATTGCAGGGCGCGATCTATGCCCACCGCAAGGCCGAGTACACCGCCAAGGTCGAGGGCTATGCCCGCAAATTCGACGAGCTCGCCGCCGTCATCGCGCGCTCGCAATCCGATGCGGCGGGATACCGCGACCGCTTGGGGCTGGCGCAGAGCGTCGAGCAGATGCGCGCGCAGCTCGAAGCGCGGCAGGTCGGCAGCCGGCTCAACACCCTGGCGGCGATGGACACCCGCACCGAGATGGCGCGGTCATTGGCCAATGCGCAGCAGACCGCCGAGGGCGCGCGGCGCAATCTCGCGGCGATGACCGCCGAACGCGACGCCTATATCCAGGGCTGGCGCGCCGAGGTCTCGCAAAAATTGTCCGAGGCGACGCGCAAACTGAGCGACGCGCGCGAGCTGCTGAACAAGGCCAAATTGCGCCGCGAACTGGTCGAACTGCGCGCCGAGTCCGACGCCACCGTGCAGTCGGTCGCCAAGGTGTCGGTCGGCTCGGTGATGCAGTCGGGGCAGCACTTTTTCACCTTGGTGCCGGCCGACGCGCCGCTCGAGATCGAAGCCAACATCTTTGGCCGCGAGAACGGCTTTGTGCATGTCGGCGACCCGGTGGCGATCAAGTTCGACACCTTCCCCTATTCGCAATACGGCATGGCCGAGGGCACCGTGCGGATCGTCAGCCCGGACAGCTTCACCGCGCAGGACGAGGCGCGCAACCCGACCAGCGCGGTGCCGGTGCCGCAGACCAGCACCGAGCCGTTCTACCGGACCCGCATCGCGATCGACAAAGTGGCGTTGCACGATGTGCCGGGCGGGTTTCGCGTGATCCCCGGCATGCCGGTCACCGCGGACATCAAGGTCGGCAAGCGCACCGTGCTCAAATATCTGCTCGGCCGCATGATGCCGCTCGCGCAGGAGGGCATGCGCGAGCCGTGACAGCGGAGACCTGATGCTCCTCCTCGACCGCCTGATCGGCCTCGCCTCGCCCGAGGCGGCATTGCGCCGGGCGGTGCGGCTCAGCGAGCAGGGCAAGGCCGCCGAGGCCTTTCCGCTATTGACGCGCTCGGCCAAGGCCGGGATCGCGGACGCGGAGTATCGTGTCGCCTGCTGCTATCTCGAAGGCGCGGGAGTGCCGGCCAGCCGGATCGAAGGCGCGCGCTGGCTGCAGCGCGCCGCCGGCCACGGGCATGTCGAGGCGCAGACGCTGCTCGGCGGGCTGTGCGTGCACGGTCTCGCCGGTGACGTCAACGGCGCTCGACCTGAACGCCTGTTCGCCGAAGAGGAGCCGAGCGAACCCGATTTTGCCGCCGCCCGCAAATGGGCGCGGCAGGCCGCCGAAGCCGGCTCGGCCAAGGCCCAGGCGGTCCTCGGCTATGTGCTCACCTGCGGCCCGGAAGAGATGCGCGACATCGAGGAGGCGCATCGCTGGTACCAGCGCTCGGCGGCGGCGGGCTGCCCGGAGGGCTGTCTCGGCTACGCGCTGTCGCTGGCGCCGCAGACCGAGGACGAGGCCGGGCGGCACGAGGTCGCCGAGCATCTGCGCCGCGCCGCCGAGGCCGAATTGCCGACCGCGATCTATCTGCTGGCGGTATTGACCGAGCAGGGGATCGGGGTGGCGCGCGACCCGGCGGTCGCCGCGGAGCTCTACCGCCACGCGGCCGAGCGCGGCCAGCGCTCGGCGCAATTGCGCTGGGGGCTGGCGCTGATGGAGGGGCGCGAGGTCGAGCAGGATCGCGTGCTCGGCGAATCCTGGCTGCGCCGCGCGGCATTGGCCGGCGATCCGGACGCGGCGGCACTGGTCGGCGATCTCTATGTCAAGAACGGAAGTCTGCCACCCAACTACACCGAGGCCGCCGGCTGGTATCGCCGCGCCGCGGAGGCGGGACACACCGCCGCCGCCCGCGCGCTGGGCTCATTGTACCTGACCGGCGCCGGGGTGGCGGCGGACCCCGACGAAGCGGCGCGCTGGCTGCGGCTCTCCGGCGAAGCCGGCGACCCCGCCTCGCAGGTCGACCTCGCCAATCTGGTGCTCGACGGCGCAGGCAGCTCGGAGGACCCGGCGCGGGTCGCGCACTGGTTCGAGCAGGCTGCCGCCTCGGGCGACCTCGTCGCGGCATTCAACCTCGGGCTCTGCCTCGACAAAGGAATTGGTGTCGAGCCCGACGCGCAGCAGGCGGCGCACTGGCTGCGCCGCGCCGCCGAGGGCGTGCCGGAGGCGCAGTACATTTACGGCCGGATGCTGGCCGAGGGGCACGGCATTGCGGCTGATCCGGAAGCGGCGCGCGCCTGGATCGCGCGCGCCGCCGCAGCGGGCCTGCGCGAGGCGCAGGTGGCGCTCGCCGAAATGATGGTCAACGGCCGCGGCGGCCCGCGCGACACCGCCGCGGCGCTGGAACTGTTCGAGAAGGCCGCCGCCGCGGGGCACAGCGGCGCGATGTTCGCATTGGGCGCGCTCCATGCCGGCGGTCACGATCTGCCCGAGGATCGGGCGGCCGCACAACGCTGGTTCCGCGCCGCCGCCGAGCTCGGCCACGGCCAGGCCCAACTGATGCTCGGCCGCTACCTCGCCGAAGGCGCAGCCGGCGAGCCGAACCCGGTGGAGGCGCGCCTGTGGTTCGAGCAGGCGGCCGCCCAGGGGATCGAGGAAGCGCAAGCCGATCTCGCCGCACTGCACGCGCCGGCGCTGCAGTAGCGCTGAGCAGTTGATTTTAGCCACGGTGCAGTGGCCAATGTCATCGTCGCATCGAACGAGGAATTGCACGCCGCCCAGCTGAGCGGCAAGCGGCTGCTGGCGCTGTGGAACGCCCTGCCCGGTGTCGAAAAGCGAAAGAAGTCGGCGACGCGTGAGGCTTTGATCGATCAGCTGTGGTCGGCAATCGAGGCATTGCCGGACCCTCAACCCGACGCGGAAGGCCCGTCTCAAGATGCGGTCATTGCGATGCTGCGTCGACCTGAGGGGACAACTGTCGATGAGATGGCGAGCGCGAGCCCAAAGACTGCCGCACGGCGCAAAGGGCGTCAGGCTTCGCAGAGTGCCGTTGAAAACCGTTCTGCTGCTCCGGCTGCAGCCCCCGAGATTGGCGATCAGGCGAAGGACAACGCGAGTATTGGCCGTCCCGCACGCGAGAACGGCGGGGAGCCGGAGAAACCCGACGATGCCATTTGAATAGCCGAACAGACCATCGGACTGTCCGAAGGTGACCCCGCCAAGCCACGAACGTCAGCGGAGATCGAGGTGCAAGCAGCGCGGCCGAATGCAAAGCGGGCGCAGCTGATCGGCCTACTAGAACGACCGGAGGGAGCCTCGGTCGGCGAGATCGGCGAACGCCTCGGTTGGCTGCCGCACACCGTGCGAGCCGCCCTGACCGGGTTGCGCCATGCCGGCCGCGACGTGAGCCGCGACAAGAATGCCGAGGGTCGGTCCATCTACCGGCTCCCCCCGGTCGATACTTCACCCCGGTGACCACGATGACGGCTCCGCAATGCGCAGACGCAGGTCGAGGGGCTTAGGCCCCGCCTGGTGCGGCTGAGCTGCCTCGCCCCCGACATCACCCGGACCATCCTGGACGGCCGTCAGCCGCGCGATCTGACAGCCGAGAAATTGCTCGACCACTCGCGGCTGCCTCTGACTTGGCCGGAGCAGCGCCGCATCCTCGGCTTCGCCTGATCTATCCGGCTCTCACAGCACGGCAATGCCGTTCGTGTCGGTGACCCCCAGCAATTCAACACATCTCATCTTAGGGCCGAATTGCGCACCAAACCCGCAGAATTACGCAAAACGGCTGGGCGGATCACCAGAGCCCGCCGCCAATCAGGATGCCGGAACCACTGAATTTGACAAGCGACGCAGTGACGAGGTGGGCCCGCGCGGGTAGAGTGTTGCGGCGGTGGATGGAGGGACGAATGACTTACGAGCATATCCTGATCGGCGCGGAAGAGGGCGTGGGGATCGTGACCCTCAATCGTCCTGACAAGCTCAACGCCATGAACCGGCAGCTGGCGAGCGAATTGCACGACGCAGTGAAGCGGATGGATACCGACGAGGCGATCGGCTGCATCGTCATCACCGGCGCCGGGGAGCGCGCATTTTCAGCCGGCGGCGACATCCACGAGCAGCGCGAGGATGATCGCCGCTACACCGAGGAGGAGTTGGATGCGCATCGCCCTCCGCGCCGCGGCAGCTATGAAATTGCCGCCTGCGCAAAGCCGACGATCGGGATGATCAACGGCCTCGCCTATGGCGGAGCGGCAGTGCTCGCCTCTTCGCTCGACATGCGGGTCGGTTGCGACGACAGCCGCTTTCGTTTTCTCGCGGCTGCTTATGGCCGGATCAACAGCACCTGGACGCTGCCCAACCAGGTCGGTTGGCCGATCGCCAAGGAGCTGTTGTTCACGGCGCGAATCGTCGAAGCCGAAGAAGCGTACCGCATCGGTCTGTTGAACCATCTGGTTCCGCGCGAGCAGCTGCGCGCCAAGACCATGGAGCTTGCCCGCATGATCGCCGGTAACAACCGCGCTTCGGTGATCGGCATCAAGGCATTGCTGCTCGATCAGATGGGGCAGAACCTCGAACAGCAATGGACCAAGGAGCGGCACTACACGACGCACGTCGTCAGAGGCGCCAAGGCGGAGGAGGCGTTCCCTGAATTCATCGCCCGCAGAGGCCGACCTCTTTCGTGATCAGCTCGCGGCGCGAGCTTTGTTCCGGCGATCTTTGGCAACCAGCCGGCGCTCCGCCCCGGCATTCTTATTGGCTCTGCAACCTCTGGCATGCTTTGCCCCGTGATGGGCCGCGCCCTCCCCCCAATCAACTTCGATATCCGCAAGTTTTCCGGGCACCGGCCTGTTGTCGGACAGGCAAGCCGCCAATGACGTGGGTAGAGGAAAGGCAATACGACCATGCTCGAGACGACGATCGCGGGCAGCTTGCCGAAGCCGGCATGGTTGGCCAAGCCGCGGATTTTGTGGGCGCCTTGGCAGGTGGAGGGTGAAGCACTCGTTGAGGCTAAGCGTGACGCGACGCTACTGGCGCTGAAGGAGCAGGAAGACGCCGGGATCGATATTGTCACCGATGGCGAGCAGGCGCGTCAGCACTTCGTGCACGGTTTTCTCGAACGCATCGAGGGTGTCGATTTTGCCCGGCGGGTCACGATGGGCATCCGCAACAATCGCTACAACGCGGAAGTGCCGACTGTCACGGGGCCGCTGCGGCGAAAAAGTAACGTCCACGGTTTTGAGGCTGCAATCGCCCGCGCCCATACGCGACGCCGGCTCAAGTTCACCCTCCCCGGACCAATGACCATCGTCGACACGATCGCCGATGTCCATTATGGCGACAAGGTCGCCTTGGCCATGGCGTTTGCCGCAGTGCTAAACGAGGAGGCCCGCGAGCTCGCTGAGATCGGTGTTGATGTGGTTCAGTTCGACGAGCCCGCCTTCAACGTCTACATGAATGAAGTGACGGAATGGGGGATCGCGGCGTTGCACCGTGCCGCCGAAGACCTGCCTTGCAAAACAGCCGTCCATATCTGTTATGGCTACGGCATCAAGGCCAATATCGACTGGAAGTCGAGCCTTGGGGCGGAATGGCGGCAGTACGAGGCGATCTTCCCGGCCCTCGCGACGAGTTGGATCGATCAAGTCTCCGTAGAATGCGCCGGCGCCAAGGTGCCGCTCGACCTGCTTAGCCTTTTGAACGGCAAGGAGGTCTTGCTCGGCGCTATCGACGTCGCCAGCGAGCGCGTCGAGACACCTGAAGAGGTCGCCGCGACGATTGAGCAGGCGTCGCGCTTTGTCCCCGTGGAGCGGATCTACCCTTGCACCAATTGCGGCATGGCGCCGATGGATCGCTCGCTGGCGATCAGCAAACTTGTCGCGCTCAGCGCCGGTGCCGCGCTCGCCCGTCGGCGGTTCGAATCACAGCGCCGGTGAGTGAAGGGTGCATATAAGGGGCAAGCTGAAAGATGGTCGGAGGCTGGCTGTATCTGCCGACCGCCGCTTAAGCGCAGTCGGCGACTGGCGCCGATCCGCTAGAGATCTATCGTTTGGCCTTTAGTCTATGCGGTGCTGGGGGTTCTGGTACTGGCCTTTGTATTTCCGCTGATCTGGGTGCTCGGGCTATCGCTTTAGGACGCGATTGCAGATCTTCGCCACACCTCCGCTTTATCTGTGGTGGCCGACACTCGAGAACTATGCCGACGTCTTGACGCGCGCCGATTTCGCGCGGGCCTTCATCAACACACTGATCGTTTCCACGAGCGCAGTGCTGCTGTCTCTTTGCGTCGGGGTTCCGGCAGCTTATGCGTTCGCGCGCTTTCCCTTCACCGGCCGGACGTTCCTTTTTGGCATTGCTGGTGATCGGCATGCTGCCGCCGATCGCGGTGCTGGTTCCGATGTATGTGCTGTTCAGCAAGCTTGGGCTGACCACCACGCGAGTTTGGCTATCACGGCGGGTACGTGTCCAGAGGGCCCTTTCGTGAAGGGCGAGGAGAGAGTTAGATTTTCAACAGAGCCTTGGAGTACTCTATATGTTCGCAGACCGATACGACCTCGCCTTGAGCACTGCCTGCGCCGCGGCGCGCGACGCCTACGTTCGGGGCTGCGATCTGGCGTTGACCTTCTACCCGGGCGCAATCGAGGCCTTTGACCGCGCCATCGCAGCCGATCCCGGTTTCTCCCTGGCCCATGCCGCAAAGGCCCAGGTGCTGATGCGGGAAGGCAACGTGGCGGCAGCCCGGGCAGCCTTGGCCGCGGCCGAGGATCTGGCCGCCGGCCTGTCGGCGCGCGAGATCAGTCACATCAACTATTTCGACCTCGCATTCGCGGGCCGGACCGGCGCGGCGATCGACGCCTTGTACGCGCATCTGGGGGCGTGGCCACGCGACGCCCTGGTCCTCGCCACTGCCGCGAACCCCAATGGCTTGATCGGCGCTTCCGGCCGCATCGGGCAGAAGCACCAGATCGCGATGCTGATGAACAGCCTCGCCCCGCATTACGGCGACGATTTCTGGTTCCTGGCGCATCATGCCACGGCGTTGTCCGAGGATGGGCAACTCGCGGCGGCGCGGACGAAGATCGAGCGCTCCGTGGCCGCAAACCCGAACAACGCGCATGGAGCGCACGGGTTCGCGCATGTTTGTTATGAGAGCGGCGAGGCAGAGGCGGCCCGCGCCTATCTGTCGTCCTGGCTCGCCAGCTATCCGCGCGACGGGTTTTTCCATGGGCATCTGAGCTGGCATCTGTCGCTCTGCGAGATCCAGGCAGGCAATTGGACCAATGCTTTGTCGGTTTATCAGGACGCCATCGCGCTCGACCGGCACAGCGGCGGGCCGCAACAGAGAGTGTCGGACGGGGCGGCGTTTTTGTGGCGTTCTGAACTCGCCGGCTATCCGCGCGACGCTGCCGCTTGGCGCGCAATATACGACTATGCGACGAGCACATTGCCGTCCCCGGGTAGCGGGCTCGCCGACCTGCACGTGATCCTCGCACACGCCGTCATGGGCGACGATGCCGGGCTCGATTCTCGCAGCCACCGGATGGAAGAGCTGGCGCGCGAGGGGCGCTACCCGTCAGGCTCTTACCTGCCGACGCTTTCACGTGGCTTCGCGGCGTTCGAGCGCGGGGACTTTTTCTCGGCGATAGAAGTGCTTGCCCCGCTCGCCGCCGAAAATGAGCGCATTGGCGGCAGCCGCGCGCAGCACGACCTGATCGAATTCACGTTGTTGAAAGCCTTCCTCGAGGCCGACCGGGCCGACGAGGCGCGGCGCCTGCTCAGTGCGCGGCGGCCGGGCGCTTCCGGCGTTCCTGTCGCGGGGCTTGCGTCGGCGCATTGAGCGAGCACGCTGGCTCCGCCATTACCGGTCACGCGACAAAGGAGATGCCGATGCTGCCCCTGGTGCTCTCGTCTGACTCTCACGTGTTCGAACCGCCCGATCTGTGGCAGACCCGCATCGATGCGGCGTTCCGGGATCGGGCGCCGCGGATCGAGCGGATCGACGGTGGCGACCACGTCGTCGTCGAGGCGGGTCAGGTCCTCTCCGGGATCGGCCTGATCTCGAACGCCGGTATCAGGTTCGCGGCCCCCGAGACGATCTCCGCCCAGGGGCGCTTCGAAGATGTGCTGCGCGGGGGGTACGACCCCGAGCAACACCTCGAGGACATGGCGCTCGACGGGGTGGCCGGTGAAGTCCTCTATCCGAGCCAAGGGCTCTTTTACTTCAAGGTGGCAGACACCGCGCTGATGTCCGCTATCTTTCGCGCGTACAACGACTGGCTCGCCGAGTTCTGCCGCACCGATCCCGCCCGCCTCAAGGGCATCGCGATGATCAACCTGGACGACGTCGAGGACGGGCTCCGTGAGCTGGAGCGCGCCGCCCGCCTCGGCCTCTCCGGCGCGATGATCACCGAGTATCCACCCGAGGATCGGCGCTACGACCAGCCCGAGTACGAGCCGTTCTGGGCCGCCGCCGCCGCACTCGACATGCCGCTGAGCCTGCACACCGCAACGCGGCGGCAGGGCAAGATCCGCGGGGCCGGTCCCGGAACATTGCGCGACGCCAGCAGCCGGGCGACGAAGGCGTTCTACCCGGCGTTGTCGATGTGCGACATGATCTTCTCCGGCGTCTTCGAGCGTCATCCGCGCCTGACACTGGCCATCGTCGAGTTCGAGCTGGCGTGGGCGCCCAACGTGCTCTCTTCCATGGACTACACCTACCGCGAACGCCATGGCGAGGCTCTCCACCGGTTCAAGGAAGGCATGCTTCCGAGCGACTTCTTCCATCGCAACGTCGTCTTAAGCTTTCAGGAGGACGCCATCGGCATTCGCCTGCGCGACGTCATCGGCGCCGACAACATGATGTGGGGCTCGGATTATCCGCACAGCGAGTTGACGTTTCCCCAATCGCGCAAGATCCTGGCGGAGATTCTGGCCGGGGTGCCGGACGACGAACAGGCCAAGATCGCCGGCGGCAACACTGCCCGCGTGTACCATTTTGACGTGGCGAGGCTGACCGCCCCTCGATGACGTTTGGAAGCATAAAGAATTGCGGGGCGCGGCATGAATAAGTGGGATTACGGGGATTACGGTGACAGTTTACTTTATAGTGGCGCGACGCGAGCATGCGAGGCGAGGGTCAGTCTGCGGGAGTGCGGGCATGGCGCGGATCGCGCGCGTTGTGCCGGGTTGCCCCAACATGTCAGCCAACGCGGCAATCGACGCGAGGCGATCTTTTCGAAGCCAACGACTAGCGTCTGTACCGCGAGCCGTGCCGAGGACTGGCCATGTTCGAGCGCCCGCGCGGATGTCGCGGGCGAACAGGGCGGGTTAGCGAAAGCGTAACCCGCCAAACCGAGCTCGGGCATGGCCGATGGCGGATGACGCTGCGCTCATCCACCCTACGGATCGCTAACCTTTTCTCGGGGACCAGCCATAAGCCTTGGCGCAGAGCCATAAGCCTTGGCGCAGGCGCCGCCCATCAGCATTGCCCGCTCGCTGTGGCTGAGGCGGTCAGTCTTGAGGAAAGGTTCGACGGCTTGTTCGTGGTTGACGACGGCGAACGCGCGCGTCCAGTCCGTGCCCCACAAGCATCTATCAAAACCCCAGGCGTCGAACACGCGGGCGAGCGGGTCCCAGATGTCCGGGAACGGGTACGGCTCGCGGGACAATGTGCAGGCGCCGCTGACCTTGATCACCGCGTTCGGCCGCTTGGCGAGTTCCAGCACCTTTGGGAGGTCGGCCCAGGGCTGCGGCGGTGCGGGCGGCACGCGCGGTTGCAATATGCCTAGATGGTCGATGATGAAGCGCGTATCGGGGTGGCGGTCGATCAACGCCGCCCCCGCGTGCCCATTGCCCCAGAACAGGATATTGACCGGGAAATCGTGGCGCGCCGCCGCGCGGCAGATGCGGTCGAGGCCCGGGTCGTCCGGCGCGCGGTTCGCCTCCTTCGTCAGCATGATGCGGACGCCGACCGCGCCCGGAATCTTCTTCCACTCGGCGATGACATCGGCCACCCCCGGGTCGTCCGGATTGACCGGCTTGACGATGGCGAACCGGCCGGGATGGGCCTGCTGCACTTCGACCGCATAGCTGGCATCGTACTGGTACATCGAAAAGGGGGAGATGAAGATCGCGCCGTCGACACCGACCTTGTCCATCGCCGCCACCAACTCGACGCCGGTGACGTGGTCGGGCCAGTTCGGCACGCTGTGCCAGGGCCGCCTCGGCGTGTTCGCCTCGTAGGCATGGACCTGGGAATCGATGATAGTCATCGGGGGACGCTCCTGTTGTGCCACGCGAGTTTGGCTATCGCGGCAGGTTCGTGTCCAGAGGGCCCAGAGGCGCTTCGAAGACGTTGCCTCCCCTCACTGCCGCTTCTGGTTCAAGCCAGGAACCCAGCGATGGCTGCAGACCGGAAAATTGCCATAATCTTATGAGAGGCTATGTTTTCCGAGGCTGATGCTTGCAGGCCGCCAGTTGGCGAAAATGTTAATGCGCTTCAACGTCACCATAGCTAGTCTAATTTGGAGCATCACTTCGCTGTTATTCGCTGTTAAGGGACATAAAACAGCGAAGCTGTGGCTGTTTCTCCGCCGTCTCGATCTCCAGAAAGCAGGAGTTTCCGCGGCAGAATCCAGGTGGCCGGCTGTTTCTTCGCTGCAAATAACAGCGAAAACAGCGACGACGCCCAAGGTCGCTGAACTTGGCGTGCGCGCTGTGAACTACCCGATCTGCGCACAACGGCTACTGCAATCCTGAGATCGAGCCGTTTACGGCTGTAGCTGTTGCAGACGCGGCTTGACTTCGTCGAAGTCGATGACACCGTTCCAATATCAATGATCACGTCACGGTTGAGGTCAATCCAGCGGCTGACTCCGGTCAACGCCGTCGTTTCACCAACCCTTACGAGGTTTGCGGTGCGACTCCGAGATATTTGTATTGATGGAGGACCGCGTCCTCCGGGTATTTGTCATCGTATTGGTACCGGAAGACGCTGACAGTGCGGTCTTTGATGTCGCCGTTCTCGTCGAAGCTGACCACCCCCTGCAATGTTTTGACATTGGCGGTCTGGATTGCGTCGCGCACCGCGTCGCGGTTGGCCGGCTTGCCCGATGCGGCGACGCGCTCGATCGCATCGAGAACGACCAGCATCGCGTCATAGGCCGTGAACGAATAGGACGTCGGCCCGTGCCCGTATTTCTCTTCATACCTTTTGATCCACGGCGCGACATCCGGGTTCTCCGCAAGATAGGGTGCGGCAATCGTCGCGTACCAGCCTTCCACGGCGGGATAGCCGGCGCCCTTCAACAGCGAGGCGCCGTAGACGCCATCGCCGCCGCCTTTGATGATCTTGGGCAAGACGCCATAGGACTGCTTGACGACTTTGACTCCCGCCAGCGAGCTCCCGCCGTAGTACAGAGCCTCGGGATCGAGCCCTTTGATCTTGGTGAGGACCGTCGTGTAGTCGGCCTCCAGCGGATTGACCTGGTCATGGCCCAGCACGGTCATGCCGTCCTTCGTGGCCTGCGCCTCGAAAGAGTTTGCGATGCCGACGCCGTACGCGCCGGTGTCGTCCAGGATGAAGACTTTTTTGATGTTCAGCTTCTGGGCGAAATAATTCGCCATGTTGGGGCCCTGATAGGCATCGGTCGTCACCGTGCGGAAATAGATTGCCTTGCCGGCGGGCCGGAACTGCGGGGCAAACTTGGGGTCGGTGATGTCGGGATTGGTCGAGGACGGCGTGATCGTCGCCAAATTGCCCTGGCTGAGGATCGGCGCCATTGCCTTGCCGGACCCGCTGTTTTGTGGCCCGACATTGGCAACGACGCTCGGGTTGGAGACCAGCTTGCGGGCGTTGGTCGCGGCCTGCGCCGGATCGTATTGCCCGGCGGTGGCGGTCCCGTTGTCGAGCACGATCACGTTGATCTTGTAGCCGGCAACGCCGCCCTTGGCATTGGCGTCGTCGACCGCGATCATCGCGCCCTCCTTCATCAGGGTCGCCTGTTCGGTATCGGATCCGGTCAGCGGAACGGTGATGCCGACGGTGACGCTCTTGTCGGCGGCAAAGACCGCCCGCGCCCGCAGCGCGAAGCTCCCCGCGACGGCGGCAGCAGGCAACTGAGCGATAAGAGAGCGGCGTGTTGTCATCCTCTTCGCCTCCATCGTGAAGTCGATGCAAAATCCACCGATGTTCGTTGATTTTCTGCAGCAAGTTTTGCACCAGACCGGACGGCGCCGCAAGCCTCAGCCCTTGCCGGGGATCGGACGAATGGGAGTCCCCACCGACCTTGCAATTGGCGACTTAAGGCTTTCACCCCTCACAGCGGGCAACACAAGCGCGTCAAAGGAACCTGATATGGTGCTTTCGAAGCACAGCCAGGGACGACGAAATGGCGTACGACGTACCACCTCCTAATAGGTTACCCGAGCCAGGGTATTACTACCATTTCAAACATGACCCGGACGGGCCGCTGAACAACTATGCCTATTATATTTATGGGGTCGGCCACCACACTGAAGATGATTGCCGAACAGAAGATGCGTTCATGCAAGTGTACCGGCCGTTATACGAGGGTGCATACGCTTACCGAA
Organism: uncultured Alphaproteobacteria bacterium; assembly: GCA_963789025.1. GTDB lineage: Bacteria > Pseudomonadota > Alphaproteobacteria > ATCC43930 > CGMCC-115725 > AP-15. The sequence continues at coordinate 150,033 of CAWBIT010000004.1, forward strand.
ATGGGGGACTCTTTGACCTACGACCCCTGCACATGTTTTTTGAACCGGCCGAGTGGAAGGGACAACAGGTGGCGCGGTTCACGAGAATTGTCGACCCGAACGTGATTGCACAACTAGAGGCCATCAAGGCCCGCATGTATCCGGACCCGTAGTCTCGCTCAACGACCAACGAAATGCCGGCTTTCGGCTCAGCGGTGGGACACTATCGCAGCGGCGACGCCGGCGGGCGGCGCCGTTGCCGTTGGGCAAAACAGTTCGCCAGGCCCAAGAATGGGTTAAACTATGGTACAAATCGCTCAGCGTCATGTAAGCCTTTGATATAAAAGTAATAGTGGCGGATGGGGTGGGATTCGAACCCACGGTGCCCTTGCGGGCACGCCGGTTTTCAAGACCGGTGCCTTAAACCGCTCGGCCACCCATCCAAACCTTTGATCTGATGTATTCTCTAACAACGGACCTCGACAGCGATTAGCCACTGCTACCGAAATTGCTACCGAACGATAATCCTCGTGATGTGTAACGCCCTCAACGGGTGCCTTCCGTGCCTATTCTAGCACCCCGGAATGCGGCGTCGAGCTTGGCCGCAGCGTCTTCCTGCATGGTCTCGCTGACGTGCGAATAAAGGTCGAGGGTAACGCTGATCGTCGAATGGCCAAAGTGTTCCTGGGCCACCTTCGGATGCACGCCAGCGAGCAACAGTTGCGCCGCGTGGCTGTGGCGTAAGACGCTTTCCGTGCCCGAGGCAGGCTGCATCTATTTCGAGCTTGGCCGCAACGCGGGCTACGCCGCGGCTGCTCGTGGTGAGATCCCGACCCTGAGAGTTGGCTCGCGGCTCCGTGTGCCCGTGCTCGCTCTCGAACGAATGCTGGGAGTATTGCCGTCGCGGCTTGCCGATCGCGCCGATCCCCAGCCAGCCAGAAAGGCCTCCGGATCGCTTTCGCGCCACCGGTCCCGGATGGCAATCGCGGATCAGTGCTCGATAACATTGGGGTCGAGGCGCAGCGAGACGAGTTTTTTCGGCGTCTCTGACCGAGAACAAGCGCGGTACTCACACCGACTTGGCTAGGCTGGACGCCCACGACGTCCGGCCCGAGGAATACGAGGGCATCCCGGGACTGAAGGACGAGTTTTTCGACAAGGCCGAAATCCGGCGCGGCGACAAGCTGATTCGGCGTGGGCGCGGGCGACCGCCGCTAGCGTCTCCGCTCGCTTCGCTGATCGAAGGCGATCTTCATCCAGAAATAATATAGCTACGGAAATTCCCTACGCGAGGTTTGGTGCGGCAGCGAGGTATTAGCCCCGTCGCGCCCGCGGAGCCGCCATCGGGCACCGCGAATAGCGGCAATTCAGGCGTCTCGGGGGCGGTTGCGCTTCCTTCGGGATGAATGTGCCTGCCTCGCGGTAGCGGGTACTGACGTCAGATGTCAGTCACCTCTGTTCACTCGCCAGAATCGCACAATTTCAGCGATGTCGGCAGCATCCATCCGTCAAGGCGACCTCAAAGCGCGAGGTTCGAGCGAGCCCCGCGAATCTTTGCAAAACTCTTGCAGGGTCAGACCGCTTCACTATATTGTGAGCTTCCATAGGGTCCGCCTTGCGGACTGCGTCGCGGGTGGGCCGATGGCCCACTTTTTGTTTTGGCCGGCGGGCTTCGGGGACCGTATGCCTGCTGTCATTCTTCCGGCGGTCATGCAGGTTAGGAGGGGTCGGGGTTCTTGGTGGACACGAACCGTATTGCGCAAGCAATCGAGCCCTCGCTCGAAGCGAAGGGCTATCGTCTCGTGAGGGTGGTCATCACCAGCGGCCGCCGGCCGACGCTCCAAGTCATGGCCGAGCGGCGCGATGACCAGCCGATGACGGTCGAGGATTGTGCGCAAATCAGCCACTCGGTCTCCGCCATTCTCGACGTCGCCGATCCGATCGCCGGCGCCTACATGCTCGAGATCAGCTCGCCGGGCATCGATCGCCCGCTGGTTCGCCCAGAAGACTACGACCGGTTCAGCGGGTTCGAAGCGCGGATCGAGCTCGCCCGGCCGATCGAGGGACGCAAGCGCTTCCGCGGCCGGCTGCTCGGAACCTTGGCCGAGAGCGTGCGTCTGGCCACTGAGACGGGCGAGGTGAGATTGCCGCTCGCCGATGTGGCGCGAGCAAAACTCGTCCTCACCGATGACCTGATCGCTGCCACGCCGCGGTCCCCAACCCACTGACGCACAGAATTCGAGAACACGATGGAAAGCACCGTCACCTACGCCCGCCCAGAACTGCTGCAGGTCGCCGATACCGTCGCGCGCGACAAGGGGATCGACCGCGACGAAGTTCTGGAGGCGATGGAGCAGGCGATCCAGAAGGCGGGCCGCTCCAAATATGGCCAGGATTACGATATCCGCGCCGAAATCGACCGCAACAACGGGGAAATCCGGCTGCTGCGGTTTCGCGAGGTGGCCGATGTCATCGAGAACGAGGCCACGCAAATTCCGCTGGCGGATGCGCAGCGCTTGAACCCCGAAGCCGAGATCGGCGACTTCATTACCGACCCGCTGCCGCCGATCGATTTTGGCCGCATCGCCGCGCAGACGGCAAAACAGGTGATCGTCCAAAAGGTCCGCGACGCGGAGCGCCAGCGGCAATTCCTCGAATTCAAGGACCGGGTCGGCGAGATCGTCAACGGGCTCGTGAAGCGAGTCGAATTCGGCAATGTCGTCGTCGATCTCGGTCGGGCCGAGGCGATGCTGCGGCGCGACGAATTGTTGCCGCGCGAAAGCTTCCGCCAGGGCGAGCGGGTGCGCTCTTTTGTTTACGATGTTCGTCAAGAGCCGCGCGGCCCGCAGATTTTTCTGTCGCGCACCCACCCGCAATTCATGGCAAAGCTGTTTGCCCAGGAAGTCCCAGAGATCTATGACGGGATAATCGAGATCAAGGCGGTGGCCCGGGACCCCGGCAGCCGCGCCAAGATTGCGGTGATCTCGCGCGACAGTGGCATCGACCCGGTCGGCGCCTGCGTCGGGATGCGCGGCAGCCGGGTCCAGGCGGTCGTCGGCGAGTTGCAGGGCGAGAAGATCGACATCATACCCTGGTCGTCCGATCCGGCGACTTTCGTCGTCAATGCGCTCGCCCCGGCGGAGGTCGCCAAAGTGGTGATGGACGAGGAGCAGCGCCGCGTCGAAGTCGTGGTGCCCGACGATCAGCTGAGCCTGGCTATCGGACGGCGCGGCCAGAACGTCCGCCTCGGCTCGCAGCTCACCGGATGGGACATCGACATTCTGACCGAGGCGGAGGAGTCGGAACGGCGGACGGAAGAGTTCCGCAGCCGCAGCCAGATGTTCATCGACGCCCTCGACATCGACGACGTGATCGCCCATCTGCTGGTTACCGAAGGGTTTACCTCACTCGAAGAAGTGGCCTACGTGGCGGTGGAGGACCTTGCAGACATCGAAGGGTTCGACGCCGACGTGGCCGCGGAACTCCAAGAGCGCGCCCGCGTATCGCTCGAACGCCGCGACCGGGAGTACGAGGAGCGGCGCCGGGAGCTCGGGGTCAGCGACGAGCTCGTCGAATTCGAGCAATTGACCCCGGGGATGCTTGTCGCTCTCGGTGAAGGCGGGGTAAAGACCCTCGACGATTTCGCCGACCTCGCCGGCGACGAGCTCGTCGAACTCCTCGAAAAATCCGACAAGGGCGGTGCCAAGCTCGATCTCAACGTGGCAAACGACCTGATCATGCGCGCCAGGGCGCACTGGTACGCGGATGAAGCAACGCCGGCCAACGCAGGCGCACAGGAGTAGGCGCGACGGGCAGCATCGAAAACGCCGCCGCCGTTGGAGGCGATGAGGGGCTCGCCAAATCCGGCCCCCACCGCCGCTGCATCGCAACCGGTGAAATCGCCGATCGTGCGCGCCTATTGCGCTTTGTCGTAGGGCCGGGCGGAGAGATCGTGCCTGACGTGGCCGCCAATCTACCGGGCAGAGGTTTGTGGTTAACGCCGCGCCGCGACATACTCGAACGGGCGGTGGCGAAGCGGCTTTTCGCGCGCGCGGCGCGCCGGCCCGTTGCGCTGCCGCCAGAGCTTGCAGATCGCGTGGAAGCCCTGCTTGCACAGCGCTGCTGCGATGCCATCGGGCTCGCCCGCCGCGCCGGTCTCGCCGTTGCCGGTTTCGAGAAGGTTGGCGAGGCTGTCCGCGGCGGAAAGGTCGGCCTGCTGCTCTCGGCGCTGGACGGAGCCGAGGGCGGACGGAACAAAATTCGCGCGCTCGGGCGCGGCCTGCCGCTTGCAGCCGTGCTCACTTCGGCGGAGATGGGCGGGGTATTCGGCCGCGATCATGTGGTACACGTAGCGCTCGGTGGTGGCCGGCTGAGCCGCCGGTTGCTCGCCGATGCAGAAAAGATCGCCGGCTTTCGCCCGGGAGCGCTAGTCGATCGAGGGGTGGAACCCGCCGCATCGCGGCGGGTGAAGCACGATGACAGTATTGGAACGAGATGAGCGACGCGAACGAGCAAGAGCAGAACACGACGGAACAAGAGCAGAAGCGGCCGCTGACGCTCGGCCGTAGTGGCGGCCGGCTGGAGCTTCGCAAACCCGCCGAGACGGCGCAGGTGCGCCAGAGTTTCTCGCACGGACGCTCGAAGACCGTCACCGTCGAGGTGCGCAAGAAACGGGTGATCAGCCCGGGGTTGCCCGACGCCGCCCGGACCGAGGCGTCGCCGGCGGTCGCGCGCGAGCCATCGGCGCCGAGGCCGGCAGCGGCAGAGCCGGCGCGCCGCCCGGTCGTGATCGCGCGCTCGCTGACTGCGGAGGAACGGGCGGGACGCACCCGCGCCGTGCAGGATGCCTTCAAGGCGGACGAGGAAGCGCGTCGGCTGGCCGCTCTCGCCGAAGCGGACCGGCGCCGGCAAGAGGAAGAACGCGCCGTTCACGAGGCGCGCCAGCGGGCCGAGGAAGAAGCGCGCAGAAAGGTAGAAGAGGAAGAGGCGCGCCGCCGAACCGAAGAAGAGGCTCGCAAGCGATCCGAAGAGGAGGCGCAGCGCCGCAAAGAGGAAGCCTCGCGGCGTGAGGTGGCCGAGCGGGCCGGCAAGGCGGCGGCTGCGAAGGTGGCGGCGCTGGCGGCAGCAGGCAAGGTTGCGGTTTCGATCGAGGAGGAAGAGGAGCCGGCAACGGCGCTGCGCCGCGGCGCCCGCCCAGAGGTCAAGAAGCCCGTGGCGCCGGTCCGCCGCGAAGACGCGCGCCGCCGGACCGGAAAATTGACGGTTACGCGCGCACTCGCCGGCGACGAAGGGGAGCGTATGCGCAGCCTGGCCTCGGTGCGCCGGGCGAGGGAACGCGAGCGCCTGCGGCTGCATCATGGCGAGCAGGAACAGATCAAGGTTGTGCGCGAAGTCGTCATCCCGGAGACGATCACCGTCCAGGAATTGGCGAACCGCATGGCCGAGCGCGCCGCCGATGTGATCAAAGCGCTGATGCGCATGGGAATAATGGCGACAATCAATCAGGTGGTCGATGCCGACACCGCCGAGCTGATCGTCACCGAGTTCGGACACCGTCTGCGGCGCGTGTCGGAGGCCGATGTCGAGATCGGCCTACGCGGCGAGGAGGACGAGCCCGAGGCACTCGAACCGCGCGCGCCCGTGGTCACCGTGATGGGTCATGTCGATCACGGCAAGACGTCGCTCCTCGACGCGTTGCGCGAGACCGATGTCGCAGGCGGCGAAGCCGGAGGCATCACGCAGCATATCGGCGCCTATCGGGTGAGCCTGCGGAACGGCGAGCAGATCACGTTTATCGATACACCCGGCCATCAGGCATTCACCGCGATGCGCGCCCGCGGCGCCAATGTGACCGATATCGTGGTGCTCGTCGTGGCCGCCGATGACGGCATCATGGAGCAGACCGTCGAAGCGATCCGTCATGCCAAGGCGGCCCGGGTGCCGATCATCGTCGCCATCAACAAGATGGACAAGCCGGATGCAAAACCCGAACGCGTACGGCAGGAGCTGCTGCAGCACGAGCTGGTCGTAGAGCAGCTCGGCGGCGAGGTGCTCGACGTCGAGGTCTCGGCGCTCAAAAAGACCAACCTCGACAAGCTCGAGGAGGCGATTCTGCTGCAATCCGAGCTGCTCGACCTCAGGGCCAACCCGAACCGCTCCGCCGAGGGGGTCGTGCTCGAGGCCAAGCTCGAGCGCGGACGCGGTGCAGTTGCAACCGTGCTCATCCAGCGCGGCTCGCTGCGCGTCGGCGACATCTTTGTTGCAGGCAGCGAATGGGGACGGGTGCGCGCACTGCTCGATGATCGTGGGCAAAACATCCTCGAAGCGGGCCCCTCGACGCCGGTCGAGGTGCTGGGGCTCAACGGAACGCCTCTCGCGGGCGACGATTTTGTAGTTGCAGAGAACGAGAGCCGCGCGCGCGACATCGCCGATTTCCGTCAACGCCGCCGGCGCGACGCGAGTGCTGCAACAGGCGCGCGCGGAACCCTGGAGCAGATGTTCTCGCAAATCGCGGCCGGTCTGGCGAAAGAATTGCCGGTCGTGGTCAAATCGGATGTCCAAGGTTCGCTCGAGGCGATCGTCGGCTCGCTCGAAAAAATCTCGACGAGCGAAGTCTCGATGCGCGTGCTACACTCGGCCGTCGGCGGCATCAACGAAAGCGACGTGATCCTCGCCAAAGCTTCGAATGCGGTGATCATCGGGTTCAATGTCCGCGCCAATCCGCAGGCGCGCGAGCTGGCGCGGCGCGACGGTGTCGAGATCCGGTATTACTCGATCATCTACGATCTGATCGACGACATGCGCAAGGCGCTGTCCGGATTGCTCGCTCCGACACTGCGCGAACGGCTGCTCGGCAACGCCTCGATCCGCGAGGTGTTCAACATCACCAGGGTCGGAAAAGTCGCCGGCTGCATGGTTACCGAAGGCAGCGTCCGACGCGGCGCCAAGGTCCGGCTGTTGCGCGATAACGTCGTCATTCACGAAGGCTCGCTGAAGACCTTGAAGCGTTTCAAGGACGAAGTCCGCGAGGTCAATCAAGGTTACGAGTGCGGTATGGCTTTCGAGAATTATCACGACATCCAGGTGGGCGATGTCATCGAGTGTTTTGAAATAGAGGAAGTGGCGCGTGCTCTGTAATGGATTCCCACCTCCCGGACAGCGCCTGTACCCGTGACGTAGTAGAATTGGGATGACCAAGAAGCGGCGCGGCCGGCAGCAATCGCCTCTCGGCGCCGGGGTCGAGGGAAAAACCAGCCAGCGCCAGCTTCGCGTCGGGGAAGAGCTGCGGCATGCGCTGGCGAGAATTCTGCTCGACGGCGAATGCCGCGACCCGGTGATCGAGAACGCGAGCATCACCGTCACCGAAGTCAAGATGAGCGCCGATTTGCGCAACGCGACCGCGTTCGTCATGCCGCTCGCCGGAACTAACGCAACCGAGGTGGTCGCGGGCCTCGAGCGGAGCGCCCCTTTCCTCAAAGGGCTCGTCGCGCGGGAAGTCCAATTGCGCAACACCCCGAACCTCATCTTCGCGCTCGACGATACGTTTGATCGGGCCGACCGGATCTCTGCCCTGTTGACGCGGCCCGAGGTGGCGCGTGACCTCAGGCCGCAGCCCGCCCAGGACGGAGACAATGACGAGTAATGGCGGTCTCGACGGCTGGCTCGTCGTCGACAAGCCGCTCGGTCTCACCTCGAACCGCGTCGTCGAGCTGGTTCGCCGCCGAACCGGGGGAAAGGTCGGACATGCGGGCACTCTCGACCCGCTCGCGACGGGCGTATTGCCGATCGCCCTCGGCGAGGCGACCAAAACGACCGCTTATGCGATGACCGGCCGCAAACGCTACCGCTTTCGCATCCGCTGGGGCATCGCCCGCGCAACCGATGACCGCGAGGGCGAGATCACCGGTGAATCCCCGACGAGGCCGAGCCGCGACGCGATCGAGGCGATTCTCCCGGCTTTTACCGGCACCATTCTGCAACGGCCGCCAGCCTATTCGGCGATCAAGATTAGTGGGCGGCGCGCTTATCAGCTCGCCAGGACCGGCAAACCGGCGATGCCGCCCGCACGGCCAGTGGAAATTGCCGAGTTGCGGCTCACCGCAATCCCCGATCGGGACCATGCCGATTGCGAGGCGCTCGTCGGCAAAGGAACTTACATCCGTGCCTTGGCGCGCGATCTCGGCGCGGGCCTCGGGACGCTGGCTCACATCACCGAACTGCGCCGCCTTTCGGTCGGCCGCTTCACGGAAAGGCAAGCGATAACACTGGATTCGATCACCGAGCGTGGGCATATAGCAACGGATTGCGGATTTCTGCTTCCGATCGAGACTGCGCTGGACGACATCCCGGCTTTTGTCTTGACCGAAGCCGAGGCTGCTCGACTGCGTAATGGGCGGAGGGTTACGCCGGGCGAACCCGGCGCACTGGCTCGTCTCGACCGGCTCAAAGACAGAGCGGTCGTCGGCGCTTGGCACAACCAGGCTCTGGTTGCGCTGGCCCGAATCGAAGACGGCCGCCTTCGCCCGATACGAGTCATCAACCGCTGAGGGAACCGGACCGATGTCGATCACTGCCGAGCGCAAACAAGCGCTCATCACCGAATACGGCGCGAAGGAGGGCAACACCGGGTCGCCCGAGGTCCAGGTAGCCATCCTGAGCGAGCGGATTCGCAATCTCACCGGCCACCTGTCGACCCACAAGAAGGACTTTCATTCACGGCGTGGCCTGCTCGTCATGGTCGGCCAGCGGCGTCGGCTGTTGGATTATCTCAAGCGCTCGAGTGTGGGACGTTACGAGACCTTGATCGGGCGTCTCGGATTGCGCCGCTGAGGCGACGAAAGGATGCCAAGATCACGCCGGTGAACGACATGCATGCCGCATCGCTGCGGCGCGCGGACGAATTGCCCCGTTTTTGTTTATCGACAGCTCCGCATCACTGTGGTGCTGGTCTTACGTTGACGGTCCGGGCGCTCGGGGCGCCGAACCACACCGTCGCCCAAATTTTCCGAAAAGGATGTTACCGAATGTTCCATGTTTATCGTAAGGAGCTGAATTGGGGTGGCCGCCGCCTCGTGCTGGAGACGGGTAAAGTCGCTCGTCAGGCGGACGGCGCCGTGCTCGCCACCTATGGAGAGACCACCGTCTTATGCACCGCGGTCGCGGTCAAGAGCGCAAAACCCGGTCGGGACTTCTTTCCGTTGACCGTCAACTACCAAGAGAAGACGTTCGCAGCCGGGAAGATCCCGGGGGGCTTCTTTAAGCGCGAGGGCCGGCCTTCCGAGAAGGAAACTCTCGTTTCGCGGCTGATCGATCGGCCGTTGCGGCCACTCTTTGCCTCGGGGTTCGTCAATGAAACCCAGGTGGTGTGCACGGTTTTGAGCCATGATTTGGAAAACGACCCCGACATCGTCTCGATGATCGGCGCCTCCGCGGCCTTGACGATCTCGGGGATCCCGTTTCTGGGGCCGATCGCCGGCGCGCGGGTGGGTTACATCGACGGCAACTATGCCTTGAACCCGACATTGAGCGAGCTGCCGCGCTCCGATCTCGATCTCGTTGTCGCCGGAACAGGCGAGGGCGTCCTGATGGTCGAATCCGAAGCCAAGGAACTCCCCGAGCACGTAATGCTCGGTGCCGTGACCTTTGGCCATCGTGAGTTTCAACCGGTGATCCAGGCGATCATCGACCTCGCCGAGACCTGCGCCCGCGAGCCGTGGAACCTGCCGCCTACGCCGCCGGAGTTCGAGGAAATCGGCGCGCGGCTGCGGGACGCGGTGGGTCCGCTGATCGAGACCGCCTACGCCACGCAAGGCAAGCAGGACCGCAGCAACCGGCTCGATGCGGCAAAGGCCAAATTGGCCGAGCTGTTTCCCGACGAAGCGCAATACGCGATCGCTCTGAAGCTCTTCAAGGATATCGAGAAGGATATCGTGCGCGGTGCCATTTTGCGCGACGGCCGCCGGATCGACGGACGTGACACCCGCAGCGTTCGACCGATATCGTGCGATGTCGGAATTCTGCCCCGCGCTCACGGCTCGGCGCTGTTCACCCGCGGGGAGACGCAAGCGCTGGTCGTCGCGACATTAGGGACGGGTCAGGACGAGCAGTTGATCGACGCGCTCGAGGGCGAGTATCGCGAAAACTTTATGCTTCACTACAACTTCCCGCCCTATGCCACGGGTGAAGCCGGTCGCATGGGTTCGCCCGGGCGACGGGAGGTCGGGCACGGCAAACTCGCTTGGCGGGCGATCCATCCGTTGCTCCCCAGCAAGGAAAGCTTTCCGTACACGATCCGCGTCGTTTCGGAGATCACGGAATCGAACGGTTCGTCGTCGATGGCGTCGGTGTGCGGCGCCTCGCTCGCATTGATGGATGCCGGGGTGCCGCTGCCGCGGTCGGTCGCGGGGATTGCCATGGGTCTGATCAAAGAGCCGGAAGGATTTGCCGTACTCTCGGACATACTCGGCGACGAAGATCATCTCGGCGACATGGACTTCAAGGTCGCCGGCACCGAGCAGGGCGTTACCGCACTGCAGATGGACATCAAGATCACCTCGATCACCGAGGAGATCATGCGCATTGCGCTGGATCAGGCGCGGGACGGCCGCAACCACATCCTCGGGGAGATGGCAAAGGCTTTGACCGGCGCTCGCGACACGGTCAGCAACAATGCGCCGCGGATCACCAGCTTCAGCATTCCGAAGGAAAAAATCCGCGAGGTAATCGGTTCCGGCGGCAAGGTCATCCGCGAGATCACCGAGACGACCGGGGCCAAGATCGATATAGACGACGACGGCACCATCAAGGTCGCTGCGGTGGACGGAGATGCGGCGCAGGCCGCGATCGACTGGATTCGCGGCATCGTGGCCGAACCCGAACTCGGCGTCATCTACAACGGCAAGGTCGTCAAAGTCGTCGACTTCGGCGCTTTCGTGAATTTTCTCGGATCGCGCGATGGGCTCGTCCACATCAGCGAGCTCGCCCCGCAGCGGGTCGGCAAGGTCGCCGATGTCGTCAAACTCGGCGACAATGTCAAAGTCAAGGTGCTGGGCTTCGACGATCGGGGAAAGGTCAAGCTCAGCATGCGCCAAGTCGACCAAGAGACCGGCGAGGACCTCGGTTCGCGTCGGCCTGAGCGCCAGGAACAGCAGGTGAAGGCCGCAACCTGACGACATCCGATGCCGGGCGGGACGGCCGCGACCTTCCCGCGAATGTCGCAACCGGGACGCGGCACTTGCCGGTCGCCTCACCCGGAATTTTTCCGAAGAGCGGGGGGATCGAGACGGTCCTGCCGCCGGTCATCGGCCATCGCGGCGCCGCAGCATATGCGCCGGAAAACACCCTGGCCGGATTGCGCAAGGCCAAGGCGCTGGGCTGCCGTTGGGTCGAGTTCGATGTCCGACTCACCGCCGACAACCAACCGGTTCTGCTTCACGACAACCGGCTGGAGCGCACGACCAATGGACGCGGCGGGATAACCGGGCTGCAGCTCGCCGCGGTCCGACGCTATGACGCGGGAAACTGGTTTCACTCGTCCTTCGCCGGGGAGCGCGTGCCGACGCTGGAAGAGGCTTTACTGCTCCTCGCCGAACTGGGTCTCGGCGCGAATGTCGAGCTGAAGGCCGTACGCGGAAGAGAAGCGGCGACGGGAGCGGTGGTGGGAGAGTTGCTCGCTCGGACTTGGCCCGCTGATCCGGCGCACCTGCTGATATCGAGCTTTCAGCGCGACGCGCTCGCCGCGGCACGGGATCGGGCGCCGCACATCTCGCGCGGCATCCTGTTCCGCGGCATTCCAAAGAACTGGCGCAAGATTGCCGCGGGATTGGGCTGCGTGACGATCCATGTAGACCAACAGCGGCTTCGCCCGACCATACTATCGGAAATCCGCCGGGCGGGCTATCCGTTGCTGGCCTATACCGTAAACAATCCGGAACGGGCGAAGATATTGTTCGATATAGGGGTGAAATCCGTCTTTTCCGATTTCCCGGATCGCCTTCATGGCGCCGCCGCACGTGGCGGCTTTCATCGAGAAGTCGTGGCCGATTCGGCTTCGGCCGCTATTCCGCGGTAGGGATCAGTCTGGTGAAACCGCTCAATCCACTGGTGATTTCCGGATGTGAGGTCCTGCCCTTGGTTGAGGGCGGCAAGGGCATCTCGGTGTCAAATGGCGAAAGCTCGGGAGCGTGGGCTGCCGCCGGCGGTGTCGGAACATTCTCGGGGGTCAACGCCGACAGCTACACCGAAACCGGAGAGCCGATCCCGCAAATCTATCGCGGCAGAACGCGGGTGGAGCGGCACGAGGAACTCGTCGCGTACGCAGTCGCCGGCGGTATTCAACAGGCGCGGGTGGCCCATGAGCGCTCCAACGGCGAGGGCCGCATCCACATGAACGTATTGTGGGAAATGGCGGCGGCCGAACGCGTGCTCCACGGCGTGCTGGAAGGGGCGAAGGGTCTCATCCACGGCGTCACCTGCGGTGCCGGCATGCCCTACAGAATCGCCGAGATTTGTGCGAGTTACGGGGTGCACTATTACCCGATCGTGTCTTCGGGCCGGGCTTTCCGGGCGTTGTGGAAAAGGGCCTATCACAAATTCCGCGACTGGCTCGGTGGGGTCGTTTATGAAGACCCTTGGCTCGCTGGCGGCCATAACGGGATCACCAACAGCGAGGATCCTCAACGTCCCGAGCCCCCTTACCCGCGCGTTTGCGAGCTGCGCAGCCTGATGGTCGATTTCGGGCTCGCCGAAACGCCGATCTTTATGGCGGGCGGAGTGTGGTATCTGCGCGAATGGAGCGATTGGATCGGCAATCCCGAACTCGGTCCGGTTGCTTTTCAATTCGGGACGCGGCCGCTCCTGACGCAGGAAAGCCCGATTTCCGACGCATGGAAGCGTAAGTTGCTGACTTTGGGCGAGGGGGATATCTCGCTCAATCACTTCAGTCCGACGGGCTTTTATTCCTCGGCCGTGCGCAACCGGTTTCTGAACGAACTGCAACAGCGCTCGGAACACCAGGTAGCCTACACCATCGAACCGGTGGGCGAGCACGTTGCGGTCTTCAGGGTTGGTCCACGAGGCCGCACCGTCTATCTGACGGCACAAGACAAAGTGTCGGCTGAGCGATGGGTCGCCGAGGGGTTCACCGAAGCGTTGCGCACGCCGGATGCGACGCTGATCTTTGTGACCCCGGAAAAGGCCCTCGAGATCCGCACCGACCAGATCGGCTGCATGGGTTGCCTCAGCGCTTGCCAGTTCTCCAACTGGGCGCAAAACGAGGCGCGCTCGACGGGGAGGAAAGCCGATCCGCGCAGCTACTGCATCCAAAAGACGCTGCAAGCGATCAGACATTCCGACGACGTCGAATGTCAGCTGATGTTCGCCGGACATAATGCCTATCGCTTCGCCTCGGACCCGTTCTACACAAACGGCTACGTGCCGTCGGTAAGAGAGCTGGTGGAGCGCCTGCAGACAGGCGATTGACATGATTATCGAGAGGCTGAAATCAGGTGTCATCACCGTTGGTCACGGACGCGGCTTCGTCGTCGAGGGTGCGGGCGAGCGCCTCGTCATCACGGCCGCGCACTGCCTGCCGTCGCTCCCGCCGGCCGGGCCCTCTTTCGGGCTCGAGGCGCGCACCTACGGGCCGCTCCTCGCCCGCCGTGGGGAGGAGCCCCGCGCGTGGGCGGTGTGTCGCTTCGTCGATCCGATCGCCGACATCGCGGTGCTCGGTTCGCCCGACAATCCACACGCCGATGATTACAAAGCGCTGATGGGGACGGCGACGGCGCTGTCGTTCGGCGATGCCGTCCGGCGCCCGGTGAATTTCTGGGCACCGGCCCGGCTGCTGTCGCTTGACGGCAGGTGGTTCTCCTGCACGATCCGCCACTACGGCGGGCCGCTGTGGATCACCCACGCCGCCGAGCGCGTCCACGGCGGGATGTCGGGCTCGCCGATCGTCGCGGAGGCCGGGACGGCGATTGGGGTCGTGTGCACCACCACGTCCCCCAGGGAGGGCGGTCCTAACGCGCGCCTCTCCGACAACCTGCCGGGATGGCTGCTCCGCGACCCCCTCTAGGTGGCCCGCCCGTCGCTGTTTTCGCGGCTCAATGGCTGATTAATATTGAAAACCAGCTTTCTTGGCGGTGACCGCTGCGAGCGTGTTCAACAGGTCGCGGGTGGATCGCGCGAGCCCGTCAAGCCGCCGGCGTCGAGCACGTCGAGCAACCGGCGAAGCTGCGATTAAACCATCAGCTCTAGGTTCTGCACTGTTCGAGGAGCAGTTCGTTCCACTGTTCGGGAGAGAGGAACTGACATCGATCCGTTGCGGTGCCGTAGCCGGTACGCCTGCCGTTAAGCTGACGGCGCAACGCCTTTCTAGTTTGGGATGCTTCTAAGGAGTTGACTCGGTCCGCTAGTGTGGTCAATGATTGGCCATCGCATCGGCTCGGCCGCACTTTCTGCGACCGCCCGTCCAAGGACATCGAGGGACGGATGGCGTATTCTCAATCTCGACCAACCAGCAGAGGTCCGCTGTGGCGCCCTCGCCGAGACGGCAAACCCGTCGGGCTCTGCGCGCTGCCCGGCCGAACGATGCCACTGATTCGAGAGTGATTCACCAACACAAGGAGGAGACCTAAAGATGGCACACCAAGATGACATCGCTTTGATGGCGCACCTGATGCGACGCGCGGGGTTCGGAGCAGGCCGCGACGAGCTCGAACAGCGCGTGGCCAAGGGATACGAGGCTACGGTCGAGGAATTGCTGCATCCCGAAACCCAGCCCGAAGTGGATGCCTACACGCTGCTTCGCTATCAGCCGGCGTCACTGCTGCCCGGCGGCCAGCCGCCGATGGGCAATGTAAATTGGATGTATTATCTCATAAACACCAAGCGGCCACTTGAAGAAAAAATGGCCCTGTTCTGGCACCATGTCTTTGCCACCGGCAATTCAAAGGTCGACAATTACGACCAGCTGCTGGAGCAGATCAATCTTTTCCGCGAAAAGGGCATGGGCAACTACCGAGATCTGCTGCTCGACTGTCGCCAAAAATCCGACGATGATCTTCTGGCTCGACAACCAGCAGAATCACGGTACTGCCGTCAATGAGAATTGGGGCCGCGAACTGCTCGAGCTGTTCAGTCTCGGCGCCGGCAACTACACCGAGACGGATGTCCGTGAATGCTCGCGGGCCTTCACCGGCTGGACCTTCGAGACCAAGATCCCACGCGCGCCCTACGGCCGGTTCCCGTGGAAATTCGAGTATCGCCCCGAAGATCACGATGACGGCGAGAAAGTGTTCCTCGGGCACAAGGGCCGTTTCAACGGCGAAGACATCATCGACATCGTCGTGCAGCAGCCGGCTTGCGGTAAATTCATCTGCCGGCACCTGTACAACTTCTTCGTCGCCGACGAGCCCCAGGTGCCCGCTTGGCCGATCGAGCCGCCCCAAGACCAGAAGGCGATCGATACGTTGGTCGGTGCGTTCCGGGACGCGAAGTTCGATATGAAGCCCGTCTTGCGCGTGCTGTTCAATTCGGACTTCTTCAAGAACGCGCGCTTCAAGCATATGAAGTCGCCCGCCGAGGTCGTGGTCAGCACCTTGCGGCTCGTCGGCGGTCACGAGCTCCCGAAGCCAGGCATCGGCGACCTGTCGATGCAGCCCACCTACATGGGCCAGGATCTGCTCAACCCGCCTTCTGTCGAAGGTTGGCACACCGGGAAAGAGTGGATCAACAGCGGCTCGCTGATGGCACGCGTCAACTTTGTTGCAGAAAAGGTCGGCGACACATCGCTGCCCGGCGTCCAAGCGATCATCAACCGGCTGAGGCAGCATGGCTCGCTTAGTCCCGAGCAGCTCGTCGATGGCTGCCTCGACCAGATCGGCCCGGTGGAGGTTGGCACCGACACCAAGCAGGAGCTGCTTTCCCAGGCGAAAGAATGGGGCCAGATCGCTTGGGACAGTGACTCGAACTCAAAGATCGCGGATCAGCATGCCGCTGAAATGCTACAGCTGATCGTAGCAACGAGAGAGTATCAATTCGGTTAATTCGGACTTATCAGACGAGGAGGACGGCGCAATGCCAGCAACACAAGAGACGAAGAAGGACCCCGTCATTGTTGTTCTGCAATTGACGGGTGGAAACGACTATCTCAACACGGTGATCCCCTACAACAATCCGCTGTACCGCGATAATCGGAAGGCGGTCGGGATCCCCGACAATCAGATCATGCACCTCGACAAGGACTACGGCATTCCGCACTACATGGCGCCGATCAAACAGTTCTGGGATGACGACAAACTCGCCATCCTGCATGGGGTGGGTTGGAAGGAGTCGCCGCGGTCGCACTTCCGTGCCATGGACATCTGGCACACTTGCGAGCCGATCAAGGTCGGAACCGAGGGATGGCTCGGGCGCGTCGCGCGCGAATTCGATCCGAAGAAAGAGAACGTCGTCACTACGGTCAGCTTCGGACCAAGTCTGCCGCGGTCATTGGCGGTGCCGGGCGTGCCGGTGGCGTGCGTCGGCGGGCCGCTCGAAAAATACGGCTTCCTGCCGACCATTCAGGGTCAACAGCGCAAGCAGGTTCTCGAGCGCTTTGCGGCGATGTACAAACCGGCGATCGGCACCGGCGCGGTCATGGACTACATGGCCGACACCGGTATCAATTCCTTGAAGGGTGAGGACATCCTGAAAGTGGCGCCGCAGAAGTATTCTTCGACGGTGCAGTATCCCAACACGCCGCTCGCCCGCAAGCTCAAGGGCATCGCGCAAACCCATCTGGCCGATCTGGGCAGCCGCATCTTCTACTGTGACCACAGCACCTTCGACACGCATGCCGGCCAGAACCCCGGCCACCAGAATTTGTGGACCACGGTAACCGAGGGTATCGACGCTTTCATGAAGGACCTGCGTGAGCATGATCATGCCGACAATGTGATCATGTTGCTGTTCTCGGAGTTCGGCCGTCGCGTCCGCGACAACGGCTCCGGAACCGATCACGGCGCCGGCGGTGTCGCCTTCGTGCTCGGCGAGAAGGTCAAGGGCGGCCATTATGGCGAAATGCCGTCGCTGAAGCCTGAGCATCTCGTTCAGGGCGACCTCAACCCGAACATGGACTTCCGCAGCGTCTACTCGACGATCCTCGACAAATGGCTGAAGGTCAATCCGGCACCGATCATCAACGGGACCTTCGAGCAACCGGCCTTTCTGCACTGACGGTTAGCCGGCGCGTTCCCTTCCTGCGGCGCGAGCCGCGGGAAGGGGTCGAGTAGGTCTAGAGTAAATTCACAGAGGAGGAGCGCTATGCCGCTCACAACGGTGCACGAAGGGCGAGTTTATGATTGGAGCCATGCCGTCGGGCGAAACGCCGCCCGTGGTCCGGGCTTCAACTACGTTCAAACCATGTGTCTCGGGAAGAACGGTATTCTCTACGCGACCAACCGGGGCAACGAGAACAACTTCGGGATGCACGTCAACAAAGTGCAGCTTGGCAAAGGTCCTGGTGAAGAAGAACACATCGCCGATTTTTTCGAATACGGCGAGGGCGACGGAAAGTGCACTTGGCCGTTTGGGGTTGCCGTCGACGACAACGACCATGTGTACGTCTCGGACGACTGGCAGAACACGATCTCCGTGTTCGACAGCAGCGGCAACTTCGTCCGGAAATGGGGCAAGACCGGCAGCGGTGACGGCGAGCTGAATCACCCGGCGGGCTTGGCCGTCGAGAAGAACGGCAACATCATCGTCGTCGACAGCGGCAACAACCGTCTCCAGGTCTTCACGCCGGACGGGAAGTTCGTCGGCAAGTGCGGCGGCCCCGGCAGCGGCGACGGTCAGTTCAACCAGCCCTGGGGCATCACACTCGATAAGGATGGCAACATCTACGTCGCCGACTGGAAGAACCATCGGGTCCAGAAGCTCTCCCCCGAGGGCAAGTTCCTGATGAAATTCGGCCAATATGGCAAGGTCGAGGAGCCCGAGGGTTCATACGCCGTAACCATGTTCGGGCCGTACGTGGCGGCGCAGTCGGAGACCGCCGGTTATCCGAAGCCCGGCACTCTCAATCACCCGACCGACGTCGCTGTCGACCCCGATGGCGACATCTATGTCACCGATTGGGGCAACCATCGGGTCTGTGTCTTCGACTCCGAGGGAAGGCCGATCTGCAATCTGATCGGTGATGCTCAGGTCCTGTCGAAGTGGGGCCAACAGACCGTCGACGCCAACCCCGACATGGCGAAAGCCCGGCGCCGGGTAAAGAGCCTGGAGCCGCAGTACCGCTTCTGCTTCCCGACAGCAGTGGAGTTCGACCAGGCGACCGACAGCGTCATCGTTGCGGATAGCCAACGGAACCGGCTGCAGATCTACAAGAAAGTTCGCGATTACAGCGACTTCCAGGCCAACCTGTAATCACCGGCCCGACAGCGGGCGGGGCGAATAGACACCCCGCTCGCTGTCGAAACCGCCCGCGATGCCAGGGAACGGTGCGGCACCGTGCATCGTTCGCGGTGTGACCCGCGGTCAATGGCAACGGGACGCAATAAAGTTGTTTGGTTTTGCCATGACTCTGCTTATATTTGTTGCATGACAATGACGTCCGCGACATCACTTGCCCTGCGGCGCCTGCGTGCGGCAAATCTGCGGCCAACACGCCAGCGTGTCGCGTTGGCACGGCTGCTGCTGGAAAGGGGGGAACGCCACGTCACTGCCGAGCAATTACACGGCGAGGCGCTGACGGCCGGCATTCAGGTGTCGCTCGCGACTGTCTACAACACGCTTCATCAGTTCACCGATTCGGGGCTTTTGCACGAAGTCGTCGTGGAGCCGGGTCGATCGTATTTCGACACCAATACCTCCGACCACCACCACTTTTTCTGTGAAGTAACCGGCAAACTGCAGGACATACCCGGCGAGGAACTGACCGTGAGCAGTCTGCCGATGCCTCCCGCCGGTACCGAAATCAGCCGCGTGGACGTGATTATTCGCGTCCGTCCCGAGGGCGCCTGAAACGCGGCTTGGCGTTCGCCCAAATCTCCAATTTATCGAAATCCCATGTTGATGTTCCGGCTCGACCATCGGGGCTAAAACCGCTGACATTCGTGCGACATAAAGGCATTCCTTAAAATCATTCTAATCTATTGAAGCCGTTCGCCGCCACGCTATATCCGTCGCACGGGGGTGCACCGCGTTGCGCGGCCCCATCACGAAGACGATGGAGAGACGGATGGCGACACTGAAGAATTCCAAGACCGAGGAGAACCTCAAAGCGGCGTTTGCCGGCGAGAGTCAGGCCAACCGCCGCTATCTGTATTTCGCCCAGAAGGCGGACATCGAGGGCTACAACGACGTATCGGCGGTCTTCCGCTCGACCGCCGAAGGCGAGACGGGGCATGCTCACGGCCATCTCGAATATCTCGAGGAAGTCGGCGACCCGGCCACCGGGAAGCCGATTGGAGCGACGGCGGATAATTTGCGGGCCGCGGTTGCGGGCGAAATGCACGAATATACCGACATGTATCCCGGAATGGCCAGGACGGCTCGCGAGGAAGGCTTCGAAGAGATTGCCGAATGGTTTGAGACGCTCGCAAAGGCGGAGAAGTCCCACGCCGGCCGCTTCCAGAAGGCGCTCGACGCCCTCTGATCCGTCGGCGCTGACCCCGTTGGAGTAAGGGCGCGGGAGCAATAGGTTTCTGCGCCCTTTTTAAGCAGACGAAAGAGCAATAATGAGAGAGGGCAGTCTGGAAGCCCCCACCCGGCATCGCATCGCGTGGGAAGATCCGGACTTCGCCGACCGCGCGAAGGCCGAAGCCGAAATGCACCGCGTCTTCGACATCTGCCATACCTGTCGGCGATGCTTCAATTTGTGCGACGCCTTCCCGCGGCTGTTCGATCTAATCGACAATTCGGAAAGCGGCGAACTCGACACGGTCGCGCCGGCCGACTACCAGAAAGTCGCCGACGCCTGCACGCTCTGCGACATGTGCTTTATGACGAAGTGCCCCTACGTGCCGCCGCACGAGTTCAACGTCGATTTCCCGCATGTCATGCTGCGCTATCGGGCGGTCGAGCAGCGCGAGGGGAGAATTCCACTCCGGCAGCGTGAACTGGTCAAAACCGACCGTAACGGCCGGGTGGCGAGCATGGTCGCGCCACTAGCTAATTGGGCCGGCGATCGGAAAAATACGCTGACCCGCCCGCTCCTCGAAGCCGCAGCGGGCATCGACCGCAATGCCGCATTGCCGAAATACCACGAATCGACGTTTGTGATCCGATCGAAGCGCTCGGCGCCGCCGGTCGACCGCACGGCTCCGGCCTACGGCCGCAAGGCGGTCCTCTACGCGACATGTTTCGTCAACTACAACAATCCGAACATCGGCGAAGCGACCCGCGCCGTCCTCGCCCGCAACGGGGTGGAGACAGCGGTCGTCTATCCGCGCTGCTGCGGCATGCCGCAACTCGAGCAGGGTGACCTCGCCGCTGTCGCGGCATCGGCTAAAAAGGTCGCCGCGTCTCTCAGTTCTTGGATCGACAAAGGTTACGACATCATCGCGCTGGTCCCCTCCTGCGCGCTAATGCTCAAATTCGAGTGGCCCTTGATCGTCTCGGAGGATGCCGCGGTCGCGAAGCTGGCGAAAGCAACTTTCGACGTCAGCGAGTATATCGTCGACATCGCTCGCAAAGAGGGTCTTGCTCCGGGTCTGTCCCCGATGGATGGCGGCGTCACCGTTCAGCTCGCCTGCCACGCGCGGGCGCAGAACATGGGACAAAAAGCGGCCGAAATGCTGCGATTGCTGCCGCAGGCCGATGTTGCCGTGATCGAGCGATGCTCGGGCCACGGCGGCTCGTGGGGCGTGCTCAAAGGTAATTTCGAAACCGCCCTCAAGGTCGGGAGGCCGGTCGCGCGCCAGGCGCTGAAAAATGCCAAACCGTTCCTGGCCTCCGAATGTCCACTCGCCGGGATGCACATCGCGCAGGAAATGGAGATGCTGGCGGACGGCCAACCGGTCCCGCACCGCTCCCTGCACCCCATTGAGCTGGTCGCCCGCGCCTACGGCATCCCGGGGGCATGGTCCGACGCAGAGGCGAGGATATGACTATGGACACACTGGCCCGCAATAAGCGTCAACTCACCCGCGAGGACATTCTGCCGCCGGCCGAATACGCCGCGGCGCGCAGTGACCAACGCAAACGGATCACTGAGATCAAGCGCCATCGGCGCGTCGAGGTCGGCCCCTTTGTAACCTTCTACTTCGAGAATTACGAAACGATGCGGCACCAGGTGCACGAAATGCTGCATATTGAGCTGGGCGGCGACGCGCAGATCGAGGACGAATTGGGGGCCTATAATCCGCTGATTCCGCAGGGAAAGGAGCTGGTCGCCACGGTCATGTTCGAGATTGACGACCCGGCCCGCCGCGCCGCGGTGCTGGCGCGCCTGGGCGGCATCGAAGACCACGCTTTTCTCGACATCGCCGGGCAGCGGATCCGCGGCGAGCCCGACCCGACGCGCGAGAACACCAGTCCCGAAGGCAAGGCCTCGTCCGTCCAGTTCCTCAGATTTCCCTTCGCCGAAGACCAGATCGGCCGCTTCAAAACTCCTGGCGCTCAGGTGATCGCCGGTTTCGATCATCCGAACTATGGGCATATGGCCGTGCTGCCGGAGCCGGTCCGCGCCGCATTGGCGGAAGATTTCGATTGAGATCAAGTACTGGATGAGTGACAGCAGCTGCACGGCTCGGGAGAGCTTAGTAGCCGAGAAGCGCCGTGCGTTCGGGGAGGACCACCCCGAAACGCTCACCGCTATGCTGGACCTCGCCGACTGCCTGTGGGCGCAAGGGCGGCTGATCGCGGCCCGGAAGCTCGAGGAACAAGTCGTCGAAGGGCGGCGCCGGCTGCTCGGCGAGCAGCATCCGGACAGCTTGAAGGCGATCGGCAAATTGGCCGTGAGCCTGGCAGCGCAGGGTAATCTGGAACAGGCGCGTCAGCTGCAGCAACAAGTCGTGAGAGGGCGCCGCGCGCTGTTCGGCGACGCCGATCTCGAAACATTGCGTGCCGTCAACAACCTCGCCGGAACGGTCGCGTCGCAAGGCGATTTCGCGGGGGCGCGGGAGCTGCTCGTATCGGTGCTCGCGACCACCCGCCGCGAATACGGCGAGCAGCATCCCGATAGCCTCACGACAATGGGCAATCTCGCCGCGGTCCTGTGGCAAGAGGGAGACCGAGCCGAGGCGTACGCATTGCAGCAGCAGGTCGTCGAAATGCGGCGCCGTGAGCGGGGCGAAGATGATGAAGCAACCCGTGCGGCGGCAGCGGTGCTCGAAGCGATGGGGCGCGACCCCGGGTATTAGGCGGCGCCCAAGAGCGCCACACGAAAGCGGTTGCGGCAGGCGGACGGATCCATGTTGCGCTTGACGGCGGGCGGGTCGGTCGGTTTGACGCGCAACACGACGAAGACAGTGCCGTTGCCCTCGCGGAGCAGACGGGGGCCGTCGGCGAGTTCTTCTTGCGATGCAATCGTGCGGGTCGCCCTGATCCCCGAACCGGCGGCGATCTTTTCGAGATCGACGCCAAGGCTCGTATGGCTCTTTTGATACCCGGTCTCGCCGTAGTGACCGTTATCGACGCACACGATCGCGAGATTGGCCGGGTTCATCACCGCTAACGTCGCGAGCGCGCCGACATTCATCAATAGCTCGCCGTCGCCGGTGACGACGAGCACGCGCTTATCGGGACGAGCGAGCGCGAGCCCGAGCCCGATCATGCAGGCCCCGCCCATGGCGCCGGCCATCGTGTAGGTGTGGGCCCCATCCCTGGTCAAAGCCGCAACGTCGCGGCTCGTGCCCGCGAGACCACTGACGATCAGAAAATCCTCATGCCGGCAAGGCCGGCACCGCGACGCGCCGGTCGAGGATGAACTGCGGAGCGGCGGCCCCCTCCGCGCTTTGATCGCCTTGATTTGCCATCCAGCATCTCCTCGCCAATCGAGCCAGGTAGTCACCTCTCCCCGCTTGCGGGGAGAGGTCGGAAGCCGCGATTACGCGGCTTCCGGATGAGGGGCAACTTCCGCCTCATCGGCAAGTGCCGCGCTGTCGCAAGGGGCCCCTCACCCCAACCCTCTCCCCGCAAGCGGGGCGAGGGAGCATGTCGCGGCGATCAAAACTGCTTCGCGCCGAGCAGCTTCTGGGTGAGCAGCACGGCGACAGCCTGACCGCTCTGAAACACCATGGTCAAGGCGGCGCTGACGGTCGGGATCACCTCCTCCGGCTGCTCGATCCGCAGGCAAATAACGCCCATCGCCTCGAGCACCGGGCGCACCGCTTGGCCCATCGGGAACTGCCACGGATTGCCTTCGCCGAAATCGCCCCGCATGCTGACCAATGTGAGAAACGGAAACCGGGCGCCTTTGATCAGCGACAGCATATTGACGCAATTGCCGGTGCCGCTGCTCTGCATTAAGAGGACGCCGCGGGCGCCGCCGAGGTCGGCGCCGGCGAGCAGCGCCACCCCTTCCTCCTCGCTGGTCAGCGCCACCGATTGGATCCCGGGATCGGCGAGCGATCGGTCGATCAGGATCCGGTGGCCGGCATCGGGCACATAGGCGAATTGAGTGATATTGTTGCGGCGCAACAGATCGTAGAGATCGTCCTGCCACCGGCCCAACCCGACGCCTTCTTCCATGCGGGATGCTCCCTCAAAGCTCGGTTAGGCATTATTGTGACGGAGGGGCGAAGCCAAGCGCAACAATCACCGCGAGCCGCAGGCTGCAATGGCCGAGCTGAGCCAATCGAGTGTGATGCATTTCTCCCGAGCCGAGATCGTCTCGATCCTGTTCGGCCTCATTCTCGCAATGTTCCTTGCCAGTCTCGACCAGACCATCATCGCGACGTCGTTGTCGACAATGGCGCGGGATCTGAACGGCTGGACGCTGATATCCTGGGTCGTCTCGGCCTATCTGGTCGCCTCGACGGTCACAACCCCGATCTACGGCAGGCTCAGCGATCTCTATGGCCGGCGGCCGGTCTTGTCGGTGGCGATCACGCTGTTCCTCGGCGCCTCGGTGCTGTGTGCGCTGTCGCAGAATATGCCGCAATTGATCGGCGCACGCGTTTTGCAGGGCGTCGGCGGAGGAGGTCTGCGCTCGGTGGCGCTGGCCGCCGTCGCCGACATCATTCCACCGCGCGAGCGCGGCCGTTATCAGGGCTATTTTTCGAGCGTCATGGCGATCTCCAACGTGCTCGGCCCGGTGCTCGGCGGTTTCTTTTCCGAATATCTGACCTGGCATTGGATCTTCTGGATCAACTTACCGTTCGGATTGCTCGCGCTGCTCTTGTGCTGGCGCAACCTTCGGCGGCTTCCCAAGCCGCGGCGAAGGCCGATCATCGACTGGCTCGGAGCGGCCCTGATTCTCGCATCGACAACACCGATCCTTATTGGGCTCGGGCAAGCCGAAGCGGCAGCCGGCTGGGGGAGGAGCGAGGTTCTCGTCCCGCTCGCGATCGGCATCGCTTTTTTGGCGGCGTTGATTTATCGCGAGAGCGAGGCGCCCGAGCCGATCATTCCGCTCCGGCTGTTCGCCAACCGGATTTTCGCCGCCGCCAGCCTGATCAGCCTTTCGATGTCGATGGTGATGATAGCGATGATCATCCTGGTGCCGCTCGATTTCGAGCTGGGTGCAGGGATGGCGCCGAACGAGGCCGGGCTCCGTCTGATCCCGATGACCGGCGGGACGGTTTTGGGCTCGTTTATCGTCGGACGTTTGGTCAGCCGCACTGGGCATTACCGCATTTTTCCGATCCTCGGGGCCGGTGCGATGACGCTCCTCTGCGGCGCGATTGCTGCGGTGGGGCTCGGCCGCTCGTGGCCGCTCGACACGTTTCTGACCGCGCTGCTCGGCTTCTCGTTCGGCGCTCAGCTCCCATCAGTGATGGTCCCGGTGCAGAACGCGCTCGATCTGCCCGACACCGGCATCGGCCTCTCCGTGGTCATGTTTTTCAGGCTCATCGGAGGCGCGTTTGGGGTGGCTCTGTTGACGGCGCTGCTGGTCGGTGATCTGAACGCCGGCGCCCTCTCGCTCCCGGGCCACGATGTACTGGGCCCCAACCCCGGTATCGCGCTTCTCCATTTGGATCAGCAGGAGTCGGTCAATCCGGTGCTTGTGACTGGGTTGCAGCATGCAGTCCGAAATGCGTTTTCTCGGGTCTATTTATGGGCCGCAGCTATTTCGGCGCTGACACTAATCGCCTCGTTCGGGTTGAAGGAGATCCCGTTGCGCGGCGCTTGACCGAGACTGATCTATTTTTTGCTCGGACCCCGGCTCTGCTCGCGCCAGCGGCGGATTCCTTCTTTCAGAAAGTCGACCCCGGCAACATCCGCCCGCCAGGCTTTCGAGAAATCGGCGCTTTCGCTGCGCGGTCGGCGCTCGGGCGGCAGATCGTCAAACCGAATGTGCATCGGCAGCGAAACGCCTTCTCCGAATGCGATCGCCTCCTGGGTTCGCATGCTCGGCAGCGCGGCAATCATTCCGCGCGCCGCATCCGGCAATGCCGTCTCCATGAACCGCTGATCGAGATAATGCCCGAGGCGCAAGGCGAAGATCGTGCCGCATTGCGACAGCGCCTGAGACGATAGCTCCGAAGGCAGCTGCGTGATCAGGGCAAGAGCGATGCCGTATTTGCGCCCTTCCCGAGCGAGCCGGTTGATCGCCCGGCTGGCCGCCGCGAACCCGACGCCGGCAGACGCCGGGGCGTACCGGTGGGCCTCCTCGCATACCAGCAGGATCGGCGGCATCTGCTCTCGCTCGGCCCATAAGGCGAAATCAAAGGTCAGCCGGCACAGCATAGAAACTACGATATCGGCGATCTCTCTCGGGATGCCGGACAAATCGATGATCGTCAGCGGCTTATTGTTCACCGGGATGCGCAGCAATCGGCCGAGGATCTGCGCCAGCGTATCTCGAGTGACGAGCCAGTCGGAGAACATGAACCCAAAGCGCCGGTCGTAGCGCAGCGACTCGAGCCGCGTCCTGAGCCGCAGGTACGGCACCGAGCTGTCCGGGTTGTCCAGCTTTCCCATCGCCTCATCGATCAAACGGAGGAGATCAGAAGCTTTGTACGGCACCGGCGTATCGACCGTAACCGATGCCACTGTAAGCTCCTCGGTCGCGAAGCGGCGGCGGGCGGCGGTGATCGCGTCCTTTAGAATTATCGCCTGAGCTTCCTGCTCCTGCGCGGTTCCGCCGCGAACCAGAACCCCCACCGCCTCCTCGAAATCGAGTAGCCAGAGCGGCAGCTGGAGGTTGTCGACATTGACGATTTCGGCGACGTCCGAGAACGCTTTGCCATATTCGTTGTGCGGATCCAACAAGACGATATGCGCATGTTGATGCTCGGCCAGTATGGCCAACAGCAACAATGTCACTGCGCATGACTTCCCGGAGCCGGTCGCCCCGAGCACCGCGAAATTCTTCGCCAACAATTCGTCGACCACGACAAAGGCCGAGCGCCGGGGGTCATGGTAGAGGGTGCCGATACTGACATTCGTGACCGACGGCCGGGTATAGACCACAGTCAGGTCGATCTCCGCGGCGGCTCGAACCGGCGTTCCGGCGACCGGGTAGTGCGTGACACCCCGGCTGAATTGCGGCCGGCCCCCGGCGCTGGGAACGATCTCGCCCAGCAGATCGACGACGATGAAGCTGCGCGGCGGCGAACCGCCCCCTTCGGCATTTATCGTGCCGATCGTTCCGATCACGTCGAGGTGAGCGCTTCTCGCTTTCACCATCGCGCCGATGCGGACGGGGTCCTCGGTGAGAGCGTCGACTTCGAGCGTCGCGGTCATTTGCGAGCCCGCCACCGCCACGACATGCCCTAAAGTGTTGTCCATATGCGAAGTCCTATGCGATGCGGGGCGATTTCCCGCAATCGTCGTCGCCACACAATACTCAATTTCAGCTATCGAAGGTTTCCATTCCGTCATCGAGCTCGGCGCTTTCGCCTTGCCGCGATAGACTGCGCCGATCGATTGCGACCGTTTTGATCACGGCGAATACCGCGCGTCCGGCGGCAAGGCCCAGAGCTTCGCCCGAAAGTCTGGTCACTCTCGCCAACAAGCGTTCGGCGCCGAGGCGGAGCTGCACTTCGAGCGCCCCCTCCTCGATCGGAACCACTCGCTCGACTTCAGCCGCCAACACGTTGAGCGCGCTGATGCCGGTGGGGCGGGTGACCGCGAGGATCACGTCGCGCGCGCGGATGCGTACCCGCAATGGGGTGCCGACGGGTGCATCCAACCGGGGCACCGTGAGTTTGCCGAAATCGCCGGTAAGCTGGGACAAGCTCCAGCGCGCGTCGTGCGCCGCGATGCTGACCGCGAGAACCGCCCCGGCTTCGAAACGGCCCGTCAGCGGATAAAGCTCGGCGCGACCCATCACCTCCTGCACCGGGCCGACCGCGTGCACCTTGCCAGCCGAAATCAGCACGATCGTCGTGGCGAGGCGGGTCACCTCCGCGATGGAATGGCTGACATAGACGATCGGTACTCTCGCCTCGTCGCGCAGCCGTTCGAGGTAGGGCAGAATTTCGTCCTTTCGCCGCGCATCGAGTGACGCCAAAGGCTCGTCCATCAGCAACAGCCGCGGGCTCGCCAATAATGCGCGGCCGATCGCGACACGCTGCTTTTCGCCGCCTGAAAGCCGGCCGGGCCGGCGGTCGAGCAATTCAGCGATTCCGAGCAGATCGACGATGTCGTCTAGATTGGTGGCGCGCCTTTCCCGAGCCGGGGCGAACCAGCGGCCAAACATCAGATTTTGCCTAACGGTAAGGTGCGGGAAAAGCCGGCCCTCCTGGAAGACATACCCGACCCGTCGTAGATGGGTCGGAACCCAGACGCCGCGCTCGGTATCGAGCAGAACAGAGCCGTCCATGACGATGCGTCCCCGGCGCGGACGGAGCAGACCGGCGATCGCGTTTACGACGGAAGTCTTGCCGGCGCCCGAGCGGCCGAACAGCGCGGTCAGACCGCGCCCAGCCTGAAAGTGGATGTCGAGCGCGAAATCGGCGAGCCGGTGCTCGATATCGACTTCGAGCATCGGCTTCAGTCGCCGGAAAGGCGCCGGCCCAGGCGCCTCGCCAGCAGATCGGCAGCGAGCAGCGCGACAAATGACAGCGCTATCGAGACGAGAGTGAGTCTCAGCGCGCCGACATCGCCGCCTGGAGTTTGGGTCAGGATGTAAATCGCCGAAGCGATGGTCCGGGTCTCGCCGGGGATGTTGGATACGAACGTAATCGTAGCACCAAATTCGCCGAGACTGCGGGCGAAGGACAACACCATGCCGGCGACGATCCCCGGGGCGATCAATGGCAACGTCACGAGCACGAATACAAAAATCCTCTTGGCGCCGAGTGTGCCGGCAGCCTCTTCGAGCCGGCGGTCGACGGCCTCCAGCGATAGCCGGATCGCGCGGACCAGCAGCGGAAAGCCCATCACTGCGCAGGCGAGTGCCGCACCGGTCCAGCGAAACGCGAAGACGATGCCGAAGGATTCGTCGAGAAACCGGCCGAGCGGTCCGTTGCGGCCGAACAGCAGCAGCAGCAGGTAACCGGTCACGACAGGCGGCATCACGAGCGGCAAGTGAACCACGCCGTCGAGCAGGCTCTTGCCGTAAAATCGGCCGCGCGCCAGAACGATTGCCGTTGCCAGCCCAAAGGGCAGGCTGCTGACCATTGCCCAGAACGCGATGCGAAGGCTGAGCCGCACCGCCTCAATTTCGGCCGCGCTGAAATCCAGCATCAGGCTCACCCGACGGTCCCAGGGACTCGCTGTATAGCTCGGAACAGGCCGAGCGGTGGAGACAGACCATGGTCCGAACCGTTCGGCCCGTGGTAAAGTGCACGCGGTTGTTCGCTGAACGAGGTGGCTCTAATGAAGGTTAGGATCGAATACTGCGTGCCTTGAAACTATGAACCTCGGGCCCTCCGTGCGAAGGCCAGACTGATTGAACGCGGCGCGGAAGAAGTCGAACTCGTCAAAGGCGTGTCGGGCGTGTTCGAAATCACCATCGACGGAAAGCTCGTCTTTTCAAAGAAACAGCTGGGCCGGTTTCCGGAGGACGCGGAAATCGATGCTCTGGCGGCCGGATAGCGCCGCGGGCTAACCCTCCCCCGTGACCGGGGGAGGGTTATGCGTCTCGATCTCGTCGAACTGATGTTACGTAGCGGTACCCGCAGTTGCGTCCCGGCGGACCAAGCCGAGGCCAGCGGCGAGAGCGAGCAGGGCGGCACCGAGCATGGCTAGAGATGACGGCTCCGGGGTCGCGACCGGGGTCAATTCGAAGACGGCGGCGCCGGCTACACCCTGTACATGAATGCCGGTGATCGAGTCCGAGCCGGCGGGAAGGATATAGGTCCCGCGGCTAAAAGCGGCATTCGCTATGCAGGCGGTAATGTCCGAGCCGCAATCAGAACCGGGAATGGGAGCCGAGGTGTCGCCCAGATTGACCGCATTATTGAACATGTCGAATTGGTCGAGCGACAGGAAAAGGTCCTGGACGTATAGCTTCAGCGGCACTGCGCTGGTGATAGTCCAGGCCGGGCTGCCGACTTGTACGATCGGGTTCCCGTCGGGCGCGTTGGTCGCGGGAACGAACCCCACGCCCGAGACCAGGGAATCGCCGCCCATGCCGGTGAAACCGAATTCATACCATGTGTTGGTAGTTACCGGGGTCGCATTGGCTTGAGTGGCGGCCAAGGTGAAGCCGGCAAGGGCCACGGCCCCGGCCAATAAATGCTTTCTCATCCTAATCCTCCCTGGAAAGCGGGGTATATGCTACCCTTCCACCCCGAAGCTGAGCAATTTCTGGGCCAAATCAAAAATGGTTAATTTATCAAGCGTATGCCTGCACAGGCGACCTCCTGGTTGACGAAATGTTAAATTTTCCGACAATGATGCCATTCTGCTCTTGCCCGTCCGTCGCATCCAGAATCGCTTGCGGATTCAGGATCTTCGGGCCTCACTAATCGAGTGGCACGCGGCCGTCGATGTGCCGTCGACCGGAGTTGGCGCTCACAGGTGTAAAAAATACCGACACCGCCGAGCTGCGCCTTGGGAAACGGTGCCTGCGCCCGCCACGGCGGCGGATTTGGCTCTGGGCATAGGAGGCCCGCATGGTGCCCCGCCGAAATGATCATCAAGGCACGGGTACCTGTTAACTTTATCGACACCGCGCTTGCTGGAGTTTGGGACTCGGCGGTCGCAAGCCACCGGTCGCAGCATCCTTTGCCGGGCGGCACCGGGTGCGCCGGCGGCGCTCCTGGCATCGCGCGTCGCGGGCAGCTCGCTTGGACCAGATGCGGCTTAAATCCTTAATCCATCGGCAAATTCGGTCGACTTTCCAGACCCTCAAGCATCCCCAAAATGCGGTCGATATGGGTGTCTTTGTCGTATAGACCGTAGAGCGTGCCGGCGAGGCGCACCGGGTCGCCGGAATAATACCGCTCATAGAGCTGCTGGCGGCCGGAGAAGGACGACACTGCGGCATCGAAGGCTAGGCGAAACAATTTGATCCGCGTCGCGGCATCGGCGTTCGCCGCCTGGAAATAGGTGGCGACATCGGCGGCCGCCGGGCCGTCCACCTCCGCATAAGAGGGGACAGCGACGAGACCGCCTGCGCCCAAGATCTGAATGATTTCGCACATCCGCACGAACATTTTCGGGAACATCATCCGCACGGTCCACAGCGGCATCGCCGCCGGGGTAATGACGCCGCCAAGTCCGGGCGCCGCATCGGCCTCGCTCGCCCGGAGGCAAGCGCGGCAGAACTCGGCGTACTGGATCAGCTCGGCCAGCATGCCCTGAACGTGCAGATGCTGGTCGATGTTGGTCGACTTGGCGATCGCGAAGGCCAGTCCCATCATGAACTCGGCCTTCGCCAGGTTCTTGGTCGAAAACTGGTGCATGATCTGTGGCATGATGCCGGTACGGTTGTAGAGGCCGTTGCAGAGCTCAGGGTCGCGGTGGATGAAGACCCGCTCCCACGGCACCAGCACATCATCGAAAATGACCATTGCGTCGGTCTCGTCGAAGCGCGCCGAAAGCGGATAGTCCATCGGCGAGGCAGCGTTCTGGTGGATCACCGAGGGGCGGCAGATGAAGCGCAGACCGGGTGCGTTGACCTTGACGCTGAAGCCGAAGGCGAAGGCTCGGCTTCCTTGCTATTGGCGATGTAGGTTGACGGCAGGACGAGAAGGTCGTCGGAATAGGCGCACAGAGTTGACACCATGCGCGCGCCGCGAATGACGATCCCGGCGTCGGTCTCCTTGACGATCTTCGCCGCCAAATCCTTGTCCTGCTTTTCGACCGGCCGCGAGCGGTCGACCTGCGGGCAAGGTATGGGTCATGCAGATGTCGTTCTCGCGGATATGCTCGTGGTAGCCGCGGATGTTTTCGGCGAAGCGCTTGTCTTTCTTGCCGAATTCTTCGGCCGCCGACGCGAAAGAGGTGATGAAGATGTTCATGTAATCGGGGCTGCGGCCAAACATTCCGCAGGTCGCTTCTGCCCAAATCGTCACCATGTCGCGGCGACGGATCAGATCGTCGACCGAGCGCGGCTCGATGAATGAAAGCCCGACGCGCGCGCCGCTGGCCGGCGAGAGAAAGGTCATCCGCTCGACGAGCGCCGGGTCGTGCTGCATGTCGTAGAGCTGAGCGAGGCTCCGCGCTGCTGCGGCAAGGCGCGGATCGGTGGTGACGTCCTCTATCCGCTCGCCGTCAATAAACAGCTGACGGCCGTCCCGCAGCGATTGCAGAAGCTGCTCGCCCGTACGAATGGCCATCCCGGTGTCCTTTCGGCTACACCGCGCTGTCGAGCTCCGGGTAGTGCCGAAAGATGCCGTGCTCGTTGAAGGGGATCCGGCGGTCCGATGCGAGGTAGGCGGCGATCCGGGGCAGGGCCGCAACCCGGTCGTGCAGCGCAACGACCCGCGGGTATTTCGGCTCGAGCCGCGCCATGGCGCGCGGAAAGGCGTAGCGCATACCCGCCACCAGTTGAAAGAGCGACAGATCCGGATAGGTCAGCTCCGCACCGACCAGGTGGGCCGGGCCGGGCGGATTGCTCTCCAGCACGCGTTCGAAATAGCCGAGATATTTCGGCACCCGCGATTTCAGAAAGTCAGCGGCGCGTGCGCGCGCTTCCTGGCGCTGGTCTTCGTAATAGAGGCTGCTGGCTATCGGATGATGGGTATCGTGAGCCTCGTCCACAAAGTCGGCGATCGTCAGCTGCAGCTGATGAGCCCACAGCCGGCCCGCCTCGTCCGCCGGCGCCAACCCGTGATGAGCGCCGAGATAGAGCACGATGTTGGCGGTCTGACCGATGATCAGTTCCCCCGCCTTTAGGAACGGCGGCGCAAACGGCAGATGCCCGGCGCTCGCGCCGCCGAGCAGGCGCGTCATCCCAGCCTCGCCGCCGGGCTGCCTTGCCACATCGACATATTCGGCGCCCGCCGCCTCCAGCGCCAATCGGACAAACTCGCCGCGCCCTTGTATCCCGGCCCAATAATAGAGCTCATACCGCATGCCGATCACCTCCCCACTCCGCGCCCTAGAGCCTCACCCGCCTCCCCCGGACTGCGATCCGGAGGTCGCCACCCTCTCCCGCAGTGCACTGCGGGAGAGGGGCTGTGTCCTGCCTTATCGCACACTGAAACAGCGCTCGACGAGCTTGGCGAAGGCGCGGGCGCGATGGCTGATGTGGTGCTTCTCGACCGGGTCGATTTCACCGAAGGTCAAGCTTGCGCCTTGCGGGATGAACATCGGATCGTAGCCGAAACCTCGATCGCCTCGCGGCGGCCAGGTGAGATTGCCTTCGACTTCTCCGCGAAACAATTCGGCGCGGCCGCCCGGCCAGGCGAGGGCAAGGACCGCAACAAATCTGGCGCTGCGGTGCTTGTCGCCGAGTTCGCGGTGAACCCGCTCCATCGCGACCCGAAAGTTTTTGGCAGGGCCGGCCCAGCGGGCGGAGTAGATCCCGGGAGCGCCGCCGAGCGCCGGGACGACAAGGCCGGAATCATCGGCGAGCGCCGGCAGGTCGCTCGCTTCCGCGGCGGCCCTGGCCTTTAGGGCCGCGTTCGCCTCGAAGCTGTCGCCGGTTTCCTCCGGCTCGGGAAGGCCCAGCGAGGCCGCGGCAATGGTTGCGACGGCAAACGGCGCCAACAGCGCCGCGATCTCCTCGACCTTACCCGGGTTATGGCTGGCGATGACCAGCCGGTCACCGACGAATGGCTGGGACATCGCGTCAGACAAGCCCGAGCGCCGCCCGCTGGTATCGGGTCAAGTCCGCAATCCCTTGCCGCGCGAGCCGCAACATCTCGGCGAAGAGCGGCTCGTCGAACGGCGCGCCTTCAGCAGTCGCCTGGATCTCGACAATCCCGCCCATCCCGGTAAGCACAAAGTTGGCGTCGGTCATCGCCTGTGAATCTTCGGCATAGTCGAGATCGAGCACGGCGATATCGGCAATGATGCCGCAGGATACCGCAGCGACATTGTCGCGCAATGGCAGCGCCTTCAACAAACCCGCCGAAAGCAATCGCTGAAACGCCAGATGGAGCGCCACATAGCTGCCGGTCACCGCGGCGGTGCGGGTGCCTCCGTCCGCCTGCAATACATCGCAGTCGATCTTTATCTGGCGCTCGCCCAACTGGCCGAGATCGGTCACCGCCCGCAGGCTGCGGCCGATCAGCCGCTGGATTTCCTGCGTGCGTCCGCTCTGGCGGCCGCGGGCCGCCTCGCGGTCGGTGCGCGTCGCCGTCGAACGCGGCAGCATCCCGTATTCCGCAGTGACCCATCCCTTGCCGGTATTGCGCAGAAAGGGCGGTACGCGCTCCTCGACCGAGGCTGTGCACAGCACATGGGTGTCACCAAATTTTGCCAGGCACGAACCTTCGGCATATTTGGCGACACCGGGCTCGAGGCTGACCGGTCGCATAGCATCGCGGGGGCGTCCCGACGGTCGGCTCACGCCTCGTCCCCAGCAAAGGCTTCCCAGCCGCGGCGGCGCAGCTTACAGGCCGGACAGTCGCCGCAGCCATAGCCCCAAGAGTGGCGGTGGGCCCGGTCGCCGAGGTAACAGCTGTGGGTTTCTTCGAGGATCAGCTCGACGAGCGCGTTACCGCCGAGGACGTGCGCCAATGCCCAAGTCGCCGCCTTGTCGCGCCACATCAGGGGTGTGTGAATGACGAAACGATGGTCCATCCCGAGCGATAATGTAGCCTGCAACGCCTTCAAGGTATCGTCACGGCAATCGGGATAGCCAGAATAATCGGTCTCGCACATGCCGCCGATAAGATGCCGCGCGCCGCGGCGGTAGCCGATGGCGGCGGCAAAGGTAAAGAACAGCAGGTTGCGGCCGGGTACAAACGTATTCGGCAAGCCGCTTTGCTCGAAGGCAATCGCGGTATCACCGGTCAGCGCTGTGTCGCTGATCTCGCCGAGGACGCCGAGATCGACGATGTGGTCGGCGCCGAGCTTGCCGCGCCAGTCGGGGAATTCGCGGCGCAGACGTTCGATCACCGAAGCGCGGCATTCGAGTTCGACCCGGTGGCGCTGGCGGTAATCGAACCCGATCGTTTCGACCGCGGCGAAACACGCCAGCGCCCAGGCGAGGCAGGTCGTCGAATCCTGCCCCGCGGAGAACAGAACGAGCGCCCGTT
Source organism: uncultured Alphaproteobacteria bacterium (assembly GCA_963789025.1). Lineage (GTDB taxonomy): Bacteria > Pseudomonadota > Alphaproteobacteria > ATCC43930 > CGMCC-115725 > AP-15. The sequence goes on from CAWBIT010000004.1 coordinate 184,709, forward strand.
CCGGGCGTGTGTCGATCAGGTTTTGCTGGGCCACCCGACACGAGATAGCGCGTCGGGCGGCCCCTATCAACATGCCGCTCGTTGGATTGGGTCCGCCGGGCGCGGCGCAAGGATGGCGCCGAGAGCCCCGTGCGCTGCTATAGTTCCCGCTGAACGATCCCGGGGGTGCCATGAAAGCCAACGCCAATCCCTATCTGATGCTCGGTGTGCGGCCGTTCATCAATTGCTGCAGCGTGCGCACGATGCACGGCGGCAGCCTGATGCTGCCGCAGGTCCGCGACGCGATGGCCGAGGCGTCGCGTCACTTCGTCAATCTGGACGAGCTGATGGAGGCGGCGGGGCAGCGGCTTGCCGAGCTGACCGGCGCCGAGTGGGGCATCGTCACCTGCGGCAGCGCCGCCGCCGTGGCGCTCGGGACGGCGGCCTGTGTCGCCGGCAACGATCCGGTAAAGATGCTGCGCCTGCCGTTCACCGACGGAATGGTCAACCGGGTCATCATCCCGAAGACTCAGCGTTTCGCCTATGACCAGGCGGTGCGGATGATCGGCTGTCCTCTCGTCGAGATCGAGACGCGCGACGACCTCGACAAGGTGCTGGCCGAGCCGGCGGCGATGGTCGTGCTGCTCGGCAAGCTGGAGCATCTCGGCGGCCTGCGGCTCGAAGAGATCGCCGCGGTGGCCAAGCCGCGCGGCATCCCGATCATGGTCGACGCCGCCTCCGAGCACCTCGAGCGGCCGAGCCCGTGGCTGGTTCGCGGCGCCGACCTCGTCGTCTACAGCGGCGGCAAGTTTCTGCGCGGCCCACAGACCAGCGGGCTATTGCTCGGCTCGAAGCAATTGGTGCAGGCGGCTTGGTCCAATGCCTCGCCGCACCAGGCGCTGGGCCGCCCGATGAAGGTGTCGAAGGAGGACATCATCGGTGTGCTGACCGCGGTTGAGCACTGGTTTGAGGACCGCGACCACGCGGCCGAGCAGCAGCAATGGTACGATGATCTGGAGGTCATCGGCGAGCGGCTCGGCGAGTTGCACGGCGCCGCTTTGGAGCTCATCGAGCCCGCCGGCGTCGACCGGGTGCCGCGGCTGCGCGTCTCTTGGGACCGCTGGCAATACCCGCTTGAGGGGCTGGCATTGCGTCAGCGGGTGCTCGACGGTGAGCCGCGCATCATGCTGGACGACAACTCGGCGACCGAAAACTCGATCGCGATCGACCCGTTCCAGCTGCAGCCCGGCGAAGCGGCACAGGTCGGCGACGCGATCGCGGCGGCGCTGCGCGATGCCAGCCGGCACGCACCGGCGCCGAACCGGCCGCCCGAGACCGAAATCGCCGGCGATTGGGAATTGCGCATCGATTTCCTGCAGGGCTCGCGCGTCCACCGCCTCAATCTCGAGCAGCGCGGCCCCGAGCTCGCCGGCCATCAACGCTCGACCCATTTCGAGGGACCGGTCAGCGGCTGGCTGAACGGCGACCAGATCCAGCTCGCTTTCACCTCGCGCTATGAAGGCAGCACGATCTGCTATTTCTTCGACGGCCAGATCCGCGACGGCAGCATGACCGGCACGGCGATGCTCGGCGCCGCCAGCGACCAGAACCACGGCATCGTCAACCGCAGCCAGTTCGGTCCCGGCCGCTGGCAAGCGAGCCGCGTGGGCTGAGCCTTAGAACCAGCGGGCCTTGTCGACGAGGTTGCGCAAGGGCTGGCCGGCGAGGAAGCGGCGGCAATTGTCGAGGATGATGTCGTAGCGCCGCTCGTCGAGATAGGGGCCGTAGCCGGCGGTGTGCGGTGTAAGTAGCACACCCGGCGTCGTCCATAGCGGGTGATCGGCGGGCAGCGGTTCCTGCTCGAAGACGTCCAGCCCGGCGCCCGCGATCTCGCCGGCCCGCAACGCCTCGACGAGGTCGTCGAGACGGGTCGTCATGCCCCGCCCGATATTGATGAAGAATGCGGTCTTCTTCATTTCCTGAAACCGGGCTCGGTTCATAAACCCTTCGGTTTCGGGCGTATGCGGCACGGTCAGGATTACAAAATCGGCGGTCGGCAACAGCGCGTCGAGTTCGTCCCCGCGGTGCAGCGCGGCGACCCCCGGCGGCTTGTCGCGGCGGCGCTCGTCGACGCCGATCACCCGCATACCAAACGCCGCGGCGAGTAGCCTTGCCACCTCGCTGCCGATGCCGCCGACGCCGACGACGAGCGCTGTCGCCTCGGGCAGATGGACGACCCCGGTATCCGGCGGCAGCTTCTTCCATTCACGCTTCAGCTGCTGCGGAATGTAGTGGTGCAGCCCCCGCGCAAAAGTGAGCACGAAGGCCATGACGTGCGCGCCGATATGGTCGTTGTAGATCTCGCGAAAGTTGGTGATCGCCACCGGATGCGCGATCAGCTCGGGATAGTAATAGCCTGCTGGCGGCGCCGCCTGCGGCGCTTGCAGCCAGCGCAGCCGCTGGGCCTGGCGCAACAAATCGGGCGGGATTACGCCAAAGGCGGCGTCGGCATGGGCGATGACCTGCGCGGCGTGCGTGTGATTTTCAGCCACGATGACCTTGAGCTCGGGCAGGGCGGCGGCGAGCCGCGTGCCCCATTCGCGCGTCCTTTCGGTTTGTGGCGGCAACATCACGAATTCGGTGGGCATCGCTCAATCCTCCCGCATTGGCGCTGATCTCTGGCTAGGGCAAATAACACACGTGACCCGCCAGCCGCAGGCCTTTGCTCACATTAGGTAGGCTGCCGCTGCGGCGAAGCCGAGCAGCGCCAGCGCGCCGAGGAGGAACGCCGGCCGCTCGGCAGCGGCGCGGCCACCGAATCCGATCGCGTACCCAGCCTTTGCGAGATTGTTGGCCGAGGCGGCGATCAGCACCGCGGCGGCAATCGCGGAGGGGCGCATGCCGGGCGCACCGCCCTGCGCTAGGTTCAACACAAAGGGGTCGATGTCGCTTGCTCCGACAAGCCCGGCGAGGGTGAAGATACCGGTCTCGCCGAAGGCCGCTTCGACCCAGCTCGTGGCCAGCGACACGGCGGCAAATATGAGGGCGAAGATTAGCGCCGTCGTCAACTGCAACGGGTTCGCGGCAGGGATTGCCAGATCCCCGGTGGAGCCGGGGGTGACCCTCTTCCATTCCCACCACGAGATCGCTGCGCCGCAGATGAACAAAAATCCCAAGCCTGGCAGCAGCACTGCTGCCAAAGCCGGGCTGAAGAACGCGATCACGACCGCGAGCCGTGGATACATGATTGCGGTCGCGGCGACGATACCCGCCGACAATTCGGGGCGACGGGCTCTTGCTTCGCGCTGCCTTTTGGCGAGCACGACGGTGGTTGCGGTCGACGAATAGGCGCCGCCGACTAGCGCAGGCAGGAGCGCACCCCCCGCTACCGGACGGTAGCGCTGAACGAGGTAGGTCAGATAGGAGAGCCCGGAGATCGCGACGACCGCGATCCAGATGCGAAACGGCGTTACCGGCGCGCCCGCGATCAGCCGGGTATCGGGGACGAGCGGCAGGATGATGCCGACGAGAATGAGAAATTTTCCGGCGGTCAGCACCTCGTCCTGCGGGATCAGGCGCACCAAGCCGTGCATCCGTTCGCGCGCGCCGATGACCAGCACCGCCGCCACGGTCGCGCCGACGGCGACCCAGGGAGGTTGCGTCAAGGCGATCGGTCCGAGGGCGTAAACGAGGAGGTTAGAGGCCGGTATTACCAGCGTCCTGCCGGTCTCCGACGATTCCGCGCGGTGAAGGAAGGCATATAGCCACGCGGCGATGGCAAGAAGGCCGGCGGCAAATGCCACGCCCCGCTGCGGTTCGATCAGGTAAAGCAGCCCTCCGGCGAGCCCGACCAGCGGAAATGTCCTGATGCCGCCTGGGATGGCGGGCTCGTCACGTTTGTAGATTTCCTCGAAGGCGAGGCCGAGGAATAAGGCGAGTGCGAGCAGCAGCGCCAGCCTTTCGGCGAGTTCGAGCGGCGGCATCGTCCTCTGTACCACGCTATCGACCCAGGCGGTGCGTCGGCGTAGGCTCGGCTGCGTCAGGTGCGGAGGGGAAGATGCAGATCGCGCGTATCGGGGATTTCGAGGTTCACCGCATCGCCGAGTATGAGGGGCCCTTTATTGCCCCCGAGACATTTTTTCCCGATTTCGACAAGGAAGTATTGCGGTCGAACCCGGATCATCCCGGCCCACGGCTGATCGACCCGCCGACCGGCAGCCTCCTCTTCAGCTTCCACAGCTTCATCGTCAAGACCGGGCATCATACGGTCTTGATCAATTCTTGCCTCGGCAACGACAAGGAGCGTCCGACCCGGCCGCAATTCCATCGGCTGCGCAGCTCCTATGTCGCCGATCTAGCCCGCGCCGGCGTCGGTGTCGAGAGTGTCGACTATGTGATGTGCACCCACTTGCACTGGGACCATGTTGGCTGGAACACGCGGCTCGAAAACGGGCGCTGGGTCCCGACCTTTCCCAACGCACGCTATGTCATGGCGCGGCGCGAGTTTGCGCATTGGGAGGCGGTGCATCGGAACGGCGAAGACACGCCCCATCGCCTCGCCTTTGAGGACAGCGTGCTGCCGGTGGTGCGCACCGGACAATCGGTACTGGTCGACGATGACTATGCGCTCGAGGACGGGCTGTGGTTCGAGAGCGCGCCTGGCCACACGCCGGGCAATGTCGTGATCCATGCCCGCTCGGGCGGCCAGACGGGTGTTTTCATGGGCGATGTGATCCACCATCCGTTGCAGCTCTTGAAGCCGGAATGGTCGACCCTGGCCTGCACCGATCCGGAATTGTCGCGCAAGACGCGGACCCGCCTGATCGAGGAGCATGCCGAGCGCGGCACCCGCCTGCTGCCGGCGCATTTCCCGAGTCCGACGGTAGGGCATATCGTGCGTCGCAGCAGCGCCTACAGCTACGCTTTCGAGTAGTATACCGGACGAATACCCTCACCCGCCTCGCTGCGCTCGGCACCCTCTCCCGCAGTGCAGGAGAGGGGCTAAATGCGAGCGACCTTGAGCCCCTCGCCCGCAATGCGGGAGAGGGGGGACCCAGCCCGCTAAGGCTGGTGGGTGAGGGCTTAGGTATTTGAGGAGGACGCGATGACCAGAATGACGGGGGGTGGGGCGCTGGTCGAAATGCTGCGCCGCGACGGGGTCGATACGGTTTTTGCCTTGCCCGGCGTGCAGAACGATGCGCTGTTCGTCGCCTTCTACGACGCCGGCGAGGAGCTCCGGGTCATCCATACGCGGCACGAGCAGGGCGCGGCCTACATGGCCTACGGCTATGCCCGGTCGAGCGGGAAGGTGGGCGTCTATGCGGTAGTGCCGGGACCCGGGCTGCTCAATACTACTGCGGCGCTCTCCACCGCTTACGCCACGAACACCCCGGTCCTGTGCATCAGCGGTCAGATCCCTTCCGACCTGATCGGGCGTGGCTTTGGCCTGCTGCACGAGATTCCCGACCAGCTCGGGATATTGCGAACCTTGACCAAATGGGCGGCACGGATAAGCCATCCGACTCAGACCGGACAACTCGTCAACGAGGCATACCGCCAGCTGCGCGACGGCCGCCCGCGACCGGTCGCGCTCGAAATGCCGCTCGATGTCATGGCGCTCGAGGCGGAGGTGGCGCTGCCGGCCGCCGAGGAGTCGCCGGCGATCACGATGCCCGACGCGGAGCTGATCGACAGAGCCGCGGCATTGCTCGCCGACGCGAAAAAGCCGCTGCTCTTTGTCGGCGGCGGCGCCGTCGGCGCGGCCGAGGAGGTGCTCGCGATCGCCGAGATGCTGCAGGCGCCGGTGGTCAGCTACACCGGCGGCAAGGGCATCGTCAGCGACCGCCACTATCTCGCCCAATCGGCGCTCGGCGGACACGAGCTGTGGCGCGAGGCCGATGTCGTGCTGGCGGTCGGTACCCGCCTGCACCAGCCGCAAATGCGTTGGGGTGTTGACGCCGACCTCGAGCTCATCCGCATCGACATCAATTCGACCGAGATCACGCGTATCCTGAAGCCGTCGCTCGGTATTGTTGCCGACAGCAAGGCGGCGCTTGCGGCGCTTCACCATGCGCTAGAGCGGCGCAATCCGCGGCGCCAGTCACGCAAGGAGGAGCTCGAGGCGCTGAAATCCCGCACCCTCGCCAGGCTGGCGGACAATCTGGCGCCGCAATGCGAATATCTGCGCGCGATCCGCGCCGAATTGCCCGATGATGGCATTTATGTCGAGGATTTGACGCAGGTCGGTTATGTCGGGCGCGTGGCGTTCCCGATCTATCACCCGCGCACCTATATCCACAGCGGCTATCAGGGCACCCTCGGTTCCGGCTTTGCGACCGCGCTCGGCGCCAAAGTGGGGCGACCCGATTTGCCGGTGGTGTCGGTCTCGGGCGACGGCGGGTTCATGTATAACGTGCAGGAACTCTCCACTGCGGTGAAACACGGCATCGACATCGTCGCGATCGTCTTTGCTGACGGCGCCTACGGCAATGTCCGGCGCATACAGAAAGAGGATTACGGCAACCGGCTGATCGGCGTCGATCTGCACAACCCGCACTTCCCGAAGATGGCCGAAAGCTTCGGCGCCGCCGGCGTGCGCACGACGACACCCGACGGCCTGCGCCGCGAACTCGCCGCCGCGCTGAAGCGGCGCGGCACGACCTTGATCGAGGTCGCGGTCGGCGAGATGCCCGATCCGTGGAAGCATCTGCTGCTCCCGCGCGTGCGCGGCGGCCGCTGAGGCTCAATCTCAGTATGATCTCCAAGACGAAACTCGAGGCGCTGCGCGCCAAATACGAGGGCGCGAAGGAGACCGAAGTTGCGCCTGCCGAGTTCAGGGAGGCGCTGTCGCTCGTGTTCGGCAGCAGCTACCGACGGGCGATGCCGTTTGCCGGTATTTCGACCCTGTTGGACTTGCCCTACCGGCCGGAGGCCCCGGAACTCCCGGATTTTGGGGGGCTCGATATCGCGCTCGTCGGAGTGCCGATGGATCTGGGCGTCACCAATCGGGCGGGCGCCCGTCTCGGGCCCCGTGCGGTGCGCGACATCGAGCGCATTGGTCCTTACAGCCACGCGCTCGACGTCGTCCCGCGGGCCGAGTCTAAGGCGGCCGATGTCGGCGACGTGCCAATGCGCTCGCGCTTCAGCCTCGACAATTGCATCGAGGACATCGAGGCGTTCTACCGGCGCATCCAGGCAGCCAGAGTCCGCCCACTATCGGTTGGCGGCGATCATTCGATTACCTATCCGATCTTGAAGGCATTGGGTCACGAACGCCCGGTTGGTCTGGTTCACATCGATGCGCATTGCGACACGATGGGCGAGATCGACGGCTCCAAATTCCACCACGGCGGCCCGTTCCGCCAGGCGGTGCTCGCCGGCGTGCTCGACCCCGAACGCACGATCCAGATCGGCATCCGCGGCCCGGCCGAGATTTTCTGGGGGTTCTCGTACGAGTCCGGCATGACGGTGCTGCACATCGAGGATGTCGACCGGATCGGCATCGACGCGGTCGTCGAGAAGGCGCGAGAAGTCGTCGGCGACGGTCCTACCTACATCTCGTTCGACGTCGACGGTCTCGACCCCGCCTTCACCCCCGGCACCGGGACGCCGGAGGCGGGCGGCCTGACCCCGCGCGAAGCGCAGGCGATCCTGCACGGCCTCAAGGGCATCGACATCATCGGAGGCGACGTGGTCGAGGTCGCCCCGCAATACGACCCGACCACCAACACCGCAATGGTCGGCGCCCAGATGCTGTTCGAGATCTTCTCGTTGATGGTCCGGGCCCCCAAATCCTCGCACCGTTGACTTCCCCCTTCAGCGGATGCGCTACACTAAGCTCGCGCTGCTGGCCTTCGGGTGCGGCCTGCTCCTCGGGCTCGTTGTCATCGCTGCGGAGATCAAGTCGCTCGAGCGTGTCGCCAGTGCGCTGATGGCGCTCGGCATCGCGGGGATTCCGGTAGGCATGGTTGCGGACTGGCGGCGCGCCATCAAGGCGCCGGCGGCCCATCCGAAACGAGGCACCAAGAGTGTCGCGCGGCGCTCCTCGCACGCCCGCCGGCCGCGAAAATCGGCTCCGCCGCAGCGATAGGGTGACCCGGCGCATCAGCCGTACTAGGATCGGCGGCGGAGCGCGCGGCGAGCGGTGCCACAACCTCAAACGGGAGAAGACGTAATGGCGAAGAAGAAGATAGCGATCGTTGGCGCAGGGGCTGTCGGCTGCTATGCCGGCGCGCATATGGTGCAGGCGGGCGAGGACGTAACGTTCATCGACCCGTGGCCGGAGCATGTCGAAGCCATGCGCGGCAACGGCCTTCGGATCACCCATATCCGAGACGTCGAGCCGTTCACCGTCAAGCCGCGCGCGCTGCACCTGACTGAGGCGCAGCAGCTCGCCAAGGAGGCGCCGATCGACATCGCGTTTGTGTGCATGAAATCTTACGACACCGGCTGGGCGACGGCGATGATCAAACAGTACCTCGCGCCTGCCGGGTATGTCGTCTCGTTGCAGAACTGCATGAACGAGGAAACCATCGCCGGCATCGTCGGCTGGGGCAAAACCCTGGGCTCGATCGCTAGCTCGATCACGGTCGAACTTCATGCACCCGGCCAGGTGCGCCGGGCCGCTGGCAAATCGGGTTCGCGCCACACCGTCTTCCGGGTCGGCGAGGTGCATGGCCGCAAGACCGACCGCGCCAAAGAGGTTTGCCAGCTGGTCGGCAATGCCGACAGCGCGATGGTGACCGAGAATCTGTGGGGCGAGCGCTGGTCGAAGCTCGTCACCAACGTCATGGGCAACGGGCTGTCGGCATGCACCGGCATGATCAGCCGCGACATGGTCAAGAATGATGCGATCCGTCGTTTCTCGAACCGGCTGGGCAGTGAGGCGATCCGCGTCGGGCAGGCGCTCGGCTACACCTTCGATGAAGTCAGCCACATGGACCCGGAGACCCTGGCCCGTGCCGGCGAGGGTGATCCGGCGGCGCAGAAGGAGATCGACGATCACCGTCTCGCCGAGGCTAGCCGTCCCGGCGGCGGCGAGCACCGCCCGTCGATGGGCCAGGACATGGTCAAAGGCCGCCGCACCGAGATCCAGTTCCTCAATGGCTTTGTCGTGCGCGAGGGTGAGAAGGTCGGGATCTCGGCACCCACCAACGCGGTGCTGACCGACATCGTCACCCGGGTCGAACGCGGCGAGCTGAAGCCCGACCCGAAGCACATCACCGATCTGCGGCTCAACTGAAGTGCGGAGCCAGCCCCCACCCTCCCGCTGACGCGGGTCCCTCCCTCCCCCGCATGCGGGGGAGGGCTGGGGTGGGGGCTTTGGCCAGGAGAATTTGATGCTGGCCCTCGTCACCACACCTAACGCCGCCGCGCCGGTCGAATTGCGCGAGGTGCCGGAGCCGCAGCCGGCGCCGAACGAGGCGCTCGTCGAGGTGCGGGCGTTTTCGCTCAACCGCGGCGAATTGCGGCTATTCCAGATCCGCCCCGAAGGCTGGCGGCCGGGCCAGGACATCAGTGGGATGGTGGTGCAATCCGCGGCGGACGGCGGCGGCCCCGAGGTCGGGGCGCGGGTTGTCGCGCTGACCGACAACGCCGGTTGGGCGGAACGCGCCGCCGTGCCAGCTCACCGAATGTCGGTATTGCCGGACAATGTCCGCTTCGAGGATGCCGCGGCATTGCCGGTCGCCGGCCTGACGGCGCTGCGGACATTGCGTCATGGCGCGCCGTTGCTCGGCAAGCGTGTATTGGTTACCGGCGCTGCCGGCGGCGTCGGGCATCTCGCGACGCAGATCGCCGCTCGGTCCGGCGCGCGCGTCACTGCCGTGGTCGGCGGACCCGAGCGCCGTCGCCACCTGCGCGGCGCGGACGAGATCGTCGAGGGGATCGACAAAGTGCACGGCAACTTCGCGCTGATCGTCGAAGCCGCAGGTGGGTCCTCGCTCGCCGCGGCGATCGCGCATATCGAGGCGAAGGGAACAATCGTCGTTTTCGGCAGCTCGTCGGGCGAGCCGACGCCGTTCAGCTTTCGCGATCTGGCCGAGCACCCGAATGCGCGTATTCAAGGCTTCTCTTACTTCACGTCCGAAGCCGAGGAGCGGTTTGCGCCCGATCTGGCATTATTGGTCTCGCTCGTCGCCGATGGTTCATTAAAGCCGCATCTCGTGGAGCACAGCTGGCGCGAGCTCGCTCAGATCGGTCCACAACTGCGCGCCCGGCAAATCCGTGGCAAAGCCGTATTCCACATCGATTGAACGGAGGACAGCCAATGACGATCAAGGTAGGAGACAAGATCCCGACGGTGACGTTGCGCTATCTGAGCCCGGAAGGCGTGAAGGCGGTCAGCTCCGATGAATTCTTTGTCGGCAAGAGAGTCGCATTGTTTGCGGTCCCTGGCGCCTATACGCGGACCTGCTCGCAGCGCCATTTGCCGGGCTACGTTACGAATGCCGCCGAGATCAAGGCCAAAGGCGTCGACACGATCGCGTGCATTGCGGTCAATGACCCGTTTGTCATGGGCGCCTGGGGCAAGGAGCATCACACCGACGGCAATATCGTGATGCTCGGCGACGGCAGCGGCGAATTCACCCGCGCCATCGGCCTCGAGCTCGATCGCAGGAAGGAGGGCATGGGGATGCGCTCGCAGCGCTATTCGATGCTGGTCGACAACGGCGTCGTCAAGGCATTGCACGTCGAGGAACCGGGTGTATTCGATGTCTCCAGTGCCGAGGCGATGCTGAAGGCGCTCTGACGCGCTATGCGGTATGGCGCCTTCGCCGCCGCCCTCGTGGCCATGGTTGCCGCAGTGCCCTCACTGGCACAGCAGCTGTGGGCGCCCTTGCCCCATCCGACAGACAGCGGCAAGCCGGTCATTTTCGATCCGCAATACGCGTCTAGGGCAGAGAACGACCGGCGTCTGGGCTGCGCGCCCGGATCGCAGTGCCGGTGGCAGCTATTGGGCGTGATACAAAACAATGGGGCCGTCGAGCTGCGGGCTACCGCCCTGACCTGGTGAGCCTCGGGGCGGTGCGGCAATCGCCGAGGCGACGTCGGCGGCACCAAGGCCGCCGGCCGGAGCGGCGGTTTATGAGTACGCCTTGGCCGTAGCCGGCTCGGCTACGGCGTGCCCGCCGGTGCCGATGAACAGCACCATCAGCGCAGCGGCGACACATAAAAGACCCGCCAGAATGAAGGCTTCGAAATAGGTTCCGAAACCGATGCGCAGCACGCCGGCCAGATAGGCGACGGATGCTCCGCCGATTTGGTGGATCACGGTGATCCACGCCACCATGATCCCGATCCGCTCAACGCCGACCGCATGACTGAGGAGCCGCACTGTCGGCGCTGCGGTGGCGATCCAGTCGAGACCGTAAAATATGCTGAACAGCGACAGGCCATAGAACGACATGTTGAAGGCGAAGGGCAAATACAACAGCGACAGGCCGCGCAGTCCATAATACCAAAACAGCAGATATCGGTTGTCATATCGGTCGCTGAGCCAGCCGGAAGCGGTGCCGCCGATTACTGCGAAGACGCCGGTGGCGGCGAGCAGTCCCGCGGCGGTGACTTCGGTCAGGCCATGATCGACGCAGGCGGGGATCAGATGGGTGCCGATCAGTCCCATCGTCGAGGCACCACAAACGAAATACCCACCCGAGATCAGCCAGAAATCCCGCACCCGCGCCCCATCCCATAGCGCGCGGAACGCCACCGCCACGGGGTTGCCGCTGTGCCGCGGAGCGAGGCCCATGCCGGTGGTGTCGCCATAGGCAAAGAGACCGAGATCCTGCGGATGGTCGCGCATCAGGAGGAGGAGCGGCAGCACAACGAGGAGAACGATGCCCGCCAGAATCAGCACCATCGCCCGCCAGCCAGCATAGGCGATCAGGGCTGCGTTCGTCGGAAGGAAGATCAGCTGGCCAGCGGCGTTGGCCGCAGTGAGGAGGCCGACAACCATTCCCTGCCGAGCGTGGAACCAGCGCGCGGCGATGTAAGCTGCCAGATAAGCGCCGACAAAGCCGGTGGACAGCCCAACCACCAGGCCCCACAGCAAGACGAGCTGCCACGGATTATACATAAGCGGGCTCAGCGCGACGCCGGCGGCCGCCACCGCCAGCGACAAGGCCATTGTGCGGCGCACACCGAAGCGATCCATTGCCGCCGCGGCGAACGGCCCGACCAAGCCGTAGACGAGCAGGTTGATACCGATCGCGAAGGATATCGTGGCGCGCGACCAGTGAAACTCATTCTCGAACGGCACGATCAGCACGCCCGGGGTCGCCCGCACGCCAGCAGTGACGACGATTACGACAAAGGTTAGGGCAATTATGACCCAGGCGTAATGCAGCCGGCGGGCGGCCAGCCGGGCAGAAATGGCGATCATCGACCCCTCGAATTTCTCGCCATCATCATAGCTGCCGAGCCGGATTTTGCATCTAAAGCTTTCCTACGACGAGACCTGCCGCACGAAGCGACAACTGCCGACCGCCCTCCACTGCAGCCTCGACGAGCTTCATCGGACAAATCTTCTCAATGGCAAATTTATTGCCGCGATCATTCGCGGCCGTCAAATGCGAGATCGAACGTGAAGACTCCGTCCGAGCCGTTCGGGCGTTGCAATACCTCGGGATGGCGGAGCGTGCGCACCGCGTCATTGTAGCCCGATCTCCAATGCTCCTCCATAGTCCGACGCGAGAATTCGTAGTCCTTGGCGTTGCCCTCGTAGTTCTTGGCGCGATAGATCAGCTGGATCAAGTTGTAGACTTTCTCGTCCGCCTCTGCTGCGAGGAGATCCGTCTCGGGGGTCTGCAACAGATCCGGCGGCAATTTGGCGAGAAGCTTGGCCGTGGCGCGGCGCAGCAACTGCTTCTGCTTGAACTGGTTGGTCGCCATCCGAGTGCGGCTCGAGTAACGGATCTCCTTCTGGCGGGTCTCGGTCTCGAGCAGATTGCGCGGGAACTCGCCGCGGCTGCTCCACAGATCGATCTGAAAGGCGAGGGTGTCCTGACCCGGCCGGCTGTCCAGCACCCATTGCAATGGCGTATTGGAAACCAGGCCCCCGTCCCAGTAGTATTCGCCTTCAATCTCCGTGGCCGGGAAACCGGGCGGCAGCGAACCGCTCGCCATGACATGTTCCGGACCGATCTGGTGAGTGACGTTGTCGAAGTATACGAAATTGCCGGTGCGGACATTGACCGCGCCGACGCTGAACCGGGTTGCGCGGGCATTGATCAGGTCAAAATCCACCAGTCGTTCGAGGGTGGCCTTCAACGGGGTGACAGCATAATAGCTGATCGCCTCCAGTGTGCCGTTCGGCTGAAAATAGGGTGGCGGCACGCGCGGTTTGAAAAAGTCGGGCGCCCCGCCCAACAGCGCGCCCAACGAGCGAGCCTGATTGACCAAGCTGTGGGCAAACTCGCCCTTCAGCTCAAACCATTTCATATCCAATATTCCGAACGGAGGCGTGGTGACCGCTTCCCAGAATTCGCGCAATCTCTCGACGCGCTTGTCGGGTGAATTGCCGGCAATCAGCGCTGAGTTGATGGCGCCGATCGAAATGCCGGCGATCCAGTCGGGATGCAGATTGGCTTCTGCCAGAGCCTGATAGACGCCCGCCTGATAAGAGCCGAGGGCGCCGCCGCCTTGCAGCAGCAAGGCAATGCGCTCGAAAGGCGGGCGCTCGGCCCCGACATGACTCTTCCGGTGTGAACGCCGGTTTCTAGACATGAAAAGCACCTCCCGCAGCACGGCGCGACGTAGCACCAGAACCGCAGCTGGTGGATGCGTTTCCTCCCCGCCGATTATACGAAACGGCCGTCGAGGCCGTCTCGGACGGAGCTACATTTACGTGCTGCGGTGACCCGTTCAAGACGTCGAGCGCGACAGGAGGATGTCCTCATGAATGTAAGGACCGGGGCTCGATCAGACGTGCCAGGTAGGACCGGGGTTGGCGAGACTGGCGCCGCTGATCAGACTGGTCCCGTTCATGTCCCAGGTGACGACTTGGCCGCTGCTGTTCTGCCACAGGATATCGGATCGTCCGTCGTGATCGTAATCGCCGGTGCCCATGATGTGCCAGTCCGGCCCGGGATTACCGAGACTGGCCGCGCCGATCACGGCTGTCCCGTTCATTTCCCAGATCGCGGCCTCTCCGCTGCTGTTCTGCCACAGAATGTCGGCACGGCCGTCGCCGTTGAAATCGCCAGTGCCCAGCGCGTGCCAGCTTGGCCCCGGGTTGCCGACGACTGCGCTGCCGATGACATTGGTGCCGTTCATTTCCCAGATCGCGACCGAGCCGTCGTCATTTTGCCACAGAATATCGGAGAACCCATCGCCATTGAAGTCGCCCGTGCCCTTGACGTGCCAGTCCGGTCCGGGATTACCGAGACTGGCGGCGGCGATGACGTTGGCGCCGTTCATTTCCCAGATAGCGGCCTCGCCGCTGCTGTTCTGCCATAGGATGTCCGATCGGCCATCGTCGTTGAAATCTCCGACCGAAATGATGTGCCAGCTCGGGCCCGGATTGCCCAGGCTGGCGGCACTGATCAGGGTCGTCCCGTTCAATTCCCAAATAACTGCTTCGCCCGTGTCGTTCTGCCACAGGAGGTCTGGATTGCCGTCGCCATTGAAGTCGGCGGTTGCTTTGACGTGCCAATCCGGCCCGGGGTTGCCTAGACTGCCGGCGCCGGTTATGGCGGTACCGTTTGTAGTCCAGAGGAATGCCTCACCGCTGTCGTTCTGTAGGAAAACAGCGGCACTGCCGTCAGTCTGCCAGGGCAGATCGGCATGCTCCGGCTGATAAAAGCCATCGTCGGGCTGCACGTGCCAGGTGGGGCCGGGATTGCCGAGACTGCCGCTGGCGATCACAGTGGTGCCGTTGAGTTCCCAGATGGCGACTTCGCCGCTGCTGTTCTGAAACAGTATGTCTGATTTGCCGTCGCCGTTGTAATCACCGGTGCCGATCACGTGCCAGCTCGGCCCAGGATTGCCGACAATGCCGGCCACGCCGGCGCCAACTATATCGACCTCGCCGTCGCTGTCTTGAAACAGCAAATCCGCTTCACCGCTGCCAGTGAAATCACCGGTGGCAAGCAAGTGCAGAGTAGACCCCAAATTACCCAGACTGCCACTGCTGATTATGTTGGGACCATTCATTATCCAAACGAAGACTTCGCCGCTATCGTTCTGGAAAAGGATGTCGGATGTCCCGGTGCCGCCGAGATCGCCGGTAGCAACGGCGTGCCAGCCTGGTCCGGGGTTGCCGACGTCGAACTCCCCGGCCACTTGTCCGCCGCTCATCCCCCAGATGGCGATCTCCCCGTCGCTGTTCTGAAAGAGGATGTCGGAGGTGCCGTCGCCGTTGAAGTCGCCGGTAGCGACGGCATGCCAACTCGGCCCCGGGTTGCCTAGGCTGGCGGATGCTATGACATTAGCGCCGTTCATCTCCCAGATGTCGACTTCTCCGCTGTCGTTCTGCCACAGGATGTCGGAAAGACCGTTGCCATAGAAATCGCCGGTCGCGATCACCTCCCAGCTCGGCCCGGGGTTGCCGATAGCGGCGGCGCCGATGACGGTGGTCCCGTTCATCTCCCATATGGCGACTTGACCGCTATCGTTCTGCCACAGGAGGTCGGACTTGCCGTCACCATTGAAATCGCTGCTCACCACGATCCGTACTCCTCTCGCTACCCGGCGATCGCTACACCCTCAGGATACAAAATACCCCCCGGCTGGCCGCCTCAGGCCAACCCTCGCCCCAATATAAGCTTAGGTTGTTGACCATATCCCTCAAGCGCATCGCCCGTGCGCTCGTAGGCTTTTCACAAAAAATCGGCGTCCGCAAGCTGTCCCGCGGGCCGCAAAGTACCGAGGCGAAATAGGCGAGGCCGGCGACGAGGACGATCGATGGCCCCGAGGGAAGATCGAGGTGATACGACAGCAGGAGGCCGAGAAACCTTGAGGCAAAGGCCAATCGCGGACGCGGCCGAGCAGCACGCGCCCGGGCGCACTCACCGTTGTGCTGAGCGGCAAGCAGGGCAAAGTCCGCGGGCCTCGATGACTTGCCGCTCGACGGCAAAACCCCTGCCCTCCCCGAGCCGGCGCAGGCTCTGCACAATCGCGTCGTCGCGCAGCTCTTCGGTGGCGCCGCAATCGTCGCAGATCATGAACTGGCTTTCGTGGGGATGCTCGATATCGGCGCAGGCGATGAATGCGCTCGACGTCTCGACCTTGTGGATCAGCTTGTTCGCGAGCAGGAATTCGAGCGCCCGGTAGACGGTCGGCGGCCCCAGCTTGCCGCGGCCCCGCAGCTCGGCGAGCAGCGCATAGGCGCCCGCCGGCTGATCCGATGATAAGATCAATTCGAGCACGCGCCGGCGGACCGGCGTCAGCCGCGCTCCGCGCATCTTGCAGATCAGTTGCGCGCGCGACAGCGCACTTTCGATTTGCCGAGGCGTCACGGCGGCCCTCCGGAAGCGATATCGGTCAAATCGGATACTATAGTATAACCAACCAAAAGGCCGAGCTTCTCGGTGATGTCCAATTCATCGACGATCTTCACGGGCATCGATAGGACGCCTGATTAGCCGGGTGGCTGCTGATCGTGGCTTTCACTCGGAAACCCACGCGCCGCGCTTGCCAACGCCGGTGCCCGGCTCTAACAGTGCCGGGGAACCCATGCGAATAGACCCGGCGATCGTGGGAATGGGGGGACGCTCGGCGGCCCTCGTATGGCGCTTGGCGCGCGATTTCATGCGCCCGCATGTGCGGCGCATCCTTCTCGCGTTTTTGTTGATGGGCGTCGCGGCCGCCAGCACTGCCGGGCGCGCCTGGCTGATGGAGCCGGTGCTCGACCGCATCTTTGTCGCGCGCGAGGGGTCGCTGCTGCTGCTGATCGCCGGCGGCGCGCTCGCCCTTGCCCTCGTCAAGGGGCTCGCCGATTACGGCGAGGCCGTGCTGATGACCCGGGTCGGCCAACGCGTCATCGCCGATGTGCAGATCGCGCTCTTTGCCCGGCTGATGCGGGCCGATCTCGCCTATTTTCACGCGCATCCGAGCGGCACCCTGATCTCGCGTTTCACCAGCGACGCGGCGCTGTTGCGCAGTGCCGCAGCAAATGTCCTGGCGGGCATCGGCAAGGACGCGGTGACGGTCGTTTTCCTGGTCGGCGTGATGTTCTATCAGGATTGGCTTCTCGCCCTCGTCTCGTTTTTCGTCTTTCCGGCGGCTATCCGCCCGATTGTCGCGATCGGCCGGCGCATTCGCCGGGTCACCGCCAATGCCCAGGCCGAGATCGGCCAGTTCACGACCCTGTTGAGCCAAACCTTCCAGGGTGCCCGGCACGTCAAGGCCTACGGCATGGAAGAATATGAAGAGCGCCGCGCCGCCGGGCTGATCGAGCGGCTCTTTGTGCTGATCGATCGCGGCACGCGGACGCGCTCGCGCGCCTCGCCATTGATGGAGGCGCTCGGCGGGACGGCGATCGCCGTCGTCATTCTCTACGGCGGTCACCAGGTCATCACCGGCGCGCGCACGCCCGGCGCTCTGTTCTCATTCATCACGGCGCTGCTGCTCGCCTATCAGCCGCTGAAGAGCCTCGCCAATCTGAATGCTTCGCTGCAGGAGGGCCTCGCCGCCGCGCACCGAATCTTCGAAGTGCTCGACGTCGAGCCGACGATCCGCGAGGCGCCCGGGGCCAAGCCATTGCACATTGCCGGCGGCGAAATCCGCTTCGAAGACGTCCGCTTCGGCTATGTGCCCGGGGCGGCGGCGATCGACGGCCTGTCGCTGACGATCCCGGCCGGCCAGACCGTGGCGCTGGTCGGCCCGTCTGGAGCCGGGAAATCGACGATGCTCAACCTGATCCCGCGGTTCTTCGACGTCGATTCGGGAAGTATCGCGATCGACGGGCAGGATGTGCGCGGGGTGACTATCGCTTCACTGCGCAGCGCCATCGCGCTGGTCGCTCAGGAGGTCAGCCTGTTCGACGACAGCGTGCGCGCCAATATCGCCTACGGCCGCTTCGGCGCATCCCTCGCCGAAATCGAGGAAGTGGCGCGGGCGGCCGCCGCCGATGCCTTCATTCGCGAGCTGCCGCAGGGCTACGATACGATGGTCGGCGAGCACGGCGTCCGGCTCTCCGGCGGCCAGCGTCAGCGAATTGCGATTGCCCGCGCGATGCTGAAGAACGCGCCGATCCTTCTGCTCGACGAAGCGACTTCGGCCCTCGACAGCGAATCCGAGCGGCAGGTGCAGCGGGCGCTGAACACGCTGATCCGCGGGCGCACGACCCTCGTCATCGCGCATCGGCTCTCGACGATTCAGGGGGCGGACCTGATTTGCGTCGTCGATCGCGGGCGGATCGTCGAGACCGGCGGGCATCCTCAGCTGCTGGCCCGCGGCGGGCTTTATGCCCGCCTTCATGCGATGCAGTTTGCCGAGCCGCACGCGGCCGCCGTGTAGAAGCGCGTGCTGAGATTGACCAGACCAGTCACCCTGCGACGTCTTCTGCGCAATGCCCGGCTCCGGGGGGTGGCGTGCTGGTTCATCCATTGGTATATCCGCTTCGTCTATCTGACCACCCGCTGGAGCATCGAGGGGGCCGAATGGCCGCACCGCCTGCGCGCCGAAGGAAAGCCTTTCATTCTTGCTTTCTGGCATGGGCGGCTGCTGATGATCCCAATGGCATGGCGGCGGCTCGCGCCGATGCACATGCTGATATCGGCTCATCCCGACGGGCAGATCATCGCCGATGCGGTGACCTATTTCGGTGTCGATTCGATAGCCGGCTCGACCAGCCGCGGCGGCTCCGCCGCGCTGCGGACAATGCTGAAGCGGCTCAGGGCGGGAGATTGCGTCGGGATCACGCCGGACGGGCCGCGCGGTCCGGCGATGAGCGCGAGCACCGGGATCGTCAATATCGCCCGGCTCGCCCGTGTGCCGATCGTGCCGATCACCTACGCGACCAGTCGCCGGCGAATGCTCGCGACCTGGGACCGCTTTCATCTCCCTTGGCCATTCGGCCACGGCGTCTATCTGTGGGGTGAACCGATCACGTTTGCCGAGGAACTCGACCAAGGCGAGCTCGAATGCGCCCGGCGCCTTGTCGAGACCCGAATGGTCGAGATGGTCTGTGAGGCCGAGCGCCGTGTCGGGCACGGGGTAGCGCTGCCGGCTGCCACCGACGCCATCGAGCCGGCGCGCCGCATTGCGGGCGGTTGATGCTGCCTCGGCTTTATAGCGCCTTGACCCGGCCGCTGGCGCCGATGGCAATGTTGTATTTGGCGCAACGGCGCAAGCGCGGCAAGGAACACCCGATCCGCTTTCGCGAGCGCCGCGGCATTCCCGGCGCGACCAGGCCGGAGGGTCCACTGGTCTGGATACATGCCGCCAGCGTGGGTGAAGCAACCGCAGTACTGGGGCTGATCGAATACCTGCTGGACACTCGGCCGAACCTCGAAATTCTGATCACGACCGGTACGGTCACCTCGGCGCGTCTACTGGAGACCCGGCTGCCGGCGCGTGCGCGCCACCAATTCGTTCCAGCCGACCTGCCGAGTTGGACTGCGCGCTTTCTCGATTATTGGCGTCCCGACCTGGCGCTTTGGGTCGAGTTCGAATTGTGGCCCAATCTGGTTCTCGCGGCGCATACCCGGAAAATTCCGATGGTGCTGGTCAATGCCCGGCTCTCGGCGCGTTCGTTCAGCCGTTGGCGACACTGGCCGGGGCTGATCGGGCCGATGCTGAGCGGCTTCGACCTGTGCCTCGCCCAGGACCAGCAGCAAGCCCGGCGATTTCGCTCATTGGGCGCCCGCCAAGTGGCCGCCGTCGGTGATCTCAAAACTGCCGCTCCCGCATTGCCGTTCGACCGCTCCGAACTGTTGCACCTGCGCGGCGAGATCGGCTCGCGTCCAATGTGGCTGGCTGCCAGCACGCACGCTGGCGAGGAAAACATTGCCGCGTGTGTGCATCGCGAGCTCGCCGCGCATCATCCCGGCCTGCTGACGATCATCGCTCCCCGCCACCCGGCGCGCGGCGACGCAATCGGCGCCATGCTGGAGGAGCAAGGGCTGCGTATCGCGCGACGCGCTCATGGCGATCCGGTCGCTCGCGACACGCAAGTCTATCTTGCGGACACGATGGGCGAGCTCGGGCTGTTCTACCGCCTCGCTGGGATTGCCTTCGTCGGCGGCTCGCTGGCCGTGAAGGGTGGGGCCGCCAAAGGCGGGCACAACCCGTTCGAGGCGGCCCGGCTCGGCTGCGCCGTGCTGCACGGCCCGGATATGAGCAATTGCGCCGCAATGGCGGCTGCGCTGGCAGCCGAGGGCGCCGCCGAAACCGTGAGCGGCGCTGCCGCGCTCGCGCAAGCGGTATCGGCGCTGCTCGCCGATCAGCGGCTGCGAGCCGAGCGCGCTGCCGCCGCCGCCCGCGTGGCTGCGGCTGGTCTCGGCGTTCTCGATGCGGTCCTGGAGCGGCTCGCCCCCTGGCTCGACCGGGTCGCGCCGGTCCGGGATCTCGCGGCACCGCCCCGTCGGGTGCGAGCATAATGCGCAGCGCCCCCGCCTTCTGGGCGCGGCCTCCGGGGCTGCTCTCCGAGCTGCTGCTGCCGGTCGGGGCGGGCTGGGATGCAGCGGGCCGGTTGCGGCAGGCTTTTGCCCGTCCCTACTGCCCGCCGGTTCCGGTGGTGTGCGTCGGCAATCTGGTCGCGGGCGGGGCCGGCAAGACCCCGGTCACGTTGGCGCTCGCCACGCATCTGGTCTCGTGCGGCATCGCGGTGCACATCGTGACCCGCGGTTACGGCGGCCGCCTGGGCGGACCGGTGCAGGTCGATGCCGCTCTTGACGATGCCGCGGCGGTCGGAGACGAGGCGCTGTTGCTGGCCAAGCAAGCGCCGTGCTGGGTGGCGCTCCACCGAGCCGATGGCGTCCGCTCAGCGGTGGCGGCGGGAGCGCAAACGGTCGTGCTCGATGACGGATTTCAGAACCCCGGGATCGCCAAGACCTTGTCGTTCCTTGTCGTCGACGCGGCGTATGGCTTCGGCAACGGGCGGGTGATCCCGGCGGGCCCGTTGCGCGAGAACCTCGCCCGCGGCCTCGCCCGGACCGACGCCATCGTGTTGCTCGGAGCCGATGCGCAGGAATCGCTCGGGATCGAGACGGCTCAGCCGGTCCTGCACGCGGTTCTGCGGCCGGTGGCCGGGGATCGGTTCACCGGCAAGCGCCTGTTGGCCTTTGCCGGTATCGGACGTCCAGAAAAATTCTTTTCGACTTTGCGGGAACTCCGCGCCGAGCTAGTCGGCACCCGGTCCTTTCCGGATCATTACCCGTACCGCGCTCGCGACATCGACCAACTGCTCCGCGCGGCCGAGCGGGCGGAGGCCCGCCTGATCACGACGGCAAAGGACATCATCCGAGTGCCCGCCGCAAAGAGGGCCGGCATCGAGGTTCTCGAGGTTGAAATCCGCTGGGCCGATACTGCTGCTCTCATGGAGTTGCTCAGAACCGCCGTTGGCGCTCCACAAGCGGATGCCGATTGATCGGGAAGCAACCCTCACCCACCAAGCCCGGCGGGCTGGGTCGCCCCTCTCCCGCGATGTGTAAAGGCTGGGGAGAGGGGAGGGTGAGGGGGGCCGGCGATCCGGTTATCGGGACCTCCCACGTCACCCTCCCGTCCCCACGGATCAAGACCGTGGGCCGAAGGCTCACACGCGACGGGCCCCTCCCTCTCCCCGCTCAAGGGCAGAGAGGGGCTGGGCGCTAAAAGCACTGCCGTCCGCATTGCACCGAATTATTGCTCGGAATGGTCGCGAGTGGGCACGCCGCCTTTCGTGTTGGCAGAGCCTTACCGAGGCAAAGAAGAATTTAAGCCGGACCTATATTTTCGTCGGTCTCTCCTATTTCATCCTTTTTTGTGCGGTTCTGCTGCCGATCGGAAACCTTCTTTCTTTAGATTTTAAGTTCGAAATCAACTACAACGAAGGGTGGAACGTATACAACGCCGATAGACTGATCCACGGTACAATCGTTTACGACGACGATTACTGGAGGATAAACAACTACCCGATCGGGTCATTTCTGATTATTGCTGCCGCCAATGTCCTTTTCCATGATCTCTTGCTGAGCGGACGACTGGTCGCGCTGGTCTCCTTCGCTGCAATAGCGGTGTTTGCGGCGATGGCAGTCGGGCGTTTCGGCGGCGGGCGAACCGACGCGGTGTTTGGCGCCAGCTGCGCCATGGGGTTTTGCTATCTGGTTGCCCCCGCCTGGGTTGTCGCCGATGACCCGCAGACTTTGGGCGAAGCGGTCATGCTCGGCGCTCTGGTCAGTTACATCGCGCGCCCGCCCGACCGCCTCAACTTGCTGCGCACCGCGTTCCTCGTCGTGCTCGGCGGTTTCGTCAAGCACAACCTCTTGGCGATCCCGATCGCGATAACCCTCGATCTGGCCTTCCGCTGCCCGCGGCGGCTGCCCTTGTGGCTCGTCTCGTGCGCCGGTTTCGCGGCAGGTTTTCTCGGCCTGACGCAAATCGTCGCCGGCGGCGACTTCATCGGTCATCTGATGTCGCCGCGGCCCTTCGGCTGGTATGGCGCCCGATACCACCTGATGAAATATCTGCGGCTGTTCAAATTCCCGCTGACTGTGATTGCGTTGAGCGCATCGCTGTTTCTGGCTGCCGATCGCATAATCCTGGCGGCCTGGGGCATCGTCGCGATAATCGGCGCGACTATCCTGTCGAGCTTCGAAGGAACCTCTTACAACATGTTTCAGGACGCCGCGGTGTTCCTCGGGGTCGCCGCCGGTGTCATGATGTCCGAGTTGCGCAAGTCCGAGTTTCGCGGCCGATTGGCCAAGGTGCTGTACTTCACCTTGCCCTTCGTCGCCGCCCAGCCGATTTTGGCAAGAGCCCCCGATGTCGCCGCTCAAGTGTATCACGGCCGTGCTGTCTTAGATGCCGACAGCAAGAGACAGGAGACGTTCTTGGCTGATGCCAAATATGTTGCGGACAGGCAAGGACCGGCAATTTGCGAAAGTCTGCTGCTCTGCTATGTGGTAGGACAACCTTTTATTCTGGATCCGTTCAACTCGCGACAGTACATGTTGTCGGGCAGGCTCGATCAAGGCGAGTTGATCCGGCGGATTGCCGCGCGCGAATTTGCCGTCATTCAGCTTCGCGCCGATATTTGTGACGATCCGGCGACCCCATCCTGTCACATCCTGCATTATCGGCAAAAGGTCGATCGTTTCACCGATGAAGTGCTCTACGCGATCGATCGGTATTACAAGATCGGGCGGCGCTCCACCTTCGGATCCTTTTATGTGCCAAAATAGCAGGGTTGCGAACGCCGCAATGCAGGGATAGGCTCCGGGCATACTGACAGGATCCGGTATTGTGCATTATCGCAGCACCCGCGACCCTCGCGACGCGCCGTCGACCCGCTCGTTTGCGGAGGTGCTGCTGGCGGGTCTCGCCGAGGATGGCGGGCTCTTCGTGCCGGACCGGATGCCCGGACTGGCTGCCGACATTCCCGGCTTTGCCGGCCTGCCCTATGCCGATATCGCCGCCCGCATCGTGGCCTTGTTCGCCGGCGACGCCTTCCCGCCGGGCGAATTGCAGCAGCTCGCCGCTTCGGCATACCGCCGATTCCGCCATGCCGCGGTCGCCCCGTTGGTGCAGCTCGACGAGAGCCTCTGGCTGCTCGAGCTGTTTCATGGGCCGACCCTCGCCTTCAAGGATCTGGCGTTACAGTTGGTCGGCCCGATGTTCGATGCGGTCTTGGCCCGGCGCCGCGAACACGTCACGGTGATCGGCGCGACCTCCGGCGATACCGGCTCCGCCGCGATCGAGGCGTGCCGCGATCGCGAGGCGATCGACATCTTCGTCCTCTATCCGCACCAGCGCGTCTCCGAGGTGCAGCGTCGGCAGATGACGACGGTCGAGGCGGCCAATGCGCATGCGGTCGCGATCGAGGGTACCTTCGATGACTGCCAGGATCTCGTCAAAGCGCTGTTCGCCGATATCGGGCTGCGGCATGAGCTGAACCTGTCGGCGGTGAATTCAATCAATTGGGCGCGAATCGCCGCCCAAACCGTCTACTACGTCGCCGCCGCGGTCGCGCTAGGCGCGCCGGCGCGATCGGTTTCGTTCAGCGTGCCGACCGGCAATTTCGGCAATGTCTATGCCGGACACGTCGCCCGCCAGATGGGACTGCCGATCGATCGGCTGGTAATCGGCACCAACCGCAACGATATTCTCGCTCGGTATTTTGCGAGCGGGCAAATGGCGCTCGCCGCAGTCGAGCCGAGCCTCAGCCCGAGCATGGACATCCAGGTGTCGAGCAATTTCGAGCGGCTGCTGTTTGAGCTGAAGGGCCGTGATGGTGCCTCTGTCGGCGAGGCCATGCGGAATTTCCGGCGCGCCGGCTCGTTGCCGGAAGACGCCCAGGCTTGGCGCGCCGCGCGCCGCTTGTTTTCTGCTCACAAGGTGGACGACGCTGCGACTATGCAAATCATCGCTAAGACTTACGCCCGATCAGGCGCCCTGATCGACCCGCACACGGCGGTGGCTGTTGCCGCCGCGCGCGCCGAAATCGCCGCCCATGGGAGGGGCACACCGATGATCGCCCTGGGTTGTGCGCATCCGGCCAAGTTTCCCGACGCGGTCGAGCGCGCCACCGGCCTCCGTCCGGGTTTGCCGCCGCCGCTCCTCGACCTTCTCGAAAGGCGCGAGCGGATCGTCGTCCTGCCCAACGAGTTCGGCCCGGTGAGCCGCTTTGTCCGCGCTCATGCGCGGCGGGCCGGGGCCGCAGCATGAGGGCCCGGGTTTCGCGACTGGCGAACGGGTTGCGGATCGCCACCGACACAGTCCAAACCGTCGACACGGTGTCGCTCGGCATCTGGGTCGATGTCGGCACACGGCACGAATCGGCGGCGGTCAACGGCGCCGCGCACTTTCTCGAGCACATGGCCTTCAAGGGCACCGAACGGCGCAGCGCCCGCGACATCGCCGAAGAGATCGAGGCGGTCGGCGGTCACCTCAACGCCTACACCTCCCGCGAGAGCACCGCTTATTACGCGAAGGTACTGAAGGAGAATGTGCCGCTCGCTCTCGATATACTCGCGGACATTCTCCAGCACTCCACCTTCGACCCGGAGGAGCTCGAGCGCGAGCGCACGGTGATCTTGCAGGAGATCGGCCAAGCCAACGACACGCCCGACGACATCATTTTCGATCACTTTCAGGAGTGCGCTTATCCCGAGCAGGCGATGGGGCGGCCTGTACTCGGAAGACCAGAGATTATCCGCGGCCTTGCCCGCGATGCGGTGGTCGCGTACCTGCGCAACCATTACGGCGCGCAGCGGATGGTGCTCGCGGCAGCCGGAAATCTCGAGCACGAGCGCCTTGTCGATCTCGCCGACACGCTGCTTTCCGACCTGCCGGCCGAGCGTGCCGTCACCACCGAGCCGGCGCGTTACACCGGCGGCGATCGGCGCGAGGACCGCGATCTCGAGCAGCTGCACCTGGTGCTCGGCTTTCCGGGGGTGACGCTCGGCGATCCCGATTATTACGCCGCCTCGGTTTTGTCGACCGCGTTCGGGGGCGGCATGTCCTCCCGGCTGTTTCAGGAAATTCGTGAGAAGCGGGGGCTCGTCTACGCGATCCACTCCTTTGTCCACGGCTATCGCGACGGCGGATTGTTTGGGATCTACGCCGGCACCGGTGAAGACGAGGCGGCCGAGCTCGTGCCCGCGCTGTGCGAAGAGGCGATAAAGCTGCAAGACGGGTTTACGGCGGTCGAGCTACGCCGGGCTAAGGCTCAGATGAAGGCGGGGCTGCTGATGTCGCTGGAGAGCACTTCCGCCCGCTGTGAACAGCTGGCCCAGCATCTCCTTATCTATGGCACACCGTTTGATCCTCCCGAGGTCGTTAGGCGCATCGAGGCGGTCGATGACGCTGCAATTCGGCGGGTCGTGGCACGCTGGCGGTCGGCCCCGCCGACCGTCGCTGCTCTGGGGCCGTTGAGCCGATTGGAGGATTACGACAAATTGCAGGCCCGCCTCGTCGCCTAGCAGGCACCGAGAATAGATGGCGCCGCAACGGAAAACCTTCCCGCGACTGTTTCTGTCCCGCGCCGATCCGTATCGGCTGACCGGCGATCGCGTCTTTCTGCGCCCGCCGGAGCGCGGCGACTACGAGGCATGGGCGAGCCTACGCGCGGGCTCGCGAGACTTCCTTTCGCCGTGGGAGCCGAGTTGGCCGCCCGATGCGCTGAGCCGAGCGAATTTTCGGGCGCGAGTCGCCCGTTATTTCGAAGATTGGCGCACCGACCAGGCGTATAATTTTTTCATCTTCGCTCATGACGAGACGCTAATCGGCGGCATAGGCCTGTCGAATATTCGGCGCGGGGTTTCGGAGACGGCGAGCCTGGGCTACTGGATGGGGGAGCCGTTCGCGCGGCAGCGCTACATGACATCGGCGTTGCCGCTCGTCGTCGACTTTGCCTTCGAA
Organism: uncultured Alphaproteobacteria bacterium; assembly: GCA_963789025.1. GTDB lineage: Bacteria > Pseudomonadota > Alphaproteobacteria > ATCC43930 > CGMCC-115725 > AP-15. Next base: position 211,190 of record CAWBIT010000004.1, read on the forward strand.
CGGCTCGGGCTGCATCGGCTCGAAGCTGCTTGTCTTCCGAGCAACACCCCCAGCCGCTCGCTGCTAGCCAGGGCCGGGTTCCAGCAGGAAGGCCATGCCCGCGAATATCTCTGTATTGCCGGCAAATGGCAGGACCACCTGTTGTTTGCGATCTTGCGCGGCGATCGCAGCGCGCCCGCAAATTAAAGTTGGAGAATTAAAGGTCCGCCTAATTGAAGCCGGCTCCGCGCGGTCGCATCAGGCGTGTCCCGCCTCGCTCGACAGCATCGTCAGGTCGACGCCGAGTTTAGCCATTGCCCGCTGCCATTTTTGGTCGTGGTCCGGATCGAAAATGATCGCGTCGTCGGCCGGGACCGAAAGCCAGCCATTCGCCTGGATCTCGGCATCGAGCTGACCCGGGGCCCATCCGGCATAGCCGAGGGCAAACAGGCTCCGGCGCGGACCCCGCCCCTCGCCGATCGCGCGCAGCACGTCGAGAGTGGCGGTGAGCGCAATATTGTCGTTGACGACCAGGGTCGCGTCCTCGTTGTAGTCGGTGGTGTGCAGGACAAAGCCGCGGCCCGCCTCTACCGGACCGCCGTAATGCACCGGCCGCGAACCGGCGGCGCCGCTCGGCGAAATCTCCAGCTGGGCAAACAGCTCGCCCAGCGTCAGCGACCCGAGCGGCTTGTTGATGACGAGACCCATCGCCCCAGCCTCGCCGCTGTGTGCGCAGATATAGACGACCGACCGCGCGAAGCGCTCGTCCAGCATCTGCGGCATCGCCAATAAAAGCTGGCCCGTCAGTGACATAGCCCTGCCTCGCAACGCAAGCGGCCGCCGGTTACGCGCTTTGCTCTCCGGTAGGTATACATCTTTGCAGGTCCCTTCGTTTGCCGATTCGCGCTCAAAAACCCGGCTGAGGTGCATGGTCAGCGCAGTTTGCCCAGTTGGGCTTCATGTGTTATCGCTCCGCCCCCCGAACACCACCCGAGGGATTCTCCAATGACCATCCAGGTTGGCGACAAGATACCATCGGCGACGCTCAAAGAGATGACCCCGGAGGGGCCGAAGGACATCACCACCGACGAACTCTTCCGGGGCAAGAAGGTTGCCCTTTTCGCCGTGCCCGGGGCGTTCACCCCGGCCTGCTCGCAGCGCCACCTGCCCGGATACGTCGACAAGGCTGGCGACATCAAAGCCAGGGGAGTCGACGAAATCGTCTGCGTTGCGGTCAACGATGTCTTCGTCATGACGGCATGGGGCAAGGAGCAGAGGGCCGAGGGCAAGGTGCGGATGCTGGCCGACGGCAGCGGCGATTTCGTCCGTGCACTCGGCTTGGAGCTCGACCTGTCCAAGATGGGTCTCGGCACCCGCTCGAAGCGGTATTCGATGCTGGTGGACAACGGCACGGTCAAGTCGCTCAATGTCGAGCAGTCGCCAGGCCAGGTCGAAGGGTCCGGCGCCGAGGCGATGCTGCGGGCGCTTTAGGGAGAGGCTCGGCGGGCGCTCTACCCGCGAGTCAGCGCGGAGGGCTGGTTCCCCAGCTCTCTTCGGCGATGCGGGCCCGCGCGATGGCGTCGGCCCGTTCGTTTTCGGGATGGCCGGCATGGCCGCGCACCCATTCCCAGGTGACGACATGCCGGGCCGCCGCGGTGTCGAGCCGCTGCCAAAGATCGACATTCTTGACCGGCTGCTTGTCGGCCGTCCGCCAGTTCCGCCGCTTCCAGCCGTGTATCCATTTGGTGATGCCGTCGCGCAGATACTGGCTGTCGCTGTAGAGCCGGACGCGGCACGGCCGCTTCAGCGCTTCGAGCCCGGCAATCGCCGCCATCATCTCCATGCGGTTGTTGGTCGTCTGCGGGTCATAGCCGCTCAATTCCTTTTCGACCTCGCGATAGCGCAATATTGCGGCCCAGCCGCCCGGGCCCGGGTTGCCGCGGCAGGCGCCGTCGGTGAAGATCTCGACATCGGCCAGCTCAGGCATCGGCCAGCTCAGGCATCGGCCAGCTCAGGCATCGAGCCCGTAGCCCGCGACATCAGTGATCCCTCGGTGGAAGCGCAGCTTGCGCAGATATTCGATGGGATCTTTGGGCCGGACCAATGCCCCTGCCGGCTGGTTCAGCCAATCGAACAGGCGGGTCAACAGAAAGCGCAGCGCGCTGCCGCGCGCAAGCAGAGGAAGGGCGGTGAGTTCGGCCGGTGAGAGCGGCCGCGCCCGCCGATAGCTTTCGAGCAGATGCCGCGCCTTGGTCACGTTGAGGCTGCCGTCGGCTTCGAAGCACCAGGCGTTGAGGCAGATCGCCAGATCATAGGCGAGAAAGTCGGTACAGGCGAAATAGAAGTCAATCAGCCCGGAAACTTCACGGTCTCGGAAGAAGACATTGTCCGGAAAAAGGTCGGCGTGAATCACCCCGCTCGGCAGGTCGTGCGGCCATTCTGCCTCGACCAGCACAAGCTCGGCCTCCAGTTCGCCGGCGAGCGTGGGCTGCACTTCGGCCGCACGGGAGCGGCAAGCTTCGTATAAGCGCCGCCACCCGGCAATCGAGAGATCGTTCGCCCGGGTCATTCCGAACGAGGCGCCGGCCAGATGCATTCCGGCGAGCGCGGCGCCGACCGCCGCGCAATGGAAGGGCTGGATACGGCGCGGCCACATTCCGGCGAGGAAGGTCACCAATGCCGCCGGGCGGCCGCAAAGCTGGCGCAGCGCGATGCCATCCCGCGCCTTGACCGGCGTCGGGCAGGCGACGCCCTGCGCCGCCAGATGCTCCATCAGGGCGATGAAAAACGGCAGATCCTCGGGCGCAACCCGCTTTTCGTAGAGCGTCAGGATGAAATTGCCGCGCTCGGTGGTGACGAGAAAATTCGAGTTCTCGACGCCCTCGGCGATGCCCTTGCACGCCAGCACCTCGCCCATATCGTACAGCGCGATAAAGGCTCTGAGCTCATCATCGGCAACATCGGTATATACAGCCATCAGTTTTTTGCCGCGTCATTCACCTTATTCGGCGCCCGGCCGGCTTGCCTGCTCGGCGCGGCTCGCATACAGTCAGGCAGCGGCCAACCGCCGCCGAGCACTACGACACTAGCAAGGGCAGAGGCAGGGGAGAAAGTATGGAAAGTCCGATACCCGCCCAAAAAGAGCCCTACGGCGTCAATGTCGAGGCCGGGCAAAGGTACTTCTGGTGCGCCTGCGGCCGCAGCGCCTCGCAGCCCTTCTGCGACGGCTCGCACAAGGGCACCGGATTGACCCCGATCCCGTTTACCGCCGCGGCCACCGAAGAGGTTTGGCTCTGCGGGTGCAAGGCGACCGGCGGCAAGCCGTTCTGCGACGGTACGCACAACACCCTGTGAGCCGCTTGCGGGCTGCCCAGGGGGCAGCGCTCCTCGGCATTCTCGCGCTGTCGGGTTGTGGTATGTTCTCGTCATCCTCGTCGAAGCAGGCCGAGGCTTGTCCGAACGCGGTCGTGTTGCGGCCGCTCTCCAACACGGCCGTGTTCGGATCCGCGCCGGAGCGTCGCCCCGACAATGTCGCATTTTACGGCCTCCTCAGTGAAGCCGACCTCAAATGCGAGAACAGCGGCGGCAACGTGAAAATCGTACTCGACGCGGTTATCGTGGCCGAACGCGGCCCGGCCGCGAAGGGCGACACCGTGGACCTCCCATATTTCGTCGCGGTGACCGGAGCCGATCAATCGATCGTCAGCAAGCGGCCACTCGCGGTCCGCATCGTTTTCGAGGGCACCCAGAAACGCGCCGGGGTCACCGACCATATCGAGGAAACCGTCCCGCTCGACGGCCGCAAGGGTTCCGACCTCAATGTCCTGCTCGGCTTTCAGCAGAGCCCCGATGTCGTCGACTTCTACAAACACTTCCGCGGCCGGTGATGCCAAGAAGGTCACTCTGTGCGACGGGCCTGCCCTGGACACGCCTCTGGACTCGTTAGGACTAGCAACCGCAAATAGTGTTTCCTATCTCACAGTCCGCGGCGGGGGACCATGAACCATTTCGACTTCACCGGGTGCCGTATTGTGGTGGTCGGGGATTTGATGCTCGACAAATATCTGTCGGGCTCGGTCGAGCGATTGTCTCCGGAAGCGCCGGTGCCGGTGCTCCTGCGGGAAGCGGAGCGGGCTGTTTTGGGTGGGGCGGCGAACGTCTGCGCCAACCTTGCCGCGCTCGGGGCCGAGGTCGTCGTGATCGGAGTGATCGGCCGAGACGAGGCTGGGTCGGTGCTGGTCGACCTGCTCAGGGCGTATCCAAAGCTGAATACGGAACACCTGGTCACTGACATCAACCGCCCGACGACCTGCAAGATAAGGGTCATGAGCGGCGGCCACCAGATGGTGCGGATCGACGCGGAATCTAAAGCAGACATTGCCGCCGACGTCGAAGAGGGCATCGCCTCAGCTGTCAAGGACAGCATGCATTGGGCAGACGTCGTCGTTCTTTCCGACTACGCCAAGGGCCTGTGCAATGAACGCGTCATTCGTAGGGTCATCGAAATGGCGGCGAAGGCCGGCAAGGCCTCGATCATCGACCCGAAGCGCTGCGACTTCTCGATCTATCGTGGCGCTACGCTGATCAAGCCGAACAGGCGCGAATTGACCGACGCGACGCACCTGCCGTGCGAGACCGATCAGCAGGCTGAAATGGCCGCGCTCGCCGCGATCGCAGAAACAAACTCAGCCATTCTACTCACGCGTTCAGAGCACGGGATGTCTTATTTTGAGCGCAACAAGAAACCGCTGCATTTGAAAACCGCTGCCCAGGACGTGTTTGATGTGTCGGGCGCCGGCGACACGGTGCTGGCCCTGGCTGCGCTGGGCACGGCGGGCAAACTGCCGGTGAGTGAGCTGATGCGCCTCGCAAATGCCGCGGCCGGCATCGTCGTCAGTAAAATCGGCACGGCCGTCGTTTCCGCGAGGGAACTCGACAAGGCTCTCGAGACGCAATCTCACCAATCCGACCCAAACAAGGGCGCCATTCTGGGCCTGGATGAAGCGGTGCGGCGGCGTGAGGAATGGCGTAAACGCGGGCTCAGGGTCGGGTTTACAAACGGATGCTTCGATTTGCTGCATCCGGGCCACGTGTCCTTACTAAAGAGCGCGGCCGCGGAATGCGACAGGCTTATCGTGGCGATCAACAGCGATGCTTCGGTCAGGCGGCTCAAGGGGCCGACCCGTCCGGTGCAGGACGAAGGTTCGAGGGCTTATGTTCTGAGCGCGCTCAGCGCCGTCGATCTGGTCCTGGTATTCGATGAAGATACACCGGGCGAGACGATTGCCGCCCTGAAGCCCGACCTGCTCGTGAAGGGGGCTGCCTACACGATGGAAGAGGTCGTCGGCGCAGAGACTGTTCGCGCCGCAGGCGGCCGCGTTCTCCTGTTGCCGCTCGTGAGAGGTCAGTCCACCACATCACTGATCCGCCGTGCAGCCGACCTCGAGGAGAGCCGGCACTCCGGGACGTTCCAAGCGGCAGACGGTTGATTCCTGCGCCGGGCGATTTCCGCTAAGTGCTGTCGACCTCTCTCAGAGGTTCGGGCGGACAACTCTCCCGATTGATCCTCGATTTGAGCAATTCGGAAACGAAATGCGCGAGGTTGCCGCCGCGGAACAGATGGCTCGAAATGCCGGCCGCTGTAGCGGCGGCGCAATCCGATTCCTTGTCGCCGATGAGAAAACTCGCGGCGCGATCGACCGGCCAACACTGGAGAAGATCCAGTATCATCCCGGGAGCAGGCTTCCGCCAGTTGCTGACGCGGCAGTACTCTGCCACCGCTGCCTGGGGATGAAACGGACAGTAGCGGATGTCGTCGATATGCGCTCCGATGTCTGCCAGCTCGATCGCCAGCTGCGCATGTAGCGAAAGCAGATCGTTTTCCGTGTAAAGGCCTTTGGCGATACCCGACTGGTTAGTGACGACAAAGACTAAGAACGCCGCGTCGTTCAGCAACCTGATCGCCTCCTTGGCTCCCTCTACCCAGCGGAAGCGCTTGCGCGAGCCGACATATCCGTCATCGTGGTTGAGCACGCCGTCACGGTCCAGGAATGCGGCCGGACGCCGGATCATCCCGGTGCGGTGGTGCGGGGGAACAGCCGCTCTTCGACGAGCCCGCAGATGATATGACCGGCCGTGATATGGATCTGTTGGATGAGCGGCGTCGAATCCGATGGGGCATGCAGGCACAAATCGCACAGTGTGGCCATCTCCCCGCCGGTTCTGCCGGTAAACCCGACCACCGTGAGGCGTTTCTCGCGGGCTGCACCGATCGCCCGCAAGATGTTCGGCGAACGCCCGGAGGTCGAGATCGCGATCAGGACGTCGCCGGGCGAGCCGAGACCGAGGATTTGCCGTTCGAATACCCGGTCGTAGCCATAATCGTTGCCGATTGCGGTCAATACCGAGCTGTCGGTCGTCAATGCGATGGCCGCGCACGGCGCGCGATCATAATAGAGCCGCGACAGCATCTCGCCGGCCAGGTGCTGGGCGTCGCCCGCGCTGCCGCCGTTGCCTGCCAGAAGAAGCTTGCCGCCGCTGCGCAGCGCGCTCGCGACAACCTCGGCGATGTCTCGAATCACGCCGGTAAAGGCAGGGTCGTCGATCGCTGCCTGAACAGCATCGCGGGATTGGACCAGGTAGTCGATGATCGGGTTCACTGATACCCCCGGCATTTGCCATACGATTGCGGTAAGCAGTTCCCTGGTACGGGGTCTCTGTCAAGCCACAGGCTTTCGCGGCGCTTCCCGCGCAGCCACTCCCATCAGAGTAGTCAGGCGCTGCGGCTCCTCGAGCAATTCGCAGCTGGCGCCGGCAAAAATGATCACCCCGCGATCGAGAACGATCGCCTCAGGGGCGAGTTCGAGCGCGAGGCGCGCATGCTGCTCGACGAGCAGCATGGACAGCTCGTCCTCGCGCTTCAGCCGGTCGAGCCCGGCCAGCAAGGCATCGACGATGACCGGGGCCAAGCCTTCGAGCGGCTCGTCCATCAGCAGCAGTGTCGGATTGCCCATCAAGGCGCGCCCGATCGCCAGCATCTGCTGCTCGCCGCCCGAGAGCTGATTGCCGTGATTGCGCCGGCGCTCGGCAAGCGAGGGGAACAAGTCGTACACCTTGCCGAGCGACCATTGCCCGGACGATTGCCCGGACCATTGCCCTGGGCGCTCGGCAACCGTCAAATTCTCCTCGACCGTCAGCGATGGAAAGATCACGCGCTCCTGCGGCACAAAGCCGATGCCGAGCCGGGCGCGCCGGTAAGGCGCCAGCCCCGAGATGTCCCGGCCGGCAAAGCGAATGGTGCCGCCACGCAATCGGGTATGGCCCATGACCGTAGCGAGCAACGTCGTCTTGCCGACGCCATTGCGACCGAGGACCGCGAGCGTCCGCCCCATGGGCAAATCGAGCGAGATGTCCTCGATGATTATAGTCTCGCCGTATCCGGCGGAGACATGTTCGAGCACGAGGCCGGCCATTGTGCTTTTAGAGGCCATTATAGGTAGAGGAGTAAATTCCGCGCGCAATCAGCCGAAGACTGAAAGAAGTTGTGGGCGTGAATCGCTTTCGGCTAACCGTTGTTCAGCGTCGTACAAATCGACCGCATTCTGGAGATTCAACCAATACTGTGCGGTCGTGCCCAGCACCGCAGCCATCCGCGCTGCAGTTTCCGCGGTTATCGAGGCGCGCCCGTTGACGATGGCGCTCATATGTTTGCGGGACACGCCGACTGCTTCGGCAAACTTGGCAATCGATACGTCGTGAGGCGTCAGATAAAGCTCGACCAGGATCTCACCCGGTAAGCTTGGTCGCCTTGCTCTGTTGTGGGTCATCATCATGTCGCGCTGCCTCACCACCGTATCCTGCCGCGCTCGTGTCAGTGATAGTCCTCGAAGTCGACATCGAGAGCGTCGCCCTCTTCGCCATGCTCGAAACGGTACGTCAGTCGCCAATTGCCGCTCACTGACATGGCAAAGCTCCCGGATCTATCCCCGACGAGAGCGTGGAACCCTCGAGCACCGCGCAAATCCCCGACGCCTGTCGCGCCATCTATGGCATCGAGGATCAGGCTCATGCGTTTGTGAAACTCGGATCCTATCCTCCGAGACCGCCCGGTGTAATAAACCTCTTCCACACCCTTATGCGCGAAGGACCTGGTCGACATTGCATGCTCCAATGGACATCCATTTTGCTTCTCCGTTGGCGCAGGGATGATGAGGCGAAACCTGTTCGGTTACGACACCTCATAGGTGACGCCGCGGAGGCTGCTTGTCAAGCGTGCCACGTCGCGATGTTCACGCGCTCACCGAGATAGACCCGACGGACCTCGGGGTCGGCGGCGATCGCGTCGGGCGGTCCCTCGACCAGAATGCCGCCTTGGACCAGGACGGTGATCCGCTGCGCCAGCCGAAAGACCAGATCCATGTCGTGCTCGATGATCAGCAGCGCTATGTCCGACGGCAGGCGCTCGATGACGCCGATGATCGTGCCGCTTTCGCCCGACGGAACGCCAGCCGCCGGCTCGTCGAGCAGCAGAACCTTGGGCGAGAGTGCGAGCGACACGGCGATCTCGACCAGCCTCTGGCGGCCGTAGGCGAGCATGTTTACCAGGCGCAATGCGTCATCTTCGAGCCCCAGCCGTTCGAGCAGGGAATGGGCTTCCTCGATCGCCGCGCGATGATGGCCAGCCGGGCGAAACAGGCCGCCGCCGATGCCTTGCCGCTCGCAGACAGCCAGGGTCACGTTTTCGAGGACGCTGAGGCGGCGGAACAGCGCGGTGATCTGGAATGTGCGGACGAGGCCGCGCTTGACCCGGGCGGCCTGCGGCAATTCGGTGACATCGGCGCCCTCGAGATGGATCCGCCCGGCGCTCGGCTCCAACGCGCCCGTCACCAGCTCGACAAAGGTCGTCTTGCCGGCGCCGTTCGGACCGATCAGGGCGTGCCGTGCGCCGCGCTCGAGGCGGAAATTCACCGCATCGGCCACAGTCAACGCGCCGAAGCTCTTGTGCAATCCGCGGGTTTCGAGCGCCGGCGTATTCATCGGCGAAACCGGTCGAAGAGCCCGAGCACCCCGCCGCGAGCGAAGACGACGACGAGAACCATCAAGAGCCCGATCCAGAAATACCAATAGACCGGGTCGATTTCGGAGAAGCGGTTCTGCGCCATCATATAGAGCGGCACGCCGACGAACGCGCCATAAAGCCGCCCGACCCCACCGATGATCAGCATGATCAGAACGGTCCCGGAGCGCTCCAGAGACAGAAAGCTGAGGCTGACGAATTGCGTCGTCTGCGCGATCAGCGCGCCGGAGACGCCGGCCAGCGCCGCCGATATCGTGTAGATGACGAGATGACGGCGGGCGACCGGGGCGCCGATCGCGTGCATGCGCCGGACATTCTCACGGATGCCGGTCAGCGAGCGCCCGAACGGCGAATGGACGATCTGCCGCGCCGCCAGCCAACACAGGAAGAGCACGGCCAGGCAATAGGCGTAACTGGTGCGGCCAAACAGATCGAAGCGAAACCAGCCGAAGATCGGCCAGACCTCCATGCCCTGCAGCCCGTCGTCGCCGCCGGTAATGAACGAGGCCTTGTTGGCCGCTTCGGCCACCAAGGTCGCTACGACTAAGGTCTGCATCAGCAGGGCGAGACCCGTCGTGCGCAGCACGACGAGGCCGGACAAAAACCCCAAGAGAGCCGCCGCGGCCGCGCCGGCCAAAAGGCCGGTGATCGGCTCGCCCCAGCCATGCGCCGCGAGGATGCCGGCGGTGTAGGCGCCGGTTCCGAAAAACGCGGCGTGCCCCAAGGTCACGATCCCGGCGTAGCCGAGCACCAAATCGGCCGACAGCGCAAAGACGCTTGTCGCCAGGATCTGCGCGCCCAATGCCAGATAGTCGGGAAAGATGAAATATGACGCGACTGCCGCCAGCCACGGCAGTGCTTCGAGCGGGTGGTAGCGGTGTCTCCCGGCAAACGCGTCGACTGCGCGGCTCGGCGTCATGCGCGGCCGAATAGGCCGCGCGGCCGCCACAGCAAAATCGCCATTGTCAGCATATAAATGAAAAATGCGCCGAATTCCGGCAGCAGATATTTGAAACCGCTGTCGGCGATGCCGAGCAGCAATGCCGCGACAAACGGCCCGCGAATGCTGCCGAGCCCGCCGACCGCCACGACAATCAGGAAGTAGGCGAGGTTCTGCAACGCATAGCTCGGATTGATGGCCAGCAGGTCGGCGCCGAGCCCGCCGCCCAAACCGGCAAGCCCGCTGCCCAAGGCAAAGGTCGTCATGAACAGGCGCGAGGTGTCGATGCCGACTGATTGCGCCATCCGCAGATTGTCGACCGAGGCGCGCACCCGCGCGCCAAAGCGGGTCTGCTCGATACCCAACCACAGCGCCGTTACCAGTGCCGCGCCGCAGAGGATCAGGAAACTGCGGTAGGCGGGGAAACTGCGAACGCCGAGATCGGCCGCGCCGCTCAGCCAGTCCGGTGGCTGCAACGGCTGTTGCAGCGGGCCCCAGACATAGGTGGCGCCCGCCACCGACATGAAGACGAGCCCCATTGTCAGCAGCACCTGGTCCAGTTCTTCGCCGCCGTAAAGACGGCGGTACAGCAGGCGCTCGATCGGGATGCTCGCCAGCGCGACCGCCGCCGCGGCGGCGAGCAGGGCCGGGACAAACGGTATGTCCCACCGGCTCATCAGGCTCGTCAGCACATACCCCCCGGCCATCGCGAAGACGCCGTGCGCCAGGTTGACAAAGCCCATCAGCCCCATCGTCACCGACAGCCCGACCGAGATCAGGTAAAGCACCATCGCAAAAGCAAGGCCGTGAAACCCGATGCTGACGGCGGCTGACAGGGTGTCGCTCATGTTGGCAGGCGTAGCGGCGTATCGGGCCAGCTATGTCCGTCACCCCCGCGCAAGCGGGGGTCTAGGGATCTACTTTCACGTCCGCGGCCCTGGATTCCAGCTTTCGAGCTTGTGAAAGAATTAGCGTTTGGCTGGATCAGCCCATGCGTCCTTCGAGACGGCCGCTTCGCGGCCTCCTCAGGATGAGGATTTCTGTCAATGCCATCAACGATGTACCTCATGGTGAGGAGCGCCGAAGGCGCGTCGCGAACCACGCACGGCGGGTATGCCTTCTAAGAAACAATGATAATGTTAGGCAAGAAACCGCCATTTATTTCGGCGGGTTCAGCTCCTTCCATGGATCCTTGACCATCGGGATCGTCGCGATCTCGATATTGACCAGCCTGCCGCCCTGCTTTTCGACGCGGCGGATGTAGACGTTCTGCACGATGTCGCGCGTTTCCGGATCGATCATGATCGGGCCGCGCGGGCTGTTCGGGTCCTTCCAGTGGGACAGGAACGCGATCGCCTGATCGGCGGTGAAATTCCCCTTGGTTTCTTTCACCAGACCATAGATCGCCGCCATGCCGTCCCAAGCGTCGACCGAGAAAAAGTCGGGAATGGATTTGTCGCCGTATTCGCGCTTCCACGCCGCGAGAAAGGCTTCGTTCGCCGGCCGTTTCGCGTCCGCCGAGTAAGTGCCCGAAGTGATCAGGCCCAACGGCGTGTCGCCCATCCGGGGCAGTTCCTCATCCGGCAGCAGGTCCTGCGGCGCGACGACGTTGATCCCGGCTTCGCGCAAGCCCAGGTCCTGCATTGCCTTGATCATCGCGGTGGCCTGCGTGCCGGCGGGCACAAAGATGAAGACGACGTCGGGCTTGGAATCCTTGATCCGCTGCACGAACGGCGAGAAATCGGGATTGGTCGGCGGAAACCGCACCGAGCCGATCATTTTCCCGCCCCCATCCGTAAAGGCCTTGGTGAAGGCAGCTTCGGCGTCATGGCCCGGGATGAAGTCGCTGACCGCAGAATAGCCTGTCTTCCAGCCCTGCTCGGCCGCCCATTTGCCGATCGGATAAGACTCCTGCCACAAGGTGAAGGAGATACGCACGACATAAGGCGAAATCCGCGGGATGGTCACGCCGGCAGAGGCGATGTCCAGAAGCAGCGGCACCTTCGCCTCGGCGGTCAACGGCGCCACCGCGGTAGCAACCGGCGACAGGACGATGCCGGTCAGAAGCTGCACGTGGTCGCGGGTGATCAACTCCTGCGCCAGGCGCTTCCCGACCTCCGGATTGGAGGTGTCGTCGCGGCGCAGCAGCTCGATCTTGACGCCCGGCGGCAGGTCCTTCTCATGCTCCTTGACGTAGAGATCGAACCCTTTCTGGCCTTGGTCGGCGGGCTGCGCGACAAACCCGGTGTAGCTGTTGATCAGCCCGACCTTGACGGTCTGCGCCGCGAGCGGCAACGGCAAGCTCGCGCCGGCGGCAGCCAGCAGGACAATCATTCTTCGGAACACTCGGCCCTCCCTGTCGATCGCGTGCCGACCTTACTACGTCATCGGGACCACGCCATCGGGAAATCCTCCGCGCTAGTAATCCCAATTCAGCCCCCAACGCAATGTCAAGATGAGAGCGTAAATGACTGCCACCGAAAAGATACCGATCGCGCCCCACCTCGCCCATTTTGCCAGAGGATATTGGCTGCGCGCCAATGGCAGCACGCCGGCACTGACGAACAGCAGTATGGTCAGATATAGAAGAGCCTGGAGTAATCGATCGCCGGACACGGCAGCCGTTTCATCATAATAACCCGTCCGAATAGGACCGCTTACGCCGTCACTGCAACGACCACGAATAGCCAACTTTGGGCGCCGGCTTCCCCGAGGTCACACCGACAATTGGACCGGTGTAGGGCGCCGGTGCAGTGGTCTCGGTCGCCGGCTTATCCTGTTTGGCGCTGGTCGGTTCTTCGCCGACAATTTTGCTCGCGATGTCCGATACGGAGCTCAGATCGACCGGCGACCCGGTATCGACACACCGGTGGGAGCTTCCCACGGCACACGCACCTTTTGCGCCCACGCCCGGCAACGTGGCCGCAACCGCCATCGCAAGGATGGCCGCGATCCGAGCGCTCATTCGAACCTCCCCCAAGAGTGGATGACCGCCTCGGGATTAATCTTTGCCGATCCTAAGCCCGGTGTCCATACGCGCCGTCACGGCACAAAACATCAGCCTCGCTCTATCACCGGTCGTAGACGCGGTGGCCGCGGACGCTTCTCGCCGGCGCTGGTAGCCGGGCTATCCGTTCGTAGTAAAGGATCCGCGCCCGGAATTTTCTTTCAACTGTGAGCTACCTCACATCTCTCGGCCGGTGCTGAAGCTATCATGGTGCAGTTTCGATCGAGGGAGCAATCAGATGAGTTGGACACCCAAGGTGCAGTTCGAAAATATCGAGTCGGCTCGTCCCCCAACAGACCAAGACATTGAAAATAAACTGACCCAAGGACGCGTCAGCAACACAGCGCTCAGCATATACCAGGCGACGAAGCGTCCTGGTTTCGGCACCCCGGTTCCGTACGCGCGCCGCGAATTCGCGCGCCGGCATCACCCGGGACACCCTCACCGCGCAATCGAGATCAGTGATCCGAGCCTCGACAGAAGCGACGAGACGGCGGTCGCCATAAATCCCCGTAACCCGCGCAACATTGTTGCCGGCGCAGCCAGTTTCAACGGCAGCCAATTCGACAATACCGCCTATGTTAGCAAGGACGGTGGCAACACCTGGAAGACGGTAGTCGCCCTCACCAATACGAGCGAGGGGGCGGGAATTGCGTTCGACGATTCCGGCAATTGCTACTACGCGACAATGCAGGGCGGGTTTTTTCCGGTCTGCGTCATCAGCCGAGACGGCGGCCTGACCTGGAGTGCGCCGGCGGCATTCGGGTTCGGCGACAAGACCGCGGTTGCCGCGCGCGGCCAAATAGCGTTATGCGGATTCGATCGCCTAAACACCGAAGCTTGCGCTTTCACATTGGATGGGGGCGTGAGTTGGACCGTGCACGATTTCACTGATAGCGGTCTTGGGACAGCCCCCCTGGTCAGTTACGATCGCGAGCACTTCTACATCATCTACAGCGCGTTGGACAACAACCTGAAGATGTACGCGAGCCATGATCAGGGAACGACCTGGACTGGTCCTACAATCATTGTGCCTGGGAACGCGCACGAAAGCACTATCGCTGGGCCGCTCTCGTATGAAGGAGGGGCGCTGACCAGCCCGGGGACGAATGTCGCCATTGATGGCCGCGGGCGACTGCATGTGCTCTACATCGACAGCAACAAACGTGTACCGATGTACACGTCGAGCCGCGATCACGGGGCAACGTGGAGCGCCCCGGTGAACGTGAATCCAAAACGAGCCGCCGACGCACACATGTGGCCCTGCCTGTCCTGCACCAAGCACGGCGATCTACAGGGAGGCAGCCTCGTCTACGACTCGACGCTTAGTAAATATTCCATTCTTCTGCACTGGAAGCCTGACGACGAAGATGAATGGAGAACCCGCGAGGTAGACGGTGGTCCATGGGCGGCGGCCGGGCCCTCCCCAGGCTTCCGGATCGGATTTGGCGACTACTTCGATTGCGACAGTCTCCCAGAATGCGGGATCTCCGTCATGGCGTGGTCCGAGACTGCAAACGGACTTCAGCCATGGCAAACCTGGGCACGCGTTCTGGACATCTGTGAACACGACGAGGATCGTGTGGCGGCGCTCGAAGACGAGATCGGACGCTTGACGGAAGCATTCGAGAGCAAGGAGCTCCCGTTCCCGAGGACTCCGGCGGCGGTGGAGAAATTCGAGGGAAACCTTGCCGAATTGAGGGCCAACCTTCAACTAGCGCGGGAGACGCTGACAGCGCGTCGGGCTGCCAATCCTCTGCCAGAAAATTGAAGACGATAAGTAAGCCCCGCCCCGTCTAGCGCATCGGTCCGCGGATCGCGCGATGCATAGACTGTCATTCAAGGGCCGGCCCTGCGGGCTGGCCCGGAATGACGGTTTCGCAGCGGCGAATGCGTCTTTAAATGTCACGAGATGTGCTCGCCGCTCGCGGCATCCGGCGCGCCGAACGCCTCGGCCGCGGGGCGTTCGGTCGGTGTTCGAAGCGACCGAATGACCTCTCTCAAACCCATTCTTGTCAGACAATCGCTCTGACAAGCCGGGGCATCCAAATCACGGACTAGGCACATCATTCGGCGAGCGCATGGAGAAGATATCCGACGGGAAACAATGTAAGACCAAGGACAGCGCTCCCGAAATCGAGATAATGACCGACGCTGTCCTCCAGCCCCCAATTCATCCAAGGAAACAGGTGAAATGCTTCACAGATATGGATGAGCACGACTGCCGTCAAACATCCGGCACCGATCATTTGTAGGAAAGAGCTGACAGTCTTTCCTCTAGCAGGGTGCTGAAAAACTCGCGTGTCATTCCGGGACGGCCTCTCAGGGCCGGGGCCGGAACCCATGAACACAGGCCAAACGGTTGATTTCACTGGTCCGTGTTGCTGGTTTCCGGGCTCGCGGGCGGAGCCCGCGCCCCGGAATGACAAAGTTCCTGCATTTTTCCGCAGCCTGCTAGAGAACAGAACCACCGAACCATAGAACAGCATGCACGTCGGTATCCCAATCCCGAGTAGCATGGCGTAGGCGTGCTTGTTCATGTTCTTTCCCCAGTGATCGCAACGAACCAACAATGCTACGCCCGGCCGAAACGACCCCTATCGAGGAAATGCGCCATATCGCTGTGCTTGGGTGCCACAATGGGGTAAGTGGATAGGCAATAGACCGATGGGTGCAACGAATTTGCCCCCGATCCAGCGCCGGCACGCGGTGATCTTCATCGTCCTGATCGGCTGCGTCAGCCTGTTCGCAGACATGACATATGAGGGCGGTCGCAGCATAGCAGGGCCGTTCCTGGGAACACTTGGCGCGTCGGCCGGGGTTGTAAGCGTGGTCGCCGGGCTGGGCGAGTTCCTAGGCTATGGAGTGCGTTACCTCTCTGGTCGGGCCGCCGATCGCGGCGGGCGTTATTGGTCGTTGATGCTGATCGGCTACGCGGTCAATCTCCTCTCGGTGCCACTGCTGGCCCTTGCGGGCGGGTGGCCTATCGCGATGCTACTGCTGATCGCTGAGCGGGTCGGCCGGGCTATTCGCGCCCCGATCCGCAGCGCCATGCTCTCGCACGCGGCTAGCCGCACCGGGGCGGGCTGGGCGTTTGGCCTGCACACGGCGCTTGACCAAACCGGCGGCATGTCCGGCCCGCTGCTGATCGCGCTGCTGCTGGCGCTGGGCGCCGGCTATCGACACGGCTTCGCGTCTCTGATCGTGCCGGCTCTGATCTCGCTTGTGCTGCTCCTGGCCGCGCGTTGGCTGTACCCCGATCCTCGCAAGCTCGAATTGCGGATCACCCAAGCAGAATTCGCCGCCTGGTCGGGTTTCGAGCGGACATTCCGCATCTACACGATCGCTGCTGCTCTGGTTGCTGCAGGCTTCGCCGATTTTGCGCTGATCGCCTTTCATTTCGCCGGCGCCCATATCATGCCACCGCCTTGGGTTCCGGCCCTCTATGCCGCGGCGATGGCCACAGAGGGCTTTGCAGCCCTGGTACTCGGCCGCATGCTGGACCGGTTCGGCCCGCGCGTCGCAGTGTTGGGAATCGTCCTCGCCGCCCTCGCGGCACCACTCGTCTTCCTGGGCGGTCCGCTCTCGCAAGCGGCTGGCGTCGTGTTCTGGGGCATCGGCATGGCGACGCAGGATACTATCCTCCACGCCGTACTGAGTGGCTTGCTCCCACCGCCGCAACGTGCCACGGCATTCGGCCTATTCGACGCACTTCGTGGTGCGGCATGGCTGGCTGGCAGCCTTCTGCTTGGCGTTATCTATGCGAGCAATCTGCCGGCTCTCGTGACAATCTCCGTTCTTTTGCAACTGAGCGCAGTCCCGGTATTGCTGCTCGCCGGCCGAGGGGGGCGGCACCGCCACAAGATCTGAACTGCTATGACAGAACGCTGCGGCCTGCGAACGGGCCGCGAAAACATGCGCTCATTCCGAGGAGCGGCCCGACGCGGCCCGGGCGCGTCTCGAAGCAGGCACGGCCCCCAATACAACGCACTCTTGCCCAGCCTCTGCGCTGGGTCTGCCCTACCAAATTGGCGGGGTCTGGTGGTTGCCTTGCCTTGACGTGAACAAATCACGAACCAGATATGCGTCTCACGCTTCTGCCGGAGCCTGCTTGTGTCGGAAATCGTCATCTATCCGCCCGGTGATCCTGTTATCACCTGTTTCCCATACTCAGAATCGTGGAACCTCAAGGGCTTGCTCCTGATCTGTTTTTGCATGCGAGGGCGCTCGCCGATCCGATTGTTCAAGCCCTGATGGCGGCCGACCGCCTCAACCTCCGAGTGTTAAGGCGTGCTTACGCCGTGCCGCTGTCAGGCTTGCAGTGCCGGCGCATTGACCCTGCCCCCGGCAGAGGCTATGCCCGTGGTCCGAGCCGTGCTCGCCGACTGCCGGGGATCTCGATATGCCCTTTGCCCGCGTCGTCTTCTCCCTGGCGCTTCCGGTTGGGGCCGCCGCCGTACCGGCGGCGGCGCAGGAGGTCGTCACCGAGAAGGTGCTGTCGCTCGACCTGGCGCATGTCATCGCCCAAGGAGCTCTGGAGAAATGTCGGGCCGACGGGTACCACGTCAGCGTGACGGTGCTCGATCGCGACGGCCTCGTCAAAGCGGCGTTCCGCGACGATGGCGCGGGTCCGCACACGATCGTCACCAGCCGCCGCAAGGCGTTTACGTCGGTCACCTTCAGGCGGCCTTCCGCCGACTGGGCCAAACGCGTTCTGACCGACCCTGCCGTGGCCGGACTCAAGGACACCGAAGGAACCATCGCCTTGGGCGGCGGGATGCCGATCAAGGCCGGCAACGAGGTCATCGGTGCGATCGGCGTAAGCGGCGCCCCCGGCGGCGAAAAGGATGAGGCCTGCGCCAATGCCGGCATCCAAAAGCTCGCCGACAAGCTGAAATAGAGCTGACATATCATGGATCGTATCGACCTTCGTTCCGACACCGTGACCCTCCCATCGCCCGGCATGCGCCAGGCGATGGCTGCGGCGCCGGTCGGCGACGACCAGTACGGCGAGGACCCCTCGGTCAACCGGCTGCAGGAGCGGATCGCCGAATTGCTCGGCAAGGAGGCCGCCCTCTTTGTGCCGAGCGGCACAATGGCCAACCAGATCGGCCTCAAGATCCTGACCCGGCCGGGCGATGACGTCGTCGTCGGAGAGGAAGCGCATATCGTATGGCACGAATCCGGCGCCGCCGCGGCAAACTCCGGCGTTCAATTCACCGTCGCCGGCCGGGGTGGGCTGTTCACCGCCGCCGATTTGCGCGCCGCCTACAAACCGCCCGGCCATATCGTCTTCCCGCCCACGACATTGGTGGCGATCGAGAACACCCACAATCGCGGCGGCGGCGTCGTGTTCCCGCAGTCCGAGGCAGTCGCGATCGGCGAGGCGGCGCGAGAACTCGGGATGGCCAGCTATCTCGACGGTGCGCGGCTATTCAATACGGCGGCAGCTACCGGCCGGAGCCTGGCCGAGCTCGCGGCCCCGTTCGACTTCATCTCGGTCGCGCTTTCAAAGGGGCTCGGATGTCCGGTCGGGAGCCTGATAGCCGGCCGTTACGCCGGCATTGTGCGGGCCCGGCGGGCGCGGCGCATGTTCGGCGGCGCGATGCGCCAATCCGGCATTCTCGCTGCCGCCGGCCTCTGGGCGCTCGACCACAATCTCGCCCGGCTCGTCGAGGATCACGCCAATGCGAAGATCCTGGCGGAACGGCTGGCGGGTTTGCGCGGCGTCCGCCTCGATCTCGCGACGGTGCAGAGCAACATCGTGATCTTTCGGCTGGAGGACGGGGTGCCGGACGCCGCCGCCATCGTCGCCCGCGCGCAGGAGACGGGGGTGCTGGTCTCGGCATTTGGCGAGCGCACCGTGCGGGCCGTCACCCATCTCGATGTGAGCCGCGACCAATGCCGCCGTGCCGCCGACCTGCTGGCCGAGCTCATCGAGCGCCGCTGACCTCGCGGCCGCGCTTGCGTAGCAATATTTTCTGCTCGCCGGAGAGCACGAGCTCGCCGCGCTGGTTGTACACTGTTGCCGCGAGGGTGACGACGCCGGTCGAGCGCTGCGGCGTCAGCGCCGTAATCTCCAGCATCGGGTAGAGCGTGTCTCCCGGATAGATGGGCTTCAGGAACTTCGACGATTGCTCGGTGAAGGCGATCAGCGCGTCACTTATGCCAAGTGCGAAATTGCTGGCTCCCGCGGCGGTGAAACACAGGATCTGGAAGCCGTGCGCCAGCAACCCCGGGTGGCCGCGCTTGCGGCAATATTCGATATCGTAATGGATCGGGTGATTGTCGCCCGAGAGGGTCTGGAAGGCGGCGAAATGCGCCTCGGTCATCGTCCGGCTCGGGACGTAGAAGTGCTCCCCGACCGCCAGATCCTCGAAATAGCGCCGCTCGGCAAAACAATGTTGCTGTGGGTCAAAGCTCTCAGTCATGACGCCTCGGGATGAGCAGGATGTTTTCGGCGCAAAGTCTAGCGATCGCCGCAGGGTCGAGGCCGATTTCGGCGAGAATCGCGGCTCCGTGCTCGCCGATGCGGGGAGCGGGCGGCAACGCGGCATCGACCTTGAACGGGATCCCCGGTGTTCGCGGTGTCGGGAATTGTCCCATCTCGGGCTGATCGACGGTGATCGCGCCGCCGGTCGCGACAATGTGGGGGTCGGCGAGCCAGTTGTCGAAGCCGTTGACCCGGTCGGCCAAGATGTCGGCGGCGCGTAGCCGCGCGAGCCAGCCCTCGGTCGTGTCGGTCTCAATGATCTGGCCGACGATGTCGCCTAGCAGGGAAGCATGCGCGGCGCGTGCGGCAAAATCGGCAAAGCGCGGGTCGTCGGCCAGATCCGGGCGGCCCAGCGCACCCACCAGCCGGACATATTGCTCTTCGCGCACCAGCGCCACCATGATCCAGCCGTCGCGGGTCCGGTAGGCGCCGGTCGGCGCGTTCAACTGCCGCGGCGCACCGCCCTCCAGGACATGCTCGGCGAGCTTGTGACCCAGGATCGCCGCCGCACATTGCGCGAGGCTGACCTCGATCCGCTGTCCCTCGCCGCGGCGCTCGCGCGCATAAAGCGCGACCCCGAGGGCTTGCGCCGCATAGAGGCCGGTCAGGCTGTCCACGATGATCGCGCCCACCCGATGCGGCGTGCCGTCATTGCCGAGATTGACCGACATCATCCCGGAGAAGGCCTGCGCCACTGAATCGGTGCAGGGCAGGGCGGCGTAGGGGCCTTCCTCGCCAAAGCCACTCACCGAGAGATAGAGAAGCCGCGGGTTGCGCGCGCACAGCTCGTCATAGCCGAGCCCGAGCCGAGCGGCGACCCCGGGCCGGAAGCCCTCGATCACGATATCGGCGCGGGCGGCGAGAGAAGATGCGATCTCCCGTGCCGCCGAGGCCTTCAGGTCGAGCGCGAGGCTGCGCTTGCCGCGGTTGTAATGGGCCGACATGGCGGTGTGATCGCCGTACCGCATACCGAGCCCGCGCGACCAGTCCCCGGCGAGCGGCTCGAGTTTGACGACCTCGGCCCCGTGCATCGCCAGCAGCATCGCGCAATAGGGCGCGGCGACACCCTGACCCAGATCCAGCACACGCAATCCGGCATAGGCACCGTGGGTATTCATTTCCGACCTCATTTCGCGCTCACCGACTCCTGTTATACTATCAGCCCCCGATGAAGCACGCTGGCGCCGCTGCGTTCGAAGCTTTGAGCGATTTGCTGGATAGCCTGAGAAGCCGGACCGCTCTCACCGAGCGGCGGCCGGGGATATTCTATGTCAGCGGCAAGGCATTTCTGCATTTCCATGAGGGCCCCGCCGGCCTATCTGCGGGTCGGCAGCGACTGGCAGCGCTTCCCGGTGAACAGCCCCGACGAACGAGCCGGGCTTCTTGCCGTCATCGACCGGACCCAGTTCCGCTGATGAGTGTTTCCGGTATGTGCTCGAGAGCGGCCGGGTCGGTCCTCGAAGGCCGGCATGAGACCCTGAAGATACGGCGGCTTTGCGCCGCAATTGGGCTGCGCGGTTTGACTCGTCCCTCTGCCGAGACTAGTTCTTCCCTGCCGAAGCGTCGTCGTCACCCCACAGGTTGGAGGGAGCTGCGAGCAATGATCGTCGAACAGATCTGGACTGCCAATTCCGGCCGCAATTTCAATTACTTGATCGCCTGCGCCGAGACCGGCGAGGCGTTGGCGGTCGATCCGCTGGACCACGAGAAATGCCTCGCTGCCGCCAAGGCGAAGGGCTGGAATATCACCCTGATCCTCAACACGCACGAGCACCGCGATCACACTGGCGGCAACCAGCAGGTGATCGCGGCGACCAAAGCGCCGGTGCTGGCGCACGCGAACGCCAAGGACAAGATCCCGGAGATGAGCCGCGGGTTGCGCGCCGGCGATGTGATCAAAGTCGGCAAGACCGTCGAGCTTGAATGCCTGGACACGCCTGGACACACAATGAGCCATATCTGTGTGAGGTCGCACACCGACACGCCGGCATTGTTCTGCGGCGACACATTGTTCAATGCGGGCGCCGGCAATTGCCATAACGGCGGTCATCCCAACGAGCTCTACAACAGCTTTGTCGGTCAGCTCGCCAAATTGCCGGAAGACACTCTGATCTACCCGGGTCACGACTATATCGCGCGCAACCTCGCCTTCACATTGGACCGCGAGCCGGACAATGCCAAGGCCAAGTCGATGCTGCCGGCAATGGAAAAACAGGATCCGGCGAAGGCGCTGGTCACCACTCTGGCATTGGAGCGGGAGATCAACACTTTCTTCCGGCTGACCAGCCCGTCAGTGATCAGGCGCTTGCGCGAAGCCTTTCCGGATCTGCCCGACAATCCGGACCCGAAGACGGTGTTCCTCAGATTGCGCGAGCTCAGGAACAAATGGTGAGCCGCATCGACCCGTAAACATGATGCCCGGCCTCCTGGTGGAGGCCGGGCACGTTCTCCCTGCCGCGGTATTTGCGGATTTCTATCGATAGTAAGGCGACGAGCCGTAAAACGGCTGCGATGCGTCGTAGTAGGTCGGCGCCGGGGCGTAGTAGGGTTGCGGCGCGTAGTAATAGGCCGGCGCGGGGGCATAGCCGTAGGCCGGCGGTGTTGTCGAGGCGAGCGCCGCGCCGGCGAGCACGCCGCCGAGGATACCCAGCCCGATCGCCGCTCCATTGCCTCCGGCATGTGCCGGTGTCGGGGTCGTCAAGGACAGCGCGGCGATTGCGCCGGCCAGCGCCGCACCTTTTCCGATCTGCCCAAAACGCCTGACAACTCTCTGGTTCGTCTTCATGGCCCTCTCCACTTTGTGCAATCTCAAATTCGACATCCCGGATATTGGCTTGCTCCGCCGGACTGCCACGTCGGAGAGTCCGCGGCAAAGCTTCCACAAGTTTCCGTTGTGTTCTGTTGCAGGTCAGAGCGCGATGGCCTCCAATAATTCGTTGTCGTGAACGGCCTCGCGCGGGCGCCGGTGGTCGGCGCTTTTCTCGACACTGCGGGCAGCCGGCCGCTTGATCGGGATCCCGTGGCCCAGCACGATCCGCCCGGGCAGGTCGAGTTCTCTGGTCTCGCGCTTGATCAATAGGACCCCCTCGCATTTGACGCTGCCTTTGGCTCGACAGCTGCCAATGCGCAAGGCGCGGATGCTGGCGTCCTGGACTTTGGCGACAAGCCCTTTGAGCTCGAGCTCGCAGGCGATCTCGAAAGTAAGGCGGATCGGCTGCCGCTCGCCGACCACGATCTCGAGGCAGGGCTTCAGGGTCGTCTCGATCCGGTGGTCGACCATCGGCAAGCTGATCGTCTCTTCGGCTGTGTGCTTTGACGGATCGGCGCAGTCGAGGAGCGCCTGGTAGTCTTTCCAGGCCGCCGCGAGAACGTCGGTCAAGCGGATGTCGAACATCTGTTCGAGCTTTTCCGAGATCTCGCCGGCGAGGCTGGACCAATCGAAATGACGCGCATCGAAGAGGCTCGTCCCGAGCGCCGCGGTGACGCTGGCAACGCATTGCGACAGCGCAGCATTGGGGGGATCGCCGAGGATGAAGGTCCTAAGGCTAAGGCTGTCTTCGCTCATGAATTGTCTCCTTCAAAAAGCGCTATGCGGCGGTCCAGCGCGGTGTCACGACCGGCGGTGTGGCCAAGAGGCGAAGAGTGATGGCCGGATAGCCGGGGCCGGCTTCGTCAGGAATCATTCGCGATGCCCCGGGATCCCCGACAAGAACAATTCGGGCGACGCGACGCCGCAAACGGCGCCGCCACGCCTTAGTGAGAAGGCGCAACGGAAAGACGAGCAAGGCCAATGCGACAAGGGCGCTCAATGGCCGGCCGATTTGCGACACAGACCAGAGGGGCTTTGCAGGGGGCTGCGCGGCCGCGGCTTGGGTGGGCGGTGCTGGCGGAGGACTGGGCGGAGTTGCCGGCGCGGTGTTGGCCGGCGCTGGGAGTTCGGGCGGCGGCGGCGCAGCGGCGCTTGGCGATGCCGGCGGGGCATCCGTAACCGTCGCCACCGCGGCGGCGACTGGCGCTGCTGGTTGGGGATTACGGGGCGGCTCGATTTGTTGCGTGGGCGGCACCGGCGGCTTGCGCGGCGGATAGATCATCGGGTGACCGCCACCCGCAACCTTGCCGGATGGCGGGTGGCCGGATGGCGGGTGGCTGTATGGTGGGCGGCTCGTCCGCGCCGGAGGCCGGGTCGAAGAACCGGCACTATCGTGGGGTGCGGTTACCGCGGGTTCTGCGGACGGCTCCGGCCCCCGCTGGATCTGTGGCGGCGCCGAACCTGGAGAAGCCTGATAGCCCGGGGCGCTCGCAGCGCTCTCTGATCTGGCCAGGACTTGTTCCCCAGAAGGCCAAGCGCTTCCGCCCCCCAACATGGGAAGGACTCCGAGCACACCGGTCGCGCCGGGCAACCAATTCGGACGCCCTCCGTAGCCCGGCCCGCCGCTGTGAGTTTCGTACGGCGGGGATCGGCGCTGCCATGGCGTCTCGGCTCCACCCTCGCCGTAGCCGCTGCCGGCCGCAGTTCGCCCTGGCGATCCCGTGTAATAACTGCTTCCGGGTTGCGCGGAGGCCGGAACCAATAATGCCATTGGAAGAAGCGCGGCAAGAAGCGGTTGTGCCATGCCTATTCGGCACTGGGAGCGAGAGCGCATGACAACCTCCCGGAGAACCGTTCGGAGCCGCAGCGCTCCGATGCATTATGCGAATTAACTAAACAATGACGCCGCTCCCGGCGATGACGGAGGTTCCTGCTATTTTCGGCGGCAATCGCCCGAGCTCAATTTGCTGCAGTCGGACATCATTGACCGGCGGGAAAAGAGCGGCCGGATCTCGCAGCATATTGCCGTTACGTTCTCGTCGCGCGGCGGCCCCTTGTGCTCCGGGCGACTCCAGTGAAAACTCCAATCCGGCGGGATAGAGGAGCGCTGGGATGAAAGTGCTGACGGGAGGAAAGCTCATCGACGGAACCGGCGCCGGACCGCAGCCGGGTGCGACGGTCGTGATCCGCGATGGGCGGATCGAGGCGGTCACCACCAAATCCGCCGGCGAGTGGCCACAGGATGCCGAAATCATCGATGCCTCCGGCATGACGATCCTGCCCGGCCTGATCGACTGCCACGACCATATGGCGATGCACGGCTATGATCTGGCGCGGCGCTGGGGCATCGACGAGCCGCAGAGCACCCGGACCTTGCGCACCGCCAAGGTCCTGGAGCAGACCTTGGCGATGGGATACACCGCGGTGCGCGACGCCGCCGGTCTCGACGCCGGGTTTAAGCGGGCGATCGACGAAGGGTTGATCGCCGGGCCGCGGCTCGTCGTCTCATTGTGCATCATCTCGCCGATCGGCGGGATCGGCGACCGCGTCACCCCGTCCGGGTTTTCTTGCTGCGTGCCGCACGATCCGTTGCTGCCCGACGGGGTCGTCAACAGCCTCGGGGATGTCCGACCGGTGGTTCGCCGGGTGGTGCGGGCCGGGGCGGACGTCATCAAATGCGCGACCACCGGCGGCGCGAGTTCGCGCCCCGAGCACGGGCCGCTGGATGGCGCCTTCAATCTCGACGAAATGCAGGCGCTGACCGACGAAGCGCATGCGCTCGACCGCCGCGTCATGTGCCACGCGCTCGGTGGCCGGGGCTTGCGCATTGCGATCGAGGCCGGCGTCGATTCGATCGAGCACGGCTGCTACCTCGACGAGGAGCCCGAATTGCTCGACGCGATGGCGGAGCGCGGGATCTTTTTCGTGCCGACCTTTGCGGTTTACGACTTCCACCGAAAATCGCCGCTGCCGCATATCCGCGAGCGGGCTCACCATTTGCGGGAGCACCACGTCGCGAGCTTGCGCCGGGCGCTTGCCGCCGGGGTCAAGATCGCGGCCGGAACCGATGCCGGCGGCCACGGTCACCCGCAGAACGCGCTCGAAATCGACTGCCTCGTCAAAGCCGGGTTACCGCCGTTCCAGGCATTGCGGGCGGCGACCGGATGGGCCGCCGAGTGCCTCGGCCGCGAGCATGAGTTCGGGACGGTCGAAAAAGGCAAGCTCGCCGACCTGATCGTCGTCGCCGGAGACCCGCTCGGCGACGTGACGATCCTGCAAAACCCCGACAGCATCGCGCTGGTGCTGAAGGGCGGTGAGGTCGCAGCGAACCGGATGCTCGACGCGTCAGCCGCGGGAAAGTTGTAACGGAGGCATCGAGCATGGCCGGCCCAACCCGCCCGCTCGCGCTGGTCACCGGAGCTTCGAGCGGCATCGGTGCCGATCTCGCCCGGGAACTGGCGAAAGACGGGCACGATCTGGTGCTCAGCGCGCGCACCGTGCCGGCGATGGAGGCGCTCGCCGCCGAACTGAAGACATACGGCGCGACGTCCGTTGTCATTGCCGGCGATCTCGCCAAGCCCGGAGCCGCCGCGGAGCTGGCCGGCACACTCGAGGCTCGCGGGCTGCGGATCGACGTGCTCGTGAACAACGCGGGGCTGGGAGGCGTAGGCCGGTTTGATCAGATGGACCCGCAACGGGTGAGCGACATGCTGATGATCAATGTCGTGGCGCTCACGGAGCTGACCCGGCTGCTGGTGCCGGGGATGGTCGCGCAGCGCCGCGGCAAGTTATTGCTGGTGGCCTCGACGGCGAGCTTTCAACCGGGCCCGCGGATGGCGGTCTACTTCGCGGCGAAAGCCTATGTGCTGAGCCTGGGTGAGGCGCTCGCCTACGAATTGCGCGGCACCGGCGTCACGGTGACGACATTGTGCCCAGGCGCCACCGCGACAAATTTCTTCAAGGCGGCCGGGGCGAACGAGATCGCTCTGCAGCCGGCGATGAGTGCGGCGGAAGTGGCGCGCATCGGCTATCGTGCCTTGCGGGGCGGCCGGCGGGTCGTGATCACCGGAATGCTGAACCGAATCCTGGCGCTCGGCGGGCGATACGCGCCCCACTCGCTCACTCTGCCGGCAACCGCAGCCTTGATGTCGCGCCGCTAGGCCATGAAAAGGCGCTGGATTGGCTGGCTAACTGCACTGTTGCCGGCACTGGCGATCGCCGGCCAGTCTCACGCGCAATCCGTTCTCGGCTATCACGGCAGTGCCGACCGCAGCGGCAACTTCATCGTTCCCGCACTGAACTGGGAGCGCGCTCGCTCACTACATCTCGATCCGGGCTTTCACCCGCAATTTGCCGGTCATCTCTATGCCCAGCCGCTCTATCGGCAGCCGCCGGGGTCGGCCGCCGGAGTGCTGATCGTTGCCACCGAGAACGACGATGTTCACGCCATCGACGCCCGGTCGGGAAACCAGGTCTGGACGCGGTCCTTGGGCCGGGCGGTCGCGCTGTCGACGCAGCCTTGCGGCAACATTGACCCGCTGGGCATTACCGGCACGCCGGTCATCGACGAGGCGGCGCAGGTGGTCTATGTCGCCGCGATGGTCGGCGACGCGTCCGGAGCGCATCATCGGGTTTTCGCCTTGTCGCTAAAGGACGGCGCACCATTGGCGGGCTGGCCGATCGACGTCGCCGAGGCGCTGGCCGCCCGGGGACAGCATTTCAATACCCGGTTCCAGAACCAGCGCGGGGCGCTCGCCGTTCTCGACGGCAGGGTCTATGTGCCTTACGGCGGGCATTACGGCGATTGCGGGGATTACCATGGCTGGGTCATCGGCATCAGCCTGCGGGACCCGCGAGACATCGTCAGCTGGAGCACCCGCGGGCGGGGCGGCGGCATCTGGGCGCCGGGCGGGATCAGCAGCAACGGACGCGCCCTCTTCGTTGCCACCGGCAATACCATTGGTACGAGCACATGGAGCGACGGCGAAGCGGTGATCCGGCTGATGCCCGATCTGCGTCGCGAGGAACGGCCGCAGGACTTTTTCGCGCCGTCGGACTGGCGGGCGCTCGACGAGCGCGATGCCGATCTCGGCGGCAGCAACCCGCTGCCGTTAAATGTGCCATCAATCGCCGGCCCCAAATTGCTCGTCCTGGCGCTCGGCAAGGATGCGCGCGCCTATCTTCTCGACGGCAACAATCTCGGCGGCATCGGAGGCAGCCTGGCCTCACAAACTGTGTCGACGCGCCCGATCCGCACCGCGCCGGCCGCCTATCCCGCCACCGAGGGCGTTTTTGTCGCGTTCCAGGGTCCAGGGGCGAATTGTCCGGCCGCCCAAGGTGGCGGCAACCTCACCGTGTTGCATATCCGCGCCGGCTCCCCGCCCTCGCTCGATACCGCTTGGTGCGGCGCCTTCAAGGGAGAGGGCTCGCCGATTGTGACGACGACCGACGGCCGTGCCAACCCAATCGTCTGGATCGTCGGCGCCGAGGGCGATGGGCTCCTGCACGGCTACAGAGGCGATACCGGTGAGCCACTGTTCAATGGCGGAGGCTCTGGTAATGCTATGATCGGGCTACGACACTTCCAGACTTTACTGGCGGCCGGTGACCGGCTCTATGTCGGAGCCGACGGCCGCATCTACGCCTTCGCTTTTTAAACAGCCGCCGTAGCGCCCGGATTGTCGATGACCTTTGCAAGAGACCTCATGAAGCTGGTGACCTGTCTGTCTCTGATGGTGCTCGGTTTCGGGGTTGGCACCGTTGCGGTCGCCGCGAGCTATCCCGCCCGGTCAATCACTCTCGTCGTGCCGTTTCCGCCTGGAGGCCCCGCCAGTGTTGTGGCAGATATCGTGGCTCCGGAGCTAGGCCAGCGCCTCGAACAGAAGGTCATGATCGACAACCGCACCGGGGCCGACGGGATTCTCGGCAGCGAGGTTGTCGCCGAGGCGCCGCCTGATGGGTACACGCTGCTGCTCGCCACCAGCTCGCATGTCATCCACCCCGCAACTTACGCCTCGCTGCCCTTCGATACCGAGAAGGCATTCGCTCCGGTGTCGCTGCTGGTGGCCTCGCAATACCTCCTCGTCGTCAACCCATCGCTGCCGATCGACTCCGTCGAGGAGCTGATCGCTTATGGGAAGGAGCACCCCGGCGGGCTCACCTATGCCTCGGGCGGGCTCGGCGGCCCGACCCAAATGGCCTTCGAGCTGTTCCGGCTGACTGCCGGCATCAAAGTCGAGCAGACCGCTTACGACGGCGGGGCTGCCGCGTTGCTGGCAGTTGCGAATGGCGAGGCGCAAGTCATGATGGCGCCGATCCTCGCGGCGATGCCGATGGTGCAAGACGGGCGGCTGCGCGCGCTTGCGGTCACCGGCCGGCACCCGGATCCGGCTGTGCCGGAATTGCCGACGATATCCGAGACGCTGCCCGGATTTTCCGCATTGTCGTGGTACGGGATCTTGGCGCCGGCGGGCACTCCCTCGGCGGTGATCACTCGGCTCAACACCGAACTCGATCGCATTGTCCACGAGCCCCAGATCAAGAAACGCTTTGCCGATATCGGGGGCGAGGCGATCGATGGCCCACCCTCGACGCTCGCCTCGCTAATCCATGACGAAATCGCGCGCTGGCGGCGGGTCGCCAAAGAGGCCGGTATACATATCGAATGACTGGCACCATGGCGATGCGGCAAGGATCGACGATCGCTTCGCGAGGACTAAGCCTGATCTGATGAGGAGTCGCTATGGTTGATTTCGCCGGCAGTCACGTCGTCGTAACCGGTGGGACGGGCGCTCTGGGCCGCGCGGTCGTTGGCGCATTGCGCGACGCAAACGCCGTCTGTCACGTCCCCAATCTGATAGCTGCCGAACTCGACGGTTTTCCGTTCGTGACGGATGCGGGCGTGCGCATCGTCCGTGACATCAATGTCGCGGATGAGGCCGCGGTCAAACGGTTCTACGATGCTCTTCCGCCGCTCTGGGCCTCCATTCACCTCGCCGGGGGTTTCGCAATGGCGCCGATCGAGGAACTTTCCGCGGCCGACTTCACCGCGCAATTCCACATGAACGCATTGTCCTGCTTTCTATGCTCGGCTGCCGCTGTTGCCGCCTTTCGCGCACGCAAGGCATCGGGCAGCGGCACGCCGGGCGGTCGTATTGTCAACGTCTCGGCTCGGCCTGCCATCGAGCCCCGGCTCGGGGCGGGGATGACCGCTTATACCGCCTCCAAGTCTGCCGTAGCAGCGCTGACCCAGGCGCTGGCGCAAGAGCTGACCGACGAGCAAATCTGGGTCAATGCGGTCGCCCCTTCGATTCTCGATACTCCGGCCAACCGGGCGGCGATGCCGGAGGCCGACCATTCGCGTTGGGTATCGCCCGCCGACCTCGCGGCGCTCATCATCTTTCTCGCCTCGCCGGACAATCGCGCAACGCGCGGGGCCGTGATCCCGGTCTACGGCGGCTCGTGATCGTCCCCGGCCGCCTCCCCGTCGCATGCCTCAAGCCTCTGCGGCGCAAACAGATTTTAAGCATAATTTAACAAATGTTTACCAGTTTTAATGTTGCGTCGCAGCATGGCAGGCGTATGTTGCATGGAGCCGAAGGATGAGCGCGAGGTTGCGGGATGAAGCACCAACTGGTCCGCCTCGACCGGATCGCCGGCGAGTTGAACGCCTGGCTGCTGGCGATAGCGATCGGCCTGGGCATGCTCGATATGACCGTTCTGATTGCCAAATGTCTGCCGCCGCTACCGCGGTCGCCGGCTGCAACCAGCACAGTGGCAACTCCTGCGACGCAAACCTCTGACGTTCGGAGCTGATCCGGCAGTTGCGGAGAGGAGGCCGCGATGCACGTCGTTGTTGGACCAATTGTGACGAGGGACGGGGGTTACGCATTCAATTCGTGGACGCCCGACAAGGGACTGAGCCGCGGCTACTGCTATGGCCGCATCGAAGACGCCCATTACGCCCGCAAGGTCGAAATCAGATCCCGCGCCGGGAGCTTTGCTAGCCCCATGGTGGCCTGCAGCACGATCGACGAATTCATCTCGGCGCTCGCCAGGCGTGCCGCGACCGAGGCCGCGCGCCCTCATCTCTGATTCGAAGGGCCCCTTGACCGGCTCGACGGGGCGAGGGGCAGCGCTGCGGCTGCTCTGTCACTGATTCGTCCGCTCTGGACCAATCCGACGCCGCGCCTAACATGACGGCGAAGCGGAATTGCCCCTCGAGAGTCGAATGACCGAAAACCCGTTCTTTGAAAACTGGACCACGCCGTTCGGCATGCCGCCGTTCGATCGCATTCGGCCGGAGCACTTCCCGCCGGCCTTCGATCGTGGCATGCAGGAGCAGATCGCCGAAATCGCCGCGATCGCGGGTTCCGCCGCCGCGCCGAGTTTTGCCGACACGATCGAGGCATTGGAGCGCAGCGGCCGTTTGCTCGAGCGGGTCAGCCGAGTGTTCTTCAACCTCGATGCGAGCAACACCAGCGACGCCATCGAGGCGATCGCCCGGGATTACGCGCCGTGGCTTGCCCACCACCAGATTCGCATTGCCCTCGACCCCGTCTTGTTCGCGCGCATTGCCGACCTCCACGCACGCAGCGGAAGCCTCGGGCTGGATCCTGACCAGCTGCGCCTGGTCGAGCGCTATCACCTCCGTTTTGTACGCAGCGGAGCCCTTTTGAAACCCGCGCAGAAAGAACGCATGGCGGCGATTTCCGAGCGCTTGGCGAGTCTGCACACGGCATTCGGACAGAACGTGCTGCACGACGAGCGGGATTGGCAACTCGTCCTTGACGAGACGGATCTGGACGGACTCCCTGGATTTGCCAGAGCCGCGGCGGCGCAGGCCGCAGAGGAGCGCGGATTAGCCGACCGTTATGCCGTGACATTGTCGCGCTCCGCGGTCGAGCTGTTTTTGACTTTTTCGTCTCGCCGCGATCTGCGCCGCGCGCTATGGGAGGCATGGACCGCTCGTGGTGCAAGGGGGGGTGCCAGCGACAACGCGCCGATCATCCGCGAGATTTTGGCCTTGCGCGCCGAGCAGGCGCGGCTGCTCGGTTATGAGAACTTTGCCGAGTACCGCCTCGACGACACGATGGCCAAAACCAGCGCGGCGGCCGAGCGGTTGCTGTTGCAGGTCTGGGAGCCGGCCAAGGCCAAGGCGCGGAACGAGCGGGCGGCGCTCGAGGCAGTGGCCCGCGATGAAGGTCTCAACGAGACGATCGAGCCTTGGGATTGGCGGTATTACGCGGAGAAGGTCCGGCAAGCCCGATACGACCTCGACGAGGCGGACGTAAAGCCGTATTTCGTGCTCGACAATATGGTGCGGGCGGCGTTCGACACCGCGGGCCGGCTGTTCGGCTTGAGCTTCACCGAGCGCAACGATCTCCCGACCTATCATCCCGATGTCCGGGTCTGGGAGGTTCGCGACGAATTCGGCAGCCATGTCGGCCTTTTTCTGCACGACAATTTTGCCCGGCCCGGTAAGCAGTCGGGCGCCTGGTCGAGCCGCTACCGCGATCAGGAAGACATGGACGAGCCGGTAGCGCCGATCGTCGTCAATAACAACAACTTCGCGCGGGGGAATGCCAGGGGCGATGCGGCTGCGGGTGAACCGACCCTGTTGAGCTTCGACGACGCCAAGACATTGTTTCACGAGTTCGGCCACGGGCTGCATTCATTGCTGAGCCGGGTGCGCTACCGCTCGCAATCCGGCACAGCTGTGCGGCGCGATTTCGTCGAGTTTCCGTCCCAGATCTTTGAGCATTGGATGTCGGTGCCGCAGACATTGCGGACCTATGCCCGCCATTACCGGACCGGAGAGCCGCTACCCGAGGATCTGCTGCGCCGGCTTCTCGAGGCGCGAAATTTCAACCAGGGCTTCGCCACGGTGGAGTACACGGCTGCCGCCCTTATAGACCTCGATTTGCACCGCGTTGCGGCGGCCGAACCTCTCGACCCGGCCCGCTTCGAGCGGGATTTCCTGGACCGGATGGAGGTCCCGAAGGAAATCGGGCTGCGCCACCGCCTGCCGCACTTCCAGCACCTGTTCGCCGGCGGCGGCTATGCCGCCGGGTATTATTCCTATCTGTGGGCGGAAGTGCTCGATGCCGACGGTTTCGCCGCCTTCTCCGAGGCCGGCGACGCATTTGAGCCCGAGCTCGCCGCGCGCCTCGAGGCGATTTACAGCGCCGGCGACACGATCGACCCGATGGAGCTTTATCGCACGTTTCGCGGACGCGAGCCGGCGATCGCTGCTTTGTTGCAGCAGCGCGGCCTGGCGGCGGCGCAATCCGACTGAACGGCCGGCAAAGTCGCGGCCAATGCCCGCGACCCTGCCGAACCGCTGCAGATTGGTTGGTGCCTTAAGACTTCGATTGCTTGGCGACCACGTGGTCCTTGATTTTGTCGTAGGTCGGCTCGGAGACGACCTTCTTCGAGACGAGCTGGCTCTTGCCGCTGTAAGGGCGGCCCTGGATGATCTTGGTGGCGTCGCTGTCGCTGACACCGGGGAGCATCTTGAGCTCGGCCGCAGTCGCACTGTTGATGTCGACCGTGTCCGTCTTCGGCGCAGCCGCCGTGCTCCGCGCCGTCGGTGCCATAGTCGATGACGGAGAGGTGGTGTTGGGAGTAGTTGTCGTCGCTGGTTGAGCCATCACCGGCCCAGCAATAGTCAAGGCCAACAGCCCCATGGGCAGTCGCGAAAACTTTAGCATCTTTATCTCCAATTCGGCGGCAACTACGCCGTCGAGTTCCAAAACGGCGACATAGGGGAGTTCTTCCTTCGTGGCCAAATAATTTTCTCGGAAAATTTTTTGCTTTAGGCGGAATAAATTGCAATTACAGTTTCTCCCCAGGAGCGCAGGGCTGTCCGGGGAACCGATCTCGATTGCACAGCTGGCGTCGCGCCCAACCAGAATTATGCCCGCGGACACGAGCCCCTCTCCGCCCTTGGGGGGGAGAGGGAGGGGCCCAACCCGCAGGGTTGGGAGGGTGAGGCAAACTCAGCCGAATCCACATCGCTAGCCGGGGATTGAGGTCCGCTGCGGCCGATGGTAACTTGCATTTACCTGTGGTATGGCTCGATTCTGACGTGCTTCGCGGAGGACGGAATGCCTGCTGTCAATAAGGTCGCTTCTAAAGCCCGCCCATTTATAGCTCGGTGGCGTCGCCGTGAATCGCTTCCCGTTCTTGCGGCACGCGCTGCCGACAGGGCGGCAGCTACCCTCGACGGATCGTCCGCGTATGCCGCCTATTCCAGCCATGCTCCTGGCACCCCTGCGTATCAGGACTACGAGCCTGAAATATTTGCAGAGGAGAAAACCTATAAGGAAGGTTTTAAAGACGCCAAGGAAGGTAAAGAAAATAAGGAAAATGAGCAACAACAACTTCAGTTCTCAAGCGGATCGGACGCGCGGACCGTGCTCCATGGGCTAGCGAAACTTCCACGTAAACCTATGACGGTAAGAGCGCATATTCAACCAGAGGTGCTTTTTTCATCTCCTCCAGTGGTCTAAATTTTACAGGCCGCGCTCAGTTGACTGGATTTAATGGAGAGCCAATCGGCTCTCAACCAACATCAGTCGCGAAGATATGCCAGACACTATTTTAATTGTTGCTGGTAATGAAGACAGCGTAGCCGCTGAACTGGGCACGGCCTTAGGGAACCAAGGATTATCAATACTTCATCTTGATGGACCAGCAGCGGCGCGTCTCTTTACCATACATCGGCGGTCTGGTTCGACTTTTGTTGAGCCGAACTTTCCGATGTTCATCCGCGCCAGTGCCTGGACGTATACATCATCTGGTAGGGATGCCGACGAGCGTTTCTTGCGTGCCGAGGCCTATGCTACATTTTGGGCCGCAGCGACGCTATCCCGTTCTCCGGTAATCAACCGCCCTCTGTCCGAGGGAATGATCGGGCAAATTTCGTGGTCGGCGATCTCCGCGGCACTTGGCACTCAGCAAAGCACTGATACTGAGACCTACGCCAGCGGACCGGAGATGATTGACCGCACCGGCGATAGTGTCTGGGGCGAGAACGTCCATTTCCAGTCCGGGCCGGTCGCGCTTTTGCCGCCGGACGTGCCACTTCGGGCACGCAAGGTGAATCTCGATTCAGGTTACGAAATCGTGACCGTGGTTGGGTCGCGTGCATTCCCAGCAACGCGGGATAGCCGTACGACGGAGCTAGCCCTCCTCAAGAAAAGCGTATGGCTCGCTCAGGCGTTTAAGCTGCACTTTGCTACAGTCACCTGGGCAATCGACGCGGGTGGGGCGACTGCCGTGCGTATGAACGCCGTGCCTGGGGAAGACGAATTACAATACAGGTGGGATACAACACTCGGAGCCCTCTGCGAGGATCTGACGCGATGATAGTAGCGATCGGGCTTCGCGTCGACGACGCGCTTATGCGTGTGGTCGAATGTGCCGTTGCTTCTGGTGTCGAAGTCTGTGTTGTCGATTTGCCCGAAGCAGTCTCCGGCAAATGGCGCTTCGAGCGTCCATCGCAGGGAACGAGCGAGTTGCGGTATGGCGGGGATACTCTCAAGCTAAATCCCTCTGATTCCTTCTTCTGTCGAATTGTGGATTTGTCCCAGGAGACGCCATTTTCCAGTCAGGCGATCCGGTGGCATGCATTCATAGACGCACTGCGATCCTGGCTAAACCTTGTCCCGGCACGTGTCGCGAATCGGTGTGATCGTTGCCTTCACAATAGCAGTAAGCCGTTCCACGAGAGCATCCTTGAGGAAATGGGCTTTCAAGTTCCGGAGAGTATCACAAGTTGCACGCTTGATCGGCTGCTGAATTTTATGAACGGTGGGCCTACGATCTCGAAAACCGTCTGCGGCGAACGGGCGGATTGCATACTCGTCGATGCATCAGATTTCGGCGAGTTTCTACCAGAAAACGGGCCGGTTCATCTGCAACGCCTAATTTCCGGTGCCGACGCGCGCATCCATGTTATTGGTGACCAAGTCGTGGGCCAACGGATCGCTGCGGATTGTATCGATTATCGCAGGGGGGCCAACTTGCAAGAAATGGAGGTCTTCGCTGTTCCAACTGACTTGAAGAATCGGCTCGTTTCCGCCACGTCGCGCATGGAACTCGCTTTCGCCGGTTGGGATTTCAAGGTTGATGCCAACAACATTTACTGGTGTCTAGAAGCGAATCCGATGCCTGGCTATTTACCATATGACCTAGCATGTCAGGGTGCCATTTCTCAGGCCCTTGTGCGCTATCTCGGTAATCGCGATTAAAGCCTCATGACTGTCGATTTTATTCCGCTGATGCAGTACGACATCTTTGATGTAGGTGAGTGCGCCGAAATCCTCAACGCGGTTTTAGCAATTAGGCATCATTGGACAGTACGCGGTACTAGCGGGCACTTTACCCTTGGTACCGCGGCATACTTAGACGGTCCAAACGGTAGAGACGCGTATTTCGCGGGTGCCCGATCTTCAAACATTGTGCTGCGCGCGCACTTCGGTTCAATGTATGAGCGCATACAATCGTTTTTCGAAGAGTTGCTTGGTGACGTAGCTTTCATTGATGAACATTATGCGCTCCCTGGATTTCATATATTTGAAGTGAACGGAAAAGACCGCAATTATGATGACGTCGCCGGCAGCGCGCATTTCGATCTTCAGTGGATCCATATTATCCCGGATTACGTACCGGATCAGACTATGTCCTTCACGCTCCTCGTTGAGGAACCC
Organism: uncultured Alphaproteobacteria bacterium; assembly: GCA_963789025.1. Taxonomy (GTDB): domain Bacteria; phylum Pseudomonadota; class Alphaproteobacteria; order ATCC43930; family CGMCC-115725; genus AP-15. The sequence continues at coordinate 247,209 of CAWBIT010000004.1, forward strand.
TCGGGTGGTGCCTCTATGGAAATCTGGCACGCCCGTTATAGAGACAAAGTAGAGTTAGGATTTTCGGCTCGGCAGTATGCCAAAAAGTATCCGCCTCAGATAGTACGATATACTCGTGGCCGTCTTCTCGTACATGATGGCCTTGTTTTGCACGCCATTGGCCGCTCGTCCCTGCCGAACCCCCGTGGACTTCGCGTTACGCTCCAAGGGCACGGACTACGCATGCCGCAGGGCTGGATGCTTTATTGGTAGCGCATATTTTAAAAGCGAGACTTGGCACCGGCTCCTTCGTTAGTTAGTGCCGTAAGTTGAACCCGGCGAATTAGAGGCCATTACCCATGATCCCCCTAGCTTGAACGTTCTAGTTGCTTCCGGCATTGCAAACGCGGATGCCCGGGCACGTCAAGAATTCATAGGGCATTCGCGGAAGCCGTGCGACTCTGCGTCGCGCGCTCCGGCTGAAGACCGCGCGCGAAGCCGTACAGACGCACGAGCGCGCCGGCGCACCGAGCAGCATCCCAACAGGCGATACCCGCATCCACGGCGCCGCAGGTCAGGGCGCCGCCGCTATTCCAGCGTCTTGCTCAGGCCGCTAACCCATCCCGTGCCCGAATGCTATCCTCGCGCGATGCACAACGAATTCCTCTCCCCCGACGAAGCCCGCGAGCTTCTCGAATGGCGTGACCGCCGCAACGCGAAGCTGCGCGCCGAATGCCCGCCCGAACTCGCCGACCTGTATGCGCGCCTGTTCCCCGCCGTCAGTGACGAGATATTCCGCTACGTGATGGAACGAGCGCTGCTCGGGGAGCTTCGCCATCCCTGTTCCTTGCCGCCGCTCGGAAACGATCCGCGATCATCTGGCGAAGAGGGCGAGTAAAACGCGCAGGGACGCGCCGGCGGCACCGATGATACCGTGACGGCTCCCCCAACAAGGAGCCGCCGCCATGCGTCACCGCGACCCGTTCAAAGCCATGCGAGTGCTCGAAACGATCTTTCGATTTTACGGAGAGCGCGAGCACTGGACGCGCGGAACCCGCGACGATGGCAAGGGCAAGCACTGCCTAATCGGTGCCATCGAACTCCATTGCAAACATCCCGGCACCGTGAACGACATCATCGATTACATTGGCGCTGCCATCTGGCCGCATCGGCAAGCCGAATATTATTCCCTCGACCGGTTGATGACGTTCAACGACCGCTGCAGCGGTAGCGAGCGCATCTGCGATGTGCTCGTGAAGGCGCCCGCACTGGCGAGGCGCGACGTGGAGAAGCTGCCCGAGATTGCCGCCGCGAAGGCCGTCGCCCCTCAAAAAGAGAAGGCCGCCGCGGCACGCAAGCGGCAATTGCTCGCCGAGCTTGAGCGCGAGCGCATAATTCGCCATGCCGCCGGCGACACACGCGCGACCTATATCCTTTGTCCGCGCGCGGCCGAGCGGCGCACGGAGCCGGAGCGGCTTGCAGCTTAGCCGGCATCGATGTGTGCCACTGCGCTGTCACACGCAGAATTTGCATTACTAGAGCGCCGCCCGCTTTTTGGGCAATGCGATGAGGCCCGCCCGGCGCGATGCGCGGGATCGGTTTTCAACCGAGCTTTCCCTACACCTTGTGTGCCGGCCGCGCCAAGTAAAAGCCGGCCGCCAAGTCGCAAAGGTTAACCGGATGACTTTACGAACACTTCAAATAATTTTACAGAATCACTGATATGCGGCAAATCGATGTAGGCGCCCGATTAAAATGTCACCCCTGTGCCAGTTTGAAATGACACTCCCGGGGGATTTTCCGGGGGGTGTTTGGGGTGACGGTTCGACTGATGAGGGATGGGGAGCTTACACGGCTCGAGGTACTGCGGGATTTGGATCGAGGGCGGCTGACGACCGAGGCGGCGGCACAGCTGCTGCGGCTAGAGGGTCGCCCAATTTATCGGCTGTTGAAAGCGTTCCGGACAGATGGCGCGACAGGCCTGGTGTCGAAGCTGCGGGGGCGGCAGTGCTCGGCGCGGGATGGATAGAATACATTATCACGCAATTGCCGCATTCGCATTGCATTCTCCCGGGCATCGGCACCCGTGAGCGGGTGCGAGATTGTGATTTAAGGAGTTTCCGATGCCTGATCTCGACCAGATAAAACAGGTGGAACAGGGGCGCGGGACAGGGGCGGGCGGTTCGCCCAAGGGCGGTCGGGCAATCCCGCCGGCCGGCCGCGCGGCTGCCGCGACCACGTCAACCGCGCTGCCCGGCTGTTGCTCGCCGGCGAGGGCGAGGCGCTGACCCGCAAAGCCGTCGAGCTGGCGCTCGCCGGCGACCCGGCGGCGTTACGGCTGTGCCTGGAACGCATCGTCGGGCCGTATCGCGAACGCGCGGTCGAATTCACGATGCCGCCGATCCGCAACGCCGCCGATCTGGCGGGTGCGATGGCCGCGGTCGCCGACGCGGCGGCGCAGGGTGCGGTCACCCCGCGCGAGGCGATGCAATTCGGCCATGTCATCGAGGCCTATGTCCGCGCGGTCGAGGCAACCGAGTTCGAGCGGCGCTTGGGCGCGCTGAAGGCGGCCGATGGCCCGTCCCTTGATACTCGCCTCTTTTGCTGAACTGTTTGCCTGGTCGCTCGCCCAGCGCCCAGCGGAGTGATCTTGCCATGCCGTTGCTAGCGACCGCGATCGGTTGGCCGCAAAATTCCGGGAGGCGGAAACCGGGTGGGTTACTTGCCGATGCAGAAATCGCGGAAGATCACGTCGAGCAGGTCTTCGACATCGACGGCGCCGGTGATGCGGCCGAGGCTGCGCAGCGCAAGACGCAAGTCTTCCGCGCGCAGCTCGGGCAATGCGGCGAAGAACGATCGCCGCAACGATGCCGCGGCCTCTTCGAGCGCCTGGCGGTGCCGCGCCCGGGTCAGAACCGGGGCTTCGATGCGGTAGGTTTGCGTGACCCGCTCGCCAAGCACCGTCAGCAATCCGTCGATGCCTTCGCCGGTGAGCGCCGAGACTGGCAGCGCCGAAGGTGACAGAACGGTATCCGCCGCCGGCACGAGATCGATCTTGTTGGCGACCAGGATCGTATCGGCTCCGGGCCAAGCCGCCGCGCCAGCCGCATCTGCGGGTTGCGCAATATCGAACACGAAGAGCCGGATTTCGGCTTGCTCGGCTCGCTGCAGCGCTCGACGCTTGCCTTCCTGCTCGATCGCATCTGCACTGTCGCGCAGCCCGGCGGTATCGGCGAGCACGACGGGGTAACCGCCGAGATCGATCGCGACTTCGATCACGTCCCGCGTGGTGCCCGGGACTGGCGAGGTGATGGCCACGTCGCGACGCGCAATCCGATTGAGGAGGCTCGATTTGCCGGCGTTGGGGGGGCCGACGATCGCGACGTCGATGCCGTCGCGCAACCTTTCGCCGCGATGGCCGTCGGCGAGGTGACGCTCGATTTCGGCGACCAGTACGTCGGTCTCGCCCACGAGGCGATCCTCGATTTCCGCGGGAAGGTCCTCGTCCGGAAAATCGATCGCCGCCTCGAGATGGGCGAGGATGCGGGTCAGACGATCGCGCCAGCCACGATAAACGTCACCCAGTTCGCCGCCGAGCTGCCGCATTGCCTGGCGGCGCTGCGCCTCGGTCTCGGCCGCGGCGAGATCGGCGATCGCCTCGGCCTGCAGCAGATCGAGCTTGCCGTTGAGGAAGGCGCGGCGGGTGAATTCGCCGGGCTCGGCGAGCCGCAGCCCGAGCCGGGCGAGCGCCTGCATGACGGCGGCGAGCACGGCGCGGCTGCCGTGCAGATGGAGTTCCGCCACATCCTCGCCGGTCGCACTCCGCGGCGCGGGGAACCACAGGATCAGCCCCTCGTCGAGAGCGTCTCCGCTCTGCGGATCGATAAGGCGCCGCCGCTGCGCGACCCGCGGCGGCGGCAGGCCGCCCGCAAGCAGCGTCACCACCCTGCGGGCATCCGGCCCCGAGATGCGCAGCACCGCGACAGCAGCGCGTCCCGGCGCAGTCGCCGGCGCGAAAATCGTTTCGGGGGCCGGATCGTTCAGCAGGATCGACAGCCCGCTGCCAGCTCAGACATTCGCGGCCGGAGGGTTCAGAATACGCATGGCGGTCTGCACATCCTCGCGCACCGCCTGGTGAAGATCGCCTATGACCACCACCGCTTTCACCGCTCCTGCGGCCTGCTGTTCTGTCGCCAGCGGCGGCCGGATCTCATTGACGGCGGATCCCTTCACCCACACCGGCGATGCATCGGGTCGCGTCAGCTTCGCCAATGGCGGAGCGACTCCCAGCCGCGCGACCAACGCCGTCGCATTCTCGGCCGTCACCAGCACCCCGCGCTCGACGCCGTGCACATAGGTGTGAGGGCCGAGATCGTGCGGATAGGGGCCAGCGACCAGGGTGACGGCATTCCCATCGACGACGACCTCGGTTCCGTCGAGCGCGCGAATGGCGATCATGCAGTCCTCTCCTCGAACGTCGAGCAGGGAGCGCACTGCACCCCACCGGCTAAGTCAAGTGGGATCACGTCCGAGTTGACCGGCCCCGGTGTTAGTCGTTTGATCGAGCTCGTTTGCCGACGATCACCGCGGGGAGGAGCATGTCATGGCCGGCCTGTTGGAAGGCAAAATCGCCGTCGTCACAGGTGCCGGCGGCGGGATCGGCCGGGAGATCGCAATTGCGATGGCGTGTGCCGGCGCCAAGCTCGTCATCAATGATATCGGGGCTTCGCTGTCCGGCGAAGGCCGGTCGGCAACGCCTGCCGAGGAGACCAAGCGGCTGATCGAGCAGGGCGGCGGCGCGGCCGCCATCAGCACCGATTCCGTCGCCGAATATGCCTCCGCCCAGAAGATCGTCCAGGCCGCGCTCGACCATTTCGGCGGGCTCGACATTGTCGTGAACAACGCCGGTGTCCTGCGCGATCAAATCTTCCACCGGATGACGGCCGAGGACTGGCTCGCGGTGATCTCGGTCCACCTCAACGGCAGCTTCTTTGTCAGCCGTGCAGCCGCCGACCAGTACCGCAAACAGGAGAGCGGCGCCTACGTCCACATCACCAGCACCTCCGGGCTGATCGGCAATATGGGCCAGGCGAATTACGCCTCGGCGAAGCTCGGCATCACCGCGCTATCCAAAGCGATCGCGATCGACATGAAGCGGTTCAACGTACGCTCGAATTGTCTGTCCCCCTGGGCGTGGAGCCGCATGACCCAGTCGATCCCGGCGCGCACCGACGAGGAGCGGGCGCGGGTCGCCAAAATTCAGCAAATGACACCCGACAAGAACGCGCCGATGGCGGTTTTTCTGGCCTCCGACGCGGCGCGGGACGTGACGGGTCAGGTGTTCGGCACGCGGATGAACGAAATCTATCTTTTCAGCTCGCCGCGACCGATCCGCAGCCTGCATCGGGCGGACGGCTGGACCCCGGAGGCGATTGCCGAGCATGCCCTCCCGGCACTGCGATCCTCCTTCATGCCGCTCGACCGATCGGGCGATCTCTTCTCCTGGGACCCGCTCTGACTCTTTTGGCCCGGCTATTGAGAGGCCTTCGGTATGGGGTGCTGGCGGCCTTTGCTCTCGATCTCTGCGGAACGGCAAACAGCCAACCGGCGGCCCCGGCGCCGGCCGTTGCCAGACAAGTTCTCGTAATGTCCGATCTGCATTTCGACCCGATGGCAGATCCGGGACTGGTCGACCAGTTGGCTGCCGTCGAGCCCGAACAATGGAGCGCAGTGCTCGATAGCTCCGATGACCGTAGCCTCGGCCGATACGGGCGGGACGCCAATTGGATGCTGCTCCGCTCTGCCCTGCAGCACATGGCCGAGACGCTGCCGAAACCGACCTTCGTGCTGATACCCGGCGATTTCCTCGCACACGGCTTCCGCCAGGAATTCGATGCCGCAGCAAAGGACCATTCGGACGCCGCCTATCGCATCTTTGTGCGGAAGACGATGCAGTTCCTGGGACTACAGCTCGAGCAGAATTTTCCGGCCACCCCGATCCTTCCGGCGCTCGGCAACAACGACGAGGAGTGCGGTGATTATCAGCTGCAGCCCGGCGGCCCGTTTCTCGCCGACACCCTGCCAATTCTGCGCCGGCTAGTCGGCAGCGCCGGCGGGCCGGGTTTCGACCGGGACTGGCAGGGCTATGGCAATTATACTGCTCGAGCAGGCGGCATCCGAGTGCTCTCGACCAACACCAACTTCCTGTCGATCCATTACCGCAACGCCTGCGGCTCATCCGCCGACGGCGACCCCGGGCAAGCGACGCTCGCATGGCTCGAAGCCGAGCTCGCGGCGGCAAAGGAGGCTGCGGAGCGGGTCTGGCTTGTTTATCACATCCCGCCGGGTGTCGACGGCTTTGCGACGCTGCGGCGAGGCGCTTGCCCGGGCACAATGATCCCGATGTGGGATCAGACCCACGCCGCGGCTTTCCTCGCTCTCTTGAAGCGCTATGCCGATACTGTCGCAGCCGGTTTCGCCGGCCACACTCACATGGACGATTTCCGCCTGATCGGCGACGCCGAAGGCCGCTATGGGTTTGCACTAATCACGCCGGCGGTGAGCCCGATCTATGACCAGAACCCGGCTTTTCGGACGGTCGTCTACGATGCCGCGGGCGGAATTCTCGATCAGACGACCTACGATCTGATGAACTTGGCGCAGGCGACAACCGCTGCCGGGGGCGTGCCGCCGGAATGGCGGGCGGAATACACCTTTACTCGGCAATGGAGCCTGCCGCGGGTCGATCTGCCGAGCCTCGACCACCTTTATTCGCTGATCACGGACGCTCCGGTGAAGCGCGAGCAATGGCACATGATCTTCCCGGTATCGAGCCCGGTTTATTGGGCTCCGTTCTCCGGCGGGAGCGAGCAACTGGCGCAGGCGGTCCGCGCATTCCGTTGCGCATCGGGAAACGTCGCCCCATCGGATTACGGGCAATGCTACTGTAGCAGCCCAAACTAGCGCAGGCTGCCGGGGCATCGCCCAACGGCCGTCGGCGCGAGACGAGGTTTGGCTTGCACTAAGCTCGGGCGCCGCAAACGGCGGATGAGGCCGGCTCAAAGATGTGCCTGCGCTCCTTGAACGCCGGCCCGATCGTCGGGGCTGCCCGATGGAGCAAAGATGCTCGCGAGCAGCACGCCGAGGATGCCGGTAAGAAAGATCCCGTCGAAGGTGCCTGCGCCGCCGATAGAAGCGACTGGCGCACCCAATCCTTGGACTTTTCCAAGATTGAGCAAGTCAGCCCCGATCAGCGTGCCGAGCGAGCCGCTGATATAGGCGAGCGCCCCGGCATGCCGTCGCGACAGCACCAGGGCGACAGCCGCCGCCGTAAGCGGCGGCACGAAGACCGGAAGGGCGATGCCGAGGCCAGGCACCGGGGTGGCCAACCAATGACACACCGCCGCCACCACGACGGCGCCGAGAATGCCGGTGATCCATAATTGGTTCCGGATGTACAGATAAAGCGAGAGTAAACCTGGGATCAACGCGCCGCCGACATTGACGGCGATCACCGTGCCGGGCTGGCTGATGACCTGCGGGATTACATAATGCATGCCAAAGAACCAGACCTCCTGGGGCGAAACGATCTGCTGTGGCGGCAAAAGCGCTACCCGAATATTCAAGTAACTGCCGGCCAGCGAGGCCAGGAGTAGAAGCAGAGCGGCGTGTGGGCCGAGCCCCATGCTAAGATAGGCCGAGCGCAGCGCCTGAATCTCGATCCATGCGACGAGGAAGAGGAAGATCACCGCCAGCACAGAAAAGTGCGGCAGCGCGAGAGGGAGATATTGCAAGCTGCCCAGATCTATACTCGGCACGACCATCCGGCTGAGGCTGATTTCGAGCCGCCCTGCGGTATATACGTACTAAATTGGCGAACGCTGGTGCGCGAGTCGTGATCCGGCTACCGCGCATCGCATATCCAAAATATACACATCAGGAAGCCGACCACATGGCAATTCAGGTTCAGATCGCGAAATGGGGCAACAGCCTCGGCGTCAGGCTTCCTCGTGATGTGGCCGCCCGCGCGGGTCTGACGGAGGGGGCGCGGGTCGATATCGAGGGCGCCGACGAGGGACGGATCATCATTTCTCGCTCGCGGCGCCGCTTTACGCTCGAGGAACTGCTGGCGGGAATGACACCCGAGCGCGAGCACCGCCTGGAAGATGACGATACGAAGGGCGAGGAAATCATGTGATGGCGCCCCCTTGCTGAGTTTATAGTCCCGGCGGGCGGATCCCACATAAGACGAGCGCCCGGAACCGGGCTCTGCGCGATCGCTATCTCTGGCATGTCTGGAAACATGGTTGCTCGCGAGAGCGCCGTGCTAGGCTGACCCTCGATCGCTTTACTGAAACAGGAGGAAACCATGGCGCAATCGCAACCATCGGCGGCCCGCGAGCAGGTTCGCAATATCGTGCCGGGGCTGATCGACCTCAGCGAGAGGGTGCTGTTCGGCGAAGTCTGGGAGCGTCCCGGTCTCTCGAAGCGCGACCGCAGCCTGATCACCTGCGCGACTTTGATCGCGCTGGGCCGTGAAAAGCAGCTCGTCGGCCATCTGCAGCGGGCGCTCGACAACGGCCTCACCAAAAACGAACTCAGCGAAGTCATCACCCATCTCGCCTTTTACGCCGGCTGGCCGGCGGCGATGACCGCGGCCCTCGTTGCCAAGGACGTGTTCGAGAAGCGCTAGTTTAGCGCCGGACTGAATGCCCCTCACCCCGGCCCTCTCCCCGCAGGCGGGGAGAGGGAGGGACCCGCGAAGCGGGAGGGTGAGGGGCGGCAAGCGACGGGTCCAGGGCGGAATACCAAGGAGGGCGAGATGAAGATAGGGTTCATCGGTTTGGGCATGATGGGTTCGGGCATGGCGGCCAATTTACAAAAGGCCGGGCATGACCTCGTCGTCCACGATTTGCGTCGTGCCGCCGCCGAACCCTATCTCTCTGCCGGCGCCGTTTGGGCCGATAGCCCGCGCGCGGTCGCCGAGGCGTCGGAAGTCGTCTTCACCTCACTCCCTGGACCGCCCGAGGTCGAGGCCGTGGCGCTCGGCGAGAATGGGATTCTCAACGGGATGAGCCGCGGCAAAGCCTATTTCGACCTGTCGACAAATTCGCCGACGATGGTGCGCAAGATCAATGCCGCTTTCGCCGAGCGCGACGTCTACATGCTGGATTCGCCGGTCAGCGGCGGGCCGCGCGGCGCTCGGACCGGAAAGCTCGCGCTGTGGGTCGGCGGCGACGAGCAGATTTTCAACCGCCACAAGCCCGTGCTCGATGCGATGGGCGACAAGGCGCGCTATGTCGGCCCGATCGGCGCCGGCTCGGTCGCCAAGCTTGTCCACAACGGCGCCGGCTACTGCATCCAGACCGCTCTCGCTGAAATGTTTACGGTCGGTGTCAAGGCCGGCGTCGATCCTCTGGCGTTGTGGGAGGCGGTGCGCGAGGGAGCCAGCGGCCGCCGGCGCACCTTCGACGGGCTGATCGACCAATTCCTGCCCGGCAAATACGAACCGGCGGCTTTCGCGTTGCGTTTGGCGCACAAGGACATGTCCCTCGCCACGCAACTCGGCCGCGACTTCAACGTGCCGATGCGGGTCGCCAACCTGGCTTTGGCCGAGCTGAGCGAAGCTCTCAACCGAGGTTGGGGCGACCGCAACTCGCGCTCCCCGATGCTGTTGCAGGAGGAGCGCGCCGGCGTCGAGATCCGCGTCGACCCAAAACGCCTGCAGGAAGCGCTCGATCGCGACCCGCCGGTCTCTGGCGACCCCAAGCACGGCTGAGTGTCCGAACCCGTGTACCACAATTTTGCTAATTTATCAGTTAATATATTGACAATCGCCTCCAGAGCTAGTAACGTCGGGCGGTTTTGTCTGCGGGCCGAGGCTGCTTTGGGATAACCGGATCAGCCAGCCGGAACAGCGGAAAACAGCGAAGGAACAGCCAAAGCCTTTGCTGTTTTCTTAGGCTCGGATCGTTGCCGTCCCTGCGTTTCCGCCAAAAACCAACCCTGTCTGACTGAAATTTTTTTGTCGAACGCCGAAAACAGCCAGAAATGTTCGGTTCCACTCTCCACGGATCGGGCGCTATAGTCGCTTAGAGGGCGGTCGATCGCCGGCATCGGGAGGAGTGACGAGAGATGGATGGCACTGGCGTGGAGCTGGATTGTCTCGAAGGCGTGCGGGTGGTCGATTTTACGCAATTCGAGGCGGGGCCTTCCTGCACCGAGGCGCTCGCCTGGCTCGGCGCCGAGGTGGTCAAGATCGAGAACCCGAAGACCGGCGATCCCGGCCGCCGGTTGCGGCCTGGTCAACCCGACGATGACCCCTGGTATTTCCACCAGTTCAACGCCAACAAGAAATCGGTCACCCTCAACCTCAAATCGCCGCGCGGGCTCGAGATCGTCAAGGAGCTCTTAAAGAAGGCCGACATCACGGTCGAGAACATGGCTCCCGGCACGATCGAGCGGCTGGGCCTGGGTTATGACGTCGTCAAGGAGCTGAACCCGGGGATCGTCTATTGCCAGGTCAAGGGCTTTGGCGCCGGCAGCCCGTACGAAAAGAACCTCGCCTTCGACATGATCGCGCAGGCGGCGGGCGGCCCAACCAGCGTCACCGGCTATGGCGACCGCCCGCCGGTCAAGCCGGGCCCGTCATTCGGTGACACAGGCACGGGCATGCTGATGGCGATCAGCATCCTCGCCGCGCTGCGCAAGCGGGACCGCACCGGCAAAGGACAACGGCTTCAGGTCGCGATGCAGGACGCGATGATCCATTACATGCGGGTGCCGTTTTCGCGCACCCAGCTGAGCGGCCAGGCCCAGCTGCGCGGCGGCAGCGACCGCTCCCAGCCCGGCGGGCTCGTGCCTTCAGCCTTGTACCCATGCAAGCCCGGCGGACCCAACGACTACGTCTATGTCTTTACCAGCCGCGCCAATCCGGAGCATTGGACCCGGCTCCTCAAGGCGATCGGCCGCGACGACCTGGTCGGCGACTCGCGCTACGACACCAATCAGGCCCGCAGCGCACGCGCCGCCGAGGTCGACGAAATCATCGCCCAATGGACACGCCAGCACAGCAAGGAGGTCGCGATGAAGATCATCGGCGAAGCCGGCGTGCCGGCCGGCGCGGTGTTCAACACGCTGGAGTTGATGAACGATCCTTCACTCTCCGAACGCGGCATCATGCAGACAATCGACCATCCGACGACCGGCAAGGTAACGGTGCCGGCATGGCCGGTGCGCTTCGACGGCGCGCCGGCGCGCGTCAAGCCATCGCCGCTGCTCGGCCAGCACAATGTCGAGATTCTCGGCGGCTGGCTCGGCATCGGCACTGCTGAAGTCGAGGCGCTGCGCGCCGAAGGGATCGTTTGACGAGCCCCGGCTCAGCGCTCACTGCCCGAGCGGTAACACGGGGCGACGTTGATCTTGTCCACGTGATGCCGATCGCCCTCGGTGTCGCTGAAAATCACGCAATGGCCGCCTTTTTGAGCGATCCGAGCAACAGGAAAAGCGTATTCCTTGGGACTGCTGCCAAACGTGACCGTGATCGTGTCGCCGACCGTGATCTGTGGCGGCAAGGTGATGTGGTGATACCTTTTGCAGGAGCTGGCGACGAGCCAGTCGCGGCATTTGGTCAGCACGCCCGGGCCTCCCGGCTGGACCGCCTCGACGCTAGCGGGCTCTTGAGCGGCGGCAGGACCGAGATAGCCGGCGCCGATCAACAGACCTGCAGTCCAGATCCGCTGCTTCATACGCTTCGCCAAGCACATGCGACGTGGTAAATTTGCCTCCAGCATGACAGCGTTTTAAACCAAAACGAGGGATCTACGATGAAGCTTTACTACGCGCCAGGCGCCTGCTCTATCGGCATCCATGTGTTGCTCGAAGAAATCGGCAAGCCTTACCAGGCTGAGGCTGTGAACCTGCGCGACGGCGCACAATTCAAGCCGCCCTTCACCGGGGTGAACGCAAAAGCAAAGGTTCCGACCCTCGAGCGCGACGATGGCTCGATCCTCACCGAGTTCCCGGTCATTGCCCGGTGGCTCGCTCGCCAAAATCCGCAGGCGAATTTGATCCCGAAAGACGAGGAAGCCGACACGCGAGCGATGGAGGCGATGGAATACATCGTCGGTACGATCCATTCCCAGGGCTTTACGCGCATCTTTCGCACGGACCGCTTCGCTCCATCTCAATCGGATCACGAGGCGGTGAAGGCGACCGGCCGCGAGAACGCCGAGAAGGGGTTCGCGCTGATCGACAAGCAGCTCGAAGGAAAGCCATACCTCGCGGGCGAGTTTTCGATCGCCGACGCCGCGTTGTTTTATGTGGAATATTGGGCGAGCAAGCGGGCCGGCATCCAATTGCCGAAAAATTGCGCCGCTCATTTCGACCGCATGATGGCGCGTCCGGCAGTGCAGCGCGCCCTGCAGCAGGAAGGGATGAACTGACGACCAATGCCCCTGGAGACCCTCACCCACCAAGCCCTTTCAGGCTTGGTCCCCCCTCTCCCGCGGTGCGGGAGAGCGTGCCGAGCGCAGCGAGGCGGGTGAGGGGAATCTGGCAGATCTTTGCAGGGAGTGAAAGATTATGGATGGAAACGCCGTATCGCCGAACTGTCTTGCCGGCATCAAGGTGCTCGATCTAACCCAGTTCGAGGCCGGGACGAGCTGCACCGAAGCGCTCGCCTGGATGGGGGCCGAAGTCGTCAAGGTGGAACCCCCGAAGGGCGGTGAAGCCGGCCGCCGCGGCGTCGCTGACCCGTATTATTTCATGGCGTACAACGCCAACAAGAAGTCGATCACCGTCAATCTCAAATCCGAACGCGGCTTGGCGCTGGTCAAGGACATGGCCAAACAGGCCGATGTCTTCACCGAGAACTTTGCGCCCGGCGCTGTCGAGCGGCTGGGCCTCGGCTATGATGTCGTCAGCGCGCTAAACCCGCGGATCATCTATGCGCAAGTTAAAGGCTTCGGTGCCGGCAGCCCGTATGAAGGCGGTCTGTGCTTCGACCCGATCGCGCAGGCTTGCGGCGGCGCGATGAGCATTACCGGCGAGCGCGACGGCAAGCCGATCAAGCCGGGGCCGACAATCGGCGACACCGGCACCGGCATGCTGCTCGCGTTCAGCATCGTCAGCGCACTCTATCAGCGCGTGCAAACCGGCAAGGGACGGCGGCTGCAGGCGGCGATGCAGGATTCGGTCATGCATTACAGCCGCGGCATGTTCATCAGGCAGGCACAAACCGGGAAGCCCGCACAACGACAGCCGGCCGGCGGCAATCCACCTCACGGTATTTTTCCATGCGAGCCGGGCGGCCCCAACGATTACGTCTATCTGCTCACCAGCCGAGCCAATCCCGAGCACTGGCCGCGCCTGTTGAAGCTGATCGGCCGCGAAGATCTGATCGGCGATCCGCGTTACGATACCGCCGCGGCCCGCGTCGAGCACGAGGCGGAGGTCGACGAGATCATCGCTACATGGACGCGCGAGCGCACCAAGCAGGAGGCGATGGCGCAGATCAGCGGCGCGGGTGTGCCAGCCGGGGCCGTCTTCGATTCTGTGGAGCTGACGAGCGAGCCGAGCTTCGCAAAGCGCGGTATCCTGCAGACCGTGCAGCACGGCGATTGGCAGATGACGATGCCGACCTGGCCGGTGCGGTTTGACGGCGCCCCGCCGCCGATCAAACCCGCGCCACTGCTGGGCGAGCACACCCTCGAGGTGTTCGACAAATGGCTCGGACTGGACGCCGCGGAGGTCGAGGCGCTGCGCCAGCAAGGGGTCGTTTAAGCGCGCCCTGTCGGTTCCCTCCCTCGCACGCCGGACGCGGGAGGGAATTCAGCCGATGATGCCGGAGCTCGATACTCCTGCATCGAGGGTCGCCGGCGGCAACTCCGAGGCGGCATCGGCTCGACCGCCGAAGTGTTGCGCGAAAGCGTGGGCCTGTTTAGCAATCTTAAACTCGAGAGAAACGAGCACTCCATCATCAACGTCACGGCACGAAAAGGCGGAAGGCTCAAAACGGTGCTGGTCCAGCCACACCCGCATCGCGCCCATCTCCCGCGGCAGGTCGCTCGGGTTGAGGCGGAGTTCTACAGCGCTCATATTTTATAGCTCGGTTGTTACTGCGAGGCTCTATTGTACCATTACGCGCGGGCTAGCCTAGGCCGGGCGTGTCACGACACATCTTTGTCACAACCGGGTTAGACCGGTTCGCGCCGGTAATGATAGCGGTAGAGTTCCGTCTTCAATCCGACGGCGTCGTATAGGGCCCGCGCCGGCGCATTGTGGGCTTCCACCTCAAGGCAAACGCCGACGGCCCCCTGGTCCCTGGCCCAGGCGGCCAGTGCTTTGACGATCCGACGGCCCCAACCCCGCCTTCGCCGGGGCGAGTCGGTGATCACCAACTCATAGCAAAGCAAGCCGGTGTGCAACGCGCCATAGGCCAGGGCAACGATACCTCCCTCATCCGACAGCGCGGCAAAGGCAGCCGGAATGGCGAGCTGACCGACGATCCGCCGATAAGTCGCGGCTTGCTCGCTCGAATGATTCTGCAGCGCCGCCATCGCGCCGAACCACTCAGGGGTCGGCTTGTCGAGTAGCCCTACATCCGGGTCTCGTGCCGCCTCGATGTCTTCGATCGGACCATAGAGCACACAACTTTCGCCCTCTGCGGTATAGCCAGCTTCCGCAAGGCGCTTGTCGACCATAGGACCCATCAGCGAGAGCACTCGAAAGATCGTGGGCAGGCCCACTCTCCGATAGAGCGCCTCGCAAGCCCGCAAATCGACCTGTGAAACCTGCCGTAGCGGATTTGCCGAATTGGCGCGGCGCGTCAGGCCTGCGCTGAAGCGCAGCACCCAGCCATCGAGCAGCACTTCTCGAAGCGCCGGCCAGGCATTGAGGCAGGTTTCCTCGACGCGCCACTCCAGTGCCCGCTCCGGCATCTATCGCTACCTCGGCGCTCTGGGCTTACTCGGGTCGGCACCCGCGTGCCGGCACAGTGTCTTCACATAAGCGGTGCGGCCGATCTCGGCTGCGAGCGCCGAGCGGGCGATGACATCCTGCCAGCCCATCACGCAGGAGAGCTCGTTCTCGACCCCGGTCGATAGGACATCGGCGGCGGTCGTCTCGTCGCACGCCTCCGGGGCGATCGTGTTGAGGCAGATCAGGATCACCGCAACGAACGGATTCATTCACCCGAGAGCTGGTGAAGATACGGTCTCGGGTGATCGGCCCGGCGCGGCGGAATGCTGGCGATAGACAAATCGGGGCGCGGTTTCGTCCGCGTCCGCGCGGGCGCCGACGAGCAGCTCGCGGTCCGGGGACAATGTGCAAGCCGGGTCGGTGCGCGCGGCATCGCCGGTCAGCGCAAAAGCCTGGCAGCGGCAGCCGCCCCAGTCGATCTCGCGCCGTTCGCAGGAGCGGCAGGGCTCCGGCATCCAATCCGTCCCGCGAAACCGTTCGAACGCGGAAGAACGATACCAGATGTCGGAAAGGCTCGCTTCGGCTACGGACGGAAAATCGAGCCCTGTCAAGGTCTCCGCCGCGTGGCACGGCAGCACCTTGCCCGCCGGGGTCACGTTCATGAAGCGCCGGCCCCAACCGCCCATGCAGGCCTTTGGGCGATGGGCGTAGTAGTCGGGGAGCACGTAATCGATCACCAGGACCCCGGCGAGGCGTCTGCGAGCGGCTTCGACAGCGGCGGTGGCGGCATCCAACTGATCGCGGCTCGGCAGCAACGCCGCCCGATTGCGCAAGGCCCATCCGTAATACTGCACGTGAGCGACTTCGAGCCGATCGGCGCCGAGCGCCACGGCCAATTCGATCATCTCGCCGAGCCGGTCGAGGTTTTGCCGGTGCACGACCGCGTTAACCGTCAATGGCAGACCGGCCTCGCGGACGAGGCGCGCTGCCCGTCGTTTGGCCTGTTGCGCCCCGAGGAGCCCGGCGATGCGGTCGCCGGACATCATGTCGGCATCCTGAAAACTGAGCTGGACATGCTCGAGCCCGGCCTCGACCAGCACCGCGAGCCGGCCGGCATCGAGATTTATGCCGGAGGTGATCAGATTGCCGTAGAGCCCGACTTCGGCCGCATGACGCACGAGATCGGCGAGGTCGCGCCGGACGAGCGGCTCACCCCCGGAGAAGTGGACCTGCAGAACGCCGAGCGCCGCAGCCTCGCCGAGCACCCGCTTCCAGCTTGCGGTATCGAGTTCGCCGCTGGCGCGCGATAGTTCGAGCGGGTTCGAGCAATAGGGACAGCGCAGCGGGCACCGATGGGTCAGCTCGGCCAGCATTGCCAGCGGCGGGTCGACTGCCGTCATAAACGCAGCACTTTTTTGTCGACGAGATCCTGCAGCATCTTAATGACGTCGCTGGCGATGACGTCGCGCGGCGCGTCGTAGCGACCGGCGAGTTCGTCGATGACGCCGTCGATGGCGCGCTTCCCGTCGATCAGCTGCAGGATTTCAACGGCCTGCTCGTCAGGCAACATGAGCCGCTCCGGCGCGAGCACGATCCATGCCTGCCGAACCTCGTCGAAGCGGAACCTTGTGTGCGGGGCAAAGCGCAGAACGGTATCGCCCTCGACCGATAGACGCGGCTCGCCCGTCATTGCGCCGTCCGGCCGGGGACAAAGGCGCCCGGCGGGGTCAGTCCCGGCTCGACATAGGCGAAGTAGAGGGCGTCGAGCTGCGCCCAGAGCACGTCGCATTTGAACCGCAAGGTGTCGCGCACGAGCGCCTGCTTCTCGGCAGTGTCGGCGTGTTCTTTGACGTAGGCGAGGGCGAAGGCGACATCGGTAGGGGCCTGGGTCAGCCGCGGCGTGAAATAGGCGAGCGTGTCGCGGCTGATGAAATCGTAGTTCTTCAGCAGACCCTCGACCCGCTCGGCGATGATCTCGGGTGAGAACATCTCGGTGAGGCACGAGGCGACGGCTTCGAGCAGCGACCGGTCGCGCACGAAATTGACATAGGCGTCGACCGCGAAGCGGGTAGCCGGCAACAGCCCCTTGGTCGAGATCACATATTCGCGATCGAGCCCGAGCCCGTCGGTCAGCCTGAGCCAGCGCGCGATCCCGCCGGTGTCCTCGCTCTCGCCGTCATGATCGATGATGCGCCGGCGCCATTCCCGGCGGAGCGCCGGCGTCGGCAGGCGCGCGACCAGATAGGCGTCCTTTGCCGGAATGCGAGCCTGATAGTAATAGCGGTTGAGCGCCCACGCCTGGACCTGACCGCGATTGAGCTTGCCGTCGCGCATCAGGTGATGAAACGGATGGCGATGGTGGTAGCGCTCCTCGCCGATCTGCCGCAGGGCACTCTCGAGATCCGGCCCGGAGAGTAGGGACCCGCTCACAGCCTCACCTCCATGCCGTCATAGGCGATCTCCCAACCGGCGGCTTCGGCGAGTTGTCGTTCCGGCGAATCGTCGAGCAATACCGGGTTCGAGTTGTTGATGTGGATAAAGATGCGGCGCTTCACACCCAGATCGCGGAAGGCGGCAATCGCGCCATCGTCGCCGCTCATGCTGATATGCCCCATTCGCCGGCCCGTCTTGTTCCCGACGCCGAGCTGGATCATCTCGTCGTCGCGCCAAAGGGTCCCGTCGAAAAACACCAGCTCGCTCCCAATCAGGCGCTGGCGCAGCCGGTCGGTCATCGCCGCGCAACCGGGGATGAAAAAGATGGATTTCTCGGCCGCGGTGTCGATGATCTGGAGACCCACCGCATCGCCCTCTTCTGCGATTCCCGGGTCTTGCCCGTCCTTTTCGAGATAGAGCGGGACTTTTGCCGGCACGGCGAACGCGACGACTGCCATTCCCGAAGGATCGACGGTCCCCGCAAGCTCGATCCGCCGATCGAGGGGCAATTCGACGCGCTCGACGCAATCCGGAGCGAGAACATGAAAAATCGGATTCGCCGCGATAACCGCGAGAACCCGCGCCGGAGCATAAACCGAAAAGCGATGCCGCTCGCGCAGGTGAAGCAACCCCGCGACGGCGTCGACATCGCCACCGGGGACCAGTACGCCGGCGATCGGCGACGACCTCAGCCCTTCGTGGGGGTGGAGAGCGAGGGTTGCCTCGATCTGCAGCCGCAGATCGGGCGAGGCGTTCAGAACGAACCAGTCGTGCCCGTTCGCCGAGACCGCGAGCGAAGCCTGCGTTCTCGGAACCGCGGTCTTATCTCCGGCGCGCGCCCGCCGACATGCCGGCGCGTTGGAATTCCATTGCGGGAAACCCCCGCCGGCGGCAGACCCGAGGACAACCACGTCGAGCATCGGTCGTCTCGCCGGATCCGACCGGCGTCAGAAAACGAGGAGCCTACTTGACCTCCGCACAGGCGTAAGCGTTGATCTCAAGCCCGACTGCGATTTCGATGATGACCGGCGTCTTCCACTTCATGGCTATTTCCTTCGGTCTGATTGCCGGTCGCAAAGTAGGATCGCAGCCGAACGCTGTCAACCAAGAGCCTCGACGCTTGCTGCCCCGCGGCTCCGCAATGGTTTTTGGTCTCACCGCAATCCTCGGCATGTCGCTGCATGCCAGCCTCGCAGCGGAGAGCGGCGATCCTCGGTTCACCGTGCTCGTCTTCTCCAAGACCACCGGGTTTCATCACAATTCGATCCCGCAAGGGATTGCGGCAATCGAGGCGCTGGGGGCCGAGCACGGGTTCGCGGTGGACAGCACGGAAGACGCCGCGCGGTTCAGCGACGCAGTGCTAGCTCGATATAAGGTCGTCGTATTCCTCAACACGACCGGAGACGTTCTCGATGCGGGCGAGAAGGCCACCTTTGAGCGATACATCCGTTCCGGCGGCGGCTTCGTCGGCATCCACTCGGCGAGCGACACGGAGTATGGATGGCCGTGGTACGGCCGGCTCGTCGGAACCTGGTTCGCGAGCCATCCTCACATTCAGCGGGCGACGGTCCACATCGCAAACCCCGACCATCCTTCGACGAAGGGCCTGCCCACCGCGTGGGAACGCACCGACGAGTGGTATAATTTCCGCAGCAATCCGCGCGGCGCGGTGCAGGTCCTGGCGACCCTCGACGAGGCGACCTATTCCGGCGGCGCAATGGGGGCCGATCACCCGATCGCCTGGTGTCAAACGATCGACGGTGGCCGCAGTTGGTATACCGCGATGGGCCATACCAAGGAATCCTATGACGAGCCGCTGTTTCTCCTTCACCTGCTGGGCGGAATCGAAACTGCCGCGGGAGTCGCCGGTTCCTGCAATGATTGACCAGCGGGAAAGGATCAGCGGACGGGAGGAGGGCCGGTATCGCAATCGGCCAGACCGTGCTGAATGGCGATGCGGATTAAATCGGCGGTGCTCTCCGCCCGCAGCTTCGCTTTGATTTGGCTGCAGTTGTTCGCAGCAGTCTTGTATCCGATGCCGAGTGTGTCGGCGATTTGGACGAGGTTGCGGCCTTGCGTCAGCAAACGCAGGATTTCGAGATCGCGCGAGGAGAGGTCTTCGAGCGGGTGCGGTGGGGTTCGGATGCTCGAGAATACGAGTTCTTCGGCAATCTCGTGTTCGACATAGGTGCGACCGCCGGCAACGCGTCTGATTGCTTCGAGAAGCTCTTCCGGAGGGACGGTCTTGCTGGCATAGCCCGCTGCCCCCGCCTGCAGCGCGCGCGTCACATGGATACGGTCGTCGTGCATGCTGAGAACCAGAATGCGCGCATCAGGATCAATGATCTTCAGGCGCGCGATGATCTCGAGACCGCTGATATCGGGCAAGTTCAGATCGAGGATGACGAGGTCTGGGCGCCTTCTCCGGAAGGCGCCCAGCGCCTCTTTTCCGCTCGCCGCCTCCTCAACCTCCACTGCCGGCTCGGCGGCGAGCAATCGTCGCAATCCGGCCCGGACTATCGGGTGATCATCGACGATCAGAATCTTCACGGCTCGGCCGACTGCACCGAGGAGGATAGCGGGTCCGACGTCTGCAGATCGGGCAGCACGGCGACCACCGCGAAGCCTTCGTTGGATTTGTTCGAAATGCTCAAGCGCCCACCGACCGCGCTGACGCGCTCGCTTATGCCAATGAGGCCATAACCCAATTTGTCCGGGTCGCGCATTCCCCGGCCGTCATCCGCGACCGTGAGCCTGATCTCGTCGCGTTCCCGCTCGATCGAGATGGCAATGCAGTTGGGTTCGGCATGGCGCAGGGCGTTGCTCAGAGCCTCCTGGACGATACGGCAGATCGCCGTCCCGACGACATCCACGAGATCCTCGCATTCCGCCGCGACCGCCATCTCGTAACGGATCTCGGGACGGCGGCGGCGCCAGAATGCGACCAAATTCTCGATCGCCTCGCGCAAGCCAAATTCGGCGAGCCCGATCGGGCGCAACCGGCCGAGCATGCGTCTGACCTGCCGTTGCATGTGGCGAACGGCCTCGACGATCGACCCGACATGGAGGGCGGCCTCGCTCGCGCGACCATCCTCTATCAGCCGGCAGGCGGTAGCCGCGTCGGCGTTGATCGCGAAGAGATAGGGGCTCACCTCATCGTGCAGGTCGCGGGCGAGCTCGCTGCGCTCCTCCTCCTGCAACGTCAGAAGCCGCTCGTTAAGACGGCGGTTCTCGGCGGCGGCTTCCGCAAGCCGCGCCGCCATCCGATTGAAACTGTCGCGCAACCGCGCCAGGTCCGGCGCCAGCCGGCCGCCGATCCGGATAAGGTAATGGCCGTCGCCGACCTCCTCCAGCGCAGCGGCCAGCCGGTCGAGCGGCCGCAAAGTGCGGCCGATAAAAACATAAATGAGCAGGATCGTGAGACCGCCGAACACGGCGAGGGTCGCAAGGCTCTCGGCGAGCTCGTTCCAGACTTCGAGCGTCTCGTTGTACGGATCGGTCTCGATCACGATCGTGCCGTAATCGCGGCCGCCGACGGCGATAGGGATTTGCTCGGTCTCGGGCGAAACTCCGATGAGGCGCACAAACCATGCCGGCGGGCGGCCGAATTTCGATTTCTCCATGGACGGCGCGGCGAAGGCCGGCGTCTCCCCGGCGTGCCGTACCCGCAGGTGACGATTGCCCTGGAAGGACGCCACCAAATCATCGACATCGCGCGACGGGTCTCGGGCGTTCTGAAGGCGGTCGATCGCGCTCTCGATGGTCTGTCGCCCGACCAGAAAGGCCGCGCGCATCTCGGTACGAACCGAGCGCGAGGCGTTGGAATACGCGGTTATGCCGGCCAGCGCGAGGCTGATCAGCAGCACGACGCAGACCAGGCCGATCAGACGGAACCGAAGCGACATAGGGGGCCCGCCGGGCGTTGCATATCCGACTTTGCAGGATGCCATTACCCGATACCGATGCATACCGCTTCCAGTGGGAAGTTTTGCCGTGCTGATCGGGAAGAATTTCCGGGCAAATCGGGAAGGCGCGGCGACGAGTAGTCTGGCTTAATGGTTGCGGTGGGGGACGGACCCGATGAGCTGAGCAATGCCCGACCTCAGGCACGTGTTACAAGCGCTCGGCTTGGCAACGGTCCTGCTCTCTGGCGCCGCGGCGGCGCAACAACCCGCCGCGGCGCCGGCGCTGAGCCTGCCCACCGTGGAGGTGGTCGGCGCGACGCCGCTCCTCGGCTCCGGGGTCGATCGCGACAAGGTGCCGGCCGAGACGCGGGTTCTCACCGACCAGGACATCAGCCGGAACGGCTACCCGCAAGCATTGCGCGCGCTCAACGAGAACGTGCCGGGCGTCACGCTCGATGCCGCCGCCGGCAATCCGTTTCAACCCAACCTCGTCTATCACGGTTTTCTCGCCTCGCCCCTGCAAGGCAATCCGCAAGGCCTCGCGGTCTATGTCAACGGGGTCCGTTTCAATCAGCCGTTCGGCGACACGGTCAATTGGGATTTGATCCCCGACCTCGCGATCGACCGCATGGACCTCGTCGGCTCCAACCCTGTCTTCGGTCTCAACGCCCTCGGCGGCGCATTGTCGGTGCGGATGAAAAACGGGTTTACCTACCAGGGCGGCGAGGTTGACCTGCTGGGCGGCTCGTTCCAGCACTATCAGGGAAACCTGCAATACGGCATCCAAAGCGACAATACCGCGGCCTATGTCGCAGTCACCGGCCTGGATGAAGGCGGCTGGCGCGATCTGCAATCATCCGACCTCGGCAATTTTTACGGCGATCTCGGCTGGCGCGGCAATCACGGCGAAGTCCATATCAATGTTACTGCGGCCCAGACGCGGCTCAACGGCCCCGGCACCTCACCGGTCCAGCTGCTGGCGATCGATCCCGCTGCGCAGTTCACCGCTCCAAATCTGATCACCAACAAGTATACGCAAGCCAATCTGACCGGGTCTTACGATATCAACGACACAACCTCGCTGCAGGGGCTGGCCTACTACACCTTTCTCTTGCAGAAGGTCTATAACGGCAATGTTCCGAATCTATCACCGTGCAATGACGGCTCCGGCTTTCTATGCGAGGCGCCGGGTGTCTTCGGGACCGATCGCAATGGCAACCCGATCCCCGATTTTCTCAATGGCGGCCCTTATTCCGACCTCGACCAGCAGTCGACCAATACCAACGGCTATGGCGCCTCGCTTCAGGTTACCAACCGCGACCAGCTCTTTGGTCATCCCAACCAGCTGATCGCAGGCTTCAGCTTCGACGGCGCCCAGACCCTGTTCAGCGCGAGCACGCAAATCGGCGGATTATCTTTGTCAGATCGTGTGTTCGCCGGACCCGGGATCACCATCGATCAGGCCGATGGTTCGATCGCGCCGGTGCGCGTCGGGATCTCCAACGCTTATTACGGCGCGTTCTTCACCGACACCTTGGATTTCACCTCGCAACTTTCAGGTAACGTGGCCGGGCGCTTCAATCTCGCGCAAATCGATTTGAACGATCAGCTGGGTAGCGCGTTGACCGGGAATCACACCTACAGCCGCTTCAACCCGGCTGGCGGGCTGACCTACAAGATCCTTCCCGCTCTGACGGTCTATGCCAGTTACGCCGACGCCAATCGGGCGCCAACTCCGGCGGAACTTACCTGCTCCAGTGCCGCCAGCCCATGCAGCCTCGCCAATTTCTTCACCGGCGACCCCAATTTGCAGCAGGTCGTTTCGCACACGATCGAGGCGGGTCTGCGCAGTCAGTTTCAGCCCTTCGAGGGCGCGACCCTGTCTTCGAACATCGCCTATTATCGCAGTACCTTGAACAACGACATCCTGTTCGTGAACAGTCCGATCCAGGGCCGTGCGTTCTTTCAGAATGTCGGGACGACTCTTCGCCAAGGGGTCGATATCGGTGTCCAGCTCAAGACCGACCGCTTGCTCGCCTGGATCGCCTATTCCTATATCGACGCAACGTTCCAGACCGGCTTTACGGCGTCCAGCAACAACAACCCGGGCGCCGACGCCAACGGTAATATCCAAATCCAGCCTGGCAACCATTTGTCCGGCATCCCCGCCAATCTCGGCAAGCTCGGCGTCGATTATAAGGTAACCGACGCCTGGACGGTCGGCGGGACGGGGATAGCGGGCAGCGGGCAGTACCTGTTCGGCGATGAAGCCAACCTGACCCCGAAGACCCCGCCCTATTTTGTGCTCAACCTGCATACCAGTTATCAGATCTCCAAAAACCTGCAGCTCTTCGGGCTGATCGAGAACGCGTTCAACGTCAGATATTACACTTTCGGCACCTTCTCGCCGACTTCGTCCGTGTTCATCGCCCAGGCACCGGGCGCCACCAACCCGCGCAGCTATAGCCCGGCCGCACCGATCGCCGGCACCGTCGGCGTCCGCCTTACCTTTTGAAGATCCTCTCCCGCCCACCCGGCGATTAACGATATTGCCGGGTCCGCTCCTTCGGAGATAGAATCCCGCGGTCGGCATCACCCTGGGAGGCACGCCATGGTCAAGTTGCGCGTCAACGGCCAGGAACAGTCGTTCGACGGCGATCCGTCGATGCCGCTGCTCTGGTACTTGCGGGACGAGTTGGGGCTCGCCGGAACAAAGTACGGCTGCGGCGTCGCGCTGTGCGGGGCGTGCACCGTGCACGTCGACGGCCAGGCCACCCGCGCCTGCGTCACCGCGATCAACGATGTTTCGGGCCGCTCGGTGACGACGATCGAGGGGCTCGATCCGCAAGGCAACCACCCGGTGCAGAAGGCGTGGCGCGCCTTCAATGTCCCGCAATGCGGGTATTGCCAGTCCGGCCAGATCATGCAGGCCGCCGCGCTGCTCGCCACTAACAAGAACCCGTCCGAGGACCAGATCAACAGCGAGATGAGCGGCAACATCTGCCGCTGCGGCTGCTACCAGCGCATCACCGCCGCCATCAAGGCGGCCGCCACGGGAGCGTGACATGAGCGCCGTCCACGCCACCATCGAGAATGTGAGCCGCCGCGGCTTCCTGCGGGGCTTGATCGCGACCGGCGGCCTGGTCGTCGCCGCCGAATTCGTGCCGGCCCGCGCCGCGCTCGCGACCTTCGCCACCGGCGCGGCCAAAATGCCCGGCGGGGTCGTCAGCGACCCGCATGTCTTTGTCTCGATCGACCCCAGCGGCCTCGTGACGATCGTCGCGCACCGCGCCGAGATGGGCACCGGCTCGAAGACCAGCCTGCCAATGGCGGTCGCGGACGAGCTCGAAGCCGACTGGTCGCGCGTGAAGGTCGTGCAATCGCCTGGCGATGAGAAGAAATACGGCAACCAGAACACCGACGGTTCGCGCAGTCTGCGCCATTTCATCCAGCCGATGCGCGAATGCGGCGCCGCAGCGCGGCTCATGCTCGAAATCGCCGCCGCGCAGCGCTGGAACGTTCCGGTCAGCGAGGTGCAGGCGCAGAACCATGAGGTCATCCACAAGCCCTCGGGCCGCAAGCTCGGCTATGGCGACCTCGCGGCCGCCGCGAGCGCATTGCCGATGCCGCCCGCCGACCAGATCAAGCTCAAGGACGAATCCGCGTTTCGCTATCTCGGCAAAGGCAACGTCCAGATCGTCGATCTGTTCGACATCACGACCGGCCGCGCCGTCTACGGCATCGACACCAGGCTCGCCGGGCTGAAATATGCGGTCATTGCGCGGCCGCCGGTCATGGGCGGCAAGCTCGCCTCCTATGACGGCAGCGCCGCGATGAAGGTGCCGGGCGTCGAGAAGATCGTCGTCATCGAGGGCACGCCGCCGCCATCGAAGTTTCAGCCGATCGGCGGCGTCGCGGTCATTGCCCGCAACACCTGGGCGGCAATCAAGGGGCGCGACGCGCTGGTCATCAAGTGGGATGACGGGCCGCACGCCAGTTACAATTCGGCCGCTTACAAGGCCCAGCTGGAAGAAACCGCGCGCAAGCCGGGTAAGGTCGTGCGGGATGAAGGCGATGCCGAGAAGGCCCTAGGATCCGCTGCGAAGATGGTGTTCGCGGAATATTACGCCCCGCATCTCGCTCATGCCCCGATGGAGCCGACTTGCGCGACGGCGCGCGTCGCCAACGGCAAGTGCGAGGTTTGGGCGGCAGTGCAGAGCCCCGGCGGCACGCAAAACGAGCTGGTCGAGAAGCTTGGCCTCAAGCCGGAAGATGTGACGGTCAACGTCACCCTGCTCGGCGGCGGCTTCGGCCGGAAGTCAAAGCCCGACTTTGTGCTCGAGGCGGCATTGCTGTCGCGCGAGATGGGAGGCGCCCCGGTCAAAGTCACATGGACGCGCGAGGACGACCTCCACCACGATTATCTGCACACGGTCTCGGCCGAGCGCATCGATGCCGGGCTCGACGCGCAAGGCCACGTCGTCGCTTGGCGCCACCGCACCGTCGCGCCGACCATCCGGGCCACCTTTGTCCCGGACCCGAAATTCGAGACGCCAGGGGAGCTCAGCCTAGGCGTGCTCGACGTGCCGTTCAATATCGCCAACCTGCGTTGCGAGGTGGGCGAAGCCGAGGCGCACACCCGCATCGGCTGGTTCCGCTCGGTGTCGAACATCCCGCACGCCTTTGCGATTCAGTCGTTTGTCGCCGAGCTCGCCCATGCGGCAGGACGCGACCCCAAGGACATGCTGATCGAGCTGCTCGGGCCGTCGCGGCTCGTGAAGCCGCCCGCCGAATACACCAATTACGGCGACCCGCTCGAAACCTACCCGATCGATACGGCGCGATTGCGGCGCGTCGTCGATCTCGTCGCCGACAAGGCGGAATGGGGCAAGAAATTGCCGCCCAGGCACGGCCAGGGCATCGCTGTGCATCGCAGCTTCTTGAGCTATGTCGCCACCGTCGTCGAGGTTGCGGTCGACGACAAGGGAAAGCTGACGGTGCCGCGCGTCGACAGCGCGATCGATTGCGGCTTTGCCGCCAACCCCGAGCGTATATACTCGCAAGTGGAAGGGGCGGCGGTGATGGGGCTGAGCCTCGCGCGCTATGGCGAGATCAGCTTCAAGAACGGGCGCGTCCAGCAAAACAACTTCGACGGCTTTCAGGTCCTGCGCATCGACGAGTCGCCGCCGATCACGCATGTCTGGATCGTGCCCAACGGGATCGACGTGCCGTCGAGCGGCGTCGGCGAGCCGGGGTTGCCGCCCTTCGCGCCGGCTTTGTGCAACGCGATCTTCGCCGCGACCGGCAAACGTATCCGGCGTCTGCCGATCGGCAACCAGCTGGCGACCTGACGTTTGGCACCGGGCGGGGTCCCCGCTCGGCGCCATAGCCGCATCGATGCGCGCCGCCGGCGCTGGCAGTATATCTTGGCATCGCAAAAAAAATCGGTGCCGGGGCTTTAATATGAGATCAGCAAGGGAGGCCGGGGCTTTAATATGAGATCAGCAAGGGAGGAAGCCTATGCGAATGCAAAAATGGATGTGGGGCGGCTTGGCGGCAGCATCGGCTCTATGGTCGTTAGCTGCGGCTGCCGCCGAGATCGGCAACTACAGCCCGGTCACAGCCGACCGGCTCACCAACCCCGAACCCGGCAACTGGATGCTCTACCGCCGCACCTATGACGGCCAGGGCTACAGCCCGCTCGACAAGATCAACACGACCAACGTCAAGAGCCTGGAGCCGGCGTGGACATTTTCGACCGGCGTCATCGAAGGTCACGAGGCGCCGCCGATCGTCAACAACGGCGTCATGTTTGTGGCGACGCCGATGAACCAGGTCATCGCCCTCGACGCCAAGACTGGCGACCAAATTTGGCGCTACAAGCGGGAATTGCCCGAAGACCTGACGCAGCTGCATCCGACGAGCCGCGGCGTCGGGCTCTGGCAGGACAAGCTCTACCTCGCCACCACCGATGATCACCTGGTGGCGCTCGACGCCAAGACCGGCAAGGTGGCGTGGGACCAGAAGGTCCAGGATTACAAGAAGGGACAGTACATGACCTTGATGCCGTTGGTGGTTAACGGCAAGGTCCTCGTCGGTGGCTCGGGCGGCGAATATGGCGTACGCGGCTATGTCGTCGCCTATGACGCCAACGACGGCAAGGAACTGTGGCGCACCTTCACCATTCCCGGGCCAGGTGAGCCCGGCCACGAGACCTGGCAGGGCGACGACTGGAAGAGCGGCGGCGGCTCGGCCTGGATGACCGGAAATTACGATCCCGCCCTGAACCTCGTGTACTGGGGCGTCGGCAACGCCGCGCCGTGGCCCGGCGACCTGCATCCCGGCGACAACCTTTACACCAGTTCGGTCCTGGCGCTCGATCCCGGCTCCGGAAAGATCAAAGCCTACCACCAGTACCACCCGAACAACTCGTGGGACTGGGACGAAGTCGAGGCGCCGATGCTGATCGATCTGCAAAAAGACGGGCAGACGATCAAGAGCCTCGTCCATCCCGGCCGCGACGCCATTTTCTGGGTGTTGGAGCGCAAGCCGGACAAAATCGATTTTGTCGCGGGATGGCCGTTTGTTTACACCGACGTGTGGAAGTCGATCGACCCTGAGACCGGCAAGCCCACCGCCGACCCCGATCACAAGCCCGCGCTCGGTAAAAAGATCGCGTTCTGCCCCTCGCTGTGGGGCGGCAAGGACTGGCCGTCCGCCGCCTACAGCCCGAAGACGCACTTGGTCTACGCGCCGGCGCAGAATAACTTCTGCGGCAGCTTTGTCGGCGCCAAGGAGCCGCTCGAGCCCGGCAAGCTGTGGCTCGGGACAAAAGAATCGGACATCCTCTTAACCGAGCGTCCGGGCGCGGATCACTTCGGCGAACTTCAGGCCTGGGACCCGGCGACCGGCAAGAAGGCATGGCAGCATAATTTCCGCTGGCAGCTGATGGCCACCGTACTCGCCACCGGTGGCGACCTCGTCTTTGTCGGCGGCACCAACGACCGCATGTTCCGCGCCTTCGACGCCAAGACCGGAGACCTGCTGTGGGAGCAGAAGACCAACTCCGGCATTACCGGCGCCCCCGTCGCCTTTGCGGTCGACGGTACGGAATACATCGCCGTGCAGTCCGGCTGGGGCGTTGACGCCGAGCGCATCCAGGACAAACTGGCGCAAGCCAATATCGGCGTCAGCGACAACGTTCCCCAGGGCGGCGTCGTCTGGGTGTTCAAGGTGAAGCAGTAGCCCCCTCCCATTCCCTCCCCCGCAAACGGGGGAGGGTTAGGGTGGGGGCTTGGCGGCGGCAAGGTCGTCGCCGGGGTATTTTTACTGTATGCAACGCCTCTGGGCAGACGAGGGAGGAGACCCGATGGTCAAGTTACAGGTCAACGGCCAGGCGCAGTCCTTCGATGGCGATCCATCGATGCCGCTGCTCTGGTATCTGCGGGATGAGCTGGGGCTCACCGGGACGAAATACGGCTGCGGCGTGGCGCTGTGCGGCGCCTGCACGGTCCATATCGACGGTCAAGCCTCGCGTGCTTGTGCCACGGCGATAAGCGATGTCGCCGGGCGCTCGGTGACGACGATCGAGGGGCTCGATCGCGACGGCAATCACCCGGTACAGAAGGCTTGGCGCGCCTTGAATGTTCCGCAATGCGGCTACTGCCAAGCCGGGCAGATCATGCAGGCCGCGGCGCTGCTGGCGACGACGAAGAATCCGTCCGAGGCCGAGATCAACGACGCCATGAGCGGCAACATCTGCCGCTGCGGCTGCTACCAGCGCATCACCGCCGCTATCAAGGCGGCTGCCACAGGAGCCTGACATGACCCCAGTCCACGTCGTTATCGAGAATGTCAGCCGCCGTGGCTTCCTCAAGGGAGTGCTCGCCACCGGCGGTCTCGTCATCGCCGCCGAGTTTGTGCCGGCGCGGTCCGCGCTCGCCGCTTACACCACCGGCGCCGGGAAGATGCCTCACGGCGTAAAGTGGGATCCCCACATCTTTGTTTCGATCGCGCCCGACGGCACCGTGACCATCGTTGCCATTCGCTCGGAGATGGGCACCGGCTCGCGCACCAGCCTGCCGATGGTCGTCGCCGACGAAATGGAAGCCGATTGGTCGCGCGTGCGCGTTGCGCAAGCGCCGGGCGACGAGGAGAAATACGGCAATCAGGACACCGACGGCTCGCGCAGCCTGCGCCACGGCATCCAGCCGATGCGCCAATGCGGCACCGCCATCCGGCAGATGCTGGAGACCGCCGCAGCGCAGCGCTGGGGCGTCGATCCCGGCGAGGTCCAGGCGCAGAACCACGAGGTCGTACACAAACCCTCGGGGCGCAAGCTCGGCTATGGCGAGCTGGCCGCCGACGCCAGCGCCCTGCCGACGCCACCGGTCGATCAAATCAAGCTCAAGGATCCCGCCGCCTTCCGGTACATCGGGAGGGGCACGACGCCGATCGTCGATCTCTTCGACATCACCACCGGGCGTGCGATCTACGGTATCGATGCCAAGCTTCCCGGTATGAAATATGCGGTCGTCGCCCGGCCGCCGGTGTTCGGCGGCAAGGTCGTGTCCTTCAATTCCGATGCCGCGATGAAGATCCCGGGCGTCGAGAAGGTCGTGACCATCGAGGGCACGCCAGCGCCGGCCAAGTTCCAGCCCCTGGGCGGAGTCGCGGTCATCGCGGGCAATACCTGGGCGGCGATCAAGGGACGCGAGGCACTCCAAGTGACCTGGGATGACGGTCCGAACGGCTCCTACAATTCGGCGGCTTTCAAAGCGCAGATCGAGGAGACGGCACGCCAGCCGGGCAAGGTCGTGCGCAACGACGGCGACGCCGAGAAGGCGCTGGCGTCGGCCGCCAAGGTAGTCTCGGCAGAGTATTACATCCCGCACCTCGCGCATGCGACGATGGAGCCGCCGAGCGCAACCGTGCGCATGAGCACCGAATCGACCAACCAGACTGTCGGCGAGTCTACAATGCGGATGGGCGCCGGCGGGAAGTGCGAGGCTTGGGCCTGCGTGCAAAGCCCCGGCAACACGCGGGAAGAACTCGCCAAGAAGCTCGGTTTGAAAGAAGAGGACGTGACCGTCCATGTCACGCTGTTGGGCGGCGGCTTCGGCCGCAAGTCGAAATGCGATTTCGTTCTCGAAGCGGCGGTACTGTCGAAGGCGATGGGCGGCGCTCCGGTGAAAGTGATCTGGACGCGCGAGGACGACCTGCGGAACAGCTACTACCACACCGTCTCCGCCGAACGCATCGATGCCGGCCTCGATGCGACCGGCAAGGTGATCGCCTGGCGGCATCGCAGCGTCGCACCGACCATCTTGTCGATCTTCAAACCCGACCAGACGCACGAGGCGCCGTTCGAGCTGGGCATGGGCTTGGTCGACGTGCCGTTCGACATCCCCAACCTGCGCTGCGAGAACGGCGAGGCGGAGGCCCATACGCGCATCGGCTGGTTCCGCTCGGTGTACAACATCCCGCACGGCTTCGCCGTCCAGTCCTTCGCCGCCGAGCTCGCCAACGCAACCGGGCGCGACCCCAAGGAGATGCTGCTCGCGCTGATCGGGCCGCCCCGCATCGTCGATCCCCGCAAATCGCCCGACGTCGCCGATTTCTGGAACTACGGTGACCCGTTCGAGACCTACCCGATCGACACCGCGCGGCTCACGCGTGTCGTCGAGCTCGTGGCGCAGAAGGCAGACTGGGGCCGCAAGCTGCCGGCGCGGCATGGTCTCGGCATCGCCGTCCATCGCAGCTTCCTCACCTATGTCGCGACCGTCGTCGAAGCGGCAGTGGACCAGAAGGGCCATGTGACGGTGCCGCGGGTCGACACCGCGATCGATTGCGGCTTCGCCGCCAATCCCGAGCGCATTCGCTCACAGATCGAAGGCGCGGCGGTGATGGGGATGGGTCTCACGCTCTATGGCGAGATCACGTTCAAAAAAGGCGGCGTCGAACAGAGCAACTACGACGGTTACCGAGTGCTTCGCATCGACGAGTCGCCGCCGGTCACCGATGTGCATATCGTCCCCAATGGAATCGAGGTGCCGTCGAGCGGCGTCGGTGAGCCGGGGCTGCCGCCTTTTGCGCCGGCGCTGTGCAACGCGATCTTCGCCGCCACCGGCAAGCGCATCCGCCGCCTGCCGGTCGGCGATCAGCTGGCGGCGTAGGGGCCGGTCGGGGATGCTTACCGCGAGGCATTGCGCCCTTTCACTCGTCATTCCGGCGAAAGCGGGAAGCCAGGGATAGCGACGGTGCCAGTTGCCCCCTGTTCAAGCCAGGGGCAGGCTCTGGACCCCCGCTTTCGCGGGGGCGACGGCTTGTGCTTGGGGGAATGGGGTGGTCGTGATTGTCCGTGCAGTGCCCGCCCGATCGACCGGCGCAGGGCGCTTGAGTTGGGGCTGGGCCTCGCGCTCGTGCCCGGTCTGGCGTTGGCGCAAACCGATGCGGCGCACGAACGGCCGCGCGAAGGCGATGTTTTGGTCGTGGTTGGTGCTACTCCCCCGGAGCCGCTGAAACCCGACGATTTGAAGCTCGACGCCAAACAGACTTTCGCGTGGCCGATGGATCCTGAGACCAAGACCGTGCGCAACGGCTCGCGGCTCAACAAGGTGCTGCTATTGCGCCTCGACCCTGAAGGCTTCGACACCGAGACCAAGGAGCGTACCGCTGACGGTGTTGTCGCCTATTCGGCGATATGTGTGCACACCGGTTGTGACGTGACCAGCTGGGACCCCAATCGCCAGCTGCTCCAATGTCCCTGTCATTACTCGACTTATGATCCGAAGGAAGCGGCTAAGGTTGTGAGTGGGCCGGCGCCACGACGCCTGCCGGCGCTGCCACTGAAAATCGTCGATAGCCGGCTAGTCGTTGCAAAGCCGTTCACTGGACGGGCCGGTTTCCAACAGATGTGACCCCAAGAAAATCGAGGAGAGACGCCATGCAGAAAAAACGTCATCGCCATTACGTGCTCGCGGCGAGCGGGTTGGCGCTGGTATTGGCCGCTGCAACAGCCTCGGCGCAGCAGCCGCTGCCGCCGCTGCCGACGCCGGACACGCCACCTCCGGTGCCGCCGATATTGCAGAGCTACAAGCCTGTGACACCGGACGAGCTCAAACAGCCGCAAGATGGCGACTGGCTGATGTACCGCCGCACCTATAATGGCTGGGGCTATAGTCCCCTGTCGCAGATCACGGCGGAAAACGTCGGCAAGCTGAAACCAGTGTGGACCTTGGCGACTGGTCAGGTCGAAGGCCACCAGGCGCCGCCGATCGTCAACAACGGCGTGATGTTCGTCGCGACCCCGGGCAATCAGGTGCTGGCCATCGACGCCAAAAAGGGTGACGTGCTGTGGCGGTTCAAGCGGCCAATCCCGGAAGACATGCTGCTGCTGCACCCGACGAGCCGCGGTGTCGCCCTGCTCGGGGACAAGGTTTACTTCGCCGCGGCCGATGCCGTGCTCGTGGCGCTCGATGCCAAGACCGGCAAGGAGGTTTGGAAGGCGCCGGTCGAAGACTACACGCACGGATATTATATGTCATTGGCACCGCTCGTCGCCGACGGCAAGGTGATGGTCGGCGTCTCGGGCGGCGAACTCGGTGTTCGCGGCTTTGTCGCTGCGTTCGACGCCGAGACCGGCAAACCGCTCTGGAAAACCTACACCGTACCGGCGCCCGGCGAACCGGGCAGCGAGACCTGGCCCAAGGGCGACCAGTGGAAGACAGGCGGCGGCTCGGTGTGGATTACCGGCGCCTACGATCCCGAAACAGGTCTCAGTTTTTGGGGGACCGGCAATGGCGGGCCGTGGATGGGGGACCAACGGCCGGGGGACAATCTCTACACCTCATCCGTGCTGGCGCTCGACACTGCGACCGGCAAAATCAAGGGATACCATCAATATCACCCCAACGACTCGTGGGATTGGGACGAAGTCTCGCCGCCGATCCTCGTCGATTACCAGCACAATGGTAAGACGATTAAGGGTCTCGTCGATGTCGCACGGGACGGCTATCTCTGGGAGCTTGAGCGCACCCCTGACAAGATCAACTTCATAGACGGCAAGCCCTTTGTGAAGCAGAACGTCTTCCTCAGTCTCGATCCCGAGACCGGGCGGCCCAATGTCGACCCCACTCGCCAACCGGCGACGGGAAAGAAGGCCGATTTCTGTCCTTCGCTGTGGGGCGGCAAGGATTGGCCGCCGGTCGCCTACAGCCCGAAGACACGGTTATTGTATATCCCCGCGAATGACAATCTGTGCGGCACATCGATTGGCGAACCAGTCACCTACACCCCGGGGCAACGTTATGTAGGGGCAACGACAACCCTCTATATCGCGCCGGGCGCCGATCACATCGGCGAGCTGCAAGCCTGGAACCTCGATACCGGACAGAAGGCCTGGAGCCATCCCTTTGCCAACTCGCAGCTCTGGGGCCCAGTGCTCGCGACGGCCGGCGGGGTCGTGTTCGCGGGCGGCACCAACGACCGGTATTTCCGCGCCTTCGACGCCTCGAACGGCAAGACCTTATGGGAATTCCGCACCAGCTCCGGGGTGAATGGGGTGCCGGTCTCGTTCCAGATTGACGGCAAGCAATACATCGCCGTGCAGTCGGGCTGGGGCGTCGACGCGGCACGCATGCAGGCCCGCCTCAACCTGGTGCGCCCGTGGGAGTTCCCTGATGTGCCGCAGGGCGGCTCGGTCTGGGTGTTCGCCGTCGATTAGGACCTGCGCAGCGCTGGATGGGCGGTCAATGCTATCCCGCCGCCCGCGTTGGCGCATGGGCGAATGCCCGCGCGATCGCCTCATAGGCGGGCTTGGGCTTGAGGTCGGCATCGAAGGGCAAAGGCCGCGACGGCGAATCGTCGGCTCGCCACTTCGATTGATACGTCTCGCGCCGTACGATCCAGCTGTGCCTGTCCGATAAGCCCCACGTCACCACCATCTTGACCGCCGGCTCGTCGAGTGCAGCGTCCAGAAACCGGCTATAGGTATCCGCCACCAGCTGGTCCCGAATGGTGCGATCCGCGGGCGCGTGCTCGTCGGTGACATCGAGCTCGGTAATCTGGATCGTAAGGCCGAGATCCGCGATGTCCTTCAGAAGCTGCCGCAGGCGGGAAGCCGAAAACGGCGGTCCGCCGGCGCATGCCAGATGGGCCTGAATGCCAACCGCATCGACCGGCGTCCCGGACCGCTGCATTCGCTGAAGAAGATCGAGGAGCGCAACCCGGCGTGCTTCCTGCTCCGGCGCATCCAATTCGATATCGTATTCGTTGACGACGAGGCGTGCGGCGGGGTCGGCCTCGCGTGCGGTGCGATAAGCGAGATCGAGATAACCCGGCCCCATCATTTCGAGGAACACACCAATGCGCAGGCCGTCCGGCCTCCCGTCCTTGGGTTCGATCGGTTCGTTGACGACATCCCAGCTGTGAACCCTTCCGCGATAATGGCCTGCCAGACTGTGGATGCGCTCGACGATCGCGCTTTCCATTTGCCGCGGCGTTTCCAAATCAAAAAACCAGCTGGGAGTGCGGTGGTACCATAAGAGGTTGTGCCCGCGCAGAACGAAGCTATTTTTCAGCGCAAAATCTGCAATTGTGTCAGCGGGACCATAATCGTCGTCGCCGGGCTTGCCTCAATTCATGACCTGCCACTTCATCTCGTTCTCGGCGACAACGAGTCCGGCTTGCTGCAGCACGAGCTCGACAAATTCGCGGTCGCCGGTGATCTGCGCCGCAGAAATGGTGGTCCCGTAGAGCAGCCCCTTTTCCGCCGCGAGCTTGCACAAGGCCAAGATCTCTGCGGCATTGCCAGATAACGGTACCGCCAACCCGGTGCCGCACCCGATGGTCGCAAGGCCCGCGGCAATAAAATGCCGCCTATTCAGATGCCCAAATTTGCAGCAACTCATGAATTATTGAATTGACTCGACCGTTCGTATCCGCTCGCTGTCGGCGCGGTGTGCCCGCGCCGTTCCGATATTGCCATTGCGATCGGCTGCTTTTCGACATGATTCGGCGCTCGGCCTGCGCTACGGCGACGCACAGCACTCCTCAAAGGGTGCCTGAGACCTCTCTCCGCATCGCGGTCAGCTGGTCTTCCTTCAGACCGGTGTGGGGTCGATATTCGCGACGAAATCGCCGGCGCTCGCCGGAACGGTCGCCACTTCCGCTGCTGGCGGCGCCGCTGAAGGAACCCTCGACGGCGGCAGAATCACTGTTGCCGTCGTGCCGCGTCCCATTTCGCTCTTTAGCGCTAGCGAGCCGCCGTGGAGCTCGGCCAGCTTTCGAGCGAGCGGCAGTCCCAGACCGGAGCCTTCATTGCGACGGGCAAGTCCTCCGTCGACCTGGCCAAACCGCTCGAGGGCTGTTTCGACCTCGGCCTCTGTCATCCCACGGCCATTGTCCCGCACGACGAACGCGGCGCCGCCATCTTCTGTGCGCCGCACGAGGACGTTGATCGCCCCGCCAAGCTCGGTGAATTTGATCGCGTTCGACAGCAGGTTGATCAGGATCTCCGTCAGCCGAGTCCGGTCGCCCGTTAGCGCGGGCATATCTTCTTCCACGTCGACGACAAATTTCAACAGGCCGGCGGCAGCGCGGTCCTTGACGAGGGTTAAGGCGCTGTCGACCAGCTTGCTCGGCTCGAGCATTTCTTCGTGCAGATCCAGCTTACCTGCGTCGATCCGCGCCAGATCGAGAATCTCGTTGATCAGGTGCAGAAGATGCTCGCCGCTCTGGCGGATGAGACCAACATATTCGGCTTGCCGCGACTGGAGCGGCCCGGCAATCCCATTCTCCAGGACCTCGGAGAAGCCGAGGATCGCGTTGAGTGGCGTGCGCAG
Source organism: uncultured Alphaproteobacteria bacterium (assembly GCA_963789025.1). Taxonomy (GTDB): domain Bacteria; phylum Pseudomonadota; class Alphaproteobacteria; order ATCC43930; family CGMCC-115725; genus AP-15. The sequence goes on from CAWBIT010000004.1 coordinate 283,288, forward strand.
CTTATGGCTCATATTGGCGAGGAACTGAGATTTGGCGATGTTGGCGGTCTCGGCGGCGGCTTTTGCTTCATGCACGGCTCGTTCGGCCAGAACCTTCTCGGTGATATCGCGAGCTGTCCCCCGATAGCCGAGAAACCGCCGCGCCTCATCAAAGAACGGGTTGCCGCCGACGGAAATCACGCGTTCAGGATCATCGCCGATCTTGCGTTTATAGACGAAATCACGGAAGGGTTCGTGCCGGTCCAGAACCGCCAGATGTTCCTGCCATTTGGCCGGTTCGCTGACGACGTCGAGTGCAAGCTCGGTGCGGGTTCGGCCGATGCGGGTTTGCGGATCCTGACCAAACGCACGAATGTTATCGGACAGATAACTGAACCGATGCTTCTCATCGGCCTCCCAGAACCAGTCGGATGAAGTCAGAGCGAAATCGCGCCACCTGGCTTCGTTTTCGCGCAAAGTGGCCTCGGAGCGCTCGAGCAAGCGGGAGCGTGCCAACACTGTTCGGACCAAGAGCGCGAAACCGATCGCCCCGCAAAGCGTGCCGAGGGCGATAAACACCAATGGGCGACGCCAGTTCGCTAGCGCCGCCTCTTCCGCTGCCGAGACCGTCGCGATAAGGGGAAAATCGCGCGCGGGATGGAACGAGACGATACGTGCGAGCCCGTCGACGTAGCCCCCACCACCTTCTTCGCGTCGATCCCAACCGGCGAAACTGGCGGTGATGACGATCACGATGAGCAGACCAATTCCGGCAAACGACAGATGTCGGCTGGCGCCGAAACGTTCCTTCTGCCGGTGGTTGTGTTTCACCATCCTCCGACGTTAGCCGAAGATGCTTATCAACAAATAAAGGGAAGTTCATCGAATATAACGTGATTTTGGCGAGTCGACATCCCGGTTTGATTGAAGACGCTCGATGTTCGCTTTGGCAGCCATGTCTGCCTGGCTGCCGGGAGCCAATTGCCCCACCCGCTCCCAATCTCGAAGGGCTCCCTCGTTATCGCCCTTCAGACGGCGGATGTTGCCGCGTTCCAGCACCGCCGGCGCGGAATTCGGCGCGCGCGCTATTGCCTTCTCGACATCGGCGAGCGCGGGGTCGAGCCGATCGAGGGCGCGGTTTGCCGAGGCGCGGTAGATCAGCGCGTCGACGCGCGACGGGTCCGCCTTCAAGACATGGTCGAGATCGGCTACTGCTTTGTCATAGTATCCCACCGATGCGGCCGCTTGCGCCCGGTCGATCAGCAGATCGAGGTCATTAGGCTCGAGGGCAACCGCCGCTCCGGCCGCCGCATAGGCGCGCGCCGGATCGCCAGCCAAGCCCCAGGCCTGCCCAGCCTGGTCGAGTACCTCGGCGCGCAACGCGGCCGGCGCCGTTATCGCTTGCGCCAGCGCTTCGAGGCGAACCGCCGCCTCCTTGTATTGCTTCAGGCCGATCAGTGCGACGGCGACGCAATGATCGGCCGGATGCGCGCCGCCGCGCTCGTGCCAGCTCTGCCCGAGGCTGCGGGCCTCCACCGGATTTTGCCGGGCCAGCTTCATGCAGCGCTCATACGTCGCCGCCTCGGCCGCCGCGTCGCGTGGCGCAGCAGATTGCACGGGCGGCTCGGCTGCCGAGGCTTTCACCCACGCCACGAACAGCAGGCCGCACAACGCAAGAATCATCAAAGGATTGCGATTGCCCGAGGACAAGCTTATCAACTCCCAGTTTGTTCAGCCGGAGGACGAGAATGAGGGGATCGGTCGACCCGGTCGAGCATTCTCGAGGAAGTTCTGGCGGTGATCTGCTGAGAGGCCTCCGGCACTCCTGCGCCGTGGCCGGATTGGCCGCATGTCTTATGGCCGGCCTTCGAGCAGAGGCGGCCGCCCAAGTGATCCCCGAGACGCGCGGGCGCCCCTCCCCGCAGCTGCCGCCGGTTCAGCCGAGCCCATCCCCGCCGTCCAGTTTGACGGTGCCATTGCCGTCGCAGCCATCCGAAGGTGCACCGCTGGCGCAGGGCCCGCGGTTTGTCCTTCGCGATATCACGATCACCGGCAACACGGTCCTGGACCCAGCGGCGATCCGCGGTGTTGTCGACCCCTATCTCGGCAAGCCGGTGACCACCGCGGACCTCGAAGAAATTCGCCGGCAATTGACCTTGCTCTACATCAACCGCGGTTACATCAACTCGGGCGTGGTGATCCCGGATCAGAACGTTGTCAACGGCGTGGTTGCTTTTCGCGCCGTCGAAGGCCGGGTCAGCGGTATCGAGGTCACCGGCACCGACCACTTCGATCCGGAATATTTCACCTCGCGCCTCGCCCGCGGCACCGAGCCTCCGTTTAATGTCGAGAATTTGGCTCGCGAGCAGCAAATCCTGCTGCAAGACCCGCTGGTCAAGCGGCTCAACCTCGAGCTGCTGCCCGACCTCGAACCCGGCGAAGCGCGCCTTCATGCCGACGTTCTCGAGGGCAGCCGGTATTCGCTGAATGCTCAGATCGCCGATGATCAATCGCCGACCGTGGGCGCGGTGCGCGGTCAATTGCAGGGGTCATTCGCCAACATATTGGGTTTCGGCGATATTCTGAGCGCCCAATACGGCCGCAGCCAGGGTCTCAACGACGGGTATGTGGGTTATTCGGTGCCGATCGCCAGCGACGATACGCGGGTCAGCCTGCGCTACGACAAAAACGGCGTAGTGGTGATCACGCCGGAGCTCAGCCCGTTGAACACCACCAGTACCTTTTCGAGCATCGGTGTAGGGCTGAGCCGCCCCATCTACCGAACCCCGGAAGAGACCTTTACGCTCGGCCTGAGCGTCGAAAGGCGGCAGCAGCAAACGTTTCTGCTCGGGATGCCGTTTCCCTTTACGGCCGGCGCCGAGCCCAACGGAAAGACGGTCGTGACGCCGGTGCGCCTCTACCAGGATTGGCTCGACCGTGACGCCGAGCACGCCTTTGCCGCCCGCTCGACGTTCAGCTTCGGGATCCAGACCTTGGGCGCCACCGTGATCGAGACGTCGCTTCCCGGCACTCCGACAGCGAAATTCTTCTCGTGGCTCGGCCAGGCACAGTATGTGCGGCGGATCTACCAGGACTGGGAAATACTGCTCCGCTCCGACCTCCAGCTCGCCAACCGCCCGCTTTTTCAGATGGAGCAGATCGCGTTTGGCGGGCTCGGCTCGGTGCGTGGTTACCGCACCTATCTGACGATAACGGATGACGGATTTCTGGGATCAGCGGAATTGCGGGTCCCGGTCGGGCGGCTGCGGCTACCCTATCTCGCAGATTCGGATACCGCCGGAACCGTGCAAATCGTGCCGTTTTACGATTTTGCGAGGGCCTGGAACACCCTCCGGCCGACCCCGTATCCGCAGCAGATCTCGGGCGTCGGCGGCGGCGTGCGCTGGTATATCGGCTCCGGGATCACCGCGGAGTTCTATTACGCCAAAGCTCTGCGCCATGTCGATGTCGGCAACTCGATCGAAGATCGCGGCATCTATTTCCGTCTAACCTCGGTCTTTTTTTAGCGTGGCCACCGCAGGAGGTGTGTGCGGCCTGCGTCATCTTGCCTTGCTGGCTCCTGCGGTCTGGCGGTCGTACCTGGCCGGCTCGACCAGGCCGACCTCGTTCATCAGCGCATCCAAAGCGGCGTGCCGATCGAGGCCAGCCATCTCGGCGGCCGCAGCAACGGCGTCGTACCACAACCCGGCCTGCGCCAAGAGTGCGGCGCGACGGTCCGGCGGTGCAGCGCGCAGCGCGGCTGCGATTGTCGGCTCGGCAGTTGTGCGAACCAGGGAAGCGCTGGCGACGATGTCGCGCGAGCGCGCCTTGGGATTGAGGATGACCGACACCGACCAGGTATAGAGAACCCCCGGCTCCAATCGAACCGGATAGTCGGCGGTGCGGATGGAATACACGCCCGCCTCTCGCGGCGCAGGGATGTTGACCTCGAGTATCGGCTTGGGCTGGGTCGCGGCGCTGATCGTAAACTGGGTCGGCCAAGCGATCGGCTGCGACACAAAGAAATAGAGGGTCGGGGTCGCACTGGTCGTCAGACCGGTATGCTCGTCCGGAGCTAGAAGATCGATCGTCGGCAGCGGAACCGTCGCCTTTATGGTCCCCCGCGATGCACCGCCGACCCGGCCGCCGGGTGCGCCGCGCGGCGGCGGCTTGTAGGCCGGCTCCCCCGGCGGGGTTTCATCCTGGGCTGCTGGCGGTGCGTTGTTCTGCGCGAGCGCGGACGGCGGCGGCACCAGCCATATCGCTGCGATGGCGGCGGCCGCCAGCCTCCTAGTGAAGCACTGCATCACAGCCAGTTGCCGATTAGCAGGAAGGGCGCCCAATAGGCCGGATGTGCATATCGCGGGTCGGCGGCCAGTGCGCGCTGGGCTCCTTGCAGCGCGTGGGCCTTCGACAGGGTGCCCGATTGCAGGCCACGGTAGAAGTCGACGACCAGTTCGCCGGCTGCCTTGTCGCTGATGTACCACAAGGTCGCGAGCGCACTGCGGGCTCCGGCTTTAAGAGCGACCCCGGCGAGGCCGAGCGCCGCCCGGTCGTCGCCGGAAGCCGTCTCGCACGCGCTCAGTATCAACAATTCGAGCGCCTTGTCGCGGCGTTCGCCGAATTTGATGTCCCGTTCCAGATCATCCATTGTCAGCTGACCATCGAAGGCAAGCACAAAGGTCTGGCTCGGGTCGTTGCCGAACTGTCCGTGCGAGGCGATGTGCACGATATTGTAAGGCACGCGCCTCAGCTCGGCCTCGAATCGCGCGCGGCTGAACTGGTCGTTGAGCAGCTCGTCTCCACCCTCGATTTCGTGCACCGCAGCGACTTCGGTGGCGACGTTGGGCAGATCGACATAACCCTGCACGCTTTTCGAGATGCCGAGCACAAGAGCCGTGCCGGGCGCTGCCTTCAAGGGTCTCGGATCGGTCAGGCGCATACTTGGGGCAATCGCCGTGGCATAGCGGTCCATCAGGAACCCTTTGCCGTCGTGCAATGCCGCAAACGGGATCGTGCGCAACGTGTAATCGGGGACGATCACCAAAGTATCGATGTGGTGCGCGGCCAATACCGGCTCCATTGGACGGATGAGCTGGTCGTAGAGCTGCCGCGCCGGCACCAGGTACTCGTTCGTCGTGCGCTTCTCCAGCAATTCGCGGAAGTGCTGAACCTCGTCGCGCAGGGTGATTTCGGGGATGGGGACGGTGAATTGCCGCTGCTCGTCGCCAAGGCTGACCAGCAGTTCGATCCGGTCCGGCAACGCAATCGGATAGATTACCGCGGTGCCGGGGGCGATCGTCTCGATCGAGCGCTGCTTCGCCAGAAAGCTCGTGACGCAGGTGTCCCGGAAATAATCCTGCAGCTCGGTTTCCTTGAGTCGTTCGACGGTGTCGCGCGCTTCCCTGATCAGCGGCGCCGCCTGCGCCGGATCGGACGATGCCCGGCGCAACAGCAGGTCGCTGTATTCGAGGTAGACCGGGCCGAACGTGGTCAGGTACGAGGACCGGCCGTCGCGATACTCCACCGGGATGTCCTGACGCACCGATTGCAGTTCCGCGACCGCCCGGCGATAGCTGGTCAGCGCCGCATCCGTCTCGCCGCGGCGCCGGGCGAGGCGCGCCCGCTGCCAGTCCCAGCGGAACGAAAGTTCGGGCGCTGAGGCTTGCTGGGCGGCAAACGCGGCCCGATCGGTCAAGTTCGCTGCTTCCTCCAGCCGGTTTTCCCGTTCGTAGAGCTGAGCCAGACCGCCTTGCGCCAATGACGAAAGGGTCGCGTTGTGGAGCGAGTCGGCGTTCCCCGCCGCGGCGCGGAAGGCGCGGGAAGCGACGGCTTGCGCATCGGCCGGGATGCTTCCTTCGCCCTCGAACACCGCGGAACCGGCCGAAACCAGGGCCATGCCGCGATTGTATGAAGGCGGCGACCGCTCGAGCGTGTCGACCGCTCGGGTTAGCAGTGCGGTCGCTTGGGTTGCATCCTTGCGGCGCAGCGCGAGACGCGCGGCATTGGTTTCCGCAGTAGCGGCGAGCGCATCGTCATGCGCCGCTTCGGCGCTGGCTATCGCCTCGGCGTAAGCGGATGCGGCGTCTGCCGGACGTCCTGTCGAAGCGTAAAGATTGCCGAGGTCGTTGTTGCTCGCGGCGAGAATCGCAGGGTCGTGCAGTCGGCTGGCGAGGTCGCGCGCGCGTCTGAGCAACGGCTCGGCGACCGCAGTGCGGCGCGACATGAACGCCAGATTGCCGAGCGCTCCGCTGCTCGCCGCGATCAGTGGCTGGTCCCGGCTCTGCTCGGCCTTGGCAAGGGCGGCCTGAAGGTCGCTGCTGGCGTCGCGAAAATAACCCTCGACACGGTACGCCTCGCCGCGTCGCGCCAAGGCCTGAGCCTCGAGATCGGGGGCGACGTTGAGCCGGCACAAACGGATCGCCTCGGACCAAGCGCGGGTGGCCGCGACGATGTCCCCGGCACGAAAGGCCGCCGTCCCGCGCCCAAGGTAATCGAGTGCCGCGGCGCGGCCGCTCTCGACCTGCGCGGCCACCGGGGCAACGTAAAACAGAGACCCCGCTAGCAGCGCGGCCGGAAAGACGAGGCGGTTCATTTTTCGGTCATGACGATCAACGTGCCGCTTTCTCCGGCTTCGAGGCGCTGACAATGGAATGCGACGCACGGATCCTCGGGATATTCGCGATGCAGTGCCGCGAACTGCTCGGCAGTCTCGGGCAGCCCCGCCATCACCATTCGGAAAGCGGCCTCATAGCGGCCGATCCGGTCGCTTTCCAGATCCTCCGGCGCGAGCGGCTCGAAGACATCAGTTGCGGCGTGACGCCCTTTTACGACAAACGAGCCTATCGGGCGGAAGCGGTGGCGCTGCGCCTTGCCGACGATCTCCCCCGAAACACAGATCCGCGTGCCGATCGTCTTGTTCAATCCTTCGAGGCGCGATCCGGTGTTCAGCATATCGCCGAGCGCTGAATATTTCAGCCGGGAGCGGGTGCCAACGTTGCCAACCATCGCAACGCCAGTGTGGACCCCGATGCGGGTTTGGCCGAAATGGATGCCGCGGGCCTCCTGCTCGGCGCTGAAGCGGCGGGCGAACGCGTCGATCCCCAATGCGGCGCTGACCGCCCGGTCGGCGTGGTCCGGCTGGTCGACCGGCGCGCCGAAAAATGCGAGTACCGCATCCCCGATGAACTCATTCACCATGCCGCCTTCGGCAAAGATCGCCGCGCACACCCCGTCGAAATAATCGTTGCACACGGTTGCGAGAAATTCTGGTTCGACGGTCTCGGAGAATGTCGTGAACCCCGCGACGTCGGTGAACACTACCGAAATTTCCCGGCGCTCGCCGCCGAGCTTCGGCAGCGCCTCTGAAGCCACCATTTGGGCAATGACCGCGGGCGGGAGATAATGTTCGAAGCTCTTGCGCAACAGCGCGCGAGCGCGGTTGCTGGCGGAGTACATGATCCGGTTCGTCAGCCCGGCCGAGCCGAGCCAGGCAATCGCAGCAGGCGCCGCCGGCAGCAGCAGGGCCATTCCGAAAGCTTGGTAGACGGTGCCGGCGAGTACCAACACGCCGATGGCCGAGCCGCAGGCCGCCCGGATCGGGTGCCGGACGAGCAACCCGAGGGCCATGCCGGCTATTGCCCAGCCCCAGACCCACAAATCCTCGCTGCCGCGGGACAAACCGCGCAGGCTCGGAGCGCCGTCGATCGCCCCCCGGATCAACTGGTCGGCGATAAGCGCGTGCATGGTGATCCCCCATATCGGCTCTTCTCTGCCGAAGCCGGTGCCGAACGGGGTCGAGAAGGTATCCTTGACGCTTTCCGAGGTGACACCGATGAGAACGGCCCGCCCGCGGACCAGCGAGGCGGCATCATCACCGCGCATGATTTCGCCGATGCTCTTCAATGGAAACCGGTGCGGACCGCCGTGATAATCGAGCAGCATTTGGTACCCGGCGCTGTCTAGCCGGATGTAGGGTCCGCGGCTGTCGTCGAGGGGAGCAATCAGCGCCTTGCCGAGGCGCAGCTGATCCCCCTCCGCGGGCACAGGCCTGATGTGATCAACAGCGAGATAGCCGAGAGCCAGGGCCATCCCCATGCTGGTGTAATTGTCGACGCCGTCATCGGCGTACAACAAGCCGCGCCGCACGACATTGCCCGGGTCGGTCACGACATCGGCGAGGACGGCGCGGTCCGAACCGCGTAGAACCGCCGGAGGCGGGATCGCCCGTTTCGCGCCATCCTGCAATTTGAAGGTCCAGACAATTTCCTTGTGCTTGGCGAGAACCGCCGCGAGCCGCTCGGTGCCGGGCGGCTTCGGACGGTCGCGATAAATGTCGACACCGATGACCCGCGGGTGCCAGCCGGCGATCCGCTCCAACAGATCGGCGAGATCGCCGTCCTTCAGCGGCCAATCGAAGTCCTCGACATCGGCCTCGGTGCCGCCGACCAGAAGGACTCTGTTGCTCGGTGCGCTGCCGGCCCATGCCACCCGCAACCCGTCATAGATCAGGAACTCGAAGGGTTGCAGCCAGCCATGACCGCGAACCACGATGATCGCGGCGACTAGGATGTGCGCACCTATCAGCGCCTTGAAGCCGGCACCGCGCAAGGTCCGTATGATGCGGTCCCGAGCCGGGGCAAGCCGTCGTAGTGGGTCGATGACCGCGGCGGTCATCGGCTTCAGCCGCAGCGCATTGTCAGATGCGCCGTCGTTTGCACTGCGCCGCCATCCGCCTCGATGCCGCCTGCGCCCGGCGTCGGGTTGGGGGTGACGTCGCGGCCGGCGATGTAGAGCGCTGGCAACGTTGCTTCCGGGTCCTGCGGCAGGCCGCCCCGGCCCGCCTCGACGAGGCTCGAAATCGGCCGGTCGCTGCGGGCCGCGCAGGCCTCGCGCAGAACCGCCGCCCGGCCGCGCAACTCGCTCGACAACACGACCAGGGCGCCGTTGACATCGACCCGCGGGCCATTGACCTCGACCGTCCCGGAGATCCCGAGCTGCGAAGTTGCCGATACGACGCTGTCCGAAGAAGGGATAAACAAACCAGCGGTGATCGTGATGTTGCCGCCATGGCCTTCGATCGCCTGGGCGATGATGCTGCTGTGATCGAGGATCATGAGCTGCGGGTCGATCGCGATGTTGCCGCCGTTCCCGGTCTCGCCCTTGACCGAGGTGGTGATCTCGCTGCTCACCAGATAGAGGAAATCGCGGATGTGCAACGTGATGTTGCCGCCGCTGGCCGTCGACGTTGCGGCTTCGGTCGAAATCGCCGCACCGTTGTTCATCAACAAGCGGCCTGCCGAGACAGTGATCGACCCCGCATCGCCGCTGCCGGTCGATCGCGCGGTGATTTGTGGTCCGCGATCCGGCAGCACGATGTCGGTAGCGACCATGACATCGACATCGCCACCCTTGCCGGGACCCGCGGTCGAGCTGGCGATCTGCGCGCCGCCCTCTACGGTCAGGCTGTTGGCGTTTACCGTCACCGAGCCGCCCGGACCCGATTGCGGCCCGATCGCCGATGCGGCGATCTGGGTGTTTGGATCGCCGCCGCCGTTGACGAGCAGTGCGCCGGGCGTCGTCACATTGACCGAGCCGCCGGCGCCGGTACCCGCCGTCGTACTGGAGATCTCGGCCCCCGACACCAGCGCGATCTGCGGCGCCGTCACCATCACCGACCCGGCATTGCCGCTCGCCGTCGAACTAGCGGAGGCGATGATCCCGCTCCCGGCGTCGGTCAAGCTCAATGGTCCCTGGGCGGTGACCTGCACGGTGCCCCCATTGCCTGCTCCGGCCGTCGTCGAGGTCACTCTCGCACCACCGGACAGCGCGATCGCGCCGCCCGCCGCCAGCACCACTTCCCCGGCCGCGCCGGTCGAGCCCGCCTCGGCCGAGGCGGTGATCCCGCTCGCGCCGCCCGGCCCGGCGCCCGACAATCTCACATTGTTCGCCACGGTCACCGCGACATCGCCGCCTTGGCCGGGCCCGGCGGTGGTGGCGGCGATCTGCGCGCCGCCTGCGATGGCGAGGGCATTGGCCGCTACCGTCACCGAACCTCCGGGCCCCGATTGCGCGCCCGTCGCCGAGGCGGCGATCTGGGTATTGGAGACGCCGGCGCCGTCGAGCATCAGCGTGCCGGGCGTCGTCACATCGACCGAGCCGCCGGCGCCGGTCCCCGCAGTGGTGCTGGAGATCTCGGCCCCCGACACCAGCGCGATCTGCGGCGCCGTCACCATCACCGACCCGGCATTGCCGCTCGCCGTCGAACCAGCCGAGGCGATGATCCCGCTCCCGGTATCGGTCAAGCTCAATGGCCCCTGGGCGGTGACCTGCACGGTGCCGCCATTGCCTGCGCCGGCCGTCGTCGAGGTGACTCTCGCACCACCGGACAGCGCGAGTGCGCCGCCCGCCGCCAGCACCACTTCCCCCGCCGCACCGGTCGAGCCCGCCTCGGCCGAGGCGGTGATCCCGCTCGCGCCGCCCGGCCCGGTGCCCGACAATGTCACATTGTTCGCCACGCTCACCGCGACATCGCCGCCTTGGCCGGGCCCGGCGGTGGTGGCGGCGATCTGCGCGCCGCCTGCGATGGTGAGGGCATTGGCCGCTACCGTCACCGAACCTCCGGGCCCCGATTGCGCGCCCGTCGCCGAGGCGGCGATCTGGGTATTGGAGACGCCGGCGCCGTCGAGCATCAGCGTGCCGGGCGTCGTCACATCGACCGAGCCGCCGGCGCCGGTCCCCGCAGTGGTGCTGGAGATCTCGGCCCCCGACACCAGCGCGATCTGCGGCGCCGTCACCATCACCGACCCGGCATTGCCGCTCGCCGTCGAACCAGCCGAGGCGATGATCCCGCTCCCGGTATCGGTCAAGCTCAATGGCCCCTGGGCGGTGACCTGCACGGTGCCGCCATTGCCTGCGCCGGCCGTCGTCGAGGTCACTCTCGCACCACCGGACAGCGCGAGGGCGCCGCCCGCCGCCAGCACCACTTCCCCCGCCGCACCGGTCGAGCCCGCCTCGGCCGAGGCGGTGATCCCGCTCGCGCCGCCCGGCCCGGTGCCCCACAATGTCACATTGTTCGCCACGCTCACCGCGACATCGCCGCCTTGGCCGGGCCCGGCGGTGGTGGCGGCGATCTGCGCGCCGCCTGCGATGGTGAGGGCATTGGCCGCTACCGTCACCGAACCTCCGGGCCCCGATTGCGCCCCCGTCGCCGAGGCGGCGATCTGGGTATTGGAGACGCCGGCGCCGTCGAGCATCAGCGTGCCGGGCGTCGTCACATCGACCGAGCCGCCGGCGCCGGTCCCCGCCGTCGTGCTGGAGATCTCCGCCCCCGACACCAGCGCGATCTGCGCCGCCGCCACCATCACCGACCCGGCGTTGCCGCTCGCCGTCGAGCTCGCCGAAGCGATGATCCCGCTGCCGGCTTGGCTCAAGCTCAGCGATCCCCGCGCGGCGACCTGCACAGTGCCGCCATCGCCTTGCCCCGCCGTGCCCGAGCTGACGAGCCCGCCGCCGGTGACGACGATGTCCTGACCGGCCAGAGTTACTGCGCCGGCGCGGCCAGTGCTTCCGGGCTCCGCATTGGTCAAGAGACCGGTGCGCACCTGCGTTCCCGTGCCGTCGATGACGACACCGCCTCGCGCGGTGACATTGAGATCCCCGCCATTGCCCGAACCAAAGGTCAGGCTCTGGATCTCACCACCATTCGAAAGCGACAGGCTGTCGGAGCCGACTGCCACCGTGCCCGCGTTCCCGCCGCCGAAATTGGCGCTGGACGCGATGCTGGCGCCAAACCTCGGCGTGCCGGCGCCGTCGATGACAAGCTTGCCCGACGCGTTTACCGAGACTTCTCCGGCGGCGCCGTTGCCAAAGGTCGAGGTGGAAATCACCCCGCTGTTGAGGATCGAGACGTTGCCGGCATTGACGGTTATATGCCCGGCGTTGCCGCCGTTGGGATCGAGAGTGCGGGCAATAATTCCGGCCGGCACCGCGGCACTCGGGTTGGCGATCCCATCGATCACCAGGTCGCCCGCCAGATTGACCATGATGTCGCCGCCGGCGCCTTGGCCGACGGTGGAGGCCGAGACCTCGCCGCCATTGAAAATGGCGAGCGAGCCGGCGCTGACAGTCACCGCGCCGGCATTTCCGCCGCCGGTTCCCGAGGCCGAAGTGATACCGGTGACGTTGTTCTGCGCAGTTCCGTCGATCGAAAGCGGTCCGGCAATCGCGACAGTGACATTGCCACCCGCACCATTTCCGAAGGTCGAAGCCGAGATCGACCCGTCCTGGGTAATCGCGAGCGAGTTGCCGGTGACCTGGACATTGCCCCCCGCGCCGGCGGCGTAGGTCGAGGCGGAGATCATTCCGCCATTGCTCAACCCCAATACTCCGGCGGCGACCTGAACATCGCCGCCCGCGCCGGCGCCGAACGTCGAGGCGGAGATCTGCCCGCCGTTGGTGAGCGCCAGCGAACCGGCGGTGACCCGAACGTCTCCCGCGTTTCCTGGGTTGAACCCCGACTCCGAGGAAATGCCGGTAGACAGGTTCTGCCCGCGGCCATCGATCGACAACGCACCGGCAACATTGACCGTGACGCTTCCGGCGCTCCCGGTCCCGCCCAACGAGTTTACCGAGATCAGCCCGTTCGTTACGATGCTGAGACTGCCCGCCGCGATCGTGATGTTGCCCGCGCTGCCCGTGCTGTCGGTCAGCGCAGTAATACCCGTCGGGACGGTCGACGACGTGCCGTCGATCGACAGCGCGCCGGCGACAGTCACAGCAATATCGCCGCCCTTGCCCATTCCGAAGGTATCAGTCGCAATCTGGCCATTGGGGCTCATCGACAGTGAGCCGGCGGTGACCGAGATGTTGCCCGCGCTGCCCGTGCTGTCGGTCAGCGCGGTAATACCCGTCGGGACGGTCGATGACGTGCCGTCGATCGATATCGCCCCGGCGACGGTCACGGCAATGGTGCCACCTTTGCCGGTCCCGAACGTATCGGTCGTGATCTGCCCGTTTGGTGTGATTGACAACGATCCGGCATTGACGGTGATGTTGCCGGAGTTTCCGGTGGCTGCTCCAGTCTTGAGCGGAAGAGAAATCGCACTGATGCCAGTTAGAACGGTCTGCGAAACGCCGTCGATCGACAGGGCGCCGGCGACGTTGACGGCAATGCTGCCGCCGTTGCCCAAATTCGTCGTGTCGGTGGTGATCTGGCCATCGGGGCCGATGGACAAGGTCCCGGCGGCGATCGTTACAATGCCGCCGTTTCCGGGTCCTGTGGTGTCGCTGGAAATGCCACCCGAACTTGCCAGCTGCAACGCCCCGGCATTGATGTTGACATCGCCGGCATTGCCGAGCCCGAAGGCGTCGCTCGATATTGTGCCGCCGTTGATGATCGACATATTGCCCGCGGCGACGCTCACGCTGCCGGCGTTGCCTTTGCTTCCCGGTTCTGCATCCGTGGTTATTCCGGTCTCGAAATTGGGATTGGCGTTCGTCCCGTCGATGGTCAGCGCGCCGGCGACATTGACCGATAGGTTGCCGGCGTTACCCGTTCCGAAGGTGCCGCTCGAGACCTGACCGTTGGTGACGATCTTCAAGCTCCCGGCATTGACGGTGACATTGCCGGCGCTGCCGTTACTGACTGAACTGGCGTTGTTGGACGCAATGCCCGTCAATTGGGTCGCCGAGGTGCCGTCAATCGACAATGTCCGGGCGACGCTGACCGAGACATTTCCCGAATTTCCAGATCCGAACGTGGCGCTGGCGATCTCCCCGTTGGTGACGATCGACAAATCGCCGGCGGTGACGGTTATGTTGCCGGCGTTCTTTGCGCCGGGCAGGAGTGTCGTGGCGCGGATCCCGGTCGTCGTCGACAAGGACCCGGCGCCGTTTATCGAGAGGTTGCCGCCGACCTGGACATTGACGTCGCCGCCCGCCCCCAAACCGATCGTCGACGCGGAAATCTGCCCGGCATTGACGAGCGATAGAGAGCCGGCGTTAACCTGCACCGAGCCCGCATTCCCGCTGCTTCCGGGGTTGGCTTGAGACAGAATACCGGCCTGAAAGACCGTCGAGGTCCCGTCGATGGACACTGCGCCGGGAGCGCTCAGCGAGACATTGCCGGCGTTGCCCGGCCCGGCGGTGAAGCTGATGATTTCGCCATTGGCCAGGATGGTCAGGGTACCGGCGGAGACCGCCACATCGGAGGCGGTCCCCCGCCCGGTCGTGACCGCGCCGATTGCGGTCAGAGCTGTGGGGTTGGCGGTGCCGTCGACTACGACAGTATTGGCATTGACCGCGACCGGTCCGCTATTGCCGGTGCCCTGGGTGATGCTCGCCAGCTCGGCGCCGTTCGTCAGGGTCAGCTGGCCGGTCGATGCGGCGAGCGGGCCCGCACTCCCCGGCCCGGTGCTGCTGGTCAGCACCAGGCTGGCATCGGCCGAGATGGCGCCGGCTGGCGCGGTCGCAATGGAGATCCCCGCGCCGCCGCCGCTACCCAACGCCGCCGCGTGAACAGAGGTGCCATTGGACAGAGCTACCTGCGTCTCGCCGCGCAGCGCGATGACCCCGCCGGGACCCGAACCGTAATTGTCGGCGCCGATCTGGCTGGCATCGATCGTCAATGCCCCGGCGTGGATGAAGACGCTGCCGCCGGCGCCGAGGACGCCCGGATTGCCGACATCGAGTTTGGAGCCGCCCTTGATGTCGACCGACCCGAAATTGCCGACCGTCAAGGCCGGGGTGTTGCGTGGGTCGACCGGCACCTCGCCGGTGCCGGCGGCGCTCGTCACGTGGATCGTGCCGCCGGGCGCAGCGAGGGTCGCGGCGGAGTTGATCGAGACGGGTCCGGCGACCAGACCGAGGGTCCCCGACACCGGTCCCAGGCTGCTGCCGTTGACCGTGATCGCGGCCGGCCTCGACGTCAGAAATCCGAAAGCCGCCGGAGGCGCCGCGCTCAACGTGCTGGCGCCGGGGTTGGTCGCCTGAAACTTGGCACCGTCCGACATCTTGACGTAGTCGGCGGTCGAGGCATGAAAGCTGCCCGAGACATTGACCGTCGCGTTCGGCCCGAACACGATGCCGTTGGGGTTTATCAGGTAGAGGTTGGCGCCGGCGATGTTGGACTGAATCCGCCCGTCGATCGACGACAGATTGCCGCCGGTCACCCGGCCGATGATATTATTGACGGTCGCAGGCCCGCTGAACGCGGCGCTTTCGCCGGTCGACAGACCAAACTGTCCGAAGCTGTGGAAAAGGTTGCTGCCGACCTGCTTGCCGAGATTGGCGGTGATCGAGTAGTTAGGCCCGACCAGGGTCTGGGCCGGCGAGAAACGGCCGTCGACAGTGATGTGCTGACCCGCCGCCAACCGCGGCGTCAACGCCGCAAGCGAGCAAGCCGCGACAACAGCAAAAAACAGACCGGGTCTCAACGCCACGCGGAACCGTTCCTGCGAAATATGATCGTTGGACTATGCGGGACGTGACCGTTTCTGTCCAGGCAGCCTTGACCGAGAGGGCCGAATCTCTTGTCCGGAAGTGTGCCCGGTCGCGGCGGTCGGTTCTCCTTGCGCTCATGCTGGTTGCTTTGTGCGGCGCGGTGCGCGGGCAGACCCCGACCGGCGATGATGCCGCTTCGGAGCAGCACGGTCCGCCTGCCGTCATCGAAGGCTTCCGGCAGGCGCGGTTCGGAATGAATGACGAGCAAGTAAGGCAGGCGATCCGCAAAGACTTCCCGGAGCAGGCCGGAAAGCTGGCGCGCGCTATCCATCCAACCGAAAAAACCCTTGTCCTGTCGCTTACCGTCGCCGATTTGTTGCCGCACAGCGGCAACGCCCGCATCTCCTACATCTTGGGGTACCGCTCGAAAAAGCTCGGCCAGGTGAATATCGTCTGGTCGAGCGACGGAAGCACTGCCGGCGACGAGACGATCGTCGGCGCCGCGAATTCCCTGCGCGACTACTTCTCGACCGAAAATTTCAAGCCGGACAGCGTGGTCGCCAACCATCAGCTGGCGCCCGACGCAATCCTGGTATTTCGCGCCAGCGACGAGCAGCAGCGGACCATCCTTCTGGTGCTGAGCGGCGTCGCCGCTGCCGCGCGCGCCGAGGACAAGAAAGCCCCGAAGCCGCCGCCCCTGAGCCTCGAGCTTTCGTATATCGAGGACCCGGCCCACCCCGACGTGTTCCGCATCAGCCGGGGCCAATTCTGACTCGGTACGGCTGGCTAGGAAAAGAACAGGATCGCTCCGGTCGCTTCGTGTGCCGGCACGACGAGGCTGCCGTCCGGCAGTTCTTGAAACGAGACCTGCCGCCGCGTCAGGCAATCGGCGGTATCTTCCCGCCGCGCGACCCCAAATTCGACCGAGACAATCCCGGGCAGCGGGAAATCCGATGCGACATCGAGCGCCGGATACATGGTCGAGAAGTCGTCGGGCGTGCTGAACACGATCCGGTGCGGCCCGGCGTGAACGCAGGCGACCGCATCGGTGGTGGTCACCTGCTGAATGCCGAACAGCCGGTCATAAGGCTCCAGCAGCGCAGCCGTGCTCTCGACCAGCACATGGATGCCTCTCAGACCGAGGGCGCCGTTCGGATGATGCAACCATTCGGAACGCCGCATCAGCTCCGGCGTCAGATGCGAGCAGATAAAGCAGTCCAGCCCCGGCGTCTCGTCCGCCGGCAGCGACATCAGGCTGAAGCGCGGCACGACGGCGCCCTCCGGGAGCTCGAGCTGGCGGCCGAGCGGCCGCGGCTCCGAGGGGTGAAGCCCGTGGCCGAGCAGCGTCGTGCGCACCTCCTCGGGGGCGCCGGCTGGCGCGAACGCCGCCGCCATCAACCCCTCGCGTTGCGCCAGAAAGCTGTCGAGCCGCTGAACAAAATCGTCCGGATCGACGATGCCGAGAAGTTCGACATAGTCGGACGTAAACATGATGCAATAATTCGCCGTTCCTTGTCCGATATGCCGGCCGCGGGGCGACAGGGTAAAGCCGAGCCGGCTCCATTCCAGCCGCGTCCGTTCGAGATCGCGAACCCCGACAATGACGTGGTCGATGCCCGCGATGCCGTTGTCCATATTCGCCTCTGGGTGCCTTCATCGATAAGCTTAACTGCTCCTCGGCTTGCGGGCCAGGGGACCGGTAGGCCAAGGGACCGAGGGGAGAGATCGATGCTCCTTGCCAGGCTGCAACGACTGTTCCGCCACGAGGCGGCGAGCGGGATCGTGCTGATGCTGGCTTCGGCCGTCGCGCTCGCGCTCGCCAATTCGCCGCTGGCCGAATTTTACGACTTGCTGCTGAGCCTGCGCGGCTCGGTGCGCATCGGCACTTTCGGCATCGAGAAGCCGCTGCTGCTGTGGGTCAATGACGGGCTGATGGCAATCTTCTTTCTGCTGGTCGGGCTCGAGATCAAACGCGAGGTACTAGCCGGCCAACTCGCCGACCGAAGCGGCACGATCCTGCCTGCCGCGGCGGCGATCGGCGGCATGGTGGTGCCGGCGCTGATCTATCTCGGCATCACCTGGCACGCGCCCGGCGCCGCATCCGGCTGGGCGATCCCGGCGGCGACCGATATCGCATTCTCGCTCGGCGTCATGGCGCTGCTCGGCAGCCGGGTCCCGACCGCGCTCAAACTCTTCCTGACCGCGCTCGCGATCATCGACGATCTCGGTGCCATCGTCGTGATCGCCATTTTTTATACCGAGGAGCTCTCTTGGGTGTCGCTGGCGGTCGCCGCGGCGGCACTGGCGGTCCTCGTCGTGCTGAACCTCGCCGGGGTTCGGCGGATTATATGGTACGTGCTCGTCGGCCTCGTGCTGTGGGTGTTTGTGCTCAAATCCGGCGTGCACGCCACCTTGGCCGGCGTAGCATTGGCCCTGGCGATCCCGTTCGAGGTCAAGCCGGGCGACGAATCCCCGCTCATCCGCCTCGAACATGAGCTGGCGCCCTGGGTGGCGTTCGGCATCCTGCCGGTGTTCGGGTTCGCCAATGCGGGGTTGTCCTTCGCCGGCTTGTCGCTCTCCTCCGTTCTGGAGCCGGTGCCGCTCGCCATCGCCGCCGGCCTGTTTTTCGGCAAACAGATCGGCGTCTTTGGCAGCGCGGCGCTGGTCATCCGCGCCGGCTGGGCGGAAATACCCGCGAGCGCCGGCTGGGTGACGCTCTGGGGCACCAGCATTCTGACCGGTATCGGTTTCACGATGAGCCTCTTCATCGGCACGCTCGCCTTTGGAGAATCCGATGTCGAAGCCGTCATGCGCCTGGGCGTCCTCGTCGGTTCCGCCCTCTCGGCAATCGCCGGGTCGGCAGTGCTCGGGCTCTCGAAGAGGAGATAATGCGCCCCGCATTGTCGGAACCCAGCCCTTCCCCCGGCTAGCCCCGTTTCGCGCCGCCGAGCCTCACCGATCACGCGAACCCCACGCCCCCATGGCGGTTCTCGCTCTTTTTACAGCCAGACAACAGCCAGCTGAGTAATTGCCGGATTAGAAATACGAGGATTTCTACCGCGCCTATAATCCCGACGCTCGGAAATCCCGGCCAAATCCCGGGCCCGGCGGTTCCAGGGCCAACCTGGCCACCTGTTCCACCTGTTTTATCAGGTGCATATCAGGCTCGGTTTTCCTTAAGGCGGTAAGGGCCGTGGGTCGCGGGGCCGACGATATCGATATAACGCGAGAACTGGTCAAGCTCATCAGGATGACCTCCGGAAGCAGTGGAAACGGCCGACGCTAGCATATTTGTGCTAAAATATCAATGATTATCAGTGCAACAACGGCAACGTTGACAGGAAATCGCTTGACTTTGTTATCCATTGGCCGAATGACGATCAGGGCCGCACTACCCGCCCGCGCGACATTGGCGAGCACCTGACCAAAGCCGTGCGCGCCGTCGTGCGGCATAACCCTTCATTGTCGGGCGTCATTGACGTCGTGGATTTCGCCGCCGAGCGCAACGGCGAGCGGGACATCAACCCGGCCAAATTGCGCGAAGTCGTCGAAACCTTTTCCGATCCGCGTTATCGGCTAGGCCTCGCCGACGTCCAACCCGATTTTCTCGGCCGCTCCTGTGAATACCTGCTGCGGAAATTCGCCGAAGGCTCGGGAGGGAGCGCCGGCGAACATTTTACGCCAACAGAAGTCGGCTTCCTGATAGCGCACATCATGCGCCCGAAGCCCGGTGAGGAGTGCCACGACTATGCGTGCGGGTCGGCGGGGCTGCTTGTGAAGCTTCAGCTCGTCGCGCGAGAACTCGATCCAACCAGCAAGGTCCCGCTCAGGCTCTATGGCCAGGAATTGATGGCCGAGAGTTACGCCGTCGCGCAGATGAACGCGATCATTCACGACATGAGTGTCGAGATCGCTCGCGGCGACACGATGATCAATCCGAAATTCAAGACGGCAGACAGCAAGATTCGCACCTACGACATCGTCGTGGCCAACCCCATGTTGGAACCAGGATTTCAATCCTGACATCTTCGCCGATGACCCGTTCGACCGGTTCCGCACCCAGGGCGGCATCACCACCGGCAAAGGCGATTGGGCGTGGCTGCAGCACACGATGGCCTCCCTCAACGAGCGCGGCCGGGCGGCGGTCGTGCTCGACACCGGCGCGGTGACGCGCGGCTCAGGCTCGAAGAACGAAGACCGGGAGCGCAATATCCGCAAATGGTTCGTCGATCGCGACCTGATCGATGGTGTGATCCTCTTGCCCGACAACCTGTTCTACAACACGTCAGCCGCCGGCGTGATCGTCGTGCTGTCGAAGCGCAAGCCGGCAGCGCGCAAGGATCGCATCGTGCTGCTTAACGCGAGCCGCCGGGTAGCAAAGGGCCAGCCAAAAAATTTCATTCCCGACGCCGACATCCGCCCGCTCGCCGCTGCTTTTTTGAAGGGCGAGTCGGTCGAGGGCGAGATCGCCGTCATTACGCGACAGCAGGCCGAGGAGGCGGATTACAACCTCAGCCCGAGCCGGTGGGTCGCGCAAAATTCAGCAGATCCTCGCGCCTCGATTGCTGAACTTACGAAGGTTTTAGAGTCAGTAACCAAGCAGCAATCCGAACTGGATCAAACCCTTTTCGCCGTTCTCCGGTCGCTTCAGCAGAAACGAGGCCAAGACTCCCAAGAGAGCGAGACCGACACTTTGCCTGAGGGCTGGGCACAAGTTCCGTTCTCCCATGCCGTTCAATTGCAACGAGGCTTCGATCTACCGACCTCACGAAGAGAGCCTGGGGCCGTTCCAGTCTTTGGCTCCAACGGCGTCGTTGGGATGCACAATCATAGCCCCGAAGGAGCCCGAGTGCCGGGCGTAATGGTCGGACGAAGCGGGAGCGTTGGAAAGGTCAGCTACTCGGCGGTCCCATACTGGCCACTGAACACAACACTTTTTGCGACAGATTTTCATGGTAATGATGAATTATTTATTTCCTATTTTTTGAGGGGATTTGACTTTTCCAGATTTTCTCAGGGCGTCAGCGTGCCCACGCTTAATCGGAATTCATTTGCGGCCCAAACTGTCACACTCCCCACGCCTACAGAACAATACGCCATTGCCTCAATTTTACAGCTCCTCGATCGGCAAATAGAGCAGAATGAAAAGGTGCGGGCGGTGCTAAACGAACTGTTCAAGGCGCTGCTGCATAAATTGATGACCGGCGAGATACGGGTCGGCGATCTCGACCTGGCGGCGCTCGCCCCGATGGAAGTGCACCAGAGCACGGCCGCGGAACTTCCCCTCTCCGCCCTTCAGGGCGGAGAGGGAGGGGCCCAGCGCGCAGCGATGGGAGGGTGAGGTGGGCGGCGGCAGGCGCTGCGGCTTCCCCACCTCACCCCGGCCCTCTCCGCCCCCGGGGCGGAGAGGGAGGTTGCAGACGGGCTCAGGGTGTTTTCATGGCGGTGCGATTGCCCGCACCCCTTCTTGCGTGGGGAATGCGGCCTAATACGGCTGAGATAACAGACAGGCAGCGGGAGACCCATCATGTCCGTGACGATCGATCTCCCTCCGGACATCGAGGCGAGCCTCGCGGCGCACGCCGCGGCGCGCGGGGTGCCGCTTGCCGACCACCTGCTACACCTGCTCGAGGAGCAGGCCGGCGCCACCGAAGACGCCCGGGGAACGGGTCAAGCTGTGGCGCGACGTGTCGGGGCTGCCCGATACGAAACCGCTCTCCGACGAGGCGATCAGCCGCGAGAGCATCTACGCCGAGCGCGGGTGAGCATTCTCCTCGATAGCCGCGTCCCGCGGCAGCGGGCGAAGCTGGCGGCTGTTCGGGCGATCGGATGCGGTCACAACCGGATCGACGCCGGATGCGCCATCACGTCCGTCTGCCCGAAATCCCCGCCCTTGAACAACAACGGGGCGCCCATGACGGCCGATACGGCATAGGCCATGCAGTCGCCAAAATTCAGCCGTGCCGGGTGTCCGCTCGCTCTGCCGAACCGGTCAAAGGCGCCCGACGCCGCGTCTGCCATCTCGCGGCTGAACGGAACGACGGTGCCGTGTCCGGACTCGACCAAATGCTCCAGCCAACTCGACCGGCGCGCCGCCAGATTGACCGAGCACCAGGCGCGCGTTTCAACCAGCGTCGGCGCGCCGATCGCGCATTCCTCTTGGGCCAAGAGGTCGAGCAGCCGCTCGGCATCGGGCTCGCCTTTGATGATCCTGACCAGTACCGAGCTGTCGAGAACGATCACGCCGGCAGTCCCGTACCCTCGTCGTACAGCGCCTCGATGGGCATCTCTGCCTCCGCTAGACCACCCTCGCGGTCCCCGCGCAACAGGCGCCGCCAGACCTCGACCTCGTTCGGCGGCGCTCTCCCGGGACGGTCGGGACGGTAGTGCCGGAGGGCATCCAGTACGACGTCGCCGATCGTCCTGCCGGTCTGCCGTGCCAGCGTGCGTGCGAGCTGTGCGGCTTCGGCATTGCGGATATGGATCTGATCCTTCACGAGTGTTCTCCTCCGTATGACGAAGCGAGGGCCTGGGTACACATGTACCTCGGCCCCGAGCCGGCCCGCAACTCGGAGATCCATTGTGCCTGAGCTGCAGATCAGCGAAGCAGGCTCCGTCCAGTTCCCGATGGTCGCGCACGCCGTCGCGATCGGCTGGACCGCGATCCCGCCCGAAGTCGCCAAGCAGAAGCGGGGCGGCGAGGCCGGCATGCTGTTCCGCGACGAGTTGGAAGCAGTGCTCGCCCGGTTCAATCCGTGGCTGTCGGCCGACGCGGTCCGGCAACTGATAGAGAAACTGGAGGCAATCCGGCCGACTGTCGAGGGCAACCGCGAGACGCTGGCCTGGCTGCGCGGCGAGCGGCAATGGTATGACCAAGCCGAGAAGCGGCACCGGCACGTCCAGCTCATCGATTTCGACGCACCGGCCGACAACACCCTTCACGTCACCTGGGAATGGGCGCTGAAACCGCCGGCCCGCAAGGGCAACCGAGCCGATGTCATGTTTGTCGTCAACGGAATCCCGGTCTGCGTCGTCGAACACAAGAACCCAAAGGACGGCGGCGCCATCGAGCGCGGCATCACTCAATTGCGGCGCTACGAGAAGGAGACGCCCGAGCTGCTCGGCGCGCCGCAGCTCTTCAACGTGACCCATCTGCTCGATTACTGGTACGGGGTGACCTGGAACGCCAGCCGGCGCTTCATGGCGCGGTGGAAGCAGGAGCGCGAGGAAACCTACAGATTTGCGGTGCAGTCGTTTTTCGAGCCGACCGATTTCCTGCGCACGCTCCAGCACTGGATTCTGTTCTACGTCGAGGACGGCGAGACGAAGAAATCGGTATTGCGCCAGCACCAGCGCATTGCGATCGACAAGATCGTCGCGCGGTGCCAGGACAACGCCAAAACGCGCGGCCTCGTTTGGCATACCCAGGGCTCGGGCAAGACCTTCACCCTGCTGACCGCGGCGCGCCTGATCCTCGAGGAGAAGGAGCGGTTCCACAACGCGACCGTGATCCTCGTCGTCGATCGCCTTGAGCTTGAGGGCCAGCTGAAGGGCTGGGTCGAGAAAATGCTCGGCGAGATGCAGCAGCAGGACATCTCGATCTGGCACGCCCGCTCCAAGCAGGATGTGCGCGATCTGTTAAGAGCAGATCGGCGCGGCCTGATCCTCTCGACGATCCATCGATTCGAGGGCATTGATAAGGACGCGAACACTCGCAGCAACATCTACGTCTTCATCGACGAGGCGCACCGCTCGGTCGCCAAGGACCTTGGCACCTACATGATGGCCGCGGTCCCCAACGCCACGATCATCGGCTTCACGGGCACGCCGATCGCCCGGGCCGCGCAGGGCGAAGGCACGTTCAAAATCTTCGGCATCAACGACGCGCAGGGCTATCTCGACAAGTACTCGATCCTGGAGTCGATCGAGGACGAGACGACATTGCCGCTCCGGCACATGATGGCGCCGAGCGACATGACCGTCCCGGCTGATCGGCTCGACAAGGAATTCTTCGACCTAGCCGAGGCCGAGGGCATCACCGACATCGACGAACTGAACCGGGTCCTCGACCGCGCGGTGGGCCTGCGAACTTTCCTGACGGCTGACGATCGGGTCGATAAGGTTGCGGCGTTCGTAGCCGAGCATTTCAAGGAAAGCGTCCTACCGCTCGGCTACAAAGCGTTTCTGGTCGGGGTAAACCGCGAGGCCTGCGCCAAGTACAAGCGCGCGCTCGACAAATTGCTGCCGCCCGAATGGTCGGAAGCCGTCTATACCGAAAACGCCGCCGATGTCATCGATCGGCCGCTGGTGGCTCAACTGCAAATTTCGGAACAGCGCGAGAGCGATGTGCGTCTGCTGTTCAAGAAGGCCAACGAGCACCCGAAAATCCTGATCGTCACCGACAAATTGCTGACCGGGTACGACGCGCCGCTTCTCTATTGCATGTATCTCGACAAGCCGATGCGCGACCACGTGCTGCTGCAGGCGATCGCGCGGGTGAACCGGCCCTATGTCGACGCAAACGGGGTGCAGAAGCGGGTCGGCCTCGTCATCGACTTTGTCGGCGTGCTGCGGGAATTGAAGAAGGCGCTCCAGTTCGACAGCGCCGACGTAAGCGGCGTGATCGAGGATCTCGACCTGCTGCTGAAGGACTTTCTGAAGAAGATAGAGAATGCCAGGATGGCGTATCTCGACGCCGGAGAGGGTAGCGCCGACGAGAAACTTGAAAGGGTAGTAGGCGGGTTGTTCGATCCCGACGCCCGCAAGGCATTCTACGAGGGCTATAAGGACATTGAGGCGCTGTGGGAAATCCTCTCGCCCTCAGCCGAGCTGCGCGATCACATCGAAAGCTACAAGAACCTCGCGAAGCTCTATGCGGCGGTGCGCAACGCCTATGCCCCGCAAATCGGCTTTGTCGCCGATCTCGCCTACAAAACGCGACGCCTTGTCGAGGAGGAAGCGGGCCAGGAAGGGCTCGGCCGCCTGACCAAGACCGTGACGTTCGACGTAAAGACATTGGAGGGGCTTCGCAACGAACGCGGGCCCGACGAAGGCAAGGTGTTCAACCTCGTGCGCACTGGCGATCATCGACCTGGCCGAGCCAACCCGCCCCGAGGTCGTCGGCCGGTGGTGGCTGCCCGGCATGCACACTGCAGGCGGCGAGATGCCGAGCTGGAGCGGCCGGCGCTACGCGTTGCACCATGCGATCGTCAGCGGCGACCTCGCCTACGCCGCGTGGCGCGACGGCGGAATGACGATCCTCGATGTCGCAGACCCGACCGCACCAAAGCTGCTCGCCCACCGCAACTGGTGCCCGCCGTTCGGCGGCGGCACCCACACCCCGCTGCCGCTGCCCGGCCGCAACCTCGCGGTCTTCGCCGACGAGGGCAATCTCGACAATTGCGCCAACGGCATTCAGCGCTGCTGGGTGTTCGATGTGCGCGAACCGACCAACCCGGTCCAAATCGCCGCGTTCCCGACCCCGGCCGAAGAAGACTATTGCAAAAAAGGGGCGAAATTCGGCCCGCATAACCTCCACGAGAACCGCCCCGGCTCATTCCAGAGCGAGCAGCTGATCTTCGCCACCTACCAAAATGCGGGTGTGCGGGTGTTCGACATCGCCGACCCGTTTGCGCCGCGCGAGGTTGCGCATTTTGTGCCGCCCGCGCCCGAGAAGATGGTCGACCCGCGTCCGAACCGCCCACGCGTGATCCAATCAAACGATGTCTACGTGGCGCCGGACGGGCTGATGTACGTGACCGACGTCAACGACGGTCTGACCATACTGCAATACAAGGGCTAACTGTTCAGCCGGCGCGGGTCGAGCGGTGTGCGGGCACATGACGCTCGCCCGGGCCGTCGAGGATCCTTCCCTGTCCGACGAAATCTTGCTCCGGCGCGAGATAGTCGGCCGATACCACCGGGGAGGGCGATCTTTACGCCAGCGGCTTCCCCTATGCCTTGACCCGCGCTGTGCTGCTTCCCATTTGCGGCGAGATCGGCAGTTTGTGCGCTGCCGAAATCATCGGCCATTTCGGTGCGCGCCCCGAGGTCGACCTGTCACAGCTCCTGGCCGATTCCGGTCGCACCTGACCATTCCGCGCCCGCGCTGCGTGCGGGTGAGGTTTTGCATAAATTGGACATTCGCAACATCGCGATCATCGCCCATGTCGACCATGGCAAGACCACGTTGGTCGATGCGCTGCTGCGCCAGAGCGGCGCGTTCCGCGCCAACCAGCAGGTTGCCGAACGTGCCCTGGATTCCAACGAGCTCGAGCGCGAGCGCGGCATCACGATCCTCGCCAAATGCACCTCGGTCGTCTGGCGGGACGTCCGCATCAACATCGTCGATACGCCCGGCCACGCCGATTTCGGCGGCGAGGTCGAACGCATCCTCAGCATGGTCGACGGGGTTCTCGTATTGGTCGATGCCGCCGACGGCCCGATGCCGCAGACCAAATTTGTTGTCGGCAAGGCGTTGAACCAGGGTTTGCGGCCGATCGTCGTCGTCAACAAGGTCGATCGGGCCGACGCCCGCGCTCAGGCGGTCCACAACGAGATCTTCGATCTGTTCGCGGCGCTCGACGCGACCGAAGCGCAGCTCGATTTCCCGACCGTGTTTGCGTCCGGCCGCCAGGGCTGGGCGACTGCCGCTCTCGACGCGCCGCGCAAGGATTTGTCGCCGCTTTTCGAATTGATCCTGGCGCATGTCCCGCCGCCGCACGCCGATCCCGACGCGCCGTTTTCCATGCTCGCGACGACGCTCGACTACGACCCCTATCTCGGCCGCGTGCTGACCGGTCTCATCCATTCCGGGGTGGCGCGCCTCAACATGCCGGTCAAATCCTTGGGCCGCGACGGCCGGGTGATCGAGCAGGCGCGGCTGACCAAATTGCAGGCCTATCGCGGGCTCGAGAGGCGGCCGATCGAAGAGGCCTGGGCAGGCGATATCATCGCGGTTGCCGGGCTCGCTCGGACGACGGTTGCCGACACGATCTGTGCCCCCGAGGTCACGACACCGCTCGCCGCCGATCCGATCGACCCGCCGACCTTGGCGATCACGTTCTCGGTCAATGACAGCCCGCTCGCCGGCCGCGAGGGCACCAAGGTGACCTCGCGCATGATCGGCGAGCGCCTCTACCGCGAGGCCGAGGGCAATGTCGCGATCCGCGTCAGCGAGAGCACGCAAAAGGATGCGTTCGAGGTCGCCGGCCGCGGCGAGTTGCAGCTCGGCGTGCTGATCGAGACGATGCGGCGCGAAGGGTTCGAGCTGTCAATCTCGCGGCCGCGCGTGTTGTTCACGACCGATCCGGCGACGGGCCGGCGACTCGAGCCGATCGAAGAGGTGGTAGTCGACGTCGACGAGGAATTCGCCGGCGTCGTCGTCGAGAAGATGAGCCGCCGCAAGGCGGAAATGCAGGAGATGCGGCCCTCTGGCGGCGGCAAGCTTCGCCTCACTTTTTTCGGCCCGACGCGCGGCCTCATCGGCTACCAGGGTGAGTTTCTCGCCGACACCCGCGGCACCGGCGTGATGAGCCGGCTGTTCCACGGCTACGCGCCCTTCAAGGGGCCGATCGAGGGACGCCGCAACGGCGTCCTGGTCTCGAACGCGAGCGGCGCGGCAATCGCTTACGCGCTGTGGAACCTCGAGGAGCGCGGGCCGATGTTCGTCGACCCTGGGACCCAGGTTTATCAGGGAATGATCATCGGCGCGCACAGCCGCGGCAACGACCTCGACGTCAACCCGCTCAAAGGCAAGCAGCTGACCAATATTCGCACGACCGCCAAGGACGAGGCGGTGCGGCTGACCCCGCCGCAGGTCATGACCCTGGAACAGGCGATCGCTTACCTCGCCGATGACGAGCTCGTCGAGGTCACCCCGCAATCGATCCGCCTGCGCAAGCGGCTGCTCGACCCGAACGACCGCAAGCGGGCCAGTCGTGCCGCCGCGGCTGAGTAGCAGGTGTTCACCCTCACCCACCAAGCCCTTGGGGCTTGGTCCCCCCTCTCCCGCGGTGCGGGAGAGGAGCTTTGCGGGTGTTGCGCCTTGTAGCCCCTCTCCTGCACCGCGGGAGAGGGTGCCGAGCGCAGCGAGGCGGGTGAGGGTTTGCCCGGACCCGGATTTGACTTTGGCCAAGCGCCTACTATAGTTCAGCCTAATCGAAATCGGACTTCGAGTTTATGAGCAGCAAGCGTCAGGAACCGAAATACAAGATCAATCGGCGTCTCCAGGTGAACCTTTGGGGGCGGCCGAAGAGCCCGCTCAACCGGCGCGAATACGGTCCGGGGCAGCATGGGCAGCGGCGCAAGAAGCCGTCGGATTTTGGCACGCAGCTCGCCGCCAAGCAGAAGCTGAAGGGCTACTACGCCAATATCGGCGAGCGCCAGTTCCGCCGCCTCTACGCCGAGGCGGTGCGGCGGCGCGGCGACACCGGCGACAATCTGATCGAGCTGCTCGAGCGGCGGCTGGACGCGGTGGTCTACCGCATGAAGTTCGTGCCGACGCCGTTTGCCGCGCGTCAGCTCGTCAACCACAGGCACGTTCTCGTCAACGGCCGGCGCATCAACATTCCGTCCTACACGGTGGGCGATGGCGACACGGTCGAGCTGACGGCGAAGGCGAAACAGATGGCGCTAGTACTCGAGGCGTCCGGGTCAGGCGAACGGGACGTCCCGGATTATCTCGAAATCGACCACGACCGCATGCGGGGCCGGTTTATCCGCGCACCCAAGCCCACCGATGTGCCTTATCCGGTGTCGATGGAGCCCAACCTCG
Organism: uncultured Alphaproteobacteria bacterium; assembly: GCA_963789025.1. GTDB lineage: Bacteria > Pseudomonadota > Alphaproteobacteria > ATCC43930 > CGMCC-115725 > AP-15. The sequence goes on from CAWBIT010000004.1 coordinate 311,483, forward strand.
TCATCGAGTACTACTCCCGCTGACCCTTTAGCGCGATCGCGTTCCTGATCCACACTGATGGCGGCGCGCCCGCTTTCGGCGGGCGCCATCTCGACAGGCGATTGCGATGCTTATCCTGCACCTCTCGATCGTCCTCTTGCTGATCATCGTGAACAGCGTCTTTGCGATGGCCGAAATCGCGCTGGTCTCGGCGCGGAAGGCGCGCCTGGTGCCGCTCGCCGAGGCTGGGAACCGTGGCGCCCAGGCGGCGCTCGAACTGAAGGCGGATCCCTCGCGCCTGCTCTCGACCGTCCAGATCGGCGTCACCTTGATCGCCGTCCTCTCCGGTACTTTCGGGGAAGCTACTTTGGGCGACCAACTCGAGCGGCAGCTCGGTACCTATGGCGGATTTGCCGCGCGCTACGCGCATGTGATCAGCATGGCGGTTGTCGTGATCGGCATCGCGTACTTCTCGCTGATCCTCGGCGAGCTCGTGCCAAAGCGCATCGCACTGCTCCACCCCGAGCGGATTGCCGCTGCGCTCGGCCGCTTCATGCGCGCGATTGCGCGGGTCGGAGCGCCGATCGAATGGTTCTTGAGCGCATCGACGGATTTTGTGCTTCGCCTGCTGCCGGTCCGCAGCCAGGGGGCCGCCCCCGTCACCGACGAGGAGATCACCTTCATGTTGCGCGAGGGGGTTGCGGCCGGGCACATCCCGCTCGCCGAGACCGCCATCGTCGAGATGGCGCTGCGGCTCGGAGAGCGCCGGGCGAGCGCCGTCATGACGCCGCGGACGCGGATCGAATGGCTAGATCTCGACGATCCGGAGGAGGACACCCAGCGCAGGATCCGTGAGAGCAACTACTCACGGTTTCCGGTGGTGCAGGGCGGCTCGCAGCAGGTGATCGGGATCGTCCAGGCCAAGGACCTGCTCGCCGCGTGCCTCGCCCGCCAACCGCTCGATCTGCGGGCCGCGACTCGGCCGCCGCTCTATCTGCCCAACACGGTCACGGTGCTCCGTGTCCTGGAAGTGTTCAAGACCTCCGGTGAGCCGATGGCGCTGATCGTCGACGAGTACGGCGATCTCGAAGGACTGGTCACGCCGAGCGACATCCTCGAGACCTTGGTCGGCGATATCCCGGACTCGCCCGCGGCCGATCAGAGAATTGTACGGCGCGACGACGAGACCTGGCTGATCGACGGCATGGTCGGACTCGACGAGCTGAAGCAGGTGCTGGGGATTTCCCGCTTGCCCGGCGAAGACCCGGACTTCCACACCCTAGGCGGCTATTTGATGGCCCGCCTCAATCGCGTCCCGATGGAAGCCGACCGCATCACCGCCGACGACTGGCGCTTCGAGGTCGTCAAAATGGACGGCCGCCGGGTCGACCGAGTACTGGTGACGCCGCTCAAGGGCAGAAGCCGACGATGATGGACGCAGAGGTGCGGCAATACGACAATGCGGCCGAGGAAGACGTGGGTGGCCGGGCCATGCCCGGCCACGGGATGCTCTCTGGTTGTAGAAGATCGCGTAGGGCGATCTATCCCAGGTGCTTCTTGTAGAAGGCGGCGACCGGGTCGAAGGATGCGCTGGTCGAGCGCTTTTCGTTGTCGACATAGACGATCTCGATGTCGCCGCCCGCCTTCCTATAGTTCGAGACGAACCGTTCGGGCTCGTTGCCGGGGAAGTTTGAATCGTCGTCGTGGTAGTCGTGCACGATGTCGGGGCGGCCCTGCACCCACAGCACCGGCGGGGTCGGCACCTTCTCGCCGCGTTCGAGGAGCAGCATCGGGTTGCCCTCCCGCATCGCGTCTTCGCTCTTCCAGTAGGTGTCGTGCTTTTCCTTCATGCCGATCGAGAATGCCGGCGGGTTTGGTCCCTTCGCCAGCTTCTGGGCGTTGCGGTAACGCGACAGCGGGTTGATGACGGGCCACGACATCGCGACGGCGCGCACCGTCGCATCGACTTGCGGCGATCCCGCCGGCAACGGGGCCGAGGCGTATCGAGAATCAGTCGGGCGCATCGCCGCCAGCATCGCGAGATGGCCGCCGCTCGACTGACCCGCGATGCCGATCCGGTTTGGATTGACCTTGAGCTCGCGGGCATGCGCCTTTACCCAGCGGATCGCATAATTGATGTCGATCAGCGAGTTCGGATAGCCGTCGGCGGCATGGCGGAAATTCAACGAGGCGACGACAAAGCCGTTTTTGGCCAAGGTTTCATCAAGCCCTTGGGTGCCGGTCAGGTCCCCGCTGGTCCAGGCGCCGCCATGGAGGTCGATGACCGCCGGGAACGGACCGTCGCCCTTCGGCTTGTAGAGCCGCGCGATCAGCCGCGCGTCGCCATGGCGGAGATATTCGACATCTTCGGTCGTGAATTCGTGAGTGTTATTCGGCATATTCACTCCCTTCCGGGGTTGCTCTGCTGTATCGGCAACTCCGAAATCGAAGCCGACTTCACACCCTACTCGCTCCGCGCAGAGCGGGAAAGAAGCAGGCCGGGTAAGATGGCAAATCGGCAGGCGCGCCCGGCACGTTGAATATGCAACCCGGGTCAGGGCCATTCTGGGACTTTCGCAAACCACAATCTGAAAATTACACCATCGATTGCCGATCGCTGCACCTGCAGCAAATCTGCAGCAGAATTTCTCTTTGAGGTTGCGCGAGCCATCGGCCGCCCGCCCCAACGCCGCACTGTGACCTGGAGTGCGTCGCTGTCGGAACGCCGCCATCAAGCGCGACGGATCGTTCGGTTCTAAAGTAAGTCGACTCGTATTGCGCAACCTTTTCGCGCGGCCGCTCGCGGGGAAAGCTGCGCCTTGATCTAAATCATTCAACGATGCGGGGCGAGCGTATAAGTCTTCTCTCGTGACCAGCGTTGCGACTTGGCTAAAAGATTTCGCCGCCGTCCCGACGGGGGCGTTGCCACGCAACGTCTATCGCTACGTGTTTGGGACGAGCGCGCTGCATCAGCTGGCGCTGCTGGCGCTGACGGCCAGCATCGCCTTGCTCGAAGTCGCCCCACTCGAATTGCAGCGCCGGATTGTCAACGATTTGGTCAAGCACCGCCCCTATTCCTGGGTCATATGGCTGTGCGCGGTTTATGCCGGCGTCGTGCTCGTCCAGGGCAGCACCAAGCTCGCGCTCAATATCTACCGTGGCTGGGTCGGCGAGCGGGCCAAGCGCGACCTGCGTCGTCGAGTGCATACCGTCGTCGAGGCGCCAGCGGCCATTTCGCCCGCCGCCGAGGCCCAAGGCATCTCGATCTCGATGATCGTCGCCGAGGTCGAGCCGATCGGCGGCTTTGTCGGAGAGAGCGTGTCCGAGCCGCTGTTGCAAGCCGGCATCATGGCGTCAGTATTGGCCTATCTGATTCATATTGACCCGTGGATGGCGCTCGCCGCTATCGCTCTCTTCATCCCGCAGCTGATTTTTGTGCCGTTGCTGCAATTGGCGGTGAACCGACGCACCGGGGCGCGCATCCAGGTGTTGCGCCAGCTCGGCATCGCGATGATCGCCCGCAATGACGACGCCGAGGACGATCGCCGGATCGAGCGGGCTTTCGCGCTCGACATGGGCATCTTCAAGATAAAATTTACGATGAATTTCCTGATGAACCTCTGTAATCACCTACAGATCGTATCCGCGCTGCTGGTCGGGGGCTGGTGGGTTTATACGAATCATCTTGAAATCGGCGGCGTCGTCGCGTTTATTTCCGGGATCGGGCGGATCAACGATCCCTGGGGCGATCTCGTCAACTACTTCCGCGACGTCAACGTCACCCAAGTCAAATATCGTCTGCTAGCCGACGCCGTCATCAGCTTGGCCCGCCCTCCCGGCACAACCGATCGCGCGCAATTATAGCTCAAAAGGTGCCGCTAAGGCTGGCATCGGACTGCGCTCTCGGCCGGGACCCGGCTACGCTTTGCAACTGAGTCATGGTTGCTCTCCTTGCGAACGGCTTCCGGCTACAGCATTCCCATCGGTCCCATCAGCAGCTCGTCGGCGGTTTTCTTTTGCTCGTCGGTCAGCGCCGCGTAGAGAGGGTCAACCGCCGCCTTGAGCCGGTGCAACGCTTCGAGATGCGCCGTCATTATTTTTTCCCGCAACGCCAGCTTTTCCGGCAGCGTGGCCCTCTGCGAGCTCCCCATCATCGCGCCCGACATTGCGCTCATGCTTTTGGCATTGGCGCGGATCGCGTCAGCGACCGCGTTCCAGAGCGGGAGCTGGGCGTCGGTGATCTTGAGCTCGGTCTTCAGAAAGGCTAGTCGCCCTTCGACATGCCCGGCCATCATCGGCATACCGCCCATGCCGTCCTGGCCCATCATCATCCGCATCATGCCCATCATCGGCATGCCGCCCGCGCCAGCGGGCATCCCTGCATTTGGCGCTGTCGCTGCTGGCGGATGATGCTGCTCGTGCTCCTGCTGTTGGGCGAGCGCAGGAGCGCCAAGAAGAGCGAGGATCACAGCCAATGAGACAACTCTCGGTTGATACATGTGAATCTCCTTTCCAATCTGGAGTAATTATATCTGGTGGTGATGCCCGGTTGTTTGATCCAGATCAATTGATCGAGATTGTTTTCTCCCTAAATAGCAATTAATTAGGTTTAACTTTCCAGCGCGGGAAGGTTTCCAAAGTAACGTTCCAGCGCAGGAAGCTAATGCGTAAGGACAACCATGACCGCGGCCAAGGCTCTATTCCGCCAGCATCATCATCGCCTGGAGCCGCCCAACGCGGCGCATGATCCTGTGTGCGGGATGACGGTCGATCCGGCCACCGCCAAGCACCGGGCCGAGCACGCCGGCGACAGCTATTTCTTCTGCAGCACCCGTTGCCGCGAAAAGTTCACGGCGGAGCCGGCGCGCTACGTCGTCTCCTCTCCGCGCGGAGGGCCAGCCGCCGGCGCGGCTGGCGAGGTCCTATGGACCTGCCCGATGCATCCGCAGATCGTGCGCAAGGAGCCGGGCAATTGCCCGATCTGCGGCATGACGCTGGAGCCGATGACGCCCGCGGCCGGCGATGCTGTGAGCCCGGAATTGCGCGACATGACCCGGCGCTTCTGGGTTGGCGTCGCGCTCTCGGTGCCGCTGCTGGCCATTGCCATGGCCGAGCATTTCAACAAAGCGGCGCTCGACGCCTTGATCTCCCCTCGCCTTCTGGTCTGGGTGCAGCTGATCCTCGGAACGCCTGCCGTGCTGTGGGGCGGCTGGCCATTCTTTCAGCGCGGCTGGGCTTCCATCGTAAACCGCCGGCTCAACATGTTCACGCTGATCGCGCTCGGCACCGGTGTCGCCTATGTCTACAGCTTGGTCGCCGCACTGACGCCGGGGATTTTTCCCGCCTCCTTCCGTGATCCCGACGGGCAGGTGCCGCTCTATTTCGAGGCGGCAGTCGTCATCGTCACGCTTGTTCTGCTCGGTCAGGTCCTCGAACTCCGCGCCCGTTCCCAGACCAGCAGTGCCTTACGCGCCCTTCTCGATCTGGCGCCTAAGCGCGCCCGCCGGCTGCGTGCGGATGGCAGCGATGACGACATCCCGCTCGAAGACGTGATCCCCGGCGATCGCCTGCGCGTGCGGCCCGGCGAAAAAGTGCCGGTCGACGGCGTGGTGCTCGAAGGCCACAGCGCCGTCGATGAATCGATGATCACCGGCGAGCCGGTGCCGGCCGAGAAGAACCCAGGCGACAAGGTGACAGGAGCTACGGTCAATACGACGGGCAGTTTCGTGATGCGCGCCGAGCGGGTCGGCAGCGATACCCTGCTGGCCCAGATTGTGGCCATGGTGGCGGAAGCCCAGCGATCCCGTGCCCCGATCCAGAGGCTGGTCGATACGATCTCGGCCTGGTTCGTGCCTGCCGTCGTGATCATCGCCGTCGCGACGTTTGCCGCCTGGTCGATCCTCGGCCCGGCGCCGGCCATGGGCTTTGCGCTCGTCAACGCGGTTGCGGTGCTGATCATCGCTTGTCCTTGCGCCCTCGGTCTGGCGACCCCGATGTCGATCATGGTCGGCACCGGGCGGGGCGCGCGCGCCGGCGTGCTTGTCAAGAACGCCGAGGCGCTCGAGCTGATGGAGAAGGTTGACACCCTCGTCATCGACAAGACCGGAACCCTGACCGAGGGCAAGCCGCGCCTCGTCGGAGTTACTGCGATCGGCTCGTTCGGCGAGGACGAATTGCTGCGCCTGACCGCCAGCCTCGAACGGGGCAGCGAGCACCCGTTGGCGGCCGCCATCGTACGCGGCGCCGAGAAACGCGGTCTGGCGTTCAGCGCAGTGGGGGATTTCACCTCCGAGACCGGGAAAGGCGTCGTCGGGATCGTGGAGGGAAGACGGGTCGCCGTAGGCAATCTGGCTCTCTTCGCATCGCTCGGCATCGAGCCGACAGGCTTGGCCGCACGCGCTGAGGAACTGCGGAAGGACGGCCAGAGCGTCATGCTGATCGCGGTCGACGGCATCGCGGCCGGGCTCCTCGCGGTCGCCGATCCGATCAAGGAGAGCGCGGTCGGCGCGCTGGCGGCGCTGCGTGGCGATGGCATACGCGCGGTCATGCTGACCGGCGACAGCCGGACCACGGCCGAGGCTGTCGGCCGCAAGCTCGGCCTCGACAACATCGCCGCCGAAGTTCTCCCCGATCAGAAGGCCGCCGTTGTCAGTGACCTTCAGCAAAAGGGCCGAGTCGTCGCGATGGCCGGAGACGGGATCAACGACGCGCCGGCCTTGGCGCAGGCGCAAATCGGCATCGCGATGGGCACCGGCACCGATGTCGCGATGCAGAGCGCCGCAATGACATTGGTCAAAGGCGATTTGCAGGGCATCGTGCGGGCCCGCCAACTCTCTCGCGCGGTCATGCGGAACATCCGCGAGAACCTGTTCTTTGCGTTCGTCTTCAACGGCCTGGCGATCCCGATCGCCGCCGGCGCGCTCTACCCGGCGTTCGGTCTCTTGCTCAACCCGATGATCGCGAGCGCCGCGATGAGCGCGAGCTCGGTGCTGGTCATCAGCAATGCGCTGCGCCTGCGCAATGTGCGCCTCTAATGGCGGCTAACCCTCACCCACCAAGCCCTGCGGGCTTGCTCCCCCCTCTCCCGCGGTGCGGGAGAGGAGCTTTGCGCCAGATAGGTAGCCCCTCTCCCGCACCGCGGGAGAGGGTGCCGAGCGCAGCGAGGCGGGTGAGGGGCTTCCTTATCGCATGTTGCCGGTGTGGCCGAGCGAGTAGCGGCCGGGCTGCGGCCAGACCGTCAGCCCGTGCGGTTCCAGGCCCACCGGAATTTTCTTCACCGAGCCGTCGGCGGTGTTGATGTCGTAGACTACGTTGTCGAACCGCCCGGACAGCCAGAGCTGCTTTCCGTCCGCGCTGACATTGCCCATGTCGGGGCTGCCGCCGCCCGGGACCGGCCAGGTGTGCTCGACCTTGCCGGTCGCGAAGTCGAGAACCACGAGGCTGCCCCTTCCGTGCGGCGCCCCACGCGTCGAGTGCGAGCCGCGGTTGGCGACGTACAGCTCCTTGCCGTCGCGGCTCGGGTAGAGCCCGTGCGTGCCGATCCCAGTTGGGATGAAGTCAGTTTGCGTGAAGCTGTCGCCATCGACGACGTACACCCCGTCGGCATGCATATCGGCCACATAGAAGCGCGCGCCGTCGGGTGAAATGCGGATGTCCTGGGGCATTCCCCGCCTGGCAAACCGCAGGTAGCCCAGCACCTTGCGGTTGACGAGGTCGATCTTCACCAGCCCGCCGCCGCGGAACTCGCAGGTGAAAATCGCATACCGCCCGTCGATCGAGAAGTCGGCGTGGTTGATGCCGGAGCAATTCGGGGCCTCGATCGATTGCTGCAGCGCCATCGTCTGCGGATCGCGAAAGTCGAGGCGCTTGTGCCGCTCGGCGACGACGATCGCCGCACGCCCATCCGGTGTGAAATACAGGTTGTACGGATCGTCCACCGGAACGGCTGGGCCGGGCTTGCCGGTCTGGGGGTCGATCGGGGTCAAGCTGCCGCTGCTGCGGCGGGAGCCGTTATTGGCGACCCACAAGGTCTTCAGATCCCAGGACGGGACGACGTGTTGCGGACTGGCGCCGACCGGAAAACGGTCGACGACGGCAAGCGTCGCGGGGTCGATCACGTACACGCTGTTCGAGCGCCGGTTCGGCACATAAACACGCGACAAGGCGCCGCCCGCCGCCGGGCTCAAACGATCGGGCGCCGTGCCGCTGTAGAGATTGCCCGCATCGAGTACGGGCGGCATTCCGGGCACGGTTTGTATCGGCTCCCCCGGATTGACGCGCACTTTCAGCAAGAGCCCCGGCCCGGGCCGACCCGCGCGCGCCACGCCTGAACCCGTCGAACACAGAGGCCCACCCTCGCCCTCTGCCGCACGAGACGGCAGGGCGGAACTGCCGATCCAGGCGCACAGCGCAGCCACCGGACCGAGCCACAGGACCATCCGGAACCAAAGGAGAATGTGCCGGTGCAAGAAAATCTCCCGAAGGTGAATGTCAAGGATGGCTGGTGGCTTTTCCAATCGCGTCGACCGTCCGCGTCACGATCAGATCAACGCCGAGCTGACCGAGTTCGGTACTCGACCGGCGGGGGTCGCCGTTGGCGCCGTCCCCTGGTTGCAAGCGATCGGTGCGCACCAGGCGAGGGTCGACCGCGAGCGTCAAAGAGGTGTCGGCGAGGCCGGCATGGGTCCCGACTTCCTCTTCGTGAAAACCCTTGGTCGTCAGCAACCGCCCGAATTCGCTCTCGCTGGCCCGGTAATATTCCTCGATGCCGTGGACGCGGACCGGTTGCGTCGCCCACTCCTTGTTCAGCCGCTCCGCGACCGCTTTCTCGTCCTTTTGGTACGAGCCATGATCGCCGAGAAAGACGATGTCGTGGAATCCGGCGAGCTTGAAGCTGCGTGCCGCGTATTCGAGGATTTTGTCGAAGGCTTCTTCCGGCACGGTGATCGTGCCGGGAAATCTCATATGTCCGGTCGGCGGGGCGAGGGCGCCTTCCGGCACATACGCGATCACCGGCGCGACAAGCGCATTGCCCAGCGTGCGGGCGATCTTATCGGAGAGATAGCGCACCCGGAAATTGTGCTTGCCCAAGGCCATGTGCGCGCCGTTCTGCTCGGTGCCGCCGATCGGGACGATGATCGTCGTCTTCCCGGCGCGGATCTGGTCGCGCAATTCGGTCCAGGTCAGCTCCTCGAGAAACACCGTATCCGCTGCATGCGCGGCCGGCAGACCGAGCAACAGAAAACAAACGCAAAGATACAGCTTAGCCATGCACGATCGGAAGACCGGAGACGACGGTGGCGGCAACTGCGCCAAAGATCACGACCAGCCAGGGTGGCACCGCCCAGAACGCCAGCAGCAGGAAAGCCAGAATGCCGATTACGAAATCGGCCGGTCCGAATATCGCGCTCGTCCACACGGGCTTATAGAGCGCGGCCAGCAACAGGCCTACCACTGCCGCATTAACGCCCCGCAGCGCCGATTGCACTCCGGGACGGCGTCGCACCGTGTCCCAAAACGGCAACACGCCGATCAACAGCAGAAATGACGGCAGAAATATCGCCACGACGCAGATCAGCCCGCCGAGCCAGCCATTGGGCTTCGGACCCATCACCGTGCCGAGATACGCGGCGAAGGTGAACAGAGGCCCCGGCACCGCTTGCGCCGCGCCATAACCGGCGAGAAAGACGTCGTTCGTCACCCAACCCGGCGGCACCACCGAGGATTGCAACAGTGGCAGCACCACATGTCCGCCGCCGAACACCAAAGCGCCGGAGCGATAGAATGAGTCGAAGAGCGCGAGCGTGTGTGAGGGGACTGCTGCGGCGAGCAGTGGGAGCCCGACCAGCAATGCAAAAAACCCGACGAGAGCGGTCACCGACCAGATGCGCGGCAAGTGAACCGCGAGCGAGTTCTGAGGCTGCGGCTGCGGTGCGCCGCGCAACAGTCCCCAGCCGATCAGCCCGCCAGCCGCTATCGCACCGATTTGACCAGGAGCTGAAGGCATCGCGAGCGCGACCATGGCTGCACCGACCGCGATCGTGGCGCGTTCGCGGTCGGGACACAAATTCCTCGCCATTCCCCAAACGGCCTGCGCGACAACCGCCACCGCGACGATCTTGAGGCCGTGCAGCCAAGCCGAATCGGCCAAGTTTCCAAACGCCGTCATACCGTAGCCGAAGAGGATCATCGCCACGGCCGACGGCGCAGTGAAGCCGATCCATGCGCACAGCGCCCCGGGGAGCCCCGCGCGCAATATGCCGATGCTGATCCCGGTTTGGCTGCTCGCCGGCCCCGGCAGGAATTGGCAAAGCGCAACGATGTCGGCGTAGGCTCCTTCGTCGAGCCAGCGGCGCCGATCGACAAACTCGGCCCGGAAATAGCCGAGATGCGCGACCGGGCCGCCGAACGACGTCAGCCCCAGCCGAAGAAAAACGCGCAGCAGCTCGAAGGGCGAACCGCGCCCCGCCAAAGGTAACGTTGTGCCGGCAGCTGTGCTCACTGTGACAGCGGGACCATGCCCATCCAGAACATCGTCCTGTCGCCGACATCGACATCGTATTTGCGGACGAAATCGAGCTTGCCACCGTCATCGATCCGGAACACCGCCAGGCTCGCCGGCACGGCGCGGATCGCCGCGCCTTCTTTGACCGGCAACGCCATGATGTGCGCCGCTACGAGCATGCGGCCGCTCGGGTCGATGTGGAAGGTGCGGCAGTGGATGCCGCGGGTATCGACGTGCTGGATCGGGACCGGTTCGCCGGTCGTCATGTCGATCTGATACACGGCAAACGTATTCTCGCCGCCGGCAAAGACGGATTTGCCGTCGACCGCGATCGTCGAGGACGCGCGGTTGGCGGCATAGACAAAGCGGCCGTTCGGATGGACGTGAACGGTGCCGGCGGTCTGCCGGCCACGGATGTTGCCGGGCTCGGCCAACGTCTCCTTGCGGAACACCGGCGCCGCCGAAAGCTTGCCATCGTTGATCGCGAACATGTCGAGCTTGTTCTGGCGCTCGAGCGAAACGTAGACCCACGGCTTGGTCGGGTGGAAGTCGAGATGACGCGGCCCGAAGCCGTAACCGCCGTCTGGCGCCACCGACACCTCGCCGGTCAGCAACCCATCTTTGTATCGGAATACCTTGAGCGCTCCCGGCTCTTCCGGTCTATTTGCGGCGGCGTCATGACCGCGCGTGACGAGGATCGCCAGCCGATTGTCGGGGCTGACACGCACCTGATGCCCGTAGATGCCGGCGTCGATCGGTTCCGGCTGACGCAATTCGTCACCGGGGGTCGCATTGGGGTTGACGCGATAGACCCGGATCCCGCTCGGATTGCTGAAGGCCACCAGCAGGTGCTCGGAGGGGATGTCCGTTGTCATGTGGATCGGGCGGGTCCGCAGCGGTCTCGGTTGGCCGTGCGGCGTCAGCGCACCCGAACCCTCATCGACGCGGAACGCTGTCACATGATGCATGTCGCCCGCCGAGCCCAACCCCGGCGCGCTGTCGCTGGAAGCGACATACAGATACCGGCCCGAAGCATGCGGCCAAGCGTAATGCACATTTGCCGGCAAGGTGACGGTGCCGCGCCGAACCAGCGCCGCGGCGTCGACGTCAACATCATATTGTGTGAGCTCAGGCCCGACACTGGCGTAGAGCGCCACCCGAGCTGATGCAGATTGCGGCATGACAGCGGCCCTTCCAATGACGGATTTGAACTCGAACCATCGGCCATGTGGCATTCGGCGTCTAGTGTTTCAGGCAGGGTGCGAGTGTCGGTTGCGGCTCGCTCACCGCGGTTCATAGGGGTTCTTCCCCTTGCGCAGCATCATGCGGATCGGAGTGCCGGGCAGGTCGAATTCCCGGCGCAGTGCGTTGACGAGGTAGCGCCGATAGGAGTCGGGGAGCTCGCTCGGCTTCGAGGCGAATAGGGCGAAGGTGGGCGGTCGGGTATTCACCTGGGTGACATAGCGCAAGCGAAGCCGCCGGCCGGCGACGAGCGGCGGCGGGTGGCGCTGTTGGACCGTGGCCAGCCAGCGGTTGAGATCGGCGGTCGCGACCCGCCGGTTCCACACCTCGCCGGCGGCCGCGACCGCTTTCATCAGCGCATCGAGGCCGTATCCGGTCAGCGCCGAGACCGGGACGACGGCGACATCCTGCAACTGCGGCAGCGACACGGATACCCGCTCGCGCAGATGCTTCAGCAATGCTGCGGGCTCATCTACGAGGTCCCATTTATTGAGCGCCAATACCAGCGCGCGGCCCTCATTCTCGACGAGCCGGGCGATCGTCAGATCCTGCCGCTCCAGCGGCTGCAATGCATCGATGACCAGGATCACGGTCTCGGCGAAACGGATCGAGCGCAGTGCGTCACTAACCGAAAGCTGCTCGAGCTTGCCTTCCACTCGCGGCTTGCGGCGCAACCCGGCGGTATCGACGAGCCGCATCGGATGACCGTGCCATATCCAATCGACGGCGATCGCATCGCGGGTGATCCCGGCCTCCGGGCCGGTCAACATCCGTTCCTCGCCGATCACCCGGTTGACCAAGGTGGATTTTCCGACATTCGGGCGCCCGACGATTGCAAGCTGCAGTGGTTTGCCGGACCCGCCCGGCTGAGTTTCCCCGGACCGGGAGAACGGCTCGAGCCGTTCGTAGAGCCCTCCCAAACCCTCGCCGTGCTCCGCCGAGACCGGCACCGGATCGCCGAGACCGAGACGATAAGCCTCGCCGATCGCCGGCAGCACCGCGCGGCCTTCTGCTTTGTTGGCCAGCAGCACCACCGGCTTGCCCGACCGGCGCAGCCAGTCGGCGAAATATCGATCGACCGTGGTAATGCCCTCGCGCGCGTCGATGACGAGGAGCGCCACGTCCGCATCGGCGAGCGCGCGCTCCGTCTGCTCCTGCATCCGCCCGGCGAGCGAGCCGGGCGCGGCTTCTTCGAGCCCGGCCGTATCGACGACCCGAAAGGTCAGATCGGCGATCCTTCCCTCGCCCTCCCGGCGGTCGCGCGTCACTCCGGGAGTATCATCGACCAGAGCCAAACGCCGCCCGACGAGCCGGTTGAACAACGTGGATTTGCCGACATTGGGGCGGCCGAGTATCGCGACCGCAAAGCTCATCGGCGGCGACCTCGCGGCGGGGATCGCCTCAGCGGTAGGCGGACAGGCTCGCGTCGTCGGTCAGCACGTAGAGAGAGCTGTCGGCGATTACCGGGTCCACATAACCGCCGGCCGGCATCTCCACGCGGCCGAGCGGCTCGCCGGTATAGGGCGAAACCGATATCGCATCGCCGGCCGAAGACAATACAATGAGCCGATCGCCGCCCAGAACCGGACCGGCCCAAATCATCGGGTCCTTCTTTTTCTTCTCGTCCTGGTAGCTGGGAAACCGGCGTACCCAGCGAATCTTGCCATCGTTGCGGGTGAGGCATATCAACTCGTTGTCGTTCGACAGCACATAGACATAGTCACCGGCGACCCACGGACTATGAATGCTGCCGAAGTCTTTCTCCCAAGCGCGCTCCCCCGACCTCAGATCGATTGCCGCAATGCGTCCGCTATGGCTCGCGGCAAAGACGCGGCCGCGATCGAGGACGGGCCGCCCGCGAATGTCGGCGAGGCTCGATACGGCGTTGATGCTGCGGGTATTGGAGAAATTGTCCGACCACAGCGGCCGGCCGGTTTCCACGGTCAAAGCATAAATCTCACCCGAAGAATAGGCCGCCACGACAACCTCGCCTTCGACGGCGGGGCTGGCGCTCCCAAGGAGGCTCGCCGTTTCCGGAATTGCATTGTGGTTCCATAGGCGCCGCCCGTCATCGGCGGCAAGCACGACCAGCTCGTTGTCGACGGTAACCACATAGACCCGTCCATCCGACACTGTCGGCCCGCTGCGCACCGGGCCGGCAACGCTGGTCTTCCAGATCACCCGGCCGTCCGCCGGATCGAGTGCCAGGACCTGCGCGTAACCGGTCGAGACATAGAGGCGGTCGTTCCAATAGGTAACGCCGCCGCCAAACGAAGTGCCCCGCTCGTCCTCGGGCTTGAGATCGATCTGCCAAACCCGGTTGCCGGTCGCGGCGTCGACGGCGCTGATCTGGACCCCGCCGTCCATCGCGTAGACCCGGCCTTTCGCAACCACCGGCTGAGAGAGCACTCGCGTATACCGGGAAGCACCCTCCCCGATGCTGGTACGCCACGCCTGGGTGAGCGTGTCCGGCAGTGCGAGGTGCTGCATCGCATGGTTCGGGTACCCGCCCGGTTCCGGCCATTCCGCGTTGACCACGGGCGGCGGCAGGGTGATCGGAATTTTCGTCAGGTCCGGATCGGGCTCGAGCTGCCGGTCGAGGCTGAGGACGGAAATCCGCTCGCCCGGCAGCGGCTGTTTCTTTTCACCGAACAAGCCGCACCCGGCTAGCCCAAGTGAGACCAATAGCAACAGCGCGATGGCGAATCGGAGCATTGGATATCGAAAAGCGCCGCGGCGGGACTTGGCAGACCCAAATCGGTTCACGAAGCGAGGGCCGCGGCCATTTCGGCGGCTCGGGCCCGCGTGCCCTGCGGTGCCGCGAGATCATCGGCAAGGGTCTTGTAAACTTCGAGCGCGCCGCTCTTGTCTCCGGCCTCCAGCCGGGCTGCTGCCGTCAGCTCGAGGGCGGTGGAGCGCCACGGATTGCCGGGCGACGTCATCGGCACCAGGCGGTCGATTACCGAATGCGGATCAGTGTCGGGCAACCCCTGCATGATCGAGAGCAGCGTCGCCAGCTCGCGAAAGACCGGATCGACCCCGCCGGTCGCGGCGATACGGTCATAGGCCGCCGCGGCCCCCTTGCGATCGCCCGATTTCCCCAGCAGCTCTGCCTCCTCGAACGCGGCGAGCGTAGCGTAGCCCCCGCCCTCTTGCGCAACGACCGCTAATACCTTGGCTGCTTCGGCGTCTTTTCCTTCGCGTACCAGGGATAGGGCTGACGAATAGCGCATCGACTGTGCGCGACGCTCGGAGAGCTGGTGGTCTCGCCAAGCCACGATGCCGCCAGCCACGACCAGCACAAGCACCGCCAACGCTACGATGTAGCGTCCGTAACGCGACCAAAGCTTTAGCAGATTGTCTCGACGGAGTTCTTCGTCGATCTCGCGGAAGATATCGCTCACAAAAGCCCCGGTCGCCCCCGAACCGGGTTTTACAATAGCCCCTCATTCGACCGGAAGCAAACGGGCCGGTGATGGCCGAGATTCAGCTCCGTCCGGGAGACCGGCATCAGACGGCTGGACGCCGCCGCCGAAATCGTGAACACTACGTGACAGCGCAAACGGCGATGGGTAGCAATGAGCCGGAAAAGTGCGACGGTGCTGGCGCTCGCGGATTATCGGACAAAGCATCGAACGCTGTATTTCACCCGCCACGAACTCAACCAGCTTCTCAGCGTCTACAGCCGGCATGTTGCCCGCGGCGTGTGGCGGGACTATGCGATCGACCACCAGGACGGCATGGCGTTGTTCTCGGTTTTTCGCCACACCCACGAAGCGCCCGCCTACAGCGTCATAAAAACGGCCGGCGCGCCAACTCGCCCCGCCGAGTTCGTTGTCCAGAGCGGACGCCAGAGGCTGCGCGTCTCGCCCAGCCTGCCGGAAGCCCTGGAGTTCTTCCAGACCCGGCTCAGCCTCGTCGTCGCGGAGGGCTGAGTCACTCGTCGACGGGGAATGCTACCTCGACCCGGCCGAGCGGGGCGAAATCGGCGACTATCCGGGTGCCGCGCTTGGTAAACACCATGCCGGTCCACGACCCGGTCGTGACAAAGGTGCCGGCCTTCGTCCCGCCCCGCCCGTTCATCAGATTGGCGAAGTCGACGAGCGCCGCGACCGGATCGCGGGCGGCGCCGCCCGCGTTGTCGGCAAACGGCTCGCCATCCTCGGTGACCGTGATCCTGGTTTGGCCTAAGTCGAGCTTCTCCCAATCCGGCACCGCCGCTCCGTAGACCAGCCCGCCATTCGAAAAATTGTCGGCCAGAATCGAAAGCCGGTCGAGCGAGCGGGGATCCGAATAGCGGGAATCGACGATTTCCATAACCGGATGCAGCGCCGCGCCCGCGGTGACCTCGGCGCGATCGTAGGCCGCAGCGCGCGCCGGCAGATCGCGGCCGAGCCGAAAGGCAATTTCGGCCTCGATGCCGATGAGCCTCAGCTCCCTGGCGTCATAAGATGCCGGGCTCGGACGAATCATTTTCATCCAAATTGGAGCACAGAACGCGGCGCTCGCCGCGGACGCCACCCCGACCTTCCAGCCGCCGATCGTCTCGCCGAGCTGGCGGACTACGGCATCCTGGATCTGGTACGCGTCGGCATCGGATTGCGGCCTGCAGCTGTCCGGCAATTCGTGAACCGGCGGCCCACGCCGCGCCGCGGAGAGCAGGCGGGCGGCCTCCTCGATATGATCACTTAACATTGTGAGTCCCTCCGACTCGGGGAGCGCGGCACGATGTTACGCCGGCGGCACCAGATCGGACAGCACCGAGCCGAGGAACGCGACGGCGGCCGCGACGCCGCCGGCACGGTGCGGAATGCCGGCGCGGTGCAGTCCCATCTCGACACCCGCCAGGGTGCCACACAGCATCAGATCGTTGAAATGCCCGAGATGGCCGATGCGAAACACTTTGCCGCGCAATTTGCCGAGACCGGTGCCGAGCGACATATCGAAGGCTTCGAGAATGATCTCACGCAGCCGGTCGGCGTCGAACCCGTCGGGGACGATGATCGCGGTCAGCGAATTTGAATGCTCGCGCGGATCGGCGCACAGCACTTCGAGACCCCAGCCGGCAACCGCCCGCCTTGTTGCCTCGGCGTGACGGGCGTGGCGGTGGAACACCGCCGGGAGCCCCTCCTCGTCGAGCAGCATCTTCAACGCCTCGCGCAGCCCGAACAAGAGGTTGGTCGCCGGCGTGTAGGGGAAAAACCCGGTGCGCCCGGTCTCGAGCATCGCCTCCCAATCCCAATACGAGCGCGGCAGCCGCGCTGATTTATGGGCCGCCAGCGCCTTTTTCGAGACCGCGTTGAAGCCGAGCCCCGGGGGCAGCATCAGCCCCTTCTGCGACCCGGCCACCGTGACGTCGACCTTCCACGCGTCGTGGCGGTAATCGATCGAGGCGAGTGAGGAGATCGTGTCGACCATGAAGAGGGCCGGATGGCCGGCCCGGTCGATCGTTTCGCGGATCTCGGCGATCCGGCTCGTCACCCCCGTCGAGGTCTCGTTGTGGACGACGCAGACCGCCTTCAGCCGATGCTCGCGGTCGGCGGCCAATTTCTCTTCGACCAATGCCGGGTCGACACCGTGCCGCCAGTCGCCCGGCACGAACTCGACCTCGAGCCCGAGCCGCGTGGCCATTTGCCGCCACAATGCCGCGAAATGGCCGGTTTCGAACATTATCACATGGTCGCCCGGCGACAATGTGTTGGACAATGCTGCTTCCCAAGCCCCGGTCCCCGAAGACGGGTAGACGACGACGGTGTCGTCGGTCTGGAACACCCGCTTCATTCCGGCGACGACCTCTTGTCCCAGCACGGCGAATTCCGGCCCGCGATGGTCGATCGTCGGCATCGCGATCGCCTGCAAGACCCGGTCGGGTACGTTGGTCGGACCCGGGATCTGCAGAAAATGGCGGCCGCTATGCGCGGGGGTGGTGTTCTTCATCGGCGGGCTCCTCAAAACGCGGGTGAGCCGAGCTCCCGTCTACACTGTAGCTTCCCAGGCTCCCTCGACACCATATGCCTCCCCTTCGCCCGGCCACGGCGGCATCGTCGCGCCTATTGCGTCGAGAGGCTCGGGGCCGTCGCAACGGAACTGAAAATATGTGCCGGTCGGTATCGTCAGCGAGACGCCTGGGCCGAGCTCGATGATCTCTTCGTCGTCGCCGAGCTTGCGCCACATCCGTCCGCGGCCCGAGGTGACGTACCAGACTTCCTCGATCGTGCGATGGGCGACCGCCTTCGATACGGCGTTCGGCGGCAGTGAAAAGACCGCGAGGCCGCCGCGCGGGAGCTGGCACAGCAGCCTCACTTCCGAGCCGTCCGGCGCAATGGCGTCCGGTGTGCTGCTAATGCGCTTGGTCGCGAATTTCACGCCAGTCCATAGAGCTTCGCCGCGTTGTCCCGGGTCAGCTTCTGGCGCATCTCGGGGGACAGGTTCTTCATCTGGCGCTCGATCGCCGCGTGCGAATTTGGCCAGACGCTGTCGGGGTGCGGGTAGTCCGAGGCCCATAACAGATGCCCGCCGCCGAAGAACGGGATCAGCGACATCGCCGCCTCGTCCTCCTGAAAGGTCGCGTAGATCTGCCGCTTGAAGAGCTCGCTGGGCTTGGTTTCGAGCGCGATGCCGCCCTTGTCTGCCCAGAACTCCTTCGCTTCCCACAGCCGCCAATGCCGGTAGTCGAGCTCCTGGACGAGCCAGGGCAGCCAGCCGGTGCCGGCCTCGGCCATGACCATGCGCAGCTTCGGGTGGCGTTCGAGGATGCCCCAGGCGAACAAATCGACAAACGGCTCGAGAAAATTGCCCATGAAGAATTTGGTGTTCTCGAAGACGCTCGCCGGCTTGCCCGCCACGCGGCTGCCCGGTTTGCCGACAAACACGGTGATGTGCCAGGAGAGGATAATGCCGGTCTCTTCGAGCAGCGACCACAGCGGCTCCCAGGCCGGATCGTCGAGCTTTGGCGTGACGTTGGCGATCATCAGATTGACTTGCCGCACGCCGCCCTTGGCGGCGAGCCGGCGCAGTTCCGCGACCGCCCTATCCGGCGTTTCCGGCAGCATCGGGACGCCGATCAGCCGGTCCGGCGCCGCCGCGCAGAATTCCAACAGCCAATCGTTGTAGACCCGGTAGCACGCCTCGCGCAGCACCGGATCTTCTGTCGAGATCTGAAAGATCGGCCCGAAGATGACCTGCGTCTCGACCCCGTCGCGGTCCATATCGGCCAGCCGCAACTCGGCGACCGCCGGGCGCCTGGCGCTCTGGTCGTAGATCCGGGCGCGGTCGAAGGCGTTATAGAGCGGCTTGACCGGCCGTGCACCGTCGGTCGCGGTCTGCTTTCCGGACCAGCTGCCCCAAACTTTGCCATCGCAGATCCACACGGCCTGGCCCTCGCGTTCCTCGATACGAGGTGCCCGGTCTCGCAGGGCAGCCGGCAGCCGGGTCAGCCACAAATCCGCCGGCAATTGCCCCAAATCCATGTGGTCGTCGCAGGAAATCAGCCGCTCAGCCATCTGGTTCTCCTCACCTCAACCGCATCGGCGAGGTGTATCACATCCCACAACCCCTGGGGTGGAGCAAAACCACGGACAATTAATCGGCCATAGCCGCCGCAACCTACAACCATCAATTGTACTGAAAATTGCTCGTGGCTGCATCTGCAGCGAATCTACAGCCAAATCTCTTCTCCAAGTTGTAGAGCTCGTTCAGCCCAAGTTCATTCGCCGGGCGGGTTACGGTCAGCGCCCTCGTCGTAGGCTTCGAGGAAATAGTCCAAGTTCTCGTTGTCTATCGAGGTTTCCAGCAGTCTGGAAATTGCCGACACTTGATCACGGTTGAGCGGGTAGGCGCCGAGGCCGTCATCGGACGAGGGAACACCCGCCGCATTCTTGACCGAAGACAGTCGCCGGGCCGCAACATCGTAGAATGCCACGAGACGGCCTGTCTTGCGATCGTATCCCGTTACTTCGTACATCGGCGACATATTACGGCTCCACTCGGCGGCTCCGATCGGGCTCTTTCAGCCGCTCTCCGCTCAAGGGATCAAATTCGCCCAAATGCCGACCCCGGTCATCGTAGGCCTCCACAGTCCCGTGTTGCGAGTCCCATTCATAAATTCTGCCGGCCTGCTGATCTCGCCATCGCCTACGCAAGCCGGCTCCGCCGGTCCGCGGCGTCTTGGGGCGAACGAGCTCGGCGTCCGGAAATGCCGGCAACCTCCTTCTCGGTGCCGGAAACGGCCCACCCACCTTCGCCGTTCCTTCCCCGCGAGCCGATCGGCTCCTCGGAATTATCTATGAGAATGGTTAATATTTGGTTGACAATACCCGAGAATCTGCGCCGTTGACGATCTTCTGAATTTATGGCGGCGTGTGACGCACCTCTGTGCTTTCCCGCCGCAACCAAGTGACCGACGCGAATGCGCCGAGCCACGAGCCGGTTGCCGCAAAGAGGACGTAGATCGCATTCTCGGTGTAACTGATCACCGCGAATGCAGACAGTAGGTACCAGATAGCGCTCCAGTTCGCCGCCCGGAAGCGGCGCCTGCCGCTGACTGCCGCATTAAAGAATACATAGGCCGCGTCGGTAGCGGCCGTCGAAGCGAGCACACCCACCGCGATCAGCGGATTGACGTCAAAAATCATACCGGGGATCTCCGTTTGCTTGTTAAACATATTGACGGGCGCTGATGTCGTGTCCTCCCGGGGAAAGAGGCGGTCAGAAATCCTGAATGGATTACAGTGGCAAATGCTATTCATTATCCGACGCGCGACGGTTACCGATGCAGACGCGATCGCCGATGTGTACTGGGCGTCGTTCCGGTTGCTGAAATTCTTGCCGGTGCTCCACACTCCAGCGCAGAACCGCGCCTTCGTTGCGAATGTGATCTTCAGGGATTGCGAGGTGATCGTCGCCGAAGACGAGAGCGGCATTGTCTCCTTCCTGGCGCGCCAAGACGAGGAGGTGCGGCTCCTCTACACACGTCCGGATCGCATCGGTCGCGGCGCAGGGACGCAGCTGATCGAGGCGGCGAAAAGCAGCGGGTTCAACGCTCTGGAACTCTGGTGCTTTCAGCCCAATATCCGCGCCCGCCGCTTCTATGAGGCGCGCGGCTTTCACGCAATTCGTTTTACCGACGGAGCGGCCAACGAGGAAAACACCCCCGACATTCGTTACCGGTGGCAACGTGCCGTGGATTGTTGATGCTCATCGTGTTTGGAGAGCCTCATGTCCCTCGATAATCTTCCCGGCTCGCCGCGCTTCGAGGCCCGCTTGCGGCGCGAGATCCGGGGCGAGGTACTGTTCGATCCGTTCAGCCGCGGGCGGTACGCGACCGACGCTTCGATATACCAGATCGAGCCGTTGGGGGTCGTCGTGCCGCAGAGCCGCGAGGATGCCGCGGTGGCGATTGCGATCGCACGCGAGGAAGGGGTGCCCGTGTTGCCGCGTGGTGGCGGCACCTCGCAATGCGGGCAGACGGTAGCTCGGGCCCTGGTCATCGATTGCAGCAAATATCTCGACCGGGTGGTCTCGGTCGATGTCGAAGGGCGGCGGGCGCGGGTCCAGCCGGGGGTGGTGCTCGACCGGCTCAACCGGCTCCTGCGCAAGGACAAGCTGTTCTTTCCGGTCGACCCGTCGACGGCGAGCCGCGCGACGATCGGCGGCATGACCGCCAACAACAGCTGCGGCTCGCGCTCGTTGCGCTACGGTAACATGGTTCACAATGTGCGCGGGGTCGATGCGCTGCTCGCCGACGGGACGACGGCGTGGTTTGGCGAGGTGCCCGGCAATTTCCCAGCTGAGTCCAATGGCGGCTCGATGCCGGAGCGGTATCGCGACCTGATCCGCCGCATGCGGGCCTTGCACCGGCGCGAGACCGAGGAGATCGAGCGGCGCTTTCCCAAGGTCTTGCGGCGGGTCGGCGGCTACAACATCGACAGCATCAGCGACAGCGGCCACAACATGGCGCGCCTGCTGGTCGGCTCCGAAGGCACGCTCGCCTTCTTCAACGAGATCGAGCTCGAATTGCAACCGATCCCGGCGCACCGGGTGCTCGGGATCTGCCATTTCCCGACTTTCTACGGCGCGATGGCCGCGACCCGGCGGATCGTCGAGCTCGGCCCCAGCGCGGTCGAGCTGGTCGACCGCACGATGATCGACTTGTCGCGCGACATCCCGATGTTCCGTCCGGTGGTCGAGCGTTTCGTCCGGGGCGAGCCAGCCGCGCTGCTGTTGACCGAATTCTCCGGCGACGATCCGCCGGAAAATTTGCGGCGCCTGAAGGCGTTGGTCGAATTGATGGGCGATCTCGGCCACCCTGGGGCGGTCGTCGAGGCGGTCGACCCCGCCTTCCAGCAGGCGGTCTGGGAGATCCGCGCGCAAGGCCTCAACATCATGATGTCGATGAAGGGCGACGGAAAACCGATCTCGTTTCTCGAGGATTGCGCCGTGCGGCTCGAGGATCTCGCCGATTACACCGACCGGCTCACGCGGATTTTCGAGAAGCACGGCACTTACGGCACCTGGTACGCGCATGCCTCGGTCGGCTGCCTGCATGTGCGCCCGGTGCTCAACCTGAAGCAGGAGCTCGAGGTCAAGAAGATGCGGGCGATCGCCGAAGAAGCTTTCGCGATGGTCCGCGAATACAAGGGCTCGCATTCGGGCGAGCACGGCGACGGTCTCGTGCGCTCCGAATTTCACGAGGCGATGTTCGGCTCGCGCATGGTGCGCGCCTTCGAGGAGGTTAAGGACGCCTTCGACCCCGTGGGGCTGTTCAACCCGGGCAAGATCGTGCGGTCGCCAAAAATGGACGATCGCAGCCTCTTCCGCTTCAAGCCGGACTACCGCCCATTGCCGATCGACACGGCGCTCAACTGGTCGGAATGGGGCGGCTTCGCCGCGGCGGCCGAGATGTGCAACAACAACGGCGCCTGCCGCGCGCGCGACGCCGGCGTCATGTGCCCTTCCTACCGCGCGACCGGCGACGAGCAGCATCTGACCCGCGGCCGCGCCAACACGTTGCGGCTGGCATTGACGGGGCAGCTCGGGCCCGAGGCGCTCGTTTCCGAAGACATGCGCGACACGATGGCGCTGTGCATCTCGTGCAAAGGCTGCAAACTCGAATGCCCGACCGGCGTCGACATGGCGCGCATGAAGATCGAGTTTCTGCACCATTACCGCAAGCGCCACGGGCTCACCCCACGCGACCGGCTGATCGCGTATCTGCCGCGTTATGCACCCTACGCCACGCGCATCGCCCCTATGATGAACCTACGGAACCGGCTCCCGATGCTGGCCGCGCTCGGGGAGCGGCGGTTCGGGCTCAGCGCTCAACGAAAATTGCCTCGCTGGTCCACAAGTCCCTACCGTGGAAGATCGTCCGGGAGCGGGCGCGAGGTCGTGCTGCTGGTCGACACCTTCAACCGCTATTTCGAGCCGGAAAATGCCCGTGCCGCCGAACGTGTCCTGACGCGCACCGGCTATCGCGTCGTCAGCCCCGACTCGGCGAAGGGCCGTCCGCTGTGTTGCGGGCGGACTTTTCTTTCGGCTGGTCTTGTGGATGAAGCGCGGCGCGAGGCCCACCGCATGCTGGACGCCCTCAGCCCTTATCTCGAGGCCGGAACGCCCGTCCTCGGGCTGGAACCGTCCTGCCTGTTGACATTGCGCGATGAAATTTCGGCGATCTTGCCGGGTGCACAGACCAAGGCGCTCGCCGAGCGCGCCCAGCTTTTCGAAGAATTCGTTGAAAGCGAGCTCGCGGCGGGCCGCTTCCAGTTGCCAATGACGCCAATGGAAGGCCAGACCGCGTTGCTGCATGGGCATTGCCATCAGAAAGCTTTTGGAACCATTGGTGCCGCGGTGAAGGCGCTGCAGCTGATCCCCGGTCTCATGGTAGAGACCTTCGACTCGAGTTGCTGCGGCATGGCTGGATCCTTCGGCTACGAGGCCGAGCATTACGAGATGTCGCTGAAGATCGGCGAGCTCGGCGTGTTACCACGGATCCGCGCGGCGCCGCCCGGAACCCTTCTCGCCGCCAACGGCACGAGCTGCCGTCACCAAATCGCCGACGGCGCCGGCCGCGAGGCCCGTCACCTCGTCCGCATCCTCGACGACGCCTCTGCCGGAGCATGACGGTGGAAGAACTCGAGATCGTCTTCGATCCGCTGCCGCCCGAGCCGTTGACCCGGTTCGTCACCGAGAGTCTCGCCTCCTTCAATGTCGCCGCGACTGGCCTCTCGGCCTGGTACCCGGTGGGCTTCTTCTTAAAGAGCCGGAGCGGGGAATGGCTGGGGGGACTGCTCGGCAACATCTGGGGCGGCTGGCTGCACGTCACGCATCTCTGGGTCGCCTCGGCCGTGCGCGGGCAACGGCACGGCACGCGGCTCATGCAGGCCGCCGAGGACTACGCGGTCGAGCGCGGTTGCATCGCCGCGACTTTGGAAACGACCAGTTTCGAAGCGCGCCCATTTTATGAGAAGCGCGGATATGAGGTCTTCGCCACTTTGGACGATTATCCGCCCGGACATTCGAAGTTTTTTCTTCGCAAGCGGCTGACGGCTGCACCGCCTGACCGGGCGAAATCGTTGCTGGATTTTTGGTTCGGACCGGCGGGCGACCCCGACCGCGAGCGGCATCGCGGGATCTGGTTCAAGAGCACCGAGGAATTCGATGCGGCGTTGCGCCGCGAATTTCTCGCCGATTACGAATCGGCCGCAACCGGGATGCTGCAGTCTTGGGAAGCCTCGCCCGAGGGGGTCCTAGCCCTATTGCTGCTGCTCGACCAAGTCCCGCGCAATATCTTCCGGGGGTCGCCCCGCGCCTATGCGACCGATGCGGCGGCATGCGCCGCGGCGGACCGGGCGCTCGAACGCGGCTTCGACCAGCTGGTCCCACCTGCTTGGCGATCGTTCTTCTATATGCCGTTTCATCACAGCGAGGACATCGCCGACCAACGTCGCTCGCTGGCACTTTTCAACGCCCTGCCGCGAAATCCCGATCGCGGCGGTTCGTTGCGTCGATACGGGCGCCACTATCTCGAGGTCATCGAGCTTTTCGGGCGCTTTCCGCACCGCAACGAAATCCTTGGCCGAGAATCGACGCCGGCCGAGATCGCTTTCATGGCGGAGCGAGAACGACCCTCCTAGCTCGCCGGCCGGACCCCGAAGCCAAGCAGTCGGGCGGAAAGCCCGACGGTCCAGCCCTGTACGATCAGGGAGGCGATCACCACGATGAAAATGCTCGCGAAGAGGCGCTTGTCGCGGTTGGGATCGACCAGTCCCGGAATGATGCTGAGGTAGATCGGCACCGCCCCCCGCAATCCGACCCATGAGGCGAACGCGGTCTCGCGCATCGTGAACCCGAAGGGAATGAGGCAGGCGAAAACCGCGACCGGGCGAGCCAGGAAGATCAGCACAGCGGCCCCGATGACCGCGCCCGGCAGATAGGGCACAAGATCATGCGGCGTCACGAGCAGCCCGAGCATCAGGAACAATACAATCTGTGCGAGCCACGCCATCCCTTCGAAGAAATGCTCGACCTCCTGTCGCCCGCGGTGCCGGGTGGCCCCGGTCACGATCGCGGCGAGGTAGGTTGCGAGGAAACCGCTGGTGCCGAGCAGCTGAGCCAGCCCAAAGACGGCGAGTCCGCCGGTCAGCACCAGCACCGGCGCGAGCGAGCCTTCGAGCGCTAGCCGCTTCAGAAGCTGCGCGAGGACCCAGCCGCCCGCTAGGCCGATCACCGCACCCCCGGCCATTTCCTCGAGGAACATCAGCGCGGCCTCGCCAATGCCCATCGAGCCGGGCTCGGCAATGAGGCGTAACAACAACAGCGTCAGGAAAACCGACATCGGGTCGTTGAGCCCGGACTCGACTTCGAGCAGCGCGAGCAGCCGGTCCGGGAGCGCAGCGCCGGCGCGCCGCAACAGCACCGCAACGGCGGCCGCGTCGGTCGGTGCGGCGGCGGACCCGGCAAGAAGCGCGGCAACGAGAGGCAGGCTGTCGACCAGCGAGACAAAGACGCCGAGGATAGCCGCGGTCACTGCGACGCCGATCGTGGCCAGCACCGCCGCCGGCCAAAACGCGAGGCGCAACATGGCGAGCGGGGTCTTGAGCCCGCCCTCGAGCAGGATCACTGCAAGCGCAACGCTGCCGATCAGATAGGCCGAAGTGAAGTCGTCATATGGAATTCCGAGCACACCGTCCTCGCCCGCGAGCATGCCGAGGGCGAGGAAAACGAGGAGCATCGGCGCGCCGACGCGGCGCGAGATCAGCCCGGCAATTATGCTCAAGAGCCCGAGCGCCCCGCCCAGCAGGATCAGCTCGTGCGCCTTGGCGATCGCCGCGTGACCCAGAGCGATCAGTTCGGGCCCGGTCATCTCTGAAGCATCATCGGTCGTTGCCTATCCTGTCCGCAGGATGAGAGAAACCGTTTTGGCGCGCGCCACACCCGCTATCCACCAGGAGACACCTGGAATGCATATACCTAGGTCTACGGCGATCGGCTGGCTCTCGGGTCTTTTAATGATCTCGCTGGGCTTGGTCAGCCCGACGGTTGCCCAAAAGCCGAGCCAGGCGCAAATCAGCGCGGTCAGGCAGGCCTGCCCCGCCGACTACCAGACTTATTGCTCAAACGTCCCGACCGGCGGCTCCGCCTCGCTGGCGTGCCTCCAGCGAAATGCGCAAAGCCTTTCGGAGTCGTGCCGGCAGGCGGTAGCCGCACTCGGCAGTCCGGCACCGGCGCAGAATCCGAGACCCGCGACTGCTCCAACGGCGCCGGCAGTCACCGCACCAGCCACCGCGGCGCCGGCACCGGCTGCCCCAGCCGCCCGGACGTATGGGCCGCCGATGTCGCCGCGGCAGGAAGCGATGCTGCTGCGCCGCGCCTGCGGCATGGATTACCAGACCTACTGCAGCGCGGTGCCGCTCGGCGGCGGCCGGGTCATCGAATGCCTGAGAGAGAACAGCCCCTCTCTCTCGCGCGAATGCCGCTCGGCGCTGATCTCGGCGAGGCGGGGACGCTAGGGGCCGTCGAGGCAGCTTGTCGCCCGAACCGGATCGGGGCAGCATCAAACCGCGCGGGTGAGCGCGGCAGATCGGGGAGGGGAAAATGGTTTCATCGAGGTTCGGCGGAATTGCAGTCGTCGCGATCGTAATTGGCGGCCTGATTGCCGGGCTTTCGTCGCGCGCGTCAGCTCAAGTTCTAATCGTCGGCAACGACGAGAAGCAGGGGTGGGATGAAAACGGCAAGCCGATCTTTCGCGAGCCCGGAAAAGACACGCTGACGGTGATCGATATTTCCAAACCGGACGCGCCGCGAATTACGTCATCGATACCGCTGATGAATTCGGTCGTCGGGCCGCCGACCAACCTGGCGATCTCTCCATCGGGGGACATTGCTCTCGTCGCCAACTCGTTGGAGCCGCTCGTTCAGGGATGGGGCCACCGGTTGGAGCCGGACAACAAGGTGTTCCTCATCGACTTGAAGGCAAATCCGCCCGCCGATATTGGAACGATCACGGTCGGCAAGCAGCCCTCGGGAATGGCGATCAGCCCGAAGGGCGATCTGGCGCTCGTGGCCAATCGCGCCGATGGCACCATCTCGGTCCTGTCGATCCGCGGCAAGGACGTTCTGGTCCTCGATACCGTGACGGTCGGAGCGGCGTCCGACCAGGTTTCCGCGGTCGCGATCACCCCCGACGGCAAGCACGCGCTCGCAGCTAAAGCCGCCGCGAATAAGATCGCGCTGTTGTCGATCGACGGCCAGAAGGTGACCTACGACAAGCGCGACCTGCCGACCGGCATCTTTCCCTACAACGTCGCGGTGACGCCGGACGGCAAGCTCGCGCTGACCGTTGACAACGGCAATGGCGGCGGCTCCGACGGCAACGCGAAAACGGTCAGCGTCATCGACCTCGACGCCAACCCGCCACGCGTCATAGAGCACGTGACCGTCGGGGATTCGCCCGAGGGCCTCGCGATCAGCCCGAAGGGCGATTTTGCCGTCTCGGTCGAGGCGCGCGGCTCGAATATGCCGAAGACCGCGTTCTTTTATCATCCGGGCGGCGCCGTCACCGCGCTCAAAATCGACGGCAAGAGGGTGACGAATGTCGGCAGCATCGACGTCGGCGCACTGCCCGAAGCCGTCGCCTTCAGCCCGGACGGCCAGTACGTCTATGTCGGCAACTTTATCGACGGGGATTTGTGGGCATTGAAGGTGGAGGGAAGCAAGCTGACCGACACCTCACAGCGCATCAAGCTGCCTGGCCACCCGGCGTCGATGCGCGGCGGCCCGCAATAGCGCCGGGGTTTGGTCAGCCAACTCCGGCCGATGGCGTTGCATCTGACGCGCATCGAAACCGGCATTTCGCGATCGGTAAGTTCACGACGAGCCTGCGCACACCCGTGTTGGTTGACGGCGGCCGCGTCGCGCGGTATCGTAGATTAACCTTGCCGCGGTAGGATGTTCGCACTTTGGACCTTGAAATTACCCTCAGGCCGGCAGGCACGACCACCAAGCGTGAAATCGCGGAACTCAGTGCCGAGGCTCAAAACGCGCTACGCGCGAATCGCGAGGTCGAATGGGTGGCCCCCCGACCAGAAAGCGCGCCAGAGGGGGCCAAGGGAGTCGCGGAAGCGATCGGTGCCTTTCTTATCGGGATACCGCCGGCGGCGATCACCGGCGTCTTCGAGCTGCTGAAAGGGCTCCTGGCGCGTGCACCGGAGACGCCGGCTACCGTCGAGGTTTCGGCCGGCTCAGTCAAACTGTCGTTCGATCCTCGCCGCATAACGCCGGCAGAGATGGGCAAGTTGGTCGCGAAATTGCGGCCTGCAAGCGCCCGCTGAGGTAAAGATGGCGCGGCATGGCCTCTTGATCGGGGTCAGCCGCTTCGACGACGCGCGGCTTTCTGCGCTGAACGCGTCGGCTCGCGACGTCACGGCTCTGGCGGAAGTGCTACGCGATCCAGCGCGTGGCGGGTTCGACACCCTCGCCGTCAGCCTCGATGAAGACTACCTGACGGTGCGCGACCGACTGGCCGCCTTGTTCGAATCTCGCGACCCCGATGACATGGTCCTGCTCTACTATTCGGGTCACGGCGTCCTTCGCCGGGGTAATCGCCTGTTCCTCGCGACACCGGCCTCTGAGCTCGACCGGCCTCAGGCGCGCAGCATCGCCGCCAGCGAAATTCGCGAAAAAAAGGGCATCAAATCAGGAGGTTATAATTTTTTGCGGCCTTGGTTGTGCTGGCTGTCGGAATGTAGACCGCCCGTTCCCGCCCTCTTTGCTTCTCGGCAACGCTAAAATCGGAGACGGACGCGTCACCTCACCGAGAACGGCGCATTATAAGGTCGGCCGAATGGAACGCCCGCGGTCACCGTCTGAACGGGTTTCAAATAGGCCTTTCCGCCGCCGATGCACCTTTACAGTCGCGTCGAATTTCGCTCATTAGCGCGTTCCGCGTCGGTGATTGACCGATCGCTCTAAAGGTAGAACCCATTGAAAAATCGAAAACTCTGCCATCATCGCGGTCTCGAGCAACGTCTT
Source organism: uncultured Alphaproteobacteria bacterium (assembly GCA_963789025.1). Lineage (GTDB taxonomy): Bacteria > Pseudomonadota > Alphaproteobacteria > ATCC43930 > CGMCC-115725 > AP-15. The sequence goes on from CAWBIT010000004.1 coordinate 340,737, forward strand.
GGCCACCGCGCCATAATTTTTGCGGTCTGAAATTTGTATCGAGACGGGCACTCTGACCGTTCCGATTGCGACCGTTCGGTTCAGACGTTCGAGCGATTTCGACCCCACGAGATGAACGAGGAGAGCTCGCGTGAAGAATGGCGAGCCGAACCGCTCGTCTGAGAGAAGGCGCTTCCATTACCGCACCCTGTCGGTGCGGCCAAAGCCGCTGCAGCAGTCGCTGCCGCCGATGTAGGCGGTGCAAAGGGAGCAGTAAAGGGGTGCAGATTGGCCGCGACCGAGGGTGCAAGAGCCGCAGAAACGCTGGATTTCGGGCAAAGGGGAGAGGGTTCGAATCCCATCTTCCTCAAGCGCGGGGTCTACAAAGCGTCCCTCTGGCTAGAACCCAAGGCAAAGCCGCCGACATGCGGAAGTGGTGGCAATCGAAGCGGCCGACGCGTTGGCGAGCTCCGGCGTTGCGGCGTCACGGTCCCGGCGGACCAACGCCACTTCAAAGCTCGTACTCGCACCCTAAGCGCAAGAGCGGATGAGTCTCGGGATCGCGCGCCTTACCGGCATTCGTGGTCGAGGACGGCTCCCCAACAGCGGCGCAAGAGCTATCTTTCGCCACCGAACGGCTTTATCGTCGCGCTATCGCTCAACAGCGCCGGAGGATCGATATCCAAGGCGCGTCGCTTTCCGTCCTGTTGTAGCTGAACTCGGGCCGGGGGCGATTGAAAACGGGAGGCAGGTTCGATGGCCAGCTTGCCGGATGCATGGGTCGAGGATGCCCGCAACCTCGACAATGCCGAGCAGCTTCTGCAGTCGGCCCACGGCATACTGCTGGAAACCCCAGCCATTGGCGATTTTCTGAGAAACGAAACCAATAAACGCATCGTCGTGGCCCCGAAGGGCTACGGCAAGACCTTTCTTCTGAAATCCAAGCGGATCTTGCTGCAGCGCAACTCGGAAAATTTGTCGTGCTTGCCGGACAATCAATTGGTGGACGCGACGATTTCCGATAGCCCGAGCCTGTCGCAAGCTGACCTGCAGCGTTTCGTCGATTATGCGTTCTGGTGCCAGATTTGGTCGGCTGCGTTGATGGTCAGTGTCGTCAAGAGCAGCGCGAAGTTCCACCCATTGGACCCGACTGATTTCCGCTCGCCCGTCATGCGCCAACTGCTGCTGTCTTCGTACCCGGTCTCGCCGTTCGATGCGCTGAAGCGGCTGATCAATTCCGACCGTGAATTTCAGCAGGCGCGCCGCTCGCACGATCTGACCACGCTGATGTCGTATTACCGCCAAATCCGGCGGCCGGTGGCCGTGTTCGTCGATACGATCGACGAATATTTCGAAGGCTATGTCGACAGCGGAGACCCGCACGAGGCGGATGCGAGCTATCTCCACCGCAACAAGGATTCCCGCATCTGGATCGTCGGTCAGCTCGGCATCTGCCGCGCGATCCGCGAGCTGCTCGGTGTCAATCCGCACGTCAAGATCTTTGTTTCGATTCGCAAGGAGGCTTTCAACAGCCTGGATTATTACGATCGCAACGCGATCAACATCAGCAGTCTGGTCGTGCAGCTGCATTATTCGGGCGAAGACCTGAGCCGCATTTTCGATAAAAACATCGAGGCGATGCAGCGCGATGATCTGGCCCAGCCGAGGGAAGCGATGCCGATCGCGCGCTTCATCGGCGCGTCGAACGCGATGATCGTCAACCCGATCACAAAGAAGAGCGAATTCTTTTACGATTTCGTGCTTCGTCACAGCCTGTATCGGCCGCGCGACTTGATGCTGATCGGCGGCAAGATCGCTCAGATTCCAGCGGGCTTGCGCACGCAGGAACGTCTTAGGGCGGCGGTCGACCAGGCCGCCGGCGAAATCGTCTGGCATTACCTCGCGGAGATGCGCGGCTTGACCGAGGTTCCGGATCGGTCGTTGTTCGGCCTGATCTCGAGCAACGTCTTGGACAGGAGCGCGCTGAAGCGCATCGCCGAAACCTACGTCGCCCGGCTGAAGGAAAAGGGGCTCGACGCTTCGAAAGGGCACCCTTTCTGCGCTCTGTACCACCTCGGTCTCTTGGGGGTCGTGCGCCGCAACCGCGAGCAAAAAGACATCCAGGTCTTTCGGCGGCCGCACGAGATCGAACACGACGGGTCCAAGCCGACGCTGCCCGCGGAGCGGCATTATCTGATCCACCCCGCCCTTGATGACATAATCGCCCAGGCGTCGAGCGACTACATTCGCGCCTTCCACACGCGTAATGTCATCGGACACGGCAATCGCTGGCGTGAGGGCAAGATCTTCAAATGCGCGGCAAAAGGCGATCTGAGCCACTTTTCGCGTGTGCTCAGCGACCCAGTAATTGGCGAGCATTTTACGCGATACCTCGGCAGCGAGTTCGAAAAATGCAAAAAGGAGGTAGAGTACGCCGCGCTCGAATCCGGCAATTCAGTGGTGCTCGTTGATGATTCCGCGAACCGTGTGCTGAGCGCGGCGCGCTCCCTGCAACGGGCGGTACGGCGGTTCCAGATGCCGCAGGATTTCCGCTTCGGCGCCGCCGTCGGGGCCATTGCGTTTTCGACGAGGCAGACGGACGGGCAGAGCGGGCAGGTCCCGAGCGCGGGCATCGTAATCCGCGCCGCGGCGCGCATCGAGCCGCACGCCGCGCCCGGCACGATGCTGTGTACCGAGGAATTCCTCTCGGAGCTGGATGAGAGGAGTCGGCCGCTTTTTACGCCGGTCACGCAGGCCCCGTTACCAGGAGCGGGAATGCTGCTCGGCGACGATGGCGTTGCCGTGATTCGCAAGAACGACCACGAGGAGCCCATCGAGACAAGGCTTTTCCAGGCTCCACTCGGTTAGCAGATGCTCAGGTACTCTATGCCGAGAACCGGGTCACGGCTCTATTAGTACCGTTCCGGACTACACAGCCGCGCGACTGGTCATTTTTCCTGCAGGGACCAGAAGTTCGAATCCGCCTTCCTCCAGCGAAGAGTCCAATGCGAATCTGATGCCGACGACTTTCTCGCAGCCGGCGGTGGGGTCCTTGCGGAACCGCTTGCCGATCGCGCGCAGCACGAAATGCCCGCTCAACCCGTCCTGTGTCGGCCGGTTGTAATACGGCGGCGACGCCGAGGCGGGACGTATCCACTCTCGCACCTCTACGAGCACTTCGGGCTCGTACGTCTGACCCAGCGTGGGCGCGGCTCGTCGTGGGCGAAGGCGTGAGGTCTTGTCCGAGAGCCGGATGCGGGCGATCCGCATGTCCGGTTCGATGCGTTTTCTGCCCCCCGCGGAACTTTTTTCGATCGGTTTGTGTAGGACCCAACAAGAGCACGATAGGCCGGCAAGAGGGGTGCCCGCTTTGTCGTCGTCACTCCGAGGAGAGCCGGCCACCTTCGAAGGAGGTGCCGCCGATTGCGGTAGGGACGCGCATTACTGAGCGCCCCCCGCACAGAACCGTACGTGCGGCTTTCCCGCATACGGCTCCCACCTTGGGTGTTTGACGGCGAAGCGCTGGTTTGGCCAGGGGTGGAGGATGCGTGGTTTGGGGAGCCAGTCGTCGGCGAGCTTCCCGATCCGTGCCCAGGTCATTCGGTGCTTCTGGCCACGCCGCCGAAGCGTGCGCCGCCAGTGGTCGATGACGTGGTAACGAAAGGCCGCGAGTGCCCGGCCATTGGTCGGCACTGCGTGGTATTGGAAGAAGCCGGCGACCACCTGCTTGAGCCATTCCGCTTGTTGGCGGACTGGCCCGTGCATTCGCCGCCGCAGTTCCTCCTTGATCTCCTTGAGCTTCGCCCGCACGCGGTCGCGCCGGCTCTTCCTGTGGATCAGGAACTTGCCGTTACGGGACTTGCCGCTGATGAAGGTGAAGCCCAGGAAGTCGAAGGTCTCCGGTTTGCCGAGCCCGCGCTGCTCGCGATTGGCCGCCGCATGGCGGCCGAACTCGATCAGGCGGGTCTTGTCCGGATGGAGCGACAGTGAGAACTCCTCGAACCGCGCGCGCATCTCATCGAGGAACCGACGTGCGTCGGCCTCGTGCTCGAAACCGGCTACCAGATCATCGGCATAGCGCACGATGATCATGTCGCCGGTGGCCTCGCGCCGTCGCCAGCGCTCGACCCAGAGGTCCAGCACGTAGTGCAGGTAGATATTGGCAAGCAGCGGCGAGATCACCGATCCCTGCCCAGTTCCTCTGTCGCTGACCGTCACTGTACCGTCTTCGAGAATGCCCGCCCTCAGCCATTTCTGAAGCAGGCGGACGATGCGCTTGTCGCCGACGCGGTGCTCGACGAACCGGATCAGCCAGTCCTGGCTGACCGTATCGAAGAACGACCGGATGTCGGCGTCCAGTATGTAGTTCACCTTCCGCTCGGCGATCCCCACTACCAGGGCGTCCAGCGCATCATGCGGTCCGCGTCCGGGCCGGAACCCGTACGAGAACCCGAGGAAGTCCTCCTCATAGATGGCATTCAGCACCATGACCGTGGCGCCCTGGACGATCTTGTCCTCCAGGGCGGCGATCGCCAGCGGCCTCTGCCGGCCATCCGCCTTCGGTATGTACGTCCGGCGGGACGGTTGCGGCCGATACGCTCCCCGATGAATACGACCGTGCAGGTCCTCGAGCCGAGGCTCCAGGTCTGCCTCGTAGTCCTCCCAGGTCACGCCGTCCGCGCCAGGGGCGGCCTTACGCTTGAGCGCGTAGAATGCCGTCCGCAGCGTGTCGGGATTGACGTGGTGCAGAAGCGCGGTGAACCGTTCCTTCTTCCTTTGCCTTGCCACTTGCCGTACACGGTCCAGCGCCTGGGTCACACGCGCCCGGATCTGCGTCCGGTGTGTGCTTTGCTGGTCCGCGTTCCCCTCGGCCCCAGCCCTTCGCTCCACCAACTCCTTGGCCGGTTGCCCGGCTTCGTTCGCCAGCTTCATCGCTACTATGGCGGGGTCTGACTTCTCATGCCCGTTCATCGCCGGCTAAAGCTCATCGCCTTCCCGGCGCGGACCGGCCCGGTCAAGACCGTCCGGCCGGACATCAGACCTCTCAGGTTCCGACGTGCTCCCTTCCTGCGTGATGGGGTCTTCGACCACGGCAGAGCGGCAGCCCCTCGCATCAACGGTGCTGCTCATGTTGCCTTCGACGCTGTCAACAGTCTCGGCCTCTGCGTTATGTAACTTTCGCGGCTCAATAACCCACCCCACACAATCGCTGTGTACGCTTCGCCGTAGTCGTCGCCGAATACAGCGCAACACTCGCTACCAAGCGGACGCTACTCCTTACTTGGGCAGGTCTTTCACCTGCTGGATCACATCAGCTTCTCCTGACGCACTGACCGTTTATCAAATCACGCTTCGCGACCGCGAGACCCGAACCGTCCTCGGTTACTATAACGGCGCCTGGACGACGGACCGGCACCGCGCCATTGCCCTCCCCAAGCGCGAGGTGGCGGACGACCACGCCGCCCGGATGCGCGACCTCTGCCCGCGGCTCTGGTGTTCCTTGCGGGCATGGAACTCATTCCAACGTCGGATGTTGTCCCTGACGCGTGTAACGGGTCGACCAAACGCTAGTCAAGACATAATTTGTGCCGAACATGGGACATTAGATAAATAATATGAGAGGGTGTGATAATCGAGCCTTTTACAAGAGGCCTAAAGATATTTGGTAGATATCAAATTATTCTTATCAAACCAACGAAATTTGAATGCGGTCAACGAAATTTGAAAGCGACCACCGAAATTTTAACGCATCAAAATATATTTGCTTAGGTCAATAGCATCCCTTTGTCCGATCGAAACTGACGATCCGTCCGTTCTCTGATCGCTGCACCGCAGGCACGCGGTGTTTCTTGGTGGAATGCTGCCGACGCCGTCGCCACTTCTGAGCGCGTTCAACGCTTGGAAGCCGGGGGTATGGTCGGCACGCCGTGGCCAAGCCTGCAGCCGCCTTTGTCGGTTGCTCGAAGAAGTCAGGCTTTAGATCGTCGTCCGACCAGACAGCATCGGACCAAGCGCTTGATAAGAATTCTTTCTGCGCACTGCGTGACCATGTAGAGGCGTCTGGGCGCTGCCGGTTCCACCGTTATCTGCCCGATCCATTCTCGGTTTGGCCGCATCATCGCGCCGTCCATTGCATCTCGGACAGCTGGCGATCGCCTACGCGCACCTCGACCAACCTGAAACCGCAATCGGCCTACTCGATGAGGCCCTGGTAACATCCGAGAAGACCCAAGAGCGACTGTTCGATGCCGAGCTGCACCAACGTCGTGGCGACGTATTTCTAATCTTCGGCAATGTCACTCAAGCCGAAATAGCGCTCGGAGAGGCACTGACCGTGGCCCGTGCCCAGAATGCCCGGCTGTGGGAATTGCGTGCTGCGACAGTCTGGCCCGGCTTTGGCGGAAACAGCGTCGGCACGTCGAGGCCCGCGGCCCGCGACCTGCTCGAACCTTTATACGGCTGGTTCACTGAGGGGTTCGACACCCCGGATCTCCGGCGGGCGAGAGCACTGTTGAACGAACTACGGTGAGGGCCGTCGAGCCTCCAGACAGACTCAGCGCTCAAGATTCACCGCCAGTCAGTGCCATAAGCGGACAACAGGATCCGGACCAAGGGGCAGGTGACCATGGCGGCCATTCATGTGGCTAGTCTTACTGCAGCGCCGGTAGCCGAGCCGGTTCTCTCGAGTGTGCTCCGAATTGTGACGCCGCGTAGGATTGAGCCGGGCTTGGCGTCTGTACCGTGCCGGTGCGGCCCAGCCTACGTGGGGAGCGGCGTCGAGATGATCCCCCAACCCGGCGCCGCTCCTTTCCCGGAATGTTGCCCGCGGCGGCGGCTTGACATGCCGGTAGCGAACCGGATGATAGCGCGTTCAGCCTGATGGGGGTGATAATGCTATCGCTGATCCGTTTAGCTCTCAGCAGGTTTGTCATTGCTGCGGGTTTTCTGTCTCTCTGGAGCCCTTCCGGGCAGGCGATCTACATCCGCCACGAGGTGCTGTCGCGATCTGTGTTGGAAATTGATGGCGCGGTCTCCGGTAGGATGAGGATACGGGGTCAGGCAGCGAGGTCAATCGGCCTGTCAGCGAGTTTCTGGTTTAGGGTCTGCCATCCGTCGACTTTGCGCATGGTTATCTGACCCGCGGCGAGCAACGCCCAGAACAACATGGCTGCGGTTTCGGCGGAAGGCAGCACCGTCTGGGTCTTGATCCGGCGCTTGAACTCCTCATGGAGCCGTTCGATCGCATTGGTGGTCCGTGCGCTCTTCCATTGGTCGGCCGGCAATCGGGTGAAAGTGAAGAGCCGATCACCAGCTTCCTCAAGGCTGTCGGCCACGGCCTTGCATTTGAGCCGCCATTTGCGGATGAAAGCCCGCCGGCGCGCTGCGATTTCCGCAGCCGAGGCGGCGTAGATCATGTCGTTGTAATCGGCCGAGACCTCCTCATGCAGCCGCTGGGGGGCGTGGGCGAGCAGGTTGCGGTGCTTGTGAACCGTGCAGCGTTGGGTCGGCACGTCGCCCCAGAGCGCGGCCCGCGCCTGCTCCAGCCCGCTCCCGCCGTCAACAATCAGGAACTCTGGCTGGCGCAGCCCGCGCTTGACGAGATCGTCGAGGACGGCGCGCCAAGCCTCGCTGGTCTCGCCACCCATGTTCTTGACGGCCAATAGCACCTTCTGGCCGTCCTCACGCACGCCGAGCACGACCAGGAGCACGATCGAGGTAGCCTTCCGGTCGAGCCGGACCCGCACCACGGTGCCGTCGAGGATCACGCGGATGGGATGGAGGACCAAGGAGGACTTAATGGCCGGCATCCGCCCGCTCTCAGAAGCCGATCTTCCCGAGGCGAAACGGCTGATCCGGGTCGCGTTCGGGACCTTTCTGGGGGCGCCTGATCCAGAGAATTTCTGGGCCGATCTCGACTACGTGCGGGCTCGCTTCGGCGCCGAGAACACCACCGCCTTCGCGGCCGAGCAGGACGGCGCCGTGGTCGGCTCCAACTTTGCGACGCGGTGGGGCAGCGTCGGCTTTTTCGGCCCGCTGACGATCCGCCCCGATCTGTGGGACGGCGGCATCGGCCAACGCCTCGTCGGCGCGGTCTGCGAGGCGTTCGCACAATGGGGCGTCAGCCATGCCGGGCTATTCACCTTCGCGCAGAGCGCAAAGCATGTGTGGACCTACGGCAAATTCGGGTTTCATCCGCGCTTCCTGACGGCGATCATGGCGGCGCCAGCTCGTGCTTCGGGAAGCGCCAAGCGGTCATCGCGCTATTCCGCACTGCCCGAAGCCCAGCGCCGCGAGGCCGAAGGCGCGGCGCGCGAACTGAGCGAACAGCTTTACCCGGGCCTCGATCTCGGCGGCGAGATCCGCACGGTCAGCGCCCGCGGCCTCGGCGACACGGTATTGCTGTGGGACGGCGACAGCCGCCTCGCCGGGTTCGCGGTCTGCCACCTCGGCGCCGCGACCGAGGCCGGAGAGGGAACCTGCTTTGTGAAATTCGGCGCGGTCCGACCTGGGCCAGGCAGTGCGGAGCGGTTCGCCGCGCTGCTCGACGCCTGCGGTGACCTCGCGGTCGGCTCGGGCATGGCGAACCTCGTGGCCGGGGTCAATTTGGGCCGCGAGGAAGCCTATCGGGCGATGCTCGGGCGCGGCTTCAAGACGCAGATCCAGGGGGTAACGATGCACCGCCCGAACGCGCCGGGCTACAGCCGTCCCGGCCTCTACGTCCTTCCCGGGTCGACTGGCGGTCCGGCTCGCGTCAAGCGGTCGAGAACCGCGTTCACCTCGCGGAGCAGGTGCTGCGAGTATCGGTCAGTTTATACACCAACCCACCGAGCGCCGGGCCTGGGGCGGTCCGCCGGGGTCGAGATCACTCGATGGTTTGCGACTGACCCCACAACGGCGAACACTCGCGTTTTTAAAACTAAGCGCGAAGCGGTGGCTATGGAGCGAATTTCGGGCCGACGTCAAACGAAGGCGGATGATCGGATATTCGGTCCCATTGGCACCTCGGAATACCGCGACTTCCGACAGCTAGCCGGACGGACAGACTGCCGGAGGAGTCCGGGAGATTCTGCCTGTAGCTGAAATCATGCGACGACTGGTTGATGAGACTGAAGCTGCGCTCGCTCGGGCTCCCGCATTACATTGACGGGAAGGCTGGCCCGCGTCAGGGACGTATCTGTTCGCCGTCAACGACCCCGCCGGCAGCGCCCGAAGAAGCTCAGCCTCATTTCCCGTCTCCTGGAACCGACCACCGCGAGGCGGCGGCTTAGTGCGGACGCCCAAGTCCGGGCGCTACCTTCCCAAAAATGTCAGCGGAGACGGCTGGACGCCGGCTTGGATAGCTTTCGCCGAATTGAGAATGCCTTTTGTCGTGTCTTCGGTCCCAAAGAGGTCGATCGCCACGTCGAGCATCATCACGTCCGCTGCGGCGATGCCTCCCGCCGACCACGCTTTGAGAAGCGTGCGCGCTGCCGCATAAGCCTTGGTTGGGCCGTTCGCGAGCTTGTCCACGAGATTACGGCTCGTTTCATCCAAATCGGCTTCAGGCACCACGAGCGTAGCAATGCCCAGATCGCCCGCGATGATGCCGCTGAACGGCTCACCCAATAGAGCGAGTTTAGCGGCGCGGGCGCGCCCAACCCGTTCTGCGAGCCGCTGTAGCCCGCCTGCCAACGGAATGTTGCCCGAACGAATCTCGACGGCGAAAAATGTCGCATCCTCCGCCGCGACCAGAAAGTCGCAAGCAAGAGCAAGCTCAAACCCGCCGCCGATTGCTCCGCCCCGGACCACCGCCACGGTGGGAATGCGCAATGCCTCAATGGCATGGAACGAACTGTTGCACTCGGCGATGAACGTGCGGAACCAGTCGGCGCTCTTTCCTGGCCACTCCGGGACATTGCCCCCCATGCAGAAATTCGGGCCGTCCGACCGAATGACGAGCACCCGGCTGTCGCTCAGGCTCGCGTCATGGACCGCCGCGCGAAGGTCCACGGCGAACTGGCTGCCGATGCGGTTCGAAGGGGGGTTCGCCAGGACAATGGTCCCGACGCCGTGATCCTGCTCAAATCTGACCGTCGTCATTTCAGTCACTCCTCCGTGCGAAGCGGGTTCAGGCGGCGACAAGTTGGATCACGTCGTGATGGGCAGCATCGGCGAGAACGGGCATCTGCTGTCGGAAAGTGGGGGACATCGACTGCGCTCTGAAGCTGAGGATCGGACAACAGACTGTTCCATCTAGGGAACGACTTAACTCGTAAATGATGCCAGGAGATGAGATAATCTGCTCTCTGGGGAACAATGCCGTCCTGGCGCGAGGATGAGCGCTTGCACGACCTCAATGATCTTCTGTTCTTCGCGGCGGTCGTTGAGCACAGCGGATTCTCTGCTGCCGCGCGGTCTCTGAACCTTCCGAAATCAAGCGTCAGCCGTCATGTCGGTCGGTTGGAGGATCGGCTTGGCGTGCGCCTGCTGGAGCGGTCCACCCGCAACGTGCGGCTCACGGAGATAGGCAGTTCCTATTACGCCCGGTGCAAGGCGATCCTCTCGGAACTTGAGACAGCCGAACACGACCTCGCCTTATTGCGATCTGATCCGATCGGCACAATCCGGGTCAGTTGCCCCACCGGCCTTGCCCAATACGCGCTTGCGCGGATCGTGCCCGGCTTCCTGGCAGACTACCCTTTGGTCCGGGTGCAGATCATCGCCACCAATCGCGCGGTCGATCTCATCGAAGAAAAAGTGGATGTCGCTATACGCGCTCGCACACGGATGAATGACGAGACCTTGACGATGCGCCGCCTGGGGAGCAGCACCCTCGTCTTCGTCGCGAGTCCCGATTTCGTTGATCGGCACCCGGTCTTGGTTCATCCATCTGATATTACAGGTCTTCCATTTCTCAGCTTTCAGGAAGATACGGCCCGGCCAAGTTGGACTCTGACAGGCCCCGATGAAGCTGCCACAGTTGTTGCATTCGACCCGATCCTATGGACGAGCGAATTCAGCATTCTCGTGGAAGCTGCTTGTGCTGGAACGGGGATTTCTCTCTTACCGACTGAAGTTGCCGTGCGACCGATCAGAGAAGGACGCTTGGTTCGGATACTCCCCGGTTGGTGCTCTGAGGAAGTTACCCTTCATCTTGTATTCACGACCCGCCGAGGATTGGCTCCAGCGGTCAGGGTCTTCATCGACTATCTCGCCGACCACTTTGTTTTTCGCGATCGTGGCCAGAGGCCGGCGCAGTTGCTCGCGTAGCTCAACCCGCCGTGGCTCGCGCGAATAAGCTGCCTTGGCCGACCGGTGGCGTCTTCTCGCGTAAATCGCGTCCGGTGATCTCGACATTGCCGTCGTCGGTCAGTTGTCGGCGGCGCAGCTTCCGCTCAGCGATCATCTCGAACCGCGTGCGCTGGAGATGGAACGGGCCGCGAGATTTGATTTATCCTCCTGGGATAACTCCGGCGCAAATCGGGAGGGAACGCAACGATGAAGACGACACGACGACGGTATTGGGTCTTTTTCCTGTTGTTTCTCTTTAACCTCATTGCCTACGTCGACCGCGTCAATATGTCAGTTGCCGGCAAGCCGATCGCACAGGAATTCGGGCTGTCGCCGGTCGCGCTCGGCTATCTGTTCTCCTCCTTCTTGTGGGCTTACGTACTTATGATGCTGCCCGGCGGCCGGCTGATCGACCGCTGGGGCGCGCATGTAATGGCGTCTATTGCGACCGCCGTATGGTCGGCAGCGCAGATGGCGACGGGTGCGGCTTCGAGCTTTGCCACGATGCTAGCGACGAGGCTTGGCCTCGGGATCGGTGAGGCTCCGTTCGCGCCGGTCACTTACCGCAGCGTCCGAGCCTGGGCGCCCTATACCGAGCGGGGTACGGCAATCGGCGCCATCTCAGCTGGCTCCAGCCTGGGGTTGGCGCTCGGCGCGCCGCTTGTGGCGTGGCTGATCGAAGTGGCTTCATGGCGCTGGTCGTTCATCATCACCGGCGCGGTCGGGTTCGTGTGGGTCGTGGTGTGGCTGGCGCTGGTATCGACACCGGAGAAGACGGGCTGGCTTCCAGAGGCGGAGCGGCAGCGGATTTTCGCCGAGCGCGACGCCGGTGTCGAGCCGCCGAGCCATGGCGGGGTCGGCTATCTCGGGCTGATCCGCTGCCCGGCGATGTGGGGCCTGTTCGTGTCGCAGGGCTGCCTCGTCTATTCGGTTTACCTCTACATGACCTGGCTGCCCAATTATCTGCAGACCGCACGCGGCCTGTCGCTGATCGGGTCCGGCATTTTCACGTCGATCCCGTTCCTCGCAGCTTCGGTCGTCAACATCATCGCCAATTGGTCGGGCGACAGGCTGCTGTCCGCCGAGGGCGTGCGCAGCGGCAAGCGGCGCTACCTGGTCGCGCTGTGCCTGTTGTTGACAGCCACCGGCTTAGCGATCCCGTTTGCCCAGTCATTGACCGCGGTCGTCGTTCTGGTCTCGATCGCGGCCTCGTTCGGCAATGTCGGCCCGGCCGCCAACGGTGCCCTCGTCGGCGATCTGTTGCGCTCGCCGGCCGATGCCGGCCGGGCTTTCGCGTTCCTGGTGCTGGGCGGCAACAGTTTCGGCCTCCTCGCCCCGATCGTGACCGGTTACCTCGTCGAGGCCACCGGCAGCTTCAACTCCGCCTTCGTCCTGGCCGGCGCCTTGGCGCTGGTCGGCGCGAGCGTGACTCTGGTGCTCGCCCGCACCCCGATCGGCGAGGTGCGCGCCGCCGTCCATCGCCCAGGCAAGACTCGCCGACTGAGTTCGAGCATAGCGAGATCGCGCGTTGATTCACTTCGCGGAGAACGGATTGCTTATCTCAGGAAAACTGGAATGTTCGCCGCCAACAGCTCTTGCTGAAAATCGAGACCGCTTCGGCCAGGCAACCTGACATCGAGCACAAGGCAAGCGGGTCCTTCCGGTCGCCCTTCGTTGACGAATTCGGGCACCGAAGCTAACGCCCTGACTTGCAAGCGCACGGAACGAAGCAAGCTTTCGAGGGACTCACGGATCCCCGGGTCGTCATCGACGATAATGATCGTTGGCTGCGCAGTCATCGCTTGTGTTTGCTGCAATAGAGGGACCGCAACTCTCAGGGCAGCGGCAATCCCGCAACCGGAATATCCTAAAATTGTTGGATCGTCGGAGAAAGGCTTTTTACCTTAGCTACAATTCACGGAACCACATCCGTCTTCGCGGCAATTCTGTTTAAACCAAAGTATAATCGCGCGCCGCCTAGTTTTGTCTCATATTTCCCGAAACGCTGTCGAATATTCCCGCCCGATCGACCGGATCGTAGCGCGTTCGTAACCTCGGAAACCCGCATGAAGGAGTTGAAGTGCCGAAAACAAAGCCCCTGGTCTCGGTCGTCGACGATGATGAGTCGATGCGTGAGGCAATGAGAGGGCTCATGAAGTCGTTGGGATATACGGCCGAAGCCTTCGCGTCTGCAGAAGAGTTCTTGAGCTCCCGCCAAGTCCCCCACACCTCCTGCCTGATCGCGGACGTGCATATGCCCGGGATGACAGGGCTCGAGCTGCATCGCCACCTGATGGCTTCGGGAAAGACCATACCGACCATTCTGATCACGGCTTACCCCGATGACAGCGTGCGGGAGCGCGCGCTGGGGGATGGGGTCGTTTGTTACCTGACCAAGCCGTTCGAGGAGAACGACCTACTCGCTTGCATCCGCTCGTCGGTCAATATGTGACCAGGCGCAAGTGAGCGTTCATGATCGCCGCCGGCTCGATAAACCGGCTGCGAGCGGATCATCCAGTCCGGGTATCGGAAGTCGGCTGGCAACAATTCCTCCGGCGAATATGATTTTTGCCAACAACCACCGTCTGGTCCGCTCGCTCTGCGCGGTCGCCTGGGGTTCGGCTTCGCCCCCTCTGTAGGGATGCCTGTTATCGAAGCGCGGCCTGGATAGAAAGTACACTCACGTCCGGAAATATCCGGAGATCCGTACATCGCCTCAGTGCAGTTGCTCGTAAGGAGATTAGCTTGAACCACGTACAACCATCATGAGTACAATACAACTTGCGCGATTAAGATTAAAACACTTAGCCATCAGGATTAATCCTGCCAAAGGCCGTTGAACCGAGTCGCCGACATCGTGGTACTGCTGTTTTTTTATTGGTATTCTCAGCTGTCTGGACGTTTATCGCAATCATGCCGCAGGAGCGGTAGCGCCGCTCTCAATTTTTGCCTGGTTAAAGCCTAAATTCGACAACCTCTATCGAGGTTGCGTCACGAAATGTAACAATCTTTAGCATTGGTCTACAGACACAACTGTCACTATACGTCACAATATTTTACCAAATTTGTCGGTTTCATTCATACGCAGATTACATCGGCAACCTAGTCTTCTGGTCATCGCACGCCATGATTGCTGAGGAATCCTGCGTTGATTGAATTTCATCGCCTTGTCGAGCAAGAAATTCCCCGACTTCGTCGCTATGCGCGGGCGCTCACTCGGAACGCGGATCGAGCGGACGATCTCGTCCAAGAGACCCTCACGCGCGCCATCGATAAAGCTCACCTGTGGCAGACCGGCACCGATATTCGCGCCTGGCTGTTCACGATCATGCACAATCAAAATGTCAACACGGTCCGGCGAGCGATACGCGACGAGGCTGGTATCGATATCGAGCAAATATCCGCGTCTCTCGTCGCTACCACCGATCCGACAGCCTCACGCCAGCTGTACGAGTTGGATCGCGCGCTCGCCTGTCTATGTGATGAACAACGCCAGGTCATCCTGCTCGTTGGGCTCGAAGGCATGTCCTACGAAGACACGGCCGCGATCCTGAGCGTGCCGGTCGGGACGGTGCGCTCTCGCTTATCCCGCGGTCGTGACATGCTGCGCAGTCTGTTGGACATGCCAAACAGGGGCCGCCATGGCCCTGTTGAAGACGATAACCGGCTGGCCCCTGCCGCTTAGGCATCGCAGTTCGCCGGGGCCCATCGAAGTGGTGGTCGAACGGGACAACTCTGCTGCTTTTGCGTTTCAGGGGAGGACAATGAGACAAACCCAACCCACTCAACACTTCGCGGAGCCGGAAAGAGCGTCCACCGGCAGCGTCGGACTCGACGATATTCTCGGGGGCGGCTTCGACCCCGATCGCGTTTATCTGATCGAGGGACGTCCGGGAACCGGAAAGACGACGCTGGCGCTGCAATTCCTGCTAGAGGGCGTGCGTCGGGGCGAGCGCTGCCTCTACATTACGTTGTCAGAGAGTGAGCGGGAATTGCGCGGTGTCGTGGCCCGCCACGGCTGGACGCTGGAAGGGATCGACATTTTCGAGTTGGTGCCGCCGGAAGCGAGCCTCGACCCCGACCAAGAGCTGACGCTGTTTCATCCCGCCGAGATGGAACTCAGCGAGACGACAAAGCACATTCTGGATCGAGTGCTGGAGGGTGAACCCGAGCCGAGTGGTGTTCGAACTCGCTTTCGGAGATGCGGCTGCTCGCGCAAAGCTCGTTGCGCTATCGTCGCCAAATCCTTGCGCTCAAAAACTTCTTCCTGATTACGCACTATCCTCAGCCATCAAGGAGTGGTACAAAACAGGAACATACGGCTGTTTCTGCGGGTTTGAACGATGGCGCGCAACAAGGTGCAATTTCAAAAGGGGCTCAGCGAGGCCCAGTTTGCTGTTCTTTACGGAACAGAGGATCAGTGCCGGGAAGCGGTGATGCGCTGGCGCTGGCCATCCGGCTTTGTCTGCCCGGTTTGCGCAGGGGAGCATCACAGCTTCGTCAAGACCCGGGCGCTTTACCAGTGTGCCGCCTGTCGACGGCAGACATCCGTGATCGCCGGAACGATTTTCGCGGCAACCAAGGTGCCGCTGTGCACTTGGTTTCGCGCCATGTACCACCTCACTCAGAGCAAGGGCGGCATCTCCAGCATTGAGTTGGGCCGCCGGCTTGGCGTCACCCAGACCACCGCCTGGAAGATCAAGCACAAGCTCATGCAGGCGATGATGGAGCGGGACGCCACAAAGCGCCTGACGGGACGGATCGAGATCGACGACGCCTATCTCGGCGGGGAGCGCAACGGCGGCATGCGGGGCCGCGGTGTGGCAAGACGCCGATCGTGGCGGCGGTCGAAACCACACCAGAGGGCAAGCCAATCCGCTTGAAGTTGCGCCGCGTAAAGGGTTTCCGCCGTGCCGAAATCGCGACCTTGGCGCAGCGCAATTTCCATCCCGCCAGCACCGTTGTCAGTGACGGCCTGCACTGCTTCACTGGGGTCGGCAACGCCGGCTGCGTCCACCAGCCGATCATCACTGGATCCGGTCGCAAGGCCGCCCTGAACCCTGCTTTCAAGTGGGTCAACACCACCCTCGGCAACATCAAGAGCGCCATCACTGGCACTTACCGCACCATCCGCGGCAAGCATGTACCCCGCTACCTCGCCGAATTCGAGTACCGCTTCAACCGCCGATACGATCTCGCCGCCATGATGCCACGCCTCGGCTATGTCGCAGTCCGAACCCCGCCGATGCCATACCGCCTCCTCAAATTGACTGAGGATCATGCGTAATCAGGAACTTCTTTGCGAGTCGGCAATGCACCGTCGTTTTGCTCGACGATCTCTCGTCCCACGAGGGCGATCTCCAGCTACACAGCGTTGCGCACGGCGTCATAGCGCTGGAGCAGCTCTCGCTGGATTACGGCGCGGAGCGCCGGCGCCTGCGTGTCGTCAAAATGCGGGGCATGAAGTTCCGGGGCGGATACCACGACTTCACGATCGAGACGGGCGGACTCGCCATCTTCCCTCGCCTCGTCGCTGCGGAGCACCATAAGGCGTTCCTCGGCGAGCTTACCTCGGCCGGTTCTTCCGAGCTCGACGCGCTGCTCGGCGGCGGCATCGAGCGCGGGACGAGCCTGCTGCTGATCGGAGGCGCCGGAGTGGGCAAATCTTCGATCGCGCTGACCTATGCTATGGCCGCCGCGGCGCGTGGCGAGGAGGTCGTGATCTTCGCGTTCGCGCCGCGGGTCTCGGCCTGCCCCTACAGGCCCATGTGAATTCCGGCCGAGTCCGGATGCAGCAGATCGACCCAGCCGAGATGTCGCCGGGAGAATTCGCCCACAGGGTGCGGCAAAGCGTCGAGCGCGAGGGCGTAAGGGTCGTCGTCATTGACAGCCTGAACGGCTACATGAACGCGATGCCGGAGGAACGTTTTCTTGTCCTCCAAATGCACGAACTCCTGAGCACCCTCAATCAGCTCGGGGTCATCACCATCCTGGTCCTGGCGCAGCATGGGTTGATGGGCCCGATGCAGACGCCGCTCGATATCAGCTATCTCAGCGATTCTGTGCTTATGTTGCGCTACTTCGAGGCGGAGGGACGGGTCCGTCGCGCCATTTCAGTCGTCAAGAAGCGCAGCAGCGCGCATGAGGACGCGATTCGGGAGTTCCGCCTGACCGCCGAGGGCGTAAAAATTGGCCCCCCGCTGACCGAATTCCAAGGCGTCTTATCCGGCGTCCCGAACTATCGTGGGGGAACCGGCTTTCTGCTTACACCTGATCGGCTTCCGACAGAAGGACCATCAGGTGGATAACGACCCCGGCGAACGTATTCTTGTGCTCGCCCCGACAGGCCGGGATAGCAGTGCTGCTTGTGCACTTCTGGAGCACGCTGGACTCTCGTGCAAGCCTTGTTCTGGGATCGGCGATTTGCGGATCCAGTTAGAGGCCGGAGCCGGCGCGGGGATCATTTCCGAAGAAGCTTTTTTCGGAACCGATCCGGCCCCGCTTTTTGATTGGGTACGCGACCAGCCGCCCTGGTCGGATTTCCCGTTTATTGTCCTGACGACCCGCCGCGATGACCCGAGACGGCACCAGCATATCCAGCGTCTGCTGGAAATGCTGCGCAACGTGACGCTCCAGGAGCGTCCCATCCAAACGATGACCCTTGTCAGCGCGGCCGATGCGGCGCTGCGGGCGCGCCGCCGGCAGTACGAAGCAGCCAGATATCTGATTGATCGAGAGCAGGCCGCCGACCGCCTCGAAGAACTCGTGCGAGAACGAACCCGGCAACTTCAGGAAGCCAACGATCAGCTGGTTGCCGCCCGGGACAGCCTCAAGATGGCCCTCGATGCGGCCCAGATGATTACCTGGGATCTGGATTTGGGTGAATACACGAACGGGCGCGCGCCTAAGCGGGATCGCCTCCCCGAGTACGACTCTCTCCTCCAAAGCTGGAGCCGGGCAATTGCCAAGAAGCACATCCTACCCGACGATCGAGAGCTATTTGAGACAGCATTCCGGCAGGCTTTGGACACCGGCAGTTTCCGGCTCGAATGCCGGATGGTGTGGCCCGATGACAGTGTTCACTGGGTTGTAGCCGAAGGTCGTCTATATCGGGACGACCAGGGCGATCCCGTCCGGCTGGCAGGCACTCTCAGGGATGTGACCGAACGCAGGCAAGTGGAAGAAAGCCTGCTACAAACCCAGAAGCTAGAGGTGATCGGCCAACTCACCGGCGGAGTGGCGCATGATTTCAATAACTTGCTGACGGCGGTCGTCGGCAACATCGAACTCGCCGCGCTCCGAACACAAGACGAGAAGCTCCTTCACATTCTGAGAAGCGCGGGCACCGCGGCCGAGCGCGGTGCAAAGCTTACCGGACAGCTCCTCGCCTTTGCCCATCGGCAGCACCTGGCACCCAGAGTGGTCGTTCTGAATGAGCTGGTCTCGAGCATGGGCGACCTGCTGCTCCAGACTATCGGCGCCGCGGTCCGCGTCGAGACGGTGCTGGACAACAATCTTTGGGCTGTGTTGATCGATGCGACCCAGTTAGAGCTGGTCCTCCTAAATCTTGCGATCAACAGCCGTGATGCGATGCCCCGCGGAGGCCGGCTGACCATCGCGACAAAGAACATGGGAGCCTCCGATCACGGTCGGCCCACCGGGCTGCCTGTGGCAGACTACGTCGCGATCTCCGTGAGTGACACCGGAACAGGCATGACCCGGGAGGTCGCCGCAAAAGCCTTCGAGCCATTCTTCTCGACGAAAGAGATCGGGAAGGGCACCGGGCTCGGACTCAGCCAAGTCCTCGGGTTTGCGGAGCAATCCGGCGGTGAGGTTCGTATCGATACACGTCTCGGGCAGGGTACGACCATCACCCTGTTTTTGCCGAGAACTCGTGAGGCGTTGCCCAGGGCCGCCGCTGACCATAGTCCCGCTCCGCATGACGGCCAAGAGGCGTCAGATTCTGGTAGTTGACGATGATGCCGCCGTTCGAGATTTGACCGTCCGGGCTCTTGAGGCGCTGAACTATCAGGTGCTGGAAGCAGAAAATGCCCGGGCCGCCCTAGATCTGCTTCGGGGCAACGGTGTCGTGGATCTCGCTCTCATTGACCTGGTTATGCCTGGCGTGAATGGGCGCCAATTGGCGACGCGCATCCGGGCGAGCGATCCGGAGCGGAAAATTTTGTTTATAACCGGGTATGACGACCTTTCCGGAACTGACGATCCGTTCGCCAACGAGATGGTGATAAAGAAACCATTCAAGCTGGTCGAACTTGCCGCGGCGGTGGAGCATGCGCTTGGCAAACGGGATCGCCAACAACGGGTTTGGAACGTGACGCCGATCCGATCGGCGAAGGCTAAAAGGGGATCTGGCTGACCGGCTCAACTCCATCCCAAGAACCTACGTTTTCTGCTGCCGGCCACCAGCTACCGGCGTCTCAACTCCCGTGACCAGTTTGTAGTTGATCATTTTTATGCACTGGGCTCTTGCCGTCGCCGACGCGCTGCGGACAAGCGCAATCGAAAAAACAGCAGCGCGATAGCGCGGAGAGGTAACCTTGGACCAACTCCCTTGGCAATTTCTAACTCAGACCCAAGGACGGCGGGCAGCTGTGGGGCAACATCTCCGACGTTGCGCTCCTCGGGCGATGGTCTGGAATGCGTCGAGCTCCCTCGCTCCGGGATGAGAGCGGGAAAGTCCGAAATCGGCGCTCTGCAGCCGATGGCTGTCGATGTGGCGTATGGGTGAAAGATGCTCTAGCAGGGTGCTGAAAAAGGGTGGCGAAATTTGTGCATTGTGATCCCTTGGGGTGGGGCAAGGGGGTGACGATGCGCGGCGACGATGCGATTTGCGGTAAGCTTTTCAGCTACATAGACCTTGAGAAGCGGATCCGGGCGGATCACCCGCTGCGGGTGATTCGCGCGATTGCCAATGTCGCGCTCAAATCGCTGTCCGGCGAGTTTGAAAAGCTTTATTCGCCGCTCGGCCGCGAGTTGATCCCGCCGGAACGGCTGCTGCGCGCCCTGCTGCTGCAGGCGTTTTATTCGATCCGCTCGGAACGGCAACTGGTCGAGCGGATCGACCACGATCTGTTGTTCCGCTGGTTTGTTGGGCTGGGCATCGAGGACCCGGTGTGGGACGCCACGACCTTCACCCAGAACCGCGACCGCCTGCTGGAAGGCGATATCGCAGCTCAGTTTCTCGCCGCGGTGCTGGCGCAGGCCGGGGTCAAGGCGTTGCTGTCGAGCGAGCATTTCTCGGTCGACGGCACATTGCTGGAAGCCTGGGCGAGCCTGAAAAGCTTTCGGCCAAAGGACGGGTCGGGTGATCCTCCCGGCCCGGGTCGCAACGGCGAGCAGGATTTTCACGGCGAGCCGCGGCGCAACGACACGCATGTCTCGACCACCGACCCGGAAACCCGTTTGTTCCGCAAAGGATTGGGCAAGGAGGCGCGGCTGTGTTTTATGGGCCATGCCCTGATGGAGAACCGCAACGGGCTGATTGTCGGTGCGGTGACCACAACCGCTACCGGCCATGCCGAGCGGCGGGCGGCGCTGACGCTGATCGAGCCGCACGCCGCGACCCTGCAGCCGGTGACGCTCGGCGCCGATAAGGGCTATGACAGTGCCGATTTTGTGATGGCACTGCGCGACAAGGCAGTCACCCCGCACGTCGCGCCGCACACCAGTGGCCGCCGCTCGGCGATCGACGAGGGCACCGCCGGTCATCCCGGCTATGCGATCTCGCAGCGCATCCGCAAACCCGTCGAGGAGGCTTTCGGCTGGGCCAAGACAGTGGCCGGCTTGCGCAAGATGCGGCATCGCGGCCGGCTCAAGGT
This sequence comes from uncultured Alphaproteobacteria bacterium, assembly GCA_963789025.1. GTDB lineage: Bacteria > Pseudomonadota > Alphaproteobacteria > ATCC43930 > CGMCC-115725 > AP-15. The sequence continues at coordinate 361,826 of CAWBIT010000004.1, forward strand.
CGATTGGCAATTCACCCTCGCAATGGCCGCGTATGACCTCGTTCGCCTGCCCAAATTGCTCGCTGCGGCTGTTCAATAAGGCGACGCACACATCAAACCGTGTACTGCTGCTCCGCCCGCGCCCACTGCAACCCATCCCAAAACCTGTCCACCACCGCAATGTCGACTACCGCGGAAGCCAGAACGCGCCAAAATCGACATTTTTTCAGCACCCTGCTAGAGCGGCCATCCACGACGTAGTTGTCGTGCTCGCCCTTCGGAAACACCGTCATCTCGCGGAGATATTCGTCGAGCCACCCCCGACACTTAGCAAGAACAACAGGAGCAGCGATGCAGGTGACCACTAGCCCGATTTACCGCTGGCGCGTAGGCGAGGGTCGAAATCACCCGTGTGCTTGAGTTCGAGGCTGCGCACTGTTCGAGCCGGCGGTGATTCACCCCGGGGCGTCTCCGGAGATCATTGCGCGGCACCAAGCCTGGCTCGAGCCGGCGCTGATGGACCCGGCCAGCGGTCTTATGATCTTCGCGTTTCACAGTACAGTCATAAAGACGCCGCGGGCGACCATCCTGGTCGACACCTGCTCGGGCAATGACAAGGAGCGGCCACACAAGCTGCGCTATCACAGGAAAAATTGGCCTTATCTCGCCAATCTCGCCGCCGCCGGTTTTGTCCCCGAGCACATTGACTATGTGCTGTGCACGCATTTGCACGCCGATCACGTCGGGTGGAACACGCGGCTCGAGCCCCCAAGACGGGTCTGGGAGCACGGGACTCCGTCCGACGTGTTCGTCTTCGACGACCAGACGCATATCGTGCGGTCAAGCGCGAACAGTCCTCAAGGATTGAGGGCACTAAGCGGACCGTCGAGGGCAAGAGTTTTCGCCTGGCCGATGAGGTGCGCTATATTCAACGCCGGGCCGCCGATTACGACGGCCGCATCGTTACCGTCGGTCAGCTGGTCCTGTTCTCCACCGAAACCGGCGATCCTTGGCTGCTCGATCCCGCCGATCGGCTCGCGGCACGGCTGGCCCGAGAGGGGGAGAACGAACCGATCCACATCGAGGAAACCGATACCACGTTCGCGATCGGTTGGAAGGGCCGCTACCGCCTCGAGGGACCGGCATTCGTTTACATCGATCAGGACACCGGCCGGGTCGCCACCATCCTCGGCTACCCGAGAAGTTATTCGGAAGGGCAAGGCCGGCAAGCCCACCGAATTCGGCAAAATCGTCAAATTGCAGGAGGCGGAGAACCAGATCGTCGTCGCCTACGAAGTCTACGATCGGCGGCCCAGCAACTCGGACCTGCTGCTTGCCGCGATCGAAACGCATCAAGCAACGCTGGGCTGCACGCCGCACCTGGTGGCGGCGGATGCCGGCTTCTACTCGGCCAAGAACGAGGCGGCCGCGAAAGCCAAGGGCGTCAAGCGCGTCTGCATCCCCAACCGCTCCACCAAGAGCCCTGAGCGCAAACGCGAACAAAAGAAGCGTTGGTTCCGCAACGGCCAGAAATGGCGGACCGGCTGCGAGGGTCACATCAGCGTGGTCAAACGACGGCATGGACTCCATCGCAGCCAGTACAAGGGGGATGCCGGAATCAAGCGCTGGGTCGGCCTCGGGGTGATTGCCGACAACCTGGTCAACATCAGCCGCGTCATGGTTAAGCGGCCCAGCCGATAATCCCGCGCCCTGCTGGACGAGGACGGGCCGCAGAGATGCTTTAGGCGAACTCGGAGCGCCAGGACTCGTCGCGCCTATGGCCGGCGATCGTCGCCGCGACAGCCGCGATAAACGCACCAACCAGCATCGAAAAGGCGGCAAAAAACGCAGCCGCAGCCGCCGTCTTGCGCGCCGTATCGGCGGCCTGGCGTAGTTTGACCTCGGCGTCCTTCGCCTTCGCGATCACGTCATCAACCCGCTTTTGCGCATCGGCCTGGCTGATCCCGGTGCGCGCGGCAACGAGCTCGGACAGGTAGGTCTTGTCCGCAGGCGGAACATCGCCATTACGCAGCCCCGAAACGATAATTCGAGCGGCTTCAGTGCGAACCTCCTGCGGATTGGCATTTGCGTCGGGGTGGTCGGAGCGAAACAGGGTATCGACCAGATACCCCGTCGGATCGACTCCACCCGATTGGACTGTGGCCGTACCGGCGCCCTGTGCCGCGGCGCTGGCGAGCGAGCCCGTCGCTCGCGCGACAGAGCCTACGGCAGAGGAAATGCCCGATGAGAGCGCCGCCGCCATGATGACGGCGGCCACAGCCCATGCCAGAAACCCATGAGCGGTGTCGCGGAAATAAACCTCGTCGGTATGAACCGCAACCCATTTGGTCCGCAGCCGACCGGTCAGATATCCGCCCAAGGCGGCCGAAAGCCATTGCACAACGATCAGCCAAACCGCCGCCCAGACACCGAATGTCGCCGCCGAGGGGACGGAATTATACCATGGCGAGACCGAAGCCAGGCCAAGGCCGGACCCAAGGGCCAACAGGATCAGGCTCACCGAGGCCATAGCGAACGCGCCCGCGATGATTGCCGGCCACGACACCGCCGAGGCTGCGCTTTCGGCAGTTCCGCTTTGTATTGCGAGAACACGTCCCTCGCGTGCAGTAATGGTTGCACTTTCCATGACAGCCTCCGTGCGTGGTGCTAGTGCCACAGCAGCAACAGCAGGATGATGATGGGAATCGGTATGCCCAACAGCCACAACAGGATTGCACCCACGATTGTCCTCCCTAAACCGACACTACCCGGATTTCCGAGTTTGCGAGGGCATGCTCCTCCCTCAGGGTCGCTGGCGCAACGCGCGACGCCCCTAACGAATGTCGTGGGGCAAGGCCGGAGGATTTGCGCCAATCTCGGCGCTAAAATTAGCCGCTTCGCCTTCGTCCCTTCGTCAAGGATATCCGCGAACATCTGCCGCGATACCGCGACCTCGGTCATTGGGAACACTGGTGCACCCTTGTCGGTTCCGGCGGGCCGGCAGCACGCCGCATGGTTTCGGAGCTGCATCTGCCAAAGGTGCTCGGGAATGTCATTTTTCTGGAGCGGCCCCTCAACGCCGTGAGCCTGACCAGTGCGATCGGCACGACGCTGCGGGCACGCCGGCGGCAACGGCAGGTACGCGATCACATGGCCGAGCGCGCGGCTAGTGGTATTCACCAAACAGATGACTCCTTTCGTCCTTTCTCCGTCGGGCCTACCCGGTGCCCGGTGTTGCGAGAGTGACGAGCAGAGTGCGAAGCGTTAGAAGTGTACCACTAGCACGGAAACGCTCCGCCAGCTCAATGAGACCCTGGAAGCGCGCGTGGCGGAACGCACCGAGGCGCTTCGGGCATCGGAGGCTGCACTCGCCCAGTCGCAAAAGATGGAAGCCGTTGGCCGATTGACCGGTGGAATTGCTCATGATTTCAATAATCTGTTGGCCGCGGTCGTCGGCAATCTGGAGCTATTGCAGCTCCGCGTGGCAAGCGACGAACGGGCGCTGCAGCTCGCCGGTGCAGCATTCCAGGCGGCCATGCGCGGCACCAAGCCTGACCGCCCAGCTCTTGGCCTTTTCACGAACCCAGAAGCGCGCTCTAGGTGTAATAGACGTAAACGCCGCGCTGCGCGGCACGGACGAATTGCTGGCGCGTACGGTCGGGCCGCTGATCGAATTACGCCTGCTGCCGGACCCAGCCGCCCGTCCCGCGGTTGCCGATGCCAACCAGCTCGAGCTGGCGATTTTGAACCTGGCGATCAATGCACGCGACGCGATGCCGGAAGGAGGGCGGCTCACAATTGCGACTGGACGGCAGGTGAATACGCCGGATCAAAGTGGCGATGGCGGAGACGAGTTAGGTCCAGGTCGCTATGTCGTAATCTCGGTCGCCGATACCGGCAGTGGCATGCCGCCCGAAGTGCTCGCCCGTGCGATGGAGCCTTTCTTCACGACCAAAGGAATCGGGCAAGGCACCGGACTTGGCCTCTCGCAAGTCTATGGCATCGCCCGGCAGTCCGGCGGCGATGTGCGTATCGAGAGCTCCGCCGGACGCGGCACGACGGTGCGCATTCTGCTTCGCGAGGCAGGGCGGGCAGCACGGCCGGATGGCAACACGGCAATCGATCCGTCCAGTCTTTCTCAGTTGGACCACGGGCCGCTCGGCAGTGTCCTGGTGGTTGACGATGACGAGGATGTAAGAGGGATCTTCGTCGCAGGCTTGGAAGCTTATGGCTACCGTGTATATGAGGCGGCCGACGGGCCGGCAAGGTATGACCATGGATGTCGCGGTTGTGGATTTCGCGATGCCAAGGATGAATGGCGCTGCCCTAGCCCGGGCTGCCCGGCGTCCCCAGCCGGGCTTGCCGATCGTGTTCGCCAGCGGCTATGCCGATACGGCCGCGTTCGAGGCTGTCCCTGATGCGACTATCTTGCGCAAGCCCATTCAGATCGCAGAACTTGCCGACGCGGTCAGGCGCACGCTTCGAATAGGCGCCGCATAGCGCTCAGCCGGCGTCATTATCGGCGGTGATCAGCGCCGGCACGACGTGCACCGCGAGCAAGTCAGAAGATCTTGCTGGGCCACGATGATGGGGATGATGGGAACGAGGGGGCCCGACGATTAGCGGGAACTCTGAAACTTTGAGGTGAACCTGCCGTTAGTGGTTATAGGCCAGCCGAGGAAAAGAGATGAATAAAGCAATAATTTTCGCCAGTGCAGCAATGATCGGCGTGTTCCTTGTCGGCGGCCGCGCAGAAGCACAGGTCGCGCCGCAGACCGTGGAACTCGCCAAGGTCAATGTGCAGAAGCTAGCGGCCGGCTATCGCGCGTCTAAGGTCGTCGGTACCAGCGTTAGCAACGACGCCAATGAAACCATTGGTAAGATCGACGATCTCCTCGTGAGCTCCGATGGAAAGGATCCATATGCCGTGCTCTCGATCGGCGGCTTTCTCGGCGTGGGCAGTCGCTTGGTGGCGGTCCCTTACGACAGTCTGAAGTTTGTCGACAAAAAATTCGTGCTGCCGGGCGGCACAAAAGAAGGCCTCAAAATGCTGCCTGAGTTCAAGTATGCGAGCGAGTAATTCCGAGGCCACGCTGGCAATTTGATGTCGCCCGGAGGCGGTCCTCGAAGAGCCCCGTTCGGTGCTGATTCACACGTTGGCGGTCCGCTCGCAGGGGGCGATGCTGACTCCCGTGCATCGTGCCGGCAACGAACAACGCCCGACGGCTCAACGCGTGAGAGCTTGGACGACGAAACCGCGATAATTGTGCCATTGCCGCCGACCACATCAGCGGCAATGCGGTACTGGAATATGGCCCGACAGAGATTACTCGGTTTGCAGTTCACGCGGGCCTATCGAGAGGCATGGCAGCCACGCATCCGAGCGTGAAACAGACGGCGAAGGCGGTTCTCTGCTACTTGCCATTTAATTGTTCCGGATCGGACCCAAAGCGTCCCGGAGGGTGTTATCCCAAGTGTCTCTCTCAAGCGAACAGGTGGGTCATGTCTATCATCGGGTGGATTCTACTAGGGCTAATCTCTGGTTTCATCGCCAGCAAAATCGTGAACAAAACCGGCGAAGGCTTCTTCCTCGACATCATACTCGGCATCGTCGGGGCGATCGTAGGGGGCTTCATCTTCACAGCTGTGGGCGCGAGCGGGATCACCGGCTTCAATATATACAGCATGGTGGTCGCGGTGATTGGAGCAATCGTGGTATTGGTGATCTATCACGCGGTCGCCGGTCGACGAGCGTATTGAGCAGAGACGCAATGCCATGGGCGGTGACCGAGACTGTGTCGCCGGGAAAGCTGCTGTTTGACGGCGTGAGCCTTGTCAAGACGACCTCGGAAGCCCCCGGAATCCCAGGGCATCCGCAAACGCATCGAGGAGGCCCTCAGCTGGGCCAGAACGGTGGCCCGGTTTGCGCAAGATGCGGCACTGCGGGTAGCCCCGAGGTCGATTGGCAATTCACCCTCGTCATGGCCGCCTATGATTTCGTCCGCCTGCCAAATTGCTCGACCTGCCCGTGCCGTTAGCCCCTGGACAAGCACCCGGCATTGTCAAGTTGGGCGGTTCTGATAAAGTGCCCCGGTCGGTGGCGGGCAGCTCGGGGTCGAAAAGCGCTAGCGCGTGCCTATCATCTTGCCTCCATCAAGGAGGGCAAGGTTGAAGGACAACAACCCGCCCTCGTCGACTTGACAATGCCGTGGCAAAGTATGACGGGTACTGGCATTCCTGCCGTTTGATCTTCCTGCCGTCAGACGTGCAAACCAGAAGGATATTGTTGAAAAATACGTGGTGTGACCCAACAAGCTCAGTTTGAGCACTCCTCGCGGACCACCGCTCTAGCGATTTCAATCGCTCAATAATACGCGCAGGCGGCCGTCGCCTCGCGAAAAGGGCTGCAAGGTTTTTCCGCATCGTCGCCGTATCGGGATGGGCGGAGCCGAGAGCCTTTTTTCGGGTCGCTGGGGAGCGCTCAAAAGAGTCGCGCGCCCAAAAGTCGCGCGGCGACGCGACCCGCATAGGAAAAAATTTTGGCTCCTCGCCGCCGTTAAGCGGGGTAACTTATTCTAATATTTGTTAGAACATCACGACATCAGGCTTAGCTTTAGATTTGCGAAATTTCTGGGAACCATTTAGTAAAAAATATGTTTAGATTGCGTGAGTAATGAGCGAGCTCAAGTCAAGGATAATGAAACGACTTTTGGCGACGGCCCTCCCACGGTCCTGACCGGTGCGCTCTCGCCGGTGGCGCTACAAGACCGGGGTGCCGCCGCCTCGCCTTCGGCGCAAGCGTGGGGGTCGCGTATTACGGCGGCCGATAGTGAGGAGCTATCATCGAGGTTGATTGCAACGACAGATCCGGGGCGCGCAACAGCTGCACGAATTAGATAGCGCGTTGGCGCAACTCCCGGAACAGTAGCCAATGGGATGAGGTCCGGTTTCAACAGGCCTCTGCCCAAAGCAACAGTAATTCCCGCTCGCGCTCTGGCGGCTTAAAGGAACGCGCCCGGGCGGCAGTTGCAATTCAATGCGGTGATGTCGCGTCTAACGGAGAATGAGCATGGAAAACAAAAGCGTTCACTCGGGTGTGACCCAAGCGGGAGAGGCAGTTGGGGAGGGGGTCCGGAACGCCACCTCTGCGACCGCAGCCGCGACGGCCCAAGCCGAAAGGGCGGTTGGGGAAGCGGGCGAAGCTGTTCAGCAAACCGCTCGGCAGGCCTTGTCCCAGGCAAGCGATGTCGCCGACGATATGCTGGCTGGCCGAGCGGCGCCGACGTCCGAGGAAGTCGCCGCAGAGGCTCTCGACCTTGCCTTCTGGAACTCCGTCAAGGACAGCAATCGACGTGAGGAGTTTCGGGCCTATCTGGAACAGCATCCGAACGGCCATTTCGCCGGAACTCGCCGGGCGCGCCTCTCTTCCTCGGATGTGGCATAGCGTGCATCGCCGGATCGACGGCTTTCCGCGCCGGGGTGATGAAGCGCCAACGCTCGCGCGTGCACGGGGGGCCTACCGATCACCTTGGCGACCGATCCCCAGCGGCGAGCCTATTTTAACGATCGGCGGGGTTGGGGACAGCCAACAGATCGGCGCGCGCCAGAGCCACCGGTTCGTGGCGCCATCACGGGTCCTGAAACAACAGGGGGCCGAATGGAACCGACACACCCATTGGTGACAGGGCCTCCCGAACCGCGAGGGTCCGCGATGCCCAAATCCGCTTCCGGCCCTCATCGGGTGGAGATCCATGCCTCCCATACTCCCCCTACAAGTCTGGGGACCCTGGCCGTCGGTGTCGTTACCTTTCCGGCATCGCGGTTGTCATTGCCGCGGCTTTCTGGACACTGCTTTGGGGACCGGTTGGACTGCTACTATCAACGCCACTGACGATGTGCCTCGTTGTCCTGGGCCGGCATGTCGAGCGTTTACAGTTTCTCGAGGTGCTTCTCGGCGACCAGCCTGCACTGGCGCCAGAGGAAGCCTTTTACCAGCGCATGCTCGCCGGGGATCCCGACGAAGCAGCACACCAGGCCGAAGAGTTTCTTAAGGCCGAACCGCTGTCGACCTACTACGACGAAGTTGCTATCGGGGGGCTTACACTGGCTCAATTCGACGTGAATCGGGGTGCGCTGGGACACGAGCACCGGGTCCGGATCAAAGAGGCGGTCGATGAACTCATTGATAATCTTGCCGACCACGATCTCGGGTCTGTCCAGAAAGAGGAGGATAGCGGCGGGGTGGTAATACCGCCGGTTTTCATTCCAGAGGAACTCGCCTCCCCTTGGCGGGGAACCGCCGTCTTATGTGTTGCCGGCCGTGGATCGCTCGACGAGGCATCTGCGGCATTGCTGGCACAGCTTCTGCAAAAACACGGCATTGGTGCGCGTGTGGTGCCGTCCGAAGCCGTTTCGGTACCGAACCTGTTCAGGCTCGACGTGACCGACGTGCAGATGGCCATTCTTTGCTATCTCGAGCCCGGCAGTTTCTCGAACCCGTGCTACCTCGTGCGGCGATTGAGGCGCAAGCTACCCAAGGCGACGATTGTGGCCGGGTTCTGGACGGTAAAGAAGAACGAAATCGAGGAGCGGAATGCAGTGACGTGCCCACGACGAGCCGCGTCCGCGCTGGGTCAGACGTACGAGCCCGAAGTGCCCGTAGAGGTGCGAGAGTGGATACGTCCCGCCTCGGCGTCGCCTGACCTTGTGTTTGGACCGCAGCATTTCAGGAAATGAAGAGGTATGTCCTGGACCACTACGAGGGGGTCCGGGTCACCTGAGAAACGTGCTGCACGGACGCCGCCGGGTAAGGCCGCGGCCAACCCACGCATGCAGGAGCCTCGCCCGGGTCCCGGAGATACGCGCTCTTTGGACCTCACGCTTCATGCTGGGAAGCGAGATGCGGCAGGCAACGATATGTCATGCCCGCGTGCGACCATCCCGATGCGTCGAGTTACGCTGCAGAATGTTGCCAGGTTCCCGACCCTTTCCGCCTTCCTTCACGCTGGGAAGATTGATGATGGATCGCTTGATCGTCGGCCGCCAAAGCTTCCTGCTGATGGCGGGCACTACTATGCTCGCTCAACTCCAGTTTGTTGTAAGCCCTACCGAGGCCCGCCGGTGACGCTCGAAAGCGCCGCGGCGGCCAAGCTTCGGCTTGATGTCTGGTGCAAAACAAGTGGTCACCATTGCCCTGCTGATGGCGCTTGGAGGCGTCCTGTCGGCGTGCGGGTTCAGTAACACGTTTAATTACGGGCACGGGCAGGGGGCGTGCGAAAACTGCGGCGATGAGCAGTGAGCCGCCTGCGCCACTGATTGACAAGCCGTGGGCAAGAGGCGCGACCTGGCGTGCAGGTCAAGCTATTGCCGCAAGAGGGTGAGCTCTACGTCTTGGCGCAAAGTCGCGACCGCGTCGCCCGCAGCCGCGCCGCCGACCCCACTGTAGTGCCGACCTTCGGGTGTCGGCTTCAGCAAACTCAGATACTTAGGTGCGCGAAAATGCTCGAAATCGGCGAAGTTGGGCTAGTAGCTATACAGCTAGTTCGCCGCAGGCAGTTGACCGACGATGGGAACATCGAGATCACCGGTCGCGATCTGCGGGAACTAGAAATCCGGGCGAGACATGCGCGTCCCATCGGCTATCGCCGGACTGCTTCATGAGAGCCGCGCAACAAGCTGCTCGGGATGCCGAGCCCCGGTTTGGGGTCGAGCCGCACGCCCGGCATCGCCGGCGGCGCGGGCAGCTCGAGAAGCGCCAAAGTCAGTTGCACGGCAGCTCTCCTCTGTGGTCGCAGGGTTGGGCCGCGGGCTCGGGACGCGGCTGAGGAGAGCGTCTAGGAGGTAGGCCGGTGAATTACCTGCTAAAAGAAAAGGCCGGCTCGACCATGTTGGAGCTCAAAACCTTCTAGGATTCCAGTCGTTTGGGGCCGCTCTCCTCGCAGGTCGGATTAATTCTTAGAGTCTATAAAAAAGGGGCCCCGAGCAACGCGCTCTTTTAAGCCGCTAAATTATTCAGATAATTTTAGCGGCTTAGTGCTTTGAATATAGTTGACTAGCGGCATTTTGCGTTTCTGATACGGCTGGTGCGGTTCGCAAAATGATGGTGCGTTCAAGTCCTCCCTAGTAGGCTATCCAGCTATTTTAGCAATTACAAATTGACAATTGCGGAGGAACTCCGTATCCGTCGCGGGGGAACGGGGATTGATCGATCCCGCATAGAGGCGCCGTGCGACAGAAGTTAAATCGACAGTAGTTGACGAGATAAGAATTTAATTCCCGTAGTATTACAAAAAAGAGATCAAAATGACCGAGAAAAGGAGCCGTGGACAGCCGAAATTTGAGCCAACCCAGGACCAGCGCGATCAAGTTAAACTGATGAAGGCGCTGGGAATACCCGAGGACCGGATTTGCAAGACCATCGCCAACCCGCGAACCAGGAAGCCCGTGGCCCCGATGACGCTTGCGCGGGCATTCGCCGCCGAGCTCGAGAGTGGCGCTACCGAGTTCCACGCCTTGGTCGGAAATTTTATCCTCTGCGCCATCCTCGGCAAAAAGCCAATGCTCGGCGATCCGATCAAAAGCGAGCAGGTTCGCATGACTGCGGCGATCTTCTACGCCAAAACCCAGATGGGCTGGAAAGAGACGGTAGTGAACGAGCAGGCCAACAAGGACGGCAAACCGTTTCTGGTGGACGATGCGTGGCAGCGTCTGGCTGAGGCCGCCTTTTTTACCTGCGTGCCCTTGCTGTAGCGCGCAAGCACACGCTCGGTCGCCTCCAGTTCGCCGAGCTGACTGGCGAGCTTGTCGCGTTGCATGTCGACGCGCGCAAGCGCTTCGCTGATCCGCTGCTTCTCCTTCGTGATCTCGTCCAACATCGACATCTCATACCTCCGTCGCAAAGTATCGGTTGACCCAGATAGACCAATCTTTTCGGCCTCTATCACTACGATGCACACAGTGCAATAGCGGAAATTTGCGGATTTATTTAGATCAACGAGACGGCCGCAAAGTGTGCCAGCGAATGAGAAGGCGAGAATAGTCCAAGAGCGGTTGCGCCTGGCGTGTTGCCGTCGGCGAGAGAAATCGGCAGTGCTCGCCGCGCGCGAAACTGTGGGCAATTACCAGCCCCCAAGGGCGATTGGCGAAGTGCGTCGGTGCAGGAACTGATTGCGCAAGAGCGGCAGCGCTCTCTACTATGGCGCCCGCAGCATTTTTGGTGGGAGCACGGTCAGCCTTTGGCGAAGATCGAGAGCAGCGAGGGTCGATGAGCCGCACGCCCAGGCGGTATGATGCCGAGCAGGTCAGGCGCTTCTCAGACACGACGATTGCTTATTACGATCGGTTTGCCCGGGCTTTCTGGAACGGCACACGACACCATGATGTCAGCCAAAACTGCGCGGCGTTCCTCGACGCGATTGAGGGCGACCCGCCTTATTCGATCCTTGATTTTGGCTGCGGACCTGGCCGGGATCTCATCCACTTCCGTTCCTTGGGGCACGAAGCCGTGGGGCTCGACGGATCTCACGAATTCGTCGCCATGGCGCACTCGCATTCGCAGTGCGAGGTTCTCCATCAGGACTTCCTTGCGATGCAATTGCCCGAGAGCCGGTTTGACGGCATTTTTGCAAACGCCTCGCTGTTCCACGTGCCCAGCCAGGAATTACAGAGGGTTCTGCTGGAACTGTTCCAGACGTTGAAGCCGCGCGGTGTGCTGTTCTCCTCAAATCCGAGAGGGAATAACGAGGAGGGCTTTACCGACGATCGCTACGCTTGCTTCTTCGATCTGGATACTTGGTGCGATTACGTCACCTCGGCCGGCTTCGAGGAGGTGGGGCATTACTACCGCCCGCCAGGACTGCCGCGGCATAAGCAGCCGTGGCTCGCGACCGTTTGGCGCAAAGCCTAGTCCCTGTGTACATGCCGCGGCGGGTATTTTGTTATCGCCGGTTCGCCCGTGGATAGGGTCAGACCCGGCTTGGTCATTTCGATGCCATCAGGCCAAGCCTGAGTGGAAGCGGCGTCGCGGTATTCTCCCTGCCAGGGCGCCGTTTCTTGATTTGACCGGAGACCCAGCCTCCGCAGAGAGGAGATACGACGCGTGCAAACGTTCTGACCCGGCGATAATCACGGTTATCGGTGGCTGGACGATCTTGCCGCCGGCGCCCGCGCGGCGATCTCTCTTGCGGGAGCGGGCCGGGGGTCTTGGCTCAATGCGAGTTGACCGCCCAATCACCAACCTCATCAACGGGACCACGCAATTCGTAATTCCTGTTTTCCAGCGGGATTACACCTGGTCACAGGCCTTCATCGCCCAGCGCCGCCTCCCTGATGGCGAGCGTCACCTGAACGCGTGAACTCGACCGCCAACCTGCCGAGCCGTACCCATCGCGACTATCTGCTGCTGCTGTTGCGTTGTAGAAGCTGAACCAGGCGCCAATCCCAGCCTTGGCCTCGGCAACGCTCTCATAGGCATTGAGGTAGACTTCCTCGTATTTGAGGCTGCGCCACAGCCTCTCGACGAAGATGTTGTCCATGCGATAGGTTCGCCGAACCGGCCGTCGCGCTCACTGCGACCGGAGCCGACATCGAAACCGGCAGGGTTACACCTTAAGACGCGGCTCCGGCTGTCGCACAAACGGGGTCCACTTCAGCCTGTGATGCTCGGGCGTCACCGCACATCAGCGAGAATAATGTCTATTTGTCGAATTATTGGTGCCATAAACCTAATAATAAATTGTTAATTTTAGGGATTAAAAAGATTCACGCTGTAAGTGTGTTAAATCCGCGCCAGCGGACACTAGGACCGAGATGGAGTTGATAAATGGTGCGGTGACGCCGCATTGACGGTGTTGGGAGCATTCTATTATAGCATTTTCGCGAATAGTATTATTGATGGCAGAGCGAAATCGAGCCCGCGTTTGTACAGTAGTGCTAACCCTCATTGACGCAGGTTAATGTAACAACGCGGTAGCTACATTGGGACGAATTGCAGTGCAGCATAGGCTGAGCACACCAGCCAGGGCTCGGGTCCAATCACTGGCCGGTGTAAATCAACAGGTCAAAAGTTAAACCACAGAACGATGATCTGGCACTCCACGCTGAGTAGCAGGATCGAGCGGCTCAATGGCCGTTTATAAGGAATCCGAAATCTTCGTTCTGCTGCGAGGAACTGACGTCGTAAACGGTGGAGTTGGATTGCTAAGGCATGAGGCGTAAATGGCAGTAGCCGAGCGTGATTTGATCAGCCTCGACGAGGTAGCCGCCCGGCTTGGGGGAATTTCCGTGAAGACGGTGAAGCGGCGCATCGCCGAAGCTGGCATTCGCGGTCCGCGACCAGGCCGGGAGATGATGCTGACCGAGGGGGATTATGATCGTTTGGTCGAAGCCACTCGCGAGCGCTCGCCATTGCCGCCGACCAACGTTAGCCGATCGGCGCGAGACGCACTAGGATCGGCGCATCGTCGCCGAACCAAGCGTATGCTCAAGAATTTGCGCAATCTGGCGCGGCAATCCGGCTAAGTGACGTCCTAAGATCCTGTACTAGTAAAGGTATTGATTTTATTCATTTCTGGAGCACTATAGGAATCTCGATTCTCCACCGGCTGATGAGTATGGAATGCCTTTTACCCTTTACGAGCCCGGCACCCGAAAAAGTAATCGGTATTGGATTGCCCGACTGACCGTGGACGGTCGAAGAGTTGAGGTCTCGACGAAAACAACAGACAAAACCACGGCTAGAGAATTCGCCCGCGGTGTTGAGCGAGAGATGATTGCCACTCAGCTGCCGCGACCGGGGGACGTGGTCACATTCGCGCAGGCAGCTAAGCTTTATGCTGCATTTCGTGGGTTGGATTTGGCAAATCCGGAAATACACCGTGGTCAGGAACGCGTCGAGGCCAAAGCCATCAATCGGCTGGTCTGCGCACTCGGCAAACGGGCGATCGCCGATCTGGGTCAGACTGATCTGGTCGAGGTGGCCAATACGCTGTTCTCCGGCAAACCGGCTGTGGTGAGGGGTGGCAAAGTGGTGCGGCAAGCAGCGCCCCATTCGCAGGCGACCAAGAACCGTTGGGTCATCAAACCCGGTTCTGCCATTCTCCATTACGCAGCCCGCCAGAAACTGTGTGAGTGGGAGCGTATCGAAAAATTTAAGGAGAAGCGGCCCCAGACCCGGGCAGTCGCGGTCGAATTAGCCGCCGAGCTAGTAGCGGCGGCGCCGGAGGGACCACGCCGGCTGCTACTCGTGTGGCTGTTTCGTCAAGGGACGCGGATCACCGATACCTTACAGATAACTTGGGAAGGGAACATCAAGCTGGCGCGCCAAACCGTTCGTCTAAGAATCGGTAAGGCCGACGAGTGGACGGAGCTGCCAATCCATCCTGAGCTCTTCGAGCTCTTGGCAGCGATACCCGAAACCGAGCGCAAAGGTCGACTGTTTCCTTGGCATACGAAAAGCGGTGTTTATCGCTGGCTACGGCGCATGGTGCAGGAGAGCGGCATCGCCTTCACGCCGCATATGGCGAGACACTCGGTCGGTACTTGGTTGAACGAAGCCGGTGCCGGGCTGCGCACGATCATGGCGGCCCTCTGCCACCGTGACCCGCAATCCTCGATCCGCTACCAGACCGCCGATGTCGACATCGTGCGAGCTGCCGCCAGACGGTTCGAAGGGATTACCGGCAAAATTAGCCGCCAGGGCTAGGGGCGCGAGTCCATTTCGTCGCCTATAATGCACCGGCGCTTTCCGCCGGGCCCAACGCGCAGGCCCGCCCTCCAATTACCCGCGTCCTTCATGATCGCTTATATCCACGGATGTAGCCCGCCTAGATCCTCGCTGAGAACCACGGGCCGCGCGCGCCGCCGATCCTTGATACAGAGGCGTACGCCGGAGCTATGATCGCGACAACCACACAGCGAAGTCGAGCAGGGGGCTGGCCCCGTTTAACCAAATCGTCGGGGGAAAATCGGGGGAATCCTTTGGTCGCCCGCAGCAATTCAGGCCTGCAGCCTGCCCTCCGAAGGCAGAGGTCGTGAGTTCGAATCTCGCCGGGTGCGCCATTGTTTCAATAAGTTAGGTGATCGCCCTAAGGAGGCGCTTCCGAACTAGCAACCACATAGCAACCACGAGCCGCCCCAAACCGCGTCTGGCGTCCACCGTTGGCGCGGCCCGCTAAGCCGTGTGCAGGACCGCTAGGGTTTGGGTTCAATGCATCGCGATAGCCCCCCACCCCTTTGGAGCCTCAATCAGAATTTGTACGCTGGCGACCGGGGCGTCTTCTATCGAAAGATCAAAACGAGAACAGAAAGGAAGAGGAAGGTCGCGTCCGGCGCGCGTGCCATTGCGTGCCAAGGGCGGGAAAGTCCGATCGGGCGGCCGGTAGCGGCGGACCTCGCGCATCGCCCTCTACAGGGGCGCGCGGATCGAGCGCGAGATCGTCGCCCGGCATGCCGAGCTTGGGGTAAAGGCCGACCGCGTGCCGCTGTCGGGTGGGCGGAGCCGCTGATCGTCTTGCCGTGGCGGGTGTGGGCGCGGGCTGCTAGTCTGAGGCATTGCCGCGGCGTGCCGCGTACCCTATGTCTGCAACATGAACGTTCCGGCTTACAGCGATCCCACGCTTGAAGTAAGGCCCGCTTCCGCTTTTGTGGGTTTCCATGCCGCGCTTGCAAACACGCAAGCGCCGAGTGAGGCGCGTTTGGCTGAGGCTGAGATCGAGCTTGCTGAAGGCGAAGCCTATATAAATCGCGGTGTTGAAGCAATTTGGCGGCTGATAGCTGATAGCCGTCGCGCAGAGGAAACCGGTGATCAAATTGATTGGGACTACTTGATTGAACGTCTTAAGTTTTACGAGACAGAAGCTGCCCGTGATCTCTCTCAAATCCGAAAGCTGGTTAGCCGGCTGTTGATATATATTCGCGATGCGGAGCCGAATATCGCACGTCGAGCACGTGGCATGGGAAGACGCCAAGAAGATGCCGTTGCGCGATTTGTCGAGACGTTACGCGACGCGCGATGGCAGGCAATGGCATCACGAGCACATTTCGGCCCTGATTTGCATACCGGGCCGATCTTTGATGATAGCGCGGAGCTGCGTCGGTACCTTACGAATGTTTGAATGCGGATTCGCATTACAGAGCGCTATAAAAGATCTGCTCGAAAGCATAATATAACAACTAAGGCGGCGAGAACTGTTAGCAGGTTCATCGAGAATGCCCAGCATCCAGGATTACATTTCGAGCAGCTTTCAGGATAGGACGATACTTACAGCATTCGGGTGAACCGACAATACCGCATCTTGCTTGTTCGCGAGACTGACGAAGCTGGTGAGATTTTTGCCGTCGTTGATATCGATACTCACCAAATCTATCGTCGGTAACCTTCGCACTCTTGAGGAAAGCGGCAATGAGTCAACCGACGATCTACCGTGGGCCGGTAAGGCTCCCGCGGACGCGGATACCCCTCGCTTTCTTCGCGGAGCGCGAGGAAATAAACGATCCTCGCCTCATCGCATCGGAGTAACGCTTATAAGCTTTAGAGCTTTGATCGTGGGTGACTCTGGAAGTATTCTTCGCGCTATTTTAAGAACTTCGTCCGAGCGACGGCACTTTTTATAGATACCCAGCCTTCGTCGACTTTATCCGTTATCCCATCGAAGTCGACATAAACCTGAGAGTTATCCCAAACGGCTTTATATTTCGAGACCTTCACCCCATATGCATTTTGCATCGGCACAACCTCGAACGTTGTGGGAGGGCCGAACTTCTCGCGTAGGCGAACCATAGTAAGCTCTTGGTCTCCTATTCCAATTGTTTGAAAACTTACAGAGTCGAGAATACCGTTATGAACGTAAATTCGCATACCAGACCCGATGGGCGGCTGTTGCCCTGGAGGCCACCACACCCGTCTAAGGTCTTGATCCATTGGAAATTCAACTGACCAGCAGGGTTCTCTGATTACGCTGAAAAGGATTCCGCCATTATTGTCTTTCGGACATGCGGACATCGTTAAAGGCCGATCTAGTGTGCCGTCTCTGAAATCGCATTACTTTCTGGTTGGAGCGCGGCGAGCGTCTGTCTGGCAGCATCGATCTTGCGCAGGATGTCTTCGCCCTTGGCTTTCCACACGTAGCGCCGCGGATTGTCGTTGCGTGCCGCCAGGAAGGCGATGATGGCGTCGGTCAGTTCTCGGGTCGAAGCGAAGCTCTTCTCGGTAATGAACTCGGTGAGGTCACGGAAGAAGCGCTCGACCAAATTCATCCACGATGACGAGGTCGGTGTGTAATGCATGTGAAAGCGGGCGTGGCGCTCGAGCCATCGCATGACCGCGGGATGTTTATGGGTGGCGTAATTGTCGGCGATGATGTGGATGTCGAGATCGGCCGGGGTCTCCTCATCGATGGTTTTGAGGAAGGCCAGCCACTCCTGATGGCGATGACGCGCGGCCAGACGGGTGATCAGCTTGCCCTCGAGATAATTGAGCGCGGCAAACAGGGTCAGCGTGCCATGTCGCACGTAATCGTGGGTCTTGGTGCGAATGTGGCCGATCCCCAGCGGCAAACCCGGTTGCGTGCGCTCCAAGGCCTGGCATTGTGATTTCTCGTCGCAGCACAGCACCAGCGCCTTCTCCGGCGGGTTGAGATACAGCCCGATGACGTCCCAGAACTTCTCTTCAAAGCGCGTGTCGTTCGACAGTTTGAAGGTGCGCGAGAGATGCGGCCTGATGTCACTGGCCGCCCACAGGCGCTGCACGCTGGCCGGCGAGATCCCGGCGGCGCGGGCCATCGTGCGGCAACTCCACCGCCCCAGATGGGGCGGCGGCGTCACCGCTTGCTCCACCACCTGCTGCACCGCCGCCTGTGGCAGCCATGGCTTGCGCCCGCGCCCGGCACGATCGTTCAACCCGTCCAGCCGGTGCAGTGCAAAGCGCCCGACCCAACGGTTCACGGCGAGGCGCGAGATCCCCAGCTGCTCGGCGATGCGCTGTTGGGTTAGACCTTGCGCACTCAGCAGGATGATCTCAGCCCGCCGACGATCGCGCACCGACACGGTCGTCGCGCGAGCCCGGCGGCCCAGTTCCTCAGCCTCTTCCACAGCTAACTCGATCCTTTGACGCGCCATAAGCAATCCCCCAATCGGCGCGCCAATATACCCACCACCCCACCTCTTGTAACTCCATTTTAGATACGGCACACTAGCAGGGTGCTGAAAAAATGTCGATTTTGGCGCGTTCTGGCTTCCGCGGTAGTCGACATTGCGGTGGTGGGCAGGTTTTGGAATGGGTTGCAGTGGGCGCGGGCGGAGCAGCAGTACACGGTTTGATGTGCGCGTCGCCTTATTGAACAGCCGCAGCGAGCAATTTAGGCAGGCGAACGAGGTCATACGCGGCCATTGCGAGGGTGAATTGCCAATCGACCTTGAGCCGGCCGCGATGCCGCATCTTGCGCAAGCCGGCCACTGTCTTGGCCCAGCCGAAAGCCTCCTCGACGGGTTTGCGGATGCGCTGCGAGATCGCATAGCCGGGATGACCGGCGGTGCCCTCGTCGATCGCCGAGCGGCGGCCACTGGTGTGCTGCGCGACGTGCGGGGTGACTGCCTTGTCGCGCAGTGCCATCACAAAATCGGCACTGTCATAGCCCTTATCGGCGCCGAGCGTCACCGGCTGCAGGGTCGCGGCGTGCGGTTCGATCAGCGTCAGCGCCGCCCGCCGCTCGGCATGGCCGGTAGCGGTTGTGGTCACCGCACCGACAATCAGCCCGTTGCGGTTCTCCATCAGGGCATGGCCCATAAAACACAGCCGCGCCTCCTTGCCCAATCCTTTGCGGAACAAACGGGTTTCGGGGTCGGTGGTCGAGACATGCGTGTCGTTGCGCCGCGGCTCGCCGTGAAAATCCTGCTCGCCGTTGCGACCCGGGCCGGGAGGATCACCCGAGCCGTCCTTTGGCCGAAAGCTTTTCAGGCTCGCCCAGGCTTCCAGCAATGTGCCGTCGACCGAGAAATGCTCGCTCGACAGCAACGCCTTGACCCCGGCCTGCGCCAGCACCGCGGCGAGAAACTGAGCTGCGATATCGCCTTCCAGCAGGCGGTCGCGGTTCTGGGTGAAGGTCGTGGCGTCCCACACCGGGTCCTCGATGCCCAGCCCAACAAACCAGCGGAACAACAGATCGTGGTCGATCCGCTCGACCAGTTGCCGTTCCGAGCGGATCGAATAAAACGCCTGCAGCAGCAGGGCGCGCAGCAGCCGTTCCGGCGGGATCAACTCGCGGCCGAGCGGCGAACAAAGCTTTTCAAACTCGCCGGACAGCGATTTGAGCGCGACATTGGCAATCGCGCGCAAATCACCCGCAGCGGGTGATCCGCCCGGATCCGCTTCTCAAGGTCTATGTAGCTGAAAAGCTTACCGCAAATCGCATCGTCGCCGCGCATCGTCACCCCCTTGCCCCACCCCAAGGGATCACAATGCACAAATTTCGCCACCCTTTTTCAGCACCCTGCTAGTGTGGGTTCGTAATGACTGTACCTTCGCTCAATCCACCGGCCGTTACCCACCACACAACGCCAGGCGTCATATATACCAGCGCGGCGCGGCGTGCGCCGGTGGCGCGCAGATAATCCTCGAGCCGACCGGCGTGGCGCCGCATGTCTGTCTCGTCGGGATCAATGTCGCTCTTCCAGTCGAGCACCACCTCAATCTGGTCGTCCTCGAACGCGATCGCGTCGATACGTCCCGCAAGCGCGCTTCGGCTCGTACCATCCGCGACCAGCGCGTAAACTGGCCATTCGGGAACAAGCCGCGCGCGCAGCGCGGCAATATCTGGAAGCTGCAGGGTGCGCCAGACGCAGGCGGCGATCTCGTCGCCGTCCGGAAGCACCTCGCCTTCAGCGGGGTCGAGGACCAATTCGGTGAGCAGAGCACGCGCGCGACCTGCGAAACTTCCGATGTCCTCGACAAGCTCGCCCGTCAACACCTCCTCCATCAGCTTGTGCAGGACAAGCCCGCGCACGCGGCCCGCGCCCACGGGCACGTCAACCTCAGGCGCGTCACCTGATTCAGGCGCGATCGCCTCGGCCGTCGGAAGACGATCGAGATCGTGATCACTCGGCCGGATCCAAGTGAGCGCAACGGCCGCCGCGTCGATCACGGTTTGCTCGGCGGCGAACTGCTCGGCCGTCTGCGCGTTCGGAAGCTCGGCATTGATCACGACTGGCGCCGGCGTCAACCGCGACAAGTTCAGTCGTGGCAGCGCGTTGTGCCCCATGTCGACGATCCGAGCCCAAGACTTCTGTTCGGCCTGCGGCAATTCCGGCACGATCAGCAACTCACGGGCGCGCGTGCACGCGACATACCAAAGCCGTTCGCGCTCGCGCATCAAGCTTTCGTCTTCGATCTCGAGCGCAACGAGGAGGTCGGGCGGCACGACGTCGCCGATCACCCAATGCAAGGTGTCGTCGTCAGCGCGATGCACGAACGGCTCCCGCGAGCGCAGCAGCGTCGCCGTATTGATTGGGATTACCACCGGCCATTCGAGTCCTTTAGCAGGGTGCTGAAAAAGGCCGCGAGTTAGCTGGAAACCCCCGATGATTAAGTTCACGGTCATTTCCGCGAAAGCGGGAATCCATCTTTGTCAGTGGGTTACGGATACCAGCTCTCCGCTTCGCTACTGCAGGAATGACGAGTTTCCAGGTCATCGGGTGTTTTTCAGCAACCTGTTAGCGCTATGGATAGTGACAAGCTCGATAGCATCGCCCTCCGCGTCGACGCGGCCTTCGTTGTAGGCCCCCTCCAGCCGCCAATCACGGCTGACGTCACGGACGAACCGTTTCAAGCCTTTGACGGCATAAGGCCTCGCCCTTTCGAGTACAGCCTCGACATTCGCGGCGCCCCGCACGCTGTGCTTGCCTTCGCGCGCGCTCACGATTGGCCGTACTGCCAGCCGCTCGGCGGCTTCAGCGAGCAGGAGTGCCGGCGTGATCGACCGTGCCCGGCGACGCAGGTCCTGCAAGATCAAGAGTATCCGTCGCGCCGTCGGATGGATGACGTAATCCGCTTTCGTGGTCAGCGCGAACCGCGGAATGGTGTCGGGGCGGTCCGCCGGCGGCGGCAGCGCGGCGGTGATGTCGAGCAATTCCTCCTCGGTCAGGCCGACAAGCGGACCACGCATTAAAGCGCCAAAGGCCAAGGTATCGCCGGCATCGGCGAGCACTCGCGCGAGTGCGACGAAATCCTGCACCTCCTGGCGGCGGAAAAGCCCCTTCTCAGCCTGAGAGGCGATCGGAAGCCCGCGCGTCTCGAGAGCGCGCTCATAGCGCCAAAGCTCCGCGCTCGTCGGAGCCAGCAGCGCGATGCCGCCTGCCGTGAGCGGCGCGAGCTCGCCGTTGTCGTCGCGGACGTTCACATTGCCGATCAGGCGCGTACACAGATCGGCAACGGTTTCGGCCTCTGCGTCGCGGATCTGCGCCGGCCGCGAGTTGGGCGGCACGTCGATCGTGATCTTGGCGACGCACAGCAAATCATGATCCGGCCGATCGATGGTCGGGGCTAGCCCCACGTAGCCTGGTTGGCCCGTACCCGAGAGCACGGCTGCAAAACAGCTGTTGATGTAGTTCAGGATCCCCGGCCGCGAGCGCAAATTCGCAGTGACCTGCACGATGTTCTCCGGCCAGCGCCGCGCGATGGCGCCACGCGCCTCGCCGTACGAGCCGACGTCGCCCCCACGGAAGCGGTAGATGGATTGCGTTGGGTCGCCGACCATGAAGAGGGCGCCCGCACGGAGAACGCTGTCTTGCCAACGCGGCGCGCTGCCGTCCGCGGCGATTCGGAACAGGATCTCCGCCTGAATCGGATCAGTGTCTTGGAACTCGTCGACCAAGATGTGGCAATAACGCCGCCCAAGCTCCGGGCGCACCGCATCGTGCTCGCGCACGAGCTTGCGAGCCCGCTCCAATAGATCGTCGAAATCGAGAACAGCCGCGGCGCGCTTAAAGGCGGCATAGTCTGCCAGCACCTCGTCGAGTTCCGCCGACAGCGTGGCCACAAGTGCGGTCGCGACGCGGCCGATGATCACGCGGTAGCAATGATCCACACGCGCGAAATGGCGGCCGGCCTCCTCGTTGAGCTCCCCGCCGCGATCCTTGCCGGCCGCTTTTTCCCACGTCTTGGTTCTTGGCGTCAACAGATCGAAGGTGTGCCGCCGCATGCACGGTAGCCGCTCCGGATGGGCGAGCCCCCATAGCGCATCGAAGGCTGGCGGTGTCTCGAAGCTGCCGGCCTCTCGAGTTGTGCAACCAGCTCGAGCGTCTTGCGCTCGACGGGTTGCGCCGAGAGCCAGCGTCGAAAGTCGGCGACAGCCTCGACAAGATCGATATCGGGACGGCCGCTCATATCCGCCGGCGATCCGCGCGCGTCACGATGCTCCAGACGAAAGCGCGCGAGCGCCTGCAAGGTCGCCACGACGCGATGGGGATCGTGATGGCACAAAGCGGCGATTCAGGATGGGTGGATTGACCTCGTCGGGAATGAGCGGATCCCAGGTGTGCTCGGTCTCGAAATACCAGCGGTGAAGCCATGGGTTGAAGTCCACCCCCTGCGTATCCGAGAGTACCTGCACGCCGCCGCCCGCACCGGGATGCATAGCCATGCCCGGGTTCGCGGGCACATCGTCCGACCCGCTGCCGGGACCACGCGAGCTCCGCATCGCGTCGCGCAACTGGTCGGCGGGATTCTGGGAGCCCATGGCAAAACTTGGCCGCTGCGGAGCCGGCTTGGGAACTCGGTGCCTCGAGCTGGGACTGCGATTCGGGCCGGGGCGGAATCGGCGGGGCCGGTGGCGGCGCCTGCTCCACCTTGGGGGCAGGCGTCGGCGGCAGCGCCGGCGGCAAGGACTTGTTCAGGGCCTCGAGCGTTTTCTTGTCGATCTGCGGCGGCTTTTGCGGCACCGGCTTCACCTGCACTTTGGGTTGCGCGCGTTTGAGCAGATCGGGCGGCAAATCAAGGTATTTCAGGTCGTCCTTGCGCTGCCTGATGGCATCAAACGGGTCAATAACCGGCGGGACCTTGAAGATGTACTTCGGGATCCAGGTGAGGGACGAGAGCAGGACCAGGTGGATCAGGATGGCGATCCAGATGCCTTCACGCAGACGTGCCCAGCGGCGCTCGTCTTCGAGCTCGCTGATCATTTGCAGCAATTCGTGGGTGTCGTAGTCGACCCAGCGCGATCCGCGCACGACCGGAGACACATCGCGCCCGGAACCCGCGCCGTCCGGTTTTCGTCCGAATTGAAATCCGGGGTCCGGGATGGGTCGACCCCGGCAACGGGCTTCGCAGCGCGGCCATTTTCCGGGCCGTGCGCCGGGCTGGCGGTTTCCGGAGCGGTTCCCGCCGGGTCTCTGGGCTCGTTCACGCTGGTTGGCACTACGCTTAGCGGCATTGGTCCGATGGAGCCACGGCGCACACTTCCGCCGGCCGGCTCCGTTTCGAGTCCTTTCTCTCGTATTCTCTCATCCCCCTCGAATAGCAGAAAACCCACCGGCAGGATGGCGCTCCCACTGTCGGGGGCGTGCTGGCGGTCTCCGCCGGCCCCGGAACAACACGCACCGTACAATGGTCTTTTAGTGTTTGAATGGACGGATCAACGGCCGGAAGGGGACCGTGATTGAAGCAGTTTTTCTGCATCTGTTGAATAAATGGAAATTCGTCGTCCTGCCGGCGATCATCAAGCTGGGCTTCTGGGGGGCGGCCGCCGTCGCCATGCTGGATTCATCCACCATCCCCGTTCCCATGGACGCCATCCTGGCTATCTACATCTGGAAGGATCAAAGACACTTCTGGCTCTATGCGATGTTGGCCGCGGCCGGGTCCGCGGTGGGCGGCCTGCTGCCCTATGGCCTGGGCCGGGCCGGCGGAGAGCTGTTCCTGCTCAAAAGGATCAACCGAGTGCGGTTTGAAAGCATGCGAGCTCGGTTTGAGGAGCAGGAGTTCTGGGCCATGGCCATCCCCTCCATGCTTCCCCCGCCCACTCCCTGGAAAGCCTTCGTGTTTGCCGCCGGCGTATTCGAAATGCGGTTGACGCTCTTCATGCTCGCGGTCTTTACCGGCCGCCTGATTCGCTGGCTGGTGCTTTCGCTGCTGGTCATCAAGCTCGGTCCCGGTGCGGTGCAGGTCGTCCAGCATCACGCACTGACGGCCCTGGCGGTCGTCGGGGGCGCGGCGATTATTGGCTTTGGTGGCTGGTGGATGAAGAAGAGGCGCAGCGGCGGGAAACTATAGACGGACGAAGTCAACGCTAGTCGAGCAGTTTCCTGATCTCGTCGAGATCGAACCGGCATGAGCTCCCGGGAAGATTGAACGCGGTCTCCGTGAGGGGCGTCAGCCCGAACGCGCTGAACCGATAGTGATCATCGCCGCCCGGATTCAGGATCAGGATGGTTTGAATCCCCATCTGCTGATACTCGCGGAGCTTTTTGAGCATGCGAGAAAGAGAATCTTCTGGCGAGAGTATCTCGATCACCGCAATGGGAGGGCGAGTGACAATCTGCTCGATCGGGTGGTTGCGATCAAGGATGGTCACGTCGGGGACCCGGTAATTGCCCGGCGTCACCTGGACCCGCAGTTCTGGCGCAACCCGGATGCTCCACTCCTTGCGGCGATTTCTGAAAAACTCGACGACCGCCGCTTGCCAGTCAGCGTGACTCCACTCGCCCATCGGTCTTTCCTCGATCACCCCGTCGACGTACTCGGCGTCCGGCTCCCAGGAGGTGCTCAGGTAGACCTCGAGCGGCACACGAGTTGTCTGAGAAGGAGCGGCCATATCGTTCCTCCCTGCGAGGATTCTACGCCCGGGTCAACGCGAATATTCCGGCCGCCGCCTCCGATCAGGACGCGGACGGAACCGCGTGCGCCCGCTGCATCCGCCGCACCAGCACCGGCACGCCAAACGCCAGCCCGGCGACAATCGCGGTCGAGATCAGGTCATTGCGGAGAGAAAACGGAATCGCCGCAACATAGCAGGCGATCAGACCGCTGAAGGTGCGCGGATACATGCCGCTGACGGCCCACACGCCAAAGTTCGACATGAGGAAGAACGATGTGGGCCCGAGCACCACGCCGGTGGCCACGCGCGCAAACGTAGTGTCCGTTCGCAGCAGGATCCAGCCCAGGGCCATGGCCGCAACGTACCAGACCCATTGCGTAATGTAAACCTGCCAGTGAAAGGCGTAGTGATAGCCAAACACGGTGAGCACGTAGTCGGTGGCCATCAGTGCGGCCAGGGGGGCGAGCATCTCACGCCAGGAGCGCCGCGCGCCAAAGTAGAGCAGTGCGCCGCCGACCGCGGTGAAGTTCCACCAGCCAGGATGCGGCATGAGACGGCTTAGCACAGCAACAACCAGCAGAAGATACGCAGCCATGGACACCTCTTGCTTCCGGATTCCCGGGGACAACCCGGAGCGGAGCGATACTTCTATTCTGAGGGGCGGGAACGGGTCGGTCAACCATAGGATTCCGCGCGAGCCAAAAATGTCTTTACCGCCTCGGCGTCGGAAGAGCCGAAACTTGCGCGAGCGGGAAGGGAATCCCTCGCAGATTCGGCCTCAGCCTTCGCGAGGCGCGGGTACAATCATCGGCATGCCAGACACCGACCTCACCACGCTTTGGGAAGAGCATACCCGGCACGAGTTTGCAACCCGTGACACCGAGGCCACCTTGGTCACGATGGTCGAGGACGCCTACGTCAATCACATCCCGGTGATGACCGGAGGAAACGGCAAGGCGGCGCTGCGTGAGTTCTATTCGCGGGATTTTATTCCCTGTATGCCGCCGGACACGACCCTGACGCCCATTTCGCGGACGGTTGGGGAAGACCAACTCGTGGATGAAATGATTTTCTCGTTCACGCATACGCAGGAGATGCCCTGGATGCTCCCCGGGATCGCCCCTACCCATCGTCACGTGGAGGTCGCGCTGGTGGCGATCGTCCGCTTCCGGAACGGAAAACTGGCCCACGAGCACATCTACTGGGACCAGGCTTCGGTATTGAAACAGCTTGGCCTGATCGCAGACCCGTCCCTGCCCGTCTGCGGAGTCGAAGCCGCGCGAAAAGTCGCTTCCGGGAAGTGAAGCGCGGAGCCGCCCTCGTCGCAGCCGCGGCCGGACCTGCGCGCCCGGCGCCGTCTATTTCTGCTCCTGGCCGCCCATCGCTTCCCCGCCGTCCTCGTCGGTTGTCGATGATGTAGACCCAGCCGCTGAGGCCCGACGGCGGCCGGGCGCGTCGCCGAGCCCGCGAACGCATAGGCAAAGCGCAGGTCGGTGAACTCGACCGTCGTCCAGGTGCGTTGCCGGCGGCAGGTGCGGCGGGTCCACGCCCGGCGATCGGTTCCTGGCCCAGATCGCGGACCACCGCCCATGTTCCCCAATCGAGATACACCTGGCCCAGGAGCGTCCGCTTGGCGGCTTCGATGGCGGGGGTGTCAGTCGGGCTTGTACAGCACGTCGGTCTGCGGGTCGCTGTCAATCGAGCCTGTGCGCGTGTTGACTTCCGCGGTCTGGTAGAAGTCGGCGTCTCGAGGATGGCATGCCAGCGGAACGGATTGATGGGATAGGGCTCGAGCGGCCGATGCGCGTGACCGGCGCGGTGGTCACCTGCGATGTTCTCGAGCATGGCCTGGGCCTGCGCGTGCTCGGTCCAGCGCCAGCACCCACAGCCGACCATGCCGGCCAGCGCAAAGATCGCCCAGCCGCGGCCGCGAAACGCGGGTGCGGCGTGCGCCGATCTCGCGATCGGTCAAGCCCAAGAAGCCAGGGCACGACCAAAGCGCAAGAAGAAAAGCGCCCAAAGGACCGGCTCGGCGATGAACATGAAACTGCCCGCATACCAGCGCGGATTGAAGGGAAAGAACGGGCGCACGCCGTAGTTGTTGGTCCAGTCGAGCAGGATGTGGCTGAGCGCGGCGATGAAGCGCGGTGAGATAGAGCCAGCCCCAACGCACCGGCGCGGCTGCAGGCGAGGCGGAAGCGGCTCGCCGGCGGCTGAGCTGCGCGCTCGAGCTTGCGTGCGCGGCGTCGTTCGAGCCAGCGATGAAGCAGCCACGACCGCGCCCACGGTGACAGCGGCAACAAACGGCACGCCGATGAACGTGTGGGTGATGCCGCGATGGTGCTTCAGCTCTTCCACCGGCCCGCGCAAGCCCCAGAAGATGTCGATATCGGCGGCTTCGGCGGCCAGCATGGCGGCCAGCGTGGCATAGGCGGTCTTGCGGTTGAATCCGGCGCGGCCGATGCAGGCGCCGGTAAAGAAGTGCGTGATGGGCTCCATGCGTTGTGACCACCATACTAACCGGCTCGTGCACCCGCACAATGCGAAGACGCTGTCTGTCGGAACACCGATGGCGCGGCGCATCCTATAATCCTGCCCATGGACGGAAAGAGCCATTCGCCCGAAGATGCTGCGAAGCGCGCGGAGGAGTTGCGCGCACGAGATTCGGCGGCACGAGCACCTGTACTACGTGATGGATGCGCCGGAGATCTCCGACGCGGAGTTCGACAAGCTGATGAACGAGTTGAAGCGCATCGAGGCCGAGCATCCCGAGTTGCTCACGCCCGACTCGCCGACGCAGCGCGTGGGCGGCAAGCCCGCGGAAGGGTTCAAGAAAGTGCGGCACTCGCGGCCCATGCTGAGCCTGGACAACGCGTACTCCGAAGAGGAACTGCGCGACTGGGACCGGCGCGTGCACGGGCTGGCCGGCAACCTGCCCGTCGAGTACACGGCGGAGCTGAAGCTGGATGGGCTGAGCATGGCGCTTGCATTACGAAGCCGGCCGGACGGCGGCGCGCGCCTGGCCTACGGGCTGACGCGCGGCGACGGGCAGATCGGCGAAGACGTGACCACCAACGTGCGCACCATTCGCAGCGTGCCGCTTGAGCATTTCCGCGGAGCAGCTGAAGAAGGCGGCGTGCCGCCGGCATTTGAAGTGCGCGGCGAAACGGTGATGCCGCGAGAAGGCCTTCGTGCAGATGAACAAGGAGCGCGAGGCGCAGGGATTGCCGCCGGCCGTGAATCCGCGCAATGCGGCGGCGGGCACGCTGCGCACCATGGAGCCCAGCATCGTGGCGCAGCGGCGCCTCGATGTCTATGCGTACTTTCTGCTCGAGCGAAGGGCGAGTACCTCGCCATCGGCCAGGAGGCGACGCTCGATGCGCTGACGGCGCTGGGGTTTCGCGTCAATCCGCATCGCGGGCGCGTGCACACGGTCGAAGAGATGATGAAGTTCATCGACGCGGCCGAAGCAACGGCGCGCCACGCTGGGCTACGACATCGACGGCGTGGTGTTCAAGGTGGACTCGCAGGCCACGCAGCAGCGGCTGGGCTACACGGGGCGCGCGCCGCGCTGGGCCATCGCCTACAAGTTCTCCGCCGAGCAGGCCGTCACGCAGATGGACGACATCATGATCACCGTCGGGCCGCAGCGGCAAGCTGACGCCGACCGCGATGCTGAAGCCGGTGTTTGTGGGCGGAGTCACCATCAGCCGCGCCACGCTGCACAACGCCGACTGGATCGAGCGCATGGGCCTGCGCATCGGCGACTGGGTCAAGGTGGAACGCGGCGGCGACGTGATTCCCAAGGTGGCGGAGATCGTGGAGGACGCCGAGCATCCGCGCGGGAAAGAACCATTCGTCTATCCCACGCATTGCCCGGTGTGCGGCAATGCCGCGGTGCGCGAAGAGGGCGAGGCCGACTACCGCTGCGTGAACGTCGACTGCCCTGCCCTGCTGCACGGCAGCGCTGCGAGCACTGGGGCAGCCGCGGGGTGATGAACATCGAAGGGCTGGGCGAAGCGTCGGTGGCGCAGCTGATCGGAGCGCGGGCTGGTGCGAAGCGTGGCCGATCTGTACTCGCTGAACGAAGAACACGCTGGTGATCCTCGAGACGCGTTGAGCGCAACGAAGTCGGAAGCGCAACGCGTGCTTCGGCCGGGAGATCAGAAACTGCTCGACAGATAAACATCGCAGGACGCTGGCGCGCGCGTGCTGATGGGCCTGGGCATTCGCTTTGTGGGCGAGCGCACGGCGGAGCTGCTGGCGCAGGAGTTCGGATCGATGGACGCGATCATGAATGCCAGCGCGGAGGAACTGGAGCGCGTGGAGGAGGTTGGGCCGCGCATCTCCGAGGCGATTACGGACTTCTTCGCGCGGCCCGCGAACCGCGAACTGATCGAGCATCTGAAGGCTGCCGGCGTGAAAATGACGGCGGAGAAGAAGCAGCGCACGACGCAATTGGCGGGGCTGACATTCGTGCTGACCGGGACGCTGCCGAACCTGACGCGCGAGGAGGCGAAGGCCAGGATCGAAGCCGCGGGCGGCAAGGTGTCGGGATCGGTGAGCAAGAAGACCAACTACGTGGTTGCGGGCGAAGAGGCCGGTTCGAAGCTCGACAAGGCGCAGGAATTGAAGATTCCGGTGCTGGACGAAGCGGGGCTGCTGGCGATGCTCGCGAAGGAGTCGAGGCTAGGCACTCCCGAACGCTGCAGTCCGGTATGCTCAGAACGTCTTGCGATGGTCGCGGGACGTTTCGCGAGCGGCGCTCGACGGCGTGAGTTCGCGCCTCTCGCGCTCGCGCTC
Organism: uncultured Alphaproteobacteria bacterium; assembly: GCA_963789025.1. Taxonomy (GTDB): domain Bacteria; phylum Pseudomonadota; class Alphaproteobacteria; order ATCC43930; family CGMCC-115725; genus AP-15. The sequence continues at coordinate 391,411 of CAWBIT010000004.1, forward strand.
CCAGGCCTCTGCGACGCCAGCGGCGCGAAGAGTAGTTGGGGCCCATCCTTCGATGCGCGGCGTCCGGCGCGCAGCGGCCGAGGTTCGTCACAGGAGGCCGAGGAGGCATGGGCACCACGACTGCGCGCAGACGGCGATATGCGGCGATGCGCGAGCACAAGCGCAGCGGGCTTTGCGCGCCAGGGACTCAGCTGTGCGGGCTCGGAGCTCAGCCCTAGGCCGCCCTCGAAATGAGACTCGCGTCGTAAGGCATGGCGTCGTCGGCGATCGGTCGCTTCTCATCCGCCGCATCGGGCGCGGGTTGCACCCGGCTCGAATGGTGCGCCGCCATGAACTCGTCCACCAGCTTGTGCAGGCACGTCTGGCCGCACAGGTGCTTGGCTCCGGTGCGCATGCTGGTTGCTCGCATTCCACGCCGCTGACGCGCAGTTCGCCCGCGTGTTCGTAGGCCACGAACCAGTGATTGGTCTGCTTCTTCTCTGCTCCGCAGATGTCGCACGAAATGGCCTGCCGGATCATTGCCTTCCCCACTCCGCACCGTAGCGCCGAACGTACCAGCCGGGGCCAGACTACGTTCTTGCCGAGCGCGACGTTGCGCCGACGCACCCTTGTGGCGGAGGTCGCCTGCGCTTCAACTCAAATTGAAGCCGCCCACATCCATTTCATCGCGGATTGAGGAACGATGAACAGGACCGGCAAAAAGCATGAGCCGCGAGTTTAGATTTGGTAAACGGGAAGGTGCTGTTCCTGAAATGGGAAGCCTCCCCGACCAGCGAAATGAAAGCCGGCCCGGGCCGGCATTCAGTGCTGCGTGTTCTGCCCGGAGCGATGACTTATTGCGTGGGCGCGAAGTAGCCCTTCTTGGCGCGCACCTGGTACCGGCGGTCGTTGCAGTAGAGATAGATGGGGCGGAAGGCGCCGTCGGTCTTGAAGTCGGCCGGCGTGTAGGTGAGCGCGTACTGGCTGCGCAGCTCCTCCTCGATATCCTTGAAGCTGTTGGTCATCTCCTCGACCGATGGCGGGAAGAAGACTGGCCGCCGGTGGCGTCGGACATCTGCTCAGAACCTGGTCGCCCTTGCCGCGGCTGGGGGTCCAGTTGGTGCTGATGGCGTAGATGATGGTCTCGGCGCGCTGGCACATCTTGATGGCTTCGTCGGGCTGGACGCGGCTCTGGTTGTCATCGCCGTCGGAGATCAGGATCATGGCCTTGCGCACCGGCTCCTGCGCCGCGCGCCGTCGAGCAGCTTGTCGCGGCAGGCGGTGTAGACGGCATCGAAGAGGGCGGTGCCGCCGCCGGGGCGCAGGCGGTTGATGCCGGTTTCGAGAGCGTCGAGGTTATTCGTCCAGTCGGCCGTGACGGTCGGCGTCACGTCGAAGCCCATCACAAAGGCGCGGTCGCTCTGGCCTTCAGAATCTGCAGCAGGAACTCCGTCGCGGACTGCTGCTCAAACTGAAAGCGCGTGCGGATGGAGGTGCTGGCGTCGATCACGATGCCGACGCGCAGCGGCAGATTGATCTGCTGGCGGAAGCGAGGTGACCTTCGCCGGGGCCTTCTGGTCGTCGAGCAGAGCGAAGTCGCTCTGCTTGAGGTTGGGAATGTAGTGGCCGTGCTTGTCGGTCACGGTGAAGATGAGATTGACTTCGTTGACGCCGAGGCGGAAGGTCGGCACTGGAGCTGTCCGGCGTCGTGAGTCTGGCAGCCGGCGCCTGGCTGGGCTGCTGCGCGCCGGCTGCGTGGGCTGATGCGGGCGGGTGCGGGCGCGGGTTGCGGGCTGCTGGCGTTGCGCAACAGCGTCGGGGAAGCATGGCGACGTCAAGCTGCAAGCCATAGCGACGGCGAGCGAGCGCAGCAATGCACGCTGGCAAGACAGTGCCTGACCAATCTTTTGACTCATATCGTTCCTATTCTATCAATGCCGCATATTCGGGCGTCCGTTACGTTTCCATTGCGGAATTGTCGTCAGGTCGTCGGCGCTCTTCCAGCCGTTCAAGAAACGCCTCCAGCTCGCCGGGAAGGGGCGACTCAAGCGCCAGGGGCTTCCGGTGATGGGGTGGGTGAACTCGAGTTCGGCGGCATGAAGGAAGTTGCGCCCAGCCGCAGCCTCTCGGGCTCGGACTTTCGCCGGGCGGCTTTCGATGGGAGCCAGCCTGCGTCGCCGCCTGGTCAGTGAGCTGGCCCGAGCGCCGTAGAGCGTATCGCCCACCACGGGGTGGCCGATCGAGGCCATGTGCACGCGGATCTGGTGGGTGCGGCCGGTCTCGATGCGCACCCGCACCAGGGTGAATTTGCCGAAACGCGTCGTCGAGCCGGCGGACCACTTCGTAGTGAGAGACGGCGGAGCGGGCGTTTTCCTGCAGCGCGCGTGGTCATGCGCGTGCGGCGCACGGGGTCGCGGCCGATCGCGGCGCGTGATGGTTCCCTTCTGCGCGCTCCACCGCGCCATGCACGAGGGCAATGTATGTCTTGCGGATCTGCGCGCCGGAAAACATGTCGGCCGAGCGCCGCGTGGGCCGCGATCGTTCTTGGCCACGATGATCAGGCCGCTGGTGTCCTTGTCGAGCCGATGCACGATGCCGGGACGCAGGTCGCCGCCGGTCGACAGAGAGCGACTTGAAACCGGTAGAGCAGCGCGTTGACCAGGGTGCCGCGGCTGCGCGCGTCTTCGTTCTGGCCCGGAGCCCGCATGCACCATCATGCCGGCCGGCTTGTTGACCACGGCGAGATCCGCGTCTTCGAAGACCACGTCGCAGCGGAATGTCTTCGGCCATGGCCTTGAGCGGCGCGGGATGGGGCTCGCCGGTGATGACGATCTGTTCGCCGCCGCGCAGCTTGAATGAGGCCTTGGGCGCGCGCCGTTGACCAGCACATCGCCCTGCTCGAGCAGGAGCTGCACCCGCGAACGGCTGACGCCCTCGAGTTGCGTGGCGAGGAACTGGTCGAGGCGCTGGCCGGCGGCTTCCGGCGGCGACGGCGATGCGTGCGCGGCTTCAGGCATGCGTCGCCTCGGCTGCCGCAGGCTGATGTTCACGGCCGTGCTTGCCTGGCGTTCGCGCCGCGAGAACAAGCGCTCCCAGCAGCACGAGCACGATTGCCGCCACCTGCGGCCCATCGAGCACCCGCTGAACAGCTGCCGCGGCCTTCGGGGTCGCGCCAGAACTCCGTGAGGTAGAGAGCAACGCCGATCGCCCATCAGCGCCATGCCGGCCACGTCGCCCGGCTGGCGCCGACGCGGCATCCACGACCAGAAGCAGGATGGCCAGCGTGAGAAAAGCGAGCGCGGCATAGGCCTGCACCGGATGCAGCGGGATGCCGAGCGGCGTGCCGCTCCAGCGCTGCGCAAGGGATGCGTGTAGACGACAGCCCAGCGCACTGCAGCGCTCCGTGCCGTAGCCCGCACCCGCCAGCAGCGCGCCGAACTGCTCGCAAGCCAGGCCAGCGCGAGCGGCGCCGCGAGCGCATCGGCGGTGTGCGCCAACGGCATATGCTGCCAGCGCACGTAGAGCACAGCGGCAGCCAGCGCCGATCAAGCAGCTCCGACGGCCGCGAGCAACGGATGATGAACCATCGCCAGGCCGAGCATCCAAGCGGGATGGCGCAGCAGATCGCGCCAGTTACGACGACCAGCAACAGCGCGCGAGCCGACCAGCGCGGCAAAGAGCGCGACGACGCAGAGATTCCAGAGCTGATTGGGATCCAGACGCCACGATGCGCGCAGTGCGCTGCGCGAGCACCAGCGCCAGCAGAACGCCGGCGCGGCCATGGCGCCGTACGAGGGAATGACGAACGGACCGATGTGGAAGAGAACTGGATGCACTTGAGACAAGGATACGGCATCGGGATCAGGCGGCGCGAGTTAGCTGCGAGGAGAGATCAGGCACGCTGAAATAGAAACCGACCCACTGGGCCGTGGGCAATGCGCTGGTGAACCCGTCCTAAGACGGTGGAGCTCCCCGCGGTTCATTAGGCATTCCGGACTGGCGGACACGGCACACAGAACCGATTGTCGAGTAGAGCCCCTGTTCAATGAATGTAGGTTCAACCAGCGTTGACCACCCACCTGCTTTGCAGGCCGGTTTCTATTGCGGATAGTATGGGTCTTCGCGAGGAATTGCAAGTCTTGTGCATGGTAGGCGCGATGTGTTAAAAATGTGCCCGCCATTTTTTCCCGAATTGATTCCGCGCGATGAATATCGTTGAAAACGGTTGCCTGCTTTAGTGCGGGCGATGGGTTCGCGGCTCGATTCTTTGTGGCCACAAAGAAACCCTGTCAATCCACCAAAGGTGTCACGCGCGCGACAGAGTTAGTTGATACTATCGGTCGCGGTTTGCGTAATCGCCGTCAACGGCTCGCACGCACTCGAGACAATGTCCTCCGATCCTGCTTGTTGGCTTTTCGAAACGCTTCGAGAGCGACAGCTTTGTCGGCGTGCTTCGCCATTCGAGAGCCTCGGCAAAAGTGCTGCAGGCCGTCGGATCAGTGGGCTGACCCGAGTTGCGCGCCTCGGCATACGACCTTGCTCCGCCGCTGAAACGCCGGCCCCATGAACAAAATTGACGCCAGGACGGCCCTGGAATGGAATCCAGCCACTCGAAACATGCGAATTCCCCCGAAAGAGCTTTGCGCTGGAGTTTAAACCAATTCCGTCCATCGGAACGGCCAAAATCTTCAGAGGTGCCGATACCCGATGGTTTGACCTCAAATCCAAGGCCCCGTATGATTTAGTCTGGCGTCTGCACCGAGCGGCGTCCCCCGGGGCGGGGTAGCTCAGATGGTTAGAGCGACGGATTCATAACCCGTAGGTCGGCAGTTCGATCCTGCCTCCCGCCACCATGATTACAACCAAAGTTGATTTCGATTCGTGTCCTGCTTAAGTTGACTCCCAACCCCGTCTGTTCGACGCGCGCATGCGCGACCCGAAGCTTCATGGGCGCCCACTATCCAGAGGGTTATCGAAATCGAACCCGAACAGCCTGGGGTTCTCTCCAATCACCGCGGCAGACGTTATGTAAAAGACATAATCATAGGTCTCCTGCGGAATCTGGCTGCGATGGTCCTTGAGCAGGCGCCAGAAGTTTCGCTCGCGCGGATTCAACGGCAGGCTCCTCACCAGCGGAAGGACCTGATCTTCGCCCCAGTTATAGCAGGCCATCACCAGCAGGCCCGAGGCCTGGGCGTCGGTGCTGTAGAGCGTTTCAATATATCGCGTTGCCGCATCGGTGGCTTTGTCGACCTGGTCCCTCTCGTCGGCCGGGTCCGGCCGGTTGAGATCGACGAGGGGGCCGAGATGGAGACCGTACTTCACTCCCGTCTCGGGAATAAACTGCCACATCCCCTTGGCATAACCCTTCCTTGTCATGGGGCCGCTTCGATAGGGATCAAAATCGCTTTCCTGCATGGCCAGATAAAAGAACTGGACGGGAAGTCCGCGACTCAAGAGGGCCTCGGGAATGGTGTGGATATAGTCCTTTTCTTTGGCGAGACGGATGTTGCGGGCAAAGCGGCCGGTGGATTGCCAGTACTTGATATAGCGCAGCACTTCATTTTCAAAGTCGGCCGGCATATCCAGTTCGCATTCTCCGAAGATGCGCGCGACGCGCAGGATCAGCCGGTGCTGCTCCGTGGTCTTGGAATCGTAAATGTGCAGTGTGGCCAGAAACTGGTCGTAGCTCTGTTGCATCTGCTTGCGGCGCGCCTCGAACTTGTTCACCGCCGCCAAACCGCCCTTCGGATCAGCCGTCAAAGCCACGCGCTCGGCCTCGGCAATCTCAACATCCAGCGATTTCATTGCATAAAACATGTCGTGAGCCAAAGCGCGCTGATGACGGGCTTCGCGTTGCAGCCGGTATGCGTAGCCGGCGATCGCAACGCCGACGATGGCCAGGCAGCCAATCACCCAGAGGAGGATCCGCTTCTGCCGCGTGTGCGCCTGTTTTTGCTGGGTTTGGACCTGAGCATAGGCGAGCCGAATATACCCCGTATGTTCCCCCACCACTTCGCCCTCTACCGGTGCGCGGAAGTACCGCTTTACATACTCTTCCATTTTTTCCGCTGGCCGGTCGCCCGCCGGATCGAGGGGAACGGATTTCCGCGGCTCCGGCGTTTCGATGCGGGGGCGGGGCTGAACGTGGAAGGTAAGCTCAGGGCCTTCAATACCCAGCCTTAGAATTTCCGACGAAGTAATCAGGATCTCTGGAACCCTGCGGCCACGCCAGTACAGCCCGTTACTGCTTTGGAGATCCCTGATCCTCCAGCCGCCCGGCTCGGGCGTAACCTGGGCGTGGATCCGGCTGACAAATTCATTTCCAATACACACTTCGCAATCGACAGCCCTCCCGATCCGAAACAGGGACGAGAACACCATCGGCCGATTGTCCATGGAGGAAAGGAACCTCACTTCGATCGGCCCCGGAGCAACGGACTCTGCAACTGGACTTACATCCATGGACATGCCACTCACCTTCATCCCCGTGCTGAAAGCAAGATGCCGCGGTCTAGATACAACGTACTATCAGTTTTCTCTCGCCACCAGCATATAGGCCGCACTCCCCCCGACGCGGAAATCACGCCGGTCAACCGTCGATAGCTACCGTTTACCCCTCCACTCCCGAAAGCTGAAAGCTCGCCCCATCACCGTCGGAGAGCCTCTCCTGTAGAGTGGAAATACACCCACTTTCGGGCGCACGTCTAGCCGGGATTGTTTTTGTCGACCACCGCTGCCAATCCGGTAAACCTCTCTGACCTGCTCCGTTCGGTCTTTGGATTCGCGGGGTTTCGCGCCAACCAGGAAGCGGTGTGCCGGGCGGCGATCGCCGGCCGCGACCTGCTGCTGGTGATGCCCACCGGCTCCGGCAAGTCGCTGTGCTACCAATTGCCGGCACTGGCTCGCGGCGGCACGGCGCTGGTGATTTCGCCGCTGATTGCGCTGATGGAGGACCAGGCGGCCAAGCTATCGAACCTGGGCCTGAGGGTGGCGCGCATCCACTCCGGCCTGGAGCGGCCCGTGGCGCGCCAGGCATGCATCGACTACCTGAACGGCAATCTGCAGTTCCTGTTCATTGCGCCGGAGCGGCTGCGCGTGCGCGGCTTCCCGGAAATGCTGGCCAAGCGCAGGCTGGCGCTGATCGCCATCGACGAGGCGCATTGCATTTCGCAGTGGGGCCACGATTTCCGCCCCGACTACCGCATGCTGGGCCAGTACCTGCCGGCGCTGCGCGGCCGGCGGCGATCGCCCGCCGGTGCTGGCGCTGACCGCCACGGCGACGCCCACCGTGCAGGCCGACATCGTTGCGCAACTGGGCATGGCGCGCCGGCGCGATTCATCCACGGTTTCCGCCGCGACAACCTGGCCATCGAGGTGGTGGAGGTCCGGTGCCCATGCGCGCGCGGCATCGTCTGCGAACTGCTGGCGGACGCCGCGCGCCGGCCCGCGATCGTCTACGCGCCAGTCGCGCAAGCAGTCCGAGCGAACTGGCCGCACGAACTCTGTCGCGCAGCGACTTCCCGCTGCGCGCGGCCTATCACGCGGGCCTCGACGCCGAACACGCGCGAGCGCGTGCAGCAGGCGTTTCAGGCCGGCGAACTCGAAGTGGTGGTCGCCACCATCGCCTTCGGCATGGGCATCGACAAGGCCGACATCCGCACCGTGATCCACGCCGGCTTGCCGGCGACGCTGGAAGGCTATTACCAGGAGATCGGCCGCGCGGGCCGCGACGGCAAGCCGAGCCGGACCATCCTGATGCACTCCTACGCCGACCAGCGCACGCATGATTTCCTGCTCAGCCGCGACTATCCGCCGGTCGAGCATCTTGAAGCAAGTGTTTGCAGGCGCTGACGGAAGAGCCGCGGCCGTAGAGGAAATGCGCGCGGCGTCGCAACTGGGCGAAGAGGAGTTCGACAAGGCGCTCGAGAAGCTGCAGATTCACGGCGGCGCGCGGGTGGACTTCGACGGGAACGTGACCGCTGGGCGGGCCGGAGTGGAAGCGGACTTATTCGATCCAGGCGCAGTACCGGCGGGAGCAGTTCGAGAAGGTATTGCGCTTTACGGAGTCGCACGAGTGCCGCATGGGCGCGCTGGTGCGGCACTTTGGCGATGTGGCCGACGCGCGGCCGCGGGTGCGAGAAGTGCGACGTATGCGATCCGGCGGGAGCGGTGTTGCGGCTGTTCCGGCGGGCGACGCCGCGGGAACGGCGATGGGTGCAGGACGTGATCGAGGCGCTGCGGGCAGCGGCTTACAAGACCGTCAAAGGACTGCGCACGGAACTCCGCTGGGCCGAGAGCATGAGCCGCGACGAGTTTGAGGAATTGCTGAGCGCGATGCAGCGCGCGGGACTGATCGAAGTGGAGAACACGGAGTTCGAGAAGGACGGCAAGGTGATTCCGTATCGCAAGATCAGTCTGACGGATGCCGGCGTTTGAGGTGCGCGCCCATGACGCCGCTGTCCTTTGCTGATCAGCGATGGGATGGTGGAAGAGTTCGCGGGAGCGGCTGACGGTCCGGCTCGGCGAGCAGGAAGAAGAATCGCGGCAAGAGTGTGAGCGCCGGGCCGCCGGAGCCGGTGGTGTTGACCGACGGAGCGCAGGCGCTGGCGTCACGATTGCGCGAGTGGCGTGCGGCCGAAGCAAAAGGCTGCGGGTTCCGCCGTATGTTGTGCTCCACGATCGGACGTTGACAAGGGTGGCGCAGTGCGGCCGGGGAATGCGAGTCAGTTGCTGGCGATTGATGGAATCGGTCCGGCGAAGGTGGAGAAGTTTGGCGCGGCGATTCTCGCGTTGTGCTGAAAGCCGGGGGTGAGCGCTCCCAGGTCTCAAAGTCGAGACCCGGGGCACCCAGTTTCGTTGCGGACGCTGCAATCAGCGCCCGATCACGATGATCGTGAAGCTGCCGGGCACGATGGCGGGGCGAGGACGCGGGTTATCGGCCGTGGGCGCCGGAGCGCGGACCGAATTCCGCGGTGACCACGTAGAGCGCGGTCGGTGCGCGGATCGTAGGTCATGGTGCGGGCGCTGCGCTGGGTGGGCAGCGATTCGATGGTCGCGTAGTCGGGCTCGGAAGCATCGACAACAGAGAGAACGCCGTCACCGCAGGACGCAAAAGCCACGTTCTTGCCCGGCGAATAATTGGCCGCATCGGGGCCATCGCCGATGGCGGGCGTGGCGAGCATTTGCCGGTGTTGGAGTCGACAACCGCCATCTTCTTGCCGTCGCAGACGGAGAACAGGCGGTGCCCGGCGACGTCGAACGCAAGACCGGAGGGCGAGTCGCAGCCGACGGGCCACTCTGCGGTGACTTTGCGCGCGTGGGCATCGAGACGGACGATTTCGTTCTTGTCCTCGATGTTGTCGAAGACGGTGCCCTTGCCGTCGACCGCCGGGAACTCGGGCTTGCCGGGCAGAGGAATGGTGGCGACAACTTTGCGGGTGGCGGCGTCGACCACGCTTGACGTCCTTGCTGCGGCCATTGAAGGCCCACACGGTCTGCGTCGCCGGTTCGAAGACGATGCCATCGGGATTGGTTCCTACGGGGATGGTGGCCACGGTGGCGAGCGAGGTGCGATCGAAGACCACCACCGCGTTTCCTCCGCCATCGGAGATGTAGCCGTATTTGCCTGCGTTATCGAGGGCGACTCCGTGCGTGCCGTGCAGTCCGGTGATGGCGCCGACGGGCTTGCCGGTCTGCGGAATCGATCACGTCGACGCGGGCGCCGTGGGTGATGTAGAGCCGGTGCGCGGAGGATCGGCCAGCAGGTAATCCCAGCCGCCCTCGCCGCCGATCTTCCAGTGATCGAGATGTGGTACGGCTGCTGGGCTGCTACAAATGCCGGTGAGGCCAACAGAAGAACGATAGCGGTGGCGGATAACATCGACAGGGAAAGAGGGAAAGAGGATTTTCGTAAGCGCATGTCAGGCTCCATCCAAACAGGTGAAGGATAGCACTCCATTCTGAATCTGACCTTAAGACGAAGCGACTGCGGCCCCGGACGCGGATGACATTTGGAGGTCATCTTCCGTTCAGATTTGCGGCAGCCGCCACCTCATCCTCGAATTCTTCGTTGAGCCAGTTGGTGAAGGCCTGGAACTCCTCGTCGCGGCCCAGGAAATCGCGGACCATCTCGCGGCCGGGCTTGGAGCCGCCTTGTTCGAGCACCGTCTTGCGATACCGGGCGCCGGCGTCGCCGCCAAGCAGGTCGGCAGGATCGAACTGGGCGAAGAAGTCCAGCGCGATGACCTTGTCGAAGGCGTAGGTGTAGTAGTTCGACGAATAGCCGGTGAGATGGCCGAAGCTCGCAGTACATGCGGTTGCCGTCGATCCACGTCCACGGTTGGAACCGCTGGTAGAGCTGCTTGATGATCGCGATCGAGATCGATGCCGGCCGGGATCCTGGTCGTGCAGATCGAGCGAGAGCGTGGTGTAGTAGAGCTGCGTGCGCATGCCGTCGGCGCGCCCAAACGAGCTGGCGCGCTTCATGTTCTGGATGAGTCTCGGTGGGCAGGACTTCGCCGGTCTCGATAGTGCCGGGCGAAGGACTGCAGCAGCTTTCTCGTCGCGGAAGAACTCTTCGAGCATCTGCGATGGGACTTCGATGAAGTCGCCCTCGGTGGCGAACCCGGAGAGGCCGGCCCACTCGGTGTGGCCGCCGAGAATGGCGTGCATCAGGTGGCCGAATTCGTGGAAGAACGTGACCACGTCGTTGTATTGCAGCAGGCCCGGATCGCTCGGATCATGCCCCCGGGAAGTTGCAGATGAGCGCCGCCTCGGGCAGATAGCGGCCGCGCACGCCCGTGACCACCGGCGCGGCGGAGAACCACTTGTCCTTGCCTTCGCGCGGGATGCATGTCGAGATAGAAGCGGCCGACCAGCTTACCGTCCTCGCAGCACCTCAAAGACCGAGACGGCGGGGTCCCATGCCGGGCGCCTCGGAGGGCCGGAACTCCACCTTGAACAGGCGCGCCGCCGTCTCGAGCACGCCGGCCTCGACTTTGCGCATAGGGAAAGTACGGACGAACGGACTGCGAATCGAAGTCGTACGCCGAGCGGCGAAACTGCTCGTACCAGTAGCCGCGGCTGGTGATGTCGATCGACTGTCAGGCCGGGCTGGCGGCTGCGCGCAAAATCGAGCACATGTTCGTAGCTCGCGGCGCGCGCCGTCGCGGCTGGCCTCGTCCAGCTTCGCCAGAAACGTGCGCACGTTGGCCGCTGAGCCCATCATCTGGTCGGCGGTGGCCAGATCGGCCCAGCTGCGGAAACCGAGCACCGTGGCGATCTCCTGGCGGGTGGCGAGCAGCTGCTCCAGGATCTCCTTGTTGGCCGGATAGGCGCGCGTGTTGTAGGCCAGGAACATGCGCTCACGCAGCGCCGCGCTCGACGGCGAAGGTCATGACCGGCTGCATGTCAGGCTGGTCGGTGGTGAGGGTGATCTGGCCCTCGGCGTCGGGCTGGTGGCGGCGAGGTAATCGGGCGGCAGGCCGTCGAGTTCGGCCGGGGTCGCCTCGATGGTCTTGCCGCCTTCCTGGATATTGCGGCTGAACTGGAGCGAGAGCTGGGTGGCTTTTTCGTGCAGCGACTGCAGGTGGGCGCGGGTCGCCTCGTCTTTGTCCACGCCGGCGAGCCGGTAGCTGAGCAGGGTGCGCTCAACGTAGTGGGTGGTCGCCGGGTTGCCGCCGTCGATGCGCATGGCGGCCAGAGCGTCATACACGGCGCGATTCAGGCTCAGGGCGGAGCCGGCCATGGCGACGCGCTGGGCTTCCTGCTGGGCCTGGTCGCGAACCGCCTTGTCCGCAGCTACGGAGTTGAGCACGCCGGCCTGCGATCCCGCAAGGCTAAGCTGCTCGATGGCCGCGTCATACAGGCGGAGAGTGTTTTCCGGGGTACGCGGCCTATCGATGGCGAGCAGGGCGGCCAGCGCGGCTTCGTGGGCCGCCAGGCGCGCGCTGACCCAGGCGGAAAGCGCTTCGGCGGACTGGGCGCCACCGGCCTCCCAGGCGTGCAGTTCGGAACACAGTGAGACGGCGGCCATGGGGTCGACGGTTAGGGCGGCATTTGGATTGGTGGCCATGACGGGGAAAACTCCTCCAGCTTTCTAGGTTGCCACATGAGGCGCCATATCAGGTTGGGATTGCCCTCCCAGGTCCGAGAATCCGGACCTGGGGCACCCACGCACATAAGGTGCGGAACGATTCAAGGCTGCCTGGCGTAATCTTTCCCACGTAGGCAGACTCTGTGCAGGAGGTCGGGATGGGTGCGTTCGGACAAAACTTCCGCTATGCCATGAGGCAGTTGGCACGTAACCCCGGGTTTACCGCGACGGTGGTCACCACACTGGCGCTGTCGATTGGCGCGAACACCGCGATCTTTTCGATCGTGAACGCATTGCTGCTGAAGGATCTCCCCTATGCGCACGCGGAACGCATGGGCACCATTTTCATGCGCGTCCAGGGAGCCAAACCTTCCGATGAATCGCACTGGCTCGACGGAGCGCAATGGGAATTGCTGCGCGACAACGTCCCTTCGGTGATTTCAGCGGTTGCCAGCGGCGAGGCCTCGGGCGTAAACCTGCAGGCCGGCGCGCAGGTCCGGTATGTGCACCAGGGGCGCATCTCCGCACATTATCTGGATGTGCTGGCGGTCCGTCCGCTGCTGGGGCGCAATTTCACCCCGGCGGAGGACGTTCCGCACGGAGCCAATGCCGCGATCCTGAGCTACGGATTGTGGCAGAATACGTTTGCGGGCGACCGGAACCTGGTGGGGAGAACGATTCACCTCAAGGGCGAACCGTACACCGTGATCGGGGTGCTGCCGGAAAGCGCGGAAACTCCGCTCAACGCCGATCTCTACACGGCGCTGCAGCCGCGCCGCGACGGAGAAGGCTCGGGCACGAATTACCTGGTGATCAATCGCCTGAAAGATGGGGCTTCATGGCAGCAGGCCAATGCTGAACTGAGCCGCGCATGGGCCGATCACGTGGCGCACATGGAACAACGCAATCCCGGATCGCGCTACGAGTATTACTTCGTCCCACTGCAAAAAGGGCAGACATCGCAACTGAGGCCGAAGGCGCTGGCGCTGATGGTGGCCGCGGGATTCATTCTGCTGATCGCCTGCGCCAATCTGGCGGGCCTGGCGGTGGTGCGCGCCGTGCGCCGGGTGCCCGAGGTAGCCACCCGGCTGGCGCTGGGCGCCTCGCACTGGCAGGTTCAGAAGCAATTCTGGATCGAAAACCTCTTGCTGGGAATGATCGGAGGCGCGGCCGGGATCGGTGTCGGCTTTGTCGCTCTGCGCGGATTGCTCTCGCTCCTGCCCAGAAAACTATCTACCTGTAGCCGGCGTGCCGCTCGATCTGCGCGTGCTGGCATTTACGGCGGCGGTGTCGGTGATGACCGCAGTGCTGTTCGGGATGCTGCCGGCGCTTGCCGTTCGCCGCGTCGATCTTCGTTCCTCCATGGCCAGCCGCGCCGTGGCGGGCGGCGAAGGTCTCCGCCTGCGCCAGGTGCTCATCGCCGGCGAGGTGGCTCTCACGGTTGGTGCTGCTGGCCGGTTCCGGTCTTCTGATTCGTACGCTGATTCATCTGGAAACCTTGCCGCCGGGCTTCAATCCAAACGGCGTGATGACCGGAAAAGCGTCTCTCGATGACGCGCGCTATCACGATCCGGCAGCGTTCCGGAAGTTGCTGGCCGAGTCCACTGCGGCGATGGAGCGCATTCCCGCAGTGAAGAGCGCCGCGGTGGGGATCACACTGCCCTTCGAACGGACTTTGAATGAGGGCGTGCTTGTCCACAACGGGCCGCAGGCGGGTAAAACCGTCGGCACGGATGTCATCTACGTGACTCCCGGCTACTTTGCGACTCTCGAAATGGCGCTGCTGTCGGGCCGCGATTTCACCGCCTCGGACGGACCCGATACGCAAGAGGTAGCTATTGTGAATCGGACCTTCGCGCAGAAGTTCTTTCCCGGAGAGAACCCCGTGGGCCTTACGCTCGACCAGGGAACCAGGATTATCGGCGTGGTGTCTGACACGCAGCTCTCTTCGGGGCTGAACCCGACCGCGCCGCTGCAGAGCGAAGAGACGATGTACATCCCCGCATCGCAGCTGGGACCGCAAACGCTGGCGATGGTGCACGTGTGGTTCCAGCCGAGTTGGATCGTCCGCACCGCGGCGCCGGTTGAGGGTCTCACGGAGCAAATGCAACGGGCTCTTGCCAGCGTCGATGCGGGACTTCCCTTCTCCGGCTTCTACAGCATGCATGACCTGATGGCGAAGACTCTTTCAACCCAGCGCATCGAGGTGGCGCTGCTAGGCACCATGGCGGGCCTGGCGCTGTTGCTGAGCACGGTGGGCATCTTTGCCCTGGTGGCAAACATGGTGGCGCAGCGGACGCGGGAAATCGGGATTCGGATTGCGCTGGGCTCGAGCGTGCGCCAGGCCATGGCCCACATCGGTGGTGCGGGATTGCGCGCATCAGGAGCGGGGCTGGTGGTGGGCCTGGCGCTGAGCGCAGCGGCCCTGCGCGCCATGCGCAGCGTGCTTTACGGCGTGGGCCCCTACGATGTGACGACCATCTTGGTGGTCGTGGCCACGCTCGCATCGATCGCGCTGATTGCGACCCTTTTACCCACTTTGAGGATTGCGCGCATTGATCCGGCCCGGACCTTGCGCGAGGAATAGAGCGTCAGTTCGCGGCTTTACCGTTGGACAGGGCGGGGACGCGCCGCAGTGCGAGGGTAAGCGCCGGTGTGAGCACAAAGACAACGGGGATGGCGAGCAGCAGCCATGCGACCAATGCCTGGCCGGCCATGCCTCCCAACTGGATGACCAGCTGCGGGGAATACGCCAGCAACTGCGCCGGTGAGTGAGACAGCAGCGCAAGATTGATCGCCGGATTTGTGGTCAAGGGGATCAGCTTTGCGCCGAGCCGTGCAAGGGGAATGATCAGCGCTAACTGGAAGGGCATGGCCGCATAATTGGCAGCCTGGATCAGCGGCTGGTTCAACCGGAATGCCAGAGCGATCATTGCACAAAGTGCAGTCGGAAGCCCGACGATCGGAATGCACCCAAGGGCAAAGCCGAGCGCCAGCGCCAGCGCGAGACGGCGCGGAGAAATTCCCTGGCGCAGATACACCGCGGCTCTCAGCCGCATTGTTTCCAAAGTTGGCACGGAGGATTGCCTCATATTCAGACTACGCAGATAGATGCGAAGTGGATTGAATGTCGAGTGAAACTTTTGTACCGGGATCAGAAATGGTACAGGGACGAATCAAAACGGGAAGCTTTACGCGAGTCCTCGTTTGCGTAATTCCGCCACGACCTGTTCGACTTTCCAGTCCAGCGCGCCGGCGCCATCGACGATCAGGTCGGCGTGCTTTGCCGAAGGCCGTATACAAGCCTCGGCGGCAGGACGCACGGTGGCGGCGTATCGCTCAAGCACCGATTCCGGAGTTCGTCCGCGTTCATGGATGTCGCGCCGCAGGCGGCGCTCGAAGCATACCGTGTCGGGAGTGTCCACGTAGACGCGCAGTTGGTAAAGGGGCAGCAATTGGGGATAGACCAGCGTGAATAATCCCTCGACGATTACGAAGCGGCGGGCTTGCACGGTTTCACTGCGGCCAGCGATCCGTGTGTAGGTGGTGAAGTCATACAAGGGCCGCTCGATCGCTTCCCCGCGCGCGAGTGCCTCCAACTGGGCGGCAAGGAGGGGACTCTCGATGAGTGCCGGGTCGTCGAAATTCTGCCGGATCCGTTCGGCCATGGGAAGATGGGCCAGGTCGCGATAGTAGTGATCGATGGGGAAGTGAATTCCATCAAGAGTGCTGGCCAGTTCCACCGCCAGGGTCGTTTTCCCGGAACCCGAACACCCGGCGATTCCCAGGACTACGGGGGCAAACGGCAGCGGCTGGGTGGGCTGCCATGGGCCGGTCACGGCTCGACCTTTTGGCGATGGGCGGGGTCTTCTGGAAATGTCGCGGCGATGGCGGGAGCCAGCCGCTTGAGCAGTGCTGCGAGACGGTGTTCCACGCGCCGGCCGGCTTCAAACACTTCGGTGTGGCTGAGCTTTTCGCGCCCAGGCCTGCCGCGAGATTGGTGACGCAGGAAATGCCGAGCACCTCGATGCCCATGTGCCGCGCGACGATCGTCTCCGGAACAGTGGACATGCCGACCAGCGTGGCGCCCAGGGTTCGGAACGCGCGGATTTCCGCAGGAGTTTCGAAGCTGGGCCCGGGCGTGGCGAGATAGACGCCTTCGACCAGATCGATGCCCTCGCCGAGCCGCGGCCTCGCTGGCCAGGGCGCGAAGACGTTTCGAATAGGCTTCCGTCATGTCGAAGAAGCGCAGGCCAGCCCCGGGAATGGAGGCGAAGCGCGGCTCGTTGGGGCCGGTGAGAGGGTTCCAGCCCATGAAGTTGATGTGATCGGAGAGCGCGACCAACTGGCCGATGCGGTAACCGTGCTTGAATGCCGCCGGCCGCGTTGGTGAGAATCGACTGCCCGCATCCCAGCGCGCCCAGCACTCGCATGGGGAATGTGACCTGCGCCGGTGTGTACCCCTCGTAGAAGTGCACGCGGCCCTGCATCACGATGACGGGGACGCCGCCCAGTTGTCCGGCCACGATGCGCCCGGAGTGACCTTCGACCGTCGATTGCGGAAAATGTGGGATATCTGGCGTAGGGAACAATGACGGGTTCGGCGACTGCATCGGCAACCGCGCCCAGCCCCGAGCCGAGCACGATGCCAAGGCGGGGTCGAGGGCGCGCCCAGCAGGGAGCGCAGATAGACAGCCGCCTCAGAAACCTGTTCGAAGTATTCAGAACTCATCAGGAATACTTTGACACAGGCTTCAGGCTGCAGGGATCATCGACGCGACAAGACCGCGCACACGCAAAAAAGCCCGGCGCCATGCCGGGCTTTTTTGCTTGCCTTTGACTATGAGTTGCCGAGTTACTCTTCTTCTTTTTGGCGGCCGTTTTCTTTGCAGGAGCCTGTTTGGTTATGGCCTTTTTCGCTCCGGCCTTCTTTGCCGCGGCCTTTTTGGCACGGCTTTTTTGGCTGGCGACTTCTTTGCCGGCGGACTTCTTCGTTGCGGCTTTCTTGGCGGGCGCCTTTTTCGGCTGCTTTCTTTGCTGCCTTCTTTGTTGCCGCCGGTTTGCCTCTTTTGGCAACGGCCTTGCTTGGCTGCTTTCGTTGCAGCCTTCTTGGCGGGTTCCGCCGCTGCTCTTCTTCGCGGCGGACTTCTTGGCGGCCTTGGCAGGGGCTGCTGGCCTTCGTTGGCTGGTGCTGCTTTTTGGCGGGAGCTCTTGGCCGAGCCTTTTTGGCGGGGCCTTCTTCTTGGCGGGCTTGGGTTCGGGAGACTCGGAAATCACCACGGAGGTCTCTTCAGGCACTCCCTCATCGTCGTCGGAAGAGGTCAGCACGCTGGAGGTTTCGACTTCTTCGTCCTCGTCGTCCAAGGTCTTCATCGTTGCGTCCACTTCGGCGGGCTCGGCATCGTCGTCGCCATCACTCATCGCGTACATCTTGAACACTTCATCCATCACATTGCCTCCAGCGGCTCGCGCTGTGCTTGATTGCTTGGCGCGGCGGATGATCTAACTCCGCATGCGGAAGCCATTGTAGCAATAGCTTGCACGCAATACGCCATCAAAAGACAAGTATGTAGTGAGGCTCCCCTACTATTTTTGTTTCTTTGCGTAGGCTTCTGCGTGCGGCTGCGCTGGCGTGCGCTTGATGTCGCGATGGCGGTTTGCTCTCTGCTGCATGGCGGATCGCCGCCGTGCGCGGCCGCAGGTCCTCGCTTGGCCGCGAGCGTTCTGTCGGCGTCGTGAGGCTGGTGATGCCGCGGCTGCGACTGGCGCTGCCGTTCGCTTGCACTGCACAGACCGGCTCGGCCACATGCAGGCGTCGTCCCGGTTCTACTTTGATGCCGCTGGGATCTTGTTCCAGCGCCGCAACTGGTCGAGCGAGACGCCGAAGCGGTCGGCGATGGAGACCAGCGTGTCGCCGCGGCGCGCGGTGTAGAGCAGGGTGTGCGAGCGACGGGCGGCGACCGGCGCCACCGGCACCACGAGCGCCTCAATGCCCGCCACGCTCTGGTCCTGCCTGCAACTGGTTGGCTGCCGGCCAGCTCGGCCGACCGTGACGTGGTAGGTGCGCGCCACCGAAGCCAGCGTGTCGTCCGGCGTCACGCGGTGATAGCGCCAGGAGTTGCGCTTGCTCTCGGGAATCGCGGCAATGCGCTGCTCGAAAAGCGGCGGCGGTGCCCGCGGGCAGGTGCAGGTCGAAGGAGGTATCGGGCGGGGTGGCCATGCGCAGCAGGCTGGGATTCAGCGCCATCAGCTCATCGACCGGCGCGTCCACAAGGTCGGAGACCAGGCGCAGATCGACGGAGTAGTTGATGGTCACCGTGTCGGTGAGCACCGGCGGATCGAGGGTGATGTCGTCGAATCCGTACTGCGTGGGGTGGTTGGCGATGATGATGGCGGCAAGGATTTCCGGAACGTAGTTCTTGGTTTCGCCGGGCAGGTTGTTGCGCTTGTAGAGCTCCCAGAAGTCGGCATAGCCGGTCTTCTGCACGGCGCGCTGCACGTTGCCGGCGCCCCAGTCGTAGGCGGCCATGGCCAGGTACCAGTCGCCCAGCTGGTCGTAGAGGAACTTCATGTAGCGGGCATAGGCGCGGGTGGACTTTTCCGGATCGAAGCGCTCGTCGACATAGCCGTTGCGGGTGAGGCCGTAGTCGCCGTAGGGCATGAACTGCCACATGCCGCCGGCGCGGGATCTGGCGTTGACGGCGCGCGGCTGAAAGCTGGACTCGGCGACGGCCAGGTAGATCAGATCCTGCGGCACGCCCTCTTCGGCCATGACGCGCTCGAATCATCGCCTTGTAGCGGCCGGAGCGCTGGAAGGAGTGCAGCAGGGTGTTGTGGCCCTTCTGCGAGTTGGCGAAGAAGTTGATGAATGCGGCCACGTAGTCGTTCACCACCAGCGGCAGGTCGGACTTGGTGGTGGCCAGCTCGGTCTTGGCCTTGGCCACGATGTTGGGATCGACGCTTCGAAGGTGACATCGCTGGCCACATCGGCCGGGGTGGGCTCCACCTTGGGCGCGAAACCGTTGCCCTGCTTCAGCGCTTCCATCTCCAGGGCGTTGACCTGGTCGACGATGCGGTCGAACTCGTCCTGCAGCTGCGGCTCGCTCTTGATGTCGAGGCCGCTGGTGAGCATCAGGTCGACGGCGCGATCGAACTCCGCCTTGGCTTCGGGCAGGTGGCCTTTGCGGTAGTCGGCTTCGCCGTCGGCGTAGGCCTTCTCGACCTGGTCGATGAGCTGCTGCACGCGCTGCTGATGCGAACGTCTGCTGCGCGGGCGGCGCGGGAGCCGGCGCTGCGGCGCGGGAGCGGGCAGCGCGGGCGCGGTGGCTTCGCGGCTCGCGTTCGGGCAGTGGATCTGCGCGGTCTGGGATGGGACCGCAACCCAGCCAGCAGAAGCGCCAGCGCGGCGCAGCCGACACAGACAATATCGAATCAAGCTCATGCGCATCAAACCGCGATCGTTCAGGCGGCAGATGAGGCCCCGCAGATGGAAATGATAAGACCCTATGCCGATGATAAGCTATGCCATGGGGGCTCGCCACGGCGAGCGCGCCTGCAATCGGCGCACATAACCGCCTCTCGGTCGAGCCTCTCGAATGGACGCTCGCTTTCTACGCAATTTCGCCATCATCGCCCACATCGACCATGGCAAGTCGACGCTCAGCGACCGCCTGCTGGAACTGACCGGCTCGGTGACCGGCCGCGAGATGCAGGCGCAGATCCTGGACGACATGGACCTGGAGCGCGAGCGCGGCATCACCATCAAGGCGCATGCCGTGCGCATGATGTACAAGGCGCAAGGACGGCAAGACCTACCAGCTCAACCTGATCGATACGCCGGGGCACGTGGACTTCAGCTACGAAGTCTCGCGCTCGCTGGCCTCGTGCGAGGGCGCGCTGCTGGTGGTGGACGCACGCCAGGGCGTGGAGGCGCAGACGCTGGCCAACGCCTACCTGGCCATCAATCACGGCCTGGAAATTATTCCGGTCATCAACAAGATCGACCTGCCCTCGGCCGATATCCTGCGCACGCAGGAGGCGATCGAGAAGGCCGTAGGCCTGGACGCGACCGATGCCATCCCGGTGAGCGCCAAGACCGGCCAGGGCGTCGAGGAGGTGCTGGAGGCGATCGTGCATCGGCTTCCGCCGCCGACAGGCGATCCCGGATGCGCCGCTGCAGGCGCTGATCTTCGATTCGTGGTTCGATGCCTATCGCGGCGTCATCGTGCTGGTGCGCGTGATGCAGGGCACGATGCGCAAGGGCCAGCGCATCCGGCTGATGTCGAACGGCAAGGCGTTCGAGGTCGAGTCGATGGGCGTGCTGATGCCCAAGCCGGTGGAGATCGCCGAGCTGACGCGCCGGCGAGGTGGGTTTCTTTGCCGCCACCATCAAGAACGTTGGCGACACCAAGATCGGCGACACGGTCACCGACGACGCGCGGCCCGCGCGCGGCGCAGCTGCCGGGATTTGAAGACATCAAGCCGATGGTCTTCGCCGGGCTCTACACCGTGGACTCGCACGAGCACACGCTGCTGCGCGACGCTCTGGAGAAGCTGCGGCTCAACGACTCCTCGTTCTTCTTCGAGCCGGAAAGCTCGGTGGCGCTGGGCTTCGGCTTTCGCTGCGGCTTCCTTGGCCTGCTGCACATGGAGATCATCCAGGAGCGGCTGGAGCGCGAGTACGAGCTCGACCTGATCACCACGGCGCCCGGCGTGCGCTACCACATCACGCTGACCGATGGCAGCGGTGCTCGAGGTGGACAATCCTTCGCGCTGGCCCGAGCCGACCGAGATCGACAAGATCGGCGAGCCGGTCATCACCGCCAAGATTCTCACCAACGAGGAGTACGTGGGCGGAATTCTTCAAGCTGGTGGAGGAGAAGCGCGGCAGGCAGATGAATTTCGAGTACGTGACGCCGACGCGCGTGATGCTCACCTACGAACTGCCGCTGAACGAGATCGTGCTGGACTTCTACGACCGGCTGAAGATCGATCTCCCGCGGCTATGCTTCGCTCGACTATCAGCTGGCGGGCGAGTGGGAGTCGCCGATGGTGAAGCTGGACATCCTGGTCTCGGGCGAGCCGGTGGATGCGCTGTCGATCATCGTGCACCGCGACTTCGCCTACGAGCGCGGCAAGGCGCTGGTTTCGAAGATGCGGGAGTTGATCCCGCGGCAGCAGTTCGAGGTGGCGATCCAGGCCGCGATCGGCGCCAAGATCGTGGCCCGCGAAACCGTCAGCCGCGCTGCGCAAGAACGTGCTGGCCAAGTGCTACGGCGGCGACATCTAGCCGCAAGCGCAAGCTGCTGGAAAAGCAGAAAGAAGGCAAGAAGCGGATGAAGCGAATCGGCAAGGTGGATATTCCGCAGGAGGCGTTTCTGGCGGTGCTTCGGGTGGGCGAAGATCAGCAGAAGTAACCGCAACTCTGTGACCGGGCGCACGGACTGAGTAACCCTGCATTCATGCGCAATTGTGGAAACCTCATAAAGAGCGGGCCGACGCCGAACCACGCAGCACCCCGAGGGGACCACGCATTGAGTCGCTCATTAACTATTGAAAAATAAAGGAGTTAGTCTGACTTATCAGAATGGCGCTCAATTTGACAAGAGGGTAAAACAGAATTTCTTTACTGGTGGATATCCCGCGTAATCCACAAATTTTTCCACAGGCACAGGAATGGCGAAGAATTAAGATTGGCTTGAGCAACGCAGAGCAGCCCTTGGATTTGAGGTCACGATTTAGCTGACTCAAGCCGGAAAGTCGGGCTCGGATCGATAAAGCCCGGCTGAAGCCTCAGGGGTCTTGATGACGTGGCGAGCCCCGTCTGGCGGGACTTCACCGAACCTGCAGCGGCCTTTAGTGGCTCGCGGGCGGCGTTTTGGGAGCGGCGGGCTTGGGAGCCGCGGGCCGGCGGCGGCCTTGCCGGCAGGCTGGGCCGGAGGAGCCGGAACGCCCGACTTGACGTTGTAGGCGTCGATGATCGGCTTGGTGATGTCGGTGGAGTCAACGCGTAGAGCACCGGGGTCTGCTGCTGGGCTACGTCGAGCACCAGGGTGTAGCCATGCTGCTGGGCATAGCTTGCAGCACGTCGTACACCTTCGAAGCCAGGCCGTTGTACATCTCCTGCATCTCCTCTGGAAGTCGTTGGAGCGCATCCTCGCCGTCGCGCTGCAGCTGCTTCTTCTTGTCGTCGATGGTCTTGGCCCGGCTGGCTCGCTCGGCGTCGCTCAGCTTGTCGCCCTGGGTCTGCAGACTGCTTGGTCAGGTTGTCAACCTCGTCGCTCAGAGCCTTGAGTTGCTGGCGCTTGGGATCGTACTTCTTCTGCAGGTCGGCGAAGTTGCGCTGGAACTCGTTGGTCTGGCCCACGGCCACCTGGAAAGCGATCACGGCGATCTTGGGACGGGCGCGGCGGCAGCGGTGGCGGGCGTGTTGGCGGGCGCGGCGGCGGCAGCTCGGCGGGCGTTTGGGCGGCGGCAGCCCAGGGCAACGCCCGAGGCCAACAGTACAGCGAGTGCAAGCGAGTGCTTCATTTGAATCGAAAACTCCTTCGAAATCCCTGGGTGGCTCGCAAAGACGAGGCCGGTGCCTCCTGAGAAACCTCTCGTCATCTTAGGGGAGGCTCTACCCCGGCCGGAGCAGAGAAAAGACGCGGACGGAGACGTCAGCAGGAACTGTATGGATTATAGGAGGGCAGGGGGAGCGTCAAACCGGGCAAAGCACTGAACGAGTGAAGAAGTGAAGAAGTGAAGCAAGTGAAAAAGTAAACCAGACCCGCCCCGAAGGACCGGCCGCCAATTCACTTCTTCACTCATTCACTCGTTCACTGTCTTCTCAACGTCTTCTCAGAACGTCGTAGAGACAGTCAACCGGAAGGTCTTGCGGGGCTCGCGGAACAGGTTGCGCGCGCCGTAGGCCTGAAGGCCTCGTGCGTAGGTATAGTCGCCTGCGCCGCCCGGGCGGGAACAGGTCTCGCGTGATGAGCTGCGCCGAGCAGCTCTGGTTGATCGCCGAGCTGATCACGTTGTTGCAGATAGGGCCGCTCGTAGAGGCGCAGCGGGTTATACGCGTAGTAGAGGCGGAAGGGCGCGTTGACCACCGGCATGATGACCGAGAGTTCGCCGCCCAGCGACATGCGCGGAACAAAGTTGGTGCCGGAGACGGGCCGGATGTCGCGCAGGAAACCGACCTTGGATCCGGGGATGCCGCCCTGGCATGAGCCATTGTTGTAGACCGGGCAGCCGTAGAGCGGGCGCAGTGAGCGAATGCGAAGCCCTCGGGACTCTGCTTCAACTGGCCCTTGTTCAGCGCGTCGTCGATGCCGAAGTCGTCGAAGAACGAGAACATGACCGGGCCGGCGATGGGGATGCGGTACTCGACGTTGGTGGTCAACTGGGTGTCGCCGCCGATCGAGGCGATGCCGTAGACCGGCAAGCGGCACCTGGATGCACTGGTTCAACTGCGGATTGGTGGGATCGCGCGGCACGCAGCTGCCGTCAGGATTGGTGAGCTGCACGGTGACGCGGTTGGGCACGTAGCCGTAGGGGGTGGCGCCGCGCACGTCGAAGCCGCGCAGTTCGTTTTCGCCGCCGGCGTAGAAGCGGTTGTTGGGGGGAGCCACATCGCCGCCGAAGCCCTGGATGTAGCCCAACTGCGCGCGCAGGCCGAGAACATTGTGGCCGTTGGGCGGGGCTGAGGTAGTGCATGGAGCGGAAGCTCTTGTAAGCCACGAACGGCGAGATGTAGCGCACATTGCCGCCAGATACCCGAAAACTGGAAGACCGCGCGTGTACTCCTTGCCGGTGCGCGGGCGCAACGGATTGTTGATGGTGTTGTAGGTGTAGGTGAACGAAGCTTCGCTGTTGACGATCCCCTGCAGCGCGTTCGATCCCTGAATGCCGGAGCGGAAGCTGATGGTCTGGAAGAACGTCTGCGAGGCGGTGCTGAAGGCGGTAATCGACGACTTGGTCAACGAATAGGTGAGGCCCACGCGCTGGAAAGCATGGCGCTTCAACGGATAGCTGACCGAGAAGTTGAAGCCGGTCGGAAGCCTGGTTGTAGTTCTGCGTCAGCGACTGCTGCGCGGCCGTCAGGTTGGCCGACTGGCCGGTCGTGGCCTGGTAGTTCTTGGCGGCGTTGAAGTCCTGCTTGTTGTTGAAGATCTGGAAGCCGACGTTGAGCGGCCGGTTGCGGACGTAGGGCTGAGTAGAAGCCGAACAGGAACTGGCGGCTGACGTTGCCCAGGTTGCCCTGCACGCTGAGCGTTTCGCCCAGGCCGAGGAAGTTGTTGGTCTGGTAGTTGACGCCGAGGAAGGCGCCCGAAAGGCCGCTGACGCCGCCGTTCAGGCCGATCGAGTTCTTGCCCTTCTCCTTCACCTTGAGCAGCAGGTCGACCGTGCCGGCCTCCGGGTCCTGGTGCGCTTCGGAGTCCTGATCGACCTTGAGCGGCTCGAAGTACTCCAGCTGGTTGAGGCGCAGCAGGCTGTACTCCCACAGCTGGGAGTTGTAGACCTGGCCTTCTTCGAGCAGCAGCTCGCGGCGGATGACCCGGTCGCGGGTGATGGTGTTGCCCTGGAACTCGATGCGCGAGACGTAGAACGGCTTGCCTTCGTCGATATCGATGTTGCAGCGAGACGGTCTTTTTCTGATCGTCGATAGCTGGGCTTGGGGATGGCGCCGAAGTTGATGTAGCCCAAGCTGCCCGTAGGCCTTCTTCAGGTTCTCCAGCCCCTTGCTGACAGCGGTGGCGTTGAACCAGTCGCCGTCCTTGATGGCGAACGTGGCGCGCAGCGCCTTCACGTTGGTGACTGCCTTGTTGCCGGTGAAGGTGATGGTGCCCAGGCGGTAGCGCGCGCCCTCTTCGATCGGCATCAGGATGTCGATGCGCTTGCCCTTGTTGGGCCGGAAGGTGAAGCAGTTCAGCCCGCCCTGGTCGCGAATCTGCGTCTTGGGCTCCTCGACGGCGGCGTTGGCAGTAGCCCCGGTCGCGATAGGCCTGGCGAACGCGCTCGGTGTCTTCCTCGAGCTTGGTGGCGTCGAAGGTCTTGGCAAACAGGTTCTCGAAGATGATCGAATAGGGAATGCCGATCGGGCTTGCAGGTTCTCCATCGAGCGCGCGCAGTACGAGCGCGCTGACGTGCTGGTTGCCGGCGAACGTGATCTTGCCGACTTTGACCGTGGGGCCTTCCTTGATGTTGAAGTTGACCTGCACCGAGGCCGGCGGAATGGTCTTGACCTCGGTCTTGATGGTGGCGAACTGGTGGCCGTGCTCGGCGAGCAGTTCCTTGAGCACGGCCTCGGCGCGCTTGACCTTGGTGGGGTCGTACTGGCTCTCCACCGAAGGCCGACCTTCTCCTTCTTGAAGCGGTCGAGAACATCGGACTGGGTGACCGAGTTCAGGCCCTTGTAGTTGATCTCGCGGATGGTGGGCTTTTCCGTGACGAAGACGTCGAGGATGACGCCCTTTTCGGAGTCTTCGCGCTCGATGCGCAGGTTTTCGAAGTAGCCGGTGTTCCAGAGCGAGTTGAAGTCGCGCTCGACGGAGACCGGATCGTAGGGATCGCCGACGTGGGTGAACAGGCGGGCGAGGATCGTTTCCTTGGGAATGCGCCGGTTGCCGATGACGCGGATCTGATCGATGGTCTGCGACGTGCTGCGCGAGCGCCGCCAGCGCCGTGAAACACCAGGACCAGAACCAGCAGCGTGCGAGCAAACCGGCAATCGCGATACCGGCAAGAGCCGCGGTGCGAGATGAAGTGTGCTTGATCTTCACCGGGCTGGAGCCCTGCGGCGAGCACAAGTAAACTGGTGCGGTCCATGGTTCAATTCACGGGAAAAATATGCACACCCTCATTGCTAAAAATCTGGTTCTGCCCTCGAGGAAAGACTGATTATATTGGACCGCGCCCACCCCGCCCAAACGCGCGAGGCTGCTGGCTCCGGTCCGGAAACGAGCCTTCCTCAAAAACTTCCTGCCGCGCTCATCGGCTTCGTCCAGACTACGGGCCATCCTCGCACCGCACGGTTCGCGGTCGGGAAGAAATCAGCCGCCTGCAGATGGCGATTTTCCCATCGGTCGAGAAGCCCGCGATGTCCCTTCGGGCCGGCTTCGGATCGGGCCGGGATCCGCAAAAAGGACCCTGACCCAGTCTACCGGAACGAACCGGGCTGAGCTTCGCCCCGGCGGCGAAGACCTGCGTTGGGAACCCCAGTGCATGGAAGGAGCTCTCATTTTGCTGGGATCGCATGAGCTTTAGACGCAAGATGCGCGAACATGACATCCTGGAAAGAGAGGTCGTCGCGGAATGCCAACGGCGGCCGTTCCGTCTACGATTTTTCCGCGGACCTGCTGGACGGACGCACGATCCGCCTGGCCGATTTCAAGGGCACCGTGCTGCTGATTGTGAACACCGCCAGCCAGTGCGGTTTCACGCCGCAGTACGCGGGACTCGAAGAGCTGTATCGGACGAAGAAGGAACGCGGGCTTCGAGGTACTGGGGTTCCCCTGCAATCAGTTCGGCGCGCAGGAACCCGGCTCTCGCAAGAGATCGCCAACTTCTGCAAGCGGAATTATGGCGTCAGCTTTCCCATCTTCGCCAAGATCGATGTGAACGGGCCGATGACCCACCCGCTTTATCGCTTTTTGAAACAGAGAGGCCCGGGCTGCTGGGCACGCAGCGGATCAAGTGGAACTTCACAAAATTCCTCGTCGATCGATCAGGGCAGGTGGCGGACCGTTTTGCGCCTGCCACCAACCGCAGGGCCTGGCTGCGCGCATCGAAGAGCTGCTGAACAGCTGACGGCCGCGACGGCGTGCTGGGATTCTTGCACGAGGCGCGCACCGACCTGGCGATGCGGTTCGGATTGATCGCCATTGCCATCGATTCAGGTGTGCGCGGAGGGCAGCAGACGCGCGGGCGCCAGCGTTGACCGGCTCCGGCATCTGCGCGGCGATTTCCGGCGATTCAGCCGTCGAAGCGGTAAGCGCTGATCGCGGCGCCCATGGGCTCATCGCTGAAGATGCGCTTTCCCGGCGCGTCACCGCCGGCGCCGGCAGCGACGAACAACGGTACCAGGTGCTCTTCGCGCGGATGGCTGAAGCGGGCATAAGGAGCGCTTTGCCACTCGGCGAAGAGTGCGTCGCGCTGCGAAGCCGGCGACTCCACGGCGTCGCGTGAGCCATGCATCGAATGCCCGGGCAGCTTCGCGGGTTTCGGGCCGCAGATAGCGCGCAGGTTGTGGAAGCTCATCCCGCTGCCAACGATCAAGACGCCTTCATCGCGCAAGGGCGCGAGCGCGCGGCCCGGCGGCCATATGCAGCGCAGGGTCGAACGACCCGTTCGGCGACGCAGCCAGCGACAGCGTAACGACCGGGATCTGCGCTTCAGGGGAAAGCGACCTTGAGCGGAACAAAGACGCCGTGGTCGTAGCCGCGGCTCGGGATGAGCGCCGAGGGCAGACCAGCCTGTCCAACATCGCGGCCACTCGCTGCGCCAGCGCGGGATCGCCGGGCCGGCCAGGTGAGCTGGTAGGTGTGCTCGGGAAAGCCCGAGTAATCGAAGATGAGCTGCGGAGAGGCGGCGGCGCTGGCCGTAAACGCCGGCTCCTCCCAATGTCCGCTGATCACGAGAAGCGCCCTGGGGGTTCCGGCAGCGACGCGGCCAGGCCCTCGAGAAACGCGCGTGCGCTGCCAGGTGTCGGCGGGGCCCCAGGTCCAATCCATGAAGAAGCAGGGCCCGCCGCCGTGCGGAATGAAGATGCGGGCTGACGTTGCGGATTGGCGGTCATGGGCTTGTCTCCTGACTTCCGGCCTGCGCGGTGCGGCCGGTGCGAAATAGTTGTTCTAACAACTAATGTTGGATGCGCCGGCCCCGCCCAGCGATTTTAGGCCGGCCCTTACTCCACCGGCCCGGCCAGGAACATAGCAAGGACGGACTGAACGGCAAAACGTATTGCTGTCTTCCAGCAGCCGGCCCTCTGCCGAACTCTTTGGCTTTTTCAGCGGCCCATGGTTGAAAGGAAGGTTGTTCTTCCGGCGTTACTTTTGGATCAAAGGGCCGCAGGGCTTGATCGCCCTGGCTCGCGGCGGACTGCACCGATAATGCATCTTCTTTACCTAAGGAACCCACGAACCAGATTCCTGAAAAATCAGGATGCCCGTCCGCGAGCCTCGGCGCCGGTCCGCCATCGGGCAGCGCTTTCGACGCCTTACCAGCCGTCGCATAAGCCGGTGCAGATGCTTGCCCTTCGCCTTGCTGGGCGCCGGCATTGAGGGAAACCATGCATATCAGTGCCGACACACATGCCACCATCCCAAAGGAACTTGCCCATCGCTGTCTCATATGGATTCTCGCTGTTTGTATGTCTATGGAACGTTCCCGATATATAAACCGTTTTAGAGGAAAAAATCCACGAATTTTCAACTAAAGCTCCTCGGTTTCGAGCGATGCGAAGGGAACTCCATCCTGGATCGTGGTCACGCCAGCCCAAGTCCAATCATTCATGATGCGCCGGTGGCAAAAGGTGTGGCACCGCCGCGCGTGGATGGTGTATAAGCAACCCGAAAATCAAGACTTGAATACAAGCTCCTTGAGATCGGAAGGAGAATCCATCGTGGATCGCTATGGCTCATTCGCGCTTGCAACTTGCCTGGCGCTGGCCGGACTAGTCACGGGCGCGCGGGCGCAAACAGATCCGGCGGAAAAACATGTCGCGGCCGCCAAGGCTGCCGTTTCGCCCAACGCTGCGAACCCCCAGTCGTGGCATATCTTCAATTCGGCTTTCAACCAAATGTGCGCTGAGCCGAAACCGGGGGCCCGCCCGCAACCGGTCGGCAAGGACGTTCCCCTCGAACCGGGCGAGGCCGCGAAATTGACTCCCACTCCGCGCGAAAAATGGTACGCGCCGCCGGCAAAGGTGTTTGACAACCTCTATTACATTGGGACGAAGACCGAATCTACCTGGGCGCTCAACACGTCCGGTGGAATCATTCTGATCAATACGAATTTCGACTGGGTTACGCCAGAACTGCTCGATGAGTTGCGGACCTTTAACCTCGACCCTGCGAACATTAAATACGCCATCATCATGCGCTCCCACTCCGATCAATCCTGGGGAATCAACGCGCTCAAGAAAATTGTGCCCTCGGCGCGTGTCATCATGTCCGAAGGTGATTGGGAGTTCCTGGCCAACGACAATTCCCCGGCCAAAGTGAAACCCTCGAAAGACATGGTGGCCAAGGATGGCCGGAAAGTGACCCTGGGCGACACCACTGTCACTCTCTACTCCACTCCGGGCGCCTCAGCGGACAATCTCTCCGTCATTTTCCCGGTGAAGGATGGAAACGAGCGACACGTCGCCGGCATGATCGGCGGCACAACCATGAATCTCGTGCAGGGTGGCGTTCAGGTTTTTCCGGACACGCAGACGATGATCAAGACCTACATCGCGTCGGCGAAGCGCTTCAAGGAGATCGAAGATAAAGCGGGCGTGGACGCCATCATTTCCATCCATGCGGCCCTCGATAACATGTTCGAAAAAATCGACGCCTTGCGCTCCCGTAAACCTGGCGATCCTCATCCTTTTGTCAGCAAAGACGATGTCGACCGCTTTAGCACTGTGGTCATTGAATGCGGCGAGGCTAAACTGGCCTGGGCGACTGCCAAATAGTAGCTTAATTCCCTCGAGAGAAATCCTGCCCGTATGTTCGTCGGCCCCTGTAAGGCCTCATGGGTGGGCGAACAAATTCCACAATGAAAAAGTAAGCGGCCAAGTGTATAGGCACCTTGCCTCGGAAGAAGAGCGTTCTATAAGGCGTAGTACTGGCCCCCCGCCACGAGCCGAATGCCACCGGGTTCGACTAATATTTTTCTTTTGACAAATTATTTCTTGACTTTGCTTCCGCGACGGAGTAAACGCATCGTCATCGCTTGTTTCCTGTCCGGTTTTTGGGGTCCAAGGCCTATCTAAAATCTTCGAAGGGGTGAGACGATGAGTTCTTTTCCATCGGGGTTTCGCGCATCCTTTTCGGGCCTTAGCAACAAAATTGCTTTCCTGCTCTCGGCCGTTCTGGGTGTGTTGCTGTTCTCCGTATCGTTATTTTCACAGGGGAGTAACGGACGTATTCTCGGCACGGTTGTAGACCAGACTGGCGGCGTCATATCGGGCGCTACTGTGACGCTCATAGACAAAGATCGAGGTGTTGCGCGAGTGGTGACCACGGACGATGCTGGGGAGTACAACGCTCCGCAGTTGCTTCCGGGCACATACACGGTCCGCGCCGAGGCCAATGGCTTCAAAAAGCTCGAACGTGCGAACGTGGAGCTTGGGGTCGGCAAGGAGGTTCGCGTTGACTTGACCGTTCAGCCCGGCGAGCAAACCCAGACGGTCACCGTAACCGAAGCCATCCCCCTGGTGGAGACTACCAATGCCACACTGGGCGGCACGCTGCAGAACGCGGACATCAACGATCTGCCCTTGAATGGCCGCAACTTCCAGAGTCTGATGGGGTTGCGCCCCGGCGTAATGCTCCAGCCGGGCGGCTCACCCTGGACCCAGAGCACCAACAACGTTCGGCCCGATGAAAGCAGTCTGGATGGTCGACGGCATCTTGAATGCGAACGCCTTCGACTCCCGCCCGGTCGCCGGCGCGTCGAGTCCATTCACCGACGGGGCCTTGATCCTGCCCCTCGACGCCATCCAGGAGTTCAACATGGAGGAGAATCCCAAGGCGGAGTATGGTGGGAAGCCGGGTGCCATGGTGAACGTGGGAATTCGCACCGGGACCAACAACCTCCACGGCACGGCTTACGCCTTTGGCCGCGATGGCAATTGGGACGCCCGCAACCTCTACAACCCCGCTCCAGGGGCGGATGGAAGCTGCGCCCAGGCAACTTGTGATCACTTGGCAGCTAATCTGGAGCAGTTCGGCGCCTCGGTCGGTGGGCCGATCAAGAAAGATAAACTTTTCTTCTTCGGCAACTATGAGGGGCTGCGTTCCAATATCGCGAACGACCTTGTCACTTCGGTTCCCGAAACCGCTTCCCAAGTAACGGCAGGCAAGGCGGACCCGAAACACAGCATGGTGGATGCAATCCTGGCTCTTCAGAATGCCGGCGTTGCGGTGAGCCCGCTAAGCAAGACTTTGCTGGGATGCCCCTCAGGTGCGTTGACGCTCGCGTCTACCTGTACGGGTGGCCTCATCCAGAACCTGACGTCGGGCAACGCGAGCAGCACCTCCTACCTCAGTGATTTTCCCAACACCAACACCAGCGACAACGGCGTGGGCAAAATCGACTACCGCATCAACGACAAGCACATGATCAACGGCATGCTGTACAGGGCGAACTACACGAGCATCGGAGAAGACTTCCCCATGGTCAATACGGCCTGGGAGAACAACGTGGCGGAATCCGCCTGGACGGCCTCGGGCAACTGGATCTGGACGGCCAGCTCCCGCATGGTGAACGAGTTCCGAGTGGGCTACAACCGGTTTGTCTTTCAATTCCTGCCCGCCGACCGGAACCAATTTGCCAATGGCAGTTATGCGCTTGATGGAACGACCTACCCGATCAATACGGGCGTCACCAGTTACGGTGGGTTCCCCACGGTCACGATTGCAGGTTTTGGTCCGACCCAATTGGGGAGCCGGCGCGGTCGTCCCCTTGAAGCAAGTCCCAATCCGTATTTGGACTTTCAGGACAATCTCTCCTATTTGAAGGGTAAGCACAGCTTCAAGTACGGCTTCCAGTTCTCGCATATCGAGGGCGACTCCGATACTCACGACACGCGAGGCTGGATCCAATTCCTAGGCGGCCAAGCCACTACCGACTTTCCGGCTTTACTCGCCTTCGCTCCTAAGGGTTCCACCGCACTCGAAGACTTTTTCGCCGGGACTCCAACGCAAGCAGCTCGTACTAACCGGCAATCCTGCCACTCGCTTTATCTCCAAAGTGTTCGGGGTGTTTGCTCAGGATGACTACCGGCTGACCACGAAGCTCATGGTGAATATCGGCCTGCGCTGGGAATACAGGTCGCCTTTCCGTGAAGTCAACAACGACGTGGGCAACTTCGATCCGACGCTGGGACTCGTTCAGCAGGGTTCGGCAAGCGTAGGCAATACCTTGTGGAAGCCGGATTACCGGGACTGGTCGCCGCGCATCGGTTTCGCCTACGATGTCACGGGCAAGGGCACTACTGTCGTTCGCGGCGGAGCCAGTATCCTTTACTCCATGATGAGCATTGCCCCGTTCACGGGCAATCCCGGGATCGCCAATGTTTCGGGCACAAACTTCGTCAATATACC
>CAWBIT010000005.1:0-727150 GCA_963789025.1 uncultured Alphaproteobacteria bacterium
CCGCCGGGATCGATCACCTCGCCGAGCTCGGCGTCACCGCGGTCGAGCTGATGCCGGTCATGCAATACGACAAGGATACGACGACAGCTCCGGGCCGGGTAAACCACTGGGGATACATGACGACAAATTTCTTCGCGCCGGAAACGCGCTATGCGTCGCGTCCCGGCGAGGAGGTCATCGAGCTGAAACGGCTCGTCCAAGCTTTCCACGACCGCGGCATCGCGGTGTTCATGGACGTGGTTTACAACCACACCGCCGAAAGCAACTGGGTCCAGGATGGGCGCCTCGCCGACAAATGCTACAATCTGTGCGACGACGTTCCTGAAATCTATCGCGGTACGGGAAATGGGTTCTTCGCCAACGCCAGCGGCATCGGCAACGACCTCGATTTTTCGGGCGGCGACCGTTTCACGAAGCACTTGGTGCTCGATTCCCTGGCCCTGTGGCACAGCGCCTACGGGGTGGACGGGTTTCGCTTCGACCTCGCCCGCATATTGGCCGATGGTTCGACAGATGCCGCAGCCTGGGTCAGTGCCGATCCCCGCTTTGCTCGCGCACACCTCCACGCCGAACCCTGGGATACGCAAGTGCAGTGGTGGAACTTCATGGACAGCCCGCCCTGGGACTGGACGAACAACCGCTGGGCCAAGTGGATCGGCAAGTATCGCGACGGAGCGCGGCTGTTCTCCAAAAGCGATTTGCGTGACCCCAGCACATTAAAAAAGCTCATCGAGGGCCGCGGCGCCGTTCCCGGATCGGACGCCGATGCTTCGAGCAAGCCGTGGCGCTCGATCAATTTTATCGCGGTCCACGACGGTTACACGTTGCGGGACTGTATGTTTTTCAATGATTCCGACGGCTCGCAAAACTGCTGGGACAGCGGCGGCGACGAAGACCTCCGCCGCCGACGTGAAAAACTGGTGCTGGGCCTGCTGCTGACCTCCAATGGCGTACCGCTGCTGCAGCAGGGAGACGAGTTCGGCCGCACGAAATCCCGGGCCGGGCAGGATGGGGCGAAGAACAGCTGGGATTGGGAATCCACCTCTGGCGACGCAACGGTAAATGGCGTCAACTGGATCGACTGGGGGCTTAAGGACGACAATCCCGACGGTGCTCCCAATGGTCCACGCTACGGGCGCGAATTGTCGGAGTGGACCCGCGGCCTGATTGCGTTGCGGCGACGCTGGACACAGTTTCGCCAGGCAGATTTTGCCGAATACGCGGCCGCGCCGCGGGCCGCCCCCGGCGATCCAGCCAATGACGGCCGTCTGAGCTACAGCTGGGAGGGCCCGGCGACCGGCTCGCCGAGCCAGCTCGCGGTCATCCGCTGGGGACGGCCGGGCGAGCCCGATCTGATGGTGATCTACAACGAGAGCTGGTCCCCATTCTCGGTCACCAACCTCGGCGACTGGTCGCCCCGGCCGTGGAAGGTGCTCGCCCGTTCCTGGCTGCCTCGCGGGGACGATCTCTGCGGATTGCCCGACTGGACCGCCTGTCTCGACGCCGGCCCGGCTTTCACGGTCGATGGGCGCGCGATGGCGATACTCGCCGCCTCCAGAGATTAGTGCTCCCTCGGTTTACCGTGGTATTGCGACCCCCACTACCGTTGCCGGGCGGTCGACATCGAGGCGTTGGCGCAACCAGCGGCGCCCGGTGATCTCGATAAATCGAAAGCTGAGCGTCGCGAGAGCAAGGCTGACGGCGATCAACGCCGCGATGAGGGCGAGCGAGGGGGCGAGCGGCAGCTTGGCGAAGTCGAGACCCGGCAGCCGCCGTGCGATTTCGGTCGTGACGAACAGCACGAACCAATGCAGCAGGTAAAGTGAATAGGAGATATCGCCCAGCCACACCAGCGGCGGCGAATTCAGCAGCGTCGACGACCGGCCCGTGTTGCAGACGGCGGCCAAAATCAACAGCGGAAAAAGCGGGATGATTGCCAGATCCGGCGCGCCTATGTGAAGCAGCACTGCCAGCGGCAGCACTACTGCCGCAAGCACCGCGTCATTGGCCAGCACGGAGGAGAAGATGCCGCTCTGATAGCCGCTGTAGAGCAGCATTCCGGCGAGGAACTCCGGCAGGCAGCGAAGTATCGCATAGGTGCCGTTCCATTGGTTGAAATAATCGCCGGTGCGGTAAGCCAACCATCCCAGCGCCACCAGCAGCAAGCCGCCGAGCCCGGCCTTGGCGGCCGGCCTGGCGCGCCACAACACCGGAAACAACAATGGGAATAGCAGGTATGCCAGGAACTCCAAGCTGATCGACCATGACGGGTCGTTCCAGCTGAGCTCGCGCGCCCACAGCCCGTGGAGCATGACGACATTGGCAAAGAAGCCGCCGATCGAACGCTCACCCAGCAGTGGTACCGGCTCGAACGAGCCTCTGAGCGCATAGCTCGCGGCGCGTTCCGCCGTCGCGGCGGCCACGAACAGCAACAATACGGTGATATGCAAGGGATAGATGCGCGCCACCCTGGCTTTCAAAAACTCGCGGTAGCGCCGGCCGGTCACCCGTTGTGCGAAACCCCCTTTGTAGACATGCGTAATGACAAAGCCGCTCAGCACAAAAAACATGTCCACCGCCAGATAACCCTTGTACACGGCTCCCGTGTAGCGCTCGGGGTGAACAGCCGGGAAATACCAGCAAAAATGAAATATCACGACCCACACCGCGGCGATGCCGCGCAACGGGGTAAGCGAGGGGAGCTGCTCCGGCGCTCCGGAAGACCGCTGCCGTCCGCGCCCGCCGTCGCCGGCCGCCGCCCGATCTCGCTCCGAGGCGACTCGTCCACCCATCTTTCCGAAACCGGTTGCTGATTACTGCCCCGAAGCACAACGAGGGAGGCCCCGCTCGCGTTCCGGGTTTACCGGATCGGCCCGAGCGGCGGCATGGTCAGCACGCCGGGGCTGTCGAGCGCCGCCTCGAGGCGCTGCAGGAGCGGCCGCATTGCCTTTAGCGAGTGTTCGATCGAAGTTGAGGTGATGCCGCCAGCGTCGCGCTCGCGGTCCTCGCCGGTGAGGCGTTTGTACAGAAGCTCGGGCAAGGTCTCTTCGCGCGGAAAAACGGTGAGGGTGAACGGCGCCTCGGGCGCCAGGTTGGCGGCTTCCTTCGCAAGGCGAAGCGCTACGGCATAGCCGCCGAGCTCGTCGACGAGCCCGTGCGCCTTGGCGTCCTCGCCGGACCAGACGCGGCCCTTGGCGACCGCCTCGACCTCCTCCTGGGTCATGTGCCGGCCGGTTGCAACATGGTCCTTGAACCCCTTGTAGGTATCGTCGAGGAATGCCTCGAGGCGGCTGTGCGCGCGCGCCGAGAAATCGACGGTTGGGCTGAACATCGCCGCATTTGCGCCGATTTGCACGCTGTCGGTCGATATGCCGATTTTTTTCAGCAGATCGGCGACGACCACTTTGCCAGCGAGAACACCGATCGAGCCGGTCAGGGTCGAGGGCTCGGCGACGATCTTGTCGGCCGCCGCAGCCACATAATAGCCACCGGAACCGGCGACATCGCTCATCGACACGATCACCGGTTTGCCGCGCTCGCGGGCGAAGACGACCTCGCGCCAGATCAATTCCGACGCGACGGCCGAGCCGCCGGGGCTATCGATGCGAAAGAGAATGGCGCGCACCGCGGGATCACGGACCGCAGCGCGAAACGCGCGGGTGAGCTCGGTCGCTGCCATCAAATTCGAGCCGGTCAGCGGGTTGGCCGTGCCGCCGCCACGCACCACAAGCCCCGAGCCGTAGATCAGCGCGATCGTCGAGCCCTCGCGATGCGGATGCCCGGCCCGATCGAGATAGCGCGAAAGACTGACCACCTCGGCGCCCGACCCGGCGCGGGCCCGGGCATGGCCCAGCACCTCGTCGCGGTAGCCGAGCCGGTCGACCAGTTTTGCCTGGACCGCCTCTTGAGCCAGGAGCGGGCCGCGGTCGATCAGGTCGCGCACCTCGGCATCCGTCAATTTGCGGCCCTGCGCGATCCCGTGGATGACCTGTCCCGCAACCGAGCCGAGCAGCGCCTCGACCTCCTCGCGATGCGCCGGCGTCATCTTGGTTTCGGTCAGCATATTCATCGCGGTTTTGAACTCTTCGCGATGGTCGAACTCCGGGACGATCCCGAGAAGATCGAGGGTCCCCTTCAGGAACGGGGAATCGGCGTAGAGACCGGTTAGCCCGACATTTCCCATCGGCTGCAGCCAGATCTCGTCGAAGGCGGTTGCCAGGTAATAGGGCCGGGTTCCGGGGCCGAACTCGCCGAAGCTGTCGGCGAAGGCGAGCGCGAGCTTGCCCTTGCTGCGGAACGCGGCGATCGCGTCGCGCACTTCCTGGACCCTGGCGAGGCCCATCTCGTCGTCGCCGACTCGGGCAAGCAATACCTTGACGCGGGGATCGTTGCCGGCGGCCTCGATCGCATCGAGGAAATCGCGCAGGGTCGGCTTCGCGCCGACCAGAAGCCGCACGATCGGCTCTTCGCTGGCGCCTTCCGGCAGGTCCCGGGTCAGGTCTGCGGTCAGGAGAACATTGCCGGGAAGCGGCGTCACCGACGGCCGCAAGCCGCCGACCAACAGCATGACGCCGGCGACGAACAGCACCGTCGCGAACCCGATGACCGCAAAAAACCCTACAAAGAAACGCCGCATGCCGGATCCGTCAGCGAAATTAGCGGGCCTATTTCCTCCGTTATTCGTCTTGGCCGGGCTTGGCCCGGCCATCCACGCCTTCGAGCGCCCGAAACAAAGGCGTGGATGCGCGGATCAAGTCCGCGCAAGACGGCTTTGGGCTTCGTGGCAATAAAAACTTCCCCAGACGGCCCTCCGGCTGCGCGGGTCACCGGTCCCACCGGTGATACTCGCGGTTCGGAATGATATCCAGACCGCTCGCCATTCGGTTCGACATGTTGAAGAACGCGGCCGTTTCGGCGAGGTCGAAGATGTCCTCGTCGCCGAGACCCGCTCGGCGCAGCCCCGCCCGGTCCTCCTCGCCGATCGTCGCGGGGGCCGTCGGTCAGCTTCCACGCGAAATCGAGCATCGCGCGCCGGCGCGGGTCGAGCGGAGCCACCCGATAGTTCATGACCAGCATCTCGCCGAGTTCGGGATCGCCGGACAGGCGCCGCACCGCCTGACCGTGCGCAACAAGGCAGTAATAGCACCGGTTGACGCTCGACACGACGACCGCGACCATCTCCCGCTCGAGCTTAGAGAGGCCCGACGGCGCCAGCATCAGTTCGTTATACATCGCGACGAAATTGCGCAGCTTCTGCGGGCGCAGGCTGTAGGCGCGCAATACATTCGGCACGATGCCGAGCTTTTCGGTGCACAGCGCGAAGAGCTCTCGCAGATCCTCGTCGAGCGCCTCGGGATCGGCGACGGGAAGGGCCGAGATATGGTCCGGCTGCGGCACGTCAAACCTCCTGCGGCAAACAAGTCACGGACATAATGTAATCGCCTCCGGCAAAAATCGTCATCACCGCCCCTCGCAATGACCCGGTCATTGCGAGCGCAGCGCGGCAATCTCGCAGGGCGCAAACCGGCTGGCGTTTTGGCACGGCGTTGGGGGGGGAAGGGGGGGGGGGGGGGGGGGGGGGGGGGGGGGGGGGGGCATGGAGGGAGAGAAAGGGGGGGGGAGGGAGGGGAGAGAGGGGGGAGGGAGGGGGGAGAGGGGGGGGGGGGGGGGGGGGGGGGGGGGGGGGGGGGGGAAGGGGGAAGGGGAGGGGAGGGGGAGAGGGGGAGGGAGGAGAGGGAGGGGGGGGGGAGGGAGGGGGAGGGGGAGGGGAGGGGAGAGGGGGGGGGGGGGGGGGGGGGGGGGGGGGGGGGGGGGGGGGGGGGAGGGGGAGGGGGGGGGGGGGGGGGAGAGGGGGGGAGGGGGGGGGAGGGGGGGGGGGGAGAGGGAGGGGGGGGGGGAGAGGGGGGGGGAGGGGGGGGGGAGGGGGGGAGGGGGGGGGGGGGGGAGAGGGGGAGGAGGGGGGGGAGGAGGGGGAGGGAGGAGAGAGAGGAAGGGGAGGGGGAGAAAAGAAGGGAAGGGGGGAGAAGAGGAGGAGAAAGGAAAGGAAGGAGAAGAGAAGGGAAGAAAGAGAAAGAGAAGAGAAGAAAAGAAAAGGAGAAGAAGGAAAAAGAAAGAAAAAAAAAGAGAAAAAAAGAAAAGAAAAAAAAAAAAAAAAAAAAAAAGAAAAGAAAAAACTTAGGTTCGGGGCGTCGCCACTCACGGTTGATCGTAGTATGACAGCCCGCTGCAGCTGCAGCGGGTCTGCAGCGGGGGCTCTTCTTCAGGTTGCAAGGCTCGAAAGCGGCCAAGGCCTCGGCTGGGTCGGCCGGTCTTCGGCCTGGCGGGTTTCGAGCACCTGCAGACGTTGGTCGAAGTCGCTGACTTCGATGGTTTGCACAAAGGTCGTGAACACCCTGGCGATGGCTTGCGCCTCGCCCGGCGTGATCAGGCCGCCGGCGAGCGCCGCGGTGACCGCCCCCATCGCGCCGGCGATGTCGGCGGCGCTCTTGATCGGCGGCAGCGCGAACTCGACGGCGCG
Organism: uncultured Alphaproteobacteria bacterium; assembly: GCA_963789025.1. GTDB lineage: Bacteria > Pseudomonadota > Alphaproteobacteria > ATCC43930 > CGMCC-115725 > AP-15. The sequence goes on from CAWBIT010000005.1 coordinate 6,518, forward strand.
GTCGCGCGGCAAAATGCGTTCGAGGCACAGCCGCATCGCGGTCGAGTCGCCGGCGAAGGCTGCCTCGACGGCCCTGCGGGTCAATGCCTCGGCTTCGCCCGCGAGCAGCTTTTGCGCGGCCAAGGTTGCCTTGTTGCGCGAGCCGCGCCGGCGGCCGGCCGGGTTTCCCGACCGCCCTTTCGGAAAGGGCCGCCCGCGCACCTGCGCCGCCGGCGCCACCTCCACCTCATCACTCATATGCACCTCCGTGCGTTGGCAGCGCCTCCCCACGGACGCCGCAATCGCCCGACTATATTATGCCAATAAGGCAATTTTGTGGATGCCTAATACGCAACAAACGGTCGGCCGGGGCGTGAGTGCCGCTGTGGCCGGCGTCTGCGGACACCTCGGGCGAAGAGCGCGGGTTCGGCGGCTCGTCTCAGTAGAACCATGACGAGAATTTCGGGCTAGCGACGGAGCTATTAAGTCCCGGACTCCGCATGGCATCGTCAAAGCCGCGTTGGGTAATCTGCTTTATGTGAGGCGCAGCGAGAAGCGCCCTGCCGACGTGACCGGCAATGCCGTCAAGGTGATGCGGATCGCGATCGGCGAGGAGGCCGAGGAATTGGAAACCGACCGAGCTAAGAACGCAGCAGCAGAGTTGGCATCTCGGGGCGGGAAAGCTCGGGCAGAGAGGATGGCGCCGGAGCGGCGGACAGAGATTGCGAGGCAAGCCGCGCAGAAGCGCTGGGCTAAGAAGTCCTAGCTATAAATACAGGAAACTTGGAAACGGTTTGCCAAGCGCCGCCTGATGGAGAGAATTGAATATCGTAAACACCTTCCATATCGAACGAAATAAAAATGCCACGAAGCGTGACTGACGACTGGAATCCCTGCCAAATAGGATGACCTATCCCGTTGCTTTCTCCTGCGACATTATTAGTGGGATTAAAATCCGCACCTGGAAACTTAATTCACCATCGCCGCTCCAATAACCTGTCAATCTCAGACAGGCGGCACCCATCCATGGCACAAAGGGAACGGACACGCCAACCGGATAAACCCCTATGAGGATCTCTTTCCCGCCAATCTCAATTCGCACGTCGTCACAGAGAATGCAGTAGGAGGGAACAAAGATTGACACGTCACGGGCTCGGGGTTCCTAATCCCAAGGGCTGCTGTGATGGTTCACCGATAAATTGATTGCCGTAATTTCCATCTTGCCTTGCCGCGCCGGCAGGCGGATTGTTGATTGCGTATTCCTCATAAGCGCCTGAATAGTTCATACGACCATTAGATGACTCTTCCAAATCGTGGATCTTGATTTCAATTTCGCCATTTAAGGCTACAACGAAGGCGCCGATTGTGCGCAAGGTCCAATTCCCAGGTCCCTGCAGCTTACGAGAAACCCAAGCTGGATCGCGGCCGATTTTTGATGCTAAATCTTTCTGTGTCATACCTTGACCCCGGCGACATTTCCACAGCTCGCGCACGGCATTGAAGGCAACATCTCTTGCCCTTGCGAAGCCAAATGCTTCTAATTCTCTCGGCGTGAGATCGCTATACGCAAAAGTCATCACAGTTCTCCGTGACATAGGCGTGGATATCGTCTCCAACGAACAGTAAGTCGCCGAATAATGATTTCCACGTAGTTTCACACGTCGTCATCGCAAGCGTCCAGTTTGCCGATCCTTTCCTACCCAAGAAATCACGGGTATGAAAGTTTGTCAGAACAAGTGTGTCGGGTTCGATGAAACGCCCAAACAGCCGAGCTTGGGGTGTGGGAGCTGTTACGCGCACGTCCCAAATTTCGTGCGGTGGCGGTTCAAGCCGGCACAAGAAACTGCACTTGCCTTCGTCAGTGCCATAAACCTGATCGCCAAGGGTCCATAACATCAGAGCGGCTTCAATCGAACCTCTGCCGGTGGAACCCATCAACAGATTAACAGCGGAGCTCGGGTCGGTTCGATCCTTGTTTGCTTGCGCCGTGAGGTATAGCCGCCGCGCCGGCCTTCGCCAACTCGTCGGAGTGTACCTCATCAGCTTGTCCTCGGACTCAAGAGCCGATAATATGGCGGCTATTGACATATAAGTCAATTCGGAAAACGCTTTCAATCCGCAGGGTATTGCATCATTGCAACCGCGCTTGCCGCCGCCATCCACCGATTTATGACGACGAATGATCCGATGGCTCTAATCCGGCAGCCAGTCCCATGCTCTGCGGGCACCGGCTGTTAAGCTGTTACAATCAAACTGAGACACTACCTATTTTCGAGGTGATGCGAAGATACAGCGCGAAGCCGGGGATGGTCGACTGTGCACCATCAAGCTGGAGGGATAGCAAAAGAGCTTTCGTCAGATCGTCGTCGCTATCAGCTGAATGCGGCGAACAGCTCCTCGAGGGCCGTGATCTGATTGCCGGCGACCGAGTTCGGCACGAGGATCGGCGTGTTGACGCCGGCGGCGCGCCATACCGCGACGCCCTCGCGGACCTTTGCGGCCGGGCCAAAGAGGGTGTTGTCGGCGAGCCAGCGGTCGGTCAGGAATTTCGGGATATCGTCGGGCCGGTTGTCGGCGATCGCCTTCTCGACTGCCGACATCTCGTCGACATAACCGGCTTCCTTCCAGTAGGCGCGATAATTCGGCAGCAAGGCGTAATGCACGAGGCGGCGACGCAGCAGCGCCTTTGCCGCGTCCACATCTTCCGAGACGCAGACCGGCAGCATGTTGCCGATCAGAAAATTCGGGTCGCTGCGCTTGGGCGACGGCACGACGGCGAGCGACTGGGGCATGTGGGAAAGACTGGCATTCGCGAACACGACGCCCTCGGCGATCTCGGCGGCGAGCGCGACCATCTTCTTGCGCAGAGCCGCGAGGACGATCGGCGGCATCGGGCCGATCCCTTCATAGGACCTCACCTTGCCGACAAAGGTGCGGATGTCCGAGAGGGGCTTGCCCGGGGTGACGCCGAGACGCTGGTAGGTGGGGCCGTGCGCAATGCCGATGCCAAAGCGGAAGCGGCCGCCCGAGACCTCGTGCAGATAGGCGGCGCTTTGCGCGAAATCCTCGGCGGTGCGGGCGTAGATCGGTGCGATCGCGGTGCCGAACGGGATATGCTCCGTGGCGAGCGCCAGCGCCGTGCACTGCGCCATGTTGCCGAACCGGCTCGGGATGTAGATGCCGGCGAAACCGCGCCGCTCGATCTCGCGCGCTATGTCGAGGGTCTGACGCCGCCTCCCCGGCACGGCGACAAGGCTGATCGCGGGCAGGGTCTGGCATGGCATTGGGCAGCTCCTTGATGCGCGGAAGATCGAGTTGTCTCGGCTGCTTCGGTCTGGCGTTAGTGCTTGGATACATACAGATGGTTTCAGTGCAATGCGCCCGTCCTCGTCTTCCCGGCGGAAAGCCGGGATCCATTCCTCGCATGGGCACCGGCCTTCGCCGGTGTGACGGGATTTTCATCTGAGCCTTGGTTTAGCTCTTGCCGGGCAAATCTTCCGTATGGGTCCGAACATCAGGCTTGCCGGGTTGTTGGCTCCCGGTCAATAGCGCCTATCCGGCTGCTTGCGGTACCGACAGAGCGGAAAAATACGTGTTCAAAGCCATGGGCGCGAAGCTGTCCCCGCTGTTTGACGGCTCGGAGCGGCTCGTAAGCATTACATCGCTGCCGTTTTATACCCGCCAGGTCTCTCTTCCCGAGGCGGTCACGCAGTGAGCGCGTCAGCCTGACTGAAAAGTCGGGGTCGGTGCAGGGAGGGCCTCGGGAACGCCAGGCGCTACTCCGCCGCTTGCGGGGTGATTTGCACCGAATTGGGGCCGTAGCGGTCGCGGAAGGGGGCGGTGTCGATCTCTTCGAGCTCGATTTCGCGGTTCAGCACCTTGGCTTTCCAGGCTTCCTGCTCGGGGATGCGGGCGTGGAATTCGGGCATCACCTCGCGGGCGAAGAGTTCGAGGCTCTCGCAGATGTGCTCGTGCGTGTTCTTGCCGGCCTGGTTCAACAGAATGACCTGGTCGATATGCGAGCTCTCGAACCGCCGCAGCTTGCGGCGCAAGGTCTCGGGTGAGCCGATCAGGCCGCCGGACAGTGCGCGGGCGAGGCCCTCGGGGTTGGCGCGCTTCCACTTCTCGTACTCTTCCCACAAATCGACCGTGCCGGGCTCCGGCCGTTTGCGGTTGGGGCTCAGCCCGTAAAAGCGCAGCGCGAACTGAAAGAACGGGATGCCGTCGGCGCGGCGGCGCGCTTCCTCGTCGGTCTCGGCGCACATGAAATAGCTGGTCAAAGCGATATTCGGGTTGGTGACGTAATCCGTCAGTTTGTCGAGCCGCTTGGTGAAGGAATTGTAGTAGGCGTGGACCCAGGCATGCGCCGCATCGGCGCTCAAGAACTGGAAGGCGAGCGCACCGAGGCCGCGGCGCCCGGCCATCTCGATCGTGTCGAGCGCCGAGCACGCAACCCATAGCGGCGGATGCGGCTTCTGCAACGGCTTGGGCACGACATTGCGCAGCGGGAAATCGAAATAGGTCCCGTGGTATTCGCAGCCGCCATCCTTGAACATCGGGATGACCGCGCGCACGGCGTCCTCCCAGACCGCGCGTTTTTCGTCGAAGCTGCGGTCGAACGGTTCGAGCTCGGTGATGCTGGCGCTCTCGCCCATGCCGAATTCGACGCGGCCGCGGCTCACCAGATCGAGCGCCGCGATGCGCTCGGCGACGCGCGCGGGATGCACCGTCGTCAATTGCATGATGCCGTGCGCGAGGCGGATCTGCCGGGTGCGCTGGCTGGCCGCGGCGAGGAACACCTCCGGGGCCGGCGAGTGCGAATATTCCTCGAGGAAATGGTGCTCGACTTCCCAGGCGAAGTCGTAGCCGAGGCGGTCGGCCAGTTCGAGCTGGTCGAGCGCATTGTGGTAGAGGGTCAGCTCGCTGTCTGGTCCCCAGGGCCGCGGCAGCTGCAGCTCGTAGAAGATGCCGAATTTCATTCTTCCCTCCCGCGGTCTTGCGTCCAGCCGATGGCGCGGCGCAGGAAATTGTAGCCGAGCGCGGTAAAAGAAGCGCGCTCCCTGTTGTCCTTGCCATAGCCGTGCCCGCCGGCGGCAGGCTCGTAAAAATAGGCCTCGTAGCCCATCGCTTGCAGCTTCGCGGCCATTTTGCGGGCGTGGCCGGGATGGACGCGGTCGTCGCGCCGGCTCGTCGCGATCAGGATCGGCGGGTAGGGCCGGCCCGGGACCGCGGCGTGGTACGCAGAAATCTCTTTGAGGAATTCCCAATCCTCGGGATTTTCGGGGTCGCCGTATTCGGCAATCCAGCTCGCGCCGGCATGCAATTTCGCATAGCGCCGCATGTCGATCAGCGGGATCGTGCAGAAGAGGGCGCCGAACCGCTCCGGATAGCGGGTCAGCATATTCGTGATCAGTATCCCGCCGTTGGAACCGCCCTCGGCGGCGATCCGACCGGGGTGCGTCACCCCGCGCCGCACGAGGTCGGCGGCGACCGCCGCAAAATCGTCGTGCGAGGCCCGCTTGCCTTCGCGGCGCCCAGCCTCGTGCCAGGCGGTGCCGAACTCGCCGCCGCCCCTGATATTGGCGACGACGCTGGTGCCGCCGCGTTCGAGCCAGAGCTTTCCGACGGCGGAATTGTAGTAAGGCAATTGCGAGATGCCGAAGCCGCCATAGCCCGAGAGATGGACCGGCGCGTCGCCGGTCTCGCCAGGCGGCCCGACCTGCACATAGGGAATGCGCGTACCGTCTGGCGAGGTCGCTTCGTGGCGGGTGACGACGAGGCCGGCCGGATCAAAAGCTTGCGGCGCCCGCTTCAGAAGCTGCGGCGCCGCGCCTGGCGGGATCAAGTAAAGCGAGGGCGGCGTCAGCGGGTCCTGCGCGCTGGCGAGCAGGTCGCCGTTCGACTCTTCTGTCCGCGACATCGAGCGGCCAGACATTGGCCACGCCGATATCGGGCAGGCCGGTGATGCGCTCGCGCGACCACCCGCCCTCGGACGGGGTCAGCGCTTCGAAAACCGGCTTCAAATCATCGAGGATCGACAGAATGAATCGGCCGCCGGACCAGAAGAACCCTTGCAAGGCGCGCCGCTCGGCCGGCTCGAACAACTTCGTGAAGCGGCGGTCGCCGGCGAGGAAGGCCAGGAAAGAAATGCCGAGCACGGTGTCCGGCGGGTAGGTTTCGCCGCCGATCGTCCAGGCGGTCCGCCGTTTGACCGCGAGCCAGCCGCGATGCCACGCGACCGAGGCATCGGTCGGCAGGTCAATGCGGGTCTTGGGGCCGGTGCGAGTCGCCGATCCAGACGATCGCATCGAAGAAGCCGATCCTCTCGACTAAATACCAGCCGCTCCTCCTCGGCCTCGCGGTCGACATCCGCCCAGACCGCCATGTGGTCGGCGCGCGTCTTCGAAGATGATCGGAGCCGCCAGCGGGTCGGTCCCGCGCCGCCACAGCCGCACCGTGCGCGCGTAGCCGGAGCTGGTTGCCATGCCCTCGCCCAGCGCGGAGGAGAGCAGCAACGTGTCGCGATCGAGCCAGGCGGCCCCGCCCTTCGCCTCCGGCAGCGCAAAACCGCCGGATACGAAATCGCGCGCAGCAAGGTCGAATTCGCGCAGCACCACGGCGTCGGCGCCGCCGCGCGACAGCATCAGCAATGGCACGGTCGTGGCTGCCCGGCATCGTCGCGGCCCCGCTCCACGTCCAGTCTTCGCCTTCTTTTGCCGCGAGCGCGTCGAGGTCGAGGAGAATGTCCCAATCGGGCTCTTTGCTGCGGTAGCTGTCGAGCGTTGTCGCCCGCCACAGGCCGCGCGGGTGCTCCGCGTCTTTCCAAAAATTGAAGACGTTGGCACCGCGCCTGGCAATTAGCGGGATGTTGTCGGGCCGGTCGTAGATCGCCGCGAGCGTGTCGCGATCGGCCGCGAAACGGTGATCGCCGAACCGCGCCAGGGTCGCGGCATTTTGTGCCTCAACCCAGGCGAGCGCCCGCTCGCCGTCGATCTCTTCGAGCCAGAGATAGGGGTCGTCGTCAGGGGCTTCGATGGTCGGTCGCGGGTCGGTCATAGGGTCAACAAGACATAGTTTTAGAATTAACACCACGAGCGAAAATAGGCATTTCGCGGGACGATTTGTCCGGTTCCTGACGGACGGCTCATCTTGCGATGCAAAAATTCGTGGACATTCGCCGGCAAGCTGACGAGATTAACCAGATCACGGTTGAACCGCCTCAAAGCTCGCTTCGAGCGCGACGAGGTTCGGTTTGGGGAATCTGCTATCGGTGGGCGAAAGTTCCGTAAACGCGGCGGAGCGGCCAGGCGGGTCATTGGTCAATCCCGGCCGGGGTTTTCTTTTCCTGCAGGGGATGGCGACGCGATTTTTCGAGCGCCTCGGGCAGGCGCTCATCGGGCGAGGCCACGCGGTTTCCCGGGTTAATTTCAACGGCGGTGATCGAGCATTTTGGCGGCTGCCGGGAGCCGTGGATTTTTGCGGCCGTCCGGAAGAATGGCCGGAGTTTCTCGATCGGCTGATCGTCGAGCGGGCGATCAGCGACATCATCCTGTTCGGCGATTGCCGGCCGTTGCACCGAGCTGCCATCCGCGTCGCCGAGGGGCGCGCATTGCGAATTCACGTGGTCGAGGAGGGCTATCTGCGGCCCGATTGGATCACCTTCGAGGAAGGCGGGGTCAACGGTCACTCCGCGCTGCCGCGGGATCCGGGCTGGTATCGCGAACGCGCAAATGCGTTGCCGCCCTGGCGCGACCCGCCACCGGTACCGGGCAGCTTTCGCCGCCGGGCGGTCGAGGACGTGCTCTACACGACGGCCTCGATGGCCGGAATGTGGCGGTTCCCGCACTACGCGACGCACCGTCCCTATTATCAGCTGATCGAGTATGCCGGTTGGCTGCGGCGTCTGGCGCTGATGCGCCGCGCCGAGCGTCGCGCGGCGGCGGCGATCGAAGGTCTCTGCAGCAGCACCGGCCCCCTCTTTCTTTTTCCGTTGCAGCTGGATTGCGACTACCAAGTGCGGGTGCACTCGCCGTTTCGCGCGATGCATCTGGCGATCGAGCACATCCTTGCCTCCTTTGCCCGTCACGCCCCCTCGGCGGCGCGGCTGATCGTCAAGCTCCACCCGCTCGACAGCGGGTTGGTCGACTGGGTCGCGATCACGGGCTACCTCGCCGTCGAGCTCGGGATCGCCGACCGGCTCGTCATTCTCGACGGCGGCGATTTGGGCGCGCTCTTGGCGCGCAAGCCAGCCGTCGTCACGGTCAACAGCACGGTCGGCACTATGGCGCTTGCCTGCGGATTGCCGGTAGTGCCGCTCGGCAAGGCGGTTTACGACATCGCCGGGCTGACCTTTCAGGGCGAGCTCGACGATTTCTGGGGGGCGCCTACGCCGCCCGATGCCACGTTGTTCGACGCCTTCCGACGGGTGCTCGCGGCCCACTGCCTGATCCCCGGCTCGTTCTTCAACGAAGCCGGGCTGAAGCTCGCGGTCGAGGCCGCAATCGAGCGGCTCGAGGCCACCTATGCGCGGGCCGCACGCGGTGTGGCGGCGCCGTCCGCCGGCATCAAGGCGCCGATCGCCGCGGCCGTCTCGATGCGATAACGCCATTCGCGCAGGCGCGCGAGGGCAGCCGATGCACGACTTCGTTCCGCCCTTCCCCGAGAGGCCGAAGCAGCCGCTCTCGGCGTTTGCGACATTGCGCTTGGCGCGGCGCAACTTCCTCGCAATCTGGGAAGAGCGCTCCTTCGAATGGGAGGTGTTTTCGACCCGCATGCTGTCGCGCACATTGTTCGTCTGCAACAGCCCGGATACCGTCGCCTCGGCCTTTGTCGAGCATCACGACAGTTTCGAGCGCAAGAGCCCGCAGATGCGCCACGGGCTGGCGCCGCTCCTCGGCGACGGGCTGTTCATCAGCGACGGCGATACGTGGCGGCGCCGGCGGCGCATTGTAGCGCCCATCGTCCATGTCTCGCATCTGCCGCTGTTCGCGCCGCTGATGGTCCAGGCCGCCAGCGAGACCGCCGAACGCTGGGCGCGCCTGCCTCGCGACATGCCGATCAATGCGCTGACCGAGATGGCGACATTGACGGCGGAGATCATCTGCCGGACGGTTTTCGGCCGGCAGCTCGGGACCGAGCACGCGGCGGAAATCGTCGCCGCCTTCAGCGAATACCAGCGCCTGGTCGGCCAATTGGACCTCGCCTATTTCTTCGGTTTGCCGGATTGGATCCCACGGTTTCATTCGCCGGCGATCCATCGCTCCGCCAAACGCATCCACAAGGTCCTGGAGCAGGTCATCGGCGATTGCCGAGAGCGGTTGTCCGGCGGCGAAGCCTCGATGATCCGCCTGTTGCTGGAAGCGCGCGATGCCGAGACTGGAGAGCCTCTCGACGATATGGCATTGCGCAATGAAGCGGCGGTGATCTTCATGGCGGGCCACGAGACGACAGCGAATTCGCTCGCCTGGGCCTGGTATTTGCTCTCGCAGGCGCCGGAGGTCGAAGAACGCCTTCACGCGGAGCTGGCAAAAACGCTCGCCGGCCGCCTGCCGACCCTCGACGACGTCCCCGAGCTGTCCTACACCCGTGCAATATTCGAGGAGACCGTGCGGCTCTACCCTCCGGTCCCGCTTCTCGCGCGTCAGGCGTCGCGCGACGAGACGATCCGCGGCCGGTCCGTGCCGGCGGGATCCCTCGTCATCGTTGTGCCGTGGCTGCTCCACCGGCACCGTAAACTTTGGGGAAAGCCGGATCATTATATCCCGGAGCGCTTTCTGCCGGAGAACGCCCAGTTTCGCGTGAGACACGCTTATATTCCGTTCAGCGTCGGTCCCCGCATTTGCGTCGGCGCCGCCTTCGGTCTGACCGAGGCTGTCCTGTGCCTCGCCACTCTGGCTCAACGAGTCCGCCTGCGCTTGGCCCCCGATGCGGTCGTCGCGCCGGTTTGCCGCCTGACCCTGCGGCCCGGCGACGATCTGCGAATGTACGTCGAAAGCCGCGCTTAAACCGACGTGTCGGAATAAGGCTGGCGGGTGACGTCGATGACCCGCCCCGTCTTGTCGACGACGTAGCGGACATGCCGCCATACGACCGGGGACGTGACGGCACCGCCCCAGATCACCGAGGCATGAAACACCGGGGCGGGCAGAATGGTCCAGGCGAGAAGATGCTGCGCCAAACGAAAGCCGATCCCGTCGGTTACGCCAAGTCTCCTGCCGATAACCAGCCGGATCTCGGTCGCGGTCGAGCTGAGACAGGCGAGAACGAGGAGGGCGGGCAAGGCAGGCCCCCAGCCGAGTACATTCGACAGCAGAGCAATCCGGGCCGCCAGGTCGGTGGTGACGACAAAGGCAGCGAAGCACCACAATCCCGGACGGTAGAGGCGGATCAGCTGGTATTGGCGGCGCGCAAAGCGCCAACCGTCACGAAAACTGCCGGCGAGTGGGGTTGGCGGCCGGATGGCGCGGCGGGTCAGCACCCTCAGTCCGCTTCTCACCGCTCGGTCGCCGATCGGCAAATCCTCGGTCAGGGCGTGGCCGATCGTGTTCGGCAGGTCGAGCGCAGCGAGGGCGTTTCGCGTGAACGCAAGGGAACCGCCCCAAGCCGGCCTGGTCTGGCGGACCCGCGGTAATACGGCGACGGCGCGATCGATCGCGGCGACAAGGAAGGTGCCGAGCGACATCCTCGTCGGCACGGGCCAGCGATAACCATTGACGAGATCGGCGCGCCCTGCAGCCAACGGCGCCACCAACATCGCCAGCCACCAAGGCTGTGGGCGGATGTCCGCATCGAGCAGCACGACGTAGGCATCGTCGGCGTCGAGCTGCGCCAAAGCGGCGAGAAGGTTGGTGCATTTCTGGCTGCGCAGCGGCGAGAGACCGGCAACGACCAGCTCGATATTCAGCTGAGGAAAATGCTCGGCGAGGGCCGCGACGCGCCGGAAAGCGGGGTCTTCGCGCGCCTCGACCGCAACGATCAATCGGCGCGGCCTGAGCGACTGCGCAGTTAGTGCAGCGAACAGATCCTCGAGCCCGGGCAGCGCGCCTGTCGCCGGCAACACCAAGGCGATGCTCGCGGATAAGCGGTCATCCAGGACTCGCAGCCGAACGAAAAAGAGGAGCGCCAAAGCAACGGACCACAGCGCATAGAAAACCGCGACCGTTGCCACGATCCACGCTATCACGGCGGCTTGCGGGCGATGAGGAGCAACCCCGAAGGTCTCGCCGATGGCGGAACACGGAACAGCGCATCGCAGGCGCGCCCGGCGAGCCAGCTCCAGGCGAGCGCGCAATACCAGGTCCAATGTGCTCGGAAATAGCGATCTCCGGTCAGTTTGGGAGCCCAGCGCCCCATCCAGTAGATAAGGCTGTCGAAAGAGAAGGGTACCGTTTCGATCGCTTCCGTCTCCAGATCGAGCCGACCCGCGATCGCCCGCAAGGCTCCTTCGTCCCACCAGCTGAGATGATGCGGCGGCGCATTGAGCACGAAATTCGGGATCTCGGTCAGCGGCGATGTCCGGCTGGGCACGACAATGCAGAGCCGTCCACCAGGTCTGACGCATTTTACCAGATCGCGGGCAAAGTCCAGCGGATCTGCAACGTGCTCGATGGAATGAAAGGCGCAGACGGCGTCGTATTCTTCGGGATGTGATGCGGCATGCTCGGCAATCGTCTCGTTCCTGACGTCGAGCTCGGCAGCCTTCGCGTAACAATGGGGGTCGAGCCCGACATAGACGGCATGCGGCAAATGCCGCGCCATGGCGCCTTCGCCACAGCCGACGTCGAGAACTTTATCCCCCGGTCGAACCAGTTCGGCAATGCGTCTGAATTCAGCCCTGGCGATGCGGCAAACGCTCAAAGCCCGGTGAAAATCTCCACGCCGATAAAGGTCTAGGTAAAAGGCCTCGTCGCCCTCCAGCATCGGATCGAAGAAGGCGAGCCCGCAGGGCGATTCCCATAAGCCAAAATAGTCGACACCGGCGAGCTGCCGATCCGTCGCAACCCCGAAAGCTCCGCGCCACAATCCTCTGATCAGCCGGGCGCTGATTGGCTGAATGAGGCGCATAGCCGGCAGACCCGTTACGGGGCATCTGGGGATCGCTCGCGCTGCGTTGTTCATGGGATCTGCCTAGCATGTCGGAAAACCTAACATCTACCCCGGGCGCTCGGGCGAAGCGCGGCCGCAGAACTCCTCGCTCATAGGGTTTGGGTCTCAAAAAACAGTGTCGAGATCATTTACATTTAAATGGAGTAACGTCGCTGTAAACTATCGGAATATAGACTTCTCCTGTCTTGGCATACAAATTGCCTTGTCTCACCCGGTGATTGTGAAGCCCCCAAGGCGTAGGCGGGAGAGATTTTGATGCGTAGGGTTCCACATTGGTTAATGGCAGCCGCGGCGGTGGCGACCGTCACGGTCGGTACCGGCGGCGTTGCTCGGGCAGCTTTGACTTTGACGGCGGCGGGTATTGCCGATGGGTTCGGCCTGTCGCTGTTCGCCGATACGCCCGGGCCGGCAAGCGGCTGTTGCGGTCCGCTCGGGATCGCGACCAACAATCTCGGCCAAGTTGTATTGCAATACTACCCGGTCGGCCTCAACTTCGTTTTCAACGATGTCGACGGCCAGCACCTTCCCGGCACGGCGTTGTCCTCTGCACCGTTTGTCAGCTCAACCTACGGGGCTGCGATCACCAATGACGGCGGCACGCTTTACGCCGGCAACAACGATCAGAGCGGGCAGGTTTTCCAGCTCAATCCGAACGGCTCGTCGGCTGGCGCCGTGCCGAACACGGCCGGCACAGCCGGTCATGGAATCGCCACCAACCCGGTGACCGGTCATTTGGAAGCGGCCTCCGCCAACGGCATCTTCGACATCGATCCGGTGACCGGCGCCTCCTTCCTGATCAAGAATGTCAACGCCGACGGTGTTTCGGTTTCGGCTGACGGTAAGACTGTCTACGCCGCAATTGGAGGGGATGTCTTTGGCTTCGACATTTCGTCGGGCAATCAGGTTTACGATTCGGGCAATATCGGCAGCCCCGACGGCACCGGCGTGATCCAGGGAAACAATCAATTCTCCGGCGACATTATCGCCAATGACAACGATGGCACCGTCAAGCTGCTTGACCCAGTTGCTCTGACGGTGGCGACAATCGCCTCGGGAGGGACTCGTGGCGATTACGTCGGCCTTGATCTGACCAACGGGTCGCTTTTCCTGACGCAGAGCGACAGTGTGTACCGGTTGACCTGCGGTCCGAACTGCTCCTTTACGCCACCGCCGGGAGTGCCGGAGCCTGCGACGCTCACGCTTATTGGCACCGGGCTCGTCGCGTTCGGTTTGATCCGCCGGCGGCGTGGGAATGCATAAAAAGATCCGACGCGAATAGCACTTTGCGGCGCCTTCGGGCGCCGCGTTTGTTTTTGCCGGAGTCACCGTCGGCCTAGCGGAAATTGCGGCTGGTGATGACGATGTCGCGGGGGTCGTAACCGGGCGGCTTCGCAGGAGATATGAAAGGCGTTTTCGGCGCGGGCCGGGGGGCGACAGCATCGCCGGTGCGGTCGCGCAAGGTATTGAGGCGCAAGGTCATGTCATCGAGACGGTCGGCGACGACATGGATGACGCTTTCCTCGCGCTGCAGTTTGCCGGTGCAGCGCAAGAGAGTGGCGCCGAGCGCGGCGCGGCGGAAGCGTTCGAGGATGGCGGGCCAGACGATCAGATTGGCGATGCCGGTCTCGTCCTCGATGGTAATGAAGACGACGCCATTGGCGCTGCCCGGACGCTGCCGGATCAGCACGATCCCGGCAATAGAGAGCCGCCGGTCGACCGGCAAATGGGCGAGTTCGGCGGCGGCGACCAGGCCTTCGCGGGCGAGCTCGCTGCGTAGAAAGGCAAGTGGATGGCGCTTCAAGGTGAGGCTCAAGCTCGCATAATCCTCGACAACATGCTCTCCCAACGGCATTTCCGGCAACAGCGCCATCGCCCGCGCTTCACCGGACTCACCCTCACCCGCCTCGCTGCGTTCGGCACCCTCTCCCGCATTGCGGGAGAGGGGGGACCCAGTCCGCAGGGCTGGGTGGGTGAGGGTCTTCGCCGAGGCGAAGAGTGGCAGCGGCGGGTCGCCGAGCGCCTTCAGTGCCCACAATGCGCAGCGGCGGTCGAGCCCGATCGAGCGGAACGCATCGGCTTCGGCAAGGCGCTCCAGCGCGCCGCGCCCGAGGCCGCTGCGCCGCCATAATGCCTGCGGATCTGGATACCCGCTTCCCCGGGCCGAGACGAGCCGCTCCGCATCGGTCTCGGCGAACCCTTTTATCTGACGCAACCCGAGACGCAGTGCCCACCCCCACCCTTCCCTCCTCCGCAAGCGGGGGAGGGTTAGGGTGGGGGCCGCAAGCTCCAAGGTGCAGTCCCAGAAACTGTGGTTGACGTCGACGGGGCGCACTTCGACGCCGTGCTCGCGGGTGTCGCGGACGATCTGCGCCGGAGCGTAAAAACCCATCGGCTGGCTGTTGAGCAAGGCGCAGGCGAAGACCTCGGGATAGAAGCATTTGATCCACGCCGAGACATAGACGAGCAGCGCAAAGCTCGCCGCATGGCTTTCCGGAAAGCCGTAAGTCCCGAACCCTTCGATCTGGCTGAAGCAGCGCGTCGCGAAGTCGCGCTCGTAGCCGTTTTTAACCATGCCGGCGATAAATTTGTCGCGGAACAGGTGGATGTCGCCGCTTCGTTTGAAGGTCGCCATTGCGCGGCGCAGCCGGTCGGCCTCCTCCGGGGCGAAACCGGCGCCGACAATGGCGATTTTCATCGCCTGCTCCTGGAACAGCGGCACCCCCATCGTCTTGCCCAGCACCTGGCGAAGCGCCTCGGATGGGTAATCGACCGGCTCGCGCCCGGAGCGCCGCCGCAGATAGGGATGCACCATGTCGCCCTGGATCGGGCCAGGCCGCACGATCGCGACCTCGATGACAAGATCGTAGAATTCGCGCGGTTTGAGCCTCGGCAGCATCGTCATCTGCGCCCGGCTCTCGACCTGAAAGACGCCGAGCGAGTCGGCGCGGGAGAGCATCTCGTAAACTGCCGGGTCCTCGGCCGGGATCGTGGCGAGCTCGAACCGGCGGCCATAATGCTCCTCGATCAGCGCAAAGGCCTTGCGGATGCAGGTCAGCATGCCGAGCGCCAGGACATCGATCTTCAGAATGCCGAGCCGATCGAGGTCGTCCTTGTCCCATTCGATGACGGTGCGGTCCTCCATCGCCGCGTTCTCGATCGGCACCAATTCGGACAACGGCCCGCGGGTAATCACAAAACCGCCGACATGCTGCGAGAGATGCCGCGGAAAGCCGACCAATTGCGCGGCGAGATCGAGCGCGAGACGCAAGGTGCGGTCGGTGGGGTCGAGCCCGGCCTCGCGCACCCGCTGATCGGCGATCGGGTCATTGCTCCAGCCCCAGACGATGCCGGCGAGGCTGGCGACGACATCGACGCTTAGTCCCAATGCCTTGCCGACCTCGCGGATCGCCGAGCGCGAGCGGTAACAAATGACGGTTGCAGCGAGACCGGCGCGGTCGCGGCCGTATTTTTCGTAGATGTATTGGATCACCTCCTCGCGCCGCTCATGCTCGAAATCGACATCGATGTCGGGCGGCTCGTTGCGCGCGGCGCTGATGAAGCGCTCAAACAACACGTCGATGCGGGCCGGGTCGACCGCCGTGATGCCGAGGCAGTAGCAGACCACGGAATTGGCGGCGGAGCCACGTCCCTGACACAGGATGCCGCGCTGCCGCGCAAACCGCACGATGTCGTGAACGGTCAGGAAATAGCGCGCGTAGTCGAGCCGCTCGATCAGCCGGAGCTCGTGCCCGATCAGATTGCGAACCTTATCGGGAATGCTGCTTGTGTCGAAGGCAGTGGCTGCGGTGCGGCAGTGCGTGCTTCGAGACGCGCCCTGCGGACGCTCCTCAGCATGAGGAAGTATTTGAATAATTTCCTCATCCTGAGGAGGCCGCGAAGCGGCCGTCTCGAAGGACGCACGGCGAAACCGTTCGGCGGCACCCTGCCAGGCGAGCTCCGCCAGACGCTGTTGCGGCGTCATCCCCTCTGGAACCGGCTCCTCAGGGTATTCGTAGCGCAGCTCGTCGAGGCTGAAACGGCAGTGTTTGACGATTTCGAGGGTGCGCTCGACCGCATCCTCGCGGCCGCGAAAGAGGCGCGCCATCTCCTGCGACGGTTTCAGATAACTCTCGGCATTGGCGGCGAGACGATAGCCGGCTTCCTGGATCGTGCAGCCTTCGCGGATGCAGGTCAGCACATCCTGCAAAGGGCGGCGCTCGGGCAGGTGGTAGAGCACGTCGTTGACCGCGACGAGCGGCAGCCCGGCCGCTTCGCCGAGAGCAGCGAGGCGGGCGAGGCGCCGCCTATCGTCGCCGCGATAGAGATGGTGGATGGCGAGATAGGCGCGGCCGGCGAAATCCACCGCCACCCGGGCCGCGGTTTCGGGTGACAGGGCCACCACAATCTGACCTTCGCCATGCGCGACCACATCGGCGTAGTCGAGATGGCATTCGCCCTTGGGCGCGCGGCGCTTGCCGAGGGTCAACAGCCGCGTGAGCCGGCCATAAGCGGCGCGATCCGTGGGGTAGGCAAGGAGGCTCGTGCCGTCGGAGAGGCAGAGGCAGCAGCCGACGACGAGGCGGATGCCGACCTCTTTTGCCGCATGATGCGCACGCACCATGCCGGCAAAGCTGTTGCGGTCGGTGATCGCGATCGCCTGATGGCCGAGTGCGGCTGCGGTCAGCACCAGCTCGTCTGGATGCGAGGCGCCGCGCAGAAACGAGAAATTGGTGGTCACCTGCAATTCCGCGTAGCCGATCGTTGTCATTGACAGCCGGGGCTCAGGAAAAGACGCCATGGACAAACCAGCGCGGCTTGCCGCCGCCGTGAAGACCCGCTCGGTACAACCAGAAGCGCCGTCCCTCCTCGTCCTCGACCCGGTAATAATCGCGGATCGCATCGACCTCGCCGGCCGCCTCCGGCCGCCACCATTCCTCCGCGATACGCTCCGGCCCATCGGCGCGCGTGACCCGATGCCGGCGCCGCCGCCACATGAACCGGAACGGCGGATCGTCGGGCAGCAGCCAGAACGCCTCGACCGGCTCCGGTGGGTCAAACAGCCGGATCGGTCTTGGAGGTTTACCGGAGATCCCCCACCTCACCCCAGCCCTCTCCGCCCCCAAGGGCGGAGAGGGGGTTTTGGGCCCTCTCCGCCCTTTAGGGGGGAGAGGGAAGGGCCCGCGCTGAAGGCGCGGGAGGGTGAGGTGGGGCTGCACCCGCACCGAGGCGTGTTCCGGGATGTGGCTCTGGCGCGGATCGAGCCGTGATATTGCGGTGAGCCCCAGCCGGTTGCCGAGCCGGTCGAGAAGCGGGGCGATGCCCCCTCCCATTCCCTCCCCCGCAAGCGGGGGAGGGTTAGGGTGGGGGCCGGCAGTATGGCCGGGAAGTCCGATCTGCTCGGCCGGCAAGGGCTCGACCGCGTAGGCGGCGAGGATCATGTCTTCGATGCCGAGGCCGGGATCGATCGTGTCGAGCCGCTCCCTGAAGAGCGCCGCAATATGTCGCGGATCGCGGCTCGGGCGAGCAGTGCCGAGGCTGATCCGCTCGACCCGGCCGTCAACTCGGTGAAAGCCGAGATTGAGCCGCCGCGCCCCCGTCCCTTCCCGCGCCAAGCGAAGGACGAGATCCGCGGTGAGCCGCTCCGTTGCCAGCATCAGATCGGCGGGCTCGGTGATCGGCTCCACAAAACTCAACCGCACCCGCCGGCCCGGCACCTCGCCGAGTGGCGACAGCGGCTCCGGCATCTCGTCCAATGCCTGATCGAGCCGCCGCGCCACGGTCTCGCCGAACCGGCGGGCCAGCGCATCGCGCGGCATCGCATAGAGATCGCCGACCCGCTTCAACCCGACCCGACGTAGCCCTTGGGCCGTGATCGGGTCGAGGCGGAGGGCTTCCGCCGGCAACGAAGCAAGGGCGGCGCGAAGCTCTCCCGGATCCAGAATGACGACATTCCCGCTCGCTTCCGCAAAGCGGGCCATCGCCCACGCGGCGCCGAGCGTATCGGCAATGACAATGCGGCTGGCAACACCCCGGCGGTCGAGGCGGGCCGCCAAATCGGCAGCGAGTGCTCTTTCCCCGCCCCAGAGATGGGCCGAGCCGGTGATCTCGAAGCGCACCCCATCCGCGCCATCGGGAGCGGTCCATGGGCTGTAGCGGCCGCACCATTCCGCCAGCCGCCGCAGCGCGGCGGCGTCTTCCGCCGGCTTCGCCAAGGCAGTGGCGAGGCCGGGGAGAAAGGAGAGCGCATCCGCCAGCGGCATTCCCAGAGCCAAGCCGGCGGCGGTTGCGGCCGGGTTGACCGCGGCGAGAAGCCGCCGTCCGGCAGCATCGGCAACCGTGGCGAACGGGGCCTCTTCAGCCGGCTCGGCGGAATTTTTCCGCTGCGACAGGCGTCGCCGCTCGATCGGCCAACGCGGCAGCCAGAGATACATGATCCGTCGCATCCGGCACCTCCATTTCCCAGGCTGGCATTTCCCAGGCCGGCATTTCCCATGACGCCGGTTCGCCGCCGCGGCAGCGCAGCAGCTCGACGCGCCAGCGCGGATGCCCGACCCCCGGCTCGTCCCGCATAGGACGTGACGGCAACGCAGCAATGCGCCATCGGGTCACGGCCGCATTCGGCAGAGCGCGCTCGCGCGCCGCCTGCCCGCCATCGCGCCAGCGCCGCAGCAGAAACGCGGTGATGCCGGAGCGTTCCGCGGCGAGCTGCAATCGGCGGCTCGCCACCATGGGAAGCGACCCGACTTCGCCGACAACTGCGACAATGCCCGAGGCACGCAGCCCTTCCTCCATTGCCCAGAGGATCTCGGCATCCCGCGACGCCCGGACCAGCACGACCCGCCCGGGATCGAGCCCGTGGACGGCCAGACCGGGACCGTAAAGATCCGGGCGCGGCAGGCACCACAGCACCACACCCCGACCCTCTCCGCCCTTTAGGGGGGAGAGGGAGGGACCCAGCCCGCAGGGTTGGGAGGGTGAGGTGGGTGACGAGAGCCGTCCGAGAATGCGGGCGGTAAAAGCGGCGGCGAGCGCGCCATCCTCCTCGTCGCCGCCTACTCCCAGGATCTCGTGTAAAGCGCCCCGCGCGAGTCCGTCGCCCGGCAATGTCCGATCGATCGCCGTGACACCAAAGGGCAACACTCCATGCGCCATCGCCGGCGACCGCTCGATCCGCCGGACGCGCTCACGTAATTCGGAAACTAAATTCATGTTCTATTTTTGTTCTTTGACTCGCCCCTGTCAAGATGGAGCTGCCCGCGGCAGCCACTCCATGAGGCGGCGCCCCGCCTCGGCGACGTCCTCGGTCGAGCCGGCGAATGAGAAACGGACCCAGCCGCCGCCATGGATCGGGTCGAAATCGAGCCCCGGGGTCACCGCGACCCCGGTCTCGGCGAGGAGACGCCGGCAAAGACTCTCGCTGTCGCGCGTCAGGCTCGAAATGTCGACGTAGAGGTAGAACGCTCCTTCGGCCGGCGCGAAGCGGGTTAGACCGGCAGCCGACAGGGTGCGGATCAACAGATCGCGATTGGTGCGATAACGCGCGACGTGGCCGTCGAGTTCGGCGCAGCAGCCGAACACCGGGAGCGCGGCGAGCTGCGACAATGCCGGCGGCGAGATGTAGAAATTCTGCGCCAGGCATTCGACCGAACGCGCCAGATCCGGCGGCACCAGCATCCAGCCGAGCCGCCATCCGGTCATGCTGTAGTATTTCGAAAACGAGTTGACGATGACCGCCTCTTGCCCGAATGCACGCGCCGTCGCGGCGGCGCTCTCGTAGGTGATGCCGTGGTAGATCTCGTCCGAGATCAGGCGGATGCCGTTATCATGGCAATAGCCGGCCAGCCGGGCGAGGTCGGCGGCGCCGATCATCGTTCCGGTCGGGTTGGCGGGGCTCGCGATGATCAGTCCGTCGAGCGCGCCCAGATCGGCGAGCAGCTCGGGTGTCGGCTGATAATGGGCGTTCTCGCCGACTTCGATCAGCACCGGCTCGATGTCGAGCGCCGTCAGGATGTTGCGATAGGCCGGGTAGCCCGGGACAGCGAGCCCCACTCGGTCGCCGGCCGCGAAGGCGGCGAGAAAGGCGAGCTGGAACGCGGCCGAAGAGCCGGTCGTGACGACAATCTCGGCGGGATCGACGTTAGTGCCGTATTGCGTGTGATAATGGCGGGCAATCGCCTGGCGCAATGGCGCGATGCCGAGCGCGTCGGTATAGCCGATCCGCTCGCCGACCAACGCACAGCGAGCGGCTTCGAGCACCGCCTCGGGTGCCGAGGTCCCCGGCTGGCCGACTTCGAGATGGATCACGTCGGCGCCCGCGGCCTCCCGCTCGTTGGCAGCGCGCAGCACGTCCATCGCGATGAAGGGCGGCACCAAGCCCCGGCGGGATGCTCGTAAAGTCACGTGCGGCAGGCTCCTTCCTTACTCGAAGCAGCCGTGCATCCTGAGCGAGAAGGTTGGCATTGGCGAGCGGCTTTCGTTATGAGGGGCGCCTCATCCCGACGAATAGAGAACCCCCGTGACCCGTCTGATTGGAATGTCCGGGAGCCTTCGCAGCGGCTCTTATTCGAATGCGGTGCTGGAGACGCTGCGCGAGAAATTCGCGGGCCGCGCCGAGATCTCGATTTGGGACCTCGGGACAATCCCGCTCTACAATCAGGATTTCGAAGGCGAGAAACGGCCCGCGCCGGTCAAGGCGCTGCTCTCGGCGATAACCGAAAGCGACGGGCTCGTGCTTTGCGCACCTGAGTTCAACCACAGCATTCCCGGAGTTCTGAAGAACGCGCTTGACTGGGCCTCTCGCCCGGCCTTCACCTCGGTGATGGCGTATAAGCCGGTAGCGATTATGGCGACCTCGCGCGGGGCGCTCGGCGGCGCACGTTGCCTGGAGCATCTGCGCGTCGCCCTAGAATCGATGCTATCCCGGGTCGCATTGGCCCGCGAAGTCATCATCACGTCCTCTGCCGACAAGATCCGCGACGGGAGGCTGGTCGACGAGACGTCGCTCGGTTTTGCCTGCGGCGCGGTCGAGGCGCTGCTGCACGAGATCCGGGTGTGGCAGGCGGCGGCCGACTAGAGGGCACGCGCCGCCTTGAGCACTTCGGCGACGTGGCCCGGCACCCTGACCTTGCGCCAGACGCCGCGCACGATGCCTTGCTGATCGATCAGGAAAGTGCAGCGTTCGATGCCCATATACTTGCGTCCGTACATGCTCTTTTCGACCCAGACCCCGTATTTTTCGCAGACATCGGAGCCCGCATCGGAGGCGAGGATGAACGGGAGCTCATGCTTTTTCTTGAACTTGTCGTGCGAGGCGACCGAATCCTTCGAGATCCCGATCACCACCGATCCCGTCCCGCTGTAGTCCGGTAAGGCGTCGCGAAATCCGCACGCTTCGGCGGTGCAGCCGGACGTGTCGTCCTTGGGATAAAAGTAAAGGACGACCTTTTTGCCCTTCAGCGCGGACAATGTGACACTGCCGTTGCCGTCGGTGGGCAGCGTGAAATCCGGGGCTTTTTCGCCGATCTCGACACTCATTGCGCGTCGTCTCCTCTCGCCTGGGCCGCCCGTCGCGCCGGCTGCTCGATCAGGCGATCGTACCAGCTGCCGACGCGTGCCGCAGCGCCGGTGATATCTGCGTCGAGCCGGGCGAAGTCAACCGCGCCCACGCCGGCGGCGAGCGCCGCGGCATCCGGTTCGGCCAAAACTGGAGTCGACGGCGATCCGTCGCCGAGCAGAGTGAGGACGGCGTGGACGTTGCGGAAGAGCGTCGCCGCTTTGCCGAGCTCGCGCTTCGCCCGCGGCGACAGCAGCCCCGCTTCACCGAGCGCGCCGATCGCCTCCGCGGTGGCGCGACGAAGTATTTGCGGCGACGAGGCGGCGTGCCTCAGCACCAAATACTGGACGATGAATTCGAGGTCGATCAGGCCGCCTCGGCGGTTCCTGAGATCCCATGGTGAAGGCCGCGGGTTCTCCTCGGCAATCCGGCGGCGCATGGCGGCGACATCGATGACGAGCTTCTCGGGGTCGCGTGGCGAGCGCAGGACGGCGGCGAGGGTCTCGGAAATCCGCCAACACAGGTTGGCGTCGCCGGCAACCGGCCGCGCCCGGGTCAGCGCCATATGCTCCCACGTCCAAGCAGATTCGCTCTGGTAACGCGCAAACCCGGCGAAATGCGAGGCGATCGGGCCCGCTTCGCCCGACGGCCGCAGCCGCATATCCACATCGTAGAGCCGGCCTTCCGCGGTGGGAACGGTGATCGCACTGATCAGCCTCTGGCTCAGCCGCGCGAAATAAGCCGCGCCCTGGAGTGGATGAGGGCCGTCGGAAAACTCGCTGCCGGGCGGGGCATCATAGATCAGGATCAGATCCAGATCGGAGGCGAGGGTCATCTCGCGGCTGCCGAGGCGGCCCATCCCGATCACCGCGAAACTGCCTCCCGGCACCCGGCCGTGGCGGCGCGCGAACTCGGCTTCCACCTGCGGGAGCAGCGCAGTCAGCGCGGTTTGCGCGATATCGGCCAACGCCGCCCCGGCCTGCGCGCCGTCGAGGGCGCGGCGCAGCAGCTGAACCCCGACCTGAAACCGTCTTTCACCGGCCCAGCGCCGCAGCCGATCGAGCGTGTCCTCGAAATCCCGCACGCCCGTCATGACCTGATCGAGCTCGGCGGCGAGGCCGTTGAGGTCCAGCGGCGGGGCGAAAAAGCCTTGCGTCAGTACCGAGTCGAGGAGACCGGGGTGCTGCGCGAGGTGCTCGGCCAGCCGCGGAGCCCCTGCCATGATCTCGGCGACGAGCGCCAGAAGACCGGGATTGGCGTGAAACAGCGAGAAAAGCTGCACCCCCGCGGGCAGGTGCGACAGGAACTGGTCGAACCGCCGCAATGCCGCATCGGGGTGCGGGGTCGCCCCGAATATCTTCAGCAGCTCGGGGACGAGCTCGGTCAGAATTTCGCGCGCCCGCTGGCTGCGGGTGGCGCGCAGTCGGCCGTGATGCCAGCTTCGCACCAGCGCGGACACGACGGCCGGCTCGGCAAAGCCAAGCTGGGAAAGGGTGCGCGGGGTTTCGGGATCATCATCGGCGCCGGTGAAAACGAGATTGCCCGGGCCGGCGAGGGTCGGGGCCTGCTCGAAGAGTTCCGCATAATGCCGCTCGACCGAAGCGAGATGAGCGCGCAGATCGGCGACGAAGGCCTCTGGCTCCGAATAGCCCAGAAACAGCGCGATGCGCTCGATCCCGGCGCGGTCCGAAGGAAGCCTATGAGTTTGCGCGTCGTCGACCATTTGCAGCCGGTGCTCGAGGCGGCGCAGGAAACGATAGTCGTCAATCAGCTGCGCGGCGGTCGCGGGATCGATCCGGCCGGCTGCCGCAAGCCGCCGGAGTGCCTCGCAGGTCGGGCCGACGCGCAGCTCCTGCAATCGCCCGCCCCAGATCAGCTGCTGGGTCTGGGCGAAGAACTCGATCTCGCGAATGCCCCCGCGGCCGGTCTTGATGTCGTGCCCTTCCACCGCGATCCGCCCGCCGCCGCGGTGCGCGTTGATCTGGCGTTTGATCGAGTGGATGTCCTGGATGGCTGCGAAGTCGAGGTTTTTCCGCCAGATGAAGGGTTGCAGCTCGTGCAGAAACCGTCGAGCGGCGGCGCGGTCGCCGGCGACCGGACGGGCCTTGATCAGCGCAGCGCGTTCCCAGTTCTGCCCGACGCTCTCATAATAGGCGAGCGCCGCGGGAACCGACATGGCGAGCGGCGTCGATGCGGGATCCGGGCGGAGCCGAAGATCGGTGCGGAATGAATAGCCGTCGCCGGTGTAGGCTTCGAGAATTCGCACCAGCTCGCGCGTGAGGCGGACAAAGAAGGATTGCATCCCGTCGCGGCCAGCCACCCGTGCCGCGGTCGGGTCATAAAGGATGATCAGATCGATATCGCTCGAGAAGTTGAGCTCGTAGCCGCCGAGCTTGCCAATGCCGAGCACGATGAGCCCGCTGTCCTGCTCGGGCTGGTCCGGATCCGTGAGCGTGACGAGCCCCTTGCGCGCTGCCTCGCGCAATAGGTGGCGCAGCGCGGCGCCCAGCGCCGCCTCGGCAAAGCGGCTGAGCGCCGCGGTCTGCTGCTCGAGGGACCAGACGCCCGCCAGCTCCGCGAGCGCCGCGACAAGTGCGACGCGCCGCCTGGCGATACGCAAGCGCCGCATCACCGCCGCCGTATCTTCGCCAAGATCTTCGGTTTTTTCGACACTTGCGGCGATTTCGGCGAAGAGCGGGTCGGGACCCTCCTCGACGAGACGGGTCAGGAAGGCCCATTCTTTGACCGCGACGCCGCTCAGAAAGGGGCTGTTGCCGAAAATCGACGCGAGCAGGCGTTTGCCGGCACCTGTGGCGCTCCATTGGCGGGCGAGATCAGAGGCGATGTTCCCTTGTGCCAGGGCGAGCGCCTCGTTCCAGGCTTCGAACCCAAGGGCGAGCCTGCGCGCGTCGGCCGGTTTCGGCAGCCCGCCACCATCGGGGGAGAGGTGAGATAACAGTTTCATCGGGTAAGCCCAGCAGTGACGGGGGTCAGCCGTGGCTGTGCCTGTGGTGCAGGTCGGGGTAATGCGGATGGGAGTGGCGCATTGGCGTGTGGCGATGCCAATGCGAATGCGGTTCGCTGACCGGTCCGTTATGCGTGTGCCGGTGATGCGCGTCGTGTCTGTGGCTGTGCTCGTGCTCGAATGCCTCGTGCGTATGCTCGTGTTCGTGGCGTTCGGCGAGATGCATCCATAGCCCGCACCCCATCAACAGACCGGCGAGCGCGAGGTTCACGGTCACCGTCTCGTGCAGGAGGCCGATCGCCAACACCGCCCCGATGAACGGGGCGAGCGAAAAATAGGCGCTCGTCCGGGCCGTCCCGAGATGACGCAATGCCAGCACGAACAGCACGAGGCTGATCCCGATCCCGGCGAAGCCGACCATGGCCGAGGCGCCGATTACGCTCACCGCGGGGATCGATGCGCCGCTCAACACGGCACGCCCGGCGTTCACCGTGCCGGCTGCGAGGCCTTTGATCATCGCCGTCAGCACTGGATCGGCCGACGACAATTTCCGCGTGAGATTGTTATCGATACCCCAGGCGAGACAGGCGGCGGCGATCAGCAATGCGCCGGTATCGACCTCGACGCCGCGACCGCCCCAGGAGAGGATCGCCGCTCCCACGAGGATCGCCAAAGCTCCGAGCAGCAACCGGCGGTCGACATTCTCGCGGAAGACCAGCCACGCGATGCCCATCGTGAAGAGCCCTTCCAGATTGAGCAGCAATGAGCCGGAGGCGGCGTCGGTGCGCGCCAGACCGAGCATCAGCAACAGCGGCCCGAGGATGCCGCCGAACCCGACGACCGCGGCGAGCCACGGCAAATCGCCGGCGCGCAGCGGCGCTTCCGGCGCCGGGATGCCGAGGGCAGCACGACCGAAATGCACGGCGGCGAGCCCGATCCCGGCGCCGAGGTAGAGCAACCCCGCGAGCAGCTGCGGCGCGACCGCGCCGAGCATCAGCTTCGCAAACGGCGCCGCCGCCCCGAACAACACCGCCGCCGCCAGCGCCATCGGCACCCCCGGCCACAGCGGGGAATGATCTCCCTGCGTCATGCCGATACCCGAAACGCCGGCACAGGGCCACCGCAGACCGCAATCATAAATTGGGTCGCCGATTGCTCATGCCCGTATCTGCAACCAGTCTGCAGCGAGACATCGCCTTCCGGTTGTAGATCTCGCTCGCCCGGACATCGGTGCACCGCTGTCCAAATTTCGCGGTCGATCGGCATGAGGTAAGCATCTGCAATCATCGCAAAAGCTGCAAAGCTGCGATCTCAGGCCGTTGGGATACCACGCGATTACGGCGACTTTCGGGTCCCGCCACTCTCAACCTCGCCACGTCAAAATTGTAGACGCGGGCGGTGTTGCCGCCGGCAATCTTGGCCTGTTCGTCGTCCGGCACGCCCTCCAGGATCTCCGCCAGGATCTTGCGTGATTGGGGAAACGTCAACTCGCTGTGTGGATAGTCCGGGCTTCACATCATGTTGTCGACGCCGATGACTGGCCCAGGGGAGCGTCGCGCCACTATAAAATAAACTGTCAGTGCGTCAGGAGAAGCTGATGTGATCCAGCAGGTGAAAGACCTGCCCAAGTAAGGAGTAGCGTCCGCTTGGTAGCGAGTGTTGCGCTGTATTCGGCGACGACTACGGCGAAGCGTACACAGCGATTGTGTGGGGTGGGTTATTGAGCCGCGAAAGTTACATAACGCAGAGGCCGAGACTGTTGACAGCGTCGAAGGCAACATGAGCAGCACCGTTGATGCGAGGGGCTGCCGCTCTGCCGTGGTCGAAGACCCCATCACGCAGGAAGGGAGCACGTCGGAACCTGAGAGGTCTGATGTCCGGCCGGACGGTCTTGACCGGGCCGGTCCGCGCCGGGAAGGCGATGAGCTTTAGCCGGCGATGAACGGGCATGAGAAGTCAGACCCCGCCATAGTAGCGATGAAGCTGGCGAACGAAGCCGGGCAACCGGCCAAGGAGTCGGTGGAGCGAAGGGCTGGGGCCGAGGGGAACGCGGACCAGCAAAGCACACACCGGACGCAGATCCGGGCGCGTGTGACCCAGGCGCTGGACCGTGTACGGCAAGTGGCAAGGCAAAGGAAGAAGGAACGGTTCACCGCGCTTCTGCACCACGTCAATCCCGACACGCTGCGGACGGCATTCTACGCGCTCAAGCGTAAGGCCGCCCCTGGCGCGGACGGCGTGAGGTGGGAGGACTACGAGGCAGACCTGGAGCCTCGGCTCGAGGACCTGCACGGTCGTATTCATCGGGGAGCGTATCGGCCGCAACCGTCCCGCCGGACGTACATACCGAAGGCGGATGGCCGGCAGAGGCCGCTGGCGATCGCCGCCCTGGAGGACAAGATCGTCCAGGGCGCCACGGTCATGGTGCTGAATGCCATCTATGAGGAGGACTTCCTCGGGTTCTCGTACGGGTTCCGGCCCGGACGCGGACCGCATGATGCGCTGGACGCCCTGGTAGTGGGGATCGCCGAGCGGAAGGTGAACTACATACTGGACGCCGACATCCGGTCGTTCTTCGATACGGTCAGCCAGGAGTGGCTGATCCGGTTCGTCGAGCACCGCGTCGGCGACAAGCGCATCGTCCGCCTGCTTCAGAAATGGCTGAGGGCGGGCATTCTCGAAGACGGTACAGTGACGGTCAGCGACAGAGGAACTGGGCAGGGATCGGTGATCTCGCCGCTGCTTGCCAATATCTACCTGCACTACGTGCTGGACCTCTGGGTCGAGCGCTGGCGACGGCGCGAGGCCACCGGCGACATGATCATCGTGCGCTATGCCGATGATCTGGTAGCCGGTTTCGAGCACGAGGCCGACGCACGTCGGTTCCTCGATGAGATGCGCGCGCGGTTCGAGGAGTTCTCACTGTCGCTCCATCCGGACAAGACCCGCCTGATCGAGTTCGGCCGCCATGCGGCGGCCAATCGCGAGCAGCGCGGGCTCGGCAAACCGGAGACCTTCGACTTCCTGGGCTTCACCTTCATCAGCGGCAAGTCCCGTAACGGCAAGTTCCTGATCCACAGGAAGAGCCGGCGCGACCGCGTGCGGGCGAAGCTCAAGGAGATCAAGGAGGAACTGCGGCGGCGAATGCACGGGCCAGTCCGCCAACAAGCGGAATGGCTCAAGCAGGTGGTCGCCGGCTTCTTCCAATACCACGCAGTGCCGACCAATGGCCGGGCACTCGCGGCCTTTCGTTACCACGTCATCGACCACTGGCGGCGCACGCTTCGGCGGCGTGGCCAGAAGCACCGAATGACCTGGGCACGGATCGGGAAGCTCGCCGACGACTGGCTCCCCAAACCACGCATCCTCCACCCCTGGCCAAACCAGCGCTTCGCCGTCAAACACCCAAGGTGGGAGCCGTATGCGGGAAAGCCGCACGTACGGTTCTGTGCGGGGGGCGCCCAGTAATGCGCGTCCCTACCGCAATCCGTAATCCCCGGTAATCGATCATTAACAGGTCAGCACAGAGACTTGCCTGCTGGGCTTGGAACGGGAGCGACGGGTGGATAGAGAGACGAAGATCAGACATGCCATCAAGACCGCGATAAGCGGTTTCGGTCCATTTTCGGAAACCCCGGACTACGACAACATCGCCGCCATCTCGCGGGAACAGGCGACCGTGATTTCCGAGGCGGTTTTCCACGCCTTAGAGAAGGGCGGCTTTTTGTGCGCCGGCCCGGCTACTGACAGACGGATGCGAATAACATTCGTCATTACCGAGGCGATCGGCCATGTCGACGAGCCTCCCGACAATCACAGGCCTGGCTGCTGGTGGGAACAGTCGAAAAGGCCAAGCTGGGGCCTCGACGAAGTTGCTGACGCGATCTATGCAAATCTCGCGCACTGGAAATATGTAGCGGAAGAGAGGGATTGAACCTGCGCTGCCGCCTGGGAACGAGCGGCAGCGAATGCACCGAGGTACGTGACCGACGAAATCCTAACCGATCCCATCAGCAGGGGCACAGTGAAAAAGGAGAACTACCTAAGCCGACACTGGCGCGGTCGACTAACATTGCCGATTGCCTTTTGGATAAATTACATTGTTCTGAGTGTTATATATTTTGTGATCGGCAAGATCATGGAGGCGAACGAGGTTGGCGACAGTGTTGGGATACCCTTCATGCTGATCTTGCTACCTATCGGCATCTGGCAGTGTGTCGGTACATGGCGAAGCGCTGGCAAGCGCGGCGGCTTTTGGGGAGTAGTAGTCAAGGGCTGCGTCGCTATCGGCATAGTGGAAACGGTTGTCGGTTACGCGCTCCTCATAACCTAAGATGCTGTTCTGTCTACTAATCGTCCTACCAATCACGACTGCCGGCGGTGCAACACCGCGTTGCGCACCATTGGTTGGCCATTGCATTGCAGTGCGTTGCAAGATTGCCCATCCGCTCCGGGTGCGAAAATGCACCGAAAATTAACCGGCGATCGCTGATCGTTCCGCCCATGTCAACACCCTGATTTGGGAGAGTTGTATGGTGCAGGTAATCGACAGGTTGGAAGAGGCCGGCGTTATCAGGTTCCTGGTCCACCGCAGCTCCCGTGACCACAATATCATCCTGGGCAGTTGGCAACATGCCGTGGACGAGCACGGTATGGGAAGCATTGGGCAAAACCAGCTAGGCGCGTCAGTGAAGATCGAATATCAGCGCGCCTTCAATGAAGCCGCTCAGTACGGCGTGCCGTTCCTCTGGGTGGACGATCCCAACGGGCTGTTTCCGCCCGCTAAGCGGCCTCAAATACCCGTGTAGGCGGCAGCATTGAAAGGTTTGTGGACGACCGTTACCAATGTCGCGAACGGCAAAAGCTACTTTGTTTCGACTGTAAAATCCTCGCGCCGCAGTGGGTTGCATGAGGCCGCTGTGTTCCGAAAGATTTTCGGACCAATCGCGAACTTCTGGCGACCACAAGCTATTTTCTTTGGCAATGATGCGGCCGATCTACACGCTCGCGTGACAGCGCTGGCGCACGACATTGATCCGGATCACTGGAACGTGTTCATGTCGACCAACCCATGAGGCCGCCGGCGTATTGCTCGCGGCATTGGCGGCGGCGAGCCGCGGCAGCGGCGTCATCTGTCCGGCGGAATGCGGCGGCGAGGCGGCCTGGGCCGGCGAGGTGGAGGTGATCGCGGCGCCGAGCCTCTTGGCGATCGTCAATCATTTCAAGGGGACTCAGCTGCTGCCGCCGCCCGAGCCGCGCCTCGCGCCGGTCGCGCTCGGCCGGGCTCGACCTCGCCGATGTCAAGGGCCAGGAGAGCGCCAAACGCGCGCCCGAAATCGCCGCCACGGGCGGACACAATTTGCTCATGGTCGACTGAGTAAAGACCCCACATGGATGGTCGAGTGTGGGTGGTCGGAGGGTCGAGGCCCCGGCCCGGCTGAAGGGGGGGTCATGGGGGGCATTCGGCTCGCGCGGCCGTCAAAACACCCTCACGAATTTCTGGCAGTGTTTCACGCGGGGGGGCTGCGTCATTCCGTCATACTGGCTCCGCACCCTCGCCCAATCACGTCCACGCGTCATCGAAGCCATTACCCGGGACCGTAACGGAGACAAATGGCCTGCGGGTATCGGTGGCGACCGCTCAGGAGATCGCGGAGTTCTTCGGGCCCGTGTCGTGGTCCTCAGGGAAATCTTTGGGATGATCCGGCCGGAGCCCGCTCGCCCGGCACCGCTGCCCCCCGCGACGGCATTATGAGCCGCCGAGCAAGGGACGGTATCCACGGCGACGGTAGCTTAATGCCCGTTACCACGCGGTGGAATATTCTTCTTCACGCTACGGACGTCATGCTTGAGCACGAACGCCCGCTCTAAGAAGTTTTCCAGGGCACTCATCAGATGATCAATGTCGTCCTCTTTTGGTTTCCAGCCGCGATGTGCAGCCGCGCTTCCTGCGTCAGCTAAAATAGAGAGCATTTCCTTGTCCTCTCCCCCTATCATGTTCTGCGCAGTGAGTTCTTTGAGCTTATCCGCGAAGCTTTGATCAGGATCGGCACCAAGCTTCTGCGAGGCACAATCGAACACCGTACGCATGCCGATCGTGGCCAACGTTAGTAAATTGTGGTCAAGTGCCGCGTAGACTTCACACAGCAGATCGGCGAGTTCTGGGTATTCAGACACGAACCGACCGGGCCCGAAGAGCCGCTCTGGGCGACGGCGGCATACCGTCCCTAGCTCGGCGGCTCGGGGTGTGGGGACGGACGGCCAGTAGGTAACTCGCTGGTTCAGCGCCAAGAAGGTCTCCCCTGTATCTGGGTCGAAGTCCCCGTCATAATCCTCAGAGCATAATTCGGCGAGCCGGAAATATCGCGTATCGCATCCGAGACAGCGAAGGATTGAATGCGTGCCTTTGTACCAAACGCCGCTCGCGTCATCTTCTTGTTCTACGGTGTGCTCCGCGAGAACTTCGGCATTGCGGTCTGCGTCGCAATTCGGGCAGTGTCCACGCAAGATGGCTCGGGAACCTTCGTCAGCCATAAAGTTTTTTCCTCGGCGATAGGGGCGCTTCTCGGAGAAAACCCTTTACGAGAAGTTGCGGCTCCAGTGTAGCCACTCGGCATCGGGCCGGCTATCCCCGCACCACCCGTGCTGGGATGACCAAGGTCGCGACCCCTCCCGTCCACGCCAGTGGCGACTGAGTGGGGGAAGGAAGTTTCAGGTAGCTCTAGGCTCTTCTCATCTTTACATCCCGATAAATCCGCAATAACACACGGACGAACATGTCGCCTCCGAAGCAGGCCAGGAAAATCGCCCAAGCTGTCCAAGGACACCACCATGCCAGATAAAGCATCGCTCCATAGAATAGACGCTGAGACCAACGGGTAGCCGGCGGGCATTCGGGCATAAGGCTATATAGCAGCCCTCCGACGGCAATTACCGCAAGAATAGGATGGATCATTGAGGAGTCTCCTCTCGGCCGCCAGTCTGCGGGTTCATCATGACGGCGATTATTTGCTTGCTCAGGACTAACGGCACGGCCCCAAAAAGCCACAGCCAGAACATCGAAAGGTCAAAAGCATAGGTGGCCAAGGACACCACGATCACGTCGATGGTGAAGCATTTCCAAAAGTGGGCCTTTGCTTTCCCGGCGTTCCAGGGTTCCCAAGTCGCCGGCGACGCTCGTCAGCGAGCCGTCGAGCGCCACCTCTCCGAGTGCCATGGACGCTCCGTCAAGGAGCCGTCGAGCGCCACCTCGCCGAGCGCCGTATAGCCGCCGAGCTCGTCGGCCGGCAGCGCGTCCATCGCCGCGATCAGAGCGAGAGCGATCGGCAGGTCGAAATGGCTGCCCTCCTTGAGCACATCGGCGGGGGCGAGGTTGACGGTGATCCGTCTGGGCGGCAACCCGAGGCCGAGAGAGGCGAGCGCCGCGCGGACCCGTTCGCGCAACTCGGCGACCCCCTTGTCCGGCAATCCGACGACGGTAAAGGCCGGCAGCCCGGAGGCGATCGTCACCTGGGTCTCGACCTCGATGACCTCGACCCCATGAAACGCGACGGTCCGCACCTTCGCGACCATACCCTACCCAATTGCAATCGGCGGTTGAGTATAGCCGTACTGGGTCAACAACACCAGGGCGGCCGAGGCGCATTCGCCCTATCCCCGTAACTGAATTTGCGAATCTGGCTCGGGTCACGCGGCGCGGCGGCTGCGCACGCGGGTGTTGGCGCCGCGGTCTTCGTCGAAGAGCTCGGCGAGGCGCTCGAGCATGACGCCGCCCAGTTGCTCGGCGTCGACGATCGTGACGGCGCGGCGGTAGTAGCGGGTCACGTCGTGGCCGATGCCGATCGCCGTCAGCTCCACCTCGCCGAGGCGCTCGATGTCGTGGATCACCTCGCGCAGGTGCTTTTCGAGGTAGTTGCCGGGGTTGACCGACAGGGTCGAATCGTCGACCGGCGCGCCGTCCGAGATCACCATCAGGATGCGGCGCTGCTCGGAGCGCCCGCGCAGGCGGTCATGCGCCCAGATCAGCGCCTCGCCGTCGATGTTCTCCTTGAGGATGCCCTCGCGCAGCATCAGCCCGAGGCTGCGCCGGGCGCGCCGCCACGGGGCGTCGGCCGGTTTGTAGACGATGTGGCGCAGATCGTTGAGCCGCCCCGGGTTGGGCGGCTTGCCGGCGGCGATCCAGCGCTCGCGCGACTGCCCGCCCTTCCAGGCGCGCGTCGTAAAGCCGAGGATCTCGACCTTGACGCCGCAGCGCTCGAGGGTGCGCGCGAGAATGTCGGCGCTCATCGCCGCCACCGTTATCGGCCGGCCGCGCATCGACCCCGAATTGTCGATCAAAAGGGTCACGACAGTGTCGCGGAAATCGGTCTCGCGCTCGCGCTTGTAGGCGAGCGGCAGAACTGGGTTGGCGACGATGCGCGACAGCCGCGCGGCATCGAGCAGCCCTTCGTCGAGATCGAATTCCCAGGCGCGGGTTTGCTTGGCCATCAACTTGCGCTGCAATCGGTTGGCGAGGCGCGCGATGACGCTCTGCAGATGCGCCAATTGCTGATCGAGCAGATGGCGCAGTCGCGACAGCTCGTCCGCGTCGCAGAGCTGATCGGCCTCGATGACCTCGTCCGCGGCGACGCTGAAGGCACGGTAGACCGCGGTGTCGTCGTTGCGGCCGCGCGGCATCTGCCCGGGCCGCCCCGGCCGGCCCGGATCGTCGTCGCTCGAACCCGGCATCATCTCGCCGTCACCGGACTCGGCAGCGTCCTGCGCGTCCTCGGCGGCACCCTCGGCGGGCGAGCCCTCTTCGGAGGCCTGGGCGCCGGCGGTGGCGCCCTCGCCCTCGCTCTGGTTCTCGCTCTCCAATTCCTCGCCGCCCTGCTGCTCCTCGGTGTCCTCCAACTCGTCGGCTTCGCCAAAATCGATCTCTAGGTCTTGCAGCAGCTTGCGGGTTGCCCGCGCATAGGCGTCCTGATCGAGGATCGCGCGGTCGAGCTCGCTGAAATCCTTGCCGATGCGCGATTCGAGCCAGGGGCGCCACAGATCGACGACACGCCGGGCCGCCGGCGGCGGCCGCTCCCTCGTCAATGCCTCCCGGGTCAACAGGCGCACCGCCTCGGCCATCGTGCTTTCGGTGCGCTCGGTGATCCGCTCATAACCTTGCCGCCGATACTGCTCGTCGAGCATCGCTTCCAGATTCGAGGCGACCCCGGCCATGCGCCGCGAGCCCAGCGCCTCGACCCGCGCCTGCTCGACGGCGTCGAACACTGCCCGGGCGAGCGGCCCGTTCGGCACGCGCTTGCTGTGCACCGCATCGTCGTGATAGCGCAGCCGCAACGCCACGCTGTCGGCGGCGCCGCGCAATTGCGCCGCCTCTTCCGCCGGCAGATCGCGCGGCGGGTTTGGCAGGCGCACCCGCGCGCCGCTCTGGCCGGCCGGTTCGGGGCCGAAGCCCACAGTCACGTCGTCGCGCTCGGCGATAGCCCGCAGCGTCGCCGCAGTGGCGCGCTTGAAGATCTCGGTCGGTGAGAAGTCCTGGGCCATCGGCTAGCGATGAAACTCCTACATCAACGTTGCGTTGACGCCGGTTTCCGCCAGCTCGGTGCCGAAGCAGCGCTGGTAGTATTCGGCCACCGTCGGGCGCTCCGTCTCGTCGCATTTGTTGAGGAAGGTCAGCCGGAAACCAAAGGCCAGATCGCCGAAGATGCGGGCGTTCTCGGCCCAGGTCATGACTGTGCGCGGCGACATGACGGTCGAAATGTCGCCGTTGATGAAGCCGGCGCGGGTCAGATCGGCCAGCGCCACCATCGCGCTGATCGTCCGCCGGTCTTCGTCGTTGTCGTAATCCGGCACTTTCGACAAGACGATGTCGACCTCGGCGTCGTGCGGCAGATAGTTCAATGTCGCGACAATGTTCCAGCGGTCCATCTGGCCCTGGTTGATCTGCTGTGTGCCGTGATAGAGCCCGGTTGTGTCGCCGAGGCCGACGGTGTTCGCGGTCGAGAACAGCCGGAAGCATGAATGCGGCCGGATCACCCGGTTCTGATCGAGCAGGGTCAGCTTGCCTTCGACCTCCAGGACGCGCTGGATCACGAACATGACGTCGGGGCGTCCGGCATCGTATTCGTCAAAGCACAGCGCGACCGGATGCTGCAATGCCCAGGGCAGAAGACCCTCGCGGAATTCGGTGACCTGCTTGTTGTCGCGCAAGACGATCGCGTCCTTGCCGACCAGATCGATGCGGCTGATGTGGCTGTCGAGGTTGACGCGGATGCAAGGCCAATTGAGCCGCGCGGCGACCTGCTCGACATGGGTCGATTTGCCGGTGCCGTGGTAGCCCTGGATCATCACGCGGCGGTTGAATGCGAATCCGGCGAGGATCGCCAATGTCGTGTCGCGGTCGAAACGATAGGCGTCGTCGAGATCGGGGACGTGCTCGCTCGCCTGGCTGAACGCCGGGACCTGCAGATCGCTGTTGATGCCGAAGGTCTGACGGACCGAGATCGTGATGTCGGGCTGTTCCAAAGGAAAGGCGGGGGTGGGGGTGGGCGCCGTTGGCTGGACGGATGGCATTATTCGCTTTTATCTCAGTGGTGGAGGATGGGGTGGAGCAGGATGGGCTCGAGGCGCGGCAGCGCGATGGTTCATGCGAAGTAGCTCGCCTTCAATGTGGCGTAAGCCTGATTGATGATCTTGAGCTTCTCCTCGGCCGCCTTGTCGCCGCCATGGGCGTCGGGATGATGCAGCTTGACCAGGACTTTATACCGCGCCTTGAGGCGCACCAAAGTGAAGGGCGGCTCGAGTTCGAAAACAGCGAGCGCCTGCTCGCGCGCCGACAGCGCGCGCCGCACGGGATCCCGCGCGTGGTCGCCCCGCCTGTGGTCCCCATGGGGCCGGTGGCGATCCCGGGCCCCCTCCGGGCCGCCGGAGAACACGCCTAAAGGATCGCGGATCCGATCGGCGTAACCGGGGCCGTGACGATCGCCCAGCCGCCAGCTCGGGCGCTGCCAGACGGTATCGTGGCGGATCTCGGCTTCGATCTCGGCATCGCTCATCCCCGCGTAGTAGTTCCACGCGGAGTTGTAGGCGCGCACGTGCTCGAGGCAAAACCAGTGATAATCGTGCAGGTCGAGCCGGGATTTCGGCGCGCGGAAATCACCGACGCCGACGCAGCCGGGGTGGTCGCACGACCGCATCGGCGCGGTGGCCGCCGCCTCGAAAATCGGATCGGACAAAAGACGCCGCATGACGATCAGTATGGGCAGGGCGCTGTCGGCTGGCAAGGATGGGGCGTGTCGCGCGGACCGGCAGTTCGCCTAAGCAGAGCAGGGTTGCGGCAGGCGCAAGCGCGGAATGCCGGCTAAAGGCGCGACGCCGGATCCGGCCAACCGCCAAATTGAGCCCGTGGATCGGCCCAGCGCAGAATGGCAGCGCGCATCTCGCGCGGCAGGCGATCGAAGGCGGCGCGATATCGGTTTTCCGTGGCGGGGGCGAATAGATCGAGCAGCGCCACCGGCTCGGGTTCCCGCGCGATAGCGATGCTGCCGTCAAGGAGCCTCGCGAGCCTGGTCCCGCCGATCGCCGCGACTTCGACGATCGCGTCGCGCCAATATCGGTAGCGGCCTCCCGCGGCGACGACGAAGGAACTGAGGATGGCGGTTCGCGGGCCGCCCGAATTCAGCCAAGCGATCGTGCAGCGGGCCAGCTTCTCGTCGGCGCCGCAGCGCGTCAGGATGGCGATTTCGGTGCCTTCGTGATGGTTCTCGGCAGCCGCTTGCGGAGCAAAGCGGCCGACTACGACGCCGCGGCGGCAATAGCTGGATACCGCGAGATATTGTCCGCTGCTCGGCAGTTCGAGGATGCGCCAGCCGCGGTCCTGAAAAACCGTCGCTGGGGGACGCCGCCTTGCGACGTTTCCCACTGCCGCTTCGGCAACATTGCGTGACGGGAACGGAATGACTTCGCCCATTGAACCTCCTCTCTCCGGCACGCAACACAGATGCCGGGCCAGGATCGATCCAATTCGGGCTTTATGCAATCCATCTCGTGCTTAACAAAACCGCTCGCCCGCGGTTTCCCCGCGGGCGAGCGGCTTAGCTCATGGGATGAGCGGGTGCTTTAGAAGTCCATTCCGCCCATTCCACCGCCGGGCGGCATCGCCGGCGGGGTCTTCGGCTCCGGCTTCTCGGCGACCATCGCTTCGGTCGTGATCAACAGACCCGCCACCGAGGACGCATCCTGCAGCGCGTGCCGCACGACCTTGGTCGGATCGATGATTCCGGACCGGATCATGTCGGTGAACTCGCCCTTCTGAGCATCGTACCCGTAATTCGGATCGGTGCTGTCGAGCAGCTTGCCGACGATGATCGACCCGTCGGTGCCGGAGTTCTCGGCGATCTGGCGGGCCGGGTACGACAGCGCCTTCTTGACGATGTCGACGCCCACCTTTTGGTCATTGTTGGCCGGTTTTAGGTTCTCGAGAACGCGGATTGCATACAGCAGCGCGGCCCCGCCGCCGGCGACGACACCTTCCTCGACCGCGGCGCGGGTCGCGTGCATCGCGTCGTCGACCCGGTCCTTCTTCTCCTTGACCTCGATCTCGGTCGAACCGCCGACTCTGATCACCGCGACGCCGCCGGCGAGCTTCGCCAGCCGCTCCTGCAGCTTTTCGCGGTCATAGTCCGAGGTCGTCTCCTCGATCTGCTGCTTGATCTGCGCGATGCGGCCCTCGATGTCCTCTTTCTTGCCTGCGCCGTCGATGATCGTCGTGTTCTCTTTCTCGACGCGCACGCGCTTGGCCTGCCCCAACATGTCGAGTGTGACGTTTTCGAGCTTGATGCCGAGATCTTCGCTGATCACCTGCCCGGCGGTCAGGACTGCGATATCCTCGAGCATGGCCTTACGGCGATCGCCAAAGCCCGGCGCCTTGACCGCCGCCACTTTGAGGCCGCCGCGCAGCTTGTTGACGACCAGCGTCGCCAAGGCCTCGCCCTCGACATCCTCGGCGACGATCAGCAGCGGTCGGCCGCTCTGCACCACCAACTCGAGCACCGGCAGCATCGCCTGCAAGCCGGACAGCTTCTTCTCGTGGATCAGAATGTAGGGGTTCTCCAACTCGGCGATCATTTTCTCGGCGTTGGTGACAAAATAGGGCGAGAGATAACCGCGGTCGAACTGCATCCCTTCGACAACATCGAGCTCGGTCTCCAGGCTCTTCGCCTCCTCGACCGTAATCACTCCCTCGTTGCCGACCTTCTGCATCGCTTGCGCGATCATCTCGCCGACTTCGCGCTCGCCATTGGCCGAGATCGTGCCGACCTGCGCGATCTCTTCGTTCGTCGAGATCTTCTTCGAACGCTTCTTGATGTCCTCGACGACCGCGGCCACGGCGAGGTCGATACCGCGCTTCAGGTCCATCGGGTTCATTCCGGCCGCAACCGCCTTTGCGCCCTCGCGGACGATCGCCTGGGCCAACAAGGTCGCAGTAGTCGTACCGTCGCCTGCCTGATCGCTGGTCTTGGAGGCGACCTCACGCACCATCTGGGCGCCCATATTCTCGAATTTGTCGGGCAGCTCGATTTCCTTGGCGACCGTAACGCCGTCTTTGGTGATGCGCGGCGCGCCAAACGATTTGTCTAGGACGACATTGCGCCCCTTTGGGCCCAACGTCACCCTGACGGCATTGGCGAGGATATCGACGCCGCGCAGCATGCGCTCGCGCGCGTCGCCATGAAATTTGACTTCTTTGGCAGCCATCTCTCTTTATCTCCTCACGCGACCTTTTGTGCGGCGGCGCCGCGCTCGAGCACGCCCATGATGTCGGACTCTTTCATGATGATCAGCTCTTCCCCTTCGAGCTTGACCTCGGTGCCCGACCATTTGCCGAACAGCACACGGTCGCCCGCTTTGACGTCCATCGGCTGGAGCTTGCCATCGTCGCCCCGCGCACCCGGACCGGCGGCGACCACCTCGCCCTCCATCGGCTTTTCTTTCGCCGTGTCGGGGATGATGATGCCGCCCGCCGTCTTCTCCTCGCCCTCGACCCGCCGAATCAGCACGCGGTCGTGCAACGGACGGAATTTCATGAATACCTCCTGGAACCGAAACCCAAATGGAATTAGCACTCTCACCCTGAGAGTGCTGCTGACATAATTAAGTAAGCTCGGCGTGTCAAGCAGATACGACGATCCTTCCAGCCTCTAAAATTCGAGAGAGCGACCGCGAGCCGGCAACGCCGAGGTCCAAAAAAGCGTTAGAGGCTGCGTCCCCATCGGTAAGATGGCAAACCTGCCAAACGAATTGAGCCCCCTATCGATCCAATCGACATCCAGAAAGGGTAAGGTAAAGGGGTCAGAGTAGACTAAGCTGCCGCTGTTTGGCGGCACGCTCCCTGCGCGGTCGGCCTCTTGGCAGAGACGTGACGCGCCGGCGGAGCGCGTCGGCGAGCTGGCGCTCGAAGCTTGCGTCGCCGAGCGCCCACCCACCATTGGTCGCCGCGCGCAGCGCGTCCACGAAACCCGGCTCGAATGCCGTTCGGAACAAATCCCGATAGGCCGTCTGGCGCGCTGCGGCACCGCGCCCGAGGGCATGGTAAAGCGGATGGTCGCTCACCAGCGCATCTGCGGCGCCGTGCGCATGCGCCCGGTAGCTCGACCACCGGTAATCGGCCGGGTGCGCCACCATGCGCGCGCGCACCGGGTTGAGCTCGATATAGCGGCAGCAGGCCAGGAAGTAGGCCTCGCTATCGATCGGCGCCGCCCTATAGCGCCCCTCCCATAAGGTCCCGCTCCGCCGGCGGGCGGCGTTGATCGCGCGCACATAGCGCCGGCCGAGCGATTGCATGGCGCGCGGCAGGCTCTCGGCACGCTCGGGAGTGACCAGGAGATGCACGTGGTTGGTCATCAGCACATATGCGTGGATCAGACAACCGTATTCGGCAGCTGCTCCGGCGAGCCAGCCACGGTAGTGTTCGTAGTCTTCGATGTCGAAGAAGATAGCGCTGTGATTGTTGCCCCGCTGGATCACGTGCAGCGGCTGGTCGGGCAGGAAATAGCGGCCGTGCCGAGCCATGGGGATCCTTGTTTATGGCTGCTCAACAGCATAGCCGCTGTATGTGGGAAAATCTACTCTGACCCATTTTTCTCCACCTTTTTCTCCACCCCTTTTTCTCCCGGGCGCCGCAAAGCAGCAGCGGCTGAAACTGTGGGCGGCTCTCTTACAGGCCCGACCAGCTCGGCTCGGTGCGCCACGTCGTCTCGCGTAATGGGCAGCCCTTCTCGCAAGGGCTTTCGAGCGTGGCGGGGTTTATGATCATAATATTGCCAAACTCGCATCGGATACTTACGGCCGATGGCATGTTCGGCACTAAGCTGCCGGCGCGATGGACGAGACGCGATGGTTGATGGACTTCACCAGATCGCCGGGCTGAGCGCCGGACGGCCCTCGAGAAAGCCGGCCGGCACCCCGCCGGCCGTGGGACCGGCTGCCGTGCCACGACAGCCATTGCGCAGCGGCATCGCTCGAGCGGACAGGTGTTCAACTTTGAGAGGAACTCTGGCTGCAGATTCGCTGCTGATACAGCGACGAGCGATTATCAACTCTATTTCTGATTGTAGCTGGCGCAACGAGGGCGGTACCGACGGGACGGGCCAGTGTTCGTGGGAAGGGGTGTGTTGAAAAGAGCTGAACCCAGCCGGGTCGTTTGTGGTTATGATACGGCTACCCGCTACAAATGAGCCGCCAAGATGTCGCGAACCGTAGATTGGGAAATACCGGGCGAGATCCAGCCGAAGCAGGCGGATTGCGCCTTTGATCTGGACCGGGCGCTGAGCGCCGTCCTCGGCCTGCGCGCGACCGTCCCCGAGGATGCCTCCACCGCCGGGACGCTCGGCACCGAACGCGCCGGCAGCGGGGTTCTGATCCGCGAAGACGGCTTAGTGCTGACGATCGGCTATCTGATCACCGAGGCCGAGACGATCTGGCTCACCTCGGAGGGCGGCGGCGCCGTGCAAGGGCATGTCGTCGCCTACGACCAGGAGACCGGCTTTGGTCTCGTGCAGGCGCTCGGACGGCTGAAGGTGTCGCCGATCGAGCTCGGCATCGGGGTGCGGGTCGGCGCCGGCGACCGCGCCATCATGGCCGCCGAAGGAGGCCGGCGCCACGCGCTGTCGGCGAGGGTCGTCGCCAGGCAGGAATTTGCCGGATATTGGGAATATGTCCTCGACCGCGCGATCTTTACGGCGCCGGCCCACCCGTTTTGGGGCGGCGCCGCGCTGATCGGCGCCGATGGCCGGCTGATCGGCATCGGTTCGCTGCACGTTCAGCACGCCAACGGCCGCGAACTGCGCCGCGACGTCAACATGGTGGTGCCGATCGAGCTGCTGCCCCCGATCCTCGACGACATGCTGACATATGGCCGGCCGAACCGGCCGGCCCGCCCATGGCTCGGGCTGCTCGCCGCCGAGGTGGAGGACGCGATCGTGGTCGCCGGACTCACCGAAAAGGGGCCCGCAAGCAGAGCTGGGCTGCGCCCCGGCGACCGCATCCTGGCGGTGCGCGATGATCCGGTCGCCAGCCTCGCGGGCCTGTGGCGGAAGGTGTGGGCGGGGGGGCCCGCCGGCTGCGAGGTGGTGATGCAGGTGGTTCGCGACCACGAAACATTGACGGTTCGCATCCTGTCCGCCGATCGGACGCGGTTTCTCAGGACGCCGAAGCTGCATTGAGCAAAAGCCGCGGGCGCGCCCTGTCGCCATTATCGGCAGAATATTGAAGGACATTTTTTGCCTAT
Source organism: uncultured Alphaproteobacteria bacterium (assembly GCA_963789025.1). GTDB lineage: Bacteria > Pseudomonadota > Alphaproteobacteria > ATCC43930 > CGMCC-115725 > AP-15. The sequence goes on from CAWBIT010000005.1 coordinate 47,897, forward strand.
CGTCGGCGAGCGCGTCCTGTCCGCTCGGCTCCTGCCCGAACATCTGAAGCGCCTCGAAGCCGAGTCGATGGGCATTATGCGCGAGGTGGCTGCCGAATTCCGCAACCCGGTCCTGCTGTATTCGATCGGGAAGGATTCGAGCGTAATGCTGCACCTGGCACGCAAGGCGTTTTTCCCCGGCAAGCCGCCTTTTCCGCTCCTCCATATCGATACCGGCTGGAAGTTCCGCGAGATGATTGCCTTTCGCGACGACACGGTGCGCCGGCTCGGGATCGATCTCATCGTCCACACCAACGAAGAGGGGAGAGTGCGGGGCATCAACCCGATCACTTCGGGATCGGCATTGCACACGGCGGTGATGAAGACCGAAGCGTTGAAGCAGGCGCTCGACCGCCATGGCTTTGACGCGGCGCTCGGCGGGGCGCGCCGGGACGAGGAAAAGAGCCGCGCCAAAGAGCGGATCTTTTCGGTGCGCAGCGCCGACCACGCCTGGGACCCGAAGAACCAGAGGCCTGAACTCTGGCGCCTCTTTAACACCCGTTTGCGCGAGCGGCAGTCGATGCGCGTGTTCCCGCTGTCCAACTGGACCGAGCTGGACATCTGGGAATACGTCGCAGCAGAAGAAATTCCCGTCGTGCCGCTCTACTTCGCCAGGCCGCGCCCGGTAGTCAGCCGCGGTGAGGTTTGGATCATGGTCGACGACGATCGTCTGCCGCTGGAGCCCGGCGAGCGCCCCGAATTGCGGCGCGTCCGCTTTCGCACCTTGGGATGCTACCCGCTGACCGGCGCCATCGAATTTACCGCTGCCACGCCGGGCCAAATTGTTGCCGAGTTGCGCAATGCGCGCCATTCGGAGCGACAGGGCCGGCTGATCGACAGCGACGAGGAAGCCGCAATGGAACGCAAGAAGCGGGAAGGTTATTTCTGATGTCCCGCCCGTATGGCGAGCCTTGCGCTCGGCCGGGCAAGGATCTGCTGCGTCTGCTGACCTGCGGCTCGGTCGACGACGGCAAATCGACATTGATCGGGCGGCTGCTCTACGAGTGTGGTTCGATCCTCGACGACCAGCTCGGCGCATTGCAGCGCGAATCCCGGCGGTTCGGTACGACCGGTGATGACCTCGATTTCTCGCTGCTGCTCGACGGGCTCGAAGACGAGCGCCAGCAAAGAATCACGATCGACGTTGCCTATCGCTTCTTTGCAACGCCGGAGCGCGCCTTTATCGTCGCCGATACCCCGGGGCACGAGCAATACACGCGCAATATGGCGACCGGCGCTTCGACCGCGGAGCTCGCCGTTATCCTTGTCGACGCGCGCAAGGGCGTGCTGCCGCAAACCAAGCGGCACGCCTTTATTTGTTGGCTGCTCGGAATTCGGCAGATCGTGCTCGCCGTGAATAAGATGGATTTGGTCGACTTCGATAGGCGACGGTTCGAGGAGATTGACGAGGGCTTTTCGGCTTTCGCGGCTGGCCTCGGCGAGGTCTCCGTTGCGGCAATTCCGCTCTCGGCGCGGTTCGGCGACAATGTCACCGAGATCTCGGGTCGAATGCCTTGGTATAACGGCCCCAGTCTGATCGAGCACCTTCATTCGGTCGACATTTCGGGTGGCTGCGTCGAACGGCCCTTCCGTTTCCCGGTGCAATGGGTCAATCGCCCGAACGGCGACTTTCGCGGCTTCTCGGGTACCGTGGTGTCCGGCTCGATCGCCCCCGGCGACGACGTTTTGTTGGCCGGCTCGGGTCGGTCCGCAAGGCTCAAGGAAATCGTCACCTTCGAGGGCATAGCCGATCGTGCGCGAGAGGGTGATGCGGTCACCCTCACCTTCGAAACCGATATCGACATTGCGCGCGGCGATCTGCTCGCGGATCCTCGCGAGCCGCCCGAATGTGTCGACCAGTTCGCCGCGCATGTGATCTGGATGAGCGATCAGCCGCTCGTCCCGGGCCGCTCTTATCTGCTGAAGATCGGCACGCGCACCGTGCCGGCCACCATGACCGCGCTCAAGCACCGCATCGATGTGGAGACGCTGGCGCATCTGGCGGATCGGACGCTCGGCCTCAACCAGATCGGGTTCTGCAATCTGTCGACAGCGGCGCCTGTGGCCTTCGATCCATATGCCACCTGCCGCGATACCGGCGCCTTCGTTCTGATCGACCGCTTCACCAACGAAACTGCCGGAGCCGGAATGATCGCCTTCGGCCTGCGCCGGGCCAGCAATATTCACTGGCAGGCGCTGACCGTCGGCCGGGAGCAACGCGCCGCGCTGAAGGATCAGTTGTCGGCGGTGCTTTGGCTAACCGGATTGTCGGGCGCCGGAAAATCGACGATCGCCGACATCGTCGAGAAGAAGCTGCTCGCGTTCGGCCGGCACACGATGCTGCTCGACGGCGATAATGTTCGGCACGGTCTCAATCGTGATCTTGGCTTCACCGACGCCGACCGGGTCGAGAACATCAGACGGGTCGGCGAGGTTGCTAAACTGATGGCTGAGGCCGGGCTCATCGTGATCTGCTCGTTCATCTCGCCGTTTCGCGCAGAGCGGCGCATGGTCCGCGAGCTAGCAGGTCCGACCGCCTTCCTCGAAGTGTATGTCGATACGCCGCTCGAGGAGTGCATGCGCCGAGACCCCAAGGGGCTCTACGAGAAGGCGAGGGCCGGGCGGCTCCCGCACTTCACCGGTCTCAACTCGCCTTACGAGACGCCGGAAGCCCCCGAAATCCGAGTGACGACGATTGGCGTGACACCCGACACCGCTGCCGAGCAGATCCTAGAGGAACTGCGAGCGCGCAAGATCATTTGAGCGGTTTGGGCAGTGACTGACCTCATACTCGTTGTCTTCCGGCGGGAAATAGAGGTCGGTCTGGCCGGGCATCACGATGGCTCGCGCCGTGATCGCGCCGAGCGCCCTCTCGAAGTCGCCGTTGTAGAGCTCATTGGCGCTGATGTCGCCCTTCTGCCAAGCCCAAAGCATGGCAAGCAAGTTGTTGGCGTCGCGGGGCAGGAAGAACCCTCCAGAAGCCGATCAGGAAGTCGTCGAGCGAGGCAAAGCCCATCTTGAGGTCGAGCTTTCTCGCGGTAGAACGCTTGCGAGGAAGCCCCAGCCAGCATCGACCCGCGCCATCGCCGCAAGCCCTTGGTCGGTGGTTTCTCGTACCAACCGCCTTGATACGCGTCATCGGCCTGCCGACCTCTTCAGCCCTATACCGCCCCAAACAAGCCGAACCGGACGGAGGGACCTCCGCCCGGCTCCGCTGGAACATACTCGCTTCGTTTATCGTCCGAGGTGGCCGCCAGTAACCGGTGAGGTCGAGGTGCCAGCCCCGGTGTCCGGATTCTCGAGCTGATATGCCACCATCTGCTGCAATTGCTCCTTGGTGCGGTCGAGCGTCAGACGGTTATTGTTGGTCTTGATGTCGCTGATCGGTATGCCGACGTATTTGCCGCCCATACCGAGGAAAGAGCCGACATCAAGCACCACGACATCGACAGCACCGTCCTTATTGAGGACGAGATCCTTGACCTTGCCGATGTTGCGGTTTTGCAGGTCGTATACTGTGCTCCCGATCATTTTGCTGGCGCGGACTTCGTCCGATTGAATGATGTGGCTCGTCACTGCGACGTGCGTGTCCGGCATTGCACGGGTTTGCGCATAGGCGCCGGGTGCTGCTGCAGCGATGATAGCTGCAAATATTGCAGTCCTGGTTGCGTTCGACACAGTTTCCTCCGATTGAGATCAGACATGCCGCCAACAGTGGAAGTACGACGGCAGTTCCGGCGTTGTTGTCAGTCGAGGCCTCTGATCTGGTTCGGCCCCTCTGCTAATCGTCAGATGACGTGGAACACGTAGAGCAGAATGATCACCGGAATGGGAATTCCCAGCAACCAAAGCAGTAGGCCTCTACCCACGGTACGACTTCCCAACACTGTTTCCAAAGAAGGAGCAATAGGGCAGCGATTGCAGCACTCAGCCGAGTGAGTGTACCGGCGGGATTTTTCACGCCGATACCGCAACCTCTATCCAACTGCACCTGCTGTCGCGAACGAGACAGGCGAATGATCGGTTCCCGTGCGCAAGGGATGGTCTAGAACGGAGGATAGGGCGCCGTAATTGGCGCGCGTATCGCAAATCGTTGGAACCCATGGCGGCCAGCGAACGATCTTTACAATAATCCAATTTCGCGAGGTCAACCAATGGCGACTCATCAATCCAAGGCGCAAAAGGAAACGGTCAGCCGCGTTATGCACGAGTTCAAGCACGGGGAGCTCGAAAGCAGTAGCGGGCGAAAGGTCAGGAACCCGAAGCAGGCGATCGCAATCGGGCTGCGCGAGGCCGGCGCTTCAAAATACGAGAGCAAGGAGAAGAATGGCAAAAATTTGAAGCGCACCAAGGCGCGCGAACGACGCGGCGCGACCGAGAAGGATCGGAGCGAGCGAGCCGATGATGGGCGGACTCGGGCAGAGCTCTACGCCGAGGCGAGGCGGCGAGACATTCCAGGGCGTTCGAGGATGAGCAAAAGAGAACTCGAACGCGCCTTGCATTAGAGCGAATTGTCACCCTACTGGTAAGCTCACGGAATAACGCGTGGGATCAGTGGAGCGGCCCATGGGCCGCTCCACGGTTTTCATGAAATCTGAAAACCAAATTCTATTGCTTGCTACGAATGAGGCGTTTCAATAACCGCCCTGTTGGGGGATCGAGGGTCCCGGCGCGCCTCTCCGGGGATCACGACGAACAGGCGCCCCGCCTCTCTAGCAGGCTGCGGAAAAATGCAGGAACTTTGTCATTCCGGGGCGCGGGCTCCGCCCGCGAGCCCGGAAACCAGCAACACGGACCAGTGAAATCAACCGCTTGGCCTATTTTCATGGGTTCCGGGCCCGGCCCTGAGAGGCCGTCCCGGAATGACACGCGAGTTTTTCAGCACCCTGCTAGGCTTCACCAGAAACTTATTATTGACGCCAGAGGTTTGTACGCGTGTACAAGAACCACACTCCGGTGTCGTCATGCTTGGCACGATCCTACTGATTATCCTGATCCTGATCCTGATCGGCGCACTGCCGACCTGGCCTTATAGCGGCGGCTGGGGATATTACCCGAGCGGCGGCTTCGGCCTCCTACTGGTGATCGTCGTCATCCTCCTATTGATGGGGCGAATATAACCAATGCAACTGCGGGCCAATGGCGATGGACCAGAGCGCGCGATCTTTGACCGCTTCGCGCGCTGGACGGAGCATCAACTCGGTCGTTCCGGCACATTCGCGCTGGCCTTCTTGAGCATCGTCTTATGGGGGGTGACTGGCCCATTTTTCGGCTGGTCGGATACTTGGCAGCTCGTGATCAATACAGGCACGACGATCGTGACATTTCTGATGGTCTTCGTCATCCAGAACACGCAAAACCGGGACACTCGGGCGCTCCAACTGAAGCTCGACGAGCTGATTCGGGTAAACACTGGCGCCCGAAATTCGTTGATGGGTCTGGAAGAGAAGTCGGAATCGGAGGTCGAGGAAGCTAGATCGGCCTTCGTTGTGCTCGCCGCGACCGGCAATTCGCCGATCACGAGCCGCCCGCGATGTGACCCCAGACCGACGGGATCGGCCGGCACGCCGCGTTGACGGGTCAGCAAGGTTCCTCGACGAGTCGCTCCAGGTAGCTGCCGTACCCGCTCGTGCTGAATTCCCGGGCAAGGCTGAGAAGTTGGTCCACGTCGATGTACCCCATGCGATAGGCGACCTCCTCGACGCAGGCGATCTTCAATCCCTGGCGCAGCTCTATCGTGCGGACGAATTCGGATGCCTCCAGCAACGAATCGTGAGTGCCGGTATCAAACCACGCATAGCCGCGCCCGAACCGCTCGACCTTGAGCATTCCCCGAGACAGATAGACGTTATTGAGGTCGGTGATCTCCAATTCTCCGCGGGCCGAGGGCGCTAGAGAGGCAGCGATCTCCGGAGCGGAATTGTCGTAGATGTAGAGACCGGTGACAGCCCAATGAGAGCGCGGCTGCAGCGGTTTTTCGACGATGGCGATGGGTGCGCCGTCGGCGCCGAATTCGACCACGCCATAGGCTTCCGGGTGGCGCACTTGGTAGGCGAAGATCGTGGCGCCCGAGCGCGGCGTCGCCGCCCGCCGGAGCATGGCGGGAAGTCCGTCGCCGTAGAAGATGTTGTCCCCCAGAACCAGCGCGACGTGGTCGCTGCCGATGAAGCTTCGCCCGATGACGAGGGCCTGCGCCAGCCCCTCGGGCTTCGCCTGTTCGGCATATCGGATCGAGAGGCCCCATTGCCCGCCATCTCGCAGCAAATTGGCAAAGCGGGGCAGTTCCACCGGGGTCGTGATGACCAGAATGTCCCGGATGCCCGCCAGCATCAGGGTCGTCAGCGGATAATACACCATCGGCTTGTCGTAGACCGGCAACAGCTGTTTGCTGAGCGCCAGAGTGGCCGGATAGAGCCGGGTGCCGTGACCACCGGCGAGAATGATCCCCTTCATCGGTTTCCTGCCCCGATCAGCTCTCGAACAACAGCGGGAAGGCTCGACCGCCATGGCGGTGGAGAAATGCCGAGGGCGGCGATCTTGCGGCAGTCGAGCACCGAGTTCATCGGCCGCTGCGCCGCTGTCGGATATTGGTCGGTAGTGATCGGCTCGACCCGCGGCCCCGATCCGCTTGGCCAAGCGCCGAGCGCCTGTGCCAAAGCGAAAATCTCCTCGGCAAATCCATGCCAACTGGTGCTGCCCGCCGCGGCGAAATGGAAAGTCCCCCATTCCGTCCGGCCACGCTCGATTTGCCGGGCGATCACGATGAGCGCGGCAGCGATGTCGGCGGCGGCGGTGGGACAGCCGCGCTGGTCCGCGACAACCCGCAAGACCGAGCGCTCGGCCCCGAACCGCAACATGGTTTTTACGAAATTTGCCCCGTAGGCCCCGTACACCCAGGCGGTGCGCAAGATGATGTGGCGAGGCGCCGCCGCCCGCACGGCGCGCTCGCCGGCCTCCTTGCTGCTCCCATAGACATTGAGCGGATTGACCAAGTCCGCCTCGCGGTAGGGCTTGCTCTTGCGCCCGTCGAACACGTAATCGGTCGACAAGTGAACCAGTGGCGTCCCATCCTCGCCGCATACGGCCGCAATGTGGGCAGCTCCCGCACAATTGACCGCCCAAGCCGCTTCTGGCTCGCTTTCGGCGCGGTCGACCGCGGTAAAAGCGGCAAGGTTGATGACCAGACCCGGTCGTTCCCGCGCGATCACGGCGCTTACGGCCGCCGCCTTGGTGATGTCGGCCGCGTTCCGATCGAGGGGAACCAGCTCGTATGATGCGGGCCAAGCTGCGCGGCAAACCTCGCGGCCGACCTGCCCTCCGGCCCCGAACACCAGAACCCTCACGGGGTCGAGCCGAGCAGTTTGTCGAAATAGTCGATGGTACGGACCAGACCGTCTTTCAGGGGTGTCTTGGGATGCCAGCCGAGAACCCGCTCGGCTTCGGCGATATCGGGACAACGCTGCACCGGATCGTCGACGGGAAGTGGCCGGCGAGTAATCTTCGAGCGCGAGCCGGTCATCTCGACGATCATGTCGGCGAGTTGGGCGACCGAGGTCTCGACCGGATTGCCGAGGTTGATCGGGCCAGTGATCTCGTCGGGGGCGGCCATCAGCGCTAGGAAACCATCAACCAGGTCGTCGACATAGCAAAAGGCGCGTGTTTGGCTGCCGTCGCCGTAAAGAGTGATCGGCGCGCCTTGCAAGGCCTGGACGATGAAGTTGGAGACGACGCGGCCGTCATTGGGGTGCATGCGCGGGCCGTAAGTGTTGAAGATGCGGACGACGCGGATTCGCAGATTGTGCTGGCGGAAATAGTCGAAGAACAGGGTCTCGGCGCAGCGCTTGCCCTCGTCGTAGCAGGCGCGGGGACCGATCGGATTGACATTGCCGCGATAAGCTTCGGGCTGCGGGTGGAGGGTCGGGTCGCCATAGACCTCAGAGGTCGAAGCCTGAAAGATCTTGGCCTTCAGCCGCTTGGCGAGGCCGAGCATGTTGATCGCGCCGATGACGCTGGTCTTGGTGGTCTGCACCGGATCGAACTGGTAGTGGATCGGCGAGGCCGGGCAGGCGAGGTTATAGATTTCGTCGACCTCGACAAACAGCGGATGCGTGATGTCATGGCGCATCGCCTCGAAATGCGGGACCCCCAGCAGGCCGGCGATATTGTCCTTGCGGCCGGTGAAGTAGTTGTCGACGCACAAGACGTCGTCGCCGCGGGCCACCAGCCGCTCGCAGAGATGCGAGCCGAGAAACCCGGCGCCGCCGGTGACAAGTACGCGCTTTCTGACAGAGCTCATCAGGAGATCCCAGGCGAAGGTCGAGGAAAAAAAAACCTCACCCCAACCCTCTCCCCGCAACAGGGCGGGGCGAGGGAGCACGCCGGTAACCCCTTCGCCCCGCGAGCGGGGAGAGGGTTGGGGTGAGGGGCGGCAAGTGACGGGACCCGCAATCAGGCTCGGCGGAGCTGCGGCGGGCGGCCGATGCTGACATACCCGAGGCCGGCGGCCGCCATCTCGGCCGGCTGATAAATGTTGCGCAGGTCGATGACCAGCGGCTCTGCGAGCAGCCGCCCGATGCGGGCGAGGTCGAGCGCGCGGAACTCGTTCCATTCGGTCAAGAGCACCAACGCATCGGCGCCTTCGGCCGCTGCGTAGGCATCGTCGCAGTAGACGAAGTCGGGCATCAGGTTTCTCGCCTCGTCTATCCCGGCTGGGTCGAAGGCGCGGATCGCCGCGCCCGACGCCGCGAGACGCGGCAGGATCGCGAGGCTGGGGCTATCCCGCATGTCGTCGGTGTTGGGCTTGAAGGTGAGCCCGAGGACGGCGATCGTCTTGCCGGCGACTGTACCGCCGCAGGCGGCGATGATCTTGTCGGCCATGCGGGTCTTGCGCGCCTCGTTGACCTGCACCACCGTCTCGACGATCGCGAGACCCGCCTCGGCCTCGCGGGCGGTGCGCACCAAGGCATTGCAGTCTTTGGGAAAGCACGATCCGCCAAAACCTGGCCCGGCGTGCAGAAACTTGCGGCCGATGCGGCCGTCGAGGCCGATCCCGCGTGCCACATCCTGGACATCGGCGCCGACCCGCTCGCATAGATCGGCAATCTCGTTGATGAAGGTGATCTTGGTCGCGAGAAAGGCGTTGGCGGCGTATTTGATCAATTCGGCGGTCTCGATGTCGGTCAGCAGCATCGGCGTCTCGCTCAGAAAGAGCGGCCGGTAAAGCTGGCGCATGACCTCCCGGGCCCGGTCGCCGTCGGCGCCGATCACCACCCGGTCGGGGCGCATGAAATCCTCGATCGCCGAGCCCTCGCGCAGAAATTCCGGATTTGAGGCAACGTCGAAATCACCGCTCGGGCAGACCCGGCGCAGGATCGCGGCGACCTCGCGGCCGGTGCCGACCGGCACTGTCGATTTGGTCACCACGACCGTGTAGCCCCGGGCTCGGGCCTCGGCCAAAGCCCGGCCGATCTCCGCGGCCGCGGCAAAGACATAGCTGAGGTCGGCATGCCCGTCGCCGCGCCGCGACGGGGTGCCGACCGCGATGAAGACCGCATCTGCTTCCTCGATCGCCGGCAAAAGCTCCGTGGTGAAGGACAGCCGCCCCGCCCCCGTATTGGCCGCCACCAACGCCTCGAGCCCCGGCTCGTAGATCGGCATCTCGCCGCGCCGTAGCCGCGCGATCTTTGCCGCATCCGTGTCGACGCAGGTTACCGACACGCCGAATTCGGAAAAACACGCCCCCGAAACCAAACCCACATATCCCGTCCCGATCACTGCGATGCGCATCGGATCGATTTCCCCGTTAAGAGTTGAAACTGCGGCGGGCGCGCCTTGCTCTGGCGGCGGCGATCAGCCTTATCGAAGGCGGCTACCGGACGATCACGTTTTCTTCTAGCACACCTCATTCCAACGCGGCTCCGAAATCCACGACCCTGCCACAGGCCGGCTCCGATCATAATCAAGCAAGAGCCGTGGCCTGGATTGGGCCTATACTCAACCACTGCTTGCAATATGGTAAAGGCATGGTCGGAAAGGTGCGCATTTTGGCGTTTCGTGCCAGTACCGGCTGCCGTGATCGGGAAATTCAGCGGCACTAGGGGCCAGCCGGCGTCATGGTAAAGCTACCCTGCCACTGCTGAACGCAATCTGCCTCGCAAACAGGCACGGCAGCGATGCAATTTGCCCCCTCCTTGCCCACTCGCGGGGAGTGACCTAGAACACACGGCAAACGCGGTTAATTACGGATGCAGGGTCATGACCCGGACTGCCGAACAAACCACGATGCGCAAGGTCTATTTGCGCGTGCTGCCGTTCTCCATCCTGTGCATGTTCGTGTGCTACCTCGATCGGGTCAATCTCGGCTTTGCCGCGCTGACGATGAACAAGGATCTCGGCTTCAGCGCCTACCTCTTTGGGCTCGGCGCCGGCGCATTTTACGGCGGTTACTGCCTCTTCGAAGTGCCGAGCAACCTGACGCTCGAGAAGGTCGGCGCCCGGTTTTGGCTTGCCCGCATCATGATCACCTGGGGACTGTTTTCCGGGGCGATGGCGTTTGTCAGTGGTCCAATCAGCTTTGTCACCTTGCGCTTTCTGCTCGGCGCCGCAGAAGCCGGCTTCTTTCCTGGCATCCTGTTCTATTTCCATTATTGGTTTCCGGCGCGCCACCGCGGGCGGATGATCTCCTGGTTCACCGTGGCGACGCCGATTTCGGTCGCGCTCGGCGGACCGATCTCGACCGGGTTGTTGGGCCTCGACGGCACCTTTGGTCTTGCCGGGTGGAGGTGGGTGTTCCTGGCCGAGGCGGCGCCTGCCGTCATCCTCGGCTTTTTGTTGCTCAGTTATCTCAGAGACCGGCCCGCACACGCCTCCTGGCTGAGCCGGGAAGAGAAGGATTGGATCGAGACGGAGCTCGCCCACGAAAAACGCGAGCTGGAAGCCGTCCGCACCTATACGCTGCTCCAATCGCTGACCAATATCCGGGTTGTCGCTTTGGCAGTCATCTATTTCGGCATCATCACTGCAAGTGTGGGGCTGGTCATTTTCGTACCGCAGATCATCAAACAACTGGGCGTCTCGAACCTCCAGACCGGTTTCCTGACGATGATCCCCTATGTCGTCGGCACGATCAGCATGGTGGTATGGGGCTATGTCTCCGACCGGATGCAGGAGCGCAAATGGAACCTCTTTATTGGCTGCCTCGTCGGCGCCGCCGGGCTGATCGTCGCCGGGTTGCTCGGCGGCAGCTTCTGGTCGCTCGCCGCAATGTGCCTGGCGACGATCGGGTTCTATGGGTCGAAAGGACCCTTCTGGCCATTGCCTTCTACCTTCCTGACCGGAACGGCCGCGGCCGCCGGCATGGCTCTGATCAACTCCGTCGGAAATGTCGGCGGCTTTATGGGACCGTTCCTGGTCGGCTGGATCAAGGACGCGACCGGAAGTTTCGAGAACGGCCTCTACGCGCTGGCCGGCTTCATGCTGTTGGCGGCGGTCGTCACGGCGATCGGGGTACAGGCGCCGCGCCGCAGGGGCGTGCCGGCCGGGCTCGAACCCAATCCGGCGGAGTGAGCCGCAATTAGTTCGCGCGGATTGATCGTGTCGCGCGACGGTGGGAGGGAGCGATGAGCCACGGACGGATGGCGCGGCGGCGCGTGTTGGTGCTCGGTCTTGGCGGGATCGCCGGGTTCAGCTTCGGCGCGCAAACCCTAATCGGAGGACGCAAGACGATGGCCCAAGGCATACCGGAGACGGTCGTCTATGTATCGAACGCCGGCAGCAAGGAGGTGTTCGTCCTGGCGATCAACCGGGCGACGGGCGCGCTCGAGCTGATCGAGAAAACCCCGGTTCCGGGCACCGACAAGCCGTCGCCCGCCAGCCTGCCGATGGCGACGAGCCCGGATAAGCATTTCCTCTACGCGCAGCTGCGCAGCGAGCCTTATCCGGTCTCCACCTTTGCCATCGACCGGACCACCGGCCGGCTCAGGCATTTGGCGGCAACCCCGCTGGTCGACCAGATGGCGTACATCAACACCGACCGTACCGGCAGGTTTCTGCTCGCCGCCTCCTATGTCGGCGCCAAGCTGGCGATCTACCCGATCAATGCGCAGCGCATCGTCGAGGCGAAGGCGACCCAGATCGTCGACACCAAGCCCAAGGCGCATTGCGTCGTCATCGATGCCGGCAACAAGCACGTTTATTTGCCGGTGCTCGGCGGCGACATCGTGATGGAGTTCAATTTCGACCCCGCCACCGGCACGGTGACACCCAACGGCCCAGGCCAGATCGCCACCAAGGCAGGCGCCGGGCCGCGCCACCTGACCCTGCACCCCAATGGGAAATTCGCCTATCTGATCACCGAGACGACAGCGACGATCGGCACCTATGCGGTCGACCCGGCATCGGGGACGCTAAGGGAACTGCAATTCGTCGATACCAATGAATACAAGGAGCAGCCCGCCGCCTCGGACATCCATGTGACGCCGGACGGCAGGTTCCTTTATGGCGCCGAGCGCAAGACCAGCATGCTGATCGGCTACAAGATCGACCCGGATAAGGGCACCCTGACCCCGATCGGCCGCTTCCCGACCGAGAAGACGCCGCGCGGCTTCGCGATCGACCCGCGCGGCAAGTTCCTGCTCTCAGTCGGCATGGACTCGGCCGGGATGACCGTCTACGCGATCGACCAGGCGAGCGGCGAATTGCAGCCGATAGGCCATTACGCGATGGGTACGCAGCCGAACTGGATCGAGATCGTCGATCTGAAGTAGCTCTTTTCGCCCGCCCCGCCCGGCAATGAATGCCGCGCTCCAGTGTCACGACATGATCCACCTGCGTCAGCGCGTTCAGCATCGCAATCGGCACGACAAAGGAAGGTCGGGCCGAGCATCGCGAATAGGTGATTATGGCGAGAAGGGCAAAGGCGACCGGCGGCGCCTGTTCAGCCGTGCACGGTGATGTTCTCACACCGCGGCCTGATAGCGGTGGCCGATGACTCCTACATGACAGTTTTGCGATAGTTTTAATGAACGGGAACTCAGTCCCTGGCACGGCAAAATTCGGCCACCCACCCGACCTGAGCGGCGTATAGTTCCCGTCCGGGTCGCATGAGGAGGAATGGGTGGCCATGGATTTCGGGATCGGCATTGCGACGGCGAGCAACTCGTGGAAGCTGGCGCAGCGGGCCGAGGAGCTGGGGTTCACCCATGCGTGGTTCTTCGACACGCAGATGATCACCGGCGACTGCTTTGTCGCGATGGCGGCGGCCGCCCTCAAGACCTCGCGGATCCGGCTCGGCACCGAAGTCCTGGTGCCCTCCAACCGCATCGCCGCGGTCACCGCCAATGCGTTTGCGACGCTCAACGGGATGGCGCCGGGTCGCATCGATTTCGGCATCGGCACGGGCTTCTCGGCGCGCCGTGCCATGGGTTTGGGCGCCATCAAGCTCGCGGACATGGAAGAATACATCCGGGTCGTCTACGGATTGCTGAATCATGAAACCGTCGAGACGCCGATCGAAGGCAAGCGCCGGAAAATCCGGTTTCTCAATCTTGAGATCGGGCTGATCAACACAAAGGACCCGATACCTCTGCACATTTCCGCTTATGGCCCGCGATCGCAGGCGCTGACCGTGAAGCTTAATGCCGGGTGGAAGAGCTTTGTCTCCGATGTTCCCAGCGCCATGGGCGCGATCGAAAGTATGCAGCGCAGCTGGAAGGCGGCTGGCCGCAGCCTCGGCGGCCTCTATTCCACTGCCTGGACCTGCGGCTGCGTGCTGGCCGAGGGCGAGCCGGCCGACAGCCCTCGTGCGATGGCGCAAGCCGGGCCGCGCGCCGCCGTGCTGTTTCACCGCGCGGCCGATTTTGCCATGGAGGGGTGGGAAAATATCTCGCCCGTGCCGCAAGCGATCGCCGCCGATGTCGCCGGCTATGTCGAGATGGCGCGCCGTTATGAGCCGCCCGACGCGCGCTATCTGACGAACCACCGCGGACATTTCCTCTTCGTCAAGCCCGAGGAACGTAAATTTGTCACCGCTGAGCTGATCCGGCGCACCACCTTCACCGCCGGCGAGCAAGAGCTCAAATAACGCGTCGAGGCGTTGCGCGGCGCGGGCTGGAGCCAAATCGTCGTCGCCATCACCCCCGGCGAGGAGCGGGCGATCGAAGACTGGGCGCGCATCAAGCGAGCCTTCGAGTGATAAGTATCGGAGCCAAAATATGGTATTCGTCACCCCCGCTTTCGCGACGCTTTCGCGGGGGTGACGGGTGACCTGCTAATATTCTGATAGATTATCAAGTCAAATATTAAGCTGAGAGGAAGGCATGCGCATCGAGATCATCTGCACCGGCGACGAAGTGCTGACCGGCAAGATCGTCAATACCAATTTCAGCTATATGGCCCAGAAACTCGAGGATTTCGGGCTTTCGGTCACCTCAGGGACAATCGTCGGCGACGACCGCGAGGAATTGCTCGCGGCATTCCGGCTGTCAGGCGAACGCGCCGACGCGGTTATCGTCAATGGCGGACTCGGGCCGACCGTCGACGATCTCTCGCAGGAGATCGCGGCGCGCGCCGCCGGCGTCGAGCTCGTCCTCAACGAGGACTGGCTCCAGCGCATGGAGGATTTCTTCCGCCGCCGCAACCGCGTCATGTCCGACAACAACCGCAAGCAGGCGATGCTGCCGTCGACCGCCGAAATCCTCGACAACCCGATCGGCACCGCGTGCGGCTTCGCGCTCGACATCGGCAAGGCGCAGTTTTTCTTTACTCCCGGCGTGCCGCGCGAGCTGCGCCGCATGCTCGAAGAGCAGATCATCCCGCGCCTCCTGGCGCGCAGCGGCTCGCCGAGCGTGATCCATCTGAAGCGCTTCCACACCTACGGTCTCGGCGAGTCGCATGTCGACCAGCTTCTCACCGGGGTCGAGGAGCTCGTGGCCGACGGCAGCGTCAAGCTCGGCTTCCGCACCCATTACCCGCAGATCGAGACCAAGCTGACCGTGCGCGGCGCCCATATGAACGAGATCCAGGCAAAACTGGCGCCGGTGCAGGAAGAGGTGCGCCGCCGTCTCGGCAACTTTATCATCGCCGAAGACGATCAGACGCTCGAAGGCGTCGTGCTCTCCGTGCTTGCGGCGCAGCAAGGCTCACTCGCGGTGGTTGAAACCTTCACTGGCGGGCAGATCGCCGCCCGCATCGCGCATCTACCGGGCGCGGAGAGAGTCTTTCGCCGCGGTCTTGTCGCCCGCGACCCGGCCGAGATCGCCGAGACGCTCGGCCTCGACGGCGGACTGATCTCGGGCGAATTGAGCCGCGAGGCGGCCGAGGCAGTCGCGCGTGCGGTGCGCGAGGAGACCGGCGCGACCCACGCGCTAGCGGTGCTGATCGAAGTCGATGATGGCCCCGACCGCATCGATTTCGGCGGCAGCATCCATCTCGCAATCGCCGGCGAGGAAGGCGTCGAATCCCGCCGCTCGCGCATCTATGGCGGCCGCGACTGGGTCCGCCTCGGCGCCGTCGAACTCGGCCTCGACTGCCTGCGCCGCTACCTTCGGAGGTTGCCGGTCGCCGAACGCACCGATTTCGAGCGGGTGTAAGATGCGCCTCCGTCACGCGAGGTGCTGCTGGTCCACTGCTCCGATGTTCATGTCAACGACAGCCGCGGTGCCGAGGGGCTTCGCGTCGTGCTGGCGACGGCCAGAGTGCTGCAAGCGGATGTCGTTCTGCTGGCGGGCGACACGTTCGAGAATAATCAGCTGAGTACGGCGGTGCTCGATAACGCGTGAAACTTGCTTGCCGAAGCGGGCACGCCGACGGTCATGCTGCCCGGCAACCACGACCCCGCTTTGGCCAACTCGGTGTTTGTTCGAGCCGGACTCACCGACATACCTGACGTGCATATCCTCGGTGTCACGCATGACAATGCGGTGTGCTTCCCGGCATTTGATCTCGAAATATGGGGGCATGCGCATCGGGATTACCTCGACATGGCGCCGCTGCGCGGCCCGCGCCCGCGCTCGACGCGCTGGCAGGTGGCGCTGGCGCACGGGCATTACGAGCCGCCGGAAACCCGGGCCAATCCGCTGCGCCCGTCCTGGATCTTCAGCGATGAAGAAATCGCCGCTACCGGAGCCGATTATCTGGCGCTCGGTCACTGGGACCGTCCGATGCGCGTCGGCAACGATGTCGTGCCGGCGTTCTATTCGGGGTCTCCCGAGCTTGCCCGAACCGTCAATCTGGTGCGGCTGACCGCCGACGAAGGGGTTGTCGTCACCCGCGAAGCGCTGTTGCGGCAGGACTGACCAGTCCCCTCACCCCGGCCCTCTCCCCGCAAGCGGGGCGAGGGTTAGGGTGAGGGGCGCTCGGGGTTGACCAGAGCCGTGATCTCGGAGGGCGTGTAACCAATCTCGGCCAGCAGCTCCCGGGTGTGCTCGCCGAGCGCTGCGACATGAGGCGAGACAGCGGCCGGCGTGTCGGACATCCGGAAGGGCGGATTGAGCGCGAGGAACGTGCCGCCCGCGTCGGGCACCTTCGCGAAGGCTCGGCGGTGCGCGAGTTGCGGGTCGGCCATCGCCTCCTTGACCGTGCGATAAGGCGAGGACGGCACGCCGTGCCGGTCGAACAACGACTGAACTTCCTCTGTCGTGCGCTCTCCAGACCAGTCTTCGAGCTCGTCGATGAGCTCGCCCCAATTCCTCCGCCGGTCATTGTACTGAGCAAAGCGCGGGTCGGTGACCCATTGCGGATGCTCGGAGGCGGTTGCCAGGTTTCGGAACGTCCTCTCGCTGGCGATGGACAGATTGATATATCCGTCCTTGGTGGCAACCGGGCCAAAGATCGGCCGGCCCATCGGCGGCAGTGAAAACTGAGCAGCCTGGATTTCGCTCAAGGTCAGGCTCAGCATGCTTTCGAGCATCGATACGTCGATCATCTGTCCCTTGCCGGTGAGCTGGCGATGGTAAAGCGCCGTCATGATCGCGCCGAACGCATAGGTGCCGGTCAGCACGTCGGCGATGTAGATGCCGCAGTAATCAGGTCGGCGTTCTTCGCCCTGATAAGCCATATGCGCCAGATCGTAGCCCGAAGCGGCGTGGATCACCGGGGCATAGGCCGGCAGCTGGGATGACGGGCCGGTCTGGCCATAACCCGAGACCGCGCAATAGATCAGCTCGGGCTTGATCGCGGCCAACGCCTCGTAATCGAGGCCGAAGCGGCGCATGACCCCAGGTCGGAAGTTCTCGACAACGACATCGGCGGTGGTGACGAGCCGTCGGACCGCCTCGACGGCCGGCGGCGTCTTGAGATCGAGAACGATGCTCTTCTTCCCGGCATTGAGCTGCCCGAAGCTCGTGCTGGCGCCGTTGCGCAGCGGCGGGCGCGTGCGCATCATGTCGCCCTCCGGCGCCTCGATCTTGATCACCTCGGCGCCGAGATCGGCCAAGAGGCGCGTGCAGTGCGGACCCGCGATCGTGGTCGTAAAGTCGAACACGCGAACGCGCTCCAGCGCTCCGGTCATCATCGGTCTCCTAATCTTTCAGCCGATCGAGCAAAGTCGTGACAGCGCGCGGGTAATGTCAAGCCGCGAGCGAGCGGGCGGTTGGTTATCCGGCTTGCTTTTGCCGGGGTTCGGTGCCAAGAGAGCCGCCGGCAGTTTGGAGGGAGGACCGACATGGCGTTTCGGAACATACAGGCGGGAATGCAGACCTATCGCGGCCACGGCGGCGACCGCGGCGATGCGTATTATGCGCACCCGGCCAATGCCGGGCCGCATCCCGGCATTGTCGTGATCCACCACATGCCTGGCTGGGACGAGTGGACCTGCGAGGTCGCGCGCAAATTCGCCCATCACGGCTATGCCGCTATGGCGCCGAGCCTTTATTTCCGCGTCGGTGACGGCGCCGACGAGGCGGTCGTCGCCAAGGTACGCGAGGGCGGCGGCGTCCCAGACGAGCAGATGCTCGGCGATGTGACCGGAGCCATCGACTTTCTGCGCTCGCAACCGCATGCCAGCGGCAAGATCGGCGTGATCGGCTTCTGCTCGGGCGGCCGGCAGACCTATCTGGCAGCGTGCAAGCTGTCACATCTCGTCCAGGCCGCGGTCGATTGCTGGGGCGGCAATGTGGTAGTCGACGACAAATCGCGGCTGACCAAGGCCCAGCCCGTGGCGCCGATCGACCTGACCGAAGGGATCAATTGCCCGCTATTGGGCCTGTTTGGGAATGAAGACCCCAACCCGACCCCGGAACACGTCAGCAAAACCGAGGCGGAACTGAAGAAGCACGGCAAGAATTACGAGTTCCACCGCTACGACGGCGCCGGCCACGCGTTTTTCGCCTGGTATCGCCCGAACTATCGTCCCGAGCAGGCGGTCGACGGCTGGCACAAGGTCTTTAATTTCTTTCACCGGCATCTCGGCGCTCCCCGCACCTAGCGGCCGCCGGCGGCCCGCCCTGTCATTCCGGGGCGCGGGCGTCGCCCGCGAGCCCGGGATCCGACAAACTGAGCGCCTTGGCAGCTGCGCCGGGATGCGCCACATAGGCAGGCGTGACGACACCGGGAAATGTGATGACAAAAGAGACCGCGGCGGCGCGGCTGGGTCGCGATTTTATCCGCGACATCATCGACGCCGATATTGCTGCCGGGCGCAACACCGAGATCGTCACCCGCTTTCCCCCCGAGCCCAATGGCTATCTCCACATCGGGCACGCCAAAGCGATCTGCTTGAACTTTGGCGTGGCGCAGGAATACGGCGGCCGCTGCCATCTGCGGTTCGACGATACCAACCCGACCAAGGAGGAGCAGGAGTACATCGATTCGATCAAGCGCGACGTGCACTGGCTCGGCTTCGAATGGGGGCCGCACCTCTACTACGCGTCCGATTATTTCGAGCAACTCTATGACTGGGCCGAGCACCTGATCCGCGCCGGCAAGGCCTACATCGATGATCTGCCGGCCGAAGAGATGCGGGCGATGCGGGGCAGCCTGACCGAGCCCGGGCGCAACAGTCCCTATCGCGACAGGTCGACGGACGAAAATCTCGATTTGTTCCGGCGCATGCGGGAAGGCGAGTTCCCCAACGGGGCGCGGGTGCTGCGGGCGAAGATCGACATGGCGGCCGGCAACATCAATCTGCGCGACCCGGTGCTCTATCGCATCCTGCATACGGAGCACCCACGTACCGGAACCAAGTGGCGCATCTATCCGACTTACGACTTCGCGCACGGCCAGTCGGATGCGATCGAGGGTGTGACGTATTCCCTGTGTACGCTCGAATTCGAGGACCATCGTCCGCTCTACGACTGGCTGATCGAAAATCTGCCGGTGCCGTCGCGGCCGCGGCAGTACGAATTCGCCCGGCTCAATCTGAATTTCACGGTGCTGTCGAAACGCTTCCTGACCGAGCTGGTGCGGCAGGGCCGGGTCAGCGGCTGGGACGATCCTCGGATGCCGACATTGGCGGCGCTGCGGCGCCGCGGCGTGCCCCCGGCGGCCATTCGTGATTTCGTGCGCTCGGTAGGGGTCGCGCGGGCGAGCAGCGTTGTCGACGTCGCAATGTTCGAGCACGCGATTCGAGAGTGCCTGAACAAGACCTCCCAGCGCCGGATGGCGGTGCTGCGCCCACTGAAGCTCGTAATCGACAATTACCCCGTAGGGGTCATCGAGGAGCTGACTGCAGTCAACAATCCCGAGGACCCGGCTGCCGGTACGCGCCGCATTCCATTCGGGCGCGAGCTCTACGTCGAAGCCGAGGATTTTATGGAATACCCGTCCCGGAGTTTCTACCGGCTTTCGCCGGGGCGTGAAGTAAGACTGCGGTATGGCTATTTGATCACCTGCCGTGAGGCCGTGAAAAATGCGGCAGGCGAGGTCGTGGAGCTCATATGCACCTATGATCCGGCGACGCGCGGCGGCAATGCGCCCGACGGACGCAAGGTCAGGGCAACTTTGCATTGGGTCTCGGCAGCGCATGCCGTGCCGGCCGAAATCCGGCTCTACAACCCGCTTTTCAACGCGCCCGATCCTGGCGCAGGTGGCGATCTCCTTGCCGATCTCAATCCGCACTCACTCGAGATCTTGACCCAGAGCCGAGTGGAGCCTGCGCTGGCTGCTGCGGTGCGGGGAGAGGCGGTCCAGTTCGAGCGCCAAGGCTATTTCTGCGCCGATCTCGACAGCACCCCGAACCGCCTCGTCTTCAACCGCACGGTGGGGCTGCGCGACAGCTGGGCGAAGGCTCGGGCGAACGCGGCTGAATAGAGGATTTTTACCGCGGGTTTGATAAACTGCCAGTCGCGCGGCAAGTGTAGTGCCTCGCGGCCGTCCGGCCGGGGATAGATCCGATGGCCAGCTGCGGAAGGACCGTCGATGCCAACATGGATCATAGTTTTATCGAGTGCGATCGGCGCGATCCTTCTGGCGGCCGCCTTGGCAGTCGCCGAGGTGATGAATGCGCCGCGCTCCGACATCGCAACGATCCTGATGCCGCATTTGCCGATACTCGCGGTCGGCGCCCTTGGCGTGTACGGCCTTGGCGCGATCTTGCTGACGACCACAAACTTGGTCGCCAGTATGCTTTGGATGCGGCACCATCTGGGGCGCGCCGCACTTGACCGAACGCCCGCCTGGCGCGACTGGATCGCCGCGCTTGGCACAAACGGGTTCAGGCGACTTGCGACGCGCTCAGCGCCGGCAGGACAGGAGACTGCGGATGATGGGGCCGTCCGTCCGGCCCCCTTTACCGCGGACGAGGCGAGGAGCGAGATTGCCCGGCGTAACTACATCTGCTTAGCCCGCAGCCATTTCCTTAGTGCTTTGATCGTACTCGTCGGAATAGTCGGGCTCGGGGTAGCGCAAGACCATGGAGCCTTGCCGTTCCAAACCGGCGTGATCCCGACAATATCAGCGATTTTGATCGTGGCCGGCCTGCTTCTCCTCGCCGCGCTCGGCAGGATTGCCGTCGATGTCACAGCGGAGCCGTTGCTCGACGCTGTTGCGCAGCTAATGGTCGAGCCCGAAGAAATTGGCCTTCTGCGCCGTGCCGTGTCGTTGCTCGAGGCGGGTCGGAACCGTCCGGCGGCAGACGACGGAATCGGCGAATTGCCGGCTCGATTCCCTGAACGGCTGGTCGCAGCCCTCGAACAAGGGCATCTCCCCTTGCTCGATGCTGTCAGCCGATTGTCGGAAATCACCCAAGCGCTCGAAGCCACGATGCGCACATCCGTCGAGGCGTTCGAGACAACAATGCACTCGGCTGCCGTGCAGCAGCGGCCCGTTGATGACGGCAAAATTGTCGGTGCGATGTCGTTTCCAGAACTGCAAGCCGCCGTCGAGGAGCTGACGGTCGTGCTCCGTCGGTTGACCGCGGCGCCGGAGAATATGGAGGAGGCAACCCCTCTCGCAGGCTATGCCTCCGTGCCCGCTCGCCGCAAAGCGCCGGCACCCGGGCTCGCTCGGGAGCTGCGGGGGCTGCTGCAGGAGATCGATGCCGCTCGCTAGCGCAGCAACTTAGCTCCGCTTCAGCTCCTGCAACAGCTTTTCCGCCTCGGTCTTGTCGGAGAACGATGCGCCAGAGCCGAGCAAGTTTTCGAGGGTCGTTTGAGCATCAGCCTGACGGCCGACCCGATGAAGGGCGACCGCCAGGTGATATTGGATATCCGGGTTGCCAGGAGCCGACAAGCTGGCGGCGCTCAGCAAGGTAAGCGCTTTCTGCGCATCGCCCTGGGCCAGCAGGATCCATCCCAGAGTATCATCGATCTGAGGCACCCGCGGAGCGGCTGCAATGGCGCGTTCGGCAAATCCGCGCGCTTTCACAAGGTCGCCCTTTTGCTGATAAAGCCAAGCCAAATTGTTCAACGCCGCCGAGTCGGCCGGGCGCTCGGCAGTGATGCGCGTGTACTCGACAATAGCATTATCGTATTTCTTTTGTTCCAAGTATATGGAAGCCAAAGTCGAGCGAATTACCAGATCCTTCGGTTCCATCTTTAAGCGGGAATTCAAGACGGCCTCGGCCTTGCCGGGCTCCCCGGTCCGAGCATAAAGACGGGCCAGCGCCGCGACGAGATTGTCGTCCGACGGCCGCGCGGCGACGGCTTTCTCGAGCAACAGGATAGAGTCGGCGCTGCGTCCGGCCTTCTCCAATAATTCCGCCGAAACCATATCGTAAACGGGGTTCTCCGGATCATCCTGCGCAAAGGCGCGCGCTTTTGCGAGGCCCGCCTCCAGCCCGTCGATTTCCGCTTCGACGCGAATCAAGTCGCCTTTCAACTGGTTATTCTTGGGATCGCGGGCGAGGGCGGTCTGCAGGACGGTCCGCGCCTGAGTAAAGTCCTTCGCCGAGTTTAGCAGGGCAAGGTAGCGCGATAGGACCGGCAGGGAATTGGGCACCAGTTCGTGGATACGTTTGTAGGTGGCAATCGCGCCTTCTTTGTCCCCTGTTGCTATTTGAACCCGTCCTTTGGCGTCGAGAGCGTCAGGATTGAGTGGAAATCGCTCAGCGACTTCGTTTGCCGCGGCCGCTGCGTCCTTCCAGTTCTGCTGCGACCCGTACAAGTTGACGAGCGCAATCTCGGGAGCCGGATCATTTGGTGCGGCGGCGCGGGCGCGGTTGACGTAATCCACAGCCTCCGACCAGTTCTTTTCCTTAGCTGCGACTTCGGCGAGGCCAAGTAAAGGTGCGGCATCGTTTGGCCGCTGCGAATTGAGTTCGATGTAGATTTTCTTGGCCTCTGCAATTCGTCCGGTGGTCAGGTATAGCGAGGCCAGCGCCGACCTTATCGCGGTATCCTTCGGATCAGCCTTCAGCCGGCTGGCCAAAACCTCTTCTGCCTTGCCCAGTTCTCCCGTGCGGCGGTAAAGTTGCGCCAAGGCGCCTATCAAGCCATCGTCCGATGGCTTCACCGCAACGGCGTTAGCGAGCATCGCTATCGCATCCGGCGTCCGTCCCGCCTTTTCATAGAGCTCGGCCGCTACCAGATAGTAGACGTTGCTATCCGGATCATCCCTCGCCAAGGTTTGGGCCTTAGCTACCGCGGCGTCCACTCCGTCAATTTCGCCTTCGACGCGGATCAGGTCGGCCTTCAATGACCCGTTGCGAGGGTCGCGGGCAATAGCGTCTTGCAACACACGGCGCGCTTCGACGAAATATTTATTCTCGTTGAGCAAGGAAAGGTATCGGGACAGGATCGGGATCGACCCCGGCGCAAGGTCGTGAGCGCGCTTGTAGCTCGACACTGCGCCGTCTATGTCGCCGGCGCCGTACTGAGCTCTCGCTTGGGCTTCGAGGACGTTGACATCCGCCGGAAATTGCGCCGCGAGTTCTGCCGCCACGCTTTTGGCGCTTTTCCAGTCCTGACGAGATTCGTATACGCCCACCAGCTTGAGCCCGGGCGACGGATCGTTTTTTGCCGCCGAACGCGCCCGGTTGATTGCGTCGGTGGCTTCCGGCCATTTTTTCTCCGAAATGTAAATGTCCGAAAGCCCGAGAAGGGCGGTCACATCATCAGCCTTCTTCGCCAGAAGGTCGGTATATACTTTCTTAGCATCGTCGCTGCGGCCGGTCGCAACGTACAGTTGCGCGAGATCGCGCGTGGCCGCGGGGAACTCAGGGTTGATCGCGAGCGCGGTGGCGAAGGCAGCCTCGGCGGCCGAATAATCCCGCTGCGCGACGCGGACGATGCCGAGCAAGGTAAAGTAAAGCGGGTTCTTGGCGTCTCTTTTGACCAAAGAGCTGGCCACGTCGGCCGCCTTGTCGAGGTGTTTGGCACGCAGCTCGGTCAATACCAGCGTCGGACCGGCAACGGGGGCGCCGGCATCGGTGGCGAACACTTGCTCGAGTGTGCTCAACCCCTGCTGCCCCTGCCCGGTATCGATTTCCGAAATGCCGACCCGTGTCTTGATGGCAGGATTGTCGGGATCGAGAGCGGCAGCCTTTTCGAATTGCTGTAAAGCGAGGTCGGGCTTGCCGTCGGCCATATAGGCATTGCCGAGAAGGGTCAGAATCGCCGCGTCCGCCGGACCCTTGTCGACGATCGGTTTCAGGTACTCGATCGCCCGAGACGGAGATCGCTGTTGCAGAGCGGCGGTGGCGATCAGCCGGGCCGCCTTCGGATCATCGGGGACGCGGGTGAGATATTTGGCCAACAGCGTTTCCGCCTGGGCGGATTGCCCGAGGGCCAGTTTTGTCGCGCCCTGCAGATAGTACCCTGCCCAGAACACCGAGAAGGCGGGGCTGATGCGATCGAATATGCGATCTGCCGCGGCGTAGTCCTGCTTTTTGGCGAGCTCCAATCCCCGCAGGTAATTTGCCATGAAATTATTGGGAGAGGACTTGAGGATGGGGTCGAGATCCTCGTCCGCCAGCTTGTATTGGCCGAGCGCGATATTGACGTTGGCGCGGCTCAAATGCGCCAGCAGGTTTTTCGGATCAACTTTCAGCGCCTCGTCGAACAGGCGAAGGGCGCCGTCTTGGTCACCTCGGCTGCGCAGCATCTCCCCCTTCACTTGAAGGGCTTCGGCCGACCGTGGATTGGCGGCGATCGCCTCATCGATAAATTTGCTCGCCTCCTCCGGTTTCGTTCCCGTCAACAGGCGTGCAAGCTGAATTTTGGGGCGGACCGCGGTGGGATCGAGCTTGACCGCTTCGCGAAGCAATTCTTCAGCCTTGTTCCGATCGCGCAGCCCGGCTTCCGCGGTACCGAGCGCCGTCCTGACCTTGCTTTCGAGCGCGGGCGGGCGCTCACCCGGCTTGACCAGGTCCAGGAGATCCGCAAATTTCTCCTGACGCAACAAGGCGTCCATCAGCGCCGCTAAGTAGTCTGCCTCGTCGCCATTGCGCTCGAGGGCGGCTCGTGCTTCGCGCTCCGCCGCTGCGGGATCGGCGAGTTGTAAATATACGTCGGCCAGTCGGGCATGAAGAACCGGGTCTTGCGGCGCTTCGCGGATGGCGTTGCGCAGCTCGATTTCGGCAGCCTTGAGATTCCCCTTGGCGACATATTGTTCGGCGTCTTTGATCGAGGCCGTGGAATCTTTGGCGTAGGAGGTGGGACACGCGAATATGGCGACGACGGAGGCAAAAACTATGGAGCGCCATGGACAGCGGTTACGACCCTGGTGCATTGCGTTCCCTTCCCTGCAAACCATCGTCACGCCCAAACCACCCTCACGCATCAAGGCCGATCTGGTGTTGCTGCATCAAATCGTAAAGCGTGGGCCGGCTGATCCCGAGCAGCTTTGCCGCTCTCGACAGATTGGAGCCGGCCTGCGCAAGAGCGAGTTGGAGCACCTCCCGCTCGGCGCGGGCTCGGGCGGCCCGGATGCCTAGCGATTGCAGCTCTTCTCCTTGCGCCGAAAGGCCGAGATCGGAGGGCGAGAGCAGCGCGGCGTCAGCCATTACGACTGCGCGCTTCACCCGATTTTCCAGTTCGCGGACATTGCCCAGCCAGGAATAGTCGTTGATCGCTGCAAGTGCCGCAGAGGAGAAGCCGCGAACCGGGCGGCCGTATTCGGCGGCGAAGCGCCGGAGAAAGAAACTGGCCAAAACCACCCTGTCGCCAACCCGCTCGCGAAGGGGGGGCACTCCCACCGTGACCTCATTCAAGCGGTAATAGAGGTCCTCGCGAAAGCGGCCCTCGGCCATCAGGCGATCGAGGTCCTGGTTTGTTGCACAAACGATCCGCACATCGACTTGTATCGGCTTTCGACCGCCAACGCGCTCAACAACCTGGTCCTGCAGGAACCGCAGCAATTTTACTTGCATCGGCAATGGGACATCGCCGATTTCGTCGAGAAACAGAGTGCCGCGATCGGCATTTTCAATTCTGCCGATGTTCTGCCTCACGGCGCCGGTGAAGGCGCCTTTTTCGTAACCGAAGAGCTCGCTTTCGAGCAGGGTCTCGGGAATGGCCGCGCAGTTGATCGGCACGAATGGCGCGCCGGACCGGCGGCTCATCTTATGCACCGCCTGAGCCAGCAATTCCTTGCCCGTGCCGCTTTCGCCCAGCAACAATACCGTCACATCGGTCGGCGCTATTTTTTCCAGATTGCGCAGCACCCGCAGCATTTCCGGACTGCTCGCGATGATGCCGTCGACCGGGGAAGTTTGAGCGACCTCGGCAAGGCGACGGTTCTCGTCTTCGAGCTCGAACATCCGCTCCGCCCGGCTGACAATCAGCTGGAGCACGTCGATGTCGATCGGCTTTTGATAAAAGTCATAGGCGCCGAGCGCGATCGCCCGCAATGCGTGTTCGCGGGTTTCGTTGCCGGTTGCGATGACGACCTTGGTCGCAGGCGCAATCGCGAGAATTTCGGTCAACGTCGCGAGCCCCTCGGAGGCGCCGTCCGGATCGGGAGGCAGTCCGAGATCGACGATCGCTACCGGAATCGGTTCCCTTTTGACGAAATCGATCGCTTCCTGGCGCGTTCCAGCCGGGAATACTTTGTGGTCCGAAAAGGCCCAGCGCAGCTGGCGCAACAGCCCCGTGTCATCGTCGACGAGCAGCAAGGGTTTTGGACTGGGCGGCATTTCGTTCAGGTCACGGCGGAGGATTTCGCCGGCTCTCTCTCTGAGACCAGGGGTAAGATAATCCGCATCCTAGTGCCAAACCCTTTTTCAGAGATTACCTCGAGATCACCGCCCGCCATGCGGATGAGCTCGCGGGTCTGAAAAGCTCCGATCCCATAACCGCCCGACTTTGTCGAACGGAACGGCAAAAACAGCTCGTCGCGAATGAACGCATCGTCCATCCCAGGACCATTGTCGGTGACTTCGATCAAGAGCCGGGTTCCGAAGCGCTGCGAAGAAATGATCACCCGATCACCCGGACATGAGACATCCACTGCGTTTTGGACGAGGTGCGTAAGAGCGGATCTGAGGCGCTCCGGGTCGATTGTTACCGCGCACGTGCCGATTTCGTCGCGGGCTTCGACCGCCACCGAAGCATCGGCGAATTCCGCGGCGACGGCGCTGACGACGAAGTTCGGGTTGAGCAGGCGAGGGGGGTGTGGTGTCGCATCGGCCTTCAGCTGGCTGAGAAGGTTGTTCATTCGTGCGACCGAATCTTCAACGGTTCTCAGCATATCTCGCTGAAACTCGGGGTCGCCGATATGCCTCGCCGCGTTCGACACGATCAAATTGAGCTGGCTGGCCAAATTCTTGATATCATGCACTACGAAAGCGAAGCGCTTGCTGTATTCGGTCAGCAATTCGGAATCGCGCAAAACCTTTGTCGAGCGCTCCTCGGCGAGATAGCTGGCTGCTTGCCTACCGGCCGCGCGCAACAGATCGAACGCCTCCCAATCAGGTTTGATCATGTGAGTTGCGCGATCGAGCACGACGAAGCCGATAACTTCCGTGCGATGCGATAAAGGTACGGCCAACCATGCCCTGTCGGAAGCGATCGGGTCGGAAGCGATCGGGTCGGAAGCGATCGGCCAAGTATGCTCCCCGGCTTCCGAGCTGCGAGCTTGAATCCAGCCGCCGTTCCGGAACCCAAAAACGAACGGATCATCGATCGGCACCTTGCAGTCACCGGGGATGGGCTGCTTCCACGCCGCTGTCGGATAATAGCCGATGCCGCAACTCAACGACCACAGCACCCCGGCCGGGCTGTCGACGAATTCGGCCAAGGCGCGGATGATCCGGACCGAGAGTTCCTCTCCGACCTTGGGCTCGGAGACCAACTCGATGAACTTCAGCCACTCGACACGGTAATCATAACGATGCGTATAAAAATTGCGCGAGATCAGAAATTTGAGCCGACGGCGGACGCTACCCGACGAGAGCACGGTGGCGAGGACAACAATGCTGCCGAACAACATCGCGAGTTGAAGCACCAGCCCCCACTCGCTGCCAAACCCGCGCAGCAGTATGGCGACGACCGCTACGGCAACCAGGAAGCAGCCGCTCGCAACCAAAGTCGCCGTGTGCAGCACGACTTGTCGGGACACGTGGATATCAACCCGCCATTCACGATTGCGGGCCATCGCCAAGGCGAGTAGAGGGGCCATGAACGCCGCCACGATCGGCCGGCCAAGGGCGAGACCGGCATCAACGCGGCCGCGGGTGATGAAAGCATCGGAAAACAGGAACAGCTCGTACGCGAACAACCCGCCGATCGCGACGCACAGCGGCCAGACATGCCACCGCCGTTCAGGTTCTGTGTTGCGCCAGAAATTCTCGATCGTCAGCAGTCCGGCAACTCCAAACCCGATACGGATCAGCTGCTGCGAGGTGTAGAGGGCCGTGGCATCCGGACTGACGACGAGCGTCCATAGATCATCGACAATCGCTGCGAGGCAGAAGCCGACTGCCCCGAGAAGGTAGGCCCGCCCGAGGCCGGAACCGTCACTCGCCCGTATCGTGACGAGCGCTACCGCGAACAATAGCCAAGCGGAAAGCCTGAGGCTGTCCAAGAAGCTCAATGCGGCGACCGGTGCGGTGGCCGCGGTCGCGCTCGCCCAGATCAGCGAGGCGATACAGCAACCCAGGATCGCTACGCCAGCTCTGCTGGTGCGACCCTGCAAGACCATCAGCACGATCAGCGCGAGGAAGGCCAAGGCGCATCCCGAGTATACTGTCTCCTTGACGAAAAGGTCGAGATGCAAGTGCTATCGGGCTCCCTGATTCCAGAAGATCACTCGGACAGTCTGTAGCAATATCAGAACGTCTAGAAAGAAGCTTCGGTTTTTTATGTAATAAAGATCATAGGTCAGCTTGCGGCGGGCATCTTCCGTCGAGGCGCCATACGGGAAGTTAATCTGCGCCCAACCGGTTATCCCCGGCCTCGCCCAGTGTCGCTCGGCGTAATAGGGAATTGATTTGGCGAGATCGGCTACAAAAAAGGGGCGCTCTGGCCGCGGCCCGACGAAACTCATGTCTCCGCGCAAGACATTCAGAATCTGAGCGAGTTCGTCGATGCGAAGTTTACGGATAATCGCTCCCACTTGCGTAACACGGGGATCACACTTCGCCGCCCAACGAGGACGGCCGTCGGTCTCGGCATCCACCCGCATGCTGCGGAATTTCAGGATCGTGAACACGCGACCGTGCAATCCTACCCTTTCTTGACGGTAGAGGACCGGCCCAGGGCTCTCGAGCTTGATCAAACACGCCGTCAACGCCAGCAGCGGCAATGTCAGAGCCAGCACGCTCGAGCTCACCACGATGTCGAAGGCCCGTTTCAAAAACTCGTCCACCGGACCGCATCGGAAACCGTCCGAGTAAAAGAACCAGCTTGGCTTCAACGCTTCAAGGTCGACGGTCCTGGTCTCGCGCTCCCAAAAATCGAGAAAATCGGTCACCTTGATGCCGGCAAGCTTGCAGTGCAGCAGTTCGCGCACCGGCAGGCCGCGTCGATCGTCGGCCGCCACTACGATTTCGGTCGCGCCGAGCCGATAGCCCATTTCCAAGAGGCCGTCGGTCTCGGCAGCCGACCAATCGGGGGGGTCGGTTCGATAGTGAGTAGTCCGGTCGGGCACGTCGACGAACGATACCGGGATGAAATGCTCATTGTGCCCGGTTTCGACGAGCTTGGCGATGCGAGCCGCCTGGGTGCCGTTGCCCAGCACGAGTACGCGCCGTTTCAGCAGACCGCGTCCAAGGGTCACCGAGAACGTTCCGCGCGTTACCGACACGCAGACCAGCCAGATCAACGTCGCCTTGAGCGGAAAATTGACGAAGTCGGTCAGTTGATCAAGGCCCTCACGCCAATAAGTGGCGGAAAGTGAGACAAGCATCCATACAAGCACCGAGGCGACGACTATCTTGCTGAACAGGAGTCGGAAATCCATAAAACTCTGCTGCCCATACAACCCGACGGACAGCATCGTGGTAACTGTGGCAACGGATAATCCGGCCGAGAATTGAGCGCTGAAGCTGGAAGCGCCGAGGACTATGGGTGTGCCAACCGTGGAACTGGATAAGAGTTGATAAAAGGCTCCAGTAATCAACAAGGCATCGGATGATGCGAGAAGCACGACCGAAACCGGAACGAAATGTCGGAAGAGTCTGAGCTGCATTTCGAACTGGAACGTGTTAACGCTCGGCGCCACTAACCGCCCGCGCGTGGCTAGCGTCATTCCACAATAATAGCAGAGGCGAGCGAAGCCGTCCACTAAACTCGCATGGTTCTCTTTAAAACTGTGGAGTGCTTACCTGCGCAAAGAGAAAAGGATCGAATCCTCCAAATTTAACCATAGAAGTGGAGGCAAAACGACAAGAGGCACAATATGTGGCAATATGGCGTCGCTCGGGAGGGCAATCCGGCTTTTTAACGTAATTAAAAAGCAACGGGACCTGAGTGTTGATTGGGTCGCATGCCAGAGATCGTTCGCGGACGCGTTCCTTGGACACCCCTAGCCGCCCTTACCTCGCCGAGGCGCCGCAACACTGACCGGAATGGCAGCGCCGATCGGTGTCAATACCAGTCGGCGCGCGTACCAACGCGGTCTTACCGTGATCGATTTGGCCGGCGATGGCGACGATCATGCGAGGGCGACCCCGCGCGATCTCCGGCACGGACCGGCGAGATTGTCGCCTACTTAGCGGCTGCTCCCTGCCGTTCCGTTGTTCTCGACCGACAAGCCGACGAACTGGCTCATCCCATGACGGTTGACCAGCAACAGCACGTTGCCTTGAGCGGCCGCCTCCTTTAACTGAGTTGCGGCATTCTCGGGTGTGGTTACCGGTTTTTGATCAACCGATACGATCACGTCACCCGGCTGAATCCCCAGCTCTCCCGTCGGGCTGCCGTTCGCGACCTGGCCGACCACCACCCCGTTCAGGTCCTTTGGCACCTTCAACTCCTTGCGCAGCTGCGGATCGAGCGGGAGGAGTTCCATGCCGAGCGCGTTGGCGGCTTTGCCGTTGCCGGGCTGCGTAGCCTCACGTTCTGCAGAGGCCACGTTCTGAGGCATCTCGCCGATCGAAGCCTCGACAGTCTTTTGCTTTCCGTCGCGCACGATCGTCAACTGGAGCTTGCTGCCGACCGGCGTGGACGCGACAAGGCGCGGGAGCTCGTGCACGGTTTTTATGTCGTGACCGCCTGCGGCGGTGATCACGTCGCCTTGCTTGATGCCGGCCCGAGCGGCCGGGCTGTCGGGGGTGACCGAAGCGACCAGCGCACCGGTCGGGTGGTCGGGGTCGAGTTCGAGGCTCTTGGCGATCGCCGGCGTGACGTTCTGAATGGCTACGCCGAGCCAGCCCCAGGTAACGTGGCCGCGCTCCTTGAGCTCGACGACTACGTGCTTGGCGATGTTCGAAGGAACGGCGAACCCGATCCCGACCGATCCGCCCGAAGGCGAATAAATCGCAGTATTGATGCCGATCACTTGGCCGTGAAGATCGAATGTCGGCCCGCCGGAGTTGCCGCGGTTGATCGGTGCGTCGATTTGCAGGAAATCGTCGTAGGGGCCCTCATTGATGTTGCGCCCGAGTGCGGAGATGATCCCGGCGGTCACCGAGCCGCCGAGACCGAACGGATTGCCGACCGCGACCACCCAATCCCCGACCTTGGCGTCGTCGCTGTTTCCCCAAGTCACGTAAGGAAGCTTTTGGTCGCTATCGATTTTGAGGAGGGCGATGTCGGTCTTCTCGTCGCGGCCGATCACCTTGGCCGTGTGGCGGCTATTGTCCTGAAAGATGACCGTCACTTTGTCAGCGTTGGCGACGACATGGTTGTTCGTTACTATGTAGCCAGCGGGGTCGATGATGAACCCGGAGCCGAGCGCCATGACTTTTTCCGCGGGATTGCGGAATTGGAACGGTTGCTCGAAAAAGCGCTTGAGGAATTGATCGAAAGGCGTGCCGCCCGGCCCGAATGGCGAGGCACCCGGGTTCTCTGTGTTTTCGTCGCCCTGGGCCGCGGCTTGTTCCTTCAACTCGACTGAAATGTTGACGACCGCTGGCATGACGCGTTCGACAAGCGGCGCGAGACTCGGCAGCGCAATGTCAATCTCGTTCTGGGTCTGTCGCGTGAGATTTGAGCCGCCGTTCGGACCGGCCTCGCCCGGCTGTTGGGCAGTGCACAATGCGGGAGCGAGGATCAGAGCGGCCCAGATCGCGGCTGTCAGGCTCTGTCGGATACGGCTGACGATCATTTCAAGCAAACCCGGAGAGCAATTCACAACTCACGAAAGAGGACGCGCAAGGGCGGCAAAAGGTTCCGGCTGGAACCGCTGCTCGCGCCCGCAAAGGCGGGACGTGATCAATTCCTGCGGAGATGCCTCGACGGCCCCTCCCGCGCATACGGTGGCGCCACTATTTGCCAGGGAATAGCGTCGATTGGGCCGGTGGTGATGCACGAAGCCGGACCGCCTCGTCGTGCCGAAGACTAGAGAGCAGCCCATGCGATTCCTCCGTACTATCGCTGCGCGCCTGAAATCGCTACGGCCGCCGCTTCCCTCGTCGGTGCGCCGCCTGTTGCCGCAAAGCGGAACGGACGGGCTCGATTCCTCGATCTATGGTTACATCCTGCATTACAGTCTGCGGGAGCAGATCTATGTGGTTGTCGTCACTCTGCTCTCTTTTCCGTTCCTCTATTATTCTCTCGATTTGCCCAAAATCATCGTCAATCAGGCTATTTCCGGAAAAGAATTCCCGCAGAAATTCCTCGGAATGGAATTTGATCAGATCCCTTACCTGCTGGTCTTGTGTTGTATCTTTCTTGTTTTGGTTTTGATAAACGGTTGGTTCAAACTGCATCTCAACGTAAAGAAGGGACAAGTCGGCGAGCGCATGCTGCGCCGTCTGCGCTACCAGCTCTATGAACGGGTGCTGCGATTCCCGCTGCACCATTTCGACCGCACCGCGACTGGCCAGGTCATTGCGATGATGACCGGCGAGCTGGAGCCGATCGGCGGGTTCATCGGCGATGCTTTCGCCTTGCCGATTTCGCAGGGCGGCACGTTGCTGACGATTTTCGTGTTCATGTTCGTGCAGGATCCGATGCTCGGCGCTGCAGCGGTCGCGCTCTATCCTTTGCAAGGCTATCTGATACCAAAGATGCAGCGCATCATTCGCCGCCTCGGGCGCGAGCGGGTGCGCAAGGTCCGCGTGCTTTCCGACCGTATCGCCGAAACGATAGCCGCACGCAGCGAAATTCGTGCCAATGACGCTGCCGCCTATCAGCTGACCGACATCTCTCATCGGCTGGGCGAGATCTATGACATCAGATTTGAAATCTACAATCGTAAGTTTTTCGTAAAATTCTTAAACAATCTGATCGGAAATATAACGCCTTTCATGTTTTTTTTGATTGGCGGTTACTATGTCATAAAGGGCCTGATCTCCTGGGGCGCGCTGGTCGCTGTACTCGCCGCCTATAAAGAGCTGTCGTCGCCGTGGAAGGAATTGCTGGACTTTTATCAGAACCAGCAGGACGTGGCGATCAAGTATGAGCAGGTCGTCGAGCAGTTCCAGGTCCCCGAGATGCTCGACAAGCGCGCGCTGCTGGAGGAGCCGGAGCATGCCGAGCCGCTACATGGCGAAGTTGTCGCCACCAACTTGGGAGTGACGGACAGCGACGGCATCCATCTCCTGGAGGCGGTCAGTTTCGATTTCCCGCTTGGCGCCGATGTAGCGATCATCGGCCAGAGCAACAGCGGGAGAAATCTCGTCCCGCAGCTCTTTGCCCGCCTCGTCGCCCCGACCAGCGGGCGTCTTGTCATCGGCGATACCGACCTCAATAGTGTGCCGCTGGCGGTTTCCGGTCGGCGGATCGGTTATGTCGGCCCGATCACCTATCTCCTTTCCGCGAGCGTGAGGGACAATCTGTTGCTCGGCTTGCGTCACCCGCCGAACCGGGTGGCGGGCGATGGCTCGGCCGGCGAACAGTCGCGCGCCCGCGAGATCGAGGAAGCCCGGAAGTCGGGGAACATCGATTACGATATCGCTGCGGACTGGATAGATTACCAGCAGGCAGGAGTGGCCGACGCAGCCGAGCTCGAGTTGCGCATGGTCGAGGTCCTTCGTCTCGTCGACCTCGAAGAAGACGTTCACCTCTTCGGCTTGCGTGGCCGGCTCGATCCGGATCGCCAGCCGGAGGCGGCGCGACTCCTCGAGGCGCGGCGGGTGCTTGCCGAGCGTCTCGAAGCCAGCGGTCTTGCTCATCTCGTCGAGCGTTTCGACCCGGAGCGTTACAACACCAATTCACCGGTTTCCGCCAATCTGCTGTTTGGCACACCGATCGGACCGGTCTTCGAAGGCGACGGCCTCGCCCGAAACGCCTACGTTCAAAAGGTGCTCGATGAGGTCGGGCTCACTCACGATCTCCTCGAGGTCGGTGCCGGGGTCGCCCGGATGATGATCGAGTTGTTCACCGGTGTGCACCCAGGAGACATGCTGTTCGAGGAATTCTCATTCATCAGCGCCGATGATCTGCCGGTCTTCGAGGGCATTCTCAAGCGGATGGAAATAGCCGGGGTCGAGAAGCTGCTGCAGCCCCCGCGAGAGCGTCTCCTGTCGCTGGCGTTCAAATTGGTCGCCGCCCGCGACCCGCTCGACCTGATCGACGAAAAGATGCAGCAGCGAATATTGGAGGCGCGGCGTGCCTTCGAAGCAGGGCTTCCGGAGGAACTGCGGGGTTGCGTCGAGTTCTTCGAACCCGAGCGCTACAATGCAGCAGCCTCGGTGCAGGAAAATGTCCTGTTCGGCACGATCGTGCGCGGCGAGTTGGGCGGTCGTGAGCGTGTCCACGCGGCGATTACGGAGGTGCTCGACGAGCTCGAGTTGCGTCGCACGCTGATCGAGGTCGGGCTCGACTATCCGGTCGGAACGGGGGGGTCTCGCCTCTCGGAGGCGCAGCGGCAGAAGCTGGCTATCGCCGGCGCGGTGCTCAAGCGCCCCGATCTGATGGCGCTCAACGATGCGACTGCGGTGCTCGACGGGGCAACCGAGACGGCCCTTCTCGACCGGCTGAAGGCCGAGTTCGCCGGGCGCAGCCTGGTTTGGAGTCTGCACCGCCCCCGCCTCGCCTCGGCCTTCGACCGAGTGCTGGTAATGGAGCACGGCCGCTTGGTCGACCAGGGCCCTCCGGCCGAGCTGGAAAAACCTGGCAGCCCGCTTGCCCCGTTACTGGCGGCGGAGTGACACTAGCGCGATCGAGGTGCCCCGTATAGGCCCTGAGCCGCTGAACAATTTTTGCGCAGCCAACCTCTGGCCGACGCAGCTGTCGTCGCGCTCACCTTGGACAATCACTTCGACGCGTCCCTGGCGCAGCGGGGTATGGAAGCCACGTCCCAGAGCTGGCATGAGGGCTGCATGCTACCGAGTGAAGGAGGATGCGGATGACCGGGACCTTTCTCACGATCAGTGGCAAGAACTATTCCTCCTGGTCGCTGCGCGGCTGGCTGTTGTGCAGAATGGCGGGCCTCGATTTCGCCGAAGAGGTCGTGCCGGCCGACGATCCGGCGAACCGTGCCGAGTTGCTGCTGCTCTCGCCGTCGATCCTCGTCCCTTGCCTGACCCACAAGGGCGTCAGGATCTGGGACACCCTGGCGATTGCCGAGTATCTCAACGAAGTGAAGCCGAAGGCGGGGCTGCTGCCGGCGGAACGCGCCGCCCGCGCCCGCTGCCGCTCGATCTGCGGGGAAATGCATTCGGGGTTCACCAATCTGCGCTCGGCGCTGCCGATGAACCTCAAGGCCCACCGCCCCGGCTTCAAAATATGGTCCGGAGCGCAGGCGGACATCGACCGCATCACAACGATCTGGCACGAGTGTTTCGCGGCTCACCACGGTCCCTACCTGTTCGGGAAATTGACGATGGCCGACGCGATGTACGCGCCGGTCGTCACGCGCTTCCTGACCTACGACGTGAAGCTCGACCGTCAATGCGCCGACTATTGCGAGCGCATCATGGAATTGCCGGACATGGTCGCCTGGTGTTCGGCCGCGATGCTCGAACCCGAGGAGCTCGAAGAACTCGATATGGAGTTCTGAGTCGGCGCTACCCTCACCCACCATCGCTGGCGCGATGGTCCACCCTCTCCCGATGGTCGGTCCAGTCGCCGTACGGGTCGCCTCCTCACCTTCAACGGCTTTGAGACCCTTCGGCAGGCGGTACGTCTCCCAGCTCACCAGACCTTTTCGACACGCGAGCGATCAGTTCGTCCGTTCTTGAGAGAAAGAGCTTGAGGAGGGGAGAACTGTTTGCCTTGTGATAACCGAGTACCAGGTCGATGGTTGGGGTATCTCCTCGGATCGGACGGCTGGTCACGGACCAAGGGAGAAAATTCTTTGCGTAGGCCGGCAGCAGCGCCACGGTGCGCCGCGACGCGATCGAGAGCACCGCCATGGCAAGATTGTCCACTTCGTGATCCGGACTGGTATCGAGGCCGGATCGCTTCAGGTAACCATCGATCACAGCGCGCAGGGCGGGGGATGTATTCGGTGACGGTTTGATGAATGTTTCGCCTGCCATCTCTCGCGGATCGACGGCGTCATACGAGGCAAGGCGGTGGTCGCTCGGCAACACGACGATAAATGGTTCCGTAGTCACACGCCTGTAAACCAGATCGCCCGACTGCTCTTCCGGCCGCAGGAACGCGACGTCGAGCCTGCCCTTCATCAAGCCGTCGGCTAGGTCCGGGGAATACTGGCCCGAGACTGTGAACTCTATATCGGGCCGTTCTTCGCGAAGGATGCGTATCGTTTCCGGTAGCCAATCGATTTCCGTTCCAGTCACAAACCCTAAAGCCAACGTCAACTTAGCCGGATAAGCGGCCCGGCGCGCCGCTTCGCCGGCCGCCTCGACCTGAGAGAGCGCCCGCCGCGCATGATCGAGAAACGCCCGACCCGCCGCTGTCAGCTCGATCCCATGCGGGCTGCGGATCAGCAGTTGGACGCCGACTTCGGCTTCCAGGTCGCGCATCTGCCGGCTCAATGAGGGCTGTGCAGTATGCAGCCGCCGATCGGCTGCGCATGAGGCCGCCGGTCTCGGACAGCAGACGAACGTCGTAGATCGGCTCGCTCACCTCATTCGCGAATTCGACCCCTCTTAGGAATTTATCCCGCTGTCTCCTGCTCTGTCTGCTTCGCGTTCGACGCGGGGACAAGATTCGCAGCGAGAAAGTCTACGAATACTCTGAGCTTGGGAGCGAGATGCCGGCTCGACGGCCATAGGACCCGAAGGGGTCCGGAGCGATCAGTGTAGTCGTCGAGCACGGTGACGAGTACACCTTCACGAAGTTGCCGGCCTATGGCGAAGTCCGGCAGGTAGGCGATACCCACGCCCTGTTCGGCCATACAGATTAGCGGCTCAATTGTACTTGCCACGGCTGTCCTGGGCAGTTCGGTCTGGATGCCGGCATGCTCGGGCCAGAGCGGCCATCGCTCGAGCTTTCCGCTGG
Source organism: uncultured Alphaproteobacteria bacterium (assembly GCA_963789025.1). Taxonomy (GTDB): domain Bacteria; phylum Pseudomonadota; class Alphaproteobacteria; order ATCC43930; family CGMCC-115725; genus AP-15. The sequence continues at coordinate 85,264 of CAWBIT010000005.1, forward strand.
TCGGAAACTTATGGTGCAGGCAGGCATGAGCCTTGAGGTCGTCGGGGATCAGAGGAACACCCTTGGCCGCCAGATAGGCCGGGGCCGCCACGAGGCGTCGGCGGTATGTGCCCAAAGCCCGGGTCATCAAACGCGAGTCGCCAACCTCGGCAAAGCGCACCACGGCGTCGAAGCCCTCCTCGATCACATCGACAACCCGATCGCTGAAATCGAGATCCAATATTATCTCGGGATAGGTCCGCATGAATGCGACGAGAGTAGGCATTATCAGCATGCCGGCCAATGGCAGGCTGACACGCAGTGTGCCGCGTGGGGCCTCGTGCGTCTGTGACAGTTCAAGCTCGGCCGCTTCGATTTCAGAAAAGATGCGCCGGCAGCGTTCGAGGAATAAGGCGCCTTCCCCGGTTAATGTGATGCTGCGCGTGCTGCGATGAAAGAGGCGCACGTTGAGCCGTTCCTCCATCCGCGCCACTGCCTTGCCGATCGCCGATGACGACACGCCAAGTTGCCGTCCCGCGACCGTGAAACTTCGGGCTTCGGCCGCCTGAACGAAAGCACTCAGCGATCCCAGACTGTCCATCCGCGAATCTCCATTTCGGACAATCAAGTCCGATATGTTTGGAACTATGGCCCATTTTTCAAACCTTCGGGAGAGTTCATCTATTCATCGCCCGGGATTGCGCAACGGAATCGACTATTACGACCCACGCCTGATCAACGTACAATACATATCAAGTAAAGGAAAAGAGTCCAATGGCTAACGTGGTAAAGAAGTATACCATTTCTTCTGAGTTAGCGCAGAAAATGGTGAATGAAGCGATGGCGAAAGCGAGAGAACTTCGTGTTACCGAGAACGTAGCGATTCTCGATGACGGCGGCAATCTCAAGGCCTTTGGCCGGATGGATGGGGCCCCGATCCTTTGCATCGAGATCGCGCAGAATAAGGCGTATACAGCTCTGTTTGGCGTTTCCACGCAGGACTTCTTCAACTTTATCCAAGGCGACCCGTCGCTTTTGGCCGGCATCCCCACGCTTGCGCGTGTGGCGGCGTGGGGTGGGGGGGTTCCCATTAAGGTGAACGGAGAAGTTGTCGGGGCGATCGGGCTGAGCGGGCGCCCACGGTGCAGAATGACGTCGATTGCGCGAGAGCAGCCCTAGCGCTCGTACCCGATGTGGTGCCGACTGAGTAATAAGGGAGCGACCATAATGATTCATACCCACCAGACCGCACCAACGCAGTTCGTCGAAGCTAACGGCATCCGCTTCGCCTATCGCCGCTTCGGCAAGGCCGGAGGCGTGCCGCTCGTCTTTAGCCAGCACTACATCGGCACCATGGATTATTGGGACCCAACGGTGACGGATGGCTTGGCTCGCGACCGGGAGGTGATCTTGTTCAACAACGCGGGCGTCTCCAGCAGCTCCGACGAGGTCCCGACGACGTTCGAGCGGATGGGAGCTGACGCCATCGCCTTCATCAAGGCGCTGGGCCTGAAGCAAGTTGACCTATTTGGCTTCTCGATCGGCGGCATGGTCGTGCAGGAAATCACTTTGCAGGCACCCGATCTCGTTCGCAGGTTGATCGTCGATGGCACAGGTCCGCGCGGCGGTCAGGGAATGGGGTCGCTGACCCAGGCTGCAGGGCGGCTCTTTGGCGCCACCTACGATCCGCCCGAGGATGTCTGGCTCGCGGTCAAATTCAGTCCGTCCGCGGCAGGCCAGGCCGCGGGACGGGAGTTCCTGAAGCGCACGCATCTTAGGCAGGAGGGCCGCGATCCCGAGGTCAATGACAAGGTGTCGCCCGCCCAGGTCGAAGCGATGGGAAAGTGGGGCGTCCAGCAAAAGGGGTCCTACGACTATCTGAAGACGATCAAGCAGCGAACACTCGTCGTGAACGGCAGTAACGACGTGATCATGCCCACGGTGAACTCTTTCATCATGCAGCAGAACATGCCGAATGCGTTGCTGATCATCTACCCCGACTCCAATCACGGCGCGCACCACCAGTACCCGGAGCTCTTCGTCCGTCATGTCTCGGACTTTCTGCCCGAGTGAGGAGGCTCGTCGATAGACAAGCCCCTGTGTCACGAAGCACCGATACGATGTCCTTCAAACCGATACGATGTCCTTCAAAGGGAGAACGATCATGAACGAGTTTCAAAACAAAGTGGCAATTGTGATGGGTGGGACCTCTGGAATCGGCCGAGCCGCCGCCGTCGCCTATGCGAGGGAAGGAGCCAAGGTCGTTGTGGCCGGCAGGCGAGCGGCCGAAGGAGAAGAGACCGTGCGGCTCCTCCGGGCTCAGGGGGGCGAAGGATTCTTCGTGACGACCGACGTCACGAAGGCGGTCCTGGTCAAGGAACTCGTCGAACGGACGCTGCAAAAGTTCGGCCGGCTCGACTTCGCCTTCAACAACGCCGGGATCGAGCAAGTGCCGAATCCGTTCCTCGAGCAAGACGAGGAAACTTTCGATCGCGTCGTGGACATCAACGCGAAGGGCGTGTGGCTGAGCATGAAGTACGAAATCCCAGCCATGCTCAAGACGGGCGGCGGCTCCATTGTGAATACTGCTTCGGTGTTCGGAGTGATCGGCATACCGGGCAATGAAATCTACATTGCCAGCAAGCATGCCGTCATCGGCCTGACGAAGTCGGCCGCCGTGGAGTTCGGCAAACAAGGCATCCGCGTCAACGCCATCCTACCGGGGGTGGTCGACACCGACATGTATAAGCGTTTTGCCGGCGATAAGCTTGAGTTCCGTGCGCAGATGACCGCCATGCACCCCATCGGACGCATTGGCAAGCCTGAAGACATCGCCGAAGCGGCCATCTGGCTTTCGTCCAGCAAGTCGTCGTTCGTGACCGGCCATAGTCTGATGGTCGACGGCGGCTACACCGCACAATGATGCGACAACCACCCCAGCGAGCCTCGCGCCGGCATCGGACGCGCCACGGCTCGCGGGCAACCGTGGGATGTTGCGGACGTGACGGCGTTTGACCGCAAGTCGAATCGACGATGAAGCGGAAACGGGCTTCTCAATGTGTGTCAGCAGGAATGTTGAGTCTGATGCACGACGGCATGGAGGGCCACTCTTTGGATATGTGGATCAAAGCACAATACCCAACCCATCAAGTGAAGGAAGGTGTCCGATGGCCAACGTTGTGAAGAAACACAGCATCTCTTCTGAGCTCGCGCAGAAAATGGTGGATGCGGTGGTGGCGAAAGCCAGAGAAATTGGCGTTAGCGAGAACGTAGCGATTCTCGATGACGGCGGCAATCTCAAGGCCTTTAGCCGGATGGATGGGACCCCAATTCCTGCCATCGAGATTGCGCAGAACAAGGCTTACACAGCTCTGTTCGGCGTCTCCACGCAGGACTTTTTCAACTTTATCCAGGGCGACCCGTCGCTTTTGGCCGGCATCCCCACGCTTGCGCGTGTGGCGGCGTGGGGTGGAGGGTTTCCCATCAAGGTGGACGGAGAAGTAGTCGGCGCGATCGGGGTGAGCGGGGCGCCCACGGTTCAGAACGACGTCCATTGCGCGAGAGCAGCCCTGGCGCTCGTACGCGATGCGGATTCCAGGAGAGCGAGATGAAGCGGACTACTTCAGCGGAAAACAAGACCCTGGTCATCGAGGCGTTCGATACGCTGTTCAATAAGCGTGATTACGCGGCCGCTGAGCGGTATTGGTCGCCCAACTACATCCAACATAGTGCTCACATTGAGCCTGGTCGCGCCGGCCTCTTCAATCTGATCAAGGGCACCCCGCCGACGCTGAAGTATGAGCCGGGGCTCATTGTGGCTGACGGGGAGTTCGTGATCGTTCACGGACGCTTCTCAAACCACGGTGGGCCGAAGAACTGGATCGCAGCAGACATTGTGCGCATCGTCGACGGCCTGTTAGTCGAGCACTGGGACGTGCTGCAAGACGAGGCTTCGCGTACGGAGTCAAAGAGCGGTCTTCCCATGTTCGGCGCCGACTTCAGCGAGTGAGCGTCGACGCCATCTCCGAAATCCAAACAACGAAACGAAAGCCGATCAATCACGGGCGGGAAAACATCAATCAAGTGCTCGTATGGCCGGTGTTATGGCCCCTGATTTTGCTGTCAATCCCGCTCACGCCCCGCCCGGACGCGGTCGTCTGCCGGAGCAAGCATGAACACAAGGCCCAGTATGGACATGTTCCACACCTGCTCTCGGCGCCCAGGATCTGTGCGGCGGAATAGCGGCAGGATTGAATTTCCTATCGCCGGAACGAGAGCCGTCGTTTCCGTTCTCGGATCGGTGAATCGTCTAACGAAGGAGGGTTGCACTCATGGATAACGCGGAACTGGAAAAACGCCTCACGGTCCTCCAGGACATTGAAGCGATCAAGAGGCTGAAAGCCGAATACTGTGACATTTGCGATGACGCCCACAATCAGGATCGAATCGTGGCGATTTTCGCCGAGGACGGCATTTGGGAAGGAAAAGGGCTCTGGCGGGCGCAAGGGCACGCGGACATTCGGAAGCTGGCCAAGAGCTTCGCTCAGCGCATCAGCTTCTCACAACACAACGTCTTCAATCCCCGCATCGAGGTGAACGGCAACGCAGCGCACGGGCGCTGGAATTTCCTGGGACCGTTCACCTTCCGTAAAGGGAACCGCCAGATCTGGCTCGCGGCCTTCTACGAAGACGACTTTGTCAAGGACGACGGTGTGTGGAAATTTCAACACTTTAGGGCCCTCGTCCGCATGACCGCGCCGTACGAAGAGGGGTGGGCCTCACAAGCCAAAGTGGACGTGTTCTCCAATTAGCGCCGACGCCGCCAGCCCGTTACACGAGAAGCCGCGCGGGGCCTCGTGCGTCTGCGACAGCTCGAGCTCGGCCGCTTCGATTTCAGAAAAGATCCGCCGGCAGCGTTCGAGGAATAAGGCGCCTTCCGCGGTTAGTGCGATGCTGCGCGTGCTGCGATGGAAGAGGCGCACGCCGAGCCGTTCCTCCATCCCCGCCACCGCCTTGCCGATCGCCGACGACGACACGCCAAGTTGCCGTCCCGCAACCGTGAAGCTTCGGGCTTCCGCCGCCTGAACGAAGGCATTCAGCGACCCTAGACTGTCCATCCGCAAATCTCCATTTCGGACAATCAAGTCCGATATGTTTGGAACCATGGCCCATTTTTCAAACCTTCGGGAGAGTTCATCTGTCGAGCAACCAGGAAGGAAGTCCCAGATGAATGCAATGCAGCTCGCAAAGACGGCCAACGCGAAAGCGGTCGAAGAGTTGGACGTGCTGGTGGTCGGCGCCGGATTCGCCGGCCTCTACCAGCTCGATCGCCTGCGCAGGCTCGGTTACAACGTGAAGGTATTCGAGGCCGGGGCCGACATCGGCGGCATCTGGTACTGGAACTGCTATCCTGGCGCCCGGGTCAATTCGTACGAGCCGCTGTATCAGTTCTCCAGCGAGGAGCTCTGGCGGGATTGGAACTTCAGCGAGCTCTATCCCTCTTGGGAGGAGCTTCGCGCTCATTTCCGCCACGTCGACGAGAAGCTCGATCTCAGCCGTGACATCCGGTTCAACATCCGCGTCACGGGTGCAGAATTCGACACGGATCGCGACCAGTGGATCGTGCAGGCCAGCGACGGCAGCGTGGCGCGGGCGAAGTTCTTCGTGCTCTGCACGGGACTCTCCGCGATACCCTATATTCCGTCGATCGCGGGGCTGAAGGACTTCCGTGGCATCTGCCACCATACCGGCCAGTGGCCGCAGGAAGGCGTCGACTTCAAGGGCAAGCGCGTCGGCGTCATCGGCACCGGGGCGAGCGGGGTGCAGGTTATCCAGGAGGTTTACCAGGACGCCGCCGAGCTCACGGTGTTCCAGCGCACGCCGAACCTGGCGCTGCCAATGCGGCAGCGGAAGCTCGACGACGAGACAAACCGACGGATGAAGGAGACTTTTCCCGAGCGCTTCCTCAAGCGCGCCGAGACCTTCGCCGGGTTCGACTATGATTTCATTCCGAAGAACGCGCTCGATGTTTCCGACCGGGAACGGCTGGCGACGTACGAGGATCTGTGGAACCGGGGCGGCTTCTTCCCTTGGATCGGCACGTACCAGGACGTACTGAGCAACGAGGAGGCCAACGATACCGCGTATGCGTTCTGGCGCGACAAGGTGCGCGCACGGATCAAGGATCCCGCCGTCGTGGAGAAGCTTGCACCAATGAAGCCATTGCATCCGTTCGGCGTTAAGCGGCCGTCCCTGGAGCAGCACTACTACGAGGCGTACAATCAGCCGAACGTCCATATTGTCGACTTGCTCCAATCCCCAATCGAACGAGTGACGCCGACGGGTGTCAAGACGAAGGACAGGGAAGTGGAGCTCGACATTCTCGTACTGGCGACGGGGTTCGATTTCCTCACGGGCGGCCTGACCAGCATCGACATTCGCGGCACGAACGGCGAGACGCTGCGTGAGAAATGGTCCAGCGGCTCGCGCGCGCATCTGGGCATGGCCAGCGCGCATTTCCCGAATCTGCTCTATATCTACGGCCCGCAAAGCCCGTCGGCGTTCAGCAACGGGCCGACCTGCGCCGAGCTGCAGGGTGACTTCGTCGTCGCGTGCATCGAGCACATGCGGCGGCACAACCTCCGCCGGATCGAGGCGACGCCGGAAGCGGAGGAAGCCTGGCGCGACCATGTCGCCGAACTGGTCGGTGCGACTTTGTTCCCGCGCGCGCAGTCCTGGTACATGGGCGCCAACATCCCAGGCAAGAAGCGCGAGATGCTGGTCTACCCCGGCGGGCTGCCGATGTACTTGCAGAAGTGCAAGGAATCCGCCGCCGCCGGTTACGCCGGTTTCGTCCTGAGCTGAGGCTGAAATTTCCGTCCGGCGGTTAAGCCGATCGACCGGACCCAAAAGGCCGAACTCGGGCTATGGGCTTGTTGCTGCCGTTGCCACGAGCGCGGCCGCCATACGATGAAGGAGTGGATCCATGAGCAACCCCGTTGTCTTGATTACCGGCGCGCTGACTGGGATTGGGCGTGCAGCGGCCTTTGCTTTTGCGCGGGAAGGCAACCGCGTCGTCGTTTCCGGCCGTCATGAGGACGTCGGCCAGGCCTTGGCTGCTGAGCTGCGCGGGCTCGGTGGCGAAGCGGAATTTATCCGTGCCGATGTGCGCCGCGAAGATGATGTGCGCAGCCTGATCGATCAGATCGTCGCGCGCTTCGGTCGTCTGGATGCGGCGGTCAACAGCGCCGGCACCGAAGGCAAGCCCGGCCCGGTGACGGAGCAGACCGCCGACAGCTACGCCGCGACGTTCGATACCAATGTGCTCGGCACGCTCCTCAGCATGAAGCACGAGCTGCGGGTGATGCTGGCTCAGCGCGGCGGCAGCATCGTCAATGTTTCGTCGACCTACGGTCACGCCGGCACCCCGAACGCCTCCGTCTATGCCGCCAGCAAGCACGCGGTCGAGGGGCTCACCACCTCCGCCGCGCTCGAGGTCGCGGGTTCGGGCGTTCGCGTCAACGCCGTGGCACCGGGGCCAACCGAAACCGGGATGCTCGATCGCTTTACCGGCAGCGCCGAAAGAAAGGCCGGCCTCGTCTCGACCGTGCCGCTCGGCCGCGTCGGAGAGCCCGACGAGATCGCCAACGCCATCCTGTTTCTTTGCTCCGACCAGGCGTCCTTTGTCAGCGGCCATGTGCTTTCGGTCGATGGCGGGAAGTCGGCAGCGTAGTCCGCAAATCCGAAATTCAAAACAGAGGTGAAGCCATGGAAGAGAACGTCGTAACTTCATCGAAGCCGATCAAAATTCCCGGGCCGGATCATCCGATCACAATTGAACGCAATCCCGCCCGGATCGTGGTCTCGGTCGCGGGGCGGATCGTCGCCGACACGCGAGAAGCGTTGACGTTGCGCGAAGCGGCCTATCCCGCGGTCCAGTACATCCCACGCAAGGATGTCGACATGGCCCTCCTCGAGCGAACGGATCACGCCACCTACTGCCCCTACAAGGGGGATTGCGCCTACTTCAGCATCCCCCTCGGCGGCAACCGTTCCACCAATGCTGTGTGGAGCTACGAGGCCCCATACGCTCCCGTCGCGCAGATCAAGGATTATCTCGCCTTTTACCTCGACCGTGTCGACGCGATCGAAGAACGACCAGAGGCCTGATCGCCCTTCCCTAAGCTTTCCGGGCCTCGCTGATAACCCGCAAGGCCCGGGCCTAGCCCGCTAGTAGGGTGCTGAAAAACTTGCGTGTCATTCCGGGACGGCCTGTCAGGGCCGGGCCCGGAACCCATGAACACAGGCCAAGCGATTGATTTCTCTGGTCCATGTGCCTGGTTTCCGGGCTCGCGGGCGGAGCCCGCGCCCCGGAATGACAAAGTTCCTGCATTTTTCCGCAGCCTGCTAGTGTTCAGACCCATTCACAGGAGACGCAGTATTGAATTATCTGAATGCGTCTGAGCACGCTCAAAGAACGGCTTCGATGTCGGTCTTCACGAAATCACCGCCGACATAGAGGAGCCGGCAGGCATGCTCCTTCGCCACTTCATAGGCGAAGCAATCGCCAAAATTTAGGGCCGCCGGGTGCAGGCCTCGTCCCCACCGTTGATAAGCCTCGGCGATCCGTCGCGCGGAGGCCGGCGTCACCGCCACGACATCAAATCCGAGCCGGTCGATGATGCGCCCTACCTCCCTGTCAACACTACGGCGGGCCGATACGATCAGCGCCTCGGCAACCGTGCCTGCCGAAATCAGGATTTCGTCCTCGGCTGCCAGAGCGGCCTTGCAGGCGTCAGCCTCTGGTTCCTTGAGCACAATCGCCATCAATGCCGAGGTGTCGACGGCGATCATTTCGGCAGGCCGTCATCGCCATAAAGGAAATCCTGGCTTCGGGCAGCGCTTGGCCCGGGGCTCGGTTTGGCGGAAGCTTGTATGTCTTCGATCAGTGCCCTGCGAGATTTGCTGTCCAGCGGCTGTTTGACTGGGACCAGTCGCACTGCGGCGTGCCCATGACGGGTCAGGACGATCTCGTCGCCCTGCTCAGCCCGGCGAACCAGCTCGGTCAGCTGTGCCTTCGCATCGGTGACGGATATCTGCATGCCTTTCCCGCAGAAATGATCCAGCCTGCGCCAGAAATTTAGACTACCAAATGGTCTAAGTCAATGGTGGTCCGGGAGCCGGGTGCAGCTGGGGATGGACCCCGGCCCGCGTCTGCGCTAACCATTACGGCCTCGAACGTCGCCGATCGGGCGACTTACCTGCAACGGGAAAGGGAGCGACATGGCCTACGAAGGAATGATTGCCGAGACGATTGCGATCAACGGCGACAAGAATGAGCCGATCTCCGCTTATGTTGCGCGGCCGCTGGGTGCGGGCCGGTTCCCCGGCATGGTGCTCCTCCATCATGCGCCCGGCTGGGACGAGTGGTACCGCGAGGCGACCCGCAAGTTCGCGCATCACGGCTATGCGGCGATCAGCCATAACCTCTATCACCGCGCCGGCGAGGGTAAAGCCGACGATGTCGCCGCGAAGGTGCGCGCCGAGGGCGGCGTTCCCGATGCGCAAGTCATCGGCGACACCCAAGGTGCGGTCCAATGGCTGCGCGCTCAGCCCTGGCTCAACGGCAAGGTCGGCGTCATCGGCACCTGCTCCGGCGGGCGGCAAACGTTCTTGTTTGCCTGCCATACCAAAAGCATAGACGCCGCTGCCGACCTTTGGGGCGGCCGGGTGGTGATGAGCAAGGAGGAGCTGACGCCGAAGCAGCCGACCCCTCCGATCGAGTTTACGAGAAACCTTTCCTGTCCTCTGCTGGGTCTGTTCGGAAACGAGGATCGGGCGCCGACCCCGGAGCAGGTTGACCAGCACGAGGCGGAGCTGAAGAAGCACGGCAAGCAATATGAATTCCACCGGTACGACGGCGCCGGGCACGGCTTCTTCTACTACGACCGGCCGATGTACCGCATCGAGCAGGCGCTGGACGGTTGGCAAAAGGTGTTCTCGTTTTTTGGGAAGCACTTGGCGAAATAAACGCCCAAATGTGCACGTCGATCGTCGAGGTCGTCGGCGCCGACGGCGCCGGCAAGGGCGGTGACGGGTGGTTCGATCTGACCCATTCGGTCGTGTCCTACGACCACCCGCACCACGCTCTGTACGAAGATGCCATCAATATCGATTTCGTGAACCCCGCGCTCGGACCGGGCGCGCGGGTCGCGGTCGAGATCTCGCTGGAGTCGGCCAAAGAGCTGTGCGGCGCGCTTGCCAGGGCAATAGCAGCGGCTGAGATTGAGGAAAGCGCGCGCTTGCGACCTCGCCGCTGACCTCCGGCGTTGGAGGAAGACATGCCGTTCATCGCGTCGAATGGCCTGACCGAAGAGGGCACCAGCAAGACGATCGCGGTGGGCGGCATGCCAGGGGGCATGAATGTGCACTACCACGATGTGGGCGAGGGCGAGCCGGTACTGTTCCTCCACTCCTACGGCCCCGGCACCACCGCCTGGATCACCTTTCACAAGACGGTCGGCGTGCTGTCGGAGCATTTCCGCTGCATCCTGATGGACCTGCCGAACTTCAGCAAAACGGGCCCGATCGTCTACCGCGAGGGGGTGCACGCCGTGCAGGCGCGCACCGCGGCCGCCTTGCTCGACGCCCTCGGCATCCAGCGGGCATACTGGGTCGGCAACTCGCAGGGCGGGCAGTCGGCGATGGTGGCGGCCATCACCTACCCCGAGCGGGTCGGCAAGTTCGTGATGGGCGGCTCGCATATCGGCACCGGCGGCGATCGCTATCTCTTGGCCAATTGCCCCTCGGAGGGCAGCCGCGCCACCCGCCAGGCGCTCGACGACCCGAGCCGCGATAACATCCGGCGTTACCTCTCCGTGCACATCGACGACGAGAGCCTGGTGAGCGACGAGCTGGTGGACTACATCCACCGCGCGCACACCTGGTCACCGGAGTTCATCGAGGCGCGCCGGCAATCGGTGAGCCCGCCGCACGACTACACACCAGACCTCGCCCAAATCCAGGCGCCGGTCCTCCTGATCCACGGCCGCTACGACCGCATGGTGCCGTTCGAGGTCTCGATCGCGATCCTCAACCACATCGCCGACTCGCGCCTCGTGCTCCTCAACAACTGCGGCCACTGGCCGCCCTTCGAGAAGCCGGCCGAGTGGACCGCGCAGGTCCTCGCGTTTCTGCGGGGGTATTGATAGCAACGGCTAGGGTCAAACCCGCTCAATCCGCTCATCGCGTAGGGCGGGTAGAGCGCAGCGAAACCCATCGCTCCGGCCAGGGCGATCCGGTGGGTTACGCTTCGCCAACCCAACCCGCCATATAGGATGGGCTATTCAACACCAGCCTCCGAGACATGCAACGACGCCCGGCTAATGAGCGCCTCTATCTGAGCCTTCGCCTTCGTTTCCTTCTGCCATGCATCGTCCCGAAGCTTGTTTGCTGCGAGGACGAGTTCGGCGATCGAAGCGCGAAGTGTCTCCGAGATGTTAGGAACCGGAAGAGATCCAATCATCTCCTTGTCGATTTCTAGAATAACTGAGCCATAAGCATACCGCCTTATTAGATGACGCCCGTAGTCGGAGGCGAGCCACGCGTAGAGATAACCAGCATGCACGGGATCGACCGCAATTAGGCGCGTCGCGTGCTCACTTCCAGCCCAGCCGCTCATATACCTGGGCACGATCTGAACCCTGCCAATTGTCCCTGATCGCGTGATCAGGATCATATTCTCAACCAGAGCGATTTCCGCCATGTCTTTCAAATGCGCCCCTCTGGCAAGCCGCCTTATGTCAATAGGGTCTACCTGGAACAGCTGCTTGCTGCTCAACAGAGGAATTCCTCCCGCCTCTACGTAAGTCCTCTTCCGAAATTTTGTAATTGGTCGTATCTCTTTGACGATTGCTGGATCGGTCAGAGCAGAGAAGCCATCTGGAAAATTCCGCATCTCGGCGAGAAGTTTTTGCAGCAAAGAAGAATGAAAATGCGCCTCGAGTTTATTACAGAGACCTGATACACGCGTTATCTGAACGTCTGGTCGGGGAAGAAAGCTATAGATATCTTGCAGTTCTGAGAATCCTAAGCACTCTTTCAAGAGAGAGTTCGCATTCTCCAAAAGATCGTTTGCTTTATCCCTCGCCGTGCTAGCCTCGACGAATAGACGCCCTATTGCAATACGGCGCACCGCATGCGGAAAAGGAACCAGGACATTCTTTAGATGTTCTGGCTCAATGTGAGTAACGACTGACCCATATTTGGCACTCGTAAGCTGTAAGCGGCCAAAGCGAGTGCGAAGAAATGCCGCCAGGAATCCGGCCGTGTCAGTTTCCGGGGCTCTCAATCGGATACAATGTTGCGATAGAGCGGCGCCGGCGAGGGCATTGCCCGCGAGGGCTACATTGCCAACGGTTCCAGAGCATGAGATCAGGATATCGTGCCGATGAACAAGAAGTTCGCTGAGTCGCTTTGAGAGCTTCCTACTTAGGAAAGCCTCGGGACTCGGCCGGAAGTCAATGATATCGGAGCTTGATAGAAAGGGAATGCCGTGGTCTTCGTCAACGTACACGCGCCGAAAACGAAACGCATTTCCGGCGAAGTCGCAGATCCCCCTCGGGCCATACAGCGGCCTCAATTCTATGCCGCTGGCCCGTAACTCCCCCATAGCTTCCCGGGCATCAATGTTGAACGTTGCAGCCTCAAGCCGCATTCCAGCATCGACTACCTCGCCGAGCGTAACCCTTGTCGCCAGTCTACGCGTGGGGACCGGTGCCGTCTCTGATTGATTGGCATTTAGAGCCGCCACCGGCTCTCTCACCATCCAGAACAGCCCCGGACTTCCAACGCAGGAACTCGCCGGCTACTTCCGGCGTATCGTCGTCCACCACCTTTTCCGTAGGCTGTGGACGTGCCGAAGCGTTACCTGAGGACGTCCTCTCAAGGATGGTCGTTCTACCTGCGTCCGATGGGACCAGGATCTCCTCCCCATCTGCATTGCGTTTGAACACCGAGTTGCCACGCTTATCGTGGCCTATGGCGTGAATTTGTGCCATGAATATTTCATAATCTGACAATTTTCCCTGTTTGGCTTCTCTGGTTATCTCACCATCGGTTTTCCGCTGGAGCAAAAGGATAGAAGTCTGCGTTCCGTTTCGCGGCTGAAATGTATCCGGGTGCAAATCTACGGAAGCTACTAAGCGGCAATAAGTGAGGATCCAAGCCCGTACATATGATAAGCCTGGAGCACCAAGAATAGCATCAGGTAATACGATAGCCATTCGTCCCCCGGGTTTCAGAAACTGCCAGCATCTTTCTATGAAAAGGATTTCAGGAGGCTGAGAAGACTGTAGTCTATCGGTCGGTTGCCATCCTTTAACGCTCCTCTCCCAAACATGTCCAAGTTGATATTGACTAAGAGTTTCACGGTCCTTTATGGGTAATTTTGATCCGAAAGGCGGGTTTGTGGCTATTACGTCGAACAAGGCCAAGTCTTTCGGCCCTCTAATTTCATCAGATTTGATGTTCAGTGAGTCACATAACTGTTGTCTGAAATCGCTGTCCCATTGGTGTGGGTGTAGCAAGCTGTCTTGTCTAAATATATTGCCTGAGCCATCATTATTCATTACCATATTCATTTTGGTAGCTTTTACTAAATCAGGATTTATATCGATCCCGTAAAAGCATTTTCGTGCCACCTCCCTAATATTATCCTGGAATGCAGTAACCATCGCTTCTGACCAATCTCCGCTCATCCTCGAGTCGCTACGCATCTTATGCATGACCCGGTTCATGGCTATGACCAGGAAGCCTCCCGTACCGCATGCTGGGTCCAATATTCTCTCATTGACATTGATGTCCAACATCCCGACGGCCATGCGTTGCACGTTCCGTGGAGTAAAGAACTCGCCTCGGTCACCGCGAAGGTTCGCCCCTACAAGCTCCTCATATGCTTTTCCCTTAACATCAATATTTGTGTCAAGAAAACTATACCGCTGTAATTCACCCACAACATAAGCCAGTGACCGGGATTGAAGCTTAATCTCGTCGTTAGCATCGAAAATCGCAGGATACCGAGCTTTAACACGATCAAATATCGCGCCTATCCGCTTCGCGACGGTTAGTCGACCGTCGTTGCTCCCCTTTTCTCTTGCAGTAGCATAAAATTCCAATTGTTGTGGGATATTTCTCTCATCAGATATTTTACAAAATATTACCTTGAGTAGCTCGAAAAATGCGGGCTGTTTCTGTAGGCCGTCGGTGACATAAATATGATTATGACATATCTTAAAGGAAAAAAGGAGGTTGTCGTTCGTGGCATTTCTTAACCGTTCTCTCGACGGACGATTTACTTCTTGAATATCTCCGTTTGCAGCGGGAATATCGTTTGGTTCTTCCCATACAATTCGGCCCTCGGTCACGATTTTTTGATATACCGCTTTAAATTTACCGTTCGTCCAGAGACCCCAAGATGCATTAGGGCAGGCGGAGAGATAGGCCTTTAGTTGGTCGACACCTTCCTTCTGACTCGATGGCGGGACGGAGTCGCGCTTACATTCGATAAGGATCCATGCATTTTCTTGCGAGTGCAGCGTGCCCAATGGAAAAATTGCCAAATCCACGCGCTTTCGAGACGCCCCCATTTTGACGGGGAACTCGACAGCAATTTGCTCAGGCGCAAAGCCAAGTTCCAGAACGAGGCGCCGCTCTATATTTTGGCGTACATACTCTTCAGGTGTGTCGTTTCGTATTTTCTGATCGATGAAGTCGCAAATTTTTCCATCGGGCAGGGTGGTTACTACAACGCCTTGCTGCGCCATGCTAAAACCGAGCCTCAGCCGCCTTCGCCTCCAGATCTTTCTCGCTCACGCGCCTAAATACAACGGCGATCGTCTGTCACAGTGTTGTTTGCTTCATGCGCCAGCGTCCGTGCGGTCCCAGCCGCGGATTAGGCGCTGCGTTCCTTTGACAAATCTTTAAGGTTCCCAGAGCTTGAGACCCCGCGCCCGAATCCGATACCGGAGAAGGAAGGACATTCCGTTCTTACATCCGGAAGTGGGCTCAATACAAAGATGATCGCAAGCGCCTGCTTAGGGTCGAGAAGCGTCAAGCTGATTGGGCTTGATCCTAAAGGAAGACGCTGAGGTTCTTGTCGAGGAGGACGTTGGCGTCGAGCACAATCGTGCGCCTCGCCACCTTCCACGCGCCGTTGGCCTTCCAGAGCAAATCCTCGCGGCAGCCGGAGAGGAGGCTGGTGATCCGTCTCCAGGTGCGAGCGTACACTAGAAACGCGGTCTTGGCCTCTACCTCACCGTTCTCCAGCGGGGCCGCCTCGAGATTGTTGATCGGGTGACGACAACCGCCCTAGCCACGCACGGTCGCGGTCTCTGCTGCCGGCAGCGCACGCGCGGCGTTGGAACCTGATGTGCTGGCACTGCGGCGGCACTTCGCTTAAGCACGACAGCCGCTGGCGCGAACTGCATGTCGTCGGCCAGACCGTCACGATCGCGCCGGGATCGTACCTGATCGGCGGCCGGGTGCATCTCGGGATGGATCCCGGCCCTCGCGCTAACCATTACGGCATCGAACGGTCGTCCGATCGGGCAGCCAGCCTAGCTGCGCCGCTGCCATTGGCGCGGGTCACGCCTGCTGTGGAAGCAGGCGATTACGTGCACCGTCTCGTCAATGACCCGAAAGAACAGCGCATACGGAAATCGTCGGCACCGAGCGCGGCGGACGTCTCTGTAGACAACAGGGAAATGCTGTGGCGCCGCAGCAATCCGGTCGACGACCCTCTCGACTTCCGCAGTAAAGCGAACGGCCAGTTCCGCATCGCGGGCGCTATACCAATCGCGCGCCGCGATCAGTTCAGCCCGTGCAGCGGAACCAAAAACGACCGACGGCACGGTCAGCGGCGTTGTCGAAGCTCGGCCTTAAGCTGGTCCCACGGAATGCTGTGTTCTCGGTCCTGATCGAAACCCGCGATGCGTCGGTCGAGCTCGGCTCGCTGCGCGTCGGTCACGGGTATGTCCTTGTCTTCAAGGCTCTCCCAGAGGTCCTCGATCAAATCGAGCCGCTGGCGCGGCGTGAGCCGAGCCAGCTCGGGCGCGAGATCACTCATGCGGTATAGAATGGAGAGCGCAAGCGCGTCCGTCAATTCGCCTCACCGAGGCGGGCACCAGCAAGACCATCGCGGTGGGCAGCATGCCAGGGGGCATGAATGTGCACTACCACGATGTGGGCGAGGGCGAGCCGGTACTGTTCCTCCACTCTTACGGTCCCGGCACCACCGCGTGGATCACGTTTCACAAGACGGTCGGCGTGCTTTCGCAGCACTTCCGCTGCATCCTGATGGACCTGCCGAACTTTTCGAAGACGGGCCCGATCGTCTACCGCGAGGGGGTGCACGCCGTCCAGGCGCGGACCGCGGTCGCTTTGCTGGACGCGCTCGGCATCCAGCGGGCACACTGGGTCGGCAACTCGCAGGGCGGACAGTCGGCGATGGTGGCGGCCATCACCTACCCCGAGCGGGTAAGCAAATTCGTGATGGGCGGCTCGCACATCGGCACCGGCGGCGACCGGTACCTCTTGGCAAATCGCCCCTCGGAGGGCAGCCGCGCCACCCGCCAGGCGCTGGACGACCCGAGCCGCGAGAACATCGCGCACTACCTGCGCGTGCACATCGACGACGAGAGCCTGGTGACCGACGAGCTGGTCGATTACATCCACCGCGCGCACAATTGGTCACAAGAGTTCATCGAGGCGCGCCGGCAATCGGTGAGCCTGCCGCACGACTACACCCCCGACCTCGCCGGCATCCAGGAGCCGGTCCTCTTGATCCACGGGCGCTACGACCGGATGGTGCCGTTCGAGGTCTCGATCGCGATCCTCAACCACATTGCCAACTCGCGCCTCGTGCTGCTCAACAACTGCGGCCACTGGCCGCCCTTCGAGAAGCCGGCCGAGTGGACCGCCCAGGTCCTCACGTTCCTCAAAGGCTATTGAGCGGGGCTCCATGGCGCCGCCTCGGTGCCGGATTGATCCTACGCAGCCGGTGCCCGACGTGCATTAAGCAACGAAGCCGGAACGAACCCCGGGCAGGGGACCCCGAAATTGCCATATTGGCATGCTATACCTACCCTATCGTGGATGCGCAATCTGCCTCGGCGCTGCGCCGGTCGGCACAAACAGCAAAATCGCTGGGAAGCGGTCCTAACCGCGCAAAACTTCGTTTTTTCGGAAGAAGGGGCCGCGAAATAACAGCCAGAAGCAGCCAGCAATAACAGCGGTGGAACAGCGAGCAATAACAGCCAGTATCAGCCAGCGATAACCGCGAAAAACAGCGACAACCGCGGCTCGCTCGCGAAAGCAGGCAAATCGCGACCAAGGACCGCCTCTTCGGGCGATTGCTTGGGGGCACCAATAGGACGGAGAGGTCTACTAAGTACGTTTGATGGTTACATTCGATGGGCGGTAGAGTGCGCGCGGGAAGGGCTGTTTCGTGCTGCGCATGGCGCTCAGCCGTTTGACAAGGATAAAGTAGCGTGTGCCGTCTTTCGGTCGGCCCTTCCGGCAGGAGCGATGCCACCAGCAAATCCAAACACAACGCTCGACCGACCGATCGTGGCGCTCTCGATCGGCGATTCATCGTTGCCGCACGGCAGCCCTGGCATCGGAGCCGGGGAACAAGTAGTTCTTCCGCCCAATTCTTCGGCTTACTTGAAGGGGCCGGTTTTAGGTCACGCGAGTCAAGCTTGTCCCAACCCGGCGCCTACGCCACCTCGACATCAACTCGGGAGAGATCGGCGTTGGGGAACCGCTGTCGAACGTTCAGCATTTCGAAGCCCACTACCCGGCCATCCGAATCGAAATCAAGGATGATGCCGTCGCTGACCTCTTCTGACTCAACGATTTTCGTCTCGTCAAACCGGATGTAGAGGGCATCCGCCTCATTATCCATCGTCATCCTCATGGGATCCGACTCCTTGCCGTCGCTCGGCGATCGAAGAACAGCGTAATCACCCGAATTTCGGTTTCGCTATCATAATAAACAACTCGGAGCATGCGATTACCGAATGCCGCGATCGGCACATAGGCTCGAACTGCGCCACGATGGCGAGGATCGGGCTCCTCCAAAACTGGATTTCGCAGGACGTATTCGATCCACTGCAGGGCGATCTCGCGCTCCCGGACCATGTCTTGCGCATGCTTCGAAAGTAAGATCGATTTATCTGCCACAGTGCCACATCTTACCGTTAGAAAAAGAGGGCGCTATGGGCGCCCTCGCCGCAACCTTTCGACCTCGGCGGCTCAGGTCATGCGGCTTGAGAATTGGACCGTCGTGGCGCGGGCGCGGTAGTCGACGAAGCCGACCATGCCGTCATCGACCTTCTTCTGCGCGCGCTCCAGGGCCGGGCGGGTGTCCTCGGGCTCTTCGACATATTCGGCGTAGCAGCCCAGGGCCTCGGCCATCTTACCGTAGCGCGTGTAGCCGAGATAGCGGCCGGGCTTGTTGCCTTCCGGGTCGGCGGTCCAGCCGCCATTGAGGCTGATGATGCACAGCAACGGCAGTTTGTGCCTGACCGCGGTGTCGAGCTCCATCGCGTTCTGGCCGAAGGAGCCGTCGCCGTGCAGGCAGATAACCTGCGTCGCTCCTATCTTGCAGCCCGCGATCGGCGCGCCTACGATTGCGCGCTCGCCGCTGTCGGGGACACCACCATGCGAAACCCCTACGCGATCGCCGCGATCGTCGCTGTCCTCGCCGTAACTGGTGTGCGGGGAATGGCGTCGGCTGCGCCGCAAGCGGGTGAGGTGCTGCTTCTGTTCGGACAATGCTTTGTCGAGACCGGCGGCACAAGGAAACTGCTGAAGCCGGGCGATGCAGTGTACGTTGGCGACACCCTCGATGTGGATGCGGGGGCGAAGCTGAAACTGCTGATGACCGACGGCTCGGTCATCGCCATCGCTGCCGATAGTCGTTTGACGATCGCCGATTACCGGGTCGGCGAGGGCGGGGAGAGCCGCGACGCGACACTGTCGCTCGGCGCGGGTCTGCTCCGTGCCGTGGTGTCCATAGTCAAGGGCCCACTGCATTTCGAGGTCGACACGGCGACCAGCGTGGCGGCCGTGCGCTCGACCGACTGGTTCATCGAGGCGCGGCCGGGATCGACGCAAGTCGGCGTGCTCGAAGGCCGCGTCAGTCTGAAGAGCGTCGGCACGGGACAGGAGATCGTCATCCCCGGCCGCTGGGGCGCCCGCGTCGAAGCCGGCAAAGATCCGGTCCCGGCAAGGGTGTGGACCGGGGCTGAATTTGACGATTTCATCGCCCGCACCAATCTCGAATAGGACGCGCCACCGTGATGCTGCCACGCGGGGCGCGGTCTGCAGGCTTGGCGCTGATCAGCGCCGCTCTCGTGGTGCTGCTGTTCACCGTCTTCGCCGACAATCCGCTGGTCCGTGGGGCCGAGACGGCCTCGCTCGACTTGCGGTTTCGCCTGCGCGGGGTTCGCCCGCCGGGACCGGAAGTGACAGTGATCCTCGTCGACGACCGCAGCCTCGAAAGCCTCGGCCGCTGGCCGTTTTCACGCGTCCTCTTCGCTCGAGCGCTCGAGTTGCTCGACCATGCCGGGGCGAAAGTCGTTGCCTTTGATCTGTTGTTCACCGAGCCCGAAGAGCCGGTTCCTCCCGATTTGCGCGAGGCAGCGCGTGCCGCCGCGGCTCTCACCGGCGACCGCAGCGATGGCCTTCGCGCGGCCTTGCAGCGGCTCGCCGACAGTGATCCCGACAATCGCTTCGCCGCCGCCATACGTAATTCCGGTCATGTCCTGTTGCCGATCGGCTGTTCCTTCGTCGAGATGTCCGGCGAGGAATCCGCGTGGCTCTCCAATTCGGCCTATGCGCGGTTTGACAAGAGCCCGCTGCCGCCGATGTTCCCATTGCGTCCCAAATCGGCGGTTCTGCCGATTGAGACGCTCGCCGTAGCTGCCGCCGGGCTCGGCCATACGGAGGTCGCCTACGATCGCGACGGCGCGCCACGCTACGATTACGCCGCATTGCCCTACGAGGCAGATTTCCTGCCTTCGCTGTCGATGCGCGCTGCCGCCGCCTATCTCGGCGTCGCCTGGCCGCAGGTCGCGCTGGCGCTGGGCGCCGGCGTCCGTATCGGCGACCTGATGGTGCCGACCGACGGAGCCATGCGGCTGTTGATCAATTACCGCGGGCCGCGCGGCACCTTTCCGAGCTTTTCCTTTGCCGATCTACTGGCCGGGCGGGTGGCGGTCGACCGGCTCGCCGGACGTATCATCCTGATCGGCGCCTCGTTCGTCGGCAGCAGCGACAGTTTCGCTCAGCCTTTCGGCAATACGCCGATGCCGGGGATTGAGCGCATGGCCAACATCATCGACACGATCGTCAGTCGCGATTTCATCGGCGCGCCCTCGGGCGGCTGGGGGATCGTCGTAGTATTGGCGGTCCTGCTGTTGGCAGCGCTGGCCGGGGCGATGACCGAATTTCTGCCGACGCGCTTGGCGGCGCTCGTCGGGGCGGCGCCGATCGCGGCTTGGGCCGGCACGGCGCAGCTGGCCTTTGCAAAAAATCTGTGGCTGCCGCTCATCGAACCGGTGGCTGCCATGGCAACCGCCGCCGCGACGGTGCTGCTGTTCCGCTATTGGGTCGTCGATCGCGTCGGCCGCCGCATCCGTTCGGCCTTCTGCCATTATCTCGCCCCGAGCCTCGTCGACCAGTTGGTCGATAGCGGAGCCGAATTGCGTCTGGGCGGCGAGCGGCGCGAGGTCACGATAATGTTTGCCGACCTCTCGGGCTTCACTGCGCTTTCCACTAAACTCTCGCCTGAGGAGCTGATGGCGCTGACCAACTCCTATCATGCTCTCATGGTCGAAGCGGTGGAGGCGACCGGCGGCTATGTCAACCAGTTTGTCGGTGACGCGGTGATGGCGATATGGGGCGCACCGCTCGCCGACCCGGACCACGCGGCGAACGCAGCGCGGGCCGCCTTGCGCGTGGTGGCGAGCGTGATGCAGGCGAAGACCGATGCCGACAAGCACGGCGTGCCGGGCTACGCGATCAAGATCGGCCTCAACACCGGACCGGCGGTGGTCGGCAATGTCGGGGCACCGCAGCGATACAACTACACCGCTGTCGGTGAGACAGTGAACATAGCCGCCCGGCTGGAGAGCGTACCCGAGGATTACGGCTGCCGCATCGTCATCGGACCGAACACGGCGGCGGCGATTGCCGACCGCTTTGTGATTTGCGAGCTCGACTGGATCAAGGTAAAGGGCAAGGATACCGCATTTTCCGTCTACCAGCTGATCGATGAGAAATCGACTGCCAATGAAGCCGAACTCTCCTGTCTGGCGCAATACGAAGCGGGGCTGGAACGCTATCGTGCCGGGGACTTTGCCGCCGCCGAAGAGCTCTGGCGCTGCCAGGCCGTGCATCCCAATCCAGGCGCTACCGCGACCTCGCCGCCGATGGTCATGGCCGGCCGGTGCGCAGGTCTAAAGGCCGCACCCCCAGAGTCTTGGGACGGCATTTACGTCAAGACCACGAAATAGGTAAGGCCGACTTGTCCCGGACAGCGCAAAAGAGCGACCAGCACTGCCAACGCACCTTGCTCCTATCGGAGCGTTGGCGGCGGTCTGCCCTCGCGTTTACTGCGGCCTCTTCCGCTCTGTTGCCGGCTGCAGCTGCCGGCTACACTGCGGCCGGCGACAGGGTATTCCCGGCAACAGTCCTACTCCCCCAGGCGGCGCCGACCAACTCCGTCTATGTGACGCCGTCGACCCAGCCGGTGTCGGGCGGGAACGCCACCAATTTGACCGTTACTATCGACAAGACCATCACCGAAAGTCTCGGGGTCGGGATCGAGGACGGCTATAACTGGGTCGGAAGGACTGATGCCTCGACATTGGTCGGCTGGCAGAATTTGCTGGCCTACGTCAAATACGAAGCGATCTTGGATCCGCCTCACGAATATCTTTTCTCCATTGGTACGGCGCACGAATTCGGCGGCACCGGCACCAGCCGGGTCGGCACCGCCCAGAATGGTGCGACGCTGGTGCCGACGGTGTTCTTTGCCAAAGGGCTCGGCGATTTGCCGATCGGCTATTTCCGCCCGCTGGCCGTGCAAGGCTTCACGACCTATCAACTATCGGACGCACCGCCGCGCCCCGATAATTTTCTCGCGGGGCTCGCCGTCGAGTACTCGATCCCTTACCTGCAATCGAAGGTCGAAGCCTTCGATCTGCCGGGTTTCATTCGGGGAATGACGCCGCTTGTCGAGACACTTGTCGTGACGCCGACGCGCAACCGTGGCGGCGCCACCACGGCCGCGATCGTCGCTCCCGGGGTCGCTTATTCCGGGCAAGGCTGGCAATTCGCGATCGAGGCTCGGGTTCCGGCGAACCACGCCGCCGGCACCGGGGTCGGCGTCCTCGCCCAGTTCACCTGGTCGTTCGACTACTTCTTTCCCGACACGATCGGCAAGCCGCTGTTCTCGCGGCGATGACCGGTGACGCTCACGGGCCCGCGACGACGTGTCGGGCGAGGCATATCTTGGTACGCGCCGGGGATGCCAGCCGAGAAAAAAGGGCGCCCGCAGGCGCCCCTTCCGTGACGCGGGAGGCGGGCGCTCAGGTCATGCGGCTTGAGAATTGGACCGTCGTGGCGCGGGCGCGGTAGTCGGTCTTGACATTGACCAACGCCACCATGCCCTCGTCGACCTTTTTCTGTGCGCGCTCCAAAGCCGGGCGGATGTCCTCGGGCTGCTCGACATATTCGCCATGGCACCCGAGCCCTTGGGCCATGATGTCGTAGCGGGTGTAGCCGAGATAGCGGCCGGGCTTATTGCCTTCGGGGTCGGCGGTCCAGCCGCCGTTGAGGCTAATGATGCACATCAACGGCAATTTGTGGCGGACTGCGGTGTCGAGCTCCATCGCATTCTGGCCGAACGAGCCGTCGCCGTGCAGGCAGATGACCTGGGTGCCGGGCTTTGCGGCCTTGGCGCCGACCGCAAACGGCAATCCGACGCCCATCGTGCCAAACGGCCCGGAATTGAGCCGGTGGCCGGGCATGAAGGTTGGAATCGACTGGCGGCCGAAATTGAGGATCTCCTGCCCATCGACGACGAGGATCGCATCGCGCTGCAAGAAGTTCTTCACCTCCTCGCACAGCCGCAACGGATGGATGTCGCCATCGGTCGGGTAGTTGCCGCCGGGGCCCTGTCGCTTGGCGGCCTCTCCATCCGCCAGTTTCTGCCGCCAGGCCTGGAAGCGGTCGGCGGTCTTGCCGTCGATCGCGTCGATCAACTGCTGCAGGACCGACTTGCAGTCGCCGACGACCGGAATGTCGACATTGCGCGCCGAGGCGCCGAGCTCCTCGGGGTCGATCTCGATGCGCGCGATCGTCGCGTCCTTATTGAAACGCGGCGGTGCGGCGTGGCCGATCACATAGTTCATCCTCGTGCCGAGGATGATTATCAGATCGGCGTCGCGAAACGCGCTGTTGCGCATCGTCAGATAGGAATAGGGGTGGTCGTCCGGCACCACGCCGCGGCCTTGCGGGGTCGTGTAGAACGGGATCCCGGCCTTCTCGACAAAGGCCCGCATCTCATTCCAGGCCTTCGACCACAACACCCCGCCGCCCGAGCAGATGATCGGCTGCCTGGCCTTGTTGATCGCATCGACGAGCGCGTTGATCGCCCTTGGGTCGGCATAGGGACGCGCCTCGATGATCGGTCGGCCGCAATAGCTCCAATCGACCTCCGCCTCATCGACCTTGAGGTAGAGGACATCGCCCGGCATATCGAGATAGACCGGCCCCGGTTTGCCGTTCATCGCCTTCTGGAATGCGAAATTCACCTGTTGCGGGATGCGCTTCAGATTGTGGACGCGGTCAGTGTATTTGACGCAGGCCTCGAGCGCCTTGACCTGATCGATCTCCTGAAACACCTGACGGCCAAACTGGCTGATCGGGCTCGACCCGCCGACCGCGACGACCGGGCAGCAATCGATCAGCGCATTGGCGAGGCCGGTGCCGAAATTGAGGGTCGCCGGACCGCTCGCCGCCATGCACACACCCGGCCCCTGGGTCACCCGCGAATAAGCCTGCGCCATGTAGGCCGCGCCCTGTTCGTGGCGCGTGTCGATGAGGCGGATGCCTTCCTTGATGCAGGACAATTCCGCATCGAGCATCGGCCCGCCCATGATGAAGAACAGATCCTTCGTACCTTGCGCCTTCAAGCATTTTGCCAGGATTTCGTAGCCCGCCATTTGCGCCATCTCGGTATCTCCTTCCGTTGATTTGTCCCTCTCCGCCCTTCAGGGAGAGAGGGAGGGGCCCGCGCCCCAGGGGTCCGCGCAGAGCGCGGCCCGAGGACAGGCTCCGGCGTGGGAGGGTGAGGTGGGCAGCATCGGAACCGCGGCTTCCCCCACCTCACCCCGACCCTCTCCGTCCCCAAGGGCGGAGAGGGAGAATTCAGATCACCCGTTCTTTCTTCAGTCCGTCGACGTCGCCGGCGCTCATGCCGAGCCAATCGCCGAAGACTTGTGCATTGTGTTGCCCCAAGAGCGGGGCCGGCTCGAGTTTCGGCGGGCGGCCGTCGAAGCGGACCGGCCAGGACGGCATTTTGAAGGGTCCGGTCGGGTGTTCGGCGATCTGCAGGATGCCGCGCTCGGTAAAACTCGGCTCGTTCATCAGCTCCATCGTGTCGAGCACCGCGCCGGCCGGCACCCCGGCGCCGCCGACAATCCGCATCGCTTCGTGCTTGTCACGCCGGCGAGTCCAGTCGGTGACCATCGCATTGATCTCGGCGATGCGCTCGCCGCGCGCCTTCGGAGTATCGTAATCCGGGTTGCCGATCAGCTCCTCGCGGCCGAGTACCTTCAACAGGCGATGCCAGTGATCCGCCTGGCGCGCGAATACATAGACCCAGTCATTGGGCCCGCCCGGCGCACAAGGAAAGATGCCGGCCGGGGCGACCGCCGTCGCGCTGCGCGAGCCATTGCGCCTTGCCGCTTGGCCTGACGCTGCCTGAGCCTGAAACGCGATGCGGATGTAATGCAGCATCGCGTCCTGCATCGCCACTTGGAGGCGCCTTCCTTTGCCGGTGGCGCGGCGCTCGTAGAGGGCGCCCAGGATACTGATCGCCATCGTCATGCCGGTGCCGGTATCGCCGAGCGACGGGCCCGGCTTGATCGGCGGCCCGTCCGGCTCGCCGGTGATGCTCATCGTGCCGCCGCAAGCCTGTGCGATCATGTCGAAGGCGAGGTTTTTCTCGTAAGGGCTGCCCTCGCCAAAGCCCTTGACCTGCGCGTAGATAATGCCGGGGTTCAGCGCGCGGATCGCCTCATAGCCGAGCCCCAGCCGCTCGATCGTTCCCGGCGCCATATTCTCGATCATCACGTCAGCCTTTTTGGCCATGTCTTTGACCAGCGCGAGGCCGCGTTCGGATTTGAGGTCGATCGTGACCGACTTCTTGTTGGCATTGAATTCGAAGAAATAGAATAAGTCGCCGCCGGGCGGCCCGGCAAAGGCGGTCCGGCCGGGCTCGCCCGTCTTTGGGTTCTCGACCTTGACGACCTCGGCGCCGAGCCAGGCGAGCGCCTCGGTGCAGGATGGGCCCGCCTCGAATTGCGTGAGGTCGAGCACTCTCACCCCGGCAAGACAATTGAGGGGCGCGGTGTTTTCATTCATAGGTACCTAATCCTCCAAAGCCGCCGCTAAATCCCACGATAGCGCAGGAGACACTCCAATGGCGAGCAATCAACCGAGCGTCTTCATCGACGGCGAGGCCGGCACGACTGGTCTCGGCATCCGAAAGCGGCTCGAAATGGTGCCCGAGATCGTACTGCGCAGCCTGCCCGCGGCGCAGCGCAAGGATCCATCGGCCCGGCAGGAAATGATGGCAGCGTGCGATCTCGTCGTGCTGTGCTTGCCGGACGATGCCGCGCGCGAGGCGACCGCGCTGGCTGGGGCGCTGGGCAGCGACGCACCGAAACTGCTCGACGCCAGCACCGCGCATCGGGTCGATCCCGAATGGACTTACGGCTTTCCGGAAATCGCGCCCGATCAGTCCGGGAAGATCGCGACATCGCGCAAAGTCAGCAATCCCGGCTGCTACCCGACCGGTGCCATCGGCCTATTGCGCCCGCTCGTCCAAGCGGGGCTGATCCCGCCCGACTACCCGATCACGATAGGCGCGGTCAGCGGCTATTCCGGCGGCGGCAGATCCTTAATCGAGGCGCATGATCGTGATGGCGGCCCGGCCTTCGAGCTTTACGCCCTTGGCCTCGGACACAAGCACATACCGGAGATCGAACTCTTCGCGGGGCTGTCGCGGCGGCCAATTTTCATGCCCTCCACCGGGCATTTCCGCCAGGGTATGCTGGTTTCCATCCCGCTCTACCTCGACGATCTGCCCAGGAGACCCACCGGCGCCGATTTGCGAGAGGCGCTGCGCGCCTTTTACGAGGGCTCGGAATACATAAGAGTCGCGGTCGGCAGCGGCGCGGAGAAGCTCGAACCGGAGGCGCTCAATGGCACCAACCGGCTCGATCTCTACGTCTGCGCCAACGAATCGCGCCGCCACGCCGTGCTGATCGCCCAGTTCGACAATCTCGGCAAGGGAGCGTCAGGCGCGGCAGTGCAGAATTTGCGGCTGATGCTGGATCTCGAGTCTGGGCCTAGCTGATCGGGGCGGCGGAGGCACCTTCGGCCGGCTTGATCTCGAGATTTGTAAGGCTGCGGCCGCGGGTTTCGGGCAGCAGAAGCAGTGTCACGACCATGATGGCGGAAGCGAAGGCGCTGAAGAGGGCGATCGTGGTGCCGAGCGGCAGACTCTGGCTCACAAACCCGACCAACGTTGGCAGAAACGAGCCGAGCGCCCGGCCGCCGTTATAGCAGAAGCCTTGGGCCGTCCCGCGCACCTCGGTCGGATAGAGTTCCGTCATAAAGGGTCCCATCGGCGGGAATTTCATCAAGAAGATCGTGAAAAGCGGGATCCCGACAAACAGCAGCATCATGTTGTCCATCGGCGCGAACATATAGATCAGGATCATTACGAAGGAACCGATCGCCGACCACATAAAGGTCCATTTCCGGCCGATCGCGTCGCTCAAATAGGCGCCCAATAGAAAACCGAACAGCGCGCCGAGGATCTGGACCAACAGAAATCCTCCGGTGCTCGTCGCCGACAATCCACGCACCGTGCGCAAATAGGTCGGCATCCAGAGACCGAGGGCATAGCCGCCCCCCTGGGCGCCGGCGACCATTAACGTCACCTTGACCGTGGTCCCCAGATGCGGCCCCCGGAACGCGGCGAACAGATGGCCGAAGCCTACCGAGGTGCGATCTCGAGTAGCGCTGAAAATTTCGGGCTCCTCGATATGACGGCGGATCCAGAATACCAAACCTGCCGGCAACAAGCCGATCGCGAAGAGAACGCGCCAGGCGATCGCCTCGGGCAGGAACGCATAGAGCGCGGTATAGACGAGGGTCGAGGCGCCCCAGCCGATGGCCCAACCGGTCTGCACGATGCCGACGCCGCGGCCGCGGTATTTGTCGCGGATCACCTCGCCCATCAGCACGGCCCCGGCGGCCCATTCGCCGCCGAAACCGAACCCGTGCAGTGCCCGCAATAGGAAGAGCTGCTCGAAGTTCTGCGCGAACGCGCAAAGGAAAGTGAATACCGAGTACCACAGGATCGTGATCTGTAGCATGCGCACCCGGCCGAACCGGTCGGCGAGCGTGCCCGAGAACCACCCGCCCAGTGACGAGATCAGCAATGTGACAGTGCCAATGAGCCCGGCTTCACCGCGCGACAGACCCCACAGCGCGATCACGGTCGGGATCACAAAGCTGTACATCTGCACGTCGAACGCATCGAGCGCCCAGCCGCCAAAGCAGGCGCCCATCGTGCGCCGTTCCTTGGCGTTCAATTCACCGAACCAGCCGAGCACGATTTTTCCCCCCGTTGGGTTCCGCCGCACTCATCGCACCTGGCACCCCCGCGGTTTGCGATGCCGTGGCCCTCTGAGCCGCTTGCTACGGCAACCCGGCCCGGCCCCGGGGAATTTAGCATGAAGCTGGCTTTAGATCAGACCGGGGAATCAACCAGATCCAACCGCCTCTCGATGCGGTCTAGGCGATGACCGATCGCGTCAGCGCGAACTTCGAGTGCAGCGAAGCGAACTTCGAGGCCGGAAAATCGGGCCTCTAAAGAACCCATGCGAGCTTCGAGCCCGGTCATCCGGAGCATGAATTCTCGCTCCAGGCCGGCAAGGCGCTCATCAATGCGGCGCAGATAAATGAGCACCAGATTATCGGGTTCATCGGCCATTGGTGAACACCTTTGCGCCGTGGGATTCGATTGTCAATCCGCGGCGCGGACCTTGACGTAGGAGCCTGGCGCGTTCTCGATTGGTTTGAGCTTGCCGTCGCCCGGGTGGCGCGCCGGCACCTCGCTGCTGGCGTATTGGGAAATCCAGCGCTCCCATACCGGCCACCAGGAATCGGGGTAGGCGGTCGCAGTGGTAAGCCATTCTTCCGGGGTCGGCGGGTTATTGCCGTTCTCCCAATGGCCGTATTTGCCGCCGCCCGGCGGATTGACGACCCCGGCGATGTGGCCGGAGGCCGACAGCACGAATTTGACCGGCCCGCGATAGATCTGGGTGGCGGCATAGGTCGACCGCCACGGCGCGATGTGATCCTCGCGCGTCGACAGCAGAAAGGACGGCTTCTGGATCTTCCGCAGATCGATCGGCACGCCGTCCAGAGTGATGCCGCCAGGTTTCACCAGCAAGTTCTCCTGGTACATGTTGCGCAGGTAGAAGCTGTGCATTGCCGCCGGCATGCGCGTCGAATCGGCGTTCCAGTACAACAGGTCGAACGGGAAGGGCGATTTGCCGAGCAGGTAGTTATTGACCACGAACGACCAGATCAAATCGTTGGCGCGCAGCATGTTGAAGGTCGTCGCCATGTCGCGGCCTTCGAGATAGCCCTTGGTGTTCATGCGCTCTTCGAGTGCGGAGAGCTGCTCCTCGTCGATGAACACGGAGAGCTCGCCGGCTTCGGCAAAGTCCACCATCGTCACCAGATAGGTGGCGCTCTTGATCCGGTTGTCGTGCTTGACCGCCATATAGGCCAGCGTGCTGGCGAGCAGGGTGCCGCCCAGGCAATAACCGATCACATTGGCGTCGCGCTCGCCGGTCGCCTGTTCGATCGCATCGAGTGCATCGAGCGGCCCTTCCAGCATGTAATCGGTAAACGTCTTGGCAGCGAGATGCTCGTCGGGGTTGACCCAGGAGATCACAAATACGGTATGGCCCTGCGACACCGCCCAGCGGATAAAAGAATTACTGGGCCGCAGATCGAGGATATAAAATTTATTGATCCACGGGGGGATAATCAGCAACGGTCGACGCTTTACCTTCTCGGTCGTCGGCTCGTATTGAAGAAGTTGCAACAGGTCGTTCTGATAGACAACCTTGCCCGGCGTGACTGCAATGTTTTCGCCAATTCGGAACGCCTCCATATCGGTCATCTTGATCGCGAGGTGACCCTTGCCGCGCTCGAGATCGTCGAGCAGGTTCTTTAGGCCGTCGAGCAGGTTCTCGCCCTTGCTCTCGATCGTCGCCCGCAAAGCTTCGGGATTGGTCATCAGGAAATTCGACGGGGCGAGCGCGTCGACGAACTGGCGGGTGTAGAAATCCACCTTGCGGGCGGTGCGCTCGTCGATGCCCTCGACGTCGCGAACCGTGCTTTGCATCCACCGCGCCGTCAAAAGGTAGCTCTGCTTGATGAAGTCGAAGAGTGTATTTTCGGTCCATGCGGCGTCGCGGAACCGCCGGTCGCCGGCGGACGGTTCGATCATCGGCTCGCTCTCGCCGCCAAGAAACCGCTGGGCCGTGCGCTGCCACAACGTCAGATAGTCGTTCCACAGCGACAGCTGCGCCTGGACGAGCCGAGAGGGGTCGGCCATCATGCGGGCCGTCATCTCGAGGAAGGCGGTTCCGATGCCGACCGGATCGGCCATTCCGACCCCGTCCTCGCGGCCCTGCCGCGTCAGGAACTCGGCGACGAGTTGCTGGCTTTTCCCGGCGATTTCGGCGATTTGCTTCGACAACTCGGCTGGATCGGGAAGCGGCTCGCTCCCCTCCTTTCGCGTCTCAGCAGCCGGCGAAGGTGCGGCGGGGTGGGAGGACGGCTCAGACACAATGCCGGGTTTGCTGGGCGCGGCAGCCTTTTTCCGGCCCTTCTCCGCCGGCGGCCTTTTCTTGGCCAGCGGCATGCGCAGCGCCTCTTCGTCTGGGGAAGGCCGAGTTGCAGCGCCGGATTTGCGGTGGCTCGCGTCGCTCATCGTTGTTTCCTCGAGGCTGCCGCCCGTTGCAGACCCGATCCTCGTTGATTCTCGGCTGATGGCTGAGGGGCGGTCGGTTGTTCTCACCTCTCAAATGTAGTGACGCGACCGCCCGGATCTAATACATCAGCATCAGCGCACGTGGTTTGTGTTGTTGGGTTTGTGCCGTTGGCAGCGGATCCCGAACGCTTGCGGCGGCACCGGGGGTCAACTCGTCGGGAATGCTGTGATGCTTATGGGCGAATCGTGTGCCTGTTCCGCTAGCGAGAGAAGGATAAGACGGTGGGCGCGTCGGCTCGCCGTCGTCGGACTGCTGCTCGGGGTCGCCGCCTGCAACCCGGTCGACACCTGGCGGGACCTGACCGGCGTGAGCCGGAACGACCCCGATCCCGATACGACGCCTAACACCAAAAACTTGGCTGCCGGAGAGGCGTCGGACTATCCCAATCTTGCCACAGTACCTCCGCCGCCGGAGCGGGCTTTGACCGCCGCCGAGCGGGAAAAGCTGACCCAAAGCCTGATCGCCGACCGGACAAATGCGCGACACACGGACGAGCAGCTGCGGGCCGGCTTTTCGTCCGTGGCGGCCCCGCCACCACCTCCTCCGGGCGAGCCCGGGGCACAGCCGGAGCAAGCTACCACCGCTCCGCCATCCTCACCAACGCCCGTCCCATCGGCGCCCGCGGCGGCTCCCGCCGCTGACTCGGCGCGCAACGGCGCCGCCGCCGAAAAGCCGGCCAAGCTACTCCCGAGCCTGTCGGCGGAGCCGGCGTCGGCGAGCACGGCCACCGGCGTCGGCGCTGCCGATGAAAAATCCACCCTGCCGCTGGCGGGGACCCCTCGAACCGCACGCGCCGGCGGCAAGACGCCCGCCGAACCCGGACAAGGTCTGCGCAAGCAGGGAGAGCCGCCCGAGCCAGGGCCGATGGAGTCGAGCCTCGAGGTACCCCAGGCGCGCGCGACGCCGGAGCCCGAGCAGATCCAACCCGCGCCGCCGCCCCCGCAATTGCCGCCCACCCCGAAAGTCGCGACAACCCCGACTCCTATGCCGGGCGGGCTCGCTGCGGGAGGGGCTCTCGCTCCAATGCCGTTGCCGGAGGCGAAGAGCACTGCCGGCTACGAGCCGCCGCCGGCTGCGCCGGAGCTGCCGCCGCCGGCGCCGCCGACCCGTACCGCCGCGGCCGACCCCGGCAAAGGCGGTGGAAAGCCGCCTGCGCCGGTCGGGACTCCGGTTGCCGAGATCAAGTTCGGCGCCGATTCGACCACCCTGACCGACAAGGATAGGCAAACCCTCGAAACGGTCCTGCCGGTCTATCAGCAGAATCCCGGCAAGGTTCGTGTTGTCGGCTTTGCCGGGGCCGGAAGCGGCGCAGTCGAGCAGTTGGACAGCTATCGGACGGCTCTCGACCGCGCTCAAGCGGTCGCTTCCGCTCTGACCATGGAGGGGATACCCTCCGACAAGATCCAGGTCGAGGCGGCGCCGCAGGGCGTGAATTCCGGCGAAAGCCGCGCCGAGGTGCTGCTCGAACACTGACACGGACCCCGCCGGACTGTCTGCCGAGCTCTTGCGCTGAGGTGGTTCCAGGCGCGCTTCTGGGAAACGCTATCGAAAATTTGACGCCTGGGCGCTACAAAGAGCTGGGTCGCCTGCAGCCCCCGTGCAGCAGCTCCCGTGTTTCGCCCATCGCATCCGGGTTGCCGTCGTGAAACCGCCGTTCAAGATCGCCATCGCCGGTCTCGGCACTGTTGGCTCAGGCGTCCTCCAGCTGCTGGACCGACAGGCCGACCTGCTGGCTCACCGCGCCGGCTGCCGCATCGTCGTCGCTGCGGTCTCGGCACGCGATCGCCGGCGCGATCGCGGCGCGGACCTCTCGGCGGTGCGCTGGTATGAAGATGCCGCGGCGATGGCGGCCGATCCCGAGATTGACGTGGTCGTCGAGCTGATCGGCGGCGCCGACGGCATCGCCCGTCAGGTTCTCGACACCGCGCTCGACCATGGCAAGCACGTCGTCACGGCGAACAAAGCATTGATGGCGCATGACGGCACCAGGCTCGCCGCGCGAGCCGAGGAGAGGGGGCTCATTCTCGCGTTCGAAGCCGCGGTCGCCGGCGGTATCCCAGTCATCAAAGGGCTGCGGGAGGGCCTCGCCGGCAACCGGCTGGAGCGCGTTTACGGCATCCTGAACGGCACCTCGAACTACATCCTGACGACGATGCGCGAAAGCGCGCACGAATTCGCCGAGGTCCTGACGGAAGCGCAAAAGCTCGGTTACGCCGAAGCCGATCCGAGCTTCGACATCGACGGGATCGATGCGGCGCACAAGCTGGCGATCTTGGCGAGCGTGGGTTTCGGCCGTCCGGTCGATTTCGACGGGGTCTATACCGAAGGGATCCGCCACGTCTCCCGGCTCGACATCGACTTCGCCGAAGAGCTCGGCTACCGCATCAAATTGCTCGGCATCGCGCGGCTGACCGAGGAGGGTTTGGAGCAGCGCGTTCATCCTTGCATGGTGCCGCGGGCGACGCCGATCGCCGCCGTCGAGGGGGTCTATAATGCCGTCGTCGCCGAAGGCGACTTCGTCGGCCGCGTCGTGCTGCAGGGGCGGGGGGCGGGCGCCTTTCCGACGGCTTCCGCGGTCGCTGCCGATCTCGTTGACATCGCGGCCGGCCGCCACGTGCCAACCTTCGGACTCCACACCGCCGA
Source organism: uncultured Alphaproteobacteria bacterium (assembly GCA_963789025.1). GTDB lineage: Bacteria > Pseudomonadota > Alphaproteobacteria > ATCC43930 > CGMCC-115725 > AP-15. Next base: position 118,326 of record CAWBIT010000005.1, read on the forward strand.
TTTACGCGCGATCCCCGGGGTGCCGATCGAACGGCACCATGGCGCCTACTACATCAGGCTGATGGTGGTGGATCAGCCGGGGGTGATCGCCGATGTCGCCGCGGCCTTGCGCGACGAGCAGGTGTCGATGGAATCGATGATCCAGCGTGGCCGTGCGCCCGGTGAGGCGGTGCCGGTGGTGATGACGACCCACCTCACTGTCGAGGCCTCAATGCGCCGGGCGCTCCGGAGCATCGAAGCGCTCGACACGGTGCTCGAGCCGCCCCGCATGATCCGCATCGAGGATTTCTGAGCTTATTTCAGCGAGAAATAGGCAATTCGGTCACCGCGAAAGGTTCCGACATACATGTCGTCGCCGATCTGCAGCCCTACGGTCGCATCGCCGAATTCCGGATTGCCCACCTCGCTAACGACCGGCTCGAGCTTCATCGCCGTTGTATCCCATTTGACGATGCGCCAAGGCTGAGTACAGCGCGTCTGATGGCTTTCGAAGCACTCGAACACCTGCTTTGCTCCGGTGTCCTGGCCGGCGACCATCAGCTTACCATCCGGCGCCCACCGCAGATTGTCCGACAGAAAACCCGTGGGCAGCGTTTCCGGCTTGGCCGATGCGCCGCCATCCCGGGACAAGCGGACCACCGCCTTGTTGCCCCAGGCAGCGACATAGATCCACTTGCCGTCGCGCGACACTTCTATGCCGTTGTCGCCCGACATTTGGCTGCCGGGAATCAGCGCGTAGCCTTTGTGCGGGTGCCATTCATATACTGCGCCAGTGTTCTCCCCCGCGGCCATCTTGTCCGAGGCTTTCGGATCGCCGGGATCGAACATGTCAGTGACAACCATACCGCCATCCGGCAGCGGCGCCACCGAGTTGGGCCAAGTGTGGGCCGGCATGACCGCACATCCGATCCAGGTGACGGAGGGGGCAGCGGCTTTGGCATCGAGCGCAAAGATCTCGATCAACTCGCGGCCGCCATGATTGACGACGTAGAGCGTGTCCGCGCCACCACTGTCGGGGCGCAGATTAAGACCGTGCGCCGAGAATTTGCTGAGGTCCGGCTCCCCGGGACAATCGCCGTATGTCGCCTTATCCCACCTTAGTTGCGGGCTGCTGCCGGGAAAAAGGGTCTTTGACGACTTGTCCCGGGAATTGACCAGATGCAGGCTGCCATGCGTGCCGGCAGCGCCGCCATCCATGCCGCTGGCTACGATCCATTCGGTCCCCGGCACCTGGACCAGATCCTCGGAGTTCAATGGGCCGCAGACGAAATCGAGCTTGCCGGAAGGATTGCAGGGCTCCGCGGCCGCTGCCGGGGCCCTGCTGCCGATCGTGACCACACCGGCGATAAACAAACCGACCGCGAGGAGCGTCTTCATCTCGTCTCTCCCTCAACTGTCTTATCGAGCATCATACGAACTCGGTCCGGCCGTTGTTGTTCCAAGCCAGGCAGAGACTTTCAAGCGGATCCGTGGCCGCGGCTGCGCCGCATTGACCGCGCAGAACCCGACGCCTACCGTCCGCCGGTCGGTCGCCCGCCGAGGCAACCGCTCTGGGCCGATACGTTGGATTAGTGGTTGGGCTCTAACAATCATCACTGCTCACAAGGAGGATGGCCGTGCCCGAGACGTCGAAGATGGATCGCAATCTCGCATTGGAAGCCGTTCGGGTGACCGAGGCGGCGGCGCTCTCCGCCTCGCGGCTGATGGGGCGGGGCGATGAGAAGGCCGCCGATCAGGCCGCGGTCGATGCGATGCGCGAGGCGCTCAACAGCCTTGCGATCGCCGGCACTGTCGTCATTGGCGAGGGCGAACGCGACGAAGCGCCGATGCTCTATATCGGCGAGAAGGTCGGCAGCGGGAATGGCCCGCCGATCGACATCGCGCTCGATCCGCTGGAGGGGACGACGATTACCGCGAAAGGGGGCGCCAACGCGCTGGCGGTGATCGCGATGGCCGATGCCGGCGGGTTTTTGAACGCGCCCGACGTCTACATGGACAAGATCGCGGTCGGCGGCGGACTGCCGGACGATCTGGTCGACCTCGACGAGCCGCCATCGGTCAACCTGAAGAATTTGGCCCAGGCGAAGAAGGTCGAGGTCGCCGATCTCGTCGTGTGCATCCTCGACCGCCCGCGCCACGCCGAGCTGATCGCCAAAGTGCGCGAAGCCGGGGCGCGCATCACCCTGATCTCGGACGGCGATGTCAGCGGCGTCATCGCCACCTCCGAGCCGGAGACCGGCATCGACATGTATGTCGGCTCGGGCGGCGCGCCGGAGGGAGTATTAGCGGCCGCTGCGCTGCGCTGCATCGGCGGGCAGATGCAAGGCCGGCTGCTGTTCCGCAACGACGACGAGCGCGGCCGCGCTCATCGCCTCGGCATCACCGACCTCGATCGCAAATACAAACTGCACGATCTCGCCTCGGGCGATGTGATGTTCGCCGCGACCGGGGTCACCAACGGCACGATGTTGCGCGGGGTGCGCCGCTTTCCCGGCGGCGCCTCGACGCATTCGGTGGTCATGCGCTCGAAATCCGGCACCGTCCGCTACGTCGAGGCCCGCCACGACTTCACCCGCAAGCAGACCTTCTCACCCTTCGCCCGCTGACCGACGCGGTGATTCTCGTCGAACGCCCTACCGCGTCGTTCCCGCGAAAGCGGGAACCCAGGGGGCAACAAGCACATGCGCGGGATCCTGGACCTCCGCTTTCACGGGGGTGACGATAGGAGCATGCGGGGTTTGGGTTAGGCACGCAGATGCAGGATGGCGCGGGGGGCGCCGAGGCCTTTGCCGGGGTGGTGTTGGGGGTCGAGCGGTCGGTGTGCGGCCGTCGCTGGCGCCTGCGCAATGGCGATGCACGAGCGGGTGAGGCTATCGCCGAGCGGCTGGGGGTTCCCGAGATCGTCGGGCGGCTCTTGGCGCAGCGTGGCATCGATCTCGACCACGCGCCCGGCTTCTTGGCGCCGCGCTTGCGCGACCAGCTGCCCGATCCCTCGCATCTACTCGACATGGATGCTGCGGTGGCGCGGCTTGTCCGCGCGGTGCATGACGGCGAGACGATCGGCATCTTTGGCGATTACGATGTCGACGGTGCGACCTCGGCAGCGCTGCTGACGCGGTTCTTCGGGGCGACAGGCACTCGAACCCGCATTTATGTCCCGGATCGTTTGCGCGAGGGCTACGGTCCGAACACCCCGGCCCTGCTGAGCCTGCGCGATGAAGGGGTGCGGGTCGTCGTTGCGGTGGATTGCGGCACAACGGCCCATCAACCGTTGGCCGATGCCGCGAAGGCCGGGATCGAGGTGATCGTTATCGATCACCACGTCGCCGAGCCGTTGCTGCCGCGGGCCGCCGCGGTCGTCAATCCCAACCGGCTCGACGAGACGAGCGCGCACGGCGCATTGGCAGCAGTCGGGGTCGCCTTTCTGCTAGTCGTTGCAGTCAATCGCGAGCTGCGCCGTGCCGGCTGGTACGTCGCCGGCCGCCCCGAGCCGGACCTGCTGCAATGGCTTGATTTGGTGGCGCTGGGTACCGTCTGCGACGTCGTGCCGTTGGCCGGATTGAATCGGGCTCTGGTCGCTCAAGGCATCAAAGTAGCTCGGCGCCGCGACAACCCGGGCCTCGCCGCGCTGGCCGCCGTGGCCGGCGTCGCGGAGCCGATCGACGCCTATCACCTGGGGTTTGTGCTCGGACCTCGGATCAATGCCGGCGGGCGGGTCGGCGCCGCCGATCTCGGAGCGCGGCTGCTCGCGACCGACGATGTGGTCATTGCCGCGGAATTGGCGGCCCGCCTCGACCACCACAACCGTGAGCGCCGCGACATCGAGGCGCGCGCGTTGGAGGAGGCCATCGCTCAGGTCGAGGTTGCGCCGCAATCGCTGGTTCTCGTCTTTGCCGCTGCCGAGAACTGGCATCCCGGGGTGATCGGGATTGTCGCTGCGCGCCTCAAAGAGCGCTATGAGCGTCCGGCCTGTGTCGTCGCGATCGTCGACGGCATCGGCAGGGGATCGGGCCGCTCGGTCGCCGGTCTGCCGCTCGGCCCGGCCGTCATCGCGGCGCGTCAGGCTGGGCTGCTTATCAACGGCGGCGGCCACGCAATGGCAGCTGGTTTCACGGTTGCCGCGGAAAAGCTCGACGCCCTGCGGGCATTCCTGTGCGAGCGGCTGGGCGATGGCCTCGATCGCGAGGGGCTTCTGCCCGAGTTGCTCATCGATGGCGCGCTTTCAGTTGCCGGGGCGCAAGGCGAGCTGATCGATCACATCGCAAGGCTGGCGCCGTTTGGCGCGGCCAACCCCGAGCCGCGTTTCGTCTTTCCCGGTGTACGCGTCGTGCACGCAGAGGCCGTGGGCAACGGCCACCTGCGGTGCGCCTTGACCGATCCGCTCGATACCGGCCGCTTGCGGGCAATCGCCTTCCGCGCTGCGGGGACGCCGCTCGGTGAATTCCTTGCCGAGACACGCGGTGCGGCGATCCATGTCGCGGGCCATCTGAGGCGCGATGGGTGGCGCGGCGGCGACGCGGTGCAGCTGACGATCGGCGACGCGGCCCCGGCGATCGCGGGATAACAGGTATTCGCTGGGGATAACCCCTTTCCCGGCCCGGCAATAAATGCGTAATCTGCGGGCGGAGACTTGTTCGGCACCGGACCTTGACGGCATCCCGCGCGTCGGTCAGCGTCCGCCCGATCCAACAGGAGGAAAAGCATGAGCGAAGTCGACGGCGCCACTTTGATGGCAAGGAGCCTGAAACAGCAGGGCATCGACCATTTGTTCGGGGTCGTCGGGTTTCCCGTCGGGCCGATCGCCGCGGCCGCGCAAAAGGAAGGCGTCGCCTATATCGGCATGCGCAACGAGCAGGCCGCTTCCTACGCGGCGCAAGCCTATGGATATTTGAAGGGCCGCCCCGGCGCCTGCATCGTCGTGACGGGCCCCGGTGTCGTGCACGGCCTCGCCGGCCTTGCCAATGCGCAGCAGAATTGCTGGCCGATGATCCTGATCGGCGGCGCCTCTGAAACTTATCGCGGCGGCATGGGCGCCTTCCAGGAAGAGCGCCAGGTCCTGATCGCGTCGCCCTTCTGTAAATTCGCGCACGCCATCGATACCGTCGCGCGCATCCCCTGGTATGTCGAGATGGCGACGCGGAACGCGATCTATGGCCGTCCCGGCGCCACCTACCTCGACTTTCCCGACGACATGATCACCGGCAAGGTGGACGAGGACAAAATCGTCCAGGTCGAGCGGGCTCCGGACCCGCCGCGCACGGTGGCGCCGCAGGAATACATCGAGGACGCGCTGAACCTGCTCGAAAAGGCCGAGCGGCCGCTCGTCCTCGTCGGCAAGGGCATGGCCTGGTCGCGCGCCGAGGACGAAGTGCGCACCTTCCTCGAGCGCACGCAAATCCCCTTCCTGCGTTCGCCGATGGGCAAGGGCGTCGTGCCCGACGACCATCCGCTGTCGGTCGCGGCGGCGCGCACCCTGGCATTGCAGAACGCCGACGTCGTCTTCCTGATGGGCGCCCGGTTCAACTGGATCTTCCATTTCGGCCAGGCGCCGCGCTACGCGAAGGACATGAAGGTCATCCAGCTCGACATCGCGCCCGAGGAGATCGGCCACAACAAGGCGACCGAGGTGGCCTTGGTCGGCGACGGCAAGGCGATCGTCGGACAATTGAACGCCGCGCTCGCCGGCCGCCAGTGGTTCCACCCGAAGGACACGCCGTGGCGCCAGATGATCACGAAGAAGGCGGAGGAGAACGCGGCGCAGATCCGACCGCAGATCCACGACGACGAGGCGCCGGCCAACTACTTCCGCGCCTTGCGCGATGTCGCTGCGTGGATGCCGAAGAACGCGATCCTGAGCGCCGAGGGTGCCGGCACGATGGATATCGGCCTCACGCAATTGAATGTCGCCAACGCCCGCTCCTGCCTCAACGCCGGCACCTACGGCACGATGGGGGTCGGTCTGGGCCAGGCCATCGCCGCCGCCGTCGTAGAGCCCAATCGGCCGGTCATCCACCTCTCCGGCGACTCGGCGATCGGCTTCTCCGGCATGGAGATGGAGACGCTCGTCCGCTACAACTTCCCGGTCAAGATCGTGGTGTTGAACAATGGCGGCATCGGCCCCGGCATGCCCGAGATCCCGGACAACCCGATGTTCAACATGAAGCCGAACTCGCTGATCTACGGCGCCCGCTACGACCGGATGATGGAAGCCTTCGGCGGCAAGGGCTTCTTCGTCGAGGATCCAAAGAACCTGAAGGGCGCCCTCGAAGAAGCGATGAACTTCCGCGGACCCGCCCTCGTCAACGTCGTGATCTCCCAAGGCGCGGCCAGGAAGCCGCAAGCGTTCCGCTGGCACAGCTGACTTGTTGCGGCGCTCGCGCCGCAACAAGTCATCCCCGGACTTGATCCGGGGATCCACGCAAAGGGCCGCCCTCCAAAGGGCGGCCCTTTTTCCCTGTTGCGCGGGGAATTTACGGGAAAAATCGCCGCGAAGCCCTAAAAGCACGTGAAATGCACAGAAAAAGGCGTTTGTAATCATGGCCTTACGCCCGGTTTCCCACCGACGATGGCAGGGAAAATATTTTCCCTGCCAAGGGGTCCGGCAGGGAACTGGCAGGGAAAACCTCGAGCCGGCGCGCTGCACGATGAGAAATAGACATTATCTCATACACAATTGCTGAAATCGTTCGGTATATAAGGCTGGGATTCCGGTTCGACAACGGCAAGCCCGCGTGATTGCCGGGCGTGATTGCCGGGTCCGGGAAATAGGGTAAAACCGGGCATGGCCGCGCCATCCGCCACGCGACCGCGACCCGACCGAGCCCTCGTTTATGCCGCGCTCGTCATCGTCGCGGGCGTGCTCGCCACGACGCTGGCGCAGACCCAGGTTCTGGCGCGCCTCCCGCTGCAAAACCTGCTCAAGAACGAATTGCACGTCGACCGAACCGCGAATGCCGCGTTCTTTTTCTGGGCTGGGCTGGCGTGGTACCTGAAGCCCTTCGCCGGCATCCTGACCGACGCGTTCCCGCTCTTCGGCAGCCGGCGCAAGAGCTACATCCTGATCAGCGCGACGTTGGCGGCGCTATCCTGGTTGGTCTTGATCGTCACGCCCCACGAATATCGCAATCTGCTGTTCGTCGTGATCGTGATCAACGCGTTCATGATGGTCACGAGCACGGTGGTCGGCGGCTACATGGTCGAAACGGCGCAGGCCAGTTCGGGCTCGGGTCGCCTCACCGCGCTGCGCCAGTTCGTCCAGCAGGCCTGTTGGATCGTCAACGGCCCCGCGGCCGGATATTTGGCCGGCATCGCCTTCGGCTGGACCGCCGCGGCGTGCGGCGGCGTCATGTTCCTGTTGGTGCCGGTGACCCTCCTGTTTCTGCGGGAGCAGCGCCAACGATCCGATCCGCGGGAGCTTCTGGAAAACGCCCGCCGCCAGCTAGTGAAAATCGCAACCGCCCGGACGATGTGGGGAGCCGCGGGCCTGATGGCCCTCTTCTACATCGCGCCAGGCTTTGCGACGGCACTCTTCTACAAGCAGCAGAACGAGCTGCACCTCGGTACCCAAGCCCAGGGCTTCCTGCAGTTGATCGCCGGTGTTTGCGGCGTGCTGGCCGCTGTCGGTTACGGCATCCTGTGCCGGCGCCTCAATCTGCGCGCCTTGCTGGTCGGGTGCATGATCTTCGCCACGGCGGCCAATTTGGGCTATCTGTTCTACAGCTCGGCCGGCCGCGCGCAGGCGATTGAAGGATTGAACGGCTTCGGCTACACCCTGGCCGAGCTGGCGCTGATGGATCTCGCCGTGCGCGCGACACCTGCCGGCAGCGAAGGGCTGGGCTTCTCGTTGATGGTCAGCGTGCGCAATCTGGCCCTCTTCGGGACCGACTGGTTCGGCTCGCATTTGCTTGACGAATATCATTTTTCTTTCGACAGCCTGGTGCTCGCCAATTCGCTGACGACGTTGATCGCGGTTCCCCTGGTGTTTCTGCTCCCCCGCCTTCTCGTCCTCCGCAAAGACGCCGAGATCTATGAGGAGACGCCCGGCCTTAAAGCCGCGATCGAATAAGATCGTCCCGTCTTATATTAGAGGGCACCACCGCTTGAAAGCCAGAGCGCATTCCTTACAATGGCTCCCATGCAGACTAGACTAAGCGGATCTAATGCTTAGATGCATTCGGATGATTCAGTGCGACGCCCTCCTCCTCGTCTTCCCGGCGAAGGCCGGGACCCAGTTCTGCCATGGGCACCGGCCTTCGCCGGTGTGACAGGACTTTTGGTGTGAATCTCCTGAATGGGTCTGAACACTAGTTCGAGAGCGGACATGCTGACCGTCAACATCCGCGAAGCCAAAACCCACCTATCTCGGCTGCTCGATCGTGCGGCCAAGGGCGAGCCGTTCATCATCGCCAAGGCCGGCAAACCGTTGGTCAAGGTCGTGCCGCTGGAAACCCCGGAGGCCGGTCAGATTCGCCGGCTCGGCTTCATGGCCGGGCAGATCGAGGTACCCGACGATTTCGATCGGATGGGAGAGGCTGAGATCGAGCGCCTTTTCGGAAACGGTCGCTGAAAATACTGCTGGATACGCAACTGCTGCTTTGGGCTGCAGGTCAGCCGGAGCGTTTACCGGTCGGGGCGCGCACGATGATCCGGGGGTTACGGGGGTTACGGTGACGGGGGTTACGGTGACGGTTTACTTAAATCTACAGCAGCCGCTGTTGCCGCTCGGGGTCACGATCAGATGGACATGATTGGGCATCAGGCAATAGGCCCAAATCTCTGCACCGGCGCGCCGCGCCGCCGTCGCGATCAGGCGGCGGTAAAACTGATAATCCTCGGCTCCGAAGAACACCCGCTCGCGGCGATTACCACGCCGGGTGACATGATGCGGCAGGCCCGGCACAACCACGCGCGCGATCCGGGCCATGCGCTCGCCTCCCTTTCGCCATCTTCAAAGAATTGGAGGCCCGCACCCCTATCTTGTAAACTGTCAGTGCGTCAGGAGAAGCTGATGTGATCCAGCAGGTGAAAGACCTGCCCAAGTAAGGAGTAGCGTCCGCTTGGTAGCGAGTGTTGCGCTGTATTCGGCGACGACTACGGCGAAGCGTACACAGCGATTGTGTGGGGTGGGTTATTGAGCCGCGAAAGTTACATAACGCAGAGGCCGAGACTGTTGACAGCGTCGAAGGCAACATGAGCAGCACCGTTGATGCGAGGGGCTGCCGCTCTGCCGTGGTCGAAGACCCCATCACGCAGGAAGGGAGCACGTCGGAACCTGAGAGGTCTGATGTCCGGCCGGACGGTCTTGACCGGGCCGGTCCGCGCCGGGAAGGCGATGAGCTTTAGCCGGCGATGAACGGGCATGAGAAGTCAGACCCCGCCATAGTAGCGATGAAGCTGGCGAACGAAGCCGGGCAACCGGCCAAGGAGTCGGTGGAGCGAAGGGCTGGGGCCGAGGGGAACGCGGACCAGCAAAGCACACACCGGACGCAGATCCGGGCGCGTGTGACCCAGGCGCTGGACCGTGTACGGCAAGTGGCAAGGCAAAGGAAGAAGGAACGGTTCACCGCGCTTCTGCACCACGTCAATCCCGACACGCTGCGGACGGCATTCTACGCGCTCAAGCGTAAGGCCGCCCCTGGCGCGGACGGCGTGAGGTGGGAGGACTACGAGGCAGACCTGGAGCCTCGGCTCGAGGACCTGCACGGTCGTATTCATCGGGGAGCGTATCGGCCGCAACCGTCCCGCCGGACGTACATACCGAAGGCGGATGGCCGGCAGAGGCCGCTGGCGATCGCCGCCCTGGAGGACAAGATCGTCCAGGGCGCCACGGTCATGGTGCTGAATGCCATCTATGAGGAGGACTTCCTCGGGTTCTCGTACGGGTTCCGGCCCGGACGCGGACCGCATGATGCGCTGGACGCCCTGGTAGTGGGGATCGCCGAGCGGAAGGTGAACTACATACTGGACGCCGACATCCGGTCGTTCTTCGATACGGTCAGCCAGGAGTGGCTGATCCGGTTCGTCGAGCACCGCGTCGGCGACAAGCGCATCGTCCGCCTGCTTCAGAAATGGCTGAGGGCGGGCATTCTCGAAGACGGTACAGTGACGGTCAGCGACAGAGGAACTGGGCAGGGATCGGTGATCTCGCCGCTGCTTGCCAATATCTACCTGCACTACGTGCTGGACCTCTGGGTCGAGCGCTGGCGACGGCGCGAGGCCACCGGCGACATGATCATCGTGCGCTATGCCGATGATCTGGTAGCCGGTTTCGAGCACGAGGCCGACGCACGTCGGTTCCTCGATGAGATGCGCGCGCGGTTCGAGGAGTTCTCACTGTCGCTCCATCCGGACAAGACCCGCCTGATCGAGTTCGGCCGCCATGCGGCGGCCAATCGCGAGCAGCGCGGGATCGGCAAACCGGAGACCTTCGACTTCCTGGGCTTCACCTTCATCAGCGGCAAGTCCCGTAACGGCAAGTTACTGATCCACAGGAAGAGCCGGCTCGACCGCGTGCGGGCGAAGCTCAAGGAGATCAAGGAGGAACTGCGGCGGCGAATGCACGGGCCAGTCCGCCAACAAGCGGAATGGCTCAAGCAGGTGGTCGCCGGCTTCTTCCAATACCACGCAGTGCCGACCAATGGCCGGGCACTCGCGGCCTTTCGTTACCACGTCATCGACCACTGGCGGCGCACGCTTCGGCGGCGTGGCCAGAAGCACCGAATGACCTGGGCACGGATCGGGAAGCTCGCCGACAACTGGCTCCCCAAACCACGCATCCTCCACCCCTGGCCAAACCAGCGCTTCGCCGTCAAACACCCAAGGTGGGAGCCGTATGCGGGAAAGCCGCACGTACGGTTCTGTGCGGGGGGCGCTCAGTAATGCGCGTCCCTACCGCAATCCGTAACGGAGGCGCAGCGGGCGGTAGCGACCAAGAAGATCGAAAGATTTCAAGGCCAGCGCGAAGGCAAAAGATGGGAAGTGAACCTTGTCCTGCCTTCAATCCGGCTGCGCCAAACGGGCTCAAAGGGGTACAGCAATCGCCGACCGGCGCGATGCCTGCGCGCGTCGTCAATTAATGCGGCGCGTGCACCGTGTTAGCCGTGGCGCAGCGCCGGTGAGGTTACAGTCAAGTCTCAGGGGAACGACGCCACCGGGTCACGCTGATTGCCACGATACCCAGTGCGACAATCCAAATCGTAGAAGGCTCCGGCGTTGAGATGGGGAGGTCAGGTATCGAGAGATTGAAGCCATAAATCGGGACATCGGCACCACAAACAAGCGTGCCATCATTGCACGAGTTATTTGATAGCATGAACTCATAATTGCCGGGCACGTCAAAGTAGGTCACGGTTGCTCCAACCGTAGAGAATGTCTCAGGAGCTAAAAATACAAAATCAAACACCGTCTCATCAACAGGTAACAATACCCCTCCGGGCGGCAAGGTGTAATCTACGCTTCCACTAGACATGGACAAAGTTGAACCAGACAGGGGTAGCCCTCCTATACCCATGTTAGCCCCCAGAGGGAATGTTCCAGCAGAATCAAAAACCGGGGGGCAAGGAGTTCCATTTAAAGCAAAACTGCACGTTGGGCCGCTGCCCCCGCCGATTACGTCGAAAAAACTCCAGCCGCCTGGGACATTCGGGTTAATCATCCACCGATTAACTGGAACATTAGGGACACCGCCACCCATGTCTACTTTCGCCACTATCGCATTGCAATCCGAAACACTCTCCATACATTGTGCTGATGCTTGTGCGCTTGTCTCATTGGAAATGGCCTGTGCGGGTGAGGGCATTAAAACCACTGTGGCCGTGCCGCACAGCATGAAGAACTGAAGAACACTAAGCACAAGCCTTCTAGCAAGTAGAGTCAACAATTTTTGTGATAAGAGCGGACGGGGATTGTCAGTCATTGTAAGAGACCCGGTTATATTTGGGGCGACGGCATTAGCGGTTACGTCTGGATATAAGAAGCAAATTTGCATGATGGCTGCCTCCCCAAAGAAGATTGTTAGGGCACGGGTCAGGGTGTCTCCAATCGGCCATTCCCAAGCCGCGCGAGGACACTAATCCGACATTTCCCGGATTCCCGGGCCGGCGAGCGCGATTTTCCGTCCGTCGAGGTGCCGGCGGAAGAAAATTCGATCGCAACCGACCCGTCGACAGCCAAACCGTCGGTGCGCCCAACTTGCAGCGCTGAAACTCGCGGCTTTCCGTTCATCAAGACGCACTCCTCCCGCTGTCGTCGGCCCCATTTTCATGGGTTAGAACCGACATTCCCCCGATTCCGGGTGATTTCATCGCGGGGATCGCCGGCCCAATCCAGCGGATAGGCGCCGAGGCGCACCCAGCGGCGAAACGAGGAAAATGGCCAATCCCGGGCGCGGACGACGTGGCCGTGTTTTACCGCATTGAAGTGAATGTAATCGAGGTGCCGCGAAAAATCGTCCTCGTCGCGCAGCGTATGCTCCCAATATCGCCGCTGCCAGATCCCGCGCTCGGCTTTGGCGGCACGGCTGGCGGAGATCGGTTCACCCGAAGGCAAAGCACGTGAAAAGCCGCTCTTGATCAGGCGCCAGCGCGTGGCGAAATCGGCATCGCCATCGGGCAGGGTCCAGATCGCGTGGAGGTGATCCGGCAACACCACAGCGGCTTCGATCGTAAACGGATGACGTGCGCGCGCCTGGCGGAATGCCGCCCGCAATAAGTCAATGTGGTCGGTCAACAACGCGCGCCGGCGATCGGCCAGATTAACCGTGAAGAAATAACTGCCTCCCGGCAGCAAATTTCGCCGATAGTTTGCCATCCTGCGCCGAGCCGGCCGATCCGATGGGTTTCGCCGCGCTCAACCCATCCTACCGCTACTACCGCTACTTTGGCTTCGGCGAGGTGAGCAAATGTATTAATACGTGTAATATGCGTATAGAGGGGGTTTCGATGTCCAGGAAACTTACGATTACCGTCAATGACGAGGTTTACGTGGGCCTGCACAAAGTGATCGGTCCGCGCCGGATAAGCCGCTTTCTGAACGACTTGGCGCGTCCGCACGTGTTGCCGGGCGATTTGGCCGAAGGCTACAAGGCGATGGCTGTCGACGAGGAACGCGAGCGCGATGCCGCGGAATGGGTCGAGAACCTGACCGGGGACATCGCCGATGAGCCCCGATAGCCCGCCGCCGCGTGGCGAGGTGTGGTGGGTGGTGTTTGATCCCGCGCTCGGTGGTGAGATCCGCAAGACCCGACCGGCGGTGATCGTCAGCAACGACCTGGCAAACCGGGAGCTCAACCGCGTCCAGGTCGTGCCGTTGACCAGCAATGTCGGGCGCCTCTACCCGTCCGAAGGCTATGTCAGGCTCGGGGGGCAGCAGCGCAAGGCAATGGCCGATCAGTTGAGCACGATCAGCAAGCTTCGCCTGCGCGAGAGGGTTGGCCGGCTGGGGCAGGAAGACATCGCCGCCGTCGAACGAGCGATCTGCGTACAGCTCGGACTTTAAGGCTCGACGTCTGCCGGTGAAAAATTGGTGCAATAATTGGTGCAATAATTGGCAGGATTGCGGTGACAGTTTACTGGAAGGTTCACAGCAGCTGCGCTTGCAGAGCGGTGTCCCGTTCCACTCGCGGCTGTGGACCGGGTTTGCCGGGCGCCAGAGGCCGGCCGAGCCGGCGCTCGAGCATCGCGATCCACTCCGGCGCCCCAACCGGTCGTCCATTGGTGCCCGCGCGATCCGGGCCGTCGCCGCCGGCTCGGCCGGGATTGCGAGAAACCCGGCAAAATCCAGGATCAGGGCGCGCAATGACGCCACCGTTGCCAATTCGTCATCCTCGCCCGCGAGGTGCGCGCGGGTGCTCGACCATGGCCAGTCCTCGGCACGGCTCACCAACTCCGCGACCACCGGATTGAGAGCGATGTAACTTGCTGCTGCCAACAGATGCGGCTCATCCATCACGACAGCGCCGAAGCGGCCCTGGAATAGATGGCCCGTCCAGTGGAACCGCGTGTTGATCGCCCCGGTGTAGCGGCGGTGCGCCTCGGCAAAGGTCGCCCGCAGCCCATCCTCGTCCGATGGTCTCACGATCAGGTGGACATGATTGGGCATCAGACAATAAGCCCAGACTGCCGCGCGGGCGCGGCCTGCCGCTGTGGCGATCAGGCGGCGATAGAGGCGATAGTCGTCGGCCTCGCAAAACACGGCCCGCGCCGATTGCCACGCCGGGTGATATGATGCGGCAGGCCCGGCACAACCACACGCGCAATCCGGGCCATGCGCTCACCTCCATTTCGCTCCGGCCATCCCCAACCGGTCAGAAGCGAGCGGCACTATCGTTTAAGAGCCTAACCGAAAATTCCCATGGTCACCCACACCCTACCCGTCATTCCCGCGAAAGCGGCGCGAAAGCGGGAATCCAGAGGGCCGAGATCGGGGCGCCGGCCCTGGACCCCCGCTTTCCCGCCGCTTTCCCGGGGGCGACTACAAGTGGTTGTGATCTTGAGTTCATTTTCGGTCAGATACTGAATACATATAAGACCGACGGGCGCCGCGCCAGATTTGGCCCGATTTTGGACGGAAGAGGCCATGGCAAACAATTCGACAAGCTCCGGGAAGACGAAGGTTATACACGCTGGCTTTTTGCTCGCCGATCCGGACACTCAACCCAAGTCGGCGCAGAGCATTCTGATCGAAGGCGAGCGGGTCAAGGCGGTCTCGGGCGGGTTTATCGATCCGCCGCCGGGCGGTGAGCTTATCGATCTGCGCAAGAAATTCGTCCTTCCGGGCCTCATCGATTGCCACGTGCACCTGACGGGGCAGCTCGACCGGGGATCCCGATTGCGCACGGTCGAGGATTCGGATCCCAAGGTCGCTTTCAATGCGGCGCACCATGCGGCAGTCACGCTGGGCGCCGGTTTCACGACCGTGCGCGATGTGGGTGCCGCCGGTAATCCCGAGATTATTTTCGCACTGCGGGCCGCCGTTGCCGAATGGAAGGTTCCGGGACCGCGCATTCTCTGCGTCGGCGCCATTCTTTCGCCCACTGGCGGTCACGGCCAGACTTATAGCTATCGCCACGACGTTTGCGCCTGCGTTCAATCAGCATCGGGAGTTTGCGACGGTGTGGACGAATGTCGCCGCGCGGTGCGCCGCCAGGTCAGCCACGGCGCGGACGCGATCAAGTTCGTGGCAACGGGCGGGGTGCTCTCCAACATCAAGGCTGGACTCGACCAGCAATTCACCGATGACGAAATCCGCTCGATCATCGAAACCGCCCATCGCCTGGGCCGGCGCGTTGCTGCTCATGCGCACGGCGCTGCCGGCATCAATGCGGCGCTCGAAGCGGGGGTCGACTCGATCGAGCACGGGAGCTTCCTCGACGCTCGCTCGCTCGAGCTGTTCATCGCCAAAGGGGCTTTTCATGTGCCGACGATCATTGCCGGCGTCACCGTGTTGGAGATGGCGCAAGGTGACGGCGTGTTGACCCCGGCGCAAATCGAGAAGGCGATGATCGTCGGGGCGAAGATCAAGGAGGCCCTCGCCCGCTCGTACAAGGCCGGCGTGAGGACCGCGTTCGGCACGGATATGGGCGTGGGACCCCACGGGCAGAACGCACGTGAGTTCGGCTACATGGTCGAAGCAGGGATGCCTTCGCGCGAAGCGATCAAGGCAGCGACGGTCAATGCCGCCGAGCTGCTCGATCTTTCCGACGAAGTCGGAACGATCGCGCCAGGCAAATCGGCGGATTTGATCGCGGTCGATTCGAGCCCGCTCGACGACGTGTCTGTGCTCGAGCGGGTGGCCCTCGTCATGACCCGCGGCGACGTCTATCGGGCCTGACCTGGTTCCCCCCGTTGCCGGGAGGATTGCCTGCGGGATTACTGCGACAGTTTACTGGAAGGTCCACAGCAGCTGCGCTTGCCGAGCGGTCTTCCGGTCCGCGCGCGGCTTTGGTCCGGGTTTTCCGGGTGCGAGGGGGCGGCCGAACCGGGCGCTCGGGCATTGCGATCCACTCCGGCGCCCCAACTGGTCGTCCAATGGCGGGTGCCCGCGCGATCCGGGCCGTCGCCGCCGGCTCGGCCGGGATTGCGAGAAACCCGGCAAAATCCGGGATCAGCGCGCGCAATGGCGCCACCGTTGGCCGCTTCGATCGTAAAGGGGCGCCGCGCGCCCGGACGTGGCGAAACGCCGCCCGCACTAGGTCAATATGATCATTCAACAGCGTGAGCCGGCGATCGGCCAGATTGACCGTGAAGAAATAACTGCCTCCCGCTAGGAAATTCCGCCGATAGTTTGCCATCCTTCACGGAAGCAGGCTGATCCGATGGGTTTCGCTGCGAGGCTGGGCAAGAAATTGCTATCGGCTGGATCGGCGCCGTGCGTCCTTCGAGACGGCCGCTGTCGCGGCCTCCTCAGGATGAGGAATTTCTTAATGCTATCAAAGGCCTATCCTCATCCTGAGGAGCACCCGGAGGGTGCGTCTCGAACGACCTCCTCGCCCTCGGCTTCGTGCAGAAACGGGAGAGATCGTTCTGGATTTCGGATAGCGGAACCCGCTTCACGCCGGATCTCCGAATTGCCTTAGCCATGCCTCGGCTTTCGATTTGGTCACGATCGCGAGGATCTCGATTATCGAGCCGGACAAGTTCATCACTTCGGTTCGCGGTCCCAGTGCGGGCTGCTACGCGGCCATCGTGATTTCCAAATGCACCGCAAGGCCGGCGCGCGCGACGAGCGCGACTAGGGCGTCGAGACTGAACTTGCCGACACGGCCGCGCAACAGCTCGTTGAGGCGCGGCTGCGTCACGCCGAGGCGCTTCGCGGCATCCGTTTGGGTCATACCCCATGACGCCACGGCCTCGTTGATCGCGATCATCAGGCTTGAACGGAGCTTCATGTTTTCCGCATCCGTCGGGGTGTCCGAGGCGGGTCAGGTTCGCCGGCTCGGGTTCATGGCCGGGCAGATCGCGGCGCCCGATGATTTCAACCGAATGGGAGAGGTTGAGATCGGGCAGCTTTATGGCGGCAAACGATACGCAATTGCTGCGGTGGGCCGCAGCTGAGCCGGAGCGTTTGCCGGCTGCCACCCGCAGGATGATCGACGACCGGCGCAACCAGCCGGCGTTCAGCGCTGCCAGCCTACGGGAAGTCGCGATCAAATCGGGCCTTGGTCGCGCCGATTTTCGCGCCGATGCACGGCTCCTGCGCCGTGGCCTCCTCGACAACAGCTATGATGAGCTGGCGATTGCCGGGGAGCAGGTCGTCGCGATCGGCAACCTGCCGCCGATCCACAAGGACCCGTTCGATCGCATGCTCGTCGCCCAATCGGCGATCGAGGGCGTCTTGCTGCTGACTGCCGACCCGATCGTCGCACAATACCCCGGCCCCGTGCGCAAGGTGTAACGCGCCGCCGTCGCTATCCGAGATGACGTCGCTATCCAAGATGACGGGCTCCCGGCCTTCGCGGCGCAGATCGTCGATTACCAGGCGGCCGCAAAGTCGAGACGGGGTCCGCTGAGCGGGCTCGCTCCAAATGCCTCAAAGATGCCACGGTGGTTGGCGGGAACGGCTCGCGCCGCCGGCGTTATCGAACGCTGACGAAATCCGCGGATAGGCGGAGATCGGTTTGTTCAGCATGTCGTGAGTTAATCTCTCGCGAGCCATGGCAAATCCGGAGCTTTCGCTCGCCATCAGTGCAACCTCTTTCGGCCTCGTCATCGGCTTTTTTGCCGGTTACGCGACACGCGCCTATATGTCCTACCTTCGTCGCCGCTCGAAAAACTGAGCGCGCAGCCCCCATCATTGAGTTAGGTTACGGGGCGGTTGGTAGACGACACGCTGTGTTTGCCAGGGAAGACATACGAAAAAGAAACATTCGCGGCGATTGATTTCCGCGCGAGCCTGCCAGTGACGCCGCCAAAATCGCCTCTTTGCTTCAGCGACCCGAACCGCCCGGGTGCGCCACCAAGCCTCCTTGGGTTTTCGGTTTGCCCGTTCGTCCCACGCATAAGGGATCGCATTGGCGCTATTGGCTGCATCTTTTACGGCGGCTTGATGGGGCCCTCGCTCTGCTCCACCTGAACTCTGGTCGGGTGGAGCATTCGCCGCGAGCGCGGGAGAAGGACTTTTCACCAGCTGCGCCGGCTGCGGGTTCGGCAGCTGTTCGCCGGCGATCCCCGGTAGGGCGGGAGGTGTGAGCGCGCGTTCGCTCCACGACAGAAGCGTCAGCGCCGCCGCGGTCGCGATGCCCAGGCCATAAAAGGCAAGAACCGGGTTTAGATGCTTCCTGCGCTGATGCGCATCTTCTGCCGCAGGAAGCCTGTTCGGCGTGGCGGTAGTGGTGCTGGCCTGATCAGCTCGGGAACCAACCTCTTCCGCGGGACTGAAGTCCCCGATCTGCACGTTCCGAAGCTTTGCGCGCGCGGCGCCGTCCAGCAACGAGAGCGCCTCGCGCATTTGATCTGGACTAAGGGCGCGTTGAAACTCCAGGTCGCTCATTCCCGGGTCCGCGACAGATCCCAAACGTGATGCCCGGATGCGCACGGCGGGTCAAGATGTGAATCGGCACCCGGACCGGGTTTTCATGGGGCATCGGCGATCAGGCGCCGCCCACGATCCTTTGCGTAACCGAAAGTCGGGGTGGCGTGCGCAAGGTCTGGTAGATCACACAGAACCGCTCGCTCATCTCCACAAGACGCTGCAATGTCGCGGCATCGGCGTCGGCGTCCAGTTCAAAGGTCAACGCAATATCGCTGAGGCCGATCGGCGCCGCGCGGTCAACGCCAAGCGTGCCACGAGCATCCCAGTGGCCCTCGGCTATCACCCGCCCGCCGCGGAGCGTGACGCCCATGGCGGTGGCGACCGCGCTCATCGTTACGCCGGCACAGGCGACCAGCGCCTCCAGCAGCATGTCGGCGGAGCATGCCAGGCTTCCGTCCCCGCCGGTCGCAGGATGCAGGCCGGCCTTAATTTCACCGCCCCAGGAGCGCAGGCGGCACCCGACCTCACCCGGTTCGAGCGTCGCCGCGGCCCGGGCCAGTGTGCGCGCAGTTTCGGGCTGTTCCCGATATTGCTTCTTCAGCGGCGCTTGTAGCGCGCGTAGTTCATTCGCATCCATGATGTTCCGACCCCCTTGCTTCGGCGATAATCGCCGACGGTGTAGGTTCCGCCGCCGGCGCCTCCCGGTGTCTCAGAGCGACACAGTCGCGGTCCGCCGCAGTGAAGACGGCTATGTTTGAATCGAGTCCTTTGCTGGTCGCCGCGCAATCTACTCCGCTGCCGCGCGGATTGCGGCGGCGTCGGGGTCGAGCACATGGCGTATGCGCGGCATGACCTCTTCACCGAATCGGGTCATCGATCGCTCGAGCATGTCGTAGGGCATCGCGCCGAGCTTGAAGATCAGCGCGAGGCCCATCAGGTCGAGCTGTCCAGCGATGCGCAGAATGGCTTTCGCAACCGTTTCCGGACTGCCAATCAGCACCATGTCGTTGGCAACGATTTCCTCGAAGCTCATCGCGTGCAGCATCGGTGCTTGGCGGCGCCAGAAATCGTAGCTATCGGGCAGTCTGCCGCTTTGCGTGAACTGCGTATAGCGGTTCCACAACTCCCAGTATTGCAGCAGATAGGACTGCGCCTCGGCACGGGCGCGGCTGTCGCTCTTGGCGACATAAATCTCGCGCATCAGATAGAGCCGCGCCGCCGGGGCGTGTCCGTGCGCAACCTGGACCTCGCGGTAGAGCGCCTGATCGCGCCGCGCCCGCTCGACCAGCGCATCGATCTGGGCAAACGGGATATCGTGCGCGGCCGCCCAGCGCAGTGATTCCTCGCTCTGCGCGCTGATCAGGAACGGCGGGTGCGGCCGCTGAACCAGCGGCGGCGACAGCGGCCCGTTCTTCACGACAGTCCAGTACTTGCCATGATGAACGAAGTTCTCGTCAGCCCAGATGCGACGGATCAGATCGAACGACTCGATGAACATTTCGCGCGATTGCGCCTGGTCGACGCCGAAGGCTTCGAATTCTGGCGGGCGCAGGCCGCGGCCCAGACCCAGGTCGAAGCGGCCCCCGGTCAAATTGTCGAGCATCGCCGCCTCCTCGGCGACGAGCAGCGGGTTCCGGAACGGCAGGATGTTGACCATGTTGGCAAATCGGATGCGACGGGTCCTTTGCGACGCGGCGGCGATCATCAGATTTGGCGACGGCGTCGCCGACGGCTGGAGATGGTGCTCGAGAAACCACATCTGATCGATGCCGATGCGCTCGGCCAGTTCCGCCTCTTCGAGCTGGCGCCGAAACAACTCCGGATGCGTCGAGTGTTCGCGCGGCGTGGTGGTCGACCAGATCGCAAGCCTCATCGGTTTCCCCTCATAATGATGCTGAAAGGGATGCTGCTGCGTCATGCTCCTCGCCGCAGCAGGCCGCGTCAACTACCAGGTCGGGGCGAGCGCGGTGGGGGCGAACGCCGCGATGTACCATTCTGCCCTCCAGAACGACGCCCAGAGGCCCGGACGGGTAATGGGAGTGATCTAATCCGGAGCTCTCGGCGGCGCCTCCCCGCACCGGAGCAGGTGCGGCGCGGTCGGCTCTTTACCGGGCCGCCGCTTTGATGGGCACCGGCCGGGCGAGCGCGGCGTCGAGTTCCTCGATCGTCCGCCCGCGCGTCTCGATGCCAATAAAGAGAAAACCGACAACGGCGAGCAGATACCACGCGGCAAAGTAGTTGAAAGCGGGCACGAGCGCGTCGAGCGTCGCCTTCGGAGCGACATAATTGGAGGCACCGGCGATGACCGCCAGGCCGGCCGGGCCGATGAATTTGGCGATGTTCGAGCAACCGTAGACGAGACCGAAGCCACTGGCTCGCAACTTTGCCGGCCATAGCTCGGCCATGTACGGAAAGACGACCGAAAAGCTGGCGTTCGAGAAGAAGCTGGCCACGAGCAGCAGTAGGAAGAACGCCGATGCGGCGCCGATAGAGGCGTCGTGCAGGTAGCCAGCAAGCATCGTCCCGCAGCCCGCCGCAACAGACAGAAGAAAACCGGCCCAACGGCGGCCGAGCGCATCCGAGAGCCAGGCACCGAGGGCCCGTCCGGGGATGCCGATCAGCGCGATCCATACCGATAGGTAAGCGGCCTCGGCGGGAGTCACCTTCAGCACCAGCACCAGCAGGGTGGCGCCCCACAGCGCCACGCCGACCGCGCCCGTCGAACTGAGCCCGGTCAGAATGGCCGCGGCGATGCTGCGCGGATATTTGAACAATTCCAGCCACGACACGCGCTGCTGTTCGGGCAACGACGCCGGCAGCTGGATGTCGCCAGGATCTACTTTGAGCGCCCAGGCGAGCGAGCGGCGCGCCTCCTCGAAGCGCCCCTGACCGAACAGCCAGCGCGGCGATTCCGGGACCCAGAGGCGGATCACAAAGGCGAATGCCGCCGGCACCAGCCCAATGGCGAACAGGCCGCGCCAGCCGATTACCGCGCCGAGCGACGCGCTCAACAACGCGGCGAGCAGTGGCCCCAGAGGCAACAAGCCGATCGATAGGCCGCTGACCCAGCCGCGTTTCGAGGCTGGCACGAATTCCTGCAGCAATGGCAAATCGACGGCGGCGAGGCCGCCCACGCCCAAGCCGACGATGAACCGCATCGCCGCGATGAAAATCCACCCGTTCTCCGGCGCCAACGCCGTCACGCCAGTGCCGAACGAGAGGATGAGGATCATCATCATGAAGACCTTGCGCCGGCCAATCCTGTCGCCCAGCCAGCCAAAGAATATCCCGCCCGGTATCGCCGCCACCCCCGAGGCGAACAGGATCGCCCCCGATTGACCGAACGTCAGGTGCCAATCTTTTACGAAGAACGCCAGGACAAAACCGATCAAGGCAAAATCAAAGAAGTCAATAACGATCGAAAACAAACAGCCAGTAAAAATTTTCCATTGATTTATGGTCAACGAACTCTGTTGCTCGAGAAGATCCAGCATGACACTCCTCCCGTTAGCTTGGTCGGCCCGTTGGCCGCTCTCGGGTGAGCGGGGCATGGGCGTGTTTGCTAATTTCGGGTCAAACTAGGGTAATAACGCGCTGTCGGCAATCGGCGCGGCGAGTCGCCGCTGCATCGGATCGAGTGCCTTTTCCGGCCGGATGGTTTAACCTTCGCGCGACGTTGGCGACCCAGGCCGGCGCGCGCCGGGCATAAGAGGGAGGACCAGATATGACAAAGAAGCCCTACATCATCGCACTCGAAGAGCATTACCAGGACCCCGAGGTCAAACAGCTCGGCGGCGGTCCCGGCGCTGGTCGTGACATCGTCGAACGGCTAGACGATCTCGGCGCGCTGCGCATCCGTGAGATGGACGAGGCCGGCATCGATCTGCAGGTCCTGTCGCATTCGATCCCCGGGCTGCAGGCGGTCGACGCCGAAACCGGGCCGCCCTTGGCGCGCCGCACCAATGACCGGCTCCATGAGGCGGTGCGCCGCCATCCGGATCGTTTTTCCGCCTTCGCCGTGGTGCCGACCGCCAACCCGCGCGCTGCGGCCGACGAACTGGAGCGCGCGGTCACCAAGCTCGGCTTCAAGGGCGCAATGGTCAACGGCATGACATCAGGCGTCTTTCACGACGATAAGCGGTTCTGGCCGATCTGGGAGCGGGCCGCCGAGCTCGACGTGCCGATCTATATCCATCCCGCGTTGCCGCACCCCGCTGTCATCGAGGCCTATTACAAGGATTACGCGCAGTCACATCCGGGTATTCTGCGGGCCGCCTGGGGCTTCACAGTCGAGACTGCGACCCAGGGTCTGCGCTTTGTCTTGAGCGGCGTGTTCGATGCCCATCCCGGCCTCAAGATCATCCTCGGGCATATGGGCGAGGGCTTGCCGTTTCTGCTCTGGCGCATCAGCCATGGACTGCGCGCGACGATGAAGGAAAAGACCTTCCGCGACATCTTCTGCGAGCATTTCTGGATCACGACGAGCGGCTTCTTTTCGGACACCGCGCTTGTGTGCAGCATGATGGAGATGGGCATCGACCGCATCCTGTTCTCGGTCGATTACCCGTTCGCCGAAAACCCGCCCGGCACCGAATGGCTGAAGACGCTGCCGCTCGGGCCCGAAGACACCGAGAAGCTGCTGAACGGCAACGCCCGCCGGCTGCTCAAGCTCTGAACCGGGCGGTCGCCCGCACCAACGTCTTCGGCGCTATGCCATCCCTGATTATCGGACCGCTCGTTTCGGTCACCGGCGCCGCCGCGTAATGCCCCACTTCAGTCATTGCCCGAGACGAGGCCGTGATGCCGAACCAGCCGGTTCGAGCTCGTCGAATCCTCGTTCCCTCTCACAAGAGATGCTATCATGTCCGCCTTGGGAAGCTTCTTCACGCGTGGACGCGACCCGGACTCCCGCTTGGCCCGGCACGGGCTGCAGGCCGAGTTGCCGGTTGGTGCCGGTTCCTGCTCCTGGCGTGTGCTACCGTAGGCTGCGCAACAAACCCCCGTCGACCTGAAGCGTGGCGCCGGTGACATAGCTGCCGCGCGGCGAGACGAGGAGGGCGGCGACCGCGGCAATATCTTCAGCCCGGCCAAGCCGGCCCAGCGGGATTTCGGCGGCGAGATCCTCCATTGCCTGACCCGATTGCCGCGTGACCAGCTGGAGGCGTGGCGTGTCGATCAAACCGGGGCAGAGCGTATTGACGGTGATACGGTCGGCAGCGAGTTCGAGCGACAATGTCTTGGCGAGCCCCATCACTCCCGCCCAGCTCGCCACAGACAAGCCGAAGCCGCGGATCGGCTGTAGCATCGATAGGGCCGCGATGTTGAGAATGCTGCCGCCGCCGCCACGCCGCATGTGTGGGACGGCCGCGCGGCTCATCCGCACGACACTCAGCAAATTCTGCTCAACCGCGCGCAGCCAAGCTGCATCGTCGAAATCGAGGCTCGCACCGAGCGGCGGCGCACCGTCATTGTTGACGAGGATGTCGAGCCGGCCAAGACCGGCGACGGTTTCTGCGACGATGCGCTCGCAATCGACGGCCTGGCGGATATCGCCCTGGATTGCGATGACGTCCGCGCTGGTCTCACTGCGGATGCGCTCGACGGCCGCATGCAGCGCGGGGGCGCGTCTTGCCGTTACGGCAACACGGCCGCCTTCTTCGGCGAGCAACCGGGCGATGGCGTAGCCGATGCCCTGAGAGCCGCCGTCGACGATCGCCACCTTGCCGGCGAGACCAAGCTCCATCAGCGTCGCAACCCCGTCAGCAGCGCCTCCGCGTTGCGTCTAAAGATCTGCTCCAGCACCTGCTCGGAATAGCCTAATCCGTGCCAATCGGCGAACAGTCGCTCGTAGCGGAACAGCGGATAATCGGCCGCGAACATGACCCGCTCGGCAAGTCGTCGCGGGATCTCCCGCTTCAATTCGTCGGTGAAGTATTTCGGCGACCAGCCGTGCAGCTCACACCAGACATTGGGCTTGTGCAGCAGCACCGCGATCATCTCGCTCTGCCATGGCCAAGCCGGCCGCGCAGCGATAATCGTCAGCTCGGCAAAACGGGCGGCCACCGCATCGAGATGGCGCGGATGACAGGAATCGAGAGTGATTCCGTTGCCCCCCGGCAACCCGGTGCCGAGCCCTGTCGTGCCGACGAAGATCAGTGCTGGCGCGTTCGCCTCGATGCACAAACGATAGAACGGCTCCCACGCGGGGTCGCTCGCCGGCAATCCGCCCGAACCGGAGACGGCGAGCCCGACAAAACCCGCGCCACGTTCTAGGCAGCGGCGGAATTCGGCGAGCGCGGAAGCTCCCGGCTCGGGTTGAAAATGTACCCAATTACCGATGATCACATCGGAATGAGCTTCCTGGGTAGCAAAACCGTAGTCGTGGATTTCTCGCGCTTCATCGATCGGCAGGTATTTGGTGTAGCCGAAATCGAGGATCACGCGCACCCCGGCGTGGCGAAAATCCTCTGCCATCTCGGCTTCCGAACGGTATGCCGGTTTGGAGCGCCAAGTGCGTTCCTGCTGCGCGAGCTCGGCCTCGGTTTGCAATGGATAGCCGCGTCGTGTGCTCCAATGCGAATGAATGTCGATTGCTTGCAGATCGTTCTCCGAGTTCATTCGGTCCGCATCCTCTCCAGCACGATGTCGCGCAGCGGTCCCTTCTGGACCTTGCCCGTCGGGGTGCGCGGCAAAGCGTCCATGAGCCGCAGAAACTCCGGCAGCTTGTAGGTCGCGATCTTGTCCTTGAGAAAGGCGGTCAGCTCCTCGAACGACAGGCTCTCGCCCGGCCGCGGCACGATGCAGGCGCAAACGCGTTCGCCGAGTCGCGGATCGGGTACGCCGACTGCGGCGGCTTCGAGTACCTTCGGGTGCTGGTACAGAACTTCCTCGATCTCGCGCGGGTAGATATTGGCGCCGCCGCGGATGATCAGCTCCTTCTTGCGATCGACAATCTTCAAATAGCCCCGCGTGTTGAGAATTCCGATGTCGCCGGTGGCAAACCAACCGTCCGCGCTGAAGCTGCGCGCATTCGCATCGGGGTTGTTGTAATAGCCGATCGTCACCGACGGACCGTAGGTCAGGATTTCCCCGGCAGCGCCCGGCGGACAGTCGCGTCCATCATCGCCGACGACGCGGATTCCCATCTGGCGCAACGGACGCCCTACGAGGCCGCACACCTCCTCTGGATCGTCGTCGAGCGTCGTGTGCGACTGGAACCCGCATTCGAGCATGCCGTAGAGCTCGAGCAGATGGCCGGGCAGCCGCGTCCTGACCTCGCGGATCACCTCGATCGGGCATGAGGCGCCGCCGGTTGTCATCACCTGCAATGGCGAGAGATCGTAACGCGCCAGATCGGGCACGTTCAGCAGCGAGACGAGATGCGCCGGCGCACAGCAGAAATGCGTGACCCGCTCGCGCTCGATCAGAGCGAGCGCCTTCGCGGCGTCAAACACCTCCTGAAGCACGATCGTGCAGCCGGCAAACACCGCCTGCAGCACGTTGATCAGACCCCAGTTGAGACCGACCGGCAGAAACGCAAGCAACACACTGTCCGAATCGATGCGGTGGCCCTCATTGACGAAGCGCGCCGCGCAATTCGTCGTATTGTGCAGGTGCAGCACGGCCTTCGGATCGCCGGTCGTGCCGGAGGTAAAAGCGGTGCGCGACAGATCGTTGGCGCGCGGCCGCCTTTCGCGCAGCTTCTCGCGATCGATCACCGGCTCTTCCGGGTCCTCGAGGAAGGCGCGCAGATCAAAACATCCGGGCGGCAAATCCTCGCCGACCACCATCACATGGCGGAGCTGCGGTAGTTTCGGGCGCAAATCCGTGAGCATGGCCAAATAATCGAAACGTCTGAAACAACTCGGCATAATCAGTGCCGAAGCCCCGGTGAAGTTCAGGATGAACTCGACCTCGCGGCTGCGGAAGTCGCTGTGAAACTCGCAGAATGGCACCCCGGCCAGCATCGCCGCATTGACCGCAACCGCGAACTCGCTCCAATTGGGCAATTGGATCGCGACGACGTCATCGGCGCCGAGCCCGAGCGCGACGAACTGGGCCGCGAGCCGCTCGGCGCGACGATAATACTCGCCATACCGGAGCCGCACGCGCCCGTCGACGATCGCCAATTTATCCGGCGTCTCACGCGCCCACCGTTCGAGCGCGTCATTGCTCGTCGTCTCGACCCAATAGCCTTCGTCCACGAACTGGGCGATCCGGGCGGGGTCGATAGGCGGGTCGGGGATGCGCATCCGAACTCATCCTTCCGAGATGCAACAGTGCTACAGGGCATAATTACGGTACTCTCCTGGCCAACAGGTTCAAGATCTGCTAGGGCAGGTCCAGCCGAATGCGAGGGGAATGGGAGGAAACATATGACCAACCGTAGAGGGATCACCCGGCGGACGGTGACGAGATCGGCGGTAATCGGGATCGCTCTCGTCGCCGCACCGTGGCGGCGCCGCCGCGCCGTCGCGGCGGAGCCGATCAAGATCGGCATGCCGCTGGCGCTGACCGGTCCGCTCGGCTCGGTTGGGCAGCAGCTGAAACGCGGCGGCGAGCTTTGGGCCAAAGCACAGAACGCTGAGGGCGGGCTGACAGGCCGGCAGATTCAGCTGCTGATCGAGGACACCGGCGGCAACCCGGCCGACGCGGTACGCAAAGCCCAGGAAATGGTGGAGCGCGACGGCTGCAATATCTTCACCGGCATCACCCTGTCCTCCGAGGCGCTGGCGGTAGTCCCGAAGCTCGAAGAGTGGAAAGCGATCTTCGTTTCCTCCGATAATGGCGACGGGAGGCTGACTGCGGAATCCTTCGTTCCCAATTTTTTCCGCTCGAACATCTCGGCGCCGATGGGCGCGCGAGCTGTCTCGCTCTTCCTGAGGGGGTCGGAGTGGCAGAACGTCTATGCTATCGGCATGGATTATGCCTGGGGCCGCAACAGCGTGCAGGTCTTCGAATCCGAGATGAAGCGCGCCAACAAAAACTTCATCGGCTCGGTATTTTCGCCGATCGGCACGAAGGATTTTTCGACCTACATTACCAAGATCCGACAGTCGGGCGCCGAAGCGGTCTACATCACGATGGCAGGCGACGACTACAACGCCTTCCTGGCGCAGGCGGCGCAATACCGCTTGCCCGAGAAGGTGCAGTTGCTCTCCGAAGTCGTCGACCTTACGGTGCCGCGCGCCGTCGGCGACGCAGCGCTCGGCCTGATCAGCTCGATGCGCTATTGCTTCAGGCTCGATAACCCCAAGAACAAGAAGTTCGTCGCGCTGTGGCAAAAGGAATATGACGCGGTGCCGGACAACAACGAGGGCGAGCAGTGGCAAGCCTTGCAGGTGCTCGCCGCCGGTGTCGAGAAGGCCGGCAGCACCGATACGGACGCCTTGCGCAGAGCGCTCGAGACGGTCGCGATCGACGACATCAAGGGCCATGTCGCCATCCGTAAATGCGATCATCAGGCGGTGCAGGCCGGCTACATGGTCAAGCTCGTAAAGGGCGACGGGTTCTCCTACCCGGTACCGCAGATCATCGCGACCTACCCCGGTGACAAGACGACGCCCGCCTGCAACAAGATGACCTTCGAAGACTGAACCGCCATGACTGCACCCACCCGGGATCGTCGTCCGGGGGAGGCGGGTGAGGCGGGTGAGGGTTGAGCCTCTCCGCCTTCCTCATTACTCAAAGCCTCAACGCGCTGTCGCAGGCGGCGCTGCTGTTCTTTCTCGGCGTCGGCCTGACCTTGATCTTCGGGATCATGCGCATCGTCAATTTCGCGCACGGGACTCTGTACATGCTCGGCGCATTTGTCGGCTATTCGGTCGTGCGCGTGACCGGCAGCTTCTGGGCGGCCCTGGTGCTGGCACCGCTGGCAGTGGGTCTGGTCGGCATGCTGTTCGAGTTCGCTCTCCTACGGCGCCTCTACCGGCGCGACGCCAGTGCCTTTCTGATGGTGACGTTCGGCCTCGCGCTGGTGTTGGGGGAAATCGTCCGGCTCGCTTGGGGTCCGGAGGCGCTACAGGTCCAGCCGCCACAAGTCTTCGCGAGTATCGTCTTCCTGTTTGATGAGCCGTTTCCGACTTATCGGCTGTTTCTCGTCGGGGCTGGAATCATTGTCGCGGTGGCTATCTGGCAATTCCTTGACCGCACCCGGCTCGGCCTCTTGATCCGCGCGGCCTCGCAAAACCCCGAGATGGTGTCCGCGCTCGGCATTGACGTAAATCTCGTGCGTTCGGTGGTTTTCGGCATCGGCTGCGGTCTTGCCGGGATTGGCGGCGTGCTCGCGGCGCCGTTGGTCACCGCGTCTGTGGGCATGGCCGCGACGATGATCATCGACGCTTTCGTCATCGTCATCATCGGCGGCATGGGGAGCTTTCTCGGGTCGCTGATTGCCGCGCTGCTTGTCGCCATCACCCAGGTCTTCGGGGAATATTATCTGCCGGACCTGGCGCTCGCCTTCATGTATTTGCTCATGCTGGTCGTGCTCGTCGTGCGGCCCGGCGGGCTTCTCGGCAAGGAGGCCTGAGCCCCTGCGCGCTTGGCACGGCGTCGTCGCTGCGGCGGCACTGCTGGCGTTGGCGCCGTTGGCGCTGCCGCTCTATGCGATGACATTGCTGACCGAGGCGCTGATCCTCGGCCTTTTCGCAATGAGCCTTGACCTGATGGTCGGTTACACGCGGCTGTTTTCGTTCGGCCATGCCGCCGCCTTCGGGTTTGGCGCCTACGCGTCGGGCTGGCTGTTGCTGCACACCCAATTGCCAATGCTGCTCGCAGTGCCGCTCGCAGCATTGCTCGCCGGTATCGTCGCGATTGGCATCGCCTGGGTATGCACGCAGGCCACCGGCGTGTCGTTTTCGATGCTGACTCTGGCGTTTGCCCAACTGCTTTACGCCGTCGCCTTCAAATGGACGAGTATCACCGGCGGCTCGGATGGTCTGGCTGGCATCCCGCGGCGGCCCGGCCCGTTTGGATTGGCTGCTTTCAATACCCGGACAGGCTTTTATTACCTGGTATCACTTGCGCTGGCCGCGGCCTTCGCCTTCTGCTGGGCGCTTGTGCGCTCTCCTTTCGGGGCAGTGCTGCGCGGTATCCGCGAGAACGAGGCGAAGACGCTGGCCCTCGGATACAACACCCGTCTTTACAAGATTGCGGTGGTGGTGCTCGCCTATGCGCTTGGCGGCCTCGCCGGTGCGCTCTACGCGCCCTTTGCCGGCTTCGCCAATACCGAGCTGGTGTTCTGGCTGTTCTCCGGCCAGGTGCTGATCATGGTCATCGTCGGCGGTTCCGGCACCTTGATCGGGCCGATCCTCGGCGCCGCATTCTTTCTCCTCGTCGAGCATCAGCTCAGCAACTACACCGAGGCCTGGGAGCTGTTTTTCGGACTGATGTTCATCGCCTTCGTCATTTTCGCGCCGGAGGGCATCTGGGGCCTGGTCACCGCCCGCTTCACCCGCGGCGAGAGGGGGTAGGCATCGTGGCACTCCTGGAGCTCGAGGGTCTGACCCGCCGGTTCGGTGGGCTGGTCGCTGTAGACCGAGTGTCGATGCAGGTCGCCGAAGGCGAGGTGCGCGCCGTCATCGGCCCGAACGGCGCCGGCAAATCGACCCTGTTCAATCTGATCACCGGGGTGATCAAGCCGAGCGAAGGGACTGTGCGCTTCGCCTCCGAGGCCTTGACCGGCCTGTCAGTGCCCCGGATCTGCCGACGCGGCGTCGCCCGCACCTTCCAACTCACCGCGCTCTTTCCGGAAATGACCGCGCGCGAAAATGTTCGGCTGGCCGCCCAGGCGCGCGAGCCCCGGCACTGGTCGTTTCTCAGCGGTAACAGGATGTTCGCAGCCGCCGGAAAACACGCCGATATGGCACTCGAACGGTTGGGCCTCGCCGCGATCTCCGACCGCCCGGCCGGCGTTCTCTCACACGGCGACCAGCGCCTCTTAGAAATCGCGATGGCGCTCGCGCAGCGCCCACGTCTACTCTTGCTGGACGAACCGACACAGGGCCTGTCGGTCGAGGAAACCGCGCAGGCAGTCGAGACTTTAGCCGCCCTGATGGCGGGCGGGGACGTCACCGTGCTGTTGGTCGAGCACGACATGGAGGTTGTCTTTAGCCTCGCTGACAAGATCACGGTGTTGCACCGCGGTGCGGTCATCGCGGACGGAACCCCGCAGACCATTCGTGACGACAGCGAGGTCCAACGCGCCTACCTCGGTGGTCTCTCCTGATGCTGACGCCCGAGTGATGCTGACGCCCGAGTGATGCTGACGATCGAAGCGCTCAACGCCCATTACGGCGCGAGCCATATCCTCCACGGAGTAGACATCAGCCTACCCGAGGGGACGATCGCCGCCGTGCTCGGCCGCAACGGGGTTGGCAAGACAACGACCGTGCGCGCGGTAATGGGCTTGGTGTCGCCGACGAGCGGGCGTGTGTGGCTTGACGGGGCCGAAATTACAGGCTGGACCACGCATCGCATCGCCCGGGCGGGAGTAGCGTATGTTCCCGAGGGTCGTCAGATCTTCCCCGACCTTACCGTCATCGAGAATATCCGCGTCGCCGAGCGCCGGCCGGCAAGAATTTGGCCGATCTCCCGTCTGTTTGGCCTGTTCCCTGCGCTGAGGGAGCGGGGCCGAAATAAGGGCGCTCAGCTCTCCGGCGGCGAGCAGCAGATGCTGGCCATCGCCCGGGCGCTGGTCAGCGATCCCAAGGTGTTGCTCCTCGACGAGCCGAGTCAGGGTTTGGCTCCGCTGGTCGTGCGCGAACTGGCAGAGGTGATCCGTCGTTTGAGTGAAGACGGCGTCACGACCCTGCTGATTGAACAGAATGTCAAGCTCGCAGAGGCCGTTGCCAACGAGATCAACATCATGGTCAAGGGTCGCATCGTCTACACCGCCAACCCAGCGCAATACCGAGGCGAAGAGGACACGATCCGCAGACGCTATTTGACCGTGTAGTCCGGTCCACCCGACTAGGATCACCCGACCTCGCAAGTGCGCTCGCTAACTGTCCGCGTGCCGCCTGGTACCGGTCACCACGATGTTTCGATTACGGATCCGCATTCGAATCGCTGCTTAGTAATATACCGACCGCCCGGCCCCGCCGCTTGCCGACACCAGCTCGCCGGAGACCGCCCAGGCTTTTTCCGAGGCCAGGAAGACCGCGACGAACGCGACTTCCGAAGCATCCACCATGCGGCAGATGGCATTGCCTCGCGGCGAGTCCGGAGCGAAGTCCTGCCGCTCCGCCTCTTCTGGAGATACGCCCAGCTGGGCGGCGCGCGCGGCAACCAGGCTCGGCGTGCGCTCGGTGCGGGTCGTGCCGGGATGGATGCAATTGACCGTGATCCCATCACGGCCCAGTTGGACGGCCAGCGTTTTTGTCATGTGCACCAGGGCGGCGTTGCGGGCGCCGCCGCTGAGGTTGCCGGCGTTGCGGGCGTTGCCGCCGCTGATGTTGATGATGCGGCCCCAGCCCGCCGTCTTCATGAAGGGGATGACGGCGCGGGAACAGCGCAGCGCTCCGACATATTTCGTGTTGAAATCCTGTATCAAATCCTCGTCGACGACCGTTTCGATCGGGCCGGTCGCGGTGGCCGAGCCCCCTGGCGCGGACCCGCTGTTAACCAGGATGTGCAGGCCGCCCAGTTGCTGCGCCGCCTCGGCGACCATGCGGTCCACCTGCTCCTTGCTGGTGACATCGGCTGCGAGCGGAACGACGCGCCGGTTCGTCGCGGCAGCCAGCTCCCGCGCCGTCGCCTCCAGATCCCCCTTGTTCCGCGCCACGATCGCCACATCGACCCCTTCGCGAGCCAATTCCCGCGCAATGGCTTTGCCAATGCCCCGACTGCCGCCAGTCACGATCGCATGCTTGCCTTGCAATCCGAGGTCCATGGCACTCTCTCCCCTTGGCGGCGTGACCGCAATTTTATTGCCTCGCTGCTCATTGTTCTCCCTGAGGGAACCTGGCGCAAGAGTGTTTCCCAGACGCAGGATAATGTATGGAAGAGGCAAGGCGGCGTGAGCGGGCTGCGGCGCGGCGTAGCCGGTCGCAAGCTGCTCCCGAATATTGGCCGTCTACGCAGCGACGAGCGGCGGGCCGGTCACCGGCGCCAGGTTTGCCGTCCGTGGCGGTTCGACCCGGCGCTGTCTCGGCGCAGTGAAATAATCCCTTCGCCGGGAAGACGAAGGAGGGAGAAGTGGAATTGAATCGTCTGAATGCGTCCGAGCGCTGGCCAACCCCCTCCAGCTACAGACCGCGCGTCGCCGGCCCCTTGAGCTCGACCGTGTTGCCGTCGGGGTCGGAGATGTAGAGCGAGGGGCCGTAACCCTCGGCGCCATAGCGTTCCCTGACCTCGCCGACTTCGACACCGTGCCGCCGCAGATGCGCGGCCAGTGCCGCCGGGTCGAACCCGTCGACCCGCACGGCGAAGTGATCCATGTTGCGCCCCGCATCATCTCCCGCTTCGCCCGGCGAGGCGGAAGCCGGAACCAGATCGATCAGAGAGGCGCCGGCGCGCAACTGGACCAGTTTGGGCTGCTCCATTCGGCGCTCGACACGGCAGTTCAGAACTCTTTCGTAGAAATCGATCGCGCGGTCGAGATTGCCGACGCGAAGCACGACGTGGTCGAGACCGGCTATGCGGACCCCCTCCCCGGCACTCGCAGCATCTCTCAACTCGACACTTCCTGCGTCCGGCATTGTCGGCTCCTTTCGTTCGCGGTAGGCGTCAGTCTACCGCGAATTGACGGAGCCGGCAGCCGGATTATTGCGGCGCAGGATTATTGCGGCGCAGGCTTGGATTGTTGGGCGCCGGCATGGCGCGGATGCTGGGTGCGCCACGCGCGCATCTCGGCGCGGTCGAGGACGCCGCCGTGATCGGTGTCCATCTGGTCGAAGCGGGCCGCTGCCCGATCCGCCGCCCGATCCTTGGCGCGTTGGATGAATTGATCCCGAGTGATGCCGCCATTGCCCGTCGGAGCCGGAGAAGCGGGTGCGGCACTCTCGACGGCGGCCGTTTGCGGCGCCGTCTGAGCGAACGTTGTCGCCGGCAGCAGAGACAGCGCGACGAGAGCTACAAAAATGGTAGAGCGCATTTGTTACGACTTTCGGTTGACTAAAATTGACCTATAGCATTCTTTGCGTGCGACCGCAAGCAGCGGGTTGCACGGCGTTCATATCGCGTGCGCAAAAAAGGCGGGTCTGGCCGGCGCCTTTCCCACAAATCCGGGGCTTCGAAGGAGTACAGTGCTCGCAGCACCCTTCGACAACCCGCAAAGGGGAAACAACATGCAATACCGCAGGATCTCGGCCGATTGCCATCTCGACATGCCGTGGATGCCGCCCGACCTCTTCATCTCCGAGGCGCGCCGCGAACTCAGAGAGCGCATGCCCTATGTCGAGGACGGGCCGCAGGGACCGCAATGGGTCGCCAAGAACGGCGCCAATTTTGGCCTGCTTTATGGCGTCGGCCCGGGCGGCGCGAAGCACGTGCCGGGGCAGAACGTGCGCGTCGACATAATGGCCGAGCGCGGCCTCTACGAAGATGCCAAGAAAGGCAAGATCCGCTGCAGCGACCCGCATCTGCGCCTCAAGGACATGGAGGCGGACGGTGTCGACGCCGAGGTCATTTACGGCGTCCTCGGCACCGCCTCCAAGCTCAACGACGCCGAGGCCTCGAACGAGGTTTTGCACATCTACAATGATTGGCTGAAGGATTTCTGCAGCCACTACCCGGACCGCCAGATCGGTCTCGCCTGCCTGCCCTATGGCAGCGTCGACCGCGCGGTAGAGGAGGTCCGGCGCGTCGCGCAGATGGGCCTCAAGGGCCTTGAACTGTCGTGCTCGTGGGACATGGAGCCGATGTGGCACCCGAGCTGGGAGCCGTTCTGGCAGGCGGTCGACGAGGTGCAACTGCCATTGCATTTCCACACCTTCCCGACGACCCCGCCGCGCGCCCGCCAGGAGGCGCCGAACGTGCGCCGCGCGGCGATGTTCACCGGCGTCTCGGCGTTCCAGATGGGGCTCATCCACATCATCGCGGGGATGATGGGGGCGGGCGTGTTCGAGCGCTATCCGCGGTTGCGCGTGTCGTTTGGTGAGAGCGGCGCCGGTTGGCTCGCCTATGCATTGCACCGCATGGATTTCGAATTCGAGGACCGCTTCCGTGACCTGATGAAACTGCGCCCGAGCGAATACTGGCGCCGCCAGTGCAAGGCGACATTCCAGTTCGACCCGATCAGCGCCAAGCTCATCGACGAGATCGGCGTCGAGACGATGATGTGGGGCTCGGACTACCCGCACACCGACGGCATCTGGCCCGAGAGCTCGAAATACATCGAGGAGCAATTCGCCGGCCTCTCGCCCGAAATCGTGCACAAGATCACCTGCGAGAACGCCGCCAAATTCTACAACCTGATTAATTGACGCATCGCCCCCACCCATTCCCTCCCCCGCTTGCGGGGGAGGGTTAGGGAGGGGGCCTCGGGTCCCGCCGCCGCTGTTTTGCTGTTATTTGCAGCGAAAAAACAGCCGGTCGACCCGGCATCGGCCTTGGCACTCCTCGCTTTTTTTAGGATTCGGGTGCGGGGAAATAACAGCGAGATATTCGCTGTTTTCCTGCACATAACAGCGGAATAACAACAAAATGATACATCGATTAAACTAATTCTCGATCTACTATCGGTCTGGGCCGGAACAAAGAACCGCGAGTGTCTCACGAAATTACGGCGATTTTCCGGTTCTAGCGGTTCGACGCGAGCTCTTCTCAATCCGGGACGCCGGGCAACTGCCGCAGCTGCGCCTTCAGGTGCTCGAAGTCGACGGGCTTGGCAAGAAAATCTGCTGCGCCAAACTCCGCCGCCCGCCGTCGCCGCTCGTCATCGCCATAAGCGGTCACCATCATGACCGGCAGCTCGGCACGCCGGTACCAAATTTAAGGCAAGATAGCGTGGAACTATCGGCAGAGAGAAATGTTCACTCGCTCCGAAGTTGATGCATATTTGAGACGATTTAGCCTTTCATTTGCGTGATGCGATGATCGGGCGTATTTCTGCTAAGATATGAAGAAATGCAAAACACCGTCGTGTGGATTAAGCGGCTTGGCGCGCAGGAAAGACGATGCCTCGTTACCCGAAATACGCCACCACAGTCATCGGCGCGCACAGCGTTCCACGCTGGTTCGAGACGCTCGACCGCCTGGTGACGCTGGGACAGCTCCAGCCGGCCGATCTCGCCGACGCGCAGTTTCGCGCCATGCAGGCGGCCATCCTGGAGCAGGAGATTGCAGGGATCGACGTGATCACCGGGGGCGAAATGCATCGGCGCACGCATAACCGGCACTCGCCGCCAAATGCGATGCTCAACCATTTCTGGCAGAAGATCCCGGCCTTTCAGGGAGAGACCCGGCCGAAGCCGATCACCAAGCACGATCCGAACGTCACCCATCCCGCCGCAATCTGCAAAGGCCCGATTTCCGACAGCACCGATCTCGGGCTCGTCGACGAATTCAGGACGGTCTCCGCCTTTGCCCGAAAACCGGTCAAGATCACGATGACCGGGCCGCACTTGCTGGGGGCGGTCGCCTATGACGAGCATTACGGCGATCTCACCCCGATGATGCTCGACTTCGGCAAGCTGTTGCACAACAACTTCCGTCGCCTGGCCGAGGCCGGCTGCAAGCATCTTCAGATCGATGAGCCTTACTTTACGCCGGCATCCGACGACGATGTGCGCGGTGCCGTGGAGGCCATCAATCTCGCGCTCGAAGGGCTTCCAGACGATGTTCATGCCTCCGTGCACATCTGTCAGGGGAACTACGCGGTCGGCCCCGATTACGATGGGCAGATCGGCCATCGTTACTTCGATTTCGGCCGCTACAAAGCCGACTTGGTATGCCGCATCGAGTGTGACGCATATCTGATCGAACACGATATGACCGACCACTTCGAAGGCCTTCTCGGCGACAAGCAGCTGGGGGTCGGCGCCGTCGACGTGCAGGCGCCCAATATCGAGACCGGCGCCCAAATAGCCGAACGGATCAGAGCGCACCCGTGGCTCGCGCCCGAGCAGACGATCATCACCAGCTCATGCGGGTTCAATCATCTCCCGAGGCACATCGCGCTCGGGAAGATGCGCGCGATGGCCGAAGCCAAATCGATTTTGGGCGGCACAGCGTAGGCGGCTAGCCAATGGACGAGGCCGAATCCAGCCGCGAGCATATAGAGAGCCGGCTTCGCCAGACGGAGGAGCGGTTTCGTTTGGCGCAAACTGCCAGCGGGATCGGCTGGTTCGAATGGGATTTGGCGACAAACGAGTGGCAGTGGACGCCCTATGTAGCGACTCTCTTCGGCTTCGATCCGGGGAGTCCAAAGCCCCTATTTTCCGAGTGGGAGCGCGCAATTTTTATCGACGATGTGCCAAAGTTGCACGCGGCGATCGAGCGCGCAGCGCAATCGGGCGCCTATTATAGCGAATTCCGGGTGAGACACCCGGATGGCAGCGTCCACTGGATCGCCGGCAAAGGCGAAGCCCGGAAGAGCGACAACGGCCACACCCGTTGGGTGTCCGGCGTCTATTACGAGATCAGCGAGCGCAAGGCGCTCGAAGCCCGGTTGCTGGCGCTCAACGAAACTCTGGAAGCGCGTATCGCCGACCTTCGCGAAGAGGCGCGCACGTTGGAGGTGCTCAACCGCACCGGCACTGCGCTCGCGGCGGAACTCAGCATGGAGCGGCTCGTTCAGACTGTTACCGACGCCGCGGTCGAACTCACCAGGGCTCAGCTCGGCGCTTTCTTTTACAATGTCGTCGACGAAAACGGCGAGGCCTACACGCTGCGCTCGCTTTCAGGCGCGCCGCGCGAAGTTTTTGCGAACTTCCCGATGCCGCGCAACACGCCCGTATTCGACCCGACCTTCTTCGGAGAAGGCTCGGTCCGCTCGGACGACATCCTCGCTGGTCCTCGCTACGGGCAGAACCCGCCTTATAATGGCATGCCTCCCGGACACCTGCCCGTGCGCAGCTATTTGGCGATACCCGTGGTCTCCCGCTCCGGCGAGGTGATCGGCGGACTTTTTTTCGGTCACTCGGAGCCCGGCGTTTTCACCCAGCGTGACGAGCGGATCGTGACCGGTATTGCGGCGCAAGCGGCAATCGCGATCGACAACGCGCAGCTCTATGAAGCAAGCCAACGCGAGGTTGCGGCTCGCCGCCACGCCGAAGAAGAGCTGCAACGGATCAACGAGACGCTCGAGGAGCGCGTCGCCGAGGAGGTCAAAAATCGGCGGCAAATAGAAGACGCATTGCGCCAGGCGCAGAAAATGGAGGCGATCGGTCAGCTGACCGGCGGTGTTGCCCACGACTTCAACAACCTGCTGACGGTCATCATGGGCAATATCGAGACCATGCAGCGTCGGCTCCCGCCGGACCGCGAATTTCATCGCTTGATCGCGGCCGCCCTGAGGGGGGCTTTACGCGGCGCCGAGCTGACTCAGCGTCTGCTGGTGTTCGCGCGGCGCCAGCCGCTTGCGCCTGAGGTGGTTTCGCCCAACAAGCTGGTCAGCGGCATGTCCGATCTGCTGCGGCGAGCACTCGGAGAATCTGTCGCGATCGAGACTGTTTTGGCGGGCGGGCTGTGGAGCATCTTTGCCGATGCAAACCAGCTCGAAAATGCGCTGATCAACCTCGCCGTCAATGCGCGCGACGCGATGCCGGATGGCGGGAAATTGACCATCGAGACGGCGAACTCCTATCTCGACGATGCCTATTGCTCAATGCACGCCGATCTATCCCCCGGCCAGTATGTCGGCGTGTTCGTGACCGACGCCGGCTCGGGCATGCCCGAGGAAGTCGTCGACAAAGCGTTCGAGCCTTTTTTTACGACAAAAGGAATAGGGCAGGGCACCGGATTGGGGCTCTCCCAGGTCTACGGCTTTGTGAAGCAGTCCGGCGGACACGTTAAGATTTACAGCGAGGTGGGACAGGGCACCTGCGTGAAGCTCTATCTGCCCCGGCACCACGGGGATGGGGCGCTTCTGGAATTGTCATCGCAGCAGCTCATTCCTCCCCGGGCCCGGCAGGGCGAAACCGTGCTGGTCGTCGAAGACGATCCGGATGTGCGGACTTACACGGTCGAGATGGTAAGCGATCTTGGATACCTGGTCGTAAGCGCGGCGGATGGGCTGTCGGCCCTGCAAGTGCTGGACGCGCATCCCGAGCTTCGTCTGCTGTTCACGGACGTGGGACTGCCGGGCGGCATGAACGGCCGTCAGCTCGCCGATGAGGCGATCCTGAGGCGGCCGGGCATCAAAGTTCTGTTCACGACGGGATATGCCCGCAACGCCATTGTGCACCATGGGCGGCTCGACCCCGGCGTCGAGGTGATCTTCAAACCATTCACCTACTCGGATCTGGCCGCCAAGCTCAGAAAGGCTTTCGAGAGCTGACTTGCCGCTTTCCTGGCTGGAGCTCGCTTGACGAGACCCGCGACGAGGCCTCGGTTCAAAGCAGACAAATACCAGCCACCATAGGCGCGGCGAGCGATTTCTTCGTGCTGTCCGGACTATCGGGTCGGGCGGAAAGCGGCGACTTCGCCGGGCTTGCGCAGCATCTTGTCGACTTCGCTCGCGTGAAGCTCCTCGGCGTAGACCATCTGGCGGGCATATTCCTCCAGGATGACCGACCGCCCTTCGGCGCATTTCAGCAGCTCGCGATAGAGCGCCAGCGTCTTCGCCTCGGTTTCCAGGGATTCCCGCATGATCGCGCCGATCTCGGTGCGATGCGTATCGAGAAGCGGGCCAATTACCAATGACGGGTATTCGCCGAGCAGCGTGATCATCTCTCCGGCCTGCTGGGCATGGGTGAGAGACTCGGCCGCCTGTTCCCGCAGCCACGATACAATCGGGATCCGATTGTGGCCAAATACGAGAAACGAGTAGTGGGTGTAGCGAACCACGCCCGCCAGTTCCGCTTCCAGAATGCGGTTCACCAGGTCCACCGCCTTCTGTTTATCTAGCTCGACCATCGCGACTAGCTCCTCGAGTTGCCGTTCTCGCGCCAGTTCCCGTCTGTTAAACTGCGCGGCGCTGGGCATTGTTCCGAGGCGAAAATGTTTGAGGATATCGGAAAACCCAATCTGGCCACTTTGCTGACTCTGGGGGTCGTCTCGGTAGTGCTGCCGAAATTGCTTCCTCAGATGGGTCCGGCGGTCGGCACGGCGGTTAAGATCGTGATCGACCTGTTGACCGAGTCCGAGGCGGAAGCGGCGGAAGAGCTGATCGACGCCCTGGTATCGAGCACGATCGCCGAGATAAACAAAGAGGTCGCACGCCCGGCCGACCCCCAACAATCCCGTCAGGCGGTTGAACGCACCGTGGAGCATTTCAAGCACCGGGCGCGGCGACGTGCGCATCGATGGGGAGCGGACGAGCACGATCGGCAGCGCCGCTATCGGCGGCATCTGGCGAAATTGCGCGCGGCGGTAGACCGGTCAAAGGACCAGCACGCGGATTGGCGGCGCGACATTCTCGACGATGTCGGCGAGACCCTGGACGAGGCCGTGTGATGATTGATTGCCCGCTAGACGGGGCGAGACTGAGCCCGCCGCAATACTTCGATCGCGAGCAGCGGTGCCGCGCCGGCGGCCAGAGAGATACCGAAATCGGCGATGCCGAGCGCCGGTCCGAACAGGTTGCGGAAGCCGGGGACGAACAATGCCGCGCCCTGCGCCGCGAAGGCGCTGCCGAGGGCGCCGAAAAAGACCGGGTTGGGCGGGAGCGCTCGACCGGACAGGACCGATCCGCGCCTCGAGCGGCAGGCGAAGGCGTAAAAGAGCTGCGCCGAGACGAGGCTGGTAAAACCGATGGTCTGACCGGATCGCGCCGAGTTGCCCAGCCGTGCCGCGCAAGCCTGCGCGGCAAAAGCGCTGGCGGCGATCAGGCTGGCGTCCCGGGCGAGCGTGCCGAACTCCGCCGCCGAAATGACCGGTTCCTGTGGATCTCGCGGTGGCCGTGTCATCAGATCAGGGGCGGCCGGCTCCATGGCGAGCCCTAGTGCCGGCAGCACATCGGTCAGCAGGTTGATCCACAGCAGCTGGATCGGGCTGAGCGGATGGGCGCGTCCGCCTGCGGCGGCAACCAGCATGAAGATGATCTCGCTGAGGTTGGTCGCCACCAGGTAACGGATCGCCTTGCGAATATTGATTGCGACCGTGCGGCCGCGCTCGACCGCATCGGCCAGAGAAATGAGGTCGTCATCGAGCAATACGACGTCGGCGATGCCGCGCGCGGCCTCCACCCCGGAGCGTCCGAGAGCGATCCCGATGTCCGCGGCGCGCAGCGGCGGCGTATCGTTGACGCCATCTCCGATCATCGCGACGACCAACCCGCCGCCCTGCAGCTTCTTCACCAATTGCAGCTTCTGCCCCGGCGCGACCCGCGCGAATACCCGCGGCAGATCACTACCGGCGATCCCATCGGCGATCGGGGCCTCGAATTCCTCGAGCCGGCCCGCCTCGACAATGTCCGCCGACTTTCCGTTCGAAAGCCCCAGCTCGGCGGCGACTGCGGCCGCTGTAGCGCGCTGGTCGCCGGTCAGCATGATGCTCGTGATGCCGGCGCGGCGAAATGCGTTGATGAGGTCTGGCGCGCCTTTCCGGATCGGGTCGGCCATGCCGACGAGACCGGTCCAGATGAAATCCTGCTGCTGGATCCGCGTGCCGCGATCCGCGGCGCCGGCCGACCGGTAGGCAATGCCGAGGACCCGTAGGGCATCCTCTGCCATTGCGAGGTTCTCTGCCTCGATGATGCGTCGAGCCTCGGCATCCAGGGGCGCAACGATGCCGTTGTGCAGTTGCCACCGGCAAAGCACCAGCACCTCACTGGGATCGCCCTTTACGATCACGAGCTTCTGATCCGCGGCAGCATCGTGCACTGTGACCATGAAGCGCCGGTCTTCGGCACGTTCGAGCGTCGCACGGCGCGGGTGTCGCAGGCGGACCGCCCCTACATCGAGCCCTGCGCGGATCGCCGCCCGAACGAGCGCCATCTCGGTGGCCGATCCGTTGGCCTGGCCAGCCGCCGCATCGACCAGCTCGACATCATTGCAGAGGATTGCGAGCTCCAATAATCGGACCAGCTCGCGATCAGTCGTGCGGTCCGCGACCGCTCCGGTTTCGGTGCGGAACTGCTCGTCGGTCAGGCGCGCTCGCGTCTGGTTCCAGTACAAGCGAACGACGCTCATATCGTTGAGCGTCAATGTGCCAGTCTTGTCGAAGCACGCAATTTGGATCCCGGCGAGCCCCTCCACCGCGCTCAGCCGGCGGATGATGATCCGACGCCGTCGCAAATCCTGGATTGCCAGCGCAAGCGTCGTCGTGGCAAGGGTCGGCAAACCCTCGGGGACTGCCGCAACCGCGAGCGAGGTCACGGTCTTCAGCAGCGGCAGCAACCCAAACCCGCGGATCAGCCCGATCGCGGCGAACAGCCCGCATGCCGCCACCGATCCGAACACCAGCTGTCTGCCCAGCGCGTCGAGCTGACGTTGCAATGGTGTCGCCGGCTGATCCTCGGAACCCAGAAGCGATTGGATCCGACCGAGTTCGGTTTCGGGGCCGGTCGCGGTAACGACGGCACGCCCGCCGCCTCCCGTCACCACCGTGCCGCGGAACACCATGTTGTGACGGTCGGCAATCGGTGCGGAGTGCGGTGCCACGACATTTGCCGCCTTCACTACCGGAGCGCTCTCGCCCGTCAGCATCGCCTCGTTCACCGTCAGGCGATTGGCTGCAACGACCCGTGCGTCGGCCGAGATGAGCTCGTCGCGGCGCAATTCGATGAGGTCGCCCGGCACCAGCTCCTCCGCCGGGACCTCGCATTCCTTGCCGGCGCGCAATACCCGCGAGACCGGGGCGCGGCTCTCGCCGAGGCTGCCGATGGTCTCCTCGGCGCGTGCCTCGGCGATGAAGCCTATTGCGCCGTTGAGCCCGATGACGGCGAGGATGATCGCAGCATCGAGAAGCCCGCCGGTAGCGACCGACAATAGGGCGCCTGCCGCCAACAGAGCGATCGGCAGGCTGTGAAACTGGGCGAGCAGTATTTCGACCTGCGTGCGGGCGGATATCGGCGCTATTGCATTGGCGCCGATTTCGGCGAGCCGGGTCTTTGCTTCTGCTTCGGACAATCCCGATGGATGGCTTTTGACCGCGCCGATGACAGCGTCGGCATCCATTGCGTGCCAGGGTGGGCCGGCGGGACTGGCGTCCGGCGCGTTTGGGTCGAGCGCACGCTCTGCGGATTCGCCCAGCCGCCGCGTAATTTCGAAGAGATCGTGCCCGGTCTCGAACAGCACCAACACTGTTCCCGTCGAGGTGCTGGCGCTGACCGAGCGGATGCCGCGGCCGGCGAGACCCGCTTCGACCGCGCGCCTTACCCGGTCATTGCGCTTCAGACCCGCAACACTGAAGCGGGCACGGCCGGGGACCGCCGTATGGATCGGCAGGACGGCAGGTTGGCTCAAATCGGTTCACCCGGCCTGGCCGGGGACCGGTCCAGACGAAGCTGCGATTGCCGGGTCTGATCGGCGGTCGCTCCACAGCCCGATCAGATCCCCCGCGTACCACAGGAGTGTCGGGGCGGGAGCATCGAGCCTGCGTCGCACCAGCTGCAATACGCCGCCGGCAAGCAGCAGGACGAACAGCACGCCGCGCATGTCGATCTGGTTCGCTGTCCAGCGGCGCAGTGCATGATCGGCCGTCTCGAACGATTGCACGGCCGCTTCGGTGACGGCGGGCTCTGGCGAGCCCCCGAACGCGGCGTCGAGATCGATGTCGAACAAGTCGTTTTTGGCGGCTGCTTCGAGGAATAGTCTCTCCGGGTCCGAGAAATGAATCAGGACGCTGGCGGTGAGCGGATTGGTTTCGACGCGCTCGACGCTGTCCCATGCCGCGAGCCGTTCGGCGACGGCAGCGAAGAAAACCGTGTTGCGCCGTTTTTCCGGGACCTTGATCCGCAACCGCCGCGCCGTGAAATGGCTGATGCGGGCCGCCGGCAGGCTAGGCATTCGGTGAGCCGGCCTCCCTGGCAGGCCGATCCCGCAGCCTCACGACTTCAATCGTTTCGACCGGGTCGTCTTCGGTCTCCGCGATGGTCTGTTCGGCGTCGTATTCGGCGCGAGCCTCGGCCATCACATCGCTGGCGAACTCACCCATCTCGGCGGCTCGCTCGCGGCCCCGCTCGTAGAGTGCGATCCCGGTTTTGAATAGGCTCTTGGTCGCCGGCCGCAGATTGCGCTCCAGTCGCGGCAGGATCAGCGGCGCCATCAGCCCGCCCGCGACACCGGCCAGCAGCGCTGTGACGATCGTTCCGAAGCGCCCTGAACGGCGCCGGCTTGGAGCCGGTTCCTCCTGCGCCATGCTCAATGCTTTCCGCGCGAGCTTTCGCGATTGACGGCAGCGGGTCTCGCGGCGGGCCCGTCGGTACCGGCATGGTTATCTTGTTCGAGCTCGCTCTTCGCCTCGGCGACGAGGTCGGTCGTCAGCTCGCCAATCCCGGCCACGGTTTCGCGGTAGAGCACGATCCCGCCCTTGATCATGGTCTTGGCCACCGGACGCAGCGCCCGGCCGATCGTCGGCAGAATTGTCGGGCCGAGGAACAGCGCCGCGGCGCCGACCGCGACACCCGTGAGCGCATTGCCTTTGAACAGGTCCTCAATCAGAGCCATCCTCGCCTCCGTCGGTTGCCGGCAGCTAACCCTGGTAAACACTCAGAATCACCTACGTCTCAGCCATTGTCATGAATTTTTAACATAGAACCTCCGTCGCAGCTATGGTCGTCACGGGACGAGCAGAATCTTGCCGATATGTTGGCTCA
Source organism: uncultured Alphaproteobacteria bacterium (assembly GCA_963789025.1). Classification (GTDB taxonomy): domain Bacteria; phylum Pseudomonadota; class Alphaproteobacteria; order ATCC43930; family CGMCC-115725; genus AP-15. The sequence continues at coordinate 162,655 of CAWBIT010000005.1, forward strand.
ATTCCATCAGCCGATGTGCCTCGGCGGCCTCGACGAGCGGGAACTTCTGGTACGTGAATACCCGCAGCTTACCGGCCGCCCAGAGCGGCCAGACCTTTTCCTTCAATGCGGCGATGATCGCTGCCTTCTGCTCGACGCTGCGCGAGCGCAGCGTCGACCCGGTGACCGTCAAATGTTTGCGCTGGATCAGGCCGAAATCGGCCTCGACCCGAGTGCCTTGCATCAGCGCGACAAAGCACAGCCGGCCCTCGCGAGCCAAGAGGTCGAGCTGCGGCGGGATGTAATTGCCGCCGACCATGTCGAGGATCGCATCGACGCCGCGGCCTCCGGTGAACTCCTTGCCGACCTGCACAAAATCCTGGGTGCGGTAATTGATTGCAACATCGGCGCCGTAGTCGAGGCACGCCCGGCATTTCTCGTCGGTGCCGGCGGTCGCCAATACCTTCGCGCCGAACGTCTTGGCGAGCTGGATCGCGGTAATGCCGATGCCGCTCGTCCCGCCCTGCACGAGGAAGACCTCGCCCGCCTGCAGATGCATCCGCTCGAAGACATTGGTCCAGACGGTGGCGAAGGTTTCGGGCAGACCGCCGGCATCGACGAGGTCGACTCCGGTGGGAACCGGCAGGCATTGCACCGCCGGTGCGGCGGCATATTCGCCGTACCCGTCGCCGATCATCAGCGCGCAGACCCGGTCGCCGACCTGCCACTGCCAGACGCCATTGCCGGTCTTCACCACCGTACCCGAGCATTCGAGGCCAGGGATGTCCGGCGCGCCGGGCGGCATCGGGTAGCGTCCCATGCGCTGCAGGCAATCGGCGCGGTTGACCCCGGAGGCGGCGATCCGGATCAACACCTCGCCGGCCTTCGGCTCTGGCACGGGCCGGGTCGCCGGCACCAGCATATCGGGCCCGCCGGGCGCCTTGATTTCGATGACGGTCTGGGTCGCGGGAATATTGGCAAGCACGGGCCGCTCCTCTCGATGCTCGGATGCTCCGTTGATTATATGTTGGGGTGCGACGTTCGTCTGGCTGTGCGTGTTTGCTGACGGTTTGAGGAAACGTGGGAGGGACCTATGTCAATTTTGCAGGATAAGATCGTGCTGGTGACGGGCGCGGGGGCGGGGATCGGGCGCGCGACGGCGCTCGCGATGGCGGAAGTCGGCGCCACTGTGGCGGCCGCCGACATCGACCTCGCCGCCGCGCAACGCACCGCGTCCGAGGCGGCCGGCAATGCGCGGCGAGCGATTGCGATCGAGGCCGATTGCGGCGATGTCGCGAGCATCGATGCGATGATCGCCCGTACCGTCGCCGAGTTGGGGCGCCTCGACGTCATCGTCAACAATGCCGGGGTCACGCGCTATGCGCAAATCATGGACTTGACCGAGGCGGATTGGGACCGCATCCACCGGGTCAACGCCAAGGGCGTGTTCTTCTGCCTGCAGCGCGCCGCCCGCGAGATGATTAGCCAAGGAGGCGGCGGCCGGATCATCAACATCGCCTCGATCTCCGGACGCGGCTATCCCGGCGCGTCCAATGCCGCTTACGCCGCGAGCAAAGGCGCGGTCATCTCATTGACCTGGATGGCGGCGCAGCAGCTCGGCCGGCACAACATCAACGTCAACGCGATCTGCCCGGGGGTGACGCGCACCGAGCTCGGCGCGCGCAACGCCGTGGAACGGGCCGCCGAGCGCGGCATCACGGTTGCCGAACTCAATGCCGAAGCCGAGGCGCGCATTCCGATCGGCCGCGCCAACCAACCGGAAGACATCGCCGCGATGGCCGTCTTCCTCGCCTCGCCCGCCGCCCGCAACATCACCGGTCAAGCCTACAACGTCGATGGCGGGCTCGTGCCGAGCTGACACTCCGGCGCGCGGTGCCGAGAGCTAGCCGTGGGTGAGCCGTCGAAATATGCGGCGTTCAGCCGGGCCCTCTCCGCCCTCCAGGGGGGAGAGGGAGGGGCCCAACCCGCAGGGTTGGGAGGGTGAGGTGGGCGGCGCCGCGGATCAGCACGTCGGCCCCCCTCCCCCCCGGCCGGCGCGGGGGAGAGGGTAAGAACCCAGCCTATGTCCAGAGCTCCCCTTGAACATCCCGGCGCTGCCGCGCCTGCTGAGCGGGCGGCTGCCGTTCTTTTATGGCTGGGTCATCCTCGGCTGCCTGTGCTGCGCCGGTTTCTCGCGGCAAGGCCCGGCGGTCGCGACACTGTCGATCTTTGTCGAGCCGCTGACCCACGAATTCGGCTGGTCGCGCGCTGCGCTCTCGGGGGCGGTGTCGTTGGGCGGGGTGCTGGCGGCGCTGACTTCGCCGCTGATCGGCCCGCTGGTCGACCGGTACGGCTCGCGCGCGGCTTTGTCTCTCGCGGTGCTCGCGACGGGAGCGGCGATGATGCTGCTGTCGCTGACCCAGTCGCTGCTCGTCTTTTATCTCCTGTTCTGCGTCGCCCGGATGGTTTGGGCCGGCCCGTTCGAGCTGGCGATCTATGGCGCCTTGAACAATTGGTTCGTCGCCCGCCGAGCCTTCGCCACCTCGATCGCCACGGTGGCGCAGATGGCCGGTCTCGTCGCGATGCCGCTGATCGCGCAGCTGGCGATGCAGCACAACGGCTGGCGGTTTGGCTGGCTGGCGATCGGTTCGCTGACCCTGGTGGTCGGCTTTCTGCCGGTCTGGCTCTTCATGGTGCGCCGGCCGGAGGATCTGGGTTTGCTCCCCGACCGGCAGCCCGCCGCGGACATCGCCGGCCGTCGGCCGCAGCTCGACGAGCCGAGTTTCTCGCGCCGAGAGGCAGTCGGCACCGCCGCATTCTGGCTTCTGCTGCTGTATACCGTGCTGGTCTACCCGGTGCAGGCCGGCGTCAGCCTGCACCAGGCGGCCCACCTGATCGAGCGCGGCGTCGCGCCGACCGTGGCCGCGGCGATCGTCAGCACCTTTTCGCTCTCGTCGGCCCTCGCAAGCCTGGCGTGCGGGTTCCTGCCGCGCCGGTTGCCGATCCGTTATCCAATGGCGCTCATCGGCGTGCTTCTGACCCTCGCCACCGTGCTGATGGTCGCAATATCGTCGGCCGGAGAGGGGTATGTCGCCGCTGCCCTGTTCGGCTTTGGCATCGGCGGCCTGTTGACATTATTGCCGATCGCCTGGGCCGATTATTTCGGCCGCACCAATTATGCGGCGATCCGCGGTGTCGCGCTGTCGGCGCAGGTGCTGGCGCAAGCGGCGGGCCCCCTGCTCTCGGGCGCGCTGCACGACTGGACCGGCAATTACAAATTGTCGCTGCAGTGCTTCGCCGTGCTCTCCGGGCTCGGCATCTTGGCGGCCCTGATGGCGCGCCGGCCGAAATAAGAACGCGAGGTGAAGCGACACACTCGCGCCGGCTGTTGCAAGTGCGGCGAGACGCACTATGATTCATTCAATCGGGCTCGGGAGGTACGGCATGGAGCGTGGGCACCACATCGACATTCGCAACATCGCCTATTTCCACCATGTCTACGACAGCGAACAGGCGGACCTACGGCGCCTCTACGAGCAGGCCAAGATCGATCAGTGGAACGCCGCGACAGATATCGACTGGGAGCAGCCGCTCGAGGGTGACGGCGGCCTGATCGCCGACGATCTGGTCGACATTCACGGGACCAAGTTCTGGGACCGCCTGTCCGAGGCTCAACGGGTCGAGCTCAACCGCTGCGTCAGCCGCTGGCGCATCTCGACACTGATGGCCGGCGAGCACGGCGCCATGCTGGTGTGCAGCCAGCTGGTCGAGAATGTGGTGGGGCAGGACGCGAAATTGTTCCAGGCGACGCAAGTCGTCGACGAGGCGCGGCACAATGAAGTGCTGCACCGCTATGTGTCGTTGCGCCTAGACGGCGAGACCTACCCGCTGGCCGGTAATGTCAGGGAAATCTTCGACACGCTGCTCGGCACCTCGGCCTGGTATCTGAAGACGATCGGTCTGCAGCTCGTTGCCGAGACCTTTGCCGTGTCGCTCTTCCGCATGCTTGCCGAGTCGTCCAAGGATGCGATCCTGCGCCAGGTCTGCCGGCGGATATTGCAGGACGAAGCGCGCCACATGGGCTTTGGGATGCTGTCACTGCCGGCAGTCGTCGCCGAGGCGTCATCGGCGGAACGGCGCGAGATGGAAGACTTTGCGGTATGGGCATTGAACCGTACCCTGCGAGGGATTTTCCCGCTCGCCGCCTATGAGGATATGGGCTTCGACCGGACCGACATCGAGGAGATCAAGCTGTTGCGCCGCGAACGCGCGGCCGGCGGCGACGAGACCGCGTTCCGCAAATACTTCCGCCGCGACCTGCACGCCGGCCTCGTCCGCAACCTGCGCAAGGTCGGCGTCCTCACCCCGCGCATCGAGCCGGACATCGCCTCGCTCGGCATCTCGCTCGCCGCCTAGAACCCGCCCGGCTTGCCAATTTCAGGGCCGTCGTGTATCTGCGGGGCCCAGTGCTGCCGTAGCTCAGTGGTAGAGCATTCCCTTGGTAAGGGAAAGGTCGTAAGTTCGATCCTTACCGGCAGCACCATCAAAATCGCATTGGGCGATCGGCCTACTCAGCGACGTCGGCGCGCACAATATCGCTGATGGGCGCGGCGATCATCGGCTTTGGGTATGGCTGGGCGCGTCGCGCGATGGCTGAGCCGATGCTGGCCACAGGGAGGCGGTGAGGATTCTCTGCGCCTCACCGTCTCATTGTGAATTTCTTGCCGGCGCGACGAGTTAAAGGTCATTCGGCTCAGTGACGGGCACAATGATGACGTCGCGCCCGTTCAGGTTGTGTCAATGGTTTCCCGTGCAGACTGCTGCCTCCTCTTCCCCCCGGAGGCTCAAATGCGCGTCACCCCCCCAATCTTTGCTGCCCTTACGGCTTTGGCTGCCATATCGGCACAGGCAGCGCCGAACCCAAACCTGCAAAACTGGTTCCCGCTCGGTCCCGCCCTGTCCTTCGGGCTGGGCGACCAAGCCTGCGGCGACGGCTGGCACCAAGCTTTGTGGCGCGACTGGCGCGGTGATTGGTGGTGGGGCCCCTGTGTGCAGAACAGATGACCTGGCTCCGCTCCGCAGACGCCTCGATGGTGTGGGTCATCGAAGCCGCGCGCATCTGTCTTCTTGTCTTCGGCTGCATGGCGGCGGGGTGGGCTGTGGGGTTCGGGATGGGGTACCGCAGAGGCGTCAACGACGCCATTGCGCACGACATCGCCTGCGCCGACCATCGGATCAGTGCAGACTAGATTTCCGCCGGCGGCCGCCATCCTATTGGCTCAGGAGCCCGGCGATTGCCCCGCTCATGCAGGTCGCGATCGTGCCGGAGACGATCGAACGCAAGCCGAGCTCGGTGATCTCTCGGCGGCGTTCCGGCACCATCGCGCCGAGCCCGCCGACCAGGATGCCGAGCGAGCCAAAATTGGCAAAACCGCAGAGCGCATAGGTGACGATGAGCCGTGCGTGCGGGCCGAGCGCCTCCCCCGGCAATTTCGCGAGATCGAGATATGCGACGAACTCGTTCAGCACGGTCTTGGTGCCCATCAGGGCCGCCGCTTCGGCGCTCTCGGCCCAGGGCACGCCGATCAGCCACATCACCGGGCGGAACACGAGCGCGAAGAGCCCCTGCAATGTAATGCCGCCCGGCAGCTGGCCGAGCGCCATGTTGACCAGCGCGACCAGTGCGACAGTAACGATCAGCACCGTGACGATACCGACCAGCGGCGCCACCCCGTCCCTCGTGCCCTTGACCAGCGCATCGAAGGCTCCGGCCGGCTCCTCACCGACGGTTATCTCGGCCCTATCCTCACTGGGCGCGAACGGCACCATCAGCGCCGCCACCGCCAGCGCCGCCGGCGTGCTGATGACCGAGCAAATGAGGATATTGCCGAGCGCGTCCGGGATGATCGGGCCGAGCATCGTGGCATACACCACCATTACCGTTCCGGCGACCCCCGCCATGCCGCAGCTCATGACGGCGAACAATTCGCCGCGCTGCATGCGCGCGAGATAGGGCCGGATCAGCAGCGGCGCCTCGATCATGCCGACATAGATGTGGACCGCCGCCCCGAGCGCGAGCGCGCCCGATATGCCCATGCTCCGCCGCAAGACCCACGCGAAGGCACGGGTGACCGCCTGCAACACGCCCCAATAATACAGCAATGCCGAGAGCGCGCTGATCGTCAGCACGAGCGGCAATACTTTGAAGGCGAGAATGAAGCTCGCGCCTTGTGATGTCTCGACGAACGGCAACGCGCCGCCGCCGAGATAACCGAAGACAAACGCCGTCCCCCGGTCGGTCGCCTGCTGCAATGCCAGCGCCGCGCGGTTAAGAAGCAGCAGCACATGCGAGGCCGGCGGAAAGCGCAGCAGCAATATCGCGAGCGTCGCCTGCAATCCGAGGCCCACAATGAGGGGGCGCCACGGAATGCGCAGCTCGCGATCTCCGCGTCGCCGCTCGCCCAGCACCCAGGCTAACCCAAGTAGAATTACAATGCCTAGCAGACCGCGCATCGCTATGACCTGACTTGCCTCGTAAGGGCTAGCCTCACCCACCAACCCCCGGCAAAACTGCACAGATTTCGCCGCATGGCCGTTCCTCCCCGCGCCTCAGCGCGACATCTTCGAACCGTCGCAGCGCAATGAGAACCGAAAATTGTGGCATAGAAGCTAGACGACGCCACCACGACAGGGCCCCGGTCGCATGAATTTGGCCCGTTCCCGCCCGAAGTAGGTTAAATTCGACGTGGGAGTTAGCGCCGCCCGAGCAATGACCACAGCGACCGCCACCCGCCGTCTCGCCGCGATCCTCGTCGCGGATGTGGTGGGGTATTCGCGCCTGATGGGTGCCGATGAGGAAGGGACGCACGAACGCTGCCAAGCGCATCTGAGCGAATTGGTCGATCCAAAGATCCGTGAACATCACGGCCGCATCGTCAAGACCACCGGCGACGGCGTGCTGGCGGAATTCGCCAGCGTCGTCGATGCGGTGCGCTGCGGCGCCGAAATTCAGCGCGCGATGGCCGACCGTGATTTGGATCTCGTCGAGGACCGCCGCCTGCGGTTTCGCATCGGCGTCAATCTCGGCGACGTGATCGCCGATGGCGACGACATTTACGGCGACGGCGTCAACATCGCGGCGCGGCTGGAGGGGTTGGCGGCGCCGGGCAGCATTTGCGTCTCCGGCACCGTCCGCGACCATATCGGCGACCGGCTCCCTTACGTCTTCGAGGACATGGGCGAGCAGAGCGTCAAGAACATCGCACGGCCGGTTCGGGTCTATGCGTTGCGCCCCGAAGGCATAGCGGGCTTGCCGACGGCGATCGTGTCGTCCAGCACGTCAAGTTCGCTGCCTCTCCCTACACCCCGCCTGTCGATCGTCGTCCTCCCCTTCACAAACCTCGGCGACGACCGGGAGCAGCAGTATTTCGCGGACGGGATCACTGAGGATCTGACCAGCGATCTGTCGCGGCTCGCGAATATGTTCGTGATCTCGCGCAATACCGCGTTCACGTACCGGAACAAGCCTATCGACACAAAGCAGATCCTGATTACGCACTATCCTCAGCCATCAAGGAGTGGTACAAAACAGGAACATACGGCTGTTTCTGCGGGTTTGAACGATGGCGCGCAACAAGGTGCAATTTCAAAAGGGGCTCAGCGAGGCCCAGTTTGCTGTTCTTTACGGAACAGAGGATCAGTGCCGGGAAGCGGTGATGCGCTGGCGCTGGCCATCCGGCTTTGTCTGCCCGGTTTGCGCAGGGCAGCATCACAGCTTGGTCAAGACCCGGGCGCTTTACCAGTGTGCCGCCTGTCGACGGCAGACATCCGTGATCGCCGGAACGATTTTCGCGGCAACCAAGGTGCCGCTGTGCACTTGGTTTCGCGCCATGTACCACCTCACTCAGAGCAAGGGCGGCATCTCCAGCATTGAGTTGGGCCGCCGGCTTGGCGTCACCCAGACCACCGCCTGGAAGATCAAGCACAAGCTCATGCAGGCGATGATGGAGCGGGACGCCACAAAGCGCCTGACGGGACGGATCGAGATCGACGACGCCTATCTCGGCGGGGAGCGCAACGGCGGCAAGCGGGGCCGCGGTTCGCCGGGCAAGACGCCGATCGTGGCGGCGGTCGAAACCACACCACAGGGCAAGCCAATCCGCTTGAAGTTGCGCCGCGTAAAGGGTTTCCGCCGTGCCGAAATCGCGACCTTGGCGCAGCGCAATTTCCATCCCGCCAGCACCGTTGTCAGTGACGGCCTGCACTGCTTCACTGGGGTCGGCAACGCCGGCTGCGTCCACCAGCCGATCATCACTGGATCCGGTCGCAAGGCCGCCCTGAACCCTGCTTTCAAGTGGGTCAACACCACCCTCGGCAACATCAAGAGCGCCATCACTGGCACTTACCGCACCATCCGCGACAAGCATGTACCCCGCTACCTCGCCGAGTTCGAGTACCGCTTCAACCGCCCGATACGATCTCGCCGCCATGATGCCACGCCTCGGCTATGTCGCAGTCCGAACCCCGCCGATGCCATACCGCCTCCTCAAATTGGCTGAGGATCATGCGTAATCAGGAAGCAGATTGGCCGCGAGTTGGGCGTGCGCTATGTGCTCGAAGGGAGCGTCAGGCGATCGGGCAACCAGGTCCGCCTCAGCGCCCAGCTGATCGATGCCGCGACCGATGCGCATCTTTGGTCCGAGCGCTTCGACCGCGACACGGCAGACCTGTTCGCCCTGCAAGACGAGATCACGAGCTGCATCGCGATCGCTCTCAACTCCACGCTGGTCACGGCGGAGGCCGCCCGCCCGACTGAGAATCCGGACGCTGTGGACTACATTTTCCGGGCACGGACCGCAGGGTGGAAGCCGCCGTCACGTGACAAATATGCCGAGCAGATCAGTCTGCTCGAGCGCGCCTTGGCGCTCGATCCGCGTTCCACCGAGGCGCGAAGCTCCTTGGCAGGTGCGCTTATGTCTCGCGTGATGAGTGGAATGGCCGAATCGGCCGCAGCTGATATCGAGCGCGCGAAAGGGCTTGTCAGGCAAGCCCTGGCGGCATCGCCGCGCGACCCGCTAGCGCATTTCGCCAAAGGCCAAGTTTTGCGCGCGCAGGGCCGATTCGAGGAAGCCATACCGGAATACGAGACAGCGATCGCGTCCAATCGCAACTGGGTAGGCGCATTACACCCTCTCGGTCAGTGCAAGCTCTTCGCCGGGTCGATAGAGGAGACGATCCCGCTCGAGGAGCAAGCCATCCGCCTCAGCCCACGTGATCCCGAGTTGCTCGGCGTTTGGAATTCACAGATCGGGCTCGTGCATCTGCTGCAGTCGCGCACCGACGAGGCGATCATGTGGCTCGAAAAGGCGCGCGGCGCTACGCCGGAACGACCCGACGTTCACGCCAACCTCGCCTCCGCCTATGCGCTCAAGAGCGAGAGCGAGCACGGCGCCGCCGAACTCGCCGAGGCCCGTAGGCTCGTCGCCGACGATCGCTATGCGAGCATCGCCCGATTGAAGGCCGTCGGAAAATTCGGGGTGCCGAAGGTCCGCGCTTTGTTCGAAACCACTTATTTCGCCGGCCTGCGCAAGGCCGGCATGCCGGAGGAATGACCGTGACCGGGAGCAACCGTGAGGACACTGCGGTTGCGTGATGCCAAGGCCTCTCTCTCCGCTGTCGTCGGAAGCGGCCGAGCGCCGTGAGGCGACGACGATCACCAAATACGGCCGGCCCGCCGCCGTCGTGGTGCCGGTGGAGCATGCCCAGCGGCTCTATCCGAGCGAGCGCCCGAGTTTTGCAGATCTGCTGATGAGCTTCCCCGAGGATTTCGAAACCGAGCGCGATCCGTCACCGCTGCGTGTTCCCGATCTGTAAGGGGCTGGCTTCTCGACACCGATGTCGTGAACACCTTCGGGCCGGGAAAGCGCCCCATACCGCGTGAAACCGCGGATTGGTTCAGAGCCAGGAGCGAAGCGCTGTACTTGTCGGCGATCAGCGGCGCCGAGATTGAGGCCGGAATCGCCAACCTTCGCCGAACCGGCTCCCGTCAGCGCGCCGGGAATTTGAGCCAATGGTTCGATCGCATCCTCGACGACTTTGCGGACCGCTTTCTATCCTTCGACTTTGCCGCGGCACGAATCGCGGGCCCTTTGGGCGATCCCGGGCAAGCCGCCGGTCGGCATCCAGGCTTCGCGGATGTCGCCATCGCGGCGATCGCCCTGTCGCGGGAGCTCGTGGTGCTTACCTTGAACCTCCGCCATTTCGACCCCCTCGGTATCGACGCGCTCAACCCGTTTGACGCGGCGTGAGGCGCTCGACTGCATATCGCGGCGTGCGACTTGTGGGCTATTTCATTCGAGGTGGTTTACCCACCGGGAGAAACATCGTCCTTACCACAGCAACGTAGTTGGGATGGTCGACGAAGTGCCCTATTGACATGTTGTCGTTGCCTTCAACGTTTCGCCATTCGATTTCGTCATCAGGTCGAATGTGCAACAGGTCTTTTGCCCATTCGCGAACCTCCTCCATAGCGGCTTGACTGGTCCAGTGAAGTCGCTCAGAACGTCTGATAATCGCCCCTTCGACAACCTCCGGTCTCGTGGTTCTGAATAGGACGGCCCCCCAGACGTATCGATCTTTCCGGTAGACCATCGGATTTCTCTCGTGTCTCGATCGCACGAATCGAATCCAATTAACCATACCGCTTGTCAAGATTTTCGAGCCACTTTGTGCGACGTCCAACGATAGCGGCCGAGAAAGCCGACGGCACCATCCTGATTTTGCCGAGCGGTGACCGCAGGCGTTGCAATGAGATCGACCTGTCATCATCTGTTGGTCAACTTGGTCAATTGGTGCGAAGCGCCGGAGGCGCAGTAATGACCGCCACTGTCAACCTCTACGATGCGAAGACGAACCTTTCCAAGCTGGTGGATCGCGCCGCCGCCGGGGAAGAAATCGTCATCGCCAAGGCGGGCAAGCCGAAAGCCAAGCTTGTACCATACCGCACCGGAAAGAAGCGCCGTGGCGGACAGAATCTGCTTGGAATCACATACATCGCGGAGGATTTCGACGCTCCGCTGCCACCCGAAATCCAGAAATTTTTTGAGTAGGCGCGGGTGAGAGTTCTGATCGATACGCACATCTTTCTGTGGTGGGATCAGCAGCTCCGCAGGCTCTCGCGTCCGTTGCGGGCCGCAATTGAGGACGAGGCCAACGAGATTGTCGTCAGCGCGGCGACAATATGGGAAATCGCGATCAAGCGGGCGATCGGCAAGCTTCGCTTCGATCGACCGACCGTCGCTGCGGTACTGGCGCTCGGCTTCGAGATCCTCCCGGTGGCGGGCGCCCATGCCGAGCATGCCGGCGGCTTGCCGCCGCATCACAACGATCCGTTCGATCGCCTGATCATTGCGCAGGCCTATCTGGAGGGGATGGTCCTCGGGACCCAGGACCGGAGGATGCTGCCCTACGGGGTCGCGACGCTCGGCCTCGACTGATCAATGGCTCGGCGCCGCAAGCCCCACCGCCGGTATCCGCACTGCCGCGCGTGACTGGGCGGGCGCGACCGGCCGCCGCAAACACCGCCGCCGCCAACTCCCGTTGTCTCAGAATTGCTCGCGATATATATCTTTGATGTATATTAATAGAGGCGACCACATGTCCGATATCGGCATCGCGAAAATTTTTATGCACGGCCGCAGCCAAGCCGTGCGCTTGCCTTTGGCGTTCCGTTTGCCCGGCGACCGCGTGCGCGTGCGCCGTGTCGAGAGGGGCATTCTGCTCGAGCCGATAGCGACGGACCTCGACGCCTGGTTTGCGGCGCTGGATCGCTTTGCCGACGTGCCGTTCATGGAGGAGGGGCGCCGGCAGCCGCCGATGCCGGCGGCCGAGGATCTCTTCGGGTGAATTATCTTCTCGACACCAACGCCGTGATCGCCCTGCTCAGGAACCATCCGCCCAATGTCAGGAGCCGATTGCGGCGGGCCGTGTCGGAAGGCGCTTCGATCGCGGTTCCTGCGGTGGCGCTGTACGAGCTTTGGTACGGCGTCGCGCGCAGCGCACGCCGCAACGAGAATGCCGAGCGGCTGCGCGTCTTCCTATCGGGCGATATCCATATTGTCCCGTTCGACGACGAAGATGCCGCTGCTGCCGGCGATCTGCGCGCAGCGCTGGAAGCAGCCGGAACGCCGATTGGGTCCTACGACTTGTTGATCGCCGCGCAGGCGCTGCGAAGCGGCACGACGCTGGTGACCGCGAATGTGTCGGAGTTTGCTCGGGTGCGTGGCCTCCTCTGGCAGGATTGGACGGCCGCACCGTAACCGCGGACGGGCCGTTGCGCCGGGTCACGATGGGATGGTCAGCGAAATCAGCTTTTGTGCCGCACCGTCGAGGCGGTCGAGATGGCGGCAGGTGTCGATCAGCTCGGCGAATTGCGCTTCGCCGATGGCGAGGCCGGGAGTGATCGGGCGGATGCGGCGGGCGTGTTCTTCGAAGTCCCAGATGAACTCGCGGCCGGTGCCTTCTTTTGTGAAATGGCGGCCGTCCTTGGTGAACACGGTGATGCGCGGGCCGAACAAAGTGCGGCGCACTGTCGGGATCAGGGTCACGCGCTGCATCAGGTCGAGCACTTCGGGCGGGTCGGTCTCGCCGGGGCCGGGCCGGTCGCCGCGCAATAGCGGGTAGCCGCGCCGGGCGGCGCCCCAGGCGGTGAAGTACTGCGTGCTGCCGACCTGCGGCGGGCTCTCGATGCCGCGGCTCGGGAAGGCCGGGCTCGGATATTCGGTTTCGAGCCAGTTGACCAGCGCCTCGATGCGGTCGATGTCGTCGTACCGGAGGTTGTGCTCCTCGCAGAGCTTCGCGGTCACGTCGACATGGGCGATGTTGTAGCCGGCCGTAGAATAAATCCGATAGAGCGTCTCCAGGAAGATCCAGTCGCGGCCGAGCCCTTCGGTGATCTTGGCCAGATCGGTGCGGTTCAGGCCGGTAAAGCTGTAACGCAATTCGCCGCGGTTGTTGCCGGCATAGGCGTGGTAAAACCCGGCCTCGCCCTCCAATACCGTCTCGCCGCCCAGTGTCCCGTGCTTGGCCAATGCAACGGCAAGCAAGGCGTTGCGCACGGCCCCTCCTTCGCGGAGTGAACGGCCGCCGCTGCGCGCACCTTCCAGGTTGCCGGCCGCCAGATTGACGCATTGCGCAATGGCGCTGTGGATCTGGTCCGCGTCGAGCCGCTGCAGCTTGGCCGCGGCGACCGCCGCGCCGAAGATCCCGAAGACCGGCCCCGCGTGAAAGCCGCGCGACATCACGGTGGGGATGAACTCGGCGGCCATCCGCTCCATGACCTCATAGCCGGCGGCGACGGCGTTTAGGAACTCCTTGCCGGAAGCGCCGGTGATCTCCGCCGCGGCGAGGGCCGCCGGCAGGATCGCGATGCCCGGATGGGTCAGCATGCGGAAGGTATCCCACTTGCCCCCGGCGAAGATCGTCTCGGCATTGACGAAGGCCGCCCCGGCCCTGGTGAGCTTCGTGCCGTGGCACAGCACGGTCGCGGCCCCGCCACCGCCCGCCTCTTCCTCCTGCATCAATGCCAATGCCTGGCGGCTGCCCGGCATATCGCGGGCAATCAGCGCCGAGCTCAGCGCCTGCAGGGTCACACCCTTCGCCCGATCCACCACTTGCGGCGGGAGGTCTTCGAATTCGAGGTTTCCGACGAATACAGCGAACTCCCGACTGAGCGACATTGCGGCTCCCCTCCGACCCTTAGCAGCAGCGCCTCAGATGCGGCGCGACAGGAAAATCTGACGTGATCCGTACGACATCCACATGCGTCGCCATTTCAGGAAATCGACCCCCAGCACAAGGGCTGCGTCGCCCAGCCTGAGGTCCGTCACGGCGATTTCGAGATTGCGGATTAGCTCGGTCCCGACCCACAATTGCGCAAAGCGGTGAACACGCGCACCCAGTTCCTCCGCCGCTGCGCCGTGCACCAGTATAATGGGGTCGCGCTCCAATACTAAAGCTGTCAGGCCGAGCGCTGCGGCGGCCTGCGCCGAGAGCACGGTAAGTTGCGCGCCGGTATCGATGAATGCCGTAATCCAGCGGCCATCCAACTGGACCCGAAAGATCAGGTGGTCACTGAAGGATCGGCCGGCGGCGACCCTGTCGTACGGCTGGGTCCAGGCCGGAACAGCGCCCGCGCAGGTCTGGCTGCGGTATAGGACCATGTCATGGTCAGCCAGATCGAGATCGACATCGAAGCTGCTCAAACTGTCCGCGCCGAGCACGCCGTCGATCGGCACTGCGAAGGCGTTCGCCACGCTTAGCTGCGCAACGCGCGCCCTTCGCCAAGGTATCGCCACGCCCCCGATGCTGAAGCTGCGTAACTCGACCTCGCCAGTCTGCAGGCTGCCGGCAATCCCACTCATCTCCCTTTGGGATTCGATGCGAGGGCGCTGCGCGCCGATCCGCTGGGCGGCGGCGGGAGTCAGTATCGTCGTTTGCGCGCCGGTATCAAGAAGCAAGGTCAGCGCCGCTCCATTTGCGAAGACCGTGACGATCGGTGCGTTCTCTAGTGTCGCTACCGTCGTCTCGCCCAGCCGGACCGTTCCGCATACGCCGGTTCCATCCATGGCGTAGCCGGCGGACGAAATCAGCGCCGCCGTCACAATTGCGGCGCCAACCCAACTCTTCATCGAAAATCGCTCGAGCTCAGGTGCATTTCGCCAATTTGACGGCAGCCCAGGCCTGTCCGCGGATGTTGTCGCCGCTCGAGAATTCCCCAAATCAGGAAAACGACGACGGTGATGACTATCTTGACGAGCAGATCGAGAGATTCCAGCCACGGTTTCGCCCACATGCCAGACCCGTTCCGAGAAGGCGAGACGCCGCCTATCTTAGCCGATCAACCGGATCGCATGCACCTGCCCGCCGCTTTTGCCGCCCGAGGTCTCCCACACAGCTCCCATTGGGGCGCCTTCTCCGTGCTGGTCACCAACGGCGGCGTCGAAATCGTGCCGCATCCGCGCGATCCCAACCCTTCGCCGCTGCTCGGCAACATCCCCGCCGCGGTATCGCATCGCGCGCGGATCGCCCGGCCGATGGTCCGGCGCGGCTGGCTCAAAGATGGGCCCCGCCCCGACCGCAGACGCGGCCGTGATGCGTTCGTGCCCGTAGAGTGGCCGCGCGCCCTCGATCTCGTCGCGGCGGAATTGCGGCGGGTCTACGCGGCTCATGGCCCCGGCGCCGTCTTCGGCGGCTCTTATGGCTGGGCGAGCGCCGGGCGCTTCCACGACGCTCCCCGCCAGCTCCACCGGTTTCTCAATGTGGCCGGCGGATATGTCCGCTCGGTCGGCAGCTACAGCTCGGGGGCCGCGTCGGTGATCCTGCCGCACGTCATCGGTCCGCAGGAGGCTGTGGCCGGCAACAATGTCAGCTGGGACGAGCTGGTGGCGCATAGCGCCCTGGTGCTGGCCTTTGGCGGCATGGCGCTGAAGAACAACGATGTCGGCGGCGGCGGCACCAGCGAGCACATCGCGCAGGCCCGGCTGCGCGCCGCCCGCAGCCGCGGCGCCGAATTTCGCCTGATCGGACCCCTGCGCGACGATCTGCCGGCCGAAGCAGAAGCGGTCTGGCACCCGATCCGTCCAGGCACGGATGTGGCGCTGATGCTCGCCATCGCGCACACCCTGGTGACGGAAGGCCTACATGACCGCGCTTTCCTCGACCGATACTGCGTCGGCTACGAGACGTTCGAGGGTTATCTTCTCGGTCACGATGACGGTCGGCCGAAGCATGCCGACTGGGCGGCCACAATTTGCGGCATGCCGGCCGATGAGATTATTGGGCTGGCGCGGCATGCCGCGGGCCGGCGCACTCTGATCACCTGCTCCCAATCATTGCAGCGCGCCGAGCATGGCGAGCAGCCGGTCTGGATGGGTGTCGTGCTGGCGGCTATGCTCGGCCAAATCGGACTGCCCGGCGGCGGGTTTGCCTATGCGCTGGGATCGACCTCCAATACCGGAAAGCCGCCATTGGCTGTGCCGCTTCCCACATTGCCGATCGAGCGCAACAGCATTGCCGATTTTATTCCGGTGGCGCGCGTTGCCGACATGCTGCTCCATCCGGGGGAGGGGTTCGACTTCAACGGCCAGCCGCTCACCTACCCCGACATCAAGCTGGTCTATTGGGCGGGCGGCAACCCGTTCCACCACCATCAGGATTTGAACCGATTGCGCGACGCCTTTGCGCGGCCGGACACCGTCATCGTGCATGAGTCCGCATGGACTGCGACCGCGCGGCACGCCGATATCGTATTGCCGGCGACCATAACCTTGGAGCGCGAAGACATCGGCGGCTCGCCGGGTGATCCGTTGCTGGTCGCAATGCACCGGGTGGTGCCGGCCTATGCCGAGGCGCGCAGCGATTACGACATCTTTTCGGCGCTGGCCGAGCGCCTCGGCACTGCCCAGCGCGTTACCGAGGGCCGCTCGGCGCGCCAGTGGCTTCGGCATCTCTACGAGCCGACGCGCCGGGCTCTGCTGGAGCGTGGGGCGGAGGCTCCCGATTTCGACGAGTTCTGGGAAAAGGGCGAGCTGACATTGCCGACCCGCACCTGGGACGGCGGGATCGTGCGGGCATTCCGCAGCGACCCGGTGACGGCGTCCTTGCCGACGCCGAGCGGCAGGATCGAGATCGTGTCCGCTAAGATCGCGGGGTTCGGTTACGCGGACTGCCCCGGACATCCGACCTGGCTGCCCTACGCGGAGGGCCCGAATTCGCGTTTCTCGCTGCAGCTCATCGCCAATCAGCCGGCGACCCGCCTGCACAGCCAACTGGATTTCGGCGCCACCAGCCTCAAATCAAAGATCAAGGACCGCGAGCCGGTCCGCATCCATCCGCAGGACGCCGCGGCGCGCGGCATTGGCGGCGGCGACATCGTCCGCCTCTACAACGACCGCGGAGGGTGCCTTGCGGGCGCGGTGCTCAGCGACGCATTGCGTCCCGGCGTCGTCCAGCTCTCCACTGGTGCGTGGTACGACCCCGAGGACCCAACTGCCGAGAAGCCGATATGCGTGCACGGCAACCCGAATGTGCTGACCCGAGACGCCGGCACATCGAAACTGGCCCAAGGCTGCGCCGGACAGCTCACGGCAATCGAGGTCGAGCGGTTCGACGGCCCATTGCCGCCGGTAAAGGCATTCGATCCGCCTTAAGGTTCTAGAGCAGATTCCGATCAGATTGGCGGTGTCATTGCGAGGCGCGCTCTGCGCGACGAAGCAATCTCGACCCATCGAGCGCCCAGCGGCCCGAGATTGCTTCGCTATCGCCCGCAGTGACAGTTGGAGTGAGTGATGCAACCTGATCGGAATCTGCTCTAACTCTAACGGATCGCAGCACTGACGCGATGCGATTGGGTGAGCCCCGCAATCTCGGTCAGAAGTGTATCGGTAGTGCGCTGGCAGCAATAGCCGCGGATGCCGATCAGCGACTGCTCGTGGCGCTCGGCGCTGGCGGTGGTGCAGGCGTCGGCGACGAGGGTCACGAGGTAGCCGAGATCGCAGGCGTCGCGCACGGCGCTCTCGACGCACTGGTCGGTCAATAGACCGGCGACGATCAGCGATCGTATCTCCAGATTGCGCAATACGTAATCGATGTTGGTCGAGATGAAGACACTGCTCGACGTTTTGCGGAAGATCATCTCGTCGTCGGCCGGGGCAATCTCGTCGAGCACCTGCGCCTCCCGCGAGCCGAGCGGCACGTCGATGCCGGAAATCTTGTAGTCGAGGCTGCGGTCGCGGCCGTCCCGGGTCATGTTTTCGATCACCGAATAGATGACCTCGATGCCGGCGCTCCGGCAAGCGGTCTGCAAGCGACCGATATTGGGTACTACGGTGTCACGCAGGCTCCGCCGGAAATATTCGGTTTTCCCCGACTCCGGACGGGCGCAATAGTTCTGGACGTCGATGATCAGCAATGCTGCGTGCGCCGGATCGATCGGCACCTCACGGCTCGGTGCGCTCATCGGCGCGGGAACGCGGCATAGGCGGCGGGCAGCAGCCGCGCCAGGCGTTCGGCCCATTCTCTTTGGCCTGCCGGGTCGGTGATGAGGTCCTGGCGGATCTCGATCTCGACATGCGGCAGGCCGCGCCGCTCGCCATGCACCGGGACCGTATAGTCCGTCAGATCACTGACTTGGTACGGCTCGTTCTCGCCGACCATCAGGTCGCCTTCCGCACGCAGCAACTCCGCCAGGGCATGCGCCAAACGCGGGTCGCGGTTGAACAGCACCGCCACATGCCACGGCCGCGAGACGCCTTTGAAGACCGGCGTGAAGCTGTGCAGCGCTACCAGCGCTGAGGCGCGGTCCGCGCCCGCGCGGCGGTCCAGGGCCGCCGCTATCGCATTGTGATAAGGGCGGAAGATCGCATTTAGCCGGGCGGCCCGCTCAGCCTCGTCGATGCCGTGGTTGCCGGGAATTTCGGTGGTTTCGCTGATCTTTGGGATCGAGCTCGGCACATTGGGGTCGCGGTTGCAATCGATCACCAGGCGCGAATAGGTTTGCCGGATCACCGCCGCATTCAACAGGCGCGAAAGCTCACGCCCGACGGCGCCGATGCCGATATCCCATGCAATGTGCCGCAGGGTCTCGGCCTCCGGCAGACCGAGCGTGCCGAGCCGGCGGGGAAAAGCGCGTCCCGCATGCTCGCAGGTGAGAAAGAAAACCGAGTCTCCCGACTCGTTCTCGAGCGTAACCGGGTCGGGTTCGTCGGGGTCGAGCAAGGGTGCTGTGGTTGTCATTCCGGGATGCCCCGCAGGGGCAGGCCCGGAAACCATGAACACCGGCGGGAAGCCGGCTTCGAGAGGTCCGTGTGCATGGGTTCCGGGCTCGCGGGCCGCGCCCGCGCCCCGGAATGACGGTTGGGCATCAATAAACCTCGGCGTAGCGGGCGCAGAGCTCGGCCGGCGACAGCCCAGCGACCTTTTCCGCCTCGACGCGCTTGAACCTGATATAGGCGTCGAAATGGGTCGGGCCGAACCAGCCGGCCACCGTCTCGTCGGCGGCGAGCCGGTCGAGCGCCTCCGGAAGCGACTGGGGCAGGTGTTTCGGCGGGCCTGATGTCTGCAGCTCAAGCCCCCGGCGGAGCCCGTCGACGCCGGCGAAGATCACCGCGCCGAGGGCAAGATAGGGGCTCGCCGCGGCGTCGGTAGCGCGGAACTCGACGTGATACTGACGCGTCACTTCTGCCGGGGTCGCCGCAGCAAAGGTCGGACAGATGCGCAGCATGGCGCCGCGGTCCTGGCGCACCAGATCGATCACGGTCGGCGCCCAGGCGTTCGGCGTCAGGCGCAGATAGGAGACCGGCGAGGGCGCGGTTATCGCGCAGATCGCCGGCATATGGTGCAACACGCCGGCGCAGAAGTGCTGCGCCGGTTTGCTGAGTTCCATCGGCTCGCCGGGGGCATGGGTCGCCGGCCGGCCGGCGGCATCGACGAAGCTCATATGAATGTGCACCCCGTTGCCGACGAGCTCGGGGTCAGGCTTTGGCGAGAAGATCACGCGATGTCCCAGCCGATGCGCGGTAGCGCGCGCCATCTCGCGGGTGATGACCGCATGATCGGCGGCGGCCAACGCCGGCTGCGGCATCACCGTCACCTCGAACTGGCGCGGGCCGTATTCGGCGAGAAAGGTGTCGGGAACTACCCCCGAGGCGCGCATGGCGGCGGTGAACGCCTCGCCGAAGCCACCCTGCCGCCGAAAGGCGCCCAGCGCATACGCGTCGCCCGGGCGGTCGGAGATCCCCGTGTAGAGGAATTCCTGCTCGAAAGCCGCCACGAGCCTCAGGTTCGCCACGTCGTCGAGTTCCTTGACGGCGCGGCGCAGGAAATCCCGCGGACAGCATTCCCACGGGCTGCCGTCTGTATTGCAGATGTCGCCCAGAAAGAAATGCTCCATCGCCGAGCCGTCGGCGAAATCGACGCGGACCTCGGCCGCGCGGTCGGGCACGATCATGAAATCCCCGGCGGTGCCGAAAGGGGTGTCCCAGATCGGCCCGAACGGCGACATCATGAGATTGCTGCCGGTCCAGCCGACGCCCTTCTTCAGCCGCGCCGGCAATTCGCGCGCCGGAAAGCCCTTGCCGCGCGCCAAGCCCGAGATGTCGCAAGTCGCAACAAAAACGAGTTCTTCCCGGATCATGCCGCGCCTCTCTCCCTCTCCGCCCGCCCTCAGCCGGTCGGGATATAGAAAATGCCAACGCGCATATCGATTCCTCTCCGGGTCCGGTGGATGTCGGCTAGGATGACATAGTTACGAAAATTCGACCATGGAGGAGAGCCATGCCGGTCGCGACCGTCCGCGGTGTCGATATCAACTATGAAGTGCTGGGCGAGCGCGGCCCATGGCTGGCCCTGCAGCCCGGCGGCAGGCGCGCCCTCGCAGGGGTCAAATCGCTCGGCGAGAAGCTCGCCGAGGCCGGCTGCCGCGTGCTCATCTATGACCGGCGCAACTGCGGCGCCTCCGGCGTCTCGTTCGACGGCGGAAATTCCGAGAACGAGATTTGGGCCGAGGATCTGCGCGCTCTGTTGTCGCAGCTCGACGCGCTTCCTGCTTATATCGGCGGCAGTTCGTCGGGCTGCCGCCTGGCATTGTTGATGGCCCTGCGCCATCCGGCCGATGTGCGCGGGCTCTTGCTGTGGCGGGTGACGGGCGGCGCCTACGCGGCCCAGCGGCTGGTCGAGAATTACTACACGCAGTTCATCAACGCGGCGCAGCAAGGCGGCATGGAAGCGGTGTGCCGCACCGAGCATTTCAGCGAGGTGACCACGGCCAACCCGGACAACCGCGCGCGTCTGACGGCGCTCGACCCGCAGCGCTTCATCGGCATCATGGAAGAGTGGCGGCGCGCCTTCGACGAAGGGGCGCATCATCCGGTTATAGGACTGAGCCCCGCTGAGCTGCGCTCGCTGACGATGCCGGCCTGCGTCATCCCCGGCAACGACCGAGTGCATCCGCGCGGGCCTGGCCAGGCGGCGCATCGGCTGATGCCGAACAGCGAATATCACGAAGTCCTGACCGAGGACCGCCCCGACCTCGATGTCGCGCTCGAAGAGTGGAACGCCAAGGAGGGCCTGTTGGCGGCCATCTTCATCGATTTTCTCAGGCGGACCGAGCGCCCCGGCTGAAAAGCCGAAGCTCACTGCGGGCCGCCGTAGCGCGGCCCGATGTGCGAAGAATGAGATGGCCCTGCTAAGTCACCCTTTTTTGTCATCGCTCACCCGCCGCAAGTTGCTTTGGGCAGTTTGGCTCTACGCGACGGTGCTGCTGGCGTTGGTCGTTGGGATCGCTTCTGTGGTGCTCGATCCGAAGCTTCTCCGACCAGTCGCTTTGTCAGCTGCTGGCATTTGGCTGGCCGGCGGCCTGATCGGTACACTGCTCGCAATTGCCGATAAGCCCGATTAAACCAGGATGACAGGGGCGATACCTTTCAACGGCGGGAAAAGCGCTGATTTATGTTTCTTCGCGCAGCGCTGATGCTCGGGGCGTTTCTGGGAGTAGTCGCCGTTATTACCGGGGCATTTGTCGTCGGCTATTCCACTCTTCGCCCTCGTGCTGAGTATCCTGCGCAGACGCTGGCGCTCCTTTGGGCTTTCATGTCCGCACTCGCGTGGGGCCTCAGCGTCGTGGGGAGCCTTTTCTGGTGGAGTCTCGGCCTGGTCAGCGGCATGCGCTGGAAAAGTTGGTTTAATTTGTTTGCGGCGGGATTCGCAGCCCTTGCCGTAGGTTACTCGACCCCCTAGTCATCGGATCGAAGAAAACGGTGTGAGATGGGACCACTTGCTGGCATCAAAGTCGTGGAGCTCACCGGCATCGGGCCCGGGCCGATGTGCGCGATGCTGCTCGCCGATCTGGGCGCGACGGTGTTGCGCATCGACCGGCCCGAGCCGAGCGACCTTGGGCTCCAGCGCGAGCTGCGCTACGACCTGCTGCTGCGCGGCCGCCGGGCCTTGGCGCTCGACCTGAAGAGCCCGGACGGGAAAGCGCTCGCGTTGCGGCTCGTGGAACGGGCCGATGCGCTGATCGAGGGGTTCCGCCCCGGCGTTACCGAGCGGCTCGGCCTGGGCCCCGAAGACTGCCTCGCCCGCAACCCGCGGCTCGTCTACGGCCGGGTGACCGGCTGGGGGCAGGACGGGCCGCTGGCGCACGCGGCGGGGCACGACATAAACTACATCTCGCTGGTCGGCGCGTTGCACGCCTTCGGCCGCCGCGGCCAGCCGCCGACCCCGCCCTTGAACCTGATCGGCGATTTTGCGGGCGGCGCACTCTATCTCGCTTTCGGGATCGTCTGCGGCATCCTCGAAGCGCAGCGCTCGGGCAGAGGCCAGGTCGTCGATGCCGCGATGGTCGACGGCGCCGCCTCGCTGATGACGGCCTTCCACGGCATGGTCGCCGCCGGTCTCGCGACGCACGATCGTGGCACCAACCATCTCGATACCGGCTCGCATTTCTACAATGTCTACGAATGCGCGGATGGGCGGTGGATCTCGATCGCGCCGATCGAGGGCAAGTTCTACGCCGAACTGCTGCGCCGCCTCGACATCGATCCGGCGACATTGCCGCCGCAAATGGACCGCGCGCATTGGCCCGAGGCGCAGACTCGGCTGGCGGCGCTGTTCAAGACGCGGACGCGCGCGGAATGGTGCGATCTGCTCGAAGGCACCGACGCTTGCTTTGCCCCGGTGCTGACGATCGACGAGGCGCCGCGGCATCCGCACAACGCGGCCCGCCGCACCTATGTCGAGATCGACGAGATCGTGCAGCCGGCGCCGGCGCCGCGGTTCAGCCGCACGGTTCCCGATCTGCCGATCCCGCCCCAGCCCCCGAGCCGCGGCGACGAAGCCGAAGGCGCCCTTGCCGCCTGGCTCGAACCGGCCGAGATCGCGGCGCTGCGCGCGGCAGGGACCCTCGGCTGAACCGCCTCGTCAGGCGGTGGCGGGTTCCATCTTGTAATCGCTGTCGCTGACGTGCTCGGCCCAGGTCGTGCCTTGACCTTGCTCGCCATTTTCCGACATCGCCAGATGAGCGAACAGGCGGTCCGGGGCGGCGCCGTGCCAGTGCATCGTATCGGGCGGGATCATTACGGTGTCGCCGGGATAGATCGCCTGCGGCCGTGAGCCTTTGCCGATACAGATGCGGCCGACGCCGGAGAGGCAATAGAGCGTCTGCCCGACCGGATGGGAGTGCCATCCGGTCCTCGCACCCGGGGTGAACGAGACGACCGTCGCCCGCATGCGCGACGGCGCTTGGCCGACGAGCACTTCGTCCTGAAAGACCTCGCCGGTGAAGTTGTCCGCCGAACCGCGCCTGGTGGCCCGCGCACCTGCCCGCACAACCGTCATCGCTTCCTCCGTTCGAGTGGGAATTCTGCCGGAGAATAGGCCCGGCGCGCACCGAGTTGCAAAGCCCGAAATCGCGCCCTAGGATCGGTCGACAAATGCCGAGAGGGCAAGGGATGAACGAGCCGGTCAAGGTGTTCTGGCAACCGCATTGAACGAGCTGCCTCAGGGTTAAGGAATACCTCTCGGTCCGTGGGATCGAGTTCCAATCGATCAATGTGTTGGCGGATGAGGGCGGCCTGGCGGAGCTGCGGCGGCTGGGTGCGCGTTCGGTGCCGGTCGTGTCGCGCGGCGACCATTTCGTATTTGCCCAGGTGATCAGCAACGTCGTCGAGTTTTTGGGCCTCGACGAGAAGACGGGCCCAGCGCTGTCGCCGGCCGAGCTGCACGCCCGCTACGATCATGTGCTCGCAACGGCGATCCGGCTGGTGCGGCAGATGCCGGACGACAGGCTCGAGGATCAGCTGCCGCATCGGCCGCGCTCACACCGCATGCTGATGCACCACATCTTCCAGATCCCGACCGCGTACCTCGATACCGAGGATACGGGCGGAACGCTCACCTATGAGAGCCTCGTCGTTCCGCCGCCCGCGGCGATGCGCACGAGCGCCGCGATCGCCGATTTCGGCGACAGCGTGCGGCGGCGCTTGAACGCCTGGTGGCAGCGCGTTGGAGACGAGGATTTCGCGCGCCCGGTGCCGACCTATTTCGGCGAGACCTCGCGGCACGAGATGTTCGAGCGCACGGTCTGGCATTCGACACAGCATACCAGGCAGATCGCCTCGCTGTTGGAGCAGGCCGGCATCGTCCCCGATCGTCCGCTCGGCCCCGACGACATCCGCGGCCTGCCGCTGACCGACAAGATCTGGGACTAGCCCGATATTTCATCGAGCGGCGGGAATGGCGGCCAGAGTAGTCAATTCGGGCCGTGCAGAGAGGTTTGCTGGTGGTCAGGCGCGGCAATTTTACGAACTAGGATAGCGCGCCCGCCTGCCGCCCGGGCGATCTAAACATCCAATGCGCCGGCAAGGTGGTCTTGGTCACGGGGGCGCAGCAGGGGATCGGCCGCGCGAGGTACTTCGGTTGAATTTTGGTCCTTGCGCGTCATCCAAGAACTTCTTCCGTCGAGCCGCGTTAGCGGCGTCATGGATTCAGCCCTCCCCGGCGGCGGCTTGACACCGCTCGACCGCTATGTCGCCTTGTCGGATCCGAGCTACCGGTGGAGGGTGATCGCGGCGCTGCCGGGCAGCGGCTACACCACTCACCTTCTCGAGCTCGTCTCGCAGTGCTGGCGGAATCGGAGCGAGGTGGACAGGCCGCGGTGGCAGCATCAGTTGAGGCTCGTCGTGCCCGACGAGATCGCAAACGATACGGCATTGCTGATGATTGCCGGCGGCTCGAACGACAAGCCGGCGCCAGACCGGGCGAACCCTCTCCTGGCGATTGCGGCAATAATGACCCAATCGGTCACTGCGGAACTGCGCATGGTGCCAAATCAGCCTTTGATCTTCGCGGGAGAGACCGATCCACGCGCCGAGGACGACATCATCGCCTATAGCTGGGACAAGTACCTGCGGACCGGCGACGAGACGTGGCCGTTGCGTCTGCCAATGACGAAGAGCGTGGTGCGCGCCATCGACGTGATCACCGGCTTCTGCCGCAGCCCCACAGGCGGCGGGGTCGAAATCGCCAGGTTTGTCCTCGCCGGAGCGTCGAAGCGCGGCTGGACGGCATGGGCCGCCGCAGCGGTCGACAGACGCGTCGCCGCGGTTATTCCGGTGGTCATCGATCTCCTCAACATCGAGGCCTCCTTCGAGCACCACTATCGCGCCTACGGCTTCTGGGCGCCGGCAATAGCCGCCTATCAGGCGTCCGGCATCATGCGCTGGGAGGGTTCCACCGAGTTGGCGTCGCTCCTCGAGATCGAAGACCCTTTTGCCTATCGCGACCGGCTCAGTCTGCCTAAATTCGTGGTCAATTCCGCGGGCGACCAATATTTCTTACCGGACTCTTCAAGGTTTTACTTCGACGCGCTGATCGGGGAGAAATACCTTCGTTACGTCCCTAATACCGATCACTCTCTGAAGGGCAGCGACGCGCGGGAAAGCGTGCTGGCGTTTTACGATGCAGTCGTCGCGGGCCAACCCCGCCCGCAGTTTTCGTGGAGCTTCGCGCTCGATGGAGTAATCGAGGTTAAGACGGCAGCGCGGCCGCTCGCCGCAGTGCTATGGCAGGCGACAAACCCCGAGGCGCGTGACTTCCGGCTCGAGACCATCGGGCCGGCCTACCGAAGCTCGACCTTGGAATCCAGTGGCAACAGGACTTATACGGCAAGAGTGCCGACGCCCGCGCGCGGCTGGGTCGCTTATTTTGTCGAGTTGACCTTCGCGAGCCGCGGCCCCTTTCCGTTCAAATTCACCACCGAAGTCCGGGTCGCACCCGACACCCTCCCTTTCGGTCCGCCGCCCGAAATGACGTCCGCCAAGCCTGGTTGTGAAATTCCGCGGATGTGAAAATCTCGGCCGCGGCAAGACCCTCACCCGCCTCGCTGCGCTCGGCACCCTCTCCCGCGGTGCAGGAGAGGGGCTACAACGCATTCGGCTCTAAGCTCCTCTCCCGCATCGCATCGCGGGAGAGGGGGGACCAAGCCTGGAAAGGCTTGGTGGGTGAGGGTGGCGCCGCCTTCCGGCAATTTGCGATCAACTTTCTGGAGCGATCCGGCCCGGGTAGTTTCGTGCGCGCGGGAATACTTCTCGGACTTTTTTGCCTCACTCAACAACTTAACTATCAATTTCCGAGAAAGGCGCTTCGAATTTAATTAGAATTAAATCGTTCGGTTGAGGAGAGGCAGTTGCGGCGGCTCTGGCGGCTTTTCGGGTGGTTCGTCGTGGTCGACGCGTTGATCACGGTATTTGGCGTGATCACCGCGCCGCTGCTGTTGTGTCTGGCGCTGGATGCTGCGGTCGGACTGCTCGTCATCCGCAGCTACACGGAGATGCGCGCTCGGTTCTGCGTCGCCTTGGCGACGGCCGCCACATCCGCTTACCCGGAAGGCGGCGCTTGATGCTGGGCTTCATGCTGTCGCAGCTGGCGTTACGGTCACTTTCGGCAATCCTCGGCGGGTACGGCATATTTTGCCTGATCATGAGCTTCCAGGTGCCGGAGGTCGGGGCTCAGGCGTTTATACTGCTCGGTACCGCTGCCGCCATTGTGTATCTGTCCCGTTCCGAGCGGACCCCACGATAGGGGACCTCCGCTACGCCGCCGCGCCGAGCATGTCGCGAATTTCGGGCAGGTGCTCGCGACCCCAGAATATTTCGCCGGCAAGGACGAAGGTCGGCACGCCGAACACGCCGATCGCCTCGGCGGCATGGCAGATGCCGTCCAGCTCGGCACGTCCCGGGCCCGCCAAATAATCCGGGAACCCCGCCGGACCGGCGCCGGCTTCCGCCAACACTCCGCCGATCACGGCGGCATCCTCGATGTCGAGCTCGCGCTTCCAGAAGCGTTCGAAGATCGTGTCGTGATAACGGCGGAACACCGCGTCTCCCTGGCGCTTCGCGTATAGCATGCCGCACAGGGCGAGGGTCGAATCCCAGATCTTCTGCGGGCCGCGGATCACCAGTCCGCGCTTGCGCGCCTGGCGGCGGCAATCCATGTAGCTGTAGCGCACCCGCCGCCACTGATGCGCGTTGCGCTGTTCTTCGATGACATGGCCGCTATCGTCGAGCCTGGCGGAGCCGAGAAAGCTCGGGATGTCCAGCCTATATGGCTGCCAATCGATGCGCACCGGAAAGTCTCGTTCCAATTCATAAACGAGGTCCTTCGCCAAATAGGCGTAGGGGCTCTTGTAGTCGGTGTATGCCGTGACGGTGTGCTGTTCGGCCATGCCGCTCCCAATCCTTGTTCCGCCAAGTCTGCGGGATGATTGTGACTGATTCAGGGGTAAGTCGCGACCCTTCGGACGAGTTGTCGTCGAGTTTCAAAATGCCTTGCCCTCATCTGGACAGGCACATTTCTCCTCGCCTAATATAACCTAAACGCGGGGAGGGCCGAATGCCAAAAGAAGGGCAGGTTTGGCCGTTGCAGCTCGTTTGCCTGCTGCTGGTCTTAGGGCTGCTCACGTTTATCGATCCGACCTTGTTCGGCCAGAAGGCCCCGATCAGCCGAGAGGCCTCGTTGTTGCTGTTGGGCGGCGCGACTCTGACGGGGATCGTTTTATACAGCCCATTGCTCCCCAATCCGGCGCAACTAATGACCAGCATCGTCGAACGGCTTGACGCTCTTAAAACCCAAATGCCGACGCTCGCCGGCGCCCGGCTGCCGCAGGCGCCGGGCGGCAAACAGCAATGATCCGGCAAATCACCGCTGTGGGGGCGCTTTGCATAGCGTTGTCTCTGTCGGCGGCGGCTCGTGCGCAGGGCGGCGGAGCGCCGGCCGCCGCGCCGCCGGCCAACTCCGCGCCGAGTGCCACGGAACCGGTCATTGCGGACTTTACGACAGGCATTCTGGCGGGGGGATCGATCAATACGGTCACGATAACGCTGCCGATGAACCGCATCCCCAACCAGCCCCGCGCCGAGTTCGCGTTCTTGTCGGCGCGACACGACAGAGAAGTCTTCTCGTGTAACCGGGCGGTGCTTCCCGCTGAAGTCCGGGAGGGGCTAACCAAGGCCGAGCGCAGCGAAACCGTGCCCAATGGAGGCGGCACGCAGACCGTGACGGTGGTGACCCTGAGCGTGCCGTCGCCGCATTGCTCATGGCCGCCATGGCAGGAAGCGAAGGTTAAGTTATTGGCGAAGGTCCGACCAGCGGCAGGCGGCGAAGCGTCCGAAAACGAGCTTTTGAACGGCACGGTGCGGGTCAGTGTGTTCTGGTTCCCCCTGGCGGTTACGCTGGCGATAGTGGGCGCGATCTATCCCGGCTGCGCGATGATCGCATGGTACGTGAAAAAACGCCGCGTCGAGCGTGCCGTGGCGAGCGACCCGGCACTGGCGACTACCTCAGCAGGCAAACTGCCGAGTTTCTGGTCGAGCCTCGACCCGGTGCAGATCACGGCCAACCCGTTTGGGCGCGCCAGCCTCGCCAAGCTGCAGATTTTCGGCTTCAGCCTCTTGGTGTTCGCGCTGATGCTGTATTACCAGCTGCGCACCGGCATCCTGATTACGCTGTCCACCGACATCCTGGCGCTCCTCGGCATCAGCGCCGCCGGCGCGACCGGCGGCAAGCTGACGTATTTGGCAAAACGACGTCTGAGCTTCCCCAACTGGGCCTGGTTGCGCCGTCACAACTGGCTGCCGAGTGTGCAGGACGATGTCTCGCCGCGTGCGCGGTGGGCCGA
Organism: uncultured Alphaproteobacteria bacterium; assembly: GCA_963789025.1. GTDB lineage: Bacteria > Pseudomonadota > Alphaproteobacteria > ATCC43930 > CGMCC-115725 > AP-15. The sequence continues at coordinate 191,363 of CAWBIT010000005.1, forward strand.
GCTGATCACCGATTATGACGGCAAGGAGTTCGACGTTTACAGCTTTCAGATGGCGATTTTCAGCCTGATCGTCGCCGTCTCCCTGATCACCACTAATCTCGCCGGCATCGACGCGTTCCACATCCCGCCGGAGCTGCTCGGCCTTCTAGGTCTCAGCCAGAGCGTGTTCATCGTAGGCAGGGCCTCGGGAACGAGCCCCTATCAGGAACTGGACCAGACGCTGACCGACGTCCGCACAAAGGAGGGTTTGTACCTCGCAGCGAAGACCGATAAGCAAAAGGATCCCGACGCCGCCCTGCGGGCGTTCCGCGAAGCGGTCCAGCAGGCCGCGTCCATGTTCTGGGATCTCTACGGCGAGCAGATCGGCGAGGATAGAAAACCGAAAGAGCTCTCTCCCGAGGCGTTGACCAAACTCACGCCCGATGACCCTCCTGTTGCGACGACATGATCTCGGCGCCGGTGGCGCGGGCGCGGACGGCGGCGGGCTATTGCGCCGCACAGGGCCCCCTATAGGCGGTCGGCTCGTTTTGCGCTAATGAGTGGAGGAATCAACACTTAGCGCCCGGATCTATTTTTGCTCCGTGCGGCTGCCGAAATCGCTCGTGCCGGCGGAATTTGTCATGGATCCAGCTCCCGCACCTCTCGGCAGCATGCTGGATCCCTGGCCCACGCCGGTGTTGCCGATCAGCGCGTCCGCGGTCTGTTGATCAAGCGTCGCCGTCCGCTCGAGGGCATTGCGCTTTTGGAACCCCGAAAGCGCCTGCTTTGTCTGTGGGCCTACTACGCCGTCGAGCGAGCCATTGTAGAGTCCCATCATGTGAAGCTCTACTTGCGCCCACCGGATGTCGTCTTTCGAGAGATGCGCGGCATTTAGCCAATGCTGCGAAGTTCCGGTCGCCGAGGGCATGTTCCCTACCGCATTCGAAACGTCATCGGCGTCCGCCGCAAAATCCAGAGCGGCGCCGCCGATCCCCAATGCCAATACCGAAGCCGCGCCGAGGATCAATTTTCGCATCATGGTCATCTCCCGTGTTTCGCATATTAGTAAATCGTCGAGCTACTATTACGAACGATCTGCCCGCGAACCGCGTTCCTCATGGGCAGGTGTGTCAGATTTGGGACAAAGCGGCACGGGTCCTAGGCGATAGCGGCACTGCCTCGGCCAATCTCGGCTGCGGTGGCGCGGGCGCGGGAGGCTGCGTCGCGGGCCATCTCGGCGCACAGGCCGGTATAGGCGGTCGGGTCGAGCAAGGCGGCGATCTGCTTGCCATCCAGATGCGCGGTGACGCGCGGGTCGGCCGCCAGCAGTTCGGCAAAGGACCGGCCTTCGACAAAGGCCGCTTGCGCGGCGTCGTAGACGACGTCGTGGGCGTGCTGGCGGCCGATTTGGGCGCCGAGATCGAGCATGACGGCTTCGGCCATGATAAGGCCGCCGCCGAGATCGAGGTTGCGCCGCATGCGGCCGGGGTCGAGGCGCAGGCCCCGCATCACCTCGACGAGGCGGATCAACGCGTCGCCCAAGGCGATCGAGGCGCGCGCCTCGGCGGCGTCCATGATCAGGCTCGTCGTGCGGTCGGCCTCGTGCTCGGTCTGCATCGCCTCCAAGGCCAGCGGCACGCTGGCGCGGACCTCGGCTGCGGCGGCGATGATGTCCTGGCAGAGCTTGGGGTTGCGCTTCTGCGGCATCGTCGAACTGCCGACCGTGCCGGGCGGCACCGGCTCCTCGACTTCGCCGAACTCGGTCTTCATCAAGGTGTAGATCTCCCGCGCGATCTTTGCTGCAGGTCGCGGCGAGCAGACCGAAGAGGCAGATGTTCTCTGCGAGATGGTCGCCGATCGTGCGCGACGGCACCCGCATCGGCTCCATGCCGAGATGCTTGCCCATCGCCGCCTGCACCGCCGGACCCTGCGCGCCGAGCGAGGCAAAGGTGCCGGCGCCGCCGCCCAGCATCGCGACAAAGAGCCGGGGCGCCACCTGCCGCGGCCGCTCGACATGGCGGATCATCTCGTCGATCCACACCGTCGGCTTGTAGCCGAAAGTCGCCGGCAACGCGTGCTGGCCGTGCGTGCGCCCGGCGATCGGCATGTCGGCGCCACGCTCAGCCAGATCGGCCATCGCCAGGAGCGCTTCCCCGATCAGCCCCAAAAACATCCGGTGAGCCTGGCGCAATACCAGTAAGTCGCCGGTCTGCGTGATGTTCTGCGTCGTCGCGCCCCAATGTACCCAGCCGCCATAGGGGTCGCCGGTGACGCGGCTCAGTTCCCATACCAAGGGCACGATCGTATGGCCGGTGCGCGCGAACCCCTCGTCGATCCGTCCGCGGTCGAGCAATTCGAGGTGCGCGGCGCGCCCGATCGCCTCCGCTGCGCCCGTGGGGATGACCCCCAACTCCTCCTGCGCCTTGGCGAGCGCCGCCTCGACATCGAGCCAAGCCTGCCAGCGGTTCTCCAGCCGATAGAGGGCGCGGATACCCGGATCCGAAACGCGGGCGGCGGTCGGAAGTTCGTCACTCATGCTTGTTTTCCTCCGGATGATTCGGCGGATCTGGCGACGAGCTCCCGCACCCAGCGAATATCAGTTTCCTTATTTCAAGTAAAAACGTGTGCGTCAATTTGCGCTGATCTGGGCTCTGTGCGCCGCGCCTTTCATGTCGACGAACCACAAGGACATCGGCACCCTTTACCTGATCTTCGCAGGCTGCGCCGGGCTCGTCGGCGGGACGATGTCGGTCGTGATGCGCTATCAGCTGATGACGCCGGGCAGTCATTTATTCGGCGCCGACCATCAGGCATACAATGTCGTCGTCACCGCGCATGGTCTGACGATGATCTTTTTTACGGTCATGCCGGCGCTGATCGGCGGGTTTGGCAATTGGTTCATCCCGCTGATGATCGGGGCACCGGATATGGCATTTCCGCGGCTCAACAACATCAGCTTTTGGCTTCTCATCCGTCTTTCACGCTGCTCCTCACGTCGATGTTTGTCGGCGGCGGCGCGGGCACCGGTTGGTCGCTTTACCCGCCCCTCAGCAGCGCGATCGGCCATCCGGGAGCCGCCGTCGACATGGTGATTTTTTCGCTCCACCTCGCCGGCGCCTCCTCACTGCTGGGTGCGATAAACTTCATAACGACGATCTGCAACATGCGCGCCCCCGGCATGAGTTTCTTCAAGCTGCCGCTTTTCGTCTGGGGAGAACTCGTCACCGCCGCGCTTCTCGTGCTCGTCGTTCCGGTGCTCGCCGGGGTCATCACGATGCTGCTCACCGACCGCAATTTCGGCACCACCTTCTTCGATCCCGCAGGCGGCGGCGATCCACTCTTATTTCTGCATCTCTTCTGGTTTTTCGGTCATCCCGAAGTTTACATCATGATCTTGCCGGCCTTCGGCATCATAAGCCAGGTTGTCTCGACCTTTTCAAACAAGCCGATCTTTGGTTATCTCGGCATGGTCTTTGCGATGATCGCGATCGGTGTCATCGGGCTTGCCGTCTGGGCCCACCACATGTTCACGACCGGGATTTCGGTCGATACGCGCGCCTATTTTGTCGCAGCGTCGATGGTCATCGCGGTGCCGACCGGGATCAAAATCTTTTCCTGGATCGCGACGATGTGGGGCGGTTCGCTCGAGTTCAAGACGCCGATGCTGTGGGCGCTCGACTTCATTTTCCTGTTCACGATCGGCGGCGTCACCGGCATCGTTCTCGCCAATGCCAGCGTCGACGTGGTACTGCACAACACCTACTATGTCGTCGCCCACTTCCACTACGTGCTGTCGCTGGGCTCGGTCTTCGGCATCTTCGCCGGCTTCTACTACTGGATCGGTAAGATATCGGGTCGGCAATACAACGAGACCTTTGGCAAGATCCATTTCTGGACAACTTTTATCGGCGTCAACCTGACTTTCTTCCCGATGCATTTTCTTGGGCTGGCCGGGATGCCGCGACGGGTCGCGGATTATCCAGCGGCGTTTGCCGGCTGGAATTTTGTTTCTTCGATCGGCGCCTATATTGGGTTCGCCTCGACGCTCTTCTTTGTCTTCGTCGTTCTCCACACACTGTTGGCCGGCCGCCGAATCGCGGCCAATCCATGGGCTCGGGGGCGACGACCTTGGAATGGCGGCTGCCCTCGCCGCCGCCTTTCCATTCTTACGAGGAGCTGCCAGTCGTCACCTGACCTAGCCAACCAATCGTTTGGTTCGGACTTGACGCGCGCTCCACTCCCGGTCAGTCTGCGGCCGTCGCCGCCGAGGACATAGCGCCATGAAGCTGATGTGGTTTCACCTGATGCCGTACACGGAATTGCCGGATGACTTCCGCGACAAGCACCCTTCGGTGTGGGTCGATATCCATTCCTCGCTGTTCGACCCGCGGCGTGCCCATCACATGTACAACGACTTCATGGACGAGCTCGAATTCGCCGCCGAATGCGGGTTCGACGCGGTCTGCGTCAACGAGCATCATTCGAACGGCTATGGGCTGATGCCGTCGCCCAATCTGATCGCCTCGGCCTTGGCGCGGCGCACGAGCGACACGGCGCTGTGCGTGATGGGCAATTCATTGGCGCTCTACAACCCGCCGACCCGGGTTGCCGAAGAGTTCGCGATGATCGACGTCATCTCGGGCGGCCGCCTGATCGCCGGATTTCCGGTCGGGACGCCAATGGATACGTGCTTTGCGTATGGCCAGAACCCGAGCACTTTGCGCGAGCGGTATTACGAGGCGCACGATCTCGTGATGCGGGCGTGGACCGAGAAGGATACTTTTGCGTTCAATGGGCGCTTCAACCAGCAGCGCTACGTCAATATCTGGCCGCGCCCGGTTCAGAAGCCGCACCCGCCGATCTGGATCCCGGGGGGCGGCTCGATCGAAACCTGGCGCTGGTGCGCCGAGACCGATCACGTCTACGCCTACCTGTCCTATTTTGGCTATCTGGCGGGACAGGCCACGATGAACGGCTTCTGGCAGGAGATGGAGCGGCTCGGCAAAGACCGGAACCCGTACCGCGCCGGCTTCTTGCAATTCGTCGGCGTCGCCGACACCCGCGAAGAGGCCTATCGGCTCTACCGGGAACCTGCGGAGTACTTCTACGGCCGCTGCCTGCACGTCGATCCGCGTTTTGCCGCCGCGCCCGGCTATACGAGCGAAGCCACACAGCGGGCCGGTGTCGTCGGCCAGGTCGCCCAGGTTGCTCGGATGCGCCGGTTCGACACCTTGGCGCGCGAGATGGATGCGATCGTCGAGAAAGGCTACGTCATCATCGGCTCGCCGGACGAGGTCGCCGCGCAACTGCGGCAAGTGGCGACCGATCTCAATGTAGGGCACCTGATGCTGCTGATGCAGTTCGGCAACATGGGCAAGGACTTGGCGAAGTACAACACGAAGCTCTTTGCCGAAAAAGTCATGCCCCAGCTGACCGATATCTTCTCGGAATGGGAGGACCGCTGGTGGCCGCGGCCTATGACCCGCGATGCGAGGGCGCCATTGACCCCGTTCCGGCAACCCGCAATGGCGGCGGAGTGAGGCACTTGGCCAGCTCTTATTTGTCACCCCCGCGAAAGCGGGGGCCCAGTGATCCGGGGCAAGGTGCCGGTTGCCTCTGGGTCCCCGCTTTCCCCACGGGACAAGCCCGTGGGCCGAAGGCGCACGGGACGACGGGTACGGTCAGGGGGCGGTCGTGAGCGAACCGGAGGAGCTGTCCGTCGAGATCAACGGCTTTTCGTGCCGGGTGTGGCGGAAGGGGCAGGGGCCCAAGCTCGGTTTTCTCGGCGGCTTTGGCGGGTTGCCGCGGTGGATCCCGTTTCTCGACGCGCTGGCGCGCGAGCGCTCGGTCATTGTGCCGTCGCTCCCGGGTTTCCCGGGCGGCGACCGCGGGCACACCGTGCTCGACAGCCACCTCGATTGGCTGCTTGCAGTTCGTCAACTCCTTCAGAAAGCGGGGCTGGAGAGCGCCGATCTGGCCGGCAGCTCGGTCGGCGGCTCGTTTCTCGCCGAGGTGGCGGCGATCTGGCCCGCTGCGGTGCGGCGCTTGGCGCTGATCGCGCCCTGGGGCCTCTTCGACGAGAAGGATCCGATGACCGACCCCTGGGCGCAGCGGGCGCCCGACGTGCCGGGTTTGCTCTGCGCCGACCCCGAGCGCTGGAACCAGCTCAAAGCCGAGCCGGAAGGGGCCAACTCGCCGGAATGGTCGATCGAGCAGACGCGCGCCAACGAGGCCGCGGCGCGCGCCTTCTGGCCGCTCGGTAATACCAGGCTCGAAAAACGCCTGCCGCTGATCGAGGCGACAACCCTGCTGATCTGGGGCGAAGGCGACCGCATCATGCCGCGCGCCTACGCCGACCGCTTCGCCGCCGCGATGGCCGGGCGCACCGAAACCATCACGATCCCCGGCGCCGGTCATCTCGCGGAGCTCGACAAACCCGACGAGGTCGCCGCGGCAATCCTGCGCTGGATGACCTGAGAGGCCCCCTCACCCACCAGCCCTTGCGGGCTGGTCCCCCCTCTCCCGCATTGCGGGAGAGGAGCTTTGAGCTCGATGCGTTGTAGCCCCTCTCCTGCATCGCGGGAGAGGGTGCCGAGCGCAGCGAGGCGGGTGAGGGTACCGACGCAGCGAAGGAAGCGACGATGAAATTCGGACTTTTCTACGAGCATCAGCTGCCGCAACCCTGGACCGAGGATTCGGAGCTGCGGCTTTATCAGCAGGCGCTAGACCAGGTCGAGCTCGCCGACCGTCTCGGCATCGACTATGTCTGGGAAGTCGAGCACCACTTCCTCGAAGAGTATTCGCACTCTTCGGCGCCCGAAGTGTTCCTCGCTGCTTGCTCGCAGCGCACCAAGCGGATCCGGCTCGGCCACGGCATCACCTTGATGCCGCCCAAATACAACCATCCTGCGCGGGTCGCCGAACGCATCGCTACTCTCGACCTGGTGTCGAACGGCCGCGTCGAATGGGGCACCGGCAAGTCGGCGACCGCGGTCGAGATGGGCGGCTTCGGCGTCGACCCCCAGGAAAAAGAGGCGATGTGGCAGGAGGCGACCGAGCAGGCCGCCAACATGCTCGCGATGCGGCCCTATCCGGGATTTCAGGGACGCTGGTTCGACATGCCGTGCCGCAACCTGGTGCCGAAACCGGTGCAGAAGCCGCACCCGCCGATGTGGGTGGCGTGCTCGCGGCGCGAGACGATCCACCGCGCCGCCAAAGCGGGGCTCGGGGCGCTGGCCTTCGCTTTTCTCGAACCCGAGCAGGCCGCGAGGTGGGTCGAGGAATATTACGGCATCATCAAATCGCCGGAATGCGTGCCGATCGGCCACAGTGTCAATCCCAATCTCGCGATCGTCACCGGCATGTCCTGCCACCCGGACGAAGCCGAGGCGGTCCGCCGCGGGCTCGACGGCTTTCGGTTCTTTGGCTATTCGCTCGGCTATTACGCGGTCTTTGGCGAGCACAGGCCGGGACGAGCCGATCTGTGGGAGCGCTTTCTGCAGGTCAAGGACCAGCTGCCGGAAAACGCCGGGCGCGGCGGCATCGGCACCCCCGCGCAATTGCGCGAGCATTTGAGCCGGTATGAGAAGGCTGGGATCGACCAGGTCATGTTTGTCCAACAGAGCGGCGCCAATCGGCACGAGCACATCTGCGAGTCGCTCGAAATCTTCGCGTCGCAGGTGATGCCCGAGTTCAAGGAGCGCGAGGAAGCTCGCGCGGCGGAGAAGCGGCGCGAGCTAGCCCCCTATGTAGAGGCCGCACTGGCACGCAAGCCGCGCATGCCGCCGGTCGAAGACGTTGCGATCCCCCGTATCGAGGCCTTTGGGCGCAAAGCGCCATCACCGATCGTCAGTTCGGACCGCGGCGGCGCGATTTCGATCCCGACGCAGGATCCGTTTGCTGCCCGCGAAGGCGAACGCCCCTAAAGACCACTGACGGTCTATTGAGGCACCCGCCAGGCGGCGTGCGATACCAGCAGCCACTGGTTGCCGCGTTTTTCGAACACATCCGCCTCGAAGACACCGGTGTTTATCGTACCGCCGGCCTTCGGTTTGCCAACGGCGCTCGCGATACCCGTAGACCACGCCAAATTGCCATCCACGCGAATATAGGGTCCGTCCTTCTGCGTGACTTTCAGTTCCGAATCCAAGTTCAAGTCTGATTCCCAGTCCTTCCTGACCGCGTCCCAGCCGACGGAAATGCTCTTGTCGCCCGGATTGATCAACGTCACGTAGGCGTCGTGCGCCCACAGCGGGTCCATTTTTGACACGTCGAGCGATCCGATCGCGGCATGATATGCTGCGGTGGCGGCCTTGACGCTGTCGATATCGGCTTGCTGCGCGTAGCTCGTGCCATTGCCGGCGAGCAGGACAATGACCGAAAACAGCAGCGCGCGGGCGATCAGCGTGATGGGAGTACGTCGATTCATAGCGTTCCCTTTAGGCAACATGCCATTCCGCACATCATCTCCGGTGAGGTGATGCGGTACACCCGCATCCGTACCGACCGCCCGGCGACGAAAGGCCGACCGACTTTAGATAGTGATGCGGGTGATCGAGCCCGACGGTTTGCCTACCGGGCGGGCTTGTAGGCCTTGGCGACGGCGTCCGCCTTCTTCATGGCCCCCACCCCTTCCGTTCCCGTCATCAGTGCGGTCGTCTTGCCAGCCTTGAGGGCGCCGCCCGCAGCGACAGCCAACGCGATTGCCGACATACTTTCGTTGTTCGGCACGTCGCAGATGAAGACGACATCATATTCGCCGAAGCAATACCAACCACCAACGAGTTTACCCCCGACGGCCTCGCATGCCTGACGGCCGACGGTTTCAACTCGGTTCTGCGGGTTCTTCAGCTGGGCGGCCCACGACTCCGCGGTATAAGCTGCCTGATACATGAAGAGCGGCATGTTCGACCTCCGATTTGCTGGTTGCTCCTTCTGGCTCTAATGCCGCGGCGGCTTGCGCCAACCGCGGGTGCCAGTCTATCTCAACCTGCGCGATTCGGCCAGTCGTGTGCGCTGGGTCGGGCGTTATTGTCGGCAATGATCTGCCGGGCAGTGGCCGCCGATTCCTCGTCATCGACAACGGGCGTGAGATCGATGTCCATGTAGGGGTTCCACTTCCCGACCCAGCGCTGCACGGCGGCAAGGTCGTTCAATTCGGCAATCACGACGCCGGTACGGCCTGCCATGTCGTGCCAGCGGCCAATCATCCTCACGCCGTCGCCAGCATCATTCGCCCACTCTTGCGGGGACATTGATACCCACTTCTTGAGCACCGGCAGCCACTTGTCTTCCTGAATGCCTCAGGTGATCATGAATTTCATGACAAACTCCCGTTGAAAACGTCAATCCGCGCCTACTGTTCCGCAGGAGCGGGCATGCTCGGCGCCGACCGCGTTGCCCTTCGCGATTAGGGCCATTTCCGGCGGGTTCATATCGACGAAGCCCAGCGCGAATGTACCGCCCTTGTAGTACAGCGCACTGAGCAGTCAATGGGGAGCGCTCTATCCCGACATGGTCGCGCGCATTGCGCCGTTCTGCGGCTCGGCCCGGACGTCGCGGCACAATTTCGTATTCCTCGAAGCCGATTAGGAAATCCTCGAGCGAAGCAAAGCCCATCTCTAGGTCGAGCTTCTCGCGGTAGAACGCTTGCGAGAAGCCCCAGCCGAAGTGCTGGCCACGCTGTGGACGTGACAGAGGGGCGGACATCAGCGCCAATGAGCTCTACACCGGCGACTTCGAGAAGGCACTGGGCGCGATCACGGCGCGAGCCATCGTGATGCCCGGCCAGACCGACCTCTACTTCCCCCCGGAAGACAACAAGTATGAGGTCAGGCACATGCCCAACGCGGAGTGCCGGCCGATCCCCTCGGTCTGGGGTCACATCGCGGGCGGCCCCGGCCTCAATCCGGTAGACGTGAAATTCATCGACGACGCCCTGAAAGAGCTGCTCGCGAACTGAGAGACCGCTCGGCATCCCGACGGGGCTCGACCGCTTCCTCCAGCAGGCGGTCTTGCGCGAGCGGCCGTTATGTGGTGGGCCTCGACCTCGAGAAGTTCCTCGATCGGGTCAACCAAGATATCGCACCCTGGCGGAGCCGGCTCCGCCATCTGGAGATCGATGCGGCATCCGCCGCTACACTTACGCACAGCTGATCATTTCGAGCTTGACAACATCAGCCCGGTACAAGTCTGTGTCTCGTCGGGAACGGACACACCGGGATGGGGGAACCACGGCTGTCCAGCGTGTCGTCGAGGCTTGGCGCGAGGCGGCCAGGCGGAAGTGATAGAGCCGGTCATCGAGGGCCGAAGCACGATCCGCCATGCCGTCGATCGCGCTCCCTTGCAGTGCGCGCACCGCAGACAATTCCTCCAAGCCGCCGCACCCGTGGCGCCTCAGCTTTAGTCTCCAATCTCCACCAGCTTGACGGACGTGACCTTTTTGTTGCGTTAATTTTGATCGCCGGGGAGTTTCGATCCGACCCCTACCTAAAACCGCAGGGTGCTATAACGTCCAACCCTTAAGAAGCGGCCGAATTGCCAAGGAGCTTCAGATTGCATGCCTACGGAGAGTAACGACGTGGAACGAGCCTTTCCCGTCGCCTTAGTCGGGTTGGCATGCCGGTTCCCGGGGGCGGCTGACCTCGAGGAATTCTGGTCGCTGCTCAAAGCGGGGAGGGACGCCGTCGGCGAGATACCCGACGACCGCTGGGACGTCGATGCGTACTTCGATCCCGACCCGGCCAAGCCCGGCATGATGTATACGCGCGCGGGCGGGTTCATCGCGGACATAGACAAGTTCGATGCCGGGTTCTTCGGAATTTCGCCGCGCGAAGCTCGGCGGATCGACCCGCAGCAACGTCTCCTTTTGGAGCTGACTTGGGAAGCGTTGGAGAGCGCGGGCATCGTCCCGGAGACACTCGCCGGGTCGCAGTCGGGTGTTTTTGTCGGGATCTCGCTGTCCGATTACGCCGCAATGCAACGCGACGAGCCGAACCAGGTCGACCCCTACGTCATGTCCGGCAGCGCGATCAGCAATGCGGCAAATCGAATATCATATGTCTTCGACTTGCACGGTCCGAGCTTTGCGGTCGACACCGCCTGCTCATCGTCGCTGGTTGCGGTGCACGAAGCCTGTGTGAGCTTGTGGCGGGGCGAATCGAGCCTGGCCATCGCGGCCGGGGTGAACGCGCTGTTGTCGCCATCGGCGGGTATCGGTTTCTCAAAGGCCCGCATGCTGTCGCCGACCGGTCGATGCCGCCCCTTCGATGCGGCCGGCGACGGTTATGTCCGGTCCGAAGGCGGAGCGGTCGTCATCCTGCAACCGCTCGCGCAGGCGCTCGCCGAGAACAATCTGGTGCACGCCGTCATCGTCGGTTCGGGCGTCAATTCCGATGGCCGCACCAAGGGGTTGGCGATGCCAAACCAGGCGGCGCAGGAGGCGTTGCTGCGCCGAGTATACCGCGATGCCGGAATCGACCCGGACGAGATCACCTACATCGAGGCTCACGGGACCGGAACGAGCGTCGGCGACCCGATCGAATGTGCTGCGTTGGGAAATGTGCTCGGTGTTTCGCGGGCGCCCGGCGATCGCTGCCGGATCGGTTCCGTCAAAAGCAATATCGGTCATCTCGAACCCGCCTCGGGGGTTGCCGGACTGCTGAAGGCCGTCCTGGCGCTTCGTCATCGTGCGATCCCGCGCACGGTCCATTTTACGAACCCCAACCCGGAGATCCCGTTCGAGGAACTCAATCTCTCCGTTGTTTCGCAATACACGGAACTGCCCCCGGGGCGCTTGACGATGGGTGTCAACTCGTTCGGGTTCGGGGGCACCAACGCCCATGTCGTCCTTCGCAACCCGGAGCCCCTTGCTTCCAGCGTGACGCCTCGGGGTGCAGCAACAGAAAGCCGGGAGATCCGGGCGCTGCTGGTCTCGGCGCATGATGCGGAGGCCCTCAAGAGCCTGGCGCTGCGCTACGCCAAATTGCTGCGATCGCCGACGGCAGCTCCCTTACCGGCTTTGTGTCGCAGCGCCGCCATCCGACGGACCCATCACCAGCATCGGCTCGCCGCCTTTGGCCGGACCCACGAAGAGCTCGCCGCCCGGCTCGAGGCGTATGCCGCTGGCGATTCGCCTTCGCTACTCGCCCAAGGACATGTTCGCACGCCGCCGGCTCGATTGGCGCTGGTGTTTTCGGGAAACGGCTCGCAATGGCGCGGCATGGGGCGGGACTTGCTCACCGATCCGTTGATTGCTCAATGTGTCGACCGGGTCGATGCCGCCCTCCGCCCGCTCATCGGATGGTCGGTAACAGGCGTCCTTCAATCGGCGGAACCGGCAAACCTCTTCGATCGGACAGAGATTGCGCAACCGGCGCTCTTTGCGGTGCAGGTAGCGATGCTCGAATGGCTGGAGGCGCACGGGATCAAAGCCGACGCCGTCCTCGGCCACAGTGTCGGAGAGGTATCGGCGGCTTATGGGGCAGGCATTCTGTCGCTCGCCGAAGCGTGCCGCGTGATCGCCGAGCGCAGCAGGGCGCAGGGGCGTACCGCCGGGACCGGCCGGATGGCCGCCCTCGGGCTATCGCCCGAGAATGCCGCTTTAGCCATAGCCCCTTACGGTGAGCGGCTGGCGATTGCCGCGGTCAACAGCCCCAACTCGGTGACGATTGCCGGTGACCCGGCCGCGATCGGCGCGCTCGGTGCCGAGCTTGAGCCGAACCAGATCTTCTTTCGTCCGCTCGACCTCGATTATGCCTTCCACAGCCGCTGCATGGACCCGATCCGCGAGCAGCTATTGGACCGGCTCGATGGGCTGGCGCCGCGAGACGGCCGGCGCCGCTTCGTCTCTACCGTTACCGGCACGACGATCGAGGGGCGTCGGCTCGACGCGGGATATTGGTGGGAGAATATCCGCAGACCTGTTCAGTTTGCGCCTGCGATCGCGTCGCTGGAGGCCGAGGGCTTCAATGTCTTTCTCGAAGTCGGCCCGCATCCCGTACTCGACAGGTATCTGCGAGATTGCCTGAAGGCTGCCGGCGGTCAGGGGGTTTCGATCGCCACTCTGCGACGTCACGAAGCCGAGCGCGATGCGTTGTGGCTGGCGCTCGGGCGTTGCTATGCCGCCGGTGTCGCGATTGATTACAATTTTATCGACCCTGGCGAGGATGCGTTCGTGCCGCTTCCTGCCTACCCTTGGCAGCGGGAGCGCTACTGGTTTTCCGAGGATGAGGGTGAAGTCGGAGCATCGCTGAGCAGGCGCAGACACCCGCTATTGGGGAAGCGTCTGGCTACCACCGACGGGACCTGGAAGAACCGTCTCGATCCGGCCCAGCTTTCCTGGCTCACCGATCACGTCGTTCAAGACAGCATGGTCTTGCCGGGAACAGCATATATCGAGATGGCGGTCTCTGCGGTTTTGTCGACCCACGCTTGTAATGGCGCCGAGATCGAAGGTTTCGAGATCAGGCGTCCGGTCTTGATTGCCGCCGGCGCCATGCCCTTGGTCGAGGTGGGACTGTCGAGTGAGGACGGCGCCTTTCGTTTGCGCAGCGGTGACACGTCGGCAACCATGCTGCTCCCTGTCGCGGTCGCCCGCGCAGTACCTCTGGCGAGCGGGCCATCGGAACGCACCGCCTCTGTCGAGGCGATCCAGGGGCGAATGGGAAAGCGGGTCGATGGCGCTGAGCTCTATCGTCGCTTCACTGCCCACGGCCTGATCTACGGACCTGCCTTCCGGGGCGTCGCCGAGGTCTGGGCCGGCAAGAATGAGGCGCTCGGACGCATTGTCGCGCCCGCGGCGATAGCGAGCGAACTCGGCGAGTATCGCATTCACCCGGCCTTGCTCGACGCCTGCCTCCAGATCACGCTGGCGACCATTCCCGATCAGCCGGATCAGGAGGCCCAAATCGTCTTTGTCCCGAGCAAGGCGGAGCGGATCCGTTTCTACGGCGGCGGCGAGCGGATCGCCTGGTGCCATATGACCCTGGTTCAGTCCGCGGCTCGTTCGATCGTCGGCGATTATTTGGTGCTGGGCGTCAATGGGGAAACGATCGCCGAGATCGACGGCCTGCGTCTGCGCCGTGTCGATTTGGGTGGTCCGAGTGAAATCCCAGCCTACCAGTGGCGCTATCAACTGCGGCCTTCGGCGCTCGACGCTGATGGTGCCGAGGACTTGCCCGGGCCGCAAACACTAGCGGCGCCGTTTGCCGCGACAAGTGGTGAGCGCGAGCGCGATAGAGAGACCCGCGTGTTCCTCGATCGCGTTGCTGCGGCCTATGCCGCAGAGGCGTTGACGCTCGCTTTCGGCCGGCCTCGTTTCGTTGTTTCGCAGCTTATCGCCGAGCAGCGTATCGCGCCCGAACAAGAGCATTACCTCGGGAAGGTTCTTGCGTTCGCCCATCGGGCGGGGATGGCGGAGCGTGACCAGGCCGAGTGGTGCCTCGCCGATGTTGGTTCTACCGCGGCACCGGAATGTCTCTGGCGCGAGGCGATCGCCCGCTGTCCCGCTCATCTCGCGAGCTTGCAGCTGGTCGCGCGATACGGTGCGGCGCTTCCCGGGATCCTGCGGTCAGAAATCGATCCGGTCGATTTGGTTTCTGCCGAGCGGGGCTTCGATGCGGTCGAGCAGCTCTATGATTCCGACCCGCTGTTCCGCAGGGCGAACGATGTGGCGGCCGGAGTGGCGCGGCGGCTGTGCCAGATAATTCCGCGCTCCCGCCCGCTGAGTATTCTCGAGGTCGCCGGTGGGACGGGTGGGCTCACGGCGGCGTTGCTCGCGGCGCTGCCCTCAGATCGCGTCGAGTACGTCTTTACCGATCCGAGCGAGGCGGCGGTCGCGCAGGCGGAAGCCCATTTCGCAGCCCTGTCTTGTCTTCGTTGTGCGGTACTCGATCTCGGCAAGGAGATTGCCGAACAGGGTTTCGGCGCCGAGCGGCACGATCTCATCGTGGCCGGGATAGCGCCCGCAGTTTGGCCGGATGTCAACCGGGATCTCGCCGCCATTCGTATGTTGCTCAAACCAGGCGGGCTTCTTCTGCTGATGGTCCCGAAGGATCGCGGTTTTCTGGATCTGGTCTTCGGGATGCCCGCCGATCACCTAGGCGAGAGCGACTGGGGGAGAGCCGTCCTCGACGCCCGCTTCGAGGAGTTGCTTTCGCTCGGCTATGACGACCCGATCGCCGCTCGGGCCGTGCTGATCGGGCGCAAGCCATCGGCGGCGCCGCGCTCGCCGATATACCGCGAGATCGGTTCGGCGACCTGGCTGATACTCGCCGATGACATTGCCGTCGATCCCGCGGCGACGGTAATCCGCGCGCTCGATCGGCTGGGGCAGCGCGTCGTGATCGCTCAGGCCGGTCATTCCTTCGATCGTCTCGGCCTCGACCGTTTCGATGTTCCGTGCGGAGATTCGGACTCCTATGACCGGCTCTTCGGCACCCTCGCAGCAGACGGTGTCGGCCCGCTTCATATTCTGCGCCTGCGGGGAACCGTCGAGGCAGCGCCTGCAGACCCGCTGGCGGCGCAAAGCCGCGGCAGTTTCGACCTGCTGGTCGCCGTGCAGGCGCTGATCGCAGCGGGGCTGGCGGCGTCCGCGCGGCTGACGGTCGTCACGTCGGGCGCGATGCCGATGCCGGACGCATCGGCCGGTTGCATACGCCCTTGGCAAGCTCCGCTTTGGGGCCTCACCCGTACGATCATCAACGAACGGGCCGATATCTCTTGCCGGCTGGTCGATCTCGATCCCGAGGCGACAACAGCCGCGGCGAGTGAGGCGCTGGTGGAAGAATTGCTCCACCGCGATGACGAGGACGAAGTCCTCTTGCGCGGTCGGGGGCGCTATGTGCCGCGTTTGACGCGGAGAATGGCGGAGCCCGCCGCGCGCGAGACCGACGACGAAACCGGGTTCAGATTGACCTTCGCGCAAGGAGAAGCGCAGGAGGGCGTGGTCCTGCAGGGGATCGCGATCCCGCGCCCCGCAGCCGGGGAGGTCACCGCGCACGTCCGGGCGGCCGGTCTCAACTTTCGGGACGTCCTGCAGCGCATCGGGCTGCTGCCGGAGGAAGCGTTCGAGGGTGGGTTCGCGGGTGCGACGTTGGGCATGGAGTTTGCCGGCGAGGTCATCGCGGTAGGTGACGGCGTCGATCACCTTCGCCCCGGAGACGCGGTGTTCGGCATCGCCCGCGACGCATTCTCGTCCCATCTTGCTGCACCCGCAGAGGGCCTGTTCAAAAAACCGTCGTCCATGAGCTTCGAGGAAGCTGCGACACTCCCGGTCGCCGCTATCACCGTCTATTACTCGCTGCATCACCTCGCCCGGTTGCAGAAGGGCGAGCGGATCCTGGTTCATGGGGCCGCCGGCGGCGTCGGCTTGGCCGCCGTCCAATATGCCCGATGGGTAGGCGCCGAGATTTTCGCTTCCGCCGGCTCGGTGGAGAAGCGCGAGTTTCTCCGGCGCATTGGGGCGCAGCACGTCGTCAACTCTCGCTCGCTCGCCTTCGCGGACGATATTCGCGAAATTACCCATGGCGAGGGCGTCGACGTGGTGGTGAATTCGGTGGCAGGGGATGCCATCCACAAAGGCCTTTCGATCCTTAGGCCCTATGGGCGCTTTGTGGAGTTAGGAAAGCGCGACTTCTACGCCAACAGCAAACTCGGGCTGCAACCTTTCTGCAACAACATCCAGTTTTTCGGGGTTGATGTCGACCGGCTGTTGGTCGACCGCCCGGCGCTCTCCAAACAGCTTTTCGCCGAGCTTGCGCCGCTCCTCGATCAACGCGTTTTTGTCCCGCTGCCCCACCGGGTCTTTCCGGTCGCGCGAGCCGTCGAGGCGTTCCGCTGCATGCAGCACTCGCGCCATATCGGCAAGATTGTTCTGGCGCTGGACGGGGTCGATCGTCCGGCGATCGCCCCGGTCCGCCCCGAAAGCGGGGTCCAACTATCACCCGCGGCCAGTTATCTCGTCACCGGGGGCCGCGGCGGGTTCGGTCTTGCGACGGCCGAGTGGCTCGTTCGAAAGGGTGCCCGCCATCTCGCGGTCATCGGGCGTAGCAAGACCACCCCGCCCGATGCAGCCGCCGCACTCGCGCGCTTGCGGCATGACGGCGCCGCGGTTAACGAATTCGCCGTCGACGTTGCCGATGCGAGTCAGGTTGCCGACCTGCTGCGCCGCATGCACCGCGAAATGCCGCCATTGCGCGGTATCATACATTGCGCGGGGGTGATCCAGGATTTTAGCCTGGTCAATATGACGGAGGAGGACTTCCACGACGTCTTGCGACCGAAAATCGCCGGGGCATGGAACCTGCACCACCACACGCTCGACCGGGAGCTGGATTTTTTCATCATGTACTCATCGGCGACGACGCTGTTCGGGAACGAAGGACAGGCTAACTACGTCGCGGCCAACTCGTATCTGGAAGCTCTGGCCGACTATCGCCGCGGGCTCGGCCTACCGGCGCTGACGGTCGCCTGGGGGGCGATCGGGGATGTCGGCCACCTGGCGCGCAACGCTGCCGTGGCCCGGATGCTTGCTGAGCGGATCGGCGTAAAGCTGCTCGCTCCAGCGCGCGCGCTCGACCGGATGGAGCAAGCGATTCGCTCCGGGGCGCCGCAGGTCGCGTTGGCTGAAATGAGCTGGTCGAGGCTCGCGATTTTGCCGGGCGTGGCCAAAGCACCAAAATTCGCTTCGGTGCGAGACTATTTTAACGACCCGGCGGGTGAGGGCACCGGCGGAAGTCTCGAGGAGTTCCGGGCGCACCTTGCCGGGCTCCCGCGCGCTGAGGCAATTTCTACCGCGCAGCAGCTGCTGACCAAGCACATCGCCGGTATCGTCGGGATGGCGGCCGCGAAGCTGGCGGCCGACAAGTCGCTGCTGGATCTGGGCATGGATTCGTTGATGCTGGTGGAGCTGCAGCTGGGTTTGGAAAAGCAGTTCGGGATCGTCATCCCGACGCTGGAGCTGATGGACGCGACGACTGTGGCGAAGCTTGCGCAGCGCATCATAGATCACGCAGGAATTGAGCCGGCAACCGCCCCGACCCCACCGGCGGCCCATCCCGTCACTGATCCGGACCAACCCGAACCATTGGCCGAGCCCGAACTCGTCGCTGCACTGGGGCGGCTCGTGGAAGATGATCTTGATCGAGCGAAGGAACGCGCCCTTTGACCAAATCTGCGACGGTGCTCAAATACTCTTCCTCTGACAAGAAGCGCGAGCTGGCCAATCGCATGATGCGCCAGCGTGTCGCCCTTGCCCCACGCGAGCCGCTGTTCGGCTCTCCCGCGGCCGAGGCGGCCGCGATTCCCGAATCCCATTACCGCCTCGATCTCCATCCGGCCTATCTAAACTTGCTCGCGCGCATGGAGGAAATCGAGCCGCCCCATATCGGCGGGGTTCCCTATTTCCGCTTGCATCAGGGCCTCGTGCGAGACACCACTCGGATCGGCGAGCGCGAATACATCAGCTTCTCGAACTACAATTACCTGGGGCTGTCCGGCCACCCCGCGCTCAAGGCGGCAGTGGCCGATGCGATCGATCGTTACGGCACATCGGTCTCGGCGAGCCGCATAGTCGGCGGTGAACGGCCCATCCACGTCGAACTCGAAAGTGCGCTCGCCGAGCTTCTCGGTACTCAGGCGTGTCTTGCCTTCGTCAGCGGGCACGGGACCAACGTCACGACGATCGCGCATCTCTTCGGGCCGAAGGATCTGATCCTGCACGACAAGCTGGTCCACAACAGCATTCAAATGGGGGCGCTGCTCTCGGGCGCCCGCCGCATCGCCTTTCGGCACAATGACTGGCAGATGGTCGACGATCTGCTGCAACGTCATCGCCGTCACTACGAGCGCGTGGTGGTGATTCTCGAAGGCGTCTACAGCATGGATGGGGATTTTCCCGACTTGCCGCATTTCGTCGAGCTGCGCGAGCGCCACAGAGTTTTTCTGATGGTGGACGAGGCGCACTCGCTCGGGGTGTTGGGGGCGCGCGGGCGCGGCATCCGCGAGCATTTCGGGCTTTCCGGCAGCGACGTCGACATCTGGATGGGCACGCTGAGTAAATCGCTCGCCAGTTGCGGCGGATATATCGCCGGCTGTCGTGAGTTGATTTGGAACCTCAAATTCGGCGCCCCGGGCTTCGTCTTCAGCGTCGGCATGTCGCCAGCCAATGCGGCGGCCGCACTCGCGGCGCTCCAAATAATGCTGGCCGAGCCCGAACGCGTCGGGGAGCTGCGACAACGCAGCGGGCTGTTCCTGCAACTGGCGCGCGAAAGAGGGCTGCCGACCGGCTCCAGCAAGGGTGTCTCGGTCGTGCCGCTGATCGTCGGCGACACGAAGCGGTGCGTTGCGTTAACCAACGCCCTCTTTCAACGCGGGATCGACGTGCAGCCGATCCTCTATCCGGCGGTGAGGGAGCGGGCGGTGCGGTTGCGATTTTTCATCAACAATACCCATACCGAAGACCAGATCCTGCGAACGATCGGCATCGTCGATGAAGAGTGGCAGCGGTTGGGCGGACATCCGGGGTGAATGGCGGTATTGAAAGGTTTCGGAGATGACGATCGACGCCTGCAAGGTGCTGATGATTTTTCCGCGTTTCAATGCCGATTCGTTCTGGAATTACCGGGCGACATGCGAATTGACGGGGGCGCGTTATCCGGCGGCGCCGCTTGGCCTGATTACCGTCGCCGCTCTGCTCCCGCAATCCTGGGAGGTGCGGCTCGTCAATCGCAACACCGAGTCTCTCGCCAAGGCCGACCTCGAATGGGCCGATTTGGTGATGACCGGAGGAATGCTGTTTCAGCAGCCCGATAGCCTCCGCATTATCGAGATGTGCCGCGCGCGGGGAAAGCCCGTCGTGGTCGGCGGTCCCGATGTCACCTCGACGCCAGATATCTATAGCAGCGCGAACTTCCGAGTTCTCGGAGAAGCCGAGGAGATCATGGAGGATTTCCTCGCTGCGTGGCGGAGCGGTGCCGAGGAAGGCGTTTTTGAGGCGCCGATGGGGCAGACCGACGTCACAAGGAGCCCGACGCCGCGCTTTGATCTCTTAAAGCTGGAGCATTACCTCCACGTCGGCATCCAGTTCTCGCGCGGTTGCCCGTTCAATTGCGAGTTCTGCGACATCATCGAGCTATACGGCCGAGTGCCGCGAACCAAGACGAACCAGCAGGTTTTGGCTGAGCTCGACACCTTGTACACACTCGGTTACCGCGGCCACGTCGATTTTGTCGACAACAATCTGATCGGCAACAAAAAGGCTCTCAAGAAATTTCTGCCGGCTTTACAGAGTTGGCAGAACAAGAACAGCTTCCCGTTTGAGTTTTCGACCGAAGCGTCGATAAATCTGGCCGACGATTCCGAATTGCTCAGCGCCTTGGCAGCAGCGAATTTCTTCGGAATTTTCGTTGGGATCGAGAGTCCCGATACCGACACTCTGGTCTCGATGCGTAAGAAGCAGAACACCCGGCGCAGCCTACAGGAGAGCATTCACAAAATCTACGATGCCGGCATTTTCGTATTCGCTGGCTTCATCGTGGGTTTTGACACCGAAAAGGGCAATACCGCCGAGGGGATGATCGAGTGCATCGAGGATACGGCGATCCCGGTGTGCACGGTCGGGTTGCTGTACGCACTGCCCACAACGCAATTGGGGCGTCGGCTGCTGCGCGAAGGGCGCCTCTTTTCGGGTTCTGACGCACCCGGCCCGCAGGATGCGGGCGATCAATGCACGATCGGTCTCAACTTTGAAACAAAACGCCCGCGCCGTGACGTGCTCGCGGATTACCGGGCGGTGCTGGACGCAGTCTATGATCCGGCTGCCTATTTCGGCCGCGTGCGCCGTGTCGGCCGCATGCTCAGGTGCGGGAAGCCCAGGTTCAAGGCACCGCTGCCGCAGGTGTTGCGCGACCTGCGCTTGCTGGGCCGGCTGGTTTGGCGCTTACCGGATGCGGGTCCCGGAACAGCGGGGCAATTCTGGAAGAGCGTCCTCGACACCACCACCCACAACCCTCGGGCCTTGCGGTTTCTGGTGATGATGAGCGCTCTCTATTTGCATCACGGCCCATTCTCGCGCCAGGTGATCGCCCAAATCGATCGGAAGATCGAGGATATCGAACTTGGTCTCTGGAACGCCCCCCATCTGGCGCGAGCCGATGACAAAGCTCTTTCGGCCGCATAGGTCGCGACGCGGTGTGGCGTCCTTACAGAGCCTTGGCGTAAATGCGATAGAGCTTGGCGAGCTGCGCGCCAATGGCGTGGCAGCCCTCGAGCGAGGGTTTGTTGTCCTCCAGGATCCATGAGAACTCGACCATCTCGATTTTTGCCCGGCGCGCGGCCTCCAGGATCTGCGCCAGCATCATCGTGACGAGAGCCATGCTCAATGCCGATCTGCGATACCGCTGCCGCACCCCGGTCAGCATCACCCGCGCCGTTTTTGGTTTGCGGAAGCGCAACCGCCACAACAATTTGAGCCAGTTGATCGGAAACAGCCTGCCACCGAGATCGGCGACGAGTTCGTTTAGGTTGGGGAGGGCGACCAGCATCGCTGCCGGCTCACCATCGGCGAGCGCGAAGACCACACATTGCGGCGGAAGAACAGGCGCCAGCTGGTCGATGATTTGTTTGGCTTCGCGTTCGGTCACCGGCAGGAACCCCCAATTCTGGATCCAGGCCTCGTTATAGATATCGAGCGCCAGCCGCATTTCCTCGGCGAATCGGGCGTGATCGAGGGGGCGTACGGCGATCCGCCCTTCCGCACGAAGCCGAGCGGTGACGCGTTCGAGTTGGTGGAGGTGCCTTGTTACGATGTCGGCAAGCGTGACCCGCAATGCGTGCAGGTCCTTTGCTTTGGCATAGCCTTCGGCGACGAGGCGGTCGGCGTAATAGGGAGGTGTGTACGGCATGCCGACCATCGGCGGGGTCTCAAAACCGGAAACCAGGACGCCGATGTCGTCGTTCATCGACAAGCTGTATGGGCCCAAGATCCGACGCATGCCACGTTCCCGCAGCCAATTCTCGGCGGCGCGTTGCAGCGCGGCAAACACGGCCTGGTCGTCGATCGCCTCGAGCAAGCCAAAATTGCCGGTCTCGTCGCGATGGGTTTCGAGATGAAGGTGATTGACCTGCGCGCTGATGCGCCCGACCGGTACGCCGTCGCGCATTGCCAGCCAGAAACAGGCCTCGCCGTGATCGAAGAACGGGTTCCGGCGTCGGTCGAGCAACCGATGCATGTCGCGACGCAGCGGCGGGACCCAGTTCGGATCATTGCGATGGAGGCGATAGGGCAGGTCGACAAAGCGATTGCGGTCGCTCCGGCCGCGGAGCGCTCTCACCTCGATAGGGCTACTTGTCGCCGGTTTGCGCTCGGGCGCGGGACCGGCGTAGGCGGTGTCTGGCGCGCCGGGAGTGGGAGCGCTATTCATCAGCATCGGAGCGAAGATGCAGCGAGCCTGGAGATACGTCCGGCGCCGAACGGCCACCGACCCTATGTTATTCGAAGTCGGACCGTATCGGAAACCCGAGAATCGAAGAAGTGGCTTGCGCCCCGCCCGCTCTCGCCCGCGAATGAGGAGATTTTGATTCTGCAACGCAACTCGGTGACGGAATCTAGCCCTCGAGGAGCTCCCGGGCTGCCCATTGGTCCTTCGGATCAGGCCGAAGCCATCGTGGGCGAGCTGCCCATCAAGCATCTGCGGCGAGCGCTCGGCGACTTGTTGGTTCCCAGACCCGCTTGCTACTGGATCGACTTCCTTGCCTCGATAAGCTGCTTCTACGCCGGGTTTGCGGCTACCGCGGTCCTGCCGCTCAACAACCCGCTCAAGTTTCTCGGTGCCGTGGTTGCGGTGCTCTCCATGTACCGGGCGGTTGTGTTCATCCACGAACTCGCGCACCTATCGCCGGGCCGCGTTCGGGGGTTCAGTCTCGCGTGGAACCTGCTCTGCGGCATCCCCCTTCTGGTGCCGAGCTTTCTCTATGGCTCGCATCGCGACCACCACGCGCGACGCGCCTACGGCACCACGAAGGACGGGGAGTACAGGCCCTGGGGATGCCCCGGCAATCGCATCGGTATAGTAATGTTTGCCTCCTCCAGCTTTCTCGGGCTTCCGGCGGGTGTGCTCAGATTCGGGATACTCGGGCCGCTCTCCTGGTTCAACCCAAGGATTTGGGAATGGGTCGCAGTCAACGCCTCGTCGCTGGTTGTCGACCCGCGCTACCGTCGTGACCCGCCATCGCAGCCGGAGGCGCGCGGCTGGCGCGTCCAGGAAGCCTGCGTCTTCGTCTACCTTCTCGGAATCGCCGCTGCCTTCGTTACCGGTCGGATAAACGCGGAACTGCTGGTGCAGCTGTATCTGATCACCGCCGCCGCCCTGTTTCTGAACAGCTTGCGCACCTTGGCGGCGCACCGCTATCGCTCGGCGGGTGATCCACTGACGACGACCCAGCAATTGCTCAATTCGTTGAACTATCCGCGGCGCTCCTGGCTGATCCCGCTGTGGGCACCGGTCGGGCTGCGGTTTCACGCCATGCATCATTTGTTCCCCAGCATCCCGTATCATAATTTGGCTGCGGCGCATGATCGGGTGATGGGGATGTTGCCGCCGGGCTCGCCGTATCACCGGACGGCCGGATATGGATTGGCCGCCAGCCTGAGCGATCTCTGGCGACGCGCTCTCTAGAGGTTGCAGTGCCGTCGGCGATTTGAGGAGCAAATGTCAGCAGGGCTGCACCCGCCCGCCGCCGCGGATCGCCTAGCGGACATTCGCAAGCGGCATGAAGATCGTCTCCCGGAGCACAACAAGTCTCAACGCCACAATCCGATAATACTGTTGTCCGCATGCCCCCGGAGCGGATCGAATTACCTGGAAAACCTGCTTTCTCTGCATCCGCAGTGTCGGAAATCCAAGGTTCCGGAGGATTTCTTTCTTGCCAACAGTGAGACACTGCTAAATTTTTGCCGATCGGTTGCTGACAGCTGGGACGATTGGTGGCTCCAGCGTCTGGGCGGGGCATCCCGCTTGGCGATGCATATCGGCGCGGCCCTGCTGCGCTTTGCCGACCCTGGGCCGGAAGAGGAGGGGTCAGTCAGCGATTTCCGGCTGATGCTTCGCTCTCCCACCACCGAAGGGATCGCAGCCGCTGCCGCCCTGTTTCCGGGTGCTCATGTGCTGGTCCTGGTGCGGGGCGGGCCGGCGACGGTCGAATCGGGGCGCAGGAGCTTCGGCTGGCCATACGAAGAGGCTATGCAGGCCTGGCGCCAATCGGTCCGCCGCATCTTGAGCTTTCTGGCGAGTGCTGATGGCCCTCGTTGCCTGCTGATCCGGTTTGAAGATCTGACAGCCGATCCGGCTCGTGAGATTGCACGGGTCATCGCTTTCCTGGGGCTCGATCCGGCACTTTACCCCTTCAACCGGGTTGATGAGATCCCGGTGTTCGGCTCATCGAGTTTTGGCCGGACGGAGGGAGAGGGGGTCCATTGGCGGCCGGTGCCTAAGGATTCATCATTCGATCCCTTGGCGAGAGCGCAGTCATGGCCGGCCCATCGGCTCGCGCGGTTCGCCTGGCTGGCGGGGACAGAGCAGCGCAAGCTCGGCTATCTCGTTCACCCGTTATCGCCGATGGGTTGCGTCTGTAATGTGGTGCTCGACGGCATGTACGGGGCTCGTCGGATCGCGATCCAAATCGCGTTGCTCCCGCTCCGGGAGCCGCGGATATTCAGTGACCGGCGGCGGCGGTATCTTTCGTGGCGCAAGATGAGCAGACCGGGCGACGCGGTGCAATGTGCCGTGCGCAAATGGCAGCGATCCCCGCGGAGCATGATTTTGAACGTCAGAGCGAAATAATCAAACGTAAGGACCAATGTCGATGGCAGTGCGGCGCAGGATAGCGTCGACCAATCCCGCCGGAAGCGCTCGCATCAGTTGCATGCCGACGTAGAGCGGGTAAGGAAAGGCGATCTGGCGACGCCCCCTAGCCAAGCCGCGCCGAATGATCCGGGCAGCGCGTTCTGCCGGCAATATTAGCGGCTTGGGTCCGGCAACCGTATGCGACAGTCGCGTTTCGACGAAACCCGGCAAGACGACCGATACGCCGATCCCCTCCGGCGCCAGCCAGCTCCTCAGGGCCTCACCGTAGATCCTTACTGCCGCCTTGCTCGCGCAATAGCCGGGCGAGAACGGTATCCCTCGCAGGGCCGCCAGCGAGGAGATTAGCGCAACCTGTCCCCGCCGGCGCCGACGCATTGCCGGAAGCACCGGATAGAGCGTGTTCGAAACGCCGCCGAAATTGACTTCCATGACGCGGTGCAACTCGTCGAGCGTCTCGCCGGCGCCATCCCGCCATAACCCGCCCTGAACGCCGGCATTCGCGATCACCAACTCGAGCGCGAACGCGTGTTCGACTTGGGCGATCCAGGCGGCGACGGCCGCCGCCTCGGTAACGTCGAGGCAAGTCTCGATCACCTCGGCGCCGCGCTCGCGGCAAGAATTGGCCACCGCGGCGAGCCGGGCGGCGTCTCGGCCGCAGAGCGCCAGACGAGTTCGGGGCGAGGCATAGGCCCGGGCCAAGGCGGCGCCAATACCGCTGCTCGCACCGGTGATGAGAATGGAGCGGGGATCCCTCACCACGGCATATATACCGCAGAACACACGCTCGATGGCGGACGCGATTACGCCGGGATGAGCCTGGGCGCTGCTCCATACCTCTCTCGCCTGAGACAACTTGGTCTGATAATGCTGGCCGCGCGGCTCTCGCCGATGTGCTAGATTCGGATTGTCGCAACCAAATCATCCAAACGAGAACTCGCTAAAGCACCAGAGGAGAAGATTGGTGCCAAACCTCCAAATCGTTCTGAGTAAACAGTTCGCGCTGCCAAACGCTTTCACCTTTGCGACGATCCAAAACGTATTTCTGTTGTCAATCATTCTTTCTACGGCAACGATGCTGTATTCGGTATCCGAAATGCGAGGCCTGTTCGCAGACGGCTCCAACTACATCGTGCACATCCTTGCGTCTGAAGACTTCTTTCTCCTGGAACCCGCGCGAAAGCTGGTTCAACTCCTCCAGCAATCGCTTCTTGTCCTCGGAATACGAGCGGGCGTCACGGACTTGCCGACACTTGCGCGGTTGTTCACTTTGGGCGCCTTGGGCTGGCCCATCATCCTGACGGCCAGCTGCTGGTTGATCCTCCCGCGTGGGGAAAAGGGGTGGATCATCGGTCCTCTGATCAATCTAGTGGCCTTATTGCCGATGACCAGCCTCGCGGCCATCGGTGAGGGCATGATTGCGTCCTGTTTGCTGTGGATGATTTTTTTCTTGGTGCTATTCCGGACGCACACCATCTGGGGAGCAATTTTCACCATATCTCTAACCGCGTCGGGAGCATTAACTCACGAATCCGCAGCTATATTCTTCGTCGGGATTGCCGCCCTTGCGATCATGCGTATGCGTGATAGATCAGCGGTCGAGCGGTTGACGCAATTCGCGATTGCCGCCGCCGCGATTTGGTCGGCCTGCTACCTGATTTCGGTCATCCTGCATCCCCGTGATCCAGTAAACCTTGAAGATTTCCTGATTGGCATTTTCGCTCTCGCGTTTGTCGAACTGCATGGAGTAAATCTCACCGCAGTCGCCACGATGGTCTCATGCGTCAGCATTTTCTGGATCATGCGCGCACAAAGCAAAGGCGACAAAACCCAGCGTATTTTGGTAACCTCTATGAGTTTTTTCGTCCTTGCTACTGCGTTATTGCTGTTTTTACCGGAATGGACCGTTACTCCCGTCGCTCAATTCAACGGGCGCGGGTTGCCCGTGCTCGGCACAACGATGCTTTCGTTTGGGCTGTGGGCGGGTTGGACAAGCGGAATGAAACCGGAATTTCTGTTTTCAAAGCCTGCTCTTCTGGTCTTGTGTGGTCTGCTGCTTACTCAGAGTGCTGCCCAAATCATGATGACGCGGCAGTGGGCCCATACGCTCGGCACCGTAACGCGGATCATCGAGCGACGGGAAGGACGGGTTCCATGGCAGACAGCGCTCGAAGCCGCATCCCCGCGCAATATCGTTCTCTGGAAAGAGATGACCTGGTATTCGGAAATTGAGGCTCTGTCGCTGCTGCTCGCTCCTCAAGGCCGCGTTCAAGCACTGATCGATGCGCCCACCAACGAGAGGTGGAAACCGTTCCGGCTCGACGCTCCGGAGAGCCTGCCGAAATCGAGGTTCTGGGACGCCGCCCCCTACGCGACTGCGGTCGAAAGCCGAAACCTGCAACAGTAGCTTATTTCAAATAGGATGCTGCCACACTGTGCCGATCTCGATGACGGTAATACCGGAAAGGGGCGGGTGCTCGACATCGATGCGTTTCTGTTGATCCCGAAGGCACTTCCTGCCACATCTGTCGAGCCGGGTCCAAGGGGGTCGGACTTGGCCGTCTGCGAATTACGCCACACCGTCGGATGCACGATCAATTTCGGGACATTTCTTGCCGGCCTTTTTATGCTCGCCGGGTTGCGAGGGATTATCCGGGGCGATGATGACGCTGTCGCCTGAGACCTCGACTGGCGAGGCGCGGGATGGACATGTGCGGCCGCGGTACAGGCCGTCGCTTGGTACGATCACCAAAATTATCGGCCTGCTGATCCTCTGCGCCGCCGGCTTGTTTGTAAGCAGAGTGCCTTGGAGCCATTGGGATCGGTTCTACGAATTGGCGCTGGGCTTTGCTGCTGCTGTGTTTGCTGCGGTTGTGGTTGGAGGACGCCTGCGCAACGCCATCATTGTCGTCGCCTCCGTTGTCCTGTGCCTGGCCGTCGCGGAGGCCTATGCGCTGGTCGCGTCGGCGCCCGCGATCGAAATCAGTACGCCCGGTTATTTGTCGCCTCACCCGGTTCTCGGGTGGGGGCCCGGGCATCCCGGCGTGTTCCATGATCGAAAACTCGGCGGTAAGACAGGGAGCGTCATTTACGATGTTGACTACACGATCGATGAGTTCCACAACCGCCAGGTGATCTCTGCGCCAACGGGTCCAACCGTCGCGTTCTTCGGGGATTCGATGACGTTTGGCCAGGGTGTGCCGGATGCCGACACGTTGCCGCAGGCGTTTGCAGACACCACTGCCGGATATCGGCTGCGCGTTCTCAATCTCGCCTTCCCCGGCTATGGGCCACAGCAATTCTTGCGGGCGCTCGAAACCGACATGTTCGCGGATCTACTGACCGAGCCGCGTCTGTTCGTGTTTCTGACAGCGCCGTGGCATG
Organism: uncultured Alphaproteobacteria bacterium; assembly: GCA_963789025.1. Lineage (GTDB taxonomy): Bacteria > Pseudomonadota > Alphaproteobacteria > ATCC43930 > CGMCC-115725 > AP-15. The sequence goes on from CAWBIT010000005.1 coordinate 219,586, forward strand.
CCGAGCGGTCCGCCTGCATGAGCTCTTTCGTGCTGAGCGCGCCACGTTATGTGATCGTGGCCGGACGACCGGCCTACAAAGACAAATGCATCGACCATTGGCCGGCGCGGCTGCGATATTTGTTCACGCGCACCGCGATGTATAGCGTCTTCTTCGAGCCGGTGTTCGGCGGCGCGGGACCGGCCGACATGGATCTCTATGTCGCCATGCTGATCCGGGCCGGGCAGCTTGCGCGGGAGCGCTATGGCGTTCCCACCTTGATCCTTTACCAGCCATACGATGCATATGTGCGGCGTGCCGGCTTCACCGACCAGCAGATCATGCAGCGTTTGCGCGATGGAGGGTTGCTCGTTATCGATGCCGGGCTCGACCCGAACGACTTTCCGGGCCAGACTCTGAAAATCCCCGGCGATGGCCATCCGACCGGCGTCGCGAACCACGCCTGGGCTGTGCTCGTTCGCGATGCCCTGGCCGGCTTGGCAGCGCAAGCCCACTAACCCTACTGCTGGTCGCTCCCAGGTTTGAGACGGTCTCTTTAATCCTTTCCTTCTATTAAATGGTGCGTGTGCGCCATGATACCGCGCATCAGCAGTGCAAAGCCGAACCGACAATTTTCAATTTTCAAATTACGACCTTGGGAATATGCGAGACCGTCTCCCGTCGTCAGAACATTAACTTGAACGTACCTTTCCCCTACGCGAGGCTAAATTGTGGCATGCTTGATTTCTAACAATGTTGCCAGTAGTCGGTCTGGTACGCTCTCGACTATGCTTGTACGACCCAGCGGGGCAAATCCCTCAAATAATTTTTTCGCGCACGGACTCGACGCGAAAACAAATCCATCATACGATGTGGTCTCGTTATCAAAGTCGCTTGACACCTCCAGGACGTAACCTACCCTTTCAATCTCACTGACGATTTTCGTGTGTAATTCCTGCGAATGAGTTGATATAAATAAGTGGTCAATGCGGCATCCTTTTAAACTATTTTGGCACCCTTCAAGCATCTGCGCTTCGTAACCCTGGATATCGGCATGCAAAATATCCAGGTGATCCATCGAGCTGCTGCTGAGAAACTTATCGATTTCCAGCTGGCCATGCCCCACAAAAAATTCAATAAACTCCCCCTCGTAGCCGTTTCGATCAAAATTCCTGACTCCAGATAAAAAGTTGGTGGGGTCAGGTTCGACCAAGATTGTTGTCGACTTTGGTCGCAATTTCTTTAACCACATCGAATAATGGCCCCAATAGGCGCCAAGTTCAATCATCAGGGGTGTTTCTGGAAGGTTTTTCAGCAGTTCTTGAAAAACATATTCTTCCAATGGTTCGTGAACGCCCCGATTTAATACTAACAACTCGCTGAACTTTCCATAATAAGCGCCAGCGCCATCAAGCGGGACAATATTACCGTTATGCAAATAAACCTCATTCTTCTCGACAACCCCGGCTAATGGAACTTTGTGGATAAGCAGGTTCAGGGGATCAGAGATCACCTCCCTAAACCGGCCGAGAATATCGTCGGGAGTGGATTTCAAAGGTGTCATGACGAAGTTCCGCGGTGAAAGCGATAAAGGTTTGTTTAGAGGGGGCTAGCCCGGATACCCAGGCCAGAGAGCGTCATTGTCTGGTTTTCCGGCATCCATGACAAGAAGCCGCGCCTGCGGCCGTCCTGCGGCCGGCTGCCATGGAGAGACCAGACCGATAGTTACCCACCGGGCAACACCCGCTCGAACGAGCAGGGTGCTGAAAAATGCCAGATGGGACTTCAAAATCCGTCATTCCCGGAATCCATAACCCGCTGATAAAGATGGATTCCCGCTTTCGCGGGAATGACGGTGAACTCGGTTTTCGGTGGTTTCCGACGCACCCGCAACCTTTTTCAGCAACCTGCTGGGGAACCGGTTGGAACCTACTAAGCATGCATCGCAGGTCAAGGAGACTTGATGTACCTATATGGGTTCACGGGAAACTCGGGCGGTCGAGCTTGATCAGAAAGGACCGGGCAGACCCTAGGTGCCGATCTTATGGTCGATGGTGGATTGGTATTGCGCAGGGTCTCCGTCGTCCCGCATAGACTTGCCGAAAAAGACCGACATTGTTGCGTGACCTCGGACAGACAGCGAGACTGTCTTTTAGAGCCGGCAGGGTTGCGTGTTGTGTACTTTATTTTTCAGACACTCTGTCAAATCTTTCAATTCTGGCCAATTTGTGAAGCGGGTCAACCAACGGAAGCCCCGTCGGGAGAACAAGGCCTCAACCTGCTTTCTTAGCGCCTCCCGGTCTGACGCCAGTCGTTTCAACTCTACAACCTCAGCGGTTTCGAATCCGTCATGAATGTTTGGCGGCAGCCGGAACGCGTGACGCCGATCCAAGTCCTCTTCTCGCAAATAGAAATTATTGAGCCCGTCAAACCAGACCTTATGATACTCGGCTTCGATGAGGATCGGCTCCCAAGTGTGCCAATTCTCCTCTTTCGAATTGACGACTGTCGCCTCGACGAGGAGGAGCCGAGGCCGGAATCTCTTCCAGTCCCCGCTCTGCAGAACGCCGAGTTCGCCCCCCTCGACGTCAATTTTCATGAAGTCAATGGTCCGGTCCTTGACATAAAGATCGCAAACCTCAGCGAGCCGGACAACCTCAACCTGATGCGGGGTTGCGGCGAGTCCGGCGGTGGTGAGACGGTCGGCGACAGCGGAGGCGAGCGTCGAATTTTCAGCACAGGCAGGAATCTCGTAAAAAGTCGCGAAGCCCGGGCCGTTACCGATGGCGCATTGCAGGTTTATGTCTCTCGGTCGGGCCTCGCATAGCAGCGGGTAGAAACAAGAAGTCGGCTCGATGTTAACTCCGCACCATCCCCGATCGTAAAAATGACGAGTGACCGAAAGGAAGTCGGGGTGCGCGGCGCCAATGTTGACATAGAAGCCGCGGTGCGTATCATCGAAAAGCCGGGCAATCATGACGTCTTCGAAATTCTGGGCGTATGAAATCATTGCTTCCTCAAATTAGCAGCACGGCCCTTACAGCATGACGGTTCAAAATTGAATCGATCAAGCTTTGCGTCCCTTTGTTTCCGCGCATGATTTATCCAAGACGTCAGTAGCTCTTTTTTGTACATACCGGCGCGTCTTCCGCCGCAGTCAGAACGCCTACCGATATGTGTTCACGAGAAACTCGGGGCGGTCGAGGCGCACAAAGAAAAGGTCAATCTGCCAGAACGCGAAATCGAGAACGCGCCAATGCGGCTCGGACATGTCGATAACGCCAAACCCACGTTCGCGCATATAGGCGATGATCTCATGAAAAAGCGGGCTGCCTTCGATGAGGCGGAAATTGTAGGTCTCAACAACGAGGAGATTGGTATTGCGCAGGGTCTCCGTCGCCCCGCATAGAATGGGGACCTCGTAGCCGTGCGTGTCGAGCTTGATCAGATAGGGACCAGGCAGACCATATGCGCCGATCTCATGATCGATCGTGGTTTCTCGCACGACCTTGCGCGCGCCTTCGCTTCGCACCTTGCTCGCGAATCCGGTGAACAAATCGCTGTCGTCGAAGTAGATTTCCCCGCACGCGTCTCCCGCAGCCGCCAGGACATATTGAGCCTTTGGATGCGCGGAGACATAGGCTTTGAGTGCCTCTTCATGCGGGTCTTGCGCCTCGATGAGCAGATAATGAGCATCAGGATAATGTTTCGCGCAGACGTCCGACCACCTCCCGTCGGAAGCTCCGATATCGATCACTGTACCGATTTCGACGTCGCGGTTCGCCACGCGCCAGAGCGCGCGGTCGGTGGACATGGCGCGAAGAGTGACGATTTCCGGCGGCTCGACGAGCAATTTATCCGGCGACGAATCAGTTGCTGCGGGGGAAGGGCGGAAAATCCGTCTCATGGAAAACAAGAATTGCTCCTTTCCAAGGTCACGTAACGATGCCGTCTTTTTCGGCAAGCAGCGACGCCGTCTTTTTTCGAGCTGGCAGGTGTGGTGTCGTATTCTTTACTTTTCAAACGTTCTGTTAAATCTTTCAATTCTGACCGATTTGCAAACCGAGCCAGCCAACGGAAACAAAGGGATGCAGAGCCTGATCGATTCAATTTTGAAGTCTCTTTTTTTGAACGTACCGCCGCGTTTTCCGCCGTTGTCAAACGCTTCTTGATCCGGCGGATTCCTTGTCGAACCACGCCCGGAGGCTGAGACGCCAATGTTCCGCTTTGAACGCCTTGGTGCCGAGAAATGGAAGCGCGCACATTGGCCAACGCTCACACACCCATGGCCCGCCGTAATGGCGCAGCAAGACTCGATATTCGAAGCCTGCCTTCGCATATCTTTTTGAAATTTTGACGCGTGTCTCCACCTCGTCGGGAGAGAGCGACGAATCGATTTCCGCGTGATAGCGCCTCATATCATCTGTGAGCTGACCTGCTCGCATCCGGAAACAACCCAGAATGGCGTCGACAATGACGAGGTCGCTTTGCATCGCAAAGCGCCGCCAGAGATCGAAGTCGCCGGCAAACCGGAAATTTGCATTGAGGCCACCTGTCTTTTCCCACAATCCGGATCGCCAGAACGTGCCTTCCTGCTGAATGAAAGGCCGCGCGAAGCGGCCCTCGAAAATACCGGCGGCTATGGCTTTTCGCGGGAAAGGAACGATCGGCGAAATATGCAGCATTCCGCCAGCTTCGTTGATGACGGTGGGCCGCCCCGTCACCCAGTCGATATCGGAATGCTTGTCGAAGATCTCCGCGACCGTAACGAAGGCGCCCGGTTCGTAACGGTCGTCGGCATTGATCCAGGCCATCAAATCCGAAACGCCGCAGGCCGCAAAACCGCGATTGACCGCATCATAGAGTCCACGATCGGGTTCGCTCGAAAAAGAAAATTTTATTCCCGCGCAATTGATCGGGAAGTCATTCGCAAGGCGCTTTTGCCACGCGATCAATAGATTGATTGTTGAGTCTGCTGATCCGCCATCTTGAACATGGTAGCGGATCGAAAAAGGCCCCGTTTGGCTGACCACACTCAAAATCGTTTCATTGATAAACTTCTCTCCGTTGAGAACCGGCGTTACAATATTAAATTGCATGGTAATATCCTTTTTTTTCGATCCCTTCTCGGCCGCTTCGAGATGGCGCTCGCACCGTTCAAGCAAACGTGGCGGGACTGAAAATCTAGCGCGCCGCGTGAGCCAAAAGAACGTCGACATAGGCTTCCGCGCTGTGCGTGTGCGCGAAAGCTTTGGCCAGTTTCGCGGCCCGCGCATGGCTATCGGCCAGCCGGCTGCAGAGCCGCATGATGGCGGCGGCCAGCGTCGCAGAGTCTTGCGGAGAAAAAACCTCTCCCTCCGCCTTTCCGCTGGCAATGCTGGCGCCTGCGAAAGTTCCAGCGGAGGCGACGACCGGGCGTCCGGCGGCGACCGACTGGGTAAATATGCCTGATCCCCGAAAGCCGAAGAGAACCGGATCATAGGGCAGCATCATCGCATCGATCTTGCCGGTCTCGACCGTGTATTCTTCATGGCCGAGCACCCCCTCCACCAGGCGAACGCCCGGGATCTGCCGCAACGCGCGTTCGGCCGCGACGGTCGCCGGCTCCCATCCGCTATGCTGGAGTTGGACGGTGAAATTCGCGTCGAGGCCGCGTGCACGGCAAATTTCTATCGCCTGGGGCAAAAGGTGAAATCCCTTTTCGCATTTGGAATAGCCAAAAAAACCGAACGCCGGCCTGCCCGAGCAAGGCGCCGCCGGCTCGGCGTCGCCAAAGGGCACGGGCAGGATCCGTGTCTCAATCCCATATTGATCGCGATATACGCGGGCGATCGCTTCGTTTTCGGTCGTGAAGAAGAGCGTTTTGCCGATCATCGGCCCCGCCAGCGCGAAGGCCTGCCGATAGAGGCTTTGGCCGAGCTTGCTGTTGCGCCCCCATGGCGTCCAACTTGGCGCGAACATCAAATGGCAGACGACCCGCAGGCGCTCGCCATCCGCTTTCGCGCGCAGAGTTCGGATCAGTCCAACAATCTGGTTCTGCGATACGGCGGGCGCGACGATGAGCTTGTCGGAACTCCATATATCAGGCGGCAGAGCGGCGAGATCCCGCTCATAAGACGCGTTGAGGACTCTTGCGCTCCTGCACTCCGATGGAATAGTCGCGTCGAAAGCACGGCCGCGCGCCAAACCAAAGAGTCTCAGCAACAGCTCATTCAGGGTGGGGCTTTCGCTTTGATAGAAGGAGCGGCTGAAATGCGGGAGCGCGCCGATCTCCGCGATGATCATCGGGTCGATGGATTTCATCCCAAAGGCACGATATCTGACCCCGCAAAGGGTCAGTCTCTCTCCTACCAGCTTTATTAAACTGTAGTTATGCTCTCCTTTCCCAATCAAACCATTGTCTACAAAAATAACTTCCATCAATTATTTTTCCCGATTGACGGCCTAGGCATTGGTGGGTGTAGATCGGGAGACGAGTTGGCGTTGAAGATTGAAGGTGTTGTTGGACGGCGGGAGGCACTCTCAGGAAGCGTTGGGCGGATCGAGCTGACTTGAACCGCTGTAGCTTGCGTTCGATTGTTCCGACCTAACGTGCGAGCCACCATCGCGGGACCCCGTTAGCGTGACAAAGCGCAGCGCGGGCCTCGGCGTCCAAGCGAAGGCGGATGCTATCGTCCTCCTCGGTTTCGGTCGCATCGTCATAAAGCCGGATAACGTCTTCCGCCTCGCCGCTCGCGCGGATCCCGCCGCCATCTACCCAAATGACCCGGTCACACAAGGCCTTGATCTGCTGCATATCGTGTGTAACCACTATCAGTGTGCCGCGGCGCCGGAAGGATTCCATGAAAGCGAGGCTTTTCCGTCGGAAAGCGGCGTCGCCGACGGCCAGCGCCTCATCGACGATCAGGATGTCGGCTTCGGCGTGAACGCAGATCGCGAAAGCCAGTCGCGAGCGCATGCCGGCGGAATAGAGCCGCACCGGCTGATCGAGAAACGGGCCAATCGCGGCAAACTCGGCGATCGATGGTATGCGCCTGAGTATATCCGACCGGCGCAGCCCAAGGACCGCGCTACTAATCAGCACATTTTGGCGGCCCGTCATCTCCCAATCGAAGGCGGCGCCGAGCGCCAGGATCGGGGCGATCCGTCCAGCCACGCTGATTTCCCCACAGGTTGGCTGTGTAATACCACACAGTAGCCGCAGCAGAGTTGTCTTGCCGGCGCCGTTCCGCCCGATGATACCAACCAATTCACCCTGCTGCATCTCTAAATCGATATCGCGCAGCACCCAATATTCCAAGTAGAAGCGATGGAAGCTGCCGAAGAACATTTGTTTTACTTGGTCGCTCCGCCGGGCGTAGAGTTGATAGGCTTTGCCCAGGCCGAGACATCGGATCGCTGGGTCAGATGACATCGATCAGGATGCCCTTGTAGCGCGCGAAGACGGCATAGCCGCCACGGCAAACCGCGACCGACACAACGAGAAATCCGCAATAAGCGAGGGTCGGTGGCGAGCCCCCGTCGAGCACCGCAGCACGCATCATCTCGATTGCCGTGCCGAGCGGGTTGGCGTATGCGAGCGCGCGCAACGGACCGGGAAGGTCCGTCACCCGATAGAATACTGGCGTCGCAAACATCGCCAACGGAACGAAAGTAATCATGAGATAGGACATGTCACGGGTGAAGGCGCCGATCGCCGCCAGGAACCACACCATGCCAAGCAGAAACATGACCAGCGGCCCCACGATGAACGGCAGCAGCAGGATAGAGAGCGGCGGTATCCCATTGAGGGCGAGCTCGAAGACGAGGAGGACGAGAAAACTGATGCCGGCATAGCTCAGCGCGCGTAGTACCGCGGTCCACGCGAGCGTCTCGCTCGGAAAGATCGAGGTCTTGAGAAACCACGCGTGTTCGTGCATCAACAACGGGGCGCGGCTGCAGAGTTCGGCGAACAGGCCGAATACGATGAGGCCGACGAAGGTCGAGAGTGCATAACTCGACGTGTTGCCATGCGCCGTGGCTACCGGCAATTGCATGGCTTTGGTAAGCGTCACCGTGTAGATTCCCAGCGTGATCAACGGGCCGACGACGGCCCATACCCAGCCGAATGCGGACCCGCTGAAGCGGTCCGCGAGCTCCCGCCGCAGCACCGCCAAAATCAGTTCGCGGTGGCGCCACCCAACGCTCAGCGGCGCCAGCGCCCCCCCCTCGCGCCAAGCGGTTCGACGCACCGCTTTGAGCGAGCGGTCAGACATCTGATGAGGCCGGTCCGGAAGGCGTCTCGAACCCCTCGTCCCATCCCGACGGTTGATAAAGACTGACATCCCGAACCCCTCGCATTGCCCCCAAAGATTGCGCGATCGGCGTCGCTATGGTAAAAAACCGAAGGGGCCGTGCGCCAATCCTCCGGTTTGGCCGCGGAAACACAGGGTGTCGGGGCCGCCTCACCATCTAGTGGGCACGACAAAGCGTTAACCGGCGGGGCATCTCTGATCACAATTTATCGCCACATGCTTGGCCGGCTCACCGTCGCCACCGCCGCGATCATGTCGGTGATCGTTATCGAGCAGATTCTCCATAAGTCGCCGCAGCTCTACGATCTGGTGATGAGCGGTGGGCTGTCCGTCGATCGGCTCCTGTTGATCTGGCTTCACATCCTGCCGGTCATCTTCTACCACGCGACCCCCGAAATCGTCTCGATTGCCGTCGCCTGCCGATACTACCAGTGGATTGAGAATAATGAGGTGTTGAGCTTGCGGAGCGCCGGGCGGAGCAGTTGTCAGATCGCCTGTCCCGGGATCATCGTCGCGGTGCTCGCCGCGTCGTTTTGCGCCCTCAATTCGCTGTACCTGCTCCCGCTGAGTTGGCGGAGCCTCGAGGACATTCGCTTCCAGGCCGCAGCAAATGCCGGTGTCGAGGTCCTGCAACCGGGCTATCAGCAGGAGATCATCCCCGGCGTATCGGTCGCGTTCGGCCGGCGGAGCCCGGACGGTAACACTCTCGAGGACATCGTTGCGCTGGATGGTCGCAAGGAACATTCGTTCACCGAAATTTGGGCGCGGCGCGGACGCTTTCTTGAAAGCGATGGCGTCTCTTTGCTCCTGCTCGATAGCGGAGCTTATTTTGTCCGTACCGCGACCGGGATCGAAAAGGTCGACTTCGACACATTTTCGCTCCCTGTGCGGATCGGCAAGCCAGAAGGGACGGAAGAGCGCCCACGTGGCTTCTACGAAGAACCCTTCACCCGGCTGCTCAACCCGCCGATCGAGGTCAGGGACGATACGCTGATGTTGGCGCAATGGCTAGTCGAGGGGCATCGCCGAATCGTCAATCCCTTGCTGTGCGTCGGCAACGTCGTCCTGGTGCTGGGACTTTTGGTGCCGAGGCGACAGGGAAGGCGGCAAACGCTTCTGTTCATGCTCGCAGTAGCTTCTGCATTTGCCACCAACACACTGCCCGATCCGATAATCACCATGGCGATACGCAATATAGAACTTTTGCCGCTTCTTTACCTAATGCCGACGGTGCCCGCGCTCGTCGGCGGGTTGCTCCTGGCCGGTAGTGGCATGCGCCGTCCGACGTTCTCTGGCGGCGGCTCGATCACGTGACCGAACCTCACATCAACCGGAGAGGCGAACCCGTTTTGGTGTCCGTACAAAGCCCGATCTGCGGCCGCGTACGCCGTTGATCACGCTGCCGGCCGACAACGCTGCAGCATAGTGGTGCATCAGAACCGTGTACAGAGTAAGCCGGCACGTCGTCACCAACCCCCGAATTTGGGAATTGGCTCCAAACCGCCGCAGGAAATTGCTGCTCAGCAGCGCCATGGCGAGCGCGCCCATAAGTCCTTGCAGCAGGCCGAGTGCTGCGAGCGGCAGAATCAAGGCATAGCTTAGCGTTCCGAGCAGCAGGTCGATTCCACCTAAAATCGCCGTTGCCACGACCAGCAGCCCGAACGCGCAACCACCGAGATGGAGCGCCGCATCGAGTTTCCGCATCCATGGCAGGTCGCTGCGCCAGATGGATGGCAGAAGCTTTCGGGCCGTCTCGGCATAGCCTTTGTTCCAGCGGCATTGTTGCTGCCCCCAGCTCGCCAAGCTGTTCGGCAGCTCGCCCGGCACCGCTACGGAAGCGAGATACAAGGCGCGCCATCCTCTCATCTGAGCACGGTAGCTGAGGTCGAGATCCTCGGTCAGCGTATCGCCGTGCCATCCACCCGCGGCCTCGATCGCGGCCCGCCGCCAAATGCCGCAGGTGCCGTTGAATGGAAGAATTTGACCTGCCCAACATCGCGTCGGTTGCTCTACTGCGAAATGGCTCTCGAGAATGACCTGCTGCGCATGTGTCACGCGGTTTTCTCTGGCATTCAGAAAATCGCATCGGGCTTGCACAAAGGCGAGGTGCGGATCGGCGAGCAACGGCCGAAGGCACAGGCGAAGGAAATCGGCGGACGGGACATAATCCGCGTCGAACACGGCGACAAAGGGTTGGCTGGAGCAGGCGAGTCCGGCCGTCAGCGCCCCGGCTTTGAAACCGGCACGATGCGAGCGCTGGATCAGCGTGACATCGTGGCCCCGCCGGCAGAACTCGGCAACTGTCGCCCGGGCTATTTCAGCGTTCGCATCGGTGCTGTCGTCGAGCAGCTGTATTTGCAGCCGATCACGCGGCCAATCCAACGATACCGCCGCGTCAAGGGCGCGCCGCACGAGATGCCCCTCGTTGAAGGCGGGAATCTGAATGAGAACGGCAGGAAGCTCATCCTCGGGAGGAAGCGGTTGGGTAAGCGCAAGCCGTTCTCGCTCGAGCCCGGTACGGCGATAACAAAGGTGGAGCAACACTGTCTGGGACACGCGGAACGCCAACGCCAATTGCATCAAAAGGAACCCGATGAGGGTGATGTCGGCCGTTCGGCCGACGATGCCAAGGAATCCCGACGTCATGATCGAGCCGACCAGATATCCGACACCTCGGTCACTGGCGCACGGCCCGCGTTTGGAAGCAGTTGGGCGAAATCCAATCCGAGCACACGCCAATCATCCGGAACCGTCACATCGCGCCATAGCGGCGCCCCTCCACGCTCAGAACTCCTTAATCATAACCCGGGTCGGCGCCGCCCCGCCACCGCTACGGGCAATTGCGTCCGATCACGTCGTCACAAAAGGTTGCACACCAATGCAGCTCTAGCGGTCATTTCTGACCAAAACCGCTCGAGCAAGCAGTGAATGACAGCTCGGCCGCATTGAAGCCCGCTGGGATTTTTGCGGATTCAATAGCGCCAGAGCCGAAAGCGCGCGGGGTAGCAAAAAGGCGAACCCGACATCGCCATCCTCCGGTGATCCGGCGAGGCTCAGACCGTAACCCAGCGAATCGCCCTTCTTTAACGGCCACCGCTTCGAGGATATCTGGCTCGACAAGTAACCCTTGACATCACGCAGACGCGATCGACGGCGCCGACCGAGGCATGCTATCGTCGGGCGCGTCACCTTGCGGGCCACCCCCTCCGCAGGTCAGGGAGGAGAACATTGGGATCCTATCTGGTGCGGCGTTTCGGCCTGATGCTCCTGACTTTGTTCGGGATATCGGTGATTATTTTCCTGATGCTGCGCCTCGCGCCCGGCAACATCGCCGATATCCTGTTTGATGCGGCGGGCTTTGTCGACCCGGCCGACAAGGCCAAGATCATGGAGGATCTCGGTCTCGATAAGCCGATACCGGTGCAATATGCGCAGTGGATCGGCGGCCTATTGCACGGCGATCTCGGTTATTCCTACGTCTCGGACCGGCCGGCGCTGGACGAGATCCTGCCGCGCATCCCGATCACCGCCAAGGTCGGGGGCCTAGCCTTGTCGTTTGCGGTGCTGATCGGCGTTCCGCTCGGGGTCATCAGCGCCGTCAGGCAGAACACCCGCCTCGATTACTTCCTGCGCGTCGTCAGCCTCTCCGGTCTGTCGATGCCGGCATTCTGGCTGGGCTTGTTGGTGCTGATGTTTTTCGTCAGCTATTTCGGCACGATCCCGATCTACACCGACGCGCCGCAATCCTTTTGGGCTGCGCTCGGAATGTACAGCATTCCGGCGGCCGTCGTCGGCTTCCGTAGCTCGGCGCTGATGACGCGGCTGACCCGCTCGTCGATGCTGGAGGTGCTGCGGCAGGACTATATCCGCACCGCCCGTTCCAAAGGCGCATCCGAGAACGTCGTCAACTATCATCACGCGCTGAAGAACGCGGTTCTGCCGGTCGTCACCGTGATCGGCATCGAGGCCGCCTTTCTGATGGGCGGGCTGATCGTCACCGAGACGGTCTTCAACATTCCCGGAGTGGCGCGGTTCCTTGTGGAGGCCATCCGCTGGCGCGATTATCCGATCGTTCAGAACCTGGTGATGTACATCGCGATCATCGTCGTCTTCGTCAACTTTACCGTCGACATGCTGTACGCGGCGTTGGACCCGCGGATCAAATATTCGGGCTAATAACGAATGTTTCTCTGAGCGGGAGGCATGATTTGAGCAGCATCGACTATCGCGCCGAGTTGGCCAGAGCCGGGGCCAATGTCGAAAGCCGATGGAGCGCCGTTCGGTTTTTCGCGCGCCGCTACCCGTTGGGTGCCGTTGGAGCGGTGATCATGGGCGTGTTCCTATTCGCCGCCTTTTTTGCGCCGCTGATCACGGTTTACGACCCGCTGTCGACAAATTCGGCGCTTTCGTTGGCGCGGCCGAGTGCCGCGCACTGGCTGGGCTGCGATTTCATGGGACGGGACGTCTATAGCCGGATCGTATACGGCGCCCGCATCTCGTTGGCCGTGGGTTGCGGTTCGATGAGCTTGGGGGTCAGCATCGGCGTGCTGATCGGCCTGCTCTCCGGCTATCTCGGCGGCTGGATCGATCTCGCCGCCCAGCGCCTGATCGACATCCTGCAATCGTTGCCGCTGCTCGTCATGGCGCTGTTGATGGCCGCCTCGCTCGGCCCGTCGCTCCACAACACGATCATCGCGATCTCGATCCCGCTGATCCCCTATTCGGCACGCGTCGTGCGCGCCAGCACGCTGTCGCTGCGCGAGCAGCCCTTTGTCGAGTCGGCAAAGGCGATCGGCATGAGCGAGTTCCGCATCGCCTTGCGGCACGTGCTTCCCAACACCTTGGCGCCGCTCATCGTCCTAGCCACCGCCCAGTTCGGTTCGACGATCCTGACCGAGGCGACGCTCTCATTCCTGGGGCTCGGCATTCCCGAGCCGCATCCGTCGTGGGGCCGCATGCTCTCGGAATCGGCCGCCGAATATGTCCGGACCGCACCCTGGCTGGTCATCTTCCCTGGTCTCGCGATCAGTTTTGTCGTGTTCGGCACCAATCTTCTCGGCGATGCGTTGCGCGACATTCTCGACCCGCGGCAACGCAGCTGATACCACCTTTGCTCTTCACCAACCGATCACCTACGCGGATGGCCCCGGATGCCCATTGAGCAGCTGACGACCGACCGCAAACCGCCTTCGGCCTACGCGCCCACGAAGGCCGGCGAAAACGCCGGGACGGTCATCGATATCAAAGGCTTGCGAACCTATCTTTTCACCCGCTCGGGCATCGTGAAGGCGGTCGACGACGTCTCCTTCTCGCTGCGGCGCGGCGAGACATTGGCGGTGGTTGGCGAGTCCGGCTGCGGCAAATCGATGACCGCGCTTTCGATCATGCGCCTGGTCCCCAATCCGCCCGGAAAGATTGTCGGCGGCACGATCACCCTCGAGGGAAAGGACCTCGTGCAACTCGAAGAATCCGAGATGCGGGACATCCGCGGCAACGAGATCTCGATGATCTTTCAGGAGCCGATGACCTCGCTCAACCCGGTGCTGACAATCGGCCACCAGATCGCCGAGGCGCTGCGGCTGCATCAGGATCTCTCGAAGAGCGCCGCCAACAAGAAGGCGGTGGAGATGCTGCGGCTGGTCAAGATTCCCGAGCCGGCGCAGCGGGCCCGCGAATATCCGCACCAGCTGTCCGGCGGCATGCGTCAGCGCGCGATGATAGCGATGGCGCTGGCCTGCAACCCGCGGGTGCTGATCGCCGACGAGCCGACAACTGCCTTGGACGTGACGATCCAGGCGCAGATCCTGGACTTGATCCTGGAATTGCAGAAGCAGCTGGGCACCGCGATCATCCTGATCACGCACAATCTGGGTGTCGTCGCCGAGACTGCGCAACGCGTCATCGTCATGTACGCCGGCAAAAAAGTCGAAGAGGCCGAAGTCGACGCCCTCTTTGGCCAGCCGCTCCACCCTTATACCCATGGTCTCCTGGCATCGATCCCGCGTCTGGAGATCATGGGCGGGAGAACCGCCAATTCGGTTCAGCGATTGAAGGAAATTCCCGGCATGGTGCCGGCGCTGAACAATCTGCCGCCTGGTTGCACCTTTGCGCCGCGCTGCGCCTTCTCGGATGACCAATGCCGCGCGCAGTTTCCGCCCTACGAGCAAAAGCGGCCGGGGCATTGGGCGGCCTGCTGGCACTCGGAACGCCTCTATGGAGACAGGGCCTAGCATGGCGGTTCAGGAGGTTGTCGCCGAGCGCGGATCAGTGGTCAGCCGCGCGCCGATTATCGCCGTCGAAGGGCTGAAAAAGCATTTTCCGGTCAAGAAGGGGTTTCTGCGGCGGACCACGGGGCACGTCTATGCGGTCGATGGCGTCAGCTTTTCGGTCGACGAAGGCGAAACTCTCGGCCTCGTCGGTGAAAGCGGCTGCGGCAAGTCGACCGTCGCGCGGACCGTGTTACGCCTCGTCGAACCGACCAGCGGCACGATCCGGCTCAACGGTCACGACATCACGCGGTTGGGCAAGGCGGCGCTGCGGCCCCATCGTCGGCAGATGCAAATCATTTTCCAGGACCCGTTTTCGTCCCTGAACCCGCGGATGTCGGCTGGCGATATCGTCGGCGAGCCGCTGCAGGTCCACGGCATCGCCTATGGCAAAGACAAAGAGGAGCGCGTCGCGGCCCTGTTCGACCAGGTCGGGTTGCGGCGGTTGCAGATGCGCAGCTTTCCGCACGAGTTCTCCGGCGGTCAGCGGCAGCGCATCTGCATCGCCCGGGCGCTCGCCTTGAACCCCAAGCTGATCATCGGCGACGAGCCGGTCTCGGCGCTCGATGTGTCGATCCAGGCTCAGGTCATCAATCTGATGATGGATCTGCAGCGCGAAAAGAACCTCTCCTATCTGTTCATCGCGCACGATCTCGCGGTCGTCGAGCACATCAGCCATCGCATCGCGGTCATGTATCTCGGCAAGATCGTCGAACACACCGACAAGCAAACCCTGTTCACCAACCCGCTCCACCCGTATACCGAAGCCTTGCTGGCGGCGGTGCCGATCCCGAACCCTCAGCTAAAGCGCAAGAAGCAGGTGTTGCAGGGCGACGTGCCTAGCCCGATCAATCCTCCGCCGGGCTGCACCTTCCACACTCGCTGCCCCTATGCCGAGGCGCGGTGCCGGATCGACGTTCCCGCGCTGCGCGAAGTCCAACCCGGCCACATGGTTGCCTGTCACCTACGCTAAGATTAAGTCCCCGCTCGTTCGGCACCGGCCGTTAACAATAGTTAACAAAATTTCGTCCCGCACCACCGGCAGGCTGGCCGAGGCGTTCGAAATAATGACGAGATTTTCGCTTCTCTCAGATATTGTGGTAACGTGTGGGACATAAGATCCCGCTGCTTACCTCTTGTTTGATGGTTGTGCTGAGCCTCGGAACCGAGAGGCGAACCCCGGTGTGTAGTGAGAGGCCGTTACGCAATGTTGAGTACTCTTGTCCAGTCGCGCGAGGCGGCGCCGCGGCTGAACCGCGCAAGGCTGCAGTGGGCGACGCGAGTTGTTCCGAGCACTTCCGATGCCATCCCGCAGCGAGATAGGCTCCCACAGAGGCCGGTTGCGCTGGCGAACGGCGCCGGCGAACCCTCGCGTCGGATCTCGGCGGCGGCGCCGCTTTGGACTGGCCACTTGCTCTATCTAGGCTCCGTCGGGCTGCTCGCCGCAGGAATTGTCGCGGTCTTCTTCGGCACCGGTTTCTCGCTGCTGGTGCCAACCGCCGCCGGGACGATATCCGGCTCGGCCAACCGGGCTGATCCGGAGGCCATTTCCCCCCTGCCGCCCCTCGGCGACATCGAGCGGCAAACATTCATTGCTCGGGCGTCAGCACTTGAAAACAAGGCCGGAGCGCTGAATTCCGTCGCCTCTCCGGCGTCCACCGAAACGCCCACGCTAGATGGAAAGGACGGTGCGCCCAACTTGGACGGGGTGTTGGCTTCAAAGGCGCCGGCTGACACCTCCGCGGCGCCTGCGAACGCGCCCGTCCTGCCGCCGACTTCGCCCGCCGCGATCGCTCTCACTCCGCCGACCTCCCGGTTCTCCAGCGCCGAAATCGCCGAGTTGTTGGACCATGGCGACGCTCTTCTGCGCAACGGCGACGTCGCTTCGGCACGCCTGTTTTACGAGCGCGCGGCCGGCGCCGGCGACGCGCGGGCAGCGCTGCGCCTCGGAGCCACCTTCGATCCGGAATTTCTCGGCCGCCTCGGCCTTGGCAAGCTGCAAGCTAATCCGGCCGAGGCCCAATCATGGTACATCCGTGCTCGCGACCTCGGTATGGTAGACGCCAAACGTCAGCTGAACAGCCTCGAGGCAAGACAGGGAAAGTAGCTTCCAATGAACCGTTGGACCATTCCCGCAGCAATCGCTTTCATGCTGATTTCGCCGATTGCTCGGCCGGCGCTCCCAAAGACCGCAGCGCCGCCTCCCGAATTCGGTGTGGTGAACCGAGGGGTCGTCGAGCTCGAGACGGCCCGCGCCGCCGGAATCTCGGTGCGGATCGCCGAAGACCTGGCAAATGTCATCGACGATGGGGCGACGCGGCGGGTCTTGCCGGTCATCGGCAAGGGAGCCTTCCAAAATATCACCGATCTAAAGCTGCTCCGCGGCGTCGACATGGCGATCCTGCAAACCGATGTGCTCGATTATGCGCGGCAGCAAAACCTGTTTCCCGGCATTGAGTTTTGGGCGACCTATATCACCAAGCTCTACAACGAAGAATTCCATCTCCTCGCAAGACAAGACATCAAGTCGGTTACGGACTTGGCAAATCAGAAGGTCAATGTCGATCTGCGCGGCGCCGGAACGGCGATTACGGCGGCGCGGCTCTTCGAACTTCTGAACATCCCGGCCACGGCGACAAACGATGACCAGGAGGTCGCGCTCGAGAAGCTGCGCCGGGGCGAGATCGCCGCCATGGCATTCGTCGCCGGTAAACCGGCTCCGATCTTCCGCGACCTGAATGCCTCTGAGGGCTTTCACTTCCTTGCCATTCCCCTCAACCCTGCGGTGACCGCGAGCTATGTCCCGACCCGCCTCACTGCCGCGGATTATCCGGGTTTGGTGCCGCAAGACCAAGCCGTCGACACCGTCGCGGTGGGCGCCGTGCTGGTCGCCGCCAACCTCCAGCAAGGGACCGAGCGCTATCGCAATCTGGTCAATTTCGTCGAAGCGTTCTTCACCGGCTTTCAGTCGCTCCTCGATCCGGGGCATCATCCCAAATGGCATGAAGTGAGCATCACCGCGGAACTCCCGGGTTGGCGACGCTTCCCACCCGCCGAGCAATGGCTGCAAAGGAACACGCAAGTGGCGACCGCGCCGAACCTGCAGGATCTCCGGGCGATATTCTCGCGCTTTATCGACGAGCGGCAGCAAGCCTCCGGCGGGACGCCGCTGACCGCGGAACAGAAGAACGAGCTGTTCGGGCAATTCGAGCTCTGGGCAAAGGGGCAGGCGCGGTAAGGCGCTGCTCGCTTCCAGCTCTCGGTCGCAGTTTCACTCATGGCACAGCACTTCCGACCGGCGTCGCACTATGCGGCTGTCCTTGCGGCTGCCATTGTGGCGAGTGTGTTGGGCGCGCCTGGCGGCACAGCCTTCG
Source organism: uncultured Alphaproteobacteria bacterium (assembly GCA_963789025.1). Lineage (GTDB taxonomy): Bacteria > Pseudomonadota > Alphaproteobacteria > ATCC43930 > CGMCC-115725 > AP-15. Next base: position 237,499 of record CAWBIT010000005.1, read on the forward strand.
CCAACTCCGCCCCGAAGCGTGGCGGGACCCTCGAATTCGCCGTGGACGCCGAGCCGCCGAACTACGACTGTCATGCCAGCGTAACGTTCGCCGTTCTGCACCCGATCGCGCCGCACTATTCGACGCTTCTGAAATTCGACACCGCCAATTACCCGCAAGTCGAGGGCGATCTCGCCGCTTCCTGGACTGTATCGCCGGACAAGCTCACCTATACCTTCAAGCTGCATCCCAACGTGCTGTTCCATGACGGCTCTCGGCTGACATCGGAAGACGTCAAGGCGAGCTGGGAGCGTATCGTGCGGCCGCCTCCCGGAGTGACTTCGGTGCGGCGGGTCAATTATTCCGCGATCGGCGCGATCGATACGCCCGATCCGCTGACGGTCGTGTTCCACCTGAAGTGGCCGGAGGCTGCGATGCTGCAGAACTTCGCCTCCGAGTGGAACTGTATTTACAGCGCCGCAAAGCTCAAAGAGGATCCGCTCTACCCGGTAACACATATTCTCGGGACCGGCGCCTTCACCTTCGTCGAGCACGTGAAGGGCGACCACTGGACCGGGCGGAGGTTCGACCGGTATTTCCGGCCGGGTAGGCCTTATCTCGACGGCTATCGCGCGGATTTTTTGACCGGGGCCAAGATGATCCAAGGCTTCAAGGACGGCCGCATCATGGCTGAATTTCGCTTTATCACCCCCAATGAACGCGATGACCTCGTCGAGGCGCTCGGCGACAAGCTGGCGGTATACGAAAGCCCGACATTGCTCAACCTGTTGGTCGTGTTCAATGTCAAGCACCCGCCCTATGACGACGCGCGAGTCCGGCGAGCGCTCTCGCTGGCCATCGATCGGTGGGGGGGTGCCGAAGCGCTGGCACAATCGACGGTCCTCAAATTCGTCGGCGGCTTGCTGCGGCCCGGTTTCGCGATGGCCACCCCGGAAGCGGAACTGGCCAAAATTCCAGGTTTCTCCCGCGACATCGCGGCATCGCGCGCCGAAGCCAAAAAACTCTTAGCCGAGGCCGGCGCGCCGGGGCTGACCGTAAAACTAACCAATCGCGATCTGCCGATGCCGTGGATCCCGGGCGGCGATTACGTTGCGGAGGCGTGGCGCGCTATAGGTCTCACTGTCGATCAACAGAAACTCAAGTTGAAAGACTGGACGGCGGCTCTCGAGAAAGGCGATTTCGATGCCGCGATCGATTTCATCGGCGATTATTTCGATGACCCGACATTGCAGCTGACCAAGTACGTGTCACGTGACCTGTCTCCCGCGAACTATTCTTCTTCTACGGACCGCTATCTCGACGCGCTCTACATCGGCCAGGCAGTGACCGTCGATCAGCGCGAGCGCGCGCGTATCGTTCGCGAATTCGAACGCCACGCATTGACCCAGGCGTACACGGTGCCGATCCTCTGGTACAACCGTATCGTGCCCACGACGGCCAATGTCAAAGGTTGGAACATGACCCCCAGTCAATACATCGGCCAAGATCTAGCAGATGTTTGGCTGGATCGCTGATGATTTCGGAATGAATGGAGGCTGACGTGAGCCAAACGCGTGTCCGCACCGTTGCGACCGGCAGCGCTTTGGGCGCCGAGGTGATCGGCGTCGATCTTCGCTCCGTCGACGACGATACCTTCGGGGCAATCCATAAGGCTTGGCTGGATCATCTGGTGCTCTTGTTTCGTGGTCAAAAGCTGAGCGACGATCAGCTGATCGCGTTCAGCCGGCGTCTCGGTGAGTTGGATCTGGCGCCGATACAGGAGACCGGCCGACGGTTTGTCGAGGGTCATCCCGAGATCTACATCGTCTCGAACGTGATCGAGAAGGGCGTTCCGATCGGCAGCCTTGGCGCCGGCGAACTCGTATGGCACACCGACATGTCGTACCAAGAAGATCCGCCCAAGGCGAGCATGCTGTATGCGCTCGAGGTGCCGCCCGAGGGCGGCAAGACGGGGTTCCTCAACATGTACGATGCCTATCAAGCGCTGCCCTTGCAGTTAAAGGAGCGCGTCACCGGGCTCTGGGTGAAACATGACGGGACCTACAACAGCGGCGGCTATGTCCGGGCCGGCGTGACGCCGACCGACGATCCTCGCGAGGCTCTGGGCACGATCCACCCGCTCGTCTGCACGCATCCCGAAACGGGTCGCAAGTGCCTCTATCTCGGCCGCCGCCGCAACGCCTATATCGACGGGCTTCCGCTCGCCCAATCCGAAGCGCTGCTCGACGAGATTTGGGCTTACGCGACCCGCGACGAGCTGACCTGGTACAATGACTGGCGGGTGGGCGACCTCGTTCTGTGGGACAACCGCTGCACGATGCACCGCCGCGATCCCTTCGACCCCGCCGCGCGGCGCGTCATGCACCGTACCCAGATCAAGGGCGAAACCCCGCCTGTGGCTTGAAATGAGCACGCGGGACGAAAATGCAGTACGGATCGGCGCCGCGGCGCCGCCCCGTGCGGCCTGGAACAGCGTCCCCAATCAGGTGCTGTTGCTGCTGTGCTTGATGTACATGCTGTTCTACGTGGACCGGGTGAACATTTCGACGGCTGCGCCCCTGATCAAGAGCGATCTTGGTCTCAGCAACACAGCGCTGGGCTTTGCATTCTCGGCTTTCGCCTATCCATATGCACTGTTCCAGCTGATCGGCGGGTGGCTCGGAGACAAGTTCGGCCCGCGCTTGACGCTCGGAATATCGGGGTTGGTCGTCTGCATCTCGACGGCGCTGACCGGCGCCGTTGGCGGACTGACGGCGCTGGTCCTCGTCCGGCTCGCCCTAGGTTTTGGGGAGGGGCGGCGTTTCCGACGGCGACGCGCGCAATGGCGGCCTGGATGCCACCCGCGCAGTGGGGCTTTGCCCAGGGCATTACCCATTCATTCTCGCGGATTGGCAACGCATTGACGCCGCCGCTTATTGCATGGCTCATCGCGGTCATCTCCTGGCGCGGGTCTTTTGTCGTTCTCGGTGCCGCCAGCCTGATTTGGATGGCGGTTTGGGTCTGGTTTTTCCGCGACAACCCGCGGACCCATCCGCGCGTGACGGGGGCCGAGCTCGAGCGGCTGGATGAAGGGCGAAAGCCGGCCGCCGTGCGCCCGAACGTCCCTTGGCTTAGCCTCGCCCGCCGGGTGCTGCCGGTGACCGGGGTGGATTTCTGCTATGGCTGGACGTTGTGGCTCTTCCTGAGCTGGATCCCGTCCTTCTTTTTCCAGAATTTTCATCTGAACTTGAAGAATTCCGCCTTGTTCTCCGCCGGGGTGTTCCTTTCGGGAGTCGTCGGGGACACCCTCGGCGGCGTGATCAGCGACCGCATTCTGAAGCGTACCGGTAATTTGCGCGCAGCGCGCTGCCGGGTTATCGCCGCCGGCCTGTTCGGCGGCTTCGTATTCATGATCCCGGTCGTCCTGGTACACGACCTGACGGTTGTCGCCCTGTGCCTGTCGTTGGCGTTCTTTTGTGTCGAGCTGGTCGTAGCCCCGATCTGGTCGGTGCCGATGGACATCGCGCCGCGCTACGCCGGCTCGGCAAGCGGCATCATGAATTTCGGCTTTGGCATGGCCGGCATCATTTCGCCCTTCGTGTTCGGCTACGCAATCGACCTGACGGGCAGCTGGACCTTGCCCTTTCTCGGGTCGATGGCGCTGTTGGTGATCGGCGCCGGATTGGCATTGCGATTGAGACCCGACCAGCAGTTATTGGATCAGGCTGTCTAAGACATGCCCACCCAATGATTTCTCTATGAAGCAGGACCGCATCAACGAGTACCCGATCCGCAGGACAATGAAGGCCTGGGTGCTGGGCAACCCGGAGGAGCTGACTCTGGTCCAAGTGCCGACGGCCATCAAATACGCCCGCGAGCGCATCGAGGACGCAATCAAGGTGGTGGTGAAAATTCGCGAAAGCTGAACGATCGAGCCAGTTAGCGCGGCCTGGGTAGCCGCGTGGGGGGCGCATCGCGGTAGACCTGCAGCCGGGTGACGCGCAGACCAGCGACGCCATGGGCCTCGATCGCGCGCTCCCAGGCGGCGAATTCCTCGGTCGACAGCATGTAACAGCGGCAGGCGTCCTCGATGTTCATCTTGCCGTCGCGCACGGCGTCGACAATCGCCGCCTTGCGCCGCGCGACCCAGCGCTTTGTGTCGGGGGGCGGGAGGCCGGGGGGATTGGCGCTGATGTGCGGCAAGAGTTCGCCTCGGGAATAAGCGCGTGAAATCTGTCGGTTAATTCAATCGTCGGCGACGGAAATGGTTTCAGAAAAATCTCACGCCCCCCTTGACGCAAATCTCATCCGGGCCGACGACGGCTCAGCTTGCCGCAACCACCGCGCGCCATCATCTCTGACGGGACCAGGAGGGAAGAGGAAATGACTGTCGAGCTCAACCACACCATCATTCCAGCCACGGATAAACGGGCGTCTGCCAAGTTCCTCGCCGATATACTCGGATTGGAGGCAGGACCGGAGTGGTCGCATTTCGTTCCGGTCCGCACGAGCAACGGGGTAACGCTCGACTACGCCGATGCCACCGACTTCCGCCGACAGCACTACGCCTTTCTCGTCAGCGAGAGCGAGTTCGACGCAGCGCTCTCCCGCATCAAAGCCGCGGACATCGCATTTTATGCCGATTTCAACCGAGCCGGGCGCGGTCAGATCAACCACCTCTACGGCGGCCGCGGCCTGTATTTCGACGACCCCGACGGCCATCTGCTGGAGATCATCACGCGACCCTATGGGCCGACCCCCGAGAGGTGGACCGAGACACCGTCCTGACGCCGGCCCGCCCCCTTGCAGTGGGAACCAATCGTCGCAGAAATCGCCGGTGAGCTCGGTTAAGCGTGCCAAGCGCGGCCGGGGTTGCCGGCCACGGCGTCGTATTCCTTGCGGTTTTGTCATTGTCGTGCTAATATGCAAACTAACATCTACCACGGATCCAGGAGCGTGTTGCCCTTCTACCGAGGCTTGAGATTTCTGGCTGATCTGACTCGATTACAGCGAATAACAGCGAGCCATTTCGCTGTTCTTTACGATGTGACATTACCCGAATCCGAGGATTTCGGCGGCGAAGAAGCGCATTGATGGCTGATAATTTTCCGAAAACAGCGATAACAGCCCAGGGGAGGTTGAGCCTGATGGGTTCCGAACAACCCCGCGCGTCCGCAGCCACCAGGCCGGATGATTACTGGGCCAGCTGCCGCAACTCGGGCATTGCGCGTTCCAGACCGCGCGCGAAACGCTCGACAACCTCATCGATCTCGCCGCGCGTGATGCAGAGCGGCGGGGAGAACGAGGTGATCTCGCCATAGGGCAGGGCGCGCACCAGCACACCCTCCTCGAGCACCTTGCGGGAGACGATGCGGTGAGGTTGGGTTTGCGCGTCGAAAAACCGGCGCGCCCGTTTGTCAGCGGCGAATTCGACCGCAACCATCAGGCCGGCGCCGCGAACATCGCCGACAAAGGGGTTGTCGGCCAGCCGCTCGCGCAATTGGTGGCGCAGATAAGTGCCCATCGCGGCCGAATTCTCGATCAGGCCCTCGCGCTCCATGATGTCGAGGTTGGCCAATCCGACGGCCCCGCCGACCGGGTGCCCCGAATAGGTGAAGCCGTGCATCAATGGCCCCATTTCCGGCGAAGCGTCGCGCAATACCTCCCAGATCTTCTCGGAGATCACCGATGCCGAGAGCGGGAAGTATGCGCTGGTGATGCCCTTGGCGAGCGTGACGATGTCGGGCTTCAGGTCGAACAGACCCGTCGCGAACCAGGAGCCGGTGCGGCCGAACCCGGTGATCACCTCATCGGCGATGAACAGGATGTCGTGCTCGGCGAGAATCTCCTGGACCCGGTCGAAATAGCCTTTGGGCGGCAGAAAGACACCGCCCGTGCCCATGATCGGCTCTGCGATAAAGGCGGCGACCGTCTCCGCCCCCTCGCGGGCGATCAGCGCCTCGAGGTCGCCCACCATGCGGGCGGTGAACGCCTCTTCGTCTTCGCCGGCCTGGGCAAAACGGTAGAAGTGCGGGCAGGAAGTGTGGAAAACCCCCTCGATCGGCAGATCGAATGCTTTGTGAAAGGCCGCGATGCCGGTGAGGCTTCCGGCGGCATAGGTCAGGCCGTGATAGCTGCCGAGCCGGGAGATCACCTTCTTCTTCTGCGGCCGGCCGAGCAGATTGTTGTAATAGCGCACCAGCTTGAAATTGGTGTCGTTGGCGTCGGAGCCCGAAGTGCCGAAGAACATCTTCGAGAGATGCCCGGCGCCCGCCTTCTCGCGGAACAGGGTCAGCACGCGGTCGGCGAGCCGGATGATCGGCTCGTTCGAGTGCGATCCGAACGTGTGGTAATAACCGAGATCACGCATCGCCTGCGCCGCCGCTTCGCCGAGCTCGGCGCGGCCGTAGCCGATGTTGACGCACCACAACCCGGCGCCGCAATCGATCAGCTCCCGGCCGTGCCGATCCTTGACCATGACCCCCGAGCCCCCGGCAATGATCGTCGGGCCGTTCTTGAGGTGATCGGCGATCGAAGTCGCCGGGTGGATCAGGCTCTGCCGGTCCATTTCCTCCAGCGAGTAATTCTGTGCAGCGTCCGACATAATTCTCTCCTACCCTCCCGTACTCGCGGGATAAAGAATTTCCGGCGGGATTTCAGGTTCGGCGATAATCGTCCAGCCGCCGTCCCGCCAGGCGCGAAAAAAACAGCTGCGACGCCCGGTGTGGCAGGCGACGCCTTGCTGATCGACCAGCAGCAGCACGGTATCGCCGTCGCAATCGAGGCGGAGCTCGCGCAGCAGCTGAACCTGCCCGGAGGTCTCGCCCTTTCGCCAGAGCTTGGCGCGCGACCGCGACCAATAGCAGGCGCGGCCCTCGTCGAGGCTCGCCCGGACCGCCTCGCGGTTCATCCAGGCCAGCATCAGGATTTCTCCGGTATCGTATTGCTGGGCGATGGCCGGCACGAGACCATCGGGGCCAAACCTGATCGCAGCCAGCGCATTTTCGATCGGATCCTCCACCTGCCTCGTCCCTTCCGTCGATTGCGCCCGTCCCACCCCCGGATTAGGGTTGCGATGCAACGAAAACAATACCGGTTGATAAGGCTTGTTAACGGGAATGCGCATGAAGATCGCTATTATCTTCATCATTGCCGCCGTCTTGAACCTCGGCGCCACCGCTTCCGCCGAGAACTCGGGTGATGTCGTCAAGATCGGCGTTCTCAGTGACATGTCCGGGCTCTACTCCGATATCGGCGGGCCGGGGTCGGTCGAGGCGGCGCGCATGGCGATCGCCGATTTTGGCGGCAGCGTCGACGGCAAGAACATCGAGCTGATGAGCGCCGACCATCACAACAAGCCGGATCTCGGTTCGGCGATCGCCACCCAGTGGTTCAGCGACGGCGTCGACGCTATTGTCGACGTGCCAAACTCGAGCGTGGCGCTCGCCGTGCAGGACGTCGCCCGCAATAAGGACAAGGTGCTCCTGATATCGGGGGCGGCGGCCTCCGACCTGACCGGCAAGGCCTGCTCGCCGACCTCGGTGCACTGGACCTACGACACGCTGGCATTGGCGAACGGCACCGGCGCCGCCATCGTCAAAGCCGGCGGCGACACCTGGTTCTTTATCACCGCTGATTACGCCTTTGGCCATAACCTCGAACGGGATACGTCGAGAGTCGTCGAGGAATACGGCGGGCAAGTGCTGGGCTCGGTCCTGGCGCCGCTAGGTACCGCGGATTTCTCCTCCTTCCTGCTGCAGGCGCAAAACTCCAAGGCGAAGATCATCGGCCTCGCCAATGCCGGCGGCGACGCGATCAACTCGATCAAGCAGGCCGGCGAGTTCGGCATCGTCGAGGGCGGACAAAAGCTCGCCAGCCTCCTCGTCTTTATTTCCGATATTCACACCCTCGGGCTGCAGGCGGCGCACGGACTGCAGCTGACCTCGGCCTTTTATTGGGACCAGAACGACCAAACCCGCGCCTGGTCTAAGCGCTTTATCGACAAGATGAAACGCGAGCCGACAATGGTGCAAGCCGGGGTGTACGGCGCGGTCATGCACTATCTGGCCGCAATCAAGGCGACCGGCAGCGACGACGGCCCGATCGTCGTCAAACAGATGAAGGCGACCCCGGTCAACGACTTCATGACCAAGAACGGCAAGATCCGCGAGGACGGCACCCTGGTCCGCGACATGTATCTGTTCGAGGTCAAGAAGCCGTCGGAATCAAAAGGTCCCTGGGACTACTATAGGCAGATCGCAGTAATCCCCGGCGAGGAAGCCTTTAAGCTCCCCGGCCCCAACCAATGCCCACTCGTCAAGGGCTGAAGACGCGTCGTCGGCAGCCGCGTTTCCGCTCGCATTGCCGCACCGGGAACAATCGTCACGGGCCAGTGTTGTCCATGCGTTGCCGCAGTCGGCCGCCTGCCTGCGCAGAGGAGAACGTCATGCCGGAAACGGTCGTAATCACCGGGGCATCGGCGGGGGTCGGGCGTGCGGTTGCACAGCTGTGGGCGACCGAGCACCGGGGTGCGCTCATGGCTGGGACACTGGCCATTGTCGCGTTCGTCACCACGTTGATTGTCGGATCCAAGCCACTGGCGAGGGTTTATCAAACGTCGAGCGAACCAGATCGGCTTGATGATCCTGGCGATAATCGATCGCCGTTACCTTTCGCAGCGAGGCGGTCGAGGTTCGGCGTGCGGATCATCGGATTGCCCGCACAGCCGAGCACGCGCGGGTTGTGCTCGTCGCACAGGATGAAGAGCAGGTTTGCGGGCCTCATCAGCTCAGGTCGATCGCGTGCCGTTTCAGCAACTCTAGCGGCACGATCTCCAAGGTTGCCTCGTGGGTCGCGGTCAGTCTGACCTTGGGGGCTCTGCCGGCTTCGAATGCCTCCTTCCAGCGCTCGGCGCACAGGCACCAGCAATCGCCCGGCTTCAACCCCGGAAAGCCGAATTCGGGCACCGGTGTCGACAGGTCGTTGCCGGCCGCTTGCGAGAACGCCAGAAAGGCGGCGTCGACCCTAGTGCACACCGTGTGCAACCCGAAATCCTCGGGTCCGGTATTGCAGCTGCCGTCGCGGTAAAACCCGGTCATCGGCTTGGTGCAGCATTCGGCAAGGGGCTCGCCGAACACGTTGCGTGCTTCAGTCATCGCTGCTTCTCCAATGAGTTCGTCTCCAATGAGTTCGTCGGGCAGGGATGCGGTGGGTGTGCTCGGTCGGGTCGCGTCTCGATCGCGTCCCAGATCCTCGGCGCAACCTCGAGGTCGGCTCGATCGGCGCGCAGGTTTCGCGATCGCGCGTAGTCGGCTCGGTCTTGACGGGCAGGCACCGATATGGAGGTTGAAGCGCGCCGCGCCTCGCAAACGGGACGCGATTTCACCACGGTCAGCCAAAAGAAACCTTCAGGAGGAAGTAGTCGCTCATGAGAACTCGCAGAACACCAGCGATGCTCGGCAATAAGGACTTCGCGACTGTCTTCGTCGCGGCGGTTGCTCTTGCGAACCTAAACTTTCCGGCGATAACGGCGCAAGCTGCGATTTACGACTATGTGGTCCCGCAGGTTGCTCCACCAATCGCGGCCAATCTCGGAACGGCGGATATCGCAGCCATATTGAACGAAACCGCGCCCAACCGGCCTTACCTCGTCGCTTATCAGCTGACGACCACCGACGCAAACAACAACCTCGCGGGCGCCGCGCCGCTGAAAGTCGTCCCGACCGACAATTCGCTACACCCCTATCTCGGGGTGTTTCACAATCAGATCAACAGCACACAATTTGCGACCTATCTCGGCTATTCGAGCGATCTGCGGGTCTGGCACACGATTGGCCAGATACACAGTCCCGCGAGCCAGCCCGATTTGCGGATTCTCCCCGACGACAGCGTCGTCTATGCCGAAGAGTACAATCCCACCGGCCGGCCCTACGTCAGAGTGCAATATTACGGCAATAGCGCTGTCCGCGGGCTCGCGGCATTGATCGCCAATCCCGCCGTCGCTCCGACTCAAACGATCACGTTGCCGGGAACGGCGCTCGCCAAGGCCGACGGGACGCCCGAATTCGGGCGCATCAGCTACAGCGGCGCGATCGCCAGCTCGACGCTCGAGGTAACCCATCACTTCTATTACTTGGGGCAGGGAGATATCGAAGCCGACGGCACCTTGACCAATTTCAAAAGCTGGTCGAGCCCGACGGACACGACGGTCGACAATCTCGTGACCAATGCCGGCGGCAACGGAAAGATTGGCGATCGCGAGATATTCAAGGTCGGCAATCAGGTGTTCGAAGTGGTCGAAGCACAAGTCAGCCCGACCTCGAGCAGCGATTACGGTTCGTGGCGGCTTTTCCTGGTCAACAAGACGCAGAACACCGTTCAACAGCTCAGCCCCGTGCTCTCCGGAGGGGCTCGGTCGCTGGGCAATCCGACCGTCGCGTTCGTGACATTGCCGACCGGGGTTCCTGCGTTGGTGTTCACCTGCTTTGTTTTCGGCACCAACAACGGCACAACGCCGCTCGGCGGACATATGTTCGTCTATCCGCTCGAGTAAAAAGGGGTGGTGCGCGACCGAGTGACCGGCGCGCGCCCGCCAAGATGCTCTGGTTCGGGTTATGCCGGAGTGCGGTTGGCGCGCTCGTCGAGGCGCGTCTCGATCGCATCCCAGATCTTCGGCGCAATCTCAACGCCGTCGAGCCGCGCAATCTCCTGGATGCCGGTCGGTGAGGTGACGTTGATCTCGGTCAGCCAATCGCCGATCACGTCGATCCCGACAAAAACTAGCCCCTGGGCGCGCAAGGTCGGCCCGATCGCCGCACAGATCTCGCGCTCGCGGGCAGTCAGCTCGGTCTTGACCGGGCGGGCGCCGACATGGAGGTTGGCGCGCGCCTCGCCCTCCGGCGGCACGCGCAGCACCGCGCCCATCGCTTCCCCTTCGACCAGGATGATGCGCTTGTCGCCCTGCCGCACTTCCGGGATATAGCGCTGCACCATGACCGGCTCGCGCTGGATCAATTCGTAGATCTCCAACAGCGCAGTCAGGTTCTCGTCTTCCGGCCGCAGCCGGAACACGCCGGCGCCGGCATTGCCGAACAGCGGCTTCAGGATGATGTCGCCATGCTCTCTCCGGAATGCGCGGATCGCGTCGCGGTCGCGGGTCAGCAAGGTCGGCGGCATCAACTCCCTGAAGCGCAGGACAAAGAGCTTCTCCGGTGCGTTGCGCACCGCGGCGGGATCGTTGACGACGAGCGGCCCGTTTTCCGGCAACAACTCGAGCAGATGCGTCGCGGAGATGTAGGCCATGTCGAAGGGCGGATCCTGGCGCATCAGGATGACATCGACACCGGCGAGGTCGAGCTCCTCGAACGAGCCGAAGCGGTGGTGATTGCCCTGTCTCCGCATGACTTCGAGCGGCCGCGCGCGGGCATAAAGCCGCCCGTCGTGAAGCGTCAGCGCATCAGGCAGATAATGGAACAGGGCATGCCCGCGGGCCTGTGCTTCGAGGGCCAGCGCGAAGGTCGAATCCGCCTCGATGTTGATCATATCGATCGGATCCATCTGGATCGCGACGGCGAGCGCCATGCCGACCTCCTACTCGTGGGTCGATCTGCCCCTCACCCTCCCGCTTTGCGGGCCCCTCTCTCTCCCCGCAAGCGGGGCGAGGGGCTTCCGGGATTCCCCCTCGCCCCGCCTGCGGGGAGAGGGTCGGGGTCGAGGGGCATTCTCCCCAAAAGCTCAATTCAATTTCGACCGCAGCTGCTGCAGCAGCGCCGCGGCCTGATGGCGTGCCGTGCCGTCCGGAGCGCGCAGGACGACCTGCTCGAGCGCAGCAGCGGCCGAACGCATGTTGCCGAGCCGGGCGTGCAATGATCCCGCCTCGCGCCACAGCTCGGCGAGGTCGGGAGCCAGCATCAGCATGGTCTCGGCCACCATGACCGCCCGTTCGTAATGCTCCGCCTGAATGAGGCGCGCCTTCAAATTGTTCTGCAGGCGCAGCAGCACGTCACGGTCCGACACCGGAGTATAGTGCTCGGTCTGAAGCTCGCTGTCCAAGCCCGCGGTCGTCTTCAACAGCTCGCGCAATTCGACTGCGGTACAGATCCGGCCGCCATGGAACGGGTCGAGGATCAGCCGTTCGGGACCGTCCGACAGGCGGACAAGAAAATGGCCGGGGAAGGCCAGCCCGACTGTCTCCCAGCCCTGGGCGCGGCCGGCGTGCATGTAGAGAATACCGAGCGCGACCGGCAGGCCTTTCCGGCGGTCGACGACGCGCATCAGATTGGCGTTCTGCAGGTCGTCGTAAGTCAGCGCGTCGCCGGAATACCCGTTTTTCAGAAGAATGATCTCGTTGAGCGCGCGGGCTCGCTCGGCGACATCGCTGGCCGCCCCGGGGTGGTGGCCGACATCGCGCGCGAGCAGTTCCAGATGCTCGCGGTAGCGCGTCGGGCCGACCCGCGGCCGTTCGAACGAGGCGAGCGCCAGGGCCGCTTCGGCGATCGGCAGAATGGGCTCGCCCGAAGCGCCGAGCTCGCGCAGAAAATTTGCGCAAGTCTCTGGATCGTATCGCTCCGGCAGCCGGATCATCCTTCTCTTATATCAGAGTTTCTGCACCTCGACAGCGGCCGCCGGCGCAGAGGCAGGAGGCGCGTCGGGCACCTGGGCGCTGGCGGGTGGCGGCGGGGCTCCCGGCTGGGCGGCGACGGGCGCACCAGGCCGGATCTCGACGTACGAGACCACCCGCTTCACATTGGGGACGTTCCGCGCCGCCTCGGTGACGCGGTCGAGCTCTGTCTGGGTGCGGGCCGAACCGATCAGATAGACTGATCCGTTTACCGTATCGATAGTGTAGTTGTCTGAGCGGACCTGGCTGGTAAAAACCAGGTTCGAGCGGATCTGCGACGAGATCCAGGTGTCCTTGACGCTCGCCCAGGCGCCTTCGCCCGGCGCTACCTCGATCTCGTTATAGATCGCGCGAACCCCCGGGATCTGGCTCGCGACTTGCGCGGCTTGAGCCTTCAGCTCGGGGCTCGGCGTCATGCCGGTCAACAGAGTGCGCCCCTCATAGACGGTGATGGTGAAATCGCGTTGCATCAGCGGGTTCACTTGCAGCCATGCGTTCTGGATGTTGGTCTTTATCGTCAGATCGTCGAATGCGCCGGTGACGCCGCGTTCCTGGTTCGCCTTGTAACCGGCCCCCCCGGCGGCGGCGAGACCGCCGACGATCGCCACCGGGCAGCCACACAGCGCGACCGGCAGCGCAAGGGTGATAACGAGACAAAGGACGGCACGTAATTTCGACATTGCTGGACCCCCGCGGATTTTCCCCATGGGCATTGTCAGACAAAACGGGTGTCGCTTCCAATGCCGGCGCGGCGCGGGCCAGCGGGAGCTCGCAGCGGCGCTCGCAGCGGCGCTCGCCGCTTCGCTAATCGGCTCGCCAGGCGCCCGGCCAATGCCGGGGCATCCGGAGCGGCGCCACCAGCATCAGGTCGAATCGCGGCTCGAGCGGGGCGAGATCGGGGCGCGACAGCAGGAAGGCTTCCGCGGCGCGGGCGATCCGCCGCCTCTGGCGCGGCGTCAGTGCCGATGCCGCCGCGTCGAGTTCGTTTCGCGACTTGACCTCGATAATCGCGAGCACGCTGCCGCGCCGCGCCAAAATGTCGATCTCGCCCGAGGGGCAACGCCAGCCGCGGGCCAGGATGCGCCAGCCCCGCAGCCGCAAATGCCACAGACACAACCATTCGGCGAAACGCCCGCGGCGTTGCGCCCTCTGCCGCCGCGTGGTCGCTCCGCGCGTCGGTCTCATTTCTCCGCATCGCGCATCGCCAACGCGCGCCGATAGAGTTCCCCGCGCGGCATTCCGGTCTCGGTCGCAAGTTTTGCCGCCGCCTCCCGCACGCCGAGTTCGGCGAGTGCCGTTCGCAACCGCTCGTCGACCTCGGCCGGGTCCGGCTCATGGTGTTCGGGCGGTCCAACGACGAGCACCGCCTCACCGCGCGGCGCTCCCGCGAGACGGTAATGTGCCGCAAGATCGCTCAGTCGCCCGCGTCGTACCTCCTCGTGCAATTTGGTCAGCTCACGCGCGACCGCGGCCTCCCGGTTGCCGAGCCTCTCGGCCATGTCGGTCAACAATTCGGCGAGCCGTGGAGTGGTCTCATAAAACACCAGGGTGGCCTCAACTGCGGCCCAGCGCACGAGCGCCCGCCGCCGCGCCGACTGCCGCGGCGGGAGAAAGCCGGCGAACAAGAAGGCGTCTGGAGACAGCCCCGAAAGGATCAGCGCGGTCACCGCCGCGTTTGGACCCGGAATGGCGGTGACCGGCAGATCTTCGGCAAGCGCCGCGCGCACGAGCTTGTAGCCGGGATCGGAGACGAGCGGCGTGCCGGCGTCCGACACCAGCGCCACTCGCCCGCCGCGCCGCAGCGCCGCCAGAACGATTGGTCGCACCTGCTCGGCATTGTGGTCGTGATAGGCCCCGAGCGGTGCCGAGATCCCGTACCTTGCCAGCAGCTTTCCGGTGACCCGGGTGTCTTCGCAGAAGATGCGGTCGGCGGCGTGCAACACCGCAAGCGCGCGCAGGGTGATGTCTCCCAGATTGCCGATCGGGGTTGCGACGAGGTAGAGCCCGGGCGCCAGCTCTATTTGAGAGAAGGCTCCCGCCGCCTGCGACGTAGGCGCCGCGTCCAAAGCCGGCGGCGCCATAGGGTCGGGTTTACTCGCATCCGGACGGCGGTTAGGGTGCCGGCTCCTGCCCTCTTTCCTCTCGGAGCCCGCTTTTGCCGCGCCCGTCGCTTTCGCGGTTCGCCTCACCCTTTGCCGCCCTCGCCGTGGCCGCGCTCGCCTGTTGCGCCCCGCCGATGGTACCGGCGCCGGTCGCACGCCCGCAACCGCCCTATTACGGTTACGGCCGGGTCCCGCCACCGCTTCCGCCCGGCCCTCCGTCGCCGACCACGGCCGCCGCGGCGGGACCTGCGAAAGTAGCCTTGCTCGTTCCCTTGTCGGGCGCCAATGCCGAGCTCGGTCAGGCCCTCCTCGACGCGGCGCAATTGGCACTCTTCGAGACCGGCGGCGACCGCCTGATCCTGGTGCCGCGCGACACCGGCGGAAATGCGGCCGGCGCCGCCGGCGCCGCACACGCGGTCATCGGCGACGGAGCGCGGCTGATCCTCGGCCCATTGCTCGCCCCCGAAGTCGAGGCGGTGAAGCCGATCGCCCAAGAGGCGCACATAAACGTCATCGCTTTTTCGACGGTTACTACCCTCGCCGGCGGAAATACTTATTTGATGGGCTTTCTGCCGCGGCAGGAGGTAGTGCGTGAGGTCGGCTATGCGCGCGAACGCGGCCTCGCCCGCTTCGCAGCGCTCGCGCCCAACTCGCCTTACGGGCATTTGATGGCCGACGCGCTGCGGGAAGTCGCATCGGGGAGCGGCGCCAGCGTGACAAAGGTCGAGTTCTTCGACCCCCGCCCCGGCAATGTCTCGCCTGCGATCCAGCGACTGCTGCCCGGCGGCGGTGCCGAGGGTAGCGCCGAGCCACCTCCCGCATCGCCTCCGGTCGTCACCTTCGACGCGCTGCTGCTGCCGGTAGGCGGCGCCAGCCTCAAGCAGATCGCCGCTCAGGTCAAGGCAGCGGGCGGTAATGCCAAGCCCTTGCAGTTGCTCGGCAGCGGGCTCTGGGACACCCCCGACATCGGCAGCAACTCGGCGCTCGTCGGAGGCTGGTTCGCCTCGTCTCCCCCCGAAGCGCGGCAGGATTTCGAGCGGCGGTTCGCCGCCACCTATGGCCACAACCCGCCGCGTCTCGCTTCGCTCGGTTATGATGCGGCGGCGCTCGCCGCGGTGTTGGCGCGCGGCCAGGCTGGCGAGCCGTTCTCGCAGCAGGCGATCCTCAATCCGAGCGGCTTCACCGGCGTCGACGGATTGTTTCGCTTTACGCCCAATGGTCTCGTGCAGCGCGGCCTCGCCGTGCTCGAAGTCGAGCCGCAAGGCACGAGCGTCGTCAGCCCAGCGCCGCAGAGCTTCCAGGACCTCGGTTACTGAACTCGCTTAAGAAAGAAGAGCACCAAGTACTGCGTTGAGGCGTTGGCGGCCAGCGGAAGTTGCCGCTAGGCGGTCGGCATCGAGGGTCAGAAAGCCCCCTTCGATCAGCGGCGCCAGGTTGGAGCGGAAGACGGTCTTCGCGTCACGTCCGGCTGCACGTTCGAGCCCTGCTCGCGAAACCCCTTCGACGAGGCGCAGGCCCATCATCAGCATTTCCTCAATCGCGGTCTCGCGGTCTATTGGCGCGATCTCTTCAATTCCGCTTCCCGTGGCTTCCACTGCCGCGAGCCATTTCTCTGGCAGCCGGTATTGCCGGGTCGCAAATTTGGTGCCGGCTAGGGTCAGCCGGCCATGGGCGCCTGGGCCGACCCCGACATAGTCCTGGTAGCGCCAATAGGCGAGATTGTGCCGGCATTCGGCGCCGGGTCGGGCGTGATTGGAGATTTCGTAGGCCGGCAACCCGGCAGCGGCGAGCCGGTCCTGTGTGATCTCGAACAGTGCGGCCGTGCTGTCTTCCTCGGGCGGGACGAGCTCGCCACGCCGTGCAAGCGTAGCGAAGGCGGTGCCGGGCTCGATCGTCAGCTGATAAAGCGAGAGATGTTCGCCGGCGAGGGTCAGAGCTTCGTCGAGCTCCTTGCGCCAGGCCGCAACACTCTGGCCGGGGCGGGCATAAATCAGGTCGAACGAGAACCGGGGAAAGATCTCGCGGGCATGCTCAATCGCGGCGATCGCCTCATCTCGATTATGGGCGCGGCCGAGAAAGCGCAGTGCCGCCGGATCGAACGCCTGCACTCCGAGCGACAGCCGGTTCACCCCAGCCGCGGCAAAGGCCCGGAAACAATCGGCTTCGGCAGAATTGGGGTTGGCCTCGAGGGTGATTTCTACATCGGGCATAACGGCCCAATGCAACCGCACCCCGTCGAGCAGCGCCGCCGCAATCTCGGGCGGCATCAGCGATGGCGTGCCGCCGCCGAAAAACACCGAGCCTACTGCACGTCCGGTCGTGAGCTCGGCCTGATGCTCGAGGTCGCGCATGAGCGCCCGCGTCCAGCGAACCGTGTCGACACCGTCGCGGACATGACTATTGAAATCGCAATAGGGGCACTTCGATCGGCAGAACGGCCAGTGGATGTAGACCGCGAGCGGCTCCGAGGTGCAGCCGGGTCCCCCCTCTCCCGCCGTCGGAGCGCTTTGCAAATTGCGGGGTTCCGTCCGGGTTGCTCTTTGAGACTGATGTTTCACGCTCGTTGCAAGTTTCTGTTGTACAAGATTGAGGCCTGTACCAGCTCCCGACCCGGTCGGGTCGCCGCATTGGTGGGTGAGAGAACTCCTGCGCCAAATTTCAGCCGTGCCGACGGTAGTTCCGGCAGACGAGGCGCAGGCGGTCGTGGATCTGCGGCCGGATACGCTCGGGCATCGGTGTCAACTCGGCCGCCTGCTTCCATTCCGAGCCGGTGACCACCTCCGTGGATGCGAGGTGGTAGAGCGCGACGTATTGCGGACCGCTGCTGTAACCGGCGCGGAACCGGCGCGCGCTCAGCACCCGGGGCACGCGCGAGAGAGCGGGAACGTGCTCGGTATCATACCAGGCGTTGAATGCGGTCTCGGCCTCGGCGGCGGGCGTCATCCCGACCAGCAGGAGCCCTCCGGCGTTTTCCGGCGCGGTCTTGTCGCCGGCCAGGATCTGCTCGCCCTCAAAGCGCAACAGGCGCTGGCATCGAGTAGTGAGGCGCTTCGACCACGGCGACAGGTTCTCGCCCCCGATCGCCTGGTACGCTTCGCCCTTCAGCACCGCGAGGCTGCTCAGATCACAGGTCGCGACGGAATGCTTGGGGTTCTCGGCGCCGATCCAGCGTTGGCAGCGGAGAAAACCGGGGACCCGTTGCCGCTCCGGGATGTGCTCAAGATCGTACCAATCGTTGAACTCGTCTTCGGCGACTTTGGAAAAATCGAATGCCGCGATCAATTGACCCTGTGCCATGGCCGTTCCCTCCGATGCTCGCAACGCGCCGATGCTACGCCGCGAAAGCTGCGCGGTCCAACTCTCAGCCGGCGGCGCGGGCGATTGCGGCGGCAATCAGAGCGGCGGCCTCCTCGGCATCCGCCCAACGCGCGATGTTGACCCATTTGCCGGCTTCCAGGTCTTTGTAATGAGTAAAGAAATGGGCAATCTGATCGCACAGAATCGGCGGCAGATCCTGATAGGACCGCACTCCGGTATAAAACGGATGCAGCTCATCGACCGGGACCGCGATGATCTTTTCATCGGGTCCGTGCTCGTCCTCCATCATCAGCGCGCCGATGGGACGGCAACGTACGACCGCTCCCGGCACCACGGCAGCCGGACCGACAACCAATACATCGATCGGATCGCCGTCCTGGGCCAACGTGTGTGGCACAAAGCCGTAATTGCCGGGATAAAACATCGCGGTATGCAGGAAACGGTCGACAAATACCGCGCCGGATGCCTTGTCGAGCTCGTATTTCACCGGCACGCCGCCCTGCGGGATCTCGACGACGACATTGAAGTCGTGCGGCGGCGCGCGGCCGATCGGAATCTTGGCGATATCCATTGCGGCGCCCGCCGCTAGGGCGCCATGCCTTTGTCGGCGAGTTCGCGCAGAGCCTTCTCGGTCTTGTCGAGATCGAAACCCATCGCGCTCAGCACATGGGGCGCCTTGGTAAATTGGATATTGCCGTATTCCACGACCTCGACCCGATTGCCCCAGGGATCCAGAAAATCGAGGAACGGCCCCGGCAACAGATGCCCGCCTGCCTCTTCGACCCGCGCCCGCACACTCGAACGGTCATCGACGACGAGGCCAAAATGGCGGCGGCGGTCCTCGTGCGGCGTCGGGGTTTCCATCAGGTTGATGAATTGATCGCCGAGCTCGATAAAAGCGTTGCCTGGCCGTTTGCCGCGGAGCGTAAAGTCGAAGATCTTGCCGTAGAAATCGAGAGCCTGGTCAATATCCCCGACCTCGAGCGCGATGTGGTTGATGCCGACAAGCCGAGGCTTCTTGGCATCGGGTTGGCTGGTCTCGCTCATCTGCGTCCGTCCTGCTGGTTCGTGCCCTATGCACTCCCTATATATGTTAACGCAGGCTCGGGTTTGCCCGAGGACTTCAAACTGCGTTTCGCGCGCATCGACGGGCGTCGTGTTCTCAGGGGCGGGGGACCACTCGCCGGGAGAAACGGAATGGACTTGCTCACCAAGCTGCCGGAGATGTCTGACGACGCCCTGGCCAATCTCCGGACGAATGCAAAGCGGCTCCAGCACAGTGGCACCCCCGCGCAGCGAACCGATGCTGCCGCATTGCTGCCGGCTGTAGAGGCCGAAATCGGCGCCCGGCGGCTGGCGAAGGTGAAGGCGACACGAAGCGCTCCGCGAAAGGAGCGTCCGCCGGCGTCGCGGCCCGCCAAGAGGGCCAAGCCCGAGGCTGTTGCCGACCCCGATTAGGGCTGCTCTCGAATGCCGGTTGATCTGACGATTGAAGGCGCGGTTGCCAAGGTGGTGCTGAACCGCCCCGACAAGCTCAACGCGCTGACCGTCGATATGCGTCAGAGCCTCTGCGATTACTTCGCGCAGTTGCGGTTTGACGACAAGGTGCGCGCCGTCATCGTGGCCGGAGCCGGCAGAGGGTTCTGCTCCGGCGCCGATGTCGACCGCATGGCCGGACAGCCGCACGATCTGCGGGCCGACCGCGATCGCTTGCAGCGCGGCGGCCACACCTTTATCCGAGCCCTCCATTCGATCGAAAAGCCGACAATCGCCGCGGTGCGCGGGCCGGCGGTCGGCATCGGCTGGAGCATCGCGCTTGCCTGCGATCTGGTGGTGGCGTCAAAGACCGCGCGGTTCTCGCAGGTCTTCCGGCGTATCGGTCTGGCGCCCGACGGCGGCGCGATCTGGTTTTTGACTCGCCGCCTGGGCATGGCTAAAGCCAAGGAGCTGGTGTTTTCGGCGCGTTTTGTCGAGGCGGAGGAGGCCTTGGCGCTGGGTCTCGTCAATCATGTCGTTGACGATGACGAGCTGATGAGCAAGACCGAGGAGCTCGCGGCGGAGCTGGCCGAAGCTCCCACTTTCGCGCTCGGGCTGGCAAAGAAGTTGTTTCATGCGGCCGTCGGCCCCAGCCTCGAAGACTATCTCGAAATGGAAAGCATGGTGCAGCCGCAGCTGCACATGACCGCCGACAACGCCGAAGGCGTGGCGGCTTTCAAAGCAAAGAGAAAGCCGAAATTTATCGGCAGGTGACGCGCCGCGGTCTATTCCGCGGCAAGAGCTTTCACAGGCTGAGAGGCGGTGCCGGCCAGTTCGTCCCGGTGCTCGTCGAACAAGCGACGGATCCAATCGATCACCGCTCGCACGCACGCGGCGCGACGCAAATCGTGATGCACGATGACCCAGTATTCGGCTCCGAGTTCCGTCACCGGCGGGGTGATCCGCTGGAGCAGCGGGTCGGCGTCGCCAGCGTAGCACGGCAATAGCCCCACGCCGATCCCCGCCCGTATCGCGGCGGCCCGCAGCGGTAGAGTCGAGGCTCGAAGCACCACTCGTCCCTCGGTCGCGCGCATTTGCTCGTCTACCCAGCGCGCGCTGACCAGATGGCTCTGCTCCTCGGGATAGGTTACCCAGCCAGCGTTTCCGGGCGGGTCGCGATCTTTGCCGTCAATCCGGCGATAGACGGCGCAGGCGATCACGCCAACCTTGGATACGTACAGATTTCCGCCTTCGGGGATGCCGTGGCGCAATGCCAGGTCGGCGTCCCGGCGCGCCAAATTCGCCGTTTCCCACAATTCGACGAGTTCGAGCGTGAGGGTCGGCGGCAGTCCGGTTTCGCCCGATTGGTCGAGATGGCGAGCCAAGAAGCCGCCGCCCCATTCGCCGACTGAAACGCGGACGGTGCCGCTGAGCGCCGGCGAGGCCGCCGCGCGCCGCCTCTCCAGCGCCAGCGCGGCGCTCTCCAATTCTTCCGCCACTGGCATCAACGCGTCGCCGGCGGCGTTGAGACGCAGCCCCTCGGGCAGCCGGTCAAACAGGGTCGGCCCGCCGAAGGTCGCCTCGAAGGCGGCCAAGCGGCGGCCGACCGTCGGCTGGCTCAAACCGAGCGCACGGCCGGCGGCGCGCAATGAACCGTGGCGCGCGACCGCGAGAAATACGCGGACGTCGTCCCAATCCATTGAAGCAACGCCATTCGCAATAGCCATGATACGGATGTGTATCGGGGCTTACCGAATTTGTCGATCTCTGATTTTATACGTATCGCCAAATTGAGTGAACGCGGATTGCGCAAGGAGATGCCTTAATGCTGACGTGCGTGCTTCGAGACGCGCCCCGGCAGTGCCGGCTCGCTCCTCAGCATGAGGGCATGTTGTTCATGGCATTAAGAAAAACTCCTCATCCTGAGGCGCGTCGCAAAGCGAGGCCTCGAAGGACGCACGACGTTCTTCCAGCCCTACGGCATTCTTGCCCAGCCTCGAAGCTATTCTGGTGATGCCCGTAACGGAGATTTTTGCCTTGATTGCGCACGCCTCGACTATACTCAATTATTGGGACGGAGCCGGCGATGTACTTTGACCGACGCCTTTGGCAGCTGACGCGCGGGCTTCGCGGCTGGATTGCCTTGGCGATCCTGCTGGGGCTCGTTGCTGCGGTCGTCGGGATCGCCCGCTTCGCGATCCTCGGGGTGCTGCTGTCCCGCGTGTTCGATGGCGCGGGTTTCATCGCTATCGCCATTCCGGCGGTTGGTGTTGCCATCGCGGTGCTGCTGCGCGGGTTCGTTGATCACCATCGCGCGATGATCTCCCATCGCACCGCGACCCGAGTGCAGGAAGATTTGCGCGGCCGGCTCTACGACAAGATCGCCGCGCTGGGCCCTGCATGGTTTGCCGGCGAGCGTACCGGCGGTGTCATGCTCTCGGTCGTCGATGGGGTTGAGCAGCTGCAGACCTTTTTCGGCCAGTACGTCCCGCAGCTCTGCATCGCGGTGCTGACGCCGCTGGCGATCTTTATCTTCATCGCCTTCTGGGACGTGCCGGTCGCGGCGGTGATGCTGGTCTTCGCGCTCGTGACCCTGATCGCGCCGGGCGCCTTCGCGCAGCGCGAGCGGCGCTCCAGCCACGGGCGCCAAGGCGCTCTGAAGTCTTTCGGCTCGGAGTTTCTCGACGGCGTCCAAGGCCTGCCGACCTTGAAGGCATTTGGCCAGAGCCCCGCCTATGGGAGCCGGCTGGCCATCAGGGCGCGGGAGCTTTGCGATCATTCACTGCGGGTCTTGTCGATGGGCGTGATGACCCGCGGCATCACCGATTGCGGGGTGGCGGTCGGCGCCGCGTCGGCCCTGGCCCTCGCCGTCTGGCGGGTGTCTCACGGCGTGATGAGCATCGAGGCATTGCTGATCGTGCTGATGGCCGGGACCGAGGTCTTCCGCCCGCTGCGCGATTTGCGCACGGTGCTGCATCAGGGGATGCTCGGGCAATCGGCCGCCGCCGGCATCAATGCGCTGCTCGCCGCCGAACCCTTGGTTCCCGAGCAGCCGCCGGGCCAACCGGCGATTAGCCGGCCGCTCCTTCCGACCATCGCGTTCGAGGATGTCTGGTTCGCCTATCCCGGCGGGCGCGGCGCCGCCCATGACGGGCTGTCCTTCACTGTCGCCGCCGGCGAGAAGATCGGCATCGTCGGGCCGAGCGGCTCCGGCAAGTCCTCGGTTGCGCGGCTGCTGCTGCGCCTCTTCGACCCGCAGCGCGGCACGGTCAAGATCGGCGGTCACGACGTCAAGTCGCTCGATCCCGAAGCGCTCCGCCGAATGATCGCGGTTGTCCACCAGGACACTTACCTGTTCTACGGCACCGTCGAAGAGAACCTGCGGCTCGGCAAGCCTGGCGCCACGCGCGACGAGATCGAAGCGGCGGCGCGCGACGCCAATGCGCACGAGTTCATCTCGCTGTTGCCGCAGGGTTACGACACGATGATCGGCGAGCGCGGGGTCTTGCTGTCCGGCGGCCAGCGCCAGCGACTGGCGATCGCCCGTGCTTTGCTGCGCGATGCGCCGATCCTCATTCTCGACGAAGCGCTCTCCTCGGTGGACGCCGAGAACGAGGCGGTGATCCAGCAGGCGATCGACCGCCTGTGGGCAGGACGCACGACCCTGATCCTGGCGCACCGGCTGTCGAGCGTCATCGGCGCCGACCGCATCCTCGTCCTCGACAAGGGCCACATCGTCGAAAGCGGCCGCCACGCCGAGCTGATCCGCCGCGACGGCCCCTATCACCGACTGATGGGCGCCCAAGCCGCAGAGCGCGAGGACGAGGGCGACCTCGTTGAAGCCGACCCCGCAGCGCGCGTGATCGGTGACCGCGACAAGATCGATGTCGAAGCGGCGACGGCAACGGATGCGATGGCCGAAGCTGCGGCATCGGTCGGCTGGGGTGCGACGCTCGGCACCCTGGTGCAAATCATCAAGCCGTGGCGGCGGCGGTTCGCGATCGTCGTGACATCCGGGATAGCGCGGGTCGCGGCATTCATCGGGGTGGGCGTTCTCGGAGCTCTCGCGGTCGCCGCGGTCAAGATGGGCACTTCCTTCGGGTACCTACTGATCCTGCTTGCACTGGCGGCGCCGCTCGCCGGTCTCCTTCATTGGCTCGAATCCTGGCTGGCGCACGACATCGCCTACCGGCTGTTGGCGGAAATGCGGATCGATCTGTTCCGCAAGCTCGACACCCTGGCGCCGGCCTATCTGGTGCGGCGGCGCTCCGGCGACCTGATCGCACTCGCCAACCAGGACATCGAGACCATCGAATATTTCTTTGCGCACACGGTAGCGCCGGCTCTCGTTGCGGTCATGGTGCCGGCGGCGGTCGTGCTGACGCTCGCATTCGTGGCCTGGCCGATTGCCTTGGCATTGCTGCCCTTCGTCCTTTATGCCGGCCTCGCTCCGGTCGTGACTCGGACGCGGGTCGATCATCTGGGCGGACAGGCGCGCGATGCCCTCGGGCTTCTCAGCGCCTATGTCACCGAGACGATCCAAGGCCTATCCGACCTCGTGGCGTTCCAGGCGGTTGCCGGCCGTCGGCGCGGCTTTATGGATCTGGTGCGCGGGTACCAGCAAATCCGCCTCGAACTGCTGCGCGATCTTTCCTCGCAAACGGCTCGGCTCGAAATCGCAACCGGGCTCGGCGGGCTCGCCGTCGCCGCGGTCGGAGCCCGGCTTGCCGCCGAGCATCAGCTGATGGCCACCACCTTGCCCTTGCTGATCCTGTTGGCATTGGCCTCGTTCCTGCCGATCTCGGAGATCGCCCAGGTCGGCCGCCAGCTCGCCGACACGATAGCCTCGACCCGGCGCTATTACGCGGTGCAGCGCGAGAAGCCGGCGGTCGTCGACGGCCCGCTGCGCCCGCCGGCCCCGGTCGGCGGCTCGGCGATACGTTTCGAGCGTGTCGGCTTCACTTATCCGGGCGCTCGCCGGCCGGCATTGAGCGATATCGAGCTCGTAGTTCCTGCCGGCGCGACGATGGCGTTGGTCGGCCCGTCGGGCGCCGGCAAGACGACGATTGCCAATTTGTTGCTGCGGTTCTGGGACCCGAGCGCCGGCCGCATCCTGATCGACGGGGTCGATCTGAGCGAGTTCGAGCTCGACCACCTGCGGGCGCGCATCTCGCTCGTCTCGCAGGACACCTATCTGTTCAACGACACCCTGCGCGCCAATGTCGCGCTCGCCCGGCCCGATGCCGACGAAGGCGCGATCCATCGCGCGCTCGACCAGGCCGCTCTCGCCGATTTTGTCGCCAGCCTTCCCGACGGCCTCGACACGATGGTCGGCGAGCGCGGCGTGCAGTTGTCCGGCGGGCAGCGCCAGCGGGTCGCGATCGCGCGCGCGTTTCTAAAGAACGCGCCGACTTTGATCCTCGATGAAGCGACCTCGCATTTGGATGCGGTCAGCGAGTCCCAGGTGCGCGGCGCGCTCGATGCGCTGATGCGCGACCGCACGACGATCGTCATCGCGCATCGGCTCTCGACGGTGCGCAACGCCGACCTCCTCGCAGTGCTCGACGGCGGTCACCTCGTCGAAACCGGCAGCCACGCCGAACTCCTCGCCCAAGGCGGCCTCTACGCGCGCCTGATCCGCCGTCAGATTTCCGGCGCCCGGCAGCCGCTGCGCGCCGCCGGGAATTAGCTGAAGCATACGAGGCGCAATGGCTTTAGGAGTGCGGTAGCACGTACGAGAACGATGCAAAATCATTGGTCGCTCACGGCTACGACATCGTAGCGGAAGCGTATTTGAAGCAATACGGCCGCTCGATCGTGCGAGATCGTTGGCTCGGCCAGTTACTTGCGCTTCTACCGAATGGCGCGCGGGTGCTGGACCTTGGCTGCGGAGCCGGGATCCCGGTGGCGCGCCAACTCGTGGCGCGTGGCTTTGCTGTGGTCGGCGTGGACGGGTCCGCCTATCAGATTAAACTCGCTGGCCGCAATGTGCCCCGCGCCGAGTTCATCCATGCCGACATGACCAAGTTGGGATTTGCCTCCGCTTCGTTCGATGGCATTGCCGCGTTCTATTCGATGACTCACGTGCCGCGCGAAGAGCACGCGGCGCTGCTGCAGCGGGTTGCCAATTGGTTGAAGCCAGCCGGCATATTTCTGGCGAGCTTAGGTGCGGGGGACTTGCCCGGTTGGCGAGGGGAGTGGCTCGGGGCCGAGATGTTCTTCAGCCACTACGACGCTGAAACCAATCGACGCCTCGTTCGTGACGCGGGCTTTGCGATCGAGCGCGCCGAGCTGATCGATCAGGACCAAGACGACGGCCGATTCCTCTGGGTGGTTGCGCGGCGTCAGACCTCCGGCTGCGGCGTCTGATTTTGCGGGCGACGGCCGCGCTCGGCCATGAATTGATCGAATTCGGCCTTGTCCTTGGCGTGCCGCAGACGATCGAGAAACTCTTTGAATTCGCGCTGTTCTTCTTCTAGGCGGCGCAGGGTTTCCGTGCGGTATTCGTCAAAGGCGCGGTTGCCGCTCGAAGCAGAACGCATGCCCCACCATCCGCCTGGATTACTCAGGGCTTGCTGCTGCCACCGCCGGGCTCCGCAACCGGTCCAGCGCGCCATTCGCCCGCTGCCGACGAGATACCCCAGAGCCACGAGGCCGAGCGGCCACCAGATCAGGAATCCCACCACCGTCAGCGCAATCCAGGCGGGACCGCCGAAGTCGTCGAGTTTTGCCGCGAGCGTCATGGGAGCCTCATGTGAATGTATTTAACATTGACATGGGTCTGCAATCCCCTCCTTGTCAAGGTTTCGGAGGGTCGTCGATGAGGCTGAGGCCGCGGAGATAGACCAGCACTCCCGCCTCCAGCAGTTCCTCGGGGCTCATCGGCAGTTTGCGGCGCCCCCCGTCTGCGCGCCCAAACAACGAGGCGATGCCGTGCGCCAGAGCCCATAGGTGCAGGCTCATCATCAAAGCCGGCGGCCGGCGGTCGCTGGGCAAGCGGGCGCAGAAGGCGTCGGCCGCGCGGCGCAGCACCGCGAAAGCGCGGTCGGCGGCCTCGCGCAACTCGGGATCGCCATCGAAGGGAAGGCCCGCCTCGAACATCGCCGAGTAGAAAGCGGGCTCTTCGCGTGCGAAGGCAAGATAGGCGCAGCCGACATTCTCGAAGGCGAGAAACGGGTCGGGTGTGCCCTCGTTCCAGGCGCGGTTCAGGCGCTCCTCGAACAGTTCGAAGCCGCGGCGCGCCACATCGGCGAGCAATGCCTGGCGGTCGCGAAAATGCCGGTAGGGCGCCGCCGAGCTGACCCCCGCCGAGCGCGCCGCATCGGCGAAGGTGAACCCCGCCGGCCCTTTCTCGGCAATCAGGTTGAGCGCGGCGCGGATCAGCGCCTCGCGCAGATTGCCGTGGTGATAGCCGCGCCGCCCGGCCGCCTGATCGTCTCTCGACCAGCTCATGCGAGATACTCTACAACGAGACGACTGCTGGCAAATGGGGACGACATGGCAGACGATCGCAAAGTCACCCTTTTTCACTCGCCGAATACGAGATCATCGGGTGCGCTGACCCTGCTCGAAGAGCTCGGCGTGCCCTACGAACTACGTGTGCTTAACATGAAAGCCGGGGAACAGCGCAGGCCCGAATACCTCGCGATCAACCCGATGGGAAAGGTGCCGGCGCTGAGGCACGGCGATGCGCTCGTCACCGAACAGGTCGCGATTTTTCTCTACCTCGCCGATCTGTTCCCGGAGTCCCGGCTCGCCCCGCCGCTCGGCGATCCGCTGCGCGGCCCCTATCTGCGCTGGATGGTGTTTTATGCCGCGTGCTTCGAACCAGCCGTCATCGACAGCGCCACCCATCGCGACCCGGCGCCGCAGCCGATGTCGCCTTATGGCGATTTTGAGACCATGTTCAGGACGCTGACCGAACAGCTCGCCAAGGGGCCCTATCTGCTGGACGAGCGATTTACCGCCGCCGACGTGCTGTGGGGCGGGGCCCTGACCTGGGCCACGATGTTCAAGCTGGTGCCCGAGCTTCCGGTGATTACCGCCTATATCAGCCGGAGCGCCGCACGGCCTTCGGTCGCGAGAGCCAAGGCCAAAGACGCCGAATTAGCCGCGGCACACGAGGCGGCCATCGCTTCTTCCGCTACACGATAGTCGGGACGCACCGGCCCCGACGGCGGTCAGCGCGCGTCCACGTCTCGGACAGCCACCCCGAGAACCCGACCGTCCCGAGCCTGCAGGATCGCCGCGATGCAGTCGCCGGGCGAGCGAATCGGTATCTCGAACACCCTTTTCCCGCCATCGAATTGCCCGATCTCCTCGATGCTGCGCACCACATCGACATGAGAGAGGGTGCGGCCGCCATTCTCGCCTCGCGACACCGCCGTGACGTGCCGGCGGTCGAAACCGATCAGCATGAGGTTCCCGGTAACCCCATCGCCGCCCGGCCCCAGTGTGATCTGTGCCCGGCCATGATCGACCACGAGAGCGACGGGCACCCCGTCGCGGTTGCGCCGGGCCGAGCCCAAAGCCTGCTCGACCTCGCTGCGGTCGGAACCGACCGCCTGCCATCTGCCGTCGACGACCATCTGCGGCGTGTAGACCGTGGCGAGGCTCAGAAGGTCGGCGTAGCTGTGCTGGCGACGCGTCGCATCGGGGCTGGAGAACGGGTCCTTCCAGCCGAGCCTGTCCCAGTAATCGACATGGAACGACAACGCCAACACATCCGGCCGGCCGGCGAGCTCGGCGAGTAAGGCATCGGCAGGCGGGCAGGATGAGCAACCCTCGGAGGTGAACAGCTCGACGACGATCGGGCGTTCACCCGCATGCAGCGGCGCAATCCCCAGCGACAAACACAGCAGGAGGGATAGCAGGCCGATCTTGGTCATGCCGTCACCGTACACCGGCTCGCCAAGCTTCCGGTTCAACAGAGCGTGAGGAGATGGAGTCTACAAGATGAACCGGGACAGGTCGGCGTTTTGCGCGAGGGTGCCGACCCGCTCGCGGACATAGGCCCGGTCGATCTTGATCTCGGTACCCTCCGGCCGGTCGGAGGCGGTGAAGCTGATCTCCTCCAACAGCCGCTCGAGAATCGTGTGCAGACGGCGCGCCCCGATATTCTCGATAGCCGCGTTGATCTCCTCGGCCAACAGCGCCAGTTCGTCGATCGAGGCTTCGTCGAAGTCGAGCGTCACCCCCTCTGTCGCGAGCAACGCCTTGTATTGCTTGATCAGGCTCGCCTCCGGCTCCACCAGGATGCGCCGGAAGTCGTTGCGGTCGAGCGCCTTCAATTCCACCCGGATGGGCAATCGGCCTTGCAGTTCGGGCAGCAGATCGGAGGGCTTGGTCTGGTGGAAAGCCCCCGAGGCGATGAACAGGATGTGGTCGGTCTTGACCGCCCCGTGCTTGGTCGCGACCGTGGTGCCTTCGATCAATGGCAAGAGATCGCGCTGCACCCCCTCGCGGCTGACGTCGGGACCCCCGACGCGCTCGCCGCGCCCGCAGATCTTGTCGATCTCGTCGATGAAGACGATGCCGTTCTGCTCGACCGCGGTGGTCGCTTCGCGCACCACCATTTCCTGGTCCAGCAATTTGTCGCTCTCCTCGGCGACCAGCACCCGGTGGCTGTCGGCGACACTCATCCGCTTCGGCTTCGACCGGGTGCCGAAAGTCTTGCCGAAAATGTCGCCAAGGTTGAGCATCCCCATCTGCGCGCCCGGTAAGCCTGGGATCTCGAAGGTCGGCAGGTTCGCTGCGGCGCTCTCCTGAACGGCAACCTCGATTTCGCGGTCGTCGAGCGCGCCTTCGCGCAGCATCTTGCGGAATTTCTGGCGGGTGTCGGCGCTGGCGCCCGAGCCGACCAGGGCCTCGAGCACGCGTTCCTCGGCAGCGATCTCGGCCTTCGGCTCGACTTCTTTGCGCAGCCGCTCGCGGGTCATCCCGATCGCGATTTCGACGAGATCACGCACGATCTGCTCGACGTCACGGCCGACATAGCCGACTTCGGTGAACTTAGTCGCCTCGACCTTGACGAAGGGGGCTTGCGCGAGCCTCGCCAGCCGGCGCGAGATCTCGGTCTTCCCGCAGCCGGTCGGCCCGATCATCAGGATGTTCTTTGGCAACACCTCTTCACGCAGCTCGGGGCTGAGCTGCTGGCGCCGCCAGCGGTTGCGTAGCGCGATCGCGACGGCGCGCTTGGCGTCGTGCTGGCCGACAATGAACCGATCGAGCTCGGAGACGATCTCGCGCGGGCTGAACGAGGTCATCAGATCGTAACGATCGCACTCTCGTCATTCCCGCGAAAGCGGGAATCCAGGAAGGCCGCACCTCGCGCGCACCCCTGGACCCCCGCTTTCGCGGGGGTGACAACTACGGCTTGAAACCAGCGCCTCATTTCACATCCGACTCAGTATTCGAGTTTTTCGAGGGTAATCTTGTCGTTGGTATAAATGCAGATCCCGGCGGCGATCGCCATGGCGCGGCGCACGATTTCCTCGGCGTCCATGCCGTCGACGCCGATCAGAGCGCGCGCTGCGGCGAGAGCGTAGCCGCCGCCCGAACCGATGCCGATGATGCCGTCCTCGGGTTCGAGCACGTCGCCAGTGCCCGACAGAATCAGAGAGACGCTCTTGTCGGCGACCGCCATCATCGCTTCGAGCCGGCGCAGATAGCGGTCGGTGCGCCAATCCTTGGCGAGCTCGACGCAGGCACGGGAGAGCTGTCCGGAATATTGCTCGAGCTTCCCTTCCAGCCGCTCGAACAAGGTGATCGCATCAGCGGTCGCGCCGGCAAAGCCGGCGATCACCGAACCGCCCGCCAGACGGCGCAGCTTGCGCGCATTCGACTTGACCACCGTCTGGCCCAGCGTGACCTGGCCATCGCCGGCAACCACGACCTGACCGCCCTTGCGCAGGCAGAGAACCGTCGTGCCGTGCCACCCGTTATTGCCCGAATAATCCATCACTCTGTAGGCAATCCGATGCTGCGTGGGGAACTCCCGGAAAATTAAGGTGTAAGTCGTTCCCGGGAAACTGAGATGTAAGTTGGGCGGGGTCGGGGTCAAGCGCGGGCGCCACGGCGCGGACGCCCCCAGTGGAAAGTGCGCGCGAAAGTTGTTACAAGGATGTGCCGAGGACGCGGCCCTTGGAGGAGAGCATCGTGCGGGTGGCGACGGTCGAACGCAACACCAAGGAAACCCGGATCACCGGCCGAGTGGATCTCGATGGCGGCGGCGCCGCAGAGGTCTCGACCGGCATCGGCTTTCTCGATCACATGCTCGAACAGCTCGCTAGGCACAGCCTGATCGACGTCACCCTACATGCGGAAGGGGATCTGCACATCGACTTCCACCACACCACGGAGGATACCGGCTATGTTGTCGGCGAGGCGGTGTCGCGCGCACTCGGCGACCGCGCCGGCATCGCGCGTTACGGCCATGCGGTGATCCCGATGGACGAGACCCTGACCCGGGTCAGCCTCGACGCATCGAACCGGCCATACCTGATCTGGAAAGTCAATTTTACGCGGCCAAAACTCGGCGAAATGGACACCGAGCTGTTCAAGGAATGGTTTCAAGCTTTCGCTCAGTCGGCGGGTGTGACGCTGCATGTCGAAAACCTTTACGGCGAGAACAATCACCACATCGTCGAATCGTGTTTCAAAGGCCTCGCCCGCGCCTTGCGCCAGGCGGTCGAGATCGATCCGAGACGAGACGGCGCCGTGCCTTCGACCAAGGGCGTGCTCGGCGGCAGCCTGCCATGATCGTCGCGATTGTCGACTACGGGTCGGGCAATTTGTGCTCGGCCGCTAAGGCGTTCGAGCGCGCGGCCCGCGAGAACGAAATTCCTGCCAAGGTGAATGTGACGAGCGCGCCGGAGGCAATTGCTGCGGCGGACAGCATCGTTCTCCCCGGCGTCGGTGCGTTTGCCGATTGCCGACGCGGGCTGATGGCTGTTCCCGGTCTCGAAGCGGCACTGCACGAAGCCGTCATGATCCGCGCTCGCCCATTTCTCGGCATTTGCGTCGGGATGCAGCTGATGGCCGATGCCGGGCGCGAGTTCGAGACCGTCGAAGGCCTGGGCTGGATCGCAGGCGAGGTCATCGCAATCGAGCCGGCTGACGCGGAGCTGAAGATCCCCCATATGGGGTGGAACGAGATCGAGCCGCGATCGGCGCATCCGCTCCTCGCCGGGCTCGGCCCGGGCGTGCACGCCTATTTTGTCCACAGCTATCATTTT
This sequence comes from uncultured Alphaproteobacteria bacterium, assembly GCA_963789025.1. Classification (GTDB taxonomy): domain Bacteria; phylum Pseudomonadota; class Alphaproteobacteria; order ATCC43930; family CGMCC-115725; genus AP-15. The sequence goes on from CAWBIT010000005.1 coordinate 269,229, forward strand.
CGCCTCGCCGATGCCGCGGACCTCGTCGCGACCACCGATTACGGCGGAGCGCTGGCGGCGGTGGTCGGGCGTGACAATCTCGCGGGCACCCAATTCCATCCCGAAAAAAGCCAGGAAGCGGGGCTGAGGCTGATCGGAAATTTTTTGCGTTGGCGTCCATGAGCGATATGCGAACTGATGGAACCGTCTCGGTCGATCGGCTGACCAAATTCTCGGGTACGGATCTCGACAACCTCTGTGAGGCCACCGAGAGCGCCATAACCGAAGGGGGCGGATTCGGCTGGCTGAAGCCACCGCCGCGGCAAGTGCTCGAGAATTATTGGAAGGGCGTGCTGCTCGTCCCCGAGCGCCGGCTCGTCGTCGGCCGGCTCGACGGCATCATTGCCGGCTCGGCGCAGCTGAGCCGGGCGCCGCGCAACAACGAGGCGCAGGCCTTCGCCGGTACCCTGACCAGCGCCTTTGTCGCACCGTGGGCGCGCGGCCGCGGGCTTGGCCGCGACATCGTGCGCGAGATTGAGCATCTCGCCCGGGAGCTCGGCCTGACGGTCCTCAATCTCGACCTTCGCGATACCCAGCGCGCGGCCATTAGGCTCTACGAGAATCTGGGCTACCGGCGCTGGGGCACGCATCCGGTTTACGCACAGGTCGAGGGGCGGATCATACCGGGGCATTACTATTACAAGCTCCTCGAGGACGAGCCCGCGGTGCCGTGATCCTCTACCCTGCTATCGATCTCAAGGATGGCGCCTGCGTTCGCCTCCTCCGCGGCGAGATGGCGAGCGCCACCGTGTTCAGCACGGATCCCGCCGCCCAGGCCCGCCAATTCGCCGAAGCCGGTTTCTCTTGGCTGCATGTCGTCGATCTCAACGGCGCCTTCGCCGGCCGCTCGGTCAACGGCGAGGCGGTCAAGGCGATCCGCGCCGCGGTCGATCTGCGAATCCAGCTCGGCGGCGGCATTCGCGACCGCCTCGCGATCGACGAGTGGCTGGCGCTTGGTATCGACCGGGTGGTGCTCGGCACCGCCGCCTTGCGCGATCCCGATCTGGTGCGCCGCGCCGCTGCGGACCACCCCGCGGCAATCGCCGTCGCCATCGACGCGCTCAACGGGCGCGCCGCGATCGAGGGCTGGGCCGAGACGACGGAGATCGGCGTCGTCGAATTCGCCCACCGGTTTGAGGATTGCGGCGTGGCCGCTCTTATCTACACCGATATTACGCGCGACGGGGCTCTCTCGGGCGTCGACGCAGCGGGCGTGGCTAACCTGGCGCGACGAGTTGGGGTACCAGTCATTGCCTCGGGCGGGGTCTCGACGCTCGCCGATATCGTCGCGCTGAAAGCGCACGAGGCGGACGGCATCGCCGGCGTCATCTGCGGGCGCGCGCTCTACGACGGGCGCATCGACCCGCGAGCGGCGCTACGCCTGTTGTCGGAGAAACCGTCTTGCTGAAGATGCGAATCATCCCCTGTCTCGACGTCAAGGATGGGCGTGTCGTCAAGGGGGTCAATTTCGTCGATCTCGTGGATGCCGGCGATCCGGTGGCCCAGGCGCGGTTCTACGACCGAGAGGGCGCCGACGAGCTGTGCTTTCTCGACATCACCGCGAGCGCGGAAAATCGCGATACGCTCTATGGCGTGGTGCGGCGAACGGCCGAGGAATGCTTTATGCCGCTGACCGTCGGCGGCGGTGTGCGGACGGTCGAGGACATCCGCCGGCTCCTTCTCGCCGGGGCCGACAAGGTGTCGATCAACACCGCCGCCGTCACTCGGCCCGAATTCGTGCGCGAGGCGGCCCAAAAGTTTGGAAGCCAGTGCATCGTCGCGGCGATCGACGCCAAAGCCATAGCTCCCGAACGGTGGGAAGTTTTCACCCATGGTGGCCGCCGAGGCAGCGGGATCGACGCGATCGCGTGGGCGTGCCGGCTTGCCGATTACGGCGCCGGCGAGATCCTGCTGACCTCGATGGACCGGGACGGCACCAAGTCGGGGTTCGACATCCCGCTGACACGCGCCGTCGCGGACGCGGTTCGCGTGCCGGTCATCGCCTCCGGGGGGGTCGGCACGCTCGACCACCTGGTCGAGGGTATTCGCGACGGCCATGCTACCGCGGTCCTCGCCGCCTCGATCTTCCATTTCGGAACCTACCGCATCGGCGAGGCCAAGGCGCGGCTCGCCGCCTGCGGCATCCCGGTGCGGCGCTGAGCCATGGACGAAGAGCAGCTGGGCCCCGCTCTCGACCGGTTGTGGCGGGTCATTCAGTCGCGCCGCGACGCCGATCCGCAAACCTCGTACACCGCGCGCCTCTTTTCCCGCGGCCGCGCCAAAATTGCGCAAAAACTCGGTGAAGAAGCAGTCGAGGCAGTGATCGAGGGTGTCGGGAACAACCCGGCGGCGCTTGCCGGCGAGAGCGCCGATCTGCTCTATCACCTGCTGGTGCTGTGGGCCGCAGCCGGCATTTCCCCTGCAGATGTCGCGGCGGAATTGACCCGCCGGGAGGGTATTTCCGGGATTGCCGAAAAGCGCGCCCGCGCCAAGCTCTGAACTCCACCCAGCCGAGGCGAAGCGATGACCTACGACCGCAACAATATCTTCGCCCGCATCCTGCGCGGCGAGATCCCTTGCAAGAGAGTTTATGAGGACGAGTACGTCCTCGCCTTTGACGACATCACCGCGCGAGCCCCGACGCATGTCCTGGTGATCCCGAAAGGGGAATACGTTTCCTTCGATGATTTTTCCGCGAATGCCTCGGTTGCCGAGATCGACGCCCTGGTCCGCGCCCTCGGGCATATCGCCCGCGAGCGGGGCATTGCCGAAAGCGGCTATCGCGTCCTCTCCAACACCGGACCCGCCGCCCATCAGGAAGTGCCACACTTCCACGTGCACCTCGTTGGCGGCCGCGACCTCGGCGCAATGCTGCCGCGAGGCTGATCAGCCCCCGCCGGCGGCGCGGGGGAGATGCGTATTTTCGTAAATCGCGGCTAGCGGGCAGGAAAAATCGATACTGTCTAAGACAAGCACCGAGTCGGCATCGACCGGCTCGGGGTTTGGGGGCCAGATCCCATCCGCACCGCGTCGTATCAGTTCGGCGGCAACGCGTGTCGAGCGGATCAACAAGATCTCCCGAACCGTGGGGATTGTCGTGTAGGCCCAGACATTCTCGCGCGTCTCGGATTCGTTGCTCGGCGACAATATTTCTACGACGAGGGTCGGCTCCGTCAGCGCCCGTTGGCCCCTATCAGGCATCTCGCAACTGACCGCGAGATCCGGGACCCGCATGTTTGTATCCGACTTGACCCTCGGGATGACGCCCGGCTCGACTACGACATAGCAGCGTGTCCCAGACAAGTGAGTTCCCAGGAGGCGCGCCAGTGTCGCCTGGATAATCCCGTGCGGGACGCTCGCTGGCGCCATGGCGCACGGTTCGCCGTCGACGAGTTCGAACTTGTTTCGACTGCCGTCTCCGGGCCAATCGAGAAATTCCTCGATGGTCATTCGTGAGGGAGCAAGCTTGGGTGGCGCTGTCATCGGTTGATCCTCCGCGCCGCTAAGAGATAGCGCGGTCGGGTCGCCGCAAAAAGATGCGGCGCGCTTGAAACCTACCGCCGTTTGCGTGTACTCAGACAGCGGGAGTAAACGCCTGGGAGAGTGTCATGTCGGTGTCAGCAGACGCTGCCGGTCGAAGGATCGCCACCGGCGCCCTTGGTCTGCCGTGGATTATTGGTGCGTCCTCGGTCGGCACGCTGATCGAATGGTACGACTTCTATCTCTACGGCGTGCTCGCGCTGTTTTTCAGCAAGCATTTCTTCTCGCCCGCCCTGAACCCGACGGTCGCCTTCATTGCAAGTCTTTTCGTGTTCTGGACGGGTTTCCTCGTTCGGCCGTTTGGCGCCGTCCTCTTCGGCTATCTGGGTGACCTGATCGGCCGCAAATTCACCTTCATGCTTACCCTGGGATTGATGGGAGCGGCGACCTTCGTCGTCGGCCTGTTGCCGGGCTATGACGTGATCGGGGCCCTCGCACCGATCCTGCTGGTCAGCATGCGGGTCCTGCAGGGTCTCGCCTTGGGCGGCGAATACGGTGGTGCGGCGACCTACATCGCCGAGCACTCCCCCGACGGCAAACGCGGCTTTTATACGAGCTGGATCCAGACGACGGCGACTTTGGGGATTGTCTTTGCCCTTTTGGTCATCCTGATCTGCCGGCTGGCGATGGGCGACGAGGTGTTCGGCGACTGGGGTTGGCGGATCCCGTTCTTGCTCTCCGCGATCCTCGTTGTGCTCGCAGGCTATATCCGGCTCAAGCTCGAGGAATCCCCGCTGTTCGCCCGCCTCAAAGAACAGGGCAAGGCTTCGACCAACCCGGCGGCCGACAGTTTCCTCAGCGGCGGCAAGAACTGGAGCCTGATGCTGGTGGCGTTGTTCGGCGCCACCGCGCCCGAAGGCGTCGTCTGGTACACGGGCCAATTCTACGCGCTGTTCTATTTAACGGCGGTTCTCAAGGTCAATTACGTCACCGTATTCATCATTATGATGATCGCATTGACCTTGGGCGCTCCGTTCTTTGTCGCGTTCGGTGCGCTCTCCGACAGGATCGGTCGCCGCAACATCATGACCCTGGGCTTCGCGTTGGCGGTGATCAGCTATTGGCCGGTGTTTACCTGGCTCGGCACCTTCAAGGACAACCCGGTCGTCCTGACGATCCTGGTTTTCTACATGGTGATCCTGGTGACGATGGTGTACGGCCCGATCGCCGCGTTTCTGGTCGAGCTGTTTCCGGCGCGCATCCGTTACACCTCGATGTCGCTGCCGTATCACGTCGGCAACGGCGTCTTCGGCGGGCTGGTTCCGGCCGCAGGGGCCTCGATCGCCGCGATTACCGGCATCGCCCTGAGCGGCCTCTTATATCCGATGGCGGTCGCGGCGATCGGCGTCATCGTCAGCCTCGCTTTCATCCGCGAGCCGACGCACAGGATCAGGATTTGGGACGAAGTCGGCGGCGGCGCGCCGCCGCTCGTCCCCGACCAGCCTTAGGCTTAGTCGGCCAACCCCGCCCTGAAAAGCGCCCGCATCTGTTCCGGGACCGGTTCATCGAGAACATGGTCGTAAAGCGCGTGGAGAAGCTCTTCCCCATCCGTTCTGCCATCGAGAAAGTCCAGGAGCTGTTCCCCAACCGTGTCGGCTTGCTCCATCTCAGGAACGCCACAACAGAGAATTGCCTGCGAATGTGAGTTCATTTCCAACTGCATTGCCTTGCACCGTCACAATTGATCCAGTTTGCCGATGTTCGATGACGTTCCATGTCTTTGAGTTTCATCGAGGTAACGGATCGTAACAACCGTCCGTTCCGCCCCGCAGCGCATAGTGGCCATGCAAAAACGCGTGGAACCGAGTGCAAGTTGTCGCGGAGGTCAGGCTCGCCGCGCCTCCCCTTCCGGCAGCATCTTCATTCGACGGTAGCTCAGCGCCTCGGCAACGTGGCGACGCGCAATGATGGTTGAGCCGTCGAGGTCGGCCAGGGTTCGCGCGACGCGCAAGACGCGGTGGTAGCCGCGCGCCGAGAGGCGCAGCCGCTCGGCCGCCCGGGCGAGCAGTGCGCGGCCGGCGGGCTCGGGGGTCGCGACCTCGTCGAGCAATGCCCCGTCGGCCTCGGCGTTGGTGCGGATGCCGCGCTCGGCGGGCAGCCCCGCATAGCGCCGGGCTTGCCTGGCGCGGGCCGCCGCGACCCGGCCGGCGACCGCTGCGCTGCCCTCGGCGGCGGGCGGCAGCGCGAGATCCGCCGGCGCCACGGCCGCGACATCGATATGCAGGTCGATGCGGTCGAGCAACGGGCCCGACAGCCGGCCCTGGTAGTCTTCCGCGCAGCGCGGCGCCCGGCCGCAGGCGAGTTCGGCAAAATGGCCGCAGCGGCACGGGTTCATCGCCGCGATCAGCTGAAAGCGCGCGGGGTAGGTAACGTGCCCCTGGGCGCGGGCGATGCTGACGCGGCCGGTCTCGAGCGGCTGGCGGAGCGCTTCGAGCGCGGCGCGGTTGAACTCGGCCAGCTCATCCAGGAACAGCACCCCCTGATGCGCGAGCGAAATCTCGCCCGGCCGGGGGCGCGGCCCGCCGCCGACCAACGCTGCGAGCGAGGCGGAATGATGCGGGTCGCGGAACGGCCGCTCGCGCGACAACCCGCCGCTGCGCAATCCGCCCGCCACCGACTGGATCATGCCCAGTTCCAGCGCCTCGGCCGGTTCGAGCGGCGGCAGGATGCCGGGCAGCCGCGCCGCCAGCATCGACTTGCCGGCGCCCGGCGGGCCGACCATCAGCAAATTGTGCCCTCCGGCCGCGGCGATTTCGAGGGCGCGCTTGGCGCTCTCCTGGCCCTTCACATCGGCGAGGTCGAGCCCGGCCGAGCGCGACGGCGCGAGCCGCGGCTCGGGCGGCGGCAACAGCTGGGTCCCCTTGAAATGATTGACGATCGCCAGGAGGCTCGGCGCCGCGATCACCTCCACTTCGCCCGCCCAGGCCGCCTCGCCGCCGCATTCGGCCGGGCAGATGACGCCGCTGCCGCGGCTCGCCGCCGCCAATGCCGCGAGCAGCACGCCGGCGACGCTCGTGAGTGCGCCGTCGAGCGCCACCTCGCCGAGCGCCATGAAGCCGCCGAGCTCGTCCGCCGGGAGCGCGTCCATCGCCGTCAGCAGAGCCAGCGCGATCGGCAGGTCGAAATGGCTGCCTTCCTTGAGCACATCGGCGGGGGCGAGGTTGACGGTGATCCGCCTCGGCGGCAATCCGAGGCCGAGCGAGGCGAGCGCCGCGCGAACCCGTTCGCGCAACTCGGCGACCGCCTTGTCCGGCAGCCCGACAACGGTAAAGGCCGGCAAGCCCGAGGCGATCGTCACCTGGGTCTCGACCTCGATGACCTCGACCCCGTGAAACGCCACGGTCCGCACCTTCGCGACCATGCCTTTACCTTATTGCAAGCGATGGTTGAGTATAGCCGCAATGGGTCACCGATGCCAGCTTCGCTGCCCTTGCCTTCATGCATCAAGATTGCGCGGCTGCGGCGCGGCGAGATGCCTATCTACGAGCCAGACCTCGGGGGTTTGGCGGCGGCCAATACGGCAGCGGGACGGCTGGCTTTTACGACTGAACGGATGCCGGCGATCGAGGGAGCCGATGCGGTCTTTATCGCGGTCAACACGCCTCGAGCGCGGCGCGGTGGGAACTCCGAAATTATGAAGCAAACTCAGGTTGACTTGCCGCGGCAGCCGAACATCCGCATCATCCTGTTTCACCTGTAATATCAGGTCGAGATCAGGCATCGCCAAATTCTCTCATCGAAAATCCCTAACCCGGTGACAGAGGCTGACTCCCGTGACAGTACAACAAGATTACGGCAATTGCGGGACCGTTACGTAGAAATTGCTGGATTGCCGACGGCGTCCTGCCATGGACCTCGGTAATACCGTCACCGCCTATTCTGGTGACGCTTGCCGGCGCTTTCGTCGTTTCTGGGGCACAGGCCGGCCCACGCTCCTCCAATATATCGATGCGATCGACGCCGCCATCGGTCAGACCGGTCAGGAGGTCGACGCCCATGTCGAGCCCTTTCGCACCGCGATCGAGATCCTGAGCTCCATCCCCGGCATCAGCGATCTCAGCGCCGAGGACCAAGGGCAGCTATCTTCAGGCCCAGTTCCGACGCCCCCAGTTGGCCTCTCGCTCCGGGCAACACCGGCTTACGGGCTTTAAGTAAACCGTCACCGTAATTGGTCACCGTAATTGTCCAGTCAGCGATCTCCATCAACGAAGGGCCTGGAAACAACGAGGCGAGATTGCCAGTTCGACAGGAATTGGTCCGCAACTTTAGGTGAATCGACCACCGTAACATTTTCAGTGTTTCTATGCTCGGCGGCAGCAGTGACATTATATGATCCGGTCACAACGATGTGCTTATCAACTACAATGACCTTATTGTGAGCAATTGCGGGTCGATAGTCGATGAAAACAGGTATTCCTGCGTGGGCTACGAACTCTGCCCCACTGCCGCCGCGGCCAGAAGATGCGCGATCGTCAGACTTATCAAGGATGACGACCACATCCACGCCCCGCCGTTTGGCCGCGACCAGAGCGGACAAGATTGGTGACGAGGTAAACCCGTATGCCTGAAGCCGTACCTCGGATTGTGCATGATCGAGAATGTTAACGATCAGGTCCGCGCAAGCTTGAGCCGGGGTGAAACACGTTGTTACTGACGGACTTTGGGTCGCGATTGCTGCTGAGGAAGAGGGGAGTTCCTGCTGAATTTGCTCACGCGTCCAGATCGCCGGGAACTGCCGCGCCAGTAAACTCAGTCCCAATAAGGCGGTGCTCAGTAAGGTGATGCTGATCAGTCGTAATGCGGATCGCGACAGGTGACGCCTTCGCAACCTTCTTGAGGATAAATCTCTGTGAGGGGGAGATACGAGCCTCTTCTTTGATATCGACAAGGCGGTGACGCTACCGATGCGATAGGAATATTATTGCGACGATCACCGCCACTGCGATCAGAAGCCAAACTACCCCGGACGCGCCGCGAACTGTGTGTTTTCGTTCTGGCTGTCCTTCCCGAAAGTGCGCATCAAGCCTCGGATCGATCCATATCTGGACAGAGTGCTTGTGTATCTCGATTTTTGTGCAAACAGAGCCTGTATGACCTGAGTAGTTACGCATCTGCGCTTGAAGCACAGGAAGTTGGTCGTGAAGGCTGTCAGTGGCGATCTTCCTGTCCATCTGTCTAAAATAGTTGAGCAGACGCTCCTTTACCGAAACATCTCCCGCCGCAAGCCAGTCAAACCTATTTTTTACACTCTGTGGGATATTGTAATCTTGGATTTCCAAGTTAAACGTTTCATATAATCTGTTTATAAACAGCTTTGCATCAGCATTCGGACCCACCGTAAAATGATGAGTGGAACTTGTTCCAAAATGCCGCCATACATTACCCGCAAGTTCAAGTTTTACGGCTATCGGCATTCTTGGTGGCAGAAGATTGAATAGCCTTTTCGCAACAAGGCCCGACATTTTGGTCGAACCAGACTTCCATCTGGAAAACACCTGTCTAGCGTAAACCTCTTTTGACGCACCGTACTGACGCTTATATACCGCAAATAGCTCATTTAATTCAGCCTCGTTGAGTCCGAAGAAATATTTCTTCACGTCGGAGACAGTCCCGCCCATCTCTTTTTCAAATTCGCGAGCTTCTTCTATGTGTCGTCGAGCCGCCTCCTGTCCCGCAGTGGAGGAATAAGTGCGACTGCGATAATATCGGCGCGACGATCGCATTACCCGATACCGAGGGATCTCCGAAGTAGGCTAATGATTCCAACCTTCGCGCGGACCTTCAGCACAATCCTGTAGTCGCTTCCCTCGAAAATCCTCTCGGCCTTGAGCAACTTCGTATTCGGCCGGGCGAGCTGTGCCCGCCAAAGTTCGAGGGTTTCACGGGCGGCGTCGATCAAAAAAGACTTCGATGTGATGGGAATGTCCGACTTGTCGAGCGAGGCGCGTAGCGTGTCAATCGACGAGCAGGCCTCGTCGGCCGTTCGGACTGTAAGAGACGTCCTGAACATCAGTGGTGAAAAATGATCAGGGCCACAATGACTGCCGCGACGGCTGCGATGCCGACAATCCATAAAAGACGATCCGGAACGCCCGCAGCCGAGGCAGACAGTTTGCCCGATGCGGCCCGGTCGGTGTTTCCGACCACCACTTCGGTCCTGCCGATAGCTGTCGTCTGCGCGTGGGTCGCAGTCATCGAGACGTTCGCTTGCGTGGCTTTGGCTGCCTCGGTGTTGAATGAATTTAGGAGCATCGCGAGCGAAGCATTATCTATCTTTAGCTCTTCGGCTTTTTTCTTCAGGTCAATCATCCCAGACGCAAATTGACGTTTTAGCTCGGCTACCTGATCTGGTGGAATACCCGTCAGATCGATCAGACTGTTTGATCCGAGATTGATTACGTCCGCACTAGGAACGCTGGGCGTGTTCAATTTCTCGATCTCTTGGGCCATCTGGTCCCTCACACAAAGACACGTTGTAGTGGCTGCTGTGGTTTAGCGCAGGGCGTGCGGACATACCCTATCCCATCGCCGTCCTGTGGAACAGCAAGAATCAACTGCCGCCCTAGCAGCTTGCGATGATCAATCCTCGATAAGAGGATCAGCACGACGGCGATCCCCGCCATTACCGGTGCGTTGGGTGGCGAGGAGCACGGCGGCGGTGGGGAGGAGAGGATCAGTTCCGCCAAATGTGGTGTTTTAACTGGTTCCCTTGACAAGATGTTGAGAAGCTGCTACTGTGCGTTGGTCCTTTTGAGGATTACACGGTGGCGGCCCACTCGGTAACTAGCTTTTTCTGCACTTATCCCGAAACTGGGCTCCAAAAATCATGGAGTTCATAAAACATGCGGACTTTAAGCATATGGCAAAAACTAGGAGAAGAACTGAAATATTTAGCGCTACGCAGATTGGGACCATTGGCTCATCTGGTAGGCGTCTGGGAAGGCACCGGGTACTTTAGTGTGTTCCGTCCAAACGGCGCTAATAAAACGCCGTTCTTTTTTCAGCAAAATACCACCAAAGAAACGTTGACGTTTATACCGCTCATCATGTCAGTGCCCGATCGTGGCGCTTTGTTAAACACTGGCCAGGGAGATATATACGTTAGGGGCTACTTTATGAGCAGCTAATTGTTGACGAGCACGATATTGCCAACGTATTTCACTTTGAATCAGGGCAATGGCTCCTAATACCAGAAACCATTGTCCCTCAAAAGGGTAAGACCGTCGCTCGACAAGCCACCATTCTTCACGGGGTATCGTTTACCGCTACGGGTGATGCACCCCCAGTTACGCCAAACGAGGGAAAACCCGACATTATCAAGTTCGATGTAACCCCGACTGGTCCGCAAGCCAATGATCCAGGTTATCTTGACCAGTTCCATAATGCCCCGCTGCTGGCTGGGCTACCAGCAGGAAGCATCCAAGATCCGAGCCTAATCCTAAGGCGTCGAAACAGAGACTCAGAACGTCATAGACAGCGTGACGTACGATTTATCTGCGCAACTCGAACCTGATCAAAGCAAGGAAATAAGCTGTGGGATCTCCAACATCCCTTTCCTAGACAAAAATTCACAAGCTACCAGCTTACGATCGGTGTTTTACGTAGAGCACATTGAAGAGGGTGGAGGAAGCTCCTTTATGCAGTTACAATATATCCAGAGAATTCCCCTATTTTTTGATAATATTAGCTGGCCTCACGTTGCTGTTGCGACGCTGCGGCGCGTTCAGCTATAGAGGGCGTTCCAACTAAATTCGCCAATTGAAATATCGCAAGGCTCACCGTGGGGAACTGTTTGCCGAAGGTATCATTGGGATCGGAGTGATAGCGCTGCCAGGTCACTTCTCTGGCTGCTTTTGTTATCTTCCGAATTTCGGACAAGAATTTCGAGAGATGGTCCACATCGGTCGCGATTCTCTCAAAAATTTCGGGCTGGTTCACAATAACATTCTGCATATCGAGGGAGCTTCTCCAAATCGGGTTGATGCTTATATCATAACTACTGCGTAATTGTCAATCTAACTATAACCCTGATATGTGTATTTATGTAATTCTCTTAAAATCTGTGACAAATGCAAACCGTGACATTTTCTATCACGCCCTACGGAACGGAAGGTCGCTGACCACCTGCCATCCGCCTGCGATGGTTCGTTGCACAGTGAAAGGTTTAATAGGCTCGACCATGAGCAAATTGTGTCCGCCCGCCGCGGCGATTTCGAGGGCGCGCTTGGCGCTTTCCTGGCCCTTGACTTCGGCGAGGTCGAGCCCGGCCGAGCGTGACGGCGCAAGCCGTGCTCGGGCGGCGGCAACAGCTGGGTCCCCTTGAAATGATTGACGATCGCCAAGAGGCTCGGCGCCGCGATCACCTCACCTCGTCCGCCCAGGCCGCCTCGCCGCCGCATTCCGCCGGGCAGATGACGCCGCTGCCGCGGCTCGCCGCCGCCAACGCCGCGAGCAACATGCCGGCGACGCTCGTCGGCGAGCCATCGAGCGCCACCTCCCCAAGGGCCGTGCACGCGGCGAGGTCGTCTGCCGGCAATGCCTCCATTGCGTCAACAGGCCGAGCGCGAACGGCAGGTCGAAATGGCTGCCCTCGTTGAGCACGTCGGCGGGGGCGAGGTTGACGGTGATCCGCCGCGGCGGCAACCCGAGCCCCAGCGAAGCGGCGCCGCGCGGACCCGTTCGCGCAACTCGGCGACCGCCTTGTCCGGCAATCCGACGACGGTAAAGGCCGGCAACCCGGAGGCAAGGCGTTCCGGCAAGAAGGAAGGGGTTGGCAGGCGCGCATCAACGAAATCCTGCGGGAGAACATGCCCCGGCGGCAGAAGTAGTCGTACTCGTTAAATTCTCTTTATGCAGGGTGGGTCGATCGGCAATTGCAAAGCAATGAGCGCGCCGCCATACCTGGCGCGTGCTCAAACCTCCGTTCCAGGTAAACCCCGTTCGAACGGCCGCCGATCTCGAAGCGACAATAACGCTCTTTCGAACCTACGCCGCCTCGCTTGACGTTGACTTGGCTTATCAGGACTTCGAGGGGGAGATGGCCGCGATGCCCGGCAAGTATGCCCCTCCCGCCGGCGAGCTGCTGCTGGCGCGTGACGCTTCCGGTAGGGTCGTGGGTTGTGTCGGGCTCCGACCGCTCGACGCCCCGGGTTGCTGCGAGATGAAGCGTCTATACGTTTGCCCCGAGGGGCGTGGCAGCGGCCTCGGATGGCGCTTGGTTGCTGCGCTTATCGAAGTGGCCGAACGCATCGGTTACCGCGAGATGCGGCTGGACACCTTGCCTTCCATGGCAGAAGCGCGGCGGCTGTACCGCAGGTTGGGGTTCGACGTCATCGAGCCCTACTACGACACTCCGGTAGCCGGTACGCTCTTCATGCGGCGTCGTCTACTGCCCCCGCCCAGGCGTAACTAGCGGCGGATGATCGCCGGCATCCAGTTCGCTGCGTGGCGCGCCGATCTGGTTTCGCCGGTCTCGCCCTCAAAGTTATGAACCACTGGAACTGTGGTGAAGCGCTCACGATCGCTCAGGCAGTTCACATTGACGACCGCGCGCGCGCCCTCCGTGGTTTCCGTGACTGCCGCGATGAAGACGCCGCAGCGGCGGCAGATCAGAAAATCGCAGGTGCGGGTTCCGAACCGGTAATTTTCGACGAGCGACCAGTCATCGGCCCAGACCTCGAATAGCCCTTCGCGGTCGGCAACGATGCGCGGGCTATGGCTGCGGCAGAACGAGCACGTACATGCGCGCAGCGGGTTGTCTTCCGGCGGCTTCGACAGGCGAAGACGCACATGCATGTTACCGCAGTGACATCCGCCCAAGTGGTCCATGCAGCCGACTCTCGCGATCGATAGGACCGGTGTCAACGGCGATAGCGGGCTTGGAAAACTACGACGCGTCGGTCTTCGCCCGTCTTCGCCCGCACATACGCCGGCGATCCGAACACTACCCTTCGCCGAATTGCTCGGCCAGTGCAGACCACAGTCGCCAGACTTCCTCGCTATTATCGACAGCCGTCTGCACCAGGATCAGCTTTGAGGTCGGATCGTTCGTTAGGCAGATCCCTGCCTTACCCCTGGGCCGCTTGCAGCTCCAGCAACTCGGGGTCGGCATATTGCGGACGCAATGGCTGGGGCTTGGCGAGCAATGTCTGGACGTGGCAATCGCCGGGACCGTCGTTGAAGATCTCGTGGTTCAGGAACGGCGGCAATGCGACGAGATCCCAGCGGCCAAGCCGAATGTCGCAGCTCTCCCCACCCTCCCAGCAGCGCACGAGGCATTCGCCTTCCAGGATAAAGAAGACCTCTTCGGTTTCATGGCAATGGATCGGGATGCGGTTTCCCGCGGGCATGGTTTGTATCGACATCGTGAAAGCCGTCGCCGGGATGGCGCCGCGCAGATCCTTGGGATCTGCCGAGCCGCTGGCTCCGAGGTAGCGGCGTTGGGCGCGGGCGTAGCGCGGGTCGCGGGCGGTCTCGAACCCGAACACCGACCAGTCTTCTCGGCGGTCGGCAAATCGCGCGACACAGCCGGTTAGTTTCTCCCCGAGCATTGATGCCTCCTGTTTTAAGCGAGCTCAGGATAGCCGAGTTCGGCTGCTTCGCGTTCGTATTCGAGCAGCCGACCATACGCCGCCGCGGGCACATCCACGATGTCGGTGATCGTGAGACCGCCGCGCGCTGCTGCGGTGCGCGGCTCAAATCCCAGGCGGGTCAAGGCGTTGCGCAATATTGCCACGGTCGCCGGTGGCGTCGCGACCGATGTCACGAAGGGTATCGCCGGGCTCGGCGGCGTCGGTGCGAGGACACGGACTTGCCGCGCCGCTGAGGGGCGGTAGTGACGCCAGAAGGCGTAGGTGACATTGTCGACCGCGGTCGCATCGGCTTCGCCGCGTGCGATGCGATCGAGGTTGCCGGGATGACTTCCGGTTTCGACGACCTTCGCGAAGAAGGGGCGGCCATCGGCAATGTCTGCCAGGGCGCGCCGCGGCAAGTTCATCCCCGAATTGGAGTGACGGTTGTTGAAGAGGAATACGCCGCCGCGCAAATCGCGCAATTCGCGTGCTGCCGACCCGGCCGCCACGATGAACAATCCGCAATGGGTAGGTCCGTCGCAGCCCGGCGCGGCATAGCACGGCGTGCCGAGCCGGATGGCCTGCCCGGAAAAGATCGTCTCGAGCGGGTAGCCGCAGGTCTGCGAGAACAAAACCTCGGGGCCGATACGCTGCGGCACCGGCAGCCGCTCGAACGTCAAGCTCTTCGGAACCCCGCGTAGACCCGCTTCAACCAAGCACCCGCGCAGCGCCTCCCAGAAACGCGCGTTGACCTCCCGCATTTCCGGAAGGTTGTACATCGGCAGGCTGACGGTCGGCGTCACCGCGCCGCCTCGATCGCCGCGAGCACGCGTTCCGGCGTGACCAGCGCCTTGCGTCCCCGCAAACCCGGTTCCACGGCCTTCTCCCTTCACCTTCCGTCGCCCCGTAAAGCGGGGTCCAGGGATTCTGGGTTCCCGCTTTCGCGTCGCTTTTGCGGGAACGACGAACGTTCGCATGCTAATCGATTTTGCTCCAGGTCAGCTCGTGCTTGTTGTGGAACAGGTGGCGGAGTTGCGCGCCCGGGATCGCGGCGAAGCGGCGGGCGGTCTCGTGATCGGTCGGGCCCTGGAATTTGATCGTGCAGACGAAGTTGCGGCAGGTTCCGCTGGCGAGCCAGCGCTCGACCAGCGCCAGCAGCCGCGCCGGATAGCACACGACATCCGAAAACAGCCAGTCGATAGGGCCGATCGTACGCGGGTCGACGGCGAAAGCGCTCTCCTGTCTGCGCTCGATGCCGGGGAGGCGCGCGATTTCGGGGGCGAGCGGCGCCTTGTCGACGCTGATCACCCGCGCGCCCATTTGCTGCAATGCCCAGCTCCACCCGCCGGGGCTCGATCCGAGATCGAGACAGATGTACCCCCGGCCGGGCCGGCGGCCGATCAGGGTCAGCGCCTCCCACAGCTTCAGATAGGCGCGGCTCGGCGGGCCGGTGCGATCCTCGACGAACTGGATCTCGCCATTGGGAAAGGGGTTCGTGCAATGCGGCGCCGCGAGCATCGTCCCGGCGTCGAGCAGGGTCCACGATCCGAGCGGGGCCGCCGGCGCCGATGTCCCGAACACGAGCGGTTTCGCTGAGACTTTCGGCAGCTGCTCCTGGATCAGCATTGCGCGCCGGTAGAGGCGAGGGGCATAGACCGCCCAATTGCGCTGGATCGCCCGCAGCTTTGCGGCCGCATCCGAAATCGAGGCGATCGGGATTTCCTGCGGGTCGAGCCAGACGTTCGCGGCCCATGCCGCGGGGCGGGGCGGCCCCGAGGCGATCAACAGGCGGCCGTGCCTCGTCTCGGCGCCACCGAGCTCATGGTCGAGCTCTTCGGCAAATCCCTCGGCGGCGAGGTAGGCAGGGCGCACGCTCACGGCCGCCAACATCGCACGCCGGGCTTGGCGCGTCGCGGCGCATTTGCCAAACTAGCGGCATGGCCCGCGATCGAGCGATTGCCGAGCTGGCCCGGGCGATCGCGCGGGCGCGCCGCGCTGTCGTCTTTACCGGAGCCGGCATCAGCACCGAGTCGGGCATTCCCGATTTCCGCAGCCCCGGCGGGATCTGGACCCGCATGGCGCCGATCGACTTCTCGGATTTCGTCGCCTCGGAAGAGGCGCGCCGCGAAACCTGGCGGCGGCGCTTCGCAATGGAGGAGACCTTTCGCGCAGCAGCCCCGAACCGGGGTCATCGCGCCGTCGCGGAGCTGGTCCGCCGCGGCACGGTCGCCGGTGTGATCACGCAGAATATCGACGGTCTGCACCAAGCCTCAGGCATCCCCGACGAGCGCGTCATCGAGCTCCATGGAAATACGACTTATGCGCATTGTCTCGACTGCCAGACACGCTATGAGCTCGACGCGCTGCGCATCGCCTTCGAGCGCAGCGGAAGGCCACCGTTGTGTGACGATTGCGGCGGCTTTGTGAAGACCGCGACGATCTCCTTTGGCCAGGCAATGCCGGTGGACGCCATGCGCCGGGGCGAAATCGAGACCCGCGCCGCCGACCTGTTCATAGTCGCCGGCTCGTCATTGGTCGTCTATCCGGCGGCCGGCTTTCCGGAACTGGCGAAACGCAACGGCGCAACCCTGGTGATCATCAACCGCGAGCCAACCGGCCTCGACGCAATCGCCGACCTCGTGCTCAACCGTTCGATCGGCGACACCCTCGGCGCCGCGGTCGGCGTCGATTGAGCCCACCCTCACCCACCAAGCGCTTCGCGCTTGGTTCCCCCTCTCCCGCACTGCGGGAGAGGAGCTTTGAGCTGAATGCGTCGTAGCCCCTCTCCCGCACTGCGGGAGAGGGTGCCGAGCGCAGCGAGGCGGGTGAGGGTCTGGCCCCCCAAGAAGGCGGAACGAAGGCGGGATTCTTTTGGTTCCGGTTAAGTAAATCGAAAAGAGCGGGCGCGTGAGGAGGAGCCTGGTGCGAACTGGTCTACATTGGGTTCTGGTCGGCTTCAGGTGGGCGGGCGCGGCGACGGTACTGCTGGTCCTGGCCTATATCGGCTATTGCGTTGTCACCCTGCCAGCCTCGGGCGGCGGCAATGCCGACGAGACCGGTCCGGCAATCGTCTTCACAGCCGCTGGCGGTCAAGTCTTTGCGGCCCGCGGCGCCAGGAGAGCCGACAAGGTCGCGATCGACCGGTTGCCGGCGGATCTGGTCCATGCCGTGATCGCCATCGAGGATCGGCGCTTCTACTCGCATCACGGGATCGATCTTCGCGGCATTCTGCGTGCGGCTTGGCACGATCTGCGCGGCGAGGGCGGGCTCGAAGGCGCCAGCACGATAACCCAGCAGCTGGCGCGGATGAGCTATCTTTCCCCGGAGCGCTCGTTGCGCCGCAAAGTGCAGGAAATCATCATCGCGCTGTGGCTCGAAACGCGCCTCAGCAAAGACCAGATTCTCGCCCGGTACCTCAATTCGGCCTATTTCGGGGCGGGAGCTTATGGCGTCGACGCCGCGGCGCAGCGGTACTTCGGGAAAAAGGCGGGATCATTGAACCTTGCCGAGTCGGCAATGCTGGCGGGTCTCATTCGCTCGCCGACGCAATTGGCGCCGACGCAGAATCTCGAGGCGGCGCGCCGGCACGCGGATACGGTGCTGGAAGCTATGGTGGCGGCCGGCTATCTCGACAAGGCGCGCGCGGCAGCGGCTCGGGCCTACCCGGCCAAGCTCGCGGCACCGCCTGAAACCGAGCCGGGGCAGAATTACTTTGTCGACACCGCCGAGAGCGAGCTGAAGCGTCTTGTCGGCTCGCCGCCGATGGACCTCGGGGCCGATACGACGCTCGATCCGCGCCTCCAGGAAGCGGCGGAACACGTAATCGAAAAGTGGCTCGGGCAAGAGGGGGCTCGCCGGCATGTCGGCCAGGCGGCGCTCGTCGCGCTTGCGCCGGACGGCGCGGTCCTCGCGCTCGTCGGCGGCCGGGATTATTCGCAGAGCCAGTTCAACCGCGCGGTCCAGGCGCAACGTCAGGCGGGATCGCTGTTCAAGATTTTCGTCTATCTCGCCGCGTTCAATGCCGGCTACACCCCCGACAGCGTCGTCGTCGACCAGCCAGTTACGATCGGCGATTGGCAGCCGAAGAACTACGAGACCGGATATCGGGGGCCCGTGCCCTTACGGGGTTGTCACCAACGGCACCGGGCGGGCAGCGCGGCTCGACCGGCGAGCTGCCGGCAAAACCGGCACGACGCAGGACTATCGCGATGCCTGGTTCATCGGGTTCACATCCGACATCGTCGTCGGCGTCTGGGTCGGCAACGACGACGACAGCCCGATGGACGGCGTCGCCGGCGGCGAGCTCCCCGCCAAGATCTGGCACGATTTTGTCGAGGAGGCGGAGGGGATCATGTCCAAGCCCATCGCCACCGCCCCGCATCCTGCCGCACCACAATCCGCGCCCCCAGCCGCGCCCGCACAATCTCCGACCGTCTTGCGGGGTGTGCCGAAGGTTGCCGACACGGCGACCCTCGTATTTCCCGACGGCATTGCGCATCTTCAAGGCGTCGAGGGCGAAAAAGGCGAGCTCGCCCACCAGCTCGAACATTACATCCGAGGCCGCGAGGTCGTCTGTCAGGCGACCGAGCCCGGCGCCGCGCAATACCGCTGTAACCTCGGCAATATCGACGTCGCAGAGGCGGTGGTTCTCAACGGCGCCGGCCGGGTTCCGGCGAATGCTTCGGGGCGGCTGCTCGCAGCGGAACAAAAGGCACAGGCGGCCGGCCGAGGCATTTGGCGGGAGTAGCCAATAGGGCTAAACTCGTCGAGGCGATTGAGGTGGCGCGATGGCGACTTCAAGTTATGAGTCACTCGACGAGGCGATCGAGGCTTTGGCCGGATCCGATATCGCGCTGAAGAACGGCAACAGCAACCACGCGCCGATGGTCGCCGAGGCGCTCTGTGCGATGGGCCGCCCGCAGGCGGTCATGCCGTGGATCGCTCGGTATGCGGAAAGACTGCTCTCACGTCCCCTGGCCGGCGATCCGATCCGCGGCGAAACTTGGCGCAGCTCGCTGGGCCAACGCGACCGCTTCGCGGATTGGGCGGAGTTTTTTGGCGAAGAGCTGCGTCAGGGACCCTGGCCCGAGGTGCTCGACCTCTGGACGGGGCGGCTGATGCCGGGTTTTGGCGCCGCTGCGACGCACGGCGTCATCCGTGTCGGTCATGCCGTCCGCAGCCTGGCGGCCACCGAAACGTCATGGCGGAGGCGCGAGCTCGGCGATGCCCTGGCGAGCTGGGCGGCCACATATCGGGAGCTGCCTTCCAGCGATCGTCTAACGGACCGACCGATGGCGCCCCACGAAGCAATCTTGAACGTTCCGGTTATTGCGCCGGATCAGCGGCGCCCTCTGGGAAACATTACCGCCTCGCTGGCGATGCTCGACGATCTTCCCAAATTTCCGCCGATAATCGGATTGATTGATGTCAGTGGCGACATCGAAACGCTTCTGGCAGAACTGACGGAAACATTTGCACGGATCTATCTGGCGAACGCCCATGACGTGCTGACGACGATCGTTTTCATTCACGGCGTCACCAGCCTAGCGGCATTCGGCGGGGTAATCCCCAATGTCGCCGAAACGACCGCACGTTCGGCACTGCGTTACGCCTGGCAGTCGGGCTGCGCGCTTTATGCATGCTTTGGCACCAGAGCCCCGGCAGAGGACATCGAGCCGTGCGCGCAGAACGCCGAGACACTGATCGATCGCGCTGGTCGCCAATGGCGACGAGCACGTGATCAAATTCACTGAGGCCTGCCTGCGCCGGAACGCGCTGGCCCCGTCACCGGTCTACCATGCAGCTGTCGGCCATACTCTCGGCACAATGCGCCGCCGCTGATCCAGCTCTGCGAGATGGCCGGTTGTCAGCCAACGGAACTGTCGGTCCCCCAAAATAATCGGGCGCGCGCGGCGGCTTTTTCGCGTCGCTGCCGCTCGCGTTCGCTGCAGTATTCTTCCAGCGCTGCGCGGTCGGCTGCGGTAACCGAAGCCTGGGTCGGGACTACGCACGCAGTGGGACAGCGTGTCACTCCTTTGGTACGGATGTATTCCTCAATGACTGTTTCGCAGTTGGCGTCGGAGATCATAAGCATCGCTGTCTCCCTGAGAACAGAGGAAATTACGGGGAATCCTAGCCGACTTCTCAGACAGTGATATTCGTCACTGCAGCCAAGCCGAAGCCAATGACGCGGCAGCCGCCCAGATGGCTGCCCAAACGCCCAGCGAGGATAATAAAACCAGTATCCAGAAAGCTTCTTTGGTCAGTGCGCGGGCTATTTCATATCCCGATCTGTCGGGGTGCACCGGCCGGTGCAGCAGCCCGTGGTTATTGACCGAGCAAACGTGCCGCGATATGAAGCTGTGTTCCACCAGCTCCTCCCTCATTGCGAAAATCGGCACTGGACGCTGGTGGCCAATGAATAGAACGGGGGATTGCGACTGCCACCAGGCACCGTCGACCTTAATCCCGGTTGGTCATTGCGCCGTCTATTGCACGTCAAAAAGTTGTCCGCCACGCTTTTCTAATCGGATTTGACGAAATTTTGGATAAAGGGCGCTGCGCTTTTACTGGCTGGGCGGCCGGCGGCCCGCCTTCCTCCGTCATCAAACCGCAACCTTGACGCACCGGGGATAGTTTGCGGATAATCGCCGAGTCCAAGGGGTGCCCCGACAGGGGGCTGAGACGCCGCCGGCCCGAGAAGATGGGGCGCGGCAACCCTTCGAACCTGATCCGGGTCGTGCCGGCGTAGGGACAGGAACACCGCGGCAAAAGCCGCCCTCCTCTTCGCAGATGCCTCCCGGGTCGTCGTGCAACTGGTGCAACGGAGACCCACGATGCCCGATTCCGCTCCACTCTCATCCGCGAAGCTCATGCCGAAGGTAGAGGAGCTTCGGGTCACCACGGGGCCCTTCCCGGCCTCCCGCAAGGTCCACGAGCGGGGCAGGTTGCACCGCGAGATCTCGGTTGCGCTGCGCGAGATCGACCTCGATCCGTCGGCCGGCGAGCCGCCGGTGCGCGCCTACGACACCTCCGGCCCCTATTCCGACCCGACGATCCCGATCGACATCAACCGGGGCTTGCCCGAATTGCGCAAACCCTGGATCCTGGCGCGCGGCGATGTCGAGCTCTACCAGGGCCGCGAGGTCAAGCCCGAAGACAACGGCCTGCGCCGCGGCGAGGCTAGCGCGGTGTCATTGTTCGACCGCGGCCACCGCGAGGTATTGCGCGCCAAGAAAGGCGCCGCGGTCACCCAGCTGGCCTATGCGCGGCGTGGCATCATCACACAAGAGATGGAATATGTCGCAATCCGCGAGAACCTCGGCCGCGAGAAATTGCTGCGGGAGGGGGCCGTGGACGGCGAGTCGTTCGGCGCCTCAATCCCCGACCACGTGACCCCGGAATTCGTCCGCGACGAGATCGCGCGCGGTCGCGCGATCATCCCGAACAACATCAACCACCCGGAAACCGAGCCGATGCTCATCGGCCGGAATTTCCTCGTGAAGGTGAACGCCAATATCGGCAATTCGATCGTCACCTCCTCGGTCGCCGAGGAGGTCGAGAAGATGGTGTGGGCGACGCGCTGGGGCGCCGACACGGTCATGGATCTGTCGACCGGCCGCAACATCCACACGATCCGCGAATGGATTATCCGCAACTCGCCGGTGCCGATCGGCACAGTGCCGATTTACCAGGCCTTGGAAAAAGTCGGCGGCAAGGCCGAGGAATTGACCTGGGAACTCTTCCGCGACACCCTGATCGAGCAAGCCGAGCAGGGGGTCGACTACTTCACGATCCATGCCGGCGTCAGGCTCGCCTACATCCCGCTGACCGCGGACCGGGTCACCGGCATCGTCTCGCGCGGCGGCTCGATCATGGCGAAATGGTGCCTGGCGCATCACCAGGAGAGCTTCCTTTACACGCATTTCCGCGAGATCAACGAGATCATGCGGACCTATGACGTCAGCTACTCCTTGGGCGACGGGCTCAGGCCCGGCTCGATCGCCGACGCCAACGACCGCGCCCAGTTCGCCGAACTCGAAACCCTGGGCGAATTGACCAAGCTCGCCTGGGAGGACGGCGTGCAGGTCATGATCGAAGGCCCCGGCCACGTGCCGATGCACAAGATCAAAATCAACATGGAAAAGCAGCTCGAGGAGTGCGGCGAGGCGCCGTTCTACACCTTGGGCCCGCTGACGACCGACATCGCGCCGGGCTACGACCACATCACGAGCGGCATCGGGGCGGCGATGATCGGCTGGTTCGGCACGGCATTGCTCTGCTACGTGACGCCGAAGGAGCATCTCGGGCTCCCCGACCGCGACGACGTCAAGGTGGGCGTCATCACCTACAAGATCGCGGCACATGCGGCCGATCTCGCCAAGGGCCATCCGGCGGCGCGCGAGCGCGACGACGCGCTGTCGCGGGCGCGCTTCGAGTTCCGCTGGCGCGACCAGTTCAACCTGTCGCTCGACCCCGAGACGGCCGAGAAGTTCCACGACCAGACCCTGCCCGCCGAGGGGGCGAAGCTCGCGCATTTCTGCTCGATGTGCGGCCCCAAATTCTGCTCGATGCAGATCACCCAGGAGATCCGCGATTACGCGCGGGCGGGCATGGAGGAGAAGTCGAAGGCCTTTCTCGAGCAGGGCGCCGAGATCTACACCGAAAAGGCGGTCGCCGCAGAGTGAGCCCCCACCCTAACCCTCCCCCGCCCGCGGGGGAGGGAACGGCCTCCCTCCCCCGCGGGCGGGGGAGGGCCGGGGTGGGGGCTTCCGAGGGGCGGGTCGCGACTCCTCTCAGGAAAGAGGGCCGCCGTTATCCGGCCCGCCCGATCGTCGGGGTATTGGCGGTGGTCATGCGCGGTGACCGCGCTCTCGTCGTGCGCCGCGCCAACCCGCCGCTGTCCGGCCGCTGGGGCTTTCCGGGTGGCGTCCTCGAACTCGGCGAGACCGTCGCCCAGGGGGCGATGCGCGAACTGTTCGAGGAGACCGGCGTCACGGCGGAAGCCGCCGGTCCGCTGACTGTCATCGATACGATCGACCGCGACGAGGAGGGCCGGGTGCGGTACCATTATACCCTCGTCGCCATCATCGGCCATTGGCAGTCGGGCGAAGGCGCCCCCGGCGACGACGCCGACGAGGTCGCCTGGCTGACCCGCGCCGAGATCATCGAGCAGAACTTGCCGACCGCCCCCGCCCTCCTGCCGCTGATCGACCTCGCCTTACGGAGGACGTGAATGTTTAGAGCCTTCGTATGGGGCGTCGTGCTGACGATCCTGGCTGCCGTGGGGGGCGGCTATGCCGTTTTGCGCGCCGGTCTCATCCCGGCCAATGCCGACGCCAAACCTGGTTGGTTCGAGACTTGGGCGGCCGGCACCTCGCTCGATGCGGCCCTCGCCCGCGACGCGCCCAAGGGCGCCAATCCGGTCGCCTTGACGGACGCCAATTTGATCGCCGGCATCGACCTTTACGGCCGGCATTGTGCGATCTGCCACGGCACCGCCAAGGGCGATGCCTCGGCTTCGCCGATCGCGAAAGGGGAATACCCGGCGCCTCCGCAACTGGCAACGGACGGGGTCGAGGACGATCCCGAGGGATATTCCTTCTGGAACATAGCGCACGGCATCCGCTGGACCGGCATGCCCTCATGGAGGGGGACGCTGAACGACGAGCAAATATGGACACTCGTTCTGTTCCTGAAGCACATGGACAAGCTCCCGCCCGCTGCCGAACAGGCATGGCAAAATGTCCGGAATTGAAGCAGTCCGATTGGACAAGGCGAGCGCGGAGGACGAAATGAAAGCGGATTACGTCATTATCGGCGCCGGCTCGGCGGGATGTGTCTTGGCAAACCGGCTCAGCACGGACCCCGGCACGCGCGTCATATTGCTGGAGGCCGGCGGGCGCGACTGGAACCCGCTGATCCACATTCCGGCCGGCTACATGAAGCTGATGGATCATCCGACCCTGACCTGGGGCTTCAAGGCCGAGCCCGATCCCGGCGTCAATGGCCGCGCCATCCTCTACCCGCGCGGCCGGGTATTGGGCGGCTCCAGCTCGATCAACGGGATGATCTATGTCCGCGGCCAGCCCGAAGATTTCGACCATTGGGGACAGCTCGGCAATCGCGGCTGGTCGTGGGACGACGTGCTGCCCTATTTCAAGAAGGCCGAGGATTGGGAGGGTGGCGCCGACGAATTTCACGGCCAGGGTGGGCCGCTCTTGACGTCGCGGACCGCCGACCAGCCGCTCCTGTGCCGGAAGCTGATCCAGGCGGGAACCGAGATCGGGCTCGAATACCACGCGGACGTCAACCATCTGCCGCCCGGCGCCGGCGACTGTATCGGCTGGGTTCAGCAGACCCGCCGCGGGCGGCGGCGCCAAAGTGCGGCGCGCACCTATCTGCGGCCGGCGCTGAAGCGGCCGAACCTGCAGGTCGTCACCAACGCCCTGGTGCACCGCATCCTGCTCGACGGTACCCGTGCGGCCGGCGTAGAGTTCACGCGGGGCGGCAGGCTGGAGCGGGTCGACGCCGCTTGTGAAGTGATCCTGGCGGCGGGCGCCGTCGGGTCGCCGCATGTGCTGCAGCTCTCCGGTGTCGGCGATCCCGCCCATTTGGGCCGCGTCGGCATCAAGGTCCAGCATGCTCTGCCCGGCGTCGGCAAGAACCTGCAGGACCACTATCTTGCGCGGGTGACTTGCGTCGTGACGGGCGCGAAGACAATGAACGAGAAGTCGCGCGGCCTGCCCTTTGCCGGCGAGGTGCTGCGCTACCTCTTTGCCGGCACCGGCATGCTGACCTACGCCGCCTCGCTGGTCGCCGCCTCGGTCAAGGTGCTGGAGGAATCGGCGACACCCGACATCCAGTGCCTCCTGGCGTCGGGCAGTTTTGCGCCGGGGCCGATACGCCGGCTCGACGACAAGCCCGGGATGACCGCCGGCATCTGGCAGATGCGACCGCTCTCCCGCGGCTATGTCGAGGCGCGCTCGAACCGGCCGGCCGACCCGCCGGCGATCAACCCCCGCTATCTCTCCGAGGAGACCGACCGCCGCGCGGTGATCGGCGGCCTCAGGATGGCGCGCCGGCTCTTCGCCGCCCCGGTGCTGAAAAAATACGTCGTCGCCGAGAACCTCCCCGGCAGTGACGTGCAGAGCGACGACGAGCTGTTGGATTATGCGCGCCAGTACGGATCGACCGTGTTTCACGCGACCTGCACCTGCAAGATGGGCCCCGACGCAATGGCGGTGGTCGACGACCGGCTGCGGGTGCACGGTCTCCAAGGGCTGCGCGTCATCGACGCCTCAGTGATGCCGACCGTCACCTCGACCAACACCAACGCACCGACGATCATGATCGCCGAAAAAGGCGCCGCGATGATCCTCGAGGACGCGCGGCAGCGGCTGGCGGCATAGGAACCGGAGGAAGGAAGATGCCCAAATTCGTCATCGAGCCGCATTTCAGGCTGCAGGAGTGGATCGCCGAGGAAAAGGGGTATTTCACCGCCGAAGGCCTCGACTACGAGTTTCGCGAAAAGATCCGCTCGACCGCCGGCCAGCACCACGACATGGGCGGGCAACGGGTCGGCGCCTACCAGTCGTTCGAGCAGGGCCGCAGCGCCGATGTCAGCTGCGCTTGCCATTGGACCGTCAACGTCGCGGCCTCTTCCGGCCACGGCCGGCTCTATGCCGATGTCTATTCGGTAGCGCCGGCGGGGATCTTCGTCGCCGCGGACTCGCCAATCCGCGACCCGGCCGACCTCGCCGGCGTCCCGATCTCGGTCGGCTGGCAATCCGGCAGTCACTATTCGACGATCCAGGCGCTCGAACCCTATCTGCCGGCCGACAAGATCAACCTGTCCTTCGCCGAGGGCCTGTTGTTCCGCCGCCTGGAAATGCTGGTCGACCGCCGGGCCCCCGCGGTCGCCTTGTTCAGCGGCCCCTATTACTTCGCCGAGCAGCTCGGTTTCCGCAAAATCATCGACACGAGCTTCATGATCGCAACAATGATCCACGGCGACCCCGACCCCGAGGACCTGCGCAAGTTCTTCCGCGCCTTACGCCGCGCGCAACGCGACCTCGACCTGCGCCCCGACCGCTACACGCATTACTACAAGAACGAATTCCCCGAGCGCTTCCACGCGCAGATGGACACCCGCCGCTGGGGCCCCGGCGAGCGCCTCGTGTTCGAGCCCTACACCAAGGAAGCCCACGCCGAGACCTTCGACTGGATCACCCGCCACGGCATCTTCGCCGAAGGCGGAATGGGCCACGGCCGCTACGAAGATTCGGTGATTTCGCTGGCTTAGCCTTCTGTGGCCGGTTGACGACAATTGAGATTGCCGTTCCCGGCCGCGCGCGGACATCAATAGCTCTCGATATCACTTTGCTGAACCAGGAATGCAAGGGCGTCCCGCACGGCCTGGTCTTTCAGGGCCGCAGGTTCCTTGATCAGAACGTGCGCCGCGTTTGTGTCGGGCGCCAAATCATCGATCGGGTCTTCTACTACTCTCAGATTTGCAGGGCCAACAGCCGTTGTAATTACGCCAACGTTAAGGATTGCAATTCGGTGAGATCGCTTGACAGATAGCTTCGTTACACTGCGAACCCCAGCGACATTGTGCTGACGGTCATCGCCAAAGAATTCGAGCCAATTCGCGGACAGGCCATCGCTTTCATCCGGCTTCGGTTCGAACGCCAACTCGCTCACGCCGGTGGGTTCGCCATTCGTCAGAATTAGATCTTTGTTCCGACAGTGCCGCGCAACGTAATGCTCCGCTGGCAGCGGATCACCCTTCACGGTCCACGGTGCTCAGTTAATACGCCAGAATGCTCTGCCGCAGCTGCCGTGGCAGCTCAATGGAGTTGGCGCGGCCCTTACCGGCGTGTCGAACGACCCCAGTGGCCGGGCTTTTTTCGAGCTCCGTCCACTCGATATCCCCGACGGGTAGGAATACGAGCGACCAGCGGAACACACCAGGGATCTCCCAAACCGCGGTAAAGGCTCCTTGTCGATTAACTGTAAGACTTGGTGCGACCCATCGAGGGTGGTCTGAAACGAATTTGAGCAGCGCCGCGAAGGAGCGGTCGTCCGGTATGACGTCGTCGCCGTCATCTTCGAGAAGAACACGAAGGCTATTGTTAATGGACAGCCGCAACGGATCGGGCAACGCTGCAGCCCTCAGACACTGATAGAACGTCTCGCTTACATATGCAGGGGATCGTGCTTCACCCATTATGATCTCCGTTCACCCCCACCGTTCTGGGCATTGGCGGCGCGCATCATCGCCGACCAGAGATCGCTGTGCAACATTTGCAAGAGATCGTCGGCCGGGGGTCTAGGCGCAAGTGCAGCGCTACAACCCTCCATTCGGTTAACGCAGGTGGTGACAAATGGCGCACATCGGTGAAGGTGCAGCGCGAACCCGACCGGCGCCCCGACCGCTACACGCATTACTACAAGAACGAATTCCCGAGCGCTTCCACCCGCTGATGGACACCCGCCGCTGGGGCCCCGGCGAGCGCCTCGTCTTCGAGCCCTACACCAGAGAAGCCCACGCCGAAACTTTCGACTGGATCGCAAGGCACGGCATCTTCGCCGAAGGCGGCATGGGCCACGGCCGCTACGAAGATTCGGTGATGTCGTTGCAGGCCGCCGGGTAAGCTGAGGCTTGGCGCCGCCGGTCAAATCGGGGCGGCATCAGATCTCGTGACTTCCCTTCCTGCGCGGAGGAGGTGTCAGCCCGCTCGCGTCAGGATGCGGCGCAGCTCACGATCAAAGGTCGCGGGCATTCACGCCACGGCCACCACCGGCACAGATTGCACGCGCTCCGCGATAAAGTGCACCTCGATCTCGTCGCCGGCCGCGGCGAGCCCATTCTCGGCCGCGATCTCGGGAGCGATTTCGAGTACGCGGGAGACAAGCTGCTCAAAGGTCGGCGCCTCAGTGGTCAACGGCAGCACATCATTCGAGCACCACCAAACCCCGGCTTCTCCATCCCACTCCGCCCGGATCTTGAAACTCTTTCGCTGCTGCAAGCTAGCCATCCGGCTCTCTTTCACACTATCTGCTCGCTTTGCGAGATGGTGGCGAATGTCGCCAAACAAAACCGCCAAGGGCAACACCCGCCGCTTTGGCGAGCGGCTGGTGTTCGAGCCCGACATGAAGGAAGCTCACGCCCAGACCTTCGACCGGCTAGCCCGCAACGGCATCTTGGCCGAAGGCATGGGCCACGGCCGCTACGAAGATTCGGTATCGTCGCTGAGGGCAGGCTAGCAGCTTGCTTGCGCCCGGTGAAGCACCTTCGACGTCTTCGGGGCGGTCCTCGGCGAAAGAGCTCGTGAGGCAATTGGCCGACAGCCCGTCATCCCGGGCGCAATTCCGTTCTCTGGCCCGGGAGGGGGGTCGATACCAGCACCACCAAGCTCCGGCCGCCTGACGCACTGTCTCGATGCCCGAAGCCACAGCGTATGCCTTTCGGCCATATCCAGGGTCGTAAGGCGCACTCTGAACTCCTTCACCTTTCGCTCGTTGTGTCACAATTTGTTGGAGCATATATCCTGGCATTATGTTGACAGGTATCGACCCAGCCAACCGGGGGGTTGTCGGTATCAGAGAGGGCCAGTTATTTGTTCGCTAACGTCGCAGCACTCCACTCCGCAATTATGGAAAAGGAGCCAAAAGATTTTGTCTCACACTATATTTTCGGACCTGTGCCGTTCGCGTTTAACAGTGATCTGTCCTCCTGGATTGGGTGGAAGACCACTCTAGCGCGGCTGCTTAAGGTAGACCCACAAGACATCGTTCTCATTGGGACCGCGGCAATCGGATACAGCCTAAACCCACATAAAAGCTATAAAGCATTTGATGATAGATCGGATATCGATTGTAGTGTGATAAGTCCTTATCACTTCGAGCTAGCTTGGCGATACCTGCGCCAGCTAAGACCTTCTTGGCTATCTTTGCCCAGCGCCAGTAGGCGAGCAATTGAAATGCACCGCAAAAACTATGTGTTTTCAGGAACGATAGCAAGTGACAGCATTCTCGCCCTACTCCCATTTGGGCCGATATGGCAAAGTGCGCTTGATGAAATGAGCAAGATTCCACCCACGGTTGATAAAGCCGTAAAATTGCGAATTTATAAGGACTACGATGCGCTTCGCCATTACCAGGCAAGTGGCATTGAAAGGCTGCGGAGTGAACTTGGAGATACGGACGCGGTGGACGCCGAAATAACTGTTGAGGAATGAAGTAATGCTACAGGCAGATAACTTTCTACATACTACTCATCGTACTGTATCGTGGTTTAGAAAAACGTTTCTCGCCGACGAGTTAGAACTGGCTGCGCCGTTTCAAAGAAACCCTGTGTGGACTGACATTCAGAAAGCATATCTGATAGACACCATTCTGAACGGTCTGCCAATACCCGAACTGTATATGCAAGACGTGGGGAATGAGGAAGGCGATGAGCGGCACATCGTGGTAGATGGTCAGCAGCGCGTTCGCGCTGTACTCGATTTTGTCCAGGGTATCTATTCTTTGGAAGGTGAGGAAGTCACTAAAAAGTGGCGGGACCTTAGCTTTGAAGAGCTAAGCGCCGATGAAAAGAAAGCCGTATTCGGGTATAAGTTTGTGGTTCGTATCCTTCCGCCTATGGAAGAGGAAGGAATCCGGAAGATATTCGCCAGACTCAATAGAAATGTTGTTGCGTTGAATGAGCAGGAGCTGAGAAATGCCACCTATTGGGGGCCATTTATAAAAACGATTCAATATCTCGCAGACGAAGACCCATTTTGGTCGGAGTCTGGATTATTTTCTGCGAATGATCATCGGAGAATGCTCGATCATGAATATCTAAGCGAACTGGCAATTGCATATTTGCATGGCCCACAAAATAAGAAAGACAGGCTCGATCACTACTATCAGCTGTATGAAGAAAGATTTGAGGACCGCGAGCGTCTAATAAAGACCTTCCGTAAAGTGACGGCCGAAATCGATCAACTGATTATTAGGCTGGCTGGAACAAGGTGGAAAAAGAAATCGGACTTCTACACCCTCTTTCTTGCCCTAGCCCCGATGGAAGACGAGTTTCCGTGGTCTGCAGATCGTCGCACTGAGATCTCGCAGCGCTTAGAAGATTTTGCGGCGCGTGTGGATAGTCTGCTCAGGTTGGAAGAGGACGAGTGGGGGACACAACAAGATGAGAATGTGGTGGCATATGCCAGAAATGTCGCTCGTGCGGCGTCGGACCGTGCAAATCGTGTAGCGCGCGCCAATGCTTTCTCGCGCTTCGTGCTCCATCAGACGGATGGGTGCGCGCGGCCGGGCCCAGATTTGTGATCGATGAATTTACAGCCAGAAAGATACTATTAGACTCTCGGCGCAACGTCACGGTGCACGAAACGGGTTGACGATGCGGAGACGGTCGTCGAGCACGATCCCGTCCTGCATATCTTCGGACCAGAGCGTGTCGCAATCGGCGTGCAGCGCCGAGGCGGCGATCATCGCATCCCAGGTCGACAGCCCGAAGCGCTCGGCGAGCGCGAGGCCCGTTTCGTGGATGTCGATGGTGAGAGGCTGCGCTGGCAGCAGGGCGCGGATCATGGACAGAAAGGTGCGGGTTTCCGTCCATGACAGGCCCATCTTGCGACGGGCGACGTTGGTAATCTCGTTCAGCACCTGCACGCTGATCGTGCCGCCGGCGCCGATCAGCTTTTCGACCACGTCCGCCTTGGCGGGATCACCGGACGCGACATACAACAACACATTGGTGTCAAAGAAATTACCGGGCATTCGCCTCGTCTCGGTCGAACTTGAAGTCGGCGGGAAGGCGCCCGCGAAACGCGCGAAGACGCTTTAGCAGCTCTTCACGCCGGGGCTTGCGCGACACGCCGAACTCACGCTCGTCGGCAACATGGATTTCGATCTCGTCGCCCTCTTTCAGTTCGAGGGCGTCGACTACAGAGGCGGGAAGGCGGACCGCCAGGCTGTTGCCCCATTTTGCGACCTGCATGGGTTTCTCCCTAGATATACGTTTCAAATTATGTATATCCAGTGGAGACCGGAATCAAGGGATCGCGCTCTGCGATCCCGACGCCATTTCGAGGCGCAGGCGGCCGAGGATGGGGATGCGTGGACCGACGAGGAGTTGGCTGGTGCGGAGCCGGTATATCCGCCTCCATCGCCGGACCAGGTTCGTGCCCTCCGGACGAGGCTGAGGCTCACTCAGGCTCAATTCGCTCGGCGCTTCGGCTTCACCCTCGACACGGTGCAGCAATACGGGCAGGGGCGCCGGCGTCCCTCCGGCCAGCGTCGACCTTGCTCCGGGTCATCGACGCCGATCCGGAGGCGGTGATACGCGCCCTCAGGCTGCGCAAGGCCGGCTGAATCGCCGGCCCCTGTGCCCATCAGCAGCGTCCTCGCCTTCAAGCGCCACCGGTCTGGAGAGCCAGACGCCCGGCGGGCTTGTCGCGGGTGTCGGATTGAACCCCGTCTCGCGCCCGCACGCCGCCATATTGGCATCAAGATCGAGGCGTATCGTGTGCGCCAGGATGGGCTTCGGCTGGGCGTCGTTCGGTCGGGTCGGCGTCTTTCGCATTTCCCTGCTCGCTCCCTGCTAACCCGATTCCGGTCCCTGCAAGGCGGTAAAAACTTCCCTGCTGGGCGCCACCGGAATAAGTTCGTAACTTATTGATGATATTGGAGTTTCTGAGATGCGTTCGATCGATTTTGAGCGGGATTCGAATTTTTTCCCTGTGTTTTCCCGTCTGGCAGGGAAACGAGGGAGTATCAGCTTCTAGCGATGGAGGCTGCGCTCCTCCCCGCGATGCGGCCGAAGACGGCGCCGGACATGAGGCCGGTGCCGCTGGCATAGTTGTGGAAGAAGAGGCCGCCAAGAGGCCGCCGGCGATTTCGCCGGCGGCGTAGAGGCCGGGGATCGGGTGGCCGGTCGTGTCCTCGACCTCGGCGTGGCCGGTGATCTTGAGGCCGCCGAAGGTGAAGGTGATGCCGGTCGTCACGGCGTAGGCCTCGTAGGGCGGCTGGTCGAGGCGCTGGGCCCAGTTGGTCTTGTCGATCAGGAGGCCGTTCGTCGCCAGGCCGTCGCGGATATTCGGGTTGAACGGCGCCTCGGGCCGCGGCGCGGCGTTGAAGGCCCGCACCGTGTCCAGAAAGCGGCGCGGGTCGACGCCTTCGAGTCGCTCGGCCAGGGCCTCGAAACTGTCGGCCTTTTCCTTGGTGATGCGCGGGATGCGGTATTCCTCGCGCAACAGGTGGACGACCTTATGGTCGAAGATCTGCCAGGCGAACATGCCCGGCTGGTTCAGGATTTCGCCGCCGTATTGGGCGTAGGTGTAGCTGTGGAAGTCGAGACCCTCGTCGAGAAAGCGCTCACCGCGGGCGTTGACGACGATGCCGAACGGGTAGTTGTGCTTCTGGAAGCGGTCGCCGACATCGAGGTCGCCAAAGGGCGGCGCATTCAGATCCCAGGCGACGGCATGCGCGCCCGACCAGTGGCCGGCGACGGCGGCGCCGAGATCGAGCGCCATTTTCAGGCCCTGGCCGGTGTTGAACCGCGTGCCGCGCACCTTGGCGAGGTCCCAGTTCGGCCCGAGATAGCGCGCCCGCATCTCGGCATTGGCCTCGAACCCGCCGCAGGCGAGGATCACCGCCTTGGCGCGCAGGTCGTGGAGGCGGCCCCGGTGGCGGAGGCGCACGCCCTCGACGCCACGGTCGCCCTGCAACAGGCCGATCGCCGGGGTCTCGTAGAGCACCGTGATCCCGTCGCGCGCGGCCCTCGCGTGTAGGGCCTTCATCAATTCCTTGCCGCCGCCCCAGATGTGGCAGGCGAGGCCGCCCCAAAATTTGAACTTGCCGTCGACCCGGAACGCCTGCCGGCCGAGGCCGAGCTGGAAGCGCACCCCCTTGCCGCGCATCCACACCCCGGTCTCGAAGCTGCGACGGATCAAGATCTCGGTCATGTCCGGGTCGCAGCGGTACTGTGTCAGCCGGCCCATATCGTCGAAATACTGTTCCTCGGTGTAGGTCCCAAAATCGACGTCCCTGAGCTCGGTCTCGTTCATGTCGGGGATCAGCCGCGCGAGATCCTCGCCGCCGTGATAGACGATGCGGAAGGCGCCGCCGGTAAAGGCCGAGTTGCCGGCGCGCTGGTCTTCGGGAGCGATTTCGAGCATCAACACCCGCGCCCCGTTCTCCCGCGCCGACAAGGCGGCGCAGGTCGCCGCATTGCCGGCCCCGACGACGATGACGTCGAGCTCTTCGCTGCCGGCGATTTCCATGGCTTGATCCTCCGTGAAGCGTCGCGCCGAGCGTTGCATTGGAGCCGACGATCGTCAATCGTAGCCCAATGCCCCTCACCCCGACCCTCTCCCCGCAAGCGGGGCGAGGGAGCAGGTTAACCCCTCGCCCCGCGTGAGCGGGGAGAGGGAGGGGCCCGTCGCGTAGCGATGGGAGGGTGAGGGGCAAATGGAGGAAGGAATACCATGGCGCAGGAAACCGTCCGGCTCGCCGAATATGCCGCCGCTCTTCGCTACGAGGATCTGCCCGCATCGGTCGTGCAGCAGGCCAAGGACTGCATCATCGACACCGTCGCGGCGGGCATTTGCGGCGCGGCTATGCCGTGGAGCCGCATCGTCATCGACTATGCCGAGCGCACGGGGCCCCGCGGCAAATGCCGTATCCTCGGCCGGGGCGGACCGGCGGTGCAGGCGCCGGCTGCGGCGCTCGCCAATGGCGCGCTCGCCCATGCCTTCGAGCTCGACAGCCTGACGCGGCCCGGCGCCGGCGCCCATCCCGGCGCGACCGTGTTGCCGCCCGCTCTCGCCGTCGCCCAGGAACGCGGGGCCGACGGCCGCGCATTGATCGCCGCGTTTGTCGCCGGCAACGAGGTCATGATCCGGATAGGCCGCGCAACCGGGCACACCAACGAGGCGCGCGGCTTTCATGCGCCGGGGACGACCGGCCCGTTCGGCGGCGCGGTCGCCGCCGGTCATCTGCTGCGGCTCGATGCGAGGGCAATGACCAATGCGCTCGGCATTGCCGGCTCGTTGTGCGGAGGACTACTGGAGTTCGCCCGCGGCGACGGCGGCATGGTCAAGCGGCTGCATTTGGGGCGCGCCTCGGAAGCCGGCGTCCTGGCCGCGAGCCTCGCGGCCGCCGGTTTCGCCGGGCCGCGCACCGTGCTCGAGGGCGAGTTCGGGTTTCTCAAAGTGTTCTGCACGAAATGGGATACCGCCGAGCTGACCCGCGGCCTCGGTGAGGAGTTCGTCGTCTCGACCACGGTGTTGAAGCGCTATCCGTGCCACGCCACCGCGCATGCCGCGGTCAAGGCGGTGCGCGACCTGCAGGCCGAGCACGGCTTTACCGGCGCCGAAATCGAGGCGATCACCGTCACCGGGACCGCGCGTATGGTCGAGCGCCACAACATTTTGGAGCCCGCCGATCTGATGCTGGCGCAGTACAGCATCCCGTTCTCGGTCGCGTTGGCGCTCTGCCGCGAGGCGCGCGATCCGGAATCCTGGGACGAGACGGCATTGGCCGACCCGCTGATCCGCGCGCTCTGCCGCCGCGTCAGGCTGGTGACGGAACCGGACGGGGAGCATGGCGGGACGGTGACTATCGCGCTCGTCGACGGGCGCCGCCTCGAACACGGCGCCGAGAGCGGGATGCTCGAACCCGGCGAGCTGGGGGACAAATTCCGGCGACTGACCCGCGCCGCGCTCGGCGAGCATCCTGCGGGAGCGCTGTTCGAGCGGTTGCAGCGGCTGGAGGAGGAAGAGAACGTAGATTGGCTGACCTAGATTTCACCCGAGCTGCCGTCGGCGGCGCGGCGCAGGACCATTCCCGGAGTGGCGCCGGTGTGCTGCGCGTCTTCGACGACGATGACGCCGTTCACGAGCACTGTCGTGCGGGCGCCGGCCGGGTATTGGTGCGGCTCGGCGTAGGTGGCGCGATCCTTGAAGTCGGCGGGATCGAAGATCGCGATGTCGGCCCGGTACCCTTCCTTGAGCAAGCCGCGGTCGCGCAGCCGCAGCGCCCGCGCCGTCGCCCCCGTCATCTTATGGATGGCCTGCTCGAGCGGCAGCAGATGCTGCTCGTGCACATAGCGGCCGATGATCCGCGGAAAGGTCCCGTAAAACCGCGGGTGCGGCATTCCTTGGCTGACGACCCCGTAATCGGCGACGCAATTGCCGTCCGAGCCGACCAGAGCCGAGGGCGAGCGGACGATCTCGCGGATGTCCTCTTCAGCGATCGAGGTGATCAGCACGCGCGTCGCGCCGTTGTCCTCGATCAGGTAGTCGCAGACGAGGTCGACCGGGTCGCGGCCGCGTGCTGCGGCGAGCGCGCCGATCGTTTCTCCGGCGTGCTGCGGCAGGCGCGGCGACACCGAGATCTGCACGGAATCCCAAGACGGGATGCGGCCCCAATTGTTGAGCCCGTCGCGGTCGATCTCGTGGCGAAGCCGCTCGCGGGTTTCCGGCAGCGCGAGGCGAGCCAGCATCGCCTCCAACCCGCCGATTTGAACCCAGGGCGGCAGCAGGTTCTTGAGCGGATTGGCGCCGGCCGTGTAGGGGTAGGCGTCGCAATCGACATCGCAACCTGCGGCCCGCGCCGCCTCGATCATC
The DNA here is from genome assembly GCA_963789025.1 of uncultured Alphaproteobacteria bacterium. GTDB lineage: Bacteria > Pseudomonadota > Alphaproteobacteria > ATCC43930 > CGMCC-115725 > AP-15. The sequence continues at coordinate 305,017 of CAWBIT010000005.1, forward strand.
GCCAGGATCTGCGCCGCCTTCCCCCAATTGTCGGTGCCTGAGCATTTGAGGTGCACGATCTCGACATGCACCCGTGCGGTCCGGGCGAAATCGATCGCCTCCGCAACCGCCTCGAGCACCCTGTTCGCCTCGTCGCGGATATGGGTGAAATAAGCGGCGTTGTGCCGCTGCAGCACAGGGCCGAAGGCGAGCATCTCGGCGGGCTCGGCAAAGCTGCCCGGCGGTGTGAAGAGCCCCGACGACATGCCGAGCGCGCCGGCGCCGAGCCCCTCTTCCAACAACGCGATCATCTCCGCGAGCTCGGCGGGGTGCGGCGCGCGGTCTTCGAGCCCCATCACCATCAGGCGCAGGGTGTTGTGGCCGACCAGCATCCCGGTGTTGACCGCAACCGCAGGAAACGTGTCGAGATATTCGGGAAACCGCATCTCGCGGAACGGCAGCCAGGGCGCGCCGCCGCTGAGATAATCGGCCAGCAATTGCGCCTTGCCCGGCAGGACCGGCGCGACCGAAAACCCGCAATGGCCGATAATCTCGGTGGTGACGCCCTGGCGCACCTTGCTTTCGGCTTTCGGATTGATCGGCAAGGTGAAGTCCGAATGCGTCTTGATGTCGATGAAGCCGGGGGCCACCGCCAATCCCTCGGCATCGATCGCCTTGGCCGCGCCTTCCCGCGGGGAGCGGCCGAGCGCGGCGATCCGCCCGTCGCGAACCGCGAGGTCGCCGATCTCGCCGGGCCGCCCGCTGCCGTCGATCAGCATCCCGCCGCGGATCAGGATGTCGAAGGTAATGGCCATGGAATTCCTTCGGGTCTTCGCAGCATCTGCGGTCGCAGTATAGGTCGGGACAAGCCGGCAGCCGCTATGCTCTTTCGCCTCTGCACTCGCTGCGTCATACACAGGCGGCGAATTGCGGAAAGCGGGAGCACGGCATGAGGACAGGGGCGGAATACCGGCAGGCGTTGCGCGACGGGCGGCGGGTCTGGGTCATGGGGCAGGGTCTCGTCGATGACGTGACGACGCATCCGGCGACCCGCGCGATGGTCGACGAATATGTCGCCTGGTACGACCTCCATCTCGACCCGGCCTGGCAGGAGATCGCGATCCGCCCGCCCGACGCCGAGCGCAAACGCATCCCTTGGGCCTATGTCGTGCCGAAGAGCGCCGACAACCTCGCCGGCATGGGGCGCTTTTTCTCCGCGACAACCTTCTTGAGCGCCGGCAACATTACCCATACCCCGTGTTACGGGCATATGATCGCGCTCGGCGTGCAAGCCTCGGTCGAGGAGCGCAACGTCTCCCCCGAGCAGATCGCCAATGCCGCCCGCTACCGCGAGATGATCGCCCACACCGGTCATTTCCTGACCTTTTGCGGGGGCGCCCCGACGATCGGCGCCCGCATGCGCGAGGATCCGGCCGAGCGCACCGCGCTGAAGCTGGTGCGCGAGACCGATGGCGGCATCGTCATCCGCGGCAAGATCGGCATGCATACGAGCCCTGCCTTTGCCGAGGACGTTTATGTCGGTAGCCTGTGCGGCCTGCAGGTCGACGGGCATCGCGCCACCTTCATCGTGCCGGTCAATGCGCCCGGCGTCACGACGGTCTGCCGCAAGATTGCGGTGCGCGACGAGAACCCGTTCGTGGCGCCGCTGAGCAGCCGCTATGACGAGCTCGACGGCCAGATGTGGCTGGACGACGTCTTCATCCCGTCGGAGCGGGTCTTTCTGCTGGGTGAATCGCCCGAGCCGGTCGTCCGCTGGCTGATCTGGCACCACCTCTACGGCTGGCTTTCGAAAGCCGAGTTCACGTTGGGCCTGGCGCTCGCTCTAACCCACGCAATGGGGCTGGTAAAGCACGACCAGACGATCGAGCATCTGGTCGATCTGGCGATCGAGGTGCAGACCGTGCGCAGCTGCCTCACCGCCTGCGAACGCGACCCGCGCTTCACCGAAACGGGTTATTGCGTTCCCAACCACGCCCACCTTGCGGTCGGCGGCATCGCGATATTGAAGGCGCGGCAGCGCATGGCCGAGATCCTGCGCATCGTGCCCGGCTCGTCGCTGGTGGTTTGCCCGTCGGACAAGGATCTCGCCGCGGCCGAGGTCGCCGCCGGCTTGGCGGATTCTTTCGGCGGCGGCGGCTATACGGCATTACAGCGATCGGCCCTGTTGCAGATGGCGTGGGACCACGTCTCGTCGGCTCTCGACGGCCGCGAATCCGCCTTCGAACTGCACGCCAGCGGCGGCATCCCGGCGTGGCGCGGCCGGCTGCGCCGCAGTTTCGAGCGCTATAACGAGCTCGCGAACGCGGTCGCCCGGCGGCTCGACCTCTCGATGCCCGAGATTGACCTCGGCAGCCTTCGCGAGGTGCCGTGGGCGCCACGCCGGACCGTGGCGCCACCCGCCGCGCCGGGGCAAGGCTGAGAGCCTCACCCGAAAATGGGGTCGCAATATTAGCGCTATTGCCCGCCCGCCGGCCTCTCGGGCCTCATACCAAGTGCGGGGGTGAGCGACCCTCCTGGTGGTCAACGGGACCAAGCATTTTTGCGGTAACGGGCGGGTCGGACGGCGAATCCTGAGTCCGCTGCTGATCACTAGCTTCGTCAAGGATTGGATCAGCACGCAGTCTCCAGCGTGGACGCGATTGGTACCATACGACGATGAAGTTGAAGTCCCGCACGAGTTCGGCTGTCGTCCTGCACGCACGCTCGGCTCGTGCGACGAGCCCGGCCAATTCTTCGACCACGGGAACAGGAGTATTTCCTTGCATACCGATTTGCTCACGTTGTTAAACGCGGGTTCGTTAATGAATCGGGCGCCCCGGACGCGTCCATTCGAGCGTCCAGGATTCGTCCAAAGTATCGGCTACTTGGCCCCTAATTGCTGCACACCGGCTTGTATCCGGGGCGACGTTCGGCATTAATACTGGGAGATGTGACAATCCGGAGTTCAGAGCCGTGACGCCTCATCTTCCGATCGTGGGCATCGGTGCCTCGGCCGGCGGGGTCGAGGCGCTGGAGGCACTCTTCCGAGCCATGCCGGCGGACAACGGCATGGGCTTTGTGATCGTCACCCACCTCCCGCCGGACCGCGATAGCATGCTGGCCGAGATCATCGGCCGCGCTTGCCAAATGCCGGTAGCCAACGCACGAGACGGTCAGCCGGTCGAACCGCAGCATGTCTATGTTCTCCCAACCAGCGCGAGCTTGACCATCGACGCGGGGCGGCTCCGTCTTAGGCACCTCACGGCTGGGAAACGTGAACGGGCGCCGATCGATGTGTTCTTCACCTCGCTTGCCGAAGATCAGGGAGAGTGCGCAATTGGCATCGTGCTGTCCGGCGGCGGCAGCGACGGGACGCTTGGTCTCAAGGCGATCAAGGAGAACGGCGGGCTGACCGTCGCCCAAGGCACGAACCTTACCCGGCCCCGCTTTGCGGACATGCCTGCCAGCGCGGTTGCAGCGGGCTTTGTCGATCTGGTGGTGCCCGTCGAGGAAATCCCCGACCGGATCATCGGCTATGTCCGCAATTGGGCCGCTTTCGATGCGGAACATCCGGAAGATGCGCTGAGCAAGATCCACACGCTGCTGCGCACGACCGCGCACGATTTCAGCCAATACAAGGACACAACCTTTCAACGGCGGGTCCAACGCCGCATGCAGGTGGTCCAGACGACTAACCTCGAGGGTTACCTCGCTCGGCTGCAAGAAGACCCGGACGAGGTCGGTGCCTTGTTCCGCGACCTGTTGATCGGGGTCACCGATTTTTTCCGCGATGCCGAGGCTTTTCGTGCCCTCGAGACCTCGGTCATACCCAGACTGTTCGAAGGCAGGGGGGCCGATGACGAGATCCGGGTCTGGGTAGCGGGATGCGCCACCGGCGAAGAAGCCTATTCCGTCGCCATTCTGTTGCGCGAGCACATGGACTCCGCGGGGGCGTCGCCAAAGGTCCAGATCTTCGCCACCGACATCGACGATACCGCGATGACTGTCGCCCGCACGGCGCGCTATCCGAAAACGCTGGTCAACGAGGTCTCGCCCGAGCGGCTAAAGCGCTTTTTTGGGGAGGAAGGCGCCACCTATCATGTTGTCAAGGAGTTGCGCGAGATGTGCATCTTCTCGAACCACAGCGTGATCCGCGACCCGCCTTTCTCGCGCCTCGATCTGATCTCTTGCCGCAACTTGCTGATCTATCTGAAGCCGGCTCTTCAGGGACAGGTCTTTCCATTGTTCCATTATGCGCTGAGGCCGGGCGGCTATCTCTTCCTCGGGCTTTCGGAGAATATTGCACGATATACCGACCTTTTTCTTCCGCTCGACAAGACCAACCGTGTCTACCGGCGCCGCGATCTGGTTGCCCGACCCCCGGTACCGTCTCGGCCGTTCCGGCTGCACGCAGGGCGGAGCGGGACCGTCTGGGATACCGGTCGGAACGAGGGACTGAAGCGCTCCGGCCTGCTCCAGAAAGTGGCCGGCACCATCGTGGACCATTTTGCGCCGGCCTTTGTCATCGTCGACGAATCCAACCAGGCGCTTTATTTTTCCGCCGGCACCGGAAAATATCTGCAGGCTGCTGCCGGCCCGCCAAACCGCGATGTCATCGCGATGGCGCGCCATGGGTTGCGCGCCGATTTACGCGCATTGCTGCATCAGGCCAAGCAAGAGGGCAGACGAGCAGCCCGCGATCGGATCGTGGTGCAGGTCGACGGCGGCATCCAAACGATCAGCCTTGCGGTCGAGCCGATAACCGAAGGCAACGAGACGGCCTATGGTGTCGTGTTCATCGATCGCGGTCCGATCGAGACCGAGCATGAAAGCGCCAACTCGGAAACCTTGGATAGCAAGGATATCACCGTTCAGCAGATCGAAAGGGAGTTGAACGAGACCAAGGAGCGCCTGCAGTCGACAATAGAGGAGCTCGAGACGGCCAACGAGGAGTTCCGGTCCTCTAATGAAGAGCTGGTCTCTGTCAACGAGGAGCTGCAATCCGCCAATGAAGAGCTCGAAACTTCCAAGGAGGAGTTGCAATCGGTCAACGAGGAATTGCAGACCGTCAACAGCGAGCTCACGAGCAAGATCGACGAGCTGGACCGCGCGAACAGCGATCTGACCAATTTGTTTCAAAGCACTAAGATCGCGACGGTGTTCCTCGACCGGGATCTCGTAATCCGCAACTTTACGCCGGAAGTGATCAAGCTGTTCAGTCTCATTCCCAACGACCGCGGCCGACCACTGACCGACATTGCCAGCCGCATCGACTATCCTGATCTGCAGGACGATATCCGAACCGTCTTCGCCGGTGAGAGCATCGAGCGTCCAGTGAGCCTCGCCGGCGGACAGGGCCATTATCTTGCACGCATCTTGCCCTATCGTACCGAGAAGGTGATCGATGGTGTGCTCCTGACCTTTGTCGATGTGACCAGCATCGTTGCCGCCGAGGAGCAACAGAAGGTGCTTGCGGCCGAGCTCAGCCACCGCGTCAAGAACAGCCTCGCCGTGGTTTCATCGATTGCCGAGCGGACCTTGCCGGACGGCGAGCCGAAAGATGACCTGATCGGCCGTTTCCACGCTCTCGGGCAGACCCACGATTTGCTGTCCCGAGCTGGCTGGACCGAGGCGCCGCTGCGGGAGCTCGTTCTGCGAGAGCTCGCGCCGCACATTGCGGGTGATGGTTCCAACGCGAGGGTGAACGGGCCGCCGATTATGCTCAAACCTCAAGCAGCCCTCCTTTTGGCCCTCGTCATGCACGAACTCGCGACCAATGCAGCCAAGTACGGCGCGCTGTCGACCCCCGATGGTCGCGTAGACGCGGTTTGGGCGATCACCGGGGGCGGCCCTCGACATCTCGAGTTGACATGGACCGAGCAAGGCGGGGCAAAAATCGGCGGTTTGCCAAAACGCGGTTTCGGCACGGAACTGATCGAACGCGGCATTCGTTTCGACTTGGAAGGCGAGGCGGAACTCGGTGTGGTAGATGGCGGTCTCCACTGTAGGATAGTAATTCCGGCGGATCCTCGGTACCTGACCTTCGGTGCATCGCCCGCCAAATTGCCAATGGAGGAAGCTGCTTCATGACGGTGGCGCTCGAAGGCCTCAGAGTATTGGTTGTCGAAGACGAATTTCTGGTTGCCACCCTGATCGAAGACATGCTGACCTCTGCCGGTTGCGTGGTGTCGGGCCTTATTCCACGACTTGCCGAAGCCCTCGATGCGGTGCATCGCGGGACCTTTGATGCAGCGGTCCTGGACGTCAACCTGGCGGGCGACCGGATTGATCCGGTCGCGGATGTGCTGTCCCGGCGGAATGTCCCGTTCGTGTTCGTCACCGGCTACACCACGGGTGCCCTGCCGGCTGTGCACGCCGGGCGCCCACGCCTTAGCAAGCCGTTCAAGATGGCGGATCTGCTCGACAAATTGTCGAGCGTCGTCGCCCCTCCTAGCGCTTCGGCGTGAGTCACATCGACAGCGTCAGTCCCCGGAACAGGCCGCGACAAAACCGGACAGGACCGTCAAAACCCAAACCGAGATGTTGCTGCCGAGTTGCAAGACGAGCTTGGAGAGCTTATGTCTTAGGTCGTCGACCTCTCGTGGTTCGGCTTGCTCTCCCAAGCTCGTGATTGAGCGCCGGACCTGCTCCCCGCACCGTGCTGAAGTTTGACCCTCCGCTCGCTCCGAGTGGCGGCAATTTTGTTCTTGAAGGAAGACTAATGACTATTGGAACCGTGAAGTGGTTCAACCCGACAAAGGGTTACGGCTTCATTCAACCCGAGGACGGTTCGCAGGATGTGTTTGTTCATATCTCGGCGGTCGAGCGCTCCGGTATCGGCAATCTGCACGAGGGGCAGAAGGTGAGCTTCGACCTCGAGCGCGGCGATCGGGGAAAGACCTCGGCGGTGAATTTGAAGCAAAGCTAGCTTCGAGCCGGGGAGCGGCGCCGGTTCGCGCGGCTCCCCCGCCCTCGCCGGGTACAGCAAGACGCAACAAGTTGAAGAGATAGGCTGCTCATGCAAGTTTTCGTGCGCGACAACGATGTCAATTCGGCACTGCGGGTCCTGAAGAAAAAGATGCAGCGGGAAGGCACCTTCCGCGAAATGAAGCGTCGGCGGGCTTATGAAAAACCGTCCGAACGCCGGGTGCGCGAGAAGGCCGAGGCAATCCGTCGGCATCGCAAGATGCTGCGAAAACGCCTCGAACGCGAGGGCTACTGATTTGAGCCGTACTGGAGTGCGCTAGGGGAGGGTACTCGTGGCGTTCAGAACGAATTACCGCTTCGAGCGCTCGGAGCGCGATCGGCTGAAGAAAGCCAAAAAGGACGAGAAGCTCAAGCGGCAGCAGGAACGAGCCGTCTCACGCCGAGACGACAACTCTACCGAGCAGACCGAAGAGAAAGAGCAGACCGAAGAGAAAGAGGCGCCGGAGGTCTAGTCTCGCGCATCGGGACGGGCACGGACCTTTTTTGGGCAGTCGCTACGTCCACTCAGTTTGGATTTCGCCTGGCCCGCCAGATCACCGGCACGATGATGCCGACGATGAACATGATCATCAGGAACAGCACGATCTTCCACACCCAGGTGACTGGCGCGATCGCAACAATGGCTATCCCGAGCCCGATCATGCACAGGCGAACAATCGCATCATTGCCATCATTTATGCGGGCCTGTTCGCTCAGCCCCCAAAGCGCTCGTCGATGAAATTGCGACGCCATTCTGTCTCTCAGCATGCCGATTGACCCTATGGCACTGCTACATTTGATAATCTGGCAAAATCGTCGAGCACCCTCGCTATCAGCTCTTGCCGGCGCGGGTCCCGTCCCTCGGGTGTCGCAGCGAAAAGTTCGATCAAATATTGCGCCTTTTCGGCAGCCTTGAGCCAGGTGGTCGACGGAGCGGCAACCGCATGGCGCTCGAATTCTTCTTGACGGCTTCGCAAGGCGGCCTGATCGGCCTCGACCTCATGGTTATGGCGGCGGACTTCGGTCGATTTTTGCGCGGCCATGCCACGACGTTCGTCTAATTGGACTGGCTTGTCCATAATCGTGGACCCTCCCGGGGTTGCGCGATTACTATCAGACGATCGTAGCAAAATATATTCCTAACCGCGCCCTATCTTAAACGCTATATGCAGTTGAAGACATTAAATTCAATCCAGTGATTTAAATATTTCGGTTTTCTAACGTGCTCTCTGGTCACTTGCGACAAATACAGTGCTGATGGGGCTCGGCCGTCGAGGTCCTCCTCTCCCCGGCCGTTCGGGGTCGTGCTATAAACGGCTAATCGGCTTAGGAGGGCGCTATTGCCTGCCATTTATATTCTGAACGGTCCCAACCTCAATCTGCTCGGGGTGCGTAACCCGTCGATCTACGGGCATGACACCTTGGCCGACATCGAGGAGCGATGCCTGGCTCGCGCCGCATCGCTCGACCTGCAGATCGAGTTCCGGCAGACCAACCACGAGGGCCAGCTGGTCGACTGGATCCAGGAGGCGCGCGAATCCGCCGACGGCATAATTCTCAATGCCGGGGCGTTGACCCACACCTCGGTGGCGGTGCTCGACGCGCTTCTCGCGGCCGATTTGCCGGTCATCGAAGTGCACCTGTCGAATATTTTCCGCCGCGAGAGCTTTCGTCACCATTCCTATGTCAGCCTGGCCGCGACCGGTGTGATCTGCGGGTTAGGGGCGCAGGGCTACGAGCGCGCCCTCGACGCGCTCGCCAACCTGATCGAGCGGGAACCGGAAGAGGCCGATCGTTGAAAATCGGCGGCCGCAGCCCGCCTTTTCCGGATGCCGACCTGATCCGCACGCTGGCCGCGCTGCTGACCGAGACCGGCTTGACCGAGATCGAATACGCAATCGGCGATCGCCGCATCCGGATCGCCCGCGTCCCCGGCGGACCCGGGTCGGCATCGGCGCCAGTTGCCTCTCCTCCCGCGGCAACGCGTTCCCTGTCCGTCGAGCACCCCGGCTCGGTCAAGGCGCCGATGGTCGGGACTGCCTATCTCGCACCGCAACCCGGCGACCCGCCCTTTGTGCGCCTCGGCAATTCGGTCGCCGAGGGGCAGCCTCTGCTCATTATCGAGGCGATGAAGGTCATGAACCAGATCCGCGCGCATCGCTCCGGGCGCATCGCGCAGATCCTGGTTGCCGACGCGCAACCGGTCGAGTATGGCGCTGTCCTGATGCTGATCGAGTGATCGTCCGAAGGGAAACAGCAGTCGCGCGCCGGCTGCGGCGGGATATGACGGAAGCTGAGAAGCGGCTTTGGCGTGAGTTGCGCGAGCTCGAGCTGCCACATCGGTTTCGTCGGCAACACCCGATCGGCAGACACATCGTGGACTTCGCCTGTCTGGCGGCGAAGCTAGCAGTCGAATTAGATGGAGGACAGCATGCGCTCTCGGTCAGCGCGGATAAGTTGCGGAGTCGGGAGATCGCCTATCGCGGATATCGGGTGGTGCGCTTTTGGAACAGCGAAGTGATGGAGAATTTGACAGGCGTGCTACAGGTTACCCAGCGCGAATTGGAACTCTCCCTCTCCGCCCCGGGGGGCGGAGAGGGTCGGGGTGAGGTGGGGGGTACCGCGCGGCAGAAGGACCCACCTCACCCTCCCCATCGCGTACGCGATGGGTCCCCTCCCTCTCCCCCCGCAACCGGGCGGAGAGGGCCCGACAATGTTTGAAAAGGTGCTGATCGCCAATCGGGGTGAGATTGCGCTGCGCATCCATCGCGCGTGCCGCGAGATGGGGATCAAGACGGTGGCGGTGCATTCAACCGCGGACGCCAATGCGATGAATGTGCGGCTCGCCGACGAGACCGTGTGCATCGGCCCGCCGCCGGCGCGCGACAGCTATTTGAACGTCGCTGCGATCCTGTCTGCCGCTGCGATCACCGGCGCCGATGCGATCCATCCGGGTCTCGGATTCCTCGCCGAGGATGCCGATTTCGCCGCGACGGTGGAGGAGCACGGGTTCACCTTCATCGGCCCCTCCGCCGAGCACATCCGGCTGATGGGCAACAAGGTCACGGCAAAAAAGGCGGCGCGCAAGCTCGGGATCCCGACGGTTCCCGGCTCAGCGGGTGCCGTGCGTGATATCGCGGCAGCCGAGGCGGCGGTCTGCGCGATCGGTTATCCGGTGCTGATCAAGGCCACCGCGGGCGGCGGCGGGCGCGGCATGAAGGTGGCGCGGAACGCCGCCGAACTGGCCCTTCTACTGCCGATTGCGCAACATGAGGCGGCGTCGTTCTTCGGCTGCGGCGAGGTTTATCTCGAACGCCATCTCGAGCGGCCCCGGCACATCGAGATCCAGGTTCTCGGGGATGGCAAGGGCGGCATCATCCATCTCGGGGACCGCGATTGCTCGCTGCAGCGCTCGCACCAAAAGGTGCTCGAGGAGACCCCGTCCCCGGCGCTGAACCGCGTGGAGCGCGAGCATTTGGGCGCGCTCGCCGTCGCAGCGCTCGGTGAGATCGGCTACCGCAGCGCGGGCACGCTCGAATTCCTATATCAGGAGGGTGAGTTCTTTTTCATCGAGATGAATACGCGCTTGCAGGTCGAGCATCCGATCAGCGAAATGATCAGCGGCATCGATATCGTCCGCGAGCAGCTGCGCATTGCGGCCGGCGTTCCGTTTGGCTATAGCCAGTCGGACGTCAGCCTGTGCGGTCACGCGATCGAGTGCCGCATCAATGCCGAGAACCCTGCCACTTTCCGGCCCTCGCCCGGCCGAGTGACCGGTTATCATCCACCGGGCGGCCTGGGTGTGCGCGTCGACAGCGCGCTCTACGACGGTTATGAGGTGCCGCCCTATTACGACAGCCTGATCTCCAAGCTGATCATCCACGGCAAGAGCCGCAACGAATGCCTGATGCGATTGCGGCGCGCGCTCGAGGAATATGTGATCGGCGGGATCGACACGACGATCCCGCTGCACCAGCGTCTCGCAGTCGCGCCGGAATTCATCGAGGGCGATTACGACATCCACTGGCTGGAAGAATTCGTCGGGCGACCCCCATGACCAGAAGCGTGACCGAGAGCGTGATCGGAGCCGCGGCGGGTTGCAGCTGACGCCCGAGATCCTGCTTGCCGCCTATGCTGCCGGCATTTTCCCGATGGCCGAATCGGCGGACGATCCGGCGCTGTTCTGGGTTGATCCGCGGCGCCGTGGCATCCTGCCGCTCGATGCCTTTCACGTGCCGAAGCGGCTGCGCCGCGTCGTCCAGCAGGGCGGTTTCGAGATCCGTTGCGACAGCGCCTTCGAGGAGGTGATCCGCGGCTGCGCCGCGGCGACCGAAAAACGCCCCAACACCTGGATCAACGACGAGATCGTGCGGCTCTATGCCGGGCTTTTCGCCCGCGGCGCGGCGCACAGCGTCGAAACCTGGCACAAGAATGCGCTGGTCGGCGGGCTATACGGCGTCGCGATCGGCGCCGCCTTTTTCGGCGAAAGCATGTTCAGCCGCGCAGCCGACGCGAGCAAGGTCGCCCTCGTGCATTTGGCGGCGCGCTTGCGGCTCGGCGGCTACCGCCTCCTCGACACACAGTTTCTGACGCCGCACCTCGCGCAGTTTGGCGGGGTGGAAATCACGCGCACCCGCTATCATCGCCTGCTCGCCGAGGCGCTCGCCTACCGCGCGTCCTTCCCGTTGGCCTTGCCGGAGGCGGTGCGCGGCGATCCGCTCGCCGCCCTGCAATCGAGCAAGATCACGTCGTAGACCGGATGCTCGAGCGCCGACAGCGCCGGGCTAGAGGCGAACATCCAGCCGCTGAACACCCGATTTCTGATCTCGCCCGGGCGAGTTTCATCGATTTCGACGAACGCCGCGCTTTCCGGCGTGTCCTCCGGCGGGCTCTTCTCGCAATCGCGGACGCGGATCGCGAGCGTGCCGAATTGCACGGGGGCGCCGACCGGCGCCTCGAATTTCGAGACGCGCGCGGTGATCTTGTCGAGCCCCTCCAACAGCGCCACCGGCTCCGGCGTCATATCCGCTCCCGCTGGCCTCGCGAGTGTTGTCGCCAGCAGTGCCGCCGCGACAAGGCCCCTGATCATTTGCGATAAGGATTAACGATCCCGGCGACAATGCCGGCAAGCACCTCGCGCACTTGGCGCTCGTCGCATCCCATTAGCACCGCATCTTCGAGCGCCTCCTGTGCCAGCTCCTTGAGCTCGGCGAGATTTTCGTTCAGCACCTTGATCTTTTCGATGCAGGAAACCGGCTCGCCTTCCGGCGTACGCCAGACCGGAAACTCGCCGCCGTTGCTGCCGGACATGCCCGACCCCGCCTATTTCGGAGCGGCGCCTTGGGGGGCGCCTTGCGGCGCCTCGCCCTCGCCCGGCCTCCTCTGCCCGCCGGGCGCGGAAAAGATCATCTGCCCGATCAGGTTTTCAAGACTGACCGGGGATTGGGTAAATTTGATCTGCCCGCCCGGCGAGATCGTCTTCTCTTCGCCGCCGGGAACGAGCGACATGTATTGTTCGCCGAGCAGGCCATTGGAGACGATCTCTGCCACCGTGTCCTCGGGCAGTTTATAGGCCGGGTCGATGCTCATCCGCACGATCGCAAGAAACGTCTTCGGATCGAGGGTCTCGGACACGACCGATCCGATCTTGACCCCGGCGACCCGCACGTCGCCGCCGTCGCGGAGTGAGCCGACCCGTTCGAACTGAGCCGTCACCTGATAGCCCTGCACGGCCCTGACCTGGCTGGTCGTGTAGGCAAAAAACAAGAATACCGCGGCGACGACCAGCACGACGGCGCCCAACACCGTCTCGATTACATTCCCGGTCATGTTTGCTGCAGCCGGGTTATTCGGGGGTCCACGGCTCGTAATCCCCGGTGGCGCGGGACCGATGGCCGCCGCGCAGGATCGAGCCCGGCGGATGATAGGCGTAAGGCGTGCCGGTCATGTTCGGCTCGTGCGGCTTCTCCCAGGAATAGCGGGGACGGTCGGCGCGCGGCGCCTCGTTCACCGTATGGTGCAGCCAGGCGTGCCATTCCGACGGCACCTTCGATCCTTCCGGCTCGCCGTTGTAGATGACCCAGCGCTTCTCGCGGCTGAACCGGCCGCCGCCACGCTGCAAGGGTGTGGCGCCGCGGTCGCGGTAATAGCGGTTGCCATAGCTATCGCTGCCGACCAATTCGCCGCGCAACCAAGTCAACAAACGGGTTCCGAGCGTCATCGCTCCATCCGTGTCTCGCCTCGCGGCCCAGGTTATCGCACCGCTCGCCGGCGGACGTAAAGAGCCGGTCTAGCGTTGCCGTTGCGCAACATATGGTGTGCTTTGCCAAAACGCCTACGAAATGAGTTGCCGATACCTTGGGCATCACCTAGATTTGGTAGCTCGGGCGAGACGAGCAACTACGTCTGGCAGCGGGGTTGGGGAGAGGAATGCACATCGCGCGCCATTTTACCACGGCCGGTCGGGACCCCTATGAAACCGTCCCGTTCCGCACCGCCAGCAGCGAGATCCGCAACCCGGACGGATCGGTCGTCTTCGAGGCCGAGGGGTTCGAGGTACCGGCTGAATGGAGCCAGGTCGCTTGCGACATCCTCGCGCAAAAATATTTCCGCAAGGCCGGTGTGCCTGCGCGTCTGGCGCCGGTTGCGGAGCAGGGCATTCCGCCCTGGCTGTGGCGGCGCACCGCCGACCCTTGCGAAGGCGGGGGGGCGGCTCTCGCGGCGCTGGCCGAGAGCGCCCGTCACGGCGGTGAAACAAGCGCCCGCCAGGTCTTCGACCGCATGGCGGGGACCTGGACCTATTGGGGCTGGAAGGGCGGCTATTTCGACACCGAGGAAGACGCCTCGGCCTTTTACGACGAGATCCGCCTGATGCTCGCCCGGCAAATCGGCGCGCCAAACTCGCCGCAATGGTTCAACACCGGCCTTCATTGGGCCTACGGCATCGACGGCCCGGCGCAAGGCCACTATTTCGTCGATCACAAGACCGGCGAGCTGCTGGCCTCGGAGAGTGCCTATGAGCACCCGCAGCCGCACGCCTGCTTCATCCAGTCCGTCGCCGACGATCTCGTCAACGAGGGCGGGATCATGGACCTCTGGGTGCGCGAGGCGCGGCTCTTCAAATATGGCTCCGGCTCCGGCTCCAATTTTTCGAAGATTCGCGGCGAAGCCGAGCCGCTGTCGGGCGGCGGGCGCTCCTCGGGGCTGATGAGCTTTCTGCAAATCGGCGACCGCGCCGCCGGCGCGATCAAATCCGGCGGCACGACGAGGCGCGCCGCCAAGATGGTCATCGTCGATATCGACCACCCCGACATCGAGACCTTCATCGATTGGAAGGTCGTCGAAGAGCAGAAGGTCGCCGCGCTCGTCGCCGGCTCAAAGCTCGCCGCCCGGCACCTGAACCTGGTCATGACGGCGTGCCGCGAGGGGACCAATCCGGCAGAAAACTCCGGGCTGAAGCGCGAGATCCGCGCCGCCCGCCGGGCGATGATCCCGGAAAGCTACATCCAACGGGTCATCCAGTTCGCGCGCCAGGGCTATACCGAGATCGCGTTCCACACCTACGACACCGACTGGGAATCGGAAGCCTACCTGACGGTAGCCGGACAGAACTCGAACAACTCGGTGCGGATACCGAACGACTTTCTCGAGCGCGTCTACAACGACGGCGCGTGGGAGTTGACCCGGCGCACCGACGGGAAGGTCGCCAAGACGCTGAGGGCGCGCGAGTTGTGGGACAAGATCGGCCATGCTGCCTGGGCCTCAGCGGATCCAGGGCTGCAGTTCGACACGACGATCAACGACTGGCACACCTGCCCCGAGAGCGGCCGGATTAACGCCTCGAACCCGTGCTCGGAATACAATTTCCTCGACGACACGGCGTGCAACCTCGCCTCCCTCAACCTGATGGCGTTCCGACGCGCGGATGGGAGCTTCGACGTCGCCGGATTCGAGCACGCCGTGCGGCTGTGGACGATCGTCCTCGAAATCTCGGTGCTGATGGCGCAGTTCCCATCGAAGGAGATCGCGCGCCGTTCCTACGACTTCCGCACCCTCGGCCTCGGTTACGCCAATCTCGGCGGGCTGTTGATGTCGATGGGCCTGCCTTACGACAGCGCCGCCGGCCGCGCTCTGGGCGGCGCCATCACCGCATTGATGACCGGGTCGAGTTATGCCACCTCAGCTGAGATGGCGGGCGAGCTCGGCGCCTTCCCCGGTTATGCCGAGAACCGCGAGGCGATGTTGCGGGTCATCCGCAATCATCGTCGCGCGGCCCATGGCGCTAGATCCTCCCTCTCCGCCCCTTGGGGGGGAGAGGGTCGGGGTGAGGTGGGGGAAGCACCGGGAGAAGACATCGGTTACGAAGGGTTGTCGATCCCGCCGGTGCCGCTCGATGCAGCGAACTGCCCGGACGCGGAATTGGCCGCGGCCGCCCGGCGTAGCTGGGACCGGGCATTGGCGCTCGGCGAGGCGCACGGGTTCCGCAACGCCCAGGCGACGGTGCTGGCGCCGACCGGCACGATCGGGCTGGTCATGGATTGCGACACGACCGGGATTGAGCCCGACTTCGCGCTGGTCAAATTCAAGAAGCTCGCCGGCGGCGGCTATTTCAAGATCATCAACCGCGCCGTACCGGAAGCTCTGAAGACATTGGGCTACAGCGCCGCCGAGATCGCGGCGATCGAGCGCTACGCACTGGGCCACGGCACGCTAAAGGACGCGCCTAGCATCAACCACGAGAGCCTCAGGGAAAAGGGCTTCGACAACCGCGCCCTCGCCGCTGTGGAAGCCGCGCTTCCCTCGGCTTTCGACATCAAGTTCACGTTTAATAAATGGACCTTGGGCGAAGCTTTCTGCATCGACAGTCTCGGGATCGCGCCGGGCGCGCTCGATGATCCCGGCTTCGAGCTGTTGGCGGCGCTCGGCTTCGCCCGGGCCGAGATCGACGCCGCCAACAGCTGGTGCTGCGGGGCGATGACATTGGAGGGCGCGCCGCACCTCAAACCCGAGCATCTGGCGGTGTTCGATTGCGCCAACCCGTGCGGCCGCATCGGCCGGCGCTCATTGTCGGTCGATAGCCACATCCGGATGATGGCGGCGGCGCAGCCCTTCGTCTCGGGGGCGATCTCGAAGACCATCAACATGCCGAACGCCGCGACGGTCGAGGACTGCAAGGACGCCTACATGCTGTCCTGGCGCCTCGGCCTCAAGGCGACCGCGCTCTATCGCGACGGCTCGAAACTGTCGCAGCCCCTGGCCTCCAGCCTGCTCGGCGACGACGAGGAAGCCGAGGAGTTTTTCGCGGAATCACCGGCCGCGCGCGCGCCGCTCGTCGCCGAGCGGATTGTCGAGCGCGTCGTCGAAAAGATGGTCGAGCGCGTCGTGCGGCAGAATGAGCGCCGCCGCCTGCCCAGCCGCCGCAAGGGCTACACGCAGAAGGCGGTCGTCGGCGGCCACAAGGTCTATCTGCGCACCGGTGAGTATGAAGACGGCGGGCTCGGCGAAGTCTTCATCGACATGCACAAGGAAGGCGCCGCCTTCCGCTCCCTGATGAACAATTTCGCGATCGCGATCTCGATCGGCCTGCAATACGGCGTGCCATTGGAGGAGTTCGTCGAAGCGTTCACGTTCACCCGCTTCGAGCCGTCCGGCATCGTCGAGGGCAACGACGCGATCAAGATGGCGACCTCGATCCTCGACTACCTCTTCCGCGAATTGGCGATCTCCTATCTCGACCGCCGCGACCTGGCGCACGTCCAGCCCGGCGATTTGATGCCCGACACGGTCGGCAAGGGCGAGGCCGAATCGAGCCTGATGCGCCGCGCCGCCTCCAACGGCTTCGTGCGCCACAAACTGACCGTGCTCGACGGCGGCGCCGGCCGCGTTTCGCTCGACACCGACGGCCCCCTCGCCCTCTCACCAATGCCGGAGGGGGACCTCCGCCTAGAACGCATCCGCGCCGCCCGCATGAAGGGGTACGAAGGCGACAGCTGCGACGAATGCGGCAACTTCACCCTGATCCGCAACGGCACGTGCCTCAAATGCGACACCTGCGGCGCGACATCCGGGTGCTCATAAATTGCTCGATAGGAGAAAACTAATGAAGACTTTGCTTGATCGCGCCAGAGATAATACCCTCGCATCGATCGAAGAGACCCGTTGCATTATTTCCGCGATGGAAGGGGGGATCCTAATTAACTGGTCACTGGAGGAACTTGATCGACTGAAGGGGGCGCTTATTGAACACGAGAGCCTGCTTCAAATCTACACACTGTGAAAGACAGCTAGCGTAGGGCGGAAAAGCGCAGTGCGTAGTAGGATGGGTTGAGCGGAGCGAAACCCATCATCTCTCACCAAAGCCGCTGTCGGGCTCATCGCCAGGACGGCCGGCCCATTCGGGCGGGTACCAGCCGAGCCGCACCCAACGATGGAACGACGAAAACGGCCAATCTTGCACGCGCTCCACGTAGCTGTGCTTGACCGGATTGAAATGAATGTAATCGATGTGTCGAGCAAGATCCCCGGTATCGCGGATCGTGTGCTCCCAGAAGCGGCGTTGCCAAATGCCGCGCTCGCGTTTGCGCGAGCGGCTCGCGGAAACGCGCTCGCTGGGGCGCAGAGCGCGTGAGAATGTCGCTTTGATGAGCCGCCAGCGTGTCGAGAAATCGCTGTCACCAGCGGGCAAAGTCCACAACGCATGAAGGTGGTCCGGCAATATCGCGATCGCGTCAATCGTGAAGGGATGGCGATGCCGGGTATACCGGAACGCCGGCCGCAATAATCCGATATTGTCGGTGAGCAACGGTAAGCGACGGTCTGCGAGGTTTAAGGTGAAGAAATATGTGGCGCCGGCGACAAGGTTACGGCGGTAAGCGGTCATGGCACGTCTTGAACCATGGGTTTCGCTCCGCTCAACCCATCCTACTCGCTGGACGGTTGTAGTGGCAATTACTGTTGCCCAACACGTACAAAGCGGTTTTCGCCATCCACAGCGCCGAAAGCGGCACCATCGCCTCGCCTGCCTCCGCCGATGCCGGTAGCGGCTCCTTAGCGGCAACATACATTGCGAGCGCGGATTCGAGCGCATCTTCCAGCCCGCAAAATCGCTTCCTCCCGCGTATCCGCCTCCGTAATGGCCTCGGGCACGTTTCGGAACGTGATCGTGAAACCGCCGTCCGGATCCCGCGGTCAAAGCTGCGGGGTAAGCACCATATAGGGATAGGTATTGATATCTGCACATCGAGACCTCCGGCTGTGATGACAACACAACAACTCCTGCTTCGCCTCCCGGAGGATTTGGTCCGCCGCTTCAAGCGCACCGTCGCTCCGCGGGAGCGGAGCAAATTCGTGCAGCATTTACTCGAGCAGGCGCTTCCGCCAGACGAGGTGAGCGACAGCGATCCCCTCTACCGGGCAGCCCTCGCGGTGGAGCGAGACGAGGCGTTGGCGGCGGAGATGGCCGAGTGGGAAACAGCAACCATCGATGACGGTCTTCCATCTGAATCGAGCCGAGACCGCTCCCGGTGACGGCTTCCGCCCCAGACGCCACACCGGTGCGCCGGGGCGAAATCTGGTGGGTCAATTTAGATCCCGCTCAGGGCAGTGAGATTCGAAAAACCCGGCCGGCTATTGTAGTCACCGCCAATGCCCTCAACCGGGTGCGGCGGACGGTTGTGGTCGTACCCCTTTCCACCGGCCCGCAACCACGCCCGCCCATCATTGTCTCTACCCCTTCCGCCGGACCAAATTCGGTTGCGGTTTGCGATCAGGTGCGTGCGGTCGACAAGCGGCGCCTGACGAGGAGCGAAGGACAGCTTTCGGCGGTGGATTTGCGCTCCATCGAGGACAGCCTGCGTCGTGTCCTGGAACTCTGAACGGCAGGTCGGACGAGCCTACTGCGACCAAGTTGCCGCCGCGCCGGAAATAGCCTTGGAGCTATTCGAGTTCGAAGCGGGTCATACGCTACCGGAAACCACCCACGGTGACGATCTCTCCCGGGTATTGCACTCTACTGTCAGCCCGGGCACATCGTCGCTCGTGGCGAGGAAGACGCCCTCGGGAAGCTGTCGAACTTTGATCGTTACGTGTGTCGTAGTCATCGATATCGTCTCTGGCGCATCAGTTATGTATCCGTCCCCGACGTGGCTTGCTTCATGCGGCGCGCGCTACGTCGATGATCAACCGCAGGCCGAGTGCGGCGAGCGCGGCCTCGACATGTTCCATCCGCGAGGCGTGACGCAAGTCGAGCACGCGATTGATTTGCGGGAGGTGCCAGCGTAGCCGACGCGCGAGCTCTGCACGACCGACGCCTTGCTCGCGCATTGCCTCGTACAACGCGGTTTCGCCATCCCCAACGCCGAAAGGGGCACCATGACCTCGTCTGCCTCCGCCTCGGACGAGGTTGGCAGCGGCTCCTTAGCGGCAACATACATGGCGAGCGCCGATTCGAGCGCGTCCTCCGCGCGTAGCAGTACCTCCTCCCGAGTGTCGCCTTCGGTGATCGCCTCCGGCACGTCGCGGAACGTGACGGTGAAGCCGCCATCCGGATCGTGGGTCAAAGCTGCGGGGTAAGCACGCATTTCAACCTCACTCTTATCTCGGGCAAGCGCCTCGCGATGTCGGCAACGGCTCATTGGCGGCAACATACATGGCGAGCGGCGATTCGAGCGCGTCCTCTGCTCGCACATTTGGCGAACATATGTGTTCACTGAACTCCCGGCGAGCCGGAAGGACCGCGGAATTGCCACAATCGTATGCTATCTCCGAGCATGAGGATAGTATGCAGACAGAACCGCGCAAGTGCGTCCGAGATCTTATTGCTCGGGCACGCCGCCCATACAGGAAGCGTTTTATGGTTGTTCTAGACTATTTTCGCTGTTTGCTGGCTGTTATGGCTGACTGTTCTTCGCTGTTATCGCTTCGCCGGCATTTGCGGAACGCGAGCATTTCCGCGGCTTCCGTCGGTCCGCTGGCTGTAAATTCGCTGCATTTAACAGCGAGATTAGGGTTACGGTGACAGTTTCGTTTGGAGCCATTGTGGCGGAATTCGCTCTGCTCTTCCGCCCTACGCTCACCACCGCACCCTTTGGGGCGCGTCGCCCGATGACTGCTCCTGATCGTGCTGGGCGGCGTGATGATGGCTCTCGCTGCGGTCCGCTTCCGGAAGACCACGCTCGAAATCGACGCCAAAGAGGCACGGCGAGGCCCAGGTGCGCTGCTGGATATTACACTCGTGGCGCTGCTTCTTTTGATTTTCGCGGTAACCAGTCGGCCCCGAGCAAGCCGTTGCAAAAAATTTGCGCAATCACTTTGCAAGGATGCGCGCGAGCTCGACCAGTTCCGTATCTACCGGCTTGGTGCGTCCGACGATGTCGGCGAGCGGCGTTCGCGTGATCTCGTTCTTCTGATAGCCGACCAATACACCGGTCTCGCCATTGCTCAGGGACTTGACGGCATTGACGCCCAATCGCGTAGCCAACAGGCGATCGAAGGCGCTGGGCGGAGCGCCGCGCACGACGTGCCCCAGCGTCGTGGCACGCAGCTCAAAACCTGCCCTCTGCTTGTCGGCGTCGAAATAAGCGAGGATCTTGGCGGCATTTTCCTTGACGCCTTCGGCAATCACGACGATTGCGTGCGTCTTACCGCGCTCGAATGCGGCGCGCAGCCGCTGCGCAATTTCGCTTGCCGGCACCTCGAACTCGGGAATTGAGATGACTTCCGCGCCGCCCGCGAGACCCGCCATTATTGCCAGATAGCCGCAGTCTCTCCCCATTGTTTCAACCAAAAAAGCGCGATTGTGCGAGGAACCGGTCGTGCGCAAGTGGTCGATCGCGCCAAGTGTAACGTTGATGGCGGTGTCGCAGCCGATGGTAATATCAGTCCCGAACAGGTCGTTGTCGATGGTGGACGCGATGCCGACCACGTGAACCCCGAGCTGGCTGAGCATGTGCGAGCCCGCCTGAGATCCGTTGCCGCCAATCACCACCACGCCATCGACGCCCCATTGGGCAAGGTTGCGAAGCGCCTTGGACCGGCCGCTCTCCTCGCGGAATTCCGCTGAGCGAGCACTGCCGAGAAACGTGCCGCCGACCTGAATGATGCCGCCCACATCGCGTGCACTGAGTTGTCGGAATTGACCCTCGACCAGGCCTTGCCAGCCTTGGCGCACTCCGTAGACCGTCATGCCCAGATCGAGCGCACTGCGCGTGACGGCGCGTATGGCCGCATTCATGCCGGGGGCATCACCACCACTCGTGAGGACCGCGATGTGCTTCATAAGCGCCGGCTGTGTCGTATGGAGACGTAGCCGATGGTCATTCGAGGGTTCGCGGGTCGTCGATGGCGAAGGTGAGATGCTGGGTCGGCTGAGGGGTCGCGGTCATCAAACTCACGCCGTCGGGCGCCTCGAAGCGGTGCCACGCTCCTTGCGGGACGATCACCACCATCCCCGCCTTGAGGGCATGGGCTTGCGGCCCGTCCTCGGTCATGATGTGGAACGTCACCGCGCCGTCGACGATCTGCACGATCTCGTCGCCGTTCGGGTGGCGCTCCCACGGGCCTTCGCCGGAGAATTTGGCGACGTTGATGGCGCTGTCGCGGTACGGCGCCAAGCGCGCAAAGGCGCCCTCGCGATCGGCTTCGGGTGTCTCCGGGGTGTGTCCGCGCAACATCTTCAGCTTGGCGAACTCGGCGTTCAGATCCAGGATGGTGAGCATTGTGACCTCCGCTTGCTGATGGATCGGGCCGGCGTAAGTGCGCCCGGAGAATAGCCGCAATCCATCAGTAATCCCATGATCGAGGTTAGTGCTTCGGCCTCAGGGTCTCGGACCTCACATCCCGCATGCTTGCTCTCGCGCCTGCGGTAACTATCTTGCCGGTATGAGCACCACCACTCCCGCCGCCGCTACGGCCTCTCCGCTCCCCGCGCCGCGGGACCCGAAACTCCGCCGTATGGCAAATGCCATTCGAGCGCTCGCAATGGATGCGGTCGAGCAGGCGAACTCGGGACACCCTGGGATGCCGATGGGCATGGCCGATGTCGCGACGGTCCTGTTCACGCAATTTCTGCGGTTCGATCCGCGGGCGCCGGATTGGCCGGACCGCGACCGCTTCGTGCTGTCCGCCGGGCACGGCTCGATGCTGCTCTATGCGCTTTTGCACCTGACCGGCTACGCCGACATGACGCTCGACGAGCTCAGGCGCTTCCGCCAGCTCGGCAGCCGCACCGCCGGGCATCCGGAGCGGGGGCACGCGGCCGGCATCGAAACCACGACCGGGCCGCTTGGGCAGGGGATCGGCAATTCGGTCGGCATGGCGCTCGCCGAGCGGATGCTGGCGGCCGAGTTCGGCGAAGAGATCGTCGATCATCACACTTATGTCATCGCGAGCGACGGCGACCTGATGGAAGGGGTCAGCCACGAGGCGGCCTCGCTCGCCGGTCATCTCGGCCTCAACAAGCTGATCGTGCTTTACGACGACAATTCGATTTCGATCGATGGCCCGACCGAGCTGTCGTTCTCCGACGACCCGCTACTGCGCTTCCGGGGGTATGGCTGGGCCGCCGAACGTATTGACGGCCACGATCACGCCGCCATCGCCGAGGTGATCCGGCGGGCACGGGACAGCGATCGTCCGAACCTCATTGCCTGCCGCACGACGATCGCCTTTGGGGCGCCGACCAAGGCCGGAACCGCCGCGGCGCATGGCTCGGCGCTCGGCGCCGCCGAGATCGCCGGCGCGCGCCAGCGGCTCGGGTGGAGCGCGCCGCCTTTCGTCATCCCCGAAGACATCCGCGCGGAATGGCGCGCGGCCGGCGGCCGCGGCGAACCCGTGCGCCGCGCCTGGGAAACGCGCCTCAACGCCCTCGCCGGGGAGCGCCGTGCCGAATTCCTGCGACGCCAGCGCAAGGAGCTGCCACCTGGCCTCGATCAAGCGATCGCCAAGATTTGCCATGATTTCCGGCAGGCAAATTCGAAAATCGCGACGCGCCAGGCCTCGGGAACGGTGCTCGATACCTTGACCCGGGTGGTCCCGGAGCTGGTTGGCGGCTCCGCCGACCTCACACCTTCGAACAACACCAAGGCCAAGGACCAAAAAGATGTTCGCCGGGGCGACTATTCCGGCCGCTATATCCGATACGGGGTGCGCGAGCACGGGATGGCGGCGGCAATGAACGGCATCGCCGTGCATGGCGGGTTGATCCCTTATAGCGGGACGTTCCTCACATTTTCCGATTATGCCCGGCCCTCGATCCGGCTGGCCGCCTTCATGGGGGCCGGCGTCGTTTATGTGATGACGCACAACTCGATCGGGCTCGGCGAGGACGGTCCGACCCATCAGCCGGTAGAGCATTTGGCCGCGCTGCGAGCGATGCCGGGACTTTATGTCTACCGCCCGGCCGACCCGGTCGAGACCGCCGAATGTTGGGCCTTGGCGCTACAGCGGCGCGATGCACCGTCGCTTCTCGCTCTGACCCGCCAATCGCTCCCGCTGCTGCGGCGCGAGCCAGATGCGGAAAACCGCTCGGCCCACGGCGCCTATGTGCTGGCCGAGGCTGATGGGGAGCGCCAAGTCACGCTGCTCGCGACGGGCTCCGAGGTCTGCGTCGCGATGGCCGCTCGCGAGGCATTGGCGCAGGATGGGATCCGTGCGGCTGTCGTTTCGATGCCCTGCTGGGAGAGCTTCGACAAGGCGCCGAAGAAATACCAGGATGCGGTGCTCGGCTCGGCCTCGCGCGTCGCCGTCGAGGCTGCGGTGCGTTTTGGCTGGGACCGCTGGCTGGGCCCGCGCGGCGCCTTCATCGGCATGGAGGGTTTCGGCGCCTCCGCTCCCGGCGAGGTGCTCTTCCCGCATTTCGGTATTACGCCCGAAAAGGTTGCGCAGGCGGTCCGCTCGCTCCTATAGATCGGCGAGAGCTTTGGGAGGATGAACCATGGCGGTACGGGTTGCGATCAATGGCTTTGGGCGCATTGGCCGGCTGGTCTTGCGGGCGGCATACGAACACAAGAACACCGAGATCGAGGTCGTCGGGATCAATGATCTGGGCCCGGTCGAAACCAATGCGCATTTGCTGCGATATGACAGCGTGCACGGCCGCTTCCCGGGCGAAGTTACGACGGGCGACAATTGGATGGACATCGGCCGCGGCAAGATCCGCGTGACCGCCGAGCGCGATCCTGCCAAGCTGCCGTGGCGCGAGCTCGGGGTCGATGTCGCGCTCGAATGCACCGGCATTTTCACGAAGCGCGAGGCCGCGGCGAAGCATCTCGAAGCAGGCGCCAAGCGCGTCGTCATCTCGGCGCCGGCCGATGGCGCGGACATGACAATCGTGCTGGGCGTCAATCAGGAGGATCTGAAGCCCGAGCACAAGGTCATCTCGAACGCGTCCTGCACGACCAATTGTCTGGCGCCGGTCGCCTACGTGCTGCACCAAGGGATTGGCATCGAGCGCGGCTATATGACGACGATCCACTCCTATACCGGCGACCAGAGCTTGCAGGACACACTGCACAATGACCTGCGCCGGGCCCGCGCTGCCGCGCAGTCGATAATCCCGACCTCGACCGGCGCGGCGCGGGCGATCGGCCTCGTATTGCCGGCCTTGAAGGGCAAGCTCGACGGCACCGCGATCCGCGTACCGACCGCGAACGTCTCGCTGATCGACCTTACATTCGACGCCGCGCGCGAGACCTCGGGCGACGAGGTCAATACACTGATGGAGGAGGCTGCCCGTTCGAACCGGCTGCGCGGCATCCTGGGCATCAACAAGGCGCCGACCGTCTCGGTCGACTTCAACCACGACCCGCACAGCTCGGTCTTCGACATGACGCAGACCCAGGTCCTCGATAAGCGGTTCGTCCGCGTTCTGTCGTGGTAC
This sequence comes from uncultured Alphaproteobacteria bacterium, assembly GCA_963789025.1. GTDB lineage: Bacteria > Pseudomonadota > Alphaproteobacteria > ATCC43930 > CGMCC-115725 > AP-15. The sequence continues at coordinate 329,837 of CAWBIT010000005.1, forward strand.
GACAACGAATGGGGCTTCTCAAACCGTATGGTTGAGGTCGCCGCCCATTTCGGCGGGCTCGCTTAGTCCCGCCGAGATTGCTCGACGCAATGACAGGCTCCGGCGTCATTGCGAGCGCAGCGAAGCAATCTCGTGACGGGGAAGCTCCGATCATCATCCACTCGCTCTTTCAGGCGACCGCTGCATTGACGGCCTCGGCACGAGCCGGCCGTCCGGTGGCGCTCGTCAGCGCGCCGGATGCGGGCGGTTACGTGGGTCCGGGCTGGTTCAACACGCTGGTAGGCGAGGCGCGTAAGGCGGTCCCGGACGCCCGGTGCTCCAGCCTCCTCGACTGCGGCGAGAATGTCGGCGCTGCGCTGGCGGCAATCCGAGCGGGAGTAGAAGGTGTTATCTTCACCGGCCGCCCGGATGTCGCGGATCGCTTCGCCGATATCGCGTGGCAACACGGCGTCCGTTTCGAGACGAAACGGCCCGCGGACGCCCTCGACCTCGCCGAGGATTTCTTCTCTTCGCAGGAAGATCTCGAGAAGCGATGTGCCGAGTTTCTCGGGTAAGGACGTCAAACCTGTTCGGAGGATCGCTGGCGTGCCACTTCGGCGCGGACTCCGCTGCCGGCCATCATCATTTCCATGGTGAACGCCACGATTGCACTGATCGTGCAGACGATCGCGAGCCCGAAGGTGGTGAACAACACCGAGGCCACCGTCGAATCGCGCAACGCCCCGACAAACAGCGTGAAGACCGACGCACAAGTGGCAGCTGCCGCGATTGCGCCGAGCACTATCGCGGCGTCGAGCGCAATCGAGCGACGGCGCAGAGCCAAGAGTTGTCGAGCGAGATCCGCGCTGTCGTCGGGATCGGCCTGTTCCATCGCCTTGGTGATCTGAAACACGAGATCGGCGACCCGCCCCAGCCGCGTAGCGAACACGTTCAGCAAAGTTGCTATGCCCGAGAGTAGGAAAATCGGCGTCAGCGCCACCTGGATGACATGGGCGACCAGGTCGAGCGACGAGTCGGGGCTGAGCAGGCCTTGCATTTTACTCCCGCTCGAGCGGGGCGCCGTGGGCGAGCTCGGCATAAAAATGGAACGAATCTTTGAGCCGTCGCTCGAGCGTGGCGAAATCGACGTGCACCAGACCGAACCTTCTGCTGTAGCCCAACGCCCACTCGAAATTGTCGAGTAGCGACCACACGAAATAACCGCGGATCGGCACGCCCGCCTCGATCGCATCGAGCACAGCCCCGAGATAGCCGCGCAGATAGGCAATCCGCTGCCCGTCGCGGATCCTGCCGTCCGCATCGATCCGGTCGGGAAAGGCAGCCCCGTTTTCGAGGATGTAAATCGGCAGATCGCCGGCGTAGCGTTCCTGCGCTTCGACCATCACCTGGCGGAACGCATCGGGCGCGATCTCCCAGCCCATTTCGGTGACCGGGGTTCCCGGTTCGGGGGGGACGGTCCCGACCTCGAACGGGTGGTCCGGGTCACGATGCACACGCGATCGCGTGTAATGGTTGAACGCGAAATAATCGAGCTTTTGCTTGATGATATCGAGATCGCCGGGTTGCACCAGCAACTCCATTTCGCCGGCGAGCCGCTCGGGATAAGCGCCGTAAATCTGCGGGTCCGGGAAGGAGCGGTTCCACAGCGCATCGAGCATGGCCGCCGCGATCTCGTCTTCCTCGCGCTCGCCGGCCGGCTCACGCGGGTGGAAATTGTAGATGTTGCCGATCAACAGGTCGGCGCGTTCTGAGCGCATCGCCTCTGTACCGAGCCCGTGGGCAAGGTTCATGACGTGAATGGCCTTCAGCGCGCTCTCCCGGCCGCGAATACCCGGGGCGTGCTTGCCTTCGCAATAGCCGAGCACGCTCGCGGCGTTCGGTTCGTTGAAGGTTGCCCAGTGCTTGACCCGGTCCCCGAGCCGCCGCACCGTGATGGCGGCGTATTCGGCGAACCAGGAAGCAGTGTCCCGATTTTGCCAGCCACCTCGGTATTCGAGGGCCTGCGGTAAATCCCAGTGGTAGAGGCAGACCCAGGGCTCGATGTTTTCCGCCATCACGGCATCGATCACCCGGTCATAAAATTCGAGGCCGCTGGAGTTCGATCTGCCGCGACCCTCTGGCAGGATGCGCGGCCAGGCGGTCGACAGCCGGTAGGCGCCGATGCCGAGCTCGCGCATCAACGTAACGTCCTCGGGCCAGCGGTGATAATGATCGCAGGCGATATCGCCCGTATCCTCGCCGAGGGTGTTGCCGGGCTGGTGGCTGAAGGTGTCCCAGATCGATGGCCCGCGCCCATCCTCCCGGACCGCGCCCTCGATCTGGTAAGCCGACGTCGAGGCGCCCCACAGAAACCCGTCGGGGAAGCGTTCCGTCATGATGTCCCTCTCGTTTCCCGCCCAGTCAATCGGCACCGACCCGATTGGAAGCCGCTGCCTCGCCGCTAACAACTCGCCAACCATTATCTGCGACACAAGATCCCCGCGCAGCAATCAGGGTCGTCAACAGAAATGGACCGTTTTCCGAACTGGGCTTGGTGGACGATCGCCGGCGGAATTTTGCTGAGCCCAGTATTCGCATTCCTGCTCGCCGTCGTGGCCGAGATCTTGATCGGCGTTGTGACGCAGGGCGGCGTGCCTGCGCTCCTCATCGTTGCCGTGGCGGTCATGTCGGGCCGGTTGCTGTTTCGCAAGCGCCGGACACGCCCGCCGGCCGGCAATCTGTTGGGTGATCAGGCGTAAAGCTCCGGCGGCAGGCGCGGTGCGACGCGTCCGCGTGCATGCAGATAGGACTGCCAGAAAAGGCAGGCCGCAACCGACCGCCAGGGCCGCCACGCTTCGCCGCGGAGTCGCAACTCGGCCTCGGCGGGCCGCGACGCGAGACCCAGCTGTTCGGCCATCGCAACCTGCAGGCCGAGATCGGCAGCGGGCCAAATATCGGGCCGACCCAACGCAAAGAGCAGATAAATTTCGGCGCTCCACCGTCCGATGCCTCTGATAGCCAGCAAATCCGCCAGCGCCGTTTCATCGTCGGCGGCCGCTAGCCGGGCAAAATCGAAACTGCCTCGTTTCACCGCCGCAGAGAGATCGCGCGCATACCCCATTTTCTGACGGCTGAAGCCGCATGACCGCAAAGTCGCGTCGTCGAGCGCAAGGAAGATTTCGGGTGTCAGCGGACGGCACAGCCCGGCCAGTCTGTGGTACATCTTTGCCGCGGCGTCGATAGAGACCTGCTGCTCAAGGATGATATGCAGCAGCGTGCCAAACCCGTTGCGGCGGCGGCGGAACCGCGGCGGGCCGGCGGTTCCCAGTATCGCGGCAAAGATCGGTTCGGCTGCGAGGGCCGAAATGCCCTCGCCAAGACCTTGCGGTGCGTAAATCACATTCGGCTCGGATTCGCGTCGTGCAGCCTCCCTCGTTAATTGCTGATCCATTTCGATCCGCCCCTTTGCCGAGGGGCTTCTTATGGCATAGTGAAGATCGGGCCTCTAGCGGCTGCGGAGGAGAGGTGCGCGTCAACCGCCGGATCTTGACCCCATTGATCGCGACTGTGCTGGGAGTGGCGGCATTTGGGCTCGCGGTACGGATCTATATGGGCCGCGAAGCCGAAAATCGCATCGCTCCGAGCGAGGCAATCAGCATCGCCGAACTGCACTCGCCGCTCCCTAAACCGTGTTCTCTCTTCTGTCCGCCGGGATATTGCCCGGCGGCCGAAGCGATCGTAAGCCCGGTCTTCCCTCTGCCGTGGGAGCGATTGCACGAATATTGGACAGAAGTGGTATCGGGCGAGAAGCGTGTCGAGACGATCGTGGCCGATCCCGACAACCGACGGTTCGTCTATATCCAACATTCGCTGACATTTCGCTTTCCCGACATCATCACAGTCGAGTTCGTTCCACTCGGACCAAATCGTTCGAGCATTGCGATTTACAGCCGGTCTCGGTATGGCCATTACGATTTCGGAAAGAACCGCAAGCGGGTCGGGAAATGGCTGGCCTTGCTGGAGAAAATGGCGCAACCGGCGAGCGGGCGCCGAGCGGGCGCTGACTGACCCGACTTCGCGGGCACCGGGTAATCAAATATCGGTTAGATCGGGCGGCGGTCGCGTCGCGCTCTCGGTACCGTCGGCGAGCTTGTCGTACTCGAGAGCCAATTCGAGCAACCGCAGCTTGATCGCCCGCGTCGTGACCCCCTCGGCGACTTGGCGGGCGCGCGCGGCCTTGCGCCGGTAATATTCCGCCGGCTGTGGCGGCAAGTCTGAGGGCTGGTTCATAGGGCGCAGCATAGCACACCCGCCCCGGAAGTGGCAGATTTGCTGCGCAGCGTCGGGGCCGACCCGCCGGCGCTATCTGGCGAGCGAAGGCACCAGTTCGACGTTCCAGAACTGTTGCGCGTGGGCGGCCATTCTCGCCCGCCGACGCTCGGCGCGGCGCGCCGCGTATTCGCCGAGCGCCTCTCGATCGGCCGCGGCAACCGAAGCCTGGGTCGGCAGGACGCATGCGGTCGGGCACCTTGTTACTCCCTTGACCCGGATGAATTCGGCCACCTCGGTTGCAGAATCCTTGTTGGAAATAAAACCCCGCGATCCCTCGTTAACCATTGAACCGCTCCGTTACCAGCCGCCTCGCGGCATGATCAACCCCCGCGAGGCGTAGTTAATTGCCCAAACGACATCCCGCCATGACGGAGTTACCGGTGGTCCGGAGCAACAAAAACGTTCTGTGCCTTTGGGGAATTCGGTCCCGGTTTTTGCCGGCTATTCGGCCGGGGAACTTCGCCGGAGAACCCCTTTTGGGTTCTCCGGCATGTTGCCGGCATGTTCCGTGGGACAGAGTCGCGCCCCTGCGCCGATCGGTTTAATTAATCGGCGCCGGCGTTTAGCCGCTGCGATTGCTGGGTCCCGATGAAGAGTTCGACGGTGTCAGTGTCCGGGATGGCGCCACTCGGCGTGACCCGGCTCTGGTAGGGAATATTGAATTTCGCAAATCCGTCCAACAGTATTTTGACCGTGTCGGAACTGTTGTCTCCATTCACGTAGAGATTTATCCCCGGCGCGCGGACCTCACCGAATATTTTGGTTACTTGAGGACCTTGGACCTCCCAATTGGCAGCCCGCAGGATATTTACCAGCTGATTGGCGTATTGATACGCCTCCATATCGTCCGGGATACAGGAAACGATTACCCGGCGGCTGCCGAACTGCTGCAGATACGATGCCAGATCATCGGCTGCCGTTTGTGTGATCGAACGGGCATGTCTTCCCGCTTCGAGTTCTTTGACGCGATCCTCCAATACCCTTATCCGAAAGTTGAGACTGACGACGCTCGGCCCATTAGGCGCGGCGGTCGGGATTTGCGGCGCCGCGCTCGTTCCCGCGAGCGCCAAGGCTTCCCCCCCTTCCCGTCGCCCGAGCCAGACCGTAGCGGCGATCGACAGGCATCCGAAGACGAGGATGCTGGCCATCCACAACCGCCGGCCGCCCGGACCCCTGGGAGGCGATTCCGCGGCGGTCAGAGCAAGCGCGGTCACGATAATCACCGACAGCGCCGGCAACCAAAGAGGCATTCGCGTCACGCGGCCGGCACGGCGTCGTGCGCGCGTTCGGCGCGCCGGCCGCCGGCCCCTATCGACAACGCCATCGCCGCCGCCGCGAAGCACAGCAGCCCGGCAAATAGGAACGCCTCGAGATAGGTGCCGAACGAGATCCGCAGCACCCCGCCGAGATAGGCGGCCGAGGCCCCGCCGACCTGATGGATCACCGTGATCCACGCGACCATGATCCCGGTCCGCTCGGTTCCGACGACGCGGCTCAACAGCCGAACGGTCGGCGGGACCCCGGCGATCCAGTCGAGCCCGTAGAACACCGAGAACAACGACAGGCCGTAAAACGACATGTCGAACGCGAAGGGCAGATAGAGCAGGGAGAGGCCGCGCAGTCCGTAATACCAGGCGAGGAGCAACCGGTTGTCCACCCGGTCGCTGAGCCAGCCGGACAGCGTTCCGCCGAGGAAGCTGAAGACACCGGTCGCCGCGAGAAGACCCGCTCCGGTGACCTCGGCCAGGCCATGATCGACGCATGCCGGGATCAGATGCGTGCCGATCAGACCGTTGGTCGAAGCGCCGCAGACAAAATAGCTGCCGGCAATGAGCCAGAAATCGCGCGAGCGGGCGCTCTCGCCAAACGCGCGAAAAGCCAGGGTCAACGGATTGCCGTCGAGCGCCGGCGCGGGTCGGAAGCCGCGACTGGCGCCATAGGGCGCCAAGCCGAGATCTTCCGGACGGTCGCGCATCAAGAGCGCTATCAGCGGGACAAAGGCCGCGACCGAAGCCGCGAGCAGCAGCGACATCACGCGCCAGCCCATACTGGTCGCCAGACCCGCCATCGTCGGGAGGAAGATCAGCTGACCCGCGGCGTTGGCTGCCGTCAATATGCCCACGACGAGCCCCTGGCGGACCCGGAACCAGCGCGCGGCAATGAACGCGGCGAGAAAGTTGCCGATGACCCCGCAACTCGCGCCGACCACGGCGCCCCACAGCAGGATAAGCTGCCAGGAATGCCGCATCGTCGGTGTCAGTGCGACGCCGGCCGCCGTCACCGCGAGCGCCACGGCCATTGTGCGCCTGACGCCAAAGCGGTCGATCAGCGCCGCGGCGAAGGGGCCGATCAGCCCGTAGAGCAACAGGTTGACCCCGACCGCAAAGGAGATTGTCGAACGCGCCCAGTGAAACTCGTTTTCGAGCGGCACGATCAGAATGCCCGGGGCGGCACGCACGCCCGCCGTCAGCAGCAGCACGACAAACGTGACAGCCGCGACAACCCAGGCGTAATGCAGCTTGGCTGGCAGACGCATTGACACCACTCGGTTAGCGGTCGACACACTGGCAGCGTCGCCCAAAAAGGCAACATCCTTGCGCCCTTCGGCCACGGATGCCTCCGGACCGTGAATATGCTTGGATAAACCGCGGCGATGCCGATCTCTGTCAGGGCGGTTGGGCGAGGTGCGGATGCGGGCGGTCAGCGAAGGGCGAGCGATGTTCCCGCCCACGGCTCGTGCCTCGAAGGGGGGGGCCTCGGCTCGCGGCATCGCACGGGCGCTGGGGGACAATGCGCTGTTGGCCTTCCCGCCGGAGGCCTTCGAGGAAGAGGTGGTGGTCCGCAATTTCTTCGGACGGCGGCAGGTCATTCTCAGCCGGCCCGCGAGCATCCATCACATCCTCGTGGACAACCCGGCAAATTACCGCCGCACTCCTGCCACGATCCGCATGCTGCGCCCATTGCTCGGCAAGGGTCTCTTGCTCAGCGAAGGCGAGGATTGGCGGTATCAGCGGCAGACCGTTGCGCCGGCATTCACGCCGCGGACGATCCCGGTGCTGGCGCGTCATATTGCGCAAGCGACCGGCGCTCTGATCGATGAGCTCGCCGATTGCCGCGGGCGCCCGGTCGATCTCCTCGCCGAGATGCAATTCCTCGCCCTCGAGATCGCCGGCCGGTCGATGTTTTCGCTGGCCATGGATCGCCACGGGGTGGAGCTGCGCGAGCTCGTCACCGGTTATGCCGAGCATCTCGGCCGGCCGACCCTCCTTGATTTTCTGCTGCCCTTGCCGATCCCCAGCCCGCGCGAATTTGCGCGGCGGCGCTTTCACCGCCGCTGGATGGCGCTGATCGGGCGGCTGATCGCCGAGCGCCGCGAGAGGACATCCGACGGCGCACCGGGTGATCTGTTCGACGTTCTGTCGACCGAGGAACGGGATCCGGACCGTCTGGCCGATCAGTTCGCGACCTTGATCACCGCGGGGCACGAGACAACGGCGGTTGCATTGTTCTGGGCGCTCTACCTCGTCACGGCGACGCCCGAGGTCGAGGCGCGCATCGTTGCGGAAGCCGCGCCGCTCGATCTCGGCCTGGAGCAGGCCACCGAGGCATTGCCGAGGCTCGTTTACACGCGCGCGGTCGTGCAGGAGGCATTGCGGCTCTACCCGCCGGCCTTCACCTTGGCGCGCCAGGCGCGCCGTGCCGATACCGCCGGCGGCATCCCGATCCCGGCGCGCGCGGTTGTATTGATCGCCCCCTGGGTCTTGCACCGCCATCGGCGCCTGTGGGACCAGCCTGAGAAGTTCGACCCGGCGCGATTTCTGCCGGGCGCCGCGCCGCCCGAACGCTGCGCCTATCTGCCCTTCGGCATGGGCCCGCGCGTCTGCATCGGCGCCCAGTTCGCGCTGACCGAAGCGACCTTGGTTCTCGCGGCCATGATCCGGGCTTTCCATATCGAACGCGCCGATACGGAACCCGTGATGCCGGTCGCGATCGTCACCACCCAGCCCGACCACTCGCCGCTCTTCCGCCTCGCGCGCCGCCGGTAATGAGGAGGCGATCATGCTGAACCCGACGAGCCTTCTTGCTGATGCATTGGGCCGGAACCTGGCGGAGACCTACCGCAGGATCTATGGCGAGCGAGAGCCGCACATCGCCCATGTGCTGGACGAAGCCGCCCGGCTCGTCATCGAGCGCATCGCCAGCAGCGATGCGCTCTATCACGATTGCGAGCACACGGCCCTCGTCACCCTTTGCGTCCAGGACATTTTGCGCGGCCGCCGCCTCGAGCGGACCATCACCCCCAGCGATTGGGGCCATACCATTTTGGCCGCGCTGAACCACGATATTGGATATGTGCGTGGGATCTGCGCCGGCGACACGGCCGAGCATTTCGTGATCGATGCCGCCGGCAATACCATGACGCCCCCGCGCGGCGCGTCCGACGCCTTCCTGATGCCCTATCACGTGGAACGGGGGAAGATTAAGGTCCGCGAGCGTTTCGCGCCCGTTCCCTTCATCGATGAGGAACGGATCGCCGGGGCCATCGAGCTGACGCGCTTCCCGGTGCCGGACGACGAAGACCACGCTGCCACCGACACGGAAGCGGCCTTGGTCAGAGCCGGCGATCTGATCGGCCAATTGGGCGATCCGCTCTACCCGTGCAAGCTGAACGCGCTCTACCACGAATTCGCCGAAACCGGCGTCAACGAGAGGCTCGGCTATACCAGTCCTGCCGACATGGTCGACCGCTATCCGCAATTCTATTGGAGCAAGGTCGAGCGCGATATCGGGGACGCTCTGCGTTATCTCGAGATGACGATGGAGGGCAAGCTATGGACCGCGACCCTCTACAGCCACATCTTCGCGATCGAGCATAATCGCCGGCGGATGGGTCCGCAGCCTGGGCCTCCGCAGCAGTAGAGGTGACGGCCGGGACTAGGCGCCGGGCAGCCATCTCTCCCCGGATCTCAGGAGCGGCGGCACTTCGCGCGCAAACTCGTCGTCGACGGTGTATTCGTAGCAGCGGACGCGGTCGGCCTCGGGATGGGCCGCCGTAATCGCGGCAAGCGCCTCCGCCAATGTATCGAAATCGCCGGTGTATTGCAGCCGGCTGTTCCATACCCCGCGCCACGCCCGGCTCAACCGCCCGACCGTGGCCTCGTTGGTTTCGGGCATGCGGTCGATATAGGCGGTAATCTCGATGCCGACCGGCCCGCCGCCACGCGTCTCGTCGCGGGTAATCTCAACTCGAAAGGTTTGATAAGCCATAGCTCCAGTCTACGCCCGGTCAGCGCGACGCGATACCAGTAGTGTTCAGAGCCATTCAAAAGATTCACTCGGTGACGGCGGACCGATGTTCGCATTGAAAATCCTGCCACACCGGCCCACTGGTCCGGCCTTTGGCCGACCCGAGGACAGGCTCCGGCCGGGGTGGACGGCCCCCTACGGCATCGAATGTGCCAGGCTGTGATGATTGACAGCGCAGCCAAGGGGAGCCGTGCGAATGACGATTATCAGAATTGGTCTGGACACGTCCAAACATGTCTTTCAAGTTCATGGGGTTAGCGAGAATGAGCAGCCGGTGTTGCGGCGGCAGCTCCGGCGCGGCGAGGTGGAGAAGTTCTTCGCCAAGCTGGCGCCGACGCGAATCGGCATTGAGGCATGCGGCGCCTCGCATCACTGGGCGCGGCTTCTGCGGGGCTTGGGGCATGAGGCGATGCTGATCCCGCCGCAATACATCAAGCCTTACGTCAAGCGCGGCAAGAACGACGCGATCGATGCCGAGGCGATCTGCGAAGCGATGAGCCGGCCGACGATGCGGTTTGTGCCGGTCAAAGCCGCCGAGCAGCAAGCGGCGCTGACGATGCTCGGCGTGCGTGATCTGCTGGTCAAGCAGCGCACGATGCTGATCAACGCGATGCGCGGAGTTCGGGGTTACAGCGGCGAAGGGACCACAGCAAGTGAGCGAGCTGTTGCGGCGCGTGGCTGCCGAAGAGAGCGTGCCGGCGCTGGCCCGCGAGATGCTCGGCATGCTGGCCGGCCAGCTCGATGTCTTGACTGCCAAACTGAAGACCATCGAGGCGCGGCTGATGGCGTGGCACAAGCAAGATCAGACCAGCCAGTGCCTGGCGACGATCCCCGGCATCGGGCCGATTGGCAGCGTCAGTTTCGCGCTCAAGAGCCTGCCCTCGCGAAAGCGGGGGTACCCGACGCCAAAGCCTTTCGCTCGGGCCGGCACTTCGCCGCGTGGACCGGCATAACGCCGCGCGAGAACTCCACGGCAGGCAAACACCGGCCCGGCAAGATCAGCCGAGAGGGCGATGAGAGCTTGCGGCGACTGCTCGTCCTGGGCGCGACGGCGGTCATCCAGCAGGCCAAGGCGGGCCGCGCCTCGCCGTGGCTGCTGGAATTGCTGGCGCGCAAGCCCAAGAAGCTGGCGGCGGTCGCGCTGGCCAACAAGATGGCCCGCATCGTCTGGGCCATGATGGTGAGCGGCGAGACTTACCGGCGCCCGACGCAGGCCTGAGCCCGCCCGCCACCGGTATCTGGGACACCTGGCACTGGCAAGGACAGCAGCAGCAAGATGGCGATCGGTCGATCCGAGGATCGGGACAACCCGGGGGACCCGATGGTGCTTAGACATCACGGTAATGTTTGGGACCCGATCCGCGTAACCCATCTGGGCCAGCGGTCAACCGACCGCACCACAAAGGCCGGACATATGACCGCAACCGACCAGACCCGTCACAGCTGCCAGCTCCTTGCGAGACGGGGGCCGTCCACATAGGGGTCCCGGCCTTCCGCCCACGGAACAAGTCCGTGGGCTGAAGGCCCACGGGAAGACGAGGACGGGCGCGTGGCACTGAATCATCTGTATGCATCTTAGCACTAGCTCCCGGAGTTACGCCGCGGCCTGCAGCTTGGCGGCGATGGCGCGCTCGACGGCGGCCAATGCCGTCTCGGCGCGAGAGGCGTCGGGACCGCCCGCCTGCGCCATGTCGGCACGGCCGCCGCCGCCCTTACCGCCGAGCGCTTCGGCGCCGAGACGAACCAGCTCGACCGCGTCGAAACGGCCGGTCAGATCGGCGGTGACGCCGACGACGATCGCCGCTTTGCCCTCGGCTCGTGAGACGGCCGCGACGACGCCAGAGCCGATGCGGCGCTTCAGATCGTCCGCCAGGGATTTGAGCTCGCGCCCCGGAACCCCGTCGACTACTCGGCCGTCGAACGCGACGTCGCCAATGCGTTTCTCGGTCGGTTCTCGGGCCGGCCCGGAACTGACCAGTGCCCGGCGCACCTCGGAAAGTTCGCGTTCGAGCCGCCGTTGCGCCTCGACCATCCCGGCGATCCGCGCCGCAAGGTCGGAAGGGCTAGTCCGCAACGCCGCTGCGGCACGACGCAGGTTTCCTTCCTCCTCGGCAACGAAAGTTTCAGCCGCAGCACCCGTCAGGGCTTCGATCCGGCGCACTCCCGAGCCGATCGCCGTTTCGTCCACGATCTTGAACAGCCCAATATCTCCCGTGCGAGCGACGTGAGTGCCACCGCACAGCTCGACCGAGAAGGGCGGCTCGTTGTCATTCGCTCCGCCCATCGCGACGACGCGCACCTCGTCGCCGTATTTCTCGCCGAACAGCGCCAGCGCTCCCTCGGCGACCGCGCGGTCCGGAGTCAAGAGACGGGTGCGCACTGGGCTGTTGGCCCGAATGCGCTCGTTGACCTTGGCCTCGATCGCCCGGATGTCCTCCTGCGTCAGCGGCCGCGGGTGGCTGAAATCGAAGCGCAGCCGGTCGGGCGCGACGAGCGAGCCCTTCTGCGTGACGTGCTCGCCCAGGCGCTGACGCAACGCTTGGTGCAGCAGATGAGTGACCGAGTGATTGACGCGCAGCAGCCGGCGGCGCGCGCCGTCGACCCTGAGTTCGATCGCCTCGCCGACCTTCAAGCTGCCGTGGGTCAGGGTGCCGAGATGAACGTGCAGATCGCCGGCTTTTTTGACCGTGTCGCGCACCGCCAGCTCGGCGCCGTCGGGCGAAAAGATGACCCCGCTGTCGCCCATCTGGCCGCCCAATTCTGCATAGAACGGCGTCTGGTTGACGATGACGCCGATGTCATCGCCGGCCACACCCTCGGTGACGCGTTGCCCGTCGCGCATGATCGCTAGAACGACGCCCTCGGCGCTCTCGGTCTCGTAGCCGAGGAACTTGGTGGCGCCGACCTCCTCGCGCAGGCCAAACCACACCGCTTCGGTCGCCGCCTCGCCCGATCCGACCCAGCTCCGGCGCGCTTCCTCGCGCTGCCGTTGCATTGCCGCCGTGAAGTCCTCGACCGCCACCCTGCGGCCCTGACCGCGCAGCACGTCCTCGGTCAGGTCGAGCGGGAAGCCGAAGGTGTCGTAGAGCCGGAAGGCGACCTCGCCGGGCAATGCCGCCCCGGGGCCGAGCCGCGCCGTCTCCTCTTCGAGCAGGCGCAGCCCGCGGTCGAGCATCTGCTTGAAGTTGGTCTCCTCGAACCGCAATGTTTCCGAGATCAGCGGCTGCGCCCGCAGCAATTCGGGATAGGCGGCGCCCATCTGCTGCACCAGCGCCGGCACCAGCCGCCACATCAGCGGATCCTTGCAGCCGAGCATGTGCGCGTGCCGCATGGCCCGGCGCATGATCCGGCGCAGCACATAACCGCGCCCCTCCTTGCTCGGCAGCACCCCGTCGGCGATCAGAAAGGCCGAGGCGCGCAGATGATCGGCGATCACCCGATGCGAGACCGCGTGAGGCCCGTCCGGCGCCACGCCGGAGGCTTCGGCCGAAGCGAGGATCAGGGCACGGAACAGGTCGATGTCGTAATTGTCGTGCTTGCCCTGCAAGACCGCTGCAATGCGTTCGAGCCCCATGCCGGTATCGACCGAGGGGCGCGGCAGCGGGACCCGCTCACCCGGGCTCACCTGGTCGAACTGCGTGAAGACCAGATTCCAGATTTCGATGAAGCGGTCGCCTTCCGCATCGGCGCTTCCCGGGGGACCCCCGGGAATGGACGGGCCGTGGTCGTAGAAGATCTCCGAGCACGGGCCGCACGGTCCGACGTCGCCCATCATCCAGAAATTGTCCGAAGTGGCGATGCGGATGATCTTCGCCTCCGGCAACCCCGCGATCTTCGCCCACAAAGCGGCGGCCTCGTCGTCTTCGGCGTAGACCGTCACCAAGAGGCGATCGCGGGCGAGCCCGAATTCGCGGGTGAGCAGGTTCCAGGCCAGCTCTATCGCGCGGTCCTTGAAGTAGTCGCCAAACGAGAAATTCCCGAGCATCTCGAAAAACGTATGATGCCGGGCGGTGTAGCCGACGTTTTCCAGATCGTTGTGCTTGCCGCCGGCGCGCACGCATTTCTGCGCCGTGGCGGCGCGCTGATAGGGCCGCTTCTCCAAGCCAGTGAAGACGTTCTTGAACTGCACCATGCCGGCATTGGTGAACAGCAATGTCGGATCGTTGCGCGGAACGAGCGGGCTCGACGGGACGATCTCGTGGTCGTGGCGCGCAAAATAGTCGAGAAACGCAGCGCGGATGTCGTTGGTGGTCTGCATAGACAAATTCTGGCCCTCCGCGCCGTTCATACAAGGGGCAAACAAGGGCCAGCATTAAGCCCCGGCCATCGGCGTTTTGTACAGATCGCAATGCGGCGTGTTTAACGCTTGGTAAATGAACGACGCCTTAAGCTGAGCTCCAGCGCAGGCAGTCGACACCGGTGGAAGCACACCGAGCATTCTCGCAGGGGACGTTGAGCAAGTTGGCGTACCGCCTGGCGATCCCTATCGGTGTGCTGTGCCTCTACGCGATCATGGCGGGGCTGTGGCTCTCGGGGGCGCACTCCCTCTATTTCGGCGCTCTGCGCCTAATTGGCGTCGAAGCGTTCAGCTTTCCCTTTCTCGACGCGCACGCCATTCTGGCGGCCGCCCAATGCGGGCGGCAGGGCATCGAAGTTTATTTGTCCAACCCCTGTGATGTGCTGGGGCGTCCGCACGCCTATTCGCCGCTGTGGTTGGCGATCTTGCCGGGGTCTCTTGGGACTAGCGCGACGGGGTGGGTGGGCGCGAGCCTCGACCTGGTGTTCCTTCTCTCATTGACTGTCGTGCTGCGCCCGCGCACCGCCGGGGAGCTGTTTATCCTCGGCGCGGCGGCGGTTTCGCCAACGACCGTCTATGCTGTGGAACGCGCCAACAATGATCTCGCTGTTTTCCTGCTGGTGGTATGCGGCGCAATCGTGTTCACCGCGCCGCGGCCCTTCCGGCTGTTCTCGTATGGGCTGTTCGTAGCCGCCGGGCTACTCAAATACTATCCGCTCGTGCTCTTGATTCTTGTCGCCCGCGAAAGACGGCGGGACGCTCTGGTCGTTGCGGCCGCAGCCGGTTTCACGCTGCTCCTGTTCGGCGTCGCCTTTTACCCCGAACTTGGAACAGCGCTAACGAGCATCCCCGCCGCATCCTCGTATTTCACCGACGCCTTCTCCGCCCGGAACCTACCGTTCGGATTTGCAGAAGCTCTGGCCGGGGGCAACTACCGGATCATGATTGCCATGTTTTTGCTGGCCGCGCTGTTGGGGGTGGCAGTTGCGCGAACGCTTCGGACGGTTCGGCTGCTCGGGCGCGAGCAGCTCGACTGGAGGGCGAGCGAGACGCAATCCCTCGTCATCGGTGGCTTGTTGATGGCGGCCTGCTTCTTTGTCGGCCAGAATGTCGCTTATCGCGGCATTCTTCTTCTGCCAGTGCTGTCCGGGCTGGTCTGCGTCCATCGATCGGCCAAAGACCCAGATGTGCGGCGTTTTTACAGGGAAATGATCGCGGCGGCGCTCTTCGTCATGTGGGAGGAGTGCTTCCGGCGCGCCCTCCATGCGGTCGTCTCGCCCGTGCCGGGCGGAGGGCTGAGCTCGCGCGCCGAGGTGTTCTTTTGGGTCGGCCGGGAGCTGGTGTGGTGGTGGCTGGTTATCGGGCTCGTCGCGGTCGTTTCATCGTACCTGCGGCAATCGCCTTTCGCCGAGATTTTCGGAAGAGCCGCCACAGGTCCCGCCCCGTCCCCCATCTGACGTCTGATGGCTGACCTCTAACGCAGCCGCGCTGCGACGGCCGGAAGACCGGCGATGTCGATGCCGTGCTGGGCGGCTTCGGCGATCAGCGAGAGCGCGTTGGCCCCTTCGCGCATGCGGGTCAAAGCCCACAGCAGCGCCGAGCGGGTTCCGCTGCGGCAATGCGCCACGACCGGCGCCGGCGCATCCCGCATCGCTGCGGCAAAGGCGTCGACATCGGCGCGCGATAATGTGGCGGCAGTGATCGGGATGTGGTGGTAGGCGATCCCATGCGCCTCGACGATGCGCCGCGCCTCGGCGGCCGGCAGCTGGCCCGGGTCTTCGCCGTCGGGGCGATTGTTGATGATCGTTCGCACACCGGCTGCCGCGAGCGCATCGATGTCCGCCCGGTCGAGCCTGCCGGCGACGCTCACTCCGGGGGCTAACGGAAACAGCTGGGCTGGCATGCCGCTCCTCCGCGATGATCCGCTAGCAACCTCGCAGTCGCCGACGGCGGCGTCACCAAAAAAAATCAGCCGGAAAAAAATCAGGCGGAAAAAAATCAGGCGGCGAATTGTGGCGGGCGCTGCACAAAGTCGCCGGCGCGGATCCAGAACCGCTCGAGGCGGCGGAGCGCGGCGTTGGCGCCTTGCAGATCATCGAGGCTCACGGCGGCGTGCGGCAGCATTTCGGCATGGCGCCGATGCATCGCGGTCAGGCTGTCGCGCAATCTGATCCCCTTTTCGGTCAGGCGGACATGAATCGAACGCCGGTCGTGCAGCGAGCGCTGCTGCGCCAGATATCCGTTCTCCACCATCTTCTTGACGTTGTACGAGACGTTCGAGCCGAGATAGCAGCCCCGCAACGTGAGCTCGCCGACCGTCATCTCCGCGTCGCCGATGTTGAACAGCATCATTCCTTGAACGTTGTTGATGTCGTGGATCCCAAGCCCTTCGAGCTCGAGCTTTACGACTTCGAGAAAATGGCGGTGGAGTCGCTCGACGAGCGAAATCACCTCCAGGTATGCGGTATTCATCCGAGCCTCGCTTGCCGGCAAAAAGACGGTAAGCTTACTGCCAGTTTGTAAATTTATCGTTTCAGATTTTATCGTCGGATTTGCCGATTAAGCGATAGATCCCGGAAAAGTCGAGACCGCCGGCGCCGCCAGCGACGAACAGCTGGTAGAGACTAGCGGCGGCTGCCCCGAGTGGGGTCGCGGTCGCGGTTGCGCCCGCCGCCTGCTGCGCGAGCCGCAGATCCTTCAGCATCATCGCCGCGGTGAAGCCGGGTACGTAGTCGCGGTTTGCCGGCGACGCCGGGACCGGTCCCGGCACGGGACAATAGCTGCTCAGCGCCCAACATTGCCCGGATGACCTGGAACTGATGTCGAACAGGGTCTGCGCCTCGAGCCCGAGCCGCTCGGCGAGCGAAAACGCTTCGCACACCGCGATCATCGAGACGCCGAGGATCATGTTGTTGCAGATCTTGGCGGCCTGACCGTTGCCGGCCGGACCGGCATGGACGATCGTCCGGCCCATTGCCGCCAGCAGCGGCTGGGCGCGGGCGAAGGTTTCGGCTTCGCCGCCGACCATGAAGGTAAGGCTCGCCGCTTCCGCCCCGGACACCCCGCCCGACACCGGTGCGTCGAGCATGTCGAAACCCGCCCCCTTCGCCGCCGCAGCCACCACCCGCGCGGTCTCGACGTCGATCGTCGAAGAGTCGATCAGCAATGCGCCGCGGCGGGCATTGGCAAGAACGCCGCCCCCGTCGAGATAGACCGAGCGCACCTGCGGGCCGGCGGGCAGCATCGTGATCACGATCTCGCCCCCGGCGGCGGCCTCGGCGGCCGATGCGGCCGCATGGCCGCCCTTCGTCTCCAGCGCCTCCATCGCTCTCGGCACAAGGTCGAACCCGGTCACCCGGTGGCCGGCCCCGACGAGATTGGCCGCCATCGGCGCCCCCATATTGCCGAGCCCGATAAACCCGATCGTCGCCATCCCCGATTTCCTCCTCGCTCTCTAATCAAACTAAGGCAACAAGCCCCGAGGCCGGAAGTCCCCGAGAAAAATGTAGCATTGAATGAAGTCGATCCGTCGCCGATAGGATTGGAACGAAGCGTCGGCCATGGTGATGATTTGGAGGGCGGCCACGCCGCCCGGCGCCAGACGCTCACGGACTCCCCTTCGGGGAAAACGAGCGTAAGCTGTCTGGCCACGAGCCGTTCGGCCGACGCGCGCAAAACGCGAGGCCATAGCGGCGGCTTCGCCCGAACATACAAATGATCCATATGATCGAGTTCGGTCATAGGCCGGGTCCTAACGGCCCGCTTGCTGCAGCCCTTCTTCGGGATTTAGCGCAGGGCCAGTATGGGGATAACGCTGTCAAAATATTTGGTTGTCTAACTTGCTACTGCAATCGTGCCTTTCGGCGCGCCTCACAATGACCGCGCCAATCTGCTCTAACGGTCCAGCCACACGTCTTCGAAGCGCCAGCCGTTGTAGATGCTGTTGACCATGATCGTCAGCCCTTTGACGTAGGGGTGCCGGCAGCTCGCCGCACGATAGTAAAATATGATTGGCCGGGCGCCGTCTTCCTGCAGCTTGCGGTCGATTGCCCAGACGAACTTTTTGCGCTTCTCCTGGTCGGCTTCGACCGACTGGCGGGCGAACTCCTTTTCGAGTTCGGGGTTGCAGTAGCCGGTGATGTTGCGCTGAGCTCCGCAAGCGTAATTCTCGTAGAATTGCTGGTCGGGATCGTCGATGGCGCTGGCGGTCATGTTGAGGCCGACCGTGTAATCCTTGCGGAACACTTTCGGAAACCAGCTGACCGACTCGATGGGATCGAGCTCGGCGTCGATGTAGATGGTTTTCAACTGATCGATCAGAATGATTGCCGGGTCGCGGATGATCGGGATGTTGCGGATCGATAACTTCACCTGGAGCGGCTTGTCGGGTCCGTAGCCGGCCCTTTCCATGATCCCGCGCGCTTCCGTCCAACTCTTCTCGACATCGGGATCGTAGCCGGGCAGTCCCTTCAACTGCTCCGGAGGTAGACCCCACACGCCGGCCGGCGGCGGCAGCATCGCGCCGCCGATATCACCCTGCCCTTGGTCGAGAATGTCGATGAACGCCTTGCGGTCGAGGCTCAGCGCCATCGCGCGCCGGATTTCCGGGTCGTCGAAGGGCGGTACGTCGCGGTTGATGATTAAATTGCGGCTGGCATTGAGCGGCGCCGTCTCGCAGACCGCCTGCGGCGCCTGGCTTTCCACCTCCTTCAGCAACGGGACCGGCACGTCATAGGGCCAGCTCATGTCGAATTTTCCGGTCTCGAACGCGAGCAGGGCCGTCGCGCGGTTCGGGATGATCGTATATTCGATGCCGTCGAGGTAGGGCCGGCCCTTTTTCCAATAATCCGGGTTTCGCGCCACTCGAATCCGTTCGTTCGGCTGAAACTCGACAAATTTGAACGGACCAGTCCCGATCGGATGGGTGCGCATCTCGTGCGGCGGGATGTGGCAGGGATAGATCGGCGCGAAACCGGAAGCCAGCAGCGCGATCAGTGAGGGCTGCGGCCGTTTCAAGACAAACGTGACCTCATCGTCGCCATCGGGAACCACCTCTTCGAGGTTGCTGTACCAGGAGCGGCGGGGGTTGACGCGCAATTTCTCGTCGGACTTGCCGGTCAAGAGATCCCAGGTGCATTCGACGTCCTGGGCGGTGAACGGTGTGCCGTCGTGCCATCTGATGCCCTTGCGCAACTTGAAGGTAAGCCGCGTCCCCTCCTCGCTCCACGACCACTCGGTGGCGAGTTCCGGCACGATCGACTGCGCGCTGTTTTGCGCAACGCGCTGGTCGTAGATAACGAGGTTGTTGAACACGCCCATAATCGGCAGCACGGTCGACAGCGCCGATTCTTCGAGGATCGACATGCTCGGCGGGCTGTCGCGGTTGTAGACTTTCAAGACACCGCCGGCTTTCTGCGCCGTCGCTTCCGGCGCCGGCATTCCAACGAAGAACCAAGCGGCCGCGGCGGCCACCAATAGTGCTCGTGCTTTCACCGGTCGAGCCATACGTCTTCCATACGCCAGCCATTGACCATGCTGTTGACCATCGTCGCCAGGCCTTTGACCGAAGGATGCCAGCAGGTCGCGCCGCGCGTGTGGAAGATGACCGGCCGCGCCTCCTCCTGCTGTAATGCCGTGTCGATATCCCAGACCAGCTCCTTGCGCCTTTGCTGGTCGGTCTCCCGCGATTGCCGGTGAAACAAATCCTCGAGCTGGCGATTGCAATATCCGGTGAAGTTGCGGTCCGAATCGCAGGCGTAGCTTTCATACAATTGCTGGTCGGGGTCGTCGACCACCGCGCTGCCGGTGTTTTCCAGTCCGACCATGTAATCCCGGCGCGTGACCTTGGGGTTCCAGTTGGCGGTCTCGACGATGTCGAGTTCGCCGGCGATGGAGATCTCTTTGAGCTGGTCGATCAGCATGACCGCCGGGTCGCGGTAGAGCGGGATGTTGCGGGCCGCAACCTTGACCGCGAGCGGGTGGTCGGGACCGTAGCCGAGCCGCTGCATGATCTCGCGGGCTTCCGCGCGGTTTTTCTGCACGTCGGGGTCATAGCCAGGCAACATCCTGAGGCGATCCGGCGGCATGCCCCACAATCCCTCCGGCGGGGGCAGCATTGCGGCGCCGATGTCGCCCTGGCCGCCGCTCAACACATTAATGAAGGCTCGGCGGTCCAAGGTCAGCGCCATCGCCCGGCGCAGATCGGGATTGTCGAACGGCGGCGCGTTGCGATTGACGATCAATGTGCTGCTGACGCCCCTCGGCCGCAATTCGCAAATCGCCTGCGGGTCCTGGCGCTCGATGTCCTTCAATAGCGGGACGGTCACCTCGTAGGGAAAGGTCATGTCGAGCTTTCCCGCGACAAAAGCCAGCAGAGCCGTCGAGCGGTTGGGGATGATCGTCCACTCGATGCCGTCGAGATAGGGGCGGTTCGGCTTCCAATAATCCGGATTGCGGGTCAGCCGGATCGACTCGCCCGGCTTGTACGAGACGAATTTGAACGGTCCCGTGCCGATCGGATGCTGGCGCATCTCCTGCGGCGGCACGTGGCACGGATAGACCGGCGAGTACCCGGAAGCGAGGAGCGCGATCAGGGCCGGTTGCGGCTGCTGCAGATGAAATGTCGCCTCGTGGTCTCCGTCGGCGGTGACCCGGTCGAGGTTCCAGTACCACGATTTGCGTGGGTTGATGCGGAACCTGGCGGCCGACTTGCCGAGCAGCAGGTCCCAGGTGCACTGGACGTCCTTTGCAGAAAATGGCTGACCATCGTGCCAGCGGACGCCCTCGCGCAGGCGAAACGTCAATTCCGTCCCGTCCTCGTTCCACGACCAGCCGGTAGCGAGGTCCGGCACAATCGATTGCAACGTGTTTTGCGGCACGTGCTGGTCGAAGATGACGAGGTTGTTGAACACCGCCATCATCGGCGCGACTGTCGAAATCGTCACTTCCTCGAGCGTCGACATGCTGGCTGGACTGTCGCGATGGGCAACCTGAAGGACGCCGCCCGACATTTGTGCGAATGCCGGCTCGGACGCGATGAGGGCGATCACCAATACGCCCGCGGCCATCAGCTTTATTGGATTTATGGTCATTCGCTCTACCCCGGTGCCCGTGAACGCGGTGAGCGCCTATTTGTCGAGCCAGACGTCTTCCCGGCGAGCGCCGTTGAAGATGCTGTTGACCATCATCGTCAACCCCTTGACGTATGGCCGCCAGCAGGTCCCCCCATCCGCATAGAAGATGATCGGTCGCGCGTCGCTCTCGGCCAGTTTGTGCTCGATCTGCCAAAGTATCTGCTTGCGGCGCGCCGCGTCGTCCTCAATTGATTGCTGCTCGATCAGGCGGTCCACTTCCGGATTGCAATAACCGTCCCAGTTCAGGCTCGAGCCGCAGCCATAAAACAGGTCGAGCGTGGGATCGGGATCGGGACCGCTGGTTTGCAAGTTCAGGCCGACGGTGAACTCACGACGCATTATCTTCGGGTAATAACGGGTGCTGTCGACGGCTTCGAGCTCGCCGTCTATGTAAATCTGTTTCAACTGGTCGATCAAGACGACCGCCGGATCGCGGTAGAACGGGATGTCCGAGGCCGAGACCTTGATCTTAAGCCCGTTATTCGGGCCGTAGCCGAGCTTTTCCATGATCAGGCGGGCCTGCGCACGGCTTTTTTCGACGTCCGGGTCATAGCCCGGCAACCGCATCACCTGATCCGGCGGCAGGCCCCACAGCCCGCCTGGTGGCGGTTGCAGCACCCCGCCGATCTCGCCCTTACCCTGGGCAATAATGTCGATAAATGCCTTGCGGTCCAAACTGAGCGACATCGCCCGCCGCAGCTCAGGGTTGTCGAACGGCGGGACGTCGCGGTTGATGATCAGGTGGCGGTTGATGTTGCCCGTCGTCTGTTCGCAGATCGCGTCCGGCACCTGGTTTTTTATGTCGCTCAGCATCGGCGGCGACAGCACGTATGGAAAGGTCATGTCTAATTTCCCGGCGATGAACGCCAACACCGCCGTCGCCGGGTCGCGGATGATCGTGTACTCGATACCGTCGAGATAGGGGCGGTCCGGTTTCCAGTAATCCGGATTGCGCGTCACCTTGATGGATTCGTTGCGCTTGAATTCGACAAATTTGAACGGCCCGGTTCCAATCGGACGCTGGCGCATCTGCGCTGCCGGCACATGGCACGGGTAGATCGGCGCAAAGCCGGTTGCCAGCAACATCGGGAATGCCGGCTGCTGCCGCTTCAAATGGAAGGTTACCTCGTAGTCGCCGTTGGCGGCTACCGAATTGAGGGTTTTGTAGAATGATTTGCGCGGATTGAAGCGCAGCTTGTCGGTACCGTTTCCCAACAACAAGTCAACGGTGCACAGCACGTCCTTGGCAGTGAACGGCATGCCGTCGTGCCACTTGACGCCTTGGCGCAAGGTGAAGGTCAGCGCCGTACTGTCCTCGTTCCACGACCATTTGGTCGCCAGCTCGGGCACAATCGACTCCAAGCTGTCTTGCGCCACGTGTTGATCGAACAGAATCAGGTTGTTGAACACGCCCATCATCGGGCCCTGACCCCAGGGCGTGGCTTCCTCAAGGATCGACAAGCTCGGCGGGCTGTCGAGGCTGTACATCTTGAGGAGGCCGCCACGTTTTTGGGCGAAGGCGGTGCCGCTGGCCGATAGCGCAATCAGCAGCGCGATCGCCGCTGCCGCGGCGCGTAGATTAAACGCCATTTTATTCTCTCCCTGTTTCACGCGTCATTACTGTGAATGCCGATCAGTAGCATACCAGGTCCAGTCATTGCGAGCAGAGCGAAGCAATCTCGGGCCGCTGGATGCTGGTCCGCTCTAGATTGCTTCGTCGCTGTGCTCCTCGCAACGACAGCACAAGTGAAATATCAAGCGCAGCGAGTAAACTGCGGCTACTTATCGAGCCAGACGTCCTCCATGCGGTAGCCGTTGTATATGCTGTTGACCATCGTCACGAGCCCTTTGACGTAGGGCTGCATGCAGGTCCCGCCGCGCGGGTAGAAGATGATCGGTCGGGCGCCGTCCTCGGCCAGCCGGCGTTCGATTTCCCACACAAGCTGCTTGCGTTTTTCCCGGTCGGGCTCGGCCGATTGCCGGTCGATCAGTTTGTCGACTTCCGGATTGCAATAGCCGGTGTAGTTCCGCACCGCGCCGCACACGAAATTCTCGTAGAATTGCTGGTCGGGGTCGTCGACGCCGCTCTCGGTGCCGTTGATCGCGATCGTATAGTCCTTGCGGTAGATCTTGGGGAACCAATTGGCGGTCTCGACCGGCTCCAGTACGGCGTCGATGTAGATCTCCTTCAGCTGGTCGATCAGAATGACCGCTGGATCGCGGTAGGCGGGAATGTTGCGCGAGGATAACGTAAGCGCGAGCCGGTGATCGGGCCCGTAGCCGAGCTTCTCCATGATCTTGCGCGCTTCAGCACGGTTCTTCGCGATATCGGGATCGTAGCCCGGCAATGTCGCCAATATCTCCGGCGGCATTCCCCACAATCCCTCCGGCGGCGGCAACATCGTCGCGCCGATGTCTCCCTTGCCTTGCGTCAGGATGTCTATGAAGGCCGTGCGGTCGAGGCTGAGCGCCACTGCCCGGCGCAGATCCGGGTTGTCGAACGGCGGTTTCGCCGGGTTGAGGATCAGGTTGCGGGCGACGTTCGTTGCGGTCAGCTCGCAGACCGCCTGCGGCGCCTGCCTTTTGACGTCCTCCAGCAACGGAACCGTCGTTCCGTAGGGCGAAGAGATGTCGAACGCGCCGGCGATGAACGTCAGGTTTCGCGTGGCGATATCCTTGATGATGTGCCACTCGATGCCGTCGAGATAGGGCCGCCCCGATTTCCAGTAATCCGGGTTTCGCGTCACCCGGACCACCTCGTTCGGCTTGAACTCGACGAATTTGAAGGGGCCCGTGCCGATCGGATGGGTGCGCATGTCGCGCGGCGGCACGTGGCAGGGATAGACCGGCGACCAGCCGGACGCCAGCAGCGACAGCAGCGCCGGCTGCGGCCGCTTCAAGTGGAAGGTGACCTCGTAGTCGCCGTTCGTCGTCAACCGGTCGAGGTTGAGGTACCAGGTCTTGCGCGGGTTGACGCGCAGCTTTTCGCTGCCGATGCCCAGCAGCAGATCCCAGGTGCATTTGACGTCGGCCGCGGTAAACGGCTTCCCGTCATGCCATTTGACGCCCTGACGCAACGGGAAGGTCAGCTCCTTGCCGTCCTCGCTCCAGGCCCAGCTCGTCGCCAGATCCGGGATGATCGAATCCGGGCTGTTCTGCGCCACGTGCTGATCGAACATGACGAGGTTGTTGAACACCCCCATCATCGGGCGCAATGCGGCACCCGTCGCTTCCTCGTGCAGCGACATGCTCGCCGGATTGTCGAAAAACGAGATCTTGAGAATGCCTCCGGATTTCTGCGCGAGAGCCGGTTGCATCGCGAATAGGCCGATAAGCAATCGCCCGATGACTGATATTATTCCCAGTCGCCGCATGACGTTTAACACTCCCTCCGTGTTGCGGGTTTTGGCCTAACCCTATCCCGTGCCGGCGTGCTGCAGCACGGCCTGTTCACTTGTCATTGCGAGCGAAGCGGAGCAATCTCGGGCCGTGGAGTGCTCTATGGTGGAGATTGCTTCGTCGCTACGCTCCGCGCAATGACAGCATTGGCGTTATTCCACTATTTGTCGAGCCAGACGTCTTCCATGCGCCAGTTGTTGTAGATGCTGTTGGTCATCATCTTGAACCCTTTGACCCAAGGCTGCCAACAGCCTGCCCCCGCCGGGTAGAACAGCACCGGCCGAAACATGGCCTCCGCCAATTTGCGCTCGGCCTGCCAGACGATCTCCTTGCGCTTCGCAGGCTCGCTCTCCATTGATTGCCGGTCGACCAGCCTGTCGAATTCGGGGTCGCCGTAGCCGGCATAGTTGCGCTGTGCGCCGGTATAGAAATTCTCGTAGAACATCTGGTCCGGGTCGTCGACCCCGCTCTCCATCGGCACCATGCCGACGGTGAAATCCTTGCGCGCCATCTTCGGATACCAGAGCGCGGTGTCGACGAATTCGAGCTCGCCGTCGATGTAGATTTCTTTCAGCTGCGAGGCCAGGATGACCGCCGGGTCGCGCCAGGCGGGAAAGTTGCGTGTCGCTAGCTTAATGGCTAGCCGGTTTTCCGGTCCGTAGCCGAGCTTCTCCATGATCTGGCGCGCCTCGGCGCGGTTCTTTGCGACATCGCCTCCATAGCCCGGCAAGCTCTCCAGCACCTCGGGAGGCATGCCCCAGACGCCATTGGGGGGCGGCAGCATCGTCGCGCCGGGGCTCGGCACGCCGTCGTTGAGAATATCGACGAAGGCCTTGCGGTCGAGCGCCAGCACCATCGCGCGGCGCAAATCCGGATTGTCGAACGGCGGCTTGTGCAGATTGATCAGCATCGTGCGCGGCACGTTGCCGACATTCTCCTGACAGATCGCCTGCGGCGCCTGCTCCTTAAAGTCCTTGAGGGTCGGGATCGTCACGCCCAGCGGGATGGCGTCAAACTTGCCGGCGAAGAAAGCGAGGTTGCGCGGCCCGAGCTCGCGCATGATCGGGTATTCGATGCCGTCGAGGTAAGGCCGCCCCGGCTTCCAATAATCCGGGTTGCGTGTGACCTTGATGTATTCGTTGGGTTTGAATTCGACGAATTTGAACGGGCCGGTGCCGATCGGATGCTGCCGCATGTCGCGCGCCGGCACATGGCAGGGATAGATCGGCGCCCAGCCCGAAGCGAGCAGCGCGAGTAAGGCCGGCTGCGGCCTCTTCAATCGGAAAGTGACCTCGTAATCGCCGCTGGTCGTGACTTCTGCGACGTTGCTGTACCAGGATTTGCGCGGATTGATGCGTAGCTTGTCGCTGCCCGTGCCCATCAGCAGGTCCCAGGTGCATTTAACGTCGTTGCTGGTGAACGGCTTGCCGTCGTGCCATTTGACGCCCTGGCGCAGCGGGAAGGTCAGCTCCTTGCCGTCCTCGCTCCATTCCCACTTCGTTGCCAGATCGGGTACGATCGACTGCAGGCTGTTCTGCGCGACATGCTGGTCATAGATGACAAGGTTGTTCATGACCGCCATCGCCGGCTCTTCGGCGGCGCGCGTCGCTTCTTCGAGGATCGACATGCTGGCCGGGCTGTCGAAATGCGACAGCCTCAACACCCCGCCCGATTTTTGCGCATCCGCATCGCCCGCTCCGGCGATGGCGGCGGTGAGCACGCCGAGCACCGCAAGTATCCGACAGTGTCTGGTCATGCTTCCTCCCACCGCCGCCGAGCCGTCACTGGTCGAGCCAGACATCTTCCATGCGCCAGTAGTTGTAGATGCTGTTGACCATGACGGTCAGTCCCTTGAACTTGGGGTCCCAGCAGATGCCGCCGCGGTTGAAGTAGATCAGCGGCTTCGCGTCGTCCTCGGTGAGCCGCCGTTCAATCTCCCAGACGAGCCGCTTGCGCTTTTCCTGGTCTGCTTCCATCGATTGCTGCTCGATCATCCGGTCGATCTCGGGGTTGCAGTAGCCGTTGTAGTTGCCCACCCCGCCGCACGCGTAATTTTCGTAGAGCATCGCATCCGGGTCGTCGACGAGCGTGCCGGTCAGGTTGAGCGCGACCGCGTAGTCCTTGCGCTGCACCTTGGGATACCACTGCGCGGTATCGATCGGCTCGAGCTCGCCGTCGATGTAGATCCCCTTTAGCTGGTCAATCAGGATCACCGCCGGGTCGCGGTAGGGCGGTATGTCGCGAGTGGTCACCTTAATGTGCATCGGCTTGTCGGGCCCGTAGCCGAGCTTTTTCATCATCTCGCGGGCCTTCTCGCGATTGCCCGCGACGTCCGGCTCATAGCCGGGCAGCTTTTCGAGCATGTCGGGCGGCATGCCCCACTGGCCGCCGGGCGGCGGCTGCATCGCCGCGGCGCGGAACCCCTTGCCCTCGGTCAGGATATCGATAAACGCCTGCCGGTCGATCGCCAGCGACATCGCCCGGCGCAGCTCCGGATTGTCGAAGGGCGGCTTCTCGCGGTTGATGATCAGATTGGTGCTGACGCTCCCCGGCGGCAGCTCGCATACCGCGTCGGGCCGCTGCCTCTGCAGGTCGCGGGTCAGCGGAATGGTCAGAGTGCCGGCGAAGGTCAGCTCGTATTTACCGGCGACAAAGGCGAGAATCGCGGTCGAGCGGTTGCGCAAGAGAGTGTACTCGATTGCATCGAGATAGGGCAGACCGGGTTTCCAGTAATCCGGGTTCTTGACCACTTTGATGAATTCGTTGGGCTTGAACTCCACGAATTTGAATGGGCCGGTGCCGATCGGATGCTGGCGCATCTGCGCCGGCGAGACGTGGCACGGATAGACCGGCGACATGCCGGTGGCGAGCAGCGCGAGAAAAGCAGGCTGCGGCCGCTTCAGCACAAACGTCACTTCGTGATCGCCGTTGGGGACGACCTCGGAGAGGTTGGCGTACCAGGACTTGCGCGGGTCGACGCGCAGCCGCTCGGCGCTCTTGCCCTGGATTAGGTCCCAGGTGCATTTGACGTCGGCGGCGGTGAACGGCTTGCCGTCATGCCATTTCACGCCCTGGCGCAGATGGAAGACCAGCCTCGTGCCGTCCTCGTCCCACGCCCAGTCGGTGGCGAGCTCGGGCACGATGTCGGCGAGGCTGTTCTGCGCGACGTGCTGATCGAACAACACGAGGTTGTTGAAAACCGCCATCATCGGCCGCTCGGCCACGACGGTCGTTTCCTCGTGGATCGACATGCTGGCCGGGCTGTCGATGATGTACTGCCTGAGGATACCGCCTTGCTTTTGGGCGAACGCTGGTGCGGCGGCCAGAATTCCGCAAAGCAATCCGCCGGCCGCTGTGAATGCGCACAGTACTCGCTTCATGCTGCTCCCTCCCGAATAGCGCCCGCCGCGCGGCGGCGCATTACTTAAAGAAGGTCGGCGACTGCGTTCCAATAGCGCTTCATCGCGGCGATGTGATCGCCGAGAGAGCGGCCGGCGATGCGGTGCAGGTGGCCGCTTTCGTAATAATTGGCCAGAGTGAGGTGGGTCACCCCGATCGATTTCCAGAACCGCACCTGCTCGCGCCACTCACTTTCGGCGCCGGCGCCGGCCGAGACTCGGGTGTCGATGCCGATCGATGCGGGATCACGGCCGGCCTCCTCGGCGTAACGACGCAGAGTGGCAAAGGCGGCTTTCGCTTCGTCGCCGGGGGGATAGGCGAGCGGCATCCAGCCATCGCCCCACTTGGCGCAACGGCGCAACGTCACGTCGGCGTGCCCGCCATACCACAACGGGATCTTGCGTTTGATCGGCAATGGATTGATCCCAGCATCCTCGATCGTGTGCCATCTGCCTTTGAAGCTGACATGCGGCTGCGCCCATAACGCCTTCATGGCCTCGACCTGCTCTTCGGAGCGGCGGCCGCGATTGTGAAAATTCTCATTGAGGCCGACGAACTCGACCTCGTTCCACCCGACTCCGATGCCGAGCCGGAACCGGCCCCCTGACAGCACGTCGAGACAGGCGGCTTGTTTGGCGACGAGCACGGTCTGACGTTGCGCGAGGATCAACACCTGCGTGGAAAAATCGGCGATCTTCGTGCATCCGGCCAAGAAGCCGAACAGCACGAACGGGTCGTGATAGAGATCGGTCGATCGGGCGCGCGGTTGGGTCCAACCGGGTCGGCTGGCGATGTTGGCGCCCAGAACGTGGTCCGGCGCCGCAATCCCGTGGTAACCGATTTCCTCCGCCGCCTGGACGAACTCCCGCAGGGTTGCCGGCTCGCCGCCGATATCGACGATTGGCAGGGCCACACCGAGTCTCATTTTCCGCTCCTTTCGATACCGCCTACTCGTCCAGCCAGAGGTCTTCGAAGCGCCAGCCATTGTATTGGCTGTTGACCATGATCGTCAGCCCTTTCACCTTGGGCTGCCAGCAGGTCGCTGCGCGGAAGTGGTAGATGATCGGGCGCGCCCCATCCTCCTGCAATTTCTTGTCGATCTCCCAGACGAGCTTGCGGCGCTTCTCCGGGTCGGCTTCAATTGACTGCCGGGCGAACTGCGTTTCGAGCTCGGGGTTGCAGTAACCGGTGTAGTTGCGCTCCGAGCCACAGCCGTAATTCTCGTAGAATTGCTGGTCCGGGTCGTCGACCCCGCTGCCGGTATTGTTCTGGCCGATCTGATAGTCCTTGCGCGCCACCTTGGGAAACCAGTTGGCGGTCTCGACCGGGTCGAGCGCGCCGTCGATATAGATTTCCTTGAGCTGGTCGATCAGGATGACCGCGGGGTCGCGAAAGATTGCAATGTTTCGCGCCGAGACCGTCAGCTTCAGCCGGTTGTCCGGCCCGTAGCCGAGCTTTTCCATGATCTGGCGGGCTTCGGCGCGGTTTTTCCCTACGTCGGGATCGTAGCCCGGCACGGTTTTCAACAGTTCCGGCGGCATCCCCCAAATCCCGGCCGGCGGCGGCTCCATCGCCCCACCGATGTCGCCCTGGCCTTCGGCGAGAATATCGATGAAGGACTTGCGGTCGAGGCTCAGCATCATCGCCCGCCGCATGTCCGGATTGTCGAAGGGCGGCTTGTCGCGGTTGACGATCAGGTTTGTGCTGGCATTGCCGGGCACCAGATCGCAGATGGCCTGAGGTGCCTGGGTCTTGATGTCCTTCAATAACGGGATCGAGACCTCGAACGGGAAGGTCATGTCGAATTTGCCGGCGATGAAGGCGAGGATCGCCGTCGAGCGGTTCGGGATGATCGTATATTCGATGCCGTCGAGATAGGGGCGGCCCTTCTTCCAGTAATCGGGGTTGCGCGCGACCACTATCCGTTCATTGGGTTTGAACTCGACAAATTTGAATGGGCCGGTGCCGATCGGGTGCGTCCGCATGTCGCGCGGCGACACGTGACACGGATAGACTGGCGCATAGCCCGAGGCGAGCAATGCGATCAGCCATGGCTGCGGCCGCTTCAAAACAAAGGTGGCCTCGTGGTCGCCGTTCGTCGTGATCTCGTCGATGTTGTTGTACCAGGACTTGCGCGGATTGAGGCGGAGCTTGTCGCTCGCCTTGCCGGTCAGCATGTCCCAAGTGCATTTGACGTCGTTCGCGGTGAAGGGTTTGCCGTCATGCCACTTGACGCCCTGGCGCAAATGAAAAGTCAGCTGCTTTCCGTCTTCGCTCGTCGACCAGTCGGTGGCGAGATCCGGCACGATCGTAGACAGACTGTTTTGCGCCACGTGCTGATCGTACATGACCCGGTTGTTGAACACCCCCATCATCGGGATCTCGGTCGAGTTCGTCCCCTCCTCGAGGATCGACATGCTCGCCGGGCTGTCGCGGTGGTAGACCTTCAGGATCCCGCCCGATTTCTGCGCCATCGCCACGTCCGCACCAAGCATGCTCGACAAGAGCCAGCCAAACACGACGAATGATTGAACAACACGCTTCATGAGCCGTTCGCTTCCCTGGCCTTATCGCTCCCAGAGCGGCCTCGCCGCCGCCTCGCGTTGTAGTCCACTGCCGCAAGGCGAACAATCGCCGCAGGATAGTCAAAGCACCCGGCGATAGCGCAGGGTGACCAAGCCTTATGCACCGCAATATGAAAAGCTTCAGAGATTCCAGAGACATTGACAATTTCATATTGCAATGCAACATAGATGCCCGATATCCGCAGCCTGGAGATGGAGGGATGCGTTCCGGAGAAAGGCGACGGAATTCGACCGAGCCGAGGGGTGAGCTGGCCTCGCGCTCGCTGGCGATGCCCGCCGACTGCAATCCCAGGGGGGACATCTTCGGCGGCTGGATCATGGCGCTGATGGATTCTGCCGGAAAGATGTCGGCGACACCGCATGCCGGCGGGCGTGTCGTGACGGTTTCCGTGTCGAACATCACGTTTCTGCAGCCGGTGCAGGTCGGCGATACGGTTTGCTGCTACACCGAAGTCACGCGCACGGGGCGGAGTTCGATCACACTCGACGTCGAAGTCTGGGTGCTGCGCCAGGGCCAAGGCGAGCGGGTCAAGGTGACCGAAGCCGAGTTCACCTTTGTCGCAGTCGGCGAGGATGGCCGCCCCCGCGAACTGGCCAGTTCCGTCGCGCCGACCTTCAGCAAAAAAAGCGCGACAATCCGGCGCATCGCGCTAATTTGTCCGGCTAGCCAGCTGGAGGAATAGGCCGATGCCGGACCGCATCCTGGTGATCAACCCGAATTCCACCGACGCCGTCACGCGCGCAATCGATGATGCGATGGCCCCGTTGCGGATCACCGGCGGGCCCGGGATCGATTGCATGACGCTTCACGAGGGACCCCCCGGCGTCGAAAGCCAGAGCGATGCGGACGCCGTCATCGCGCCGCTGTGCCGCGCGATCCGCGAAGCCGAGCCCGAAACGGCTGCTTTTATCATCGCCTGCTTCAGCGACCCGGGCCTGTTCTCGGCGCGCGAGGCGACCGCAAAGCCCGTACTCGGCATCGCGGAATGCGGCATCCTGACCGCGTTGACCCTCGGCCACCGTTTTGGCGTGATCTCCATTCTGGCCCGCTCGGTGCCGCGGCATCTGCGGTACATCGCCGCGATGGGAGTGGGGCAGCGTCTCGCCGGCGACCTGCCGATCGGCCTCGGCGTCACCGAACTCGCCGCCGGCCGCGGAACGCTGTCGCGCATGATCGAGATCGGCCGCCGGCTGCGCGACCAGAACGGCGCCGACGTTCTGGTCATGGGCTGCGCCGGCATGGCCCGCTATCGCGCCGAACTCGAGGAGGCGGTCCAGATTCCGGTCGTCGAGCCGACCCAAGCCGCCGTCGCAATGGCGATCGGCCGCATCCGCCTCGGCTGGGGACGCAGCTTACGCTAAAAGCAGATTCCGATCAGGTTGCACCACTCGCTTCGCATCGGCTTGCAGCCAAGGCCGTTCTGCAGCCCTTCATCTCAATTCTTGCCCAGCCTCGGCTGCTCAGCCCCATCCTACGGATCTACGAACCCGTCGCAAAAATCCGCCGCAGAGGCAATCACGCAATTGCCACATTCGCATTATATCCTCACTCCTAGGGCCAATGGCGGCCGGGTGCGAGATTGCGATTGACGGAGTTGCCGATGCCTGATCTGGACCAGATAAAACAGGAGGAACAGGAGCGCGGACCTGCGCGAGCGGTTCGACGCGGAGTGATGAGGGAGCGAGCAGGATCCGGTTTGCTGCAAATTCGCTGCAAATAACAGCGAGAACAGCGGGGGTGGGGGGTTTCAGAAGAACTCGATCTGCTTGCAGTTAGCCGACAACCCCGCTTGAATTCCGGGAACGCAGGGGAGTATCCGTAAGGCACGTTTGCGCAGGATCATTGGCTGCGAGGGACCCATGTATGACCCGACCAAGAAGCGGGGTGGATGGAGTTGGTGGTACTTGCTGCTTCTCATCCAATTTGTCGCCGTGCTCTGGCCGCCCTTCTACAATAAAGCCGAACCTTATTGGATTGGCCTGCCGTTTTTCTACTGGTATCAGCTGCTGTGGATACTCATCGGCGCCGTGCTTACCGCGGTCGTGTATTTTGCGACGGAAGACTGATCGTTAAATAGAAGCCCAAAGCGCAGTAACGCGCGGGAGGAATAGGTGAAAGACGTCAACTGGATCGCCCTGATCATTTTCATAGCTGTGTTTGGCTTTATAACTTGGCTGGGTTTCGCGGCGGCCAACTGGCGCAGGGGCGATCTCGACTTGCTGCACGAGTGGGGGCTCGGCGGACGACGCTTCGGCACGATCGTCACCTGGTTCCTGATCGGCGGCGATCTATACACGGCTTACACTTTCATTGCCGTTCCGGCACTCGCCTTTGGCGCGGGCGCCGTCGCATTTTTCGCGGTGCCCTACACGATCGTCGCCTACCCGATCTTTTTCCTGGTGTTCCCGCGGATATGGCACGTCTGCCACAAGCACCACTACATCACGGCGGGCGACTTCGTGCGCGGCCGCTTCGGCAACCGTTGGCTCGCCTTGGCGGTAACTATCACCGGCATCGTCGCGACGATGCCCTACATTGCCTTACAGCTCGTCGGCTTGCAGGTCGTGATCGGCGCGCTCGGCGTCTCAGGCACAGGCTTTGCGGCCGACCTGCCATTGATCATCGCGTTTGTGATCCTGGCCGCCTTCACCTATTCGAGCGGTCTGCGCGCGCCTGCCTCGATCGCCATCGTCAAGGATATCCTGATTTATCTGACCGCCTTCGCCGCGGTCATCGTCATTCCGATCGAGCTCGGCGGCTTCGGCAAGATCTTCGCTGCGGTCCCGCCGCCGAAATTGCTGCTGGCGACACCCGGGCCCAACACCACGGGCGCCTACAGCGCCTATGCGACATTGGCCTTCGGTTCGGCGCTCGCCCTCTTCCTCTACCCTCACTCGGTCACCGGAATTCTGAGCGCCAGCAGCGGCCGCGCCGTGCGCCGCAATGCCGCGCTGCTGCCGGGCTATTCCTTTATGCTCGGCTTGCTCGCGCTCGTCGGCTTTTTCGCCATCGCCGCCGGGGTCGCCGGCCTTCCCGAATACGCCGCGGGCTTCAAGCAATTCGGCAACAACTTCGCGGTGCCGGCGCTCTTCCTGCACAGCTTTCCGTCGTGGTTTGTCGGCATCGCCTTTGCCGCGATCGGAGTGGGCGCCCTGGTGCCGGCCGCGATCATGTCGATCGCCGCGGCAAACCTCTACACGCGCAATATCCACCGCGAGTTCATCAACAAGAATCCGACCGACAAGCAAGAAGCGCAGATGGCGAAATGGGTATCGCTGATCGTCAAGTTCGGCGCCCTCGTATTCATCATCTTCGTGCCGACGCAATATGCGATTTACCTTCAGCTCCTTGGCGGCATCTGGATCATTCAGACATTGCCGGCAGTGATCCTCGGCGCCTATACTCGCTGGTTCAATGACTGGGCATTGCTCGTCGGCTGGGCCGTTGGGATCGTCTTCGGTACCGCAATGGCCGCCGCAGTGAACCTGACGCCGACCTACCCCCTTCAACTTGCGGGCTACACCTTTCCCGGTTACACCGCTCTCTACACGGTGATCCTCAATATCCTGGTGACGATCGTCCTCACCCCGATTTTCAATGCGATAGCCACGCAGCGGACGCCGCTGGACGAGACCGCCGCGTCAGACTATTACGCCTGAAGACATTGCGTGAGTTTCAGGAGAAAGCGTGATGATCACTGCAATTGTTCAGTACCGGCTTCCGTCGACAATCAATCTCGATGCGTGCGCCGAACATTTCCGTAAGATCGCGCCCGGCTTCCGCCAGGTGCGGGGGCTGATCCGCAAGCAGTTCATCTATGCTGAAGATGGCTGGGCCGGCGGCGTCTATCTATGGCGCACTCGCGCCGACGCCGAGGCCTTCTACTCCGGTCCCTGGCTTCAAGGCATTCGCGAGCGCTATGGGATGGACCCCGAAATCCGCTACTTCCATACCGCCGCGGTGACCGACAATTCCGTCGAGGCGGCGCTGCTGCCGGACGCGGCGGAGTAGTAGAACCGCCATCCGCAGAACCCTCCCTCTCAATCCGCTTCCATTGGCGTGACGATAACGAGGTCACGCTCGGCGTCCTCGGCGGACCCTCGGCGTTTCTTGCGGTGAGATTTTAGGCGCCGGCCTGCTGTTTCTTGCCAAGGATGCGCTGGTGGAGGTTGCGCACGATCATCCCGGTCAGCCTTTCGTCATGGATGAATAGACGCTGGCCGATCGGGTAGGGGTCCTGTTTGGTGACCTCGAGCGGCTCCTTCAGGATCTCGTCGGGGCTGAGGCCGCGGTCGACGAACCGCTCGATATACCCGACCCAGTTCTCGACGATCTGACACTGCTCCTTCAGGTAAGCCTTGGTGCAGGGCTCGCCGTGCCCGGGGATGATCGTCTCGACGTCGAGCGCCTCGATGCTCTGCAACGCCGCGAGCCACTCCCACGGGTCGCATTCCTGCAGCCAGGTGCGGCATTTGTGGAAGACGTTGTCGCCGGTGAACACCACCCCTTCTTCCGGCACATGGACCGAGGTCTGCGGCGCGGTGTGGCCCGGCATATGGATGATGTTGAAGGTGTGGTTACCGACGTTGAGGGTCAGCGCGTCGGTAAAGGTCAGGGTCGGCGGGTTCGCCGCCGGGTAGTCCGGGTGTCCGACGAGAAAGACGCTGTCGGGGTCAGTCTCCTTGAAGCGCTCGCGTTTCTCCTCGAGCGAGCCGAAGGCGTAGAGGTAGCGCTCGAAGCATTCCTGCAATTTGACCTGCCCGACGACCTTGATGTTCGGGAAATAGGCGTTGCCCGAGATGTGGTCGCCATGCGGCTCGGTGTTGACCAGGTAGCGGATCGGCGCCTTGTCCTCCATGCGCTCGCGCCAGCGCACCGCGTCGATCGGCTGCTGCGGCGAGTCGATCATGACATAGCCGTCGCTGGTCTCGACAAAGCTCGGATTGCAGCCGGCGAAATAGACTTCGGTAAACGAGTGTGGTCCGACCCTGCGCATCGCTCTCTCCTCTCTCTAATCACTATTCCGCGGCCACCGGCACCGGCGCGCGGCGGAACCCGACGCGGGCGCCGCCGGCGCATAGCAGGCTCAATAGCAGGAGCGTGGCGACCACGACCAGCACGAGTTCGGGCCGGTCGGCATCGATGATCATGCCGTAGGGCACCGGCATGACCGCGCCGCCCAGCGACATGCCGGCGCTGACGAAGCCGAACACCTTGCCGATCTGTCCGGGCGGCGCGGCATCCTTGACCATAACATCGCGCGGTGTGCGGCTCGCCCCGGTCATGAATCCTGCAGCAAAGAGAACGCCGATCGTCGGCAGCTCGGCGAGCGATACGATGCCGGTCAGCAACAACAGCGCCGCGGCGCCGACGGTCAGGACGACGACGAACGGCAGGTGCCGGTCGGTGCGGTCGGCGACCCATCCGCCGACCAGAACGCCGCCGATCATGCCGACCATGTACCCGGTCAAGGCCGAAGAGGCGGCCTCGACCGTCAGCCCATGCACCTGGTGGAGGATCGTAATCAGCCAGGATTGGATCCCCGCCCCGGCCATCGACGACACCATGAAGAACGCAAAGAACATCAGCACCGAGCGGCTCAACAGCAGCCGCGCGCCGGAAGCCGGCGCTGCGCCACGGCGGCGCGGCTCCCGCGCCTGATCGGTCAGGATGCGGCTCTGCCACAGGATCGCAGCCACGACCGGAAGGCCCAGGAGGCCGATGAATAGCAATGCGCCGCGCCAGCCGAGCAGCAGCATCAGCGCGGCGGTGGCCGGCGGGGCGGCGGCAAACCCGACATGACCGGTAAAGGTGTGAAAGGCGAAGGAACGCCCCAATTTCGCCCGATCCACCGAGCCGCTGAGGATCGCGTAATCCGCCGGGTGAAAGACGGAATTGCCGAGCCCCGACAACAACGCCAGCCCGACTACCTGCCAATAGGAGGTCGCGAGCCCCATCGCCGCGATCGACAGGGTCATCAACAGGGTCCCGCCGACCAGAAACGGCCGCGCGCCGCAGCGGTCGACGAGAAACCCCATCGGGGTCTGCATCACCGCCGCCGCGCCCGCCATGACGGCCATCGCCAGCCCCAGCTCGGCGAACGACACATCGAACGCCTGCTGCCAAGCGATGAACAGCGGCGGCAGACAGAGCTGATAGAAATGCGACAGAAAGTGCCCGGCGCCGAGCAGCGCATTGACCCGGGCGTCGCGACCGAAGGCGAACCGGTACGTCATCCGCGTATGCTGCTACAATAAGCGGCATCCGGTCGAGCACAGAAACCGCCCGCGTGGTATGCTTATATCGCAGTTTGGGTAACATCTCAACCGCCGGCCTTGACCACTCCAACACCGGAATAGATTGTCTGCTGACAACCTGATCGATGGAGCAGAGTTGGCCGCCGAGTCGGGTTCCTATTTGGTTGCGTAAAGCGATGAACTCATATATTCGCCGGTATACCGCTAGCCTATTCGATCAAGGTTAGCCGAACATGCTGAGGCTTTCCACCGGCGACCTCAGGATCGGGAGGCGGGCGCGACGCCGCTTTCCCTCGGTCTCTCTTAATTTGTATTTCCTTTCGTTGATCGCCATCGTCTCGGTATACTATCTCTTTCTTTTGAGCAACGGGACTTTTCAAATTTTAGCGCCGGAATTGTTGGACAAAGTTTTTGATAATATGCTGGTGCATTTACTCCGTGGCGAGTTCACAGTCGATCTGGACGCGATCGATTACGAAGCCATGAGTCAGGACGGTAAGACCTACACCTATTTCGCCGTGTTCCCCGCAATCTTGCGGCTCCTGGCGACGCCATTCGTCGACATTGCACACGCGGAACTCGCACGGCTGTCCTGTTTGATGGCCGTGGTCATCTTCGTTGTCCTTCAATTACGCATGCTGTTGATCGTGCATTATAGCCTCCCCGCCGGGAGCCGAATGCCCGGCCTTCTCACCGTGATGGTTGCAGCGATAGTGCTCAGCGGTCCGCAGCTTTACATCTTGGGTTCGGCCTGGGTCTATCACGAGCCGATCCTCTGGGGGGCTGCTCTCGCTGTCGCGTTCAACCTGATCGTCATGAGGGCCGCGCTCAGCGGGGACGACCTTCGAACCAGTGACCTTGCTTCACTCGCCGCACTTGCCGGGCTGGCCATCAATACCCGCGCGCCAATTGGCGTGGCGCTATATTTGGGCACGGTGCTTCTGATCGTGTGGGCAGCATGGTCCCGGCATGCACCCGAGCGGACGGAGTGGAGATGGCCGGCGAGCGGGAAAGTTCTCGTGAGAGCGGTTTCGGCGCTGGCGCATGATCCGCGCATCTCGCTGCCCGTTCTCGTGCTTGGCCTGCTGGCAGTGGCGGCTGGCATTGTCAATTTCGGGAGGTGGGGAAATCCCTTCGCCTTTAACGGCGCTAACTATACCTATTGGATACAACGTCAACCGAATGTTATGGTCGCGGTCCGTGATTATGGGGTATTCAGTCTCGACCGCATCGGGATCGCGGTGCTCTACTATGCGACCGGCATCCCTTACATATTAAAATCCGTGCCGACTTTCGCCGGATTTTTGCGGTGCTGCGTGATTGAGGCGCCACCGCTTACGCCGCTTCTCACCAACCCTCTAACCGTCCTCCTTGCCGGCATCGGTCTTTATCGCCTTTGGCGCCGGCCGGATCTCCAACCTCGCAGTTTGGCGATGTTACGAATCGCACTGATCGGCCATGCTTCAGCCGTTGTCCTGATCCTCACGTTTTTCACTTTCACGTTGCGGTATCGCTTCGATTTCGCGCCATTCATGACGTTGGCGGCGTTCGTCGGCTATCGCTCACTTTCCATGACCGCGGCTAATTTTTCCGGAACTTGGCGCAGGCGGATACTTATCGCTGCAGTCGGATTTTGTGTGCTGGGCGTCCTGGGCAGCCACTACGTTCTTCTCGTCCACAAGGTGTGGAGCATCGGAGTGCCGATGGACGTGCGCCTCGCCCTCTTTCCCTTTGCACCATTCGCTCACGCCTCCTTTGAGCCGTGACGATGGTTGTCCAAACACCCGCTGCCTCCGCAGTGGCGTTGAGCGCTTCGGCCTACGCGATAGGGCGCCGGTGTGGTGTAATGTCCCAATCGGCGAGCCAGATCACACCGCCGGGCAAGCCGACAAGGATCAGACAGAAACCCATCAGCAGCGAGGTCGCCAACGCCACTTCGGCGGGAATCCCGAACAGACCGAGCGCGACAACGAGCACCGCTTCCCGGACCCCCCACCCGGCAAGCGACACCGGCAACAGCTGGATCAACGTCACCGGCGGCACGATCATGATCCAGCTGCCGAGCGATAGGCGGCTGCCGACGGCGTCCCCGACAAATTTGAAGGCGAGAATGGTAAGCGCGATGGTGACGATAGAGTAGCCAAGAACGGCGCCGCAACGGACGGGGTCCATAAAAAGACGCCGGCTGGCCCGCGACAATTCGGCGAACGGCGCAATCAAACGAAGGCGCAAAATCGCCCGCGGCAGGCGATCCAGCGACACGAGCGCCAGCAGCCCTAGGAGGCCGACCGTGAGCACAGTGAGCACACCGCCCCGCTCCCGGGCATCCGGCAGAATCTGCAACAAGGCCGGTAGACCAGCTATGTAAAGAGCGATCAGCACCAGGTAGCCGCAGGCGCGGTCGAGCAGAATACTCCTGATAGCCGCACCCAGGCCGATACCCAGCCGGCTGCAACGCCAGACGCGAACGGCGTCGCCGCCGACACCGGTGGGTAACACCTGATTAAAAAATAGGCCGACAAGCACGAGCTTCAATAGAGTTAACCATCGCGGTGAGGTCGCTTCGGCCGACAAAATCAGCTGCCAGCGACATGCACCGACCAGATTCGCCATCGACAGCATGACAAGCGTGGCCGCTATGGCCGGGAGCTCAGCGCCACGGATCAACTCAGCCGCCCGGCCCAGATCAAAGCGCGTGGCTAGCACCCAAAGCAACCCCGCTGTGACCAAAAGCCGTATGATATTGGTCAGACCCTTTAAGATGGCGATCATCCCACTGTTTGCGTGGGATCAATGCTGGCCTAGCTCGATTTAGTCAATGGTCGCGACGCGCGTTCAGCGTCGGGTCACGCCCTTCCCCCGCTTCGGAGACTTTAGTTCGAGGCATCCGTAGATACCAGCAATTGTTGTAAAGTCGTTGAGTTCGAGGTCACTATTCGCTAAAGGCTCCGATAATGGTAGGTATCTGCAGAACGTTCCTGATCCAAATCGAGCTTAGCCAATAATTGAAGGATTTGCCATCCGGTTCGCGTCGATCTGCCGCATCGAGCGGTCCGAGAGTCAACAGATTGCGCCATATCGGGTGATTTCGCGCTCCCAATGGAGAACGCCGTACTCCGTTTTTTCAGCTGCTCAGTGTAATGCCGCGATATAGCCCCTACGATGAGAGACGTTGTGGTCCGGGCTTTTCACGGTCCGAAACGGCCCTCATTTCTGTTTTAGATCGCATCTGCTCTATCGTCGCCTTGATCACGGACTCCGGTCCAGCGTCACGACCGCGGCAACACATTCGACCACTGATATTAGAGACCTCTAGATATCCGCTACACCCAGCTCTCGACAACGGCGTACAGCTCAGATAAATACACGTCGAAACAGTCCGACCGAGCTATGGCCAGAAGTTGGTGACGGCGTGACGGGGTAAGGCGGCGTATCGTGGTGGTGTTCAACGCCTCCACTTCTCCAATGAGGGAGTGATACGCCGTGTCCGACAATAACGTGATCAAGCTCGCCCAGCCAGGGGCCTTCACCGATTCTCTGACAGAGGTGCTACGCAGCGGCGCGCGTGCGTTGCTGACCCAGGCAGTCGAGGCGGAGGTTGCTGAGTTTCTCGCAAGGCATAGCGATCTCAAGACCGAGACGGGCCAGCAGCGCGTCGTGCGCCACGGCCATCTTCCGGAACGCGAGATCATGACCGGCATCGGCCCGGTCGCGGTTCGCCAGCCGCGGGTGCGCGACCGCGAAGCTACCGAGGGCGCGCGCATTCGGTACTCGCCGTCGATCCTGCCGCGATACGCGCGGCGGTCGCACAGCCTTGAGGTGCTGATCCCCATCCTCTACCTGAAAGGCATCTCAACCGGCGACTTCGAGGAAGCGCTGGCGGCGCTTGTCGGCAAGGACGCGCCAGGTCTATCGGCGTCGACCATCGCCCGCCTCAAGGAGGCGTGGAGCGAGGAGCATGCGCACTGGCAGAAGCGCGATCTGTCAGCCAAGCGCTACGTCTATTGCTGGGCCGACGGCATCCATTTGGAGGCCCGGCTCGAGGAACAGGCGCAGTGCATCCTGGTCATCATCGGCGCGACGCCCGGAAGGCAAGAAGGAACTGGTCGGTTTCACCGATGGCATGCGCGAGAGCTCACAATCGTGGCGTGATCTGCTGCTCGATTTGAAGCGTCGCGGTCTGACAACGGCGCCGCAGATTGCGGTCGCCGATGGCGCGCTCGGGTTCTGGAAGGCGCTCGGCGAGGTGTGGCCGACAACCCGCGAGCAACGCTGCTGGGTGCACAAGACCGCCAACATCCTGAACAAGATGCCGAAGAGCCTACACACCAAGGCCAAGCGCGCGCTGCAGGAGATCTGGATGGCCGAGACCAAGAAGGATGCCGTTGCGGCATTGGAAGCCTTTGTCGAAACCTACCAGATCAAATACGAGAGAGCTGCCGATTGCCTGACCAAGGACCGCGATGCGCTGCTCGCGTTCTACGACTTCCCGGCCGAGCACTGGAAGCACTTACGAACGACGAACCCCATTGAAAGCACCTTTGCGACCGTCCGGCACCGCACCATCCGGTCAAAAGGCTGTCTGTCGAACAAGACGGCGCTTGCCATGGTGTTCAAGCTTGTCGACGGCGCGCAGAAAAATTGGCGCCGCATCGACGGCCACAACCAGTTGCCAAAACTGATCCAGTGTATCATGTTCACTGACGGGGTCGAGGTCACCGGCAATTCTGCCGCGCCTCAAGCCCAAGCCGCCGCCTGATCCTTCAGGCCGTCACCAAAATTCGGCGATAGCTCGTCCGACCTAACAGGATGCGGAAAAACTCAGTGCTTGTGTGTCGTTTTGTAGAGTTATCGTACAGGATTCTCGCCAGGGTTGTTGAAAACCACTAGCAAGCAGGTTTTTGTATCGATTTTGCCCGTTTTCGCCCGGCCCGGGCGGATTCCGGGCATGGCTATGCCGCGGCCCCCACCAGCCTGGGCAACCGGACGAGATTGTAGGCAGTGGCAGTCAGGGTGAACATCCAGCCGACGCGGGCAAGACCACGGTGACGGGTCTTGCGGAAGCCAGCCGCCGCCTTGGTCCAGCCAAACACCTCTTCAATGCGCTTGCGCACCCGGCCACTGACCGCATAGCCAGGATGGCGGGTCGTCCGTCGGTCGATCGCCGATCGCCGATTGGCGGTGTTCTGCGCCACGTGCGGCGTCACATTGAATTCCCGCAGATCGGCGACAAACTCGGCCACATCGTAGGCCTTGTCGGCGCCGAGCGTGATCCGGTGGTTGCCGGGACGGGCCGCCACCATCTCCAGCGCCGCCTCGCGCTCTGCCGTGCCGGTGGCCAGGGTCAGACGCGTGCCGACCACCAGAGCATGCCGGTTCTCCATCAGAACGTGCCCCAGATAGGCGAGCTTGGCCGGCTGGCCCGGCCCTTTGCGATACAATCGCGCGTCGGGATCAGTGACCGAGGCGTGGGTCTCGTTGCTTCGCTTCTCGCCGTGGAAGTCCCGTTCCCCATTGCGGCCCGGCGCCGGCGGCTCGCCGCTGCCGTCCTTGGGGCGAAAGCTCTTCATGCTGGCCCACGCCTCGATCAGGGTGCCGTCGACCGAGAAGTGGTCGTCCGACAGCAGGGTCTTGACCTGCTCCTGGTTCAGTACCGCGGCCATGAACTTGCTGGCAATGTCACCGTCGATCAGCCGCTCGCGGTTCTTGGTGAACACCGTAACGTCCCACACCACGGCATCCAGCGACAGCCCGACAAACCAGCGGAACAGCAGATTGTAGCCGAGTTGCTCCATCAGCTGCCGCTCCGAACGCACCGAATAGAAGGCCTGCAGCAGCAGCGCACGAAGCAGTTTCTCAGGGGGAATCGACGGCCGTCCGAGCTTCGCGTACAACTTCTCGAATTCCCCCGTCAGTGCACCAAGCGCCTCGTCCACAATCTTTTGGATCGGCCGCAACGGATGATACAACGGCACCCGCGCTTCGCAGCTCAAATAGCTGAACAGCGCCTCGCTCCTGAGATCCCCACCGCGCATCGGACGTCCCCCACATCTCGTCACGCGCTATGGATTATACCCCAGATCTCGCTCCAATATGCGACTTTTTCCGCAACCTGCTAAGGGCGCACAATGGATCAAGAACTCCCACAGGAATTCCTGTCTGTGTACGCATTCCAGCCGGCCACTGCCTTCGTGCAATTGAGGTTCCAGCTCTCGAGGTGCTGAGCACCCCAAAGGGGGTCGGGATAGATATAGGTTGTGGTGACAGGAAGTTAACTGAGATCCTCATCCGCCGTATCAGTTGGCATGACCTGGTGGGCGTTGATCCGGACGAAAAAGAAACTGGCCGGGCGTGCTATAGCAAAGTTTACAGAAAGGTCCGCCGATGGCGCGGATATTCCGGGAGCGAACGGCAGCTTCGACTTCGCCATCAGCAATAGCGTGTTGGAACAGGTTCCCGCGCCTACCCCCGTATTCACCGAAGTCGCGCGTGCTCAGCTGCGTCGGCATTTTTTGTCTGACTGCACCGCACGTCGGATTTCGAACGCAGCTCGTTGAACCGATTTTGCCAGGGTCTCGCGCGAGGATTTTGAGGCGCGGCTCGATTGGCGGCAGGCCTCAGGCGAACGAGACGAGGAGACGAGCGGCTGCGTGCCTATTCGTTGTCGAAAGCGATGAGTTCTAAATGTCAGGCGCGAGTGCCTGCCCGGCTCTGAGAAACTTTCAAGCTGCGTGGCGACGGGAGCCGCGGTAGTCGAGAAGATGTAAAAAGAACGAGCCGTGGAGAACTTGCGCTCCCAGTACCAAAGCGGTGCTGCTCATTATGACAAGACGGATCGCACTGCCTCTGCCCAGTTCCCCAAATCCCACCGCGGACCATTGAGCCAGAGCGATACCGAAGGTGATCAGCCCGAGCAGCAACATACATGCCCCGAGTGCAAGACCGCGCTCGAGTGGCATTGCCCGCCGCAGTTTCTCGAACAGCGGGTCGCGCAGAAGCAGCCCGCGGTGGATCGCGATCACCTTAGCAAAGGCCCAAAACAGCATCGATTCGAACCCGATGTTTATCGCCGCCGCGGTCATGACCATGGTATGCTCGGCGAGCCCAATCTGTCCGAGGACAATATCGCCGGTAAACAGGATGAGCGTAGCCAGCAGGCCGAACACAAAAACCGCGGCGCCAGGATAGAGAAACACAGCGCGCGGGCTGAGCAGCAGGAAAAGCCGAAGGCTGCGCCACCCGTCGCGCCAACTGCGCAGGTGAGACGGCCGCCCGCGCCCGTCGACCGACAAGCGGGTTGGCACCTCGGTGATCCGGAGATGGTGAATGCTCGCCTTAACGATCATTTCGAGGGCGAATTCCATCCCCACCGCATCGAGTTCGAGCGATAGCACCGCGTCGCGTCGAAAGCCGCGCAGCCCGCAATAAAAGTCCCGGCTGGGGCTCCGGTATAATGTCCGGCCAATCAAGGTCAGGAACGGGCCAATCAAGGTCAGGAACGGGTTGCCAAAAAATCGGTGCAATGGGGGCATGGCGCCCGGCGCTATCCCACCCCGGAAACGATTGCCGAGCACCAGGTCATATCCGTCGCGAAGCTTCTCGATAAACGGCTGCAAGGTCAGAAAGTCGTAGCTGTCGTCGGAGTCGCCCATTATCACGGAACCGGCCGCGCGCTTCTTTGATGCCCGCGCGCAGGGCGTTTCCATATCCTCTCGAAGAGACCGGCACGACGCGGGCGCCGAGGCCGGCAGCGATCGCTTGCG
Source organism: uncultured Alphaproteobacteria bacterium (assembly GCA_963789025.1). GTDB lineage: Bacteria > Pseudomonadota > Alphaproteobacteria > ATCC43930 > CGMCC-115725 > AP-15. The sequence goes on from CAWBIT010000005.1 coordinate 374,289, forward strand.
AGCCGTCGCTGCTGCCATTGTCGGCAACGATCACCTCCGCCTTGCACATTGTACATTTCGAGGTACGCCAGCGCCTTCTGAACACAGGTGCCCACCGTCTGCGCCTCGTTGAGGCAAGGCATAACGATGGACAATTCCTGCGTAAGATCGCCTGCCAGGTTTGTTTTTGCCTCTAACATTCCGGGATGTGACATCCATCGACGCCGATCAGCTTCCAACCAGAGACCAAGAATTATCCTTAAAATCCCATCCAGTTGGCGGTTCTACGAGATTTGGGTTCAGGCAAGGCTTCAGGGAGTTGGTCGGGGCGCCATTCGGTGGGCAAACGCCTCTAGATCTCAGGTCGACACCCGGAACGGAACCGCGTGCGATCCGCCGCGACCGCCGCTTGACTCGACATTTCAAGGAGCAATAGGGTTTGGGCTTCCGGTCTTGGCATTCCCGCACTCGGCGGAAACGGAGGAGGTCTGTGATGGCGGAATACAAGCTGATCTCGGCGGATTCCCACATTGTCGAACCGCCGGACATGTATACGGGGCGCATCGATCCGAGGTTCCGCGATCGGGCGCCCAAGATGGAGCGCCGCAAGACCCCGACCGGCAGGGAATACGACGCCTGGGTGCTCGACGGCATGCAGGTCGGGACGCTCGGGGCGGTGATGCAGGCCGGGCAGCGCTTCGAAGACCCGTCGCAGATCGATTTCCTCGGCGTCTGGGAGGATGTCCGCAAGGGCGGCTACGACCCACACGCGATGATCAAAGAGAATGAAGAGGACGGCGTCTGGGGGTCGTGCCTGCAGCCGAGCCAGGGCCTCTTCTGGTACCGCATTCCGGACAGCGAGCTCTTGACCGAGATCTGCCGCGTCTACAACGACTGGATCGCCGATTTCTGCAAGCCCTATCCCGAGCGCCTCAAAGGGATCGGCATGCTCAATGTCGACGATGTCAAATTGGGGTGTCAGGAGCTCGAGCGGTGCAAGAAGCTCGGCCTCGTCGGGGCCTTCATCCCGGTCTCGCCATTGCCGGACAAGCCCTACAGTCATCCGATCTACGACCGCCTGTGGGAGACCGCGCAGGATCTCGCGATGCCGCTGCTCTTGCACATCGCCACCCCGCGCAACGGCGTCCCCGGCAACGAATTCACGATGAACGTCGCCGAGATGACCGGCGCCGGCCGCTCCACGACCGATTACTGGGTGCGCTACTCGCTGTCCTCGATGGTGTTTGCCGGCGTGTTCGACCGTTATCCGCGATTGAAGGCCGGCTCGGTCGAGCACGAGACCGCCTGGATCCCGCACTGGCTGCAGCAGATGGACTTCACGTATCGTGAGCGGCCGGTATTTACCAAGGGCTGGAAGTCGCGCGAAGGCCTGCTGCCGAGCGATTACTGGAAGCGTAACATGTTCGTCGAGTTCATGGAAGACGAGCTCGGCGTGCAAATGCGCGACAGGATCGGCGTCGAGACAATGCTGTGGGGCAGCGACTTCCCGCACGCCGAATCGACCTGGCCGAAATCTCAGGATTTCCTTGGCCGCATCTTTAAGGGTGTTCCCGAGGCGGACCGGCGCGCGATCACCTCGGACAATGCGGCGAAGATGTTCGGGTTCCGGCCGAATTAGCAAAGCCCCTCACCCCGACCCTCTCTCCGCGTCGCGCCCCGCAAGCGGGGAGAGGGAAGAATTGGGTGAGCCATGGCCGATGAGTTTGTCGCCGTCGCCAAGACCACTGATCTGCTGCCCGGGCAAATGAAATGGGTAGCAGTCAATGGGGAAAGGCGAGTATTGGCCAATGTGGAAGGCACATTCTACGCAATCAGCGATGTTTGCGGACATCGGAACGCGCCACTCTCCCGCGGTAAGCTCGAAGGATATTTGATCGAGTGCCCGCTGCACTTCGCGCAATTCGATGTGCGCACCGGCGAGCTGGTGAATGGGCCCGTGTCGACTGGGGTTGCTGTCTATCAGGTCCGCGTCGAGGAGGAGACGGTGTACATCAAGCCATAAAGCTGCCTTACAGAGCCGCGGCGGCGCGGGCGACCCGCTCGGCGCGGTCGCGCTGGCGCGGTTCGGCGCGGGCGAGGACCGCCTCGACGACCGCCGGGTCGGCCCGCTCCGGCGAACCCGACGCAAACGGTGGCTGCGGGTCGTATTCGATGCCGAGCTGGATCGCTTCTGCCGCGGATCTTCCGGCAATCTCGGCGGCGACGGTCAGCGCCACGTCGATGCCGGCGGTGACGCCGCCGCCGGTGAAGAATTTGCCGTCGGCGACGACGCGCTGCGCGACCGGCTCGGCGCCGAACGAGCGCAACAGGTCGCGCGACATCCAATGGGTGGTGGCGCGGCGCCCGCGCAACAGCCCGGCGGCGCCGAGCACCAGCGAGCCGGTGCATACCCCGACGACATAGCGCGCCTCGGCTGCGGCGCGGCGCAGGAAGGCGAGAACCTCGGCATCCCCGAGCAACGGATTGATCCCCGCGCCACCCGGAACGAGGATCAGATCGAGGGGTCCGGAGGATTCCAGGGTCGCCATCGGCAGGATCGTCAGGCCATGCTCGGAGCGCACCGGATCCAGGTTCTTCCACAACAAGAGGGTCTCCGCGCCGGGCAGCCGGGCAAGAACCTCGTAAGGGCCGGTCAGGTCGAGCTGGGTCAGGTTGGGGAACACCAGCAGCCCGCTGCGCAAGCGCGTCGTCTCGCTCATCACCCGCTCCTTATGGAAGGCACGCTTCCTATCTCTATCTGCACGGCGAAACGCGGGCAATGCGGAGACCGCCATGCCTCTGATGCTTGCCAGCCCGGCCATCACACCGGGCGGAGAGATCCCGGCGCAATACACCTGTGACGGCGCCGACATCTCGCCGCCATTGTCGTGGTCGGACGTGCCGGCGGGGACGGGGAGCCTCGTCCTTGTCGTCGAGGACCCCGACGCACCCTCCGGCACCTTCCGGCATTGGGCGGTGTTCGACATTCCGCCCGCCTCCCGTGGTCTCGATGCGGGCTACTCGGCCAACCGGCCGGTTGCGGCATTGCACCAAGCGCGCAACGACTTCGGCAAAACCGGCTACAGCGGCTCTTGTCCGCCCAGAGGGGCCGGCACTCATCACTACCACTTCCACCTGCTGGCGATCAGCCGGCCGACCCTCGATCTGAGGGCCCCGGCCGCGGCGCTCGACGTGCTGAAAGCGGCGCAGCCTTACGTCATCCAGCAAACCGAGCTTGTCGGCACCTATCACCGTTAAATCGGATCTTCTCGCCAGCATCGGTGCGGGCGCCAAATATCTCATGCCGACGATGCTAGAGAGGGCGGCCCGCCCGGTCGGCCGGCGACAACCTCGCGTTGTTCGCATTGGCCTGATCGACCTCTTTCTTCTGGAGCAGATCAGGCTGTACTCCCGGAATAGTTGTGATGCGAATGCCATGCGTCTCGACTGATACAGAGTTCGCCGTCATGTTTGGCGGGACCCAGCTGTTGGTTTCACCGACCGCATAGCATGCGAATGTGGCAATTCTCCGGGTGTTTATTGCGCATGAGCCGCTGTCCCGTCGGCCCACCCCAATCCTCCCCGCTTGCGCTAGGGTGCACACATCTCGCTGGGCCGGTGAGGAATCCCTCTCCCCCTGAAGGGCGGAGAGGGATTCTCCATCGGCGCGGCGATATTTGTGCATACCCCAGCTAGGGCATGCACATATCCCAGAGCCCAAATATCCCCCTCTCCGCCCTTGGGGGCGGAGAGGGTCGGGGTGAGGTGGGGGGAGCCGCAGGCTCCGATCGGCGGCACGACCCACCTCACCTTCCCACGCCTGCGGCGTGGGCCCCTCCCTCTCCCCCCTGAAGGGCGGAGAGGGGCAAAAAGCGCCGGAAACACAGCGCGCTCGAAATGTGTGCATACCCTAGCGCTTGCGCGGGGGCGACGAGGGCCAATGCCACCTGATCGGATGATGCTATAGCAGCAAGGGCCTTGCCGAGGGCAGACGTTCCCAATTAAAGGCTGGCCTCCGAAGATGATGCTCGGAGACCTGCCATGCCCCGCTTGCCAGACCGCGCCGATCTCGAAGCTCTGAGGGCGTTCGACACGCCGACCATCTGCAATGCGCTCGAACTCGTCGCTCCCGCGCGGCGCGCCATAGGGTTCACCCGCAGACCGCTGTTCGCCGCTTTTCCCGAGATGAAGCCGGTGGTCGCGTTTGCCCGCACCGCGATCATCCGCTCGCGCGAGCCGCATCCGCGCGGCCGAGAAGAGGCAAAGGAGGTCCGGCTCGGCTATTACCAGCATATTGCCGACGAGCCGTTGCCGAGCATCGCGGTGATCCAGGACATCGACGCGCCCGACACCGGGTTCGGGGCGTTCTGGGGCGAGGTCCAGCCCCATGTCCACAAGGGGCTCGGCTGTGCCGGCGTCATCACCGACGGCTCGGTCCGCGACCTCGACGCGATGGCGCCCGATTTCCTGGTGCTCGCCGGCTCGGTCATGCCGTCGCACGCGCATGTTCATCTGGTCGATTACGGCGGCACCGTCAGCGTCGCCGGAATGACCGTCTCACCGAACGACATCATTCACGCCGACCGCCACGGCGCGGTCGTGATACCGCCCGAGGCGGTCAAGGAAATCCCGGCCGCCGTCGCGCTGATCGCGCGCCGCGAAAAGGTCATCATCGACGCCTCGAAGGCCCCCGGCTTCTCGGTCGCCCGTCTACGCCAAGCCTTCGCCGAGCAAGAAGACATTCACTGACGGCGGCGCGCGCCCGCGACTTCCCGCAAAGCAGGGCTCAAACCATTGACCCTGGACCCCGCTTTTCGCGACGCGCAAGCGGGGGTCCAGAGCTTTCCCCTGGCTTGAACAGGGGGGTAACCGCGAGGTCGCTTGCCCCTGGGTTCCCGCTTTCGCGGGAATGACGAACGAATATGATCGAAAACCGGTCTAAATGCCGACGATATGGCCGCCGATCAGCAGACCAATCGGGAGCACCAATGACAAAATGACGAGCGCGATCGCAAAACAGCGTTCGGCCCGGCTCCATCGTTTCCAGTCGGAAATCCAATCTTTCATGAGACCCCAGCCCCCCGGCCACACCCTCTCCTTCGGCAGAGTCAATGTAACCGATCAGCATGAAAAAAATTCGACGGAAGTATGGCCTTGTGGTGATAAAGAAAACGTAATCTCGCCTAAAGTGTTTACGCGTGGCCGCCAATGGAGGAGAAAATGCATGATCCGAACCGGGTGAGGCAGTTGCGCCGGCTGCAGGGCCACCCGTTCCGCATCGGCAAGCTGGGTCATGTCGTGCTCAACGTGCGTGACGTGGAGCGGTCGGCCCGGTTCTACACCGAGCTGCTCGGTTTCGAGATTTCGGACGTCTATCCCGAGGAGATGGTGCCGGGCGGCATGGTGTTTCTGCGCTGCAACCCGGACCATCACGGGATCGCGCTGGTCGGTTCGCTCAAGGAGCCGGCGGCGAATGCCGACCTCAACCATATCGCCTTCGAGGTGGCCACGCTCGACGAAGTCTTGCGGGCGCACGACCATTTGCGCCGCTACGGGGTCGAGATCGACTTTGCCGGCCGGCGCCGCGCCGGTTGTCAGATTGCGGTCGAATTTCGCGATCCGGACAATCACCGGCTCGAGATTTACTGGGGCATCGATCAGATCGGCAGCGACGGCCATGTCCGTCCGCCGAGCGAGTGGAAGGGCGCCCGCAGCTTGGAGGATGCGATTGCCGACCCGGTGCGCGGCCAGGACACGACGGTGCACGACTCCTCGCTGCTCGGGCGTGATCGCTGATGCTCGACATCTCGGCAGATGTCGCCCCGCCCCGGCCGGTGCGGCTGGACGAATACCGGCCGCCCCACTTTCTGATCGACACCGTCGATCTCGTCTTTGAGCTGGGAGACAGCGATACGCGGGTCAAATCGCGCCTGCGGATACGGCGCAATCCGGAGAGCTCCGACCGCTCCGCAGCGCTGCAGCTCGATGGCGAGGAAGTCGCTCTGGTCTCGTTGGCTCTCGACGGCGAGCCGCTCGGCCCCAATCGCTATGAGCTTCCCGCCGAGGGCGGCCTGATCCTGGCCGACGTACCGGACGCATTCTCCCTCGACGTCGAGGCCCGAATTTCACCCGAGACCAACACCGCGCTCTCCGGCCTCTATATATCGGGCGGCAATTTCTGCACCCAGTGCGAGCCCGAAGGCTTTCGCCGAATCACCTATTTCGTCGACCGGCCGGATGTGATGGCCCGCTACACCACGACGATCATCGCCGACAAGGCCCGCTTCCCGGTGCTGCTGTCGAACGGCAACCCGGTCGAGCATGGGGAGACGGGCGACGGCCGCCACTGGGCAAAGTGGGTCGATCCTCATCCCAAGCCCTCGTACCTGTTCGCGCTCGTCGCCGGCGATCTGGTCGCCGTGCCCGATCGTTTTACAACGCGCTCCGGAAAAGAGGTGGCGCTTGCGATCTGGGTGCGCCGCGGCGATGAGGACAAATGCGGCCACGCGATGGCCTCGCTGAAAAAGGCAATGCGGTGGGACGAGGACGTCTTCGGCCTCGAATATGATCTCGAGGTCTTCAATATCGTCGCAGTCAGCGACTTCAATATGGGGGCGATGGAGAACAAGGGCCTCAATATTTTCAACACGCGTTATGTGCTGGCCAAGCCCGAGACGGCTACGGATACCGATTATCAGAACATCGAAGCGGTGATTGCCCACGAATACTTCCACAACTGGACGGGCAATCGGGTGACCTGCCGCGACTGGTTCCAGCTTTCGCTGAAGGAAGGGCTGACCGTATTCCGTGACCAGGAGTTTTCCGCCGATCAGGGGAGCCGCGCGGTGCGGCGCATCGCCGAGGTGCGCATTTTGCGGGCCATCCAATTTCCCGAGGATGACGGTCCGCTCGCCCACCCGGTGCGGCCGGACAGTTACATCAGGATCGACAATTTCTATACGCCGACCGTCTACAACAAGGGCGCCGAACTGGTGCGCATGATCCATACCCTTATCGGCCGGGAGGGGTTTCGCCGCGGCATGGATCTCTACATTCGGCGGCACGACAACCACGCCGCGACAATCGAGGATTTCGTCGCGGCGATGCAGGACGCTGGGGGCGTCGATCTCGGCCAATTCAAGCGCTGGTACGAACAGGCGGGCACTCCGGAAATCACTATCGAGGACCGCTGGGATGCAGCTGCGCGCAGCTACGAGCTGACCGCGCAGCAGAAGGTGCCGCCGACGCCGGGGCAACCGGATAAATTGCCTATGCTGATCCCATTGGCCATGGGATTGATCGGACCGGACGGCGGCGAATTGCCGACCCGGCTGGAAGACGAAGCGGAAAGCCGGATCGGGACGCGCGTCCTTCCGCTTGCCAATTTGCGACAGAGTTTTCGCTTTGTCGATGTGCCCGTGCCGCCGATGCCGTCGCTGCTGCGCGGCTTTTCCGCGCCGGTCAAACTGAAGGACGTGCCGCTTGAGCGGTTGAAGTTTCTTGCCGTGCACGACACCGAGCCCTTCGCCCGCTGGGAAGCCGGCCAGCAAGTTGCGACCAAAATTCTGCTCGACCGGATTGCCGATCATCAGCGCGGCGAGGCCCCCGCACCGCTCGACCCGGACCTTATCGCAGCGATGCGGCACATCCTCGCCGATGCCGACAGCGATCCAGCCTTCGCCCCCGAGGCCCTGACTTTGCCGAGCGAGGCTTTTCTCGCCGACCAGCTTGCCGTCGTGGATGTCGACGCCATTCACGCCGCCCGCGAAGGCGCCCGCGCGGCGCTCTGTGAAGCCTTGGCGGCGGAATTTGCTGCGGCTTACCGAGATCTCGCCGATGCGGGCCCCTACAGCATCGACGGCAGATCGATTGGCCGGCGAGCGTTGCGTAACGCCTGCCTTGCCTATCTCGCCACCGCCGATCCGGAAAAGGGTGCGGCGCTCGCCATGGGGCAGTTCGAGGCCGGGCAAAATATGACGGATGTGCTGGCGGCGCTGACGGTGCTCGTCGACCTCGATCGACCGGAGCGCGCCGTGGCGCTCGCCCGCTTCTACGAGTTGTGGTCGCATGACGATCTCGTCATCGACAAGTGGTTCGCCTTGCAGGCGCGCTCGTCTTTGCCGCAAACCCCGGACCGCGTGCGCGAGCTGACGCGCCACCCGGCCTTCGAACGCAAAAACCCGAACCGGTTTCGCGCGCTCGTCGGCACCTTCGCGCAGGCCAACCAGCTGCGCTTTCACGATGCAGACGGGGCGGGCTACATTCTGCTCGCCGACGAGGTCATCGCCCTCGATCCGCTCAATCCGACGACGGCCGCGCGTCTCGTCCAGCCCCTCGGCTCGTGGCGCCGCCACGACCCGGCGCGCCAAGTGCTGATGCGCTGCGAACTCGAGCGCGTTCTCGCCACCCCGGACCTGAGCAAGAACACCTATGAGATGGTATCGAAGAGCTTGGCCTAGCCGCGCCCATCCGGCACGGGCTTCTTTCTCGTGCAGGTGACCCCTTCGCTGGACGGCGGCTATGATCTGCTGACGCTCGGCGAGACATTGCTGAGGCTGTCGCCGCCCGGCCAGCAGCGGCTCGATCAGGCGCGGCTCTTCGAGATCGGGGTCGGCGGCAGCGAACTCAATGTCGGCTGTCTGCTCGCGCGGCTGGGACGTCGTGTCGCCTGGGTGTCGAGACTGCCTGTGGGGCCCCTCGGCCGGATTGTCGATGGCGAGGCGCGGCGCCATGGGGTCGACACAAGCTGGGTGCGATGGATCGAAAACGCCCGCTTAGGGCTGATGTTCTATGAACCCGGACCCTTGCCGCGGACCAGCCGCGTCATCTATGACCGCAAGCATTCGGCGGCCTCGGAACTCGCCTTCGAGGATGCGCCGTGGGAGTCGCTGGTTCAGGCGAGCGCGTGGCTGCATCTCTCCGGCATCACCCCGGCACTCGGCCCGAGTTGCCGAGCGCTGGTCCTGCATCTCGCCGCACTCGCGGCGGCAGCCGGCAAACCGGTATCCTACGATTTGAACTATCGGGCTACCTTGACCAACCCGGCGGACGCAAGAGCCGCACTGGAGGGCGCGGCGCCACATCTGCACTTGCTCGTCCTCGCCGAGCGCGATGCCCAGAATGTTCTGGGGTTCGAGCAGGCCGGCGAGGACCTCGCGACCGCGATCGCCGCACGCTACGACGTGCCGCTCGTCGCGCTGACCCGGCCGCCCGATGCCGAACCCGGGACCCTCCTGCTCGCGCGAGGCGAGTTCCGCTATGCGCCCCGCTTGCAGGTGGAAGTCGTCGACCGCATCGGCGCCGGGGATTCGTTTGTCGCCGGGCTGATCCATGGGCTCCTCGACGGCGATGTCGATCAGGCGATTCGTCTCGGTGGCTTTGCCGCGGCGATCGGGCTGGCCACGCCGGGCGACATTAATTTCCTCGGGCTCGAGGACATCGCTCGCTTTCACGCCAACAGGCTCGGCGGGCTCGAGCGGTAGGCGCGTCAGTCGCGCTCAACAATTCGCGTAATGGCAGGTCACCAAGCCGGTCACGATCGGACCGGTCACTTGATTGAGCGCGGCAAAGAATTTGTAGACCTGTGCGGCCGGCGCATCGGCGACAAAGATGACGTCCTTGTCATGGACCGGGAACTCTTGCGCCAGCGAGTAGGTTTTGCCGTCGCGGAGATCGAAGCGGTAGACCACCGGCGAGACGCCTCCTCGGGCGCCGCCGGCGACCGGCTGATCGAGTGCCTGGAGCACGGAGTCCGGTTCGTAGCGGAACAGAAACACGCCTTCCGGCTTGGCCAGATCATCGCGCAAGCCCTGCGACTTCGCGAGCGCCTCGCCGAGCGTGATGTGGCGCGCGTCAAAGGCGATTTTGGCGTTTCGGCCCGTTGCGCCGAAGACGCTGAAGGTTTGCGGCACCCGCAGGAGAGTGACCACGTCGCCGGGTTGTGCGTAGAGATTTTCCGCCGGGTCCGCGACCAGCTGTTCCAAGGGGATCGTCGCGGTCACCTCGCCACGGGACAATCGGACGAAGGTTTCGTGGACCGGAGCCTTGGCGCCGCCCGCCGCGGCGATGATTTGCAGCAGCCTGTCGCCGCCGGGCGAGAGGGGCACTCTGGCACCAGCCGCCGGGGCAGCCTGGGTGGGGTTCGGAGATACTCCCGCACTAGCCGCTACTGCGGCAGTGGCCTCGACGGGGTTCGATAGATCGCCGATGAGGTTCTCAATGGAAGCCTCACCGGATCCGACGGAGCTCTCCTGCCCGGACTCGTTTAAGAGCACCGTCACGGCATTGGCCGCGCTTTTTTCGACGATTACCAGGACCTGCGGTCCGAGCGCCTTTTCCGCGAGCCGCGCCTCGATCGCCTGCTGCACCTCCGCCGGCAATCGGCCGGCCGCCGGCACCCGCCCGGCATAGGGCACGCTGATCGCCCCATCGGCTCCGACCTCCTGGTCCGGGATCGTAGCAGACCGCCGCCCGCCGGCCGCGCCGATGGCCTCGGGCGAAAACAGCTCGCCGGCGCTCGGCCGTTGCTGCTCCTGCGGGCGTCCCGTTTCCGTTGGCGGTCGAGGAATTCCGAATTGGCCCTGTTGTCCACCCGGTGGCGGTCGTGACTCCGGCGCTAGCGGCTCGATCCCCGATCTCCCGCCAGTCGGAGCAGGAGCCGGCGGCGTCTCGCTAAAGAGCCCGCCGGATGCGCTTTCCCAAATCAGCACAGAGACGGTATCGCCGACCGCGATCTTGACATCCGGAGGCTGGGCATCTTTTTTGAAGCGAAGCGCAAACCTCTCCTTTGGCTGGGCGATCAGGGCGTTGACCACGCGGTCGTCGACTGGGACGACATCGAAAAGGATCTCGCCTCCGGCCTGCCCTTGTTCGAGAACGTCGCTCGTCGACGGTCCGGCCCTCGGAATCCAAGAGCATCCGCCAATCGACAGGGCCATCAGATAGAAGAGGAAGACCGCTAGCTTCATTAGTTTCGGCGTTCCCGACGGGAGCAGCAAAATCTACCACAACGAAAGGCGGATCTAAACGCGTCGTCGATCCTGGACGTGCCCCGACAAGCAAGCATGCTAGTATCGGAATGTCGCCCTGTAGGCCACGTCAACCCGCGCGAAAGGATTGCGAATGCAGCTTCAGTTGCAAACCTGGCAGGAAGTCGAGTCTTATCTTCAGACCAGCCGGGGAATCATCCTGCCGATCGGCTCAACCGAGCAGCACGGGCCAACCGGCCTGATCGGCACCGATGCGATCTGCGCCGAGGTGATCGCGCGAGGGGTCGGCGAGGCCGCCGGGGCTCTCGTCGCGCCGACGATCTCCGTCGGCATGGCGCAACACCATTTGGGCTTTGCCGGCTCGATGACGTTGCGGCCGAGCACCTTGATTGCCGTCCTCGAGGACATGGTCAACTCCTTGGCGGTACACGGCTTCGAGCGCTTCTACTTTCTCAACGGCCATGGCGGAAACATTGCCACCGTGACCGCCGCCTTTTCGGAAATCTACGCGACACGCAGTCTCGGTGCTGCTGGCAATACGCCACCGATCAAATGCCGGCTGAAGAATTGGTGGCAGAACCAGGAAGTGCAAGATTTGGCCAAAGAGCTCTATGGCGACGCCGAGGGCAGCCATGCGACCCCGAGCGAGGTCGCCATTACCCAATTCTCTTATCCGGATGCGATCAAATCAGCCGTTCTCGACCCACCGGTAGCACCCCGGGGCCACTTCGCCGATGCGGCCGACTACCGGCGTAAATTCCCCGACGGCCGCATCGGCTCCAACCCTGCTCTGGCGACCCCCGAAGCGGGCCGCCGCCTTTACGAGGCCGCGGTCGCCGCTATAGTCAAGGACTACCAGGGTTGGGTAGCGGCCTAGTCAGGCCACCTGGAGCTCGGCGACGAGAACCGTGCCCTTGGTCTCCGGGCTGAGCAACAGCGATATGACGACGCTGGCGGCGGCGACGACGGTCCCGATCAGCATCGGAACGGCGTAGCCCAAACTGAAATTCACCGCGAAGAACGCCAGGATCGGCGCTACGAGCCCGCCAAAGATCGCGCCCTGGTGGTAGCAGAAGGCGCTCGCCGTTGCCCGAACTTCGGTGGGAAAGCGTTCCGCAAGGTAGCTCGGGAGCTGGCTGTAGAGCGCGCCGCCAAAGGCGCCTTGCAGACCAAAACCGACGGTGATCCAGAATTCGCTGCCGGTGAACAGATAAAGCGGCGCGATCGGGATCGCGATCGCGGCGGGAATGATCATCGCCCAGCGGCGCCCGATGATATCGGCCGTCCAACCCCAGAAGCACATACCGAGGAAGCTCAAGATGTTGGCGAGCATGAACGGCACCGCCGTCCCCATCGCGGTCAGCTTCAGGTCTTGCTGCAGGTGCGTCGCGAACAGCGACCAGATCGAATAGTAGAGGACAAAATTGCTCGCCATCCACCAGCAGGCCAACAGCGTGTTTGCGAGCATCCCGCGCTGGAAAATCTTGATCAGCGGGGCACGAACCTCGCGCTTCTGGGCGCGCTGCTGCTGCCGGTTTTTCACCCAGACCTCTGGCTCCTTGACGAAATAGCGGACGTAGACGATCGAGAGCGCCGGCAGCACACCGATCCACAACATGCCGCGCCAGCCAATAGTGTCGAAAAACAGACCGTAAATCACGCTCGAGAGCAGGAAGCCGATGCTCCAAGAGCCCTGTAGCACCCCGCTCATAAAACCGCGGGAGCGTTGCGGCCAGGTCTCCATTGCGAGCGCCGCGCCGGCCGGCCATTCGGCACCCATGCCGATGCCGAGCAACGTGCGGAAGATCAACAGAAACACAAAAGTCGGCGAAAACCCGGCAATGAAGTTGCACACCGAGTACCAGAAGATCGAGATCATTAGCGGCGTCTTGCGTCCAATCCGGTCGGCGAGCCAGCCGGAGGCGACCGCTCCGACGAGCCGCATCCACAAGGTTAGCGTGAAGACGATCGCAACCGAGGTGGTCGGTACGTGGAATTCGTCCGCGATCGGCTTGATGATCAGCAGGAAGACGGTGAAATCGAAAGCATCGAGGGTCCAGCCCAGCCACGCCGCCCACCAGGCGTACCATTGGTCCTTGGTGGGCTCCTTCCACCATGGGATGTTCTTTATGATATCGACCGCTGCCATGGTCTCAACTCCCTGTGCAAACTAGCTTCTGTCGTGGAGCGTTGGGTGTACTCTAGCGGAGCGGCGCGGGAATGTCGCGGGCGTTCTTCAACTTCACGAGGTCGTCATTGGCGGCGTCTGGGCCGCGCCGCCGTCCCGCCTACGCGATGACGAGGTCGGGTACCATTTGGACGTCTTTGGTCTCGGGTCCGAGCGCCAACGCGAGGATGAAGTTGAGCAGCCCGAGCATCGCGCCGATCAGCATCGGGAGCGCGAAGCCGAGGTTCCACGACGGGTTGGTCGCGAAGTAGGTGAGGATCGGCGGCACCAGCCCGCCGGCCACCGCGCCGACGTGATAACTGAACGCGGACGCCGTCGCGCGCACTTCGGTTGGGTACCGCTCGTTCAAAAAGGCCGGGATCTGACCGTACATCCCACCACCGGCAAACAGGCCGATCGCGATGAAGCCGCCGACGATCACCAGTGTGTCTTCGGACAGCAGGTAGATCGGCACGATGATCAGGGAGATGGCCGCTGGGATGATCATCGCCAAGCGGCGCCCGATGCGGTCGGACACCAAACCCCAGCTCGAGCTGGCCAGGAATACAAGCACATTGGCTAGCATGATCGGGGTCGCGATCAGAGCGGTACTCAAATGCAGATCCGTCTGCAGATGGGTCGCGAACAGCGCATTGATCGAATAGTAGGTGACAAAGCCGGCACACTGGAACCAGCACGCATTGAGCACGTTGCCGATGATGCCGCGGCGGAAGATCGCGGCGAGCGGCGCCTTGACGTTGCGGTTCTGTGCCTTCTGCAGGCGCTGGTTCTCGACCCAGACTTCCGGCTCCTTCACGAAGTAGCGGACATAGACAATCGCCAGCGCCGGCAGGATGCCGATCCACAGCATGCCGCGCCAACCGAACTGATCGAACAGCAGCCAATAGCAGGCGCTCGACAGCAGGAAGCCGAGACCCCAAGAGCCCTGCAACACGCCGCTCATGAGGCCGCGCGAGCGCTGCGGCCATTGCTCCATCGCGAGTGCGGCGCCGCACGGCCACTCGGCACCCATACCGATGCCGAGGAGGGTTCGGAACAAAAGAAGGAACCAGAATGTCGGCGAGAACCCGGCAATGAAATTGCACACCGAGAACCAGGCGATCGAAATCATCAGAGGTTTCTTGCGGCCCAACCGGTCGGCCATCCAGCCCGCCGCTGTCGCGCCGATAAGACGCATCCACAAGGTCAGGGTGAAGACGATCGCGACATCCGTCAGCGGAACGTTAAATTCCTTCGCGATCGGCGCCATGATCAGCAGGAATACGGTGAAGTCGAACGCGTCCAAGGTCCAGCCCAGCCACGCCGCCACATAGGCGTACCACTGATCCTTGGTCGGCTCCTTCCACCAGGGGATATCCCTTACAGTCTCCGCCGCCGCCATACTCCACCTCTCCGTTCATGCCGGCTCGTAAAATCGAGCCTTGCAAGAACTGTAGTAGAGCGTTGCGCGATTGTCTCTTGTTTTTTGTGATTAATTTCTATTCAATTTTGTTCAACCGTACAGCCCGCGTCATAGCGAAGCACCGGCGATCCGGGCCCGCGGCTCGTGGCCGCACCCGTGATTAGGCGACGACGAGATCCGGCACTAGCTCTTTCCCCCGGGTTTCCGGGCTGATGGCCATCGCGAGAACCAGACTGACGCAAGCGACTGTCGTCCCGATCAGCATCGGGATGGCGAACCCGAGCTGCCAGCTGGTTGCGAGATAGGCCAGGATGGGTCCTACCAAGCCGCCGAAGATCGCGCCCTGGTGGTAGACGAAGCCGCCCGCGGTCGCCCGCACCTCGGTCGGGAAGCGCTCGGACAGGTAGGCCGGGTATTGGGCGTGCATGCCGCCGGCTCCGAACGCGCCCTGCAAGGTAAAGAAGATGACGATCATCGTGTAGTTCGTCGTCAGCAGATAGAGCGGCGCCACCGGGATGGTCAGAATGGCCGGGAGAATAATCGCCCAGCGGCGGCCGACGCGGTCGGCGAACCAGCCCCAGAGCGACCCCGACAGGAAGAACATCAGACTCTGCAATAAGACCGGCAACGCCACATGCCCTGGGGTCAGGTGCAGGTCCCTCTGTAGATAGGTCGGGAACAACCCGCCGATCGAATAGCCGACGACAAAGGCGCTGGCCATCATCCAGCAGGCGGTCAGCGTGTTGCCGAGCAGGCCCCGCTTGAAGATGCTGAACAGCGGCGTGCGGACCTCGCGGTGCTGAGTGCGCTGCAGACGCCGGTTCTCGACCCAGACCGGCGGCTCCTTGACGAAGATCCGCACGTAGACGATCAACAGCGCCGGCAGGACGCCGAGCGCCAGCAGGCCGCGCCAGCCGATCGAATCGTACAGCAGACCGTAGGCGGCGCTCGACAGTACCGCGCCCAGACCCCACGAAGACTGCAGCACGCCGCCCATGAAGCCGCGCGAGCGGATCGGCCAATTCTCCATCGCCAAGGCCGCGCCGACCGGCCATTCCGCCCCCATGCCGATGCCCAGCAGCGCGCGGAACAGGAACAGGAACCAGAAGGCCGGCGAAAACGCGGCGATGAAATTGCAGGCCGAATACCACGCGATCGAGATCATCAGCGGCTTCTTGCGCCCCATCCGATCGGCCAGCCAGCCCGAGGCGGTGGCGCCCACCAGGCGCATCCATAATGTCAACGTGAAGACGGCGGCGACCGCGGTTAGCGGGACGTGGAATTCCTGCGCGATCGGCAGCATGATCAGCAGGAAAATCGTGAAATCGAACGCGTCGAGGGTCCATCCGAGCCAGGCCGCCACCCAAGCGTACCACTGCTCTTTCGTCGGTTCCTTCCACCATGGGATCGTGTTTGCGGTTTCCCTCTCGACTGCCGCCATGATGCCCTCCTGGTTTGAAGCGGTCCCTTTTGCGGAGCCTTGCAGAAAAGCTAGACCAGCCATGCGCAAAAGTCTCTTACTTTTTTAACCTTTGTGTAAACGTGCGGAAATTGGCCCGGCGGAGCGGCAGAGAGGTGCCCGAAGAGGGTGGCGGCGCGATGCGGCAACCGGCGGCCGCCGAGGCGGACAGCGCCGCCGCGGCGCAATGGCGGCGCACGCTTTGGGTCATGGTCGGCATTCAATTCATCATGACGGGGGCATTCTCGATGCTGAGCCCGATCATGCCGCTGCTGCTGCCCGAGCTCGGGGTCGAGACGGCGAGCGCGGTCGATCTGTGGGCCGGCATCCTCAACGGCGTCACGTCCTTTGTCGCGGCCTTCGCTTCACCGGTATGGGGGCGCGTCGCCGACCGCCGTGGCCGCAAGCTGATGCTGGTGCGCTCGAGCCTCGCAATCGGCGTGTTCACCGCGCTGATGGGCGTCGCGGCGAATGTGTGGCAGTTCTTTGCGTTTCGCGCGCTGATGGGCGTGTTCGCCGGATTTTCCAGCGCAGCTATCGCATTGGTGGCGAGCCAGGTTCCCGAGAGGCGGCTCGGCTACGCACTCGGTCGACTCAGCACCGGCCAGCTCGTCGGGTCCCTAGTCGGTCCGCTGATCGGCGGCGCATTGGCCGATCTGACCGGCAGCTATCGCATTCCGTTTTATTGCACCTCGGCGACGATCCTGTTGTCGCTCGCGCTCGTCTGGTTCGCTGTTGACGAGCGCTTTGTGGCGCCGCCAAAGGCGCGCGGCAGCCGATCGATCCTCAGCAGCCTGATCGCGGTCGCGGGCACGCTCGTCCTATTGGCGTTGTTCTTCGTGCTGCTTATGGCCCAGTTCGGCGTGCGCACGGTGCAGCCGATCGTGACCTTGTACGTCCAGGAGCTGGTCGGCCCCCGCCCCGACCTCGCCACCCTGAGCGGCATCGCGTTTTCGGTGACCGGGCTCGCCAACGTCATTGCGGCACCGTTCCTCGGCAATCGCAGCGATCGGATCGGCTACCGGGTGTTACTGATCTGCCTCTGTGGTGCGACCCTGACGACATTGTTTTCTTTTTTGGTCGCAAAGCGCTGGGTCGGAACGTACATTACCAATCTCGATACGGAATTAAAGACGGTCGGACTGTCGGGATTACTCCAGGTGGGGAGAAAGACTGCTTTCCTATTTTCTCACGGATCAAAAGCATAACGACGGATTGAATTGCTAAGTCCATATGAGGACACGGCCCTACAATTATATGATCAATGGGCGTATCATCAGATGACCCGTGGAAATTGACCTTTCTGCAATACGGTATCATCATGGACTTGCCCGGCCGAAAATCTAGTTCTCTGGCAGATATAGTTTTGGAAACGAGACGCCATTCTTGTTCTTCCATGAAAGACGGGTCTTTGAAAAATGCACCATGTTTGGTTATTGCGTCACCAAATTGTTGTATCAGCGATAACATGTTTTTATTGTGAGACGTTAGGTAATAATCGCAAACTTCTTTTACAATATCCTCCTGAGTTGCCTTGTCGTAGATACAGGGACCTAAAACAAAATCTAAGTTCTCTACAGACGACATTAGCTTCTTGGTGTCGAAACCGATCGAATATCCATAACCACTGCTGGCATAACCGCGCCACTGGCTGAGAAGGTCGCCATTTGCACAGAAACACGCAACGCAAATATTAACGTTTCTGTTAGCAACGGCAAAACTTCGCAGCGTTGCAGCAATTTCCTTCCTCTGAGAATTGGACGCACGGCGCTCCTCCATTGTGAGAAGCTCGTCCACCATTTTGAATATATATGCGAATTCTGTAGAGTCATTTAGATAATGGATCTTCGTCGCCCACAGCTCTCTGTTTTCTAAGATCCCCAACAACCCCGATTGATTGGTATAATGATAAATAAAATCCGGCAGCCGAAGCGGTACAGGTGTTGCGATAGATGGCGGACCATCGTTAGATGTCATGTTTCTTGTCCACTCACCACAGGCTTTTCCGGTCGGCCTCAAGGTGATGCCGAGGCTTGTTCGTCGCAAGCGTATTGAATGAGGGGGATGCGGACTGGAAGTCAGCCGGTCGCGGTGCCGCTTTTTACCGCTTCTTGTTTGCCATAAATGCTGCAAACGACGAAGCGATCCCGACCGCCAAACTTGTCTCAGCGAATTCCGGTGCTTTGCCCTCTGAAAGGTGCCGGGCTCTATTAGACACGAAACCCCACAACTTGTGGGCCGCTTCGTCGAGCGGTTTCGGAAGAATATCCGGATAATCGTTTAGGAGCTGCCCAAACGTCTTTTTGGGATCTCCTGTAAAATCGCGAGCTACACACTCCAGCGCGGCGCTGACGTGCTGTAGAGCGCCCGTGATATCCGGAGTAGGCCGTCGTGACAAATCACGGTTGGCTTCATGCAGCTCATTTTCAGCAGTAGTATTGCCACCCTGTCTAAGTGACTCTACATTTCGGTGCATTGAGCTTTCAAACGATGACGGGCCGCGTACTTCTATTTGCCCAGCGACCATTTTCCAGCCAATACCATTAGCTCGGAAAAATTGGTTCAGCTCCCTTTGAAATTGAAGGTATAATCCGTTCCATTGCTTCTGAAGGGCAGCATAAACAAATTCGGCAAAGTCGTAAACTCGAAACCATTCACAGGCTCTGAGAACTTGTTGCGCGGAGAGGATCCTTCGGCCTGGTGGGGGCGGCCCATGAGTTGGAGCTATAAGAAAAACGGCTTTCGCTACTTCTACTGTTGGACCGCCGCAGTTCACTGCAAGAGCCCATACAGCATCTCGCAAAGTCTGGGGAGCCCCCTGCCAAATAGTAACCGGCGACTCCTCGTTGGGGAAGCCATGGCGTTCAGAGAAATTTCTCATGCCTTTGCGTTGTTGGCCTTCTGCTTCACGTTTGGGGCAAGCCGTGTCGCGGTGTGGTCGCACTCCACAAATCTCGCATCAGTTCCCCCATCACCCGATTTTCCCGGTTCGTTCCAAAAGGTGATGATGGACCTTCTTCACATCAAGAGTTACCGGTCTTCAGGCGTCTACCGACCACCGTTCCCATCCCCATATCAGGGGCATGAACGTTGAGTTAGATGAAAAACAAGCCGCCGCTCTGATCCAAGAGCGTCACGATATCGTCGAGAATTGACAAATTCCCATTTTCGCCGCGCATCCGCGTGTTGCGAGAGATCCTGACTAAGTTGCGACCGGAACCCGTTAGCTTTTCGTTAGCTTTGGCACATGACACGTCCCCAAGGCCTTGAGAAACAAAGATATTTTTGCAGGGTATATTACAGGGTGCCCGAATACGTGGACCGCTAAGCCTGAACGCGGATACCCGCTTTGAGGAGACCATGAGAAGCATGCGCGAACTCTGGCCCGAGGCGCCCAGCATCGTTATCCTGACCGGCGCCGGCATTTCGCAGGAATCCGGGCTCGCGACGTTTCGCGATGCCGACGGGATTTGGGCGACGGTGCGCCTCGAAGAGGTGGCGACACTCGAGGCCTTTGCCCGCGACCCGGCGCGGGTGCTGGCCTTCTACGACGCGCGCCGGCGGCAATTGCAGCACCCCTCGGTCACCCCCAATGCCGCGCATGAGGCATTGGCCCGGCTCGAAGCTGTGCGGCCGGGCGAGGTGATGATCGCCACGCAGAACATCGACGATCTGCACGAGCGGGCCGGCTCGCGGGCCGTGATCCACATGCACGGCGAGCTATTGAAGGCGCGCTGCACCGCCTGCGGCAAGACTACCATCTGGTATGACGATCTGACCGGCAACGAGGGCTGCCCGATCTGCGCGATCGAGGGCCAGCTGCGCCCGCATGTCGTCTGGTTCGGCGAGATGCCGTTGGGCCTCGACACGATTTATCAGGTTCTCGCGCAGTGCCAGGTCTTCCTATCGATCGGCACCTCAGGCAGTGTCGAGCCGGCAGCGAGCTTTGTCGAAGAGGCCCGCCGCGCCGGCGCGCACACGGTCGAGCTCAACCTCGAGCCCTCGCACAGCGCCAGCCTCTTTGCCGAGCGCATCTATGGCCCGGCCAGTCGGATCGTGCCGGAATTTGTCGCGAAACTGCTCAATCGTTGAAGAATATTACCACGGAGGCACGGAGGGCACAGAGTCATTAGACTTCTCCTCCGTGGGCTCTGTGCCTCTGTGGTGAAATTCCTCTAACAGGGAGCGGAAAAACTCGCCGTCATTCCGGGACGGCCCTTTAGGGCCGGGCCCGGAATCCAAGAACACAGGCCAGGCCATTAATTTCATGAGTTCGTGTTCATGGATTCCGGGTTCGCGGGCATAGCCCGCGCCCCGGAATAACGTTAAGCGGCAAGGCGGGGTTTGACATCCTCGCACAGCAACCGCATTGCGGTGAGCACCTGTTGATGCGGAATGAGGCCGCCGCAATTGAGCTCGGCGAGAATGCCGGTGAGCCCGATTTCCCGGCGCAGCGCCTTCAGGCGTTCGGCAATCGCCTCGGGGGTGCCGACCAATGCATGATTGCGCAAGCCATCCTCGTACCTCATGCTGCGCAGCTGGTCGACGCGGCGCATCCGCCGGGCGGCGGTTTCCGGGTCGATCAGCCGCGCCGCGCCTTCGAGCAGGTTCGCCTGCTCGTGGTAGAAATGCGTGATGCTTTCCCTGGGTTCTGCGCGGGCGCGCTCTTCAGTCTCGGCGATATAGATCGGCGCCGAGACGAAGACCTGGCCGCGGCCGGGATGCCCAGCTTCCTCCCAGGCGTCGTGATATGTCTGAATCTGCTTGGGGAGGTCGTCCCAAGTCGTGTGGCGCACCGAGGCGAAGATCGGCGCGCCGCGCCGGCCGATCGCCGGAAAGGTGTCGGGGGTGCTGGCGGCGATGCGGATCGGCGGCGTCGGCTTCTGGTACGGCTTCGGCACCACTGCGACGTCTTTGAACCGGTGGTACCGGCCCTCATAGGAGAAGCCCGGTTTCGTCCAGGCCTGCTCGACGATATCCAGGATTTCAAGAAAACGCTCGCGGCTTTCGGCGTAGGAGACCCCATAGGCCTCGTAGGTCTGCGCCACCCCGCTGCGGCCGACCCCGAAGATCAATCTGCCGTGGCTCAATTGATCTACGGTCGCGGCCTCCTCGGCCAATCGCAATGGGTGGCACAGCGGCAGGACCTGAACGGCAATGCCGATCTTCATGCGGCGCGTGCGCGCGGCGATCGCGCTGGCGATGCTGAGCGGCGCCGACAACAGCGACCGCCGCGGCTCGAAATGGAGCTCGGCCAGCCACATCACATCGAGCCCCAACCGCTCGGCCGCATCGACCTGTTCCATCGCCTCATCGAAGGCCTCGCTCTCGGTCCGGCCCGGAAGTGACGGAAACTCGTGAAACATGCCGAATTCCATAGGGTGCTCCTGCTGCCGCCGAGATCCGCCGAGCCTAGCCAAGCTTGCCGGCGCAAGCCATCGTGATCAGTAGGCCCATACCGTGCGGAAGCGAGTTGTTCACAACAAGTGTGACGATCGTAAGACATCTATCCAACATTACGATAAGATTAGTTTTAGTTGAAAGAACGGAGAGCACACCTAGTCTTCGACAGCAGAGCGCAAGTTGAGGAATTTGCGAGAACCAAAGCTGCGCGGCGGGCCCGACGCGGTTTCCGCCTAGTTTTCAACAGGGTTATCCACAGGCGAGTTTTCGCGTGCTTACCCGCTGCCGATAATCCAAACTGAGGCGGTCAACGCCACCAACCCCGGATTTCCCCATGCCTCAAGAACTCGTCTCCGAGCTTGCCCCAACCGGCGTTCTGCGTGCGGCGATCAATATGGGCAATTTCCTGCTGGTCACCGGTCGCACCCCGTCGGGCGATCCCGAGGGGGTGGCGCCCGACATGGCGCGGGAGATTGCTTCGCGCCTGGGCGTCCCCGTCGTCTATGTGCCCTATGCGCGGCCGGGCGAGCTTGCGGACGCGACCGGGACCGGCGTCTGGGACATCGGTTTGATCGGCGCCGAGCCGCAGCGCGCCGAGAAGATCGCCTTTACGCCCGCCTATGTCGAAATCGAGGCGACCTATCTGGTCCCGGCGGGCTCGCCCCTCAAAAGCATTGCCGATGTCGACAAGCCCGGCATGCGCATTGCGGTGAGCGCGCGCAGCGCTTATGATTTGTGGCTCGCGCGCAACATCAAGCATGCCGAAGTCGTCCGCTCCGAGGGTGGCGGCGGCGCCGCGTTCAAGCAATTCGTCGACGACAAGATGGACGCGCTCGCCGGCCTGCGCCCGGGGCTCATGTCGGATCTCGAGAAATTACCCGGTGCGCGCATTCTCGATGGGCAGTTCACCGCGGTGCAGCAGGCGGTCGGCACGGCGCGGACCAATTCCGCCGGCGCCGCCTTTTTGCGCGACTTTGTCGAGGAGGCGAAGAAATCCGGGCTCGTCGCGCGCCTGATCGAGCGCTACAACGTAGTCGGCCGCCTCTCGGTCGCCCCTCCAGCCTAGAAGCGGAGCGAAAGGGATGTCCGATGAACTCGCCTTTCTGACAATCGCCGAGGCGGCCCGGCTGATCGAGCAAAAGCGGCTCTCGCCGGTCGAGCTGACGACTGCGCTGATCCGGCGCACCGAGGCGCTCGACCCGCAGCTAAACGCATACCTACTGCCGACCGCCGACCGGGCGCTCGACCAGGCTCGCCAGGCCGAGCGCGAGATCGTGGCGGGCCGCTATCGCGGCCCGATGCACGGCATCCCATTCGGGCTGAAAGACATCTATTCGACTACCGGGATCCGCACGACCGGCCATTCCCGGATCTGCCTCGACACGGTCCCCTCGGCCGACGCCACGACCGTCCGAAAGCTCTACGAGGCAGGCGCCGTCCTGACCGGCAAGCTCGCGACGCATGAATTCGCGCATGGCGGTCCGTCATTCGACCTGCCCTGGCCGCCGGCCCGCAACCCATGGAAGCGCGAGCACTTCACCGGCGGCTCCTCGAGCGGCTCGGGCGCGGCGGTGGCGGCGGGGCTCGTCCCGGCGGCGCTCGGCTCAGACACGGGCGGCTCGATCCGCGGCCCGGCCGCGCTGTGCGGCATCGTCGGGCTGAAGCCGACCTACGGCCTGGTAAGCCGCTATGGCGTCTACGCGAACTCTTTCAGCTTCGACCATGCCGGGCCAATGACCTGGACGGTCGAGGATTGCGCGATCATGCTGCAGACGATCGCCGGCCATGATCCGAATGACCCGGCCAGCGCAACGCGGCCGGTGCCGGACTACCGCGCGGGGTTGACCGGCGACATCAAAGGCCTGCGCATCGGGGTCGTGCGCCATCTGCACGAGGATGATTGCGCAGTGACCCCCGAGGTGAATACGGCGCTGGAGGAGGCCTTTGCCGTGCTGCGGTCGCTGGGCGCCACTCTCGGCGAGGTGCGGCTGCGGCCGGCGCAGGACTATTACGACGTCAAGGTCACGATCGCGGAAAGCGAATTGCTCGCCGTGCACGAACCGGCCCTGCGCACTAGGCCTAGCGATTTCGGTGAGGATTTCCTCGGCCGCGTGCTGCCGGCAGTGCTGATCAGCGGCCGCGATTATATCCAAGCCCAGCGCGAGCGGCGGCGCATGCTGGCCGAAATGGCGCCGGTCTACGCCAATTACGATGTGCTCGTGACCGCGACGGCCGGCGCGCCGGCGCCGCGCCTCGGCAGGTGGCGCACGATCGAATTCTGGAAGCGGCCGTCATTGACGACGCCGTTCAACGTAACCGGCGGCCCGGCGTTGGCGCAGTGCATCGGGTTCGCAAGCAACGGGCTGCCATTGTCGATGCAGGTCGTCGGGCGCCCGTTCGACGATGCGACCGTCTTGCGGGTGGCGGATGCCTATGAGAGGGCGACGCCCTGGCGGAAGAAAAGACCTCAGCTCGACCCCGACGCCGAATTTTCGACTGCGCTGCCGCCGGTCCCCGATCCGGAGCCGGCCCAAATCGATGTCGCCACACGAGACAGGGTCGCCATCGCCTGCCGCGCCGCCGGCCTGACCTTGTCCGAGCGCCAGTTCGAGATGGCCTGCGCCGCCGCGCCCTACGTCATCGCCATGACCGGTCGGCTCTACCGCGACCGCGCGTATAGCGAGGAACCGGCGAACATCTTCCAGTTCGGTTGACGAACGGGAGAAGCGCAGTGCGTCCTTCGAGACGGCCGCTTCGCGACCTCCTCAGGATGAGGTTTTTTATTAATTCCCATCAAAGAATTAACCTCATCCTGCGGAGCGCCTGGAAGACGCGTCTCGAAGGACGCACGAGAGCAATGCAGCCTAAAAGGCTTCGAACACCTGCCGGATTGCAGTGTTCTGGTCGCCTTCGGGGAAGAGCGGCACCAAGATCGGCGTCTTGATTCCTGCGGCGCGCCATGCCTCGACGCCGTCGCGTATCTTGACCGGCGGGCCGAACAATGTGCAATCCGACAGCCACCGGTCCGGCAGGTATTTGGGGATGTCCTCCGTTCGCCCTTCGGCCACGGCAGTTTCGATCGCCCTCATCTCCTCGACGTAGCCGGCTTCCTTCCAGTAATTGCGGTAATACGGCATCAGCGCGTAATTCGTTACGGTCCGCCGCAGCAACGCCGATGCCGAACTGAAAGCGCCCACCCGATACTTCGTGCAGATAGGCCGCCATCTGGGCGAATTCCCCGGCCGTCTGCGCATAGATCGGCGCTATGGCTGTGGCGAAAGGGATGCGCTCGGTGGCGAACGCAAGCGCCAGGCACTGCGCCATGTTGCTGTATTGGCTCGAAACCGAGATGCCGGCAAAGCCGCGACGCTCGATCTCGCGCGCGAGATCGAGCGTGGCGCGCCGCTGCCCCGGTGGGGCGATGAGATTGAGCGCGGGCAGCTGCGCGGCCATCTTGCCGGCGCTACCGCATCGTGGATCTTGCGGTGGGCACGATGCGCGTCACGACCATGGCGGCGCGATCGAGATAGTTCGGAACGCGCGGCCCAATCTCGTTTTTCCAGTGGTCGCTCTCGTAGACCGCTTTGTATTGCGCCTCGCGCTCGGCTTCGCTTTCGAAGCGACGCAACCAGATGTACACGGAATCGTCGGTCTCGCCGCGAAAGCTGCCGCAGATGACCATCCCTTTCGAGGTCTGAAAGGGGATGATCTCCTGCTCCATGATCCTGACCCACTCGTCCATCTTGCCGGGCAGGACCTTGTATTGGCGGAGTTCGTAAAAGGCCATGTTCCTGGTCTCCTCAGGCTGCTGACGAACCATGCTAACGGCAAGGCACGTAGCTACGCCAGCCAGTTGAACTGCGCGTCCGGCGCAGCCAGCAGCTCGGGCATGCAGCGCCGCGCGATTTGCGAATGCTGGACCCCGGAGATTTCGACGCGATAGCGGCGCGCCAGGCTCCCAACCTGAGCCGGCTCTACGCTCGCCAGATGCCGAACGATCAGGTCCGCGACTTTGCGCGAAAAGGGGCCGGTCTGCTGCTCGATATAGATGACCCGCAGCGCGCCCTCGCGCTCCGGCTCAAGCCGCAGGCGGTCGCCGAGCCAAGCCTCAATGACCTCCAACCCTCGCAGTGGATTGCCGCCGGCGGGGTCCCTGCCATAGAGCCCGTCGAAGACATGAAATTCGTCGGGTAGCCGGGATGCACCGGAAATTATGTCCACCGCCGGCACGCCGCCGCCTGAGTGAGCCGCGAGAATGAACCGATCCACCGCGAACGTATCCGATGCGAAGGCGCGGGAGAATTGCGACACCCCGTAGCCCACCAGCTGGTCGATGCCGCCCGACAGCAGGGCCGGAAAGTCATAGTAGTAGTGCCGGATCCAGTTGCCGCGGGGCAGCATCGCGAGGGTCGGCCGCGCCCTGCCGGACAGATCGAGACCGCTGCCCTCGACCTTTTCGGCCAGCGGCATCTCACCGCCCTGTTGCGAAAATCCGTGCAGGTGGACGACCACATCGAGCGCCTCCGCCGAAAACGGAATCCGGTTCCAGCGCAAAAATAGATCGGGCTGCGTGCCCGCATGCGGCCGCAGCACCGGGGTCTCTTCGAGATAGCCTTCACCCGGCGAAACGGCCCCGTCAGACAGAGCGACAGAGAGATCTTGCATCGGATGCCTCCTGAGGTCGGACATCGACCTGCGGGCCTGCGAGGTATAGAAAGAATCTGAACGGGTGAGGAGAATGGAACCGTGGGCTGGCTCGACGGGCAAGTGGCGTTGGTGACGGGTGGCGGCTCCGGCATCGGCCGGGCGGTGGTCGCGCGGTTTATCGCGGAAGGCGCGCGTGTCGGAGTGCTCGACCGCGTGCCCGGCCGGGCCGAAGAGCTGCGGGCCGAGTTTGGCGACGCCGTCGTCGCCGTCACTGGCGATGTGGCCCAACTCGCCGACAACAAGCGCGCCGTAGCAGAGACAGTGACGGGATTGGGCAGGCTCGATGTCTTTGTCGGCAACGCCGGGGTGTTCGACAATTTCCTGTCGCTTGCAGAGTTCCCCGAAGAGTCGCTGCCGGAGGCCTTTGAGGAGTTGTTCGGGGTCAACGTCAAGGGATGCATTCTGGGCGCCAAGGCGGCACTGCCCGAGCTGCTCAAGACAGACGGCTCGATGGTATTTACCGCGTCCGTAGCAGGCTCTAATTCGGGCGGCGGCGGACCGCTCTACACCGCCTCGAAACATGCGGTCGTCGGGTTGATCCGGCAATTGGCCGTCGAGTTGGGTCCGCGCATCCGGGTGAACGGGGTTGCGCCGGGCGGCACTATGACCGATCTGCGCGGGCTTTTGGTTTTGCGCCAGGACGGCCGCTCGCAATTCGCCGATCCCAGTATTGAGGAGCGGCTGCGGACCAACAATCCGCTGCAGATCGCACTGGCACCCGGCGATCTCGCTGGCGCCTATGTATTTCTGTCGTCGCGGACCAATGCCAGAGGCATCACCGGTACGATCCTGACGGTCGATGCCGGGGCCACTCTCCGAGTGCCGCGACGGGCCTGAAGCAGAGCGACTGAAGCGAGAATTTGTGGAGAAACTGCCTGCGTTACGGTCTTGCGCGCTTCGAGACGCGCCCTTCGGGCGCTCCTCAGCATGAGGTAAATCTATAATGGCATTAAGAAAAATACCTCATCCTGAGGAGCCGCCCCCGGCGGCGTCTCGAAGGGCGCGCAGACGCCAATCCAATTGATCACACGCTCGGAGGAGGCAATCCGTATGACTGCTGAAATGAGCCAAATGGTCGATGACAATAAGGGCCTCGTTAGCCGCCGCATCTTTATCGAACCCGAGATCTATGAGCAGGAGCTGGAGCGGATCTTCGCCCGCTGTTGGCTGTTCCTGTGCCACGAAAGCCAGATCCCGCAGCCCGGCGATTTCCTCACGACCTATATGGGCGAGGACCCGGTTCTCGTGGTGCGCGACAGTGACGGCCGGGCGCACGCTTTTCTCAATGTCTGCCGGCATCGCGGCAATCGGCTGTGCCGCGCCGACAGCGGCAACGCCGCGAGCTTCACCTGCGCCTATCACGGCTGGACCTACCGCAATGACGGTCGGCTCGCCGGGGTGCCGTATCTGAGGGAATTCTACCGCGGCGAATTGGAACGGGAGAATTGGGGTCTGGTGCCGGTCGCGCAACTGGACGGCTACAAGGGACTGCTTTTCGCGACCTTCGACCCCCAGGCGCCGCCATTGCGCGAATACCTCGGCGAAATGGCCTGGTACCTCGATACTTTCTTCGACCGCCGCGAAGGCGGGATCGAGGTCGTCGGCACGCATAAATGGGTGATGCCGTGCAACTGGAAGTTCCCGGCCGAGAATTTCGGCGGAGACGCCTATCACGTCCAGTGGACCCACCTCTCGGCGATCCAGACCGCATTCAGCGCCGGGGTGGGGACCAAACCCACTTCAACCGGCAGCATGGTCTCGCCCGGCAACGGCCACAACCTGATCTGCGTGGGGCCGGACGATGTGGGCGATCCGCCGATGCCCGAGATTCTGGAATACGAAAAGGCGATCCGGCCGGAAGTGGAACAGCGTCTCGGCGCCCGGGCAAAGCTCATCAACCCGATCGTCGGCACGATGTTCCCGAACTTCTCGATGTTGCGGGCGACCTCGCGCAGCTTCCGGGTATGGCACCCGCGCGGACCCGACAAGACCGAGGTGTGGTCCTGGATCTTTGCCGACAAGGCGGCCCCGCCGGACGTCAAAGAGGCGATCCGGCTGGCCGGCGTGCGCGGTTTCAGCCCATCGGGTACCTTCGAACAGGACGACATGGACAATTGGCAGGAATGCACTCGAACCTGCCGCGGCGTCGTGGCGCGGCGCATGGCGTTGAACTACCAGATGGGGCTGGGCCACGAGCGCTTCGACGAGGACCTCAAGGCTTCGGCCAGCGATCTGCGCATCAGCGAGAGCAACCACCGGCAGTTCTATCGGCGCTGGGCCCGCATGATGGACGCCGAGAGCTGGGCCGAGGCCTAAAACATGGGCGGCGAGCTGATCCGCGAAGTCGAGCAGTTCCTCTACCGGGAAGCCCGTCTGTTGGACGAGCGGCGGTTCCACGAGTGGCTGGCGCTGTTCACCGACGACGTCCGCTATTGGATGGTGACAAGGAACAATCTTTATCCCCGGTCCAGCAAAGCCATCGCCATTCTAAATCCGGGCCGTAACACCGACGAAAACGCCGACGAGGATGGACTGGCCATATTGGACGAGACCAAAAAGACGCTGGAGGGCCGCATCGCGCGGTTGGAAACCGGCATGGCCTGGGCGGAGGACCCGCCGTCCCGCACTCGTCACTTGATTGCCAATATCGAAGTCGCGGCTGGCGACACACCCTCCGAGCTCGGGGTCTACTCGAACTTCATCGTCTACCGCAACCGTTCGGAGACCGAGCAGGACTTCTACGTCGGGACGCGGCGGGACACCCTGCGCCGCATCAACGGCGTCCTGCGCATCAGCAGCCGCAAGATAACCCTCGACCAGAACGTGCTCGTCGCCAAGAACGTCAGCATCTTCTTCTGAGAGGCCGCGGCAAGACCCTCACCCGCCTCGCTGCGCTCGGCACCGTCTGCCGCATTGCCAGTGCGGGAGAGGGGCTATAAAGCTTCACTCAATGCTGGGTGGGTGAGGGTCTCAGCGCGCCATCACGAGGAGCAGCAGTGCGACGCTGCCGATTGCAATGCGGTGCCAGGCGCGCGTGTACCCGCCTGGGAGAGCGGTGCCTTGGTTGCCGAGCCGGTTAGAGGATGCCTTCCCGACGCAGCGCCTCGACCTCGCCCGCGCCGATGCCGAGCCAGTTGTGCAGAACCTCGGCGTCGTCTGCCCCGAGCGCCGGCGAGCCTTTCAGCCGCACGGTCTTGCCGTCGATCCGCACCGGCCAAGTCGCCATCTTGTAGTCGCCGTTGTGGTGATGGACGGTCTGCATGATGCCGCGCTCCTCGAAGCTCGGCTCGTTCTGCAATTCCATCGTGTCGAACACCGCGCCCGACGGCACCCCGACGGCGATCAGTTTGTCCATTGCCTCGCGCTTATCGTGCTGGCGGGTCCATTCGCCGATGATCGCGTCGAGCTCCTTTTCATTCTTGACGCGGACGTCGCCGGTGGCGAAACGCGGGTCGTCGATCAACTCCTCGCGCCCGATTAATTTCATCAGGCGCGACCAGTGCTCGGGGTTCGCCCGGCTGGTGGTCAGATAGACGTAGTCGTTGGGACCGCCGCCCTTAGCCGGGTAGAGCCCCGACGGGGCGTTGTTGCCGCCGCCCGATTTCGCGCCGTTGCGCCGCGCCGGCTGGCCGGTGCGCGCCATGTTGGCAAAGCAGGTGCGCATGTAGTGGATCATCGCGTCCTGCATCGCCACCTGCAGCCGCCTTCCTTGGCCGGTGCGGTTGCGCTCGTGCAAAGCGCCGAGGATCGTCGCCGCCATCAGCATGCCGGTGCCGGTGTCGCCAAAGCTCAAGCCCGGCTTGACCGGCGGGCGGTCGGGCTCGCCGGTGACGCTGATCGGGCCGCCGGCGGCCTGCGCGATCATGTCGAAAGCCAGCCCCTTCTCATGCGGGCTGCCGGTTCCAAAGCCTTTGACCTGGCAATAGATGATGCCAGGGTTGAGCCTTTTGACCGAATCGTAATCGAGCCCCAGGCGCTCGATCGTGCCGGGCGCCATGTTCTCGACCGTGACATCGGCCTTCTTCAGCATTTCCTTGACGATATCGAGCCCCTTTGGCGACTTCAAATTGATCGCCAGCGACTTCTTGTTGACGTTGAACTGGTGGAAGTACCACGGGTCGTCATCCGGCTTGCCGGGGCGCAGCCGGCGGCCCGGATCGCCCCGCCCCGGGTTCTCGATCTTGACCACCTCGGCGCCAAACCAGGCCAGCACCTCGGTAGAGGTGGTACCCGCCTCGAACTGGGTGAAATCGACCACCTTGACGCCCTGCAGAAAGTTGAAGTCCTGGACGTTATCACTCATCGCGCGGGTTCCTCCCGTTGGGCACAAATGCTGGCGCATAGCCTGCTCCTTCCCGTGCCGGACCGCAACGCCTTCCCGCTGCGCCTGTTGCGCCAATGTCAGTGCGGGCCGTGTTCGCATCGGTCACCGCTCGAGCTCGGCTCGCCTCGCCGGCCCAGGAGCGTAATCCCGGGTTTTGCAGATCCGATCGGCTGCTCCCGTCTCAAGGCTAAGGTTCGTCCCCGTGCTGGGATTTCGGAGCGTATCGTCACGGTGTCGATACATTTATATTGCGAACGAGAGAGTACTCTGTTATATAGAGTACTCCTGATAATCGGGAGATGTCCGATGTCCGTCACCCAGGAAGACGCCACCGAGGCCTTGCGCCTTATCGATGAAGCGGGACAGCGCAGCGCCACGCTGCGCGGGTACCAGAGCGCCGCGCCGCATCTGATCCTCTGGGGCGGTGTCTACGCCGCCGCCTACACCTTCGGCTATTTCCGACCCCAGCAGGCCGGGCTCGCCTGGGCCGTCCTTATCCCGGCCGCGACAATCGGCGACGTGGTGATTGTCCGGCGCGACCGCGGAAGCATCAAATGGCGAGAGTTTCTCGGCCTGTTTGCCACCTTCTTCATATTCATCGGCGCGACCGCTTTGGTCATGCGGCCGCACGACCCGCGACAGATGGCGGCCTTCGTGCCGTTGGTTGTCGCCGCCACCTATGTCGGTCTTGGGATCGCCGTCGGCCGCCGCCTCGCGTTCACCGGTATCGCGCTTGGCGTGCTGACCCTCGTCGGCTTCTTCGCGCTGCCGTCGATTTTCATGCTTTGGATGGCCGCGGTGGGCGGCGGCGCACTTGTGCTCGGCGGACTCTGGCTCAGACAGGCCTGACCATGGATGCGCCCGACGAGATCATCCACCAATCGCTGCGGCTTCGCATTATGGCCACGCTCAATGCGCTGCCGCACGCGGAGAAGATGGAGTTCACGCGACTCCGCACCATCCTGGACGCTACCGACGGCAATCTCGGCGCCCATCTGACCACGCTCGAAGGCGCGGGCTACGTGACCGTTGAGAAGGATTTCGTCAATCGTAAACCGCGCACGCGGGTTGCAATCACCCGACAGGGACGCACCGCCTTCGCGCGTCACGTGACCTATCTGCGCAGCCTGCTCGACAACCCACCGATGTCGCAGGTCGCCGAGCAAGCGTAGGGCATGTGTGGACCGCCCCCTGCGCCCCTCAATCGTGCGGCAGATAGCGGATGGCCGCGAGGACGATGCCAGTCAGCATCACCATGACGCTGGCGAAGCGCTCCGTTAGGCGATGCTCAAGCTCGGCAAAGCGCAGCAGCATTCGTTGCTCAAGCGCGGAGAGGTCGGCCCGCACAGCGGTAATCATCTCGGCCTGCACGGCAGTAATCTCGGCCTTCAGCGCCGCCTCCGTATGCTGGAGGTCCTGCTTGGTGGCGACGTTGTCGTGGATCGCGTCGAAGATCTCGGTCGCGATGCGCTCGGCTTTCTGGCGATCAATGCTGGCGTCTGCGAGCGCATTGGTCAGTGAAAGCCGGTCGGTCATCGGGCGTCCTGCGGCACAAGCCGCATTATGCAAACCCGCAGCATCCTGCCTTCTAGCGTTTCGGCGGATGGGCGCGGACGAATTCCTCGTTGACGTCGGTGCCCCAGCCCGGGCCCGTCGGCAGCAGCAGATGGCCGTTCTCGATGACCGGCGGGATTGTCACGATATCGTCCTTCCACTTCACGTCGTCGATGTCGATCTCCATGACTTTGAAATTCGGCGCCACGGCGCACATATGCGCGCTGATCAGCGACCCCAGATGGCCGTTGAAGTTATGGGGCGCGACATTGACCTCGTAGGCGTCGGCCATTGCCGCGATCTTCAGCGATTCGAGGATGCCGTTCCACGCGACGTCGATGATCGCGAAATCGACCGATTGGTTCTCGAAATACGGCCGGAACTGGCGCCTGCCATACAGCGACTCGCAAGACGAGATCGGGGTGCGGGCGGAGCGGCGGATCAGGGCGAGCCCAGCCGGGTCGTAAAGGTCGATCTCGAGCCATACCAGGTCGAGCGGCTCCAGCGCCCGCGCCAATTTCACGTAGCCGTCGATCTTGTAATTGAAGTTGGTGTCGAGATGAAGCCCGACATCGGGGCCGGCGCCGCGGCGGAACGCCTCCAGCTGCGCGACCGCGGCATCTACGATGCGGTGGTCGATGTTGAGCTCGGGGAAGCCCGGCGGGTTGCCGGTGCCGGGGCCGTACATATAGGGCTTGTCGCGGTCGAAGCGGATCAGATTGGTTTTGAGCCCCTTGAAGCCCTTGCGCCTGACCTCCTCTCCCAGCGCCACGATATCGTCGAGCGAGCGCACCGGGTCGACCCCGGCCCATTCCTTGATGCGCTCGGCATAGCGGGCGCGGTAGGTGCCGCAATGCGACCAGTAAAGCTGCAATCGGTCGCGCACCGGCCCACCCAGCATCTCGTAGACCGGCACGCCCAATGCCTTGGCCTTGATGTCGACGAGCGCATTCTCGATCGCGGCGATCGCCATCTGGTTTACGCCGCCGGCGGCCTGTCGCGTCGCGGCGTAGAGATGGGCGCTGTGACGCTCGACCGGCCGCGGGTCCTGGCCGATCAGAAACCGCTCGGCGAGCTTCTGAATGACGCCCGTCAGCCCTTGTGCGCCGTAGCCCTCCATATATTCCGACCAGCCGACGATCCCCTCGTCGGTGGTGACCTTGAAAAAGGAATTGACCCGCCATCCGGCGTCGCAATGCAGGTCTTCGACCTTGACGATCTTCATCGGCGTTTCCTCGAAAGCTCGGCGACCGGGTCTACAATTGCGCGATGCCCGACCGGGCGCAGTCCTCGTCCTGCTGTGAGGTGCCGCCGCCGACCCCGCAGGCGCCCTCGACGATGCCGTTGCGGATGATCGGGACCGCTCCCTGGCCCATGATCATGTGCCCGCCCGACGCCGCGGCAATCCCGCGCGGGGTGGGCTGGTCGGCCCGTTCGGCCATCTCGCCGCTCGGCCGGCCGAAAGCCGCCGAGGCGACCGCCTTGCCCTGGCTGCCATAGGCGCTCGCCCAGATGGCGTTGTCCATGCGCTGCAATGCGATCAGCCGGCCGCCGCTGTCGCAAACCGCGGCGCTGATTTTGATGTTGAGCTCCTGCGCCTTAGCCAGGGCGCCGCGAATGATGCGATTGGCTTCTTCCAGTGTCAGGCTCATCGATCTTTCCTCCCCAGAAGGTCTCACCATCAGTTATACCGAGGCATTCCAAATACGAAAAGCCGCGGTTTCCCGCGGCTCTCGCATTTGGATTATGGAGCGGGCGAGGGGATTCGAACCCCCGACCCCAACCTTGGCAAGGTTGTGCTCTACCCCTGAGCTACACCCGCACCGGCCGCGGCAGGTTGCCGCGATAATGGGTTCGACATGATAGCCCGGGACTAGGGGTTTGCAAGCCTTGCTTTCCCGGCAGCCGGATCGCATCGTGCCGGGCCATGCCGCCGCCGATCTTGACCCCGGAAGAGTTGATTGCGCGTTTCGATGCGCTCGACATTGCGCACCGGACATATTCGCATCCGCCGGTCTTCACCGTCGCGGAAGCTACGGCGCTGCGCGGCAGCCTTCCGGGGGGACACTGCAAGAGCCTTTTTCTTAAGGACAAGAAGGGCGGGTTCTGGCTGGCGGTCATGCTCGAGGAACGGCGGATCGACCTCAAGAAGCTGGCGGCGCGGCTGACGGCGCCGCGGTTTTCCTTTGGCGGGGCCGCCGATCTCCATCGGCTTCTGGGGGTGCGGCCCGGGGCCGTCACGCCTTTCGCCCTCCTCAATGATGTTCGGCATCTCGTCACTCCCGTGCTCGATGCTGCGATGCTGGAATATGACCCGCTGAATTATCACCCGCTGGAAAACGATCGCACGACAGCGATCTCGGCCGCCGATCTGCTGCGCTTGATCGCCGCCTCGGGGCATGTGCCCCATATCCTCGATATGGCCGACCTCGAGCGGGAGCCGGATATCCCGGAGAGCTGAGCGATTGGACGGCTGGCGCTTGTCTTACTTCGCTCGCGCCGCCATGTTGTCGGATAAAACCGGAGAGAAGATTGATGCCGAGCGAACCTTTGATCGGCGGCGCGGCTGCCGCCCCTGTAAAGGACGTCACTACCGCCAATTTCATGGCCGAGGTCATCGACGGCTCGTTCGACGGGCCGGTCGTCGTCGATTTCTGGGCACCCTGGTGCGGTCCCTGCAAGCAGCTCGGGCCGATCCTCGAAAAAACCGTCCGCGCCACCAACGGCGCGGTTCGAATGGTCAAGCTCAATATCGACGAGAACCCCGAAATAGCGCAGCAAATGCGTATCCAGTCGATCCCGGCGGTTTACGCGTTCAAGGACGGGCGGCCGGTCGACGGTTTTGTCGGCGCTTTGCCCGAGAGCCAGGTCAAGCAGTTCGTCCAGCGCCTGGGCGGCGGAAAGGGTGGTCCCTCGCCGGTCGAGGAGGCGCTGGTTATGGCCAAAGAGGCGATGCAGGGGGGCGATCACGCGAGCGCCGGGGCGCTCTACTCCCAGATCCTGCAGCGCGAGCCCACTAACATCGAGGCGCTGGCTGGGCTTGCGCGGACGATGATCGCGCGCGGCGAGCTCGCCAAAGCGAAACAGCATCTCGATCGCGTTCCAAAGGAGAGCGCCGGCCACGCCGAGATCACCGCCGCGCGCGCCGCCCTCGACCTCGCCGAGCAGGCGCAGAAGGCGATGGCCTCGGCCGGCAAGCTGCGCGCCCGGCTGTCGCAGAACCCGGACGACCATGAGGCCCGCCTGGAGCTCGCCACCGGGTTGTTCGGGACCGGCGACCGGGAAACTGCGATCGACGAGTTGCTGACCCTTTTCAAGCGCGATCGCGAATGGAACGAGCAGGCCGCTCGCAAGCAGCTCCTCAAATTCTTCGAGGTGATGGGTCCAACCGACCCGCTAACCCTGAGCGGCCGGCGCCGGCTTTCTTCTGTAATGTTTTCCTGAACGGAGGGTGTGATGAACGAGCGGCGCGGCGGAGCGGCGCTCCCCGCCATTCTCCCGATCTTTCCGCTGAGCGGCGTTCTGCTGCTCCCCCGCGGCCGGCTGCCCCTGAACATCTTCGAGCCGCGCTATCTCGCAATGACGCGCGATGCGCTCGCCGGCGAGCGCCTGATCGGCATGGTGCAGCCCACCGACCCGGGAGCCTCGGGCAGCAACCCGCCGGTCTATCCGACAGGCTGCGCTGGCCGGATTACCTCGTTTTCCGAGACCGAGGACGGACGTTTTCTGATCACTTTGACGGGCACCTCTCGCTTTCGGATCCGCGAAGAGCTGCCTCTCCTCGAAGGCTATCGCCGCGTCGTCCCGGATTGGCACGAGTTTGCCCGGGATGTCGAGGGCGAGGAAGCGCTCGACTTTGATCGCGAGCGGCTGATGCGCGGGCTCAGGGGGTATTTTCAGCAGCACCAGATCTCGGCCGATTGGGATTCGATCACCTCGGTCGGGGGCGAGCGGCTCGTCACCTCGATCGCAATGATCTGCCCCTTCGATCCGAGCGAGAAGCAGGCGCTGCTCGAGGCGCCGGATCTCGGTAAACGCGCGCGCCTGCTGACGGCGATCGTGGAGATGGCGGTGATGCAGCGCCCGAGCGAAGGCCCCGGCGCCCGCCACTAGGCAGGATTTTGGCTGATACCGGAGGAACGGGATGGAAGGAACGCCGGAAATCGACCCGAAGCTGCTGGAGATTCTCGTCTGCCCGCTGACCAAAGCGCCGTTGCGCTACGATCGCGAAGCCCAGGAGCTGATCAGCGAGGAGGCGGGGCTGGCCTACCCGATCCGCGACGGCATCCCGATCATGCTCGTCGACGAGGCACGCCCGCTCCGCGACGACGAGACCGCGACCAAGCGTCTGCCGTCGCCCTGAGGGTGCCGTGAGCGCCGGCGGGACAGCGCGCTGGCCGGTGGAACTCCGCTTGAAACGGGCGGAAAAGCTGCTCGAGGTCGCGTTCGACGACGGCAGCCGTTTTTCGCTTCCGGCCGAATACCTGCGCGTCGAGAGCCCGTCCGCGGAGGTTCAGGGCCATGGCGCGGGACAGAAGACGTTGGTCCACGGCCGCGCCCATGTCGGGATCATGGAGCTGGAACCGGTCGGCAATTACGCCGTCCGGATTAAATTCGACGATTTGCACGATACCGGGATCTATTCTTGGAATTATCTTTACCAGCTCGGTGTCGAGCACGAAAAGCGCTGGCGCGAGTACCTCGATGCTCTCGCCGCGAATGGATTGAGCCGCGAACCCTGACGTTGGCTCACGCTACAGCGGCTCGCCGCGGATGAGGCGCGGCAGGTCTCCGGCGATCCCCATTGCGTCGCGCATCAACAGGCGTTTGAGCGGCGGGAAACGATTGACCGCGGCGAGCCCGATGTCGCGAGCGAGTTGGATCGGGGGAAGCGAATTCGAGAACAATCTGTTGAGGCCGTCGGTGACCGCTACGAGCGCCAGTGCATCGAAGCGGCGCCACTGCTGGTAGCGCAACAGCACTGATTTGTCGCCGATATCGAGACCTAGGCGCCGCGCATCGATTACCAGCTCGGCAAGCGCGGCGACGTCGCGTATGCCGAGATTTAACCCCTGGCCGGCGATCGGGTGGATCGTGTGCGCCGCCTCGCCGATGAGACCCAGCCGGGGTGCGGCGTAGCTTTCGGCCAGCAGCAATGAGAGCGGGTAGGTCCAACGTGGGCCGATCGGCTCGACGGCGCCGAGGAAGTCGCCGAAGCGCGCCGCCAGCTCCGCCGCGAAGGCCGCATCGGAGAGGTCGACGAGGCGCGATGCGAGCTCCGCCCGTTCCGTCCAGACGATCGAGGAACGGTTGCCGGTCATCGGCAGAATGGCGAACGGGCCGGCCCGCATGAAATGCTCCACGGCGATGCCATTGTGCGGGCGCTGGTGCCGCACTGTCGTGACGATGCCGGTCTGGGGATATCGCCATTCGATCGTTCGGATCCCCGCGGCGCATCGTAACGGAGATTGCCGGCCGTCGGCGGCCGCGACGAGCCGGGCTCGGATTTGCCGCCCATCCGAGAGCGCTGCGGTCGTGCCGAACGTCGTGGTCGAGACCGAGTCCACGGTTAGCGGCGCCAGAAGAAGCAGGTTCGGGATCGATCTTACGCGATCGGCCAGGGAGCGCCTGAGAATGCGGTTCTCGACGATGTAGCCGAGCGGGGCGCCGGTGCCGAGTTCGCGATGGTTGTAATGAAGGAATAGCGGTGAATTACCGTCGGCGACCCGGATCTCGAGGATCGGCTCGGCATCGGGCGCGATGTCCGGCCACAACCCGATCGCGTCGAGGACTTTGTGTGAACCGTAGCCGATTGCCGAGCTGCGCCCGTCGAAATCATCGGCGAGCAATGCCGCGGGATCCTGCCGATCGACTATCGCGACCGTGAGCCCCGCGCCGGCGCACGCGACGCCGAGCAGCAGCCCGGTAAGCCCGCCGCCGGCGATCAGGAGCTCGACATCGTCGTTCACCGCTACCCCTCGGCGCGGAGCACCTTGCCGCCGACGGTGACCGGCTTTGCCGCGATCAGGACGAAGGCGATCACGCAGGGCTCGGTTCCGCGATTGACCCAATTGTGGATCGTGCCACGCTGTACCAGCACGTCGCCGGCCGTGAGGTGGACGGTCGTATCGTCGAGCTCCATGTCCACCTCCCCCGACATCAAGACGGCGTAATCGATCGAATCGGTGCGATGGTTGCGCGGGCTGACCCCAGGCGCCAGCTCGAGAATGCGAAAAACCGTGCCGTTGTCTAGTGTCGTGCCGGTCTTGCGCAGCCCAGCGTCCTCCTCCCCCGTGTTGTCAATCGGGAAGCCCTCGGTCGTCCACACGACGCCAGCGGTGGCGCCCGGGCGCGAGGAAACGAGGTTCTTCGCAACCTCGTCGATCTTGACGACGGCGCGCCCGGATGCGTCGTGGCCGGTAACTACCCGGCGGATCTGCAGTGCCATCAGTGGCCTCCTCGGCTGAGGTCGTTGCGAACGGCACGATCTTTCCCCAAGACCGGCAAAATCTGCAACAATCCTGGCCCATGCAGCTGCGCGTCGGAACGATCACCTATCTCGCCGAAGCCATCAACGGCTATGAGCTGGTCGACCCGCGCGGCCGCGATCTGCCGCGCTTTGCGCCGGGTGCGCATGTCGAGCTGCGGACCGGCGGCTTCTTGCGCCGGTATTCGTTGTGGAACGACCCTGCCGAACGCCGGCGCTATTGCATTGCGGTGTTGCGCGAAAGCGCGAGCCGCGGCGGCTCGCGGCATCTGCACGAAAAGGTCCGGGCCGGCGACATGGTCGAGGTCTCGCTGCCGCGCAACAACTTCCCGCTCGACCCGGCAAGCGAACGGCATCTCCTGATCGCGGGCGGCATCGGCATCGCTCCGATCATGTCGATGATCGCGGAGTTGCGGCGTCGCGGCGCTGAATTCGAGGTCCATTACTGCACCCGGTCGCCCGAGATGACCGCGTTCCGCAGCGAGTTGGCACCGCTCGCCGCCGAGGGGCGCCTGCGCTTCCACCATGATGGGGGCGATCCGGCGCAGGGTCTCGACATCAGGGCGACCTTGCGCGAGGCGCGCCCGGGAACTCGTCTCTATTTTTGCGGGCCGGCGGCGTTGATGGCAGCGGCGACTGAGGCGGCACGCCACTGGCCGGTCGGCACCGTGCATTGCGAATACTTCAGCGGTGTGCCGGAGCCGGCGACCGCCGAGGACCGCCCGTTTTGCATCCAACTCGCGAAAACCGGCGGCGATTACGAAGTCGGTACCGCCGAGACGATCGCCCAGGTGCTCCAGCGTCATGGCGTAGCCGTCAGAACCTCGTGCGAGCTCGGCTATTGTGGGACTTGCCTGACGCCCTATCTCGCGGGCGAGCCCGACCATCGCGACCAGGTGCTCGAAGAAAACGGCCGCCGGCGCTACCTGCTGATCTGCTGCTCGCGGGCGAAGAGCCGGGTCCTCGTTTTGGATTTGTAGGAGCAAGTCAGCTTGCTCGTTCGAGCACCGCATTGAACAGCCGGACTCTGTCCTCCTGGTAATTCCGCGCCGAATTTCGCGCAATCTCCGCCCAATCGGGGCCGACCAGCAAATGAATCCCGAGTAGCGGCGGAGCGCCCTCGGCTGCGCGGGTCCAGGACTGCGAGGATGTATGCGTCGTATCCTGCCAGGTGACGACGCGAAAGCCGGCGGCTTCCAGCTTCATCCGCGTCGCCTCCGCGGTCAGCAGAAAGCTGATGCTCGCCTCCCGCGCCCAGGGCACCGGGTAATGCGGCTCGCCGCCCGGGCCGGCGACCACTTCCTGCAGCGCGAGCCGGCCTCCAGGTTTGAGGACGCGGTGCATCTCGGAATAGAGCCGATCGCGATCGGCGATGTTCATCGAGGCGTTCTGCGACCACACCACGTCAAACCCCATATCATCGAATGGGAGATCGAGCGCGTTGCCCTGGCGATAGTCGGCCTTGTCGGTCAGTCCGGTGAGCCGGGTCAGCATCTCGGCCACGCGGCAGAATTCAGCGGTCAGATCGATTCCGGTGACCTGGCAGCCGAAGCGGCTGGCGAGAAACCGCGACGGCCCGCCAATTCCGGAACCGATGTCGAGCACCCGCTCGCCCCCGCGGAATCCGAGGAGATCCGCCAATCTGATTGTCGCTTGCCGCTGCCCGCCATGAAACTCGTCGACGGGAGCCAGGTCGTCCGGCGTCAGATGCTCGGTGTCCTTCCCCGCCTGCCTCAGCGCCGCAAGAATTACATCCCCAAGGTCCTGACGGGTGTAGTGAGTTTCGACGGGATTGTGACACAATTGTTCCTCCATCCGACAGCCGCGGGGCATCGCTCTCATTGCGTAGGCAAAATACGGCCGGCAGCGGTTCCAACTCAGTTTCCTTGATCCGACGGGCATGGCAACCGGCGTCGCTCGCGCGCTGGCGCGGACTCCCGCGGGCGAGCCATGCTCACGGCGAGCATCCCTTCCAGACGGCTCACTCGATCTCGAAGATCGCTCAGCTCTTCGCTCATCCGCACGAGATCGGCCGAGGTATTGCGAACGCGCTCGTCGAGCAGAATGATCTGGCGGAGCGCCTTTATGGCATCGCCATACAGGCTCACGCCGCTGCGGTCGCCTTTCGGCGCCGCCCCATAGGCCCGTGTCTTGACGAACCGGCTAAGTTTTCAGCTACCTTGCGGTGAGCCTCGTCGGCAATCCGCAATGTCTCCGGATGAAGCTGGTTGAACACATCGATGAGTTCTCGCAGCCCGGTCGCCTCGGCCTCGGTACCCAGCTCGAACGCCTGGACGGCACGCCGCACTACCTCCCCGGCGGAAACCCCGAGCGCTCGCGCCTTGGCATCGAGCGAAGCACGTTCCTCTGGGGACATCAGGACCATAAGTCGCGCAGATGCTACCATATCGACCCTACATATATGCATCTAGATGCATATCATAGAAAAATGCGTCATGCTGAGGTGCCTCGCGAAGCGGGGCCTCGAAGGACGCACGAAATTCTTCCGCCTGACGTTCTTGCCCAGCCTCGCAGCGCAACCCGCCATGCCTTCCCGGGCCCCTGCTTCAGCGCCGCAAGGATGAGGCCGCCGAGGTCTTGACGGGTGTAATGGGTCTCGACGGGATCGTCCGACAATTGCTCCTCCTCTTCGGCGCCGGATGCCCAAAGGGAGCCGCAGGCGCCGTTATTTTACGCTGGACCCTAATTGGCGGCGAAACAGTAGAACAGCCCGTCGCCGCCGGTGCTGCGCAGGTCGGCCTGGCTGCAGCCGCCATCGGGGCCGCGCGAGCCGCTGCTCATGGTCAAAGAGCGCCGCCAAAATCAGGACAAGAATTGAGGCCGCCCTGTTCACGTCATCCTCCCATCAGCTCGCCACCAATCTGAAGGTGGGACACCGCGAAGCCGTGGCATTGCGCCAGGATTTCGGCGATCCGACGGCGATGGCAGATCTGCCAATCGGATTCGTAGCACAGCAGGCAACTCGGCGCGCCTTTGCCGATTTCCGCGGCCTCCCGAAGCGCCAACTCGGCTTCGGGGCGGGCGAGTTTCTCCTCGACGATACCCCAAAACCGATCCCATTCGCGGCGCCTGCCGGCGAGCCGGCCCTCCGGCGGAGTGCCCAGCGCCTGAAGATGGACGTAGCGCATCCCGGCGTCCTCGACGGCCGCGGCGAGCTGCCGCTTCGAAAAGCCGGGCCGGCGGGATATCGGCCGATCGCGGACGTCGATGAGGGTCGCTACGCGAGCCGCTGCGAGCGTCGAGACAACATCCTTCAGCAAGGCCTTCTCATAACCGATCGTGTAGAGCAGTCTCGCACTCATCGATCATCTGGTCCGATCGCAAGCGCCGTCATTCCGGGATGCTCCGGCTTGACCGGGAGCAGGCCCGGAAACCATGAACACCGGCCCGTCCTTATAGGCGCAGGTCCGTGGGCATGGATTCCGGGTTCGCGGGCTGCACCCGCGCCCCGGAATGACCGTATTCAGCGCGCTCTCACTGGCTGCGGTAGCGCTCGACTGCGCCGCGATCGAGCTCGATGCCGAGGCCGGGCCGCTCGGGCAATCTGATCATGCCGTCGGGCTCGATGCGGATCGGCTCCTTCAGCAGCTCGTCGCGCAGCCCGTTGGGGTTCTGGTCGAATTCGAGGACCAGTCCGTTCGGGATCGAGGCGATGAAATGCAATGAGGCGGCCAATGTCACGGCGCTGGCAAAGGCGTGCGGCGCGACCATCAGGTGATGCGCGTGCGCCAGCGCGGCAATGCGGCGGCATTCGGAGAAGCCGCCGGCCCAAGCGAGATCGGGCTGCACGATATCGACGGCGTCGCGGGTGATCAGCTCGCGGAAGCCGTAGAGGCCGATCTCGGTCTCGTAGCCGGCGATCGGGGTGGCGAGCGCATCGGCGACCCGCGCGCTGCCGTCGATGTCGTCGGTCGCGACCGGCTCCTCGATCCAGTAGAGCTTATAGGGCTCGAGCGCGCGGCCCATTTCGATCGCGAAGGACGGGCTCCAGGCGCAGTTGACGTCGGCCATCAATTTCGCCTGCGGGCCGAGCGCGCGGCGCACCGCGGCGACCCTCGCGATGTCCTCTTCGGGGTCGACCACACATAGCTCGGCATGATCGACCAGATGGCGCAGATGGGTCTGCGTCGAGGGGTTGCGCCCGATCTTCATCTTCATACCTTTGAAGCCGCGGGCGCGGTATCCCTCAGCCTCGCCGGCGAGATCGTCGGCCGTTTTGCCTTCCTGGTAAAAGCCGCCGCTGGCATAGGCCTCGACCCGCTCGCGGCAGCCGCCGAGGAGGCGATAGAGCGGCATTTTGGCGATTTTGCCGGCGATGTCCCAGAGCGCGATGTCGATGCCGCTGATCGCATTCATGACGATCCCGCGGCGGCCGAACTGGCGGGTCCGCGCGAACATCTTCTGCCACAGCCCCTCGATCAAGAGCGGGTCCTCGCCGATCAGCATCGGCTGCAGCAGCTTGTCGATGACGTCCCGCGTAACGCCGCCGCCGACCCCGGCCTCGCCGATCCCGATCACCCGCTCGTCGGTCTCGATCTCGACGAGGAGGCCGCCGCGACGCGCCTGCATGCCGCCGGCGCTGCCATAGGGCGGCTCGCACCGGTAGGAGAGCGGCGTCGTGCGGATATCGACGATCTTCATCGTGTCAGCCCTCGCCCAGCACGGCCATCAGGTCGCATTGGATCTGCATCGGCGCGGTGAAGTCGCGTGAGGTCAAGGTATGACGCGCCGGCCGCGACTGCGGGTCGGGGAACATTGCGACCCAGTGGCGGTTCATGATCTCGCGCAGCGAGCGGTCGGTGATCCACACCGTCATCTTGACGATGTCGTCGGGCGAGCCGCCGGCCGCCGCCATCACCCGCCTAACATTCTCGAACATCAGCCGGCACTGCTCGTCGAGGTCGGCGGGGACTTTGCCGGTCTCCGGGTCGGTCCCGGAGATCGCGCCGGACACGACAAACGGGCCGCGCCGGCTGGCGCTCGGGATCGGGTTGACGTGGCTCGCCCCTGCCACGTCGATGCTGCGCCGCTTTTCCATGGTTCACCTTC
The DNA here is from genome assembly GCA_963789025.1 of uncultured Alphaproteobacteria bacterium. Classification (GTDB taxonomy): domain Bacteria; phylum Pseudomonadota; class Alphaproteobacteria; order ATCC43930; family CGMCC-115725; genus AP-15. Next base: position 417,850 of record CAWBIT010000005.1, read on the forward strand.
CAACGTATGCCAATTCGCGCCATCATCTTGACGATAACCGGCGAGAAAGCCTACACAGTAAAACCCGCGCTTTGGAGAAGCGCCTGCGCCGAGGGAGGATGGCAAATGGCTCGCATCAGGCATATTGCACTCGTCACCGACGATCCCGCGAAGACTGCAGAATTCTACAAGGAACAGTTCGGCCTGACCGAACTATATCGCCGGCCCGGGGATACCGGCGAGAAGGGTGTTTGGCTCAGCGACGGCTATATTTACTTTGCTATTCTGAAATACGGCGAGTCCGGTGCTCCCAAGCTCGGCCCGGGACAAACCTCCGAGATGCGAGGGATTCACCACATCGGATTTTATGTCGACGACGAGCAGGCAACCGCCAAGGCGCTGGAAGCCGCGAATTATTCGCCCGTGCCGATCCCGAAAACCGAAAGGCCGGAGCGGACCCCGATGGGCGACGCGGTCAATCTGAAGTATCTGGGTCCCGATGACGTCCACATCGATATCCGCAGCCGCGGCTGGAATGAAGCGATCAGCTTCGCGATGCAGCGCTATGATCTGACGCCGGTCAAAGAGGAAGCAGCCGAATAATCACCCTGGAGGATGTGCCGATGATCTACGAAGTCCGTACCTACACCCTGCGCCCCGGGACCTTGGCCGAATTCGAGGAGCGCTATGAAAAGCGCCTCCCGCTGCGCGAGAAGCACTCCAAATTGGGTGCCTTCTGGCACACTGAATTCGGTCCGCTCAATCAGGTCGTCCACGTCTATCCCTATGACGACCTGCAACACCGCACGAGGGTGCGCGCGGCGATGGCGCAAGACGCCGCGCGCAACGCGCTCCCCGGCGGTCAGGACCTGATCGTGGCGCAGGAAGCCGAGATCATGAACCCGGCGCCATTCATGCGCCCGCTGGGCAGCCGGAATTACGGCACCGGGAACGTCTACGAGATGCGCACCTACACCTATGCACCGGGCGACATTCCGAAGGTGTTGGAGGCGTGGGGCAAGGCGATCGAGGCGCGCGAGAAGTTCTCACCCTTGGCGGCTTGCTGGACGAGCGAGCTCGGCGCGCTCAACAAATTCACCCACATCTGGGTGTACAAGGACCTGAACGAGCGCGCCCGCGTCCGCGAAGAATCCCGTCGCCCCGGCGGCGCCTGGCCGCCACAAGCCGGCGTCCGCCCGGTCCGCCAGGAAAACAAGCTGCTGATCCCGGCGACCTTCTCGCCCGTGCGGTAGTCACCCCGCCCCACCGCGGGTCGACCGCGCCGGCTCGCTCGGCTGGCGCGCTTGACCCGCGACCTCGGCTGAGCCTCTCCCGCCGCCGGTCCGGTTCTGAAGTGCGCGGGTATGCGCTGCCTTCGCTGATAAGACACCGAAATAACAGCCAGCGAGACCGCTCTCGGCCGCAGAGATCATCATTTCTTCGGATTATGTTCGCTGTAATCGCTGGCTGTTCGTTCGCTGTTCCTGCCTGTTTACGCTCATCTAACAGCAATCAAAATAAATCATCGCGTTATACCAATTTAGGCTCATCTATCTAATACGCTGCGATTGTGGCGATTTTGGGTGTCTCGTTGGTCGTCCACAATCGTGAAATGAACCGATACGGTCGGAATGCTGGTGTGGCTCAGTCGCTCGTCGGCACCTCGACCGCCACGCCGAGTTCCCTTGCGGCCGCCGCCATTCGTCGATCAAGTGTGAGCAGCGCGACATCGAGGCGCCGCGCGATCGCGAGGTGTAGGGCGTCCGGGGCACGCAGCGCGAGATCGAATCGCCGAACATACGCGTCCGCGAGGCGGACATCCGCGGCATGGATTTCCGCTGCCCTGGTCATCGCTGCTCGCCATACGTCAAAATCGGACAGGCTGGCCGCCCCGTCCGTCGCCTGGAGGCGCCCGGTGCGAACCAGCCGCGACACCGCCGAGGCCACTTCCGCAGCGGCGAAATCGCTGACCCACAGCTCCTGCTGAACCGTAGACATGAAAGCGTCGACCACAGCGCTCGCCGGCTCCTTGATCAGGATCGGAAGCATGACGCTGGCGTCGAGATAACAGGTCAAAGATTGTCGGTCTCGTAGAGCAGATCCAAAATCTCGACGGAAGTCAGACCTACGCCCGGACGGGCATCGCGGCGCGATCGCAGCCAGGCGTAAGTCCCGGCGGGCGCCGGAGGCTGCCGCTTCAGCGGCTTGAGCTCGGCAACCGGTTTGCCATGCCGCGTGATGACCACCTCCTCACCCCGCAAGGCACGGTTGATCAGCTTTGGAAGCGTGTTTTTTGCCTCGGCCACACTGTAGGCGGTCATGTAGAGAGTCCCTTCCAGCGATATGGCTATAGATATATCCATAATTGCCGCCTACGTCCAGAAGCCGCATAACTGCCGAAGCCATGGAGGTCCCGACATGCGCCTGTTGATCGCGATGATGAAGCACGAAACCAACACCTTCTCGCCGGTGCCGACACCACTGGCGCGGTTCGGCAATGGCCCGGGGCCGCTTTATGGCGAGGCGGCGATCCGGGCCTTTCGCGGCACCGGCACCGGTCTCGGCGCCTATCTCGACCTCGCCGAGCGGGAGCGGGCCGAAATAGTATTGCCGATCGCTGCCGGGGCGCCGCCGAGCCGTCCTGTCGAGGACGCCGCCTATGCGCACATCACCGACACGATCTGCGAGGCGATGGCGCGCGGCGGTTTCGACGGCATCATGCTCGATCTGCACGGTGCGATGGTGACCGAGAGCCTCGAGGATGGCGAGGGCCAGTTCCTCAAGCGGCTGCGCGCGATCGACCCGAAGACGCCGATCGCCGTCTTGCTCGACATGCACGCCAATCTCTATGACGAGATCATCGCCAATGCGACCGTCGTGGCCGGCTACCGCACCTATCCGCACATCGACACCTACGAGACCGCGAGGCTCGCCGGCGAGATCCTGCTGCGCACGATCCGTGGCGAGGTGAACCCGGTCATGGCGTGGGGCAATGTGCCGATGCTGCCGCATGTCATGCGGCAGGGCACCGATGACCACCCGAACAAGGAATTGCAGCACCGCTGCGCGGCGATGAGCGGCGAAGGCGCCTTGGCCGCGAGCCTCTTCACCGGGTTTCCGCACGCCGACATCGCGAATGCCGGGCTGAGCGCGGTGGTCGTGACCGACGGCGACCGCAAGCTCGCCGAAGATCTTCGCGACGAGCTATTGGACCGCGCCTGGGTCGAGCGCGAGACGTTTGTTTACGACATCGAACCTCTGCAGCAATCCGTCGCCCGCGCCAAGGCAATGCCGGCGAGCGAGCCGGGCGAGGGTCCGATCGTATTGCTCGACCACTACGACAACTGCGCTTCTGGCGGCACGATGGACACGACCGTCGTGCTGGCGGAAATCCTGCGGCAGGGGATCGAGGATGTCGCCGTCTTCGCAATTTATGACCCGGAGGCAGTGCAGCAGGCCATCACCGCCGGGATCGGCGCCCAGATCAGCCTGTCCATCGGCGGCAAGATCGCGATGCAGGCGATCCCCGCCGAGAGCCCGCCTTTGATCGTGACCGGCACGGTCAAGACGATCTCGAATGGCCGCTACCGCAACCGCGGCCCGATGGCGCGCGGCGTGCAGGTGGATATGGGCCCTGCTGTGGTGCTCGACACCGGCCCGGTCGAGATCGTCCTCATCTCGCGCCATGTCGAGCCCTCCGACCTCAACTGCCTGGTGAGCCTCGGCATCGACCCGATGCAGAAACGCTATGTCATGCTGAAGAGCCGCATCCACTGGCGCGCCGGCCTCGGCCCGATGGCGAAAGCCGTTATCGACTGCGCCGGCGTGGGGGTGTGCACCTCCGATTACGGCCAACTCGATTTCAAGAAGGTCAGGCGGCCGATCTATCCCCTCGACCTGCCCAATCGCTAAGCGGCGGAAGCATCGCGGTGGAGGACGCCCGTAACCGGGCGCCCGCGGCACGGAACCGTTCGCCCTGTGACCCGGTCCGCACCGGGGCGATCGCCTGCTTTAGCGCCCAGGATGCCAGCCGAATCGTATCGACATTGACATGGTGGAAGGCGGCTAGCGCAGGCGGGGGCCGGGGTCGATCCCCAGATAGACCCGGCCGCCGATCGGTACCACTCGGGCGCGAGGGTGAGCGTCTGGCCGACGATGTGCAGGTCGCGGCAGCATTCGGCGAGGGGCTCTCGCACTTGAACCACGTGCTGCCGCCGCGCCGGTAGATCAAATCCATCGCCTGGTGCGCTGTTGGCGGCGTAGGTGAAAGCCAATCGGCAGCGGGCGCGCTGCTCGAGGGTGGTCTCGTTGCCGGAAGCGAGCGTGTTCACCACATAGCGGAAACGGTTGCTTGGCGCTCCGCTCTTCGCCTGGACAAGAATCGTAAGCGGCGCGAGGTACCTTCGGGTCCCAGGCCGCCCACAGTGGAACATTTATGAGAGTCCAAGATATTCCCGATTTTCCCGCCTTGGAGCAGCTCGCGCGCGCTTTGTGGCATCAGGGTACAACACGCGGAGCGGCAGTGCTCGTAGGGGCCGGGTTCAGTCGGAATGCCGAGCGTTCAGGCGTGGATACGCCCGAACCGCCCCTGTGGGACGACCTTGCCCGAGAAATGGTCAAGCAGCTTTATCCCGGTACCGACGGAGAGGCTCGGGGGAATCCCCTCCGGCTCGCAGAGGAATATCGAACATATTTTGGACAGACCGCGCTCGATGAGTTCGTTCGTACCCACATTAAAGACGCGGCTTGGGAACCTGGACCCCTACACAAATCATTATTGGCTCTCCCTTGGTCGGATATTCTGACCACCAATTGGGATACCCTCCTTGAACGGACAGCACCCAGTGTAAGCAGCCAATACTACGATATCGTCCGCTCTATGGCCGAACTTCCTCATGCGCGTTCGCCGCGCATCATCAAACTACACGGGTCATTGGGAACAAGCGATCACTTTATCATCGCCGAGGAGGACTACAGAACCTATCCGACACGGTTTGCGGCGTTCGTAAACACAGCTCGTCAAATCTTCATTGAAAGCGAGCTCTGTCTTCTTGGTTTCTCGGGAGACGATCCAAATTTCCTGCAGTGGTCGGGTTGGGTGCGCGACCACCTGGGCGAAAGCGCTCGACGCATCTACCTGGTTGGTGATCTCGCTCTCGGTCCAGCTAAACGCAAATTTCTCGAAGCGCGAAATATAGCGCCTATCGACCTGGCACCACTCGTTCAGGAGCGCCATACCACTCAGCGCGCCTCAGCCGCGACGCACTGTATTCTAGATTACCTTATTCAGGCAAAACCCAAGCCGCAACACGATTGGAAGCCGATTGATCCATTCGCTGAAAGTCCCGCTGCAACGCTGACTATCGACATACGGCGGTTACAGAGCGACCCAGATTACGCCGCGTCTGTGATCGATCAAATAGCCCGGAGTGTGTGGGTACGAGACCGCCAAACCTATCCCGGCTGGTTGCTGTGTCCGGCGGGTACACGCGATGCTCTCCGGGCAAACACACAAAGTGTCCTCCCACTCACCACAGCCTGGATTGAAAAGCTGCCGAGCGACCGTCGGGCAGAGATCCTTCATGAGTTAACATGGCGCCATGTCGTTTCCCATTGGCCGATCGATGGCCAATTGATGCCTTTTCTGGAGAAGGTTGCCGATCCGGGTGAGCCATGCGAATTAGAGAGGCAGCACCAGTTAGAGATTGCCACCGCGTTGCTCGCAGCCGCACGTCAATTGGACGACAACAATGCTTTCGCACGCTGGGCGGGCGTTCTCACCTCGCATGCAGAACCCGGTTCGGATTTATACGCGGAACTGATTTATCAGCGATGCCTTCGCACCCGCGACCGCTTGGATTTCAAAACGTTGAGCGAAGAGCTGGAGAATTTAAGTGGACCGGACCCGATCCGGTATCTCAGGCGCGCTTCGCTGCTAGCAGAGTTGGGCGCTTTTACCCCAGCGAGCAGGCTCATTAACGAAGCCCGAGTGGATTTGGAGAAACGCCAGCGGGGCGACCGAAATTCGCTCTGGGTCAGGTCACGACGCGCTTGGGCCGAGTGGCTCGCGCCCGCGGTGCGACGTGATCAGTTCGTAGGATCAAACGACCGGCTCCCCCTTGAATTCCAAGAAGCTCGTTGCGACCCCAATGACGAGATAAACTTGATTAGGGAGCGATCCGCTGATGAATTGCGCAGACGGAACGAGGATGCGGTCCCCGTTGTGCCTTCATTTGAGCCCGGCAGTTATAGGGAGCCGCGGAACGCAATTCGACTGCGCAGCCCTGCCCTCGTTACCCCTATCGACCGGCTTCGTCAACTTATGGAAAGGGCGGGTCTGCCTCTGCGCCTGAATCTCTATAACATGATTGGCAAGAGTGCTGACGATGCGACGGAACTTGCTTTTGAGCCGATGTTTCCCTGGTACGTACAACTGCTTAGAGTGGCAAACAACCCTCTTGATCCGCTATTTGCACGGTATTTTGGTCGTATTGCCCTGGCACAATTAGAACAAGGCGTCTCAACGGCGCTTTCCCAGCGGCTGAACACGTTGATCGAGTACTGGCTTTCGAGGATGTCCAGTCCTCAGGAGATTGGTGTCGATGCCGGCTTCGTTGCGGGACGGCTGCGGTTAGCCATAGAAGCACTGGCGCGGCTGAGCATACGGGAAAATGAACAAACAGGCAAAACACACTTCAACCTTGCGATGGACCTCGGCCACAACCGATCGGTAACAAATTACTGGCTCTTCGAGTCGATCGGGAACCTAGCGCGTTATAGTGCGCTTGCCGTTCCTCCCGCTGCTCGGTCAGCCCTCGTCTTCCCCGCGTTACAGTTCCCGATTTCCAGCGAGAAAGGTATTAACATCGGGGGTTGGCCCAACCCAATATTGAACCTCTTCGAAACATCCCCGATTAGGCCGGAAGGTAACCTGAATTGGAACCATAGAGTCGAAGAGCTGATAAGCGCTGCACGACCCGGAAAAACCGCACGCGCCGAAGCGGTCTTTCGTCTCGCCTATCTTGCGAAACACAACGCTTTGGCCGACGCTGAACTCCGAGGGTTCGCGCAAGCGTTGTGGGCTTGGACAGAGGGGGAGAGGACGCCGCTTCCCGCTGGTACAGAACTGCTTGCCCCAGTTTTTGCATTTCTCCCGGCACCATCCGATATTGATGTGAAACAGCGAGTTCAGGCTTTCCTGTTCGAGACCGATGTCAACAGCGTGCTAGCGGCCTCTCCACCCACTAATTCAGCCGCAGTAGAGGAAAAGCGCAAATGGCTTCTTGGAGTTCAAAATGCGATGCTGGGACAACTTCGTCCGACCGCGGAGCAGGCAGCCCGTCTGTTCGATGGCCCGGTGAGTTGGCGTCCTCTGCAGGCCAACGGGACCACGATTGGGACACTCGCAGCCGGATTTTATCGTGATTTCAATGAGGGTAATCGACGTTTGATTGGTGAGGCGTTAGCCCTCGTAGTCGTTCCTGCTCTTTTCTCTGCAGATCGGACAGAAGAAAGAGTGCGTGCGCTATTCGCTTTGATTGACACGGCGTCAGTCAGCGCCGCGGCCGCTGCGCTACCTTACTTCGCCCAGGCGGGCGAGGAGGTTCGGGCAGAGATTCTCCGACGCCTCCGACGCGGCATCAATTGGCGCAGTTTCGACCAGGTTGCCGCCAGCGCAATGGCGATCGAGGTATGGGCGAGACTGGGTTTACAAGCCACGGGATTGCAACTTCCAGATGAGCTTATAGAACAGGTTGTTTGGGCGATAGAAACACGGCGAGATTCCGCGTTGCATCCGTTCTTGCATTCCGCGTTGAGCCTCGTTGAGATGGATCGGTTTACGACCGAACATAAATTACGGATCAACGACGGTCTGGGTGATCTGATCAGCGCGACCGCTTATGATGGGATCAATCTCGATAGTCGAGATGCCGTTTCGGTTTCCTTGGTTCGTGCGGACTGTGTGCGTCTCGCGCGAGCACTTCAGGGGAGCGGTATCGATGAGAAGAATCTATCGAAATGGTTAGCCGATGCAGCGATAGATCCATTGCCCGAAGTTCGCTTCGCTGTCGAGAGTTAAGGGTTCGGTGTTGGAGCCGATCGACAGACCCAGGGAACGCGACGGATATTCGGTCATGATTAGAGCCGCACCACAAACCGAAACAGCCTGCGAGATAGCGGTCCCTTGTCTCCTCAGTCATCGGGGTCAAGCCAGAACCTCGTCATCGCTGACCGCGTGGGCGATCTAAGCCGCCTTTGGGTCAGCAACTGACTCAAAGCCGGGAACCCCGAATTTTCCATTATCCGGAACTGCGATTGGTTAGGCAAGCTGCCGGCCGCCGATCATGCCGTAGCGAGTAGCTACTTTCCGGCGCAAAAATCCCGGATGTAAGCCTTTGAGATAACAGCGTTGCGCCGCGCAGGAAAGTGCGAGGGCGGACATTTTTGTGCGCGCGTCGCGGGTAAAGGGCGATTGGTAGCCGGATCGCGATAAGTTTTTTTGCAAAAAGCTGTTGACGCGAAGCGATGGGGTGCGTATCATTTATTTAAATGACACAAGATCAGCTCATAGCGACGCGCCAGGCGCTCGTTAGCCTGCTACCGGTGACGGGGGAGATCCTGCGCGGCTCGTTGTTGGAGCGGAGGGTGCGCCGCAGCCGCGGCTGCACGATCTGCGCCGGCGGCGGTGGACACCCGCTGTCGGTTCTGACCGTCACCTATGCCGGCGGCCGCACCCGCCAATTCAGCTTGCGCCGCGAACAGGTCGAGGAGGTGCGCCGCTGGCTGGGCAACTACCACAAGCTCAAGGAGGCCCTCGAAGAGATCTGCGAACTCAACCATGCGCTGTTGCGTGCGGACGACGCCGTGCCGCGCCGCACAAGGACAAAGCGTGATTAAAACGCACCGTGCACAGCGCAGCTTCGGTGACGGGCTGATCGCCGAAGAAGTGAAGGATCTGCACGAAGCGTGGATGAAGCACGCCGATCAGCTGCTCGGCGATCCGCAGATCGTGGCGGCGGTCTACGAGGCCCTGGCCCAGCGCCATCCGCAGAGCCGCAAACGTGGGCGGCCGGGCACCCCGGCCGAGGTGGTGCTGCGTTTGCTGGTGCTCAAGCACATGCGCAACTGGAGTTACGGCGTGCTCGAACGGGAGGTGCGCGCCAATCTGGTATACCGCGATTTCACCCGCGTGGGCGGCACCAAGATGCCCGACGCCAAGACCATGGGCAAATGGGGGGTGGCACTGGGGCCGGAGGTGATCAACCAGATCCACGAGCGCATCGTGCAGATCGCGCGCGACCATCGCGTGGCGGCAGGCCGGCGGATGCGCGTCGACACCACCGTGGTCGAAACCAACATTCATTATCCGACCGATAGTAGTTTATTGGGTGACGGGGTGCGGGTGCTGACTCGCACAATGAAGAAGATCACCAAGATCGCCGGCGCCGCCGGCGCCACGCTGCGCGACCGCAGCCGCAGCGTCAAATTGCGGGTACTGGAGATCGCGCGTGCGGCGCGCGCCAAAGGCCGTCAGAACAGTGACAGGCTGGCGCAGGCGTACCAAAGATTACTCGAGGCAACCGGCCGGGTGGTGGGTCAAGCCAAGCGCTTTGCCAGCGAGATCGATGACGGCGTCAAGCGCGCGGCGGAAGGCTCGCGGCAAGGCGTGCTGGAAGGGCTGCACCGCGAGCTGGAGAGCATGGTGCCGCTGGTGCAGCAGGTCATGCGCCAAACCAGAGCCCGCGTCTTCGCCGGCGATACCCACGCCGAAGGCAAGATCGTCAGCCTGTTCGAACCCACCACCGAGGTCATTCGCAAAGGCAAGGCCGGCAAGCCGACCGAATTCGGCAAAATGGTCAAACTGCAGGAGGCGGAGAACCAGATCGTCATCGCCTACGAGGTCTACGATCAGCGGCCCAGCGATTCGGACATCCTGATGGCGGCGATCGAAACCCATCAGGCGAGGCTGGGGCGCACGCCGCGTCTGGTGGCCGCCGATGCCGGTTTCTACTCGGCCAAGAACGAAGCCGCCGCAAAGGCTAAGGGCGTCAAGCGCGTGTGCATCCCCAATCGCTCCACCAAAAGCCCGGAGCGCAAGCGCGAGCAGAAGAAGCGCTGGTTCCGCAACGGGCAGAAGTGGCGGACCGGCTCCGAGGGCCGCATCAGTGTGGTCAAACGACGGCACGGTCTGAACCGCAGCCGATACAGGGGTGACGTCGGCATCAAGCGCTGGGTCGGCCTCGGTGTGATCGCCGATAACCTCGTCAACGTCAGCCGCGCCATGGCCAAGCAGCCCGCCCCGTAAGCTGGGACTTCTGCCCGCAAAAACCCGACACATTCGTCGGATGATCGCGCGCGCCCAAATTCTGGCGCCGCCTTTTCAAAAACGTGCTTTTTGCGCCGAAAAGTAGCTAGCAGTCAGCGCAGGCGCGGGCCCGGGTCGATTCCCAGGTACACCCTGCCGCCGATGGGGTACCATTCCGGCGCGAGCGTGACGGTCTGGCCGACGGTGTGCAGGTCGCGCCAGCATTCGGCGAGGCGGCTCTCACGCTTGAACGACGTGCTACCGCCCGCCCGGTACATCAAATCCATCGCCTCGCGGGCGCAGTTGGCGGCGTAGACCGCGGCGAGCCGGCAGCGGGCGCGCTGCTCGAGGGTGGTCTCCTGGCCGGAAGCGACCGTGTTCCACAGCTCGGCGATCATCGCGCTGCGGTAGGCGCGCCCGGCGTTCAGTATCGCGTCGGCCCGCCCAACCGCATCCTGCACCTGCGGATTGTCGCACAGCAGCCCGACGGGGCGGCCGCGCGGCTGCTTGCCCCCAGCCAGCTCGATCAGCGCATTGATGCCGGCACGCGCGATGCCGGTGATCACCGCGCTGTGATGCGGCCCGACCCAGCACTGGACCGGCAGCTGATAGGTTACGCCCGGCCAGCGCGACCATTGGTTCTCGAGGGGAATGCCGATCTGCGGCATCGTCCGGCGCTCCGGCAGGAACACGTCCTCGACCGTCCAGTCGAAGCTGCCGGTGCCGCGCAATCCGGTGACGTCCCAGCTCCCCGGCACGATCTCAGCTTCCGAGCGTGCAAACACGCCGCGCCAGTAGAGCGAGCCGCCTTTCGGGTGGCGGCGCGGCTGGCTGTCATCGTCGAGCACCTGGAAGCTGCCGAGCATCCAGCTCGCCTCCTGACAGCCGGTGCCGAACTGCCACCGGCCGGTGACCCGGTAGCCGCCCTCTACCGGCACCGCCTGACCGCCGCCCGGCACCGCAGTGCCGGCGATGATCGTATCGGCGCGCTTGCCGTAGATCTCGTGCACGCCCTCTTCGGGCAAGCCTAACGTCACGAGCTGGCCGACGCCGCCGTTGCCGAGGTTCCAGCCGACCGAGCCGGTGCCCTCGGCCAACAGCTCCACGGCGCGCAGGTAGGTCAGCGGGTCGACCTCTAGGCCGCCCAGCTCGCGTGGGATCACCATCCGGTAGAAGCCGGCGGCGCGCAACTGCTCGACCAACGCTTTCGGCAGGCGCTGCTCGCGCTCGATCTCCTCACGGTAGCTGCGAAGCTCCGGCTGCAGCGCCGCCGCAGCCTGCACCAGTGGTTGCGCGTCGATATCCGCCGGTAAGCGCGTGTCTTCGGCCATCATCTACATTCCCTAATGTCACGCCGCCTTCAACCAAATTGCGGCCAGCCGCGGCGCCGGTAGGCACCGTCCCAGAACAGCCATTCATACTGGCAGGCGCGAATAAAGGCCGCCAGCATCTTGGCGCGGGTTGCCGGGGTCGCGGCATCGGCCGCCCGATCGGTTACCGCGATGACCGTCCGTACTGCCTCGCCAAAGCGTTCGTCGGCGTAGGTGTCGATCCACGCCTTGTACGGGTTCTGCGGCGCGGCAGTCCGAGCGATCGCGCACCCGACATCCCAATAGATCCAGAAGCAGGGCAATAAGGCAGCAACCAGCACTTCCCAAGGATCATGGTAGGCCGCTGCGATAAGATAGCTGGTATACGCGAGGCAGTCCGGCGACGGCTCGGCATCAGCTATGCCCGCCGGGTCCACGCCGAACTCCCTCAAATACCGGCCGTGCAGCGCCTGCTCGACGGCGATGGCTCCCAGAGCGGATTGCGCAAAGGACTGCATCGTCGGTGTATCTGGGGCCTTGGCCGCCGAGATCGCTAGAGCGCGCGAGAACTGGCCGAGATAGATCGCGTCTTGGATGATGTAGGTCTGAAAGCGCTCGCGACTGAGCGAACCGGCCGCGAGATCGGCGTTGAACGGCAGCCGATGAATCGCCTCGCGCAAGGATTCGGTGCGGTGCCAGGCATCATCGGAAAATCGAATCATTGCAACTGCATCTCTGTGGGGCTCACCAGCATTTCGAATAGTCGCAGCTCGTGCACTGGTCGCAGCCCTCGATGCGGATCAGCGCCGCCTCGCCGCATTTCGGGCATTGCGCCATGCGCGTCGCGAGGGATCTCTCGTCCGAAATCACCGCATTGCCGGCCGCGACCTTCTGCTCGCCGATTGCGGCTCTCTGACCGCGCGCCGGCAGAAAGCCGATCGCGATCATGTGGCGCTCGATGACGTCGCCGATCGCGGCCAATAGCGAGGGCACGTATTTGCCATCCATCCAAGCGCCGCCGCGCGGGTCGAACACCGCCTTCATCTCCTCGACGACAAACGACACGTCGCCGCCGCGGCGGAACACCGCGCTGATCATGCGGGTCAGCGCAACGGTCCACGCGTAATGCTCCATGTTTTTTGAGTTGATGAACACTTCAAAGGGCCGGCGGCGGCCGTCCTGAACGATGTCGTTCAAGGTGATGTAGAGCGCGTGCTCGCTGTCCGGCCAGCGGACCTTGTAGGTCTGCCCCGGCAGCGCCTCCGGCCGGCTCAATGGCTGGGTCATGTAGACGACGCCGCCAGCCTCGAAAATGTCGGCCGGCTTAGGGGACGCCGCCGGCGCGGGCGGCGGAAGCGGCAGCTCCTGCTGTCGTGCAGCTTCCCGTCCGGCAGCCGGCGCCTCGGCCCTGACCGCCAGCACCGCCCCGGTGACCTCGTTCGGCCGGTAGGTCGTGCAGCCTTTGCACCCGAGGGCGTAAGCCTGCTGGTAGACATCCTTGAAGCGTTCGAACGGGATCTCGGCCGGGACGTTGATGGTCTTCGAGATCGAGCTGTCGATGTGCTTCTGCACCGCCGCCTGCATGACGACGTGATCCTCGGGGGTCAGCGCCTGCGCATCGATGAAATAATCCGGCAGCGGCGCAAACTCGCCCTTCGATCGGCGGAACAGGCGGTACGCGTAGTCGGTCACCTCTTCCTCGCGCCGGGTGCCGTCGGGCATCAGCACATTGCGCATGTGACGGAAGCTGAAGACCGGCTCGATCCCCGATGAAACATTGTCGGCGAACAGCGAAATCGTGCCGGTCGGCGCAACCGAGGTGAGCAGCGCATTGCGTATGCCGTGCTGCCCGATTTCTGCGCGCACCTCCTCGTCCAGGCCCTTCACCGTCTCGCCGGCCAGATACCGCTCGCGGTCGAAGAGCGGAAACGCGCCCTTCTCGCCCGCGAGGGCCGTCGAGGCGAGATAAGCCTCGCGCTGGATCGTGCCGAGCCAGCTCTCGGTCGCCGCGACAGCTGCGGCCGAGCCGTAGCGCAGCCCGCACAGGATCAGCGCATCGGCGAGCCCGGTGACGCCCAGGCCGATACGGCGCTTCTGCCGCGCCTCTTCCTGTTGCTCCGGCAGCGGGAATTGCGAGATGTCGATGACGTTGTCCATCATGCGGACGCAATCCGGCACCAGCCGGCGCAGCCGTTCAAGGTCGAGCCGCGCCCCATTGGCGCCATCGGGCGGAGTGAACGGGTTTTCGATTAGGCTTGCCAGGTTGATCGAGCCCAACAGGCACGCGCCGTAAGGCGGCAGCGGCTGCTCGCCGCATGGGTTGGTCGCGGTGATCTCCTCACAATAGTAGAGGTTGTTGCGCCGGTTTATGCGGTCGATGAAGATGACGCCCGGCTCGGCATAGGCGTAGGTCGCGCGCATGATCTTGACCCACAGCTCGCGCGCCGGCAGCACCTTCCACGTGGTCTTGGCGCCATCGGGGCCACCGAAGGACAGCTCCCACGGGGCATTTTCCTCGACCGCCTTCATGAAGGCGTCCGTCACCAGCACCGAAAGGTTGAACATTCGCAGCCGGCCCGGCTCGCGCTTTGCCTCGATGAAGGCCTCGATGTCGGGATGGTCGCAGCGCAGGGTCGCCATCATCGCGCCGCGGCGGTAGCCGGCGCTCATGATCGTGCGGCACATCGCGTCCCATACATCCATGAAGGAGAGCGGCCCCGAGGCGTCCGCGCCCACGCCCTTGACCGGCGCGCCCCGCGGCCGCAGGGTCGAGAAATCGTAGCCGATGCCGCCGCCCTGCTGCATCGTCAGCGCCGCTTCGCGCAGATGCGCAAAGATCCCGCCCATGTCGTCGGGGATGGCGCCCATCACAAAGCAGTTGAACAGGGTGACCGAGCGGGCGCTGCCGGCCCCGGCAACGACGCGGCCCGCCGGCAGGAACTTGAAGTCGGTCAGCGCCGCGTAAAACCTCTCGGCCCATAGCGCGGGGTCGCGCTCGGGCGCGGCGAGCGCCGTCGCCACCCGCCGCCAGGTATCTTCGATCGTCTTGTCGACCACCTCGCCCGAAGCCGACCGCAGGCGATATTTCATGTCCCAGATCTGCTGCGATATCGAGCCGACGAGAGCCATGGCCGAGATTTCTCCTCCTTGTCGCCGGCAATGTACCAGTTCCGGATTCGTTCGGCGCGGACTTTCCGCGCCGCGCGGGTTGTGCTAAATTATCCAGGATGCACGCGTGGTCCGAGACCCTCTACGACGAAGACTTCTACGCCTGGACGCAACAGCAGGCGGCGCTGCTGCGTCGGCTACCGCCGGCCGGAAACGAGCTCGACCTCGAACATATAGCGGAGGAGATCGAGGATTTGGGACGCAGCGATCTCCGTGCGGGACGCTCGCTCTGCCAGCACATCATCGAGCACCTTCTGAAGCTCGAATTTTCCGGTCTCGATGAGCCGGCTGATCATTGGCGCGACGAGATCGTTGAATGGCGTGTCCAGCTGGAACAAATGCTGACGCGCAGTATCGAGGCTAAGCTCGACCTACCCTCCCAGTATCGCGTGGCGCTCAGGCTCGTTCGTCGGCTCGAACGCGACGTCCCCGGCTTCACGAGCCGTTTGCCGCGGCTGTGCCCATACACCCTCGAACAGATCCGCAGCAGCGGCGACGAAGATTGGTTCCCTGTGCCGCTGAATGCACCTTCTTCCTGAGCGGGCTTGACGTTAGCTAGCGGGGCCCGGCCAGCAAGCGGGCCGCAAAGACTGAGTTACACCCGCCGCACGCCGTAGAACTGCGGCCAGCCGTCGCGCACATCCTGCAGATAGGAGTGGAAGGCGAACGGCTGGTCGTACATGCCGAGCGGCACATAGGTGGGGTTCTGCCAGAATTCCTCCTGCATCTCGCGGCAGATTTTTTGCTGTACCTCGAGGTCCGGCGCATCGAACCAAGCCTCCCGCAATGCCTCCATTTTCGGGTCGCTCGGCCAGCCGAACCAGGCATCGGCGCCGCTCGCGCGGATCGCGATATCGGGGCCGGGCGAGATATTCCCCATGCCGCCGAGATAGGTGTAGAAGATGTTCCAGCCGCCCTTGTCGACCGGCTCGCGGCTCGCGCGCCGCGCGACGACGCTGCCCCATTCCATCGTCTGCAAATCGATGTTCATGCCGATGCGCTGCAGCACGTCAGTGGCGACCTGTGCCTCGGCAAAGATCGTCGGGATGGTCGAGGCGGCGAGGACCACCACCCGCTCGCCCTTATAACCCGCCTCGGCGAGCTCATGTTTTATCCGGTTGAGATCCTTTGGTCCTCGCGTGATCTCGACACCGACCGTGCTCGCCATCGGGGTTCCCGGCACAAAGAGCCCGACATCGGTCTTGATCAAACTCGGCTCTGCCCCGGCGACCGCGGTCATGACCTCCTTCTGGTCCATTGCGGACAGCACGACGCGGCAAACCGCGGGATTGTCGAATGGAGGGTATAAATGGTTGAAGCGGAGGCAACCGATCTCCCCGGTGCGGTCCTTGACCGTGATTACCAGATCCTTGTTGCGTTTGAGTTGAGGGACAAGGTCGATCGTCGGGTTTTCCCACCAATCGATCTCGCCCTGCGCGAGCGCCGCCGAGGCGGTAGAGGGATCCTGCACGAAATTCCACACTACGCGGTCGACATAAACCACCTTGGGACCGGCGCTGAAGCTTGGTTTTCCCTCGGAGCGCGGGACATAATCCGGGTTCTTATCGAACACGACGCGCTGGCCGGGTATGCGCTCGGACGCCACGAATTTGAACGGCCCGGAGCCGACCGCTTCCTTGATCTGCTCAAAGGCGTCGGTTTTTGCCAACTGCTCCGGCATAATCGAGCAATAGGGCTCCGCCAGTGCATCCGGCAATAGTGGAAACGGCCTTTTGAGGCGAAAGCGGATTACACGGTCGGACACGGCGGAGAGCTCGTCGGTGCGGGCCATCAGCGCCTGCCCCAGTGGATAGCGCTTGGCCCATCGCCTGATCGTGGCGATACAGTCGCGCGCCAGGACCGGCGCGCCGTCGTGAAATTTCAAGCCTTCGCGCAGTGTCAGGTCCCATTGCTTTCCGCCATCTTCGGTCGTATGGGCTTGGACCATCTGCGGCTGGGCCCTGAATTCCGCATCATAGCCGTAGAGCGTGTCGTAAACGGCCAATGAAAAATTTCGGGTGATGTCCGCGGTGGTCCAGACCGGATCGAGCGAGGCGAGATCGGCGTGCGGTACGAAGTTGATCGTCTTTTGAGCTTCGGCGCGCACGATTTGCGGGGCCGCCAGCGCTGCCGCTCCCGCGAGGCTGGTCTTGACGAATTCACGTCGGTTCATCGGCGGTCAGGCGTCCATGCTATAGATTTCGGAGAGATCATCATACCCCCGCTTCTCCGGGTGGCCAGCTTACCGCAAAGGCGATGACGCAGAACATCTACGACAACCCGGAGTTCTTCGAGGGCTACAGCCGATTGAGCCGATCGGTCGAGGGGCTGGACGGCGCCGCAGAATGGCCCGCGCTCAAGACCCTGCTTCCGGAGCTGCGGGACCTCAGAGTGGTGGACCTCGGCTGCGGCTTCGGCTGGTTCTGCCGTTGGGCGCGGCAGCAAGGCGCGGCGGCAGTCCTCGGCATCGACGTGTCGGAGAAGATGCTGGCCCGGGCCCGAGCGGCCACGACGGACGCGGCGATTATTTACCTCGAGGCTGATCTGGAAGCCGCCGAGCTTCCCCAGGCGGCATTTGACCTCGCCTACAGCTCTCTCGCCCTGCATTACGTCGAGGATCTGGGCGGGTTGCTGGCGAAGGTGCGCCGCGCTCTCGTCCCGGGCGGGCGTTTCGTCTTTTCGGCCGAGCACCCGATCTTCACCGCACCGACGCAGCCGGGATGGTCGCTCGGCGTGGATGGCCGCAAGATTTGGCCCGTCGACAGCTACCTCTGCGAAGGACCGCGCAGGACGGACTGGCTCGCCAAGGGCGTAATCAAGCAGCACCGCACCTTGGCGACTTACCTCAATTTGTTGCTGCAACTGGGGTTCGGGCTTTCGCACATCGAGGAATGGGGTCCGACGGACGAACAGATCGCGGCACGGCCGGCCCTCGCGGATGAACGACAGCGGCCGATGTTCCTGCTGGTCGCCGCTCGACGGTAGCCGTAGATAACGACATCGTCCCGCTCGTGCCCAAGGCCGATGCAATTGCCCGATCCAGCGCCCATGAAAATTTCGATTTGAGCACCAGAACGCACGGAATGGCGTAGGCATTGGCTGGCATGTTTGATGCAGCGATATCGGCGCCTCGTAGGAGGACGCGATGATCGCCCGGGCCGCGCTACCTTTCACCCTCCGTCAAATTCTCGATCGAGTTGGTCTTGCCTCGATGCCGCAGCGCAGCGGTCCCGTCGGCGGGGTTCGTCTAAACCGCTTGCAGGGTTTGTTCGCCGCGCTCGGAGATTGGTCGTCAAGGTCGGACCTCGCCCGGCGCGACACAACTCTTTCCGGCGACCGGCCCGAGCGGTTCCGCCGCTTCTGCCAAGATTGCGGAGACGATACCGCGCACGAGGGCTTTGATGAGTTCGGCGCCGGCTGGTATGCCCAGATATGCCTCTGCCGCCGCTGCGGACGGCAAGGCATGAAAGTTTGGCCTCTTGCCTGGTGGTGAATCGATACTGACGCGGTGCCCACCAAGGCAAGGCAGGGCGAACTGCCTCCAATATCGACAATATCGACGAAGACATCGAAACGATGCTGAGAAGCCCCAGACACTGGGCCCGGGGCTCCTCTTTACGTCGGTGTCAACCCATCAGATGCGGGCCGACGAGGTTGTCCCTAGCGGGACTGATACGCACTGAAGGACCCGAGGCAGTCGGCACGCAACTCGGCATCGTTGATCGGCCCGCATTCCTTTCTCATCCGGGATGCGCGAAAGCTGCTGTTGGTGCTTACGAGATGATCGTACTGCTGGCTCTTGCGGACGTTCTGCATCGGCGTCTCGTGCCATTTCGAGTGATGATGCGGGTTGGTTGGGACCGGGGTTGCCTGCACTGACGTGGCAGCCAAAGCTGCCAAACCGACCAGCGTTGGAATGATCACACGCATTTTATCCTCTGCATTGGGGGGCAACGAGGCAGTGTGCGGGTGACTTTGTTGATAAAAGCTGAAAAGACTCGGTTCATCATTCCCGCGAAAGCGGGAACCCAGGGGCAGGCTCTGGACGCCCGTTTTCGCGGGGGCGACGAGGGCCGACGCAACCTGATCGGATGATGCCAATAGCGATGCCGCTGCCCGAGCCCAGGCCCCTGACGCCACTGCGCGTGCGGCGGCGTCGCGCCGTAACCGATCAGGTCGCGCGAGTAGGACGCCGTCATATGACTCAGAGCGCCTCGAACGCGATCGGCTGCGCTCCTTGCCACAGGGTGAGCCGGCCGAGCTCCGGCAATTGCTCGATTCCCGCGACGATCGTCAGGAAGTGGTTACCGGCGAGCTGCCCGACCTTGCTGGCGAAACGGACGCTGCCATAGGCGAGCAGGATCTCGGTCTCGCTGACCCCGCCGGGGTAGATAAGGAGCTGACCCGGCGCCGGATAGCTCGTGGCATTCTCGTAGCCGAGGCCGAGGTCGAGATCGCCGTGCGGGATCCAGCACGCCTCGCCGCTCCATCGCACATGGATCAGCCGCTCCCGGTACGGCAGCATGCCCGCGAATTTGTCGCAGGTGCGCGGAGCCGCGGCGCGCTCAAAGCACGCCGCAAAGGCGAACGGGCCGGCGGTGATGCGAACATCTGCCACGATCGCGTATACCGGCCGATTAGCGCAGAACGGCGGCAATATTGCCGCCGTCGACAGTCGTGACGTCGGCGGTCGTCTTCAGCGCCACGGCATGGTGCAGGAAGGCCTGAGCGACATCCTCGGCGGTGACCTCGCGGCCGAGAAGATTGCCCGTCATGTAACGCTCTTCGTCAATGCCGCGGGCTTTGGCGCGGGTGGCAACCAGCTCCGGCGTCAATAGCCCGCTTCTGATGCGATCGGCGTTGACCGCGTTGGCGCGAATGCCGTCCGCGCCGTATTCGAGGGCATATTGGCGCACCAGGGCGAGGGTCGCCGCTTTTGGCAGCCCGTAGGGCCCGAAATCCGCGCCGGGGTTGACCGCCTGTTTCGACACGTTGAACAGAAGGCAGCCGCCGGTGCCTTGCGCCAGCATGATGCGGACGGCGGTCTGCGCCACGGTCTGATGGGCAAAAAAATTCAGCTCGAAACTGCGGCGCAGCACGGCGTCGTCGACCTCGCCGATCCGGCCTTGCCAGGCGGCGCCGGCGTTCGAGACGACGATATCGACGCCGCCGAAATGCATCGCGACACGATCGAACGCGCGACGCACCGCGACCTGATCGGTCACGTCGCATTCGATCCCGAGCGCCGCGCCGCCGAGCTTTTTCGCCGCAGCCTGGGCAGCCGCGGCATCGATGTCGAGCAGCGCCACTTCGGCGCCCGCCCCGCTCAGCGCACGTGCCGTCGCGAGGCCGATCGTACCGGCGCCACCGGTGACGACCGCGACTTGTCCAGCCAGCGACTTGTCGGCACTCTGACCGAGCTTGGCCTGCTCCAAGGACCAGTATTCGATGTCGAACAGGTCGGCCTCGCCGACCGGCTCGAACCGGCCTACCGCCTCGGCATCGGTGATGGTCTCGACAGTGGATTGGGCGATGTCGGCGGCGATCCGCGCATCCCGAGCGCTGCGCCCGAGCCCGAATAGGCCGAACCCCGGCACGAGGACCACCCGCGGCATCGGATCGAGCTCGCGCCTTGGCGGGTCTTGGCGCGCGTTGTGGCGGGCGAAATAAGTATGGTAGTCGGCGACGAAGCGAGCGACCGCCTGGTGCACCGCCTCTTTGAAGGCGTCGCCCCTACCCGCCTCCGGGGCCGGCACGATCAGCGGATAGTTCTTGGTGCGGATCGTGTGATCCGGGGTTGCCACGCCGGCGCGGCCGTAGCGGCCGAGCTCGGCTCCGTTCACGTAATTGAGCACCGCGGCGTTCGAACGAAAATCGAGGACCAAGCGCTTGTAGGAGCCCGAACCCGCCGGATCGGCTATCGCGCAGGCTCCGCGCAGGATCGGCGCGACTTCCGCAGCCCCGGCGAGCGCAGCCGGCAGTCGTGCCGCGGCAAACACGAGCTTGCGGCGGTGCGCGAGCCGCCCTTCGGCAAGCGAGACCGCTGCGATCATGCGCTCATAAGCCTCCTGCGCCGTGTCGCCGAACGTAAAGATCCCGTGTTTCAGCAGCACGAGGCCCTCGACATCGGGATCAGCCTCGAAGACCTCCGCGGCTTTTTTGGCGAGTAGAAAACCGGGCATGATGTAAGGCACAAGACCCATCCGCCGGCCATATAGGTCGGCGCAGCGCTCCGCCGCGTCGGGCTGGTCGGCGAGGCTCAGCACCGCGGTCGAATGAGTATGATCGACATATTTGTGCGGCAGGAAGGCGTGCAGCAATGTCTCGACCGAGGGGTTCGGGGCGCCGGGATCGAGCAAGTTGGCGCGCTGCACCCGCACCATCTCCTCGTCGGAAAGCGCCTCGCGTCCGCGTAGTTTGCGCAGCGGCGCGAGCCTCACGGCGGGAAGACCGGCCGGCTCGATCGCCGCCATGTCCCAGCCGCTGCCCTTGACGCAAAGGGCCTCGGCCTCCTCGTCCAGAAGGTCCTTCATCACGGTCTTGACCGAGGTGTTGCCGCCGCCGTGCAACACCAGCTTCGGTTCGCCGCCCAAGAGCCGCGAGGTGTAGACGCGCAACGCGACGTCGCGTCCGACCCCCGCTGCGGCATAGTGGTCGATCAGCCGCTCGGCTTCCGCATCCGACCACAGACTATGCATTCTCGCTGCCCATTGCTGCCGACGAGCGCTCGGCAATCAATGCAGCGTCCGATCCCGAGAAGCAAGGCTCGGGCGGCGGCGATCTCCCATATCCCGGGAATGCCGATCCGCGGACAGCGTAGGCAGGCAGCTTAGTGCTGGAACTCCAGCACGCGGCCGGTCTGTCCGCTGCTTTCCGGTTCGCCGCACAGAGCAACAGGTTCGCCGGGAGAAAACCGAGCGGTGCTCTCCGGCGAAATCGCCTCAGCCTCAAACCCGCCCCGCGAGCACAGGGCGCGCAAGGCGCGAATCCACCTCCGATGCCGCGGCTGCCGGTCAAAGCTGCAGATCATCCCGTCGATCATGTTTTCCCGCGTGCGCCGCAGCACCTGGAGCACGTCGGCATGCGTCGTGCGCGGGTCGTCGTTAAAGAATTCGATCCGCCAATAGCGCTTGCCGCTGACTTCCCTGGCGGCTTGCAGAATAGGCTTCTGCAACACCTGCCGGCCGCCGACCGCCTCGATTGCGCCGACCAGACAATGGCGGCCATGGGCATCGCGTAACCGGCCCTTGCACCATTGCTGCTCGGTTGCGAGCATGCGCTCCACGGCGCCGAGTTTAGCGATCGGGTGATTATCGAGAGCGTCTATTCCGTCGAAAGGCATTCTCCGCACCTCCGAGCTGCGCATGTTGCACGGTCTGCCCTCGCTCACCGCGAGCGGGGCGGCTGGTCCTGACTGTTTAACTCGCGGCCCTTGCTGCCATTCCAGTCAGGCCAGGATTTTTCTTCTGAACGCAGCAAAAGTGAAGCGCCGCCGCGTAACAAATTGTTCCACGCGCTATGGCGCCAAGTAGAGCACAACGTGCCCTGGTGCCTCAACCGATTTTAGCCGACCGACGTCATTCCTCCATGTAGGCGAACCGCTCGGTGCGGAACAGACCGCGCTGAAACTCGAGATAGGCCTCCTTGGTCATCGCCGGGCTGAACTGCGCCAGAATTTCCCTCGCCGGGGCCGCATCCCCGTGAAGCAGGTCGATCGCGGTCATCGCCAGCAGCTTGGCCGGCGTCAGATAGCCGTGCCGGGGCTCGTTGATCCGCCAGTCGGCGCCGTGCGCCTTGCCTTCGGCGGCGACGACGTAAGGGTGGATCACCGGCATCAAATGCGCGAGATCGCCCATATCGGTCGACCCGGTGCGGTGCCCGCCGATATGAAATTCACCCGGCCCGAACAAGCTCGACGTTCGCGCCGAAGATCTGTCCCAGCCGCTCGTCGTTGCGCTGCGGCAGATAGCCGGGGATCGTGTGGATCTCGACCTCGGCGCCCATCGCCACCGCACCGGCGCGCAGACAGCGGTCGACCTTTTTATTGGCGTCGACAATCGCCTCGAGCGAGCCGCCGCGGACAAAGGTTTCCATCGTGACCTCGGCCGGCACGACGCTGACCGCATCGCCGCCCTTGGTGATGATCGGGTGAATGCGGATCGTATCCTTCTCCCAGAAGGTCTCGCGCTGGGCGGAGATGGCGTTCATCGCGATCATCGCCGCGTTGAGCGCGTTAATCCCGAGCTGCGGCAGGCTGCCGGCGTGCGCGGCGCGGCCGACAAAGCGGATGCGCTTGACCAGCGCACCATTCGATGACCTCGCGAGAAACGCGCGCGTTTCGGCGGCATCGCGCGAGCCGGTATGGATCATCATGGCCATGTCGATATCGTCGAAATGACCCTTGGCGACTAGCTCGGGCTTGCCGAGCATGAACTCGATTTCGCCTTTCGCGACGCGGGCGGCGCGTTCCTCGACATCAATGAATTCTTCGGCCGGCACGGCGAAGAAAACGATGTCGCCGGCGAGGTGGCCGGCGATCCCGGCTTCGCTCAATCCGATTGCCGCGCCCAGCATCCCGGCGATCTGGGCGTTGTGGCCGCAGCTGTGGGCCGCCCCGGTGACGGGATCGGCGAGCGGGTGCTCCGAGGTCCGTAGGCTGTCGAGCTCGCCGATGAAGGAGAGCCGGGGGCCCGGCGCGCCGCCGGCGAGCCGTCCCTTGACACCGGTCAGCGCCAGACCGGTGCGGGGCGCTAAGCCCCGGGCCCTCATCTGATCGGCGACCAGAGCGGCGGTCCTCACCTCGTTGAAGCCGGTCTCGGGATGGCGGAGGATCGTCTCGCCGAGATCGATGATGGTGTCGGCGTGCCGGTCAATGGTCTCGCAGACCGCGCGCTTCAACTGGTCTTTGCTGCTCATTCGGATCCCTCGCTTCGCTTGTCTGCCGCCTTGCGCCGCCCCGACCTCCCAATTAACCGGTATGACCCAAAAAGACCAGACCATCGGCTGTCTCAACTACTCGCTGGGTCGATCATGCTGGCCGGCCAACGAGAGGGATAAACGCACCTTCGATTTTAGATTAAATTAAGAAAATATTTTAGGTAAACAATATTCAACATTTAGATTTAAATTAACCATGTTTTGAGTTGACCGTTAATTCAACAATTAGTAAAACTCGGCAGAGCCTTCAGATTTCGTAAAGGATTTGCTGGCGACAGCAGCAATCCGCAACTGGCTCTGATCTCTAGAGCATTGGGACGGCCCGTACTAACGGTCGGCCGAGAGGAGATGATCATGACTCTCATCTACCCCAATATTGTCCCAGAAAACGATCTGCGGCTGCCCGATGCGCTGACAATCAAGCATGGTCCAGCCCGCCTCCTCTCCCGATTTGTTCTTGAAGGCGACAAGGCAGCACGAGGGATGGGTCTTCGTCTGCGGCTGCGACATGACTTCGGCGAGCTGCTCTATTTGAACGAGCGAGAAGTCGCCCACGGCAACTGGTTCAAATTGGTTAACATGTACAATCCGGCGTATTGCGATTTATCGCCCGAAAACTCCTATTGGATTTCCGGCGAAAACGATGAAGGCGACATCGTGTTGACGCAAGCCGGGCGGATTTATTACTGGCCGGAAACGAGCCTGGCGGAAGAAGCGCACTCGATGTTCTATGCCGGCCACGACGAGGGCCAGCTTTGCAATGTGACGGCGCCGGCCGCCAGACAAATCGGCGGGGTCGTGTTCTGCGCCGGATCGCATTGGATACGGCCGGATTTTCGCGGGCATCGGCTCTCTCATCTGTTGGCCAGGTTGGGGCGAGCCTATGCGATGTCGCGTTGGCCGGTGGACTGGGCGATCGCGCTCGTCGCCCCGGTGCTCGTAACCAAGGGCGTCAGCGCCGGCTACGGCTACCAGCATGCCAGTCACAGCATTTTCTACCCCGCCTCACCCTGGGGCGATCTCGAAGTCGTCCTCGCGTATTTGTCCCAGAACGAAGCTTATGAGGACATTGTGGAATACCTCGCCACCGAACTCTCCGGCTCGATGACCGAAGGTTTGTCGACGGCATCCGTCCCCAGACCCCGGGATGACAAGGTCACCAGCACCTCGTCGGAGGGCGTCTTCCACGGCAGCAGCAATCTCTCGTAGCGCGTCGTATAGGTGCCAGGCGGCCGTTGGATCGAAGCCGTCACATAATCGTAACGCGGCTGGCCGTTGCTCGCCACGCTCTTGTAAAATTGCGATACCCATTGCCCGTAGGTTTTATCGGGCTGGTCTTGCACTTTTCCGCCGATCGCATGCAGATGGTAGTTGTCATCGAGCCAATTGTTGTGACCATCTCCAATGAAGCGGAATACGGGTTCGGCCCCGGGCGGCTTCACCCCGACGATGATCAAACGCGACAGCAGATCCTTGTTGATTGCAAACGAGATTACGCTGGGATCGAAATGGCCGAACGACATTCTCCACTTCTGCGCCATCAGCTGAAGCGGACCCAGCTCGGATTCGTAAAGTTTTAGGTAATCCTGCGGCTCGACAAGAAAACGGTCTTCGGCTGACAGCGCGAATCTCGGCGCGCACAATTCAGACAGACGCGCCACAGCCAATTCGGCGGAGCATATGATTTCCGACTTCCAGCCGACATCAAAGTATTTCAACCGAAACAGCTTGATGTGCGATGTCAAGATCTGCTGTTGAACCGCCAGCAGCGCGGGAATCTCGACATTACGCGGATGCAGATCGATTTCGATTATCGAATTGTCAAGGATCTGAAACCTGATAAATCCCAGGTTCTTCACCGCAAAGGCAGCACCATCGTAGTCGGGTTCCGGATCCCCCAACGCCGCGCGAAACTCGGTGCTGTCCTCGAGCATCCACGTCCCCTCGGCGGAAACAAGCATTGTCAGGCGGTTCACGAAACCCTCGCAGCGCGATGTCCGGACAATTTTCCGGAGATCACCGATTTTATATATCGCGATATTAACAGCAGGTGAACTACCGCTCATCCAATGCTGGTTTCGCCGATCCCAATCAAATTGCGCCAATATAACTTAAATTGTACTGGATTCTTTGCCGCGGTCATTGACTCGATAGAGCAACTGTTCGACAATCTTCGGGTCAGCGTACGCTAATTATTGATCGATAGGGGCAGCGGCAGGATCGCGGGTTGCGCGAGCCCGCGTGCTCGTCCCCGCAGCCCTCACCGGCGGATTGGCAAGGCAGCGGAGCCGAATGAGCGTCGAGGCACCCATCCAATCGAGATCGGGCCGGCGGCACGCGACGATGGCGTTGATGATCGCCACCGCCATGCAGGCCTTAGACACGACGATCGCCAATGTGGCTCTGCCTCAGCTCGAGCAAAGTCTCGGCGGCGGGATCGAGCTCGGCTCTTGGGTAATGACGAGCTATCTTTGCGCCTCCGCAATCATGGCCACCCTCACCGGGTGGCTGCGCCGGCGTTACGGCGCGCGGCCACTACTCGTCGCTTCGATCGGCCTGTTCATCATCGCCTCTGGGCTCTGTTCGATTGCGCCCTCATCTGCCGCGTTGATCCAGTTCCGTCTCGTCCAGGGCACCGCAGCCGGCGTTATTCAGCCTCTGGCGCAGGCCATCCTTCTCGATATCTATCCTCAACGCGATCACGGCCGAATGCTCGCCATCTGGGGAGCGACGATCATGGCCGGCCCGATCCTCGGGCCCGTCCTCGGCGGCGTCATCGCCGACCTCAGCTCATGGCGGTGGATTTTCGTTTTGAACGTTCCTCTCGGCTTGATCGCGATTCTGGGTATAGGCCAGATGCCGTCGACGATCGAGTCGGCCATCAAGGCTCGCATCGACGGCGTTGGTCTTGTGCTGTTGGTCATCGGCGTAGGGTCGCTGCAATTGGCGCTCCAGCGGATGATCGGCCAGACTTCGCCACTATCCGCCGAGACGGCGGCCGAAGCCGCTGTTGCGATCTTCGCGTTGGCGGGCATCGGAATTCGCAGTCTCGGGTCGCAGTTTACCCTTTTCAGGTTTCAGGTATTTCGCAGCCTCAATTTCTCCGCGGCGGTGTTTTATAATTTTTTGGTCAGCGCGCTGTTGTTTACGACCATCGTCTTCTTGCCCGCATTGAGCGAGGGTCCTTTGGGCTACGACGCGACCCAGGCGGGGTTGGCGCTGTCACCACGCGGCATCGCGACGATGGCGACGATGCTGGGCATCCATTACCTGATCGACAGGGTCGATCATCGGGCGTTGCTCGGGACCGGAATCGTCATCACCGCGGGGGCGCTGGTGCTGATGTCGCGGGTGCCAGCCGATGGCGGCGGGCTCTGGTTGGCCATGGCGAGCGCAATCCAGGGAATTGGTGTCGGGCTCCTATTCACCCCGCTCAGCACGCTTGCCTTTTCCACCCTTGATGTGGAACTGCGCACCGATGCCGCCGGCGTCTACAGCCTGTTACGGCAACTCGGCTGCGCAACCGGCGTTGCTGTGATGACCGCTGTGCTGCAGGCAAGAATTCACGGCAATTCCTTGCCGGGGTTCATTGCGTCGGGGCCCGGCATACCTTCGCTCTCCGAGGCTGCGAGCTACGGGGTGTTTGCCGCCTATACCGGCTGTTTTCGAATCATGGCGATCATCACCGCTGTCACCTTGCCGGGAATCATGCTGTTTCGCGTGCTTCGGCCGGAGACTGCAGCGCCGAGGGCGGCATGACCGGCTGCCGTCAAGCGCCAGCCATCAACGGCTTCCGTTCGGTAGGCAGAGAGATGCGCGCAATGGTTCCCTGACCTACGCGACTTTCTATCGCGAGTTTGCCGCCATGCGCTTCGATCAGGCCTTTGGTGATCGGTAGGCCCAGACCCGTGCCGCCATAATTGCGCGTCGTCGATGGTTGTGCTTGTCCGAAAGGCTGCAGGGCGCGTTCCAGCTCTTCCTCGTTCATGCCGATACCATGATCCTCGAATTCCACGACGGCAAGGTCGGGCTCATCTGACACGACGCGAATACAGACCTCGCCCCCGTCTCGAGAGAACTTTATCGCATTGGAAAGGAGGTTAAGAAATATTTGCTTTATTGCACGCTCGTCGGCCCAAATCTCCACTTCCCCATCCGACAGCTTCGTCACGAGCTCGATGCCACGGCTCTCGGCCTGTTCCCGCATCATGCGGACGACTTCGCCGATCAGTTGCCGGATATTCAACGGCTCCTTTGATAATTCGAGTTTTCCTGCCTCGATCTTTGACATATCGAGCACGTCGTTGATGATGAGCAATAAATGGCGGCTGCTTTGGTGGATATCCTTCATATAGTCTAGATATCTTTCGTTACCGATCGGACCGAAGAGTTCGTTTGCAATAATCTCGGAGAACCCGATGATGGCATTGAGCGGAGTGCGCAATTCGTGGCTCATATTGGCGAGAAACTCGCTCTTCGCGTGGTTTGCCATCTCGGCCTGGTTGCGCGCCTGGATCAATTTCCGCTCGGATGCTTTGAGATCGGTGACATCGGAGTAAACCGAGACAATCGCCCCGTCCGGCATTGCGCGCCGGCTGATCTGGAGGGTGCGCCCCGCGGAGGTCATGCGCTCCTTTGTCGTCGGTACGTCGCGATAGAAAGCCTCGAGACGTTTGGCGACCTCGGCCGGGGGGTCGTCACGGCCGAAGTCGCCACGCGCCGCCTGAAGCGTCAGGATGTCGCGAAGCGGCGCACCGACTGGGAGGTCCGGCGGCAATTCGAGCAGTTCACAAAAACGAGAGTTCCATGCGATCAACCGTCCCCGGCTGTCAAAGACGCTCAGACCCTCGCCGATATTTTCGAGCGTGCTCTGGAGCAGCCGAGCTTCGGCACAGCGTCTTCGCCGAAAAATAGGCAACAGAAGCGGCATGAATGACTTCACGACAGTGGCCACTGTGAGAACCACCGTCGCGCGACCGCCCGCCGATAGTCTACCGTAAACACCGAGCTTCTCGGGGTCGTCAACCACAGATTGCAACCCGATTTATCGTGAGCTGGTGCAAAGTGAATACCCGGTGATCTGTTAATTTCTTATTATGATCCATTCTGTCATAGGATTGTCCAATATCCCACCTAATCCCTTATGAGTACGTCCAATTATGAGTACGTCCCATCTCGGGCGCTCAAATTTTCCTCCTTTATCGGTATCATTCTTATTCTACGGCATTGCCGCTCATGAAGGTTGAGAAATTTCTAATCCGCGGCTATTCTGCAGCTTAGAGGTGGGTCCGAACTTAACTAGTGAACGCACGATCAGGATCCCATCGTTCGCGCCGCAAGCGGGGCGTCCTCGAACCAGCCGCTCCAGCGTCGGGCGCGTCGCCGCGATGAGTGCATGACGAGGCCGAATTCGGCTGGAGCTGACGGAGTGCCCATGCAGCCGCAATCGACCACCGGCGGACCAGCCGGGTCCTCAGAACTGGAAAACCTCGCCGCCTTTGATCCGGGCCTGCCCGTTGCGCCGAACGATCTGGAAGAGCTGGCGCGCTGGGTCCCGAAAAAGGAGATGGCGTTGCTGGTTGAAATCTGCGAACGGGCCCGACGCGATCCCGATTTGGCCAGACCGGCTCTTCTCCTCTGCTCGGCCTATGCGGAGAGGGTTGCACGCATGCTGGATCAAGACCCGTTCCCGACCGTCACCCGGCGCATCGCCGAACAGTTGCAGCAACTGCGTGTCAAGAGCGGGTTGTGAATGCTGCAGCTTCTGGCGGCCCCGTCGTGTCAGCGCGGCACGATCAACCGGTATAAATGCCAGGTCGCGTGCCCGAGCACCGGCATCACGATGATCAGCCCGAGCAAACAGGGTATCGACGCGATCACGAGGCCACCGGCGACGATGAGCCCCCAAGCGGCCATGGCCCCCGGGTTCGTGAATACCGCGCGGATCGATGTCAGGACGGCCGTGTCGACCCCTACCTCCCGATCGAGCAGCAACGGAAACGATATCACGCTGATCGCCAGCACCAGCAAGGCGAAGAGGAAACCGACGCCGACGCCGAGGCCGATCATGGTCCACCCCGCAGGGGTGGCGAGCACGTCGTGCACGAAACCGGCGAGCGAAGCCGGCGAGGCCGGGCCCAGGGTGAGCTGATAAATCGCCTCGGCCGCGAGCAGCCACAGCAGAAAGATTGCCATCAACACCAGTCCCAACACGACGATCGCACCGAACGAGGGCGAGCGGAATACCTCGAACGCGTCCGCCCAGGTGACCGCCATGCCCGTTTCGCGGCGCCGGCTCATTTCATTGAGGCCGACCGCGGCGAAGGGGCCGATCAGCGCAAACCCGGAGGCAAGCGGGAAAATCAGCGGCAGCAGGTCGTAACCGAATGCCAGCCGCGCCAGGACAAGACCGACGAGCGGGTAGACCACGCAGAGAAAAAGGACATCGGTGCGATAAGCCGCG
The DNA here is from genome assembly GCA_963789025.1 of uncultured Alphaproteobacteria bacterium. Lineage (GTDB taxonomy): Bacteria > Pseudomonadota > Alphaproteobacteria > ATCC43930 > CGMCC-115725 > AP-15. The sequence goes on from CAWBIT010000005.1 coordinate 448,013, forward strand.
AAATCGTCGAGACCCCTGGCGAGGACATGTCCGAGGTCGACCACCCCGATATGCCGGATCGCCGGGGCGGGCGAGTGCAGGTTCTCGCGCGTCCGGCGCCCCGCGCGGCCTGCCAACTCGACGGCCGAGGCGGCATGCCTGAACTGATCGACGCTCCATTCGACCGGGTTGCGTATGGTCATGACCGCTCCTTCCCGAACCGTTGGTTCGAGGGCCGCGGGCCACCCGTGGCAGCACGCTCTGCGGCCTCTGGTCACGAGAGAACCGCGACCCGCCCTCTAATATCTATGCCTTCGGTGGGCCAAGGTAAACGCGCTCACCACGCCGGCTTGTCGCTTGACGCGTCTGGCGGGTCTCTATAGGAGCCCTCTTCGCCGGGCAACGGCGCGGTGCTGTCGAGATCCCGATATGACCGAGACCCTTCTTCCGACAACCGTGGTCGGCAGCTATCCGCAGCCGGATTGGCTGATCGACCGCGACAAGCTGACCACCCTGCCGCCGGTGCGGGTGCGCGCGAACGAGCTTTGGCGGGTGCCGGAACCTTGGCTCGAACAGGCGCAGGACGATGCGACCGTGCTGGCGATCCGCGACATGGAGCGCGCCGGCATCCACATCATCACCGATGGCGAGATTCGCCGCGAAAGTTATTCGAACCGGTTTGCCACAGCGCTGTCCGGGATCGATCTCGACAACCCCGCAGCCGTCTCGGGACGCACCGGCGGCTCCGTCACGGTGCCGCGGGTTGTCGGCCCGATCCGGCGGTTGCGCCAGGTCGAAGTGCGCGACGTCGAGTTCCTGCGGCGCAATACGGAGCGCCAGATCAAGATCACGCTGCCCGGCCCGTTCACGATGTCGCGCCAGGCAAAGAATGAATACTACAAGGACGAAGAAGAGCTGGTCATGGACTATGCCGCGGCGGTCAATGCCGAAATCCGCGACCTGAAGGCGGCCGGCGCCGATGTGATCCAGCTCGACGAGCCGTGGGTGCAGGCGCGCCCCGAAGAGGCGCGGCGCCTGGCGTTGCCGGCGATCGACCGGGCGCTCGAAGGCATCCCCGGCCCGACCGCATTGCACCTCTGCTTCGGCTATGCCTATGTCGCCCGCAACAAGCCGAGCGGCTATTCTTTTCTGCCCGAGCTGACCGGCACCATCGCCGAGCAGATCTCGATCGAGGCGGCGCAACCCAATCTCGATCTTGCGACCCTCGACGACCTCGGCGACAAGACCGTCATTTTCGGCGTCATCAGCATGGGCGACCCCGTGCCGGAAACTCCGGAAATCGTCGCCGCTCGCATCCGCCGCGCGCTCGGTCACATCCCGCCGCAACGGCTGATCCCGGCGCCCGATTGCGGCATGAAATATATTCCGCGCGACACCGCCTTCGCCAAACTCAAAGCACTCGCCGAAGGCGCAGCGATCGTGCGGCGCGAGCTGACCGGCTCATGAGAGCAGCTGTCATCATTTTTCCGGGTTCCAACCGCGAGCGCGACGTCTGCGCGGCCCTCGCCCGCGTCTGCGGGCGGGAGCCGCTGCGCGTCTGGCACCGTGACGCCGACCTGCCGCCGAGCGATCTGATCGTATTGCCGGGCGGCTTTGCCTATGGCGACTACTTGCGCTGCGGGGCCATCGCGGCGCACTCGCCGATCATGCGCGAAGTGCGCGGCCGCGCCGCCAAGGGCACCCCCGTTCTCGGCATATGCAACGGGTTTCAGATCCTGACCGAGGCGGGGCTCCTTCCAGGTGCGCTGCTGCCGAATCGCTCGCTGCGGTTCACCTGCCGCGATGTCGATCTGCGCGTCGAGAACAACCAGACGATCTTCACCTGCGGCTATGAAACCGGCCAGACCATCCGGGTACCGGTCGCGCACCACGACGGCAATTACACCGCGGATGCCGAGACCCTCGATCGGCTCGAAGCGCGTGGCCTCGTCGCCTTCCGCTATTGCGGAGCGAGCGGCGAGAGCACCGAGGAAGCAAGCTTCAACGGCTCGGCGCGCGCGATCGCAGGTATTTTCAATGAGACCCGCACCGTCCTCGGCCTGATGCCGCATCCTGAGAACGCCAGCGACCCCCTGCTCGGCCGCACCGACGGAAAGCCGTTCTTCGACGGGCTGGTGAGCGCGCTACAATAGATCATGTCGCTCGCCGTCGAAGACTTTCCCGAGATTTTCCCCCGAACTTCCACCAAAATTTCTTCCTCGCCCCCCGCTTGCGGGGGGAGAGGGCAGGGTGAGGGGGGAATCCGCCGCGCACTCGTCGTAAGGGGAGTTTTTAACGGATCGGCCCCCCTCACCCCGACCCTCTCCCCCCGGCCAGCGGGGGGCGAGGGAGGTTATCGAGTGCCGTGAACGGCGGGAGCAACATCACGCCGGAGCTCGCCGCCGAGCACGGCCTGACTGCGGAGGAGTTCGAGCGCGCCGTCGCGATCCTCGGGCGCACGCCGAACACGACCGAGCTCGGGATATTCTCGGTGATGTGGAGTGAGCACTGCTCGTACAAATCATCGAAGATCTGGCTCCAGACATTGCCGACGACCGGGCCGCGGGTGATCTGCGGGCCGGGCGAGAATGCCGGGGTGGTCGACATCGGGGATGGCGACGCGGTCGTCTTCAAGGTCGAGAGCCACAACCACCCCTCCTTCATCGAACCTTATCAGGGCGCGGCGACCGGGGTCGGCGGCATTCTGCGCGACGTGTTTACGATGGGCGCGAGGCCGATCGCGATCCTCAATTCACTGCGCTTCGGCAACCCCGACCACCCGCGGACCCGCCACCTCGTATCCGGCGTCGTGAGCGGGATCGGCGGCTACGGCAACTGCGTCGGCGTGCCGACGGTCGGCGGCGAGTGCGAGTTCCACGCCTCGTACGACGGGAACATCCTGGTCAACGCGATGTGCGTCGGGCTCGCCCGCACCGACCGGATCTTCTATTCGGCCGCCGCCGGGCCAGGCAACCTCGTGGTCTATGTCGGCGCCAAGACCGGACGGGACGGCATCCACGGCGCAACGATGGCTTCGGCCCAGTTCGGCGGTGACGCCGGGGAGAAGCGGCCGACCGTGCAGGTCGGCGATCCGTTCACCGAGAAATTGCTGATCGAGGCCTGCCTCGAGCTGATGGAAGAGGACGCTATCGTCGCGATCCAGGACATGGGCGCGGCCGGGTTGACGTCTTCCTCGGTCGAGATGGCCGGCAAGGGCGGGCTCGGCATCGATCTCGATCTCGACCGGGTGCCGGTTCGCGAGAGCGGCATGACGCTGTACGAAATCATGCTGAGCGAAAGCCAGGAGCGCATGCTGATGATCCTGCGCCCCGGCAGCGAGGCGGAGGCCCGCCACATTTTCGAGAAATGGGAACTGGACTTCGCGGTGATCGGGCGGGTCACCGACACCGGGCGGCTGGTGCTGCGGAGCGGCGGAGAATTCGCTGCCGAGATTCCGGTCGGGCCCTTGGTCACCGAAGCGCCGGTCTACCGGCGGCCATGGCGGCGTCCCGATCCCGAACCGGAAATCGACCCGGCTTCGCTTCCCGAACGCGACCCGCTCGACTGCCTGCGGCGGCTGATCGCCTCACCGGCGCTCGCCTCGAAACGTTGGATCTGGGAGCAGTACGACCACCTCGTGATGGGCAACACGGTCAAGCGGCCCGGGGGCGACGCCGCGGTAATTAGAGTTTCTCCATCAGGTAAGGCCCTGGCGCTGGCGACCGACTGCACGCCGCGCTACTGCCGCGCCGATCCGGTGCGCGGCGGCGCGCAAGCCGTCGCCGAGAGCTGGCGCAACCTGACTGCGGTCGGCGCCCAGCCGCTGGCGATCACCGACAACATGAATTTCGGCAACCCGGAGCGGCCCGAGATCATGGGCCAGTTTGTCGGCGCGATCGAGGGCATGCGGGAGGCTTGTCTCGCCCTCGACTACCCGGTCGTCTCGGGCAATGTGTCGCTCTACAACGAGACGAGCGGCCGGGCAATTCTGCCGACCCCGGTGATCGGCGGCGTCGGACTGATCGCCGATGCAGGCACCGCGGTCGATCTCGCGCTGAAGCGCGACGGGGATGCCGTGATCCTGATCGGCGACACGAGCGGCCATCTCGGCGCGTCCTTGTATCTGCGCGAAATCGAAGGCCGCGAGGCAGGCCCGCCGCCGGATATCGATCTCGCCGCCGAACGCCGCAACGGCGATTTCATCCGAGCCATGATCCGCGGCGGATCTGTCGCCGCCTGTCACGATTTGTCGGATGGCGGGCTTCTCGTCGCGCTCGCCGAGATGGCGATGGCGGGTATGCGCGGCCTCACGCTCGGCCCCTTCCCGCAAGAATTGCCGCTTCATGCCTATCTGTTCGGCGAAGACCAGGCGCGTTACTTGATCGAAACGCCTGATCCCAAGACGGTGCTGGAGGCGGCAGGCGCGGCAGGGGTTCCGGCCCGCCTCATTGGCGTGGTCGGTGGGGCTTCGTTGACACTCTCTGGCGGCGGTGCCATATCGGTTGACACACTGAAGATCACCAACGAGGCTTGGCTGCCGGGTTATATGGTGCAGGCTTGAGCGGAGGAAGTCGCGGGATGGCAATGGACGCGGCGATGATCGAGCGGCTGATCAAGGAATGCCTGCCCGACGCCCAGGTCTCGATCGAAGATCTGCGCGGCGACGGCGATCATTACGCGGCGCATGTCGTTTCCGGCGCATTTCGCGGCAAGACGCGGGTCCAGCAACACCAGATGGTGTACCAGGCGTTGCGTGGCCGGATGGGCAACGAGCTGCACGCGCTCGCCTTGCAGACCGGCGCCGCCGAGGACTGAACGCAACCTTCGCAACGGCAACTTTCGCGAAATCGAGGACAAGGAAAATGGACGACACGGTTCAACAGCGCATCCGCCAGAACATCTCCGAGACCCCCGTCGTGCTGTTCATGAAGGGATCGCCGGTCTTCCCGCAATGCGGGTTTTCGGCTGCGGTGGTGCAGATCCTCAGCCATCTCGGGGTCAAGTTCAAAGGCGTCGATGTGTTGACCGACCCGGGTATCCGCCAAGGGATCAAAGAATTTTCAAATTGGCCGACGATTCCGCAGCTCTATGTCCAGGGCGAGTTCGTCGGCGGCTGCGACATCATCCGCGAGATGTTCGAAACCGGCGAATTGCAGCAGCTCTTCGAACAGAAGGGCGTTCCCGTCCGCGCTTGAGCATCGCCCTCGATCAGCCGGCAGTAATGTGGCTGCGAAAAGTCAGCGGATCGTCGATGTTCGGCATCGGCTCCCCGCTGCCGCCCGTCCCGCGGAGAGTGATCGTCCCATAGCCCAGGAGACGACCAAGGACCGACTGGTAAACATCAACGCTTTCGACCCTGCTCCGATTCATCTCGAGCGTGCGGCGGGCAATCAGACGTTCTTTATAGATGACCCGTCGATCAGTTATTGCCAGTTCGGTTGTCCACCGCTTGATGAACTTACCAAAGGCCGAAGATAGCGCCAATAACCCCAAAATGATCGCTGCTATGGCCAGCGCCAGGCTGAGGTTCGGGTTATCAGCCGTATACCACGCCGAAACGACTGTGATTATACAAATGATAATGAGAAAGATCGCCCATCGATAGATAATCCAATGCAGCTTCGTCGAGTAGACGATCGTCTCCCCAGGCTGCAAAACCTTTCTCACGTAGCGTATGGGCACGGCTATCCTTGCCGGTATAGTTGTCGGCCCGTGCTCCTCGAGCCTCCCCGAGATGACACGGCAACTCACCCTCTTAGGTTGGCGCGTCGGCGCGGCGGGCGCAACTCGCTCGGCGATACGTATTTTGCACACTCGGTGCCGCGCGAAGCCGCTGCCGGGCTGAGATGTCGGCACAGGGCTGCGGCGAGCGCATCCGCCTCGGCTTCCGTCGTGTCGAAACGGCACACGAAACGGGCCAGTGTGCGGCTTCGGCGGTAGAACCGGAAGCCGTCTCGCTCCAACAAATCCATCGTCCCATCCGGGAGTTCGAGAAAGATCTCGTTCGCCTCGACCGGGGCCAGCAGCCGGGCGGCCGGAATGTCGCGCAGCGCGGCGGCGATGCGCGCGGCGATCCGGTTCGAGGCCCGCGCCATCTCGAGCCAGAGACCGTTCTCGACATAGGCGATCAGCTGCGCCGACGCGAAACGCATTTTGGACCAGACCTGGCCGGCGCGGCGGAGCTGCACCGCAAGGCCGTCCGCGAGGTCGGGCGAAAAGACAACGATCGCGTCGCACAACGCCCCGCCATTCTTGGTGGCCCCGAACGACATGATGTCGACCCCGGATCTCCAGGTCGCATCGGCTGGGCTGCACTCGAGACGCGTCACGGCATTCGCGAAGCGAGCCCCATCCATGTGGAGCCTGAGACCGCGCCGCTCGGTGACCTCGGCCAGGGCCCGGATCTCGTCGAGGGTATAGACCGCTCCGAGATCGGACGCCTGGGTCAAGCTGATCGCGCTCGGCTGACCTCTGTGAAGCTGCGCCGGCGAGATCCCCGCCAGTGTCTCGGCCAGGAGACCAGCGTCGATTTTGCCGTATTGGCCGCCGATCGCAACGAGCTTGAGGCCGCCGCCGAAGAACCCCGCGGCGTTGGCCTCGGACGTGTTGATGTGCGCAATTTCGCTGCAATAGACGATGCCCCAGGACGGGCCGAGCGCCGCCAGAGCCAAGGCATTGGCGGCGGTCCCGGTGGCGACCGGAAAAACCCGCACCGAGGTGTCGAACAGGTCTGAAAAGCGCCGCTGCAGCTCCGCCGTCCACTCGTCGGCCCCGTACCCCAACGCGGTGTCGTGATTGGCCCGAACCAGCGCTTCTAAGATTTGCGGTGCGGCTCGGCCTGTGTTGTCGCTGCGATAGTCGGTCATTGCGGTCGCTTCCGTGGTCGCGCGTGCAACCTTACCCCTTTTTGCCGGGGACGCCACGGGAGTGAGCCAAGCGGAGCACGACCATATGCGGACCGCGCGGTTGGCCGGCATAAGCGGGGGCGCGCAGGTGCGCACCGCGCAGAACCGTCGGTTGGGCCCGGCCCCGCAACTGTATCGACGCGGTGCGGATGGACTTGGCGCCGCCTTTCCGCGATAGCCGCATAGACGCATGGATGACGGGCGAATTCGCCGTCGCGGCAAGGGCGACCCGCTGGGCCAAGGCGGGGGCTATCTGCGGCGAGGCCATCAGCACCGGCGCGTCCCGCAACCGCTTTTCAGGCAGGGAAACGCGTGCGGGCGCGATCGAGCGTCCATTAGTGAAGACCAACCGCGGGACCACGGTCGCGAACAGCCGGTTGGCGAAATCCTCGTGGAACGTTTCCAAAGGCGGCTCTCCGTCCGCTCGCACCCCGATCGCACTGACATCTTGAACAGTCCCGAAATTCAGGTTGCGAACGTAATCAAGATCCCGCGAATAGCTCGGCCAATAAGCCTCACCCGGAGCGAGCGGGAACCACGCGACCGTGGCTCCTTCCTCCGAGCTCAGCCCGACACCAGGCGTGCCGAGGAACGCCACGACCGACGGTGCATAAGGCGGCCGCGCCACGTAGCGTCCGGGAACCCAAGCCCAGTGGTCGTCAATAAGCGCCCACCGGCCATAATGCGACGGGGCGAAACCCCAGGGCTGATCGTCGAGCCAGGTCCAACCCCACGGCGCAATCCAGCTCCAATGCCCGAAGCGATAGGGCGCCCAGTCTTCCGATTGGGTCGGAAACCATACGGGACCGTATTGCGCGTTGATCTTCCACATGCCGGCGGAATCGAGCTCGTCATAGCCGGTCATGTATCGGGAAACGTAATAGGGCGTGGCAAGGCGCATCTCGTCGTAGTCGTGGTCGCGGCACCACGCGACAAAGTCATCCGCTGTCGCCTGTTCGATCGAGATGGCGTCAGCCGACTCCGACTCGGTCAGGACCGCGGCTTGACCCCCCTCGATGCGTCTTTCGCCGCCCGCTCCGGTGAAATGCGCCTTTCCGTCGAAAACCGCTACGCGCAGTGGCCCGTCCCCGTCTGCGGCCTCGATGTCGTAAGTGCCGGGAGCCGCCAGCCGGACGCCGCCCTGCTGAACATCGACCTCCACAGTTTCATCTTCGCCGGCCTGGCGCAAATGAAGGCCGATGCGGCCGCGCGAAAGGAGTATTTGAGTAAGCCCGTCACGCAAGCTTGCGATTTCGATCTCGCTGCCATTGGACAGGTCGATTGTATTGGCGCCGATGCGGATCTCGCCGCGGGCTTGCGGGTCGGTTCGCAGTGCTTCCCCGGCGAAGATCGGCTGGTTCAATACCGCATCGGCCCAGGCGCTCCCACTGGAGACTCGGAGGTCGACATTGCCCGAGACAAGGCTCACCCGCCCGACGCGGTCCGGCGGCGACCAGTCGGACGGCAAAGGCGCGCTCGCCTCGACAGCCGGCACTGCCTCGGCCTCACTCATCTCTTGCGCGATTGCCGGGACGAGCCCAGCAACCATTGCGATGCAACAGGTGCAGATAAACAATCGCATGGGTCTAACCCCCAAGCGTCCCCTGCCGAAACTTTAGCAGATAATTGTCACGGACAATCGACAAATTGCAGCAATCGCGGTTAACTCGCGAGCCCTGATGGATACATTCGGCTTACCGGAAGTTTTCGGATAATGATTGGGTTACTACCCGAGGACATTGCCGTCGTCGTGCTCGGACCGGGGGGCGCCGCGCTCGGCCGGCGACTGCGGACGGCGCTGGCCGGCGCTCGGCTGCACGGGCCGCGCGCACATCCCGGCGACTGGGATGAGACCTACGATCGGGTGTCGACCCATATCGGCCAGCTGTTCGAAGCGGGTCGGCCGATTGTCGGTATCTGCGCTGCCGGCATCCTGATCCGCTCGGTCGCACCCTTTCTCGGCGCCAAGCAGGAGGAGCCGGCGGTCGTCGCGGTCGCCGAGGACGGCTCGGTAGCGGTGCCGCTGATCGGCGGACATCATGGCGCCAATGCGCTGGCCCGCGCGATTGCCGAGCTTAATGGCAGCATCGCGGCGATAACCACAGCCGGGGATGTGCGCCTCGGCATCGCGTTGGATGAGCCGCCGCCCGGCTGGCATATCGCCAACCCAGACAAGGTGAAGCCGATCGTGTCGGCGCTCCTTCGGGGCGACCCGGTTTCCCTAGTCGACGAAACCGGCTGCGCCGGATGGCTGCGGGCCGGAGCGATCCGCTGGACGGAACAGAGCTATCGACGGGTCGTCGTGACCGACCGCGTGGGGGAAGCCGAAACTGACGCCCTGGTATTTCATCCGTCGGTCCTGGCGCTCGGCATCGGATGCGAGCGCGGCTGTTCCTGGGAGGAAATCGCGGATCTCGCGCGCTCGACGCTCGCCGAGGCGGGGCTCGCGGCAGGTGCGGTCGCGGCCGTCGTGTCGGTCGAGCTAAAGCTTGCCGAGCCGGCGATCCATGCGCTTGCGGCGGAACTCGGGGTGCCGGCGCGGTTTTTTCCCGCCTCACGTCTCCTCGTCGAGACCCCGCGTCTCTCGGAACGCTCGCCTGCGGCGTTTCGGGCGACCGGCTGTTGGGGGATCGCCGAAGGGGCGGCGCTCGCCGCCGCTGGACCGGATGGGGTGCTGGTCGTGCCAAAGCGCAAGTCGCGACGCGCGACTTGCGCCATCGCGCGCGCGCCGCAGCCGATCATTGCCGAGGCGATTGGCCGCCCGCGCGGCAGGCTCGCAATCATCGGCATTGGCCCGGGTGATCCGGGCTGGCGCACGCCGGAGGCGAGCGCAGCGCTGGCGCAAGCGAGCGATGTGGTCGGTTATAGCCTTTATCTGGACCTGCTCGGCCGCGCGATCGAGGGCAAGAGTTGCCATTCGAGCGCGATCGGGGACGAGGAGGCGCGGGTCCGCCTGGCGCTCGATCTCGCCGCGGCGGGAGGGTCGGTGGCGCTCGTCTCCTCCGGAGACGCCGGCATCTACGGCTTGGCGCCGCTCGTCTTCGAGCTGCTCGATACCAAGGCGAAGCCGGAATGGCGCACGATCGATCTTATGGTCATTCCGGGCATCTCTGCGTTTCAGGCCGCCGCCGCACGCGCCGGCGGCCCGCTCGGCCATGATTTCTGCGTGATCTCTCTGTCGGATCTGATGACCTCCTGGGAGACGATCCAAACTCGGCTCGAGGCTGCGGCAATGGGCGATTTTGTCGTCGCGCTCTACAACCCGCGCTCGGCGCGACGGCAGGTCCAACTGGCCGAGGCCACGGATATTTTGCTGCGGCTTCGCTCGCCCGAGACACCAGTCTTTATCGGCCGCAATCTCGGGCGTGACGAGGAACAACGGCAAGTCATCTGCTTGTCGGAACTGGCCGGCGCCGACATCGACATGCTGACAATCGTCCTCGTCGGCAACAGCTGCACTCGCCGGATCGACGGCGATTCCCCGCGCCTCTACACGCCGCGCGGCTATTTCGAGCGCAGCTTCCCGTGACGGTGCATTTCATCGGGGCCGGCCCCGGCGCGCCTGACCTGATTACGGTCCGCGGGCTGCGGCTGATCGAGCGCTGCCCGGTTTGTCTCTACGCGGGTTCGCTGGTGCCGGTCGAGATCCTGGCTTCGGCCCCGCCGGGCGCGCTGATGATCGACACCGCGCCGTTGACCCTTGACAAGATCGTCGGCCATATCGCGGACGCCGATCGCCGACAGCTCGACGTCGCCCGGCTGCATTCCGGAGATCCGTCGCTCTATGGCGCGATCGCCGAGCAGATGCGGCGGCTCGACGCACTCGGCATCCCGTTCGACGTGACGCCGGGGGTGCCTTCTTTTGCCGCAGCGGCGGCCGCGCTCGGCCGCGAGCTGACCCTGCCGGAAATCGCCCAGACCGTGATCCTGACGCGCACCGCGACGCGCTCCTCGCCGATGCCCGAGCGCGAGACCCTCGAACGGCTCGGCGCGAGCGGCGCGACCTTGGCAATCCATTTGTCGATCAACAATCTCGCTCGGATCGTGCGAGCGCTGACGCCGCGGTACGGGCCGGATTGTCCCGTGGTTGTCGCCTACCGGGTCAGCTGGCCGGACGAGCGCTTGATCCGCGGCACTCTCGCCGATATCCGCGACAAGGTGAAGGAGGCGCAAATCACGCGCACCGCGCTGGTGCTGGTCGGCCATGCCCTTGCCGGGGACTCAGCGCCCGAGAGCCGGCTCTATGCCGCCGACCATCACCATTTGATGCGTCCGCGTCCCACCCGAAGAGAGCTTCGAGATGAACGAGACGGCTTTTAACGAGCTTGCCGGTTGGGTGACTGAGGCCGGGCTCGTCGGCCGCAGCGAGAGCGAGCTGCTGGCCGGTTTCTGCCAACGCGTGAATGATGCCGGAGTGCCGTTGGCGCGCGCCATGGTCATTCTCGATACGCTCCACCCGATCTACGAGGGCCGCGCTTTCCGCTGGCGCAGCGATGCCCCCGACGTGGCCGAGGCGGTGGATTACGGACGCACCAACGAGGGCGAGGCTGCGGAGAATTGGCGTCGCAGCCCGTTCTTCCATCTGCTGCAGGCGGGCGAAACGGCGATGCGGCGCCGTTTGGCTGCTGGTGATCCGGTCGATTTTCCGACCATCGCGCAAGCCCGCGACGAGGGGGCGACCGACATCCTGGTGCTCGTCCATCGCTTTGCCGCGGAGGGCGTCATCGGCGAAATGGATTGCGTCTATTCCGCCTGGTTCAGCGATGCGCCCGACGGCTTCGGCGAGGACGCGGTCGTCGCGCTGAAACGGCTTGCCCCGTTTCTGAAGCTGGCGGTCAAATCGGCGGCGCTCGCGCGCATGGCCGGAACGCTCGCCGAAACCTATCTCGGCCGCGACGCGGGCCGGCGGGTCATGAGCGGCCACATCGTCCGCGGCGTCGCCGAGAAGATCGGCGCGGTGCTGTGGGAGAGCGATCTCCATGGTTACACCCATATCTCCGACAATGCCCCGCCGGAGCAGATCATCCCGCTACTGAACGACTACGCCGATGTCGTGATTTCTGCCGTGCACGGGCATGGCGGTGATGTATTGAAGCTGGTCGGCGATGGCACGCTCGCCATCTTCAGTAATGAGAATCGTCGGGAAGCATCCGTTGCCGCGCTTGCGGCGGCGGCGCAGGTGCGCAAAGAAGCCGCCAAGCTCAATCAAAACCGAAACCAAGCCAGCCTGCCAACCACCGCCGTCTATCTCGCGTTGCATGTCGGCGACGTCTTCTACGGCAATATCGGCAGCAAGGATCGTCTGGATTTTACGGTCATTGGCCCGGCCGTCAACGAAGTCAGCCGCATCCTGGCGATGAGCCGGTCGGTCGAGCAGGATTTATTGCTGTCGTCGAGCTTTGCCGACGCACTCGGCCCGGAAATGCGAAGCCGGCTGGTTTCGGTCGGCCGCTACGCGCTGCGCGGCGTCGCGCAACCGCAAGAGCTCTTCATCCCAGAACCCGATTTCTACAGTCCGCGCTGAAGCGATAGTAGCGGCTCCAACCCTTGCAGGTTTGTTGCCTCGGGGCTGCTTTATCAGCAACCCGCGGGATCGCTAGGTTCAGCGATACTGGGTTTGCTGCCGTAAGGAAGGATCGCCGCGATGCTGCTGAGCCGAGACGAGATTCGGGAAGACAAGTACTTCGACATGCTGACCGAGGCGATCCTCGAGCGCGACCAGCCGCGGACCACAGACCTGTTCTTTCGTATGAACTCGGGACGGGCATTCGATCGGCGACGCGCTCAGCGTCGTGACTGCCGCCGAGGCGCCGTTCGTGCAGGTTCCGAGCCACATCAATATCCGCGACGGTCAGATCACGCTGATCAACAACGACCACACGATCTTGGGGCTCCGCGCTTCCGCTTATCTGATGCCGTACCTCCCGGAGAAGTATCGGCTGCTGCCATTATTGCAAAGTGTCTGGTACATCCCGGCGGGGCTCGACATCTGGAACCAGCTGCTCGGCAAGTATCCGGGCCGGTACGCCACAATGAAGGGCATCAATGTTCCGCCGCCGAGCTATGGTCCGGTGGTGTGGCAGGAGGACCACGAGCCGATCCGGGAAAAAGGCTCCATCGAGGAGCGATTGCACGCGCATATGATCGCTACGGTCAGCGGCGACTCGCGCCGGTCCTACGGTCTTTTCCTTGGGCTCGCCGACGAGGAAAAGGCGCGGCCGCTTCTGGCTGATCAGCTGAACCTCCTCGGGCTGATCGATCTGCAGGACACGGTCATCGGCCGCAAGGCCCGCAATACCGGGCACAAGGCGATACGCGCCCGCTCGATCACCGACCTCGCCGACTTCATCGGCTGGGAGCGCTCGCACGGGGTCTATTACATGGGCGTCCCCGACATGGCGGTCGGGCCCCTCTATTACTCGCTCTACGACGCGGTCTGCGTCAGGATGGCAAACGAATTCCCTGATGGCGGCGCCAGCCTCAAGAAGACCAACCAGACGCCGCTGACCCCGGCCGAGGTCGAGGACATGGTCCGGCAGATGATGGAGGCCGACGCCGATACGGTATGGGATCTGCTGATCGCTCACCTGAAGAACGGCAAATCGATCCGCAGCCTCGGCGACACGATCCAGCTCGGCGCCGCCGAGCTGATCCTCAGGACGACCGTGCCGCGGCAGTTCACCAATGGCCAACATCCGTTCGATTACTGCAATGTCGCGAACAATTGGTTCCGCACGAGCGACAACCCGTACCAGCCCCGCGTCCTTTATCTGATGGCCAACTTCATTAATGACGTGGCGCACGAGAACAAGCTGCAGAACTCGGTGATCGAGCAGGAGGCCGCTGGCGTCGACACCAGCGGCCGCTCGCCAGACGCGCTGTTGCGGGATCTGGACGAGGCGATCATGGCGCTGGATTTCCCGCGCGCCACGGCGCTCGCCAACGCCTATCTGCAGTCGGGAGCCGACCGCAAGGCGTACCAGTCGACCGTCGCGCTGGCTGCGTGCCGCTTTCAGGACGATCCGCACAACCAGAAGATCACGATCTCGACCTTCGAGGAATACGCGCACAACTCGACCCATCTGCGTGATCGCCTGCTGCTCGCGACGGCGCGACTTTTGGCCGGCTGGGTAAAGATGCCGGGCGAGCGCGACTGCTATGCCCGTTTCGAGAAAGACTGGACGTACCACTGAGCGAGGAGACGGATCATTCCCCGCACATACAACGTCATCGATTCCGATGGCCACATACTGGAGCCGTTGACCCTGTGGAATGACTACATGGACCCCGGTTTTCGCGACCGGGCGCCCAAGCTCGTCATCGATAACGACGGCAAAGAGCGGCTCCTCGTCGAGGAGCAGATCCTCGGCAGCCAGCAGGGCATGGGCGGGATCGGCGGGGTCGGCGCGCGGCAGGGCGTCGTGTCGGCCGAGACGATGAGCTACGAGGAGGGCCGTCCCGGCGGCTTCGACCCGCACAAGCGCATCCCCGATATGGATCTCGACGGCATCGATGCGGCCTTTCTGTACCCGAGCATGGGGCTGTTTGCCGGTGCGGTGCGCGATCCGCAGCTGGCGAGCGCGCTGTGCCGCGCCTATAACCGCTGGCTCGCCGATTACTGCAAGCCCTATCCCGACCGTCTGTTCGGCATTGCGATGCTGCCGATGCAGTCGATCGATCACGCGATCGCCGAAATGCGCTTTGCGCGCCGCGATCTCGGCTTCCGTGGCGGCTTTATCCGGCCCAACCCGTACAACAACAGGAAATTGCACGACCCCGCTTATGAACCCCTGTGGAGTGCGGCCGAAAAACTCGATTTCTCGATCGGCATCCACGAGGGCGGCAACAGCGGCATGCCGACGGTCGGCATCGACCGCTTCGAGGGCCGCGGCGCTCAGCACATCATTTCGCACACGATGGAGATGATGCTCGCCTGCATGAGCATGATCTGGGGCGGCGTGTGCGAGCGCCACCCGAAATTGCGCGTCGGGTTCCTCGAGTCTGGCGGCGGCTGGATCGCGCCGTGGCTCGACCGCATGGACCGCCATTTCGACGATCAGGGTTTCAACGATTCGGGCCTGAAGACCCGGCCGAGCGACCTCTTCCGGCGCAATTGCTGGATCTCGTTCGAGCCGGTCGAGGGCAGCCTCAAAGTGCTCGCCGAGTATATCGGCCCGCACAAGATCCTGTGGGCGACCGACTACCCGCACCGCGACGGGTTCTTCCCCGGCGCGCCGCAGATGATCAAGGACCGCCTGGCCGGCGCCGCCCCCGAGGTTCAGCATCAGGTGATGGCGGGCGGCGCGATGGGCTTCTACGGCCTCAACTGACCCTCACCCACCAACCCCGAAGCCTGTCCACGGGGCCGCGCTCCGAGGCTGGGCAAGAATTGGTACGAGGGCGGCGCACGGTCTTGCGTCCTTCGAGACGCGCCCGTTGGGCGCTCCTCAGGATGAGGATAAGCCTTTGATGGCATTAAGGAAATTCCTCATCCTGAGGAGACCGCGAAAGCGGTCGTCTCGAAGGACGCACGGCGCCGATCCAGCCGATTGGGATTTCTTGCCCAGCCTCTCCGCGCGGACCCGTGGGGGCTTGCTCTCCCCTCTCCCGCGGTGTGTAAAGGCCGGAGACATCCTCCATCGCCGCCGAGCTGCGTCCCGGCGCGTGTTGCGGGCGCCGCGAGCGGCCCGCCAGACCCGCCTTGCCGTCCGCCCGGTACCGCGCCAATAGGATGCGTCAACCATGTCCCCGAACACCCGTCCACTATCTCCCCGGTCCATACACGGTGCGGACGAGGAGTTCTGTGCTGAATGCCTCGTAGAGGGTGGCGAGCGCAGCGGGATGGACGAGGGCAAAGCCCGGTGACCGGCCCCGGATATGCCTGGGATTTCTCGTTCCTCTGGGCCTACCGCTGGTTGATCCTGGCCGGGCTTGGCGTCACGATCGCCTACACGGTCGGGACGATCCTCTTCGGGCTGGTGATCGGGCTCGTCACCGGGCTCTTGCGGCTGTCGCGCAACCCGATGATCACCGCGCCGCTCGTAGCCTATGTCGAGATCTTCCGGTGTACGCCGCTCTTGGTGCAGATCGTCTGGTTCTATTATGCCTTGCCAGTGGTTCTCGGCATCGACATCCCGGCGCATGTCGCGGCGGTATTGGTGCTGTCGCTCTATACCGGCGCCTTTTACGCCGAGATCATTCGCGGCGGGGTCAATTCGATCGAGCGCGGCCAATGGGACGCGGCGCGCGCGATCGGCATGCGCCGCCGCCAGGTCATGCGCCACGTCATCCTGCCGCAGGCGGTCAAGCGGATGATCCCGCCCTTCATGAACCAGTCGATCATCCAGCTGAAAAACACCTCGCTGGTGTCGACAATTGCGGTTGCCGATCTGCTCTACCAAGGCACGATCATCACCGCGGCGACCTACCGCCCGCTCGAAGTCTATACGATGGTCGCGATCATCTATTTTCTCGTGCTGTTTCCGCTGACATTGGCGGCGCAGCAGGTCGAGCGGCGCTCGCCCGGGCCGATTAGGCGACATGATCGAGATCGCCGATCTGTGGAAGGCATTCGGCGCAGTGGAAGTGCTGAAGGGGGTATCGCTGCGGGTTGAACGCGGTTCGGTCGTTGCGATCATCGGACCGAGCGGGTCCGGAAAGTCGACCTTGTTGCGCTGCATCAACCTGCTCGAAGAACCCGACCGCGGACGGATCCAAGTCGGCGAGCGCGAAATGCGCTTCAGCGAGGGCAGCCGCACCAAACCCGCCGACCGCGAGCTGTCGGCGTTTCGTGCGGCGACGGGCATGGTCTTCCAGCATTTCAACCTGTTTCCGCACATGACGGCGCTCGGCAACGTGATGGCCGGGCCGACAATCGTCAAACGGATGGCGAGAAGCGAGGCGGAGGACATTGCCCGCGGCCTGCTCGAAAAGGTCGGGCTCGGCGATAAGGCCGACGCCTATCCGTCGCATCTCTCCGGCGGTCAGCGCCAGCGCGTCGCGATCGCCCGGGCATTGGCGATGAACCCCGCCGTAATGCTGTGCGACGAGGTCACCTCGGCGCTCGACCCCGAGCTGGTCGGCGAAGTGCTGGGGGTCATCGAGCAGCTCGCCCGGGAGGGAATGACAATGGTCATCGTCACCCATGAGGTCGCCTTTGCCCATGAAGTTGCCGATCTCGTCGCCTTCATGAGCGACGGGGTCATCGTCGAGAGCGGCCCGCCCTCGCAGCTCCTCGAAAGCCCGCAAAATCCGCGCACCCGCGGCTTCCTCGCCCGCTTTCACCGGTTCATGGGAAATTTCTCGGCGCTTGGATAGTACCGGGCCGCCCCGAAAGGGCGTAGGTTCGTTCCTCGATATTCGTTGAGAAAGCGGAGGAAACCATGCGCGGCGTAGTCTTCACGGGCGGGCGCGAGATCGACCTGATGGAGTTTCCGGACCCGAGCCCGGGTCCAGGCGAGGTCGTCGTCGAAATGAAGGCCTCGGGGATGTGCGGCAGCGACCTGCACCAGTATCGCCGCCCCAAATCAGGCGGTGAGTCGATCGGCGGCCTGCCGGTCAACCCTAACCCGGTTATCGGCGGGCACGAACCGTGCGGCGTCGTCGCGGCAATCGGCCCCGAGGTCAGCGAGAAGATGGCGCGCATCGGCCAGCGCGTCATGGTGCACCATTACAAAGGCTGCACCGTCTGCGAGCATTGCCGCTCAGGGTGGTCACAGCTGTGCCAAGAAGAGCCGGTGCTCGTCTATGGCAACAACGCGCATGGCGGGCACACCCGCTATTTGAAGGTGCCGGCCTTCACCTTGGTGCCGTTGCAGGATGAGCTGTCCTTCTCTGCCGGGGCGGCGATCTCCTGCGGGACCGGGACCGCCTATGGAGCGCTGCGGAGGCTGAATATTTCGGGCAACGACACGATCGCGCTGTTCGGCCAGGGCCCGGTCGGCCTGTCGGCGACCCAGCTTGCCGCGGCGATGGGCGCGCGCGTCATCGCGCTCGATGTCAGCCCCGAGCGATTGGAGCGGGCCAAGGAGTTCGGCGCCTGGGAGACCGTCAATCCACGCTCGAACGATCCGGTCGGCGCGATCAAGGATTTGACGCATGGCGGCGCCGACTTCACGCTCGACACGTCGAGCCAGCCCGAAGGCCGCATCGCCGCCGTGCGCAGCGCCAAAGTGTGGGGCACCGTGGCGTTTGTCGGCGAACGCAACAATGTGACGATCGACGTCAGCCCGGACATGCTGCGCAAGCAATTGACGATCATCGGCTCCTGGACCTTCTCGTGGCAGGGCCAAGCCGACTGCGCGCGCTTCGTCGTCGAGCGCAAGGTCGACGTCGACCGCCTCTTCACCCACCAATGGAAGCTCGACCAGGCGGAAGAAGCCTACCGCCTGTTCGACACGCAAACCACCGGCAAAGGCGTTTTCTTGATGTAGCGACCGCCCGTCATCGCCGACCCGCGCGCGGGTGGAGGGTTAGGGTGAGGTGGGCTACTGCACGCGGGTGTAGCGGCGGCACTCGATCCGCAACATGTCGCGGAAATGCGGGCGCATCTTTTGCGTCCACGGTGTGTCTCCCGCTTTTCGCCACTCGGCCGATTTCACGACTTCAGGTGAGTTCAGGTGATAGAGCGCGACATAGCGCTGGGTGCCTCCGGCGCCGCGATAGCGGCGGGCACACAACACGCCGGGCACCGCGCCCAGAGCGGGGATGTGCTCGGTGTTGTACCATTCGTTGAATTCGTGCTCGTGCTCAGGCGCGACATTCATCCCGATCATGAACAGCGCCGCGGCGCCCGGTGGCGCTGTCCGGTCTCCGGGAAACAGTTGCTCGCCCTCGTACCGCAAGATGCTCTTGCGGAACTTCGCGGTGCGTTTGGTCCAGGGCGACCCGTTGTCGCCGCCGACCGCGAGGTAGGGCGGGCTCTTAAGCACGCCGACATTGTCGAGGTCGTAAATTGCGACCGAGATCTTCGGGTTTTCCGTGCCGATCCAGCGGTTCGCGTTCAGAAAGCCCGGCACGCGCAGCCGCTCCGGGATGTGCTCAAGATCGTACCAGTCGTGAAACTCGTCCTCGGGCGCCGCCGAGAAATCCATTGCCGCAATCAGAATGCCCTTGGCCATCGCTTCCTCCCAAAAGTCTGGGCATCATTGCCGAGAGCCGCGCCGATTGCCAGCGCAGACTGGCCGGCATCAACGCCGGGTCCGCGGCTGGGTGGCGGCAGTCGCCTGCTGACGGAACAGCGTATCGGCCGCTTGCTTTTGGGTGTCCGAGAGGCTCGCATAAAGACTGTCGAAGGCGGTCGCGAGGCGCTCGGTGTTGTCGGCGTATGCGCGTGCGATCTGTGCGTAGGAGTGCATGTTGTCGGTCGCGCTCATAGCCGAGACGCTGGCGGCGCGCTGGGTGAAGAGCGCATCCGTGCTCGCCGCATTGTCGCGCATCGCCTGAGCAAAGGCCGACCAAAGGGGCGTCTGCGCCTCGGTGATGCCGAGTTGCAACTGCAGCATCCGAATCCGTTGGTCAACGGCAGCTTGCGCTGT
Organism: uncultured Alphaproteobacteria bacterium; assembly: GCA_963789025.1. Lineage (GTDB taxonomy): Bacteria > Pseudomonadota > Alphaproteobacteria > ATCC43930 > CGMCC-115725 > AP-15. The sequence goes on from CAWBIT010000005.1 coordinate 467,433, forward strand.
GGGGGAAGGCGTCGCCGAGCCTGATGGCGCCACCGCCGCAGGCGCTGCCGACTGCGCGAAGCCGATCGAAGGGGCAAGCAAGGCTGCTATGGCGACACTGCGTAGAAGGGTTGAGGTAGACATCTCTGCTCTCCTGGGATCGGTCAGTGCCAATGACCGTGACCACCGCCGAAGCCGCCCCCGCCCATCCGTGCCTCGTGCCAGCCGCCCCCCGCGCCGTGCCAGCCGCCCCCCGCGCCGTGCCAACCGCCGCCAAAGCTCGGGCCGCGCCATCCTCCATGCCAGCCCCCGCCCCAAGCCCAGTGGGATAGGCCGGGCGGCCGACCGTGAAAGCCGACGGGGCCCCCGGCGAACCCCCGATGGCCGAAATGTGATATTCCCGCCGTCGCTCCGACGGCTGCGAAGCCGCCGGTGATGAAGCCGCCATGCCACCATCCGGGCCCGATGGCCGCGAAGGCCAGGACGGGAGGACCGATGAAGAGCGCGAAGGCGGGCGGCGTGACGATAACGAGCGGGGGCGCGGCCGCAACGACGATGGCAGGCGGCGGCAGGACAACGATCGGCGGCGGCAGCGCCGCGCCGAGCAGCGCGCCGGTAGGCGGCGGGGCCGCTGCTACGGGAGGAGCAGCCGCGGGCGGCAGCGGGGTTGCAGCGATCGCGGGCGGGGCAATCGCCGGAAGTCCGACTATCGGCGGCGGCGCTGCGTAGATCGGCGGCGGCGCGACGATCAGCGGAGGAGCGACGATGACGCCGAATGAAGCACCGACCAGCAGGCCACCCCACCCCCAGCCGCCCCCACCCCAGCCAAAATCGCTCCAGCCCCAGGCGCGGTGCCAATCCCGCCAGCCGCCGCCCGGGCCGACAAACTCCCGCCCGCCCCAGCCGCGACCGAATTGGGCCGAGGCGAAGGTTCCTCGCCACCCTGAACCGCCCCATCCATGCTTGTACCAGCCCAGATGTCGGCCGTTGTCGTGCCAGCCTCCTCCACCGCGCCAGGCTCCGGCTTGATGCCAGCCGCCGCCACCGTGCCAGCCGCCGCCGCGTCCATCTCCCCCATGATCGTGCCCCGCCTCAACTGGACCGGCGACCGTAATCGCCAGCACGGCCGCGGCGGCGACGAACAGCTTGGACGCGCCCGTCATCGGTGATTACCCGTACAGGTCTGTCGCACTCTGAAACCCAGGAATGACTACTAACACTAACGTTCCTAATTGTGAGCGGCACTTGCGTGATGCGGGTGAATCCAAAACGCGTCAAAATAGCGTTAGCAGAACGCGAGGGCGCCTGTCGGCGCGAGTTTTCCGTTATGCTTGCCGATACATCCCCCGGAGGAAGCCGATGACCGCCACGACCCCGTTTTTACAACAGGCCGAGAAGCTCAGCCCGCTGGCCTCGCGCTATGTCGAAGTTCATGGGCTGCCATGGAAGCCGACCCCATGTCCCGGGATCGACATGAAGGTGTTGCTGGAGGATCCGGAAACTGGGCTCCTGACCGCGCTCTTTCGTTGGCAGCCGGGCGCCGAGCTGGCATTGCACGAGCACGTCGAAATCGAGCAGACCTTTGTCCTCGAAGGCAGCCTCGTCGATGACGAGGGCGAGGTGCGCGCCGGCGATTACGTATGGCGCCCCAAAGGCAATCGCCACATCGCACGATCACCGAACGGCGCGCTGGTGCTGTCAATGTTCCTGAAGCCGAACATCTTCCTCGCCGGCGACGCGGCCGGCCGGGATCTGCGATAGCGACCTCTTCGGATCCTTGTACTTCGCCATTGCCGGGCTTGACCCGGCAATCCCGCGGCACTTCCATACGGCATTGCGTTCCGTGGATACCCGGGTCAACCCCGGGCATGACGAATTCGAGCCGTGTGGCGGAAAAAGGATGGATCATGGCGCTCAAGATCTACGGCGTCGCGCGCTCGCGCGCCTTTCGCACCTTGTGGATGGCCAAGGAGCTCGGGCTCGATTACGAGCATGTGAAGGTCGATTTCGCCACCGGCCAGACCCGCACGCCCGCGCATCTCGCGCTCAATCCCAACGGGCACGTTCCGGTCATCGACGACGACGGCTTCGTCCTCTGGGAATCGATGGCGATCAACCTCTATCTTGCGAAGAAATACGGCGCAGGCACGCTCTATCCGACCCGTCTCGAGGACGAGGCGAGAGCATGGCAGTGGAGCTTCTGGGGGATAACCGAGGTTGAGCGGCCGGTGCTGACGGTACTGTTCAACCGCGCCATTCTTTCCGAGGACAAGCGCGACGCCGCGGCGGCGGACGATGCCGAGAAGCAGCTGGCTCAGCCGCTACGCGTGCTCGACGGCGCGCTCGGCCGCAGCGCCAACTTGCTCGGCGACAATTTCACCGTCGCCGACCTCAATGTCGCCAGCATTCTGGCCTGGGCGCGGCCGGCCCAGATCGACATGTCGCCCTTCCCGAAAGTTGCCGAGTGGCTCAAAAACTGCGCCGAGCGACCGGCCGCACGTGCCGCCCGGCAGCTGCAGCGGGAGTAGAGGAGGCTATGCTGCGATTTTTCGGCCGGTCGATGAAAAAGGATGCGTTCTCGCGGCCCTGGGCGCAGGCGCGCGCGAAGACGATCATGTGATGGGCGACGATCCCGACATGGATCAGCTCCTCGATGCGTCCGGCGCGCAGTGCAGGCCAGGCCATTTGCCAGAAGTTGCGGCGGTAATCGCCCAAGAGCCCGACCCGAACCAGCAGTCGCGTGATGATCCCGACGGCGCGGCGCAGATTGCCCGGGTTGAGGCGCGCCTGGGACAACGGCAGGGCAATTCGATTGATGTAAGTGTGCTGCGCATTCCACGCGAAACGGCGATAGATCGCTTCCGGGGTGTACGCGTGGCGGATCGAGCGGCGCCAATTGCGCAACACCTCGTCATAGGGGCGAGCAAAGACGACGTTCGACTCGCGGCCGCCGTCTTCGTCGAGGCGCCCGGCCGCCTGCAACCGGTCCCACAGCGGTGTTTTCGGCAAGGCCTGCAGCAGGTTGATCGTCAACATCGGGATCTGAGAGCGATCTATGAACTCGATCAGTCGATCGGCGGTCTGCGGTGTGTCGGTATCGAGGCCGAGTATGATCCCTGAGACGACCTCGATGCCGTAGCTGTTGATCGTTGCGACCGCGTCCAGCAACGGGACTGCGCGATTCTGCGATTTCCGCATGGCGTCCAGCGCCGCCAGTTCGGGCGACTCGATGCCGCAGAAGACCGTGCAGAAATAGGCTTCGCGCATCATCGCCAAGATCTCCGGCGATTTGGCGATATTGAGGGTCGCCTCGCAGCACAGCTGCACCGGATAGCCGCGCTGCTTTTGCCAGGCAACCAGATGAGGTAGGAGTTCCCGCGCCGCTTTCTTGTTGCCGATGAAGTTGTCGTCGACAAAATAGATTGAGGTCTTGATCCCGGCGGCGAGCAGCGCGTCGAGTTCGGCGAGGACCTGCTGCGGGGTTTTGAGACGGGGCTGACGCCCGTAAAGCGCCGGGATGTCGCAGAATTCGCAACGATAGGGGCATCCGCTCGAAAACTGGACGCTGCCGATGAAATAGCGGCGGCCGTCGATCCGCTCATAGGCCGGGATCGGGAACTCGGCGAGCGGCAGACGCTCTCGCGTGGTAAACCGCTGTTGCGCGGCGGGCGGCCTCGCGTCCTCATCGATCGCGCGGATCAGCGCGTCCGTCGCATCGCCGAGCTCGCCGAGGTGGAGATAATCGAATTCGGGGTACTGCTCCGGCGAGGCGGAGACCGATGGGCCGCCCAATACGGTTGTCTTGCCCGCCGCCCGCGCGCGCCGAGCCACCGCCTTGATCTCGGTCCTTTGGACATGCATCCCGCTGACAAAGACGACCTCGGCCCAGGCCATCTCCTCCTCCCTCGTCGGGCGGATGTTCTCGTCGACGATCCGCACCTCCCATGCCGGCGGCAAATAGGCGGCAACGACGAGAATCCCTTGCGGCGGCATAAACGCTCGCACCCCACCCATCAGCGGATAGGCGTACTGGAACGTGCCGAACGATGGAGCATACCGGGGAAAGACGCAGAGAATGCGCCGGCGATGACGCACTTGAACCTGGCTCCTCATGATTCGGGCGCCGGGATACTCAGGGACGATGGTGCGGGATCGCGTCCCATACCGGCTTGAAGTCGTAGGTCGGGTAGAATTCGGTGCGATAACCGCCCCAGGCGCTCTGCTCGATGACGCGGTTCGTATCGCGCAGCTTTTCGGCGGGCACGCGCAAAATGACGACCTGGCCGATCCCCATCATCACGTACCAGGCCACGATTTCGACGCCGTCGGGCGGGAACTTGTCGTACCAGCCTGTCTGCTTCAGGTGCTCGTTTATCTGATCGACCGTTTTCGTCTGGTCGTGCCGCAGAAAGACCGTCAGCAGGAAGGAGCCCGCCTGGGGCACGGCGGCGCTCGCCGCGGGTGACTCTTGGGCCCCCACAGGAAGCGCATTGGTTGCCGAACACAGGGCGGTGAAAAGCATGGCCGCCGCAATCGAACTCAGCTTTTCGCGTCGCTTCATCCCGCCGCCCCCCTGTAGAAACTGATGCTGTTCGCGATGGTAAACGCGAGTCCCGGCGGGGTGAACAAGCAAGTGATTGTTTTCGGATCGATCCGTGCGCTGCCGGACAGAACTCGCCAGCTAAACGTCGTTCAATGGATTCCATCGAGGTCCGGTCATGGGCAAAATAGCGATGACGGGAGGAAAACGCGGTGATCCGTGAGGATCCTCGGCATGACAACTTGGCTCGCAAACTTGCCGAGGAGAACACCAGACACGCGGTGCTCGCGGCCTATACAGGCGCGCTGAAGGGCTCCGAAGATAGCCGGCGCAGCGCGTTCAATGCAGCGCTGCGCGCTTATCGAATGAGCCATCCCGGCATTTCCGAAGGCGTCGTCCGCCGCCGGGTCGCCCAAATAATTTGCTTTGCGGATTGGTACCGACCAGGGTGAAGTGCGTCCCATTCCCTGTCATCGGAGACGGTGGGGCCGTAGCCGCCGCGACGGGAATAGCTGGCGCCGGGGCGGTCGAAACCGGCACCGAAAACCCGGATGCATCCCGTTTTGTCACGCATGCAAGGGAGGACATGCCGCTCTCGGCCGGTCATATTATCCGCAACTGGATATTGAGCGAGCTGCCCCCAGCGGATTTCGAGCATCTTCGTCCGCACCTGGAGCAGCTTCCCCTGCGGCAGAGACAGGTTCTCCATGAGCCGGGCGCGGCGATCGAGCATGTCCATTTTATCGAAGAGGGGCTGGCCTCCGTCCTGACGACAATGCCAGACGGTGACGCGGTCGAGGTCCGAATGGCCGGCCGAGAGGGAGTGACCGGCTTTTCCTACGTGCTCGGCGCGCACTCATTGCGTCAAGAGATCATCGTGCAGGCTCCGGGAAGCGCGTTGCGGATGCGCGCGGCTATATTCAAAACCACGTTCGACCGGAGTGAATCGCTGCGGCGCACCGTTCTGCGGTACATCAATACCGCCTTATCGATGACGGCGCAGACGGCAGCCTGCAATAGCTTGCATTCGGTCGAGCAGCGTTGCGCACGCTGGCTGCTCAACGCGAGCGATCGCATCGGCTCGAATACTATGCCGATGACCCATGAGCTTCTTGCGTTGCTGCTCGGGGTGAGACACGCCGGCGTGACCGCGGTTGCCGGCAAACTTCAGAGCTCGGAGCTCATCCGCTATCACCGCGGCCACCTCACGATCCTCGATCGCGACGGTTTGGAACGCGTCGCCTGCGAATGCTACGGCGCCGACCGCCAGGAGTTCGATTGGCTTACGGCCGGACCGTTTGCCAGCCCCACAAATACTGACGGGTCTGTACGTTAGCGGACAGAATATGGCGAGAATAGCGTTCTGCACTATTCTGGCTAAATTTTCAGGCACAATTTGGAATACCGTAAGGCGAGGTGGGTTTACAGATTGAAGCTGCTTGCCCGCGTCAGACGCGGTTCAACTGAGTTGGCGATCCGACGCATCGGCGAGGGCAGAGGTGAACTCGATGTTGCGGAGGAACAAGATGCCTTTCGATGGCACAGAATTGGGAACATTCGAAAACCATCCGCTCGCCAAACTCGGCGCGGCGTTGCTCATGGTCAGCGCCACTTTCAGCGGCGCCGTCGTGCGCCTCTTCACCACTGCCACGACGTGATTTGTTGGCGGCGAGTACCCGCGATTTCTGGGCGGACCGGCTCATCGCCGGTCCGCTCTTGATCGAACCAATCGCATGCCGCGGCGCGGCCCTCGAGGTCATCGATAAAGAGCGCAGGGAATGTGGTGGTGGTTCATCATCGGGGTTTTCATCATTTTTCTGCTTCTGAGCGGCAGCAGCTGGCTCGGCTATCGCCGTTCATACTACGGTCCGGGCAGCGCAATTGGTTTATTGGTAATCCTGTTCTTGTTGTTATGTTTCGTCATCATTTTTGCCGGTCTGTGGTGGAGTTGGTATGGCTGGTGGTGGTAAAGCCGGTGCTTCGCAGGCGGGCCGGGTGCTGCAATCGGCCGCGATTGGGCGTAGACATTTGGGCTGACCGGCAAACAACCCTGGCTCTCGCATGAATTATCGAACATTGCTGCGCGACATGTTCGATGCCGCCGTCGGGGCCGCCGCGCCGGCGCTGTGCGTTCCGAAGCACCTGCCTGAGCCGCCCAAGGGCAGGACCGTCGTCGTCGGTGCCGGGAAGGCCGCCGCTTCTATGGCGGCGGCTGTCGAGGCGAACTGGTCGGGGCCCATCGAGGGGCTCGTCGTCACCCGGTACGGCCACGCCGTGCCGTGCCGGCATATCGAGGTGATCGAGGCGGCGCACCCGGTGCCGGACGCCGCTGGGCGCGAAGCGGCTCGGCGGATTCTCGCCAGGGTCAAGGGGCTCGGGCCGGACGACCTCGTCTTGTGTCTGCTTTCCGGCGGCGGTTCGTCGCTGCTGGCGCTCCCCGCCGCCGGGGTCACGCTCGAGGACAAGCAGGGGATCAATCGGGCATTGCTGCGCAGCGGCGCCCATATCGGAGAAATGAATACCGTCCGCAAGCATCTGTCGGCGATCAAGGGCGGCAGACTTGCGATCGCGGCGACGCCTGCGCCAGTCGTCTCGCTGATGATTTCGGACGTACCGGGAGACGACCCGTCGGTCATCGCATCGGGTCCGACCGTACCAGATCCGACCACCTCCGCAGCGGCGATCGCAATACTCGAGAAGTACCGGATCGAAATCCCCGCATCCGTGCTGAAACACCTGCGAGGGCCGACAGCCGAGACGCCAAAGCCCGGCGACATCCGTTTTCGCAACGTGACGAACCTTGTCGTTGCCACGCCGCAAGACGCTCTCGAGGCCGCCGCGCGGGTCGCGCGCGATGCCGGGTTCCGGCCGCTGATCCTCGGCAACGCGATCGAGGGTGAGGCGCGTGACGTCGGGCTGGTTCACGCCGGCATCGCCAAGCAGGCCGCGGGCTACGGGCAGCCGGCGGAGCCTCCTTGCGTGTTGATCTCGGGCGGCGAGACGACGGTCACGGTGCGCGGCGGCGGGCGTGGCGGGCGGAACGCCGAATTCCTGTTGAGCCTCGCCGTGGCGCTCGATGGGCACGCCGGGATTGCGGCGATGGCTGCCGATACCGACGGCATCGACGGCAGCGCGGATAATGCCGGTGCGTTCCTCTTCCCCAATTCCGTGGAGCGCGCCGCCCAGGCCGGGCTCAGCCTCGCGGCGCATCTAACCAATAATGATGCTTATTTGGTGTTTGCCCGGCTCGGCGACCTGCTGATCACCGGCCCCACGCGCACGAACGTCAACGATTTCCGGGCCATTCTGATCGACGAGAGCTCGCGTTCGAACAAGCCGCGACCGCCATCGCGATAATTCAATCCAGCTTTTCCGTAACCTTTTTTGCCGTGGTGCCCTGCAACAAGGTGACCTCTGCAATCGCATGGCCATCCTGCAGATCGGGAAAGATGCTGACCGCGCGGAACCCGGAATTCTCCTTCACCGCCGCGTCGGCCGCGGCGACGAGCGAGGTCTTCGCTTTTGCCATCGCGGCCTTCTGATCCGCCGCATCGTTGAGCTCGTCGGCGTCGGAGATCTTTTCGGTTTTTACGATCGCACCGGTTTTCGGATCGGCGACGACTTCGGAAAAGTCGTCACCTTTGGTGGTGTAAATCGAAATCTGCAGTTTGCCGTCGTCGATCTCGAACTGGGCCGAGATCGGCTGACCCTCGCGCTCACCGGCCTTGAGGCCGTCCTGCAATGTAAAAGTCGTATCCTTGAGCGCGGCAGCCATTGCTTCGAGCTCGTCGTCTTGCGCCCAGGCCGGGCCGGCACCGGCGCTAGATAGGCCGCCGGCCGCAACAAGCACGAGCAATCGAAGCGCTCTTGACAGCATGTTCTCTCAACCTTTCTAAAGCCGCGCCGGTGTTGCACGATAGCGAACCAGGAGGGAGGTGTCAGCCCCGCTTGCCAAGGAGCGGATCGGCCATAGACGCCAGGGTGATGCCATGATCGATGGACCAGAAAGCAGCGGCTCCGGCGACCGGGTCTCGCTGAGTGCTCTGTTCATTGGCTTTCTCAAGGTCTCGCTATGCGGCTTCGGCGGTGGCCTCGTTTGGGCGCGTCGCGTCGTGGTCGAGCAATGCCAATGGATGGATGAGCAGGAATTTGCCGAGACCCTGACCCTTTGCCAGCTGATGCCGGGACCGAACATCGTGGGGATCGCCGTCTGTGTCGGCGCCGAGCTGCGGGGAGCGATCGGCGCGGTAAGCGCTGTTGCGGGCTTTATCCTGTTGCCCTGGACGGTCGGATTGGCGATCGGCGGTGTGGTGCTTCAATATGCTGAAATCGCCGTCCTGCAGAACATTCTCAGCGGGCTTTCCGCTTCTGCCGCGGGGCTGCTGATCGGGACGGGATTGCGGCTGCTGATGCCCCACCGCAGTCGCCGCACGGTATTGCTCTTTGCCGGTTTGGCTTTCGCCGGCATGGCGTTGACCAGGCTGCCGCTGCCGATCGTGCTGCTTGCATTGGCTCCGATCAGCATCGCCGTTGCAGGCCTCGAAAGTGCGAGGGCGCGATGAACAGCTCTTCCGCAACCCTCGTATTGGCAGCGCATCTCGCTGTACTGTCGTCGATCAGCTTTGGTGGGTTCCCGACAGTTTTGCCGGACGTTCACAACTTCGCCGTCGCCAAGGGCTGGGTGACCGACCAGGAGTTCGCGAATTTCTTTGCGGTGTCGCAAGTGACGCCCGGACCCAACATGATCCTGATGATGAGTTACCTCGGGCGCAAGGTCGGAGGCATTCCCGGGGCAGTCGCCGGTGCGCTCGCGACCTTCGGGCCGCCATGCCTGATGTATTACCTTTCCTACCGGTTGTGGGACCGCTTCCGCGATATGCCGTGGCAGCGCATTGTGCGGCGTGGCCTTGCTCCTCTGACGATCGGACTCGTCATTGCCGGCGGCTATGTTATGGCTCGTTCCGCTGCTGTCGGGTGGCAGAGTATAGCGATCACCGCTGCTGCAGTGGCGCTGATGCTTGGCACGCGGCTCAATCCACTGTGGGTCCTGACAGCTGGAGGAGTATTGGGCGGGCTCGGACTTCTCTAGCGGCGAGCGCACCTTGTGAAAGCAGCATGAGCTCCTGAATAGATCGGCGATTTCGGAAAACACCAGATGATCGATTTTGCGAGCATTACAGAGGCGGCCCGCGACCCGCTGGTTATCATCCTCGGGCTTTTCATCCTTGGCGGTGTGGCCACGTATCTTTTTTTCAAAAGACATCCACTCGGGCGTGCAGTCGTGCGGGTTATTTTTTTGATCCTGCTCACGATCGCCCTTCTGCACGCCGATATCGTGCCCTATCAGGCTTTGGCACTGACCGGCTCGCCGTTCCGCGATGCGGTTCACGCGATCCTAAAAATCGCATGGTGGTTTTGGGCAGCCTGGTTCTTCGTCGGCGTGCTGCGCGCTTTTGTCGTTTTTCAACGCAGCCCGCGCGAGGCGAAGCTGCTGCAGGACCTGCTCGCTGGCCTCATTTATCTCGCTGCAGTCTTTGCGATCATCACCTATGTTTTCGATCTCCCGATCCAGGGCTTGCTGGCGACCTCGGGAGTCGTCGCGATCATCCTCGGTCTCGCCTTGCAGAGCACCCTGGGCGATGTGTTTTCCGGCATCGTGCTGAGTTTCAGCCGGCCTTACCGGCCCGGCGATTGGATCAGTATCGAAGGCGGCACCGACGGGCGGGTCATCGAATTGAACTGGCGCGCGACTTACATCCTCACGGCGCGTCGCGATCTGGCGATCCTGCCCAACAGCACCATCGCGAAGTCCAAGATCGTCAACGTCAGTTCTCCGAGCGGTCTTCATGGGACGACCGTAACCGTTCAGGTCGATTCACAGTCATCGCCTTCGAGGTGCAGCGAGATTCTCGAGCATGCAATTCGCAATTCCCGGCTGATCGTCGCAACACCAGCTCCGACGATTACCATCAAGACGATCAATGCCAGCTACGCGGAGTTCGAGATCGCGTTCTTTGTCGAAGAGCTGGCCTCGACCGTCAAGGCACAAAACGAGCTGTTCGATTTCATTTATCGGCACCTGGCCGCCGCAGGCATCGACCTGGCATCGCCGCAGAACGGGCCGGCGGCGGACGGGGACTTGCGAAAGAGCCGAACCGGCGTCGAGAGGCTGCTCGAGCTGGTGGACATTTTTGGGACATTCGTGCCGGAGGAACGCGCGGCCATCGCGGCAAAGCTCAAGCCACGGTCATACGACGAGGGCGAAACTTTGGTCGAACCTGGCGCCGTTCTGCAATCATTGTTCATCATCGGCAGTGGCGTCGTCTCGTTTACTCACAAGGGTATCGAGGGCGAGATGGAAGTGTTGCGCTTGGGGCCCGGAGATCATTTTGGCGAGATCGGGATGCTGACCGGGGCGGCCGCCACCGTAAGGATCAGCGCATTGGTCCCGACCACGGTGTACGAGCTCGCAAAGGCAGACCTCACGCCGATCCTGGAGGCTCGCCCGCCGGTTGCCCAGGAACTCTGCCGGGCACTGGCCCGGATGCAGGCCGCGGGTCGCTTGAGCGACGCGCCCGAACTCGACGCGAGTGTTCCGAAGCACCGCCTGACGGATTGGTTCTCCGACCGGCTTCATCGGCTCTACAACGTCGTTAACGTCGAATGAGCGAGCCCCTCCCCAACCTCGAGCCAGGAGACTCCCTCGCCCCGCCTGCGGGGAGAGGGCTGGGGTGAGGGGCCTCTTGTTACCGCATAGCGCTTGCAGAAGGGGCGAAAGTTGCCCCTCACCCGGAAGCCGCGCATTGCGTGGCTGCCGACCTCTCCCCGCCAGCGGGGCGAGGTGAAAAGGCTGCCCTTTCGCGAGCCGTGCGTCCATATTTCGGTCTGAAAACATCCGGCACAAGTTTCGTCGGTGCGGCCGAGTTGAGTACGTATCGAGGTTCTGACATGATATTGAGACAGGCTCGATGCGAACCCGAGGGGGGGTGATCGGCGATCGATGCTGACCTATGCGACCGAGTATTGTGTGATTTTTGTGTTGCTGCTGGTTACCGCCTACGTTGTTCCGGCAGGCTTGTTCCATTATTTCTTTTTCACACGCCGCAGTCCGGCGACCGAAGCCGTGCGGATCCAGACGCGGCGGCCTCGGCCGGAGAACATTAATCGCGAGATTCGCCAGTCGGTCGCGGCGCTGCTGCTGTTCTCGGTTTATTGCCTGATCGTCTATCACGCGGCCATGAACGGTGCGACGGCGCTCTATTTCCATTTCGGTGAGCACCCGTGGTGGTGGGCGGCGGCAGGGTTCGCCGCCACGGTGGTTCTCCATGACATTTATTTCTACACCACCCACCGATTGATGCACCTCGCTCCGCTGTTCAGGGTCGTCCACGCGGGACACCACAAATCGATCACACCGACGCCCTGGTCAATTCTGTCGTTCCAGCCGCTCGAAACCATTTCACAGTTCGGCTTCTTCGCCCTGGTGATCTTCTTTCTGCCGCTACATCCGGCGACGTTGCTCGCCTACCTGTTGTTCGACGGCATCGTCAACGCCGCCGGGCACTGCGGGCACGAATTTGTCCCTCAAGCCTCGCAGAACCATTGGTTTTTTAAATACCTCAACGCGGTGACCCACCACGACCTGCACCATACCCGCTTTCGCTACAATTTCGGGCAATATTTCAACATCTTGGACCGCCTCTGCGGCACCTTCTTGGACCGCCCGACAGCGTGATCATTTCGATCATCATCCCGACCTTGAACGAGGCGAAGATCATCGAATCGACGCTGCGGACGCTGGCAGCGACGCTCACCCTGCCGCATGAGGTGATCGTCTCGGACGGCGGCAGTTCGGACCGGACGGCCGAATTGGCGGCCCGATATGCGAACACTGTCGTCGTGTATGCGGGCGGAGGCCGTCAGACGATTGGGCAAGGGCGTAACGACGGCGCCAAGGCTGCCGCCGGCGATTTTCTCGTCTTTCTCGATGCCGACTGCGTCATCCCGGAGCCGGACCAGTTCTTTGCGCAGGCGCTCGCGCATTTTGAGAGAGACCCGGGGCTGGTCGGGCTGACCGCGTACCTGCGCGTGTTCCCGGCGGACGAGACGCTTGGCGACAAGCTCGTCTCGGGCATCGCCAACCTTGGCCTGCGGGTCGCCAATAACATATTGAAACGAGGGGCTTCCTTCGGTGAATTTCAGATGATCCGGCGGGCGGCGTTCGCCAGCCTGGGTGGGTTCCGTGCGGATCTGATCGCGTTCGAAGACGCCGACATGTTTCGCCGTCTTTCCCGGATCGGCCGAACGTTGATCGCTCCGAACCTTCGTGTGCTGCACAGCGGTCGACGCGGCCATCAGGTCGGCCACCCGCGCCTGATCGCGATGTGGCTCGTCAACCTGGCCTCTTTCGCATTCCGCGACCGGACGTTCAGCAAAGAATGGAAGCCGATCCGCTGAATCGCTCATCGCCGGGGTGGGCGACCCTCGCTGCGTTTCGCGGGTTGCGGTGAACGAGACATCCACACCCGGTTTGCGGCCCCCAGGCCTCGATCCTCCTGCTGAGAAAACCGATGTCGCTGCTAGGCAGCGGACCCGACGGCTCAACCCTCGCGCGATCATCACCGGTGCAATCTTTCTCGCCGTCATTGGTTTGGCTTTCTCGCCGTCATTGGTTTGGCGATCTGGTATCTGGCGCGCCCCGAGCCCTTGCTCGTGCAGGGAGAGGTGGAAAGCACCCGTATCGACATCGCGCTCGGGCCCCGGTCGCCTCGCAAAGGTTCCGGTCGCGCGCGGTCAGGACGTGGCGGCGGACGCGACCCTTTTGGTGATCGACAACCCGGAGCTGGTCGCCCAGCTGCACGAGGCTGAGGCGGAAAAACTGGTCGCCGACGCCGAGCTGGCGCACGGTCTCTCGGCTCGACTAGCGGCACCGCTCGATTGTCGCCATAAAGCCACCCCGGAGCATTCCCTCTGGCACCAGCGAAGAAGGGCGGGACTAATCCCGAGGCGCCCGCCGGCCGATGTCGCGGCGGCAGAAGCCACCGGGCCAGTCGATGCGGTCGACGGCGGCGTAAGCGCGGTCGCGGGCGGTTGCAAGATCGCTACCTGTGGCGGTGACACCAAGTACGCGCCCGCCATCGGCGATCAGCCGCTGATTGTCGCGGCGCGTGCTGGCGTGAAATAATTTGACGTTCGGGTCGCTCGCCGCGGCATCGAGGCCGCGGATCTCGCTCCCGCGCTGCGGCTCGCCGGGATAGCCGTGCGCTGCCATGACGACGCATAGCGCGCTATCGGCGTGCCAGCGCAGATCGACCGATTTGAGCACGCCGTCATGCGCGGCGATCAATGCCGGCAATGGATCGCTCATCAGCCGCATCATCAGCACCTGGCATTCCGGATCGCCAAAGCGGGCATTGAATTCGAGCAGCATCGGGCCGGCTTCCGTCAGCATCAGGCCGGCGTAGAGCACGCCCTTGAACACGCGCCCCTCGCGCTGCATCACGGCGGTTGCCGGCAGTATGATGCGGTCCATCACCATGCCCTCGACCGCCGGGGTCACAAGGGGACTGGGCGAAAACGCGCCCATGCCGCCGGTGTTCGGGCCGAGGTCCCCATCGCCGACGCGCTTGTAATCCTGCGCCGAGGCGAGCGGCAGCGCATCTTTGCCGTCGACCAGCGCGAAGAAGCTCGCTTCCGCGCCGGCGAGAAAATCTTCGACGACGATCTCGAGCCCGGCCGAGCTGAATCGGCGCTCGACGAGCGCGGCATCGACCGCCCGGTAAGCGGTGTCGAGATCGTCGGCGACGACCACGCCCTTGCCGGCCGCGAGACCGTCGGCCTTGATCACGATCGGCGAGCCATGGCTCGCGATGAAGGCTTTCGCGGCTGCCGGATCACGAAAGCGGAGGTAGGCCGCGGTCGGGATCTGCGCACGCACGAAAAGGTCCTTGGCAAACACCTTGGAGGCTTCGATTGCCGAGGCTGCAGCACTCGGGCCGAAGGCCGTGATCCCTTCGGCTTCGAGCGCATCGACGAGCCCCAGGACGAGCGGCGCCTCCGGACCCACGACGACGAAATCGATCCGCTCGTCACGGCAGAACTGGACCAGCCCCTTGATGTCGGTCGCGCCGATCGCGATGCACTCGGCTTCTTCGGCGATCCCGGCATTGCCGGGCGCGCAGAACAGGCGATCGACCAGCGGCGACGCCGAAATCGCCCAGGCGAGCGCGTGCTCGCGACCGCCCGATCCCACCACCAGCACCCGCATCGCTCTTCCTCCCGCGCTCGGCTATCATGTGGGGATGGAGGACACTTCTATCGCGGCCCCGGTTCGCTCCAATCTCGCCGAATACACCGTCTCCGAACTCTCACGCGCGCTCAAGCGGTCGATCGAGGAGAATTTCTCGTTCGTGCGGGTGCGCGGCGAGATCTCTGGCTGGAAGCGGCACAGCTCCGGACACTGCTATCTGTGCCTCAAGGACAGCGAGGCGGTGCTCGACGCGGTGTGCTGGCGCACCACCGCGATCCGGCTCGGGATCAAGCCCGAAGACGGGATGGAGGTCGTGTGTACCGGGCGTCTCACCACCTTCCCCGGCCGCTCGAAATACCAGCTGATCATCGATACGATCGAGCTCGCGGGGATCGGCGCCCTCCTCAAACTGCTCGAGGACCGGCGCCGCCGCCTCGCCGCCGAGGGTCTGTTCGCGCCCGAGCGCAAGAAGAAGTTGCCGTTTCTGCCGGAGGTGATCGGCATCGTCACCTCGCCGTCGGGAGCGGTGATTCGCGATGTCCTGCACCGGCTCTCCGACCGCTTTCCTCGCCGGGTTCTGCTGTGGCCAGTGGCCGTTCAAGGGGAGGGCGCGGCAGCTCAGGTGGCTGCTGCCATCACCGGCTTCAACCGCCTCCCGGAGGACGGCGCGGTGCCGCGGCCGCAGTTGATTATCGTCGCCCGCGGCGGCGGCAGCCTCGAGGATCTGATGCCGTTCAATGAGGAGATCGTCGTGCGCGCCGCTGCCGCCTCGGCGATCCCGCTGATCTCGGCGGTGGGGCACGAGACTGACACGACCCTGATCGATCACGCGAGCGATCGGCGCGCGCCGACCCCGAGCGCTGCGGCTGAAATGGCGGTCCCCGTTCGGCTCGATCTGATCGCCGAGCTCGGCGGCAAATCGGGCCGACTGTCTGCCGGCCTTTCGCGGCTGTTCAGCGAGCGCCGGCTACACCTTGCGGGGCTCGCGCGCGGCCTTCCCGATCCGCACGACCTGATCGGAGCGGCGGCGCAGCGCCTCGACGACCGGGCCGAGCGGCTGCGGCTGGCCGCCGACCGGCGTCTGCGGGCAGCCCAGCACAGCCTCGACCTCGCGGCAGCGCGGTTGCGGCCGGCGGTGCTTTCGGCCGAGCTCGACCGCTCACGCGCCCGCACCGCCGAGTTCGAGCCGCGGCTGCGCGCCGCGATGGCGCGCTTCATCGATCGAAACAACCGCGCGCTCGACAATTTCGCCGGACGGCTCGCCACCCACTCGGAACGTCACGAAAGCCTGCTCGCGCGCGGCTACGTCGTGGTCCGCAACGGTGTCGCGCGGGTGCTGACTGAAGCCGCGGAGATCAGCGCCGGCGATCCGCTC
Organism: uncultured Alphaproteobacteria bacterium; assembly: GCA_963789025.1. Classification (GTDB taxonomy): domain Bacteria; phylum Pseudomonadota; class Alphaproteobacteria; order ATCC43930; family CGMCC-115725; genus AP-15. The sequence goes on from CAWBIT010000005.1 coordinate 483,576, forward strand.
GATCTCGAATTTCACGACGGCCGGGTCGGCGTGGTTGCCGGCAGCAAACCGCGGCCCCGGACGCGGCGCGCGGCCGTGCATCCGGGGCAGGGCAATCTATTTTGACGCGATTATCGGCGGGCGGAGCGCATCACGGCGCCCCGCCCGCCGGGGGCAGCCCTACAGCTCGTTCTGCAACGCCGTGCCGTTCGGGACGCCCCACCCCGATACGGCATCAAAGCCAGCTCCGGCGGCATAGCCGGTGCCCGGCTGCGGATGTGAGGCGTTCTGGCCGCTGGTGATATCGCGGAACCCCGCTTGTCCGACGAGCTTTCCGCTCGATCCGTGCTGATAGAGCAGCGGTGTCAGAAAGCGCTGCCGTTTGGCGTTCGGGAGTCCGGCATTGATTCTTGCGATCAGCGACGCCCACAATGGCGCCGACGCGCTGGTGCCGCCATTGGGTGCGGAGTTGCCGGCGAGTATCAGCTGGTAGAAAGGTGGCCCCGCCAATGCCGCGACATCGGGCATCACCCGCCCGTCGATACTGCCGCGGTTCAACGAGGTCACCTTCACGTTCTGCCAACTCGGCCGCGGGAAGATGACGCTGACGCCTCCACCGGTGGCGCCGCCGCCTTTCGTGGTTCGCCGTCCCGGCGTCTCCCACCACACCACTTCGGAGGTCTGGTTCAACATTGTGCCGCCGACGCTCAGAACAAACGGGCTCGAAGCGGGGAAGTCGATATGCGCCCGCTTTCCGCCGAGGCCGTCGCCCGAGCCGTCGTCGCCGGACGAGACGCAAACCGTAACGCCAACCATTGCCGCCGCTTGAAGCCCCGCGTTGATCGCCTGCCGTGCCGCGTCGGACCAATCCGGCAAATCCTCCGCCTCGCCCCAGCTTACCGAGAGAGTGACCGGAAGTGCCGGGTGACCCGCCGTCACTTGAGTCAGGAGATCGACCCAACCCTTTTGATCGAAACTGGCAAAATACACGTTGATATTTGCCTTGGGGCACAATGCGGCGACGATCTCGATATCCATCATCACTTCGCCGGTCTCGTCGGCAGCCACGTTCTGCAGCTGTGATGGAAGTTGCTGCAATTGCGCCAGCGTCAGGGGTGCCAGGTTGACCGGCACGATGTTGACCGTCGGCGCCGGTCGGCCCTGCTCCGCGCAGAACTTGGTCACGTCGTCCGGCAGGTAGGCGGGCGGAACAAAAGAACCGCCGGTTTGGAGCGGCGCACCGAACTCGGCGATGGCGATCGTTTGCCCGGCCCCGTCACCGGCGGGAAAATTGTAGCGCGCTTCAAGATCAGCAGGGGTCAATGGCGCCGCGGCTGTAGCGGCGGCCGCGTGCTCGCTGACCTTGGCCTTGCGCCGGGCTACCCGCCGCTGATCAAGCCCGAATACGCCGGTGATCAGCCCTTCCAGTTCCGTGGGGACTTTGAGAGTGCCTTCACGGCCCCGGAACTCTCCTTGGTCGGCGCTGTGATAGATCCCCATATCGGGCTGAAACGCGGCCTCCATGGCGGCTGCAGAGCCGCTGACGCGCAAATTGCGTCGACTGGGGTCAACCTCCTGCACCGTCAGGCCGAACCCGCGCAGCACCTGCTCGACCTTCTGCACATCGGCCGGCGCGGCGCCGTACTGGTCGGTGAATTCTTGCGGGGTCAGCGCCCGGGCAGGCATTGCATCGGCGCCCGGCAAATCGGGCGCTTTGAGCCCGATTGTGACCTCGATATTGGCGTGCGGATCGATACTGCGCAGACGGCGAGCGCCGCTCTTCGCCGGCCGCCGGCTCCCTGGGAGCTCTACATGGCTTTGTGACATCTGACATACCTCTTTGTCGCGGACGAACAATCTTCGTCCGGCTGCGTCGAAGACGCTGCGTCGGCGAAGCTAACCCTGCGACGCTGGAAAGCTGTGTGATGCAAATCACAGTTTGCGGAAACTTGCCGACGCTATCGGCCGGTAGCGCCTCTTGGGCGACACTCGTATGATCATCGCGGCTCATCCGTAAGTGCGCTGGTTGTGCTGACCGGGGATTGCCCAAAGCCGTTTTTGCCTCGAGGAGGGTGGTGGGGCGTGACCGACCAGCAACGCTACTCGCATAATCGGCCGGCAAGTCCCGGCACCGAGCAGTCGCGACCGCTTTGGCAGTATTACGTCGGAATAACCACGCTGCTGCTCGTCATGGTGGTTGCGCTGGCAGGCGGCATCATTTGGTACAATTCCAAGAAATCGAACCAGCTGGCGATTGCCGCAGCCGAGCGAATGATGCTCGAAGCGGGCGACGACGTTTCGAACCGTATCAAGCTGCTCTATGACCCGATGTACGCCATCGTCGGTATTGCATCGTTGGTGCCTGAACTGATCTCGCCGGCGATCAAGGAAGACCCGCGCGCGAGATCGTTGCTCATTGCGCCGGTCGACGAGATCGAAAAGCCGATCGCCGAGATTCGTAACCAGACGCTTCTGTACTCGATTGCGTTTCTTGTCTTCGCTCCACCGCTTTACATGACGCTCGTCGTCGCTTGGATCGATCGCCGTCTCGAAGGCCGGATTCGGCGCCCCGGGGCGAGAGACGAGGATTGAGGTTTCCGACCGGCCGAGGCTTGAAACCTATTTATTAGGCTGCGCTTGTTGGCGGCGTTTTCAACCGTTAGAGTAAATTAGTTAAAAACCGGAGGGAGCAAATGGACAGCGACATGTCACGGCGTGTTGTCGCCGAATTCTTTGGCACATTCTGGCTGGTATTGGGCGGCTGCGGCGCGGCAGTCCTGGCCGCGAAGTTTCCGGATACCGGGATCGGTTTTCTCGGCGTCGCCTTCGCGTTCGGCTTGACGGTGCTGACGATGGCGTACGCGGTCGGTCACATCTCCGGCGGCCACTTCAACCCGGCGGTCACGATCGGCTTGTGGGCCGCCGGACGTTGTGCCAACAAGCACGTCATCCCCTACATCGTGGCGCAGGTGATCGCTGCCGTTATCGCCGCGGCAGTCTTGTGGGTGATCGCGTCGGGCAAGCCAGAGTGGGTGGCTGGCGGCTTTGCCGCCAACGGCTATGGCAATCTCAGTCCCGGTAAATACGGTTTGGGCAGTTGCTTCGTCGATGAAGTGGTGATGACGTTCTTTTTCCTGTTCATCATCATCGGCACGACGTCGAAGGGAGCGGCCGCCGGCTTCGCCGGAATTCCGATCGGCCTCGCTCTGACCTTGATCCATCTGGTCTCGATCCCGGTCACCAATACCTCGGTCAACCCGGCGCGCAGCACCGGGCCGGCGCTGTTTGCCGGCGGCGAGTATATCGCTCAGCTGTGGCTTTTCTGGCTGGCGCCGCTAATCGGCGCGGTCATCGCCGGGCTGCTGACCCGCTGGATGTACGAAACCGAAGCCATCATCGAGACTGTCGTCGTCGAGGAGAGGCGGATAACGCCCTAATCTGGCCAGCGGCGGTGTAGCCAGAACCACTCTTCGGGGCGGTCCCGGATCCATTCCTCCAAGATCTGATTGACCCGCGTCATCAGGGCTGCGACGTCGGCGTGATGGTCGCCGCTGCGCGGCAAGGGCAGCGGCGGGAAGACGGTGAGCCGGAAGTACGCTCCGCCGAGCCGCTCGACGCGCGCAGGAAGCACGTCGCAGTCGAAGCGCAGCGCCAAGGCGGCGAGTGCTGTGGCGGTCATTGCCGGGCGTCCGAAGAACGGCACCGGGATGCCGTCATTCATCTTCTGGTCGGCGAGCATCGTCAGATGCGCACCGCGCCGCAGCACTGCAATAGCGCGCCGGGCGGCCACTGCGCCTTTGGGGATCAGTTCGCCGCCAATGCTGCGAAACCGTGTGATCATCCGGTCGACCAGAGGATTATTGGCGGCGCGGTAGATCTGCGCGACCTCAATCCCGTATTGGACCGCGGCGAGCATCCCGATTTCCCAGTTGGCGACATGGCCGGAGAAGATGATCATGCGGCGCCCCGCGGCGACTGCCTGATCCACGTGCTCGAAGCCATGCGTCTCGACACGCCCGCCGGCTTCGAAAATGCGGATTCCGCGCAGATGCGGATATTCGGCCGCGACCCGGCCAAGATTGTCCCACATGCCGGCAATGATGCGTGCGATCTCGGCTTCCGAAAGCCCAGGCAAGGCGCGGCCGATGTTGAGGCGGGCGCGTTTGGAAACGCCGAGCCGGCGGCCGATTGCGCGCGCTAGCGCGCCGCCGATCGCCGACGCCCAATCCAGCGGTAATAACCCGAAGGCGCCAAAGCACAGCGCCGCTCCCCAGCCTTGCAGTCGGTGGATGAAGCCGATAGGCCGCCGAGGCCCCGAGGCGGCGCCTTCACCCGGCTCGCTCGCTCGGCGGGCGCGCGCGTCCCTCCTGCGGACTACCGGGACGAGCTGCGTCAGTGCCAAGCGGTCCACCATGTCCCCGAACACCCGTCCACCATCTCCCCAGCCTTTACACGGTGCGGGAGAGGGTAAAATGCGCGCTGTCCGGAACCATCCTTGGGCCGCCCAGATTCAAACCCGCGCCTGGCGCAGCGAACTGACGTCGTCCGGGTTGACGAGGTCGGGCACGGTCCAGCCGTCGAGGTCGTATTCGGCCATGCAGCTGTCGGCGAAGCTCTTCCAGCGCTCGTATTGGCCGGAGGCGACGGCCGACAGCAGCGCGAAGCGCCGGATTTCCTCGTGGCTGCCGGAGTAATTGATCTCGTAGAGCTCGTGACGCGCGCCGAATTCCGTGCCGATCGAGTCCCATAACAGCTTCATCAGTTTGACGCGCTCGACCGCGGTGACGCCGCCGGAGCCGCGGACATAGCGGTCGAGGTACTTGCGCAATTCGGGGACTTTAAAGTCGTTCGCATGTGAATTGAGGTAGATCAGGCTGCTGGCGACCGTCTTCTCGATCTGATGCTTGACCTGGACGTAGGCCTCCGGCCCCAGCACGTGATAGGCGGCGCCCGGCTCGGAGCCCGGCAGCACGAAGCCGTCGGTCCACGGGTCGGGGCTCTTGGCCATCGCATCCGACAACGCCCACATCGCGTTGCGCCAGGTGATCACCTCGCCGATATTGGCTTCGACGCCGCGGAAGCCGCGCGTCCCGGCAGTCTCGGTCGCCTTGATCATCAGCCCCGCGATGAAGTCGAGCTTTACCCCCAGCCGGGTGCAGCCATGCAGCTGGAACCGCGGCACAAACCCGCTCCTCGGAAAGAAGCTGTTGGCCTTGTCGATATCGCCATAAACGAAGACGTTCTCCCACGGGACAAAAACGTCATCCATGATGAAGATTGCGTCGTTTTCGTCGAGACGGCTCGACAGCGGATAGTCGAACGGCGTGCCGAGCACGGCGGCCCGCTGTTCGTTCGAGACGCGACAGATGAATTTGACGCCGGGGGCATTGGTCGGGACGAGAAAGACGACCGCGTAATTCTTGTCCTGGACGGGGAGCAGCCCGACATGCCCGACAAAGGTGAAATGAGTTAGCGCCGATCCGGTGGCGACGACTTTGGCGCCGGTGACGTGAACTCCGGCATCGGTCTCCCTGGTGACACGGGCGTAGACGTCGGTGGGGCCGCCCGGCGCCCCCGGCGCGATATTCCGGTCGACCGGCGGCTGGACCAGCGCGTGGTTGACAAAGGGCACCCGCTCCTGGCTGTAGCGATACCAGCGGCGTGCGTTGTCCTGGTAGGGGGCATAAAATTCGGCGTTGGCTCCCAAAGTCGCGAGAAAGGCGGCCTTGTAATCGGGTGAGCGCCCAAGCCAGCCATAGGTCAACCGCGCCCACGCCGCGATCGCATCGCGGCCGGCGACCAGCTCTTCGGCCGAACGCGGCGCGACAAAATACCGGTGGGTGAACCCGCCCCATTCGGTCGGGCAGGTCAGCAGATCCTTCTTTTCCGCATGATCACGATGCAGCGCGTCGTAGAGCCGGGCGATCATCCGCGCCGTGTTGCGGAAGGCCGGGTGCTCGGCGATGTTGTCGACGCGCTCGCCGTAAATCCACACCTCCCGCCCGTCGTTTAAGCTGTCGAGAAATTCCTTGCCGGTGTAGGGAAGCAGGCTTTCCATGTTTGATGTCCCCTCGTCCAACCGCGATGCTAAAGTTGGCGATATCGGCCGTCAATCGGACACCGGCCGGCCGGACTGAGGGGTAAAGTTGCAAGTACCGAATACATTTCGCGGCGGGCCGGACGAACGGGGCCATTTCGGCATTTATGGTGGGCGTTTTGTCGCCGAGACTTTGATGCCGCTGGTTCTCGCCGTCGAGCAGGCATACGCCGAGGCGCGCGGCGATCCCGGCTTTCAGGCCGAGCTCGACTATTACCTCGAACATTATGTTGCCCGGCCGAGCCCGTTGTATTTCGCGGAGCGGCTGACCCGTCATTTCGGCGGCGCCAAGCTCTATCTGAAGCGCGACGAGCTCAACCATACCGGCGCGCACAAGATCAACAACTGCCTCGGCCAGGTCCTGCTGGCGCGGCGCATGAAGAAGCGGCGGATCATCGCCGAGACCGGCGCCGGCCAGCACGGCGTTGCGACGGCAACCGCCTGCGCGCTCTTTGATCTGCCTTGCGTTGTGTATATGGGCGCGACCGACATCGAGCGGCAAAAGCCGAACGTCTTCCGCATGAAACTGCTCGGCGCGGAAGTCGTGCCGGTGCGTTCGGGGACGGCGACCTTGAAGGACGCAATGAACGAGGCGTTGCGCGACTGGGTCGCGCATGTCGATGACACGTTCTACGTGATCGGCACGGTCGCCGGGCCGCACCCCTACCCGATGATGGTGCGCGACTTCCAGTCGGTCATCGGGCACGAGACGCGGGTGCAGCTCGAGAATGCCGAAGGCCGGTTACCCGACACTCTCGTCGCCTGCATCGGTGGCGGCTCGAACGCGATGGGGCTCTTCCATCCGTTTCTCGACGAACCGACTGTCGCTATGATCGGCGTCGAGGCCGGCGGCCACGGCATCGAGACCGGGTTGCACGCCGCCTCCTTGACCGGCGGCGAGCCTGGCGTGTTGCACGGCAACCGTACCTACCTGCTGCAGAACGAGGACGGGCAGATCCGCGATGCCCATTCGATTTCCGCCGGTCTCGACTACCCCGGAATCGGCCCCGAGCACGCCTGGCTGTACGAGTTCGGCCGCGTGCAATACGTCTCGATCACCGACGATGAGGCGCTCGAGGCGTTTCAGCTGTCGAGCCGGCTCGAAGGCATCATCCCGGCGCTCGAGCCGGCCCATGCACTGGCCCATGTCGCCAAAATCGCGCCGACCCTGCCGCGCGACCACCTGATCGTCATGAACATGTGCGGCCGCGGCGACAAGGACATCTTCGCCGTCGCCGACCACCTCGGTGTCCGGCTGTGATTGTCGCACCTACACCCCCCACCTCACCCCGACCCTCTCCGCCCCCCAGGGCGGAGAGGGAGAGCATCAGTGAGGTGCGGCCGTGAGCCGGATCGAGCGGCGCTTCGCGGCGCTGCTGGAGGAGGGTCGCGCCGGGCTCGTAACCTATCTGACCGCGGGCGATCCCGACCCCGACACCTCCGCCCGGCTGTTCGGCGGTCTTGCCGAGGCCGGCGCCGATCTGATCGAGATCGGCATGCCGTTCTCAGATCCGATGGCGGACGGCCCGGTGATCCAGGAGGCGGGACAGCGCGCCCTGAAACAGGGCATGACCTTGCGCCGCACCTTGGCGCTCGTCCGCGAGCTGCGCCGCGCCGACGAGGCGACCCCGATCGTGCTGATGGGGTATTACAACCCGATCTACCGCTATGGACCGGAGAGCTTCGCGCAGGACGCCGTCGCCGCCGGGGTCGACGGGCTCATCGTCGTCGATCTGCCGCCGGAGGAGGATGCCGAGCTGACCGGGCCGGCCCGCGCCGCCGGCCTCGATTTCGTGCGCTTGGCGACGCCAACCAGTGACGAGCACCGCCTGCCGCGCATCGTCGAGCACGCCAGCGGCTTCATCTATTACGTCGCGGTCGCCGGCATCACCGGCACCCGCTCGGCCGACGCCGCCAATGTCGCCGCGGCGGTCGCCCGCCTCCGCCGGTTCACCCGATTGCCGGTCGCGGTCGGCTTTGGCATCCGCACCCCTGCACAAGCCGCCGAAGTCGCGTGCGCCGCCGACGCCGCCGTCATCGGCACCGCCCTCGTCCAGCGCCTCGCCCTCAACCTCAACCCCGACAACACCGCCAAACCCGGCCTCATCGACGCCGTCCTCATCGACGTCCGCGCCTTGGCCGCGGGCGTGCGAGGTGCACGCGAGACGGCGAAGGCCGAATTCTAACTAGCCTCTGCCGCCCTCCGACCTGGCAGAGCTTGTTCGGGAAGGACGGAAGATAATTTCCAAGTCGATGGTAGTGGGGTTCTCGCCCACGAGCTTGGCCTCTTTCACGCATTTCGGCATTTGCCATGCGATTTTGGCATCCGTCGAAATCCGTACTTTCACGGATTTTGCGCCCGCTCGCCCGCAGGTCTCTATCAACGTTGAGAGCACTTCCAGTTGCTCGGTCACACGGGGCGTGCCCGGGAAGCAATGTTTCAGCGCTTCCTTAACGAGGTAGCCGACGCCGCCGTCGTGAGCAGCAAAATCAAATCTCTTTGATCGAAGGTCCAGGGCGCTTCGCCTTTTGGCCGAATTTTCGGTGAGATTAACGAGCTGTTCAGGCATGCTCTTGTCGTTCCAAGACTGCGCGTCGATATGGTGCGTTACGACACATCGGTTAAAGGTCCAACGAGGCCAGCGATGACAACGGTTAAGGCTCGTATCCGTGTTGAGCCTGATGGGACAATTACTGGTCAAGCCACAGGCCTGCCGCCTGGCGAGCACGAGGCCGAGATCGCGCTGGTGAAGGCCGAGAAGGGTTCCGCTCCGCGGGACGCTGATGCGCTCTTAGCTCGCGTGCGCGCAATTCAGCAGGAATTGGCCCAATTGCCAGTGCTCGATGACAGGAGCCCCGATGAGATCATCGGCTATAACGAGCGCGGTCATTTTGACTAACAGGGTGCTGAAAAACTCGCGTGTCATTCCGGGACGGCCTCTCAGGGCCGGGCCCGGAACCCATGAACACAGGCCAAGCGATTGATTTCACTGGTCCGTGTTGCTGGTTTCCGGGCTCGCGGGCGGAGCCCGCGCCCCGGAATGACGAAGTTCCTGCATTTTTCCGCAGCCCGCTGATGGTCGTTGACAGTTCAGCGCTTATTGCATTGCTGCTGGGTGAGCCGGAGACCGCCGATTACATAGCGGCCATGGCGGCGGCGTCAAGCCGAGCAGTCGGCGCGCCGACCTACATTGAGACGGCAATCGTGATATTGGCTCGATCAGGGCCAAAGGCGCAGGAGAAGCTCGATCCCCTCCTCAATGATCTTGAGATCGAGGTAGCGTGATTCGCGCGTGATCAGGCGGCCCTCGCCGCCGCCGCGTACCGACAATATGGCAAGGGCAGCGTCACGCCGCAGGATTGAATCTCGGCGACTGCTTCAGCTATGTGCTGGCCAAGCTTCGTAACGAGCCACTGCTGTTCAAAGGTGACGACTTTTCGCGTACCGATCTCAAGGTTGCCGTTGCTCGGTAGTACGGGCAGCCGGCCTCATCCGTAGTCTGCCTGGCTGAAGGCAATGAGCTGGAAACGATCAAGAGGCTTTGACTTGGCAAGCTTAAAGAACACGGGGATCGGGCAACCGGTGCGGCGGCGGGAGGATTTTCGACTGCTGACCGGGAAGGGCTGCTACAGCGACGATTTCAGCTTTCCGGAGCTGGTTTATGGGGTGATGGTACGGTCGCCATATGCGCATGCCGGCATTCGTTCGATCGACACGACGGCTGCGGCTGCGGCGCCTGGGATTCTCGCGGTGCTGACCGGGCGGGACATGCACGATGACGGGCTGCAGGCGATCCCGCATTCGGTGGGGACGCGACACCCGGCCGACATCACGCTCGAAAACAAAGACGGCTCGCCGCCGTTCGTCCCGCCGCATTTCCCGATGACTGCGGATGAGGCGCGCCATTGCGGAGAGATCGTCGCGATGGTCGTGGCGACGAGCCTCGCCGCAGCCAAAGACTGCGCCGAACTGGTCGCGGTGGATTATGAACCCTTGGCGGCGGTGACCCATTCTGTGACGGCAGTCCAACCGGGCGCACCACTCGCGCGGGGCGACGCCAGCTCCAACATCTCCATCGATGCCGAGGTCGGCGACCTAGCGGCCACGAATGAGGCTTTTGCGAGCGCGGCTCACATCGTCAAATTCGAGACATGGGTGCAGCGCATCGCCGGTGTTCCGATGGAGCCGCGCGCCGCCACCGGCGCCTATGACCCGGATACCGGGCGCTACACGCTCTATGCCGGGATCGGCGGCGCCGTCAGGCCGAAGCTGGAGCTCGCCAAGATCCTCGGCGTCGCCGAGGACAAGGTGCGGGTCGTCATGCACGAGGTCGGCGGCAATTTCGGAACGCGCGGCTCGTTCAATCCGGAATTCGCGCTGGTGACTTGGGCGGCGCGCAAGGTCGGTCGCCCGGTCAAGTGGACCTGCGAGCGAAGCGAGGCTTTCCTCTGCGACTACCAGGCGCGCGACCTGGCGGTCGAGGCCGAGCTCGCGCTCGACCGTGACGGCAAATTTATCGCGATGCGCGGCTCCAACATCGCCAATGTCGGCGCCTACCCGATCTCCTACGGGCCGCTCGCCAAAGGCGTCGAGATCATGTCGAGCATCTATCACGTGCCGGCAGTGCATTTCCGTGCCCGCGCCGCGATCACCAACACGTTGCCGACCCGCCCATACCGCAGCTCGGGGCGCCCCGAAGTCGTGTTCGTCATGGAACGGCTGATCGACCTCGCCGCCCGGCAATGCAGGTTCGACCGGCTGGAACTGCGGCGGCGCAATCTGGTGCCGGAATCGGCGATGCCGTACCGCAACCCGTTCGGCATGGTCTATGACAGCGGCGCCTACCACCGGGTCATGGACCGGGTAGTTGGTCTCGGCGACTGGGCCGGATTTCCGGCACGCCGGGCGGAAGCCAGAAGCCGCGGCAAATACCGCGGAATCGGCGTCAGCAATTACGTCGACACTGCGACCGGAACGCCGCGCGAGCGCGCCGAAATCACCGTACTGCCGGACGGGGTCGTGGAAGTCGTCATCGGCACCGTGTCGAACGGCCAGGGTCACGAGACCAGCTTCGCGCAGCTGATCGGCGAATGGCTCGACGTGCCGATCGACTGCGTGCGGCTAGTGACCGGCGACACAGATCGCGTGTCGGTCGGGGGTGGCTCGCATTCGGGCCGCGCATTGCGCCTTGCCAGCATCGTTATGCTGAACGCCTCTCGCGACATCATCGCCAAAGGCCTGCGGCTCGCCAGCCACGTCTTGGAAGCGGCTCACGCCGATCTCGAATTCGCCGATGGTTGCTTTCGCGTGAAGGGCACCGACCGCGCGGTCGGGATATTCGAGATCGCGGCGCAGGCGCTGCAGCGCAACGATCTGCCGGACGAACTGCGCGGCCCGCTCGCCGCCGAGAGCGACGAGACGATCAACCTCGCAAGTTTCCCCTATGGCTGCCATGTCTGCGAAGTCGAGGTCGACCCCGAGACCGGGGTTGTCGAAATCGCGCGCTACACCGCTGTCGACGATGTCGGGCGCGCCGTCAATCCGCTGATCGTGCACGGCCAGATCCATGGCGGCATCACCCACGGCCTCGGCCAGGCGCTCAGCGAGAATTGCGTCTACGACCGTGACACCGGGCAGCTGTTGTCCGGCTCGCTGTTGGATTACGCGCTGCCGCGCGCCGATCGATTGCCCTTCTTCAACACCGAGCTCAGCGAAGTCCCGACCCCCACTCACCCGCTCGGGATCCGCCCGGCCGGCGAAGGCGGCACCACCCCGGCGCTCGGCGTCGTGATCAACGCCATCGTCGATGCGCTCTGCGACTTCGGCGTGATCCACATCGAGATGCCGGCGACCCCCGAGCGCGTCTGGCGCGCGATCCAACGCAACGGCGTCAGCGCTAACTCAGCCGCGTAAAGCCGTCGGCGCTCCATCCTTCGCTGCCGACCCCGTGATGCACGAAGAAGAGCCCGGCGGGGTCGTATTTCTTCTTGATGGACAGCAGTCGAGGATAGTTTGGGCCCCAATATGAGGTCTGCCAGTCGGGCTCGAAGAAATCGCTTTCGGCAAAATAAGAGCCCGCCCCAGGCGCCACGGTTTTCAGCTCGCTCATCGCCCTGCCGATCGCGCGAGCATGTCGGCGGTCCACCTCGAGGTCCGGCTGATGACCGGGAAGCCCCGGAAAAGCCGGCGGGTCTTCGCCGCCGATGATCGCGAGCGCGAAGGCGCCGAGCACGTCCGGGTTCATCGCGGTCTCCCGTGTGGCGGACACCGCCTCGTCCGATCCTCCGGCCAGCCCCTTCTGGAGATGGAGTTCGACCGGCCAATGTCTGCCGGCGGCGAACAAGGCGTCGGCGAGCCCGCTTCGCCGGTCCGATTGCAGCAGCGACGCGGGCAGCCACAGGGACTGGAAGCCGGAGACAAAATGGCCCACCTCGGCCAGATTTCCCGCCCAAAGGATATTGTCGGCAGGCGCTCCGGGCCGGTCGTCCGACAGCACGGCGCTGGGAAAGTGCTTTTTGAGAAAAACCGGGTCCCAGAGATTGCGAGCCGGCACTGCAATGATCCTGGGCGTGAGCTGATAGGTAAACTCCTGCGGTGATCCGTTGACCCAATGGAAAAACGGCTGCCAGACCGTCTGGGCCTGTTGCTGGTCGAGCCCCTGAAACGTCATCCGGATCTCGAGGCGATTGCCGAGCCGCAGGTTGACGATCTCGCCCCAGTGTGGATTGAAGAGAATGTCGGCATAAAAGTCGATGAGCTGCCCGATCAGCCGGCGAAAGGCGGCGTCGGAAAAGGCGTGGATCGTTGCCGAAACCGCGCCGAAGAACGACGGCAAGTCATGCGTTTTGAGGGTGAGCCGGGTGACGACGCCGAGGCTGCCGCCACCGCCGCCTTTTAGCCCCCAGTAGAGGTCCGGATTGGTGCAGGCATTGGCGATGTGGACTTCGCCGTCGGCGGTGACGATCTCGGCTTCCAACAGGCTCGCCGCTGCGGTGCCGAAATTTTTCGAGAAGCTGCCGAACCCGCCCGCCTGAACTAGCCCGGCCACCCCGACGGTGCCGCAGCCGCCGCCCTGCACGTAGCGGCCACCTTTGGTCGTCACAGCATTGTATGTATGCATCCAGATCGCGCCCGGCCCGACCGTGACCGCGGGCTGAGGCGGCTGCTGTGCGGCGCACCCCTGCGCGACGAAGCCGTCGTGCAGAGCAATGGCGTTCATCCGCCGAGTCCAGATCAGCAGAGAGTCGGGCGCGTTCGACCTGCCGAGATAGCTGTGGCCGCCGCCCTTCACAACCAGCCGCAGATTATTGTCGCGGGCGAAATCGATCGCGGCGACGACGTCACCCGTGGTCTCGGCTGCCACCGCGTAGATGCTCGGCTGCGATTCCCAGGCATCGACCCAGCCCGCGGTCTGCGTCGGAGCGACGTTATCGCCGATGTAGTAGGGATTCTTGAGCTCCTTGAAGAGATCGCCGCATGCCGCTCCATCCGGCGCTTTGCGACAGGCGCCGAGCGCCGAATTCACCTTGATGAGCCGCCCGCCAACGGTCTCGTTCAGTTTTCCCCAGCTCGCCTCGCTTGGCCATGAGGAGTCGCCGGGGCGCACTCGGCGAGCGGGGGCGTTTTCTGATATGGCGGCCCGCAAGGGTTTGGGCAGCACCGGCAGGAAGGCGAGGGCTGCAGCGCGCCTGAGCAAGGTTCTTCGGTTCATCGCAAACATTTCAATAGAGCAGCGGGATCAGCGCGGCGGTCTGTTGGCGGTATTGGATATATTCGGGGAAATTATCGCTCATGCGTTTCTCCTCGATGTGGATTTTCCGGAGAAAGCCGATCAGGGCACAGATGACCGCTAGGACCCCGCGCCACTCGCCGATCCCCGCGGCAGTGCCAATCAATGCGAGCAGCAAGCCGGTATAGATCGGATGGCGTACAATTCGATAGGGACCGGTGCGTATCAGCGCATGATCCTTTTTCACTGTGACGATCCCGCTCCAGTTCGGCCCGAGGTGAGCGCGCGCCCATACGGCAAACCCGAGGCCTGCCGCGACCATAATCGCCCCTAATACGGGAAGCAGATTGCCTGCCGGCACAAACCGCGCCGACAGCATCGGCGCCAGCCATCGAGGCTTCGTCAGCAGCACGACTGCGGCGAACAGCGGGACCACATGCGACGCCAGCGAGCCGATGGATTCTCGCCAACGTGTCGGCTTCGTGCCGAACGAGGCGGCAATCCAGAACGCGGCCCAGGCGAGCCACATGGCCGGAATGAGGAAGCGGAGAAAAACAGCCAAGGCAGGCTTCAAGGCGGGCGGCAGACGGGCGGGGCCTCGAACACCTCCGCGAAGGTGCGCCTCAACGCCGTGTCGATGTCCTCCATGGTCGCGGCGATACCGAGCTCGGTAAGCGAGGTCACGCCGTGCGCGGCGATCCCGCACGGAACGATCCCGCGGTAATGCTCGAGTTCGGGGTCAACGTTGAGCGCCAGACCGTGATAAGTGACCCACCGCCGCACGCGCACGCCGATCGCTGCAATCTTTTCCTCATGCCCCGAGGGCCGCACCACCCAGATGCCGACGCGGCCGTCGCGCCGTTCGCCGCGCACCGCGAAGCACGCGAGGGCCCTGATGATCCATTCCTCGAGCTGGTGCACGTAGCAGCGCACATCCTGCCCGCGCCGGCGCAGATCCAGCATGACATAGGCGATCCGCTGGCCGGGCCCGTGATAGGTGTAGCGGCCGCCGCGGCCCGTGCGATGCACCGGCAGATGCCCCGGCTCGAGCAGTTCCTCACGGCGCGCGCTGGTCCCGGCGGTATAAAGCGACGGATGCTCGAGCAGCCAGACGAGCTCGGCAGCCGCCCCGGCACGGATCGCTGTGACGCGCCCCTCCATTTCCTCGACCGCAGCGGCATAATCGACCGGCGTTTCGCTAACCCGCCACTCGATCCCGCCCGGCTGCATCACCATCTCAGGGTCCATGCGACTTGATATAGTGGGCCGGATTTGCTAATCACGCCGGCCCTGTCGTGCGGTCGTGGCGGAATTGGTAGACGCGCAGCGTTGAGGTCGCTGTGGGGGAAACTCCGTGGAAGTTCGAGTCTTCTCGACCGCACCAGCCGCCGCCGACCCCTGATCCATGCAAAACACGCGGCTTTCGTCCCTCGATTTTGATCTCGGCCCGGAGATCGACATGCTGCGGACATCGGTCCGCGGCTTTGCCGAGGACCGGGTCGCGCCGCTCGCCGCCGAGATCGACCGGACCGACCGGTTCCCGATCGAGTTGTGGCCGGAGATGGGCGCGCTCGGCCTGCACGGCATCACCGTCGAGGAAGAATATGGCGGCGCGGGAATGGGCTACCTCGCGCATTGCGTGGCGATGGAGGAAGTCAGCCGCGGCTCCGCGTCGGTGGGTCTTTCCTACGGCGCCCACTCGAACCTATGCGTCAACCAGATCCGGCGCAACGGAACCGAAGCGCAAAAGCGCAAGTATCTGCCGAGGCTGATCTCCGGAGAACACCTCGGCGCCTTGGCGATGAGCGAGCCCGGCGCCGGCTCGGATGTCGTCTCGATGCGACTGCGCGCCGACAAAAAAGGCGACCATTATGTCCTCAACGGCAGCAAGCTGTGGATCACCAACGGTCACTACGCCGACACCTTGGTTGTCTACGCCAAGACCCGGCCCGACGCCGGGCCGCGCGGCATCACCACCTTTCTGATCGAGAAGGGGTTCAACGGGTTCCGGCCGGCGCAGAAGCTGGACAAATTGGGGATGCGCGGGTCGCCCACTTCCGAGCTGGTCTTCGAGGATTGCGAGGTCCCGGCCGAGAACGTGCTCGGCGCGGTCGATGAGGGTGTACAGGTGCTGATGAGCGGTCTCGATTACGAGCGCGCCGTCTTGGCCGCGGGTCCGCTCGGCATCATGCAGGCCTGCCTCGACGTCGTGATCCCCTACATTCACGACCGCAGGCAGTTCGGCCAGGCGATCGGCGAATTCCAGCTGATCCAGGGCAAAGTCGCCGATATGTATACGACGATGAACGCCTGCAAATCCTATGTCTACGCGGTGGCCAAAGCCTGCGACCGCGGGCAGACGACGCGCAAGGATGCCGCGGGCGCCATCCTCTACGCCGCCGAGAAGGCGACGGCGATGGCGCTCGATGCGGTGCAGATCCTGGGAGGCAACGGCTACATCAACGACTACCCGACCGGCAGGCTGTTGCGCGACGCCAAGCTCTACGAGATCGGCGCCGGCACCTCGGAGATCCGCCGCATGCTGATCGGCCGCGAAATCTTCAATGAGACCGCCTGACGTGCGCCGCCTGATTTCCTCCGGATCGCGTTTTGAGGCAGAGGCGGGCTACAGCCGCGCGGTAGTCGCCGGCGACTGGATCTTTGTCGCCGGCACAACCGGATTCGACTACGCGCAAATGACCATTGCGGATGATCCTGCGGAGCAGGCGCGCCAGGCCTTTCGCAACATCGAGAAGGCGCTGGCCGAAGCGGGCGCCGGGCTCGGCGATGTCGTCCGGGTGAAATATTATGTCCCAGACGCCGCCGATTGGCCGGCGATCGTGCCGGTGCTGGGTGAGGCGTTCGGCACCATCCGTCCCGCGGCCACCGCCTTGATCTGCGGCCTCGTAGACCCTCGTATGAAGGTCGAGATCGAGGTAACCGCTAGACGAGCGAGCACCGCATGCTGAGGTCCGGCGTGGACGGCTTGGCGGCGAGCGACGGCATCAGGCTCGGCTATTGCATCGACGACTTCGCCGACCCATGGAAAGCGGCGCCGGTTCTGCTGCTGTTGCACGCCGCAATGGGCAGCGCGCGCCGCTATTATGCCTGGGTCCCGCCGCTCAGCCGGCATTACCGGGTAGTGCGGATGGATCTGCGCGGCCACGGCAGCTCGCAGGTCCCGCCCGCCGATCGCGAGCTTACCCTCGACCGGCTGGTGCGCGACGTCATCGAGCTGATGGACCATCTGGATTGCGCCAACGCCCATATCATCGGCAATTCGGCGGGCGGCTATCTCGGCCAGCAATTGGCGATGAACCATGGCGAGCGGGTGCGCAGTCTCATGCTGTTCGGCTCGACGCCCGGGCTTAAACAGAGTCAGGCGCCGAGCTGGATCCCGCAGATTCAAGCGAAAGGCATGCGCGCCTTTCTCGCCGAGACGATCGCCGACCGATTGCCGCTCGACAAGGTCGATCCGGAGCTGGTCGAGTGGTTTCTCGACGAGGCCGCCAAGAACGATCCGGCCTATATCGGCAAATTCGTCCTGCTGATGGCGAGCTACGACTGGAGCGACCAGCTGCACCGTATTCTGTGCCCCACCCTCGTCGTCGTGCCGGGCGCCGAGCCGATCGGCTCGACCGCGAATTACGAGCCGTTCCGCCGGCACGTCAGGGATGTCGAGATGCGGGTCTACGAAGGCGCCCCGCATAACATCTGCGACGCCTTCCCCGACCGCTGCGCCGGCGACGTGCTCGATTTCCTCGGCCGCCGCTTCGGCCTGGGAGTCTAGCAGGGTGCGGAAGAACGCTGGGATGTCGTCATTCCGGGGCGCGGGCTTTGCCCGCGAGCCCGGAATCCATGAACACCGGCTTGAGTAATCGACGGCTTGCCCGGTGTTAATGGGTTCCGGGCTCGGCCCTGAAGGGCCGCCCCGGAACGACAGCAGAGTTTTCCGCATCCTGCTGACGTCCCGCATCGGGAAATCGTTGCTGGCACTCTGTTAAGAATGGCAGCACAATGCGCGCCAACACTTCGCGAAGGAGAGAGCATGAGCGCGCGCAAAGAGTGGCACCCCGAGAAGGTCCGTTCCGGGCTCACCCATCCGGTCATCGACGCCGACGGCCATTGGATCGAATACGGGCCGGTCTTCGCCGAGAAGGTCCGCAAGGCCGCCGGCGACAAGGCGGCGGACGGGTTCCTCAGGCACATGCGCCGCATCCCCGACGTGCTCTCCCTCTCCATCGAAGAGCGGCGCCGGCGCGGCATTGCGATGGAAGGCTATTGGGGACGGCAGTCGACCAACACCCGCGACCGCGCCACCGCAATGATGCCGCGGATGCTCTACGACCGGCTCGACGAGCTCGGGATCGATTTCGGCATCGTCTATCCGACCGCGGGGCTGGGCATAACGCGGATCGAGGATGCCGAGACCCGACGCGCGGTGATCCGCGGCTTCAATATCGTCACGGCTGATTACTTCCGCGATCTCAGCGACCGTCTGACCCCGGCGGCGGTGATCCCGATGCACACCCCCGAGGAGGCGATCGAGGAGCTCGAATTCGTCACCCGGCAGCTCGGCTCCAAGGTCGGCATGTTCGGCAGCGGGATCAGGCGGCCACTGCCGGGGGCCAAAGGCGTCGACTCCGAAATCGCCCGCTTTGCGGCGCATTACGACCAGCTCGGCATCGACAGCGACTACGACTACGACACGGTCTGGCGGAAATGCCTGGAGCTGAAGATCGCGCCGACATTCCACACCGGCGGTCGCGGCCTCGGCCTGCGCAATGGGCCGAGCAACTTCACCTTCAACCATATCGGCCATTTCGCCGCCGCCGGCCACGCGGTGGCCAAGGCCATTTTCCTCGGCGGCGTCACGCGGCGCTTCCCCGATCTGCGCTTTGGTTTCCTCGAAGGCGGTTCCGGCTGGGCCTGTCAATTGTTCGCCGACCTGATCGAGCATTGGGAGCGGCGCGGCAAGGCAGGGCTCGAATACATGGACCCGAAAAAGCTCGACCGCCCGTTGCTGGCGCAGCTGGTCGAGAAATACGGCTACAAGGACATCGGCGACGAGCTGCGCCGCCGCGACGGCTGGCCAAACCCGGGCGACGACGAGCTCGACGGCGGGGTCCCGGTGCACGACGATTACGCCGCCTGCCGGATCACCAAGAAGGAGGACTGGCTCGACCTCTATGCGAAGCCGTTCTTCTTCGGCTGCGAGCCGGACGACCGCATGAACGCTGTCGCGTTCAGCAAGCTCAACCCGTTGGGCGCCCGGATCAACGCGATCTTCAGCTCGGATGTCGGCCATTTCGACATCCCCGACATGCGCATGGTCCTGCCGGAAGCGTGGGAATTGGTCGAGGACGAGCTGATCACCCGCGACGACTTCCGCGACTTCACCTTCGCCAATGCCGTGCGCCTCTTCGGCACGCAGAACCCCGACTTCTTCGAAGGCACCCCGGTCGCCGACGCCGCCGCCGAAGTGCTCGGCAAAGCCCCAGTCCGCGCCGCCGCCGAGTAGCCCTCCCTTCCTCGTCGCAAAAAGGCGGCGTCGCGAGAGGCCGCCCTATTAGCTTGAATTGTGGTGATCGTTCATTGCTGTGAGCAGGCCTGCCCTCTCGACGCTCAGAGAGGGACCCCGTGGAGAACACTTCGCACTCCCGGCCAGCGGATGACATTCTCATCAGGCCCCTACAGAGCAAGTCGCGCGTCGAGCCCGGTCGCTTGTCACCCGCTTCCTCGGGTCGTGTTAGAATGGCGATGCGCGACGGATAGGGTCTGCAGCCCGACATGGCCGGTCCGCACCGGCCTTCCGCCGCAAAACCTCACCCCCGGGTGAGGTTTCGGCTCGAGTGCGGAGCGCTAAGCGGAGGCGCCCTTTTGACCGACCGGCTTTCTCTGACCAATGCCTTGGCGGACGCCAATATCGATCGCCAGAAGGCCGAGCGGATCGCCACCGAGATCTTCGACGCGATCCACGACAACGTTGCCACCAAGCAGGACCTGCAGGCGCTGGAACAGCGAATGCTGCTGCGCTTCGCCGAGGTCGAGGCGCGGATCGACCGCGTCGTCGTCCGGCTCGGCAGCCTGATCGTCGTGCTGACCGGTCTGCTCTTCGCGGCGCTGCATTATTGGCCGCCGCATGGCTGATCAGCCTTCGCGACGCCGTGCGCCTCTTGGACATGCAAAATCCCGACTTCTTCGAAGGCACCCGGGTCGCCACCGCCGCCGAAGCCCTCGAAAAGCCCCGGTCCGCGCCGCGGCCGAGTAGCCCTCCCCCGTCTCCCCCGGACCGCGATCCGGGGGTCGCCACCCCCTCCCGCAGTGCGAGAGAAGGGCCACGAAACACAATTTGAGCTCCTCTTCCCGCAGGAAGGGGACCAGTCCCTCCCATTCCCTCCCCCGCCTGCGGCAGGGCTGTCCGGGGAAAACTTCGTGGTCGAATAAGACAGAAATCGGCCGAATAACTCGTCTTGGCCGGGCTTGTCCCGGCCATCCACGCCTTCGAGCGTCCGAAAAAAGGCGTGGATGCGCGGAGCAAGTCCGCGCAAGACGAGTTGGGGGTGATATGAAAGGCGACAACTCATTGCTCTTGCAAGAAAAGTTCCCCGGACAGCCCTGCGCATGCGGGGAGGGGTAGGGTGGGGGCTTGGCGGGTGAGAGGTAGCACCGCCTTCCGCGGTGTGCGGCAAGCAGGCGGAGAATATCGGTTTGAATCTCAGACGCATTCAGATGCTTCAAATGCCGCGTCTTCTGCCTTTGCCTTCCCGGCGAAGGCCGGGATCCATCTCCGCGATGGGCACCGGCCTTCGCCGGTGTGGCGGAGTTATATGGTGCTAGCATTGGTCCGGACTCGGCCAATGCGTCGTCTGAATGGATCTGAACACTAAAGAGCGGCACGGCAGGCCCGCTCCGTCTGTTCCGTCAGCCGCCGGGCTTCACGGTCGCCCTCCACGTCCAAGGCGCGCGCGACGACCAGAGCATCCGCTGGGTCGGCGCCTCGAGCTCGCGCTTGTTCCACAGCGCCCGCGCGCCGTATTCGGCGAAGGCGCGGCGATAAACGCTCGCGAGGTCTCCCTGTTGTTGGGTCTCGATCGTCATGTGCGTTGGAATAGCGCAGCAGGGCAATCTACATCTCGTAGGCCGCCGCTCGATTACAAATTTCGATTTTTGTCGCATAGCGGCGATTCGGGAAAATATTGGCCGCTGGGCGCGCCCGTCGGGTCAAGACTTCTCTCAAGCGTTTGACGCGTCGCCCGGCGGCGGCAGATGAACGGCGACCCCATCCCATCACGGAACTCCCTGGGGTCATTCAGCCGTCAAAATAACCTATGGCTGGGAGTGGAAATCCTTTTATCTTGACGTGCTGTCCAAGGCGACAATATAAGAGCTTGTCGAGGCTGGGTCGCGGTCTCCGTGGCCTAGAAATGAAGCCCTAAGGCGTTCCGCTTTGGGGCTTTATTTCTTTTCATTACGCAGCAAGTGAACTCCGCCTTCTCTTGAAGGCGTCAGGATTCTGTTCAGCCAAGACCTGTACAAGCGCCACCATCTTCGATAAATCATAGGAATTACTTGCCCTACCCCTGTTTTGATAAAATCTGGCGACGCGGGTGATGTAGCCTTTTTCTTCTAAACCATTCAACGCTCTCTGCACCTGACGCGGGCTCAGTCCTAAACGTTTTGCAATCGTGGCCTTGCTTGGAAATGGCAATCGATCTGCATGCCACCAGGCCGAGAGAATTTGGAACAGCGTCAGTAGCTCGGTCGGGGCAAGCCGGCTTTCTTTCGTGACGAACTGATTTATACTGAGAAGATGGTTTGGGAGCGATGTGAAGCCTGCGGATACAACGTCGCTTCCCCATTTCCGCGACATCGTACGGGCGTTGTCTTTGGCGTCGTTCTCAAGATTTTCGCCTAGCATGTGTGGCCTCTCCACAGAGACAAAACCGTCTCTATCCCTCCATGACGGATATGTCTCTACAGGATGAAGACACAAGGGTGCATATGATACATATGCACGATTAAGACGAAGAAGGCCGCGTCGCCGCGGCGCGGATTGCCTCTTGACGCCGACAGCATCAATCCCACCTTGATCCGTGGCGGGGGCCGCGACCCAGCCTCGACACCTGATCCCGGCCTCTCCGTCGTGTGTAAACCGATGTAGGGGTGTAACAATGCGTAGATCAAAGAGTCCCGGCATCCGGCTCTATGAGCGGGATGCTGCGGTCGTTAAGGGAATGCTGGCTCGCGGCGATCGTCAAAGCGATATCGCCGCATTTTTTAAGGTCAACAGCGGCAGGATTTGCGAGATCAACACCGGCCGCTCGTTTGTCGGGGTCACACCGGCGTTACCGGAGCAGCTCCCGCCACCCGGCCCCTACGAGCCTCAAACGCCCTGATCTTTTTGGCAGAGTGGCGGCACGCCCGCCACCTCCTGCCTATTCAAATCTCGCGGAGATCTACGCAGATGAATTGCGAAATTGAGTTTCTCCCGGTCGGGGATGCATCCCGGCCCGGAGATGCGATCGTCGTCCGCTATGGCGACACTTCGTCTTACGAGCTGATGATTGTCGACGGCGGAAATCTGGACTCTGGCAAAGAACTCGTCGCCCACATCAGGAGGCATTTCGGTAACAACGCGGTCATCTCGCATGTAGTGCTGACCCATGCCGACGCGGATCACGCGTCGGGCCTTCGAGTGGTACTAGCCGAGCTACCGGTCGTAAATCTATGGATGCACGCTCCATGGGCCTTCGCTGCCGCTGCGCGACCATATTTCTCGGATAAGCGTTGGACTGCCGAGGGATTGCAGGCGGCGATCCGCAAGGAGTACGACGTGCTGAGCGAGCTAGTGCAGCTCAGTGCGGGCGCGCGGCAAATCGCGCTTCAATTGCCTTTTGCCGGGGCAAACATTGGCCCGTTCCGGGTGCTTTCCCCTCACGAGGAGGTTTATCCGGCTCTGCTGGCGCAATTCGATCGGACGCCTGACCCGGATCAGAAGGCGATCGAGGGGACAGGCTGGTGGATCGGAAAACAGCCGGGCGTCATTGCGCGCATGATTGAGAGAGCCAAGGCGAAAGTACAAACGTGGGTGACGGAATCGTGGGACAAGGAGCTGCTGAGGGACGGCGGCATAACAAGTGCGAGCAACGAAAGCAGCGTCGTGCTCTACGGCGATTTTGGTGTCGGTCGGCGCGTTCTGCTGACGGGAGACGCGGGCATCCGAGGACTGACATATGCCGCCTATGCTGCCGAGCACCTCGGCTTGCCGCTTCAGGATTTCATGTTTGTACAGATTCCGCACCACGGGAGCCGGCGCAATGTGGGGCCGACGATCCTCAATCAGATCATCGGCCCGATGAAGCCCGAGGGTAGTGCGACGCGATTCTCGGCGTTCGTCTCGGCGCCCAAAGACGACGACACCCATCCGCGGAAGATGGTGCTCAACGCGTTTACGCGGCGCGGGGGAGCGGTGATTGCAACTCAGAGGAGCGTCGAAAGTGCATTGGGGCGGATTTCCGCCTCGTGACGGTTATGAAACCGCCGACGTGTTGCCCTTCGCTCCGCGCGTAGAACAATACGATCTTTGACCGGGTGGTTAAAGTCCTCTCAGACATGGGCGGCTTGATCGATCGATATATTCTCGGAGCCCGTGTTGCTCCGATGGCGGTGGTAGCGTTCTCGCTATTCCTAGCGATTAGTGCGTGGATTCCTTTTGCCCAATGGCCGGTGAAGCTGATTGGCGGCAGCGCGTTTCTCGCGCTTGGCGCATTCGTGCTGGCTCAGCTTGCGCGGGATGCGGGCAAGGCGATTGAAGGGCCACTGTGGGCATCGTGGGGCGGCCCGCCGACGGTGCGGATGTTGCGTCATAGCGACTCCACTATCGCACCGGGCAGCAAGGCGCGGCTGCACCGTCATTTGATCGAGCTCGGGATCGTTGATTGGTTACCCTCCGAAGCTGAAGAACGAGGCGATCCCGCGCGTGCCGATGCTGCTTATCTGACTTGCGCCGACTGGCTGCGGCGTAAGGCGCTCGAACTGAAATCCAAAGCGCCGTTCGATATCGTGCATAGTGAAAATATCTGGTACGGCTTCCGACGCAATATTCTTGGAATAAAGCGTTATGGCCTCATCATTTGGGGCTTTGCCTTGATTGTTGCCGGTGCTGCCTTCTTCTTCAACCGTCAGCCCCTCATCGAATTTTTCGGGATTATCTTCGTCGGGGCCTATCTCATTTTCGCAGTCACTGAGGCCGCGATGAAGCGCGCTGCCGATGAATACTCCAAGCGCCTCCTCGATGCGGCCCAATCCCTCCCGATCCCGACGAAGCCGGCCCGAACCGGTACCAGTCGGCCGCCGGGCAAACCAGCGAAGGCGTAATTCCCCCGTTCCGAGGCGACGATGAGCATCGTTAAGTCCTTTTCTGTTGGGTACGGCGACACGTTTTATATTCGCCACAACACGGATAATTCCACTATCATTGATTGTTGTCTGACCGATGAGAACAAAGAAGAGATTGTCGCCGAGTTAAAACGTGAGGGCGATAGCAAGGGTGTGCGACGTTTTATTTCGACGCATCCGGATGAAGATCAAGATGTAGGTCGAGGCGATCACGCGTTTGTTTGCCATATCAGCAACGCTAAAATTGCCACAATGTTGTGTTTCATGTCGCTACGGAAGCGCCGATGGACGGCGCCCAGTGAGAAAACGAGATCGAGCGATGACTGATATTTCGCTGCAGAAAACAGCAGAAACAGCAAAGCGACCCTGCGGGCGGCCGTTTCCGAAGGGACAGTCCGGCAATCCTGCCGGGCGGCCGCGTGGCTCCTCGAACCGGGCGACGCGGGCGGCCGAGATGTTGCTCGATGGCGAAGCCACGGCGCTGACCCGCAAGGCGGTCGAATTGGCGCTTGCCGGCGATCAGGCGGCGTTGCGGCTCTGTCTCGACCGCACCGTTGCGCCGCGCCGCGAACGGGCGGTCGAGCTCGCTTTGCCGCCGATCCGCAGCGCAGACGACATCTTGGCCGCGATAAAAGTGGTCAGCGGCGCGGTCGGGCGCGGCGCCATTACCCCCGGCGAGGGGTTCACGCTGTCTCAGATGATCGAAACCTTTCTGCGGGCGATCGAAGCGAGCGATTTCGAAGGCCGATTGCGGGAATTGGAGGAAGACCAGGTGGCACGCCGGGAAGAGACGGAGGCGCGCCGCTACAATTGGGCTGGGCGGTTTAACTCGTCCTCCCGCTGAGACTAGTTCCTGCCTTCCGAAGAGTCGGAAGGAGCTGCGAGCGATGATCGTTGAACAGATCTGGACCGCGAATTCCGGCCGCAATTTCAATTATCTGATCGCCTGCGGCGCATCCCCGACGCGCTGTCGCTGTCGATCACCGAGCGGCACCGCCGCGGCATCCCGGTGGAAAGCTATTGGGGCGGCAGTCGACCAACACCCGCGACCGCGCCACCGCGATGATGCCGCGGATGCTTTACGACCTCCTGCCCGCGACACGACCGGACCCATCTGATCGCAAATGTCGAGCTCATGGTTCACTCCCTTGTTCCGGTCCGACTTCGAAATGTTCTAAGATGGCCTGACAGGTTCGTATTGGGAGATGGTCATGCCTGCGATCAAAGCCTTCGACCTCGCTTATGGGCGGCTGCGCTCGCCCGATCTCGACAAACAGGAGGAGTTCCTGACCGATTTCGGCATGGTCCGCGCCGACCGGACGAGGAGCGCCCTCTACATGCGTGGCACCGATGCACCGCATCACATCCATGTCACCGAACTGGGTGAGCCGCGCTATGTCGGAATAGCGGTCCACGCGGCGAACATGGAGGATCTCGAAAAGATCTCGCGGGTCGACGGCGCCTCGCCGATCGAAGACATGGACGAACCCGGCGGCGGCAAGCGCGTCCGCTTGACCGATCCCGACGGATACCAAGTCGAAATCGTCTATGGCATGCAGATGCTCGACCCGATTCCGGTAAAGCGTCCCGCGGTCAATTCCGGCGAAAACAAATACCGCCGCAAGGGCGAATTGTTCCGGATCGAGCCGGGCCCGTCGCACATCAAGCGGTTCGGCCATTTCGTTATCATGAGCAAGAATTTCGACAAGACGCTCGGCTGGTACCGCGAGATGCTCGGCTTCCGCTGCTCCGACGAGTTCTATGCCGGGGAAAAGACGAATGTCGTCGGCTCGTTCAATCGGCTCGACCGCGGCGACGACTATGTCGACCACCACGCCTTCTTCTGCATCCGCGGCGACAAGAGCGGCCTCAACCACCTGTCCTACGAGGCCGCCGACATCGACGATGTGATGGTCGGCAACGAGCAGCTGCAAAAGAAGGGCTACCAGCACATGTGGGGCATCGGCCGCCACCTGATCGGCAGCCAGTTGTTCGATTACTGGGCCGATCCGTGGGGCCGGGTGCACGAGCACTGGGCCGACACCGACGTGTTGAACGCCCAAACCCCACCCAATCTACTGGAGCGCGGCGAAGGCACCGGCGGGCCCTGGGGCCAGCCGATCCCGCAGATCTTCATGGGCCACGCCTCGCCCTGAGTCACCTGGGAGGAGCCTGACAGAGGTGGCCCCTCTCCCGCACCGCGGGAGAGGGTGACGAGCGCAGCGAGGCGGGTGAGGGTGTCGCCGGACGTGGGGTCCCTCACCCTCCCAGCCCTGCGGGCTGGGTCCCTCCCTCTCCCGCATTGCGGGCGAGGGGCTCACCGACATGTGGTGAGCCACCCGGCGTCCGGCGCCGCTCGCCGTGCGAGATCTCGACGTGCCGGCGACTAACAAGAAGTTGGGCGCGAAGCTAAGCTAAGCGCGGGCCGGCTGCTCGGTGAGTTCGCGGCCGAGCGCCGACAGCGCCATCGCTACGATGTGGCGGGCGTTGAGCCCGGCCTGGTCGTATTGCGCCTGTGGCAAATCGTGGTCGAGGAAGACATCGGGCAGCACCATCGTGCGGATCTTCAGCCCGTGGTCCAGCATCCCGGTCATCGCGAGGTGATGCAGCACGTGGCTGCCAAAGCCGCCGATCGCCCCCTCCTCGACCGTGATCATGACCTCATGTTCGCGAGCCAGGCGATTGATCAGCCCGGTGTCGAGGGGTTTGGCAAAACGCGCATCGGCGACCGTTGTCGATAGCCCATAGGTGCCGAGTTCCTGAGCTGCCTTCATGCATTCCGTAAGACGCCCACCCAGGCTCAACAGCGCGATTTTGGTGCCCTCGCGCATGATGCGGCCGCGGCCGATCTCGAGCGGCACACCCCGTTCCGGCAGCGGCACGCCGATGCCGTCGCCGCGCGGATAGCGCACCGCCGAGGGTGCGTCGTCGATAGCGGCGCAGGTCGCCACCATGTGGAACAGATCCGCTTCGTCGCCCGCCGCCATGATGATGAACCCAGGCAGACAGCCGAGATAGGTGACGTCGAACGAGCCGGCATGGGTCTGGCCGTCATTGCCGACGAGACCGGCGCGGTCAATGGCAAAGCGCACCGGCAGTTTCTGGATCGCAACGTCGTGCACGACTTGGTCATAGGCGCGCTGCAGGAATGTCGAATAGATCGTGGCGAACGGCTTCATCCCCTCGGCGGCGAGGCCGGCGGCGAAGGTCACCGCGTGCTGTTCGGCAATGCCGACGTCGAAGCACCGCTTCGGAAATTTGTCGCCGAACAGGTTGAGCCCGGTTCCCGACGGCATCGCCGCGGTGATCGCGACGATGCGATCGTCGGCTTCGGCTTCCTTGATCAGCGATTTGGCGAACACGCTGGTGTAGGAAGGCGCGGTCGACTTCGATTTCACCTGGGCGCCGGTGACGACGTCGAACTTGGCGACGCTGTGCCACTTGTCCTCGGCCTGCTCGGCCGACAGATAGCCGTGACCCTTCTCGGTCACGGCGTGGATCAGGACTGGCCCCGGTTCCTTGCTGTCGCGGACGTTCTTCAATACCGGCAGCAGATGATCGATGTTGTGACCGTCGATCGGGCCGACATAGTAAAAGCCGAGCTCCTCGAACAAGGTCCCGCCGGTGACAAAGCCACGGGCGTATTCCTCGGCTCGGCGCGCCGCATGCTCGAGCGGCTTGGGGAAGTGGCGCGCCACCTCCTTGGCGATGTGGCGCAGCGACATGAAGGATTTCGAAGACAGCAGGCGCGACAGATAGGCGCTCATCGCGCCTACCGCCGGCGCGATCGACATGTCGTTGTCGTTGAGGATGACGATCAGCCGCGAATCCATTGCGCCGGCATTGTTCATCGCCTCGTAGGCCATCCCTCCGCTCATCGCGCTGTCGCCGATCACCGCGATGACGTTGCGAAGCTCGCCACGGAAGTCGCGGGCGACGGCCATGCCGAGCGCGGAGGAGATCGAGGTTGAGGCGTGCGCGGCGCCGAACGGGTCGTATTCGCTCTCCGAGCGCTTCGTGAAACCCGACAGCCCGCCGCCCTGCCGGATCGTGCGGATACGGTCGCGCCGGCCCGTCAGGATCTTGTGCGGATACGCCTGATGACCGACGTCCCAGATGAGCCGGTCATGCGGCGTGTCGAAGACATAGTGCAATGCCACGGTCAGCTCGACGACGCCGAGGCTGGCGCCGAAATGACCGCCGGTGATCGAAACCGCATCGATCAGCTCGGCGCGCAACTCATCGGCAAGCTGCCGCAGATCTTCTTCCGGCAGCTTGCGCAGATCGGCGGGAATATCGATCTGGTCGAGCAGCGGCGTCCGATTTGAAATCGGGCGTGTTGGTTTTGAATCCAATGCTGCGCTCCTCAGGTACGGCGGGCGATTACGAATCGCGCCGCCTCTCGTAAAAGTTCCGCTCTTTGTTCGAACAAATCAAGGTGGGCCATTGCTTGGTTAATCAGCAGCTCGGCCTGCGCCCGGGCCCGCTCCGCCCCGAGTATTGAGACGAAGGTGGCTTTTCCAGCAGCAGCGTCGGCGCCGACCGGCTTGCCAGTTTCGGCCGCGGAGCCTTCGACGTCCAGCAGATCGTCGGCGATTTGGAAGGCGAGCCCCAGATCGTGGGCGTAGCCGCGTAGCGCAATTCGGGCTTCACCAGGCGCCTTGGCGAGAATCGCTCCGGCTTCGCACGAAAAGGCAATCAGCGCGCCGGTCTTCATCCGCTGCAGCCGGGTGATCGCGCCGATGTCCAAGCCCTGGTGCTCAGCAATCAGATCGATCATCTGCCCGCCGACCATGCCGGCCGCGCCGGCGGCGGCGGCGAGTTCGGAGACGAGTTCGCACCGTACCGCAGGGTCGCCATGGGTGTCTGGATGGGCCAACACCCCGAAGGCTGCGGTCAACAGACCGTCTCCGGCGAGAACCGCCGTCGCCTCGTCGAATTGCTTATGGCAGGTGGCGCGGCCGCGGCGCAGGTCGCTGTTGTCCATCGCCGGCAGATCATCATGAACGAGGGAATAGGTGTGGACCATTTCGATCGCCGCCGCCACTTGCAGGGCGCAGCGCCGGGCGACCCCAAAAAGCCCGGCGCTTGCCAGGATCAGAAACGGCCGCAACCGTTTCCCCGGCGCCAGAGCCGAGTAGCGCATCGCCTCATAAACCCTCGCCTCGAGACCGGGAGGCACGACCAGCAGCTGTTCCAACGCGGCGTCGGTGAGCTTGGCGGCCTCGTCCAGAGCGCTCGAAAAAGAAATACCTTCGGACCATGTCGTTTCAGTCAAGTTTGGCGGGCTCCGCGTCGATGGCGCCCTCGGGACCAATAACAATTCGATCCACCCTTTGCTGCGCCTCGTTCAGTTTTCTTTCGCAATGCCGCTTCAGTTGAGCTCCGCGCTCATAAGACATAATTGCTTCGTCAAGCTTAACCTGTCCGCCCTCGAGCCGTCGTACGATCTGCTCGAGCTCGGCAAGCGCATCCTCGAAATTCATCGCGGCGATATCGGGGGGAACGCCATCGGGGGAGTCGACCATCTACTTTCTTCTTAACAAAAAACGCGAGGATGGTTCTGCGGTTTAGCCCATGACGAGAGCGCAAAACAAGACTGTTGTTGCCGAATTACAACAGCGGGAAGAAGCGATCGGTCACGCCGACATCAGCACGCGGACATGCGCCGCAGCGCTTGCCGCCAGCGCAGCCAGGTCGTAACCGCCTTCCAGAGTGGCGACCAACCGGCCTGCGGCATGGCGATCGGCGATCTCGAGCAGCTTCTCGGTGACCCAGGTGTAGTCAGCCTCCTCGAGCATCAGCTGCGCCAGCGGGTCGCGTCTGTGCGCGTCGAAACCCGCCGAGACTATCACCAGCTCGGGCCGGAAGGCATCGAGCGCCGGCAGGATGCGCTGCGTCACGCCGAGGCGGAACTGGCTCGAGCCGGCCATCGGGCGCAGCGGCACGTTCACGACATTGCCGACCCCAGTCTCGTTCGCCGCACCGGTTCCGGGATATAGCGGATATTGATGCGTAGAGGCATAGAACAGGCTGCCGTCTGCCTCGAAGGCCGCCTGTGTACCGTTGCCGTGATGGACGTCGAAATCGACGACGGCCACGCGGGCAAGGCCATGCACCTCGCGCGCCCGCAGCGCGCCGATCGCGGCATTGTTGAAGAGGCAAAACCCCATCGCCCGTTGCGGCTCGGCATGATGGCCGGGTGGGCGGACCGCGCAAAACGCGGTGTCAGCCTCGTTTGCCACGACCGCATCGACCGCGGCGACGACTGCGCCGGCGGCGCGCAACGCCGCTTCTCCCGATGCTGGGGACAGCACCGTATCGGCATCGATTGCGACATGGCCGGTTTCTGGGACCGCGTCGAGAATCTTCTCGACGTGCCGCCGCGGGTGGACTCGCAACAAATCCTCGCGGGCTGCTTCCGGCGCTTCGCAGCGCTCCAGCCCGGCGAACTCCGGATCGTCGAGCGCCTCCAAAACCGCCCGCAACCGGGCCGGCGATTCCGGGTGGTGTCGGCCGGGGTCATGGTCGAGACAGGCCGGGTGGGTATAAAGAAAAGTTGTCATCGGAGAATCCTCGCAGCCGGGTCGAGTATCGCACACCCGCTTTAATGATAACTACAGACCTGGCCGGCCCGCTCCCTAGCGGCGGCTGAAGGCATGAAGGGCGAGCGCGGCCCAACCGACAAGCAAACCCGCGCCGCCGAAAGGCGTGATCAACCCAAGCCATTCGCGTCCGGTCAGCGCCAACGCAAAGAGGCTGAGGCTGAACAACAGCATGCCGCCGGCAAAGGTCCAGCCAGCAAGAGTCAGCGCCGGCCCGAGCCGGTCGCGGGACTCCGCGATCGCCGTCACGGCGATCAGCGCCGCGGCGTGCACCATGCCGTAAAGGGCGCCCGTCCGCAGCAGTTCGGCGGCTCGCTCGCCGGCGGCGATGTGGGCCGCGGCAGCGCCGGCCGCAACCGACAAGAACCCGCCGACCGCTGCCGCGATGAGCCACACCCGGATCATAATCGCACCCCCCGTTCGCGCAGCGCGGCGTCATAGACCGCGAGCGTCTCGCGGGCCACGATTTCCTCGGCAAACTCGCGCTCGACCAATTCGCGTCCCGCGCGCCCCATCGCTTTGCGTCGCACCGGATCGCCGGCAAGCGCGGCGATGGCGTCCGCCAGTCCCTGGATATTGCGTGGAGGCGCCAGAAGCCCGGTCTCGCCGGGACGCACGACCTCGCGGCAGCCGGGCACATCGCTGGCGACCATGGGACGCGCGCAGGCGGCCGCCTCGAGCAACGCCTTCGGCACGCCTTCGCCATAAGTCGAGGGCAGTACGGCGATCGCCGCCCGGCGCCACACGGCGCGAACATCGGCAACAGGGCCGAGCCATTCGATCCCATGATCGGCAGCTCCCAGCGAAATGAGTGTTTCCGCCGTCAGCGATCCGCGATTGTCGGAATCGGTGGGTCCGGCGAGCAGGAGTTCGACCGGGAGGCCGCGCCCGCGGAGAAGGCGGATTGCGGCGGCGGCGTCGAGCACGCCCTTGTCGCGCAGCATGCGCGAGACGAGCGCAACCGTGACGGTCGGGGCGTCGGGATCGGGCAGCGCGCGAAAATGGTGACAGTCGACGCCCGACCCTCTGATCATCATGATTTGTCGAGGGACGATCCCGAGTGCCGTCAAGGCGTCGCGGTCTTCCGGGTTTTGCACAATGACCCAACCCCGCTCTCGACCCGCCGCAAGGCGCAGCGCGATACCCAGCCAAGGCCGCCGCAACCTCGCGGCAAAGCTCGCAGCCGAGAAACGGGAACCCAGGCCCATTACCGAATCGATCGCCACCGGAGCCCTTTCCTGGGCCGGGAAGGCACAGCGAAGGGCGATGCCGCCGAACAGCACCGATTTCAGCGCAATGTGATGGACAAGATCAGGCTGCTCGGCGCGATAGAGCCTGGCGATTTGGAAGATCGCCCGCGCCGCGCCAAAGACCCCGTCCCCGCGCCTTCGCCACCCAATCGGGCGCAAGGCGAAACCTTCGTCCCGAATCCGATCGCCATGCTCGCGCACGCGGGTCGCGACCACGACATCGAAACCGGCCGCCCGGGCGGCGCGCGCCGCGGGGAGACGGTGCGAGCAGAAGTACCAATCCTCTGTTACGAGAAAAAGGAGCTTTGGCCGCCGCGCCGCGCCGGGCGCTGCGGACCGTTTCGGCAGGTTCAGCGGTTCTCTGATAACGGATAGGGCCACGTCGAAACGCCGGAGGGTGGGATCGGCAGCAGGATCTCTCTAATGCATCTGCGTCGCGACCGGTTGGACAATCCGCGAGGCGGTGGCGCCGAGGGGAGCGCTTGGCACGCATCCTGGTGACCGGTGCGGCCGGCTTCATCGGCCGCGCTCTGTGCGCCGGCCTGGTCGAGCGTGGCCATGCGGTGCTCGGGCTGGCCCGGCGTCCTGCGGAACCAATTCCGGCCGTCGAGCTTCGCCCGATCGGAGATATTGGCCCGACAACCGACTGGTCGGGGCATCTCGACCGTATCGACATCGTCGTTCATCTCGCCAATCGCGCGCATGGTCCGAGGCCGGAGGCAGCAGATCATAGCGAGGCGCAGGCCGCGCGGGTCCTGGCGCACTCCGCGGCAAAGGCGGGGGTCCGCCGGCTCATCCAGATGAGTTCAGTCCGGGCAATGGGTGAAGCCACCTTGCCGGGAGCGCCGCTTCGGGGGACCGACCCGCCGTGCCCGCGCGATCCTTATGGCCGCGGCAAGCTCGCCATCGAGCGCGCTTTGCAGGCGGCGGCGCTGGAAACCGGGATCGAAATTGTCATTCTGCGGCCGCCGCTCGTCTACGGTCCCGGAGTGAAGGCAAATTTCCGGGCCCTGATGCGGCTCGTCGCGAGCGGGCTGCCGCTGCCCCTCGCTGGGATTGACAATCGCCGCAGCCTGATCTTCATCGACAACCTGATCGATCTCGTTGGCCGCGCTTGCCTGCAACCCGGCGCGGCCGGGCGGGTGCTGCTTGCGCGCGACGCGGCCGACCTGTCGACACCCGAGCTGATCCAACTCCTCGCCGCCGGACTGGACAAGCCGGCCCGGCTCTTCGGTGTCCCACCACCCGCCCTAGCCCTTCTTCGCAGGCTTCCGAAGCTGGGACCGCTGCTCTCGCGGCTGACCCTCTCGCTCCAGGTCGATGACGCGGAGACCCGCGCCGCCCTCGATTGGCGGCCTCCGGTCTCGGCCAAAACCGGGCTGGCGGCGACTGCAGCAGCATTTCGCGACCGGTCGTAACGAGAACCCTCCGGGCGCCGCGGTGTTCTCAATGCGAGCATCCAGAACGTGACCCCATGCCCGCTATTACCGAAGACACCCTGTTGATCCGGCAAGCGCTCGCCTACGCCATCGAGCTTTATCGCGAAATGAGCGAGGAAAATGGCGCCCCCAGCCTGGGCACGCAGAACCAGGTGGTGGACTTCATTCTGAGCGATCCGGAGCTGCGCGCGGCGGTCGCACAGTGGGGTCGCCTCATTGAAAGCGACGAGGCGACGACCGCGCCGCCGCGGCGTTTGCCATATGACGCCGCCTACCGGCGCGTCAGGGATTATCTTCAATCGATCATGGATCAGCCGGTCTTTACCCGGCCTCGACAAGAGCCGCCTGATCGGCGCTGAATTTGGTTTTCCGGCGCGCCATATCGGACGGAAATCGCTTTTGAAGCGGAGGAGGCGGCCGTGCCGAGCTTCGACATCGTTTCGCGGATCGAGCTTCCCGAAGTCGACAACGCCCTTGCCGGAATTACGCGCGAGATCGGGACGCGCTTCGACTTCAAGGGAAGCAAATGCAAGATCGAGCGTCAGGAGGGCGTGCTCAACGTCATCGCCGATGACGAGCTCAAGCTGAAGCAAATGCACGAGTTGCTGAAAGTGCATATGACGCGCCGCAAGGTCGACCCTGCAGCTTTGGATTACAAGACGCCGGAGAAGGCGTCGGGCAACACGCTGAAGCAGACGATTGTGCTGCGGCAAGGCGTCGACGCGGATCTTGCACGGCAGCTGATCCGCGAGATCAAGGACAGCAAGCTGAAGGTGCAGGTGTCGATCCAGGGCGACGAGCTGCGCGTCACCGGCAAGAAGCGCGACGATTTGCAGGCGGCGATCGCCGTGGCCCGCGGCATGAAGATCGAGCAGCCGTTGCAGTACGTGAATTTCCGCGACTAGCAGCCGTCGACCGCCGGTTGTCTTGGTCGACGCCGCGGGTTAGCCTCTTTGCCTCGAGCGAGAGGTAAAAATCCGATGCGGCTGGGTTTTGTCGGCACGGGGACGATGGGTGCGCCGATGGCCGGCTGTCTGGTCGATGCCGGCCACCAAGTGACGGTCTATGATGTCAGGCGGGACGCCACCGCCGCGCTGTGTGAACGCGGCGCGCGTCCGGCCGAACACCCGGCTGCCGTCGCCCGCAATAGCGAGGTCGTGTTCACGTCGCTGCCCGGCCCGGCCGAGGTGGAGCATGCTGCGCTCGACCCGGCAAGCGGGATTCTTGCCGGACTGCAACGGGGCGGTGCCTATATCGATATGACCACGAATGCGCCGGCGGTGGCGCGGCGTGTCGCCGAGGCTTGCCGGGCGCGCGGCGTCGACATGCTCGACGCGCCGGTCAGCGGGCGTCCCCCAACGATGACGGTCATGGTCGGCGGCGACGAGGCGGTCTTCGCTCGCCACCGGCCGCTGCTTGCGGCGATGGCCGGGAACATCTTCTATGTCGGCGGGGCGGGGGCCGGCTGCACCGCCAAGCTCGTCACCCAGTATCTCGGCTATACCAATTTCGTCGCGGCGCTCGAAGGCATGCTGATCGGCGCCAAGGCGGGGATCGACCTCGGTGTCCTGGCGCAGATCGTCCCGGTGAGCGCCGGTGCCAGCCGGACCTTCGACAACATCCCGCGCTCGGTCTTGCCGGGCACGTTCACTGCCGGCGGAACCCTCGACATCGTCGCTAAGGATCTGCAGCTCGCTCGTGATCTGGCGCGGGAAGTCGGTGCGCCCGCCCATCTGGGGCTCCTCGCGCATGACGTGCTGAGCCGCGCGCAGGCGCAGGGCTGGGGGCGGGAAGGCTTTCCGGTCGCCGCGCGGATCCTCGAGGCGATGGCCGGCGCCGAGCTCCGCGCGCCAGCCGCGGAGGTGGCAACCTATCAGACGCAAGACCCGAGACGCGGCAGAACCTAGGCTGAACCCCAACCATCCGAGGACCGATAATGGCGACCACTACCACGGGGACCAACAGAAAGAAGCTGCTGCTGCCGACAACGATGTCGAAGGCCGGCTGGGCGCTCGTCGAGGCGCGCGACGATGTCGAGGGGATCTCCTTCGTGCCCACCGTCCCGAAGGCCGAATTGCACCGGCTGCTGGAAGATGTCGCGGGAGTCGCGCTCGGCGTGCAGCCGTTCAGCGACCCCGAGCTCGACGCCGCGCCCGAACTTGAAGTCGTCTCGCGCATCGGCGTCGGTTACGACGCGGTCGACGTGCCGGCGCTGACCCGCCGCAAGATCCCGTTGATGATCGGCGGCACCGCCAATTCGGTCACCGTCGCCGAGGCTGGGGTCTTCCTGATCATGTCTTTGGCCCGCCGCGGCGCGGCGATGGACAGGCTGGTCAGGGAAGGGCGCTGGCAGGACCGCTACAAGGAGATGCCGGTCGATCTCTACGGCAAGACCGTATTGATCATCGGCTTTGGCAAGATCGGGACGCGCTCGGCCAAGCGCTTCGCGGCGATGGAGACGCATGTGCTGGTCTACGACCCGTATATGTATTCGGAGACGATCCGCGGCATGGGCTACGAGCCGGTGCAGGACCTCGATGCCGCTGTCGCGCGCGCCGACTTCATCACGATCCATTGCCCGAAAACCCCCGAGACGACCGGCCTCTTCGACGCCGCGCGGCTCGCGCATATGAAGCGCAGCGCCTTCATCGTCAACACCGCACGCGGCGGCATCATCGACGAGAAGGCGCTCTACGACGCGCTGAAGGCGAACCGCATCGCCGGCGCCGCGCTCGACGTCTTCGACCAGGAGCCGACCCCGCAGGACAACCCGCTCTTGACCCTGCCGAATTTCATCGCCGCCCCGCACGTCGCCGGCGTGACGCGCGAGGCGGTCGACCGCATGGGCGTCGCCGCCGTCCAAAACATCCTCAGCGTCCTCGACGGCAAGCCGATCCGCGACAACGTCGTCAACAAGGAAGTGCTCGACTAGGCAGAGCGCCTATAAAAGCGGCCACCCCAAGTCGCGCGCGTCGTCTATCGCCGCGCGGAACGACTGCCGAGGCGCAATACCGGGTTGGATTCTCATCGCCGCGTTCATGGTAAGCCAAGCATAAAACGGTAGGGCGCCGAAGATCACGACGAACAGCACTTCAAGGGCAACCGTTGGCTCAAAGTCGATTTTGTTCTGCTGCAACAGTGACATGACGAGGCCCGCCTGGATTTCCACTTGGCCGGCCGCGCCCCACACCGTAAGCGCCGCAGCGAAGAGGAAGATAAACGCCCGTCCCTGTATCTTGACGCCAGTTTGGTTGTCGTTCGTTACCTTTACCTCACGGGTGAAATTGAAGATTACCGGTGCCAGCGTCACCAGCGCCGGAAAGAATAAAGCAAGGTAGGTGTAGTCCCGCTTCTCCAGCAGCCACATCGAATCGGTCAAAAGTGTCGCCAATATGCCAAACGACACGGCCCCGCTGACGATGGTGATATTGGACGCCCAACTCTGGTTGAAATCCCATGTTGGCAAGCCCATGGGGCAGGCCAGTCGACCACAATTTTTGATCCCGACGGTCGCGGCGACAAAGAATGCGATGCCACAAGGCAGCCAAAGCACCCATTGAGCCCATTGACCCGGCGTCATCGATCGCGCGCCTCCCTCGCGGTTTAGTGGCATTTCTCCCGGTCCAATATAATCACGGTAGCCCGCCGGCCGCTACCTTTCCGACACAGGCTCGCAGTCTTGGGGGGCCCTCTGGCTTGAACAGGGGGCAACTGCTGAAGCCCCTTGCGGCCCTGGGTTCCCGCGTTCGCGGGAAAGACGAAATTAGGTAACTAAGCTGCTGATTTCCGAACGGGATCGCCGCAGGCAAATCGAGTATATCGAGGGCCGACCCGTTCGACGCCTGGATGCGGGCGCCGATACTCTTGTGGCCGCCCCTGGGCAACTGGCGGGAGTGGGCATGTCTAACGCCTTGTATTATGGGCGAAGGGGAGTCGTAGCGGAGCAACCCGGGTTGGGGTAAATCTAACGTTGAGGCCGAGAAAGGAGACCCAATCGATGTCGCAAGAGCTATCGCCGCGCCTGAGTCATGTCGGGCTCTATGTCAGCGACGTGCCGAAGATGATCGACTTCTATACCCGCGTGCTCGGTTTCGTCGTCAGCGACGGCGCGCCCGACGGCCGCATCACCTTTCTCAGCCGCAACCCCAGCGACCACCACCAGGTCGTGCTGGTGCGTGGCCGCAACGGCGATCTCGATCGGCCGATGGTGCAGCAGGTGTCGTTCAACGTCGGCACGCTCGCCAATGTCCAGCGCGTCTTCCGCAAGGTGCGCGAGGCCAATTGCAAGGTCGTCGACCCGCGCTGCCACGGCAATGCCTGGTCGGTCTATTTCAGCGACCCCGAAGGCAACCGCATCGAGATGTTCTGCGACACGCCGTGGTATGTGCCGCAGCCGCTGGGATTCGAGATCGACCTCGACAAATCCGAGGACGAACTCTACCGCGAAACCGAAGCCATCTGCCGCGCCAAGCCCGGCTTCAAGCCGATCGAGGAATGGCGCGCCGATATCGCAGCCAAGATCGCGGCGACCATGGACGCCTGAGGTTCGCCGGGGTCAGGCCCGAAGGTAACGTCTCTAGTAAAAGTCATTAAACGTCGTCATCACCGGGCTTGACCCGGTGATCCACGCCTTCTGACGCCCCGATCCAGGGTGGCGAAGGTGTTTGATGCCGGGATCAACTCCGGCCATGAAACTGGTAGGGAGGACACGCCGTGGCCAATCGAGCCGAGACTACGATCACACTGACCGATGCGCCGCACGACGACGAGCGCGCGGTGATCGCGGAGGGGTTGCGCGCCTACAACGAGGCGCAGGCGGGATACTCCGACAGTCGTGAACTCGCCGTCCTCGTCCGCGATCCCGAAACCAAGAAGGTCGTCGGCGGCCTGCACGGCCGCACGTCACTGGGCCTCTTGCGGGTAGAGCGGTTTTTTCTGCCGGAGGATTTGCGGCGCGGCCGGCTGGGCAGCCGGATCCTCGCCATGGCAGAGGAAGAAGGGCGGCGACGCGGCTGTACCCGCGCGGTTTTGTCCACAGTCCACTTTCAGGCGCCGGGGTTCTACCTGAAGCGGGGTTGGGAGGTCGCCGCCCGGATCGAATGCGAGCCGCCCGGCCATACGCGCTT
The DNA here is from genome assembly GCA_963789025.1 of uncultured Alphaproteobacteria bacterium. Lineage (GTDB taxonomy): Bacteria > Pseudomonadota > Alphaproteobacteria > ATCC43930 > CGMCC-115725 > AP-15. Next base: position 522,203 of record CAWBIT010000005.1, read on the forward strand.
CTACATGACCAAGAAGCTGCCCTAATTCATCGGGAGGAGCCATTATGACCGCGGCCGCTTTTGCTCCGCCCGTCCGCGCCAAACCCACATTGACGCGAGTCATCGTTGCCGCCTCGCTGGGCAATGCGCTGGAGTGGTTCGATTTTCTGGTTTACGGCTACTTCGCGGTCACGATCTCGAAGGTGTTCTTCCCGAGCGGCAACGAGACCGCGTCGTTGCTGGCGACTCTCGGCACTTTTAGCGTCTCGTTTCTGGTGCGCCCGATCGGCGCAATCCTGATCGGCGCCTATACCGATCGCGCCGGCCGCAAGGCCGGGCTCACCCTCTCGATCCTGCTGATGGTCATCGGCACGACAATGACGGCGGTGATGCCGGGCTATGCAACGATCGGGCTCGCCGCGCCCATTCTGATCCTGGTAGCCCGACTGCTGCAGGGGTTTTCGGTCGGCGGCGAGTTTGGCAGCGCCGTCACGTTTCTGGCCGAACAAACCGCTTCGCGCAAAGGCTTTGTCGCGAGCTGGCAATGGGCCAGCACCGGGATCACGGGCGCTTTGGCGTCGGGCTTCGGGATCCTGCTGACGACCACCTTGTCGCCGGAGCAGCTTATAGAATGGGGCTGGCGCGTCCCGTTCCTGTTCGGGATCTTGGTTGGCCCGGTCGGGCTCTATATCCGCCGCCGCCTCGACGAGACGCCGGAATATGTCGAGATCGAGCCGACCCGCACTCCAGTGCGCGACGTGGTGCGCGAGCACCCGGTCGAGGTCCTCCTGGCGATGGGCGCCGCAGTCGTCTCGAACAGCTCGGCCTACATCATCCTCTACATCCCGACATATGCGATGAAGGAGCTGCACCTGCCGCAGGCCACCGGCTTCACTGCGACCTTTGTCGGCGCCGTCATTCTCGGCATCGTCTCGCCGTTCGCTGGGCACCTCTCCGACAAATTCGGACGCAGCGGTCTCCTGACGGGAACGGCTTGGCTTTTTTTCCTCACGACTTATCCGGTTTTTTACCTGATGGTCGCCTCTCCCTCGCTCGCGACCGCGATCTTTGCCGCCGGCTGGCTCAGCCTCGTCAAGGCCGGCTATAGCGGGGTGCTGCCGTCGCAACTCGCCGAGCTCTTCCCGACCCGGATCCGCGGGATCGGCGTCTCATTGAGCTTCGCCGTCGCCGTGACGATCTTCGGCGGCTTCACGCCCTTTGTCGCGACTTGGCTCATCGCCGTGACGGGCAACAGCCTCTCGCCGAGCTTCTACATGATGTTCACCGCCGCGCTCAGCATCATCGCCCTCGTCTTTGTGCGGCTTCGTCGTTATCCGCGGTTAGCGTGACGAAGCGACCTCGGTGGTTGCAGCGAGCGTAGGGCTGCTCTAAGGGAGGCACAAATCCGAATCATGCGGCAATTGACGTCTCTGCGGCTGGCCACCGCAAAAAGACCATATTGGGGTGTTATCAAATCTCCTCGGCCCCCGCGGGTGGCCGCAGCCAGCGGGAGGGTGCGGCGGGGCTGGCTGTATTTTCGCTGCAGAAACAGCCAGCGCGCGGTGCTTGACACCTGCCGGCTTAGCTGGCGGGATCGGCGCACCATCGCCGAAACGTAGGAGGAACACATGGCGCGGCCGAATGGAGTGCGGGAAGCCTGGCGCGAGGGCAGGGCGGTCATCAACAGCTGGTTGGGAATCCCGAGCAGCTTTTCGGCCGAGGTCATGGCCAGCATGGGGTGGGATTCGCTGGTCGTCGACATGCAGCACGGCATGATCGACTACCAGATGATGGTGACGATGCTGCAAGGCATTTCGACCACCAATGTGACGCCCTTGGTGCGGGTGCCGTGGAACGACCCGGCGCACATCCAGAAGGCGCTCGACGCCGGCGCCTACGGCATCGTCTGCCCGATGATCAACAACCGCGCCGAGGCGGAGAAGTTTGTCGGCTCATGCCGCTATGCGCCGCTCGGCTACCGCAGCTCCGGGCCGATCCGCGCCTCGCTCTACGGCGGCCCGGACTACCACGCCAAAGCCAATGACATCGTCGTCGCCCTCGGCATGATCGAGACGCAGGAGGCGCTCGACAATCTCGATGGGATCCTGTCAACCCCCGGACTGGACGCGATTTATGTCGGTCCCTCGGATCTGTCGATCTCGCTCGGCCATGCGCCGGGCGGCGACAAGCCCGACGAATGGATGATGGCGGCACTCAAAAAGGTGCTCGACGGCTGCAAGCGGCACAAGGTGCAGCCCGGCATCCATTGCGGCGCCCCCTCCTACGCCAAGAAGATGATCGAGATGGGGTTCACCTTCGTCACCGTCGGCGGCGACAACCGCTTTATGACGATGGGCGGCCAGGCGGCGCTGCAGGAGATGCGGTCGGGTACAGCGGCGCCCGCGGCGCCCAAATCGAGCAGTCCTTATTAAAGGGGGCGCCCCTCGCTCAATTCCTTACTTACTCCTCCCCCCCGCCGGTCGGGGGAGAGGGCAGGGTGAGGCGGCCGCGAGGAGTTTCGCGATGCCGCCCACCTCACCTTCCCAGCCCTGCGGGCTGGGCCCCTTCCTCTCCCTCCTAAAGGGCGGAGAGGTGCTTTGATTCAGCTCAGAAGAAGCGGTCGAGCGCGTCGCGGTGGATATCGACTGGGAAGCGGGTGCGCAACGCCCGAGTGAATTCCTCGGCGAGGTTCGCCTGTTGCGCGGCGTCCAACTCGCGCGACAAGCCCGCCGCCGCAGTCTGCGACACATTCTCAGGGCGTTGCACCTCGTCGAGCTGCGCGACGTATGATCCCGTCGCATCCGAAGCGGTGACGACCTCGCCGGGCTTTGCCGCGAACAGCTTGCCGACAAGCGCGGCCGGGACCGCAGTGTCGTTCTCGGGATGCCGGGTGAATGGCGGCGAGGTGGTCGCCTTCAGCCCTTTCTCGCCGGCAACGGTCGCCAGCCGCGTCTCGGGGGTGACCGCCGCGGCGAGTTCTTCGGCCTCCTTGGCGACGATCTCGCGCCGCCGGTCCGCCTGCCAGGCCGCCACCGCCTTATCCTTCACCTCGTCCAGGGGCTTGACCTGGGACGGGATGACCTTGTCCATGTGCAGCGCGAAGATCGCGCCGTCCGGCGTCTCGGTGACCCGGCTCGTCTGCCCCTGATCGGTGGCAAAGGCGAGCTTCAAAACATCGCCGGCGGACACCGGCAAGGTCACCGGCTTGTCCTGGGGATCGTGGCCAGCATTGTCGACCGCGTCGACGGTGGTCGTCTTCAGCCCGAATTTTTCGGCCACGTCGCTGAGCGTCGCACCGCCCGCCAAAGCGTCATCGGCCTTGTTTGCGACCTTGTAGATCCGATCGACCGCCTCTTGATGCGTGAGGTCGGCTTCGAGCTTGGGTTTGGCCTCATCGAAGGTTTGCGTGACCGGCGGCTCGATCTTGACGACGCGCAATATGTGCCACCCGAGCGGGGTCTTGACCGGTTCGCTCGGCTTGTTCAAGGGCAATTCGAAAGCGGCCTCGCCAAGCGCGCTCGGCATCTCCTCGCGCCGCATCAGGCCGAGATCGATCGTGTCCGGGTTCTGTCCGGCGATCGTCGTTGCGACCTCCCGCCAGTCCTTGCCGGCCGCCAGCGCCGCTTCCGCCTCTTTCGCCTTTTCCTCGGAGGGCGCCAGGATCTGCTCCACGTCGCGGCGCTCGGGGATCTGCAGCTCGTCCTGACGCTGGTCGTACTCCTCTTTGAGCTTGGCTTCGGGGATCTCGATGTCCTTGGCGATGTCCGAAGGATCGAGGCTCACCAGGGTGAACCCGCGGAATTCGGGGGCGCGGAAGAGGTCCGGATGCTTCTCGTAGAACGCTTTCAGCTTGTCCTCGCTCGGCTGTCCGACATCGGGGGCGCCGGCGGTCGGCAGCGCGACGATGTCGGCGGTGCGCTTCTCGTTACGGTACCGATAGAGCAGATCGACCACCGGCTGAGATGCTGCCGCCCCGGCCGTCACCGCGTGCAGCAGGTCGTTGCGCGGAATATCGTGGCGCAGCAACGCGACATATTGGTCCTCGGTCAGGTTGTTGGCGGCGAGCACCGCGCTGAACAGGCTGCGGTCGAAACGCCCGTCGGATCCCCTGAAGCTCGGGTTGTCGGTGATCACATTGCGGATCAGATCGTCAGAAACGTCGAGCTTCAGCCGCGCGGCCTCCTGATCGATAAGGCTGCGGTCGATCAGCTGGGCGAGCGTCTGGTCGACGAGCCCCAACTGCTTGGCCTGCTGCAGATCGATCGCGCTGCCGAAACGGGCGCTCAGCTGTTCGAGCGCCCGCCGCAGAGAGGTCTGCAATTCCTCGATGCGGATGCTTTGGTCGCCGACCGTGGCGACCACCGTATCGGTGCCGCGATTGCGGAAAATATCGCCGATTCCCCAGATGCCGAAGGTCAGGATCAGGAGCGCGAAGAGAGCCTTGACGACGAAGGATCCCGCCTTCGAGCGGATCGCTTGAAGCATGGAGGCAGCTGGCCTCTTTCTGTCGGCCCAGGCCGATTGACCCGCCCGAGCGCCGGTGTGATCGTGTCGGCTGGATGATAGGAGCCGGCCAGCGGGGTCGCAACATGGCGATAAGGACAAAGCTCGTCGCGGGCAACTGGAAAATGAACGGCTTACGCCAGGACGGCACGATGCTCGCTCATGCGCTCAAGGCGCGCGCCGCCGCGGCAGGTGACAAGTTGGGCTGCGACATTCTCGTCTGCCCGCCGGCAACGCTGCTCTCGACGGTAGGCGGCATCCTTGCTGGAAGCGGCATTGCGCTCGGCGGGCAGGATTGCCATGCCGCGCCCAAAGGCGCCTACACCGGCGACATCAGCGCCGAGATGCTGGCGGATCTCGGTTGCAAATACGTGATTCTCGGACATTCCGAGCGGCGCCACGGCCATGGTGAAACCGACGCTGTTGTCCGCGGCAAGATAGCCGCCGCGTGGCGAGCGGGTTTGGTCGCGATTCTGTGCGTCGGCGAGACGCAGCGGCAGCGTGAGGCCGGGGAGGCGGTCGAAATCGTGTCGTCGCAGCTCGCCGGCTCGATCCCGGACAGCGCCACCGCGGCCAAACTCGTCGTCGCTTATGAGCCGGTCTGGGCCATCGGCACCGGACTGACCGCGACAACCGAGGACATCGCAGCAATGCATGCCGAGATCCGCAGCCGCATACCCTCTGGCACTCGCGTCCTCTACGGCGGCTCGGTCAATCCCAAGAATGCCGATGCGATCCTTTGCCTCCCCGAGGTCGACGGTACGCTCGTCGGGGGCGCCAGCCTCAACTCCGATAATTTCTGGGCGATTGCGCAGAGTTGCCCGGCGGGGTAGGTCGCGGTTCTGGTCAGCCGCATAGAGAGTGAATAGATATACCCGATGCTTATCCTGCTCCTCGCCGTTCACATCCTTGTCGCGATCTCGCTTGTCGGGGTGGTCCTATTACAAAAGAGCGAAGGAGGTGCGCTCGGCATGGGCGGGGGCGGCATGTCTGGGTTTATGACCGGTCGTTCGACGTCAAATCTGCTGACCCGGGCAACCGCAATTCTCGCCGCCGCGTTCATGACGACGAGCGTGCTGCTCGTCGTGCTGCACAACCGCGAGCGCGCGCCGCGCTCTATTCTCGAGCAAGGCGCACCTGCGGCCCCGGCCGTTCCGGCAGCGCCGCAGCCGCCGGCCCCGCCGGCGGAGCCGGCTCAGCCGAGCGCACCCCTAGCCCGCTGAGCGGCGTCCAAGCTCCCGCCGTTGTTTAACCATGTGACGCGGGCCTCTGATGCTGTAGACTGGAATTCCATGACGCGGTTCATCTTTATTACCGGCGGCGTGGTCTCCTCTCTGGGCAAGGGTCTCTCCGCGGCGGCGCTCGGCGCCCTCTTGCAGGCGCGCGGGTTCAGGGTCAGGCTGAGGAAGCTCGACCCGTACCTCAACGTCGACCCCGGCACGATGAGCCCCTACCAGCACGGGGAGGTCTACGTCACGGACGACGGCGCCGAGACCGATCTCGATCTCGGCCATTACGAGCGCTATGTGGGCGTCGCCGCACGGCGCAGCGATTCGGTTACCACCGGCCGGATCTATTCGACGGTGATCGGCCGCGAACGGCGCGGCGAGTATCTCGGGGCGACGGTGCAGGTGATCCCCCACATCACCGATGCGATCAAGGAGTTCATCCTGGCCGACCTCGGCGGCGAGGACTTCGTGATTTGCGAGATCGGCGGCACGGTCGGCGACATCGAGAGCCTGCCGTTTCTCGAAGCGATCCGCCAGCTCGGCAACGAGCTCGGACGCGAGCGCGTGCTTTTCGTGCATTTGACGTTGGTGCCATGGATCGCCTCGGCGGGCGAACTGAAGACCAAACCGACCCAGCATTCCGCCAAGGAACTGCTCGGCCTCGGCATTCAACCTGACATCCTGTTGTGCCGCTGCGAGCGGCCGATCCCTCCTGACCCACGCAAGAAGATCGCCCTGTTCTGCAATCTGCGGGAGAGCCGAGTGATTCCGGCGCTCGATGTCGAGACAATCTATGCCGTGCCTGGCGCCTACCACGCGGAAGGGTTCGACCGCGAGGTGTGCAATCATTTCGGGCTCGATGCTCCGGAGCCCGACCTCGACCGCTGGCGCGAAATCGTCGACTTGATTCACAGGCCCGAGGGGCGGGTGACAATCGCCGTGGTCGGCAAATACACACATTTGCCGGACAGCTACAAATCATTAGCCGAGGCGATGACGCATGGCGGGATCGCCAACCATGTCGGGGTCGATCTCGACTGGATCGATTCGGAAGTGTTCGAGACCGAAACCGAGGCGGTCCACAAGCTCGAGGGGGTGCACGGCATTTTGGTGCCCGGCGGGTTTGGGGTACGCGGCACTCACGGCATGATCGAAGCCGCGCGTTTTGCGCGCGAACGCCGGGTACCGTATTTCGGCATCTGCTTTGGCATGCACATGGCGATCATCGAGGCGGCGCGCGACCTCGCCGACCTGCGCGGCGCCGGCTCGACCGAATTTGGCCCGTGCCGTCATCCGGTAGTCGGGCTAATGACCGAATGGACGCGCGGCAATACCGTCGAGCGGCGCAATTCGACCGACGATCTCGGCGGCACGATGCGGCTCGGCGCCTACCCAGCGATGTTGGCGCCAGGCAGCCGGGCGGCCGAGATCTATCGCGCCGAACGGATCAGCGAACGTCATCGTCACCGCTACGAGGTCAATGTCGGCTACAAGGAGAGGCTGGAAGCCGCCGGGTTGCGGTTTTCGGGCATGTCGCCGGACGGCATGCTGCCGGAGATTGTCGAGATCCCGGATCACCCCTGGTATATCGGCGTGCAATTCCACCCGGAACTCAAGTCCAAGCCCTTCGAGCCGCACCCGCTGTTCACCTCCTTCATCCGCGCCGCGCTCGATCAGTCGCGCCTGGTTTGAGAGGATCTATCGAGATGCGCCCAGCGCCGGCAGTTCCTCCCTCTCCGTCCCTGGGGGCGGAGAGGGTCGGGGTGAGGTGGGGGATCTTTCGGCTCCGAAGCGCGACGCCGCCCACCTCACCCTCCCGGTCGCTGCCGCGACCGGGCCCCTCCCAGAAGGGCGGAGAGGGGCAGAGGCAGGAATAGAGACGCAATGGCCGACGTCATGACAGCGCGCCATGTCACGGCCGGCGACATCACCCTGGGCAATGATCTGCCGCTGGTGTTCATCGTCGGGCCGAACACGCTGGAATCGCGCGAGCATGCGCTCGAGATGAGCGCGGCGCTGGCCGAGATCGCCGGCAAGCTCGAGGTCGGATTGGTCTACAAGACCTCGTTCGACAAGGCGAACCGCTCTTCTGTGAAGTCGGAGCGCGGCATTGGGCTGAAGGCGGGGTTGCCGATCCTCGCCGAGGTGCGGGAGACAACTGGGCTGGCGGTGCTGACTGATGTGCACGAACGCGAACAATGCGCCCCAGTGGCCGAAGTCGTCGACATCTTGCAGATCCCGGCTTTTCTCTGCCGCCAGACCGATCTTTTGCTGGCGGCGGGGGAGACCGGCAAGCCGATCAACATTAAAAAAGGCCAGTTCCTGGCGCCGTGGGACATGAAGAACGCCGCCGCCAAGATCGCCTCGACCGGCAACGAACAGATCCTGCTGTGCGAGCGCGGCACGAGCTTCGGCTACAACACCCTCGTCGTGGACATGCGCGCCTTGCCGATCATGGCGCGGACCGGCTACCCGGTCGTCTTCGATGCGACGCATGCGGTGGCGCAGCCCGGCGGTCTCGGCGACCGGTCGGGCGGTGAGCGCGAATTTGCCCCGGTTCTCGCGCGGGCCGCCGCAGCGGTCGGCGTCGCTGCAATCTTTATCGAAGCGCACCAGGATCCGGACCGGGCACCTTGCGAAGGTCCGACGATGCTGCCGCTCAAGTCAATTCCGGCGATACTCGAACAGTTGGTCGCTTTTGACCGTATCGCCAAGGATGTGAGGAGCGAACCATGACCGCGATTGGCGACATCCATGCGCGCGAGATCCTCGACAGCCGAGGCAATCCGACCATCGAGGTCGATGTAATCTTGGAGACCGGGGTGATCGGCCGGGCGGCGGTCCCGTCCGGTGCGTCAACCGGCGCGCACGAGGCGATCGAAAAGCGCGACGGCGGACCGCGGTTCGGCGGGAGAGGGGTTCTGCAGGCTGTGGAGGCGGTGAATGGCGAGATATTCGACACCCTTTCCGATCTCGACGCCGAGGACCAGCTCGCCATCGACCGCAGGATGATCGAACTCGACGGCACACCGAACAAATCCCGGCTCGGCGCCAACGCGATTCTCGGTGTCAGCCTCGCCTGCGCGAAAGCCGCGGCGGCGGAGGCCGGCATCCCGCTCTACCGCTATGTCGGCGGCGTCTTCGCCCGTACCCTGCCGGTGCCGATGATGAACATCATCAACGGCGGCGTTCATGCCGATAACCCGATCGACATCCAGGAATTCATGGTGATGCCGGTCGGGGCCGCCTCGTGCACCGAGGCGATTCGCGCCGGCGCCGAAATCTTCCACGCTTTGCGTAAAAAGCTCGCCGATGCCGGGCACAACACGAATGTCGGGGACGAGGGCGGGTTTGCCCCCAATCTCGCCTCGGCCGACGCGGCATTGGGCATGATCATGCAGGCGATCGAGGCCGCCGGATGCCACGCCGGGGACGACGTGGTGCTGGCGCTCGATCCGGCCGCCAGCGAATTCTACCGCGAGGGCGCCTACCATCTGACTGGAGAGGGGAAGACCCTCGATGCTGCCGGCCTGGTTGCCTATTGGGCCGATCTGGTCCGGCGCTACCCGATCGTGTCGATCGAGGACGGAATGGCCGAGGATGACTGGGACGGCTGGGCTCAGCTGACGCGTGAGCTCGGAAGCTCGGTTCAGCTCGTCGGAGACGATTTGTTCGTCACCAACCCGCAGCGGCTGCGCGACGGGATCGAGCGCGGCGTCGCCAATGGGCTGCTCGTCAAGGTCAACCAGATCGGCACGCTGTCGGAGACGCTCGAGGCCGTCGAGATCGCCCAGCGGGCCGGCTGGGGCACGGTTTTTTCGCATCGTTCCGGAGAAACCGAAGACACGACGATCGCCGATTTGGCGGTGGCGACCAATTGCCGTCAGATCAAGACCGGATCGCTATCGCGCTCGGACCGGCTTGCCAAATACAACCAGCTGATCCGCATCGAAGAGCAGCTCGGACAATCATCACTCTATGCCGGCCGCTCGGTGTTGCGGCGATAACGCAATCGGGCGAGAACTTTGGCCGCGCGGATCGCTGCAGTTGACGGCTTGGCCCACCCATGGTCCTTCTGCGGCATGACCGTATTGCGCGCATTGCGGCGGCGCGTCCATTTGATCATCGGCCCGATCGTTGGGATCGCGCTGACCGGGTATTTTGCCTACCATCTGGTGGAGGGCGATCGCGGGTTTGAGGCGTGGCTGCGCCTCAACCGCGAGATCCGCACGGCGAACGCCAATCTTGAGACGCTTCGGGCGCAGCGTGCGGCATTGGACCTTCGGGTTTCCAACCTGCGGCCGGAGCACGTCGATCCGGACCTGCTCGACGAACGCATTCGCGCGACCCTCAACCTCGTATCGCCGGACGACATCGTCATCATGCAACCCGCCGCTCGCTAGCGGCCCTCGGGGATCGTCTCCAGGCGGGCGTTGTCGCGCACCGCCGATCGCCGCTATTCTGTTTCCTCCCAAGTATTTGACCCGGTCGAGGTTGCAACGGCGGGGATTTGTCACCATGCTCCGGCAAATTCTCTCGGCTGCGCTCCCGGCGGCTGCGTGGAGGAAGCGATATGGCAGTCAAGCGCAAATCCGATTCGGTTAAATTCGCCGATCTCGGCGTCTCCCCGCAGGAATTGCTCCGCTACTACCGTGACATGCTGTTGATCCGGCGCTTCGAAGAGCGGGCCGGACAGATGTATGGCATGGGTCTGATCGGCGGCTTCTGTCATCTCTATATCGGACAGGAGGCGGTCGTTGTCGGCATGCAAGCGGCGCTCAAGGAAGGGGACACGATCGTCACATCCTATCGCGACCATGGTCACATGCTGGCTGCCGGAATGGATCCCAAGGGGGTGATGGCCGAGTTGACAGGACGCCGGAGCGGCTATTCGCACGGCAAGGGCGGCTCGATGCACATGTTCAGCCGCGAGAAGAACTTCTTTGGCGGCCACGGCATCGTCGGTGCGCAGGTGCCGATCGGCACCGGGCTCGCCTTCGCCCATCATTACCGTGGGAACGGCCTGATCTGCGTCACCTATCTCGGCGACGGAGCGATCAACCAGGGGCAAGTATACGAGAGCTTCAACATGGCAGCCTTGTGGAAGCTGCCGGTGGTCTACGCGATCGAGAACAATCGCTACGGGATGGGGACGTCGATCGACCGCGCCTCGGCCCGCACCGACCTGTTCCATCGCGGCATGGCCTACGGTATCCCGGGCGAGCAGGTCGACGGTATGAACGTGCTGGCGGTTTACGAGGCCGGGCTCGCCGCCGCCGAACATGCGCGGTCAGGTCAGGGGCCGATCATCCTGGAGATGATGACCTACCGGTATCGTGGGCATTCGATGTCCGACCCGGCGAAATACCGCACCCGCGACGAGGTCAACCGGATGCGCACTGAGCACGATCCGATCGAGCAGGTGAAGCGCCGGTTGCTGGAGGATGGCGCGAACGAGGCGCAGCTCAAGCAACTCGAGGGCGAAGTCAGGGAGCGGGTCGCCGAAGCGGCGCAATTCGCTCAGGACAGCCCCGAGCCCGACCCCGCCGAGCTGTGGACGGACGTGCTGGCCGAAGCCTGATTTTCTTGGACAAAGCCATGGCTACCGAAGTCCTGATGCCGGCCCTGTCGCCGACAATGACCGAGGGCAAGATTGCTCGCTGGCTGAAGAGTGAAGGGGAGCCGGTCCGGGCCGGCGATGTGCTCGCCGAAATCGAGACCGACAAGGCCACGATGGAGATCGAAGCGATCGACGAAGGCGTGCTCAGCAAAATCGTGGTCCCGGAAGGTACCGAGCACGTCGCGGTCAATACGCCTATCGCAGTCATCGCTGGGAATGGTGAGGATGCCGGGGCAGAAACGATAACTCCGGCCGCTAAGGCGCCTGGAAAAACTCCCGCGAAGACGCCGCCCCGGCCCGCACCGCCGCCAGCTGCCTCAACCGTCACGCAGCGCGCTGTGCCCTCGGAGACCGAATACACCGGCAAGACCACGACGATGACCGTGCGCGAGGCGTTGCGCGACGCGATGGTCGAGGAGATGCGGCGCGACGATACGGTCTTTCTGATCGGCGAGGAAGTCGCCGAGTACCAAGGTGCGTACAAGGTCAGCCAGGGTCTGTTGCAGGAGTTCGGGGCGCGCCGCGTCATCGACACCCCGATCACCGAGCAGGGCTTTACCGGGCTCGGGGTCGGCGCCGGCTTTGCGGGCCTGCGGCCGATCGTCGAATTCATGACGTTCAACTTTGCGATGCAGGCGATCGATCAGATCATCAATTCGGCAAGCAAGACCCGCTACATGTCGGGCGGCCAGATGAGCTGCCCGATTGTCTTCCGCGGGCCCAACGGCATCGCCGCGCGTGTCGCCGCCCAGCATTCGCAATGCTATGCGAGCTGGTATGCGCACTGCCCCGGCCTGAAGGTCGTTGCCCCGTATACCGGCGCCGACCACAAGGGGTTGCTGAAGGCGGCGATCCGGGACCCGAACCCGGTTGTCTTTCTCGAGCACGAGCTGGTCTACGGTGAAAGCTTCGCGGTACCGGACGATCCCGAGTTCATTGTTCCAATCGGCCGCGCGCGCATCGCCAGGGCGGGTGAGCAGGTGACGATTACGGCATTTTCGCGAATGGTCAAATTGGCGATGCAGGCCGCCGAGGAGCTCGAAAAAGCTGGCATTTCCGCCGAAGTCATCGATCTGCGCACATTGAGGCCGTTCGATGTCGAAACGGTCGTCGCCTCGGTCAAGAAAACCAACCGGATCGTTGCGGTCGAAGAGGGGTGGCCCTTTGCCGGCATCGGCTCGGAACTTGCCGCAATCATGATGGAGGAGTGCTTCGACTGGCTCGACGCGCCGGTGAAGCGGGTCGCCGGCAAGGATGTTCCGCTGCCTTACGCCGCCAATCTCGAGCGCCTGGCGGTTCCGCAGGTCGAGGACATCGTCGCGGCGGCCCATGAAGTTGCCTACCGCTGAGGTGGGCGGGCGCGTCGGTGGGGGAAGAAGCATGCCGATCGAAATCCTGATGCCGGCGCTGTCGCCGACAATGACCGAGGGCAACGTCACGAAGTGGCTCAAAAGAGAGGGTGAGGAAGTACATTCGGGCGACGTGCTCGCCGAAATCGAGACCGACAAGGCGACAATGGAGTTCGAGGCTGTCGACGACGGCCGCCTCGGCAAGATCCTCGTCCCGGAAGGTACCCAAGGCATCAAGGTCAATCAGCCCATCGCGCTGCTCCTCGGTGAGGGTGAGGACGCCTCAGCGCTCGAAAAATTGGACGTACCCACACCCAAAACCGTTCCGACGCCACCGCCCGAGCAGGCGCCGGCGCGAGCCCAACCCGCGCCGGAAGCGCAAGCGAAACCTGCGCCCGCGAGGGGTAACGGCCGCATCTTCGCCAGCCCATTGGCGCGCCGGATGGCGCAGCAAGCCGGCCTCGACCTTGCCGCGATCACCGGCTCGGGGCCACAGGGCCGCGTCGTCAAGGCCGATATCGAAATGGCGCTCTCTGCCGGACGCGCCGCGCCAGCCCCGGCGCGGCCTGTGGCCCAGCCGCCACCTGCGCCTTTGGCTGCGCCGGTTGTGGGACCGGCTCTGTCTAAGGAACGAGTGCTGGCGCTCGCCGGCAATCCGCCCTACACCGAGCGGCCGCTTACCGCGATGCGCCGCGTCATCGCTAGGCGGCTTACAGAATCAAAACAAACGGTTCCGCATTTCTATCTGACCATCGATTGCGAGATCGATGAGCTGTTGAAATTCCGCACCGAGCTCAACGGGAAATCCGATTCCTACAGGATCTCGGTCAACGACTTTGTGATCCGCGCAGCGGCGCTGGCTTTGCGGCAGGTGCCCGCGGCCAACGCGTCGTGGAGCGACGAGGCGATCCTCGTCTGGGACACGGTCGACATCGCCGTGGCTGTGGCGCTGGAGGACGGGCTGATCACGCCGATCGTCAAGAACGCCGACCGCAAGGGATTGGCGACGATCGCGAACGAGACCAAGGATCTCGCGGCGCGGGCCCGGGCCGGCAAACTGAAGCTGGAGGAGTTCCAGGGCGGCACGTTTTCGATCTCGAACCTCGGCATGTTCGGGGTCCGCGATTTCGCCGCCGTCATCAACCCGCCGCATGGCGGCATCCTGGCGGTCGGCGCCGGCGAGCAGCGGCCGGTCGTCAAGAACGGCGCGCTGGCGATCGCGACGGTGATGAGCTGCACGCTATCCTGCGATCACCGGGCCGTCGACGGCGCCGTCGGCGCGCAATTCCTCGCCGCCTTCAAGAAGCTCGTCGAGGATCCGCTAACGATGCTGCTGTGAACCAATGCCGTGCGTTGAGCCCCTCACCCCGACCCTCCCCCCGCAAGCGGGGCGAGGGGGCAGAGGGCGTAAACCCCTCGCCCCGCTTTAGCGGGGAGAGGGAGGGGCCCGCGTCAGCGGGAGGGTGAGGGGCAAGATGGCGGAGAATACTTTCGACCTGATCGTTGTCGGTGGCGGGCCGGGCGGCTATGTCGCCGCAATCCGGGCGGCCCAGCTGGGAATGAAGACGGCGGTGGTCGAACGCGAGCATCTGGGCGGCATTTGCCTCAACTGGGGCTGCATTCCGACCAAGGCGCTGCTGCGAAGCTCGGAGATCTACCACCTGCTGCACCGCCTCGACGACTTCGGGTTCTCCGCCAAGGAGATCAGCTTCGATGCCGGGAAGGTGGTGGCTCGCTCGCGCGCCGTCGCCAAGCAATTGTCGAACGGCGTCGCGTATCTGTTGCGCAAGAACAAGGTCACGGTATTCGACGGACACGGACGCCTTGCCGGAAAGGGCCGCCTCGCGGTGGCGAAAGACGGCAATCCCGTCGCCGAGCTCGCCGCCGAGCACATCGTGCTGGCGACCGGTGCACGGGCGCGCAGCTTGCCCGGGCTCGAGCCCGATGGCGAGCAAGTGTGGACCTATAAGGAGGCGATGGTCCCGCCGGCCATTCCCAAGTCGCTGCTGGTCGTCGGCTCCGGCGCAATCGGGATTGAATTCGCCAGCTTCTACCACGACATGGGCGCCGAGGTAACGGTCGTCGAAGTGCTCGACCGCGTGCTGCCCGTCGAGGACGAGGAAATCTCGGCCTTGGCGCGCAAATCATTCGAGAAGCAGGGTATCAAAATCCATACTGCGGCTGCTGTGGCGGCGCTCGAGCGCGGCGGGGAGGGGGTCACCGCGCGGATCGAGGCTGACGGCAAGGCATTCGAAGCTAATGTCGAGCGCGTGATCCTGGCCGTCGGCATTGTCGGCAATGTCGAAGACATCGGCTTGGAAGACACGGGTGTGGTCGTCGACCGGACCCACATTGTCATCGATGAGTGGCTGCGCACCGGCGAGCCGGGGATCTACGCGATCGGCGATGTCGTCGGGCCGCCTTGGCTGGCCCATAAGGCGAGCCATGAGGGGGTGATCTGCGTCGAGCACATCGCAGGCGTCAACGACGTGCACCCGCTCGATGTCCGCAACATCCCGGCCTGCACCTATTGCCGGCCGCAGGTCGCCAGCGTTGGCCTGACCGAAAAGAGCGCGCGCGATGCCGGTTACGAGGTCAAAATCGGTCATTTCCCGTTCATCGGCAACGGCAAGGCGATTGCGCTCGGCGAGCCCGCGGGAATGGTCAAGACTGTCTTCGACGGCAAGACCGGCGAGCTTCTCGGCGCGCATATGATCGGCGCCGAGGTGACCGAACTGATCCAGGGCTACACGATCGCCAAGACGCTCGAGACGACCGAAACCGACCTGATCCGCACGATCTTCCCGCACCCGACCCTGTCGGAGACGATGCACGAGGCCGTGCTCGACGCTTACGGGCGCGCGATCCACTTCTAATCAAAAGCGCATCAGAAACTGTCATTAAACCGTCAAACATCCTTCATCAAACGGCTCTTTGACAGACCCTAAACTCTCCGCCTCACTTTGACGGGGAGAGAAGGATGCAACGGAATCTCTGCATCGTGGCCGGCGGGATAGCGCTGGCATTGGCGAGCGCCGCCCCCGCGATCGCTGCGGAGCAGAACAACTGCCCCAATGGCGGCACCGTGCGCTTCGGCGTCGAGCCCTACGACACGGCGGCTCGCCTGGTCCCGATCTATAAGAAGGTCGGCGAGCTGATCGGCGAGAAACTCGGCTGTAAGGTCGAGGTTTTTATCGCGACCAGCTACAACGCCGAGATCGAAGCGATGCGCAACGGCAAGCTCGAAATCGGGGAATTCGGTCCGCTCGGTTATGTGCTCGCCCATCAGGTGGCGAAGGCCGAGGCCGTTGCAGCCTTTGGCACCGCGGACGGCAAGCCGGACACCTACTGGGCCAGCATCGTCACCTATCCCGGATCGGCCATAAAGACCGTCGCCGAGATCAAGGGGCACAGTTTCGCATTCTCCGACCCAGCCTCGACCTCGGGACATCTGTTTCCGGCTTATGGGCTGCGCAAAGCCGGGCTCGACCCCGACAAGGACATCCGCGCGATCTATGCCGGAAGCCATACATCCTCGTTCGAGGCGCTTTACAACCACAAGGTCGATGCCGGCGAGTTCAACAGCGAGCAGCTCGAATCCGCGAAGCAGCGCGGCCACTACAAGGATGGCGATCTCGTCTTTCTGTGGAAATCTGACCCGATCCCGACCGACCCGTTCGCGGTGCGCGGCGACCTACCTGCGGATTTCAAGACGCGGGTGATCGAGGTGCTGCAAACTCTCGATCTCTCGGCGCTCGACCCGGCGGATCGCAAGATCATGGTAGGGGCGGGCATAACCCGGCTGGTGCCGCAGACCGACAGCGCCTATGACGGCATTCGCGACCTCGTCAAGACGCTCAACATCGACCTCGAAAAATTGAGCTGACCTCGATCTGCGACCCCGGGCGAGCGCCATGCTGCGGGTCCGCGGCCTGACGATGCGCTACCCCGACGGCAAGGTGGCGCTCGCTGACTTTGATCTGGGCATCGAGGCCGGCGAGCTTGTCGTCGTGCTGGGCGGCAATGGCAGCGGCAAGACGACCCTGCTGCGTTGCATCTCACGGATGCTCTCGCCGACCGCAGGCGAGATCTGGCTCAACGACACCAACCTGGCCACACTATCCGGCGAGCGGTTGCGTCAGGCGCGCCTGCCGCTGGCGATGATCTGGCAGCATGCCAGCCTGGTGCGGCGTCGCAGCGTGCTGAGCAATGTCGCCGCGGGCGCCCTCGGACGCCATGGCGGGTTGTGGACGGCGCTCGGCGGCCTGCCCGCGGTCGAACACAGCGCCGCCTATGATCATATGAGCGCTGTTGGTCTCGCTGCCCTCGCCGGACAGCGCGCCGGCACCCTGTCCGGCGGCCAGGCGCAACGAGTCGCGATTGCCCGCGCGCTCGCCCAGCGCCCGCAGGTGCTGCTCGCGGACGAGCCGGTGGCGAGCCTGGACCCCGAAGCCGCCGACGACATCATGCGCCTGCTGCGCCACCTCGCTGCGCACGAGCACCTCGCCGTGTTGTGCGTGTTGCATCAGGTCGAGCTGGCCTATTCGTATGCCGACCGTGTTGTCGGTATTCGCGACGGCACGATCGCTTTTGATCGGCCATGTGCGGAGCTGTCGCGCGACGCGGTGCGTCAGCTTTATCTAAATGAGGCCGCTTGAGCCTCGATACGGCGGCCCCGCAACTCGCCGAGCGCAGCTGGTCCGGAGCGGTCAGCCTGGCGCTGCGCCTCGTGCTGGTGCTGGCGCTGCTGGCAATCGTTATACAGGCGGCGATCGTCGTGCGCGCCCGGCCGCAGGATTTGATCACCGGCGCCTACGGCATGGCCGACATCATTCGGCGCGCGATGCCGCCCGATTTCGGCAAGATCGACATGGTGTGGTGGCCGGCGCTCGAAACCATCGACCTCGGCATTTTCGGCACCCTCGGCGGCATTATCATGGCCCTGCCGCTCGCCATTCTCGCCGCCGCAAATGTGACGCCGTCGCGTTTCCTCTATTATGCCGCAAGGGGCGTGATCGGCTTTGCCCGCGCCGTGCCTGACCTGGTCTGGGCGTTGCTGTTCGTCACCGCCGTGGGGCTTGGGCCGTTTCCGGGCGCCCTAGCGCTCTCGGTTCACTCGATCGGCATGCTCGGACGCCTGTTCGCCGAGACGATCGAGCATATGGACATGGCGCCGATCGATGCACTTACCTTGACGGGTGCCCGCCGCGTGCAGGTCTTCACCCATGGCGTCATCCCCTCCGTCCTGCCGTCGCTGCTCGGGATCGCGCTTTATCGGCTCGACGAGAACATCCGCTCGTCACTCGTACTCGGCTTTGTCGGCGCCGGCGGGATTGGTTTCGAGCTGCTGTCGGCGATGAGCCTCTTTCAATACCAGCTCGTTTCGCTGCTGCTGATCGTCACCTTTGTCATCGTGGTTGCCGCCGAGCGCCTTTCAGCGCTGCTCCGCGCCCGCCTCGGGTGAGGGAAGCAGATGGCGAGGTACGCGGTGTCATCTAAGGTCATGCAATTGCCATTTTCTCACTGTACACTCCTGAGCATCGACGGCGTTGAGGGGGTGTAAGATTGCGACGAGGGAGTTGCCGATACCTGATCTCGACCTGATAAAACAGGTGCAACAGGAGCCATGATGGATTTTGATCCGGCGGAAATCGCCTACGTGCCGACCACGGGCGTGCGTCGCATCCATGAGACGCCGCTCGTCCCGGCGAGCGACCGTACCCTGGACGGGTACGGATGCCTCGTCGACGCGCCGGAGAGCTTCCCGATCGAAATCGTCCGTTGGCCCGCTCAAGGCTGGCGACCCGTCGACGAGAATTCGGGCGATCAGGGCGGGGTCACCGAAGGAGTGTTCGAGTTCTGGTGGAAAGGCGAAACGCTTTACGCTCGGAACAACGCCGTCGGCGACAGCTACCTCTTCGCCTGGAGCAACTGGCCGGAAGAGGCGGCCACCGATGGCCCGGCAAAAATGCGGCAACAGGCGCTGGTGTGGCGCGCCAATTACCACCCCGACGGCGGTCAGCTGTTCTTTCCGTTGCATGGCGAGAGTTCTCGTCGTGCCGCTCGCCCTGCCGGGTGACGATGTGACGCCAGAGCAGTTCGTTAGTTTCTGGTGTGACGGCAGCCGCGGACTTTATATACATCCGAACATTTGGCACGGGGCGGTTGTGCCGCTCGATGACCGTGCCGAGCTCTTGGACCGACAGGGCCGGGTCCACGCCCGTGTATCGGTCGATTTCGCAAAGGAATTCGGCTGCTACCTCGCAGTGCCGCTCCGACGGCCCCATCCGTAGCGCGGACGAAGAACGGCGCTGGCTTGACGCGTCTGGGCGGGCCATCCACTTCTAGCCCGGCAGTCAACGCGGTCAGCTATGTCTACACCTCCTTCGTCATGGCCGGACTTCGGGCAGGAACATCGCCCGCTGCCTGTGGATGCCAGGATCACGTTCGAGCATGACGGAGAGGCATCGCCGCCTCTGCGCCATCCAGAGAAGGCCCGCAATCCCGATAGCCCGATCCCGCGCAAGCCCGATTGGCTGCGCGTCAAAGCGCCGGTTTCGCCGGAATACCAGGCGACGCGGCGGCTGCTGCGCGAACTCGCCCTCAACACGGTATGTGAGGAGGCGGGCTGCCCGAATATCGCCGAGTGCTGGAAGCAGAAGCATGCGACGGTGATGATCCTCGGCCGGGTGTGCACGCGCGCCTGCACCTTCTGCAATGTCGCAACCGGCCGGCCCGATCTGCTCGATCCGCATGAGCCCGAGCGGGTCGCCGAGGCAATCGCGTCACTCGGCCTCTCGCACGTCGTCGTCACCTCGGTCGACCGCGACGATCTCGACGATGGCGGCGCCCGGCATTTCGCGCAGACCATCACGGCAATCCGCGCCGCCGCTCCCGGCACGACGATCGAGGTGTTGACCCCCGATTTCCTGCGCAAGGAGGGGGCGCTCGAAACCGTCGTCGCCGCCAAGCCGGATGTCTTCAACCACAACCTCGAGACGGTGCCGCGGCTGTATGGCGAAGTACGGCTGGGGGCCCGCTATTTCCATTCATTGCGGCTGCTTGATCAGGCCAAGCGGCTCGATCCGGCGCTCTTCACAAAATCGGGAATCATGGTCGGGCTCGGCGAGGACAAGGGCGAGGTATTGCAAGTCATGGACGATCTGCGCTCCGCGGACGTCGATTTTCTGACCATCGGGCAATACCTTCAGCCGACCCCAAAGCATCATGCCATAGCGCGTTTCGTGACGCCGGACGAGTTCCGCAGCTATGCCACCTTCGCGGCGGCCAAGGGTTTTCTCTTGGCCTCGGCCTCGCCGCTAACCCGGTCGTCCCACCATGCGGGGGAGGATTTCGCGCGGTTGCGCGCCGCGCGCGCCATTAGGCTCGCCGCTACCGGCTAGGCCCACCGCAATGCCGACCCATGCGGAAGAGCGTGTGCTCCCCTACACGCCCGAGCAGCTTTTCGACCTGGTCGCCGACATCGAGCGCTATCCCGAATTTCTTCCCTGGTGCGTCGGCGCCCGCATCAAAGAGCGCCGGCCCGATCTGGTCGTCGCCGATCTGATCATTGGGTTTCGCATGTTTCGCGAGCGGTTTACCTCGCGAGTGTCGCTCTCCCCGCCGGGGCGTATCGATGTTACCTATGCCGAGGGGCCGTTCCGCTACTTGAACAACCACTGGAGTTTCACCCCGGTCGCCGGGGGCTGCCGGATCGGCTTTTTTGTCGATTTCGAATTCAAGTCGCGTCTGTTGCAGAGGCTGATCGAGGTGCTGTTCGGCGAAGCCGTCCGCCGCATGGTCGGCGCCTTTGAAAAGCGCGCACGCGACCTCTACGGCGCCCCGTCCCAGCGTGACGCCGACCAGCCTGCAACCTGAATCAATCAGACCTGATGCCGAGGGGGCGCGCGCGAGTGAGACCGAGGAATGCGATGCGCTTGGAATCGCTCCGCTTCGCACACACACAGCCGTTTCGCGGAAGTATCGCACCTCCTTTCGGCCAGACTCTGCGGAAACTAGACGATTTCAAATTGTTGGATCCGATGATTTCTCGATGATTGACCACCACCTGTTCCCTGTGCTACGAAATTTCGAACTATAATCCTCGTTTCGCGATACAGAAGCTTTGATCCCTTTTTCGCATGTTCGCCAATGATGGGAATTGAGTTTTAAATCTTGAATGGCCGCTTATAAAAAGCTTCAGCAGTGATCTCGTGATTATCGGGATCTCGCTCTGTCACTTGTGAGCTTGGGCAAATATCGCGGCTGGGGAACTGAACTTCCACCCATTCGGCTTTTTGTGGAGAACTAAATCGGTGAGCGCGACAGCAGGCATCATATACCTGATGGTCGTCACTCTCGGCGGTTGGCTGATGGTGCCCCGTCAGGGCGCGTTATCGCCGGCAGATCTCTTGATATGTAGGCTTATTACAGGTTTCGCGCTTTTCTTCTTCGGGTTTGAAGTGCCGGCTGCTATCGGATTATTCATTCCCGGCAACTGGATGACTTTCGCTAACTCTATGCCATTCGTTCTGGCGGTTGCGGTCGTGGGATGCGTCTGGTCGCATCGCCATCCACCGGTTTCCCTGAGCCAAGCGAACCCGTCCACCAATCAGTCATCGGTGCTGCCATTCGACCCAACGGCCCGGCTCGTCATTGCGCTAGTGGGAGGTGGATTTCTCCTGCTGGCAGGACTTCTGGTCATTGGTTTCCCACGTGGTTACGAGGCGAACGCCTACCATCTCCCCAATGCAGTTAATTTCTTTCGCGATGGTTCGTTGCAGATTTGGGACGCGACGTTTTTGCATACGTACCCAGCCGATGCGAGCCTCTGGAATGGGTTTTGGTTACGGCTTCTGCCGGAGCGCGTTGTATCAGTTGTAAATCTGCCGTTTCTCGGCCTATGCGTCCTATTGCTGTACCGGCTCTGCCGATACTCGGGCGCCGACCGCTCCGCGGCGGCGCTGATCTCGTGTGGCATCACGACGATCCCGTTGTTCGGGTTCTGCTCGGCGGAATTGGGGGCCGATGTCGCGGGCGTCGCCTTTTCACTCGCGGCGCTCTGGCTGGCCCTATCCCGACCGCAGCTGTTCCCGAGTTGGCCGGTGCTCGCCGGGGCGGCGAGCGGGCTCGCCTACGGCTACAAACCATTGCATCTCGTGGGGGCTGTGCTCGTTGGGCTGCTGATCCTTTTTGGCCGAGCGCCCTTGGTGCAGATGCGACCGAGCGGAGCCACTCGAGTGTGGCAGAGCGCAACTTTCGCAGCTGCTTTTCTGGCGTTGGCCGGGATTTGGCTGTTGCGTAACCAGGTACAACTGGGAAACCCCCTTTACCCGATCCCGCTGGGGGGTCTGCCGAGCATTCTCGGGTTCACCTCTGCGCCGGACTGGCCCTACGATGAGATGAAATATGCCGAACTCGAATGGGTCCCTGCTTCTTGGCAATGGCTGCTCTATCCGTGGGTCGAAGGCCATAGATTGCACCAGAACTTCAAGTTCAGCTCGGGGCTGGGGCCGTTTTTCGCGGCTACGGTTCCGGTCGCCTGGATCCTATGGAGCGCTCTGCTGGTACGCGAGCCCTGGCATCGCGTTCTAAATGACGGCGACCGCACCGCACGAATTCTATACATCTGCGGAACGATCGTATTTCTGGCGTGGTGGTTCTCGGGCTCCCGCCAGCCGCGTTATTTCATGGTGGGGATTGTCGAGCTGCTTCCATTGGCGGCGGTCCTGCTGGCGAGCACTTCCGGCCGGCTGCGGCGAGGGTACGAGGCGACGATGGCGCTGGGAATCTTATTCATGCTCCTCGTGCTCGTTGTCAATATAGGTGTCGAGGAGGGTTCATTACTGAAGCTCGGTCGGTTGCCGACCCGAGCGGAGACGTTCGAATATCCGCCGCGGATCGACGATTTACCTGACGGCTCTGTCGTTCTAGACCTCGTCAGCCGCCCGGTGCACTATCAACTCTATGGAGCGCGCCTTACCAACCGGGTGGTCAGCTACCCGGAAGCGGTTCGGCTTTTCCAAGAAGGCGGCATTTGGAATCTGCGGGCGGCCGAACTCCGCCGCTTGGGTGTGACCTACGCTTATGCGGTGGGCGTTCCCACGCTCGCACCCGGATGCGTGCGCCTCGAGCCTGACGCGCAGCTCGACCGCAACCCGTTCAACAACGAGCCGTTCGCCGAACCGCGAGTTCTATACCGCGTCATCGATGATTGTCCCGCCTCTGCCTCGCACTAGCCCGAGAATTTGGGTGTGCATGCGGGCACATGGCCATAGGATCTTTTCACCGGGGCCCGCTCCGATCGGAGACTGATGTGCTGCGCCGCCACAAGCGCCCGCCCTCGGCAACTTGCCAGGTGCCGAGCGCGGGCAGTCCGATCACGAGGTCGCGCGCCCGCTTCAAGAGCGAAATAGCGAGCGCCATTTCCGGTGTCAGCCCGAATGCCGCGCCGATCAGTATATACGCTCCTTCCTGCACGCCAACGGCGTTGGGGATCGCAAACGCGACCGTTCGGATGGCATAGAGCAAACTTTCTATGACCAGCACAGTCGGAAAGCCGAACGGGACGCCGGCAAGCCGCAGCGCGATCCAAACCTCGACGGCGCTGAGCATCCAACACGCGAGGTGCAAAACAAATCCGCCCCACAAGCCGGCGCTGCGTTGATAGGTCTCGGCAAGCGCCGCGTGGACGGCGGCCACGCCGGAAACGGTCCGCTCCGCCCAACCCCGTCCCAGCATCCGCGCAAATCGATCAAAGAATGCGAAGCCATGCCGCTGGATGACGACAAAGGCGATTGCGAAGAGCCCGGTTGCAGTCAGGCCTAACGCCACGGGCAGCGACACCGGCATACCGGGCCGAAGATCGACGAGCAAAATCAAGCCGATGGCCATGTAGACCAGCTTGGCGAAAAATTCGAGGGTCAGGTCGACCATGGTGGTCGCCGCGGCGACCGATCCCGGCACACCGGCCAGCGCGACGGCGCGGGCCCCCAGAACGCAGCCCCCCATTTGAGATACCGGCAGTACTTCGGACCCGGCATCGCGGATCAGACGCCCCCATATGAATACCCAAACCTGCGCCCCGGGCACGAGCAGCCGCCAGGCGATCCCTTCGAGCGAGATCACCACCAAATAAATCACGCAAATCGCCGAAAAGCCAGCCCAACCGATCGCGCGCAGCGATCTGACCACGGCGCCAGCCCCGAAATACCCGACGAGTGCCCCGATCATTGCCAGCCCTATAATGGCGGCAATGATCGGAATGACTTTCATGAGATTACGCCCGTTCAAAGCGTCATGGGCCCGGCATTGCGTGGATTGCACGAATCAGTAGCGCCGCTGTCACCCCGCATTGCTACCCAAAGAGGCCAGGAAATCGTAGCATACCGGGTGGCGAGGCACGAGCGGGCAGCGGTGTAACTAATCAGGCCATTGTTGCCGAGGTTCGATGTCGAATAGAACTCTCACATATTGCGGTCGGAAGGTTGTCGCAATCGCAAGCAGATGCGGGCTTTTTTCTTGACCTGAGAGGCAGGTGGGTACACTTTTTGCGAGCGTGTCTCAAGGCTCCCTCGGGGCCTTCACAAGTGCCACAAATTAACTCTGGCGCGTTGGGCTGGGCCGATGGCGAAGATTCTTCTGCTGGAATTTAACGAAATTTGTCCGCCGCTCCTGAGGAGGTGGATGGCGCAGGGGAAGCTTCCGAATTTTACTGCTCTCTACAATTCCTCCCAAGTGTTTACCAGCATAGCTGATGTCTCCGAGCCCGACTATCTGGAACCGTGGATTCAGTGGTATTCAATTCATACCGGCCTGCCCTATGATGAGCATAAGGTTTTCTACCTGACGGACGGCCCCAAAGCCGATCATTCCGACATATGGCGCCGCCTCGCCGGCCTCGGCAAGTCGGTGATGAATTGCGGCAGCATGAATGCCCGAGCCTTGGCCGGCGCCGGCGTGTTCTATCTTCCTGACCCCTGGTGCAACAACCAGCCCGCCTGGCCGACCGAAATCGAGGTATTCAAGACTGTAATGGCCAAATTGGTTCAGGAAAGTACGAGGGGCGCGGCACTCGGCGTAACCGAGTGGCTGTCGTTCGTGACGTTCTTGCTCCGCCACGGTCTCGCGGCGGACACAGTTCGAGCGATATTGGCGCAGCTCGGCAGCGAGCTGCTTTCGCAGGCAGACGTCAAGTGGCGGCGGGTAGCGCTTGCGGACCGCCTGCAGTTCGATTTGTTCCGGCATTACTATCGCCGAATGCGCCCCGATTTTGCGACCTTCTTCATCAATAGCACCGCTCATCTGCAACATGCATATTGGCGTCACATGGACCCCGACGCGTTTCCGCTGAAGCCGGCGAAGGACGAGATTGAGAGCTATGGCGATGCGGTCTTGTTTGGATACCGGTCTATGGATGCCCTGCTCCGGCGGTTCCTCGCTTTGGCGCAGGCGGATACCACCATCATCCTTTGCTCGGCACTTAGCCAGCAGCCGTTCTTAACGCGCGAGGGGAGGGGTGGCCAGCATTTTTACCGATTGCGCGATGTTCCGCATTTTCTCCAACTGCTCGATATCGCGCCCCGCATCGTCGAGCCGGTAATGACCCATCAATATCGTCTCCGGTTCGCCGATGGTGCCGCGGCCGAGAAAGCGCTTGCTCTCCTCAGACAATTAAAGCTTGGGCCGCAGACAGTCTTTGAAGCATGCCTTTCCGGCACCGATATCCATTTCGGCTGCCAAATATACGATAGGCTCGAGGACAATGGGGAGATAGCCGGAGTGCCCGGGCGCAACGAGCCGCTTTATTTTTTTGACCTGCTTTATGCGATCGATGCCGTCAAGAGCGCGCGCCATCATCCGGAGGGCGTCCTGTGGCTGCGTACCGGCGAACATGCGGTACACAACGGGCCGGTCTCTATTCTCGATATTGCCCCGACGATCTATGATTTGATGGGTGTCGGAAACATCGGCCGCGATGCCGTCCGCGGCGCCAGTCTCGTTACGCATTTCCGCTCCGGCGGTCGAGCGGAGGAAAAGCGAGTCGCCTGACCGGCGCGTGCTAATGCCCTCTTTCACCCGACACCTCCAGATGTTCTAGATGCCCGCGTACCTGTTCAGGATTTTCCGGATCAAACCAAATCCCTCAAGGCGCCTCTGCCTGGTCCGCCAACCGCACCCGCCGCTGGTAACCTGTTATTACAGTAAAAAACAGGAGGAGACCGGTTTGGCCGCGGAATCCGGCGCTGTTCATAAAACAATATAACAGCCAAAAATTCCGCTGATCTCCGCTGTAAACGGCAAAAGAACAGCGCGGGGGCGTCGAACTGGAGGAATCTGATGCAAGTTTGGTGTTCTCGCCCAATCAGCCCAATCAGACTGCGCGGTTTGAGCTTCGCGACCTGGAACGCGGTCTCGCCAAACTGCCCGAGGAGCCGCGCTCGGTAATTCTGCTCGTCGGATTGGAAGGCATGGCATACGCCAAAGCCGCGGCAGTCGTGAAAACCCCGGTCGGGACGGTGCGTTCGCGAGTTGCCTGCGGCCGCGAGAGCTTGCGTAACGCGACCGGACTTTTTCCCGCTCGCCATTCCCGTAGGAAGGATTTGCCCGGCTCCCTGGTGGTTGCCGTTATTTTGGCTGAGGGTAATTATTGACTACCTCGCCGGGTGCGGGTGTGGTGAAGTGGCTGACGCCGCTCTCCACCCCATCGTTTTCGCCTCCGGCATCGACCGAGGTCACCTTGTAATAATAAGTCGTCTCCGGCTGCAAACTCTGCAGGCGCACGCGGAATATCGTCTCCGGATGGGCTCGGTTGAGCCGGATATGACCTCTTGCTGTCTGGCTCAAATCCCCGGGATCGGTCCCGTAGTGCACGACGCCGTAATGCTCGTCGTCCCCCCTAGGGTTCGTGGTGGTCCATCTGATGATGGCGAGGTCGTCGTGCGCAATTTCGAGCTCCGGCGCTTTGGTGATCTCGACGTGCTCGGCCTTCTTCTGCGGAGGAAGGATCTGAGCGACGATCGGGTTTGAGAAGAGGAGGCTCCCGGCGGCGACGGTGATTGCCAGTTTCACGAGCAGTCTATTCATCGAACAGAAACCAGGCAGCGCCGGATACGGGTTATAGGGTGGGACAGGTATATCCGGCTCGAAACTGGCCTGAGCGGACGCGGGGTGGGGAACGCACAGGATCCCCAGCATCGTTGCAAAAAGCTGCTTTTATGAGTGTCGTGTTGCGATGCATCGGCTTTCCCTCCTCAGGCTTGATCCAGGGAATGTGCTGATTCTCAGGCGATTCGCTCGCCACGCCTAGGGAATCGGGTGGGGCGCAGGCAGGGGCTCTACACCGCAGATTGCCGATGCGCATGGCGGAAGCGGCGGGGTCGGGATGAGGAACTCATTACCCTGGGTGGCGGCCGAACCACCGGTCATGCACTGACCCGTAAAGGTGTTGATGTCCGGATAAGGTGTCGTGAAACCATCCGTGAGCGCTTGCAGGAAGGTCACGATCTGGTTTTCCTCCTGATCGGTCAAGCCGAGGTTGCCGACCGTCATGTCGATGTTGTTCGGGACTTCGGGCATCGGCCAGCAATCCACCTTTTCGATCTTTCCTTCCGGACAGTGCCCCGACGTGACCTTGAACGGATACACATCGCGCGCATTGTAGAAATGGACGAGCTGCTTGAGGCTCTTGATATAGCCATTGTGGAAGAATTCTTTCTGGAAATAGGGTCCAGGCGCCTCGGTGGTAGGACACTGCGGCGGTGTCATCGCCACATTGCGCGCCGTGGACGTTTGCATTTGGCCGTCGCTGGTTGGGGCAAATTGCACCCATTGCGAATTCGGATTGGCGGCGCTTCTGAGAAAGGCGCCCAACCCCAAATCTCTGTAGCCGAAGCCGTCAGGATTGGGCGTGAACCCGAAGCGATCCGGCGTAGTCTCATAAAACAGCGCAACCCTGGGGTTGAGCGGCAGGCCTTCATTGGCATAGCCGAAACAGGTGAACAGAGGCCTCGTATCGGCCGTGGCGCCAGTATCGTTCTGGCCCGCCTTCAATGTGGTCGATCTGCCGTCGAGATGGCATGAGTTGCAGTTGGCCTTGCCGTTGAACAGGTTGTAACCGGCCATCTCGTCTGGCGTTAAGGTGTATTTACCCGCCAGGAAGGCGTCGAATTTCGACGTGAACGGGCTGAGACGGTTCGAGCGTTCGTACTTGGAAATCGACTGCCCCCAATGGTCATAGACATTGTTTGCCTTGGTGCGGTCTTCCGGGCTCAGCCGAATTGGCGTGGCGCTGCCGCCGAACCTTGCCGCTCCTCCCGGGGTGGCGCAGATCTTCTCGGTGTTGCCCGGCCAACGAATGTGGAAATCCGCACCCCAGACCAACTCGAAGAGCGGCCGGTACACCGCGGTCGATAGCCGAAACGCGACGCAAGCCGCGTCAGGAAAGCCCATTTCCTGGGTGTCGACCGGCGGATGCTGCGCCTGCTCGGCGTCGGCACTCTGCAATTTGTATCCGGTCGAGCGCCCGTCCCAGAAGTTTCCGCCAAAGAACGCGCCCTGTGTTGTATTGTATTCGAGCACGGGAAAATCCGGTGAATACGTGTAGCGCTGTGCGGTCCGCTTGCCGGCGCGATCGCGAAATGTTCCGGGATACCCGATCATCGTCAGATTGACGGACGGTATCGGCCCGCTGAAGCCGGCATAAGGCATGTGGCAAAAGCCGCAGGCCTCGTTCCTGAAGGGCGACATGTTCTGGTCGAAATTCAGCAGCTTGCCGAGTATGTCTACGGCCTCATATCCGCTGCCATGCAGTGTGGGTGGATTACCTGCCAGAGTCGGACGCGGCAGCGCCCTCCATTCGTGAAGCGCTTCATTGAAGATGTATTGGGTTTCGCGCCGAACCCTGGCGATCTCCGAGTCCAAATCGGACGGCGGAATACCAGGCGGATAGGGGTTATATGTCGGGACTGGCCTTGGAAGGGGAGCGTCGGCAGGTGCAGCAATGGGAACCCTCAAGATCCCGAGCACCGCTGCTAAGCCTGCAGTTACGAATGCAGATGTATGTCGGCGCATCGGCTTTCCCCCTCAGTTTTGGATACTTCGGCCATTATTGCGCCATCGCCGATGCTTGTGCTTAGATGTATTCGGATGATTCGGTGCGATGCGCCCTCCTCGTCTTCGCGGCGAAGGCCGGGACCCATTTCTGTCATAGGCACCGGCCTTCGCCGGTGTGAACATTGTTCTACGAGCGGCGACCGTTAAGCTATTGGCGACCTCGAGACGCCAGATCGCCGGTACTACCGCGCCATCTTCTGCGACAATGTCGAATATATGGCGCTCTGAGTTGGTGGTCTCCTCCGCGTAGCCGAGCTGTCGAGTACCAAGCTCACGGCCGGCCTTCGTCCCGGTAAGATTTCCACTCGGTCATTGTACATGCTCTTGACGTTAAGCTAGCTTAATCGAGCCTGAGCCGCCGCCCTCTTCAAACGGCCGTCGTCGGTCCCCGCCAAACGGGGCTCGGCCTTCAGCTCGCGTATGGGGGATCGGAATTGCCGCTCCGGAACTGGAGATGCTGGCCCCCTTCGGCGCCGGCAAACTCACCGTCTACCGCCCTTTTCGCGCCGCCCGAGCCGAAGCGCCAGGACATCGGCATCACTATCGGGTAGCGGCCAACTCCGTTGTTGCAAATCCGCCATCAGTTCGCTGGCGCGGGATCGGCAAAGGAGCTTGGAATCCGTTTCCTCGCCTGCCAAGCCATTGGCAATTCCATGCAGTAGTGAGACTCCATCATCACGTCACCCGCCTGGGGATTGAGCCAACCATGGGCTCAAATCATCTTCCAGGCCGATCAGCGCGAGGCCAAAGGCGACCGATTGGAAGTTTTCGCCGTCTCCTAGGCGCTGCGTGCCGAAGCGCGTCTCAAACACGCGACGAACTGCGGGAATGAACGAACTGCCGCCGGTCAGGAAGACTTTGTCGATCGCTTCGACCGCGACGCCTTCGGTTTGCAGCAGCTGATCAACTGTGTGCTCGATCTTGACGACATCGTCGGCGATCCAGCGCTCGAAATCCCGACGTGAAATCTCCTGCTCGATATCGAGGTCGCCGAGCCTGAGTACGAACGTCGCAGTGGCGGCGGAGGACAATCGCACCTTCGCGTCAGAAACCGCCCGATAGATGTTGAATCCAAAGTCGCTGCGGATGACGTCGAGCAACTTCGCGATCTTGTCGGGGGACAAAGAGGCCCGCTTCAGCCGCTCAAGCTCGCGGATGTGCTGGGGGGTCTTGAGCATCGCGAGCTGATGCCAGCGCGCGAAGCGCGTGTGGTAATGTTGCGGGATCGGTAAAATCTTATCAAACGATTTGAACAGGGTACCTTTGCCCAGTAGCGGCGAGACCACCGCGTCGATGATCCGATAATCGAAACTGTCGCCCGCTATGGCGAGCCCGGCATGGCCGATCGGGATCACGGCGACGCCGCTGCCGCGCCGCTTGAAGCGAAGCAGTGAGAAATCGCTGGTCCCGCCGCCGAAATCGCAAACGAGCACCAACGCGTCGGATTTGAGACGCTGCGTGTAGTAATAGGCGGCACCAACCGGTTCGTACACATGGGCGGGGTCATGGATGCCGATCCGCCGGTAGGCCTCTCCATAGCGATGAACGGCGAGCGCCTCGTCCGGCGCGGTACCGACAAAGGCAACCTGCCGGCCCGAGACAACCTGGCCACTGAGATCGGTGAGCTGGCCGTCGGCGTCGCGGACGCCTAGGCGAAAGAATGCCGCCAGCAGGTCCTCAAACTTGTAGCCGTGGCCGAAGATACGGGTCTCATCGAATATCTGGCTTGCGATGTGGCTCTTGAACGACTGGATGAAGCGGGTTTCGTAGGCCCAGGTCAGATAGGTGCGAATCGCCTTCGTGCCCGCATAAGCCCGGACATCGAAACGGCTTGTTGGCAGTTGCTCGAAGCACAACACGGACCGATAAATACCCGATCGTTCGCAGTCATCCTGAAAGGTGACCGCGCGCACTGCTGCGCCAGATTTGGCTATCGCTATGACGGTGTTAGTCGTACCAAAGTCGATGCCGATCGAAACCTTGTCGCGCATCGTCCGTCTATTGGGTTCCTGGTCGAGTTGCCAGCCCCAACCGTCCCATCGGTGCGGCCTGAACGCAACTCCTTCGACGAAGCGTGAGCATCCCAGCGACCAATTCTGCGTCCTCGGTCGAACGGGGGCTTGTCCGAAGTCGCGTGAACGGCTGCCGTCGCCGCGAAATTGGGCGTTCGCGATGAACCGGTTTAACTGCCTGGGTGCTTGCCTTCTTGGCGTTAAGCCATGGGGACGGCTTGTTCCCATGTTCCTTTCGATTGATTCACGCCGAGTGCCGGAACGAGGCCTGCTTGAAGAGAACATATCGTGAAACTATGTACGCCCTCTTCGCTTCGGGGCTCCGCAGATGCCGGAAATCGTCGCCGATCCGCCTTCTTCCTGTTACCACCTGTTCTCCGGGCGTGGAATTGAGGAATCTCAAAGCCTTAGACCTGATCCCTTCTCGCCTCGCGCGCGCGATGCGCGCGGGCGGTTCGCCAAGGGAAGCTCCGGCAATCCGCGCGGGCGGCCGCCCGGTATTCGCAATCCCAGGCGCCGCGTGCCCGATCTCGTTGCCCGGCCGCTGAGCGCGCAGGCGCTGTCGGATCTGCTCGACCGCAAGCCGGACCTGTTGCGGCCGCTCGCGGCGCAACTATTGCCGCCGCCTGTTGCCATCGACCCGGCGGAGCGTCTCGGGATCGACCTGGCGTCGTTGCGGACGGCCGAGGATTGCAGGCGGATGCTGGCCACCCTTCTGGAGGCCCTTGCGCGCGGCGAGATCGCGCCCGGCGAGGGCGCGCGGATTGCAAAGCAGATGCGTGCCCGCTTGCGCCCCGTCACACACCTCGCGCGGTTCTCGTATTCTAAATTACGCGGCGCGGCGCAAATCGCGTTCCGACCAGATGGCCGCGAGCGCGGTAACCAGATGGTCGATGTCGGCATCGCTGTGCAGGGGCGAGGGCGTCAGGCGCAGGCGCTCGGTGCCGCGCGGCACGGTCGGGTGGTTGATCGGCTGCACATAGATGCCGAACTCATTGAGAAGCCGATCGGTGATGTGTCGGCACAATATCGGGTCGCCGACCATGACCGGCACGATATGGCTCGGATTGTCGCGGTGCGGGATTTGAGCGGCATCGAGCCGGCGGCGCAGCAGCCTGACATGCTCTCGCAACCGGCGGCGTTCGGCGAAGCTGGTCTTCAGGTGGCGGATGCTGGCCAGGGCCGCCGCCGCCACAGCCGGCGGCAGCGCCGTCGTGAAGATGAAGCCGGAAGCGAAGCTGCGCACAAAATCGCACAGCGCCGCCGAGCCGGCGATATAGCCGCCGATGACGCCGAAGGCTTTCGCCAAGGTGCCCTCGATGACCGTCAGCCGGTGGCTGACACCCTCGCGCTGGGCAATGCCGCCGCCGCGCCGCCCGTAGAGCCCGACCGCGTGCACCTCGTCGCAATAGGTCATCGCCCCGTGCGCCTCGGCGATGTCGCACAGTTCGGCGATGGGCGCGATGTCGCCGTCCATCGAATAGACCGATTCGAACGCGACCAGTTTCGGCACGGCGGGATCGAGCGCGGCGAGCTTGCGGTCGAGGTCGGCAGGGTCGTTATGGGCGAAAGTCTGCTTCGCCGCCCGGCTGTGGCGGATGCCCTCGATCATCGAGGCGTGGTTCAATTCGTCGGACAGCACGACGCAGCCCGGCAGCCGCGCCGCGAGCGTGCTCAACGTCGCCCAGTTCGACATGTAGCCGGAGTTGAAAAGCAGAGCGGCTTCGGTGCCGTGCAGATCGGCCAACTCACGTTCCAGCATGACGTGGTAGTGGTTGGTGCCGGAGATGTTGCGGGTGCCGCCGGCGCCGGCGCCGCAGCGGTCGATCGCGGCGTGCATCGCCGCCAGCACCTCCGGGTGCTGGCCCATGCCGAGATAGTCGTTGGAGCACCACACCGTCACCTCGCCGCAACCCTGCCCGCTGTAGTGCAGCGCCCGCGGAAAATTTCCGGCTCGGCGTTCGAGATCGGCAAAGACGCGATAGCGTCCCTCGCGCCGCAATTCGCCGAGCTGCCGTTGGAAAAAGGCCTCGTAATCCATGATGCCTCCTTATCCGGTGCCGATCGCGACGCCGGTCTCCGTGCCGTCTCTTATTCGGCGGTCGGACGCAGCTGGGCCTCAGCTGCGTCCGAGCGCCTTTCCGCGAAAATCAGGCGAGGTCAAAGCGATCCAGGTTCATCACCTTGTTCCAAGCAGCCACGAAGTCGCGCACAAACGTTGCTTGCGAGTCGGCACAGGCATGGACTTCCGCGATGGCTCGGAGCTGGGAGTGCGAACCGAAGATCAGGTCGACACGGGTGCCGGTCCACTTCAGTTCGCCGGTCGCGCGGTCGCGGCCCTCGAACACATCTTTGGCTGCCGAGATCGCCTTCCACTCGGTGCGCATGTCGAGCAAGTTCACGAAGAAGTCATTGGTGAGCGTCTCTGGCCGCTTCGTGAAGATACCGTGCTGCGACTGTCCGAAGTTCGCGTTCATCACGCGCATGCCGCCGACGAGAACCGTCATCTCAGGCGCGGTCAGCGTCAGCAACTGCGCCTTGTCGACCAGCATCTCCTCGGGCGAGGTGTATGCGGCCTTGAGGTAGTTGCGGAACCCGTCCGCGGCCGGTTCGAGCACCGCGAAGGACTCGATGTCGGTCTGATCCTGCGACGCATCCGTGCGGCCCGGCGTGAAGGGAACCTGCACGTCACGCCCGGCCTTCTTCGCCGCCTGCTCGACGGCGGCGCAGCCACCGAGGACGATCAGGTCGGCGAGCGAGACTTTCTTCCCTCCGGTCTGCGCTGCGTTGAACTCCTTTTGGATATCCTCGAAGGTTTCAAGCACGTTCGCCAATTGGGCCGGCTGGTTGACCTCCCAGTCCTTTTGCGGCGCGAGGCGGATGCGCGCCCCGTTTGCCCCACCGCGCTTGTCGGAGCCGCGGAAGGTTGCCGCCGACGCCCACGCGGTCGAGACCAATTGGGAGATCGAAAGACCCGATGCGAGGATTTTGCTCTTGAGTGCGCGGATGTCCTGCTCGTCAATCAGTTCATGAGCGACGGCCGGGACGGGGTCTTGCCACAGCAACTCCTCCGCAGGGACCTCCGGACCGAGATAGCGCGAGCGCGGCCCCATGTCGCGATGCACCAGCTTGAACCACGCCCGGGCGAACGTGTCTTCGAGCTGATCCGGATTCTCGTAGAAGCGCCTTGAAATCTTTTCGTAAACAGGGTCGACGCGCAAGGCGATGTCAGTGGTCAGCATGGAGGGTGCGCGACGCTTCGACGCGTCGTGCGGATCCGGCACGGAACCGGCGCCCGCGTCGCCTTTCGGCTTCCACTGATGCGCACCGGCCGGGCTCTTGGTCAGTTCCCATTCGTAGCCGAGCAGGTTCGAGAAGAAGTTGTTGCTCCACCACGTTGGCGTCTGGGTCCAGATGACTTCCAGGCCGCTGCCGATCGCGTCATCGCCTTTGCCGCTGCCATAGGTGTTCTTCCAGCCGAGCCCTTGCTCCTCGATGGAGGCGCCTTCGGGCTCGGGGCCGACATACTTGCTCGGATCGGCAGCGCCGTGGGTCTTGCCGAACGTGTGTCCGCCGGCAATGAGCGCGACGGTCTCCTCGTCGTTCATGGCCATGCGCGCGAACGTCTCACGAATATCCCGCGCTGCGGCGAGCGGATCCGGCTTGCCGTTCGGCCCTTCCGGATTCACGTAGATCAGACCCATCTGCACAGCGCCGAGCGGCTTCTGGAGATCACGGTCGCCGCTGTAGCGCTCGTCCGCCAGCCACTTGCCTTCGGAGCCCCAGTAGATGTCCTCCGGCGGCTCCCAGACATCCTCGCGCCCGCCGCCAAAGCCGAATGTCTTGAAGCCCATCGACTCCAGCGCGCAGTTGCCTGCGAGAATCAACAGGTCGGCCCAGGAAATCTTCTTGCCGTACTTCTGCTTGATCGGCCACAGCAACCGGCGCGCCCTGTCGAGGAGCACGTTGTCCGGCCAGCTGTTGAGCGGCGCAAAGCGTTGCGTGCCCGAGCCAGCACCACCGCGGCCGTCACCGATGCGGTAGGTGCCCGCACTGTGCCACGCCATCCGGATGAAGAGCGGCCCGTAATGTCCGAAGTCGGCCGGCCACCAGTCTTGCGAGTCGGTCATCAGCGCATAGAGGTCCTTCTTCAGGGCCTCGAAGTCGAGTTTCTTGAACTCCTCGGTGTAGTTGAAGTCCTTGCCCATGGGATCGGACAGGGGAGAGTTCTGGTGCAGAACATGAAGGTTCAGCTGGTTCGGCCACCAGTCCCGGTTCGACCTCGCCGCCGTGCGTCCGTGATGCCCGCCCAACACCGGGCATTTGGTTTCACCTGACATGTTTCCTTCGTCCTCAGTTTGCGACTTAGGACGACGTTCCGACGTTAGCGCTTCGTAATCCATTCTCGCCTCCGAAAGCTTCTATCGTTGCAATTTAGAACCATTGAAATCTGGGTGTTTTTGAGGGCTTGTCAATACCGCGGGCTGGCGCTGGTTTGAGCACGCCCGCCACGATGACCGACGCGATCGTCCGGGTGGATCTATCCGACATGGTCCGGTTTCTCCTCGATGGACATGGAAGCTTCCGATGAAAGAGCCTCTCCCTCGCCGAGATCGGTGCGCTCTGCGCTTTCCTCAAATCGATGGTTCAGATCGTCGTGATCGGTGCTTCTATCCCACGGGATCTGGCCCACGCGATCTGGTTGTCGGCTGCAGCGCGAGACTGCGCGGTCACGGTTCCCGGTGTGCGCTGCTGCATCCGGAACCAACAGTAGAGCGCTGCGGCAAAGATCGCACCCACCAATTGGGCCGCGACGTAGAGCGGGACTTCTCGATAAAGACCGGCTGCCACCGCCGGCCCGATGGTATGGCCATGCGCGAATGCGACCGACGGATCATGGTTGACGCCGAGTGCTATTGCCGCCCCGGCGCCGATAAAGATCAGCGCGAAGGCGCCGATCAACTCGGCTGCCAACGCCCGCGCTGAACCGATTGCCGTTTCAGTCACTGACAACGATCTCCAAACATGGCGTGACGACCGCATGTCGCTTACTTACACCGTGGGCCAATGGGGGCCAGTGAATCTCAGTAAATCGCGGTAAAAATCGCGGCAGAACCCACTCGCAAATGGTGCGCCGGTCGAGGTGCGTTACAATTTTTTACCGGATCTTACTCGGATTCAGCCCAGCACCGGTCTAAGTCTGCGAAAACGTCCACGAGCAAACAACCGGAGATCACGGTGCGACGCGGGACTGCACTATCGTGGCGTCCGGTGCGCGGTGCTGGCATTGGGAGGCAGCGCTCGCTTTGCTAGCCGCAATCGATGAGGAAATAAGATCCTATGGCCACGCCATCGGTTGTTTCCGACAAACCCGCTGTTAAGAGCGGACGTCGTCCCCCTCTGCTTGCCGGCCTCGTAATGCTGGCAGTCGCCTCCGGGGGGTACCTGGGATGGCAGCACTTCGCGCACCTCCCGACCACCGCGAAACCGGGGCCCCCGCCCCCTGTCCCGGTCATCGCAACGACGGTCAAGCAGCAAAATTTCCCGATCGTGCTGACCGGGATCGGCAATGTCGCGGCGCTGAACTCGGCGACGATCCGCAGCTTGGTCACGGAACCGATCATCAGCATCGACTTCAAGGACGGCCAGTATGTCAAAAAAGGTGAGCTCCTGGCTCAGCTCGATCCGAGCACCTATCAGGCGCAGCTCGATCAGGCGGAAGCCAATCTCGCCCGCGACCAGGCCCATCTCGAAAATGGGCGGATCAACCTCAACCGATATATCCCGCTGCAAAAGCAAGGCTTTGCACCCCAGCAGCAGGTCGCCACACAGCAAGCGAAAATCGCCCAGGAGCAAGCCGTCATAACGGCAGATCAGGCGGCGATCGAATTCGCCAAAACCGAGCTCAGCTATACGAAACTGCTGGCGCCGTTCGACGGGGTCGCCGGAATTCGGCTGCTCGATGTCGGCAACATCATTCACTCGAGCTCGACGCGCGGCTCCCCGACCGAGCCAAATGCTCTGGTCGTGATCAACCAGGTGCAGCCGATCGCCGTGATGTTCACATTGGCTGCAGCCGACATTCCAGAGGTGCAGGACGCGATCGCAAAGGGCCTGGTCAAGGTCATTGCGTTGAGCGCGGACGGCGAAACCGAGCTCGACACCGGCACGCTCGCCGCGATCGACAATCAAGCGAATACAACCTCCGGAACGATAACCCTCAGGGCGATATTCTCCAATCCGCATCGCCAGCTGTGGCCCGGCATGTTCGTCAACGTCCGGGTCGTAACCCAGATGCAGGACAATGGTCTGACGGTTCCGCTCGATGCCGTCCAGCAGGGGCCGCGGGGGCAGTTCGTGTTTGTCGTCGATTCTGATCACAAAGTCGCGATGCAGCCAGTCTCGGTGCGCGAGACGCTCAACGGCGAGGCGCTGATCGACAAAGGATTGAGCGCCGGGGAGACGGTTGTCGTGCGCGGCCAATACCGGCTGACGCCGGGCACCGTGGTGTCACTCGCCAACCCGAACGACCCCGCCGCGGTGCCGAACCCCACCCCGGCGAGCGCAGGCCTCTTGCCATGAACATCTCGGCGAAATTCATCCGCAAGCCGATCGCCACCGCGCTGCTGATGGCGGCAATCCTGCTGCTCGGCCTGATCAGCTACGAGCTGTTGCCGGTGGCGGCCTTGCCGAACATCGACACGCCGACCGTCCTGGTCACCGCGCAATTTCCAGGCGCCGATGCGCAGACCGTTGCGGGCACCGTCACGACGCCGCTCGAACGGCAATTCGGTCAGATCCCCGGCCTGACGCAAATGACTTCGAGCAGCGGTAACGAAAGTTCCGAGATTACATTGCAGTTCGCCCGCAGCGTCTCTGTCGAAACGGCGGCGCAGGCCGTGCAGGCGGCGATCAATGCGGCGGCTGGCTTCCTGCCGCCGACGATGCCAAGCCCGCCGATCTATCGGCTGACCAATCCGGCGGATACGCCGGTGCTGATGCTGGCGCTGACCTCGCAGACACTGCCGCTCACGACGGTCAGCGATTACGCCAACAGCATCCTGGCGCAGAAGATTTCGCAAATGCCGGGTGTTGGCCTCGTCGGTATCGGCGGCGAGCAAAACCCGGCGATCCGAGTGCAGGTCAACCCGGCGCAGTTGGCCGCAGTGGGTCTCGACCTGGAGGCGGTGCGAACGGCATTGTCCACCGCCACGGTCGACCAGCCGAAAGGTACATTGTACGGCGCCAACCAGGCTTTCGCGCTGCAGACCAACGATCAGTTGATGACGGCCGAGGGGTTCAACAACTATATCCTCGCCAACCGCCCGGGTACCTTCGCCACGACGGCGCAGGGAACCAACAACATGCCCGCCAGCTCCACCACGAACCACCCCGACCCCGGTGTGGTCGGCGTGAGCGGGCCGGTTCGCGTGCGCGACATCGGCCGCGCTATCGTCGGGCCGCAGGATGTGAACCTGGCTGGCTGGATGAACACCGAGCCGGCCATCATCATAGCGGTCCAGCGCCAGTCGGGGGCCAATGTCATCGCCACTGTCGACGCCATCAAGAAGGCATTGCCGCAGCTCGAAGCCTCACTGCCGCCATCGCTCAAGATCCATATCGTGTCGGACCGCACGCAGACGATCCGGGCGAGCGTCGCCGATGTTCAAAATACACTGCTGCTGACGATAGGCCTGGTCGTCGGGGTCATTCTTCTCTTCCTGCGCACGCTTTGGGGGACTGTGATCCCGGCGATATCGGTGCCGATGTCACTGATCGGCACCTTCGCGGTTATTTACGTGCTCGGCTACACCCTCGACAATCTGTCGCTGATGGCGCTGACTATCGCCGTCGGCTTTGTCGTCGACGATGCGATCGTCATGATCGAGAACATCGTGCGGCACATCGAGGAGGGGAAGACCCCGATGCAGGCCGCTCTGCAAGGAGCCGGCGAGATCGGTTTTACGATCATGTCGATTTCGATCTCGCTGATCGCGGTGTTCATACCGTTGTTTCTGATGAGCGGCATTGTCGGCCTGTTGTTCCGCGAGTTCGCCGTCACCGTCGCGGTGGCGATCCTCGTCTCGGTCATTGTCTCGCTGACTTTGACCCCGATGATGTGCGCCCGCCTCTTGACGCCGGAGGGCGACACGCGACCGGGCCTCATCTCGCGCGCGCTCGAGCGCTTCTTTGATTGGCTGGCCGCCGTTTACGATCGCGGGCTGGTTGTTGCCCTGCGCCATCGTTTTATTACGTTGCTCGTGATGATCTCGACCGTCGCTTTGACCGGCGTGCTGTTCGTGGACATCCCGAAAGGCTTTTTCCCGCAGGAAGACACCGGCCTGATCCAGGGCATCGCCGAGGGCGCCGAAAACATCTCGCCTAAGGCGATGAAGGACCGCATGCGGGCGGTTCTGGCGGTGGTAATGAAGGACCCTGCGGTCGCCGCGGCGAACGCCTATATCGGACCCGGCGGGCCGACTGTGACCGAGAATGACGGGCGTGTGTTCATCACGTTGAAGCCGATCAGTCAGAGGGTCGGCGTCGACCAGGTGATTGCGCGCTTGAACAAGGCGCTGCAGCCGGTCTACGGAATCACGTTGTACATGCAGGCCGCGCAAGACATTACGGTTGGCGCGCGGGTTTCAAAGACCCAGTACCAATACACGCTCGTCGACGTCGACGTTGACGAGCTCGACCACTGGGCGCCGATCCTCTACAACAAGCTCAAAACCTTGCCGCAATTGACCGACGTCGCGAGCGACCAGCAGAGCACCGGCCGGGTCCTGAAAGTCGAGATCGACCGCCAGCTCGCCCAACAGCTGGGCATCAACCCTTCGGTGGTTGATTCGATCCTCTACGATGCGTTCGGCCAGCGGGTCGCCGCGCGCATCTACACGAGGCTCAACCAGTATTTCGTGATCCTCGAAGTCGAGCCTGATTTCCAGCTCGGGCCCAACGCACTCAGCCGCATCTACGCGACGTCGTCCAGCGGCAAAGAAGTGCCGCTGAGCGAGTTCGCCAAGATCACCTCGACGGTCGCGCCCATTGCGGTCAACCACCAGGGCCAATTCCCGTCGGTGACATTGAGCTTCAACCTCCCGTCGAATGTTTCGATCGGCGCGGCGGTGACGGCGATCCAGCAGGTCACTAGAGAGCTGCAGCTGCCACGCTCGATTGCCACGAGTTTTCAGGGCAGCGCGCAGGCGTTTCAGAACTCGCTGAGCAGCACGCCGATCCTGATCCTCGCGGCATTGATCGCGGTCTACATCATCCTAGGCATGCTCTACGAGAGCACGATCCACCCGATCACGATCATCTCCACCCTGCCCTCGGCAGGGCTCGGAGCGTTGCTGACCCTGATGCTGTTTGGCATGCCGCTCGACGTGATCGGCATTATCGGGATCATCCTGTTGATCGGCATCGTCAAAAAGAACGGC
Source organism: uncultured Alphaproteobacteria bacterium (assembly GCA_963789025.1). GTDB lineage: Bacteria > Pseudomonadota > Alphaproteobacteria > ATCC43930 > CGMCC-115725 > AP-15. The sequence continues at coordinate 562,448 of CAWBIT010000005.1, forward strand.
ATCATGCTTGTCGACTTTGCGTTGGCCGGCGAACGCGAGCGCGGGCTCAGCACCGAGGAGGCGATCCACGAGGCGTGCCGCCTGCGCTTTCGCCCGATCCTGATGACGACGATGTGCGCGCTGCTTGCCGGCATCCCGCTGATGCTCGGCACCGGCATCGGCTCGGAAATCCGCCAGCCGCTCGGCTATGCGATAGTCGGCGGCCTCTTGGTGTCTCAGGTGCTGACTTTGTTCACGACGCCGGTCGTCTACATCTACATGGATCGCCTCGGCACGATTCTACGGCGCCTGCGCGGCTCGCACCGGGCCATGGCTGTAGCGCCGGCAGCCGGCGGCGCCGCCGAGTGAGCATCGTCTTCGACCATCAGCTCGGATCTGCTGAATACGGCATCCGCAACAGCTGATATGGCCAGCCGGGCCCTTCCGTTCGTTTTGAGCCTGATTGCCGGATCCACCGACATCATCGGTTTTCTCGGCCTCAATGGGCTGTTCACATCCCACATCACCGGCAACCTGGTCGTTCTGGCCGCCCATATCGTCGCCGGCGACCCGACTATATTCTCTTACGTTCTATCGGTCCCGGTCTTCATGCTGATGCTGTTTCTGACGCGCTTGCTCGCCGGCGTACTCGAGCAAGCCGGGGTTTCGACCTTGCAACCGTTACTGCTGCTGCAGCTGTTCTTTCTTGTTGCCTTCCTCTCGATTTTGGATTGTGGCGGGTCCATGGCGCGACGCCGACGCAATGCTTGCGGTCGTCGCGGGCATGTGCGGCGTCGCGGCGATGGCGGTGCAGAACGCGCTCGTGCAGATTTCGCTGAGGAACACGCCAACCACTGCCGTAATGACGACGAATGTCACTCATTTCATGCTGGACCTCGGAGAGGCCCTGGTTGGCCGTGATCATGCCCAGGCCGCCCGGGCGCGCGCCCGCGCGATGCACATCTTACCGGTGATCGTCGGCTTTGCAATTGGATGCGTGTTCGGCGCGGCCCTTGAAGCTGCTGCTGGCTTGTGGTCCTTGGCTCTGCCCACCACGCTTGCCCTGCTCGCCTTCACGATGGGTTTGGCAGACCGCTATCACCCCGCATAAGACATTGATCACGCGCTACGAATGCTTTCGCGATCATTTACGTAGTCTGACCGCGCTTTACTCGCAATGGCGCGGGCTCGGCAACAAATTACTCCGCGATAGCGTTAGCGACGCATCACCTGCTATCAGAGAATGACCATGCGCAGATCCCGTCCCGTAATGCCCACACTGGTTGGCCTGTCTCTCGCAATGCTCGCCTATCTCGCTCCTGAGGCCGCTGTGGCGACCGCGGAAGAAGCGCAGACCCCGGCGATCGCGCCGGGAATGGCGCGGGTTTGGTTTCTGCGGCCGGCGGGCTCGCTCAATGGCAATGTGTGGGCAGCAGCGCCGATGATTTACGCGAATGGCGCGTCTATCGGCGGCATCCCGGCGGGAAGCGAATTCTATCGCGATTTCCGGCCTGGAACGTATAGCTTTACCGTGCAGCCTTACGGACTGCCAACTGGTGAGGCCGATACCGTACAGCTGGCGCCTGGGACGCAGACCTATCTCGAAATCCAGTGGCTGGCCAGCTGGCAGGAAGGCTATCGGGAGGCAGGTTGGGGGTTCGCGCCCAACACCTTCGGTATCCTGACGATGTCGCCCCAGCTGGCACAGGCCTATTTTCCGACATTGACTTATCACCCGCAGTAATCACAGGCTTCACGGGAAGACGGTGAAATGAAAATAGGAATAATCGGCGCGGGCGCGGTCGGTTCCGCGTGCTTGACGACTCTGGTTTCGCGCGGCTGCGCACGCAAATCGTGGTGCTGGACCGAGATCGAAAAAGGGCGGAAGGTCTGGTAATCGACGTCCAATACGGCGCCGTGTTGTGCCCTTATGCCGAGCTGCGCGCCGGCGACTATTCCGATCTCGAAGGCGCCGCTTTGGTGATGATCACGGCCGGCGCAAACGAAAAGACGGGCGGCGCCACCGACCGGAATGACCCTGCGGGCCGGCTGCGGCTGCTGGACACCAACGCCGCAGTTTACGAGAGCATCGTTCCGCAGCTTCGCGCAGTGGTGCCGCAGGCGCTCGTCCTTGTCGTTACCGATCCTCCGGATCCGCTGGCCGATGTGGTTCGCATACTGGGGCACGAGCGCGTTCTCAGTACCGGGACATTATCTCGACAGCTTGCGCTTCCGGTTTCACCTGGCTCGGTGGTTCGGGGTAAGCCCAGCTTGTGTCGATGCGCAGATCGTCGTAGAGCACGGTACGAGCGAGGTGTTTCTGTGGTCTTCGGCCCGCATCGCAGGGAAGCCGGTATTAGAGCTGCTAGAGCCAAATTCGGCACAAAACCGGGAAGAGTTTCGCCACGAGATCGAGCGGCAGGTCCGGTACGCCAACATTGCCATCATCGAAGGCATTGGTGCCAGTCAGCACGGTATCGGGATGGCGTGCGCGCGCATTGCCGAGATCGTTCTGCGAAATGAGCCGGCCGTCATTCCGATCGCCTCGTACAACGCGGAATACTGCGCTACGCTGTCCTTGCCGAGCGTTCTTGGACGCAGCGGCGTGGCCAGGATCCTCGAGCCGCCGATGTCAGATGAGGAGCGTCAGGCGCTACAACATAGCGCTGATACGCTTAAATCCGCAGCGGCAAGGATGCGATTTAGCAGGTTGCGGAAAAAGTCGCATATTGGAGCGAGATCTGGGGTATAATCCATAGCGCGTGACGAGATGTGGGGGACGTCCGATGCGCGGTGGGGATCTCAGGAGCGAGGCGCTGTTCAGCTATTTGAGCTGCGAAGCGCGGGTGCCGTTGTATCATCCGTTGCGGCCGATCCAAAAGATTGTGGACGAGGCGCTTGGTGCACTGACGGGGGAATTCGAGAAGTTGTACGCGAAGCTCGGACGGCCGTCGATTCCCCCTGAGAAACTGCTTCGTGCGCTGCTGCTGCAGGCCTTCTATTCGGTGCGTTCGGAGCGGCAGCTGATGGAGCAACTCGGCTACAATCTGCTGTTCCGCTGGTTTGTCGGGCTGTCGCTGGATGCCGTGGTGTGGGACGTTACGGTGTTCACCAAGAACCGCGAGCGGCTGATCGACGGTGACATTGCCAGCAAGTTCATGGCCGCGGTACTGAACCAGGAGCAGGTCAAGACCCTGCTGTCGGACGACCACTTCTCGGTCGACGGCACCCTGATCGAGGCGTGGGCCAGCATGAAGAGCTTTCGCCCCAAGGACGGCAGCGGCGAGCCGCCGGCGCCGGGCCGCAATGGGGAACGGGACTTCCACGGCGAGAAGCGAAGCAACGAGACCCACGCCTCGGTCACTGATCCCGACGCGCGATTGTATCGCAAAGGGCCGGGCCAGCCGGCCAAGCTCGCCTATCTGGGGCACGTTCTGATGGAGAACCGGCATGCTCTGGTGGTCGGCACGCGTCTGACCCTGGCCACCGGCACGGCAGAGCGCGAGGCGGCGCTGGAGATGGTGGCGGCCCGTCCCGGCAACCACCGGATCACGCTCGGCGCCGACAAGGCCTACGATGTGGCCGAGTTTGTCGCCGATCTGCGGGAATTCAATGTGACGCCGCACGTGGCGCAGAACACCGCCAATCGGCGATCGGCGATCGACCGACGGACGACCCGCCATCCTGGCTATGCGGTCAGTGGCCGGGTGCGCAAGCGCATTGAAGAGGTGTTTGGCTGGACCAAGGCGGCGGCTGGCTTCCGCAAGACCCGTCACCGTGGTCTTGCCCGCGTCGGCTGGATGTTCACCCTGACTGCCACTGCCTACAATCTCGTCCGGTTGCCCAGGCTGGTGGGGGCCGCGGCATAGCCATGCCCGGAATCCGCCCGGGCCGGGCGAAAACGGGCAAAATCGATACAAAAACCTGCTTGCTAGTGGTTTCCAACAACCCTGGCGAGAATCCTGTACGATAACTCTACAAAACGACACACAAGCACTGAGTTTTTCCGCATCCTGCTAGACGGAAGCATCGGCTTTGTCGGGCTCGGTCGCATGGGTAGCGCCATGGCGACCAATCTCGCGGCCGGCGCCTGCCGAGTGATGGCCTATATTCGCCGTCCGGACCGCGCGGCGGAAATTCGGGCCCTCGGCCTGGAGCCGAAATTCAGCATTGCCGATTTGTTCGACTGCGATTTCGTCATCAGCATGCTGCCTGACGACCGCGCGGTTCGCGAGGCGGTATTCGGCAAAACCGGGGAAAAGGGGTTAGCTGGGGGTCTGAAGAGCAATGCCGTGCATCTCTCGATGAGCACGATCAGCACGGCCGCGGCAGGCGAATTCGCCGAGGAGCACGAAAAGCACGGCCAGTGCTATATCGCGGCGCCGGTGTTCGGCAACCCCGATGCGGCCCGGACCCGCCAGCTATTCATCATCGCGGCCGGCGCCCGTGACCCGCTCGAGCGTTGCCGTCCGCTCTTCGACCTGCTGGGCCAACGCACCTTTGTCATCGGCAGCGATCCCGAGCGCGCCAACCTGGTCAAGATCGTCGGCAATGCCATGATGGCGACGACGTTGGAAATGCTTGGCGAGACGCTTGCTCTGGTGCGTAAGCGCAGCCTCGATCCGGCCGCGGTTCTCGACATTCTGACTTCGACCATGTTCGGCAGCCGGATCCACAAGCTTTACGGCGCCAAAATCGTCGCGCAGCGTTTCGTGCCTTCGGACTTTGTGCTTCCACTGGCGCTCAAGGATGTCCGTTTGGCCCTGGCGGAAGCGGAGGCCGTCAACGTTCCAATGCCATCGGTCAGCGTCGTGCGCGACCGCATGATCACCGGTCTGGCGCACGGTTACACGGAATTCGACTGGTCGGTTCTGGGTCTGGTCGCAGCCGAAGCGGCGGGAATCGAAGACCAGGCAGATGCCGACTGAGGCTCGAGACTGCGTCCCCCGTTCTTGCCTAGATGCGGAGAAATGACCATGACAGCAAATATCAATGTGGAACGGACCGTTATTGCAGGCACGAGCCTAGCGGTATCACGCGTTGGCCTTGGAACATGGGCGATCGGCGGCTGGATGTGGGGCGGAACGGACGATGACGAGTCGGTTAACACGATCCAGGCTGCCCTCGAGCGCGGCATCAACCTGATCGACACGGCGCCTATGGGTTTGGCCGCTCCGAAGAAATCGTCGGCCGCGCCATTGCCGACCGCAATCTGCGTTCACGCGTCGTCATAGCCACCAAAACCGGGCTCGAGTGGGAGGATGGGAAAGTCTTCCGCAATGCCAGCCGAGACCGGATCCTGCGCGAGGCGTCCAACTCGTTGCGTCGGCTGCGCACCGATTACATCGATATCTATCAGGTGCACTGGCCCGACCCGCTGGTGCCGATCGAAGAAACGGCCGATGCGATGCAGACGCTCTTCGACCAAGGGATGATTCGGGCTATTGGCGTCAGCAATTTCTCGGTTGCGCAGATCGAACGGTTTCGCCGACACGCCAAGCTGCACTTGGTACAGCCGCCCTATAATCTGTTCGAGCGCAAGATCGAGAAAGAGCTCCTGCCCTATTGCCGGGAATCGGGTCTCGCGACGTTGACCTATGGCGCACTGTGCCGCGGTCTGTTATCCGGCAAGCTGCAAGAGGACGCGCATTTTGACGGCGACGATCTTCGTCGGACCGACCCGAAATTCCAGCCGCCGCGCTATGCGCAATACCTCACTGCCGTCCGCCGTCTCGATGAATTCGCCCGACAGCGTTACGGCAAGCGGGTCATCCACTTGGCTGTGCGTTGGCTCCTCGACCAGCGCGCGAGTGCGGCGCTCTGGGGAGCGCGTCATCCTGGCCAGCTGCAACCGATCGACGAGGTATTCGGATGGTCGCTCGATGCCGCCGCAAGGAGCGAGATCGACCGCATCCTGCGAGAGTCGATCACCGACCCGGTGGGCCCCGACTTCATGGCTCCGCCTTTGCGCTCCAAGCCCGCGATCTTGGAAGCGGCGCAGTGATCACGCGTCAGGAGACAATGATGGTAGCCAAGAATATTCTCTTTCTCGTCGGCGATTTCGCAGAAGACTACGAGGTCATGATGCCGTTTCAGGCCCTCACGGCGCGTGCGTTTCCCTCTAGCTGGAACAAAACAGATGACTCGTTCACAGAGCCTCACGTCGAGATTGCTTCGTCGCTGCGCTCCTCGCAATGACAATTGTTTCGTCGGACCCTTTTGTGTGTCATTGCGAGCGAAGTGAAGCAATCTCGGTCGTCGCGGCCCCAGTACCAAATGTCAGATTCGAACCATCAGCAGGGTGCTGAAAAACTCGCGTGTCATTCCGGGACGGCCCCGTCAGGGGCGGGCCCGGAACCCATGAACACAGGCCAAGCGATTGATTTCTCTGGTCCGGGTTCCTGGTTTCCGGGCTCACGGGCGGAGCCCGCGCCCCGGAATGACAAAGTTCCTGCATTTTTCCGCAGCCTGTTCGCTCTTGGGTGCATTGAAGATGACGGATCGAATTGTCTCGGAAGACACTCTGCTGTTGCCGGGCCGGCGGCAGCTGCTGCTCGCCTCGTTCCTTGCCGCGTTGCCGCTCGGATTGTCCGCCCGGCGAGCGGAAGCGATCAATCCTGCCGAAACGCAGGTGACTCTGCCCGATCAGATCAAATGGACGTGGAGCGCCGGGCCGCCGCACAGCGCTGAAATGGCGACGTTGTTCGGCGGGCTGGACAAGCCGGGCGAATACGTCGTGCTGATGAAATGGTACCCCGGCTACATGAGCGCGCCGCACAGCTACGATACCGACCGATTGTGCCTGGTATTGTCCGGAACATGGTGGGTGAAAAGCGGCACCGACTTCAACCCGGATGGCACGGTTCCGGTACCGGCCTGCGGCTTTGTCAGGCGCGTCGCCCACACGCCGCATTATGACGGCGTCAAGAAGAGTGCGACAGAGCCGGTAGTAATCGGGATTTTCGGCCTTGCTCCGGTCGATCTGAAACTGGTGGAACCGAGCAAGCCGGCCTGGCGTTACGCGTAGGCGGCGAGTGCCGCGTCCCCGGTCGGGTAGCCGCCGAGTCCCTCAAGATAGTATACAGGTCCGCCCAGCCGCTGATCATTACTGAGGGAGGCAACGAATGCGCATCGGGCTTTTCATTCCTTGCTACATCGACGCGTTCTTTCCGGAAGTCGGCATTGCGACCCTGGAGCTATTGGAGCGCCTCGGGTATGAGGTCGTCTACCCGCGCGATCAGACCTGTTGCGGACAGCCGATGGCCAATAGCGGGTTCAATGCCGAATGCGCCGATACCGAGGCGCTGTTCGTGCGTAATTTCTCTGGGTTCGATTACATCGTGGCGCCCTCGGGCAGCTGCGTCGACCACGTGCGCTACAATTTCGACGCGATCGAGCAGACCCCCGAGGTGAAAGAAGTTCGGGCGCGCACCTACGAGATCGTCGAGTTCCTGCACGACATACTGAAGGTGGATGCCTTTCCGTGGGCCCGGTTTCCGCATCGCGTCGGGCTGCACAACAGCTGCGGCACCCTGCGCCGATTGAAGCACGCGACGCCCTCTGAACTGCACGAACCGTTCTTTTCAAAGCCGATGGATCTGCTGTCTAAGGTCGAGGGGATCGAATTCGTCACGCCGGCTCGACCGGACGAATGTTGCGGCTTTGGCGGCACCTTCTCGGTCTTCGAGGAAGTCGTTTCGACAAAGATGGGCTACGACAAGGTCAGCGATCACGCCCGCGCCGGCGCCGAGTACATCGTCTCGGCCGATACGTCGTGCCTGATGCATCAGCAAGGCTGCGCCGAGCGCATCGGCGTGCCGATCAAGTTCATCCATATCGCCCAGATCCTGAATGGAGCCAGCGCGTGAACACGCCTCAGGCGATGCTGCATCCCGAGCTGCTGGCCGCCGACGATACGCAAGCCATCGTCCGCGACGGCCATCGCCTCGATCACGCCGAGGCAGCGTCGAAGCCGCTGCGCTCGCGGCCGGAGCCGCAGCCGCGCGGCGCGAAGGTCCACGGCAGTCGGCCGGTCGACCAGGCGGAAGCGGCTGCGCGCTTCATAGCGGCACCCGAGCACGAGAAGATGCATGACGAGCGGTTGTGGGATCTGCGGCAGAAGCGCGACCGCGAGATGCACGGCATTGCCGAATGGGAGGAGCTGCGCTCGCTCGCCTCGGCAATCAAAGAGTATACTCTGACCCATCTCGACGTTTGCTAGACCCGAACAAGGAGGCCTCAATGATACGCTGTATTCGGCTTTGGACTGGAGACGACGACAACTCGCACTTGGAGGAAGGGGCAATCGACCTTCCCAGGGGCGAACGTGGCGACATCCTCAGCGGCACCGTTAATGTCCTCAGCATCTCGTTCCGGGAGACGAGAGCCGGGGGCGCCTTCGAATGGCACGACGCGCCGGCCCGCCAATTTGTCATCACATTGAGCGGCACGCTCGACTTCCAGACGCGCACGGGCGACCACTTCATGCTGCACCCGGGCGACATTCTGCTTGCTGAGGACACTGCGGGAACCGGACACAGCTGGAAGCTTGTCGACGAGAATCCCTGGCGCCGGGCCTACGTGATTCTCAGCCCAGGCGTTGCGGTGCCGTTCGTCGTCAACTCGCCCAGTTCATCGCCCAGCTGACCAGAAAGCGAGGCCCATATGGTCCAGACTCAAAACTCTGCCGCACCAGACGTCGTGCTGATCGGTGCGGGCATCATGAGCGCCACCCTCGGCACAGTGCTCAAGGAGCTCGAACCCTCGCTCAGCATCACGATATTCGAGACGCTCGATGATTGCGGGCAGGAGAGTTCGCAGGCATGGAACAATGCAGGTACCGGCCACGCGGCCAATTGCGAGCTGAACTACACGCCTCAGCGCGAAGACGGGAGCGTCGACATCTCCGAGGCGCTCAAGGTCAACACAGAGTTCGATCTGTCGCGCCAGCTGTGGTCCTACCTGATCCGCAAAGGCGCGATCCCAGACCCGCGCAGTTTCATCCATCCCTGCCCGCATATGAGCTTCGTCTGGGGGAAGGACAATGTCGCCTTCTTGCGCAAGCGCTTCGAGGCGATGTCCGCCAGCCATTGCTACCACGGGATGGAGTATACCGAGAATCGTGCCAAGATCGCCGAATGGGCGCCGCTGATCATGGATGGCCGCGGCGACGAGGAGCCGTTTGCGGCGACCAGCATTATCACTGGTACGGACGTCGACTACGGCGCACTGACGCACTTGCTGGTAAAGCATCTTGCCGCTCAGCCCGGGGTATCAGTGCATTACAAGCACCGCGTCGTGTCTTTGGATCGTGAGCACAATGGCGCTTGGCGGGTGGGTATCGAAGACGACGACACGCACGAGCGCCAAGCAGTATCGTCCAAATTCGTCTTCATCGGCGCCGGCGGGGGCGCGATCGAGCTGCTCCAGCAATCGCGGATCCCCGAAGGCCGTGGGTATGGCGGTTTCCCGGTCAGCGGAATCTGGCTGCGGTGCGACGAGAGCGCAGTAAGCGATCGCCATCATGCCAAGGTCTACGGCAAGGCCGCAACCGGATCGCCGCCGATGTCGGTGCCGCATCTCGACACCCGCATCATCGAAGGCAAAAAGTCGTTGTTATTCGGACCCTATGCCGGCTTCTCCAGCAGGTTCCTGAAGCACGGCTCGCTGACGGACCTCTTCGAATCAATCACGCCCAGCAACATCCTGCCGCTGCTGGCAGTAGCGCGAGACAACATGGCGTTGACTGAATACCTGATTGGCCAGGTCTTTCAAAGCTCGGCACATCAGTTCGCGACGCTGCGCCAGTTCTACCCCAAGGCCATCCGACACGACTGGCGCGAAGCTGTCGCCGGACAGCGCGTCCAGGTCATCAAGCCCGACCAGCAGACGCACGGCGTATTGGAATTCGGCACCGAACTGGTCGCAGCCGAGGATAAATCCCTGGTCGCCCTGCTCGGCGCCTCGCCAGGCGCGTCCACCGCAGCCTTCATCGCCGTCGGCGTGCTGGAAAAGTGTTTCGCGAACGAACTCACCGAGGGCGGCTGGCTCCCCAAGCTAAGGGAGATCATACCGACATACGGGATCGATCTTACTCAGGATGCCGACGCCTGCCGCAAGAGCCGCGCAGTTACCGCGGCCACCTTGAAGGTAGAGAATATCTGATTCGGGGACACGGGGTTTGTTTCCGTATTTTTGGGGAGCCTAGTTCCATGACCGAAGTTCGTAGAGAAACCGACAGCCTGGGCGTGGTGGAGGTGCCCGCTGATAAGCTGTGGGGAGCCCAGACCCAGCGCTCGCTGGAGCATTTCAGCATCGGCCAAGACCTGATCCCGCGGGAAATGATCACTGCCTATGCAACCTTGAAGAAGGCAGCAGCCAACGCCAACCACGCGGGCGGGCGCCTCGACAACTCGATCCACCGGCTGATCGTGCAGGCCTGCGACGAGATCCTGGCCGGGCAGCACCACGACATGTTTCCACTGCATGTGTGGATGACAGGCAGCGGCACGCAGTTCAATATGAACGTCAACGAGGTCGTGTCCAACCGCTGCTGCCAGCTTGCGGGCACCGCGCTGGGCAGCAAGACGCCGGTGCACCCCAACGACCATGTCAACATGTCGCAATCGTCGAACGACACGTTCCCTTCGGCAATGTACATTGCCGCCGCGGTGAACGTGACGGGGCGACTGCTGCCGGCCGTCACTGGCCTGCGCGATGCCATCGCGGCAAAGGCCGAGGAATGGCAGGACGTCGTGAAGATCGGCCGCACCCACATGCAGGATGCCACGCCGATCACACTGGGGCAGGAATGGTCCGGCTACGCCGGAATGCTGAACGACAATATCGAGCGCATAGAAGCCGCGTTGAAAGGCGTGTACCAGCTGGCGCTCGGCGGCACTGCGGTGGGCACCGGCATCAATGCGGCCCCCGGCTTCGCCGAAGCAGCGGCGGCGGAGATCGCGAAGCTCACCGAGTTGCCGTTCGTCAGCGCCCCGAACAAATTCGCTGTGCAAGGGGCGCATGATGCGCTGGTGCAGCTGTCCGGAACATTCCGCACATTGGCGGTGTCGCTCTACAAGATCGCCAATGACATCCGGCTGATGTCGTGCGGGCCACGTGCCGGCTTCAGCGAATTGGAGATCCCGGAGAACGAGCCCGGCTCCTCGATCATGCCGGGCAAGGTGAACCCCACCCAGGCCGAAGCGCTGACAATGATCGCCGTGCAGGTGATGGCAAATGACGTGGCGGTCGGCTTCGGCGGCGCCGGCGGCTATCTGGAGATGAACGTCTACAAGCCGCTGATGATCTTCAACATTGCGCACTCGATTATGATCCTGAGCGACGGGTGCATCAACTTCCGCAGGTTCCTGGTCGAGGGCACCAAGCCCCACCTGAAAAAGATCAAGGAATATGTGGATCGCTCGCTGATGCTGGTGACGGCGCTGTCGCCGGTCATTGGCTACGACAAGGCATCGAAAATTGCCCACTACGCGATCGACAATGACCTTACGTTGAAAGAAGCCGCGCTGAAGCTCGGCTTCGTGACCGAAGAACTGTTCGACCGCGTGGTGGATCCAGCGAAAATGGTCAGGCCTTACGTAGCCGGGAACGGGTAGGCGAACGCCAGTATCCACATCTGAACAGCGGAGAAAGCAATGTCTGCTTCCAACACGGGCACGGGCAAACGTGGCATCGATGTTTTACACGACCCCAGGCTCAACAAATCCACCGGCTTGCCGAGGCCGAACGCCAAGCGTTGGGGCTCGTCGGGCTGGTGCCCGATGTGACGGACTCGATCGAGACCCAACTGAGCCGGGTCCTGCAGCAGCTCAGAGGCAAACCCAACGACCTCGAACGTTGCATACACCCTGATGAATTTGCTCGAAACGAACGAGACGCTGTTCTACCGCACCCTAATGTCGGACCCGGCTCGCTTCCTTGAGATCGTGTATGATCCGGAGATCGGCGAAGCCTCGCTGAAGTTCGACCAAATTCTGCGCCGCCCGCACGGGATGTATCTGTCGATCAGCCGGAAGGGACACGTCAGGGAGGTGTTGCGCAATTGGCCGGTCAAAGACGTGCGTTTCATCTGCGCGACCAATGGCGGCCGCATCCTTGGCCTCGGCGATTTGGGCGCCAACGGCATGGCCATTCCAATCGGTAAGCTGCAGCTTTACACCGCGGCAGCAGGGGTGCCGCCGCAAGGCCTGTTGCCGATGTACGTGGATGCCGGGACGAACAACGAACCTATCTGCACGACCCGCTCTATCTCGGGCTGCGGCAGCATCGCCCGCCGACCGAGGAGCTGTACGGCTTTGTGGACGAGTTCGTTGACGCGGTTCAGGAGGTGTTCCCGAATTGCTGTATCCACTTCGAGGACTGGACCGGAACGGATGCAATTGCCCTTCTCGCCCGCTACCGTGAAAAGGTCTGCTGCTACAATGACGACATTCAGGCACGGGCGGCGTCACGCTGGCGGGCCTGATCAATGCGCTCAAGATCACCGGCGGCCAACTCAAAGAGCAGCGGGTCCTCTTTCTCGGCGCCGGCTCCGCCGCCATCGGCCTCGCCGACCTGATTGTCTCGGCGCTGGGCCAGCAGCGCGTTGCGGCCGACGCAGCCCGGCAGCAGATCCGTATGTTCGATACCCAGGGACTGGTGGTCGCGGGGCGGCCCGGCCTTGCCGCGCACAAGCTGCCCTACGCGCACAAGCTGCCACCCAGCAAACCCTTCGATCATCTCGACCCGGCGAGCGAGTGCCCGCAGATCGTCGCGGCCATCGAAGATTTCAAGCCGACGGCCCTGATCGGCGTCAGCGGTAACGCGCTTCCCGCTGGTGTGGGGAGACTGTTCTCGCGCGAAGTCGTCGAGGCGATGTCGCGCCTCAACGCGCGGCCAATCATCTTCCTGATTACGCATGATCCTCAGCCAATTTGAGGAGGCGGTATGGCATCGGCGGGGTTCGGACTGCGACATAGCCGAGGCGTGGCATCATGGCGGCGAGATCGTATCGGCGGTTGAAGCGGTACTCGAATTCGGCGAGGTAGCGGGGTACATGCTTGTCGCGGATGGTGCGGTAAGTGCCAGTGATGGCGCTCTTGATGTTGCCGAGGGTGGTGTTGACCCACTTGAAGGCAGGGTTCAGGGCGGCCTTGCGACCGGATCCAGTGATGATCGGCTGGTGGACGCAGCCGGCGTTGCCGACCCCAGTGAAGCAGTGCAGGCCGTCACTGACAACGGTGCTGGCGGGCTGGAAATTGCGCTGCGCCAAGGTCGCGATTTCGGCACGGCGGAAACCCTTCACGCGGCGCAACTTCAAACGGATTGGCTTGCCCTGTGGTGTGGTTTCGACCGCCGCCACGATCGGCGTCTTGCCCGGCGAACCGCGGCCCCGCTTGCCGCCGTTGCGCTCCCCGCCGAGATAGGCGTCGTCGATCTCGATCCGTCCCGTCAGGCGCTTTGTGGCGTCCCGCTCCATCATCGCCTGCATGAGCTTGTGCTTGATCTTCCAGGCGGTGGTCTGGGTGACGCCAAGCCGGCGGCCCAACTCAATGCTGGAGATGCCGCCCTTGCTCTGAGTGAGGTGGTACATGGCGCGAAACCAAGTGCACAGCGGCACCTTGGTTGCCGCGAAAATCGTTCCGGCGATCACGGATGTCTGCCGTCGACAGGCGGCACACTGGTAAAGCGCCCGGGTCTTGACCAAGCTGTGATGCTGCCCTGCGCAAACCGGGCAGACAAAGCCGGACGGCCAGCGCCAGCGCATCACCGCCTCCCGGCACTGATCCTCTGTTCCGTAAAGAACAGCAAACTGGGCCTCGCTGACCCCCTTTTGAAATTGCACCTTGTTGCGCGCCATCGTTCAAACCCGCATAAACAGCCGCATGTTCCTGTTTTGTACCACTCCTTGATGGCTGAGGATAGTGCGTAATCAGGATCATCTTTGCCCTGTCCAACCCGACCGAGCACCACGAATGCCTACCCGAGCAGGCTTATGCGTGGTCGGAAGGCAAGGCACTTTATGCCGGCGGCGTGCAATTCCCGCCGGTCCACCTCGCCGGCCAGACCTTCCTGCCCCCTCAGGCCAACAACCTGTACATCTTCCCCGCCGTCGGCATGGCCATCTACGCCGCCAACGCGAAGCGCGTGACCGATGAGATGTTCATCGAGGCCGCACATGCCGTGGCCGACCAGGTGCCCCCCGAACAGTTGAAGCTCGGCATGCTCTTCCCGCCGCAGTCGAACATCCTGGAGGTCGAGGTTCAGACCGCTGCGCGCGTAGCCATGCTCGTCTTCGATGCTGGCCTCGCCCGTGTGGATCGTCCGGCAAATATGGAGACGTTCATTCGGCGGCACCTCTACAAACCCGAGTATCAAACACTCGCGTGACTCGCCTAGCCCGTTGACCGGCGCATCGCCCATTCCTGCCAGCGAGAGACTCATGACCGCTTGGACCGCCGATACGAGTTAATCTTCCGGACCCGCCGAATTTGCCATTAGACGCGCCCGTGTGGTCCGTCTCGGGCAAATAGGGCGTTTGCCGCCGGTCTCCTGGAAGACGGACACGAGAAGGTCGTCTAAAGAGCCTCGCCCTAACCGGCGGGGTTCTTCTTTGCCCGCTTCGCATCTATCATTTATTGTTGTTGGAGGGGCCAGTATGACAATCGCAAACGGACGAGCTTTTACGCCTGGGTTGTCCGCTGATCGGTGGCAGGCGTCCGCGGAGAGGGTCCGCCAGTTGGCGTCCAGAATTACGTTCATCCTTCGATTGGCCGCGATACTGCCAATGACAATCGTTCCTGTTCGGGCCGCCGACTTTTCGACGACGGGCTTTGCGGTGACGGGCGCAGAGGTAAATGCCCCAACCTTGTTTCATCGGGTGGCGGTGTTTTCCGACGCTCCAGACTCTATTCACGATCCAAGGCATCCGCAGTCCCAAACTGGCGCCGACAAAATGTTCGCACCTATCGGGCTCGTCTGGACCAACCATCCTCAACCAGACCAAGGCACAGCGCCACGGTCAGACCTTCACATGGGAACGGCCTTCCTCGTTTCGCCATGCTACGTCTTGACCGCCTATCACGTCGTTTTTGGATATCGGCTCGGGCTCCGGAAGGGCACGCAAAAAGAGGCGGATCAGGACGTTTCCGCGACCTTTAGCGTGGGCGGCAAGAGGTCACGTGCGTGCCGGCAAAGTATGGTCAGTTCTCCATGTTCACCGGCAGGGATTGGGCGCTCCTGCGGCTCGAGCCAGATGCGGGCATCGCTGTTTGGGTGAGGATCCAAACATCGGCTGGGTCCGGTTGGCTCCTTTGGCGCCCCCTATAGCAACAAAGAAATCGCTTGCGGTCGCTGGCTATCCTGCGGATAAGGGTCTTCCGTCGCTGTGGCGGCAGGACAAATGTCATTTTTTGAATTAAAACGCGATATCGACAGCGATGGTCTGTGGACGACCGACTGCGCGACCCGCCCGAGAGCCTCCGGATCTCCGATTTTTTTGTCGAGGGACGGTGTATTGAATGTCGTGGCTGTCATGCGCGGACACCTGGGATCTGCCGCTGATAACGAGATCCTGCCCAAATGGGATCCGAACCGCGCCAATCTCGCGCTTGATATCGGAAAAATAATTTCATCGGATCGCGATTTCTTAAAGTTTATCGAAACCGACATTGATCGATTTCATCAGCCCGACCCGGCGCGGGTGCCGATCGGGCGCCGGCCCCCGCATTAAAATCAGGTTCGCCGGCACAACTCGCTTGGTATCGTCCACCGCGAACTGGCCACGATCGTCTCGCATCGTGCAGCCGAAGCGGCGGCCGACCTCGAACGTCGACTCGATGACACCCAGCCGGACTACTTCGTCTTTTATCATTCGTTTACAGTAGGTTCATTGGTGGGTGCAGCAGGACTCCGCCATGCTATCCGCCGAGATCGATCCACGCCGCCGTGCGCGTTAAGGATTGCGGCAAGCAAGTCGTTCATCCTGTCTCTCCATCAGCGTTGGGCTGAGGGTTCCGCTCACACTGGCTGCTTCAACGCGGAGGTATCGATTGGTAGCTTCCGCAGACGCTTGCCACTCGCCGCAAAGATCGCGTTCGTGACCGCGGGAACAATCGCCGAAGTTCCCGGCTCGCCGATCCCGCTTGGCGGTTCAGAACTCTGGACGATGTACACCTCGATGAGGGGTGCCTCATTCATCCGCAACATTCGGTAGTTATCGAAATTGGATTGCTCGACACGGCCGTTCTTCAGCGTGATCTCGCCATAGAGCGCCGCCGTGATGCCGAAAATAATCGCGCCCTCGATCTGCGCCCGAACGGTATCTGGATTGACGACGGTGCCGCAATCGACCGCGCAGACGACCCGCCTCACGCGAACCAAGCCATCCCTCGACACTTCGACTTCAGCAACTTGCGCCATATAAGTCGCGAAGGCGAACTGCAGGGAGAGGCCACGGCCGGCCCTTTCAGGCAAGGGCTGTCTCCAGCCGGCCTTTTTCACAGCGAGCTCGAGGACGGCTTTGGCGCGTGGCGACTTGTCGAGGAGAGACCGCCGATAGGCGACCGGATCTTGTTTAGCCGCCGCCGCCAGTTCGTCAATGAAGCTTTCCGTAACAAAGACATTGTGCGACGGCCCGACGCTGCGCCAGAACGCAGTTGGAATGCCTGGAGGTTCGACCCGCAGATACTCGACGTGCATATTCGGGAGGGCATAGACCAGATTGATCGCGCCCTCCGTGGTATCGGGATCGAGCCCGTTCTTGAAGACAGGAGGAGCCCATCGCGCGATGACCGAGGAGCCCGCAAAGCGATGGTTCCAGACAACCGGCATTCCGTTCCCATCGAGACCGGCAGACAGCCGGTCGAACCAATAAGGCCGGTACATGTCGTGCTGGATGTCTTCCTCGCGGGTCCAGACGACTTTGACAGGTCCGTCGACATGCCGCGCGATCCGGACGGCGCGGATGACCCCGTCAACCTCGAGCCGCCGGCCAAACCCGCCACCGATGAGGTGATTGTGCACGACGGCCTTGTCCAATGGCAGACCGGCGGTCTTTGCTGCGGCTGCCTGGGCTCGCGCCACGACCTGGGTGCCCACCCAGATTTCGCAACTGTCCTTGCGGACATGAACAGTGCAGTTCATCGGCTCCATCGTCGCGTGTGCGAGGAATGGAACCTGGTAGGTCGCCTCGACCTTCTTGACGGAGGCTGCTGCGGTACCGTCGACATTGCCGATATTCTGCGCAACCGGCCCCGAATTGAGCGTCACCTTTTCGAGCTCGCTCACGATCTCTTCGATATCGAGCTTGGCGTGCGGTCCATCGTCCCATTCGATCACCAAGGCCGCCAGCCCTTTCTTTGCGGCGCCCATATGGTCGGCGACGACGGCGACGGCGTCGTCGAGCCGTACGATCTGACGCACGCCTTTGACGGCCTTGGCCGCCGTATCATCCACATTCTTCACACGACCGCCAAACACCGGCGACTGCGCCAGTGTCGCGATCTTCACGCCAGGCGGCCGAACATCGATGCCATAAACGGCTGTTCCGTTGACTTTTCCCGGCGCGCCCAGACGCTTGGCTGGGGCACCGATGAGCTTGAAATCCCCCGGCCGTTTGAGCGGCACGCTTTCGGGGACAGGCAGGCGCGCGGCATCGGCGGCAATCTCGCCGTATTTGAGCCTTCGCCCTGTCAGTGCGTGAAGGACTTCACCCTTTTGCGCGCGGCAGGACGCCGGGTCGACATTCCAGCGCTTTGCCGCCGCCTCCACGAGCATCGTTCTCGCGATCGCGCCAGCTTCGCGCAGAGGCCTCCACGACGCGCGTACCGCGTTCGAATTACCCGTCGCCTGGATCCCGCCCAGCAGTGGGTTGCCGTAGAGCTTTTCGTTTGGCGGCGCATGCTCCACACGCACCTGGTTTAGGTCGACCTCCAGCTCTTCGGCAATGAGCATGGGAATGGAGGTATAGGTGCCCTGACCCATCTCGACATAGGGAATGGTCAGGACAATCTGCCCATCGCGTTCGATGCGGATGAAGGCATTGGGTGCGAAGCCATCGGCGTCGGCCGCGGCGGCTTCGCCGTTTGCGAACGGCAACGTCACGCTCAGGATCACGCCGCCGCCCGCAGCCGCGCCAGCCTGCAGGAAGCTGCGCCGCGAGAGGCTCGGGCCAGGGTCGTGAGAAGCGAGCTGATCGAGGGTCACTGTCAGCCTTCCTTTCTGATTGCCTGCGCGGCCTGATTGATCGCCTCGCGGATCCGGACATAAGTGCCGCAGCGGCAGATGTTGCCGGACATCGCATCGTCAATATCCGCATCACTCGGGTGTGGATTGCTCGCCAATAGCGCAGATGCGGACATGATCTGGCCGGACTGGCAATAGCCACACTGAACAACCTCAAGATCGAGCCAAGCCCTTTGGATCTTCTGACCCGCCGCGGTATCGCCAATGGCTTCGATCGTCGTGACCACCGCGCTGCCGGCACTATCGATCGTCGTGATGCAAGAGCGGGTTGGCGTCCCGTCTAGATGCACCGTGCATGCGTCGCAGAGCGCCATCCCGCAGCCGAACTTCGTGCCGGTCATGCCGAACACGTCACGAAGCACCCAAAGCAGCGGCGTGTCGCCGTCGACATCGGCGGTGCGGTCTACCCCATTGACTTTGATCGTAAAGGCCATGGTCGGCTCCTGTATGTCAATTCGCTGCAGCGATATCCCTACTGCACGATCTTTGCTGATCTTGGAATAGCGATTGCCCGATTCACCGGCCGGTGAAAATGGGCGCGCGCTTCTCGACAAAGGCCTTCGCCGCTTCCCTGTGGTCCTCGGTGCGGCCGGTCAGCACCTGGTGGGCGGCTTCCATATCGAGCAGCTCGGCCAGACCGTCGCTTTCGGCGCAGTTCAGATTGCGCTTCATAAGCCCGAGCGCAATCGAAGGCCCATGCGCCAGGGACCGGGCGAGTTCCATCGTAACGGTGGCGAGATCTTCATCGGCAACGACGCGGTTGACGAGACCGAGCGACAACGCTTCGTCGGCGTCGACCGGGCGACCGGTGAAATAGAGTTCGCGCGCTTTCGCGGTGCCGACCAGCCGGGTCAGAAAGAAGCTGCCGCCGAAATCGCCAGAAAAGCCGACCCTAACGAAAGCCGTCACCAGCCTTGCCGAAGTGCCGGCGATCCGCAGATCGCACGCCAGGGCGAACGCGAGCCCAGCCCCCCCGCTGGACCATTGATCATCGCGATCGTCGGCTTCGGCAGCTCGTGCAGAATGCGCGACACCTCCATTCGCGACCGCAGATGCGCCGTCGCCTCCGGCGCGCTGCGCCGTTCGCCACCTTGCGCCATGTCCTTGGCATCGCCGCCGGCGCAGAAGGCGCGGCCGGCGCCAGTCAGCACGACCACCTTGACGGCTGGGTCGCCGGCCAGCCGCGGCAGCCCGTGCAGCAAGCCCTCCATAATCGGCGTCGACAGCGCATTCATCCGCTCCGGCCGATTGAAGGTCAATGTGGCGATGCCGTCTTCAATGGTTTCGAGCAGTTCGGGCAGTGCGTTCATGTTTGCCTCCGTTCGAAAATCTTATGCCGCCACCAAACCTTCGAGGCGGCTTCTGACGATCGCCTCGGCCTCGGTCATGATCCGGTCGATCAGTTCCTTGCAGGTCGGGATGTCGTGGATGAGTCCGGCGACCATTCCACAGCTCCAGGCGCCCGCATCCATCTCGCCGTCCTGCAAGACGCGGCGGTTCCCCGCTCCGCCGACGAGGTGGCGAATGTCTTCGATCGTCGTGGCAGCGCCTTCGTCGCGTTCGACAGCGAGGATTTCCTCGACGGTCGCATTGGTCAGCACCCGCTCGGTATTGCGCAATGGCCGCATGATGAGGCGCGTCTGCAATTCATTCGCCGCAACCAGCGCCAGCTTGACGTTGTCGTGCGCCGGCGCCTCCTTCGTAGCAATGAACCGGGTGCCCATGTTGATGCCGTCGGCGCCGAGCGCAAGCGCGGCGACGAGGCTGCGCCCATCCGCCATGCCGCCCGATGCCACGAACGGGATCTTCAGCTCCTCGGCAACCCGGGGCAGCAAGATCATGTTGGGGATGTCGTCCTCGCCCGGATGACCGCCGCACTCGAACCCGTCGACGCTAATCGCATCGCAGCCGATCCGCTCCGCCGTCAGCGAATGACGCACCGACGTGCATTTGTGGATGACCTTGACCCCGTGCGCCTTCAAGGCCGGGATGTATTGCGCCGGGTTGCGGCCGGCAGTTTCAACGATCCGCACGCCGCCTTAGACGATCGCGTGGATATATTCCGGGTAGGGCGACGCCACGAACGACGGCAGAAAGGTCAGATTGACGCCGAATGGCTGGTCGGTCATGTCGCAACAGCGGTCGATCTCGCGCGCCAGATCCTCTGGTGTCGGTTGCGTGAGGCCGGTAATGATTCCAAGCCCGCCGGCATTCGACACCGCGGCGGCCATCTCGGCATAGCCGACGCGACGCATGCCGCCCTGGATGATTGGATGTTTTATTCCGAAGAGCTCGGTTATGCGCGTTCTCATCGACGTCCGAGGCAAGTCATCAGGAGGGAAACGCCGCACCAAACATCGGCAAGCCGCTCTTCGACGAGTCCTTGGATGCTTCGTCCTGGATCACGTCCCAGTGCTCGGCCAGGCGGCCGTCTTCGAGGCGCACGATGTCCACCACAATCCAGTTCGCCGGTTGTCCGATGCCCGAGAAGCGCCCGTGGAGCAGCACGTAATCGCCGTTGGCGATGATGAGCCCGTTCTCGTAACGGAGCGTGTCGGGGGCCGCCTTGACGAGTTCGAAGAGGCCTTCGCGGCCCGGCGGAATATGCGCGCTGTGCTAGATGTAAGACGGCGACCAGTAGCGCTCGGCCGCGACGTAGTCCCGCTTGTTGAAAAGCGTTTCGAAAGCCTCCAAGACGAACGCCTTGTTCTGTCGCTCCGTTGTGCTCATGGCCTGCTTGTCCTAGTATGCCGTATCTAAAATGGAGTTACAAGAGGTGGGGTGGTGGGTATATTGGCGCGCCGATTGGGGGGATTGCTTATGGCGCGTCAAAGGATCGAGTTAGCTGTGGAAGAGGCTGAGGAACTGGGCCGCCGGGCTCGCGCGACGACCGTGTCGGTGCGCGATCGTCGGCGGGCTGAGATCATCCTGCTGAGTGCGCAAGGTCTAACCCAACAACGCATCGCCGAGCAGCTGGGGATCTCGCGCCTCGCCGTGAACCGTTGGGTCGGGCGCTTTGCACTGCACCGGCTGGACGGGTTGAACGATCGTGCCGGGCGCGGGCGCAAGCCATGGCTGCGACAGGCGGCGGTGCAGCAGGTGGTGGAGCAAGCGGTGACGCCGCCGCCCCATCTGGGGCGGTGGAGTTGCCGCACGATGGCCCGCGCCGCCGGGATCTCGCCGGCCAGCGTGCAGCGCCTGTGGGCGGCCAGTGACATCAGGCCGCATCTCTCGCGCACCTTCAAACTGTCGAACGACACGCGCTTTGAAGAGAAGTTCTGGGACGTCATCGGGCTGTATCTCAACCCGCCGGAGAAGGCGCTGGTGCTGTGCTGCGACGAGAAATCACAATGCCAGGCCTTGGAGCGCACGCAACCGGGTTTGCCGCTGGGGATCGGCCACATTCGCACCAAGACCCACGATTACGTGCGACATGGCACGCTGACCCTGTTTGCCGCGCTCAATTATCTCGAGGGCAAGCTGATCACCCGTCTGGCCGCGCGTCATCGCCATCAGGAGTGGCTGGCCTTCCTCAAAACCATCGATGAGGAGACCCCGGCCGATCTCGACATCCACATCATCGCCGACAATTACGCCACCCATAAACATCCCGCGGTCATGCGATGGCTCGAGCGCCACGCCCGCTTTCACATGCATTACACACCGACCTCGTCATCGTGGATGAATTTGGTCGAGCGCTTCTTCCGTGACCTCACCGAGTTCATTACCGAGAAGAGCTTCGCTTCGACCCGAGAACTGGCCGACGCCATCATCGCCTTCCTGGCGGCACGCAACGACAATCCGCGGCGCTACGTGTGGAAAGCCAAGGGCGAAGACATCCTGCGCAAGATCGATGCTGCCAGACAGACGCTCGCCGCGCTCCAACCAGAAAGTAATGCGATTTCAGAGACGGCACACTAGCTTGGGTTGCGACGAATGCATCGCGTTGGTTGGCGCAAGCGGTGAAGGTGAAGAAGGGGCGACGCCGCACCCGTTGATCAGGCCGCTCAACTGAAACTTACGTCCTCGATGTCGATCGAAACCAATAGCGGCTCAGATACCTTCTGACCCTTTGCGTCGTAGGCGTAGACTCGGCGAGTTGTCGGCACCTTGATCCCTTGGAATTCTCGATAGTCCGTCGAGTAGTTAGCTCCAGTCGCGCCGCCGAGAACCTCGACGGCGTAGTCGTGGCGGCGCATCAGCCCATCGGGACCGAAGTAAGTCACCTGTTCACGTGCATGGCTGGCAACGTTCGCGGGGAAGATGACCTTGAGCCGCCGCCACTCCTCGCCCGCCTCCTGCCACGGAGCCATCTCCTCAACAACAAAACCGGGATTGGTGTACAGGAAGGGCAGAGTCAGATAGGTCCAGAGCGCATAGCTGCTGAAGTAGCCCAGGTGTAGTGCATCCCAAGACGAGTTAGGATTGTGATCCTTGAAAGCGTCACGCGGGATGTCACGGGCCTCGATGATCTCGCCCTCGAAGGATTCCAGCGTCACGCGGTTCGGCAGGAAGCGGAGGCGGCGGTTGGGTCCGCCAAAACGCTCCACTGTCACCCGGCTCTTCGTGAAGCTGCACCTCATAGGTCACGTCGTCTTGGAGGCCGGCTATGCGTTTGGCCACGAAGATCGCACCACGGATCTGCATCTCTGCCTTGAGCGTCCTGAACTGGCTCCAATGTTCGAGGCCGCCATGCGCAGCGATCGCAATATTAGGTAGATCGCTCATATAAATCATCGCTTCTGCAAATCGCCTGAAACCGGTTCAGCACCCGCTCCAAAAGGTGTTTGTATCGGATCTGTTCGGCGGCGAGCGGAGGTCTAAACCATGCTCAAGACCATGCGGAAACGTGCCTTCCCGCTCATCATCCGAGCGTAGGCCTCAGGCGCCTGCTCAAGCCGCACCACCTCGATGAGCGGCCGCACGTTGGACAATACGCTGAAATCCAATGTGTCCTGCATCTCGATGGCGCTTCCCGTCAGGCTGCCGAGCACGCTTCGCGCCCCGAATATCAAAGGCACTGCGCTGATGGGCATGGGGTCAGGAGCGACGCCAACCACGATAATCTTTCCTCGCACCTTCAGACCGGGCAGGAGCGATGCAATTGCCTCGCCGGCGGGAGCCGTAGCAAGGATGGCATCGGCACCGCCGAGCTTCTTCAAAGCTTCGGCCGCATCCTCAGCCTTCGCGTCGATATAAACATGTGCTCCGAGCCCGTTTGCGAGATGCTGCTTGTCGGCGCTCGAGCCGATTGCGACGACTCGAAATCCCATCCGGTTGGCGAACTGCACTCCAAGATGTCCCAAACCACCGATACCTTGAATTGCGACTGTGTTCCCTGCTCGCAGGCCTGCATTGCGGAGCGAATTGAATGTAGTGATTCCAGCACATACGAGAGGAGCTGCGTCCGTTGACGAAAGACCATCAGGGATGAGTGCCAGAGCGCGAGACTCGGCGATGAGCACTTCCGCGTATCCTCCATCGGTTGTCGTGCCCGGATAGATAGGGTTGAGACAATTCACGAAGTCGCCGCGGCGGCAGGGCTCGCAGGTGCCATCTTCACCGCCGAAGTAACCCACGCCGACCCGCTGCCCAACCTTCCATCTGGACTCTCCTGGTCCAACCTCCTCAATAAGGCCAATGGCTTCGTGGCCGGGAACGCGGGGATAGACCATGCCGGGCCACTGTCCGCTGACGGTTGCGGAATCCGAATGGCAAACGCCGCAGGCCTGCACACGAATGCGAACTTGTCCGCTCTTCGGCGCGACGACTTCTCGCTCCACCACGTTGAATTTGCCTGGGGACGTCACTTCAACTGCTTTGTAGGTGGAGGGCATGATCTCTTCTCTCTATTGATTATCCACGAGACAAGGGATAGCGCGCTTTGGCCGGATATCGCAGGACGCCGTGCCAAAGCTCAGATCCATAGCGATAACGGGCGTCAGGCCGCGATGAACAGGTCAAGGCCGGCGAGCGGTCCGCCCGCCTGCTGAATTCGTCCGCCGGTGACGAGGCCTCCGAGATCGATGGCCGCAAAGCCGAAGCTCTCGATCAGGCCTTTCACGACGCGCTTGGATTCCTCGTCATCCCCGGAGACGAAGATTACGCGCTTGCCCTGGCCCTTGGCCGGCCCCTCATTGAAGTGAGCCATGCAAATGGAATTGAACGCCTTGACGATCCGCGCTCCTCGCGCGAAGCCGGCCACAATCTCGCTGGCACCGATGCCACCAAGGTCGGCAAGAACGAGCTTGGGGCTGGTCTCGGCGAACGGGTTGGTGGCGTCGATGAGGACACGACCGTTCCACTCGGGCACGCCGCGCAAGGCCGCCTCGAGGTTCTTCCACGGCACGGCGAGCAGCACGTAGTCCAGGTTGGCCGCCTCCTCGACAGTCGCCGCCGAAGCGCCCCTGCCGAGTTCGGTCACCTTGTCTGCAAGCGCGCCGGGACCGCTCCGACTGCTCAAGACAATCTCATGTCCTAGGGCAAGCGCCTCGCGCGCAACTGCAAGCGCGACGGCACCCGCTCCGATCGTCCCGATCCTCATCCGCTAGTCCTTTTGACTTTTAGAGAAGCGCGAAGTAGCGACCGAACTCATGGAAGCTTACGAACCTGCCAGACGGTTGCTCCTCAATAAGCGCCGGATAGCAACGCGCCCGCACCAGGGACGACTGGCTCGAGATTAAGTAAACGCAACAAAGCATATGCCGTTGCAATCGAAGCAGTGACCACGGGCTTACCCGTAAGTGCTTCAACCTTCGGAACAACGGCTAGCGACGGCATCTGCACGCACGCAGAGAGGACAAGGACGTCAGCATTTGCGATTTTCATACCCTGCATGATGCCGGGCAACTCGTTTTGATCGTGCCGCGCCACGTCGAGGTTATGAGGGATCTCGAGCGCTACGTAGTCGAGGACGTCGTATCCCTCGTTAGCTATGTAGTCGACGATCAGTTTCGTGAGTGGCTTAATGTAAGGCGTCAGAACCACGATCTTTTTCGCGCGCATGACCTTCAAGCCGTCGATAAGGGCGTCTGCGCTGGTCACCACTGGCACTGCTGCATTGTTGTTACGTGTAATCCGCTCTAGGCGCTCCTGCGACGCCCGATGGTAACCAAGGCCCCTCGACATGATCGCCACCAAGCATGCGTAGCCCATCACGTCGACCTGTGCGTCACTGAGTTCCAGTGCACAGCGATCGGACTCGCCATCCATCGATGCCAATTCGTCCTTTGATACCTCGGTCATGCGCATACGACTAGAGTGAAAGGTAAAGCGTTCCGGCCGGATCAGTTGGCGCGCCTGCAGCATTGCCGGGATCTCCGTCTCCATCGTGATGTTTGAGGACGGCACGATTTGGCCAATTCGATAGAGGGTCTTCATGAGCGGTGGCTCCTTCTGAAACGAGGGAGGTCAGGCAGTGCGGCTCGGCAGTCGGCCTCTCAATCTCTGGACCCTATCTGAAACATCGCGGCCCATCGCAGGCGCTGCCATAGCTAGTTCTGAAAACACACTTATCAAGACAGTTTTCAATTCGGTGCGCGTGTTGCGTCGGCGGCCTCGCTTAGGCTGACTTTTGGTAAGGTCTTCCACCCGTCGGCACTCCACAATTGCCGCAAGGGACAAAATCTTAGCCGCAAGCGACAAAATGCCGGTGCCGGACGTTTACGTCAGGGACGACGAGGCGGACGTCCAGCCGGCCCTGCGCCGACAGCACGTCGGCAAGTTTCCCCTGGCTCACCGACAGGTCGCGCTGCCACCCCGCGTTGCTCGGATCGCCCGCCGCCAGACGCTCGGCAATCGCCAGACCCGCGCCATAGGCGCTCAGCGCGTCGTCCAGCCGGCCCTGCGCCGACAGCGCGTCGCCGACCTTGTGCTGGCTCACCGACAGGTCGCGCTGCCACCCCACGTTGCTCGGATCGGCCGCCACCAGACGCTCCCTGATCGCCAGACCCGCGCGATAGGCGTTCAGCGCGTCGTCGAGCCGACCCTGCGCCGACAGCACGTCGCCGACCTTGTTCTGGCTCACGGACAAGACGCGCTGCCACCCCGCGTTGCTCGGATCGCCCGCCGCCAGACGCTCAGCGATCGCCAGACCCGCGCGATAGGCGCTCAGCGCGGCGTCGAGCCGGCCCTGCGCCGACAGCACGTCGCCAACCTTGTGCTGGCTCACCGACAGGTCGTGCTGCCACCCGGCGTTGCTCGGATCGGCCGCCGCCAGACGCTCCCTGATCGCCAGACCCGCGCGATAGGCGGCGCCGGCTTCTTCCAGATCGCCGTTAGCTTCGGCTGCGCTTCCGCTCAAGAGGTGGACAACGGCCGCGCGCGTGGGGTGCAACGATTTCGGGTCGCCGATTTCCTGCAAGAAGAAACGCGAATCCTGAATGAGCCCCCGACTTTGAAGCTGATCAACAAGCGGCGCCACAAGATCACAAGAACGATCGGTTTGGCCGCACTGTCGGAGATGGTAGGCTGCTTCGATGCCCTCTTGCCACGAGCGGGACGATTTTGCCGCCTACTCGAGGTAGTCGCCGGCTCGCTGGTGGCCCTCCCGGTGGAAATCGTCACTGCTTTCGCATCGTGCTTCGGCGAGGCGTGAGAGGGTCGGATGGACGCGGTATGTGAGGCTCCAGCCGCCCTCCGATCTGGGCTCGCGGATCTCGGTCAGTAACCCGGTTCTGACCAACCGGCTTACTGCTTCCTCTCCACTGTCTCCCGCCAGCGCAATGAGCAGACCGCGATTGCCCGGCCGGCGCAGCACGCCGGCGCGAACGAGGAGCTCGCGCGAGGACGCATCCAACACCCAATCCCACAGCGCATCAAAGAGCAGGTTCTCCGAAAGCCGAGCGTCCAGTTCCGGCAATACCTGAGCTATGAGTTGCCTCTGTTCGTCATCGGCCGTCAGGCAGCCGGGAAGAAACGGGCCATGCTCGTATTCCCATCGCCTGATCAATTCTTCGATCAGCGCGTCGAGAAACTCGACCGCTCGCGGATGTCCGGCGAGTCTCCCGACGAGCCGCCCCCGGCTTTCCTCCGACAGCCGCCGCAGGCTCGGAAACCACAGCAGCATCCGCCATAACGCGTCCGCGGGCAGGCTGTCGAACGCCACCACCGCGCCGAAGTCGGGGTGCCGGGAACGGCTCGAAGCCAACACCGCGAGCCGGCCGGGGGCCTCTCTCTAAATCGCCAACAGCCCTTTCCACAAGCCGGCGCACTCGCAATCGCGCCACTCGGCAAAATCTCCGCCGTCGGTCTCCCGCGGCCCGGTCTGCAAAAATTCGAGATTGTCGAGATAGAGCACCAAGTTCCGCGGCTGTGCGGCGAGGAGACCCTGCAGCAAGAAGAGCAGATGCCCGCTGGAGCTTCGACGACCCTCGTCTTGCGACGCCGCCTGTTCGTAGGCAGCGAGCACACCGGACCACTTGTCTCCGCAAAGCGCGTTGCCGGCGGATTCGATATGGGAAACCAATCCGGCGACGGGATCAGGGGCTGTCTCGACGTCAAAGCACCACACGGCAAAGGGCTGCCAACCGAGCCGGTCATAGACCTTCAGCGCTTCGGTGCAGAAGGCGCTCTTACCCAGCCCGCCGGCGCCCTGCACGACGTGCCGATGCTGCCCCTGGCGCAGATCGCGGCGCAGCGCGTGCATCTCTTTGCGACGGCCGACAAACCCCGCTTTGAGCACGCGCGTGCGACTGTTCGGATAGGGTCTCTCGGTCCGCCGCTCGGTCGTCTCGATCGCGACACTGTCGGCGTTCTCGAGCGTCGTGCCGAGCGGAAAATCCGGGCCGCGCTGATAGAGCACCATCTGCGCCCAGGCAAAAGCCATCGGGCCGTCCGACCATCCACCACCCGCGTCGCGGGGGAGATTTCGCCCGGCTGTTGCCCGCACCCGGCTCATCTCAAACCTGGCGATCCGCACGGCATCGCGCGTTCGCCGGCCGTCTGCCAGATCGGCGTAAAACGCCCGCTCGGCACGGGTCGAGAGGTCGTCGAGCACCGGCCCAAAATACGCAACGACCTGGGTAATCCCGTCGCGGTGCAATGCCGTGGCTGTGGCCGGCAACCCGCGGCGGTCGCCGTTCAACGCGACGGGATCGCCGCCATGGCAGCACGCCAGATAGAGGAAACGGGGCACGCGGTCGGGCGCGCGCCGGCGGATTTCGGTCAGGAGCTCGCCGATCTCGACCGGCTTCGCGTCGCCGTACTCATCCTCGAAAACAAGCGTTCCCGGACCCCCATGGCCGGAGAAGTGAACGCCGATAGGCGCGGGGTTGCCACGCCGCAAACCCTCCACGAGATCGTCGACTTCACCCATCTCATTGATGACGACCCCGAGATGCTCGTGCAGTGCGCGAACGATCGCGTAGCTTTCCCGCTCGTAGTCTAGACCGCTCCCTTCTGGGGCCGAGATGTTGACAAGGAGGCTCATCGGCGCTGCGGGCTTGGACAACACCGGAGCAGTTTCGGCCGGCACAGAACGCGCGACATCGAGACGGCCGTCGCGGACGCCAAAAGTGCCGTCGAGCCGGATCAATTCCCAAGGCAGCGCGAGAATGCGGTCGTCGTCGCTTTCGATCACCAGCAGAGGCGGCGGCGGGTCGCCGCGAGATGCCGCGATCAGAAACGCGATCTCCTCCGCGCTCAGCGCAAGCGCGAGTCCTTCGCCGATCCGCTGCGCCGCCGCATTCAGACGAGCCGCGTCCTCGGGCTTTTCGACGGGCACGCGGGAGAGCCGCCAGAAGGTGTCGAGCGCCTCTTCGAAGCCGAGGTCATTACACGACGGCGCCGCCAGATCACGCGTGACGGGGGCTCCGGCCGCGCGCCGCGCGCCGATCGTCCATTGCTCCCGCGCATTGTCTTTGAAAGAGATCGCCAAAGTCAGGGCCGGGAGGGGCACCGCCTCTGGAATATCGGCGGCTTTTTTCCGGCCGTTCAGAATATCAGCAAGCAGTTCCGGCGGAAGCTTTTCTACACCGTAGAATACAAATGTCTGGTTGTTGTCACCCGTGACGATCGCGTTGCCGAGCGCGTCCTGGCCAATCGTGACGGCCATTGGAATGAGGCCTACGCAGCGAGGCCCACCAGAGACAGGAGCTTGTGCCAGTTGTCGCCGAGCCAGCCGACCGCGTTCTGCAAGTGGGTGGCAATCTGCCCGGTCTTTTCGCCGAAATCGGCGGCCTTGCTCGCGTAGCCGAGGGCCCGCTCCAGCGCCTTCCCGACCTCGTCCTTGTCGGGATTTGGCTTGACCGCGTCCCCGGCCGCTTCGCTTACCGCGTTGACGATCTTTTGCTGGTCATCGGTTTTCAGCTGCCCGAGCAGCTGCTTTAGCATCTCGAGCTCCCCACGGATGTCGACTTTTTCAGGCGGCGGCAGCTCTACCTTCTTGTAGCGAAGCTCGGCGGTGTTATGGTCGCCGGTCTGGATGATGTTGCCGACTGCGTCTCTGCCGATATTGACATTGCGCCCGCTCATGGGCCTCCCCTTTCTGGCGGCTCCTTTGTGCCGGAGCCGCGTTAACCGATCTCGCCCAATAATCGCGCAAATAACTACGCGATACCAGCCATCTCCAAAAAATCAGGGTCTGGCCGCCTGCATCAATGCCGGCCATCCGCTGGCGATCCCGGGATGGTCTGCGGCGATCTTCGCCGCGGCCAGCCGGAAAGCGGCGGCATTGGCGTTTGCTCCCGGCGCGCGTTGCGGCACGGTCGGGGTCGCCACCGCAACGGGTTCCACGGTCGGGGGTTCGGGCAGGTCGGTCCGGGGTGCTGTGCGGGTAATTGCATCGGACAAGCGCGACAGCGACGGCTGTCGATCATAAACCTCGGGCGAATATAACCCGCCTGCATATTTGTCGGCGAGAAGCTGCAGGACGGAGGTGTGGTCCAACGCCCCCGAATAGACGGTACCGGGATCGACCAGCGGCGATATCACAAAGCCAGGCACGCGCACTCCAGTGGAAAGAAATACGGGCGTGGGTCCATGGCCGGCAATCGGGCTGGGGATGTTCAGTGGCGATACATGGTCGTAAAAGCCGCCGTGCTCGTCATAGGTCACCAGCATCAACGTGCGGGCCCAACGCGGCGGGTTTGAGATCAGCGTGCCATAAATTGCAGTCAGCAGCGCCTGGCCGGGCGCGATCCCGGTAGGAGGATGATCATCGTTTGGCGCAATATGAGGTCCGTCAGTGTATTCGGGCTCGATGAAGATCACTGAAGGCATATTCTGCTCGGTTGTCCAATCCCGCGCGAAATTGCGGTAACGGCGGAAGCGCGGGTGCGCGTGCGGAACCAGCGCATCAAGCGCCAGCGAAGTGGCGATCTCGTCCTGCCAACGCCGCATCAGTGCAAAAAACGGGAGGAAATCGCCACTCTGATAGGCGCACCACGACACGTTGCGATCGGTCAGCCAATCATAAACGAGGGTCTGATCAGGCAAGAACAGCGGTGCGTTGTCGACAAGGCTCGTAGTCCCGCTCATTGCCATCAGGCGGTTGGCTTGAGTGCCGGTCGGCAGGGGTGAAAACCAATGGTCGCAGACAGTGTAATTGCGGGCGAAAAAGTCGAATGCCGGCACATCCTGCGCCGTGTAATAGCCCATTACCAGCCGCTTGTTGGTCGGCGGCGGGTGACGCATCAGATAACTCTCTACAAAGCCGTTCATCGGAAACGAACCGCCCACAGCCGCAGGTGAGCCGATTTGCAGCGCTATGGTCGCCTGCTCGTGCGGCGGATCATCAATTTGCTGAACCGAGAACTCGAAAGGCTGCACCCCGCTGTTGGCATGCTGCTGCAGCCACTGAGGGTCTGACTGAAGACCTTCGAGCGGCAGGCGCCCGGGGCCAGGAAGGTTAAGGTGGCCGAGCATGTGGTCGAATGACCGGTTCTCGAGGATAACGACCACGATCGTGTCGATCAGCTCCAATGCTGCTGGCATCATGGTTACTCCCGTAGCGCCCCGGGGAAGGGGAAGCCGAATTCGAAGGGCATCGCGAGGCCCTGGAACCACTGGGGCAAGGGCGGGAAATGGCCGACCGCGGTGATCATTTCTGCAACCCGGTTGTCGATGTCGGGGTAGCCGGAGCTGCGCCGTACCTTGACGAGCGCGATCCTACCGTCATCGAGGACGACGAACTCGATGACCGTCATGCCGCGGCGCTCGCCCAGCATGGCCTGCGACAGCAGGTTGTAGTGCTGCCGGATCAGCGAATGCATGTAGGCGAGGTACTCGTCGCGGGTTGCCGCCGGGCCGGGGAACCTTCCCGGGCGGGGCGCCAAACTCCCCGGCTCTTCGACCCGCCGCGGAACCTGATGAGCCGCCGGTGTCGGCTTTGGCGCAGGTTTGGGAACGGGGTCGGGCTTTGGCGCATCGGGTTTCGCCGGCGGGAGCGGCGGCGGCGTTACCGCCGCCATCTGCTGCGGCTTTTCAGGCGGCTTCAACTCAACGGGTGGGGTTTCGGCCTTGGCCGGTTTTTCGGCCGCCGGCGGGTCGCCCTTCGGCTTGTCGACCTCTTTGGCTTCGGGCTCGCCGAGGTCCTCTGACGCCAGCCGGCCGCGCGGTGGCGGCGGAGTGGGTTTGGGCTGCGGTACCGGCGGCGGCTTTACTTCCGGTGCGGGCGGCGGCGGGGGCTCCATAACCAGCTGCACGGTTACCGGTTCGGTTTCGGCCGGCGGCGAGAACTGCCAGTCGATCAGCAGCAACAAAGGCAGCAGGTGCAATATGAGGGAGCCGACGGGACCGCGCAGCCGCACCCACCAGCGAGGTCTATCAGCTTGCTGTTCTCGTTCGAGGGGTTCGGGCGACCGCAGCGCGTCATCCCGGTCTTCCCGGCGAAAGTCGGGACCCATCGATCCATGGGCACCGGCTTCCGCCGGTGTGACGAAGAAAATTGGCTCTCGCCAACTCTCAGCAACCGGGGCCACACCCGGGCCGAGCACCGGCTCCAGCCGGTCCTCGTCAGTGACGTCGAGCACCTGTCGCCATCATCCCGCGGCTTCGCCGGCGAGGGCGAGCCAGGCGGCCTCGTCGAGGAGCTTGACGCCGAGCGCGGCCGCCTTTGTCGCCTTCGAGCCGGGATCGGCGCCGGCTACGACGTAATCCGTCTTGGCCGAGACCGAGCCGGTGACGTTGGCCCCAAGAGCCTCGGCTCTGGCTTTCGCCTCGGAGCGGCTCATCGCCTCCATTGTCCCGGTGAAGACGATCGTCTTGCCGGCGAGCGGCGAAGGGGTGCGCTGTGCCGGCGCCTCGTAATCGAGGACCGTCACCTCGCGAGCGAGATCGTCGAGCACGGCGCGGTTATGCGGCTCGGCAAAGAAGCCGAGGATGTCGGCCGCCATGTCCTCGCCGATGCCGTGGATGTCGAGAAGCCCGGCGCGGGCCTCGCTGTCGGGGTCTTGCGCCGCTTCCATCTCGCGGCGCCACGCGGCAGGCGACCGGTAGTGGCGGGCGAGCAGCCTGGCCGTCGCCTCGCCGACCTGCGGAATGCCGAGGGCATTGATGAAGCGGCCGAGCGAAATTCGACGGCGCTCGTCGATCGCCGCCAGCAGGTTGCGCGCGCTGAGCTCGCCCCAGCCTTCGCGCTTGGCGATCACCTCAGGGTCGAGGCGAAAGATGTCGCCCGGTTGGCGGATCAGCCCGTCCTGCCAAAGGGCGGTGATGTGCTTCTCGCCGAGACCCTCGATGTCGAAGCAATGGCGGGACACGAAATGCCGCAGCCGCTCGACCGCCTGCGCGGCGCAGATCAACCCTCCGGTGCAGCGCCGCGCGACCTGGCCCGGCTCGCGCACGGCGATGCTGCCGCAGATCGGGCAGTGGTCGGGGAACTGATAGGTCACCGCATCCGGCGGACGGCGGTCGAGCACCACCGAGACGATCTGCGGGATCACGTCGCCGGCCCGTTGCACGACAACGGTGTCGCCGATGCGGACGTCCTTGCGCTGGATCTCGTCCTCGTTGTGCAACGTAGCGCGCTGCACGACAACACCGCCGACGGTGATCGGTTCGAGCATCGCCACAGGGGTCAGTGAGCCCTGCCGGCCGACCTGGATCGAGATGTCGCGCAATACGGTCTGTGCCTGCTGCGCCGGGAATTTCTGCGCCACCGCCCAGCGCGGCGCGCGGCTCACCATGCCGAGCCGTTCCTGCAGCGCCAGGTCGTTAACTTTGTAGACGACGCCGTCGATGTCGTAGGGCAATGCCGCGCGCTCGGCCGCGATGTCGCGGTAATAGGCGAGCGCCTCATCGACGCCGTGGCACAGCCGCGAGCGCGGGTTGACCGAGAACCCCCAGCTGCCGAACTGTGTCAGGGCCTCGTCGTGAGTGCGGGCAAACGGCGCGCTGGCATTGCCCCAGGCATATGCAAAGAATTTGAGCGGCCGACGCGCGGTGATCGCCGGATCGAGTTGCCTCAAAGAGCCGGCTGCGGCGTTGCGTGGGTTGGCGAATACCAACTCACCAGCCGCCGCGCGTTCTTCGTTCAGCGCAAAGAACCCGGCACGCTCGAGATAGACCTCACCGCGGATTTCGACCGCATCCGGCCAGGTGTTGCCCATGAGGGTTTCAGGCACCGTGTCGAGCGTGCGAAGGTTCGCGGTTACGTTCTCGCCCGTCGTCCCATCGCCGCGCGTCGCGCCCAGCACAAGACGACCGTCCCGGTAGGTGAGCGCGATCGAGAGCCCGTCGATCTTGGGCTCCGCCATGATCTCGATTTTATCCTCGGCCACCAGCGCCTCGGTTGCCGTACGCCGGAAGAAATTGCGCACGCCGGCAAAGAAATCGCGGACATCCTGTTCTTCGAACGCGTTCTCCAGCGACAGCATCGGCCGCGAATGGGTGACTTTGGCAAAGCCGGCGGCAGGAGCGGCGCCGACCCGGCGCGTCGGGCTGTCGGCGCGGATCAGCTCCGGGAAGCGGGCCTCGATCTCGCTGTTGCGGCGGCGCAGCGCGTCGTAATCGGCGTCGGAAATCTCGGGCGCCGCGTCGGTGTAGTAGAGCCGGTCGTGGCGCTTGATCTCCTCTGCGAGGAACGCGAGTTCGTCGCGCGCCCCGTCCTCGGTCAGCGAGTCGACAGGGGGCAATGCCGGCTCCTCACGACGGCGCTGCCGGGAGGCCGAGGAAGCCCTCATGCGCGACCCCCGGCAATCAGGCTCGCCGCCGCGGCGCGCGCCTCGGCGGTGATATTGCGGCCGGACAGCATGCGGGCGATCTCCTCCTGTCTCGTATCCTCGTCGAGCTCCTCGACGCGGGTGACGGTCTCGCGCGCGGCGAGGCTCTTGGCGACGCGCCAGTGATAGGCGCCGCGCGCCGCGACCTGCGGCGAATGTGTTACGACGAGGACCTGCAGATTTGTCCCCAGCCGCTGGAGGCGCTCGCCGACCGCCGCCGCGACGGCGCCGCCAATGCCGCTGTCGACCTCGTCGAAGATCAGGGTAGGCACCGAGGAGGTGCCGGCGAGGACCAGTTTCAATGCCAGCATGAAGCGCGACAGCTCGCCGCCGGAGGCGATGCGCGCCAAGGGACCGAAACCCGTCCCGGGGTTCGTCGCGACCTCGAAATGCACGCGCTCGCACCCATGCTCGCCCCAATCGGCCTCGGCGAGCGGGGTCA
Source organism: uncultured Alphaproteobacteria bacterium (assembly GCA_963789025.1). Taxonomy (GTDB): domain Bacteria; phylum Pseudomonadota; class Alphaproteobacteria; order ATCC43930; family CGMCC-115725; genus AP-15. The sequence goes on from CAWBIT010000005.1 coordinate 597,275, forward strand.
CCACGGTGCGGAACCGCGCCTTGTCGAGGCGCAGCGGCTTCAATTCGGCCGCGACTCCCGAATCGAGCCGTGCGGCAGCGGCGGCACGACCGCGGGACACCGCTTCAGCTGCGGAAACGAAACGGGCGCGCGCCTCGGCCGTCGCCTCGACGAGATGCTCGACGTTATCGGCACCCGCTTCGAGCTCGGCGAGCCGAGTCGCCAGCTGCGCGCGCAACCCTGGCAGATTGGCAACCGTCACCTGGTGTTTGCGAGCCGCCGCACGCAGCGCGAAGAGCCGCTCCTCGACCTTCTCGAGCTCACGAGGGTCGGCTTCGAGCTCGCGCGCCGTAGCCTCCAGCACGGCAAGCGCCTCGGCGGTTTCCGCAGCGGCGCGCTCGGTCGCCGCAAAGGCCGAATCGAGGAGGCCCTGAGCGCGCTCGCGGGCCCGTTCCAGCCGCCGCGCCGCGCGGGCGAGGGCAGCTTGCGCCCCGGCGTTGCCGTCGAGCTCGCCGATCGCCTCGGTTAAAGTCTCAGCCAGCCGCTCGGCACTTTGCAGCAAAGTGCGCCGGGCGGCGAGGCGATCCTCTTCGTCTTCTTCAGGCGCCAGCGAATCGAGCTCGGCCAAATGATGCCGCAGCAGGTCTTCTTCGTCCCGGCTCGCCGCGAGCAGCCGCACCGCTTCCGCCTCGCGCTCCCGGGCTTCGCGCCAGTCGTGCCAGGCTTTTGCGAGCGCGTTCGGGGTTACGCTGTGCTCGGCGAAGGCGTCGAGGATCATGCGGTGGTTGGCGGGGTCGAGCAGCCCGCGCTGTTCGAACTGGCCCTGGATCTCGACGAGGCTGTCGCCGAGCTCGCGCAACAACCCGACGCTCGCCGGCTCGTCATTGACAAAGGCGCGGCTGCGCCCGTCCGCTCCGACCAGGCGGCGCAATACGATCGCTTCGCCATCGCCGTCGAGGCCGGCCTCGCGCAGGATCGCGTATGCCGGGTGGTTCCGCCCGACCGAGAATTCCGCCGATACCGCGGCCTGCTGAGCCCCCGGACGCACCAGCCCGCTTTCCGCCCGCTTTCCGAGCGCCAGACCCAGCGCATCGAGCAGGATCGACTTGCCGGCGCCGGTCTCGCCGGTCAGCACGCAGAGACCGGGACGGAGCGCGAGGTCGAGGCGGTCGATCAGTAAAATGTCGCGAATATTGAGGCCGAGCAGCATTACAAGCCGCAGTTGGGAGCGCTTAATCATATAGGCGCCTCGGCGGCCAAGCCAGCATCGGGGCGGCGCCGGGTGGCGAGGGCCGAAAATGACCGCCTCAGCGAGGCCGGAGCTTTATCGCGATCTCGCGCGGCAGCTCGCGGCGCTGATAGCGGGAGAACCGGATCCGATCGCCAACGCCGCCAATACGGCCGCGCTGATCTATCACGGATTGCCGAACCTCAACTGGGCCGGGTTTTATTTCCGCAACGGCGCGGAACTGGTGCTCGGCCCGTTCCAAGGCAAGCCCGCCTGCGTGCGAATCCCGATCGGCAAGGGGGTGTGCGGCACCGCCGCCGCACGAGGCACATCAGTCCTGGTCCCCGACGTTCACGATTTCCCGGGCCACATCGCCTGCGACCCGGATTCGCGCTCCGAGCTTGTGGTGCCGCTGGTCGAGGAAGGCAGCGTCTTGGGTGTGCTCGACCTCGACAGCCCGCTGCCCGCGCGTTTCGACGAAATAGATCGCAACGGCTGCGAGCAACTTCTCGCGGTTTTGCTCGTTCACCACCGGAAATATCCCCGCGGCAAATTGTAGCGCAATTTTTATGACCGCACACAGGATCGGGGATAGGATTCGATCGGTGGCGGAGGTGTGCAAATGAAGACTCTGCTCGAAGACGTCGAACACTGGTGGAGCCGGGCCGAAGAAACTCGGACCATCGCCGAAATCATGACCGACGCCGAGGCGAGGCGGATCATGTTCGATATCGCGGAAGGGTACGACCGTCTGGCGGAGCGCGCCGTCGAGCGCACCGGCAGGTGCAAGACCGATACGCTGCAGTGAGCTGAGCTAGCTCGGGGGGTCGATGCAATCCACGACAACCGCGGCGGCGCTCAGCTTGCACCTGCCGGTCCGGCAGGAGTGGCTCGACCGGCGCCGCGAAGAGATCATCGAGCCCGACCTGGCGATCGTGGACCCGCACCATCATCTGGTCGAACGCCCGGAGACCGGCCGCTACTTGCTGCCGGAATTGCTCGCGGATCTGGGGAGCGGGCACAACATCACCGCGACCGTGTACCTCGAATGGCTTTCGATGTACCGCGCAACAGGCCCTGCCGAGCTGCGCCCGGTCGGCGAAGTCGAGTTCGCCAACGGCGTCGCGGCGATGGCTGCGAGCGAGACCTACGGGAAGACGCAAGTCTGCGCCGGCATCGTCGGCTATGCCGATCTGACGCTCGGCGCATCGGTCGAGAAGGTGCTGGAAGCGATGATTGCGGCCGGAGGCGGCCGGTTCCGCGGCATCCGCTTTATAACGGCGACCCACCCGGACCAGTCGGACTGGGGCTCTCCGGTCCGGCGGCCCGAGAGCTTGCTGATGGACCCGCGGGTGCGCGACGGTTTCGCCCGCCTCGCGCCGCTCGGCCTCAGTTTCGACGCGTGGATGTATCACACGCAACTCGGCGAGCTGGTCGATCTGGCGCGCGCCTTTCCCGAGACGCAAATCGTGGTCGACCATGTCGGCGGCCCGATCGGCCTCGGCCGCTATGCCGGCAAGCGCGACGAGGTGTTCGCTGAATGGAGCGGGTGGATCCGCGAGCTGGCGGCCTGCCCCAATGTCCATATCAAGCTGGGCGGGCTCGGCATGCGGATGTTCGGCTTCGACCTCCACACGCACGAACTGCCTCCGAGCTCGGAAGACCTCGCCGACGCATGGCGGCCCTATATCGAAACCTGCATCGCCGCCTTCGGCCCCGAGCGCGCGATGTTCGAGAGCAACTTCCCAGTCGACAAGGGCAGCTGCGGCTACGCCGCCTTGTGGAACGCCTTCAAACGCATCGCAGCCGGCTGCTCCTCCGCCGAGAAACAAGCGCTCTTCGCCGGCACCGCAACCAGGTTTTACCGGTTGGGATAGATCTGGCGCCGGACCACTTCTATTGCCGACCAGCTCAACTACGACCGTATCTCGGCGTTGGAGCAGTGGATTGGCACTCGTTGAGCGAGGCTCGCAGTTAGCCGAGGCAAGTCCCGGATCTCATCACCACGAGCGCCGTCATGGCCGGGCTTGACCCGGACAAGCCCGGCCATGACGATAAGGAGGGCGTCACCGCTATGGCCGCTAGGATGACATCGCAGCAGGCGCTGTGGCTCGAGCTGATGCAATTTTACATCCGGGAGGCTTGGCTGCTCGACGAGCGCAAGCTCAAGGAGTGGCTCGATCTTTTCACCGACGATGTCCTTTACTTCATGCCGCGCCGCAAGAACGTCCCGCGCCGGGAATTGCACCGCGAGTTGACCCCGCTCGGCGATCTGGCGATTCTCGAAGAGGACAAGCGCTATCTCGAGATGCGGGTGGCCCGGCTCGACACTGGGATGGCCTGGGCCGAGGATCCGCCGTCGCGCACCCGTCACCTGATCGGCAATCTCGAGGCGGCGCCGCTGGAGAACGGTGAGGCAGAGGCCAGGACCGCGTTTCTGGTGTACCGCTCGCACCTGGAGACCGATCATCAGCTCCTCTCCGGCTGCCGGGAGGATTTGCTGCACAAGGTGGAGGGCGCGTGGAAGGTGAAGAGGCGCACGATCGTGCTCGACGCCAACGTCCTGCTCGACAAAAATCTCAGCGTCTTTCTCTAACTCTCGCCAATTCTGCCCTGTCTGCATGGGCGTTTGTAGCTATGCTTGGCCGACAATGTCTCGAGAGGGAGTTACAGTAATGACACGCAACGGCGATCTTCCGATCACCGATCGGATATTGGCAATCCGCGAACGCTGGCATACGAAGCGGCATCCGTTCTTTCTCGCGTTTGGCGAAGGGAAATTGCCGCTACGGGCGCTGGGCCGGTATCAGGCATTGCACTACCATTTCGTGTCGCGGGCATTGGCGAGCTTTGGGATGCTCTATGCCCGCGGCTATCATTTCGAGGACGTGCGCAAGATGATCGCCGAGAATATCGCCGAGGAGGAGGGGCTGAAGGCGATCCCGGAGCCGGGTCACGAGCCGCATGACCACAACGAGCTGATCCTGCGCTTCTGCCGCGCCGCGGGGCTCAGCGACGACGAGGTGCGCAATACGAAAATGCCGCCCGCCTGGTGGGCGCGCTCGCTCTACATGTACCACACGACCGCCAATGAGCCGGTCGGCGTAATTTTAGCGATGCAGACGACGCAGGAGGGCCAGATGCCGGGCTTGATCAGTGAGGTCCTGCTGCCGGCCTTCGAGAAGCATTACGGGTTCAGGCTGAACTCCCCCGAGATCGAGTTCTTCACCGAGCACGACGCCGCCGATGTCGAGCACAGCCGCCGCCAGATCGAGCTGTGCGGCAGGTATCTCGACACGCCGCAGCTCGAGGCGCGTGCCGAGCAAGTCGCCGAGGAGATCTGCGAATTGCGCTGGGCCTCGATCTCCGAACTCTATCGCTCGGAAATGCTGGGCGAGAAGGAAATCCTACCGCCCGGGGTTATTAGATAATCCTCGCCCGCCGCCTATTTGCTCGCCCTATTTGATCGTGCCGCGATGTCCGGTGGAACAGGTGCATGATGAACCGCTGCGAACGGAGCCGGGGGAGGAGGCCACCGAGCAGCGGTCGTATGGCGTGACACACAGGTAGTATTGCGCAGGCTGCGAGCCTGCGCTGGTTGGATCCGCTCCCCCATAGCTGCTGCCAAAGCCGTTGCTCGGCGTGCCGCCAAACCCATTCATGCCGCCCATCCCACCCGGTGTCATGCCGCCCATGCCGCCCATCCCACCCGGTGTCATGCCGCCCATGCCGCCCATGCCGCCCGCGGGGCCGCCGCCCATGCCGCCGACAAGCACGACGGCATTGCCGGCGCCGGAAACGTCAGTGGCCAACGGCAACTCGACTGCCATCGATCGCTGAGAAAAGGTCGATGCAGTCGCAAGAAACACCAGCACTGGCAGCAACTTGTGCATAGGACCCTCTTACGCTTGTCTTTAGCCTGCGCAGGGTTAACAAGGCTAAAGCTACAGGCAAGCAGCATCCTGCGCTATGAGAAAAGAAGAATTTCACGAGGGTGGCGTCAACCCTCGCCCGCAAGGAGGGGTTCGCCGGGTCGCTTGTCGCCGAGACGCAGCAACGGCACAAAAGCGAATGCCACCGCCGTAAATGCGGCCGACACCAGGATCAGAGGATCGAGTTGGCGCTGAAACAAATGTTCGTACAGAAAGGAGCCGAGATTATCGGATAGGGCCCCCGTAAAGTTGGTGACCGACATCAAAGCGGCAAATGCGAAGCCTTCCGAGCGAGGCGGGCAATAATCCGCGGCCAGGCTCAAGGTCGCGACAAATGCGACCATCGTAGCGGCACCGCTGAAGAAGTTGATCGCCGCCGCCAAGGCCTCGCTCCACAGCAGCAGGAAGGCGGCGGTCGTCACGATGCCGAGCGCAATGCTCAAATTCAGTAGCGCCTTTGCCGTGATGCCCTTCAGAAACCGGCGGTACAGCAGCGCACCTGCGATCCAGCCCGCCGAATTGATCGAGCCGAGAATCCCGATGTACTCTTGCGAGAATTTGAGATCGTCGGTCATGTGATAATAGAGCGGAGTGCCGAGCCCCGGGTTGAGGTAATAGACAAACAGAAAGATCGCGATTATCCAAAGGTCGCGCAGGGTGAGGGCGGCCAACAGGCTCGCGAAAGTCCGTCTCATTTCGGAGAGATTGACGCGGCTCTGCGGCTCGCTGATCAGAAACGCACCGGCAAAGACGACGATCAGCGGAGCGACGGCGATGACCGCGGCGGCGCCGTGTAGCGCCCCAGCCGGCGACAGCCTCTCGACAAGCTCACCGCCGATAATGCCGCAGGCCATCGCGGCGATGTTGAACCACAGCCACTGCTGATTGACGAAGGAATCGCTGGCGCTGAATTTCTGGCCGTTCTCGACGAGAATAGCGCCGCATACGGTGCTCGATATCGCCATACCGTAGGCGGAGAGCAGCAGGGCGACGATGATTTCGCCCGGCGAGGTGATCTGCGTGACCCAACAATAGGCGCCCGCCGCCATCAAATTGGCGAGAACGAGGTATGATTTTCGGCGATAGCCAAAGATCGGCAGGAAATCCGAAACGATCCCGTAGACCGGCTTGATGATCCAGGGAAGGTTGAGGACCGTTAGATAGGCGGTGACCTGGACCGGCGTCCACCCGTAGGTCTGCTTTAGAAAATAGTTGAGCGGTTGGGCGATCAGCCCGCCGGTCTGCCCAATGCCTTCGACGACATAGACCAGCGCGAAAAACAGCATGAGCCGGCCGATCTGCCGGCTCTCGTCGTGACGGGCGGAGGTACAGCGCGTCGCGCCGGACCCTTCGGCGGGCTTATCGGACCGCGACAATGACCTCGATCTCGACCGGGATCCCGCCCGGCAGCGAGCTCATGCCGACGGCGGAGCGCGCATGCCGCCCGCGCTCGCCGAACACCTCGACAAACAGGTCGGAACAGCCGTTGACGACTTTCGGGTGATCCTCGAAGTCGGGGGCGGCGTTGACCATCCCGAGCACCTTGACGATGTCCTCCACACGGTCGAGGTCGCCGCCGAGCGCGTCCTTGATCGCGGCGATCAGCACGAGCCCGACGCCGCGCGCGTGGCGATATCCTTCGTCGATCGACATGCCGGCGCCGAGCTTGCCTTTCGGCATTTTGCCGTCGGGGTTGTCGGGCGGGCCCTTCCCCGAAAGATAGAGGAGATTGCCCACGCGCTTGGCGTGGACATAGTTGCCGAGCGGACCGCCGACCTTCGGCAGCGCCAGTCCCAACTCTTTCAGCCGTTGCTCGATGCTCATGTCCCGCTCTCCTTATCTGTCATCGGCACCGGTATCTGCCGATCTGCGCGCTGCCGTCCTGATCGTAAGCGATCAATTCGGCATTCTTGCCCAATGACCCGCAATGAACCTGGGCAACCGAATCAGCTACCGCGTTGGGTGTGTTGTCGGGATACCACCGCAGAGTTATCCCATCGGGCGATTGGTCAATCGTCCAAGGCGGCCCGCTGCACGCTGCGAGGCCAAGCAAAATCCCGACCCCGGCAGCCCAGAGCGCGGATTTAGGCATCGACCGCATCATCGCATCTAGTGCTCAGACCCACTCACAGGATTCATAGATAACGTGGAATTCGTGCTGACACCGCGAAAAGTCCTGCCACACCGGCGAAGACGAAGAACCCCGCGCCGCACTAAATCATCCGACTGCATCTGAGCACTAGGTCGGGCCGGTGGAGGTCTGAGCGGCTCCGGTCAACTTCTGCCAATCGATCGCGCTGCCCAGCTTCAATGGCGTGCCTGCTTCGGGCATCGGATATTTGAGGCCGCTCGCGCAATTGAACAGAACGACCCGCTCGTCGGGACGAACCCGTCCCTCGGCGAGCGCCTGCTTGTAGACGGCATAGGTCGCCGCGCCTTCGGGGCACAGCAGCAGGCCCTCCTCGGAAGCAACCTCCCGCCACGCCTCGGCGATCGCGTCGTCACTGACGGCGCTGGCAAACCCCCCGCTTTCTCGCACCGCCCGCAGGATCAGGAAATCGCCGATCGCTTGCGGCACACGGATACCGGCGGCGAAGGTGTGCGCGTTCTCCCAACGTGGGGCGTGTTCCGCACCCTCCTCCCAGGCCTTTACCATCGGCGCGCAGCCGGTCGCCTGAACCACGACCATCCGCGGCCGTTTCGGCCCGATCCAGCCGATCGCCTCGAGCTCGGCGAAAGCCTTCCACATGCCGATGATGCCGGTGCCGCCACCGGTCGGGTAGAAGATGACGTCCGGCACTTCCCAGCCGAGTTGCTCGGCAAGCTCGATGCCCATCGTTTTCTTGCCTTCGATGCGGTAGGGCTCTCGCAGGGTCGAGCAGTTGAACCAGCCGACTTGCCGTTCCCCCTCGCTGACCAGCTTGCCGCAATCGTCGATCAGCCCGTTGACGAGAAATACCGCGGCGCCCTGCATCGCGATCTCGCGAACATTGACCGCAGGAGTGTCGTCCGGGCAGAAGACATAGGATTTGATGCCGGCGCGCGAGCAGTAAGCGGCCATCGCCGCCCCGGCATTGCCGTTGGTCGGCATCGCCATCGTCGCGACCCCGAGCTCCTTGGCCATCGAGACGGCGAGCGCCAGGCCACGCGCCTTGAAAGATCCGGTCGGCAGGCGGCCTTCGTCCTTGACCAGGATCTCCCCGGCGCCGAGCCGGGCGGCAATACGCGGCAGCGAGATCAGCGGGGTCACCACCTCGCCGAGCGAGACCACATCGCCGGGCCGGCGCACCGGCAACAGCTCGCGATATCGCCAGAGGGTCTGTGGCCGGTCGGCGAGCATCTCGCGAGGCAATGCCCGGCGGACGCCATCGAGATCGTAGCGCACCAATAATGGACGGCCGGCTTTTGAGAGCGTCTGCAAAGTGTCCGCCGGGTAGCGCTCCCCGGTCAGGCTGCATTCCAGATGCGTAACGAATGTCGGCAGCGCGCCGCCCGTCCACTCGACCATGGGACCCTCCTGCAGCCCTCAGGATAAGGCAGCCCGCCCGCGAAGTGGAAGGCTTGCCCACTGGAACCACGAAGCCCGGCTGGCCATTAGCCCTTCAGCAGCGACTTTCCGGGACCACCGACATGCTTAAATGGGCACTGTTTTTCTTCATCATCTCGATCATCGCCGCGCTCTTCGGGTTCACCGGCATCGCGGCGGCAGCCGCAGGAATCGCAAAGATCCTATTCTTCATTTTCCTCGTGATCTGCGTGATCTTTCTCGTGCTGGGTCTCATGGCGGGCAGAGCAATACTCTGAGCGCGGCCTAGCCTTTGGCGGTCAACAGCGCCGTAAGCTCGTCTGGCATGCTCAGCATCGGGTAGTGGCCGGTGTCGAGCTCGTGCCATTGGGCGTTGAGCTTTTCGGCGGTGCGGCGCTGATGCGCCTCGCCCGGATTGGCGGCGCGGCGGCACCAGATCACCGTCGCCGGCCATGGCTGGTCCCAAAAATTGTCGAGCTTGACCGGGTTCTCGTAAATCCCGATCGGATGCAGGGTATAGCGCTCCAGCGCCCAAGCGCGCGTCTGCGGGTCGAGGTCGGCGAAGAGCCGATTTTCCGCATCCTCGCGCGACGGGCCGGCGGCGAGCCCGCTCGGCACCGCGGTCGAGCGCTGGACGATGTCGCGGATCCGCTCGCCATCGAGCAACGCCAGCGCATCGACAAAGAACAGGCGCGAGATCCGCTCGCGCCGCATCTCGGCGGCACGGCACAGGACCATGCCGCCCGAGCTGGTGCCGACCATCACGACGTCGCGCAAATCTTCGTAGAATAAGAGGTCGGCAATCTCAGCCGCGTGGGTCTCGGTGGTGATGCCGGGGCGGAGGGAATGCTTGCGCTCGGCGCAACCGTCCAGTGACGGGGCGTAGACCGTATGCCCGGCGGCCCGCAAGCGGTTCGCAACCGGCTGCCAAATCCAGCCGCCTTGGTAAGAGCCGTGGATCAGAACGAAGGTCGTCATTTATCTTTTCCTCCTGTTTCGTCATACCCGCGAAAGCGGGTATTCAGGGCCAAGCGCGACACCGCCGCCCTGGACCCCCGCCTTCGCGCTAGGGCATGCACACATTTCGAGCGCGCTGTGTTTCCGGCGCTTTTTGCCCCTCTCCGCCCGCTTGCGGGGGGAGAGGGAGGGGCCCACGCCGAAAGGCGTGGGAAGGTGAGGTGGGTCGTGCCGCCGATCGGAGCCTGCGGCTCCCCCCACCTCACCCCGACCCTCTCCGCCCCCAAGGGCGGAGAGGGGGATATTTGGGCTCTGGGATATGTGCATACCCTAGTGCCTTTGCGGGGGCGACGGTTATCGAGTCGTCAATTCCCGCCGGTGACGTCGATCGTGACGCCCGTCACGAAATCAGCGTCGCTCGAGGCGAGAAAGCAGATCACCTTGGCCTGGTCGGCGGCTTCTGCCACACGGCGCAATGGAGTGCGGGCGATCTCGGCCGCCTGCGCCTCCTGCGAGCGCTTCTCCCAATGCGGGCGAATGCGTTCGGTCAGGGTAAGGCTCGGGGCGATCGCGTTAATCGTGACACCGTATGGCCCCAGCTCGAACGCCAGCTTGCGGGTGAAGGCGATGATGCCGCCCTTCGCCGCGGCATAGGCGCTGCTGCTCGACTCGCTGAGACCGCGCCCGGCGATCGAGGCGAGGTTGACGATCTTACCGTACCGTCGCCGCCTCATGATCGGCACGACGGCGTGCGTGAACAGGAAGGTTCCGTTCAGATTGAAGGCGATCAGCCGCTGCCATTCCGCGAAAGTCAGCTCGTCGACACTGGCGCCGGAATTGGCGATGATCGTGCTGCCGCCGACGGCATTGACCAGGATGTCGACGGCCCCAAATTCCTTTTCGATCGAAGCCACCGTCGCTTCGACCTGCCCCTGATCGAGGGCGTCGCACAGCCGCCCGTGCGCCCGCCCGCCGGCGCTGCGCAATGCTGCGACGGCTGTCTCGAGCCGGTCCGGGTGATTGTCGACGCCGACGATGATGGCGCCCTCTCGCGCCATGATCTCGGCGGTCGCGCGGCCGATGCCGTTGGCGAAGGCGGTGATGATCGCGACCTTGTCGGTGAACCGCATGGCTCCCCCCTTTCGTCTCTGCTATTGCCAACGCATTCTCTCAAGGAGAGACGAGCACGCGAGAACGGCCAATGCAACTCGGGATTCATCTGCCTCACGCCGGCGAGCAGGCGACGCCGGAGAAGATCCGCCGCGCGGCTATGCGGGCCGAGGATCTCGGCCTCGACGATGTCTGGGTCAGCGAGCACATCATCGTGCCGCGTGCTGCCTTCCCTCGCTCACCATTGTTCTACGACCCCGTGCTTAGTTTGACCTGGGCCGCCGCCGTCACCAAACGCGTGCGCCTCGGCACCAGCGTATTGGTCTTGCCGATGCGCCATCCACTGCCGCTGGCCAAGGAATTGGCGACATTGCAGAACTTCTCCGAGGGAAGGCTCATTCTCGGTGCCGGCGTCGGCTGGCTGGAGGCCGAATTTGCCGCTTTGGGGTCGCCGTTCCACGAACGCGGACGGCGCACCGATGAAGGCGTCGCAATGATGCGGGCGGTGTGGACGCAGGACCCGGTGACCTTCCGCAGCAAATACATCCCGGCCGAGATCACCGAGATGACGATGCAGCCATTGCCTGTGCGCCCGATCCCGATCTGGTTCGGCGCGCGCTCCGAGGCTGCCTACAAGCGCACGGTGCGGATCGGCGACGGGTGGCACGGCAGCCAGCTGACGCCGGAAGAGGCCGCGCCGATCGTCAAGCGGCTGCGCAGCGACCGGCCCGAGCCGGAATTCACGATCTCGATCCGAACGCACTGGAACGGCAAGGACGAAGGCGAACTGCGCGAGCGGGTCGCCGCTTATGAGGCGATCGGGGTGCAACACGTCATGGTGGCGCCGGTCAATCGCGAAATCGACGACTGGGACGAGGTAATCGAAGGCGCCGGACGCCTTGCCGCTCATGGGGTCTAGCGCAGAACGATTTCTTGTGCCTGCCGTATCTGCCGCGATACGTTGTGGGCCGGCAGGTTCAGACTGATGAGGTGATTTGATGGGCTATACTCTCGAACAGTTTTCCAGGGAGTGTCACAGCATCCTGGCGGCGGATCCGGGGGTGGAGGGCCGCAAGAAGGTGTGCGCGCTCGTCAAGGACCTGCTGAAGGACGAGGATTTCGTCGCCACTCACCTCCACGATGGGGTACCGGAACGAAAGATGCTCTACGAGGATCCGGAACTCGGGTTTTGCATTCTCGGCCACGTCAATCACGGCGCACGAGAGAGCAAGCCGCATGATCACGGCCCGACCTGGGCGATCTATGGCCAGGCGCGCGGCAAGACCATCATGAGCGACTGGTCGATGCTCGAGCCGGCAACCGAGGACAAGCCCGGCAAGGTGCGGCTCGTCAAGGAGTACGCGCTGGCCCCGGGTGACGCGCACCTCTACAACGAGGGGGACCTGCACTCGCCGCGCCGTGAGGGACCGACCCGGCTGATCCGGATCGAGGGCCGCAACGTCGAGAAAATCCGCCGCTTCCCTTACGAAGCCGTGTAGCGGCGGCGCCGATTTCGGAAAGAAGAGGAGGGCGCCTTAGGCGCCCTCCTGCGTTTCGGTTACGACGCCGGCGGGGGTCCGCCTACGGTCACATCGACGCGGCGGTCTTGGCCCGGTGTCGGCTCATTGGTGCTCTCGCCTTGTCCGTTGACCACGAGAGCGCTCTGAGGCACTCCGTCACTCTGCAGTTCGGCGGCTACGGCATTGGCCCGTCGCAGCGAGAGGCGCTGATTATACCCGGCGGAGCCCGACGGGTCGGTATACCCGGTGACCTGAACGGATGAGGGTGTTCCTGTCTTGTAGGCGTCGGCCGCCAACTTGGCGACCTCCCTCCCAGCCGGGCCCAGCTGCGAGCTGTTATAGTCGAAATACACGGTATAGGTCACCGGCGGCGGCGGAGGGGGCGGCGGTGGAGGGGCCGCTGCCACTGGCGGCGGCGGCGGCTGCTGGGCACACGCGGCGATCGCGACCAACGAGCAGACCATGAAAAAGCGCTTCATCTGTTCCTCCTACAGTTGAACGCGGCAGGTTAGAATGAAAATCGTGAGTCCCGCCAGAGCAAAGACCGCTCAGCCTCCCGTGACACCCTCGGTATTCACATAGACCGCATAGACCGACTGGCTGGCAGCCATGAACAAGCGGTTTCGTTTGCGCCCGCCGAAGCACAGATTGGCGCAGCGCTCCGGCAGCGCGATATGGCCGATCATCGTCGCATCGGGGGCGAAGACGGCGACGCCATTGAGCCCCGGAATCATCCCCCAGCCGCACCACAGATTGCCTTCGACATCGCAGCGGAAGCCGTCGGGCGTTCCCTCGCCGGCATTGATGAAGACGCGCCTATTGGCGACCCGGGCGCCGTCATCGACCACGTCGAAAACGCTGACGAGACGCGGCCTGGCGCGGGACTCGACGATGTAGAGCTTGCCCTCATCGGGCGAAAAACAAAGACCGTTCGGCCCATTGATGTCGCCGGTTACGACCGTGGCGGCGCCGGTCCTGCCGTCCACTCGATAGACATTGGTCGGCAATTCCGGCGCCGCCCGCTCACCCTCGTAATTGCCGAGAATCCCGAACGGCGGATCGGTGAACCAGATCGAACCGTCCGATTTTACGACCACGTCGTTCGGCGAGTTGAGCCGCTTGCCCTCGAACCGGTCGAGAATGACGGTGATCGAGCCGTCATATTCGGTGCGGGTGACCCGCCGTCCCTCGTGCTCGCAGGTGACGAGCCGTCCCTGGCGGTCGCGGGTGTTGCCGTTGGCGTGGTTCGAGGGCTTGCGATAGACGCTCGCCGCGCCGGTTTCTTCATCCCACCGCATGATGCGGTTGTTCGGGATGTCGCTCCATAGGAGGTAACGGCCGTCGCCGAACCACACCGGGCCTTCGGCCCAACGAAACCCGGTCGCCAGACGCTCGACCGCCGCATTGAACGGCGGCTTGATGTTCTCGAAGCGCGGATCGAGGGTGCGGATGGCAGGGTCCGGATAGCTCTCGGCAGGTTCCCATCGCGGTGTCGGCGCAAGCGGTGTGGCAACCCCAAGTGTTGGAGCCACATTCGTGTTCATCCCCGCCGTCCTCTCCCGAAACTCCCTCTCCGCCCTTGGGGTGCCCTTGGGGGGGCGGAGAGGGCACAGATTTAGATGATCTTTTCCTCTCGTAGTGCGGCGAGTTCTTTCTCCGAGAGGCCGAGCAGCTGGCCATAGACCTCGTCACTGTCAGCGCCGAGCAGCGGGGCGGCCGTAATCGGCACCTTCGAGCCGCTCATCTTGACCGGCCAGCCCGGCATTTTGAAATCGCCGCGCACCGGATGCTTGACGGTGACGAAGATTTCCCGGCGGTTGAGGTCGGGGTCGTTGGACAATTCCATCGTGTCCATGATCGCGCCGGCGGGGATGCCCTGCTCGCCGAGCCGCTGCATGACCTCCATCTTGTCATGGTGGATCGTCCACTCGGCGATCATCTCATCGACCACATGGCGGTTCTTGAACCGCTCTTGCGGGCTGTCGAACCGCGGGTCGCCGATCAGGTCTTCGCGGCCCATGATCTTTAACAGCCGCTCCCAATGTTGGGGATTGGCGCGCGAAGTGTAGATGTAGCAATAGTCGTTGGGACCGTCGCCTTTGCACTTGTAGGTTTCGCTCGGCGAGTTGGTGCCCATGATGCTCTGATTGCCCATGCGCGGCGCGGCCTTGCCCCACAGCGCCTGGGCGGCGTAGGAGATGCGGCCGTAATTGATGACGCATTCCTGCATCGCCAGCTGGATGCGCTGGCCTTCGCCGGTGAACTGACGCTGATAGAGTGCAGCAAGCACGCCGATGGCGCCATGCAGCCCGGTTCCCGTATCGCCGATGGTCAAACCCGGCTTGATCGGGCGCCCATCGGGCTCGCCGGTAATCGACATCGCGCCGCCGGTCGCCTGCGCAATCATGTCGAAGGCAAGAAAGCTTTTATAGCGGCCATCCTGGCCAAACCCTTTGACCTGGGCGTAGATGATCCGGGGGTTGATCTCGCGCACCACGTCGTAGCCAAAACCGAGCCGCTCGATGACACCCGGCGCAAAATTCTCGGCAAAGACATCGGCCTTTTCAATCAGCCCGCGCAACAGGGCGCGGCCCTTGTCGGTCTTGAGGTTGGCGGTGACGCTGCGCTTGTTGGCGTTGAGCAGCATGAAGTAATGCGAGTCGACGCCTTTTTTGTCGGTCGAGGCGCCGCGGCCCTGCTCGCCCTTGGTCGGCTCCTCGACCTTGATCACCTCGGCGCCGAGCCAGGCCAAAGTCTGGGTCAAGGATGTCCCGGCCTCGAATTGGGTCAGGTCCACCACCCTCACACCATGCAAGGCACCGCGTTGCGTCGTGGTGGCCTGGTCGGTGGCACCGGGCGTTGGGTCGTTAGGCATATGATTCCCTCCTGGTCGTGGTCGATTCCCGCCGCGCGCTGCCTGATCCTTTGGTCTATCGGGTGGTCTATCGGGCGATGGGTTCAAAGGTGATTTACGGGCCTTACCCTGGCAACAGGATCATTTCCCGACTGTCAGCCTTCTTCGCCGCGCCGTCAACGCCAAATGCCCCTCACGCTGAGAGCAGGGTTTCCGCTTGTCGCGGTTTCCGGGCGGGGGCATCCTGAGCGCGCCCGACGAGATCTCCCGGAGAGGCCCATGACGCGTGCCGCCGTTCGCCTTGCCGCACCGTCCGGCCCGGAGGAACTGATCGCCCGCGCCAAGGCGATGGTGCCCGAGATCCGGGAATTGGCCGAAGAGACGGAGCGCAACCGCACGATCGCGCCGCACATAATCGGCAGGATCCGCGATGCGGAACTGCTGCGGACCTGCCGGCCAAAGGAATTCGGCGGCTTCGAATACGACGCCGTGGTCGCGTTGGAGATCGCCCTGGCGGTATCGGCGGCTTGCGCGTCGACCGGCTGGGCGCTCAACGGAGCCCTCTCGAACGGCATCTCGTTCGGCCATTTCCCAATCGAGACACAGCGTGAATTGTGGGGCGGCGGGGACGACCCGTTCACCTGCGCCTGTTTCGCCCCGACCGGCGCGGCGGTCCCGAAAGAGGGCGGCTATGTGCTGAGCGGCAAATGGTCGTTCGCCAGCGGCTGCGATCATTCGAGCTGGATCAGGCTCGGCGCCCTGATCACGCCGCCGGGCGGCGCGCCGCCTTATGAAGGCGCGTTTTTTCTGTTGCCGATCGGCGATGTCGAGATCGAGGACAATTGGTTCGTCTGCGGACTCTCGGGCACCGGCAGCAAGAACATCATCGCGCACGAGGCCTTTGTGCCGCAGCATCGCGTGCTGCTGTTCGCCGATACGCGTTCGGGCCGCACGCCCGGCGCGCAACATCACAAGAACCCGCTCTACCGCCTGCCGCTGTTGGTGGTCGGCGCCACGATGCTGGCCTCGACCGCGGTCGGCGCCGCAAAAGGGGCGATCGAGGCCTATCTGGCGATGACAACCGGGCGCGAGACCCGCGGCGCCCTCGCCGGCGGCGGGCTCGCAATGGCCGAATTCGCTACCGTGCAATTGCGCGTCGCGGAAGCCTCTGCCGCGGTGGAGGCGGCGGAAATGATCCTGGTGACCGATCTGCGGAACGCGATGGAGAAGTTGCGAGCCGGCGAGGAAATCACGGTCGCCGACCGCATCCGCTGCCGCCGCAACCAAGCGTACGCGACGAAGCTCGCCCTCCAGGCCGTGGAGGCGCTCAACGCCTCGACCGGCGGCTATGGCCTGATGCTCAGCAATCCGGTGCAGCGCGCCTGGCGCGACGTCAACGCCGTCGCCCGCCATGTCAGCCTCAATTGGGACGCGGTCGGCACGATGTACGGCCAGCACGCCTTCGGCCTCGAGCCCCGCGGCCAATATTAACACAGCGGAATTATGCACTTGACAAAGTCGCGCTAAGCCCTTAACTTATAGGTAGAAAATCGATGGGCAAGCGCCATGTTGACCCTCAACAAAGTCTCCGCTCTTAGCGAGGATGAAGCCCGCGAAACGATCGAGCGCATTTTATGGCCGAACGGTCCGGTTTGCCCGCATTGCGGCGCAACGGAGAACGTGACTCGGCTTCAGGGCAAGGCGCATCGTGCGGGCGTCTTCCAGTGCAACAACTGCCATGATCAATTTACGGTCACAGTCGGGACGATTTTTGAAGATTCCCACATCCCGTTGCGCAAATGGCTGATGGCGTTCGCGCTGCTCTGTTCGGCGAAAAAAGGCATCTCCGCGCTTCAGTTACAGCGCGAACTCGAATTCGGTTCCTACCGCACCGCATGGCACATGGCACACCGCATTCGGCACGCAATGAGTAAAGAGCCTTTAGCCGGATTGCTCAAGGGCACCGTTGAGGCGGACGAAACCTATGTTGGCGGCAAACCGAGGAAACCTGCCGGACCTTCACGCGGAGCTGGCGAGCCGAAACCGAAGCGGCGGGGCGGCGGACGCAGCACGCAGCATCGGACTCCGGTTGTGGCATTGGTCGAACGCGAAGGCGGCCGATCCGTAGCGAAGCCGACTATCGACGCCAGAGCCGAGACCCTGGCTCCTATCGTGCGCGCCAATGTCGATCTGAGCGCGACGTTCATGACCGATGCGTGGCGCGGCTACATCACCGTTGGCCGGGAATTCGCGGGCGGACACCACCGGGTAGATCACGGCGCAGGCGAGTATGCTCGCGGAGAGGCGCATGTGAACACGGCAGAGAGCTTTTTCGCGCTGTTGAAACGCGGAATCGTCGGCTCGTTTCATCACGTTTCGCCGGAGCACCTTCATCGGTATTGCGATGAGTTCTCGTTCCGGTGGGACCATCGGTCTACTACCAACTCGGTTCGAACCGAAATCGCAATTCGACAGGCTGAAGGAAAGCGCCTCAGTTATAAGCGTCCTACCGGGGCACCGATTGACGATCCAACTAGTTGGAATGCATTATAGTTGCCTGCATTTGGAGCCATGTTAAGGAATTTTCCCCACCCTTGACGCGTTTTTCAATTTGCATTAGGAGCCGGATCAATCCATGTTACGCGACGTTAGTCTCCGGCACTGAGGCCGTGAAAGCGGGTCAGTGCGTCATGAAACTGTCCAGTGGAGGGCAAGCGATGCTTAGGTACATCCCGCTCGATTAGACGCGACCGCGTCTCACGCTCTCAACGAGGGAAAGGGCGTTCTCGAAGAGACCTTCGACGACGCCCTCCTCATTTTGGCGCTCAAGAATGTGTCCAGTGAAGTAGATCCCAAAATCCAAAATAGGGCCGCGAAACAGATCATCCACGTCCTGCAATGATACGTATTGACGCCTGACCATAACGCCTATCGTTTCTAGAAAACCAGCAAACGCATAGAGAGATCTGTAAATTGCTACTTCCTCCTCCTTTTCGGAGGTTCTAAAATAAGTCAGCTTAGCCGAAAAAAGCTCGCCGGCCTTGAGCCTTCTAGCCTCATCGTTTAGAGTTGGATATTGGATACGGGCGTCATTCAGACAGTCACGTCGCTGCCTGGCGAAGGTTCTCGATGCGCCCGTGATCTCCGGGCTATCCCATTTGCGATCCAATTCGAGAAGGAAGGTCGCCCTTGCCTGACGAAGGGTTGCGGCGCGCATCTCTCGCGCTTCCTCAACTTGGTCGCGCGCATATGCTAAGGCGACGATGGCAATCACCACGATCAGTGTCTGTGCAATGAAGAAGATAATTTCTAACGCATCGCGAGCTTCGGGTCCCGGTAGGAATGGCTTTATCCAATGGAGTCCATAGGCGAGGGCCACCAAGAGAGCAACGCCGGATAGGGCATAAGCAACTCGCGTCCTGGTTAGACGGATCCCGGTGGCGCGAGCTAGTATGTTCATCGGCTTTCTCCTCCCGAATAACGACTCACCTGTGGTAAAGTTGAAAGTGTCCCGGGTCGGACTTGCACCGACAAGCCTGCTCGGCGGCGGCTCCCTGAGCCGCTGTGTCTGCTTTTCCACCACCGGGACATGGATGGACGGGGCCGGGAGCTACCCGGCCTCTCCTACCCCCCTACGGGGGCTGCGAGCGGCACCGGAGCCATGACCTCCCGTGCCGCCCGGAAGGCCTCCTATTCGGCTAAGGCGGTTCCATCAGGCGCCTCCTTCGCTTCGGGGACAGAGGCGGCGGCGGGCCGTGACCGAGACGCATCCCGCCGTTGTCTTCCGACCACCGGAGCGCCGACTTCCTTGCGTTTGAGGTATTGGATCAGCGTCCAGACGGCGGCTTGTTCGTCCGGGTTCATGTCGGACGGATCAAAGACCGCCAGTAGCTGGTAGGCGTTCGGCGCTCGCGGGGTTGTGGCCGCATCGAGCCCCCCATTGGAGTTCACAGCGGGCGGCTCCGTAGACGGTGTTGCCGGCGTCCTCGTAGGAGTCGCCCGCGCTGCGCGGCGTCTCCCCGACGTCGGCATCGATCTGGGCTTCTTGTTCTTCGTTATGTGTTGGCTGATTTCGACCTGCGCATCCCGAGCGGCATTCAGGAAAAAGGTTCTCGATTTGCGTTGAACAGCTTCAGCGCCACCGAAGGCATTCCGGAAAGCCTCGTTGAATTGTCCCGGCGACGCCGTTGCTAAGCCGATTTCGAATATCGCCGGATACCTTTTTTTCAATAAGTCCTCAAGGACAACCGGCCATTGATCCGTGTCATAGGCTTGATGCAACCGTTCAAGCGCTTCAGTCGGAATTCCCTTGGCATCGATCAGGTCGAAAAATCGAAGCGTCGCGATAAGCTGTCCCTGAACCGTGCCCGCAAAATTCTGCAGCAGGCTCCGGTCAATCCTATTTGGCAGCTTGTGCGGCTTCAGGTTCTGGACGAACGTCTTCATGGACTGAAATGCGATATACGGCGCCACGCCGTTTCCGCCCGCATCCTGTTCTTGGTCTGCCATTTGGCATCATCCTCGTATTCGGCATTCGGAATGATGCCTTATGCCATATCCGCGCGGCGGGATTCAACCCCGGAATTGCGGCTGCCAAGAAAAAACTTTTAGTCCGCCTTTGCCGCCGAGACCATACACCCCGAAAAGCGAATCGGAGGGAAGTGATGGCCTATCCCATCGTGATGGCAAGGGCATATAAAGGCGAGCCGTGGCGCTGCTTTGTGGTGCGAACGACGGAGCGCGGGGCTTTTCTGGCCGGGCCTAACTCCGTGGAGGCGATCGAGGCTGGAGAATGCGAGCCCGTCGGCTTCCCTATCGAGGATGTCTTCGAGTTCGATGCCGACCTTTACGATCGGCTGCATGCGCAGTGGGAACGCGACGGACGGACGGATGACACGTTATGGCGCTCAGCGCGACTGTATTCGGAACCGAGAGCCGCCTGATGCCGGAAAAGAAACCGAAGCGCGCCACGAAGAAAGGCGAGCCAGCCGAACGCGGCGGCAAGATTTCACTATACGGACTATCGATCGAGGACGCGTTGCGCGCCGCCGCCAAAACAGGGCGCCCTCCGAAGCCTGTCCGTTCCACGAAGCGACGAACGAACAGCAAGACGATCCCGCCCGGAGGAGAATAAAGCCCGCTACAAGTTTTAGCGCCTGAGCGATGCCACCAATGCCCTACCAGCCTCGGTAATTCGAAAACCCCTGTAGATGCCCTCTGCAAGCCCTGCCTTCTCAAGCGTCTAATGGCTTTTGAGATTACGAACTTTCTGCGAGAATTTTGTGTCCGTCCTTTGTTCCAGGATCTTCGCGTCCTCCCCCTCTGGTCGAAACATGTCCTCAAGCGCTTGGATGAGATCGGCGGTTTTTATTTCGCCGTTCGGTGCTCCATCCAACAACTCAAGAGTGGGGATAACCAAATCCGGTTCGGGAATACGTCTGGGCATCGTCTCTGCGGACCTCAATGTGCAATTTAACCTTCAGGTTAGGACTCGCGTTGGACTTTGTCAAGTGCATAGTTCCGTAACACAGTTGATCGGATGGATCCGTAATGGCGGCCTACCAATACATCTATGTGATGAAAGGCTTGAGCAAGACATACCCTGGCGGACGCGAGGTGTTGAAGGACATTTGGCTGTCGTTTCTCCCGGGGGCCAAGATCGGCGTGCTGGGACCGGACGGCGCCGGCAAGTCGACCCTGTTGCGCATCATGGCCGGCGACGAGCGCGACTTTGCCGGCGAGGCTTGGGCGGCGGAGGGAGCGCGGGTCGGCTATCTGCCGCAGGAGCCGGCGCTCGATGCGACGAAGGACGTGTTCGGCAATGTCATCGAGGGCCACGCCGAGACTGAGCGGGGTCGTGCTGGCGCTACGTCCGTGCGGTTGCGGTCTTCCAGCCGATGACGAAGGGGGCGACTCTCGAGGCTCTGGGACTGATCGATCAGGCGATCGCCATCGATCGGCATTACGGGCCGGCGCTTGCTTTCGCGGCGGGCTGCCATATGCAGTTCGTCAATTACAGCTGGGCCAAAGATCCCCAGACCGCCCGCCGCAAAGCCGTCGATCTCGCGAGACGGGCATTGCAAGTCGCCCGCGATGATCCGGACGTGATTGCCAGCGCAGCGATGGTCCTCGCCGTTTTCGGCGAGGACATCGGTACGATGACAGCCTTGGCCGATCGTGCGCCTGGCGCTCAATCCGAGCTGTGCCCGCGGGTGGTACCATAGCGGCTTCCTCAAGCTAATGGCCGGCGAGCCCAACCGCGCCATCGAGCTGGCTGAGAACTCGCTGCGTCTCAGCCCGCACACCCGGAGCGGGCCGGTTCACACTCTGATCGGCGCCTCCCACTTTCTCAGCCGGCGCTTCAACAAGGCGACAGCAAACCTGCTCCTCGCGCTCGAGGAGACCTCGACTTGCCCGGTGGCCTATCGCTATCTCGCTGCTTGCTACGCCCGTACGGGGCGGCTCGATGAGGCGCGGGATGTCGTCAAGCGGCTGCGCGCCATTACCCCTGCCGTGATGCCGCCGGATATTATGTACCTGCGCAATGCCCAGCACCGCGAACTTTACCTGTCGGGTTTGCGCCTGGCGGCCGGCGAGGCGACCTGAGGACCCGCGCCCGCTCGTGCGATACCATTATCTCGCTTGCAGCCTGTGCTCTCCTAGCGGAGCAGGTTTCACGAAAGAAAGTCGTTGCGACGATGACGATCCTAAAATTGGCTTCCTCGCATTGCCTCTACCAAGGCTACGAGGAGAACGCCCCCATGTCTCAGCTAGCAGCACCATGTAGGTCGCCATCTTCCCGACAAGTTCGAAGCGCATGCTCGCGCCATCGCTGGATGGGCCCGCGAAGCAGAATATGGAGCTTGATTTGCGCTTCCCTGCCGTCTCCCTGTTAGGCGAATTTTGTTCCCTGCCAGACCACGACAAATTCCCTGCAGGGCGGCGGCAGGGCGGCCCCTCTAACTTACGGATTTGAAAAGGGATTTTTGACGATGAACCGCGAAGATTTTCCGGCTGGAGGCAATTTTTTCCCGTGTTTTCCCTGCCCGGCAGGGAAAGCGGGGGACGGCGGCGCCGCACACTTTACCAGGGATCGGTGATGGCGGCCTACCAGTACATCTATGTGATGAAGGGGTTGAGCAAGACCTATGCCGGCGGGCGCGAGGTGCTGAAGGACATCTGGCTGTCGTTTCTGCCGGGGGCCAAGATCGGCGTGCTGGGGCCGAACGGCGCCGGCAAATCGACCCTGCTGCGCATCATGGCCGGCGACGAGCGCGACTTTGCCGGCGAGGCTTGGGCGGCGGAAGGGGCGCGGGTCGGCTATCTGCCGCAGGAGCCGGCGCTCGATGCGGCGAAAGACGTGTTCGGCAATGTCATCGAAGGCCTCGCCGAGACCAAGGCATTGCTCGACCGTTTCGAGGCGGTCAGCGCCCGCTTTGCCGAGGATCTCTCGGAAGCCGAAATGGATGCGCTGATCGCCGAACAAGGCGAATTGCAGGAAAAGATCGACCAGGCGGGAGCTTGGGACCTCGACCGCACCGTCGAGATTGCGATGGACGCGCTGCGCTGCCCGCCGGGCGACGCCGAGGTCGCCAATTTGTCGGGCGGCGAGCGGCGCAGGGTGGCATTGTGCCGGCTTCTGCTGCAGCGGCCCGACCTGCTCTTGCTCGACGAGCCGACCAACCATCTCGACGCCGAGTCGGTGGCCTGGCTGCAGCGCTTCCTCGAAGACTACCCCGGCACCGTCGTGACGGTCACGCACGACCGCTATTTCCTCGACGAGGTGGCCGGCTGGATCCTCGAGCTCGACCGCGGCCGCGGCATCCCGTACGAGGGCAATTATTCGGGGTGGCTCGACCAGAAGCAGCAGCGGCTCGAGCAGGAAGGGCGGCAAGAAGCGGCGCGCCGACGCACCCTCGAACGCGAGCTCGAATGGGTGAGGCAGAGCCCGCGGGCGCGTCAGGCGAAGAGCAAGGCCCGGCTCACCGCCTACGAGGCACTCGTCGCGGAGAGCCGCGGGAAGGCTCCCGAGACGGCGCAGATCGTCTTGCCGCCGGGTCCGCGGCTCGGCGATTTGGTGATCGAGGCGCAGCACGTCTCGAAAGCCTTTGGCGACCGGCTGCTGATCGAGGCGCTCGATTTCCGCCTGCCTCCCGGCGGCATCGTCGGGGTGATCGGCCCGAATGGCGCGGGCAAGACGACGCTCTTTCGCATGATCACCGGGCAGGAGGAGCCGCACAGCGGGACGTTCCGGGTCGGCGACACCGTCAAGCTCGGCTATGTCGACCAGTCCCGCGATACCCTCGTCGGGGCCAACACGGTGTGGCAGGAGATCTCGGACGGACAGGACGAGATCGACCTCGGGCGCCGCAAGATGGCGAGCCGCGCCTATTGCGCATTGTTCAACTTCCGCGGGGCCGATCAGCAAAAAAAGGTAGGCCAGCTGTCGGGCGGTGAACGCAATCGCGTGCACATCGCCAAGATGCTGAAAACCGGCGCCAATGCGCTGCTGCTCGACGAGCCGACCAATGATCTCGACGTCGATACATTGCGCGCTCTCGAAGAGGCATTGCTCGAATACCCCGGCTGCGCCGTCATCATCACGCACGACCGCTGGTTTCTCGACCGGGTCGCCACGCACATCCTCGCCTTCGAGGGCGACAGCCAGGTGGTCTGGTTCGAAGGCAACTACGCCGATTACGAAGCTGACCGCCGCCGCCGCCTCGGCGCCGAGGCCGATCGGCCGCACCGCATCCGCTACAAGCCCTTGACCCGAAGCTGACTGAGTCAGCGGGCCGGCATGCTGCTGCCACTGCCTCGCTCCTCGCCCTCCTTTGCGAGGAGCCCCGCCAGCTGTCCGCCATTGCGTTGGATCAACCCGGCAAATTCCGAGCGTTCGGTCAACGCCATGCTGACGCCGTCGACGCTTACATCGGTAATCTTATAGACGCCCTTTCGTGTGTTTAGCCGCCAATCGACCTTGATCGGCGGGCCCTGCGGACGAATGATCTCGCTCGAGACGATCGCACCCCCGGGCTCGGTGCGGCTGCCTAGGACCCGCAAACTCTCGCCACTGTATTCGGCAAGGCGCTGTCCGTAGAAGCGCACGAGATGAGCTTCCAGGAGACTTTTGAACTCCTGCCGCTCGGCTTCGCTCGCTCCGCGCCAGTACGGGCCTAGAACGAGACGGGAAATGCTCCTCTGATCGAAATCCTGATGGAGCGCCCGGTGGAAATAAGCGCGCTTCTGGTCCGGGCTTGCACTGGAGCGGATCACCTCGATTGCCTGGTTGCCGAGGTTCCGGATGAAGTCGTCGGGACCCGCCGCAGCGGCAGGCTGAAACGGGGCTGCGGCTGCCGCCGAAAGCAACGCGAACCAAGTCGTCAGAAGGAAACGGCGCATCATCTCCTATACCTCGCAGGCTGTACCAGCTTACGAGCTAACGGCTCCCGCTCGCGTCGGGTTCTCTCTTCAACGCGCCCGGTGATGGATGAAGTCGGTAATCAACTCCAGCGCGCGCCGCGCATCCGGTGAAGTCGGGTCGCGCGGGATGAGGGCGTGCGGTTGGCCCTCGAATTTGTGGAACGCGATCGAGCTGCCGGCCTTGCTATAGGCGGCCGCGAAATCGGCGGCCATGCCGGGGGTCAGATTGTCGTCGGCGGTCCCTTGCATGATCAGCGCGGGCGGTTCGTCGACCGCCTCGCCGCGTTCCAGGATCAGCTGCGGGCTGCCTTCCGACATCGCTTCTTCGGACGGCCAGAACTGGTGGTGGGCTTCGACCAGCCGGTCGTTGCCGCGCTCGATGACCGCGCGATGGTAATGCAGCCGCACCCGTGGCGCGAGGCTGAACGCAATCCACACCGGCGAACCAGATATGCGTATGGCTGCGACGGGTCGGGAGACAGGGCGGCCGCGGGCACCTTTTGGTCGCGGCCGATCGCTTCCTGAGTCACCGCGTGATGTCGGATCCGGAGTCGTTTCCCAGCCGCCGCGGAAGGCAGCCGGGAGAGATCACGCGACGGGTCAGCTGGCTGGGACCGCCTGCCAGCCGGTGTTGCACTGCGTTACATACGGGTAATAGCCTGCTGGATCGGAGCAATAGTACCAGGTTTGGCTGGCGTAAGGCTGGCTGTAGTCGTAGTAGTCATAATCTGGATAAGACCCCCACCCCGGATAATCATAATACGGCCACGCCAGTCCGGGAGCGGCCCACCACCAGCCGTAGCGTCCGCCGTGCCAGCCATGGTACCAGTGCCCCCCGCGGCCACCGTCAAAGCCGTTGTGCAAGCCCGCGAAGCTACCGTGGAAGCCGCTCCCGTGAAACCCGCCTCCTCGGAACGCACCCCCTTGGAACCCGCTCGGGTGAAATCCGCCGCCGTGCAGCTGCAATGCTCACCACACCTCGCCTTTTACTAGGCCGGGCGGTGCTATTGCCTAATCCGAGCATCGATGACTACCTTATCGTACCTATCCGCCCAGGGTTCGTGACGACCCAGCCGGCTTCATCAGTGGATATGTGTTGTTGAGGCCAGCTGCACCAATCACCCTTAGTAAATTTTGGTAAATACGAGCAGCGCAACCGAACTTCGACCCTTCGGTTCTCACTATGCGAAGCGGAAGTTGCTGCGCTTTACAAATTCTTACCAAATTTTACTCGGGCTGGCTCCCCGCACACCTACATTTGCAAATTCGATGTCGGCCCAGGAGTTAGCGGGGGTTTTGCTTGGGGATCGTTCGCTTTGCGCTGAAATACCCACACACCTTCTACGTGGTGGCAGCGCTGATCCTGTTTCTCGGCGTGACGGCCGCCGTCGAAATGCCGACCGATATTTTCCCCGAGATCAACATCCCGGTCGTCACGGTGATCTGGCAATACACCGGCCTCGACACGACCGAGATGGAGCAGCGCTTTACCACTTATAGCCAGTACGCGATCAGCTCCAACGTCAACGGCATCAAGGACATCGAAGCCGAAACCGTCAACGGCATTTCGGTGCAGAAGCTCTATTTCCAGCCCGATGTGAACCTCGATCTGGCGATCTCGCAGATCGTTGCTGCGACGAACGCCATCCGCGCACTGCTCCCGACCGGGACCCAGCCGCCGATCGTCGTACAGTACAGCGCCTCTGCGGTTCCTGTCCTGCAGATCAGCCTTAGCTCCGACAATCTCAGCGAATCTCAGCTCTACGATTACGGCATCTACCGGCTGCGCCAAATGATTGCGCCGGTCCACGGCGTCACCTTGCCGACCCCGGCGGGCGGAAAATACCGGCAGATCATGGTGGACATCGATCAGACGAAGCTTTTGGCCAAGGGACTGACGCCGCTGCAGGTCGTGAACGCGGTCAACACGCAGAACCTGACCTTACCCGGCGGCGATGAAAAGATCGGCAAGATCGATTACACCGTCCGCACCAATTCGATGCCGCCGACGATCGAGGCGCTCAACGACATTCCGGTCAGCTATTCGAACGGCGCTACCGTTTTCCTCCGGGACATCGGTCATGTGCGGGATGGCAATCTGGTGCAGCAGAACATCGTTCGGGCAGACGGCAAACGCTCGGTGCTGCTCAGCATCATCAAGAACGGCAATGCTTCGACACTGACCGTTGTTAATGCGGTCAAGCATGTGCTCGATATCGCGCGGGCCGCAGCCCCCTCCGGCATGGTCATCAAATCGCTATTCGATCAGTCGGTATTCGTCACCTCCTCGGTAGTAGCGGTGTTGCGTGAAGGGGCGATCGCCGCGGGGCTTACGGCGCTGATGATCCTCCTCTTCCTCGGCTCGTGGCGCCCGACGATCGTCGTGATGATCTCGATCCCGCTGGCGATGCTGACCTCGCTCGTCGTGCTCTATTTCCTCGGCGAGACGATCAACACGATGACATTGGGCGGCCTGGCCCTTGCGGTCGGCATCCTCGTCGACAATTCGACGGTGACGATCGAGAACACCTATCGCCTGCTCGATGAAGAGAAAATGCCGCTGCCAAAAGCGACGCTGCATGGCGCCGCCGAAATCGCGGTGCCGACGTTGGTCTCGACACTCGCGATCAGCTGCGTCTTCACCTCGGTGATCTTTCTCGAAGGGCCGGCGAAATACTTGTTCACGCCGCTCGGCCTGGCCGTCGTCTTCGCCATGCTCGCCTCCTACGGCCTCTCGCGAACCTTGACGCCGATCACGATCGGACAACTGCTGAAGGGCCAGCATAACGGCGGGCCCGTGGGAAATGCCGGGAACGGCTTTTTTTCGCGGTTCCATGACTCCTTCGAGCGCGGCTTCGAGCATTTGCGCGAGGGTTATGTCGGGCTGCTCGCAATGTTGCTGACCCGACGGGTTATTGTCCCGATCCTCGCCGTCCTAGTGCTGTCCCTCGGCGCCCTGATGTTCGTCTTTGTCGGCCGCGATTTCTATCCGGCCATAGACGGCGGTATGATCCAGCTGCACGTCCGCGCGCCGCCGGGCACCCGCATCGAGGTGACAGAGCAGATCTTCCAGAACGTCGAGGACAAGATCCGCCAGGTCATCCCGAAACAAGACCTCGATCTGATCGTCGACAATTTCGGGGTGCCGGCGCGTTCCTACAACTGGGCGTTCTCCGACGGCACTACGATCGCAGTCAACGACGGCGTGATCATGGTCTCGCTCAAGGAGGGCCACGCCCCGACTTCCGACTACGTCCGCAAATTACGGCAGGTGCTGCCCGCGGCTTTCCCAGAGGACATGTTCTATTTCCAGCCCGCCGATATGGCGACGCAGATTCTGAATTTCGGGCTCACCGCGCAGATCGACGTTCGCACCGTAGGCTACGACCGGGTCAAAAACCTGCACCTTGCAGAGGAGCTGCAGCGCCGCATCGCCGCCATTCCGGGGGTTGTCGACGCCCATTTGCAGCAGGAAGTCCATGCCCCCGATTTCTTTGTCCAGATCGACCGTGCGCGAGCCCTGCAGTTCGGTATTACGGTAAACGACATCGGCAACAACATCACAGCGAGCTTGAGCTCGTCGGAGCAGGTGTCGCCGAACTTCTGGACCGACCCGACGAACGGGATTCCCTATTACATCGCGGTGCAGACGCCCCAATATCAGGTCAGCTCGCTGGGTGAGCTCGGCAATACGCCGGTCAGCACGGGAACCGCCCCGCCGACGACCCAGCCCGTGCCGGGCGAGCTGCAAAATGTGGCAACCTTCACCCGCGACTCGGTGCCGGGCAGCGCTAACGAGGCCAATATCCAGCCGGTCTACGAGGTTTATGCCAGCACCCAGGGACGCGATCTCGGCAGCGTCGCGACCGACATCGACAAGGTCACGACCGACCTCAAGAAACAGCTCGCACCCGGCAACACGATCCAGGTGACCGGCCAAATCGACAGCATGAACCAGGCCTTCCGCGACATGACGATCGGCTTGTTGTTCGCGGCCGTGTTCGTTTACTTGCTGATGGTGGTCAATTATCAGAATTTCGGTGATCCGTTCGTCATCATTCTGGCATTGCCGGCGACCTTCTGCGGCATCGTCACGATGCTTTACATCACCGGCACGACGCTCAGCGTTCCCTCGCTGATGGGCGCGATCATGGCGGTTGGTGTCGCCTCGGCAAACTCGATCCTGCTCGTCACTTTTGCGCGCGAGCAGCAGCTCGCCGGCTCGACAGCCTTCGACGCCGCCGTTTCGGCCGGGCACACCCGAATCCGGCCGGTGCTGATGACCGCGAGTGCAATGATCGTCGGCATGATCCCGATGGCCATCGGCGGGCCGGGCGAGGAACAGAACGCCGCGCTGGCACGCGCCGTCATCGGCGGCCTGTTGTTTGCGACCCCGACCACCTTGCTCGTCGTGCCCTACCTGTTTGCGATGCTGCGCAAGGGTAATGACGGCAAACCGGCCCACGGCGTCTTCGAGGAGGTTCCCGAATGAGCGACCTCGAACAACCACCCCTGCTCAAAGGGCCGCCACCGCGGCCGCTGCTTCCAGCGCCTGATCGCGATGCCCCCGAACCGCCGCCAGCCGGACCTAAGCGGCGCGGCGGGTTCGGGCGCCGGTGGCTTGGCCTCAGCGTCCTCTTGCTGCTTACGGGCGCGTTCGCGCTGGGCGTATGGCGGCATTACGAGCAGCACCGCCAGGTCATGGACACCGCCGAACAGCACGCGAATTTCGTGCCTAGCGTACGTGTCGAGGCAGTGGCGCAGCGTTTTGGCAGACTGCACGTGACATTGCCGGCGACGACGCTCGGTTTCGTGGAAGCCAACGTTTACGCACGCGCCAGCGGCTATGTGCTGAAGCGCTATGTCGATATCGGTGATCACGTCAAGGCCGGGCAGCTCCTCGCCGAGATCACCGCGCCCGAGGTCGAGGACCAGATCGCGCAATATCAGAATAGTATGCAGCAGGCTCACGCGACGCGGAACCAGAATCAAGCGCAACAGTCGCTGGACCAAGTCACCTGGGGACGCGACTCGGTCCTTGTCAATCAGGGCTGGGTGACGAAGCAGCAGGGCGACGTCGATCGGTACACTTTACAAGCCCAGCAGCACGCGACGACGGCAGCTCATTACAGTGCTGCGGCAACACAGGCGCAGCTTAGATATTACAATCAGCAGAAGATCTATCAGCAGGTCGTCGCTCCGTTCGATGGCGTGATCACGCAGCGCAACATCGATGTCGGCAGCCTGATCACGGCCGACGCGACCGGCGGCACCTCGATGTTTGCGATGACCCACAGCGACGTGATCCGCGTTTGGGTTTATGTGCCGCAGGATGACGCCTTTGGCGTCAAGCCAGGCGTCGAGGCGGTCATTCGCGTGCCCGCGATGCCCAACCTGACCTTTCATGGCAAAGTAACGCGGATCGCCGATGCGCTGCAGCCGGGAACGCGGACCCTGCTGACCGAGGTCGACGTTCCCAACCCGGATGGGGCGCTGCAGCCGGGGGTCTATTGCACGGTCGAGCTGAAGATCCCACGGCAATCGCCGGCGCTTATCGTGCCCGCTTCAGCGATCATCTTCAATCAGTACGGCATGCAGGTCGCAGTGGTCGAAAATGGCGTCGCCCATCTGCACAAGATTGCGATCACCACCGATTACGGGACCGAAGTCGAGGTCAACGAGGGCGTCAAGGACGGCGATCAAGTGGTACTTCAACCGCCCGTCAACTTGGCCGGCGGCGACAAGGTGAAGATCATCCCGGAACCGCCGGCAGCGACGCCGTAATCGCATCAGGGAAACCGATCGAATGAGGCGAATCATTGTTCGCCTGATCGTGATTGGCTCGATGCTGGCGCTCCCGGCCTGCGCCGATGCGATTGACGTCATCTGCCCTCCAGCCGGCCAGTGTCCGAACGTGCGTCCGTGGCATGGCGGCGGCTACTGATTTACGACGCTTAATGGCGCTTTACTTCGGATATCAGTGACCCGCTATAAACTGTAGCGAATCTTCTGTATCGGCAGAAACGAGGGTTTCAAATGCCCGCAAAAGTTCAAGTCATCTTTTACAGCATGTATGGGCATGTCTATCAGATGGCGGAGGCAGTCGCTGCCGGGGTCCGCGACGCTGGCGCCGAGGTGACCCTGTGGCAGGTGCCGGAACTCGTCCCCGACGAGATATTGGAAAAGAGCGGCGCGGCTCCTGCCCGCGCGGCCTTCGCCCACGTGCCGGTGGCAAACCCGACGCAATTGGCGGAAGCCGACGCCGTCATCTTCGGCACCCCGACACGCTTCGGCAACATGGCCGCCCAGATACGAAACTTCCTCGATCAAACGGGCGGGTTGTGGGCGAACGGTGCGCTGGTCGGTAAGGTGGGGAGTGTCTTTACTTGCACCGCATCGCAGCACGGCGGCCACGAGACCACGCTCGTCAGCTTTCATTTCACCTTGCTGCACCACGGCATGGTCGTCGTCGGCGTGCCCTACACGGAGCAGCGGCTGATGAACATGGCTGAGATCACCGGCGGCACTCCTTATGGCGCCACGACCCTGGCCGGCATCGACGGCTCACGCCAGCCCAGCGAAAATGAGCTCGCCATCGCGCGCTTTCAGGGCAGCCATGTCGCGCAGATCACCAACGCACTGGTAGCCGGTCGTAAAGTAGTCAGCTAAGTCTCCCCTTTGTTGCGCGGAGGCTGGTTAGTCGTGGCTCACCCGCTCGGCAATCAGCCAGCGTTCGTCGGTGTGCTCGGAGCGCTCGAACCGCTTCCTCAACCGCCGACAGACCAAGACTTCGTGGTTCGAGGGGCGGACGGATCTACCTCTTTCACGGTCGTACGCGGATCATGATGACTTGATACCCGCTTCACCAAGCCCGAGACTCGAACGAATACACGCGAGCAAATCGTCCTCGCTGAACGGTTTGGTGAGATAGCCGATCACGCCGGCTTGCAGAGCGCGCTCGCGCGACCTTTCGTCGGGAAAGGCCGTGATGAGAATGGTGGGAATGGGCTCACCGGATGCGACCAGTCGATTATGAAGCTCAATTCCGGTCATCCCGGGCATTTGCACGTCTGCAATCACGCAGGACGCGTTGCGCCGGCGTCTGGACTTCAGAAGATCCTCGGCGCATTCGAACGCCATTGCTACATAGCCCAGCGATCTGACGAGGCTCGTCAGAGCCTCTCGCACCGACTGATCGTCGTCGACGATCGCTATGACGGCTTTCCTTGGCAAATTCGGTCCTCAGCTCGAACCAGAAATAATGCGCCGCATGGGTTTCCGCCATTGCACAAGGGTCGGTTCCGGCCGCTTAAAGGAAAGATCGGCCAGCGGAACGGCTTATTGCGATTATACTTGAGTATAGGCTGGGCACACTTTCGGAAAGTCTTCCCGACCTAGGGTGTCCACGCCACGCCGCGGCGGCTAAGCGCGCTATCGCTCTAGGTTGCCCGAGAGCGTCTCTTCGGCCGGCAGGGTCAATCGAAAGATGGCGCCGCGTGGGTTATTCGGCGCTGCCGACAGGCACCCGCCATGGGCCTCGACGATCGAGCGGCTGATCGCCAGTCCCATGCCAATCCCATCGGGTTTGGTCGTGTAAAAGGATTGGAACAGCCGGTCGACGTTCGCCGGATCGAGCCCCGGACCGGTATCCTGCACTTCGACAAAGACGTCTTTCGAGTCGTCCGCACCGGAGGCGATCGTCAACTCGCGCGGCCCGTCGCTGGCGCCGGTCATTGCCTCGACGGCGTTGACGATGAGATTAACGATTACCTGCTGCACTTGCACCCAATCTCCCGGGACGAGCGGCAGGACGTCCGCAAGCCCGGTCCGCAACCCCACGCGATTCCTCTGCAGTTCAGCCTGGGTCAGGGAGATGACCTCGCGGATAGCCTCGTTGATGTCCAGGTGGTCTCGGCGGGGCGGGGCCTTCTTGACGAGTGCCCGAACGTGAGCAATGACTTCCCCGGCGCGCTTGCCGTCTCGGACGATGCCGAGCGAGCGCCTGTCGGACTTGTTCCAGCTCCGGCGGTCGCGCGCCGAGCCAGCGCAGCCCCGCACTGGCGTTGGCGATGACCGCGGCAATCGGCTGATTGATTTCATGAGCAATCGAGGCGGATAGCTGCCCCATCGTTGCGACGCGATTCGCGTGTGCCAGCTCCATCTGGAGCTCGCGGTAGCGCCGCTCGCTTTCGCGTATTTCGGCCTCCGCGCGCTTGCGCTCGGTCAGGTCGAGCACGAAAGTGACACCTTGGTTCGCAGTTTCATCGAAGCTCGTCCCGCCAAGCAGCACGGGCACACGGCTGCCGTCTTTGCGTAAATACTCTTTCTCGAACGGTTGGATGGTCCCGGTCATCTTGACCTCGGCGACGGCGCGCTCAGTGCGGGCGCGCCATTCGGGCGGTGTTAGGCGGGTCCGATGCAGGCGACCTGAGGCGAGATCCTCACGGTCGTATCCCAGCATGTGGAGAAACGCGTCGTTGGCCTCAAGAACCTGACCTTCGAGCCCCCAAATGAAGATCCCGATGATATTGGCATCGACCAGATGCCGGATCTTCGCTTCGCGTTCTTCGAGCTCTCTGTGCAGTGTTGCCAACGATCTCAGGTCAGCCTGCAATACGTCACGCCACTGCAGCAGGAGTTTGCGGTAAAGCTCGCTATATTCGTTCGGTTTCTTATCAAGAACGCAAATCGTTCCAAATACTTCGCCATCGGGCCAAACGATCGGGATCCCCAGGTAAGAAATCATCCCCAGTTTGATATCAGGGTTCGATCGCCACTGTTCGTCCCGGAGCGCGTCAGGGACCAGCAGCGGTTGCCGGGTCTTCATCACGGTCTCGCAATAAAGCCCTGTATTAAGCGATGCGACTTCGTCCTGTTCGTAAGGGTTTCCCTTGGTCTCGCTGGATAGGAAAACTTTGATGTTTGGGGGCTCTACTCTCATTATCAAGGCGGAGGGAACATGCATGATTTCGGCAGTAAGATCCACGATCTCTTGCCACTTGCGGATGATTTCAAGCGGTACGGGGGTAGGATGCGGCATGTTCAACCCCCTTCTTGCCGAACAACGATCGACCTCATCGTCTCAACGCGGTAGTACCGCGCGTCCTCGGATGATTCCTCCTCGACCGGCAGCGTGAAGCGAAAGACGGCGCCATGGGGCTGGTTCGACGCCGCCGATAGCCGCCCGCCATGCGTCTCGACGATCGAGCGGCTGATCGCCAGTCCCATGCCAATCCCACCGGGCTTGGTCGTATAGAAGGACTGAAACAGTCGATCGAGGTCCGCCGCATCAATTCCTGGGCCGGTATCCTGCACTTCGACGAATACGGTGTTCGCATCGTCCGTGCCGGAGGCAATCGTAAGCTCACGTGATCTGTCGCCGACGCTGCTCATCGCCTCGACGGCATTGACGATCAGGTTCATGATCACCTGATGCAGCTGGACCCGATCTGCCGGAACCAACGGCAGGTCGCCTGCAAGCCTCGTCTGCAGCCTTACGCGATTCTGCTGCACTTCTGTCTGGGTCAAGGCAATGACCTCGCGGATTGCCTCATTGATATCCAAGCGGTCCCGGCGCGGCGGCACTTTCTTTACCAGCGCACGGATGCGGTCGATGACCTCGCCGGCTCGACTGCCGTCTCTGACGATACGGCAGAGCGCCTGCCTGGCTTCTTCCAGATCCGGCGGCTGTGCGCCCAGCCAGCGCACACCCGCACTGGCGTTGGTAATTACCGCGGCAATCGGTTGGTTGATTTCGTGCGCGATCGAAGCGGTCATCTCGCCCAGCAGCATGACCCGATTGAGACGCGCGAGATCGGCCTCGGCCTGCTGCAAGGCCGCCTCCGCGCGTTTGCGATCGGTGATGTCGACGATAACTGCAACCCGGAAGGCTGGCGTGCTGTCTGTCGCGGGGACGACAAACGAGGTGACGTCGGCCCATACGACCTCGCCGTCCTTGCGTCGGTAACGCTTGCGTTGCAGAACCCCGACAGTACCGCTATCGATACGCTCTTGCATCGCGGCCCGATCATCCTCGTGAGTAAGCTCCAGCGTCGTGAGATTTCGCAGCTCCGCCTCGGTATAACCGGTCATCCGCTGAAAACTCGCGTTCGCCGTAAGATACTTTCTGCGCTCAAAATCAATGGTTGTGATGCCGACCGGGGCGATCTCGAACATGGCTCGCCAACGCTCCTCGCTCGCCCGCAAAGCCGCCTCGGCACGTTTACGATTGGTGATGTGGCGGCCGACGCCGCGGTAACCGATGAAGCGCCCGGTCGTGTCAAATACCGGCAGCCCAGAGACGGAGACGTAGCGCTTGCCGCCGTCGGGCGTAGGCCGCGCGTGCTCGAAATCACGGAACGGCAGGTGGGCATCGAGCGTTTCGCGGTGCCTGCGCCAGGCCTCGGCATCAGGCTCAACGTAGGGCACTTCCCAGCGCGCTTTACCGATCTCGGAGCCCGGCGCCGGCGCGTCAGCAACGCCTTCGGCGAACTCCTGGCGAATGAAGCGATGCTGCGCGTCGCTCTCCCAGTACACGTCGAATGAGAATTGCACGAGAGTGCGAAAACGCTCCTCGGCTTCCCGCAGCGCCTCCTCGGCCTGTTTGCGTTCGGTGATGTCGACGGCCACCACGGCAAGAAAAGCCGGCGTGCTGTCCGTCGCCGGAATAAAAAATGTATTGACGTCGGCCCATATGAACTCGCCGTCCTTGCGTCGGTAACGCCTTTCAATTCGATAACTACGCGGCGGCCCAGCAACGATCTCATCAATACGCTTTTGCGTCGCTGCCCGATCTTCCTCGGGAGTGATATCCAGCACCGTAAGATTTCGCAGCTCGTCCTCGGTATAGCCGGTCATCCGCTGGAAAGCCACGTTCGCCGTCGCATATCTTCCGTGCACAAGATCGAACGTTGTTACGATGCCAACTGCGGTCGTCTCGAACACGGTTCGCCAACGCTCTTCGCTCGCGCGCAAAGCCGCCTCGAACCGCACGCGTTCGGTGATGTCCATATAGACCGACTGCAGGAAGGGAGCGGCGGTATCGGTCGCCGGCACCAACGTCGTCGTGATGTTAAGCCATACCGGGGTACCGTCCTTTTTGAGGAATTTCTTTTCAACCTGACGCTCGGTTAGCAAGCCGCTCCTGATTTTTGCATAGAACTCCGCGGTTGCCGCCCGTTCGTCCTCGTGGTTGAGTTCGAGGACGTTCCGCCCGACGATTTCCGCCTCGGTGCGGCCAAGCATTCGTTGAAGCGCCGGGTTCGCTGCGGTAAAGACGCCGTCGAGCCGAACCAAAGCCATGCCGGCGGCCGACGTCTCGAACAGCCTGCGCCAGCGCTCCTCGCTCGCACGCAATGCCGCTTCGGCCCGCCTGCGTTTGATGAACTGGCCGATCTGGCTGCCGATCGCCGACATTGTTGCGAGCTGCTCTGGATCGGGTTCCCGAGCCGCGCGGCTGAAGAACTCGATGACCCCGAGGGCTTCGGTGTCGAGCAGGATCGGGAAAATGACGGCTCCGTGCAGCCCCGCTCTCGCCGCCGCCGCTGCGCGCAAGAATTGGGGTTCGGTCGTCGCATCGGCCATCCAGATCGGTTTTGCGCTTCGCCAAACCTGCCCGAGCCGCCCTTCGCCCGACGCGTAGCCCCGCTCGCGGGTGGCCGTGGCAAAATCCGCGGTCTCCATATCGGGCCCGTGCCAGAAGCTATCGCACCGGAGCGGGACACCTTCCTGCGCGCGCTCCCAATCGAAACTCCACAGAGCGCCCCAGTCCCATTTCAGCGTTTCGCCGATCGCCCGAACGATATGCGGAGCGGCCGCGGCGACGCTGTCGGCCTCGGCCAGAACGCGCGTGACGGCATGCTGCGCGTCGCGGCGCTGTTCGGCCCCCCTGCGCTCGGTGATGTCTTCGCAGGCAATCAAGACAATCGCATCATTACCCGACCGCCGCACCGCCTTTGCATTCTCGCGTACCCAAATCGTCGTGCCGTCCTTGCGGATTTTGCGAATCTCCCAGCTATGCGGACGGCCGAGTTCTTGCAGGCAGGTTGCCACACGGCTTTTGACGAGCTCTCGGTCCCCCTCGAAAAACACGTTCAGCACCGATTGTCCAATTAGCTCGGCGGCCGTGTAGCCGAGTTGAGCGGCACCAAAGCCGTTCACCGACAGCACCGTCCCGGTCGGACTGACCATGAAATACATGACGGGGTTATGTTCAAATACTTCCCGCCACTGCTCCTCGCTCTCTCGCAGCGCCTGCTCGGCCCGCTTGCGCTCGGTAATGTCGTTGCTGGTCACAACAATTGTTGCCGGCCGTCCGTGCCGGTCCCGTTGCAGCGACCAGCGGCTGGCCACGAGGACCGGTGTGCCATCCCGTCTGTTGTTGACAAGCTCGCCTTCCCACCGGCCGACGCGGAG
This sequence comes from uncultured Alphaproteobacteria bacterium, assembly GCA_963789025.1. GTDB lineage: Bacteria > Pseudomonadota > Alphaproteobacteria > ATCC43930 > CGMCC-115725 > AP-15. The sequence continues at coordinate 634,218 of CAWBIT010000005.1, forward strand.
CAGCTCGGCCTTGATCTGGTCGAGCGGTAAAGGAACAGCGGGATTCCTGAGTTCGGAACCGACCCTACCCACCGCTTCGGCGCGGTCCCAGCCGTACAATTCCTCAGCGCCGCGACTCCAATAAGTGATCACATCATCGTCAAAGTGGCGGGCGACGATGGAATCATGTGTCAGATCGAGGAGGGCGGCTCGTTCGCGCAGCGTCCCTTCCGCCGACCGGCTTTTCAGCGCTAGAAAGGTTGTCAGCCCGATTACTGCGGCACCGATCGATGCTTTTAGGCCGACGTTGCCAGCGTGCGTCTCGGTCAAACCCGGCAAGAAGAAGGCTAACAGTGTGAGACCTACACAACCGGCGCCAACCAATACCACGGCTCGCGCATTGCAGAAACGTGCGGCCAACAGCACGACGAGGACGTAAAATAATGCCGCCGTGAGTTTCTCCGATGTCCTCACTTGGGCAACGAAGACCGCGATCGCGAGTGCGGCGGTCGCGACCGGGAAAAGCGCGGAGGTGGCACTCCGCCATGAGTGCGCCTGAAGCCTCATCATGGTTCCGGCTCGATCTTTACGCTGTCTCCAGCTTAACACGGCACCTCCCGACTTTATGCCAGGCAAGGAGGTGCCGGGCGCCCTCGGGAGTGTGGCGGCGCGACCGGCTCACAAATGTGCCTTGCCGCTCGGGCCAGTTCCTATATTAAAGGCGCCTGTAGCTGCTCGCGAGGCAACTTCTTAGGATCGCTCCGGTGCCGCGCTATCGCTATCCCCTGGGCCGCACTTTGCTGCACTCCGCCCTGCTCGGCGTAGGACCGACGCGTCGGCAACATTGCGCGCGTCCTGGCGAGCGCTGACGATGGCCGAGGCGATACCGACGGTCATCGTCATCGACGACGATCCCGCAATCCGAGAGTCGATCGGTGGCCTGCTCCGATCCGTCGGGCTGCAAGCGAAGCTGCTCGCTTCGGTAGATGAGTTCCTCAAGGCCGGCCGGCCGGACGCGCCCGCCTGCCTGGTGCTCGATGTCCGGTTGCCCGGACAAAGCGGCCTTGATTTCCAAAGAGAGCTCGCCGCCGCGAACCTCCACCTCCCGATCGTCTTCATCACCGGGTATGGCGACATCCCGATGACCGTCAAGGCGATGAAGGGTGGCGCGATCGAGTTCCTGACCAAGCCATTCCGCGACCAAGATTTGCTCGACGCGATCCAACTCGGCCTCGGGCGCGACCGCGCTCGGCTGGAGGACGAAAAAGCTCTGGCGGGGTTGCGGACGCGCTTTGAGACCCTCACCCCGCGTGAGCGTGAGGTGATGGCCTTGGTGGCGGCTGGCCGTCTCAATAAGCAGATCGCCTACGAGATCGGCGTCAGCGAGATTACCGTAAAAGTCCATCGTGGCCAGGTCATGCGAAAGATGCAGGCAGCTTCTCTGCCTGATTTGGCCCGGATGGCCGACAGGCTGGAGCTCACCAGGGAAAAGTCTTAGAGCTGCTAGGCAGCCACGGCCGGCGCGCCTCCCGAGACTTCCTATTTCGGCGGAGCCGCTCCTTCGAGCGCGATCCTATACCAAAGTTTAATTAGAATGATTCTCAAGCGGCAGCCATTCATCCGCCGATGCAATAGCACGGACTAAAACGCTCCCTTAGCTTTGATCGCGACATTCTAACCTCTTTTGTTGGAAGGCGGTCATGCAGCGACGCAACCTACGCACAAATCCGCGCCAGATCGCAAGGCGCCGCAACCCGAGGCGATGGGCTGCAATGAAGACCAATGCGCCTCCAGAGCCCGCCCTCTGGCGCGAAAACCCGCTGCCGATAGACGCGAAGCGGTCGAGCCCGGCAACAGCCGACGAGTCTCTGGGATTCGGCCGTTTCCGTGTCCTCTTGCGCCGGCGCCAGCTACTCGCCGATGGCGTTCCGGTCGAGCTCGGCACGCGCGCCTTCGATCTCCTTCTGGCCCTCTTGGAGGCCGACGGCTTACTGGTGTCAAAAGACGAGCTCCTCGGCCGCGTGTGGCCGGGCATAGTGGTGTCGGAAGAGAACCTCAAGGTTCAGGTCTCCGCATTGCGCAAGGCGCTGGGTGTGGACCGCGATATCATCCGCACGGAATTCGGCCGCGGCTACCGCTTCACCGGGGCGCTCCGCAATGCCGGTCCGGATGCGCGACGATCTCCGACACCAACAAAGCTGCGGTCTGCCCCTGCCTTTGCCTTCCCCGCAAGCGGGAGGGCGCCACAGAACCAGTGGCAATCGCTCCGGTGTAGGTTCACGTCGAGCTAGCGGCCGAACGCGGTAACCGAAACCGGCGTCAATGGCGATGTCGGCTCTGTTGCATCACTTACTGCGATTTACTGCAGTTAACGGTGCTTGGAAGGTCGTGCGGATTAATTAGGTGAGGCGCTCAGCGTCGCGCACTGAAACGAACCTTTATTCCGAAACCGCGGAGGGTGACCGGTGGCACAGTTCACTGATTTGGCCACTATGGAAGCAAATGCCAAACGCGATACCCGTAATGGTTCTGTGTGGAGCGATCTGACAAAACCCGGTTTCGATGATCAATATCTGCACGAAGAAATTCTAACGCTGCTCCCACGCCTCGAGCGTTTTGCGCGCGCTCTGACGCATGATGTCGTGAGCACCGACGATCTCGTTCAGGACTGTCTCACCCGCGCGTTGGAGAAAATACACATGTGGCAGCAGGAATCGATCTTCGGGCGTGGCTATTCACAATTCTGTATCGCCAATACATCAGCCACGCGCGGCGGGATGCGGCATCGCAAGACGACGTTTGTCACCGTGGATCTGCATCAACAAAAAACCCTAATCTATCGGGGCTGGTGCACCACCAATCTCAGCCATCATATCCGCGCATACGATTACAGCGATTTGCCGGTCCGTATCCGTCCGGTTGGTATAGGGGACGCTCGTCGACCGTCTTGGCGCGCGGGTTGCGCGGCTTTTTCGACCAGGCCCCTTAGAGAACGCGCCGCGGTGGCCAGGCGACCGGGTATCAAGGGGCGGGCTTGTTCAGCCCGATCGGCGATCCAATCGCCGATCGCGAATCGGCGAAAGATCGACAGGTCCAAGCGATGGCGGGTGGTCGGAATAATTTCGCCGCCAAATTTTCGCAAGAAGAGGTGCGCGCCCCCAAGACTGTAACGGGTCATGCCCTCACGGCATCCCCACTCGATAGCCCGCCAATGCAACAAGTCGTTCGGCCGCAGATGGAGCGTATTCTGCAGCGAGCTGTTCGCCGCATATTCCATCATTCCATGGGGAAAGAACCGGATCACAATGCCCGCGATAATTTTACCTTCAAAACGAGCGAGAAGCAGCAGTCGGTTATTTCTCAACGCCATGGTCTGATGGAACTCGTCTTCTCCTGGGATCGACAACCCCTTGCGGCGAGACCATTCGACGAAGACCGGATAATAGGCGGAGACCTTGGCAGGGTCGTTGGCTGGCTCGACAGAAACCCCATGCCTGATCGCTCTTTTGATGTTCCTGCGCTTGTTTTCCGAGAATTTTCGGAAGAGCGCATCTGGACCGCGCGACAGATCCAGCATCGCGACGCCTTCGTATTGTTTCTTGCGAAAGCGGGGGTCGGCCAGAGCAGCGATGTCAGACCACACGAACATATCCAACAGCTTCGCGGATGCTGCCTCTACAAGAAGACCGTCGACCACGTTTGTCATCGCCCGTACGCGATCGGCGCGGCGTGAAAAGACGATCTGAGGGCGTACGGATAGTCCCGATTGAACATAGGCGCCATCATTGGTCCCGGTCAGAACCGCTGTCACCTCCTCGCCACTCAGGCTCAGAATGGCAAACGCCCCTTTATTGCGGAAGCCGGGCTCTAAGAAATATTCCGGAGCCGTGTAGTGGGTCGGAAAATTGGCATCGGCTAAACAGGCCCGCCAGAGCGCCTCGATCAGACCTCCTGGTCGATGGTGTAGTATATGATACGATGCCCTACCGTTCATTTATGACGGTCCGATTCTTGCTTCACACGTCGCTTCGCCCGCACACAGAGGCCCCACCAACCGAGCGTGTCTAGACTGTCGCCGCATGGACAATCGTCCTGCCAATTCTTGTAATAGAACTCCACGCATTCTGCACAACTCACCAGCGCGCAAGGGAATTCCGGCCATCTTACCTCCAAGTCAGGATAATGCCGTAGCTAAACCCGATGGGGCGATTTTTCGGTGCATACCGCTAAACGCGCAATACACAGCGAGCTATTTTCAATACTCGATATCGCCCCAAAGGTCTACGATTTAATGTTCGTTTGCAATGCGGTTGGAAACGCAACCGCGCCGTGGCGGCCAGCCTCGTTCCGCGTTTCCGCTCCAGCAATCGGGCTGATGGCAAGCGGATTGCTCAAAATTTGGGAAAGCCGATAAATAACTCAGCTATTTATCCGATATATATAATATTTTTGGAATCCTCCAAAATGGCTTAGAAAGCTGCCTTGTGCGACGAGACGAAATGTATCCAACCTATCTTTAACGGTGGGCTGAATAGGGGTGAGATATATAAATATTCCTTGATGCCCGGTCTTGCGAAGAGAGAACTGCAAGTTGTCTAAAACACGAAGTGTCAAGGTTGCGGCAAACGGATTGTTGCAGAACACCACCTTGTTTCCAAATTGCGAAAATTCAAATTCGCCGGCATCCATATTTAAGGAAGTCGGGCACGTCTTAGTAACGACCTGTTCAATAAATATTGAAATGTTGGACCGAGCGATACCGTGCAAGGTCTCTGAAAATTCTACTCCGATTACGGATTCGAAAGGATACTGAGCGGCGATTAGCAAAACTCGGCCTTTTCCCGAGCCGAGATCAATGAAGGTAAAGCGGGAGAGATCAGTCCTCAACTGACGAAGTATTTTGTGGATCAGCGGTATCGCCGCCCCCTCGTAATGAACTGCATATCGCGCACCAGGCGCTGAGGTTTCTAAATTACGAATTGGGATCGGCGTTTGAGTGTCGAGCCCATATTTCAAGTCAAATTCCTCGTGGGCCCGAATGCTGCGTCGGATCAGCCATTCGCAACATGGCCAAATAAGGTTCCTTCCCACCAGAACGGCGGAGCTCTGCAACCCATTGTCGCTGATGTGCTGGACAAGTCTATCGGCGTAATATTTTGCGGAGGCGATGGGCTTCATCAACCTTGAGTCCTGTGCTGTAACGGTGCGAGCCGCCGCGTCAGCATCGGTGAGCAACGACTGACACCTCATTTGGGAATTCTTGAATTTGCAATCAATGCCAGAAGGGGTTGCGGCGGAGTTCCTAAAAATCACGAGAGCGCCAGTCGATTTCAAGTCATCTTGACACTCTCCCGTTCGTCATGGCATCCTGCCTCAATAGCTAAACTATTTCTACGAAGCGTCGGCACGAAGATGTTGTGTCGTGAGAGCAGCCCATGTCATACAATCTCCGGCCAATGGCAAAGCGTCCGCGAGTTACCACCCTCGGTTGGCTTCATCTGGACGTCCCGTCGGCACAACTCTTCAGGAATTTGGAGCAAGGCCATTGATCGGGCAATGTTTGAGGCACGTTGGTGGCGTGCACCACCCGTTGTCGGTAGAAAGGATGGGAATAAATCCAGTCTGGGAGGTTCGGTCCGAAGTCCTCCACTTCCGACTTGGGCCATTTAGGCTCGGTGAGGTGAAGCTGAAGGCGTTCACGCTCGTTTCAAATCCTTTCGTGGTTGATGCGGAACTCGCGATGCCGATGGCTCAAGCGGCGGCGCAGGACTGTCGCGCTGCGGTCGTCTCTGCGATGCCGATCGGTAAGCGTTTTGCGACAATGTGCTTCGAGCGGGGTGCATTGCGGTATGCGGCCCGCTATGGTGATCGATATGTGGTGGACCTCCAAGGCTCATTTGCTGAATACATAAAGAAGTTCTCCAAAAAATCCCGCGGCAATTTACAGCGCGCTGCGAAAAAGTTTGACAAGGGAACCGACTCGGGTGCCCCTATCCTAGAATTCAGAGGCCCATCCGAAATCACTGCATTCCGTGATATCGCAGTCGCGATTTCACGCGCATCGTACAAAAGCGACCTGGGCTGGGGTTTTCCGGAAGATGAAAATTTTGCTCGCGAGATTGAACTCGATGCCGTTGCCGGTCGTGTACGCGGTTACGTGCTTATGTCGGGCCGTCAGCCCGCGGCCTACGTCTTCTGTCGAATCGATCATGATGTCATCGTCTATAAGCACATCGGATACGATGAGAGGTTTGCACAGAGCTCGCCCGGCACCGTTCTTCTATACCTAATGCTGCAAAGGCTATTCGAGGAAGGCGAATTCAGGCTCCTCGATTTTGACGGTACCGAATATTATGCGTATAAAGAATTCTTCTCAACTCATGCGATAAGTTGTGCACGGCTGTTCTGGTTTCGACCAAGGTTCCCCGAGATCGCGATTTTTGGAGCACACTGGGCACTGATGGCCACATGGCGGTTTGCTTCGCTGCTCCGTCATCACATTTGGCGCGGGAAGCGCGGATGAGTAAGTGCCCGCACCTACCTGCGCAGGACCCGGCAGTGAGAGTCTTCGAGTTTGACCCGCGTAATCGACGCGAGTCATCTCGGTGGCCCCAGCTAAGCGTAAATTCCAAAGCCGACCATGGCAGCATCATCAGCCTGCGCCACTTGAACTTGCCCTTGTGCGGCCCCTCGCCATAAGGTGAGCCCTTTCACTCATTGAAGGTTCCCATCTAATGGCCCGATGTTTACACCTGTCCAAACGTCAGGACAATACTACGACATCCCGGCTATTTTTGAGTTCCACGACCGTCCTCAACTTTTTCAACAGCTGGGGTTGGCGCCAACACAACCAAGCTTTTTCTGGATGCGGTCAGCGATGCCGCGTTGTGCAGACCGAAGGAGCGAGATCATCGTATAGCCATGGTTCCGATATGACGCTTCGGAGTTGAGCGATCGCAGGAGCGCGAGATGTCAACGAGAGAATTGAAAAGCGCGCTGCAGACCCGGTTCGCCTGGTGGACGAACCGGGCTCCAGCAATACTCTTCGACAGGCTGCGTGGGGTGGATACCATCCCGGGAGGGTTCGCCGGGGATCCAGCCGCCGCCGAGTTCGGAAGGGTTTATGCCTATGATCCCACCCCGTGGCGGGCCCTGAGCCGGTCACTGCGGGTTGCCGAGTTACGCGCCGAGAATTTTACCTTCCTGGATGTCGGCTGCGGAAAGGGAAGAGTCCTCTTGTCGGCGCTTGCGCTTCCTTTCGATCGCATCATCGGTATCGAACTCTCGCCGCTCCTCTGCCGCATTGCCCAACAAAACATTACCAACGCCCGCTTTATATCGCGCAAGTGTACGGCTATAGAAATCATTTGCTCGGACGCGACCAAATATCGAATACCTCGGCTGCCGATGATCATCTTCTTCTACAATCCATTCCCGTTCGAGATAATGAAAATTGTGCTGTCTCACATCGTGAACTCGTATATAGAGGAGGCGCGTCCAATTTATCTTATGTTTTATGCTTGCTCGTCGACGATGCCGTCCATCGCAGAGTTCCTGCCCGCAAGAACGGGTGGTCGCGCTCGGCGGTGCGTATCGACGACAATTAGCGGTAGGACCGTCAACATATTTGAGCTACCCCACCGCCAAGTCCAAACTGTTGGGCTTTGATTCCTCGGCAAGTCGTGTTCGCACCCCGGGCGCCTTGCCATCTCTCGAGGGCCAATCAGAAGCTTTTGCACGGAACTTCGATCGAGCGCCGCTGGCGCTAACAAAATCGTGAGTTATGAAATAACACACGCCCATCGCGAGGACGGAGCGTTCAGCATCCTGGCCCATTGCCTAATTTGCTCAGCCCAAGTCAGCTGTCTGCCTTGCGGGGACGGAGGATCCATCCCAGCACTTCGGCGCTCTCGCTTATCACCCGACTGCCGATCGCAAAAAGGGTGGCGCCGTAAGTTGCTGCCCCGGCGAAAGAAAGGAGAGCGAGCCGTACCAAAGGCAAATCCACCTGGATTCGCGCAGCGAGCTCGCCCAGGATTAGCACGACCACGGTCATTGCCGCGGTGGCAGCCACAATCGCCCAAATCTGTGACCAGATCTCGGAAAATTTACCTTTCAACTCGGCCAGGGCTTCCTTGGCGAGGAAAATCATAACCGCGCAGTAAGCTGCAGTGTAGGACACAATCATCCCCGCCGCCCCGTTCCAGATTGCGCCGAGAACTGCCGCCCCCGGCATCGCGATCAACATCAGGACAGAGTACCAGAATAGGAACCTCTCCCGCCGGCGCGCGAGCATAACGCATGGCAGCACGCCGTCGACCGCGCGCACCGCCGCATAAAGACAAATCAGTCGAATCAGTGGGGCTGCTGACAACCATTTCGGCCCGAGCAGGACAGCAACCATATCGTCAGCGACAAGCGCGATGCCTGCTGACGTCGGCACGACGATTGCCGCGATAAGGCGCACCGCCCGATAGAAGGCCTCGCGCAAGCCATCGATGTCGTTCTGCAGCTCCGCCATGACCGGCGACGTCAGCATATTGATTACGGGCGAAATCTTCTGCCCCGGCAAATGGGCAACGTCATCTGCCATTGTGTAAATACCCACAGCCGCTGCTTGGCCGGTAATCTTGCCAAGGACAAGTGAATTCGCGGCCTCCCGCAAGGACCACATAAATCGGATGCCGAGAGTCGCCAGGCTGAAACGGACAACTTCCCTGACCCGTTCTCCTCCAATTCGAAACCCCGGAAGCCAGGGCGCGAAAGCAAAGGTTGCGACAGTGCGCACCGCCGGGCCCACAAGGTACCCGACTACCAATGTCCACACCCCCAATCCCCCAAGCGCGCAGCCAATGGTGACGGGTAGGGTCACCACCGCGCCGATGACCTCCGCCTGCGACACACGGTCTAGTGCAAGCCGCTTGCGCAGCAGACTGTCGGAAACGACCCGGCAGGCCGTCAGAGGCACGACCAGAGACAAGACCGGAAGCACATCGGCGAGGGTCGGAACCGCTAACCAGCGGGCGATCGCGGGGGCGCCCAGGAGGAGAGCTGCGAAGAACGCCATGGCGAGCGTCATAGTGATCCAAAAGCAGGTATCGAGTTCCCGGCGGTTTAGATCGCGAAATTGGATGATCGCAGAGCCCAAACCCATCTCCGCGAGCATGCCTGCGTGCCCGGTGAAGGACGTGGCAAGCGCCATCACGCCATAATCGGCGGGCACAAGGATTCGCGCGATGAACAATGTGGTGGCGAAGGTCAGCAGTTGTAGCACCCCGCGCGACCAGGCGATCCAGAACATCGAGCGGGCCACGCGCGCCCTCAGCGAGAATCGCTCCTGAGCGGGTATCATTTCAGTTCAGTTGGGAGCTGCGATTGTGATAATCGCGAATCCGCGAAATTGTGATTCGGCCCGTGCCGACATACGACCCCGCCACGCATAGGCTCCGAAATCGCGCCGCAACATGTCAACAAGGCCGCACATCAGGCGGCCAAACGCATTATTACCACGAGAATGGCGAGTGATAGCAAGATGCTCCGGTTACAAGACGCCGACCCGAGATCCCTCAGAGAACCTTTAGTTCTCCGCTGGCGCACCTCCGTCGGGCCGGCAGCGGCATCACGGGCTCTGTCGCCTGGGGCTTAACGAATACCCTCTGAATAGACGGGACAGGTTAATTTTTGGTTCGCGGCCAGAGGGTCGGTGACTCCATCCTATCGTTTACTAATTGCGGTAATCTCAATTCACTCAAAGAATAATATTGACAATCCGGCAGATTGCTGATATGTTCTCTCCGGATTCGGCGCTAATGCCAGGAAGATAGTCGAGTATCGACCAATTGCTGTGATAGCATAATTCTTTTAACTCTATATTCCGCAAGGCGTTGGGCTAAGGCTCACCCTGCCTCCGCAATGGAAGGATGTACATGACCGTTATCACCGATCACATTATATTAGAGGCGATCCTATGATCGGGAAATTTCTGTTCTTTCTGGCCACAGCCACCACTACATTTCTTGGGCTATCTGCCGGCGCAGTCACGACGTCTCAAAACGTTGACATCATTGTCACCCATGGCGCGGCGCTGACAACGTTCACCTTCGTCAACGATACGGGGAATACCCTCCCTGCCGGGTCGCCGGTCAGCTTTGGGCAGTCATTCCGCTACGGCGACATCATGTCGGGCAGCTATCCGCTCATCCGGAACGCGGCGACGCATGTGGCATTGCCCGGCCAGCAATGGGACGAGATTTCGACGTGGCGCGAGAACGGCGGCAACGGCTCGTGGCGTCATGCGGTATGGGCGGCGTGGCTCCCCGCGGACGTTGCGGCTGGGGCAACCTTTCAGGTCGAGTTCGTGGTCGTGGCGGGAACCTATTCCGAGACCTCGCACCAATCATTGAGCGCGCTGTGTAGCGGCCCTGCCGCGCACCACCTCAAGATTCACTATACCGACCTGCGCAACCAGGACAATTCGGTGCGCGACAGCGGCGACGCCACCTTTGATGTTTGCAACAACATCAACAATACCGGCCGGGATGCTCCACGCCACGTGCGCGCTGGCAATGTCTATGACGAATACATAGTCAGCGGGGTCCCGGTCTACACGAGCGGCCACCAGGACCCGCTGCTCTACGACCAGGCGATCATCGACATCTTCACCAAAGCGTCCGATGGCGTGTCGGCCGGCGATGTGCGGTGGGTGATACACAATCACAATTCATGGGAGAATGTCGCGGCCGGCAGCACCGGTAATGCCGGCAACCCCGGCCCCGCCGGTTTCGCCAACGATCCGCAGATGGTTTCTTACCGGGTCGAGATCGACGACGGCGCGAGCGATGTCCTTGACTGGAGCAACCTCGACGCAACGATCGCCAGCTCGAGCAATCCGATCGTGGCCGCTGCGGGTGTCGGTTGCAATGCCGCCGGCGAAACCTCTTGCCTGGACGTCCCCGCATCGACCGGCGCAAATAAGTGGTATCAGGGGCAGGCGACGCGGGTTTCCTGCACTGCCACATGCGTCGGCGGATTGAACAACGGGCAACTCTACTGGGTCTGGCCGTCGGGCAGCGCCGGTTCCGTCGGGGTCAACACGCAATACGTGTCGCCAATGCTAACGCCCTATGTCGGCGAGCCGTTCCCGCTGACGAGCTCGCAAGGCAGCGGCACGACCACCTTCTCGACGCGCGTGACGAGTTGGCATTTCGAAACCTGGCAGACGCTCGACTGGACCGGGCTCTCCAACTGGTCGCCGTTCGGCACGACGACACGCGTCACGCGGAAGGTTTATCCGACGTTCACGGCTGCCGAGGCGCGCTATTGGCAGGAGACAGGGCTCATCGTGCCGATCAATCTGTCACAGCCGACCGGCAACCTCGGGCCAGATTGGAGCAACGGGCTGGGCAATAATTACGAGCCAATGGGCCGGATGAACGTCATTGGCGGCAGCGGCGTTGGCACGAGACCTGATCTCGGGATCAGCGGAGAATATGCCGCAAAGGCGTTCATTACACAGGCGCAGGGGGATTGGGACCTGGCGCGCCTGTTCACTTATGGCACTTCGGTGCATGGGTTCTCTACTCTGCTCGACAAATCCACCGGGCGGTTGTCGGCGATGAATGGTGGCCCTCCATTGGGACCGGGGGGCAACGGCAACGGCAGCACCTATGCCGGGCTCGGCGCACTGCGCAATCAGATCAATTGGTACAACTGGAACCTCCCTGGCTGGTTGACAGGTATCGTTCAACCCGTGGATTTTTCGCCCAATCCGTCTTTCCATTACGCCGGGGGCACGCTGAACGGCGGCACCGGCATCGACCACATGCCGGCCTTCGACGGTTTTACTTACGAGATATTCGGCGATCGGCACTTCCTTGACATGCTGCAGTGGAACGCGATGCGCGACTTCGCGCAGCAGCGACCTGGACCGGGACCGGATCTCGGCCAAGGATACTACCGGGACAACAACGCAACCTTCACCGATGGCAATGTCTACCACTATTGGGGGCTGATGACGATCTGCTTCCAAGGCCGCGGCTCGGCGTGGCTGATCCGCGACGTCACCTATGCGGCGACGTTTGGCGCCGATCCGAACACGACCTATCCGGATGGGGTTACCAAGAACTCCGAAAGGGCGGTGTTCGAGGATTACCTGACCGAGACGAGCAACTATTGGCCGATGTTCCTGGCGTTCCGGGACGGTCCCGGCAGCACCGGCTACAGCGGCTCGATCTATCCGCCGGACGAGCCCGACACGACCGGCGCGAGCGTCCTCATGGCGTCGTTTGTGGCGACCTATGTGTCGGGCGCGTCCTATATCATGGAGACCTTCCAGCACGTGCCGGTGGCGAGCACGTGGAACACCAAATTCCAACGGTATTATGAGGGAATACTCGGAGGACAGATCGCTAACGCACCAGTGTCGTTTTACGGCATCGACTACAGCATTCAGCCGCAGATTTCGAACGGCAGCGCCTCCCAGCCGGGGTTTGGCGGCAATGTTGGGCAGTACATGAACGGCGTCGACGCGGCAGATTTCGGGTCGTATTCGACGCCTATGTATATATTGTCCGGCGGCCAGATGGAGAGCCAGGGCTATACAGTCACGGCTGGTGACACGTTCAAGATGGTATATAACGGCTGGTACAACGCCCAAGATCAGAGCCCTACGGTGGATCAGCTTCCGGGGACTCGCTGGTTCACGATCATGGGGCCAGTGGCAAATTCTGGCGGATCTCCCACTTGGTATGTTCAGTGTAACTCGGCTGACCATGCGGCATATCCCACCCAATGCCCCACTGCGGGTGGACCGTTTGTAGGATTTACCCACAACGGGGTAGCAGTCCCGAATTTGGAGCAGCACTGGCCGAAGTTCCGGTTCCAGTACGACCCCGGCCCCAACCAAGGCTACGTCGATCCCAATTATTCGCAATACGGCGGGCAGACCATCAATGGCCTAGCGGTGCTGGGTTACAATGTTAGCCACGCGACGGCCGACTTTCTTTCCCGCTGCGGGCCGGGGGCACACGGCGCCAACTGTTACAATCAGGCGCTGCCGAGCAACTGGTGGGACCCGACAATCGTCGTTCCGGGGCTGCCGGCGCCGCACAACGGCCTATAGCCCATGATCAGAACCGCACGCGAGCGCCCGTCGCGACCGGTCGTGCCGGTGTCGCCGGCCTAAGGTGGATAGCGAACGGCCGGCCCGCTGTAGTGTTCGGTAATATTGTCTAAGGTGACGTAATGAGGTCCCAGTGCGCTGGGACCTCAAGGCGTCGCCGAACCACAACATGGCGGTTAGATTCTGTTCAACGCCCCCTCGCTGACCAGTACTTCATGGGCGGCGCGGAATGCATCGAGCCCGGCCGGGATCCCGCAATAGGCTGTCGCATGCAGCAAGGCAGCTTTGATCTCCTCGACAGTAACGCCATTGTTGAGGGCGCCTTTAACGTGCAGCTTGATCTCAGGCGCCCGGTTTAAGGCAGTGAGCATCGCAAGGTTCATCAAGCTGCGTGTCTTTCGGTCGAGTGTTCCATCCCCCCACGCCCAGCCCCATGCCCAGGCGGTGGTCGCCCGCTGGAACGACATCATAAATTCGTCCGCGCGCGCCATCGAGGCGTCCACGTATTCGGCGCCTAGCACCTCGCGGCGGATCGGCATGCCTTTCTGGAATAGAGCGTCGTCTTCGGCCATGTCTTCTCCCTCTCGCAACTCGTTGCGGACTGTATCTCGCCAAGTGTCTCACAGGCCGGCTAGCTGGCCAACTTCTTGCTCATACACTACAAGGTTGATCGCTATCGGTATTCGTCGCCGCAATCGCCGATTACCTGTGTCAGGTCGCGCGATTTCACGAGGATAGCCTCAATCACGGCAAGATCGCCGGCGTCAAGCGCGAAGCCGAAGACACGAGTGTTCTCGGCGATATGCTGCGCTGCGCCGAGCCGCGCGCCGACGATGACGCCGGCCACCGCCGGACGGTCCAGAACGTAGCGGACAGCGACATTGGCGATGCTCACCCGATGTTTGTCGGCGATCTGCTTCAGCACCGCGAGCAGTTCCTGAAACAGGGTCCATCCGCCCCATGCGTCGACCATATTCTTGTACTTTTGTAACGAGGCGGTGTTGAGTTCGGGCCGCCGCGGCTCGGGACGGGCCAGATATTTCTCCGAAAGCAGCCCGCCGAGGAGAGTGCCGTAGGCAAGAAGCGTAATTGCGCGTTCGCGGCAGAACGAAGCCATCCGGACCTCGGGCCGGCGATCGATAAGCGAATACTGAACCTGGTTCGAGACGATGCGAACACGATCGGCTATCACGGCCAGACGCTTGGTATCGAAATTGGTCAGCGCGAGGTGACGGATTTTGCCTTCGTGCTGCACGTCTGCGAGGTGTTCGAGCGCGTCCAGGTAGTTCTCGTCGCTATAATCCCACCAATGGAATTGGAGCAGGTCGAGACATTCGACGCCCATTCGCGAGAGCGAGATGCCGATCGCTTTGTCGACGACGGGCCTCGTCATCCGCCCCGGAGCCGGAACCCACTTGGTGAACGCCCGGATCTCGGAAAGCCGCTCGACCCCGTGACGGGCGGCGAACTGGCGCCGGAAGTTTCCGATGAAGTCCTCGGCAGGGCCGTAATGATCGGCGAGGTCCCAAGTGGTAAGCCCCGAGTCGTGATACGCGAACATCTCTGCGATTGCGCCGGCGGGCTCGATGTAGCCGTGGGCGCCAGAGACCTGCCACATCCCGTTCAGAAGGCGGCAGATCGTGAGATCCGGAGTGAACTGGAAGCGGCTCGAATCGGCTAGTATCACTTTTTCGTCTCCAGCAGACAGCTCATGTGATCGGCGTTGGGCTCCTTTCCGTATTCTAGCCCCGAAATCTCGTTCACATCAGGGCGGCAGCGCGCAAATTTGAAAGTTGCCGCCGCATCCCGGCCTCTTGGTCACCGGGCCTGCGCCGCGAGCCTTCTGTGATGTTACTGCGACGGCCGGGTTTGAGGATGCCGACGGGCGCCTCTCCTGGCGGGGCGAGCGTCTGATCCTCGCGCAACCAACCGAGCGTGCCGCGCAGCAGCTGCATGATTGATGTGATCACCGCATGGCGAACGAGCAAAATTCGCGACCAACTCGTCGCTGGAGGGAGCTGGATCCGAACGGTCGGTTCCGCGGCCCTCTGCCGAGCAGAGCCGGCGACAGATCAGGGCCTAGGGGGGCAGGCTGAATTCGGGCTCACGTTCGGCCTCTTCCACCGCGAGCGACGACAATGAGACACCCAGGAGTCGAACGCCCTTCGCGACAGGAAAGAGAGGTTCGAGCAGGGCGTTGCCGAGCAGTTCGAGTTCGCTTCGTGTCTTGATCTGCATCTGACCGGTGCGGCTTCGCGTGATCTGTTGGAAGTTGGCGAACTTGACTTTCAGCGTGACTGTGCGGCCGCGGAGACCGGAGCCCTCGCAATACCCCCAAACCTTGTCGACGATCTCTTGCAGCGCATCGCGCGCGGCTTCGTAGGTGAAGAGATCGGCGGGAAAGGTGTTCTCGACGCCGACGGATTTCCGTATCCGATCGGCGCGGACAGGCCGCTCGTCGACGCCGCGCGCAACCCAGTAATAGTAAGAGCCTGTTTTTCCGAAATGTTGCTGCAATAAGGCCAAGCTCTGTGCCTTGAGGTCGAGCCCTGTCCTGATCCCCAGTCGCCCCATCTTAGCGGCGGTCGCGGGCCCGACGCCGTGAAACTTCCTGACCGGCAGGGTCTCGACGAATTCCGGCCCCATTTCGGGAGTGATGACGAAGAGCCCGTCAGGCTTGCGGTGATCCGAGGCCAGTTTGGCGAGGAATTTGTTGTAGGAGACGCCGGCCGAAGCGGTGAGCTCGATTTCGGCGCGGATCTTTGCGCGGATTTCTTCCGCGATCTGTGTCGCCGAGATGATGCCCTTGAGGTTTTCGGTCACGTCGAGATAAGCCTCGTCGAGCGACAATGGCTCGATGATCGGCGTGTATGCGGCGAAGATTTCCCGGATCTGCAGAGCGATCGCCTTGTAGGCCTCGAACCTCGGCTTTACGAAGATCAAATCTGGGCATTTCCGCTTGGCTGTGACCGAAGGCATCGCGGAATGCACGCCGAATTTGCGTGCTTCGTAACTAGCGGCCGCAACGACACCGCGTTCACGCGATCCGCCGACCGCGACGGGCTTACCGCGCAGTTCCGGGTGGTCACGCTGCTCGACAGATGCGTAGAACGCATCCATGTCGATATGGATGATTTTGCGCGACCCGCCCGCCTCGGCCGAGGATTCGTCCGCGCCCTGTTCGGTCCCCATTTGAACCCTCGCACGTCGTGGAATAGGTAATCGATGGCGCCGACCGACGCCACCGGCTAACCTCAGCCGCCAGACCAGAGATAGCGAGGAGAGTGGCATGCATTTCGGTGGCGCGATGTTCTTTACCGATTATTCGATGTCGGCGATGGAGCTTGCCCGCGCGCTCGAGGAGCGCGGTTTCGAGTCGGTGTGGGCGCCTGAGCACTCGCATATCCCGCTGTCGCGCAAGACGCCATTCCCAGGAGGAGGCGATCTGCCCAAACAGTACTACGACGCAATGGACCCGTTCGTGGTGCTGGCTGCCGCGAGCCAGGTTACCAAGACCGTCAAGCTCGGCACCGGCGTGCTGCTGGTGCAGCAGCGCGACGCGATCCAGACCGCCAAGCTGGTCGCCTCGATCGACCAGGTGAGCCAGGGACGGTTCCTCTTTGGCGTCGGCGGCGGTTGGAACCAGGACGAAATGGAAGACCACGGCACCGTCTACGCCACCCGCTTCAAGCGGATGCGCGAATCCATCGAGGCGATGAAGGAGATCTGGACGAAATCCGAGGCCGAATACCATGGGGAGTTCGTCCATTTCGATCCGATGATCGCCAGGCCCAAACCGGTGCAGAAGCCGCACCCGCCGATCCATGTCGGCGGCGCCTTCCCGCACGGCGCACGCCGCGCAATCCGCTACGGCGATGGTTGGATCCCGACGGCCCGTGGCGATATCGCCGAAATCCTGCCGAAATTCGGCGAGATGGCGCGGGAGGCCGGCCGCGACCCGGCTTCCATCGAGATCACCTCGTTCGGCCTCGGCGAGGATCTCGACCGGCTAAAACGTCTCGCTGAGATGGGTGTCGCACGCGTAGTGCCGATGTTCCCACCGGAGAAGGCGGATACTGTGCTGCCAATCGTGGACCGGTGGACGAAAATGATGCGGCAGGTCAACGGGTAGATCTGACCGAGGTCGGTTGTAGAGGGTGATCTGGTCTCCGCAAACCGGCCGGGTAAAAGGAAGTATCACCCGGCGGCCCCGCAGCTCACGAGTGACAGATTTTGGTCCGGCGTAACAGCTTCAGCCCTAGCGCGGAGCGCTATCGGGCCTTGTCACGACGAAGCTCTGGAGGGGCCACCGGACAGGATTGCCTGGCCGCGGGCGTCGGGCGAGAGTTGGCGGAGTGATTGGTAATAGGCCAGGTTCTGCTCCACAGACGCGTCGTCGAGATCGATCCGGCCGAGCCGGGCCGCCTCTGCCGTGTTGCCGGTGAGGCCGTAGATCAGCGCCAGGGTCTGCCGCTCTTGAGCCGTGCCGGCGGCGGACAGCGCGAGCGGCTGCAGCACAGATATAGCGTTCGGATAATTGCCGCTGATTGCGAGCGACAAGGCGAGATCGACCGTCAGGCCCGGGTCGCCGGGCGCGCGGACGAGGCCGTCGCGATAATAGGCTTGGGCTTCCAAATGGCTTCCCGCCAGATCCTTTGTTACACCGAGCAGGAGCAAGAGCTTCGGGTCGTCGGGGCTCTGCTCCATCGCCTTGGAGAGGGGCGTCAAGGCCAATTGAGGCTTGCCGGTCTTCAAAAACGCCCTGGCCAATCCGACCTGGGCGCCCTGGGTGTCGCCAGGTCTGACCAAGGCTGCGTTGTAACTGACGATTGCCTCGTTGATGTTGCCCATCTGCACCAGCACGTCGCCAGCCGCAATCAGAGGGGCGGGATCCTGGGGCGCCAGTTCGGCGGCGCGCCGGTAGACGCCGAGGGCGTTGGGTAAATCGCCGCCGGATTGCGCTGCGGCGCCGATCCGCATCAGCATCGCATAGGTCGGGATCGGGCCGCCGCCGTCGCGGCCCTCGACGCTCAGGGGATCGAGGTGAATCGGCGTGGTCACGCACCCCGCAAGCATGAGCACGGCCAGGACCGAGGAAAACAAAAGTAGCGGCGCAGAGTTTCCCCTCATTCTGCGCGGTTCCCTCTGTTGCTTAACCACATAAACCAAATCGTTGCACCCCGGCTCCCGCGAGCAATTATGCAGGGAACGTCAAAGCCGCGTCCAGAAATTCTTGCTGCCCCGAAAAGTCGCACGCGTCCATGCTGTTGGGCAAGGGACAACGCCCGCAACTCCACCGAATCGGGAGGGCTAGTGTTCAGACCCGTTCGGAAGATTGGCTCGCCAAGGGCGGAACAAGGCACCCGTCAAAATCCTGTCACACCGGCCCACGGGTCCGGCCTTTGGCCGGCCCGAGGACAGGCTCCGGCCGGTGCCCATGGCTGGGATGTTGGGGTGGACGGCCCCCTACGGCATCGAATGTGCCAGGCTGTGATGATTGACAGCGCAGCCAAGGGGAGCCGTGCGAATGACGATTATCAGAATTGGTCTGGACACGTCCAAACATGTCTTTCAAGTTCATGGGGTTAGCGAGAATGAGCAGCCGGTGTTGCGGCGGCAGCTCCGGCGCGGCGAGGTGGAGAAGTTCTTCGCCAAGCTGGCGCCGACGCAAATCGGCATTGAGGCATGCGGCGCCTCGCATCACTGGGCGCGGCTTCTGCGGGGCTTGGGGCATGAGGCGATGCTGATCCCGCCGCAATACATCAAGCCTTACGTCAAGCGCGGCAAGAACGACGCGATCGATGCCGAGGCGATCTGCGAAGCGATGAGCCGGCCGACGATGCGGTTTGTGCCGGTCAAAGCCGCCGAGCAGCAAGCGGCGCTGACGATGCTCGGCGTGCGTGATCTGCTGGTCAAGCAGCGCACGATGCTGATCAACGCGATGCGCGGAGTTCGGGGTTACAGCGGCGAAGGGACCACAGCAAGTGAGCGAGCTGTTGCGGCGCGTGGCTGCCGAAGAGAGCGTGCCGGCGCTGGCCCGCGAGATGCTCGGCATGCTGGCCGGCCAGCTCGATGTCTTGACTGCCAAACTGAAGACCATCGAGGCGCGGCTGATGGCGTGGCACAAGCAAGATCAGACCAGCCAGTGCCTGGCGACGATCCCCGGCATCGGGCCGATTGGCAGCGTCAGTTTCGCGCTCAAGAGCCTGCCCTCGCGAAAGCGGGGGTACCCGACGCCAAAGCCTTTCGCTCGGGCCGGCACTTCGCCGCGTGGACCGGCATAACGCCGCGCGAGAACTCCACGGCAGGCAAACACCGGCCCGGCAAGATCAGCCGAGAGGGCGATGAGAGCTTGCGGCGACTGCTCGTCCTGGGCGCGACGGCGGTCATCCAGCAGGCCAAGGCGGGCCGCGCCTCGCCGTGGCTGCTGGAATTGCTGGCGCGCAAGCCCAAGAAGCTGGCGGCGGTCGCGCTGGCCAACAAGATGGCCCGCATCGTCTGGGCCATGATGGTGAGCGGCGAGACTTACCGGCGCCCGACGCAGGCCTGAGCCCGCCCGCCACCGGTATCTGGGACACCTGGCACTGGCAAGGACAGCAGCAGCAAGATGGCGATCGGTCGATCCGAGGATCGGGACAACCCGGGGGACCCGATGGTGCTTAGACATCACGGTAATGTTTGGGACCCGATCCGCGTAACCCATCTGGGCCAGCGGTCAACCGACCGCACCACAAAGGCCGGACATATGACCGCAACCGACCAGACCCGTCACAGCTGCCAGCTCCTTGCGAGACGGGGGCCGTCCACATAGGGGTCCCGGCCTGCGCCGGGTGTAATCCAATTGGCTTTTTCCGTGGGCGGTTGCAGAAAATGCGGGATTGCTTTGGTTTGCAGCAGAAATCTTTCGGAAATTCGACCCGGAGCATCCTATCATAGATTGGTATATGCGATCGAAAACTCTCGAAAGTAGACGAAAATTCTCCACCATTTTCCTGCATGCCAATTGGATTACATCCTCCTTCGCCGGGAAGAGCAGGACGGGCGGCATCGCATTGAATCATCCGTATGCATCTAAGCACTAGCAGGCTGCGGAAAAATGCAGGAACTTTGTCATTCCGGGGCGCGGGCTCCGCCCGCGAGCCCGGAAACCAGCAACACGGACCAGTGAAATCAACCGCTTGGCCTGTGTTCATGGGTTCCGGGCCCGGCCCTGAGAGGCCGTCCTGGAATGACACGCGAGTTTTTCAGCACCCTGCTAGTGGTTAGACTCGAACGGAAGATTCACTTCATTCGTCTTGGCCGGGCTTGACCCGGCCATCCACGAGACACGGCACACGCCTTGCCGCCTTCCGTGGATACCCGGCACAAGGCCGGGCAAGACGATTGGGTTCGGAACTGAATCATCTGAATGCATCTGAGCACTAGAGTACTGGCCCAGGGATGCCGAGCGCGTTTTCGGTGAGGCCCCTTGTGATGATTTCATAAGCTTCGTCTACCGAATCTGTGCGATGGAAGAGGTCGAGGTCGCCTGGGCTGATCGTGCCGTAGTTCACCAGCGCGTCGAAATTGATCACCCCGTTCCAGTATTTGGAGCCGAAAAGCACGATCGGCATGCGCTTGCGCATCTTGTGCGTCTGCACGAGGGTGAGGATCTCGAACAGCTCGTCGAGCGTGCCATAGCCGCCGGGGAACAGCACGAGCGCCTTGGCCAGGTAGACGAACCAGAATTTGCGCATGAAGAAGTAATGGAAATAGAAGTGGAGTTCCCGGCTGACATAGGGATTGTCGAATTCCTCGTCCGGGATCGAGATGGTCAGCCCGACATTGAGACCCTTCGCCTCGGCGGCGCCGCGATTGGCCGCCTCCATGATGCCGGGACCGCCACCGGTGCAGACGACGAAGCGCCGTTCCTTGCGATCGAGCTTCTTCGACCAAGCCGTCACGCGCTCGGCGAGCTCGCGCGCGGCTTCGTAATAGACCGAGAGCCGCAGGGCCATCTGCGCGGCCTCGACCCCCTGCCCCGCTCGCTCCGCCTCGGCCAGCGCCGTCTTCGCCGCCTCCTCCGAGCGCAAGCGAGCCGACCCCATGAAAACGATGGTGTCCCGGACGTTGTTGCGTTGAAAGCGATAGAGCGGCTCCAAGTACTCTGCAAGGATGCGCAACGCACGCGCGTCCTTGCTCTCCAGAAAACGCGTATCCTGATAGGCCTTGGGTTGGCGACGCGCGGGCTTGTCCAATCTGCACCTCGGTTTCTTCCGGTTGTCGTCCTTAACGATCAATAAGTGCTGAACTCATCAACGGGAGGCGGCGGCCGGCGTTAACACACCTACCCGAATGTGGTCCGCAACAAGCCGCGAGACGAGAGCGTTGCGGGCGTGGTGCGTCGGCTCAAAGCCCGTCGCCGCCGGCAACAGGCCGGCCCGCGAATAAGCCGGGCCCGTCGTCGACGACCCGCCGGGATTGTTGCGGTGATTGCCCGGGTCATCCTATCAACGCGCTTGTGCCCGGGCCGGTAAGGTTGCGTACCGCGCCTGCGTCCATCTCGAGCATAAGCCCCTGAGCCCAGTCAGAACGAACGGGAGCGATTTCGATGAAGTTCGGCATTCACAACCCGTCATGGGTGTACGGTCCAGACCCGGCGGAAGCGTTCGAGGCGGTGAAAGCAAAGGCGCAATGGGCCGAGAACCATGGCTTTGTCTGGTTCTCGGTGATGGACCATCTGATCCAGATCAGTGGCGTCGGCGCGCCCGATGAACCTTTCATGGAAGGCTGGACCGTCTTGTCGGCGCTGGCGGCGGTGACCAGCCGCATTCGTCTCGCCACGCTCGCCACATCGGTCGGCTACCGCAATCCGGCGCATCTCGCCAAGATCGCCGCCGGTGTCGATCTGATCAGCCGGGGGCGGCTGACGCTCGGCATCGGCGCTGGTTATTTCGAGACGGAGTACCGCCAGTATGGTTGGGAATTCCCGGCGCGGCCGGCGGTGCGCATCCGCCAGATGGAGGAGGCCGTCCGGCTTATCCTCGCGATGTGGACGGAGAAGCGCACAACCTTTCACGGCCGGTATTTTCATGCCGAGGATGCTATCCTCGAGCCGAAGCCGGTCCAGAAGCCCCGTCCGCCGGTGATGATCGCGGGCGGTGGCGAGCAGCTCACATTGCGTGCGGTCGCTCGTCTGGCCGATGCCTGCAACATCGGCGGCGATCCGGGAATGGTGAGGCACAAGCTTGCGGTGCTTCGCGAGCATTGCGACGTCGCACAGCGTGACTACGATACGATTGAAACGACCCACAATAACAGTTGGTTGCTCGGCCGCGACGAGGCCGCAGTGGCGACAAAACGTGAGCGGCTGGCCGAGCACGGATCATTGCGGGGATTTGTCGGCACAGTGTCCCAGGCCATCGATCTGATCGGCCAATATCAGGACGCCGGTGTGCACCTGCTGATCAACAGCGATTACAGGAATGACATCGAAACCCACGAACTCTTCGCGTCGGATATCATGCCACACTTCGCATGATACTCTGACTGGCTCGGATTAAACGGATGGAATACACCAAGCTCGGGCGCACCGGCCTCAATGTCTCGCGCATTTGCCTCGGCTGCATGAGCTACGGGGGCGGCAATCTCGGCAATCATGCCTGGAGCCTCCCTGAGGAGGAGAGCCGGCCGTTCATCAAGAAGGCGCTCGAAGCAGGCATCAATTTCTTCGACACGGCGAACCGCTATTCACTAGGCAACAGCGAGGAAATCCTCGGCCGCGCGATCAAGGATTTCGCGCGCCGCGACGAGGTCGTAATTGCCACCAAGGTCTATGGCCGGATGCGTCCCGGCCCCAATGGCGCCGGGTTGTCGCGTAAGGCGATCTTCGCCGAGATCGACAACAGCCTGCGTCGGCTCGGCGTGGATTATGTCGACCTCTATCAGATTCACCGCTTCGACCATGACACCCCGATCGAGGAGACGCTCGAAGCGCTGCATGATGTCGTCAAGGCCAGCAAAGCGCGCTATATCGGCGCCTCTTCGATGCACGCTTGGCAGTTCGCCCGCGCGCTCGGCATCGCCGAGAAGAACGGCTGGACCCGCTTTGTCAGCATGCAGAACCTTGTCAACTTGCTCTATCGCGAGGAGGAGCGCGAAATGCTGCCGTTGTGCGAGGCCGAGGGTATCGGCGTCATCCCCTGGAGCCCGCAGGCGCGCGGCAAATTGAGCCGCGACGGTGGCTACACCAGCATGCGGACCGAAACCGACGACGCGATGACTCGGCTATTCGCCAAGACACAAGAGGCAGACAAGAAAGTCGTCGATCGCGTGGCCGAGGTCGCTAATGCACGCGGCATCCCGCGCGCCCAGGTGGCGCTTGCCTGGCTTCTGGCAAAGCCGGTCATTACCGCACCGATCGTCGGCGCTACCAAGCTCCACCATCTCGATGACGCGCTCGCATCGGTCGCCGTGAAGTTGACGGCCGAGGAGATCGCCGCCCTCGAGGAACCCTATGTTCCGCACGCGGTGGTCGGTTTCGTCTGATATCGTTCTCCACCACCGAGCCCCTCGCGAGGAATCATGTCCGTCCGGTTCTCGACCCGCTGCCCCAATTCGGATTACCTCGGGTTCGAAACGTCGCCCGAGGCAATCGTCGCAGCCGCGAAAAAGGCAGAGGAGGCCGGGTTCGACGCCATCTTCGTCAACGATCACATCATCGTCGATAGTTCTTCCCGCGCTGCACCGTGGACCAATGTCTACGATCCGTTCGTCGCGATGTCGTTTATCGCCGCGCACACAACCCGCATCGGCGTCGGCGTCTCGGTGCTGATTATGCCGTATCGCAACCCGGTCGCGACCGCCAAGAGCTTGGCGACGATCGACCGGATGTCGGGCGGCCGGCTGATCGCCGGTGTCGGCGCCGGCTGGAACGAAGCCGAGTTTGCCGCGCTCGGCGTGCCGTTCCACGAGCGGGGCGCGCGCACCAACGAATATCTGCGCCTCTGGCAGGCCTGCTGGGCGTCGGACAAGGTCTCGTTTGCCGGAAGATTCTTTTCGTTCTCCGACATGCATGTCAGCCCGAAGCCAGTGCAGGAGCCGCATCCGCCGATCTGGATCGGTGGGGCCAGCGATGCGGCATTGCGCCGAGCTGCGCGGTTCGCCGCGCTATGGCAACCGACCCCGCTGCCCCTCGCCGAGCTGGTCGAGCGTCAAACCGCGCTGCACCAGGCCTGCGACCAAATCGGGCGCGCACCGATCCCGACGCGCATGAGCTTCCGCGTCGAGCTCAGCACGGTCACCGGCAATGCGCCACCATCGGGCGGCAAGCGGCCGGCTGGACACGGCACGCCGGCCGAAGTCGCTAGCGACCTGCTCAACTACCGTGAAAAAGCGGGCCTGGATGCCTTTCAGATCAATTTCCACGGCAACCGCAACCTTGACCAGCTCCTCCAATCGATGGAGTGCTTCATGCAGGATGTCGCACCGATAGTGTCCGGCGAGCGAATAGGCTCAAAGAACTGACCTCCGATCCGGTCGTGGGTAAGGCAGTTGGGACTTTTGGCTAGGTTCCGGACCGATGGCAAGGTTTACGGGAGATGGCGCCGATGAGTACGAGCCCGATCCGGGTGATGGCCAGTATCGTCGCTGTCGCGATCCTCACCTTCCCGGCGGTTCGCGCATTATCAGACCCCGTGCCGGGTTCCATGGCTGAAACACCCGCTCCGTCGCCGGAAGCTCCGGCGTCGGCACCGCCAGCGCAAAACCCGGCGCCCGCGTCCGTAACGGAAAGTCCTGCGGCGGCCCCTGAAGCCGAAGCACCGGCGCCACGCCCTGCGGCCGAAACCTTGCCCATTTTCAAAGCCGAACAGCTCGACCAGCTGCTCGCCCCGATCGCGCTCTATCCGGATGCCCTGCTCGCACAAATCTTGATGGCGGCGACCTATCCTCTCGAGATCGTCAAAGCGGATCGTTGGTTGCAAGATCCCGCGCATGCGAACTTGCAGGGCGACCAGCTTGCCGCCGCGCTCGAGGCAGAGCCGTGGGATCCCAGCGTCAAGTCGCTGGTGCCGTTTCCTCGGATCCTGCGGATGATGGACGCAGCGCTCGACTGGACGGAAGAGCTGGGCAACGCGGTCATGGCACAGCAGGGAGACGTCTTGGATTCGATCCAACGTCTTCGCCACCAAGCCGCGGCCGCCGGGACGCTGTGGTCCAACGCCGAGCAGCAGGTAACGACCGAACGCCAGGGCATTGTTATCGAGCCGGCCAATCCTGAACTCATCTATCCGCCGGTCTACAGCCCGGCCGTCTACGGCCCGTGGCCGTATCCGGACTACCCGCCACTCGATATTTCTCCAGACGATTACGGCGTCGGTTTCCCGCTGCCTTTCGGTCTAGGGTTCGGTGTCGGGTTTGCGGTCGTCCAACCGCTGTGGCGGTGGTGCGCCTTCGATTGGGCGCAGCGTCGAATTCACCTCGACATCGAGAAGTTCAATACCCTCAATCGCCACAGGGCCGGAATAGGAACAGACACTTGGCAGCACGGCCTGGGCCAGCCGCGCAGTGCACTCCATGGTGATCTCGCCTCGCGTACGCCATTTCGACCCACGATCTCAGCCGCGACAATTCCGCGAGTGAATGTGCCGAGCGCTGGAGCGCCGGCATCGACGGCGGTCTCACGCACCTCGCCGCCAGCTTTCTCAGCCGTCGGGCGATTGCCAACGGCCGTGTTGCGCTCGCCACCGCCGGGATTCGCATCCGCTGGGCAAGCGCCGCAGGCTCACATCAAGGCGCAATCCGGCCTCGCCGGTCCTCGGATCATAGCGCCGTCGATGATGCCGCCGGGGTTCCCTCGGCCGAAGTCGTCGGGAACCGCCGCGCGCTCGACGGCGTGGGCACCGGGAGGCCATGCTCCCGTTGACGGAGTATCTCGCCGGTGACGGCAGGAACGGTTCGCGTTCCGGCGCCGGCCGGATGATGTGCGATAAGCGGGGCGAAATCATGGGTTGAGGTCAACCTCGGTCGGGCAAATCCTCGCCGGCAAGGCGGCGGAGTGCAGCCGCATCGCCGCCGTAGCGCAGCCAGTCGCCGAGATGCTCGATGCCGAGCCGGCGGTAGAAGCCGCGCGCCGGGTTCCAGTCAAGCACCTGAAAATCGATACGCTCCCAGCCGCGCTCGACAGCAATGGCGGCAAGCCGGGTCATCAGCCGCCGTCCGACGCCCTTTCCGCGCGCCGCTTGGGTGACAAAAAGATCCTCGAGATACACCCCGGGTCGGCCGAGCCAACTCGAGAACCTGGGGTGGAACAAGGCAAAACCGGCGGGCTCGCCGTCGAGAAAGGCGAGCAGCGCCTCGAATTGCCGCTCGGGTCCGAAGCCATAGCGGCGCAGATCTTCTTCGGTGGCGACGACAGCGTTGGGCACCCGTTCGTAAGCGGCCAGGTCCCGGATCAGCCGCAGCAATAGACCCGCGTCATCAAGCGTCGCGAAGCGGATCCTAATATTGTTCAACGACGCCACAGCCCGGCAAGCAGTGCGTGGAGGCGGTTTGGGGTGATCGGCAGTTGCCGGACCGCGCCCGGCCGGTTGAGCGCATCATCGACCGCGGCGGCGATCGCGGCGCCCGCCGCGGCAATCCCGGCTTCACCGGCGCCTTTGACGCCGAGCGGGTTGAGCGGCGTCGGAGCATCCTCGAAGAGGGTCACCTCGATGGCCGGGATCTCGGCAATGGTCGGCATCAGGTAATCGGCCAGGGTAACCGACTGCGGCTGCCCCGAGGCGTCATACACAAACTCCTCGAGCAGCGCGGCGCCGATGCCTTGAGCCGCACCGCCGGCGATCTGCCCTTCGACCAGCATCGGGTTGACCGCGCGGCCGACGTCGTAGCCGACGAAGAAGCGCTCGACCGTGATCGCACAACTGTCGCGCTGGATTCTTACCTGGGCGAGGTGCCCGCCGTAGGGGTAGGTCATGTGCTCGGCCGTGAAAGTGGCGTCGGCCGCGAGCTCGCCGCCGGCACCGCGCGCGATTGCGGCCAGGTCGAGAGAGGGCCCGTCGGGCGCGTCGCGCACCACGACCCGATCACCGGTGACTGCAAGGCGGTCGGGCGCGGTCTGCAACAATCGCCCGGCCACCGTTAACAATTCGCTACGCAGCTTTGCAGCGGCGATCGTCACCGCAGCGCCGGTCATTACCGTGACGCGGGAGGCGAAGGCGCCCATGCCGCGGGCAATCCGATCGGTCTGACCATGGATGACCCGGATATGGTCGAGACCGGTGCCGAGCCCGTCGGCGCAGATTTGCGCCAGCACCGTCTCGACCCCTTGACCGACCGAGGCGGCGCCGGTGATCACTTCGATCGTCCCGTCGCCGCCGAGCGTGATGCGCACATCGTCGAATGGGCCGAGCCCGCTTTTCTCGACAAAAAAGCCGAGCCCCAGGCCGACCATCTCGCCCGCTTGCCGCCGCCGGGCGACATCGGCGCGAAGCCTCTCCCATTCTACCTGGTTCAGGAACTTGTCGAGAAGGCCCACATAGTCGCCGGTGTCATAGACGATGTCGGTGCCGAGGGCAGAGAATTCGCGGCCGAACGGCATCGCCGTCTTCGCTATGAAATTTCGACGCCGGACCACGATCGGATCGAGCCCGAGCCGGTCGGCGATCAAATCGACCAGCCGCTCGCGCACGAAGCTCGCCTCGAAACGTCCCGGCGCGCTATAGGTACCGCACGGCGTCTTGTTGGTCAGGCGCACATGGCCGACCGAACGGTAGGCGGGAATCACGTAAGGGCCAGGCAGCATGGCGCAGGTGAGGTCGGTCACGACGACACCGTGGGTCCGGAGGTAGCCTCCCTGGTCGAACCAGAATTCGTCGTCGAGGCCCAGAATGAAGCCGTGCTCATCGACCGCCGCGCGCGCCCGATGGATCGAGCCTCGCGACTGGTTCGCCGCCACCAGGTGCTCGTAACGGTCCTCGATCCACTTAACCGGCCGTCCGAGCCGCAATGCCGCCGCGCAGGTCAAAATATCCTCGGGATAAAGCTCGCCGCGAATGCCGAAGCCGCCGCCGACATGCCCTTCGTGCAGGTGAATTCGGTCGAGCGGCAGCCCGAGCATCGCGGCGAGCGCCTGCCGGTTGTAATGCGGCACCTTGGCAGCGCCGTATAACCGAAGGATGCCGGTGGAAGCTTCCGGCACGGCGATCGCGCCGCGGGTTTCGAGCGGCACGCCGCTGTGCCGGCCGATGATCAACTCCAGCGCCACCACCGCATGCGCTCCGGAAAAGGCGGCGTCGAGATCGCCGTAAGCTTTGGTGATCACAGCGGCCTCGGTGCTGCGTCCTGGCGCGAACTCGCGCGGCGACGCAGCCGGATCGAGGCACGGCCCCAACGGCTCGATCTCCGGTGCGACGAGATCGGCGATGTCTTCGGCCGTGTAGGGGTCGGCGGCGAACACCGCCGCTATCGGCTCTCCCACATAGCGCACATGTCCATTCGCCAGGACCGGCTGGCGATAAGCCTCCAACCCCGGCACCGGCGTCATGCGAAAGCCGATCGGCGGGATTTCGGCGACGTCTTCCGCGGTCCAGACGGCGACCGCGCCGGGATGGGCCAGCGCCTCCGCGATCCGAAGGCCGATGAGGCGGCCGAACGCGACCGGCGAACGCACGATCCGCATGTGAAGCATGTCCGGTACCGATATATCGGCCGCGAAGCAGCCGCTGCCGGTCACCAGCGGGCGATCTTCGAGACGCTTGACCGATCGGCCGATCAGGCTCATTTGCGCATTTCAGCGGCGGCGGCGAGCACCGATTTCAGGATGTTCTGATAACCGGTACAGCGGCATAAATTCGACGACAACGCCTCGCGCAGCTCGGGTTCGGCGATGTCGGGATCGTGCTCCAGGATGCCGACGGCCAGCATCAAAAATCCGGGCGTGCAGAACCCGCATTGCAACCCGTGATGGTCCCAGAACGCCTGTTGCAGCGGGTGCAATTTGTCGCCACGGGCGAGCCCCTCGACAGTGCGCACCCTGGTACCCTCGGCTTGCACCGCGAACATCAGGCAGGAGCGCACCGGCTGGTCGTCGACCAGTACGGTGCAGGCGCCGCAAACGCCGTGCTCGCAGCCGAGATGCGTGCCGGTGAGGCCGCAATCCTCGCGCAGCGCATCGGCCAAGCTGCGCCGCGGCTCGACGCGGATCATGCGCTCCTCGCCGTTCACCGTGAAGGTGATGTCGTATTTATCGCTCATGTCCCGTTCGCAAAGTGTCGCCCCCGCGCAGGAGCATGTGAAGGGTTTTGACCGCACGCCCAATCACCTCGCCCCGCTTGCGGGGAGAGGTCGGAACCCGCGCGCCAGCGCACGGATTCCGGGTGAGGGGGACGACGGCACCGCGCCTAGTCATCGCCGTTCAGACCGCGTCACAAAGCCCCTGACCCCGACCCTCTCCCCGCAAGCGGGGCGAGGGAGGAGCTTGCTGTGCATCCCGCCTCGCGCAGCAACTGCAAGATCCGCGGCGGCGTGATCGGCATTTCGAAGATACCGACGCCAAACGGCGCCAGCGCATCCGAAACCGCGTTGAGTATCGCCGCCGGCGCGCCGATCGTGCCGCCCTCGCCGACACCCTTGGCGCCGGTGACGCTCGCCTCGGTCAGGGTTTCCAAATGATGGATTTCGAACCCCGGAATTTCCGCCATCGTCGGCACGAGATAGTCGGCCAGCGAGCCGGTCAATATGTTGCCGCCGTCGTCATAAACTACCCTTTCGTAGAGCGCATTGGCGATGCCCTGGGCGACGCCGCCATGGATCTGTCCCTCGACGATCATCGGGTTGATCAGACGGCCAGCGTCCTCGACGACCACGAACCGCTCGATTTTGACTTGGCCGGTGGCGAGATCAACCTCGACGATCGCAACATGGCAAGCGTTCGAGAAGGTGCCGTACGGGTCGTAAGTCGCGACCGCCGACAGTCCGGTTTCGGCGATCGCCGGAAAGCGGTGGCTCTGGTGATAGGCGGCGCGAGCCAATTGCCGCACCTCGACGCCGAGATCGGTGCCGCGCACGAAGGCGCGACCGTCGGAAATTTCGATGTCGGAGGCGGCCGCCTCCAATAGGTGGCTGGCGACCATTTGCAGGCGCTCGCGCAAGGTCGCTGCCGCGAGCTTGCAGGCGCCGCCGGCGATCACCAGCGAGCGGCTGGCGAAAGTGCCCCAGCCGTAAGGGGTGCGGTCGGTGTCGCCGGCGACGACCCGGATCTCTGCGGGCATGACGCCGACCTCGTCGGCGATCAATTGCGCCAAGGTTGTTTTCAGCCCCTGACCGTGCGGCGAGCTGCCGATCCGGGCTTCGAGAAAGCCTGAGGGGTCCATCGCCAGTTCGACCCGCTCGAAGCCCGGGGTGATCACCATGCGCCGCACGGCAAAGGCGGGGCTGCCGGGGCCGGTGCGCTCGGCGAACACCGACATCCCGAGACCGAGCCAGCGCCCATCGGCGCGCGCCGTTTGCTGTCGCGCGCGGAATTGGGCGAAGTCGACAACCCGCGCCGCAGCCTCCATCGCCTCGCGATAGCTGCCGGCGTCCTGCACGACGCCGGTTACCGAGGTGTGAGGGAACTCGGCGGTCAGGTTACGGCGCCGGATTTCGAGGGCGTCGAGCCCGAGCCGGGCGGCCGCGCAATCCATCAGCCGCTCCATCGCCGCGGTGATGACGGGCCGCGAAACGCCGCGATAGGGCGCCATCGGGCAGGTGTTGCTGGCGACGGCGCGGGCCCGGGCGCGGTATTCGGGCACCCGGTAGGGACCGGGCATGTCCGCCAGCGCCATCAAGGGCTCGACCCCGCAGGTGGCCGGGAAATTCGAATAGGCGCCGACATTGCAGAGGACATCGGCGTCGATCGCCAGCAACTTGCCGTCCGCATCGAACGCGCCGCGCAAATGGAGGCGCTGGTCGCGCGCATGAAACGAGGCGGTCAGATTTTCAAGCCGGTCCTCGATCCAGGCGACGGTGCAGGCGAAACGCCGCGCCGCCCAGACCGCGACGATATATTCCGGGATCAGCGCCATTTTCTGGCCGAAGCCGCCGCCGACTTCCGGCGCGACGACGCGGAGTTCGGATTCGGCGATCCCCAGAACGTCGGCAATGCCGGTGCGCAACAGATGCGGCATTTGCGTCGACGCCGAGAGGGTGATTCGGCCGGTCGCCGGATCGAAAGCGGCGACGGCGCCGCGCGCCTCCATCGGCACCGCCGCTTGCCGGCCCGACGTGAACGTAAATTCGACTACCTCATGCGCCGCTGCGAGCGCAGCAACGACATCAGGGGTTTCGAAGCGCGCGTCGATCAACGTGTTCTGCGCAGCCATGTCGTGGACTAGCGGCGCGCCGGGTGCCAGCGCCTGGTCGAGCGTCACGACCGGCGTCTCGGCGGCGATCTCGATCGTGATCTGTTCGGCGAGATCCTCGGCCTCGGCGGCGGTGTCGGCGATCACCGCGGCGATCGGCTCGCCGACATAGGTGACGCGCTCACGGGCGAGGATCGGCTGCGCAACCGGCACATAATCGGGGCGATCGAGGCGCGGACAGATCGGTTTGACATCGCCGAGAACAGCCGCAGTGATTATTGACACCTCTGGCGGGGCGTTTACGGCGAGGATGCGGCCGCGCGCCACGGGGCTGCGCACAAAGCGCAAGATGCGGGCGCCCTGCGCCAGGTCGGCGGTGTAGCGGCAGCGCCCTTGCAGCAGAACCGGGTCTTCGTAGCGCGGCAGTGGGCGCCCGACCCACCTCACCGCGTCAATGCCTGGTTCAAGGTCCGCCCGACCATCGCCCGCACCAGGTCGCGGCGATATTCGGCGCTCGCGTGAATATCCTCCAACGGGTCGATCGTCTCGGCCGCAATGTTACCGGCCTCGCGGAGGATGCCCGGCCCGCCGTCGGTGCCAGTCAGTAGCGCCTCAGCTGCGGCAATGCGTGAGGGCCGGTCGGTGGCGCCTCCGACCCCAAGACGCGCTTCCGCGATGTGGCCGTCTTCGAACCGCAGAAAGGCGGCGCACATTGCGAGCGCGAAATCGCCCGCCCGTCGGCTGAACTCGGCAAAGCCCGTCCGCCAGCCATCATCGAGCAACGGCAGGCGGATCTCGGTCAGGAGTTCGTCCGGCTCCAAAATCGTTGTGAGCGCGCCGACGAAATATTCGTTCGGTCGGACCTGGCGCTGCCCACGGCGGCTGACGATGACGAGCTCGGCATCGAGCGTGGCGGCGAGCAAGCACCATTCGGAGGCCGGATCGGCATGAGCAATGCTTCCGCAGAGAGTGCCGCGCGAGCGGATCGGAAGGTGCCCAATGTGACGCGCTAACTGCGGCAGAAACGCGGAGAGCGCACCACGGCTGACGGGTGCCTCGAAACGGGCGTGCCGGGCAAGCGCGCCAATGCGCAATTCGCCCCCGTCCTCCTGCACGTAATCGAGCGCATCGATGCGATTGATGTCGATGAGGCTCGCGGGGCGAGCGAGCCGAAAATTCATCGCCGGCACAAGGCTCTGCCCGCCAGCAAGGATCTTTCCGTCCTGGCCATGCGTGGCGAGGAGATCGAGCGCATCGTCAACGGTGTGGGGCGCAAAATATCTAAACGAGACGGGTTGTGACGGCCGGCCGGTCCATTTTTCTGGCTAAGTGAGGGAGGAGATCTGCGATGACCCGGTTCATCCCGTCAAGACGGATACTATTGGTCGGCGGCGCCGCAGCATAGTGCACTGAGTCAAACAGATGGTACAGGGCAGGCGGTCGAGTTTGGCGAGTATGGCCTCGGTGGATTTGGTCCAGACAAAAGGTTTGGGGCTGACATTGTGCTCTTCTCGTCAATCGACAGCACCACGGCATGTGCCGGCGGGTCGATATAGAGCCCGACGATATCAGTCAGCTTGGTGGCAAAGCTGGGATCGCGCGAGCGCTTGAAGGTGCGCAGCCGGTGCGGCTGCAGTTTGTGCGCCCGCCAGATGCGCTGCACGGAACCCACCGAAATGCCGATGGCCTTGGCCATCGCCCGGCCGGTCCAGTGCGTCGCCTGGTGCGGCGGCTCGGTGCACGTCAACGCCACCACCTGCGCCGTGGTTTCTGCCGCCAACGGCGCTTTGCCGGGTTTGCGGGTCTTGTCGCGCAATAGACCCTCGACCCCGCTCTCGGCAAAGCGCTGTTGCCAACGCCACACCGTCGGCCGGCTGACGCCGACGCTCTGCGCCACCCGCTGCGCCGATGCTCGATCCGCCGAGGCGAGCACGATGCGTACCCGCTCGACATGCTTGCCCGGCCGGTTGCGGTCGGCCGCGATCGCCGCCAATTGCTCGCGCACCGAGGTCGTCACGTCGACATCGGGATCCGAGTGATGCAGCGCGTGAAGGCGCCACAAAAACGGCCAAGATTTCAAACGACGGCTGGCCCGGGCGGAAATCACGGTGTCGGCGGTACACCCCGCCGATCGAGAGGCAGCAAGCCACCGACGACAGCTCCGCACGTCTGCCACGATCTGCGAGTTTATTCGCCCGCCAAGCCTGGCGAATTCAGAGTTTCGGAACACGCGGGACACGCTCAAGCGCGCGCAAGGGCCGGTGGAATTTGGGCTCTGTCCTCTGATTTGATCGCCGCCCGAGCTAAATCCTCCATAGCGACGCAAAATGCCCACAGCTCAGCCACAGAAGCTTTGGCGAAGTTTGGTTGAACGCCTTTGTGGATAATATCATCCGCAATAATATCCGCCATCCGCTGGATTTTTGCCCTGACGCCGTTGATCCAGATCGCGATGCGTGAGCCGCGTGCTTGCAGCGATGCACGAAGAGCGATCCCCAGCGCAGCCTCGAGCTGCGGCCGGAAGGTGTCCGTCGGCGCAAAGACGAAGGCGGCAAGGACCAGATTAAAGGATCCAGATCTCTTTGGCAGCGCTGCGACGAAGGCTCGGGCCTCATCAGCCGTCCGTAACGCTTCCGAATCCGGGATCGCAGCAAGCTCGGCGGCCGCATCTTCGCCAATGTGCAGCCTCTTGGCCTGCGCCGGATCCAGCCCCATGAGCAAGAACCGCTTCAAAACAGCGATACCGAGAGCACTCCGCTGAACAGTGCTCATCTTCGGAATACCCAAGGAACATTACAGGCTTGATCTGCGCACGACCCGCAACCGAACGAGGCGTTCGCGTTCTAACGACCGGCTGATCATTCCACCGCTTTCACCGGCCAAGAATTCAATCGCGTTTGATCGGCCGCCCGCGATCTAAGCTAACAACCGTAGATTGAGGGCTTGTCACATTAATTCTAGTTTCAACAGCTTGTAGCCTTTCGTGAAACTCGGTTGCCTCTATCGCCCTCATGCAAGTCTCGACCAGCTTCGACAGGTTAGCTGCTTCGCCCGGCGTAATCTCGCCGGCGGCGACGGCGGCCGCGATTGAGATCATCGCGGCGGCGGCATCGGCCGCCGAGTGCAGGACCGGTAATTGGAAGGGCACCGGTCGCTCACGTCGAGGTGGCCGGTGTGCTTTTAACAGCGCTAGGAGTAGGTTATCCGAGTAGCGCCGGATGGTGATCGGTTGACCCTCACCATCGCGAACAAGTTTGCCGCCGCTGACGAGAGGTTCTGGCACGCCCTCCAAAGCGCGTCTTCTGGCCTCATCCTCAAGCCGATCGACGGCGATTTCCTCAGCATCCTGCCACGCGCTGGCAAAGGTTGGGTCGGCCTTCCGGAGCTCGTAAACGCGGGTTCGGCTCGTCCCTGCGACAGAGGCCGCGGTGGACACACTTCCAGTGTCAGCAAGCTCCTCCAAAAACCGCTCCTGCAGCTTTTTGGTTAACTTTAATTTTCTCATAGGACCGTCCTCCGTAGACCGTTGATTCCCTTGCGCCACAAAGCGAACAGGGTCGGCACCAAAACGCGGCGCCAGATGATACATCGTCCTTGTTAACCAAATGTTAAATGTCCGTCTTCGTGCACTGACTGTGCCAGCGGTGAAGCGGTTTGGTTCTGGAGAAATTGGAAGGCCAGCGTATTTCAACTCGCTCAGTACGGGGGGTTAAGTTCCCAGAACGGAGGCGGATCTGCTTAGATACATTCAGACAATTCACACACGCGTCGGGATATGCGATACTGGCGATGGCCTGGGGGATGGGGCCATGGCACAACAGGATGCGTGGTATTGAGCGCAGCGGAGCGCGAGCAGTTGGCGGCGATCGTGGCCGACTGCAACCGGCCGCGCAAACATGGGGAGCGGGCGCCGCATCGTGCTTGCCTCGGCAGATCGGCACTCGGCGCAGCAGGTGGCGCAAACGCATCGGCGTCAGCCGGCCGACGGTGTGGCGGTGGCAACAACGCTTCGCCGAGAGCGGGGTCGAGGGTTTATTGCCCGACAAGACCCGCAAGCCCCGGCAAGGCGCCGACCGCGGCGGAAGCCACGGCGCGGGTGGTGGCATTGACCCCCGCTTTCGCGAGGGCAGCTTTGCGCCGCACCGCCGCATCAGGCGACCCACTGGACCGGCCAGGCGATGGCCAAAGCCATCGGCATCTCGCTGGGTTCGGGGCAGCGGATCTGTTGGGGCGTAACAAACTGCAGTCGCACCGCCTGCCCACCTTCAAGCGCTCGCACGACCCCAGTTTCATCGCCAAGCCAGCCAGGACTGCCGATCAAGCCCGGGCGCTGCCAAACCATGAAGCACGATTACAAGCGGCACGGCACGACCACGCTATTCGCCACACTCAGCGTGCTCGACGGCACCGTGATTGGCGGTTGCATGCAGCGCCCACCGCCACACCGAATTCATCCGCTTTCTCAAGGCCATCGAGCGCGAGGTCCCCGGCCGGCAAGATAATCCACACGGTGCTTGACAACTACGCCACGCCGGCAGGCCGAACAGCAAAAAGAGAGATAGGTCGAGCCGCAGCTGCGGCGGCGCAGAAAGTGAACGCTTATCCGCGGTCTACGCTGTGCGGAAGTGTGATCCTATTTGGCGTCACCACGACGCATTTGCCTACACGGTTAACGATAACTAGTACAAAGATTCCAAAATATCAATATGTTGGGGTTAATTTTTCCATTTTAGCGAGATGTGGTAAGAGGAGGTCTGGGGATTGGATTGGGGGATCCAATGGTAGCACCTCGTCGAGTGATCGCGCTGCCGACTGATGCGGATCAGCGGCAACGTTTGGTGGAGATTTCTCGGTCTCGGACCGAGCCCACGAGCCGTGTCGAACGGGCGCGGATTATTCTCGCCTATTTGGAGGACCCGTCGGCTTATGCAGTAGGGCGCACGATTGGGGTGACGCAGCAGACAGTGACACGCTGCCTGGAGCGAGCGGCGGAGCTGGGGGTGATCGAGGCACTGGATGATCGGCCGCGTGCGGGACGCGATCGCGTCATCACGGCCGAGGCGAAGACCTGGCTGGTGGCGTTGGCGTGCCGGAAGGCCAAGGAGTTGGGTTATCCCCACGAGCTGTGGACGACCCGGCTGCTCGCCGCGCATGCCCGTCAACATGGACCATCCGCCGGGCATCCGAGCCTGGCGAAGCTGGCCCAAGGAACGGTCTGCAAAATATTGGCCGAGCAAGAAGTCAAGCCGCACAAAAGCCTGCCCTCGCGAAAGCGGGGGTTCGCTACTACCTGGAGCAGCGCGATCCGGAGTTCGAGCCCAAGATGGCCGAAATCCTCTGTGTCTACCGGCAAGTGGCGATGATGCGTTGCCAAGCTGAAAGTGGAGAGAGCCAAGGCCAAGACAGCGATGGCGGGAGCCTCGCCATCGTCTCTTACGACGAGAAACCAGGGATTCAGGCGATCGCTACGACCGCGCCAGATCGCCCGCCACTTCCCGGCGTTAGCCCGACCGTGATGCGCGATCACGAATACAAGCGCTGCGGCACCCTGACCCTGATGGCGGGTATCGATCTGCTCACCGGTCACGTCCATGCCCTGGTCAAGGAACGCCACCGCAGCCGCGAATTCATCGAGTTTCTCAAGCTCCTCGACACGGTCTACCCCGCCGATACCGCGATCGAGGTCATTCTCGACAACCATTCCGCCCATGTCTCGCGCGAGACCACGAGCTGGCTTGCCGTGCAACCCATTGGCCGCTTTACGTTCACCTTCACGCCGACACATGGGTCATGGCTCAATCTCATCGAGGGCTTCTTCTCCAAGCTGGCGCGTTCGGTGCTCCGCCACATCCGTGTTGCTTCCAAACACGAACTCAGGGAACGCCTACTGGCCTTCATCAGCGATATCAATCGCGAGCCAGTCGTCCACACTTGGCACTACAAAATCGACGACGCTGCATGATCCCGATAGGTACGTTATTTTGGAAACATCGTACTAGTAATGCGGGAAATGTGATCGAAGCGTCGCGTCGAACCAGCGTCGCGAAGCTGCTATTCGTTGGCTCCTGTGGAATTTATCCGCGTCTCGCACCGCAACCCATTGCCGGAAAGCTGCTTGCCGACCGGCCCGATCGAGCCGACGATTAGAACAACCAAGCATATCGCGACACTACTCCGCCACACCCGCGAGGTATCGGTATCGCGCGGATCGAATCCGTTGAACCTTAATATAGTATTTGCTTCAGAGATCATGATTTTTTGATTGACGACACGACGCTTTTTGTAAATAATTCTCTCGAGATATACGGGCTACGGAGAGAATGCGATGGGCCCACTTGATGATAGCGAGGCGAATATACTTCGACGCGGAGATCCCCAGCCGCGACAAATCACTTGCCCCATTCTCTCGTTAAACGAGGCATGGTTGCATACGCTCGACAGGTGCGTCCCCGACAGCCCCATGAGCGAGGTAATCCTTCCTCTGATGCGCAACTGCTTTTTTGGCGGAGCAATGCATGCGGTTCTTTTGCTGCAAAAGGGTCATGGTGATGAGCTAGCTTCCGATATTACTGACTTTTTTACCGACCAGCCGCAGTCGTGAATTACGAAGTCTGATATAGGCCTGCATCATCTCGATTAGGATGGTTGAGAAAACGATTTAGTGCGATCCCGAAAATCCGCCTGCAAGAGTAGCCTTCGCGAGGACTGGGAGTGCTCAACCAGCACCACGCCTGGCCCGGTAAGAGGATCCCGAAGTGCGCCAGCCTCAAACGCGGGGCGATGCTGAGCCCGAGTCGGAAAGGAGGAATTCTGATGGACCAAGCGAACCTCATGCTCGCTACGGAGCAAAGCGAACGGCCGGTTGAGCCGGGCCTGGCCGTGCCATCATCGGACAGCCTTTCGACGGTTTTCGGATTAATTGAAAGGGTGGCGCTCGACCCCCGCGCAGATGTCGAAAAGCTCGAACGCGTCATCGGCATGTACGATCGGCTCGAGGCGAAAGAGGCCGAGCTCGCCTACAACTCGGCGAAGGGCCGGATTCTGAGTAAGCTTGCCCGCATCAAGATCGTGAAGAACAGGTCCGCTCTCTATCAAATCGAGAAGGGGAAGCCGTCAAAGGGCAGCTCCTTCAAATACGCCCCGCTGGAGGAGATCGACAAACACCTGCGGCCGCTCTTGGTGGAGGAGGATATGGATCTCTGCTATTCCGACGAACCGCGGGAGGATGGCGGGATCCTGATCCGCGGCCGTCTGAAGCACTTACCGAGCGGTCACTTTGAAGATTCCTTTATGCCGGCTCCGCTGGACACCACGGGTGGCAAGTCGGACGTGCAGGCGGTCGGGAGCACCAATTCTTTCCTCCGCCGATACATCGCCTGCAACATCTTCAACATTGTGGTTGCCGAGGATGATGACGACGGCGCTGGAGGAGCGATAGACGAGGGCCAGACCAAGACAATTCTCGATCTGATCAAAAAAGCCAAAGCCGGGCCGAAGTTTCTGAAATACATGAAGGCTCGGAGCATCGAGGAAGCCGGCTCTCTCGAAGCCGCGGTAGCGACGATCGCAGCCCGGGATTATCGCAAGGCCATTTGCACTTTAGAGGAACAGATAGCCAAGGCGGAGGCTGGTCATGCCGATCTTTCATCATGACGTGGCGCAATACTCTGACGAGTATGACCGCCTCAGGCTTGGGATCCCGACGAGCTCCAATTTTCACAAGATCATCACACCCCAAGGCAAACCGTCGAAGCAGTGGCGTGAATACGCGTGCGTCCTGATCGCCGAGCGAATCTTGCAGCAGAAAATCGAATTCTACAATTCGCCGGCAATGGAGCGGGGCTTGATCGTCGAGGCCGACGCCGTCGATTGGTATGAATTCGATCAAGACGTCACCACTCAAAGGGTCGGCTTCATCACCG
This sequence comes from uncultured Alphaproteobacteria bacterium, assembly GCA_963789025.1. Taxonomy (GTDB): domain Bacteria; phylum Pseudomonadota; class Alphaproteobacteria; order ATCC43930; family CGMCC-115725; genus AP-15. Next base: position 673,559 of record CAWBIT010000005.1, read on the forward strand.
ATGACAGTCACACGTTGGGATGCAGTCCTGACCGGCTTGTCGGCGCCGAAGGGCTATTGGAAATCAAGGCTCCGCTCCCGCACACCCAGGTCGACTACTGGATTTCGGGAGAGATCAGTGAACGCTTTCGCCCTCAGTTGCAAGGTCAGCTCTACATATCGCAGCGAAGCTGGGTCGATATCGTCTGCTGGCACGATGTGCTTCCTAAGTTGGTCATGCGGGTTGAGCCAGATGAAAAATTTATCGAAGCCCTCGACCGCGAGCTCCTGATCTTCAACTACTTCATCGACCGGGTGATGGATAAAATCCGCGCGACGAATGATCGGCCGATCCCGCCAAGCAGATTCGCGCTGAAGGCCGCGCTGCGCGCAAGCGTGGAAATGGTTCGATGATCCGAGAATCACTTATTACCGCCCCGCGGTCAGCGTGCAACGCCACCGTTGCTCACCCGCATCTGATCGCAAGGAGCCGCCACTCGATCTCACGCAGCTGGAGGACGAAATGCACGATCGACTAATGAGATTCAAGAACACCGCGCCGGTAACCAGGCAAGGAAGTCACGTTTGCACGGTTTCTGGAAGTATGATCGCAATCTTTTCGCGGCCGGGTAAATAGCGCAAAAAACGTAGCTCGTTGGTTTTGTGTGGGAGTCATGATTGCACCTCGCATCCCCCGCACCACGGCGCGCGGCAAGCCCAAGCCGGATCGTCGGAAGCGCACGCGGCACTTAGCTTTTGTCAGACAGCTTGCCTGCGTCGCCTGTGGTAAAGCAGCCCCCTCAGAGGCCGCGCATGTACGCTCGGGATCTGACGGCGGAGCGGGAATGAAGCCGTCGGACCGCTATTCCGTATCTCTCTGCACCAGCTGCCATGAGCTGCAGCACCGGTTCGGTGAACTGACATTCTGGAATGTGCTACGTATTGATCCGCTCAACGTAGCTTTGCGTTTGTGGACGGTATCAGGAGATCTTGAAGCTGGGGAGAGGATCGTCTTCCGGGCGCGCCAGCACATTAATTTAATGAGGGTCGCTGACCGAGCAACGCACAGTCCCGCCGTAATCAAATCCTAGTACACTTGGATCAACAGATCGAAGATAACCCGTTGGTCATGTCAACGGCCAGGAGCGCTGGCCCGATTGCCGATGAGCGTGGAGAGTGCCGAGCGTCGCGCCGGCTTAACCGCTAAGGCGTGCAAGCGAGCGGGGCCGGGTCGCGACAGGCGCGGAACAGCAACCGACGAGATTGGCAGCGTCGCGCAGCGGTCATTCAGGCACAGCCTCGCTCTGCGAATGTGGCGGTCCGTTCCTCAGCCGCGCCCGGCGCGGCGCGGCAGGAGGGGCGCGATCTTGGCTAACGTTGAAACGGAAGATCAGCAGGCGAGCGTGCGGTAGTGGGGCTTGGCGCTGCCATGCGGGTTTCGGATGGGCCCGCCCTTCGCCGGATTTCCGCCAGAACATCTGGTGCGTCGAAGCTGCGGAACCCAGCCACTGGCAGCGGCTACCGCAGCGGAAGACCGAGAAGGAGGGGGCGGCGAACGGATAATACGGGCCGTGCCGAGAACGGGTTTCGGCGACCTCGCGTCGCCGGCCTGGAACCACGCACGGCCAGGAGGTCGAGGTCGGTAGGCTCGCCAACGCGCTGCTGTACAAGCAGTTGCTCGTCCGGGCCGCCGAGGGGTTTTCGGAGATCTGCGGGGTTCGGGGTGCGGTTATGCGGCCTCTGCCGGCCGTCCGTCGTTTGCGCCGGAGATCCCGGACGCAGCCGTTCCATCCACAACCCGGCCTGCGTGCTATCAATCCCCCTTGCTGAATCGGATCCGCGCTCCCTCGATGCAGTGTGACGCCGTCTTGCGCGCGAGGCGGCGAAAAGCGCCGGCCGCCGAGCGGCGCATAAGGCCCGTGCGCGGCGCCAAGCGAGAGACTCGGCCGGAATGCCTGATTATCGCTACGGCCGCTTCGGGTCGGCGAGATGTCGCGTGGCGACCTGCTAGCCAGGCTGCCGGCTGTGCTCCGTTACAATGACTACGCGTTAAGCGTAGTTTCCGATAATGGAGTTTGAGTGGGATGACGCCAAGCACGCCAAAACGCTACGTGATCGGGGCGTCGGCTTCGACGACGGTGCCCGAATTTCGAAGGCCCGGTGGTGATCTGGCAGGACACCCGCCGCGAATATGGCGAAGACAGCTTTCGGGCCGTCGGAGAAGGCCAAGGCGATGTTCTGCATGTGGTGTTTACTCGGCGCAGCGCAGCGGTGCGAATAATCTCGGTGCGGCGAGCCAATCGAAAGGAAATCGAGATATGGCGATTACGCGAATGACGCTTGACGAGATCAAGGCGCGCCGGTCGCGGCGCAATCGCGCGAAGATCAAAGCGACAAGCGAGGAGGAAATTCACCAGCACATGATTGAGGATGGCCAAGTCCCGGATGAGGAGCTGCGGGAAGAAGATATTATCTCCGCATGGTATATCCGCAAGCGCCTCGGAATGTCGCAGCAAGAATTTGCCGATACGCTGGGGATCCCTGTCGCGACGTTGCGGAACTGGGAACAAAATCGGGTGATGATGGAGCCGGCAACGATCGCGCTCATGCGCATTCTGGCGCATGAGCCGCAGGCCGCGCTCCGAGCGCTTCGCCGTCGCGCTGCATAACCCGATTGCCGGGGCCACAATCTGCTCGGGCGCATGATCGGCATCATGAGAGAGCGTATGAGCGCCGCCTCCGGCGAGGGGCCGTCGTAATCGGTCGGAGCGGCTGATCGCCCGCGCCGCCGGCCCGGGGTCGAGGTCCGCCATCCGGCCTCATCGTGTCCCGATCGCGGCGCTAACATGCAGGCGATCCCCAGCGAAGTTACGCAGCATTGGGGGGCTGAGCGGGCGCGTGCGGTTCGACCGTACCGATGGCCTCGCGGGCGGGCGCGGCGGTTTGATCCGGTTCGGTCGATCTGGCAAACGGGCCCGGCCGTTGGGCCAAATGTGTTGGCGCTGAATCGTGTTCACACCACGCGCGGTCCTGTCCGGCGCCGCGCCAGCCTGATCGTCGTCACCACGAAGATCTCGCCGTGCGAGGCGGCGAGCGGCCGCAGTCTAGTCTATTAAGCAAAGTTGACATCCTGGAACTCGTCAGCAACATTCAGTCGAACCGCGATGCCCAGCGCGTACGGTAGCTCTCACTCGCTGATCAGCGGCAAGAGGTATTCTGAGGGACGATCCGTCGTATAGACACCATATCATTGTGCCGGCGAAAATTCCGGTTCGGATGACCGTCGACCAATTCCTCAAATGGGATTCGGAGGACGGGCGCAGATATGAGCGGCCGAACGGAAACTCCGGCCGCCAGGCATAAAGCTGGTTTGCGATGAAGCCCGTCTCGCAAGCCGACTGTGTCAAGTTTCTCATTGCAATTTGTCCTAGCAGATGAAATGTCCGGGTGTGGCAGCAGATGCTCCTCCGGTTTTGGGCGTGTTCCAGACCGGGAGATCGGGTCGCGAACCCGAGGCACGGCTGGCGCAGCTCAAAACTGCGTGCCAGCCCTCAACGTGAATATGTTTTGGCTAAACGAAGCCCCCGCCGCCATTGAACTCTGCTGGGCGTAGTAGATATCACCGCCGAGGTACAGGTTCCGGTTTACCTGATATCTGACGGTAGCGTTGACAATAAAGACATTATCCGCTCCGCGGCTAATGCCCTGGAAAGTGTTGTTTATGTAGGTGCCGGTGAGGCCAAGTTGGAGGTTGGGCAAGAGCTGGTGATTGACGCCCGCCGAGAAGACCCTCGAGAGATAGCTGTTTCCGGCCGTGGGGATACTGGTGCCTGCCGTTGTCAGCCCAGTAAAGGCTCCCGTGCCCGTATTGAACGTCGTCAGCCCAGTAAAGGTGAGTGTCGTAAGCGGAGTGATGGACCACGTGAGATCTCCGCCGAAATCGGGTGTAGAGGTCGAACCAAGGCTCGACTGGGCAAAATTTTGGACCAAGTATCCAACATAGGCATCGCCATAAATAATGTGGTTCCTAGGAAGGATCTGCAGACCGACATCGACGCGATACGTTGTAAAATTCGGGCGCGTTTCTCCCGGCACAGTATGCCAATAGTCGAACAGGCTGGCACCGACACGGCCATAGCCAAGGTAATCCGGAATAATTTCATACCTGCCGGTAACAGCCGCCGAGGAGGCTGTTGCATCTTGCGAGCTCTGCGGCAATACGCCGCCGCCGACGAGCTGTGCGGCGTTGTATTGCGCCGATGTTACACCGACATCGACATTGTAGGAAAAGCGTCGCCCTCCCTGCACATAGCCTGCTGTCGCGACGTATTCCCAGTACGTGACCGGCTCAGCAATGGAGCCAGGTGAATTGGGCGAGCCGTAGGCTATGTGCTGGTGGGCCACTTGTGCGGTCCCGTAAAGTTGACTTCCAGCGGTCACGTCGAGCGTACCGTCTGCGCTGATGGCACCGTCCTGAGTGTTTTGCGCTGAATGGTCGGCATAAGCTTGCAGCAAGGAAACACCGTGCGCATTTAGGGAATTCGAGGAAAAGTTCGACTGTAAATCGAAGCTCGTTGTGAGGGCAGTAATCAAATCGGAGCTGGGGCGAGTGCTGGTCGCAAAGATGTTGCTGTTATAGGCTTCGTCAAGCTCGGCGCGCGGGAACCAGAAAAAGTCACCGACACGAAGTCCGATCGGAGCGAATGCCGAGGGCTGTTGTTGCGGGGTGCGCGGCGCCACCGGATATGGCAGTAGCGATTCTGTAATTTGGGCGAACGCATCGAGCGGCAGGAGGCTGAGGTGAATAAGCAAACAAAATGCCGCAAGCCGGCTGTTCAGCTTCTTCACGAGGACAGCGAGGCAGACGTTCCGATCCGGCGCGACCTCAGGGCGCGCTCCTTCGATTTCCGCTGAATTTTTGACTGACCGACTCAAATCAGACGACGTCTAAATATGCGCGTTTCCACAAGCGGCGTACGAGGAGGGCTGCAGCGAGCCCGCCGGCGAACGCTCCGAACGCTGATGCCGCAAAATCCTCGATTGCGGGATGTCGGCCCGGCGAAAAATGCTGTAAGTACTCCAGGAGACCGGCGTACACCCAAAATAAGCCGATGATGCGTAGAGGACCTCGCCGTTGATACCCAGCCACGGCGATGGCCGCCGATCCCGCATAGGCGACTAAATGCTCTAGCTGGCCGGGAAATCCGGTTCGCACCATATCTTGAGCAGGTAACAACGAAAGGACTGCCAGCAGCAGGACACAGCACCATGTGAGAATGCGAAAGGATGTCTGAACCGGGTGCATCGGCGCGACATTATCGATTGCGAAGCTTTTGGCAACCTCTCTCAGCTTTGTTGTCGCGCCCAAGGCAGTTCTCTGGGGATAGCGCAGGGTTTTGCCCCCCGAGCTCGCGGCTCTCCGGGCGGCGGCGACACCTTCTCATGCTAGAATCGGAGCGCGACTTGGTGTTAAAGGAAACATCCTGAGGAGGTGCTCGAGCATGAACCCATATCTCCGCATTGCGTGGGTGGCGTTGATCGCCCTCTTTGCCGTGGCCGGTTGTTCTCCGGGCAGTGGCTTGCCGGAGCTCGCTGCCAAGCCCGATGTCTCGTATCATCTCGGACCAGGAGATAGCGTTCTGATCAGGGTGCTCGGGGCCGATGAGCTCAATGGCCAATACACCGTCCAAGACGACGGGACGGTCAGGATGCTGCTGATCAGCTCAGTACCGGCGGCGGGCTTGACTGCGGATCAGCTCGAAGCCAAAATAGAGGAGAAATTAAAAGCGGGCCGATACCTCACTCAGCCTCATGCCAGCGTAGCTATAATAACCTATCGGCCGTACTACATTCTTGGCGAAGTCGCTGGTCCCGGCGGGTATCCGTACGTCAGTGGCATGAACGTTCTTAGTGCTGTAGCGGCCGCTCACGGCTATACTTATAGAGCGAATCAGAACTTTGTAATCCTCACGCGAAATGGCGAGGAGAGCAAGGCGGATATTATGTCGCCGATTCGGCCCGACGACATCATCCGCGTTCCTGAACGTTATTTCTAGAGGACGTGGATTGCGCTGTTGCCGGGAAATTTGCCTGCAACGGCGGAAAATCGCCGCCTGATCTGGAGAGATTGTCGTGCGTTTTCAGCCGGTTGAGTGCCAATTCCCGGCACCGGCGAGCAGCCGAATTCGCAGCGAATTGCAGGGGAAAAAATCGCGGCCAGCGGGGGAATTGCAGCGGACGTCCGGACGGAAAAATCGATCTATTGCGCCATGCCGAAGTGGTGATCGCGGAACTCGTACCCGAGGCGGGGACGGTCGCACTCCTTGGCGCCGGGCTTGACTAGCCTGGCGGCGGGGCGGCGCCGTCGCTCGACCCAAGTTAATCCGGTTGATAATTCGAATGACGGGTGACACGATCGCTCTTTCTGGAAATCTCGGCTGGAGAGGGAGAGAACAGTGGCCCGCAGAAGACCCTTCAAATCGCCTGCGCTGGCGATAACGACCCTGAGCCTATGTTTTATTGTGCATGGGGCCAACCCGCTGCATGCTCAAGGGCCCTATCAGCCGGGAGGGGCATCGCAGCCCGGCGGCGCCTATCAGCCGGGTGGGGCATCGCAACCCGGCGGCGCCTATCAGCCGGGTGGGGCATCGCAGCCCGGCGGCGCCTATCAGCCGGGTGGGGCACCGCAGACCGGCGCACCCTATCAGCCCGGCGGAATACCGCAGCCCGGCACCGCCTATCAGCCTGGCGCATCCTATCAGCCCGGTGCAGCTTATCAGCCCGGCATCGGCGGACCGTATCGGCCAGGTGCGACAACGCTGCCTGGTGCCGTCTACCAGCCCGGCATCGGCGGGCCTTATCAGCCTGCAGGGACACCGCAGCCCGGTGCCGCATCTCCGCCCGGCAGTCGTTAATTCACGCTCTCGGAATTGTTTCGCCGAACAACAAACGCACTCGGCCACTCCTGCACATGAAAGCCAGGTCCACGGAAAGGCGTGGCGGCGAGCGCCTTCTCCCGAGCAGCGGGGTCCTTTGGATCCAAATTAAGTGCGATCGCCACTACGTCACAACCAGGGCGGGTCTCATTGAGGTTGTCGAGCTCCCGGACGACGCTTGAATTGAACTGGCTCTCTTTAATGACGAACCGCTGATCGGACAGGTAATAGGGCAAGACCCCGACCACATATTGCGGATAGGCTAATATTTCCCGTCGATTGCATCTTGTATGCTCGCTTACGTAAGCAGCTGGCTCGCGCCAACTCCCGTTAGGTTTCTCGGTAATTATAAACGAGAAGAACAACGCTACCGATGTAGCAATCAACAAGGCTTGCGCTCGTCGGTCAGACAGAATTTCGCTAATAATTAGCGAGAATGCTAGTAACGTCGCTATTCGCACGCCCGTGAGGTGGCGCTCATTCAAAATTGGAGTATGGAAGTATGAGAGGATCGAAACCAATAAATTGATCGCGATAGCGGCGAGCACCAGCCACAGGTGTCGATTGCCTAACACCGCCCGCGTATGTAAGAACAGAGCCCACAATCCGAGTATCGCGATCAGACCGGCAGCAAACGGGCTTCCTACGAGGTGTCGAAGGAACCCGCGAAGGACACCGATGGGTCGATCAGTAATCCACGGATTCCCGGCGGCGGCGCTGAACCTGACGACTATCCACGGAAAGAACCCACCCGCGACCACGCAGCCCATCGCTATAATTCGCCATGGTATTCGGCCTCGAGCAATGCCGTAACCAAGCAGCGCGAGAACCGCGGCGCCGAAGAACAAGAACCCAAAGTAGTGGGTGTAGCTAGCAGCCAAGCCGAGCACCGCTGACCATCCGAGCCGAGCCCACGATGGCTCTCTGCCATCGTCCAGGACGACCGAGTGGTCTAGCATGTCATACAAAATGCAGGTCGCTAGTAAACCAAAAAGGGCATAACTTCGAACTTCTTGCGCGAAAACTATCGTGCCGAAGCTACAGCCGACGAGGGAAATGAAGGTGATGCGTCTGGCGGTGTTCATAGCCTGACAAGGATACAGGGCGGCTGCCGCGATTGTCAAAACGTAGAAATACAGCCCCGGCACGCGCATAGACCAATCGCCGCTCGGGGCAATCAACTGCCAGAAATACATCAATATATAGTAGAGTGGTGGAGTGTCGTCGGACAGCAAATATTTCTGAAACATCTCTGTAAACGAGTGCTCCGGGCGGGTCACCATTACTGTATATATCTCGTCAAACCATAGACCTTGGCGAGCGAGCGTCGCAATCTGATATGCGATAACGACACCGATGATGACTACGATCGAACTCTTGAGGAACAGGAAAGATGATTGCTCACGCCGCATTGGTGTCCCGGGTTCCCGCAGCATCTTCGCATCTCCGACGATTTCGATCGTGCGTTTGAGGCACTACATTACAGCCCACCGATCCTGGGAGCGCAACTCGCGCGGGGCGCGTTGCTTTCGGGGATGGCTTTGGCGTCCACGCGCCTTGGCTCATGCGGTGAGCACGCTTTAGCCGGGAGGGGCCACCGCAGACGGGTGCACCCTATCAGCCGGCGGGACAACGATGCCCGGCGCCTCGTGGGACGGCTCAGCCCGGCGCCGCGTCTCCTACCGGCACTCGTTAATTCAGAACTGTGTTTAGGCGGGACCGTCCGCCACCCGAGGGCGGTCGTGACAATTTAACGCGCAAGAGTGGTCTCTCCGGAAGCCATGTAGCCGGGTTCCACGCGCTTGGCACCTTGCGCAATGCCCGCGCAGAATTTAGCTTCGCGTTCCGCATCTGGTAAGATCCTCCAGCGCAAACGCATTGGGTTAACAATCGGCGAATTTGGAGCGGCAGCCGTGAGACTGTCGGCGCGCGCGATCTATAAAGCAGAGAGCGTTGGCGTGTTTGCCCCTCTATTGAGGTTGGTTTTCTGAGCCCTATCCAGCGGGACACAGCACGATGGATGTCGAGTTAGCGCGACGGAATGATATCGCCGCCGTCGGTCAGGCTCAGGAACGCGCGCCGGCAGAGGGGCCGGAATTGACCGTGGTCATTCCGACCCTCAACGAACGGGACAATATCGGGCCGCTCGTCGAGTTGCTGGATGCGGTGCTCGAGACGTTAAGCTGGGAGGTGATTTTCGTCGATGACGACTTGCACGACGGCACGGCAGATTGGATCCGTGAGATCAGCCGGCGCGACCGGCGAGTGCGTTGCCTTCAGCGCATCGGGCGGCGGGCCTCACGACGGCCTGCAGCGGAGGGGCCCGGCAACTTCCGTGCCCTATATCGCCATCATGGATGCCGACATGCAGCACGATGAGAAGCTGCTGCCGCAGATGCTGACGATCCTGAAAAGCGAGCCGGTCGATCTGGTGGTCGGAAGCCGGCATGTGGCCGGCGGCGGGATCGGCGAATGGAATGCCGGCCGCGCGAAGATCAGCGCCGTCGCCGCGCGCCTGTCCCGAATCATCTGCAAAGCCGAGATCGCCGATCCGATGAGCGGCTTTTTCATGCTGCGGCGGGAGGTGCTGGAAGCGGCTCTGCGGGCGCCTTTCCGGTCAGGGATTTAGGGATTCAAGATCCAGCTCGGTATCGTCCCATCGTCGCCGCGGCTGCTGCGGTTCCGGGAACTGCCCTACGAGTTCCGGGAACGGCAGCACGGCGAGAGCAAGCTCGATACGCGGGTCGCCTGGGAATACATGATGCTGATCGCCGACAAGCTGATCGGCCATGTCGTGCCGGTCCGTTTTGCGCTATTCGCCTTTGTTGGTGGAATTGGGCTCGTCATCCATATGGCGGTCCTCTGGTTTGCGCTTACGGTCGTTTCGGCTTGGGCCGGACGGGTTGCGGTTTTAAGGCTTTCCGCCCAAAATCTTTGGATCGGCGGTGATGCGGTCTTCGTGCTGCGGTCGCTACGTTTCTTTCATGGTGAGCCAATTATCCGAAAAGTAGTTGGGTAAGTGGAGCGAAGAATGGTACTCTATCAATGGCGGGTGTCTTAAGGCTTGTGTGCCTCCATCATCAACGTACGCGGAACATCAGGCGTCGGCTCCCATTCCGTATTCAAGGCCTGTTCGAAGACAGAGGGAAAATGGCTTTCCTGCACCGGTTTGCAGAAGGTGATTTGATCAAAACCGGCATTCTCCGCTAATTCTCTCAAATATGACGACGTTAGAATTCCCAAATGCTCGCCTCCCCACAGGACGAAGTGGGCGAAGCGCCCGCCAATGCTTTGGCGGCCCGAGCAGTCGCCGAACCAATCGAGATCATGTTCTTCAAATTTCTTGATCGCCATATCGCCGTTGGGCCCGCCGACGCGGATCACGCCCCCCGGTTTGAGGCAACGAAACATCTCCGAAAAATGAAATGGCAACTGTCGCGCGGGCAGATGCTCGATGACATGGTACGAATAGAACGCCTCGACTGTTTCCGCTCTGAACGGTAGTTTTGTCCCTATGTTAGCCCAAATATCGATTTTCGCAGTCCAAAAATTACGGTCAACGTTCGTCCAACCGTGCAGGTAACTTCTGGCCCCCGGTCCAAGCTGCACCTTACCCGGTCTTGTTCGCGACGGAAGGAGACGATAGCGCAGGGCATTAGCTCGCATTGGATAATACAACATCGGAAAAAATAGTGATTTTAAATGAAGATAGTCCAGCCGTGGGCCACGTGAGCCGCGGCAGGCCAACCACACCGCTAATCGCGACGACGACAGGTAATCCGACATCGGATACCTCTCCAAGAGGGGAATTATCGCTCCTTTGAACCACTCAAGCAATGCCAACCAGCACTCGTCGCGCGCAAACGGTGTCCGACTTAATCGGACGACGGTCGGGCGCTGCGCTACGCGGGCGCTCCGCACCGCCCAGCCACCGAAAAGTGGAAAAGTGATATTTCTAAATGGCAAAAGAGGTGACATCTGTATTTGGTGGACACAAGGCAGTTCCGCCCATCGAAGATAGCGAGCTGTCCGTGGGGATATTGGTGGACCCGGATCGTGGCATTGACGTTGTGGTGGCGATTGCGCCGCGGCCGGACCTGCAAGGCGAGCCCGTTCCACGGCACGCAATTGTCGCGGCCGACCTGGCGGTTTCCCTGTGCACAGATGTCGTCCAGGGACCGGCCCGGCACTCGTTAATTCAGAACTGCGTTTAGGCGGGACCGTCCACCACCCGAGGGCGGTCGTGACAATTTAACGCGCAAGAGTGGTCTCTCCGGAAGCCATGTAGCCGGGTTCCACGCGCTTGGCACCTTGCGCAATGCCCGCGCAGAATTTAGCTTCGCGTTCCGCGTCTGGTAAGATCCTCCAGCGCAAATGCATTGATTAACAATCGGCGGCAGCCGTGAAATTGTCGGCGCGCGCGATCAATAAAGCAGAGAGCGTTGCCGTGTTTGCCCCTCTATTGAGGTTGTTTTTCTGAGCCCTATCCCAGCGGGACACAGCACGATGGATGTCGAGTTAGCGCGACGGAATGATATCGCCGCCGTCGGTCAGGCTCAGGAACGCGCGCCGGCAGAGGGGCCGGAATTGACCGTGGTCATTCCGACCCTCAACGAACGGGACAATATCGGGCCGCTCCTCGAGTTGCTCGACACGGTACTCGACACGGTTGGCTGGGAGGTGATTTTCGTCGATGACGACTCGCACGACGGCACGGCAGATTGGATCCGTGAGATCAGCCGGCGCGACCGGCGGGTGCGCTGCCTGCAGCGGATTGGGCGGCGGGGCCTCACGACAGCCTGCATCGAGGGCGCCCTGGCGACGTCCGCGCCCTATATCGCCATCATGGATGCCGACATGCAGCACGATGAGAAGCTGCTGCCGCAGATGCTGGCGATCCTGAAAAGCGAGCCGGTCGATTTGGTGGTCGGAAGCCGGCATGTGGCCGGCGGCGGGATCGGCGAATGGAATGCCGGCCGCGCGAAGATCAGCGCCGTCGCCGCGCGCCTGTCCCGAATCATCTGCAAAGCCGAGATCGCCGATCCGATGAGCGGCTTTTTCATGCTGCGGCGGGAGGTGCCTGGAAGAGGCTCTGCGGCGCCTTTCCAATCAGGGGGTCCAATTCTCGTCGATATCCTGGCGCCGTCGTCGCGATCGCTGTGGTTCGGCGAACTGCCCTACAAGCTCCGCGAACGGCGGTGCGGCGAGAGCAAGCTCGACGCGCTCGTCGCCTGGGAATACATGATGCCGATCGCCGATAAGCTGATCGGCCACATCGTTCCGGTTCGTTTCGCCCTCTTTGCCCTGGTCGGCGGGATCGGCCTGTTCATCCATATGGCGGTCCTCTGGTTTGCGCTCACCATCGCCGGCGCGGTCTACGATCTGGCGCAGGCCTCTGCTGCGGTTGCAGCGATGACATCGAATTTCTTCCTGAACAATCTCTTCACCTATCGGGACCGCCGCCTGCGCGGTCTGGTGTTGGTGCGGGGCCTGTTCACCTTCTATGCGATTTGCGCCCTCGGCACGGTCGCGAATGTCGGCATCGCCGGCTACATCTTTTCCAGGAACGAGATCTGGTGGCTCGCCGGCGTTTGCCGGCGGCGGCGTCGGATCGGTCTGGAACTACGCCGTCTCGTCGGTATTCACGTGGAAGCAAAAATAACATCGCAATGAGATTCTTTCTCATTTAGCGCATCTCGGTTGGGAACTCTCCTCAGCCGTAACGCGATGAAGACGACTTAATTGGCCTTTCAGGCATCATCGGCGGTGGACGGTACTGCGCTCGGTCCTTGCTCTTTTGCGGCTGTGGGGCGGAAAAGTTCGGGACACCGATAAAGCGTCATAGACGCGTCGGGATGCATCGGGATGTGTACAAATTTACAAAAAGACAAATTATAACCGGTGGACAAATGCGATAATTCATATTATTATCATTTCGGCATTCTCCCACGAATTGAGGATTCGCTACGCGCCAATTCGCCTAGTGTGCCGTATCTAAAATGGAGTTACAAGAGGTGGGGTGGTGGGTATATTGGCGTGCCGATTGGGGGGACTGCTTATGGCGCGTCAAAGGATCGAGTTAGCTGTGGAAGAGGCTGAGGAACTGGGCCGCCGGGCTCGCGCGACGACCGTGTCGGTGCGCGATCGTCGGCGGGCTGAGATCATCCTGCTGAGTGCGCAAGGTCTAACCCAACAGCGCATCGCCGAGCAGCTGGGGATCTCGCGCCTCGCCGTGAACCGTTGGGTCGGGCGCTTTGCACTGCACCGGCTGGACGGGTTGAACGATCGTGCCGGGCGCGGGCGCAAGCCATGGCTGCCACAGGCGGCGGTGCAGCAGGTGGTGGAGCAAGCGGTGACGCCGCCGCCCCATCTGGGGCGGTGGAGTTGCCGCACGATGGCCCGCGCCGCCGGGATCTCGCCGGCCAGCGTGCAGCGCCTGTGGGCGGCCAGTGACATCAGGCCGCATCTCTCGCGCACCTTCAAACTGTCGAACGACACGCGCTTTGAAGAGAAGTTCTGGGACGTCATCGGGCTGTATCTCAACCCGCCGGAGAAGGCGCTGGTGCTGTGCTGCGACGAGAAATCACAATGCCAGGCCTTGGAGCGCACGCAACCGGGTTTGCCGCTGGGGATCGGCCACATTCGCACCAAGACCCACGATTACGTGCGACATGGCACGCTGACCCTGTTTGCCGCGCTCAATTATCTCGAGGGCAAGCTGATCACCCGTCTGGCCGCGCGTCATCGCCATCAGGAGTGGCTGGCCTTCCTCAAAACCATCGATGAGCAGACCCCGGCCGATCTCGACATCCACATCATCGCCGACAATTACGCCACCCATAAACATCCCGCGGTCATGCGATGGCTCGAGCGCCACGCCCGCTTTCACATGCATTACACACCGACCTCGTCATCGTGGATGAATTTGGTCGAGCGCTTCTTCCGTGACCTCACCGAGTTCATTACCGAGAAGAGCTTCGCGTCGACCCGAGAACTGGCCGACGCCATCATCGCCTTCCTGGCGGCACGCAACGACAATCCGCGGCGCTACGTGTGGAAAGCCAAGGGCGAAGACATCCTGCGCAAGATCGATGCTGCCAGACAGACGCTCGCCGCGCTCCAACCAGAAAGTAATGCGATTTCAGAGACGGCACACTAGTTTAATGCATATCGGAGAGCTATATGACAATTAGTATCAGCAATTTGACTGTAAATAACAACGTACCAGCGGGGACCGTCATCGGCGTGTTGACCGCATACGATGCGTCAAGCAACGTTATACCTTGCAATTTCACATTAACCAAGAATTCCGCCGGTTTCTTTGCCATCTCCGGGAACAGCCTGGTGACGGAGCGCGCGTCAATTATGGCCGGTATTTATTCGGTCCGGGTTCACGCTAATGGGACGACGACCAGGTTCAGCGGCAACGCGGTCTTTCACGTTGCAGTGAACATAGCACCGCCGCCGCCGCCGCCGCCGCCGCCGCCGCCGCCACCGCCGCCACCGCCGCCGCCGCCGCCACCGCCACCGCCGCCGCCGCCGCCGCCACCGCCGCCACCGCCGCCACCGCCGCCGCCGCCGCCACCGCCACCGCCACCGCCGCCGCCGCCACCACCGCCACCACCGCCACCGCCACCGCCGCCGCCGCCACCGCCACCGCCACCGCCGCCGCCACCGCCGCCGCCGCCACCGCCGCCGCCACCGCCGCCACCGCCGCCACCGCCGCCGCCTAGCGTTTCACCCAATGGGGCCATTATCTTCGGGGGGCAGGCCGGCAGTCTGACAACGTCAGAAGGTACGTGGACCTTTGGTGCTCAGGCCACGGACGGGGTCGACTGGAACACACAGCTGAATGAGAACGCCAACGGCTGGGGCGTTCAGATGCAAATCACCAATGGCAATCTCTATACAGTTAATAAAGTCAACGGGCATTGGTATGTCCGCCAGAATGCCGCTTGGGTAGATGCTGGCACTACAGCACCCGACGGGGCTATCATCTACGGCGGGCGCCCTGGAATTCTAACAACGTCAGAAGGTACCTGGACCTTCGGTGCTCAGGCCACGGACGGGGTCGACTGGAACACTCAGCTGAATGGGAACGCCAACGGCTGGGGCGTTCAGATGCAAATCACCAATGGCAATCTCTATACAGCCAATAAAGTCAATGGACATTGGTATGTCCGCCAGAATGCCGCTTGGGTAGATGCTGGCACTACAGCACCCGACGGGGCTATCATCTACGGCGGGCAACCTGGAATTCTAACAACGTCAGAAGGTACCTGGACCTTTGGTGGGCAGGCGACGGACGGGGTCGACTGGAACACTCAGCTGAATGGGAACGCCAACGGCTCGGGCGTTCAGATGCAAATCACCAATGGCAATCTCTATACTGTCAATAAAGTGAGCGGTCATTGGTATGTTCGACAGAACGGCAGTTGGGTAGATGCTGGCACTACAGCGCCGGTCGAGGCCGCGACACCCACGGCGATCAGGCTCGCTCTCGCAAGCGCCACAATACCCGATAATGCGCCCGCCGGCACGTTGATCGCGACGGCCAATGTCACGATGTCGGACGGCTCTCAATTCAAGGGAGTACTGACAACGAGCAACACCGATATGTACACCATATCAGGCCTCAATATCGTCACTGCCCGAGCGCTGACACCGGCAGACGACGGCTCGCATCCAACCATAATAACCGCCTCTCAGGGTAGCCAAGCAGCTTCTGTGGAGTTCTCGATATGATTAAAAAGCTATTGTTGACGGCGGCGCTGCTGGCGCCGGGTCTGGCCTATGGCCAGGTCCCAACGACGTGCCCATCTCCGGCACCTCCGGGGACGACGTGCTCTCCCTTGGACCCCCCGGTAATCCCTGCCCCGGCGGCTGCTGCCGGGTTCACGACCCAGGTGCTCAACGCCGACTTCTCGCAGCCATCCTATGCAAATATTGCGAATTGGATTGACGGGTGTGGAGGGCCGACGACGGGTTATCGGTGGGGCTATGCTTACTATGGCGATGGTAATCGGCAGTACGGGCAGCCTTCATGCTCCCGTATAACTCAAGAGTATGATGCCTCGGTCGGGAAAAATGTCCTGCACTTTCAGGCGCAGAATGGGGATTCGACTTATCCGGCTGCGGGCGCCCAAAATGGGATCAATCTAAGTTGGCCGGAGGCCGGCGGCGCGACAGGCTCGCCGACCATAGGGTCTGAGATGTACGTGAAGCTGACGTTCCGCTTCTCCGCCGCGAGCTTAACTCAGCTCCCTGTCCCGCCTGCTCTGGCGAACCCACCTGGACAGACTTATTATGTAGCGAATTATTTTGACTACACGAAACCAGGGGTCTCCAATTGGGTGGAACCGGATATGTTCGAGGTCGTAGCCAATTCCAACACCGGAAGTGGATGGCAGTGGGGTGACGGCACGATCGAGTGGCCCAGCTTCAATGGGATATGGCCCCCCGCTTTTTCTTCGGATTTAACAGCGTATCATACGATCTCGACGCTTTTTACAAGTGACGGCACGCAACTCTCGAAATGCGAATACTTGGACGGCGACGATCCGGCACACAAGCTGGGTTGTTGGAAATACACTGCCACAGTACCCGTAGTGTTGACGGCCACTGACAAAGTCATAACGCTCGGCATCGGAAATAAACAATTGGTAAACACCGTTGATCTCTATGTCCAGGACATGCAAGTTTGGATGTGCGCCAACTGGCAGACGCAGGCGTGCATCGGGACGCTGGTGTATCCGTGACTTGGATACGTGGCCCGATCTGGGACGGGTTCTGGATATTGAGCGGTCTGCCGGTCGGTCTGGCGTTGCTGTTCGCGCCACCGGCCGCACGGTTGGCGTTCTTCACGTTGGTCGTGCTACTGGAGACAGGTCACACCCTCTCGCCGATCGTGTTGGCGTGGTCGCACGGCGGCTTTCGCCAACTTATCGTGGGAGAACCAAAGAAATACATCCTTCTTCCAGGGGCGGTCTTCGTGGCCGCCTTTGGCGTTGGTGCCGTCACGAGCTTGGGGTGGACGAGCTTTCGAACCGATTTGCCGCACCAGCTTTTCCGGCTGACCGACTGGCGGAATCCCTTCCCGCTCGTGGTCTGGATCTATTGGGTCTGGAACATCTATCACTTCGGCATGCAGAATTTTGGGGTCGTACAGCTCTATCGGCGCAACGGCCCTTGCGATCGTCGACGGCGGCTCGCGGATAAGTTTAGCTGCCTCGCCATCACGGCATTCGGTATGGTGGCGCTACCGGCCATCACGCATTCGTCTTGGATGGCGTTGCTCTGCCTTGGGGTCTTCTCGTTCAACCACTGGATGGTCGCGATCGGGCTCTGCTCAGCCGCCTCGGGGCGCGGCTGGCTCTTCATTGCCCTGATCCTACTGTTGGGCAGTGTCGGGTTTGTATGGATGATCCCGACATCAGCCGGGAATATGATCCGCGCCGTCCCTATGGTCATCTGCGCTAGGGTCGGGCTGGGCTTCGTGCACTTCCTCTACGACCGCTGGCTGTGGAAACTCAGCGATCCGCGGGTGCGGGCAGCGATCGGCTCGTTCCATACAGCACCCTCCTGAGGCTCCGCGAGTATGTGGCCGCGACAAAAAACATCGCCTGCTCGAGAACTGGGTCAGCGAAGGCTGAGCGGGGTCACCCTACCCGATAATCGATAATCATCCCTCAGGGCCTGATTACCGACCGTCGTGGCGGTTTTGCGACGCAAATCCGAGTCTCTTTACAATGCAGATAGCGCGAACAGTCCAACCAACGTAGCCGTGCCAAGATGCGAGCACGGACGGCGGTACTGTCGCTCGAATCGTAATCAACGAAGATCACCTCCTAGGAGTCATATCCAAAGAACCGCTGTAACACGCGCGATAGAACGTTAAAAGATCAGTTATCCTCTCTTATCCCGACGCCGCGGTTACTGCGACCACATCCGTCGTATTACCGCGAAGTCTAGCTACTTTCCAGCGCAAAAATAGCCGGTATAAGTGATTGATCTAAAAGGGCGCCGAAGCTCCAGAAACTGCAAGCACGGACATTTTGTGCGCGGGCTGTGCGTGCGGTAGGCGGCCCTTCACAAGGTACGATCGGCGGCTGCATCGCGGTTTAGTTTTTTTGGAGAAAAGCGCTTGACGCAGAGCGATGGTCGGCGGCCGTACTCGCCAGTTCAGCCTGCGCCGCGAACAGGTTGATGACGTGCGCCGGTGGCTCGGCAATTACCACAAGCTCAAGGAAGCACTCGAGGACATCTGCGAGCTCAACCACGCGCTGCTGCGGCCGGATGGCGCCGCGCCGCGACGCGCAAGGAAGAACCCATGATCCAGACACGGCGGGCGCAGCGCACCTTTGGTGACGGGTTGATTGCCGAGGAAGTCAAGGATCTGCACGAAGCGTGGATGAAGCACGCCGATCAGGTGCTGGGCGACAAGGAGATCGTGGCGGCGATCTATGAGGCCCTGGCCCAGCGGCATCCGCAGAGCCGCACCCGCGGCCGGCCGGGCACCCCGGCCGAGGTGGTGCTGCGTTTGCTGGTGCTCAAGCACATGCGCAACTGGAGTTACGGCGTGCTGGAACGGGAAGTGAGAGCCAATCTGGTGTATCGCGACTTCACCCGGGTGGGCGGCACCAAGATGCCCGACGCCAAGACCATGGGCCGTTGGGGCGTCGCAGTGGGGCCGGTGGTAGTCAAACAGATCCATGAACGGATCGTGCAGATCGCGCGCGACCATCGGGTGGCGCAAGGCCGGCGGATGCGCGTCGACACCACGGTGGTCGAGACCAACATTCATTACCCCACCGATAGCAGCCTGTTGGGCGACGGGGTGAGGGTGCTGACCCGCACGATGAAGAAGATCACCGGGATCGCTGGGGCGGCCGGCACCCAACTGCGCGATCGCAGCCGCAGCGTCAAATGGCGGGTTCTGGAGATCGCGCGGGCGGCCCGCGCCAAAGGTCGACAAAGCGGCGAGAAGCTAGCGCAGGCTTACCGCAGATTACTGCAGGCAACCGGCCGGGTGGTGGGACAGGCAAAACGCTTCGCCACGGAGATCGGCGACGGCGTCAAGCGGGCGGCTGACACCCGGCGGCAGGTCGTGCTGGAGGGGCTGCGTCGGGAGCTGGAAAGCATGGTGCCGCGCGTGCGGCAGGTGATGCGCCAGACCAATGCGCGCGTCTTCGCCGGCGACACCCACGCCGAGAACAAGATTGTCAGCCTGTTCGAGCCGTCCACTGAAGTTATTCGGAAAGGCAAGGCCGGCAAGCCCACCGAATTCGGCAAAATCGTCAAATTGCAGGAGGCGGAGAACCAGATCGTCGTCGCCTACGAAGTCTACGATCGGCGGCCCAGCGACTCGGACCTGCTGCTTGCCGCGATCGAAACGCATCAAGCAACGCTGGGCTGCACGCCGCACCTGGTGGCGGCGGATGCCGGCTTCTACTCGGCCAAGAACGAGGCGGCCGCGAAAGCCAAGGGCGTCAAGCGCGTCTGCATCCCCAACCGCTCCACCAAGAGCCCTGAGCGCAAACGCGAACAAAAGAAGCGTTGGTTCCGCAACGGCCAGAAATGGCGGACCGGCTGCGAGGGTCGCATCAGCGTGGTCAAACGACGGCATGGACTGGGTCGCAGCCGGTACAAGGGGGATGCCGGAATCAAGCGCTGGGTCGGCCTCGGGGTGATTGCCGACAACCTGGTCAACATCAGCCGCGTCATGGCCAAGCAGCCCAGCCGATAATCCCAATCCCAATCCCACTCACTTCACACCTTGCCGGCGGCGATCTGCCGGCGGGTCCGCGCGCCCAGATCCGTTGCACGGTCGTCCAAAAACGGCTTTTTGCGCCGGAAAGTAGCTAGGTGTATTGCGATCGGCCCGAGCAACAGATAGCAGACGGCTCCGCACCAGAGTGTCGTGCTGATCCCGGAGTGGATGCTGACGGTTACGGCGACACCCGCCGCGAGAACGCCGGCCGCTCCATTAACTGCCCAGAACCATGGCGTCGGACGTGAGTTCGATGGCATTCACGATTTCCATTCCCGTGGGGAATCCGAACCCCATGAGCAGACCAGAAGGCACGATCGCTGTGAGCGAAACTCCAGCACGGACCAAGAGGTTTGCCGACGAGAACTCGTTGATAAGTATGGGGAACCAGTATGGTAGGAGAATCAGATAAATTCCAAGTGTGGCGGCCCAAAGTTGAATTCGCATGCCCGTCAGCAATGAGATGCGGCAGCAAAACAAGCTGCCGATCCCAGTCGATACGATGATCCCGAAGAGCCCAATAGCCATCCCGTAGACCGGATAGCCCAGGTAGACAGAAGTCCGCTGAATGAGACCGATCTCCACGAACATAAAGCCGAGGCCGATTAAGACGAAATAAATGGTACCGAGCGCAGCGATGCGAGTCGTAACTCTTTCGGACGGAAGGTAGGGAAGGAACGATAGTCGTGATTAACACAAAAATGGCCGAAAGCGCGACAACGACGCCAAGTGTAATCGATGCCAGCAAATTGCCGCGCGAGACGCCGGGTTCTGAGCGGAACGCAAGCGAAAGCGACGCAGGATCAGTGATTTTCAGTTGGTTAAAAAAGAAGGGTCGGTCATCCGTTGGTGCCGATAGATCGAGAGGATATTTCGCAACCGCTGCATTAAGCCCTTGCGGCGTCGTCGCGCCCAATGATCGCCGCCAAAGCGGAGGATTTAGTAGGAGCTTGCGGCGCCACCAATACGGTGAAGTGGAGTTTGGTCGCAGTCGCGGTCAGGATCGCGAGTTCCTCTAGGCTGAACGGTGCTTTCGCAACTATCAAGGTTGCTAAGTTTCCGACAGCAGCTAAGAAAATGTGCTCGCGCGGATTGGAAACGTTCTCACCCATCAGGGTTGCCATGGCGAGACTCAGCATGCGCCCGGTCTCTCGTGTATTGCTGGGCGGACACCACCGGGAGACAGTGAAGGTACCGGTCGGCGTCAGATGATCAAAAAAGGTCCGCCAACCCTGGAGGGTGTACAGGCCGTTCTCGGACAGGGAGAACGCGCCTGCTGCAGTGGCGGCCCAAGTGTCGATCAAGCTCATCTGAATGCTATCGAACTGGTCAGGCGATCGGGCAAACCAGCTGCGGGCTTCGTCCACGAACAGCCGAGTTGCTGGAAGATCGGCCAAATGATTATATGACCGAAACACCCGCGAGAGCAGATCGATGAAAATCGGGTTGAGCTCGACGCCGGTTATATCCCGGAACCCGAATAGATATGCAGAGAGGATGTCTCGACCACCCCCCACGCCTATTACGGCGGCACGGCCCGTGTGGCGAACGTAGTAGGCGAGGTTGGTCACATCGTATCTCAGGAATTCGAGCTTCCTGAAATCGCCATCAAAGTGGTACATGCCGGAGCCTGCCGAGCCATCAATCGTCATGAACCGCTGCTCTATAACGGAAGGGGTGTCTCGGAGGATGGCCCCCACACAAAATCTGGTGCTCTTGGGTGTCAACCGGATAAGCATGGTTCATAGCTACCAATAGCACCGCGTACACTAATACGAATAAATACGAACTGATATCCGTCTCGGTCATCGCGGTCTTCGTGGTGGCTGTATACGCAACTATGTTCGGAAATTACCCGGCTAATCATGCGATCGATACTCCATGGGATTTATCATTTTCCTACAATTACTGTATTAAGGGCATAGCTACCGACGTTACATTCGGATCAGTTTTCCCGGGCGGCATGGGCGGTACCGTCGCATTCGGAAAGCTCGGCGCAATGGTGCAGTGCGCGGCACTGGCGCCGTTCAATTGGTCGATAGTTGCCGCCAACATCCTTTCGGTAGCCGGCGTCGTGCTCAGCAAGGCCGCGATCTTCGCCTTTCTCGTGAACCAAGGTTTCAGTCGCTTCGACGCCATCAGCTGTTGTCTGGCACTCGCGGCGACCGAGCCGTTTGTCGCAATGGCAAATCAATCCAAGTACGAATACGTCACGTTTTTCCTCGCTGTGTGTGGCCTGCTTCTGGTGGCACGCCGGCACCTTCTCTTCGCCGGATTGATCTCAGTGTTGGCGATCGAGGTGCAGCCGATCGGCATTATGGCGCCGATCTACCTCGTCGCCTACGAGTTGGCCCGAATGATCCAGGCACGCCGCTACCGTCCCGAATTCGACCGCGTAGCCAAGTTGGCGCTCGGCGGCGTGCTCGGTCTCGTGGTCTACTTCATCCTACATCCCCACATTCTACCGCTCCTGGCTGCCTCCCGGAACCCTTCCGAATGGGGAAGGAAGGCTCAATCCATTTCCTGTACGGGTATTTCTTTGAGACAAGGCTATATCGGCATCTGCCGGAGCTTGGGATATTTATTGTTTGCCTGTTGGTTCACATCTGGCGACGAGATTATATGCAGTGGCCCTTCCCAATCATCGCCTCATTCGCGACGCTTTTCATCGGATTTTTTATTTCTCACCGCAATGGCTTCTACGCTCCCTTCTGGTACTTCCCTTCTTTTCTTCTGGTGTTCCTGACCATCAGCGTCCGTTGGCGCGCTGTCGCGGTTCCTGTGTTTGTGCTGGTCCTGTTCGTTCCGATGTACGCGGTAGCGTACGTCGAAGGGCACAAATACGCGAGGCAGGGCGAACCGCAGGTGGCGCGATCGGCCATCGCCGGTCGCGGCACCGACCTGAGCCACGCGCATATCTTTGGCGACTCCATATTCTGGCCTGTGTTTAAGGACCTCTCATTCCAGTGGGCCCCTTCGGTGATGTCCAAACAACCGCCCGGTAGGAGCTATCTGATCTGCGGTCTCGATCCGCCGTTTATGACCATAGAACACGTATGCGCCGACGAGCTGCCGGCTTTCAGCGGTATGCAGCTCGTTGACCAATTTTCCTGGGCCGGCCGGAAGTATCTCATATACGAGCGCCGCGAGTGACGCCCGGTCGCAAAGTATCCGACTGACCGGCCATGGGACGATTGGTTTTGCCGATCGGCTCCGCTTTCCCGCGCTTCCCGAGCCGGATTGGAGAGCGCGGGAGTGCTCGTGTCGGTGGCTCCGTGGCGCCGATGTTCCGCTCGAAAGCCTTGCAAAACGATCCCTGGCCGTGTCAGCTCCGAGGGATGTCGGGTCGAGCGATTTGGGCGACGGGCCTTTTTTCGTGTGAGGAGCGCATGCAAAGCCGGACCGAAATCGGCATGAGGAGCCGGTCACCGTCGAGTTGGGCCGCACGATTAGCAACAACTATGAAGGCGCATATTAGATTAAGAGGCAGAACATCTTTCTTGGCAAGTCTCAGCGGAAATCCCAAGGTTCTTGATATCGGCTGCGGCGGCACGCCGCCCTTATTTAAGCAGGCAAGGCCAGATATTTATTACGTAGGATTGGATGTTAACCAATGGTACGATCCGTCCATTGGCATAGCGGACGAATATATTCTTACGACTCCTGAAGATTTTCCAAAAGAGATCGAACACCGTCAAAATACTTTCGACGCCGTAGTTAGCTCCCACAACATCGAGCATTGCCTCTTTCCCGAAAGAACCCTGAGGGCAGCGGTTAAGGCATTGAAGCAAGGTGGCAAATTGTATCTTGCTTTTCCTTGTCAGCAAAGCCGGTTTTTCCCGAGCCGAAGAGGAACACTTAATTTTTTCGACGATCCGACTTATATACACTTACCGGATATGGGAAATATAATTAGCGTAATCCAATTTGAGGGAGGTAGAATTGATTTTGTGATTGAAAGATACCGACCCCTATTACCATTTATGTTGGGGCTGCTTCTTGAGCCCGTAAGTATATTACTCAAGAAGTGTATGCCATTAACATCTACTTACTCGCTCTATGGATTTGAAACGATTATATGGGCGACCCGAACAATCTAGAAAACCGTGCTCCGGAGCGAGAAACTGCTTCCGCAAGAGCTTCGTGAGTGGAAATGATCCTCGACCTGAACGGCGGACGTCTCGCTCTTTGGCCCGATTGCGCGCCCGCTTGGTAGACAAAACGGTGCGTTGCAAACGCGGTGCGTCGTATGTCGCGTCAAGCGATTTGGGCGAGGGTGCTTTTTTATGTGAGGAGCGCATGCGAAGCTGGACCGAAATCGGCATGAATAGCCGGTCACCGTCGCCTCCACAGGCCGATACCCCCCTAGACCTCTGGGACATACTCTGCGTGGGGGCCTTCTTGCTGGTCGGATTTTGCTTGGTGGCGCTACGCTACAACTTATTGCCGCTGCAACTCTTCGATGAAAGCCGCAACGCCAATAACGCTCTCGAGATCGCGCGCAGCGGACACTGGCTGGTTCCCACCTATGGCGGCGTTCCCGATCATTGGTCCACCAAGCCTCCGCTGCTGATCTGGCAGATGTCGATGCTGATGCGGTTTGGATTGCCGCCCCTTTTGGCGGTGCGTCTGCCGACGATGCTTTCCGCCCTGGCGACTGTCGCCGTAGTGTGGGGGGTCTGCCGTTATGCCTTACGCGACCGTGTCGCCGCCACTGTCGCCGGTTTTCTGCTGCTCTCGTCGTTGTTCTTTACCAGAATACACGTTGCCCGGACCGGTGATTACGACGTCCTGTTAAGCTTCTTCATACTGTGCTACGCGCTTGCATTCTGGAAGTCGATCGAGCAAGCCGGCACGGTCCGCATAAGCTGGTTTACTGTCTCGGCAGCCGGACTGGTTCTCGCGGTGATGACAAAAGGCGTGGCGGGGACATTCGCATTGGTTGGTCTTTTTGTCTTCTCGTTGATTAGCGGAAGGCTCGTAATACTTCTCGGCAACGTCCGCGTGTGGCTGGTCGCCCTGCTCGTCCTCTCGCTCTGTTTCGCCTACTATGGATCGCGGGAGCAATATGACCCGGGATATCTGCAGGCCGTGTGGCAGGGCGAGTTCGGCGACCGCCTTCTGACACCAATTGATGGACACGCCGGAGGTCCCCTATATTACGTACTCCGCCTTGGTGCATTTTTTGAGCCGGGGGTCATATTGTTGCCTCTCGTCGCGCTTACGATTTTCGGCACGGACAAGCGAAGATGTTCGTTTGCCGTGCTGTCCTTATCATGCGCAGCGACGATTCTCGTTGTTATAACGATTGCGGAAACGAAGCTCTATTGGTATGCAGCGCCTATCATGCCGTTTTTGGCTATTGCCACGGCGCTCGGTGTTTCCGATGGGCTACGCTGGATCAAGGGTCGGGAATTGCAAGTACCCGGACCGCTCCGCGCGAGGCCGCTGAAGATCGCCCTCGGGGTGATTTTGGCGCTTACGAGCGCGGTGACTTTATACCGCAATCAGGTCGTTGATTTGCGCTGGGTGCAACAAGCTTCGAACGGACGGCTCTGGTACGGCGCGCTCTTTGAGGAGTTGCAAGAGCAGCGTAACGTCGCTCAATTGGTTGTCCTCGACACCGGGGTCAAAGCTTTTCCGGAGGACGAGGCCTATAACCCGGTGCTGAAATTCTACACCGAGATCGCTCGAACCAAGGGTTTGGTAGTCAACGTCGCGGGGTCCGGTACCCCTATTGCTGCGGGTGAGTTGGTGGCGACCTGCGACCCAAATTTGGTTCCCTTGTTGGCGCACCAAGAAGGCTTTACGGTCGGCGGCTGGCTACATTCTTGCGTGTTCGGGGTGACCGCACGATCTCTCGAGGTTCCTGCGTTAAGACGATCCGGTGCTGTCTTGGGGCGACCGTCCCAGGAGAGGTTGGTTGGCTGACGTGTGGTGGCGTGAATTCGCGGGCAATGATGCAGTGTTCGCCGCTTCACGGCGTGATGAGGGCGCTGACACCAGGATTTTTATTTGCTATTTGCACGCGACTAGCTCACTTAATAGGGGGCTCCGCGCGGGGGCGACGATAACCTCCCGGAAGCCGCAATTGGCCGCTGATTTTGTCATGAAAGCCTCGCGAGAGGCGACGGTCGATTTTTCTGGCCTGTGTTCAGGGACCTGTCGTTCCAGTGGCTCCCACGCGATGTCCAAGGAACCGCCGGCAGAAAGCTATCTAATCTGCGGTCTCGATCCGCCGTTCTTCCCGACCGCGAAGAGATCCGGCGGACCGGCCAAGGCCGCGGTGGTAGGATCGGCGGCGACCGCCCCCGGCGCGGCGCGGTACGTCAGCGGCGTTTGTCGACGTCCGTCAGGCGCGCCGCAGACGGAAAAATACTCCTCTTCGGGCCCCACCGATTCGAGCAGGCAACAGCGTGACGTCCCCTGAGACACTATTTAAGACGTACGAAGCGAGATTGCTCTCCAGCCTTCGGCGCTCTACGTCCCATTCAGAGTTCATTCCAGTCATTGATGGATTAAGGTTCTTGGCGATCCTTCCAGTTGTTCTTCATCATCTTTGTGAGCGTGTGATCCGAATTGCAGAAGACAGGCATCTGGCGACTGCTTCCGACTATGCATTGATGAACTTGTTTTCGACAGGCAACCTGGGCGTGGAGCTCTTTTTTGTAATAAGCGGACTTATCATTGCCTATCCGTTTATTAGCGCCCATTTCCGCGAGCAACGACAGCCGAGCGTGCGGAATTTCTACCTCCGTCGCGTCACTCGGCTTGAACCGCCATACTTTTTGGTGATGATTGGATGCTACTTATTCTTGCGGCTCACCGGCTATATCCCCGAAGACACCCATACATTTGCTGCCAAATCAAGAAGCCTGGGAACTTCGCTCGCTGCCAGCCTAGTCTATATGCACGGGATTTTGCTTGGCGGATACCCAAAACTCAACCCGCCCGCATGGTCGTTGGAGATCGAAATCCAATTTTATATTCTGGCTCCGATCGTCATTCTTGCCGTTCTTCGATTGCGGCACCTCGCTGCTATCATGCTTGGAATTTTGATGCTGATTGCGGGATCTATCTTCGCGTCGCACCTTCTTGAAAATCAATTCGGTCCTTGGCACGTAGTGCTACTCACGAAGTTTTTCCATCTGTTTCTTGCCGGGATATTGGTCAATTTACTCATCTTTGGCGACCTGGTGCCACAGAGGATTTCGCGGGCTGTTTGGGATACCGAATTCATCGTTGCTGTCGCCATTCTCTACATGATGGACAAGTATTACTACGTGATGGACACGTATAACTACTCGATGATTGCTGCCGCAGCGCAAGTGCCCTGTTTCGTCGCCCTTTTTCTTGCCGCTTTTAAAGGCGCGTTTTTCAGACGCTTCCTGTCCCTGCCATGGGTATTCACGGTAGGGGGAATGTGCTACACGATCTACTTGATTCACTTACCGATATTGCAAGTGATAACAGGAATTGTAATGCGGACAAGCTACTTTGTCAGTTTTATACCGAGTCTGCTCATCAGCGCGGTCGTCAGCCTACCTATTTTGTTTGCTGTTTCAGTCGCGTTCTTTTTGCTCATAGAAAAGCCGTGTATGAATCCGAAGTGGCCTGTGCAGGTTGGGAACTGGATTGCGGGTCGGGCTGTCCAAATTAAATCGGGGTAAATGTCGCCAGAAAGCGACGCCTGCAAACGCGTGTAGCGACCGCCGAACGGGCGTCAGCTATTGGATTCTCGACGCGCATCCCGTTTCGGCCCGACCCGTCTTTAGCCTAAAGGCTGTGGGCTGGCGGGCCGAGATATCGAGCTGGACCCGAAAACGAGAGTTGGTGGGGGTGACGTGGAGCTCCGCTCCTTACTAAGCCCGGATAACGCAGGATCACGACATGGTAGAAGCGTCGCACCAGCCGTCGCGCACACCGCGATGGGAGCCGACCTCGAAACTGCTGGCGCTACACCTCTACACCTTAATGACGCGTTAATGACACGGCTCCTACTGTCGCGCTTTCGGGTCCACCTCGTACAGCCCGACCACGTCGCGCAACGGCGGGTGCGGCCTTCGCGCATGAACGGTAGTTGCGAGCACCAGGCAGGGCTTCGAAACCCCTGCGTTTGGTGCCCACTCTTCTTTGTAAACAGACCAACTCTTTGTAATAAATTTGCCTCAATCTTTCTACTTGACTATCCGTTGTACATAATGCGTTCATTTATTGGGCTCGAGTGAGCCCTTTGATCTCACTATAGTTAACGAATTGCCGCCGATGCGATCGCCAATGAGGCCCGGGATGACATGTCGGACTTGCAGGACGGACATTACGTCCAAGTGGGACCGGCAACGGAATTGCTGCGCTGGCGTCGGATGGGGCGTGCGGCATCCTGCCTCACATTTCCAGTTGAACCGGATCAGCTCAGGGAGGTTCCCTTCGGCGACCCGGCACCCGGCATTGTGCCGAGGCGGCGCGCTTTTGAGTGTGAGGACGGCGCGGTTCCCGGCCTGTTGCCGAATTGGCGCGATTCTTGCCGCACAAGAGCTCGTCGATGTACCGTTGTTTCCGCCGACCTCTATGCGGTGGAAATAAGCTGCTGGGGGCAATATGACCGTTAGGGACGTTCCGGCTCCACCAAACGATCGGAAGATTTCCGGGACCTTCAATTTCGACGAATTCAGTCGAACCTTGATCGCCCTGGTACAGATGGTCGGCGATGCCCTCGTCCTGACCACCTTGTCGTATGCGTCATTGAGCCTCGTTAAATATATGGAACATCCCGAGAACGGATATCTATTTGATTTTCCATACTTTGCTTCAACCGTCGGCGCAACTGTAATTATGATTTTTGGTTTTGCACGCTCCGGAGTATACGATCATTTTGACGAGTTCAAACGTATTGGCTTATTGAGAACAGTAAAATGCCTTGTGGTGGTGATCCTCCTGCTTACTGCCTGTTTGTTTATTTTGAAAGTCTCGGACAATGTCTCACGTCTTTGGTTGGCGACTTGGAGCATTACAAGTGCAATCGCGCTATGTGGGTTGCGCCTGCTTACAGCATCCGCCGCGCAGAGGCTCAGACAAAGCGGCCGGTTGATGAAAAACGTCGCTATTGTCGGAGCGAGCGAAGTTGGCCAGCAACTCGCCGCAAAATTTATCCAGGAGCGCTTAGGTACCCGTCTGGTCGGAATATTTGATGAGCGTCAATCGCGTTTTGTTAACAGCGGTAACGGCGGCACAAAAGTACACCAGCTCCCGGCGCTTTATGAACTGTTATGCGGAGGATGTGTCGACGAGATCGTGATCGCAATTCCACCATATGCGTCTTGTCGAGTTTTCGAACTATCGCGGCGCTTCCATCCGTTCGCCGTCTCGCTCCGGGTTCTTGCCCCCGCGGGGTACGAGAATTTCCAGGTGCTGGACAGTCGTCGGTACGGCGACGTTGGCACCTTTCGTGTGATGGGCAAGCCGCTCGACGAGGTAGCCGCTCTCGTCAAACGCATCGAGGACGTGGTGATTGCGGGCGTTTGTCTGCTCGTCACGCTTCCTCTCATGCTTGTGATTGCGCTGGGCATTAAATTGGACAGTCGAGGCCCTGTGCTCTTCAGGCAAAAGCGGCTCGGCGCCAATAATCTGCCGTTCGATCTGCTGAAATTTCGCTCGATGTACGTGGAGCAAGCGGATCCACTTGGCCACCAGCTCACTCGGGCCGGGGATCCCCGTATCACGCGAGTTGGCAGGTTTCTCCGCATGACGAGCATGGACGAGCTGCCCCAGCTGATCAACGTGCTAAGGGGCGACATGTCGCTGGTGGGTCCGCGACCTCACCCGTTGGCGGCAAGCGCCGCCGGCATTTCATACGCCCGTGCGATCAGCGAATACCCGATCCGCCACCGCGTAAAACCCGGCATCACCGGCTGGGCGCAGGTGAATGGCTGGCGCGGCGAGACGACGACGATCGAGCAGATCCGCCAACGGGTCGAGCACGACTTGTATTATATTGAAAATTGGTCGCTGACCCTCGATCTTATGATCCTCGGGCGAACGATTTTCGCCGTCCTGTCCCGAGCAAATGCAATCTGATCGTGAAGCCGAGCATGCGAATGCGAGGGAGAAGGCGATGATGGGCGACGGGCTGTCAATTCGTGATCTGGTCAGCGGGTCGAGGATGGCCTGTCGGCGCGCATGTTGCTCTCGAGCATCCGGCGACACCTGGCTGTCGTCCTGGCGTTCACGTTGTCGCTCTGCACCGCGGGTGCCTTGGTCGGCCTGGGGCTGCCGGCATGGTACAAGGCGGAAGGAGTTCTGGTCATCCGCGCGGTGCCGCAACGAGTACGGCGGAGATTCAAGAACTCCCCGACCCCACTCCCGATATTAATTTCATTCAAAGCGAAGTAGACATCCTCAAATCGCGATCGGTGATCGAGCCGGTCGTGCGCTCCCTTAGATTGTGGGAGGCGCCTGAATTTCAGCCAACGGAATATCCCAAAGGTTGGACACCGCAACTTGTGGAGGCGCGTCTCGGAGAGATATGGCGCGACATATGGGAAGGTCCGAGTGGGCCGGAAGATAGCTCTCGCGAGCAGTCCATCGCGAGTATCCAGGCCGGTGACGCCAATCCGCCAACGCAAGCACAAATAGACGCGACGGTCGGGGCATACGCGGATTACCTGGTGGCCAGCAACGATGCGCACTCGATGACGATACTCGTTAATTACCGGGCCCTGACGCCCGAGCGCGCCGCTGCGATCGTCAATGCGCATATCGATAGCTATCGGAACCTTGAGGTGAAGGCTAAGGTGGCGGCCGCCGAGCGCGCCAACTCCGCGCTTACCACCCAAGTAGCCGAGCTGCGACAGCAATTGTTAGCCGCCGAGGGGGCCGTTACCCGCTATCGGGAAGAGCACCATCTCACCGGAGCCGCCAAGGACAGCGCAGGTGTGTCGGCGCAGCTCGCTGGGCTACAAAGTCAATTGATGGCCGTCCGAGCCGAGATCGCAGAAAACGAAGCACGAGCAGCCAGCATTGGCGCCGGTTCCGGGAGCGACAGCCTTCCCGAGGTCGTGACTTCTGGAACCGTAGCCGGTTTGCGTGGGCAGGAGGCGCAGCTGACGGCGCACGAGGCCGACCTCAGCAAGTATCATGGCGACGAATATCCGGAGCTCCAACGCGTTCGCGCCTCCCTGCAAAGTGTGCGCAACCAAATTTCGCGCCAGATCGGACGTGATCGCGCCGCCGCACTCCAGACGGTCGAGCGAGCGCGTGCGCGGGAGCGGTCCCTTCAGCAGAGCATTACGGAGCTGACAAACCAGCTCAATTCTGCAGATGCCGGGCTTCAGCAGCTGCAAGGAAAATCCAACTCGATCAGATCGCTGCTGATCAACTTTGAAAAGAGGGTGGCGGAGACGGCGGCAAATCCCGCGTTCATCACACCCAACTCGACGATCGCCTCTCGCGCCAATGCGTCAGCCGCGACGACTTCGTCGAAGACGAAGATACTTGGTTCGCGGGCGGGTTCGTAGGGTTCACCCTCGGCAGCTTGCTTTCGCTCCTCCTGGAACTTCGGGACAGGGGGTTCCGCACCAGCGCTGAGGTTCAGGAACACATCGGGCCGCTGACCGTCAGCGCGACGCCGCGAGTCCCCGGTCGCCAACGGAAATCCCCCGCGGACATAATCCTGGAGGACAATAGGTCTGCATTCGCCGAGGCATTTCGTGTATCCTGGGCCAATATTCAGCTCGCCGTCGCGGGCCCGACATCGGCTTCCCTCATTAGCGGCACGAGGCCGGGCACCGTCCTCGGCATAACTTCCGCGGCGAGCGGGGAGGGCAAATCCCTCCATGCTCTCGCCCTTGCGCGGACGGCAGCACTAGCCGGCGAAAACGTTGTCCTGGTCGATGCGGATCTGCGTCGCTCCGGTGTCTCGCGGCGGCTCGATCAAGACTTTTGTTTTACGCTGAACGATTTTCTTGAAGGCCGGTGCACAGCCGACGACGTTATCGCCATCGAAGAACGCTCGAACGTTCACTTTGTGCCGAGCGTCCCCGGCAACGTCGCTTGGACGAGTCAGGACCTCCGGCGGTTCTTCAACTTTGTCGATTACCTGAAGAACCGATTCGCCATAGTGATCATCGATTTGCCGCCGATCCTCGGCCTCGCCGAGACAATTCGTCTCTCGATGGCAGCGGATAACATAGCGTTGGTCATTCGTTGGGGCCGAACCGAACGCCAGCTGGTGCAATTCGCGCTGGACGCCCTCCGCAGCGCCAGTACCTCGAGGATTGCGGTGATTTTGAACGACATCGACCTGAAATCCCAGCGACGGCGCGGTTATCGCGACCGCAGCCTCGTTTATACTGATAAAGGGCTTTATCGCGCGGCGTCTGGGTATCGAGAGCCGGCTACCGCAAAGCCGCGTCGATGCCCGATGGCGGCTGCCGAGACCGGACGCCGATTCCGAGGCCGAAGTAGCTCGGAACCGCAAGCTCGCTGATGCGCCTCGCGAAGCCACCGCGTCCCGCGGGGTCGGCTATCGAAAGATGGTACGATAGATACCATGGCTAGTGTCAGGCCAGTATAGCGCGAACCGGCGGATGCTCGCGGAAACATCCGTAGCATCCGTCTCTCCGACATATAAGTCGGCAAACGCGGGTCGACATCGCTCTGCTCGTCTCCGCGCTATTTCTGCAGCGCTTCACATTGCCCATCGGCAAGCACGTTTCTGACGCTTGACCTTGTGCCCATCGCATTAATTTTATTGCACCAATTCTTCTCTGGAAAATTGCTGATCCAATACGATCGGCTCTTGTGGTTTCTGGCCATCGGCGCTCGCGGTTACCATGCTCCCTGCTGTTGAACTTCAACAGCACGATGCTGACGGCTTACTTTCAATTTATGGTTTTTTATTCGCTGTTCACGCTGAGCAGGCCATCCACTCCCGATCAATACAAGAGCACGCTTCAGGCATTTCAATTCCTCGTGATGCTGCTATCATGCCTCGCAGTGGCGCAATTCGTCGCGCAGTTCGTGGTGGATGGCAGACAGCTCATCGTTTTCTATGGGATAGTTCCCGATTTTCTACTCAACCCTGCTCACGACCAAGCTGGTAACGAGGCCTCGCAGTTTTGGCGGCGGACATTATCAAGAGCAATGGCATCTTCTTGGCAGAACCGTCGATCCTCTCGCAAATCACGGCGCTTGGCATACTGATCGAGGTTTTGGAATTTCGCCGGCCGCGATACCTGGTCGTTATGGCGCTCGGCTTTCTGGTGGCTTACAGCGGGACCGGGTTGATGCTTCTTCTTCTTTTTCTTCCTTTAGCCGGTCTTCGCCACGGCAGGGCGGGACTCTCTGCGCTGTTCGTCGTTATGTTCGTGCTCGGGCTCTTCGCAACAGGAATTATCGACCTCTCCGCTTTCACCTCCCGCGTTGGCGAGTTCGAGGATACTGGGTCGAGCGGTTTTGAGCGGTTCGTCGCGCCGTTCTGGCTGGCGGCCAAGCAATTCGATACCGGCATCTTTGCAAGCATTGCTGGTAGGGAGCGGTCCGGGGACAGTAAAAACCTTCAGCGATATTTGGTATGCGCTGCTGATAGCCACCTGGTTCAAGCTGTTTTATGAATACGGCATAATCGGCTCATTCATTTTTGTCTGCTTCTTGGCATCCTGCCTCAGGAGATCGAGGTGTCCCGGCCTTGTGATTGCGGCCCTAATCTTCAACTACCTGTTCGAGCAGGCGGTCCTCATCGCACGTTTGAGCATATCGTTTTGTGCACGTTGAATGGCCCTGAGCCTCGGCGCGGTCGCATCGACGAGGCGAGCCGATACGGGCCATCCCTCCGTAGCCGGGTCGGCTAGCGGCTGACCATGCGCGCTTTGGCCTGATCGACAAAGAGAGAGCCGATGAAGCTTTCGGTGATCATAGCGAACTATAACTACCGCGACTACGTCGGGGCTGCGATCGAAAGCGCGCTCGCGGTCGATTGGCCGGACAAGGAGGTGATCGTCGTTGATGACGCCTCGACCGACGACTCGAGAAGCGTAATCGATGGCTTCCAAGGGAAAGTGGCAGCCTATTTCAGACCGAAATCGAATCAGTTGGGCGCTCACATGTTCGGATTCGAGCAGAGCACCGGCGACATTATCATCTTTCTCGATGCCGACGATTTGCTTGAACCGGAGGTCATGCAGGAGGTCGCGAAGGTGTGGCGGCCCGGGGTCTCGAAGGTTCAATATCGGATGAACTTGATAGACGCGACCGGCACCCAGTTGGGATCGGCAATCCCGCAATTTCCGCGCAAGGACGATCCTGAGAAGCTCCGCCGCACCTTTCTGCGCACAATGGCATACATAACCCCTCCGGGATCGGGCAACGCCTATTCCCGCGATTTCGTCCGTAATGTTTTCGCGTTCGGCCCGACGATCCCTCAGTCAGACGCTGTGTTACTGACAATCGCGCCAATTTTGGGCGACGTCTTGACGATCCGAAAACCGCTGGCCCGCTACAGGATCCATGACGCGAGCTGGGGCGCTATGATGAGTTCGCTCAACGCATTAAAATTGCGACAGCGCCTGCATCAGGACATCGAGAGGGCGCATTTGTTTGCAACGGTATCTCACCAGCTGCGACTGCCAGTCCCGCGCGATCCCTTAAGAGATAACCTTAACCATCTGGAATATCGGCTCGCCTCCTATTTGGTCGAGCCCTCTGCCCACCCTTTTCCAGAGGACACGAAGGCGAGCCTCGTCTTTCGTCTATTATCTTCAGTAACGAGGTCCTCGCAGATGCCGCTGCGCGACAGAGCGATACTGATCACCTGGACCGTAGCGTGTGCGCTGGCGCCGCACTACTATCGACGAAACCTCATTCTATGGCGTTTTTCCGCAATATCGCGACCGGCAATGGTCAGGACGCTTCTTGGCGCCTTGAGTTCGCTCAGATCGACGCGCCTTCCCGACCGGGCCTGAGCGCAGCCCGCCGATCAATATCGTCCTACACGAGATGGGGATCAGCAACTGACCCGGCCTCGGTATCCAAGGGCACGATTGTATTGCGCTTCGATCCGAACACCGTTTCAGCTGTTCACGTCCTTGGACCGGCTAAACGGTCGTCCCGCGAACCTGGCTCGGAGTTTGCCAAGCGAGAAACCCTAGCTAATCCAAAACGAGCAGCATCTGATCTTGGAGTGGGCATGCGTGTACTGTTCATAGCCACCAGAGTTCCATATGGTCAAATGTACGGCCATAAAATCGGCATCAGAACGTATATTCAAGCCTTGAAGGCACTGGGTCATCAAGTGATCATTGCAGCGTTTTCTGTGCCCGGAGACGCGTTCGATTCCGAGGACCTTGACGTAAAGACCTACTACCTACCGCTTCCATCGCATTGGACGATTTTCATCAACGTCGTGAAATATTGGTTGCCCAAGCGGAAGAGCATCAACGAGTGCCTGTATCTCGAAAAGAGCACGTTCCATAGCGTGCATGAAATCTGTCGGGCCCACGGCATCGAGTTCATCGTAGCAGACATGATCCGAACGGCAGCTTACGGTGAAGCAATGGGCATTCCGTGGATCCTCAATCATGACGATCTGCTTTCTTTCCGGTATCGCAGATGGACGACATACGCGTCAGGGAACGAAAACATCCTCGGATATCTGACCGGCTACGTGCCACGTTATATCCGGCCGGGCATTCGCCGGATCTTTCGCATCATGCTGAAGCGAGAATCCGAATTGGTCGCCCGGCGCGAGGTCTATTGGACCAACAAGGCCCCATGCAGCAGCTTGCGCTCGCTTTCCGAGACTGCGAGCTTGGCGGCCCGGACCGAAAGGCGGGTATTCTGCATGCCGCCGACCGTTGCGGTCCCCGAGAATTCGGCCGATCGCTTATCGGATCGACCCATGTCGGCCGTCTTTACCGGTGGGCTGACTTATCAGCCGAACCTTGATGCGCTGCGCGCCTATGTCGAGAAAGTGCTGCCCGCTTTCGCGCAACTGGGTGTCGCACCGCCACAGCTATCCGTCATCGGGGCCTGCCCGGAACCTCTAAAGGCCGGTTTGGCGCATCCGACCATTCGCTTTCTCGGATACGTTCCGGATATCAATGAAGAGCTGAGAAGGCACCAAGTATTCTTCGCGCCAATCGTTTCCGGCAGCGGGATCAAGACGAAGGTCCTCGAGGCGATGGCTTGCGGCCTGCCGGTGATTGCTCTGCCCGACGGGGTAAGCGGTATTTCGGTGGAGCATATGCGGCACTGCCTGGTCGCAGGAGGGCCGGAAGAATTCGTGCAATACTATTCGCTGTTAGTGAACGATCCGGCATTTGCCGAGTGCATGGGCAGAGCTGGTCGCGAGCTCGTGATGCGATCGTACAGCATCGAGGCCGCAACCGGGATCCTCGGTGCCGAATTGGCTTCCGTTCTGAGTGCCACGGCCCGCGGCTGGCGAGCCACGCACGGCGTCATCGGTCACTCCGGCTGAGCCGGCCGCAGCATACGCCGACGGTCAAGTCGAGTTGCCAACCGATACGTGATCATTTTAACCATAGATCAACTTAAAATTACGGGGTTGACTTCGGCAAGGAAAAGTTAACACTTAGGCTCGATGGGGGAACGTTGGATGACGTTGTTGAACACTCCGCCGCGAGAACCAGAGAAAGCCTGGATGGACTTGGAGTTGCGGTCCACGCCCGGTGCGCTTTCGTGAAGCGTTGAGGAAGCTCGAGACGCGCTGGCGCATGGCTCGACGCAAGCTGCTCTTCACATGGCAGTACCGGGTCGAGGCCGCGGGTATTCGGCGCCAGCCCCCGCCTCGAAGCGGTGCATCGGTAATGCCCCCAATCGCATCGGAGCAGCGCGACCTCCGGCGAATAAGGTCGCAAGCCCACACAAAGCACCCGCTCGCCCCGGTCTAGTGTGGCAACACCCAATACCTGCTCCGGGACGAGACGGCGCCATGGCTGCTAACGTCGATTTCGCCTCACCCTCCGCATTCCGTCGTCTGCTCCGTCAGCTCCGGATTTATGCGGGCATGATCCATCGCGTCGACTGGCTCGCGATGTTCATCTTCGCCCGCTTCGAGATAGTCCAGAAATATGCTGGGCGCCAGAGGAACCCCGGCTCGCCGTCGCCACAGGCCGCCGTCGAACCGTCGCTGTTGCAGACTGAACTACCGGTTCAAGAGATCGTCCGTCGTATCAGCGCTGACGGGATAGCGGACGGGCTTCGCCTCAGCGAGGACAGTGTCGCTCAGGTGATTTCGTTTGCTGCCCGCGCCCCATGCTTTGGAAATGCGGAGCGTCATCACCTGCTCGATCGCTGTCCGCGCGGATGTTTGATACCAGCGGACGCTGTAGTTGGAGACTACCTCGACGGCATCGCCGACTGCGATGTCATCCGGCGGCTGTGGCGGGACCCAAGGATCTTGGCGATTGCGGGCGCCTCCTTGGGCACTCGACCGCTCCCTTTGAGGTCGCGGCTATGGTGGAGCTTCCGGGCCGGACCGCGCCACCCCTGAGATGCTTGCCGAGCATTCGCAGGATTGTTTTCACTTTGATCTCGACGACTGGCGCGCCGTCAAATTCTTCTTCTACATGACCGACGTCGGCCGTGAGAATGGACCGCATATATACGTGCGGAAGAGCCATCGAAATCGACCGATGCGCGATCAACTTTCACCCTTCAAGAGCCGGTCGAGCCATTATATTACCTCGAAATATGGTCGAGACAATTTCGTGGTAATGCAGGGACAGGCTGGAACTGGCTTTGTCGAAGACCCCTACGGCTTTCATACGGGCACGGCAGTGACCGGTGCCTCGCGCCTCATCCTCGAGATCGAGTATGGGGTCTCGCGAACGCCCGTGGTGGGAGGACCGTTCTACGTGCCAGCCATCGAATAGTCTTGACGCTGAGCACCGCTCGTCGGCAGCGGAGAAGGGCACGACCATCCGGAGGGTGCTCACATCTGCCTGCCAGTCTTCGCTTTAGCCAACCCAATGACCATCATGGCGATAGCGCTGCGGTTGGCGCAACAATCTTGAGGTCCAGACGTGGCGGCCGGTTCATCTAATCCAGAAGTGGAATGCCTCCGTTGCCTATGGCTGGCGCGCGCGGTTCCCTTGCCGCTAGCGACCGGGGACAACGTGTACACGGCGCGGCTGTCTCAAGCGCTCGTGGCCGCCGGGGCATCGGTGACGTTCATGGGGCTCGCCAGTTCCGCCGCCCCGTCGCTGCGGCCCGCAGAAGCGCTCGAGAAGTCGGATCGAGTGGAGCATCGTGCCAGGCCGGCCAAATCCGACTGTTCTTGCGCTGGCTAGTCCATTGCCGCTCGTTGCCGCGCGGTTCGGCACACGCGATTACGCGCAGCACCTCAAGACAATGCTCCGCTCACGTGACTTCGATGCGGTGATACTCGATCAATATGCGATGGCGTGGGCGATCGATCATATCCCAAGAAGCGAAGGGAACGGCGCAAGGCCGGTTATCGCGTATCTCGCCCATAATTTTGAAACGGAGGTCTCAGCGGATATAGCGCGGAACTTCCGTGGCAATCTTCTTCGCAAGGCCGCTCTGCATGCAAACGCCCGAAAGATAGCGAATGCGGAGCAGAGGCTTACCCGCGGCGCAGACCTCATCGTGGCGCACACTGCCGAAGACGCCGAAAATCTTGCGCGGCTTTCACCATTAAGCGCCAAGCTCGTGCTTCCGCCCGCCTACTACGGACCGCGCGGGCCAGACCGCCGAATTGTACAGGCTACGCCGCGACGTGTCGCCATTCTCGGCGCCTACGGATGGATGGCCAAGCAAATGAATTTGTCGGCCTTTCTCGAAGCGGCCGATCCGATCTTGCAAAACGCTGGTATCGGGATCGATGTCGTCGGCGAGGGGCCGGACGCCTTCCGGAAGGCCTGGGAAGCAAAGGTCCACGCGACGCGGTTCCATGGCTTCGTCGACAATCTTGGCGAGTTCCTCGCCGCGCGCCGCATGGGGCTGGTCATCGAGGAGACGGGCGGCGGGTTCAAGAACAAAGCGCTCGACTATATCTTCAACCGAGTGCCGATCGCCGCAATAACAGGTAGCATGACCGGCTTGCCGCTGACACCGGGGCTGGACTATTTATGCTTTGAATCGATGCGGGAGCTCGCGCAAGGTGTCGCAGCTGTGATCGACGACATCGAGCGGCTCAATTCCCTGCAACAGGCTGCTTACCAAAAATGCAAAAGTAGTTTTGACTGGACCGACCGCGGCCGAGCCTTGCGCAATGCCATCCAGCAAGCTATTAGCCGGCAACCTGCCCCTGGCGAGGGCAGATCGATACCATATAAACGACAAAGAAAAAACTTGCCCCAGTAATGTTATACCAGCATCAGCTAGGTACCCTGGGGTGAGTACACGATGGGAGCCCTCACGCAGCTGCTCCTCCTATCAGCGATTCGGTCGCTAGACGGCGAGGGCGAGATCAGGTTTCTGGCGCCAATAGGCCAACATATCCTCGATCGTCTGGTCGAGGGAAATCGCTGGTTCCCAGCCGGTAGCCAGTTTTAGCTTGGCGCAGTCGGCCCAAATGATCGGCTCGTCTGTGGGCCGAAGCAGCTTCGAATCGACTTCTGCTACGATCCCACCGCGTGTGGCGCATTGCAGGACCCGCGATAAAATATCGCTCATCGGATAGGCCGTCGAACCACCCAAATTGTAAGCCTCACCGCTCTTGCCGTGGTCAAGCAACAGGATCATTCCCCGGCAGAGGTCGCGTACATCGACGATTGTTCGGCGCGTTGCGAGATTGCCCACCCGGATCACCTTCGCTTCCGGATGGCGTTCGAGCCAGACCGTGCGGCGAACAAAGTCGGACAGCGCGTCGCCGGTCTTGCGTGGGCCAGTGCAGTTGAAAATTCGGACGCGTACCGTATCGAGCCCGAAGCCGGCCCAATATTGATATGCGAGCAAGTCCGTAGCAACCTTTGAGACGCCGTAAGGGTGCAATGGGAGCAGCGGCTCACCCTCAGAGACCGGAACCTTTTGCGGGTCGACGGTCCCGTATTCGGCCGATGATCCGGCAACCACGACACGAACATCTGAGCCGAGCCGTCGCACCGCCTCCAAGACATTGGCAGTACCGATAACGTTGGTCTCCAATGTCTCGATCGGACGCTGCCAAGACACCGTGGGGTGGCTTTGCGCTGCGAGATGAAACACCACATCCGGGCGGAAATGCGTCAGCAAATCATAAACCGAACACCAATCTCGGATATCGACTTCCTCTAGGGGGAGGGCGGCTAAATCCGCGGCGTCCACTGTCGGCTTGTAGTAGGTCGCCAAAACAACGTGACCCGCTCCGGCCAACGCCTCGCCAAGGTGCGACCCCATCATCCCGCCGGAACCGCTGATCCAGATCCGCATTCGATGCACCCTAACAACAGTTTTGAGCGTCAGGAGACGCCCATACTAAGAATGAGGCCGATGGTGCTGTGTACAGCAGGATCTGCCGAGCCCCGTGACGCTCCGTGAGGCCAATAGCCCCGAGACGAACAGCCAGAGGTCACCGCCGGCAAACAAATAGCTATCGATCCCGCCGGCAGCCGCTGCCGCGCAATCGGACTGCCGGTCGCCGATCAGAAAGCTCGCGCCGGGATCGACGGGCCAGCACTGAATGAGGTCCAGAATCATCCCCGGAGCAGGCTTCCGCCAGTCGCTGGCGTGGCAGTACTTGGGTATCACCGCGTCCGGGTGAAATGGACAGTAGCGGAAGTCGTCGAGATGGGCGCCCGAGGCTGCGAGCTCGTTCGCGAGTTGGGCGTGAAGAGCCCTGACGTCTGTTTCCGTGTAGAGGCCGCGGGCGACCCCCGCCTGGTTGGTGACGACGAACACAAACAGCCCGGCGTCGTTCAGCGATTTTACTGCTTTCTTGGCGCCGTCGATCCAACGGAAACGGGTGCGCGAGCCAACATGGCCGTAATCGTGATTGAGCACGCCGTCGCGGTCTAGAAAGGCGGCCGGACGCCGGCGCCGAGGCGGGACTTCGCGCTGAGCGCGCGCGAACGCCTCTGGAACCCCGATATCGATGAAATAGCCGTCGAACGCTACCCCCACGAGGGCCCCGGCGCTGGCAAGAAGCGGAAACACGTCCTCTTCGAGTGAGCAGCACGGGCCGAGTTTGCCGATCAATCCGCGCCGAAAGGCATAGACCCCGGCGCTGACGAGCGCGCTGCCCGGGTGCCCCGGCCGCTCGCGAAACTGTGTGATCTGGCCTTGGTGGATCTCCACCACTCCATAGCGTGAGGCATCGGCTAGCCGCCTGAGGGCGATGGCGCCGATTGCGGACGGCCCGCTCGCCAGCCGATTAGCAAGATCAAGTAGATTGATGTCGAACCATGAATCGCCGTTGAGTAGAAAGAAGCTTTCGTCGAGACGGTTGCGGGCGTGCCAGATCGCGCCGCCGGTTCCGGCGCGCTGCGGTTCGACCGAAATTTCGATCTCCAGCCCGAACCGCTTTTTCACCGGTGTCGCCGCGGCGTAATCGAGGATACGAGGCGCCGCGAAGCCGGCGAGCAGCAGAATTCGCCTCACGCCATGACGGCCGAGCTCGAACAACAGCACATCAAGAAAGGGATTTCCGTCAACCGGCAACAACGGTTTTGGCGTTTCTGCTGTCAGCCCGCCAAGCCTGGTCCCCAGCCCGCCGCATAAGATGACCGCCTGTCGAATCATCCGCCTCCGCCCGCGTCCTGGCCAGGTCCTTAACGATCAACTCCGCTGCGGAAACAGGCGATCCTCGACGAGGCCGCAGATGATATGCCCGGCCGTGATATGGATCTGTTGAATGAGCGGCGTAAAATCCGATGGCGCATGCAGGCACAGATCGCAGCGCGATGCCATTTCGCCGCCACTTCGTCCGGTGAACCCGACGGCGACGAGACGTTTTTGCCGGGCCGCATCGATAGCCCGCAAGATATTCGGCGACCGCCCCGATGTAGAAATCGCGACGAACACATCGCCCGGACAGCCGAGCCCCAGGATCTGCCGCTCGAACAGCCTCTCGTAACCGTAGTCGTTGCCGATCGCGGTGAGGACTGAGCTATCGGTCGTCAGCGCCAGCGCTGAGAGGGGAGCACGATCGTGATTGAACCGGGACAGCATCTCTCCGGCGATATGTTGCGCGTCGGCGGCGCTTCCGCCATTGCCGGCGAGAAGTAGCTTGCGCCCGTCGGTGAGGGCAGTCGAGATGACGGCGGCGATCTCGTCGATAGCGCGGCGGAAAGCGGGGTCATCGATCGCTGCCTGCACCGTGTCGCGCGACTCGGCAAGGTATTGGAGGATCGCCTTCATCGCCGTATTTGCCATGTTTCACATCCGCGTTCCGCGAATTTGACCGGTCCGGCGCTGCCGCCGGCGGCGTTCAGCGCATCGATCAGATCTCGGCGATCCTCGGGATGAACAATGAACATCACGAACCCGCCGCCTCCCGCACCGGAAACCTTTCCCGCGAGCGCGCCGTTGGTGAACGCAACATCGTAAAGCTGGTCAATGCGGTCGGTGGATATGCCAGGGGCCGTCATCTTCTTCGCCCGCCACGATGCAGTCAGTATCCGTGCCATCGCGGAAATATCGCTGGCGAGGAGCGCATGCTTCATTTCGATGGCTTCGGCCTTTAGTCGATCCATCGCAGCGATCGTACTGTGATCGACGATACCCGC
The DNA here is from genome assembly GCA_963789025.1 of uncultured Alphaproteobacteria bacterium. Lineage (GTDB taxonomy): Bacteria > Pseudomonadota > Alphaproteobacteria > ATCC43930 > CGMCC-115725 > AP-15. The sequence goes on from CAWBIT010000005.1 coordinate 715,923, forward strand.
CGTTTGTTGTTCGATGATCACCGTTGCATCACGTGACCGGCCCGAAAAGCAGATGACTAGCGAACTCTCGAACTCATTTCGCGCGTTGTCAGAGACCCGCAGCGGGTTTACGATCACCCGATCGTTGGCAAGGAATTCGATGAAATTGGTACCGCCAAAGGCTGCGGCGTATTGGTCCTGCTTACCACCGGCCAATCCGATATCGATCCGCTCGATCTCAAAAGCCAAATGGGCGACGTCATATTGTCCGAGCGGTGCGCCCAAGAGCGCCCGGAACGCGTCGACCAGTGCGACGACGAGGGCGGAAGACGAACCTAGGCCCGAACCCAGAGGCGCGTCGACGGTGGTTGTGATCGTTGCGGGAATGGCTCGTCCATCATGATGGTCACGAACCATCCGCTCGTAGACACCGCGGTGCAGCGGCAGGCTAGCTTGCGGCAACTGCGGCGCGGCGACCAGCACCTCCTCTCTGTTCAGATCCTTTGCGCGGAAGACCACCATGCCGTCGTCGCGCGGGCTGATGAACGCATAGGCGAAGCGGTCGATCGTGGTGTTTAGTACCGCGCCGCCGAATTCGTCGCAATAGGGCGAAAGGTCGGTGCCGCCGCCGGCGAGCCCGAGCCGTAGCGGGGCCCGCGCGCGTGTCGTCGTATGCAGGTCCAGAGTCACGCTCAACTCCCTAAAGAGACCTGGAAGACGCGCGCAGGAGCGCCAATCTGTCCGCGCCGTCCAGCCGGAGCCTGTTCGAAAGATAACCGAAGCCTACCAAAGTCCTATTACATCGAGCGGGCGGGGCTGTCCAGCGTTCGAGGCGAAGTCCGCGCCTCACGGGCTTAGCATTTTTCGCGCGGTGCCATGGTTATTTATCGAGAGTGAACGTGAAGAAAAGTAGGTGCGCAGACAGAAGCTAAAAATGCTCCGCGTTAGCCCGACAAAGTCCTTCGATATCGCCCATCACGTTCTGTCCCCCCAGCACGTCGGCGATTGCAGGCGCCGAATTTCGTGAGCCGCGGGTCGCTCGCGCGTGAGACCGATCGCTATGGCGTGCCGAAGGTGAAGATGGTGGGCTTCGGAACTCGATTGGCTTAGGCTTTCCAGGCCCCTCTTTTGCCGAGCCTCACGAGCCGCCCGCAGAAATGCGCCCCCTAGGCCGCCGATCCAGCAATGCTGGTAATCACCTGCCCCACCATCGCTACCGAAATCGCGCTCGACGCCATACCGCCGATGGGTCGGGTGGTGTCCCCTTCGCGCAAGCTCGACTATATCTTCAATCGAGTACCCCGAATGAGACTGCATCGCCGGCTTGCTCCTGATGTCGCGGCTGTGCTATACATGCATCCCATGCCGGAGCCGCGCAACGCGTCGCCGCTGCGACATCGAGCGGAAGAGGATGTAACACTGGCTTTGGTTGGGGAGATCGCTGCCAGACCCCTTGGACCGCTATCCGGCAAGGCCGTGAACCGGGATGCTGTTTACGCAAAAAGGTCGGCACCATGAGCGAGCCGCTCGGTGTTAGTGTAATCATCGTCAACTACAACAACGCGTGCTTCCTGGGTTCGGCGATCGATAGCGCCCTGGGTCAGACCCATCCATATTGCGAAGTAATCGTTGTCGACGACTACTCGACGGACAACTCACAAGCGGTAATCGATCGCTACAGCGACCGGATCAGATCTGTGCTTCGAGAGACAAACGGCGGTCAGACGGCGGCATTGAATAGCGCATGGCCGCTCACCCGCTACCCGATTCTGATCTTTTTGGACTCGGATGATGTCCTTCTTCCGCATGCGGCTGCTACTTTCGCTAGCCGCTGGTCGGATGAGATCGTCAAGATGCAAGCCCCTCTCGTGTCAATCGACAGGGCGGGACGACCGCTAGGTCATGTGGCTCCGAAATATCCGCCAAATCTCGACACGGCCATCATCCGCGCGGAGCTGCTGCGCACCGGGGGCTCACCCAATTCTCCTGCTAGCGGAAACGCGTATTCACGATCACTGCTGGAGGCTGTAACGCGTGACGGCGGTTTCGACCTGGAAAACCTGCGCGAGCATTGGATGGATGGGATCTTGGGGTTCAATGCGCCGTTTTACGGCGAGGTGGTGACACTGTATGAACCGCTGGCTTGCTACCGTCTTCACGACAGCAATGACAACTTGTGGGGCACAATTGAAAGTGCGCGTTTCGCCCACAACTTCCGCCGTGAGAGTTTTAGGCTCGATTACTTCGCGCAGCGTTGTCAGTTTTGGGGGCTCCGCTTTGATCCGGTTGCCGCGCGCAACCGTTCGATCTTTCTGCTCGAGTGCCGATTAGCTGCGGACAAACTTGCGTCTGTCGAAGACCCCATGGGGGAGCCGATCTGGCGCACTTTATGGCGCGCGCTCAAGGCCTGTATCGATTCACACCTGCCCGTATCGAACCGGATAATCCGTGCAGCTTGGTTTGTCATTGTCGCCGTCAGCCCGCGAGCTGCCGCGCGATGGTTGATCGCTTTTCGCCTTATTACTCCGGAGCGGCCCGCCTGGCTCGAACCGTTGCTGAGCATTATTGTCAACATTAGCAGCTGGCGTGGATGGCTGCGTACGCCCACCTACAAACCCGAGAAAACGTCAAAACACGGGGTGCCAAGTCAACCGAACCTTACGCCATGACGCCTACATTGGGCCGTTTCCGAAGATGGAACTCCAATCTCTAGACCGGCATCCAGTGATCGCTTAATCCGGCCCTATTCACCGTCAGTCGTATGGATATTTCGCTGATCATTTGCACTCGGGATCGTTATCACCGGCTCGCCCGCTGCCTTGAATCGGTGCGGCGTATTACATTCGACCGACCGTGGGAGTTGATTATCGTGGATAACGGGTCGACCGACGATACGGCTGAGGTCGTTCATAATTTTATCAAAACCACTGACGTTCGAGCCATCTGCCTGTTCGAGCCAAGACGGGGTAAGTCAAACGGCCTAAATAGTGCATTAGAAATGGCTTGCGGACAAATCTTGGCGTTCACTGACGATGATTGCTACCCTGCACCCGACTTTCTGACGCGGGTCTGGTCTGCTTTCGACGACCCGTCGGTCGGTTATATAGGCGGGCGGATCGTGCTGCATGACCCAACGGATCACCCGCTAACGATCAATGAATCCATGGCTCCACGTACATTTCCCGCCGGGTCATTTGTTTGCGCAGGGTTGGTTCAGGGCGCAAATATGGCCTTTCGACGAAGGGTTCTCCTCGATATCGGAGGATTCGATCCCTTATTTGGGCCAGGCGCATTGTTCATAGCTCTGAGGAGATAGACGCCGTCGGGCGTGCGAGCGCGATGGGTTGGAAGGGAGAATACCATCCTGAGGTGGTCGTCAAGCATCACCATGGTCGGAAAGCCGCCGATGCTGCGGCGCTATGGAAATGGTATGCCATCGGGCGTGGCGCATACCATATGAAGCTCCTATTGAGGGGCCACCAATTCTTGTGGTTTGCGCGGAGCGTTTATCAGCTCCGTTGGCGCTATCGGCACCAGCCGCACAACCGTGTTGTGGGAACTGGTCGGCGCTGCAAAATATAGTTATATTTATATCAGTCACATGCTTGGCAGCTGGCTGGGGCAATCTTAGGGGGTTTTAAGCTGCCAAGTCATCTTCCCGCTGTTGCGCTGTTGACGCCGGAGTGCGGGCTGGTCAAATAGAATTATCGGGAAATATCTCGGTCGCCCGCTTTTTGTGATCGGCGAAATCGGCGGCGGCATCGCTCGCGGGAAATCCCGGGTTGATATCTTGACGTGAGGTGTTTTTGTCCCGGGCGCACCCCGGCCGCCTACTCTGCTCGGCGGCACGGGACGCTCGGGATTGACGGTCAGCGGATGCGCAGAGGGGTTCTCGCTCACCGTAAGCGTCCGGTGACGGCCAGTTTGCGCTGATCAGGCTCGACGACGGCCGCGTCTGTGTCAGCAACAACGCCGCCGAGCGCGCGCTGCGCGGCGTTGCCCTCGGCTGTAAAGCGTGGCTCTTCGCCGGCTCCGACCGGGGTGGCGATCGCGCCGCGCGATCTACACCCTCATCGGCCCGGCCCGCCAACGGCGGATCGTCGTGGACGTAAACCCAACGTCGCCTGCTGTCGGGTTGCCGTTGGCCAGGACCCGCTCGATGGCGTGGATCACATATCATCTGGTGCGGAAGGGGTGTGTAATTTATCCTTCTTTCGGGCATCGACATATAGCGTGCCTAACTCTCGGCTTTTTGTGTCGAGAAAGGCGTCAAATTCAGATTTCGCGATGTCCACAAAACCAACTTCTTCCAACACGTTCTCGATAGTTTCGAAATCGTAAGCGTATTTGTGTTCGCCACATTGGCGAAAGTGATAATTAATGTGATCTAATATAGTTACACACCATTCAGGTCGAAAAAATTCCCTATTTTTACAGGCATCACGCCACCAACCATCACCGACACCTGCATAGTCAAATAATACTGGTCTCGTATCAGGGACACCTAGGCGACAAATTCCATCAAGTTCCAATACTCTAAAGCATTCTTGTAGAAACATTTTGGCTACATTTGGATAATCTAAATGTTCAAAAAAGTGCTCCGAGTAGATTATGCTCACTGAGTTGTCAGAAAACGGTAAAGGCTCCCTCATGTCGAGAGACATTTCTGCTGACCATGAGAGATCTATATTTATCCATCCTTCCTTGCTATTTGGACCACAGCCGATATTCAGCTTTAGGCCAGTCTTATTTTTATAGGCTTGGGCTCTTTTAACACCTCTACGATGGAGACGGTATAAGTTCACTTCTGTTCTCAACAGGCTGACGGCCGAGAACACTCCGGTGGGGAGAGTATTTTTCAGAGAAGTAGAAATGGCTGATTTTACCGACCGCGGTCTCACGATTATTCTCCCCGTTGCATTCACCAGACACTGTAGGGTTATATCACAGATCCCGTGGCGTGAGCATGGTACGCTGGTTCCACACCAAGATCGCCAACAACGGCATCATGGAAGCCGTCAACAGCCTCGTCCAAGCCGCCAAAGCCAAGGCCCGCGGCTACCACTCCATCCGCAACCTAAAGGCGATCATCTATCTGATCGCCGGCAAGCTCGAACTCGCCTTACCCATATAAGTCAGCGAAGAGCCTTCATTTTATACGCTCTTCTTCTTCAGATCTGCATCGATGATTCTGTTTGCTTTGGTAAGAGCTCGAACCCAAGCGAACCGTATTCGGCGATCGATGCCGCTATAGAGAAGCAGGGTCTTTAAGACGGATAGCAACACTTTCATGCGCAGTGAAGGGCCTGGAATGATATCTCGCCATTTATAGTCGAGCAGGAAATCACAAAGCATTGTATATTCTACCAAGCGAACAATATAGCCTTCGGAAATGCGATGCTTCGGTATGAGGTGCGTTAATTTAAGATCTGGAAAAATCCCGAAACCAGACCCCTGGGCACAACAGGTAAGTGCAATCTCTTTATCTTCTCCACTGAAAGGGGAGTTCCCTAAGCGACCTGATATCTGAATGGACGATCGCTCGCTCGATTGGCAGTAGGCAACGGCTAGCGGCGTGCGCACGCATAATCCCGCACCCCAAGGCATTGCCTGCCAGCAAGAGGCAACATTGCTCCATTGCGGACCGGCTGTCTCGCGTAAAGCGAGGTAACCCAAGAATTTTATTATGGGTTCCGGTGGCTTGACCTCGAAATCAGCCCGGATGGATCCACTACCCCACGCACCTAACGACGGCCAATCTCGCCCTATGCCAACGGCTTGCGTGAGATATGTTTTGTCTAATACGTTGTCATCATCGACGAAGACAATGAGGTCCGCGCACGCTTCTCGTATCCCACGCCGCCGAGCCGCAGCGACGCCTATCTCGTTCTCCACTATGTGGCGCACCATTGAGTGCCATGAAATGTGCCAATGACGTGCGAGTGGCACTTTCGATGCGTTGTCAATGATCAAAAGTTCCCACTTATTAAGGGGAAGCGTCTGACTTCGCAGCGAGTCCAGCACGCGTGCAAAATAATCCGACCTCGGGTTACGCGCACAGATAATCACAGAAGCCTGTAGCACCGGATCACTCAATTCATGGGACTCCACGAGATCTCTGTCGATGGGTTACCAACATAGCTTTTTGATCTACTTTCGCTCCAGCTCGCGTCCCTTAGCCACTGGATCAGCTCTTTTTGACAATTCGGGAAGTTCTGCCGTCCACCGGCAGGCGTCCTGCTGATCTGATAGATCAAGCGGCTACGCCCAGACGGTAAACACGGCAGCCGGCGTTCGGGAAGGGCTATCTCCATAGCGTTACCGATGCATCCATCGAGCGACCGGATGCGTCTTGTGCACGAATATGGGTAATGTCATGCGAAGATTGCCGACAAGGTTGCGAACAAGCGAACGCAAGCACTGCGGAATGCGGAGACGCGGCTCATGAGAGAACAGCTGTTCCCCCTGCGCTCGATACGCAGAAGCGTCCGCGAGCGACGCCTCATCATCCGGAAGTACAATCACAAGATCGCCTCGATCGGGTCCACTAACGGCGCGGCATCTCACACAGGGGCCATCCTTATTAACCGCGCTCGTGGCTAAAGCAACAATCTTCAATCCGGCAGCTTCACGCTCGGCGCCCCTCTACGGCAGGCGGCAAGCCTTGACTACTCCACCGTCGCTCCTCTAGGTTGCGCGTCAAGCTTCTGAGGCGGCATTAGATGGAAGACGTAATTGTTATCGAGCCTGGGCGGCACGAGCGCAATTATTGGATCGATCTGTGGCGCTATCGTGAGCTGTTTCGGGTGCTGGCTTGGCGCGATCTGGCAGTGCGCTACAAGCAGACCGTTATCGGCGTGGCATGGGCGGTGATCCGTCCATTGCTCACGATGGTCGTCTTCACGGTAATTTTCGGTCGTATCGCCAAGCTGCCATCGGACGGGAGCGCCCCTTATCCGCTGATGGTCTTCGCTGGTATGCTGCCGTGGACGTTTTTCGCAACCGGTCTCAGCGAGGCGTCCAACAGCCTCGTCAACAATGCCAATTTGATCAGCAAGGTGTATTTTCCGAGGCTGATCGTGCCGACGGCGACAGTGGTCGTCGCCTTTGTCGATTTTCTGATCACCTTTGCGATGCTGGCCCTGTTGATGGCATGGTATCGATTCCTGCCAGGCTGGCGGATGTTGGTTCTGCCCGGCTTCGTTATACTCGCCTTCGTGGCTAGCATGGGCCCCGCCTTGTGGATCACAGCACTCAACGTCAAGTACCGGGATTTCCGCTACATGATACCATTCATCGTGCAATTCGGCCTGTATGTCTCGCCGGTCGGGTTCAGTTCGATCGTCGTGCCGGAGGAATGGCGGCTGCTCTACTCTGTGAACCCGATGGTGGGCGTGATCGATGGCTTTCGCTGGTGCATTCTCGGCGGACAAGCCGGGCTTTACCTCCCCGGGTTGGCCGCTAGCGTTCTGGTTGCTGGTTTTTTCCTGTGGTTCGGGATCCACCGCTTCAGGAACACCGAAAAAAGCTTTGCCGACCTGATTTGAACGCGTTCGACCCGCGACCATGATGTCCGACGCAATCATCACCGTCGAAAATCTATCCAAAAAATACTTGGTGGGCCATCAGTCCGGTGCTCGAAGCCGCTCGAACTATACCGCTTTGCGCGACGTCATTGGGCGTGAAATCCGCAACGTCGCCCGCAAAACTGGAGACGTTATTCGCGGACGACAGGTCGTTCAGGGTGACGAGGTCGAGGAGTTCTGGGCGCTGAAGGATGTCACCTTCGAGGTAAAGCAAGGCGAGGTGGTGGGCATTATCGGCCGCAACGGCGCCGGTAAAAGCACGTTACTCAAGATCCTCAGCCGCATCACCGAGCCGACCGCGGGTCGAGTGGTGCTGCGAGGGCGCGTTGCCAGCCTGCTCGAGGTCGGAACCGGCTTTCACCCTGAGCTGACCGGTCGTGAAAACATTTACCTCAACGGCGCGATCCTCGGCATGAGCCGCGTCGAGATCAAGCGCAAATTCGACGAGATCGTCGCCTTCGCCGAGATCGAGCAATTTCTCGACACTCCGGTGAAGCGCTATTCTTCGGGCATGTATGTGCGGCTGGCCTTCGCGGTCGCTGCGCATCTGGAACCGGAAATTTTAGTCATCGACGAGGTATTGGCCGTCGGTGATGCCGAGTTCCAGAAAAAATGTCTCGGCAAGATGGGAGAGCTATCGCGGCGGGAAGCCCGGACGGTACTGTTTGTGAGTCACAATCAATACCTGATACAGAGCCTTTGCCAGCAATGTATCTTGCTTGCACAGGGCCGGGTCGCAAACACCGGGAGGCCCTCAGACGTTTTGGCCGGTTACCTGTATCAATCTGCCCGTGATAATACGTTCGCTTTGGCAGCGGCAGCCCGGCATTTCACTCCTTCAGGCGAATTGCGAATTATCAGTTTTAGCGTGAAAACTCCCAACCCATTACCCAATCGGCAGGTCTTTTCGGCCACGCTCGAAGTCAAAGTTGACACACCTATCCGGGGCGTAGCCTTTGGAATAGGATTTAACGCCACGAACGGCCAGCGCTTGCTTTCATGCGACTCGGATTTTTCTGCAGGCGACGAATTTACCTTCGCCCACCCTGGGAAGTACACAATAGAAATTGTCATTCCTTCGTTACCTGTAACCCCGTCGCCATATACACTTGACTTAGGCTGTCGAAGATGTCGGGGCGCATGCTCGATGAAATCAAGTCCTTTGCGCTGCTTGAAGTCGTTCCGAGCGAGACGACGCCACAATATCAGTTGGGGTCATTCCCAACAGTCTGCCTCCCGAGTAGCTGGCGGTGCGCTAGTCACGCACTCGAACTGCTATAAGCCTGATCCCGAATATGATCCCAAAAATATTGCATTTTGTTGTGCCGCGTTCGCTTTCAGATATGCAGAACGCTTGTATCGAACGAGCTCGCCAATTACATCCTAATTGGAGTATCAAAATCTGGAATGACGACGCTGTTGTAGATGGTGCGCGGTTGTCGCGATACCTGGATCGTGCGTCCTCTGGCGCGCAGCGAGCTGATCTGATTTGCTTGGACGCGGTGTTAGTCTATGGTGGCGTGTATCTTGACAGTGACTTCAGGCTTCTCAAGGCGTTCGACGAGATTATCGCCCACTATTGCTTTTTTATCGGGACAGAGGATGGATACAACTTAACCAATGGCCTTATAGGTGCGACGCCACAGCATCCGGCAATTGCGGCAATTATAGATTTCCTACACAAAACGAGCCTAATTGGTCTGCGCCGCCAAATGAGACCACAGGCCCGGTTGTTTTCGCGAAGCTTCTTAAGCGGCGTCAAGACATACATATCCTTCCGCGGGAAACATTCTATCCCTATAATTGGAACGAAACACGTACGGGGGTACACCGGTTGTCGTACGCGGAGCACCTGTGGGCCGCCACGTGGAACAAAAATGCCGAGAAGGTCACCCGACAACAACGCGCGTTTTGTACCGCGAAATCAATCGGTAAACGCGCATTGCGTCCGCTGCTATCGGCCGGCCTTTCGGGACTTCGCCGGGCAAAGCGAGCAGCGGAGGGCTCCAGACCGGGCTCTCTTCGGACATACCCACCCGGATGTACCCGTGCAGTGAGGAGATCGTCGTAATACACATCCACGGTCAGAAAATTGTCCTAGACGGGCGCGACCTCAGCGTGACCCCGGATGTTGCTTTGCGCGGATATCACGAGTGGCCGGAGGAGGCCTTTGTTCGCCGCACCCTGCGCGGCGGCGATTGGTTTGTCGATATAGGAGCCAATTGCGGGACCTTCAGCATCCTGGCGGCTAGCCTCTGCGGACCATTGGGGCGCGTGTTGGCTTTTGAACCAAACCCTCATATTCGTCGTCTTCTAAATAAGTCTTCTGTAATGAATTGGTATCATGATCGGATACAGATTTTCGAGTTTGCTTTGGGCGATGTCGAAGAACACAAACTGTTATCCTATCATCAATATCGCCGGGTGATGCACAAATTAGCGCCAGCGAAAAGGCGAGCGATCCGTTTCTTTCAGCTGGCGGATTTCTATTAGAGCGGAAGGATATCGATGTTCCGATCCGGAGGTTGGACGACCTTGTTCCCATTAATATACCAATAAAAATTATGAAGATCGACGCGGAAGGCCATGAACCCAAGATCTTAGATGGAAGTATGAGGTTGCTGGCGGAAAGGGCGTTCGACTTCATCATAATAGAAGCAGAAATAGCTTGCTCCGCGCAATTGGAGCAAGATGTCGACGAGCTTAAGAATGTTGATCGAAGTTGGATATAAAGCCGGGATTTACGACTGGAATGGGTTCCTAATTCCCTGCGCTTCTCTGGAAGAGGCGCTCGAGAGACGCAGCGGGAAGACGTTGGTCTTTGCAGCATCGTAGTGAATGAACGGTCTGGCGGATGATATTGGGTTAGCAAATGCTCATGGCCGCCATGAACTGGGAAATGTCGGTCTAAAGGACTGGTAAATGCTGGCGCGCATAGGGAAAACAGGAGCAGCGAGGGAGCTGCGCAGGATGCGATCCGTTGTCGGCCCATGGGTCCGACGGCAGTGGGCCTTTTTCGCTGGGTTCAAGGGCTGTCGTGGCAAATACCTATGATCAGAAACCGCGGTATCTGCTCGTTTGAAATCAATTATATCAACGGCTTTTTTGCCCAACTGGCCTGGTGCCTTTTAATATTTAAGTACTGCGAACTTCACCAACTTATTCCTGATATATGCCTATCAGGCCAATATCGCGCACCGAACAGGGGGCGCAACTGGCTGGACTATTATTTCGACATATCCAGGCCGATGACATCCGAAGGGGTCCCCAGACGCGTTCGATACACTAAAAAACTGGGTGAATATGGAGAATTGGGACAACCAATGCCACACAGGATGAGCCTAAAAGACATTACTCGTCTTTTTTTTAAATATTTGAAGCCGAAGCCTCACATTATAGCATTGGTCGATAATTTCTGGAAACATATCGAGGTTCATGGCCGCTCTACCGGTATTGACTTTCGTGGAACCGACAAGACGGAGAGAAGCACCGCGTGTATCTTGGGATTATTGTCTAAAAATTTTAGAGGCCGATTTAAAAACTGACGACAGGATCAAGGCGGTATTCGTTACGAGCGACGGCAGAAGATTTATTGACTTTGTTGTTCAATCGGTCACAGACATCCCGATATTTTTCTTATGATGATCATTACCGATATCAGCC
>CAWBIT010000006.1:0-435620 GCA_963789025.1 uncultured Alphaproteobacteria bacterium
TTCACACAATTCATCAGGCAATGACGCACCATCGCTCATATCAAATCCCGCTACACCGGCAAAAGCCGGTGCCCACGGCAAAAGTGGATCCCGGCCTTCACCGGGAAAGCGCGGAGGGGACGTCGAACTGCATCAACTGAATGAATCTGTGCACTAGGTGAAAAAGCACCTGCCGTCCCCTCCGCAGAAGGTCAATGAGGCTGAGCTTCGCCGAGAGGTCATGCAGCGTCTTTCTAAGAGCCTGACTAGGAATCGTAATAGTTGTATGTTTTTTGTTAACCTATCTATTAGTGGTATGCCGTCCGCGCAAGACGGCGCGCCAAGAGCTGGACCGACGCCAGATACAGCCATGCCTCGGCGCTGCCGATCGTCGCCTCGAAGTCTTTTGCAAGCCGCCGGTTGCGGCCCAGCCAGGCGAAGGTTCGCTCGACGACCCAGCGCCGGGGAAGCAGGCAAAAGCCTTTGGCCTGATCTGGTCGCTTGACGATGGCAAGGGTCCACTGCCCCATCCCGGCGAGGGTCGTCGCCAGCTTTTCGCCAGCATAACCGCCATCGGCGAAGACGTGGCGCAGCCAGGGGAAGAGATAGCGGATCGACGCCAGCACGCCGACCGCGCCGTCCCTATCCTGGATGTCGGCGCCGTGCACCTGGGCGCCGACCAGGAGCCCGGTGGTGTCGGTGATGATGTGGCGCTTGCGCCCGTTGACCTTCTTGCCGGCGTCGTACCCGCGCGGCCCGCCGCTCTCGGTGGTCTTGACCGATTGGCTGTCGATCACCCCGCCCGAGGGGCTCGCTTCTCGGCCCGCCTGTTCGCGGGCCTGCTGGAGCAGGACGAAATTGATCCGTTCCCACAGCCCATCGGTTTGCCACGCATAGAAGTAGCGCTGCACCGTCGAGCGGTTGGGAAAATCGTGCGGCAACAGACGCCAAGGGCAGGCCGTTCTCAGGATGTAAAGCAAGCCCTCGACAACGCCCCGCAGATCCACTTTGCGAGGCCGCCCCAGCCGCTTTACTGCCGGCATCAGCGGCTCGACCATTGCCCATTCGGCGTCCGTCATGTCGCTTGCGTAACGCAAACCGTCCCGCCGATACTGTTCGCGAGTGGTTTCGGTCCACATCTTGTGCTCCCCCGTGCTTCTTGACACAGCTCGGGTATCACAACACACTGAAATCACTCAATTCATTTCGAGCCAGCCTCTAAGTCGCGCACCGCCCTTGCAAGGACATGATCGGCTCACGATGCGCATATCGAGGATCGACCGAGTCGACCTCGCCGAAACTGCCGTACTCCGACTGTCCGGGGACCTGACACTCTGCTGCCCGCGGACTAGAACGTGGCACGCAAATTCGCCGCATTCCCGTTGCAGAATTCGAGGGCGGATAGGGAGCTATTTCAACTTTTACGGGCGAATTGGCTGTAGATCTGCTGTAGATACAGCCAACGAGTTTTGGGCGAACACGGCCAGATTGCATGCCGTGGCCGGCATTGCAGGCCGCGGCGGGACGGATCACAATGTTCGGCATCGCAAGGAGAAGGCCAATGCTTGGCAGACCCAACACCGCGCTGTCCCAAATTCACATGCAGATCATGTGGAGCCGGCTGATCGCGGTCGTCGAGGAACAGGCGCAGACGCTCGTGCGCACCGCGTTCTCCACGACCGTGCGCGAGGCGGGAGACCTCTCGGCTGGGGTGTTCGACCGGGACGGCAATATGCTGGCGCAGGCCGTCACCGGCACCCCCGGCCACGTCAATTCCATGGCGGCGGCGGTCAAGCATTTCCTTGACGCTTTTCCGCTGAAGACGATGCGACCCGGCGACCACTACATCACCAACGACCCGTGGCTGACCTGCGGGCATTTGCACGATCTGACCGTGGTCAGCCCGACCTTTCTGCGCGGCGAGCCGGTTGGCCTCTTCGCCAGCACGGTGCATGTCGTCGATATCGGCGGGCTCGGCATGGGACCCGACGGCCGCCAGGTCTTCGAGGAGGGACTGTCGATCCCGCTGATGGCGTTGGCGCGCGAAGGCCGGATGAACGACGACCTGTTGCGCGTGATCCGCGCCAATGTGCGCGAGCCGTTGCAGGTCGAAGGCGATGTTTATGCGCTAGCTGCGTGCAACGACGAAGGCAGCCGCCGGCTCATCGAAATGATGGAGGAGTTCGGCATCGCCAATCTCGACCGCCTCGGCGAGCACGTCATCGAAACCTCGCGCCAGGCGACGATCGAGGCGATCGGCAAGCTGAAGAAGGGCTCCTACCGCAACAGCCTGACGATGGACGGCTATGACCGGCCGCTGACCTTGGCCGCCGAAATGACGATCGGCGAGGATGGCATCCATGTCGACTATGCCGGAACCTCGCCGGCCAGCGCCTTCGGCATCAATGTCGTGCTCAATTACACGACCGCTTACACCGCGTTCGGGGTGAAGTGCCTCGTCGCTCCCGAGGTGCCCAACAACGCCGGTTCGCTCACCCCGATCACGGTCAGCGCGCCGGAGGGCTGTCTGCTCAATGCGAAGCGGCCGCGCGCGGTCGCCGCCCGGCACACGGTCGGCCACATGCTGCCCGACGTCGTCTTCGGCTGCCTGCATCAGGTCATGGAGGGCGGCGTGCCGGCCGAAGGCGCGTCCTCGCTGTGGATCCCGCAAATCTACGGCGGCGCCGACGTGCTCGACGAGCTCGGGGCGGAGGAAGGGAGTGCGCCACCGGACATCAAGCCCTTCAGCACCGCGATCTTCCATTGCGGCGGCGCCGGTGCGCGGCCGGGAAAGGACGGACTCGACGTGACCGCATTCCCGAGCGGCGTGCGCACGATCCCGGTCGAGGCGACCGAATCGGTAGCGCCGGTGATGTTTCGCCGGCGCGAGTTCCGCGAGGGCTCCGGCGGCGCCGGGCAATTCCGCGGCGGCCTCGGCCAGGTGATCGAAATGGGCGGCGCCGACGGCACGCCGATCGCGATGCTGTGCAATTTCGAGCGGGTCGGCAACCCGGCGCGCGGGCGCGACGGGGGCGGGACCGGCGCGCCTGGCCGGGTCACCCTGGTCTCCGGGAAGCCCATCGGCCCCAAAGGCCGGCAGAGCGTGCCGGGCGGCGATTTCATCCGCCTCGAACTACCGGGCGGCGGCGGCTTCGGCAACCCAACCGCGCGCAATCCCGAGCAGGTGGCCGTCGATGTCGCCGACGGGCTCATCTCGCGTGAGGCTGCTGAGCGCGATTACCGGGTCGTGCTTACCGCCGAAGGTGTGGTCGACCGCTCCGCCACGGCCCGGCTACGCGCTGCCTAGCTGGATGGCCTGGGCGCGGCGAGCTGCTTCTCCATATCGATCTTGGTTGTGCAGGGGACTGCCGGCTGGGCGGACTCGCCGGCCACCGGCGGTTGCGATGCATGAAGGTCGCCGAGCAGAGCGCGGTAGCAGGGGTGGCGGCGCAGCAGAAAACGGCCGGCATCCTCGGTCACCGCCAATTGCGGTGCGGTCAAGGTCCAGCTCGTCGGCACGTCCTTGGCCATATCGCGCAATGCTATATGCGCGGGCGTGTCGGCCGGGATCTGGTCATAGTCGACTGTGATTCCGTAAATCCGCATGCCGGCGAATTTGGCTTGCCCAGTGTCGCCGGCGGCGGCCTGCGCCAGTTCGCCGAGCAAGGCGGACAATGCGGTCTCGGAATTCGCGGTATTGGCGTCGATCGGCACCGAAGTCACCGCCTGGATCTGGCCGACGAGGCCCGGCTGCTGCGGCTGTTGGTAAAGCTTGTTCGGCGGGTCGCTGCGCGCATTGACGACAACAACCACGAGCCGGCGGATCTTGCCGTCATTGATTGCGCGCAGGACCTCGGCGTCGTCGTAGGAAGCGATCAGCGCCGAGCGCAATGACCGCGTCCCCAGATTGTCGGCGAGCCCGCCATCGAGAAAATAGAGGTAGTCGATCTGCCGGTAGGGGTTGGCACCGTGCCGCAGATCGTTCGAATAGTGCGCGTCCTTGTACTCGGGGAGGTTCAGGTACGGTGTATACGGGTTCGACAGGTCGACCCGAATCCACTCGCCATTGCGCAACTTGCCCTGGCAGCCGTTGGAATAGTCCTGAAAGGCGACCGGGGTCAGCAAGATCGGAAACGCAGCGAAGCTGAGACCGCAGTGGCTATCGGCAGCAAATCGTGTTTCGAGCAGACATCGTCGAACCGCCGCGGGACCATCGCAAACGTCTCGCCGCCCGCCATGTCGGTTGCGTTCAGTACGATGTAGGGTTTGCCCGGCTGGTTCAATGCGGCAAGCGGCGCATCATGGTAAAGGCGCGCATTGAACAGCGCCTCCTCGGCCTCGATGCGGGTGATCTGGCCGGTGACGAGGCCGAACCAGGTGATCGGGTTTACGGCATCGAGTTCGAGCGTCGCCATGTTGTCTTTGGTTAGAAAATCGTTGCGCAGCCCGTCGAGATCGCCGTCCCAATGACCGGGGCCGCGTCGCAATCCGAACCACGCGGCAGTAACGCTGCCGCCCGACACCGACGAGATCAGCTTGACGTCCTCGGTCAGCACATGCGGGCCGTCGGGCGCGGCGTAGCTGGTTTGCGACATATCGCGCAGGACGGATTCGGCGAGAGCCGCGGCGCGCGATCCGCCGCCCGAGAAAGTCATCAGAATAACCGGACGCTCGGGGCTAGCCGGCGCGATCGTGCGCAAATCGGGATTGCCGTCGCCCGCCTGCAATGGCGCGTTCTGGATATGCGTGCCGGCGCATCCGCCGGCCGTCAAAAGGCAGAGCACCACCCAAAATTGCCCGCGCCTCATGATTTTATAGCGGGGTGAATGAAATGGTGAGCGGATGACCCACCGTCGTGCCGCTGACGACGCCATACCAGTAGGGCGGGCTGTAGCCCGAGCCGGACAGTGAAATCACGTAGTAATTCGGTTGAACTGCGAGTTCGGTCTCGGTCTGGCCGATGACATTGCCGCTGGCGATCACGTCGCGAATGTCGTTCGGATCGAACCTGACGCGAATGTATTCCATGGCGCTGTCCCCCTTTGAGTTGCGCGATGTTAACTTCATTTGAGCGCAATCGAAACGCCGACGAGCGATTGGCGGCAGTTGCATGCGCGGATAGACACAGGCCGAGACCCGGCGTAAGCTCGGCGCATGGTCCGGCCGGACGGTCTGGCGCCTTATGCGTCGAAACCGGAGGAGTCACGCGGGCGGCTCTATCCGGAGCCCGAGCATCCAACGCGGTCCGCGTTCCAGCGGGACCGCGACCGCATAATCCATTCGACCGCGTTCCGGCGGCTGACCTACAAGACGCAGGTTTTTGTCTATCACGAGGGCGACCACTACCGCACGCGGCTGACGCACAGCCTCGAAGTGGCGCAGATAGCGCGGACGATCAGCCGCGCGCTCGGTCTCGACGAAGACCTCGCCGAAACTCTGGCGCTCGCTCACGACCTCGGCCACACCCCGTTCGGCCATGCCGGCGAGGAGGCGCTGAACGCCGAGATGGCGCGGTTCGGCGGCTTTTCGCACAACGATCAGACATTGCGAATCCTGACCCGTCTCGAACGGCGCTATGCCGAGTTCGACGGGCTCAATCTGACTTGGGAATCGCTCGAAGGTACCGTCAAGCACAACGGCCCCTTGCGCGGCGCCGGCATCGAGCGGCCGGTGCCGACGACGATCGTTGAATACGACAGCTGTCACCCACTCGCACTCGAGACTTTCCCTAGCGCCGAGGCGCAGGTCGCCGCGCTTGCCGACGACATCGCCTATAACAATCATGATATCGATGACGGTCTGCGCGCCGGGTTGTTCGCGGTAGCTGACCTCGCCGACGTGCCGCTTGTCGGTCCGGTCTTTCATGGGGTGGCGTCGCGCTATCCAGGGATCGAGGAGCCGCGCCTGATCCACGAATCGATCCGGCGGCTGATCGATCGGATGGTTGGCGATCTGATCAGCGAGACGCAGCAGCGCTTGGCCACCAGGGCGCCTAGATCGGCCGACGAGGTGAGGGCGCTGGATACACCCATGGTCGGGTTCTCGGACGAGATGCGTCGCAACGACCGCGCCCTCAAGGATTTTTTATTCGAGCGGATGTATCGCCACCACCGGGTCAACCGGATGAGCTCGAAGGCGCACCGGGTGGTCCACGACCTGTTCGCGCTTTACCTTGCCGAGCCGCAATGCTTGCCGCACGAATGGCGAGACTTGGCAGCCGGCCCCGACGAACCGCGCACTGCCCGGGTCGCAGCCGACTACCTCGCCGGGATGACCGACCGCTTCGCGCTCGACGAGCACCACCGCTTGTTCGACACCTACGCCCGGACATGACCGTTCGTTTGGTCTGTAACGCTGCCGATGTAATCGGGGTTGACCAACGGCCCCCCAGTTCAAATTTGAATGCAACTTTGGCAAACCAAATACATCCCAGGCGACTTGAGACTGCCATGACCGGACTTGTTCCGGCCATCCATTTGCCCGACACGGCTTCGTTAGGCGCGGAGAAGGGCGTGGATCACCGGGTCGAGCCCGATGATGACGATGATCTTAGGCCTTATTCCAATTGGACAGCACGAGCTTGAGCCGACCATCCGCGGACGCCGCTCTGAAATGACCAACATTTTCGCCGACTTTCGGCGCCTCGTGGTGACCGCGCTCGATGACCTCGCGGCAAAGGGTGGATTGCCGCGCGGGCTTGATTTGAGTCGTGTCGCGGTCGAGCTGCCGCGTGATCCCGCGCATGGCGATCTGTCGACCAACGCGGCCATGGTGCTCGCCGGAGCAGTCAAAGAAAACCCGATGGTCCTCGCGGAGCGGATCGCCACCACCCTCACCGGACGCCAGCTCGTGACCGGGGACTATCGGGGCTGCGGGTTCACGGTTACCCCGGCGAAGCCGGGTTTCATCAACATCAGGCTTGCTCCCGAGGTCTGGCACGCTCAGCTCCGCGCCATCCTGCGTGCCGGCACGGCGTTCGGCGATTCGGCGATCGGTGGCGGCGAGCGCGTCAATGTCGAGTTCGTGTCCGTCAACCCGACCGGGCCGATGCACGTCGGCCACGGCCGCGGCGCCGTGGTCGGGGATGCGCTGGCCGGGCTGCTCGGCAAGGCCGGGTTCAGCGTGCAGCGCGAGTATTACATCAACGATGCCGGCCTCCAGGTCGATATCCTCGCCCGCTCGACCCATATGCGCTATCGCGAAGCGCTCGGAGAGGCGATCGGCCCTATCCCCGAGGGCTTCTATCCCGGCGACTACCTTGCGGAAACCGGCCGCGCGCTTGCTGCGCGCGACGGGCGCAAATGGCTCGACCGGCCGGAGGACGAGTGGCTGGACCCGGTTCGCGAGTTCGCAGTCGAGCAAATGATGGCGCTAATCAAGGCCGACCTCGCTTCCCTCGGCGTAAAATATGATGTGTTCGTCTCTGAGCGGGCACTGGTCAAACAAGGGGCGGTCGACGAGTGCCTCGCCGAGCTGGAGCAGCAAGGACTTACCTACACGGGTGTTCTGGACCCGCCCAAGGGCAAACCGCCGCCGGAAGATTGGGAGCCGCGCCCTCTTTTATTGTTCCGCGCTACCAGCTTTGGCGACGATGTCGATCGGCCGCTCAGAAAATCAGACGGCTCGTTGACCTATTTCGCCAAGGACATTGCCTATCACCGGGACAAGTTCCGCCGCGGGTTCCGTAACCTGATCGATCTGTGGGGAGCCGACCACGTGGGTTATGTGAAGCGCACCCAGGCCGCAGTGCGGGCGGTGACCGGCGGCGCCGCATCGCTCGACCTCAAGATCTATCAGTTTGTGAATTTGTTCGACAAAGGCGCCCCGGTGCGCATGTCGAAGCGGGCCGGAACCTTCGTCACTTTCCGCGAAGTCGTTGACGAGGTTGGGAAGGACGTTTTCCGCTTCATTATGCTGACGCGGCGGAACGATCAGCCGCTCGACTTCGATTTCGCCAAGGTCACCGAGCAGTCGAAGGACAACCCGGTTTTCTATGTCCAATACGCCCATGCCCGTGCCGCCTCCGTCATGCGGCACGCCGCCGCAGAGTTTCCCGAGGACGATTTGTCCGACGTGGCGCTCGGCGAGGCGGCGCTAGAGAGGCTTTCCGACCCGTCCGAGATCGCGCTGATTCGCCAGCTCGCAGGCTGGCCACGGCTGGCCGAGGCTGCCGCTGAGGCGCACGAGCCGCACCGCATCGCCTTTTATCTCCAGGAAGTCGCCGCACAGTTCCATATGCTGTGGAACAAGGGCAAGGACGAGGCGACTTTGCGTTTTATCCTAGCGTCCGATGCGGAGTTGACCCGCGCGCGTCTGGCTCTGGTCCGCGGCGTCGCGCTGGTCATCGCTTCGGGGCTTGTCGTGTTCGGGGTCGAACCGGCGCAGGAGATGTGACCATGTCGTATCAACTGGGATCGATGGATTCGGACGGGGGAGCCGAGCTCTACGCCGACCCGCGGGAACATGAAGGGCGGCCGCGGTTTCGCGGGCTGATCACGGCTCTAGTCGCACTTGTTGTCATAGGAGTGTTTGCCGGCGGTATCTGGTTCGCCTATGAGCAAGGATTACGGCGCGGGAGCGGCAGCACGGGAGCTGCGGACGTACCGCTGATCCGCGCCGACGAGCGTCCGACAAAGGTCAAGCCGGAAAACCCGGGCGGCATGGAATTCCCGGATCGCGACAAGCTGATCTACACCCAAAAACGCGCCACGGTGGAGCACCTGCTGCCGCCCCCCGAGAAGCCGATGCCGCGGCCGACCGCGCCTTCCGCTGCCGCTCCCTCCTACTCATCCCAGCCGCCGCTGGTGACCGCGGCAGCCGGTGCCGCGAATCCGGCGCCACAGGTCCAGTCGCAGCAGCCCGCGGGCAAACCGCCTGCCAAGGCTGGGTCGGCTGCTGCCGCCGCTGCAAAACCGCCAGCGGCTCAGCCGACCGGCGGCGCTCGGATCCAGCTCGCTTCGGTGCGCAGCGAGGAGGCCGCGCGCCAGGAATGGGACCGTATCAGGCGCGCGAATCCAGACCTGCTTGGGAGTGTCTCGGCGACATTCGTTCGTGCCGATCTCGGCGAAAGGGGGGTATTTTACGGTCTCCAGACTGCCCCCATCGCGGATGCCGACCGGGTCTGCGGTGAGCTGAAGCGGCGCAATATCGGGTGCATCATTGCCCGATAACGCCCCGCTCGCGGTCGTCTTGGGCTGCTCCGGCGAGCGTCTTACCGCCTCGGAGCGCGATCTCTTCGCCGCCGCCGATCCGGTCGGTTTCATTCTGTTCCGCCGCAACTGCAGCTCGCCCGATCAGGTGCGCGATCTGGTCGGCTCGCTGCGCGGCTGCGTCGGCCGCGCCGACGCGCCGGTTTTGATCGACCAGGAAGGCGGCCGCGTGGCGCGGCTCCGTCCGCCGCACTGGCGTCATTATCCATCGGCTGCCCGTCTGGGCTCGCTGCCGGACCCGGCGGCGGCAACGGCGGCCCGCCTCGGCGCTCGGCTGATCGCCGACGATTTGGCGCGGCTGGGCATCACTGTTGATTGCCTGCCGGTCCTGGATATCCCGGCGGCCGGGGCGGACCCGGTGATCGGCGACCGGGCCTATGGGAGCGATCCGGAACTGGTCGCTCGCCTCGCCGGAGCCGCGTGTGCCGGGCTGCTCGAAGGCGCCGTCCTGCCTGTCCTTAAGCACATACCCGGCCATGGCCGCGCCCGCGTCGACAGCCATCATGCCTGCCCGCTGGTCGAGACCAGTTACGAAGAATTGGCGAACACCGATTTTGCGCCGTTTCGCGCGCTCGCCGCGATGCCCTGGGCGATGACCGCGCACATCGTCTATTCGGCGATCGATCCAACGGGGCCGGCGACACTGTCGTCACGCGTGGTCACCGAGGTCATCCGCGGCGAGATCGGGTTCGACGGCGTTCTGGTCTCTGACGATCTGTCGATGCGGGCGCTCGGCGGCGGGCTCGGGGAGCGCACACGGCAGGCTCTCGCCACCGGCTGTGATCTAGCGCTGCATTGCAATGGAGACCTCGACGAGATGGAGGAGGTCGTCAAGGCGGCTCGGCCGATTTCACCGATCACGGCGGGACGGCTCCGGCGCGGCGAAGCGCTCCGCCGAGGTTCCGCGGTGAAGGGCTTCGATCGCGGAGAAGCCGAGACGCAATTCGACGCGCTCCTAGCGAGCGCGCGCATTTTGGAGATTGCGGAGCAGTGAACCCGGCGGGCGGCCTGGCCGCAATGGTCTATCAGGCGAGCACCTGGGTTCTGCCGGTCGTCTTTGCCGTGACCTTTCACGAGGCGGCGCACGGGTTTGTCGCCTACCAATTCGGCGACGACACCGCCCAGCGGGCCGGCCGCGTCACGTTCAATCCATTCAAACACATCGACCCGTTCGGCACGATCATTCTGCCGGCGATGCTGATCCTGCTGCGCTCGCCCTTCCTCTTCGGCTATGCCAAGCCGGTGCCGGTCAATTTTCGGCGGCTCGACAAACCGCGGCGGGACATGGTGTGGGTCGCTTTGGCCGGGCCCGGCACCAATGTGCTGCTCGCGATCGTCTCGTCGCTGTTGTTTCACGGAGTCGGTTTGATGCCGCCGAGCCCGGCCGAGTGGCTGGGGGAAAATCTGGTGCACTCGATACAGATCAACGCGGTCCTGTGCGTATTCAATATGCTCCCTTTGCCGCCGCTGGACGGCGGAAGGGTGGCGGTCGGGCTGCTGCCGGATGCTCTGGCACTCCCGCTGGCTCGGCTCGAGCGTTACGGAATGTTGATCCTGCTGCTGTTCTTGTTCGTGATTCCCTATGTCGGCGAGCAGACGGGTCATAACCTCAATATTCTGGCTTGGCTGATCGGCGTGCCGACGGAGGCGCTGATCCGCTTGATACTGGCGATCACCGGGCAAGGGGAATGACCGAAGCCACCCCGCGCCCTCCCGCGCCGCGGGTCCCGCCCTCGCGCTCGGAGCAGCTGGTGCTAGAGCTCGACGGCTATGAGGGGCCGATCGATTTGTTGCTCACGTTGGCCCGCGAGCAGAAGGTCGACCTCGGCAAGATCTCGATCCTGGCGCTGGCCGACCAATATCTCGCCTTCATCGCGAGACAACGCTCGCTCAGCCTCGAGATTGCCGCCGACTACCTGGTCATGGCGGCTTGGCTCGCCTACCTGAAATCGCGCCTGCTGCTGCCGCAGCCTCCGCAGGACGAGGAGCCGAGCGGGATTGAGCTCGCCGCGCAGCTGGAGCACCGCCTCCGCTTGCTCGAAGCGATGCAGATTGCCGGAGGGCGGCTCATGGCGCGTCCGCGGACCGGGCAGGATGTGTTCTTGCGCGGCGCGCCCGAGGGGCTTGCGGTCGTTCCGGTCCCGGTCTACGAGCTCGCTCTGTACGAACTTCTGCGCGCTTATGGCGACGGACGCCGCCGAACCGAAGCCGCGGTGCTGACGATCGAGCCGGCCGAATTCTATTCGATGGATGATGCACTGAGCCGGTTGGCGCGCTTCATCGGCCGGGTGCCGAATTGGCGCGAGCTGGCGAGCTTCTTGCCGAGAGAGCTGCGCGGCGAGCTGTTTCGCCGCTCGGCGCTCGCGGCGACTTTCGCCGCCACCCTCGAGCTGGCGCGCCGCGGCCGCGTCGAACTCCGCCAGGACCGGGCCTTTGGGCCCATCTACCTTCGCAGCCTCGCCCCGGCCGCTGCACAAGGTCTGGGGGCGGGTGCGTGAGCGGGCGGGCGCAGCAGTTGCGTCTCGTCGAGGCGCTCTTGTTCGCGGTCGCCGAACCAATTGGCGAGGAGGCTCTGGCGCGGCATCTGGACGACGCGGCCGATATCGCGGGGTTGCTGCGCGAGCTGGCCGAGAGCTATGCCGGACGCGGCGTCAACCTCGTGCGGCTGGCCGGTGGATGGGCGTTTCGCACCGCGCCCGATCTCGCCGCCAGCTTGCGCATCGAGCGGCCGGTCGCTCGCAAGCTGTCGCGGGCGGCGATCGAGACCCTTGCGGTCATTGCTTATCACCAGCCGGCCACGCGCGCCCAAATCGAACAGATCCGGGGGGTCGCTCTCGGCAAGGGAACGATCGATACCTTGATGGAGGCCGGCTGGGTCCGCCCCAAGGGGCGGCGCGCCGGCCCCGGCCGGCCGCTCCTCTGGGTGACGACGCCGGATTTTCTCGTCCATTTTGGGCTCGACAGTCTGAACGAGTTGCCCGGTCTCGACGAGCTGCGCGCCGCCGGTCTTCTCGACCTCACCTCATTTATGCTGCCCGAACAGGTGGGCGAGAAAAGCGCCGACCAGGAAGCCCGCGTCGAGCCGTGACTTGCCAGGGTGGTGCGCCGGCCGAAATTGCCCATATGACAGCCATCTGACATCATTACCCCACATGCGCATGTTGCCGATAACTGACCAGGAGCCTGCGAGGCAGCGCCGCGATGTTTCTTGACTTCGGCATGTCGGAGCTGCTGCTGATCGGTGTCGTGGCGCTCGTGTTCATCGGGCCGAAGGACCTGCCGAAGGCGCTGCGCGTCGCCGGCTTCTGGGTCAGAAAGGCGCGCACCTTGTCGCGCGAGTTTCAGAGCAGCGTCGAGCAGATGATCCGCGAAGCCGAACTGGACGAAATGCGGCAGGAATTGAAAAAGGCGACCGAGATCGATCTCGACAAACAGTTTCGCGAGACGATCGATCCGACCGGCAGCCTTGCCGAGAGCCTGAAGCCGCCGGAGCTACCGAAATTCTCCGATACGGGCCTCCAGGCGGCGCCGGCTCTCGAAGCTCAACCGCAGCCGGCCGCAGAAATGACAGGGACCGAGGCGGCCCAGCCCGCAGTGCCAGCCATCGCGCCGCCACATGACGCCAGTCAGGACACCGTGCCGCTAAAGCAGTGAGGGCCGCTTCGAGTCAGCGTCCTTCAATGACGATGTCGGTGCATATTTCGCGCCCTTCAGGGAACGGTTGTGGACGACGACAGGGAAGCCGAGCTCGAAGAAGGCAGGATGCCGCTCCTCGATCACTTGATCGAGCTGCGCAACCGGCTGATGTGGGCGATCGGTGCGGTCCTCGTCGCGTTTCTGATCTGCTACCAATTCAAGGAGCGGATCTATGGCTTTCTGGTGCATCCGCTGGCGGTCATTTTCGAGGGGCAGACCGGGCGGCATCTGATCTACACCGGTCTGACCGAGGCCTTCTTCACTTACGTCAAGGTGTCGTTCTGGGCGGGGCTCTGCATAGCTTTCCCGATTGTCGCCAGCCAGATCTGGAAATTCGTCGCGCCCGGCCTCTACAAGAATGAGCGTCGCGCCTTCTACCCCTATCTTTTCGCCACTCCGGTCTTGTTCGCGATGGGCGCGGCGCTCGCCTACTTTGTCGTGATCCCGGTTGCCTGGCGCTTCTTCGTCAGCTTTGAGACGCCGGCCAGCGCCGACGGCGGACTTCCGATCGTCCTCGAGGCGAAGGTCAACGAATACCTGTCGTTGGTGATGACCCTGCTCTTCGCCTTTGGCGTCGCTTTTCAGCTGCCGGTGCTGCTTACCCTGATGGCGCGAGTGGGTCTGGTTACTTCGGCCGGACTCGCATCCAAACGACGCTACGCTATTGTCATCATGTTCGTCGTTGCCGCGGTATTGACGCCGCCGGATATCATCAGCCAGACGAGCCTCGCGATACCATTGATCATCTTGTTCGAGGCCTCGATCCTCTCGTGCCGGATGGTGGAAAAGGCGCGCGCCAAGCGCGAGGCCGCGGAGGAGGCCGAGCTCGCCGGCAAAGGGAAGCCCGCCGCCGGAACGTGACGAGCGCGGGCTGATGGACGGGAGGGTTCCGGCAATCTATATCCCGTCGCACTATGCATGACCTCAGATGGATCCGGGAGCACCCGGACGAGTTCAATCGTGGGATGGAGCGGCGCGGGTTGGATATTCGCGCCGAGAGTATTCTTGCCCTCGACCGCGCATGGCGTGAAGCTCAAACTCGTGCGGAACAGACCCAGGCAGAGCGCAACCGCAGGGCGAGGGAATTCGCGGCCGCCAAGCTAGCTGCTGCCGGCGTGGGAAAGTCTGGCCCTCTCGTACACGACCCTTCGCTGCGCCAAAAAGCCGAGGAAGCGACTGCCGAAGCGGCGCGACTGCGCGCCCAAATCGACGAAATTCTCGCCGGTCTCCCGAACCTGCCGGCCGAAGAGGTGCCGGACGGGCCGGACGAGACCGCAAATCGGGTGCTGCGTCATCACGGCGAGCCGCCGCGTTTCGATTTTGAACCATTGTCTCATGAGGCGGTCGGCGAACGGCTCGGCATGATGGACTTTGCCCGCGCCGGGAAGTTGTCCGGGTCCCGATTCGTCATTCTGCGCGGCGCGCTCGCTCGGCTCGAACGGGCGCTCGGCCAATTCATGCTCGATCTGCATACGAAGGAGTTCGGCTACAACGAGGTTTCTCCGCCCCTGTTGGTCCGCGACGACGCGGTCTTCGGGGTCGGCCAGCTGCCGAAGTTTGCCGCGGAGATGTTCCGCACAACCGACGGCTATTGGCTGATCCCGACCGCCGAAGTGCCGCTGACCAACCTCGTTGCCGGCGAAATCATCGACGAAGGGGTCTTGCCGCTGCGCTACACCGCCTGGACGCCGTGCTTCCGCTCGGAGGCCGGCGCGGCGGGCAAGGACACCCGCGGCATGATCCGCCAGCATCAGTTTGAAAAAGTCGAGCTGGTCTCCGTTGTCCGCCCGGACAACTCCGCGGCCGAGCACGAACGGATGACCGCATGCGCCGAGGAAGTGCTGAAGCGCCTCAGGCTCGCCTACCGCGTCGTGCTGCTGTCGACCGGCGACATGGGATTTGCCTCGCAAAAAACCTACGACATCGAAGTCTGGCTGCCGGGCCAGGGGACCTATCGCGAGATTTCCAGCTGCTCGAATTGCGGCCCGTTCCAGGCTTTGCGCATGAGGGCGCGGTATCGCCCCGCCGAGGGCAAAGGACTACTGCCGGTTCATACCCTCAACGGCTCTGGTCTCGCGATCGGGCGCACCCTGATCGCGATCCTCGAGAACTTCCAGCGGCACAACGGCACCGTGGCCCTCCCGCCGGTGTTGCAGCCCTATATGGGAGGCCAGGAGGTCCTTGAACCCCATGGCGAACCCCATGGCTGACGGGCGCATCGAACTCGCCAAAGCCCGCATTCTCGTCACCAACGACGACGGCATCGGGTCCCCCGGGATCAAATTGCTGGAGGAGATCGCGCGAGACCTCTCGCCGGACGTCTGGGTTGTCGCGCCCGAGCAGGAGCAGAGCGCCGCCAGCCACTCGCTGACGACAAGGCGCCCGTTGCGCATGTCGGAGCTGGCGGAGCGGCGCTATGCAGTGGACGGGACGCCGACGGATTGCGTGATGTTGGCGATCAAGCACCTGCTTCGCGAGCACCGCCCGGACCTCGTCCTTTCCGGGGTCAATGGCGGCGGCAATGTCGGAGAGGATCTGACCTATTCGGGGACCGTCGCGGCGGCTATGGAAGCGACGTTGCTCGATATCCCGGCGATCGCGCTGAGCCAGCATTTCATCGACGGCGAGGCGATACCCTGGCACACCGCCGCGCGTTTCGCGCCCGAGGTGATCCGGCGGTTGACCCGGCTGCCCTGGCCGGAGCACACCCTGATGAACATAAATTTTCCGGCCGCCGCTCCCGAAGACGTCCGCGGCATCGCGGTCACGAGCCAAGGCAAGCGCGCGATCGCCTCCAATCTCAGTGAACGCCTCGATCCTCGCGGCAGGCCCTATTATTGGATCGGCCCGGTCCGCGAGGACGGGTTCGCCGAGCCCGGCACCGATTTGGCTGCGATCAATGAGAAGCGGGTTTCGGTTACCCCGATCTACCTCAATCTGACCAACGTTCCGGTGCTCGCCTCGCTCAAAAAGGTCTTCGGGTGACACCTGTCCCAGCCGGCCCGGTCGAGCCGGGCTTGATCCAGAAAAAGCTGCGTCTTCTGATGGAGCTGCGTCGCGCCGGGATCGGCGACACGCGTGTCCTCGGCGCCATCGAAAAGACCCCGCGAGAGAAATTTGTGCCCGCGTCGTTCGAGGACCAAGCCTATGAGAATATGGCCCTCCCGATCGGCAATGCGCAGACGGTGAGCCAGCCCTACGTCGTGGCGCTGATGACCGAGAAGCTCCAGCTCGGAGCACGGCAGAATGTTATCGAGATCGGAACCGGTTCCGGTTACCAGACCGCAGTTTTGGCCGCCCTCTGCCGCCGGGTCTTTACGATCGAACGTCACCGCGAACTGTTGCGCGATGCAGAGCGCCGATTTGAAGAGCTGCGCCTGCGGAACATCGTCTGCCAATTCGGCGACGGCACGAAGGGCTGGCCCGAGCAGGCGCCATATGAGCGAGTGCTCGTGACTGCAGCGGCTGCGGAAATCCCGGCGACCCTGGTCGACGCGCTCGCTCCGGGCGGCATCCTGGTCGTCCCGGTCGGCGAAGATCACCGCGACCAGCAGCTGATGCGTATTCGCCGCGAAGACGACCGCTTTTTGACCGAGGATCTCGGTCTCGTTCGGTTCGTTCCGCTCGTTGCCGGGCTGCCGCGCCGCCAAGCGGACCAGAGCTTGACATGATTTTGCCTTCGCGCCTCCGAAAGCGATAAGCACATGAAAAAGATCATTACGTCGCTGCCGGAAGCGGATTTAGCGGCGCTCGATCAAGTATGAGAACGACACAATCTCACTCGGGCGGAGGCAGTTAGGCAAGCGATCCGCTGGTATATCGGTGTAACGGCGCGGCTACCGTCGGCTGAAGATGCCCTCCCGGACGAGATCAAAGCCATCGAACAGGGCCAACAACAAATCGCCCGCGGGGAGTACATCCTGCTCGAAGATCTAAAACATGATATGGCTAAGCAATAATGACGCACTTCGACGACATACTCGTGCTCAGAAGCAAACAGATGATTCAATGCAATGCGCCCGTCCTCGTCTTCCCGGGGAAGGCCGGGACCTATTTCCGCCATGGGCGCCGGCCGGACCCGTGGGCCGGTGTGACAGGATTTTGATGTGAGCCTTTTCCGCCTTGGCGAGCGAATCTTCCGTATAGGTCTGAATACTAGTGGCTAAGGCTGATGGCGTTCGCCGCCACCGCAGCTTGTTGTCGCCAGCTGCCGTGCCGGCATGCGGGCCAGGGCTTGACATAATTCTGCCTTCGCGTACCAAATAGTGGGGTTCTTGCGCGTCGCGGGGCGTGCTGGGGGAAGATGACAATTCATATTGGCGCGCGGCGCGGTTTTGAGTCCGCGTCTTGGTTTGTGGCGGTGCTCGGGTGTGCCCTTGCGGCTTGCGCTCCGCGGGTAGAGGGGCCGGCGCCGGTGGTTGGCGGCCCCGTGCCGGTGGAACGTGGCCCGCAGACGATCACGATCCAGCGTGGGCAGAGCTTATCCGAGATCGCCCACAGCTACCACGTCCCGATGCGGGTGATTGCCGAGGCGAACGGTCTGTCGCCGCCGTATCGCATTCAGGTTGGGCGTACGCTGGTCATCCCAGGCGCCGGCCCGCCGCCCCTCGCTGCGGCGCCCGCATCGGTCGCGGCGCTGCCTCCCGCGCAGCAGCCGGAGGTCCCGCAGCCCACGACGCGCCCCGCTCTCCCGGCGATGGCCGCCCCAAACAGTCCGTCGGTTGCAGCTGAGCCGATTGCTCCGCCTGCCGCATTGCATGCGGCCGAGCCAGCCCCGGGAGCGTTGTCGCCGCCCGCAGTCTCTGCCGCGCCACCGCCCCGAGAGGTCCGCGAGAGCCCGGATTCGAGCAGCCCCGCGCCCCCGGCTGCCGGCAGCGGCGCGTTTCTCTGGCCGGTTCGCGGCCATATCCTCGCAACCTACGGTACAAAATCCGACGGCACACACAATGACGGCATCAACATCGCCGCCCCGCGCGGCACGGCAGTGCAAGCCATCGACGCCGGCGTCGTCGCCTATACCGGGAACGAGCTGCGCGGATACGGCAATCTCGTTCTCATAAAGCATGCCAATGGCTGGATCTCGGCTTATGCCCATTGCGATGCGATTCTCGTCAAGCGCGGCGAAAAAGTCGGGCGCAGCCAAGTGATTGCGCGGGTCGGTTCGAGCGGCAATGTCAGCGAGCCGCAGCTGCATTTCGAGCTGCGCCGAGGTCAACACGCCGTCGATCCGCGCGAGTTTCTGCCGCCGTTGCCGACCGCGATGACGAGAGATTCACGGTCGAGTTGAGGTTTCCGTCCTCTCTGCCGTCGATTGCTGGTTCGCGCT
Organism: uncultured Alphaproteobacteria bacterium; assembly: GCA_963789025.1. Taxonomy (GTDB): domain Bacteria; phylum Pseudomonadota; class Alphaproteobacteria; order ATCC43930; family CGMCC-115725; genus AP-15. The sequence continues at coordinate 18,211 of CAWBIT010000006.1, forward strand.
CGCCATGCTATTCGGCTGATAACGCGCGGGTGGCGGCAACCCCAGTCAGGGAGGATCAAATGCGCTTCGGCTTCTTCGACCAGTTGCCGTGTGCGAACGGGTTTACCGAGCGTCAGCGTTACCGAGACATCATCGCGCAAATCGAACTCGGGGACGTTCTCGGCTTCGACATCGCATGGCTCGGGGAAATTCACTTCAGCCGCACATTTTCGATTCTCGCCGATCCGCTGATGGTGCTGGCCGCGGCGGCGCAGCGGACGACGCGTATTCGCCTGGGGACAGCGGTGACCCTGCTGCCCCTGCACAACCCGATAAAGATCGCCGAGGAAGCCGCGACCGCCGACATCCTCAGCGACGGGCGCCTGGAATTCGGGGTGGGCCGGGGCGTTTTGTACCAGTATCCCGGCTACGGCATACCCCCGGAGGAGAGCCGCGAGCGCTTCGAGGAGGCTCTCGACTTCATTCTCCGCGCCTGGAACAACGAGTCGTTTTCGTTCGACGGAAAGCATTTTCATGCGCGCGACCTGAGCGTCGTCCCGAGACCCGTTCAATCGCCGCATCCGCCGGTGCGGATCGCCGCCAACAGCCCCGACAGTTTTCCATTCGCCGGGCGGCGAAAGTTGCCGATCTTCGCCTCGCCCCTGATCAATCCCCCAGACAAGCTCAAGGGGGGACTGGCGGTCTATCGCGACACGCTGCCCAACGGCGCCGCGGGTGATGTCGCGCTCGCTTTCCCGGTCCACGTTGCTGCGAGCCGGGCGCAGGCGCGCCAAAACTGCGAGCCGGGTCTGCTGCGCTTTCTGCGTGAGGCCACGGAGCTGAACCGACCCCTCCGCGACACCGACGTCAAGGGTTTCGAGGCCTTCCGCGAGGTTCTGGCCCGCCTCGAACGCGTAAAGTACGAGGACTTCGACCGTGAGATCGGGGTGTTTGGCGATCCCGGTTATTGCATAGACCGAGTACAAGAGCTCCGTCGTGAGTACGGGATGGACGAGTTCATTTGCTATTTCAATCAAGGCGGCATCATGGACCATGCGATGGTCAAGAACTCGATGGGGTTGTTCGCCAGAGATGTGATCCCGCATTGCCGATAGGCGGATGACGTATCTCAATACGACGCACGGCGCCAGAGGGACCTCATAGGATCGACGCACTTTCGCTGTTCTCGCTGTTATCTCTGGCAAATTATCAGCCACCGACGTCTCGTTTTCCGCAGAAACCCTGGGCCACGGACGATCATAGACGCGAAAGAACAGCGCGGGACCTGGCTGTTCGTTCGCTGTTTTCTCGCTGTTCTTGACAGTGCAAAAAAGCGGAAAGCGGTTACTTGAGCGAACAGGTTCAGCACGTCGTTTCTATGAAGGACCGACATATCTGACGCGACGCGATTATGGCGGGCGTGTGCATACCATGCGATCTTGTCAAAAATATGAATTAAGCAAGCCCCGGGCGCGCATGCGCCCCTGAGTTGGGCTTGCCGCCGGTCGTCAGCATGTGAGGCACCCTCCGATGTCCTGCGTTACAAAACTCAAGACTTCTGCGCCAGCGCATCGATCAATGGACAGCCGGGCAACTCGCCAGCATCGCAACACGGACTGCGTCAGCTAGCACACGCTCCATGGCCTGCAGGTCTGCAATCTTAGCCCGCATCTCCCCGAGATGCGCCGCGGCTAGTTCGCGCACCTCGGGACACGCAGCCTCACCGTCCCTTGTCGAAAGCGCGAGCAGCGCCCGCACCTCATTGAGCGTGAAGCCGAGTGCGCGCGCCCGGCGCACGAATACCAGCCGTCCAACGTCGCCGGCGTCATAAAGCCGATACCGCCCGGCGCTGCGTATCGGTGCGGGCAGTAAGCCTATCCGCTCGTAATAGCGGATTGTCTCGGTGTTGCAGCCGGTCCGCTGCGCCAGCTCCCCGATGCGGATCCCTGCCCTAGATGCCACGACAACGGTCCCTTTCAGAAATGCTTTGAGCCTGTAGTGGCTACAGGGATTAGCATCTCAGCTAGTTCTGCGGAGGAAAAACCCGACATGACCCAAACCGACAAGACTAACGTTGCCCGCGCAACCCCAAGCGTCAGCGCGCCCGGCGAGGGTGGCGCAGTGTTGCTTGCCATAATCGGCCTTGCCGCTGCGTTCGGCGCGGCGTCGTGCTGCGCCCTTCCCCTGCTGTTAGCCTCCCTCGGGCTCGGCAGCGCATGGCTCGGCAGCCTGGCGCTGCTCGCCGGGCCCCATCGGCTGGGCCTGCTTACAGCCGCCATCGTCTGCCTTGCGGCAGGGGTTCTAGTGCTGGTCAGGCGTCGCAGGACGGCCGCGGCGTGCGCACCCGGCCTGTCATGCGGCCGGCCGGAGGTTACCGCCTTGATGACTGGCATTTTATCGCTCGGAGCCGTGCTTATCGTGCTCGGCTTTATCCTCGCGTGAGCCCCCCGTGGTTCTGGATTCCACGATCACCTGCCCCGCCTGCGGCGTGGCCAAGGCCGAAACAATGCCCACTGACGCCTGCCAGTTTTTCTATGAGTGCAGCGGATGCGGTGTGCTCTTGCGGCCGAAGCCGGGCCATTGCTGCGTGTTCTGCTCCTACGGCTCGGTTCCCTGCCCGCCTATTCAGCAGCAGAGTAGAGACAGTTGCCGCCCACCGTTCGCTTCCTAGCCTGCTCCATAAATCAAGAATATCGTCGGCGGCTTTTCGGCGTTCCTGTCGAAGGTGACGTCCTCAAAGCGGCGAGCTAACTAAAGATGAGAGGATCAGATTATGAGTGAGACAACCGAGCAATTCGAAGGTGGTTGCTTGTGCGGCGCGGTCCGTTTTATTGCGACTGGCCAACCGAAAGGGGTGTATTGGTGCCATTGTCAAAGTTGCCGCAAACACAGCGGCGCACCTGCTTCGGTTTTTGTCGCATTCGAACACACGGCCTATACGGTCACACAGGGTAAGATAACGAAGTTCGATTCCACGCCGGGAAGAACGCGGCGCGGGTTTTGCGCCCGGTGCGGGTCAACTTTGACCTGCGAAAGTGCGGGGTTGCCGACCGAAACGCATTTCTATGTCGGTGCATTCGAGCGCGCGGCCGAACTTCAGCCAACGCGGCACGTATTCCCGGAGGAGCACCTGCCTTGGGTACACATGGATAACTGAACGCGCGACGTAAAATGAGATCGCGCGCTCAGTATCCTCTACATCCTCTATTTCGGTTTATGTGCCAGAAAGGCGTAACCAAACACCTCAAACAAACGTGCCTTGCTCTCGCCGCCGGCCCCGCCGAAGGTGTCAATCGGCGGGCCGATCACGACATCGACGAAACCGCTTTGCTCGAGCATATGCCGCCAGCCTGCGCACGGCAGGCCACCGGCAATTCAGTCGGTCCACAAGTCGATATTGCGGAGCGCTCCTGCCGGTATCTCCTTGCCGTTCGCAATGTCGGCAAACTGCAACCGCCCACCTGGTTTCAGCACGCGCATGATTTCAGCGAAGACCTGGCGCTTATCGGCGCAGAGGTTGATGACGCCGTTGCTGATCACGACATCGGCCGAACTGTCTTCGACCGGCAAATCCTCGATCACGCCTTGGCGAAACTCCACGTTGCGCAGACCCATCGCGGTCGCCGCAGCACGCGAGCGGCCGAGCATTTCCTCGGTCATGTCGACACCAACGACGCGACCTTGAGGCCCGACCTGACCGGCGGCAATAAAGCAGTCGAAACCGCCTCCGGAGCCGACATCGACCACCCGATCGCCCGGCTTCAAGGCGCCAAGCGAGAACGGGTTGCCGACACCGGCAAAAGCTTCAACGGCGCTGTCCGGTAAGGCGGCGACGACCGCCTCGTCGTAGCCGAGCCGTCGCGCCAGCGGGCGTCCGGTGTGGAAGTGGTAGCTGCCGTGCGGATCGACCGCGACTGCGCGGTATTTGGATTTGACCTCCTTGCGCAGCGCGAGCGGGTCAACGGGTACCCCGTCAGTCATCCTCTCCTCCTCTTTCAAAGACTACGCCATAGTGATAAGGGAGCAGCTCAACGGTGCGGTTCAGCAGCAGGCCGGCCGGCTTGACGATTGCCGCCACCTCGTCGGCCTCTATCCGCGTCTCGGTTTTTGGTCCGCGCGGCTGCCCGAGGACCACCGTCTCCTCACGCGGACGATAATGCCAATTAACGATTCCGAATTGCCCATGAGGTTTCAGAATCGCCGCGGCGGCGCGCGCTACGCCGAGCTGATCGGGGATACCGTGGAAGGTGTTGGCGAGGAAAACGTAATCGACCGGCTCCGGCACAACCGCATCGACCGTCATGGCGTCCGCCAGGACGAAATCGCAGTTGGTTGCCCCCGCCTCTGCAACCCGCACCCGAGCGCGGTCCAGCATGACAGGGTCGATATCGATCGCGTAGACGCGATCTGCGATGCACGCGAGGGGCGCGGTGAACAGCCCGTCCCCGCAACAGAGGTCAACCGCGACCATGCCAGGTCGGACGCCCATTTCGACGAGAACCTTTTCGGGATGAGGCCACATCACCTGCCACCAGTCGGCATCGGGCATCGTTGTTGCCGGGAAAAAGCCGAGGATCATCCGATTCTCACACGCGCTTGGGATCGGTATGCTTTGACCGCTGGGACTATATTCAATCATTCTCGTGATTGATCGTCAACCAAGAGAGATGTCAAGCGTGGGTCCGAAACAGCAGGTTTTTGCAGGGCTCGCCCAGATCGCCCATGCGCTTGCCCATGCAAATCGGCTCGAATTGCTCGAACATCTCGGGCAAGGCGAGCGCAGCGTCGAGGATTTGGCGGCCCGCGCGAGCCTCAGGCTCGCCAATGCATCCAGACATTTGCAGCTTCTGCGCCGCGCTGCGCTTGTAGAGGGCCGACGCGACGGCAAGCGCGTCTATTATCGGCTTGCGGGCGACGAGGTGGTGGGTTTGTTCGCCGCCCTCAGCCGAGTCGGCGAGCGCAACAGCGCCGAGATCGCGCGGGTGATGGCGAGCTATTTCCGGGCGCGCGACGGGTTCCAGCCGGTATCGCGCAATGAGTTGCTCGAGCGCCTCCGCTGCGGGGCTGCGACCGTCCTTGACGTCAGGCCGGAAGACGAGTTCGCCAGCGGGCATTTGCCCAACGCTCTGAACATCCCATTATCCCAATTAGAACGGCGGTTGACCGAGTTGCCGCCGGACCAGGAAATCGTCGCCTATTGCCGCGGCCCCTGGTGCGTCCTCTCGTTCGAAGCCGTCGCATTGCTGCGCGAGCGCGGCTACCGAGTGCGGCGGCTGGAGGATGGGTTTCCCGAGTGGAAGACGGCCGGGCTGCCGATCGGTCACGGCCCCTGATAGGGGCAGTATCTCACACGTCGAATTATCTGAACTGCGTCAGAGCGCGGGCATATCGCGGTCGAAGGTCGATCAGGCGAGCGGTTTGCCGAGCCGGCCGGCGAGGTCCTGGATGAACTGCCAAGCGACGCGGCCCGAGCGCGATCCGCGCGTGATCGACCATTCGCTGGCCTCGGCCTTCAGCTGATCGAGCGGCGTGTCCAGTCCGTAGTGCTCGGCATAGCCGCGCACAATTGCGTGATAAGTGTCCTGATCGATGCTGTGGAAACCGAGCCACAGACCAAAGCGGTCCGACATCGAGACGCTTTCCTCGACCGCTTCGGCCGGATTGATGGCGGTTGACCGCTCGTTCTCGATCATGTCACGGGGCATCAAGTGGCGGCGGTTCGATGTGGCATAGAGGACGACATTTGCCGGCCGCCCTTCGATCCCCCCTTCGAGAACCGCCTTCAGCGATTTGTAGCTCGTGTCGTGCTGGTCGAAGGACAGGTCGTCGCAGAACAACAGGCACCGCCGCGAGCTCGCCCGCAACAGCGATAACAGATGCGGCAGGCTCGGAATGTCTTCGCGGTGGATCTCGACGAGTGCGAGGGCGTGGGGATGCATACCGTTGACGGCGGCGTGCGCCGCCTTGACGAGCGAGCTCTTGCCGGTGCCGCGGGCGCCCCACAGTAACACATTGTTGGCCGGGAGCCCGGCGGCGAACCGCTCTGTATTGTCGAGCAGGATGTCGCGGACCCGGTCGATGCCGCGCAACAGTCCGATCTCGACCCGGTTGACCTGGTGAACCGGCTCGAGCCAGCCGCGGTCGGCATGCCACACGAAAGCATCGCTGGCTTCCAGCTCGCTGGGAGGAGCGGCGGGAGGGGCCAGGCGCTCCAGCGCAGCGGCGATGCGATTTAGCAAAGGCAGCAAGTCGGGATTGGTTTTGGGCAAGTCCAAATCCAGCGGCAGCACGGCCGCCGACGCTACCACAGTGGCCGAGAGCCGCGGAACCCGCCTTGGCATTGCCCTTTAACGGGGCATCGGGTACCAATTGGGCCTGCCGCACGACAACACCATATGACGGTGACCGGCGGAGCTGCCCGCCGACCGATGCGGCACGCGATTTTGAGGCACCCTCCCAATGTGGATTTCCACGGCTTATGCCCAAGGAACAGGCATATTTGATCAGAACGCGCTCGTCCAGTTTCTGCCGCTGATCCTGATCTTCGTCGTCTTCTACTTTCTTCTGATTCGCCCACAGCAGCGCAAGGCCAAGGATCAGAAGACTATGCTCGACGCACTGCGGCGCGGCGATCGGGTCGTGACCGGGGGCGGGATCATCGGGACCGTAGCGCGGGTCGACAATCCGGAGGAAGTCGTCGTCGACATCGCCGAGAATGTGCGGGTTCGCGTGCTGCGCAGCACGATCACCACCGTCCTCGCCAAGCCTGACCCGGCCGCGGCCCGCGAGGCGGCCAAGCAAAAGCCGGAAGCCCGCGCGAAAGTAGGACCAGGGAGTGACGGGTTTCGGGACGAACCCGCGGCCAATCCTCGCCCATCCAGCCCCGGCGAGCTGGGGGCTCCTCCCTCTTCCGCATTGCGGGAGAGGGTGTTGAGCGCAGCGAGGCGGATGACGGGCTCCCTGGCACGGCCGCGTGAGAAATAACGGATGCTGTATTTCGAGAACTGGAAAATCACGCTGATCTGCGCCGTGTGCGCGCTCGGCGTGCTGTTGTCGCTACCCAACCTTTTCAGTCCCGCGTTTCTCGCGCAAGTGCCGAATTGGCTACCGCACAAGCAGGTGGCCCTCGGGCTCGATTTACGCGGCGGATCCTATCTGCTGCTCGAGGTCGATGTCGCCGCGGCGCAGCGCGAGCGTCTTAACTCGATCACCGACAATGTGCGCAACGCGTTGCGCGACGCCAATATCGGATATACCGGGCTCAGCGTCGAAGGCGACGCGATCGTCTTCACGATCCGCGAGCCCGACCAGATCGAAGCTGCGCGCCAAGCCTTGCGCAAGATCGATCCCGACCTGACGGTCGAGATTGCCCCCGACGGGTCGGGGACGATGCGCTTCAGCACGGCTGCAACCGAGGCACGGCGCCGGCAGGCGGTTGATCAATCGATCGAGATCATCCGCCGGCGCATCGACGAGACCGGGACCAAGGAGCCGACGATCCAACGCGAGGGAGCGGACCGCATCCTCGTCCAGCTCCCGGGGGTGGACAATCCCGAGCATGTCAAGGCGCTGCTGGGCCGCACCGCCAAGCTGACGTTCCAGCTCGTCGACACCACCGTATCAGTGGAAGACGCACGCCGCGGCCGGCTGCCGCCCGGCGACGAAATCCTGCCCGCGGAGGAGGGCAGGGCAGGGCGCACTGGGCCCGCCGCCTATGTCGTGCGCAAGCGCGTGATGGTTGGCGGCGACACCCTGGTCGACGCGCAACCGACCTTCCAGAACAACGAGCCGGTGGTCGGCTTCCGCTTTGATGCCGCCGGCGCGAAACGCTTTGGAGACGCCACGCGCGACAATGTCGGCAAGCCTTTCGCGATCGTGCTCGACAACAAGGTCATCAGCGCGCCGGTGATCCGCGAGCCTATCCTTGGCGGCAGCGGCATCATTTCCGGCAGCTTCACCGTCCAGTCGGCGAGCGACCTTGCGCTGTTGCTGCGGGCGGGCGCGCTGCCCGCGCCCATCACGATCCTCGAGGAGCGGACGGTCGGTCCCGATCTCGGCGCCGATTCAATTCATGCCGGAGCGGTCGCCAGCATCGTCGGGGTCACGCTGGTCGTCGTGTTCATGATCCTGTTCTACGGATTGTTCGGCGTCTTTGCCGATATCGCGTTGATCTTCAACCTGTGCCTGATGCTCGGCAGCCTCTCGCTGCTCGGCGCCACGTTGACATTGCCGGGTATCGCCGGCATCGCGCTGACCATGGGCATGGCGGTCGATGCGAATGTGCTGATCTACGAGCGCATCCGCGAAGAGGTCCGCGCCGGCCGCACCGTGCTGTCGGCGCTCGATGCCGGCTTCAAGCGCGCCTTCGGCACGATTCTCGACAGCCATGTGACGACCCTGGTCGCCGGTGCGCTGATGTTCTGGCTCGGCTCGGGTCCGGTCAAGGGGTTTGCCGTGACCCTCAGCATCGGCGTGCTGACCTCGCTGTTCTCGGCGATTTTGGTGACTCGCCTGTTGATCGTCACTTGGCTGCGCGAATGGAAACCGAGGGCCATCCCGATTTGAAGAACGAAGAAGAATGCAGCATGACCGTCATTCCGGGGCGCAGAAGCAGTCTGCGAGCCCGGAATCCAGGAACACAGGCCAGCGGAGATCTAAACGGAATGCCCGTGTTCATGGGTTCCGGGCCTGCCCTTCCGGCATCCCGGAACGACGTGTCTTAGTGGGGCTTAGATGAGACCGCTGATCGTCATCCGGCGCACGCCGAAAATCGACTTCATGGGCTGGCACAAGATCGGGTTTGCGCTCTCCGGGCTGCTGACAATCGGCTCGATCGTGCTGTTTCTGACTGTCGGGCTCAATTACGGTATCGACTTTATCGGCGGTACGCTGATCGAGGTTCGCTCCACTACCGGGCCGGCAAACCTTGCCGATATGCGGCAAAAGCTCGATGCCCTCCATATCGGTGAACCTTCCCTACAAGGGTTTGGTCCCCCGACCGATGTGTTGATCCGGCTGCCCCGTCAGCCGGGCGGCGATGCCGAGCAGGAGCGGGCCGTCCAGCTGGTGCGCCAGGCGCTCGGTTCCGGCGTCGAATACCGCCGCACCGAGGTCGTTGGCCCGAGTGTCGGCAGCGAGCTGATCCAGGCCGGGGTGATCGCGACTGTTCTCGCGCTCTTTGCGATCGCTCTCTACATCTGGTTCCGCTTCGAGTGGCAGTTCGGCGTCGGCGGGATGATCTCCACTCTGCACGACGTGATCACGACGGTCGGGCTGTTCGCGCTTTTCCAGCTCGAGTTTAACCTGACCACGCTAGCGGCGATCCTGACCATTGCCGGCTATTCGGTGAACGACACGGTGGTGATCTACGACCGGATCCGCGAGTCGTTGCGCAAATATCCGAGGATGCCGTTCCGCGACCTGATCAACCTGGCGCTCAACGAAACATTGTCGCGGACGATCCTGACCGTCAGCACGGTCGCGCTCGCGGTGCTGTCGTTATTGTTCCTTGGCGGCGAAGTGCTGAGAGGCTTCAGCATCGCAATGCTGTGGGGTGTCGTAATCGGCACCTATTCGTCGCTCTTCATTGCGGCGCCGATCCTCTATTATGTCCGGCCGAACCGCGCCGCGATCGCCCGGTCGAGCGAAGCAGTGCCAGCCCGCGCTCCGGGGACGCGCTGAGCCGTAGCGGCCGCGGCGATGGATCTCACCCCCGTGGCCGGGGCCGGCCGTCAGATCATCGAGCGCTACGCAGCGAGCGGCTTTCGGGTGAGCGGGGTGATCTATCACGGCCCGATCCTGGTTTTTCCCGACCTCACTGTGGTGTGGGGCGCGGCAAGCGCTCCCGATGTGACGTGGGAGACCCTGGCTCCGGTGATCGAGCATGGTGGCGTGGAGATCCTGTTGCTCGGTCTCGGACGCACGACGAGCGCGGTGCCGGCGGCGTTGCGCGCCGCGCTCCGCGCCGCCCGGATCGCGCTCGAACCGATGGACACGGGCGCGGCATGCCGTACCTACAACGTCCTCGTCGCCGAGGATCGCCGGGTCGCCGCAGCCCTGATACCGCCAGCGTAGAATCCGCTCAAACTGTAGCTGACTACCCCGTGCGGTGAGCAATCATGACGCTTCCGGGAATTGCTGACCGTGTGCCGACGTTGTCAGTGCAGACTTTTGAGGAGTTGACGATGGCCTTTAGCTCACGCTTCTTGGGTACCGCGGCGCTTGTCGCGGCTCTGGCGATGGCCCCGGCCGTTCATGCTGAACGTTGGCACGGGGGTTATCATCACCACGGTGGAGGTGGCGCGGCCGGGGCGGCGATAATCGGCGGTCTCGTCGGTCTCGGCCTCGGTGCCGCGATCGCTTCGAACGGCGGTTATTACGGCGCGCCGGGCTACTACGCTCCACCCTATAGCTATTACGGGCCGCCTTCCGGCTATTACACGCCCGCGCCGCCGCCGGTCTACTACGGGTATTGAGCGCCACGACCCTTGAACCTCATTTCTGGAGGAGTCGAATGAGATTGATCCCGTTGCGCGGCGCCGCATCCATCGCGGTTGCCGCGCTGCTGTGCGCACCCGCCGCCATGGCCCAACCGCAATCCGCGGCGGTGCAAGGGGCCACCCCATCGCCGCCTGCCGCCGAGGCCTCGCCGATGGCCGGCCACCCCGTGGCCGGCAAAAATGCGGAAGAGCGGGTCGAAGGCCGCATCAAAGAGCTGCATGCGCAGCTGCATATCACCCCGGCCGAAGAGCCGCAGTGGAACGAATTCGCTCAGGTCATGCGCGAGAACGCCCGCGATATGGACCAGGCATTCATGCAGCGCGCGCAGCAGTTCCCGACGATGAACGCCGTGCAGAACATGCAATCATATGAGCAAATCTCGGAGCAGCACGCGCAGCTGGTGCAGAAGCTGGTTCCGGCGTTCCAGAAGCTGTACGACGCAATGCCTGACCAGCAGAAGCGGCTGGCCGATCAGGTGTTCCGAGCCAACGCCGAAAAACACATGCAGCGAACTGCGCAATCGCATCGCGGGTAAGCGTCGATAGGCATATTTCTGCTGGGTCCGCTGAAAGTGAGCGAGCCCGGTGATCATGCCAGACGACGCAGATGCTCTTCTCGTTTCGCCTGGCATCGGCCACAATCGTGGGCCTCCGCTTGATCCGGGAGCCGATTGGCGGAGGTTCTGCTGGAAGAAGGCTCATGGGCGCGCCTGGAAGACGCCGCCGCGCGAGATCGCACTGGCCCGCTTGGCGCGCGCCAAGACGCTTGACATGACCTATCGGGAATATACCGCGATACTGCTCGACAAAGGTGTGCACCTGTGAAAAGCCCCGCGGAAGCGGGGCTTTCCTTTATGCCAGCTGGTTGCTAGTGGGCTTTCGCGAGATTCTGGCCGACAAAGTCCCAGTTGATCAGATGGTCGAGGAATGTCTGGACGAAATCCGGCCGCCGGTTCTGGTAATCGAGATAATAGGCGTGCTCCCAAACGTCGCAGGTCAAGAGCGCCGTCTGGCCTTCAGCCAGCGGGTTGACCGCGTTTGGCGTCGCGACGATTTTGACCTGCCCGCCATGCGCGGCGAGCCAAGCCCAACCGCTGCCAAATTGGCCGACGGCGGCAGCCTTGAATTGCTCCTTGAACTTGTCCAAGCTGCCGCAGCCGCGCTCGATCGCCTGTGCGACCTGACCGCTCGGCGTGCCACCGCCATCCGGCTTCATGCAATTCCAGAAGAAGGTGTGATTCCACACCTGCGCAGCGTTGTTGAAGATACCTGTTTTCGAAGAGTCTTTGTAGGTGGCCTTGATGATCTCCTCGAGCGATTGGTTCTCCATCGGAGAGCCCTTGACGAGGTTGTTCAGGTTGGTGACGTAAGCTTGATGATGCTTGCCGTGGTGAAAATCGAGCGTATGTGCCGAAGTGTGCGGCTCGAGCGCGTTTTTCGCGTAGGGCAGGGGCGGCAGTTCGAAAGCCATGGCGACCATCCCGCGTTTTGTGAAAGAGGTCAGTCGAAAAACACCGGTTCCGGAGCGACGTTCCGTTCAGGCGGATCGCCTGTCGCCGGTCGCGGCGTTGGTGCGGCGCCACGACCGCGACCGGTATCAAACGACGCTGTTTGCCCCGGCCGCGCGTCGCGAGGCGCTGTTCGCGCTTTACGCCTTCAACTACGAGATTGCAAGAGTGCGCGAGAGCGTCACCGAGCCGATGCTCGGCCAGATTCGGCTGCAATGGTGGCGCGAAAATATCGCCGCCGCCTTTGACGGCGGTCCGGTCCGCCATCACCCGGTCGCCGAAGCTCTTACCGGCGCGATCCGCGAGCGCACGCTCACCCGGGCGCATTTCGATCGGCTGATCGAGGCGCGCGAGGCCGACCTCGATGATCAGCCGCCGCCGAGCCTCGCCGCGCTCGGGGAATATGCCGAGGCGAGCTCGGGGCGGCTCGTCCGCCTCGCCCTGGAAATGCTCGGGGTGCACGACTCGGGCGCAGGTGAGGCCGGGCTGCATGTCGGGATCGCCTATTCCCTGGCTGGTTTGTTGCGCGCGATGCCGTTTCATGCACGCGCGGGCCGGCAGTTCATCCCGGCCGATATTGCGGCCCGAAGCGGGCTGAGCGAACAGGATTATCGGGCGCGGCGCAGCACCCCGGCGTTGCGCTCGGCCACCGCCGAACTCGCCGCGGCAGCCTCCGGGCACCTCGGCTTGGCCCGTGCCCATCGCGCGAAGATCCCGCGCTCGGCGCTTCCCGCTTTGCTGCCTGCCGTTGTCGCACAACGCTCGCTGCTCCGACTGAAGCAGGCCGCGTACGACCCGTTCGACCCGGCCGTGGCGGTCCCGGATCCTCTGCAAAGCTGGCGACTTGCCGCCGCGGCACTCTTATATCGGTTCTGATGCCGGCCTCTACCGGCCCTGGAAATCAGGGAGACGGCGGTCGGCCATGGCCTTGATGCCTTCCTTGAAATCCTCGGTGCGGCGCAGCCAGTCCTGCTCGACGAGCTCGCGCTCGGTGGCAGCCTCGATCGCGTCGCACAATCCGCGCCGTACGGTCTCGCGCGTCGACATGACGGCCAGCGGCGCCGATTGCGCGATCTCCAGCGCCAATGCTTGGGCCGCGCTGCGCACTTCCGCTAGCGGCGCCAGCACTTCGGCAAGGCCGATACGCACCGCTTCGTCACCGGGGATGCGCCGCCCGGTATAAAACATCAGCGCCGCCTGCTGCGCGCCGACCAGCCGCGGCAGAGTCGCCGTCAGGCCAAAGCCCGGGTGAAACCCCAGCCGGTTGAAATTGGCGCTGAACCGCGCCTCCCGACAGGTGACGCGAAAATCGGCGACGAGCGCGAGACCCAGACCTCCCCCGACCGCGGCGCCGTGCACCGCGGCGATGACCGGCTTGCGCGTGCGGAAGAGGCGGATTGCTTCCTTGTACAAATGCCGGCCGGCGCCGCTGCGGCTGCCCTCCGCTGCCGTACCGGTCTCCATGCGTTTCGAGAAGTCGGCGCCAGCGCAGAACGAGCGGCCCTCGGCCGCGAGCACGATCGCCCGGCAACGAGGGTCGGCGTCGAGGCGCTCGAAGGCCTCGCCGATCTCGGCAATCAAGTCGCTGTCAAAGAAATTGTGCGGCGGCCGGCGCATCTCGACCGTCGCGACGTAGCCGTCTTGGCTGACATGGGTGTCGCTCATTTGCGGATCTCCTCGGGGCTTCGCTTGACGATCAACGCGTCGACCACGGTCACACCCTCTCCTTGCGGATGGACGATGACCGGATTGAGGTCGATTTCCGCTATCTGATCGGCGTGATCGGCGGCGAAGCGCGACAATGTCGCGATCAGCTCGGCCAGCGCCGCACGGTCGGAAGGCGGCGCACCTCGAACCGCGCCGAGGAGCGCCGCTCCCTTTAGCTGGTCCAGCAGAGCTAAGGCTTGTTCTGTTCCGATCGGGACCGGCGCGAACGCGATGTCGCGCAACACCTCGACATGAATGCCGCCGAGACCGACGATCAGCATCGGGCCGAAAGTCGGGTCGCGGGTGATACCGAGGATCATCTCACGGCCTGGCGGCGCCATGGCCTGCACCAGAACGCCGTGGATCGCAGCACCCGGATGGGCTCTCTCAGCACCCGCCACTACCCGCTGATAAGCCGCGCGGATGGCGGCGTCGCCCGAGACGCCGAGCGCGACGGCGCCCGCCTCGGTCTTGTGGGTGATCTCGGGCGACTGCACCTTTAGCGCGACGGCGCCGCCAATGCGAGCAGCCGCTGCCATCGCCTGGTCGGCGTTATTTACCAGCGCCTCGGACGGGCACGGAACGCCGTAACGGGCGAGCAACGCCTTGGCTTGGGCTTCGGTCAGCACCGAGCCGGCCGCGGCGAGTGCCCGGCCGACTTCCCCTTTCACATCACGCGGGGTCTCTAGTGCCGGCTTCGGCCGCCTTCGTCGCTGCTGGAACGCGGCGTAGTCGACCAGCGCACGGATCGCGCGGGCGCAGCTCGGCATCGAGGTGTAACACGGGATATCCGCTTCGGCGAACCGAGCCATCGCTCCCGGCGACGCGGTCGTGTAGGTCGACAGCAGGATCGGCTGCTCGGTCGCCGCCGTGATCGCAGCGAGCTCTTCGGCGCGCTTGGCGGCGGTCGCGTCGTTAGCGAGCGAGCCGATCAGCAGGATCGTGTCGATCCGCTTCAACTCGCGGACGATTTCGACGAGCCGCGCGTAGCCGACCTCGTGGATCGCCTGTGCGGTCCCGTCGACCGGGTTTTGCGCGGATGCATAGGAGGGGAGGAGGGCGAGGACGCGTTGCTGGATGTCGTCCTCCAGGACCGGGAGCTCGAGCCCGTGTGCCGAAAGGATGTCAGCCATCCACACCGCGCTGCCGCCGGACCCGGTGATGACCGCGACGCGGTTGCCGCGCGGCAGGCGGCAAAACGAGAAAGCCGCAGCGACATCGAGCATGTGGTCGAGATCCTCGCCGCGGATGATGCCGTGATGACGAAAGATTGTGTCGTCGATATCCCCGGCCTGCGCCAGCGCCCCGGTGTGCGACGCCGCGGCGCGCCGTCCGGCGGCCGAGCGGCCGACCTTGGCGATGATCAGTGGCTTGCCGGCAGCTGCGGCCCTCTCGGCAACCGTCCGGAACCGTTCCGGGCGGCGGATCCCCTCGAGATAGAGGAGGAAGATGTCGGCGCTGCCCTCGTCGAGCCACCAATCGACGTAGTCGTGGGCCTCCAGGACAGTCTGGTTGCCGGCGCTGACCTGATGCGTAAAATGAAGTTGCCTATCGCGGCCGCGGCTGAGAAACGAGAAGGTCAGCGCGCCGCTCTGGCAACTGACCGCAATCGGCCGCGCCTTGCTCGCCACCGGCAGCAGGCTCCGGCTGGGGTCGTGGAAGACCGGGCTGAACGTTGCAACGAGAGGTTTTAACGGGTTGACGATCCCCTCGGAATTGGGCCCGCAGACCACGATGCCATAACGTTCGGCAATCTTGCCCAGCTCGATATCGCGGGCGCGGGCGGCTTCGTTGCTCTCCTCTGCAAACCCCGAGCTGATCACGACCGCAGCTCGTATCCCGCGCCCACCGCATTGCTCCAGGGTCTCGACCACGTGTGCCGCCGGCACCAGGATGACCGCGAGATCGACCGGCTTGGGCAGCGCCGGGACCGAAGGATAGGCGCGCAACCCGAGCACCTCGCTCTGGCTGCGGGTCACCGGAAAGACTTGGCCGTCATAACCATGACCGATCAGCGCGTGCGTTAGCCGGCCGCGCAAGGTCTCGGTATCCGCCGAGGCGCCGACGATCGCGATGCTGTCTGGCGAGAGGAGGGGTTTCAGATCAGGCATTTGCCGGAAAACTCTTGCAATCATACACCTCGCCCCGCTTGCGGGGAGAGGTCGGAAGCCGCGCATGCGCGGCTGCCGGGTGAGGGGCAAGCCGCGGTGCCTCGGCAAGTCCCCTCACCCCGACCCTCTCCCCGCAAGCGGGGCGAGGGGGGAGAATTCTTCGCATCACCGCAGGCCGAGGCCGCGGGCGATGATGCCGCGCAAGACCTCGCGCGTGCCGCCTTGGATCGTCAATTTGGGCGCGATCAAGGTCGTGTAACGCAATGCCTCTTCGAACCGGTCGTCGTTGCTGTCCGGTTGCGAGTCGCCGGTTTGCGGCGCCAACAGGCGCATCTTGTCCGGGAGTGCCTGCTCGAAATTAGTGCCCAAATCCTTGACGACGGCGGCTTCGACCGCCGGGGTCTTACCGGCCTGCAGCATGCCGGCAACGGAGAGCGACATGCGGCGGAGAGTGGCTAGATGCGCCACCTCGCGCCCGATCCCCTCGGCAAGGCGCTCGCTCGGCTCCTCGCCGGCCAGCCGCACCAGCTCGACTAGAGCGGGAAATGTTTCGATCCACCGGTCGGGGCCGCTGCGCTCATAGGCGAGTTCGTCGGTGGCCTGCTTCCAGGCCATGTCGACCTCGCCGATCAGGTGCGAATCCGGCAGGAACGCGTCGTCGAAGACGACCTCGTTGAAATCGTGCGAACCGGTCAGGTTGATGATCGGGCGCGTCGTGATCCCCGGCGTCTTCATGTCCGCCAAAAACTGGGTTAGCCCGTGTCGCCGGTTCTCCTTGGTGGATGGCGAGGTGCGCAACAGCGCGATCATGTAGTCGGCCTGATGCGCGTTGCTCGTCCAGATCTTGCGGCCGTTGACCAGCCATCCGCCATCGGTCTTGGTCGCCCGGGTCGAAGCGGCGAACACATCCGATCCCGAATTCGGCTCGCTGAGGCCGATACAGAAACACAATTCGCCGCGCGCGATCTGGGGCAGGATTTTTTGCCGGATCTCCTCCTGGCCGTAGCGCAGGATCACCGGCCCGCTCTGCCGGTCGGCGGTCGAATGCGCGCGGGTCGGGGCTCGCGCCGCCAACATCTCCTCGGTGACGACATAGCGTTCGAGATGCGAGCGCTCGTGCCCGCCGTATTTCTTGGGCCAGGTCATGCCGATCCAGCCTTTGGCGCCCACCCTGTGGCTGAACTCGCGCGAGAACGACCCCTTCCCGCCGTATGGCGAAAACGTGCCGGCCTCAATCTGCTCGCGCAGAAAGCCGCGGACCTCCTGGCGCAATTCCTTGGCCTCGGGCGGCAGGTCGACCGGATCGAAGCGAAAGCTGAAACTCATCGGTGCCTCACGATGCTGCGGTGATGAAGGGCCAGAGCTCGTCGGCGCCGCGCTCCGCGACCATCCGCCCGAGACGGGCGGCCCACACGGCCTCGTTGCCGAACTCCTCGCGCCAGGACCACAGCCGGCGCGTCGCGTGGTGCAGCGAGTGCTCATAGGTAAAGCCCATCGCGCCGTGGACCTGATGGGCGATCGCCGCACCGGTGCCGGCCGCCTCGCCGCCGCGCACCTTGGCGATCGCGATCTCGCCGATCGCAATTTCCGGGCGGGCACACGCCTCCGCGGCAGCGTCGGCGGCGGCGCTCGCCGCCGCGACCTCGCCGGCGAGCATCGCTAAATTGTGCTGGACCGCCTGGAACTTGGCGATCGGGCGCCCGAACTGCGAGCGGTCGAGCGCGTATTGGACGGATTGCTCGAGGACCTTTTCGAGCGCCCCGGCTATCTGTTGCAAGCGGACCGCCGCGCCGAAACAGACCAGCAAATCTTGATCGACCGCTCCCGGTCGCACAGCCTCGGGGATGGCGCCCTCGAATGACACATCGTCGCGCGGTTCGCCGGCGAGGCTCGTTGATTGGCTGATCGGCAGACCCGCGGCGGCGACCAACGCCACCACACTCTCGTTGCCGCGCCGCGCGAGAACGGCAATGTGACCGGCGTTGCGGGCAAACGGGACGCGGCGCGCCCGGCCGCTCAGCGCGCCATCCGCGGTGAGCGCGATCCGGCCATCAGCATGGATCGGGGCGATCGTCAGCGGCCCGCCCGGTACCGCGATCCCTGCCTTTGTCAGCAGCCAACCGGCCATCAATGTCTCGGCGAGCGGCACCGGCGCGGCAAACCGCCCGGCCGCGCGCAGCACCGCGAGACCGTCGGCCAGCGCCGCCCCGGCCCCGCCAAGCTCGTCCGGGACCCAGGTCAGGGTCAGCCCGGACTCCTCCAAGGCATCCCACAAGGCCTTCGGCCACACGCCTTGCTCCGCCTGGTTGACGGTATTGGGCTCGCAAAGATCCTGGAAGATCCGGGTCGCGGTATCGACGATGATATTGTCGGTGTTGTCGGCCATCGCTCCGTTCCCGCCCTTGTCGTCCCGATGGTAGAGCAGCGCGTTGTTGACGGGAAGCCTGGCCTACTAGCCCCGGCTCGGTGCCGCCCCTTAATCGGCCGGCGAGGCCGGCCAAGCGGGCCGTAGCGACGGCTCCACGCCGTCGATCAGAAACACCCGACCCTGTGACGTCGAAAGGCGGACCTTCAATGCAGCCTGGTATTCGTCGGAGCGATACCACCGGCGGGCGGTTTCGGCGTCCGGGAACTCGATAATCACGATCCGCTCCGGCATCGGCCCACCGTCGAACAGCTCGATCTTGCCGCCGCCGGCGACGATGCGTCCGCCAAAACGGGCAACCGTCGCCAGCGCAACCGGCACCTGGGCCCGGTAGGCGACCGGGTCGGTTATGTGAATTTCTCCGACGACGTAGGCGGGCATGCTACCCTCCGCATTTGGGGCATAGTCTGACGCAAACCGCCGCTTCGCCGCAACCGGCTATAACCATAAGAAGAGTTCGGGAATGGCCGAGTTCTTGGGTTAATCTGAGCGCGAAAACGATATGGCTGCCACCCGCCGTCTCGCCGCAATCCTCGCCGCCGATGTGGCGGGGTATTCGCGGCTGATGGGAGCGGACGAGGAGGGCACGCTCGAACGCCTCAAGGCGCTGCGCCGCGAGCTCGTCGATCCGCAGATCGCCGAGCACCACGGCCGTATCGTCAAGACCACCGGCGACGGCATGCTGGTGGAATTTGCCAGCGTCGTCGATGCCGTCCGCTGTGCGGTCGAGGTGCAGTGGGCGAGGGCCGAGTGGGACGCGGGCGTCGCCGAGGACAGCCGGATCGAATTGCGCAACGGCATCAACCTCGGCGATGTCATTGTCGAGCCCGACAACCTCTATGGCGACGGCGTCAACATCGCCGCACGGATCGAAGCCCTGGCCGATCCCGGCGGGGTGTTCGTCTCCAATACAGTCCACGACCACGTCCGCGACCGGCTGCCCTTTGTCTTCGAGGATCTAGGGGAACAGGAGGTCAAGAACATTGCCCGACCGGTGCGCGTCTACCGGGTTCGCGACGCCAGCAATGCCGGAAAGAGCCCGTGGGCGCCGGCGCCTCCTGTACTGCCGCTCCCCGACAAGCCCTCGATCGCGGTGCTACCGTTCCAGAATATGAGCGGCGATCCGGAGCAGGAATATTTCGCCGACGGCATCTTCGAGGAGATCATCACCGCGCTGTCGCGCATCCGCTGGCTCTTCGTCATCGCCCGCAATTCGAGTTTTTCCTACAAAGGCCAAGCCGTCGATGTGAAGCAGGTCGGCCGCGAGCTCGGCGTCCGCTATGTGCTGGAAGGCTCGGTGCGCAAAGCCGCCGGCCGGGTGCGCATCACCGGGCAGCTGATCGATGCGCTGAGCGGCGCGCATCTCTGGGCCGACCGCTTCGACGGCTCGCTCGAAGACGTGTTCGAACTTCAGGACAAAATCGCGGTCAGCGTCGCCGGGGTGATCGAGCCGGCGTTGCAAGCGGCCGAGATGCGGCGCTCCGCCGCCCGGCCGACGACCGACCTCAGCGCCTACGATCTCTATCTGCGCGCGCTCGCAGCGGTCTTCCCAATAACGAAAGAGCGGACTCTCGAGGCTCTGGGATTGCTCGAGCAGGCGATCGCGATCGATCGACATTGCGCTCCTGCCCTTTCGTGGGCCGCGGTCTGCCACACGCGGCTGGTCATTGGCCCCTGGGCCGAAGAGCCGGAGACATCCCGCCGCAGGGGCATCGACCTCGCCCGGCAGGCGCTCCAGGTGGGGGAGAACGACCCGAGTATCCTCGGCAGTGCCGCCTTTGTGCTGGGATATTTCGGCGAGGATATCGGTGCGATGATCGGGCTGGTCGACCGTGCGCTGGCGCTCAGCCCGAGCTTCGCCCAGGGCTGGAATTGGAGCGGCATCCTCAGGCTCTATGCAGGCCAACCCGATCTCGCGATCGAGCATGTCGAGACCTCGCTGCGCCTGAGCCCACGCGAGCGAATGGGTCTGCCGCTCGCGATGATGGGCCAAGCCTATTTCTTCAAACGTCAATTTGACGAAGCGGCGGCGAAGCTGCTCCTGGCCATTCAACACGATCCCGGCTATCCCACCTCATACCGCTTTCTCGCTGCGTGCTATGCCCATATGGAGCGGCTCGACGAAGCGCGCGCGATCGTGGCCCGGCTGCGCACTATTGCCCCTCTGGTCGTGCCGAACGAAATGCCGTGGCGCAATCCCGAGGACCGCGAGCTTCTCATGTCGGGCCTGCGCTTGGCAATCGGCGGGGATGAGTGACTGCACAAGACCTTCGGCAAGATGGGGAAAACGACATGTTCATCGTCGATGCACAGGTTCACATCTGGGGCGCCAATACGCCGGAGCGACCGTGGCCGGCCGGGCGCAGTTTACCTCATCGGCCGCAGCCCTTCTCGAAAGACGACCTCTTGAAGGAAATGGATGCGGCCGGGGTGGCGCGGGTCGTGATCGTGCCGCCCTCCTGGGAGGGTGACCGCAACGAACTGCCGCTGGAAGCCGCGCGACTGCATCCCGACCGCTTCGCAGTGATGGGCCGGCCGCCGGCGGCGGCTCGCTCGCTGAGCGATTGGCGCGATCAGCCCGGCATGCTCGGGCTCAGGGTCACGTCGAACACGGCCGAGGCGCGGGCGTTGTTCGACGATCCGGCCGCTTGGGTGTGGAACGAGGCGGAGCGCGCCGGGGTCCCGGTCATGGTCTCCCCGTCGGGCTTGCTGCCGCAAGTCGACCGCATCGTCGCGCATCACCCCGAACTCAAGCTCGTCATCGATCATCTGGCGCTGTTGCGGGCGAAGGACAATGCCGCGTTCGACGATCTGCCAAAGCTGTTGCGCCTGGCGCGGCTGCCCAATGTCGCGGTCAAGGCCTCGGCATTGCCGGCCTATTCGAGCCACGATTATCCCTACTACAATTTGCACTCCTACCTGCGCCGCGTGTTCGACGCCTTTGGCCCGCGCCGAATGTTTTGGGGCACCGACTTGACCCGGCTGCCCTGCACCTACCGCCGGGCGATCACCCTGTTCACCGACGAATTGCCGTGGCTTTCGGCGGCAGATCAGGAGTGGGTCATGGGGCGCGCTGTTTGCGACTGGCTCGGCTGGCCAATCTGATCCGACGCGCGTCAGACGAAGGCTTTGATCACGAGCGACAAAGAGGCAGCGAGGTTAACGCCCACCATCCATTTGAGGACCGCGAGGTCCGTCTCGATCTTGGAGAACCGGCTTTCGTAGCCAGCGAGTTCTTCCGCCGCCGCACGCGCCTTATCGTCCGGCGCACCAGCGGCGATGAGCGCGTCATAGGCCTTCGAGAGCATTACGGCCATTGTTGCAGCGCCTCTGTTTGGTAGATCGGGATTCGGCGCTCCATTAGCAACTGCGCAGCTATTTTACGCGATCACCTTTTCCTGCCGAAGCTCCTGCAATTTGGCGCGGTCGTAGCCTAACAGCCGGGAGAGCACCTCGTCGGTGTGCTGGCCCGGGGTCGGCACCGGGCCGACGCGGCCGGGGGTCTTCGACATCTTGATCGTCGCGCCCGGGAGGTACATCTCGCCGGCGACCGGGTCTTCCATCTTGACCAGCATCTCGCGCTCCCAGAGGTGCGGGTCGACCGCGACCTGCGGGATCGTCTTGACCGGAGCCACCGGGATCTCGGCGTCGAGCAGGGTCTTGACGATGTGGTCGACGGTGTTCTCGGCGCACCACGCCTCGACCGCCTTGCGCCGCGCGTCGCCGCGGCCGACCCGGCTCGTCCAACCCTCCGCCGCGGCCTCCTTGTCGCCGGTCGCGATCTGCATGAGGCGGGTCGCCATCGCGCTGCCGGAAGCGGAGATGACGACATGCCCGTCCTTCGCCTTGAAGGGCGGCCGGCCGGCTTCCCCGCCCTCCTCGCCGGTGGCGAGGTAATAGGAGGTCGGGATCTCGACCATCGTCAATGCCGAATCCATCAAACAGCAATCGACCAGCTGGCCTTCGCCGGTGCGGTCGCGATGGTGCAGCGCGGCTAATGTGCCGATTGTCGCGTGCAGCGAGGTGTAGCGGTCGACCAGCGAGGTTGCCGCGCCGAGCGGCGTCCCGACCGGCGCGCCGGTCAGCGACATCAGGCCGCTCATCGCCTGGCCAAGCGGGTCGAAGGCCGGGCGCTCGCGATAGGGGCCGTATTGGCCGAACCCGGATACCGAAGTCAGGATGATGTCCGGCTTCAGCGCGCGCAATTGGTCATAGCCGAACCCCATCTGGGCCATCGTCCCCGGACGGAAGTTTTCGAGCACGACATCCGCGGTCGGCACCAGCGCCGCAAAGACATCTTTGCCGCGCGGCGTGCGCATGTCGAGGCAAAGGCTTTTCTTGCCGCGATTATACACGGAGAAATAAACGCTTTGGCCGCGCACCAGCGGCTCCGATCGCCGCGTCTCCTCGCCGCCCAATTTCTCGATCTTGATGACCTCGGCGCCGAGGTCGGAGAGGATCATGCCGCCGCGCGGACCCGCCTGGTACCGGGCCAATTCGAGCACCCGCACGCCTTCCAGGGATCCGACCATCTCCTGCCTCCAAATCTGCGCAGCGGTTGAGTGAACACCGGCTCCCCGCTAGTGTCAAACGATCGACGAGCCGCGCAGGGAGGGCGAGCCATGGCCTATGAATTTATTCTGACCGACCGTTTCGACGCTGTCGCCGTGATCACCCTCAACCGCCCGGATAAGCTCAACGCCCTGAGCTTTCCGCTGGTGCGCGAGCTCGACGAGGCCCTGACCCAATACGAAGCGGACGACGACATCAAGGCCGTGATCCTGACCGGGGCGGGCGAAAGGGCGTTCTCTGCCGGTGCGGATATCCACGAGATGGCCGGGCTGAGCTCGGAGGAATTGGCCACCCGCGGGGAGGTGCGCGGCCGCGCTACTTGGCATATCGCCACCTTCGCCAAGCCGCTGATCGGCGCGATCAATGGGCTCGCCTATGGCGGGGCTGCGTTGCTGAGCTCGACCCTCGATCTGCGCGTCGGCTGCGAGCGTACGGCGTTTCGGTTTCTCGCAGCGAGCTACGGGCGGGTCAATTCCAGCTGGTCGTTACCGCCGTTGGTCGGTTTGCCGAAAGCCAAGGAACTGCTTTATACGGGACGGATCGTCAATTCCGAGGAGGCGGAGCGCATCGGGCTTCTCAACCAGGTCGTCCCCGCTGGACGTCTGGTCGATACGTGCATCGAGATCGGCCAGATGATCGCCAAGAACGACGCGCGCATGGTGCAGGGCCTGAAGCGCCTGCTGCACGAGCAGATCGGGATGGGTTGGCGCGAGCGCTACGACAATGAAGAGGATGCGCGTGCCACCTGGCTCGCCGCCGGCCATCCGCGTGAAGGCTTCAAGGACTTCCTCGACCGCAAGGGATCAGCCTAAAGAATGCACTACGGAGACACGGAGGACACGGAAGAGTTGGGCAATCCTCCTCCGTGCCCTCTGTGTCTCCGTGGTGAGCTTTATCCCCGGATTTCCGGGTAATCGGTCACCACGACTTCTTCGCTGACAGTGTCGAGCACGGCGCAGCTCAATTGCCGGCCGTTGCCTTGGTCGCGCGCTTCGCCGGCTGAGCCTGGGTTGATCACCAGCGCCTTGCCGACGCGGCGCACCAGCTGATGGTGGGTGTGGCCGTAGAGCACGAAGTCCGCCTCCGCCTCGCCGAACCGCGCCAGCTGGGAGTCGTGGGGATAGACGTAAGCCCCTTGCGGCTCCCATGGGGTCGAGTGGACGAGCAGCAGCTTCTTCCCGCCGACACTCAGCTCCAGCCGCTTGGGCCGCTCGGCGAGCCACTGAAGCAGCGACCGGTCGATCCAGTCGGGCTGACGGGCGCGGACGCCTTGCGGGCCGAGAAAGCCCTCCTCGTGGTTGCCGAGAATAGTGTGCGCGCCGCGGTCCCTCAGAAGACGAACGACCTCGTTCGAGAAGCGGTATTCGTAGATGCTGTCGCCGAGGCAAATCAACTCGTCGGCTTCGCCGAGTAGTTCCAAAGCCTGCAGCAGGCCGGTGTGATTGCAGTGCACGTCAGAGACGATGCCGATCTTCAAGGATCGCTCCGGCGCGCGATGATGTTCATCGGCTTCAGGCTCATGACGATTTTTCCGTCCTGGTTCAGCACCTCGACCAGGGTGCGCACCATGCCTCGGTCGGGTTTTGAACGCGAGGGCGTCGCTTCGAGCACCCTGACCCGGATGCGCAATACGTCCCCGGGCCGAACCGGGAACAGCCAGCGCAACTCGTCGATGCCGGGTGAGGCGAGGCTCGCCCCCTTCGGCAGAAAATTGCCGGCGAAGAGCCGCATCATCATCGCTGCAGTGTGCCAGCCGCTGGCGATCAGGCCGCCAAAGCGGCCGCGCTTTGCCGCCTCGGGGTCGACATGCATGTCCTGCGGGTCGAAGCGGCGGGCAAACTCGAGGATTTCGGCCTCTTCGACCTGAGTCTCCCCGTACTCGAATACCGCGCCCGGTATGTAGTCCTCGAAGTATCGCTCTTTGGTCAATGACGCCTCGCATATTGCCCGGGGCTTGAACGCGGCCGGGCGCTGCTGCATTACATCACCTGCAGAAAAAAGTCGTGGTTATGCCCGAAAGGGAGGGAGATGACCTACGATTACATCATCGTCGGCGGCGGGTCGGCCGGGTCCGTCATGGCGAACCGGCTCTCCGCCAAAAGCGGCAACAAGGTCCTGCTGTGCGAGGCCGGCCAGGACACGCCGCACGGCAAGGTGCCGCCGGAGATCCTCGACAGCTACCCCGGCACCACCTATTTCGACCCGCGCTTTCACTGGACCGAGCTCAAGGTCCACACCGAGGTCATCTCGCACAACCGCCCCGAGGAGAACCGCCCGCCGCTGCGCAAATACGAGCAGGCGCGAGTGCTCGGCGGCGGCTCGTCGATCAATGGCCAGCTCGCCAATCGCGGCGCACCGACCGATTACGACGAATGGGAGGCGCGCGGCGCGGCGGGGTGGAACTGGAATGCGGTGCTGCCCTATTTCAAAAAAGTCGAGCGCGACATGGATTTCGACGGGCCGTGGCACGGCAAGGACGGCCGCATTCCGGTCCGCCGGATCTTCCCCGATTTGTGGAACGGCCATGCCAAGGCGGTTGCCAAGGCGTTCGAGGAGGCCGGGTTCCAGTACGTCCAGGACCAGAACGGGGAGTTCAAGGACGGCTATTTCCCGATCACGATCTCGAACCTCTACGACCGCCGCGTCTCGGCGGCGATCGGCTATCTCGATCCGGGAACCCGCCTTCGCGACAACCTGACGATTTCGGCGCTGACGCAGGTCAAAGAGCTGCTGTTCGAGGGGACGCGCTGCGTCGGCGTCAAGGCGCTGGTCGCGGGCAAGGAAACCGAGTTCCGCGGTGCAGAAGTCATCGTGTCGTCGGGGGCCATCCACTCGCCGGCGCATCTGTTGCGGGCCGGCGTCGGGCCGGCCGGTCACCTCCGAGATCTCGGCATCGAGGTCGTGGCGCATGTTCCGGGGGTTGGTCAGCGGCTGATGGACCACCCGTCGATCTCGGTCTCCTCCTTCATCAAGCCCGAGTCCCGCCTCAACGGCCTGACCCGGCGCCATATCCTGGTCGCCTTGCGTTACTCGTCGGGGATCGGCGGCGCGCCGCCCGGCGACATGTTCGTCGCCGGCGTCAGCAAATCAGCCTGGCATGCGGTCGGCGAGCAGATCGGCTCATTGCTCGCGGCCGTCTACAAGACGTTTTCGGAAACCGGCCAGGTCAAGCTCGCCTCGCGCGACTGGCGGGCCGAGCCGGTCGTCGAGTTCAACCTCTTGTCCGACCGCCGCGACCTCGAACGGCTGATGGACGCCTTCCGGCGGCTCGGCGCGATGCAGATCAGCGCCGCGTTGCGCGAGGCCACCAGCGACCCGTTCCCGGCGAGCTATACCGAGCGCGTGCGCAAGATCGGCGTCGTCAACCCGAAGAACAAGATGATCACTGATGTGATCGCGAAATTGCTCGACGGCCCGCCTTGGCTGCGTCGCATAATGATCGAGAAGGTCATCGTCGAGGGTTACAAGTTTGACGAATTGATGCGCGACGACGAGGCGCGCGAAGATTTCATCCGCAAGGCGGCGATCGGGGTCTGGCATGCGACCTGCACTTGCCGAATGGGAGCTGAGGACGACCCGATGGCGGTGATCGACCATCAAGGCCGGGTCCGCGGTGTCAGCGGGCTGCGAGTCGTCGACGCCTCGCTGTTTCCGGCGGTGCCGTGCGCCAACACCAATTTCCCGACCTTGATGACCGCCGAGAAAATCGCCGACGCGATGTTGTCGGGCACGTAAATGCTCGATTGCGAGGATCTTGCAGCGACGAACCAATCTCGCGCACAACGAGGCAGAGCGGCGCGAGATTGCTTCGCTCCGCTGCGCAATGACAGCAAAGGAGAAAAGCATGCGCTTCGGGATTTTCGACCACCTCGACGACAGCGGCGTGCCGCTCGGCCGGCATTTCGAGAACCGGCTGCGCCTGATCGAAGCCTATGACCGGGCGGGATTCTACGGCTATCATCTCGCCGAGCATCACAACACACCGCTCGGCTACGCGCCGTCGCCCGGCATCTTTCTCTCGGCCGTCGCGCAGCGCACGAAGCAGCTGCGGTTCGGCCCGATGGTCTACCTCTTACCGCTCTACCATCCGCTGCGGCTGATCGACGAGATCTGCATGCTCGACCAGATGAGCGGCGGGCGGTTTCTCTATGGCGTCGGCCGTGGCATCTCGCCGATAGAGGTCGGGTTCTACGGCGTCGACTTCGACACCGGCATGCAGCAGTTCCGCGAAGCCTTCGACGCCATCCGTATTGGACTGACCGAAGACGAACTGACCTATCACGGGAAGTTCTACGATTTCGATCATGTGCCGATCGTCATGAAGGCGGTCCAGAAGCCCTATCCCGAGCTGTGGTACGGCACCAGCCGGCCGGACAGCATTCCCTGGGCGGCCGAGCATCGCGCCCATATCGTCACACTGCGCGACACCTCGCAGGCGCGCGCGATCATCGAACTCTACAAAACGGAATGGCGCCGGCACGGCCGGCCGGAAGCCGAGCTTCCGATGATGGGCATCAACCGCCATATCATAGTCGCCGAGACCGAAGCTGCGGCGCGCGACATCGCTCGCCGCGCCTACCGCCCGTGGCGCCGGCACATGGAGTTGCTGTGGGCGAAATACGACGTGCCGTTCCCGCTGAAAGACGGGCTGCCCCAGGAATGGGATCCGCTGCAAGCCCATGGGCACGCCATCGCCGGCAAGCCCGCCCAGGTGCGCGACTACATCGCGAGCCAGGCCGAGGCCGCCGGCGCGACCTATTTCGTCTGCGACTTCGCGTTCGGCACGATCACGCACGATGAGGCGATGCGCTCGGTCGAGCTGTTTGCGCGCGAGGTAATGCCGGCTTTTCACACGGCATAACGCGGCGCGCGACCGATCCGGGAGCTCGCCGCGGGTGAGCCGCCGCGGCGAACATTACGGGAATCTGCATCGATCTTATGGACATCGTTCCTGGGGGTTTGCTTCGGCGGTTGTGCGAATTCAGCCAACGCTTTTCTTTGCGATAAAACCGTCGCAATCACCGAAGTGGTTTGAAGACGAACGCGCACCCAACTCTCGATCGTGCGGTAATTGAACCGCATGATTACTTCAAGAGGAGAGTTGAGATGACGTCGAGTTTAGCACGCAAGGTTCTGCTTGGTACGGCCACTGCGGCGCTGGTCGGGGCGTCGATCGTGGGTTCTGCGCACGCTGCGGTGCAGTTCAGCAATGTCGCCGATAAGCCGATCATCTTTACGATGCGCTGCGCCGCCTCCGACGAGACCTATCGTTGGACGGTGAGCGTCGGCCACACCCTCGCAGTCACCTGCAACAACGGCGTTCGGCAAGCGCTGGTGCGGCTCTACACTAATGACGGCGCCGTCGTTTCCCGGGTCGTTACCGACGGTGCCAGCTACCAGGTCGGCTTCGACGCAGACGGCGACGCCACGATCTCCGCGGCATTTTAAGTGCTTCCGCGTTGGGAAATGGCGAAGCGGAGGGGGCGCGAAGGCGCCCCTCCGTGTTTTGGGTGGTTTGTCGATGGGCGGAGCGCCGGGTTTGCATCTCGGGCGCGGTTGCGGCACCCTGATTACATCAAAGCTGCGGGAGACACAGCGATGGGCTCGATCATCGACTACGCTCGTCCCGACGGGGACCGGGCCAGGGGCTATCTGGCGACAGCCGGCCAGGGCCGCCCCGGTATCGTCGTGATCCAGGAGTGGTGGGGCCTCAACGACCAGATCTGCGGAGTGGCCGACCGCTTCGCCAGCGCCGGCTACAATGCGCTGGCGCCCGATCTCTACAAGGGCCGCCTCACCACCGAACCGGACGAAGCCAATCACCTGATGACAGGGCTCGATTTCGCCGACGCCACGCACCAGGACCTGCGCGGCGCCGCGCAGCACCTGCAAGCGCAAAGCGAAAGAGTGGCGGTGATGGGCTACTGCATGGGCGGAGCCTTGACCATCGCTGCCGCCGTGCACGTCCCGGAATTCGCTGCCGGCGTGTGCTTTTACGGGATCCCGCCGAAAGCGTTCGCCGATCCGGCCAAGATCGGTATGCCACTGCAAGGCCATTTCGCCAACAAAGACGATTGGTGCACGCCGGCGGCGGTCGACGATCTCGAAAGGACGCTGAAGACCGCCGGAATGCGCCACGAGATCTACCGCTATGACGCGGCCCATGCCTTCGCCAACGAGCGCAGCGCTGCTTACGACATCGCCTGCTCCAGCCAGGCATGGGAGCGGATGGCGGCATTCCTGGGGGCGCAAACAGCCTAGGGCCGACGGAGAACAGCGGGCGAGTTTTTGACGATTGCGATCGCGTAATCGCACGGGGAGGGCGCCGATCGGTCGCAGCCGGCCCCGGATGATGCGCGGAGGTCTTTGATGAGGCTATTCGTGCGGCGCCGCAGTTTCGGCATTCAGGCCCGGCTCACGATGCTGGCCGTCGCGACCGCGCTGCCGCTCGTCGCGCTCGCGAGTTTCGCCATCCTCCGCATGGTCGAGGATCAGCGGACGCAGATTCAGCAAGACGTCAGGCAGAGGGTGGAAGATCTGCTCGAGGACGTAGACCGCCAGATCAGCGCGATCCAAGCGGAACTCCAGGTCCTCGCGCTGTCTCCGAGTTTGCAGGACGGCGACTTCCCGGCATTCGATCGGCAGATGCGCGCCGCCCTCAAGATCCGTGGGACATCGATCGTCCTGCACGACACCAAAGGACAGCAACTCCTCAGCACGAACCGGCCGTTTGGCGAACCGCTGCCGCGCGCGACCAATACCGAAATGCACGACCGCGTCGTCGCGACGGGTCAGCCTCAGATCTCTGATCTGATCATGGGTGCCGTCTTGCGCCGGCCGATCCTGGTGGTGGGGGTGCCGGTTTTCCGAGACGGGCAGGTCGTCTACGTATTGGCAATGGGGCTCGGCCCGGAGGTCTTGTCGTCGCTGCTGAAGGAGCAAAGTGTTTCGCCCGATTGGACGGTGGGGATCTTCGATCGCAAGGGCATCATCGTGGCGCGCAATCGGGAATTGGATCGGTTTCTCGGCAAGCCGGTTTCGCCGACGCTTTTGGAAGCAATGCGCGAGCAGACGGAGAACTGGTTCCCCAGTGTCACGAGTGAAGGCATCTCCGTATATTCGACATTCCGGCGCTCACCGATTACCGGATGGGTCGTAGCGATTGGTCTGCCGAGGCAATTTGTGGACGGCCCTATTCTCCGCGCGCGATTGTTGGCCTTTGGCGGCGGCGCAGCAGTCCTCGCCTTGAGCCTTGTCCTGGGTTGGTGGATGGCTCGGGCGATCCGGCGGCCGGTCGAAGCGCTCACCGCCGCCACCAAGGCGTTAGGCAGGGGTGAGCCGGTTGATCCATTGAGCGGCGGCGTGCGCGAACTGGATGAGGTCGGCAACGAGCTTCGCAACACCGCCGCAGCGCTGGCGCGCAACCGCGAGCAGCTCGAGAGCACGGTAGCGGGACGCACCCGGGAACTTGCCGCAGCCAATGAACGGCTGCGCGCCGAGATCGACGCTCGTGAGCAGGCGCAATCGGCGCTGCTGCAGGCCCAGAAGATGGAGGCGATGGGACAGCTGACCGGCGGTGTTGCGCATGACTTCAACAATCTGCTGACCGCCGTTTCCGGCTCCTTGGCGCTGCTCGAGGCACGGATTTCCGACGAGAGGAGCTTGCGGCTGCTGCATACCGCGCAACGCGGCGCATCCCAGGGTGCCAAACTAACCGAATCACTGCTCGCATTCGCTCGTAAGCAGCGCCTCAACCCGATCCCGGCCGACCTCAACTCCATCATCGTCGAGATGACCGAGATACTGCGCCGCTCGATCGACCCAGCCGTCGAGATCCGGCATGCTTTGGCGAGCGAACTCTGGCGGGTTCTGGTCGATACCAGTCAGATCGAAACGGCGCTGCTTAACGTCGCCCTTAACGCGCGCGACGCCATGCCGGGCGGCGGCATGATGCTTATAGAAACGGCGAACATCAACGCGACGAGCGAGGAATTGCCGGAAGAAGTCGCACGCCAGGACTGTGTGCTGGTGTCGGTGCGCGATACCGGAACCGGAATGAGCCCGGAGGTCTTGGAGCGCGCCTTCGAGCCGTTCTTTACGACCAAGGAGGTCGGCAAGGGAACGGGGTTGGGTCTGTCGATGGTGTTCGGCGTCGTCAGACAATCCGGTGGCACAGTGCGTATTAGCAGCCGCCTGCGCGAGGGGACCACCGTGCAGATATATCTGCCCCGGGCCATCGATACCGCAGCATCTGGCGCCGGTCGCCCGAGGCCGGCCGGCGCGGCAGGGAGAGCTCACATCCTCGTGGTCGATGACGACCCCGACGTCCGCTGGATCATCGCTCAGGATCTCCAGGAGATCGGGTATGTGGTCACCGAGGCGGATAGCGGCCGCGCCGCGTTGACGATCCTCGAGCGGGACACGCCCTGCGACCTGATGGTCGCGGATCTGGTGATGCCCGGGCTGTCGGGACTGGACACCTTGCGCCTGGCGCACCGCACCCGGCCCGACCTCAAGGTGCTGTTCGCCAGCGGTTATGCGGATCTGTCGCGCTTTGGGGACAATTTGGCCAGCCACTCGCTACTCAAGAAGCCATTCAAGCCGGAAACCTTGGCCGAAGCGGTTCAGACCGCACTTCAACGGGGTTCTTCGGACGAGCCGGGCAACGTCGTGCCGCTGCGGCGCGATCAGCTATGATCGGGGTGAGGAGGGCGGCGATGGGATCGACCTCCTATCCCTGAAAAAATAGTTCGGCCCTGTCGATTTGGCGTTCCTCGCGCGTCGTCTCAATGTCGACACCTTTGAAAGAGTGCAGCCATGCCAGAGCTTCAGATCATCGGCGCGCCGCAGAGCAATTACGTCTGGGTCACCCGCATCGCGTGCCACGAGAAGGGTGTGCCGTACACTTTAGTGCCGGTCATGCCGCACACGGCCGAAATCGACGCGATCCATCCGCTGGGCAAGATCCCGGCGCTTCGTCACGGCGACCTCACCCTCGCCGAGTCTCGCGCGATTTGCTTCTACGTCGACCACGCCTTCGATGGCCCGCCGCTGGTATCGCGGGATCCAGCCGAAGGCGCGCGAACCGAGCAGTGGATCTCGATCGTCAACACGCATTTCGATGTGCTGGTGGCGCGGCCCTATGTAGGCGCTTATTTCTTCCCGGGCACCTCCGACGGCAGCCCCACCCGCGCGATCATCGAGAGCGCTCTGCCCAAGCTGGAGACTCAATTCGCCATGCTCGACCGCGCCGTGGCCAAGACCGGCCACTTCGTCGGCAATACCTTCACCTTGGCCGACATGAACGTGCTGCCGATGCTGTTCTATCTGCATCACTTGCCCGAGAGCGGCGCGATGCTGCGGCGGAATGCGGGTCTAGCGGCCTATTATGAGCGCCACATGGCGCGTCCCAGCGTCAGAGAAGCGGTACCGCCGCCCTTCCCGGGCCGCTCCTCCTGGGCCGTCGAAGGCTGAACAGGGAGATAGGGCCATGCGCTACATGTTTCTGGTCTACAGCCGCGAGAGAGACTTCGCCGAGGCTTCGCCCCAGGATAGGGAAAAGGTCAAGGCCGGGCATTGGGCGGTGATGGACGAAAGCCAGAGGAAGGGTGTGTTCATCGCCGGCGAGCCGCTGCAGCCGACTGCGACGGCAACCACGGTCCGCAAGGAGGACGGCCGACCGCTCGTCCTCGACGGCCCGTTCGCCGAGACCAAGGAACAGCTCGCGGGATACTACATCCTCGACTGCGAGAACCTCGACGAGGCAATCGCTTGGGCGGCAAAGATCCCCACCGCGTGCAAGGGCGAAGAAGGCTGTATCGAGATCCGCCCGATCGCCAGCATTCCCCCGCGCTGAGAGCTTCGCCGAGGACCAATGGCGCCGCCGATTGAAGTTTGCGCCTCGGCGGAAGCGGTATTTCGCCGCGAGCACGGCCGGATCATCGCCAGCCTGATCCGGCTGTGCGGCTCCTTCGATCGCGCCGAGGAGGCGATGCAGGAAGCGTTCGCGGCGGCGCTGCGCCATTGGGCCGAGCGCGGTGTCCCGGACAATCCGGCCGCATGGATCACGACGGCGGCCTACCGCAAACTGATCGACGCAAAGCGGCGCGAGCGCACCCGGCGGGAGAAACAAACTCTGCTGGAGCACGAAATCGCAATCGAGGCGACCGAGGATCCCGTGCTGCCCGAGGCGCTGTCTAGCGAAATTCCGGATGACCGGTTGCGGCTCATCTTCACCTGTTGCCATCCCGCCCTCAACCGCGAGGCCCAGATCGCCTTGACCTTGCGGACCCTCGGCGGGCTTTCGACGGCTGAGATTGCGCGCGCCTTTCTCGTTCCAGAGCCGACCCTGGCGCAACGTCTGGTGCGCGCCAAACGCAAGATCCAAGATGCCCGCATTCCCTACGAGGTGCCGCCCGAGGATGCCTTGCCCGAACGCCGGGCCGCGGTGCAGGTGGTCATCTATTTGATCTTCAACGAAGGCTATACCGCGACCGCGGGCGATGCGCTGATCCGGCGCGAACTGTGTTCGGAAGCCATCCGCCTAGGACGCGTGCTGTGTGCGATTGATGCAAATGACCCCGAAGGGCTGGGGCTGCTGGCGCTGATGCTGCTGCACAACTCGCGCCGACAGGCGCGGGTCGACAACTCAGGTGCCCTTGTTACGCTGGAAGAGCAGGACCGCTCGCGATGGGACCGGGCAGAGATCGAGGAAGGTCAGGGTCTGGTGGATGCGGCGCTGCGGATGGGCCGGGTCGGACCCTACCAGCTGCAGGCGGCGATTGCGGCATTGCACGCCGAAGCCGTCAGTCCGGTTGATACCGACTGGCGGCAGATTGCCGCGCTTTACGGCGTATTGGCGCGGCTTCAACCGAGCCCGGTGGTGCGGCTGAATGGCGCCGTCGCGATCGGGATGAGCGAAGGACCAGGTCGTGGGCTGGCGCTTATCGACGAGCTCGGGGCCACCGGGGAGCTCGATCGGTATCACCTGTTCCACGCCGCCCGCGCCGACATGCTGCGCCGGCTCGGCTCCTTCGAGGCCGCGGCAGAAGCGTATCGGCGAGCTCTCGCGTTGATGGCCAACGGCGTCGAGCGCGCCTATCTGGAGCGCCGCCTCGCCGCGCTGTGACGCCAGAACGGCAGATATTTTCGGCAATGCTCCCTCCCAAAGCGGCGTGACCAATCCAGCGCGAGCCCACTTAACCCTCTCCCCCCGCCGTCCGACCGCCGTCCGCGGGGAGAGGGCAGGGTGAGGGGCGCCGTCGGTCCGGTTCGGGGCTCCGCCCACCTCACCCTCCCGCTTCGCGGGCCCCTCCCTCTCCCCCCTGAAGGGCGGAGAGGGGCTCTTGCCTCGGGTATCGGTGCGCGGCAGCTGGTCCTGCCTTGCCGCCGCGCGGGCGGTCGTGCCAGTGTGTCCGGATGCGAACGCCCAATTTCTATTCCCATCCCAGCTTCGAGCGCGCCGGCCTGCGCCGCCGCGATACGGGATGGATCCTCGAACGGATTGCCGATCCCGGCAGCCTCTTTGTGCCGGTCTGGCGCAACCAGAACCTGGTGGTCGAGCTCGAGGGCGGCGAGCCGCGCGCGGCGGTGCTACAGTCGGCCAGCATTTCCGAAACTTTTGGCGTGAGCGAGGAGCGGCTCGCCAGCGGCGAGGTGGTGTTTCTCGGTGTCATCGAGGAGCGGGCGCATTTCGCGCTCGACCTGTCGCCGGTCGAGGCCCCGCTCGACATGCTGCGTTCCCCGGCGCTGGCCGCTTCGGGGGTCGAGGCCGCGACGGTGCGGTTCGCCGATCTGCGCCAGGTCGGGCCGCGCATAAATCGACACGAAGGGGCATTGCTGGCGCTCGCCCGCGCGATGATGTTCTGGCACGCGCGGCATCGTTATTGCGGCCTCTGCGGCAGTCCGACCCGCAGTGAAGAAGCGGGGCACATGCGCCGCTGCACCGATCCCGCCTGCAATGCGATGCACTTTCCGCGCACCGATCCGGCCGTCATCATGCTGGTGACCGACGGCGATCGCGCGCTCCTCGGCCGCAACAAGAACTTCCCGCTGCCCGGCATGTACTCGACCCTGGCCGGGTTTGTCGAGCCGGGCGAGAGCCTCGAAGACGCGGTCGCGCGCGAAGTGCGTGAAGAGACCGGGATCGAGGTCGGCCACGTCCATTACCACTCCTCGCAGCCCTGGCCCTTTCCGGGCAACATCATGCTCGGCTTTCACGCCGAGGCGCGGACGACCGAGATCACGATCGATTATGGCGAGCTCGAGGACGCCCGCTGGTTCACCCGCGACTGGCTCATCTCGCACCCCGATGACGACAGCTTCCGCATGCCGCGCCTCGACTTCGATCGCCCGCCGCCTGATCGAAGATTGGCTGCACGGCCGCTAGTTTCCAAATCCATTCGTAACAAACCTGAAGCAGTTGATGTCACAGAAGGCTTTGCTGTTCTTGCTGTTATTTGCAGCTAATTAACAGCGCGCCGCCTCAGCCAAGATCGTCACTTTGGGATGATATTATCGGTAGAGCAATTTGTCAATTTATAAATCACGTTCCCGAAAGGGATCCGAGATCGTCATTAGGGCCGCGTTGATGCACCAGGCGGCGTAAGGCCCGCGCCCGGCTTAGCGCGCCTGTCCGAGCGAGACCAGCGTTTGTAGAACCTCGGCGACCCGGTCGCGGCGAACGCGTGCCGGTAAAGATCGATAAAGCCCGTGCTGATCGATTCGTCTGCATTTTGAAAATGAACGGGCCGCTCAAAGATGTACTCGTCACGGTCTTGCTCGCCCGTCGCCGGCTTCGGTCGTTCTACCCCGAGCACATCGCATAATCCGATCAGGAACAGCTGGTAATTTGAGCGCTCTGAAGCCGCGGACTTCTGCCAGCGGGCGACAAATGGATCGAGGTCGAGTTCGCGAGATAATCGCAATTCGTCGCGCATGTTTGCGCTCTCGTCCGTGACGCCAAGCTGCGGATTTAAGCGAACTCCGTCAAGTTCTGATTAACCAGGACGCCCTGCGTCGCGATCGAAGTACGCCGTCATTGCGAGAAGCGCCTTGCGCGACGAAGCAATCTCGACCGATCGAGCGCGCAACGGCCCCAGAGACTGCTTCGCTGCGCTCACAAGAAACAAGATGGTTCAGGGATACGATACGGTTAAAACGCTCCCCGGCGGAAAGCCGGGGCCCACCCTTCGAGCAGCTCAGCAGGCCGTTGCATGGATCCCGGCTTTCGAGGGTGTAAGGAAATTCACGATCGGCTGGATCAGCACCGTGCGTCCTTCGAGACAGCTGCTTCGCAGCTTCCTCAGGATGAGGGATTTTCTTAATGCCATCAAAGGCTTCCCTCATGCTGAGGAGCACCCGAAGGGTGCGTCTCGAAGCACGCACGGCCGCGATGCAGCCAATTTCCTGACAGCCTCCTTCGCCGGGAAAGCGCTCTGGTGGCGCTTTCATCGAGGGCGGATCGGCGGCCCGGCCGCTAGTGAACTCGCAATGACGATTTGCGTTAGCGGGTCAGCTTGATCGGAGACGCCCATCAGGGCCGCGGTTTACGCTCGGTGGAACGCTGCCGCGACTTTGTTTTCCCGCACGAAACTTGGGGGCGTTCGGCTTCGTCTGCGCCGCCAGGCTCGAGCTCATCGCCAGGGCGCGGCGGCTCGGTGCCCAGACGATCGAGCAAGGCCAGCGCCTCGGGGATGTTCGCTCGCTTGGCGCGTTCCCGGAAATAGCTTGCCACCTCCATTGGAGAAACCTTCTCGGCCACCGCTACGTTGATGAATCGGTATTCAGCAGAAAGTGTGATATTCCAGAGAATATTCAACGCCGCGTTCCTGTCCGCTGGCGAAAAGCCGCGACGCACGACACCGTCAATGACGGTCGGCGGTGAGGACGGTGCGCGGGTTTTTGACCAGCGGCATCAGCGCCAGGCTGAAAGCGAAGGCAACGCCGAGCAGCATCAGCGCGTCATTGTAAGTCAGCACCAGGGCTTCGCGCTGTACCGCGCCGGCGAGCAACTGCAGCGCGGCATGGCTCGAATCGCCGCTGATCAGCGGGTCGAGCCGGCTGGTCTGCATGTCGAGAAAGTGCTGCACCGCCGGGCGCGCCGGGTTGACGTCCTCGATCAGCCGGTTCCAATGGAAGTGAAGGCGGTCGATCATCACCGTGCCGAGCGCCGCCAGCGCAATCGCGCCGCCGAGATCGCGCGTCAAATTGTACAACCCCGCGGCGTTTTTGAGCTTGTCGGGGGTCAATGTGCCGAGTGCAATAAGATTGGCCGGCAGATAACAAAACATCAGCGCCATGCCGCGCACCACCTGCGGCACGAGCAGCTCGGTGAAGCTTGCCTGGTTGGTCAGGCCGGCGGTCAGGTACATTGCGAATGCAAACAGACCCATGCCGATCGCCAGCATGATGCGCAGGTCGAGATTGCGGGCAATGTACGTGGAAAACGGCGACATCGCCATCTGCGCGAGCCCGGTGACGACGACGATCTCGCCGATCTGGAGGCTGCTGTAACCGCGCACCTGCGCGAGAAACAGCGGTATCAGGTAAGTCGCGCCGTAGAGGCCGGTGCCGACGATGAAGGTGTAGAACGAGCCCAGCGCAAAATTGCGGTTGGTAAAGGTGCGCAGATCGACGATCGGCTGGCGATAGGTCAGCACGCGCCAAAAGAACAAGACGGACGCAACAGCCGACACGACTACTGAAGTAAAAATCGTCTCGTCCGAGAGCCAATCCCAGCGCGGGCCTTCTTCGAGCGCGTATTCGAGACAGCCGAGAAACACCGCCATCAGCACGAGCCCGTAAACATCGAAATAGCGCAGCAGTGAGCGGTCCGGCTTGTCGATGTCGATCAAAAACCAGACCACGACGGCAACGCCAATGCCGGGAACGATGTTGACGAGGAATAGCCAGTGCCAAGAAAAGGTGTCGGTCAAGAAGCCGCCGATCGTCGGTCCCAAGGTCGAGGACAGGTTGAGGATCAGCGAGATCATCACCATGACGGTCGCCAATTGCGGCCCGCGGAATTTCGTATAGACGACGGGAAACACCGAAGGCGTGATGGCGCCGCCGCTGAACCCCTGCAGTGCGCGGTAGAGGATCATCTGGCTGAGGCTCGTCGCGCTGGCGCACAACGCGCTGGCGGCCGTAAAACCGAGTGTTGCGCCGACGAACAGCACACGCGTCGAC
Source organism: uncultured Alphaproteobacteria bacterium (assembly GCA_963789025.1). GTDB lineage: Bacteria > Pseudomonadota > Alphaproteobacteria > ATCC43930 > CGMCC-115725 > AP-15. The sequence goes on from CAWBIT010000006.1 coordinate 56,201, forward strand.
AACAGCCGCGACAGCGAGCCCGACAATGGCACCATCACGACATCGGCGATCAGATAAGAGGTCTGCACCCAGCTGATTTCGTCGGGGCTGGCGGACAGTCCGCCCTGGATCTGGGTCAGCGAGCTGGTCACGATCTGGACGTCCATGATCGCCATGAACAGCCCAAAGACCATCGCGAGAACGCCGACCCAATCGCGCACGCTCGGGGATGTAGCGAGATCCTGCGTGCTTGCCCTGGCATTCCGGCCGCCCCGCTCGCCGCCTAATCCTCCCCTGCTTCCGCGGGCGGGCAGGGTGGGGGCGACGCGGGGCGAAGAATCATCGCGCAATGCGCTCACGGGGATCTGGCCTGCGCCGCGCCTACAAGCCCGTCGTCCTCGGTGTTCCTCGTATCTATAGTCACCGTGACTGAAAGCCCAGGACGCAGCAGCCCGGCCAGCGGTCCGCTCGCCGGCAATGCAATCCGCACCGGGACGCGCTGCACAATTTTAGTGAAATTGCCGGTCGCGTTGTCCGGCGGCAGCAGACTGAACTGAGCGCCGCTGGCCGGGGCGAAACTCTCGATGCGGCCCTCCAAGACCTGGTCCGGGTAGGCGTCGACCGACACCTCGGCACGTTGCCCCGGCCGCATCCGCGTCAGCTGCGTCTCCTTGAAATTCGCTGTGACGTAGACGTGCGGCAATGGCACCAGCGACAGCAGCTGGGTTCCGGGCTTGACGTACTGGCCGACCTGGCCGGCACGGTTGCCGGCCACTCCCGATATCGGCGCGCGGATCACCGTATTGTCGAGATCGTTCTTCGCCAGCCAAAGATTGGCTCGGACCTGCTGGAGCCTCGCTTCTTCCTCGCGCCGCTGCGACTGCAGCACCGCGAGCTGGTTTTGCTCGGCGGCATATGCGGCGCGGCTCTTGGCCAGCGCCGCCTCGGCCTTGCGGTTGTCGGCTTCGGCCTGTTCGAAGCGTTGCCGGCTAGCAAAGTCGCTCGTCATCAGGCTGCTGTACCGCTTGTAATCCTGCTGCGCCCGGAACAGATCGGCCTCGGCGGATTTCACCACCGCCGCGGCCTGGTCGATCATCGCCTCCTGCAATTTGAGCCGGCTTTCATAGGTCGCGACCGTCGCTTCGGTGGTCGCAACCGCCGCCTCGGCCTGCGCGGCCTTGGCCTTGAAGTCGCGATCGTCGATGACGAAGAGGATCGCGCCCTCGGAGACTTCTTGATTGTCGGCGACCTTCACCTTCTTGATGTAGCCCTCGATTTTCGGGCTGATCAACGTGACGTCGCTCTGCACGTAGGCGTCATCCGTGGACTGGCGGAACCGCAGCACATCCCACCAGTACCAGCCGCCGATGCCTGCGAGGGCGAGCACCGCCACGGCCAACCCCGCCACGATCGTCTTGCGCATCCTCGCCTAAACTAAACCGTTCAGTTTATCTCTTGCTCGAAGATGAAAGTTCCGCTACAGGCTGTCAAGTGCACGCTCACCCGCGAGGCGCGGTGGAACAAATCGAACGCACCGAGGTTCGCAGCGGCGGCAAGGTCGAAAGCATCCTCGCCGCGGCGACGCGAACCTTTCTCGCCGGCGGATTTGGCGCCGTCAGCATGGACACGATCGCGCGCGAGGCCGGCGTCTCCAAGGCGACCGTCTATGCCCATTTCGCCGGCAAGGAAGAGCTCTTTGGCGCAATGGTCGGGCGCGTGTGCGAGCGCCATTTCGAGACTTTTTCGGCGCGCGAGCTCGACCCCAGCGATGTCCGCGCCTCGTTGACGACGCTCGGCCGGCGTTTTCTAGATCTGGTCCTTTCCCCCGACGCGATCGCGGTTCACCGGATCATAGTCGCGGAAGTCACCCGATTTCCGGCGCTCGGCGAGGTATTCTGGCGCGCCGGCCCGGAACGCACCCTGCGCCAGATCGAGGCCTTCATGCGCCGAGCGGCCGCCGCGGGGTCGCTCGAAATCGCGCAGCCGCGCATGGCGGCCGAGCAATTCGTCGGCCTGGTGCGCGGCGAACTCCACCTGCTCCATCTGTTGCGTCTCGAAACCGAGTCTACCGGGCGCCGAATTCACGACGCCATTGCCGCCGCGATAGACACCTTTATGCGCGCTTTTGAAGTCAGGAACGCTAACTCGATCAGTCGCTTTCCTCAGAGGGAAAGCTAATTTTAGTGGGGTTAGCGCCAAGTCACGGTGCCGGATTGCCCGTCGGGGATCTATGAATTAACTAATTTGATTTGCGGTACGAAATAATTCTATGATAGGTCGCATCCCTAACCGCCGCATGCCAGATCAAATTGGCGCAGGCGTTGAAAATTCGGACCATAGGAAACGAAAATGGCTCAGGTACTCGACCGATGCCATCACCATGATCTTTCGTACCCCGCCTGGAGCTTAACCAAATGGCTAGTCTTGCAACCGGCAAGTGTGGGGTTCGCTCTGCCCGGTTCCGGCAACTCCGGGAGGGTACTATTTCCCCGGGGATTTTGGTTTTGGTCGTTTCGTTGCTCCTCGGCGTTGCCGCAATCCCGCTGTTCGCCACTCGCTTTCCGCCGCTTGCCGACTATCCGGGCCATCTTGCTATTACTTACATTCTTGAAAATTACAACCGGGTAGCGCCATTTCAAGCTGCCTATATCCTTGATCATGGAATATACCCCAATCTAGCGATGGATATCTTGGTGCCGTCCTTGGCCGGGATACTTGGGATCGAGACGTCGGGACGGATATTCATCTTCCTGATTTTTGTCGTCACCGTTTGTGGCGCACTGCTTGTCAACAAGGCGTTGTACGGTCGCGTTTCGATCGGCGCCTTGTTCGTATTTTGTATATTGTACAACGGGATATTGGCCTGGGGTTTTATGAATTATTTGTTCGGTTTGGGAATGGCGATGCTTGCCTTTGGCGTGTACATAATATTTCAGAAGTACAGCGCGCTATCTCGAATTATTGTTTCGTCACTCCTAAGCATGGTTGTTTTTGTCTGCCACCTCTATGCATTTGTGATATATGGCATTTTAGTAATCTTCTATGAAATCTTTAAATTCTTGGAGCTGCGATCTGGTAGGGGCATCCTAAAACTGTTGCGGAATTTGTCGATCGCCGGGGCACAGGCAATACTGCCCATTGCCGTTTTCATATATTTTAGCCCGATGAGTTCTGCCCATGTAGTTAATCAGATTCAATTCGGCAGTATTAAAAGAAAGCTTGAGGCATTGTCATTCGTGTTTTGCAATTATAATCAAGGAATAGACCTGATTTGTTACGCCTCCATCGCTGTATTTATCGGGTTCATGCTCGGGCGCCGTCGAATAACGATAACGAGGCCTATGCTGGCTGCGCTCGTGTTCTTGTGCGGAGTGTTCGTGATCATACCGGTGGTCATTTTCAGCAGTTCTTCGGCCGACCGGCGGCTGATCGTGGCGATCGCACTGGTGGCGGTTTCCAGCCTTCATCTCAGCGTCCGCTCGTGGAGGGAATTGTTGGCCGCCGCGGCAACGATCGGTTCGGTATGCCTTCTGCAAATCGGCATCGCGCAGCATAGCTGGGCTGCGTACGAGCCTAGACTGCGAAGTTATCTCGCCGCTTTCCAAAGCGTGAAGGAGGGGAGCAATGTTGCGGTGGCTGTCGATCCAAATGCCAGCTGGTTTCCTATCAACATGCGGGGCGTCCCGTCCCTCCTCGTGCTACAGCGAAACGCGTTTCCCTCACAGCAATTCTTGTGGCGCGGCCAGAACCCCGTCGCGCTGAATGAGAAATCCGAGCACATGGCGAAAGCGGCTCCTTGGGACGAACTCTACGAGCGCTTGCTGGCGATCTACGAGGCCAGAAACCGCAAAGAGCTCGATGAAATGGTAAAGGGATCCCTGGCAGAGTTTGATTATCTTCTGGTTATCCATGAATCGCCGATAACGGCTAGTCTCGCAGATCTGGGCCTCGACCGAATAGCCTACGCCAGTGATTTTGACCTTTATCGTCTACGGTAGTGGTCGAGGCGGCTCGTACAAGCATGGATCGCGTCCGCCAACCGACGCCCCCGAATTGCCCAACGGACCGATACCCTGTGTGCTCCCCATATCCGGGCAATGTCGCCAGTCTCGCAAGCCGCTGTGCCGATATTGCGAGGTGCCGGCGCCGCCGATGATGCTATCAGACGGCCGCTGGAGCGATGATGTCGGTCCCGCTCAGCCAACATAATGTTTGAAGAGCAAAGAGATCGCGATTATAACGCGTCGGTGCCCGGTCACCCAGCATCCGATGAACACTGATTTAGCAACAACCCGACTAGGTCTGACTAGCGGCTACGCGCGGCCCGATCGGTTTTCATTGTCTGTCGTGGTTCCGTGTTTCAATGAACAGGAGGTCATCTCAGCCACTTACCATAGACTTGTTGCTGTGCTCGGCAATAGAGACTTTGATTTACAGATCGTGTTCGTCGACGACGGCAGCACTGACTCCACTCCCCGCCTCGCAGCAAACTTTACGAGGGAGGATCCGCGTGTCAAGACGGTGCTGCTTTCGCGCAATTTCGGCCACCAAGCCGCGGTCAGTGCCGGTCTGGCGAATGCGGACGGTGACGCCATTGTGGTAATAGATGCAGATCTACAAGACCCTCCTGAAGTTGTTCTGGACATGGTCCAACAATGGTTGCACGGGGCGGATGTGGTCTATGGCATCCGTACCAAGCGCAAGGAATCTCTGCTCAAGCGTGGTGCCTATAAATCCTATTACAAGATTTTTCAGTGGTTGGCGAATATTGGTGCCCCGCTCGACGCCGGTGATTTTTCGCTTATCGATCGGCACGTATTGGACGTAATAAACCAGCTGCCTGAGCGAAATCGTTTCTTTCGCGGATTGCGCGCATGGAGCGGGTTTCGTCAAGTCGGCATTGCTTACGAACGCGAACCGCGCGCGGCAGGGGTCACGAAATATCCGCTGCACAGATTAATAAAACTTGCTTTTGACGGGATTTTCAATTTTTCGACGACGCCGCTCACCGCTGTCTTTATCAGCGGACTCTTGATGTCGGGAATTTCATTTATTGTACTGCTCCTGGTCCTGGTCTTCAGAATTTTTGATATCCCGATTTTTGGAATGCGAGCCTCCGATGTACAAGGCTTTTCCTCTACTATTCTGACGATCTTGCTAATTGGCGGAATACAGCTGATAAGCACCGGTGTATTGGGAGAGTATATTGGGCGTATTTATACTGAGGCGAAGGGCCGACCGACGTATGTAATCCTCGACAAGATCGTCCACCCTGATACCGGCCTGTCTTCGCGAACGGCACGGACCGGGATGCTTCGCTCACCACCAACGGCTCGGGTGACCGACGATACCGCATGATCACCACTTGGTCACATGGTGCGCCCGACGACAATATGGATGAGAACATCCTTGTCCAGCTGTCCGACATCGTTTCACGCCATCCATGGTGGGCGGCGCGAGCGGAGATCGTATTGGCTTTACTAAACGAGCTCCGCATTTCGCCGCCAGCGAACATCCTTGAAGTCGGTTGCGGTTGGGGCACAAACTTGCGAATACTCGAAGGCGCCGAGTACCGGGTTACCGGCCTCGACATATCCCGGAGAGCGCTTGATCGGCTAGATCGGTCCGATCGGCAGCTGATCGAGGCTGATATCTCGCAGCCTTTGCCCTGCGATTTGCCAGCCTACGACTGCGTGCTGGCCCTCGACGTCATCGAGCACATCGACGACGATTGCCAGGCAGTGCAGCGACTTCGGCGCTTGGTAAATCCGGGTGGCCGTCTCATCCTCAGCGTTCCCGCGATCCCGGAATTATATTCGGAGTTCGACGAAATACAGGGACATCGACGCCGCTATACTGCAGAGTCGTTGCGAAGCTGTCTCGAGCAAGCCGGACTGACGGTGGAAGATATCCTGTGGTGGGGTCAGTGGATGGTCCGCCCATTGCAAACCAGGAAGTCCCGCAGACGCAGCCGACCAGGCGATACGAGCGTAGACGTGTACAGACGGTACCTGTCCCTGCCTCCTTGGCCGGTCACTTGGGCAATGGGGGCGATGTTCCGTATCGACCATTGGCGGACCCTTCGCCGTCAGAATGCTGTCGGTACTTCCCTGTTTGCCGTTGCCGGCTAGCGGTCGGTGCCGGCTTAACCCATTGCCACTCGGCTAAGCTGTCATCAAGGCCGCATCACCGGTCCGCGGCTGTCGGGCACCGTCGCCGCCTTCTCCTTCCAGTCCTTGGACCACGGGGTTACCGGCCGCGCCACCGGGACGCCGTCGACCCGGATCTCGTCGACCTGCTCGTTGAAGAAGCAAAGATAACCCTTGATCTTGGGGCATTCAGGGATCGGGTCGGGGTAGGTCCAGACGAGATCGCCGAACACCTTGTCCCCGATTTTGACCGAGTAATAGCTGGCCTTTCCCTTGTAAGGGCAGCGGGTGGCCGTCTCGCTCGGAACGAGAAGGTCCATGCGCACATCCTCGGGAGGGATGTAGTAGCGGGTCGGCAGCCGCGTCTCGAACAAGAACCGAGCGCGCCGGGTCTCGGCAACGACTTGGCCGCCCAGGACAACCTGCACCGAGCGGGATGAATCCAGCACGTCCACGCGCTTATAGGGATCGCGCGGATGGACGAAAATCTCTTCATCCTCCTCGTACCAGGCGTCGACGCGGTTCCAGTAGAACGCGACGAAGTCCTTGATCGCCGCTACCTCCTCGAAGGGCTCGGGATAACCCCACACTGCGTTCTCCGCCACCTTGTCGCCGACCGCGATCGTCCAATAGGACGCCGTCCCCTTGTAGGGACAAAAGGTGTGATGGTCGGTCGGCGTCATCCGCTCCGTCCGGACGTCCGAGCGCGGCAGGTAATAGACCGGCAGATGCCGCGTCTCGAACAGCAGGTGGGCGTTCGTGCTGTCGGCGATGACCTCGCCGTTGAACTTCACGCGCACCCGCCGCGGCGAGGGCTCGAACAAGATCTTGTAGTCGGGGTTGGTCTTGAAACCGGATTCGCGCGTCTGCGCGGGCATCGCCATGATCCGCTCCTTTCGAAATCTCTCGGCGAGAATGATCTCGAGGCGTGGAGATCGCAAGGTCCGCGTCGCAGTGGATTGACACCGATCGCCGCGGGTGTTGCAGTTCCCGTATGACCGGCCGTTGCCTCGGGCTTGCCCTCACCCGCTTCGCTGCGCTCAGCACCCTCTCCCGCGGTGCGTCGCGGTGCGAGAGAGGGGCCACAAGACGTGCTCTCAAAGCCCCTCTCCCGCATCGCGGGAGAGGGGGACCAAGCCTGAAGGGCTTGGTGGGGTGAGGGTAGCCTCGCATGAAAGCGCCCGCTGTCGATTATATCAGACCGCGCAGCCTGGCCGAGGCCGTCGATCTGCTCGCGCGACACCGGGGCGAGGCGCGGGTGATCGCCGGCGGCCAATCGCTCGTGGCGATGATGAACCTGCGCGTCGCGTCGCCCGGCTTGCTCATCGACATCAGCCGATTGCCGGAGCTGAGTTCGGTTTCGGACGGTCCCGATGCGGTGACTGTCGGCGCTTGCGTGACCCACGCCGCAATCGAGGACGGCCGCGTTGCCGACGCGTCGCGCGGGCTGATGCCGCGGGTCGCGGCGAGCCTTGCCTATCGCGCGATCCGCAATCGCGGCACGATCGGCGGCAGCCTGGCATTGTCGGACCCCGCCGCCGAATGGCCCGCCGTTCTGACGGCGCTGGACGCCGAGGTTATGGTTTGCGGCTCGGGCGGGCGGCGCTCGATCAAATGCGCCGAGTTTACGACCGGGGTCTTCGAGACGGTGCTTGCCCCCGACGAGATCATCGAAAGGGTGCGTATTCCTAAGCTGTCGGCGGATGCGCGCTGGGGCTATCTGAAGCTGTGCCGCAAATCGGGCGAATTCGCCAGCGCCCTCGCCGTCGTCATTGCCGATCATACGCGCGGTCATTCACGCGTCGTCCTCGGCGCAGCTAACGGCGGACCTCTGGTGCTCGATGAGACTTCACGGCTCGTCTCTAGTGGGGCGCGCGAAGATGTGCGCAATGCCATTGCGGCCGATCTCGACCGCGCCGCGGCCCGGCATTTCGACGAGTTCCAGCGCAATCTCTTGAGCGTCGCCGCAATCCGCGCAGTCCGACAGGTGCTGCAGTGACCACGATCCGCCTGCAGATCAATGGCGCCACTGTCGCGGATGATGTACCGCCCCGAATGTCAGTTGCCGATTTTCTGCGAGAGCGGCGCAATCTGACCGGCACTCATCTCGGCTGCGAGCACGGCGTGTGCGGCGCCTGCACGATCCTCGTCGACGGCGAGCCGGCGCGCTCGTGCTTGATGCTCGCAGTCGCCTGCGACGAGCGCGAGATCACGACTATTGAGGGCTTTTCCGGCGACCGCGTAATCGATGCGCTGCGGCGGAATTTTCACCAGCACCATGCACTGCAATGCGGCTACTGCACTCCGGCAATGCTGATCACCGCGCGCGATCTGATCCTGCGGCAATGCGCGGGGTCGGAGCGCGAGATCCGTGAGGGCCTTGCCGGCAATATCTGCCGCTGCACCGGATATACAAACATCATCACTGCCATTGTCGAGGCGGCGAGGGAGTTAGAAAGGGAGGCGCCCGATGCCTGACGACCGGTTTGGCGTTGGCGCCTCCTTGCTGCGTAGGGAGGACGACCGGCATCTGCATGGGCGCGGCCAATTCGTCCCGGACATAAAATTGCACGGCACGATGGACGTGGCGTTTGTCCGCAGCCCGCATGCCCATGCGCGGATCAGATCGATCTCGGTCCCGCCGGAAGCGCGCGGCCGCGTCTTCACCGCGGCAGATCTGCCACGCGTCAAGCCGATCCGCGTCGTCTCGCACTCGACCGGCGCCAAATCGCCGCCCTGGCCGCCGCTCGCCACCGACAAGGTCCGCTATGTCGGCGAAGCGATTGCCGCCTGCATTGCCCCGTCGCGCGGCGAGGCGGAAGACCTCGCCAACACCGTGTCGGTCGATTTCGAGATATTGGATGCGGTCGTCGACGCGCCGCGCGACATGCGCGGCAACCGCCATCCGGTGTATGAGAGCTGGGGCGACAACCTCTACATCGAGCACGTCCTGGCAGGTGGTGATATCGACGCTGCCGCGCGCGCTGCCGATGTGACGGTGACCCGAGAATTCCGCATGCAGCGGCAGTCGGGAGCGCCGCTCGAATGCCGAGGCGTGCTCGCCTATCGCGACTATCGCCTCGACGAAATCGTGGTCTACGCCTCGACCCAGACGCCGCATACCGTGCGCGTCGCATTGGCCGAGATCCTCGATCTCGAGGAGCGCCGCATCCGCGTCATCGCTCCGGATGTCGGCGGCGGTTTCGGCCCCAAGGCCCGGCTATACCCGGAAGAAATCATTCTGGCGGCATTGGCCTTAGAGCTCGATCACCCGGTCCGCTGGATCGAGGACCGCGGCGAGCATCTCTTAACCACGGCACATACCCGCGACCATCATTACAAGGTCACCGCCTATGCCGACCGGCAGGGCCGCATTCTCGGCGTCGACGCCGAGATAGTCGTCGATGCCGGCGCCTACGGATTGTGGCCACAGGGGCCCTATCATGAAGCCGGGATGGTGGCGCGTGCGCTGCCGGGGCCGTACACGATCCCGAACTACCGCGCGAAGCACTATACGGTGGCGACGAACAAGACGCCGCTCGGCCCCTATCGCGGCGTCGGCCGCCCGGGGGCGTGCTTTGTGATCGAGCGGCTGATCGACGAGATCGCCCGCACGATCGGGCATGAGCCCAATGAGGTGCGCCTCCTCAACCTGGTGCGCCCGGAGCAGATGCCGTTCACGACGATCGGCGGCATGCGCCTCGACAGCGGCGATTATGCGCAGAGCGTGCGGCTGTGCGCGGAGCTGCTGGACATGCCGGCGATCCGCGCGCGCCAGCAGCGCAGTGAGCCGGACAGCCGGCTGATCGGGATCGGCTTTGCCACCTTTGCCGAGCAAACCGCGCATGGTGCGGCCGAATTCGCCGCTCGCGGCGCCTCGATAATTCCCGGTTTCGAGAGCTGCACCGCGCGCATCCTGACCGACGGCAGCGTCGTCTTGATGGTCGGCATCCAGTCGCACGGCCAAGGGCTCGAAACCGCGCTCTCGCAGGTCGCCGCCGAGGAACTCGGCATCAACCCGGCGCGGATCTCGGTGCGTCACGGCGACACCGAGAGCACCGCCTTCGGCTTTGGCACCTTTGCCTCGCGCAGCATGGTGATGTCGGGCGGTGCGGTGGCGCGCGCCAGCCGCATGCTGCGTCAGAAGCTCTGCCGGATCGGCGCGCATCTGTTGCAATGCGACGTGGCCGAAGTGCGCTGCGCCGGCGGTGTGGTGGCGGGGCCGCAAGGGTCGGTCACGATCGCCGAGATCGCCAAGGTCGCACATCTGCGGATGGACGGGCTGCCGCAAGGAGTCGATCCATTGCTCGACGCCACCGCGACCTACGAGCCGGCAATCAGCACCGGCGTCTATTCCTATGCGACGCATGGCGCCGTCGTCGCGGTCGATCCCGAGACCGGCTTTGTCGAGCTCCTCGACTACGCGGTCGCCGAGGATTGCGGCACGATGGTCAACCCGATGCTCGTCGAAGGCCAGATCCGCGGCGGCGTCGTGCAGGGCATCGGCACCGCCCTTTACGAAGAGATCCCTTACGACGAGACAGGCCAGCCGCTCGCCGGCACCTTGGCCGACTACCTGTTGCCCGGCGCCGCCGAAATGCCGGCCATCAAGATCGGCCACCTGCACACCCCCACCCCGCACACCGAATACGGCATGAAAGGCATGGGCGAAGGCGGCGCCGTCGCCCCACCCGCCGCCATCGCCAACGCAGTCCGCGACGCCCTCGCCGCTCTCGGCACCCCAACGGGACCTGAGGTCAACGAAACCCCGATTACGCCGCGGCGGGTCCTGGCGGCAATACGAAAAGCGCACGAACCGGCGGCAAACGCGTAGGAATATGCGGAGGGTAATAACGGGACCTCGTTGCTCGATCTCCGACATCGAAACGTCGTATTTCAAAGTATCTTTCCTATTTAAATCTAGGTTCCTTGGGATAGGACCACTTGATATAGACAGCGCGAAGACCTCGTGATGCCGATTGGTATTAGTAACGTTGAAATTGCCAGTGATGCTGAGTACGGGACCGCATTGGGTGTACTCACGGCACGAGCAGCTGATGACTCCGTCGTTGACTGTGTTTATTCGCTATCCCGCGGTGACTCGGATCTGTTTGTTGTATCCGAAAACCAATTGCTTACCGCTTGGAGGACACCGCCCGCGACCGGCATCTATCCCGTTCGCATCCGTGCAACTGGAATTTCTACGAGGTTTTCCGGCAGCGCAACATTTATGATTTCGGTAGTAGATCCGCCTCCGCCGCCTCCGGAACCGATCCCGCCACAGGGTGCGGGTCCTCATTTCGTCATTGGTGCGAACTGCAGGATAAAATTCGCACCGCCATTCGAGTTGGATTCTCGGGGGAATCTGATTGGACGGATCGAGGAATTGTTGCCGCTCGTGCGAAGAGCGGCCGACGAGCTTGCCCCGCATCTGACCTCAAACTCTTTCCTGATTACGCACTATCCTCAGCCATCAAGGAGTGGTACAAAACAGGAACATACGGCTGTTTCTGCGGGTTTGAACGATGGCGCGCAACAAGGTGCAATTTCAAAAGGGGCTCAGCGAGGCCCAGTTTGCTGTTCTTTACGGAACAGAGGATCAGTGCCGGGAAGCGGTGATGCGCTGGCGCTGGCCATCCGGCTTTGTCTGCCCGGTTTGCGCAGGGCAGCATCACAGCTTGGTCAAGACCCGGGCGCTTTACCAGTGTGCCGCCTGTCGACGGCAGACATCCGTGATCGCCGGAACGATTTTCGCGGCAACCAAGGTGCCGCTGTGCACTTGGTTTCGCGCCATGTACCACCTCACTCAGAGCAAGGGCGGCATCTCCAGCATTGAGTTGGGCCGCCGGCTTGGCGTCACCCAGACCACCGCCTGGAAGATCAAGCACAAGCTCATGCAGGCGATGATGGAGCGGGACGCCACAAAGCGCCTGACGGGACGGATCGAGATCGACGACGCCTATCTCGGCGGGGAGCGCAACGGCGGCAAGCGGGGCCGCGGTTCGCCGGGCAAGACGCCGATCGTGGCGGCGGGTCGAAACCACACCACAGGGCAAGCCAATCCGCTTGAAGTTGCGCCGCGTAAAGGGTTTCCGCCGTGCCGAAATCGCGACCTTGGCGCAGCGCAATTTCCATCCCGCCAGCACCGTTGTCAGTGACGGCCTGCACTGCTTCACTGGGGTCGGCAACGCCGGCTGCGTCCACCAGCCGATCATCACTGGATCCGGTCGCAAGGCCGCCCTGAACCCTGCTTTCAAGTGGGTCAACACCACCCTCGGCAACATCAAGAGCGCCATCACTGGCACTTACCGCACCATCCGCGACAAGCATGTACCCCGCTACCTCGCCGAGTTCGAGTACCGCTTCAACCGCCGATACGATCTCGCCGCCATGATGCCACGCCTCGGCTATGTCGCAGTCCGAACCCCGCCGATGCCATACCGCCTCCTCAAATTGGCTGAGGATCATGCGTAATCAGGAACTCTTTTCCGGAATTGGCCCGAAACCTCACCGAATACCGCGCAGCTATTGCAGCAGAGGGAGAGGTAATCGCTTGGGGGCTGGTCTTCGGCCTTGGGGTGATGCTGGAGAACGCAGCCGCGGCGATGAAACGCAAGATCGAGGATCGGTTGCTGCCGTCGCTCGAAGACGCAGCGCAATCAGCCCTCGATTCCCTTCTCACATTGCATGGCCCCCTCATCCTCGCGACCGGCGAAGGCCGCGAGTTGCAGGAACAGGCCGACCGTTTACGCATGACCCGAGAGGAACAGCTCAGGCTGCGGGGCGACGCGGAGGTACTCGCTCTTGAGCTGCTGCAATCCCCAGACTTAATCGAGCCAGAGGTCGCGGGCACGGTCGTGCAGGCGATCCAAGCCATCGGTGAAGGTCGTTTTCCTGAACGCGGCGCGGTGTTTGGGTTCGCCACGATCAAGAACGTAGTGATTGTCGTCTTGAGCGGGGCGGCACTGGCTGCGTTCCTCCCGGCTGGGGTCGCCCTGGCCGGAACATTAGGAGAAGTTGCGATCGCGGGCCTGGCATGGGTGGGATACGAATTTTTAAAGAAAAGCAAGATTTTTGCTGCCGCGACGACAGCCCTTGCCGAGAAATTCGATCAGCTGATCGGAGGCGGCGAAGCAAAGCTGGCTCAAAGATTGACCTCACTCGCCCCATTCAAACGGTTTGTCGGCGCGAACGAGGACGCGCTGCGTCGGATCGCGACCAACACGCGGCAATTCCGCTGGATACTTCCGTATATCGACTTCGTCGTCCGACGAAACGAAACAAAGACTGTCGCACCACCATCGCGCGACCTCAGGACCGATGACAGGTCCAGAGTGCAGTCCGTCCGCTTCAACTACTCCGAGCGTGACGGCTACATCACCGTCGGTGAGGGTGATGCCGCGTTTACATTACAATTCTCAAAAGGGAGTGACAAGAAGATACACTTCATCAGAGCTCGTGAAAACACGGAAATAGCCAGAGCAAGTGGCGTATTGAGAGGTCAGGTTATTAGATTTGATCAATTCCTACACACATCAACGCGATATACTCTGGGAATAGGCGAGCGTTTCATCGTGAAGAATGAAAATGGGTATTTCAGAGGCTCATCCCGCTGTCCCAGGTAGGTCAATATGTAGTATGAGGGTGCCGTGCGCCGGCGATCAGCGTCGGGCGGGAGGGACATTGGGTGGCTAGGGCGCGATCGCTGAGCGAGTTTCAGACGAGCTTTCCGGACGAGACGAGCTGCGCGACGTTTCTGTTCGAGCGACGCTGGCCAGAGGGTTTTGTTTGCCCAGCCTGTGGCAACGGACGCGCGGCAGCGCTGAAGAGCCGGGCGCACACTTACGAATGCCTCGGTTGCGGTCGTCAGACGTCGATCACCGCTGGCACAGTGATGCACCGGTCCAAATTGCCGCTGACAGTATGGTTCTGGGCCGCGCATCTCATGGCGACCCACTCGAATGGCATGTCGGCAGTCCAGCTCGAGGCCCAGCTCGGCATCACGTACAAGACTGCTTGGTTGCTGGCGCAGAAGCTCCGACGATCGATGATCGATCCCGAGCGCGAGCCGCTGGAGGGCGTGGTTGAGGTCGACCAGGCCGAACTACCTTTCCGGGCCGACAACAGCTTTTTCGATCCCCTGAAATCCGGGAAGATCCTTATCGCTGGCGCTGTCGAGGTGATTGACCGCGGCACAAACCAGGCCAAGGTAAGGCGGAAACGAGCGAAATACCTGGATACTCGGTCTGGCCGCATCCGTCTCGCCGCCATCCCGGACAACTCCGCGGCTTCGATCGAGGCGTTTGTGCGGGCCAACGTGAAGACCGGAACAACGCTGCTCACCGACGGCCACAGATCGTATCCCGGGCTCGCCGATTACCGACACGACCCGCGGACGGTAGGCAAGATGGCCGGCCATGTGGTCCTGCCCTGGATCCATCGAGTCTTCGCGCTGATGAAGCGTTGGGGGCTCGGCACCTATCATGGGCTGCGCCGCAAACACGTCGACACCTACCTCAACGAGTTTGTCTTCCGATACAATCGGCGCTTCTACCGGCACGTCTCGTTCGAGACCATGCTCGGGCTCGCCGCGCACCATCACCCGACGAGTTACTGGGATATCGTCGGACGCGACAATCCCCGCAAAGGCGTGCCGACGGTCCGGCGCGAGCCGCGGCGACGCAGGACAGCGACCGGCATGCGGGCAGACCGATCAAGGCCTCCCGAAAAAGTCGAACACAGTCCCGTTTCGGATTCGGCCCGCCGGCCCTAGATATTGATCAACCTGGGACAACGGGATGAGCCTTGTATTTCATACAAGGCCATGTTATCGGTATCAAGGACGATACTCGCGGCGCGGATGCCGATGAGGTCTGCTTTGAATACCAAATATATCAAGAGAGAAGGTCCGAATTCCGCGCGTTATAACGCCCGCAGTTTCTGGCCAACGAAGATGAGTTTCGCCCTACTCAACCCGCCCTACTCGCTCAAGCGGTTTGACTTGTACGAGACGGGCGTATCAATACTTCGGCCGAAATGCCGAGTTTGTCGTGCAGACGGCGGATCATGTTGATCGACAGGCCTCGGCGGCGATTGAGCACTTCGGCAATGCGAGTGCGAGTACCGAGGATTCCCTCCAGATCCTTGCGGGTAAGGCCTTGTTGCTCCATCCGGAATTTGATCGCCTCGATTGGATCGGGCGGATCGATCGGATGGTGCTCGGTCTCATAGGCGTCGATCAGCGTCGCCAACACGTCAAGCCGATCGCCTTCCGGCGTTCCCGAACGGGCGCCCCAAAGCCGCTCCACCTCTGCGAGGGCCGCCTCGTAATCCGCTTCGCTGCGGATTGGCTTAACTTCATTCAATATCAACCTCCTTTACGTCGATGTAATCGTAGTCGCGATGCGTTCCGAGCCATTGATCCACACAATTCCTTTGTCGAAATCCACGGCGACCACCAATCGATACGCGTTACCTCTTATGTTGAAGACAATCCGATCACTCGAGACGATGCTCGCGGGAGCGTAAAGCCGTTTCACATCGGCAGTGTTCGACCATTTCGCCTTCCGTACCTCGTCAAACCAAGCATCGAGCGCCGTCTTGAGCGCTTGCTGATCCCTGCGCCCGGCGCGGAACTCGACAAACTGTCGGAGCGTCCGCCGGGCGATAATTCGCATGCACCAGATATGGCGTGCGCCCATTTTGGGCACAAGATGGCGTAGCGAGCCAGCAAACCGCGCATGGCGCGGCGGGACTCACCGCTCGCGTGCTCGACCATCCTCAGTTCCGAGAACTCGCATGGCGCGCGTGCCGAGAGACACCCGACCTCGCTGATACCAGCGGGCGGCGGCGTCAATCCTGCTGAAGCTCGCTTAAAGTGACATCGGGTGAGACATTTGGCTGGTGCGGCAGCAGATAGGTGACGCCGGCAGTTCGGGCGAGGGCAGGGAGCTCGCCCTCTTCCAACATGTCTGCAACTGCCCGGTTGATTTGCTCGATCAGGTCGCCGTCGGTCGACAGCCCGATAAACCCGATATTGAAGCCGATTGGAAAATAATAGCCGGAAGGCATCAATCTTGTTCCCGGGTGCGTAGCTCGGTAAGCGTCGAAGCGGCGCAGCTCGACAAGTGTCGCGTCGTACTGGCCTTGCTCGAGGCGCGGGAGGAGCTCGCCGCGCCCTGGGATGACATGGGCGATCTGATTGACGAAGCGGCCATCGTCGAACAGCATCAGCACGGCGTCCGCGAACGTGCCGCCTTCGACGCCGAGCTTGAGGCCGCCAAGGCTCGCCAGATCGGTGATCCGCGCCGCCGCCGCGGCCCCGCTGAGCACGACCGTCAGCGCGGCGAAATGATAGGCCTGGCTCGGCACCAGAGTTCCAAGCTCGACCGAGCGCCCGCGGTCGGCGGGTCGGGCGCCGACAAAATCCGGCATTCTGACCGATTTCATTCCGGGCTTCCCGAGGGCGCTCTCGACCAGAGGATAGCCGCCAACGAGCCGGCACCGGCCATCGGAGAGAAGCGCGTCGACCGCCAATGTCGTGCTGTCGTCCGGATCCGGTTTGGTCTCGAACCACTGAACGGCGAGCTTCCGGCCCACCCGCAGGGCGACCGCATCCGCAACCGCCAAGTCGAAGCCGCCCCCTTTGGCGCCGTCATACATGGACCACGGCGGGACGTTCGCATCGAGGCACACGCGAAGAACCTCCTCGCCGAATGCCGGAGCTGCCAACCTTGCGCCGAGCAGCAGTGCGGCGGCCAACACGGCCGCTGGTCGCCGTCCTGTCATTTCCCCCCGGTGCGGACATAGGCCCACAGCTCGTCGATTTCCGCGGACGACAGCACGTCGCCCCATGGGGGCATGCGGTTGTTCTTGCCGCGGGTAACGGTGTCGACGAACCGTTGCTTGTTGTCTCTCGGGAATTCCCGCAGATCGGGCACCACGTTTCCGGCGTTGACCATGCTAAACCCATGGCAGTGAGAGCAGTGCTGCGCGTATAGAGATTTGCCGCTCTGCACTTGCTCGGCCTCTGAACCGGCGTCGCCGGCTGCCGCGGCACGTCCGGCGATCAACGCAAATGCCAGGGCAGCCACTCCGCCGCGCACCTGTCATTTCCGGTGCAGCGCGAAGACCCAGAGCGAACCGCCCGCCGGGACGCTCTTCAGCCGTTCGTCACCGGAAAAGATCGAGTAGACGCCGCCAATACCGCTCGATACCGCAACGTATTGGACGCCGTCCTGCTCCCAGGTGATCGGCTGGCCTTCGATCCCCGATCCGGTTTGAAACGACCACAGCTTGGCGCCGGTGTCGGCGTCGAACGCCTCGAACTCGCCGGTGAGCTGGCCGCTGAACACGACATTGCCGGCGGTCGACAGCACGCCCGAGAAGCGCGGAATGTCGCTCGGCGTCGCCCATTTGGCCTTGCCGGTCAGCGGCTCGATCGCTTTCAGATATCCCCGGGGCCCGTTCGGCCAATCCCAGAGATCGTCGAGGTCCATGCCGAGATACCAGTCACCGGCCTTGTACTCCACCGCAATCGCCTTGTAGTGCCCGCCGAAGTTCAGGGTGTTGGCGTAAGCAAGCCCCTTCTGCGGGTTGAACGACATCGGCGACCAGTTCTTCCCGCCCATGATCGAGGGAAACACCGTGACCTTTTCTCCGGTGCGCGCCCGCGTCGTGATATCGGTCTCGACTGGTCTCCCGGTCTCGAGGTCGATGCGGGATGCCCAATTGACGTTGACATAGGGATTGGCCGTCAGCAGTCTTCCGTTGGTGCGGTCGAGGACGTAGAAGAACCCGTTGCGATTCGCATCCATCACCACCTTTGTCGGCTTTCCGTCGACATTCATCTCCGCCAGGATCATTTCGGCGACGCTGTCGTAATCGAACGGGTCGTTGGGCGAGAACTGGTAGTGCCACTTGATCTTGCCGGTCTTCGGATCGAGCGCCAGGATCGAGTCGGTATAGAGGTTGTCGCCCTTGCGAACCGCGGCGTTGAACGGCCCGGGATTGCCGATGCCCCAATAGACGGTATGGAGCTCGGGGTCGAACGAGCCGGTAATCCAGGTCGAGCCGCCGCCATGCTCCCAGGTGTCGCCCGCCCACGTGTCGTGACCCGGCTCGCCCGGTCCCGGAATCGTGTAGGTACGCCAGAGATGCTGGCCGGTCTGGGCATCCCAGCCATCGATGAACAGGCGAGTCCCAAACTCGGCGCCGGAGATGCCGGTGATGATCACGCCGTCGGCTACCAGCGGCGCTACAGTCATCGAATATCCGGTCTTGAAGTCGATGGCGTTTTGCTTCCACACCTCCTTGCCGGTTTTGGCGTCGAGCGCAAAGACATTGGCGTCGAGCGTCGTGCGGTAGACCTTGCCGTCAAAGAGAGCGGCACCCCGATTGATGATGCCGCAGCAGACGATGCGCGGCGTCTCGGGCGGATAGTCGACCTTGGTTTTCCAGATCTGTTTGCCGGTCTTGGCGTCGATCGCCATCGTCGCGCTGTTGGTGGTCACATAAAGGACGCCGTTGTAGACGAGCGGCTGCGCCTCCTCGCTGCGATTGTCGTCGTAGCTGTAGTTCCACACCGGAACCAGATCCTTGACGTTGTCTTTGTTGATCTGGTCGATCGGGCTGAAGCGCTGCAGATCATAGCCCATGCCGTAGTTCAGCACGTTGTTTCTGTCGCTCGCTCCTTTGGTGAGTTCTTCCGCGGTTTGCGCCTGCGCCCAGAGCGGCAACAGGGCCGCCAACGCGGCCAATAAACTTTGCTTCATGTTCTCCTCCCCTCCCGGGCGCGCTCGTCTCGATCCGCCCCGTGAAACCGCAGCCTCGAAGATGTTAGATGCGTTCCCCGGACCCGTCACGAAGTTATCGCACCCGCCAAAGCGGGCTCGGCTCGCTAGCGCCATTTGCAAGCTGAAGGTCTTTGGAGGCAGTAGCCCAAAAAGTCACTGGTCCCAAGGATTGATGACCGGGACGCGGGTATCTGCGAAATCGCCGATGTTACGCGTTACAATGATTTTGCCGTGGACCGCCGCGGTCGCCGCGAACAGCCCGGCAGCCATGCCGCGTAGCCGCTCGGCGGCCAGCCAACCCCATTCGAGCGCGACGCGGTCGCCGATGGGTAATATTCTGTCGCTGTGGTCGTGCCGTAGCTGTTCCAGCCATGCGGTCAGCGCTGCAGCGGCGCGCGCATCGGTTCTCAGTTTCAGCGCGATCCCTTTCATGATCTCGCCGAGCGTGATGACGCTGAGATAGATTGTGGCCGGATCGACGGAGCGGAGCCAAATCCGAGCCTCGTTGCTGCCGCGGCGAGCCTCGGACAAGACGTTTGTATCGACGAGGTACATCAGAAGACGACGTCTCGACCCGCGTCACTCTGTCGGGCGTTGATCGCGTCAACCAGATCATCCGGCCACGGCGCTGCGTCCAAAATGTGGTCGACTATCGAGGGACGAGATGAGGTGAGTCTTCTAAACTCCTCCTCGGAGACATGACGACGGCCGGCTCGCCGCGGACGCTGACATGTTGGGGCCCTGCCCGCGAGCCCTCTTGACGAGTTCGCTGAACCGCGCCTTCGCGTCCTGAAGCGGCCAAATGGAGCAAGCTTGATCTGTGTTCTGGTTTGCGACGACCTGCGCTCCTTGACTAGACGAACTAGATAGTGAACCGCTAGCAGGTTGCGGAAAAAGTCGCATATTGGAGCGAGATCTGGGGTATAATCCATAGCGCGTGACGAGATGTGGGGGACGTCTTATGCGCGGTGGGGATCTCAGGAGCGAGGCGCTGTTCAGCTATTTGAGCTGCGAAGCGCGGGTGCCGTTGTATCATCCGTTGCGGCCGATCCAAAAGATTGTGGACGAGGCGCTTGGTGCACTGACGGGGGAATTCGAGAAGTTGTACGCGAAGCTCGGACGGCCGTCGATTCCCCCTGAGAAACTGCTTCGTGCGCTGCTGCTGCAGGCCTTCTATTCGGTGCGTTCGGAGCGGCAGCTGATGGAGCAACTCGGCTACAATCTGCTGTTCCGCTGGTTTGTCGGGCTGTCGCTGGATGCCGTGGTGTGGGACGTTACGGTGTTCACCAAGAACCGCGAGCGGCTGATCGACGGTGACATTGCCAGCAAGTTCATGGCCGCGGTACTGAACCAGGAGCAGGTCAAGACCCTGCTGTCGGACGACCACTTCTCGGTCGACGGCACCCTGATCGAGGCGTGGGCCAGCATGAAGAGCTTTCGCCCCAAGGACGGCAGCGGCGAGCCGCCGGCGCCGGGCCGCAATGGGGAACGGGACTTCCACGGCGAGAAGCGAAGCAACGAGACCCACGCCTCGGTCACTGATCCCGACGCGCGATTGTATCGCAAAGGGCCGGGCCAGCCGGCCAAGCTCGCCTATCTGGGGCACGTTCTGATGGAGAACCGGCATGCTCTGGTGGTCGGCACGCGTCTGACCCTGGCCACCGGCACGGCAGAGCGCGAGGCGGCGCTGGAGATGGTGGCGGCCCGTCCCGGCAACCACCGGATCACGCTCGGCGCCGACAAGGCCTACGATGTGGCCGAGTTTGTCGCCGATCTGCGGGAATTCAATGTGACGCCGCACGTGGCGCAGAACACCGCCAATCGGCGATCGGCGATCGACCGACGGACGACCCGCCATCCTGGCTATGCGGTCAGTGGCCGGGTGCGCAAGCGCATTGAAGAGGTGTTTGGCTGGACCAAGGCGGCGGCTGGCTTCCGCAAGACCCGTCACCGTGGTCTTGCCCGCGTCGGCTGGATGTTCACCCTGACTGCCACTGCCTACAATCTCGTCCGGTTGCCCAGGCTGGTGGGGGCCGCGGCATAGCCATGCCCGGAATCCGCCCGGGCCGGGCGAAAACGGGCAAAATCGATACAAAAACCTGCTTGCTAGTGGTTTCCAACAACCCTGGCGAGAATCCTGTACGATAACTCTACAAAACGACACACAAGCACTGAGTTTTTCCGCATCCTGCTAGATCTCGTTAACCCGCGGGGCGGCGGCGCGGCGCAGGCGGTCGTTGATCGCGCGGCCGAGACCGTGCTCGGGGACCGGCATTACCGCGATCCCGGTGAAAGAGGGGCGGTCGAGGCGGCGCAGCATCGCGAACAGATTGGCGGCGGCCTCGGTGAGGTCGCTGGAGCGGCTCAGCCACAGCACCTCCGTGAAGCCGGGGGGCGCGTCCGGGCCGAAGGCTAGCAATGCCTCGCCGGGACGGGCCTCCACTGCGGCGAGGCGAACGGGTAGCCGTGGGGCGTAATGGCTCGCCAGCATGCCTGGTGATTTTGGCAGAGCCGAGCCTGGAACAGCGATTGGACCGAGCACCTCGGTCAGCGCCTCGAATGTGACGGCGCCGGGACGGAGCAGGGCAGGGGCCCCACTCGAAAAATCGACGACAGTCAATTCGAGGCCGAGCGGGGTCGGGCCATCGTCGAGGATCAGCGCGACATCGTCGCCGAGGTCTTCGGCCACATGCGCGGCCGAGGTCGGGCTGACCCGGCCCGAGCGGTTCGCCGACGGACCGGCGATCGGGCGATCCGCATCGCGCAGCAGCGCCTGCGCGACCGGATGGGCGGGCACTCGGATCGCCACCGTGTCGAGACCGGCACTCGCCAGCAGCGACAATCCGGCGCCGGGTTGCCGGGGCAATACAAGGGTCAGCGGTCCCGGCCAGAACCGCGCGGCAGCACGACGGGCAGGCGAATTGAAGGCGGCCAGAGCCTCGGCCTCGGCGAGGTCGCGAACATGCACGATCAGCGGGTTGAAGCGCGGCCGGGCCTTGGCTGCGAAGATCGCGGCGACGGCATGGTTGTTTGTAGCATCGCCGCCGAGCCCGTACACGGTCTCGGTCGGGAATGCGACGAGCCGCCCCGTGCGCAACAGCGCGGCGGCGCGAGCGATCGCCGCCGCGCCGGCTGGGGCAATATCAGCGATCAGCCGCCGCCCCTGTCACTTGCCGGAAAATTATTCCAAAGCACATTCGTGGTATTTAAAACGAAAGAGCATGGTCAAATGCCCCGGGGAGGAGATGCGTGATGAGCGAAAGAGCGGCAATACCATTCGGCGTCCGCCGGCCCGGCTGGATCGACGAATTCAAAGCCTTCATAATGCGCGGCAATGTGATCGATCTGGCCGTCGGCATTATCATCGGGGTCGCCTTCACCGCTGTCGTCAACAGCTTGGTCAAAGATATTTTCACTCCGCTCATCGGTCTCCTCGTCGGCGGCATCGACTTTAACAACATCTTCGTGACGTTGAAGGGCCCGTCGGAGCCGACCCTCGCCGACGCGCAGAAGGCGGGCGCCGTGACGTTGAATTTCGGCGTGTTCCTCAACGCCGTGATTCAGTTTCTGATCGTCAGCTTTGCGGTGTTCTGGCTGATCAAGGCGCTGACCCGGCTGCACGTGCGCCAGGAGCCCGCGGCTGCTGCGCCGCCGCGCAGCGAGGTGCTGCTCGAGGAAATCCGCGACCTCCTCGCCGCGCGCTCCGCGCCCAGGCCCTAAGCTTCGTCTACTCCGCCGCGGACCTTTCGGACTTGGCAGAGCGCCGGGCGGCGTGCCGGTCGATCTCAGCCTGGATCGCCGCGCCGGCCTTGCCGGTGAAGTCTTCGTGGTGGCTCGTCGCGTAGTCGTAGCTGCCGCGCAGCAATTCCCGGCTCTTCTGGAAATGCGGGTGGACGAAGCGCGCCATCAGCTCGTAGTGCCTTTTAGTCGCGTCCCAATCGGCCCAGTTGTGCGCCAATTCGCACAGAACGCCGAACCCGCCCGAACCCTCGATCAGCCGCTCGACATAGGCGATCGCGTCGTCGGGGGTACCGACGCACCCGGTGCCGGTCTCGACCAGCCACTCATAAGGGTCGGGGACATCGGGCGGAATGATCGGGAAGGTCGCGACATCGCGGAAATAATCGGCAAAGGCCTGCACGCCGAACTGCACGTTCTTGCGAGCCTGCTCGCGCGTTTCCGCGATATGGAACATGCCGACGACGCGCCAGTTCTTGCGGTCGGGGACATGCCCGTTGGCCCGCGCAGTCTCCTCGTAGATACCCCAATTCCTGGTGTGCGCCTCCATCGCCATCGGACTGGTGCCCCCGATCGACAGCATCCCGACGCCGTATTGCCCGGAGAGCAGCGACCCCGAGGGCGAGCGCGCCGCAGCCACCGCCAGTTCCATCGTCGGACGCGTATAGGGGCGCAATTGCAATTGCGCCTCGGTCAAGTTGAACCAGTCGGTCTTTTTGTTCACGGTTTCGCCGTTGAGCAGCCGAACGATGACGTCGAACAACTCGTTCATCATCCGGCGCTGGGCGTCGGGATCGATGCCGATCTTCAAGGCGTCGTGCACGAGGGCGCCGGGGCCCACCCCGAACATCGCGCGGCCGCGCGTCATGTGGTCGAGTTGCACCATGCGGTCGGCGACCATGAACGGGTTGTGATACGGCAACGACACGACGCCGGTGCCGAGCCGGATATGCCTGGTGCGCTGCGCCGCCGCGGCGATGAACATTTCCGGGCAAGCGATCAGCTCGAACCCGCCCGAGTGATGCTCGCCGATCCACGCCTCGTGATAATTCAGCCGGTCGAGATGCTCGAGGAGTTCGAGGTCGCGCTCGATCGAGAGCGTCGGGTTCTCGTCGTGGTTGTGAAACGGCGCGAGAAAAATCCCGCTGCGCAAGTAGAGATCGTCCATGCCGAGTCCTCCGGCAGAATGCCCCCACCCTAACCCTCCCCCGCATGCGGGGGGAGGGTTAGGGTGGGGGCTGATCGTCTGCCATCGGCCTATTTCCCGCAAGCTAATTTCCCCGTTCTCTGGGTTCCTGCTATCATGGCTGCCATTACCTTCAGGAGGAGGCAAACATGTCAGAGCTCGGCGCCGACGCGATGCGGGGAGCCCCGTGGCCCTCGAATGGCCTGACCGAGATCCCGTTCCGCCTCTACACCGATCCCGGCCAATACCGGCTCGAACAGGAGCGGATCTTCAAGGGCCCGACCTGGAATTTTCTGTGTCTGACCTCCGAGATCCCGAGCGCGGGGGATTACATCGCCACAACGATCGGCGAGACGGCGGTCATCGTTACCCGCGACGCCAAGGGCGAAATCAACGCCTTTGTCAACCGCTGCGCGCATCGCGGCAATCTGTTGTGCCTCGAGCGGCGCGGCAACGTCAAAGAGATCAGCTGCATCTATCACGGCTGGACCTATGACCTAACCGGGAAATTGACCGGCGTTGCGTTCGAGCGCGGGGTCAAGCGGCAAGGCGGCATGCCCCCCGAGTTTCGCAAGGACGAGCACAATCTGCGGCGGCTACGGGTCGCCGAGTTCGCCGGACTGGTGTTCGGGTCGTTCCGCGCCGCCACCCCCGACCTCGAAACCTATCTCGGGCCGAAAATTTCCGCCGGCATCAGCCGCGTGCTGAACCGGCCGGCCCGCATTCTCGGCCGCAGCACGCAGGTACTCCCCAATAACTGGAAGCTCTACGCCGAAAACGTCAAGGACACCTACCACGCCAGTATATTGCATCTGTTTCTGACGACCTTCCGCATCAACCGCCTGAGCCAGGAGGGCGGGATCGTCATGGACGACAGCGGGGCGCATCACTTCAGCTACTCGAAACTCGACTACGCGCAGGAGGACGCCGATTACAGAGAGGCCGCGCTGCGGTCGGACAGCGGGTTTGGTCTCAAGGACAGCTCGGTCATCGAATCGGTCGACGAATATGGCGACGGCATTTCGGTGCAGATCCTGACTGTCTTCCCGAGCATGGTATTGCAGCAGATCCGCAACACGATCGCGGTTCGCGTCATCCGCCCGCGCGGGCTCGAAAAGACCGAGCTCGAATGGATCCACCTGGGCTTCGAGGACGACGACGAGACGATGACCGAACGCCGCCTCAGGCAAGGCAATCTGGTCGGCGCGGCCGGCTACATCTCGATGGAGGATGGCTGCATCGGCGGGCTGGTTCAGCGCGGGATACGCTACAACGACGAGGACGCCGGTGTCGTCATGATGGGCGGGTACGACGCCGAGCCGCAGCCCTTCCGCGCCAGCGAAGCGGCGATCCGCGGCTTCTGGAAGGAATACCGCGCCCTGACCGGCAGCTGACGCGCCTCATGGACGAGGTTGCCGTCCGGCTCGGTGTGCAAGAGCTGATCGCCGCCTACGTCGACTGCATCGACGAGGACCGGCTCGAAGACTGGCCCGACTTCTTCGTCGAGCAGTGCCGCTACGTGATCACCAGCCGCACCAGTCACGAGGCCGGGCTGCCGCACGGCGTCGTCTATGCGGCGTCGCGCGGCATGCTGATCGACCGCATCACCGCGCTGCGTCAGGCAAATATTTTCGAGCCGCACCGCTACCGCCACATCGTCGGTCCTATTCGCATCGAGCAGGTCGACGCTACAGTGGCGCAGGTGCGATCCAACTTTATTGCGGTGCGGATCATGCACGACGGCGAGATGGCGCTCTTCGCCGCCGGCCGCTATCTGGACCGCATCGACCTGACGAGCCAGCCCTATCGTTTCATCGAACGCCTCGTCGTCCTCGACAGCCAAAAGATCGACACGCTACTGGTGATACCGCTTTAGGGGCGGGGGACCTCTGCAGATTCAGGCTTCGGCGCGCCTGCACCCTTGGAAGGTGCGCGGCAAGCGGCGGATGTCTTGGATCAGATCGCGCGGCAGGTGGCCCGGCTGCGCCGTATTGGCCCGCGCGTTCAGCGTGTCGGTCAGCCCGCCGAAGCGCTCGGCAATACCCTTAACGATCTGGTCGTAGCGGCCGACAGCGGCGAACAAATTCACGACATCGTCGGGCACCTCCTTGGCCATCTCGCTCCACTTTCCCTGCCGGGTCATTGCGTTGAGCTTATGGCCGAGATCCTCGAGCCCATGCGCTGCAAACACCGGCCAATAGGCCTGGGTCGAGCCGTAGAAGGCGACGCGCTCGCGCACCCACTCGAACATGCGCGCAACCGTCGCGTCGTCGGGGCCGGTCGCTAGAAAGCCGCCGCCTGAGATTTCGTAATTCTCGCGCTTGCGCCCGCTCTTTGCGAGCCCCTCGGCGAGGCGCGGCATGACCGCCTCCTCGATGTATTTGCGGGTGCAGAAGCCGTGCAATTTGACGCCGTCGCATTCCTCGGCCGCCACTTTGAGCATCGCCGGACCGACCGCGGCGATCATCACCGGAGGCGGCGGCGCGTCGATCGGCTCCGGCGCAAAGTTCGGGGTCATCAACGTAAAACGGTAGTGCTGGCCCTCGTAGCCGGGCCTTTCGCCGGTTTTCCAGCAATGCCAGATCGCGCGCAGGACCTGCACGTATTCGCGCATGCGCGGCGCCGGCGGCGTCCACGGCACCGAGAACCGCCGCTCGTTATGCGCCCTGACCTGCGAGCCTAGCCCGACGACAAAGCGGCCGCCGGTCGCCCCCGCCAGATCCCAGCCGACCTGGGCGACGGCCATCGGCGTGCGGGCGAAGGCGATCGCGACGCTGGTGTGGAGCTCGATGCGTTCGGTCGCTGCGCCCGCCACCGCCAGCGCCAGGAACGGGTCGTGCTTGTTTTCCATCGAGGAGACGCCGTCATACCCCTCGGCCTCGATCGCCCAGGCCGCCGAAGCGACCTTGCGCAGATCCTCCTGCGGCAGTGTCGTGAATACTCGCATCCGCTGCCCTCCCGGCCAATCGACCGGGATCGGGCCACAACTCGCCCGCTCGACGCAAGGCTCAGGCGGCCAGCGCGATGCCGAATGTCTCGGAGAACCCGTGCTTGCCCTTCTCCGTGACAAGCACTGCGCGGGTGTCACGTATCCGGCTGATCCAGTCGAGCTCGAAGCAGCGCGTTGCGAGCGCGGCGCCCAAGGCGCCGGCGAGATGCGTGCGGCGCTCGCTCCAGTCGAGACACGGCCGACAGAATGCCCGCCGCGTTCCACCCGCTTCGCGCAGCTCGATGCCGAAGGCGCGTAAGAATTCCTCCCCGGCCGCCGTCACGATGCCGCCATCCTCGGAGAGCGCGATATGGTCGCGCTCGACGAGTGCGTCGGCCAACCCCACACCCAGGCGTCCGGCGAGATGGTCGTAGCAGGTGCGCGCATTACGCAGCGCGTCGCCGCCGCGCCACCGCGGCTGGTAGCGGGGCGGACCATCCGCCGCGACCGCCATGATGCTTTCGAGCATGCGGCCGATCATCGGTGAGGCGAGCCGGTAGTAGGCATGCCGCCCCTGTCTTGCCAGGGTGAGAAGACGGCCGTCGGTCAGCCGGGCAAGATGACCGCTCGCGGTCTGCGGCGCGACGCCCCCGGCAAAGGCGAGCTCGGTGGCGGTCAAGGCGCGGCCGTCGAGCAACGCGGTCAACATGTTGGCGCGAGCGGGATTGCCGACGAGCGCGGCGACTTCGGCAAGCGATGGCTGAATTGCTTCCATGCAGTGAAAATAGGCCCCGCTAGCGACGGTGTCATCGCGGGACACTACGGATTGCACCGTAGTGATCGAGGCAGACAAGGCGGGCGGGGCGCGCCACCTCTGCGCCACTCACGCGCAGCCAAAGGTACCGTCATGATGGTTTTCCAGCTCGATCCTCGGGAGGAGCATTTCCGCATTCCGAGCCACCACGATGGGCGCTCGCTGTTCCTTCGCTGTCTCCCGCCGTCGGGTAGCGGCGATCGGGTCGTCCTTTATGTGCATGGCGGGACGTTTCCTAGCGGGCTGTCGATCGCGCATCGGTTTGACGGGCGGTCCTGGCGTGACGAGCTCTGCGCCGCCGGGTTCCACGTCTGGGCGCTCGATTTTCACGGCTTTGGCCGGCTTTCCGATCCCTATCCCGAGATGGAACGGCCGCCACAAGAAGCCTCGCCGCTCGGCCGCGCCGCGGACGCCAGCCGGCAGCTGGAGCAGGCTGTCCGCTTCATATGCGAGCGGCTCGGGATTGGCCGTGTCTCGATCATCGCGCACTCGTGGGGAACCATCGTGACCGGCCTCTTCGCAGGGCGCTGCCCCGAGCTGATCCGATCGGGTGGTCTTCTTCGGCCCGATCGCGAAGCGCGAGTCGGCAGGCGACCGAATCCGCTTGGCGGCCTGGCGGCTTATCTCCCTCGAAAATCAGTGGAACCGCTTCACCGAGACGGTTCCGCCCGACGAACCGCCGGTCCTGCTGCGCCGTCATTTCGAGGAATGGGGCGAGCGCTATCTCGATATCGACCCGGAGAGCCGAACCCGTTCGCCGGCGGCGGTGAAGGTGCCGAGCGGGGCATTTCAGGACATCTACGACGCCTGGTCCGGGGAGCTCGCCTATGACCCGAGCCTTGTCCACGCACCAGTCGCGATCATCAGGGGCGAGTGGGATGTAATGTGCTCCGACCGGGATGCGCGCTGGCTGTTCGACGCGCTGAGCGCCTCGCCGATCCGGCGCGACGTAAAGATCGGCCGCGCCACGCATCTGATGCACCTCGAAACAGGCCGCTACGCGCTCTACCGCGAAACCGAAGCATTCCTATTCGCGCGCGACATGGCGCCGCCAGTCGAATGAGCAACCGTGAGTCGCTTCCTAATCGGCCGAAGCGATCGAGCAGGACGCTCATGGTGCAGCATAAGTAGCTGACTTCTTATCTGAGCCGTAGGGCGGATCAGCGCAGCGTAATCCGCCGTTCCATGTTGCGGTGGCGGGTTACGCCTTCGGCTAACCCGCCCTACGGCTGCCAAATGAACGATGCATCGTCACCAGGAGCAGAGATCATGTTCGCCGTGATTTTCGAGGTGAACCCGAAGCCGGAGCAGTGGAACGCCTATCTCGGCTACGCCAAGATGCTGCGGCCCGAGTTGGAGCAGATCGACGGGTTTATCGACAACGAGCGCTTTTCCAGCCTGCGCCGAGAGGGTCGGCTCTTGTCGCTGTCGATATGGCGGGACGAGAAGGCGGTGATCCGCTGGCGCACCCGCGCCCGTCACCACGAAGTTCAGCAAAAGGGCCGGACCGAGGTCTTCGGCGATTATCATCTCCGGGTCGGAGAAATCATTGCCGATAACCGGTTGCCCGCCGGCCAGGTGCTTCGCGAGCAGCGGTTTGACGAGACGGCGGCCGCCGCCAAGCTGATCGAATTGTCGGAAGCTGCTCCGGAAGGTCTCCCGGCCGAGCCCGATGCCGGCATTATTGCCGCTCGGCTCGGAGGGCTCGACACAGCCCATCCCGGCCTTGTCGAGTGGGATGTCTTCGAAAGCATCGTCCAACCGGGAAAATTCATTCTCCTTACGTCGTGGCGTGATGTAGCGGCTGCAGAAGCCTTGCAAAGCGGCCCGGATATTCGCCACCGCCGCGTACGGGTGATCCGTGATTACGGGATGTTCGATCGTGCGGAAGCACCGCAATACTACCCGCCGGTGCCGAGGGTCGTATAATAACTCTTTTGCTGCAAACCGGTAGAGGAGGGCACGATGCCGAGGAATCTCGCGATCGGGCTCGGCCTGATGGAATTTCCGTTCTCCGGCGTCGGCGGGTTCTGGCGCTGGGTCGATATGTGCGAGGCGGGCGGCGTCAACTCGCTGTGGCAGACCGACCGGGTGGTCAGCCGCGAGCCGATCCTCGAATGCATGTCGGTCATGGCGGCGCTCGCCGGGCGGACCCGCCGCCTCAAATTCGGCGTCAATGTGCTCTCGCTGGCATTCCGCGACCCGGTTCTCCTCGCCAAGCAGTGCGCGACGATCGACGTGTTGTCCGAAGGCCGCCTGCTGCCGGCCTTTGGGATCGGCAGCCCGCTCGCGCCGGAATGGCGCACGCTCAACCTCGACACCAAGACGCGCGGCCGCAAGACCGACGAAGGGTTGGAGATCATCGGCCGGCTGTGGCGCGAGGAAACGGTCGATTTCGAGGGCGTCCATTACCACCTGTCCGGCGCTTCGATCTCGCCAAAGCCGGTGCAACCGGATCTGCCGATGTGGATCGGCGGCTCGTCCGAGGCGGCGATCCGGCGCACCGCGCGGTTCGGGACCGGCTGGCAGGCGGGCGCCGAGACGCCGGACCAGGTCACCGGCGTTATCGCCGGCATCCGCGCCGCCGCAGCCGCCGAAGGACGCGCGATCGACGAAGACCATTACGGCGCCGGCATCCCGTTCCGCTTCGGCCGGGCGGACGATCCCGGTCTCGACCGACTGTTCGAAGCTTACCGTAAGCGCACCGGCCGCGATCCGCTGCGCTATTTCGCGATCGGCGACGCCGAGGCGGTCGTCGAGCGCATCGCCGCGTATGTCGGCGCCGGAATCTCCAAATTCATCCTGCGCCCGGCCGCCCGCGGCGACGAGGAGATGCTGTCCCAGACCCGCCGCCTGATCGAGGAGGTTTTGCCGATGGTGGCGGCGCGGTGGCCGAAGCCCGCGAAGCGCAGCGCCGCTGCGGAGTAAGGGTAGCGCGGCAGCCTCCATTATTTCACGACGCCGCGGTCGCGCAGCACCGCGATCTCTGCAGCCGAATAGCCGTGCCCGGCGAGGATCTCGTCACTGTGCTGGCCGAAGGTCGGGGACGGGGAGGGCAGGGGGCCCGGCGTGTCGGCGAATTTGATCGGCTTTGTCATTGTGCGATAGCGGCCGACGACCGGATGATCGAGCGTGGCGACCAGATCTTCGGCGAGCACCTGGGGATGGTCGAACATGTCCTCGATCGGCCGCACCGCTGCGCAGGGCACGCGCTCGCCAAAGATCTCCTCCCATTCCATCGCGCTGGGCTCGCCGAGCGCAGCGCGCAATTCCGGCACGAGCTCGGCGGCATGCGCGGCGCGGCTGCGCATCGTTGCGCAACGCGGGTCGCGGGCGAGTTCCGGCCTCCCGACCAGCTCGCACAGCGCGGCAAAGAAATGGTTCGAATGAACCGAAATGTAGAGGAACCCGTTCTTCGTCGGATGGATCCCGGTCAGCCCACCGGCGCCGGAATCGCGTGCGGCCTCGCGGCCCTCGCTCTCGGCCCAGACAAAACGCCCGGCCTGGATCGTCAACGCGCTCCGCAATAGCGAGAGGCTCAAATACTGCCCGGCGCCGCCGCTGCGCTCGCGCTTGAACAGCGCGGCAGCGACGCCGTAGGCGAGGAGCGCCGAGGTGAAATAATCGAGGACCGAGCCCAGCACTACCTGCGGCTTGTCGGCCTCGCCGCCCTGAAAGACCGCCATCCCGCTGAGGCATTGCAGGACCTGGTCGAAGCCGCCCTTCTCGCTCAACGGTCCGCTGTCGCCGTAGCCGGTCAGCCCGCAATAGACCAAGCGCGGGTTGATCGCCTTCAGCCGCGGGTAGTCGATGCCGAGCCGGGCCGGTACGGACGGCCGGAAATTCTCGACCAGGACATCGGCGGTCTCGACCATCCTGTGGAGGACCGCCAGCCCTTCCGGGTGCTTCAGATCGAGCGCGAGCGCGCGCTTGCCGCGGTTGGTGCCGAGAAAGAAGCGGCTCTCGCCGGCAAGGCTCGACGGAAACTGGCGCAGCATGTCGCCCTGCGGTGATTCGATCTTGATCACCGTGGCGCCGAGATCCGCGAGCAGGGTGCAGCCATAGGGGCCGGCGAGATAGCTGCACAAATCGAGGACGGTAACGCCGTCGAGCGGACCGGCCGCAGCTTTTGTCATTGCTGCCGCTCCCGCGCGCGGATCGCCGCGACCTTTTCCAACACCCGCTGCGCGCGGTAGAGGATCGGGTAATCGATGAATTTGCCATCGAGCTGGATTGCTGCGCTGCCCTCGGCCTCGGCCCGGGCGAAGGCGGCGATGACCCGCTCTGCGAAGGCGATCTCCGCCTCGCTCGGGGTGAAGACGCGGTTGACGACCGCGATTTGGTTTGGGTGGATGCACATCTTGCCTTGGAAGCCGAACCCGAAAGCCGTGCGGGCCGATGCTTCGAGCCCCTCCTGATCCGCCAGATCGACCCACACCGTGTCGAACGGCGCCTCGATGCCGGCGGCGCGGGACGCAGTGACGATCTTGGCGCGGGCATAGGCCAGCTCTGCCTCGTCGCGGCTCCACGCCATGTTCACATCGAGCGTGAAATCGCCGGCGCCGAAAGCGGTGCGCTTGACCCGGGTGCCGGTCGCGAGGATCGCGTCGATTTGGTTGAGGCCGCGCGCAGTCTCGATGATCGGTACGAGATCGATTGCGCGTGGCATCAGCCCTTGCTCGCGCTCGAGCTGGGCGAGAAGCCAATCCGCCGTCGCGAGCCCCACGGCGCTCTCGACCTTCGGCAGAATGATGCCGTCGAGCCCCGGGCGGACAACTGCCGCCAGGTCGCCGTAGCAGAACTCGGTGTCGACCGCATTGACGCGGACATAGAGCAGCGCTCGCCGCGGGCGCGCCAGTGCCGCGATCACCGCATCACGCGTCGCCCTCTTCTCGGCCGTCGCGACCGCATCCTCGAGATCGAGGATCACGGCGTCGGCGTCGAGGGACAGCGCCTTTTCGACCCGCCGCGCGTGGTTCCCCGGCGCAAACAGAAAACTACGCAACGGCTGCATGGCTGTTTTTCCCAAGGCAATCCGCGCCGCATGCCTTCATCGCCCCATCATAGCGGCGATTAATCGAGGCATCGAGCATCGCCGAGCCAGCGGCAATGTAGCTGTCTCACCGAAGTTGACCGCGCAACAGGTCGACAGCCCGAGTGGCTCGGTTCGTGGAATTATCCGAGCGGCCGGGAATATGCCGGACGAGCGCTCCGGAACAGTGCGCCCTCGGCCACTCGTGGCTGTTTTTGCTGTTTTTTGCAGCGAAATATCAGCCAACCAACAATTGCAAAAATAGAAATACGAGGATCTCCAGCGCCCTCATGATCCCTATGCGCCGAATCCTGGCAGAGCGCCGGGGCCGGTCCTTCCAAAAACGAACGTTGTCACCTGTTCCACCTGTTTTATCAGGTCCAGATCAGGCTCGGTTCTCCCAATGGGTTGTAGAACCTGGGCGGGGCCCGACGACACCGATAATAGCGCGCGATAATCGGCCATGCTCACGCGATAACTCCCAAATCACTGGCAACCGCCGACGTTAGCATATGTTTGCTAAAACGTCAATAAACATTAATGTGATTAAGGCCGCACAAAACGAGGGACGAGTTGTCTGTCGAGGATCACCGCGCCCGTGTTCGAGGGCTGCCGACAGCACGACGTGGACAGCGACTTATAGTCGGTCGCCTCAAAGTCATCCTTCTGCCAATCAGTAGCGAGTGTCGAATTTACCCGTATTCGCGGTGATCGTTAGGCGCATTCAACATCGCGGAAGGCAGTAATGATAGCCGCGCCGGAAGGACTTCTTTGTGACTGTGGAAATTTACATAATGGGGCTTATGCGACTTTCGGCGCGTTCTGCCCGAAGTTGCACACCGCAAGATATTGATTAGCTGCCTGTCTCTTTCGTCACAAAGCGAGGGAGTGGGCCTTGACTACCAAGCGTTGCAAAGAGCCGGGGTGACCCGACGATTTTGGTTGCTCAACGGCGGCGGTTGCGATCATACTTGGGTTAGCTGACGGCCGGGTGGAGATGCAAACCATGTTTGCGGATCGCGAATCCGGGAATGTCGGAGAAAAAATGACGGCACTTACCCCGTCGCTCCAAACAGGGGAGGACCTCATTGATGTCTTTCATCCGTCGAGTCGCTCCGGTCATCTCCGTAGCGACTAGTGCCGAAGGACGATACGCCTGCGGCTTTATTGCGGCATTCCTAGTCATGCTGTTAGGAATGAGAGGCGCCAACGCGGACCTTTTCGTGGCTACACCAATTACTGCGGCCTCCGCAGGGGCAAGGCCGTTCACATTTAGCTGGAACGATAAAAGTGGGAGTGGGTTACTCAATGGAGTACTTGAAAGTTCCGACGTCTCTTTGCCTATTACTGAACCCGATTTCTCGGGTTTTGTGGTGGGGAAGACCAATTTTAACGAGATAACCCAAATTCCAAACATAACCGTTGTGGCACCGGATCAACTCCTTGCTCTGAAGTCGGATGGTTTCCCACAGAGTAATCAATGGACCTTCGAAGATTTAGCTACTACCGCACAGGAAGCCGTGACCGTCAACAACTTCACTTATCAGATCGTCACTCCTCATTTTATTGGACCAATTCCAGACTTTCGGGGCTTTGGCGTGGCAAATCTGACTTTGACTCTTCCAACTCTTGCAAAAAAGACAATCAATATTCCGTTCATAGGAAGTTTCACAATCTTGTGGTTCGACTCGGTGACTGTGACCTGGAAAGTCAGCTACCCGATATTCACAGCGTCATACTTCGAATTTACTACGACAGGGGACCCGGTTCTCGGATCTGATGCGATCCTAACAGACGTATATGCGGCGGACTTAGGTGGACCGCTTGGCGGACCCGACGGGGATGTGCCGTCTTTGACCGGCTTCGATCCATCAAATCCTCAAATAGTGCCCGATTCCGGAGAGCAATTTACTGGACAATCTGGGACAGTTTACCCAGCCACTCTGGTGCCGGTCACTTTAGGTGATCTTAGCACCTACCTGCCAGGATACGATCTTTCCCAATTCAGCGGCGATCCCGACTCGATTGTATACGTTGCGCAAGCGACGGTACCGATTAGCGACGTAATAACGGCGGCTCCTGAGCCAGCCACTCTCGCGTTATTGCTAAGCGGCATTGCGGGTCTGAGCTTCTTACGATGGAAGGTTCGTAGCCAGAGACCGCAGACTCGAACGGAACGCCCAGACGGTTCACGTCCTCACTAACTTGTTGGCATCGAGGCGGCCTTGATTCTCTCGCCCGTCCGGCCAGCAGCGCGTGAGCGGAAACCGCGCGGGGGCCATTCGGCGTAATGCGGCGTCGGCGTTCCGTAACTCAAGAGTTTCGGAAAGTTTCCTTGCCCCTTTCCGGTCAATGGGTTACGCTTTTCCGTAACATATGACCGGAACGAAGTTGAAAACCAAGGCCAAAGCAACCCCCCGAAACCCGCCGCCTCGGCTATGCCCGCGTGAGCGCTTACGGGTAGACGCTCGATACGCAGCTTGAACAGTTGCGCGCCGAAGGGTGCGCCAAGATTTACCGCGAGAAGGTGACCGGCGCGGGGCCCGACCGGCGGGAGTTGTTGAAGCTCCTGAAGGCAATCGGCCCCGGCGACGGGGTGACGGTCACGCGGATCGACCGGCTGTCCTGCTCGACCTTCGACTTGTTTGCCATCGTCAAGGAGATCGTGGACACGGGCGGGCCGTTTCGATCACCGGCACAGCCATGGGCCGACACGTCCACCAGCACCGGGCGCTTGATGATGCCGTGCTCGGCGGACTGGCCGACGTGGAGCGCGATCCAATCCGCACCCGCACGACAGAAGGCAGGAGCCAAGCGAAGGCGCGCGGGCAGCGCATCGGCCGCCGCTCGAAGCTGACCGACGCGCAGAAGGTGGAGGCCCGCCGCCGACGCGCCGAGGGTGCAACGCTCAAGGAACTGGCGGGCAGTTACCATGTCGGCCTGCGCCGATTTCGAGACTTGGGTGAGCAAGCGACTGTCCACCATTGGTGCTTGCTACACCACTCGATATGGAATTGTAGTCAGGGACGCGCGTGCTGTGTACCCGTGCGTTCGCAGCAGATCATTAACGGAAATCTTCGATATTTCCTTGTGGCGAGAGGGGCCTACAACAATACCGGTTATCGGCAGGACTGGATGACCATCATCGCCCATCATCAGGCGTAAGGGAACGTGCTGCGTCATCATCGAGCTTCGCTGTAAATATCTCTTTCTCGGAATCGCTTCGTCTTCAAGATGATATACAAGCCGCCATTCGCGCTCACCGGCAAATCTCGGGTGCTTTATAAAAGGGGCGAACATAATGACTAGAGAGGCCCAATATTGTAGAAATTCAGCGGCCCACCGTTCTATAGAAGGAGCCCGTTTCTTGCTTAGACCGTCGAGAAAAAACTTAATGCAATGATGTAACACGTCGTCGAGAAAGATGCTGTGTTCCGTTTCTTTGTACTGCACTTTGCCCAATATCGTCGTAGTGGGCTGACCCGGAAGTTTACGAAGGCATTGAGAGTCGAATTCAATTGCATATCCGCCTTCGCCTCCGCCGTATGCCCGCCACTGACTAAGATCATCTCCATCTTCGCTGAAACATGCGAGGAACCGGCCTTCCGTATCTACTGTAGGTTCAGAAAGCCCTTTTTCCATTTGCTTCAGTACAAAATCGACGTCAGGAGAAATCGGCGATTTGGATTTTGTGCATATTTTTGCGTGTAATAATTCTATAGGATATAAAAGCTCGGATAAATCATTGAGGCACGCTACTTGCGTAGACCAGAGTTCACCGCTCCGAATGATTTCGATCAGACCGTTGCCCGTAGTGTAGTGATATAGAGGGCCTGATGGAATGGGATTAAATGCCGCAACGTGAGGCGCGCACCAAAGTTCATACGCCGCCAAGTCCTCGGTGGTGATATACTTATATTCCGGTTCGGTCGCGGTGTCTGGCTGCTGCACGAACATCGATGTTTGTTTTGATAGGTTACTTATGTCAGGAGATATAAGCGTAACACGGTCGATTTTCCAGAAGGCGCCTTTCGCGACCTTTTTGGCGGCAGCGCGCGCCAGTGACACATCTCGCTTTGCTTGAGATTGTTTGACGTTTGGTTATGATCTCATCAGAGCAGCGATGGCCGGTATTAATCGGGATTTCGAGGCGTTGTCATCCCGCACGACGTACTAGAAAAATAGGTAGTATTTTTTACCGTTATTAAGAGCGATTTCGCGGCAGCCTGCGCCAGATTGCTTTTGTTGAACCAAGGAGAATTCCCTTGCGTAGACTTGTTACGATTTGGTCAAAGACGAGTCCGGGGTTACGGCGATCGAATATGCGTTGATCGCCGCATTGATCGCGGTCGCGGCAATCGCCGCCTTCACCCTGGTCGGCACCAATCTGAGCAGCTTGTTCAGCACCATCGCCGCCAAAATGTAAAACTCGGGGAGAAAGGCACACCCCTCGAACGACGCTCGGCGGATCGCAGCACATCCGCCAAAACCTAGCCGTGCAGGTTCTCACCATCGCTGATGCCCGAGAGCGAATATGGCTTGAACATTTCCTTCGTGCGGTACTCCGGCCCAGATGTAGCGACACATCGCAAGGGGCAGTCGCACCCGCTTAAGGCGGCGGGTCGGTCGCGTTTGACCGGGTTCGGTAATTCCCACAAACTCGCGCCGCAGGAATGAGGTCTTAACCATGAGCGACATTGGCCCCCTTTATGTCGGGCGCTCGCTGTTACGGCGCGAAGACCGTCGGCTGCTGAGGGGCCAGGGGCAATTCATCGCCGATCTCGTCCTGCCGCGCATGCTGCACGCCGTTTTGGTCCGCAGCCCGGTCGCGCATGCGCGCATTCGCTCAGTCGACCTGTCGCGCGCCCTCGCCGCGCCCGGCGTGGCGCTGGCTCTCAGCGGCGCCGATCTGTTGCAGCTGCTGCCGCCGGTGCCGGAGGGGCAGATCTCGTTGCCGAGCAAATGGACCTCGGTCATCCAGCATAAATTCCTCAATCCACAGCAGCCGCTATTGGCGCACGACAAGGTGCGGCATGTCGGCGAAGCGGTTGCGGTCGTCGTCGCGGAGAGCCGCGACCAAGCCGAAGATGCGGCCGAACTTGCAACGCTGGATCTCGAAGAGTTGCCGGCGGTGGTCGACCCAGAGGCGGCGTTGCGCTCGGACAGCCCGATTGTCCATGACCGGTTTCAGACCAATTTGATCGGCGCGTTTTCGGTTGGCAGGGGCGAAGCCGACGCCGCTCTGGCCGGTGCCCCGCACCGGCTGCGCCGCCGGTTTTATCACCACCGCTACGCTGCTGTGCCGATGGAGTGCCGCGGCGTCGTCAGCGCCTATGATCCGCGCACCAACTCGGCGACCATCTGGTCCTCGACGCAGGTGGTCCACTGGGTGCGGCGTGAAGCCGCCGCATTATTGGGACTGCCCGAGGCGCGGGTGCGCTGCATCGCGCTCGACGTCGGCGGCGGCTTTGGCGGCAAGGGGCATGTGTACCCCGAAGACCTACTGGTCACCTTCCTCGCGCGAAAACTCGGCCGGCCGGTGCGCTGGATCGAGGGGCGCAGCGAGCATCTGATGAGCGCGACGCATTCGCGCGACCAGCTGCACGATCTCGAGGTCGGGTTTGACGATGACGGGCATATCCTCGCATTGCGCGACGATTACATTGTCGATTGCGGCGCGTGGAACCCGATCGGGTCCGGCGTCGCTTACAACACCGCCGTCCACCTGACCGGCCCCTACAAGATCGTGAATCTGGCGGCCTCGGGAAGGATCGTCGTCACCAACAAGGTCCCGAACGCCCCGTACCGCGGCGCCGGGCGCCCGGAAGCCGCTTTCGCGATGGAGCGGACCATCGATTTGGTGGCGCGCACCCTGGGCCTGGAGCCGGCTGAGGTGCGCCGGCGCAACATGATCCGCCCCGATGAGATGCCATACAGTGTCGGCATCCCTTACCGGGACGGCGAGCCGATTGTCTATGACAGCGGGGATTATCCCGGCGCTTTGCAGAAGGCGCTGGATGCGGTCGGCGGGGTCGAGGCGTTCCGCCGGCGGCAGAGCGAGGCGCGGACAGCGGGCCGCCACCTCGGGCTGGGCATCGGCTTCTACATCGAAGGAACCGGCGTCGGGCCGTTCGAAAGTGCCTTCGTCCGCATCGACCCATCAGGAAAAATCTACGTCTCCTCCGGAGTCTGCCCGCAGGGCCAGGGTATGGAGACGATTTTCGCGCAGGTGGCGGCCGACCTCTGGAAGGTCGCTCCGGAAGACGTCGTGATAGCCCTCGCCGACACGGCGGCGATCGCGATCGGGTTTGGCACGATGGCGAGCCGCAGCACGGTCACATTGTCGGCGGCGATGCACCATGCGAGCGAGCGGCTCCGGGATAAGGTCTTCGCGATCGCGGGCAATCTGCTGGAATGTGCACCGGCCGATCTCGAATTGCGCAATGGCGGGGTGGGCGTTGTTGGGGTGCCCGGCGCCACAGTGAGCCTCGCCAGGATTGCCCAGGCCGCGCGTCCGGGCTGGGACAACGAACGCCCGCCAGGGGTCGAAGCCGGCCTCGAGGAGATTTATTACTGGCAGCCGCAAACGGTCACTTGGAGCTATGCCGTTCATGTCGCGACTGTCGAGGTCGACCGCGAGACCGGCCGTGTAGTCATCGAAGACTATGCCGTCGCGCATGATTGCGGCGTCGTCGTCAACCCGATGCTGGTCGAGGGCCAGATTATGGGCGGCGCCGCTCAGGGGCTCGGCGGCATCTTGTTCGAGGCGATCGCCTATGATGCGAACGGGCAGTTGCTCTCCGGCTCGCTGATGGACTATGCGCTTCCGACCGCCAGCGACATCCCGGCAATGCGGATCATTCACCAGCACTCGCCGTCGCCGCTCAACCCGCTCGGCGTCAAGGGGGTGGGCGAGGGCGGCGCCGTCGCCCCGCCGGCAGCCATCGCCAATGCCGTCTGCGACGCCCTGGCTCCGTTCGGCGTCGAGGTGAACGCGACGCCGATCAAGCCGGAACAGCTGATAAGTGCGACGCGGCCCGGGTATGCGGGGTAGGACGTATTCCGCCTGTCGGACGCAGTCAATCACGTACCCCGCAAGCGGCGAGAGAAGTATGGCACGGCTCTGATCCCCGAAACTCTTACTCGGCGGGAGGCCTGCCGTCAGCTCGTCAGCTCGACTACCAAGCCAGACTTGTAGGATGGGTTGAGCGAAAGAGGCGGGGCAAGAATTGAGATGAAGGGCTGCAGAACGGCCTTGCGTCCTTCGAGACGCACCCTCGGGGTGCTCCTCAGGATGAGGGTACGCCCTTGATGGCATTAAGAAAATTCCTCATCCTGAGGAGGCCGCAACAGCGGCCGTCTCGAAGGACGCACGGTGCCAATCCAGCCGATAGCAATTTCTTGCCCAGCCTCGAAAGCGAAACCCATCGTTTACGATCGTTGCGATGGGTTTCGCGATGCTCAACCCATCCTACAGATCCTGGACGTTGAATCAGGTGATTGGGTCTGAACACTAGAGAAATTCAGGAAAATGGTTACGAGAACGCCTCTGCGGATTACCGCTTGGTCTTCGGCCGGGCTGGCCCTCTTTACCGCCGGTTTGGCGCTCGGGCAGCATACCGCGCCCACCGATTATAAAGGGGTCACCGAATCGGTGCTCGCCACCATCGATCTCGCCAAAGAGCTCGACAGTGTTGAAAACCGCGAGCTGCGCGTCAGTCGGGCGGTCATAGCGCCGGGCGGCCATATCGGGCTCCACAGCCACCGGGGCGACCCGACGATCGTCTACGTCCTCGGCGGGACTCTCACCAATCACCACGACGACGGGACAGTAGAGGAATTTCGATCCGGTCAGGTGTTTGCTGAATTCGGCCCGCGGTCGCATTGGGTGGAAAACGACGGGCCAGCGCCGGTCACCTTTATCGCCGCAAATATTCATCGCCGGGAATAGCGGGCTACACTCAGCCTGTGGGAAGATTGGAACCGCGGGGTGCTGCCGGTTCCCGACAATTTGGTTCCGCCGTTTTCGAACTTGCAGGAGATGCTCTGGTAACCGTGCCGGTCTACCGGCGCGCCGTCAGCGTGTCAGCCTAACGACCAAGCCAGCGGCAGCCGCGGCAATGCGGGTCACGGCGTCCGCATCGACCGCGTGCGGCCAGCGGTCTTGCGGCAGGTGGAACCAGGGATTGCTGCCGACCAAAGTGACGTAACGTCCGCCGGCGCGGTGGATGTCACGGGTTTCGCCGCTGGGCACGAGGGTCTTCGGAGCGACTGCGTCGGGGGCTCGGCCGGCGCGCGTCAGTTCGGTCTCGGTCAGCTGGCGCAGATCGTCGCTCGCCGATTGCACCGAGAGTTCGCCGCCGGCCGCGCCAATGTTCGCGCCAAAATGTATCCAGGTGGCGCCCCCTTCGGCAATCGGCCGCTCCCACCCCGGCCGGCGCGCCATGAAGTCGTCGAGACCGAGATGGCCGAGCTCGTGACCGCTGTTTGCAGTAAAGACCACGTCACAGCCGGGCGGGGCCGCAATCAGCGCGCGCAGTGCTCCGAGCCAGCAGACGAGCCCCCCGCCCCGCTCGGCGGTCGACTGCCACCACGAGCTGCGCGGCGTCATGACCACTACCGGGGGAGAGGCGCGACGCGAGCCGGCGATCGCGACGACCACGTTGCGGGCAGTTGCCGGGACATATCGGTTTTCTGCGACTACTCGGGCGGGTGCAGCGCGTGCGGCGCCGGCGAGCACGGTCTCGCTCGCCTCGCTCGACACATGGATCGCCGGCGTACCGCAGGGATTTCGAAAATTTTCGGCATTGAGCAGCCCCATACCCGCTCGCTCGCCGGTGCAGACGATCACCAAAGCGCGGTGCGCGGCGTCGCGGCGCAGCCCCTCGTATTCTCCAGTGTACACCGATCGCGGCGTCAGCTTGGCAACGACGATGGCCTCGTCGTGGCCGCTGAGGCTGAGAGCGCCGGTCACGCCGTTGGCGCTCGTAGAGGGAGCGTCAAACGCCGGCACCGCCGAGATGCGCTCGCCGTCCAGCTCCAGATAGCAGGCGATCGGGTCCAGCCGATCCAGTTCGAACACCTCGGTGCCCACTTCGGCGCCGAGGTTAGCCGCCTCATGCGCGAGCCAAAGAGCGCCCGCCTCGTCGCCGGCTGTCGCGGTCCGGTGAGCGCCCTGCGAATCCCACGCGGTC
The DNA here is from genome assembly GCA_963789025.1 of uncultured Alphaproteobacteria bacterium. Classification (GTDB taxonomy): domain Bacteria; phylum Pseudomonadota; class Alphaproteobacteria; order ATCC43930; family CGMCC-115725; genus AP-15. The sequence goes on from CAWBIT010000006.1 coordinate 98,016, forward strand.
AGCCACGCAACCGCCCGCGCTCTGGCCTCGTCAAACGTGTGGAGTGAGCGTTGCATGCATCCGCTCCAAAACAGGCCGCATCGTCAGCTTTGCGGAGCTTCGATCGCGAACTGTAAAATCCGGATTAAACAAAACCTTCGTGGCGGAGAGGGAGGGATTCGAACCCTCGGTCCCCCGTAAGAGGGACAACGGTTTTCGAGACCGCCCCGTTCGACCGCTCCGGCACCTCTCCGCGCCCCTCGAATAGCCGATAGCCTGAAGGGTCGCAACCGTGGGGACATTTCCTTCCACGGTCGGCGGCCACTAAGATCGCAGGTGGTTGGGGAGGAGGAGGCGATGCCGGCAATCGGGGCAAAGCGGGTCGGCGTGATCGGGGCCGGCATGGTCGGGGTGTGCGCGGCGAGCTGGCTGCAGCGCGACGGGCACAGCGTCTTTCTAATCGAGAGAGACGCGCCCGGCCATGGCGCCTCCTTCGGCAATGCCGGATGCTTCAACGGCTCGTCCGTCACGCCGGTCGCGATGCCCGGTGTCGTGTGGAATGTTCCGGGCTGGCTGTTTGACCCGCTCGCGCCGTTGGCACTGCGCTGGAGCTATCTGCCGGCGCTCGCTCCGTGGCTGTTGCGGTTCATCCGCGCCGGCACGGCGGACAAGGCGCGGGCGGCGGCTCGCGCCTTGCGCCCGCTCGTCGGGCCGACCCTCGAAGCATTGCAGCCGCTGGTCAGCGCGGCAGGCGCCGAGAACCTCGTCCATCGTCTCGGTCATCTTTATGTCTACCGCTCGGCCGAAAGCCTGGCGAAGGATCGGTTTGCGTGGGACCTGCGGCGCGAGAACGGAGTGGAGATCGACGAATTCGACGCTGACGAATTGCGCCAGCTGGAGCCCGCTCTGTCACGCGACTATGTGTGGGGCGTGCTGGTTCGCGAGAACGGGCATACCTCGAACCCCTTGGCATTGGTCGAGCATCTGGTCGAGCATTTCGTCCGCTTGGGCGGCGAGCTGGTGCGGGCGCGGGCGCACGGCTTTCGCCTCGATGGCGGCCGGCTCGCCGCGATCGAGACCGACATCGGAGACCTCGCTGCCGACGCCGCAATCGTGTGTGCCGGGGCCTATTCAAAACCGCTCGCCGCGGCGCTCGGCGACAAGGCGCCGCTCGAAACCGAGCGCGGCTATCACCTGATGATCCGTGATCCCGAATCAATGCCGCGCATTCCGACCGCCGATGCCGACGGCAAGTTCGTCGCGACGCCGATGGATACCGGGCTGCGCTTTGCCGGCACGGTCGAGTTCGCCGGTCTTGCGGCGCCGCCCGATTGGCGGCGCGCCCAGATATTGCTCGAGCAGGGGCGCAAGATGCTGCCCGGCCTCGCCGCATCGCACCCGCAGGAGCGGATCTCGGTGTGGATGGGCCATCGGCCGAGCCTGCCCAACTCGCTCCCGGTTCTCGGCCCGTCGAGCGCGACGCCGGACGTCATCTATGCTTTCGGCCACGGCCATGTCGGCATGACTTCGGCGCCAATGACCGGCAAGATCGTCGCCGACCTCGTCGCCGGCCGGCCGCCCTCGATCGATATCGCGCCTTTTTCTGCCGGCCGGTTCCGTTAACTGCGCACTCGGAGGAGTTCGGGCAAATCGGTCAGTACCGAGACGGTATGGTCGGGGGCGTGGCCGAGCTCTTCGGCGCGTCCGCGCAGCATGCCGAACATATTGGCCGGAGCGCCCCCGCCACTGCGGCGGATCCAGGCGACCTCGAAACCGAAGGCCTTGGCGCCGGCGACATCGAAGCTATTAGATGAGACGAACAGCACTTCGTCCTTTGGAACGCCGAGCGCCGGCTCGACAAGGGCATAACAGGACGGGTGCGGCTTGTATGCACGCACGCTGTCTACGCTGATCGCGGCCTCGATCCACCGGTTCAGCCCGGAATTCCGAACGAGTTCTCGGAGCATTCGCGGGTTGCCGTTCGACAGGATGGCGAGCTTGTGTCCCGCGAGCGCGGCGAGCGCCTCTTGGGCTTCCGGATAGGGATCGAGGTGGAGATAATTCTCCATCAGCGGGTCGCGGATGGCATCGTTGGGCTCGACCCCGCCCGCCCGCAGGGCAAAGTCCAGCGCGGCACCCGTCACCTCCCAGAAGTCCGCATACTCCTGCATCAAGCTGCGCAGCCAAGTGTATTCCAATTGCTTCAACCGCCAGATCTGCGTGATCACCTCGCCTTTTCCCGGGCACAAAGTCTCGGCCTTCGCCAGCACGGATTGAACGTCGTAGAGCGTGCCGTAAGCGTCGAAAACCAGCGCCCGTCTCGTCATGGCATTGCTTTGTCGGTCAGCCGCTCGGCGGCACGCGCACGCCGGGCACGAGGAAGAGGCCCGCTATTGCTTTCAGGCGCTCGTCGTCGCTCGTCAGATACATGCTGCGCAAAGCGAAGATCGCCGCGCCGGCCGCGGTGTCGTTCCACAACCAGTCGCCGATCTGCTTGCTCGACGGTTTGGCGGAGCCGGAAAGAGCGACCTCGATATAGGCCGCTTTCAGGTCGTCGACCGCGAAACGCAGGGTAAGCGGCGCCGATATTTCTGCGCTCGGGCTTTCCGGCGATTGCCCCCGCAGCCAGCTTGCCATGTAATGTCCTGCCTCGCCGACCGACAGCCCGCTAAGCCCGACGATCGTTCGCCCCCGCTCCTCGGCGGCGCGCCGGTACCAGGTTTCGACCCGCGCGCTCTCGTCCTCCAGCACAGCGGAGAGCCGCGTTGCCGAGGCGCCGTCGAGGTTGGGCTTGGCGAAGGGCGGCCGCCAGGTAGGGTCGCGCCGTTCCCGCGGATCCTCTTCCGGAAAATCCTCGATGATTACGGGGCCGCGCTCGCGTTCGAGCAGGCGCAATGCCGCGAGTATCACGCGCTTCTGGAACGCCGCGTCGCTCGGCGGCCCGAACGGGCGGCCCAGCTCGAACGGAACCCACACGGCACGCGGCGGCTTGGTCTTTTCGGTCTGCGCCCGAATGAGGCTCATCGCCACAGTCGCAACGCCCTCTTCCTCGAGATAATGCCCCAGCGCGCTCACGGCGCGCGTGCAGAGCGGTCAAACGGGAGAGAGCAGAACCGCGTCGACGCCGTCGTCCTTCAGCCGAGACGCGACTTCGCGCGCGTGGCCCTCCATCTGCACCGGGTCGGTCGCGCCCATGAAGGAGTAGTGCATCGCCGCCACCGATCCGATCACCCCCTCGGCGGCGAGCTCGCGCAGGCGGTCGAGCGGGAACACGACGTTCCAATCCTCCTGGAAGCCGCTGCGGTCGAGGTTGATCGAGATGTGGCTGAACATGAGCTGCCCGGGCCGCGTCTCGGACGGGATCACCCGGTAATCGGCGTCGCGTCCGCGGAACGGTTTTTCGCCTCTGACGACGAGCCCGGCCGACGAGACGATCGCGACGCGCCGCTCGGCCAGCGGCGGGCCGTTTACCCATGGCGTCGTCGCGAAACTCGGGCATTCAAGCTCGGCGTAGCGCTTTGCCGTGGCCGGAGGCAGATCGGTCAATCGCGCCATATCGGCTCCCTATGGATTCTGGCGCCCGGCCCAAATCCATGCCCAGCGCTAGCCAAGCATCGCTGACAGGCGTCGCCCCCGTCAATGCAGTGCGTGCTTCGAGACGCGCCCCGGCGGTGCCGGGTCGCGCCTCAGCATGAGGGGATCTTGTTGCACTAAGAAAATACCTCATCCTGAGGCGCTTCGCGAAGCGAGGCCTCGAAGGACGCACGGTATGGTTCCAGCCGCTGCGCTCCTCCCGCCGCGATCAGGTCGTAAGCCGGTGCCGTCAAGAATTCAGGGAAGGCCCGCGCCTCGGTCAGCTCGTTGAAGAGCTCGGCCGCTTTCTCATAACCGTCGCCTCTATTTGCGGCGCGAAGCTTTGCGAGCTCCTCGGCGAGCAGCTTGCGGCACAGCGCCGCGTCGACGGTGCGGCCGTCTTCGAGCCGGGCGCCGTGGCGGATCCATTGCCACACCTGTGCGCGGCTGATCTCTGCGGTCGCGGCGTCCTCCATCAAATTGTAGAGCGGCACGCAGCCGCTGCCACGCAGCCAGGCCTCGATGTAGCCGATCCCGACATTGAGGTTCTGCCTGAGCCCGGCTTCGGTGATCGTGCCTTTGGGAACCGCGAGAAGATCCGATGCGGTGACGCGGACGTCCCGGCGCTTGCGGCCGATCTGGTGCGGCTGCGGCATCTCGCGGTCGAAGATCGCTTTCGCAATCGGGACGAGCCCGGGATGCGCGACCCAGGTCCCGTCGTGCCCGTCGCCGGCCTCGCGCCGCTTGTCGGCGCGCACTTTCTCCACCGCCGCTTCGTTTGCGGCGGGGTCGTCGCGGATCGGGATCTGCGCCGCCATGCCGCCCATTGCGTGCACCTCACGACGATGGCAGGTCTTGATCAAGAGCAGGCTGTAGCTGCGCAGAAAATGCGTCGTCATCGTAACCTGCCCGCGATCGGGCATTATGCAATTCGGGTCCTCGGCGAATTTCTTGATGAAGCTGAAGATGTAATCCCAGCGGCCGCAATTGAGCCCGGCGGAGTGGTCGCGCAATTCCCAGAGAATCTCGTCCATCTCGAAGGCGGCGAGGATCGTTTCGATCAGCACCGTCGCGCGGATCGTCCCTTTGGGGAGCCCGAGCCTCGCCTGCACGTGCAGAAAGACGTTGTTCCACAGCCGCGCTTCGAGGTGATTCTCGAGCTTCGGCAGGTAGAAGTAGGGACCGGTGCCGCGCGCGACCAATTCCTTCGCATTGTGAAAGAAGAACAGCGCGAAGTCGAACAGCGCCCCGGACACCGGCTCGCCGTCGACGAGGACGTGCTTTTCCGGAAGGTGCCAGCCGCGCGGCCGCACGAACAGCACGGCGGTTTTGCCGTTCAGCGAATAATGCCGCCCCGTCTGCGGGTCATCGAAGGCGATCGTCCGGCGCACCGCATCACTGAGATTGGCCTGGCCTTCGATCAAATTGTCCCAGGTCGGCGTATTGGCGTCCTCGAAATCGGCCATGAAAATATTGGTGCCGCAATTGAGCGCATTGATCACCATCTTGCGGTCGGTCGGGCCGGTGATCTCGACGCGGCGGTCCTTGAGGTCGCGCGGGATTGGCGCCACCCGCCACTCGCCGTCGCGGATCGCCTTGGTCTCGGGCAGGAAATCGGGTTTCCATCCGGCATCCAGCCGTCGCTGGATCTCGGCGCGGCGGGCGAGGAGACGGCGCCGCTCCGCCCCGAATTCACGCTCGAGCTCGACGGCGAAGTCGATCGCCTCGGGTGTGAGCACCTTCTCATAGCCGGGCTTCATCGGCCCGCGAACCATGACGCCCGCGGTCATTGCGCCGCCCAATCGTGCACCGCCCAGTCGTGGTTGTGCACCAAACCGTCGTCATGGCCGTGCTGCGGTTTCTCTGCCGGCAGATCCTCGTGAAATTGCGCCGTTTCGGTGCTGCCGGCCAGCGCCGTCGTCGAGGACTGTCCGCCGGAAATCACCGTTGCCACCGCATCGAAGTAGCCGACGCCGACCTCGCGCTGATGCCGGGTTGCAGTGTAGCCGTCCGCCTCGGCTGCGAACTCGGCCTGCTGCACTTCGGAATAGGCCGCCATACCGCGCTCGCAGTAATCGCGGGCCAGTTGGAACATCGCGAGGTTAAGGCTGTGGAAGCCGGCCAAAGTGACAAACTGGAACCGGTAGCCCATTTGCGCGATATCGTGCTGAAAGCTCGCGAGCCTCTCGGGTGTCAGCTTTTTGCGCCAGTTGAAGCTCGGCGAGCAGTTGTAGGCCAGCAATTTGCCGGGGAACTCGCGATGGATCGCATCCGCAAAGCGTTCGGCGTCGCCGAGATCGGGCTCGCTTGTCTCCCACCACAGGAGGTCGGCGTAGGGCGCATAGGCGAGGCTGCGTGCGATCGCGTATTCGACGCCGAGCCCGGGGCGAATGCGGAAGAAGCCCTCTGCGGTGCGTTCGCCGCTGATGAACGGGCGGTCGCGTTCGTCGACGTCGCTGGTCAACAATTGCGCCGATTGCGCATCTGTGCGGCACAGCAGCACGGTCGCCACGCCCTCGACATCGGCCGCGAGACGGGCGGCGTTGAGCGTGCGAATGTGCTGACTTATCGGCACGAGGACCTTGCCCCCCAGATGACCGCATTTCTTTTCAGAGGCGAGCTGGTCCTCAAAATGCACGCCGGCGGCGCCCGCCTCGATCATCGCCTTCATCAGCTCGTAGGCATTGAGCGCGCCGCCGAACCCGGCCTCGGCATCGGCAATGATCGGCGCCATCCAATAAGTGTCGTCGCCATCGCCCTCCGAGTGCGCGATCTGGTCGGCGCGGCGCAATGCATTGTTGATGCGCCTGACCACATTGGGCACTGAATCCACCGGATAGAGCGACTGGTCCGGATACATCTGCCCGGCAGTATTGGCGTCGGCAGCGACCTGCCAGCCGGATAGATAAATTGCCTTCAAACCGGCCTTGACCTGCTGTACGGCCTGATTGCCGGTCAGCGCGCCGAGCGTCGGCACGAAGGGCTCGTTGTTCAACAGATGCCGCAACCGCGCGGCGCCCATTTCCGCCAATGTATGACAAATGCGGAAGGAGCCTACCAGCCGCTCGACATCGGCGGGGCCGTAGTCTCGGCGAACGTCTGAAAAATCGTCGGGCTGCATTGTTCTGTCCATGTTAATAACGCCGTGATTTCAATAACAACATTACAGCTGCAACGGCGAGCCCTAATGTGGCATGATCAATGCAATTCCGTTGGCGTCTTCACAAACCGAGCCCAATTTTTGTAAAGGTTGTAAAATGTCGCGTGTCCAGATCGGGCGCACCGTGCGCCGGCTGCGCACTGAGCGGAACCTGTCGCAGCAGGCATTGGCGAACCGGCTCGGCATCTCGGCGAGTTATCTGAACCTGATCGAGCACGATCAGCGCGCGGTGAGCGGCACATTGCTGATCAAACTCGCCGAAATGTTCCACCTCGATCTCGCGACGCTCTCGGGCTCGCAGGAACGCCGGCTCGAAATCGGGCTGCGCGAGGCTTTTTCCGATCCCTTGCTGGGCGTCGACGCGGTGCCCGAAGCCGAAATTGCCGCGTTGGCCGGCTCGGGTCCGAATGCGGCGCGCGCGGTGCTCGCGCTCTATCGCGCGTGGCGGGTTGCCCGCGAGGACGCCGGAGGCATCGCCCTCCCGTCAGGGCGGCGCATTCTGCTGCCCAATGAGGAGGCGCGCGATTTCTTCGACGACCGCGCCAACCATTTCCCCGCGCTCGAAGAAGCCGCCGACGGGATCGCCGCCGCCTGCAGCGCCGCCCCGTCCGAGATGAACCACGCGATCGCCGAAAGGCTGCGCAAGACGCACGGCCTGACCGTCACTGTGCAGCCGCTGGATGGCGTGCTGCGCCGGTTTGATCCGGAAACTCGCCGGCTCGCCCTCGCCGAGACTCTGCCGCGCGAGAGCCGCGGGTTCCATATGGCGTTCCAGCTCGTCCTCTTCGAAGCGCGCGACGCGGTCGAGACGGTGTTGCACAAAGCCGCGCCGTCTTCGGCGGAATCGGCGATGCTGATCCGCGTGGGCCTGCTCAACTATGTCGCCGGCGCGATCCTGATGCCCTACGCCGCATACCTCGCGGCGGCGCAGGATCTGCGCCACGACATGGAGGCCCTCGCGGCGCGCTTCGGGGTTTCCTTCGAACAGGCCTGTCACCGCCTGTCCACCCTGCAGCGGTCCGGCGCCCGCGGCGTGCCGTTCTTTTTTGTCCGCGTCGACCCGGCGGGGAACGTGTCGAAGCGCTTCTCAGCGGCGGGCTTCCCGTTTGCGCGATACGGCGGCTCGTGCCCGCGCTGGGTGGTGCATACCGCCTTTTCGCAGCCTGGCGCGGTCCAGGTGCAAGTCGCAGAGCTGCCCGACGGCGACGCGCACCTCTGCTTCGCCCGGGCCGTGGCGCGGCCGGCGACACACTGGGGCGAACCCCGCCCCGTCCATGTCGTGGCGATGGGCTGCAGCGTGGGACACGCCGAGGAGATCATCTATGCCGATGGGCTCGACCTCGAACGGGCCAAGGTCGGCATCGGCTTGTCTTGCCGCCTGTGCAACCGCTCGGACTGCCGCAGCCGGGCCTTTCCGCCGCTCGAGCACCGCCTTGCGCTCGATCCGCTGACCTCGAGCGCGACGCCCTATAGGTTCGAGCCGCGCGAGGGCTGATCGGAATGCCGCGCTATGGCAAGGTAGCTTGATCAGACAAGAGGTACCCTATGACAGGCGGCGGCCAACTTCCTCACTTGACCGATGACAGTACCCTGCCGGAGGAGGAGCGCGTTCTGCTGGGCCGCGCGCGGACGCTAATTCCTTCACTCGCCGACCGCGCCCCAGCGGCGGTAGCCGCGCGGAAATTGCCGGCGCGGACCATCACCGAATATCGAGACGCCGGAATATTGCGCATTTTGCAGCCGAAGTGCTTCGGCGGCATGCAGGGTCGGTTCAGCCTGTTCTCACGGATCGTCGAGGAATTGACCTATGGCTGCGCGTCCTCGGCCTGGGTCTATGCGGTGCTGGCCGAGCATCAGTGGATCATCGCCCAGTATCCCGAAGCGGCGCAGATCGATGTCTGGGGCGACGATCCCGAAGCGGTCGCGTCATCTTCGCTGGCGCCGCGCGCGGCGGCCAAGCGTGTTGCCGGCGGCTGGCGCCTGAGCGGACGGTTTCCGTTCTCCAGCGGCTGCGACTATGCGCAATGGGCGATACTCGGCGCTTTCCTCGGAGAGATGGGCGACCCGCGGCACATCGCCTATCTGCTGGCGCCGCTCGCCGAGATCGAGATCGTCGATGACTGGCAGGTGCTCGGCCTCGCCGGCACCGGCAGCAAGTCGCTGGTCTTGCACGATGTCTTCATTCCCGAGCACCGCTGTGTGATGGTCAGCGACCTCTTCGCCGGAACCCCGCCGGGCGCGCTGGCGCATCCCGAATATCCGGTTCTGCGCGCGCCGCGCGGGTTTCTGGTGTCCTATTCATTGCCGCCGGTCGCCATCGCGCTCGGCCGCCGCGCGCTCGACATCGCGTGCGCCGCGCTGGCGGGCCGGGTGTCGCGCGGCGTGACCAAGCTCGCCGATTCCGAGGTCGTGCAGATGGCGTTCGGGGAGGCCGCCGCGGCGATCGATGTCGCGACGATGCTGCTCCACACCGGGCGCGAATCCAGCACCGCAGCGGTCACCTCGGGCCGCAAGATCACCGAGACGGAGGCATTGCGCGCCCGGCGCGATATGGTCTACGCGCAGCATCAGGTGAGCTGGGCGATCGACCGCCTGTGCGAAATGAACGGCGCCCGCTGGGTCTATGACAGCGACCCGCTGGGGGCGATCCGGCGCGACGTTATGACGATCCTGACCCACCACGCCGCGAGCCGTCAGGCCGCGATGGCCCCGTACGGCCGTATGCTGCTCGCGCACGGCGCCGATTGACGGCGACCGGCACTGAAGAGGTATGCTGTCCAAATGGAAGAGATTTATTGCTTTGCGGGCAACCCGCTCGACCGCGTGAGCCAGCGCCGCCAGGACGCCGGCTGGGTGACGTCGCTACTCGAAGATCCCGCCACCCGGGTGCTGCCGCTGCACGGCCTCAAGCCGCCGGTTCGCCACTCTTCGGCGAGGGCGTTGGATTGGCAGAGCGTCGCCCCCTGGCGGCAGTTGATCGACAGCGGCAATACCCTCATTCTGCTCGGCATCCGCGACGGCCACGCGTTTTTTGCCCTTGATGCAGGCTCGACCGAGGTCCCGAGCGATAACGGCAGCATCGTCGTGGATGCGCGCGCGGCCGCTCCGATAATCGATGGCGGCGAGGCGGCAATTCTCGCCGAGGCACGCTCGTTGATCGATTGGCATGCCCGGCATCGCTTCTGCGCGCAATGCGGCACGCCGAGCGCTGTCGTCTCGGGCGGCTGGGTACGCCATTGCCCCGAATGCAAGGCGCACCACTTTCCGCGTGTCGACCCGGTCGTCATCATGCTCGGCGTCAGGGGCGAGCGGTGCCTGCTCGGCCGCGGCCACCGGCGCCGCGGCGCCCGGTTTTCGTGTCTCGCCGGCTTCATGGAGCCGGGCGAGACGTTGGAAGAGGCGGTCCGCCGCGAAGTCTTCGAGGAATCGGGCATTCGGATCGGGCAGGTGCGCTACCTCGCCTCACAGCCCTGGCCGTTCCCGTCGAGCCTGATGATGGGCTTTCTCGGCGAAGCGCTGACCGAGGAGATCACGATCGACCCCGAAGAGCTCGCCGAGGTGCGCTGGTTCGAGCGCGACGAGGTCCGGGCCATGGTCGAACGGTCGCGATCTGACGACCCCGTTCCGGGTCTGGCCACCCTGCCGCCGCCCTTGGCGATCGGTCACCAAATCGCGCGCCGCTGGGCCTTCGGCGTCGATAGCGTTTGAGCGAGACCCTCACCCGCCTCGCTGCGCTCGCCACCCTCTCCCGCATTGCGGGAGAGGGGCTACACACACTGCAGCTCGTAGCTCCTCTCCCGCATTGCGAGGGCTTTGCAAATTGCGGGGTTCCGTCCGGGTTGCTCTTTGAGGCTGATTTTTCACGTTCGTTGCACGGTGAGATTGTACAAGACCGAGGCCAATATCAGCCGCGGGCGCGGCCGGGCCGCCGCACCGGGCGGCCTGGCCGAGGTCGAGGCAGAGTTTGCCTGCGGTGGGCGATCACGGCGGGCACAGCACCACCATGCGTTTCAGGTTCATCGCGGTGCACAGCAGCAGCAGATGGGTGGTGTTGCGCGCCAGCCCCAGGCAGCGCGCGCGGGCCCACCGGTAGGTCGTCTTCATCCGGCCGAACACCTGCTCGACCGGAGCGCGCTGCTTGCCGATCGCCTCGTTGCGTTCCTTGTCGGCCTGGCTCAGCGCGTGGTGCTTGTTGCCGCGCCGCATCAAATGGGCTTCGATGCCGCGCTCGGTCAATTGCTGCTCGCGGCGATGTGTGTGGTAGGCGGCATCGGCATAGACCGCGGCTTCATCGCCGCAGATCAGCTCGTCGGCCGGCACCGTGTCGTTGACCGAAGCGCCGGTCAGCTTGACCCGGCGGATGAGCGCCGAGCCCTGGTCGACCCCGACATGAACCTTGTAGCCGAAATACCGCTTGCCGCCCTTCTTGGCCCACTCCGCTTCGGGATCACGGTCGCTTTTGACCAGCTGGCTGGGCACCTCGCCATCCGGACCCGGCGGCAACGGCTCCTTCGGCTTTTTCGGCGGGTTGACCGCGGCCGGCACCAGGCTGGCATCGACCAGCGTGCCTTTGCGCAGCATCAGCCCGCGGCGGTCGAGCTGCCGACCGACCTCGTCAAAGATCTGCTGGTCCAGTCCGTTCTCGCGCAGCGCGTTGCGAAACCGGTTGATCGTCGAATAGTCCGGCGCGGTCTCGCCCAAGGGCAGCCCACAGAACACCCGGAACGACAGCCGATCCCACAAGACCTCCTCGAGCGCGGGATCGGACAAGCCGTACCACTGCTGCAACAGCAACGCCTTGACCATCGCCAGCGGCGGATAGGACGGTGCGCCGTGCGGCGAATCGTGCAACCCGCCGACGATCGCTCCCAGCGCCGCCCAGTCGACCAGCTCGGCCAGCCGCGTCAGCAACTCGTTCGGCCGGCTGTGCCGCATCACCATGTGGTCGGCAAAACCCAACTGCCCCCAATCGCGATGAGCCATCACCATCCCCCCAATCCCCACGCCAGGATCGCAAATTTCGCTACTTCTGCAAAATCCTCGCATTGCGGGAGAGGGGGGACCGTCGCGCTAGCGACGGTGGGTGAGGGTCTACGTGGCTGAAAGCCAGTCACAGCAGGTCGCACTCGTCACCGGAGCGAGTTCCGGGATCGGCCTCCATACCGCGCTCGGCCTCGCGCGCGCCGGAATGCGGGTCATCATGGCAGGGCGCGACCGAAACCGGACCGAGGCCGCGCAGCGGCGGGTGCGGGAGCATTCCGGCTCCGATCGCGTCGAGGTCGCCCTCGCCGATTTTTCGCAACTCGGCGACGTGCGCCGGCTGGCGGACGAGATCCTGGGCGGGCACGACCGGCTCGATGTGCTCGTCAACAATGCCGGCCTGTTTTCGCCGCACTACCGGCTTTCGGCGGACGGGTTCGAGCTGACCTTCGCGGTCAATCATCTCGCGCCTTTTCTGCTGACCAACTTGCTGCTCGAGCGCCTCAAGGCGTCGGCCCCGGCGCGCATCGTCACGGTCGCCTCGGAAGCGCACCGCCGCAACCGCATTGATGTCGGCGACCTGACACGCCCGCGGGATTGGACAATGTCGCGGGGCTATGGCCGTTCCAAGCTTTGCAATATCCTGTTCACCCGGGAGCTGGCATCGCGGCTCGACCCCGACGAGGTTATCGCCACCTGTCTCCATCCGGGGATGGTCGCCACCGGGATCGGGCAACGGGGCGGCCTCCTGGAGCTGGGGTGGCGGGCGTTGAAGCCGTTCATGATCAGCCCCGAGAAGGGCGCCGAGACACCGGTATTTCTCGCCACGATGCCCGACCCCAAACGTTTCCACGGCGGCTACGTCATCCGCAAAGCCCTAACCCAGCCGGATCCGTTGGCGCTCGACAGCGGCCTCGCCCGCCGCTTGTGGGATGAAAGCGCGCGTCTCGCCGGCCTCTGAGGTGCAGCAATGATCCATTCCAGGCGTGCATTCTTTCGGGAGACGCTGACGGTAGCCGCTACGGCCGCTTTTTCCGGGCTGGCTTGGGAACCTACGGCGTTGGCGCAGACCACGTTGAGCCCCGACGCGGCGCTGCGCCAACTGATCGACGGCAACCAGCGGTTTGCCGAGGGCCGCCTGACTTCGTTCACCGAGGACCTCGACATCCTGAAGGCGAAGACAGTCTACAAACAGGAGCCGTTCGCCGCTGTGCTGTCCTGCGCGGATTCGCGGGTACCCGTCGAGCTGATCTTCGACCAGAGCATCGGGCATGTGTTCGTGACGCGGGTGGCCGGGAACATTGCGACGTCTGCGATCATCGCCAGCCTCGAATACGGTGTCGCAGTGCTCGGCGCCAAGGCGATCATGGTCTTGGGGCATGCCAACTGCGGCGCGGTCAAGGCCTCGATTGAAGCAAAGGCGGTTCCCGGCCAGATCAGCGCTCTTTACCGCTACATCCGACCCGCCGTTGACCAGGCCGGGTCCAATCTGCAGGCGGCGATCAAGGCCAACGCCAAGATCCAGGCGGGATTACTGCGACAATCCTCGCCGGTTCTGGCCGATCACATAAAAGCCAATCAACTCAAAATCGTCGCCGCGTATTACGATTTGTCATCCGGCAAGGTATCTCTCCTGGATTAGGCTGCCTCCGCTCGACCGCAGTATTGTCGAGACGGACCGGAAGGGTTGGAGTAGTTTACGACAGCTCATTGGTGGGGGGCGCGATGACACGAGGGTGGTTTTCTTTTGCTTTTTTCGCGTTTTCGGCATTGGCCGGCCTGCCCGCCTATGCCCAACAAGGCGGTCCGCCGCCGGCTGTGTTGGTCCAGCCAGCCGAGCTGCGCTCGATGACCAGGCAGGCCGAGTTTGTCGGGCGCGCGGAAGCGCTCGAAAAGGTCGATCTGCGTGCGCGCGTCCAGGGCTTTCTCGGTCCTCGTCTATTCAAAGATGGCGACGAGGTCAAAGAGGGCCAGGTCGTCTTCACAATCGAGAGGGAGCCCTTCGAGGCCGCGGTCGACCAGCGCAAGGCTCAGCTCGCCGCCGCCCAGGCGACGCTCGCCAATGCCGATCAGCAATTGGGGCGCACCGCCGAGCTGACTCGCAAGGGCAATGCCCCGGTTGCCCAGCTCGACCAACGCACGGCGGAACAGGGTCAGGCCAAGGCCGCTGTCATGGAGGCCGAGGCGAACCTCCGCGACGCCCAGATCCAGCTGTCCTATACCGACATCAAGTCGCCGATCGCCGGACGAATCGGGCGGCCGGCGGTCTCGCCCGGCAATCTGGTCGGGCCGGACACCGGTGTGCTGGCGACGGTAGTTAAAGATGACCCGATGCAGGTGCTCTTCTCGGTGACGCAACGCGAGATGCTGGAAGCCCGCCGTGACTCGGACTCGAACGGCAAGGTGCGGGCGCGCGTGCGACTGGCCGACGGCTCACTCTACGCCGAGCAGGGACGCATCGATTTTCTCGACGTCCAGGTCAACCCGCGTACCGATGGGCAGACAGTCCGCGCGATGTTCCCCAATCCCGACAACGTCCTGACCACTGGGCAAACGGTTCGCGTGATTCTTGAAGAAAAGGGCGGCGACAAGGTCGTCGTGATCCCGCAATCCGCAATCGCGATAGACCAGACCGGGCCTTACGTCTTTGTCGTCGGCCAGGACGACAAGGTCGAGCAGCGCCGCCTGCGTCTCGGCGCCGGTCGAGAGGGGCTCGCGGTCGTCGACGAAGGGCTGAAGCCCGACGAGCGCGTCGTCGTTCAGGGGCAGCAGCGCATCCGCGCCGGGATGACCGTAGCGCCGCAGCTCGCGCCATCGCCCGCCGGTTGAGGAGGGACAACACCTCGATGATCTCCTCCGTCTTCATCCATCGCCCGCGGCTCGCACTCGTCATCTCGATCGTCATTTCGATCGCCGGAGTGATCGCGCTAGGGGTGCTTCCGATCGCCCAGTTCCCCGACATCGTCCCGCCGCAGGTGCAGGTCAGCGCGCTTTATCCCGGGGCGTCGGCAGAGGCGGTCGAGGAAAGCGTCGCGCAGGTCATCGAGGCCCAGGTCAACGGTGTCGACCGGATGATCTATATGAAATCGACGTCAGGGGGCGATGGTACCTACACGCTCAACGTCACCTTCGAGGTTGGCAGCGACCCCGACCTCAATACTGTGAACGTGACCAACCAAGTCAACCAGGCGCTCGCACTATTGCCGCCCGAGGTGCAGCGCAATGGCGTGACAACGCAGAAGCAATCGACTTCCTTGCTGCAAGTCGTCGCGATCTATTCGCCTAAAGGCAGCCGCGACGCGTTGTTTCTGTCGAATTACGCCAAGATAGATTTGGTCGACACCCTGAAGCGGATAAAGGGTGTCGGCGACGCCAAGCAGCTCGGCGATCTCGAATACTCGATGCGGATCTGGCTGAACCTGGACCGCATGGCGAGCCTCGACATCACTCCGCAAGACGTCATCAACGCGATCAACTCGCAGAATACACAAGCCGCCGTCGGTCGCGTCGGGGCGGCGCCGCTCGTGCCCGATGTCGAGTTCCAACTGAACATCACCACGCAAGGCCGGCTGACCACGGTCGAGGAGTTCAATAACATCATCGTGCGGGCTAATCCGGATGGCGGGGTGGTCCGCATCAAAGACATTGCCCGCGCCGAGCTCGGCTCGAAATCGGCCGACAGCCTCGCCCGCTATAATGGCAAGCCGGCCGAGGCGATCACGATCTACCAGTCGCCCGGCGCCAACGCCATCGCTGTCGCCGCCGGCGTCAGGAAAGCGCTGAAGGAGATCGAACCGCGCCTGCCGGAAGACGTCGCGTATGACGTGATGTACGACACGACGGTCTTCGTCGATGCGATGATCCACAAAGTGGAAAAGACGCTCCTCGAGGCGTTCGTGCTCGTCGGCATCGTGGTTTTCATTTTTCTCGGGAACTTGCGTGCCACTCTGATCCCGATCATCGCCGTGCCGGTGGCGCTCGTCGGCACCTTTGCGGTTATGCTGGCGCTGGGCTTCTCGGCCAACACGATCTCTCTGCTCGCTCTGGTACTGGCGATCGGTATTGTTGTCGACGATGCTATCGTCGTTGTCGAAGCGGTCGAGCATATCCTCGAGGCCGAACCGCAACTCACGCCGGCTGAAGCAACCGAGAAGGCGATGGGGCTGGTGACCGGGCCCATTATCGCGATCACCCTCGTGCTGCTTTCCGTATTCGTGCCGACGGCGTTTATCCCCGGCATCACCGGCCAGCTGTACCAGCAATTTGCGGTCGCCGTATCGGTCTCGATGCTGATCTCGGCAATCAATGCGCTCAGCCTCTCGCCGGCCTTGTGCGCGGTCTTGCTGCGTCACCGCGGTCACCCGCGAGGGCTGATCGCCTGGCTTCAACGCGGCATCGACAGGACCCGGGACGGATATGTGGGGCTGGTTCGACCGCTGGCGCGCCGGGCGCTGATCACTGCTGCGTTGGTGATCGCGTTTGCTCTGGGGACCGGCTGGCTTTCCAAAGTCGTCCCGACGGGTTTCCTGCCGGACGAAGACCAAGGCGCGTTCTTCGCCGAGGTGCAGTTGCCGGACGCCGCGTCCTTGAACCGCACGAACAAGGTCGTGGCCCAGGTCGAGGATATTATCCAAAACCGGCCATGGACGCAAAGCGTTGTCAGCATCGCAGGCTACAGTCTCATCGACGGCTTGGCTCTACCGAACAAGGGCCTCTTCATCGTCGGTCTGAAGCCGTTTAGCGAGAGGACGGACCGTTCGCTCTCGGCCTTCTCGGCATTGGCCGAACTGCGCCCGTTGTTTCGTCAGATCGCAGCGGCGAATGTCATCGCGTTCAACCCGCCGCCGATCATGGGGATCGGCAATGCTGCCGGTTTCGAATTGCAGTTGCAGAGCCTGGCTGGGGCGACGCCAAAAGATCTCGCCGCCGTCGCCGAGGGACTGGTCATCGCCGCCAACCAGAACCCGGCATTGGCCGGCGTCTACACGACCTATGGCGCCTCGACGCCGCAGGTCTATCTGAAACTGGACCGCGAGCGCGCCGAAACTCTCGGGGTCTCGATCGGCGACATCTTCAGCGCCCTGCAGACGACGATGGGCGGAACCTACGTCAACGACTTCAACCGCTTTGGCCGCACCTGGCAGGTCAAGGTTCAGGCGGACGCGTCCGATCGCAAGGGCGTCCAGGATATTTTCAAGGTGCGCGTGCGAACCGCGCAGGGCGATCTGGTTCCGCTCGCCGCGGTTGCCGATGTCCAGCTGATCACCGCACCCTCATCCATCATTCGCTACAACAATTTGCGCTCGGTCACGATCAACGGCGGTCCGGCACCCGGTTACTCGTCGGGCCAGGCGCTCGCGGCGATGCAGTCCGTCGCCGCCAATACGTTGCCCAACGGGTTCTCTTACGAATGGACCGGAATGGCGCTGCAGGAAAAGGCGGCGGCCGGGCAGACCGGTTCGATCCTCGCTCTGGCGATCGTCTTTGCCTACTTGTTCCTCGTCGGCCTCTACGAGAGCTGGACAATCCCCGTCGCGGCGTTGCTGTCGGTCGTCGTCGGCCTGTTTGGCGCGATGGCAGCTTTGAAGCTGTTCGGGCTCGACAACAATATCTACGCGCAGATCGGCATCGTCGTGCTGATCGCCCTCGCCGCCAAGAACGCTATTCTGATCGTCGAATTCGCGATGGAGCAACGGCGAGAGGGACAGGAGATCGCCGCAGCCGCGGTCGAAGCGGCCAGACTGCGGTTCCGCGCGGTGATGATGACGTCCTTGGCCTTTATCGCCGGAATGGTGCCGCTCGTCATCGCGACAGGCGCGGGCCGGGCGACGATACGTGCGGTCGGCACCGCGGTGTTCGGCGGCATGGTGGCCGCGAGCTTTCTCGGGATCTTTGTGATCCCAGGCCTCTACGTGCTGTTCCAGACATTGCGGGAGCGGGTCAAGGGTCTGTCAAAATACGAGAAACCCGTGGTACGTGACCGCGCGATACCCGAGAAGGCTGCCGAATAAAGCAGCCGTGCGGGTATTGCCGCATGGGGCATCCGCGAACGGTATCAGATGATCAGTCGCTTCCGTACTTTTCTGGCCGGGTTCTTCGTCCTGTTGCCGCTGGCCGTGACGATTACCGTCATCGTATGGGTCGGTACGTTTATTTACGCCTATGTCGGTCCGGACAGTGCGATTGGGCGCATTTTGCTCTCGATCGGGTTTCGCTTGTCGGACTCGCCGATAGCAGCTTATGCGCTCGGCGCGATCGTAGTGATCGGGCTGATTTATCTCCTTGGGCTCACCGTCGAATCCCGCCTGGAAAGCCGGGTTCGTCTGCTCATCGATTCCTTGATGCAGCGCATCCCGTTCGTCCGCAACCTGTACGACGTCACCCAGCGATTTGTCGCGATCATGGACAGAAGGGAAGAGGACGGGCTGAAGAGCATGAGCCCGGTGTGGTGCTTCTTCGGCGGCGCCGGCGGCGCCGGCGTTCTTGGGCTATTGCCGATGCCCAAGCCGATTCTTATCGGCGGCGAGCCTTACCATGTCGTCCTCATCCCCTCGGCACCGGTGCCGGTCGGGGGCGCGTTGATCTATGTCCCGGCGGCGTGGGTCAAGCCAGCCAATATCGGCGTGGAAACCCTGATGAGCATCTATGTATCGATGGGCGTGACCTCGCCGCAAATCGTCGAGAGTGACTCGGACCCTGCGCCATCGCGCCATTAGAGCAGATTCCGATCAGGCTGCACCACTCACTCCAATCGTCATTGCGAGCGGCAGCGCAGCAATCTCGGGCCGCGGAGCGCTCGATCAGACAAGATTGCTTCGTCGCGCGAGGCGTTCCTCGCAATGACAGCGCCAATCTGATCGAAACCCGCTCTACGACCGGGGCTTTCGGCGAACTCGGGCAACTCAATACGGCGTGCCGTCCCGATGCACAAAGACGCGCTCGCCGCTCGGGGTGAGCGCTCTGCCAATGTCCTCGTCCGGGTAGATGACGGTATCTCCGGGATTGCGGTCGCCGATCTCCAAATAGACGACGTCGCGGCTGGTGCGGTTGATCAGGTGGTGGGCGTCGCCCGAGCCGGCTTTGAAGCCGGCGCACATGCCCGGACGCAACGGCGTCTCGCCGGCATTGTCACGAGAACGGGTTCGCCCTCGACGATGTAGATGAATTCGTCCTCGCGCATATGAGTATGGCGCAGCGCCGACATGCCGCCCGGCGGCAACTTCGTCAGGTTCACCCCGAAATTGGTCAGCCCAAACACGTCGCCGAGCGCCCGCCTTTCGCGTCCTGCGACCCGCGCGGCGAAAGGCGCGGGGTAGCCGCGGGCGGGGCGGGCCGGCGGCACGGCTGCGGCTTCGATTGCGGCCGGCTTGGTTGCTTCCGACATGGGTCTCCTCCACATCCGAGTTTCCGCACGGAATTATGTGCTAGGCTGATGCATGATTGAAAGAACTCGGATCGCCTGGGGCGGGAAGACGCTGTACGGCGCGAGGGTCGGCATCCTGATGCTCGAAGACTCGGTTCCCGCGTATTCCCGGCGATATGGGGAATGCCGAGACGTGGCCGTTTCCGGTCCTCTACAAGGTTGTGCCGGGTGCGTCGCCGCGCCGCGTCGTATGCGAAAAGGCCGAGGGCCTGCTGGATGAATTCCTCGCTGCCGCCGAGGAGCTCGTCCGCCTGGGCGCCGACGGCATCACCACGACTTGCGGGTTCCTGTCGCTTTATCAGCGGGAGATCGCCGCCCATGTCGGCGTACCGGTCGCGGCGTCGAGCCTGATGCAGATCCCGTTCATCGAGCGCGTGCTGCCGCCCGGCAAGCGTGCCGGCGTTCTGACCGTCAGTGCCGCGAACCTCACGGAGGAGCATTTGCGCGCCGCGGGCGCCGATCCGGCGACCCCGGTCGTCGGCACCGACGACGGCAGCGAGTTCAGCCGCATCATGATCAACGACGAGGAGCGGCTCGATGTCGCCGCGGCTGAGCGCGACATCCTTGCGGCCGGCGACAGGCTCGTCGCAAGCCACGACGGCATTGGCGCGGTGCTCCTCGAATGCACCAATATGGTGCCATATGCCTATGCTTTGTCGCAGCGCCTGCGTCTCCCGGTATTCAGCATCTACACCTTCGTGACCTGGTTCCACTCCGGTCTAATCCCGCGTGATTTCGGCCACCCTAGAAGATGAGGAGTTGCCGATGACCATTCGTAACTGCCGCCCCCTGCCTGCCGCCGGTGTTGCCCTTAGTTGCCTTGTGCTGACGGTCTGCGCCGGACAGACCCCGACAGCGACAAACTGGGTCAAGTCGGGCGCGGACGACCAGACGATCGCCCGCGAGCTCGCCGACTGCAATGCGCAGGCCAATGCGGCGCTGGCCAACGAACAGGGCATCAACGCCGACATCAACGCGACGCTCGGGGGAAACTGGCAACTCGGCGGGACCCAGAGTATTGAAGCGCAGTCGATGCGCCGGCAGGCCGACGGCTATGCCGACCAAGTCCTCAACAACTGCATGCGCGCCAAAGGGTTCACCAAAGAAGGCTGATCAAGGCCAGCCCCAGGGGCCCCAATCCCAGTCGCTCTGGTACATGAGAGCGGTCATTTGGGCTTCGTCGGCGAGTTGTTTAGCGAATATCTCTTGCCGATACGCCGCCCAGTTCTGCTGCCTGCCGAAATAGACGCAGCGGCATACCAGCGGGTCGGCATACAAATACACCGGCTGACCGTTCACCGCGCGGGTGACGAATTTGTTCGGCGGCAGGCTGCGCATCGCCGCCAGGCGCTGCGGGTTGTCGGCGATCCTGATCTGAAAACCTGCCGCAGCGAGGAGGTCTTCTTTCTGTCCGACCAGCTGCTGTTGGCTGGCGCAGCCGGCGACAACCAGCAAACCGGCGAGGGCACAGAAGGCGATCAGCTTTGTCACTGCGATATCCCCTGTAGAAACATCGCTGACCTTAGCCGATCGAAATCGCGCGGCGCAACCGACCGGCCGCTAGACATCGAGCCCGTAGATCGCGCGGGGCTCGTGAACCCCGCGCAGCCGATAATGGCCGAGAGGCTGGAGCCCACTGCAGTTCCCGGCCGCGGCGGCAAACTCTGCGGAGACCAGCACCTTGCGGCCCAAAGGTTCGCATAGAGTTTCAATGCGCGCCGCCTCGTTGACGGCGGGCCCGATCACCGTGAAATCGAGGCGGTCGGCGGCGCCGACATTGCCGTACAATACTTCCCCGATATGCAATGCCAGATCGACCTCGGCGACCGGCTTGGACGCCTCGGTCCGCGCGCGATTGGCCAGGTCGAGCGCGTGCATTGCCTCTCTCGCCGCATCGATCGCATTGCGGCAGGTCTCGGCTTGCGTCTCCGCCAGCAGCGGAAAGATCGCGAGCATGCCATCGCCCATAAATTTCAATACTTCCCCGCCACGCGAACGCAGTGGAGCGGTCAGTGTCTCGAATACCTCGTCGAGCAGCTCAATGACCTCCAGCCCCGCGGTGCTGTCGGCAAGTTTTGTGAAGCCCCGCATGTCGGCGAACCACAGCACGGCGCGGATGCTCTCGACGGAACCGCGCTCCACCGCCCCGGCATGGACCCGCCGCCCGGCATCGCCGCCGAGATAGGCTTCGAGGAGCCCCGAAGCGATCGTGTGGCCGGCATGCGCCATAACCGCCAGCGACAGGGCCGGCAATACGGCCCGCAGCAAGGTGAGGTCATCCTCGCTGAAACCCTCCCGGCGGTCGGTCGTAAAAGAATAGGCTATGCCGGTTCCGCGCGAGGCGTCGCCCTCTGGCCCGAAACGGACGATTTGGGCGAAATAGTCCGTGCCGCCCGCCCTGGCGAGCTCTTCGAGCAGCGGAAAGTCGAGGAGCGCCTCGGGTCCGCAGAGATGCCGGCGGAGATGCCGCCAAGGATCGCCCCTTCCGCCCTCGGCCCGTGCTTGGCCAACCAGATAGGCGAACGGGCTCGTCAGCCAATCTCGGCGATACTCGGTGCCGCGTTCGAATTGCGAAGGCTCGATCGCATTGAGGTCGCGATGCCAGAGATAGCTGTACCCGCCCCATTGCGGATGCAATGTCCGCATCGCCGCTGAGGCCCGCCACAGCGGCAGCCCCCCGAGGACAAGTCGCTGACAGAAACCGTCGAACAGCTCGGCAGCAGCAGTGCCGAGCAATCCCTGTCGTACCGCCCAGACGTGCAGCTCGATGATGCGCTGCCCGAGCGGGGCGTCAAAGCTGATCGGCCGCGGCTCGGACATGACCTATACGCGCCGCCGGGCGCCGGCCTTCTCGAGCAGCTGCTCCAAGACCTCATAGGGTTGCGCACCGACGACGCCGTAGCGCGCGGCGGCGAAGGTCGGGACCCCGGTCACGCCCCACCGGCGCGATTTCGCCCAATCGGCGTCGACCGCCTCCTTGAAGCGGCGCTCGGCCAGGACCTGCCGCGCTTCCTCCGCCGGCAACCCGACCGATTGCGCGATTTCGACCAATACATCGGGGTCCCCGATATTGCGGGCATGGACAAAATAGGCTCGATAGAGGGCGTCGTGGATTGCCTCGCCGCCCGGCTGGGTGTCGGCCCATTTGCCGAGCTCCTGTGCGAGCCGGCTGTTGTAGGTGTGAGTGCGTCGGCCATAGGGCAGTCCCTCGGAATCCATCAGCCCCTTCATGCGGGCATACATAGCCTCGGGGTCGACGTTGCGCCCGGCGTAGAGCTCCGCCATCGAGCGGCCTTCCGCAGGGGTTTCCGGATGCAATGGGAAGTGCACCAGGACAGTGTCGATTTCGAACGTCTGCTTCAGCTTTTCAATACGCACGGTACTGAGATAGCACCAGGGTCAGACGTAATCGGTGAAGATCTCCAATTTGGTCGGTTCGTCCATCGATTGGTTCTCCTTGGTTGCCAATTTCAATTCGTCGATCCCGAGCAAAGAGGCCGCCATCCCGGCGAAGGCCGGGACCCATTGTTCCGCTGCTCCAAGCTCTTCAAGATTTGCACTGCTTACCGACGTTCGTGCGGCACCACAATGGGCCCCGGCCTGTGCCGGGGTGGCGAAGTGTGGGTCACAGGGTCAGGCCGCCGTCGACGATGATCGTCTGGCCGGTGATCATCGCGCCGCCGGCGCACAGGAAGAAAATCGTCTCGGCGATGTCCTCGGGCTTGCAGGCGCGCTTGAGCGGGGTACGCTCGATCGAGGTCGTCTTGCGGTCCGCCGGCCAGTCCTTGTTCCATGGGCTGTCGACAAAGCCTGGCGCCACCGCGTTGACGCGGATCTCGGGTGCCAAGGTCCGCGCGCGAGAGCGCGTCAGATTGATGAGGCCGGCCTTGCTCGTCGCATAGGGAATGCTGCTGCCCGAGCCCTGAACGCCGGCGATTGAGGCGGTGTTGCAGATTGCGCCGTGCGCCGCCTTTAAGGCCGGCACCGCGGCATGGGCGCAGCGGAACGGGCCGATCAAATTCGTCGTCAAAATCCTCGACCAGAAATCCTCGGTTAGCGCATCGAGGTCGGAGAACGGGATCGGCGTCGGGGTCGCCGGAGTCCCGGCATTGTTTACGAGAAAGTCGAGTCGCCCGAGGCTGTCGATCGCCCTGGTCACCATGCGCTCGGCTTCGCCGGGCCGCGACACGTCCCCCGGCGCCGCGACGACCCGCCGGCCCTCCGCCTTGAGCCGGGCGACCTGATCGGGCCCCCGCCGGTCGTCGGGCAGATGGTTGAGCGCCACCGTCGCGCCGCAGCCGGAAAAGATGTCGGCGGCGGCGAGCCCGATACCCGAGGCCGCCCCGGTCACCAGCACCGCTTTGCCAGCCAGATCCGCACTGATCATATCGCGCGCCTCTGCTGAGATCGAACCCGAGCGCAGCATGCGCCGGCCGCTCCGGCTGTCAAGCCGCCCAATCGCGGGCTCGTTCGAGCTCTTCGAGAATACCGTAATGGGAGACCAGGAGGACCTCCTCGAACCCCAATTGCTCCATCCGCTTCAACCGGCGGCGGGCCTCGTCCGGGGGACAAACCAATGCCACATTGGTGGCCGCGGCGAGGTCCGCGGATCCCGGCCGGTCGGCGAGGTCGACGGCGACGTTGGCGAGGACGGCGTTCGTGCCGCCCGCTTCGCGATAGATCCGCATGCCGGCTTCGAGATCCTCCCAGCTGCTGAAGCGGCCGGACGGAGTCCAGCCCTGACAATCTTTCGCGGCATAGGTGATCCAGCGCGGGCTCCGCCAGGCGCCCATCAGGATCGGCGGGCCGCCTTCGCAGCCGGGCCAGATTGACAAGGCGCCGCCGTTGACCGGCTCGCCGCGCCACACCCGATGCATGGTCTCGAGCGAATTCCGCAAGGTACGGAAACGGTGGTCGTAATCGCCGCCGAGCAACTCGAAATCCGCCCGTGTCGAGCCGCTGCCGACGCCGAGGCGCAGCCGGCCGCCGGACAAGGCCTGCACCGACTGCACGCGATGCGCCAGCTCGATCGGATGGCGCAACGATACCTGCAGCACCCCGATGCCGAGGTCGACGCGCTCGGTGACGGCGGCGAGCGCCGCCAGCGCGGTCAGCGGATCGAGCGTCGGCCGGCCCCGGCCCATCGAATCCCCCACCCAGATCCCGGGAAACCCGCTGGCCTCGATGCGGCGGGCGTAGTCGGACATGCGGCTGAGCAGTCCGGTGTGCGGCTCGGCGCCGGGGCTGAGCCGGATCATTGCGCTGACTTTCACGATTTTCCCCTGCTGCGGGACGGAAGGTTCGCGCGAGCATGCATCATTTTTTGTGTTATCGTCGCTGAAATTTTGCGTCAGCAGACCACGGGAGGATTCAAATGGATACGATCGAAACCGTCCGCGCATCGGAAAGCCAGGGGCTGTTGTCGAAGCTGCCGTCGCGCCTGCACCACAACGCCTTTGTGGTGAAGAACCATGAGATCAACCGCCGGTTTTTCGAAGACCTGCTGGGCATCCCGCTGGTCGCGACCTGGTGCGAGAAGAACTTCAGTGCGGAGCTGCAGCGGGAGGTCGAGTTCTGTCATACCTTCTTCGCCATGGCCGACGGCGGCGCGCTCGCCTTTTTCCAATTCGCCGACCCCGAGCTCTACGAGATGACCCAGGCGGAGAAGCCGCCGAAGATCGGCCGCTACGACCACATCGCCTTCAAGGCCGAACCCGAAACCTATGAGGAACTGAAGCAGCGCCTCGACCGGGCCGGCGAAAAATACCGCGAGACCAACCACGGCTATTGCAAATCGATCTACGTCGCCTCGCCCGACGGGCTCATCGTCGAATTCACCCAGGATCCGGAAGACGTCGCCGAGATCGACGCGATACGCCGCGCCGACGCCCACAGCGAACTCGCGCGCTGGCTTTCGGGCGACCGTCATACGAACAACGATCTGCGCGGCCGCCATATCTGACCAGCGTCCCGCCCTTCAAGGGGAGAGGCGTCGCAACCCGCGCTCCTCCTGTTTTTGCAGAAAGAATACAAGCAGGAAGCCCCGCTACTGCGGCCGAGGGTCGAGGGACCCGGGTGCGCCGCCCCGGCCGCTCGGTGTTTCCAAATAAAGATACCCGCATCTCTGTCATCTACGGATGTCGCCGAGTGGGCGGTGAAATTGCCGGACCGGTCCGGCAAACGCCGCTCTTTTCCGGCACCCCTGTTCCGCCTGTTTTATCAGGTCGAGATCAGGTACTTTCGCTCCCTTTCACTTGAGATTTCGCAGCGTATCGAGACCATGGATCTTGCGAGACTACACCGCAACTATGGCGCGGTCGTGGCGCGCAACGCTGCGGTTCACTTTTCCGGCATGCCGGCCTTGCGCAGGCCGACAAAATAGTTGGCTCCGCGCAAAGCGCGGATCTTCGGTGCCCCATAATTTAAAGACGCCTCGTAAGCGCGCGAAGCGCGAATAACGATCGTCGGGGCTCAGCCTGCGCGCTTCGGCGAGTTCGGCGGCTTCCGCAACAATGCGGATCGGCGGTATACTGCTTTTGAGTGTCCTCTCGAATGGGGCGTCGAGTTTGGCACGTCCGCTCGCGAGGAGGCGCAAGGGAGGAAACACGCATGCTCGAAATCGGCTTGTTTCACAACGGGGCGTCCAGCCTGCCGGTTATTACCAACAAGAACGGCGTCACGTTCAATGACGGAACGCTGGCGGAGGTCCACCAAGCGGCACAGGAGACGCTGGTCAATCAAGTGCGCCAGGGGATCCTCGCCGAAAAGCTCGGGTTCCAGTCGTTCTGGCTCACCGAACACCATTTCCAGCCCGAGGGCGCGGAGATGAGCCCGAACCCGCTGATGGTGCAGATGAGCGTGGCGGCGCACACCAGGAGCATCCGGCTCGGCCAGGCCGCCAACATCATCGTGTGGCACCACCCGGTGCGGCTGGCGGAGCAGATCGCGCTCCTCGACGTGATCAGCGGGGGGCGGGTCGAATGCGGCATCGGCCGCGGCTATCAGCCCCGCGAGAACGAAACGCTCGGCCGCCCCTACGGCTCGACGATCCAGGACCAGGAGCGCAACCGCAAGGCATTCGAGGAATCGATCGCTATCATAAAGAAATGCTGGACCGAGCCGTCGTTCTCGCATCACGGCGAGTTCTTCTCGGTCCCGCCCACCTACACCAAGTGGAACCACAAGCAGACGATCGCCTATTTCCAGCGTGACGGGATGGGGCGGCGGCTGGAAGACGTGATTGCCCTCGGCGACCCGGACATGTACTCGGCCGGCAATCCGGTGCAGGCGACCACCACCACACTCAAGGAGCTGCAGGTTTTCCCGCAGCCGCTGCAGAAGCCGCATCCCCAACTGTGGGAGCCGCTCACCAGCGCCCGCTCGCTCAAATTCGCGGCCGAGCACGGGATCAACGGGGTGATGATCGCCGAACCGAACGACCGCTTGCGCCGCAATATCGAGATCTACTACGAGGCGGCGGAAAAGGCCGGTTTCCCCGACATGCGCAATCGCGGCCGGTTCAAGTTCGGATGGGACGCCGAGAAGCGGCGCGGGATCATGACCAGCCGCTACCTCCACATCACCCGTCCCGGCAAGGAGAAGGAGGCGCTCGACCGTGCAGCACGGGCAATCGAACTGCAGTTTGATTATTACGGACCCTTCGGCTTTGGCGCCGTCGTGGCGCGCCTCGACGAACCGATGTTCGACCTCAACAAGAAGGTGACGGCGCAGATGCTGCGCGACCGCCAAATCGCCATCCATGGCTCGAAGCAGTACGTCATCGACACGATCATGAAGATGCGCAACGAATGCGGTTACGACGATTTCTGCTTCCTCGGTTGGTTCGAGCTCGGCGGCTTCCATGCCAAGGAGATCGAGGAGCAGATGCAGATCTTCGCCGAGGAGGTGATGCCGGTGCTCGCGCGCGAATGCGGCGGCAAGGTGGAACTGCCGGCACGCGGCCTCGATCTGGTGATTTAAAGGGTATGTCGTAGCGCGGAAAAGCGCGGAGGCTGGGCAAAAATGCGCTGCGTTAGGTGCTGTGCGTGCTTCGAGACGCGCCCCGGATGTGCCGGTTCGCTCCTCAGCATGAGAGCATGTTGTTGATGGCATTAAGAAAATTGCCTCATCCTGAGGCGCGTCGCGAAGCGAGGCCTCGAAGGACGCACGACATTTTTCCAGCCCTACCGTATTCTTGCCCAGCCTCGCAGCGAATTCCGCCATTGCCGCAGGATGGCGGAAGGCGCCGCCCCGGCCTTCGCCGAGGCAGCTTTTCCGCCCTACGCGAACCTATACCGGCTCCGCGCGACCGAAGGAGAAAAGGATGGCGAGTAAGCAGACCGAAGAGCTGAACAAGCTCTACCTGGAATGGGTGGCGGCGCTGAAGGCAAACCCGGAGATGCCGCTCGACGAAGTACGCCACATGTTCGAGCAGTGGGAGAGGATCACCGGCGAGCCGGGCGGCGTCGATTACATCGAAACCGATGCCGGGGGAGTTCCGGCTATGTGGGCAGCGCCAAAGAGCTGCCCGCAGGACCGGGTTCTGCTAGGCGCCCATGGCGGCGGGTACGTAGCCGGCTCGATGTACACACACCGCAAGGTCTACGCCCATGTGGCAAAGGCGATCGGCTGCCGGGCTCTTATCGTCCACTACGGGCGCGCGCCCGAGAACGTCCACCCCGGCCCGGTGAACGACATGGTGCGGAGCTACAAATGGCTGCTCGACCAGGGTATCCGGCCCGGTCATATCGCGTTGATTGGAGATTCGGCGGGTGGCGGCCTGGCTGTGACGACGATCTTGCGGGCCCGCGAACAGGGCCTGCCCCTGCCGGCCGCCACGATGCCGCTCTCGCCGTGGCTCGACATGGACGCAACGGGCCAGACCTTCGAGACGAACGCGGCAAAGGACCTTATCGTTACGCGCGATCTGATCCAGGGTATGGCCGCGACGTTCCTCGGCGAAGGCGGCAACCGCCAGGACCCGCTCGCCAACCCGCTGCACGCCGATCTCAAAGGGCTCCCGCCCATGTATATCCAGACCGGGGCCGATGAGACATTGCTCGACGACAGCCGCAAGCTGGCCGATCGCGCGCGCAAATCCGGGGTGGATGTGACCATCGAGATCGTGCCGGAGATGCAGCACGTCTTTCAGTTCCTGGCCGGGACCGCACCCGAAGCCGATGCTGCAATCCGTCGCCTCGCCGACTGGGCCCGCCCGAAACTCGGGCTTGGTTGATTTATTTCGGACCGAGTGAGGTTGCGCTGCTCTAAGCTCCTGGCGGTTTCTGGTGCACTTAGCCTACGCCGTGTGAGGAGAACTGCTGCGGTGACGAGGCGACCGCGGTGCCGAACGGGCGGGACAACGAGATTACAGGCGAAACCGCTCTCATAATGCGGGGTGAGGGCCGCCGATCCTGCTGCTAACGACTGCCGAATTTGGCGGTGACGATGGCCTGCTTGCAGAGGTCGGAATATTCGGCGAAATGGTCCTTCATGCAGGCCTGGATGCGGCCGCCGCCGGGCTGAACACCTGTACACGTCCGCTGGACGTCCGCCTTGCAGGCCCTGACCACCGCCACGCTGCTCAGCATGGCTTGCTTGCAGGGCTCCGAGAAAGCGGCGTAATTGTCTTTGACGCAGGCCCGCAGCCGTCCCTCGCCGGGTTGCACCCCGGCGCAATGCTGCTCGATCTCTGTTCCACAGGCCTGGCGCATGGCCGACCCCTGCGCCATGGCATCGACCGGCGCCATCAGCAGAACAGACAGGACAGTGATCTTCTTTAACGTAAGCATCATCGTCACTCTGCCGGTATGCCAGCCCCTCGCAGACCCGGAAAATAGGTGGCTTCGGCCAACGCGCGAATCTTTGGTTCGTCGTACCAGGTCGATTTCTCCACGTTTGCCAGGCTCGAATAGCCCTTGCTCAATCGCTGTGCCTGGGCGAGCTGTGCTTCGGCCCGTTCGGCGTTGCCCTCGAGCGCATATCCCGCCGCGAGATAGGCGTGCACAAAGGCCAACCGCGGATTCTCGCCATTGGCTTTTTCGAGCCAGACGAGCGCCCGGTCGGTATGCCCCTCCAACAGCTCTATGACACCCAGCCGGCCGTACCATGGGGCAATGCCGGGTCCAGAGGGGCTGAGACGGATTGCCTGCTCGAAATACGGAGTCGCCTCGTCCACAGAGCCGGTCAGAAACTTGCACCAGCCGACATGGGCATAAGCCGGCACCCGGCTGGGATCGAGGGCGATCGCCCTCTCGAACTCGGGAATGGCTTCCCGGCACCGCGACTGAGCACGCAGCACCTGGCCCTTTGCATAATGCGCGAGCGCGCTGTCCGGCGATGCCGCCAGAGCCTGCTCGGCCAGCCGCTCCGCTCGTTGCAGGTCGGCATCCGGGTCGGTGCTGAGCTCGTCGGTCACCCGGACCGTCAGCGCAACCGACAGCCAGGCAGCCGCATCGACCGCTTTCGGGTCGAGCGCCAAGGCGGTCTCGAAAAGCTTTACCGCCTCGTCTTCGTTCTCCTTCGAGATCGGCCGCGTCAGCACGGCGCGCCCGCGCAGCATGTAATCGAGCGCGTCGGGGTTGTCGGTCGGGCGGCGGGCCTCGGCGATCGCGAGTTGCGCTTCCAGCGATCGCGCAATGCGCGCGGTAATCTCGTTTTGCAGGGTGAAGAGGTCGCTGATGTTGCGGTCGAAGCGCTCGGCCCAGAGATGCGCGCCGGTTTCCGCATCGACCAGCTGGACGTTGATCCGGACCTGATTGCCGGATCGCTGGACGCTACCCTCCAGAACGTAGCGGACGCCCAATTCGCGGCCGATTTGCTTGGCGTCGAACGGCTTACCCTTGTAGGTGAAGGCGGTGTTTCGGGCGAGGACCTGGCTGCCCTGGATGCGCGCGATGTCGGTCGTCAGATCTTCGGTGATGCCGTCCGCGAAATACTCTTGTTGCGGATCGTTGCTGAGATTGGTGAAAGGCAGCACGACAATCGACAATCGCGGCGCCGAATAGGGCTGAACCGGAACGCTCGTCGCCTCCGTCGGGAGCGGCCGCGGCTCGGAATGCCGGGCGGGCCACCACCACCATGCCGCACCCGCTGCCGCGATCAGCGCCAGGAGGGCGGGAACGAGCATGACGGGACGGCTCGTCGCCCCTCTGCGGCGGACGGATAGCGGCGACCCTGGGCCCGCCGCTCCGCCGACCTTGAAGACACGCACCGGCTCGGCGATGTTCTTGACCCGCTGTTCGCCGAGAGTGGTCAACCCGATAGGCAGGCGAGAGCCGATCTGGTCGCGCACCGCGCCGGAAAGGCAAATACCGCCCGGTTCGGCAAGCGCCTCCAACCGCGCGGCGATATTGACGCCATCGCCGAACAGGTTTGTTCCCTCGACGAGAACGTCTCCGAGATGGATGCCGATGCGGAACCGCATCGGCTCGCCGGCCGGTCGACTCTCGTTTTCTTTCTCGATGGCGTCCTGAACCGCGACGGCGCATTCGACGGCATCGACCGCACTTGCAAAATCGGCGACAAAACTGTCGCCGGCGGTATTGAAGATGCGGCCGCGATGGGCGGCGACAAATTGGTCGAGGATCGTCCGGTAGGCTTGCAGCCGCCGCAATGTGCCGACCTCGTCCAGTCCCATCAGCCGGCTGTACTCGGCAATGTCGGCCGCAAAGATCACGGCGAGCTTGCGTTCGACTACTTGGGCTTCTGCCACCGGCCCTCCTTGAGGGGCGCTGATGCCACAACCGAAGCGTTGCACAGACAAATATAACAATTATTCCCGCTTTGTTCGATGGCCGCGTTGTAGCCCGCGTTCACTTGGCCCGCGAGCGGTTGGCCTTCACCCGCCTCACTGCCTCGGCACCCTCTCCCGCAGCGCGGGAGAGGGGCTACATCGGATTCGACTGAAAGCTCCTCTCCCGCGGTGTGTAAAGGCCGGAGACATGGTGGACGGGTGTTCGGGGACATGGTGGACAGATTGGCACGGACGCAGCTCGTCCCGGTGGTCCACAGGAGGGCCCCGCGCCGTTCGCTCGCGCTATCAAGCGCGCAGCGAGCGGACGGCGCGGGAGGTGCCTGTGGACCCACCGGGGCGAGCGTCTCGGCGAGCGGCTCACGGCGCCGCCTCGCGCAGATCGAGGGCGCCGACCCGTTGAGCGCAGAACAGGACATCGAAGCAGCCATCTTGGTCGATCGGACGCAGCGCGACCCGACGGCCGGCGAAGGCCCGGCCGAGCTTGACCGGTCGATTGCGGAAGCTCAACCAGCCGTCCGCATCGACCCGGCGCACGATCGCCTCGGGACCGTAGTCGAACGGCTCGATCTTTTCCCGAAACGGCCGCGGGCTCGGGCAGTAGCGCACCGCGGGGGTCGCCAGATCGAGCGCCTGGTGCGGCCGCTGCGTGTTGTACACCACCCGCCATTCGTCAAACCGGCGCTGGCATTCGCCAAGATCGGCAAAGCCGCGCCGGCCGATCACC
Organism: uncultured Alphaproteobacteria bacterium; assembly: GCA_963789025.1. Lineage (GTDB taxonomy): Bacteria > Pseudomonadota > Alphaproteobacteria > ATCC43930 > CGMCC-115725 > AP-15. Next base: position 129,610 of record CAWBIT010000006.1, read on the forward strand.
TCGGCCATCAGGGTACGATGAAACCGCTCGTCCTTGCCTTGGGTTTGCGGATGGTAGGGCCGGCCGTGGCTGACCCCCACGCCAAGCTCGAGCAGCCATACCGTCAGCCAGGTGTGGCGGTGCACGGCATCCGACCCCCAGGGGGCGCCATTGTCCATCAGCATGCGCTCGGGCAGCCCGTAACGCCGAAAGATCGCGGTCAGCTCGGCTTGCACCGTGCCCGCGCGTTCGTCGCCGCAGGCGCGCAGCCCGATCGCGTAACGCGAGTGGTCGTCGACCACGGTCAGCGGGTGACAGCGTCCCGCATGCGTCGCAAAATGCCCCTTGTAGTCCATCTGCCACAGCTCGTTCGGCGCCGCCCGCTCAAACCGTTCAAACGGTTTGTGGCCGGTATCGGCCGCAGGCTCGATGCGGCCATGGCGATGCAATACCGCGGTAATCGTGCTGGCGCTCGGCACCGCGTGATGCTTCAGGTCCTGCAGCCGGCGACGGATCTTGCGCCCACCCCAGGCGGGGTGTTCGTCGCGCACCGCCAGCACCAAGCTTTCCATCGCCGTCGAGCTGCGCCCCGGCGAATGCTGCGGGCGCCGCGAGCGGTCCGCCAGACCCGCCTTGCCGTCCGCCCGCCAGCGCGCCAGCAGCCGATAGCCAATCGTCGGGCTGACACCAAACCGCCGACACAACTCGCGACGGTTCACTCCTTCCTGCTCGAACAGCATCACAAACTCATGCCGCTGCAACATGATCGACTTCTCCGACCACGGCATCCCAGCCTCTCCCCAACAGGCCAAAGATGCCGATAGGATGCGTCAACCATGTCCCCGAACACCCGTCCACTATCTCTCCGGTCCATACACACCGCGGGAGAGGGGGGACCAAGCCTGAAGGGCTTGGTGGGTGAGGGTAGCGCCGCTTTCGAGCAGTGGCGACCATCCGTGTGTTGTGTTGCGATCCTTTATCCGTGCTCTCCCTGCGCTCCGTGGTGATATCGATAAACAATGGCGCGAGAAGATGACGGTTATGCGGCCGATATCCCGTATTTGCGGGACTTCAAACCGATGCTGACGCCGGCTTGGCTCGATCATGTGGCGCTGGTTGCCGGGATCGAGCCCCCGGCCAGGCAAAATGGTTTCGCGTGGTGCGATCTCGGCTGTGGCCAGGGGGTCACCGCCGCCATCCTCGCCGCAACCCATCCAGCGGGGTTGTTCCACGGCGTCGATGCCATGCCGATACACATCGATCATGCCCGCCGGCTGGCGTCCGCCGCGGCAATCCCGAACCTGCAATTGCATGCCGTCGATTTTGCGGCGGCGAGCGGTCTCGAATTGCCGCAGTTCGACTACATCGTCGCGCACGGCGTCTACACCTGGATCAGCCTCGAGGCGCAACGCGCCATGCGCCGATTCATCGACCGCCAGCTCAAACCCGGCGGTCTCGTCTACCTCAGCTATAACGCAATGCCGGGCTGGGCGCACGATCTGCCGTTCCAAGGTCTGTTGCGAGAGTTCGGCCGCACACTCCGCGGCGACACTATCGGGCGCCTTACCGCAGCCGCCCAGCTCGGCTGCACTCTGGCTGGCCGCGGTGTCGCGTCATTGGCGGCGAGCTTCATCGTCAAGGAATTGCAGGATCGGCCGGCAGACTATTCGCCGGCCTATCTCGTCCACGAATTCCTGCCCGCCGCCTGGCAGCCGCGCTACGTCACCGAGGTCAGAAGAGACATGGCGACGATCGGGCTCGAACCGGTCGGCTCCGCGACATTGAGCGAAAATTTCGACTGGATGGTGCTCGACGAAGCGGCGCGTCAGACCCTCGGGACCATTACAGACCCTGAGGCCCGCGAGCTCGTGCGCGACTACTACCTCGACCAACGGTTCCGCTGCGACGTCTTCGCCCGCGGCAACCCGCGGCTCGGGTTCGGCGAGCGGGCCGATCGCCTTCATTCGAGCACCTTCGTGCTGGCCCGCCCGGTGCCGGCAATCCGCTATGTGACGGCGACACCTGCCGGTTCCTTCTCCTATGACAGCCCGGCGGCTAGGGCCATCGTAGCCGCATTGGCGGCGGGTCAAGCTGCGGGCAACGGTGATCTGACGACGCTTCTGACGTTATGTGCTGCCGGGGACATCATGCCCGCGGAACCCGGGCACGCCGCGGTCGTCAATCTCAACCGAGTCCTGTGCGGGCGGGTCGACGGAGCCGAGGAAATTCGCTGGCTCGCCCTGCCGTGCGGGACCGCCGTGGAAGTGGACCCGGGTTTGCTCCGGGCTTTGCGCGACGGCCGGTCAGTTGACGACAAAAGATTTCCGGGCTGGCGCGATTTTCTGGCGTCGCATAAACTCTAGGCCCCCAATCACTTCTAGGCCTGGGTGCGGGGATCCATCGCGTCGCGCAATCCGTCGCCGATGAAGTTGATCGACAAAACCGCGAGAAAAATCGCTCCGCCGGCAAATAACGCCCAGTGCGGGGCGATGTCGAGGTAGTCCTTGGCATCAAACAGAATGCGTCCCCAAGTGGGAATATCGGGCGGGAAGCCGAGGCCGAGAAAGCTGAGGGTCAATTCCGCAATGATGGCAGCGGCGACGTCGATCGTACCGGCGACGATGATGGGCCCCAAGCAGTTCGGCAGGATGTGGCGTATCACCAGGCGCAAGCCGGTCATGCCGAGAGCCCGCGCCGCCTCGACGAACTCCTTTTCGCGCAGCGAAAAAAACTGCGCGCGCACGAGCCGCGCCACCTGCATCCACCGAAAACCGCCGATCACCACGACGATCAGGATGAAGGTGCCGGCTTCGAGCCCGACCAGCTGGGTCAAGGGCTCGCGAAACAGGTAAATAATCAGCAACAGCAATGGCAATGGCGGCAGCGACAGGAACAGGTCGGTGAGCCACATCAGCGCCGCATCGATACTGCCGTGGGACATGCCGGCAATCGCCCCGACGGCGGTGCCGACAGTGATCGCCACCAGCATGGCAGCCAGTCCGACCGCAAGGGATATGCGTCCGCCATAAAGCATCCGGGCGAGCAGATCCTGGCCGAGGTCGTCGGTGCCGAATGGATGGGTCCACGACGGGCCGTCGAGATGCGAGCCGAAGTCGATGTCGTTGATCGGCACTTGCCACAGCAGCGGTCCGAATGCCACCGCCAGCGCCATCAATGCCAGAATGACGCTGCTAGCGACGGCTAGCTTGTGCCGGCGAAAGCGTCGCCAAATCTCGCCGGCGGGCGATGCCCGCTCGCCCAGAACGATGCCTTCCGGCACCGGATCAGCGGTAGGCGATGCGAGGGTCGAGCCAGCCATAGAGGATGTCGGCAAGCAGGTTGAACAGGATCACCAGGCAGGCGAACACGAACGTCACCGCCATGATAACGGGGGTGTCGTTGGCGAGGATCGAACTGATGAGCAGCGATCCGATGCCCGGAATGCGAAAGATCTGCTCGGTGACGATGGCGCCGCCGAACAGACCCGGCATTTGAAGTGCAACCAGGGTCACGACCGGGATCAAAGCATTGCGCACGATATGCTTGATCACGACCATGCGCTCGGGAAGCCCCTTGGCGCGGGCGGTGGTGACATAGTCGAGCCGACTTACTTCGAGCACCGAGGAGCGCACATAACGGGTCCACGAAGCCGCCTGCAACAGGGCGAGCACCGCCACCGGCATTGCCGACTGTTTGAACTGTTCCCAATACCAATCCCAGCCGGTGGCGTTGAGGTCGGTGCGGTAAACGAAAGGCAACCAATCGAGATGGATGCTGAACAGCAGGATGAACAGAAGACCGGTGAAGAATGTCGGCAATGAAAAGCCGATGAACGCGAATAGATTGGCGATGTGGTCAAAGATCGAGTAGGGCCGCACTGCCGAATACACGCCGACCGGCAGAGCGATCAGCAACGCCAGGACCTGCGACGACCCGATGATGAACAATGTCGCCGGCAAGCGCTGGAGGATGAGGGTGTCAACATCAATCCGGCTGACGAACGAAAAACCCCAGTCGCCATGCACCATCGCGGAAAGCCAATGCAGGTAGCGCAGCGCGATCGGATCGTCGAGCCCGAACTTCGCGCGCAATGCGGCCCCAACCTCGGGCGGGACATTCGGGTTGCTGGCAAGCTCCCCGAACGGGTCGCCGGGCGCCAGCGCCAGCACCGCAAACAGCACGACGCTGATCCCGAGAAGGCTCGGGACCGCGATCAGCAAGCGTCGAACAAGATAGCGGCCCACGACTTCATCCGGCGTCGCAGTCTTTTGTCCCTCTCCGCCCCCTTGCGGGGGGAGAGGGAGGGGCCCAACCCGCAGGGTTGGGAGGGTGAGGTGGGTAGCGCCGCTGGTTCGAACGTGCGGCTCCTCCCCACCTCACCCCGACCCTCTCCGCCGCCAGGGGCGGAGAGGGGGCATATTTCGTCCCCCTTGGGGTCATATCTCGCGGTACCAGTCTTTCAGGTTCCAGAAATCATTGTCCCAGCCGCTCAAGGTCGCTCTGAGCTGCTTTGACATCGCGGCCACCCAGCGGCGATTCACGACCGGGATCACCGCCACGTCGTCTACAACCATATCGTTCATTTTGATGAACAAGGCCGCTCGCTTGACCGGCTCGAGCTCGCCCTGGGCCGCACGAAAGATCTTGTCGTATTCCTCACTGCGCCAGCGTGTCGGGTTGTAGCCCTGCCATTTATTGTCTTTCGATGCGATTTCCCAAGACACGAATTGTTGCATGAAACGTTCCGGATCGGGGACTGAAGGCGAGCCGATCGTGTACATCTGAATGTCTGAATAAAACTTCCGGGCGGTGTCGGGATTCGCCGTGTCCGAGGAGAAATAGACCGACGCCGTGACCGACTTGAGCTCCACGTCGATGCCTGCCTTCTGGCAGGCCTGCTTCACGATCGCCTGGGTCTTCTGGCGCGGCGCGTTGATCGAGGTCTGGAATACGAGCTTGAGTTTCTTGCCGTCCTTGGCGCGGACGCCGTCGGGGCCGCGCTTCCAGCCAGCCTCTTCCAGCAGCTGATTGGCTTTGTCGACATTGAACTCCCATTTCGTGTTTTTCGAAACAAAACGGTCCGGATTGTTGAGGAAATTTCCGGTCGCGACCCCGGTACGTCCATAGATGTACTTCTCGACAGAGGCGCGATCGACGAGGAGGCGGAGCGCCTGCCTGACGGCTGGGTCGCTGAGCAAGGGATGCTTTGTCTTGGGGCTCGAGCGCTCGCCGTCGACCTCGGTCCACGGATCGGCGAAGTTGATCTGGATGTGCTCGATTGCCCGGCTCTGCACGATCTCGGCGCGACCCCTGGCGTTGCCGGCGTTCTCCAATCTCAAAAGAATCTCGTCTTCGACCTGCATATTCCAGGCGTAGTCGTATTCGCCGGTCTGGATCACGGCGCGCGCCGCCGAGACGGCGTCGCCGCCGCCTTTCATCTCGATCGTATCGAAATACGGCCGGTTGGCGACATGGTAGGAGGGATTGCGTTCGCCCCTGACGAGATCGCCGGGTTTGAACTCAAGGAACCGATACGGGCCGGTTCCGACCGGTTTGAGGTTTGCCGGAACATCGCGCGATTTGGCGCCCTTGTAGGGCTCGAAGAGATGCTTCGGTATGATCATGCCCCCGCCGGCGACGAACACACCGGCCCAGAACGGTGTCGGCTTTTCGAACCGAACCCGCACGGTAACCGGGTCGATCTTTTCGACCTTTACATCCCGGTAATCGCCAATCGTCGTCGCGGCTGTCGCCGGGTCAGAGGCGTATTCCCAGTTGAATACGACGTCGTCGGCGGTGAAAGGCCGGCCGTCGTGCCACTCCACCCCCTTCTTGAGTTTCCAGGTCACCGACGTGCCGTCAGCCGCCACCCCGCCATTCTCGATATCGGGGATCTCGGCGGCTAGCACCGGGACCAAATTGCCGTCAGGGTCCCAGGCTGCGAGCGGCTCGTAAAAAATGCGGGACCCTTCCGAGTCCTTGGTGCCGACTGCGAAATGCGGATTGAGCAAGGTCGCGGCCTGCCAGAACAACAGTTTGAGCGCCCCGCCGCCGCCGGCTTTGGTCGGTTTGTAGTCGGTTGAGGGCGCAGTTTGCGCCAGCCCGGCATGAGCCAGGAGCTGGGTCGCGAAAGGCGCGGAAAGGCCGAGGCAGACCATCTTGCGCACGAAGGCGCGGCGCGACACGCGGCTCGCCTTTACTGCAGCAATGAGCTCTCGCAGCTCCCGCTCATTCATGAAGCTCTCCCTGACCGGCGTCTCTTCGGGGCGCCATTATGTCTCGCGGTACCAGTTCTTCAGATCCCACAAGACGTTGTCCCAACCGCTCAAAGTCGCCCGCAGCTGACGCGACATCGCCGAGACGCCCGGGCGGTAAACCACCGGGATGACCGCCGGATCTCCAACGACCATGTCGTTCATTTTGATAAAGAGCGCCGCCCGCTTGACCGGGTCGAGTTCGCCCTCGGCCGCATGGAAAGCCTTGTCGTAATCCTCGTTGTGCCAGCGGGTGATATTGCGGCCCTGCCATTTGTTGTCTTTGGACGCAATTTCCGAGGAGAGGAACTGGCGCATGAAGAAACCGGGGTCGGGCTCGCCCATCGTCGTCGTGAACATCTGCATGTCGGCGTAGAATTTCGAATAAGTATCCGGGTTTGCTACGTCGGAAGAAAAATACACCGACGATGTGACCGATTTGAGCTCGACCTCGATACCTGCTTTCTGGCAGGCCTGTTTGACGATCGCCTGAGTTTTCTGGCGCGGTGCGTTGATCGAGGTCTGAAACACGAGCTTCAGCTTCTTGCCATCCTTGGTGCGGACGCCGTCCGGCCCGCGCTGCCAACCGGCCTCGTCCAACACCTGGTTCGCCTTGTCGATACTGAACTCCCACTTCGTATTCTTCGAAACGAAGCGCGGCGGGTTGTTGATGAAATTGCCGGTCGCGAGTCCGGTGCGTCCGTAGATATGAGCCTCTACCGAGGCGCGGTCGACCAGCAGGCTCAGCGCGTGCCGGACCGCCGGATCGCTGAACAGCGGATGCTTTGTCTTGGCGCTCGAGCGCTCGCCATCGACCTCGGTCCATGGGTCGGTGGCATTCAGCTCGATATGCTCGATACTGCCGCCGGGCACGATCTCGACACGGCCCCTGGCGTTGCCTCCGTTTTCGAGCCTGAGGAGGATCTCGTCCTCGACCTGCAAGTTCCATGCATAATCGTATTCGCCGGTCTGGAGCACCGCGCGTGCCGCCGATACGGCATCGCCGCCCCCCTTCATTTCGATCGTGTCGAAATACGGGCGGTTGGGCAGATGATAGGAGGGGTTGCGCTCGCCCTTGACTAAATCACCCGGCTTGAAGTCGACGAACCGATAGGGGCCGGTTCCGACCGGCTTCAGATTTGCCGGCGCTTCGCGGGAATTTGTCCCTTTGTAGGGGTCGAACAGATGTTTCGGGATGATCATGCCGAACTGGCCGACGAAGGGGCTCGCCCAGAATGGCGTCGGCTTGTCAAAATGCACGCGAACGGTGAGAGGATCGACCTTTTCGACCTTAATGTCCCGGTAGTTGCCGATCGTCGTGGAGGCGGTTGCCGGGTCGCCGGCATATTCGCCGGTGAACACGACATCGTCGGCGGTGAATGGATGGCCGTCGTGCCACTGCACGTCTTTCTTCAGCTTCCAAGTCACCGACATGCCGTCGGGCGCGACCCCGCCATTCTCGATATCCGGGATTTCGGCGGCGAGCGCCGGCGCCAAATTGCCGTCGAGATCCCATCCTGCGAGCGGCTCGTAGAAAATGCGCGAGCCCTCCTGGTCCTTGGTGCCTATCGCGAAATGCGGGTTGAGCAATGTCGGGGCCTGCCAGAACAGCATCTTGAGCGGGCCGCCGCCGCCGGCCTTGGTCGGCTTGTACTCGGCTTGAGTCGGGGTTTGCGCCACGCCGGCATGGGCCAGCAACCGGGTCGCAAGGGGCGCTGTAAGGCCGAGGCCGACCATCTTGCGCACAAAGGTGCGGCGCGACACGCGCCCTGCCTTCACGGCCGCGATCAGATCTCGCAAGTCTCGCTCGTTCATCGGGAAGTCCCTGACCGGCATTGCTGACGCCAATCGGTCAGCAGCAATTTATCATCGTATTGAAGTCGAAGCCATTCTCGTCAGTAAAGCACCGACGGCAGGTACGCGCCCGCCGGCTCGTTGTAGAGGCCGATCGTCATCAGCGTCAGTTGGTGCACGAGGCGCAAATCGTGCTGCAGGCACCAGCGAAACAGGTCGCCGTTGCGCGTCGGCACCAGAAATCCGCCGCCCGGGAAAGCAGAGGCCGATCCGATCAATGCCTTCAGGCCATTGTTGGTCTCGGCGACGGCGTGAGCGAAGAAGGCGATGTCGGTGCAGTAGGCGGTGATCTCGCCCAAATGCTCGACGACCCGGGCCGACCCCTGCTCGATCGCATCACCGAGCTCGCCACCGCGGTGGTGCCCGTGGACCCGCTGGCACAGCGCGTTGCAAGCGGGAATGTCGCCTTCCGCCGCCGGCCGCACCTCGTAGCCCGGCAAGCTGATCCCCAGCGGCTTGCCGTCGAGCTTCGATACCGTCTCACGAGTCTCAAATCCGAGCTTCGTATAGAGGCAAAGCGAACGGTTGTGGTAGGCCGATTGCAGGAGCCGGACCCCGGCGACGCCGCGGTGCGTACAACGGTCCATCACATCGATCATCAGCCGACGGCCGATCGACTGGTTTTGCGCGGCCGGATCAACCGTAATCGGGCCGATGCCGGCGATCGGGCCGCGCTCGTCGAGAAAGCAGCTGCCGACCACCTTGCCGTCGCGCTCGGCAACGACCCCAAAGACCCCGGGATGGGCCAGCAGCATCTTCATGAGACCCGTGGCAATCTCCGCCGACGGGAAATCCGGCGGGAAGTTGTGCTCGCTCGCGATCGACTTGAACGCCTCGAAGCAGATCGGGCCACAGGCCGCCGCGTCCGCGGGAGTGCCCCGCCGCAGGATTACACTCATCGCTTCCCCTTTTTTGCGCCTCGATTAGCCCTTCCTAGCAGAACACCACGGACCGCACACGCCCGAGTGTGGGCTCTTGTCCTCGACGCTCAATCGGCGGATTATCGCAGTCTGGTTGAAGGTTGGAAGAAGGGAACCACAATGCTGACGCGCGAAGAAAACCAGCTGGTGACGCGGGTAGGGCCGGGCACGCCGATGGGCGATGTGCTGCGGCGGTATTGGATTCCGGCCGTGATGTCGCGCGAGCTGCCGGAAGTGGACTGTCCGCCGGTGCGCGTGAAGCTGCTCGGCGAGAAGCTCGTCGCCTTTCGCGACAGCCAAGGACGCATCGGGCTCGTCGACGAGTTCTGCCCGCACCGCCGCGCCTCACTGTGGTTCGGGCGCAACGAGGAATCCGGTCTGCGCTGCATCTATCACGGCTGGAAATTCGACGTGGAAGGTAAGTGCCTCGAACAGATGAACGAGCCGGAGCCGTTCTGTCACAAGGTTCGGCTGACCGCCTATCCGACGACCGAAATCGGCGGGGTGATCTGGGCCTATATGGGGCCGCGTGACAAGATGCCGGCGCCGCCGGCCTTCGAATGGACGCAGGCGCCGGAAACCCATCGACACGTGTCGAAGGTCTGGGAAGAGTGCAATTGGTTGCAGGCGCTCGAGGGCGGCATCGACACCTCGCATGCCCCGATCCTGCATCGCACGATCACTCCAAACACCAGCCGCCCCGGCATCCCCGTTCAAGGCCCGTTCGTCCGCGGCAGGGCACCGATCCTCGAGGTCGATGTCACCGATTACGGCTATCGCTATGTCGGGATCCGTCCGCTCGACGAAGACAAGACCTATGTGCGCTCCTACCATTTCGTGATGCCGTTCACGCAGATCCGGCCACAGCAGCTCGGGCGCGCCCTCGGCGGTGGGGACCGGACCAACATCGCCGGGCACATCTGGGTCCCGATCGATGACGAGAATTGCATGGTGTACAATTGGATGTACAGCTATGGCGAGGAAGGGCTGAGCGAGGAAGACCGCATGGAGCGCGGCAACGGCAACGGCCCCGACTATGTCGAGCAGTCGGGCGAGTTCCGCTCGTTCCGCAACGCGCGGAACGATTGGATGATCGACCGCCGGGTCCAGAAATACGAGACCTTTACCGGCATCGACGGCATCAACACGCAGGACCGCGCGGTGCAAGAAGGAATGGGGCCGATCGTCGACCGCTCGAAGGAATATCTGGGCCCCGCCGACCGCGCGATCATCGCGACGCGGCGCCTCCTGCTGCAGGCGGTCAAGACCGTGCAGGAAGGCGGCGACCCACCGGGCGTCGACACCAGCTATTACTCGGCGCGCGCCATCGAAAAAATCTTCCCGTGCGAAATCACCTGGCGCGAGACCGTACTGCCGGAGATGTATGCGGAGGACAGCATGCCGGTCGCCGCTAAATAGATGTAGCGCCCCTCACCCGCCTCGCTGCGCTCGGCACCCTCTCCCGCAGTGCGGGAGAGGGGCTAGAACGCATTCAGCTCAAAGCTCCTCTCCCGCACCGCGGGAGAAGGGCTTGGTGGGTGAGGATCTTATTTCTCAATGGCTACCTGCAGCGAGCGGGAGCCCGCCGCGCATCAGGCCGTAAAGGCTCAGAAGCAATTCGAGGCCGATCAGGCCGATGATGTACCATTCCAGGCGCACGCTGCGCTGGTTGTGAACGAGTTCGATGAGGGTGCCGGCTGTCTCGCTGATCAGCGCGAGCTTTCGCTCCATTGCGCGGCTGCGCTCGACCAGCTCGTATTCGTCTTCAAGACGCGCATAGAGACGCTCGAGCTCGGGATGGTCCCAAAGAACATCGGGTTTTTCCTCGACCTCGACGCGTCCGACCATCCTGTGTTGGGTCAACAGAACGTCGCCGATCTGCCGCAGCAGCTCTTTGGCCTGGGCGCCCGGTCGGCCCTTGCGCTGCAGTCCTACCGCGAGCGGCTCGATGCGGTCGAAGACGCCGGCGATGCTCGCCTCCGAATGCCCGAGGACAAGACTCTTCGACAATACATTGGCGATGATCTGGAGCCGTTCGAGGGAGGCGTCTGCGAGCAAGACCACGCCCGAGGGCTCGATCTGATCTTCTCCGGCCGGATTGACCCGCACCTGTATTTGATCGGTTTCCGGGGTCTCGAGCGGATCGTGCACCCGCGCCCGCAACGAGCGCAGGATTTCGTCCTCTTCAATGGCCGATAGCCGGGCAAAGACGGCGACCCCGTAGCGGAAGAGGAAAGCGGTGCCCTGGCGCCCGACGCGCAGGGTAAACGGGTTTGTCGCCAAGGTGTCGTCGCGTTCGAGGCCACGCGTCTCCAGCCGCTCGCCCAGCAGCAATGCCCGGACAGAGAGGGTTTCTGTCACATCCATCGGTTTAGAGCTGCCGCCGGCGCTCGGTCCGCGCCATCAGCCAGCCGGCGAACGCGACCAGCAAGAAGACGACGCAGAGAAACAATGTCGCGAGCGCGTTGACCTCCGGGCTCACCCCGAGGCGCACGCTCGAAAATACCGCCATCGGTAAGGTCGTCGCGGACGGGCCGGTGACAAAACTGGCGACCACCAAATCGTCGAGCGACAGTGTGAACGCCAGGAGCCAGCCCGATACCAGGGCCGGGCTGATCCCGGGAAGGGTAATGCGCATCAGCACCGTCCAGGGACGGGCGCCAAGGTCGAGCGCAGCCTCTTCGAGCGCACGGTCGAAACCGGCCAGCTGGGCGCGCACCAGCACCGACACAAAACAGGCGCCGAAGGTCGCATGCGCGATCGTGATCGTCAGCATTCCGCGGCTCGGCCAACCAAACCAGCTCTCGCAGGCGACAAACAACAGCAGCAGCGACAGGCCGAGGATGACCTCGGGCACCACCAGCGGCGCGAGCAACGCGAACCCGAAGAGGAGCCGCCCGGGAAAGCGCGCAAACCGCGCCATACTGAAGCCGGCACAAGTGCCGAGCACGAGAGAAAGGGTGGCGGCCATCGCCGCGACTTCGAGGCTCGTCAGCGCCGCGGCCCCAAATGCTTCATCATGCAACAGCGCGCCATACCAATGGGACGAGAACCCGGCCCAGACCGTCACCAGGCGCGACGCATTGAAGGAGTAGAGGACGAGCAGCGCGATCGGCGCGTACAGGAAACCAAAGCCTAATGCTAACGCACCAAGCCCGAGCCAGCCTGCTGTCCGGGATGGCATCACGACGCATGCTCCCGTTCGAGAAACCGCTGCGCTGCGAGAAGCGGCACTGCCAATGCCGCGACCAGCACCACCGCGACTGCGGCGGCCATCGGCCAGTCACGATTATTGAAGAATTCGTCCCACAGCACCTTACCGATCATCAAGGTGTCGGGGCCGCCCAGCAAGTCGGGAATGACGAATTCGCCAATCGCCGGGATCAACACCAGCAAAGAACCGGCCGCGATCCCCGGCAATGTCAGCGGCAGAGTGACTCGGAGGAAGGTCTGCAGCGGGCGCGCGCCGAGGTCGAAGGCCGCTTCGATGAGGCTCCGGTCGAGCCTGGACAAGCTGCCGTATAACGGCAGGATCATGAACGGCAAATAGGAATAAACGAGACCGAGCTCGACGGAGAATTGGTTGTTGAGGAGCGGCAATGGCGCGGTGATCAACCCCAGTGCGATCAAACACTGGTTCAACAATCCGTTTGGCTCGAGGATCGCGATCCAGGCGTAGACGCGGATCAGAAAACTCATCCAGAACGGCAGCATAATGAGGAAAAGCAGGAGGTGTTGCCGTGCCCCTTGCGAGCGGGTGATGGCGTAGGCAACCGGATAGCCGATCAGAAGGCAGAGAGCAGTCGCCAATGCCGCTTTGCCGAGCGAGCCGACATAAGCCCGCAGATAGAGGTCGTCGCCGGCGATCAACGCAAAATTTGCAATTGTCGCATGCAATTCGAGGCTGCCGCCGTGATTGGCGAAGAGCGGCGTATAGGGCGGTATCCCGATAGTGCTCTCGGCCAGACTGATCTTGACGACGATCAGCAGTGGCAGCAGAAAAAACAGCGCGAGCCAGAGAAACGGCATCGCGATCAGCACCAGCCGGCCGATCCATCCCAAACCGGTCATTGCGTCACGACCACGCCCTCATCGGGCGGCCAGGTAGCCCATACCGGGGTGCCGCGGGCAAAAGGGCCTGCCGCGGCGCCTGGCAAATACGCTTTGAGCGCCTTCCCCTGGTCCGTCGTGAGCTGGACCAGTGAGCCGCCGCCCAAATAGCCGATCGACGACACGGTCGCGGCAATCGCAAACCCGGTCGGTGGCGCATGAGACAGCACCAACTTTTCCGGGCGCACGACCAACGCAACCGCAGCGCCCACGGGCAGCTGCGTGCCGGAGGGCAGCGGGATTGGCTCAGGGCAGCCCGCGACGCCCAGCGACAGGCAGTTGAACCCCGCGGTCAGCTCGCCTTCGAACAGGTTCACCTCGCCGACAAAATCGGCGACAAAGCGCGTGGCGGGCCGCTCGTAGATTTCGGCCGGGGCGCCGGTCTGCACGACGTGTCCGCGGTCCATCACGGCAACGCAGCTGGCCATGCTCAGCGCCTCTTCCTGGTCGTGCGTGACGACCAGGAAGGTGGTCCCGACCCGTTCCTGGATGCCGACCAGTTCGAGCCGCGTCTCGGCCCGCAGCTTGCGGTCGAGCGCCGCCAATGGCTCGTCGAGCAACAGCAGTTTGGGCATTTTTGCCAGCGCCCGCGCCAATGCGACGCGCTGGCGCTGACCACCGGACAATTCGTGCGGGCGGCGCCGCGCGTAGCCCGCCATCTGCACCAATGTCAGCATCTCCTCGACCCGGGCGGCGATACGCTGGCGGCCCAGCCGCTCCTGACGCAAGCCGAAGGCGATATTGCCGGCGACATCCATATGCGGGAACAGCGCATAGGACTGGAACATCATGTTGACCGGCCGCGCATAAGGCGGCAACGCGGTCACATCGACCCCGTCAATGACAATGCGCCCGCTGTCTGGAGCCTCGAAGCCGGCAATCATACGCAGCAGGGTCGTCTTGCCGCAGCCCGAAGGTCCGAGCAGCGCGAAGAAGGCGCCGCGCTCGGCGCTCAAGGATACGTCGTCGACTGCCACAGTTGTACCGAAACGCTTTGAGGCCCCGTCGATCTCCAGCAGCGTCATCGCGGGAAGAGCCAGTCGTCATTCCCGCGAAAGCGGGAATCCAGAGCTCCCAATGCTTTGCGGCGGCCCTGGACACCCGCTTTCGCGACGCTTCCGCGGGGGTGACGGTAATAAATCGGGGTGCTGCGAGACATTTCGGCACAGGCTCTCAGCGGCCGGATTTGAGGCGGGTCCAGGCGCGAGTGCGGACGCGCTCGTAGGCGGCGGGCGCCGGCAGGTCGACGTAGAGCCGGCGGCGGATTTCCTCCGGCGGGTAGACCGCCGGGTCGTCGCGGATCTCCATTTTGACCAACGCCGTCGCGGGCAAGTTCGGGTTCGGGTACCAGACGGCATTCGTGACTTCGGCGATGACCTCGGGCCGCAGCAGGTAATCGATAAAGCGCAGCGCGTTTTCCGGATGCGGCGCATCGGCCGGGATCCCCAGCATGTCGACCGACATCATCGCCCCCTCCTTCGGCACGCGGAAGGCGATCTCGACCTTGTTGCCGGCCTCGCGCGCCCGGTTGCGGGCCTGGATCACATCGCCCGAATAACCCAGCGCGGCGCACAGATCGCCCCCCGCGAGGTCGTTGATGTACTGCGAGGAGTGGAATTTGCGGATGTAGGGGCGGATTTTTTCGAGGACGGCAAAGGCCTTGTCGAGGTCGCGGAGATCGCGGCTCTTGGGGTCTAGCCCCAGATAGGAGAGCGCCGCCGGAAACACCTCCTGCGGCGTGTCGAGCAATGAGATCCCGCATGCGGCCAGTTTCTCGGCCATCGCCGGATCGAAGATCAGCGCGAGGCTGTCCACGGGCGGGGCTTCGCCCAATGCCGCATGCACTTGCGTCTCGTTGTAGCCGATCCCGGTGTCGCTCCACAAATAGGGCACCCCGTGCTCGTTGCCGGGGTCGCCCGCGGCGACCAGTTCGAGGATATGGGGATCGAGGTTGCTCCAACCCGGGAGTTTGGATTTATCGAGTGGTCGATAGACCCCGGCCGCCATCTGGCGCGCCATAAACGGGCTCGCGGACGGCACCACGACATCGTAACCCGATCTTCCGGAAAGCAGTTTCGCCTCTAGCACCTCGTTCCCGTCATACACGTCGTAGGTCACCCTGATCCCGGTCTCGGCCTCGAATTTCGGGATTGTGTCCGGCGCAATGTAATCCGACCAATTGTAGACATTGAGCCGCGGCTCCTCGCCGCTCGAGGGGGACGCCGCGATCACTGCGGCCAGAAGCCAGAGTCCGACCCACCGCACCATCATGAGCCGGCATACAGCAGCCGAGCCGCTGCTTGTCAACGCCCGGGCAGCGCCGAGAAAATTCGGATCGAAGGCGCGTGCGTCGGGTAAACGCACGCGCCTTTTGCTCACTTCACGTCGACGAGGACGATTTCGGCATCCTCGATTGCCGTTACGCGCAATACCCGCTCGTTCTCGATGGCCGCGCCGTCGCGCGCCGCGAGGCGAACGCCGTTGACCTCGACTACGCCGAGAGCCGAGACGAGATAAGCGCGGCGGCCCTCCGCCAGCCGGTATTCCGCGGTCTCACCCGCCTTTAGTGTCGCCCCGAGCACCCGGGCGTCGGCCCGGATCGGCAGCGCATCTCCGTCGGTGTCCATGCCGCTCGCCAGGGTTATGAACCGGCCCGCGCGATCGTCCTTCGGGAACGGCTGTGCACCCCAACTCGGCTTTTCGCCCCGGCTCGTCGGTTGGATCCAGATCTGGAAGATCTTCGTCGTCTCGGGTTCGAAATTATACTCCGAGTGACGGATCCCGGTGCCGGCGCTCATCACCTGCACGTCGCCGGCTTCGGTGCGCCCCTTATTGCCGAGGCTGTCCTGATGGGTAATCGCGCCCTGCCGCACATAGGTGATGATCTCCATATCGGCATGGGGATGCGTCGGAAATCCGGTCTCCGGCGCGATCTCATCGTCGTTCCAGACCCGCAGAGCCCCCCAGCCCATACGCTGCGGGTCGAAATAATCGGCGAAGGAGAAATGGTGCTTGGTGTTCAGCCAGTCGTAGCGCGCTCCACCCAACTTCTCAAACGGTCTGCGTTCGATCATGTGATTACCTCCAACTGAGCATTTTCGCTCGTGCTGGTGGACAAGGTGGGGCGGCGAGGCGACTTAAAAATAGAACTGCTTGAAACACATTGTTTCCAGAAGTGATGCCGCAGCTCCCCGACCTCGAAGCCTGGGCTATCTTCGCCAAAGTTGCCGAAACCGGCTCCTTTGCCCGTGCCGCTGCCGAGCTCGACCTGTCCAAGGCGACCGTCTCGAAGGCAATTTCCCGTCTGGAGGGCCGTCTCGGAGAACGTCTGTTCCACCGCACCTCGCGCCGATTGTCGTTGACTGAAACCGGCCGTGTCCTGTCTGTACGCGCGGCCCAAATCCTGGCGGATGCGGAGGCGGTCGAGGCGGAGGCCATGGCGCAATCGGCGGCGCCTCGCGGCCGGATAAGAATGGCGGCGCCGATGTCGTTCGGCGTCGAGCACGTGGCGCCGGCGCTTCCCGATTTCTTCGACGCCTATCCCGAGATCTCGATCGACCTGCATCTGAGCGATCAGACGATCGAGTTGGTCGGCGGCGGCTTTGATCTGACGTTGCGCATCGCGGCGCTCTCGGATTCGAGCATGGTGGCCCGGCGTCTCTGTCAGGTACGGCGCCTGCTGGTCGGCGCGCCTGATTATTTCGCGAGAAGCGGGCGGCCCTCACATCCGCCAGACCTCGCAGAGCATGCCTGTCTCGGCTATTCCTACCTGCCCTCGGGCGACAATTGGCAATTCATCGGTCCGTCGGGCGAAGAACGTGAAATCGCGGTCGCCGGGCCGTTGCGCGCCAACAATGCCGATGCATTGATGCCGGCCCTTCGCGCGGGTCTGGGCCTAGCGGTTCAGCCGGAATTCGTGGTTTGGCGCGACCTTAGGGCGGGCCGTCTCGAAGCGGTCATGAGCGACTGGTCGGCGCCGCCGATCGCGCTCAATATCGTCATGCCGCCCGGTGGACCCAGACCGCCGAAAGTCGCCGCGCTGATCGAATTTCTGGTCCGCCGCTTCTCCGAACGCGCCGCTCCCTGGGCGCAGCCCTGACGTCCGAGTAGGGTGCAATGAAAGTTGGGAGGAAGCTCCAATGATTTCATGTCGAGGGCGTTTGAATCTGGCGCTCGGTTCGCTCTTCATGGCCGTCGTGCTGTTCGCCGCGGGCCCATCGAATGGAGGTGCCCCGGTCCCGGCGGGACGGGTCGTCATAGCCTGGCATGTGACGATCTCGCCGGCCTGGTTCGATCCGTCGACCGCGCCGCCGCAGATCACGCCGTTCGGGATGCTCTACGCAATCCATGACGCGCTCGTGCGCCCCTATCCCGGCCAGAAGATGGGCCCGAGCCTCGCCGAATCTTGGGAGGAGAGCGAAGACGGCCTGACCTACCAGTTCAAGCTCCGACCGGGGTTGCAGTTTCACAACGGTGACCCGCTGACGACGGAGGACGTGAAGTTCAGCTTCGAGCGCTATCAGGGAGCGGGAGCGCAAACCTTGAAGGACCACGTCCGGGAGATCGAAATCGTCGATCCCCTGACCGTGCGCTTCCACCTGAAAGCGCCATGGCCCGATTTCATGACCTTCTACGGCACCACCGCCACCGCCGCCGGCATTGTCGTGCCCAAAAAGTACCTGACCGAAATCGGCGACGACGGGTTCAAGAAGCACCCGGTCGGCGCCGGCCCTTACAAATTCGTCAGCAACAAGCCCGGTGTCGAGGTCGAATTGGCGGCCTATCCCGGCTATTGGCGGCGCGTGCCGAACGTCAAGACCTTGGTCATGCGCAGCGTCCCCGATGCCACGACGCGCGCGCTGATGCTCAAGACAGGCGAAGCCGACATGGCCTACGCGCTCGACGGTGTCGACGCCGAAGGCCTCAAGGGCGATCCCGGCCTGCAGATCGTCGCGACCAAGCACGCTTCGATCTTCTGGATCGAGTTCACCGAGCAGTGGGACCCCAAATCGCCGTGGCACGACCAGCGGCTGCGGCTCGCGGTCAACTACGCGCTCGACCGCCAGCGGATCAACGAGGCCGCCTGCCTCGGCTTTTGCCCGCCGGCCGGGGTCATCGTGCCGCGGGTCATGGATTTCGCCTTGCAGGCCGAGCCGATGCCCTACGATCTGCCGAAGGCGAAGCAGCTGCTCGCCGAAGCCGGCTATCCCAACGGCCTAGATGCCGGTGAGTTCACCGCCAACCCGGGCTTCCCGACCGTCGCGGACGCTTTGGTCAACGACCTCAACGCCGCCGGCATCCGCGTCAGGCAGCGGCAGATGGAGCGCGCCGCGTTCTATGCCGATTGGGGGGCGAAGAAATTGCGCGGCCTGTTCATGGTCGGGGCCGGCAACTCCGGCAATGCCGCCACCCGCGTCGAAGCCTTCATCCAATCGAAGGGCGCCTACGCCTATGGCGGCTATCCCGACATCGACGAATTGTTCCAGCAGCAGGCCGGCGAGCGCGACCGCGCCAAGCGCGAGGCGCTCCTCTACAAGATCCAGCAATTGACGATCGACCGCGTCATGTACGCGCCGGTGATGGATCTGCGCGCCCTGATGGGTATCGGCCCGCGCATCACCAAGCACACGATCACGGACGTCTGGATGAGCCCCTTCCCGTCCTACGAGGACATTGAAATCAAGGGCTAGAGCCGTCTGGGCCAAAGATCCGGGCGACATCGCCCCAACCGACGCCTATGCCGGCTTTTGCTGCGGTATATTGTGCTCGCACCGCCAGCGCGACAGCATCCATTTCGGATGCTCGGCGAGCCATTCCGCGGCATAGTGTTGGCCGCGTATGAGGCACGCCTGCAGCGACAGATCATCGATCGGGCGCTGCTCGGTGCAGGAAGCAGGCGCATTTTGCAGGCAAAAGACGAGCACAAGCGCGGTCAATGGATCTTCCCTTCCCTGGACGACAACAGAACGAATCTCGCCGGGCTTACGATCCACATTACCCGGCTATCGGTCTCCTGGTGCTCGCGCTCGCGGCAAGACCTGTCCACGCCGCAGACAACGACTATCCGACCTCTGCCCGGGCAGATTACGTGATCGGATGTATGGCAGCCAACGGCAATACCCGCGAGGCGCTGTTGAAGTGCTCCTGCGCGATCGACACGATCGCTTCGCTGATGCCCTATTCCCATTACGAGCAGGCGGAGACCGCGCTCAGCCTTCAGGCCGGCGGCGGGGTCGGCGGACGGGTCGGCCTGTTCCGCGATCCGCCGGAGATCAAGGCGGTCATCGAGGAGCTGCACCGGGCCCAGGCAGAGGCCAATCTCCAATGCCGGTGATCGTCATATCTGCCGCGCTCACATCTGCGCTGCCGCCGGAACAGGCCAGCTTTGACTGAAGCGCCGCTGGCTGCTGTCGAGAATTTCCGCCTTGATCACCCCTGGAGCGGCCGGGTCGGAAGGGCGGAAGCTGAAGTTGAAGCTCGGATCCTCGCTGATCGCTATGTCGGACTCGAGGCGAAATACCTCCTGGCCGTTATAGGTGACATCGAGCGTCTGCATGAAGTCAGCCGGGATATAATTACGGGTGACCTGGTCCAACTGTAGGCCCGAACTGTTCGGATGGCTGATCAGCAACTTTGCTCTTATCGGTTCATCGGGTCTCGATCGGTCGGCGAGGTTCAGTTTCATCTTGCCGAGGCGTTCGAGGGCGAGGGCCCGGTCCTTGCCGGCGGGCGCTGAACAGCCGCCGGCCGCCTTGATGAACCGCGCGGCCATGTAGAGCCGGCCGTCCGCGGCCTCGGCGACAGCGTGGAGATAGGTGTAGTCGTCAATGCGGACCCGGGTGGAGATTTCCCGTGCGTCTGCGATCGGCCCGAGGATGAAATGCGCCGCCAGCGGCGACGGATTGTTGTCGATGACCAAGTAGAGGGCTCGGATTTCCGGAGCGAGCGTCTCCGCGACCCGGATCGTCACGGGCACAATTGCGGCGTCTTCGGCGCGTATAGGCGCATCGATCGCGACGAGGTCTGCGGCATCTTCGACCGCCCGATCGCCAAAGATCGCGTGCCGAAGATCGGCCCAACGTGCCATTCGCTCGGCCTCGGTCGGTTCGGCGCCGGCTGGTCCCGGCAGCGTAAAACCCAGCAGCAAAAAAACCAAAGCAGCTCGACCAAATATCGTTGGGGTCACTCCCATTCGAGCTCCTTGTAGCTCGCCGTTACATTGCGCGGATGATACTCGTCGAACAGCAGCCAATTTCCGCGTTCCGAGTTTGCGACGTGCTGGTAGGCGTTGGCAATGCCGATCCCGGACTTGATCGCCGCGCGCGTGTCCCGCGCGACGGCTGCAAGATAGCGCCGCTCGGGTTCCGCTGCTGCCGGCCACGGCACGGATACCGGGCCATGTCCGGGAACGGCCCGATCCGCCGATATTGCGGTCAATTCGTCGAGCTGCTTGAGCCAGCCGACGAGGCTGCCATCGATGACCGGGATGCGGTCGACGAACAGCAGATCGGCGAGCCAAAAGGTACGGGTGGTCTGATCAAAGACGGTCAGGTCGTTGTCCGTATGAGCCGGGCCGTGCGCCCACAGAATCAGAGGCCGGTTGCCCAGATCAAGTTCGAGCTTATCGGACACCAGAACGGTCGGCGGTACGATCTCGCTGCCATTCGCCTCGTCGCCAAGGGTGCTGCGCAGCCTGCGGAGGTAATAGTCGCCACGCTGGGCAAGGGCGCCCGGCAGTTTGGCATGCCCGACGAAATCGGGGTGATCGTCGCGGAAGGCGGCGGCCCCGAAGATATGGTCGGGATGGACGTGGGTCAGGATCACATATCGAATCGGCCGATCCGTGCGGACGCGGATCGCTGCGCGCAGCGCGCTGCCCTCCGCGAAGCTGCCGCCTGGATCGACCACAGCGGCCGCGTCATCACCGATGATGAAGCCGATATTGGCGATCGCGTCCTCGTTCGCCTCGGACGCTTCCTCATGCACTCCGTTGTGTACGAAAATTCCGGGCGCGATTTCCGTCACCGGCAGCGCAGCGGTTTCCGCTCGACCCGCCGTCGTCCCGAGCACGACAGCAACAGCGAGAACGGCCGACCTCCTGATAATACTGGTGAAAAACAGGAGAAGCCCGGCCCGGGTAAGGGGTCCGGTTTGGCGCTCTATTGGGGCCCCGACGTGAGAGCAAGAAAGCAACCAGCTTGGCATCCCGCGTTGATACCACGCCATTACGGCTATTTTTGGGGCCTGGGACGCGAGGCCGATTAAAAGTAATCCGTGGGAGGCGGACGCGATAACGGCGAGTCCGTCGCCACCGTCAATTCATCAGGCCTTGGCGCGGCGGGGCCTACCCCGCGGCCGGCTGCGCTTGCGGCCGAGGCCAAGCTCTTTCGCCATTGTCGAGCGCTGTTCGGAATAGGCCGGCGCAGTAAGCGGATGATCGCTCGCCAGATCCCAACGCCGCAAATATTCGGCCGTCTGCAATCCGTGCCGGGTGCCAAGATGCCGTCGCAAAGTCTTCCCCCGGAAGCCGCATTCGAGGCAGACGACGTGATCATGCTGCACGGACCGCCGGATCGGCACCGCCGGGGTGCGCGGCACCGGCACCGGCGCCGGTTTTCCGAGATCGCGCAGAGCCTGCTGCACCGAGATGATCAGGGCCGGCAGCTGCTCGGGTGACAGTGTATGATTGCCGACATAGCTTGCGATGATCTTGGTTACCGGCCGCAGATCGATGTCCTTTTCGGTATTTTCGGAATTCATGACTGCTTCTCTTCCTGCCGCTCAATCTTCGAGTCTCCCTGCATACAGCATACAGCAACCGTTTGAAACGGTTTTTACTGCCTAATTTAAAGCCGGAAAAAATTGTGACGCCGCCGGCAAGTCTAATCGTACGATACCAAGCGGCCGAACGGTACTAAACGGCGATGATGATCCTGTTTCGGAAAATCGCTCGATGCGGCATGATTGGGCGCCGCAATCGCTGATCAGAGGGCACAATGAATCTGTTCGATTTGTCGGGGAAGGTCGCGATTGTGACCGGGTCGAGCCGCGGCATCGGCCGGGCAATCGCCGAGGCGATCGCCGAGGCGGGCGGCCGGGTCGTGATCTCCGCCCGCAACCTCGCGCCGTGCGAGCAGGTCGCAGCTGCGATCCGGGAGAAAGGCGGTGAGGCGATCGCGCAGACGGCGCGCATCTCGGACAAGGGGCAGCTCGAAAACCTGGTTGCCAAGACGCGCGAGGCCTGGGGCCGCGTCGATATTCTCGTCTGCAATGCGGCGATCAACCCGCATTACGGCTCGCTCGAAAAGCTGACGGACGAAGTATTCGAGCGCATGATGGTCAACAATGTGCTGAGCAATCTCTGGCTGTCGCGAATGGTGGCGCCCGAGATGCGCGAGCGGCGCGACGGGTCGATCATCTACATCATTTCCGTCGCGGCGGTGCGCGCGACGACGGTGCTCGGCATGTACGGCGTCACGAAGGCCGCCGATTACGCGCTCTGCCGCAATCTCGCCGCCGAATGGGGCCCCGACAATGTGCGGGTCAACTGCATCGCCCCGGGTCTCGTCAAGACCGAGTTCGCGCGCGTGCTCTACGAGGATCCGCAGCGCCGCGCCGCCCGTGAGGCCGCGACGCCGTTGCGGCGGCTCGGCGAGCCCGAGGACATCGCCGGCGTCGCCGTGATGCTGGCCGCGCGCGCCGGCGCCTTCATCACCGGCCAGACGATCGTAGTTGACGGCGGCACGACGATCGCGCCGTGACTAGTCACTGGGGAAGACCCTCACCCGCCTCGCTGCGCTCGGCACCCTCTCCCGCATTGCATTGCGGGAGAGGGGCTACAGTGCATTCAGCTCAAAGCGCCTCTCCCGCACCGCGGGAGAGGGGGGACCGAGCCCGAAGGGCTTGGTGGGTGAGGGTCGCGCCGCCTTCCAGGAAGTTGCGATCATTATTTCGGGAGGAAATACGATGTGGCGGATTGTGATGATCATGGGTCTGCTGAGCCTCGGCTCGCCGGCGCTCGCCCAGAGCAAGGCGACAATCGAGAAGCTCAACGACGTCTGGACGGCGGCTTTCAACAAGGGCGACGCCGCCGCGGTCGCCGCGCTCTATACCGAGGACGCGTATGTTCTCCCGCCGGGCTCGCCAATGGTCAAGGGGCGCGCCGCGATTGAGGCGTTCTGGCGGCAAGCGCCGCAGCAGATGAGTGACGCCAAGCTGACGACCGTCGACGTCCTGCCGCTCGGCCGCTCGGCGGCGCGTGAAATCGGCACGGTCACCCTTAAGACGAAGTCCCAGCCGCCGCAGGAAGTAGTCGGGAAATACGTCGTTGTCTGGCGCAAGGTCGGCCGCGACTGGAAGCTTGCGACTGACATCTGGAACACTGATAAATAAATCTCTTTCACTTCGCCGAGGTCGCGCCCACACGAGGGAGGATACAATGGATGACTCGTCCGCAAGGCCGGTCGAGGCTGCCGGCAACGAGATCGATCGACCGGTGCCGAGCCAGCCCTCGGCGCGGATCTGGGGCAGCGATGCGATCGCGGCGATGCTGCGCGAGCTGGATATTCCCTATGTCGCGCTCAACCCAGGGTCGAGCTATCGCGGCCTGCACGACAGCATCGTCAATTATCTCGGCAATACGCGACCGCGCATGCTGCTGTGCCTGCACGAAGAGAGCGCGGTCGCCTTGGCGCATGGCTACGCCAAGGTGACGGGCCGCCCACTCGCGGTGATCGCGCACGCCAATGTCGGGCTGATGCATGCGACAATGGCGATCTTCAATGCCTGGTGCGATCGCGTGCCGATGATCGTCCTCGGCGCCACCGGAGCGGTCGATGCGGTGCGGCGCCGGCCGTGGATCGAGTGGATCCACACGGTGCGCGACCAGGGCGCGTTGATCCGCAACTACACCAAATGGGATGATCAGCCGTGCTCGATCGGGGCGGCGCAGGAGGCGATCTTGCGGGCCAATATGATCGCGCAAACCGCGCCCTGCGGACCCGTCTACATCAACTTGAACCTGGAACTGCAGGAGGACGAGATCGCGGGATCGCCTCCGCGTCCCGAGGCCGCCCGGTTTGCTCCGCCGGGGCCCTTGGAACCGGCCGGCCGAGCGCTGCGCCAGGCTGCCGAGCTCCTCGCCCGCGCCGAGCGTCCCGTCATCCTGATGGGGCGCACCTCGCGTGATCCGCAGGCGTGGCAGCGGCGGGTCGAGCTCGCCGAGGCGATCGGCGCGCGGGTGATGACCGACCGCAAGGCCGGCGCCGCCTTTCCAACCGATCATCCGCTGCACGCCGCCGGACCCGCGACCTCGCTGTCGCCGGCCGGCGCCGAACTGGTCGCGGCGGCGGACGTGATCCTGAGCCTCGACTGGATCGATCTCGCCGGGACATTGAAGGGCGCCTGCCGCGGCAAGTCCCCGGCCGGCAAGGTGATCCAGGTCTCCGTCGACCAATATGTCCACAATGGGTGGAGCATGGACTATCAGGGCTTGCCGCCGGCCGATGTCTATCTGTTGGCCGAGCCCGACGCGGCAGTGCCGGCCCTGTTGGCCGAGGTCAAGCGATTGCGTCCGAATGCGCCGCCCTTGCCGGCGGCGCGCGAACGGCGCGGTCCGCCACCGCTGTCCGCGCTCGAAACGGCTTCGATCATCGAGGTGCCGTTATTGGCAACGGCGCTGAAGGAGGCGCTGGCCGGGGCGCCGACCAGCATGATCCGACTGCCGCTCAGCTGGGGCGAGCATTTGTGGGATTTCCGGCACCCGCTGGATTTTCTCGGCGCCGATGGCGGCGGCGGCATCGGATCGGGGCCGGGGATGGCGGTCGGCGCGGCGTTGGCCTTGCGCGACGGCGAGCGCCTGCCCGTTGCGGTGCTCGGCGACGGCGATTTCCTGATGGGGGTCACCGCCCTGTGGACCGCGGTGCGCAACGGCATCCCGCTGCTGATCGTGCTCGCCAATAACCGCTCGTTCTTCAATGACGAGCTGCACCAGGAGCGGGTCGCACGCGAGCGCGGCCGACCGCCTGAAAACCGCTGGATCGGCCAGGCCATCCGTGATCCGGACATCGATCTCGCGGCGATGGCCCGCGCTCAGGGATGCATCGGCGTCGGGCCAGTCGACGATCCGCGGCGTCTGGTGACGGCCCTCACTGAAGCCGTCGCTGCGGTCCGCGCCGGCAAGGTGTGCGTCGTCGACGTCCACGTCGCCGCCGGCTACGACCCCGGCGCCGCCAGCGGGATCATGCAACAGGTGGGGCGGGGTAAGAGCTAATTTCGACCAGCTTGCACCGGTGTCATTGCGGGGAGCGCGCCGCGCGACGAAGCAATCCCAACTCCTCGCGGCGGGGACACCGGTGACATCAGCACAAGCGGTCTCGGAGGTCGATCCTTTTTGCCGGGAGTTCTTTGAGAACCCGTTTCCGGCCCAGGAGCAATTGCGCGCAGCGGGTCCCGTCGTTCGGCTGTCGCGCTACGGTGACTGTGCGCCGCGAGGTTTACAATGAGACGATGAGGCAGTGAGGAAGAGAAGCTGAATGGCCTCACCGTCTCACCGTCTCATTGTGATTCTATAATCACGAGAGGCCCCGATGACCGATCCCTATGCCCGCTATACGCGGCTCAAATTTGATCGCCCATATGAAAAGGTTCTCCGGATCACCATGGATAACGGCCGGATGAACACGACGGATGCGGCTATGCACGCCGAGCTCGGCGACATCTGGCGCGATGTCGACAAGGATGCGAGCGTCAATGCCGCGATTCTGACCGGCGCAGGCAAGGTATTCTCGGCCGGCGGCGATTTCGCAATAATTCAAGAGAATATCGACGACTTCGCGTCGCGGGCACGGCAATGGAAGGAGGCGCGCGACATCGTCTATAATGTGATCAACTGCAGTAAGCCGGTGGTCAGCGCGATGCGCGGCGTCGCCGTCGGGGCCGGGCTCGTCTGCGGCCTGCTCGCCGATATTTCCATTGCGACGAAGGACTGCCGCATCATTGACGGCCATACGCGGCTGGGAGTCGCGGCGGGCGACCACGCCGCGATCGCCTGGCCGCTGCTATGCGGCCTCGCCAAGGCCAAGTATTATCTATTGCTCTGTGATCAGGTCCTCGGTGAGGAGGCGGAGCGTATTGGACTGATTTCACTGGCGGTCGAGGACACAGAGCTCGACGCAAAGGCAGTCGAGATCGCGACGCGGCTCGCCGAAGGCGCGCAGAGCGCGATCCGCTGGACGAAATACGCCTTGAACAACTGGCTGCGGGCGATGGGGCCGACCTTCGACACATCGCTGGCGCTCGAATTCCTCGGCTTTACGGGGCCGGAGGTGAGGGAGGGCCTGGCCTCGCACCGCGAGAAGCGCCGCCCCGACTTCCCACCCGGCACGCCGCTTTGAGGAGTGCCCCTCACCCCGACCCTCTCCCCGCAAGTGGGGCGAGGGAGGGGTTCGAAAGGTCCCTCGCCCCGCTTGCGGGGAGAGGGAGGGGCCCGCACAGCGGGAGGGTGAGGGGCAAGTCAGGCGGCGAGGCGCACCGGCAGCGATTTGATCGAGCGCAGAAAGTTCGAGTAGGCGTAGACCGGCTTGTCCAATACCTCGATCTTCAGATCGCGGTGCAGGATCTCCTCCCAAAGGATGCGCAACTGCAGTTCGGCCAGGCGGTTGCCGAGGCAGCGGTGAATGCCAAAGCCGAAGGAGAGGTGCTCGCGCGGGCGGGGGCGGTCGGCGATCAGGGCGTTCGGGTTCTCGATCGCCTCCTCGTCACGGTTGCCCGAGATGTACCAGATCACGACCTTGTCGCCCTTCTTGATCGGCTTGCCGCCAATTTCGGCATCCTCGAGCGTGGTGCGCCGCATATGGATCACCGGGGTCTGCCAGCGAATGATCTCCGATACTAGGCCCGGGATCAGCGCCGGGTTGTCCCGCACTTTGCGCCGCTCGTCCGGATATTGGCTCAGCCCCCAGACGCCGCCCGACATCGAATTGCGGGTCGTGTCGTTCCCGCCGACGAGAAAGAGGATCAGGATCCCCATGCGCTCGCGCAATGACATCTTGCTGGTCAGATCGCTGTGCGCGAGGATCGAGATGATGTCGAATTCGGGCGGCCGCTTGGCGCGCTCCTCCCATAACGCATTCATGTGCTCGGTGAATTTGAGCAGCTCGGCAAAGCGCTCCTCCTCGGAGCGAACGAGCGCGTCAGGCGCATTGATGTCGCAGATCGCGACCTCCGACCAGCGGATCAGCTCGCGCCGGCCCTCCAGCGGATAGTCGAAAAGCGTGGCCAGCATCCGTGAGGTGAGCTCGACCGAGACCCGGTCCACCCAGTTGAATTCCTCGTTGCGCGGCAGCTCGTCGAGCACATTGCATGTACGCTCGCGAATTAGGCTTTCCATCTTTGCGAGGTTCATCGGGTTCACGGTCGGACCGACCACCTTGCGCTGCTCGTCGTGCTCCGGCGGGTCCATGCGGATAAAGCTCGGCCGCTCCATGCCTTTTGGCGGATCGTCGATCCTGATGCCGCCGACATCGTCGGATGACGAGAAGACGCGGTGGTTCACCTCCACCTTCATGATGTCTTTGTATTTGGTGACCGCCCAGTACGGCCCATACGGACTATCCGGCGTATAGTGCACCGGATCCTCTCGGCGCAGCCGTTCGAAATAGGGATACCAAGTGTCGGTGAAATAGAGCTGCGGGTCGCTGACGTCGAACGTGTCGAGCGGCCTCGAATACGCATCCGCGCGGAGGTCGTAATTGATATGCGTGTCCATCGAATTGCCTCCGAACCGGCTCTGGCCGGCGTCAGTCCATTTGGTGTCAGTCCATTTCGGGTCAGTGTTGCCCGTCCGGGAGCCGAACGACGAGACCGTCGAGTTCCTCGCGCATCTTGATCTGGCACGAGAGACGAGAATTGGGCTCGGCCGCCGCCGCGAACCCCAGCATGCTGGCCTCTTGCGAATCCGGCTCGGGCAGGCCGATTTCTCCGAGCCACCCGGGGTCGACATAGACGTGGCATGTCGCGCAGGCGCACTCGCCGCCGCAGTCGGCGTCAATGCCCGGCACGCCGTTATTGACTGCGCCACGCATCACCGAGAGGCCGACCGGCACCTCCACCTGATGCGCGGTTCCGTTGTATTCGACATACGTGACCTTGGGCATGGGTGCCTACGGGAACAATTGTTCCCCGGTCTCCGCGTCCTCGACGAAGATTGCGCTGACGGGGCAATTCTCCGCCGCCTCCAGGATCTTCTCGACTGTGTCCGCTGCGGGATCGACGGCTTCCGACTGGCGGTTGTCATTGAGCCGAAACACCTTTGGGGCGATCGTCTCGCACATGGCATTCCCGACGCATACGTCGTGGTCTACCCGGACGCGCAGCTTGCGGGCCACTGACACACCCCTATTGCCAAGTGACCGGCAGCGACTTCAGCGACCGGAACGTGATGCTGGGCTGATAATCCAGTGCCTCGGTCTCGACCTGCAACCCGGGGAACCGTTCCGCCAAGGCCTTGAAAACCTCCTGGCCCTCGACGCGCGCCAGGGTCGCCCCGAGGCAGTGATGAACCCCATTGCCGAAGGCCACGTGCGGGTTCGGCTGCCGGGTAATGTCGAATTTGTCGGCGTCGGCGAACACATTGGGATCGCGATTGGCGGAAGAGATGAACCAGCGAATTCGGTCGTTCTTTTCCATCACCTTGCCGCGCACCTCGATATCCTGCGAGGCGAGCCGCTGGATCGACTTGACCGGCGCGTCGTAACGCAGGCACTCCTCGGTCGCCCATTTGGCCCGGCCGACCGGATCCTCTTTGTAGAGCGCCCATTGGTCGGGATGTTGGATGAACGCCAATGTGCCGTTGCAAATGAGGTTGATCGTCGTCTCGTGGCCCGCCAACAGCAGCAGCGAGGTGTTGACCAGCACTTGATGCCGCGTGAAGACGCCATTCTTCTCCCCGCTCGCCAGCACCGAGATGAAATCGTCGCCTGGCTTGGCAATGCGTTCGTCGACGAGCGGCGAGACGTACTCGACCATCCCTTTCATGCCGTCGGTCAGGATCGGCATGCGATCGCGCTCGCCCCGGCCGATATAAAGGAGCTTCTCGGCGAGCTGTCGGACATAGGGCCGATCCTCGGCGGGGACGCCCATCATCTGCGCGATTACGAGCACCGGCAGCGGGGTCGCCAGATCCCGCATCACATCCATGCTGCCCTTTTCTTCGGCCGCGTCGAGGAGCTCCTTCACGGCGTTGACGACAAACGGCCGCCAGGATTCCATCGCTTTCGGCGTGAAGTAGCCGTGCACGATCTTTCGCATGTCCAAATGCTCGGGGCGATCATGTTGGATAAACTGGTCGGCTTGGTAATTCCTGACATACTCATAGAGGCCGAGATCCAACTCGTCGATCGCCGGATAGGCGGGTTTGGGATCGTTCTTGAAGACGGCAGACGAGAACAGCTCGTTATGCCGGGTCATCCACGTCACGTCGTCATGCCGCGTGATGACCCATAACGCATAAATGTCGTTCCAATGTACCGGATCCTCGTCCCGCAGCCGGCCGTAATAAGTATAGGGATCGGCGAGGACATCCGGGGTGAACATGTCATCTCGAATAGCGGTAGTCATTTTCCTCCTCCCTCCCTCGAATTACCGTCATTCCCGCGAAGGCGGGAATCCAGAGTTCCAGGGGTCTCGGCGCTGGCCCTGGACCCCCGCTTTCGCGGGGGTGACGAAGACCACATTGTCGAAACCAGGGCTGTTCTTTTTATTAGTTCAGCCCGTATAGCCCCATCGCGCCGCCGGCCATGACCTGGTGCTTGGTCTCGGGGGACAGCCCTTCCATGCGGTCCATGATCATCTTTGGCGCGCCGGGGAAGAAGCCGTCCGGGTGCGGGTAGTCCGTGGCCCACAGGATCTTGTGCGGCCCGATATAGTCGGCCAGCGCCTTGATGCTGCCCTCGACCGGCTCGAAGGAGATCCAGCAATTGCGCTGGAAGAGCTCGCTCGGCCGCGTCGACAGACCGGAATCGTTGAACCCCTGGTCGTCGAAGTGCCGGTCCATCCGGTCCAGCCATGGGGCGATCCAGCCGCCGCCCGATTCGAGGAAGGCGATGCGGATTTTTGGATGGCGCTCGCACACGCCGCCCCAGATGACGCTCATGCACGCCAGCATCATCTCCATCGTATGCGAGATGATGTGGCGCGCGCCGCGGCCCTCGAACCGATCGACGCCGACCGTCGGCATGCCGCTCGATGCGCCCTCGTGGAAGCCGATCGAGAAGTCGAGATCCTCGGCCGCCGCCCAGAACGGCTCGTAATCCAGGTGGTGGATCATCTTGTTGTTGTACGGATTCGGCCGGATGAAGCCGCCGCGGAAACCCAGCTCCTTCTTGGCAAAGCGCATCTCGGCGATTGCCAGGTCGACCGACTGCAGCGGCAACATCGCCACGCCGAACAGGCGTTCGGGATAGGGTTTGCAGTAATCGGCGAGCCAGCGGTTATAGGCGCGGCAGACCGCGGCGGCGAGCGGCGGGTCTTGGATGGCGCCGGAGAACAGGCCGAGGCTCGGGTAGAGAAAGGCGGCGTCGATGCCGTCGGCATCCATGTCGGGGATGCGTTTGTGCGGATCGAACCCGCCTGGCTTCCCGTCCTTATACTCCATCGTATCGTCGACGATGCCTTGCCGCGCCCCGACCGCGCCGATCCGGCCGATGCCGCGCTGGCCGTCGCCGACCGCGTGCTCCTCCATGATGAGCCGCTCCTTGCCGTTCTCCTGCTTGACGATCCGCGGCGCCCGGTCGCGGAAGGCCGAGTCGATGTATTTGTCCCAGAGGTCCAGCGGCTCGAGGATGTGACCGTCGGCATCGATGACATTGTAAGCGCGACCCATAACCCAGCTCCTTTTTCGGGTTGCCTGACGAAGCCCGTAACCAAACGCTCGTTTGGTTTTCGGCGACGCTATGCCCCGGAGCCGTGCCTGTCAACCCCGACCGGCGTCATTACGGCAAGACGACGCTGCCCACCACGATAAGTTGTTTCGGCAACCGACCGTAGCTGCACCTGCAGCAAATCAGCAGCAAAATCTCCCCTGAGGGTTGCAGTCGGGCACCTCCTCTACGGCCATTACCTTTCCCACAACCAAGCGACGGCAGGGAGTCCTACAACACGAATTAGGCGATTTGAGGGAAGGTTCCTCTTGCCCCGAAGCGCGGAAAGGGCAATGGGAACGGCAAGTAACCCGATTTGCCGAAAAACGTGTTCATCTTCGGTTGATGTTTCGGGCCGGCGTGTGACATTAACGCGAAGCATGCTCGCTGTTGACTTCATCGCCAGATGGCGCTCGGCCGATCTGACCGAGCGCGCCGCCGCACAGTCGCATTTCCGCGATCTGTGTGATCTCCTCGGCGAGGAGCCGCCGACCACCGCCGACCCGAAGGGCGAGTGGTACGCCTTTGAAAAGGGCGCCATGAAGACGACCGGCGGAGAAGGCTGGGCCGATGTCTGGAAGCGCGAGCGTTTCGGCTGGGAATACAAGAGCAAGGGCAAGGATCTGAGGGCAGCCTTCGCCCAGCTCCAGCGCTATGCGCCGGCCCTCGAAAACCCGCCGCTACTGATCGTCTGCGATCTCGCGCGGTTCGAGATCCATACCAATTGGACGAATACCGTCAGCCATACTTACGAGATCGGGCTCGAGGAGCTAGCCGATTCTCGGAAGCTGCGCTGGCTCAAATGGGCCTTTACCGATCCGGAGCAGCTGAAGCCTGGGCTGACGCGACAAGCCTTGACCGAACAAGCGGCCGCCGAGTTCGCTCGCCTCGCCCAGCGCTTGCGCGATCGCGGGCATCCGTCGCAGTCGGTCGCCCATTTCATCAATCGGCTCGTCTTCTGCATGTTCGCTGAGGATGTCGATCTGCTGCCGGGCAAAATGTTCGACCGCATGCTCGACAGCGTGGCGCGCTCGCGGGGCGAGTTCGAAGCCCTGGCTTCGTCATTGTTCGCGGCGATGCAGGGCGGCGGCAAGATCGGGTTCGAGCGGGTCGCCTGGTTCAATGGCGGCCTCTTCGACGACGACAGCGCATTGCCGTTGACCCGCGACAACATCGCGCTGGTGCGCGAGGCGGCGGCTCGCGACTGGGCCGAGATCGACCCCAGCATTTTCGGGACCCTCTTCGAGCGCGGGCTCGATCCCGACAAGCGCAGCCAATTGGGCGCGCATTACACCGACCGCGACAAGATCATGCTGATCGTCGAGCCGGTTATCATCCGGCCTTGGCTCGCCGAATGGGCGGCGACGCGCGCCGAGATCGAGAGGCTGACGCGGCAGGCCGAGATCGCCGGCGACCTCGACCGCACCGGCCGGCGTGGGCAGGCGGCGCAGCGCACCCGTCTGACGAATGAGGCCAATGCGCTTTATCGCGGTTTTCTCGACCGGCTACGCGCCTTCCGGGTCCTCGACCCGGCCTGCGGCTCGGGCAATTTTCTCTATCTGGCCCTCTTGGCCCTCAAGGACATCGAACATCGCGTCGCGATCGAGGCCGAAACCTTGGGGCTGGCGCGCGAGTTCCCGCGCATCGGCCCGGAGGCGGTCAAGGGCATCGAGATCAACCCTTACGCCGCCGAACTGGCGCGCGTGACGGTGTGGATCGGCGAGATTCAATGGATGCGGCGCAACGGCTTCGATGTCGGCCGCAATCCGATCCTGAAGCCGCTCGACACGATCGAATGCCGCGACGCGATCCTGAACGAGGACGGCACCGAAGCCGGATGGCCAGAGGCGGATGTGGTGATCGGAAATCCGCCGTTTCTCGGCGGAAAGCTTATGCGAACGGGGCTCGGCAACGATTATGTCGAGTGGCTATTTGCGACCTATGCCCAGCGGGTGCCGGCAGAAGCCGATTTGGTGGCTTATTGGTTCGCGAAGGCTTGGGAGCGGGTTGCGGCCGGGAATGCCCAACGCGCCGGGTTGGTCGCGACCAACTCGATCCGCGGCGGTGCCAATCGGCGCGTGCTCGACGCGCTCTCTCGGAGCGGCATCATTTACGACGCTTGGGATGACGAGCCCTGGATACTGGACGGCGCAGCGGTACGGGTTTCTCTGATCTGCTTCGCCGTAAGCAAAGCTCTGGGAGAAGTGCGGCTCGATGGGGCTTTGGTGGCGCGCATCAACCCCGACCTGACGGGTGCTCGTTCGGATTTCACGGCCGCGCGGCGATTGAGGGAAAATCGCGGCGTCGCGTTCATGGGCGATACGAAAGGCGGCGCGTTCGACATCCCGGGTAATCTGGCGCGTGAATGGTTGCAGCTTCCGCTCAACCCGAATGGCCGGCCGAACTCCGATGTGCTGCGGCCGTGGATGAACGGAATGGACCTCATGCGCCAGTCATCTGGGCGATGGATCATCGACTTCGGCTGGCAGATGAGCGAACAGGAAGCGGCATTATACGAAGCGCCGTACGCGTACGTCCTGGAGCATGTCCGGCCGGTGCGCTTGCAGAACCGCCGCGAGGCGTACGCAGCTTATTGGTGGCGCCATGTCGAACCGCGGCCTGGCATGTGGCGGGCCATGACCGAGCTGACCAGGTATCTCGCCACGCCGCGAGTGGCGAAACATCGGGTATTCGCGTGGGTCAACAGATCAATTATGCCCGACTGTCAACTCATCGTTACAACGCGCGATGATAACGTTACCTTTGGCATCCTGGAGAGCCGCTTCCACGAAGCATGGGCGCTTGTGCTTTGTACTTGGCTGGGGGTCGGGAACGATCCGCGCTATACGCCATCTACAACCTTCGAAACCTTCCCTTTCCCTGACGGACTGACGCCGAACCGGCTAGCGGCTGAATATGCCGGCGACCCGCGCGCCATTGCGATCGCCGAGGCGGCGCGGCGGCTCAATGAGTTGCGCGAGGCTTGGCGCAACCCGCCGGATCTCGTCGAGCGGGCGCCGGAGGTGGTGCCGCGGTTTCCCGATCGCATCGTCCCGGTCAGCCCGAAGGCCGCCGCGATCCTAAAGAAACGCACCTTGACCAATCTCTACAACGAGCGACCCGCCTGGCTTGACAACGCTCACCGTGAGCTCGACGCCGCGGTCGCCACCGCCTATGGTTGGCCCGCCGATATCATCGAAGAGGACGCTCTAGCTCGGCTGCTCGACCTCAACCGCGAGCGTGTCGCGGCTGAACGATAGCAAGATTGCCCTCACCCCAACGACCTCCCCGCAAGGGGGCGAGGGAGTTGGAAGCGGGGGCGTGTCATCGTGCGAGTTTGACTCGGTTGCGGTGCGGCGCCGCGGGAGCGGCGGCGAGACCGGCGAACGCGAGGGAGGTGAATTGCTCGGCCACCTCCTGCACGCTGAGCCGGCCCTGCGGGTCGTACCATTTGTAGAGCCAGTTAAGCATTCCCAAGAGGCCGTAGGAGGCGACCTGAATGTCGAGCTCGGCGCGGAACTCGCCGGTTTCGACGCCTTCGCGAATGATCTGCTGCCAGCAGCGCTCGTATTCTTTCGGTGAAAAGCCGATCATTTCGCGAAAGCGGCGCTTTACCAACTCGCGCTCGCGCAGATAGACGAAGAGGTGCGGGTAGTGGCGGTCGAAGGCCTCGAGATGGGCCGAGATCGCCCGCTGCAGCTTCTCCGTGGCGGTCCCGTCGGCGGCGGCGATCTCGCTGATCGTGCGGAACATTTGCGCGATCGGCTCTTTGACGACGAGGTAGAGCAAATCCTCCTTGCTGTCGAAATGGTGGTAGAGGCTGCCCTTCAGGATGCCGACCTCGTCGGCGATGTCACGGACCGTCGCGGCATGATAGCCCTTGGTCCGAAACACCTTCGCCGCTGCCGAAACGATGTCGTCTAGTGTGGCCATGAGTCGGTCAGGTGGCCTACTTCCGCTTCCAATGCAAGTCGTTATTCGCGGTGAGGACCTATATCGGGCGCTCGCCTCGGTTCCTTGATTTTTGCTTGCCCGAGCCGCGCCCATGCGCCAGCATGGGCCCAAGCTTTCCTTAATTAAGCGACATGAGCCTCGGCGAGGCTCGGCCAAATTCGAGGAGGAGACGTGACCAGACCCCGCGCTGCCGACGATTTTGCCACGATCCGTGCACGTATGGAGGAGCTCCGCCGCGAACGCGCACCAGACCCCAAAAAAGAAAGCCGCGATCCCGATGCCGCCGCTTCCGGCGGCCGCAGCCTCTTGAAAGCCGGCGAAAGCCGGCAGCGGCTCGAAAGCGAGCGCTGGTCGACCGGCGCGTCGAGCCGGCGTTACGGTTCGGGACGTTAGCCGGCGGGTCCGGCGGCGGGGCTGTCGCCAGGAGCGCGCTCCGGAACCCCGACAGCGACGGCGAAAATCGATAATCTCCTTCATCGAACGCTGCCGCGCTGGGTTCTGCTGATCGGTGTCCGAGTGGGATTTGTGGGCCATCCTGGAAGCCGGAGCGCTCGGGCGTATCGTCGCGCTCTCGCTTGCGGTCAGCGTTTCCGCAACCGCGTTGGCGACGCTGTTCGGGACACCGTTGGGAGCGGCGCTTGCCGTCTACAGCTTTCCGGGCCGGCAAATTCTCGTCGTCACGTTCAACGCGTTGCTAGGGCTCCCCCCGGTCGTCGTCGGTCTTGCGCTCTACCTGCTGCTCTCGCACTCGGGTCCGTTCGGGGCACTCGGTATCCTGTTCACCCCGGCCGCCATGGTGCTCGCGCAAACCGTCTTGGCGCTGCCGATCGTAACCGCTCTCGTGCACAGCGGGTCGGCCGATTTGTGGGATGAATACGGCGGCGCGCTCCAGGTCGATGGCGCGACGCGGCTGCGCGCCATTCCGCACCTGCTGGCGATGGCGCGGCGGCGGCTCCTGA
Organism: uncultured Alphaproteobacteria bacterium; assembly: GCA_963789025.1. GTDB lineage: Bacteria > Pseudomonadota > Alphaproteobacteria > ATCC43930 > CGMCC-115725 > AP-15. The sequence goes on from CAWBIT010000006.1 coordinate 165,558, forward strand.
CCGCCGTCCTCGCCGGCTTTGGCCGCACGATTTCCGAGGTCGGCGCCATTCTGATCGTAGGCGGGAACATCGCCGGCTACACGCGAACGATGACGACGACGATCGTTCTCGAAACCAGCAAGGGCAATCTGTCGATGGCCCTCGGTCTCGGCTTTGTGCTCATCGGCATCAGCGTCGCGGTCAGTGCAACCATCTTCGCACTCGGCGCCGACGAGGAGCGATAGGAATGCGGCCCGGATTTGCAGCGGTGGTCGTGGCCGCTTTCGTGAGCTTGGTCGCCGGGCGGGCCGGCGCTAACGAGACGATCGTGCTGGCCTCGACAACCTCGGTCGAAAATTCGGGGCTTCTCGCGCGCATCCTGCCGGAATTCACGAACAAGACCGGCATCTCGGTGCGCGTTCTCGCGCAGGGTACGGGCCAGGCGCTGGCGACGGCGGCGCGGGGCGACGCCGATCTGGTATTGGTGCATGATCCCGAGGCCGAGCAACAATTCATCGCCGCGGGCCACGGCACCGAGCGCCGGCAGATCGCCTGGAACGACTTCATCGTTGTCGGCCCGCACGGAGACCCGGCGCACATTGCCGGCGGCCAGGACGCGGTCGCGGCATTCACCGCGATCGCCGGGGCCGGCGCGCCTTTCGTGTCGCGCGGCGACAAGAGCGGGACCGACGCCCTCGAACACCGCCTGTGGCGGGCGGCCGAGATCGACCCGGCCAAGACCGGCGGGGGCTCATGGTACCGCGACATCGGCGGCGGCATGGGGGCGGCACTGAACACGGCCGCAGCGATGAGCGCCTACACCCTCTCCGATCGCGGCACCTGGCTCAGTTTTGGCAACAAGCGGGACCTCACGGTGCTCGTCCAAGGCGATCCGCGGCTGTTGAACCGCTACGATGTGATCCTGCTCGACCCGAAGAAGCACCCGCAAGCCAAGCAGGACCCCGCCCGCCGCTTGGCCGACTGGCTCGCCTCGCCCGAAGGACAAGCCGCGATTGGGGCGTACGAGGTCAATGGCGAGCAGCTGTTTCACCCCTCGGCGGCGGCGCCGAAATAGCTATTCCGCTTCAGCGCCGGCCCAGGCTTCGGCGCTAGCGCCGGCCAGTGCGCGGACGCGATCCTCGTCCTTGGCGAATTCGCCGGCCGCGCCGGAAAACACCACGCGTCCGTCGTCCAATACATAGGCGCGGTCGGCGATTTCGGTCGCCGCGCGCACGTTCTGCTCGACCAGCAGGATCGAGATGCCCTCCTCGCGCGCCGAGGTGACGACCTTGAAGACCTCCCGCACGATCAGCGGAGCCAGGCCCTGCGACGGCTCGTCGAGGATCAGCAGCTTCGGATTGAGGATCAGCGCGCGGGCGATCGCGAGCATCTCCTGCTCGCCGCCCGAGAGCTGGCGGCCCTTGTTGCCGCGGCGCTCCGCCAGGCGCGGAAAGAGCGCGTGGATGCGCGCAATCGTCCACGGGCCCGGCCGCTCGAGCGGCACCTTGAGGTTCTCCTCGACCGTCAGGTTCGGAAAGATGTGGCGTCCCTCCGGCGCATAACCGACGCCCAGCGCGGCGATCCTATAGGGCGGCCAAGCCGTCGTGGTGTGGCCGAAGATTCGCACTACGCCGTTGCGCGGCGGAGTGAGGCCGACCAGGCTCCGCAGGGTCGTGGTCTTGCCGGCGCCGTTGCGCCCCAATAGGGTGACGATCTCGCCCTCGCGCACCTCCAGGCTGACCCCGTGGAGGATGTGGCTCTTGCCGTAAAAGGTGTGGAGGTCCTCGGCCGCCAGCACCGGGCCGCTCATGCACCTTCCCCCAGATAGGCGGCCTGCACGGCTTCGTTCGCGGCGATCTCCTGCGGCGTGCCCTCGGCCAGCATAGCTCCTTCGGCCAAGACCATGATGCGGTCGGCGAGGTGAAAAACCACCCGCATATCGTGCTCGATCAGCACGATCGAGAGCTTGTGGTCTTGATGCAGTTGGCGAATGAGCCGGGTGATGTTGTAGGTCTCCTGATCGCCCATCCCCGCGGTCGGCTCGTCGAGCAGCAGAAGCCGCGGGTTGAGCGCGAGCGCCATCATGATCTCGGTGGCCCGCTGGTCGCCGTGGCTCAGCTCGCCGACCGGCCGGTCCTCCTCGTCGGCCAGCCCGCCCTTGTCGGAAAGATCGGTGACGCGCGCGCTGACCTCGGCGTCGGCGTTGCGAGAGATCCATGGCCGCAGCCGATAACCCGCTGCAACCTCGACGGCGATGCGCAGATTGTCTCGCACCGTCAGCTCGGGAAAGATTTCGGTGACCTGAAAGGTACGCGCAATCCCGCGCCAGACGCGCCGCGCCGGCAGCAAACTCGTGATGTTCTGCCTGTCGAACAGGATGCGGCCGGAGGTCGGGGCCAGGAATCCGCTGATCAGATTGAAGAAGGTCGTCTTACCCGCGCCATTGGGCCCGATGACCGCCCGCAGCTCGCCGTCCTCGACGGACATCGACACGTCGCGCACGGCGATCAGGTTGCCAAAGTGGCGCGAGACGTTCTCGACCTCGAGTAAGCTCACGGCGCGGCCCTGCGCTGGATGATGCCGAGCACGCCGCGTGGGAAAAACAGGACGACTAGCACGAAGAACAGCCCGATGAATGACATCCAGTTCGCCGTCATGCTCGAGACATAATCCTGCAGCACAACAAAGATCGCCGCACCGATCAGCGGCCCCCAGAACGAGCGCATGCCCCCCAGAACCGCCATGATCACGAAATCCCCCGACTGGTCCCAGCGCAGATCGTGCGGGTCGGCGAAATTGTTCAGCAGCGCGTAGAGGGTGCCGGCCAGGCTGACGAAGAGGCACGATATGACCCAGGACAGCCAGATGTGCCGGTCGACTGGAATACCGAGAAAGCGCGCGCGCCGCTCGTTCTCGCGGATCGCCAGCAACGTGCGGCCAAACGGCGAGCGCAGCAAAGCCGCCATGATGCCGATCGCCACAGCAAAGGAGACCAGAACCAAATAGTAGAAGGCCTTGTCGTTGCCGAGGATGTCGACGGTGGTAAATCTCAAATCGATCGGCATGCGATGCCAGCCGGAGAGCCCGTCATCGCCGCCGGTGATCGAATTCCAACGATAGGCAATAAAGTAAAAAACTTGCCCGAAGGCGATCGTCACCATCGCGAAATAAATGCCCCTGAGGCGCACGATCAGCAGGCCGATCAGTGCTGCGGCGATCGCGCCGGCAATCACCCCGACTGCCATCCCGATCAATGTGCTCGGCACCAGGTATTTGATCGTGAGGCCGACGCCGTAGACACCGAGGCCGAAATAGGCGGCGTGGCCGAACGATAGAACGCCGGTGAAGCCCAATAGAAAATTGAGCGACATCGCCGCGAGGCCCAATACCAGGACGCGGCTTCCCAGTGAGGTGTAGCCGCCCACCCAATTGAGCCAATAGGGCAACGCGAGCAGCAGCAGCCAGACTGCAATATCGGGCCCCCGCCTGCCGAGCACGCTCACTAGAACCGTCCTTCCTCACCCAACAGGCCGCGCGGCCGCACCAGCAAGACAAGGCCCATGATCACGTAGATCACGGCCTCGCTCGCCGACGGAAAGAACACTGTGGTGATCCCCGAGGCGACACCGATCAAGAGCCCGCCCAATAGTGTGCCAGGAAGGCTGCCGAGGCCGCCGATGATGATGGCGACAAAGCTCGGCATGAGCAGCGTGCTGCCGATCGTCGGCTGCAAGCCCAGCATGCCGGCTGCCAGCACCCCCGCCAGGCCGGCGAGGTAAATGCCGAGCCCGAAATTGAGGTTGCGCAATATCCGGGTATTGACGCCGAGCACGGAAACCGTCTCCAAGTCCAATGTCCCGGCGCGGATCCGCATGCCGAGACGCGTGCGGTTCAGGATCAGGAACAACGCAATCACTGCCGCGACGACCAGCGCGACCATGAACATCCGATAGCCGGTCAGGAAGAAAAAGGTGCTGCTGAGCGGGGTCGAGAGCCAGCCCGGCACGGCGAAGGGCAGGGTCCCCGCGCCCCAGATGTAGCGGGTTCCATCCTCCAGGATGAAGGCGAGCCCAAAGGTGAGGAGAAGACTGTACAAGGGATCGCGGCCGTAAAGCGGGCGGATCAAGACCCGCTCGACGACCAGGCCCAGAGCGGCGGTCAATATCGGCGCGACCGCCAATGCTCCCCAGAACCCGATATAGGGGATCAAGGTGTAGGCGAGATAGGCGCCGACCGCCAGGAACCCGCCATGAGCGAAATTGATTACGCTGGTAAGGTTGAGGATCAGCGACAGACCGAGCGCCATCAATGCATAGAACGCGCCGATGATCAGCCCGTTGAAGAGGTTGAAGACCAGGAGCTGTGTCATCTGTTCATGCGCCGGCTTACCCTCACCCGCCTCGCTCCGCTCGGCACCCTCTCCCGCAATGCGGGAGAGGGGCTAAAACGTGCGCCGGCCTGAGCCCCTCTCCCGCAATGCGGGAGAGGGGGGACCCAGCCCGACAGGGCTGGGTGGGTGAGGGGTATCGCGGCCTCAAGCCGGCCAGCTTAGATGGCAGCCGGTCTCGGCGACCGGCAAGGCGGCGTCGACGCCCTTGACCAGCTCATCGACCTTGAACAGATCCTCGGGCTCGGGCCCTTTTTCGACCGCATTGCCGACGTAGAGCGTCGGCATCAGCTGGTGATCGCCGGCGCGATAAAAGGTGTCGTACGGCATCAGCGCGATTTCCGGCGGCAATTTGAAATTTTCGAGCACCTTGGCCAGCTTGACCGGGTCGAGGGTCTTCTGCTGGTTGGCGACCAGCGCGCAGGTCCAGGCCGCGACGTAACCGAACCAGTGGCGCGCCGTCGGCACCTTGCCGCCATTGACCTTCCGGATGTCGGCGACGAATTCCTTCACATGCGGCACCTCGGGCTGCACCCAATACCATTCGAAAACCCAGGTGCCGATGCGCGCGTCGGGCGGTAGCCCCTCGAGCACCTCCAGCTCCTGCTGCGCTCCGGCGATGTGAAAGCGCTTGTCGAGCCCGAACTGCACTGCCTGCTTCAGAGCATTGACCATGTCGTTGCCGGCGGTCAGAAAGATGATGACGTCGGGATTGGCCGCCTGCGCCTTGATCAGATAGGCAGAATAGTCTGTAGCCCCGAGCGGCGTCAGAGAAGCACCGACCTCGGTGCCGCCGAACTGCTTGAGGCTCGCCTCGAAGCCTTGCTGCAATGTGTGGCCGAAGGCGTAGTCGGGAGTGATGAAGTACCACTTCTTGCCGTATTTGGTGAACAGGGTCTTGGACACCGAGTTGGTCTCCATGCGCGTCGTGTTGCAGACGCGAAAGACGTTCCAGTGGCAATCGGTGCCGGTAACCGAGTCGGTGTGACCGCCCGTGACGATGTGCAACTTCTTCAGCTCGTTCGACACCTGGCCGAGCGCAATCGCCATCGCCGAGTTGACGTTGCCGAGCAGGAAATCGACTTTGTCGCGCTCGATCAGCTTTCGCGCCTTTTGGACGGCAATGCCGGTATCGGCGCTCGTCGAATCCTCGACCAGCAACTGGGCTTGGCGGCCAAGGATGCCTCCTTTGGCATTGATCTGATCGATCGCCAATTGGCAGCCGATCTGCTCGTTTTTGCCGAGCTCGGCGTAGGTGCCGGTCAGCGGGTCGTTGAGGCCGAATTTGACCTCGTCGGCGGCGCGAGCGGTGATCGCAAACGGCGCTGCCAGTTGCGCGACACCGGCGGCCGCAGCCGCCTTGATGATACTCCGACGGTCGAGCTTTCCCGATTGAACGCCGCTGATCATAATCATTTTCCTCCCAGGCATGGCTGTTGTGGTTGATCTGTTTGCACTCACGCCAAACGGCACCCCTTATGGCCACATAGGGCCCCGAAAAGAAAGTGGTTTCCCCTGACGGATCAAGTTGAAGGAGAGCCGATGACACCACGACAGAGAATGAGAGCTCTGATTGCCCGCCGCGGCTACACGATGGTGCCGGGCGCCTATGACACGTTGACGGCGCGACTCGTCGAGCAGGCCGGGTTCGAGGCGGTCTATCTGACCGGAGGCGGCTATTCGCGCGCCAATGGTTATCCCGATCTCGGCTTACTCACCTTATCCGAGAATGTCCGCTTTATCGGACTAACGGTCGAGGCGGTCGGCGTCCCGGTCATCGCCGATGCCGACACCGGCTACGGCAATGCGATCAACGTGATCCGCACGGTCCGCGAGTACGAGAAGTCCGGGGTCGCCGCGTTTCACATCGAGGACCAGGTGAGCCCGAAGAAATGCGGGCATTACGAGGGCAAGGAGGTCATCAGCCTCGACGAGATGGCCGGGAAGATCCGCGCTGCCGTCGATACCCGGCAGGACCCCGATTTGGTCATCATCGCCCGGTCGGATGCGCGGGCAATCGAGGGCCTGCAGGCCGCGATCGACCGCGTCAACGCCTATCTGGAAGCCGGCGCCGATGTCGGCTTTGTCGAGGCGCCGCAGAACATCGAGGAACTGCGCATCGTCGCGCGCCAAGTTGCCGGCCCTGCCCTGGTCAATGTGTTCGAGGGCGGCAAGACGCCGATGGTGCCGGCGAGTGAATTGGAGGCGATGGGGTTCCGCCTCGGCATCTACCCCTCGCAGACCCATCGCGCAGCAATCCGCGCAGCGCAAAAGGTGCTGGCGGCATTGAAGGAGGACGGCGACACCAGCCGCATCGAAGGCGATCTCGCCACCTTCCAGGAGCGCGAGGACGCGGTCGGCACCGCCCGATGGCGGGCTCTCGAGGAGAAATATATGCGGCTGGGGTGAGACCCTCACCCTTCCAGCCTCTCGGCTAGGCCCCTCCCTCTCCCGCGGTGCGGGAGAGGGGCTTTAACTTTAACTCCCTCGCCCCGCTTGCGGGGAGAGGGGCGGGGTGAGGGGCTACACCACCGGAGAGCGGCCGCCGTCGACGTTGATGGCGCAGCCCGTCACATAGGAGGCGGCGTCGGAAGCGAGGAAGCAGGCTATATTGGCGAATTCCTCGGCCCGGCCCATCCGGCCCATCGGCACGCCGCGCCCGGCCTGCGCGATGAAATCGTCGAGCGAGACGTTGGCGCCTTCTCGGCGATGGCGGCGCACGATCTGGTCGCTGACGATGACCCCGACATGCAGCGAATTGACCAGCACGTTGTGCGGCGCGCCTTCCTGTGACAGCACTTTGGTGAAGGCCATCTGGGCGGCGCGGCTGACCGAGGTCGGCGCGCTGTCGGCGCCCGGCGCCTTGGCGCCGATGTTGAGGACGCTGATGATGCGGCCCCATTTGCGCTGCTTCATCTGCGGGAAGATCAGCCGGCAGAAGCGGATCTGCGCGAACAGTTTGAGGTCGAGGTCGGCCTGCCACATCTCATCGGTGATCGTTTCCGACGGCCCGCGCGTCGATTGCCCGGCGTTGTTGACGAAGATGTCGATCTTGCCGAACTCGGAGAGGATCTGGTCGTAGGTCCTGCGGATGTCGGCCGCCTTCGATACGTCGCAGCTGATCGCGGCGACCTTGCGGCCCGCCGCGCCGGCCTGGATCCTGGACTTGGCCTCGTTGAGGGTTCCCTGGTCGCGAGCCAGGATCGTGACGTCGGCGCCGGATTTGGCGAATTCCTCGGCTATCGCCAAGCCCAGCCCCTTGCTGCCGCCGGTGACCACTGCGGTCCTGCCGTCCAACCGAATTTCCATCTCGCTGCTCCTCCTCCGGGATTTGAGTCATTTGGCCGTCAGCGCATCGATCTCTTGCATTTCCTGCGGCGTCAAGGCCCATGCGGCCGCGCGGACATTCTGTTCGACCTGCTCGGGCTTCGTCGCGCCGGCGATGACGCTGGCCACGGCCGCGCGGCGCACCAGCCAGCTGAAGGCAAGCTCCAATAGCGTGTGGCCGCGCTCGGCGGCAAACCCCGCTAGCCGCTCGACCATCGCCCAGTTTTCATCCGTCAGGTTGCGGTCCGCCGCTCTCGCCATAGTGGCGAGACGCGTACCCGCGGGAGGCGGCATGCCGCGCTGGTATTTGCCGGTCAATAGGCCATCGGCGAGCGGGCGGAAGGGGATCAGACCGAGACCGTAGGCTTCGAGCACCGGCATCATCTCGCGGTCGAGGTCGCGGGCGAGCAGGCCGTACTCCTCTTGGCACGAGATAAAATGGTGGAGGCCGAGGTGCTTAGACGTCCACTGTGCCTCGACGACCTGCCAGGAAGGCAGGGTCGAGCATCCGATGTAACGGACCTTGCCCTGCCGGACAAGGTCGTCCAATGCCCGCAATGTCTCCTCGATCGGGGTCTGCGGGTCGGGCTGGTGCTGCTGGTAAAGATCGATCCAGTCGGTCCTGAGTCGGCGAAGGCTCGCCTCGACCTCGGCCATGATGTAGCGCCGCGACGCCCCCTGAAACCGGCCGGCGGCATCCATCGGGCGGGCGAATTTGGTCGCCAGCACAATGTCCTTGCGCCGGTCGCCAAGGATCTGGCCGAGGCATGCCTCGGAGCTGCCGCGCGGATCGCCATAGGTGTCGGCTTCATCAAAAAAGGTGATGCCGAGATCGAGCGCCTTGTGGACGACCTTCCTCGTCGCCTCGAGATCGATGCGTCCGCCAAAATTGTTGCAGCCGAGGCCGACCACCGACACGAGAAGGCCGGATCGGCCGAGATTACGCTGTTCCAATCACAGCCCTTTTGATTTGCCCTTTTTGTGAGACCTACTACGCCAGTCGGACCGGAGGGACCTCGCGCGGGATGATCAGGTTGCATCCGCTGGTCGCCCGCACCTCCTCGACGGTGACGCCGGGGACGATTTCGCGCAGCGCCATGCCTTCCGCGGTTATCTCGAACAGCCCGAAATTGGTAGCGACCAGATTGACGACGCCGCGCGCCGTGGCCGGGATGGCGCAGCGCTCGACCAGGCGCGGCTTGCCGTCGCGGGTCTGGTGCTCCATCGCGACAAAGACATGTTTGGCGCAGGAGGCCAGATCCATTGCGCCGCCAATGCCGCCGCCCTGCTGGCCCGCCATCTTCCAGTTCGCAAAGTCGCCGTTCTCGGCGACCTCGTAGGCGCCGAGCACGGTCACGTCGATCCGCCCGCTGCGGATCAGCGCGAAGGAATCGGCGTGGTGCACGATCGCCGCGCCCGGCTGCAATGTGACGTGCTGGCCGCCAGCATTGACGAGGTGCAGGTCCTCAGCACCTGGCGCGGCGAGCGGGCCGTAGCCGATCACCCCGTTCTCCGAATGAAAGATGATCTCCTTATCGCCGAAATCGAAATTCGAGCACAGGGTCGGGATGCCAATGCCGAGATTGACGATCCAGCCGTCGCCGAATTCCATCGCCAGACGGTCGCACATCTGCTGGCGGGTCAAGCCTTTCGCCCTCTCGCTCATCGCCCGATGCTCCCTGGACGCTGCGGCCACCACCCTTCGGGCGGCGGCGGGATTTTGACGATCCGGTGCACGAAGATCCCTGCTGTGTGCACATCGTCGGGGTCGATGGCGCCGACCGGCAGGATGTCTTCCTCGACCTCGACGACCGTGACCCGCGCTGCCATCGCCATGATCGGGTTGAAATTGCGCTGCGAGCGCCGGAAGCGGAGATTCCCTGCCGCGTCCGCCTGGTAGGCCCGGATAAAGGCGTAGTCGAGCGGCAATGCGTGTTCGAGGAGGTGTGCGCGGCCGTTGAACACGCGGGTTTCCCGCCCCTCGGCGAGCTCGGTGCCGACCGCCGCCGGGGTGTAGAAGGCCGGGATCCCGGCGCCGGCGGCGCGCATCCGCTCGGCCAGGGTCCCTTGCGGTACGAGCTCCGCCTCGATCAGACCCTTCTCGACATATTCGGACAGGATCAGCCGTTGCGAGGCCCGCGTCGGGGCGGTGAAGGCGCAGATCACCTTCCGGACCTGGCCGTTCTTGATCATCTGACCCATATCGGGCGCATCGGCTGGCAGGGTGGCGCCGCCGCGCGTCGAATTCGACACGCAAGTCAGGTCCTTGGCGCCCTGCCTGGCGACCGCCTGATAGAGATTGATCGGCATCCCGACGACGGCAAACCCGCCAAAACCGAGGGTCGCACCACCCGGAATATCGCGGACCGCATCATCGAAGCTGGAATAGACTTTGCTCCTGGCGCTCATTCCCCACCGCAGATTTTCTGTTCACCGGCCTCATCATGCGGCAGGCAGCCCCAGGCGGCAACCCACTCAGCGTCTGTGGCACCGCTTCGGCAGGATTGCGAGGAGGCCGGAGAAGCTGGCTTCGACCGAGCATCCGGCGGTGTCGATGAGGGCATCGGCCCGCGCATAGAGCGGGGTGCGGGCGGCGAGAATGCGTTCCAGATCGGCCATTGCCTCCTTGTTCTCGGACATCGGGCGGAGGTCGCCTTGCGCAATGACGCGGCTCATATGCTCCTCGGGCGAGGCCTTGATCCAAACCGTAAAGCAGCCCGCGAGGAGCTCGTCATAGGTTTCCGCTTCGGCGACGATGCTGCCGCCCGCCGCCAGCACAAATCCCGGGTGGCGGTCGAGCACGCCGTCCAAGGCGCGGCGCTCGGACCGGCGGTAGGCGGATTGGCCCGAAAGGGCGAAGATCTCGCCGAGCGACAGCCCGAAATCCCGCTCGATCTCGGCGTCGAGCTCGATGAACGGCACATCGAGATGACGCGCCAGACGGATGCCCAAGGTCGATTTGCCGGCGCCGCGCAACCCGATCAGCGCGATGCGCCGTTGCCGCGCCTGCCGGTCGGGCGCCGCAAAATGCGCGTCGAGCAATGCCCGCGCCTCGCCGAGCCGGTCCGGCGGCAGGCGGCGCAAAAGCTCGACGATCCGCCCCAATTCGGCCGGTTCGGCGGGCTCGCCGCCGAGCAGCCTGGAAAGCGGCAGATTCAGCGCGTCGCCTACCCGGCGTAGCAATTTGATCGAGAGATTGCCTTTTCCGCCCTCGAGCTGGGCGAGATAACGCTCCGACAAACCGGAATCGCGCGCCAATATCCGGCGCGTCATGCCGCGGCGGGCCCGTTCCTCGCGCACCCGCTCGCCGAGGCGGCAGAGATAATCGTCCCGCTCGGCGGGCTCAGGAAGGCTGCGAGCGCTTCTTGACCGCTGCATGCAGGGAATATAATGGCCTGGCGGCCGATCTCGACAGGTTACGGCCCGGGAGGATGGCGAATGAGCGGTGAGAGCCCGACGGGATACAATGCCGCGGCCGACCTGATAGAGCGCAATCTCGCCGCTGGGCGCGGCGCAAAGACGGCTTTTATCGACGATCGCGGGCATTACAGCTATGCCGAGCTCGCCGAACGGGTGAGCCGGTTTGCCAATCTCGTGCGCCGGCTCGGCATCCATCCGGAGCAGCGCATCCTACTCTGCCTGCACGACACGATCGATTTTCCAACCGCGTTTCTCGGCGCGATCAAGGCTGGGGCCGTTCCGGTTGCGGTCAACACGCAGCTCTCTGCCGCCGAATTCGCCTTCATGGCGGCCGACAGCCGCGCCCGCGCCGTTGTCGTTTCCGCGCCGTTGCTGCCGGTCATGAATGCTGCATTGGCCATGTTGCCGGGGCCGCAGCCGTCGCTGATCGTCTCCGGGGGCGACACGCAAGAGCACTCGCTCGCCGGGCTGCTCGCCGAGATGCCGGCGGCGTCCGATACGGCGGCGACCCATCCGGACGAGCCGTGCTTCTGGCTCTATTCTTCGGGTTCGACGGGCCAGCCAAAGGGCACCGTGCACATTCATTCGAGCCTGATGCAGACGGCCGAGCTTTATGCCGTCCCGGTGCTCGGCATCGACGAGAGCGATATTGTGTTCTCGGCGGCAAAGTTGTTCTTCGCCTACGGACTCGGCAATGCGCTGACCTTTCCGCTGGCGGTCGGCGCGACCAGCATTCTGTTGGCCGAGCGGCCGACGCCGGCCGCGGTCAATCGCGTGTTGCGCGAGCACCGGCCGACGATCTTTTACGGGGTGCCGACGCTCTACGCGGCGATGCTCGCCGGCAACGATCCGCCGCATCCCGAGGAGCTTGCTTTGCGCCGTTGCGTTTCGGCGGGAGAGCCGCTGCCGCAGGAAATCGGCCGCCGCTGGTCGGCGCGGATCGGGGTCGACATTCTCGACGGCATCGGCTCGACCGAGATGCTGCACATCTTTCTCAGCAACTGGCCGAGCGATGTGCGGTACGGCACCACCGGGAAGCCGATCCCGGGCTACGAGCTCAAGATCGTCGACGAGCAGGGAGGGCCGGTGCGCCGCGGGGAAATCGGCGACCTGTTGGTCAGCGGTCCCAGCAGCGCTGCCTATTACTGGAACAATCGCGAGCGCTGCCGGGCGACGTTCATGGGGCGGTGGACGCGCACCGGCGACAAATACTTCGAGGACGAGGACGGGTATTACGTTTATTGCGGCCGCAGCGACGACATGCTGAAGGTCAGTGGCATGTACGTGTCGCCGGCCGAGGTCGAGGCGGCTCTCATCGCGCACGAGGATGTGCTCGAAGCGGCCGTCGTCGGCGCGCCCGACGAGAACGGCTTGACCAAGCCAAAGGCGTTTGTCGTCGCCAAGCCCGGAATCCGAGCAGACGAGGATTTCGCGCGGGCTCTCGAAGGCCACGCGAAGGGGTTGCTCGCGGCTTTCAAATGCCCGCGTTGGTACGCCTTTGTCGATGACCTGCCAAAGACCGCGACAGGCAAGATCCAGCGCTTCAAGCTCCGCGAGCTCCCACCGTGACCCTCCCCCGCTTGCGGTGGAGGGAAGGGAGGGGGCTACTGGCCCTCAAGCTCAGGTCTGTTTGAAGAAGCGGTTCGCGTTGTCCCAGAAGAGCTTCTTTCGCGCGCCCGAATCGAGAGTGGACCAGGCGAGGATGTTGTCGATCAACTCCGGGAATTGGCACTCCGAATGCGGGTAGTCGGAGGCGTACATCAGCACTTTGTCACCGAGATATTGCGTGACGGTGTTCAACATGTCCTCGCCTTCCTGGCGCTCGATGCTGCAGAAGAAGCGGCCGCTGGTTAGGTAGTCGCTTGGTTTCAGTTTGAGCGGCGCGGTGCCGCCGACATAGACCGCCTGCTCGTCCATCCGCCGCGCCCAGAACGGCAGCCAGCCGAAACCGCATTCGAGCACGCCCATTCTGAGGCTCGGGTAACGGTCCATGATGCCGGCGCCGATAAACGATGCGACAAACCGCATCGCTCCCCACGGATGCGAGGCCAGCCGGCCGAGGAAGATGTTGTCCCAGACATCGCGATAGGCGGGGTAGTAGGGCGGATTCCAGGTCGAGCTGTGGTGCGCGATGGGCAGGCCGTGCTCCTCCGCTGCACGCCAGATCGGCTCGAGATCGGGGTGATCGGGCGGGATGTCGGTCGGCATCAACGGCTTGACCGCCACCGCCCATTTCGAATTTCCCCATTCGCGGATCTCGCGCACGGCTTCCTCGGGAACGCGGGCCGAGGCGACGATCAGGCTTTTGAGCCGGTCGGGGAACTGCCCGCAGAAATCGGCGATGTGGCGGTGATAGGCGCGCGCCATCGCGACCTCGAACGCCGGGTCGTCCAGCCCAACAAAGCTCATGAACGAGCCGGGGATCAAAAAATGCACGTCCGTCCCCTCGTCGTCCATGTCCAGGACGCGGTTGGCGGCGTCGGCGTCCTGCACCCCGGAGCGCGGCATCTTGCTGCCGCGCCAGCGCAACTCGCGGCCGGTGAAGGTTTCGCGGGGCGTCGCCTCGCCGAGCACGCGGCGATAGAACTTCCTGCCGAAGCTGTAGGAGTGCAGACCGTCGCCGTTGTCATGGCGATAGGGCGCCAATTCGGCGAGCCGCGGCCGAAAGCTCGGGTCGAGGTAGTGCTCGAGTACCTCTGCGGAAGGACTGACATGCGTGTCGGCGTCGTAAACCCGAAAGCCGTTTCTCATGGCGGCTCTCCTCGTTACACCTGAGGCATCAGGTCTGCTTGAAGAACCGGTCGGCGTTGCCGCCTAGCAGCTTTTTCTGCGTCTCGGGCTTGAGGCTCTTCCAGGCGAGGATGTTGTCGACCGAGTCGGGGAACTGGCACTCCGAGTGGGGATAGTCTGAGGCGTACATCAGAATGTCGTCACCGAGGAAGTGGCTGACATAGTTGAACATGTCCTCCCCCTCGTGGTGCTCGATGCTGCAGAAGAACCGGCCGCTCGCCATGTATTCGCTGGGCTTTTGCTTGAGCGGCGCGGTGCCGCCGACATAGACCGCCTGCTCGTCCATGCGCCTGGCCCAGAACGGCAGCCAGCCGAAACCGCATTCGAGCACGCCCATGCGCAGTTTCGGGTAGCGGTCGAATAGCCCGCCGCCGATGAACGAGCCGACAAACCGCATCGCACCCCATGGGTGAGCCGCCAAGCGGCCGAGAAAGATGTTCTCCCAAAGGTCTTCGTAGCCCGGGTAGTAGGGCGGGTTCCATGTAAAGCTGTGGTTGGCGATCGGCAGATCGTATTCCTGGGCCGCCTCCCAGATCGGGCTCAAATCGGGATGATCCGCCGGCAGGTCCTTGGCGAGCAGCGGCATCACCGCGACCGCCCATTTCGATTTGCCCCATTCGCGGATCTCGCGCACGGCCTCCTCGGGAACGCGGGTTGACGCAACGATCATGCTCTTGAGGCGCGTCGGATATTCCCCGCAAAAGTCCGACATGTGCCGGTGGTAGGCGCGGATGAGGCCGATTTCGAGCGCCGGGTCAGGAAGACCAACCGCGCTGAGCCAGGAGGTCGGGATCAGGAAATGGACGTCGGTCCCTTCGTCATCCATGTCTTTGACGCGGTTCTCGGCCTGGTCGTCCTGCACGCCGGGCCGCGGCATCTTGCTGCCCATCCATTTCGTCTCGCGGCCGGTAAAGGTATCGCGGGGTGCGCGCTCACCGAGAACCCGGCGGTAATATTTCGTCCCGACGCGATAATTGTGGAGCCCTTCGACACCGCCGACCGCTCCTTGCCCGACCGCAAACCGGTAAGGCGACAGCTCGCCAAGGCGCGCCCGGAAGTTCGGGTCGACGTAGCGCTCCAGCACCTCGGCGGCGGGGTTGACATGCGTGTCGGAATCATAAACGCGAAACCCGTTTCTCATTCTGCGCTCCTTCTTTTCCGGCGGCCCAACTCGCAGCGGCAGAGCCTCGATCATAGGTTCGCAGAGATCGATTGTCGCGAGCTTTTTGACTTTAGGGGATCAAACCCTGACCCGGGAAGCCGCGGCGGGAGAGCCGTTGGCGGCGAGGTAGACCGCCTTGTTGGTCTCGACGTTGAATGCCGGGAGATGGTCGCGCCGCTCGAATTGCGGCCGCGCTCGGACGCGGCCGGCCAGTTCGAGGTGGTTGCCGATGTCGAAAAACTCGATAAGATTGTGGTGATATCGGCTGAGCTGAATAAAGGTGTGGGTCCGCGAAGCAATCACACGGCAGCCCAGCTCCAATGCCTGGGAAATCGGACCGGACGAGGATTGCCCGACTTCGAGGTAAGGGAACACGACGGCGTCGCAGATCGCCATGCCGCCGAGGAAATCGGCGTCGCTCTGGGCCCCCATAAAATGAATGCGATCCGACAGATCCTTGGGATGCTCGATCAGCAGATCGCGCATCGAGCTGTCGACGGCGACCGAGACCGCCGGCGCGGTGCCCTCCCCGCTGGATAGGATCCGCTCGGCAACACTGGTATCGACATAACCGGCGTCGAACAACGACGAGACGACCGGATCAATGGGCTGGTGAGGCTTGATTTCATTCGGATGCACGCCGCCGAAAATCAGCAAGTGATGATCTTTTGGCAGGTGATGCAGTGCCCTGACGACGGTATCGAACCCCTTGTAGCGCCCGAGAAACCCGAAGACCCCGATCAACCTGCCGCCGGCCGGGACATCGTCGAGCACCGGGAATTTTTTCCGCGACGCGGCGCGCCTAACCTCCGCCACATCGGCGGCGGACAGAAACGACAAGGGATGGTCATACACATTCCGCATGCCGTGCGCGAATTTCATCTGCGAGAGGTCGCGGCGGGTATGAACGATCAGAGTGACGGGCTTGAAGCGCTGTGCGCGCCTAATCCGGCTGGCCAGCCCCGCCGACAGCAGGTGCTGGCGATTGTATTGCGCTCTCATTGTAATCGCTCTTGCGAAATTGCGCTTGAGAATCTCTCTGAAGTACTCCCGGTAATTGAAGGCCTCGCACTGGAACACCGTGTGAAACGTCACCGAGAGCCGCGGCGCGGCGCGCAGGATCCAGGAAAACCGCCGGTGAATGTCGCGGCAGTCTCTGCCCAATGTGCCATGCTCGAGCTGCAGATTGACTGCCTCGTAGTCTCTTATTTCACGACATATATCCAGAATGTGGCGGTCGCCGAATTTTCGGACGCGGCGATGCGTGCTGCGCAACAGATACTGATCCAAGTCGAATACCGTAACCTCGAAAACATCGTTTAGTTGCTTCTCCAAGCTGCGGGTATAGGCTGCGATCCCGCACAAATCACTATGGGTCGAAATCAAGGCTAGCCTTTTGCGTCTCCGGCGGACGTGACGAAAGGGCGAGGCTATGATCGGCGGCGCCGGCAACAGCCGGGGGCGAGTGTCGATCTCGAGCGTCGCCATGATGTCTACAGGTGCTCTCGCACCGTCTGGACAATGAAGGCGCCGATGAGCCAAACGGCGCAGCAGAGAAAAAGGGCGATGCCTACATTGCGCAGCCGGCGTGGATACAGCGCCTCCTCGGGAAGGCTCGGCTGAACGAAGCCCGCAATGTAGACTTGCTGGCGGTCGGCGTTCATGCGCGCCCGGTCGAGCGCCTCCAAAGCGTGCTGATAGGCCTTCTCGGCGAAACTGTGCTCACTCTCGAGCCGCTCATACGATCCCATCACGCGCGAGAGAACCTCGGAACGGGACTTTTCGGTGTCGGTCACTTCGCTTTCCACCGATCGGAGCTCACCCTGCAACGATTGCAGGCGGGCTTCCAACATCCTGACCGACGGCGCGTCGGCCCGCATGTAATGCTTGACAGTGGACAATTCGGTGTCGGTTCGGACGATCTCGTCCCGTATCCGGCCGGCCAGCGCCTGGGTGGCGTCGGCGGTCTTGCGCGGATCGATGATGCCCTCTTGGTCACGAAACTCGCGCAGCCGCGCGAGCGCAGTCTTGAGCCGCCGTTCGGCACGGCGCACTTCCTTTTCCGAATTCTGCAAAGTGTCGCGGCGTGCCCGGGCCGACAAATCATTGACCAGCTGCTCCGCCGACCCGAGGATCGCCTGCGCCAATTGCAGGGCATCGTTGGGCGTGAAGGCTCGGGCCCGAACGACGATCGTCCCGTTGGTAATGTCGTAGAACGCGTCCACCTGGCTTTTCCAATACTTGACCAGCTCTTCGATTGATACCGGGAGCTGCAGCCGCGTCAGCCAGTCGGCTTCGGGCCGTGAAAACATTTCGCGCAGGTCGAGCTTCTTGCCGAGGTCGTCGACGACGTCGCGGCTGGCGAGGTATTGCACGACTGCATAGGAGTCCACTCCGATAGGCGAGGGCGCTACACTTCCTTGAAATATCCCGCCTACCTCGGCTCGGACCGGTTCGACAGTACGCAGTGCGAAACGAAATTCGGCAACGTATTGGTCAGCGGCGATTACGAAATAATACACTGCGGCCAGCGTGGCCGGTACTAATACGATAACAAGGAACGACACCAAGCGAACCGGGAAGCGACGGCGCCGCGCAGCGAAGTCCTGCGCCTGAAAAACGGCGATTGCTCCGCCGTCCTCGGCGGGTACAGGAAGTCCGGCGGTAATGCCGGGTCCGCGCGCCTGCGATGAAGGCAAGCCGATCCAATCGCCGGCAGGCCGTGCGCGTGTCGGCTGAGCCGTCATCAGGCACTCTCCTGCAGCAGGCGATGGTAAGATTCCAATGCTGTGCCGATATCGTCATGCAAAGCCAGCTGGCCATTGGCGAGGACAGCGCCCCTGTCGCAATATTGTCGAATCGTATGAGGGTTGTGGGTTACCAGAATGATGTCGGACCGCTGCGTGCGCTGGCGGAACGCCTCGGCGCATCGGCGGCGGAACCGTTGGTCGCCGATCTCGGTCACCTCGTCGATCAGGTAAACGTCGAAATCGATAGCCAGGCAAGTCGCGAAAGCCAGCCGCGCGCGCATCCCGGCCGAATAAGTATTAACCGGCATCTCAAAATATTCGGCGAGTTCGGCGAACCCCTCGACGTAGTCGATCGTGGCACGCATCGCCGCTCCGTAGATCCGCGCGATGAAGGCAACGTTTTCGCGGCCGGACAGAGCGCCGTGAAACGTGCCGCCGAAGCCGAGCGGGAACGACACTCGGGCGTAGCGCCGGACGTTGCCGCTGTCCGGAGGCTCGGAGCCGGCGATGAGCCGGATCAATGTCGACTTGCCGGCCCCGTTGGGCCCCAGGATTCCGAAGTTGTGACCAGATTGGAAAACCGTGCTGACCTGGTCGAGCACGGTCTTCCGGCCGGTTTTCGTGCGATACGATTTGCAGACTCTGTCGAGCATGATCATAGCGGCTCGTAAAGCCGGCGCTGCAACCCGCGCTCGAGGCCAAGCCCCGCCAACAACGTGACGACAGCGAATGTCAGTAGATAGGAGCGGTCGAGCCAGTGCGGCTCGTATTCCCGAAAAAAGCTCGAGCGGAACCAGTCGACCGCATGCAACACCGGGTTCCAAGCCAGAATGTCGCGGATCCATTCCGGCATCATTCCCGGCACATAGAAAATTCCGGAGCAGAAATACAAGAGACGGGTCAACTGAGCCCAGATCTTGTCCCAGGACTTGGCGAATGCGTTGATCACGGCATTGAGGAAGCCGCACCCGCAGCCGAGCAGCCAGACAACGAGAAGCGAGGTCGAGACACCTGCAAAATCCTGCGGCAGCGCGCCGAGCCCGAGCGCGCCGAAGCCCGCCAGCAGGAGGACCGCCACCAGCGTGTCGGTCAGCAGTTCGAGCAGGCCTCGCGCCATCAGTACATCGAAAGTGCCGACCAGAGGCAGCTGCAACAACGACCCGTTGCTCGCAATTGCGTAGGTCATGCTGCTGCTGGTGTGGACAAACATGTGATAGGGAATGATCCCGGTATAATAGAAAATGAAGAATTCTTCGCCGATCGGCGGCCGGCCGCGCATCAACACTGCGAATACGAGCGACAGCATCAGGATGTGCGCGATCGGTTCGAGCAATGCCCACCCGTATCCGAGCTTGGAGTCGCCAAAGCGCGTGCGGGTCTCACGGATGATCAGAGCGTGGATGACGCGCCCCTGGGTGCGCAATGTCTCGAAAAATCCGGGAGGCGCTCGCAGTTCCCGGGGCGGCCGCGACGCGCGCTCGCTGAGAACGACGTAATCGCCGTCCAGGGTCTCGAACCGGCGGTTCAATACCTGCAGCATCGCCTGCGCGTATTCTTCGTTTTCCGGCGCGGCGCGGATCAGCTCGCCGCCGACGGCGAGCGCCTCGGTAAAGCGGCCGCTGTCGAAATAGACCGTGAGCTGCGAGCGCTTGGCGTCGGAATTTGACGGATCGAGCGCCGCCGCTCGGCCGAAGGCCGCGGCTGCCTCGTCGAGCCGGCCGAGCCGGTACAGCAGGTTGGCCCGGTGCAGATGGTACTCCGCTATTTCCGGGGCGATCGAGAGCGCCCGGTCGATCGCGTCGAGTGCATCCGCGATCCGGCCGCGCAGCATCTGCGCTGCGGACAGCAGGCGAAGTGCGACTTCGTCCTGCGGGGAGGCGTCGAGGGTGTCTCCTATTATCTCGACCGCCTCGTCAAACCGCCCGGTGCGCATCAACAACTCGCTGGCGTGCAGCGCGTTCTGCCGATCGCCGGGCGCCAGTGCCACCGCGCGCAGCGCAAGAGCAACGGCGTCCTCTGGTTGTTGGAGGGCGAATTTGAGGCCCGATATCTGCCGCAAGACAGTGCTGACGCTGGGCGCAATGATCGCCGCGCGCATCAGATAGTCTATGGCATCTTGGTATCGGCCTGCAGTCTCGCAGAGGCCGGCGGCGTGGACGGCGAATTCAAACGAATCAGGGTCGAGGTCGCTGGCTCTGCCGGCATGGAGAATTGCGCGATCGAACTGTCCGGCGGCTGCAAGCGAGCCGCTCGCGTGACGATGGCCTTCGGCCCATAGGGGACGCATTTTCAGCAGCCGCTCATAGGCCGCGGCGGCGTCCTCGTGGCGCCCGGAATTGCTGAACACCCAGGCACAGAGATCGGCTATTTCTTCTCGCGCGGGCGGCAACTCGAAGGCGAGGTGCGCGCATGCGGCGGCATGGTCGCGCCATCCCCGGTGCCACAAGGCTTCGCTGAGCCGGCTATAGAAGATAGAGAATTCGTCCTCGGGAATTTTGTGCTGAGCGAGATAAATTCGGCATGCCTCGATGAAATCGGCGGCGGCGCCCAATGGTCGGGCGCTACCTATCGCCTCTTCGCAAATTTCATCGAAATCGGTCACTGTACGATGTTTTCGGGCAGCTGCGCCGTTAACCAGCAATAAACGTTAAGGATTCGTTAGTAACAATGAAGTGTCTACCGTCAGGAATTCGTCACTATATCGTCAAAAACTCGTCTATTCCACATTATTTCAAATTATCTTATGACGGAAGCGATCAATTTTATATTAATTTAAGCAACAGCCGAAATTTTTCCTTAATTTGGGCCGTCGAATGGAAGCTGGGCGGCCGATCTTTAACGTTAAGGTAGGAAGCAGCGGCGTTTTACAGGACGGCCGGGCAGCCCGTTCGATGACGGGGCTGTGACAATGGCAACAGAGCCTGCACCTTTTCTTGGCTGGCATCGGCGCTTCATCGACTTTAGAGTGTCGGCGAGCAAAAAGGAGAAGCGGCGATGGCGTTCGAATTCGGCATGTTTCACGAGTTTCAATGTCCGGCGGGTGTGAGCCAACCGGAGGCTTTTGCCGAGTCGTTCGAACAGGTCGAAGCGGCCGAGCGGTGGGGTCTGGATGCGATGTGGCTGGCGGAAATCCATGTCGCCCCCGAGCGCTCGGTCTGCGCCGCGCCGTTGACGATCGCCAGCGCCATCGCGGCGCGCACCAAACGCATGAAGATCGGCACCGGCGTCCAGGTATTGCCATTGTGCCATCCGCTGCGCCTGGCGGAAGAGGCCGCCACGGTAGATCAGATCAGCCACGGAAGGCTGATCTTCGGCGTCGGGCGCAGCGGCTTCCCGCGCACCTACGAAGCCTATGGCGTGCCGTATGGCGAGAGCCGCGAGCGCTTCGCCGAGACCCTCGAGATCCTGAAGAAGGCGTGGACCGAGGATCCGTTCTCCTATTCGGGCAAGTACTATTCGTTCCAAAACGTCCGGGCGACGCCCAAGCCCTACCAAAAACCCTGGCCCGAGATCCGCATCGCCGCCAACAGCCCCGACACTTTTCCGGCGATCGGCAAGCTCGGCCACGGCGTGTTTGTGGCGGTTCGCCTCGGCACCCTTTCCGAGCTCGCTCCGAACATCAAGGCCTACCGCGAAGGCTGGAAGGCGGCGGGGCATCCGGGCGAGGGCCACGTTTTCCTGCGGGCGCCGGTCTATGTCGCCGAGACGGCTGCGCAGGCCCGGTCGGAGCCGGAAGAAAGCATCATGTACTTCTATCGCTATCTCGGGGAGCGGCTCGAGGATTCGGCGACCCGCGCCGGCGTGCGCGCGATCGAGGACCGCGCCGCGCGCGGCCGGCGGCTGCAGACCATCACTTATGACGAGGCGTTGCGCGACAAGATCATCGTCGGCACGCCCGAGCAGGTGACCGACCGGCTGATGGGATTGCAGGAGGAACTCGGGCTCGACGGGATCCTGGCCGAAATGAATTGCGGCACCAAGATCCCGCATCATCGCGTGATGAAATCGTTGCAACTGCTCTGCGAGAAGGTAAAGCCCCAGTTTCACTGACCGGCGCGTGACAGACCCTCACCCTCCCAGCCCTCTGGGCTGGGCCCCTCCCTCTCCCGCGATGCGGGCGAGGGGCTTTAGACGCATTGACCACAAGCCCCTCTCCCGCACCGCGGGAGAGGGTGCTGAGCGAAGCAAAGCGGGTGAGGGTCAATGCAGTTCGGCCAGATCCATCGCCTCGCCAAAGCGGCGGCTGGCCTCGAAGAAATCGCCGTATTTGCGGTGGCCGGCCGAAATATGGGCGCAGGCGAGCAATAGCCGCTCGCGATCACGGCTCTGGTTCTTGCCGTAATCCTCGAGCATGCATTGCGGGATTTCCTGATTGTGGGGGTCGTTCCCGATCCGCGTCGCCATCAAGGCGAGCCGCTGGACGAGCAGCGAGCGGTCTGCGTCGCTGTCGAGATAGGCCTTGGTCCAGGCCACGGCCTGCGGCGGGTCGAGGGCGGCGATCGCCGCCTCCAAATGCCCGATGATCTGGCT
The DNA here is from genome assembly GCA_963789025.1 of uncultured Alphaproteobacteria bacterium. Lineage (GTDB taxonomy): Bacteria > Pseudomonadota > Alphaproteobacteria > ATCC43930 > CGMCC-115725 > AP-15. The sequence continues at coordinate 187,903 of CAWBIT010000006.1, forward strand.
GCCATTCATCCGGTCGGCGCCGCTCGGCGCCTTGATCGGGTCCGATTTGAGCCAACCGGAGCTCCGCTGGTTCCACGCCGCCTGATTGACCATAGAACCCGCGACATAAAGGAGCTTCAGCCGCTGCGGGTGCTCGAAATTGTCGTAAAACCAGCCGATCGTATTGCAGTACTCGTAGGTGTGCTGCGGCATCGAAAAATTGTTCGGCCCCACTGTCTCCAGCACCACCTCGGCGGCGGCCAGCTGGATCGCGTCGATGATGCGGCGCGGCGATTTGCCGGCCAACAACAGCGCGCTGATCTTTTCGATATAAGCGGGCTCGTGCTGATGGATCAAGGCGTCGATCAGCTCCTCGGTCTCGCTTTCGCTCAGTGATCCGGTATTGGCCAGTAGCGCACGCTCGCGCTCGGTCGTGCCGCCTTGCGGAACGGCATGCACCTCCTTGCCTTCGATAAAGATCGTGACGACGTTGCAGGCCATCTCATAGACCGAGTGCCACCGCGGCCCGACCGCAATGTCGAGCGCCCCCGCATAGATCACGTCATGCGCATTGTCCCAGCCGATCGCATTGCCGATCTCGACCACCGACCGCGCGCGGTACGCCTTGTGCCCAGTCGTATAGGAGCGGTTGTAAAGCATGCGGTCCTGCACATCGATCATGCCGGCAAACACCAGCTGCGCCAGCATCTCCTTGCGGTGCTCGGTCTCTTCCATCAGCCCTAGTAAAACACGGTAGGCCTCGATCACCTGACCGCGCTCGACCAATGTGAGCCAGTGATTGAGACGTTCGCCGAGCGGCCCCGATTCTCTGAACGGCTCCTGGTCGGGCCAGTAGACGACCGGCTTTGGCGGCTCGGCGGTCGGCATCTTATAGCCGCGCGTCGCATAATGGCCCGGCGCCTTCAGGATCTTCTGGTTCCAGATGTCGAGCCCCGACGGGATGTACCAGATCGTCTGCGCCAGCGGCAGCCCGGCGAGCTTTTCCGGCAGCATCCTCTGCAGATTGACTGCGGCGCGCGCCGAGAGCAGGCAATGGTCGTTGTTGACGAAATTCGGAAATCCGTCGTCGATGCGCTGATGGTAGGGCACATGCGTATAGGGCGCGTGGATGCGCACCGCTTCGGCCATGATCTCGGGCAGAGGCCGCCCGTGGCGCAGCAATTCGTAATATACCCGGCTGCCGCCCTCCTGATCGCGGGCAAGCATGCGATCCTCGAGCTCCTGATAGAGGCGAGCCGCTTCTTGACGGCCGTTTGTTGCTGTTGCGGCTTGCGCTGGCATGAATCTTCGCTCCTCGGTCTCGGTCGGTGGCATGCTGAATAATCTTAGCCACCCCTCGCAGTCGGCGGCAACAGCCTTACCCGCATGGCGCGAGTGCATTTGAGGAATTGAGGCGCATGGTACCGGACATCTTCCACCGGGATTTCACGCCGATCCCATATTGGTGGGAAGCTTACACGCCGACGGCCGGGGACCTCGTCGACGTGCCTAAAGCGGCGCGCGTCGCGATCGCCGGCGGCGGATATGCGGGGCTGTCGACGGCCCTCGAACTGGCGAAGCACGGCATCGACGCGGTCGTGCTCGAAGCGGGCGAGCTCGGCTTTGGCGCCAGCACCCGCAATGGCGGAGCCGTCAGCGGCGGGGTCAATATCGGCAAGAGCTTCACCGGCCGACCCGCCGACGTCGAGCCCGAGCGGGCCGAGCGGCTGTTGTCGGACGCGTCGGACGCGTTTGGTCTGATCGACCGCCTGATCGAGAGGGAAAAGATCGATTGCTTCTGGGAAAAGCCCGGCCGTTTTGTCGGCGCCTGGACAAGGAAGCATTTCGACGCACAGACGCGGCGGCTCGCCGTACTAAATTCGGCCGCCCAGTTCGGCGCCTACATGGTGCCGCGCGAGCGGCAGCGCGAAGAAATCGCCAGCGACTATTATTTCGGCGGCATGGTCGTCGAGCGGTCGGGGAAATTGCATCCGGCGCTTTACTACAAGGGGCTGCTCGAGGCCTGCCGCCGGCGCAGCGTTTCCGTCTGTGCCAAATCTTCGGTGACGGAGATCCGCCGAACCGGCGCCGGATGGCGGGTCGAGACCGGCCGCGGAGCGATTTCCGCCGGCGATGTGGTGATCGCGACCAATGGCTATACCGGGGGCCTTACCCCGGCGCTCAGGCGACGTGTCGTGCCGGTCGCCAGCCACATTATCGCGACCGAGGAATTGCCGCAGGATCTCGCGCGATCCTTGATCCCCAAGGCGCGGACCCTGTCCGACACGAAACGCGTGCTGTGCTATTATCGGATGTCGCCGGACGGCCGGCGCATGGTATTCGGCGGCCGCGCGCGTTTTACCCAGGTCGACCCGACGGTCAGCGCGCCGATCCTTCACCGCTACATGACGGACCGCTTCCCGCAATTGCGCGGCTTCAAGGTGACGCATGCCTGGACCGGCAATGTCGCCTTCACCCTGGACGCGCTGCCGCATATGGGGCAGCGCGACGGCCTTCACTATTGCCTCGGCTGCAATGGCAGCGGCGTCGCGATGATGACCTATCTCGGCTGGCAGACGGCGCGCAAGATCGCCCGCGCCGCCAACTATGCCTGCAGCTTCGACACCGAGGATTTCCCCGATCACCCGCTCTATTCCGGCAATCCCTGGTTATTGCCGTTCGTCGGCGGTTATTATCGGCTGCGCGACAATGTCGACCGCCTGCTGGCCTGAATTTTGACAATTTCCGCCACGGTATCTGCTCCAGAGTTTACTCAATAACAGTTTCGAGCCTCAGATTTTGTCTGCTACTGTGATATACTATTGCACTATGACGACCGAGCAAACACAACCGGACGATTTCGCCAGTCTCTATCGCCAGGCTTTTGCCGAATACGGCACGCGCGCTCTTTGGAACAAATGCCCGCTCGAGAAGCCGATGCCGGAGGATGCGCTCGTCGTCGCGCGTGCGTTGCGGATCGAGGGTGACCGCGCCGCCCGGCGTCTCGCCGAGCAGATCGAAAAAGCCTGCCGTGCCGCTCTCTAAAATCCAAATCGACGTTCTGCGATTGCTGGCCGCGCACCGGGATCCCGAAAGCTACGTCGCCGGCGCCACGCCGTTGAACCGGGATGCGCCACGCTATTCGGGCGACATCGACGTTTTTCATGACCGCCAGGAACGCGTTGCCTCGGCCGCCTTGAGCGATGCGCAGGCCCTCGCCGCCGCCGGCTACGAGGTGTCATGGCTGCGGCAATTGCCGCTGATGTACACCGCCGAGGTGACCCGCGAGGCTGCCAGCACCCGCCTCGAATGGGTAGCGGACAGCGATTATCGCTTTTTCCCGACGCTGCAGGACGAGATGTTCGGCTATGTTCTGCACCCGGTCGACTTGGCGATGAACAAGGTCATGGCCGCCGCCGGGCGGCGCGAGCTGCGCGACGTCGTCGACCTCGTGATGATCCATGAAACCATTCTGCCGCTCGGAGCCGTCGTCTGGGCAGCGGTCGAAAAATCGCCCGGCTTCACGCCCGAGGGGTTGATCGCCGAGATTCGGCGTAACTCCAATTACCCGGCTGCCGAATGGCGGGCTCTGCTGTCGAGCGAACCGCTCGACCCCAAAGACATCATGGCGCGGCTTCGGGCGGCGCTCGATGAGGCTGAAGCCTTTGTTGCGCAGATGCCGACCCATAAACAGGGCTTGCTGTTCCTCAAAGACGGCGAGCCGGTGCAGCCCGATCCCGACCACCTGGACGAATACCAGACCCACGCCGGGCGGCGGCAGGGCCAGTGGCCGAGCACCCCCGAGATCGCCGCCGCAATGTTCGAGCGCTACGAAAAGAAGCCTAGCCCGTAACCGCCCGCGCTTTCGGCGCGATTAGTCTCTCGATCGAGCTATCCAGACTGTGCGACCACCTGCTTGCCGGTCCTCGACCACATGAACGACAAACTCGAAACCGGACTCGGTCAGCAGTTTCTCGTATTTGGCGGCATCCAGACTGGCATGGTAGAGCGGGTCCCCTCGGTAGCAGCCAATGCCTTTCCCGTAAGCCGGCCCGGTATTGAACATCAACATCGCCGATCCGGCGGCATGCGCCGCAAACACCCCGAACATGGCACGCTGATCGTCGGGCTTGAGATGGAAGAAGCTATCCCAGGCGAGCACACCGGCAAATTGCCGTCCGAGCGCGAGTGATCGCATATCCGCGACGATCCACTCCTGGTCGGGCAGGCGGTCCCGACAGAGCGAGATGAGAGTAGGCGACGCGTCGACGCCGGTGACGCGAAGCCCGCATTCAACCATATGGAGCGCCACGGGTAATCCCGACCCGCAACCCAGGTCGAGCACCGTCCCGCCATTCGGCAGGGCCGCGATAAAGCGGTCGTGCCACACTTTGTCATTCCACCCGCTGTTGCGCCGATCGGCATCCCAGTTGCGGGCATGTTTCTCATAATGGCCGATGATGCGGTCAGCCAGCTCAGTCATACGGCAAAGTTGCGAGACGGTCCCGGGCCACGCAAGCCATGAGATACCCGTCGATGCTCCGTGCGAAATCAAGAATTGTGCAGCCCAATAATATAGGATGCCTGTATGCAGGCAGAACGCATTCTCCAAATCATCGTTGATTGGGCCAAAAAACAGCCGACAATTCAGGCCGTGGCGGTAGTTGGCTCACATGCACGAGGGACAGCGCGGGCGGAGTCCGACATTGACCTTGTGTTACTCGCGACCAATCCGCGAGCTTTCCGGGTCGACGTTGCTTGGCTTGATGCAATCGACTGGAATGCTATCGGCTCTCGACCGATGAAGTGGCAGGACGAGGACTATGGTGAGCTTTGGTCGCGCCGGTTATGACTTGAACAAAACGGCGGGGAGGTCGAATTTGGCTTTGCTTCGCCCTCATGGGCGGACGTGAACCCACTCGATCCGGGAACCCGGCGTGTGATCGCTGATGGGTGCTGCATCCTTCACGACCCGAAGAAAATCCTAAGCCGCCTGTACGCCGCCATAAGCGGGCCGGGACAACCGTAGCCCCCCCCCGTGCAGTACTCAAGACTTTCGACAAATTTTCTTGCTCCTATGATTTCAAGGGGTTACATTTGCCGTAAGTTATAGTCGAAACTCATCCCAAAAAACGGCTTATCGGGGCTATGCCCGCGTTATCACCTACGGGCAGACCCTGGACGCGCAGCTTGAGCAGCTTCGCGCGGCGGGATGCGGCAGCCGGAACATCTACCGCGAGAAGGTGACCGGAGCGCGGGCCAAAATGGGACGGCGTATGATCGGAACACCCTCGATTACTTAACGAAGTTCACATCCCATTTGCCATCGACCGTGATGAAGTAAGTTGCACCCCCGTCACCGGTCCACGCCTCGTGGATCATTTTTGCGGGCATATAGGCAAAACCCCCAGGGGTTAGCACAGTTTTGTCGTCACTTCCGTCGTGGGCCACCACGAACGTGCCCTTTACCACGGTGATCAACTCATTGGACGAATGCCAATATCGTGGTACGTGCTGATTCCCTGGCCCACGAATTACCAGATATGTCGCTTGGGTCGTCGGATTGGTGTACAGGATCGATATTTCGAAAGCACTATCCCCCAGCGGCTCCCACTTGATGTTGTCGGCCTTGACGGCTTTTGCCATCGCGTCGGGTGAGATCTGGGCAAACGTCGCGGCAGGCCAGAGCACGGCGCTGAACATCAGCACACTGAGCAAGCTGCTTTTCATAACTGTCTCCCTCGCTGGCGTGTCAACTTTACCTGAATTTGTTATAAGAGCGCCAGCCGCGAAACCCCGCGCCACAGCAAACTGCGTAGACTGCCCCCGGCCGGTGTTTCTCTTTCATCGCGTCGCGAGCATTTCGCGGCGATTTTGACGGGCTTGCCGTAATCGCCGTTTCGCGACACGCCGCTGTTGGCGACCGTCAGGTAATGCAACGGCATTTGACCTATGGCGCGCTCTTGCGGGCGTAGCCGGCGCTGTGCTGGAAGACGTTCGGCTTGCGATAGATCGCGAGGATTACGGCGCCCTCGTCCGAATGGGTCTGGTGGAACGAGCCCGGTTGGCGCCACACGAACTCGCCGGCGCGGCAGATCCCGTCGTGATCGTAGAAGGATCCTTCGAGCACCCAGCTCTGCTCGATCTCCGCATGCTTGTGCATCGGCAAGGTGGCGCCGGGCGCCCACTTCAAGAGGCAGGTCATCTCGCCCTTTTGCTTATCCTCGTAAAGCACCTTGATCGAGATGCCCTCGAACTGTGTCGGCTCCCATTCGATGGCGCTCGGCTTCACATATACCGAGCCGCCGATCGTCGGCTCGATCTTCGGCATAGCTTTCTCGGATGTTGCAGGCATGGGTTTCTCCCAACGGCTCGTCATTCGAGCATCGACCGCGTGCGTTTTGACCCCCGCCTGTCCGCCTCATTCTGTTATATGCTGGAAATATTCGGTCGGGAGAGGAGAAAACGAGATGGATTTCGAAACCTACAAAGGCTCGCTCGCCGAGGAGGCGCCGCCCGAGGGACTGAGCATGGCGGCGCAGGCGCTGTGGTGGGAAGCGAAGGGCGACTGGCACCTGGCGCATCAATGCGCGCAGAAGCAGACGGACGCGGAGGGTGCCTGGGCGCACGCCTACCTGCACCGCGTCGAAGGCGATCTGCGGAACGCCGGCGGCTGGTACAGCCGCGCCGGCCGCCCGGCCTCGACCGCGCCCTTGAAGGAAGAATGGGAGACGATCGCCCGCGCGCTGCTCGGTTAGCTGCATATTGCCGGGACAGCCCTCCCGAAGGGACGCTGGCTGTTTTCGCTGTTTTTTGCAGCGAATTATCAGCCACCGAGATCCGGTTCGCCGCAGAAACCCTGGCTCGCTGTCGGCAGAAAGGAAGGAATAACAGCGAAGAGAACACTGCAATCACAGCGAAGCAACAGCGAAAAGACAGCATCCGCGGGCCAGTGCGCCTTGGTCGTCGGCTTTGCAATTACCCCGAATATTGTATTGCTTGGTGGGTCGGACCATCGTGCGATATTAGCATGGTATTGTAAATTAATCAAGCGGGCGTAGGGCGGAACAGCACAGCGCATTCCGCCTCCATCATCGCCGTTGGGTCCGCCGTCTACCTATCGCTCTTTGCCCCGCGCTTCTCGGAAAGGCGGAATGCGCTCCGCTTTTCCGCCCTACAGTGACTCGGGGCCACAGAACCGAAAGCCCTACGGCCCCGGTGAGAACTGTAAATAAACCATCAACTTCGTCACTAGGCGCGGACCATACTGGCGCGGTCGAGCAACGGCCCGAAGTAATGGAACGCTGGGCCGCCTTCTGCTATGCCACCGTCAACTTCTCAACCTAGGAAGTCACGTTAATAATGTCTCGCCTATCTAGAGATGTATTTCGTTAACAACGTGAGACAACTACTCGCCGGGGCGATTGTAGTCATGGCCTTCCCCCGATTTTACGAGACGTGTCAGAAATGAAGTTAGATCCTGAGGAGCAGATTATCGCGGCCGCATTCGAACAAGCGGAGCTTGACGACGCCAACGAGCGCGGTGTTGCGGCTCGGATAGAATTCCGCCCAGAGGGGCACGCGAAGGTGACTTTCACCCTTTCGCGAGAGTTCGTAGAGACGGCCAGGGCGCTCGATTGGACGACTGGGGAACTCGTCGCCCAGGCGATCGGGATAGCCATCCCACCGGCGCGTTCGACATAGCCTGCCCACTTCGCCCACGCTGCCACTGACGGCCTACCGCTGCCCCCGATCACCGATAGATCTCGGGTCGTCGGATCAAGGCCGCTCTCCGGCCTACCTCCCGGACCGCGCTCGACCTTAATGCCGAATCAAGCCTTCGCGGCCGCGACTGCCTCGATTTCGATCAGCCATTGCGGCGCGACGAGCGCCTTGACGATGATTGTCGCCGAGCCGGGCCGAGCGTCGCCGAAATGCCTTGCCCGCGCCGCGCCGGCCGGGGCCACGTCCTCCGGCCGCACCAGGTAGGTGGTGATCTTCACCAGATCGCCGACGCCCATCCCGGCATCCGCGAGGATGGCGGTGATGTTCCGCCAGCAGGCCTCGGCCTGGGCCTCGATGCCTTCGGGGACGGTGCCGTCGGGCCGCACGCCGACCTCGCCGGAGATGTAGAGGAGCCGGGAGCCTTCGGGCACCTCGACCGCGTGGCTGTAGGGGCCGAACGGTGCGGCCACCGTGTCCGGCGTGTGGCGGATGTTCATCTGTCGGGTTCCTCCAGGCGTCGGGATATAGGCCGAATAAAGCCACGTTTCCGTACGTGGGTCGAGTATCGCCGAGTCACCTCGCCCCGCTTGCGGGGAGAGGTCGGAAGCCGCGCCTGCGTGCAAAATCCGGGTGAGGGGCGAGGGGCCTCTCAACAATGGCGGGTGATCGTATAATCGTGAAGAAGCCCCTCACCCCGACCCTCTCCCCGCAAGCGGGGCGAGGGAGAATCGTGCGGCTCGAACCGGTAGGGCTAACACCTTAAGACGCGGCTCCGGCTGTCGCACGGCCGGGACCCACTTCAAACCGCGGCTCCCTGGCCTGGAAATGTGGGATGACCTGCTCGCCGAAGAGGCGCAGGGTGTGGAGCACCTCCTCGTGCTGCGCCGGTCCGACCGCACATAGTAAAATGGCTTCCTCGATGCCGAGGGATTCGTAGAGTTCGAGAAAACGGATGCAGTCCTTGGGCGTGCCGACGCAGAATTTCGTGCCTTCCTCACGCACCTCTTGGGGCGTGGGCTCGCCCGGATGCGGTCCGCTGGCGAGGCGCTGGTCGCGCGCGTAATAGCCCTGGTAATCGGGCGGCACGGTGGCCGGGTCGTAATCGCGCCACACCAGGCGGGCGCGCTCGCGTTGTTGTTCGATGTACCAGGCCACCAGTTCGGTGCCGCGCTCGGCCACGACCCGCGGATCCTGGTGGCAAAAGCCGGCCGTCATCAACGCGGCGCGCGGAGCGGGCCCTGCGCCGTTGCTCGGGGCCGAGAGGAGTGCGTCCCGGTAAAGCGCCATCAACTGTTGGACGCGGTCCGGGCCCCCTTCGCTGCCGAACAGCCCGCCCATCCCGAGGCTCCCCGTCTGGCGCGCCGTCTCGTCGCTGCCGCACGCCGACCACGGCGGTGGGTGCGGGCGTTGCACCGGTTTCGGGAGCACCTCCCGACGCGGGATCTGGTAGTACTTCCCGTTATACGTAATCTCGTCCTGGGTCCAGATGCGCGGCAGCACATCGGCAAATTCCTGCCACATGCCGCGGGTGTCGCGCAAATCCGTCCCATACGGGGTGAGCTGGTAGGGGTAGCCGGTCCGGCCGAGGCCAACATCGACGCGCCCATGGCTCAGAATATCGAGCGTCGCCATGCGCGCCGCGACGTGCAGCGGGTGGTGGATCGGGGCCAGCACCACGCCGATGCCGAGGCGAATCGTGCTGGTGCGCTGACTGACCGCCGCGAGGGTCAGGTCCGGGGCGCTGTTGTGCGACCACACCGGGCGGAAGTGATGCTCCGAAAACCACACGCTCTCAAAGCCCTGCTGCTCGGCGTAGGGGATTTGCTCGAGCGCTTCATGGATGCGCTGCGATTCACTGGACGGAGTCCAGGGTTTGGGAACCTGGATCTGGTAGAACAGGCCGATTCTCATGGGACTGTCTCCCTTTCAACCGCCGGATGCGGCGGCGGCGCTCGGCCCGGAGGTGGTACGGCGGTATTCGGGGACTAGCCGTCCGAGCAGTTGCAGCAACCGTTCGTCGCGCCGCGCGCGGGCGTTTTCCTCCAGCTCGTCGATCGAGCGGGCGAGCATCGCGTAGTCGGCGGTGCGCGGCGCTGCGAGGCGGATCGCCGGGTTCCCGGTCGGAATCAGCGGCTCGGCGGGATGAAACAGCTCCTCGTGCAGCTTTTCGCCCGGCCGCAACCCGATGAACTCGATTGCGACGTCGCGGCCGGGCCGCAATCCCGCGAGCCGGATCATCTGGTGCGCGAGGTCGACGATCCTGACCGGCTCGCCCATATCCAGCACGAAGATCTTGCCGCGAGCGTCGCTCGCCTCGCTATCGGACGGCAAGGCCGAAGCCTGCAAGACCAGCTCGACCGCCTCGCGCACGGTCATGAAAAAGCGGGTGACCTCGGGGTCGGTGACGGTCAGCGGCCCACCGGCGGCGAGCTGGCGCTGGAACAGCGGCACGACCGATCCGGTCGAGCCCAACACATTGCCGAAGCGCACCGTCACATAGCGGGTTCCGTGGCTCAGCGGCCCCCGCCGCCGCGCTTCGTACAGGTCGAGCGCCTGGCAGAAACTCTCGGCGAGACGCTTGGTGGCGCCCATTACGCTCGCCGGGTTGACCGCCTTGTCGGTCGAAATCATCACGACGAGCGAGGTTCCATTCGCCCGCGCCGCCTCGGCGACATTGCGGCTGCCGACGACATTGGCCAGCACTCCCTCGATCGGGTTGGCTTCGACCATCGGCAGGTGCTTCAGCGCCGCTGCATGAAAGATGATCTCGGGTTTTTCCGCGGCGACGACCTCGTCGATTTGCGCGCGGTCGCGCACATCGCGCAACAGCGGGACGGGGAGCAGGCCCGGGAACCGCTCGCGCAATTCCACGTCGATGCCGTAAAGGGCGAATTCGCCATTGTCGAGGAGGACCAGCCGGCCGGGCGATAGGGCAGCGATCTGCCGGGCGAGCTCCGCGCCGATCGTTCCCCCGGCGCCGGTGACGAGAATGCGGCGGCCGCGAATCAGTTGCGCCATGCCGTCGCGGTCGAGCACTGCCTGGGAGCGGCCGAGGAGATCCTCTAGCGCGATCGGTTCGAGGGCGCGCTCGGGATTGTCGAGATTGCGTTTAAAATCGGTGAGCTTCGGCAACCTGGCCAGGGGGATCGCCAGCGCATCCGCCCGGTCGAGCAGTCGCCGGATCTGATGCCCGGGCAGGTTTTGCGCCGTAATGATGAGCTTTTGCGGGCGCTTGCCGCGGCGATCGAGCTGTTCGACCACAGTGTCGAGCGCATCGATCGTGCCGAGAATCGGGACCCGGTAGATTTCCCGGCCGACGCGGGAGGGGGTGTCGGCGAGAACTCCGACGACCCGATAGACCGCACGGGGATCGCGCCGCATCTCGCGAATGAACGTGTCGGCCCCGTCCTTGGCGCTGATCAAGAGGACCGGCACGCTCGGGTGCTTGACTCGTTCGAGGATGTGGTCGAGACCGCGATCCTTGAACAGCCGATAGCCCAGGCGCGGCCCGCCGAGCAGCGCGATCAAGACGAACCAATCGATCAGCAAAACCGATCGCGGAAACGTCTCGAGTCGCGTGAGGACGAACATGACCGGCAGGAAGACGAGCACGGTCAGGCTCACCGCGCGGGTGATGTTGAAAAGATCGGGGAGGGAGGCGAAGCGCCAGATGCCGCGATAAAGCCCGGTCAGCAGAAACACGCCCGCGGCGATCAAGGTGAAGCCGGCGACGTAGATCGCTGTCAGCTTCGGCTCATAATCGAGGATGCCGTTGCCGAGCCGCAAATACAGAGAAGCGACGATTGACACCGCTGCTATCGTCACATCGTGCAGGAAGGCGAGAAGGGCTCGCCGGTTGTTGGGAAAAATTGCCACCATCCCCCGATAGCTGCCGCCCATATACAGGAATCGCCGGGTGCGGGAAACACCGCCGGGATCGGCGAGCTCTATTCCAGCCGAGCTGGCCGGTGCCTAAGATGCCCTATGCGCAGCGAGCGCCTTTATCGGCTCCTCGATCCCGAGGCTTCGGGCTCGGCTCGAGCTTTTCGCGCGGTCCACCATGCAATGGTGGCGGCGGGAATCGGCGTCATGATAGCCGATACCGAGCCGGCTTTTCGGCTGGACTGGTCCAGCGAGCTCGATGCCGCGTTCTGGATCGTTTGCGCCTTCTTCGTCGCCGAGTATGTCCTGCGGCTGGCTGCTGCACCGGCGGCGCCGGGAGCTGAGCTGCGCGGCGAATGGCGATCGCGCTTGGCCTGGGCCGGCTCGATGGGTGGGCTCTGCGACCTGCTCGGAACCCTGCCGGGGGTGCTCGCAGTTGTGTTCGGCCCGGACGTCGGGAGCCTTCCCGGCTTCGTTTGGGCTTTCAAGCTGATCCGCTATGCGCCGGGCCTTGCCGGGCTGCAACGCGTGATCAGCGGTGCACGGAGCGCCCTGCTGTCGGTTCTCCTCGCCTTCTGCATCGTTCTCCTCGTCTCTGCGTGCCTCGCCTATTTGATCGAGCGCGGGATACAACCGCAGGTGTTCAGCTCGATCCCCGCCGCGCTGTGGTGGGCAATCGTGACCCTGACGACCACCGGCTACGGCGACGTGACGCCGCTGACGCCGCTCGGCCGGATGCTGGCGGGAATCGTCATGGTCAGCGGCATTCTCGTCTTTGCATTGTGGGCGGGCATTCTCGCCACCGGCTTTGCCGAGGAGACCCGCCGGCGCGAGTTCCTGCGCACCTGGGACCTCGTCGCCAAGGTGCCATTCTTTCACGACGTCGGCGCCGCGGTCATCGCCGATGTGGCGCGCCTGTTGCGTCCGCGCGAATATCCAGCCGGCGCCGTCATCATGCGCCGCGGCGCTCCCGGAGACTGCATGTACTTCGTCGCCTCCGGCGAGGTGCAAGTGCAGATACAGCCGGAACCGGTGGTTCTCGGGCCGGGTGAGTTCTTTGGCGAAGTGGCATTGGTCACCGGCGGTCCCCGCAACGCCACGATCGTCGCGGCGCGGCCATGCACGCTGCTCATCCTCGACATCGTTGCTTTTCGCGAGCTGCTGGGGCGTCAGCCCGAGCTCGCCCGGATCATCCACGAAGAAGCGGAGCGCCGCCCCGGAGAAGCGGCTCGTAGTAGTGGGCGGGGAAGCCGGCGGCGGCGCGGGCCTCCTGGTTGAAGGGCGGCCTCAATCGGCCCTTAAAATAACATCGCACAAGCGCTCGAAACGTCTCCTCCGGAATGAGGCCGCGAGCGCGGCAGAGTTCGCTGAACCAGCGTACCCCGGCTGCAACGTGATCGATCTCGTCGCGATAGAGGCGGCGCAGGACGGCAGCGCTTTCTGGATCGCCGGCGCGTTCGAGCGTCGCCGCCATTTCGGGGGTCACATCGAGCCCGCGGGCTTCGAGCACGAGCGGCACGACGGCAAGGCGGGCAAGCAGATCATCGGCCGTCGCGGCAGCCGATTCCCACAGCCCGTCATGCGCAGGCAGGTCGCCATAATGGGCCGCGAAATCGGCGAGCCGCTGTGCCAGCAGCTCGAAATGGACGGCCTCCTGCGCAGCCACGCGGACCCAATCGTCGAAAAAGCCGCGGGGCAGCGGTTCGCGTGAGAATCGTGCGATGATGTCCCAGGCGAGATCGATCGCGTTCAGCTCGATATGCGCGACGGCGTGAAGGAGCGCGATGCGCCCCGCCAGCGAGCCGAAAGCCCGCCGCTTCGGCATCTCTTTTGGCGGGCGCAGCTGCGGCCGCTCGGGCCGCGCCGGGCGCGGCGGCGGCACCGAAGCGCCGATGTCGAGCCTGCCTGCATTCCAGATCTCTGCGAGGCGGCGGCTGGCCGAGGCCTTTGCCGCCGGATCGGCAGTCGCGAGAATTGCGACCGCCCCGCTGGTTAAGCTCGCAGGAGCCTGCAGGAGGGAGGGCCCGCCGCCATCATTGCGCGGCGTGGCGCTGGGCCTCCAGATCTTCGTCGTGCCGGACCGGCTGCAGCAGCAGGCCAAGGGGGCTGGCGGTGACCCGCACGGTGTCGCCGTCGCGGATTTCGCCGGCGAGGATCTTCTCGGCGAGCGGGTTCTGCAATTCGCGTTGGATCACCCGCTTCAATGGCCGCGCACCGTAGACCGGGTCGTAGCCGGCATTGGCGAGCCATTTCTTGGCATCGGCGTCGATCTCGAGAGTAACTTTGCGGTCCTCCAGCAGCTTTTCCAACTGCGCCAATTGGATGTCGACGATGCCGACCATGTCGTCGCGCGACAACCGGCGGAACAACAGGATCTCGTCGAGGCGGTTGAGGAATTCCGGCCGGAAGGCGGCGCGCACCGCTTCCATGACCTGGCCGCGCACCGCGTCGACCGCCTGGCCCTCGGGCAGGCTCGCGAGGTACTCGCTGCCGAGGTTGGAGGTCAGCACGATGAGCGTGTTGCGGAAGTCGACCGTGCGGCCCTGGCCGTCGGTCAGCCGTCCGTCGTCGAGCACCTGCAGGAGGACGTTGAAGACGTCGGGGTGGGCCTTTTCAACCTCGTCGAACAGGATCACCTGGTACGGGCGGCGGCGTACCGCCTCGGTCAGGCTGCCGCCCTCCTCATAGCCGACATAACCGGGCGGCGCGCCGATGAGCCGCGCGACCGAGTGCTTCTCCATGTATTCCGACATGTCGATGCGCACCATCGCGCGCTCGTCGTCGAAGAGGAACGCGGCGAGCGCCTTGGTCAATTCGGTCTTGCCGACGCCGGTCGGCCCGAGGAACAGGAACGAGCCAATCGGCCGGTTGGGGTCCTGCAACCCGGCCCGCGCCCGCCGCACCGCCTGCGACACCGCGGCGATTGCCTCGTCCTGGCCGACGACGCGCGCCTTCAACGAATCCTCCATGTGCAGGAGCTTGCCGCGCTCGCCTTCGAGCATCTTTTCGACCGGCACGCCGGTCCAGCGCGACACGACCGCGGCGATCTGCTCGGGGGTGACCGCCTCCTCGCCCATCATACTGCGCCCTTCCTTGGTCTCCGCCTCGGCCAGCCGCTTCTCGAGGTCGGGGATGATGCCGTAGGCGAGCTCGCCGGCGCGCGTCCAGTCGCCGCGGCGCTGCACCTGCTCCAATTCGATGCGCGCCTGCTCCAATTGCTCCTTCAATTTCTGAGCGCCAGCGAGCTTCTGCTTTTCGGCCTGCCACTGCGCGGTCAATTCGGCCGATTGCTGCTCGATCTGGGTCAATTCCTGTTCGAGCCGCTGCAGCCGCTCGCGGGAGGCTGGGTCGGTCTCCTTCTTCAAGGCCTCGCGCTCGATCTTCAATTGCACAATGCGGCGGTCGAGCTCGTCCAATTCCTCGGGCTTCGAGTCGATCGTCATGCGCAATCGCGCCGAGGCCTCGTCCATCAGATCGATCGCCTTATCGGGCAGAAAGCGGTCGGTGATGTAGCGGTTGGCCAAGGTGGCGGCGGCGACGATCGCGCCGTCGGTGATGCGCACCCCGTGATGCAGTTCGTATTTCTCCTTGATGCCCCTGAGGATCGAGATCGTGTCCTCGACCGACGGTTCGCCGACATAGATCGGCTGGAAGCGGCGCTCGAGCGCGGCATCCTTCTCGATGTTCTTGCGGTATTCGTCCAAGGTCGTTGCGCCGACGCAATGCAATTCGCCGCGCGCCAGGGCCGGCTTCAGCATGTTGGAGGCGTCCATCGCGCCCTCCGCCTTGCCGGCGCCGACCAGCGTGTGCAATTCGTCGATGAACAGGATGATCCCCTCGGCGCCGGAGGTGACTTCCTGCAATACCGCCTTGAGGCGCTCCTCGAACTCGCCGCGGTATTTACTCCCCGCCAAGAGCGAGCCGAGGTCGAGCGCCAGGAGCTTCTTGTTTTTGAGGCTCTCCGGCACGTCGCCATTGACGATGCGTTGCGCCAGCCCCTCGACGATCGCGGTCTTGCCGACCCCGGGCTCGCCGATCAGCACGGGGTTGTTCTTGGTACGGCGGGAGAGCACCTGGATGGTGCGGCGGATCTCCTCGTCGCGCCCGATGACCGGGTCGAGTTTGCCCTCGCGCGCAGCTTCGGTCAGGTCGCGGGTATATTTCTTCAGCGCATCGTAGCCCTCCTCGGCCGAGGCGCTGTCGGCCTTGCGGCCCTTGCGCACCTCTTCGATCGCCCGGTTGAGGCTCTGCGCATCGACCCGCGCCGCGGCCAGCGCCTTCGCCGCGCCAGTGCCGGCGGCGGCAGCCAAGGCAAGCAGCAGCCGTTCGACGGTAACGAAGCTGTCGCCGGCGCGCTGCGCCAATTGCTCGGCCTGCTCGAAGACGCGCGCCAATTCGGGCGACATGTAGACTTGCCCCGCGCCCGACCCCTCGACCTTCGGGAGCCGGTCGAGCTCGGCGTCGACCGCCTGCAGCGCCGCCTTCGGATCACCCCCGGCGGCGCGGATCAGGTTGGCGCACAGCCCTTCGCTGTCCTCCAACAACACCTTCAACAAGTGCTCCGGCGTCAGTCTTTGGTGGCCCCGCCGCAGCGCCATCGTTTGCGCCGATTGGAGGAAACCCTTGGCGCGATCGGTGTATTTCTCGAATTCCATAACCCAAACCTCGTGTCCGCTGAGTGGCCCACTGTGCCGCCGTCCGCAGACCGGCGGCTGAGTTATCCATGATAATCAGTAAATGGGCCGACCCGCCTAGCGGAGCAACCGGCATAGTCATGCCGCGCAGCCCAGAAAATCGAGACAGCCCTGTAGGATGTAGGCGGCGGCAACCCGGTCGACGATTGCGCCGCGGCGCTTGCGGGTCAGGTCGGCTGCGATCATCTCTCGGGTAACGGCAGCGGTGGAGAGGCGCTCGTCCCACAGCACGACCGGCAAATCGCGCAGAGCGAGCAGGTTTCTCGCGAATTGGCGTACCGATTGGGTCCGCGGCCCATCGGTGCCGGCGAGGGTCAGCGGCAAGCCGATGACGAGTCCGGCAACGCCATGGGCATCGATCAGCGCCGAGAGGCGCGCCATATCCTCGCGAAAGCGGCGACGCCGGATCGTCTCGAGCGGAGTGGCGATAACCCGGCGGGTGTCGGACAAGGCGAGGCCGATCGTCTTGGTTCCGACGTCGAGGCCCATTAGCCGCGCCCCAGCCGGCACCGCGTCGCGCAGTTCCAAAGGATTGCTAAGGATCACAACCGATGATAGCTCGTTTTGATCGTCCGTTCCGGAGATGTTGAAAGCATGGCATTGGATAAAGCCACCGTCGCGCATATCGCCGCCTTGGCCCGAATCAGGATTTCCGAAACCGAGCTGGACCCGTTGGCCGACGAGCTATCTGACATCCTGACCTGGATGGAGCAGCTGAACGAGGTTGATACCTCGGGGGTAACCCCGATGGCGAGCGTCGCGGCGGCGGGGCTGCCGATGCGTGAGGACGCGGTGACCGACGGCGGCCAGCGCGAGGAAATTCTCGCCAACGCCCCGCGCACCGCTCGCGGGTTCTTCGTCGTCCCGAAGGTGGTCGAGTGAGCGACCCTTCGCTGCTCGCCTTAACCCTGGCAGAAGCACGGGACGGGCTCGCCCGCAAATCATTCTCCGCCCGCGAGCTGACGGCCGCCTACAACGACGCGGTCAGCGAGATCCAACCGCTCAACGCCTACATCACGCCGACCCCCGAGCGGGCGTTGGAGATGGCCGATGCCGCAGATCATCGACTTGCAAGGGGCGAGGCCTTGCCGCTCGACGGCATCCCGATCGCAGTCAAGGACCTGTACTGTACGAAGGGTGTGCAGACCACGGCGGCTTCCCACATCCTCGACGGATTTCATCCGCCTTATGAATCGACGGTAACCGAGAAGCTGTGGCAGTCGGGTGCGGTCATGCTCGGCAAGACCAATCTAGACGAATTCGCGATGGGCTCGTCGAATACGACGAGCTGGTATGGACCGGTCGAAAACCCGTGGCGCCGGCGCGGAGACAACAGGCCTCTCGTTCCAGGCGGCTCGTCGGGCGGCTCGGCGGCCGCGGTGGCCGCCCGCGCGGCGCTTGCCGCTACCGGCACCGATACCGGCGGCTCGATCCGCCAGCCGGCGAGCTTTTGCGGGATCGTCGGGCTCAAGCCGACCTATGGCCGCTGCTCGCGCTGGGGGGTCGTTGCCTATGCCTCCTCGCTTGATCATCCCGGCCCGATGACCCGCACGGTGCGCGATGCCGCGATCATGTCGCGCGCGATGTCCGGGCACGACCCTCGGGACTCGACATCAGCACCGGTGCCGGTGCCGGATTTCGAGACCGCGCTGACGGGCGACATTCGCGGACTGCGCATCGGGATTCCCAAGGAATACCGGGTCGAGGGCATGCCGGGGGAGATCGAAAAACTATGGCAGCAAGGGGTCGAGTGGCTACGCGCAGCGGGAGCGGAGCCGGTCGACATCAGCCTGCCGACGACGAAATATGCGCTGCCGGCCTACTACATCATCGCGCCGGCCGAGGCCTCCTCAAACCTCGCGCGCTATGACGGCGTCCGCTTTGGCCTGCGGGTCGAAGGCGACACCCTCGACGACCTCTACGAGTTGACGCGCGCGGCCGGGTTTGGCGCCGAAGTTCGCCGCCGTGTGCTGATCGGCACCTACGTCCTGTCGGCGGGCTATTACGACGCCTATTATTCGAAGGCGCAACGGGTGCGCACGCTGATCGCGCGCGACTTCGTGACGGCCTTCGAGCGGGTCGACTGTATCCTCACTCCGACGGCGCCATCGGCCGCCTTCGCTATCGGCGAGAAGACCGAAGACCCGATTGCGATGTATCTGAACGACGTCTTCACCGTTCCGGCCAATCTCGCCGGGTTGCCGGCAATCTCGGTGCCAGCGGGCCTTTCGACCGATGGCCTACCCCTCGGTTTGCAGATCACCGGTCGGGCTTTTGACGAGGAAACGGTGTTGCGGGTCGGTGAGGTGCTGGAGAACGCCGCGCAATTTCGGTGCTTCCCGAGCTTTATTGCAGGAGGCGGCCGATGATCTTGGCTGCAGACGTTGTGCCCCTCACCCACCAAGCCCTTCGGGCTCGGTCCCCCCTCTCCCGCGATGCGGGCGAGGAGCTTTGCGCGGAACACGTATTAGCCCCTCTCCCGCACCGCGGGAGAGGGTGCCGAGCGAAAGCGAGGCGGGTGAGGGTCGTCCTGCGGTGCGGGCTTTTTTCCCGCTCGGGAGGCGGGTGATGATAAAGGGGGCGACCGGAACGTGGGAGACCGTGATCGGGCTCGAGCTCCACGCGCAGGTGGTCTCGAAGACCAAGCTGTTTTCGGGGGCGGCGACCGAATTCGGTGCCGAGCCGAACACCCAAGTCTCGCCGGTCGATGCTGCTTTTCCCGGCATGCTGCCGGTCATCAACCGGTTTTGCGTCGAGCAGGCGGTCAAGACCGGGCTCGGTCTTGACGCAGAAATAAGGCTCGAAAGCGTCTTCGACCGGAAGAACTACTTCTACCCCGACCTGCCGCCCGGCTATCAGATCTCGCAATATCAGCAGCCGGTCGTCGGCCGTGGCAAGGTGGTCCTGGACATGCCGGACGGGACCACGCGGGAGATCGGCATTACCCGGCTGCATCTCGAGCAGGACGCCGGCAAGAGCCTGCACGACCAGCACCCGACACTGTCGTACGTCGACCTCAACCGGGCCGGCATCGCGCTGATGGAAATCGTCTCGGAGCCCGATCTGCGCAGCGCCGAGGAAGCCGGCATATATCTGCGAAAATTGCGCTCGATCCTGCGCTATCTCGGGACCTGCGACGGCAATATGGAGGAGGGGTCGCTGCGCTGCGACTGCAACGTTTCGGTGCGCCGCCCCGGCGAGCCCTATGGCACGCGCTGCGAGATCAAGAATTTGAACTCGATCCGCTATGTGATGCAGGCGATCGAGTACGAGGCGCGCCGCCAGATCGATATTATCGAGGAGGGCGGCGCGATCGAGCAGCAGACGCGACTGTTCGACTCCGGCCGCGGCATCACGCGGCCGATGCGCTCGAAGGAGGAGGCGCACGACTACCGGTATTTTCCCGATCCGGACCTGTTGCCGTTGGTGCTCGATCCACAATGGGTCGAGCGCTTACGTGCCGAGCTTCCCGAGCTGCCCGATGCGAAGAAGGCGCGTTTAGTGTCGGCCTATGGCTTATCGCCTGAGGACGCGGGCGTGCTGGTAGCTGAGAAGGAGACCGCGCTGTATTTCGAGCGGGTTGCCGCCGGGCGGGACCCCAAAGCAGCGGCAAACTGGGTCATGGGGGATTTGTTCGGCGCGTTGAACCGGCTCGGGGTCGGGATCGAGCAGTCGCCGGTATCGGCCGCGCAGCTGGGATCGCTGATCGACCTTATTGCCGACGGCACGATCTCCGGCCGGCTCGCCAAGGACGTCTTCGCCGAAATGGTCGCCACCGGGGCTGATCCAGCAGCGATCGTCGAAGCGAAGGGATTGCGTCAGGTGACCGATGCGGGTGCGATCGAGGCGGCCATCGAGGCCGTTCTTTTCGCCCAAGCCGAGAAAGTAGCCGAATACCGCGCTGGCCGTGACAAGCTCTACGGCTTCTTCGTAGGCCAAGTCATGCGAGCCACCCAAGGCAAGGCCAACCCCACTCTCGTCAATCAGCTACTGAAGAAGAAGTTATCGGGATAACGATTTGTTTGACCATGTGGACCAGCTTCTCTCCGCCTCGGCTCGGACGGGGCCGCGTACCCGCGTCAATAAAATCCGCAATGTCTTTAAATCGCGACTTCCACGGCGGGCTCGGGATCACGCCCAGCACCCCATATAGGCGGATGTACGCCCCTTCGCTTATGCGCTGAACAGCGTCAAGATCGGCCAAATCGGCCTGACGGATGGCAATCGGAGTTGTAGAAATCATTCGCCCAAGCTCAATAGTCGCGTTTGAACAAACTGTGTTTATCCGGTTGACATATTAGTGGTTTGAACCTGACATTTGGTATCGCGACCGCTACTGCCGAGATTGCTTCGCTTCACTCGCAATGACGCCCCAGAGTGCCTGTCTTTGCGAGGAGCGGAGCGATGAAGCAATCTCGGCGTGAGGTTCGATGCAGGACTAGAAAGTTTGAAGAACGGAGGCAGGCCGTGGGCCGCTGGACCCTCGATAGCATTCCCTGGGATCGCTTCGATCGAAATAAGCTCGAGCCGAACATCGTGCAGATCGTCAAGGCGGCGAGCCTCGTCGAATATAATGGCGCCGCCTACGCGCATCACTTGTGCCGGATTTTCCACGACGATCCTGATTTTCAGCAAGACGCCCGCCGTTGGGGTGAGGAGGAGATCCAGCACGGCGAGGCGTTGGCGCGATGGGCCAGGCTCGCCGACCCCGAATTCGATTTCGAGGCGGCCTTCCGCCGCTTCCAAGCCGGCTACCAAGTCGATTTCGACCTCGACGTCTCACGCCGCGGCTCGCGTTCGGGCGAGATGATCGCGCGCTGCATGGTCGAGGTCGGCACGAGCTCTTATTACACGGCACTGCGCGATGCGGTGCAGGAGCCGGTGCTGAAGGAAATCTGCCGTAATATCGCCGCCGACGAGATCCGCCACTACAAGTTGTTTTTCAACAATCTCACGCGCTGTCTCGAGCGGGAGCGGCTCGGCGTCTGCGGCCGACTGCGCGTCGCCTCGCGCCGCATCGCCGAATCCGAGGATGACGAGCTCGCCTACGCCTATTACGCCGCAAACGAGACCGCCGCCCCCTATGACCGTCGACGGTGCAGTCGCGCCTATGCGCGGCGGGCCTTTGCGCTCTATCGCCAGAAGCACGTCGCGCACGGCGTTGCAATGATTTTCAAGGCTGTCGGGCTGAATCCGCGTAGCCGCTTGGCGCGCGCATCGGGCCGGCTCGCCTGGCGGGTAATGCGGCGCCGGGCGGAAGCTGAGGATTTCAACATGGAGACACGGAGAGCACGGAGGATTGAATAATTCTCGCCGGGTCCTCAGTGCCTCCGTGGTGATTCGAAATCAGCCGAGCAGCTTGCGGGCTTCGGACAGCTGCGTCTGCAACGAATGCAGGAGGCGCGCTTCCGGCGTCGGAGCGCAATTGGTGTAACCGGCTCCGAGTTCGCGGAGTTGCGCCGCGTTACGAGGAAAGGCGGCGTGATTGAGCGGCAGGGCCAGTCGCGCGCCGGCGCCCTTCTTGACGGCCTCGCGCACCCGATCGATCGCGGCGACGAGCCCCGGGTGATCGGGCTGGCCGCTGACGCCGAGCGAGCGCGACAAATCCGACGGGCCGACCGCCAGCAGGTCGACCCCCTCCACCGCGGCGATCTCGTCGATCATCTCGACGGCCGCCATGTCCTCGATCATGCAGGCGAGGAGGATTTCGCGGTTGGACTGCGCCATATGCTCGACGAGCGGGATACGTCCATCATCCGCAGCCCGGCTGCCGGCCGCCATGCCGCGCTCGCCGAGCGGCGGATAGCGCGCGGGAGGCTAGGCGCGCGTTTGGCGGCCGGCCCTAGGCGTTCGGCGCGAAACCGGTTATCAGCGTGCGGCAGATAATGACGAGGGGCCAATGTCGAGTCTGGTCAGCGAAAATACCGTTGCTTTCGTGAAAGGTGTGGCGGCCGAAGCGCGACGGGTCGAGACGCCTTGCGGGGACGGTCACATGATTTGGCATGTGTGGGGAGACGGGCCGCCGATTGCATTGTTGCACGGCGGCTATGGCTCGTGGACCCACTGGATCCGCAACGTGCTGCCGCTGTCGCGGACTTTCACTGTGGCGGCGCCGGATCTGCCGGGCCTGGGCGAGTCGGCTACGCCGCCCGAGCCGCACACCGCGGAGGGATTGGCCAGCATCGTCGTCGAAGGACTTGAGCTCGTGTTTCCAGAGTTCGCTGGTCTGCACATCGCCGGCTTTTCTTTCGGCGGCGTCCTCGGCGGGCACGTCGCCGCGCAACTCGGCGATCGCGTGCGCGGCTTTACGATCGTCGGCTCGAACGGTCTCGGGCTGGTTCGACAACCTACTGAGCTTCGTCGACTGCCCGAAGGGGCTTCCGAGCCCGAGGGGCTCGCCGTCGCCCGTCATAATCTCGCGGCGCTGATGATCGCCGACCGAGGGAAAATCGACGAACTCGCAGTCTACATCCAGGCGCAGAACGCACCGCGGAGCCGCGTCAAGAGCCGCCGGTTCTCGCGCGCCGACACGCTCGCCCGGGCGCTACCGCTCATCAAGGCGCGCATCGACGGGATTTGGGGTGAGCGCGACGCCACCGCCTACCCCCATCTCGATGATCGC
This sequence comes from uncultured Alphaproteobacteria bacterium, assembly GCA_963789025.1. GTDB lineage: Bacteria > Pseudomonadota > Alphaproteobacteria > ATCC43930 > CGMCC-115725 > AP-15. Next base: position 210,805 of record CAWBIT010000006.1, read on the forward strand.
GCCCGCGCATTGCACAATGTCCAACCAAATGCCCGGTTCGAGGTTATCGCGGGAGCGGGGCATTGGGTCCAATACGAAGCAGCCGATAAGTTCACCCCGCTTCTCGCGGACATCGCCGGTCGGGGCAGCGCGGCCTGAGGAGAGCAATCACACCGAAAAAGCCTCGCCGTAATGGCTTGCATTCCCCATTTCAAGCACACGATCGGCTCGGTCATCACCGTCGATAGCGGCGCAAGCCTTTAGCGCCGGAGAGAGTTCCGGACGAAGGGAATCGTCATGGGCAGTATCACCCGGCAACGCGACATCATCGATCGCAGAGCTTTGGCCGAACAATTGTCAGTTGCAGCGTGCTCGGTAAAGGCATCCGGGCTCGATCGCAGTGGGTTCGTCGCGCCTCTCAAGGTGGCTCTGACGGCGGGGCGTGCCGAGATCCGTCGCCGCTTCGAGGCGACCGGCAACGGCGCTGCTACGGTCCGCGAGCAGTGCTTCCTGATGGACCAGCTAATCCGCGCCCTGTTCGATTTTGTAACTCAAGTAATTTACCCTCTCCCCAACCCGACTGCGGGCGAGCGGCTGGCAATTGTTGCAGTGGGCGGGTATGGGCGCGGCGAGCTCGCGCCCTATTCCGATATCGATCTCCTGTTCCTACTGCCGTACAAGCGGACCCCGCACACGGAGCAGGTCGTCGAATATCTGCTTTACCTGCTGTGGGATCTCGGCCTCAAGATCGGTCAAGCGACCCGATCAGTCGATGAATGCCTCCGTCAGGCGAAATCAGATCTGACGATCCGCACGGCACTGCTGGAGGCCCGCTATCTTTGGGGCGATCAGGCGCTCTTTCACGAGTTCAAGAAACGCTTTGATTCGGACATCGTAAAGGGCAGTGCGGCACAGTTTGTAGCAAGCAAGCTCGCCGAACGTGATGCGCGGCACCAGCGCGTCGGCGACAGCCGTTACCAGCTCGAGCCGAACATCAAAGAGGGTAAGGGCGGGCTTAGAGACCTGCACACATTGTTCTGGATAGCCAAATACATTTATCGCACCGACGATGTCGGCAATCTCGTCGAGTTGGGCGTGTTGTCGGCGGAAGAGTCGCACCGCTTCGATCGCGCCCAGAAATTCCTGTGGACGGTACGTTGCCACATCCACTACCTCGCCGGCCGTGCCGAGGAGCGGCTGACCTTCGACCTTCAGACCGAGATCGGGCGGCGGATGGGTTACACGGATCACGCCGGCAGCCGCGGGGTCGAGCGCTTCATGAAGCACTATTTTCTGGCGGCCAAGGATGTCGGTGATCTGACTCGGATCTTCTGCGCCATTCTCGAAGCCGACCAAAAGCACAAACGCCGGCTGTCATGGGTTCGCTGGGGGAGCGCGCGTCGGGCCTTGGGGGGCTTTGTTGTCGACGGCGAGCGACTGACTATTCCCTCGGAGGATTACTTCAAAAAAGATCCGCTGGCGTTGCTTCGGCTGTTTCATGTCGCGCAGCAGCAACAATTGGACATCCACCCGCGGGCCTTGCGGGCGGCCAGCCAGTCGCTCCGGTTGATCAACCAAAAGCTGCGCGAGGATCGGGAGGCGAACCGCCTTTTCCTTGACATCCTGACCTCGCGCAAGGATCCGGAAACGGCCTTGCGGCGGATGAACGAGGCCGGGGTCTTTGGCCGCTTCATACCCGATTTTGGTCGCGTCGTGGCTCAGATGCAGTATGACATGTACCACGTCTACACGGTCGACGAGCACACGCTCTTCGCTATCGGCATCCTGCACAAGATCGAGCGCGGCCTCCTCAAAGAAGAGCTTCCGCTGGCCACCCGGCTGATGCCGACGATCATATCCCGCCGTGCTCTCTATCTCGCTGTGCTGCTGCACGACATCGCCAAGGGCCGGGGCGGCGATCACTCGGAAATCGGCGAGCAAATCGCTCTGAAGCTGGGCCCGAGGCTCGGCCTCTCGGCGGAGGAGACCGAGACCGTTGCCTGGCTGGTGCGCTGGCATTTGCTGATGAGCAGCACCGCCTTCAAGCTCGATATTGGCGATCCGCAGACCATCGGCAACTTTGTCGAGCGCGTGCAATCTCCGGAGCGATTGAAGTTGCTATTGGCGTTGACCGTGGCCGATATCCGCGCGGTCGGTCCGAAAGTCTGGAATGGCTGGAAGGCGGCGCTGCTGCGCGAACTTTATCATCGCGCGCTCGAAGTGATCTCCGGTGGGCTCAGCGGCGAAGGGCAGAACGCTCGTGCAGCAGCGGCTCAGGCCGCGGCCCGCCAGTTGCTGCCCGATTTCAGCGAGAATGAATTCGCGACATTCGTTGGTCGCGGGTATCCGTTTTACTGGCTGTCTTTGGATCCTGCCACGCACGCACGACATGCTCGCCTGATGCGTGAGGCAGAGGCGAGCGGTGCCCCTCTGACTGTCGAGAAACGCGTCGATACTCATCGATCGGTAACCGAAATCACCCTCTATACGGCGGATCATCCAGGCCTGTTTTCGCGCATTGCCGGCGCCCTGGCGATCAGCGGCGCCAATATCGTCGACGCCAAGATCATGACGATGTCCAACGGCATGGCGCTCGACACTTTCTGGGTGCAGGATTCGGCCGGCGGCGCGTTCGACCGCCCGGACAAACTTGCCAAGCTCGCGGTTGTTTTCGAGAATGTGCTGACCGGCGACCTAAAGCCGCACCGGGAACTCGCCCGCCCGCCGGCCTTTCCAAGCCGAACCCAGGTCTTCACCGTAACGCCTCGCGTCCTCCTCGACAACAAGGCAAGCGGCTCGCACACCGTCATCGAAGTCAATGGCCGAGACCGACCGGGGCTCTTATTTGAGCTGACCCGCGCGCTGACCGGTCTCAACTTGCAGGTCTCAAGCGCGAAAATCTCGACTTACGGCGAAAAGGTGGTAGACGTCTTCTACGTAAAGAATCTATTCGGCCATAAAGTCGAACATCCGACAAAGCTCGCCGAAATCCAAAGAGCGCTTGAGGTAGTTCTTGCCAAGGGCAACGAGCCTGCTCTTACGATGGCTCGTCCTGAACCGGCGGCAGCCGAATAACGCTACTCGCGCAAATCTTCGAAAAATTCCTTCACCCGCGCGAAAAAGCCTTCGCTTTCGGGGTGGGTCCCGGCATGGTCGCCGGCCTTTTCGAATTCGCGCAACAGTTCCTGCTGGCGCTTGTTCAGATTGACCGGGATCTCGACAATCGCCTCGATGAACATGTCGCCGCGCGCGGGTGAGCGCAACACGCTCATGCCTTTTCCTCTGAGCCGGAACTGGTGCCCTGATTGAGTGCCGGGGGGCACCGTGACGCGTGCTCGGCTGCCGTCCACGCTCGGGACCTCAATCGAGCCGCCGAGGGCTGCCGTCGTGATCGAGATCGGAACACGACAATAGATGTTGGCGCCGTCGCGTTGGAATATCCGATGCGGGGTTATCGTAATGAAGATGTAAAGATCACCCGCAGGGGCGCCGCGCACCCCCGCCTCGCCTTCGCCGGCAAGCCGGATGCGGGTGCCATCCTCAACGCCAGATGGAATGTTGACCGATAATGTCTTTTCGCGGCGGGTCCGGCCCTGGCCCGCGCATGCCTTGCACGGATTGTCGATGACCCTACCTGCTCCCTGGCACGTGGCGCAGGTTCGCTCGATTGTGAAGAAGTTCTGTTGCGCGCGCACCCGCCCTCGGCCGTGACACGTCGGGCAGGTGATCGGTCTCGATCCGGCCTCGGCGCCGGCGCCTTTGCATTGGTCACAGGCGACCAGGGTTTGCACCCGAACCGTCGTTTGCTTGCCGCGGAAACTTTCCTCGAGCGAGATTTCCAGGTTGTAGCGGAGATCGCTGCCGCGGCTCGGTCCGCCTTGGCCGCGGCGTCCAGCGCCCATGAACTCGCCGAACATCTCGTCGAAGATGTCGGCAAACCCTCCGGAAAAGCCGAAATCGCCCGGGCCGCGCCCGCCCCCCTGCTCAAAGGCAGCATGACCAAAGCGGTCATAGGCGGCGCGCTTTTGATCATCCTTGAGTATGTCGTAGGCTTCGTTGATTTCTTTGAATTTTTGTTCAGCGCTCTTGTCACTCGGATTTCTGTCCGGGTGATGATTCATCGCGAGCTTGCGATAGGCCCTCTTCAGCTCCTCGGGGCTCGCCGATTTGGAAACGCCGAGGACCTCGTAAAAATCCTGCTTAGCCATGGCCGACGGGTGTTAGAGAGAGACTTTTTGCACCAGACATCATCCCGGCGGATATTCCGCCGGGACCTCGGTCGCCTTGCGGCACCTTCGTCGCGCCGATTACGCCGAGCCGCGCTTCTTCTGATCGTCGACCTCCTCGAAATCGGCGTCGACAACCTTGTCATTGCCGCCGGGAGCGCCATGGGACGGGCCGCCTTGTGCAGCGCCACCGTCACCGGAGCCTGCCTGTTCGGCCTGCTGGGCCCTGTAAAGCGCCTCTCCAAGCTTCATCGAGACCTGGGCCAGCGCCTCGGTCTTGGTCTTGATTTGCCCGGCGTCTTCGCTGCCGAGGGTGTCCTTCAAGGCTTGGATCGCCTGCTGCACCGCGTCGCGGTCGGCCTGCGGAACCTTGTCGCCACTCTCGTTCAACGTCCGCTCGGTGGTATGGATCAGCGAGTCGGCGTTGTTCTTCGCCTCGACCAGCTCGCGCCGCCGCTTGTCTTCATCGGCATGCGCCTCCGCATCCTTGACCATGCGGTCGATGTCGGCCTCGGAGAGACCGCCCGAGGCTTGAATGCGGATCTGCTGTTCCTTGCCGGTAGCCTTGTCTTTCGCCGAGACCTGCACGATGCCGTTGGCATCAATGTCAAAGGTCACCTCGATCTGCGGCATGCCGCGAGGCGCCGACGGGATGCCGACCAGGTCGAACTGGCCTAGCAGCTTGTTGTCTGCCGCCATCTCGCGCTCGCCTTGAAACACGCGGATCGTGACCGCGGTCTGGTTGTCCTCGGCCGTGGAGAAGGTCTGGCTCTTTTTCGTCGGTATCGTCGTGTTGCGGTCTATCAGCCGGGTGAAGACACCACCCAATGTCTCGATGCCGAGCGACAGTGGGGTCACATCTAGGAGCAGGACGTCCTTGACTTCGCCTTTTAGAACACCCGCTTGGATCGCCGCGCCGACAGCCACGACCTCGTCCGGATTGACGCTACGATTTGGCTCCTTGCCGAAGAATTGCTTGACGGTCTCGATGACCTTGGGCATCCGGGTCATGCCGCCGACCAGGATGACCTCGTTGATCTCCGACGCCTTGAGCCCCGCATCCTTGAGGGCGCTACGGCAAGGCCCGATCGTCCGCTGGATCAGGTCGTCGACCAGCGCCTCCAGCTTCGCCCGGGTCAGCTTGATGTTGAGATGCTTTGGCCCGTGCTGATCGGCGGTAATGAAGGGCAGATTGACGTCCGTCTGCATCGACGATGACAATTCGATCTTGGCCTTTTCCGCGGCCTCCTTTAGTCGCTGGAGGGCCAGCCGATCATTGCGCAGGTCAATTCCCTGCTCCTTACGGAATTCATCGGCCAGATAGTCGATAATGTTCTTGTCGAAGTCTTCGCCGCCGAGGAAGGTATCGCCATTCGTCGACTTCACCTCGAACACGCCGTCGCCGATCTCGAGCACAGAGATGTCAAAGGTGCCGCCGCCGAGATCGTAAACCGCAATCGTGCCGGTGCCCTTCTTATCCATGCCATAGGCGAGTGCCGCTGCGGTTGGCTCATTGATGATCCGCAACACTTCGAGCCCGGCAATTTTACCGGCGTCTTTGGTTGCCTGGCGCTGGCTGTCGTTGAAATAGGCGGGAACGGTGATGACAGCTTCCGAGACCGTCTCGCCGAGATAGGCCTCGGCCGTTTCCTTCATCTTCTGCAGAATGAACGCGCTGATCTGCGAGGGCGCATATTTCTTGCCGCGGCTCTCGACCCAAGCGTCGCCATTGTCGCCGGGAATGATCTTGTACGGGACAAGATCCATGTCCTTCTTCACCATCGGATCGGTGAAGCGGCGGCCGATCAGGCGCTTGATCGCAAAGAACGTATTCTCGGGATTGGTCACCGCCTGGCGTTTCGCCGACTGGCCGACCAGGCGCTCGCCCAATTCGGTAAATGCAACCATCGAGGGCGTCGTGCGCATACCCTCGCTATTCTCGATCACCTTGGCACTCTTGCCTTCCATCACGGCAACGCAGGAGTTCGTCGTGCCGAGATCGATACCGATGACCTTACTCATGGACACCTCGTTCTAAAGCAGGACCGGGCGGCCCAGGGAAGCACCGACCCGATCCCCCGGGAAGTGATTACAGCCATCCCCTGACTGTGGCTGGGGTCTATATATGTGTCGCGTCGCGCCGCTACAACCACGGTGGTTGTGCCCTCCGAGGCCAAAAATCCACCGGGTTCAAGCGGGTTCCGACGGCTTCGGGCCGCCCTTGGCGACGCCGACCATCGCCGGCCGCAACAGGCGGTCATGAAGTACATAGCCGGGCTGCAATACCTCGACGACCGAGCCGGCCGGGTAGTCCGGCCGCTCGGCCTCAAAGATCGCCTGGTGGAGATTGTGGTCGAAAACCTCGCCCTTCGGATCGATGCGCTTGATTCCGTGGCGCTCGAAGACGCCCAACAGTTCGCGCTCCGTCGCCGCAACCCCGGCAAGGAGGCTGCGCGTACGTTTGTCTTTCGCCTCTGATTCCGGCAGACTCTCCAGCGCCCTGCGCAGGTTGTCCGCCGCCGAGAGCAAGTCCTTGGCAAAACCGGCGATCGCATATTTCGATGCATCCTCGCGCTCGCGCTGCGCGCGACGGCGCACATTCTCGGTCTCGGCGAGCGCACGCAGCAATCGATCCTTATACTCGGCCAGTTCAGCCTCGAGATCGGCGGCTCGAGTCTCCTGCGACGCTCCCTCGGCTTCCAATTCGATAGGCGTCACGGCGAGGCCGTCGATGTTATTATTGGCGGCCTCGTCCGCAGCGGGAAGTTTCTCCTGATCCTTGGTCGTCGTATCGTCCATGGTCTGTCCTATCCGATGAGTCGCCCGATCATCTTGGCGGTATAGTCCACCATCGGGATGATGCGGGCATAGTTGATCCGAGTGGGGCCGATGACGCCGATCGCTCCGACGATCTGTTCGCGGCTGTTCTGGTAGGGGGCGATCACCATCGAGCAGCCGGCCACCCCGAAAAGGCGGTTTTCAGCGCCGATAAAAATTTGGACGCCCTCGCCCTGTTTGCTGGCGTCGAGCAGACGCAGCATGGTCTCTCTGGTTTCGAGCATCTCGAAAAGAGTGCGCAACCTTTCGAGATCGGCGAGCGCGGTGACGTCTTCTAGCAAATTGGCCTGACCGCGCACGATCAGCGCGCTGCCTTCATCGCCGCCGGCCCAGTTGGCTAAGCCTGCCGCGACGAGCTTCGACGTCAACTCGTCGAGCTGGATCTTATTGGACGCGATTTCCTGCTCGATTTCCGCCTTTGCCTCTTCGACCGTCCGGCCGATCAACCGGGCATTGAGATAGTTGCCGGCCGAGATCAGCGCGGCCGGAGGCAGGCCGGCCGGAACCTCGATAACCCGGTTCTCGACGAGCCCGTCCTCGGTTACCAGCACGACGAGCGCGCGCCCAGGACCGAGACTGACGAATTCGATGTGTTTCAGGGGGCGGTCCTGGTTGGGCACCACGACGATGCCCGCGCAATGGGACAGGCCAGACAGCGCGGTCGTTGCTTCCTCGAGCGCTTGCGGCAGGCTCTTCCCGCGGGCAACGCACAGGCTCTCGATGCTGCGGCGTTCATCTTCGGCCAGTCCCCCGATCTCGAGCAAACCGTGGACAAAGAGGCGCAGCCCGAGCTCGGTCGGGAGCCGCCCGGCCGAGGTGTGTGGCGCGTAGAGCAGCCCTGCTTCCTCCAGATCCGCCATGACGTTGCGGATCGTCGCTGGCGACAAGTTCTGGCCCAGGCGTCGTGACAGGGTGCGCGAGCCGATCGGTTCGCCAGTTGCGACATAGCCATCGACAATCAAGCGGAAGATCTCGCGGCTGCGTTCGTTGAGCTCGTTTATCGGGGAAGGTGCCAGAGGTCGGGGCATGCGGAACCACATGTGATGATCCGTCTCGCGGGCGGTCTCGCCCGCGGCTGCGGTCGATCCACGATTGAGAGTCTGTGGATGTGGTCACCCAGTGCTCGTCAGCCAAGCCGGGCCGACCGGAGTACCGGCAAGTCAACCACGCGGTGGTCGAACCCAGCGACCGCGAATTTAGGAATGCCTTTTGCGGGCGTCAACTCGCAGGGAACAAACGGGCGTCAAAGTACCGAATAAGGTCGGGATTCACAATGTCTTCTTGAATGCGGCCTCGTATGATTGGCCACTCGGGGTCGTCATCCGTCCGATCAGATCGGCGATTCCGGGACGGAAAGCGAACTGCGTGCCGTCGGAGTTCTGAAATCTGAGCTCGCCGCCGCGGATGATTCCGGTGCCGTGCAATGTTCCCCCGCCGACCCGTGCGTTCGATCTGAGCGGCCCGTAGGCGTAGATGATCGCAGCGGTGCCGTCCGGATCGATATTTTCGACGACCAGCGCCGCGCAGGTATTGGCGTCCCAGGCCGCATCGCTCCAGGCCCCGAGAAACCCTCGGTACGGCTCGGGAACCGTGGCGGGCCCGGCAATCCGGTAGGTGACGCTCTGGTCACAAAAAACCCGGCCCGGTTGCGGCTCTCCGGTGATCGGCGGGGCTTGAGCCCCGGCCGCGGCGGCCCAGAGCGTGAGGCACGCGAGCGCGAGGGCAGGATGCATCAGGGCGGGCTCCGACGGCCTGTGGGTTACGAGTTCGATTTGACGTAACCCAGAGCGGTATCCGGTTTCGCGAGCACCGCCGGAGTGACGGCTTGCCGAGGGAGAGCCAGCCGTCGCGATCCCGCCCCCGCGAAGGCGCCGGCCGGCGCGATTTCTTTGGCGAGCAGCCGCCGTGCAGCCTCGATAATAAAGATGATGCACCAATACTCATCCAAATAGGCCTGGGATGCGAACGCACCTGCAGTCGCATAGCCCACGAGCACCGCTTGCCCCATCCTTCCCAACATATTTGCCCAGGCGAGATCAGGCCGGTTGCGCGAATGACGGGTCAACCACACGCAGTTTACCCAGGAATAGCCAAGAATCATCAAGAACAAGAAAAGACCTACCCAGCCATGCTCAGATAATGCGTCAAAATAAATACTATGCGCCGCGCGAGGTTTTGTCATCCTGGCCAAATCGGTGCCGCGCAGCATGTTGTTCGTAACATTCGGCGAGAAAGTCACCCTGAAGCCGCCCCCATTGATCGGATGAAGCTCGGCAATCCGAAGTGAAATTTGCCAGAGCCAGAGCCGGCTCATCGCCAACTCATCCTCCTGATAGGTGTCTATCGTCTCCATCCGGTGAAACCACTTTTCAGGTGCGATGGCATATATGGAAAAGGAGAGCACAACAATCAGCAGCCCCGTTGCGAACTTTGCGCGCGATCTAAGCCAGAAAACAACTCCCATCGCGCAAACCCCGACCAATGCGCCTCGGGAATAGGTAAAGAACACCGCCAGAGTGACTAGAAATCCCATCAACAGCAACCCGCGGCGCACATGCCGATTAGTGGCCAGATGCCGCTGATAAAATATCAATGGCAACATTACTATGAGCCCGAGACCGAAGTCGTTGTTGTTCGAGAGCATGCCGTTGTCCGGCCCGTGAATTTCGCCTCCGCCGTGCAGGATGGCGAAGAGCGCGCCCTTTACTCCCCAAAACCCGATGGTCAGTACGACAACCCAGATCAGCTGGTTTAGCCGTTCGCACGTCGTCGTCAGCGCGTAGCCGACGAGGCACATGAACAGCATTTTCTGGACGGCGATCCATTTGTCCCAGACCTCATCAGCCGGTCCCAATGCGAACACTGAGGTAAACGTAATCCATATGGAAAACGACAACGTCAAAATCACAAGCGGGGTGAGGGGCAGCTGCTTCGGTTCTGTTCGAGAGAACAGCCAGGCAAGACAGGTAACGACGGCGATGACGTAGGCATAATTGAGACTGGCAAAGGGTCCACCCCAAATCAGGGTGTGAAAATTCCCGAGGGAAAATACATACCAGACCAGCACGCCAGTGAACGGCGACGCAAAAATGAACGGCAAGCATGCAACGAAGGCCAGAAAAAAGCCGAGGCCGCGCATCTACGATCGACTTTCGGTGCGGGTCGAGGGGGGCCGGCCTTCTTCGTTTCGGTAAACGCGTTTTCGGGCGGTCAGGCCTCGCCCGGCGCGCAACCGGCGCCGCAACAAGCGCACGAGTTCCATGAAGCCGGTCATCTCGGCGGCGAATTCGATATCCGATACAGGACCGCCATCGACCAAACGACGCAGCGCGAAGCGGGAAGTGTGGCGGTAGTTCAATCCGGGTTCGATCGTCGTCGCACTCTTCACCCCCAATTCCGCCAACCATTCTCCCTGGTGGAGACCATACACGCCGCTCGGATAGCAAAAATGCTCCAGCGGGTGGGAGACGGCGCGCTGAAGAAATCGGCGGTTTTCGGCAATTTCGGATTCCACCATCTCCTTATCGTACAGCGGCCATTGATGCCGGTGCGAATGGAGCTGGATGTCGACGCCGGCCGTGGCGAGGCAGCGCAGCTGATGTTCATCCATAACCTCGAAAAGGTGCTGGCTTTCTATCTCAGAAAAAGAGACGCCGAGCGCCGCCGCCAGCTCCCTCAAGAACTCGAGGCGGTCGTCCGGCGGCAACGCCGCGCCGAATTTCTGCGCCACCTCCTCAGCCTTTTCCGCCTCGCATTCCAGGTCGAAAGTTCCGATCCCGCGCGGCAAATCGACCGGCCGCCGGTCGGCTCGCCAGAACAAGTAAGAAACTGTTACGGTATAGACTGGCATCCGGTTCTCGACATAATAGGTCGTTACGTAGACTGTAACCGGGATGTCCAGTTCCCGAATGATCGGCAAACCGACCGTATAAACTCCGCGCCAGCCGTCGTCCATGGTTATAACCGTCGAACACGGCGGAAGCTGGCCCGCCGCCAGCGCATCCAGCGCATCTCGCAAAGGCAAAATCGGATAGCGTTCCCGCCTCAAATATTCCATTCGTTTCCGGAAAAAATCGTCTCTGATGAAAAGTGTACTTCGGTACTTGTACTCTTCCGCAACAGCAAAGCCGTGGTAACATATGATACGCAACCCATGGCGCGTAACGTGGCGTGCGAGTTGGAAAAGCCCTAAAAACTTCATCAAGTACAAAGCGAACCTGATGATCGAGCGCCGAATTGGGGCCGCGGTCGCGAAAAGTCCAATGCATAGTGCGAGCGGGAGCCCGACTAGCGCGGCATCGTGCTTCATGCGCGTCTCGGGTATTGTCTCACGACGCCATGTCCGCTTGACCGAAATACACGCCGACTCGCATCATTCGTATGTCGGAGGACGAATTGATACACAATTCTGATCCGGCATCCAAGGTGATCCGAAGGGGGTTAAGCATTAGTGTACTGCAATTTGACAGAACATCTTGCCTGCTTCAGATCCCTGGCGGGCCAAGCAGGCTAATTGATCGCCCTGGGAGCTATGGCCAGAAGTTGGTGACGGCATGACGGGGTAAGGCGGCGTATCGTGGTGGTGTTCAACACCTCCACTTCTCCAATGAAGGAGTGATACGCCGTGTCCGACAGTAACGTGATCAAGCTCGCCCAGCCAGGGGCCTTTACCGATTCCCTGACCGAGATCCTGCGCAATGGCGCGCGTGCGCTGCTGACCCAGGCGGTCGAAACGGAGGTTGCTGAGTTTCTCGCAAAGCATGCCGATCTGAAGACCGAGACGGGCCAGCAGCGGGTCGTCCGCCACGGCCATCTTCCGCAACGCGAGATCATGACCGGCATCGGGCCGGTCGCCGTTCGCCAGCCGCGTGTGCGCGACCGCGAAGCTGCCGAGGGCGAGCGCGTCCGGTACTCGCCCTCGATCGTGCCGCCGTACGCGCGGCGATCGAAGAGCCTTGAGGTGCTGATCCCTGTCCTCTACCTGAAGGGCATCTCAAGCGGCGACTTCGAGGAAGCTCTGGCGGCCCTCGTCGGCAAGGACGCGCCCGGTCTATCGGCGTCGACCATTGCCCGCCTCAAGGAGCTGTGGACCGAGGAGCATGCGCGGTGGCAGAAGCGCGATCTGTCAGCAAAGCGCTACGTCTACTGCTGGGCCGACGGCATCCATTTGGAGGCCCGGCTCGAGGAGCAGGCACAGTGCATCCTGGTCATCATCGGCGCGACGCCTGAAGGCAGGAAGGAGCTTGTCGGCTTCACCGATGGCCTTCGCGAGAGCTCGCAATCGTGGCGTGATCTGCTGCTCGATTTGAAGCGTCGCGGCCTGACAACGGCGCCGCAGATTGCGGTTGCCGATGGCGCGCTCGGGTTCTGGAAGGCGCTCGGCGAGGTGTGGCCGACAACCCGCGAGCAACGCTGCTGGGTGCACAAGACCGCCAACATCCTGAACAAGATGCCAAAGAGCCTGCACGGCAAGGCCAAGCGCGCGCTGCAGGAGATCTGGATGGCTGAGACCAAGAAGGATGCCGTTGCGGCATTGGAAGCCTTTGTCGAAACCTACCAGGTCAAATACAAGAGAGCTGCCGATTGCCTGACCAAGGATCGCGATGCGCTGCTGGCGTTCTACGATTTCCCCGCCGAGCACTGGAAGCACTTACGAACCACGAACCCCATCGAAAACACCTTTGCGACCGTCCGGCATCGCACCGTCCGATCAAAAGGCTGCCTGTCGAATAAGACCGCGCTCGCCATGGTCTTCAAGCTTGTCGAGGGCGCCCAGAAGAGTTGGCGCCGCATCGACGGCCACAACCAGTTGCCAAAACTGATCCTGGGTGTGAAGTTCGCCGACGGGATCGAGGTCATCGGCACTTCTGCCGCGCCTCAAGCCGCCGCCTGATCCTTCAGGCCGTCACCAAAATTCGGCGATAGCTCTCGCCCTGGCTTCCCCGAGCGGCAGCCGATGAGCTGTGCTGACCTGTCCTTCGACAATCTCCTCGAAAAGGCGTTCCAGCTTGGCGTATTGATCGTCGCGGCCAAGACCCAGGCTGACCGAGGGATCGAGCCTTTCGAGGCGCCCGGCGCGTTTATCCTCGAACCATCTCTGTAACTGGTCGCGAATTTGGATCGGGCTGTTGGAAACCAGCCCGGCCCTCCGCTCGATGACAAGCCGCGCCGCGATACCGCGCTCGTAGCCGATGAACAGAATCGGCCTGCGCGCGTACAGATATTCGAATAGCTTGGCAGGCAGGTTGCCTTCGTCGCGCGGATCGCTCGATTGCAGCAACAGCAGAACATCGGCCTCCATCTGAAGTGCGAGCGCGTGTCGGTAAGGAACCCGCGGCTTGACAGTCACCGCGCTCTCGACCCGATGTGCTGCTGCCGCGTCGAGGACAGCATCGCCTGCGTCGCTGAAGAACTCGACGTTTATGCAAGCTCGTAGGTGATTGGGCAGCAATGCGATGGCAGAGAATAGCGCAGAGGGATCTCGAAAGCCGCGGTAGATCGAGCCCATATACCGGATGGTTAGACTTCCCCCGGGGTCGGCTCGTTGCGCCCCGAGGGCGCTCTGTTGCGCAACGTGCGGGAAATCTTCTTCCGCGTACCCGTTATATACCACTGTGACATCTTTTCCGTGGCGCCGACGTAGTTGTTCCGCCCAAATCGGCGAAACGGTCACCAATCCCGCGGCGCCTCGTAAAATCCGCCGTTCCAGGATGGCATCGATCCGCTTGCGCCAACCGGGCTCGCTGTAATACGGATTATCGACCCATAAATCGCGAAAATCGGCAACCCAGGGAACCTTGTGGGCGCGGGCGAGTCGGCTGGCGACCATCAGCCCGGTGTTCGGTGGCGCGCTCGCGAAGATGATGTCGGGCTTCCATTCTCTGATCAACTGCCGGCCGGCGGGAATGGCAGTCGTGACCCAATCGGCCCGCATGTCGGGAATGTGGATCAGCCCCAAATAGTGACGGCGAAACGTTTGCCGAAGCGACCTCGCTGGAGCGCCATCTTGCGCGGGCGTGTCCTCGTGGCGGACTCCGGTGTGGAACGCCGTGTGGCCGCGCAGCAAACGTGCCGCCCGATCGATCCAATGCTGGCGCTGACAAAACTCGGTATAAAATACCCGTTCCCGCGAGATCTCGAGCGGCAGGCTCCGGTCTTCGACGACGTCGGTTGCCAGCACGCGTACGTCATGGCCCCGCTGATCGAGGTAGCGCGCGAGCTTGCCTACCCGTATGGCTCCGATGACATTCGAAGGCGGGAACGCAAAGCTGACGATCAAGACCCTCATTTGGGGCAGCCGCCTGGCCCGGATCTCAATCTTGGGTCACCGAACGCGCTTGAACACCAGCTGATGGCAGCCGTATGAACTGTTCTCGCGGATCTTGACCGGCTCGAAACCGTCACGCCGGTAAAAATCAGTGATATCCCTGACCGATGCGTATTCGTAGGGGTAGCCGCCGACCCAATCGATGACATCATGTAGCCAGCTCATCCCGCGCCCGCTGCTCGCGCTGGTTAGCTCCCGAAAATATGTCCTTAACTCTCCCGAACGCATCGAGCCAGTGAGCGCTCTCAGCTCCTGTGGCATCCAGACGTAAACGGCGTAAAATGGGCGAAGTATTTGCGGCAACGAGTTGTACCGGCGTTTCCGCTCCAGCCACGACCGGCTGACTGCGCCACAATCGTTGTAGATGGCGATGAACAACAACCCCCCGGTCTTTACCGTAGTTTTTACATTGGCCATCGCCTGCCACATCGCCCCGGTGTGGTGCAGGACACCCCAAGAGTAAACGACGTCGAATTGGCCGAGCCCCGCGAGATACTGTGTATCGAGCACCGAACCCTGCTCGATAATCCAAGACGAGTCGTCCGGCAGGTAGCGGCGGCGCAGTTCCTCGGTACAGGCGACGCTTTGACCGTCGTAGTCGAATGAGGTAACCGTGGCCCCGAGGCGGCGGGCGGCGAGCGAGGACAGGCCCGAGCCGCTCCCGATATCCAAAAAGGATCTGCCCGCGAGCGATTTTTCTCCAAGAAATTCTATCAAGTTCTTTTCTGCTTCGGCGATCCGGGCCTCGTTCAACCGTTTCAAGAAACTCGCCCAGTTCCGGCCAAAACTGAAGCGCCTGCCAGCGGTTACCTCGCGCTCATGCTGCGTCGCAATGTTATTAATGGCCGACATGCCGGTTTATCCGTTCTGCTGCAATTGACGAAGATCAAGTTCTGTTGATAGCTATCATCGCCCGTCTACCTTCATCCTCGATTAATGAGCCTCCACATCGGCACGTTGTCCAAAAAATCAAAGCAGATTGACCTTCGCACTGATGCTCCGGAGATACACGAAGGGTGGAAGTTCTACAAGGCTGGGCCGTCGCCGTCACTGCCGGGCACTGGCTTGGAGCAAACCGGCCGCCGCAGCCCGGCGGCTCGATGACAACGCGCCATGACCTAAGTAGTTCCTTTGCCCGGGCAAAGTTGGCGCGGACGGCGTATAGGCAGCGCAAGATCGCTCGCCCATATTCCCGAAACTCCCTAGCCGCCGGAATGCGCGAGCTACTGCTGCCGCGATCGGTGACGCCATCTGATAGGATCGTCTTCAAAGCGTGGTTCAACATCGGCGTCGTTCTCGCGCATTTTCCGCTAGGCGTGCGCGTCATCTGCCAGGAACGACATCCGGGTATGCCAGCCGAGCTGGATTCAATGGGACTATAGGTGAGTGTGGCTAAAGGATTTCCAATCAATAAACGCGATGCGATCTGGCTGGCACATGACGCCTATTACGGTCAACACCGGGAGGCCGCCACGGCCGGATCTCTCGACTGGCCGGCCCGAGATCGCTCGCCAAGCCGCGGGTGAAGCTCGTTTGGGCTGACGGCTATGGCGCCTTGCGCGCCACCAGCAAACAGCTACTGCCGAAAGCCAGCCGCCCGCCTCTGGCAATCCGTCGTGCCTCCAAATCGAGAATTCCGTCGACTGCGCTGGCGGTAATTCCGGTGAGATTGTGAGCCGCCGCGACGCTCTCGACCGTCGCACTCTGCCGTTTCCCCAAGCGATACGGAATCGCCCGAAGCACGAGGATCGGAACGAGCAGAAACAGAAATAAATAGCTATGGTATTCCGTAATAAAACCGGCCCTCTCTAGCACGCGAGAGCACGAACCTACAGTATAGCGCCGAAAATGGCTTACAGCCAGATCCTCACTTGAGAAAAGAAAGTTGTAGCTCGGCACTGTGATATAGAGGCGCCCATCGGGCTTCAGTGCATTGCGAAAGCGGGCGAGCGTTCCGATGTCGTCTTCGATGTGCTCGAGGACGTCGAACAGGCCGATTGCCGCTATGCTGGACGGTGTAAAGCCGATATCGTCGAAGCTACCGCAAACCACATGCTCCAGACCACGCCGATGGGCAATCAGCGCGCCATCGACGTGCGGTTCGATGGCGATGACCTCAAAGCCCGCGTCCCGCAGACCTGACGCAACAAACCCGGTCCCGGCGCCAACGTCGACGATCGCCCCCTGTGGAGGGTAGTGCGATACAGTGGCCACGATACAGCGGTTGCGGTGCCTGAACCAGAATGAACGTTGCTCGACATCGACGAAATGAGACAGCCCGCCTTCCGGATAGGAGATCTTTGAAAGGGTTTCGGGAACCCATAAGCCGTTCTCTTGCCTGCTCAACGAGGCGGGCAGCACATCGGGCCGCATTTACCTCTCCCTCTCGCGTGGCTTTAGCGAAGCAATGACCCGCGAGGTCGGGTCACCAGCTCGTGAGGAATCCGGCTCAGCCAAATTCACAGCCGCTTTCGAGGCGGGCGCCGGGGGGGGCGAACCTGGCAAATCGGAAACCGGGCCCGGTCTCCGCGCCGGGCGTGCCGTCGCCGCGGTCTCGCCAGATGGCGGCAATTGAGAAGGGCGGCTGTCCCCGAGCATAGCGTTGCGTCTGCATTACCTCCCGCCAGATCACCGCCAACAGCATGACCAGAAAGGAGGTAAACGCGATCGTGATCGGCGCCGAGATGGCTCTAGCAGGCTCGGCAAACCCTACCAGGCTCGAAATGTACAGGATCGCTCCTGTAAGCAGGCCCAGCAGACCGATATTTAACAATATCTGGGTCACCTTTTTGGAGTGGATCAGAAAATCCAAATTATACTGAATGAGTGAAATCAGATTCCATTTGCTGGCGCCGTAGCGGCGGCGGAATTGGGTGATCGGCAGTTCGATGCGGGAGCGCGCATTGATATAGAGCGCCGGAGTATTGTAATGCACGTAGCCGAACCCGTCGGTCATCATGTCGAGCAGCCGCGCGCTGAACAAGCGGTACGCGCTTCCGAAATCCCGGATCTGCTCGCCTGTCAGGTAGCGGTTCACACGGTTGCCGACCCAAGTGACGGCAAGACGAAAGTTAGTTTCCTCGCGGCGATCTCGATAGGTCGCGACAAGATCGTGACCGTTGGCGATCTCTGCGACGAGCCGGCGGATGTCTTGCGGGTCGTGCTGGAGATCGCCGTCGAGCATGACGATCCAATCGCCGCGCGCAACACTCATGCCGGCACCCAAAGCCGCGACCTGGCCGTAATTTCGGTAGAGTTCGACAATGCGAAGGCCGGGCGCGTGGCAGATCATGCTCTTTAAACAAGCGAGGGTGCGATCAGTCGATCCGTCATCAACCATGACGATCTCAGAGGTGACCTCGAGAGCGGAAAGCACGCGGGCCAGCTTGTCCAGCAGTTCGGGGACGACCTCCTCTTCGTTATACACCGTACATACGACGCTCAGCGCGGGTCTCGCCGCCGGGGGCCGGGATGAAGTTCGGAGGTCGACATTCGCCTCGACCGACAACTCCTGAGGCGCTCCGATCATCTCTGCCGCCTAGAGAATGCGGCCACGCAACGTGAGCTGGTTGATGCGCCGCTCCCATTCGAGGAGCGAACGATACCACTGGAGCGTATAGCAAGTCGGATCCTCGCCGGCGATGTCGCCGCGCTCCAGCGCCTGCTTGATCTCGACGATTCCCTCGTGAACGCGGATCGACGGCTCGAAGCCGAGGCGCTGCTTGATCTTCGCGAAGGATAGATTGTAGGTGCGTTTGTCCGGATCGTCGGGGATCCGGTGGACCGTCACATGCGGGATCACGTCGAGAACGAACTGGGCGAGGTGACGGATCTGATAATTCATTTCGTCGCTGCCAACATTGAATATCTCGCCGGCGACCCGCTCCGCTTCCTCGTCCACGCCGAGAAGAAGGGCCTGAACGACATCGTTGATGTGGACAAACGGCCGCCACTGCTCGCCCGAGCCCATGACGTAAATCACCCGCTCCTTCCAGGCCCGCAGGGTCATGATGTTGACGGCCAAGTCGAACCGCATGCGCGGCGCTAGGCCGAACACCGTGGAATTGCGAAAGATCACGGTTTCGAACTCGGGACCCGCAAGGTTTCTCAACGCCTCCTCTACGCGCAACTTGCTTTCGGCGTAAAGAGACTGCGGCCTGCACTCGTCGTTTTCGGTCAGCCGTTCGCGAACGCCATGGCCGTAAACCGATGCGGAGCTCGAGTAGACGTATCGCCTGACGCCGGCCCCCTTGGCCAGCCGCGCCAAGCGCATGCCGCCGCCGCAGTTGATCGAGCGGGTCAGCTCTGGATCAATCTCGGCGGACGCATCGTTGCTGAGCCCGGCGAGGTCGACGACGATCTCGACACCGTTCAAAATCTCCGGATCGAAGTCGCGTATGTCCTCGGCGATGACCGCCGCTCTCTCACTGAGCGCGATCCTGTCGACGCGGTCCTTCCCGAAGAAGAACCGGTCGAGGGCGATCAGAGAGTGACCGCGCTCGAGCAGCTTCTTGCAGAGCGGGACGCCGATGTACCCGCCGGCGCCTGCCACCAACACCTTCGCCATTGACTGTGAACCTCCGTCGGCTCGTCGATGTCGGCGGCGGGGCGACCTACCCGAATGCGCGCTTTACCCGTGGTGCAGCGTGGTGCACCTCGAGGAAGGCTTGCACGATCCCGTCGCACTCGTTCTCGGTCATGTCATTGTAGACCGGCAAGGCGAGCACACTGTAGGCGCTCGCCTCGCTTCGCGGCAGCGACACATCATGGCTCGCGGCGTAGGCGCGCATGTGGTGGCATGGCGGGCTGTAGTACTTCCGGACGTAAAGGTTTTCCTTGCCGAGCGCTGCCGCCACGTCATCTCGGTCGAGGCCGAACTCGCGTTCGTCGACGAATACCGGGAGATAGAGCCAGATCGGGTCCTGGTCGTGTGGCGCCGATGCAACCGCCAGACCCGGCAGTTTGGACAGGCCCTCACGCATCCGCGCGACCGCGCGCCGGCGCGTCGACGCTGCCTGCTCGAAACTCTTTAATTGCTCGATGCCGATAAGCGCGCACACTTCGGTCAGCTTCGCATTTATTCCAGCCTCATCGCAGTCGCCGTCGGACAATTGGCCAAAATTGCGGATCGCCTTGGCGCGCGCGAATATTTCAGGGTCACACGTGCAGAGGCAGCCCCCTTCCATCGTCGTGAAGGCCTTGGTGGCGTGAAAGCTGAACATCTGCGCGTCGCCGAAGCCGCCGACCAGACGTCCTCCTACCCTCGTGCCGAATGACGGGGCGCTGTCGAAGATCACCTTGAGCCCGTTGCGCCGCGCGATCTCGGTCAGCCTAGTGTAATCGCACGCGATCCCGTAAGCATCGACGCCGAGAATGGCCACGGTTTTTGGTGTAATCTTGCGCTCGACGTCGTCGGGGTCGAGGCACAAAGACCCATCCCCGGCGATATCCGCAAAGACCGGCTCCGCGCCACACCACCGCACGGCGTGGGGTGTTGCGGCAAACGTGAAGGAGGGTACGATGACCTCGCCGCGTTCTATGCCTGCTGAGCGCAGCATCGTCATCAGCGCCATCTGACCATTGCAGAAGACCAAGGTCGGCACATCGAGATACTCTGATAATTGTCTCTCGAACTCCAAAACCCAATGTCCGCCGTTGGTCACTTGCCCCGATGCCAGTGCGGCCTGGAACGGCGTGAGGAATTTGTTAACATCAGGAAACACTGGCCGTACGATCTGCAACGGGCGTTCAAAAATCGGCGGCCCGCCGACGGCGGCAATCGCGTTGCGCATATTTTTATTCAAGATTGACCGGGTTCAGGATACGTTTGACGGTATCACGTCAGTGTAGATGTGTCAACGCCGTGCCCACGGTTATAGATCATGTCGTCTTCACGCAGACTACCGATCGTAATCTTTGGTTGCGGGGGCCACGGTCGCGTGGTCGCCGACATTCTGAAGGTTGCGCGCGCTCCACTGGCGGGATTTCTGGATGATCGGCCGCCCGCTTCTCTTGTCAACGAAATTCCGGTTCTAGGCGACCGTGGCTGCCTCGAGGAGCGCGAATTTCTGAAAAACTATGAGATCCTGATTGCGATCGGCGAAGCGAGGCTGCGTCGGCAACTCGCTCTGCTGGTTCTCGATCGCGGCGGCCGTCTCGCCCGGGCGATCCATCCGAGTGCCGTCATCGCTTCGGATGTATTCATTGGAGAAGGCACTGTGATAATGGCCGGCGCCGTCATCAATACCGGCAGCCGAATAGGCCGTTTTGTCATTGTCAACACTGGCGCAACCGTCGACCACGACAACTTGATCGAAGATGGCGTGCACATCTCTCCCGGCTGCCACTTGGCGGGCAATGTGATCTGCCATGCAGACGCATTCATCGGCACGGGGACCAGCATCATTCCACGTATTCAGATCGGGGCGCGCGCCATCATCGGGGCAGGGGCAGCAGTAATTTCAGACGTGCCCCCCGATGTCCTGGCGGCCGGGTGCCCGGCAGTCGTCAAGCGGGCGTTTAGCGAAAAAATTGACTAATACTGGGCGCTGACGATCACCTCGGCTGTTCCGCAGTCTCTGATCCCGAGTACTTCGGCTGCTTTGGCAGAGAGATCGATGATGCGTCCCCGGTGGTAGGGACCGCGATCGTTGACAACGACATCGACCGAGCGGCCGTTTTGCACATTCGTCACCCGTGCCGTGGTTTCGAAGGGAAGCCACAGATGCGCCGCCGTCATTGCGCGGTCGTCAAACCGCGTTCCGCTGGCGGTGACGCGCCCGCGCCACGCTCTGCCGTACCAGGATGCGATGCCACGCTGCCTGACAACGACATCCGCGGTCTCGATTTCCCGTTTCGAGACGTCGCCCGCAGCCGCTTCGACCAGCACCGGGGAAGTGTCTTGCTCCACCGCGCCTTGCGCCTTCGCGTGACTCAGCGCACCGCACAACATCAGCACGCCGGAAGCGATATTCCTCGCACCGGCCGTAATTCTCCGCAGCATCATTGCTTGGCACAGCTCCCCCCAGATGTGTCCTGTTACAGATCAGTTACAGAACAGTAACAGCCTGGCAACCGGCAAAGTTGTCGCAGCGGAGAAGTTGAATATATCTTCTAGATGGGCTAGCCTACCTTATTGAATTAACAAATATTCAATATTTGGACAGCGAGCAGGTCGTAACCATACTGGGGTTTTTAGAGGAAAGGGTCATGGTGGGGTATAATCAACTATGGCGCGCAGCGCTGCCACCGCAGGCGTCCAACCGTGCGATTCCAACGATACGGTTCCTGGTCAGCCGGCCACGTAACGCCGCTCGCCGGTAGAGGGTTGATAAAACACGGTGACCAATTTGCCGCTCTCCGGGTCGACAAATCGCTCTTTTGTCGGAACCCAGCCTGCGCCCGGTGGACGACCCGTCACCAGCTTGTATCGCCAGCGTTCGACAACGAGTGCGAACAATAAAACGAGACCCGGGACAGCGAGCCGCAAGGTCGCCCCGAGAGTGCAGCCGGCGACCGCCGACCACCCCGTTGCAGCGAGCAGGATGCCGCAAACGACGAATAACGCGGCCCGCAGCACCGACCGGCTCACGCCGGTTCGCACTCGATGACGGCCGCCGTGCCGTAGGCGATGATTTCGCTCATCGTCTGGCCGATTTCGGCGGAATCGAACCGCATCATCAGCACCGCGTTGGCACCCATCGCGGTGGCGTTTCGCACGAGCCGGTCGACCGCATGGCGACGCGCCTCTTCGAGCAACTGGGTGTATTCGTCGATTTCGCCGCCGACGATCGAGCGCAGCCCGGCCATGATGTTGCCGCCGAGGCCGCGGCTGCGCACCACGACCCCAAAGCATTGACCCTTGACCTCGGCCACCCGGTGACCGGCGACATTCTCCGTCGTAACTACGAGCATTTGGCCTCTCCAACTCCGTCAAGTCTTCGGAGCTTAGTCGAAATTCGCGTCCGGTCACCCGGATGCTGGCGCAATGCAACTAATAAGTATGACTTATGATCCTAGTTGCTTACTAAATTGCAACCCTGCAATGAGCAAACGGTTGGTTGCGGCGGCCGGTAACGTGGCGCTAGGCTAGGGTTCGGCGATGAGCGAGAGGGAAGGCGATGGCGGCGGGCAAGGGCTGGAGCGAGTCGGTCGTCGAGGTAGCCGGGACGAAACTGCATCTGGCGCGCGCCGGCAGCGGGCGCCCGGTCGTGGTGCTGCACCATGATATCGGCAGTCCCGACCGGCTCCCGTTTTATGACGAGTTGGCTAGCCATTTCGACGTGCTGGTCCCGCACCATCCGGGCTATGGCAAATCGGAGCGGCCGCAATGGCTGCGCAACGTGCGCGACGTCGCGGTCATCTACCAGTGGCTGTTGTCCGATCTCGGGGTCGAGCGAGCCTCGCTGATCGGGCTCGGCTTTGGCGGGTGGATCGCAGCCGAGATGGCGACGATGGCGCCGCGCGAATTCCACCGGTTGGTTCTCGTCGGAGCGATGGGCCTGAAGCCGCCGGACGGCGACATCTTCGACCAGGCGATCGTCAGCTATCTCGACTACGCGCGCGCCGGGTTTCACGACCAGGAGGCCTTCGCCCGGGTCTATGGCGATGTGTCCACCGACCAGCTGGTCGAATGGGATTTGTGCCGCGAGATGAGCTTCCGTATCGCCTGGAAGCCCTACATGCATAACCAGAGCTTGCCGCATTTGCTCGGCGGAGTGCGCGCTCCCGCGCTCGTCGTTTGGGGCGACAACGACAGGATCGTGCCGCGCGGCGCGGGAGAGCGCTACGCCGCCTTGCTCCCGAAGGCGCGGTTCGAGGTTGTGCGCTCTTCCGGGCATTGCGTTGACATGGAGCAGCCGGATCACCTCGCGCGCCTCGTCCAAACATTCGTCGCGGAAAATTAACGAAGCCGCCGGGGCGATCTCGGCCAAGGAGGAAGCCATGTTTGTCATGTACTTCACAGAGCAGCCGATGTCGACCTACCCGGCCGATATCGGGCTTGAAGTCGGCCATACCGCGCTGATGTTCTCGAACAAGCATTTCGATCCGGTCGCTGGCAGCCGGCTCTATAACGAATATCTCGAGCATTACATCTACGCCGAGGAACAGGGCGTCGAAGGCTTCATGCTCAACGAGCACCACAACGCGCCGTTCTGCATGCAGGCGAAATGCAACATCTTTGCCTCGATCCTCGCAGCGGTGACCAAAAAGGCGAAGATCGTCTTGCTCGGCAATCCGCTGCCCTTGGCCGAGAACCCGGTCAGGCTCGCCGAGGAATTGTCGATGATCGACATGATCTCGAAAGGCCGCCTGGTCCCCGGCATCGTGCGCGGCGGTGGCCAGGAGTCGCTCGCCGCCGGCGTCAACCCGGCCTACAACCGCGAACGCTTCCAGGAGGCGCATGATCTGATCGTCGCCGCCTGGACGCGCCCGGGGCCGTTCCGCTGGGAGGGCACGCATTACCAGCACCGCGTCGTCAACCCGTGGGCGGTGCCGTTGCAGAAGCCCTATCCGCGCATTTGGGTCCCCGGCGTCCTGAGCCAGGAGACGATCATCTGGGCGGCGCAGCAGCGCTATCCCTACATCGCGCTCAACACCTCGATCGAGGCGACCAAGAAGATCTGGGAGCTGTACGACAAGGTCGCGCTCGAGACCGGCTACGAGGCGGGCCCCGAGAACCGCGGCTACCTGCAGCAGGTGCATGTCTCCGACAGCGAGGAAAAGGCCGAGAAGAACGCCCGCCAGTTCCTGTGGATGCAAGGCGAGTTCACTGGCCTAGCGCACCCGGTGTGGTCGAACCCGTCGGGCTATTTCTCGCCGACGCTGCGCCGCAACTTCGTCGAGTTCGCGGTCGGGCGCGCCGAGAACCCGCGCGGGCGCCCGACTTTTGACCAGCAGGTTGCCGACGGGCGCGTCTTCTTTGGCACGCCAAAGACGGTCATCCCCAAATTGCGCCGCGTGCTCGAAGAGACCCGACCGAGCATTTACGGGATCTGGGGCAATGACGGCACTGTCAGCAACGAGGATGCGCGCACCTGCATCCGCCTGCTGGGCCAGGAAGTGATGCCGGCGATGCGCGAGATCGGCAAGGAATTGGGCCTCAAGGACCCGTTCGAAACCAACGCTCCGGTGCATCTGCGCTACTCGACCGACCTCAAGCAAATGCCGCAAGCCGCGGAGTAGGGGAGGGGGGCCGGCGGTTCAGCGTTGGCTGAACCTTTCTCAGGGAGGACACATCGACGATGAGGACAGCCGTCGGGATCGCCGCGGGCGCGGGCAGTCTGCTGATCGTCCTTCTGTCTCTCGCGGTGGGGATGCCGGTCAATGCGCAGTCGCCTTCACCGTCTGCGAATCCGACAAGCGCCTTCGATGGAACTTATGTCGGCGTTTCCGCGGAGAACACCAGTAGCGGCAACACCCTCGCCGGTGGACGCGCCCGCACGCAGGGCTATGCCGGAGCGAGAGAATGCACCACCTTTCGCGCTCCGGCGCGGTTGACGATTACCAATGGCCGCGCCCGGGTCCGGTGGGGCGATCGCACGCTCGAAGGACAGGTGACCCCGCAAGGCGTGTTGACGATGTCGACCGGATATGGCCAGCGGTTCGACGGGCGCATTGATGACCAACATGTGGTCAAAGGCCAAGTCATTGGATACTGCGCCTATACTTTGACCTGGCGAAAGCAAGGCTGACCGCCGCGCACTCATCTGCGCTCGACCGGCCGTTCTTTGATCGCCGCATAGCCGTCACAGTCGTCGGGGCAGGCTCCGACCTCGAAAGGGGACGCGTCCCAACGAAGATCAGGTGCTGGATACCGTCTCATTACTTCGTCAAGCACCGGTTGACGCTCTCTCACCGCCGGGCCATCTTTCCCGAGTGATCCGCAGCTTCCGCAACAGGGCGCTCCGTCGTTACTTCGAGATCGGAGATACCAGCGGATTGAGCGCGCCAAATGTCAGCAGGATTGGACGCATGCTTCGCGCATTGGATGCAGCTACCCGCCCAGAACATGTAAATCTACCCGGCTACTTTTTCCACGCGCTGCGCGGGCCGCGTCGATGGTCGATCCGGGTTAGCGGCAACTGGCGGATCACATTTGGATGGGATGGCGCCGACGCGATCGAGATCGATTTGGAGGACTACCACTGATGGACAGTGAACCCATAAAAATCGGATTGCCGTGCATGCATCCTGGAGAGCTGCTGCGGGAGGATGTGTTGCCCGCGCTCGGACGGACGCGGGCGGAGATCGCGCGTCTGCTCGGCGTTTCCCGCCAAACCTTGCATGCGATCCTGACCGAGCGCTCGCCAGTAACACCGGAGATGGCGCTTCGCCTGGGTAAGCTGTGCGGCAACGGCCCCGACATCTGGCTAGCCCTGCAAACCCGATATGATCTGGAACGATTGAGCAAGGCAAAGGGGTCCGAAATTGATGCGATCCCAACTCTGGTGTCAGATTGATGACGAGCAATTCCGCGTTCACGACTGACTGGTCGCCTCCCACCGTTGATGCAAGACCGCGGACCGTCCAGGTCGCGCGTTTCGATGGACCCGATTGGGTGCCCGCGCTCGTGGGCTGGTGGGCGCAGGTACTGCAGGCCACGGCGCAGGACGATTTTGAAGACCCCGAGGACATCGTCGCGGCGATAGGGCGCCTCACATCTGATCCGCGTATGAAGGCGGTTTGGGACGAATTGACGCGGCGCCGGCGCGGTCAGCGCCGCGGCTTCGTGCATTCGGCAAAATGGCAACTCCTTGTGCTGCCGGAGGTCGACCAGGAGGAGCTTCGGCAGCAAGAGGCGCTGGGGCAACTATTCCTGCGGGCCTGCTCGCTTCTGTGGTGTTGCCCGCCAGCAGTTACAGAATCGCAAATAGAAGCTGCGCGCCGGCCATTTCTCGAGGCCGCTGCCAGATGCCGAGATGAGCTGCAGAGGGCTCGTGCGCTGGGGCTAAATGACGAGCGTACGAGGTCAGATTTAACGCGCCTGGCTACACTATACGAGGCTCGAGCCGACAGCCTTTCCCTCCCGAAGCTTCGGCCGCACGTAGTGGTGATTGAGCGTCGCATCGGCGAGCCGTATCTGCGCGGATACATCGCGACTATGGTGTCGTTTTGCCGGGGTTTATTCGATTCGCCCCTTTATGGGACCGTTGCCTCGATATCGAGTGTTGCGTTTCAACAGCGCATCACCGAGAGCAAAGTTCGCCGCTTGGCGGCCGTGCCTTAACATAGATATGCCTCGTTAGCGGCAATTTTTTGGTCAGCCAGAGTACGCGCACTCTGCCGATAAGCTGTTCGAATTTTTCTGATACCGGCAGTCTCCTAATAGTCCGCGTGAACTTTAAATCTCCGACAGGTCCGGGGCATTACCGCTCTGCAGCAATGAGGCTTTGATGCACGATCACAGAATCAAAACGAAATATCGCGCTAACCGGGAAAAGAACGACATCGACTCTTGGTACAAGGCGTTTCGCCTATTCGTCGAGACCTGCCGTGTTGAAAGAAATCTAGCGTGGGTTTTGATGGCATTTCTTGGGGCATCAACGGCACTTCTGCTCGCGCTCAATTCAATTTTGTCCCACTTCAAGTAAACGGGGTAAGCAATCGCCGCTCGTGATTTCACTGCTCCCTGCCTGGTTATCGGCATCCTCTATCGCCGCGCCCTCTGGACCGCGCGCCACAGGCGCTCGGGGGTGGCGGGCATTTCGATGTGGCGGATGCCGAGCGGGGAGAGGGCGTCGGCGAGGGCGTTGGCGACCGCGGGGAGGGCGCCGACATTGCCGGCTTCGCCGGCGCCCTTGACGCCGAGTGGGTTGGTCTTGGTCGGGACCGGGTTGCTGTCGCAATGGATAGCCGAGAGATCGCTCGCCCGCGGCATCGCGTAATCCATGAAGGAGCCGGTCAACAGCTGGCCCGAGGCGGGGTCGAACCGGATGTCCTCCATCAGCACCTGACCCACGCCTTGCGCGATGCCGCCACAGATCTGACCCTCGAGCAACAACGGGTTCATGACCGTGCCGACATCGTCGACGACGCTGTAGCGTAGGATCTCTACTTCGCCGGTCTCCGCGTCGATCTCGAGTTCGCAGATATGGCAGCCGTTTGGAAAATTCTGCTCCTTGCAGCTGAACGTGGCGCCGGCGATCAGGCCCAAATCCATACCGTCGGGCAGGTTCCGTGGGTTCAACGACTCGGTTGCGATCTCACCGATCGTCAAAGGGCGGTTGGAGTGCGGCGTTGAAAAAAAGCCGTCGTCAAAGCGGATCTCGCCGGCATCGGCGCCGAGCACGGCAGCAGCGACTGTCTTGGCCTTGGCGACGATCTTCTCGGTGGCGAGATGGACCGCCGATCCGCCGAGCGCGGCCGAACGCGAGCCGCCGGTGCCTTCGCCGATCGCCACCTTCTCGGTGTCGCCCTGGACGTAATGCACCTGATCGGGATGGATGCCGAGCCTGTCGCAAAGCAGTTGCTTATAGACGGTCTCGTGGCCCTGGCCCTGGGTGATCGAGCCCGACAGCAAGGTGACGGTGCCGGTGCGGTCAAAACGGATTTCCGCCGCTTCGAAGCCGCCCGCCGCGGCGCGCTCGATCGTGTTCGAGATGCCGAAGCCGCGCAGTTTGCCGCGTTCGCGCGCCGCCGCGCGGCGGTGCTCGAACCCGGCGCAATCGGCGAGGTCGAGCGCCATGTCGAGGCTCTTCTCGAACTCGCCGCAATCGTAAGTGAACGTAAGACCGGATCTAAACGGCATCGCCTCGGGCGGGATCAGGTTGCGGCGGCGCAGTTCGACGGGGTCGATGCCGAGTTCGTCCGCGGCGAGGTCCACCATCCGCTCGATGACATAAGCCGCCTCGGGACGGCCATTCCCGCGATAGGCCCGCATCGGGTTGGTGTTGCTGTAGACGGCGGTTACATCGGCGTATACCGCCGGCGTGCGATAGACGCCGGCCAAAGTTCCGAGATTGGCGACAAAGGCGTTGGAACCGGCTTGCGGATAGGCCCCGACGGCGGCGATCGTGCGGACGCGCAGACCGAGAAAATGGCCGTCGGCATCGAGCGCCAGCTCGGCCTCGGTGACGTTGTCACGTGCCTGGGCGTCGCCGAGGAAGGACTCGGTGCGCGTGCTGGTCCATTTGACCGGGCGGCCAGTCAGCTTCGACGCCAGCAAGACCAGCGCCACCTCGTTATAGATCGCCGACTTCATGCCAAAACTGCCGCCGATATCGCCGGCGACGACGCGCACCTTACTCTCCGGCACCTTGAGTATCTGCCGCGCCAATTCCGAGCGATAGGCGTGGGTGCGCTGCAAGGTCGTGTAGATCGTGTAGTGGTCGGCCGCGGCGTTGTAGTCGCCGATGCAGCCGCCCGGCTCCATTGTGGCTGCGGTCACCCGGTTGACGACGAACCGGTGCCGGATGACGTGCGCGGCGCTCGCGAAGGCGGCGTCGGTCGCCGCCTTGTCCCCTTCGAGATAGACAAAGGAGAGATTGTCGGGGCAGTCGTCCCAAACCCGGGGTGCACCGGGCTGCAAGGCATCCGGGGTCGAGACGATCGCCGGCAGCGGCTCGTACTCGACCACGATCAATTCGGCCGCGTCGGCCGCCTGATGCGCGCTCTCGGCGACGACAAAGGCGACGTAATCCCCGACCCAGCGCACCCGACCTTTCACCAAGGCCGGGAAGCGCGGCCGATACGCGGGCGAGCCGTCGCGCCGTTTGTTGCCCGAGGCCGTCGGCAGGTCGCCCCACCCCGAGGCTTCCCAATCGGCCCCGGTCAATACCGCCAGCACGCCAGGCGCGGATTTGGCCAAGGTCGCGTCGATCGAGCGGATCCGGGCATGCGCGTGCGGCGAGCGCAGCACATGGCCGAACGCCATGCGCGGCAACACCATATCGTCGACATAGCGGCCGCCGCCCCGCAACAGCCGCGGATCCTCGAACCGCGGCACCGCCTGCCCCAACGCAAATTCACCCATACCGCCCCTCCACCAACCTTACGGACCTCTCCCCGGCGGGACCGGCGCAAGAGGACATCGGATCGGTAGCATATACCGCGCGCCAACGAGTGAGCTGGCTGTTTTCGCTGTTATCTGCAGCCAATTATCAGCCAGCTGTCGCCTCTCGGCCGCAGTAATCCTGGGATCCGGGGCCATCGAATGTTCAAGAACAGCGGCGACGCTGGCTGTTACTGGCTGTTGTCTTCGCAGTTTCTACTGAGTTGACGCCTAGGGCCGGCAACATTTTGTCCATTCCCGAAGACGACAGATTATCACATTAATGCGAAAATTGCAAGGGGCGGGCATCGTCGACAAACCAAAGGATTGAAACAAACTTTGACCTTTGCCTCAAACGCTCGGATGGATGATTTTCCTATAGAACTGTAACGTTATAAAAGCTCGCCACGTCCCGCGGAGGAGACGGCCATGAAGTGGAGTCGTATTCCCATCACAATCGGTACGACCGGTTTTCTTGCATTTTTGGGGCTAGCAAGCGCCGGCGCGGATGTCGAGTGAGGGTCTCGCCGCAATTCCGGCGCCATTGATCGAGTGCCATGGGATCGATACCGTGGCAGCTTTCACAAACCGCCGACGGGAGATCCGACATGCCAGACGATGTCCGCAAGCCTGCGATCGACAAATCGCACCTGCCGAGCCGGCACGTCACGATTGGACCCGAGCGCGCGCCGCATCGGGCGTTCCTCTATTCGATGGGACTGACGGACCAGCAAATCGCCCAGCCCCTGGTCGGCGTCGCGACCACCTGGAACGAGGCGGCGCCGTGCAACATCGCATTGTCGCGTCAGGCGCAAGCGGCGAAAAAAGGCGTTGCCGCCAATAGCGGTACGCCGCGCGAGTTCACGACGATCACGGTGACCGACGGCATCGCGATGGGCCATGAGGGCATGAAATCCTCGCTGGTCAGCCGCGAGGTCATCGCCGACTCGGTCGAATTGACGATGCGCGGGCATTGCTATGACGCGCTCGTCGGCCTCGCCGGCTGCGACAAGTCGCTGCCCGGGCTGATGATGGCGATGGTGCGGCTCAACGTGCCGTCGGTCTTCATGTATGGCGGCTCGATCCTGCCCGGCCGCTTCAAGGGCAAGGACGTGACGATCGGCGACGTGTTCGAGGGGGTCGGCGCCCACAATGTCGGCAAGCTGTCCGACGAGGAACTGCATGAGTTGGAATGCGCCGCCTGCCCGTCGGCCGGCTCGTGCGGCGGCCTCTTCACCGCCAACACGATGGCCTGCGTATCCGAAGCGATCGGTCTCGCGCTGCCCGGCTCGGCCGGCGCGCCGGCGCCCTATGATTCGCGGGACGCCTATGCCGAGGAATCGGGCCGGGCGGTCATGGAGCTCTTGCGCCGCAACATTCGCCCGCGCGACATCGTCACGCGCAAGGCGATCGAGAACGCCGCGATGGTTATCGCCGCGGCCGGCGGTTCGACGAATGGCGGGTTGCACATTCCGGCGATCGCCAACGAGGCGGGCATCGATTTCGATCTGCACGCCTTCGGCGAGATCTCGAAGCGTACCCCGTTGATCGGAGATCTCAAGCCCGCCGGCCGCTACGTCATGAAGGATCTCCACGACATCGGCGGCGTGCCGGTGCTGATGAAAGCCTTGCTCGACGGCGGCTATCTGCACGGCGACTGCCTGACGGTCACCGGCAAGACCGTCGCCGAGAACCTGGCGAATGTCCGGTTCCCGGCGGGGCAGGACGTGGTGCGGCCGACTGCGAACCCGCTCGCGCCGACCGGTGGGCTGATGGTGCTGCGGGGGAATCTGGCGCCGCAGGGCGCGATCGTCAAAGTCGCGCAGATGCAGAATGTGCGCTTCACCGGCAGCGCACTGTGCTTCGATTGCGAGGAGGACGCCTTCGCGGCGGTCGAGGCGCGCCGCTACAAGGAAGGCGACGTGATCGTGATCCGCTACGAGGGGCCGAAGGGCGGGCCGGGCATGCGCGAGATGCTGTCGACGACCGCCGCGCTGTACGGCCAGGGCGTCGGCGACAAGGTCGCGCTGTTGACCGACGGGCGGTTCTCGGGCGCGACGCACGGCTTCTGCATCGGCCATGTCGGGCCGGAAGCGGCGGTCGGCGGCCCGATCGCGCTGCTCAAGGACGGCGACCGCATTACGATCGACGCGGCCGCCGGCACGATCGGCGTGGCGCTGAGCGAGGCCGAACTGGCCGAGCGCCGCCGCGCCTGGACGCCGCGGCGTCACGACTATCAGTCGGGGTGCCTGTGGCGCTATTCGCAAACCGTCGGCGACGCCGAGAAGGGCGCCGTCACGCACCCCGGGGCCCGCGCCGAAACTCACACTTACGCCGACATTTAGCTCATCTCCAGCACTGACCCGCCGCAATACCCTCACCCGCCTCGCTGCGCTCGCCACCCTCTCCCGCAGTGCGGGAGAGAGGCTAGCACGCATTCAGCCCAAGGCTCCTCTCCCGCACCGCGGGAGAGGGGGGTACCAAGCCCGCTTCCATTCCCTCCCCCGCTTGCGGGGGAGGGTTAGGGTGGGGGCTTGGTGGGTGAGGGTCGCGCCGCCTTCCAGGAAGTTGCGATCATTTCTCGGGGCACAACGTCCTAACGCGCTTCCGTCCAGCTTTCGGAGAAGGCCAATGCGCAGGTGCTGAAGGGGCGCCCTTCGCGCTCCCTCGGCCACGGCCGGCCGGCTGCTTCGACGCCGTTTCGCGTGAGGCGGGCGCCGAGCGCCGGGATCAGCAAGGTGCACACTCCGTAAGGGCGTCCCGGTTCGGCGTTGGGCTGGGTGTGGATCAGCAGCGGTTCGCCGATCTGATACCAGGTGAGGCCGATCTCCTCGTCCCGCGATTTCACCCCCTCGGTCCAGAAATACCGCGGGTCGCCCGATTTAGTGAATTGCGCTTCGGTTACCGGGACCGAGGGGTCGGCTGTTTCAGGGTTGAGCATGCCCTGCACCGTCGACTGCAGCCAACGCGCCATCGCAATGTTGTCGGCGTAGATGCGCCAGCGGTTTCCGGTCAGCTCGCTGCGGAGATAGAGGACGTGCCCCGGCCCCGCCGGGCAGGCAATGATGCGCCAGAAGCTCGCATTGGTGGTAAAGGGATCGCCGTCGTTGACGCTGAGGCGGATAAACGGGTTTTCGCCTGTAAGAATGACGCGGTTCGGGTCGGCGGGCATGGGGGCGGCTCCCTCGAAAATGACCGTGCCAAGGTAATCCTAACCGGCAAGTCTCGAAAGGACGACGGCATGACCGAGATCATCCTGGTTCGCCACGGCCACGTCGAGGGCATTTCACCCGAACGCTTTCGTGGCCGCGCCGATCTGGTGTTGACCCCGGAGGGCCGCTGGCAGGCGGAGGCGACTGCGCGGTGCATCCAGGCGACCTGGACCCCCGGTGCGCTCTACGCCAGCCCGCTGAGCCGGTGCCGGACGACGGCCGAGGCGATCGGAAGACCGTTTGGCCTGACACCGACCGCGGTCCCGGGCCTGATGGATATCGACTACGGCGAATGGCAAGGTCTGACCCCGGACGAGGTCGGGCGCAAATGGCCCGAGCCGCTCGACACCTGGTACCGGGCGCCGCATTGGGCGGCGATCCCGGGTGGCGAGAGCCTGCAGGATGTGCTCGCCCGCACAGTTGCGGCACTGCGCGACGTGATCGGGCGGCATCCAAAGGAGACGGTCGTGCTGGTCGGGAACGACAGCGTCAACCGCATCATCCTGCTGCACGCGCTCGATCTGCCGCTGTCCCGCTATCGGCGGCTCGGCCAAGATCCCTGTGCGATCAACGAGATCGACTTCTCGGCGGGCGAGTTTACCGTTCGATCGGTCAACGGGACATCTCATCTGAAGCAACAATAATGACAAAATCCGCGGGACATCCCGGTTGCGTGTTCTGCGCAATGGGCGAGGAGCACATCATTGCGAGAAACGGGCTGGCCTACGGTGTTCGCGACACCTCGCCGGTAACGCCGTTCCACACGCTGATCCTTCCCAATCGCCACATGGCGGGCTATTTCGATCTCAACGTAAAAGAGAAGCTCGCGATCGACGAATTGCTGGAAGAAGCCCGGCGCGACATCCTGACGCGTGACCCGACAGTCGCCGGGTTCAACATCGGCATAAACGTCGGTGCGGCCGCCGGTCAGACGATCTTTCACTGCCACGTGCATCTGATCCCGCGCCGGCCGGGCGACGTCGCCAACCCGCGCGGCGGGGTGCGGGCTGTGATCCCGGGAAGGGCCGACTACTGAGCCTAGGACATGTATGCCGCAGGTATCACCGGGTCACGCGAGCGCGCCGTCGGCGGTTGACGTGCGCCGCGATGGGACTAAATTACGCCGCGAGGGGATGGAGTTCCCCGTAACCGCCCGCAAGGGCTGATGACTCCTGCTGCGTGACCATGCGCAGCGGGGTGTGTGTTCGAAACCCGCTGTCTGGCGGGTTTTATTTTGCCCTCCAGGCGTCCGGATTTGCGGAGACCCGCCGTTGCCGTCGTAGAAGAGGTCTGGCATGGACAATATTTGGTTCGCCTCGGCGCTGTGGATCGGGCTGGCGCTGATCGCAGCGTCGATGCAGGCCTGGGTCGCGGTCTCTGTAGCCTTGCTCGAAATCATCATCGGCGCGATTGCCGGTAACCTCGTCGACATGCCGTTGACGCCCTGGGTCAACTATCTCGCCGCATTCGGGGCGATCCTGTTGACGTTTTTGGCTGGCGCCGAGATCGACGCGAAGGTCATCCGCCGTCACTTCGGTTCGACGATGGCAATTGGGGCGGTCGGCTTTTTTGCGCCGTATCTCGGCGTGCTTGCCTGGGCTCATTTCGTCTCGGGCTGGCCGTGGCCGCAAGCCCAGATCGCCGGCATCGCGCTGTCGACAACCTCGGTCGCGGTCGTTTACGCGGTCATGGTCGAGACCGGGTTCAACGATACCGAGATCGGCAAGGTCATCCTCGCGGCGTGCTTCATCAATGACATCGGCACCGTGCTCGCGCTCGGCCTGGTGTTCGCCAATTACAATTTCTGGCTGCTCGGATTCGCCGCGGCGACGGTAATCGCGCTGTTCCTGCTGCCACGCGTTACACCTTGGTTCTTCGCCAGGATCGGATCGCGCGTCAGCGAGCCGCAGATCAAGTTCGTGCTGGTAGTTTTATTTCTGCTTGGCGGGCTCGCCAATACAGCAAAGAGTGAGGCCGTGCTGCCCGCCTATCTGGTCGGGATGGTGCTCGCTCCAGTCTTTCTCAAAGACCGCGAGCTGATGCATCGAACCAGAGTGATCGCCTTTACGGTGCTGACCCCATTCTATTTTCTGAAGGCGGGATCGCTGGTGCGCGCCGCCGATATTGTCGAGTCGGTCGGCCTGATAGTGATCTATCTCGCGGTCAAGATGATCACCAAATTCGTCGGCATCCTGCCGCTCACGCGGATTTTCCGGTTTGAGCGGAAGGAGGGGATGTACACGACCTTGATGATGTCGACCGGTCTGACCTTCGGGTCGATTTCGGCGCTTTATGGGCTCACCAACCACATCATCGACGAGCGCCAGTACACGATCCTGCTCACCGCCGTAATCGGCAGCGCGGTCGTGCCGACCTTGATCGCGCAGCGCTGGTTCCAGCCTGACTTCAAACCGCTCGACGCCGGAACACCTGCGGCGGCGCCGGCAGCCGGGGAAGGAAAATAATATGTACCGCAAGATACTCATTGCAAACGACGGCTCGGCGGGCGGCCAGAAGGCGCTCACTGCCGGGATCGAGCTGGCGCCGAAGATCTCCGCGGAGTTGCAGATGGTCATTGTCGAGGAATTGCCGCGCTTCCCGGCGACGATCGACGAAATTGCGGAGGAGAAAGACGAGGCGAACCATCGTTTCGCCCCGGTGATCGATGCAGCAAAAGCTCAGGCAGAAGCCGCGGGCCTGACGATCGAGACCCATCTCCTCCCGGGGCATGTCGTCGACGCGGTGATCGGGCTAGCCAAGCAACTGAATATTGACCTGCTCGTCGTTGGCTTCATGGGCCACTCACAGCTCTATGAAAAAATCATCGGAAGTACGACGGACCGGTTGGTCCGCTTGGCGCCTTGCTCCGTCCTGGTCGTCAAGTAGCCGATTAACCCCAGCTCAGGTTTTCTCGACGTTCCACATCAGGAACGCAGGCGCCTCGATGACCCCCTTCAGGTTTTTGTGATAGGCGGTCACCGGCTTCCATTGTCCGGTGGGAATGTAGGGCACGACCTCGAAGGCGCGCTGCTGGATCGCGGCGGCGAGCTTTTTGCGTTCGTCCAGCGTCGCCGCCTTGATCCACTGGGCCCGCAGCGCCTCTAGCTTGTCGTCGCTCGGCCAGCCGAACCACGCAGTCGCGCCGCTCGTCTTCAGCGGCAGCTCTTCCACCGGATCGAGAGCGTCGGCTCCGACCCATCCGGTGGCGAAGATGTTCCAACCGCCCTTGTCGATCGGCTCCTTCGAGGCGCGGCGGGTGACCAAGGTGCCCCAATCCACCGCCTGCACCTCGGCGTTGAGGCCGAGCTTCTTCAACAATTCGCCGACAACGAGCGCTTGCGTATGCGCGACCGGCTGATCGACCGCATCCATGACGACGATCCGCTCGCCCTTGTAGCCGGCCTCGGCGATCAGCTTCTTGGCCTTGTCGAAATCGCGCTTGCCGCTCAGCGCAGTCGACCCGGCGTCATTCGCCATCGGCGTCCCGCAGGTGAAGAATGACGGACACAAATCCCAATTCTTCCGGTCGCCGGCGAGCGCAGGCAGGAAATCGGCCTGGTCGGCGACCGCCAGCACCGCTTGCCGCATCTTGACGTTGTCGAAGGGCGGCAGCAGGTGATTAAATCGCACCATGATCGTGTTTTCGAGCGGATCGGCCGGGGCAATCGTCATATCGGGGTTCGCGGCGAGCACAGGGACGATGTCGAGAGGCGGGTTCTCCCACCAATCGGCCTCGCCGGCATTGAGCGCCGCCACCTTGGTCATCGCATCGGGGATGTAGAGCCATTCAACTCGATCAAACTTGACCACTTTGCCGCCCGAGGCCCAGCTCGGCGGCTCCTGGCGCGGCACATAGTCAGTGTTCTTGACGTACACGACCCGGTGACCGGGTTCGAACTCGTCCTTGACGAATTTGAACGGGCCCGACCCCACCATCTCGGTGACCTGCTGGAACGGGTCGGTATTGGCGAGCCGCTCCGGCATCACGAACAGCGCCAGACTGGACACCTTGCCGATCCCGTCCAGCAGCAGTGAAAACGGCTCCTTGAGCTTGATGGTGAACCCCTTGTCGCCGTCCGGTTTCATCTCGTCGAGGACGGTCGCCAGCGCCTGCCCGTGCCCGTCGCGCGCCATCCAGCGCTTGACCGAGGCGACGCAGTCAGCTCCGCGGACCGGGCTCCCATCATGAAAGCCGAGCCCGTCGCGCAGCTTGAATTGATAGGTGAGCTTGTCGGGCGAAATGCCGTAGTCACCCACCATCTGCGGGTGCGGCGCAAACTCGGCATCGATGGCGAACAGCGTGTCGAACACCATGTAGCCGTGATTGCGGGTGATGTATGCGGTCGTCCAGATCGGATCGAGAACCCGCAGATCCGACTGGGCGATAAAGCGCAAGGTCTTTGTGTCGGCCGCGCGGGCACTTTCGGCGAGGCCGTAGCCGGCCAGGGTCGCCGCCCCCGCGGCTATCGCAAATTCACGACGTGTCAGCCGGTGAGCCATCCCTATCTCCGCCGTTTCGAGTTGACCTGACATTGTAGCAAAAACTGCGCCGCCCCGGGCTTCCATTGACGAAAGATGTGCCGGGGCGTCATCTCCGGCCGTGAGGCTATGCGCATCGAGGATTTCGATTTCGACCTGCCCCGCGAGCGGATCGCGCCGCAACCGTGTGAGCCGCGCGATGCGGCGAGGCTGTTGGTGATCCCCGCATCGTGCGGGTTCGAAGACCGCAGGATTTGGGATCTGCCGGCATTGTTGCGGCCCGGTGATCTCCTCGTCTTCAACGACACCAAGGTGATCCCGGCGCGGCTGAGCGGCCGACGCGGTGAGGCTGCGATCGAGGTCACGCTCTGGCGCGACCTCGGCGGCGGCTCATGGCGCGCTTTTGCGAAGGGCGCTCGGCGCTTGCGGACCGGCGACCGCCTCGTCTTCGCCGAAGACTTTTTCGCCGTGGTCGGCGAAAAACACCCCGAGGGTGACGTGACCTTACGGTTCGCGCTCGATGTTGCGGCCTTTCAGGAGGCGCTCGCCCGCCACGGCTCGATGCCGCTGCCGCCCTACATCAAACGGCCACGTGGCGGCGATCCGCGCGACCGCCGGGATTATCAGACGATCTTCGCCCGCGCCGAGGGGGCCGTCGCGGCGCCGACCGCCGGACTTCACTTCACCCCCTGCCTCCTCGAGGCGCTCGTTCGTCGCGGCATCCGCTGGACCACACTGACCTTGCATGTCGGGCCCGGCACCTTTCTGCCGGTCAAGGTCACCGATCCGCGCGAACACCCGATGCACGCCGAATGGGGGATTGTTTCGGCCGAGACCGCCGAACAAATCGCCGCGGCGCGGCGCGAGGGCGGGCGCATCATCGCGGTCGGAACCACCAGCCTGCGCCTCCTCGAAACCGCCGCGGCCGAGAACGGCGATGTGCGGCCTTTTGCCGGCGACACCCGGTTGTTCATCATGCCCGGTTACCGCTTCCGCGCAATCGACATGCTGCTGACCAATTTCCACCTGCCGCGTTCGACGCTGTTTATGCTGGTCGCCGCGCTCGCCGGGCTGAAACGCATCAAATCCGCCTACGCTCACGCCGTCGCCCGCGGCTATCGCTTCTTTTCGTATGGCGACGCCTGCCTGATAGAGCGCCCTCGATCTGGAGTGTGACACCCTCACCCACCAAGCCCTTCGGGCTGGTCCCCCTCTCCCGCGATGCGGGAGAGGAGCTTTGTCGCAGCCCCTCTCGCGCACTGCGGGAGAGGGTGCCGAGCGTAGCGAGGCGGGTGCGGGTCTCCTCAGGCAGCGACGGCTTTGGCGGCGTTGTCGCAAACCAATTTCGCCGTCGCGATGTCTTCGATCGCGAGCCCGACCGACTTGAACACCGTCGTCTCGGATAACGGCGCCGCTTTTGTCCCGGCGAAGATCTCCCCGGCCTCGGCATAGATCTCCGCCCTGGAGAGGATCACGTCGCCGGATTCCTTGAGAACTGCCTCGCGCAAATCTACGACGAGTGTATTGGCCATCGCTCGGTCGTCGAGTTCCCGCCAATTGGGCCGCGGTGAGCCGACGGCATTCACATGCGCGCCCGGCTCGAGCCAATCCCCTTGCAGAATTGGCCGGAACGCGTTCGTTGCCGTCACGATCACGTCCGCGCCCCGCACCGCGTCCGCGATCGGCATCGCCTTGGCATTATGCTGCTGGGCAAACCGCTCGGCATGCGCGGCTGTGCGGCTCCACACCCGGATTTCGTCGAATTGGCGCACCCGAGAAAGCGCCCGCAAATGGGCGTGTGCCTGTACTCCGCTGCCGACCAGCGCGAGCACGTGGGCGTCGGGGGCCGCCAGATATTTCGTCACGGCTGCCGAGACTGCGGCCGTCCGCATTTCGGTAATCAGGCGGCCGTCCATGACCGCCAGCGGCTCGCCAGTATCGGAACGAAACAGCAGGATCATGGCGTGATGCGTCGCTGTGCCGGTCCCCTCGTTGCCCGGGTAGAAGCTGACGAGCTTCGCCCCCATCGCCTCGTGCGCTACCGCCGGCATGATGCCGAGATACCGCTTTCCTTCTTCCACGGTCAGCATGTTGCGTACCGGCTGCACGACCTGCCCGAGCGAGAATTCGGCGAGGGCATTCTCCATTGCCGGGATCAATTCATCCCACTGCAGCAGCGCCCGAACTTGTTCCTCGTCAAGATACAGCACGACCGATATGCTGCTGTTGCGGCGGGGTGTGATTTTAGCGCGCCGCGCTCGCTGTCTTCTCCCGCATCATAGCGATGAGGCCGCGCACCTGACCGCCGTTACGCTGCACGACCGAGGCGAACTCGGAACGTTGGGTAACCATCATGCTGACGCCTTCGACGATCACGTCGCTGATCTTGTAGGTCCCGTTGTCGGCCACCAGTCGCCAATCGATCTTCAATGGTGACGCGCCACCTGGGCTGATCACGTCGGTCGACACGATGACCCCATCGCCGTCGCCGCGGCTGCCGCGAACTTTTAAAGCCTCGCCGCCGAAATTCGACAGTCGCGCCGTGTACACGAAAACAACATAGTCTTCAAACAACTTCACGAATTCCTGCTGCTCCTCCTCGCTCGCGGCCCGCCAATAACGGCCGAGTACAAATCGGGCGATGCCGGGACAATCGAAATCGGTGTGGAACAACTCGCGGAACCGCGCCTCCCTCATCGCGGGATCGGTCTTGTTGTTGAGCACCTCGACGGCCCGGTCCCAGAGTGTGTTCATGAAGGCGACGGCATCGGCAGGATTGACCACTGGTGGCGCCGCCGTGGATGCGGTCGCGAACAGGACGAAGAGACCGGTCAGCAGGGAACGGCGCATCATGTCGTTTGAACCCCCCAAGTGAGAGGATGATCTTAGCGCGAAAGCCGAAGTTCGGGCACTCGGAATTAACGGACCGTAAATCTATCGGCTTTGACCGTTTTTTGACGAGGCGTGGTAACCGTTGGCGGGAAGGTGTAGGTTCCCTGCATCTCTAGCGAATTTCGCAGGAAAGGGCGAGCAAAGATGTGGCCGTTCATGCGTGATAAGCTGGCCGTCCCCCGGCCCGAGGACTGTCTGCCTGGACGGAGCCAGCCGATGCCGCTACCCGAGCAGCATTTTGTCAATCGCCATCCGCTTGCCGGGCCTTATCCCGAAGGCATGCAGAAGGCTGTCTTTGGACTCGGTTGCTTTTGGGGCGCGGAGCGGGTGTTCTGGGAAGCGGCGGGTGTCTGGGTCACCGCGGTCGGCTACGCCGGCGGGTCGACCCCGAACCCGACCTACGAAGAGGTGTGCAGCGGCCGTACCGGCCACACTGAAGCCGTGCTCGTCGTCTATGATCCGAAACTCACCAGCTACGAGGCATTGCTCAAGCTGTTCTGGGAGAGCCATGACCCGACCCAAGGCATGCAGCAGGGCAACGACGTCGGGACGCAATACCGGTCGGCAATCTATACGTTCTCGCCGGAGCAGCAGGCCGCCGCCGAAGCGTCGCGGCAGGCCTATGAGGGTCGGCTCGCGGCGGCAGGATTGGGCAAGATCACCACCGAGATCCGCGATGCTCCGCCCTTCTACTTTGCCGAAGGGTACCACCAGCAATATCTGGCGAAGAACCCCAACGGCTATTGCGGCCTCGGCGGCACTGGCGTCACCTGCCCGATGCCCGCAACGGTCGCTGCCGCTTAGATCTTCCAGGCCGCGAACACGTAAGGGAAAACCAACCTGGTGTTCAGATTCATTCGGAAGATTCGCTCGGCAAGGGCGGACCAAGGCTCGCATCAAAAATCCTGTCACACCGGCGAAGGCCGGTGCCCATGCAGAAATGGGTCCCGGCCTTCGAGGGTGTAAGGAAATTCACGATCGGCTGGATCAGCGCCGTGCGTCCTTCGAGACAGCTGCTTCGCAGCTTCTTCAGGATGAGGGATTTTCTTAATGCCATCAAAGGCTTCCCTCATGCTGAGGAGCACCCGAAGGGTGCGTCTCGAAGCACGCACGGCCGCGATGCAGCCAATTTCCTGACAGCCTCCTGCGCCGGGAAGACAAGGGGCGGGGCGCATAGCACTGAATCATCTGTATGCATCTAAGCATTAGCCGCGCCAAAACGGCGCCGCATCGTTCAGTCGCCGCCGATGTCCGCGAAGCTTTCGTTCGCCGTTGGCGAGCATTTGGTCGTGCGCTTCGAGCACGGCAACCCAGGCGTGGGCGGCGGGGCTTCGCGGCTCGATCTGCGCAAAGAGCTCGGTAACAAACTGGTGCGCGACCCGGACGTCATTCGCATAGCCGAGGTCGCCCTGGAGGCGTTTGAGCCGACCGACAAACCTCTCTAGGCCGTCTCTGTCGAAAAGGCTGCCGAAGAGCTCGACCGTGTAGCGAAGCTTCTTGACTGCGATTCTCAGCTTGTGCCGCTCGCGGGGCGCCAGGCTGCCGAACCCCTTGCCGCGTTGCCTGACTTTGCGCCGGCGCCGATCGAGCACATCGGGCGCTATCCCACCAATCGGAGAGGTCATCGGATCCGGCTCATCCGACGCCAAATGCCGACGCCAGCCGGACGCCTCGAACCACCGCAAGAGGCGCAGCATTTTGGCGGTATACCTCTGCGATAGAATGGCTTCCCTGATCTGGTCGTACGCGGTAGCCCGGAGGCGGTCGAGTGTGGCGGCGAGATCGTCCCAGCCAGGCTCGTCCGGAAGTCCGGGGCGGGCAGCCGGCAGCAATTCGGCTGCGAATACATCCAGATTGCGGGCCGGCCCCAGCGTACCGCCGAGCCAACGCAGCTCCTCGGTGACCCACTGGACGTCCTCTTGCGGAACGATTTTCTTCAGCGAGGAAATTGCCGAGCGGAGGCGTCGCACGGCCACCCGCATCTGGTGAACGCCCTCCGGCTGCGCCGAGAGCACGGCGGGCTCGTTGCGCAACAGCTGGGCGAGGCAGCTTCGGCCGATCTTTTGCAGAGCGGCATCGACCGTCATATCGGGATCGAGAATGACAGGATTTGCGTGAACGGCGAGGCGAGGGGCATCGCCGCACTCCGCCAATTGGTAGCCCCGTTCCGATTTGCTGCGCGTCTCGATACGAAGCGGGGCCACCTCGAGCAGCTGCGCGGCGAGATCGTAGAGAGCGCTGGCGTCACCGCCCTTGAGTTCGAGCTCGACTTCACTGATCGGTTCGGCCCTGTCATTGGCGACGGCCCGGATCTCACCGTCGTCGACCGCCGCCTCTATCGCCGTTCCCGGTAGCGGCTCTATCACGAAAATCGTACGGGTGACTTCGGTCACGAAAAACGGCCGCAGATCGGCGGCGGCACCCTCCGGCAAGCGCGAGCCGCTCTGCGCTGCATCGGGGTCGGGTCGATCCTCGGCGACCGCATCTTCCCACTCGCCACGCGATAGGAGATCCCCCGAAGCAAGGCCTCCTCCCTTGACGGTCTGCAAGAAATGCCCGCCCCGATCGCGGACCCGCAGGGTCAGTCCCCGCTGCTCGAGCGCCGCATCAGGCGTGTCGTAATAGGTGCTGATCAGCCTTTCTTGTGTGCTGACCCGCGCCATCGTCATGAGCGCGCGCTTCAGTGCGGGCAGATCCTCTGACCGAGCAGCGAGCTTGAGCTCGACTTCCGTCGAAATGACGGCCTCCCTCTTGACAGCGGTTAATCTCGCGAACGGCGGAGTATAATCCCCAGATCCCCCGGCCTGGTGCGGCCCATCGCCACCCGAAGACCGATCTTGCCGGGGTGGTTGCTTCTACTCGGCCGCCGCTCGCGCCGGTTCCTTGAGCCCGTTCATGTAGTCGACGCTGACCGGCTGGTTCGTCTCGAACGGGCTCTTGAGGTCGAATTCCTTGGCCATCTCGCGCAGCGCCGGGAACACCTCTTGCCCCAACAGGCGGATGCAGGTCTTGGCGTCTTCGTGCGTGACGTTGCCGTCGTTCCCCCAGACGCCGAGAATACCGGGCCGCGTCTCTTCGAGCAGGATGCGCAATTTGGCGATCACCTGCTTTGGCGTACCGGCGATGATCATCAGATCTTCGAGCTGTTTTTCCAGCTCAGGGCGGTACCGAGGGTTTTTCGACCGGCCGGAGGCGAACTCGACAAAGGCGCGGCGGTTTTCGGGACTCCCGTAACCCGACGGCGTGCTCCACACGGGGTGGGCGAGACCGGTGAATTCGCCCTGCATCCACCTGAATTGGGCCGCGTTCGCGAGCGCCTTCTCCTCGGTCTCGGCGACGTGGATCTGCTTCAGCATCCCGTGATAGTCCGGACCGCCGGTAAAGCCGGCCTCGGCCGCGACGTTGTCGTAGATTTCCCAGATCCGCTTTGTCCGGTCGATCGGCGTGTTTAGCGCGATATACGGATAGCCGCGCTGTGCCGCCCAAACCACCGTCTCGGGGCTGATGACACCCGGTATCCACACCCGTGGATGGGGCTTCTGCAACGGCACGGCCCACGGGTTGACTACGCGGTGCTGGTAATGCGTGCCTTCCCAGCGGAACGGCCCCTCGCGCGTCCATGCGGCGACGATCAAATCGTGCGCCTCCTGAAAGCGCTCCCGGTTGAAGGCC
Organism: uncultured Alphaproteobacteria bacterium; assembly: GCA_963789025.1. Lineage (GTDB taxonomy): Bacteria > Pseudomonadota > Alphaproteobacteria > ATCC43930 > CGMCC-115725 > AP-15. The sequence continues at coordinate 254,422 of CAWBIT010000006.1, forward strand.
GGGTTGACGCCGGCGGCCAGCTGCTCCTGGCCGCCGCCGCGGACAAAGCCCGAAACCAGCCGGCCCTTGGAGATCATGTCGATCATCGACAGTTCCTCGGCGAGCCGCACCGGATTGTCGGCCAAGGGCAGCGGGTTGCCGAGGAGGATGATCTTCGCCTCTTTCGTCACCGCGGCGAGGATCGCGGCAAAGACGTTGCACTTCGCCTGCATGCAGAACGGCGCGTTGTGGTGCTCGTTCAGCATGAAGCCTTCGATGCCCATCTCCTCGGCATAGATGTAATGCTCGAGATATTCGTTATAGAGCCGGCTGCCGGCCACCGGGTCGAAGTATTTGTTGGAAAACATTAGCGCCGTGGCGCCGAATTTCAGGCCCTCATCGGCCGGATAGGCCGACATCGGCTGCTCGGTGAAGTACATCAGCTGCATGAGTTTCTCCGTCTCTGGCGTAGTTCGGCGCTAGTGATCAGATCCATTCAGACAATTCATTTGGTCGACGGTGGACCAATGCTACCACCAAAGAAACTCCGTCACACCGGCGAAGGAGGGAGACGCGGCGTCCGAGCGCTAGCGTCCCATGAAAAGAAGAGGAATGATAAACGCTGCAGCGGAAGATCGCATCTCCGGAGAATCGGAGCCAAGCTCTCGAGCTTAGAGGGGTCAGCTCCAGCGCGGCCTTGCGCCACCGGTCATCCCGCCGTCGATCACCAGCTCCGCGCCGGTCATGTAGTTGGACGCATCCGAGGCGCCTCGAATGGACTGAAAAAAAGCGCGCTGTGGGCATTAAGGCACATGCGACCAACAAGCGCCGCCAGGCATCCACGCCAAATCAACGGTATTTCCGGCAGAGATCGCGCCCGCACAGATATTGCCGCTCGTGCCAAGGTTTAGAGTTCCTGCTGCGGCGGCGACAAAACGCATTCTCCGCCCCTGCCACGCTCCGTCGATGGTGTTTATAGTCGTCGAACCACGGACAAAATAATTCGGCGTCGCGTTTGAAAGGCTAACAGTTGCCGACGCCGTAAGGTTTGCCGCTAGGGTGTCGACCCCCAGATTATTGATTATGACCTTGTCGCGGCCGCCAGAATTTGGGGTATATGAGATTGGCATCGTCGCATTGCTGATGTCATTGTTGACGATAGTAATAGAGCCGTTGGAGTACTGCGGGGATTTATCGTAAGAGAGACGCCAGTGACGTTTGTTCCGACCCCGCCAATGCAGCCGGTGCCGAGGCTGTTGCCGCTGACCACCCATCGGCCGGTTGAGCCGGCCCCGGCGTTCAGCTTGAGCGCGATGGCTCCCGAACCGGCAATCCCTTGTTGGCAAATAATCGAATTGTTGATCAGAACATTGTAGGGCCCGTTAGCGCCACCCTCGATGTCCACAACCGGGCCGGTGTCGCCGCTTCCGCCGCCCGCAAACAACCCATTAATGATTATTTGCTGCATTGCCGCCGCCTGGGTGCCGTCGATCAAAACGTTCGGCACATTGGCGGTAGAATTGGCCCAAGGACCCTTTCCGCCGATCGTGACGACATTGACTTGCCCACCAGTGGTTGGCTGGATCAGAAGATTGTATGCACCGGACTGATCCCCAAAAACGCCGTCTCCGTTTAGTTCGACACTTTGCGAATGCCCGCCCACCCTTCCGGGGATTACGGCGGTGCCGATATGACAGCCCTCGGGCCCGTTTTCCGTGCCGTCGTACCAGATCGCCCCCTCGTAGATCACGACGCCGTAGGCGTTGGCCCTGCTGGTCATGGTCTTGCACACGATGTCATTGTCGGTGACGGTGATCCCGACCATTCCGGGGCCGCCCGCCGTGGCGGCGCTGTTCTTGCCGATTGCGATCGCGGCGTCGGCGGGACTTACGATCGTGTTGCGCAAGATCGCGTCGCCATCGGCCGAGGTGCCGATCCCACAGCATTGTGTTCCGCCGCCGTTGCCGGGGATCGTGATGCCGTCATAGGGATTGAGGATCGTGCTCTGCTCGACGTGCCAGCCACTCGAATAAGTCGCGATCGTCGGTGGTTTGATCTGGATCGCCGCTCCCGAGCTCGGGTTGGTGTTCTGGTTGCCGGCCATGTCGATGCACAGGCCGCGGATCGTCCCGGTGATGGCCGCAGCTTTGATCATCGTGATGCCGGTGTTTTTCGTGACGAGGCCCCAGGTGCAGGTCTCGGGACCCGAGCCGGTCGGCTGATTCACGGCCCAGATGCCATAGCGATAGGGGCCGATCAGACTGCCGGGGCAATTCATCGTCAGAGAAGACGTGATGTCGTATAAATGCCGACCATCAAAGATCAGCGGCACCCCCAAACTACACGATGCGCCGTCGATTGCCGCTTGGACCGCTGCGGTGTCGTCGGTTGTCCCGTCTCCCACGGCGCCCCAGATGAGAGGGCTCAACGATTCCGATGCTGCGCTGATACTCCAGCAGCCGCCGCCCTGCGCTTGAACTTGCACGCCGTTGTCGCCAACGCCGGAATTCAGGCTGCACGGCGAGGACAACAGTGTGTAATCCGCAGCGCCGCCATCCCCTGCGGCAGAGAACCCCAAGCGTCGAACGGTCGCTCCGGTTGCCGCCGATAGCGCTTTCAGCGCCGCATTGGTCGGCACGCTGGACATTTCGAGGGCATTGTTCAGAGCGGAGGCATTCAAACAGACACTTTGTTGGGAAGGATAGGGGCCGGTCCGGTTGCAATTGCCGATCCCAAGCGGGGTCCGCCCGGCCATAAATGGCCGCCCATGGACCCCACCCGCAAGCGCCAGCGTGAGCGCAGCGCTGATTAGAACCAGAAACGACCAACGGATCATCAAGGTCTTGTTCATCGGCTGCGAAAGAAGCGTTCCCCCTCGCGCCCGTGTCAATGATCATGCCGCGGCACTGAACCGGCAAAATTGGCGGGGGCACGGTCCGGTGGTTCGAGCGCATGCGGCGAGAAGCTGGCAAGTTGGCTTTCGCGATATACACAGGCTCGAACGCCGCAAAATTGGGCCGGTTAGTTGCCATATGGTTGCCACTGGGTGGCAGCCGCTCAGATCTCCAGCAATGATGCTCTGAGTCCCCTGATTCGATTGGTGCGGACGGCGGGACTCGAACCCGCACCCGGTATCCCGGAGCAGATTTTAAGTCTGCTGCGTCTACCTTTTCGCCACGTCCGCTCGCTCCGCTATTGTCGGGCCGCGCACCGCATTCAGCTCTGCTTGACCCAGGGCGCCGGGCTCTCCCGATCGAGCCGCGCGGTCGGCGCCGGGCGAGGGCTGACGGCGGCGCCGTTGTTGATCGGCTTGAACAGAGAGCGGTCGATCTCGACGTTGATTTCGAGCAGCGAGGTGTCGGCCGATTTCCCGACATTGACGCGCAACGTGTCGTCGCGGATCTCGACATAGCGGCCCACGACCTCGAGCAGATCCTTCTGCAATGCCGGCAGGAATTCCGGGGCGTCGCGGCTGGCCCGCTCATGGGCGAGCACGATCTTGAGCCGGTCCTTGGCGATCCCCGCGCTGTTGCGGCGCTCCGGGAAGAGCAGATCCAACAGGCGCATCAAGCTCTCCCGAACAGGCTGCGGAAGATGCTCCTGCGCTCGGGCTGGAGGAACCGCATTTCGCGTTGTTCGCCGACAAAGCGCGCCACGGAGTTGAGATAGGCGCGCCCCGCCGGGCTTTCCTCGTCGAAGGCAACTGGGGTCCCGGTGTTCGAGGCCTTCAGCACCGATTCCGATTCGGGGATCACGCCGAGCAGGGGGATCGAAAGGATTTCCTTGACGTCCTCGACCGAAAGCATTTCGCCCTTTTTGACGCGCTCCAGCGAATAGCGGGTCAGCAGCAGATGCACCTCGACCGGCTCCAGATTGTGTTCGGCGCGGCGCGATTTGGACGCCAGGATGCCGATGATCCGGTCGCTGTCGCGCACCGAAGAAACCTCGGGGTTGGTGACGATGATTGCGCTGTCGGCGAAATAGAGCGCGGTGATCGCACCGTGCTCGATCCCGGCCGGACTGTCGCAGACGATATAGTCGAAATTGTCCTTCAGTTCTTCGAGCACCCGCTCCACCCCATCGCGCTTCAGGGCCTCCTTGTCCCGCGTCTGCGACGTCGGGAAAACGTAGAGGTTGTCGTTCCGCTTATCCTTGATCAGCGCTTGGTTTAGCTTGGCGTCGCCGTTGATGACATTGATGAAATCGAACACGACGCGGCGCTCGCACCCCATGATCAGGTCGAGGTTGCGCAACCCGACATCAAAGTCGATAACGACGGTGCGCTTGCCGCGCAGCGCCAGCCCGGCGGCGATCGCGGCTGCGGAGGTGGTCTTGCCGACGCCCCCTTTGCCCGAAGTGAGCACGATTACTTTGGCCAAACACACCTCCCCCTTTTCCCCAGCAAACCCGATGCGGCCCAGTCGCGGCGGTCCCCACCGCGCGCGAAAGCGCCGCCTGCAATGATGAGCGTCAATTTCGCTCGATGGTCAACCGATCATCGACGAGCGCGATCTGCACCGGTAAACCCCGGTGTTCCGGCGGGATTTGATCGCTGACAAGATAATGTCCGGCGATGCTGACCAGCTCCGCCTCGAGCCGGCTACAAAAGATTCGCGCCTCGGCGTCGCCGCCGGCGCCGGCGAGAGCCCGGCCACGCAGCGCCGCGTAAACATGGATGTTGCCGTCGGCCATGATTTCGGCCCCTGCGCTGACCGGCGCAGTGACGACGAGATCGGCGCCGCGGGCATAGATCTGGGTGCCCGAGCGGACCGGCTGGGTTATCAGCCGCGATTTGGCCGCGGACGGGACAGCGTGGCCTTGCAGCCCCTCACCGGCCCCTGGTTGACCTGCCCCTGGCGCGGCCTCCGCAAGGCGTGGCCGGCTGGGCTGTGTGGCGTTGGGCGCGAAGCCTGCGAGACCGGCGGCGGCGGCGGCATCTGCTTGAACCGGCGCGGCATTTTGGATCCCGATCAGGGTCAAGGTGTGACGGCGCAGGATCTCCTTGGCCTCGGCGAACTCGGCTTCGCGAGCGAACTCCTCCACCCCTTTCAGATCGAGCACGACCGGCGCGTTGTGGAAGAAACGTGGGCTGCGCTGCACCTGCTCGGCGAGTTCGGCCTCGAAACCGGGATCGCGCAACATTCCGGCGCGCACCACCATGACGGTGAAGACTGCGCCCTGCACGAGATTGCCCGCCATCCGAAATACGCTACCCGCCCGCGGCGATTTGAAACGCTACGGGTTAACCCCAAATCGTGCCCCCCGCAACCGGTTTTGCCGAGGATTGCCCAGCGTTTTCAGAGGCGGGTAGACCTGAATCGCACTGTCCGGCGCCTGCAAGGGCCGAAAATGACGCTGCAGCCACAGATCGGACACGAGCGGATCAGCTCATTCCGGTTATGGCGCTGAGCAGACTTCGTACACCCAGACCCATCCCGGCCAGCGCTGCGGCCGCGAGCACCAGTGCGAGCACGATCATGCGCATTCCGGATGAAGGCCGAATCACCGCCAGCGATATCAGCACCAGGGCGCCGCCGATGATGGCGAGCGCAGGCCAGTCGAGCATCCTCGTAAGCACCTCCGGTACCCACCCTGCGGCACCGAGATTAACCTGCGGTTAAGGGGCCCGCGGCAAAGCGCACTAACGTCGAGACAATTTTTCGGAGCATTGCAACAAGCGAACGCCCGAGGCGTTCCACCACGGAGCTTTTTTGAACCGAACAGGAGGGGGCATGCCCGCAACCGCGATGCGATTGGTCAGCCTGGCCTGCGCCACCTTGATGCTGGCGCTCGGTTCCGCCTACGCCCAGCAGGCGCCTCAAACTCCGGCCCCGAATCCGTATTCGATGGGCACCGAAGGTCCCAATCAGGGGCCGCGCGGGCTGACGAGCTATATGCCGGTGGCCATAACGGAGACGTTCGCCCAGCTGATGGCGCGCTTGTCGGGCGAGAAACCGGCCGTCGAACAGGTACACAGCGCTCTGCTCAGCGAGCGTTACGATCTGAGCGACCGCCCCGCCCAGGGCGTCACGATGGACCGGACAAAACCCATTCAGGAGGGCGTCCGCGTCAAATTGCCAGCCGGCGTGACCTGGGAGAGCCTTGCGGCGATGAGCCCGGACCAGATCCGCAACCAGAACCTCTATCCGAAGGGGTTCTATCCGCTGCCGCATCCCAAGCACCAGGAGGGCGGCTTTGTCTTTCCGCACTTCTTGATCGACGCGATCAAGCAGCAGGACGGGCGAGACCTGAAGCGGTTCGACATCGATTTCGATCTGCCGGACCACTTCCTCGCCGAGTTTCCTCCGGCGATCTACCTGACCCCGCGCACCGATCTGGGCGATGTTTCGCAGGGCAAACTGGTCTCGCTGACCAATTACTACCAGCTGTTCAACGGCATTCTTACCCCGAGGCAGCTGGAAGGGCTGCGCCTGTTGCTGACGCCCTTTCCACAGCAACAGTTCAATGCCACCGAGGATCGCCGCGCGGAGCTGCCCAGCCAGGGCGCGGCTTGCTTCGATTGCCATTCGAACGGCCACCAAAACGGCGCGACGCACCTCGCCCCCGATGCCCGCCCCGAGTGGTTCCGCCACCGCATCAAGACGATATCGCTTCGCGGCCTTAACATTCAGCGCCTTTTCGGCTCGCAGCGCGCCCTGAAGACAGTCGAGGATTTCACCGAGTTCGAGCAGCGCACCGCCTATTTCGACGGTGATATCGTGGAGGCCACCAAGAAAGGGGTTAACCCCCTGGAGCGCGGCAGCCAGGTCGACTTCATGGCCGATTTTCAAGAGATGCTGGATTTTCCGCCGGCGCCCAAGCTGGATGTCTTCGGCAAGCTCGATCCCGCCAAAGCGACACAGGGCGAGATGCGGGGCCAGGATATTTTCTTCGGCAAAGGTCAATGCGCGACGTGCCACCAGCCGCCCTTCTACACCGACAATTTGATGCACAACCTCCAGACCGAACGTTTCTTCAAGCCGGTGATGATCAACAACATGATGGCGGTCGGCGACGGGCCGATCAAAACCTTTGCTTTGCGCGGTGTGAAGGACAACCCTCCTTATCTGCATGACGAGCGTCTTCTGACCTTGGAGGACACAGTCGAGTTCTTCAACCTGATCCTCGGCACCAAGCTGGCGCCACAGGAGAAGCAGGATCTGGTGGCGTTTATGCGAGCCCTCTAGCCCGCAGACACGCTGGCCCTCTCGGCGGCTCGCGTCTATTGCGGCACCGAAGCGGGCGGCAGCGGCGCTCGTTGAATCGGCGCGTTCAGCGGCTGCGGCGCGCCCACCTCCGGCTGTTGCGGGTATTGCGGCGCCGCGCCGGACGCCGGCTGTTGTGGGTATTGCGGCGCCGCGCCGGGCGCCGGCGGATAGGGATTAGCCGCCCCGTAGGGATAACCTGCCGTGTAAGGGTAGGGCGGATAGCCCCACGGGGAGTAGCCGTAAGGATAATAATAACATCCGGACAACAGACCGGCGCTCGCCACGGCGGCCAGCCCGATCCATCGCATCCGAGGTGGTTTTGTCATGACTGCCTCGCTCCCGAGAAATTCGGCCGGCGCTTTTCGAGAAACGCGCGGACGCCTTCGACAAATTCCTCGGACGCGGCGCACGCGGCAATGCTCTCGGTCTCGCGCTGCAGCTGTGCATTCAACATTTGACCTACCGAGGCCTCGATCAGCGCTTTGGTGCGCCCGTAAGCATGGGTCGGACCGTTCGCCAGCCGTGTCGCGAGCGCCATCGCCTCGGCCTCGAGCGCCGCCGATGGAACCAGCCGATTGACGAGGCCGAGCTCGAGGGCGCGCCGCGCATCAAAGCGGTCGCCGAGCAACATCAACTCCGCCGCCCGCTTTAGCCCGACGATGCGGGGCAATGTCATCGTCATGCCGCCATCCGGGCTGGTTCCGACATGGATATAGCCGGACGCGAAAACACAATCCTCGGCTGCGACGGCCAGATCGGCGGCGAGCACGAGGCTGAGGCCGAAGCCTGCCGCCGCACCATGCGCCGCAACGACAACCGGCTTTGGCATGTGCCGCAATGCGATCAGCAGCGGGTGCAACGTATCGACGATCGCATGCAGGGCCTTTTCGCGGGCCGTGGGCTCGAGCGAAATCAGTTCGCCGAACATATTGATGTCGCCGCCGGCGCAGAAATGCGAGCCGGCGCCGCGCAACAGCACGACCCGGGAAACTGCATCCTCGGCGGCTTCGGCCGCCGCTGCGGCGAGCTCGCCGATCATCTCGCGGTTGGCGGCGTTGAGCTCCGCCGGCCGATTCAGGACGATCTCCAGAACGGCCCCGCGCCGCTGCACGATAACACTAGGCATCGCTCGGCTCCTTTCGCGGTTCGGAATATCATACGGGCCGCTTTATGGGAGACCATACCATGGCCTTTTCGATCCTGCGCGGCGGCCGCGTGCTCGACATCGCCGCAGGAACCGTGGAACCCGCCGATATCCTGGTCGAGGACGACACGATCCGCGAAATCGGCCCGCCCGGCTGCCCGGCCCCGGCCGATGCGGTCGAGATCGCCGCGGCGCGGCGGTTGCTGCATCCCGGTCTCGTCAACGCGCATACCCACGGCCACGGCAACCTCGCCAAAGGGATGGGCGACCGCTGGCCTCTCGAACTGCTGCTGAGCGCGGCGCCCTGGATCACCGGAAACCGCACCGCCGAGGACAAGTATCTCTCGACGCAGCTCGGCGCGGTCGAGATGGTCATGAAGGGCTGCACCGCCTGTTATGACCTCTCCTTCGAGTGGCCATTGCCGACCGCCGAAGGGTTGGCATTGGCGGGCAAGGCCTACGCAGATGTCGGCATGCGCGCGGTCATCGCCCCGATGGTCGCCGATCGCAGCTTTTACGAGGCGATCCCCGGTCTGATGGAGGCGCTGCCGCGCCCGCTCCAGGACCGGGTCGCCGAATTGCGGCTCCCGCCGGCCGAGGCGACCCTGTCGGCGATCCGCGAGGCATTGCGCGGCTGGTCCTTCGACCGCGCCCAGGTGCGCCCCGCGGTCGCGCCGACGATACCGCATCACTGTTCCGACGCCTTCATCCTCGGCTGCGCCGATCTGGCGCGCGAGTTCGGCCTCGGAGTCCACAGCCACGTCGCCGAATCCAAAGTGCAGGCGGTGACCGGGATCCGCCTCTACGGCCGGACGCAGACCGCTCATCTCGACAGCCTCGGCGTGCTCGGGCCGCATTTCACGGTCGCCCATGGCGTGTGGCTCGACGAAGACGACATGGCCCGCCTCGGCGACCATGGCGCCTCGGTCGCGCACAATCCCGGCAGCAACATGCGGCTCGGCAGCGGGCTCGCCGATGCGAGAGCCATGCTCGAACGCCGGGTCAATCTCGGGATCGGCACCGACGGGGCGAATTGCGCGGACAACCAGAACATGTACGAGGCGATGCGGCTGGCGTCCTTTGTCTCCAAGGTGCAGGGGCCGGATTGGCGGCGCTGGCTGACGACGCGCGAGGCCGCGCTGGCGGCGACCGAGGGCAGCGCCCGCGCCCTGGGGCTCGGCGACCGGATCGGCCGGCTCGCGCCGGGCTACAAGGCCGACATCGTCATGCTCGACCTCGACCATCCGAACTGGCTGCCGTTCAACGACCCGGTCAACCAGCTGGTCCACACCGAGGACGGCACCGCGGTCTCCAGCGTCATGATCGGCGGCCGTCTGGTCGTCGATAACCGCCGCGTCGTCACCGTCGATCTCGACCGGCTGCGCGATCGGGTCGCGGCAGCGCGCGAGCGCCTCGCCGCCGCCAATGCCGACAACCGCCGCCTCTACGAAGCGCTCGAACCGGTCGTCGGCAGCTATTGCCCAGGTCTGGCCCGCACCCCCTACCACATCCACCGCTACGGCGCGCGGCTGGAATAGCAATTCCAAGAGTTCCGAGCGGCAGCGTTATCGTTTCGATCAGCTCGTTCCGGTTTCTGGGGGTGTTTGCAGCGGCACGCCGGTGATATCGGTTTGCGAGAAATCGTCGCCCTGAAACAGCAGCGGCAGCCGACGGCTCTTCGCGAGAGCATAGGCAAAGCAGTCGCCGTAATTGAGCCCAGCTGGATGTCGACCTTTGCCAAATCGTCGCCAGGCGAGCCGGGCGATCTCGGCTTGGTCTTGGTCCACCGCAACAATCTCGATGGCGGCGCGGTAGATCAGCAAATCGAGCTCGCGTCCACCCGCCTCACCCTTTCGGCTCTCGATGACCATCGACGCTTCCAGAAAATTCGCCGCCGATAGGAGATGCGGCGAACAGGACTCGATTGCCCGGGCAATGCCGACTGCGTTCGCTTCGTTCAACAGCACCGCGATGATGGCAGAGGTATCGATGACCATCAACGAGGCAGCCCATATTCGTCATAGCCCAGAATCTCGTCTGGGGTCCGCGTATCGAGATCCGGCAACGACGCGCAACGCTTGCCGATTTCCAGGATTTCAGCGGCTAGGCTGCGTCCCGCCCGGCCCCGCCGGACCCTCTGCAGGCGCTCTTCTGCCGCCCTATGAACTGCGGTTGTGACTGTTTCTCCGGTGAGTGCGGCAAGCTCACGCACAGATTTTTCCGTCGCTGGGTCTTTGATATTGAGCGGCATAGATGGTGCCTTTGCAGAAGATTTATGTAAATGAAGATAATCCGTATCGACGGCAAGTTCAATTCCGCTTTGATGTGGCGTGGCATACCGGCGTACGAAGGCGCCGACTTTCGTGCCCATTCCCCTCGGTGCAAAGGGTCGCGGTTGTGATATGATCGGCGTGGCTGGGGGAGGCTATGAAGCAGCCCGTCGAACGCCGTCTCGCCGCGATCCTCGCCGCCGATGTGGCGGGCTACTCGCGGCTGATGGGAGCGGATGAAGAGGGTACGCTCGAGCGGCTTAAAGCGCATCGCCGCGAGCTGATCGACCCAAAGATTAAGGAACACCACGGCCGCATCGTCAAGACCACCGGCGACGGGATGCTGGTGGAGTTCCCGAGCGTCGTCGCTGCAACACGCTGTGCCGTCGACGTGCAGCGAGTGATGATCGACCGCAATGCCGAAATACCCGAGGACAAGCGCATCCCTTTTCGTATCGGGGTCAATCTCGGCGATGTGATCATCGACGGTGATGACATCTACGGCGACGGCGTCAATATCGCGGCACGGTTGGAAGCACTGGCGGAGCCGGGAGGCATCTGCATCTCCCGCGTCGTACACGACCAGATCCGCGACAAGCTTCCCTACCCGTTCGAGGACATGGGCCAGCAAAGCGTCAAGAACATCGCGCGGCCGGTGCGTACATACGCAATGACCAGTGCTACCGTAGCTTCAACACCACTCGTCTCAGCGCCGACACCACTGGGCCCGGCCAGAAGTTTGCAGCGGCTCATCATCCCGGCCAGCGCCATTGCTGTATTGTGCGTAGCAGTCTTGGCCTGGTGGGCGTGGCCCAAGGGAAGTCCGTCGCCGGCTTCGGTTCAGACGCCAGCGGCGATCCCGCCAGCGCAGACTGCGGCGGCGAACACTCCGGCGCCGCGCCTGTCGTTCGTCGTGTTGCCATTCGAAAATCTGTCGAAGGATCCCGACCAGGAATATTTCGCCGACGGCATTACCGACGATCTGACGACCGATCTTTCGCGCATCTCCGACAGCTTCGTGATCGCCCACACCACGGCCTCAACCTATAAGGGTAAGCCGGTCGACGTGAAGCAGATCGGCCGGGACCTCGGCGTTCGCTACGTCATCGAGGGGAGTGTGCGACGATCAGGCAATCAAGTTCAGGTCAACGTGCAGCTGATCGATGCCGAAACCGGCGCGCATCTTTGGGCCGATCGGTTCGAGACCGATCGCACCAATCTTGCAGAAGCCCAGAACGAGATCACCGGCCGCCTTGCCAGAACGCTGAATGTTGAACTGTTCCAAGCAGCGAGCCGGCGGATTGAGCGCGAAAGAGCCGCCGATCCCGATGCACGCGATTTCGCGATGCGCGCCTGGGCGCGGGTTTTACGCGGACCCTTGTCCCCAGTTACCTTCGAAGAGGCTCTGCGGCTAAATGAGCGGGCGCTGGAGATCGACCCGGGATCGGTCGATGCAAAGAATAACATGGCAGCGATATTGGTCGGCAATTTGTCCGGCGGATGGAGCAGCTCTGTTCAGCAAGATCAGGAGCGCGCCGAAAAATTGCTCCTCGAAATTCTTGAGCGTGATCCGAATAATGCAAGAGCCCACCTAGGTCTAGGGATCCTCCGTAGAGTTGAAAAACGACTGGTCGAAGCGCAAATCGAGTTGCAAACGGCGACTGCGCTCGACAGAAATAATAATGTCGCATTTCGTGCTCTTGGATTAACCTTGATTTATATGGGGAAGCCAGAGGAGGCAATCCCCTATATCGAGAGATCGATCCAGCTCAGTCCACATGCACAGGATATCTTTGTTCCTTATTCTACACTGGGTCAGTGCCATCTCCTTCTCGGGCATTTGGATCAGGCGATCGAACTCCTAAGCAAGGCGCACGCCGCAAATCCTCGGGACTTTGGCGTTCATCTTTGGCTTGCGGGGGCGCTCGAACTCCGGGGCGATCTCGACGAGGCCAGAGCCGAAATAGCGGAAGCAATCAAGCTCAAACCGGAGGTCCACTCGCTGGCAGCATTGCGTGCTTATTTCCCTTGGATCACCAATCCCCCGTACTGGGCGCTACGCGAGAAGACGGTGAATGTCGGCCTCCGCCGCGCCGGCTTCCCAGACGAATGACCGCCACCAGCAGCATCAATCCTATTGCGGGTGCATTTCGAAGCCGGCGCAGCGAGCTGCTTCGGCCACCGATAGCGACAGTCCCAGAGGTTAGCGTCGAAGCGGTAGCCGTTGATGTTGTCGGATTCGCGCGAGACGACGTAGAGCAGCGGCGGTAGCATTTCTTCGGGCTCGACGAGGCGCGAGGCGCGGCCTTCGAGCGCATTTCCTCGGCCATGCCGGGTGTGTAGGCGCCGGCGCCGGGGTTAACGATGTTGATCGTCAGGCCGGTTCCTTCGACCTCCTTTGCCCACACTTCGGTCGCCATTTCGAGCGCCGCTTTCGAGGCGCCGTAGGGCGAGGTGTGCGGGCGGTTCATCGTGTCGAGCTTCGTGGTCACATTGACAATGCGGCCCCAGCCTTGCTCGACCATCGTCGGCGCCACACGGCGGGCCATCTGGTCGGCGGCGATGTAGTTGGTCTCGATGACCGCGCGCAAGATGTCGTCCGACACCTGCCAGAATTTCTGTGGCTCGGCTCGGCGGAAGCGCGCAAGGTCGATTGTCGTGAAGGTCAGGCCCGCATTGTAGACGAGGACCTGCACCCCGCCGAACCGTGACACCGCCGTCGCGACGATGCGGTCGCAATCGGCAGGCCGACGCAGATCCGCAACGACCGGCAGCAGGCTGGTCCTTCGACCGCGCCCAGGTGCGTCCCGCGGTCGCGCCGACGATACCGCATCACTGTTCCGACGCGTTCATTCTCGGCTGCGCCGATCTGGCGCGCGAGTTCGGCCTCGCAGTCCACAGCCACGTCGCCGAATCCAAAGTGCAGGCGGTGACCGGGATCCGCCTCTACGGCCGGACGCAGACCGCTCATCTCGACAGCCTCGGCGTGCTCGGGCCGCATTTCACGGTCGCCCATGGCGTGTGGCTCGACGAAGACGACATGGCCCGCCTCGGCGACCACGGCGCCTCGGTCGCGCACAATCCGGGCAGCAACATGCGGCTCGGCAGCGGGCTCGCCGATGCGAGAGCCATGCTCGAACGCCGGGTCAATCTCGGGATCGGCACCGACGGGGCGAATTGCGCGGACAACCAGAACATGTACGAGGCGATGCGGCTGGCGTCCTTTGTCTCCAAGGTGCAGGGGCCGGATTGGCGGCGCTGGCTGACGACGCGCGAGGCCGCGCTGGCGGCGACCGAGGGCAGCGCCCGCGCCCTGGGGCTCGGCGACCGGATCGGCCGGCTCGCGCCGGGCTACAAGGCCGACATCGTCATGCTCGACCTCGACCATCCGAACTGGCTGCCGCTCAACGACCCGGTCAACCAGCTGGTCCACACCGAGGACGGCACCGCGGTCTCCAGCGTCATGATCGGCGGCCGTCTGGTCGTCGACAACCGCCGCGTCGTCACCGTCGATCTCGACCGGCTGCGCGATCGGGTCGCGGCAGCGCGCGAGCGTCTCGCCGCCGCCAATGCCGACAACCGCCGCCTCTACGAAGCGCTCGAACCGGTCGTCGGCAGCTATTGCCCGGGTCTCGCCCGCACGCCCTATCATATCAACCGTTACGGGGCGCCGGCCGAGTAGTCGCCGTCGTTGCTATTTTACCGATGACTACGCCTTCCGACATCGACGCTGTCGCTAGCGCCGATAGATATGTGTAGTCTAATGTGTAGAGAACTACACATATGCCGACGAATCTGTCGATCGATCCCGACCTGCTCGATCGTGCTCTGGCGGTGAGCGGTGAGCGCACCAAAAAGGCGGCCGTCACCAGGGCGCTCCAAGAGTTCATCGCGCGACGGCAGCAGAAGCGCTTGCTCGAGCTGATGGGCCAGCTCGAATGGGACGAAGGGTTCGACTACAAGGCCGAGCGCTCGCGCCGTTGAGCCTTTTTGTCGATACCAGCGTCTGGTCGCTGGCCTTCCGGCGCGACTCACCTGCCGTGGTGAAGGAGGTGCGCGAACTGGTCCGTGCCATCGAAGCCGGCGAGGAGCTCATCACCACCGGGCTCGTTCTGCAAGAGCTTCTTCAAGGCTTTTCCGGGCCGAGGGACCGCACCCAAATCCTCGATCGGTTCGGCGCGTTGCCGCTGCTGGTTCCCGACCGGCGAGACCATGTCGAGGCAGCGGAATTGCGCAACAAATGCCGACGCGGCGGCATTCAGATCGGCACGATCGATGCGCTCTTGACGCAGCTCTGTCTTCGCCACGACCTCACGATGCTGACGACCGACAGAGACTTTCGCAACGTTGCCGGGCATTGCGCCCTGAAACTTTGGACGGCGCCCGCGTAACGATCGGCGCGGCGCGCGGCGGTTATTTCTCGGGAATGTCGTATTCGCGCGACAGCGCGGCGATGCGATCGAGAAACTTCGGCTCGAGGTGGCCGGGAGAAAGTCTGCGCTCGATCGCCACCGTGAACATCGGAGCAAGCGCCCGGAGGGCGGCGAACTCTGCCGCGGCCTGCTCTCTGTGGCCGGCCAGCGCGTAGGACATGGCGAGCCAAAAGCGGATGTTCGGGTGGCTTCGCCAGCGGGGCGGACCCTTTTCGAGCAGGCTTATGGCATCGTCGACGCGTCCCAACTGGTCATAGACCGCAACCAGAGAGACGGCGTACAGCGCCGAGTCCGGATCGAGTTCGCGCGCCCGCTCGAACGATCGGGCAGCCTTGGCGTAATGCCCGGCCCACGCCTCGACCTGTCCGCGGTAGAAGGGTCCGAGCGGATTTTTCGGGTCCGCGGCGATTGCCGCCTCGACCTCCGCGATCGCCTGTTCGTGATGCCCGGTCGCGCTCAGCGCCATCGCGTGAAAGCCTGATCGCGAAAGATCCGGGTGGGGGTTCAGCCGCATGGCGGTCGCGAACTCTACGGTCGCCTCGTCGAAATGCCTGAGCAGATAGAAGACATAGCCGAGCGTCCAATGGCTGAAGTCGTCGTTGGGTCCCAACTCCACCGATTTGCGCGCATCTGCGAGTGCCGCTTCCGGGTCGTATTCCGGCAAATCCCAGTGCATCTCCAACCGCGCGCGCAAACGGTATGCGGGGGCGGACTCCGGGTTGAGCTGGAGGACCTTGTCATCGAGCTGCCGTGCGCGGTCCAGCGCCGCGAGCCGATCCCTTGCCCAGCCAAAATCCGCCTGTTGGTAGTACGTGTTGGCCAGAAGGTTCCATGCCAGCGTGTAATTCGGGTCGAGATCGACCGCGCGCTGCAGCAGCTTCTGCGCGTCGTTCATGTCGGCGGGGTTGAAGCGCTGGAAGGCCTGATCCGCCTTGACCACGTCCTCCCACGCTTCCAGGTTGCGCGTGCCCCGAGCCGCGATGCGGGCCCACGTCGGGCCGGTGAGGTGCGCGTCGAGCGCGCTGGCAATCTGCAAGGTCAGGTCGTCCTCGAGCGCAAACAGGTCGGTCAGGTTGCGGTCGTATTTCTGCGACAGCAGGTGGTTGTCGTTGAGGGCGTCGATCAGCTGTGCCGTGACCCGGATGCGGTCGCCCGACTTTTGCACGCTGCCTTCCAGCACGTAACGCACGCCGAGGTCTTTCGCCACCGCCCGCGGCGACGCTTCCTTGCCCCGATAAACTTGTGTCGCGCCGCGTGCGATGACGAAGAGGGCCGGGTTCTGCGCCAGCGCATCGATGAGGTTCTCGGTCAGCCCATCTGCGAAAAACTCCCGTGCCGGATCGCCGCTCAAATTGGCGAACGGCAATACGGCGATCGACGGCTTGTCGGGCAGCGCCGGCGGTGTTGCGGTCGCGGTTGCGGCGGGACCCGCGACCGGCTGAAGCGGGTGCAGGCGCCAGATGGTGCCGGCGACGGCGGCGAGGACGACAACGGCGGCGACGGCGGTCACCGGCGCCCAGCGCGGCGCCCGTCTTCGGGCTGAGGGTGCGGCCTCTGACATCGGTTGGACCGCGGCCGCCCCGGCCGCATGCGGGCGAGACGCCCGCGCTCCAACCCGGTAGGCCCGCACCGGCCGCGCGATGTTCTTGACCTGTTGCTCGCCCAAATCCTCGAACGCGAGGGCGAGCTTGTCGCGCACCTGGTCGCGCACGGCGCGGTTGACGCAGATCCCGCCAGGCTCGGCCAGGGCTTCGAGCCGGGCCGCGACGTTGACGCCGTCGCCGAAAATGTCGCCCTCTTCGCTGATGATATCGCCGAGATTGATCCCGACGCGGAATTCGATACGCCGGTCGGGCGGGACGCCGGCGTTGCGCTCGGCCATCTCGCGCTGGAACTCAACGGCGCAGCGCACCGCATCGACGATGCTGGCGAACTCGGCCAGCAAACCGTCGCCGGTGGTCTTGACGATGCGTCCGCGGTGCTCGGCGATCTTGGGATCGACGAGTTCGCGGCGATGTGCCCTCAATCGGGCAAGCGTGCCCTCCTCGTCGGCACCCATCAGCCGACTGTAGCCGGCGACATCGACAGCCAGGATGGCCGTTAGCCGCCGCTCCACCCGCTCGCTGGCCAAGCCTGCCATTCCCTGTCGACCTGCGACAAAATCTTGGTGGCAGCCCAGTAAAGCACAGCGAGGCAGGCCGCGGCGAGCTTGTCGCGACGTGTTGCCCTGCCGGCCGGATCGCGCCCGGCTACAAAGCCGACATCGTGATGCTCGACCTAGACCACCCGAATTGGCGGCCGGTCAACCAGCCGGTCCACATCGTGGGTTTGGAGCCCCTCTCGGGATCAGTGCCTTGGGACCCCGGCAATTCGAGCTATTCCGCGGCGGCGCGCTCCATTGAGACGCTTGGCGCGACTTGCGCTGGCGGGTTGCGTTGCGACCCCTTGGTGCGATCGCCAAACCGTTCCGCCGCCTTCTGGGTTATCGCGGGGATGTCGTTGCCGACCGCGCGGATTTCCGAGGCGGTCCAATTGAGGCAATCCGACAGCCATTCGTGCTGCGCTTGCAGCAGATCGAACGGGTTGCGGGCTTCACAGATTCTCTGCATGGATCGGGAGGATGCTTCGAAGACCCGGCGCTGCCGCTGTGCCCACCCGGTGATCATCGTTTCCACACCGGTGAGAACATCGCCTTGTGCGCCCATCCACAACTCGGCCTGTTTAACAAAGGCCGAGCCCACAGGGGTTGAGTTCGATATCGCCTCGCTCATCCTGGCCTCCTGGAATGCACGGTGCCGATCGTCGCCACGGCCGGCGACAGACGCTTTGGAAGCGCCAATTTTTTTGAAATGCGGCGGCATGATGCAGCGGGGGATGCGGCATCAATATGGCGGGTTTGCAAATTAAAGTTAACGGAAGTCGGGGCGGCTTCGCACCGCCACGAACTCAGCCTGCGGCGCGCTTTCCGACCAGAGAAAGCCCGCGCAGGACGTCGATCGCCTGGGTCAGTTGTTCATCGCTCGTCGAGCCCATATCGCCGGTCGCGACGGAAGGCGCTTCTACCGGCGCCGGTGTGGCGGTCGCGCCAGGGGGAGCGTCGGCTGGCGGCTTTCCTGGCGGCGTGGCAGGCTGATCGGGATTTTTGAGCGCGCCCGGCAGATCCGCCTCGTGCCGGCCTTCGCCTTGCCCCAGCTTGGCGAGTTTGAGCGAGCTCACTCCGAGGTCGGGTTCGAGCCCCTTGCCTTGAATTTCACGGCCGTTCGGGGTGGTGAAACGCGCTGTCGTCAGGCGGATCGCCCCGCCATTGCCGAGCGGGAGAAAGCTTTCGATCGAGCTTTCGCCAAAGCTCTTCGTCCCGAGCGTCACTGCCCGCTTATTGTCCTGCAACGCGCCGACCACGAGTTCGGCCTCGCGCGCCGTCCCGCCATTGATCAGCACGACGATCGGCAGACCCTTCGCGATGTCGCCGGGAGTGGCGCTGATGCGCTTTGTGGCAGCCGGCTTGCGGCCTTTGACGACGACGATATCGCCCTTGTCGATCAGCGCATCGGCGGTGGCGACCGCTGCATCGAAGTTGCCGCCGGGATTGTTGCGCAGATCGAGAATAAACCCGATCAGCTTGTTCCCGCTGCGTTGCCGCAAATCCTGCACCGTGCCGGCGAGCGCCGTCTGGGTCGTCCCGTCGAACCCAGCGACGCGCAAATATCCGATATTGCCGCCTTCGACGCGTCCCGCCACAGTCTGCAATTTGAACGGCTCGCGCTTCATCTTCAGGTCGATTGGCCCGCCATTGCCGCGGCGCAACGTCAGCGCAACCTCGCTGCCCGGGGTGCCCCGCAGCTTTTGCTCAGCCTCGCCGAGGGTCAGATCGTAAGTCGGCTCCTTGTCGATCGAAAAGATCACGTCTCCGGGATTGACGCCGGCTTGCGCCGCCGGCGACCCGTCCTGGGGCGAGATCACCTTCAGCTGTCCGTTCTCGATCGTCACCACGAGTCCGACGCGGGCCAGGTTGTCGTTTGCCGGGTTTTGCATTGCCTTGTAGGCCGCCTCGTCGAGAAAGGACGAACGAGGATCGAGTCCGGTCAACATTCCAGAGATCGCCGCATCGATCAGCTTTGTGTCGCTGACCGAATCGACCGAATCCTGACGGATCCGCTCGAACGCCTCGTCGAAGAAGTTGAGTTCTTCGTAAACGCCGTCCTTGCCGGCCTTTTGCTGAGCAAAAACGCCGCCTGCTGTGAAGAGCGCGGACACCAGCGCGATGATCGCCAACTTACGCATGCACCAATGTCCTCCAGGGGATCAGGCGGTCGACTAAGCAGACCCTTAAGCGGATAATCGTGGCATAACCGTGACGGTAGGAACTGCTTTCCTGCTGGCGATCTTGCCAGAAAACCGCGCACAATGCTTCTGTACGCGCGGAAAAGCCGCACCTCTAAGGGGAGAGACCCCAATTGGATCTACTCGACCGGGTGAATGAAACCAAGCTGCCTTTTGCCGAACTCCTGGGCGTCGAGTTCGTCAGCGCCTTGCCGGACAAAATCGTCGCCGAGATGACCGTCCGAGAGGACCTTTGCACCATTCCGGCCGTGCTTCACGGCGGCGCGATCATGGCGTTCGCCGATACTCTCGGGGCGATGGGCACGATCGTCAATTTGCCGCAGGGGGCGGGCACGACGACGGTGGAGAGCAAGACCAATTTTGTCGCGCCGGCGCCAGTCGGAACGCGGGTGATCGGAGAGACCACCCCGGTCCACCGCGGCAGGCGGACCATGATCTGGCAGACGCGCATTTCGACCAGCGAGGGCCGCCTCGTCGCCCTCGTCACGCAGACACAACTTGTGCTCTAAAAGCTTAGCTCGAAATGAAGTCCGTCCTTCACAATGGGCTTTCCGTCACCCCCGCGAAAGCGACGCGAAAGCGGGGGGCCGATTACAACCACTGTAGCCTTGCCGCCTCTGGATTCCCGCTTTCGAGCCTGGGAAGAAATGGGTGCAATGCGGCGGTGCGTGCTTCGAGACGCGTCCTTCGGCGCTCCTCAGCATGAGGTAATTCCTTGATCGCATTAGGGGAAACTCCTCATCCTGAGGAAGCTGCGAAGCAGCTGTCTCGAAGGACGCGAGGCGTTGATCCAGCCGATCGTCAATTTCCTCCCAGGCTCTTTCGCGGGAATGACGACAAGAGGTAGTAATTGCCTTTTCTGGGCTCATTCTTAGTAAGCCTCTAAACCGCCCGCTCTTCGCGCAGTGCGGCGATCTCGGCGGTGGTGTAGCCGAGGCTGCCGAGGATCTCGTTGGTGTGCTCGCCGACCAGCGGGGCAGGACGGCGGTAGGCGCCCGGCGTTTCCGACAGCTCGATCGGGGTCGGCGCCAATGGCAGGGTATTGTCGAGCCCGGGAAAGGTCACTTCCTCGAGGAGGCCGGCGGCGCGGATATGCGGGTCGTCTAGCGCCTGCTGGGGCGAATAGACCTGGCCCGCAACGATGCTGGCCTCTTCGAGCGCGGCTAGCGCCTCGGCGCAGTTCCGCGATGCGCACCACTCGGACATGCGAGCGGAGATGATCTCGCCATGATCGGCCCGCGACTGGTCGCCCTTGAAGCGGGGGTCGCGGAGCCAATGCTCCTCGCCGATCATCCTGGCCCAGCGGCGAAACATCGGCCCGCCGATCACCGTCGCGACGATCCAGCCGTCCGTGGTCCGGAAGATGTCGGCCGGCGCCGAGTTGAACCCGCGATAGAGCGTCGCGGTCCGGTTCACGCTTGTCAGCGCCTGCTCGATCAGGGTGGCGTTGGTGAAGGCGATCGCGGTGCGCAGCAGGGCGCCCTCGACTTTCTGGCCGCGCCCGCTCTTGCCCCGTTCGATCAGCGCGGCCAACGTGCCGAACGCCGACAGACAGGCGGTGCCGAAATCGACCCACGGCACCTTGATCGCGATCGGTTGCTTCGGCGTGCCGGAGAGATAGACGGCGCCGCTCATCGCCTGGCCGATGCCGTCGAACCCATGCTTGTGGCTGAGCGGGCCGCCGGACCCGAAACCGGTCACTGTCGTCAGGATGATGTCGGGCTTGATCTGGCGCAGACTGTCGAGATCGAGCGCCAATGACCGCAAGACGCGGGGCGGCAGATTGGCGACGACGACATCGGCGGTGGCGACCAGCTTCCGGACGATGTCGCGGCCTTTCGGCGCGGCCGGATCCAACGTCATCCCGAGCTTGTTGCGGTTCATCGCGAGAAACATCGCGCCGCCGCCGGTGAACGGTTCGGCGGTGGGCCCGGCGCCGACCGGGATCATGCCGCGATCCTCGCCGCCGCCGATCCGCTCGATGCGGATCACTTCGGCGCCGAGATCGCCGAGCAATGCGGCGCAGAACGGTCCCGCGATGTAGCGCCCGAAATCGAGGACGCGAATGCCGTCGAGCACACCAGCCACAGATGCCCTCCCGCTCCTTGCCGCTCTCGCCGGGGTCACACCGAGTTTATC
Source organism: uncultured Alphaproteobacteria bacterium (assembly GCA_963789025.1). Taxonomy (GTDB): domain Bacteria; phylum Pseudomonadota; class Alphaproteobacteria; order ATCC43930; family CGMCC-115725; genus AP-15. Next base: position 275,936 of record CAWBIT010000006.1, read on the forward strand.
GCCCAGCTGCCCCCGCCGCATGCTACGATTGCGGCGTCGTGAACAACGTGTCCGAGGACGATGCCAATGAACCGGGCGGATTTCGAGCACGAACTGGAAGCGCAAGGCTATCGGGAGGTTGTCGATCGCCGAATGGAGGCGGGCGCGATCAATCCTGAGCACGCTCACGAATTCGATGCGCGCCTGCTGATTCTCGAAGGCGAAATGACGATCGTGTGCGATGGCGAGGAGCGCACCTACCGCGCCGGCGATAGGTTTGCGATGGCCGCGGGACGGCGGCATACCGAGCTGTGCGGACCGCAGGGTGTTAGATATCTGGCTGGCCGCCGTTACCACCAGGCGCCGGCGAGTTAGCCGCGATGTCGATCAATACCATCAAAGTCCCGAGCCTGGAGCAGCTGGGCGAAGTCGCGGATGAGCTCGGCTTCACCTTCCCTGAGGCCGATCTCGCTGCTCATCACGAAAGCCTGGGTGCGGCGTTCGAGGCGTACAGCCGGCTCGACCGGATGGCGGACGAGCTGCCGCCGGTCAGCTACCCGCGCCTGCCCGGCCGGCGCCCTGCGCCCGAAGAAAACCCGCACGGCGCCTGGTACGTCAAGACCGAGGTCGCAGGCGCCGCCGCCGGCAAGCTCCGCGGCAAGACCGTGGCCCTGAAGGACAATATCTGCCTTGCGGGCGTGCCGATGATGAATGGCGCCTCGACGATGGAGGGCTATGTGCCGGATGTCGACGCGACCGTCGCGACGCGCATCCTCGATGCCGGCGGCACGATCGTCGGCAAGACGGTGTGCGAGTATTTCTGCTTCTCGGGCGGCAGCCATACCAGCGCCACCGGCCCGGTGCACAACCCGCACCGAATGGGCTATTCGGCCGGCGGCTCGTCATCGGGCAGCGCGGCCGTCGTAGCGGCGGGCGAGGCGCCAATGGCATTGGGCGGCGACCAGGGCGGCTCGATCCGCATACCCGCCGCGTTCTGCGGAATTTATGGCATGAAGCCGACCCATGGTCTCGTGCCCTACACCGGCATCATGCCGATCGAGCTGACATTGGACCACACCGGGCCGATGACCGCGACGGTCGAGGACAATGCATTGTTGCTCGAGGTACTGGCCGGGCCCGACGGGCTCGACCCCAGGCAATACGGCCCTGTGGCAAAGCCCTACCGCGAAGCGTTGGGCAGAGGCGCCGGCGGGCTGAGGATCGCGGTGGTCGAGGAGGGCTTCGCCCACTCGCAATCCATGCCGCAAGTCGATGCGATCGTCCACGAGGCGGCCGGGCGATTCAGTGGAATGGGCGCCACCGTCGACACGGTGTCGATCCCGATGCATCGCGACGGTTCGGCAATCTGGCTGGCGGTCGCCGCCGAGGGCGCCCTGATGCAGATGATGCTGGGGAACGGCTTCGGCTTCAATTGGCAAGGGCTTTATGTCACGTCGATGCTGGATTTCCACAGCTCGTGGCGAACCCGGGCGGACGAGCTGTCGGACACCCTCAAAAACACGATGCTGCTCGGGCATTACATGGTGACGCGCTACCGCGGCCATTATTACGCCAAGGCGCAGAACCTCGTGCGCCGTCTGCGACGCGCCTATGACGAAGTGCTGTCGCGTTATGATCTCTTGCTGATGCCGACCCTGCCGATGGTCGCGACGCCATTGCCCGAAGCCAATGCGCCAGTCGGGGACATCCTGCAGCGCGGCTTCGAAATGCTGGCCAACACGGCGCAATTCGACTGCACGCACCACCCGGCAATGAGCCTGCCTTGCGGCATGGTCGACGGCCTGCCGGTCGGCATGATGCTGGTCGGGAGAGCCTTTGACGAGGAGGCGATCTACCGCGCCGCCGCCGCCTTCGAGAGCGGCGTCGACTGGAAGGGGCTGCGAGCGGTCTGACATCTCTGTCTTGCGCCGACAAGTATTGCCAGAAGGGTCCAGCCACCCTCTCCAAAGCAACCAATCGCTGGCTCGTCGAGAAACGTGGGCTCGGTCAGGCGCGACAATCGCGGTCGAGGCCGGACACAAGGGGCCGGGCGAGCACCGCGAAGACAAGCGTTCACGCCATACCGCTAAAATTAGCGGAAATACTACTATAAATTAACCAGCTGTCCACGCTAGGCTCGTAATGCGCGAGCGCGGAGCGATGATGGCGGATACGACGATCGCGGGCGGGTGGCTCGGGCCGATGGCGGAATGGCGAGCCCGGCTTTTCGGAGCGCTCGCCGATCGCCTGGCAGCCGAAGGCGAGCGGCGCCTCTTATGGCTGCCGGTATTTTTCGGCGCCGGGATCGGCATCTACTTTCTCCTGAAGGTCGAGCCTCCCTTTTGGCCTGGCATCGCTGCGGCGATCGCCGGAGCCGTCGCGGCGATCACGGTGCGTCGGCATCGCGTGTGTTGGGAAGCGGCGCTCGCATTCACTGTCTTTGCCGCGGGCTTTGCGTTGATGCGGGAGACCGCCTGGGAGCGCGAGGTGCCGATGCTGCAGCGGCACGTCGGGCCGACCGCCGTCAGTGGGCGGGTTGTCGACATCGACCTGATGGAGAAGGGCCGGCGCATCGTAATCGACGCCGATCCGCTGTCCGGCATCGAACCCCGCGATCAGCCGCGCCGTTTGCGCGTGCATATTCCGCCAAGCAGCGACGAGCTCAACCCGGGCGACCGCGTCAGCCTCAAGGCGATGCTCTATCCGGTGCCCGCGCAGATTTTGCCGGGCGGGCGCGACTTCCAGCGCGAGCTTTATTTCGCCGGTATCGGCGGGGTTGGGTACACCTTTGGCGCGGCGCATCGGGTCGCCGGGCCGGATAGCGAAGGCGGCTGGCGCGAGGATCTGCGGCAACTGCGCACCGAAATGACGCGTCGGATAACCGCAATCCTTCCTGGCTCGACCGGCGGTGTGGCTTCCGCGCTGATTACCGGTAAACGCGGCGCGATCACCGAAGAGGTCAAGCAAGCCTTTCGTGACACCGGTCTGTCCCACCTGCTGGCGATCGCCGGCTTGCACCTCGGGCTCGTCGGCGCTTTTGTGTTTTTCGCCGTGCGTGGCGGATTGGCGTTGATCCCGCCGATTGCATTGCGCTATCCGATCAAGAAAATCGCCGCTTGCGCCACGCTCCTCGTGCTCACCTGCTATCTGCTGCTCTCGGGCGCCGCGATCCCGACCCAGCGGGCCTTTGTCATGAACGGCCTCGTCTTCGGGGCGATCATCATCGACCGGCTGCGGATCTCGATGCGGGTCTGCGCAATTGCCGCCATGGTCGTGCTCGTCATCGACCCCTCCATCCTCGTCGGGGTGAGCTTCCAGATGTCATTCGGCGCGGTTGTCGCGCTGATTGCCGTATACGAGACCTATGGTGCGCGGCTCGGCCGACTGTTGTACAGCCGCTCGGTGTCGGGAAAGGTGCTGGGCTATTGCGGGGGTGTGGCGATCACGACCGTGGTCGCGACATTGGGCACCTACCCCTATTCGATCTACCATTTCCACCATCTCGCGCTCTACTCACCACTCGCCAATGTCATCGCAGTGCCGCTGAGCGCGATGTGGACATTGCCCTGGGGTGTGGTGACTTGCCTGTTGATGCCGCTCGGCCTCGAGCGGCTGGCATTGGCGCCGATGGGCTGGGGGATCGACATCACGATCTGGGTCGCGGAGCACATCTCCGCCCTGCCGGGCGACGTGTGGGCGATGCCGCGACTACCACCCGAGGGTCTGCTGCTGATTTCGTTCGGCGGGTTGTGGCTCTGCTTGTGGCAGGGCTCCTGGCGGCGCTGGGGTATAGTCGCGATCACCGCCGGCTTTGCCACCATGTTGCTGACCCGGCCACCCGATATTCTGATCGCCGATGGCGGGCGGTTTGTCGCCGCGCGGGCTTCCGACGGAGATTATTTCATCTCCGCCGACAAGGGCGAGAAGATCGTGCGCTCCTTCTTTGCCGCCGAGACCGGCGCGGCTTTGCAGGCCTGGCCTGCCGCCCCGAGAGCGGCGGTGAGCGAACTCGACTGCGCCGGTGAGATGTGCGCCTACACCGCTCGCGGCCGCCGTGTTGCAATCGCTACCGGCGAAGCCGCGCTGCCGATCAGATGTGCCGGGTTCGATGCGATCATCAGCCAGGTGCCGGCCGGCTTTCGTTGTCGATCGATGATGCCGGTCGTCGACCGGATCAATTCCTGGCGGCGCGGCGCCGTGGCGCTCTGGCTCGACCGGGACGGCATCACCATCGAAAGCGCCAATGAGAGCCGCGGCGACCGGCCCTGGGTCCCCCATCCGCGCCCGAAGGCGAACAGGCCCGCGCCGGGTCCGAGTAGCGCTGACTAAGAGGCTGACCAATAATAAAGCGTTAGTTATCAATGAGTTACCGCTGCTACTCGTCTTTCCCGCGAAAGCAGGAATCCAGGGGCGGCAGGGCCGTAGCGGTTGCCCCCTGTTCGGGCCAGGGGCAGGCCCTGGACCCCGCTTTCGCGCTAGGGCATGCACATATCGCAGAGCCCAAATTTCCCCCTCTCCGCCCTTGGGGGCGGAGAGGGTCGGGGTGAGGTGGGGGCAGCGACAGGCTCCGATTGACGGCACGACCCACCTCACCCTCCCACGCCTTTCGGCGTGGGCCCCTCCCTCTCCCCCGCAGGCGGGCGGAGAGGGGCAAAAGCGCCGGAAACACAGCAGCGGCTCAAGATGTGTGCATGCCCTAGCGTTTTCGCGGGGGCGACGATAACCCGTTGTGAAGACCGACTTCATTTTTGGCCAAGCTTTAAGGTGGACCGGCGTCCGGTTGGTCTTGGTCGCTGCCGGGCGGAGTTCGCTGCATCGTTATTTCTTTGTATACGACCCGAATCCCAAGGAACAAGATCAGCAGCCCGCCGATTGCAAAGACCGCTTTATCAGCGGCCACGGAGATGGCCAGAACACAGCCGCCGAAGATGACAAAAAAGACGCCGAGGCAGCCGAGAAACCAGCGCATCGGTTAGCCGGCCGCCGACCAGGCGAGCCCTGGTTGCCGGTGCAGCATATTGTAGGTGTCGAACGGGATGATCCGGCGGTCCGGCGTGACGAAGTGGATGCACGAGCGCTTGACCCCGGCGAGGCAGAAATTGAAGCGGTCGAGGAATGACACGACAGTCACCCGGAACACTTTGTCGTAGCCGAGCGAAGCCGGCAATTCGACGAGCGGCAGGCAGCACAGGATTTCGTGCAACACCCCGGCCGAGCGCTCCTCGGCGCAGGACAGAGACAGCAGTTCGATCAGCTTGGCGCGCCGGCGCGGGTGGCTCTCGAAAGTGACCGAGTTCGGCGCTTCGCGGACCAGCTCCTCTTGCGGGAACAGATCGGTGACCGGCCGGATCGCGGTGCCGTCGCGCAGCCCATAGCCGATCGAGATCGCCTCCGGATTGCATGGCAACGGGATCATGTCGGCCTCGCCGAAGACCCCCCACCGGTCGAGGATCGCACGGCGGATTTCGCTCAACACAATGCGGTTCTGCTCCGGTATGAAGCCCTCGTTGCGCCCGGTGTCCTGCGCCGGCTGGAAATTGACCCCGCGCACGCAGCGCCACTGCGCCGCATGGCGCAGGACGTCGCCGATCTCCTGATCGTTGACGCCTTTGCGCACCGTCGCGACGAGGGTCGTCGACAAACCGACCCTTTCCAGATTGGCGAGCGCCATTGCGTGGGTGCGCCGCAGATCGGCGTCTCGAATCGTCTGCAACGCCGCCCGGCTCAATGCGTCGAACTGCAGATAGATCTCGAAGCGCGGCATGCACTCGGCCAGCCGCGCGGCGAAATCCGGCTCGGCCGCAATGCGGATGCCATTGGTGTTTAGCATCACATGATGGACATTGCGGCGCTTGGCGGCGGCAATGATCGCGAAGAGCTCGGGGTGCAAGGTCGGCTCGCCGCCGCTGATCTGCAACAGATCAGGCTCGCCTTCGCCGGCAACCAAGGTGTCGAGCATGCGCTCGACCGTAGCGAGCGGCAATTGCCCCGGAAGATCGGGCGAGGAGCCGGCGAAGCAAGTCGGGCATGTCAGGTTGCAGGTCTCGTTGATCTCGATCAGCGCCAGGCAGCTGTGCTGCTCGTGGTCGGGACAGAGGCCGCAATCGTACGGACAGCCCTTGTCGATCCGGGTCTGAAATTGCCGCGGCAGGTGACCCGGCTTCAGAAAATCGCGGCAGCGCTTCCAATAGTTTGCGTCGCTGGATACCAGCGTCTTTTTTACGCCGTGATCGGCGCAGCGCTTCTGGTACCAGACAGCACCGTTCTGTTCGATGATCTTAGCCGGGACCAGCCGAAGGCAGCTTGCGCACATCGAGGTTGTTTGACCGAGAAAGATGTAGGGGCGAGATTTTCTAGCCAAGGCGCAGCTCCGCCTTGCCGTAACTCCAGGCGTAACCCAGGAGCCCCAGGCAGATCAGGTGAAACAAGTTGAATGGACCGATAATCGTGCCGTAGGGCTTGATGAACTCCCATAGAAACCGTTGTCCGGCGTAGACGCCGACAAACAGGTAAAACCCGGCAATCGTCGCAATCCGGTATCCGCGGCGCAGCATCGGCCAGAAGGCGGCGAGAAACAGCGTCATCGCGATCGCCTCGTAGAGCTGGACCGGGTGGCGGGAGACGCCGTCGCCGAAATCGTGCCCCCAGGGGAGATCGGTCGGGGTCCCGTAGGTGCGGTCCTCGATCCCGGCGAAAAAGCAGCCGAGCCGCCCGACCGCGATCGCGGCGGCAAGCGGCGCGGCAAAGCGCAATCCGGTCGAGCCGGTGATGCCGAGCCTGAGCTTCAGGATTTCGATCGCCAAGATCGCGCCGGCGAGACCGCCGACAATGCTCTTGCCGATCTCGCCGAACCCGCTGAGCGACAGATTCCCGGTGCCGGCAACGAGCGCTCCAGTCATCATTCCGAGCGAGGCGAAACTCACGTAAGCCGAATGCAGTCTCCAGGGCTGCGCGACGGAGGATCGCGGCAGCGGCAAAAAAAAGAAAACGGCGGCGGCCGTTACGACCGCAAGCAGGTCGAAGGCGCTGTGGAGGATCACACTGCGCCAGTCACTGGCCCGAAGTTCCTATTCGTCCGCCGACATCAGCGACCAATACCATTGGGCGGAATCGCGATCGAACCACGTGGACGAGGTGTCCGCCGCGCGTAGCCGCTCCGCCACAGGATCCGAGCCAGTCCCCGGTTCGGCGCTGCGCCGGTTTTCGCCCTCCGTCATTTCGATCACCTGGAAGTCGGTCTGCTCGGCAAACTTCGGGATGACGCGGAGTAGAACCGCCCGTCCCGACTGCGCGAACAGCAAAGCGAGAGGGCCGATTTCTTGGCACTCGTCGGGCAAGCCGTCGAAAAAGAGGTGCGGCGACGACTGCAAAAAATGCCGCGTGTATTTCCAATTCCAGCTCGTATTGTAGCGCGCCCGCCGCACCACTGTCGCCGCCGTCAGCCAAGCGGGCACCGAGTTCACTGCAGCCGCGGGCGCGCCGGGAGGATCGGCAAAGATCAGGCCATTGCAAACGCGTACCGGGTAGCTGGCGAGGCGCAGCCGCGCCGGGTCGATCCGCGACGACAGCTCGGGCTCGACCAGTCTTCCGTCGAGCGCGTACTCCCACCCGTGATAAAGGCACATCAGCCGCTCGGCCGAACCCTCCTCCGTCTCGCACACCGGGTAGCCGGAGTGAATGCAGACATTGCGCAGCGCATTGAGGCGCCCGCCGGCCTCTCTGGTCACCAGAATAGAGCGCGTGGCGGCATCGCAGCGAAACCAGCTGCCATCCTCTGAAAGGCGCGTCTCGTGGTCGAGCGCCATCACCGAGCGCTGAAAGATCCGCTCACGCTCGGCGGCGAATACTTGCGGGTCGGAGAACAACGCCGGATCGGGCACGATTTCGCGGTCTCCGCGGAGCTGTTCTCCGAGGTCCGCAACGCTGACAGGTAGATCCATCGACAAATCCGCTGTGAGATCTCGGGGTCCGCCCGCAAATCGCCAGCGGTCGCGTCAGATTGAACTGCTTCCGTCCACCCCGTCAAAAGCTTTCTATTTCTGGCAGCCCCCAGCTCGCGTCAAAGCTTGCCTGCGATTGTTTGGAAAGGTGTGCTGACGAAGTCCCCGATCGCAGTGATGAGGGTGACCAAGGCCATCACGATGAGCACCGCAATCAGGGTATATTCGATCGAGGTAGCCCCGGTTTCATTCGCGATCAGACCGAGTACCGTCCCGGTCTTACCCTTGATCCAGCGCTGCGAGAGTGGCGGGCCGCCCATCGCGATTTCCGTTAACAATTGGTGTAGCCGATCTTGGTGCGCAATTGATACCAAAAGGTAAAGCCTGCGCGAGCCACCGCCCGGCTGATTGGGCGGCTCATGTCGCATGCACCACAGTTAATCCTTCCCTAACCGAACATCCTTATTGGTTACCTCCTTCCGCGGCGAGCGCCCATGCGGCCAAAGCCGTCATCGGGGAGGCCGTGACAACGACCGGGCCGCGCTTACTTTACGCTCTGGGCGCCGCACTCGACCGCGATCGCATGCTGGTCTACTGCCGGGTCCTGCTCGCCGTCGAGTTTGCGGTGTTTCTCTTTCTCATAGCCGGAACCCACGGCCTTATCGTGCCGCTCGCCGGGCCCACCAGCACCGATTTCGTCAGCTTTTATGCGGCCGGAGCCTTGGCCGATGCCGGCACACCGGAACTCGCCTACGACCAGGCCGCCCATGACGCCGCCGAACAGCGCGCCGCCGCGCCCGGCATCGAGTACCGGTTCTTCTACTACCCGCCGGTCTTCCTGCTGCTGTGCGCCGCCCTTGCCCGTCTGCCGTATCTGGCCGCCTTCCTTCTTTTCGAGGCGGCGACGCTCGCCCTCTGCCTGATCGTGATGCGGGAGATTTTGGCCGATCGCGGCTGGTCGGCGATTATCCCGGTTTTGGCGTTCCCGGCAGCCTTTTGGACGCTCGGCTTGGGGCAGAATTCGTTTTTGACGGCGGCGTTGTTCGGCGCCGGTACGTTGTGGATCGACCGCCGGCCGATTCTTGCCGGGTTTTGTTTCGGGACCCTGTGCTACAAGCCGCATTTCGCGCTTCTCGTCCCGGTGGCGTTGCTCGCCGGTCGCCATTGGCGCGCTCTCGGCGCGGCTTTTGGCTCGACGGCAGCGCTCTGCGGGCTATCGTTGATCGTCTTCGGCTGGGAGACCTGGCAGGGTTTTTTCGCCGCCGCCGCGGGGTCGCATGCGACTTACGCGTCCGGCCGCATCAATTTCGGCGGCCTCGTCACGCCGTTCGGCGGCGTGCTGCTGGCGGGCGGCACCCCAAACGCGGCCTATATGGCGCAGGCGGCAGCGACGCTCGGCGCTGGCCTCCTGGTGACATTCGTGTGGCGGCGCGGCCTCCCGCTGCCGATCCGGGGAGCGACGCTCGCCGCGGCGACCCTCGTCGCGGTCCCGGTAGCCTTGATCTACGATTTGATGCTGGCGGCTGTCGCAGCGGCATGGCTCGTCCGCGACCCGCCCGGGCTCGCCGGTTGGGAAAGGGTCGCGCTCACAGGGTTGTTCGTTCTCTCGATGATCCCGCCCGGTCTCGCCGAGGCTTGGCACGTCCCGGCCGGGCCGATCGTCGCATTGGCCCTCCTCGCCCTCATTGCCGTCCGCGCTCTTGGCACCATGCCCTCCGCCGAGGAAATCGCCACAGCTTGAGCTGGTTCTGCTGCTCAGCCTTTGGAGCAGCGCGGTCCGCACTCTTTTGGTCCCGGGAAAGATCGATTAACATCCCCTACCTCCCGCTTTCTTTTCCTCTTGAAAGGACACCGACATGCCGAGCTTTGAACACCACGGCGCGCGCATCTATTACGAGGAGTTCGGCCAGGGTTTCCCGATCCTGACCTTCGCGCCGGCGGGGCTGCAGTCGGTGATCGACGTATGGAGCCAGCCCTCCGCGCCGATCAACCCGACGACCGAGTTCGCCGACAAGTTCCGCGTGATCGCGATGGATCAGCGCAACGCCGGCGGCCAGTCGCGCGCCCCGATCACCGCGCAGGACGGCTGGGACAGCTACACCGCCGACCACATCGCGCTGCTCGACCATTTGCGCATCGACCGCTGTCACCTCTACGGCCAGTGCATCGGCGGGTCATTCATCCTGAATCTGATCAAGGCCCAACCCGAGCGCGTCCAGGGCGCAGTGCTGGCGCAGCCGATCGGCCGCGTCGGGCCGATGGCGCCCGGCCGCCCCGCCCGCTTCAACGGCTGGGCGGAAACCCTCAAAGACCATCCGGAGGCCACCCCGCAAGTGCTCGACGCGTTCTGCCACAACCTCTACGCGACCGGGTTCGTCTACTGCGTCGACCGCGCCTTCGTCTCGAAGGTCCAAACCCCGTGTCTCGTACTCGCGGGCAATGATGAGGCGCACCCCTATCCGATCTCCGAGGAGCTCTCAAATCTCCTTCCGAATTGCGAATTCATCCCTGAGTGGAAGACCGGCGCAGCCCTCACTTCGGCACGGGCGCGCGTCAAAGATTTCCTCGCGAAGCACACGCCAGCCCGCGGGTAAAGCGGCGGCTTTCGGAGCGCTCGCGGGACTGGCTGCGCTTGGTGGATCCTGCACCAGCATGGCTGGGCGCCCGTCATGGCAGCAGGCGCGCCGGCGCGACGCCAATAACTAAGCGGTTGCGGTTCTCCATCAACGCATGGCCATCAACGAGAGTCGAGCTTCCTGGCCCGGCCACTCGCGGTCGAGCAGGGCGAAAGCGCCCTGATTTGACGGCCACTTGCAATTTGTAATCCTTAGGATTACATTCGTACTATGAACCACACCGGAAACGCGGAACGCCACTTCGTGTTGGAAGAGATTGAGTCGTTTCTGAAAGCCCGGTTGGAGACCCCGGTTGACCAGGGAGCGTCGGAAGAATTTATTCGCCGCGAATACACCGAGATCCGCTCTGAAATTGCGCGTCAGACCGCGGCGCTCATCCAGAAGGCCAGACATGGGGTGGTTACGGATGTCACTCGCCTGATCAGAACGGCAGTGAATTCGTGGAGGCTCCTCCAGGAAGTCGAAGAAAAAGCCGAGTGTGCCGGTCCGAGTTGCCTACACCGGGACCACAACGATCTAACGGGATTCCGGACCGCCACGCCAGCACCTCGGATGGATATTGCCTGGCGGGATATAGGGCGGCTCTTCGTTATCGGGTATAGGACTACGCCTCCGTGCGAAATTGTGAGTATTGATAACGAATTTGATGTCGTACTGGGATCGCTGCACCCAACAAGGATAGATGATCGCACTTCGTGGCTCCTGAATGTCGCATCCATGGGCAAATCCATGGGTGGTATGGGTTTCGGGAAGACTGATTATTCTCCAATTTTCTTTGGACATTATCTTTCGATCAGGGATGAGTGGCGCACCGTCGCGGCGGTCCTAGATCACCTTGCACTTTGTGAACCGGAGCTGGACGATCTTCAGCTCCTCCGTGAGTTGGTGAACATACTTGAGCGGGAAATTCAGCTGCGCGGCCGGGTCAAGGTCGTCTACGGGTCGCGCGGCATTGCTGGGGCCGAGTTCACACCCACTCTGTATGAACTTGTTAGAAGCTACGCGCTGAGAGTCTCTCTTAGCCCTCCCGAGACGATCGCTCAGATTTGTAAGCGAACAAGCTATCTCGGGTTTGAAGCTAATGATCATTACAAACGACGATCGCGTCGAAGCGCTTCTCCGGGGCGAAAGCGTCGAACGTATCCGCGCCGCCGATCTCCCGGCCCTTCGGGATGCGCTGCATATTCTCAACGCTGCCTCAAGATTAGAGGACACGCTTTATGTAGGCCGGCGGACACTTCGCGTGATCACTGGCCGTCGCCGAAGTTACTACGTAGACACCGGTTCCGAGTATTGGATTACCTTTCAATGGCGTGTGCATGACGCGATCAATGTCCAGATCGTCCGCCTCCGCAGCACGAGTCTCGGCTCGGAGTTCCGGCGCTGAACCGATAACTCCTGGCCGCTTTCTGAGGGAAAGAGTCCTAGATCCAGAAGCGCTCACGCAAGATCAGCTGGCCAGCGCGATGGGCGTGTCGCGATTGACAGTTAACGAGATTGCTAATGATCGGCGCACGGTGACCGCCGAGATGGCTCTGAGGCTAGAAGCGGTGACGCGCATTTCGGCAGAGCTGTGGTTGAACCTTCAGCGAGCGGTCGACTTGCACCGTGCACGGCTTGCGTTAGCCGAAACGTTGCCACAGCTCAGCCCCATCACGCGCAAGCGCGAATTCACCAATTTCGAGGGTGAGCTGGAAATCGAGAAGGTCGAGTGAGCGCAGCAACCGCATCGCACTAGGACGCGCCGCTAGTGCTGGGGCGCCCCGGCAATCGATAATCGACGTATGGAGCCAACCCTCGCCGCCGACCAACCCGACAACCGAGTTCGCCGACAAATTTCGCGTCATCGCAATCCTGCCTCGCCGTCGCCTGGCCGGCTGACGGCAAATTCACGGTCGGGTCAGGTCGAGAGCGGTGGTCAAATCGCCGGGAGGCGGTCCGCCATTGGCGGCGACCGCCGCATTGCGGCGCACCAGACCCGGCAGCGTCGGCAGGGCAAAGCGCTTGGTGATCAGCGAGAGGATCGAGGTCGTGTCGTAGAGGGTGTGATCGACGAGCCCCTGTTTCGCAAAGGGCGACACGATCAGGGCCGGGATGCGCGTTCCTGGGCCCCAGCGGTCGCCCTTGGGCGGCGCGACATGGTCCCAGAACCCGCCATTTTCGTCGTAGGTGACGATCACGACCATATGCGCCCATTGCGGGCTCTTCTGGAGATGCTCGATGACGTCGGCGATGTGCCGGTCGCCGTCGAGCACGTCCGTGTAGCCGGCATGCTCGTTCAGATTGCCCTGCGGCTTGTAGAACGTGACCTGCGGCAGTGCTCCGCCGTCGATTGCCTTGATGAATTCGCTGCCTCCGAGCCCGCCATCCCTCAGATGCTCGGCACGCGCCGCAGTGCCGGGAGCCAGGTCGGCGAAATAGTTGAACGGCTGATGGTGGTACTGGAAATTGGGTACCGGGACCGCGTTCTTGCCGTCGAGGGTCGCCTGCCAGGCGCCGGCATACCAGGCCCAGCCGATGCCGTTGGCGCTCAGCAGGTCGCCGATCGTGCGTTCCGTCTGCGGCGGCAATGTGGTCGGCTTCGCCGGGTCCGCAACGGCAGGGTTGCCTCCCGGAGCGGGCTTGTTGCCGCTCGGCTGGTAGGGCGGCTGCATCGTGTTCACTGCATAAAAATCGGGTGTCAGGTTCCCGTCCCTGACGAATTTCGGGATTCCGTCGATCGCCGATTTGGGCGAGTTGGCCGCAACCTTCAACGTCGCGCCGTCGGCTTCGACCGCCGAGATCGAGTCCTTGGCCGGGCTTTGATCGGCGTTTGGATAAGTTGGCGCACAAGCGCAGATCAACACGAAATGATTGAAGAACGAGCCGCCGAACCCTCCCATGAAGAAGTTGTCCGCCAGCGTGTATTGTTTGGCGACATCCCATAGTGGCAATTTGCTGCCATTATCATCATAGTGGCCCATGACGAGCGCGCCCGAATCGGCGTAGGCAACGAAACGGTCGTTCTTGCCCCCATCGATCTGCATCTGATTCTGATAGAAGCGGTGCCACAGATCATGGGTCGTGACGCTGAGCGGCGTATTGAAGCCCTTCGGGTCGTCGATTGCGAAAGGCGCGTTCGGCAGGTGCTCGGTCTGCGCCTGGGTCACGGGCGGAACGACGCCTTTTGCCGTCAGCCCGTCCCAGACCGGCGGCAGTTCCTTGAGAACCGAGACGTCGCGGTCGAGCTGCGTGTAGCCTGCCGGTGTTACTTGCGAGAGGCCGTTGGCGCCCGGAAACGAACCGTAGAGGTTGTCGAAGGACCGGTTCTCGGCGTAGATCACCACGATCGTGGCGATATCCTCGAGGCCCGCGCCCTTGACCTCGCCGCCCGAGCCGACAATCGCCATTGCCGTGAGCATGGCCAGCAGCACAGCACGTTCCTTCATGTGAAAAATTCCCTCTCTCCGAGCAGATTTGGCCAGAGGAGTGCCATCTTAGCGGGTGCTACCCGAGGAGGCCGGCTTCGCGATAATATTTCAGCGCTCCCGGATGGATCGGCATGACTGCCTCGCTGGGCACCATATCCTTGATCTCCAGGGTCGACAGCGCGGGGTGCAACCGCCGGAAAACGGCGAAGTTCTCGAACACCGCCTTGACCACGGCATAGGTCAGCTCATCCGGCTGATTACTCGATGAGACAAGCACGGCCCGCGTGCCGATCGTCGGGACATCGCCGGGGTTGCCAGCGTACATGCCACCTGGGATGACGGAGGCGATATAGTAGGAATGCGTTGCAAGTAGGCGATCGATCGGCGGGCCAGCGACGCGCACCAGCCGCGCACGGCAGTCCGTCGTAGCCTCCTGGGTCAGCCCATTGGGATGCCCCGCTTCAAAAATAATAGCGTCGACTTTGTTGCTGCAAAGCGCCTGGTTCTGTTCGGCGGGCGCGAATTCCAACACACGCTCGGGATCGGGTGTCGTCGAGCCATAAAATCCGAGGATTATATCGCGGGTGAAGTTATATCCGACACCGCTCGTGCCGATGCCGACGCGCTTGCCACGTAAATCCTGGAAGTCGCGTATGCCGGTATCGGCCCGAGCGACAACGGTAAATGCTTCCGGATAGAGTGCGATCAAGATGCGCAGCTTCGGGTCGGGGCCGGCGGCAGCAAAGGGGCCCTCACCATGGAAAGCGGCATAGGCGACGTCAGTCTGCGAAAGGCCAAACGTCGAGTCGCCGCTCTCGACGCGTCGGATGTTCGCCACCGAGCCATCGGAACTCACCGCGACGCATGGTATCGCCTGATGCTCCCCGTCCAGATTATACATGCGGCAGATCGCGTTTCCGACGGGATGGTAGACGCCGCCGGGGGTCCCGGTGGTCAGAGTAACCGGGGTCGGAGAGAGGGCATCGGAGACCGCCATGCAGCCTGCAACGGCGCTTGCCATGATCGCCGCATTAAGCCACAGCGCTCGCCTCAACGGCATGACCGAATGCCCCCTTGCCGCCGGGTGAACGGGCCTCACGCCTCAAGCTCATACTGGACCTTGGAGCCGTCACGCTCGAACTCGCCGCGCACCCAAAGGTTTGACTTGTCGTACCAGGTGCTGCCAGCGAAGTAGGGCGTGATCAACGTGTAGCGCGTGGCGCGAACCTGGCCCCCGGCGGTCGCGACTTGCTCGTCTCCGAACTTGCGCGCGCTGATACCGATGATGCCGCCACGCTGCGCGTCGA
Source organism: uncultured Alphaproteobacteria bacterium (assembly GCA_963789025.1). Taxonomy (GTDB): domain Bacteria; phylum Pseudomonadota; class Alphaproteobacteria; order ATCC43930; family CGMCC-115725; genus AP-15. The sequence continues at coordinate 291,208 of CAWBIT010000006.1, forward strand.
CCACCGTTGCCTGCTCCAGCATCGCTGGGGTCCACAGGCTGTTTGATGTCAAGGTGGCGGCGGAAGCGATAACGGGACCGGCCTTGCTCAGCACGCGAAATCCCTGAGGCATAGCCGCGCCCTCGACGTGTAGGGTCTCGCCATGCTCCACCGTTTCGCTGTTCAGAGATATCAGCCGCCCGTCACGCCAGGTCTCTTTGGAGCGGTGACTGAACGCAAAGACGGAAAGGAAGGCTACCTTGACCGAGAGATCGATGTCGGTCGCGACCCGGGTCTCGCCCGTTGCCGACGAATAGGAGACCGTGTGGGCGCCAATCTTGAAACCTTTGTACAGGACCGAGAATCGTCGATTGCTGGCTGGGGTCGGCAAGACGATTGCTGTTGCGGCACGAGCGACCGGAGAAAAAGCGCAACCGACGGCCCCGGCAAATCCGCCCATCAGGAGCGCGCGCCGCGGAATAGACGTCCGCTCTTGACCACGGCAAAATGGAAACATGGTATGGCCTCGACTTTCGATGAGATCCGAAAATATTCCTGTGGATACGGTGCCGAGGCGCGGTTCTTGATGTTAGCCGACATTCCCCGCATTCCCGAATTGTAAGCGCGATAGTCCGCAATTTTGGCCACGGTCACAACACATTTCAAACCCTGCGCGGGACGACTTCGTGAAGGTGGATTGCGCGGCCTGTCATCCTGTCGCGCGCTGGCGCCAGAGGCCCTGCTCAGGGTCGGGCTGAGCGGGGGGAAGGTGCTCGGCGTGAATTCAAATCGCTCGATGTTGCCGTTTTGTGAACCCTCGCGTCTCTTGCGGACGACCGTGCTCATGATCTGCGCCACGCTCACGGCCGGAACCGCTGGCGCACAAGAGCCCGCAGGCCCGACCCGCGTTCAGGTTTATCGCCGGGTCGAGGCGTTGACCGCACTCGGCCGCAGGATGTTCGTGGATCCCTCACTCTCGGTCTCGGGCCAAATGTCTTGCGCGTCTTGCCACAGCCCGCTCGACGCGTTCGGCCCGCCAAATTCGCTGTCGGTGCATCTGGGCGGGAAGGACCTCCAGCAGTCCGGGATACGAGCCGTACCGTCCCTCAAATACCTGCAGGCGACCCCGCAATTCACCGAGCATTTTTTCGATTCCGACGACGCGGCCGACGACAGCGTCGACAATGGTCCGACCGGCGGGCTCACCTGGGACGGCAGAGTCGACCGGGGGCGCGACCAGGCGCGCATCCCGCTGCTGTCGCCTTTTGAAATGGCCAATCGAGACCCGCCGGAATTCGCCGCCCGGCTGCGCCGTACCGCCTACGCCGGCGAGTTCTCTCCGATTTTCGGCGACACGGTGCTCGCCCAACCGGACAAGGCGTTCGAGGCGGCCCTCGAAGTGTTCGAGGTGTACGAGCAAAGCCATGCCGAGTTCTATCCCTACAGCAGCAAATACGATGCCTACCTTGCCGGCAAAGCCGAGCTAACGGCCCAGGAGCGGCGCGGATTATCGTTGTTCGAGGACCCTGCCAAAGGCAATTGCGCCAGATGCCATGTGAGCGCGCCCGGTAAAGACGGAACGCCGCCGCAATTCACCGATTACGGGCTCGTAGCGATCGGCGCGCCGCGCAACACCGCGATTCCAGCCAATAAGGATCCGAGTTTTTTTCGACCTCGGCCTGTGCGGACCGTTGCGCAGCGATCTGCGCGATAGAGCCGAATATTGCGGCCGGTTCAAGACCCCCTCGCTGCGCAACGTCGCTACGCGCCGGGTATTTTTTCACAACGGGATCTTTCACACGCTCCGGCAGGTAATGGAGTTCTATGTGCAGCGCGACACTAACCCCGAGAAATGGTATCCGCGCGATGCGAATGGGAGTGTGCGCAAATTCGACAACCTGCCCGCAGTCTACCGTGCCAATGTCGATGTTGACCCGCCCTTCGGCGGGCACCCCGGCGACCGGCCGGCATTGTCCGATGACGAGATCGACGACGTCATCGCTTTCATGCGGACCCTGACCGACGGTTTTGTGCCGGAGAAGTAACCCCTAGTCGGGCGGCGGAAAACGATCGATCCAGTGGCGGACGATGTCCTCGCGGCGGCATACCCACACCTGGGGGTGCCCGAGGATGTACTGGATGAAGCGGATCAGCGCCTTCGCCCTGCCGGGATGCCCCGTCAGCCGCATATGCAGCCCCACCGACATCATGCGCGGGCGCTCCGCACCCTCTTCGTAGAGGACATCGAAGCTGTCGCGCAGAAAGGCGAAGAAATCCTCGCCGGAACCGAAAACGCCGCGGCCGAATTTCGAATCATTGGTGGTCAGCGAATAGGGCACAACGAGGTGTGGCCGGTCACCCACCCGCACCCAATAGGGCAGCTCGTCGTTATAGGTGTCGCTGTCGTAGAGGAAGCCGCCATGCTCGACCAACAGGCGGCGGGTATTTTCCGACGGCGCGTAGCGGCAGTACCAGCCGACCGGTGTCTTGCCGGTGGTCCGCCGGATAATGTCGACGGCCTCAGCGATCTGCTTGCGTTCCTCGGCCTCCGAGAGCCCGGGGTGGTTGGTCCAGCGATAGCCGTGGCTGCAGATGTCCCAGCCGCTCGCGGCGATCGCCGCGGCGGCGGGCGGGTTCGCCTCGAAGGCCTTGGCGCAGCCGAAAATCGTCACCGGAACCCCGAAGCGCGTGAAGATCCGATGCAGCCGCCAAAAACCGACCCGAGCACCATATTCGAACATGCTCTCGGCGCCGAGGTCGCGGCCGGTCACCCCCAGATCCGCGCCCAGCATCTCGGTCAACCCGCCCTCGGAAACACCGTCCCCGGCGGGATAGGAGAGCTCCGAGCCTTCCTCGAAATTGATCACGAAATTGACGGCGATGCGGGCATTCCCGGGCCATTGGGCATGCGGCAGCTCGGCGCCGTAGCCGACGAAATCACGTGTCATCTCGCCTCCGTTTGCGGCTCATGCCCAGGAGAGATGGGGTACCAATCCTCCTGGCAGATCTCGTCGAGCGAGTAGGGGCATTTGTCGGGGAAAGCCTGAGCCGCCCCATGTTCGCCAAAATTGCGAAGGGAGAGCGCGGCATTTCGGCGCGCTTGGACATACAGCCTTTCCAGCCTCGCTTCGATATCGCGGCGCAAAGTGGGCGAGAGTTTATCCTCCAATGCGGCGCGAGCGTCCGAGACGCTGTGCATCCAATCGAAGCGCGGCGGCTCGGCCGGTGAATAGGCCAGCTTGAGGAGATGCTCGATGATGCGACGGATCTGGCTGCGGACCGCATCGCGCTCGCTCTTGCCCAAATCTTCGATCTCCTCGGCCACATGCTCGCGATCGAACCGGTTGTCGGAGACGGGCATGGTACGCAGCACCTCGGCCTGGTGCTGCGTCCAGGCGTAGAAGTCATCCTCGTAGCGTGGTCCGTCCGGCATATCGGTTCCTCACTTCAGCTTGATGTCATGCCGCGGGCGGCCCCAATCGGCGGCGGCTGCTGTGGCGCGCTCGACATCCTCGTCGAGCATCAGCCCCTCCTCGACAAGCTGTCGCGCCGCAGCCGTGATCGCCGCGACGTAAGCTTCGGGGGTCGGGTAACGCTCGAGGATCGACCGCCGCGGGTCGCCGGTCATCCGCCGCTCCTCCACAGTCTCGGGCAATGGGATGTAGCTGCCGGAGAATTCGTGCATCGCGCCGTGGCCAAAGCCGCGCGCCCGCAGGTTCCAACCGCAATAGGTGCCGAGCGGCGCTTGCACCATCGGCGCCCTGACGCCGGCGATATCATTGCCTTCCGCGTCGACTGCCGGCACCAGCACCGTGTAGCCCTCACCCGGCACCACATCCGGGGGTTCCTTCAGGATCCCGCGCTCCGCTTCGGGGCCGAAATCCAACAGCGGCAGCGAATTGGGCTCGTGCGGGAGGGCCACGCCGGGGATCGCCGGGAATTGCCGGCGCCATTCCTCGAACTGAACCAGAGTGCCGTCGGCGCGCTGCGGGATGCGGCTGTCGGGCGGCGCAATACCGTCCGTCGCCCAGCGGTCCATCGCGTCGATCATCGCGCGGAACAGCATCGACGTCGCGACGGTATTGAGAAAATTCTGGCGGATGCCGCGGTCCAACGGTTTCGGGATCGGGTCGGCAAAATGCTGCGAGCTGGCCCAGAAATAGAACCGCACGGTCGATGGCTGCGGCAGGTCGTTGCCGCGGGTGTCGGTATGAACGAGTGATCCGCGCCGCTGCCAATATTCGGTCGCGGTTTGCGTGTGAATGATCAAGGGGTCGGTCTCGGGCCGCTTCAGGATCGCGTCGCGCCGACCGGTCAGGTGATCGGTCGTCTCGGCGTAAGAGAACGGGAATGTGTCGGCCGGGTTGAAGTGATCCTCGTATTGCTGCCCGCCCGACACGACCGCATTCGCAAAACGCTGGTTCAGCCATTTGCGTCCGGCGCCGGCGACATGCGGCAGGACCCCGTCGAACACCTTGCGGCCGGCGGCGTCGGCATTGAACCCGCGATAGACGAAATCGCGGATGCAGCGCCCGGTCTGCGACCGGCCCCAGGCGTAGGCTTTTTCGATCGTCCCGAGGCCCGCGTCCGCATATCGCAGAAAACTGACAAAATCGCGCACCGCCGCATGGCCGAGCCCGAGCACCAGCGGGTCCCGGCCGGTATAGACCAGCTCATAGATCCAGCCCGGCTCGAAGCCGCCGGGCATGTGGATGTGCGTATCGGAGGGAATAACCGCCTGCTCGGCGCCTTGGTTATCGAGGCCGACCCCGCCTTCGATGCGCGCGAAGCGCCAGCGCTCGGGCGGCACCGGGATCCGCTCGTCGTCGGGATAGCGGCGGCGCGTCAGGCTTGCCTCGCGCGGGTCGAGCGATACGGTCGGATGACTGCGCGTCGAGGCGTGGCCGCTCAGCGGAAAAGTCGTGATCCCGGAACGGTCGGCGATGTACTCAACCCGGACCAGCCCGGTTACCGCCGGCACGGTCGGGAGGTCGAGCACCATCCGGCCGTTCCCTGGCAGCAGGTCGCCCTGCCAGGCGAGCCACACGGCGGTGTAGCCGCGGCGCATCAGAAAGCCATTTCCGGCGTGCTCGAGGGTCCGCGGGTCGTTCGAGGCTGGCGCGTCGTTGAAGAATTGCAGCATCCGCTTGTTGCCGCGGTTGCCGTAATCGAAAAAGATCCGCCGGTTGCCGCGCCCGGCATCGGCCGGCTTCAGGATCGAGAAATCGCCGGCAAACCGGACGAGCCCCGCGGCATCCGTAGGCGCCTTGTCGATGTCGGTAACGCCTCGCTGCGCCAGCGCGCCCGGATCGACCGCGAAATGCGCCCTCCCGACGAGGCGTTCATATGCGCCGAGAGCGCCGAACTTGTGCCCACCCGCAAACAGAAACCGCTCGGCAATCGACAATTCCACTCGGTTAGTCACGACCCAGCCTCCTCAACCCGTTTACCGTCGCCCCCGCGAAAGCGGGGGCCCAGAGCCTGCCCCTGGCTTGAACAGGGGGCTACTTCGCCCGAGCGTGCCGCCCCTGGGTTCCCGCTTTCGCGGGAACGACGGATGGGGATCATGCCGCCGCAACTTCCAGAATAGTCAGCGCCAGGGCCTGGGCGCGGGGGACCAGGGTGTCGATGCGGCACCACTCGTCGTCGCGGTGGGCGTTGCCGCCGACCGGGCCCGTGCCGCACAAGGTCGGGGTGCCGAGGGCCGCGGTGAACCCGCTGTCGGCGGAGCCGCCGGTCGCCTCGGCGCCAACCTGGAAGCCGAGGCCCGCCGCCGAGCGGCCATAAGCTTCGAGCAATTCGCGGCTCTTCTCGTCCTGCTCCAAGGGTAGGAAATTACCCTCGCGCAGGATGCGGCCTTCGCTGCCCGGCAACTCGCAGCAGTGGCAGATCTCGCGCACTTCGCCGAGGATCTTCTCCATAATGTTCATCGTCGGAAAGCGAACATCGATCGCGGCGGTGGCGCGGGCGGCGACGGTGTTGACCGCCGTGCCCCCCTGCACGAGCCCGACATTGATCGTGGTGCCGAGGTCGTAATCGGTCAGCCGGTGCAACCGCTGGATCTTGCGAGAGAGCGCCTCGATTGCGCTGACACCTTGCGCATGTGCGGCGCCGGAATGAGCAGCGCGCCCGGTCACCTCCAATTCGATAAAGGCCGCCCCCTTGCGCCGGGACACGAGATTGCCGCTCGGCCGGCCGGGCTCGGAGTTGAAGACGGCGCGCGCGTCCTTGGCCTCGGCTTCGATGACCGGGCGCGAAGAGGGCGAGGCAATCTCCTCGTCGGACGTATAGAGCCCGGTCAGAGGACACGGCGCGCCGAAGCGGCGCAACGCTTCGAGCACAAAGGTGTTCATGACGAGGCCCGCTTTCATGTCGGCGACGCCCGGCCCGAATGCCTGATCACCGTCGATGCGGAACGGCCGCTGGGCGGCGGTGCCGTCGGGGAACACCGTATCGCGGTGACCCATCAACACGATCGGCCGGTTGCCGCCGCCGGTGCCGGGGATGCGCGCCGCCATGCAATCGCCAAAAATTTCGTTTGGAAAGATTTCACATGAGATGCCCGCCGCTTCGAGCCAGGCCCGCAGCCGATCGCCGACGGCATCGACGCCGGGTTTGTTGTAGCTGCCGGAATCGATGTTCACAAGATCGGCCAACAGGTTAACCATCGCCTGATGCTGCCGGCCGAGATGCTCGATGATGGCGGTCTTCGCCTCGACGCTCATTGCTTCGCTCCGATTGGGATCAACGCGGACGCTTTCGGCGATCATCGGCAAAGACTCCACCCAACTCAACATCTGTGCAGGTGCGAATGACCTTCATCCATTCGATCTCGTCCTGGGTTCCACCTTGGCTAATCGGCGTAATTACGATGATCGTGCCCGCGATCGTCGTGCTGGCAGTCTACCGCTGGTTCACCCGCCGGCTGATCCGGCTGGCGGGCCGGTACAGCCCGTTCCTTCAGAGGCTCCTCGCGCGCGGTCAGGGCCCGGCTAGCTTGATTCTCGTTATCGTCGTTTCGGGTGCCGCGCTGGCCGGTGCGCGCTTCCCATGGGATGTAACGGCCGCGATCGGGCGCGCTCTGTTGGTGGCATTTGTGCTGGCGGTCGGCTGGGCGGCTGCGATCGCGCTCGATATCGGTGTCGAAATTTATCTGCGCCGGTTCCGCACCGACAGCGAGGACAACCTGCTCGCCCGCAAGCATGTGACGCAGATGCGGATCCTGCAGCGAGTTGCGAAAACCCTCCTGGCGATCATCACAGTTGCCGCGGCTTTGATGACCTTCGATTCGGTCCGGCAGTACGGCGTCAGCTTGTTCGCTTCGGCCGGGGCGGCGGGCCTGATCCTCGGTCTCGCCGCCCGCCCGGTGCTGGGTAACCTGCTCGCCGGCATCCAGATCGCGATGACCCAGCCGATCCGGGTCGAGGACCAGGTGGTGGTCGAAGGCGAAACCGGCTGGATCGAAACGATCACCAGCACCTACGTCGTAGTTCGGCTGTGGGATCTGCGGCGGATGGTCGTGCCGTTGAGCTACTTCATCGAAAAACCGTTTCAGAACTGGACCTATGAGGGCGCCGCGCAGATCGGCGCGGTCCTCCTCCGGGTCGGCTATGCGGTGTCGGTGGACAGCCTGCGGCAAAAGCTCGAGGAAATCGTCCGCCAAAGCCCGTTGTGGGACGGCAAGGTGGCGAGGTTGGAGGTTACCGACGTGGCGATAGACGCGGTGGAATTGCGCGCCTTGATCAGCGCACGCAATCCCAGCCAGACCTGGGACCTGCGCTGCGAGGTGCGGGAAAAGCTGGTCGCCTTTCTTCAAGCGCAGCAGCGCCAACCCACGCAACCCGGCGACGAGCCGCCATCCCGAGACGTTATTACCGGCGACAATGAGGTGGCGGCCCCGGTCAAACCACCGCGTTCCGATCAGCCGGCCCCCTCATCGGTTATCTCCGCTTCTGCGACGCGATAATGTGCGACCGCCGGCGGCAGCTCACGAATGCGCACATCCCGCTGCGGGAACGGCATCTCGATGCGGTGCTCCTTGAATGCGTCCCATAACCCGAGGAGCACCGCACCCTTGATGTTGGTGACGCCGTTGGCCGGATCTTCGATCCAGAATCGGAGCAGCAAATTGACCGCGCTGTCGGCGAACGCAGTCAAGTGGCATACCGGCGTTGGCGAGGCGAGCACGCGCTTCGTCCGCTTCGCCACCTCGACGGCAAGTTCGCGGACCGCGTGCAGATCGCTGTCATACGCGACGCCAAACGGCACATCGAGCCGGACCAGCAAGCTCGAATACGACCAGTTAACGACCTGGTTGGTGATCAGGTTCTCGTTCGGGATCAGGTATTCCTTGCCGTCCCGGCCGCGCACCGAGGCGTAGCGCGCCCCGAGATACGTGACGGAGCCGAAGGTGCTGCCGACTTCGATCACGTCCCCCGGCTTTATCGAGCGCTCCAGCAACAGAATGATGCCGCTGACGAAGTTCGAGACGATCTTCTGCAGGCCGAAACCGATGCCGACACCGACGGCGCCGCTGAAGACGGCAAACGCGGTGAGGTCGATGCCGACCGCATTGAGGCCGATCAGCAGCGCCACCGAAATCAGCGCGATCCGGACGAGATTGCCGGTCAGCACCCGCACGGAAGGGCTCAGTGCCGCCGAGTTCTGGAGCCTGGAGTCGATCATCCGAGAGAGGCCGAGCGCGGCCCACAACAGGATCGCGACCACGAGCACCGCCTTGATGACGAGCAGCACGGAAATCCGCAACATGCCGATCGTGATCGCCAGGTTGTCGAGCGCAGCGGCCGTCGCCGGCAGCAGCCCCATGATGTCCAACGCGGCGACGATCCAGGCGATGGCCGCCACGGCCCGCGCCAATAGCGGGTCCCGCAGCAGCAGCGCCGACGCCCTGATCACGATCCACAGCCCGGTCAGGCTGGCGGCGATGCCGATCAGCCGGTAGTCGCCGCCGAGCTGCGCGACGGCCTGTTCGGTGAAAACGAGGATGAGCCAAGCGTAACAGAATATCGCCAGCCCGCGCAGCCCAGCCGGAACGCGAAGCGCGCGATACCGCATCGTGATGCGCTCGACGAGCCGGTCGGTCCACGACCGGGTCGCGGCTCGGATGGCCCATGCGGCGAGAAAGGATGCGATGATGCAGGCGAGCTGCAGAACGAGAGCTTCGAGGACTGCCGGCGAGGCGGCGAGATCACTCAGCCGCCCGAGCCAGCCCGAGAAATGCGCCGCGTCGAATAGCTGCAAGCTGTGCCTCTATGTTAGGCCTGATCAGAAATCCCGTAGGGCCGCTAATATACACCGTGAGGTTCTAGGGCATGCGGCTGCTCGCTTGGAATATCCGACAGGGAGGCGGCTCCCGGTTGACGCGAATTGCCAATGCCCTGGCGCACCATAAAGCCGACATCCTGGTGCTTTCGGAATACCGCGCCGGCGAAGCGGCGGTGCGGTTACGCGCGGCGATCGAGACCCTCGGCTATCGGCATGCGACGGCCCTCGCACCGCCGCCAGGCCGCAGCGGTGTGCTGATCGCCGCCCGTAGCGAGTTCCGCGACCACGGCGAGGTCGACGGCAGCTTGCCGGAGCCCTACCGGATGGTCGGAGTTGAGTTCCCTGCCTTCCGGCTGGTCGGCATCTACATGCCGAACCTCCTCGCGAAAATCCCTTACTGGGAAACGCTGATCGCCACCTTGGGCGAGACCGGCGGGCACGCCCTCGCGGTCGGCGATTTCAACACCTGCCGTCCCTACCTCGACGAGGCGGGCGCCATCGACCGAACCGCACACTACATGGACAAAATGGCCGAGATCGGGTTTTGCGACCTGTGGCGCCGCCGTAATCCGGAGCTTCGGGAATATTCCTGGTTCAGCACCAGAGGAAACGGCTTCCGCATCGACCACGCCTTTCTGTCGGGTGCCCTGGCCGCGCGCACCGGCACGATACGCTACTCGCACGCGGAGCGCCTCGCCGGCATCTCCGATCACTCTCCGCTGATCCTCGAACTGGGAGTCTGACCGGCAGTCTTTACGCCACCTTGAGTTCGCCCAAATAGGCGTGGCGGATCAGTTCGGTTTCGCGCAGTTCGGCGGCGGGGCCGCTCAGCACGACCTCGCCGGTCTGCAGGACATAGGCGCGGTCGGCGATCGAGAGCGCCATGTTGGCGTTCTGCTCGACCATGAAGATCGTGACACCCTGCTCGTTGATGGTCCGGATGATGTCGAATACCTGCTCGACATACGCGGGCGAGAGGCCCATCGATGGCTCGTCCATGCACAAAAGCCTGGGCCGCGCCATCAACGCGCGGCCGATCGCGACCATCTGCTGCTCGCCGCCCGACAACGTGCCAGCGAGCTGCTGGAGGCGCTCCTCGACGCGCGGAAACAGCGCGAAGACGCGCGCCAGATCCTCATCGAACTCGGGCCCGCGGCGCCGCGTGTAGGCGCCCATCTCGAGATTTTCGTAGACCGTCATGCGCGGAAAGAGGCGCCGCGCCTCGAGCACCGGCGCGATGCCGCGGCGCACCCGCTCAGCGATCGAAACGCCCTTCAGCGAATGGCCCTCGTAAAGGATCTCGCCGCGGCTCGGCGCGACGCTTCCCATGATCGCCTTCATCGTCGTCGATTTGCCCGAGGCGTTGCCGCCCAACAGGCAAACGATCTCACCCGCCGCGATCCGATAATCGACCGATTTCAAGACGTGAAGATCGCCGTAATGCGTGTCGACCGCCTTAAATTCAAGCATGGGTCGAAACTCGAGCAGATCAGGCAAAAGCGGTGCTCCTGCCGAGATAGGCGCGGATCACCTCTTCGTCGCGCCGCACGGCCTCCGGCGGCCCTTCAGCGATCTTCTCGCCGTGGTCGAGCACGATAACCCGGTCCGCCAGCATCGCGACGACGTCGAGCTTGTGCTCAATGAGGAGGATTGTGAGACCGTTCCGGTTGAGGCTTTGGATCTGATCGGCCAGCTCCAATGTCTCGGCCGGGTTCATCCCTGCCGTCGGCTCGTCGAGCAGCAACAGTTTTGGTTGCGTGGCGAGCGCCCGCGCGATCTCGGTGCGACGTCGATTGGCGTAGGAGAGGCTGGCGGCGAGGTGGTCGGCACGCGGCAACAGCCGGTTGCCGAACAACGAGAGAATTTCGCGCGCATGCTCGCGTGCTGCCGCCTCCTCGCGGCGGTTCGCCGGCAGCCGCAACAGCGCGCCCACGGGACCGGTATCGAGCCGCGCATGCATGCCGATCATGATGTTCTCGAGCACGGTCAGGTTCGGGAACAGGCGGATGTTCTGGAAGGTGCGGGCGACGCCGCGCTCCAATATCTCATGCGGCCGCAATCGGCCGATCGCTTCGCCGGTGAAGCGAATACTGCCGCGGCCGGCCGGAACGACGCCGGTGACAACGTTGAACAATGTCGATTTGCCCGAACCATTGGGCCCGATCACGGCAACCACCGTCTGGGCGGGGACGCTTAGTTCGACCGACCGCAATGCAACCAGCCCGCCAAAGCGCACGGTCAGATCCGAGACTTCGAGCAGCGGCCCGCTCGCCGCGCGACTGGACGCCGCAATGGCGGAAAGCCCGTCGAAGCCACCCCGCCCGATTTGGGCCGTCTGCTCGTCGAGGCTCAGCGGCGCAACGCGTCGCGTCGCCGGGATCAGCCCGTCGCGGCGGTAGAGCATCATCAGCACCAGAATAAAACCGAAAATCAGCTCGATCGACGAGGCTAGCTCGACATGCTGCAGCCACTCGACGTTGACGAACCGTCCCAGCGCATGCAGCCATTGCGACAGATCTTCGAGAAACCAGGATTGCAGGATCTGCAACAGCAGCGCGCCGACCACGACCCCCCAGACACTGCCGATCCCGCCAAAGACGATCATGACCAGGACCATGACCGAGACCGGGAACATGAACATCTCGGGGGTCGCGGTCTGTAATTTCGCGACATAGAAGGTGCCGGTGGCTCCGGCAAAGGCCGCACCGATTGCAAAAGCGAGGAGCTTGAAACGGACACGGTCGACACCCATCGCCGAGGCGGCGATCTCGTCCTCGCGGATCGCCATCCACGCGCGGCCGATGCGCGAATCCTTGAGCCTCTGGCTCGTCAGGATCAAAAACGCGACGAGTGCGAGCCCGACATAATAGTAGGGGGTCGCGTTAACGCCGAAATCGTAGCCGAAGAGCTGCGGTGCAGCGACACCGTTGAGACCCATGGCGCCATTGGTGACCGAGGGCGTGTTGCGCGCGACAATCGGCACGATCTCGCCAAAGCCGAGGGTGACGATTGCCAGGTAATCGCCTTTGAGCCGCAAGGTCGGGGCGCCGAACAACACGCCGAAAAACGCGGCGATCGCTGCTGCGACCGGCAGCATCAGCCAGAACGAGACCTGGAAGTGAACGACGTCACCGGCCGCGGTGTGAAAACGGCTGACGAGGTCGAGCCACTGCAAGGGCTCCCAGAAGCCGCTCCACTGCGGCTGGATCTGCCACGAGCTGGCAGCGCCATAGGCGTAGGCACCGATGGCAAAGAACGCGGCGTAGCCGAGATCCAATAGGCCAGCGAAGCCGACGACGATGTTGAGGCCAAGCGCCAAGGCGGCAAAGGCGAGCGCGTTCGCCGCCGAATCAATGTCGGCGTCGTTCCCGTTGACCAGTGGGAACAGCAGCGCCGCCGCCGTGACCAGGAGGACGCCGAGGCGGGCGCGGCTGCGCGCGGAAACTCGGCCGAGAACGCCGCCGCCGGTCCTGATCGGCAGCAGTGCTCGGATGCCGATTCCGTTTCTCACGATTTTGTCGGGGTGGCGCGGCCGAACAGTCCCGTCGGCACAAAGACGAGAACGAGAACCAAGATCGAGAAGATGATCACATCAGTCCAGCGCACCGCGATCAATTGCCCGCCCAAAGTCTCGATTAGACCGATCAGCAGACCGCCGACCATCGCTCCTGGGATACTGCCGATCCCGCCCAATACTGCCGCGGTGAAGGCGCGCAGCCCGGCCGTATAGCCGATGATGAAGCTCGTGTAGTTGTAATAGAGGCCAAAGATCAGCGCTGCCGCCCCGGCCAGCGCGGACCCCAGAAAAAACGCTGTGACAATGACGCGGTCGACATCGACCCCCATCATCCGGGCCGCTTCGGCATCTTGCGCCGTGGCGCGCATGGCCTTGCCGAGACGGGTCCGGTTGACAAAGAACTGTAGCGCCAGCATCAGCGCCACGGCGACGCCCCAGATCAGCAGCTCCTTCAGTTCGAGGGTCACTTCGCCCAATTGCCAGCGCACCACCGGCAGCGGGTTGGGGTAGTTCTCCGACCCGGCGCCGACAGTCAGCAGGATGATGTTGAACAGGATGTACGAAACGCCGATCGTGGTGATCATCGCCGCTGTCCCGCGGACCCCGCGCAAAGGCCGCAGCGACAGCCGCTCGATCGCAACGCCGAGGATGCCGGCGCCGAGCATTGTGACAGCGAAGGCAAAGACTAGTGCCCCGGCCAATGCCGGGCCTGCAAGGACCCGGCTCTGACCCGTGATGCCCAGAAACTCGAGGGCCCACATGCCGAAAAACGAGCTGACCATGAACACGTTGAAGTGCGCGAAGTTGATCAGCTCGAGGATGCCGTAGACGAGCGTAAATCCCAGCGCCAGCAAGGCATACATCGCGCCGAGGCTCAGCCCGTTGACCACCTGCTGCAAGAGCACGCCATAGTCGGACATTATTGCTCGCCGGTTATACCCCGCCCGGTTAACTCATCATTCCCGCGAAAGCGGGAATCCAGGATGCAGAGCTCCGGCGGCGGCCCTGGACCCCCGCTTTCGCGCGCTTTCGCGGGGGTGACGAAAGAACTGGGCAAGATCGAGCGCACGATGCTTACGAGCTCTGCGGCGCGACCCCGAGGTATTTGTACTGGTGAAGGACGTCGTCGGGCGGATACTTGTCGTCCTTGACGATGCGGAAGACGCTGATCTCCCGGTTCCGCAAGTCGCCATTTTCGTCAAAAGTGATCTCGCCCTGCAGTGTCTTGACGCGGGCGGTCTGTATCGCGTCGCGCACTGCCTCGCGGGTCACCTCCTTGCCCGAAGCGGCGACGCGCTTGACGGCGTCGAGAATGATGAGCGCCGCATCATAGGCGGTGATCGAGTAATTCTCGGGCTGCTGCCCGTATTTCTTGACGAACCGTTCGATGACTGGCGCGGCGTCTGGATTTTCGAGAATATCGGGCGCCGCGATCGTCGCGTACCACCCTTCGGCCGCAGGGAAGCCGGCGCCGCGCAATATCTCCGCGCCATAGAGACCGTCGCCGCCGCCCTTGATCATCTTGGGGAGAATGTCGGAGGCCTGCTTGACGACCTTCACCCCGGCCTGAGCGACGCCGCCGTAATAGAGGGCGTCGGGATTGAGCGATTTTATTTTTGTGAGAGTGGTCGCGTAATCGGCCTCTCTGGGGTTGAGCTGGTCGCGGCCGAGCACCTTGATGCCGCGCTTCTCGGCCTGCGCCTGGAAGGTGTCGGCGATCCCGACCCCGTAGGCGCCGCTGTCGTCGAGCACATAGACCGATTTCACCTTGAGGACATCGGCATAATAATTGGCCATGTTTGGCCCTTGGAAGGCGTCGGTGGTCACCGTGCGGAAATAGATCGCCTTCCCTTTAGGCCGATATTGCCCCGCGAATTTCGGGTCGGTGATGTCGGGGTTGGTCGAGCTCGGGGTGATCGTCGCCAGATCGCCCTGGCTCAAAATCGGCGACATCGCCTTGCCCGAGCCGCTCATCTGCGGCCCGATCGCCGCGACTACTGCCTTGTCGGACACCATCTTGCGCGCGTTGGTCGCCGCCTGTGCCGGGTCATACTGCCCGGCGGTAGCGGTGCCGTCGTCGAGCAGCAGGACCTCTATCTTGTAACCGGCGACGCCGCCCTGCGCGTTCGCTTCGTCGATTGCCAGCAAGGCGCCATCCTTGATCAATTCTGCGTCATGCGCGTCGGCCCCGGTAAAGGGCAGGTTTATGCCCACCGTGACCGTTTTGTCGGCGGCCCGGGCGAGATCCGAACCCGCAAAGGCGCCGATGAGGGCGGTGGCCGATACGGAGATGAGCAAAGAGCGGCGCGACAACATGAGACTGACCTCCCGGAGGGTGCTTCACTCACGCAAATGTCATGCCGTTTTGGGTGTTGGGGCAAGCTTTATCAAACGCGTCAGCCCAACTCCTGGCGGTCCGGCTTGAGGAGGCCGGAGACGAGGCTTCGCAATGAGGGAACCTCGCCGGGACGGAAGTCAATGGGCCGGCACAGCGCCATTGCGATGATGCCCAGGCGCGCCATCCTTTGCGCGGCGTAGGCGCTTTCGGCGGCGCTGGCGCTGAGGCGCTCCATGACGGCGCCGCCGAGCTGCTGCACGAGAATCCCGCCGACCAGATCGACGGCGCCGACCATGCCGGCGCCGCTCGCGAGCCGCCGCAGCAGGTGGACGGTGCCGGCCAGGCCCGGGCGCTGGCCGTAGATCTCAGCGATTTCGCGAATGAGGCGCAGCGCTCGGGCGGCAAACAGCAGAGTGTCGAGCAGCGCGGTCGGGCTGACCGCATTGATCGCAAAGGCCTGCGCCGCGGCGCGGCGGATCGCTGCTTCGGCGAGCCGGTCGGCGGGGGCGAGGACAAAACGGGAAAACAATTCGAGCGCATCACGGCCGCTGTGGTGCGGCTCGCGAACGGCGCGATAACGGGCGACCGCCTCGCTCAATAGCGGGTCGGCCGCCATGATTGCCGCGGCAGCATCGATCTCCGCCTTCAACTCGTCCGCCAAAGCGAACGGGATCAGGTTTCTGAGGCGCTCGGCGGAGCGCAGCCGCCACAGCCCGCGGAACTCCGCTGCGAGCCAGTAGGCGGCCCCGCCGACGCCCGCCGCCACCGCCGCCGTCGCGGCGATGCCAAGTCCGGCGCCATGCGCGAAGGCGCCGTCGATGAATTGGACGAGGTCGATGCCGATCAGGCCAAGAACGAGGATGCCGAGGCCGATCGCTGCAACGCAAATCGGCGACCGGGACCGCCGGGTTCGCGGCGCGGGGAGGTTCGCCTCAGCGGGAGGCGGGGAGCTCAGCTCGAGCCGTCCGGTTTCCCCGGTTTCAAGAATGCGCGGACGCAGCCGCTCTCGCCGCGCCTCCGTTTCGACGGTCATCTGAGCCCCTCTCCGCCCTTCGGGGGGAGAGGGAGGGGCCCGCGAAGCGGGAGGGTGAGGTGGGTGGCGCCGCAGACCGGCTCGTCGGCCCCCCTCACCCTGCCCTCTCCCCCCGGCCGGCGGGGGGAGAGGGAAAAAAACGCGATCAGAACCTTGGTCATGAAAGACCATCCTCCAGCAGAAAATCGAGCGCCTTGTCGATATTTATATGGGGAATGCCATCGCCTGCTGCGCTCGGGATCCGTGGCGGCTGGAAGACCGGAAATGCGGTGAACCGCTCGCCCCAAAACCCCGTGGGCGGCGGCGTCACCGGCACGATTCCGGGAAAGAACCGAATGCGCCGCTCGCCGCCTTCGGGCAATCCCACGACGATATCGACCTTGCGTCCGTCGATCACGTCGGTGCCGTCCTCGGTGCAGCGGATCGAGGCGAGCGCGGTCGCCGCGACGCGGGCACGGGCGGCTTTGGCGCGCAGGGTCGGGGCTTCCACCAGATTGGCCATCAGCGCTTCGAGATGGTCGCGCTGCAATGCCGGTACATGATCGGCCTTGGTCGCGGCAAACAGGACCCGGTCGATGCGGGCGCCGAACAGCCGGCGCAGCATGCTTCGCCTGCCGAAGCGGAACGCGGCTAGAATCGTGTCGAGCGCCAGACGATGATCAGCGAACGCCTCTTCTCCGGCGTTGAGCGCACGCAGCACGTCGACGAGCACGATTTGCCGGCCCACGTTACGGGCGAGTTGTGCGAAGAAAGGCTGCACGATGGTGCGCTTATAGGCCTCGAAACGCGCCTCCATCAGCGCAGCGAGACTGCCGGGCATCGCCCGCGCTCCGATCGCCCGCGGCATCGGACAAAACTGCAGCACCGACAGATCGGCGATCTGCCCGGGGTTCAGGAAACGCCCGGGCTGCAATAGGCTCAGCTGCTCCCGCTCGCGGCAGGCGGCGAGATAGCCGCGGTAGTGTTCATGTGCCCATAACGCGGTTTGCGGATCGCCGGCGCGGTCTGCCGGATGGCGCGCCACAAAATCGAGCCAGTCGCGGGCGAGTGGGGCGCGCACCCCGCGGCGCGCCAAGGCGAGGGTCGCACGCGACCAATCGCCATAGCTCTGCTGCAGCAAAGGCAGGTCGAGCAGCCATTCGCCGGGATAATCGAGAATTTCGACCGACAGCTCGGCGGTCCCGCCGAGCAGCTTGGCCCTCCGAAGCAGACCCGCCGAGGAGAACCGGAGCAACAGCCGCACCCGTCGCAAATCGGTCGTGCTCGCGGGCCAGTGAGGCGGGTCGGCAGCCAATGCCGCGACCGTTTCTTCGAGCGGGAACGCAGGCACGTCCTGGTCTTCCGGCGCGAGCACCCGCGCGCCCATAATCCGCCGCTCCGCCGCAGCCCGCAGGAACGGCAAACGCCCCGGCCTGCTGACGGCACTCAAGAGATTGTGAACCAGACTGGTAATAAACGCGGTCTTGCCGGACCGGCTGAGCCCGGTCACGGCGAGACGGAGCGTGCTGTCATGGACCAGCGCCCTCAGGGTCGGCAGCTTATCGAGTGCGCGCAGGTCCCAGCCGATGATGAAGATAGCGTCTCCGGTTTCTCAGTCTCGCCTAGCCAGGCGGCTTCATCGCGACGTCGAGCATGACATTGGGCAGGATCTCTCGGATGACGCTGCGCAGTGTCGACTCGTCGGCGGCGGTTGCCGCCGCCAGCAGCCGCCGCGAGCCGCGGCGCAGGACGCGGGCGGTGGCGCGGCCGTCGCGGCCGGCCCGAATCGTCGCAAACGCGTCGGCCGGCTCGATCCGCTTCAGGATGCGTTTCAGGGACGCTAAGCCTTCGGCGGTCTCGACGTCGTGCAGCGGCAACTCAGGGGTGTCCGGTTCCGGTTCGTCCTCGACCGCGGCGTCGACCGCTTCGACCGGGCGATATCGCGCAAAGGATTGGTAGATGGCGCGTCCGGCCTCGGCGTCGATGCGCGACTGCAATTCCCAGCTTTCGCCGCGCGACGACAATTCGCTGATCAGCGCGAACATGTCGTCGCAATCCTCTTCATGGGAGCAGGTCAGGAAAGCGAGACGGCCATCGTGCTCGACGATGCGGTCGTCATCCTCGGGAAAGCCGAGCTCCGACAACGCGTTGTCGAGCGCGCGACGCGACGCGACGAGGAGCGTCGTGACATGCAGGCGTCGACCGCTCTCCGCCGGATCCTTCTCCGCCATGATTGTTCCTCCCAAGCAGCCGATCGGCAGGCCTCTCTATCTAGGCGGTGTTTCGCCGTTGCGCGATCAAAATAAGCGCACACCGGGGCCGGTTGAGAACGGCGCGTATTCCAGGCCGGGATCATTCCGGTACCATGTCGAGCACGGCTTCACCATCGTGCAACGCCTGCGCAAGCTCCGTATGAAATCCCTTCAACCAGTTGGCCATTTCCTCCGGAGAAATAGTCGGTCGGATGCCGTCGTACTCGCTCGAGATGAACTCCATCAGCGCACGTGTGTTATGAATTTCGACGCCGCCGAACGGATACTCGAACAGAGGGTCAAAGTAGAACTTGAAAGATCCGGTTCGGGCATGCGGCTTAAGTCGGATCCTTTGAATTTTATTGAGCCAACTTCTCAGTTCTGCTCTAAAGTGAGATCGTAGCTTAGGATCAAATTGGAACGCAATAAGCTTGACGAGATGTTCGTTTATCGGATCTGCAATACCAATGATGATGTCGCGCGCCAGCTTTTGAGGATACGCCATCTCCAGTGTTTCGTCGATTTTCATATCGATTCACCTGCGGAACGCCCGCGAGATCCAGCACGAGTGATAGAGATCGAGATCGCCGATGTCGATGTCTTCGGGACGGCTGCAATTCTCCCCGATCCAATGGCCTTCCTCAACCAGCTAGCTGGCCGACAAAAGTCGCTTGGGAAGCCCAATCAATTCTCGGTGCGTCCGCCTAACTGATCGACAGATCACCCTTGGCGCACAACAAGTCGCGCACCTCATCGTCGGTCGTCTGCGTGAAATCCTCATACCAGTGGCCGACAGCGAAAAACGGCTCGGGGGTGATGGCGCAAATCATCTCGTCGGCCTCGGCCTTCAGCGCCTCACAGGTGTCGGGGGATGCGGTCGGAACCGCTACGACGATGCGGGCCGGTTGCTGCTGTCTCAACCCCGCGATTGCGGCCCGCATCGTGGCTCCGGTCGCCAGACCGTCGTCGACCAGAATGACAGTGCGACCGGCGACATCCGGCGGCGGACGGTCGCCTCGATAGAGCCGCTCGCGGCGCGCCAACTCCTCCATCTCGCGCGCCACGGCAGCGTCGATCTCACGTTCCGAAATTCCGAGACCGCGCACGATTTCGTCGTTCAGAACGCGGACACCGCCGGTTGCGACCGCGCCCATCGCCAGCTCCTCGTATCCGGGAACGCCCAGCTTGCGCACAACAAAAACATCGAGAGGCGCGCCGAGCGCCCGAGCCACTTCAAAACCGACGGGTACCCCGCCGCGCGGCAGCGCCAGGACCAGAACATCCTGCAGGTTGGCGTAAGCCGCCAATTTCTCCGCAAGCTGGCGGCCGGCATCGGTGCGATTGCGAAAGCGTTGCGGCTGCATGCTCATAAAACAATCGGCTCGCCGCGTCGGCTTCAAATTCACCGGCTCAGGAGGCTAACGGGCACAAGCCGAATCTAGCGACGGCAGGCCGGGTGGCGGACTGCGCGCCTGGGTCGCCTGTTCGAAGGCATAGGCGAGCCGCAGCAGGATAGGCTCGCTCCAGGCGCGGCCGGTGAAGGTCGCGCCATAGGGGTAGTCCGGGGTTTCCTTGTCGCGGATCCCGGCGACAAAGCCGGCGGGTACCTGGACGCTGGGGTAGCCGGCCTTGGCGGCGATCGCGGCACCGGTCATGGCGGGGAACAGCACCGCGTCGAGCCGGTGCTCGTCCATATAGGCGTCGAGCCCGAGGGTGCGCGAGGCGCGGAGGTCCATCTGATGCGCCGAGATATATTCGAGCTCGCTCAAATCGCCGCGGGTCGCCTCGGCGGCAAGAAAAATGTCCTGGCCGAAGCGCAATGCACGATCGGCCTGTTCGGCGTTGAACGCGATGATGTCGGCGAGGCTCGCGATGCGGGTGCCGGCGGCCCAGTCGCGCAGGTAAAGGTTCAGATCGTGCTTCAACTCGTAGACGAAGACGATCGGCCGGCGTGCCGGTTGATTCTTCGTCGCGCTCTCCGGATTGCGGTTGAGGATCGCCATCTCGGTGCCAGGGCCGCCGATCCAACCCTCGGTCGGTATGTTGGCGCGCACAACCGTCGCCCCTTCGCGTTCGAGCACCGCGACCGCCTCGCGCATGACCGCGGCGGCGCGCTGGGGCAGCGCGCTGTAATAGAAATCGTTCGCCGGATCGGAGGGGTCGCTCGGGACGCCAATCCGCGCGCCTTTGAGGCCGTCCCTGTCGAGAAGGCTCGTGTAATCCGCGGGCCGCCGAAGTTCGGCGGTCGGCGGGTCGAGTGGGTCGCCGGCGGCCAGCACGTTCAATAGAATTGCCGCGTCGCGCACGGTGCGCGTGAGCGGGCCGGCGGTGTCCTGGCTGTGGGCGATCGGGACTATCCCGGCGCGGCTGATGAGGCCGACCGTCGGCTTGACCGTGACGACGCCGTTCTGGCTCGCCGGCGACAAGAGCGATCCCGAGGTTTCGGTGCCGATCGCCGCCGCCGCCAGCCCGGCCGCCACGGCGACCGCCGATCCCGAGCTCGACCCGCCGGGCGGGACGATCGGCACACCCTTGTCGTCCAATTCCGGCGCGTAAGGGTTCTTGACCTGGCCGCCCAAGGAGCTGTAGCCGGCCGGCATGTCGATCGCGATGATGTTGGCGAACTCGGTCAGGTTGGCCTTGCCGAGGATCACCGCCCCCGCCTGCCGCAGCAATTTGACGACCGTCGCATCGTCTTTGGCCCGCGCCTCCGCTAGCGCTAGTGAACCTGCCGTCGTGTGTTGTGCGTCGCCAGTCGCGATGTTGTCCTTGATCAGGATGGGTATGCCTTCGAGCGGCCGGCGCGTAGCCGGCTCCCTCGCATCTGATTGGGCGGCGATCCCGGGCGCGTCCGGGTTCATCTCGCGCACGGCATTGAGGCGCGGGTCGACGCGGTCGTAGGCCGCGATGCGCGCCGCATAGGCCTCTACCAGCCCCGCAGCAGTAGCATCGCCGGCGGACATCGCCTGACGCAGCTCGCCGATCGCCGCGTTTTCGATGCAGACAACTCTCGCCGGACTGGGCTCAGATGCCGCCATCAGCGCCAGCGCAGCGATTAAGCAGTCCCGAAGCGGCGCTCGTGCCACTCGGCCTGCTCGGCGATCTTGGGCTCAGTCGGCGGCAGCGAGCTTGTCCTGCGTCTTCGTGTCGAAGTCGCTGGCGTCGTGGCGCTCGTGCAATTGCTCCGGGGGGTCGCCGGAGAGCCGGTTGACCATGCGCCCGCGCCTCACCGCCGGCCGTTCCAGGAGCATGTCAGCCCAGCGCTGCACATTCTTGTACTCGTGGACCGCGAGGAATTCGGCCGCCCCGTACTGGTTGAACTTCGCCAGCCCGCCGTACCAGGGGAAGATGGCGATGTCGGCGATTGTATAGACAGGGCCGGCGACGTACTCGCTCTCGGCCAGCCGGCGGTCGAGCACGTCCAAGAGGCGTTTCGTTTCCATCGTGAAGCGGTGGATGGCGTATTCGATCTTGATCGGCGCGTAGGCGTAAAAGTGGCCGAAACCGCCGCCGACATAGGGCGTGCTGCCCATCTGCCAGAACAGCCACGACAGGCACTCGGCGCGCTCTGCCGGCTCCGTCGGCAGAAATTCGCCAAATTTCTCGGCCAGGTGCATCAGGATCGCGCCGGTCTCGAAGATGCGGATCGGCTTGGGACCGTTGCGGTCTACCAGCGCCGGGATCTTGGAATTCGGGTTTATCGCCACGAAGCCGCTGCTGAACTGGTCGCCCTCACCGATCCGGATCAGCCAGGCATCATACTCCGCGCCCTTATGGCCGCGCGCCAGCAGCTCTTCGAGCATGATCGTGACCTTGACGCCGTTCGGCGTGCCCAGCGAATACAGCTGCAACGGGTGGCGCCCGACCGGCAGCTCCTTTTCATGCGTGGCGCCCGCGATCGGGCGGTTGATGTTTTCGAACCTGCCGCCGCTCGGCTTGTTCCAACTCCAGACCTTGGGTGGCGTGTATTCGGGTGCGTCGGTCATTCCTCGAGCTCCAGGGTTACGTGCGTGGCTGGGTTTATACAGCGCAGCAACCCGGCCGCGTCGAGCCGGGTTGTCTGAGCAGGGCCTCTGACGCAGAGGCGCGCGCTTATTCGGCGGCGGCGGCCAGGTTGGGAGTCGGCTCGAGCGGCAGCCCTGGGTGACCGGTCAACCTCTCGCCTTCGGCCCACATCTCGAGCGCTTGCTTCTTCATCGCCGGAAAGACCGAGGCGATCTTCTCCATGTCGAGATCGGCCGCGATCCCCGGATAGCCGGCGCGCTCGATCATCGCGCGCAGTTTTCCGGTCTCGAACTGCTCCAAGGTCCAGGAGAGCGGATCTTCGACCAACGTCCGGTCCCAATAGATGCGGTGGTTCTTGTTGCGCGGCCCATAGTGGTAATGCGCGCCGTTCCAGAAGTGATCGAAGGCCAGGAGCTCGGTCTCTTCGGTGTAAGCCTTGCCCGGCGTGCCGCCGATATCGGCCAGGACATGGATCGCGAGGCCGCCATCGCCCATCGGCAGCCGCCGCATCTCGAGCCCGAACCGGATATTGCCGGCTTCGAAGATGTGCGTGCCGCGGTTGTGTTTGACCGTATTCCGTTTGGTCGCATGGAACTCGCGGGCGCAGGCTTCCAAATCGGGCAGGATGTCCCGCACCTCCGACATATCGGTCGCCTTGGCGATCTGCGGATAGCCGGCCCGCTCCAGCATCGTCGGCAGCTTCGTCCCGAGCGTCCTGATGGTCCAGCCGATCGGGTTGCCGTCGGTGATCGGGTCCATCCGGTAGAGGTTCGTCAGGGATGCGCCGCCCAGCATCTCCGGCCCGGCGACCTTCAGATCGGGATTTTCCGGGCCGTACTCGTAGCTTTTCTCGAAGTCGAAGCAGTTGAACCGCAACAGGGTCGTCGGTTTGCCGGCGACATCCGCCATCACGCCGATCGAGACCCCCTGGTCCGCATGATCCTGAATGTTGCCGTCCCACAGTTCATGCCTGACGGTGAACGTCAGGGGACCGGCGGTGAATGCTTGTGTCATGTGTCGGCATTCCTTTCTTGAGAGGTTGGTAAGAATATATTCAGCCCATGCGATGATTGCACGATATCGTTCCGCGCTAAAAGACATCGCTGTCCGGCGCGAGGCCGAGGAGCCTGAGGCGACGCGTCGAGAATTCAGGTTTGGGGTGGGAACCCTTGGATGATTGCTGTCGTTTGCTCCCTGTTTCAAGATCTCATCACACAATTTCCAAGAAAGTAGAAAGAGCCTTTCAGAGCTCAACTCATACTAGCATTGGGAGCAAGGCTTAGTTTTTGCGGCCTATCCTAATTTCGCGGCGTTGGCCACCTGCTGTCGGTCATCTTTGACTGCGAGGCTTTCGGACAAGAAGGACGCTCATGTCGCAACCAGAACGGTTTGAAGCCCTGATCCTTGGCAGCGGAGAGGCCGGCAAGCTATTGGCTTGGCACATGGCCGGGTCGGGGCGGCGAACTGCCGTCGTCGAGCGCCGGTGGATCGGGGGCTCCTGTCCCAACATCGCCTGCCTGCCCAGCAAGAACGAGATTTGGGGCGCCAGGGTCGCGCATCTGGCACATCACGCGGCACAGTTCGGCACGATGATCGCCGGTCCCGTCACGACCGACATGGCAAAGGTTCGCCAGCGCAAGCGCGCCATGGTCGAGCGCGAGATCGCCTTCCATTTGAACAACTACAAGACGACCGGCGCCGAATTGATCATGGGCGCTGGGCATTTTGTGGCGCCGAAAACGCTCGAAGTGAAGCTGAATGACGGCGGCACGCGCGTGCTGGCGGGAGACCAGGTTTTTCTCAACCTCGGAACCCACGCGGCGATCCCGAACGTGCCTGGGCTCGAGGCCGCCCGGCCGCTCACCCACATCGAAGCTCTGGAGCTCGACTACTTGCCGTCGCATCTCGTGGTCCTCGGCGGCGGCTATGTCGGTCTCGAAATGGCCCAGGCTTATCGCCGCTTTGGTAGCCGCGTGACGGTCATAGAGTCGGGACCGCAGCTCATGACCCGCGAGGATCCCGACGTCGCCGATGAAGTGCAGCGACTTCTCGGTGACGAAGGTATTCAAATTCTACTGGCGGCCGAGACCCGCAATGTGAACGGCCGATCCGGAGGGGAGATCAGCCTCACCGTGCGCACGCCCTCCGGCGAGCAAAGGATCGAGGGCAGCGACATCCTGGTCGCGGCGGGGCGCATCCCGAACACCGCCGAGATCGGGCTCGAGAAGGCCGGCGTCGAGTTGGACGGTCGTGGCTACATTCGCGTCACTGAGCGGCTGGAGACCACCGCGCCCGGTGTCTGGGCCATGGGCGAAAGCGCCGGCAGCCCCCAGTTCACGCACGTATCCCACGACGACTTCCGGATCATCAGGGACAATCTCGCCGGAGGTAAGCGCAGCACGCGCGATCGGCTGGTTCCCTACTGCATGTTCACCGACCCTCCGCTCGCCCGCGTCGGACTGAGTGAGAGCGAAGCGCAACGCCAAGGTGTGGCCGCGCGCGTCGCGAGGCTGCCGATGAGCGCTGTGCTGCGGACACAGGCGACGGACGAAACAGATGGCTTCATGAAGGCTCTTGTCGGGAGTGACGACCGCATTCTCGGCTTCACGATGATCGGCGCCGAGGCCGGTGAGGTCACGACCGTGGTGCACACGGCGATGATGGCAGACTTGCCATATCCGAGGCTGCGCGACGCCGTTATCGCGCACCCGACGATGGCGGAGGGCCTCGGCCAGCTCTTCTCGAATGTGCCCGCCCGATAAGGCTCGCATGAGAGCCGCTGAGATGCACCATTCCCGCCTATGCGCCGTGCTGATCGACTGTAAGACCTCCGATGTAGACCAGGCCGCCTGCTTCTGGAGCGAAGCGCTGGGTCGCCCCGTAGACGCCAGACCATCCGAGCAGCCGCGGCAATTACCGGATGCTGGAGACCCCGCCCGACGAGCCGATCGTGGAGATCCAACGCGTCGACCACGAGAGTCGCGTCCACCTGGACATCGAGACCGACGATATCCCTGCCGAAGTGGAACGATTGGAAGAGCTGGGCGCCAAGGTGGTGGATCGCCCCGAGCATTGGGTGGTGATGCAGGCGCCGACCGGCCAACGCTTCTGCGTCGTGCGGGTGCAGCGTCCCGGTTTCCCGAAGAATGCCAATCGCTGGGACTAGCGCGTAGGGCGGGTGTAACCCGCCATGCCGGCAACGCTATCGGTGGCGGGTTGCGCCGCGAGGCTGGGCAAGAATTGGTACGAGGGTGGCGTTACGGTCTTGCGTCCTTCGAGACGCGCCCGTTAGGCGCTCCTCAGGATGAGGATAAGCCTTTGATGGCATTAAGAAAATTCCTCATCCTGAGGAGACCGTGAAAGCGGTCGTCTCGAAGGACGCACGGCGCCGATCCAGCCGATTGGGATTTCTTGCGCCGCGCTTCACCCGCCCTACGGTTTGGCTTAGAACGCCGGGGTGCGCACGGGCTAAGAATGGGTGGACGCTATGAGCGCAGAGGAAATGCCTGGGAACATGACCGACGGCTTTCACATTGTGGTGGAGGCTCTGAAGCTGAACGGGATCGACACGATCTATGGGGTGGCCGGCATCCCGATCACCGATTTGCTGCGCCTGGCTCAGGCCGAGGGGATCCGCTACCTGGGCTTTCGGCATGAGCAGTCGGCCGGGAACGCGGCCGCGATCGCCGGCTATCTGACGCAGAAGCCGGGGATCTGCATGACGGTCTCGGCCCCCGGCTTTCTGAACGGCATGGTCGCGTTGGCCAACGCCACGACCAACTGCTTCCCGATGGTCATGATCAGCGGGTCGAGCGACCGGGCGATCGTCGATCTCGAGCAGGGCGATTACGAAGAGATGGACCAGCTGGCCGCCGCCAGGCCCTACGCCAAGGCGGTCTACCGGGTCAACCGTCCGCAAGACGTCGGCATCGGCATTGCGCGGGCGATCCGAGCGGCCGTGTCGGGGCGCCCGGGTGGCGTTTATCTCGATCTGACGGCCGAGGTGCTCGGCTCGGCGCTCGATGTGGAGACGGCGAAGAAGTCGCTGGTCAAAGTCGTCGATCCGGCGCCGCCGCAGCCCCCGGCACCGGAAGCGGTCGCGCGCGCTATCGAATTGCTGGCGAATGCCCAACGCCCTCTCGTGATCCTCGGCAAGGGTGCAGCCTATGCGCGCGCGGACGAGGAGATCCGGTCGTTTATCGAGACGACCGGCATCCCTTTCCTGCCGATGTCGATGGCCAAGGGCCTCCTGCCCGACGACCATCCGCAATCGGCCGCCGCCGCCCGCTCCTACGCGATCGGCAACGCCGATGTGGTGCTGCTGGCCGGGGCGCGCCTCAACTGGCTGTTGTCGCACGGCCGGCCGCCGCTGTGGTCCGAGAACACGCGGTTTGTGCAGGTCGACATCTCGCCGACCGAAATCGACAGCAATCGGGGGATCGCCGCACCGGTCGTCGGCGACATCAAGTCGGTCTTTGCAGCGTTCAACGCTGCGATGAAGCCGGGTCAGGTCAAGCGTCAGGCGAGCTGGGTTGACGAGATCGGCAAGCGCAAGCAGCAGAACATCGAGCGCATGGCGGCGCGGCTCAACGCCGATCCGAGTCCGATGAATTTTTCCTCCGCGCTGCGTGCCGTGCGCAACGCTCTGGCCACCCAGCCGGACGTCTATATTGTCAACGAAGGCGCCAACACGCTCGATTTTGGCCGCAACATCATCGACATGGACAAGCCGCGCCACCGGCTCGACAGCGGCACCTGGGGCGTCATGGGGATCGGCATGGGCTACGCGATCGGCGCCGCAGCGGTGACCGGCAAGCCCGTCGTCGCGATCGAGGGCGACAGCGCCTTCGGGTTCAGCGGCATGGAAATCGAGACGATCTGCCGGTACGAGCTGCCGGTGGTCACGGTCATCTTCAACAACAACGGCGTCTACCGCGGCGACCCGAAGGACAAGCCGTACTCACCGACCGGCCTCCTGCGGGACGCGCGCTACGAAAAGATCATCGAGGCGTTTGGCGGCGCCGGCTACCACGCGACCGACACGCCCACCCTCACCAAGGCGGTGAGCGAGGCGCTCGCGTCAGGCAAGCCGGCGCTCATCAACGCCGTCATCGACCCGACGGCCGGCACCGAGAGCGGGCACATCCAGAGCCTCAATCCGAGGAGTGCGGTCGCGCAGAAGAAATGAAATCGGATATCCCTGCAGTGTCTTACACTGGTCGCCGTCATTCCGGGCGCGGGCACAACCCGCGAGCCCGGAATCCATGAACACCGGCCTATGAAATGAGGCAAAGCCAGTGTTCCTGGGTTCCGGGCCTGGTCCTTCGGACCACCC
Organism: uncultured Alphaproteobacteria bacterium; assembly: GCA_963789025.1. Lineage (GTDB taxonomy): Bacteria > Pseudomonadota > Alphaproteobacteria > ATCC43930 > CGMCC-115725 > AP-15. Next base: position 318,931 of record CAWBIT010000006.1, read on the forward strand.
CGGAACGACGACAGGTGGTCTCGAACGGAATACCCGTTGAGGTGTAGGATGCTAGGGCGCGATGAAGCGGTCGATCTTGCGGTAGCGGAAGAGCCACTGCCCGTGCTCTTTGACCAGCTCGTCATGATAGGCGCCCCCTGAGCCGATCTTTGGCCCCTCCGGGCTGTTCTGCGCGACCGTCCAATTGGAGCGGACTCGCGCGCTCGCACCGTCGAGCGTGATCGAGACATTGGTCACCAGATGGATCGCCTGGGGCCGCTGATCTCCTGCCTGTTCCCGCAGACTGCGGGCCAGCTCGGCGATCACCGCGCGGCCGGTCGCCCTGCCGAAAGCGGTGTCCCAGGTGCCGTTCTCGGTGAACAACGCCGCCATCTCGGCAAAGCGGCCGTCATCGAGCCGGAAGCAGTACTCCGCCAGGACCTCGCGGATCGCGTCTTTCTCTTCGAGCGCGCTCGGCATCCATCCCCTCCTGCGTGGCAGTGTCGTGGAGGGATACTATAGCGGGATTTTGCCTAGCGCACGCCGGCGCCGCACCAATCCTCGCGGCGGTCGAAGCGCAGCGAGACGGCTTGGCGGTCGCGCCAATGAGCGGCGTAGGCCCCGGCCACCACCGGCGAGGCGACAAGGTTCAGATCTTCCGAATTCGCCGACGCGCCGCGGGTCCAATTGTAGGACCCGTTCAATGTCACCGTGCCGTCGATGACCATTGTCTTCGCATGCGCAATTCGAGCGATGTGGTCGATCCAGACCGGCACCCCCGCTCCTGCTAGAGGGTCTATGCCGCTGTTGCGGCCGCAAGGCGTGCTCCTGTCGGCGATCAGCTTGACTGCGACGCCGCGCCGGTGTGCGCGCAGCAGCGCCTCGACGATCCCGGACCCGGTGGTCAGGCCATAGGCGCCGACCAGGATCTCGTGCTCGGCCCGGTCGATCGCCCGCACGGCAAGGGCCGCGCAATCGCTCTCCGGCGCAAAGCAGGTCTCGATCGTCGCCGACGGTGCGGCTGCCGCGGCGCTGCCGGAGGCGGCAAACGCCAGGAGCAGCCACGCGCCGAAGCGAATATGAAGTCGACCCTGTCGCACTGCGCTACACCGGTGCCCGATAACTCTCTAGGATGCTTTCTTAGCGTTGATTTGCTCAAAATCGGTTAACCGTGCACCGTTCCGAGGAGGACAGATGAGCGAAGGCGAGGAGTATCCGGGGTTCGCCCCCGAGCACGACCCTCCGATCCCCTATATGCGGCGGATCCGGGATTATTATCAGGCGCTCGGCTATGGCGCCCCCTATCGCTGGGCGCATTATGCGGAGGTGCCTTTCCAGCCGCTGGAAAAGCCGCTCGCCGAGTCCCGGGTTGCGCTGATCACCACGGCGGCCCCGTACCAGCCAGGCAAGGGTGACCAGGGTCCGGGCGCACCCTACAACGCCGCCGCGAAATTTTATTCCGTCTATTCGGGGGACACCGCAATCGATCACGATCTGCGGATCTCCCATGTCGGCATCGATCGGGCGCACACCAGCGGCGAGGACAGCAACACCTGGTTCCCCCTATCGGAACTGCGTCGCTGCGCGGCGAAAGGCAGGATCGGCGAGGTCGCACCACGCTTTCACGGCGCGCCGACCAACCGCAGCCATCGCGCTACGATCGAGCGCGACTGCCCCGAATTGCTGGCGCGCTGCCGCGCCGATCGCGCCGACGCCGCCATTCTCGTCGCCAATTGACCGGTGTGCCACCAGACCGTGAGTCTGGCCGCACGTCATCTGGAAGAGAACGGCATCGCGACGATCGTCATGGGCTGCGCCAAGGACATCGTCGAATATTGCGGCGTGCCGCGCTTTCTGTTCAGCGACTTTCCGCTGGGCAATGCGGCGGGCCGGCCCAAGGATCCGCAATCGCAGGCGGTCACATTGGAGCTCGCATTGCGGGTGCTCGAATCGGCGCCCGCGCCGCGCACCACCGTGCAGTCGCCGTTGCACTGGAGCTCGGATCCGTCGTGGAAGCTCGATTATTCGAATATCGAGCGCCTCTCGCCGGAGGAGATCCGGCGGCTGCGACAGGAATTCGACCGGCAAAAGGAAATCGCCAGGACCGTCCGCGGCGAGCCGCGAGCAGCGCAGTGATATCCCCTTAGAGTTCGTGTTCATGGTTTCCGGGCCGGGCCCTTCAGGGCCGTCCCGGAATGATGCCCTAACTTCGGCGACAATGGCTCGGCAAGCACATCGACGAGATCCTTGGGGATGCCGGATATTCGCGCGGCGAGATCGAGATGTTTCGCCGCGAAACTGTGGTGTAATGCGCACCAGTCGCGGCCTGCGGAACAATTCGGCTTCGATAAAATTGTCGTATTATTACAGCAAATCTTGAGTCACTAACGTCAAGGGGATCGAAGAGCGTTTCACCGGTCCAAAGATTCGAATCGGTGGATATTTTGTTTGAACCGCAAAGGGCTACGAGGTAGTCTGAGTTTACGGATCGTTAAATCCGTAGAATGCTTGGGGTGGGAGCGGTCTTCCCTGCGTGGGTACCGCCCTGCATCGGTCGGGGGGAAAGTTTCAAGGAGAGCGGCATGGATTCGCGGACGAACCCATTGGCATGGCTCGCCATGACCATAGTCGGCCTGCTCGGGGGTTTATCGGTCGCCGGCCCCGCAATGGCGCAAGATTTGGCTCAGTTCACCTACCAGGTTAACCATTCGGTGTTCGGAGATATCGGCACCTACACCAATACGATCGAGCCGAGCCGCGACGGCATCACCGTCAAAACACGGGCGCATTTCGAGGTAAAGATGCTCGGCGTTCGGGTTCACCACGAAGATGCTGATCGCACCGAGCGTTGGCAAGGCAATCGCCTCGTTGCATTTCACGGCCTCACGGACAAGGGTGATGGGCCCGTGGAGGTGAAAGGCGAGGCGCGCGGCAACAGCTTTATCATCACCTCGCCACAGGGCACGACCTCGGCACCGTGGTCGGTTCACCCGGCCAACCCCTGGTCGTCGAATTTCCTGCACTCCAATACGATGATGCGTCCCGATACCGGCAAGCTTGAGCAGGTGCGCATCGGTAGCGGTCAGGAAACGGCGGTCAAGCTCGACAGCGCAAACATCCCAGCCGTCAAGTACGACCTCGACGGCAGCACCAAATATACCGTGTGGCTCGACGGGCGTGGCGTACCGGTCAAATTCCTGGTCGACGACGACACCGGCAAAATCACCTTCACCTTGACAAAATGCGACGGCTGCAATGATGCCGAGATTTCTCAACTAGTGAAGCGATAATCGCTCTTTTCCCCCTTATAGCGTCGCCGCTACCCTCACCCGCCTCGCAGCGAGGCGGGTGAGGGCAAAACCGTGGCGAACGACGCGATTGTGACGAGAGTTGTCGACGTCGCCGTTCGCGACCGGGCGGCCCAGTGGCTGGGCCGGGCGGGAGTAAGACTGCCGAGCTTCGCCGAGCTCGCCGATCCTCGGATGATGCCGCAATCGCGCGTCGCGGCGCTCCGCTCCGTCGATGCCGATCGGCCCGATCCGGTTAATCTCTTCCGCGTGCACTGGTATAACGACCGCGGCCGCAGCGGTTTCGCGGCGATCCCGCCCCATCTCGTGCTGCCACCCGAACTGACCGGGGTGCGTTCGCCGATCCTCGTGGCGCTCGGCTGTTTCTTCCCGATGATCGCGGCACACAAGGTGTTAGCCGCGTATGGGTGCCTGATCCCGCACCTGGTGACCGGCCGGCTCGACCCGGCCCGTCAAAAGGCGGTCTGGCCGTCGACCGGCAATTATTGCCGCGGCGGCGTCGCGATTTCCCGCATCCTCGGTTGCCGCGGGGTCGCGGTATTGCCGGCCGGCATGAGCGAGGAGCGCTTCGAGTGGTTGCGCGCCTGGGTGAGCCGGCCCGAGGACATCATCCGCACCCCCGGCTCGGAAAGCAACGTCAAGGGGATTTATGACCGATGCGCCGAGCTCGCGCGCAACCCCGATAATCTCGTCCTCAATCAGTTCGCCGAATTCGGCAATTATGTCGCGCATTACACCTGCACCGGACCTGCCTTCGCACGCATTTTCGAGGCCTTCGAGGCGCAGCATTCGGGCTGCAATCTGGTGGCGTTTGTCGCTGCATCGGGCTCGGCCGGTACATTGGCGGCGGGCGACTACCTGAAGGAAAAGCTCGGCACGAGGATCGCCGCCGTCGAGGCCCGCGAGTGCCCAACCCTGTTGCGCAACGGCTTTGGCGAGCACAACATCCAGGGCATCGGGGACAAGCACGTGCCCTATATCCACAATGTCATGAACACCGACCTCGTTGTCGGCGTCTCGGAACGCAGCGTCGCGGCGCTCGATCTGCTGTTCAACAACGAGACCGGGCTGGCCTATCTGTCGGACCGCCGCCACATCGGTCCCGAAACAATTGATGGGCTGAATTTTTTGGGCCTTTCCGGCATCGCCAATGTGGTCGCCGCGATCAAGACTGCAAAACGCCTCGAGCTCGGCGACGAGGATGTCCTGATAACGGTTGCGACCGACAGCGCGGCGCTTTACGGCAGCGAACGCCGGAAGTTTCTGGCGGCGACATACCCGAGCGGGTTCGACAGCGTGAACGCGGGCGAGATCTTCGGACAGCATCTGCTCGGCGCCGCCGACAATGACGTTCTCGAATTGACCCATGACGAGCGCTCGCGGATATTCAACCTCGGCTATTTCACCTGGGTCGAGCAGCAGGGCGTGCCACTCGTCGAATTCGAAAGGCGGCGGAGTCAAAGCTTCTGGCGAAGGCTGCGGCAGGGTGCCGCGACTTGGGACGAGCTCATTGCCGAGTTCAATGCGCGGGCGGGCTTCGGAGACAGGTGTTGACGCTGGATTACGCCGAGCTTCGCCGCCGCACCAAAGAGCGCGACCGCAGCCTGCGCCACAAGGTCATGTCGCTCGACGAAGCAGCAGCGCTCGTCCCCGACGGGGCCTCGGTTGGCATCGGCGGGAGCACCTTGTCGCGCACCCCGATGGCGATGATCTGGGCCCTGATCCGGGCCGGCCGCAAGGATCTCTTCTGTGCCCGCAGCATCACCTCTAGCGAGGGTGAGCTGCTCTTTGCCTCGGGAGCGAGCCGGCACATCCTGACGAGTTGGTTCAGCCAGGGCATCGTCTGGGGCGTCTCGCGCATTATGCGCTCCTATACCGAAAGCGGGCGCGCGCGGTTCGAGGAATGGAGCCACTTGGCTGTGGGCCTACGGCTTCGCGCCGGCGCGATGGGCCTGCCGTTCCTGCCGATGCGCTCGATGATGGGCTCGGATGTCATCGGGCAATTGCCCGACGCAAGGCTGATCGACTGCCCGTTCACCGGCGAGAAACTGGTGCTGGTCCCGGCGCTGAACCCGGATGTCGCGCTGATTCACGTGCAACGCTGCGATGCCTACGGCAATGCGCAGATCGACGGGCTGCCGTTCATGGACGTCGATCTCGCGATGGCGGCGAATCGGGTGATCCTGACGACCGAGCGCATCGTCTCGAACGACCAGATCCGCCGCGCCCCCGACCAGACGAAAATCCCGTTCATGGCGGTCGATGCCGTCGTCGAGGCGCCGTTCGGCTCGGCGCCGCACGAATGTTACGGCCTCTACGAGCCCCTGTTCGCACATCTCGACGCCTACGCCGCCCAGCTCAGGCGGGACCCCGACGAGGGCGTCCGAACCTATCTCGAACGCTATTTTTACGGCCCGAAATCATGGACCGAGTATCTCGACCTGCTCGGGCTCCAAGAATTGCTCGACGCGCGCCGCCGTGGAACCGCCATCCATGACGACTAGCACACACCGCCGTCATGCCCGCGAAAGCGGGCACCCAGAGCCTGCCCCTGGCTCGAACAGGGGGCCCCACGCCCGGAGGATCATCAGATGGCCCTGGACCCCCGCTTTCGAGGCTGTCAGGAAATCGGCGATATGGCTGGATCGGCATCGTGCGTCCTTCGAGACGGCCGCTTTGCGGCCTCCTCAGGATGAGGATTTTCTTAATGCCAATAAGCACTTACCTCATGCTGAGGAGCGCCCGCAGGGCGGGTCTCGAAGCACGCACTACCTCACTACAGCCGGATTGGCCAATTTGATTACACCCTCTTTCGCGGGGGCGACGATGGGAACGGCGGGGCCTTGGCCGGGATGAGTGCCGGCCCTGCCGCATATACCGCAAGCGAGCTGCTCGCGGTGATGAGTGCTCGACTGTTGCGTGACGGCCAGGTCGTCTTTGCGGGGGTCGGGATTCCGCTCTTGGCGGCAACTCTGGCGCAAAGGCTGCACGCCCCGGGTCTCACCATCCTGTTCGAAGGGGGCGTCATCGGGGCGTTCATCGAGCCGGGGAAGCTGCCGCCCTCGACCAATGAGCAGCGTTGCACGCGGCGCGCCAATATGGTGCTCAGCAGCACCGATGTGCTGCTCTTGCTGCAGCGCGGCTATGTCGATATCGGCTTCCTGGGCGGCGCGCAGATCGACCAATACGGCAACCTCAACAGCTCGTTCATTGGAGATCCACAGCGCCCGACGACGCGTCTGCCGGGAACCGGCGGCGGCAACGATATCGCCAGCCTGACTCAGATGATCGTCGCGATGAAGCACGAGAAGCGCCGCTTCGTGAGCCGGGTCGATTTCGTGACGAGCCCCGGCTTTCTGTCCGGCGAAAAGAGCCGGCACGACGCCGGATTAATTACCGGCGGCATGCATCGCATCGTCACCGATCTCGGCGTCTTCGGCTTCGAGGAGCACTCGAAACGGATGCAGCTGCTGGCATTGCATCCGGGCGCTACCGCGGATCAGGTTGAGGAGAACACCGGTTTCGAGCTGCTGGTCGCCGCCGATCTCGAAATGACCGACCCGCCGACCGAACGCGAGCTGGCGGTATTGCGCCACCTCGACCCCGATCGGCTCTACACAGCCTGAGGAGCGTCGCGGTGACGATCTTCTCCAACACCTTCGGCCTCGCGATGCGCAACTTCACGACGTATCCGGAGATGCCGGATCCGCAGGCGCTGATCGCGTATGCTGTCCGGGCCGAGGAGCTGGGGTTCAACTCGGTCTGGGTATGGGACCACATTTTCCTGGGTGTCGATCCCCCTTTCCCAGTTATCAACTCGCTGACCCTCCTCAGTGCGGTTGCGGCGCGGACAGCAAAGATCCAGCTGGGCACCGGGGTGCTGGTATTGCCGCTGCGCAACCCGGTGGTGCTGGCGAAGGAGCTGTCGAGCCTCGATCTGATTGCCGAGGGACGGTTGCTCCTCGGCATGGCGTCTGGCTGGTACAAGCGCGAGTTTGACGCGGTCGGCGTGCCGTTCAACGAGCGCGGCCGGATCATGGACCGCAATCTCGAGATATTGCGCCGCCTGTGGACCGAGGCGCAGGTCGATGGCGAGTACCCGCCGCACCGGCTGCGCGGCTCCAATATGTCTCCCAAGCCGCCGCGCCTGCCGGTGATTCTGATTGGCGGCTATGTCGACCGCGTCCTCAAGCGGGCGGCGCTCAATGGCGGCTGGCTGACTTATTTCTACACGCCCGAGGGTTTCGCTAAATCTTGGGCCAAGGTGTGCGGCTATGCCGAGGAGGCGGGGAACGACCCGGCGAGCCTGCTCAATGCCAACCAGCTGCCGATCTATGTCGGGCCGTCACGCGCAGCCATCGAAGCGCCGATGATGGAATGGCTCGGCCAGGAGTGGGATTATGCGGCCTGGAGCAACTCGACGAAGGAAGCGGCGATCTTCGGCACGGTCGACGAATGCGTGGCGCAATTGCAGGCCCAGCTCGCGGTCGGCGTCCAGAAGCTGATCTTCATTCCGTACCGGTACCAAACGGATCAGGTCGAGATCATCGCCCGGGAGGTCATCCCGCGGTTGCGAGGTAATAGATGAAACGCGACAACCAGGAGATCCTCGTTATTGTCGACGTCCAGAACGATTTCTGTCCCGGCGGCGCGCTCGCCGTGCCGCAGGGGGACGAGATCGTTCCCGCCGTCAACCGGCTGGCCGCTGAATTCGCCCATGTCGTCCTGACGCAGGACTGGCACCCGCGCGGCCATGCGTCCTTCGCCAGCTCGCATCCCGGCAAGCAGCCCTTTGACACGATCGATGTCTCTTATGGCCAGCAGATCCTGTGGCCCGACCACTGCGTGCAAGGCACGCGAGGAGCAGCCTTCCATCCCGATCTCGCGGTCCCGCATGCCGAGCTCGTGCTGAGAAAGGGCTTCAGAGCGGCGATCAACTCCTATTCGGCGTTCTTTGAGAACGACCGTCGCACGCCGACGGGTCTCGTGGGTTACCTGAAGGAACGCAGATTTGAACGCATCACATTATGCGGCCTCGCCACCGATTTTTGCGTGTTCTATTCGGCGCTCGACGGCCGCCACGCCGGGTTCGAGGTAACGGTCGCGACGGATGCGTGCCGCGGCATCAACGTCGACGGCTCGCTCGACCGGGCAATGCGCTCGATGAAAGAGGCCGGGGTTACCCTCCTCGGGCAATGAGCTCCGGCGTGCGGTCGGTACAACCGGCGGCGTTGCGCCCGTGGGTAGAGCATGACATCGGGGCTGTCCGCTCGTACGCCGGTTGGACGCTTGCCGGCGTTGCTGCAATCACCGGGTTGCGGCTGGTTTGGCTGGCGTTGCAGCCTGCCGACCTTTTCCCGGACGAGGCCCAATATTGGGTCTGGTCGCAAAGTCTCGCTCTCGGTTACTACTCGAAACCGCCGCTGGTCGCCTGGCTGATCGCATTGACGACCGGGCTCTTCGGCGACAGCGAGTTTGCGGTTCGGCTGTCGGCTCCGCTCCTGCATGCCGGCGCCGCAGTTTTTGTCTACGGCATCGGCGCGCGGCTCTATGACCAGTGTGTCGGGTTCTGGTCAGCCCTCGCCTATGCGAGCCTGCCCGGCGTGTCGGTCTCCGCTTTTATCATCTCCACCGATGCTCCGCTCATGTTGTTCTGGGCGGCGGCGCTCTACGCGTTTATCCGAGCGCGCGAAGAGGGGAAGTGGGGTTGGTGGATCGCCGTAGGTCTGGCGGCGGGCTTGGGGTTGCTCGCAAAATACGCGATGACTTATTGGCTCCTGTCGGCGCTTGGCTTTGTCCTCGTGTTTCCCGCCGAGCGCCGCCATTTGCGCCCGTTGCTGGCTGCCGCCGGTACCGCACTTCTGATCTATTCACCGAATTTCTGGTGGAACTGGAGCAACGGCTTTGTCAGCTATCTCCACACGAGAGACAATGCCGCACTGAGCGGAGCGCTGTTCCACCCCGACGCCTTTATCGAATTTTTCGCGTCGCAATTCGGCGTGTTCGGGCCATTGTTGTTTGCCGGCCTGATCTTACTGATCGCAACATGGCGCGGCCTTGCCGAGCCGCGCGCCCGCCTGCTTGCCGCCTTTACCCTGCCGACCTTGGCGATGATGCTCGGCGTCAGCCTGTTGTCACGCGCCCATGCCAACTGGGCGGCGCCGACCTATGTCGCGGCGACGGTGCTGGTTGTCGCCTGGGCATTGCAGCGCGGCTGGCGCGGGCTCATCGCTCTGTCGATTGCGCTGCATCTCGCGGCAGTCGGGCTGCTCTTTACCGGCCGCGAGGCGCTGGCCGCCTTGGGACTCGATCTGCCCGCCCAATACGATCCGCTGCGCCGCGTGCGGGGCTGGCGCGAGCTTGGCGCCGAGATCGGCAAGGAACTTGCCGCGCACCCCGGATTGACCCTGTTCGCCGACGATCGCGAGCTACTCGCGGCGCTCATTTATTACATCCGGCCACACCCGCTCGACGCCGTCAAATGGAAGGTGACGAGCCGCATTCAGGACCAGTGGGACCTGACCAACGGCCTCGGGAAACGGCTCGGCGAGAGCTTTCTGCTCGTCTCCGAGCACGAATTGACCAACGAGATGGAGCCGAGCTTTGCGACGATCGAACGCCTCCATGCTGTCGTCATCCCACTGGGGCCGGGGGCGGTCCGCAGCTACACATTGTATGTGGCGCGCGGCTTCAAGGGTTATCCGCCCGGCCGGACTTAAGAGGCGCCGGACTTAAAAGGCGCCGGACCTAAGAAGCGCAGCATTCCTCGGCCGCTTTGCGCAGCCCATGTCCGAGGAACAGGTTCAGCCGCAACGCCGGTCGGCCCGCGTGGAGCACTGTTGCCGGCGCGATCGGCTCGATCAACTCGAACAAGAACCAGTATTGCCCGACGATTTTCTCAAAGGGAGCGCGCGTCACGATCAGCACATCGGCTCCGACATGATCATCTCGACGGGCGACAAGGCCGTATTGCCGAGCATCGGGGCCGAGACAGATCACCGGCAGCCGCCCACCCAAAGCATAGTCGATCTTTCCGGCATCGGACCATCTGAGCACTCCGAGGGCCAGTTTTGGCCGATCGAGGAGTCCCCGCGCGGCGAGGTCATCTCTGAGCGAGGTCCAGTCGACCATATCGAGGCTGGGGTCCTTGCGGAGCCGAAATTCTCCGGTCAGCGCGGGCAGCCAGTTGAATCTGATTTCGCTCGCAACGAAAGACGAGCCGAGCACGACAAACCCGGCGGTGCCGGCAAGCCACATTCGCACCGCCCGGCTCGTCCGCCAGTGCCGCGCGACGGCCTCCCCGAGCAGCGGCAGCAGCATCAGATAGCCCGGGGCCGCCCAGTGGAACAGCACATTGGCTCGCAGCGAGGCTGCGGCGAACACGATGAGGGGCGGCGCGGCGAGGCAAACCAGCAGCCAACGCTCTCTGTCGGACGGCCCGCGCCGCAGCGCAACAAAGCCGCACACCACCAAAGGACCCCATATCCAAGGAAGCAGGAATGCGGCCGCGCCGGCCAGCGTAGCGATCGGACCAAACGGACGAAATCCGCTCTCTGCCCTACCGGCCTGAAAGAGGAAGGAGACCCAGTCGTTTTCGGCATTCCAGATCAACACCGGGAGGAAGATTGCCAACGCGACCAACCCGGCGACGTAGGGCTGCGGCCGCGCCAACCAGCCACGGCTGCGCGGCTCAGTCAGTAGAAAGCCGGCGGCGCCAATAATGGTCAGCACCGCGGAATATTTCGAACAGAGAGCGAGACCCGCGCACATGCCGGTCCCCAACCACCAGCCCCAGGCTGCCCGGCGGTCCGAACGCAATGCGGCAACGAGGCAGACGGCAGCCCCGAGCAGGGCGGCAAGCAGCGGGCCATCCGGCAACACCCAGCTGCCGCTGCTGATGCCGAACAGTGGCGCTATATTCAGCAAGACGGCGGCCCGGAGGCCGGCCTCCGGGCTGAACAGGGCCGAGGTCAGCCGGTACATCAGAAATGTCGTGACCGCGAACAGCGCAATGAACGGCAGCCGCACGACGACCGGGCTCTCGCTGCCCGTCAGATGCGCGGCTGCCCAGGCCATCCACCATGCGATCGGCGGATGGTCGAAATAGCTGAGCTGCAGCTTGCGGCCGGCTGCGACCATATAGCTCTCGTCGATGCCGAGCCCGAGAGCCGAGTCAAACAGCAACCGGGCGAAAAGTGTCGCGAAGACGAGGACCGCGACTCCTCCAGCGGGTGTCTTTAGCCAGGCAGCCGCTGCGCGCATTACCTGGCCACGGGCGCGTACCGGCATCTATCTGCGGCGGAAATATTCCTCGTACGGCGTGTCGTTCTTAACCAGCACGCCGCCATCCACGGTCAAGGCGACGCCGGTGATCATGCGCGCCGCGGGGCCGGCGAGGAACAGGATCGGGTCGGCGATATCCTCCGGCTCGCACATGCGGCCCAGCGGGATTTTCTGCGCCCGCAGCGCTTTGTTTTCCTCCGACGGGATTGCGCCGCCAAATGCGGTGGCCGTCGGACCGGGGCAGACCGCGTTGACGCGGATGCCGTCGGGCGCGAGCTCGTAGGCCGCGTGGCGCGTCAATCCGAGCAGGCCGGCCTTTGACGCCGAGTAATTGGCGGTGCCGCCGAACGAGATGCGCTGCCCGGCGATCGAGGCGACATTGACGATGGCGCCGCCGCCGCGCCTCCGCATATAGGGCAACACTGCCTGGATGCCGTTGAAAGCGCCGGTGAGGTTGACGGCAATGACCCGGTCCCAATCCTCGGGGCTCATGTCAGGGATCATCCGCCGCACCGTGGTGCCGGCGCCATTAACGAGAATGTCAATCCCGCCAGCCGCCTCGGCGATCTCGGTAGCCGCAGCGGCGAACGCGCCGCGGTCGGCGACATCGACCGCATGCGCCGTCGCGTGGCTGCCACGTCCGGCGATCTCCTTCGCGACCCTATCGGCGGCCTCCGCGGCGCGATCGAGGACCGCGACCCGCGCCCCCGCAGCCGCGAAAGCGCGACAAGTTGCAGCGCCGATCCCGTTCCCGCCGCCGGTGACGAGGGCGACTTGTCCGGCAAACTCGTTGGCCATTTATTCCACCTCCATTATCGCAACTCGTCGAGCAGCGCCTTTGCCTCTTTGAGATCTCGTGTGCCGAAGCCTTCGGTGAACCAGCCGTAGATGGGCGCGAGGAGGTCGCGGGCTTCGATGTGGCGACCCTGGTCGCGGTGGAGCCGGGCGAGGCTCGCGGCAGCGCGCAATTCCCAAAGCTTGGCCTCCTGCTCCCGGGCAATGCTCAAGGCTTTGCGATAGAGTTCTTCGGCGGCCTCGGAATGCCCTTGCCGCAACAGCATCTCGCCCTTGTGCCTGTTCAGCTCCGCTGCGAACCAGCGCTCGCCCGTCCTTCCAACGATCTGCAGCGCATCGTCCAATTGGGCCAAACCCTGCTCAACTTGCCCGGCGACCTGGCACGCTCTGGCCAGCAGCGCGATATAATAGGACATCCACACTTCCGTCCCAGTGGCGTGGAAAGCCCTCAAACCGCTGCGCAGGAGCGATATCCCTTCGGTTACATCGCCATTTTTGACCTTGACCCACCCGCGATAGATGGTTCCCTGTGGATCCCAGAAGGGGAAACCCTGCTCGGTCGCCACCGCAACCAGCTGGCCAGTCCACTCATCCAGGGCTGCGTTATCTCCGACGAGACAAAGCGGCACGGCACCGACCGTCAAGCTCATAGCTAAAGTCGGGGCGTGAGCGAGTCTCCGAGCCTCAGCGATTGCTGCGCTGCTCTGCGCCAATGCCTGGTCGGGAAAGCCGAGGCAGAAAAGGACGATCCCCAAATACACCTGTGAGTTGACATGAGGGTGGATTCCGACCTGATGGGCAAGTGAGCGGTGCGAGATGGGATCATAAAGCGCAAGCCCCGCTTGCAGATCCGATCGGGATGGCGCAAACTTGCCACTGTACATCAGCGTTCGTCCGGAGGACAGGTGACCCAGCACTAGCGCGCTGGAATCGTTGCGCTGACGGCTGAGACGCAGCAAGTCCTCAGCGAGAGACTGCGCCCGATCCAGTTCGCCGCGAACCGCGTGAAAGAGTGATTGCCAATAGGGGATCCGAAGGAACTCCGAAGGAGAACCCAAATGCACCCACAGCTCTCGTGCGTGCGCATAGGTCTGCCCCGTTTCTGGCGCCGCGTAGCCTTTCACCGCAACCAGGACCGCGCCTAGGGCACTGCAAAATTCGAGTTCCTGTCGCCGGCGTTCGGGATTGTCCGGCAATAGGGTGATCTGGTCCAACGCCTTTTGAAATTGCGCGGCCGCTTCTGCCATCGCCGAGCGGGCGGCGGACCGCCGACCGGCCTTGCCCCAGGACGCGATGGATTTTTCAACGAGCCCGGCCTCCGCGTAGTGCTGCGCGAGGAGCTCGGGCTGGCTGTCCATCAGCTCGGGGGAATGCGTTTCGAGCGCTTCGGCGATTTGCGCGTGCAATTGCTGTCGAGCGCTCCGTAGCAGGCTGCCGTGCGCCGCGTCCTGCACCAGCGCGTGCTTGAAGCTGTAGACCGCCTCGGGCGGCATGCCTCTCTGAAAGACCAGCTCCGAAGAAACGAGGCGAGCGAGAGAGGATTGCAGCTCGTCCTCGGGAAGGCGGGAGACTGCTTGCAGCAGTGCGTAGGGAAACTCGCGTCCGATCGCAGCGCCGGTCTGCGCCACATGCCGGACCGACCCCAAGCGGTCAAGCCGTGCCATCAGCGAGTCGTGCAGAGTAGTCGGGATCCCGACCAGTGGTACACCGCTCTCCAGCACGCTCTTGGTCAATTCCTCGACAAACAACGGCACGCCGTCGGTGCGCTCGGCGATTTGGTCGATAACCTCATCAGGCAGCGCCTTGACGCCGGAGATCTGCTCGACCAGAGCGGTCCGGTCATGCCGGTCCAGTCGATTGAGCGCGAGCATCGTGACCTGTGGCTGGCCGATCCAGGGCGGCTGGAACTCGGGGCGGAACGTCACGATCAGCAGCACCGGCAGGCCGCGCACCCTCTCGACGGTGAGGTCGAGCAGTTCGCGCGAGGTCGGGTCGATCCAATGCGCGTCCTCGAAGACCATGACCACCGGCTGCCGGTGCGCCAAGCCCTCTAGCTGCCGGAACAGCGCCTCCAGTGTCCGCTCCTTCTTGCGCTGTGGGCTGAGGTTGGGCAGGGGGTGGCGCTCCGAAGCCGGCAATGACAGCAGATCGATGAGGAATGCCACATCTTCGTCCGGCGGCGCTGCGCGTGCCAGCAAGGCCTCGATCTTCTCCAGCTTAGCCGCGGGCGGGTCGTCGCGCGCGAACGCCGCTGCCCGGCCGAGCCGGTCAATAAACGGATAAAGCGCGCTATCCTGGTGATAAGGCGAGCAGAAATAGCGCAGGCGAAGATGCGGCTCGGCCTGGAGGCGCTCCTCCAATGCCGCGGTGAGGCGCGATTTGCCGATGCCGGGTTCGCCCGAGATAAGCACAACCTGGCCGTCGCCCGCCTTGACGCGCTCCCAGCGCCGCATCAGCAGTTCGATCTCCTCGTCGCGGCCAATCAGCGGGCTCAGTGCCGATCCGCGCAATGCCTCGAACCGGCTCGCGACGGCGCTCGGACGCAATGCCTGCCACGCTTGCACCGGCGCGGCGATGCCCTTGACCTCGACAGAGCCGAGATCGCGGTACTCGAAGAGATCGCCGACCAGCCGGCGGGTGCCCGCGGCGATGACGATGGTGTCCGGCTCGGCCACGGCTTGCAGACGGGCGGCGAGGTTCGGCGTTTCGCCGACAACCGATTGCTCCTGTGCCGAGCCTTCGCCGATCAGATCGCCGACAACCACCAGCCCGGTGGCGATCCCGACGCGTGCTTGGAGCTTGACGGTTTTGACAGCGAGCCGGCCGACGGCGTCGATCAAGCCGAGCCCCGCCCGTACCGCCCGCTCGGCGTCGTCCTCATGCGCTCGAGGGTAGCCGAAATAAACCAAGACACCGTCGCCCATATACTTGGCGACAAAGCCATCGAAGCTGCTGACGACCTCGGCGACGGCACGATGGTATGCAGCGATGACCTCGCGCAGATCCTCGGGATCGAGCCGCGCCGATAGCGCCGTCGAGCCGACGAGGTCGCAGAACATCACCGTCAGCTGCCGGCGCTCGGCATCCGCCCCGACCCTTGCCGCCGCCGCAGGCGGGGAAGGGAAGGGGAGGAGGCTGCCGCCGGCGGGCGCCATGGGCAGGGTCGGAGGAGGGGCCACATCAACCGCCCCAAGGGCGCCAATGGCGGCCAGGAGCTTACGGCGGTGCCCGACCGAGGTAACCCCGATGCTGATCAGGTCCTCCGCCGTCAGCTCCGGCAGGACCTCGGCGTCGACATCGTTGTCGCGAAAAGCGGCCTCGTATTGCCCCAGACCCAGGCCGTCCAGCCACGTGCCGATATCCAAAGGCTTCCCCGGTTTCGCCAAACGGGATTTCAGTGCGATAATACCGATTCGGAAGAAGAGCGCGCAAATGAATGGGCTCGATGAGTCGAAAGGATCCAGGCAAGCGAACGCTTGTCGCTTATCTCTGCCACTTCCGGCCCGAATCCGACGGCGGATTTACGGTCACCTGCCCAAAGCTGCCCCCGGTCGTTACCTATGGCGAAACCCTGGCAGAAGCGCGGGCAAACAGCGAAAGCCAGGATAGGGTTACTTCGGGGCGATCAGCATGATCCCCGGGAAATAGCTGCGATAGCGAGCCGCATCGCGGGTGATCAATAGGGCGCCAGCTATCACGGCGCAGGCGCCAATGAAGAAATCGGGCAGTACCCCGGTCTTTCGGCCGCCCGCGAAGCGATACCGTTGAAAAGCCTTACCGGCGAGGAACAACGCCGGGCGCGGCATCACGGCGCAGACAAGCCCGGCGCTGCTGATCATCGCATCGAGCTGCTCCATTCTCGCATAGCCGATCGACAGCTCGGCATAGACAATGTCATTGATTGCGAGCTGACCACCGGCCGGGCGGCCGACCCGCCCTCGATGAAACCGCCACCGGAGCGCTTTCCCGGCGAAAGCCGGGATCCATTTATCCGCCTGCTGGGCGGTCGAAGGGTGGGCCCCGGCTTTCGCCGGGGAAGCGTTTCACCGTATGACATCCCTGAGCAATCTTGTTTCTTGTTAGCTGATCGTGCGCGCAGGCGAGATCCAGCTGCTGTTGCGACCACTCGGCCCATCGAGGATCGTCGGTGACGAGGTCCAAAAGAACATTCGTATCGACAAGGATCAACCCTCGTCCTCGCCTCGCGTCAGAGCCATCACCTCGTCGGTCGTCATGCCAAGTTTGACGCTCCCGCGCAGGCGGGCAAACCTGCTCTCTGGCGCCCGTTGCGGCGTCTTCAAAAAAACACGTCCATCTGCCGCCAGCTCAAATTCGACAGATGACCCGGGCTTAAGGCCGAGGTGGTCGCGCAACCGTTTCGGGATCGTCACTTGACCCTTGGTTGTGATCTTGGTCATGTCCGCTCTTTGTAATACCCGACGTAATACCCGACGCTCTCAAGGTAATACTCAGCACAACACCTGGGATCACGCCATGGCTACGAAGTCTGCGGTGATCAGAGACCCTCAAGCAGCGCCTTTGCCTCCTTCAGATCGGCGGTGTCGAACCCCTCCGTGAACCAGCCATAGACCGGGGCGAGGAGATCGCGGGCTTCGGCGCGCCGGCCCTGCTCGCCCCATAGCCGCGCCAGGCTGGTGGCGGCGCGCAATTCCAGCGATTTCGCCTGTTGGGCTTGGGCGATGCGGAGCGCTTGCTGAAGGGAGGCCTGACCCTCATCGAGCTTATTTTCGGCGAACAGCACAGTCCCGGTAAGGCGGTGTAGTTCCGCGTCCCCCATATGCTGGCCGGTGGCGTCTGCTATTGCCAAACCCTCTCGGAGTGCGACGAGAGCTTCCGCCTGATCGCCCTGCCGGTTCAAACCCTGGGCCAGGAATGCAAAACCATACGGCAAAAAGAAAGTGCGCCCGAGCCGGGTCCAGTTCGCTATGCCCTCGCGGATGTGGGCGACGGCTTCGTCGACGGCGCCTTGTCCGAGTAGAGCCGCGCCGCGCAATATGCCAGGTTCGTAGACCAACGAGAGCCGTTGCTCCGCAGCCAGCATCTCGGCGGCTTCGACTTGGCGCAGGGCTCGCTCGGGCTCGCGGCGATTGAGGTAAACCACCGAGGAAATTTGGAGAGCAAGGCCCAGCGTGAACGGGTGGGCGATCCGCTCGGCCAGCACCAAAGCATCAGCGATGCTTGCGAGCGCCTTCTCGGGATATCCGAGCAACCATTCGGCCTGAGCGCTACTGTATCGGGCGCAGACCCCGGGATCATGTCCGCCATAGACGAGACGATGCGACGCATGTTTCGACGGATCGTAGAGAAGGCGCCCGGCGTCGGCATGCTCGCGAGCTTTTGCAGGATCCCCTGCGGCCGCCCACGTCGTCCAGCCGCTATGATGCGCCTGAAGCCGCAATTCATCATCTCCCTCCCGCTCGGCCATCCGCAGTAATCTCTCGGAGAGCGGGCTGGCGGCGGCTATTCCACCCGACGTCATCGTTGACTGCCAAACCCCATAGAGCCCCTCAAAACGTTGCTGCGGCGCGCCGCCTTTCTCGGCAAGCTCGTGCGCCCGCGCATAAGGCTGCATTGACTCGACGGCGCCTTTGCCGGTGAGCAGACAGAGCCCCAATGCCAGTTGTAATTCGATCTCGCGGCCGTTGCGAGAGGGGCTCTCCGGTAGCGAATTCAGCAGGCCGAGACCCCGCTCGAGATGGGCAATCGCTTCGCGGTAAGCCAATCGCGCTGCGGCATGCCGCCCCGCCTTCAGCCATTGACCGACAGCGCGCTGGGTGTTCCCGGCAGCCGTCAGGTGATGGGCGAGCAACTCCGGCTGGCGCTCGACGAGATCGGCGAAATGCGTTTCCAGCGCCGCTGCGACGCGCGCGTGCAATGCCTGGCGCCGCCCGCGCAACAGGGTCGAGTAGGCAGCGTCCTGCACCAGCGCGTGCTTGAACAGATAGGAGGCGTGCGGAGCGGTACCGCGGCAGAACAGCAATCCCGCATCGCTGAGCTGATCCAATGCGGCCTGCAGCTCTTTCTCAGGACGCTGCGCCACCGGCTCGATCAGCTCATAGGCAAACTCGCGGCCGAGCACCGCGCCGATCTGGGCGATCTCCTTGGGCGCCGGCCCGAGCCGGTCGAGCCGCGCCATCAGCGAGGCATGCAGGGTCGCCGGCACCGACAGCGCGGCAAGCGATGTCGTCGTCAGCACCGCCGCGACCCGGTCTCCCTGCGCGGCGCTTTCCAGCACCGCCTTGGTCAGCTCCTCGACAAACAGCGGCACCCCGTCGGTGCGCTCGACGATCTCCGCGACGATGTCGGCGGTGAGCGCGGCATTGCCGGCCAGAGTTTGCACCAGCGCCTCGCCGTCGCGCTCGCCGAGCCGATTGAGCGCCAAACTCATGACGTGGGCGCGGCCGCCCCAGGGCGGCTGAAATTCCGGACGAAAGGTGATCGCCAGCATCACCCGCAGCTGCCGCACCCGGTCTACCGTCAGGTCCAGCAATTCGCGCGAGGTCGGGTCGATCCAGTGGGCGTCCTCGAACACCATCAGCACCGGGCGGCGCCGCGCCTCGGCTTCGAGCTGGTTGAGCAATGCCGCGAACAGCTTTTCGCGTTTGCGCTGCGGGCTGAGGTTGAGGTCCGCGGCGGAACTCGGCAATGACAACAGCTCGCTCAGCAGCGCGATATCGTCGTCATCCCGCGTGCCCGGCGCGAGCAATGCCCGCAATTTGGCGAGCTTGGCTTCGACCGCGTCGTCGCGGGCGAACCCGGCGGCGCGTTCGAGCTGCGCGATAAACGGATAGAGCGCGCTGTCCTGGTGGTGCGGCGAGCAGAAATAGCGCAGGCGGGTATGCGGCTCGCTTGCGAGGTGCTCGGAAAGTGCCGCCGTGAGCCGCGACTTGCCGATGCCCGGCTCGCCGGAGATCAACACCACCCGTCCTTCGCCGGTTTTTGCCTGCTGCCAGCGGCGGAGAAGCAACTCGACCTCCTCGTCGCGCCCGACGAGCGGCGTCTCCCCCGAGCGCAATGCCTCGAACCGGCTCAACATCCCGCTCTCGCCAATGACCCGCCATGCCGGTTGCGGCTCGGCGAACCCGGCGAGCGCCTGCGGGCCGAGATCGGCGAGGTCGAACAGCCCGCCGATCTGCCGGCGGGTCGCCTCGCCGATGACCAGCGTGTTCGGCGCGGCCAAGGCCTGCAGCCGGGCGGCGAGGTTCGGCGTCTCGCCGACAACGCCGCGCTCCTGTGCCGCGCCCTCGCCGATCAGATCGCCGACCACGGCGAGCCCGGTGGCGATGCCGAGCCGCACGCGCAGATCCTGACGCGCCGGCAATCGGCCGACCGCCTCGATCACCGCCAGCCCGGCGCGCACCGCCCGCTCGGCATCGTCCTCGTGGGCTTGCGGATAGCCGAAATAGATCAGCACCCCGTCACCCATGTACTTCGCGACAAACCCATCGAGGCGTCCGACCGTATCGGCTACGGCTCGATGATAATCGCCGATCAGCTCGCGCAAATCCTCCGGGTCAAAACGGGTCGAGAGCGCGGTCGAGCCGACAAGGTCGCAGAACATCACCGTCAGCTGCCGGCGTTCGGCATCAGCCGGCGCGGGTGCGTCGCGGGATGGGCCCGTCACCGTGGCGGCGGGCACCGCGACACCGAGCGCGGCAATCGCGTCGAGCAGCCGACGGCGATCGCCTACCAAAGTGACGCCGAGGTCCTTCAAATCCTCCACGGTCAGGCTCGGCAGTACGTCAGCCTCAATCCTGTTCTCGCGAAAAATCTGCTCGTATTGTTCGAGCCCCAAGTTCTGCAGCCAGACGCCGATTTCCACAGGCGTTCTCCCCAGCAACGCCACTTCCAGGTTGTCATTGCGAGCACAGCGAAGCAATCTCGCGCCTTCCGTACTCGACCAGGTCGAGATTGCTTCGTCGCTTCGCTCCTCGCAATGACATCTTTTGTTGTCATTGCGAGCACAGCGAAGCAATCTCGCGCCTTCTCTACTCGACCGGTCGAGATTGCTTCGTCGCTTCGCTCCTCGCAATGACAGGCCAAATCACCGCAGCTCGTCGAGCAGCGCCTTCGCTTCTTTCAGGTCGGGCGTGTCGAAGCCTTCGGCGAACCAGCCGTAGACCGGGGCGAGCAGGTCGCGGGCCTCGGCGCGCCGGGCCTGCTCGCCCCACAGCCGCGCGAGATCGCGGGCGGCGCGCAACTCCAGCGATTTCGCCTGTTGGGCTTGCGCGATGCGGATCGCTTGCTGAAGGGAGGCCTGACCCTCGTCGAGCTTGTTTTCGGCGAGCAGCACGGTCCCGGTAACGCGGTGCAGTTCCGCATCCCACCCATGCTCGCCCGTGGCATCCGCTGTTGCCAATCCCTCCCGCAATGCGGCCAGTGCCGCTGCCCGATCGCCGTGCCCGGCCAAACCCTCGGCCAGGAACGCCAAGCCATAAGGCAAAAGGAGGGTGCGCCCGAGCCGAGTCGATCTCGTTATGCCCTCGCGGATGCGGGCGATTGCTTCGTCAACGGCACCTTGTCCGACCAGAGCCACGCCGCGCAACATGCCAGGCTCGCGGCTCAACGAGAGCCGCTGCTCCGCAGCCAGCGCCTCGGCGGCTTCGAGTTGGCGCAGGGCCCGCTCGGGCTCGCGGCGATTGAGGTAAACCACGGTAGACATCGTGAGAGCGACGCTCAGCGTGAACGGGTGAGCGATCCGCTCGGCCAGCGCCAAAGCAGCAGCGATGCTTGCGAGCGCCTTCTCGGGATATCCGAGCAACCATTCGACCTGAGCGCCAACGGATCGGGCGCAGACACCGGGATCATGTCCGCCATAGACGAGACGATGCGACGCGTGCTTCTCCGGATCGTAGAGAAGGCGGCCGATGTCGGCGTGCTGGCGAGCTTTTGCCGGATCCCCGGCATACTCCCAGGTCGTCCAGCCGCTATGATGCGCCTGGAGCCGCAATCCATCATCCCCCGCCCGTCCGGCCATCCGGAGCAACCTCTCCGATAGCGGGCTGGCAGCGGCTATTCCACCGGACATGCGAGTTGAGTGCCACACCCCAAAGAGCGCCTCAAACCGTTGCTGTGGCTGGCCGATGCTCGCGGCAAGCTCGTGCGCCCGCATATAAGGCAGCTTCGCTTCGACGGCGCCTTTGGCGGCATACAGACAGAGCCCGAAGGCCAGTTGCAGGTCGATTTCGCTTCCGTTCCGGACCGGGCTCTCCGGTAACGAATCCAGCACGCCGAGACCTCGCTGGAGATGAGCAATCGCTTCGAGGTAAGCGAATTGCGCCGCGGCATGCCGCCCCGCTTTAAGCCATTGATCGACCGCGCGCTCGGTGTCGCCGGCGGCCGTCAGGTGATGGGCGAGCAATTCCGGCCGATGCTTGACGAGATCGGCGAAATGCGCTTCCAGCGCCGCGGCGACACGGGCGTGCAATTCCTGCCGCCGGCCGCGCAACAGGGTCGAGTAGGCGGCGTCCTGCACCAGCGCATGCTTGAACAGGTAGGACGCGTGCGGGGCGGTGCCGCGGCAAAACAGCAAGCCGGCATCGCCGAGCTGGTCCAAGGCGGCCTGCAGCTCTTTCTCGGGACGCTGCGCCACCGGGTCGATCAGTTCATAGGTGAATTCGCGGCCGAGTACCGCGCCGATCTGCGCGATCTCCTTGGCCGCCGGCCCGAGCCGGTCGAGCCGCGCCATCAGCGAGGCATGCAAGGTCGCCGGCACCGACTGCGCCGCCAGCGACGTCGTTCCCAGCACCGCGGCAACCCGGTCGCCCTGTCCGGCGCTTTCCAGCACCGCCTTGGTCAACTCCTCGACAAACAACGGCACCCCGTCGGTGCGCTCAACGATCTCTGCGACGATATCGGCGGTGAGCGCGGCATTGCCGGCGAGAGATTGCACCAGCGCCTCGCCGTCGCGTTCGCCGAGCCGATTGAGCGCCAAACTCGTGACGTGGGCGCGGCCGCCCCAAGGCGACTGGAATTCCGGACGAAAGGTCATGACCAACAGCACCGGCAGGCGGCGCACCCGGTCGACGGTCAGGTCCAAGAGCTCGCGCGAGGTCGGATCGATCCAGTGGGCGTCCTCGAACACCATCAGCACCGGTCGGCGGCGCGCTTCGGCTTCGAGCTGGTTCAGCAGCGCCTCGAACAATTTCTCCCGTTTGCGCTGCGGGCTGAGGTTGAGGTTCGCGGCGGAACTCGGCAACGACAAGAGCTCGCTCAACAGCGCGATATCGTCGTCATCCCGCGTGCCCGGCGCGAGCAATGCTCGCAGTTTGCCGAGCTTGGCTTCGACCGTGTCGTCGCGGGCGAACCCGGCGACGCGTTCGAGCTGGGCAATGAACGGATAGAGCGCGCTGTCCTGGTGGTGCGGCGAGCAGAAATAGCGCAGGCGGGTATGCGGCTCGGTTCCGATGTGCTCGGAAAGCGCGGCGGTGAGCCGCGACTTGCCGATGCCCGGCTCGCCGGAGATCAGCACCACCCGTCCTTCGCCGCTCTTCGCCTGTTGCCAGCGGCGGATGAGCAGCTCGACTTCCTCCTCACGCCCGACGAGCGGCGTCTCCGCCGAGCGCAACGCCTCGAAGCGGCTCACCGCGCCGCTTTCGCTCAAGACCCGCCAGGCGCATTGCGGCTCGGCAAAGCCGGCAAGTTGTTGCGGTCCGAGGTCTTCGAGATCGAACAGCCCGCCGATCTGCCGGCGCGTCGCCTCGGCGATGACCAGCGTGTTCGGCATGGCCAGGGACTGCAGCCGGGCGGCGAGGTTCGGGGTCTCGCCGACGACGCCGCGCTCCTGTGCGGCACCCTCGCCAATCAGATCGCCGACCACAGCGATCCCGGTGGCGATGCCGAGCCGCAGGCGCAGATCTTCTCGCGCCGGCAATCGGCCGACCGCCTCGATCACCGCCAGCCCAGCGCGCACCGCGCGCTCGGCATCGTCCTCGTGCGCTTGCGGGTAGCCGAAATAGATCAGCACCCCGTCACCCATGTACTTGGCGACAAACCCGTCGAAGCGGCCGACCGTTTCGGCGACCGCGCGGTGATAAGTGCCGATCAGATCCCGCAAATCCTCCGGGTCAAACCGCGTCGAGAGTGCGGTCGAGCCGACCAGGTCGCAGAACATCACCGTCAGCTGGCGGCGCTCGGCGTCGGCCCCGACCATGCCCTGCGCAGGCCCCTCGCCAACCCTCTCCCGCTCGGCCCCCACCCTTCCCTCCCCCGCTTGCGGGGGAGGATTGGGGAGGGGGCTGCCGAGCGCGGCGATGGCGTCGAGCAATCGCCGGCGATGGCCGACCAAATTAACCCCGAGGTCCTTCAGATCCTCGGCCGTCAGGCTCGGCAATACCCTTGCGTCGATCTCGTTCGCACGGAAGGCCGGCTCGTATTGCTCGAGCCCGAGCTTCCGCAGCCACTCCGCGATATCCATGCCGACACCGCCAGTGATACGGTCGACCGTAGTGTCCTACGCTTTCTCGGGAATAGCCACCGGCGACTGCGCGGCTTGCAGCACATGTGGATCGCCATCTTGCCGACAAGTTCGCGGGGTATTCTCTTGCCCTTCCTCGGGGCCCCGACGCAAATTATGGCGATCCATTTGCCTTCCCTGTATTTCCCTGCCAGCCCGATTTTGCTCCCTGCCGGGCGGCAAAGACTTCCCTGCAGGGCCGGGTAGGGATGGGATGCCTAAGCGACTGTCCAAAAAGGGTTTATTGGCGGCGAGCTGCACCGATTTCCTTGCCAGACGGCGATACTTTCCCGCATCTTCCCTGTCCGGCAGGGAAAATCCGGAAACCTGGCACGGGCATTGCTGCCCTGCGAGGATCTCGCCTGCAGAGGAGCCACGCAATGACCCGTGATCAAGTGACCCGCAAGATCCTCGCCGCTAAACGCGCCAAGAGTCTGAGCTGGAAGACGATCGTCGCCGAGATCGCTGGCGGCTCGGCGGTTTATTTGACCGCCGCGCTGATCGGTCAGATGAAGCTCCGCCCGGAGCAGGCCGGGCGCGCCGCCAAGCTGCTGGATCTTGGCGAAGAGGAAACAACCCTGCTGCAGGAGATCCCCTATCGCGGCTCATTGCCGACCGCGGTGCCGACCGATCCCTTGATCTACCGCTTCTACGAGCTCGTGCAGGTCTATGGCACGACCTGGAAGGAATTGATCCAGGAGGAATTCGGCGACGGGATCATGAGCGCGATCGATTTCGACATGACGATCGAGCGTCAGCCCGACCCCAAAGGCGACCGCGTCAAGCTGACCCTGAGCGGCAAATTTCTCCCCTATAAGGAGTATTGAACGACCCAAGGAAACCGCGATGGACGTGATCGACCTCAATTGCGACATGGGCGAGAGCTTTGGCGCCTGGACGATGGGCAGCGACGCCGAGATGCTGAAGATCGTGTCCTCGGCGAATGTCGCCTGCGGCTTTCACGGCGGCGATCCGCTCGTCATGTTCGAGACCGTGACCAGGGCCAAGGAAAACCGCGTCGGGATCGGCGCCCATCCGAGCTTTTTCGATGTCTGGGGTTTTGGCCGGCGCCAAATTCAGGGCGAGAAGCCCGAGGACATCGAAAAGATGGTCGTCTATCAGATCGGCGCGCTGCAAGGGGTGGCGCGGGCGGTCGGCCACCGCGTCGGCCATGTGAAGGCGCACGGCACCTTGGCCAACCTCGCCGCGGTCGACCGCGCGACGGCGCTCGCCATCGGCCGCGCCATTGCGGCGATCGACCCAGAGTTGATCTATGTCGTGATGGCCGGCACCGAGCTTGAACGCGCGGCGCATGAGCTGGGCCTCAGAATGGCGCGCGAGATCTACGCCGACCGCGCCTATGACGACACCGGCAACCTGGTCTCGCGCAAGCTTCCCGGGGCGGTGTTGCACGATCCCGAGGAGGCCGCCGCCCGCGTCTCGGCGATGGTGCGCGAAGGCGCGATCATCAGCACTTCGGGCAAGCGGATCCCGGTCGCGATCGACACGGTCTGCGTGCATGGCGACAACCCGGCGGCCGTGGCAATGGCAGGGCTCGTCAGAGAGGGGCTCGAAGCCGCGGGGATCGTAGTGCGGCCGATGTCCGAGACGATCAGCTAGATGCTGCGGCCCCTCACCCCACGGAGGGGTCAGCCTCTGGCGAGGACTTCGATCGCCGCGGCCCACGCTTCACAGGTGTGCCGGATATCCTCCGCGGTGTGGGCGAGCGACACGTAGTATTTCTGCTCGCCCTTCAACACGCCGCGGTCGCGCAGCAGCGCATTGAACCGGCGCAGCATCTCGGCGTCGCCCCGCAAAGCGTCGCGATAGTCGCGCACCGGTTCGCCGGTGAACACGACATCGAACAGCGGCGGCTCGCCGGTCACCTGCGCAGTCATTCCGGTCGCCTTCAGCAGCTCGGCGAGGGCGCCCATCAGTTCACGGCCGGTGGCGAAAATGCGTTCGTAAGCTCCCGGCCGTTTCAGGATTTGGAGCGTTGCGAGACCGGCCGCCGCCGCGACCGGATTGCCGGACAATGTGCCGACCTGCATCAGAAAGCCGTCATCGCCGACGGCGCTGCGGTCGAAATGGGCCATGATCTCTGCCCGCCCCGCAATCGCGGCGAGTGGGAAGCCGCCGCCGATCACCTTGCCGAGCGTGCAGAGGTCGGGGACGACGCCGTAATATTCCTGGGCGCCGCCATAAGCGAGGCGGAACCCGGTCACCACCTCGTCGAAGATCAAAACGACGCCGTTTTCCGCCGTGATCTTGCGCAGCCCTTCGAGAAAGCCGGGCTTTGGTGGAATGATGCGCTGGAAGGGCTCGACGATCACGCCGGCCAGCTCGTCCTTGTGCTCGCGCACCAGGCCGGCGACGACCTCGAGGTCGTTGAACGGCGCGACCAGAATCTCGTCGCGCAAGCTGCGCGGGATGCCGGCCGAATCCGGGATCGGCTGCGGGAAATTGCCGAGCCGCTTCGGGGCGAGGCTCATCAGCGAATAATCGCTCATGCCGTGATAGCCGCCCTCGAATTTGAGGATCTTGTCGCGCCTGCGGAAAGCGCGGGCGGCGCGCATCGCATAGAGATCCGCCTCGGACCCGGTGCTGACGAACCGGACCTGCTCGGCGCAAGGCACGGCGTCGACAATGGCCTCGGCGAGCTCGATCCCGTAGCGGTTATTGGCGAAGAAAGTCGTTCCCTGCGCGACCCGCGCCTGGGCGACGGCGGTGACCTCGGGGTGGGCATGACCGACCAGCATCGGGCCGGAACCCAGCAAGAAATCGACGTATTCCTTGCCGCTTTCGTCCCATACCCGACCGCCGCGGCCGTCGCGGATCACGACATCGCCGGGGAAGTTGCCAAAGCTGCCGCCCGGGAGAACCTGTCTCGCCTTCTCGACTAGCTCGCGCTCGGTATCCCTCTCGACAGCCGCACTCACGCCATCTCCTCCTCTGCTGCAAGACGGCCCTCGGGGACGATATGGCGCTCGCGGGAGAGAAATATCGTCGTCCGCTTCATCAGGCGGCGCGCCGTCGGGTCGAAGGGTTGCCGCCGATGCATCGTCGAGCCGTTGTCCCACATCACGACATCGCCGACGTGCCAGTCGTGGCGATAAACGAACTCAGGCCGTGTCGCGAAACTGTAGATTTCGTCGAGGAGAGCGGAGCCCGGCACGTCGTCCATTCCCTCGATGCCAATTGTTGTCGTCGAGTCGAGATAGAGTGCTTTTCTGCCGGTTACCGGATGGGTGTGAACCAGCGGATGCAAGACGGGCGGCGTCTTGCGTTTCGCTTCCGACGAGATCACCCGGTCAACTCCCTGATAGCCGGCCAGCCGCTTTGCGTAACTGAAGACCCCTTGCCGGCCCTCCACCAGTCGTTTGAGCCGGTGGGGCAGCCCAGCGTAGGCGGCGGCCAAATCCACCCATGAGGTCGTGCCGCCTTCAGGCGGCAGCTCGACCGCGTAGAGTGCGGCTCCGGTCGCCGGGTTCATCATATAGGACTGGTCGGAGTGCCACTGGAGCTCGCCATCGCCCAGCCCTCCGATCGGTCTTGCCTGGCCATCCTTGAGATTCGAGATGAGACCGATTTCCGGTACGACGGGGGAGGCCCATTCGGTACGGACGACGCGTTCGAGCGATCCGAAGAGCGCGCTGAACTCAGCCAGCTCTCGTTCGGCGAGGGCTTGGCGGCGAAACACCAGCACCGGATGATGAGCCCATAAATCGCGCAGCTCATGGACAATCCCATCCTCCATAGGGTCCCAGAGTCGCAAGCGCTGCACCTCGCAAGCGAAGCAGCCGTCCAGCGGGAGGGTCTCTAGATACATCCGGTCCTCCAAAAAGCGCTCCTACTCCCGGATTATGCGGGGCGATCGGGCGGTTTCGCGAGTTCTTTGAGGCGAGCGAGGCAGGCGGCGCGATCAGCCGTGAAGTCGCCCGCCTCATACCACGCGCGCATCGCATCGAGCAGCCGGCCAACTCGCGGGCCCGGCGGAATTCCGAGGGCGGTGACATCCCGGCCGGCGAGGGGGAATGCCGGACGCCTCCAGTCGCGGGCGAGGGCGAGTAGCTCGCCGAGCCGGTCCTGGCTCATCGCCCCTTGCGCCGCCAGTAGGAGGGTGATGTCGCGATAACGCTCGGCGCCGAGCCGGTATAGAGCACGCCGCTGAGCGGCGACGTCCGCGTCGGGGTCGACGGCCCATGGCGCAGCAAGACCGTGGAGCCGATCGCGCCACGCATTTGAAAAATGCAGGCGCTCGGCGAGCGCGATGGCTCCGGCGCCGTCGACCTGGATCAGCGCGGCCAGCCGCCGCAGCGGATCGGGTTCCGGCTCGATCGCGATCATATGCCGCAGCCGATCGACCCGGCGTGCCTCCGGCACGATTATCGAGAGCACGCCGTCTTCCGCCATCATCCGCAACGCCGCGACGGGGTCGGTAGTCTCCAGCAGCTTCACCAGTTCCTGAGCTACCCGTTCGGCGGAGAGATTGGGCAACAGATGGGCCATGGCACGGCAGGCGGCACGCGCTTGCGGATCGCCGAGGCCGGCGCCGAAGCGCGCCTCGAACCGGTAATAGCGCAGGATCCGCAGCACATCCTCAGCAATGCGGGTCGCGGGGTCGCCGACAAACCGCACCCGGCGCGCCCGCAAATCGGCGACGCCCCCCACCGGATCATGCACCGTGCCGTCGGGTTCGAGAAAGATCGCATTGATCGTGAAGTCGCGCCGCGCCGCATCGGCCGCCCAGTCGGCGTCGAAGGCGACGCGGGCGCGGCGGCCGTAAGTTTCGACGTCGCGCCGCAGCGTGGTGATCTCGAAATGGCGCGGCGGATTTCCGGCAATCGCGGTCACCGTGCCGTGTGCGAGACCGGTCGGCACGACCTTGATGCCGCGTTTTTCTAATAGCTCGACCACCCGCTCGGGCGGCGCCGGGGTAGCAATGTCGATGTCGGCCCTCGGGCTTGACCCGGGGGTCGGCTGGCCGAGCAAGGCGTCGCGGACCGAGCCGCCGACGAACCGAGCCTGCGCTCCGCCTGCGGAGAGCGCTTCGAGGACGCCCAGCGTCGCCGAGTCGGTCATCCAGGGCTGCGGCTCGATGCGGAGCAAATTGTCGGTATCGCTCATCCGCCCCGTCTAGGTTCCATGTGGCCGGGTACGATGCGGCCGCCTTCCCACCGCGGCGGCACGTAGACCCCCTCTTGCGGCGCGCCGAAATGGACGGTCACGACGAAGAGCACGATCGCCAACAGCACGACGCCGGCACCGGCCAGCGAGATCCATGGGACCGCTGTCCACCGCACCGCGTTCCGGCCATGCTCGGCTCCGAAGGTGTTGACCCACAGCAGATACAGCGCGGTGGGCAGAAGGAGCGGCAGCACGATTGTGAGGAAGACCCGGAGCATGGCCTCCTCAACCGGCGAGCACCTCGGCCAAATTTACCAGTATCCCGGCCGTTGCTCCCCAAATGTTGCGGCCTTGATACGGCAGCACAAAGAAGACGCGCGTCCGATGCTCAAAGTCGCGCGTCGTCCGGCGGTGGTTTTTTGAGTCTACAATAAAGGCGAGCGGCACCTCGAACGCCTCCGAGACCTCGAACGGGTCGATCACTAGCGGAAACGGCACTTGGACGATCCCGACCACCGGAGTGATCTCGAAGCCGGTCCCGGTCACATAGGTATCGAGCCGGCCGATCACCGTGACATGGTCCCGCGTCAGCCCGACCTCTTCTTCGGTCTCGCGCAGCGCGGCGTCAGTCGGATCGGCGTCGCTCTCCTCGATGCGTCCGCCGGGGAACGAGATCTGCCCGGCATGCGCCGTCAAATGCGGAGTGCGCTGCGTCAGCAGCACGGACATGCCCTCCGGGCGGTCGACCAGCGGGACCAGCACTGCGGCCGGGCGCAGCGCAGTGCTCGGCGGCGTCATCCCCGGGTTGAGATCGTGATCACCGCGGGTCGCTTCCCTCAGGGCAGCGGCTTCGGCCGGGTCAGCCGCCCCACCAAACCCTCGGCGTCCCGGGCGCCCGAGCTGCAGGAAACGCTCGATTATGCAGTTTTGTGTAAAGGAATTTGTCGATGTCAATGATTTCGCCTCAATTCCTCCGGCCGAAACGCGTCTTCACTCTCAATCGGGTGCAGGCTCGCCCAGCCGAAAGAATACCCCCCTGCTCCACACCCCGAATTGCGTCGTCTCGCCAACCGGCTCCTCCGTCCCGAGTTCAACGAGCTCATAAAACACCGGCCGCGCGAGACGGGCTTCGAGTCCGTCGCGCACCAGAATATAGGGCGCCGGCTCGCCGCTCGCAGCCGTTTCCACGCGCAGCGGGTTGTCGGGTCCCGCCGTCACAAATTCGTCCAGATTGGTGCGGAATATCAGTCGCTGGTCGCGACCTTCGCCCTCGACCGTCACCACCACGGCGAGAAAGGGCACGTCCTCGACTTCGATGCGGCCGCGCTCGGCCGGGGTGACCAGCCAATAACGGCCATCGGCCTCACGGCGCAGAACGGAGGCGAAGAGCTTGACGAGAGGCAAGCGGCCGATGGGAGATCCACGATAAAACCAGGTACCGTCGCGCGCGATCCACATCTCGAGGTCGCCGCAGTCGATCGGCAGCCGCCTTCCGGTAGAGGCGGTCATTGCCGGGGAGGAGTTGCCGGAGGCGCCGTTTTGGGTCAGCCTTGCCCCTGTCGTAGAGTTTGAAGAGGGATCGTTCCGCTTGACTTCCACTGCACCCATCAACGCCTCCTCCACTGATCTCGTTGCCGAGGTCGAGGCCCTGGGCCGAAGCCTCAGCCTGGTGCGCGAGCGCATCGGCGAAATCATCTTTGGTCAGCGCGAAGTGGTCGAGCAAGCGTTGATCACGCTATTGTGCGGCGGGCATGCGCTGTTGATCGGTGTCCCCGGTCTCGCCAAGACCCGGCTGGTCGAGACCTTGGGCACGATCCTCGGCCTCGACGACAAACGCATCCAATGCACGCCCGACCTGATGCCCGCCGACATTCTCGGCTCCGAGGTCCTCGAAGAAAGCGAGAGCGGACGGCGCTCGTTTCGTTTCATTCCGGGGCCCGTCTTCTGCCAACTCTTGATGGCGGACGAGATCAACCGAGCGAGTCCGCGCACACAGTCGGCGTTGCTGCAGGCGATGCAGGAGGGCCGCGTGTCGATCGCCGGCCAGTACCATCCTCTGCCCCGGCCGTTCCATGTGCTGGCGACGCAAAACCCGCTCGAGCAGGAGGGCACCTATCCGCTGCCGGAAGCCCAGCTCGATCGCTTCCTGTTGCAGATCGATGTCGATTACCCCGACCTCGACGCAGAGCGGCAGATGCTGATTGCGACGACCGGAATCCTCGAGGACCGGCCGCGGCCGGCGATGAACGTCGCCGAGCTGATGGCGGCGCAGCGCCTCGTGCGCCGCATTCCGGTCGGCGAGAGCGTTGTCGAGGCGATCCTCTCGCTCGTCCGTTCCGGCAGACCGGACGAGACGGGGATCGAGGGGGTCCGGCGCTTCGTGTCGTGGGGGCCGGGACCCCGCGCCAGCCAGGCCCTGATGCTCGCCTGCCGGGCTCGGGCATTGATCGACGGCCGGTTCAGCCCCTCGATAGACGATGTTCTTGCTTTGGCGCCGCCGGTATTGCGGCACCGCATGGCGGTCAGCTTTGCCGGCCGTGCGGAAGGTGTCACAGTGGCTCGGGTGATCGAGCAGATTTCGGCGCCGCTCCGTTGAGCCTGACCCAAACCCTTACCAGCGCCGGTTTCCTGTCGCGCCGCACCCCTGCGCCCGCCGCGTTGCGCGACCGGGCGGAGCAGGCCGCGGCCGTCCTGCCGCCGCTTCTCGTCGCGGCCGAGCGGGTTGCCGTCACCGTCGCTCAGGGGGTGCACGGACGCCGGCGTGTCGGGCAGGGCGAGACCTTCTGGCAGTTTCGCCAGTACGAACCGGGCGACGCGGCGGCGCGCATCGACTGGCGCGAGAGCGCCAAGTCGCAGCGGCTTTATGTCCGCGAAACCGAATGGGAAGCCGCGCAGAGCGTGTGGCTGTGGCGGGACGCCTCGGCATCGATGAGCTACAGTTCGGCGGAGTATGTGCCGGGCGTCGAGTGGCCGACCAAGCGCGACCGGGCCGAGCTGCTTCTCGTCGCGCTGGCGAGTCTCCTCGTCCGTGGCGGCGAGCGCCTGACCATTCTCGGCAGCGGCATGGCTCCGATCAGCGGGCGGATTGCGCTGTCGCGGGTCGCCGAGTTGATCGGCCGCGACCAGCGCGATGCGGCGAGCCTTCCCGCCTTCGAGCCGCTGCCGCGCGCGGCGCAGCTGGTATTCATCGGGGATTTCCTGTCGCCGCCCGATGCCGTCAACAGTGCGCTTGCCCGTTTTGCCTCGGCGGGGCTCAAGGGCCATCTGTTGCAGGTCGTCGACCCGGCGGAGGAAGACCTGCCGTTCGACGGGCGCGTGCGCTTTGAAGGTGTCGAGGAGCGCGACCAGGTCGTGATCAGCCGCGTCGAGAGCGTCCGAGAGGATTATTCCGAGCGGTTCCGGCGTCATCGCGAGGGGCTTGCTGCGATTGCCGCTGCCCTCGGCTGGAGCTTCGGCTTCCACCGCACCGATCGCCCGCCGCACCTTGCCCTGCTGGCGCTTTATGCCGCGTTGTCGGCCGACCGGCGGCGGTGAGTATGACCCGGCAGCACCCTCACCCGCCTCGCTTCGCTCGGCACCCTCTCCCGCGGTGCGGGAGAGGGGCTACAAAGGATTGCTCTCAAAGCTCCTCTCCCGCAGTGCGGGAGAGGGGGGACCCAGCCCGCCAGGGCTGGGTGGGTGAGGGCACCGCTGCCTCGGCCGAGCGCTGACTCATGCTTGCACTCGGTTCCCTCGCTTTTGTCTCGCCGTGGCTGCTCGTGGCGTTGGCGGCGCTGCCGATCATCTGGTGGCTGTTGCGAGTTACGCCGCCGGCGCCGCGGCGCATCGCCTTTCCGGCAATTCGGCTGCTGCTCGGGCTCGTGCCGCGCGAGGAGACGCCGGCGCGAACCCCCTTGTGGCTGATCCTGCTGCGCATGCTGTTGGCCGCTCTGGTGATCTTGGCGGTCGCCCACCCGCTGCTCAATCCGCAGGCGCGCCTCGCGGCGACAGGCCCGATCGTGCTCGTGGTCGATGACGGCTGGGCCGCGGCGCACGACTGGCCGGCCCGGCAGGCGGCGCTCGGCGCGCTGCTGGCCGAGGCCGAACGCGAAGACCGGCAGGTGGTGCTGGTCACGACCGCGCCGACCGCGGTGGACGAGCCGGCGGCACCCTTGCGACCGGTGCGCGCCGCGGATGCGGCGGCGGCGGTTCAGGCATTGCTGCCCAAGCCATGGCCCGTCGACCGGCGCGGCGCGCTGGGGCGCCTCGAAGCACTCTCCTTGCCGGAGGCGAGCTCCGCCATCTGGCTCAGCGACGGTGTTGCGGATGATGGCGGGAACGAGGCGCTGGCAGCTCATCTGGTCAAACGGGGGAGTTTGCGCTACCTGACGGCGCAGCCCGCCGAGGCCCCGGTTATGCTCGCCGCCGGGAATGCCGAGGCGAAGGACGTCGAAGTCGTGCTGCATACGTTGCCGGCGCCTGCGCCGCGCCTCTTCCAGGTGCGGGCGAGCGGCGAGGATGGCCGCTTGCTCGCGCGGCAGGCGGCGACGATCGAGCCGGGGGCAAAGGGTGTCGAGCTCCGTCTGGCCATGCCCAGCGAGCTGCGCAACCGCATGACCCGGATCGAGGTCGAAGGCGATCAATCCGCCGGCTCGGTGCTGCTGATCGACGAGAGGTGGCGACGACGCCCGGTCGGGATTGTCGCGGCGCCGAACACCAAAGGACAGCCGCTGCTCGGGGAGAACTATTATCTCGAGCGGGCGCTCGGCCCGTTCACCGAACTGCGGCGCGGCAGTGCCACCGACCTCCTGAAGCGCGAGCTCGCGGTGCTGGTGTTTGCGGATACCGGACCGGATTCGCCGGCAGAAGAGGCGGCTGTCGGCAAATGGATCGAGGCCGGCGGGCTGTTGCTGCGTTTCGCCGGCCCGCATCTCGCCGAGCAGGGCGACCAACTGTTGCCGGTGCGGCTGCGTCACGGCGGCGGGCGCACGATCGGCGGCGCGCTGTCGTGGGAGCAGCCGGCGAAGCTCGCCCCGTTTGCGCCCGACAGTCCCTTCGCGGGGCTCGTCGTCCCGTCCGATGTTACAGTGTCGCGCCAGGTCTTGGCCGAGCCGGATCTGGATCTCGCCGGGAAGACCTGGGCACGGCTGGTCGACGGCACACCGCTCGTTACGGCGGAGAGGCGCGGACGAGGCTGGATCGTTCTCGTCCACACGACGGCGAACGCCGACTGGTCGAACCTCGCCTTGTCCGGCCTCTTCGTCGAGATGCTGCGGCGGATTGAGGCGATGAGCCAGGGCGTGACGGAGGCGGGCGAGGAAGCCTTGGCACCGATCGAGACCCTCGACGGGTTTGGCCGCCTGCAGCGGGCGCCGCCCACGGCCCGGCCGATCCCCGCCACGGAGATCGCAACCGCAGCAGCATCGCCGCGGCATCCGCCAGGGTTTTATGGCACCGCCGACGCCCGGCGCGCGCTCAATCTTTCGGCCGGGATCCCCGAACTGAAGCCGGTCGAGGGGTTGCCGCCGGAAACCCTGAGCGAGAACTTAGCGACCGGCCACGAGATCGACCTGCGCCCACCGCTGCTGACCGCGGCGCTGCTTATCGCGCTTGCGGATCTGCTGATCGCCTACGGACTGCGCGGGCTGCTGCGACGCCGTCCGGCGCGGCTCGCCGCGGTGTTGCTCACCGCGCTGCTCGGCGCCGCTTCTGCGGCCCACGCCGACGACGCCTTCGTGGTGCAGGCGACGTCCGAGCTTCGCCTGGCTTACGTCCGCACCGGAAATCAGGAAGCCGATGCGGTCAGCCGGGCCGGTCTCATCGGTCTGACGGCGACATTGAACCGGCGGACGGCCGTGGAAACCGCCGAACCGCTCGCGGTCGATATCGAGACTGACGAGCTGATCTTTTTTCCGCTGCTTTATTGGCCGGTCGTAGCCACCCAGGCGCCGCCCTCGGCAAAGGCCGTCGAGCGGATCAACCGGTACCTAGATACCGGCGGCACGATCTTGTTCGACACGCGCGACGCCAACGACCAGACCCCCGGCCCGGTCGGCGGGACGGACTCTTCGGCGCAGCGGCTTCGCCGATTGGTCGCCGGGATCAAAATGCCGCCGCTCGTGCCGATCCCGCCCGATCATGTGCTGACAAAGTCTTTCTACCTGATGC
The DNA here is from genome assembly GCA_963789025.1 of uncultured Alphaproteobacteria bacterium. Classification (GTDB taxonomy): domain Bacteria; phylum Pseudomonadota; class Alphaproteobacteria; order ATCC43930; family CGMCC-115725; genus AP-15. The sequence goes on from CAWBIT010000006.1 coordinate 354,046, forward strand.
ACGAGTTTCCGGGGCGCTGGAATGTCGGGACATTGTGGGTCGAGCCGGTCGAGGACCGCATCAACGACGGCGTCTCCAGCGTCATTGTCGGCGCCAACGACTGGGCGGGGGCCTGGGCGATCGATGCGCAGGGCCGGCCGGCTTTTGCCGTGGTGCCTGGCGGTGAGCCCCAGCGCGAAATGGCGATGCGCTTCGGGGTGAACCTCGTCATGTATGTCCTGACCGGCAACTACAAATCGGACCAGGTTCACGTGCCGGCCATCCTGGAGCGCCTGGGTCAATGATCGGTAATGCGTTTTCGCTCGCCGCCGCGCCGCTCCTGCCGTGGTACGCGATCGCCGCGCTCGGTGCCGCGGGCTTGCTGCTTCTCGCCTTCGGGGTTGTGCGCGGCGCGCGGGGTGTATTGTGGCGCATGATCGCCGTCGCGATCCTCCTCGCCGCGCTCGTCAACCCGTCGGTGGTCGAAGAAAAGCGCGACCCGCAGCGCGATACCGCGATCATCATCGTCGATGAATCGCCGAGCCAACGGATCGGCGATCGCCAGCATGCGACGGAAGCGGCGCTGGCGGCGCTCAGCGATCGCCTAGCTCGCGAGCGCAACCTCGATGTCCGCGTGGTTCGCGCGGGAAAGCCGCAGCCCGGCGCCGGCGACGATGGCACCCGCCTGTTCACCGCCCTCACGCGGGCGATGTCCGACGTGCCGCGACAGCGCCTCGCCGGCGTCGTCATGATCACCGACGGGCAGGTGCACGACGTTCCCGCCGGCGACGCCAAGGCGGCTGCCGAGACGATCGGCGCGCCGCTCCACGTTCTGCTCTCAGGCCTGCCTGACGAGGGTGACCGCCGGCTGGTCGTTGCCCAAGCGCCGAGCTTTGGCTTGGTCGGCAAGGAATTGCAGCTGAAGGTCCGGGTCGAGGATCTGCCGGAGAGCTCCCCCGGCAAGCAGGAGGGCGCACAGGGCCAAGCGGTCGTGACGTGGCGCAAAGATGGCGGCCCGCCGCGGCAGGTGACCGTGCCGGTCGGCCGCGATGTCCCACTGACCTTGCCGATCGATCACGGCGGACCCAATATTCTCGAGCTTGCGGTCGAGCCTGGCCCGCGCGAGCTGACGCTCGACAACAATCGGGCCGTTGTCGTGGTCAATGGCGTGCGCGACCGTTTGCGGGTGCTGCTCGTCTCGGGCGAGCCGCATGCCGGCGAGCGCGTCTGGCGCAACATCCTCAAATCCGATCCCTCGGTCGACCTCGTCCATTTCACGATCCTGAGGCCGCCGGAAAAGCAGGACGGGACGCCGATCCGTGAGTTGTCGCTGATCGCCTTTCCGATCCGCGAACTCTTCGACGTCAAGCTCGACGAATTCGACTTGATCATCTTTGACCGCTATAGCCGCCGGGGGGTGATCCCGCAGGCCTATCTCGAAAACGTCGCGCGCTATGTGCGCAAGGGCGGGGCCTTTCTCGAAGCGGCCGGCCCGAGCTTCGGCACCCCGATGAGCCTCTCCCGCACGCCGCTCGGGTCGATCTTGCCGACCGAGCCGACCGGCGATGTGTACGAGGAGGGGTTCAAACCGCAGCTGACCGATCTCGGCCGCCGCCACCCGGTGACCGATGACCTGCCGGGGGCTGGGCCGCCGGGCGGCCAGCCGTCCTGGGGACGTTGGTTCCGGCAGGTCGATTCGCATGTGCAGCGCGGGGTTACCGTGATGAGCGGCGATCACGGCGAACCGCTGCTGGTCCTCGATCGCGTCGGCCAGGGCCGGGTGGCGCAATTGCTGTCCGACCAGATGTGGTTCTGGGCGCGCGGTTTCGAAGGCGGCGGGCCGCAGGCGGAGTTGCTGCGGCGCCTCGCCTACTGGCTGATGAAGGAACCCGATCTCGAAGAAAACGATCTGCGCGCGGCGGTCGAAGGCGACAGCCTCGTGGTTACGAGGCAATCGCTCGAGCCGGACGACCGGCCGGTTACCGTCGCGGCGCCCGACGGTTCCAGCCGGAGCCTCACTTTGACGCCGGAGAGCGGCGGGCGAAGCTCCGGCAGGCTCGCGATCAGCGAGATGGGGCTCTACCGCGTGACCGACGGGACCCGCACGGCGTTGGCGGCGGCGGGGCCGCTCAACCCGATCGAGTTCGCCGATGTCCGCTCCACTCCCGATAAACTGGCCCCGATAGCGGCGGCGACCGGAGGCGGGGTCTTCTGGGTGGGCACCGGTGCGATGCCCGAGATCCGCCGCGTCTCGCCCGATCGGGCGGCCGCCGGGCGGAACTGGATGGGGTTCCGCGCCAATGGCGATTACACGGTGACCGGCTTCAGCGAGACGCCGCTTCTGCCCGGCATCGCGGCGCTGCTGCTGATCGTCGGCGGGCTGCTCGCCGCCTGGCGCCGCGAGGGAAGCTGATCGAACTTCGTGCTGCGCCGATTCCTCGCCCCGCTCCACCCGGACGGGTTCAAATTTGTCGCCGCGGGGGTGGTCGCAACCTTGCTGTTGTTCCTGCTCTGGGCGCCCGCCGGCTGGGCCGCGGCGGTCGTGACCCTGTGGATGGTATATTTCTTCCGCGATCCCTGGCGGGTGACCCCGACCCGGCCGGGTCTGCTGATCAGCCCGGCCGATGGGATCGTCGTGTCGATTGCCCCGGCAACGCCGCCCCAAGAACTGGCGATGGGCGATGCGGCGGTCGCCCGGATCGGCATTTTTCTCAACATCTTCGACGTGCACGTGACGCGCGCGCCGGTCGGCGGCAGGGTGGCGGCGATGCGCTACACCAAGGGCCGCTTCGTCAACGCCAGCCTCGACAAGGCGAGCGAGGACAATGAGCGCCTGGCGATTCGCATCGCGCCGCCGGAGGGTCCCGACATCGCCTTTGTGCTGGTCGCCGGGCTCGTCGCGCGCCGTATCGTCTGCCATCTCTACGACGGGCAGCAGGTTGCAACCGGCCAGCGGATCGGCATCATCCGCTTTGGCTCGCGGGTCGACATTTATTGTCCGCCGCCTTATGTCCCGATGGTCGTGGCGGGGCAGCGCATGGTCGGCGGCGAAACCGTGCTCGCCGACCGGCTCGCCGAGGAGCCGCCGCGCCAAGGGGTGGCCCAATGAGGCGGCGGCCTGACCATGGGAGGAGAACCTTGAGGATGCGTTCGGCAAGAACCCGGCGGTCACGGGTGCGGATGCGGCGGCTCTCCGGCTTGTCGGTCAACCGCATGGTCCCGAACGTCCTGACATTGCTCGCGCTGTGCGCCGGGATGACGGCGATGCGCTTTGCGATGGGCGGGAATTTCCAGTTGGCGGTCTTTGCCATCATCGCTGCCGGCATCTTCGATGGGCTCGACGGACGCATGGCCCGCCTCCTCAAGGCGACCTCCAGCTTTGGCGCGGAACTCGACAGCCTGTCGGATTTCGTCAGCTTCGGCGTGGCTCCGGCGGCGGTGCTGTACTTGTGGACATTATCGGAACTGCACGGTCTCGGCTGGGCGATCGCACTGCTCTTTGCGGTCTGTTGCGCGCTGCGTCTGGCGCGCTTCAACACCGAGGCCAGTCACGAGATGCTGTCTTACGTCGCGCCGTTCTTCACCGGTGCGCCGGCGCCGGCCGGAGCGGGGCTCGTCATGGTGCCGATGTTCTTGAGCTTCGAGTGGGGCGACTGGCTGTTCCGCTCGCCTTATCTCAACGCCGTCACGGCGACCGGTATTGCGCTCTTGATGATCAGCAAGGTTCCGACCGTGTCGCTCAAGCGGATCCGCATCCCGCACCATCTGGTGATCCCGACCTTGCTCGGCTTTGGCGTCGCGACCGCGTTCCTCACCACCGAGCCTTGGCTGACCCTGACCGTCGTCGGCATCGTCTATGTCAGCTCGATCCCGCTGACGATGCGCTCCTATTTGCGCCTCAAACGCGCCGCGCTCGAGCGCAAAACCGAATTTGCCGACAATCCCGAAGCCGTGCCCCTCCCGGACCCGGCGTTTCCGCTCGACGAGGCGGCCCGTCCTCCGAACGAATGGCGGCATTGAAGTCTGACCACGGACCACTAGCTCAGCTCTGCTCGCGGGTTTCCTTGAAGCGGATCTTCGGCCATTCCTCGATTGTCGTACGCAGATCCCACGCGTTGCGGGCGAGGAATACAGGCACGCCGTCATGGTCCTCGGCGCTGGCCGCGGGGTTGCGGTTGCGGAAGCGTTCCAGCTCGGCCCGGTCGGCGGCTTCGAGCCAGCGCGCCGCCTGATAGGGCGCGCCGTCGAGGCGGGTCGGAAGGTCGTATTCGGCGGCGAGCCGCGCGGTCAGGACATCGAGCTGCAAGGCGCCGACGACGCCGACGATCCAATCGCTGCCATTCAGCGGCTTGAAGACGCGGGTCACCCCTTCCTCGGCCAGTTGCTCGAGCGCGTGCTTCAGGTGCTTCGACTTCATCGGGTCCTCGACCTTGACCCGCTGCAATATCTCCGGCGCGAAATTCGGGATGCCGGTGATGCGCAGCGCCTCGCCCTCGGTCAAGGTGTCGCCGATCCTGAGGCTCCCGTGGTTGGGGATGCCGATGATGTCGCCGGGCCAGGCCTCCTCGGCGAGGTTGCGCTCGCGGGCGAGGAAAAACACCGGGGCCTGCACCGACATGACTCGCCCGGTGCGGATGTTCTTCAATTTCATGCCGCGCTGGAAGCGGCCGGAGGCAATGCGCACAAAAGCGATGCGGTCGCGGTGCTGCGGGTCGATATTGGCCTGCACCTTGAAGACGAACCCGGCGACCTTAGGCTCCTCGGGCGCGATCGGCCGGGGGTCGGCGGGCTGCGGCCGCGGCGCTGGGGCCAATTCGCCAACCCCGGCCAATAATTCGCGCACCCCGAAATTATTGAGCGCACTGCCGAAATAGACCGGCGTCAGATGGCCCTCGCGATAAGCCTGCGGGTCGAATGGCGGGCACAGCCCCTTCGCCATTTCGACCTCCTCGCGCAATTTGGCGAGTGCTTCTTTGGGCAATAGCCGCGGCAATTGCGGGTCGTCGAGGCCACTGCAGCGGACCGGCTCGGTGACCCGGTCGTGGACGCCGCGCTCGAACAACAGGAGCGCATCGGCGAACAGATCGTAGGTGCCGAGAAAATCGCGCCCCATGCCGATCGGCCAGGAGGCCGGGGTCACATCGAGCGCCAGCGCCTGCTCGATCTCGTCCAGCAGGTCGAACGGGTCGCGGGCCTCGCGGTCGAGCTTGTTCACGAAAGTGATGATCGGCACGTCGCGCAATCGGCAGACCTCGAAGAGCTTGCGGGTCTGCTCCTCGATACCCTTGGCGGCGTCGAGCACCATGACCGCGCTGTCGACCGCGGTCAGGGTGCGATAGGTGTCCTCGCTGAAATCCTGGTGGCCCGGCGTGTCGAGGAGGTTGAAGGCGAGCCCCTCGTGCTCGAAGCTCATCACCGCCGAGGAAACCGAGATGCCGCGCTCGCGCTCGACCGCCATCCAATCCGAGCGCACCCGCCGCCGCTCGCCGCGCGCCTTGACCTCGCCCGCCAATTGGATCGCCCCGCCAAACAGCAGCAATTTCTCGGTCAGAGTGGTCTTGCCGGCGTCCGGATGCGAGATGATCGCAAACGTCCGCCGGCGCAAAATCTCGTCGCTAAGATTACTCATCAATCCGTTTCAACTATTCCCGGGGGATGCGGCCTCTTCCGCCGAGCGCACCCCAAGCGCCCGCACGACCGGGGGATATGATGGCAGCCGGCCTCTTTGCCAACGCCTTCTGCGAACCCAGCCCACCTCCGACCGGGCCACCTGTTCTGCCTGTTTTATCAGGTCGAGATCAGGTCTCCGCCAACTCCCTGAAAAGCGAAGCCTCCGCACAACCGTCGCCGCCGATATGCGTGAAAGTATCATGTGATTATGGCAACCGCGTGGTTGATCAGCGCTCAGCCGAACCGATAGGTGCCCCCGCTGAAATCCCAGTGCGCTGAAATCCTGGTGGCCCGGCGTGTCGGGCAGTGAAGGCGAGTCCCTCACGCTCGAAGCTCATCACCGCCGACGACACCGAGATGCCGCGCTCGCGTTCTATCGCCATCCAATCCGAGCGCGCCCGCCGCCGCGCGCCTTGACTTCGCCGGCCAATTGGATCGCGGCGCCAAACAGCAGCAATTTCTCCGTCAGTGTCGTTTTGCCGGCGTCCGGATGCGAGAGGATCGCAAACGTGCGCCGGCGCAAAATCTCGTCGGTCAGGGTACTCACGAGAGGGCATAAATCATCAAAGCCTACGGGACCGGTATATCTGGGCACCCGAGTTTATGGAGCAACGCCTGATAATTCTGATTGCAAATAGGATTTATATATAGTCCCCACAGACTGAGGCATATGATCGACGAGAAACTCCTCGATCGCTCTTCCAACATGTCGCGGGTGTTTCTCAGTGCGTAGAAATACTAGCCCCTTGTAAATCGTAGCATGGTCTAATGCTCTATCCTTAGGATCGATAATAGTGAAGCCCCGGTAACCGAGGTCTTCTGGATAACTTGCAACTACTTCGTTTGCCCCGAACGCCTTACTCAGCAGTGTCAAAAGCACAGCGGCCTGCTTCACGCTTAAGTTCCACGTCGGAGCTGGTACGCCAGAAGTTATATTAAGAACAACGCCGATAGCCAAGACACCCTCCGTTCATCTAATGCTAATGTGACCGGGCGCCACGGTCATGTAACCGCAAAAGTTGGTGTATGGACCGCGGTTACAAGACCGTGGATCGATGATCTTGTTACCGCTGTTATCCACATCTCTAACCGGCGTTTGGCCAGGTTTGTGCGACCAGCAGCCCGTCCTATCCTGGCGATACCAATGAAAGTCAGTTCCTGGCCAGATAACTAACGCGACATAATACGCGTTCGGGACTGACGCGGCGAAACTGGGTACCGGGACAAGGCCGTCCGACTGGGCACCACCGCCCACCTTCGGACAATCCGGGGGTGGGGCGAAAGGATGACCGCTGCCATTTCCCGGTTGGGCAAAGGTATTTGTAATTGTGTTAGTAGCGTAATTATAACAGTTGTTGTGCGGCTGAACTGAGGGGATGTTCCACGCGGCTGGATTATAGGCGGGAGCGGCACCACCGCCGCAAGGTGGGCAGGCAACTGCGGCCCCTGTGGGAAGGACAGGTTGAACGGGCGCTTGGAGGTCAGTATTTACCAATGCATCAACCTCGGGGCGCAATTGTAGCGACGGTATTGCCGAAGAAGCGGTGCTGAGCAACCATCGCTCGAGCGAACGGCCCGCATCTTCATAATTCGGTTGGACATCGGGTGTACCGATGATTCCACCATGAATGTGGGTCGCGCCTGTGAGCGCTGGCCGATGCCATTCAACATGGATACCCCTATATCCCAAACCCACGCTTGCCCCCGCCGGCTTTTGCATTATCGGGTTGCGCGGTGTTTGGAGGAGCCGCTCAAGCTCTACAAGCTGCTCAGGCGTGAGTTCCCAACGGGGATTTGGTAGCCCAGAGAATACATTTAGTGTAACGAATACGCTTGATCCGGACATAGAATTGACCCTCTCCCTTGCTGAAACCAATTCCTAGTCAAGGTGCGGATCGATCGCGCAGTTCCATAGTTCTCGGCACCACTGAGATCGAAAGCCCTTAGCAAATCTAGCCCCACACCAATCTCGTCAGTCGCTGCATCCTCCCTTCATTGTTCGCGCCGCGCGATGTTGGTAGAAGCTAGCGCACATTATCACGCATGGGAGTTAGCGACAAGGAGTGGGCGCCTCGAATTCTCATCGGTCGGCGCTGCTCAGTCGGTCCATCGAAGGCGCAACAACTGATCGGCGAGAGTCTTTTCCCGCGCAAGTCGATAGCGTTTTATGTGAGTATAGTTATATGTGAGTTTTATGTATTATGCGTACGGAAGGGGGAGCGGCGCATGCGCAGGACATTTGCCCCGGCGTTGGGTATCGTATTGACATCAGCGATGGTAGGTATTACCGGGTGCTCGGTAATACCTTCTTTCGATACGGCGGCTGGTGCGGGCGCAGGGCCTTCGGAAGTGGGTCTAACAATCGATGATGTCGTCAAACATATACAATGCGAAATCCGGGATGTGCAGAATTTTTATGGTGTCAATAATCCAGATTACGCGAATTTAGTCGCAAAATTTAGGTCATATAGTTACGTCGCTTACGTGAATTTGACCCTAGATATTACGAATACTCAAGGCTTGACGCCGGGTTTAAGTTTTCTTAATTCGATTGCAACTTTTACCGGAATTGCAAATTTCGGAATTTCGGGCACGCAACATCGAAACGTGAATCCGACCTTCACGTTGGATCTATCCAATCTTAAAGATGCTAATTTCGACAACGAATGTGCTAAAGCTAAGGAGTCACCATTTGGGATTAAAGGAAATTTGGGGCTTCAAGAAATAATACTCGCAGGCTTGCGGAAATCTGCGCCCGCGGACTTTGGCTTTGGACTTATAAGCTCATTACCCGGAGGAGAGTCGGCTTCCGGCGGAGACGCCTCAAAAATTGCTGCTGGCCCCACATTCGGCTCTACCGTAGACTTTACGATCACTGGCTCCTTGAGCGGTGGCCCTACATGGACGTTTAAGACTTTCAAAGGACCTGGTGGAGGAAGCACTGGCCTCGCGAATGTGGGACGATCAGAAAAAGACACACTCGTGATTTCGTTTGCGGCTGCGTGCCAATCCCAAACCAAATGCCCTCCCCCACAACTACCACCTCGCGCCGCCGCCGCATCAAAGGAAGCACAATTGGAAGCAGCGCGGATATTCGTACAGAGTGTCCCGGCAACTCCGGTCGGTCTAGCTAATAAAGCGGCCGCGGCCGCGGCCGCGCAAAACGCCGCGACAGAATCGTTGTTGATCAACCTTAACCGTATTTTACAGGCGACGCCGTGAAAAAGCTCCTTCAAAATACCTTGATCTGAGCGCCGAGCTGCGCCATCATGTTGTCGTGAATTTTCTGACCGCGCGCCAGGCGCACGTTCACGTTGGCAAACGCGACGGTGGTCCGCCGTGACCCCGCGTTCGAGCCTGCGCGGCTTACCTGATGATGGTCACCGGATTACGAATCCAGGCCTCGTAGGTCATATTCAGCATCGACTGCTGATCGATGATTCCAATGGAATTCCAGGTGAACATCGCATAGCAGAGGCCCGCAGGCATCCCCGGCGGCGCATGGACGATGACGTTATGCTGATGGAATAGACCGACCAATTCCGTCAAGGTCCCGTAACCGCAAAGACTGACGCAGTGATCCTCCGGTTGGTTTTTCGGATAGTTGTACATCGCCCAACCGCTTGTCCCCGGCGTAACCAAGCCATGGGGATTCGATTGGAAGTCCTCCGCCCCGACGCCGATTTTCACCGGCCCGTGGCTGTAGATGGCACTGTTCAGAATCGCGGCGTTGGCCCAGTTGACCGCCAGGTAAGGGCCGTCGTCGTATGTCTTATTGTTGAACGGAAAACCATGCGCTTGCATCGTCGTCATGACGGCGGTGAGGGTAGCACCATTTAAATAGCCATGCGCTGACGCCCAGGCGACCACCGTCGCCTCCGGAATGAATGTCTCCGGCGCGGCGGTAGCCTTCGCGAAGGCTTCCTCGGCGGTAACGCAGTCACCGTAGACGTAGTTATTCCAAGACGAAATTTCAGTCGGCCACATCAGGAAGCTCGGGGGGACCGCTATACTCGGGTCCGGAACATGCGGCGTAGCCGCCGCAAGCAGAGGAACAGGCGCCAGATCTGACGAAACGGCTACCACGCGGCGCGATGCCGTCGCCTCGGTACGAACTGTTTTCTGCTCCTGTTCACTATTCGTTGCTGATGTTGACCTGTCTCCGACAGGCATTCCCGCAACGACCGCCGTGCCCGACGGTTACCCGCTGAGATTCTTGAAAATCGTCGTCGGGTTCCTAACCCAGGCTTCGCCCGTGATGTTCAACAGCGATTGGTGGTCGACGATGCCGATGGAGCCCCAAGTGAACATCGCGTAGCAAAGTCCCGGAGGCATGCCCGACGACACATTGACATCGACCCCGTACCGCTCAAACAGGCCGACCAACGCCGCCAAGGGTCCGTAGCCGCAGAGGCTCGCGCAGTGATTTTCAGGCTGGCCCGTCGGGAGGTCGTAGATCGCCCAACCGCTCGTCCCAGGTGTGAGTTGGCCGTGAGGGCAGGAGGTGAGATTCACCGAGGCGACGCCGATTTTTACCGGCCCGACATTGGCGATGGCGCCATTCAGAGCCCCCGTATTCGTCCAGTTGACCTTATTGAACGGCCCATCCAAATAGGCGGTGCTGTCCATTTGAAACCCATGCATTTGCATGAAGCGAGCGAAATTTGACGAACCGCATTCCCGCGCCGTGAGCAAGACCACGTCGGTCGGGATGAACACCTTGGGTTCGGCACAGGCCTTGGCAAAGGCTTCCTCTGCCCAACTCGAATTGCTCACCTTCTCGTTCCCCCAAAAGCCGATTTCTATTGGCCAAGCGAGGAAGCTTTCGGGCGCGGCGCCGCCCGCCTTATAGGGTTGGGCGGCAGCAAGTTCGTAATTGGGCGTCGGAAACTCGCCGCTTGGAACGAAGATTTCCGCGCCGGACTCGGGCCGATAGGGCTCCGAAGTGGCGAGTTCGCTTCGGGGCGTCGGTATCGCGCCGCGCGGCATTTTGGTATTCATTTCCCCTCTCGCTGCGACGTAATGCGGTCCAATCGACGATGCCGAATATAGACAAGATACCTTTAGATGCCGAATACAGACAAGATACCTTTAGATGCCCGCTTTTGTCGACGGCCGAACTTTCGGGGCAGGGCGAGTTCGGCGACCCCGTGCAGCAAGTCGCGCACTCCGAAATTATTGAGCGCACTGCCGAAAAAGACCGGAGTCAGATGGCCCTCGCAATAGGCCTGCGCGTCGAAAGGCGGGCGCACAGCCCCTTCGCCATCTCGACCTCCTCGCGCAATTTGGCGAGCGCGGGTTTCGGCAATAGCCGCGGCAGTTTCGGGTCGTCGAGGCCTCTGCATCGCACCGGCTCGGTGACCCGGTCGTGGACGCCGCGCTCGAACAACAGGAGCGCATGGCGAACAAATCATAGGTGCCGAGAAAGTCGCGCCCCATGCCGATCGGCCAGGAGGCCGGGGTCACGTCGAGCGCGAGCGACTGTTCGATCTCATCCAACAGGCTGTTGGCGGGATGTGGGCCGTCGCTGGCAATCGCTTCGGCTGCCCGGAATCGCGTGTTCGGCTTCATCGTACGCAAAGGGCGTTTTTTTGACGTTTCAACCGGAAAGATATCTTGAATTGTGGGTATCTTTAGGATTGCTGTTCGCGGTCCCGGTACCCGCCCGTTCATCAGAGGTAGCCCCCCGAGGGGGACGGGAGGCGCGATAGAAGCGATACCGCGTCGCAGTGTGCTACTACCGCCGGTGGCCGAGCCTTCACGGGTCATCTTCAGCTGGTCGATCGGTACGCTAGGCCGTCTTCCCGTTGACCAGAAGAGCGGCTGGCGGAACGGGCTCTTTTGAACATGATCACGGAAGACGAAACCGAACTGTCCAGCGAGATTTGCAAGGCGTGCGGCGAGGTCGCGCTCGCCCACACAGCGCCGTGGAGCCAGCACGCGCGTCTGGTCGCGGAGCTGACGCAGGCGGTGCACGCGCGTGACGCGTTCATCGCGATCGCCGCACATGAGCTGCGCAACCCGATGACGCCGATGCTCGGGTATGTCGAGCATATCTTGTCTGTCGCCCGGCGCCCGGAAAGTGAGTGCCCCGAAGCGATCATCGTCGCGTTAGAGCGCCTGGCCAATCAGATGGGCGAATATATCAAGCGGGCGACTACGCTTCTCGACGTCTCGCGCATTAACGCGGGAAAGCTTCGCGCCGAACTTTCGCTGGTCGATCTCTCCGCAATGATGCGGCAAGCGGTGCACCGGCATCGGGCGGGTGCGGAGCGCTCGGGTTGCCGCCTAGAGCCGAGTATCGCAGGCGAGGTAACCGGGGTGCTCGACGAACTGGCCGTGGAGCAGATCGCCGATAACCTGTTGTCGAACGCCGTCAAATATGGCGCGGGCGAGCCGATCGAGGTCTCCCTGGTCGGTGACAGCAGCAACGCGCGATTGACCGTTCGGGATCATGGCATCGGCATCTCGGAACGAGACCAAGCCCGCATCTTCGACGCCTTCGAACGCGCGGTGAGCCGGCGTCAGGAGGGCGGCTTCGGTATTGGCCTCTGGGTTGTCCGCCATCTCGTGGATGCCATGCATGGCGAGATCCATGTAACCAGTCGCCCGGCCGAAGGATCGACCTTCACGGTGATACTGCCGCTCTTGCCACCACAGGGGACCTAATGGCTACCGATCCGATCGATGCCGCCGGGCAGACGCCCCTCGAGCGCGTTCCCACCGGCATCCCGGGCCTCGACACCGTTTTGCGAGGAGGCTTTCTAAAAGCAGGCATTTACATCGTGCGAGGCGAGCCGGGGACGGGCAAGACGATCCTCGGAAACCAGTTCTGCTTCAATCATGCCGCCGCCGGGCACCATGCGATCTACGTCACCCTTCTGGCGGAAACGCACGACCGCATGATGCAGCACATGCAGACAATGTCGTTTTTTGAGCCGGCGCGTATTCCCGACGGTCTTTATTACGTGAACGCCTTCCGCGTCCTTGAGGAAGACGGCATCAAGGGGTTTCTCGATTTATTGCGGCGCGAGATTCGGACGCATAATGCGACGCTGCTCGTTCTGGATGGTCTCGTCGCCACCGAGGAGGCGAGTGGGTCGGATCGCGAGTTTAGGAAGTTCATCCACGAGCTTCAGGCCCACATAGCCGTCGAAGGTTGCACCGCGTTGCTTCTGACGAATGGCCGTCGCAACGAGTACCACCCCGAGCACATGATGGTAGACGGAGTTATAGAGCTTCACGATGTGCTGTTCGGTATGCAAGCCGAGCGGGAATTGGAGGTACGCAAGCTCCGCGGCACCGACGCCCTGCGCGGCCGGCACTCGTTCCGGATCACGGAAGCGGGCACCGTCGTCTATCCCCGAATCGAGGCGCTGCTCGCCCGCCCCTCGGCCCATGACGAGTGGCCCGATGAGCGATGTGCCACCGGCGTCAACCAGCTCGACGCGATGCTTGGCGGCGGTATACCCCGCGGCACGGCAACGCTCGTGCTCGGCGCCTCGGGTTCAGGAAAGACGAGCCTCGGTCTACATTTTCTCTCGCAATCATCCGCCCAGGAGCCCGGGCTCCTTTTCGGCTTCTACGAGATGCCGCGGCGCCTGCGGCATAAGGCGGCCGGCATCGGCATTAAGCTCGACGGCGTGATCGAGCAAGGCCATTTGGAGATCCTCTGGCACCCGCCCACCGAGGACATCCTCGACGCGCTCGGCAACCGGCTCCTCGAAGCGGTGCGGCGCCGCCGCGTGAAGCGGCTCGTCTTCGACGGACTTCTCGGGTTCCAGGAGATTGCTGCCGATCGACCGCATCGGATCGGCCGTGTCTTGACGGCGCTGGCGAATGAGCTTCGCGTGCTCAACGTGACCACGGTCTACACGGCCGAGACACGGCACCTGATCGGCGGGGTGATCGAGGGGCCGACAATCGGCCTATCTACAATCGCCGAAAACCTGATCCTGCTGCGGTACGTCGAGATAAGGTCGCAACTCCGTCGGTTGATTTCCGTCGTGAAGGTGCGGGACAGCGACTTCAACTCGTCACTGCGGGAGTTCCGCATCACGTCTACCGGCATCGAACTCGCCCAAACGTTTGCCAGCGCCGAGGCGATCCTCAGCGGCTTCCCTCAACTAGCGACCGAAGAACTGCCCGCGGACAAGGCGGCTCGGCGACGCCGCGGGAAGTAATCATGGCAACGGTGCTCGTGGTTGACGATGAGTTCGGAATCGTCGATGTCCTAGAGACCATCTTGACAGACGAAGGCTATCGGGTACTGACAGCGTGCAACGGCAAGCAGGGCCTCGTCAGGCTGTCGGAGGAAAAGCCCGAGGTGATCCTGCTGGACTTCATGATGCCGATACTCGGCGGCGGTGACATGCTGCGCGCGATGGCGGCAGAGCCGGCGTACCAACGCATCCCGGTCATCATGATGAGTTCGCTCAGAGAGGAGGCAGTCGCCAAAAGATGTCGAGGCTATGCCGCATTCCTGCACAAGCCCTTCAGGGCGACCGCGGTGCTGAGCGCTGTCGCCCGCCTCCTCGGCGCAGGGGCAATCGACGCCGCCTAGTGCCGTAACTGCTCTGATCAACTCAGCATCATTACCCGGCGGGGCATCATCGGCCATAGAAGACGAGACTTCGACCCGGTCGTGGATGCCGCGCTCGAACAACAGCAGCGCATCGGCGAAGAGGCCGTAGGTGCCGAGAAAGTCGCCTCCGATGCCGATCGGCCAGGAGGCTGGGGTCAAGTCGAGCGCCAGCGCCTGCTCGATCTCGTCCAGCAGGTCGAACGGGTCGCGGGCCTCGCGGTCGAGCTTGTTGACGAAGGTGATGATCGGCACGTCGCGCAGCCGGCACACCTCGAAGAGCTTGCGGGTCTGCTCCTCGCGCCCTTGGCGGCGTCGAGTGGCCCCCTCCCTAACCCTCCCCCGCGAGCGGGGGAGGGAAGGGTGGGGGGAGCGCGGTCAGGGTGCGGTAGGTGTCCCCTGAAATCCCAGTGGACTGAAATCCTGGTGGCCCGGCGTGTCGAGCAGGTTGAAGGCGAGCCCCTCGTGCTCGAAGCTCATCACCGCCGAGGAGACCGAGATGCCGCGCTCGCGCTCGACCGCCATCCAATCCGAGCGCACCCGTCGCCGCTCGCGCCGCGAGCCATTCCGCTGCGAATTACCGCTGCGGCGGCCATGACTGCGCGCCGTGCAGCACGCGGATTATCTCGACCACGTCGGCGCGGACGCGATAAACAATGACCCAGGGTGTCCCGCCGACGATCAGTTCGCGCGTCAGCGGAACCCTGCCAGTGCGACCCATATTCGGGTAATCCGCGAGCTTATCGACCGCCGCTCGAATGCGCTGCACGGCATTCTGGGCCGCGATCGGGTCATCCCTGGCTATGTAGTCCGCATGCTGATCGAGGTTACGGAGGGCGGTGCGCAACCACCTAACCCGCATCGCGATCTACGCGGCGCCACTTCTCGAAAATCGCTCCGACCTCTGCGTCACTCGCGAATTCACCCGCATCCGCTTCGGCGAGTCCGCGTTTTATTTCCTCAATCTGCCAGGCTTCGGATTCCACGAACGCTTCGAGTGCTCGGTTGACGACCCATGATCTTGGTCGGTCGATGGCGTCGGCGATCGCGTCGAGACGGTCTTGAAGCTCTGCCGAGACTCGAACCGTGAGCACATTCTTTCCCGCCATGTCCACTCCGAGCCAGATTGTGTAGTCAACCGTATTTTCCCGTATTCTGCCATATTCGTATATGGCGACGTTTCCCGCGGAGCCGGAGGCTCGTGGTCAGGTCCCGGCAGCGCCGAGCATCAACCCGAGCATGCGCGGCCCATCGTGTCTCCGTGCATCCTGGTTGCGGTTATGGGTGCAGTGATTAAACTGATTGGAATGATTTAAGCACGCGGGTTCATGGCCAGCATCACGATCCGTAATCTGGATGAGAGTGTGAAGCGAAAGTTGCGGCTGCGGGCGGCGCAGCGGAACCGGTCGATGGAGGACGAGGCGCGAGACATCTTGCGAACGGCTTTGTCGCACCAGCCGGCGCAGGCGGGAAACCTGGCTGACGCGATCCTCAGAAGAGTCGAACCTATCGGGGGCTTTGAGCTATCGCTGCCGGCGCGCGGAGCGATGCGCGAGCCGCCCGATTTGACATGATCATTCTCGACACGAACGTCTTGTCGGAGACGAGTGGCTGCGCTCCGAGCCTGCCTCGGCGCTGTTCACCACGGCAATCAGATGAAATCGACTGACTTCGTCGTCACCGAGCGTCCTCGGCTGGCTGCGATCAAGCGCTTCCCGGTCGTGGAATTCGCCGACTACGAGCGCCGCCTCGCCGAGATGCAGCAAACCTTGCAGCGCGTGCAGCAGGCGTATCTTGGCACGTCACATCGCGCGATCATTGTGCTGGAGGGCTGGGATACCGCGGGCAAGGGCGGCGTGGTGCGCCGGCTGGGCTGGGCGCTCGATCCGCGCAGCTTCAAGGTGCACGCGATCGCCGCGCCGACCCGTCGGGAGAAGTCGCTGCACTATCTGCAGCGCTTCTGGGAACGCCTGCCGGAGCATGGTCAGATTGTCGTGTTCGACCGTTCCTGGTACGGCCGCGTCTTGGTCGAGCGTGTCGAGGCTTATGCAACGCCGGCGGAGTGGCGCCGCGCCTATAACGAGATCAACGACTTCGAGCGCATGCTGGTGGAAGACGACACGCGGCTGGTGAAGATCTTCCTGCACATTACGCCGGAGGAACAAATGGGTCGGTTCCGCGCCCGGCTAACCGATCCATTGAAGCGCTGGAAATTGTCCTACGAGGATTTTCGCAACCACGCCCGCTGGAGCGACTACGAGGCGGCGATCGAGGACATGGTGGAGACGACATCCACCAAACGAGCACCCTGGCATTTGGTCCCGGCCAACAACAAACCGTTCAGCAGGCTGGCCGCGTTCCGCATCATCGCCGATCGCCTGTCGAAGCACGTCGCTTTAGAGCCGCGCGCGCTCGATCCCAAGGTGGCGGCGGCCGCCGAGCAATTGCTTGGCATCAGGCTGCCGCCCGGCAACCATCGCGAGCACTGACGCGCGCGGGCGCGCGCCGTGCACCTTGACGTCGCCGGCCAGTTGTATCGCCCCCCGATTGTGTTAAGTTTGAATAAGTTAAGTATCTGATGAAGTCTTAAGCGGATGGAAATTACCGTCGCCGGAGCCGCGTTGCCCCGCAGGAGAAAAAAGAATGGAAATCGGCGTTTATCATGAGTTTCATTGTCGGCCGGATCAGACCGCGGCGGCGGCGTTCGAGGAGGCGCTGGGGCAAATCGAGGCGGCCGACCGCTGGGGTCTCGACGCGATCTGGCTCGCCGAAATTCACCAGCAAGCGCGCCGCTCGGTATTGACCGCACCGCTCACCGTCGCCGCCGCGATCGCAGCGCGGACGCAGCGCATCAAGATCGGCACCGGCGTGCAGGTTCTGCCGCTCTGCCATCCGCTGCGCCTTGCCGAAGAAACCGCGACGATCGACCAGATCAGCAAGGGCAGATTGCTGTTCGGCGTCGGACGCAGCGGCAATCCGCGTTCCTATGTCGCCTACGGCGTGCCTTATTCGGAAAGCCGCGAGCGTTTTCTCGAAACGCTCGAGATCGTCAAGCAGGCGTGGACGCAACCGACTTTCTCGTATGACGGCAAGTACTACAGCTTCAATAATGCCTCCGCCGTGCCGCGACCCTATCAGCAACCGTGCCCGCCGATCCGCGTCGCCGCCGCCAGCGAGGAGACCTTTCCGTCTCTCGGCGAGGCCGGGTATCCGATTTTTGTCGCAGTGCGCAGCGGGTCGCTGTCGGGACTGGCGCCGGACCTGGCCGCTTATCGCAACGCTCACCGCGCGGCCGGCCACCCGGGCGAGGGCGAGGTCTATCTGCGGCTGACCCTGCACATCGCCGACACCGATCGGCAGGCACGGGACGAGGCCGAGGAGAGCATCATGTCCGGTTACCGGACCTTGAGCACGCGGCTCGAAAACTCGCCCAACCGCCGCCGTGCTGCCGAGGCGGCGACGATGAGCACGATCTCCTACGAAGAAGTCATGCGCGACAAGGTCATCATCGGCGGGCCGGAAAGCGTCGCCGACCGGCTGCGGCAATTGCACGAGGAACTCGGACTGAACGGCATCCTGGCGGAATTGAACTTCGGCGCTCTGATCCCGCCCGAGCCGATGACACGCTCATTGCAGTTGCTCTGCGAAAAGGTCATGCCCCGCCTCAATTAGCCTAAGCCCAAATGAGGCTCACGACGAAACGCAGGGATGCGGCAATCAGAAACAGCCCAAAGCCGATTTCCAGCCGGCGCCTCGGCAGCTTATGAGCGAGGCGGGCGCCGAGCGGGGCGATCCAGCTCGAGATCGGCGCAATCATGACGACGCCGACGACCGAGACGAAGCCGATCGACAGAGGCGGCAACTTTGCCTGATGAGGCAGGCCGGCGATCAGGTAGCCGAGGGTGCCGGCGATCGTGATCGGAACGCCGAGGCCGGCCGAAGTCGCCACGGCATTGTGGATCGGCACGCCGTAAAGTGTCATCATCATGGTCGCGAGCGAGCCGCCGCTGATCCCCATCAGTGACGAGGCGAGCCCAACGATAAAGCCGCACCCGGTCATCGCGGCGGGCCCCGGCAGGCTTCTGCCGAGGACCCAGCCTTCGCGGCCGACGAGGAGTTTGGCCGCGATAACGCCGGCGATCACGACAAAGGCCAGTTCGAAGACTTGCGCGGGGGCAAACGCCGCGGTCACCGACCCTACCGCGACGCCAATCACTGCCGGCAATGCCCAGGACCGTATTACTGCAGGGACGACCAGACCCTTTGCTCGATGAGCCCGGTAAGAACGCACCGTGGTCGGTACGATGATCGCAAGGGAAGTTCCGACGCACAGCTGCATGCGAACCTCTTCCGGGACGCCGAGAAGGCGGAACACCTCGAACAGCACCGGAACAATGACCGCGCCCCCGCCGACCCCGAAAAGCCCGGCCAGCAGGCCCGTGACGATGCCCGCGGCTATTACGGCAAGTGCAAGCCAGACCAGTTCCCCGAGCGGCACCTCGGTCATCGCCTCAGTCGCGGCCGTAACGGCGCAGCGGCTCCGTCAGCTCGGCGATGCTCTGCCACGCCTCGCAGCGATCGACCGCGTTCTCGACGCTGCTCACCCCTTCCGGGCGCAGGACGACGCCGGCGAGCTCGCGGAATTTTCCGCGGATCTCGGATTCGGCAAAGGGCTGCTGAAAATCGCCTCTGTGGCTTTCGCGGGCATGAGTGCTGGAGCGGCCATCGGTCAGGGTCACGGTGACGCGGGCGGGCCTCAGCCGCGGCGCGACCGCTGTCATCGCGGAGTCCTCCGTCACATGCACGCGGTGGCGCAGCGCCTCTATCGCCGGGTCTTGCAACGCGGAATCATCGAGCGCCGCGTAGCCGGCACTGCCCCGCACGACCATCGCCGCGGCGGCATGAGGGAGCGAATATTTAGAGGCGAAATAATTTGGCGGGTCCGGGTTACGCATCACCGAAGCAAACCGGTACGTAGCAATGTCGATTCGCTCGATCTCGTCCGGGTGCGGGTTCAACGCGGCCAACGCCTCCTGAAGACAATCGAGCGCCGGGTGGATCGGGTTGCAGCACGCATAGAGCCGAAAGTAATTGCGCGTGATGTGCCAAACCGTGCCGAGGTCTTCGAGCAGGCGTTCGGGCGTGAAGCCGCTCCCGACCAGATCGCCCAGCGCCTGCTCGATGGCATCGTCCTGCGCCTCGAAACCGGCACGCGCCAATTCGGGCGCCAGTGCTGCCGCAAAGCCGCTCATCCCGCCGGCGACATTGAGCGCCGTCGCGCCGGCGACTGCGTTGGTGTAGCTCGGCGTCAGCAGCAATGTCGTCGCAATGCGCATCGCCCGGCTGATGCCGGCCGCGTCGAGCCCGTGCAGCCGCGCTCCCGCAGCGGCCGCGGCCAGCAGCGACACCTGGCCGTTCTGGTGCGCCAATGGCCGCGGCGTGAAGCCGCCCGCCAGACGCGCAGCGACATCATAACCAAGGACGAAGGCGGCGAGCATGTCGCAGCCGGAGCTTCCGAGGTGCTCGCCGACGGCCAATACCCCGGGCAGCACCTGCATCGCCGCTTGACCGGATACAAAGCGCAGCCCCTCGCAGAGCTCGATCGACCGCCCGGCAATGCCGTTCAACAGCGCGGCGGTGCGCGGATCATAGGTCGGCCAGCCTCGCGCAAATACCGTGGCGCCGGTCCCGGCAGTGCCGGCGAGAGCCTCCCTCAGCTCGCGCACCTCGGGCCGCTCCGCGCCCGCCAGGATGACCCCCAGGGTGTCGAGCAGCACCAGCTTTGCATGGCGCTGCACGGGCTCCGGCATATCTTCCCATTGCGTTTGCGCGACAAACCGCGCGAGGGCTTCAATCTGCGAACCCATTAGCCGATAACTCCCCTTTACCACCCGCGACCTGATGTTTGCGTTGCTTCTGGGGCGGCGACAGCTTACATAAGCCAACGGGGTTGTGCAGACACCCCGTCAGACGGCCCACCCGTCCAAGTTCTGCGCCCTTCGCTGTGCGAGGAGCGCATCATGGATGGAGGCCGCTTTTTAATTTCTGCGCTAGGGCTCCGGTCCGTGCCGACCCTGTTTCTGGCGGCGGCAAGCCTCGTTTGCTCCGCCACGGTGACGGCGCAGACGGCGGGCGCGCCCCTCGCGCTCGAGACGAAGATCCCGCTGGGCCAGGTCAGCGGCCGGATCGATCACCTGGGGATCGATGTGAAGCGCCAGCGGCTGTTTGTTGCCGAGCTCGGCAACAACAGCCTGGGCGTGGTCGACCTGGCAGCCGGTAAGGTGCTGCGCACGATCGCCGGCTTGAGCGAGCCCCAGGGCGTCGCCTATGTCCCGTTCGCCGACAGCGTCTTTGTAGCGAATGCCGGCGACGGCTCGGTGCGCGTACTGCGCGGCGATGATCTTGCGCCGATCGGACGCATCGAGCTCGGCGAGGATGCCGACAATGTGCGGGTCGACAGTCAACGCAATCGGGTACTCGTCGGTTACGGCAATGGCGCGCTCGCAGTGATCGATCCGGCAACCCGCACCAAAGCGGCCGATATCCATCTCAAAGGACATCCGGAAGGTTTTCAGATCGACGAGACCGGGACCAAGGTCTTTGTCAATGTGCCGGACGCGCGCGATATCGAGATCGCGGATCTTGCGTCCGAGGCGACCCGATCTTTGCCGACGCAAGGCGCAGGGTCGAATTTCCCGATGGCGATCGACCGCGACGCGCACCGAGTGCTCGTCGTCTTTCGCAGCCCGCCGACCTTGATGGCGCTTTCCAGCCAGGACGGAGGCATTGTCGCCAAGATCGAGACCTGCGGCGACGCCGACGACGTATTCGTCGATCCCAAGCGTCGTCGCGTGTATGTGAGTTGCGGCGAAGGGGTAGTCGACGTCCTCGAACAGCGCGACGCCGAGTATCGGCGGCTAACGCGAGTGCCCACGGTCTCGGGAGCGCGGACCTCGCTGTTCGTTCCCGAATTGGACAGGCTCTTTGTGGCTGTGCGGGCGAGGTCGAGAGAGCCGGCTGCGATTTGGGCGTTCCGGCCGCTGCCATGAAGCCGGTGGAAGGCGTCGCCGCAGCCCTGAGATCCCTATTGGCGGCCGGTGACGAGTGGTGGCGGCTAATGCCTCCCGGGGCCTCGGCCGATGCGCTGCGGGTATTGACGGCGCGCGGAGTGCGGGCGTTTGGCGATGGCTTTGTCGCCCTGCTGCTGCCGATCTACCTAGTCGAGCTCGGGTTCAGCGCGCTGGCAATTGGCGCCATCGTGACCAGCACGCTTATCGGTACGGCCATCCTCACGCTCGGCGTGGGGTGGATCGCCAACCGATATTCCCGGCGGTTGCTTCTCCTTGTAGCGGCGGTGCTGATGGCGGCGACCGGCGCCGGCTTTGCGATGATCACCGATTTCTGGCCGCTCCTCGTCATCGCCTTTGTCGGCACGATAAACCCGACCTCCGGGGATGCGAGCATTTTCGCGCCCCTCGAACAGACGGTGCTCACTCAGACGATCGAGCCGCACCGCAGAACTGCGTTGTTTGCGCGCTACAGCGTCATCGGCTCCGCCGCGACCGCGCTTGGCGTGCTGGCGGCGGCGCTGCCCGACTTCATGACGATGTGGGCCGGCTGCACCCGGACGGCTGCCATGCAGCTGATGTTCGGCCTCTATGCGGCATTGGGGTTGGTCGCCCTTGCGGTCTACCGGCCGCTCTCGCCGCAGGTCGAGATTGCCGATGAGGCGCCGAAGGCGCCGCTGCAGCAGTCAAAGATGCTGGTTTACGGCATGGCCGCTCTCTTCGGCATAGATTCGTTCGGCACCGGGTTCTTGGTGCAATCGCTGCTCGCGCTGTGGCTTTATCAGGCGTTCCACGTTTCGGTTACGACCGCCGCCGCGATCCTGTTCTGGAGCAGTATATGTTCGGCGGTCTCATATCTCGTTGCGGTGCCGATCGCCGCGCGGATCGGGCTCATCAAAACGATGGTGTTCACGCATCTGCCGTCGAACATTCTTTTGGTCCTGATCCCCTTCGCCCCCAACCTCGCGACCGCAATCGGCCTGCTGCTGGCGCGCAGCGCGCTGTCGCAAATGGATGTGCCGACGCGGACCTCTTATGTGATGGCCGTGGTAACCCCGGCCGAGCGGCCCGCGGCGGCCAGCATCACCGCAGTCCCGAAGAACTTCGCCTGGGCGGCAGGCTCGATGATTTCCGGCTACCTGCTGATGCTTTCGAGCTTCGGCTGGCCGCTCGTCATAGCCGGCGTCATCAAGGGGGTCTACGACATTCTGCTGCTGATCAAGTTTCAGAAGGTGCGCCCTCCCGAGGAGGCCGCCGCCCTATCGGCACAGTGAAATCCGCGCAGTGAACCTGGGAGAGATCCGATGACGATCGAACTGGAAAGAAGGGCTTTTGTTCAGGCCGGCGTCGCGCTTGCCGCCGGAGCCGCGGTGGCTGCCGCAGTTACCCCCGGCGCGGCGCAAACCGCGGGCCCGGCTGCGGCTGGGCCAAAGCCGATGACCTTCGACGTCAAACCGATGCCGTTCGACCCGGCAAAGATCAAAGGCTTGTCGGAGAAGATCCTGACCAGCCACTACGCCAACAACTACACCGGCGCCGTCAAACGCCTCAATCAGATCACCGAGCAGCTCGCCGGGCTCGATTACGCCAAGGCGCCCGGATACCTGATCAACGGGCTGAAGCGCGAAGAATTGATCGCCACCAATTCGATGATCCTCCACGAAGTCTACTTTGCCGGCCTCGGTCCCGATGAGAGCCGCCCCGGCCCGGCGCTCGCCGAGGCCCTCGCGCGTGATTTCGGGTCCTTCGAGTGGTGGCGCGCGCAATTCGTCGCAATGGGCAAGGCCGAGGGCGGTGGCTCGGGCTGGGTATTGCTGAGCTGGGACCCGCGCGACAAGCGGCTGATCAACGCCTGGGCGGCCGATCACACGACCACCCTGGCCGGCGGTCAGCCGATCCTCGCGCTCGACATGTACGAGCACGCCTATCAGATGGATTACGGCGCCAAGGCGGGCGACTATGTCGAGGCGTTCATGCAGGCGATCCGCTGGGCCAACGCCGACAATCTCTACGCGCAGCACGCCCGCAGCTGATAAGATCGCGGGCCAAAGCATCCCAGAGAGGCAAAAATGGGAGAGGCAAAGATGGCCGTCGTCGAAACCGAGCGTCACGGGCAAATCCTCGTCGTGCGGATGAACCGGCCCGAGCGCCTCAATGCGCTCAGCCATGAGATGCGCACGCGGCTCGCCGAGACCTGGACGGAGTTCCGCCGCGACAGCGAGCTCGAAGTCGCGATCTTCACCGGGGCCGGCCGCGCCTTCTGCGCCGGCGAGGACATGAAGGAATCGCTGCAGCACGGCTCACCCGGCGGGCGGCGGCCGGCGATCGAAGACCCGTTCATGTCCGGAGCCTTGGAGAAACCGGTGATCGCCGCGGTCAACGGCTATGCGATGGGCGGCGGCTTCATGCTGGTCGAGCGCACCGACCTGCGGGTCGCTGCGCGCGGCGCGGTCTTCGAGGTATCCGAGGCGAAGCGCTGGCTGCTCGGCGGCTACAATCATGGGCACATTGCAAACCTGCCCTACCCGATCGCGATGGAAATGGCGCTCGGCTTTCGCTTCACCGCCGAGCGCTTCTACGAGATCGGCTTTCTCAATCGCCTAGTGGAGCCGGACCAATTGATCCCGAGCGCGCTCGCAATGGCCGAGCACCTGTTGACCCTGCCGCCCGCCTCGCGCGTCAACACCGTCCACATGATGCGCCAGATGCGGCCGGTTCCGTCGGCGGAACAGCAACGCCTCGCGGTCGCGTTGCACGAGCACGGCGCCAAAAGCGATTTGATCGAATCGCGGGCCGCCTTCGCCGAAAAGCGGCAGCCCCGGTTCAAAGGCTGGGACGATCCGGACGACCGCTACCGCCTGCCCTCGCTCGACGCCTCTTAAGGCTGACGCCGCGAAGCTCGGCTCTGTCATTGCGAGGAGCCGCAGAGCCTGCCCCTGGCTAGAACAGGGGCGACGACGCATTCTCGCGCCAGGGAGTCTCGGTAGGCACGGGATTGCCGCGCGGAGCCTGTCCTCGGGCGGCGCGACGCGCCGACCCGTGGGCTCGCAATGACGGCCTTTCGCTCGCTCTAGGTCTAGGCGCTGCGTTCAGTCGCGAACGAGGCGGCTTCGATCAGCGCGCGGCGCTCCGGCCCCTCGGGAAATACCGACAGCGCGTCGATCGCGCTCGCTGCATAGCCACGCGCCCGATAGAGAGTTTCGGCAAGGGCGCCGTGTCGCTCGACCAAAGCGGTCGCGTGTTCGAGATCTGCGGGGCACTGATCCATTTCTTCCAGCGTACGGCGCCAGAAGGTGCGCTCCTCCTCGTCGCCGCGGGCAAAAGCGAGAAGGATCGGCAGCGTGACTTTGCCGTCACGGAAGTCGTCGCCGATGCTCTTTCCGAGCTCGGTCTGCCGCGCCGAAAAATCGAGCATGTCGTCGACCAGCTGGAAGGCGATGCCGAGATCGCGGCCAAACCGATCGAGCGCCATCTCCTCCTCGTGCGGCCGTTCGGCAACGACCGCGCCGATGCGGCTCGCGGCCGCGAACAGCTCCGCCGTCTTCGCCCGGATCACCTCGAGGTAGGACGCTTCTGTCGTCTGCAGGTTGTTTTGCGTCATCAGCTGCAGCACCTCGCCCTCGGCAATGACCGAGGAGGCGCGCGACAGGATCTCGAGAATACGCAGGGATCCGTCCGCCACCATCAGCTCGAAGGACCGGCTGAACAGAAAATCGCCGACGAGGATCGCCGGCTGGTTGCCCCATACGGCGTTGGCGGTCTCGCGGCCCCGGCGCAGATCGCTCGCATCGACGACATCGTCGTGCAGCAATGTCGCGGTGTGGATGAATTCGACGGCTGCGGCGAGCGCGACGTGCCGAATCCCCCCGTATCCGCAGAGCCGGGCGCAGCCGAGGGTCAGCATCGGGCGCAGGCGCTTTCCACCGCTCGTGACGATATGCCCGGCGAGTTGTGGGATGAGCGCCACCGGGCTCTGCATGCGATCGACGATCAGCCGATTGACGTGCTCGAGGTCGCTTCCGAGAAGCCGGGAAAGCGGGTCGAGAGAGGGTTTGTGGACCGCCCCGACCTCATCGACACCCGCCGCGAGCGCCACCCAATTCTCCTGCCTGTTCCGTCGGTTGCTTGTCGATCGGCTTGACGCGTCTGAATGCCAGCGAGCATAGATTGACGGGAAGGCCGGTCAAGCGCCGCGCCCTCGCACGCCGATCATAGCCTGGCGAAGCTGAGGATCATGAGGGAGCTGCTGCGTACCAACGATGCTGTTCGCCTGTCGTTCCTGCAATCGTTGCTGAAGGATTCCGGCATCGAAAGCCTTGTCCTCGACCACCATACGAGCCTGGTCGAGGGGAGCATCGGCGCCATCCCGCGCCGTCTGATGGTCGCGCAACAGGATTACCGCCTCGCCTGCTCGGTCCTCGAGGCGGCCGGCGAAGCCGCGCAATGAGCGAGTTCCCGGCAGAGGAACCCAACTTCACCGAGGACCATCTGCTCGGCGGCCGCATTCGCCTGAAGCAGCCTGCGGCGGGGTACCGCGTCGCGATCGATCCGGTGTTCCTCGCCGCCGCGGTTCCCGCGGAACCGCATCAGCTGGTGCTCGACGTCGGCTGCGGGGCGGGAGCGGCAATGTTGTGCCTCGCCGCGCGGGTGCCCCATTCGCGCCTCGTCGGCCTCGAAATGCAGCGCGATCTGGTCCGTCTGGCGGGCGACAACATAATCCTCAACGGGCTCGAGGCCCGCGCCTCGGTGATGATAGGAGATTTGCTGCATGCGCCGCCGCGACTTTCGCCGGGGGCGTTCGACCATGTCATGGCGAACCCGCCATTCCATCCGCGCCATGACGCCGAGCCCGCAGCGGCATCCGGAAAATCGGCGGCGACAATAGAGGGAGACGCCGATCTCGCCGACTGGGTGCGTTTTTCGCTCGCAATGGTCCGCTCGAAAGGCACGGTGACATTCATTCACCGCGCCGACCGTATCGACGCGCTGCTCGGCCAAATCGCCGGGCGGGCGGGCGAGGTGGTGGTTTTCCCGTTATGGCCGGGCCAGGGTCGAGCGGCGAGCCGCATTCTCGTTCGCGCGCGCAAGCAGGTCTCCGCGCCAGCGCGGCTCGCCGCCGGCCTCATATTGCACGACGCCGACGGCCGACTCTCGCCCGGCGCGGAGGGTGTGCTGCGGGAGGGTCGAGGGCTCGAGCTTTAGTCCCGGTGGTTGCGGCCCATTGGAATCCCCATTTGGGATCGCATGAACCTTCGCGACCATTTGAACCTGGAGCGTTTGTGGCGCCGCGGCCCCGTCGTCTCGGTTCTGCGTTTCGAGGGGGTCATCATGCCGCGGCAGCGGCGCGGCGGCTTGTCGCTGGCGAGCCACGCCGGAGCGATCGAAAAGGCGTTCCGCGCTTCCGGGCTCGTCGCCGTCGCCATTGTCGTCAACTCGCCGGGCGGATCGCCGGTTCAATCCGCGCTGCTCTACCGCCGGATCCGCCAGCTCGCCGACGAAAAGCGCGTCCCGGTCATTGCGTTCGCCGAAGATGTGGCGGCATCGGGAGGTTATTGGCTGGCGCTCGCCGGCGATGAGATCTTTACCGAGGAGACGTCTCTGATCGGCTCGATCGGCGTGATCAGCGCCGGGTTTGGGTTCTACCAGCTGCTCGGGCGGCTCGGGATCGAACGGCGCCTCCACACGGCCGGAGAACGGAAATCGCTGCTCGACCCGTTTCTCCCGGAAGACCCGTCGGACGTCGCCCGGTTGACGGAATTGCAGCAGGACATCCATCAATCCTTCAAGGACCACGTGCGCCGCCGGCGCGCCGGCAAGATCGACGAGACCGACGAGAGCCTGTTCACCGGCGACGTTCTTACCGGCCGCATGGCGATGGACCGCGGCTTGGTCGACGGCATCGGCGAGCTGCGCACCGTCATGCGCACTCGATACGGCGACAAGGTCAGGTTGCGTCCCATTTCTGCTGACAGGCGCCGCTTGCCGTTCCTGAGCCGACTGCCGTTTGTCGGCCGCGAACCCGTCTCGCTGGTTGCCGAACTCGCCGACTGGTTGGAGACGCGCCTTCTGTGGGCGAGGTTCGGGTTGTGACAGCTACCCTCACCCACCAAGCCCTTTGGGCTTGGTCCCCCCTCTCCCGCAATGCGGGAGAGGAGCTTAAACCTATTCAGTTCCAGCCCCTCTCCTGCACTGCGGGAGAGGGTGCCGAGCGTAGCGAGGCGGGTGAGGGAGAGGCCGGCACTCGTCCTCGGAAGCTAAGGCTTTAGGCTCCGCTGATGTTTGCATTTCCGAAGCTCGTCGTGCTCATTCTGGTCATTGCCGCGGTATGGATCGGCTACCGCTGGCTGAACGGGCCGGCGCGCGAGCTGCCGCGGCGGCGCCCGGTACCTCCGCGTCCATCCCTCCACGCCGAAGATCTGGCGCCTTGCGGGGTTTGCGGCGCCTATATTGCCGCCGCGGCGCCTGGTTGCGGCAGACCCGATTGCCCGCGGCCCCGGTGACCCAAGACCTCGTCACGGGCCGGTCTTGAGTTTCCAATCCTTGATTCTCGACCTGCAGAACTTCTGGACGAAGCAGGGATGCGTCATCCTGCAGCCCTACGACGTCGAAGTCGGTGCCGGCACGTTCCATCCCGCGACCGCGCTGCGGGCCCTCGGACCCGAACCCTGGCGCGCCGCCTATGTCCAACCTTCGCGCCGCCCGACCGACGGCCGCTACGGCGAGAACCCCAACCGGCTGCAACAGTATTACCAGCTGCAGGTGATCCTGAAGCCGGCGCCGGCGGACAGCCAGGACCTCTACCTCGCGAGCCTGGCGGCAATCGGCATCGATTTCCGCCTGCACGATATCCGCTTTGTCGAGGATGACTGGGAGAGCCCGACCTTGGGCGCCTGGGGGCTCGGCTGGGAGGTCTGGCTCGATGGCATGGAGGTCAGCCAGTTCACGTATTTCCAGCAGGTCGGCGGGATCGAATGCGACCCGGTCTCGACCGAATTGACCTATGGGCTCGAGCGGCTGGCGATGTATGTCCAGGGGGTCGAGAGCATCTTCGACCTCGACTATAACGGTGCGGGCGTCACTTACGGCCAGGTTTTCAGGCGCGCCGAACGTGAGTTCTCGGCCTACAATTTCGAGCTCGCCGACACCGCCCGTCTGGTCGCTCATTTCGGCGACGCCGAGGAGGAGTGCCGAAAGCTGGTCGAACACGGTCTGGCCCTGCCGGCGTATGACCAGTGCCTGAAGGCGAGCCACCTGTTCAATCTGCTCGACGCCCGCGGCGCAGTCAGCGTAACCGAACGCGCCGCCTACATCCTGCGAGTCAGGGCGCTCGCCAAGGCATGCTGCGAAACCTGGCTGGCCGGGCTTAATGACTGAACCCTGCTCGGCCATCAGGCGAACTGTCCCCGGCGAGTTGCTGCTGGAGCTGTTGTCGGAGGAGATTCCGGCGAGAATGCAGCGCCGCGCGATTGGCGAACTCACCGGGCTGTTGCGCGACAAGCTCGCCGCCGCCGAGATCCCGGCGACCCAAATGCGCGGGTATGTCACGCCGCGCCGCCTCACGGTCATTGCCGAGGGAATTCCCTCAGGACAGCCGGATCGTTCCGAAGAGCGGCGCGGGCCGCGCGTCGGCGCGCCGGCGGCGGCAATCGAGGGCTTTCTGCGCTCGGCCGGTATCGCCTCGATCGAGGAATGCGAGATCCGCGACACCGGCAGGGGCGAGTTCTATTTCACGACGATAAATCGGCCGGGCCGGCCGGCGGCCGAGGTGTTGCCGGAGCTCGTAAGGTCGGCGATCTTCGAGCTGCCGTGGCCCAAATCGATGCGTTACCCGGCCTCGTCCCTGCGCTGGGTTCGACCGCTGACCTCGGTCGTCTGTCTGTTCGAGGGCGAGGTTCTGCCATTGGCGCTCGACCGGGTTCCGGTCGGACGGACCACTAGAGGGCACCGTTTTCTGGCGCGGGGCGAGATCTGCGCCGCTAGCGCGGCCGAGTACCTGGAACGCCTGGGCAAAGCCCATGTAGTACTGGATACGGACCGGCGCAAAGAGACGATCCGAGAGGATCTCGAAGCGGCCGCTGCGGACGAGGGGTTTGTACTCAAACCAGATCCCGGGCTGCTCGACGAGGTAACCGGCCTAGTGGAGTTTCCGGTTGTACTCGCCGGCGCAATCGACGCCGAGTACACGGCGCTGCCGCCGGAGGTCCTGGCCACCGCGATGCGCACGCATCAGAAATATTTCTCCTGTATGCAGTCCGACGGCACGCCCGCTCCAAGATTTCTGTTCGTCGCTAACAACATCGCCGCGGCAGATCAGGGCAAGTCGATCATTGCAGGCAATGAGCGAGTATTGCGGGCGCGGCTCGCCGATGCGCGCTTTTTCTGGGACCAGGACCGGCGCGTTCCGCTAGCGAGCCGCATCGAGGTTCTGTCGCAACGGGTCTTTCACGCCAAGCTCGGCAGCCTCTTCGACAAGGTCGCGCGAATGGATCGGCTTGCCGAGTTTCTGGCGGATTACGTCCCAAGCGCCGACCGTGAGCGGTCACGGCGCGCGGTGAAACTCGCCAAGGCCGACCTCTCCACCGGAATGGTCGGCGAATTTCCCGAGCTGCAAGGGGTCATCGGCCGCTATTACGCACTGCATGACGGCGAGGATCGGGCGGTTGCGGATGCGATCGCCGAGCACTACAGACCGGCGGGGCCGAATGACGCCTGCCCAACTGCGCCCGTCAGCATTGTTGCGGCCCTCGCTGACAAGATCGATTCCCTCGTCGCCTTCTTCTCGATCGGCGAAAAGCCGACCGGGTCGCGAGATCCGTTCGCGCTGCGCCGGGCGGCGCTCGGGATAATCCGGCTGGTTGTCGAGAACCGTTTGCGCGTGCCCTTGGCGGCTGCCTTCAAGCACGGTCATTCGACAGTGGGGTCGGATGCTCCGGATCCGACCGGCGAGCTGCTCGAGTTTATCGCCGAACGATTGCGAGTTCATCTGCGCGAGCAGGGAATCGGCCACGATCTGATCGCGGCGGTATTCAACCGGGCCGGCGAGCGCGAGGACGACCTCGTCCGGTTGCTCGCGCGTGTTGCGGCATTGCGTGCGTTCCTCGTCTCGGAGGATGGGGCGAATTTGCTGATCGCCTTTCGGCGCGCCTCGAACATCGTTGCCATCGAGGAGCGCCGAGATCACCGCAGCTACGACGGCGGCATCGATCCTGAGCTGCTGCGCCAGTCCGAGGAGCGGGTCCTCGCCGAGCGGCTCGCCGAAGTGGGTCAAGCCGCGGGAACTTTCCTTGAGCGCGAAGAGTTCGAGGCAGCGATGTCGGAATTGGCGCGGCTGCGGCGCCCGGTTGACGATTTCTTCGACAAGGTCACTGTCAACTGCGACGACGCTGCGCTCAGGGAAAATCGCCTGCGCTTGTTGTCGCGCATTCGGGCGACCTTGAACCAGGTGGCCGATTTCTCGCAGATCGAAGGATGAGCGGCGGATGACGAAGTGGGTCTACCGGTTTGGCGACGGTGCCGCCGAAGGTCGCGCCGATATGAAAAACCTTTTGGGCGGCAAGGGTGCGGGTCTCGCCGAGATGAGCAACCTCGGCCTGCCGGTTCCGCCCGGTTTCACGATCACGACCGAGGTCTGCACCTTCTTCTACGCACACAGAAAATCCTATCCCGCCGAGCTAAAGGACCAAGTGGCCGATGGGCTCGCGGCGCTCGAGGGCTCGCTGGGCGCCCGGTTCGGCGACGCGAACAATCCGTTGCTGGTATCGGTGCGGTCCGGGGCTCGGGTTTCGATGCCCGGGATGATGGACACCGTGCTCAACCTCGGTCTCAACGACCAAGCCGTCGTCGGGCTGGCGCGCAAGAGCGGCGATGAGCGCTTCGCCTATGACAGCTATCGGCGTTTCATCCAGATGTACGGGCAGGTCGTACTCGGGATCGACCACCATCACTTCGAGGAGCTGATCGAAAACCACAAGCTCGAGACCGGCGCCAGCCTCGACACCGACCTCTCCGCAGAGGATTGGCAGACCGTCGTCTCCGGTTTCCAGGACGTCGTAAACGAGGAATACGGGCATCCCTTCCCGCAAGACCCCGAGGAGCAGCTGTGGGGCGCGATCGGCGCGGTCTTTGGTTCCTGGATGAACCCGCGCGCGGTCACCTATCGCCGGCTGCACGACATCCCTGCCGATTGGGGGACCGCGGTCAACGTGCAAGCGATGGTGTTCGGCAATATGGGGCCGGATTGCGCGACTGGCGTCGCCTTTACCCGCGATCCTTCGACCGGCGCGAACGCGTTTTACGGCGAGTTCCTGGTAAATGCGCAGGGCGAGGATGTCGTGGCCGGGATCCGCACCCCGCAGCATCTGACGATCGCCGGCAAGGAGGCGAACAACTCGGCTTTGCCGGCGATGGAAGAGGTCATGCCCGAGGTGTTGACCGAACTCCACAAGGTGCGGAGAACGCTCGAGGACCACTACCGCGACATGCAGGACATCGAGTTCACCGTTCAGCGCGGCAAGTTGTGGATGCTGCAGACGCGCACCGGCAAGCGCACCGCGCAGGCCGCGCTGAAGATCGCGGTCTCGCTGGTCGGGGAGGGGGTGATTGATCGCGAAGAGGCGATCCGCCGTATCGAACCCGGGTCGCTCGACCAGTTGCTGCACCCCATGCTCGATCCCACGGCGAAAACTACGGTTCTAGCCCGCGGATTGCCGGCGTCCCCGGGCGCCGCCTCGGGCAAGGTGGTGTTTTCCGCCGACGAGGCCGAATCGTTCGCCGCGCGCGGCGAAGCGGTGATCCTCGTCCGCATCGAAACGAGCCCGGAGGACATCCATGGCATGCACGCCGCGAAAGGGGTGCTGACGACCCGCGGCGGGATGACCAGCCACGCCGCGGTGGTGGCCCGCGGCATGGGGCGGCCTTGCGTTGCCGGTGCCGGCGATCTGCGGATCGACTACGAGGCCCGCACGATGACGGCGCGCGCCACCTTGGTGAAGGCGAGCGAGATCATCACGATCGACGGATCGACCGGCGAGGTGATGGTCGGAGAGGTTCCGACGATCCAGCCGGAACTGTCGGGCGATTTCGCGACGTTGATGGGCTGGGCGGACGCGATCCGCCGTCTCAAGGTGCGGGCTAATGCCGAAACCGCGATCGATGCCCGTGCGGCGCGCCGATTTGGCGCCGAAGGCATTGGGCTCAGCCGCACCGAACACATGTTCTTCGAGGCTGGCCGAATCGGCGCGATGCGGCAGCTGATCATGGCCGAGGAGGAGGCCGGGCGCCGCGCCGCGCTCGCCGAGCTGCTCCCGATCCAGCGCGAAGACTTCGCCGAAATATTCCGCGTCATGAAGGGATTGCCGGTCACGATCCGCCTCCTCGATCCGCCGCTCCACGAATTCCTGCCGAAGACCGAAGCGGAATTCCGCGAAATGGCGCGGCTTACCGGCCGGGAGGTCGCTGCGATCCGCAATCGCGCTCAGGCCTTGCACGAGACCAACCCGATGCTCGGCCACCGCGGCTGCCGGCTCGGCATCACCTATCCCGAGATCTATGAGATGCAGGCGGCGGCGATCTTCGAGGCCGCGGTGACTGTAATCAAGGACACGGGCGAGGCGGTCGAGCCCGAGATCATGGTGCCGCTGATCGCTACCAAAAAGGAATTCGACATCCTGAAGTCGATGATCGACCGCGTCGGCAAGGAGGTGATGGCACGAGAGGGCACGGTCGTGCCTTACCTCGTCGGCACGATGATCGAGTTGCCGCGGGCCGCATTGCTCGCGGGCGAGATTGCCGAGACGGCGGAATTCTTCAGCTTTGGGACGAACGACCTGACGCAGACGGTCTTTGGTCTGTCGCGCGACGACGCCGCGAGCTTTGTCGGGACTTACCAGCGGCTCGGGGTATTCGAGCACGATCCGTTCGTCACCCTCGACGTGGCTGGGGTCGGCGAGCTCGTGCGCATCGGAGTCGAACGGGGCCGTGCCACCCGGCCGGGACTGAAACTCGGCATTTGCGGCGAGCATGGCGGCGATCCGGCTTCGATTGCTTTCTGCCACGAGGTCGGGCTCGATTACGTTTCGTGCTCGCCGTATCGCGTGCCGATCGCGCGCCTCGCTGCGGCGCAAGCCGCGCTATCGGGCGAGTCGGGAAGCGGGACGGCATGAGGGCGAAGGCAAGGATGATTTGCCTGGCGACGCTTGCCGGCATCGCCAGCGCCGCCGCTCAAACGAAGGGATTACCGGAGCGGCTCCCGTCACCGACCGTTTTCACCGCACCGACCCCCGCGCCGATGGCGCCGCTGATCAATCCCGGTCCGGCTGTTGTGCCGCCCGCCGGATTGTCGCCGCTGCTGACGGAACCAGGGCCGGTCTACCCGACCCCCGAACGGGCGATGCCGGCCTATCCGTCTCCGCAATACCCCGGCCCGACCGGCCAGCAAAATATCCAATCGAATCGCAACGATCTGCTCGACCAACAATGGCAGCGCGAGCGCAGCGGCGTCAGCCCGGGCAGCGAGCGCAGCCGCGAAATCCAGCAGCAGCTGAACCAGCCGGGTTCACGCTGAGACCGGGTCATTCCGCGCCCAACTTTGCCCGGAGCCAATCTGCGATCGCGGTCCACAGAATACCCGGCGCGCGCACCGCCGACATCATGCCGACATGCCCGAGCGGGGGCCGCAATACGATCGCGCCGCCGAGCGCTGCCGCGAGCGGCTCCGCCGAGTTCGGCGGCACAATCCGATCGTGGCTCGGGACTACGACGAGAGTGGGCGAGCGCAGCCGCTTGGGATCGACTGTCTCACCGCCGATTTGCCAAAGGCCGCGAGCTGGCTCGTTGTCGCCGTACCAAGAGCGCGCGCAATCGCGCGCCACCGCTGCGGCCAGCGGCACTCCGTCATTGACCCAATCTTCGAGCGCGACAAAGGCGCGTGCCTTGTCGCCATTGGGATCGAGCGCCGCGAAACGGGTGAATTTGCGCTCTGCGCTGAACGGATCGAGCATAAAAAAGAGGCTCTGAACCACGTCGACCGGGAGAGCGCCCTGGTCATCGCACAGGAGCGGCAGAAAATCGGCGATCAAACCGAAGAAGCGCGCCGGCTGCGCGCCCGCGGCATGAAAATCCCATGGCGTCGCGAGCAATGCCAGGCAGGCGGTCTCGTCCGGGCGGCGCAGCGCTAGAGCGAGAGCGAACAGCCCACCCATGCAGTAGCCGGCAACCCCAATTGGCGCCCCGGCCACCCGTAATGCGGCGTCGAACGCGCTCTCGAGCCGTTCGGCGACATAGGCGGTCAAGCCGAATTTGCGCTCCGCCCTGCCGGGCGCTCCCCAATCGACCACCAGCGGCCGCAGACCCCGTCCGGCCAGATGCCGCAGAAAGCTGCGTTCCGGCAGGAGGTCCAGAACGTAGAAACGATTGATCAGCGACGGCACGACCAGAATTACCGGCCCGGCCGTATCGCCGCCGTAATCGATGAGGCGCGTCGTGCCTTCGCGCCACAGCACCGGCGGCGATTCGTCACTGCGACGGTAAGGGTGCCGACGATAAGCTTCGAGGCCGGCCAGATAGGATTTAGCGCGGCCCGTGATCTCGAGATCGAGCGCCGCGGCGACGTTACCGGGTCCGACCGCGTCGATCTCCGCCGCGAGGCCGCGAAGGCGCTTGCCCGCCGCACTCGACGGGAGCAATACGTCTTTCAAGAGGGGCAAGCCGGTCCGCGCGCTCAACCACAGCATCATCGCGCTCGCCAGGTGGGTCGCCAACGGGCGCGGCGCCAGCCGGCGGTCCAAACGGCCCTGATCGCTCGCGCGCCGCGTCGTCACGTGAACCGGAATCCTGGATTACAGCGGCGGTAGCACTCGAAAGGAGCGCCGTCAGATAATCCTCCCACGCCGCCAAAAACCGGCGGGCGAGGTCTGCGGGATCGGTCATCGCGGTGAGTATATCCCGCGCTGCATGCCGGAGAGGCGATTCGCCAGCGTATGAAAAGTGTTTGATAACGCAATCCCGCCAAAAGCCTGTATTGTTGCTTCCGAGGGACCCTCTCCCCGAGGCGAGACACCGCGCACATGAACACCCCGAGTCGCGACAACTCCAATGGAGCCAAACCGGTCGTCGTCAAGAAATACGCCAACCGGCGCCTCTACAACACCGCGACGAGCAGCTATGTCACGCTCGACAACCTCGCCAAATTGATCAAGGAAGGCGGCGATTTCGTCGCCCACGACGCCAAGACCGGCGAAGATATCACCCGCTCTGTGCTGACCCAGATCATCGTCGAGCAGGAGCAGAAAGGCGGGCAAAATCTCCTGCCCACCAGCTTCCTGCGCCAGCTGATCAGCTTCTACGGCGACAGCATGCAGTTTCTCGTGCCGGGCTACCTCGAGCAGGCGATGATCGCCTTTGCCCGCAACCAGGAGCAGATGCGCAAGAACCTGCAGGCAACATTTGGGATCTTCCCGTTCGGCCAGTTCGAGGAGATGGGCAAGCAGAACATGGCCTTGTTCGAGCGCGCCCTGAAGATGCTCTCGCCCTATGGCCGTGACGAAAAGCCGGTCTCGGCCGAGCCCGAGAAGCCCGAGACAAAGCAGAAGGAGGGTGAGGATCCCCGCCTGAAGCGGCTGGAGGCGCAGATCGAAACGCTCACTCAACAACTCGAAGCGCTGGGACGCGATCGCCAGGACCCTTAGGCGGAGGGTGTCCAGTTGCCTTCGTCGCGGTTACAATCCCGACCATGCGTGTTCTCTATCACCTGTGGCTTTCTCCCTTCTCGCGCAAAGTGCGCGTCGTGCTCGGGGAGAAGAACCTCGATTTCACGCTGAAGACCGAGAAAGTGTGGGAGAGGCGGCCGGAATTCCTCGCCCTCAACCCGGCCGGAGAGGTGCCGGTATTGATCGAACCGGACGGGACCGTCCTCGCCGACACGACGGCAATCGTCGAATATCTCGACGAGGTTTACCGCGAGAAGATTCTGATCGGCATCAACGCGGTCGACCGCGCCGAGGTGCGGCGCCTCACGGCCTGGTTCGACATCAAGATGAACCTCGAGGTGACCGAGAATCTCCTCGGCGAAAAGATGATGAAGCGCCTGACCGGGCTCGGCCAGCCGAACTCACTGGCGATTCGCGCCGGGCACGCAAATCTCCCTTACCACCTCGATTATCTCGGATATCTGGTCGAGCGCCGGCGCTGGCTCGCCGGCGATCATTTCTCGATCGCCGACATCACCGCCGCTGCACAGCTGTCGAGCCTCGATTATTTGGGCGACGTTCCCTGGGATGCCCACGAACCGGCCAAGGAATGGTACGCGCGGCTCAAATCGAGGCCGAGCTTTCGCCCGATCCTGGCCGATCACATCCCGGGCGTCCCGCCGCCGAAACACTACGCCGACCTCGATTTTTGAAACTGCGGGATTGCCCCTCACCCCGGCCCTCTCCCCGCAAGCGGGGCGAGGGAGAAGGAAGCACTAAAGACCCTCGCCCCGCGAGCGGGGAGAGGGAGGGGCCCGCGCAGCGGGAGGGTGAGGGGCAAATTTGGAGAAGCCGAGATGAAATTCGCCGGTTTCTGGACCTTTGTGCTCGCCGCCTGGGTCGGCTGCTGTTGCAGCGCCTCGGCGCAGGACACCGCAGCCGAGGAGGCGGCGCACCGGGCAAAGGTGCTCGCACAGCTGCCGCCTGATGCGGCAAAGGTCTTGTTCGGGCGCGAGGTCGCGCCGTCGGCGGGGCCGGCGCAGGCGATCGGCGCCTACGAGCGCGGATGTCTGAGCGGCGCGGTCCCCTTGCCCGCGGACGGGCCGAATTGGCAGGTCATGCGCCCGTCGCGCAACCGTGCCTGGGGCCATCCGGTGCTGATCGCGCTTTTAGAGCGACTGGCGGCGAAGCTTCCGGCTGAAGCGGGCTGGCCCGGGCTGCTCGTCGGCGACATCGCGCGGCCGCGAGGCGGACCGATGCTGACCGGGCACGGGTCGCATCAGATCGGCCTCGACGCCGATCTCTGGCTGACCCCGATGCCGGACCGGCGGCTCAGCCCGACCGAGCGCGACGAAATGTCCGCAACCGACGTCGTCACCGCCGACGGAATGGGGGTCGATGCCGCGTGGACGCCGCAGCATAAGCGTCTGTTGGAGGCTGTCGCGCGCGAGCCGATGGTGGGACGGATTTTTGTCAATCCCGCGATCAAGCGGGCGCTGTGCCGTGAGGCGGGCGCGGACCGGGCGTGGCTGACAAAGATTCGGCCATGGTGGGGCCATAATTACCATTTTCACATGCGGCTTTCCTGCCCGAGCGGCGAGCCGGAATGCCATAACCAGGCGCCGCCTCCGCCGGGCGATGGCTGCGGCAAAGAGCTCGATTGGTGGTTTACCGAAGAAGCGCTTCACCCGGCGCCGTCCCCACCCCCGAGACCCCTGCGGCTGGCGGATTTGCCGCGCGCTTGTGCCGCGCTTGTCGGAGCGCCAAGTGGTCAGGCCCTGCATGTTCCGGCCGAGGCGCGGTAAGCGGTAACCGAATGACACATTCGCCGCTCGGCAATCTGCACCGCATTGCGTCTTTGAGCGGACGCTCCCGAGCGGCCGCGACGTGGCTCGCCTTTCTCGCATTACTGGGCAACATCCTGTTGCCGGCTGCGCTCTCGATTGTCGTCCCGAAGGAGCCCGGTCGCGACACCCCCGGGGTGGGCCTTTGCGGCCACTGGCCGGGTGATGCACCGGGCAAGGTCAAGCCCGGGCTGCTCGTGCAGCATTGCCCGTTGTGCGCCATTCCGGCCGCGCCGCCGCCGTCGCCTCCTGGGTTCGTTGTTCCCGGCGAGCTTGTCGACGAGGGCAAGCTGCAACTTTTGACGACGATATCGGTTCCTTCGATCCGGCATGGTCGGATGCAAGCACGGGCTCCGCCCTCGGTAGTCTAAGCCATCCTCATCATAAACGATCACCCGCGGCCGCCCCTTCGGGGGCTCCGCGATACCCAAAGGAAATCCGATGTCGATCAAGATTTTCGCTTTCATGGCGGTGCTGGCGGTTGCCAGCACCGCGCTGGCGCAGCCGGCTCAGCTCGAAGTCAAAGACGCTTGGGCCGGAGCGACCCCAGGCAAGGCCGAAAATGGCGCCGCCTACGTGACAATCACGTCGCCCACCACCGACCGGCTGGTCTCGGCCCATACCCCGGTGGCAAAGCAAGCCGAGCTGCATACGATGTCGATGCAGGGCATGGTCATGAAAATGAGGCCGATCTCCGGGGTCGATATCCCCGCCGGTCAGCCCGTCAGCTTGAAGCCGGGGGGTGAGCACATCATGCTGATGGGGCTCAGACAGCCATTGCGCGAAGGGCAATCCTTCCCGTTGACCCTCGACTTCGAGAAGGCCGGTCCTCGCGTGGTGACGGTGACCGTCGAGAAGGCCGGCTCCAAGGGCCCCGGTCCGGCCGCGGCGCAGCACTGAGGCGAAGAGGAGCGCATCATGGCCCGTACCCCCCCGACCGCCCGGGTCCGAAACTCGCCCCCGGGCAGCTCTCGCCGCTTTTTGCTGATCGCCGGCCTTCTCGTCGGGTTCGTCATCCTGGGGACCGGCGCCTTCCTCGCCTTGGCATTGCAGGGTACTCCCCGAGGGGTGGCCGGAACGGCGCTCGCCGGTGCGATCGGCGGGCCGTTTCAGCTGGTCGACCAGAACGGCGAAACGTTCACCGACGCCGACCTCAAAGGAAAGTGGTCGCTCGTTTATTTCGGCTACACGCATTGCCCCGATGCCTGTCCGACGGCGCTCAACGACATTTCGATCGCGCTCTCCCAGCTCGGGCCAAAGCGCGACGCGGTGCGCCCGGTCTTCATCACGGTGGACCCCGAGCGAGACACTCCCGAATCCCTCAAGGAATACGTTACGAGCTTTGATGCCCCGATCCTGGCGCTGACCGGAACGGCCGAGCAGGTCGCCAAGGCGGCAAAAGGCTATCGGGTCTATTACGCGAAGCATCCGGAGGCCGGCGGCGACTATTCGATGGACCACAGCTCGGTGATCTACGTGATGGATCCGGAGGGCCGCTTCACCGCCAGCTTCACCCACGAAAGCGCCCCGGAGCAGATTTCCGAGAGGCTGAAGAAACTTATCGGTTGAACTGTCACATAGTCCGTAGGGCGGAATAGCGAAGAGGCTGGGCAAGAATTGAGATGAAGGCGTGCAGAACGGCCTTGCGTCCTTCGAGACGCACCCTCCGGGTGCTCCTCAGGATGAGGATAGGCCTTTGATGGCATTAAAAAAATTCCTCATCTTGAGGAGGCCGCGAGAGCGGCCGTCTCGAAGGACGTACGGCGCCGATCCAGCCGATAGCGATTTCTTGCCCAGCCTCGAAGCGTATTCCGCCACCGGCCGATCTCGGCCAGCTCTTCTCGGCGGCGGGTGATCACAGGGGCGGAATGCGCTGCGCTTTTCCGCCCTACACAGTCAACAGTTCGGTAGAGGCTCGGTCAGAACTGCACTCGCTGGGTCAACGCGCCGTCGACGATCAGGTTGGTGCCGGTGATGAAGCTCGCGCGCGGGCTCGCGAGGAACACCACCGCATTCGCGACCTCGGCCGGCGTGCCCATGCGGCCCATCGGGTTGCGACCGACCATGGTCTGAAACAGCTCGGGGTTGTTCTCTTCGACGCTGTTCCAAACGCCGCCCTTGAAATAGACGTTGCCCGGCGAGACCATGTTGGCGCGAATGTTCTTGGAGGCGAGGTTGCGGGCGAGCGCTTTGACATAGGGCACCAGCGCCGCCTTTGCCGACGCGTAGGGGCGCGGCGGACCGGCGATCTCGATGGCGCCGGTCGTGCCGACGACGACGATCGCGCCGGCCGTCGACTGCTCGAGGAAAGGGATGGCCGCCTCGACCCCGGCGACGGTGCCCATGATGTCGATCTCCAGGCTGCGCCGCCAGGAATCGTCGTCCATGCTCTGCGCCAGCGCGCTAACATTGGCGACGAAGATGTCGAGACCGCCGAGCGTGTCGGCCGCCTTGGCGACCCACCAGCGCAGCCCGTCGGTGTCGGCGACATCCACCCGGCCGCCCCAGCTTTTGACGCCGTGGCCGGCGAGCGCCGCTACGGTCTCGTCGACCGCGGCCTCGTGGCGCGCGCAGAGCGCCACGTTGCAGCCCTCGTCCGCCAACAGCTCCGCAATCGCACGGCCGATGCCGCGCGTGCCGCCGGTGACGATCGCGTTCTTGCCCTTGAGGTCGAGATCCACACAGCGCTCCTTTCGCCTGATGTCCCGGTACTATAATGCTTGATCGCCATTGCACAGGAGTTTCGCCGATGGCTCTCGCAAACGAGCGCGTCGCGTGGTTCAACGGCAAGATCGTCCGCGAGAGCGAGGTCTTGATCCCGTTTCGCGATCAGGGCTTCTTGCGCGGCGACGCGGTGTTCGACATGACCCGCAGCTTCAACGGAAAGGCGTTCCGGCTCGCAGAGCACATCGCGCGGCTCTACAGGTCGCTCAAATACCTCGACATCGACCCGGGGATGCCGCCGACCGAGATGGCCGCCATCAGCGAGGATGTGCTGGCGCGCAACCGGCATCTGCTCGGCCCTGGCGAGGATTACTGGCTCGCCCAGCGGATCAGCCGCGGCATCAATCGTGTGCCGGGCGACAACTGGGAACATTACGGGCCGAATGTGATCGTCGAATGCGTTCCGCTGCCATTGCGCGAGCGCGCTAAGCACTTCCGCGACGGCATCGAAATTGTCACGCCCTCGTTGCGGCGCACGCCTCCCAACTCGCTGTCGCCGCGCGCCAAGATGCACCAGTATCTCAACCTGGTGCTGGCCGACCGCGAGGTGAAGGCGCAAAAGCCGGACGCTTGGGCGGTATTGCTCGACGTCAACGGCAATCTATCGGAGGGTCAGGGGAGCAATATCTTCCTGGTGCACGACGGCCGCCTGCTGACACCGAAGGAGCGCTATGTTCTGCCCGGCGTCAGCCGCCAGGCGGTGATCGACCTCGCCCACAGTCTCGATATCCCGTTCGAGGAACGGGACATCGATCTCTACGACGCCTACACCGCCGACGAGTGCTTCCTGACCTCGACCAGTTTGTGCATCTGCGGCGTGCGAAGCCTCAATGGTCGCACATTTGCAGCCGGTAAAGTTCCGGGGCCGATCACTCAGCGACTGATCGACGCCTACAAAGAACTAGTCGACTGTGATTTTGTCGCGCAATACCTGCAGCGGCTCGACGGCTGAATGACCGTTCCAACGCGGGATTCGGCCCTCGCATTACTGGCATCGCTGGTGCTGGCGGTTCCGGCGCGTGCGCAAACGGAGACCCCGATCGAGCATCTGATCGTGGTTGTCGGAGAGAATCTCAGCTTTGACAATCTCTTTGGCACCTACCGGCCGCGATCAGATGCCAAAATTCGCAATCTGCTGTCACAGGGTATCGTCAACCGCGACGGCAACCCGGGGCCGGAATTCTACAAGGCGGCTCAGCGCCGCGCCGAGGTGCGCGACACTTACCAGGTAATGCCTCACATTGTCGGAACCTATGGCGAATTGCCACGGCCCGGTACGACTTACGCACCCGGGCTGCCGCGCTTTGCGCCGGACGCGCGATTTCCGGCATTGCTGCCGAACGGGCCGTTCCAGATCACGAAATCCGTCGATTACACCGCAGCGGTCGGCGACCCCGTGCACCGTTTCTTCCAGATGTGGCAGCAGGTCGACGGCGGCAGGCGCGATCTCTTCGTCTGGGTGGACGAGACCTCGGGCGAAGGCTCGCAGAACCGCGCGGATCCGGACTCCGGCACCAACCAGGGCGCCGTCGCGATGGGCTTCTACAACATGGCCGCGGGCGACGCGCCCTATTTCCGCCAACTCGCCGACAATTATGCGCTCAGCGACAATCACCACCAGCCGGTGATGGGCGGCACCGGCGCGAATTTCCAGGCGCTCGCGACCGGGCACGCGATCGCATATTGGAGAGACGGTTTTCTGGCACACCCGCCGACTAACCAGATCGAAAATCCGAACCCGCGGCCGGGAACGAACAACTGGTACACGCAGTCGGGCTATTCGAGCGGCTCCTACACCAACTGCTCCGACGCGAATGCGCCTGGCGCGAAATCGATCCGGACTTATCTCGCGGCTTTGCCGTACCGCCCGTTCAATGACGGCAATTGCGAGCCGGGCGCCTATTATCTTGTGAATAATTACGGTGCCGGGTTCCTGGCCAACGGCGAGCCGGCGCCGCTGGGACCCGAGATTTTTCGTGTGCCGCCACAGTCGCAGCCGACGATCGCCGAGGCGCTCTCAGCCAAGGGGATCAGCTGGAAATGGTATTCCGGGGGACGCACGGCCGGCGGCGTCACGCGGGAATATTGCGGCGTCTGCGATCCGCTGATCTATTCGAGCGCGATCATGACGGGCCCGCTCAAAGCGAATCTTGAGGACCACGCCACGCTGTTCCGCGACATCGACGATATCGATGCGATGCCCGCTGTGGCCTTTGTGATCCCACCCAACACGGAGTCCGGCCACCCGGCATCCTCGACCGTTTCACGCTACGAGGCGTTCCTCCGCAAGCTGATCGACAAGGTGCAGTCTAACCCGGCCCTGTGGGCGAAGACTGCGATCCTGGTCACGGTCGACGAAGGCGGCGGCTATTGGGACAGCGGCTACATCCAGATCCTCGACGCCTTTGGCGACGGCACCCGCATCCCGTTGATCGCGGTCTCGCCGTTCGCCCGAAAGGGTCAGGTAGACCACACCTACACCGACCACGTTTCGATCCTCAAATTCATCGAGACGAATTGGGGATTGCCGCCCTTGTCGGCCCGGAGCCGCGACCGGCTCCCCAATCCGATCGAAGAGGGCGCCGATCCCTACGTCCCGTCCAATCGCCCGGCAATCGGCGACCTCAGAAGCCTTTTTCAGTTCTAAGCAGGAGCGGTGATTGAGGAAGAGCGTCAAAGCGAGCACGACGATCCGGGCGAACAAGCGCAAGGCCAAGCTGAAGGCGAAACACCGCCGACAGCGAGCGCGAGCGACCGCCTGAGCGTTAGATGCGCTTGGGTGCTCCCTCGCCCTCGCGGATTGCGACCATCATCGCCGCAACGCTGGCGGTGGCGCTGCTTTCGGCATGTGACGAGCCGGCCCCGCCAGCAGCGGCAATCCGGCCGGTCCGGGTCGTTAAGGTCGAACCCCTCGATGTCGGTCAAGCTCTATCCCAGACCGGCGAGATCCAGCCGCGATACGAAACCGATCTGGGTTTTCGGATCGGCGGGCAAATTCTCGCCCGGCCC
Organism: uncultured Alphaproteobacteria bacterium; assembly: GCA_963789025.1. Lineage (GTDB taxonomy): Bacteria > Pseudomonadota > Alphaproteobacteria > ATCC43930 > CGMCC-115725 > AP-15. The sequence goes on from CAWBIT010000006.1 coordinate 397,604, forward strand.
GTCGATGTCGGCACGGTCATCGGGAGAGGCGACCTCCTCGCGCGGCTCGACGACCAGAGGGCAAAAAGCCAGATGCAGTCGGCGCAGGCCGGGTTGGCGGCAGCCGAGGCCGAGCTGACCCGGGCGCAAGCGGAAGAGGCGCGGCAAAGCGCTCTGCTGAAAGACGGCTTTACTACCAAACAGCGCTACGACACCGCGGTACGCGACCTGCAAACGGCCGAGGCGCGGCGCGACTCGGCCCAGGCGAAGTTGACGCTCGCTCGGGAAAATCTCGGCTACACGGAGCTTCATTCGGAGGTCGACGGGATCGTTACTGCGGTCTACGCCGAAGCCGGCCAGGTCGTCGCCGCCGGTCAGCACGTCCTGCGCGTCGCCGAGCCGCGAGAGCGGGAGGCCGTCTTCGATGTTCCGGAAGTCGCGTTCCGGCTCGTGCCTCACGATCCCGAGGTGGAAGTCACATTGGTCGCCGATCCGGCGGTCAAGGTTGTCGGCCGGGTCCGCTACACCGCCCCGCAGGCCGATCCGACGACGCGCACCTACGCCGTGCGGGTCTCGCTGCCCAATGCACCGGCCGAAATGCGGCTCGGTGCTACAGTGAAAGGCCGGGTCGAGCTTCCGGCGCAGAATGTCGTTGCGCTCCCCGGCTCGGCGTTGTTCGAGAAAGACGGCAAGCCCGCCGTGTGGGTCTTCGACCCCGGCAATCGAACGGTCCAGCTCCGGCCGGTCACTGTGTTGCGATTTGACCCTGATCGCGTCCTGCTCTCGGCCGGCGTCGATAAAGGCGACATGGTGGTGACGGCGGGGACCCATCTGCTGCGGCCGGGTGAGCAGGTACGGCTCCTCGCCGCCGCCTCGCAGTGAACGGCTTCAATCTCTCGCGATGGGCGCTCGAACACCGTTCGTTCGTCTGGTACCTGATGCTGTTGTTCGTCGTGTCGGGCGTCTGGTCGTATCTGCGGCTCGGGCGTGATGAGGATCCGCCCTTCACGGTAAAGACGATGATCATCGCCACGGCATGGCCGGGAGCGACGATCGAGGAGACGATCCTCCAAGTCACCGATCGGATCGAGAAGAAGCTGCAAGAGACGCCATCGCTCGATTACCTGAAGAGCTACACCCAGTCCGGCCAGTCGACGATCCTCGTCGTACTGAAAGAGAGCACGCCGCCCGAAATCGTGTCCGATATTTGGGACAAGATCCGCAAGAAGGTGGCCGACATTCGAGTTACGCTGCCCCAGGGCATCCAGGGACCGTTCTTCAACGATGGGTTCGGCGACACCTTCGGCACGATCTACGCCTTCACTGCGGACGGGTTTACCGCCCGCGAGCTGCGCGACTACGTCGAGCAGGTTCGATCCGAGCTCCTGGCAATCCCGGACGCCGCCAAGATCACGCTGATCGGGACCCAGGACGAAAAGATCTATCTCGAATTTGACACGCGACAGCTGGCGGGCCTCGGGATCGACAGCAACGAGGTCGTCGCGAGCCTGCGAGCGCAGAACGCCGTCGAGCCGGCGGGGATCATCCGCGGAGCCCGGGAATCGATCCTCCTGCGGGTAACCGGAGAATTCCTCTCGGAAGAAAGCCTGCGAAACCTCGACCTTTACGCCAATGGACGATTTTACCGCCTGAAAGATGTCGCCACGGTTCGGCGAGGCTATGCCGATCCGCCGCAGCCGATGTTTCGGTTCAATGGCGAGCCGGCCATTGGGCTCGCGGTGGCCACCGCCAAGGGCGCCGACATTCTGCGCTTCGGCGACGCGCTGCGGCGGCGCATGGAAGAGATCAAGGCCGATCTGCCGATCGGGATCGAGCCGCACCTCGTCGCCGATCAGTCGATTGTCGCGCGAGCTGCCGTCAACCGCTTCACGGAGGCGCTCTGGGAAGCCATCGCAATCGTGCTCGCCGTCAGCTTTCTGACCCTCGGATTGCGGGCCGGCGCGGTTGTCGCATTATCGATCCCGCTCGTCTTGGCCATCGTGTTCCTCGGCATGGCCCTCGGCGGCATCTCGCTCCAGCGAGTCTCGCTCGGTGCTCTCGTCATCGCCCTCGGCCTGCTCGTCGACGACGCGATGGTGACGATCGAGATGATGGTGAGCCGGTTGGAGCGCGGCTTCGATCGGCTCGCCGCCGCGACTCACGCCTATTCCACCACCGCGTTCCCGATGCTGACCGGCACCCTGGTCACGATAGCCGGCTTCGTCCCCATCGGCTTCGCCCGCAGCAACGCCGGGGAATACTGCTTTTCTCTGTTTGCGGTGATTGCGATCGCGCTCGTGGTATCCTGGCTGGTTGCCGTCCTGTTCACGCCACTGCTCGGCGTCATCATCCTGCGCGAACCGTCGCGCCCGCGCTTAGCGCCGCCCCCGCCGGGCTGGGGGGAGCGAGCGTTCCGCAGCGTGCTGCTGCTCTGCATGCGCGCGCGCTACGCGACAATCGCCGTCACGCTCGCGCTGTTCGCGCTCGCGGTGGTCGGATTGCGCTTCGTGCAGCAGCAATTCTTCCCGGCTTCAGACCGGCCGGAGCTGGTCGTCGATCTCTCATTGCCGCAAAACGCGATGATCACGGCGACCGAGGCCGCGGCCGAAACGCTGGAAAATCTCCTCTCGGGTGACCCGAACATCGACCGCTACAGCGTTTATGTCGGCCAGGGCGCCGTGCGTTTTTACCTGCCGTTGAACGTGCAGCTGGCGCATGATTATTTCGCGCAGGCCGTGGTAGTCACCAAAGGGCTTGCTGCGCGAGAGGCCGTCCGGTCGCGGCTGGAGGAGGCTCTGCCGACGGCCTTGCCCGACATCGCAACTCGGATTTACCCGCTCGAATTGGGACCGCCGGTTGGCTGGCCATTGCAATACCGGGTAAGCGGCGCCGATCCGCAGAAAATTCGCGATTTTGCCTATGCAGTCGCCGATATCGTCGGGTCGAACCCCTGGACCAGAAAAATCGGGTTCGACTGGAGCGAGCCGATCAAGGCCGTGCACGTCAATGTCGACCAGGACAAAGCAAGGCGCCTCGGGATCAGCTCGGAGGCTCTTGCCCAGGCGATCGACGCGACGACGCGCGGTCTCGTCATCACTCAGCTGCGCGATTACGTCTATCTCGTCGATGTGGTCGCCCGCTCGGGCGGCAACGAGCGCGCTTCGCTCGACACCTTGCGGGAGTTGCAGCTGCCCCTCCCGGGCGGGCGCAACCTTCCGCTTCTCGACGTGGCCTCGCTCGAATACACCCTCGAGCAGCCGTTGATCTGGCGCCGCGACCGGCTGCCGACGATCACCGTCCAGGCGGACCTGTCCCCCGGCATCGAAGCCAAGACCGTGACCACACAGTTGGCGCCGAAGATCGCCGCATTCGCACGGACCTTGCCCGCCGGCTACCGCATCGAAACGGGTGGCACGGCGGATGCGAGCGCCAAGGGGTTGGGCTCGGTCACGGCCGTGGTTCCGATCATGGTCGTGCTGATGGCGACGATCCTCATGGCGCAACTGCAAAGTTTTCAGCGGCTTTTCCTTGTCGTCAGCGTTGCGCCGCTAGGCCTGATCGGCGTTGTTGCGGCGCTGCTGCCGAGCCATATGCCGCTCGGTTTCATCGCGATGCTCGGCGTCATCGCCTTGACCGGAATGATCATTCGAAATTCGGTTATCCTGATCGATCAGATCGGCCGGAACATCGATACGGGCGAGGCCCCCTGGAACGCAGTCGTCAACGCGGCTTCGCACCGGCTGCGCCCGATCCTCTTGACCGCGGCCGCAGCGATGCTCGGCATGCTGCCGATAGCCGGCGAAGTGTTCTGGGGACCGATGGCCTACGCGATCATCGGCGGTCTCGCCAGTGCTACGTTGCTGACATTGCTGTTCCTGCCAGCTCTCTATATCGCCTGGTTCCGCATCCCGGAGACGCCGACAGCCGCGACCACGGTCGAAGCGAGCGCGGCCGCCAAGTGAGCCCGCCGATTGGTCCGGATCTCGTCAGGTTGGCAAGCCTATCGTTTTTTCACTAAGGTATCTGGCTGCAACCATTCGTCGAGTTAACCAAGCTCTCCGATGACCGTGGTCGTGCCCAGCGGTGACGATGACATCACCCCGGCGAAGCTCGCCGCTGGCGCCGCAGCATCGCTGCTCGATGTCCTTCGAAGCTTTCCGTCGCTCGCTCCTTTGCTCGAGCCGATCGAGGCTCAGCTGCTGACGAAAATCGAGCCGTTGCTCGAGTGGTTTGGTATGCCGGCGGGGACGGTGCTGTTTCAGGAGGGCGACCCGGCGCGCGATGCCTACATCGTGGTCAGCGGCCGTCTCGGGGTCTTCGTCGCCGCAGAGGCCGAGCTGATCCCGGTCGCGCAGATCTCGCCCGGCGAAATGGTCGGAGAGATGAGTTTGATTTCGGGAGAGCCGCGCTCGGCGACGGTCCTCGCCCTGCGCGACAGCGAGGCCGTGCGCCTGCCCCAGGATGCCTTCGCTCAGTTGATGGACGCGCACCCGCAAGTCGGATTCTTTATCATGCGGCTGCTGGCGGCGCGATTGAAGGAGAGGACGCGCACCCGCCTGCTGCGGCAGACAATCGACGCCATCGCGATCGTATCCCTCACCGAGCCGCTGCCCGATCCGCGGTTCCCCGAGCGTCTGGCCCGCGCCTTCGACCAATTCGGGAGGGAGGTCAGGGTCGTCGATTATCTTCAGGCCGAGCGGGAAGCGGAGTGGCTCGGCGCCGCTGCCGCCGGCGGGCCGCTCTTGGTTTACCTCGCCGGCCGGGATTTCCCGGCCTGGGGACGTCACTGCATCCGGCAGTCGGACCGGGTGATTTTTGCCGCCGATGCGCAGGCGGGCGCGGATGGCGCCAGCGGATGGGCGATCGACTGCGCCGCCGCATTCCATCGCGCCGCCGATCTGGTCTTGATCAACGACGCGCAAAGCGTGCTGCCGACGGGCGGCACGGGTTGGCTGCCGCGCTTCCCGAGCGAGCGGATCATTCACGTCAGGCGCGGCGATGAGCGCGATTTGGCGAGGGTGGCGCGGCTTGTCCTCAGGCAAGCGGTCGGTCTCGTCCTGTCCGGCGGCGGTGCGCGTGCGTTCGCTCACATCGGCGTGATAAAGGCCTTTGCCGAAGCGGGAATTCCGATCGACCTCGTGGCCGGAACCAGCATGGGCGCGATGGTTGCCGCCTCGGTCGCGCTCGGCCATCAGCCCGATGTGATGATCGAGAAGTTCCTGCGCGCTTTCAAAACGAATCCGATCGCGGACTACACCGTTCCGATCATCGCTCTGACGCGGGGTCGCCGGATGCGGCGGCTGTTAGTGGAGCACTGCGGCGAGGCGCTGATCGAAAACACCTGGAAGACCTTTTTTTGCGTCTCGGCCAACCTGTCGAGCGGCGAAGCCATGGTGCACAAGAAGGGGTATCTCTGGCGGGCATTGCGCGCCTCGGCTGCGATCCCGGGGCTCGTTCCGCCGATGGTGGCGGACGGTCAATTGTTCGTCGACGGCGGCATCATAAACAATTTTCCGGCGAGCGTGATGAGCTCGATGCTGCGCGGGCCGGTGGTCGGGGTCGATGTCACCTCCGACTGGAAACTCGAGGCGCAGGCCGGCGACATCGAGGACAAGTCCCTGTGGTGGCTGCTGGGGAAGGGCCGCAAGGAGGCCCCCAACATCGTTCGCATTCTGACTCGTTCGGGTACGATCAGCGGCGACCTTCAGACGGCGGCAAACCGCGCCGCGGCCGACATATTGATCCACCCGGAGCTCGGGTCGGTCGACATGTGGTCGTTCCGCGCTCTCGACAAGGCCGTCGAAGCGGGCTACCGCGCCGCCGCTGCCGGCATCGAACGGATCAAGCAGGGGCTGGTGGTCGAAACCCCGAAATGGGCGAATTTCTGGCGGTGAGCGAGGAACGCCGTCACACGGCCGAGGCGCGAGATCCTTCGGCGCCCTTTAGAGACGTTGGGGGTCGATCGAGATCGAAGCCGGAAGGTCGCTGCCGACGAAAATCGGCCGCAGGACGTGCGACTGAAAACGCCACATCCCGTCATCGCCGAGCGCGCATTGGGCTTCGAAATCCGCGATCATGGCGGGCGGTCTGGTCCACTGAAAGGGTGGGCGGCCGTCGGCGCGGTAGAGGCTCATCACCCCGAGCGCGCTGACACAACGCGCATCGTCCGGCAATACCCGAAGATTGCCGACCAGGTGACGCGTGGTGGTGGTGCCGTGCTGTCGCCGCCGAGCGTAGAAGGCACGGATCTTTTCCGGTCCTTCGAACCGGTTGTTGCCGACCGCGAAGAGCGCCTCCGGCAAATAAAACTCGTGCGCCCGGCTGCCGCCGTTATGATCCACATCGGCCCAGTAATTGGTCATCAGCTGATTGAGCGCATACCATAGCGCCAGATCGTCGGTGTCCAGCATTTGCCTTGGTTCCTCCCAGAGATGAGCCGACATCTCCCGGATTTCGAAACGGTGTGTGTCGCTCATAGTTTCTCCAGCCCTCCTTGCGCCGGTTCGCGGGCGGCGTCAATTATCTTAATAATTCGGCCACACTGCCGCGCAGGCCCGTTGCTCATCAGTGGGGAACAGTTATGGCGTTCAAGGTCCAGGTCGGCCCACCGCAGGTCGCCATCCACCAAGGCCAGACGGTGCTGGTCAGCGAGCAGGACGGGCAGATCAACTGGCCGAGCGAGAAGGGCCTCTTTTTCTTCGATACGCGCGTTGTCAGCAGCTGGGGCATCTATGCCAACGGCGAACCTTGGGAATTGTTGAACGGCGGCGCCATCAGCTACTACGCATGCCGCATCTTCCTCACCAATCGGTCCTTGCTCACGGAAGACGGCACGATCCCGCCGCGCACGCTTGGATTGACCATCAGCCGTTCGATCAGCGGCGGCATGCACGAAGACTTGGATATCACCAACAATAGTATGAAACCGGTGAGGTTCCAGCTCGAGATGGCGCTTCGCTGCGACTTCGCCGACATTTTCGAGGTGAAGTCGGGCCAGATTGTGCGCCGCGGCCGGATCACGACGGAGTGGTCGGAATCACGCCAGCATTTGCGCAATACCTACCGGAACGCCGACTTCAGCCGCACAGTGGCGATTTCCCCGACGCATTCGCCTAAAAAGGCGGTATTCGCCAACGGCCGGCTCAGCTTCGAAGTGGCCCTCGAACCGGGCGAGGAATGGCATTGCTGCCTCCTCTATACTTTGGCGGACGGCGATCGGCGTTTTACTCCGCCGCGCGAGTGCATTGCGCACTGCCATAAGTCGCACCACGCCGAGACGCTGGCGGACTGGCTACATCAGGTTGTCAAGATCCAGACCAGCAATGAGGAATTCTATCGCCTGTTTCGCCAGGCACTCGAGGATATGGCTGCCCTCCGCCTGCCGATCGCCGACACGGATCACATGGTCTTCCTACCCGCCGCCGGGCTTCCTTGGTTCTTAGCTCCGTTCGGACGCGACAGCCTGATCGTCTCGCTGCAGAACACCCTCATTTATCCGGAGTTTGCGCGCGGAGCATTGGAGATCCTCGGCTCCCATCAGGCGAAGGAAGCGGACGACTACCGCGACGCCGAGCCCGGCAAGATAATGCACGAGATGCGCTACGGCGAGCTTGCGCATTTCAAGCTGATCCCGCACACGCCTTATTACGGTACCGCAGACGCCACGCCGCTCTACCTGATTACATTGCACGCCGTCTGGCGCGCCACCGGCGACCGGGCGCTGTTGGAGCGGCATCTCGAGGCGGCAGAAGGGTGCCTCTACTGGATCGATAATCATGGCGATCGCGACGGCGACGGGTTCCAGGAGTATCAGACCCGCTCTCCGGTTGGTTACGAGAATATGGGCTGGAAGGATTCGGGTGATTGCGTTGTCTATCCCGACGGCTCGCTGGTCAAAGGGCCAAAGGCCCTCTGTGAGCTCCAAGGTTATGTCTACGACGCCTGGGTGCGCATGGCCGAGGTGTTCGATGCGCTCGGCAAACCGGATCGTGCGCAGAAGTTGCGTGCGAAAGCCGCTGCGCTGTTTGATCAATTCAACAAAGCGTTCTGGGACGAAGAGCTCGGCTTCTATGCCTATGCGCTGGATGGCGAGAAGAGGAAGGTATTGACCGTCGCATCCAATGCCGGCCATTGCCTGTGGTCCGGCATCGTGCCCCCCGAGCGCGCCAACAAGGTGGTGCAGCGCCTAATGGCGCCGGACATGTGGACCGGATGGGGCATCCGCACACTCTCCGCCAATCATCCGGCATACAATCCCTACAACTACCAGACCGGCTCAGTCTGGCCGCACGACAATGCGATCATCGCGCTGGGCTTCAAATTTTGCGGCTTCAGTGCGGAAGCGGCACGTATCGCGCACGACATCAGCACTGCAGCGAGTCATTTCCTGCTCAACCAGTTGCCGGAGCTATACACCGCGTTCGAGCGCGACGAGACGACCTTCCCCGTGCAGTACATCGGGGCAAACGTGCCGCAAGCCTGGGCCGCCGGCTCAGCCTTCATGCTGACGCAGGCCATGCTGGGCTTCCTGCCGGATGCGCCGCGCGACAAGCTCTATGTCGACCCGTGCCTTCCCAGGTGGCTGCCCGACCTGACCGTGCAAGACCTCCACATAGGCGAGCACAAGCTCGACCTCCGCTTCTGGCGCGAGGGCGAGGAGACCGCGTTCGAGGTGATCAAGGGTGACCCCAAGCTGGTTGAGCGCTGCGATATTGCCTCCAGGATCGCGCAGCTGAGGACCGCCTCCGACCCGATCTAGCGCGTAGATGCATACAGATTATTAAGTGCAGTGCACCCCTCCTCGTCTTCCCGGCGCAGGCCGGGATCCATTTTTGCCATGGGCACCGGCCTTCGCCGGTGTGACAGAATTTTGATGTGAGCTTTGTTCCGTCGTTGCCAAGCGAGCCCTCCGAATGGGTCTGAACACTAGCCGGCAGCAATTCATCGCCTCCAAGACGCTGATCGCCGCTGGGCGCGGTGGGGCGATCTTCGCTTTGGCGTGCAGAATGCGATATGATTATAGCAATTTTAGCGTCGCTGAATTGCAAGTGCTTCCAAAGGCGCTTTGCGCTATCACCAGAAGGCGGCATGGTCGGTCCAAATAGGTAGTGACCGACCCATACGAATTTTGCCGGCCTTGAGTACCATTGCCATGGCTCGCGTGTCGCCGACGACGAGTTAGTCGCTTGGCACCCTTGAGGAGAAACCTTCGCTTTCGATGCACCCGATCCTTCCGCGCGGTGCACAGAACGTCAACGACTTGCCGAAAGCCGACTTCCATTGGATCTCCCCCAACCGCCGCACTCGACCCCCCTCGGCCACTCAGCCTTCACGCCCGGAGCGGCGCTTCCTGCCCCATTGCTGACACTGGTCAAGGGGAGGGCTCGCGCGTGCGGAGCAGTCGGAACCTGCAAGGGGGAAGTGTTCGGGAGGGGACGAGCGGGAGAGATCCGGCGTTATTTTTTCGACCGGCGATGCCGCACTTTGCCGATGACACATCGACGTCGCGGTGTTAGGCATGGATCCATGAGAGTCGGATAAGCCGACCTCGCAGGTGAGCAGGCGCAACGCGTCGGCCCGCGGGCAGCAAGCGACGGCCCCAGCCTCGCTCGTTCGGGTCGTCGCACGGTGTCCGGGTTGCCGCAACCCGGGGAGGAACCATGACCGCGCAATCGGCGATGGAGATCTCGGGCTCTTCGGCCAGCCGGGTGCTCGGCCGCAAGATGGACAGCATTCCGTTCAGCCCCTACCATGTCTTGATCATCTTCATCCTCGCCCTCGTCGGTTTCATCGAGGGCTACGATCTGTTTATGACCGGCTCGCTGATAGTGCTGGCCAAGGCGCCTCTGCATCTGACCGGGACCGACATCCAGTGGCTGCTCCTCGGCCCCGCCGAGCTATCGCCGAATTTTGGTGACGGCCTGAAGGATCAGGCGGCGGCTTGGGCTTGAGGCGCGGCAGAATTGCCGGTGACCTCGACCCCGTCAGTGAACATGATACCCTGGATCAGTTTTGGCAACTGGTTGTGGCCGTCGATGCGGCGCCAATTTTTCTGCGCGCCATCGACAAGCTTGAACACCATGGCAAGCGCCGTCTTGTTCGACAGACAGCCTTTTGACCGGATGGTGCGGTGCCGGACGGTCGCAAAGGTGCTTTCAATGGGGTTCGTCGTTCGTAAGTGCTTCCAGTGCTCGGCCGGGAAGTCGTAGAACGCGAGCAGCGCATCGCGGTCCTTGGTCAGGCAATCGGCAGCTCTCTCGTATTTGATCTGGTAGGTTTCGACAAAGGCTTCCAATGCCGCAACGGCATCCTTCTTGGTCTCGGCCATCCAGATCTCCTGCAGCGCGCGCTTGGCCTTGGTGTGTAGGCTCTTCGGCATCTTGTTCAGGATGTTGGCGGTCTTGTGCACCCAGCAGCGTTGCTCGCGGGTTGTCGGCCACACCTCGCCAAGCGCTTTCCAGAAGCCGAGCGCCCCGTCAGCGACCGCAATCTGCGGCCCAGTCGTCAGGCCGCGGCGCCTCACATCCAGCAGCAGATCACGCCACGATTGTGAGCTCTCGCGCATGCCGTCGGTGAACCCGACAAGCTCCTTCCTGCCTTCAGGCGTCGCGCCGATGATGACCAGGATGCACTGCGCCTGCTCCTCGAGTCGCGCCTCTAAATGAATGCCGTCGGCCCAGAAGTAGACGTAGTGCTTTGCCGACAAATCGCGTTTCTGCCAGCGCGCATGCTCCTCGCTCCACGCCTCCTTGAGGCGGGCGATGGTCGACGCCGAGAGACCTGACGCGTCCTTACCGACAAGCGCCGCCAGCGCTTCCTCGAAGTCGCCGGTTGAGATGCCCTTCAGGTAGAGGATAGGGATCAGCACCTCAAGGCTCTTCGACCGCCGCGCGTACCGCGGCAGGATCGATGGCGAATACCGGATGCGCTCGCCCTCGGTAGCTTCGCGGTCGCGCACACGCGGCTGGCGAACCGCGACCGGGCCGATGCCGGTCATGATCTCGCGTTCCGGAAGATGGCCGTGGCGCACGACGCGCTGCTGGCCCGTCTCGGTCTTGAGATCGCTATGCCTTGCGAGAAACTCAGCAACCTCCGCCTCGACTGCCTGGGTCAGCAACGCAGCGCGCCGCTGCGTAGCACCTCTGTCAGAGAATCGGTGAAGGCCCCTGGCTGGGCGAGCTTGATCACGTTATTGTCGGACACGGCGTATCACTCCCTCATTGGAGAAGTGGAGGCGTTGAACACCACCACGATACGCCGCCTTACCCCGTCACGCCGTCACCAACTTCTGGCCATAGCTCGGCCCCGCCATCATGGGGACCATCGGCGGCTTCGGCTTCTCAGCGGTCGGCGACCAGTTGAGCCGCAAGGCCATGCTGGTGATCGGCGTGATTGCGACGACGTTCTTCACGCTTCTGATCCCGCTGGTGCAGAATGCCGAGCAGCTGCTCATCCTGCGGTCGTTGACCGGCCTTGGCGCCGGCGGCGTGTGGTCGGCGGTGTTCCCGATCGCCGCCGAATTGATGCCGGCGCAGCACCGCCGCACCTACGGCGCGATCTATGAGATGGCGCTGGCCTCCTCGTTCACCGTCTTGCCGTTCGTCGGCGGCCTGCTTGCCGGCAATCCCGATGCGTTCCGGTTGCTGGCCTTGCCGGGCGGACTTGCGGTGCTGGTCGTGCCGGCGATCGTCTTTTTCCTGCTGCCGGAGAGCCCACGCTGGCATCTGCGGCGCGGCGAGGCGCGGATCGCGGTCGACATCGTCAACCAGATCATCAGGCGGTCCGGCAATCGTGTGCCGCCGCTGACCGCGGCGGAGCTTGGCGACGCACGCGGAGCCGCCGCCCGCGAGACGCTGCCGCCCTATTGGGCCTTGTTCGCCAAGGGCCAGCTCCGGTGGACCGCGGTCGGCGTGATCACCGGCACCTGCGCCGCCTGCGCTGCCTTTATGACTGCGGCACTGCTGCCGAAAGCGCTGACCAACCAGGGTTATGCCGTCAGTGTGAGCCTGGGCATTACCTCGATCATCTATGCGACGAGCTTTGTCGGGAAGGGGTTCACCGGCTGGCTGATGGAGATCATCGGCCGGCGCTGGACGATCTTCTATGTGATGGCCGGGTCGCTGCCCGGGTACTGCCTGATGCTGCTCTCGCATACAGCGGGAGAATACGCCCGCGTGTTGATGATCGCGGGCGGCCTGATCATCGGCTTCACGGTGGTGTCGGCGTTCAGCGCGACTCGGGTCTATTTGTCCGAGCAGTTCCCGACGGCATTGCGCGGCCGCGGCCACCTCTTCGGCGAATCCTGCGGAAAGATCTTCGCCGGCGGCCTGGTGCCGTTTTTCATGGCGCCGCATACCGGCTCGCCGGCGATCTTCTTCGGCACGATGCTGCTCTTTGCCGCAATCGGCGCGTTCGTCCCGATCGCGTGGGGCAAGGAAACGATCGGCCAGATCGAGATGATCGCATCCGAGCCGGCGATGGAGCCTGCGTGAACAGCGGCTCGGCCGTCTGCGCACACGGGTACTATCGGTCAGCAGTGACGTTGTAGATCGGAGCCTGGCGGGGGCGGGAAGTGCCTGGGAGTCCGCACATCATGTTTAAGCGATTGACGCGCCGGTTTCCGGTTGCCGGGGTTAAACTATACTGATTTTAATCTGGGTTAATGGGCCCCGGCGCCAGGGGCTGTGATCGGGAGAGCCGCCCCGCCCGATGCCTGCTCGGCATCCTGCGGCACTGCCTTGCCGTGCGTCTCGTGCGCAAGGAAGGTAAATGCCAGCCCGACCGCTAGACCGCAGCATGCCAGAAACATGAACGCAGGAAACACCGCCGCCTCGGTTGCTGCGGGCTTCAGCACATTGCTGGTCCCGGCGATCACGGCGAGGCTCAGCGGCCCGAGGATCTTGCCGACGCCGTTGGCAGCTTGACCGAGCCCCGAGGCCCGCGCCCCCATCCGCACGCCATAGGCTTCGGGAGTATATGGGGCGAGGTTCGAAAAGCCGCCCGAATTGAAGAAATCGGTGAGCGCTAGGGCGATGACGAAAATCGATATGCCGCCAAGGATGGTCGAATGAAAGTAAGCGGCAGCCGCCAGGCAGACGAAGACGCCATAGCCGTGCACCTCGCCCAGGCGGCGCCGCCCCATCAGCGGCGCGATGAATGAAAAGAGGAATTTGCCGGCGATCCCGGCGGCCGTGACATAGACAAAGTAATGCGCCGCCTGCTGGACCGATATGGTCATCAGTTGCGCGACGATCGTCGGCCCCCACAGCAGCATGCCGTACCCGGCTGTCGCCGCTCCGCCCCAGGTGAGCAGGGTCAGCCAGAACAAAGGCGGCCGAGCATACAGCTCTTTGAGGCTCGCGCGGGGCGGGGCAGCGGGCGTAAAGCTCGGCAGCGGAACCTCGGAAAGCGGCAGATCGAGCAGGCTTGCGACCGTCGCCTGAGCCTCCCGGAAGCGGCCCTTGGCGGTCAGCCACCGCACCGATTCCGGTACGAAGAACAGCACCCCGAGGCCGATCACCGCCGGCACCACGCCGAGCGCGGCGATCCCGCGCCACCCGATCAGGCCGAGCAATATCGCTACCGTCGATGATGCGAGGAATACGCCGAGCGTTGCGGAGATGACGAAGAGGCTGGCGACAACCGTGCGATGTCGCGTCGGCGTGATCTCGACGACCATGGTCGTGGCCGGCGCGAACGAGCCCCCAAGACCAAAGCCCACAAGAAAACGCAACGCCGCGAACAAGGCCCATGCGCCGTCTGGAATGACCGCAATCGCTGCTGCGCCGAATGCGCAGATAAAGGTGCCGCTGACGATCAGCGCCTTGCGACCCCGCAAATCGGACAACGCGCCGCAACACAAAGCGCCAAGGATGGCGCCGACGCCGCCACCCAACAGGATGATCGCCGACTGGCCATAGGTGAGGTGCCATCTTGGTCCCAGCACCGCGACGAGAAAGCCGACGCTGAAAAAATCAAAGAAATCAGCGACCCCGACTAATGAGAGAAGAGAGAACGCCGTCCAATACCGGCGGTGGAGTGGACACCGATCGAATATCGATAACAGGTCTTCGGAAGTGGCTGCCGCCATCTGTTCCTCCCATTGTTCACTCAGCGACGGGCTTTGGTTATCCGCCGCAGCGGTGACATCGTGTTCCCGTCGCAAGCAGGGATAGCACGGTGATTTCACCAGGACCAGATAGAATTCCCGGAGCTGGCGACTGAGATTGCGCGCGGCATTTGCAGTCAAACTTTAAAGGCGCGCGGCGCGCATGACGGTTCTCACCACCTCACTCGACCGGTGCTCGGAGGCGCTCGCGGCGAATGCGGCGGCGATGCGGGCGCTCGTCGAGGATCTGCGTTTGTTTAAAACATCTTCAATCATTTCCGCGCGGCATGAGCTTCTTCTTCCAGTTCTTTCAACCGCCTCTCGAAATCGCTGGTCTCGACCGCCCGGACAAAGATCTCGACCACTCGCGCCAGCTCCGCCGCCTCACCGGGGGTGATCGCGCCGGAAGCGGCCGCATTGGTAATGGCCGCCATCGTGACGCCGAGATCGGCGGCATCGCGCACCAGCGGCAGATCCAGCTGCACCGGCCGCCCGCGGCGCGGCGGAATGATGCGTTCGAGGCACAGCCGCAGCGCCATCCCATCGCCCGCGAGAGCGAGCTCCACGGCCCGCCGGGTCAGCGCCTCGGCCTCGCCGTCGAGCAGCAGCTCCGCCGTCTGCGTCGCCTTGTTGCGCGAGCCCGGCGCCTGGCCCTTGGGATTGCCCGACCGGCCCTTCCGGAACCGTCCCTCGGGATTGCCGGACCGGCCCTTCAGGAACCGCCCTTGCGCGTCCCGGTCCTCCTGTTTCTGCAATGAATCTACAAGCACGCCCTTCTCCTTCGTTGTCGCCGCGCCCATTCCCGAGCGCTCGTTTGGCTTGCAGAATAAGATACGAATATGGCAATTTTAGCGTTGCTGTATTGCTCCACCCGGATTCCCGCGAAAGCGGGAATCCAGGTGGCCAAGGCTGCGGCGGTTGCTGTGGGACCTCCGCCGAGACCCTCGTGACAAGTTCTTGGAGAGAGCTGACCTGGCCCACCGCGGACGACACGCGGAACGTCGGCTTCACCGAATTCTGCCGCTTTGTAGAGGCCTTCGGCTTCAAGCTACACCGCGTCAGCGGCAGTCATGCGGGAACGCCACTGGCGGGTGATGGGCGCGTTGGAGGCGAGGGATGGCATGCTGCTGTTTGGCGTCGGCGCGGCCTACATCTTCACGGTAAGGCAAGCCTGCTGGGCGCTCATGATCCGTCTTCATTGGGTGAAGATTTGGTGTTCTCGTGCGCTGACGGTGTGATCGCAGGCCGATTAGCGCTTAAAAAAAACTAACAGGTTCGCCGGACGCGCTAGATAATTCCGAGATCGATTATGTCCGGTGATGGCGGCATGTCGGTTGATCGTGTCTCGTGTCGGTGGAGTGGGAGTTCGCTAGCGGTCGGGATCGGCACATCGATCCGGCGCGATCGGCGTCCGTGCGGTTCGCTCGGCCTGCGGCGTGTCGCGATAGCGCTGCCGGTAGCTGCGTGCAATTACGCGCCGACAATGGATCTGTTCGGCTCCTACTTTCCGGCCTGGATGCTGTGCGCGGCGATCGGGATCGTCGCGGCCGTCATCCTCCGGCAGATCCTCGCGGTGGCCGGTATCAACGACTACGTCGTCGCCCCGCTGCTGACCTATGCCGGCCTCGCAGTGTCCGCCACGTTGCTCGCCTGGTTGCTCTGGTTCGGTCACTGAGCGATGTTGGCCGTTCGCAAGGCGCTCGGCGTCCTGGTCAGCCTCCTCGCACTGGCCGGCGTCCTGGTGACGGGAGTGCTCGCAACGCGCCGGATCGACCAGCGGCCGCGCACCGACGACGCCTATCTGCAGGCCGACCTGGTTCACATGGCGCCGGACGTCAGCGGCCGGATCGTCGAGCTCGACGTGCGCGACAACCAGGCGGTGCGCAAGGGCGACGTGCTGTTCCGGATCGACCCGGAACCTTATCGAATGCGCGTGGACCAGGCTCGCGCGGCAGTGCGCGGCCTGGAAGCGAAGCTTGCCCTGACCGCCGACCAGGTCGCGGCGCAGACCTCCAAGGCCGGTGCCGCCGAACGCGGCATCGGCAGCGCCGAGGCGCAGCGGGCTCTCGCTTCGAGCACGCTGGGGCGGATGGAGCCGCTGCTCGGGCAGGGCTTCGTCACCGCGCAGCAGGTCGACCAGGCGCGCACGGCACAGCGCACCGCGCAGATCGCGCTGCAGCAGGCGCAACTGCAGGCCGACGAGGCACGCCAGGCCATCACCAACACCAAGCCCACCGAGGCGGAGCTGGAAGGCGCGCGCGCGACGCTCGCGCTCGCGGAGCGCGACCTCAACAAGACGGTCGTGCGTGCACCTTGCGATGGCCGGATCACTGCGCTCGACATCGCCGCCGGGGAGTTCGCCGCCACCGGCCACCCGCTGTTCACGATCATCGACACCGAGCACTGGTATGCGATCGGCAATTTCCGCGAGACCGACCTCGCGGGAATGGAGCCGGGGCAGCGCGCGACCGTCTACGTTATGGCGCAACCAAGCCGCCCGCTGCGCGGCCAGATCGACAGCCTCGGCTGGGGTGTGGCGTCGGATGTGAGCGCCACGTTTGGCGGCCTCCCGCATGTCAAGCGCACTCTCAACTGGGTGCGGATCGCGGCACGCTTCCCGGTGCGCATCCTGCTCGACGCGCCGCCCGACGACCTGATGCGCTTCGGCGCCACGGCGGTAGTCGTGATCGATAAATGAAGCCGCATGCCGCGCATCGCGGCCGGGCGCCGGAGGTGGACGAAGGCGATGCGCGCGACCTCGTTGCCCTGCTGCGCCGCGAGCTGAGCCCGACCCCCGGCCGGCTCGGCGACTGTCTGCGCATTGTCGTCGTCCTCCTCGCCCTCGTCGCGATGGCGGAAACGTTTCGCATCTCCGAAATTGCCCTCTCGGGCTATATTGTTCTGTTCCTATCGGGTCGCGAGGCGGCCTCCACTGTCTTGACGGCGCTGCTCGCGGGCATCGCCGTCATCCTGGCAATTTTCGTGACGATCGCGGTCTTCGTGCTCAGCCTGTCGGAGCCGGCGTTGCGGATTCCACTGATGGCAGCAATGACCTTCGTCGCGATGTTTCTGTCACGGACCGCGACGCCGGGACCGGTATTCTTCGTCGCCGGTTTCATCATTGCCTACGGCCTGACTTTGGGCGACCAGGTGCTCGGCCTCGCGCTGCAGCCGGCAACCGCGGGCAATGCGGAGCAGTTTGCGTTGCCGGAGATTGTCTTCGTCCCGCCGGAAGAAGCGCTGTTGCGTTTTCTCCTCTGGCTGAGCCTCGCCGTTGCCCTCCCCATCATACTGGTAATCGTCGCCAACCTGCTGACCGGGCGCGACCCGGCGCGCCTGCTGTACCAGGCGCTGGCCGAGCGACTGGCAACGGCAGCACGCTTTTGCGCCGGCGAGAGCGGAGCGGAACGCCGGCTCGAAGCCCAAGCCTTCGAGGGCACAGCGCAGCTGCACAAGCTGCACCATCTCGCCGGACTGCTGCGCCGTGGCCGACGCCGCCTCGTCTGGGGCGCGTCGCTGATCGACGAGATCGACCGGCTCGGCCTCCTGCTGCTCGCCTGGTTCCGCGTCGCCGGCGACGCTCGCAAGCCGCTGGTTTCGGCGGCGGGCGCCTGCCGTGCGGTGGAACGCGCACTGCAAGACCGAGCGGCCCCGAGCCCCGAACCGGTCACCATCATCGCGACCGGCGCCGCGCAACCGGTGGCGAACCGGATCTCGCGCACGCTGCGAGCGATCGAGGAGACATTGGCGGGAGCGGCGGCAGGGCAGGAAGCGCATGGCGCGGCGAAGGCCCCGCGTCGGCTGCTGGCGGCGGATGCATTCACCAACCCGGACCACGCCCGCTTCGCCCTCAAGGTCACGCTGGCGGTGCTGATCTGCTATTTCGCCATGAACCTTGCTGATTGGCCGGGCATCCACACCTGCGTCATCACCTGCTTCTTCGTCGCGCTCGGCACCGTCGGCGACACGATCCACAAGGCGACGCTGCGCTTTATCGGCTGCCTGATCGGTGCGGCGCTCGGCCTCGGCGCGATCCTGCTGCTGATGCCTCTGATGACCGATCTTGACGACCTGCTCCTACTGCTGGCGCCGGTGACCTTGCTCGCCGCCTGGATCGCAACCGGCAGCGAGCGCATCGCCTATGCCGGCCTGCAGGTCAGCCTCGCCTTCTATCTTGTCGTGCTGCAGGGCTACGGCCCGACGATCGACATGTATACCGCGAGGGACCGCACTATCGGCATCCTGTTCGGCAATATCGTGATCCTCATAATCTTCACGACGATTTGGCCGGTGAGCGTGGCCAATGTTGTGCGCACGAACCTCGCCAATGCATTGGAGCAACTGGCGGCGCTGGTGGGATTGGGTGCCCGCGCCGATGGCGAGGTTTCGTCGGCCGCTCGGTCCGCGGTCGACACGGCGTTCGGGCAGGCGATCGCGCAGGCGCGCGCGGTCCTCGTCAACGATCCGTTCGAAACGAGCGAGGTGCGGCGCGCCGCCGGAAGGCGACCGATCGACGCGGCCGCGGTAGAGGAGGTCGGTAGGCTGTTCATTCCCGTCTCGGCGATCCTCGATTTACGCACCGATCTGGCCGGGCACGATCTTCCGCAGCCAATGCACGACGCGATTCGCGCGTATCACCGGGCGCTGGCAGCATGGTTCGGGCAAGCCGCGTCATGGACGCGCAGCGGCGAGGGAGCGGGCGAGGTGGTAGGCGGCCTGCCGGCACCGCCGGCCCTATCCGGCCCGGGTGATCACCTCACGGCGCTCACGACATGGTACGGCGTGCTGCACCAGGACATCCGCAAAATTCTCGACGAGGTTGGTCCGCAACCGCGACCAGTGACAGCGCCGGTCGAAGATGCGTTGCATGCCACCGGCTAGGCTCCGACGCATTGCCCTGGCGGGATGCGCGCTACTCGGCGCCTGCAACGACACGCGCGACTTGGCACCGGCTTCGCCTGACACTCCGTGGCAATTCGAGCCCTCCAAAGAAGCGCCAGCAGCCCTTGCACCCGCCGCCGCGGCTCGGCGATTTACGGTGCCGGAGAACACGGAAGTCCAGTTGCCGTCACCCGCCGACATCGACCCCAATCATGTCTATTCGCTAGTCGAGCTGATCGATATCGCCCAGCGCCGCAACCCGGCGACGCGCGTCGCCTGGGAACAGGCGCGGCAGGCGGCGATCAATGTCGGCATCGCGCGCGCCGCCTATCTTCCGGCGCTGACGGCCAGCGCGGTCGCCGGCTGGGAGCACTTCGTATTGCCGTTCCCCAGCAACATCGTTCCCCAAGGCTTCATCATTTTCAACGCTCAGGAAGCAATCCCGCAGCTCGCCGTAAACTATCTGCTGCTCGATTTCGGCGGCCGCGCAGCTGGAGTCGAAGCGGCGGGTCAGCTTTCGATCGCCGGGAACGTGGCATTCACGGCGGCGCATCAGCAACTGATCTTCAACGTGGCGCGCGCATATTTTACGCTGGACGGCGCCGACGCTGCAGTACGCGCGGCGCGGCAAGGCTTGGCCGATGCGCAGGTGGTACAGCAATCCGCCGAGGCGCTGTTCAGCCGCGGTCTCGACACTATCGTTGACGTCCAGCTCGCCCGGCGCGCGACAGCGCAGGCGCAGTACGATCTCGCGCAGGCCAACACCGCACAGCACGACGCGATGTACACGCTATTGGCAGCGATGGACTCGCCGCCGACCACGAAGCTGCGCGTGGCGGACCCGTCCGCTCGTCCGCTGCCGCCGCGCACCGCGCGCACCGTCGAGGACGTGCTCAACGGCGCGTTGCGTCAGCGTCCTGACCTGCTTGCCAACGTGGCGAAGCTGCGCGCGTCGGATGCGGAAATCGCGGCCGCACGCTCCGCCCTGTTCCCGAAAGCTTCGCTGAGCGCAAACGTGCAGGGCAATCTCGGCCGGCTCAATGTGAATAATTCACCCTATTTCTCGGTCAACAAACCGCAGGGCGCAGCGTTGCTGAAGTTCGAATGGCCGCTCTACGAAGGCGGACTGCTGCAGAACAAGTTGAGCCTCGCCCAATCGAAGCGCGAAGAATCGGCGGCCGCACTGAAGGAACGCACCGATCAGGCTTTGCGCGAGGTGGCGCTCGCCTACGACCAGGTCGATACGGGGCTACAGCAATACGATGCCGCGATCGCACTGCAGACCGCATCCGAGGCCGCCTTCCACAGCGCCAGCAATTCCTATGCGCACGGCGTCGGTACGTTGACTGACGCAACCTCCGCGCAGACGGGGCTCGCGACGGCGCGCGCCGCAGTGGCTCGGGCACACGCGCAGTCTCTGATCAACGCTGCGGCACTTGCCTTTGCGACGGGCGAGCTGACGTCAAGTACGGATTTCTCCACTGCGACACCGCGATAATGCTGCTGCACGGAACGGGTTGGTGCCTCGCCTATCGCAGTTCGATTGGGTACCACGGAACGGCCGCTTTCGCTGCGGGGCGGGAGGTGCCGCAGGCCCACACCCCATGTGCAAGCGATTGACGTGCCGGTTTCCGCTTGCCGGGTTAAACTGCGTCGATAAGGTTCGAGATCGCGCATGACGGTTCTCACCACCTCACTCGAGCGGCGCTCCGAGGTGTTCGCGGCGAATGCGGCGGCGATGCGGGCGCTCGTCGAGGATCTGCGGGAGAAGGTCGCGGCGATCCGCGAGGGCGGCGGGGAAGCGGCGCGGCGCCGGCACCTCGCGCGCGGCAAATTGTTGCCGCGCGAGCGGGTGCGCGCATTGCTCGACCCGGGGTCGCCCTTCCTGGAATTGTCGCAGCTCGCCGCCTTCGGCATGTATGACGGCGAGGTGCCGGCAGCCGGGATCGTCACCGGCATCGGGCGGATCATGGGCCGCGAATGCGTCGTCGTCGCCAATGACGCGACGGTCAAGGGCGGCACCTATTTCCCGATGACCGTCAAGAAGCACCTGCGCGCGCAGGAGATCGCCGGCGACAACCGGCTGCCCTGCCTTTACCTCGTCAATTCGGGCGGGGCGTTTCTGCCGGCGCAGGACGAGGTCTTTCCCGACCGCGACCATTTCGGGCGCATCTTCTACAACCAGGCGCGCCTTTCGGCGGCCGGCATTCCGCAGATCGCCCTCGTCATGGGCTCGTGCACGGCGGGGGGCGCCTATGTCCCGGCGATGTCGGACGAGTCGGTCATCGTGCGCGGGCAAGGGACGATCTTTCTCGGCGGGCCGCCCTTGGTGCGCGCGGCAACCGGCGAAATCGTCACCGCCGAGGAGCTCGGCGGCGCCGAGGTGCACAGCCGGATTTCCGGCGTCACCGACCATTATGCGCTCGACGACCACCACGCGCTGGGCATCGCCCGCCATATCGTCGGCAATCTCAATCGCGCCAAGACCATCCCGGTCGAGGTCGTGCCGCCGCGCGAGCCGCTCTACCCGGCCGAAGAGATCTACGGGATCATCCCGACCGACACGCGCCGGCCCTACGAGGTGCGCGAAATCATCGCCCGCATCGTCGACGGCAGCGAGCTCGACGAGTTCAAGCGGCTCTACGGCCAGACCCTGGTCTGCGGCTTTGGGCGGATCTGGGGCTACCCGGTTGGCATTCTCGCCAATAACGGTATCCTGTTCTCGGAAAGCGCCTTGAAGGGCGCGCATTTCATCGAGCTGTGCGCGCAGCGCGGCATCCCGCTGGTCTTTCTGCAGAACATCACCGGGTTCATGGTCGGCCGCAAATACGAGTCAGGCGGCATCGCCAAGGACGGCGCCAAGATGGTGACCGCGGTCGCCACTGCCGCCGTGCCGAAATTCACAATCATCATCGGCGGCAGCTTTGGTGCTGGTAATTACGGCATGTGCGGACGGGCCTACGGCCCACGCTTTTTGTGGATGTGGCCCAATGCCCGGATCTCGGTCATGGGCGGCGAGCAAGCGGCCTCGGTGCTGGCGCAAGTGCGGCGCGACCGCGACAGCAGCCGGAGCGCGGCGGAAGAGGAGGAATTCAAGGCGCCGATCCGCGCCCAATACGAGACGCAAGGCCATCCTTATTATGCGAGCGCCCGGCTGTGGGACGACGGGGTCATCGACCCGGCCAACACGCGCCTCACCCTGGCATTGGCGATTTCCGCCAGCCTCAACGCCCCGATTGAGCCGACCCGCTTCGGCGTCTTCCGGATGTGAAGCTGGTGCTGATCAATTCACCACAGAGACACGGAGAGCGCGGAGGGATCCACTCCGTTTGCTCCGTGCCCTCCGTGTCTCTGTGGTGAGAATGTTTTCAAAGGTGCTGATCGCCAACCGAGGGGAAATCGCTTGCCGGGTGATCCGTACGGCGCGGCGGCTCGGGATTGCAACGGCGGCGGTCTATTCCGAGGCCGACCATAACGCACTGCATGCCGAGCTGGCCGACGAGGCGTGGCTGATCGGCCCGGCCCCGGCGCGGGAGAGCTATCTGAACATCGAGGCGATGCTCGATGCGGCGCGCAACGCCGGTGCCGAGGCGGTCCATCCCGGCTACGGTTTCCTGTCGGAGAACGCCGAATTCGCCGAGGCCTGCGAGGCGGCGGGCATCGTTTTCATCGGCCCGCCGGCATCGGCGATGCGGACCATGGGGTCGAAGGCCGAGGCCAAGGACCTGATGCAGGCCCACGGAGTGCCGCTCGTCCCGGGTTATCACGGCGCCGACCAGGACCCGGCCCGGTTGCTCGACGAAGCCGAGCGGCTCGGCTTCCCGGTCCTGATCAAGGCCTCCTCCGGCGGCGGCGGGCGCGGGATGCGGGTAGTCGACGGCCCGGCGGGGTTCGCCGCGGCGCTGGCCGGGGCAAAGCGCGAGGCGGAAGCTGCTTTCGGCGATGGCCGCATGCTGCTCGAGAAATACCTGCCGCGGCCGCGGCACATCGAAGTGCAGATCTTCGCCGACCGGCACGGCAACACGGTGCATCTCTTCGAGCGCGACTGCTCGATCCAGCGGCGCCATCAAAAGGTGCTGGAGGAGGCGCCGGCGCCGGGGCTCGATCCAGAGCAGCGGAGCGCAATGGCGGAAGCCGCAGTGGCCGCCGCGCGGGCGGTCGGCTATGTCGGCGCCGGCACTGTCGAGTTCATTGTCGAGGGCGGCGACTTCTACTTCATCGAAATGAACACCCGCCTTCAGGTCGAGCATCCGGTGACCGAGGCGGTGACCGGCCAAGACCTCGTCGAATGGCAATTCCGGGTCGCGGCCGGCGAGCCGCTGCCGATTTGCCAGCCGGACCTCATCCTGCACGGGCATGCGATCGAGGCGCGGCTCTATGCCGAGGATCCGCAGCGCGGGTTTCTGCCGCAGACCGGGACCTTGCAGGGATTGCGCTTTCCGCGGCCGGAACTCGCTCGGGTCGATACCGGTGTGCGGCAGGGCGACACCGTCACGCCGTTCTACGACCCGATGATCGCCAAGATCATTTCCTGGGGAGAAGATCGCGCGGCGGTTGTCGGACGGCTGCGCCGGGCCCTCGCCGAGACCGCGGCGCTCGGGGTGGGCACAAACCTGGAGTTTCTGGCACGAGTCGCCGCGCATCCGGAATTTATGTCCGGGGCGGTCGACACCGGCTTCATCGAGCGCCATCGCACAACCTTAGTTCCGGCCCGGCGGCCCGTCCCTGATACCGTCCTCGCGGCGGCAGCGCTCTCCCGGCTTCTGGCGCGCGAAGACGCGGCAAGAGCCGCCGCCTCCCGCTCGGGCGACCCGTTTTCTCCGTGGGCTCGGGTCGATGGCTGGCGGCTCAGCGGTCGCGGTCACCAGGAGCTGATCTTCCGGGACGGCACGGAGGAGCGGTTGGTTTGCGCGAGACGTCAGGCTGGATCCTGGCTGTTTCAGTTCGGCGACCGGACAATTCACGCGGAGGGCGAGCGCTGGGCCGACGCCGCGCTGTCGATTGTGCTCGACGGTGTGCGGAAGCAAATCATCGTGCTGGATCACGGAGCGGAGACTGCGGTGTTTCTCGATGGCGAAGGCTGGCGGCTCACCGAAATCGACCCCCTCGCCGCGCGCGCCGGCGAGGACCCGACCGCCGGCCGGCTTACCGCACCGATGCCGGGGCGAGTGACGCAGCTGATGGTCGAGCCCGGGGCGAGTGTCCGGCGCGGGCAGCCGCTGATCGTCATCGAGGCGATGAAGATGGAGCATACGGTGATTGCGCCCGCCGATGGCGTTGTCGAGGCGGTGCGGTTCGCTCCCGGCGATCTGGTCGAGGAAGGAGCGGAGCTGATCGCACTGGCGCCGGAACATCAGAAACCCGGCTGACCGGCTCGCCGCCGCAATGCCGCTGCACCTCTTGAAGCTCGCGGTCGGCATCGACGATGTCGACCAGCTACGCCGCATCCGTGCGGCCCGAGCCGCAGAGCGCGGCGGCAGCTGGGTATATACGAGAAACCATCCGCGCCGGGCGGCGGAAGTGTTGGCGGGCGGCTCCATCTACTGGGTCATCCGCGGCCACATCCGGGTGCGCCAGCTGGTGTCTCGATTCCGCAGCGAGCGTGACGACAACGGACGACGCTATTGCCTGATCGAGGTCGACGACGAGCTCGTCCCGACATTGTCCCGGGCTTGGCGGCCGTTTCAGGGCTGGCGCTATCTGGCCGCCGAGGATGCGCCGGCGGACCGTACCGACAAAGGGGAGCCGCCCTCGGATCACATGCTGGCCGAGCTACGGGCCTTGGGGCTGATCTGACGCGCGCTGGGTTAATTTTTGTGATCTGCGCCCTAGACAGGGCAGGTCACGGTCATTACGTATACCGGTCGCCGCTACCCTCATAATTCGCATGTCAGCCCCGCAAGGGGTGTTGACGCGGGTGGCGGGCGGGCCTATAAGCGCGGCCCCTCTGTGGCGCGGCCCTGCTGGGCAGAGCCCCCGGGGGCATGTTGTTTGAGATTGTGGAGAAGAGGGAAGGGATGCGCGGACGGCGGCCGACCAGCGTGAAGCTGGAGGGTCGCCTGATGTTCGTGCATTTGCGAACGTTTGGAGGCCCTTGTTTGGGTCTACCTTTGAGTAGATCCGGGATGAACTTGAGAGTTTGATCCTGGCTCAGAACGAACGCTGGCGGCATGCCTAACACATGCAAGTCGAACGCTCCTGGGGCTTCGGTCTCAGGGGAGTGGCGCACGGGTGAGTAGCGCGTGGGAACCTGCCCTGTTGTGGGGGATAACCGAGGGAAACTTCGGCTAATACCGCATGCGCCCCGGCGAAAGCCGGGGGAAAGATTTATCGCAGCAGGAGGGGCCCGCGTCGGATTAGCTAGTTGGCGGGGTAACGGCCCACCAAGGCGGTGATCCGTAGCTGGTCTGAGAGGATGATCAGCCACACTGGGACTGAGACACGGCCCAGACTCCTACGGGAGGCAGCAGTGGGGAATATTGGACAATGGGCGCAAGCCTGATCCAGCAATGCCGCGTGAGTGATGAAGGCCTTAGGGTTGTAAAGCTCTTTCGCCCGCGACGATGATGACGGTAGCGGGAGAAGAAGCCCCGGCTAACTTCGTGCCAGCAGCCGCGGTAATACGAAGGGGGCGAGCGTTGTTCGGATTTACTGGGCGTAAAGGGCGCGTAGGCGGCCCTCTTTGTCGCGTGTGAAAGCCCCGGGCTCAACCTGGGAACGGCGCGCGAAACGGGGGGGCTGGAGTTCGGGAGAGGAGCGTGGAATTCCCAGTGTAGAGGTGAAATTCGTAGATATTGGGAAGAACACCGGTGGCGAAGGCGGCGCTCTGGACCGAGACTGACGCTGAGGCGCGAAAGCGTGGGGAGCAAACAGGATTAGATACCCTGGTAGTCCACGCCGTAAACGATGTGTGCTAGACGTTGGGGAGCCTAGCTCTCCGGTGTCGCCGCAAACGCTTTAAGCACACCGCCTGGGGAGTACGGCCGCAAGGTTAAAACTCAAAGGAATTGACGGGGGCCCGCACAAGCGGTGGAGCATGTGGTTTAATTCGACGCAACGCGAAGAACCTTACCAGCTCTTGACATGCCCGGTATGGGCGGGAGAGATCCCGTCCTTCGGTTCGGCCGGCCGGGACACAGGTGCTGCATGGCTGTCGTCAGCTCGTGTCGTGAGATGTTGGGTTAAGTCCCGCAACGAGCGCAACCCCCATCTGCAGTTGCCAGCGGTTTGGCCGGGCACTCTGCAGAAACTGCCGGTGACAAGCCGGAGGAAGGCGGGGATGACGTCAAGTCCTCATGGCCCTTATGGGCTGGGCTACACACGTGCTACAATGGCGGTGACAGAGGGCGGCAAGCGGGCGACCGTGCGCCAATCTCGAAAAGCCGTCTCAGTTCGGATTGCTCTCTGCAACTCGAGAGCATGAAGTCGGAATCGCTAGTAATCGCGGATCAGCATGCCGCGGTGAATACGTTCCCGGGCCTTGTACACACCGCCCGTCACACCATGGGAGTTGGCTTTACCCGAAGGCGGTGCAGCAACCCCGGTCGCAAGACTGGGGAGCCAGCCGACCACGGTAAGGTCAGCGACTGGGGTGAAGTCGTAACAAGGTAGCCGTAGGGGAACCTGCGGCTGGATCACCTCCTTTCTGGATTTCCAGAGGTCAGAGATCAGAGGTCAGAGATCAGAAATGATCCTCTGGCGTGATCGCTCCTCCGGGTTTCCACAACCGCCGGAGGCGGCAGATCTGATCTCTGTAGTCTGATCTCTGATCTCTGGCAAAAGGCCGCCGTCTGCGCATCCCTTCTCCCGAGCGTCGGCGAGCGCTCGCTCTGCTGGGTGAACACCTCGGGGCTAGTAGCTCAGCTGGTTAGAGCGCGCGCTTGATAAGCGTGAGGTCGGAGGTTCAAATCCTCCCTGGCCCACCAGTGCCAGAGATCGGAAGCCAGAGATCAGACTCTGATCTCCGTGTTCTGATCTCTGATCTCTGGCAAGGGGGTGTAGCTCAGCTGGGAGAGCGCCTGCTTTGCAAGCAGGAGGTCATCGGTTCGAACCCGTTCACCTCCACCATCCGGGGGCACCATCGGCCACCGATCCGGCGTTTGGAGAAGATTTGGAGAGGTCGCGGGTCCGGGCCACCCGGCCCGGCGCGCGTTGTTTGAAGGGTGAAGAGAGAGTTTGTCATGTGACCGAGGCGGACGCGCCCGGCGCAAACGCGCTGGATGTGTC
Organism: uncultured Alphaproteobacteria bacterium; assembly: GCA_963789025.1. Lineage (GTDB taxonomy): Bacteria > Pseudomonadota > Alphaproteobacteria > ATCC43930 > CGMCC-115725 > AP-15. Next base: position 424,797 of record CAWBIT010000006.1, read on the forward strand.
CGAAGAAGTGTCTTCATGTGAGGCCGCTGTGCGTATGGGTCCCCGCTTCCGCGGGGATCCGGCTCGCGCTGATGCGCGAGCCGGGGTTTTGCCCCTGTGCGCGGCGGTGTTATACGGCGTTTCCTTGCGGAAACGCCGGGGATCAAGCGCAAAGGAAGGGCATCTGGTGGATGCCTTGGCACTGAGAGGCGATGAAGGACGTGGCACGCTGCGAAAAGCCCGGGGGAGATGCGAGCGATCGGTGATCCCGGGATCTCCGAATGGGGCAACCCACCCGGTAACGGGTATCACGATCTGAATTCATAGGGTCGTGAGGCAAACCCGGCGAACTGAAACATCTCAGTAGCCGGAGGAACAGACATCAACCGAGATTCCGCAAGTAGTGGCGAGCGAACGCGGAACAGGCCAGTGGCACGATCAACGGGTACCGGAAGCGCCTGGAAAGGCGGGCCGCAGCGGGTGACAGCCCCGTACGGGAAACTCCTGGTCGTGTCCTCGAGTAGGGCGGGACACGTGCAATCCTGTCTGAAGATGGGGGGACCACCCTCCAAGCCTAAATACTCCTCAGTGACCGATAGTGTACCAGTACCGTGAGGGAAAGGTGAAAAGCACCCCGACGAGGGGAGTGAAATGAGTTCCTGAAACCGGATGCCTACAAGCAGTCGGAGGGTTCAGATGACAGAAATCAGAGATCAGAGGTCAGATCTGATCTCTGTTTTCTGATCTCTGTCATCTGCCTGACGGCGTACCTTTTGTATAATGGGTCAGCGAGTTGGTCTTGGCAGCGAGCTTAAGCCGCTAGGCGTAGGCGCAGCGAAAGCGAGTCCGAAACGGGCGCCCGTCTGGAAACAGACACTAGTTGCCGGGATCAGACCCGAAACCGGGTGATCTAGCCATGGGCAGGTTGAAGGTGCGGTAACACGCACTGGAGGACCGAACCCACTACTGTTGCAAAAGTAGGGGATGACTTGTGGCTAGGGGTGAAAGGCCAATCAAACCCGGAAATAGCTGGTTCTCCGCGAAATCTATTGAGGTAGAGCGTCGATTGCTCACCGCCGGGGGTAGAGCACTGGATGGGCTAGGGGGGCGCGAGCCTTACCAAACCTAACCAAACTCCGAATACCGGCGAGTGGAGGTCGGCAGCCAGACGGCGGGTGCTAAGGTCCGTCGTCGAGAGGGAAACAGCCCAGACCGCCAGCTAAGGTCCCCCAGTCGTGGCTAAGTGGGAAAGGATGTAGGACGGCCAAGACAACCAGGAGGTTGGCTTAGAAGCAGCCATCCTTTAAAGAAAGCGTAATAGCTCACTGGTCTATCAGCTGTCCCGCGCCGAAAATGTAACGGGGCTCAAGCCACGCACCGAAGCTGCGGGTGTTCAGAAGACAGAGATCAGAGATCAGATTACAGATGGAAAGAAATCAGAGGAGCGAGTGGGTCCGCGGGTTCGAGGATCTCGAGGTTTTCCGGCGCGCCTACCGGGTGTCGCTGGAGAGCCTGCCCCGGCGAAGGCCGGGGTGCATCGAGCAAGTCTCGAATTCCCGGCGATCGAGCAGCGGGCGCTGGCCGACCAGATACGGCGGGCATCCAAATCGATCTGCGCCAATCTGGCCGAAGGGTTCGGCCGGCAACTTGTCTCGAAACCGGAGTTTCGCCGGTTCGTGATGATGGCGTTGGGCTCGGCCGACGAGATGCAGGTGTGGACGATCTATTGCCGGGATCTCGGCTATATCGACGAGAGGACGGCGGATCGTTGGCGGGGCGAATATCGGGAAATCGCCCGGATGCTCACTGGTCTGCATCGCAGTAGTTCTGATCTCTGACCTCTGATCTCTGTCTTCTGAACGCGGTAGCGGAGCGTTCCGTAGGCCGGCGAAGCCGTCGCGCGAGCGGCGGTGGAGGTATCGGAAGCGCGAATGCTGACATGAGTAGCGATAAACAGCGTGAGAAACGCTGTCGCCGAAAGTCCAAGGGTTCCTGCGCAAGGTTAATCCGCGCAGGGTTAGCCGGGCCCCTAAGGCGAGGGCGAGAGCCGTAGCCGATGGGAAGGGGGTTAACATTCCTCCGCCTGCCGGAATGTGACGAAGGCCGAAAGTCGTCTCCTCTTATCGGATTGAGGGGGCGGCCTGGGACTTCCGGGAAACAGCACCGGCGACATAGACCGTACCCCAAACCGACACAGGTGGACTGGTAGAGCATACCTAGGCGCTTGAGAGAACGGTGTTGAAGGAACTCGGCAAATTGCCCCCGTAACTTCGGGAGAAGGGGGCCCCGTCTCTGCGCAAGCAGGGATGGGGGGCACAGACCAGGGGGTGGCGACTGTTTACTAAAAACACAGGGCTCTGCGAAGTCATCCAGACGACGTATAGGGTCTGACGCCTGCCCGGTGCCGGAAGGTTAAGAGGAGGGGTGCAAGCTCTGAATTGAAGCCCCGGTAAACGGCGGCCGTAACTATAACGGTCCTAAGGTAGCGAAATTCCTTGTCGGGTAAGTTCCGACCTGCACGAATGGCGTAACGACTTCCCCGCTGTCTCCAACACCGGCTCAGCGAAATTGAATTCTCCGTGAAGATGCGGAGTTCCCGCGGTCAGACGGAAAGACCCCGTGCACCTTTACTACAGCTTTGCAGTGGTGTTAGGGAGCGTATGTGTAGGATAGGCGGGAGCCGATGAAGCCCTGGCGCCAGTTGGGGTGGAGGCACCCTTGAAATACCGCCCTTATGCTCTCTGGCATCTAACCGCGGCCCGTCTATCCGGGTCCGGGACCCTGCATGGCGGGTAGTTTGACTGGGGCGGTCGCCTCCCAAAGAGTAACGGAGGCGCGCGATGGTGGGCTCAGGCTGGTCGGAAATCAGCTGCGGAGTGCAATGGCACAAGCCCGCCTGACTGCGAGAGCGACAGCTCGAGCAGAGACGAAAGTCGGCCATAGTGATCCGGTGGTCCCGTGTGGAAGGGCCATCGCTCAACGGATAAAAGGTACGCCGGGGATAACAGGCTAATGACGCCCAAGAGTCCATATCGACGGCGTCGTTTGGCACCTCGATGTCGGCTCATCGCATCCTGGGGCTGGAGCAGGTCCCAAGGGTATGGCTGTTCGCCATTTAAAGCGGTACGTGAGCTGGGTTTAGAACGTCGTGAGACAGTTCGGTCCCTATCTGCCGTGGGTGTTCGAGACTTGCGAGGCGCTCTCCCCAGTACGAGAGGACCGGGAGGGACGCACCTCTGGTGTACCGGTTGTGGCGCCAGCCGCACCGCCGGGTAGCTAAGTGCGGACGGGATAACCGCTGAACGCATCTAAGCGGGAAACCCTCCTCAAAACCAGGTCTCGCTTAAGAGCCGTGGAAGACCACCACGTCGATAGGCCGGAGGTGGAAGCGGGGCAACCCGCGCAGCTGACCGGTACTAATCGCTCGAATGGCGCTTGAACCCAAACCGCCGCGCATAGCGGCAAGACCCCTGACGGCCTCAACAGACACTTCTTCTTTGTCACATGACAATCCCCGCCTTCGCGGGGACAGGCTTTGCCGGCCTGGTGGCCATAGCGAGGGGCCAAACACCCGATCCCATCCCGAACTCGACCGTGAAAACCCTCAGCGCCGATGGTACTGCACCTCAAGGTGCGGAAGAGTAGGTCGCCGCCAGGCCCGCAATCCCCTCTCTCCCCATCGCCCTTCCCGATCCGCCATGGATCGAGGTCACCCGATCGACGCGGGGTGGAGCAGCCCGGTAGCTCGTCAGGCTCATAACCTGAAGGTCGTAGGTTCAAATCCTACCCCCGCAACCAACCTCGCCGCTTCGTCAGATCTCAATTCTCGCCGTGGGCGGGGAAGGCTTGCGTGCCGACAAACGCCCAGAAACTGTCGTCCATGGCTTTCGACCGGCTCGCGAGATACGGAAAATGGCCATAGACCAGAGAAAGCTCTCGGTCGGCTTGGTCCGCGCTCAACCCCTCCCCGGCAAAACGGTAGAGCGCCGAGACTAGTCCCGCGCGATCGGCTCCCGCCTTGCAGTGCACCAGAAGCGGTTTCGGCGCGTCGCGGACGATGCCGAGTACCTCGTCGATCTGCTGTCTCGTCACGAAGCGGTGGGAGGAAAGAGCGTAATCATAATGCGCGACGCCGAGAGCCTGCGACACGGCGAGCTCCTCGTCATACCAGTCTTGCCCGGGATGAGCGCCCCGCAGATTGAGGACCGATCGGATCTTGTGGTCCCGGATCGCGCTCTGCAGCTCGTCTTTGCTCAGCTGGGCAGAGCGGTAAAACGCGCCTTCTTTTACCGTGTGGAAATTACCCTGGTATTGGATCGCGCCCCAATATGCGCCGCAGGAGCCAGCGGTCAGCCCGACGGCAACGATCCCAATCTTGATCGACCGAATCAGCACCGCTGGGGACCTCGACTGATTGCGCCCATCATCACGTGAGCCCCCGCAACGAGTTTGCGCGATTTGCAACGGCGAATGGGAGCGCCTCGCGAAGCGGCAATATTCGAGACGTCCCCGCGGCGATGCTCTGTTTCACATCGACCGTTATAATACATTTCCGCCGGTTTTCACCGATCTATGGTGAGCAACGGACAGCCTGGGTCGTCGGTGGGCATAGCCTGTTCCGTGAAAGGCCGACGGGGCAAGCGCCCCGCACCGTCTCACGAATGACAATGCGCGCAGCTAGACAGGCTTTGAAGCGAGTAAGAGGCGATCCGGTCGGTGACCGAGGCAAACTTGGACCCGGGAACTCGCCCTGTGATTTTCCCTTCTTTCGACGTTCCTGGAAGGCACACTCGATCGGGGTCGTGACTGGACCGTTCGATCGTTCGCGCGTGGCATCGGGGTCACTTACGCCGCGTCGCGATCCCGTGAGCCGGCTAGTCAGTCGCCGGTAGAGGCGAGCGCGGGGTCCCCCCCATCCGGCCGGTGGCGCCGGGCCTCGACCGGGACCATCCTCTCGACTATGTCGAGAAGGAGAAAAGATCATGGCCGATACTGCTGAAAACCCTCTGGTCAACTTGTCCGAAGCGGTGGCGGAGCGAGTGAGGCTCGCCCGGCCTCTGGTTGCCGGGATCGCCGTGCCGGGGCACCGGATCCGTTCCGGAACGCTCTGGCGCAAAGACGTCGTCGTGGCCTCCGAACAAAGATTCCCCGACGCCGGCGAGGCGAAGGTTACATTGGCCGACGGACGCGCCTTCACGGCGCGGTTTGCCGGCCGCGATCCCGGCACCAACGTTGTCGCCTTGCAGCTCGACGGCACCCCCGATCCGGCGCCGCTCCCGGCGGGCGAGCCGCAGCCCGGCGGGCTCGCTCTCGCCCTCGGCGCCAATGATGGCGGCATCGCTGTGCGGCTGGGCGTCATCCATTCGGTCGGCCCGTCCTGGCACAGCCGTGCCGGCGGCCGGATCGATCGGCGCATCACCTTGGACATTGGCGTCACCCCCCGGGAGGAGGGAGGGCCGGTGCTCGATCCCGGCGGCGGCCTCCTCGGCATCTCGACCTTGGGACCGCGCGGGCGCGTTCTGGTGATCCCGGCCTCTACGGTCGAAGCGGTGCTCGACCCGCTGCTCTCGAAGGGACGGGTCGAACGGGGCTGGCTCGGCCTGGCGCTGCAACCCGTCCTCGTGCCGGAAGCGCTGCAGGCGCAGGCGGGTCAGTCGCAGGGTCTGATGGTGATGAGCGTCTCAAAGGATGGCCCTGCAGCCCGAGCAAACCTGCACGCCGGCGACATTCTCGTGAAGATCGCGGGCGAAAGCGTCACGAGCGCGACGGCGGTTGCCCAATACCTCGGGCCGGATTCGGTTGGAAAGCAGGTCGAACTGCATCTGATCCGTGCCGACAAACCGTTTTCCCTTCCGGTAACGGTCGGCATCCGCCCAGAGAAATGAGCGCCCCGGCGGCCGGGATCCCGCAACGCCTTCGCGTTGCGGTGCTGGCATCGAACGCGGCGGCGCAAGACCGGCTCACCGCGCTCGTTGCCCAGAGCGGGCATCAGCTTGTGGAGGCAGCCGCGTCTCCCGATGCAGTCCTGACCGACGGCGCCGCCGATGCCATTCTGCCGGTTGCGGCCGTCGCGGTCGGCGCCGTTGGCGGAGAGTTCGCCGGCTGGCTCCCGCCCGACGCCGGTGCGGCCCAGGTCGATGCCGCGCTGCGCGCCGTCGCAGCCGGACTGACGGTACGTGCGCCACCTCCACAAATTCGACATTTCGACTCGTTGCCGGAGGAGCCGCCGGTCCTGCTGTCGCCGCGCGAAATCGAGGTGCTCGGCGCTCTCGGCAACGGCATGACCAACAAGGAGGTGGCGCGGCGGCTCGGAATTTCGCCGCATACCGTCAAATTCCACATCGAATCGCTGTTCCGAAAACTCGGCGCCGCGTCCCGCGCCGAGGCCGTCGCAAAGGGAATGCGGCAGCAGATCGTCGAGTTTTGAGCCCAATGCGCCGCCTCCCTCTTTCCCTGCCGACCAGGGAATTACGGGAAAAAATTGCGAACCGGGGCGCAAAATCGCCCGGGTTTTCGGCACTAATCTCATCTGTATCAAGTACTTGCCGATAAAGTTACGGCGTGGCATAGCAGGGAAGTCTCTGCCGCCCGGCAGGGAAGCAAATCGGCTGAACAGGGAGCCGGCAGGGAAAGAGAAACGGTTCGTCATCATTTGCCCAGGTGTCGCGACTTTCATCGGCCGCTACGATACACCTCGATCTTGACGCCAAAATGGCGACTATAATTGACAACACCGGTAGAAGCGGGTTGCGCAAGTCACCAGCGAACCTGTTGCGGGCGAGCAAACAATATTCGGGATGTGTGATAATGTCCTTTATCGCATACATCCTGAGGACCCGTTCAAATGGCCCGCCGTAGCGCCCCTCCCCAAGCGCAGCCCGCCGCTCTCACCGTCGAGCAAATGCGCCAGGGTGTCGACCGGCTCCAAAAGCGCCTGGATGACGTGAGGAAGTTCGAGCCGACTAGCGTGACCGATCAGTACAACATCCCGCACGTTGAAGCGCTCGGTGCTTCAGTTGACGAAGCACTCGCGCGCACGTTTGGAGCCAATACCGTCGACTTCAACCGGTATGCGGACGCGGCGATCTTTGACAACGGCCCGCATAATTACGCATACCACGTGCCTATCGGGCAGGTTCACGTCACACTTGGCCGCTGCAAGGCACGCTCGATGGCTTTGCTGGAGCAGGCGGTCGCATCGCTCAACGAACGGATTACCGAAGCAGCGGGGCCAATGGTGGCCTCGGCCGCGCCTGAGCGGGACTTGTCCAAGGTTTTCATCGTGCACGGTCACGACCGCGCCTCCAAAGCAGAGGTTGCCGGCTTCATTCAGAAGCTCGGGTTTGAGGCGATCATCCTGCACGAGCGGCCGAATAAGGGTCGCGCGCTGATTACAAAGTTCCGCGAGGAAGCGGCGGGCGCGGGGTTTGCCGTGGTGCTGATGACCCCTGACGATCTAGGGAGAGCTGAGAAGGCGGTCGATCTGAATCCACGCGCACGGCAGAACGTCGTATTCGAGTTGGGGTTTTTTATCGGTAAGCTCGGGCCGGAGCACGTGGCCGCGATGGTCGAAGGCGACATCGAGATCCCATCTGATTTCGATGGCGTGGTTTACATTCCGCTCGATAAGGCCGACTGGCAAACAAAGCTCGGCATGGAGCTACAAGAGGCCGGGTACAAGTTCGACTGGAACAAGGTGATGCGGCGATAAATCAGCTCGTCCCCATCATCACCTCGGCTAAGCTGCCGGTGCTCGTCGCCGCCGCTGGTACGCGCGCCTCGATGCGCTTCCTCGAATTCTTTGCGGCCAATATCCGCAACCCGCACACGCGGCGTGCCTATGCCCGCGCCGCCGATGAATTCCTGGCATGGTGCGCGAGCGCCGGCGTACCGTCGATCGCCGCGGTCCAGCCGGTGCATGTCGCCACCTGGATCGAGGCCGGAACACGCGAGCTCGCCGCGCCGAGCGTCAAGCAACGGCTCGCCGCGATCCGCCACCTGTTCGACTGGCTCGTCACCGGCCAGGTGGTGCCGGTCAACCCGGCAGCGTCCGTGCGCGGGCCGCGGCACGTCGTGACTTCGGGACAAACGCCGGTGCTCGATCCTTCGGAAGCGCGCGCGCTGCTCGACAGCATCAACACGTCGACCGTCGTCGGTCTGCGCGATCGCGCGCTGATCGGGCTCATGGTCTATTCCTTCGCTCGGATCGGCGCTGCGCTCGGGATGGGCGTCGAGGATGTCTTTACGCAGAACCGCCGGTTATGGGTGCGGCTGCGCGAGAAGGGTGGCAAGCGCCACGCGATGCCGTGCCATCACAACCTCGAGGAATACCTTACCGGCTATCTCGACGGCGCCGGCCTGCGCGGCGATGCCAAAGGGCCGCTGTTCCGGACGATCGGCCGCGGCACCGGCAAGCTCACTTGCACGGTCCTCCCGCAGGCAAACGCCTACGCGATGATCGGCCGGCGCGCGGCCGCGGCCGGCATCGCAACCAAGCTCGGCAATCACAGTTTCCGGGCGACGGGGATCACCGCCTATCTCAAGAACGGCGGCACGCTCGAAAAGGCCGCCGCAATGGCGAACCATGCGTCAACGCGCACGACGCAGCTCTACGATCGCCGGCGCGATGAGCTCAGCCTCGATGAAGTCGAGCGGATCGTGATCTGATGGCTGTCTCTTATGCGCCGATTCCGGCCGTTCCCTGCGGTAGCGGCCAAGGGGTTAAATTGACCCTGAGCCGCCATTGACAGCAGCGGGCCTATAAGCCATTCGTCAACATGGCCAAGTGGCTCGGTCGCTATGCGTTAGGATCGCACTGTCAGGGCCCAGGAGGAGGCGTGGACCAGGCGCGCTATCGACGCGGCAACCGATCTATGTTGAGACGCCGTGATTTCATCGCAGCAGTGTGCGGTGGCGCGGTCGCTCGGCCACTCGCGGTACGCGCGCAGCAGAAGGCGATACCGGTGATCGGCGTATTGATCGTGGAGCGTTACAAGCACGCCTTTGAGCAAGAAATGCACAATCTGGGCTACGACGAGGGCAAGACGGTCCACCTTGAATACCGGCCTTTGAGACCAGCGGATGCGATCCCCCGCTTTGCAGCAGAGCTGGTCGATCTAAAGGTCGACATTATCGTCGCAGCCGGATCGGAAGCCGCGCGAGCAGCCCAACAAGTTACGCAAACCATTCCGATCGTGATGATCGCTAGCGACCCCGTCGGCATCGGCTTAGTTGCCAGCCTGGCACGACCGGGCGGCAACGTTACGGGGCTGAGCCTCGCTAATCCGGAGCTCAGCGGCAAACGTCTGCAGCTTCTCAAAGAAGCCACCGGTTCTTTGTCCCACCTTGCTGCGCTGTGGGATCCCGATGATCCGCCGGCGGCGCTCTCACTGAAGGAAACCGAGGGTGCCGGGCTGGTACTCGGCATCGAAGTTCATGCGGTGGAAGCCCGACAGCCTGAGGATTTTGGCACCGCCTTCGCCGCTGCAATAGGAGCCCATCCCGAAGCAATTGTCATCATTCCGGGGGTGATGATGAGTGCTCATGTCCGAGAGCTCGCTGCACTGGCTTTGCAATATCGGTTGCCTTCGATTTATTGGCAAAAAGCATATACTGCGGCTGGTGGCCTGATGTCCTACGGCCCGGATATCGACACCATAGTCCGTCGTGCCGCAGACTATGTGGATAAAATCGTGAGGGGCGAAAAGCCGTCTGATTTGCCGGTCGAACAACCGACCAACTTCGAGTTTATCGTCAACCTAAAGACGGCGAAGGCGCTCGGACTAACCGTGCCTCAATCGCTGCTCGCTCTCGCCGACGAGGTCATCGAATGAGGCGGCGCTAACGACGGCTTTCCACCCCGTGCCGACCTGCCCTTGAGCGGTGCGAAGGTCCGATGTGGGGCATGAGGACCCGTTCCCGCGGCCAAGGCTGAGCGCCCGCTGTGGGTTCAGTCAAGGGACCTTCGCCGGGATGGACGGCGAGGAGGAAGATGCGCCGATTCCGGCCGTTCGAGCGGCTGCGCTCTTCGTGCCCGACCACCTGCCGGCGACCTATGTTTGCGCCTATTATTCCCTGCTAATCTTCGTTCGGGCACAGGCGAAACGCTAGCAATAGACCCCGCCAAGCAGAGGAGGCAAGACAATGCTAATCGACACCATCGACCCGGTGAAGACCGCCATGATCGTGGTGGACATGCAAAATGATTTTGTGGCCAGTGGGGCGCCGATAGAGGTGTCGGCTGCCCGCGCCATGGTGCCGAAGCTCGTGGAAGCCCTCAAGATATGCCGCGATGCTGGAATTCGAGTGATCTATACGGCCCATGTGCACCGCCGCGACGGCTGCGATATGGGGCTGTTCGACGACTTGCATCCGGTGGTCGCCAATCGCGATGCGCTGGTCGATGGCACGCCGGGGGCGGACATTTACTCCGACCTCGCTCCGGCGGCTGGTGAACATGTGATCAAGAAGCACCGCTACAGCGCCTTCTTTGGCACTGATCTCGATATCATCCTTCGGGAATGGGGCGTCGACACAGTCATCATTTCGGGAACGACGACTGAGAATTGCTGTCATGCGACGGCCCGCGACGCGATGTTTCGCAACTATCGGGTCGTGTTCCTCTCGGACGCAACGGCAACGTTCGATTATCCGGATCGCGGCTTCGGCTCGATGCCGAATGCAGAGGTTCATCATGCGACCCTCGTCATACTCGCGATGTCGACGGCCCATGTGATGCCGGTAGCGGATATGGCTGCCCGAGTGGTGAGCGGCCGTCCCTCAGGGGAGTTTCCCTCGCGCGCAGCCTGAGCGGCTCGCTCGGTCGCGCCAGCAAGATCGGCTTTG
>CAWBIT010000007.1:0-486285 GCA_963789025.1 uncultured Alphaproteobacteria bacterium
GTGATGAAGGCTACGTGGTCGGTAAAGCCCTGCCAATGACACGAGGCGTAGGCATAGCGCCCGCCGACATACCACAGGCGGTGCAGGCCCAACCCATCGACCGGCGTGAAGCCGATCTCGCGGGGCTCCGCCGGTTTCGAGATGTCGAAAACGCGCAACCCGGCGGTAAACGTCTTCTCACGCTTGGTGAAGGTTTCGGTGATCGAGGCCTTGAAGTAGTCGTTCGGATCGGAATAGCCCTGCAGCACCCAGATATTCGGGGCATTGACCGTCAGCAACAGGTCGCCGTGGGTTTGCAGATGGAGCGCACGCGAGTTTGGCGGCGCCGCGACGAAGTTTACCGGGCGCGGCCGGCGGGGGTCGCAGATATCGGTGATCGTAAAGCCATCGCTGAACATGTGGCCGACAAAGGCATGCCCCTTATGGACCATGACCTGCACGCCATCGCCGCGGCCGTTCTGGTCGGTGTGACCGACGAATTCGATATTGCGCGCCGAGACCGGGATCATGCTGCGGCTCCTCTCAATGGCATCGGATTCCTCCGATGTTCACGTCATTCGGTCGGCGGGGCGACTTCGTCGAGGGCGACGCCGCGCGGCTCGGGTCCGACCTGCGTGACCGCCACCGCAGCGATTACCACGATGATGGCTATCGCGATGAACACCGCGTTCAGGCCAAACCCCCTCTGGATCCACAGGAACCCCGGGATCGCAAAGAATGCGCCGATCCGGCCGGCCGCCTGCGACAGGCCGAAGCCGGAGGCGCGAGCATTCGTCGGAAACACCTCGGAGATGAAGATCTGCGAGGAGTTGCCGGCCAATTGCGTGAAGAAGATCATGAAGAAACCGACCCCCAGCACCATTGCCACGCTGTTGGCATTGGCCCACCACAGACCGAAGACTCCGGTCAGAACAAAGGCGACGATCGCGGTCGGTTTGCGGCCGAATTTTTCCAGCGCGAACATCATGAAGGCGCTGGCGCAAGGGAACGCGAGCGTTATCCAGAAGATCGAATTCAGCGATTTGGCGATCGTGAAACCGCGTTCGACGAGGATGTTCGGCAGCCAGGCGCCGAGCCCGAGCGCGATGCCGAAAAACGCGACGAAACAGATCATGCCGGCGATCACCCGGCGGGGATATTTGCGGAACACGACGCCGAACGGATCGCTGTGCGTATCGCTCGCCGCGCTGGTCGAGAGCGTCTCGAGCGGCACGGTTTTGAGCCCCATGCGTTGCAGGAGGTCGAGCGCCCGCTGGCCCTGGCCGTGCGTGGCAAGCCAGCGCGGCGACTCCGGCAGCGAAAAACGAAAGACGAAGACGATAAGCGCGCCGATGCCGATCAAAATCCAGATGCCGCGCCAGCCGATCGAATCGCGCAAGGTCAAGGTCAGCAACACGCCGACTGGCCACGGCCAGGCACCGCCGATGAATTGCATCAGCGCGGTGATGCGGCCGCGGATGTTCTTCGGCGCGTATTCGGTGGTGTAGGAGAAGCACAGAGGCTGCTCGGCGCCGAGCCCGACCCCCGCGAGAAAGCGTCCGACGATGAGCCAAAAGAAACTGGGCGCGAGGGCCGCGCCGATCGTCGCGACGCCGAACAGCAGCAGGTTGAACTGGTAGATTGCTTTGCGGCCGAACCGATCGGTGAACTCGCCCTGGCCGAGGGTGCCGACGAACAGCCCGAGCGCCGTGGCGCTGCCCACCCAAGGGATCTGCTGCTGGGTCACAAAGCCGCTGCGGAGGAGGTCTGGAACCAGCGCCCCGAAGATCGTGAAATCCATCACATCGAAAAAGTACCCGCCGGCGGCCAGCGCCAGCACCTGCCAATGGATCGGCCCCATCCGGGCGTTGTCCATCGCGTCGCCGACAAAGGACTCGATGGTTTGAACCGTCGGCGCCATAGGCCACCTCCCCTTCCGCCGCTTCGGCCTGGTTCAGGCCGGGCAGGCCCTCATTCACTGGTGATCAACTTCCGCACCATTCCCGGATATTCCGGGGTCTGGGAGCCGAGGATCGCTTCTTCTGGCGCCTTCGGCAACGGGTAGTGGCCGGTTTTGGGGCTAGGTGGTCGGTTTTGCGCACAACTGCCGGGGGGATGGCAGAGTGCTCGCAAGGAAAGTTATGCGCCCGGCGGGTTGTCAGCGGCCTGTATCGCCGCTGCTTGTGCCTCTAACGATCTTCTCAAAACATCAGGAGCCGGAATCAAATTCGGATTCACATTAATGGCTCCAAATTGCGCCTCGTAGGCGGCAACGGCATTTACAAATCCTATCGATAGGGCTTTGAATTGTTGGGGAGAAAATGTTACAGTTGCCAACTCTTGGACGCTTGCTTGTCCACCACTTGGAGGGACATTTATACTACCTAGGCTTAAGCTGATGTCCCATGGTGTCATTAATATTCGTGACAGGTTGCTATATAGTGCTTGAAAGCTGGGCGAACGTACCGGGTTTGGCCAAGCTGGATCAATCCTGGCATCGCTCATGCCGCTACTCCTAAGGAGGTTGCCGCAGTTGCCGCCATTGGAACGCCGAGCAAATTTGCGGCCCGTACTGGTCGCGTTGGCATCAACGAAGGTAGATCGGCGAAAAAGATTTTGGTATTCCATACCTGAACGGGAGTTGCCGTATGGAGGCCAGAGCCTGCTATGGGATCAGGCCAGACACTATCATGCGCGAAGTCTTTGGGCGTCAACTTCTCAGGGGATAATGTCGCCGTCCACCCCGCGAGTTCGCTGAATGGAATGAAGCGGATCGTGAGAGCGACATCGAACGCAGAGGCGAGCCGCCTCAGTGTCGCAGCTTCGAAGTTTTCATAGTTCGGATCTTCGAGCGTAGAGATGCGGGATTGTCTCATGCCGCATTTTTCGGCGAGCTGTTTTTGTGTCCATCCCCTGGCTTCACGAAGCATTAGTATTTGGGACGCAACGGTATTGCTAATATGCGCAGAGACATAGGCGTCTCGACGCAACTTACTCTTCATCGTCTTCCAGATTTTCTTCGCAGTCGTATATATGGGGGCACGCATGATTGGAATCCCTTTGAAGATTTGAAAGCCGCTGCTCCGCGGTTTCTACATCGCTCTTTGGGATTTTCCATCCCTTCTCGATTGCTCCAGCCAGAATAATGAAACGCCTCCTACCGTAGTACGTACCGAGCGGCCTATATTTAACTCGGTTTCCAGAGATGCGAAGTTCAAAAAGATCATCTGTCCCGCGATACTTCGATACCCATCCCTCAGGCCATACCACGACATTCATGGCGGCCATTTGCCGGAGCCGATAGTCGATCTTAACGCAGTCTTCTCCCGGCAAGCCATCAAGCCAACGGCGGATCGGATTACGACCGGTGATCTCGACGTAATCCAAGAACGTCCAGCCGCCCATGCGGATATCATATATATATGATTTGGGTCAAGATTTCATTGACTCAATTCGTCGTATCATATATAAGTGATATCGAGGTCGCTCGCAAAAGAGCCTATTTTCAAAGGGTTGGGTTCCTGTGCGGCGGGCTATTCGGAAACGATGGCGGGGGTAGCAGGTTCGCCGGGTATCGCTCTTACAAAGTGACACCGGCCGGTTCAAATCCGGCTACCTCCACCACCAAGCGGAGCCGGTCGCCGCTCCCAGCAGCGGCCAGCTCCTCGACCACAACCCAGGGATTGCCCCCTGAAGCGATGATCGTGGATACCAATATAGCGATATAGGTAGGCACCTTCTACCCGCTTCAGGGGCAACCCCGCATCATGGATTGCCCCATGAACATTCTTCCTCGCGACAAGCAGGTTGAAGCAATTGCCGCGCTCTGCGAGGGCGTCAGCGTCCGCGCGACGGAACGGCTTTCAGGCGTCAATCGTGGCACCATCCTGAGCCTCGGAGTCCGCGTCGGCGATGGTTGCGCCGTGCTGCACGACGCAATGATGCGCGGGCTGCACGTCAGCCGAATCGAATTGGATGAAGCGTGGAGCTTCGTCGCGAAAAAACAACGGCATCTGAAGCCGACCGATCCCGCCGATTATGGCGACACATATGTGTTCCTCGCTCTAGCCGGCGCGGGCAAGGCAATCATTTCCTGGCGCGTCGGTAAGCGCAACGGCGAGAACTGCCGCACCTTCCTCGCCGATCTCCGCGCCCGCGTCCTCGGGGTGCCGGAGATTTCATCCGATGCTTTCCCAGCCTACCCCGATGCGGTTGAGCGGGCGTTTGGGATTGAATGCACGTTCGGCACGATTGAGAAGCACTACGCAGTAGAGGCGGCGGTAGAAGCCGCGCGGCGGTACTCACCAGCTGCCGTAGTATCAGTAACCCGGACGCGGGTAATCGGGCAACCGACGAAGCTTTCGACCAGCTACATTGAGCGTCAAAACCTGACGCTCAGGATGCAGCAACGCAGGTTCACGCGGTTGACCAACGCGTTCTCGAAAAAGCTAGAGAACCATGTCGCCGCTGTCGCCCTCTATGTCGCGCACTACAATTTTTGCCGCGTCCACGAAACATTGCGTGTGACGCCAGCTATGCAGCTCGGCGTTACCGAGCACATTTGGACGATCGGCGAGTTGGTCGACGCGGCGCTTGATGGCATAGTCCCGGCACCGGGTGGCCGGCGCTATGGCCGGTTCACGGTAATTGACGGCGGGCGGGAATAGAAACGCATATAATATAATGACCAATTGACAATTTAATTGTTTGTTGGTATAACAACGAGGCGCTAAGCACGAGAAAGGGGTTATTGGCTATTGCGGCCGATTCACAATTCCTCCACAATTTTCGGCCATGGGAGTAACGCCAATCGAGCTGTTCCGAAGCGGGAACAGCACGCACAGCAGGTTGCATGAAGTGGCAAGCGCACATGACCCCGGAACTCAAATTCGCGTTCCAGACGTTGACTCCTATGTGGACACTTGGTCCCAGGAGATTTGGGTTTCGGCCGCCGCCGGCAATGGAGCTTCGTGTTGGAATGCTCTTGGCAACTGGAGAAAATCGTGGCGGCTCCCGGCGGGAAGCTCCTATCCCGATACCTTGCGCCTCTGGAATGATGATAACCCGCCGGGGCATTGGACGTGGGCGCCCGCCTATGACATGCCGCTTGATGATTTCAAGGCGCCCCTTGCACTAGTGACGCAATTGTTCAAGTCGCACCCTTGATCGGGGGAGAAGGACAATGCTTCTCTTCACATCAAAAACGCGCAGCCTAATTGACTCGGCGGTTCAGCGCCTGCCCGATGAAGCGCGCCGACAGCTCTGGCAGACTTGGGCTAAGGAAAATCCTCAATTAAGACGGCCGGGCGGCATAACGGATGATAGCGGCCCTCCGCCGCCGCGCGACGTGGTTCTTGTAATGCAATCTGCTTTGGTTGACCTAGAGGCCGCTAAACGACGAGAGATGAATGCGCCGCACTTATCGGAAGACGAAATTTCCGACCTGGAGAGCGACCTAACTTATATCATTGCCGTTTCGCAGCTCTTACAGCAAATCCCCATTCGCTAGCGAAAAGAGTGGAGTCGCGCCCTTTGCGAGGTGGCCTACTTTGAACCGTGAGTGGCCGAATTAGGCCAGTACCCGGCAACGGCAAATCGCCCTGTCGCGACTGCCCTCTGCCCGGCTGTACTTACCGCTCGACGGCTTTTTGTCGATGCCGGCAACGGCCAGCGTCAGCGGCTCGTGGTGCGGGAAGAAGCGGGTGATGGCGCGTCCTGGCGTCGACAGAACTCCCGCCGTGCAGCGCCAAGACGGGTATGAGATTAAATCGTCCCTGATCCTGCAGCCCGCCGATCGGCTGTCACGTCCGGGTTTTCCGCCTCGCGCCGGCAAGGACCAATCCCGCGATAAATCCGATGATGGCGCCGCTCGGACCAATCGCAAACATCGCCGTCATGCTGGCGAACACGAGATCACCGACCGGCACTCCAAGCAGCGCTACCAGAAATCGACGCATTAACGATGCAGTCTTGCCGCTGGGTGCGAGCTACCGGGTGCGGCTAGCCGAATCGGCGCTCGCCAAAGTGGGACCCGGAGACAGTGCCGCCGTTCAGTAGCTGGCCGCCGCGGCCGGGAGAGCGCTGGCGCGCGGCACAAGAGCCGGATTAACGATCTGGGCTAGGGCGTATTGGGGCGGAACGAGCCGCGCATACCACGCATCGCGACGAACATACCACTGGCTACCGCTCACCGCATTCGCCCAACTCGTCAAGTCGAGCACCGCGATGAAGACCTGCTCGCCCGGGACGACCGCCACATTGGTTGTTTGATTGTAATCGAGATACTGGTTCTGGGGCACGATATGGTAGACCCCGGGGTTAACGTCGCGATAGAGAGCGCCACCAGGCTCAACCGATCCGACATACACCCCATTCACGTCGATATTGGCGACATTGAGGCTCTCGGAGGGGTCCCACAGACGGTAGAACCAGATCCGGGCTTGGCCTGGCGGCGGTGCCGCAATCTGCGGCGCGGGCGGGGTGGCACAAGCGGCCGCCGACAACATCAGCAGCAAGCCTGCCGCCTTGACCCTATCGCGTAGTTGTGAAAAAAGCACCATCATCATCGGCCTTGTTTTCTCGCTTGCGCCGAGCGCCGCCCCGTTTTAGACGTGGCCGAGCCGTGCCGAAACGCGCTACCGCAGCGCCGCGATGTCTTTGCCATGCCGTGGCCCTCCGTCAGTCCTGGACCTTGTTGAAGTCGTAGGCGCCGACCCCTTGTAGCAGCAGAAACTGGCAGTCCTCGCCGCCACCGTTCGAGATGCGGTGCGGCGTCTTCGGCGGGATCTGGTAGCGGACGCCGGCAGCAAGCCGCTCGTCGCCGCGCGGCGCCCGCGTCTCGACCCGCAATATGCCCACCAGGCAGAAATACCAGTCGGTGACCCGCGGTGTGGTAGTGCCACGGGATCACGTCGCCGGGCGCCAGCGTGTAGAGCCGCGCCCGCATGTCGCTGCCCTCCGCGATCGCCTCGATGTTCTTGACCGTGTAGCTTGGGCCGGTCATCGCAGCCTCCATCGTGATGCTCGCGAGAACATATATGTGGTTCTAATTTTACAGGCCCGCCGCGGGCTGCTCCTCGAGCTGCAGCAGGCGCGCGCGCCGCGGCCGCACCAGGTCTTCGGTGCGGTCCAGGCGACGTCGGATCGGCGCGATATTCTGATCAACAATGCCGGCATCGGCGCCGCTAGTCCCCGTCAGACCAGCACCGAGGGGTTTGAAACCAAGTCCTGGCCCGTTGGAAGTTTTCGCCGCCCTGCTTTCGACGCCTTAAGCGATCGGTGCTACCAAGATCGCCGAAACTGTGCGAATCTGGTGAGTGAACAGGGGTGACTGACATCTAAAGTCCGTTCCCGGGATCGCGAGGCAGCACATTTTTCATCCCGAAGATCGCGCACGGGAGACCGATCGCGGGCCGCTTCAATCTGTGGCTCGGCCGCGAGGAGCGCGCCGGCCGCATCTATACCGAGGCCCAGCGCTCCTGGCTTTTCGCGATCCGCGACTTCATCGCGGTCAATGTCGACATCACCCCCGAGGATCTGATGGACGCCCCTGATTTCGCCGCCCAAGGCGGCCTGCTCCGCGCCCACGCGCTGTTCGGCGATCGCGTCCGTCCGATCCTCGAGGAACTGCCGCAGGTGCTCATCGCATGAGCCCAGACGCGCTGTCTGTCGGGGAGCGGAGTGTTTTGCCGGAGGGCTGGACTTCCGCGCCGTTAGGACAGCGCGTCGGCGGAGAGCACGAGCGGCGGTGGATGTCTCCCACCCGTCGTTGCCGGGTTTGACTGGCCAACCGTTGCACCACGGGTCGGGCCGGCCAGTGACGATAAAATGAACCACGATGGGTGAGGTTCAGGATGATATGAGGGCGGGCGTCGGCATTGCTCGAGAAGAGATCATCGCCCGGTTGCGGGCTCACCGGGCGGAGCTGCGCCGGCGCGGGGTTCGTCACGCAGCGTTGTTCGGCTCCATCGCGCGTGGCGCGGGCACGCGCACCAGCGACATCGATATCCTGATTGAGCTCGACCCCGAGGCGCCGGTCGGGCTCTTTGAATACGTCGGGATTACGCAATATCTTGCGGACCTGTTCCCGATCCGGGTCGATGTTGCCAACCGCAGCAGTTTGAAGCCGCTCGTTCGGCCGGCGATCGAGCGCGACGCGATTTATGCTTTCTAATCGTGCTCAGCTCGCGCTGACCGATATTCGCGACAACATACATCTCGCTGAACAGTTTGCCGCCGGCCTCTCGGTAGAAGCGCTCAAGGCTGATCGCCGGACGTTTTACGCCTTAACCCGCTGCCTTGAGATCATCTCCGAGGCTGCTCGGCGCCTTCCGCAGAGCCTCCGCAATCGCCATCCCGAATTGCCTTGGCGCGCCATCATGGGAGCCGGCAACGTCTACCGGCACGATTACGACAATGTCGGCGAAGAAATCGTCTGGCAGACCGTTCGGGTCAATCTCGCTCCGCTTCTTGCCATAGTGGAAAGCGAACTCTCCGGTTTCCCGAAGAACATTGAAGGAAAGCCGAACCCCTGAACGAGACTACGCAGACCTCGCCCAAATCTGTTGACTAATTTGCTATAATGTGATAACAGCAAGAGACCGAAAAGTTCGGACGCGAAGACGGATCACCTGATCTCAACCTGATAAAACAGGTAAAACAGGTCCGGGCGGGCCGCAATCGTGATTCCCGCGAAAAGCGAGAATTCTGCGGAAGGTGCGCTCGACGCGGGCGAGGCCCTTATAGGCGCCGACCACGTCATTGGCGGCCAAGGTTTTGTCCTCGACATTGGTGCGGATGACGTAGAAGCCGTCGAGCCGCGCCTCGGCGGCGATCCGCTTGGGATTGCGGGAGAAGGTGAAGCCGTCTTCGCCAACGGCGATGTAGAACAGCTTGGCGAGCTTGTAGCGGTTCTCGATGCGGCCGACGGCGCGGGCGATCTTTCTTGGCTCTTGCGGCCGGTGCCGCGGGCGAGCTGCTAGGCCAGCTTACCGAATGCCGCCTCGGTGGCGCGCAACAGGTACTCGCGCTTGCGGGCTAGCTCCTCGGCAAAGAGAGGGTTCTTGCAGACGACGAGCTGCTCGCCGGGGAACTCGGGGGCAGTGACCTCGGCCAAGTCGCGCTCGTCGAACAGCGAGAGCTGGAACGCGCCGGTATCGAGAAGGGAGAGGATCTGCGGGGCGCGCAGCGCGGTGATCCAGTCGAGCTCAGAGGGCTTGAGCTCGTCGCGGATGCGGGCGCTGGTGATCATGCCGCGATCGCCGACCAGTACCACTCGGGACAAGCCGAAGCGCGCTTTGAGCTTGTCGATTTGCGCCGACAACGTCATCGGGTCGGCGGTGTTGCCTTCGAACACTTCGACCGCCACCGGGCAGCCATCGGCGGCACACAACAGGCCGTAGACGATCTGCAATTTGCCCTTCTTGCAGTCCCGTGAATAGCCGAAGCGCGCCAGCTCGCAGCACCGGCTCTCGAGCCAGGACGAGGAGACGTCGTAGAGCACCAGCGCGCCGTCCTTGAGATGGCCGCGGGCGAGCGCGGTCTCGATCGCGGCCTGGCGCGCGCCGAGCCAGTCGAGCGCGCGATAGAGCTCGGTCTCGTCGACGGCGCCGAGCCCGAGCAGCCGGCCCAGGCTCGAACAAGCGGTGTCGGTGGCAAGATCGCGCGCGGTGGCAAGCTTGCAGGGGGGGAGAAGGGGCGATATAGGGAAGCAGCGTTCCGCCAGGTTGCCCTGGGCCCGCTTTCGCGGGGCGACGATGAAGGTGCTGGAATACCTAGTGTAAGGGTCGAGCTCTGAGCGTCAGTAAAGAAAGCAAGCCATCGATGAACGATACCGCCCTCGTCCAGAAGGTGTGGAATTATGCCCATGTATTGCGCGACCAGGGCGTACCGTATCAGGCCTACATCTCACAGATTTCGTATCTCTTATTTCTCAAGATGGACGACGAGCGCGCGGGGCTGGTCGCCTCAGGCCTCATCAAGGGCGAAGCCTCGGCTATCCTCGAGGATTGCCGCTGGCCCGTCTTGCGCGACCTGCAAGGCGAGGAGCTAACGCGGCGCTATTCGGGGATTCTCGACAAACTGTCGCGCCTCTCCGGCATTGTCGGGACAATCTTTCTGAAGGCGCAGAAGGAGATCCAGGACCCTGCGAAGCTGCGGCGTCTTGTCGGCCTGATAGACGGCGAGACCTGGCTCGGGCTCGGCGTCGACGTCAAAGGCTCGATCTATGAGGGCCTTGCTGGAGCGCAACGCGCAGGAGGTGAAGTCGGGCGCCGGCCAGTATTTCACGCCGCGCGCGCTGATTGACGTGATGGTGAGCGTGGTCGATCCGGAACCGCGAGAGACCATCCACGATCCTGCCTGCGGAACGGGCGGCTTTCTGCTCGCGACGTGGGAGCACATGCGGAAAAAGCCGTTGGCGCGCAATGCGGAGGTCTACACCGCGATGCGGTCGCGGTTCTCCGGCATCGAAATCGTGCCCGAGGTCGTGCGGCTGTGCGAGATGAACCTCTACTTGCACGACATCGCTGGACGCGAGAGCCCTATCGAGGCGCGCGACGCGCTGCTAGGCGCCGGCGGTCAGACCTTCGATGTGATCCTGACCAATCCGCCCTTTGGGAAAAAGCAGAGCTACCGGATCGTCCGCGACGACGGGGAGATCGATACGCAGTGCACTTCAACCATTGGACGAGACCTCGCTGTAGATTCGCTGTAGATACAGCCATGCACAGCAGGTGACTCTATTTTAGATTGTAGTCCGTGGTCGGCGTCTCATTCGAAGAAAGGTGGGGGAGCGGCCGGCGGCGCGCGCCTTCGCCTCGTAACGGGTCGGCGGCCAGTCGGGGGGGCGCTCGCGCCAGTCGCCGGGACGGCGAGCCAGCCATTCGAAGGCGGGGTGAGCGGTAATGTGCTCGAGGATCCAGCAGAGATAGTCGGCGTCATCGGTCGCCACGCGCAACTCGGCGTCGTCGGTCATGATTTCGGCCAGGGTGTCGAGGGTTGCGCGCGACACGATCCGGCGTTTGTGCTGCCGGCGTTTTGGCCAAGGATCGGGAAACAGGATGAACACGCGATCGACCGAGGTCGGCGGCAGTGCCGCGATCATCGATCGCGCATCGTCGGCAAAGATCCGAATATTGCCCAGCCGGCGCCGCTCGATCTGCGCGAGCAACTTGACTATCCCGTGCTCGAAGACTTCGCAGCCGATGAACCGGGTTTGCGGATGCTGCTCGGCCAATTGCGCGAGATGCTCGCCGCCGCCGAAACCGATCTCGAGCCAAATCGAGGGGCGTGGGGTACCGAAGAGGGCAGCGATGTCGAGCTGGCCCGATGCCGGAACATTTATCGCCAGCCGCGGCAGCAGTTCGTTGACGAAGGTCTTTTGTCCAGGACGCAGAGCGCGCCCGCGGCGGCGGCCGAAGACCTGATGGCGCCGCGCCGGCTCGCAGCCCGGTGTCTTCAGAAGGCGCGCCGCAGCTCGTCCACCAGATCCAGCCTCTCCCACGAGAAACCGCCATCGGGGTCGGGCCGGCGGCCGAAATGACCGTAGGCCGCGGTACGCCGGTAAATCGGCTTGTTCAGGTCGAGATGCGTACGGATGCCGCGCGGCGACAGATCCACCAATTCCTGCAGGACGGCGGCGAGCTTCTGCTCGTCCGCGGTTCCCGCGGTATCGACATAGAAAGACAGCGGTTTGGCGACGCCGATTGCATAGGCGATCTGGATCGTGCAGCGTTCGGCGAGCCCGGCGGCAACGACGTTCTTGGCGAGATAGCGAGCCGCGTAAGCGGCCGAGCGGTCGACCTTGGTCGGATCCTTGCCGGAGAATGCGCCGCCCCCGTGCGGCGCGGCGCCGCCGTAGGTGTCGACGATGATCTTACGGCCGGTGACCCCGGCATCTCCATCGGGGCCGCCGATCACAAACCGGCCGGTCGGATTGACGAGAAAATTTTCTTCCTCGCACATCCAACCTTCGGGCAGGGTTGCAACGACGTAGGGGCGGACGATGTCGCGCACCTCTTCTGTCTCGATCCGGTCGGAATGTTGGATCGACACGACGATCTTCGCCGCCCGTACCGGCTTGCCGTCGACATATTGCAGGGTTACCTGGCTCTTCGCGTCGGGGCCCAACAGCGGCGTCTTCCCGGCGTGCCGTGCCTCGGACAGGGAGCGCAGGATCGCATGCGCGTAAAAGATCGGCGCCGGCATGAATTCCGGCGTCTCGCGGCAGGCGTAGCCGAACATCATGCCTTGGTCGCCGGCGCCCTCGTCCTTGTTGCCCGACGCGTCGACGCCCAGCGCGATGTCGGACGACTGGCCGTGGATCAGACATTTGATCGCCGCCGATCGCCAATGAAAGTTCTCCTGCTCGTAGCCGATCTCGCGTATCGCGTCGCGTGCCACCTCGATCAGCTTTTCATTTGTGATCGAGGCCGGACCGCGGACTTCACCGGCGAGCACCACGCGGTTCGTCGTGACCAGCGTCTCGACGCCGCAACGGGCCTCCGGCTCGGCCGCCAAGAAGGTGTCGACGATCGCGTCGGAAATGCGGTCGCAAATTTTGTCGGGATGCCCCTCCGACACAGATTCGCTCGTGAACACGTAATCCCGGTTGGCCAAAGGACTGCCTTTCCCGAAAGCGTCAAAAAAACGGAGGGTAGCACTTCGGCGTTGATGCAATCTTGCTTGGTGGGCGTCAAGCCGGATTTTCCGCTCGGCCCGCCGGGCCGGACAGAAGCGTTAATTCCCCGAAACTCGTTCGGCGCCGCCGGCCAGAGCCCTTGCGAGATCGAAAAGGCGGCGGCGCAGAGCCGGGTCGTCGATGCGATAATAGGCGCTGACCAGCTCGACGGTCTCACGCCGGCGCAACGGATCGGAGTCGAACGCTTCGGCGGCGGGCTCGGCAAATCCTGCCGGGATCGCCGGCGCGCGCACCGGGTCCATGTCGTCGAAGAAGAACGAGACCGGAACATCCAGCACGCGGCTGAGATCATGCAACCGGCTGGCGCCGATCCGGTTGGCGCCTCGCTCGTATTTCTGGACCTGCTGAAAGGTCAGTCCGATCGCATCTCCAAGCTTTTCCTGGCTCAGGCCGAGCATGTTCCGGCGGAGCCGCACGCGGGAGCCGACATGGATATCAATCGGGTTGGGCTTGTCGCCTTTTCGGCGGCCAGGGCGCCGGGCCTGTTGTTGCATCGCCATCGGTGAGCACTAACGCAAGAAGCGGGAGTGATTTGATAAGGCACGCGATCGATGGCGGTCAACAAGGAGTATTAACGGGGGACTAAGAGTTGCATTTCCAGGAAGCCGTCAGCGCAGCCGAAATGCGACCGGAAGAAGGCCGAGGCACAGCAGCGCAAGCAAAATCCAATCCCCGCCGCGGGCATAGAGCGTCGGCGCCGAGGTGTGCGCGGGCAGCGGGAGATCGGCATACCCTATGCTATCCAAGTCGATCCGCGCGACGACCCGGCCGGCCTCGTCGACGATCCCGCTGATGCCGTTGTTCGCGACCCTTACCAGCGGCAGTCCTTCTTCCACCGCGCGGGTCCGGGCGATCGCAAAATGCTGATAGGGACCGGAGGTCCGTCCGTACCAGGCGTCGTTCGTGACATTCAGCATCCACGCCGGGCGGTCGTGTTCGTCGACGATTGCGCCTGGAAAAATGACTTCGTAGCAGATCAGCGGGGCGAAAGGGGGAAGCCCCGGCAGTTCAATCGTTCTGGGCCCCGGGCCGGCGGTGTAGTCGAGGCTGCCGGGCGTAATCTTTTGCAGAGGTAAGATCTCGCGGAGCGGCATGTATTCGCCGAACGGAACCAGGTGTGCTTTGTCGTAGCGAGCGACGATCTCACCATTGCCGTCTACCGCCTCGATGCTGTTCCAGACATGGGCGACCGGGTCCGGCGGAGGGTTTGTCCGCACCGCGCCGGTAATGACGTAACCCCGGCCGGAGGCGACGGCGGCGATCTCGCCGCGGTGATACGCATCGCGCCCGAGCAGAAACGGGGTAGCCGCCTCCGGCCACACCACCGCGGCAATCTTCCGCGTCCCCGGGGCGCTGCTGAGGTCGAGGAGGAGGCGAAAATTCCGTTGCGCGGCGGCCGGCTCCCACTTCATCGTTTGCGGGATCGACGGCTGCACGATGCGCAGAAAATATCCGGTTTCAGCAGTCGGTGTGGCCGTCAGCCGGAGCGCGCCCAAGAGGCTTGGCACAACCATCAAGAGGCTCGCTGCGATCACCGGGGCGAAGCGCCGAGCGGGCGAAAGCGGGTAGAGCGAGGTTATCCCGAGAAGGGCGGGCAGCGAGGCGGCGAGTACCGTCAGGAAGCTCAGCCCGTAAATGCCGAGCACGGCGACGCTCTGCAACATCAGAATCGCCCCGGGAAATCCGCCCGACCAGGCATAGCCAATCAGATTCCAAGGCAGCCCGGTGAAGGCGTGCCCGCGCACCCATTCGGTGACGGTCCAGGCAAAAGCAAAGGCGAAGATGCGAGCCGTGCCCGGCAGCTGCAGATGCCTGACGGCAAGATTTGTGGCCAGCAGTGCCGCCCCGACATAGAGCGCGAAGGCTGCCGGGAGCCCGGCGCCGGCGACCGGCACCAGCCACCAGAAACTGTCGATGTCGACAAACAAAGCAGCAGCGATCCAATAGAGGCCGCTGATGAAGAAACCGAAGCCAAAGGCGTAACCCAAGCGAAACGACGCCCACGAACCGGTACTTCCGTCGTCGAGCCATAGGAGGCCGGTAAAGGCCACCAGCAGCAGCGGGGCTAAATCGACCGGCGGCAACGTCGCGGTGGCGCAGACACCGAGGAAGAAGGCGAGCCCGTAACGGCGCCAGCCGGACATGACGGCGAGCCGATGGGCCAGGAGGCAGAGCGGGGTCTCGACCCGGGAGCCGGGCCGGACCCGCAACAGCGATGCCTCAGGCACCAGCCAAATCGCCGCTTGCCGTCGGTGCCGGGGGTCGGCGCACCCGCAGGCGTTTGATCCTACGCGGATCGGCATCGAGCACTTCGAATTCGATGCCCAACGGGTGAGCGATGACCTCGCCGCGCTTTGGCACACGTCCGGCAAGGCTGGAGACCAGTCCACCCAGGGTGTCCACCTCTTCCTGGTCTCCGTCCGGGCGCAACCGAGCGCCTTCATGCTCTTCGAGCACTTCTATCGGGGTACGGGCATCGGCGATCAAGCTCCCGTCGCTGCGCTCGACGAGGTTGGGGCCGCCGGCCACATCGTGCTCGTCCTCGATCTCACCGACAATTTCTTCGATCACGTCTTCGATCGTGACCAGCCCGTCGATCCCGCCGAACTCGTCGACCACCATCGCGATATGGGTTCGCGCTTGGCGCATCTGGACGAGAAGATCGAGGATCGGCGCCGACGGCGCGACGAACAGCACCTTGCGCAGCAGCGGCGCCAATTTCGTCTCACGGCGCTCGGCGACCGGACCGAGCACATCCTTCACGTGCACGAAACCGATCACGTCGTCGAGCGTCTCGCGATACACCGGGACCCGCGAATGACCCTGCTCGACCATGCATTTGACGACCTCGGGAAACGGCGCTTCGGCGTCGAGCGCTACAATGTCGACGCGCGGTACCATCACGTCGGCGGCAGTCTGGTCATGGATTTTGAGGACATTGCCGATCAGCAGCCGCTCGTGGCCGCTCAGAGAATGGGCGTCGTCTTCGGCCGGCTCCTCGATCATCTCGTCGATGGTTTCGCGCAGACTCTCGCCGTTGCGCGGGCGGCGGATGAGGCGGAGAAAGTTGCGCAGGCGGGAAAAGGACCGATCGTGTCCGGACTGGCCGCTACTTCCTGGGGGCTCGGAGGCGCTCATGGCTGAACTGCCGCCGATTCGATCGACGACATCGTGTCACAATAGGGATCCGGAACCCCCAGCTCGGCCAAAATCGACCTCTCGAGCGACTCCATCGTCGCCGCCTCGGCCTGCGTCACGTGATCATAGCCGAGGAGGTGAAGCACGCCATGCACGGTCAAATGGACGAGATGGTCGGCGAGCGGCTTCTTCTGCTCGGCCGCTTCCAGCGCGACGGTTTCCACCGCGAGCACAACGTCGCCGAGCAGCACTGGCGCACCTGAAGGGAGCCGGGTTCCTGGCTCCCAGACTGGAAAGGCCAGCACATTGGTCGGTGCATCCAGCCCGCGATAGTCGCGGCTGAGCTGTCGTTGGTTAGCAGCGTCGGCGAGGGTGATGCCGAGTTCGACAGTGCCCTGCCACGTCAGCCCCAACTCCGTCGTGCCGCGCGCCAGAGCAAGTTCGGCGGCGCCGCGCGCGCGACTTTCGGCGGCGGGACATAGGTGGGTCCAGCCGGCGCAGGCCAACGCGACGTCAATGGTGCAGTCCAGGTTCATCAGGACTTGCCCGGCCCCGCGTCGTTCTCGCGCGCCTCGTAGGCGCGGACGATGCGGGCGACGAGTTCGTGCCGCACCACATCCCGGTCGTTCAGCCGCACCGTGCCAATCCCGTCTACGCCGCTCAGGGTCTCGATCGCCTCGGCCAGACCCGAGCGCGCTCCCGCGGGCAAATCCACCTGAGTTGGATCGCCGGTCACAACCATCCGCGACCCCTCTCCAAGCCGCGTTAGGAACATCTTCATCTGCAAGGGCGAGGTGTTTTGCGCCTCGTCGAGAATGACAAAGGCATGCGACAGCGTGCGCCCGCGCATAAAGGCGATCGGCGCCACCTCGATCTCGCCGGTGCCGAGGCGTCTCGCCAGTTGGTCTGCTGGCAACATATCGTTAAGTGCGTCGAATATCGGCCGCAAATATGGGTCGACCTTGTCGCGCAAGTCGCCAGGCAGGAAACCAAGCCGTTCGCCGGCCTCGACGGCGGGGCGCGAAAGGATAATCCGCTCGACGCGGCCGGTCATCAGCAGATCGACTGCCGCAGCAACCGCGAGATATGTCTTGCCGGTGCCGGCAGGTCCCAAACCGAAGACAAGCTCGTTGTCGCGCATCGCCTTGATGTAAGCCGCTTGGCCGGGCGAGCGCGCCGTGATGCGGCGCTTGCGGGTGCGGAACGCCGCGTCTTCCCGCCAAAGGTCGGGGCTCCTGTCGCCCAGTTCGGCCTCGGCCAGCCGGACAGCAGCCTCGACGGCCGGTAGATCCACCTCCTGTCCCTGTTTCAGACGCTCATACAGCTGTGATAGGGCGAGATGGGCGGTCTCCGTGGCCGAGGCCGGGCCCGAAATTGCGAGGCGGTTGCCGCGCGTGACAACCGAAACACCGAGCTGCCTCTCGATGCGATCGAGATGTTGATCGCGCTCGCCATAGAGCAAGGGCAGGAGCAGGTTGTCGTCGAACTCGAGCTGGGTGCGCCCCTCGGCAAACTCGCCGGTGGCGGGCGACAGCTCAGTCATGCGGTAACCACCTCTGCCAGCAAGGCCGACAGACTGTGGGCGCTCGCCGCTGTGACCAGCGCCGGAGCGATCTCGCCGATCCGTTCCGCAGCCGCAGCGACGTGTACGCTCTGGAGATAGGGGCTACGCCCGGTGAGCTGTCCTTCGTGTCGGCCGGGCTTCTCCAAAAGAACGGGCAGAGTGCGACCGATGCATGCCGTGTTGAAGTCGCGTTGTTGGTTGGCCAAAAGCAGCTGCAGCTCGCCGAGCCGCTGCGACTTCACGTCATCGGGGACTTGGCATGCAGCTGAAGCCGCGGGCGTGCCCGGCCGAGGTGAGTATTTGAACGAGAAAGCCTGGGCAAAGCGCACCTCGCCGACGAGGTCGAGTGTGGCTCGATGATCCGCGTCGCTCTCGCCCGGATGCCCGACGATGAGATCCGTGGATAGGGCAAGATCGGAGCGGGCGGAGCGAAGCCGTTCGACGATCCGACGATAGTCGGCGACGGTGTGGCGGCGGTTCATCGCGGCGAGAATGCGGTCCGACCCGCTCTGCACTGGAAGATGCAGAAAGGGCATCAGCTGCGGCACGTCGCGGTGGGCCGCGATCAGCTCATCATCGACATTCCGCGGGTGCGAGGTCGTATACCGGATACGATCGAGACCCGGCAGGTCCGCCAGCCGTCGGATCAGTTCGCCCAGCCGCCATTCTCGGCCATCGGGGCCTTCGCCGTGATAGGCATTGACGTTTTGCCCCAGCAACGTGATCTCGCGCGCTCCGCCGCGCACGAAACGGCGCGCTTCGGCCACCACTTGCATTACCGGACGAGAGTATTCGGCGCCGCGGGTATAGGGGACCACGCAAAAGCTGCAAAACTTATCGCAGCCTTCCTGCACCGTGAGAAAAGCGGCAACACCCCGCGGGCCGGTCACCTCGGGCAGAAAATCAAACTTCGGTTCCGCGGGAAAGCTCGTGTCGAATACGTCTGCGCCGCTGGCCCGCAGGACGCGGGCGATCAATTCAGGTAGCCGGTGATAGCTCTGCGGGCCGAACACGAGATCGACGCAGGGCGCGCGCCGCATCATTTCGGCACCCTCGGCTTGCGCTACGCAGCCGGCTACAGCCACGATCATCCGGCCGCCGCGCTCGGCTTTCGCCGCTTTCGCACGACGAATTTTACCCAGTTCCGAATAAACCTTTTCAGCCGCCTTTTCCCGAACGTGGCAAGTGTTGAGGATCACCAGATCCGCATACTTTGCCGTCGGCGTCAGGGTAAAACCGAGCGGCGCCAGAAGCTCGGCCATGCGCGCCAAATCATAGACGTTCATCTGGCAACCATAAGTCTTGATGTACACGCGCTTTGCCACGTTCGGTGCCGTCCTCGTGGTAATCTTGGTTTGCGTCACCCTGTCACCGCCTCGGGGCTCGCCCCAGAAAATTCGCTCCGGAATGAGGAGTGGGCGGTGGGGTCTGGCGGTTTCGGCATTGGTTGCCGTCGACCGTAAAGGGCCCCGGCGACCCCTCCGGCGATCCGCGCATGACAATATTCCGCCAGCGCTTTTCGCGATCCGCAATCACTGAGAAAGGTCGGTGGATGGAATTCGACCACGGCCTCAACAGTCCCGAGCCCCACCATGCTCCACAGGTGAGGCGCCAGGTCGACCGCGCCGTACCATGCGAAGAACGGCCGGTAGAGCCGCCCGATCGGTATTCCGTCGAGGCGCGTGTAGGCGAGGGAGACCGGCTGAACGATGATCGGGGGAGCGCCCTCGCCCTGCTGCGCGGCGCCGAACAATGCGCTCTTGAACGGGCGCACGCGATTGCCGTCTCCGCTCGTGCCTTCAGGAAACAGTATCAGAGCAGCGCCGTCAGCCAGCCTCTTCCCGATCGCGTCCCGCTGGGCAGCGGTGCTGCGCATCCGGCGGTCGACAAAAACACTGCGCTGCAACTTGGCGAGCCAGCCGAAGAAGGGCCACCGAGCCACCTCGGATTTGGCAATGAAGGAGCCGGGGATCACCGAGCCGAGAACCGTGATGTCGGTGTAGGAGATATGATTGGCCGCGTATAAAACCGGGCGCTCGCTGGTCGGTGTGCCGATCACTCGAACTCGAAATCCGAGGATCCGACAGCACCAGCGATGGTAGAAAACTGGCAGAGTGCTCGTCCAATGGCGGCGCAAGGCCAGACCGACCAACTGAACCGGCATAAGGGCGGCGGTCCAAGCGAAATAGAGCGCGAGGCGGGCAAGCCTCAGCGTGGGAGAACCCATGTCCTCAAGCGGTCCATGTATCTTTGGACTGCCGTTCGTAGTGACGGAAATACTTCTCGGTCACGAGATCGGTTTTGACGACGACGCAGACGTCGGTGGTGTTGAACTGCTCGTCGACGACGGCGCCATCGCCGACAAAGCCGCCCAGTCGCAGGTATCCTCTAATCAACGGAGGCAGGGCGGCCATTGCCCGAGTCGCATCGATGGCGCACGGTCTGAGCCGGCACATCTCGACGTAGCGATCGGCGAGAGCGCGCGGCCTCAGCGCCGGGGGTGCGAGATGATATCGATGCAGATACGAAAGGGGTATGGAAAGAGCATCGGGGTTGGTTCCCGGCAGACTGGCACAGCCGAACATCAGTACTACGTCGTAATGAAAGACATAGGCAGCAATGCCGCTCCACAATAGCTGCAAGGCCGACCGATTGCGATAAGCGGGATCTACGCATGAGCGGCCCAATTCGAGAACCTCGCCGGCATGGAGCACGACAGCAGAAATGTCGAATTCCTTGGCCGAATAAAAGCCACCTAGGCGGGCTGCCGTATCCCGCCGAATCAGCCGGTAGGTTCCGATTACCCTGCCGGTGCCGCGGCTGTGGTCGAGAACCAGGAGGTGATCGCAATCATTATCAAATTGGTCGACATCGCGCCGTTGGCATGCCGTTTCCGGCCGCGGCTGGGCGCCGAGCCGCTCATAAAAGATACGATACCGCAACGCCTGCGCAGCGTCGATATCTGCTGTCGTTTCTGCCAGCCGCACCTGCAGCGGGCCCGACCGGATATCGACGATCGTTGGGTGCAATCGCGTTGCGGCCGGTAGTGCCGTCTCAACCGGCAGGATGGATTGCCGCTCGACCATGTTGCCAGTGATCACTCGGGTTTGTCCAGCTTGGGGCAATGGCCGGTTCCCGGCAATTTGGCCAGAGGCGGCCCGAATGGACGCCGTTCAGGCGACAGCGAAATGGTCATTCCGTATCGGATCTCGGCTTGCCACCACGCGGAACCGCATACAATTCGAGGCGATGTCCTACCAGCTCGTAGCCGAGTTCATCGGCGACGATCTGCTGCAGACGTTCGATATCTTCGTTGCGAAACTCGATCACTCGACCAGACTGCAGGTCGATGAGATGGTCGTGATGCGCGCTCGGCATTTCCTCGTAGCGGGATCGGCCATCGCCAAAATCGTGCCGCGCAATGATGCTCGCCTCTTCAAACAGCCGCACCGTCCGGTAAACCGTGGCAATGCTGATGCGCGAATCAATTGCGGTTGCTCGTCGGTAGACCTGTTCGACATCAGGATGATCGGCGGATTCTGACAGTACCCGCGCAATCACCCGTCTCTGCTCGGTCATCTTTAGGCCCTTGTCGAGACAGAGCTGCTCCAACCGTGAGGTCATCGCGTCTCCGTGATCGCGAGGCTCATCGACCGCCACTATATCCGAAAGCATCGGATGCGCCTACTTACCCGATGAAGGCGCATCGGGTCGTCGACCATAAGCGCGACGCACTCAGGCCCGAGACCGCCTTGCGCGGGTTCCCAGACCGATTTCCTTCGCGAGACGTGAGCGCTGCCGAGCGTAGTTGGGCGCTACCATCGGGTAATCGGCACTCAGTCCCCACCGCTCACGATAGGCCTCGGGCGTCATGTTGTAAGCGGTCTTGAGATGCCGTTTTAGCATCTTGAGTTTCTTACCGTCTTCGAGGCAGACGATGTAATCCGGATTGACGGATTTCTTGACCGGAACGGCAGGTTGCGGACGTTCCGCCGGCATTGCCGGGGCACTGCCGATGTTGGCTAGTGAATTATATACTTGGTTGATCAGCTGGGGCAGATCACCAACCGCGACGGTATTGTTGGAAACGTGCGCGGCGACGATCTCCGTCGTCAACGTCAGCAAATCGTTGCCCTGGTCCGAGTTGTTCATCACAATGATCCCGCCGTGAGTCTGATTTCGAATATAATTAACAATCGGCAACGAAGCAATCGGTTCAATGAACGATTTCTTCAAACTCGCGCGCCTTCAAGAACATCCGTGGTGAAACCAAAGAAACTGACAGGCAAGAGTGGGATGAAGCAAACTCAAGTTGGCGCCTCGGCCGTTGGCAGCTGCAAACGCAATATGAGCGCATCCATCACCCGTTCTGCTCGGCGGTAGTAATTCCGACGCCGTCCGACGACAGTAAAACCTCGCCCAGCGTATAATGCGCTCGCGGCTTCGTTGTCCGACGCCATTTCAAGCACGACGCGTTCAGCGCCGCGCAATCGGGCTTCGCCGCATACCGCGTCGAGAATAGCCGAGCCAATTCCGCACCGCCGATGGTCCGGCAGGACGCCGAGCGACAGGATTTCAGCTTCCTCGCCAAGCGCAACAGCCAAGGCGAACCCGACCGGGGCGGTTTTCGCCCACCCTACTCGGCCGAAAAACCCGGGGATGCCCAGTATCTGCTCTATCGCTCCGGCGTCCCACGGATCCTCAGGAAAGCACGCGCGATGGAGCAGGGATATCGGGCCGGCCGCGCCGCGCGGCAGCGGCTCGATCCGTGAGGTCATGTTCCGCCGCGGCTCGGCTTTTGCGGTATTTTAGGTAGTCTGACGTCGGGGGGACGAAGATAGAGCGGGCGCGGAGCATCCGCCGCGCTGCCCAGCCGCAGCAGGCGAAGCCCGGCTCGTAAAGTCCCGACCGCGCCGGGTGCCGAATTTTCGAGGATGGCAGTGCCCGGGCGCTGCGCTAGCGCCGGAGCGGCGCGCTGCGCCGCGTCCCCGGCGACCAGTAACGGGTTCGCGCCGATGGTCGATGCCACAACCTCGCGAAACAAGAACGGCATGATCGCCGCCGGCTCGCCGAGCGCATCGCCATGCGGGTCGAAGAATTGGACGTAAAGGTCTTCGCGACGGCTTTCGAGAGCGACCAGCAAAAAGCGGGTTTCCGGGCAGTTGCTCCGGACGGCTCCGACTGCGACTGCGTCGAAGCTGGTGACGCCGAGTAGCCGCGCGTCAGTGGCAAGCGCTATTCCGCGTGCCGCCGCAAGTCCGGCGCGGATCCCGGTAAAGCTGCCTGGCCCGACCGTCGCTACGACAAGGTCGAGTGCGGCGGGCGCTTGCCGTGCCTCGCGCATTACCTTGTCCACCAAGGGCAGCAGCGCTTCAGCTTGGCCGTGCATCGTATCGATACGCTGCTCGACGACCACCTCTTCGCCGAGACTGACGGCCACCGAGCAGCCCAAACCCGCCGCATCGAGGGCTAGGATAACCCGCGGCGAGCCGGCGTCGGTCATCGCACCAGAGCTAGGGCTGCCGATCCGAACTCTCTCCTCGCCAGCCGCGCTACCTCAAACAGAATACGACCCAGGCCCTCAGACGGCGCGCACCTCGACCACCTCCGGGACGTAATGCCGTAGCATGTTCTCGATGCCCGCCTTCAACGTCGCGGTCGAACTAGGGCATCCGGAGCAGGAGCCTTGCATATGCAGATAGACGACACCGTCCTCAAAGTCATGAAAGATTATGTCACCACCATCCTGCGCCACGGCCGGGCGCACGCGGGTCTCCAGCAGCTCCTTGATCTGAGCCACGACTTCGTCTTCGTCTTCCTCACTCGTTGCCGCTGCCGCGCTGGTCGCTGGATCGCCGAGCAAGACGGGCCGGCCGGCGGTAAAATGCTCCATGATGACCGCAAGTATCGCCGGCTTTAGCCGGTACCAGTCCCCCTCCTCGCTTTTCATCACCGTGACGAAATCGGCACCAAGAAACACTCCGGTTACTTCCGGCAATGAGAAGAGCCGTTCGGCGAGGGGCGAGATGCGGGCCGCCTCCTCGCTGGTGAAATTAGCGGTGCCCGACGTCATCACCGGACACCCCGGCAGGAATTTCAGCGTCGCCGGGTTCGGCGTTTGCTCGGTCTGGATGAACATTAGGGGCTCCGATGGCAACGGGATGAAAGATGGGCTCTTACCATGGGGCGTCGGCTCGCCAAATCAACCCTCGGCTCGGCCTTGCCTCTCAACTTACCGAATCCAGCTGTTCCATGGTGGCGCTGCCTGGGACGATGGTGATCGGAACGCGAAGCCGGGCCGCTGGCTTGCCGGTCAGATACGAGATCAGCGGTCCCGGACCCTCGGGGCCGGTTCCGGCAGCCAGGACGAGGATCGAAATGCTCGGCTCCTCGTTGATCAATGCCAACAACTCGTCACGGCGCAACCCCTCGCGGATATAGACGATCGGCATGGAGCCGGCGATCGGCGAGATCTCTTCGCACAGTCGTTGCATCAGCAGTTCCGCTTCTTCTCGGCGCTCTTCGCGCGCCAAATCCTCTATCGCGCGCCAATGCTGCAGCTCCGTGGGCTCGATCACGTAGAGCAATGCAACCCGTCCGCCCGTATGAGCAGCGCGGCGCGCAGCATAATGGACGGCGATCTGAAGCTCCTCCGTCTCGTCCACCACGACAAGGAAAACGCGCTGACGTGCTATCTCTGCCATCTATAGATCCTATGCCACGCCCCGTTTTTTGATAGGATCAGCCGCCCCTGAAGGGCAGGCTTGCGACCCATCCTGCCACTACGGCAGTCAGTACCGCAATCGCGCCGTAGAACCCGGGCTGACGCGTGGAGAATTCGAAAACCGCCGCGTCGACCCCGACCTTGGAGACCACGAGCGGGGTCGTCTGTCCGCTGACGATGTCCTTGTCGCGGACCAGGAAGACCTCGACGAGATAGGTTCCGGTCGGCACGTTGGCGGGAAATGTTATCGTCGTGCGAAACAACCGTTCGCCGAGGAAATCGACCTTGCCGCTTCGTTCCATGAACAGCCCCGCCTCTTGCTGGGTCCGTTCGAGCGCGGTGCGGAACGCGTCGACGACAACGGATGGCGCAGGAGTTGACGCCGCCAGCTTCAGATTGGCTATCCCAAGACGGTAGAACGCCGCTGCCGCGGGCGAGAGAATGTCAGCTATCGGCCGGCTCGCGGCGACGGCATAGAAGCTTGGCAGATTAGCAAAGGTCACCTGCTGGGTATTGACCCAGATGCCGGCGACGCGGCTCTTGCGCCGGATCGTCATCTCACGTTCGGGGCCGCGCACAGCAACGATTACATCCCCTGGACCGTCGGTCGCACCGAACAGCACCACCGAGGCGCCGGTGAACCCGGTCGTAATCGCGATCAGGTGACTGGTGAGGTCCGCGACAAGCCCTTCGGCCCGCGCCGCCGATCCCCAACACAACAGCGAAAGGAACAGCGGAACGCCGAGGGAGCCAAGCCCTCGTCTCATCCTCTGTCCGAGGCGATCGAATAGAGGTCGGCCGGCCGCACCGTCATGTCGAAGGCAAGCTTCGCAGCGACCGCGAGCACCATCAGGGCCAACAGGAAACGCAGCTGCTCGCCGCGCAGACGCATGCCGAACCGGGTGCCGATCCGCGCGCCGACGACCCCGCCGACGAGCAGGACGAGGGCGAGGACGGCATCGACGGTACGGTTAGTATAGGCTTGCAGCACCGTGACGTTCGCGGCGACAAAGATGATCTGCAGCAGTGACGTGCCTGGCACGACGGCGGTTGGCATCCCCAGCATGTAGATCATCGCCGGGACCATGATGAAGCCTCCGCCGATGCCGAGGATTGCGCTAAAAATGCCGATCACAAACCCGATCCCGACTGGCAGCAAAGCGCTGATGTACAGCCTCGATCGGCGGAAGCGCGCCTTGAGCGGCAGCCCGTGCATCCAGGTGTGCTGATGCAGTCGGCGCCGCGAGGCTCCAGGTCGATGCAGCCGAAACAACGCACGGACGCTTTCGATCATCATTAGTGCGCCGAGCGTTCCGAGCAGCAGCACATAGCAGATCGAGATCGTCAGCTCGATCTGACCCAGGCGCTTCAGCAAGGTGAAGATCCACACCCCGAGAAACGAGCCCGCCAACCCACCGACCAGCAGGACGTAACCCATCTTGAAATCGACATTGCCGCGCCGCCAGTGGGCGAGCACGCCGGAAACCGAGGCGCCAACCAGCTGGTTGGCCGAAGAGGCAACGGCTACGGTGGGCGGCACGCCGATGAAGATCAGCAGCGGTGTCAGTAAAAAGCCGCCGCCCACACCGAACACACCGGAGAGAAATCCAACCGCGGCACCGAGACCGAGCAGAACAAAGATGTCGAGCGACACCTCGGCGATCGGCAGGTAGATGTCCATGATGCTCGAGGCGCCGACTACGTGATGTCGTTGCGCGCTGTTTGCCCGCTCAGCGCGCTTGCACCGTCAACTTACAACCTGCTCCGATGCGGGAACAGCATGAACCCTCCTCAGGGGCGCAGCAGACCACTGATCTCCTGAGCCTCGCGCAGGACCGGATCGGCGATCGCCCTCGCGCGCTCGGCGCCGCGGTGCAAGATCCTGTCTATATATCCAGGGTCCGCCATCAATCGGCGCATCTCGCCACCGATTCTCCCTAAAACGTCGATCGCCGACTCCGACAGTGCGTCCTTGAATTCCGAGAAGTTTCGGCCGGCAAACCGGGCGAGTGCAGCTTCACGCGTCAGCCCCGACAGGGCGGCGTAAATGCCAATCAGATTGTCGGCCTCGGGCCGGCGGCCGAGGTCCGCGACATCTCCCGGAAGTGGCTCGGGATCTGTCTTCGCCCTGCGGATCTTCAGCGCGATCCCATCGGCGTCGTCAGTCATGTTGATGCGCGAATAATCCGAGGTGTCCGATTTCGACATCTTTTTGGTGCCGTCGCGCAGGCTCATCACCCGGGTTGCCGCGCCAAAAATCTGCGGTTCGGGCAACGGGAAGAAGTCGCGTTCGTAGCGGCGGTTGAACGCGCCGGCGATATCGCGTGCGAGCTCCAGATGCTGCTTCTGGTCTTCGCCGACCGGCACGTGGGTCGCCTTGTAGACGAGAATGTCCGCCGCCATCAGCACCGGATAGGCGAAAAGGCCGAGGCCGGCCATATCGCGATGCTTGCCGGCCTTCTCCTTGAATTGTGTCATCCGGTTGAGCCAGCCGAGCGGCGTCAGACACCCGAGCAGCCAGGCCAGCTCGGTGTGAGCGGAGACCATGCTCTGGTTGAAGATTGTGCAGCGTTCCGGGTCGATACCGGCGGCGATGTAAGCGGCCGTCACCTCGCGCGTCGTCGCGCGCAGCTCGGCCGGATCCTGCGGCTGAGTGAGCGCGTGCAGGTCGACGATGCAAAAGATGCACTCGAACTCGTGCTGCAACTCGACCCAGTTCCGAATGGCTCCGAGGTAATTGCCGAGATGCAGATTGCCGGTAGGCTGGATGCCGGAAAAAATACGGTTCATTTGATCTCATATGGGTGGCGATGGCGGCGCCTGTTATGCCGCGGCGCGGCGCGGGTCAAGCCGGTTGCCGGCGCAGCCGCCCCAGGAGGGCGCGCCAATCGGCGACCCCGAAGGCGAGCGCCAGAAGCGCAAAAGCGGCCAGACCCGCAACAACCAGCGCCATGAGCGCGCCGCCGCGAACGAGAGGCGGCCCGGCCAATGCCGGACCGAGGACGATTCGGAACAGCGCCAGCACGACCCCCATGCCTAGGGCAGCAATCCCGATCCGCGGCAGGTTGCGCCGGGCGCGGCTGTCGAACCGGAAATGCCCGCGCTGGAGCAACAGCGTGAGCAGGGTCAGCGCATTTATCCAGCCGGCGACAGTCGTCGCCAGGGCGATACCGACATGCGCTAAAAACTGCATCAGGACGAGGGTCAGACATAGATTGGCGGTCATCGCGGCGATCGCCACTTTGACCGGTGTGGCGGTGTCGTGGCGCGCGAAGAAGGCCGGCGCCACCACTCTGACGAGGACAAAGGCGGGGAGGCCCGCGGCATAGGCGGCAAGAGCGGCGGCGGTGGCCGCCGTATCGGCTGGGCCGAAGGCGCCGCGCTGGAATAGCACTGCCAGTATCGGCGCGGCGAGCACAGCCAAGGCAACTGCTGCCGGCAAGGTCAGCAGCAGGGCCAGCTCGACCCCGCGGTTCTGCGTGTCAACCGCGTCAGCGGCGAGCCCGAGCCTCAACTGGCGCGACAATGGCGGGAGAATCGCGGTACCGACCGCGATGCCGACGACGCCGAGCGGCAGTTGGTTCAGCCGGTCGGCATAGTAGAGGTACGAGACCGAACCGCCCGGCAACAGCGAGGCGAGAGCAGTCGAGATCAAGAGGTTGAGCTGCGTGACACCGGCGCCGATCGTTCCCGGTGCCATCACCGCGAGGGTGCGCCGCACGCCCGGCGTCAGCCGCGGCACCGGCAAACGCAGCGTCAGCCCAACCCGTGCGCAGGATGACAGCAGCCAAAGGAACTGCGCGAGCCCCGCTCCGGTGACTGCCCAGGCCAAGGCGCGGCCGTCACGCCAGCCGAAGCGGTCCATCATCAGAAGCGCTGAGATCAGGAACAGATTGAGCAGGATAGGCGTCGCAGCGGCGGCTGCGAAGCGGTCGACCGAGTTCAGCACACCCCCTTGCAGCGCCACCAGCGCAATGAACAGCAGGTAGGGAAAGGTTATCCGGGCCAGATCAACGGCGAGGCCGAACTTGGCCGGATCCTCGCCAAATCCCGGCGCGATCACCGCCATAACTGCGGGCATGATGATTTCGCCCAGCAGAACAAAGCCGAGCAGCGCCGCCAGCAACACCGCCAGCGCATCCTCGGCGAAGACCCGAGCCGCCTCTTTGCCGTGCTCGGCCATGGTACCGACAAAAAGCGGGACAAAAGCAGCGCTGAACGCGCCTTCGGCGAACAGGCTGCGGAATAGGTTGGGCAGACGCTGCGCCACGAAAAAGGCGTCCGCCACCGGACCGGTGCCAAGGATGGCGGCGGTCAGGATATCTCGAACAAAGCCGAAAATGCGGCTCAACAGGGTGTAGGAGCCGACCGTCGCGACGGATCGCAGCAAGGCCATAAAGGGCGAGTTTTCGTCGGCCTGCCGCCCCTCACACTCCCGCTGACGCGGGTCCCTCCCTCTCGCCGCTTTGCCCCCACCCTTCCCTCCCCCGCTCGCGGGGGAGGGTTAGGGAGGGGGCGGGGAGAGGGCTGGGGTGAGGGGCTGCTTCCAGCGTTACGGGGCTTCCGTGCGGCGTCCGACGGTACGCCGCTGCCCACTCTTCTTTTCGTGCGAGAAGGGAGGGAGATCCGACGAGGTTTTTTGCGGCTACAAGGCGTTCGAGGGCGGCGAGCCAATGGTGGTAATAGCGGGAACCGTCATCGGGTTCGCCGCGGCGGCTCGCGGCGGCGAGCTCCTCGGCAAGCGCGGCCGACCATTCGCCCCAGGTGAAGAGGCCGGCTTCCGACAATTTGACGGCGAGCCCAAAGGCGTGGGCTTCCCACGGTTCGGCAAAGACCGGCTCCGGATCGGACATCGGTTTCACGCCGGCTCGAGATAGTCTTCCCACAGATCGATGTAGATGGCGTCGCGTGCCGACGCCGCCTCGCCCCACAGCTCGCGTGCCGAAAACCGCACCGAGTAGAGGTGCTGCGGGTTCTCGCCGCGGAAATGGGCGTTGCTGTCCGGGAACACATGCGCGCAATGGATACGGTCGATCACGCCGGTATTTCCGCGTGCGTAGCGCGGCAGGCGGGTGTGACCGGTCGGATTGATCTTCTTGGCACGCACGGCTTGGCCGACCGAAAAGCGCGGCGGCGCATTCACCGGGCGCTCGAACCAGCCGCGCTCGGCGACCAGCGCCGCGACCTGTGCGGCCCGCAACGGCGGTATTGCCTTGGGTGTCCCCGGCGCCGGCCGGCCGTTCTCGACCTCGGCGTGCGTAACCAGGCCGGCCTCTTCCAACACCGTAATCAGCCCGGCGAGCCATTTCTCGTAGTAGCTCATGCGCAGATAATCGGCCGGCGGGATCCGCTCGCGCGCGTGCCGGCCGGCATCGATGTTCCATTTCCCGAGTGCGGCCGTAGCGCGGTTGAGCGCGAAAACGCGGGCTTCCCAAGCCTCATGAAACACTGGCTCGTCGGCTTCGGGGGCAATCGGCCCCATGCCGTGCATCCCGCCCATGTCGTGCACGCCGTTCATCGCGGGGTGTCCTCGAGAACCACTTTGGCCGTGCCGATCATTGCGTCGCGGGTCACCAATTCGGCGAGCTCGCCTTCGCCCATCCCTTCGGTGCCAGGGGGGCGCTCCGGAAGCACCAAATAGCGCATCTCGGAGGTCGAATCCCACACCCGTATCTCGACATTCTCGTCGAGTTCGAGCCCGAATTCGCGCAACACGCCGCGTGGGTCGATCACCGCACGGGACCGGTACGGGGCCGATTTGTACCAGACCGGCGGCAGGCCGAGCACTGGCCACGGATAACAGGAACACAGGGTGCAGACGACAAGGTTGTGACGCTCCGGAGTATTTTCCCGGACCACCAGATGCTCGCGGCCGTGGCTGACATAGCCAAGCTCGGCAACCGCCGAACTCGCATCGGCAAGAAGGCGCTGTTTGAAAGCGGGGTCGAGCCACGCGCGCGCGACAACGCGTGCGCCGTTGCGCGGCCCGACCTTGTGCTCATAAGCGTCGATGAGCGCGTCGAGCGCGGTCGGATCGACCAGGCCCTTCTCGACCAGCAGTGATTCGAGCGCCATTACGCGCAGCGCCGGATCCGATGGCGCTTCCTGATGGTCATGGTCGTGGTCCATCCCTTCCTCCTTGTTTGACGGCGGGACGCCCGCACCTTGTGTTTTATAGGGCAATGGGTAAGCGTTCCAGTCTCAGCAAAGCGGGAGGAAGAAGATGGCCGGGATCAAGATGGGCGTCGTCGGATGCGGCGGCCGAATGGGCAGGATGCTGGTCGCCGAAATCGCTCACACGGAGGGTTGCTCGGTTGCCGGCGGCAGCGAGGCGCCGGGCAGCGGGTATGTGAACCAGGACATCGGCGAGCTGGCCGGCATCGGCCGAATCGGCATTCCGATCGGTGAGACCGTCGAGAAGGTGATCCGCGACAGCGACGTCGTGCTCGAATTCACCTCGCCCGAGGCGACTGCCGAGCATGCCGAGCTCGCCGCATCTCTCGGCACCGCGATGGTCATCGGCACGACCGGTCTCGGGTCCGGGCAGGGCGAGCGGGTGCGCCAGGCGGCGCGCCAAATTCCCATCGTATGGGCGCCGAATATGAGCCTCGGTGTCAACGTTCTGTTGAGCGTGGTCGAGGAGGTCGCCCGCCGGCTCGGCCCCGACTGGGACGTCGAGATCATCGAAATGCACCACCGCGGCAAGGTCGATGCCCCCTCGGGCACCGCGCTCGCCCTCGGCCGAGCCGCGGCGGCGGGCCGCGGGGTGGATTTCGAACAGGTCGAGCAGCGCGCTCGCGACGGCATAACCGGCCCGCGCCGCGCCGGCGATATCGGTTTCGCCGCGTTGCGCGGCGGCGATGCGGTCGGCGATCACCATGTCATCTTCGCCGGCGCCGCCGAACGTCTCGAACTCAGCCACCGGGCGACCAGCCGGGCGATCTACGCGAAAGGCGCCATCCGCGCCGCACGCTGGGTGGTCGGGCGGCCACCGGGGGTTTACGGCCTGAAGGAGGTCCTCGGCCTTTGAGCCGTCTCGCGCTTACTGCCGCGCCGGGTTTAGCGAATTGCGCCAGCGGGCGAGCGCATCGCGCAGGGTCGCCGCGAGTTCGCGCCGCACGGCGGGAGGCACAAAGTCGCCGATCACGAGGCTGCGGCCATGCGAACCGACGAGCAGACGGTTCGAGGTATCCGGCCGCTCCTCCAGAATGACCCTGACCCAGAAGGGCTGAAAACGCCAGTTGCGGCGCTCGCCGTGCACGCTTACCCGTTCGACCGTGAACGTGTCGTCGGTGAGCCGGATCGTCTCGCTCTGGCGGGCAGTGCGATAATTGAGCCGGAAGGCGAGATAAACGAGGGCGACGTCGAGCCCAAAAAATCCGATCACCGGCCAGGCGCCGACCGCGACAAACCCAACGCCGACGGCGAGGCTGATCAGGCCGAGCAATCCCATCAGCAGATGAAAATTGCGCAAGTCCAGGCTGCGATGCGGCAACAGCACGCGCTCGAAGAATGGGCGGCCGGGTTCGGCAGCAGGATCGGCGCAGGCGGGGCTCGTTGTCATGAACCGCAAACATAGCGGCGCGGCCGCCGATCCGTAAACCGGCCGCGCATCGAGCCGCTGTTTGTCGCCGCGGGAAAGCCCTCTACACTCGGGTGATGCGCCCCTTCTCCAAACGTGAGGCACGGGAGTTCTATCGCCGTCTGGCCGAGACGCGCCCAATCCCGCAGACCGAGCTTGAATTCATCGACCCGTTCACTCTGTTGGTTGCCGTGGTGCTGTCGGCGCAGGCGACCGATGCCGGCGTCAACAAGGCAACCCCCGCGCTGTTCGCCCTCGCCGACACCCCGGAAAAGATGCTTGCTCTCGGCGAGGAGCGGATCGTCGAGCTGATCCGCACGATCGGTCTCTTCCGCACCAAGGCGAAAAACCTGGTCGCGCTGAGCCGGATCCTCGTCGAGCAGCATGGCGGCGAGGTGCCGCGCGACCGCGCCGCGTTGGAGGCGCTGCCCGGGGTCGGACGCAAGACCGCCAACGTCGTGCTCAACGTCGCCTTCGGCGAACCGACGATCGCCGTCGACACGCATATCTTCCGGGTGGCCAACCGCACCGGCCTCGCCCCGGGCAAGACGCCGCTCGCGGTCGAGACCGCGCTCGAGAGGGTCACGCCGGCGCAATACAAGCGCTATGCGCATCACTGGCTGATCCTGCACGGCCGTTACGTTTGTCAGGCGCGCAAGCCCGACTGCCCCAATTGCGTCGTCGCCGACCTCTGCCGCTACGGCGCCAAGACCGGCCCCGCCGAGCTGATCGCGGCGCGCGCCGGCAGCGGCGAGCCGGAGGCTTCGAGCGAGCCGAGCTGAAGCAATGGAGGCGCAGGAAATTGCCGTCCGCCTCGGGGTGGCCGTGCTGTTCGGCAGCGTGATTGGTTTCGAGCGGCAATGGCTGCAGCGGATGGCGGGATTGCGGACCAACTCGCTCGTCGCGGTCGGTGCGGCCGGCTTCGTC
Organism: uncultured Alphaproteobacteria bacterium; assembly: GCA_963789025.1. Classification (GTDB taxonomy): domain Bacteria; phylum Pseudomonadota; class Alphaproteobacteria; order ATCC43930; family CGMCC-115725; genus AP-15. The sequence goes on from CAWBIT010000007.1 coordinate 32,615, forward strand.
GTTTTCTCGACGATGGTTTCGGGCGACAACAGTCCGACGCGGATGGCAGCGCAGGTGGTTTCGGGCGTCGGCTTTCTCGGAGCGAGCGTGATCCTGCGGGAGGGCATCAATATCACCGGCCTCAACACCGCCGCGACGCTGTGGTGCTCGGCGATGGTCGGAACCTTCGCCGGCGCCGGACAGCTCGCCGCCAGCGGGATTGCCGCCGGGTTCGTCGTCCTGACGAACCTGTTTTTGCGCCCGTTGGTGCGGCTCATCAACCGGCAGCCGCGCGGCGCCACCGAAATCGAGACCCATTACTCCGTCGAGCTGCGTTGTCAGGGCGACCAGGAGGCGCACATCCGCGCGCTGTTGCTGCAGGCCGCCTCGGCCGCCGGTCTCGGCCTGCGCCGGCTGACCAGCGAAAATCTCGAAGACTCCCCGCAAGTCACGGTCAGCGCCCTCCTCGTCTCGGCAGACCGCAACGACGGCGCCCTCGAACAAATCATCGGCCGAATAAGCCTCGAGCCGTTTGTCACCGCCGTCCACTGGCAGGCCGCGCGGGCAGCGGCAGAGAGCTGAATCCGGCCACGGCGCAGAATTCGCTTGTTCCCTGCCAGAATGCAATAAACCGGGAAAAAATCGATTCCCAGGTCGGGATCGGTCGGGCCAATCATCGATTAAATATGCTTCATCAGAGACTTAGAGGACTTGCCATGTCGCTTCCCGTCCCGCCCGGCAGGGAACTTTTGCGCGGCTTGCAGGGAACCGAATCGCGCTGGCAGGGAGCAGCAGGGAAAGGCGGGCGGACACCCTCTTCTCGCTGGAGCGGTCCCAGCCGCGATGGCAGCCGAGCGACGCGTTGCCTGGCATCCGTGCGGCCCCGGCACTCTGGCCGGCTGTCGTCTCGGGTGCTTGGCGCGTCTTCGCGTCTGAAGCGTTCGAGACGAGGCAGGAGCACGGCCTCGATTCCACGCCCCGGCGCCTGCCCGTCGCACTCGATCGCATCGTACCCGACACCCGCCCGCTGGCCTTGATCAGGAGCCGCTTGGGAACCACAGATTGCCTTCGAAGCGGCCCCGGATCTCGGCTTCCTCCAACCATAAATTGAATCGCCGATCCCCCGTCGCTGCACCTACAGCAAATCAGCAGCGGGATTTCGCCTGAAGATTGAATATCCCTCCGAAGCGGCACGTTCGCGATCGGATCCGTTCGCGATAGTGACGTGGACCGCGCGCCGACGATCACGAGTTCCAACCTCTTGCGGGCCAGCGTCTCGTCTTCGCGCCAGTAGTTTTGGGAAAGCCCGTCAGCCATCTGCCCTCTTCATCTGACCAGCAGCCCGTTCCGTGCCCAGATGCGACTATGCGACATGAAGGAGGCAAATTTAGGATGACATTGGGCTGACCCCACCTCATCGGTCGGGCCATCCGGGCGGTTGCACTTTGGCGTAACCACCCTATGCCACACCCTTTGTTCGATTTCGCCGGTGGCCTGCTGAACCGGGGAGCCTGAGTTGCCGCCGGGGTCGGCGCATGATTACGGCGACGTTCCCATAGCCTAACCCTTGGCGGGCTTCTTCATCGTCCGCTTCAAGCGCTTCTAGCGTCTGATGCTGGATGTCTTCCCAACCACCTAATTTGCTGGTCCACGACCCGTCTGCGAGCTGCCGGGCGGCGTGGGTTGGGATCCCCTCAGCATCAACGTAGATCGCGATCTTTTCGACGCCGGCCTCGAGGTCTCGCCCCTCGCAGACGACGTAACCTTCGGTTTCATAGGCGCGGGTGAAAGCTTCGATCAATTCTTTTAATTCGATCCCATCAGGCCAATGCACGCCCTCGACCTCGGCATCAACTGGCCACCACCAATTGTCATCTCTTCCCGCTGCATGAGCAATACAGTTGTATTTCTCATCCTCTTGGCTGGTGACACGGTAATCACCACGCCGCAACTTCGGGAAGACAGCTTCCCGGTCGAAAGGAAGGTGCGCACCAGCCATCAGTCGAGGTAGCCGCGCTCCTCACCCCACCTCAACCAAGCGGCTGTTGCTCGGCCTAAATCCGATCCTTCATTCGCCGGAGGCGATTTTGCGATCGCCCGCAACGCTGTGAACCAATGCGCCGGGCGCTCACGTAACTCTCGCAAAATGAACGGGATCGCCGGCTCGCCCATCGCAATGATCTTCCGGTATGCTGGATGATTTATCTTGCGCGACATCGACGAGTAGGGCCCGGTCTCGCGCCGCCATTGCTCAGCAAGAGCCATGAAGTGTTGTTCTAAGTTTCCGGGACCTAAACCTTCCGCGTATGCGCCCGATGTACCCACCAGAGCGTGAATGCGTCTGATAATCCGCTCATTTTGCTCGGTAATTTGGCGGAGAAGTTCTGTCATCTCCTCTTCGGCGCGGCGCACCATCTGCGAGACGACAGCTTGCTCGGTCGCGCCAATTTTTGGTAACCGGATGCGTTTTAGATCATCCAAGTAAAGCCGATCTCTGATAGAGCCGGTCGCCACCACGTCGATATACATTCGATAAAAGGGAGACCGCAGCAGAGTAAGCAGGAACTCCCTGTTGATACCATTCGCTCGAAATACGAAGTAATCTGGGCTTGTCAGGAATCCGTCAAATTCCTCAGGGACCAATCCTATGCTGCCGATATTAACGCGCATCGGGTTGTAAACGAAATCGTTATGCCGAACCACTTTCGGTCTATAACTAGGCTTGAAAGTTTCGCCCTTCTTGTATTCGGCGAATGTGACTTTGCCGTCACTCGATATGCTGATGAATGGGTACTCGCGATCGAGTTCGTCCTCGGTTGTGGGACGGAAGCTCGGCCCCGCCTCCACGACCGCGCGGCCTATCGGAACAAGGGAGTTAATCAGCTCACCGGCCTGAAAGCGTAGCAGGTAGGACGGGGGGTCTAAACGCTCATCGGTTTCGCTGAGCCGCACCACGAAGGAAGTTTTAAGGCCTTTGACAGTGCCCCGGATGATTTGGTCTCTCCGTCGAAACGATTTCTCGCCATAATAACGGCTTGCAAAGTCAAAAATGTCGATCGCTGGACGTAGTATGTTGGCTTGGTTCGCGAAATCATCGAGCAATAAGTCCAGATCTGTCTTTTCCTGCGGTTCGCGAATCATGTGGCCGCTAGGCTCGTATCCAAGATATTCGGCTATTCCCATAAAAATAGGGTAATCGAACTCGGGGTCGGATCGTAGCAGTTGGCGAATTTGGGCCGCGCTTCTGCCTTTTGTTCTTGCATCGTAAAGTTCTTTCTTGTCCTTCGTAAACTTCTGTACATAGAGAACGCAGGCATTGACCGTGGCAACACCGGATTGAACGAAACTGTAAGTGGGAAGACTAATGATTGCCCGGATTTCCGCTTGACTATGGACAAAGTCTCGCACCCGCGCGTTGCGCTGAGTGCTCACCAACCCTTGTGGTAAGACGATCAGCATCTTACCCTCCGGGCGGAGCAGTTTTAGGCCTTTTTCCAGAAAGAGAATTTGAGAGAGCTCGGACTTCTTTTCCCTATACCGAGAGCCTAGATCGTATAACCGAAGAATACTTGCATTTTTTTCGCGATTTCCGAATGGCGGATTGGCTAGGATCAGGGTGCAGCCCGACCCCTGGTTGCGCTCATCATATTCTGGCGGTTCATAGGGGTGGCCGCTCATGTCTCTGACGTCGAGAGCGTTGCCCCGGACGACCCTTCGACCGTCGCCCCACATTAGCATATTCATCTTGGCGGTGCGGGCGGCACGCGGTTCCGCGTCGATTCCAAACAGTTGATGGGTCCTAATATCGTCCAATAGCTCCTCGCGCGTGACACCCATTCGGTGGAGCGTGCCTCCGGGTAACTGCTCTACGCCGCGCTGCATCTGCTCAAATGCTTTGATGAGAAACCCGCCTGACCCGCACGCGAAATCCACCACTACATCGTGAATAGAGATGCCGGCGAGATCCGCCATGAAATTGACGATGGGACGCGGTGTAAAGTATTGGCCGAGACCATCGCCACGCAGTTGTGATGGCAAGAACTCCTCAAAAGCACGGCCCTTTACGTCGACATCGCCGTTTCTGACATGGAAATCTCGCAATTCGTTCAGAACGGTGGCTAACGTTTCCGGCGATAGAATGATCTGTGGTGTATCGTCAAACACGTCTGGAAATAAAGCGATGGTAGCCGCTTGAAACCACTCATTCACAAATGTTCTCGCATTTCCTGCCCCGAGTTTTTCCCACTCCAGCACCCGTGCTGGGGTGAGCGCCGGCATGGATTGCGATGACTGGCCCCATCCCTCTTCGGCGGCTTTCAGAAAAAGAATGAAGCTCAGTTGATCAAATGCCGCCGTAGGATCGAGTTTATCGCGGTCCCGTATGATGTTGTGGATCTTACGGAAGAACCGCCGATAATCGGTGATCTTCTTTTCGTCTGGTTTCGGGACTGGGTTTTCCGGCTCGCGGATGGTCGCTTCGATGTTCTCGAATGCAATCAGGTTGCGCAGATTCCGCCAGTCGTCCTGCGCTAGCCCATCGACGCTCTCGTCGATGACGTTGATCCGGCTGTTGAAGGAATAATACCCGCGAAGAATGAAGCGTCGCCCGTTCGTAATGATGCTGTACGGCGTGCGCAGATGAAAGGCATATGAATCTAGCTGGCCGATATACGATTCAACCGGCTCCTTGGGATGTTTGGCGTCAACCGTTATACGTGGTTCTCCGTGGTGCTTAGCAAGCAAATCCGCTTCCTTGGTCGTGGTCTCTCGGCCAAGGTGCATTTCGACGGGCGGTCGCCATTCGAGATCGTCAGGCGGGTAACCTAATACTTCCGTGAACAGCGGACGGATTAGGTTATGCTCTACCTCGACTTCGTTCCGGTATTCCGCGGGTAGGTTCATGGTGGGCATCGTGTGTCCGACGCCATTATCCTATACCTCGAGGCCGGTTGGTGACTGGATAGTCCCGAATTTCAGACCGGTGCATCCCGGCCCCAGGTAGACTGTTCACAATTCGTGCTCAGGTTTAGTAATCCATGCCCTTCCTACCTAAGACGTGTCAAGGGAAATCTTCTACTACCGTAGGCGCGTTAGGCTCCACGCAGCACACCCGATTTAACGTGTCTACGGTGTTATCAGAACGGGTCCCGGCGGAACTGATCGCCGCGGGGGCCGGCAACGGCGAACCCGCGGCGCTAAACGAGTCCGCGGCGGAGAGCCCTGTCTGCCCGTGCGAGGCGGCCGGCGGCGGAGTGGTGGGTCAGCTTGCGACGCGCACGCTCGGCATGTCCGTGAGGGTCTCGCCGTGCTCGGCTGCGGGCTGCGCCTGGACGTCGCCGGAGATCTGGCCGCCGCATTCGATCTCGATCTGGCCGTAGCGGATCGTGCCGGAGACCCGCCCGCTGGCCTTGATCAGGAGACGCTTGCGAACCGTCAGATTGCCTTCGAAACGGCCCTGGATCTCGGCTTCCTCGATCGAGGCGGTGCCTTTGAACAGCCCCGATTCGGCGATCTCGACGTCGCGGCAGTTGTTGAGGTTGGCTTCGACGCTGCCCTCGATGATCAGCTTGTCGCAGGACGTGATCTCGCCCGACAGGGTGATCTCTCGGCCAACGGTCAGCTTGCGGACTTCGCCGTCGGTGCGCCGCGATTGGATCGCCGAGTCGCCGGGGCGGCGAATCGGCTCCGCCGGGCGAACCGCCATCGTCTCGCCGGCGCGCGCCAGATCGGGCGAGCGCGGCGGCATCGTCGGAGGTTTGGCCGGGCCGTTGGGGCCCGGATTTGCGGGTCCCACCGCAGGCCCCGTTGGGCGCGCGGGCTTCATCGGGATGCCCAAATCGTCAGACGCATCTGCCATTTTGTGGTCCTCTGTCTCGGTTTTCTTTCTGCCAAACATGGATGGGACACCCGATCGACATTGTTGAAAGGATGGCTACGCCGCAGACCGGGTCAGGGGGTGCGGCCAAAGGTATGTTCCACAGGGTGCTCCACGGGGCGCGGCAGCGCCTCGAAGATGTGCAACATGAAGGCGGTGGCGATCACCGGCGCGACGAGATTGACGAGCGGCAAGGCAAACAGCCCTGCAATCACGACCCCACCCAGAAAAATGCGGCCGGCGAACCGGCTGCGCACTCGCCTGGCTGCCCCCATATCGAGCCGTCTGAGCGCGACCACTTCGAAATACCCCCGTCCGAAAAGATATCCGTTCAGCGCGAGGAAGAGAAAGAGATTTATCCCAGGCACCAACACATAAACCGGAAGCGCCAGAAGGTTGAGTAGGAGCGTCAACAGAGTCAATCTTAGCGTTATCGAGACGATCTCGCCCATAGATTGTCCGCGCGGCGGACCACGCCCGGGATAATCGACGGCCTCGACCGCGGCAGCCACCCGTTCCAGGTAGAAACTCATGATCAAGGTGACGGCGGCTGGAAAGACGAGCCAAGTCAGACCCAGAACGGCGAGCCCGCCCAACAGGTCGACGAGCCAGTTCAACAGCCGCCAATCGAACCAGGCCATGTGGTAGAGCGTGGCGGCAACGGTCAGCCACAGCATCGCGAAGGTCAGGACGGCGAGCGCGAAGCTCAGCGCGACGACCCGCCGCATCGCCGGTTCGGAGAGCGCGCCGACGGCACGAAAAAACGCGACAACCATCGGCGACGGGTTCTAGCCCAACCGCACAGGACGGCCAACCGACACCGTCGAGTGGACGCCCCCTTTTGTGCGTGAAGGAATTTGACCGCGCAGCCAGTCTCCTCGCCCCGCTTGCGCGAGAGGTCCGAAGCCACGCATCGCGTGTCTTCCGGGTGAGGGGCAACTTCGGCCCCAGCTGCAGTGCCCTGCGGTTGCGAAGGGCCCTCACCCCAGCCCTCTCCCCGCAGCCCTCTCCCCGCAAGCGGGGCGAGGGAGTATGTCGCGGCTCCGACCCGTCTATACCAATTCCTTCACACGCTCCCTTGCCGCGGGGAGCCGCACTTCTGATGGGCCCCCGGGCGCCTGCGACATCGTAATGGCTTGGATCTTGCCGGGTCCCGGTGCTGTTTACCCGGTGCGTTCTGTTGCGCCGGCTTATCCAACCAAGAAGGGAATACGATGGTTGCCATCTCCGAGAGCCCGGTCCAGGAAGGCCTGCCGCATCCGCGGGGGGCCACCTGGGATGGCGAGGGCGTCAATTTCGCGCTCTTCTCGGCCAATGCGACGCGGGTCGAACTCTGCCTCTTCGACGGCGAGCGCGAGACGGCGCGAATCGAGCTGCCCGAATTCACCGACGAGATCTGGCACGGCTATGTGCCGGATGTGCAACCCGGATCGATTTACGGCTATCGCGTGCACGGCCCCTACGAGCCATCCGCCGGGCACCGCTTCAATCCCAACAAGCTGGTGCTCGACCCTTATGCCAGGGGGCATTTCGGCGATCTGGAGTGGAACCCGGCAGTTTTCGGATATGAGCTCGAAACGAGCGACGATACGACCTTCGACGAGCGCGACAGCGCGCCTTTCATGCCCAAATGCGTTGTCGTCGACCCGAATTTCGATTGGAGGGGCGAGGCCGCGCGCCGCAGCGTTCCATGGGAGCACACGATTGTTTACGAGCTCCATCTCCGCGGTTTTACCAAGCTCCACCCCAAATTGCCCAAGGAATGGCGCGGCACCTATAAAGGGCTCTCCGATGAAGTCGTAGAATACATCAAGTCGATCGGCGTAACATCGGTAGAGCTGCTGCCGATCCACACCTTCATCAACGACAGCATGCTGCTCGACAAGGGGCTGACCAACTATTGGGGATACAATTCAATCGGGTTCTTCGCGCCTGATCCGCGCTACGCTCACGAGCGCGAGCAGACCCTGCGCGAATTCAAGGAGATGGTGGCGCGGCTGCACGAGGCCGGTCTCGAAGTCATTCTCGATGTGGTCTACAACCATACCGCCGAAGGCAACCAGCTCGGCCCGACCTTGTCCTTCAGGGGCATCGACAACGCCTCCTACTACCGGCTGCTGCCCGATCAGCCGCGGTATTACATCAACGATACCGGCACCGGGAATACGCTCAACCTCGACCACATGCGGGTGATCGAGCTGGTCACCGACAGTTTGCGCTATTGGGCGGGCGAGACGCATGTCGACGGCTTCCGATTCGACCTCGGCACCATTCTCGCCCGTGAGGCCACCGGCTTCGACAATCAGAGCGGGTTTCTGAAGGCCTGCTGCCAGGACCCGGAATTGCGCACGGTCAAGCTGATCGCCGAGCCGTGGGATCTCGGCCCGGGCGGATACCAGGTGGGTGGCTTCCCGCCGGGTTGGGCGGAGTGGAACGACAAATTCCGCGATACGGTGCGCGACTTCTGGCGGGGCGAGGCCCCGGCGAGCGCGCTTGCTCCGCGGCTCTGCGCTTCGGGAGACATCTTCAATCACCGCGGCCGCAAACCGTGGGCTAGCGTCAACTTCATCACCGCCCATGACGGGTTCACGCTCAACGATCTGGTCTCCTACAACGACCGGCACAACGAAGCGAACGGCGAGGACAACAAGGACGGCCACTCCGACAACCGATCGTGGAATTGCGGCGTCGAAGGCCCGACCGACGACGAGGAAGTCAATGCCCTGCGTGCCCGTCAGAGACGCAACTTCCTCGCGACTTTGCTGCTATCCCAAGGCACGCCGATGGTGCTCGCCGGCGACGAATTTGCGCGGACGCAGCAAGGCAACAACAACGCCTATTGCCAGGACAACGAGATCAGCTGGGTCGATTGGGATATCGGCGAAGAAGGTGAGTCGCTGATCCGCTTTGTGCAGCAGCTGACGGCGCTGCGCCACAAATACCCGATCCTGCGCCGCACGCGGTTTTTGACCGGAACCTACGATGAGGAGCTGGGCGTCAAGGACGTGACCTGGATCAACGCCTCGGGCGCCGAGATGAAACCCGAGGATTGGGGCGACATGAGCATGGAATGCTTTGGCATGCTGATGGATGGCCGCGCCCAGCCGACCGGCATCCGCCGACGCGGCGAAGACGCCACGCTCCTGATGGTGCTGAACGGCTACCACGATCTCGTCGGGTTCACCTTGCCGGAAACAGTCGGCGGCTGGCATTGGCAATTGCTGATCGACACCAACCTTCCCGAAGACGCCGAAATGGAGACTTTCGCGACCGGGGAGGTTTACGGCGTCACCGGCCGATCGCTGCTGCTCTTCGCGCTCGAATCGGACGACCTCGCGGGCGCAGCTGGCTGATATCGCCGTTTCGGACCTTGTTGAGACGCTCAGCGCGATTATAGTCGCCGACGGATTTCTTGCGGGGCATCTTCAGTCAAATGACACAAGCCGGCATCGATGTCGTCGGCATCGGCAATGCCATTGTCGATGTGATCGCCCATGGTGAGGACGCGTTTCTCGCTCGGGAGGGGCTCGTCAAAGGAACCATGACCCTGATCGACGCCGACCGGGCGGAGGCGCTCTACCGGATGATGGGTCCGGCGATCGAGGCGTCGGGCGGATCGGCCGGCAACACGATGGCCGGGATCGCCTCGCTCGGCGGCGCCGGCGCCTATATCGGCAAGGTGCGTGACGACTTCCTCGGAGAGGTGTACCGGCACGACATCACCGCGGCGGGGGTGCGCTTCGAGACGCTGGCCGCGACCGCAGGCCCGGGCACGGCGCGCTGCCTGATCCTCGTAACCCCCGACGGGCAGCGCACGATGAACACTTATCTCGGCGCCTGCGTCGAGCTCGGGCCCGCCGACATCGACCCCGCCGTGATCGCCGCGGCGCAGGTCACCTACCTCGAAGGCTATCTGTTCGACCCGCCGCTCGCGCAGGAGGCCTTCCGCAAAGCCGCCGCGATCGCCCATGCCGCGGGCCGCGAAGTGGCGCTCAGCCTTTCCGACCCGTTTTGCGTCGGGCGGCACCGCGCGGCGTTCCGCGATCTCGTCGACGGGCATGTCGATATTCTCTTCGCCAACGAGGCCGAAATCTGCTCGCTCTACGAGACGGATGATTTCGGCGCCGCTACGGCAGCGGTGCGCGGGCATGTCGCGATAGCCGCCCTGACGCGCAGTGCGGCGGGCAGCGTGGTTCTAGCAGAAGGAGCCGAGCATCGGGTCGCGGCGGCGCCGGTTGCGCGCGTCGTCGACACCACAGGGGCGGGCGATCTCTACGCCGCCGGCTTCCTCTACGGCCTGACCCGCGCCCTGCCGCTCCCCGTCTGCGGTGAGATCGGCAGTTTGTGCGCTGCCGAAGTCATCAGCCATTTCGGCGCCCGCCCCGAGGTGAAGCTCTCGGACCTCGTCGCAAAAGCGGCCCGCGCCTGACAGCCCTGCAGTGCGGGGATTGAGATCAGGCCGTTTTGAGATTGATTACCCTTGCGCCGGTCCGACCGTGTCGGCGATCCGCGCGCCGCGCATTCCGAGAGGCTTGGGCTGGCCGGCAGTCGTTTCGCGCGCGGTCTGATGCTCCATTTCGGCATCGATTTTGGCGCCGACCAGAACGACGATGATCGAGATCCAGATCCAGGTCATGAAGCCGATGATCGCGCCGAGCGACCCGTAGGTCTTGTTGTAATTGCCGAAATTGGCCACGTACCACGAGAACAGAACCGAAGCGGCAATCCACATCACCGTGGCAAAGGCACTGCCCCAGGTGATCCAACGCCAGCGTGCCTCGGCGCGGCTCGGCCCGTATCTGTAGAGCGCCGCCAGCGCCAGCGCGATGAGTACGAAAAGTATCGGCCACCGCGCGATCCTGACGAGCAGGTCCGTTCCGCCCGGCAACGGGATGAAGTTCAACACGACCGGTAAAAGCACGACTACCGCAATTGCCAAAAGAATGAAGACAATAGAGGCCAACGTAAAGGTGAGCGTGGTCAAATAATATTTGATCAATCCACGCTTTTCTTTTTCTTCGTAGACGATGTTTAAAGCATCGAAGATAGTGCTGACCCCGGAATTGGTACTCCACAACGAGACGGCAAGGCTGACCAGAAAGCCGAGGCCGAGTGTCGTCCCGCCATTTGAGGCGAGCCGGGTCATGTCCTCCCGAAGCAAGTCGATGGCGCCGCCCGGCGCGACGTTAGCCAGCGCGTCGAGGTGACCTGCAATGTCCGCGGGATTGGCGAAGAGGCCATATATCGAAAACAGAGCCGCGATCCCTGGGAAGATCGACAACAGGAGATAAAAGGTCACACCCGCCGCCACCAACAGGATGCGGTCTTCCGAAATACCGTGGTAGACCCGCAGAAGAATGTCCTTCCACCCTTGGGGCGGAATATCCGAGGGCCTGTCGGCGGATCCGCCGTGGCCGGCTTCCGTTGCTACGCAATCTTCTGTCCGTGACGCCTCCCCGCCGGCTCGGCGCTGGCCGAAGCTTACGGCAAGCAACAATGCGGCAAACACGACGGCCCACCAGGGCGCGTGCTCTGCCCGCCTGATCGGGACATCTCTACGCAACTCAGTGCTGCTCATGCGCTCGGTCCATGCGAGAGCTGGCTCGTCTTTGATCGGCTTGCCGCTCGAGCAGCTCGCTTCTCATTTGTCGCCGGAGCGGCTCATCCTCCCGACTGCAAATAGAACCATGGCTCTCGCCGTCGAGTTCCGGTACCGGTTGCCGGCGTCAGCGCCCGCGAGGAATGGCCGAGGTCTGGGTGCCGGGCCAATTCATGATCGGGACGCTGCTGATGCTGTTTTTTGGACTGCCTTCGATGACGCGGTCGCTGTAGGCGACGTAGACCAGCACATTGCGCTGGCGATCGAAGAACCGGACGACTTGCAGCGTCTTGAAGACGAGACTGCGGCGCTCATCGAAAACCCGCTCCCCGTCCTTCAATTCGCCGGCAATTTTGATCGGTCCGACCTGGCGACAGGCGATGCTGGCATCGCTGGTGTCCTCCGCGACGCCCAACCCGCCCTTCAGCCCCCCGGTTTGGGCCCGGCTGATGTGGCAAGCGACCCCCTCGACCTTCGGGTCGTCAAAGCCGTCGACGACGATTTTGTCATTCGGCCCGAGCAGGTGGAAGCGGGTGCTGACCGAGCCGGTGGTGCCGCGCTCGGGCCGACTGAAGACCCATAACCCGAACAGAAGAACGATCGCCAAGGCCCCAGCCCCAACTATCAGACCTAATTTCCGCATGTCGCGCTCGTGATTGTCTAAGGGGAAATCCCATCCCCCGGCACATCCGCCGGGAAATCATGACGTAACCGGTTCCTATGTTATGACAAAATGAACCAACTGGCGGGTCACTCGTTAGGGTGCGTAGCGCGAGGAGGGTTATGGACAACGCAGGCGAACGGGTCGAACGGATATTCGGCCACCTTTTTTCATCTCATCCGACACTCAAGCGGAACAGAACGCGGGGAGGCGGGCGGCGGTTCGAGACAGCGGCGACCAGGAAACCGGCTTTGGCTGCTACCACGAGGCCGAAGAGCATCGGTCGATATGCCCCGTGAGCAGGACACGCCGGGGTTATGCGCGAGCAACGGGGCATCACGACACTATGGAGATGTCATGCGACGCAACGGACGAAGCAATGATGGCGCGTTGCATCGAACTGTCGCGGATCGCGGTGAGCAAAGGCGAATATCCGTTTGGCACAGTAATCGCGTTGGACGGGCAAATCGTGGCGGAAGGGATCAACAGCTGTATGCGAGACGGCGACGTGAGCCGTCACGCGGAGATCATCGCCCTTTCGCAGGCGCAAAGGACGGTCGGTCGGGAGCGGCTTCGCCGCTATACGCTTTACAGCAATATCGAGCCATGCGCGATGTGCGCCTATTGCATACGCGAGGCCTGGATCAGCCGCGTGGTCTATGCCCTCAACTCTCCGGTCATGGGCGGCCTCTCGAAGTGGAATGTTTTGCGTGACGACGGTCTGTCGGATCGCATACCCGAGATTTTCGGTGCGGTGCCCGAGGTCGTCAGCGGGGTCCTGCTGCATGAGGCCCAACAAGCTTGGCGGGACTGGAGCCCCTTCGCATGGGAGATGATCAAGTTACGCGGATTGCTGACCGCGCCGTGCGCACAGGACGGCCATATCCATCTGCGACCCGCCCATAGCCGCTCGCTATGGCATTACTTGCACATCCTGTTCATGCGAAGCGCGCGATCTCGCAGAAGAGCGCAACGTTTTATGACCTAGCCGCTTCGCCCCGGAGCATTCATTTTTGGATCGACTTGCTCGTGGATAACGCTATCGAAATCACCGACGCTAGGGGGGCTGTGGGCGTCATTGGCCGCCGAGGCACCCCGCACGGTCCCTTCCGGCGCTGCCTGCGTCGTCTGATTCACTTCTTCTCCTATCATCTAATTCTCGCTCGTCAGCGGACCACGATGACGCGAGCCGGCGGCTTTCGTCTCGTCGTGCACCCCACAGTATTTCATCCGCGCTATTTCCTCAGCAGCGGATACTTTGCCGAATTCATAAGTCACCTCGACCTGAGGGGCAAACGCGTCGTCGATGTCGGAACGGGATCGGGCATCCTCGCGCTCGCGGCGGCGCGCGTCGGCGCCGAAAGCGTGATAGCCGCCGATATCAATCCGAACGCCGCGCTGACGGCTGCAGAAAACGCGCGCGCCAATGGCGTCGACGATCGCGTCAGCGCTCTGTGCTCCAACCTGCTCTCCGCACTCGCGCCGCGGCCGCTATTCGACGTGATTTTATCGAGTCCCCCAAGCATGCGGGCAAGCCGCGTGATCTCGCCGATCGCGGCTGGCATGCCGGCCCACACTATTGCGACATAGCAGCTCTATTCGACCAGTCTCGCGAACGCCTAAAACCAGGAGGTTGTCTATATGTAATGGTTTCGTCGGATTCCGACCTCGAACTGTTCAGCGCGTTTATCACGAAAGCGGGTTTCCAAGCGCAGCTTGTCGCCGAGCGTTCGATATTTATCGAGTTTTTTCTTCTCTATTTATTGCGGGTCTGCTAAGGCGCGAGTTCAACCGACGGGGCCGAATAGCCAGAGGATCCAGGTGGCGAGCGCAAGGAAGGGGCCGAAAGGCAACGCCGAATGGATCTCGAGGCGAATGCCGGCGAGGCGCAGAAAGCCTGCGGCGGCGAGCGCCGACAGCGCCGCGAGAAGGATCGTCTGCGGCAGGGCGGCGGCGCCGAGCCAAGCGCCGGAAGCGGCCAGCAGCTTGGCGTCGCCCCCGCCCAGTCCCTCGCGGCCGCGCAATCTGCGGTAGAGGGCCGCGATCGCCATCAAACTAAAGTAACCGAGCGCCGCGCCCAGAGCACGGTCCGTCAGCTGATCGGGATTGAACAGGAAGGCGGCAGCAAGGCCGGCGATGATCAGCGGCAAGGTCAGAGCGTCGGGCAATAGCCAGCAGCGCAGGTCGATCCAGCCGAGAGCGAGTAGCCACCAGCCGAGAAGACAATCGAGCCAGGCGCCCTGCCCGCCATCGATCGGCCCGCCATCGATCAGCACGGCGGCAAGCGCGATCGCCAAGGCGGCCAGCTCGACCCCCGGATAGAACCAGCCGAGAGGCTGGTTGCAATAACGGCACCGTCCCGCCGCCGCGAGCCAGCTGAGGATCGGCACGAGGTCGCGCACCCGCAGCGTGGCGCCGCACGCGTCGCAATGCGACCGGCCCCGAGCGATCGGCGTGCCCTCCGGCAGACGCCGGATCAGGAGACCGAGAAAACTGCCGATGAAGGGCGCAACCAGCACGAGGCTCCATTCCGCCGTGCCCACTTCGGTTAATCGGTCGAGCAATCCCGTGGCGTACGCTTGCACTCGCCCGCAACCCTTCCTTGAGCTATTCTGTTCGGTGAGCAGTGGCGCCCGCTCGTGATATAATGCCCCCATGACTTTCGAGCCTATCGCTTCTCCAAGCAATCAGGACGGCGGAGAATTGGTCGCCAAGCTCGGCGTGAGCCTGGTCGACAGCGGGACCATCGACCGGCGCACCTTGGACCGCGCACGCCGCGTCGCGGCTGAGACTGGGGGCCGCCTCGATCAGGTCTTGACCCAGCTCGGCCTGGTCAGCGATCGCGGCCTTGCCGAAGCCTTGGCGCAGCTGATTGCGGCGCCGCTGGTCGGGGCCGCGGATTATCCCGACGCGCCGCTGCTCCACGATCGGCTCAAACCCAAATTTCTGCGCCGAGTTCGGGCAATACCGATCGCGGCGACGGAGGATCGGGCAACTCTTGCGATGGCCGATCCGCTCGACAACTTCGCGCGCGACGCTATCGCAGCGGCGATTCACCGGCCCGTCTCTGTGGCAGTGGCAGTGCCGATCGAGCTCGAGGCGGCTCTCGAACGGCTCTATGCCGAATTAAGCGACGGCAGCGATGCCGCAGAGATGCTCGACGAGATGGTCACTGACGCCGAGCCGGCCGAAGAAGATGCGGAGCGGCTGAAAGATCTTGCGAGTGAGGCGCCGGTCATCCGGCTCGTCAATCAGCTGATCGCGCGGGCGGTCGAAACGCACGCCTCGGACGTCCATCTCGAGCCGTTTCCGGACCGGCTGCGGATACGCTATCGCTATGACGGCGTGCTGCACGAGGTCGAGCCGCCCCCGGCGCGCCTTCAGGCCGCCGTCATATCGCGCATCAAGATCATGGCGCGGCTCGACATCGCCGAACGCCGGCTGCCCCAGGACGGCCGTATCAAGCTGACGGTGCGCGGCCACGAGATCGATTTTCGGGTTTCGTCGGTCCCCTCGCTGCACGGCGAGAAGGTCGTCTTGCGCATCCTCGACCGAACCGCTGTCGAGTTCGACTACGCCAAGCTCGGCCTGCCTGCCGACATCCGGCAAGGGATCGAACGCGCGCTCGATCTGCCGAACGGCATGGTGCTGGTGACCGGACCCACGGGCAGCGGCAAGACGACGACGCTCTATACCGGGCTGTTAAAGCTGAACACGGTGGCGCGCAACGTCGTAACCGTCGAAGACCCGATCGAGTATCAGCTGACCGGCATCAACCAGATCCAGGTGAAGCCGCAAATCGGGCTGAATTTCGCGAGCCTGCTGCGCTCGATCCTGCGGCAGGACCCCGACGTCATCATGATCGGCGAAATCCGCGATCTCGAAACCGTGCAGATCGCGGTGCAGGCGGCGCTGACCGGCCATCTCGTGCTGTCGACCATCCATACGAATTCGGCCGCCGCGACGATGACGCGTCTGCGCGACATGGGGCTCGAAGATTATTTGATGACGGCGACACTGAAGGCGGTCTTGGCGCAACGGCTCGTCCGCCGGCTATGTGCGGTGTGCAAGACTCCCGATCCGGCGCCGTCGGCGCTGATCGAACGGTTCGGTCTCGAACGCCTCGCTCCGGTCGAGGCGATCACCCTTTTTCATCCGAAAGGGTGCCCCGCCTGCCGCGGCACCGGCTATAGCGGCCGGCGGGCCATTGCCGAGCTCCTGGTGCCGAACAGGGCGATCGACCGTTTGATCTTCGAGGGTGCCGATGACGCCGCGATCGAGTGCGCCGCGGTCGAACAAGGCATGCGCCCGATCTTCGACAACGGCTTGCTCGCGGTAATCGAGGGCGACACCACGATCGAGGAGGTCGTGCGCTGCATCCGGAGTGAGGCCTAGGATGCCGTCCTTTCGCTGGTCAGCGGTAAATCCCGGCGGTGATGTCGCCCGCGGCGTCATGGAGGCGCCGGATCGGGCGGCGGTCGTCGAGCGGCTGCAGCGGCAGGGGCAAATCGTGCTGCGCGCCGACGTAGCTTCGGGGCGCGGGGGCTGGGCCGACTTCTTGCAGATCGAGCTCGGCCGTGGTCGGGGCCTCGATAAAGCCGCGCTCGGCGAGGTCACCCGCGAGTTGTCGATCATGCTAGGGGCGGGGCAGGATCTCGATCGCGCGCTGCGTTTTATCGTGGAAAACACCCGCAATGCCCGGGCCCGGGGAATTCTCGGCAATGTGCGCGACAAGGTGCGTTCCGGAAGCTCGCTCGCCGCCGCGCTCGCTGCCGAGCCACGAAGCTTCTCCAAGCTCTATGTCGGCCTGGTGCGAGCCGGAGAGGCGGGCGGCACTTTGTCCGCGACGCTCGATCGCCTGGCGACCCTCCTCGAGCGCGAGCGCAGCCTCAGCGCCAATTTGCGTTCGGCGCTGATCTATCCGGCGCTGCTGGTTGTCGCGGCGATCGGCTCGATCGTGCTGCTGCTCGATTACGTGCTGCCGCAGTTCGCCCCGATTTTCGAACAGGCCGGCGCCGAGCTGCCCGCCGCTACCCGCGTGCTGATGACCGTCGGGATGGTCGTTGGCGCCTTGGCGCCCTGGCTGTTCCTGGCGCTTTTGGCGGGCGTGTTGATCGCCCGGCAATTACTGATGCGGCCTGCCTACCGCCTGAAGGTTGATCGCTTGCTGCTTCGTCTGCCGGTGGCCGGCGGGTTGTTGCGCGAGACCCTCGCGGCTCGCCTCACCCGCACGCTCGGCAGCCTGTTGCAGAATGGCGTCCCGTTGATTTCGGCCCTCGGCATCGCCAAGGATGCGCTCGGCAATCTCGCTGCCGCCGCCGCGGTCGAAGCGGCAGCGCTTGGCGCAAAGGGCGGCGGCGGCCTCGCCCGGCCGCTCGCCGCCGCCGGCGTATTCCCGGCGCGAACCATCCACCTGCTGCAGCTTGGTGAGGAGGCCGCGCAGCTCTCGTCGATGGCGCTCAAGGCCGCCGATATCCACGACGAGCAAGCGCGCCTGATGATGCAGCGGCTCGTCGCGCTCGCGGTCCCGATGATCACGATTGCGATGGGTCTCGCCGTCGCCGGGATTGTCAGCGCTCTGCTGACGGCAATGCTGAGCCTCAATGATCTCGCAGTGTAGCACCTCCCGGCCCGATCGGGAGCGCTGTTCCGGCTTTACTCTGATCGAGGTCATCGTCACCCTTGCCATTCTCGGTTTAGCGCTGGTTATCGTTGCCGGTTACAAACCGCCCTGGAGCAGCGGGCTCGGGCTCAAGGGCGCGGCCTCCGAGCTCGCCTCGGAACTGCGCCTGGCGCGGTCGGAGGCGATAGCGAGCAATCGACCGGTGGCCTTCGATCTCGATGTGAACGACCACCTTTATCGCGTGGGCACGGGAGCGAAGCGCGGCCTGCCAACCAATCTTTCGATCAAACTGCTGACCATAAGCGGCGAGAGCCGCGGAGCCAATGTCGGCGACATCCGCTTCAACCCCGACGGCAGTTCCACCGGGGGCAGGATTGCTCTTGCCGACGGCAAGCAGCGGGTGGCCGTCGGTGTCGACTGGCTGACCGGGAGGGTGAGTGTCGCCGATCTGCGGTGAGCGCACGATGCGAGGCAACGGCTTCACCCTGCTCGAGGTCGTCGTCGCGCTGGCAATCGCCGGGTTGGCCTTGGTGGGGCTGTTCCGCGCGGGAAGCGGGGGGCTCTTTGCCGTGGATACCGCGGCGCGGGCCGAGGAAGCCGTTCAGCGCGCCCGGTCGCATCTCGCGGCGGTCGGGCGCGACGCCGCGTTGGTCGAGGGTGAATTAACCGGAGATGACGGCGGCGGCTACCGCTGGACGCTCCGCGTCTCACCGCTGACCTCGCGGCAGTCCGTGGCGCAGGACGGCGTAACACCGGTATCCACCACCCTGTTCAATGTGGAGGTCGCAATCTCGTGGCCCGGACATGAGGGCGACCGGTCGGTGGTGCTGAGAACCTTGCGCCTCGGCACCGCGGGGACGAGCCGGTGAGCCCGCCGGTGAACCGGCGCGTCTTCGTCCGGCAGGGTGGGTTCACTCTGCTCGAAATGCTCGTCGTCGTGACGGTGCTCGGCTTCCTGATAATCGGCCTAACGCAAGGCGTGCGCACCGGGCTCACACTATGGGAGGCGCAGTCTCGGCGGGTGGGCGAAACCGCCGAGCTCGACGCGGCAGCGCGCGTTCTGCGCGCCCTGCTGAGCGGGATCGCGCCTTCTCCGTCTTTCGGCCCGGCGGCCGGCGCCTCGGGTAGCGTGGAGCTGAAGGGCAGCACTGCAAGCCTGGCCTTCGTCGGCGATCTGCCGACCGGGCTCGGAACCAGCCAGCGTGCCGACATCACGCTGGAGCTGAGCCGCGGTCGGCTCGTCTTACGCTGGACCCCGCACCGCCACGAGCTTTCGACCGCCGCGGCCACCCCGCCCACCGAAACTGAATTGCTGGGCAATGTCGAGCGCCTCGATCTGGCTTATTGGGGTACGTCTCCTTCGGGGCAGGAAACCGGGTGGCAAGCACAGTGGGACGGCCCGGCAATTCCAGAACTCATCCGCGTCCGCCTGGCCTTCGGCAAAAACGACCGGCGCCGTTTTCCGGATTTGATTGCCGCTCCTCAGTCGTGAGATCTACGAACAATTCGCGTTACGGCACCCGGCGCCCACTGTTGTGGCCGCGTCTCGCCCCTTGTTTGCCGCCGCAAATCAAGCATTTCCCGGCAAACTTGCCTTGATCGAGCCATATTCGGCAAATCTTCTGTAGGGCAGAAAGCTGAGGGGTGGAGAGCCTTTCTGTATCACTGCCGCCTATAGGGAGACAGCGGCGGCGGTGCAGGGTGGATTTAGATCGGCTTCGTCTCGGGACCATGTTACGCGAGTTCTTTGCTTGGTGGTGCGCACAGCTTGCGGACTTGATGCCGCAGGAATTGCGCCGGACTGCGCTGGGCGCTGGCGATGCGCTGGTAATTACTCCGATCGGGCCCTTGGGGCAGGGGGTCGAGGCTGTTGCGGTCGATCAGCGCCATAACGGCAGGGAAAGCCCGCTCGGCCATTTTGCTCTCGGAGCCGTCGGGATGGCCGACCTGCCCCGCGTGGCGGGCAAGACCACGGTACTTCGCCTCGGCGAGGCCGATGTGCTGGGAAAGACCGTCAGCCTGCCACTCGCTGCCGAACGAGAGCTCGACCAAGCGCTCGCTTTCGAAATGGACCGCGAGACCCCGTTCACGGCGGAGGAACTCTACTGGAACCATCGAGTTACCGGGACCGACCGGCAAAACGGGCGGCTATCGGTACGGCTCTCGCTAGTACCGAAGGTGAACCTCGACCCGCTGCTCGCCGATCTCGCTACAGTTGGAATTCGGCCGCGGCGGGTGGAAATTGCCGACGGTCCCGACAAAGGGATTTACCTGCCGCTCAACGGGGACGGAACTCGCAAGCATCACGCCTCGCATCGCCGGCTCTGGCCGGCCGCCGCGTGCTGCGCGGCTCTGGCGTTGGCCGCCTTGGTAACGCCCTTCGTACGTCAAGAGCTGACCTTGGCGTCTCTCAACCGTCAAGTGGCAGCCGCCCGAGCCGCCGCCGCAGAGGCCGACAACCTGCGCCAGGATATCGATCGCCTGTCGGGCAGTGCCGGCTTTATCGAAAGCGAGCGCGACAATGCCGGGCGGCCCCTAGTCGTATTGGCGGCCACGACCCGCACGCTGCCTGACGATACCTACCTGACCGAGATGGAGCTGCGGCAACGGAAACTGACGCTAAGCGGCCGCTCTGCCGGGGCCGCCCGGTTGATCGGAGCGCTCGCCGTCGATCCGGAGTTCCGAAATCCCGGCTTTTCGGCGCCCGTCACCCGGCTCGAGGCCCTCAAGGCCGAGCTTTTCACGATCAACGCGGAGGTCAGGCCGTAGCCTCGTTTACCGCCATGCCGACTGGCCGGCGAGGCCAGCTTTTGGCGCTGAGCTTGCTGTTCGTCGCGCTGGGAGGCGTCTACTTCGTGGCCGTCTCGCCTTTGCTCGGGCTCTACGCCGAGCGCGCTGATGTGCTGGAGAATCGGCGCATGCTGGTGCCGCGGCTGCGCGCCGCTGCGGACGAGCTGCCGGCTCTGCGCGCCCGGGTCGAGCAGCTGCGTGCGGCTGCCGGGACACGCAAGATCACCTTGGATGGTGCCAGCGATGCGATAGCTGCGGCTACGCTGCAAAGCCGCATAGAGGAGCTTGCCACCTCCGCCGGCGCGACGATCGGCAGCACCGAAAGCCTTCCGGCCGAGGCGCGCCCAGGCTATCGCCGCATCGGACTGCGCTACGTCCTCAGCGGGTCCTACGAGACGCTGGTCAAATTCCTCGCCAAACTCGAATCCGCCACTCCGCCTCTGGTGATCGACAATCTGCATATCCACGGGGTGCTGAGGCGGCCCGGCACGCCGGCGGCTGCGGGGCTCGATGCCGGCCTGGATGTTTACGCTTACCGTGATGGTGAAAAATCGGCGGCGGTCAAGCAATGATGGATCGCCTCGTGCTCTTGCTGCTGGTTGGGGGATGCCTGCTGTTCGGCGCGATCCTAATAATGGAGCTTGCTCCCGCTGGGGCGGAGGATCCTGTGGTCGCCCAGGCGGCGCGGTCCGACGCCGCGAGCCCAATAACTCGGCGGCAGAACCCGAGATCCGAGGAGCTGGTTGCCACCGCCCTTGCTCGACCGCTCTTCAGCAGCACTCGGCGGCCTCCTCAAGACGCTCCGAGCGGAGCCACGGCTGATTCCGATCTCACCGATGCGAGGCTGACCGGGATCGTTACGACGCCACACCACCGCATTGCAATATTCGCAGTCACTGGCGACAAACCGCTAAAGGTCGCGGAAGGCGACGCCGTAAGCGGTTGGCGGATCGAAAGCATTACACCCCGCGAAGTCTCGTTGAGCGGCCCGAGCGGAACCAAGACCTTGCAGCCAAAGCTCGACCCAAATTTAGCCCCGCCGCCCGGGCAACCGCCGATCGGTCAACCCGGCGGGCGAGTGCCAATCCCGCCGGCCGCCGGCAGGCCAGGCATGCCTGTGCCCGGCGTGCCGCCAGCCGTCGCACAGCCGCGTCCCGGTGTCCCTGTCGTTCCTCCTGGCACGCTGCCGCGGGCAGCGCGGCTGCGCCAGCAACGGTAATGTCCACCCCTGGCTGTTCCATTCGACCGCTGGTCCTAGCCCTCGCGGTCGTCGTGCTGGCTAATTGTCAGCTGCCGGCACAGCCTGGTTTGGAGCCATTGGAACAGCCGAGCAGCTTGCAAGCAGCGGAGCCTCGAATAAACAGTGCGATCCCCACCGATCGCAGCCGGCAGCGTCCCTTTGTCGCGTCCGGTGCCGCGGCAGCCCCCGTGGTTCCACCGCCGGGCCCGGGGGCGACCGCCACTCCGGCCGGCGATGTAACCTTGAATTTTGTCGATACCGACATTCGGGAGATCGCACGCACCATTCTCGGGACCACACTCAACCTGAACTACACGATCGACCCTAACGTACACGGCACGGGGTCGATCGAGACCGGCACCCCAATGCAGCGCTCGGCGTTGCTGCCGACGCTCGAAACCTTGCTCAACGCGAACGGTGCGACGTTGATCGAACGGAATGGGGTCTACGCCGTGGTCCCGTTGCCGGCGGGTGCGACCCGCAACCTCGTCTCCGGCGAGAACGCGATAGGCGCCGGCACGCAGGTCGTGCCATTGCGCTATGCCTCCGCCAAGGATCTTGCCAAGGTGCTCGAACCCTATGTTGCAGAGGGCGGGAAAATTGCCGCCGACCCAGCGGCCAATGCGATAATCGTCTCCGGTGACGCCGCGGTCCGCCAGACCCTGGTCGGTCTCATCCGGGCTTTCGACATCGACATCCTGGCCGGTCAGTCCTATGCCCTCTTTCCGGTGGGCGATAGCGATCCGGCAAAGCGCGCCAGCGAGTTCGAGCGGGTATTGCAGGCTCAGGCCGAAGGTGCGCTCGGCGGCATTGTCCGCGTCGTTCCGATGGAACGGGTCAATGCCGTTCTCGTAGTGTCGTCGCAGCCCCGCTACATCGATGCGGCAAGACGCTTTTTCAGGCTCTCAAACGAGATCGAGGACGCCACAGCGCGGGCCTGGCATGTCTATTACGTTCAGAACGGCCAGAGCGCCGATCTCGAGAACCTCCTCCAGCGAGCCTTCACGCCGCGCAATGTTTCGCCGACTCCCGGGCCGCCGGGAAGCACGGCACCCGGCGCCGAGCAGCTGACGATCGGCGGGGGACGCGCGCCCGGAGGCGGCACGACCGGTTTCGGTGGCCAAGGTTCGACGGCTGGCCTTGGGGGGGCCGGTGGAGGGGCCGGCGTCACCACGGGCCTGCCGGGGCAGGCCGGAGGTGCCGGGGCTGCAGGCGGCCTGGGTGCCGGGATTCCCCAGCCGGGGGCGGCGGCCGAGGCAGCGCCTCCCGCTACCGAGCCGTTGTCAGCCGAGACCGGGCAAGCCGGTGCGGCGCCCGAGAACCGCATGCGCATCATCGCCAACCGGCGCAACAATGCGCTGTTGGTCTACGCGACGCCGAGCGAATACGCGGTGATCGAAGGGATGTTGCGCAAAATCGACATAATCCCGCTCCAGGTGCTGATCGAGGCGACGATCGCCGAGGTCGACCTCAATGATTCGCTGCAATACGGTACCCAATTCTTCTTCAAGGCCGACCATGTCGCCAACACCCTGGGCCCGCTCTCGGGCCTTCCTCCTCTCGGCAGCCTGAGCTTTCCCTCGACTGTCCCCTTTTTCACACTGAGCAAATCTCCGAATTTTGCGCTCTCCGCGCTCGCCGCAGTGACCAAGGTCAAAGTGCTGTCGGCGCCGCAGGTCATGGTCCTCGACAACGAGCCGGCACGTCTTCAGGTCGGCCAACAGGTGCCGGTGCTGACCGGGACCGCGACGAGCACGCTCGCCGCCGGCGCGCCGGTCGTCAACAGCGTCGACTACCATTCGACGGGCGTCATCATGCAGGTGACCCCCCGCGTCAATTCCGGCGGGCTCGTTTCCCTCGACATCGCCCAGGAAGTCAGCGATGTCGCAGCCGCGGCGACGAACACGGTCGCCGGCTCGCCGACCTTCAACGATCAGATATTCCGCACGCGAGTGGCTGTGCAGGATGGCCAGACAGTCGGGATGGCCGGTCTGATCCGCGACAATGCCTCGAAGGATAACAGCGGCATACCTTTCCTCAAGGACATCCCGATCCTCGGCACGTTGGTTTCGACTCAAAGCAACTCGCGAGCCCGCACTGAGCTGCTCGTGCTGATCACGCCTCATGTTGTGCACGATCAGCGCGATGCCCGCGCGCTGACCGAGGATTTGCGCAATCAGCTGATCAACGCCGGTCTCGTCCCGCAGCAGCTGCAGCGCCAGGGTTCGCCCGGGCTGGCGAACCCAAACAAGCTTTAGGCGGTGCCGCGCCGGTTTCCGGCAGGATTGGCGGAATGCCGTCGGAACGGCGGGTTCGCGCTGATCATTGTGCTGTGGACGTTGGTGCTGATCGGCTTTATCGTCGCGCATCTGACGGCGAGCGGGCGGACGGAGATCCGCATAGCCGGCAATCTCGTGGCGAACTCGGCCTCGCAAGCCGCCGCCGACGGCGCCATCTTCGAGGCTATCTTCAACCTTTCGGATCCGCAGCCGGAACAACGCTGGCCGGCCGACGGCACACCGCGTCAAATCATCGTCGGCAGCAGCCGGGTCATCTTGCGGATCGAGGACGAGGCATCCTGGATCAACCCGAGTACGGCTTCGCCCGTTCTCCTCGAAGCCTTGTTGCGGGTGACCGGCAGCGATCCCGACGCCGCTCGTCGCATCGCCACCGCGATAAGCGAATGGGTGGGTTCCGCAACCGTCGCGCGGCCACAAGAGGCGCTCGTTGCGGATTATCACGCGGCCGGGCTCGATTATGGTCCGCCGAGCGGGCCGTTCGAGACGGTCGGCGAACTCGGCCGGGTGCTCGGCATGACCCCCGCCGTGCTGACGGCGATCCGCCCGCATTTGACATTGTTCGGGCCGCCCGAGCCGAACCCGGCCACCACGGATCCGGTCGTGGCTGCAGCGCTCGCCCTAACATCGACGATTGGGTCGGCGCCGACTGGCCAGCCGACGGTTCAACCGAGCCAGACGCCGCCGGATAATCTGATGGTGCGGATCACCGCGCTCGCTTCCGGACCAGGCAACGCTCGTGTAACCCGGACTGCGGTGGTTCGCACCGCAGTGACGCTGCCGCAGGGATACGCAGTGCTCGCCTGGGGCAACAGCCTCAATTCGGACGCGCCCCTCGGCTCGCCTCAGCCGTCATTCACTCGTTGAAGATGGCCGCGTCGTTGCCGGTGCCGCCCGGCTGACCGGTCGGGCCGAGCGAGAGGAGATCGTATTCGTGCCCGGGCCGCTGACTCGGGCTGCGGTAGATAAACGGCCGGCCCCACGGGTCTTCCGGCACCTTCTCGCCCTTCAGGTAGGGCCCGTTCCAGCGAGTGATCCCCGATGGCCGGGTAATCAGCGCCTGCAGACCCTGCTCTGTCGAAGGGTAGGTGCCGATATCCAGCTTGTAGATGTCGAGCACGCCGGCAAGGCGCTCGATCGATTGGTGCGCGATCTTTTCCTTGGCGGAGCCCAGCTGTCGCAGCGCGGCGGGGGCGACGAGGCCGATCAGCAGCCCCAAGATGGCGAGCACGACCAGAAGCTCGAGCAGCGTAAAACCTTGCTGCCGTCTCCGAGGGTCGCCGGCGGGCCGGGCAGGGCCGAAAAGAATGATTTTCGAAGCGCGCACTATGTCGGAACCAGGGTTTTTCCTGGGACCTTCGTCTAAAGCTGGATTTGGACATATTCGTGATGTTGAGCCGCAGCGCGGACGGTGCGGCAGTTCGACGCGTCGAATTAGCCGAGCGCGCTAGCTAGGTCGCCGATGCAGGCTTGCCGCGCAATCATGCCTCCCGGTCTGGCGCCGCCATGGTTTGAGAGGCAATCCGGGTCGGGTGCAGCCGCATGTTCGGATCTGACTTGTCAGACCTTGCGCCTGGGGCAGATTTTGCTGCCGCAGCAAGCGGGGTCGTGTCGCCGGTGATCAGCCGCGCGCCGCGGCCGTAGGTTAGCCAGGCCCATATCCAGTTGAGGAAAACCGCCATGCGGCTGCGGAAGCCGATCAGGAAAAAAATGTGGACGATGCCCCAGAGGATCCAGGCGACTGGGCCGGTCAGCTTGATCCAACCGAGATCGGCGATCGCCGAGTGGCGGCCGATCGTGGCGAGCGCGCCCTGGTCGCGATAGTGGAAGGGCGGGGGCGGCGGCGCGCGGCGCACAAGACGGGCGACCACCTCTCCGACATATTGGCCCTGTTGTTTGGCGACCGGTGCGAGACCGGGGAGCGGCTCGCCCGTTGGCCCGGTGACGAAGGCGGCATCGCCGACGACGAAGATCTCCGGGTGACCCGGCACTGAGAGGTCGGGAGCGACCTTGACCCGGCCGCCTTTGCCGGCGGGCACGCCAAGCCATCGCGCCACCGGCGAGGCTTCGATACCGGCACACCAGATGACGTTTGCCGCTGCGATGCGCTTGCCTCTCGCCACGACGCCATCTCTGTCGATCGCTTCAATTGGCGTGTCGAGCAGCACCTCGACCCCCATCCGCTCGAGCGAATGCTGGGCGAAAGCGGCGAGCCTCTCAGGGAAGCCCGACAGCACGCGCGGACCAGCCTCGACCAGAAGGATGTGCGCCGTGTGCGGGTTGATGTGGCGAAAGTCGCGAGACAATGTCGCGTGGGCGAGTTCGACGAGCGCTCCGGCCATCTCGACGCCGGTCGGGCCGGCGCCCACCAGGACAAAGGTCAACAAGCGTTGGCGTATCTCCGGGTCCGTCACCGTTTCCGCCTCTTCGAAGGCGAACAGCACGCGGCGCCGGATCAAGGTGGCGTCGTCGATCGATTTGAGGCCCGGGGCCAGTCGCGGCCAATCATCGTGGCCGAAATAGGCGTATTGCGACCCGGTCGCCAGGATCAGATAATCGTAGCTCTGGTCCGCCCCAAAGCGTGTCTCGACCCGCCGCGCCGCCACATCGACGCCGATGACCTCGTCGAGCAACACCGTAGCGTTCTGCTGATCGCGCAGAACCGCCCGGATCGGCTGCGCAATATCGGCCGGAGACAATGCCGCTGTCGCTACCTGGTAAAGGAGCGGCTGGAATAGATGGTAATTGCGGCGGTCAATCACCGTCACATCGACGGGTGACCGCGCCAGCTTGTGCGCCGCTTCGAGCCCACCAAAGCCGGCGCCGACGACTACGACACGCGGCCGGTCCCCGTGACCCACCGGAATGCGTGCAGACCCATCCATCATCGCAATCTCTCGGCCGAGGCTATTCCTGGAGGCTAACGAACGGCGACGGCAAATGTCCGATACCTCGCCGCGGAACCGGCCGGCCCCTGTGTAATGACTGTTCTTCGCCTGGTCCCCGCGGCATGATCTAAAGTTCACTCGTTGAGGGAAGAGAGCCTTGCCTCTCACACAGCTTGCGCCGGTGCTGACCGCCGACAGCATCACCCGTGTTGCAGCGGCGGCGGCAGGAGCGGTTGTCGTCAACGGCTCCCACGGCGGCATTTATGCCGCCTATGTAGCGGCAAAGCTGCGTGTTGCGGCAGCGGTCTTCAACGATGCCGGGGTGGGACGGGACCGGGCCGGCATTGCCGGGCTCGATTACCTGGCCGGGCTCGGCATACCAGCTGCCGCCATCGGGCATGATACCGCGCGCATCGGAGACGGGTCCGACATGATGGCGCGCGGCATCATCACTCACGCGAACCCGCCCGCGATCGCGCTCGGCTGCCGCCCCGGCATGGCCTGCCGAGACGCCGCGGCTGCGTTGCAGCAAGCCGGCCCGAGCCTGCGCGAGCCTCCCCCGGCTCTGGAAGTCGCCTTCCTGCTGATCCCCGACCGGCCCTCGGTATGGGCGCTCAACTCGGCCTCGCTGGTCGGCCCCGAGCGGGTCGGGGAAATTGTCGTGACCGGCTCGCATGGCGGGCTGCTCGGTGGCAGGCCCGACACCGCGCTCAAAGCCGATGCGCTCGCTGCGCTGTTCAACGACGCCGGGATCGGAATGGACGAGGCGGGCGTCACGAGGCTGCCGGCGCTCGACAGTCGCGGCATAGCCGCCGGCACGGTCGCCGCGTCGAGTGCCCGAATCGGCGACGCCCGTTCGACCTACGAAGACGGTATTCTGACGCGTGTCAACCAGCGCGCCGCCGCGCTGAGCATCGCACCGGGCATGAGCGCGCGGGAATTTGTCGACACCGTCCGTCGTGCCGCGGCGGGAACAGGGAGGACGACATGACAGAGCAAATGGTCAGCAACCGACCGTCAGGCCGCATGAACGGCGGCCGCGCGCTCGCCGAGATGCTGCGGCTCGCCGAGGTCGGGCCGATGTTCGGGATGGGCGGGTTTCAGCTGCTGCCGTTTTACGACGCGCTGGCGCAGCTCGGAATGCGGCATTTTCTAATTAACGACGAGCGTTGCGGCGCGTTTGCTGCTGATGCCTATGCGCGCGTCACCAACCGTCCCGGCGTTTGCGACGGGACGCTGGGGCCCGGCGCCACGAACCTCGTGACCGGCCTGATCGAGAGCCTCAACGCCGGCGTGCCGATCATTGCGCTGGCCGGCGACACCAACCGCGCGCATTCCTGGAAGAACATGACGCAGGAATGCCGGCAGGCCGAGATCTTGCGGCCCGCGGTCAAGGAGCTGATCCGGGTCGAGATGACGAGCCGCGTCCCCGAGCTGCTGCGCCGCGCCTTTGCGGTCGCGACCTCCGGCCGGCCGGGCCCGGTTCTGCTCGACGTTCCCGAGGATGTATGCCACGGCGAGCATGACTTTGCGCCCGAAGATTTTGCGATTGATCCGTCGACGCTGAGCGTGCCGGCGCGGCGCATCCGGCCGGATCGGGCGGACACTTCCCGCGCCGCTGCGCTGATCGCGCGTGCCAAGCGGCCGCTGCTCCTGGTCGGCGGCGGCATCCACCTCTCGGCGGGATACGACGCACTGCGCGGCTTTGCGGAAGCGCAGTCGATCCCGGTCGCGCACACGATGAGCGGCAAGGGCGGCATCGCCTGCACCCATCCGCTTTCGGTCGGGCTCTTCGGCCGCTATTCGCGCATCGCCAACGAATTGATCGAGGCGTCGGACTGTCTCGTCGTCGTCGGCTGCAAGCTCGGCGAGATTGCGACCAAGCGCTATGCGTTGCCGCCGCAGACGATCCCGCTGATCCACCTCGACATCGTCGCCGAGGAGATCGGCCGGTGCCGGACGGCAGACGTGGGGCTGTGGGGCGATGCCAGGGCCGGGCTGGAGGATCTCGCCGAGGCGCTTGCCGGTGATGCGAAGCGAGGCCGGGCGGCGCGAGCAGATTATGTCGCCGAGATTCCCTCCCGGATGGCGTCATGGCGCGACGAGGCGGCGGCGCGCCTCCACTCGGAGGAGCGGCCGATCCACATGGCCCGGCTATGCACCGAGCTCAACAAAGCATTGCCGGCGGACAGCATCCTCGTCGCCGATGGCGGGTTTGCCGGTCACTGGACCGGGCTGCTCTACGACACGAAATCGCCCGGGCGGCATTTCATCCCGGACCGCGGTCTGGCGTCGATCGGCTACGGGCTGCCCGGTGGGATCGGGGCGGCTCTGGCCGCTCCCTCGACCCCCGTCGTCGCGATCACCGGGGATGGCGGGTTCAACATGATGCTCGGCGAACTGGAGACCGCCCGGCGCGCCGGCATCGGGCTGACGATCATCGTCGTCAATAATGCTGCCTCGGGTTACGTCAAGGCATTGCAGCACGCCATGTTCCGCGGGCGCTATCAATCTTCCGACCTCGTCGAGATGGATTATGCCGCGATTGGGCGCGCGATGGGCTGCAACGGCATCCGCGTCGAGGATCCGGATCGGCTCGGCGAGGCGCTGCGGACGGGCCTCGCCGAGCACGCTCGACCGAACGTGCTCGATGTCGTCGTGACCCGCGACCCCGCCCGTATGCTGCCCGCCGTCGACAACCGCACCGTCGAGATCAAGCAAGGCGACCGGGTGGCGTAATCCCGCAAGGTTGCTCGACAGCTCATCGGAATTAGCGCAGCTTCAAATCAGGTTGCCCACCAATTCCAACCGTCATTGCGAGCGCCAGCGAAGCAATCTCGGGCCGCTGAGCGCTCGATCGGTCGAGATTGCTTCGTCGCGCAAGGCGCGCCTCGCAATGACAGCGCCAATCTGACCGGAATCTGCTCTAGCGCGTGGCTGCGGCGATTGCCTCGCGCAGGATCTGTGGGATGCGGTCGAGCACCTCGGGCGGCGTCATCAGCGGCGGGGCGAGGCAAATCGTGTCGCCGATTGGCGGGTCGGCACTGCCTGCGCGAATGCGTGGGAGGAGGCCACGACCCAGCGCCTCGCGCGTGAAGCGGGCCCCGATACCGATTGCCGGGGCCTTGGTGCTGCGGTCGGTCACCAACTCGACGCCGCACATCATGCCGAGCCCGCGCACATCGCCGACCACCGGCAGGTCGCGTAACCCCTCGAGCCCGGCCAGCAAACGCCGCCCCATGACCGCGGCGCGCTCGACGAGCCCCTCGGTCTCGATGATCTCGACATTGCGCAGGCCCACCGCGCAACAGACCGGGTGGCCGGAATAGGTCGCGGCATGCATGAATTTGCGGTCGGCGGGCGCGCTCTCGATCGCCTCGTGCACGTGCTTCGACGCGATCACGCCACCTAACGGCAGATAGCCGCTGGTCACTCCCTTGGCGAAGGAGACGAGGTCCGGCTCGACCCCCCAATGGCCCAGCGCGAACCATTTGCCGGTTCGGCCAAACCCAGTGATCACCTCGTCGGCGATCAACAGCACATCGTGGCGGTCGCAGATTTCGCGCAGCCGCGGGAAATAGCTGGGGGGCGGCACAATAACCCCGCCCGCCCCCATTACCGGCTCGGCAATGACCGCGGCCACAGTATCGGGCCCCTCCGCGAGGATCGCCTTCTCGACCGCATCGGCAGCGGCGACCCCCGGCTCCTCGTTACCGGTCCAGCGATACGCATAAGGCGGCGCGACCTGGATGAAACCGGGGACGAGTGGCCCGAACATCTTGTGATAGGCCGCCATGCCGGTGGCGCTCATCGCCGCCATCGTCACGCCGTGATAGGCGTGGAGGCGCGAGATGATCTTGGTCTTCTGCGGCTGGTCTTTGACCTTCCAGTAATACCGCGCGAATTTGAAAGAAGACTCGTTCAATTCGGCGCCCGCGGTCGTGAAATAGACGGCGGCGGAACTCGGATAGGCGTGGCGGACGATCTTCTCCGCCAAGCGCACCGCCGGCTCATTAGTGGCGCCGATATAGGCCGAGGCAAAGGCGATCCGGCGCATCTGCGCGCTCGCCGCATCCGCCAGCTCGCCCCGGCCGTGGCCGACATTGACGTTCCACAGGCCGGAAAGACCGTCGATATATTCGCGGCCCTCGGCGTCGCGCAATATCGCGCCCTTCCCCTCGACAACGACCAGCGGCTGCCGGTGGTCATCGGGATGGTGCAGCGGATGAACCAGATAACGCCGGTCGCTTTCGAGCAGCTGCGTGGTGCCTTCCATATTCCCTCCTGTTCCGCCAAGCGCCTGACCGATACCCTTACCGCGGTCCAGGCGGCATGCGCTACGCTTTAGATCGCCCCTCTCACCGGGGGCGCGCGGAACCGGTCAGCCGCCCTGGCCTGGGCCTTTGACGCCTCGACTTCGCGATCGCGGGGCGGAGCGTTGGTCACGAGAGAGGCGAGCAGCTCGTGCGCCACATTGGCCACCTGATCCACGGCCCGGTCGAAAGCGAGCTGGTTAATCTTTGAGGGCCGAGTGAAGCCGCTAAGCTTCCGAACGAATTGCAGGGAAGAGGCTCGGATCTCCTCATCTGTGGCGGGCGGTTTGAAGTTATGCAGGGTCTTGATGTTACGGCACATGACGATCCTCGCCGCCAAACCCCGAAGTAATGCGCAAAGGTGCGGGACCGTGGCACACTTTCGATGCCATCATCAAGCCCGCCCGCTATCCCCGGCGCAACGGACCCTGTTGACCCGAAATCGCGATCTGATTAAGCCGGCCATCGCACTGATCGGGAGCGCCGACCATGAACGCTCCAAAACCGAGCCGGCGCGAAATACTGGCGGGTGCAGGAGCCATTTTCATGGGGCAGTCGATGCGACGGACGGCGGCGGCCGACAGCGGTTGGCTTTCCATCTCCCCAAGCGAAGCGGGCTTCACATCCGATCTTGAAGCGCGGCTCGACGAGGCAATCACCGAGAAGCGCGTTTGGAACCTTCACGGCGTCGTCATCGTGCGCCAGGGGCGTCTGGTGCTCGAGCGTTATTTCGAGGACGACGACAATGCGCGTGGGAGCCCTTTGGGCAAGGTCGCGTTCGACGCGGATACACTGCATGATTTGCGTTCGGTGTCGAAGAGCATCGTTGGCCTGCTCTACGGCATCGCGCTCGCCGACGGAAAAGTGCCGCCGCCCGAGGCGCCGCTGTTGGCCTCGTTCCCCGAATACGACGACCTCGCCGACCCCGCCCGCAACCGCTGGACCATCTCTAATGCGCTGACAATGACGATGGGGACGGATTGGAATGAACTCAGCGTTCCCTATTCCGATCCGACCAACAGTGAAATCGTGATGGACACGGCACCGGATCGCTACCGCTTCATCCTTGGCGCGCCGGTCGTAATGGAGCTGGGCCAGCGCTGGATCTACAGCGGCGGCGCGACCGCATTGTTGGCGCGAATCATCGCGAAAGGCACTGGCAAACCATTACATGATTTTGCGCGCGTGGCGCTGTTCGATCCGCTCGGTATCGGCCCGACGGAATGGTATACCGATCGCAGCGGCGAAGCGATTGCCGCATCCGGCTTGCGCATGACGCCGCGCGATCTGGCCCGCATTGGCTCGATGACGCTGAAGGGCGGCATGTGGGGTGATCGGCGCGTCGTGCCGGCCGAATGGATCGCTCGCTCGACTTCGCCAATGGTCGATGTCGACGAAATCCGCCAGTACGGCTACCACTGGTATCTGGGCAAATTCGCGTTCACCGTGTCAGCGGGGCCGCGGTGGGACCGGTCGCGGCTCGAGCGCTTCTGGAGTGCGATCGGCAATGGCGGCCAGCGGCTTTTTGTGCTTCCCGGCCTCGATCTGGCCGTGGCCATAACAGCCGGCAATTATGATACCCCCGATCAGTGGGTTCCGCCGACTCGCGTTATCCGCGAGGTCGTGCTGCCGAGCATGTTGTGATCGTATCTATGTTTATGCCGCCGCCAAGCCTGTGCACGGCCGGCAATGCGAAATGAACTGCAGCGCGCTGCGTTCCCAGGATTGGGTGAGCGCGAACGCGCGGCAGGCCGCGCGTGAAATCGTCAGAGCCTCGAGGCAGGCGGATTTGAGATTCTGGTCGAGCACGCCGACCGGATTGCTGCCAATCACGTCCCGTGGCCCCGTTACGGGGTAGGCGGCTACCGGAACGCCGCAGGCCAGCGCTTCGAGCTGAACGATGCCGAATGTATCGGTTCGGCTCGGGAAGACGAATACGTCCGCCGCGGCAAGATGCGCCGCCAAGGTTTCCCCTTCCAGTTGCCCCAGGAAGTGTGCATTCGGAAACTGGCGCTGCAGTTCGTCCGCCTGCGGCCCGTCGCCGATGACGATCTTCGAGCCAGGCAGATCGAGCGCCAGGAATGCCGTCAGGTTCTTTTCCACCGCGAGGCGGCCGACGCTGACGAAAATCGGGCGGGGCAGATCGATTGCCGCGGCGCGCTCGGGGCGGAAGAGGTCGCTGTCGACACCGCGCGTCCACATCGCCAGATGCGCAAAGCCGCGATTGCCGAGCTCCTCGAGCAATGACCGGGTTGACACCATTGTCACCGCGGCGGCCGCGTGAAAGCGGCGCAGCAGCGCGTAGCTCCATGACAGCGGGACCGGCATCCGCGCCGAAACGTATTCAGGAAAGCGGGTCATGTAGCTAGTCGTAAAGGACATGTTTCGCGCGATACAATAGCGCCCCACGATCTGCCCGATGGTCCTTCTGTGGCGATGTGCAGTGCATCGGGGTGCCGCAAGCTCAATCCGCCGCGCGATTTCTCGCCAGGTCGGGATGCCGCAGCGAATGCTCGGGTAGGTCGGCAACGGAAAGGTCGGAAAGCCTTCCGGAGTTAGAAACTCGATCTCGGCACCCAGCTTGCGGGCATAGGCGCCGAGAGACTGGAGGCTCCTTACGACCCCGTTGACCTGCGGCAACCATGCGTCGGTAGCGATCAGTATTCGCATCGCGCCGGTGCCGCTCAAGACGGCAGCCGCATCAGCGGCCTTCCCATGCGGATGACCGCGCGCTCCTCCACCGCTTCGCAAAGAACGAAGCCCTTCGGTGCGAATACTATGATCGTAGATCCGTGTTGGAACCACCCCATTTCCTGCCCTTTGCTGAAGGAGGCCCGGCAGGGAATTTCGGTTTCCCCGCGGTACTGTATGTTCAACAGGACGTCAAAAAAATGCAGGCGGATGCTCGCGACGAGGATCGCGGCCACCGGTACCAGGGTAATCACGACGCCAGACGGGTGGAGTGTCGTGCGAATGACTGCGCGCTCATTCTTGCAGAACAATTTGGCAATGCGGTCAAGCGCGATCGGATTGACGTTCCACGTGTCTCCGGAAACGTATGTGACCCTGTGCACTGTGCAGTCGTACGGCGCGTGGAAGCGGTGATACATGCTGGGCGTCAGCCGCAACGTGACGTATTGGCCATCGCGATAGAGTTCGACGAGCTGCGGGTCTATCAGCAGATCCTGCAACGTGTAAGTAGATCCCTTGGCTTGGATCAGCTCGTCCCGGTCGATCCGTCCGCAGGCGCCGACAATGCCATCACAGGGGCTGGTTAGAATATGCGGGTCGCGGTCGACCGGACGCGCATCGGATTTCAGCTCTCGCGTGAAGCAGGCGTGCAAGCTCGCGAAGCGCTGCGTTCGCGCTTCGCTCAGGTCGAGATCGGCGAACAGCCGCCAGATCGCGATCGAGGCTCGCGCCAGCAGCGGCGCCTCGATCTGGCTGAACCAGCCGAAAAATCAATTCGCCAATTGATGCGGGATGCGGTTCGTCAGCAGAAAGCTGATATCCTCCAGAAGAACGCTTTTGGGGGATGCCGTCCGCATTGTCACATCATTGTAAGAATGATCGAATAAGGACTGCGTCCATGAAGGCGGCAATCATCAGCGCCGCCGCTTACGGCCTGGGCGCCATGGGTCTGGCTGTGTCGGCGATCGATCTGAAGGGGCGGCTGGAGCTGACGAAGGCAAAGCACAGATCGCTCGCCGGGCATGCGCGCATTGCGCGATTCGTGGCGTCGTTGGTGCCGTTCTACCAATACGACGAATCGCAGATCTTCAAGGCCGACGGGGCACCGGATGTCGTTGTCGCGCAGCGCCGCGCCGATTTTGCACGGCTGGCGGATCTCTACCGCAACCGGTATGCCCGTACGTTGGAGCTGACGGCCGAGGCCACCGAACTGATCTCGGATCTGCAATTCACCGAGGCTTATCGCGTCCCGTTTCAGTTCAGCCGCCACGTGCGCCGGCATTTGCCGGTCGGCGCGTTTCTGCAATCCTCGTCCGGGGTCACGACGACCGACCTCGACGGAAATTCCTTTTACGACCTTACCGGCTCTTACGGCGTCAATCTGTTCGGCTACGATTTCTACAAGGAATGCATCGATCGGGGCATCGAGCGCGTGCATGCGCTCGGCCCGGTATTGGGCTCCTATCATCCGCTGGTCGCCGACAATGCCGCGCGCCTCGTGCGGCTCTCGGGCATGGACGAGGTTTCGTTTCACATGTCCGGAACGGAGGCCGTCATGCAGGCGGTCAGGCTCGCGCGCTACCACACAAGGTGCTCGCATCTGGTGCGGTTTTGCGGCGCCTATCACGGCTGGTGGGGCGATGTGCAGCCGGGTGTCGGCAATCCGGTGCCGACGCACGAAACATACACCTTGAAGGACATGTCCGAGGCCGCGCTGCGCGTGCTGCGCAGCCGGCGCGGCATCGCCTGCGTCCTCGTCAACCCGGTGCAAATCATGCATCCGAACAGCGGTGCGCCGGCCAATTCGACGCTGGTCGACAGCGCCAGGCAGGCGCATCTCGATCGCGCGGCCTATGCCGATTGGCTGAAGCAACTCCGCGCGGTGTGCACCGAGCGCGGCATCGTGTTGATCTTCGATGAGGTCTTCGTCGGCTTCCGCCTCGCGCCTGGCGGCGCACAGGAATATTTCGGCGTCCGCGCCGACCTCGTCACCTACGGCAAGACTCTCGGCGGCGGGCTGCCGATCGGCGCCGTGTGCGGGAAGAAGCACCTGATGAAACGTTTCCGCGAAGATCGACCGGCCGATATCTGCTTTGCGCGCGGCACATTCAACTCGCATCCCTACGTCATGGCGGCGGCAAACGAATTTTTGCGGCGCCTCGAAGAACCGGCAGTCGGCGCGCTCTACCGCGGCCTCGACGAAATTTGGGATCGCCGCGCTGCAGCACTCAATCGGCGTCTGCGCGATGCCGGGTTGCCGGTGCAGGTGGCAAATTTGTCGTCGATCTGGACGATCTGCTACACGCGGCCCTCCGCTTATAACTGGATGTTCCAGTACTATCTGCGGGCGGAAGGCCTGGCGCTGAGCTGGGTTGGCACCGGCAGGCTCATTTTCAGCCTGAATTACACCGAAGCCGATTACCAAGCAGTCGCCGACCGCTTCGTTGCCGCCGCCGCCGCGATGCAGCAGGGCGGCTGGTGGTGGGACGATCCGCTCGCCAGCAACCGCAAGATCAAGCGGCGGATCCTGCGCGAGATGGTGGCTCATCGATTGTCGCCGCAGCGGGCTAGGCGCGCGCCCAGCTAAACGACGCGCCTCTGGTCCCTCAGTAGCTGTGGCCCAGCGCCAATTCGTCGTCCTCGATATCGCCGCGCAGCAGATGGTACGGCGCCTTATAATAAAGTTTGATGTCGTGGAACGGGTCCGTCACGATTTTGACCGCCCAAACCAATCCGGTCTGCAGGTCCCTGATGAAGAACAATTGAATGGATCGCAGAATTACCCCGGCAACTCCAATAAAAAGCCAACACATCCCGAGCTGGTGGACAAACTGCCACGCGCTTTGCCACGGATTGATCATTCCAAAGAAGGTCGGCCTGAAGTACAGGGGCAGCGGAGATAAGGCCCAAATCGCATGCAACACGACTTTGCGGCGGAGGTTGTAGCCGACCTTGACCTCTTCTTTGTAGTCGTGGGTGGCGTCGTTTACTGAGTCGTAACCCTTCGGTTCAAAGAAGAAATGGCCATCCCCCTTTGACGACGACTGGCAGTCAGCCGCGAATCGGCCGGTCTGTAATGCTCATGCTCGCGCCGCTTGTTCGCATTTCACAAACCTGAGGAGCGAGAAATGACCGAGCGGCGGCATCGGCCGGCGCTCGATCAGCCGCACATCGGTTCGCCGTTCGGTCCACAGAGCGAAGCGGTCCCAAGGAAACTCGGCGCGCCATCCGAGCCGGCGAACGACCGGTTGCAGCAACCGTTCGACCAGGCGCCGAAAACCGCTATCCGCACCGATGCGGCTGAGGAGAATCATTTCGCCGCCCGGTCTGAGCATACGGGCACACTCGTCGAGCGCTGCCTCCGGGTGCGGCACGGTCGAAATTACGTGGTTCGCCACGACGACGTCGAACGAAGCATCGGGGAACGACAGATGCTCAGCGTCCATCACCTCCAGCTTCTCGACATTGGTCAGGGACAGGTCGGCCACCCGCCGCTGCGCTTTGCGTAGCATGGCCTCGGAGAGATCTATCCCGATTACGCGGTTCTGGGAGGAGTAGCCCGGGAGCGAGATGCCCGTGCCGACGCCGACTTCGAGAATCCGGCCACCGACCTGCTCTGCCGCGGCGATCGCCGCCCGCCGCCCGCGATCGAACACGGCGCCAAAGACCAGATCGTACACCGGCGCCCAGCGCGCATACGCCTTTTGCAGAGTGACCCTATCGAGTTCTGTCGGGTCGAGTTCTGCCGGCGATTTCTTCCCAACTGCATCTGTCACCAAACCCCACCGCAGCCACGTCTCGATTTCGTCACAAAGCCTAGCTGGCTCTTGTTACAGTACAGTGAAGAAACTATTGCAGTTGGATGGCGGCGGCTTTCCACCTACTTGCTTGCATTGTCCGCTATGGACCTCGTGCGGGCTCGTCCATTGGCTGCAGCTCGAAGACCGGGTAACGCGGCGCCAGATCATCGAATGCTTCCACCGGCGATCCTTTCGGTACCGGGAAGAAGCGCTGCACCTCGCCTGCGAATCGGTCGAGATAGGCTTTGAGGATCGGCGAACGCCTGCCGGGGGGAACTTCGCGCACTGCATAGCGGCGGTGGCGCATCGCGCGGACGAGTACGACTTCGCCTGCCGTGCGGGCATTGCGCACCCAGTTGGAGTTGCCGCGAGCGCAGACCAGATAGCGGCGACCCTCGAATTCGATCGGGTCCACCGGCAGCCTGAATGTCCTGCCGCTCTTTCGCCCGCGGACTTCGAGAGCGTAAAAGTGGCCTCGGATCAGCCCAATCCAAACGAGGCAAACGAGGACGCGGCCAAAGATGCGCTCGACGGCGCCCGGCCTGAAATAGCTTTGCGAGGTCTCGGGCAAGTCTATTCTCCCGCGTGGTCCGCCACGGAATACTGCCAGCCATCTCGTAATCGGGCATGGTCGCGATGGCAAATTACTCGCAGGCCCGGTATATTCGCCCGCTGGAAGTCCCGAGCCGAAGGAGCATGACGATGGCTGATGGCACCTCTTCGATCGTACCGACGACGCCTGCCGAGGCGGTCACCCCGCGCGGCGTCAACCATCTCGTCATCAACGTGCGCGACATCGAGGAGTCGCACAAATTCTGGACCGAGACCCTCGGCTTCAAGCAGGTCGCCTACTCGAAGCGCCGTAACGGCAAGATGCGCTTTTACAGCGGCGACCACGACGGCCGCATGAACCACCACGACATCGCGCTGTGCGAGAACCCGAACCTGCCGAAGCCGCCGGCAAACTGGTCGATGTTCGACCAGCCGGTCGCGATCAACCACATCGCGATCACCATGCCGAACCGCGAGGCGTGGCTGAAGCAATTGGCCTGGCTGCGCGCGAAGGGTGTCAAGTTCGAGCGCCGCGTCAACCACGGCATGACGCACAGCCTCTATATCGTCGATCCTAACGGCTACGGCGTCGAGGTGCTCTACGAATTGCCGCGCGAGGTCTGGGGCGACAACATTCAAGGCGCGATCGACTACGCCGAGCCGGTGCCGACCGAAGGCGACGAAGCCTTCCTCGACGACACGAACTACCCGATGTTCGGCGCCGCGGAGAAAGCCGCCGAATAACGCCCTGGCGTCGTAGGGCGGAAAAAGCGAAGAGGCTAGGCCGAATTGGAACGAAGGGCTGCATAACTGGCTTGCGTCCTTCGAGACGCGCCCTTTGGGCGCTCCTCAGGATGAGGGTGAGGCTTTGATGGCATTGAGGAAGTTCCTCATCCTGAGGAGGGCGCGAAAGCGGTCGTCTCGAAGGACGCACCGCGCCGCTCCAGCCAACCATGGATTTCTTGCCCGGCCTCGAAGCGCATTCCACCATATCTCATCGTCTTGATCGCGGGCGATGGTGTTCCTGCGTTGTGCGAACGAGGCGGACGGATGACGCCAGCAAATAGCAGCGAATACATAGCTTTGCTCGAAACACTGGATGTCGTGGTCGATGACGAGACGCCCTCACGCGCTCTCGGCCGGGTGCTCGATCTCGCGCGCGCGGAATGGCTCACGGCTTATAGTGCCGCTTATCTGGAGCTGGCGATGCGGCTCGGTATTCCGCTCGCATCGAAGGACGCCGATCTGTGCGATGCCGCCGAACGCCTTGGTGTCACCGTGCTCAGGGCCGCTTGACGCATGGGCCAGTTTTACGAGCAAGCGGGCTCGCTTTTCGTCGAGGCCTATGACGCATTCTACAGCAGCTCGGGGCCGAACATCGCGGGCGATGTGGCGTTCTATGAACGCGTTTCCCGTGAGGCCGGCGGGCCAGTCCTCGAGCTCGCCTGCGGCACTGGGCGCATTGCCTTGCCGCTGGCCAATGCGGGATTGCACGTTACAGGCGTAGACCGATCGGAAGCGATGCTAAAGATCGCGCGATGCAAGCTCGCCGCGCTTCCCGCCTCGGTGCAGGAACGTCTGAGCTTAGTCAATCAGACATGAGCGCGCTGAATTTGGGCCGGCGCTTTGGCTTTGTCTTTGTGCCGTTTCGTTCGTTTCAGCACCTGCTGACGATCGATCTGCAAAGAAAATCTTTGGAGGCCATTCGCCGTCATCTTGAGCCGACCGGCCGGTTGGCCCTTCACCTGTTCGATCCTCGTCTCGACTGGCTGATCGACCCGCATGTCGCTTTGCCGGGGCTTTCCGGCACACATCCTGAGACCGGGCGCCGCTATGTCGGCGAGATTCTCCAAACGAATTTCGACCACCTCGACCAAATTCGCCGTGATCTCTGGCGATACGCCGAAATCGGGCCCAATGGCGAAGTCCTTGCCGAGGACACTCGCGAGATGTCCCTGCGTTGGACTTATCGCTGGGAGCTGCACCACCTGCTCAACCTCTGTGGTCTGGCGGTCGAGGCGGAGTACAGCGATTTCGCCGGGTCTGCCCCGGCCTATGGCAAGGAGTTGATCCTTGTCGCGCGCGTCGCATGACGCCTCCGAGCTCTCTTCCATCTGATCAGGTCAACCCGAAAGGCCGCGCCTTCAGCGAGAGAAACAAGGGAATGCGGGTCCAGCGCTGCAAGCTGTTCCCATCGCCGGCAGCCGGAACGGGTTCGTGGAGAGACGTGATCGCAAGACCGGCGCCTTCCAACGCGCTCGCGTAGGTAGGGGGTCCCGGACGCGATGACGTAGTCGTCAGCCGATCGCGCCTCCTTGGCGGCATTCACAAGTTCGCCGACAGGGTCCGATGCGGTCACTCTGTAGCCGCAGGCCTTCAGCTCGCGCGAAACTCGCCCCTCCCCGCACCCTATGTCGAGCGCTTCGCCTTTGCCGCGACCAATGAAAGCAATCAAGGAGTCCCGATAACCCCAGAACGCGTCGTGATTTGGGGCCCGCACCCATGCGATCCACTCAGCGGCAACGCGGGACCAATGCTCGTGGTCGGCAGTTCTGCGCCAGTCCCGCGCTCCCTGTTCCCGCTGTTTTATCTGGTCGAGATCAGGCATCGGCAACTCATTCAATCGCAATTGCGCCCGCGTGCGGGTGCAATTGCGATAACCTGTTCCGGTTGAGCATCATCGGTCAGTCGGCTAGAAAAACCGGTAACAATGGAAAACTGATCGATGGCTGTCGATGAGGATCTCGCCGAGCGCGTGCGCGCCGTTCTCGGCACGACCGCTGCAGTGCGGGAAGTAAGAATGTTCGGCGGGCTGTGCTTCGTGCTGAACGGCAACATGCTTGCCGGAACATCAAAGCGCGGCCTCCTCGTCCGCGTTGGCAAAGACCAACACGCCGATGCACTGGCGCGGCCCGGCGCAAAGCCCATGGAAATGGCGGGGCGGTCGATGGCGGGCTATATTTTCGTCGATCCGGCTCCACGTGACGAGCAAGCGTTACGGGACTGGCTCGAGCTGGCGATTGCCTTCGTGGAGACCCTGTCCCCAAAGCTCCCAAAGTCGAAGTCGCGGCGGGCTAAGACCAAATAAGACCGTAACGTTCGCGGTGCGCCAATCGCGTGGAAGACGTTTTGCGCGCTTGAAGCGCCTGCAGATTTTCTTCGAGCCGGCGTTGGTGAGCTAAATAGCTGTCTCCGAGCGAGGCTTAGAGATCCCTTCGGCACCGCGGAGACACCTGCCCAATAGCGTTGCACACCCTTCACGGCCGAAGCTGTTCGGCCCGTTCGCACTAGGTCTTGATCGCGGGCGGTCAGCGGGCCATCTTCAGACCGGTAGTAGACTGGTCGGAATGAGCAATGCCCACGAACATCGGCGCTTACGAGGCCAAGACGCATCTGCCTGCCCTGCTCGAGCGGGTTGCTCAGGGAGAACGGTTTACGATCACCAAGCACGGGCGCCCTGTTGCGCGCCTCGTGCCGATCGAGCGAACAGGCCCCGATCGTCGGCGCGAAGCGATCGAGCGGTTAAAGCTGTTCCGTGAAGGCCAGACCTTGGACGTTCCGGTCAAGCAGCTCATCGGTGAAGGTCGGCAGTGACGGAGCTTGTCCTCGATGCCTCCGTCGCCCTCTCCTGGTGCTTCAAGAACGAAGCGACCACCGCCGGCGATCGAGTGCTGGAGCGTCTTGCCGACGAGGCAGCTTCCGTTCCGGCAATATGGCATCTCGAAATAGCGAACGTCTTGGCTCTGAGCGAGCGCCGCGGGCGGATCACACAAGCGAACAGCAGCGAATTCATAGCCTTGCTGGAAACCCTGGTCATCGTCATCGATGAAGAGACGCCATCGCGCGCTCTCGGCCGTGTGCTCGATCTCGCGCGCGCCGAACGGCTGACGGCGTATGATGCCGCCTATCTGGAACTGGCAATGCGGCTCGCCGTTCCGCTCGCATCGAAGGATGCCGATTTGTGCGATGCCGCCGAGCACCTCGGCGTAACCGTGCTCCGGGCCGCTTAACGCATGGGCCAGTTTTACGAGCAAGCGGGATCGATTTTCGTCGATGCCTATGACGCATTCTATAGCAGTTCAGGGCCGCAGATCGTGGGCGATCTGGCCTTCTATGAGCGCATTGCGCGTGAGGTCGGCGGGCCTGTCCTCGAGCTCGCGTGTGGCACTGGGCGCATTGCCTTGCCGCTGGCCGAAGCGGGGTTGCAAGTTATAGGTATCGACCGATCGGAAGCCATGCTGACGATAGCGCGACGCAAGCTCGCCGCGCTTCCCGCCTCGGTGCAGGGACGTACAACGTTAGTTGATCAGGACATGAGCGCGCTGGATTTGGGTCGGCGCTTTGGCTTCGTCTTCGTGGCCTTTCGTTCCTTCCAGGCTCTGTTGACAATCGATCTACAAAGAAAATCGCTGGAGGGCATTCGGCGACATCTGGAGCCAACCGGCCGATTGGCGCTTCACTTGTTCGATCCTCGTCTCGACTTGCTGATCGATACAAACATAAGACTGCCGGGGCTTTCCGGCACCCATCCTGAGACCGGGCGTCGCTATGTTGCCAGGATTCTGCGAACCAATTTCGACCACCTAAACCAACTTCGCCGGGATCTCTGGCGATACGCCGAAATCGGGCCCAACGGCGAGGTGCTAGCGGAAGACACTCGCGAGATGACCCTCCGATGGACCTATCGCTGGGAACTGCATCACCTGCTCGAGCTCTGTGGCCTCACAGTCGA
This sequence comes from uncultured Alphaproteobacteria bacterium, assembly GCA_963789025.1. Taxonomy (GTDB): domain Bacteria; phylum Pseudomonadota; class Alphaproteobacteria; order ATCC43930; family CGMCC-115725; genus AP-15. Next base: position 75,655 of record CAWBIT010000007.1, read on the forward strand.
ATCGGAATACAGCGATTTCTTCGGATCTGCGCCAGCTTACGGCAGGGAACTCATCCTGGTGGCGAAAGTTGCGTGAATTTCACGGATGTCGCTTGCCCGCGCATCTCTGATATCTGCGCACGGCCGCCGTACCGCACTGATGCTGACCCACGCCGCTGCTGGCACAGGACAAGCGTCAGCCTCTCGTGGCTTCGCGCATTGCGCGCCAGATGCGTTGGGGGGTGGCGGGCATCGGCACATCGGTGACGCCGAGCGGGGCGAGAGCGTCTAGGATTGCGTTCATTACTGTGGGGGTCGAGGCGACGGTGCCGCCTTCGCCGACGCCTTTGGCGCCGAGCGGGTTTGTCGTGCTCGGGACGGGGCTGAAATCGACGGTGACCTGCGGCAGCGTGTCGGCGCGCGGGATGCCGTAATCCATCAGAGTGCCAGTGAGCAATTGGCCGCTGTCGCGATCGTAGACGACGTCCTCGGAGAGCGCTTGCCCCGCGCCTTGCGCGATGCCGCCCATGATCTGGCCTTTCGCCAATAATGGGTTGATCACGGTGCCGCAATCGTCGACGACGGTGTAGCGGTCGAGTTCGACCGAGCCGGTCTCGGGGTCGATCTCGACCTCGCAGATGTGGCAGCCATTGGGGAAGCTCGGCACATCGGAGGAGAAGGCGCCGGCGCCCTGCAGGCCGACGCCGAGCTCCGAGGGCAGACCGACCGGGATGAACGACATCTGCGCGACTTGGCCGATCGGCATCGACCGGTCGGTGCCGGCGATCGTGAAGGCGCCGTCGGCAAAGGCGATGTCGGCCGCGTCGGCCTCCATGAAATGCGCCGCAAAGCGCTTGCCGCGCTCGATGACCTCGTCGGCCGCGGCGCGCAATGCGCTGCCGCCGATCATCATGCTGCGCGAGGCGTAAGTGCCGCGGCCGATCGCGATCTCGTCGGTGTCGGCCTGCAACAGATGGATCTTGTCGTCGGGCACGCCGAGCCAGTCCGCGGCCATCTGCGCATAGCTCGTCTCGTGCCCTTGCCCATGCGACAGGGTGCCGGCGAGGATCGTCAATTCGCCTGACGGGTCAAAACGCAATTCCATGCGCTCATTGAAGACGCCGGTATTGTCGACGTAATAGACGATGCCGCGCCCGCGCAATTTGCCTGCGGCCTCGCTCTGGGCGCGCCGCGCGGTGTAGCCGTCCCAGTCGGCCAGGGCCTGGCATTTGGCCAGCGCCGCGCCGTAGTTGCCGGTGTCGTATATCCAGCCTGTGCGCGTCTCGTAGGGATATGCGTCGGGGCGGATCAGGTTCTTCTGGCGCAATTCGGCCGGATCGATGCGCATCTCGCGCGCTGCCTGGCCGACGAGCCGCTCCATGATGTAGACGGCCTCGGGGCGGCCGGCCCCGCGATAGGGCACGGTCGGCGCTGTATTGGTGAGGACGAGGCTGCTCGTGACGGATACCGCTGGGATCTCGTAGACGGTCGACGCGAGCTTCAGCGAGAACAGGATCGGGATCGCGCCGGCACCCTCGATATAGGCCCCGACGTTGTGCGAGCCGCTCCAGCGCAATGCCAAAAACTTGCCGTCCGGGTCGAGCGCCAGCTCGGCGGCGACATTCTGGTCGCGCCCGTGATAATCGCCGAGCAACGCCTCGGAACGCGACGGTATCCATTTGACCGGCCGGCCGACGCGGCGCGCGGCCCAGACTATGATCGCCTCTTCGGGGTAGACATTGCCCTTCATGCCAAAGCCGCCGCCGACATCGCGGGCGACGACGCGGATGCGGCTTTCGGGGATATGCAGGATGTGATGCGCCAGCGTCTGGCGGACGCCGTGCACGTTCTGCGTGCTGCTGTAGAGCGTGTAACGCCGAGTACCGGGATCGTAATCGGCAATGCAGCCGCGCGGCTCCATTGTAACGGCCGTGAGCCGGTTGTTGTAGAGCGAGAGCCGGGTGACGTGATGCGCCCGCGCGAACGCCGCTTCGACCGCACCCTCATTGCCCATGCGCATCGTGAAGGAGGTGTTGTTGGCGGCGCCGTCATGGAGCAATGGCGCGTCGGGGCGCACCGCATCCTCGGCATGCACCACCGCGGGCAGGATCTCGTAATCGACCGACACCAGCTCCGCCGCATCGCGTGCCTCGGCTTCGGTCGCGGCGATCACGACCGCGACCCGCTCGCCGACATAGCGCACGCGGCCCTGCGCCAAGGGCGGGCGCTTGGTGCGGTATCCCTCGGCCCCGCCCATGTCCTCCGCCATGACCTCAGGGTCGAGTGTGCCGAGCCCGTCGGCTGCCCAATCCTCACCCGTCAGGACGGCGTGGACACCCGGCATCTGCTCCGCCACAGCCTTGTCGACCGCGCGGATCCGCGCGTGCGCATGCGGCGAGAACACAAGGACGGCGTGTGCCTGGCGAACAAAATCGATGTCCGCGACATAGCGCCCCCGCCCGGTCAGAAACCGGGCATCCTCCTTGCGCGTAACCGGTTGTCCGATGCCGAACCGCATGATCGCTCTCCCGAGGTCGCGTCTGAGCTTACCTCATCAGGATTCCCCGGGTCAGGATTTAGGGATTGTGGGGAATAGCGACCGACATCGCCGGCGTGGTGTAGGTCTCGACATCCTGCGCGACGCCGGGCAGCTCGAGCAGGAAACGGTCCTTCACCAGCGCGTCGCCGGCAGCCTTCACTGCCGCGACATAATTGGCGTTGGTTCCGGCGGCATTGCCATAGCGCTCCTGCAACGACAGGCGCGGGTCCAGGAGGGGGCCGCTGCCGCGCGCCGTCTTGGTCGCGGCAAACGCGATGATCTGGCCATTGGCGTCGCAGCCGTCGATCAGCTTGGCGCCGTTGGTCTCGTTGGGCGGGGTGGCCCGCAGGCCCCAGCCGGTGTAGGTCGCCAACGGCACTGCGACATCGGGCACGCGGATGCCGGCGATGTCGTTGCCGTCGGAATCGGTCTTCGGCACCAGGGCCGGATAGGGTGAGCCGAGGGAGTTGGGCGGCATGATCGTCACGATGCCGTCGTCGAATTTCGGCCCGAAATCCCAGAGATCGCCGGTGTGCAGTATGCCGTTGTAGGTGACCCCCGGGATGTTCGGAAATCCCTCGACCGATTGCGGCGTCGACGCAACCAGGGTGCCGTCGGAGCGGCGCGGCACGCGGTTCTTCGGCGGCTCCCTGCCGGTGCTGACCCATTCGTCGAGATCGAACAGCAGGGCGCGCAGCACCGGGTCGGGCTTGATCGGGTTCTCGAACTGCTGGCAGATCCCTTTGCTCAGAGGCGAGGCGGGTCCCGCACCATGCGGCTGGCTCGCGAACAGGTAATACCGGACATCGGGAGTGCGATCGAGGTCGAGGTCGCGCCCCTGGGTGTCGGTCGTCAGCAGCGAGCCGGCCTTGGCCCAGTATTCGTTCGCCGAATTCGCTTCGAAGATCTTCGGGTAGGTGTCGCTTCGCCGGCAGGCTTCGAGGCGGCCGTCCGTCTGGTGCGTGACGGGATCGTGCAACGTCTCGTTGGCAAACGGGAACTGGACCTCGGGATACCAGCGCGCAATGTGTTGCCGGTGCGTCCGCGTCGGCTGCGCGAAGCGATAGTTCATGTAGATGCCGCTGCCGCCGGCCTTCCAGTTGAGCACCCCGTCGAAAGCCATGCGCCGAGGCGCATCGCCCCCGTCGTCGCGGCGGTCCGCGTCACGGTCGCGGTGTTTGGCGTGCTCGGACTCGTTGAAGCCGAGCAGGACAAAATCGTTCATCGTGCGGCAAGGCTGCGACGAGCAGAAGGTGTAGATGAACTTGACATTGCCGGCGAGCGGATTGGGCGTGCCCTTGTCGTCGGTCTTCGCCTCACGAAAGAAGGTCGCCAGGTCGCGGAGTACCGCGAAACCGAGACCCGCGACTTTCGGGTTTACCGCCGTGTAGCTGAACTCGTAGAGCCCGCTCGGCCCGAAGACGCTGGGATCGCCGAAATTGGTTCCGGGCGGGTTCAGTTTGATTGCGGTCAGAGTGCTGTCGGTGTAATCCCAGGCCGTCGCCGGCAGCGTGATCGGCTGGTCGCCGAAATTCGCGCGCACGCTGAGGCTGGCCTGCGACTTGTCGGCGCTTGCGGCGGCATAGGAAAGGGGCTCGGCAGCCGGCGGATTGTTGGTCACATCGATATCGAATTCCTCGAGCGCCACGCCAGTGATCAGCTTGCCTCCCTTGGTCGCGATCGGCACCGTCACTCCGAAGCCGGGGTCGGTCTGCGCAACCGTGATGTCCCAACCGCTTTCCAGGAGCGCATAGCCCTGGTTCATCAGGAAGCCGTTGCCGGCATCGGGGGCTGCGGTTTTCGTGTTGGCGGTCTTGCCGGAATTGAGAATGGTCAGCGCGTTGGTGCTGCCGCGATTGGTGATCTCGTAGAGGAGGCGGTTGTTGCCCTGTTTGAGGTCCATCGGCGCGACCAGCTGAAAATCGGTCGAATACTCGACCATGCCGTGCGCGTTGCGCGGCGCCAGTCCGATGTGTACGATCACCGCGTTGAGCGGATCGTCGGGATCGACCTCGCCCTTAACCGTGCCATTGATCATCTGGTATTCGCCGGCGGCAAAGCTGGCGCCCCCGAAGGCCGGGGTGTTGGGCGGGGTGGTGATGGCGATCTCGGTAACTCGCGCACCAGCGCTGCTTGCCAGACCCAGAAGCGCCGCACCGGAGAAGGCAATAGTGGTGGTTGCCAGCCGCAGCCGACGCGGCGAGAACCGGTGATCCATCAGGCGTCCTCCATGGTCCGGGGCGGTTCCGCCGCCGGTTCGCTTCGAATGTGGCGGGCGGCAAGCTGCCCCTTTGTCGCCATGGCCGCAACACCGGAATGCCGCAATCACGGCTTCGTGAGTGCTGGCAGTTCTGTCCAGGTGCTCAACGGCGACGATCTTACCACCTTCGCCAATGCGCCGGCTGATCCCATTATTGGCGGGTCACGATCATGATGCAGTTCGTCATGCACCCCGGGATGGTCTACGAATACCCGCTCTGGGGGGTCGGAGTCCTGTTGGTCGGGCTGGCGGCTCTCGGTGCGGTGTTCTTCGCATTGGCCGCGCACCAATTCCTGTCGGTCGAGTTCCGCCGCCGGCACAATGACGTCACTGCAGCGATATTCTCGGTCGTCGGAGTGACCTTCGCGGTGCTCCTGGCGTTCGTGGCGATGCTCGCCTGGGATGGCTTCAACAAGGCGAAGGCGGCCAGCTATGCGGAAGCCTCGGGCGTTCTCGACGTCTACAATGCCTCTGTCGGCTTTGCCGACCCCGAGAAGTCCGCGATGCGCGACCACATCATCGGCTACCTCGAAACGGTTGTGCGGGTCGAGTGGCCCGCCCAGGCTGAAGGCCGGATCGTCGACCGGGGTGCGGAATATCTGGAAAAGCTGAACAGGATCGCCGTCGGTCTCAAACCTTCCAGCGTCGCAGATGGGAACCTGCAGGCGCTATTGTTGCGATCCCTCGCGCGGCTCCGGGACGCGAGGCAGCAGAGACAGCTTGCTGCCGAGACGACAATTCCCGCGGTCGTCTGGGTCGTGACGCTCGTCGGCGGCGCCGTCACGATTGCGTTCGGCTCTTTCCTCGGCTTTCCGAGCCTCGGCATGCATCTCGCGATGTCGGCAATGCTGGCGATTTCCGGAGCGCTGGTGCTGATTCTGATTATCGCTCTCAGCAACCCGTTCCGCGGCGACTTTAGGGTATCGACACTGCCGTTCGATCGCGTGTTGTCCCAGATCCAGCTATCGCCAAGTCAGGCATCGCCAACCCACCCTTGAGTGACACCGCATCCCCCTCAGTGTCAGACGCGGCCTGTGTCACGGCCGGTGACAGGTGTTTGGTCGGCAATCGCCGATCTAGCGATAAGATGCGCTTGCGATTTGTTGCCGCATAACGGCGAGAATAGCTTGGGGCCGCCCGCCGTTTCGCTCCACCACGCCCTCGAGCTGGGAGCGTCCGTTTGCTGCCATGCTGAGCCCGTCGATAATTATGTCGCTGATTTTGTAAGATCCGTTCTGCGCAGTCAGACGCCAATCGACTTGGATCGGCTGATAAGCGCCGGACCCGCGGACGATCTTGCTGGAGACGATCGCCCCATCCGAATTGGGCCTGCTGCCGGTTACGCAGGGGCGTCCGCCATCCGCGGTGTAATCCGACAGTTTTTCGCTGTAGGCGAGCACGACGTAACTCTCGAACAGCCCGAGAAACTCCTGCTGCTCCGCCGGGGTAAACATCCGCCAAAAACGGCCCAGCACAAAGCGGCCGAGGCCGGCAACGTCGAAGTCCTCACGGAACAGCTGGTGGAAGCCTGCCAGTCTCTGCTGCGGCGAGATGCTGCTGGTAACCGCCTGCAGCTGGTTGCCGAGGTTGTTGATGAACGCGGCCGGATCCATGCCCGCCCCAGCGGGGATCGACGGCGCCACCGCCCCAGTGAACAGGACCACAGTGGCGGTCAAAAATGTACGTCGCAACATCGCAATCACCCTCGGACATCTGGCGTATCAGAGGTGGCGGCTGTGCCGCAAAAGGGGTGTGAAACAGTTCACAGTTAACCTTGTTTTTGCTCGATCCAGCCCTCATCATCGCGCCCTCCAGATAGACGCAAACCGCCGACACGCTACTAAGAAGCCTAGTGGGGTAATCACCGAATATGCTGCGGCGCAACATGCTGAGAAAAGCCGGTACCAATGCTCCCGCAAATTGCCGATACGTTCGCATCAGTGGTTTTCAGCCTTCGCGGCGGGAACCGCTCTTCATGCCCCATACCTGCCGTTCGCAATCCCATCGGGATCGGCTCAGTCGGCTGGTTTGCGGACAGTCGCCACGACCCCCGCTCATCTCAGTAGTCCCCCACCGGCTTTGCCGACCCGCGCGTGCCGCCGAGAGGTGGACCCCGGCTTTCGCCGGGGAAGCGAGTAATATTGGCTGGCGTCGTGAGCCACCTTGTTTCTTCCTAGTACCGCTGGCGGAGCGAAGCGCGGAGGCATATCCTCGCTCACGGGAAGTTCGCAGCTCTCCGATGGCTAGGGGAAACATGCCGTACATTCAGATTTCGGACGATGTCCGATCGTTCGCCGGCGCCGATGAATGACCGCGACGCTCAGCAACGCGGCTGCCGATCTGCGGCGCGCCAACGCGGAGTTGCAACGCTTTGTCCACGTTCCGGATGCGTGGGCGGAGAAGAAGGGGGACGAGGTCGCGCGCGCCTTCCTCGGTTACGGATTTGCGGACCCCGCTCGTTGTGATACTGCGCAAGGACGACACCCCACTTGGCTTCTTTAGCGCGCGCCCACCGCCACGGGGCCTGGCGTGCTGAGGAAAAGAAATCGCGCTATTGTAGAATTTTCGTCGCGCGGGCGGTCATCTCGATGGAAAAAGCGCGCCTTACTCGCGAGCCGCGCCAACGCACCGGCCTTTTAACGCTTGGTGCCGGTCGCGCAGAGGGTTATCCTCCCGGTACGATCGGCCGCCGGGGGAGCGCCGGAAAAATATAAAGGGCAGCGGGAGCATGTTCGACATAAAAGGGATATTCGATTGGGCCAAAGACAACGGCGAGGTCAAAGCCGTCGACCGCATCTTGATCAAGGTGATGCTGCTGCTGATCAAGAATAGGATCACCTTGACCGCCGCTACGATCGAGAAGATGGAGACCCGCATGGCCCTCCCGGAAGAACTGACCGCGGCCATTGTCCGCGCTGCGGAGGAGGTGGTCGGGAAACCGGTACCGGACTTTCTGCTGGCAAGGGAGGCGTCGAATGTTTGACTTCGCCGAATTCGGCTACGACTTCGCGACAAACCGACGGGTGGTGGGGGGCGAGCCGATGATCGACCACTGCCACCACTACAACTGTTTTCTGCAGCGTTCGATCCAGGACGCCGAGTACATCGACAGCGCGCCGATCCTGGTCGGGGCGGCGGCCGAGGTGGCCTTCGCGCAATTGACCGACCTGTTGTCGCGCACCCCGGATATTGCGGCGCGGAAGGCAACCGTGGAGGCGCTCTACCGCGCGTGTGGCCTCGGTCTGATCGATCTGAGCGCGCTGACCGATCGGGGCGGCGAGGTGCGCACCCGCTCGACTCATTACTCGATCGGATGGAAGGAGAAGTTCGGCATCTCGCGCGCGCCGGTCGCCTTTTTCTCGACAGGCTTCCTCGCGGGAGCGCTGGCCGCGATCTACCGCCTCCCGCCCTCCGACGTGCAGGCGCGGCAGACGGCGTGCCGCAGCACCGGAGCGGACGAGGATGTGTTCGTATTGGGCCGCGGCCCGGCGAACTTCACGATCTTCGCGCCGCGGCAGACCCCGGTTCTGATCCCGGTCGGGGATGACGCCGAACCCGCGACCGCGGTGGACCGCGGGGCGATCACCCGCGCCGTCGCGGGGGGGCCGCTGCCGCCCAATGCCGAGGGGCTCATCCCGATCTTCGGCCTCTACCTCACCCAACTCCATGCCGATTATTACAACCGCATCAGCTTCGCCTTCGAGCGGGAGATGACGGCTCTTGCCGGCCGCCAGGGCGTCGAGGTCGCCGCTGGCTTGTTCATCGAGGCCGGCCATGTCTGCGCCTTCAATACGATGGGCGGGATCATGACCTCGCCGGACTGGGACGCTCTGGTCGGGCCGACGCTGAAGACCCGCGAGGACTGGGTCCACGGCATCGTCGCTTGGTGGAACGCCGGCGGGTATGGCGTCTGCAAGGTGCTCGACCTCTCCCCGACCCAGCTGACCGTCCGCCTCTACAACGATTACGAGTTGGTCGGCTACCGCCGCATGTACGGGACCGCCGATCACGGCGTCTGCTATCTGGCGACGGGCGGCTTTGCCGGCATCATGAACCTGATTTATCTGGGCAACATCCACGAGAAACCCGACCTGACGCCGCAGTTTTACGACCGGCTGTTCAAGGGCGGACGGGCGTTCCAGGGCAGGATGACGGCCTGCCAGGCGATGGGCGATCCCTATACCGAGATCCGTGCCGAGCTTGCCGAGGCAGCGCCGGGCGAACGTAGGCTTGAAGGCGCGAACGTCTCGGCCTGAGGCCCACCCCGAAGGTCCGATGATCAAGGCGGCCGAAAAGGTCTACGATTGCCTTCACCGGGAACGGTACCGCTATATGCTGGGCGCGGCGGTCGACGATCGCCTGCTCGCGCAATACGCCGATACCAGCACGTTCCAGGTCTTGGTCTATGACGCCAGGCATCTATTGCCGCAATCCCGCGTCACGTTCCAAGTCCGGCCGCAGGACGGCAGCTTTCTGATCAACGGCGCCCTCGGGCTCGATTACGTCACGATCACCTATCTGCGCGACCCCCGGCTGGAGGCGACCCGAGCGGCGCAGGAGGCGATATTGGCGCGCCTGATGTGACTTATCCGGCCGATCCGTGCGACGGAACTTTCGCCTACCTCGACAATAATGCGACGACGGCGATGTCGCCGGCCGCCCACAAACGCATGAAGGAATTACTGGCCGGGCCGCCCGTCAGCACCGCCGCGCTGCACGGCCTCGCAGCGGCCAGCCGTGACGCGCTCGAAGAGGCGCGAGCGTGCTTCGTGCGGCACCTCGGCGGCGCCGCGCAGGTGCTGTTCACCTCCGGCGCGACCGAAGCCAATGCCTTGTGCCTGCTCGGGGCCTTGCGCCACCCCGAAAACCGCTGCGAGCAGCTGGTGGTCAGTGAATTGGAGCATGCCTCGGTCTACGACCTCGCGGAGCTGCCGCTGGAGCGGCCGGTGGCGGTATGCCGGGCGCGGTCGGACGGCACCCCGGATCTCGACCACCTGCAAGACCTGACCGCCGGCCGGCGGTCGCTGGTGTCGATGATGCACGTCAACAACGAGACCGGCGTGATCTTTCCGGCGGCCGAAATCGCGGCGATCACGCATCGGCACGGCGGGCTGCTGCATGTGGATGCGGCGCAATCGGCCGGCAAGACACCGCTCGACGAGGTTGTCGCGCACGCCGACGCGCTGACCCTGTCGGCGCACAAATTCCATGGCCCGCTCGGGGTCGGCGCCATTGCTCTGCTCGATCCCGATTTCCGGTTGGCGCCGGTCCTTCCGGGCGGCGGCCAGGAGGGCGGCATCCGCAGCGGCACCGTCAACGTGCCGGCGATCGCCGCGGCGGCGGTCGCGTTCGACGAGGCGGCGACGAGCCCTCCGCCCGGCCCGGGCCAGCGCGACCGGCTCGAAGCCTTTCTCGTGGAACAGGTTCCGCAATGCCTGGTGGCGGGCCGGTCGGCGCCTCGCCTGTGGACCACCTCCTATGTCTGTTTCCCGGGCCTGTTGCAGGAGGATCTGATCGAGGCGCTATCCTGTCGCGGCGTCCATGTCGGCAGCGGCGCGGCATGCGCCTCCGCGCTCGACGGGTCGCGGGTGCTGCGCGCCATGGGCATCGCCAGCCTTTACAACCAGGGCGCGATACGCATCAGTGTTTCCATCCGCACCCCAGCGGCGGCGGTGGATCGGTTCATCGCGGTTTTCCCCGAAGCCTATGCCGCAGCCATGGACAAGAGCCCATACCGGTGACTGTACTCGACGCCCCCCTCCTCTCGGCCGAGCGGCAAGTTTTCGCCGAATTCGACGTCGAACCGGCGGACCTGACGTACCTGCAATCGGTTCACGAGACGCTGACCTCGGACATTCGCGATTGGATCGCGGCCCAGTGGCAGGCCGAAGTCGAGGCCCTGCCCTGGTTTGAGGCATTGCGCCTTGCGCCGGAGCAAGTCACGGCGCTGGCCGAGAAGATGAGCTCGTTCCTGGGGCGGCTCCTCACCGGCGACCGCGTCGAGGAATTGTACGGCGAGGTGGAGCGGATGACCCTCGTCGCGCTGCGCGAGGGCGTGCGCAACACCGACATCTTCCAGGCCTCGACCAAGCTGGAGTCGGTCCTCACCGGCGTGATCCTGCAGCTGTTCCCCAGCCCGGATCAGCAGACCGTGGCGCTGGTGACTCTGGGCAAGTTCCTCAAGTCGCTGCTTTACGTCGTGATGGAGACCTACCGCCGGGAAGCTGCCGACGAGATCGAACGGCGCAACCGGGAACTGGCGTCGGCGCTGGAGCAGCAGACGGCAACTGCCGAGGTGTTGCAGGTCATCAATGCCTCGCCCGGCGATCTCGCGCCGGTGTTCAATGCGATGTTGGAGCGTGCCTCGCGGCTGTGCGATGCTCACAACGCTCATCTGATCCGATACGAGAACGGCCAGTTCAGCCGAGCGGCGAGCCTCGGCGTTCCGGAGGAATTCGACAAGCTGCTCCCGCTCGACACGCCGATGCCGGATATCATCACTAAGGACTCGGTGCCGCTGCGCATGGTGGCCAGCCGATCGGTCATCCATGTGCATGATATACGCGACGACGAATCATACCGCGCCGGCGCTTCGGCCGAGGTCGCGGCGGCGGAGAGCGGAATACGCACCGCGCTCTTCGTGCCGCTGCTCAGGGAGGGCGAGGTTATCGGCTGCTTCATCATGCATCGCATGGAAGTGCGGCCGTTCACCGACAAGCAGATTGCGCTGCTCGAAAATTTCGGGGCGCAGGCGGTGATCGCGATGGAAAACGCGCGGCTGCTCGGCGAATTGCAGCAGCGCACCGGCGACCTCCAGGAATTGCTCGAATACCAGACCGCGACCAGCGACGTGCTCAAGGTCATCAGCCAGTCGACCTTCGATATCCAGCCGGTGTTCGACACGATCATCGCTACCGCCGCGCGGCTTTGCGGCAGCGATACCGGAGGGATCACGATGCGCGAAGGCGAGGTCTTTCGCTATGTGTCGAACTACGGCCAGTCCGACGAGTATTGGGCGATCCAGCGCCAGAGAACTATTGTCCCCGGTCAAAAGAACTCCATCATCGGCCAGGTAGCACTCGAAGGCCGGGTCGTGCATATCGCGGACATCGCCGCCGATCCTGACCACACGTTCCCCGAGGCCGTGACGGTCGGCGGCAACCGCGCCGTGCTCGGGGTGCCGCTCCTGCGCGAGGGAGCGGTGATCGGCACCATCAACATGGCCCGCCGGCGCGTCGAACCGTTTACCGAACGGCAGATCGAACTTGTGCGCACCTTCGCCGACCAGGCGATGATCGCGATCGAGAACGCCCGGCTCCTCAAGGAATTGCAGCAGCGCACCAGCGACCTTCAGGAATCGCTCGAATACCAGACCGCGACCAGCGACGTGCTCAAGGTCATCAGCCGCTCGACCTTCGATATCCAGCCGGTTTTCGAGACGATCGTTGAGACCGCCGCGCGGCTCTGCGGCGCCGATAGCGCGTTGATCATCAACCGCGAGGGCGAAGCCTATCGGGTGGTGGCAACCTTTGCCCAGACGCCCGAGTTTGACGCGGTTATGCGGGGGCGGCTACTGACGGCGGACCGTGGGTCAGTGGCTGGGCGGACCGCGATCGAGGGACAGGTCATCCACATCCACGACATCGCGTCCGACCCGGAATATACCATGACCGAGGCGGTTACGCTCGGGAAAAACCGGACTATCCTCGGCGTGCCGCTGTTGCGTGACGGGGGCGTTGTCGGCGTGATTGGTCTCGGGCGAACGCGGGTGCAGCCTTTTACCGAGCGGCAGATCGAGCTCGTCCGCACCTTCGCCGACCAGGCGGTGATCGCGCTGGAGAATGCGCGGCTGCTCAGTGAATTGCAGGCCCGCACGCGCGACCTCGAAGAATCGCTCGAATACCAGACCGCGACCAGCGACGTGCTCAACGTGATCAGCCGCTCGACCGCCGACGTGCAACCGGTACTGGACACAGTAATGGAAACGGCCGCCCGGCTTTGCGGCGCCGATGCCGGAACGATCTTCATACGCGAGGGCGAGGTCTACCGCCCTGCGTCGAGTTCGTTCAGCGCAGCGGACCCCGAGTATTGGGCGAGGGTGCGCCAGCAAACAGCTCTCCCCGGCCGCCAAAGCATCCTCGGGCGGGTGTTGCTCGAAGGCAGGGTCGTTCATATCGAAGACATCCGCGCTGATCCCGACTTCGCGGTGCCCGAGACTGTGGCGGCCGGGCGACGCACCATGCTTGGGGTGCCCCTCATGCGCGAGGGGGCCGTGCTCGGCACGATTAATCTCTCGCGGCAACGAATCGAGCCGTTTACCGAGCGGCAGATCGAACTGGTTAGGACCTTTGCCGATCAGGCGGTCATTGCTATCGAGAATGCGCGGCTGCTCGGCGAGATCCGCCAGCGGCAGGCCGAGTTGCGCGTCACCTTCGACAACATGGGCGACGGGGTCGCAATGTTCGACGCCGAGCAGCGGCTCGCGGCATGGAACCGCAATTTCCAGCAGCTTCTCGATCTACCCGACACTTTGCTGGCCGAGCGGCCGGGCCTTGGCGACTACATTCGCCACCTTGCGACGCATGGCGAGTACGGCGAGGTCGATGTCGAAGCCGAAGTGCGCCGTCTGATCGAAGCGGCCGGCAGACAATATTCGACCGAGCGCGCGCGCCCCGACGGCCGCGTCATCGAGGTGCGGGCGAACCCGGTGCCGGGCGGCGGGGTCGTCATCAACTACAGCGACATCACCGAGCGGAAGCGCGCCGAGGCCGAGATCCGCGCGGCGCGTGACGCGGCCGAGACGGCGTTGCACGAATTGGAGGCGGCGCAGGCCGATCTCGCCCGCGCCCGGGACGTCGCCGAGGAAGCGACGCAGGCCAAGTCGATGTTCCTCGCCAATATGAGCCACGAGATCAGGACGCCGATGAACGCCATCATCGGGCTGTCCAACCTCGCGCTCTTGAATGCGCCCGACTTCAAGCAGCGCGATTATCTCGCGAAGATCCACACCGCCGGCGTGTCGTTGCTCGGCATCATCAACGACATTCTCGATTTTTCGAAGATCGAAGCCGGCGCGCTGACGATCGAAACCATCCCGTTCTGGGTCGACGACGTGCTCGGCAACGTCAATACGCTGATCGGGCAGAGGGCCAGCGAGAAGAAGCTGGAGCTGGTGTTCAGCGTGGCGGACGACGTGCCGCAGGGGCTCTTGGGCGACCCGCTGCGGGTGAGCCAGATCCTGACCAACCTGATCGGCAACGCGGTCAAGTTCACCGAAGAGGGGCACATCCAGGTATCGATCACCAGGCTCGACGAGCGCAACGGCAGGGTGTGCCTCGAGATCGCCGTCGCCGACACCGGCATCGGCATGACACAAGAGCAAAGCGCCCGGCTGTTCTCGGCGTTCAGCCAGGCCGACGGTTCGACCACCCGCCGCTATGGCGGCACCGGCTTGGGTCTCACCATCGTCAAGCGGCTGGCCGAGCTGATGGACGGCGGCGTCGAGGTCGAAAGCGAGGCCGGGGTCGGCAGCACCTTCCGTGTCACGTTGTGGCTCGGCGTCACCGAGCGGCAGCGGCCGCGGCAAGCGATGCCGGTCGCGATCGTCGGCATGCGGGCATTGGTGGTCGACGACAATCCGCTCGCGGCCGAGATTTTGACCCGCAGCCTGCAGGCTCTGCAGATGCGGGCGGACAGCGTCGGGTCGGCGCGCGAGGCTTATGCCGTGCTCGACCGGGCGGCGGCCGAGGATCCGTATCGGGTGGTCTTCATGGACCACTGGATGCCGGAAATCGACGGCGCCGAGGCGGCGCGGGCGATTCTCCACGACAAAGGGGGCCTCCACGACGACAAGGCGGGCGGGACGCCGCCGCAGATCATCATGGTGACGGGCTTTGCCACCGAGGCGGTACGCCAAGCGGCCGAAGCCGCCGGGGCGGCGGGGTTCCTGACCAAGCCGGTGACCCTGTCTTCGCTTTACGACATGCTGGTCGGGACCTTTGCCGGTGGCGGCAAGGCCCGCTCGGCGCTGCCGGAGGCGGCGGCGCCGAACCTGACCGGTATCCGCGTGCTGCTTGTCGAGGACAATGCGGTCAATCAGCAGATCGCGGTGGAATTGCTGACGCGCGGGGGTGCTGCGGTGACCGTCGCCAATAACGGCCGCGAGGCGGTGGCCGCGATCATCGGCGTGGTGCAGCCGCCGCCCTGCGACATCGTGCTGATGGACATGCAGATGCCGGTGATGGACGGCCACGAGGCCACCCGGGAGATCCGGTCGGATCCGCGCTACGACAGCTTGCCGATCATCGCGATGACCGCGCAGGCGATGGCCGAGGAGCGCGATCAGTGCCTGGCCGAAGGCATGAACGACCACATCACCAAGCCGATCGATCCGGATCTCTTGTACCGCACCGTGCTGGCGTTCGCCGGGCACCGCGTCGTTCCCCGCGCCGGCGTTGCAAGCGAAGCGCCGGCGACCGAGGCAGCGTCCGTCGAGCTGACGGCGATTGCCGGGGTCGATATCGCCGACGGGCTGCACCGGGTGGGCGGCAATTTGCGCCTCTACCGCGCCATGCTGCAGCAATATGCCGAAGACCAGGCCGAGACGCCGGCGGCACTGCGCGCGGCACTCGCCGCCGGCGACGTAAAGACGGCCGAACGGCTGGCGCACACGCTCAAAGGCGTCTCCGCCACCCTCGGCATCAAACCGGCGAGCGAAGCGGGGGCAGTCGTCGAAGACCGCATCCGGCACGGCAGGCTGGAGGGGATCGAAGACGATCTGGTGGCATTGGAAGAGGCGACTGGGGCCGTGATCGCCGCCATCCGGGCGGCGCTGACCACGGCCGCGCCCGCCGCGGCGGCGCCGGATTCGGCCGATATCGCGGTCGTCATCCCATTGCTCGGACGGCTGGAGGAGTTGTTGGTCAATAGCGACGGCGCCGCCCTCGATTGCGTGCTGGAGGCGCAGGAGGCGCTGGCTCGGGTGCTGAGCGCCGACGAGTTCGCCGGGCTGACCCGCGAGGTTCAGAACTTCGCCTTCGATGCGGCGCTGGCGCAGTTGCGGGCGATTGCCGCCCGCATCGGTGAGGCGACCGCCGGCGGCGACGGCGCCGCCCTGGGCGCGGTCCTGCAGCGGCTGGAAACGATGCTGGCGGACGGCGATGGTGAGGCGCTGGATTGCGCGCTTGCGGCACAGGAGCTGCTGGAGCGCGCATTGGGTGCGCAGCAGGCTCGCGCACTGCTCCGCGAGGTCGGCAATTTCGACTTCGACGCCGCCCTGGTGCGGGTGCGCAGCCGGCTCGCGCTAGAGAAAGAGCCCCTCTCCGCCCTTTAGGGGGGAGAGGGAGGGGCCCAGGCGCGGCAGCGCCGGGGAGGGTGAGGTGGGCAGCGCCGCAAACCGGCCCGTCGGCCCCCCTCACCCTGCCCTCTCCCCCCGGCCGGCGGGGGGAGAGGAGTAGAAGAGCGGGTCTTTGGAAGCAAAAAGGGGGACGAGCACCTATGCCGGACAAGACCATCCTGATCGTCGACGACACGCCGGCCAACATTGCCGCGGCGCTCGCCATCCTGAAGGATCAATATCGCACCAGGGTGGCGACGAGCGGCGCCAAGGCGCTCGAACATGCCGGCGCGGCCGACAAGCCGGACCTCATCTTGCTCGACGTGACGATGCCCGACATGGATGGCTACGAGGTCTGTGGGCGGCTCAAGGCCGATCCGGAGACCGCGGCCATTCCGGTGGTCTTTCTGACCGCCCGCACCGAAGCCGAGGATGAGGCAAAAGGGTTTGAGCTTGGCGCGGTCGATTACATTCACAAGCCGTTCAACCCCACCGTCGTGCGGGCGCGCGTGCACACGCACCTCTTGCTGCGCGATGCGCAAAAGCAGATCGAGGAGCGGAACGCCGCCCTCGACGAAAAGACCAGGATGCTGGAGAGCCTGTCGGTCAAGCTCTCGAAATACCTCTCGCCCCAGGTCTATGCGTCGATCTTCGCCGGCTCACGCGACGTGGAGCTCGCCACCGAACGCAAGCGGCTGACCGTGTTCTTCAGCGACATCAAGGATTTCACCGCGACCACGGCCGACATGCAGCCGGAAGACTTGACGGCGATGCTGAACCGGTATTTCACCGCAATGTCACGGATCGCGCTCGCTCATGGCGCGCACATCGACAAATTCATCGGCGACGCGATGCTGATGTTTTTCGGCGATCCGGAAACCAGAGGCGTCGAAGAGGATGCGCGGGCCTGCGTGCGGATGGCTGTCGCGATGCAGCGGCAGATGGTCGAATTGCAGCAGGAATGGCGCGCGAGTGGTTTCGAGCAACCCTTCGAGATGCGGGTCGGCATCAATACCGGGTATTGCAACGTCGGCAATTTCGGCTCGGACGACCGGATGGATTACACGATCATCGGCGCCGAGGTGAACCTCGCGGCGCGGATCGAAGCGGCCGCCGATCCAGGCGGCATCCTGATCTCCCATCCGACCTGGGCGCTGGTGCGCGATATCGTGCGCGCCGAGGAACGCGGCAGCATCGACGCCAAGGGCATCCGGCGCGAGGTCCGCGTTTACGCGGTCGCCGGCATTCTCGACGATCCCGATCCCGCGCCCGCCGCCCGCGCCTAGCCGCCAAGCTCTTTCTCGCCATCTTGGCACCAAAATCGCCGTGTATGCTGAGCGATGTAACGGATGAAGGAGCCGTCGCTTGCATTTCCCTGCTCTCTCCCTGCTGGTGCGATTCGATTCCCTGCTAGGGGTCGAAGAACTTCCCTGCCACAGGGCAGGGAAGTGATGCGTAAGTGTCTGATCCAGAATGCTTTGAAGGCGGCGACCAATGCTCCCACGCAAGTTTTTCCCGTATTTCCCTGTCTGGCAGGGAAATTGGAGGGTCTAGGCCGGCACAGAAGCGGCTTGCGTTAATGCCGGAGTTTGCACCTCGCGGAGGTGGCAGGCGACGTGGTGGCCGGGGAGGGTTTCGCGCATCGCCGGCTCCTCCCTGGAGCAGCGGTCGAAGGCGCAGGGGCAGCGGGTGTGGAAGCGGCACCCGGTGGGCGGATCGATCGGGCTCGGCACGTCGCCTTTGAGGATGATGCGCTGCTTTGCCGCCTCGGGGTCGGGGACCGGCACCGCGGAGAGCAGCGCCTCGGTGTAGGGGTGTTGCGGGCGGGTGAAGAGGGCGCGCGTGTCGGCGATCTCGACGATCTTGCCGAGATACATGACCGCGATGCGGTGGCTGATGTGCTCGACGACAGCGAGGTCGTGGGCGATGAACAGATAGGAGAGGTGGAATTCGCTCTGCAGGTCGCCCAACAGGTTGATCACCTGCGCCTGGACCGAGACGTCGAGCGCCGAGACCGGCTCGTCGCAGACGATTAGACTCGGGTGCAATGCCAAAGCGCGGGCGATGCCGATGCGCTGACGCTGGCCGCCCGAGAATTCGTGCGGGTAGCGGTCGAGCGCCTCGGCGCGGAGCCCCACCTTGAGTGCCAACTCAGCGACCCGTTCCGCCAATTCGCGGCCGCCGGAGACGCCGTAATTGACCAGCGGCTCACCGATGATGTTGCGGATCTTCAGACGCGGGTTGAGGGAGGAGTAGGGGTCCTGAAAGACGACCTGCAGCTGGCGCCGCCAGGGCCGCATCTGCTGGCGCGTGAGGCGATCGATGCGCTCGCCGTTGATGCGGACCTCGCCCGCGGTCGGGTCGATCAGCTTCAGGATCGCCTTCCCCGCGGTCGACTTGCCGCAGCCGCTCTCGCCGACCAGCCCCAGGGTCTCGCCTTCGGCGATGTCGAAGGAAATGCCGTCGACCGCATGGACCTGACCGACGGTGCGCTGCAGCAGGCCTTTCTTGACCGGGAAATGCTTGACCAATCCGCGGACCGAGAGCAGCGGGTCGGCGGCGGTCATGCCGCGGCGACCCGGTCGGCATGGAAGCAGGCGGCGAAATGGCCGGGCTCCTTCTCGTCGAAGGCCGGCATTTCGCGGCGACAGATGTCGGTGGCGAAGGCGCAGCGCGTCTCGAACGGGCAGCCCGGGATCGGTTCCCGGAGCGACGGCACGGTGCCGGCGATCTCGGCGAGCCGCGGCGCCCGCTTATGGTCGAGCGAGGCGCCGAGCCGCGGCACCGAGGCGAGCAGCCCCTTCGTGTAGGGGTGCAGGGGCCGGCGGAACAGCCTGCCGACCGGCGCCTCCTCGGCCTTGCGGCCGGCGTACATGACGACGACCCGCTGCGCCATCTCGGCGACGACGCCGAGATCATGCGTGATCAGCACGATCGCAGCGTCGATCTTCTGTTTCAGCTCGCGCATCAGATCGAGGATCTGCGCCTGGATCGTCACATCGAGCGCGGTTGTCGGCTCGTCGGCGAGCAAGAGCTTCGGATTGCAGGCGAGCGCCATCGCGATCATGACCCGCTGCCGCATGCCACCCGACAGCTGGTGCGGGTATTCGCCAATGCGGCGGTCGGCTTCGGGGATGTGCACGAGGCGCAGCATGTCGGCCGCCCTCGCGAGCGCCGCTCTGTGGCCGAGCCCCTGGTGCAGCGTCAGGGTCTCGGAGATCTGCCGGCCGACCGTCAATACCGGGTTCAGCGAGGTCATCGGCTCCTGAAAGATCATCGAGATCTCGTTGCCGCGGACCTGGCGCATCTCGGCTTCGGTGAGGCGCAGCAGATCGCGCCCGGCAAAGCGGATCGCCCCGGAGACGATGCGGCCGGGCGGCGACGGGATCAGCCGCAATATCGAGAGGGCGGTAACGCTCTTGCCGCAGCCGCTTTCGCCGACGATCGCGAGGGTCTCGCCCGGAATGACGTGGAATGAGACCCCGTCTACGGCGCGTACCACTCCGTCGCGGGTGAAGAACCAGGTCCGCAAATCGGCGATGTCGAGGATTGGCTCGACTGCAGCGGCCGAGGCCTTCGGGACTGTAGCGACGTAGGCAGCTTCGGGCATGCGCTACATGCGCCGCGCCAGGCGCGGGTCGAGCGCATCGCGCAACCCGTCGCCGAGCAGGTTGATGGCGAGCACGGTAACCGACAAAAACGCCCCGGGGATCAGGACGATGTAATAGGCGACCTGAAAGAGGCTGCGGCCTTCGGCCATGATGTTGCCCCAGCTCGGAATATTCGGGGGCGTGCCGGCGCCGAGAAAAGAGAGGATCGCCTCGACGATCATCGCCGAGGCGGCGACAAAGGTGCCCTGCACGAGGAGCGGCGGCAAGGTGTTGGGCACGATATGCCGCCACAGGATGCGGAAAAATCCAGTGCCGCTGGCATGGGCGGCCTCGACAAAGGGCAGCTCGCGCAAGGTCAACACCACCCCCCGGACAAGCCGCGTGACCCGCGGTACCTCGGCGACGGTAATGGCGAAGATGACGTTCTCCATGCTGGCACGGGTCAGCGCCATCAGAGCAATCGCGATCAAGACCGCCGGGATCGACATCAGCCCATCCATGATTCGCATCACAATCGCGTCGGCCCAGCGGCTGAAACCGGTGACAAGGCCGATCATCAGCCCAAAACTGATGCTCAACAACGCGACGCTGATCCCGACGGTCAACGATACGCGGCCGCCGTAGATCGTGCGGCTGTAGATGTCGCGCCCGAGCATGTCGGTGCCGAACCAATATTGCGCCGAGGGCCAGCGCAATCGCCGGATCGGCGACAATGCCTGCGGGTCGACCGTGCCGAGATACGGGGCAAAGATCGCCATCAATGCCATCAGACCGAGCAGTGTCGCGCCGAAGACGATCGTCGGATGGCGGCGGATAGTGTCGCGAACGCCGCGTTTGCGCATGGATGGGGCGGCGAGGACGGCGAGATCGGTTGGCGCGACCGTCATGTCTGTACCGGGCCTCAGTAACGGATGCGCGGGTCGAGGAAGGTGTAGCTGAGGTCGACGAGCAGATTGACCAGCACGTAGGCGGCCGAAAAAACCAGGATGATCCCCTGGATGATCGGATAGTCGCGGCGCAATATCGCATCCACGGTCAGCCGGCCGAGACCCGGGATTGCGAACACCGTCTCGGTGACAACCACACCCGAAATCAGCGAGGCGACGCCGATGCCGATGATCGTTGCGATCGGCACCGCCGCGTTCTTCAACGCGTGGCCGATCAGCACCTTGTCGTTGGCCAGACCCTTGGCCTGGGCGGTGCGGATATAGTCCTGCGCCAACACGTCGAGCATGCTAGCGCGCGTCATGCGGGCGATCAGCGCGGCAAAGACCGCGCCGAGGGCGAGGGTCGGCATGACGATGTGCGAGAGGAACGGCCCCACGCCGCTGCCGATCGAGACAAAGCCCTGGACCGGCAAGAGATCGGTCGAGATCGCGAAGACATAGATCAACAGGTAAGCGAGCACGAAGACCGGCACCGAAAACCCCAGCACCGCGAAGAGCATGACCATTCGGTCGATCCACGAGCCAGCCTTCCATGCGGCGAGCACGCCCATCGGGATCGACGCGAGGATCGAGAAAATCAGTGTGGAGATCGTCAGAGTGACGGTGGGCTCGATCCGCTGCGCGATCAGCTTGGAGACCGGCAGGTTGGTGAAGATCGAGATCCCGAGATCGCCATGCAGCAGCGCCCAGACCCAGGTCGCGAACTGGATATAGAGCGCCTGGTCGAGCCCCAGCTTCTGGCGGATGCGGGCGATGTCGTCGGCGGTCGCCGTGTCCCCGGCTATGATGGCGGCGGGGTCGCCAGGGCTCAGATGCAGCAGCGAAAAGACGAATAGCGCGACGACCACCATTACCGGGATCGTCGCCAGGATCCGTCTGATGATGTAGGCGAACATTTGGAAACCCCCCCACCCTAACCCTCCCCCGCGTGCGGGGGAGGGAACCAGGAAAGGGATCGGGACGCCTTCGACTCCGTCCCCCGCGGGCGGGGGAGGGTTGGGGTGGGGATCGCCTCTAGCCCCTTCATTTCTTCTCGACGTTCCACAGAAAGACGACCGGCGCGATGATGATTCCTTCGAGGTTCTTGCGGTAGGCGGTCGGCACGACGAACTGCCCCGTAGGCACATAGGGGACGTTGTTCGTGTAGGCCTCCACCTGGATCTCGGCGGCGAGTTTCTTCTGCGCCGCAAGATCCGGCGCCTTGAACCAGTCATCGATCAGCGCCTCGATCTTTGCATCGGTCGGCCAGCCGAACCATGCCTTCTCACCGTTGCCGCGGACCAGGATGTTGACTGCCGGCGAGAAAAAGTCCGGCGCCGAGGTCCAGGTATGAAAGATGCTCCAACCGCCCTTTTCGACGGGCTCCTTCGAGGTACGGCGGGTGATCAGGGTACCCCAGTCGCTGGCCTGCAAGTCGACATTGAGCCCGGCCCTTCGCAACGCATCCAATGTCACCAATGCCTGGCCCTGCACGATCGGCTGGTCGGTCGCAGACAGCAGCACGATCTTCTCGCCCTTGTAACCGGACTCCCGTATCAGCTGTTTCGCCTTGGCGAGGTTCGGCCCGTTCAGCAGGGCATCGGCGCCGGCATTGGTCTCGAACGGCGTGCCGCAACCGAACAGCGCTGCGCAGGTCTTCCAGTATTTCGGATCGCCGGCTGCTGCGCCCATGTAGTCCTTCTGGTCGACCAGGTTCAGCACCGCCTCGCGTAATTTCAGATCATTGAAGGGCGGCTGAATGTGGTTGAAGCGCAGAATCCCATGATTGCCGAGCGGATCGACGGTCGTAACGACGATGTCCTTGTTGGCGGCGAAAACCGGGACGAGGTCAGCCGGCGGCTGCTCGTACCAATCCACCTCGCCGGCATTGAGCGCTGCCGCCGCGGTGGCGGTATCGGGAATGTATAGCCATTCGACGCGATTGACCTTTGCCACCTTGCCGCCGGCGGCAAAGCTCGGCGCCTCCTCGCGGGGCACGTAGTCGGCGTTCTTGACAAAGACCGCCTTATGGCCGGGCTCCCACTCTTCTTTGACGAACTTGAACGGGCCGGAGCCGATCGCCTCCGGGATCTGCTGGTAGGCGTCGGTCTTGGCCAGCCGCTCCGGCATCATGAACGGCACGTTGCTCGAGAGCTTGCCGAGCGCATCGAGGATCAGCGGGAACGGTGATTTCAGCTTTATTGTGAAAGTCTTGTCGTCGACCGCTTGCATCTCGCCGACGGCTTCCATCAACTTTTGGCCGAGCGTGTCCCGCTTGCCCCAGCGTTCGATCGAGGCGATGCAATCGGCGGCGCGCACAGGCTGGCCGTCATGCCACTTCAAACCATCCCGCAGGACGAAGGTGTAGGTCAGTTTATCGTCACTGGCACTCCAGCGATCGACCATTTGCGGCTGCGGCTTGAAGTCCTTGTCGAGCGCGAACAGCGTATCGAAGACCAGATAACCGAAATTGCGCGTGACATAGGCCGTCGTCCAGATCGGATCGATGCTTCGCAAATCCGCCTGCGGAATGAACCGCAAGGTCTTTTGCGGAGCGCCCTGGGTCCACCCGACCGAAGGGACAAAGAAGGCAAAGAAAGCTGCCGCTGCCGCCCATCGGAATGTTTGCGTTAAAGAAATCATGCATCCCTGCTCGGCATGTTGTTATGGCCAACTTACGCGATCCACCTCAGGGACGACAATGCAAAACCTAGGCCGCCGGCTTCCCTCCCCCGCCCGCGGGGGAGGGTTAGGGTGGGGGCTCACCGGACTTGCCGCGATTGCGAAGCTGCGGCAGCTTTTCCGCGGCTGAAAGCGGAGATTTGGAGTCATGCGAGGCGGTACCGCTATGACTGGACGCGTTCGCCGTTTGCGTCGGACAACGACGGATGCGGAGCGTTTCCTTTGGGATGCGCTGCGGAAGGACCAACTCGGCTGGCGTTTCAGACGGCAGCATCCGGTTCCGCCCTATGTGGTAGACTTTGCTTGCGTCGAAGCACGACTCGTTATCGAAGCCGACGGTGGACAGCATGGCCGCCCCGGTGATCATAATGTTCGGGATAAAGCGTTACGCCGAGGCGGTTGGCGGGTCCTTCGGTTCTGGAACAACGACATTCTCCAGAATCGCGCTGGTGTTCTCGAGTCAATCGCCGCTACGCTCGGTCCCTACATAGCGACAGAGCCCCCACCCTAACCCTCCCCCGCACGCGGGGGAGGGAATCAAAAGCAGGGACGACAACGGAGGAGCAATGCCCAGCGATGATATCGCTTACGCCTCGGCGGTTTCGCTGCTCGACCTCTACCGCAGGCGAGAACTTTCGCCGGTGGAGGCGACCCGGCTGATCCTCGATCGGCTCGATGCGTTGCAGCCGAAGATCAACGCGTTCTGCGTCGTGGATCGGGAGGGCGGGTTGGCGGCGGCGCGCGCATCCGAGGCGCGCTGGTTACGCGGCGAAGCGGTCGGGCGGCTCGACGGCGTGCCGGTGACGATCAAGGATCTGATCCTGATGCGCGGCTTCCCGACCCTGCGCGGCTCGCGCCTAGTCGAGCGGGATCAGGACTGGTCAGAGGATGCGCCGGCGACGGCACGGTTGCGCGAGGCCGGCGCGGTAATAATCGGCAAGACGACAACGCCGGAATTCGGCTGGAAGGCATTAGGCGACAGCCCGTTGACCGGGATCACCCGCAATCCCTGGGACCTCTCGCGCACTCCCGGCGGCAGCAGCGCCGGCGCGGCGGCGGCCTGTGCCGCCGGGATCGGGCCTTTGCATGTCGGCAGCGACGGTGCTGGCTCGATCCGCATCCCGAGCGCCTTTGCCGGCGTCTTCGGGGTGAAGCCGAGTTTTGGCCGGGTGCCGGCTTATCCGCTCTCGCCGATGGGGCTCTTGGCGCATATTGGGCCGATCGCTCGAAGCGTGACGGATGCGGCGCTGATGCTGACCGTCCTGTCCGGCGCCGACCACCGCGATCCCTATGCTCTGCCTCCCGAGGACCAGGATTATCTGGCGGGGCTGGAAGAAGGCGCGCGCGGCTGGCGGATCGCCTACAGCCCGACCCTCGGCTACGCCAAGGTCGATGCGGAAATCGCCGCGTCGGCGGCAGAGGGGGCGCGGCATTTCGAGGCGCTCGGCGCGATCGTCGAACAGGTCGACGCGATCTTCGCGTCGCCGCGCGATGCGCTCTTCACATTGTGGGCCGCGGGCACGGCAAAACTTCTCGCGGGGTTCCCAGCTGACCGGCGTGACGTGATCGATCCCGGGCTGGTCGTGACAGCAGAGGAGGGAGAGCAGATCAGCGCCGTCGACTATCTCGGCGCCGACCTCGTCCGCAATACGCTCGCCCGGCAGATGGCGGAGTTCCACCGGATATACGATCTGCTGCTGACGCCGATGATGCCGGTCCCCGCCTTGCCGGTCGGACAGGATCTGAACGATCCCGCGACCGAGCGGCACTGGATCGACTGGTCGCCGTTCAGTTATCCGTTCAACTTGACCCGCCAGCCGGCAGCCAGCATTCCTTGCGGCCTGACCCGCGGTGGGCTGCCGATCGGCCTGCAGATCGTCGGCCCGCTATACGCCGATGACCGCGTCTTGCGCGCCGCCCGCGCCTTCGAGATGACGCAGCCCGAACGGCGCCCACCGCTTGAACTCTGAGAGGAAGAATGCCGGAAATCGACGAGAAGACGATACTCCGCGAGACTCTTACCGCGATTTCCGAGATTCTCGGCCCCGACCGCGATCACCTGACGGTCGAGCGCGCGGTTGTCGGCCTGTTCTTCACCGGGGTGAAGCTCAGCAATGGCATTGCCGGGGCCTGCGCGACCCCCGTCAAGACGATCCCCGAGGCGGTTTGCTGTCCGACATCGGCGATGGCGATGCCGTTTCCCGGCAAGCTGTGCGGCCGCCCGACATTCGACCTCGCGAAGGAGGCGCTTGGGGATCACGGCATTCGCCGCGCCGTCGGCATTGCGGCAATGAACGCGCTCGCCGATACCTGCTGGCGCCGCCGCCCGCATCCGGAAACCGAGCTTCGCCTTGGCATCGACGCATTCGATGCGACCGAGATGCGCCCCGGCGACAAGGTCGTTGTTGTCGGTGCTTTTGTGCCGTTCCTGCGCGAACTGAAACGCCGCCATCAGCCTTTCCTCGTGCTCGAGCGGGACGCGGCGACCCTCAAACCCGACGAGCTTCCGTTCTTCCGGCCCGCCAATGAGGCGCCAACGGTCGTACCCGACGCCGATGTGCTGCTGATCACCGGGACGACATTGATCAATGACACGCTCGAAGAGCTGTTACGCCTGGCGAGCCCGGCGGCTCGGGTGACGATGGTCGGCCCGACGGTCAGTCTGTTGCCCGACGCGTTTCTGCGCCGCGGCGCCGATATTCTCGGCACTGTTCGCATCACCGCGCCGGACGAATTTCTGGAAACGCTCGCCGAAGGCGGCTCCGGCTATCATTTCTTCGGCCGTTCGGCGCAGAAGGTCGTGCTCGTCAGACGCGCGGCGGCCGACATCGCGGCCTAGCTCGGGCTGCGGAAGGTGAAAAATACATACGCCGGTTATCTCGGCCTGCAGCAGCTCCTCTCGGCGCAGAAGCTGCAAACCGGCTCGGATGACGAGCTGCTGTTCATCATCATCCACCAGCAGCATGAGCTGTGGTTCAAGCTCGCCATTCACGAGCTCGACTGCGCCATCGCTTCTTTGATGAAGGAAGAGGCGCAGGACGCCGATTGCATCATCGCCTTCAAGCGGCTGTCGCGGGTCAGCGCGATACAGCACATCCTGATCTCGTCGTGGGACGTCATGGCGACTTTGACGCCCGACGAATTCTTCCTTTTCCGGGAGACAGTGGGCCGCGACGGCGCGTCGGGCTTCCAGTCGGTTCAATACAGAATTTTGGAATACAAGCTCGGCCTCAAATACCGGTTCCTCGATTTCGAGGCGCCCGGCGGCCGTACGCAAACCATCGACGTGTTCGACAACGCGCAGAGCGAAGAAGAAAAGGAGCGAATGCGCAGCGCCTTGGCCGCGCCGGCCATTTACGACGCGGTGATCTCGTACATGGCCAAAGCCCTACCGACATTCGGCATCGAGGACCCGCGTTCGGGAGACTACTCGCACCAGCACCGCAAAATTGCGGCGGTGTTCAGGGCGTGGAGCTATGTCTATCGCAACCGCGCCGGTGCGCCGGAATTGTATCAGCTCGGCGAAAAGCTGATCGATCTGGAAGACGCCTTCCGGAAATGGCGTTTTGCGCACCTCGCGACCGTGTCGCGGGTGATCGGCGCCAATACCGGAACGGGCGGGTCGATTGGATTGCGGTATTTGCGGACCGCCGCCAACCAGCTGTTCGAGCAGCCGATGTACCCGGAGCTGTGGGACGTGCGCAGCGAAATGTTCAGCCGCCCGCAGGAATTCGACCTCGCCGCCGCCGGGTACGACAGCACGGAAAGCCGCTGATCCTCCCTCTGCTGCACACTGCCCTCATTGCGAGGAGCCGCAGGCGACGAAGCAATCTCATCTGTGCGCCATAGTGCATAGTGTGTGGCGCAGCCTGGGCCGGGGCCAAGGCCCGGGCTGCGGCGGCGCCGCGACCGCAAGCAATCGTGGGGCTCTCCCCGTGTTGAACAAGGCTCCGGCGTTGCCTTTCATCTCACGTCCGAACAGTCGCCGGGGCTCTCGCCCGCAGCCAGGCGGCGACGCTGATCGGGAAGCAAAGGCAGCCTTGGCCGACACCGAGGCAGCTATCGCGAAGGCGCAGCAGACGCTTACTCTACACCAGGCGAATGTCGCGGCGATCAGCGCCGAAATCGCCTATTTGCAATGGCAGCTTGAGCAGACAAAGCTGCTCACCCCGACGGACGGTACAATTACCCAACTGACCTTGCAGGCCGGCGATCAAGCCGTGGAAAACAAGCCGCTGATTGGCTTGGTCGATGCGCATGCCTGGCGGATTTACGCGAATTACAAGGAAAGCGTGATCCGCCATATGAAAGTCGGCCATACCGCCTGGGTCTGGCTCGATGCCCACCCCTGGCGTTTTCATCGTGCTGCGATCCAAGGCATCGCGCGCGGAATCAGCCGCGAGCAGACCGAGCGCAAACTCTTGCCTTACGTCGCACCGACCACCGATTGGATACGGTTGGAGCGGCGGTTCCCGGTGACACTGGTATTGCAGGATCTGAGCCCGGACATCACTCTCCGTATGGGCGCCGACGCGCGCACGATCATCTTTTATTAAAGCTGACCATGCTGCGCGAACTGACTGGCGCGCTGAACACTGAATTCCACTCGTTTGAGCTTCGTGGAGCCCGTGGCATTGCGGCTCTGTCGGCTGTGCTGTCGGTGATGCTAGCGGTGTTGGCCGCGTTCTTGCTGCACTCCGATGAGCCCTGGTGGGCGGCGATTTCCGCCTGGATGGTGACCCGCTCCTCCTTGGCAGCCGCGCTGTCGCGCGGCGCAATGCGCATCATTGGGAGCGCTGTGGGTGCGGCGATCGCTGTTGTTGCCATCGGGTTGTTCGTCTATGACCCGGCGCCATTCTGTCTGTGCCTATTCGTGTTGTCGTGCGCTGGCCTCATCGGGTTCGCAATCTCGCGACACGGCTATGCCTGGCTCATCGGAGCGATCACCGGCAATCTGGTGATGCTGATGGCGCTCGATCAGCCGCAAATCACGTTTACGATCGCTGTGAACCGCGTTTTCGATGTGACGATCGGCACGGCAGCGGCGCTCCTCGTCACCTTCTTGCTTCCTGACGGCAAAGCTGTCCCCAGTCCGGCCTTGACCCCGCCAAGCCCGCCTCCCCTGCTGTTCTGGACGCGTCGACATGCCGAGGAGTTCGAACGCTGGTTGCGCGAGATTTGGCCGCTGGTATGGCACGCTTGCCGCGGCGGTGTCACCGTAATGCTGTTGCCCTTGCTGATAACGGCGCTGGCTCCACTCGGTCCCAGCACGATGGCAGTGACCTCGGTCGCCGTGATGGCTGTCCCGACGACCGCGGTCGTCGAGCCCGATGCAAGGACCATTATCCAGCGCGCGCTATATCGCTTTGTCGGCTGCGGGCTCGGTGCATTGATCGGCCTCCTGTGCCTGTACTGGGTCGGCTACAGTCTCGTTGTCTGGCTGCTACTGCTGATGGCGGGAACCTGGCTCAGCTCGCAGATCCAGTCGGGCGCCACCGGGATCGGCTATGTCGGGACGCAGGCGGGGCTCGCGTTTCTGCTGAGCACGATCCAGGGCCAGGGCCCGCCGCTTTCCCCTACTCCGGGGCTCGACCGTTTCGCGGGGATCATGGCGGGGCTCTCGATGCTGCTCGTCGTTACTATGGTGCTCTCGCTGTTCCGCTTCCCGCGTACGGTGCCCGCATAGGCGCAGGGCGATTGACAACCTTCTCCGGCGACGTTGTGATCCCGGGTAGCATGGTTTTCGCACAAGGGAGGGAATTTTGGCCAAGTTCAGGATCGCGACGCCGACCGGCGCCAGCTTCACGACCGCCGGCGATTATGGGTACGAGATGGAGGCGCTGACCCCGATCGACGCCGAGATCTACGAGGTCCGCCCGGGGTCGGAGGATGAGTTCGTCGCGGCCGCGCGCGATGCCGACGCGCTCTACGCCAAGGGGCGGCGGATCACCAAGCGGATGATCGACGGTCTCGATCGCTGCAAGATCATCGCCCTCGGCAGCGTCGGCGTCGACTCGGTCGATGTCGAGGCGGCGACGGCGAAGGGCATCCCGGTCACCAATTGCCCCGACACCTTTATCGACGAGGTCGCCGACCACGCGATGACGCTGATGCTGGCGAGCTTCCGTCGGCTCATCGTGCAGGACAGGCTGGTGCGGGAGGGACGCTGGGCCGAGGGCCGGCCGATGCTATCGAAGATCCCGCGCCTGATGGGACTGACCCTGGGCCTCGTTTCGTTCGGCCATGTGGCGCGTGCGGTGGCAGCGCGGGCAAAGCCGTTCGGGCTGCACGTCATCGCCTACGACCCGTTTATCGAAGAGCTGGTCAGCATCGGCCACGGCGTCGAGCCGGTCAGCCTGCCCGAGCTCCTTCAACGCTCGGACATCATCTCGATGCATGCGCCAGCGACCGAAAGCGCCAACCGGCTGCTGCGCGAGGAGCATTTCCGACAGATGAAGAAGACGGCGCTCTATATCAGCACTGGCCGCGGCCCGACGACTGACGAAGCGGCGCTGATTAAGGCGCTCGACGAGGGCTGGATCGCGGGCGCCGGGCTCGATGTGCTCGAACAGGAGCCGCCGGGCAACAACAACCCGCTCCTCAAGATGGACAATGTCATCCTGACCGCGCATGTCGCGTCGGCCTCGGCCCGGTTCGACCCGGCCCGCCGCCGCCGCGTCGGTCTCGAATTGTCACTAGTGCTGAGCGGCAAATGGCCGATGTCCTGCGTCAACCCGTCGGTGCTCGCCAAGACGGACCTGCGGCGCTGGCAGCCGGTGTCGATGGAGCGGGGTCCGAACTCCTGATCGGGGGGATTGGAGGTGATGCTCGGAAGACGCTCGCTGATGATTGCCGGCGCCGCCACAGCGGCCGAACTAACGATGGGGGCCAATTTGTCGTACGCCGATGCCGTGGCGCCGATCCGCTATCCGGACCCGAGCTTCAAGGTACTCGATCCGCGCTTCCAGAGCCTGATGCTCGGCAATGCCGCGGTCGAGCGCATCGCCGGGCGCTGCCGCTTCAACGAGGGGCCGGTGTGGTTCGGCGACGGACGCTTCTTACTGTGGAGCGACATTCCCAACGACCGGATCATGAAATGGGAGGAGGAGACCGGCGCGATCAGCGTGTTCCGCAAGCCGTCGAATTACGCCAACGGCAACACGCGCGACCGGCAAGGGCGCCTCATCACCTGCGAGCACGACACCCAGCACCTGACCCGTACCGAATATGACGGCACGATCACCGTGCTGGCCCACAGCTTCGACGGGAAGCGGCTGACGGGTCCCAACGACGTCGTCGTCAAATCCGATGACTCGATCTGGTTCAGCGACAACGGCGCCGGGACGCGCGGCAACTATCTGGGCCACACATTGTCGCAGGAGTTGCCGTTCCGCGTCTACCGGCTCGACCCGGCAACGGGACAGATGACGATCGCGGTCGGCGACATGAAGCGGCCGAACGGGCTGGCCTTCTCGCCCGACGAAAAACTGCTCTACGTGATCGACACGCCCGGTCCAGGGCAGCGCACTATCCAAGTCTATGATGTCGTAGACAACGGCACTGCGACCGCCAATCGACGCGAGTTCAACAGCGCCGAGCCGGGCGGCTCTGACGGCATGCGGGTCGACGTGCACGGCAATCTATGGTGCGGATGGTCCGGCGGCGAGACAGAAGACGGTGTCGCGGTGTTCGCGCCCGACGGCAAGATGATCGGCCGCATCATGCTGCCGGAGCGCTGCGCCAATGTGTGTTTCGGCGGCCGCAAACGCAATCGACTGTTCATGGCGGCGAGCCAGTCGGTCTATTCAGTCTATGTCGAGACGCAGGGCGCCCTCGGCGGGTGACCCTATTGCGGACCGCGGGCGTCCCGCCCGCGTGCGGGCCAGAGGCCCGCGGTCCCAGATAGGAAGGACATAGCCGCGGCGATGATCGGCATGCCGATCTCGTCACGTAGGGTCATCACCAATTCCGGGTGAAACTGCACGGCGGCGATCGGCAGGTATTGGTGCTCGACCGCCATAACGACGCCGTCCTCGGTTTCGACGGTGACCGAAAGCTCCGGCGGCAATGTGCTGCGCACCGCGTGGAGTGAGTGATACCGCCCGACGACGAACTCGCTCGGCAAGCCGCGCAACAGCCGGCCGCCGCGCACGCGTACCAACGACGGCTTGCCGTGCATCGGCGGGTCGAGCACCGCGAGCGAACCGCCGAAATATTCGACGATCCCTTGCAGGCCGAGGCAGACGCCGAACAAAGACAGATGGCGCTGGACCGCGAGATCGAGGGTCTCGGCCATCGCAAAATCGGAGGGCCGGCCTGGTCCCGGCGACAGCACGACGAGATCCTGACTACCCCCGGCCCGCAGCTCGGCACGAGCGAGGTCAGAGCGCATGGTCACGACCTCGGCACCTGTCGTGCGGATGTAATTGGCCAAGGTGTGAACAAAGGAGTCTTCGTGATCGATCAATAGCACCCGACGTCCCTTACCGATTTCGGCTGCCGTCGCCGCGCGGCTGGCGGGTGCTGACGTCGTCCCGCGGATCGCGGTGAACATCGCAGCGGCCTTCAAACGGGTCTCGGCCTCTTCTGCGTGCGGGTCGCTGTCGTAAAGCAATGTCGCCCCGGCGCGGACTTCGGCAACCCCGTCCTTCATACGGATCGTGCGCAGGGTGAGGCCGGTGTTCATGTTGCCGTCAAACGTCACGCGGCCAATGGCGCCGCCATACCAGCGGCGTGACGAACGCTCCTCCTCCTCGATAAAGCGGATCGCCCAGCGCTTGGGAGCGCCGGTCACGGTCACCGCCCAGGCGTGGCTGAGAAAACCGTCCAGCGCGTCGAACTCCCCGCGCAATACGCCGTCGACGTGGTCGACAGTGTGGATCAGCCGCGAATAGAGCTCGATTTGGCGGCGGCCGATGACCCGCACCGTGCCCGGCACACAAACGCGCGACTTGTCGTTCCGGTCGACATCGGTGCACATCGTCAACTCGCTCTCGTCCTTTGCGGAATTGAGCAATTCCCGAATGCGCACGGCATCTTCGACCGGGTCGCGGCCGCGCGCGATCGTGCCGCTGATCGGGCAGGTCTCGATCCGATTTCCCTCGACCCGGACATACATTTCGGGCGAGGCGGCGACTAGAAACTCGCCTTCGCCGAGGTTGATCAATGCGCCGTAGGGCGCCGGATTGGCCTGTCGCAGGCGATGGAAGACGACGCTCGGCGGGTCGGGGCAAAGATCGGCGAAGAGCTGGCCGGGCACGACCTCGAACAGATCCCCGCGCATAAAGGCCGCCCGGGCGCGTTCGACCAACGCGGCGTATTCGCCGGGGCCATGGTCGCTCTCGTTCGGGCGGTAGGCCGGCAGATGACGGAGCTCGTAAGGAGTCGGCGGGGTCGAGCGCGGCAAACCGCGCGTCGAAACGATCCCCACATCGAAGTCGTAGCGGTGTGTCTGCGAGATCTGCCGCATGTGGTCAACGACCAGGATCTCGTCTGGTAGATAGAGGACGAGATCGCGTTGGTCCTCAGGCCGCGGCAGCCGCAGCGGCATCGGCTCGAACTGAAACACCAGATCGTAGCCAAAGGCGCCGTAGAGCCCGAGGTGCTGGTCCTCGGCGCTGCCGAACAGATCGATCAACGCGCGCACAACCGAGAACACCGAGGGTTGGCGGCTGCGGCTCTCTTCCGGGAAGCGCTCCTCGCTTTGCTCGATCTCGCCCGATATCCGATCGCGCCCGACGCGAGCTGCGGCCAGATCGGCGAGGCTCTCGGCAACGGGGTTCAACAAAACTTGGCCGCGCGAGTTCAGCGCTTCGATCGAGAACCGGCGTCCGCGCGCGGTGAAGACCAGCGGCGGGTCGACAAACCCCATATCCCACCGCGTGTAACGGCCGGGAAACTCGAAGCTCGAGGAAAACAACACCCCGCGCCGCTCGTCGAGCGATCGGGCCAACGTGGTATCGGCCGGCTGATAGTCGTGATTGCGGATCTCTCGCGTAACGCGGATGCCGCCGTTGGTGATGTAGCTCGTGAGCTTCATGGGGATCCCTCTGGTTGGGATCGCCCGGGGGCCGGGTAGCTTAGCCCTGAATTGGCAAGGCCGCCCGGTGCTCCCTGGGCGGCCTCAGTAGGAATAAGAATGCGGCCGCCTTCTTTAGACGGGCCACCACCAAGTCAATGATTGCGAAGAGTAGACCATGCCATTTCATACCAGCTGGGCGCCGCCAATACAATTGCCAAGTTGTGGGTCTCTGCCATCGGGTGTTCCCGTCATTGCGCGCGCAGCAAAGCGATCTCGCGCCACCGAGGCTCCGAGGGGACAAGATTGCTTCGCAGTCGCTCGCAATGACAGTTGGAATGATGCAACCTGGTCGGGATCTGTCTAGCGGAAATGCCGGCTGTTAATAAGCTCGGGCGCCTGCGGCCAGACGCATCAACCCAGGAGAGCGGGTCCATGGCGCAAGTAACTGATATGTCGGCGACCGATCGGCTGGTCGCGCTCTTGGACCATCTGGGTCTCGGCTCAGCGTATTTTGGCACGGCGATCCCGCGGGACATCTCGGGGCTGGCGACAGCGCATCCCGAACGGCTGGCGGGGATCGTGTTGTGTGTACCGAGCCGCCTCGATCCAGCTCCGTTCTCCCCCATCGCTGATCGGGTTCTGATGATCGCCGGCGAGCGCGGGCCGGCCGCCGATGCGACCGCCCGTGCGGCGGACCGCTTGCCGGCCGCCGAGCGCTCCTTGCTCGCTGGGTACGACGCGCCGGGGAGCTGGAGCGATGCCGTCGCGGACCGCACCGACGAGATCGCCGACCGGATGATCGCTTTTCTCGACCGTCTGGCTGCGAAAGGAAAATGCCCGGACGGGCCTGGTCCGACGGCGGCGGAAGGAATGCATGCCGGTATTTCCTACCGCATCGAAGGCGCCGGTCCGGCGCTGATATTGCTGCCGTTTTTTCTGGCGCCCTCGCAATGGGCGCCGGCAATCCCGCGTTTGGCCCGGCACTTCACCGTCGTGACCCTCGGCGGCCCGCATTTGGGCGGTGTTGCCTCGCTGGAGGACCGCGCCCGCATGCCGACCTATCAGGCGATGTTCCGAACCCTGATCGACCAGATCGGGCTGCAGTCTGGTGAGGCAATCCTCGAAATCGGCTGCGGCGCCGGCTCGCTGGTTCGCCTGCTGGCGCGGCGGCTCGGCGACGCCAACCCCATCACCGGGGCCGATGTGAACCCGTTTCTGCTGCGCGAGGCGGTGCAGCTGGCCGAGGCGGAGGGGCTCGGGGAGCTGATCCGCTTCACCGAAGCCAACGCCGAGGCACTGCCCTTCGAGGACAATTCGTTCGATTGCGCCTATTCGGTCACCGTGTTCGAGGAATGCGACGCAGATCGGGCGATCGCCGAGGCGAGGCGCGTCATCCGTCCCGGTGGGCGGATCGGTTTGGCCGTGCGCGGGATCGACATGCCACAGTGGTGGAACCTCGGCTTGCCGGAGGCGATCCTGAGCAAAGTGACAATGCCGCCGCGTTCGGTCGCTCCGCGCGGCGTTGCCGACCGCAGCCTCTATCGGAGAATGCGTGAGGTCGGTTTGGTCGACCTCGTCTGCTTTCCGACGATGGTGACTCTCGACCGCCCGGGCGGACCGATCTGGCGCAACCGCGAGGACCACGTCCTGTCCCAGCTCTCGCCGCAGGAATTAACAGTCTGGCAAGCCGAACGCGACAAGACGGAGAAAGACGGCCTCCTGTTCATGGCCCATACGCTGCATTGTGCCGTAGG
Organism: uncultured Alphaproteobacteria bacterium; assembly: GCA_963789025.1. Classification (GTDB taxonomy): domain Bacteria; phylum Pseudomonadota; class Alphaproteobacteria; order ATCC43930; family CGMCC-115725; genus AP-15. The sequence continues at coordinate 110,762 of CAWBIT010000007.1, forward strand.
CACCAAGCCGAGAGCTTCCTAGCTCTGCTCTGTCTTTGGCAGAACCCCGGTGTCGCGCGGGTCGTCGAATGATACCCGGCGGCGCGCATAGACGACAAAGCCGGCCCGCCGGTATGTGGCCAGCGCCTTTGGATGATCGAAGGTCGAGGTATGGAGCCAAAAGCGGTCGAGCGGTCTCGACCAGGCCTGATCGATTGCCGCCTGCAGCAGGTAGGGGCCGAGCCGGCGCCCGATAAAATCCGGGATGAGCCCGAAATAGCACAGCTTCGTCTCGCGACGCGCCGCCGTGTCGAGCTCGAAGAAGCCGGCTGGCACGCCGCGCACATACAGCACGAATATCTCGACCGTCGGCTTGGCGATGAGGGCCGCCAGCGCCGCATCCTCGACGAGCCGCCGTTCGAACCACAGCCACGGCCGGCCCACCGTATCGTATATGTAACGGTAAAATGAGACGGTGCAGTCCTCGGCGCGCATCAGCGCGAGCTTGTCGAGGGGCGCCGGGACCCGCTTCCCGGCGGGCCGCTCGAGCATTTCGAGATGGGTGATGACGTCTTCGAGCGCGGTCACGGCGTCTTGGCAGGCGGCGTCTTGGCAGGCGGGGGGCCGGCCTCGACCGGCGTGTCGCCTGGCAGCCCCCATTCCGACCACGACCCGTCATAGACGGCGACGTCCGGATGCCCGATCATGTGCAGCGCAAAAGCGAGCGCGCAGGCGGTGACACCGGACCCGCAGCTCGTGACGATCGGCCGGTCGAGCGCAACGCCAGCGTCACGGAACAGGTCCAAGAGCTCGGCGGCATCGCGCAGTCGGCGGGTCTGCGGATCGGTGACCCGGTCGTAGGGCAGGTTGTGGCTGCCGGGAATATGGCCCCGGCGCAAGCCGGGCCGGACTTCTTCGGCAATCCCGGCGAACCGGCCCGCGGCGCGGGCATCGACGATCTGCTCGCGCCGCGTCGACAGATTGTCGAGCAACGCTTGCTTGTCGCGGACCAGCGCCGGGTCGAACCGCGCTGTAAAACGGCAATGCGGCGGGTTCGGCACGACGGTTTCGAGCGGTCGCCCTTCGGCCCTCCATTTGGGCAGACCGCCGTCGAGGAGCGCGACATTGTGATGCCCGAAGAGGCGCAGCATCCACCAGGCGCGACCGGCCGAGGACAGGCCGGCGCTGTCGTAGACGACAACCCGGTCGTCGTCGCCGATGCCGAGCCCCTCCATCTTGCGCGCGAACAGCTCGGGCGACGGGATCATATGCGGCAGGCTGGTGCCCGGCTCCGCGATGTCGTCGATGTCGAAGAACATGGCACCCGGGATGTGGCCGCGGTCGTAATCCTCCCGCGCCGTCGGGGTAATCCCGGGCAGCTTGAAAGACGCGTCGATGACCCGGACATGCGGGTCGTCGAGATGCGAGGCGAGCCACTCGGTGCTGACGAGCGCTTCGGGATGGGCGTAGGGCATCGGCTCCTCTCCTCCCTCACTCCGTGAAAGCAAGGATTACGCGCCGGTTCTGCTTGCCCTTGTTCTCGATCTTGGTTACCGCAACCGGGCCGATCTCGCGGGTGTTGCGGATATGAGTGCCGCCGCAGGGCTGCAGATCGATACCCGAGATTTCGATGAGGCGCACCTGCCCCATCCCGCTCGGCGGCTTGACCGACATCGTGCGGACGAGCTCGGGCTGGGCGGCGAGCTCTTCGTCGGTGATCCACCGCGGCCCGACCGCGTGCGACTCTGCAATCAGGGCGTTGAGCCGGCCGGAGAGTGTCTCCTTATCGAGGCTGGACCCGGGCACATCGAAATCGAGCCGTCCTCTGCCGTCGGAAACCTGCCCGCCGGTCACCGCCCCGGGCACGATGCTGCACAACAGATGCAGGCAGGTGTGCATGCGCATCAGCCGGTACCGCCGCTCCCAATCGATCTCGGCTACGAGCTCGGTGCCCGTCTCGGGGAGCGTCGAGCCAGGCGCCGGGATGTGAATCACCTCGTCTGCGCCGTCGCCTTTGATTGTATCGGCGATCGCAATCGCCTGACCCGTGGCAAGCCGCAGCACGCCGGTATCACCCGGCTGGCCGCCGCCGGTAGGATAGAAAACCGTGCGGTCGAGCCGAATGCCGCGCTCATCGGCGGCAATCACCCGCGCCGCGCAGGACCGCAGATACCCATCGTCGCGAAACAGCAGCTCCGTCATCGCGTCCCCCCTGAGCACCATCCCGGCGAAGGCCGGGACCCATGGTGCGGCGGCCGTCACGCATCGGGCAGATTGTCATAGAGGTCGATCCAATGTCGGTTTTGCGTCTCGATCAAATTGATCTTCCAGTCCCGTTTCCAGCCTTTGATCTGTTTTTCTCGACGCAGCGCCGCCTCCCTGTCCTCGTAACTCTCAAACCATACCAGGCGGTCCACCGCGTATTTGGTCGTGAATCCAGGTACCACCTTGTTTTTGTGTTCCCAGACCCGCCTGGCAAGGTTAGTCGTCCACCCGATGTACAGCGTGCCATACCGTCTGCTCGCCAGTAGATAGACAAAATACATCGTGCAGCTTGACATATGGGTCCCGGCCTTCGCCGGGATGGTAAGGTGATCGGTTTCGGCGTGTTAAAGCCACGGTGGAGTGGGAAGGTCGCGGGCTTTCAGGAATTCGGGGTTGAACAGCTTGGATTGGTAGCGGGTGCCGGAATCGGCGAGGATCGTCACGATCGTATGGCCGGGGCCGAGCTCGCGCGCGAGGCGCATCGCGCCGCACACATTGATCCCGGTGGAGCCGCCGAGCACCAGCCCCTCGTCCTCAACGAGGCTGAACAGGACCGGCAGCATCTCGGCGTCGGTGATCTGGTATTGCCCGTCGGGCGCGAACCCTTCGAGGTTCTTGGTTTCGCGGTTGTTGCCGATGCCCTCGGTGATCGAGTTGCCCTCGGGCTTGAACTCGCGGCGCGCGTACCAGCTGTAGATGCCCGAGCCCATGCAGTCGGAGAGATAGATCTTGACGTTGGCGTTGCGCTCCTTGAGCGCGATCCCGACGCCGGAAAGCGTGCCGCCGGTGCCGACCGAGCAGGTGAAACCGTCGATTTTGCCGTCGGTCTCCTCCCAGATCTCCGGGCCGGTCGTCTCGTAATGGCCGCGCCGGTTGGCGAGATTGTCGAACTGGTTGGCCCAGATCGCGCCGTTCGGCTCCTGCGCGGCGATCTCCTCGGCGAGCCGCCCGGAATAGCGCACATAATTCATCGGGTTGGCATAGGGCACCGCCGGCACGAGCCGCAGATCGACGCCGCACAACAGCAGCATGTCCTTCTTTTCCTGGCTCTGCGTCTCGGGCATGACGATGACGGTGCGATAGCCGCGGGCGTTGCCGACCAGCGCGAGGCCGATCCCGGTATTGCCGGCAGTGCCCTCGACGATGACGCCGCCCGGGCGCAACAGCCCGCGCTCCTCGGCGTCCTTGATGATGTAGAGCGCGGCGCGGTCCTTGACCGAGCCGCCGGGATTGAGGAACTCAGCCTTGCCGAGGATCGTGCACCCGGTCTCCTCGGAGGCCCGCCGCAATTTGATCAGCGGCGTCTTTCCGACGGCACCGACAAAACCGTCGCGAACCTGCATGCCTCCCTCCTTGCCCAAGCTCCGCGCCGACAGTATCGGCGGTGCGGACGCCTCTTACAACCAGGCCAGAGTGTCGGGGTCGAGGCCGAGCCTATGATCGCGCCCCCCGTTAGCATAAACTCGGCCGATGACGATCCGTCTTCTGCCTCCGGTCCTCGTCAACCGCATCGCCGCCGGCGAAGTCATCGAGCGGCCGGCCGCGGCGGTCAAGGAATTGGTCGAGAACGCGATCGACTCTGGCGCCACCAGTATCGAAGTCACGTTGAGGGAAGGCGGTCAGGCACTGATTGCGGTCGTCGACAATGGCGCCGGCATGACCGCGGAAGAGCTGGTTTTGGCGGTCGAGCGGCACTGCACCTCGAAATTGCCCGACGACGATTTGCTGCGCATCGCCTCGCTCGGCTTCCGCGGCGAGGCGTTGCCGTCAATCGGCGCGGTCAGCCGGATGCGGATCACCTCGCGCCAGCCCGGCGCCGACAGCGCGTGGGAGATCGCGGTCGAGGCCGACGCCAAAACGGCTCTGGCGCCGGCGGCCCATCCATCAGGGACGCGGGTCGAGGTGCGGGACCTGTTTTTCGCGACCCCGGCGCGGCTCAAATTCCTGAAGACGCCGCGCACCGAGCGCGATCTGGCCGTCAACTCGGTGCGCCGGCTCGCCATGGCCTATCCCGGAATCTCATTCACCGTAATCGGCGACGAGGAGCGCGTGCTGTTGCGGCTCGCCGCGGCCGGCGATACCGAACCGGCAATCGCCCGCTGCGCCCGGCTCGCGGCATTGTTGGGGCGCGACTTCGCGGAGAATTCGGTCGAGATCGATGCCGAGCGAAGCGGCTTTCGGCTGACCGGGCTGATCGGGTTGCCGACCCTCAACCGCGCTGCACCGCGCGATCAGTATCTCGTCGTCAACGGACGGCCGGTGCGCGACAAGCTGCTGGTCGGAGCGGTACGCGGCGCCTACCAGGATGTGCTCGCCCGCGACCGCCACCCGATGGTCGCGTTGTTCGTCGACGGGCCTGCGGAGGAAATCGACGTCAATGTTCACCCGGCGAAGGCCGAGGTGCGGTTCCGCGATGCCGCATCGGTGCGCGGGCTGATCGTCGGCGCGTTGCGCAATGCGCTGGCGGCCGCCGGGCACCGCGCCTCGTCGACCGTCGCCGCCGGGGCAGTCGCCGCCTTCCGCCCGGGGTCCGGCCTCCCAGCCTCGAATGCGCCGCGCTTCGCCTTCCCGCTGCCGTCGCCGACCCCGTCACTGGCGCTCGCCGAGAGCGCCAACAATTTTCTGCGGCCCACCGAGGAAGCTCCGATGCCGGAGACACCGCTCGGCACCCCGCGCGCACAACTGCACCGAACCTACATCTTGGCCGAGACTTCGACCGGGATCGTGCTCGTCGATCAGCATGCGGCGCATGAGCGCCTCGTTTACGAACGCATGAAAGAGGCGCTCGCTGCGCAGGGCGTGGCGCGCCAGGCTCTGCTGTTGCCCGAAATCGTCGAGCTCGACGAGACCGCCGCTGCACGGCTCGCCCACCGTGCCGAGGAGCTCGCCGAATTCGGGCTCGTGCTCGAGCCGTTCGGACCCGGCGCGGTCGTCGTCCGCGAGGTCCCGGCGTTGCTGCCGGGGCTCGATGTCGGCGCCCTGGTACGCGACCTCGCCGACGAGCTCGCCGAATGGGGCGATACCCTGGCATTGAAGGAGCGGATCGAGACCGTCTGCGGTACTCTCGCCTGCCACACTAGCGTGCGCGCCGGGCGGCAGCTCTCGGCGCCCGAGATGGACGCATTGCTGCGCCAGATGGAGGCGACCCCCAACAGCGGCCAGTGCAATCACGGCCGCCCCACCTACATCGCGCTCGACCTCGCCGACATCGAAAGGCTGTTCGGGCGCCGCTAGAGCCGGGGCCAGAGCTACTTGGCGGCTGCTTGCGCTGGCGCAATTTCGCCACTTCTGCGCCGCACGCTGATTACCTCGATGCCGATCGGGTTGCCATTCGGATCGAACTCTACGAACACGCCCGGAGCGACTTCCTCTGACGAATCAGAACGCACGCCTTGCGGGCCGAATGCGACATGGAGCACGTCGGCCTCTGGGTCGTAATTGGTCCGGATCACAGCTTTGCTCCTCTGTCCCAATGCGCCGTCACCACGAGAATATCATCGCCATCGGGACGGTGAACCACGCGAAGTACGCGGTTTCCGAATTCGGCAATGACTTTATATGAGTGGTTCAGGGCCGGGTCGGTCAAATCCCGCACGACGCGATCCGGCGAGGTGAGCGCAGCCTCGATGTAGGAAAGCAAGATACCGCGTCCCTCCATCTCATCAGCCGTATGCTTGCTGAGCTTTACCATTGCGGGCTCGACAACCCACGCAGCCGCCTTGCCGACGAGAGGGCTGGCTAGTCGGTGGCGCCCCCCACCCTAACCCTCCCCCGCATGCGGGGGAGAGGATGGGAGGGGGCCGGGACGCGGCCGCAAGCGGCGGAAGCGGGCGCTGGAACGCTCGCGGATGGTCTGGAAGGTGACGTAGAGCATCGGGATGACGAAGAGGCCGACGGCGCTGGCGGCGATCATCCCGGCAAAAACCGGCGTGCCGACGTCATGCCGGCTGATCTCGGCCGCACCCTGCGCCGTGACCAGCGGGTAGACGCCGAGGATGAAGGCGAAGGAGGTCATCATTACGGCGCGAAACCGCATCCGCGAGCCGAGCACCGCGGCCTCCCGGATATCCATGCCCTCCTCGCGCCGGTCCTTGGCGAATTCGACGATCAGGATGCCGTTCTTGGCAGCCATCGCGATCAGCACGACGAGCCCGATCTCGGCATAAAGGTCGAGCGACAGGTGAAAAATCAAAATTCCCAGGAATGCCCCGAGCACTCCGACAGGAACCGAGAGCAACACCGGGACCGGAATCATCCAGCTCTCGTATAGGCCGACGAGAAACAGAAACGCGAACAGCACGGCGAGCCCCAGGATCGGGCCGGTCTGCCCGGAAGCCGCGAACTCCTGATAGGCGGTCCCGGTCCATTCATAGCCATAGCCGGAAGGCAGGGTCTTGGCCGAGTCCTCCGCCATGGCCGCCAGCGCCGTGCCGGAGGAAGTGCCCGGAGACGGGCTCCCTTGTATCGGGATTGCGCGGTAATTGTTGTAGCGCGTGATGACCTGCGGCCCGACGACGACGCGAGCGTTGGCGATCGAGCGCAATGGCACATCGGCGCCGAATTTGTTGCGGATGTAGATCTGCCACAGCGAGGAGACATCTCTGCGATCCGCCCCCTCGCCCTCGATGTTGACCTGCCAAACTCGTCCGAACAGGTTGAAATTGTTGATGTAGACGCCGCCCAATGTCGCCTGCAACGCGCCGAACACGTCGGTCATGCTGAGGCCCAGCGCCTGCGTCTTCTCGCGGTCGATGTCGAGCCAGATCGACGGGTTGCCCGCGGTGTAGGTCGAGAAAACGCGGGTCAGCCGCGGATCCTGGTTGGCGGTCGCGAGAAGCCCCTGCATGACGCTGTTCATCGCCGCGGGCTCCTGGCCTTCGAGCCCTTCGAGCCGGTACTCGAACCCGCCCGTCGTCGACAGCCCGATGATCGGCGGCAGGTTGAACGGGATAACCGTCGCCGTGCGGATCTGCTGCCCCTCGCCGAACACTCGCGCGATCAGCGCCTGCGCTGAATTCGCCGCGCCGACGCGGTCGGCGAAGGGCTTCAGGGTCGGCACGATGAAGCCCGTATTCGGCTCATTGACGCTGTCGATGATCGAAAATCCGACGATCGCAAAAATGTTCTGGACCTGCGGCATTTGCCTCAGCACGGCCTCGATCCGCTTGACCGCGTCGCGGGTGCGGCTGACCGATGCGCCGTCCGGCAACTGCACATTGATAAAGAAAGCGCCCTGGTCTTCTTCGGGGAGAAACCCGGTCGGGGTTCGCAGAGACAGAAAATAAACCCCGGCGGCGCTCGCCAATATCGCCACAAGGCCGAGTATGGAGAGGCGCACCAGGCGGCGCACGATCGCCGCATAGCCGTCGCGGATATTGTCGATGCGCCGCAGCACCCAGCCCATCGGGCCCCGCTTCGGGCCGCCGGGACGCAGAAACACCGCACATAGCGCCGGCGACAAGGTCAGCGCATTCAAGGCCGAAATCAACATCGCGACGCTGATCGTCACCGCGAATTGCCGGAACAATGTTCCCGCGATTCCGGGGATGAAGGCAATCGGCACGAATACCGATAGAAGGACCAACGTGATCGCAATGATCGGCGCGGTGATTTCGGTCATCGCCTTCTTTGTCGCGTCCCCTGGTGACAGGTTCGGTTCTTCCTCCATGACGCGTTCGACGTTCTCGACCACCACGATCGCGTCGTCGACCAAAATACCGATCGCCAGCACCACCGCGAGCAGCGAGATCGTATTGGCCGAATATCCCATCACCAGCAGCACCGCGAAGGCGCCGATCACACTGACCGGCACCGCGATCGCGGGAATGAGGGTCGCGCGCAGACTGCCGAGAAACACGAAGACGACGATGACGACCAGCGCAAAGGCGATGACGAGCGTGATCAGCACGTCATGGATCGTAGCCTGGACAAATGTGGTCGTGTCGTAATTGACCAAATATTTGAGACCCTCTGGGAAGCGCTGGCTCAGGCGATCCAAATTTGCGACGACCTGAGCAGCGGTCTGCACCGCGTTGGCGCCGGGCGAGAGGTATATGCCGATCGCGACTGCAGGCTCGCCGTTGAGGCGGCCTTCGACGTCTTGGTTTTGGGCGCCGAGATCGACCCGCGCGACATCGCGCACGCGCAGCAGGGAGCCGTCCGGATTGGCGCGCAATACGATATTGCCGAACTGCTCGGGTGTCGTCAGGCGGCCCTGCGTCTGCACGTTCATCTGGAACTGCTGGTCTCTGCTGATCGGGCGTGCGCCGATCCGGCCGGCCGGCGCCTCCACGTTCTGCGCCTGGATCGCCGCGATGACATCGGCCGGGGTCAACTGTAAATTGTCGAGCCGCTGGGTATCGAACCAGATGCGCATCGAGTAATTGAGCGCGCCGAACAGGCGCGCCTGGCCGACCCCGGGTGTGCGGGACAACACATCGAGCACATTGATGATCGCGTAATTAGTGATGAACAGCGGGTCCTGCTTGCCGTTCTCGCTATAAAGCATGATGAACTGCAGAACCGCCGACGACTTCTTCTGGATCGTCAGCCCCTCCAGCTGGACCTCGGGGGGGAGCTGGGCCAGGGCAGTCTGCACCCGGTTATTGACGGCGTTGGTGTTGATGTCGGGATCGCTGCCGAGCACAAAGCTGACGGTGAGGTTGTAGCTGCCGTCATTGCCGCTCGTCGAACTCATGTAGATCATCTTGTCGACACCGACAACCTGCGCCTCGATCGGCTGGGCGATGCTCAATTCGACGACGGCGGCGGAGGCGCCGGGGTAGGTGGCCGAAACTACGGTCTGAGGCGGCACGATGTCCGGGAACTGCGCGACCGGGATCCGCAGCATCGCCAGGGCCCCGGCAATCGTGATGACGATCGCGATGACGACCGCGAGCCGCGGCCGATCGACAAAGATCGCCGAGATCATTGGTTCGCCTTTGGGGCGCTCGGCCCGTCGCCGGCCGCGGAATGGCCGGCGCCGCCGCTCGCACCCTGCTCAGCAGCCGGTTCGGCCGCCGGGGAAATCGCCGGCGGCGGGGTCGCCGGACTGGGTGACACGGTTTGGCCGGGGCGAACTCGCTGCAGCCCCTCGCTGATGACCAGTTCTCCTTTCTTGAGCCCATTGCTCACCACGGCCGTTGACGGCGTCGACTGGCCGAGCTGGATGCGCCGTTGCTCCGCCTTGTTCTGCGCATCGACGACATAGACGTAATCGCCTTGCTGATCCGACAGCACCGCGGCGCGCGGGATGGCGAGAACGGTAATCGGCTCGACGCCCTCGATCAGCACCGTCACGAACTCGCCGTCGAACAGCTCGCGCGGAGCCGGCGCGTCCGGCGGCATGTTCGGAAACCGCGGGTTGGGGATGAGGCCACGCACAGTGATCGTATCGGTGTTGGTCGCGACCGTCGGTGATACGTAATCGAGCTTGCCGTTCTGTGCGTAAATCCGCCCATCCGGTAGGCGGATCTTGAGCACGACCGCATTGAAACCGCCTTTTGCGTCGTAGCGGTTGCGCAGATCGAGGCCCGCGCGCACGGATACCGGGTAGAGCACATACATTGGGTCCTGGCTGACGAGGTTCGCTAGGGTCCCGGTCGTCGGCGAAACGACGTTGCCCTCGGTGACGTCGGTGGCGCTGATCTTGCCGTCGATCGGCGCGCGGATCTCGGTATAGCCGAGGTTGATCTCGGCGGTTTCCAGCTGCGCCTTGGCGCTCGCGACCTGCGCGGCCAGCGAACGCTCATTGGAGAGATCCTGGTCGACCGTCTGCTGCTGGCCGGCGGGCGTCTTCATCAGGTACGTGGAGCGCGCGAGCTGCTGCTCGGCATAAGTGCGCTGGGCTTCGAGCTGCGCGACATTCGCCTTGTCGGCGTCGACCAGCGCCTGAAACGGCGGCTGCTCGAGGAGGTAGAGGAGATCGCCCTTTTTGACCTCCGAGCCCTCGACAAACAGCCGCTTTTCGAGATAAGCGCTGACCCGCGCAACCAGCGCTACCCGGCCGACCGACTGGATGCGGCCGATGAACTCGTCGGTCTCAGTGATCTGCTGGCGCTCGGCGCGCACCACACCGACGGCCGGCGGCCCGCCCGGGGCCGGCTGCGCCCGAGATGACAAAGGAACGAAGACGAGCAGGAGGACGAGCAGGAGGCGCATCATAGCCGGGTTATATAGTCCATCTTGCCGCCCGTCGCGCCTGCGGCCATTTTGTGCTATCCATCGTGCGGGAAAAGTCATGAGGGACCGATGATCCATCATCTATCGATCGCTGCTCGCGACCCGAAGCATGTCGCTGGAGTCTTGGCCGAGCTCATGGGCGGCAAGGCGGTGCCATTTCCGCCCAACCCGGGGAGCTTCTTCGCGCTTCAGCTCGACCAGCACGGGTCGGGTGTCGAGGTTTATCCGGCGGGAACCGAGCTTCAGCCGGGCGGCAGCAACGGCGGGGGCTTTGTGAAAAAGCCGGAAGCGCGCGGCTTCGGCCCGACCCATTTCGCGCTCAGCGTCGCGACCGATGCCGACAAGGTCGACGCGATCGCGGCCCGTGAGGGCTGGCAATGCTTCCGCTGCAACCGCGGCCCGTTCCACGTCATCGAAGTGTGGGTCGAGAACGAGACGATGGTCGAAATCCTGCCCCCCGAATACGCCGCCGAATACCTCGCCTTCACCCGCCCCGACAACATCGCTGCGGCGATGGCGGCCGCGGCGCCGCAGGCGTCCCGCCACCGCCCGGCGTAATTTCGGGTCCGCCGCGCTACAGGCGCGGCGCCTCCCACCGCGCCTGCAGAGTCGCGGCCGTAAAGCGTTCGGAGAGGCCCGGATGCCGATCCGGCGTGGCCGGAGAAAATCAACCGGCCCGTTCCGAGTGCCGTCACCGAGGCATATGCTGATCCCAAGGACGCTCTTGCCGACATCGAGACCGCCGATGGTCTCAAGGGTGGCTCGGAGTGAGAACGCGGGTGCGGCGGATTCTTCCAGGTCAGTTTTCGATGCCGAGCAGCTTTGCTGCGGTGCCGCCGAGGATTGCGATCTTGTCATCGTCGCTGAGGCCCGGGGTCGACAGGATATGGTCGACCGGGACGAGGTTCCACGGGAATGGGTAGTCGGTGCCAATCACCACTTTGTCGGGACCGGTTTCGGCGATCAGGTGCCGCAATCCCTCGGGGGTGAACATGATCGAGTCGAAATAGAGCTGACCGTCCTTCAGGTACTGGGTTGGTTTTTTCTTCGGTAAGGGGCCGACGCGGTTCGGGAAGGTCGTGATGACGGCGTCCGAACGGTTGGCGTAGGACGGGAGGAACCCGCCGCCATGCGCGGCGCAGATCTTGAGGCCCGGGAAGCGGTCGAGCGTGCCTTCGAAAATCAGGTGCGACAAGGCGATCGTGGTTTCGAGCGGGTTGCCGATCGTGTTGGTCAAGAGGCCGCTGCCGGCGAGCCGGCCGCTCGGCTCCAATTCCCTGGTGCCGAGCGGGTGCACGAATATGAGGATGCCGAGCTCTTCGGCCTTGGCCCAAACCGGGTGGAATTTCGGATCGGCCAATTCCTGCCCGGCGACGCTGCCGCCGACCGAGAGGCCGCGCAACCCTAATCTCTTGATCGCGTATTCGAGCTGCTCGAGGGCGAGCTGAGGATGCTGCAACGCGACGGTCGCAAAAGCGACGAAGCGGTCCGGCGTCGCGGCGCAGAATTCGGCCAGCTTTTCGTTCTGGATCTTGATCAGCTCGGCCGCCGCGTCGCGCTCGGCGCGATACCAATAGGGATTGATGCTCAGCGCCTCGACATCGATTCCCTCCGCGTCCATCTCCGCGATGCGGTCGGAGACGTTGGACCATAAAAGCCCCGGCGCCTCCAGCGGGTGGTTGATCACCGCCGCCGCCTCGGGAACGATAGTGTGGGCATGGATGTCGACGGTCTTGACCCGCTTGCCGTTGACCGCGACCTCGCGCCGCCTCCCCTGGCCCGCTCTCGGACCCGGCGCCCCGGGACCCGGCGTCCCGGAAGCATTCGACAGGCTGCAGCCGACAAACGCGAGGCCGGCCAATGCGCCGGCGATCAATTCCCCTGAAATAGGCATTTCCGTCCTCCTCGATTATTCGTGACCGTGCAGGGGAGGAACTTACACGGCTCGGAGTTGCGCGGCGAGCCTCGCGAGAACGGTAGAGCCGAGACAGGATTGTTTCGTGACGTTATAACATTCTCTTCCGGTGAGCCCGACGGCAGGTTATTTGGGCAGCTGGTCAGCGAACTCTTCTCGGAGGCGCCCCATGAAACGTCGCGCCGTATTCGTTGGCGCCGCTCTGCTGATCGCGCCAACCTTGGCGTGGGCCGGGAGTCCCGTCGCCGTCCTTGCCGCCGAGAACTTCTACGGCGACGTCGCGCAGCAGATCGGCGGACCGGACGTGAACGTGACGAGCATTCTCAGCAATCCCAACCAGGACCCGCATCTGTTCGAGGCGAGCCCCTCGGTCGCACGAGCCGTCTCGGCGGCACGGATCGTCATCTATAACGGCCTCGACTATGACCCTTGGATAGCGAAGCTGCTGAGCGCCATCGCGAGCTCTGACCGAATTGCGATCGACGTCGGCAAGCTGGTGGGCAAAAGACCGGGCGACAACCCGCATATCTGGTACGACCCCAATACCATGCTGGCCCTCGCCGCGCGATTGGCGGACGAATTGAGCGCCGCCGATCCGGCGCACGCGGCAGATTACAGGCGGCGGCTGGCGGAGTTTCGGCAGTCATTGCAGCCGATCGAGGCCAAGATCGCCGCATTGCGTGCACGTCTGGCCGGCACGCCCGTCGCCGCGACCGAGCCGGTTTTCAATTACCTGCTCGACGCTATTGGAATGCAGATCCACGACCGCCGATTCCAGCTCGCTGTGATGAATGATACCGAACCGGGTGCGTCCGATGTTATCACATTCGAGAAAGACCTCGAGAGCCATCGCGTTCGGATGCTCGTTTACAATAACCAAGCCTCGGATCCGACGGTCGAACGCATGGTGAAGCTCGCGCGGACATCGCATATCCCGGTTGTGGCGGTGACGGAGACCGAGCCGCCGGGAAAGAATTACCAGGAATGGCTGTCGAGTGAACTCGATGCGGTCGATCAGTCGCTCCCGAAACAGCGGCCATGAGCGCCATCGAGTTCCGCGACGTCTGCTTGATGCTCGGCGGTCGCGTCGTGCTGGACCGCGTGAACCTGGATATAGCGTCGCGCGAGTTTGTGGGCGTGCTGGGACCGAACGGCTCCGGCAAAACCACGCTGATGCGCGCTGTCCTCGGTCTGGTGCCGCCCAGCCGAGGTGCTATTCGCGTCCTCGGCCAGCCGGCGACGCGGGGAAATCCTGCCGTCGGCTATGTGCCGCAAGTTCGCGGCAGAGTCGCGGAGATGCGGCTGAACGGATGGGATTTCGTGGCCGGTGTCGTGAACGGCCACCGCCTCGGCCTGCCAATTCCAGGCAAAGCGGGCCGGGCGGAAGTGGACCGTGTGCTCGATTTGGTTGGTTCACGTGGGTTGGCGCGGCGCCCGATCGCCGAAATCTCGGGTGGCGAGCGCCAGCGCTTGCTGCTGGCTCAGGCGTTGATCGGCCGGCCGCGGCTGTTGCTGCTCGACGAGCCGCTGATCAGCCTCGATCCGAATTATCAGCGCGAGGTCGTGGAGCTGGCGCAATCCCTTCAGAGCGAAATCGGGATCGCGGTATTGTTCAGCGCTCATGACCTGAACCCGCTGCTCGGCGCTCTCGACCGGGTCCTCTATTTGGGAAATGGTCATGCCGCCCTCGGCACGGTCGACGAGGTGATCACCGGACCCGTACTGTCGAAGCTTTATGGATCCGAGATCGACGTCGTGCGCCTCAAGGACCGCATCTTCATCATGTCCGGCCGCCAGGATATGGAGCGTGACACCCATCAGAACGAGCATTCGCACCAATACACCCCCCGCTAGCCGGCGCCCCGGGCAATGCTCGAATACGAATTCATGCGCAACGCCTTCGCGGCAGCATCTGTGGTCGCGATCGTCGCGGGCATCGTCGGCTACTTTTTGGTGCTGCGCGGCCAGACATTTGCCGGACATGCCTTGGCGCATGTCGGATTCACCGGCGCCACCGGCGCCGTCCTCGTCGGCGTCGCCCCGCTCTGGGGCTTGGTGCTGATGACATTGGCCGGCGGGATCGGCATGGGGTCCTTGGGCGAGCGGCTGGCCCAGCGGGACGTGGCGATCGGTCTGGTGCTCGCCTTGTCGCTCGGTCTCGGCCTCTTGTTCCTGCATTTTTATACTGCGTTCGCGACGCAGGCGACGACACTGCTGTTCGGCAATGTATTGGCCGTCGATCTGCGTACGGTCTGGACATTGCTCGCACTCGGCGCGGTGAGCCTCGGAACGCTCGCCATCATCTCCCGCCCCCTGCTCTTCGCGACGTTGCAACCCGAGTTGGCCGAGGCAAAGGGCGTCTCGCTGCGCCTCTATTCCATGCTGTTTCTGGCGATCGTCGCGTTGACGACCGCCGAATGCGCGCAGATCGTCGGCGTGTTGCTGGTATTCGCGCTGATGGTCGGCCCTGCCGCGGCAGCTCAGCGATTGACCAGCGGTGTGGCGACCGGCGTCCTGCTCTCGGGAATTCTGGCGCTCGTCGAAGCTTGGCTCGGCATCACCCTCGCCTTCTACACCGATTGGCCGACCAGCTTCTGGATCACCGCGCTGAGCGCAGCCGTCTATCTCCTCACCACTTTCCGATGGTAGAGACCGAGCCTCAGTCGGCGAGCCTCGGCTGCGCCATGGCAGGGGTGCGCACCTCGCCGATCGGGGTCCGGGCGAGAGCCCGGGTGACTGTGGCTCCGACTAATGCCAATGCGCCGGCCAGGATGAAGGCGGAGTTGAAGTTGCCGGTCGCCTCGGCAGCCCTGGGAGACGAAGAGGCCCCACATCGCCGGGCACCGTATCAGCCCGAGATACCCGACCCCGTGATAGCTCGGCGGCTCGACCCCGGCGTCGCGCTCGGCGAAAATTCGCCAAACAGTGACCGCGGCGGAATTTTTATGATAGAGGCGTGCATGAGGTGCGGCCCCGATCAGATTGCGGCAAATTTGGCTTGCCAGGGCGGACCCGCGAAAGCAGGAGCTGGGTCTTCCCCGATGTCACCGCATCATCGCTATGAGCACCACGCTGGCGGCGAGGCTCCAAAGCAGTTGTTGGGCAGCAGCCGCGACGTGCTCAGAGAGTTCCCGATGCTCTGGAAAATCGAGTTTATTGCGGTGATACTAGGGTTACTGGACGATTGGCAGCCATTCGTGTTGTCGGAATAGAACTTCGTCAGATCGTTGAAATAGGTACCGGGGGACGAGCCCGGCATGTTCGCGATTTGGCTCATCGTCGAGCACGCGGAGATCGACGGCGAGTCCAAGGTGCAACCGGAGTTCGGCGAGTTAAAAGCGATCGAGTATACCCAGGTCCCCGCTTTCGCAGCGTTCTGGGCCGCCGTGATCGCCAGATGGCATCCGTTGCTGGTGCCAGCCCCACTCGCGTCGCCGTCGCTGAGGAGGACGATCACGTTCGTCGCGCCCGCCCGAGCGTTGGTTGTCAGCACGGTCTGCGCCGCGGTGATCGCATCGGCGTAATAGGTGCCGAGCCCCCCTATGTCGTCGAGGCCCTGGGTGCAGCCGGCAGCTCCGCCGCGGGCCGCCTTCACGAGGTTGGAGGCGGTGTTGAGGGCAGACGTGTCCGACGTGCGGTAATCGCTCGAGAGCGGAATGATGTCGTAGAGCGGCTTAACAAGGATCGTGTCGCCACTGGCGATGCCGGTGCCGGTCGCGTTCGCGCTCATCACCGCCGTCGTACCGGTCACCGACGTGATGGTGGTGCCGGCCGGGATAACCGACGGGTGCGTCGTGTCGCTCACATATGCCGTCGACCCGATGTTGAAGGTCGGCGTCGTGGGGAAATGCAGCGTGCTGTTGCCGGCCGCGGTCGCGGCGTTGGTCGTGCCCGAGCGCCCGGCGTAAGCCGGCGCGATCTTAACCGGAGGGTTGGTGCTGCAATCGTATTCGTAGGGAGCTTGGCTTGGATCTGTCGCTGGGGGGACGGGGGAGGCGGGCGGGCCATCTAATGGCGGGAACACCATCAGCGAGGCCTCGTCCACCGGGTTCGCGACGTTGCCGTTTGTCGCAGTGCCGCAGTTCGTCAGGTTTGAAGGGCAGGGCCAGAGCTGGCCCAGCAGCGTACGGAACCCGGTCAAAGCGTTGTTGATTGGCGCACCATTCATCGATCCGGTCGTATCGACGATGAACATCACGTTGAGCGGATGCGGTACCCCGCCCGCCGCGAGCGCGACGGCGTTCGCCGAGATCTGCACCGAGGAAATCCCGAAAATTTTCCCGAAGAACAGCGGGACGCTTGCCTGCTCCTGCACCTTGATGCCGTTCGCCGGCGTGTTGGGAGTCTGGTTGATGGTGCACGCACCTCCAATTTGACTAAAGCAATGCAGCGCGAAAGTGCTGCTGCTGAGCGTGAGACTAGCAATGGCGTTCTTGTCCCCAGCCCCGGAGCTGTAAGAAGCCGCCGTCAAGGGTGGGTTCCCACCGACACCGATGTCCCGCGCTCCAGCCAGCGCGGCCGCATCGGCCGAGGCTTGGAGGGCGCGCTGGGCGAAGAAAAGATAGCCGACATCGACCGAGAGCGCGGCGAACCCGACAAAGGCGAAGATCCCGGCCGCCACCAGGACGGCAACGGCGCCGCTTTCGTTCCCCAGCACTCGGCGAAAAAAGGACGCTGCGTCCCGGTTCATTGTACGCGCTCCGTAACTTGCTGTGTCAGGTTGCAGGTTGGTGCAAAATTATACCACATGACCTTTAGGATACACGGATACGTTGCTGATACCTGCGCGGGTAGTCCGACATTGTTGGTCAGCGCGGTCGCGCATGCTGCGTCGGTACTGCACGCAGTCAGCGGGCTACCAACCGACAAAGTGATCGTCAGGCTCGCCGGGGTCAGGGTCGTTGCCGCTGCCTTGACCGCGTTCACGGCATCGGTATAAGGCGTCGTGTCCGAGCGGCTGACCGCGAACTGCATTGCACCCACGCCCACGGCGTTCGTCAGCATCACATACTGGTTAAGGGTCAGCCCGAATTGAGCCGTACCCAGCAGGATAAGGAGCAACACCGGAGCAAGCAGGCCAAACTCGACCAGCGCCGCACCTCTCTCCCCGAGGCTCTTCGCTTTCGCCGCCTCGAAGCGGACAAATCGCCAGCTGCACGCGATCGCACCGCGCGCCATCCGCTGGCAGCGGCTAATTGCGGCTTGGTGCTCGTCCGGGTGCATCGTTCGCCCCCCATGTGCTGATATCGGTGGCTGACCGTCTTGCGTGGATCTTACCAGAAAACGGGAAGAAATTTAGAAATCTTTATACTTAATAGCTAGTTTTTTGGTTAACGTCGAGGAGCGTTGGTAACGACTCCGGTGCTTTACTGTTCTTTTGCAAGTGAGAAGTCATGTTGCACCGGCTCGCCCGGCCGATGCGGAGGTAGGAATGGCAGACCGAATGGCCGAACCCGAGGATCCTTCGCCTGATTTGGCGGGCTCGGGGGTCGCTGTAGCGCGGGGGGGAATTACGCCCTGCGAGTGGCCGGCATCGCGAACCTATTGGATTTTGCTGATCTTGTTTGTGGAATTGCAGATCGCCGACATCCTTACCACCAATCGAGCGCTGGCGATCCCGGGGGTTTGGGAACTCAATCCGTTGATGGCGATGTCCCAGGCCAAGTTCGGCGCCGCGTGGTGGGTGCCGAAACTCGCGGTCGCGGCCTATCTGTGCCTCGCGGCCACCGTCATGCGCCGGCGCTGGCCGATCATTTTCGCGGTGTCGGTTTCCGGCCTCGCCGTGCTCGGCAACATCAGCCATTTCTGACCGCCGCCGCCCCACGCCGGAAGAAAATTTGTGCGCGGGGGCGAGATCCTCACCCGCCTCCCCCCGGACTGCGATCCGGGGTCGGCCCCCCTCTCCCGCAGTGGACGGGCGTCCCGCTTCAATAGATCCCCGGCAGCACCCGGGCGGTCCTTTGCCGGTAGGCGGCGTATTCCGGGAAGCTTTCGGCGAGGACGGCCTCTTCGTTGTGCATGCGCCGCAGTTGGAAGGCGATTTGCACGGCGAGAACAAAGGCGGTCGAGAACGAGAAGAACTGCATGGAAATGCCGATGATCGCGAGTTGCTCGGCGAGATAGAGCGGGTGGCGCACGAACCGGTACGGACCCGAGCTAACGAGCCGGCGCGCCTCCGCCATCACGCTGAACGAGCGACCGAGCTGAAGCAGGGTGTATATTGCAGCCGCGCTGCCGAAAATTACCAGCAACGTCGAGACCATCTCCGCCGTGACCGACAATTCGCGGCGCGGAAACAGCGGAATCGTATAGACGAGGAATGCGCCAATCAAGGCGGATATCCGCGGCTCGAGGCCTCGGGCCTTGCCTGTCGGCCGCGCCCGAAGGATGGCAGCGGCTGCAAGGAGCAGGAGAAAGGCGATGGTCGACAGCCGCATCGCCACTCCGATCGCATAGAAGGCCAGCGGCCGCGCCGCATCGGCCTCGTGCACATAGCGGGCTAAGCCCGCCATTTGCAGCGTTGCGAAAAATATTGCGTAGCCCAGCAACGGTACCCGCATCAACCGGTCGTAGACGCGCGATTGTTGGAACCTGGTGAAATTGGAGTGGTTGAAGCGCGATGCCATCGCCGCGGTAATCGCCAGATCTTGCAATCAAGCCAAACGGACGGACAACCACCCGTTACTGGCACCGGCCTGTATACTAACTAAAAGCAGAAAATTTTCAATAACGATTGAGCGGCCATTAGCGGATAATTGTGGTTAAACGCTCGCCTCCAGCCGCATGCACTCTGCTAGAAAGCTCGCGGGGCCTAGTAAGCGCCAGCTAATCATTAGCCACCAAAGGCATTTTTTAAAGTGTCCATGACGCGCAGCCCGACCGGGGTACCGATTACGATCATCAGGCACGGCAAGATGAACAGGGCCAGCGGGATCGAGAGTAGGACCGGCAGGCGGGCCGCGCGTTCCTCGATGCGCATCACGCGCTCGATGCGCATTTCCGCGGCGAGGATCCGCATCAACTCGGCGAGCGGCGTGCCGAAGCGGATCGCCTGAGTGAGGGACGCGGTAATGCTGCGCAGGCTGGTCACGCCGGTCCGTTCGACGAGGTTATCCAGCGCCTCGGCGCGATTGGACAGGACCCGCATCTCGGCGGCCGTAGTGGCAAATTCGTCGGCCACAGCGGGGCTAGAGCCGCGGAGGTCTCGGCTGACCTGCTCGACCGCCTGATCGAGGCTGAGCCCCGCCTCGGCGCAAATGACGAGGAGATCGAGCGCATCAGGTATCCCTTGCTCGAGATGCTGCCGCCGCCGGGCCGCCAGGCGTTTCAGAACAAAATCGGGGATGCGCCAGCCGACCAGCACGGCGCCGAACAGCACGGCGATGCGGATCGTCGGCGATCCGGCGTACCACTGGCTCCACTCGAGGAAAAGCCACACCAGCGCCGCCCACACAAAGCCGGCGCAGAGCTTGCTGGCGACAAAGCCGGAGAGGCTGCCGTGCCCCTTGATCCCGGCCGCGGCGAGAACACCGAGCAGTCTCTGCTGCTCGGCCCGGCCAATGGCCGGGCTCGCCGCGACGATACCGCCGATCCGCTCGTACCAGCGCGGGCGCTCTTCGCGGACCACTCGGTCGGCCGCGGCGCCACGCAGCACGAACAGCCGGTCGAGGCGTTCCTCCTGGGCGCCGATCCGCCAGAGATAGAACGCCGACAACAGCGCCGCGGCGAAGGCCGCGATCAGGATCGCGGTCTCCACCGGACCAAGGATGATCTGGCCGATTTGGATCGTCAGGTAGGACCCGATGGTGTCGAACAGCGTTTCGGTGGGAGGCATGGCTATCGCACGCTCCTCCTGATCATGACGGCCATCACGGTGATGCCGGCCATCAGGCTGAGGACAGCCACGCCGAGCATGAACCGGCCGCGCGGATCCGAGAGCAAAGGCGCCATCAGGTCACCGTTGAGAAAAAACAACAGCGCCCCGAGGAAGACCGGCAGCAGGCCGAGCACTGTCGCGGAGGCTTTCGCTTCCGAGGTCAGCGCGCGGGATTTGAGACGGATCTCCTTGCGCCGGCGAATGACGCCGCTGAGATTGCCGAGGGTCTCGGCCAAACTGCCGCCGGTGCGCCGCTGCAATTTGAGCGCGACGACGAAAAAGCGGAAATCGGACACACGGATCCGGTCGGCAGTGCGCTGCATCGCCTCGTCGATGTCGGTGCCGATCCGCATTTCCTCGAGCGTCCGCTGAAATTCGAGGCCTACCGGCGGACGCACCTCGCGGCCGGCGACCTGCATCGCGTCGTTTACCGGTAGACCGGCTCTGACTGCGCGCGCGATTAGATCGAGCGCATCAGGAAAGGCGTCGAGAAATTGGTTCTGGTACCGGCGTTGTGCGAGCCGCAGCAGCAGCGCGGCCCCTGTAACTCCCGCCGCAACGCCGATTGGCGTGGCGAGGCCGGGACCAAAGCCCATGATCCCCGCAGCCAACCCGATTGCCGCACCCGCCGCGACCAACCCGGCCACCGCAAGATGGGGCAGGCCGATTCGGTCGCCGGTCGCCGCGAAGGCCGCCTCGAGCCGCGCCCACAGCGCCGACAGCAGGAAGAAGTCTTTTATTCCGGCTCGCAACAACGGCCGCCGCAGGGAGAGTGTAGGCTCGACCTCGTGCGGCCCCGCCGCGACCACGGCGCGCAAGTGCTGCTGCCGGCTTTCGCGCCGGCGATCGGCGCGTAGAGCCGCGAAAAGCGCCACGCCGAGCAGGACGACGCCGCCGAGGACGGCAAGAACGAGCTGGCTCATGCTTTGCCCCTCGGGGTCATGCGCGCATCGCCCCGACGATGCCGAGCACGTCGAGCAGCTCTCCGTCGAGGCCGTAGCGCGCGGCACGAGAAACAAAATCGGGGCGCATGCGGGTCAATTCGAAGACGCCGTCAATCGTGCCGTCGCGCTTTTCGCCGATATACCGGAAGCTGAAGAGCTCGCGGGCGGTTATGACGTCGCCTTCCATACCGGCGATCTCGGAGAGGTTCTGAATGCGGCGGATACCGTCGCGCATGCGTTCGATATGCACGACAAGGTTGAGCGCGCTCGCGACCTGCATGCGGATCGCCCTCAATGGCAGGCTCAAATTCGCCATCATCACCATGTTTTCGACGCGGTAGAGAGCATCACGCGGCGAATTGGCATGCACCGTCGTCATCGAGCCGTCGTGCCCGGTATTCATCGCTTGCAGCATATCGAAGGCCTCGGAGCCGCGCACCTCGCCGACGATGATGCGGTCGGGGCGCATGCGCAATGCGTTGCGGACGAGCTCGCGCTGCGGGATATGGCCGGCCCCTTCGATGTTGGGGGGGCGCGTCTCCATCTGGACGACGTGCGGCTGTTGCAGCCGCAGCTCGGCGGCGTCTTCGATCGTGATGATGCGCTCGGTGGTATCGATGTGTTGTGACACCGCGTTCAGCAATGTCGTCTTGCCGGAACCGGTGCCCCCCGAGATCAGAATATTGAGGCGCGCGCGCGCCGCGATCTGCAACAGATGGGCGACCTCGGGCGACAAATTGTGCTGCAGCACCATCCCATCGAGGGTCAACGCTTGCTTGGGGAATTTGCGGATCGAGATCGTCCCGCCGTTGAGCACCAGCGGCGGCAAGACGATGTTGACCCGGCTGCCGTCGGCGAGCCGCGCGTCGACCATCGGGCTCGCCTCGTCGATACGCCGGCCGACGGCCGCAGCAATGCGCTGCGCGACGCTGACGAGGTGCTGGGCGTCGCGAAACCGGGCGGTCGTCTTTTCGAGCTTGCCGCGGCGCTCGACAAAGACGTCGAAAGGCCCATTGACGAGCACGTCGGTGACATCGTCGTCTTCGAGAAGCGGTTCGAGCGGACCCAGCCCGACCATATCGTCGGTCAGCTCGGTGGCGAGCGCAGCCTCCTCGATCTCGTTGAGCTGGATCCGCTGCTCCGTCGCGATTTCGCTGACCAGCTTGGTAATTTCGGCCCTGAGGGTGCGGCGCGCGATGCGGCCGGCTACCGAGGGGTCGATGCGCGACATCAGCGCAGTACGGATCTGCTCCTTCAACTCCTCCCGATTGGCGAGCTCGGGAGCCGCGCTCGGCGCCTCCTGACCGGGAACGAGGACGAGCTCGTGGCCGCTCGGCTCGACGACGCGGCGACCGAAGCCGGCCGACCTCAACTTTCAGCCCTCCACCAGCGCCGCCGATCCGGGGGCCGTCCCGACATTTCGAGCCCGAGGGCGGCGATCGCATCAGCAAATTTTCCGCGCCGCGCCGCCGCGATCTTTGTCGCGCCCGCCATCGTCGTGAACAATGATGGTTGAAACGGGATCACGCTCTTCGGCTTGGCTTCGAGGACGTGCTGCATCTCCTGCAAGGTCACCGCGTGCCGCCCGCCCTCACCATGACGGTTGACGACGAGAATATTACGCCGTTTGCCGTCGCCTTCGCCCAGAGCCGTGCGCAACCGCACGGTGTCGCGCACGGAGCGCAATGTCTGGTCGGCCACCACGACGCAGAAATCCGCCATCTCGAGCGCCCGCCGATAGGGCGACGCCGGGATCCGCGGGACGTCGACGATAACATAGTGGAACTGCTCGCGCAGCGCCGAGACGAGGGTCTCGACCGCCACGGCGGTGAAATGCAGATCATCGCTCAACGGCTCTTCCGAGCCCAGCACGAACAGACGCTCGCCGACCGGCGTCATCACGCGATCGAGCAGCGTGTTGTCGATGCGCAGCGGGTTGGCGAGCGCCTCGCGCAGCCCGGAGCTCGGCTTGATGTCGAGCGCCAGTGCGCAATCGCCGTTCTGCAGGTCGAGGTCGACCAATGCGACCCGGCGGCTCTGCCGATTGGCGAGGTACCAGGCCGTGTTGACCGCCAACGTCGTCGTGCCGACACCGCCCCGCGCCCCGACGAAGGCGACCAAGGTTCCGCGCTTTTTATGGATGAGGCTCGCTTCGCCCGAATGGGCCCGGCCGCTCGCCAACGCCTTGGCCAGCAGCTGCGAGTTGAGCGGCTTGACGACATAGTCGGCAACCCCGGCATGCAGCAGGTCCCGGTAGAGGCCGATTTCGTTGCGATTGCCGATCGCGATCACCGCGACGCCGGGCTCGCAGACATCGGCGAGCTCGTTGACCTTTGATATCGGCAGCTCGATACCGCTAACGTCGACGATCAGGATGTGGGGCGAGCGATGCTGCCCCAGGTGCTCGGTGGCCTTGGCGATGCCGCCGCGGATGATCGCGCCCTGGCCGAGCGCCAGCTGCGTCACGCATTCCTGCAGAAGCCTCTCGGTCTCGGCATCGGCGACAAACGCCAAGAACGGGGGCCGGCCGACCGGTAACTTGCTGGGGGTGGTGCGCTCGATCGGCGCGGGCGCGTCGAGAACGCTTCTCATTTGCTGGTTCCTTCCTCGCTCCCCGTTGCCTCACATGCCCCTCAGCGCCCTTCGGCCCGGCTGCGGTCGTCATTCGTCGTCGACGGCGCATCTTTTTCGGTCCGGGCCCTGATCTCGCGGTCGGGGCGCCCGCCGGCATCGGGGTGCCACGTCTCTTTGACGGTTTCCGTGGTTCTGCCGCGGATCACATCGACCGGCGGCCGCTCGACAGTGACCGGCTTTTCCGGCATCGCGCCGCCCAACGCTGGCGACACGTCGCCCGCCCAGACCGGCTTGGCCACGGGTCCCTTGCCGGACCCGGGTGTCGAGCTCGCGATAATGCCGTCCGGGCTGCCGCTAAAGCCGCGCAACATCAGATCGAGCCTGCCGAGCTCGCGGGCGACCGTGATCTTTTCCGCCTGCTCGGGCGTCACCTCGAGCGTCATCGGGATCGTCGTGTCGGCGTTGGTGTTTGACTTGGAATCCGGCGGGGCGATGGCCAGCACGCGCAAATCCTCGACGACTGCTTCGCCCACCGAGCGGCGCGTCGGCGGCAGGTCCTGCTGGAATTTCTGCGTCAGGATGACATCGACGCGATCCCCAGGGAAGGGGCCGAGAAAACGCGTATTCGGCCCGCTGGGGCCCATCAGGTGAGCCGGGATCGAGATCGCCCGCGTCCCGGGCGACAACACGATCTGCAGAAATTCGCGATCACCGGGTTTGACGATATCGGCGCGGCGGATTGGATCGCCGGCGGCCAGGCCCTTGCGCAGAGCCGCGCCATAAGCCACGGAGCGCGCCTCGTCGTCGAGCTCTGGCTTGGCCTCGCGGGCGGCTGCGTCCGGCCGCACGATCTCCCCCGGCTGGGTGTCGCTTTTGGCGTGCTCCCAGGCGACATCCTGCGGGCGCAGCAACGTGCCGGCCGGCAGCACCGCCGTTGCGACGAGGATTTCGTCTCTCGCAGCCTCCTGGGCGGCGGTCCCGGTCATCTCCGGCAAAGCGCGGAAGATCACGATCGCCGCGACGGCGAGCGAGATCAGAAACAGGACAGTCAGGATCGTCTTGGCGCGCATCGCGGCTCACCCGGGGGGAAAGGATTGAACGAGGAGGGTCACTATACCGGCCGCGGCGATCGCGACGCCGTAAGGCACGGTCAGCCGTGCCGGCGGGTCCTGATCTTCTGGGCCGGGCGACGTGACGGCGCGCCGGCCGAGCCTGTCACGTGAAACAACCGCGAGCGCGACCAGTGCGCCCGATACGCTCATGACGAACAGAAACTGAAAAAGATCGTGATACCCGATGAGAAGCCCGGTCGCGGTCATCAATTTGACATCGCCGCCGCCAAGCAGGCCCCGCCAGAACAGCAGAAACGTCGCGGCAAAAAGCGCCACGCCGGCCGCGAGAGTATAGAGGGCTGCAGTCGGGTCCCCGACCAGCGCGATCCGAAACGCGGCGAGCGCGAGGATCGCGACCACGAGCTCGTTCGGAATGCGGCGAGTTCGGATATCGCCATAAGCTACGATGGCGAAGATGCCGATGCCGAGAAGGAGCACCAATGTTTGCAACACTGCCTCCGGCGCTGGGGGGACTATGCGAAGCAATCGGATGCAGCCATGCGGCGTCCGACTTTACGCCCCGGCGAGCGCCGAAGCGATTTCGCTGAAGGCGACGCTGATATTGGTACCGAGTGCTGTGACGGCGACGACGCAAACGATGGCGATCAATGCGACGAGCAGACCGTATTCGGCCAGGGCTGCTCCCTCCTCGTCCCGGCGAAAGCACTTAACCAACTTATCCATTGGGATATCCTCCGCATAAATGTCTCAAGTCGCCGGCGCCATTGAGGCGCGAAGACGCGCGCTACGTGGTCGTAGCGGCCAGATCACATTCGACCACGCAGCGGCCGATATCGTTACGCCGCGCCGATCGCGGAAGCAATCTTGCTGAACGCGACGCTGATGTTGGTGCCGAGGGCCGTGACTGCCACAACGCAGACTACGGCGATCAAGGCAACGAGCAGACCGTATTCGGCCAGGGCGGCACCGTCCTCGTTCCGACGGAAGCGGTTGATCAGCTGGAGAAGGTAAATTTGCATCGTCTCGAACATGCGTAGATCCTCAAAGGGTGAACGTGGGTGACAGGATCCACGTCGCTGTCCGGCGAGCGTTTGCTACCTGCCGATGAATCAATCGACGGAAAGGCGAGGCGTCTCAGGAGAATTTTACGAAATTTGTAGGCATTGCCAGGGTTTTGGATTATGGCCGCCACCGGTTTGGAACCGCGACGGCCCTTTCCCCCCTAAGAGACAAGAATCCGGCGCGATATCATGCTTAAGAGCACCGATCAGCGCCGCTGGGCTGATTCCAGGTCTCGCTCAGAGAACCGGTGATGTGGATATGGCCAACTCCTCGCGATATCGCAGAGCGCGGCGCAAGATCAGGCATAAAAGCGCGACCAGAATGACGGCACCAACGGGCGCCTTTCCCGCAGTCGGGATGACGGCGAGGCTCGCGACGAACAGCGCGATGATGGTCGTCTGCTCGCCTCGGAGCAGCCCGCAGCGTATCTGGTCGCTTGCGAGAAACGCCACCGGAATTGCGATCGCGGCCAGGTCGTAGGCCAAGGCGTAAGGCGTGGCGATGAGTGCCGCGGTAGACAGTGTTGCCGCTTTCAGCGCGTAGCGTACCGGAGAGCGCCAGACCAGCCATACGACTATTCCCACGCCCGCCGTGGCCACTCCCTGAGCGAGCCAAGCCAGCGCGGCGCCTCCCTGGAGGACGAGGATCAACCCGTAGAAAGTTTGGAGGAGGAATCCCCAGTCGGGACTGGTGAACATGGTTCCGCTGCCCTGCGCGAAAAGCGCGCGAGGGAACGCAACCCAGCCGTCAACACCAAAAGCGGCCGCCGAGGCGGCAACCAGGAAGATGGCGGCGACCGCGGCGCTGACACAGGCGCACCATTGACGAGCGGCAATAAGCGCCACGGGAAGCAGGATCCCGAATTGCGGTTTATAGGTGAGGCATCCGATGAACACGCCGGCCAGGACCGGCCGCCGCTCGAGGAGCAACAGCGATGCCCCAAGAAGCGACGCTGTCAGAAATCCATTCTGTCCGATCAGAAAATTCCAGGCCGCAAATGGCGACGCCAGCATCAGCGAGATGGCCGGTTGCCGCCGGACGATCAGATAGACGACAGCGATGCAACATACCAATGTCACCGATTCCCAAGTCAGGAAGGAGGCAAAATAAGGGAGTATCGCCAGCGGCACCAAAATGAGCGTAAATACTGGGGGATATGACAACAACAATTCAGGGGAACGTCCTAATCCGGCCGAGATTTCTTGGACCTCCTTAAATGCTGCGTGATCAGAAAGCGACGCGGTCTCCCCGTGCAGCGCCTGCCATCCAGCTACCCAGAAACAGGTGAAATCGTGATATACCGGCGCTCCACTTTCATTCACCAGCCACAGCCCGCGCCAATATAGGTATAGAAAAAACGCAGCGTAAAAGACCGGGAAGGTATATCCGTAGGCCAGCAGTCGCCATCTCGCAAAAATACCGAGGAGGCGCGGAGCTGTCTGATCCAAACTCGCCTGGGCCTGGATGGTCCGGAATGTCTCGCTCATAAGCGGCGGCTTCTTAGCGCCGAGGGTGGCTGGTCATCGGATGGTGGCTGGCTGTGAGCCGAGCCCGCCATTAATTATAGCTGGCTGACCAGGGCTGCGCAGCGCTCGACGCATGATCACGCAGAAAAGCATGAATGCGGCAAACAGGCAAACCGGCGTACCCCCGAAGGTTGTTCCGTCCGCATTGTCTCCGAGTGTTGCGAGGACAGCAAGTGGCGCGCCGAACATGACGATCCACATTGTCTTCTCTCCGTGCAACAAGCCGCGGCTCAGCTGGTCGGTTGCGAGAAAAGCAGCCGGGATGACGATTGCGGCCATGTCGTAGGCGAACGCATAGGGGGTAGCGAGAAGCGCAGCCGCCGACAATATTGCCGCCTTCAGTTCGTAACTGGTTCGAGTTCGCCAGACAATCCACACCGTAACGGCGCCAGCAAAGGTGACCAATCCTTGAACCAGCCAGGCTAAATGGGCGGTACCATGGAGGCTGCGGATCAATCCGTAAGCGCTCTGGAGATACCCCCAATTGCTGTCGGGATCGGCGAGAAGGTTCAAACCGGCCTGCGCGAGAAGCCCTCTAGGCAACGCCGTCCAAACGCCGGCACCGAATGCGGCAACTGTTACGCCCACCAAGACCAAGAAGGTGATCGCGCAGCTTGCAATGGCGCGCCATTGCCCCGCCGCCAATAGCGCCACCGGGAACAGTACTCCGAATTGCGGCTTGTAGGTCAGGCAGCCGATAAAAACTCCGGCCAAACCCGGCCGCCGCTCAAGGAACATGAGCGAGGCACCCAATAGTGATGCCGTAAGGAACCCGTTTTGCGCGGCGAGAAAGTTCCAGGCGGTAAACGGCGCGGCCAACACCACAGCGATCGCCGCCCGCCGCCGAATAATCAGATAGACGACGGTCACGCAACCGAGAAGCGTTAACAGGTCCCAGGCGATAAAAGCGCGCAAATAACCAAGCGCCGTAAATGGCGCGAGCATCAAAAGGAACGTGGGAGGATAGGGCCAGATCGGATAGATGTCGCCGCTCGCGCCGCCCACAACTGGCTGCATTTCGACGGATATAGCGGGATCATATAATAAAGCTCCATGTCCGTTCGCCGCCTGCAGCGCGGCCGCCCATTCGTAGGCAAAATCGGTGTAGATAGGGAGCCCCATCCCATTAATGATCCAAGTTCCAGCTTGGTATAAAATTAGGAAGTACACCAGATAGAGCGCGGCGAAGGCGCAGCCGAACGATCGCAGCCACCGATCGTTGAAGATGTCCACAGGCCGCGAAGGTCTTCGATCGAGATCGGCTTCTTTGCGGTGGCTCTCGGCGGCCTTGATCATGTCGGCAATCCGAACCAATTGGACTGGCAAAGACCACTCGTGGCGCAGAGACGCATCGGGCGACGGCCGGTTTCTGCCGCCGGACAACCAATCAGCGGGGAGAGGATCTGTCTCACAAAAATTTAGCGCCCAGGAGGACTAGGTCCATTTCTACGTCTCTATAGACAGCATTTCAAGAAACCGTGAAGGTGACCTGAACGCCCGATGCCTTGGAGGCGATTTTTGGGACTGCCACGTCAGGGAGTGTTTCGCTCTGGGGGTTTATGGTTTATCGGAACCAGCTGTGAGTTCTTGACCTGAGCTCCACCGTCCCGCGAGGCCAGAGGAGCGGTGGTCAGTGAGTCGCATGGGGCTTCGTGCTGAAGCTGGGTTCTATGGAGCTATGAGCACAAGATGTCGCAAGTATCGGCCTCCACCAGCGAATCAAAGCCGGTCAAGTTATTATCGATTGTGGTGCCAGCATATAATGAGAACGACGTTATCCTCGAGTTCAATCGACGATTATCCGTTGTTCGGCAAACACTGTTGATCCCTAGCGAGGTCATTTTCGTTAACGATGGCAGCAACGACAACACCCTGGAGCTGCTCCGCGCGCTGAAGGCGGCGGATTCGACAATCGGCATTATCGATCTCAGCCGGAATTTTTGGCAAGGAGATAGCGCTTACGGCCGGGCTCGATTATGCGCGCGGCGACGTCGTCATCGTGATCGACGCAGACCTTCAGCATCCTCCGGAACTCATCCCCAGGTTCATCGCGCGGTGGCAGGAGGAAGATACCGACGTCGTCTACGGCCAGCGCGCGACGCGCGCGGGCGAGAGCCGCGTGAAAAGGTTTACGTCCCGAGCCTTTCACCGCGTGATCAACTCGCTCAGTGGCGAACTCATTCCGCTCGATGCCGGCGATTTTCGTATTCTCAGTCGTCGCGCGGTCGACGCTTTGGCCGGGGCTCGCGAGCGGCATCGATATATGAAAGGCCTGTTCGCCTGGATCGGCTATCGTCAAATCCCCATGCCCTATGAGCCCGACGTGCGTTATGCGGGCGCAAGCAAGTGGGATTATTGGAAACTATGGAACCTCTCTATTGAAGGAATCACTTCCTTCAGTATCGGACCGCTCAAGGTCGCGACCTACGTCGGCCTTATCACCGCAATATTATCCATTCTATATGGATTTTATATGACAATAAGGACGATAATCTTGGGAAATCCGGTTCCCGGTTTCCCATCCTTGCTAGTCGCGATCCTGTTCCTTGGCGGTCTCCCACTGATCTTTTTGGGGATCATCGGCGAGTATCTCGGCCGGACATTTGATGAAGTGAAGCAGAGGCCCCTCTATCTGGTGAGGCAATGGGACCCGTCCGTGCAGGGAGCTCCAGGCATGACCCAGGAGGTGGGCAACTGGAATGTTGACCCTTAGCACCAGGGCCAGGGTCGCTTAAACGCCCATCTGGCACATTACGTGGGCCCGACCGCGCAGGCCGTCAAGGAACGTCAAGGAGGGGTTAAAGCATCCGTTGCCGCTTTCCGTAGAGCGTCCATTACCCATTTTCCGTAGCATGAATGCGCCCGACGATCGCAACGACCAACGTAGCCACGAAAATGGGCGCGAGGAGCAGGTGAGTGTGCATACCCAATACGCGCGAGACAAAAGGGGAAAGGAAGGCGGCCACCAGTGTGGTCTGCTCATACGGCAGGGCTCTACTCGTCACTGCTTTGCGCGCGAGCCAGGCGATTGCCGGCGCCAGCAGCATCAGGTCATAATCAAAAAAGAAAGCTGTCGAGAGCGGCGTCGCAGCCATGAGCGCGGCGTTCTTCATGTCCGGATCGCCCGCTGGCCGCCTCCAAACCCACGCAACAGCCGCCGCGGCGCTCAACGCGACAAGGGCCTGGAGACTATAGGCGACCGGTACTGAAAATCCGAGAAGCCGCGTCGCCGCGAAAGCAGATTGCATCTTATAGTAGTGGCCGAAGCCCAAGCCGTCCTCGAGCAAGCTCCGGCTGAGCGTTGTGCTGGCGAGGAAATCGGCCCAGACACCGGTTCCGAAGAGGATAGCCGACGTGGCCGAGATGGCCAGAGCTGCAAGCGTCGCCGCGAGGGCCGCCCGCCAATGCCTTCCGGCGACGAGGGCGATCGGCAGCAGTAGACCGAGCTGCGGCTTGAATGTTAGAAGACCAAACAAGATGCCGGCTAGAACGGGGCGGCGGGGAAGCTGGAGCAACCCCCAGCAAAAGAGGCTTGTGGTCAGGAACGAATTCTGGCCATGTGTCACAGTCCAAAGCACGGCGGGGAAGGCAAGGCCGACCCAGAGGGTCAGTGACTTAGGGAAGATCCGCCACAATGCTGCGAGATATCCGGCGAGCCCGAGCGCGATCCAGGCGGCGAGCGATCCTAGATACGGCAGCAGCGCTAACGGGTAAACGATGAGGAGGGCTGGGGGCGGATAGAGCCAGGGGTAGAAATCCGCAGTTGCGGGTTGTGTGACAGCTTTTTCCAGGGCAAAAAAAGCGGCAGGATCATAAATTGCACGCTCTTGGCCGTTGAGGAGAGCGTAGGACGCCGTCCAAAGCCTGAGGAAATCCGTGCCGATAGGCCGGCCCATGGGATCGGCGATGCCGTGCCCGCTCAGCACCCAGGTCAACACCGCGACCGTACCGGCAATCAGAGCCGTCGAGTACCCGAAAATGCGGCCTCGCGTCAGCCATGCAGCGTCGCGCAGGAAGGTGAGAAATGACTGCCACTGACGCCTACCGCTAGCAAAGAAACCAACCGGATCACCTTCCAATGCTTTGGGCACTCAACTATTCCCATATTGGCCGTATTCCCTATCGGTGCTCATCGATCCTGCTCTGGCAGCGCAGCCGACGCGAGAGGTGTGGGGCCGATCTTCGCCGCCCGATCGGCACCAGTGAACACCATTACCCGATCGGGCAGGCGGCGGAGCGCGGCGCGGACAGGCACATCCACGCGTCGGTGCACCAACGCCCCGCCCCCGATCGCAAATAATGTGGCGATCACTTGAAATCGGGAACCTCCGAAACCATGGGCGACGAATACTCCAGAAAGGCTTACAGCAACCATAAACGGTGGTATTTGGAATATATAGATCGAGTACGATGCTTCACCGAGCCAGCGCAGCGCTCTGACGTTGAGTATATGGGTCATTTTTCCAGAATTGCACACCGAAGCGAGGAGAAGCGCCAACAGAAATACTACAATTGCGCCATCGGACACATCGGCAAGACAAGCGGCGATGATGATCATTGAAATACCAACCAGCGTCGCGTCCTTCTCCCAGATTCGCCGAAAAATACGCTCGCTATAAAAGCGATAGGCGAAAGCGCCCACCAAGAATTCCGGCAACGCGCGAAGGAGTGCGCCCCAGCCTAGGATTTGTTGCTCATGCGTGAAGAGGGTGTGATCGGCGGCGACCGCGATCAGAAGAGGGATGCCGAATGTCGCAGCTCTGCGGCCATTCAGCCGCCAAATCAGCGGAACAACAAAAGGAAAGAGCAGGTAGGCATACCATTCCGCCGAAATCGACCACGACGGACTATTGATCACAATATCGTCCAACCACGGGACCTGCACAAGGAGCAATGAGGCAGCCAGCTGCTTCATGAAAGAGGCGTCTGCTGGAAAAGGAAGATTCCCGACAGTGTACGCCAATACAAATACGGCGGTTGTGAAAAGGCTCGCGGGATAGATGCGACAGAACCGTGCCCAGAAAAATCTGCTGACGATCCGCCAGTTTCTCTGTTCGGTTAGACGATGTCCGTAGACATGCGTCAACACAAAACCGCTGAGGAAGAAAAACAGGTCAACCGCAAGATATCCACGGCGCCAGAGCCAAGGCGGCGAGGCACCGGCAAAGTGATAGGCATAAAAACTGCTATGGAAGAGCAGCACACCCACTGCAGCAATCCCTCGCAGCGATGTAAGTGCCGGCAGTTCCGCCGCTGCGGCATCTGCTCGGCTCGCGTGAACGTGCGTCAAGTTCACCTGGCTTTGCCTCGGTTAGCGCCGACACATTGGCTTGGCCGCTTCGACCTCGTTCATCAAGAATAAAATCTCCTCATTCGCCAGATAAAGTAGGAATGTTGCGGCCATCCACGACACGAAAGCGAGCGCATATGGCATCAATCCAAGAGAATAGGTGAACAACAACAGATATCTGACGAGAGCGTTTGTCTTAAAACGTTGATTGCGGTCCCTCTGCCAGCCGCGACGTGGGCGTGCTCCGCGCCAAGGCTTCGAACACTGTGCCTCGGTCGAAGCCCGCGCAAGCAAGACGGTACTGCAGGGAAGTTTTAAGAACACCAAGTCCATAAATTACGCTGCGCTGGAAATTAATCGATGACGCGGCAGCAAAATAATTGGTCGGACAAGATATTTCACCAATCCGAAATCCTCGATAGATCGCCTGCGCGAGCATTTGGTTATCGAAAATGAAATCGTCTGAATTACGGTCAAGAGGGAGATCTTCGAGAACTTTACGCGTAAATCCGCGATAGCCGGTATGGTATTCAGATAATTTGTGTCGCAAAAGGATATTCTGAAAAAATGTCAAAACCCGGTTCGAGATATACTTATAAATGGGCATTCCACCAGCAACGGCACCAACGCCCAAAATGCGCGATCCGAGGACGACGTCGAAAAATCCGGACGCGAGCAACGATGCCATTGGCAGCAGCAGCTTCGGTGAATATTGATAGTCGGGATGCAACATGATCACAATATCTGCGCCTCTGTCGAGGGCATGTCGGTAGCAGGTCTTCTGGTTCCCACCATAGCCTTTGTTCTTTTCGTGTACGATCGTATATACACCCCGCCTTCTCGAGATTTCTGCCGTATCGTCTTTACTGGCATCGTCGACGAGAATAAGATCATCTGCAAAATCGGACGGGATTTCGTTTAACGTTTTTTCCAGGGTCTTGGCTGCATCATAG
This sequence comes from uncultured Alphaproteobacteria bacterium, assembly GCA_963789025.1. GTDB lineage: Bacteria > Pseudomonadota > Alphaproteobacteria > ATCC43930 > CGMCC-115725 > AP-15. Next base: position 144,400 of record CAWBIT010000007.1, read on the forward strand.
GCGGGCAGCACAACGCAAACCTTTTTATCGCTTAGCATCTCAATCTCCTATACAACTCGCGAACGGAGGATGGTGTCGGCAGAGAATGCCACGCCCCATCCGGAGAGCCGGAGGCGCCGCTCGGTGAAGATCCTGTCTTCAATCGCAACAATTTATTCGAGCCGAGCAGAGCGACTCTCCCTTTTACCAGCCGCTAAATCAATTACCGGAGGGGGCGTTCCTCTCGAAAAAATTCGCGAACGCCTCAGTGTGTTTACGTACGCTCTGGGAGTGCGTTTCGCCTGCCGCTGACGCTTCGCGTCTGAAGCTCGAGCGCGATAGCGTCACGTGTTTCTGCGAGTTAACCAATTTACCCGGTTGCCAATCGAGACCGTTGGTGCCGAAATTGTTGGGTAGTCGCTTGAATGATTCACTACTTTGGTGTAAGCTAATATTCTTGTCAATTCGCTCCGGAGACGCTCCCAAGAACGATCGCGAGAAATCCGGGTCGTGCGGCAGGTCAAAACCGACTAAACGAGGCAGACAGTGTGAGCATCGTCAAAGTCGGGCTGTGTGGTCACGGCTATTGGGGCCAGAACCTCCTTCGGACTTTTTCGAGCGACCCGAGGTTCGACGTCGTGGCCGTGTCCGACATCCGGGAAAGCGCGCGGGACGGGGTTCGCCGAACGAGTACGGCGATCCGGTTGTATGGCGATGGGACGGAGGTGATCGACGACCCCGGGGTGGGGGCGGTGGCGATCGCCACCCCCGCGGCCACCCACTTTTCTCTGGCGCGCCGGGCGCTCGTCCGCAACAAGCATGTCCTCGTCGAAAAACCCATGTGCGCCAGTGTGGCAGAGGCCCGAGAGCTGGTGGCGCTCGCCGAACATAACGGCGTTACCTTGATGGTCGACCACACCTATCTCTTCCACGGCGCGGTTGGAAAGCTGCGCCAGCTGCATCAGAACGGCTCGCTCGGTGCGGTTTCCTATCATGACTTCCTCAGGGTCAATCTCGGCCTCTTCCAGCCGGACCTCAACGTATTATGGGATCTGGGGCCGCATGATTTCTCGATCATGGACTATCTGTTCGACGAAGACCCGCTCCACGTCGAAGCGACGGGATATTGCCATGTCAACCCCCACTTGCCCGACATCGCCTACGTCACGGTCCATTTCGCTTCCAACACCATCGCGCATTTCAACCTGAGCTGGATGTCGCCGGTCAAGGTTCGCCGCATCGCCATCGGCGGAAGCAAACGCATGGCGGTCTGGGACGATCTCAACCGCGAGGAAAAGCTCAAGATCTACGACAGCGGCATCTCGTACCAGCAGGAAGAGCAGCGCAGCCACATCATGCCGAGCTACCGGATCGGCGACATTTACGCGCCGCGCGTGTCGGATTGCGAGCCGTTGGCGGGAGTGGTGGCCCATTTCGGCGAGGTGATCACCGGCCGGGAGCGCTCGATCATGGATGGCCGCAAGGGATTGCGGATCATCGACATGCTCGAGCGCGCGCAATCCTCGCTCGACGCCAGTCTGCGGACCACTACCTCGCTGCGGCGAGCCGCCGAATGATGCGCCGCTGCCTGGTCACCGGCGGGGCAGGGTTCATCGGCAGCCACTTGGTCGACCATCTCGTGGCCGGGGACTGGGCGGTCACCGTTCTCGACGATTTCTCAACCGGCACGCGCGTCAATCTCGGGGAGGCACAGAGCCGGGGCGATTTGCGGATCGTCCAGGGCTCGATACTCGACTTACGGGCCATCGAGGCGGCGATGGCGGGAAGCGATGTCGTCTTTCATCTGGCCGTGCAATGCGTGCGACGCTCGCTGGCGGAGCCGTTGCACAATCACGAGGTCAACGCCACCGGAACCCTGAATGTGCTTGAAGTCGCACGGCGTCGGCGAGTTGCGCGCTTCATCTATTGTTCATCATCGGAGGTTTACGGCAATTGCGGGTGCGAGCCCCTCGTCGAAACCACGGCCGTATGCGAACCGGCTACGGTCTACGGTGCCGCCAAGCTCGCCGGTGAGCACTATGCCAAAGCCTACTGGCAGACCTACCGGTTGCCGACGATCGTCGTCCGGCCCTTCAACGCCTACGGTCCGCGCGAGCACACGAGCGGGGATTTAGCCGAGGTGATCCCCCGTTTTGTGATACGCGTGCTGAACGGGCTGCCGCCGGTGATCTTCGGCACGGGCGAAAACGGCCGGGACTTCACCTATGTGACGGAGACCGCCCGCGGCATCGCGTTCGCCGCGGGCTGCGACACGCTTGTCGGCCGCGCCGTCAACATCGCCTATGGCGAGATGGTTACGGTGCGGCAGGTGGCGGAAGCGATCGCGCGAGTGTGCGGGCGGCCCGGCCTTGCGCCAAGGTTCATCGAGCCGCGTCCCGGCGATGTCCGGGCATTGCGGGCCGATACCCGCCTCGCGCGCGAAACTCTCGGTTTTGCCGCCGAGGTGAACCTCGAAGAGGGCCTGCGGCGCTACATCGACTGGTTCCGCGCGGCCCATCCCGATCCTGCCGGACTTCTGGAAGAAGATATACGCAACTGGCGCCTCCCGGCGGACACCGGCGATGAGCACCGAATGCTGGAGACCGCGGAGATGCACGGGTGAACGAGCCGATCGCGTTCAGCCGCCCTTGCTTTGGGGAGGCCGAAGCGGAAGCCGCCGCGGAGGTGGTGCGCAGCGGCTGGGTGGTCGGCGGGCCGCGCCTAGCCGAATTCGAGCGGCGCTTTGCGAAGCTGTGCGGCGCCGATCACGCGATCGGGGTCTCGAGCTGGACGACCGGCGCCTTTCTGGTATTGCACGCCTGGGGTATCGGCCCCGGCGACGAGGTGATCGTCCCGTCGCTGACCTTTATCGCCTCGGTCAACGTCGTCCGCCATGTCGGCGCAACGCCGGTCTTCGCCGAAATCGACCCCACCACGTACAACATCGATCCCGCCGACGCCGCCCGCCGGATCACCGATCGCACCCGGGTGATCATGCCGGTCGATCAGATCGGACTGCCGTGCGACATTGACGCGATCGGCGCTTTGGCACGCCGGCACGGGCTGCGGGTGCTGGACGATGCCGCCTGCGCCTTTGGCAGCTTCAACAAGGGCCGGCCGGTGGGCGCGTTGGCCGACGTGACCGTATTCAGCCTGCATGCGCGCAAGGTCGTCACCACCGCCGAGGGCGGCATGATCACCACCGATGATGCGGCGCTCGCCGAGCGCCTGCGGCGATTGCGCCACCAAGGCATGTCGCTGTCCGACTATGCCCGTCACGCAGGCCCGCCGACGCGGTTCGAGAGCTACCCCGAGATCGGCTACAACCATCGCATGACCGATATTCAGGCAGCCATCGGGCTCGCCCAGCTGGACCGGCTGGACTACATCCTGGAACGGCGGCCCGCCGTGGCCGCCCGTTACGGCGCCTATCTTTCCGGGCACCCCGCGCTCATCGCCCCGCATGTCCCGCCGGGTCTGACTCACAATTGGCAGAGCTATCAGGTCCGGCTCCGCGAGGACGCCGGGCTGTCGCGCAATGCCGTCATGGACCGCCTGTTCGAAATGGGGATCCCGACGCGCCGCGGCGTGATGGCCTCTCATTTGGAGCCGCCCTACCGGCAGGACGCGCCCTCCTTACCGTTGACCGAGAGCACGGCGACCTCGACATTGCAGCTGCCGATGCACCCGGGACTCACGCCGGAGCAGCAGGATCGGGTGCTGAGGGCGCTCGACCTCGTCACGACGGAGATGGCGAGGGCCTGATCGGATGCTCCGTGCGCTCCCCCCGGTTCCCTTTGCGGTAACGGCGCGGCGCGCCTGGCGGGTGCCCGGCCTGCCGCGCGGCAAATTGATCTTCGCGGCGCGCTGGGGGGTGACCGCGCTGGCGTTCTGGGTGGTTCTTCGCTCTATCGATCTCGGCACTGTCGTTGATCTCATCGGCCGCGCCGCGCCGCTGGCTCTCGGCGTGGCCGGCCTAGTTGTCGTGGCGCAGTTCGCCGTCTTAGTGTGGCGCTGGCAGCTCGTCATCCATATCCTGGGCGGCAAGGCCGTCGGGTTCGGCCCGCTTGCGCTTTTCCTCGGCCACAGCGTCCTGATCGGCCAGGTGCTGCCGTCCTCACTCGGAAGAGATGTGGCGCGGACTGTGCTGCTTGCGCGACTGACGGGCGCGGCCGTCGCCGCACGGTCGGTCATTTGCGACCGCCTGCTCGGGTTTGCGTGCCTGACCTTTCTCGTTGTTCCGACTCTCCCAGCCATTGCCGGAAAGGTAGGCAGCGTCACGCCCTTTCTGACGTTGACGATTGCGGCGCTGGGGGCAATGGCTGCCGTCGCCCTGGTCTTTGCTCCTCCTCGGCTCGCCCGAGCGGTCCCCTGGCTCGGACGCTACCTTGCGACCGCGGCGGCTGACCTGCGCATTACTTTGTGCTCACGGAAAATGAGTTTAGCGGCGGTGGCGCTCGGCATCGCGTCCAATCTTTTTGGCGTGCTGCTGATCTATATTTTTGGGTTGTCCATCGGCGCCGATCTGCGGGCGCTCGACTGCCTGGTTCTCGTGCCGCCGGCGCTGCTGGTTTCGGGAATGCCGGTATCGTTGGGCGGGTGGGGAGTTCGTGAGGGGGCCTTGGTCGCCGCGTTCAGCCTTGTCCGAGCTGATCCCGTGGGCGTAGCCGCAGCCTCCGTGATGTTCGGGCTGAGCGCGCTGTTGATCAGCGGCATTGTGGCCTCCGCCTCCCTACTCACGGGGTGGCCTGGTGGCCTGGCGAAGGGGTCTCGCGAGAATGGGTGACCCCGGAACGGTCTGCTTTACGGTCGACGTCGAGTGGGCGCATCCCGCGGTGCTGCAAGATGTTCGCGATTTATTCGACATGCATGGAGTGCGAGCGACTTTCTTCTGTACCCATGCCGGTATCGATGTCGGACCGCATGAGCGCGGCCTTCACCCCAATTATCGACGCAACGGAACCACATTGAGGGAGCTCGGCCTTGAAATAGGTCCGGCAGCAATGGCGGAGATTGACGAGGGGGATCTCTATCGTCACGTGCTGCGCACCACTCTGGACTTCGCGCCGGAAGCAAAGGGCGCGCGCAGCCACAGCTTATTCTACGATTCGCTGATGATCCCGCTGTACCGGGGATTCGGCCTCGAATACGACAGCAGCTACCAGCTGCCGCTGACCCCGGGCTTGCAGCCGATATGGAAGGAATACGACGTCCTGGAACTGCCGATTTACTTCGCCGATCATTTCGAGCTCAAAACCGGAGCCACCGGGTTCGACATCGGCCGATTGCACCTCGAGCGGCCCGGGCTCAAAGTCATCAACCTGCATCCCAACATGTTGTATTTGAATGCCGCGTCCGATCGGCACTACAAGGAGTCCAAATCCTTCTATCATGACCATGAGAGGCTGCTCGAAGGCCGGTTTCCCGGCCGCGGCATTCGCTCAATGGTGTTGGATTTGCTCGCACACGTAGCATTGAAGAGCCTTTCTACTGCTACGCTAGGCGAAGTAAATGAGCGATGGAGATCCCGACCTCGGTGGACGTGAGGAAAGCCAATCTGCAACGGGCAACTAATGAAAGGCCAAGTGTGAACGAATGGGTCATTCGCCCCTATCGTCCCGAAGATGCTGTTGCTTGGAAGGCGCTGCTCGCAAACTCTAACAATGCGACGCTTTTCCATGACCTCGACTTTCTGGCCTATCATCCGCCGGGCAAATATGATTTTCGCCATCTCGTAGCATTGCGCAAAAGCCGCATCGACGCGATCATACCTGGAGCGCTCTCGGCGGACGGCGTCTTCGTCTCTCCGGCCGGTGCCTCGATTGGCGGGCCGGCGGTGAGAAAGTCGATCCCCGTGGGGGCCTGTCTGCATCTGGTCGAGGCTTTGCAGCTCTACTGCAAATACGCGGGGTGGCGGGGGATCGAGGTCACGCTGCCGCCGCCGATTTATCATGACCAACCGGATCAGGGGATGGAGTTCGCCGTCCATGCGAAGGGTTTTCAACTCGTTCATCGGTCGATGCAATTGCTAATCCCGCTCGACCGCCAACAGGGCGAGCATTATCAACGCCTGTTCCGCCAGAGTCAGCGTTCCTATGTTCGGGCATGCCGGCGCAAAGGGGTTGTGGTAACCGAGGCCGGCATCGAGGGATTAGGAGCGTTTCTTGGACTCCTTGCCGAGACCCATGCCCGACTAGGATCTCTGCCTACTCATACGCCCGAAGAGATCGAGACCCTGCTCCACCGTTTGCCCGCTCACATACGCATTTGGTCCGCTCATCTGGGAGAATTAACAATTGCGAGCGTGCTGCTGTTCGTCCTCAACGGCAGTATCTGTAACACATTCTACATCTGCGATCGGGCTTCCCATCGTGCCTTTCACGGTCTCACCGTCCTTCTGGCTGAGATCGCCGATAGCTTGGCCAGACGCGGCTTTCACTACCTTGACCTGGGTCCCAGCGCATCGAGCGAGCATTTCAATCGGGGTGTTGTGAGCTTCAAAGAGAGTTTGGGCGCGAGGGCTTTCTGCCGCGATCGCTGGCGCTGGAAGAACCGTGCGGTACCTGACGGGACCACAAAATTATGACCTATCCAGTAGTTCAAATTCTGACACCGTTATACAATGAGGAGAAATGCTTCGGAAACTATGTCGAAGCAGTCGAGAGCGTCCTCATAGCTCGGACCGATGTCGAGTACCGTTGCCTCCTGGTGGATGACGGCAGCACAGACAAAACCTGGGAACTGATCCAGCAGCAATGTGATGCGTCTCCGCGGTTCCGTGGCCTGCGTCTCTCACGCAACTTCGGTGCTCACACGGCGGAAACTGCCGGACTTGACCTCTGCGATGCCGATGCAGTTGTCATCCTCTCAGCCGATCTTCAAGACCCCCCGGAGGTCATCCCCTCTTTTGTCGAGGTCTGGCGCCAAGGTGCCGATGTGGTTTTCGGTCACCGGCGGATGCGTGATGACTTGCGTTGGCGAATTCTCGCCAGCAAGTCCTTCGAGGCGCTCCTCCGGCGTTTCGCCATGCCTAAAGAATCAAAATTCGCCACCGGAGGTTTTTTGCTGATGGACCGGAGGGTGGTCGAGTGTGTGCGCCAGATGCGTGAGGCCAACCGGCTGATTTTTGGTCTGGTGGCCTGGACGGGATTTCGGCAGGCTGTGGTCGAATATGACCGTAAGCGCCGCGCTGCCGGACAGTCGGCGTGGTCGGTCGGTCGCATGATCAAATCCATGTACGACGGCCTGATCGGGTTTTCCGCGACAATTCCTCGAGTCGTTACACTCCTCGGCGCCTTTTTTGCGCTGATCGGGTTCGTTTCTGCGCTATACTTCCTGCTCAACGCAATATTTTTAAGTCCAATGCCCGGGTGGAGCAGCATAATGGTAGTGCTGACGCTCTTCTTCGGTGTCTCGTTTATCATCCTTGGGACAATATGCGAGTATCTCCTTCGCATCTACGTGGAATCTATCCGGAGACCTCTCTATTTCATTGCGGTAGATACTGCCCATATCGGATCGCAGCAGCACGAGCGGCACCACGATCAAAAGCAGCGAGTTCTTAGTGGCTAACGCCGGTCGCCTTCCCGGCTTCATCATTGCCGGCGCACCGCGTTCGGGCACCACGTGGCTTTACATGCTAGCAAAGCGCCATCCACAACTTGCCATGGCCGGGCCCTTAAAACCAGAGCCCAAGTTTTTCCTGTTGGATGAGTTATGGGAGCGCGGTCTCGGATTCTACTCTGTAAGGTGGTTCGCCCCTCTCCCAGCTGGTCGCTTGCTGGGCGAAAAGAGCGCCAATTATCTGGAATCCCCAAAGGTTGCAGAGCGCATCTATAGTACGTTACCGTGGGTAAAGCTGATCTTTATCCTTCGCAACCCCGTCGACCGTGCCTGGTCAAACTATTTGTGGTCACGGCAGAACGGGCTTGAGACCGAGACTTTTGAACGGGCGCTCGCGCTTGAAGAGCAACGCGAGCGGGAAGTGGCCCCGGAGTGGCGCTATGCGCGGCCGTACGCTTATTTCTCTCGCGGGCTTTACGCAGAGCACCTGAGCCGCTTCTTTGACCGTTTTCCTCGGGAGCAGATCCTTGTGCTGCCCTACGAACATTTAGCGACGGCGCCGGAGCAGGTGGCGGCCACCCTTCATCGCTTCTTGGGGGTTTCGGAAATGCCTGAGACAGCGCGGGGACTCGGGCCAATCAACGTGGCCGTGCCCGCGGGGATCGAGCCGCTTGCCAAGTTCCTCAGGCGCAAGCTCGCGGCACGCTATCATTTCGGCAACGCCAATCTTGCAACCCTGCTTGGTGCCGATTTCGCGTTGTGGAGCGAAGATAGACGATAATGCTGGTCTTCTTACTATCGTGAATCTGGGTGACCGCGTCCGCGACCGTTTTTGCTTGAGTAAACAGCCTCGTTCGCATCCGAAATTATCTCGCTATCGCGATTTCGAGTTTCCCCTGTTATCACTCCTCCGCGATGCAAGATGTACCCGGGTGCTTCATCCGATCTGCCGCGCGATGAAGGGACCAACTCGATTGGCAAGTGGCAGGGGGAGTTTTTTCCACGTTGCTATCCCGAGCCGGAACTTCGGGTTTAAAGTGCTGATCTGGGGCAGACCGGTGCCCTTTATCAAGTGATATTGATAGCGTAGCGGCTCCTGTATGGCACCCCACCGGATTTTGTATCCACTCGCCCCGGATCCCACTAAACTGCGGCCAAAGTCGAACAAATCGCAGCCCCGCGCGACGGCCCGCTCCATCAATTTCCACCACAGGTAATCAGACACATGAAATCGTCTAGCCGTGCCGCTTGCTCCAACGACGCCGACAACTGCTTGGTTCTTAAAATAAAAAGTCATGCTGACGATCAGGAGACCGTCGGGCCCGTACACGCCGGAAAACTCGACCAAAGGCCCGAACTCTTGCGCAATAGAGTGGTAGAATATCGGAGATAACACGGGCGTGCCGTGGTTTCGCAAACTCTCAGAATAGACGCGATAAAAATCAGCCACTTCTATATTGGCCTCAAACCGCAGACGGTTGTCCGCGAGAACTTTGCGCAAGTCGCTGCGCCGCTTGCCTGGAGTAGCTTTAAAGTTGTCGTCCATCGATGGCGTTAGCGTCCGAGAAAACGTAACATAGCGGCCGGATTGAGACTCCCAGTCGATTTCGTGATGGCGCCGATGCCGGAGTTCCACAAAATCGACGGAAAGATGGCCGCCGAGTGACGCCGCATCACGCGCGAGCGCGTGGGCGACCTCGCCGGGCATGGCCGCGATGCCTCCATATACGCCGAACCCGAGGGAAATGAGGGCATCGCCGAATAGCAAGGAGCGGACTTCGACGAGCGGCAATATGCCGACGAACCGATTGCCTCTGCACGCGCAGCGATAAAAGCACCTGTGGCCCAGGCTCCGCTCGATGACGCGCCGCCAGCCGAAATGATGATAAAATGTGGCGTCATCACTTAAATCGACAAAGCGTTCCCAATCGGCTTCATCTTCAACGCGGGCCGGACGAACAGCCAGATTTGGGAGGATAATAGCAGCAGGCATTAGCTGACAGGCACCGGCCAAGCCGAAGCCGGTTGGCACCGATCCCTTAGCCGCAGTAACAGCTCCACGCATCGTTCTGCATCATCCATCGAAACTCCTTGCCAAATCGGCAGATTTATCATGCATTCCGCCCAAAGGTGTGCGTTCGGGCATGAAATCGAGCTGCCTTTCCCAGCCGAAACATCTTCGCAGCTGTAACGTATAAACCAGCCAAGCTGCATTTTTTTCTTTGCAAAAAGCGTCATAATCTTGGCGCGATCCGATACAGCCAGCGGATACCGTGTCCAAGTTGGGGTAGCGGTATGTGAAAAGGTACAAAAACCCTCTTCCCGAAGACGCTGATCGTAATATTCCGCTACACTGCGTCTTGCTGCGGTAAGGCGACCGAGTTGGTTGAGCTGTCGAAAGGCAATTCGAACTTCATAGGATGATGGCATAACGAGCGCGTCGCTCGGGAATTTCGTTTCAGTAAGCTCCCGAGCGCTAATCTGATCAAAAGACAATGCCGAAAAGAAACGGCTGGCGTAAAGTAATGACGAAAATACCGGTTCATGAAGTGCGACCCATCTGACTAAGCCGCCAGCCAAACGCTGTGCGATGTGCTGTGAGGTCGACGTGGTGCATCGCGCATCCCGCAACGCGCGAACCTCGCGGTATACGAGTTCATCGCGTAGCAGTAGGATACCTCCGGAAAGCGCCGAAAGCATTTTACCGGGCCCTAGGCTGAATAGCGCGCCATCAGCATCGCGAGTTTGAGGCCCGTCGCTGTCAGACGCGCCGAATGACTGAGCCTCATCGTAAAGGACAAAAATATCCGGAGCTATCGTGCGGGCGAGAACTTCACTATCCTTGGCGACGGGATAACCGTACAGCGGTGTCACGATCATCATTTTCGAATCAGGAGTAACATGCTCCGCCCACTGAGCGAGGCCCGGTAGAAAGTGGTAAGGCGCGCAGTCTACAAATTCCGCGATGTTCCCGGAAATGGTTATTGTCATTGGTACAACCGCGCAAGTATATGCAGGACACAAGATCTTCCGTTGACGCCACCCAAACGCTGTGATCAGCGCATACAGCGCAATTCGAGCGTAGGGAAACAATATTCCGTAAGGAAAGCCGAAATGGGCAGCGAACGTCCGCTCAAGTATCTCGGGTTCATAGGGGCCGTCGGTCCGAGCACTCAACCAGAGATCTATCGGAGTCAACGGAAAGCGAATTGGAGGGAGCATGTCCGCCGGGCCTGCCGCAAGCCCGATACAATCGGATCGACTGCGATTGAGCAAGGGGATTCGTTGATACCCTTTTTTCCCGCTGCGTGTAAACTAAGGAAAAAATCACGATTTTCTATAATAACTCTCTACACGGCGCGAAAGCGCCTGCCGCCTCTGGCATGAAAACCGCAAACTCCGGCGCGATGCCTCTTGCCGTTCACTCTCTAGAGCCTGCCCAAGGCTCCGTCCGTAGCGTCGCTAGAGCGACGTTGCATGCCGCGCTTTACATAGCGTTGGGCGCCATTACACTCTCGCCGCTACTTTGGGTGCGGGTCCCGCCCCTCGGCGACTACCCCAGTCATCTCGCGCGCATGTGGATCCTCGTCCATGGCGCAGAGATTCCGGAGCTGGCCCGCAACTACACCGCCCATTGGCGGCTGCTCCCGGATCTGGCGATGGATCTCATCGTACCGGTTCTTTCGACAATGATGACGGTCGAGCAGGCCGGTCGGGTCTTCATCGCGCTAATGATGGGGGCGCTGATCGGCGGGACCGCGACGCTGCACCGCGCTATATACGGGCGGGTCGGGATATGGCCGATCTGGTCGGTGCTGTTTGTCTACAACGCCGAGCTGTTCTGGGGTTTTCCGACGCTGTTCGCGACCGGCGTCTACCTTTTCGCCTTCAGCGGCTGGATCGCCACGCGGCACTGGCGAGTCGGTCCCCGGATCGTGACCTTCTCCGCTGTCGCGACCTTGCTTTGTCTGCTGCACCTGTTCGCCTTCGGGCTCTACGCCCTATCAGTCCTTTCGTATGAATTCGGGAACCGCGCGACCCTGCGGCGGATGTCGGTGAGCAGCTTGATCGGGTGGTCCGCCGTCTGCCTCCAGTTTGTCCCGGGATTCCTGATCTGTTATGCAAGCTTGCCCCCCGACAGGATATCGGTGACCACCTACAACCATTTCATTGTTTCAAAGATCTATGCTCTGTTCTCGCCGTTTGTTTTCGGGTTTGTGCCCGCCCCGGCATTCGACCAATTTCTCGGGCCGCTGGTCTTCTCGTTTCTGGGCATTGCCATTGTCACACGGTCACTGAAACTCGCACCCGAGATGCGTTTGCCGATGGCGGCGATGGTTGTCGGCTCGTTGCTGATGCCGCGCGTCATCGGTGGGAGCTGGTTCGCCGACATCAGGCTGCCCGTCATGCTCCCCTTTGTGATCATCGCCAGCACACGCTTTGAGCCGTCGCGCAAGAGCGTCCTGCTTCCGATTGCGGCCGTGGCGTTGGGCGTGTTGGGCGTGCGCGTCTGGACCGTTACACAAGCTTGGCGTGACTACGACCGCTGGTTTGGCGAGTTCAGAACCGCGTCTGCGGTCATTGCACCAGGAGCCAGACTGCTGGTCGTCCAGGCGCCGATACCGCAGGACAAGCTACACTTGCCCGGAATACCCGAAATTTTGGCGCAGTTGCAGCCACATTCTTTTGTTCATATGCCTTCCCTCGCGGTGATCGATCGCGCGGCATTCGTCCCATGCCTGTTCACTGGGCGGAAGACTTTGGAAGTGACGGCGAGAAATCGGCAAATAACGCAATTTGGCGGTTGGGGCCCGATAACACCCGAACAGTTATTGGAAAGCGATCCCGTGCAGACGGAAGCTCTGCATGACGATTTCGATCTATTCGGCGAACCAGCTTACTGGAAAAATTGGCCGGAGATCTTCGATTACGTCCTTTGGATAGATTTTGAGCGAGCACCCAAACCTGAGATCACAGAACTTCAACTGGCGACGACGGGCAGCTTCTTCGACATCTACCGCGTGGTCAGGCCGTGAGGAGACGCGGCGCCCGCACCGGTTGAAGGGGCGATCAGCAGGACCTTGAGAGACTTGTGCACCCCTCGGCCCCATGCTCGTCAAACCCCTCCCGACATCGCGGACAGCGCCAAACCCTTGCTTGGTGCTCTACCAGTCTCGCGCCGCACTGGCAGACCCAACCGACCCGCTTCGCCGGCACGCCCGCCACCAGCGCATGTGCCGGGACCTCGCGGGTGACGACGGCGCCGGCCGCGACCATCGCATAGGCGCCGATATGTGCGCCAGGCAGGATCACGCACCGCGTTCCAAGGCTCGCGCCATTTCCGACGCGGGTCGGCACGAGCCATCCGGCCTTGGCTTGGTGTTCCGCGGTGACCTGCCTCAACGGCAGTCGGCGACTGCGCGGGAAAACATCGTTTGTAAAACAGACCCCGGGACCGACAAACACGTCATCTCCGATCTCGACCCCGTCCCACACCATCGCCTGGTTCTTTAGCGTGACCCGGTCGCCGATGCGGGCTCCGGTTTCGATAAAGGCATGGTCACCTATGTTGCAGTCGCGCCCAATCACGGCCCCCTTCATGACGTGCGCGAAAGCCCAGATTTGCGTGCCGGCCCCAACCTCGTCGCTTTCGCAAAGCGCCAGGCGATGGACGAGGATGCCGGCCGGCGAGGACATGGCTAACCGGGCGAGCTGTTCATCGGGCGCCATCGCCCCGCAAAGCGGCTTCGAGCGCGGCGACGCAGAAATCGACTTGCGCCACCGTAAGTTCCGGATAGATCGGCAAACTCAGGCATCGGCGAGCCCAGTTTTCGGCAACCGGGAAAGCACCCGCCCGATATCCGAGCGAGGCGTAGGCTTCGAGCTCGTGCAAGGCGAATGGATAGTGGATCCCGGCGCCGATCCCTCGATCGTTGAGGGCTTGCAGCACGTTGTCGCGGCCGGCCAGCCGGACCACATAGAGATGATGGACGCTGCCCGGTGTATGGGGCGTGCAATGGACCTCGGATATCCCTCGCAATGCCTTCTCGTACTCGGTGGCGATCCGTCGCCGGGCGGCATTCCACTCTTCGAGGTGCGTCAGCTTCGCTCGCAGGATGGCGGCCTGCAGGGTGTCGAGCCGGCTGTTGAGACCGACCTCGTCGTGATGGTATTTTGCCCGTGATCCGCAGTTGCGCAGGAGCTGGATGCGCTCCACAATGTCACGGCGGGCCGTCGTCACCAGCCCGCCATCGCCATAAGCACCCAGGTTCTTCCCGGGATAGAAACTGAAGCAGCCGATGTCACCCAAGCTACCGGCGCGTTTGCCGGCGTAGACTGCGCCGTGGGCCTGCGCCGCATCTTCGACGACGGCCAGTGAATGCTCGCGGGCAATAGCACCTACGGCAGCCATGTCGGCACACTGGCCGTACAGGTGAACTGGAATGATCGCCTTTGTCCGGGAAGTGATTGCGGATTCGATCTTCGAGGGATCGATCAATGCGTCATCATCGCGCACATCTACGATGACCGGCTGCGCCCCGGTCAGCGAAACGGCAAAGGCCGTTGAGGCGAAAGTCATGGCCGGCACGATCACTTCGTCGCCCGCACCGATGTCCAGCGCGCGACAGGCTAGGTGAAGCGCATCGGTTCCGTTCGCAACGCCGATCGCATACGGTACGCCGCAATATTCGGCAAAGTCGTTTTCGAAGAGGGATACCTCCTCGCCAAGTATAAAGTCGCACCGCTCGACAACTCTGGCGATCGCTGCTTCGATCTCCTCGGATATCGTCTGACGCTGTGCCTTCAGGTCGACCAGCGGTATCGAGGTACGAAAATTTGGGAGACGGCTCAAGATGTTCAGGCGAAAGCGCTGCTCGACGGTAAATTTCGCGGACCGGAAAATCGCCGTAATCGGGTGGTATTCAGCGGTCTGATACCCAGCTCCGCGGCTTCCTCAGGTATGAGATGCTTTCTCGCCGATAACTCGCCTCATGTCAAAGGGCTCCGGGAAGCCCTTGCCGGGGACGCCAAGGCCTGCCTGCCTGTTGTTTCCCTGCAGAATCAGGAAGAATGGAGGCAGCGGCGGCTCGCGGTCACTCGGCGCGAGCGAAGCCCAGTCAGTCGCCGGCCGAAGCGGCGAGCGGCGGCGCCGCGGCGGGCGGGGCAGCCGCGGGCGGGGCGAACGGCGTCCTGGTGTCGGTGCCCTCTACTGCGGTCTTCAGCCGGTCGCGGCCGCGCGACAGGTGCGAGCGCACGGCGCCGACCGAGGTTCCCATGCTCTGCGCCGCTTCCGCATAAGATTTGCCCTCGACGCCGATCAGCAGGACTGCCGAGCGCTGGTTGCTCGAGAGCCGGCGCAGCGCGGCGCCAAGGTCGCGCAACAGCAGCCGCAGTTCGCTCGCATGCGGCGTCGACGTCGGCTGAGGTTCGGCAATTTCCTTCAGCGCCGACGCCGAGCGGGCCGATTTGTTCACTCCGGCGAGGAAGCGATTCCGCATGATCGTGTACAGCCAGGCGCGCAGATCGGTACCCGGCTGCCAGAGATGCGCATTGGCGAGCGCCTGCACCAGGGTATCTTGGACGAGGTCGTCGGCGTCCGCCTTGTCCCGGTGCCAGCGGCGCACTGTGCGCCGCAAAAACGGGATCTCGTTCTCGATTTGCTGCCGGTATTCGGCAGACGGCGCATCACGGTCCTGGCGCTCAGGCCGATCGGAGCGGGGTGCTTCTGTGGCGTCTACAACACAAGGGTCGGAAACCTCGGTATGTGTCTGCATTTTTCGCAAGTTCCACACTAAACCGGGAAAAATGCCCCCGTTTCGCAGCGCGACGCCGATTTACTCAGGTAAACGTTGGGTTTGTGACGCGTTTCTGACTCAAAATTGACGAGAAAGCAAACTGTTTTTAACGGATCGTTAAAAGAGTTTTCATAGGGTTAATTTTTGCGGCGAGCGGCACCCGAAGCGTAAAGAAATAAATCCCAGTAATCTTGCTGCCGAATTCAAAAGATAGCTGGCGTCTTGCCAATCCATCTTTAGTTCTGACTCAGCCCGGGCGTCTGCGACGCTCGGCAATTGGGGGGCTCGGACCAGGAGCGCGTCAGAATGCCGCGGAGACCGTCATCCTCCGCAGTCAGGGCGATGCCGGGTCGGTTCGCACATGGACGACTGCGACGTCGTCGGCGTAGAGCCGCCGCCAGCCTGGCAAATGGTCGAGCAGGAGGGCGGCGGGGCGCTCCGGTGCGATCAACGTCCAGGCGATGCCGTACTGGTCGAGCAGCTTTGGCAGTTCGTCGCTCTCCAACAGCATCGCTTGGACGTAGCGCTTGATGAATTCGTCACCGTAAAGCTCGGCCCGCCCGTCGATAAAGGGCGGGATGCCGGCAAAGATCAGATAGCCGCCAAAGCCGTAATCGTTGAGGACCGGGCCGGTCACGTGAGCCGCCTCCGCCTCGGCGAGCGCGGCCGACGGCATCCCGACATCCGAACGGACCGCGGCGCCGTGCAGCACGGCGGCGCTGACCGCCGCGAGCAGCGCGCCGGCGAGTGCGACGCCGCGAAGGGACGCCGGCTTTGCCAGCTCCGCCAGCCTGCGGTCGACCGGTCCGGCCGAACGGCCGGCCGCCAATGCCCTCAGCTGCGGGGCGAGCGCCGGGGCGAGCAGCAACGGGGCGACGAGGCCGACCAGCTCGCCGTGGCGGCGATGCTGCAACGCCATGTGCAACAACAACAACAGCATCAACAGCCGGGTCGGCGGCAGCCGCCAGCCTAGCGCGAAACCGACGAATAGCGTGACGGCGAGCCACAGTTCGAGCGGCTCGAAGGACTGGAAATCGGGGCTGCGCCATTCGACCAGCTGGCCCATCGCAAAGCTCATCCCGGTGAGGCGGAACGGCAGCAACAGCCCAGCGACGCCATAGGGAGTGAGGAGCGCCGCACCGACTGCCAGCACCCCGAACAAGGCCCAGCCGCACGCCGCCCGGCGCCGGATGCGCCAATCCGGGGCGCGCAGCACCGCTTCGACCGCCAACAGCCCCGCGAGGCCGAGCCCGAACAGGTATCCGCCGTGCAGATTGGCCCACAAGGCCATCAGCGCGGTGAGACAAGCCGATGGTGCCCGCTGCTCGCTGCGCGCCCACACCAGCCCCGCCGCCCAAGCCATGAGTATCGGCAAGGTGAAGACGTGCGGCCGCGCCAGCACATGCGGAATGACGAGGGTAACGGCAAGCGCCGTGGCGATCATCGCGTGCACCGGTAGGAGGCTGCGCAGCAACTGGCGCAGCAGCATCGCCACCGCCGCAGCGACGCAGAAGGCGGTCACCGCCACCAGCCCGGTCCAGCCGAATGCGTCGAACAACCAGGCGAGCACGACTTCGCCCAGCCATTCATGAGCGACCCAAGGCGCCTGCGCCATCGTCCCCGAGAAGATTCCGTGATGGGGCACCGCGCCGTGGGCGAGAATCCAACGCCCGACGGCGATGTGCAAATACGTGTCGGGGTCGTGCAAAACCGCGCCTCCGTGCCCGGCGATGACGGCAAAAACGCCCAGGCCAAAGATCAGCGGCAGGGAGAGGCCGTAACGGCTACGGCCAGGTGCCGGGGTCGCACTTATACGCATACTGCGACGCATACTGGGGGCGGCGGGACGGAATCGACGATCTCAATTAGGCCATTCGTCATCGCCGCGAAAGCGGTACACCGATCCCCCTCTCGCTTATCCCCGGCAAGTCCTCCGTAAGCCACGGAGAGCGAAAATCCGGTTATCGCTTCCTTAACTACTCGGCGGGCAGGCTGGGCCGGCACCGCTCATGGCCGGGACTGCATGTCGCTTCAGCTCCACCTTGTTCCTCTCGCCGGGTTTGCCGGCTTGATGTTGATCGCCGCCGCCGAGGATCTACGCCGGCTGGTGATCCCGAACGCGGTCGTCTTGGCGATGTGCGTGCTGTGGCCGCTGCAGCTTGCCGCGGCTCCCACCATTTCCCTTACCGGCAGCGCCGTCGCCGCCCTCTGCGCAGCATCGGTCTTTGGCGCCGGGGCGCTGTTATTTTCGCGCGGGTTGATGGGCGGCGGCGACGTCAAGCTACTTACCGCGGCGACCCTATGGGCAGGGCCCGGCCTGACCCCGGCGCTGCTGATCGTCACCGCCGTCCTCGGCGGTCTTCTGACCCTGGCTCTGTTGTCACCGCTGGCGCTGCGCGCCGTCTTTGCCCCGGCGGCGGCGGCCGATGCCGCGAAGCGGATGCCGGTGCCGTACGGCGTCGCGATCGCCGGCGCCGCTCTGATCGTGACTATCCCTCCCAACCTCAGCTGAAGCTGGCCCGATGCGCGCACGCACGATGATCCTGTTCCTGGTCGCCATCCTGCTGGCCGGCGGCACCGCGATGCTGGTGCGCTCCTGGCTGGCCCAGCAACGCACGGTCGAAGCTGAGGCGGCGCCGATGCCGCCGCCCCCCGCCCAGAAATCCGTCCTCGTCGCTCACAGCGCCATTCCCCGCGGGCAGATCCTGAAGCCGACGGACCTCGCCTGGCAGACATGGCCCGACGGCGGCCTCGATCGCGCCTATATCCAAAAAGGGGCCAAGACGATCGAGGATATCGCTGGCTGGGTGGCGCGCGACCCGTTCGGGCCCGGCGAGCCGATTACCGAAGGCAAGGTCGTGGCACCCGGCAGCCGCGGCTTTCTCGCCGCGGTGCTGCGCCCCGGCATGCGGGCCGTGTCGGTGCCGGTCACCGCCACTTCCGGGATCTCCGGCTTCGTCTTCCCGGGTGACCAGGTCGATATTCTGATCACCCACCCGCTGCAGGCAAGCGGCGGCAAAAGCGAAGGAGTGCAGCACCAGGCATCGGAGACGGTGCTGCACGATGTGCGGGTACTGGCGGTCGACCAGAAGCTCGAAAACAAAGGGGGGGAGGCGATCGTCGCCCACACTGCGACGCTGGAAGTAACGCCGAAGCAGAGCGAGGTCATTGCCGTCGCCAGCGAGATGGGCAAGTTGTCGCTCAGTCTTCGCAGCCTGACCACTCCGCCCGGCGAAGAGGTCACCACCGATTTTACCGAGAACCCCGGCTCCGGCACCTTCACTCTCGACAGCGAGGTCAGCCAGCTCCTCGCTCGAAAGGATAATACCATCACCGTATTGCGCGGAACGAGCAAATCGGAGACTAGTAGCGAGTCGCAACCTGCGTCTCGAGGTCTTTGATGCGCGCTTTACCGCTCGCCGGTCTTGCCGGATCGCTAATTTTCGCCGCCTTCGGCGTCCCGCCTGCTGCGGCCCAGACCACCGCCCCGACGGCTGATGGGCGCGGCGCCGTGGCCGTCGCGCCGCAGAACGCGCCGCGACCGCTGCGTGGCGGAGCCAGCCAGGTCGCGGCCAACGGCGCGCCGATCGTGCTCGAGGTCAACAAGGGTACTTTGATCCGCCTCTCCGCCCCAGCGGCGACGGTCTTCATAGCCAATCCCGACATCGCCGATGTCCAGGTCAAGTCGCCCTCGCTGATCTACATCAGCGCCAAGGCGCCGGGGGAGACCGTGATCTATGCCGTCGACGCCAGCGACAGCGTGCTACTGAACTCGCCGGTGCGGGTCGAGCACGATATCTCGCGGCTGCGCTCGTCGCTCAGAGAACTGGCGCCGGGCGAGCGGATCTCCGCCAATTCGGTCGACGGCAACCTGGTGCTGAGCGGCATTGCTTCGGATGCCGGGAGCGCGGAGAAAGTCCAAAGGCTCGCCGCCGCGATTGCCGGCGAAGCTAAGGGCTCACAGGTCATCAACCGCATGACCGTCGCCACCCCGAACCAGGTCAACCTACGCGTGCGGATTGCCGAGGTGGAAGTTAACAAATTGAGCGATATCGGGGTCAATTGGTCGAAGATGAGCTCGAATTTGTCTTTCCAGACCTTCAACCCGGTGATGATCGGGACCGAGCTCCCCAACGTCCTGACTGTCGGGAACACTGCCGGAAAAGGTGTCATCGCGATGATCGACGCCCTTGAGCAGGAGGGGTTCATCACGAGTCTAGCCGAGCCGAATTTGACGGCGATGTCCGGCCAGACCGCGAGCTTTACCGCAGGTGGGCAGTTTCCGGTGCCGATCACCGGCTCCGCCGCGACCACAGGAGGCGTCCCGACGATCACGGTCGAATTCAAGACCTTCGGCGTCAGTCTGTCCTTCACCCCGACGATCATCGACGCAAACCATCTGAACCTGCGTGTCCGGCCCGAGATCAGCGAGCTGACGACTGTCGGCGAGGTGTCGGTGCCCATCACCGCCACCCAGGTCGTCACGATCCCCGCTCTGACGCTCCGCACTGCCGAGACCACCGTCGAGCTTGGCAGCGGCGAAAGCTTTGCTCTCGCCGGCCTGCTGATGCACACCTCCCAACAGCTCGTCTCCAAGGTGCCATGGATCGGCGATATTCCGATCCTCGGCGCGTTGTTTCGCTCGGACCGTTTTCAGCGCGGCGAGACCGACCTCGTCATCATCGTCACTCCCTATCTCGTGCAGCCGGTGCAGACGCGCGTCGCCGCCCCGACCGACGGCCTCTTACTGCCGAGCGATGCGCAGCGGGTGTTGTTCAGCGACAAATTCCGCCAGGGGCTGCCCGGACCCGCGCGCGGCCCGCTCGATGCCGGCGGCAAGGGCCTCATCGGTCCCGGCGGCTTCCGGCTGGATTGAGGAGGAACGTCATGAAAAACCAGCTCTGCCTCGTTGTTCTGCCGCTGATGCTGGGACTGGCGGCGTGCGTCACCGAATACAGCAAGAGCGAAGCCCCGGACCAGCTGCGGGTCGACGGCGCCGAGAGCCGGCGCGCGCTCGCATTCGCGCCCGGATCTGCCTATTTGACCGAGGGTGAGCTTCGCAAACTCGACGGCTGGGTGCTCAGCGGCAGCATCCGACCGGCCGATCGCGTAGCGGTCGCCGCGGCCGGCCCACCGAGACTCGCCGAGCAACGCGCCGCCGCAGTTTCACGCGAGCTGTTGCGCTACGGCGTTGTCACCCAAACGCTGGCGCTCGACGGGGTACCGGCCAATGGCGCGATCCTCTCGGTCGGCCGCTACGCGGTGACCTTGCCGACCTGCCCGAACTGGAGCCAGTCACTGAGCTACGAATTCACTAACGCGTTTTCCAGCAATTACGGCTGCGCCAATGCGACCAATCTCGGGCTGATGGTGGCGAGCCCGGCTGACCTCGTCAGCGGCCGCCCCCTCGCGCCGGCTGACGGCCAGCCCGCCGTCGCCGCCGTCCAGCGCTATATGACTGACCGGGTCAAGCCGCCGCCGGCGCCCACGGCCTCGCCATTCGCGGCGGCGGCCGGCGGAGGTGGTGGTGGTGGTGGTGACACGGGTGGCGGCGGTGCCGGTGCCGGAGTGGGGGCCGGAGCCCAATAATGAAATCATTGCGCGCTTCGGATGCGCTGAAACCCGAGCGCGAGGGTATCCTCGCCGTCCTCCACGAGCCGTCGACGATCGATCGGATCCAGGGGGTCATCCGTGAGCTGCAACTGGATGACGAGCTCTCTGTGACCGATACGCTCGACGCCGCATTGCGGCGCATCCGCTCCGGTTCGGTACCGCGCATCCTGCTGATCGATCTCGGCGAATCCACCGCGCCGATCGCCGAGGTCAGTGCGGCGCGCGCGGTCGGCGGCGTCGATCTGAAGCTCGTCGTGCTCGGCACGGTCAACGATGTCGCTTTGTACCGCGATCTGCTCTCGGCCGGCGCCAGCGACTATCTGGTCAAGCCGTCGACCCGCGAAGCATTAACCGCAGTGTTGGAAAAAACCTCGGCCTCGGTGGGAACGACCCCCGACGGGTTGGGACAGGTGATCGTCTTCCTCGCCAGCCGCGGCGGGGTCGGCGCGACAACCTCGGCCGTCTCCTGCGCTTGGCTGATGGCCACCGAGCAGCGTGAGCGGGTCGCCCTCGTCGATCTCGATCTGCATTTCGGGACCGTCGCTTTGAAGCTGGACCTCGACCCCGGCAGCGGGTTGTGCGAGGCCCTGGAGCAGCCGTCGCGCATCGACAGCTTGTTCATCGAACGCGCCATGATCAAGGTTAGCGATAATTTACGGATCTTGGCAGCCGAGGCATCCACGGCGCAACACGTCGCCGTGGACGCCGGCGCGGTCGACATGCTGCTTCACGAATTGCGCCGCAAATTCGTCCGGGTCGCGGTCGATCTGCCGCGCGGCGTCAGCCCGATGCACCGCGTCGTGCTGGCCGCCGCGAGCCAGGTGGTCGTGTTCTGCGAGCACAGCCTTGCCGGTTTGCGCGATACGATCCGGCTACAAACCCTGGTGCGCGAGCAGGCGCCCCAGGCCCGGCTGTGGCTCGTTGAGGCGGGCGCCAGCGGCGAGCGCGCTCCGATCGGCAAGAGCGAGTTCGAAAAAGGGATCGGCAAGTCGCTCGACGCGAGCCTTTCCTACGACCCCAAATCAGCTAGTGCCGCAGCTAATTCCGGCCAGCCTCTGCCCGCGGCGGCGCCGCGCAGCGCGATCGTACGCGAACTGCGACAATTGACGGGCCTGCTGGTCGGTTCCGCGCCGGCCGCTGCCAAAAACCGAGTCTTTGCCCTTCCGTCGCTATGGTAGGGTTCTTCAAACGCCCCGCGGCCGAAGATGGGCTCGACGCGCGTATCGCCGTGCTTTCGCGGCGCGGGCAGCCGCTCGCGAATCCGCCCGATCCGGCGCGGGCGCCCGTCCCGCCGGTTAGCCCAGACAATAGACGCGGGACGGCGCCGGAGATCGCTCGCGCGGCGGTCCCGAACATTGCCTCTGTGGCGGTGCCGGAGACCGGCCCTGCGGCGCCTCCCAAGCCACTGCCGACTGCAGTCTCGCCGCCAACTCTCTCCGAGGAGGATCGTTTTCTTCTGGCGCGCGAAGAGCTGCTCGCTCGCCTCACCGGGGAACTAAGTTCCGAGCGGATCAGCATTCTGAGCCGCGGCGAGCTCGCCAAGGTCGTCGATGCCGCGGTCCAGGCCCATTTTGTGCGCAACGGGGTCGAAGCAAACCCGATCCTCCGCCGCGATCTGATCACCGCGCTGATCAAGGGTCTGCTCGAATCCAACAATAGCCAGGCCAGTGACGACGATGGGGGCTCGCGGCGCGGATCTAACCGCTCCGCGATCGAGGCCGCAAAGGCCCAGATTCAACCGCTCGTCCTCGAACACATGGACGTCGCCGCCGCCGCGGAAATGCCGCGCGCCGTCTTCGAGGCCCAGCTGACCGGATGGGTCAAGGATCTGCTGACCGAAAGCAAGATCCAGCTGAACTTCATCGAGCAGCACGCGCTCGTCGAGTCGCTGATCGCCGATATGCTCGGACTTGGTCCCCTCGAACCGCTGATCGAGGATGAGACCGTGACCGACATCATGGTCAATGGGGCGCGGCAGGTCTACGTTGAACGGCGCGGCAAGCTCGAACTGACCGGCGTCCGCTTTCGCGACGACGATCACGTCATGAACGTGGCGACCAGGATCGTCACGCGGGTGGGCCGCCGCATCGACGAAGCGACGCCGCTTGTCGATGCCCGCCTGCTGGACGGCAGCCGGGTCAACATCATCACGCCGCCGCTGGCGATCGACGGACCGTCGATCTCGATCCGCAAATTTTCGAAGAAGACAATCACTCTCGATACGATGGCGCAGCAAGCCAACATCTCGCCGGAAATGGCGACCCTGCTCAAGATTGCCGCGCGCTGCCGCCTCAACATCCTGATTTCTGGCGGCACCGGTTCGGGCAAGACGACGTTGTTGAATGCGTTGTCGCGGCTGATCGATCCGGCCGAGCGGACCGTGACGATCGAGGACGCGGCCGAATTGCAATTGCAGCAGCCGCATGTCGTGCGGCTCGAAACGCGACCGCCGAACCTCGAGGGAAGCGGCGAAATCACAATGCGCGACCTGCTGCGAAACGCCCTGCGCATGCGCCCCGACCGCATCATCCTGGGCGAGATCCGGGGCGCCGAGGCGCTCGACGTGCTGCAGGCGATGAACACGGGCCACGACGGGTCGATGAGCACGATCCACGCGAATGCGCCACGCGAAGCGTTGACCCGGCTGGAAAACATGGTCGGCATGACCGGCATCAACTTGCCGTCGCGCGCTGTGCGCACCCAAATCGCCGCCGCGGTCCACTTGATCGCCCAAATCAACCGGATGCGTGACGGCATTCGCCGCGTCACGCACATCATCGAAGTCGTCGGCATGGAGGGCGATGTCATCACGACCCAGGAGCTGTTCACTTTTCAGTTCCAAGGTGAGGCGACCGACGGCAAATTACGCGGTGTATTCAACTCGAGTGGAATTCGCCCCTTCTTCCTGCCGCGAGCCGAATATTACGGGCTCGATCGCGCCTTGCTCGAGATCGTATAAGCGCACAACATGGGCAGCCCCGCGGCGGGTCTGGCTGTTTTTTCTGTTTTCGCAGTGACTTATCAGCGAACGACATCTCGTCCTCCGCGGAAATCCTCGTCTGCCGACTGCTCGGCGATCTGAAAAACAGCGAGATTAGCCGCTGTTCTTCGTTGCTTTCGTGTCAGGATGCGATGATCGCTCATTACCTGCCAGTCTCATCTCTGCAATTTGGGTGGCGCCGGCGTTATAGCATAATGTGGAAATTATTGTCAATTTAATAATATCTTCACAGCACGACAGGCCCCCTCCAACTGTCGTGTATGGACGGCCCCCGTTGGGCAAGGATTTTGTGGCGGCGGTGGCATTTGGTCTGGAGCGGTCATGTATCCGGCCTGTTGTGCGCGGTCGGCAGACCGCCGGCCGCGATGGGTTTCGCGGATCGGGTCTCCAAGCATTGCGGCGCGCTGTTGATGCGCGATGACGTGGCGGAGTGTCCCGACCCAGGTCCTGGCCGTTGTGCCGTCGCTGCCTGCTGCTCCTTGCTGGGTGACCGGCCGGCGCGGGTCCGACCGGGTTGGCGATGAGCCGGTTGTGTTGACGAGATGTTGCAAAGGTGTGGGTGGCGAGTGCCGTTTCTTTGTTCGACCGGAGGGGGCCGTTTTCTTCGTCCCGACCTGGGTTCGCAGTGGCGCCGCGCGCAGCCGCGGTCAAGACTGGCCGCAGGCCACCGCCGAAGGCGGCGCGCAGCGGTCTTGACGGCGGTGAGCACGGCGCCAAGATGGGGCAGGTCGGGACCCTCATCAGGCCGCGTGGCTGGGCTTGCGGTAGGTTTGGCCGGAGATCAGCATGGCCCAGGCAATGCGTGCGGTCTTGGCGGCCTGGGCGAGCACGGCGACCTTGACCGGCCGGCGGGCGAGGATGCCGCGCTGCCAGGCGGTAGCGCGATCGCCATGAGGGCGGGCGTAGCGCATGATGGTGCTGGCGCCGAGGGCGAAGAGCTTGCGCCAGCGGATGTCACCCTGGCGGCTGATGCCGGTGTCGCGGCGTTTGCCGGCGCTGGCGTATTCGCGCGGGGTCAGGCCGCACCAAGCGGCGAAGTCGCGCGCGGTGCGGGACCGCTTGCCGTCGCCGACGGCGCTGCCGATCGCATGGGCGGTCAGCCCGCGATCCCCGGGATGGTCGCCAGCCGGCGCGTCACCGGATCGGCCTTGGCGGTCGCCATGATCTGCGCCTCGAGCGCGATGATCGAGGCTTGCAACGCGGTGATCTGTCGCAGCAGGGTGCCCAGGGCAGTCCGCAGCAGCCCCGGGATCGCCGCATCTTCAGCCGCCACAAGCGCGCTCAGTTCGGCAAATCCGCGGCCGCCTGGGGCGGCGATGATGCCGAGCTCGGCGAGCTGGCTGCGCAGGCAATTCATCATTTGCGTGCGCTGCTTGACCAGCAGCCCGTGCGCCCGCTCGATGCCGCGCGCCGCCTGCTGCTCGACGCTCTTGATCGCGACAAAGCGCATGTCCGGCCGCCCCAGGGCGGCGCAGATCGCCCCCACGGGTCAAGCCCGTGGGCTGACGGCCCACGCGTCGCGCGCATCGTTCTTGTTGCGCTGGACAAACGGCCTGACATACGCCGCGGGAATGAGCCGCAGCTGATGCCCCAGCGCGCGCAATGTCCGGCCCCAGTAATGGGCGCTGCCGCACGCCTCAATGCCGATCAGCGCCGGCGGCAGCTTGGCAAAAAACGCCGCCAGCTGCCCCCGCCGCAGGCGCTTCTGCAGCACCATCTTTCCGGTCGCATCCTCGCCATGGACCTGGAAAACCGATTTCGCGATAGCGAGCCCGATCGTGATAGCCTGCATGTGGACGGTCTCCGTTGCTGGTCGTTCAATCGACCCCAGCTTGGCACATCCGATGCCGTCAGGGGGCCGTCCACCCAGCATTGCGAGCGCTAGCCCGGATTTCTCACCTAGGCAGGCGCATCGCGGTCTTAGGTCTTGGAAAATCGAGTTGATACGGGGCTTGTATTAAGGGAAGTCGCGATGCGGACAGACTGGGACCTCCCTCGCCCCGCCTGCGGGGAGAGGGTCGGAGTGAGGGGCCTCCCACGGCGGGGAAGCTCGATAGTTGCGAGGCAAGAATCAAAAGCGCGCCGAGCGGGCGAGATCGTTGCGGCGCGCGCTCACGCCCGCAGAGTTCGCTTTGTGGACCCGCATTCGCGGTCGGCAACTCGGCGGCTTCAAATTTGTACGCCAGGAGCCCATCGATCGGTACTACGCCGACTTCGTTTGTCGCGAGCGGGATTTGATTGTCGAGCTCGACGGCGGTCAACATTCGGGACACCCCGAAGACGAGCAGCGCGATAGCAACCTGTGCACCCTCGGTTATCGCGTGATCCGCATCTGGAACAACGATGTCATGGAGAATTTGGACGGGGTTCTCCAAACGCTTCTACCCGAACTCGAAAGACAGCCCCTCACCCCGACCCTCCCCCCGGCCGGCGGGGCATAAGCGCTAACTTAAGGTGCGAAAGCAGAGCGTTTCCCTCTGAAGCCGGCGCCGACGCGGGGGCTCGGCGAGGCGGCGAGCAATGCGATCCCACCGATGCAATGCATGATCAAGGGAGATGGTCGGGTTGATGGCGGTGCTAAGAAGATGCAGCATGAGCGAGGTCTCCCGCCAGAGGCAGCGACGCGGAATCGGGCTCGAGCGGATAGCCCCAGGGAAAAAAGCGCTCGGCCAGGGCGATCAACGTCTCGATCAGGATGGCGACCAGGAGCTTGCCTTGCAACCACGCCTTGGCGCCCTGTGGATCGACCTTTTTGAGATGGCCGAAGGCAAGCAGCGATTTGAGCCGCTTGAAGGTCAGTTCGACCTGCCATCGGCCACGGTACATTTCAAGGATGGCCGGAGCCGGGACGTGCGCCCCAAGGGTGGTGAACACGAAGATGTACTCGGCCGCCTCCAGCGTCTCGGGTTGGACCTGGTGGCCACTCCGACGCGACTCGCGCTCTGCCCTGGCGCGGCTGCGCTCTGCCGCCGTCTTGCTCTTTTTGATGGCGCACACGCGTCCGGTGATGGGTGGCAAACCCTTCTTGTCCCACGGCGACCGGCCAATCGCCCACCCGACCCGCATCCAAGGTGCGCAGAACAATGTCGCCGCATCTGCCATCGCATGAGATTGCCGTGCCATCCTGTTCGATCTCGACGACACGATCCTCGTCGCGTTTGGGCCAGCGCAGTCACAGTGGCAGCGCACCATAGCCGCTTTCGCCGACCAGTTCGGGCCGATCGCTGCGTGTCTTGCTGATCCACTCGGCAGAGGGCTGTTCGTTGCGCGAAACGGCGGTGCGAGCGGCCGAGGGGCGGTTGGTGACGATCTCGGATGTGGCGCTGCTCAAGCGGCTGAGGGTGAGCGGCGAATGGTTTCGCTGGCGAGGCGACGGTCATAGTGGCGGCGATCGAGGCGGGCCTCCACCGAATTATGGGCCGATCGAGCGCGGCACAAATACTGGCGCCACCGCACCGGCACCGCGCGCCGTCGCATCGTCGCGACCGCCTTTGCCGCACTCGCGGCGGTCGGCCATCCGGTGCCGTCGGAGGCGATCGGTAAAGCACTAGCTGACGCCTATAATGCGCTGCACGACGAGGAATTGACGCTGTTCCCCGATGCGCACGAGACCCTCGACCGGTTGAAGGAGGTGGGCATCAAGTTGGTGCTGATCACCAACGGGGCCGCCGAGCCCCAGCGTGCCAAGATCGTGCGTTTCGCCCTCGAACACCGTTTCGACCACATCCAGATCGAGGGCGAGCACGGCTTCGGCAAGCCCGAGGAGCGAGCCTATACTCATGCGATGGACGTGCTCGGCGTCGGGCCGGACGAGACTTGGATGGTCGGCGACAATCTTGAATGGGAAATCGTGGCACCACAACGGCTCGGCATTTACGCGATCTGTTGTAAATCAACGCCGGACTGGGCCCCCACGCGGATTGCCCATAAGTGCTTGGTATCCGCCATGAAAAAGACAGTTTGGTGGGGTCCCAGTCGGCGCCCATCGGGACGGCACCTCCAGGCAAATACAGGCGGCCAAATCAAAGGCTTGTTTCAGATTCGGGGTGGGGTCCCATTTCGGTGATGATTTACAGTAGGGGTGATGGATAGTAAACGTGCAGGTGAACGGTTTCCCGGTTCCTATCGCGGTAGGGACGCTCATTGCTAGACGCCCCCCGCTCAGATCCGTATGTGCGGTTTTCCCGCATCCGGCTTTCACCTCGGGCGCCTGAGGGCGGAGCGCTGGCTTCGCCAAGATTGGAGGATCGTGGGCTTGGGGAGCCAGTGGTCGGCGACACTCTCAATGCGCTCCCAGACGAACGAGGGCGCCGGTCTGGCCGCGGCGGGCCCGATGTGTGTGCTCCCGGCGATGGTGCCGGTCTGGCCGCGGGGGCAGATGGACTGCCCTGTGGTTGGCCATCCGCTGCTGGTGCAAATAGAACGACCATTGCCACAAGGTGCAGCACGATGCTTCCAGTGCTGCTCCTCATCACCCGTACCTGTCGACGCAAAAGGAATCTACAGACCAGCAGCAAAAGTTTTGAAATCTCCTAAAGGGGCCGGCCTAAAGGCGGCAGCCCCGCAAGCGCGGCTTCATTTATCCCGCCCTCGATGGGGCCGGAGGTGACGGCGCGCTCCTCCGCTGTTCGTGCCCAGGGAAGGAGCGGCGCCGGGTTGGGGGACATTCTCGACGCCGCTCCCCACGCGGGCTTGGCCCTGAGCCGGACCAGTGACACCAAGCCCGCCTTGATCCTACGCGGCGGCGTCAACGAGATGTCCTTAGTGGGGGGAAGTCGGCCGGCCCTCAATCGGACCTTCTGGGCCGTGTATCTCATCCCATCGAACGCGCGTCAGGAAGGCGAGCCAGCGATTTGTCTCCCTCAAAACGTTCAATACCGAAGAGACAAACCAAAGGTTAAGGCAAAGTAGCGCCAATGTGCCTAGCTCAAACCAATGGATAATCACCCAGCCCACGCTGCGTCTCCCGATAATCCCCCGTTCAGGGCGTTCTGTCCGGCGGGAATGTTAGCAGCTCGGCCTCAGGTTGCGAAATACAGTTTCAGTAGGAGGGTTTGGGCGCCGGTTGGATCAGCCCAAGCAGTGACAAGCGCCGGGGACTCCTCGCCAAATGGTAGACCGAGACGCTCCGCTACAGGCTAACCCCCGAAGAGCTGCCCCGCCCGCGCCGGCAAGTTGACGGCGGCAACCTCGCGCGCCATGTCGAGCAGCTCCAAGCCGAAGAACGCCATGACGTAGCCGATGATGAGTACGACCAGGAGCCCTTGCGCTGCGATGCCCAACGCCGCACCCGCGGCAAGCTGGGCCGTGAGGACAGTGGCGATCCAGTGGCGGCCCCATTTGAGCACATTGCCTTGGGCTGGGATCTTCCGCAGGAGCAGCGACGGTAATCCGGGCAACCCTCGCGTCAGAGACGCGCCACCGATGACCAAATTGACCAGGCTCGGTATCATCGTCGAGAGCAGGAGCGCGTAGAGCCACCAGTATTCCGGCGCGTTCGGGTGTGCACCGATGCCGGTGAAGAGAGGCTCCAATGGCAACACACGGGCCCCACCGGCATGTGCCGCGAGAGTGTCAAAAGCCTGGACCCCTAACACCATGCTGAGCGCGAGAGCCGCGATGATGATTGCGGCAAGACCCGCATCCACCAGCGCGAGAGCATAGGGCCACCATTCCCCGAGTTCGAGCCCGCGACGCAGTAATGCCCGCGTCAGGCCCAGCGAAACCCAGTCGAAGGGGGCGTTGAGCAGGGTGAGCAACCCCAGAAATAGGAGCATAGGGCCGGCGACTTCCCAGCCAGGTAATGGCGACAGTTTTGCCGCTGTGACCGATGCCATAATCATCATCACGACAAAGACCGAGAGAACAACGCCTTGCCATCCGCGGTTGGCCGCTGTGTCGCTTGCCAAAGAGACACCGACAGCGAGAGCGAAAGCGAAAGCGAAAGTGAAAGTGAAAGTGAAAGCGACAGCGACAACGACAGCGCCAGCGCCACCGATACACACAGCGCCAGCGTCAGCGCCACCGACACCGAGAGCGTAAACGGAAGCGGAAGAGGAAGAGACAGCCATCCAGCCAAGCAATCGCAAGCCGGTCGAGCGGTTACCGCCGAACATTGCCGCGAGCATAAATGAGGATGTAGCAACCACCAGCCCCCGCCTCCAACCCGGAAGGCCGGGCTGAAAATGCAGCGCGGCTTCGGCCCGGCCGACATGGCCGGAAAATGCCCATATGAAATAAATCGTCACAATGGGATAGATTAAGGCGAGCAGCAGACAGCGGTGGAAGGCCGGAGCCGTCCAGAGTGGTGCCGGCCTCCTCGATCCAAAGGCGCGTGGGAACAGCGTGCGGTCTGCCCTTTCGGCGTCGCCGAAGAAGCGGTCACTCCAGTCGAGAAATCGGGTGAGCTGCTCGATATAGAGACGGGCGGCCATATTACCGCCGAGAGGCTGTTTCGGAGGCCGTCATATGCCTGCCGCTCGGCTGCCATTCTTCGATTTGCACCGAGAATACCAAGATAGCGTCGGTATAGGAGCGTCAAGGCAAGACCACAAACGCCACCGGCGACCGCGAAGAGAGATACCTAAAGCCGGGCCAATGGCACCCGTCGATCCCGCGGTCGTCCATGTTACTAGGGCGGTCAGCGCCCCGCCAATTGGGGCACCAAGCTATTTACCGACTGTACTCTCAGCGGGCTTTCCGGCCATCTCTCCCCCAGCCGCCACCTCCGGCCCGGAGCCATTACGACCCCCGGCGCACGGCCTTCGGGCTGATTATAGCCGATTTGCCCGGCGGAGGAGATGTGAGGGGGATCACAGCTGTCGCGCTTTGGCCTGGTGACAACTCGGTTCGAATGGTTAAGAGCCCTTTAACCCGGATCGCCTAACCACTGGGGCGGGAGTGCTTGCTTCGTCCCGCAACGGTCGGACGCCGCGGCTCCCGACCTCCCTCACGATCTCCGGGCCTTTTTGGACGCATCACAGGAAACTCCCAGCACCGCTCTCCTCTCGGCGCAGGAAGCCAAGGACCGGCTGCGCGAGATTGTCGAGAGGTTCTTCTTCGGGCGGCTCAGGACCGAAGACGGAACGCGCGTTCCGGCGCAAACCTCGACCTGAGCGAATTCGTCTCCGAAGGCTCTGTGCGTCCGCTGGCGTCGTTAGGGGCGACCGGGGATGACACTGACCCGCCGGAGGCGTACAATCCTGTCGTTCTGAAGGGGGGCCGATGAGTAGAACGCTTCTTGTCATTGCTGGAGTAGTCGCCATTTTGGTGGGATACATGCCGCTTCGGCATTTACGACGCAGCCAGTCAATCCCGAGGCGATAAACAACCGCTTGGCCGACCCGGATGAACTCGCGGACAAGATGTCAAACAGGCAATCTGGAGGAAACACCTTCGGGCTACCCGGCGGCCTAAGGCTCCAGTTCTCCGCACCACCGTCGGGCAACAGCACGAGCAGCCCATTTGTCACGAGCCCGAGTACTGTATGGGCGCCGAGCGAGCACCGCTGACCGGCCAGCTGATACCATGCCTATCTAACTGGTCGCGCCAAAGTCCGGGCAGCGGCTCGCCGGCGGCGGGGGTACCCTCCGCGCTGTTCACGCGCGCCGGCCGATAGCCGTTGCGATATCCGCTGCCGGGGGTGGCGCCGCGGGCGTAGTAATCGCGCCCCACGGCGTCCCGGGCCTCGCCTTCCAACGCCTCTTCGATGATCAGCCGCGCCGCCAGCCGCACCAACTCCGAGCGACCGTCCGCCACCTCGCTGCGACCTTCCATCAGCGCCTTCAGCCTCTCGCGTGTCCGATCGGATGCGGGTATCCTCTCCATTGGGGTGCTCCTTCGTCGAGGCCCGTCGCCAAACCGGACCTCGTTGGTTTCGCCTATCAGGCGAGGGTGCACCCCAACCCTTTTTCCAGCAAGCCTAGGACTTCACCCGCGGTCGCATGGCCCGGATCTGCAGTCCGGCGTTGCTTGGGCCCGCGAGCAGGACCTCCAACTCACCGATCAGCCCCAGCTTAAAAAATGAACGTTATGGCTCGCCATGCGGTAATAGGGACCAAGATGGTCAATGCCAGCGGCCTCTTGAATGTCAGCGATAGTCGGGTCGCGCTTTGCAAGATGTTTGGCCGCCCACCCGTAGGGCTTCCCAAATTCAGGACCGTATGTCTCCAAGGCCTGGGCGCGGTCATCCTCGATCTTCTTTATCGTCTGCGCAGAAAGTGGTTTCTGCCTAAGCCTCTTTCGATGCCGCTGGTATTGAAGCGCCGCCTTCCAGGCTTCTATGACCTGATGCTGCTCGTATCGTTCCGCGAGCTCATCGCCGTGATCTCGAATGAGACAGCCGACTGCTGCGATCTCGTGCAGCGTCCGCCAACGCGCCATAGCGCCATCCGCGAAACCGTTGCTTAGGAGGCAGACGACTTCTTCGGCTACCTGGCAGGCTCGCCCGTGGAGCCTAAAGAGAATTTCAAACGACTTGGTGGTGTTTCGAATGTCCGCTCCTTCAGCCGGTCTCTTTACCTCACGGCCATATTCCCGCGCGATGGTCGTCAACATCCGAAGCTTGTCTAGGCCTTCGCCCCCAGCGCTCCTGCAGCCGCTTGTGAAAGCCATCGAGTTCTCGGCGTTGCGCTCGGTACTCGGTAAGCGCTCGGCGAGGAGCCCCTGCCGCTGAGCGCCGGTTGGCACGATGATCAGCGGATGGCGGATCAAGCAGACCAAGTGTCCACTACCGGCTTGGTGGACACTAAGCAGCAGCCGGGCGCGACGAAGCGTCGACAATATTCTGAAGCGTTAAAGCGCCAGATGGTGGCGGAGACGCAGGCGCCGGGGGCGTCGGTGTCGATCGTGGCGCGGCGTCATGATGTGAACAGCAACCAACTGTTCAGATGGCGGCGGCAGCTGTTGCCGAAAGCAGTAGTTGAAAGCGGCGCCATGGTGCGGTCGAGATTGCGCCTGATGACGGTCGGCCGCGGCGGGCGGGTCGCGCGGGCGTCATCGAGATCGCGTTCGGCTGTGGTGCCCGGGTGCGCCTTCGCGGCGAGGTCAGCTCCGAGACACTGCGGCAGGTGATCGAACTGCTGCGATGAATGGTGTGCCGGGGCACCCGGGTGTGGCTGGCAGCCGGTGCCACCGACAGGCGCAAGGGCTTCTACAGTCTGGCGGCGCAGGCGCAGACGGTGCTCGGTCAGGATCCATTTTCGGGTCACGTGTTTTGCTTTCGCGGCCGCCGTGGCGATCTGGTCAAGCTGTTGTGGTGGGATGGTGACGGGCTGTGCCTGTTCGCCAAACGACTGGAGCGCGGCCGCTTCGTCTGGCCGCGCGCCGAGGAAGGCGTGGTGGTACTGAGCCGGGCGCAACTCGCAATGCTGCCCGAGCGGATCGACTGGCGGATGCCGCGGCGAACGTGGCGGCCGGAGCGGGCCGTCTGACCTTGGGCGGCGGCAAATTGACTCAACCTATGGTTTCGCCAACCCGAGGGGCTGCGGATCTGATCCACTGCGGGCGTGCCGATCGCGCCCGACACCCTGCCCGACGACCCCGCAGCGCTGAGCCGCATCATCGCCGCGATGGCGCAGCATGCGTTGACCGCCGAGGCCCTGATCGCCCGGCTGAAATTCCAGCTGGCGCGTTATCGGCGGGCCGAGTTTGGCCGTTTCTCGGAGAAGCTGGCGCGCGAGGTCGAGCTGCTCGAGCTGGCGCTGGAGGCGCTGGAAACCGACCAGGCGGAGCGGCTCGCGACAGCATCGCCGGCGGTCGCGACTGCGGCCGAGGCGCAGCAGCCGGCACGCCGCCCATTGCCGGAACACCTGCCCCGAGAGGATCTGAGGCATTCAGCACCGTGCACCTGTCCCAGTGCGGCGGCGCGCTGCGCAAAATCAGCGACGAGGTCACCGAGACCCTCGATTACGTGCCGAGCCGGTTCAAGAGCCTGCCCCCGCGCAGGCGACGCGCAGGCGGGGGTCATCCGGCACATTCGCGAAAAGCTGTCGTGCCGGGTCTGCGACACGGTGGTGGCGGCCCCGGCGCCCGATCACGCAATCGCCCGCGGCCGCGCCGGGGCGGGGCTGCTCGCTCATATCGTCGTCTCGAAATATGACGACGACCTGCCGCTCTATCGCCAGGCCGAGATCTTCGCCGGCGACGGGGTGAGCCTTGGGTGAGCCTGGAGACCTCGACCCTGTCCGGCTGGGTCGGAGCTACGGCGGCGGCGCTGAAACCGCTCGTGGACGCCCTCGCTACCGACGTCCTCGCCGGCGACACGCTGCATGTTGACGATACCCCGGTGCCGGTCCTGGGCGCCGGGTACCGGCAAGACCAAGACCGCCCGGTTATCGACCGACGTTCGCGATGAGCGGCCGTTTGCCGGCTCGCGGCCGGCAGCACCCCTGTTCTTCTACTCGCCCGATCGCAAGGGCGAGCATCCGCAGGCGCATCTGAAGGACTTCCGTGGCATCATCCACGCCGACGGCGGAGCCTGTCCTCGGGCCGGCCAAAGGCCGGACCTGGGGGCCGGGTTCAATGAACTGTTCGTCGGCGGTCGAATTGTCGAGGCCGGCTGCTGGGCGCATGTGCGGCGCTTTCGATCAGCGAGTAGATCGCAGCGGCGCGGCGGCCGGCCGGCATCGGAACCGGCAAAGAGGTAATTCTTGCGGCCAATGGGATGCGGGCGAGCACGTCAGCGAGGTAGTGCTGCGGATTGAGACCGTTGAGCCGCTGACCACCCGGCGCGGCGCATTGCCGAACTCCTGCTCTGGAACTGGCAACCGGCCGACCTCAAGCGCGCTGCCGCTTGATCCGCCCTCGCCGTCCTCCCGGCCACGGGCGCCACTCGTAACGATAAAACGGCTTTATCATGCGGTTGACCTATCCGCCTTTCGAGCCCGCCTCTTCCAACTCGGCAAACGCATCGGCAGGAACTCCCAGATAGACGTACGGATCGGCTGCGCTGTGATACGCAATCCACAGCTCCGACACATCCTCATCATATCCGATCGCCCGAATGCTCGAAGAGGCAACCCGCTGCAGCCTCAACATGCACCACGCCCGCACTCACCCAACGGCACATTGTAAACGACTCCCGAGCAGCGTCCTCACCGAGCGCTTACGATGTGCAGGCCGACCCGGCGCCCCTTCCGGGGAAGGCTGACACGGCTGGGTGCGATGAGCGAGGACTACGCCCAACCGCTGCATCGGGGTAGTGGCGGCAGCATGTACACAAGGAAAGCGCACGCAACACGGGAAGCCCCAATGCGTGATCAGGGATGATCAACCGGACGCCCGTGAGGGACGGTCTGGGCGTGCTGGGGTGGCGGAGAGGCTCGCAGTACCGATGAAGCCGGGTAATGCCGGGGGAGGGACGGGGCCTCAGTTCAAGACAGACGCAACAAGCGGTGAGGGACCTGGAGATTGGGCAACCTAGCAACTCCGAAAAGTGTTCAGAAACTGCAGATGGCGTTACACGCGAAAGCGAAGGCGGAAGCCGGCTATCGCTTCTACGCCCTGTACGACAAGATCAGCCGCGAGGACATTCTGGCGCATGCCTATGCCCAGTGCCGCTCCAACAAGGGCGCGCCGGGGATCGACGGCCAGGATTTTGCGGACATCGAGGCCTACGGGGTGGTGCGATGGCTAGCGGAACTGGCGCTTGCGCTCAGGCAGGAGACTTACCGCCCGGAGCCGATCAGACGAGTGTTCATACCGAAGGCCAACGGCAAACTCAGGCCGCTGGGCATCTCGACCGTGCGGGATCGGGTCTGCATGACAGCAACGCTGCTGGTACTGGAGCCGATCTTCGAAGCGGACCTTCCACCAGAAATCTACGCCTACCGCGCCGGGCGCAATGCCCAGCAGGCCGTTGTAGAGGTGGAGGAGCTGCTGTTTCGTGGCCACCCGGAAGTCGTCGATGCCGACCTCGCGGACTACTTGGAAGCTGCTTCATACTGCCCCCCAGCTTATGGAGTGACGTCAAACAGCGTGGGATGAGCCGATATCGCTTTGATCCGCAAGCCTTTCTTCTTTCCTCGCATGACATGGATGGCATCGAGTTCGCCGCGCTTGACACGCTGCAGTACGGTTTGGCGTGAGACCCCGAGAAGGCGCATTGCTTGGTACATCGTGAGGAAACCCTTTGGCGCTTCATTGACAAAGCCGTCGCGCAGATCCTCCGTCAAGCGAATGCGCCAGGGAGCTCCCGGGGTTAACTGCTCACCGCCGATGAAGCCGTCATTGAGCCAGCGGTGGATGGTCGAGGTGGCGGTTCCAAGGACCACGGCCGCTTGTTTGACAGTCAGCAACTCGCCCTCGGGGAGGGTAGCGGGCGGCTCGAAGCGCGGGATGTCCCACTGCCGCCGCAAACTGCTGACATGGTTGGCGGTACAGCGGTGACCGTAAGCGGTATGACGATCTTGACGGTTGAGGATACCGGCGATGACGGCGTCTGGGTAATAAGCGGCCAGACGGCGAACGAGGGCGATTGTGTCCTCGTCGGTGCGCACGATTGCCGGTTTCTGGCGCGGCAGATCGACATCGATATCGGTGAGGCTTCCACCTCGCCACCGCCGGGTGAGGCGGGCGGTGCTGGGCCTTGCACACGGTGACGATGACCTCTTCGAGCAGCGATCGCAGCAGCTCCTTGCGATCGCGCGCCGTGGTGGTCGACGCTTCCCATACGCTCTGCAAATCGGCGCCGAGCGCGAGCAGGCGGCGCCGGTCTTCTGCGCTGAGCGCTCGCGGTCGTTCGCGCTCGCGCCGGGCGAGCGCGGCTTTGGCCTGCTCGAGCTCGCGCAAGCGCTGCTCCCATTCGCTCTCGAGGCCGCGGGCGACGAGACGGTTCTCGGCATCGACAGCGCGATAACGGCGTTCGGCACGTTGTGCCTCGTACCGGGCACGTTCAGCGGCGAGCCGGCACTGGGCGAGCGCATCGTCGCGATCGGCTTCGAGCCGTTCGGCGGCGGCGAGAGCGGCCTCGAGACCCGCTGGAGCAAGCGCGGTGAGGACGGCGCGTGCAACCGCGTCGTCGATCTGCACTGCGCCGACGCTCAGACAAAAGATGCCGCGACCATCGACGATGTTTTTGCCGGCGCAGTGGTAGCCCGGAGACGCGGTGCGTCCGGTGTAATGAGTGCGCAGCCGTCGCCCGCACGCGCCGCAGGTGGCCAGTCCCTGCAGCAGTGCGCTTCCTTCTCTCACGGCACCGCCTGAGTGATGCGGTTGGGGATGGGCGTTGGCGGCAATGCGCGACCGATTGGCCTCATAGGTCGCCCAGTCGATGAAGCCGGTATGATGCTCTGGGATGAGGACCGACCATTCGGAACGCGGCAGCTTGCGGATTTGCCTTTTGCGCCGCCCGGTCGCATCGAGCGTGATCTGACGCCGGGATTTTCCGTAAACATAGGCGCCCGCGTAAACCGGGTTGGTCAGCACATGATAAATAGCGGTATAGCTCGGGTCGATCCACCGGATCGCGGCACCATAATGGGTTTGCATCGGAAAGGTCAGGCCCTCGCTGCGCAGCCAAAGCCAGACCCGACGCACCGAACCGAGTTCGGCAAAGCGCGCGAAGATAGTGCGGATCGCCGAGGCCACCGCCGCATCGGGGTGAAGGCGTACTTCGCCGTCTTCCTCGCCCCAGACGAAGCCCACAGGTAGACCGCGCCGCAGTTCGCCGCGAGCGGCTTTATTGCGGATGCCGCCGAGCAGGCGAGCCCGCAAGATGTGCAACTCGGCCTCACTCATCGTACCTTTGAGGCCGAGCACCAATCTGTCGTTGAACATTGCGGGGTGGTAGATCCCATCGGCGTCGCCGATCAGGGTGTCGGTCAGGCCGCAGAGATCGAGCAAGCGATACCAGTCGGCGTTGTTGCGGGCCAGGCGCGAGACCTCCAGGCCGAGCACGATACCGACATGGCCCAGCGCCACCTCCGCGGTGAGCCGTGCAAAGCCGCTGCGTTCGATAACGCCTGAGCCGGAAACACCGAGGTCCTCATCGATCACCAGAACCTGCTGCGCCGGCCACCCGAGCTCGGCCGCCTTGGTGACCAATGCGTATTGGCGCGCGGTCGATTCCCGATTGTGCTCGACTTGTGCCGCACTGGATTGTCGAAGATAGACAGAAGCGAGGCGGGAGAGATGCGTGCTGTTGATCTTGGTGAGATCACTCATCGGCCACCTCGTTTTGTGGTTGAGTGGACGTCGGGAGGGTCTGCTTCGGGGTCGAGCCGCACGCCCGGCATCGCCGGCGGCGCGGGCAGCTCGAGAAGCGCCAGAGTCAGTTGCACGGCAGCTCTCCTCTGTGGTCGCCGGGTTGGGCCGCGGGCTCGGGACGCGGCTGAGGAGAGCGTCTAGGATGGTCCGTGCGTGGAGGAAATCGACAAGCCTGGCGAGGCTGTGCAGTCGACCGTTCTCAGTCGCGGCGGCGGGTTCCGCGACGGGCATTGCCGCCAAATCGGTCCACCCCGCCGGGATCAGTGAGCGGCTGCCGTCGGGGAGCACAACCAGCAGCAATGCTACGCCGCGGCGGTGCGTGGCGCCCAGCGCTTGCAGAACGCGGCCCTCGAAGGGATGCCGCTCGCGCAGGATTGTTACCGGACGTGGAAAGTCGCGGAGATGGGTAGT
Organism: uncultured Alphaproteobacteria bacterium; assembly: GCA_963789025.1. Classification (GTDB taxonomy): domain Bacteria; phylum Pseudomonadota; class Alphaproteobacteria; order ATCC43930; family CGMCC-115725; genus AP-15. Next base: position 182,968 of record CAWBIT010000007.1, read on the forward strand.
GTGTGGTGGTGTTCTTCGGGAGCATTCCACATGCCGACCTGCTTAAGTCGGTAGCGCGTCGGATCGTTGATCGGCGCGTGCTGCATCTGATCAAGATGTGGCTGGACTGCCCCGTGGAAGAAACCGACCAACGGGGCCGGACAACACGCACGACCGAAGCGCGCGACAATCGGCGCGGCATTCCGCAGGGCTCACCCTCTCACCCCTACTGGCGAACATCTACATGCGCCGGTTCGTGTTGGGGTGGAAGAAGTTCGGCCTTGAGAAGAGCCTTGGCACTCGCCTGGTCACCTATGCCGACGACCTCGTGATCCTGTGCCGGAGGGGCAACGCCGAAGCGGCGCTGCTTGCGCTGGTCGCGATCCAGCGCCGCCAGACCTTGGCACGCGGACTGACTGAGGGGTTTCGAGATGCAGAAGCAGCTCGTTTAGCGGACAACCAACCGGCGATGGGGGGCTGGCTGCGACTGTCATCCGCGCTGCTGACGGAGCCGTCGGAGCCAGAAGCGCCACGAGTGAACCGGCGGCGGCTCGAGTTCGACGCCGACCTGGGTGATCGCGTCCCCTTGGATGTCGCGCACGATCAGTTCCACCGCGCCAAAGCGCGTCCGGTCTCCGACCGCGGGCGTTCCGCCGAACCTGCTCGGCGAGAAACTCCGCGAGGGTCACAGCGCCGTCGGCGGCCGCTGCCGGATCATAGAGGTGTGCGATCGCGGCGAGTGCGGTGGTTCCGTCGAACGCGAACTCGCCGAGAAGACCGCGCTCATCCGCCCTGCTGCGCTCAGGGCGTGGTCCGAACACGCGATCGAGCAGGGCGAGATCCTCCGGGCGTGCCAGCGCGAGCAGGTAGTCGCCGGCAGCGAGCGGTGGGGCAGACGCAGCGCTGCGAGCGATCCCATCCCGGATCACCACCAGAACGCTTGCCGTGGGCGGGAGCGGCAGGGCCTCCACGGCTTTGGAGGCGGCCCGGCAGCGCGCTTCCACCCGATAGCCTGCCACCGTGTTCTCGTCGCCAAGCCGGCCCGGGAGATCGATGTCGAGACGGGAGGCCTGCTGGAGCGGCGGCACGTCCAGATCGAAAATTCGCGCGGCCGTCGCGACCGTCCAGCCTTGGACGATCAGCGATATCAGAACGACGATGAACGCAAGGCCGAAAAACATCGCTGCGTCCGCCAGCCCGGCGAGGACCGGAATGATCGCAAGAAAAATCGGGACAGCTCCCCGGAGACCGACCCATGAGATGAAGGCTATCTCCGGGCCAGTGTATCGAAAGGGCAGCAAGCACAGCGCCACCGCCACTGGCCGCGCGACCAACATGAGCACCGCGGCAACGACGAGCGAAGGTCCGAGGATGGAACCAAGGCGCTCGGCTTGACGAGTAGGCCTAGTATGAGGAAGAGGACGATCTGGCTGAGCCAAGCAAAGGCGTCAAATGCTTGATTGATGACCTGAGTGGCACGATGACGGTGACTGCCCAATATGAGACCCGCGAGATAGGCGGCTAAAAACCCGCTTGCACCAGCTGTCTGTGCGGCGCCGAAGACGGCGGTGCCACCGGCGAGGCGCCAGAATGGGGTACAACCCTGAAGTCGCCTCCAGACGATTGATAAGGGCGAGCAGCAGATAGCCGCCGCCGATGCCGAAGGCAGCCCCACCAACAATCTCCTGGGCGAGTAGCGCCACAATGGGGAATCCAAACAAGGGCGCGGGGGCCACGAGCAGATTGACGAGGAGCACCGCCAGCAGAACCGAGCTCGGGTCATTAAGACCCGACTCGATCTCGAGGATGGCGGCGCCCGCAGCTCGAGACGGCGCAGATGCAACAGTGCGGAGACGGCCGCCGCGTCGGTCGGCGCAACAATCGCACCAGTCAGCAATCCATGGACCCAGGAGGTGGAGAAAAGTAGCACCGCCATCGCTCCGACGATTGCGGCTGTGACGATCACGCCGATAGTGGCGAGAGCGAGAGACGGCCACAGGGCCCGTCGGACATCACTCCGATCGGTGCCCAGCCCGCCATCGAACAGAATGATGGCGAGAGCGGTGCTGCCAATCATTATCAGATAGGCGGCGTGAAAATCGTGAAAGAGGATTCCGCCAGGTCCCTCTTCCCCGGCGAGGATGCCCAGTCCTAGAAAAACCAGCAGTAAGGGAGCTCCGAAACGCGCCGAGAACACGCCGGCGAAAATGCTCAGCAGCACCAATGCGCTGCCGAGCAAGATCAAGTGATGGCTGGCTTCCATCGCTTGACCGGTGAGCCCAGTCGGGTGGCAGCGCCGGTCCGGGCTCCGGTCTGTTTGCCGGGGGCCATCGGCTTTCTCCTCACATTTCTAGCTGGCTCGGCAAACCTCTCCGAGTGCAGAGTTACGATGGCGTCGCTCAGATCTCGACTTCGAGGCCCATCTCGACAACCTGCCCGGTCGGGACGCCGAAATAGGCGGCCGGCAGATTGGCGTTGAGGTGCATCGCGGCAAAGAGCCGCTCCCGCCACACGGCCATCCCGGGCACCTTGCCGCTCGGGATGACTATGACCCTTCGCGAGTAAAAGGTGATCCGCTCCGGGTCGATGTCGCGCAGCTCAGAGTAGCGGCAAGCAAGCGTCAGCCCCTCCATCACATTGGGATGTTCCATAAATCCGAAATGAAGAGTAACGCGGGTAATGCCGGCACCCACCGGCGCGAGCTTTACGCGCTGGTCGGGCTCGACCCGCGGCGCATCGCTACTGACCGCCGAGACCAGCAATACCCGCTCGTGCAGCACGCGATTGTGCCGCAGATGATGCGTCAAGGCGAGCGGTATGCCCGAGCTTCCCGCGGTGAAGATCGCGGCGGCTCCCGGCAGGCGGAGGGGCGGGTTGTCGAGCACCCAATCGACGAACTCGTCTTCGCGCTGCCGCATCCCGGAGCGCTGGTGTTCGAGCATCTGATACCCCGATCGCCAGGTCAGCATTAGGAACGCGACGACGCACGCCAACAGGAGCGGGAACCAACCGCCCGCGAGCAGCTTTGTCGCGTTAGTAGCAACAAAGATAAGTTCGACGACGAGCAGCGATCCGTTGACGGCCGCCACGGCGAGTGGGTTGTAGCCCCATTGCAAGGCCACAAGGGCTGCGAGGACAGTGGTGACCGCCATCAGTATCGAGACGGCGATGCCGTAGGCGCCGCCGAGCGCGTCAGAGGAGCCGAAGGTGATGACCGCCCCGAGCGTGCCGGCGGCGAGCAGCCAGTTCACCATCGGCATGTAGATCTGTCCCTTCTCGTGGCTGGCTGTATGGAGCACGCGCATGCGCGGCAGAAAGCCCAGCTGGATCGCCTGGGTCAACGAGTACGCGCCGGAGATGATGGCCTGCGAGGCGATGATGGTCGCCACCGTTGCGAACGCCACCATCGGATAATGAAGCCATCCCGGCGCGAGGAGATAGAATGGATTCTCGATGGCGGCGGGATCCGCCAGGAGCAATGCTCCCTGGCCGAAATAATTCAGGATCAGAGCGGGAAGAACGACAGCGAACCAGCCGAGGCGCACCGGCAAGCGGCCGAAATGGCCCATATCCGCATACATCGCCTCGGCGCCGGTGACCGTGAGAAAGGCGGCGCCGAGCACGGCGAAACCGACGCCCGGCCCCGCATGGAGCAAGTAGATCAGCGCGCGATGCGGGCTCAGTGCGCCCAGGATCTCCGGTGCGCCAATAATGCCGCGCATGCCGAGCACGCCGATGACGAGGAACCATATAAGCATCAGCGGCCCGAAAATGTTGCCGATGAACGCGGTTCCCTTGCGTTGCACCAGAACAGGCCCACCAGGATTGCGATGCTGATCGGAACGACAACCGGCGCGAGCTGGGGTGCGTCGAGCTTGAGGCCTTCCACGGCACTGAGGACCGAGATTGCCGGCGTGATGACGCCGTCACCGTAGAGCAGCGCGGCGCCGATCAGGCCGACGATGAGCAAGGAGGCGCGCCAGCTCCCGGCCGGCGCATGCCGGACATCGAGAAGCGCCAAAAGCGCGACGATGCCGCCCGCGCCGCGGTTGTCGGCGCGCATGATCAGGATGGCGTATTTGAACGAGACGACCACGATCAGTGACCAGAGGATCACCGACGCGATGCCGATGATGGTTTCGGGCACAAACACCGCCGCGTCGTCAGGTGGCATGCCCCGGCCGCGCGGCGCCGGGCGGAGCCTTCGTCGGCTGGTTCTGGGAATAGCACTCGCGGTCGTCGGCGGCATGACGATCGTGTCCGGCGCTCTGCTGTGGGCGCTGCTCGGCTGCCGGTCGACAAGCCGGCGAGCGAACCGCAAAAGCCGACGCTGCTGCTCGAGACGGCAAACGGGGAGCCGCTCGGACGGGTCGGGTCGCTTAGGGTTGCGAATGTCCCGTTGCAGGAGTTTCCGCCGATCCTGATAAAGGCGGTGCTGAGCACCGAGGACCGCCGGTTCTACGATAATATCGGCGTCGATCCCCTGGGCATTCTCCGGGCGGCCTTCGCGAACAGGGCTGCCGACGGGGTCGTCCAAGGTGGCAGCACGATCACGCAGCAGCTGGTGAAGCTGCAATATCTCGACGACGACCGCACGTACATTCGCAAGTTGCGCGAGGCGCTGATCGCGATCTGGCTGGGAGCGCATCTCAGCAAGGACGAGATCCTGACCCGCTATCTGAACCGCGTATACCTTGGAGACGGCGCCTATGGCATGGCGGCGGCGGCGCAGCTTTATTTCGGCACGCGTCCAGTCGACCTAACATTGCCTGAAGCGGCGATGCTGGCGGGCTTGATCAGGGCTCCATCGGAACTCGACCCACTGCACCATCTCGGGGGCGCACAGGCGCGGGCTGCAACCGTTCTCGACGGCATGGTCGCCGATCACGTGATCGACGCGAAAGCGGCGAACGCGGCCAAGGCCAACCCCGCTACGGTCAAGGCGTCACCCGGATTGGCGCCGGCGGCATCCTGGTTCGCCGACTGGGTCGCAAAGGGGGCCGCGCCGCTGGTCGGCTCGCAAGCCGGCAGCGTGCGCGTGCGCACCACCTTAATGCCCCACCTGCAAAATCTGGCGCAACAGGTCGTCGACGATGCTCTGGACAAGCAAGGTCGCCGGCTCGGCGTCGCGGAGGGAGCACTGGTGGCGATGCGGCCCGACGGTGCGGTGCTGGCGATGGTCGGCCGACGCGACTACCGCACCAGCCAATTCAATCGCGCCGTCGACGCCAACCGCCAGCCCGGCTCAGCCTTCAAGCTGTTCGTATATCTGTCCGCGCTGCGCAAGGGCTATACGCCCCAGGACACAATCGACGCGGGACCCGTCGACATCAAGGGTTGGGAGCCGGAGAACTTCGACGACGAGCACTACGGTCGGATCACGCTCGCCGATGCCTTCGCGCAATCGGTCAACACGGCGGCGGTGCGCCTCGCCATGGATGTCGGATTGGACAACGTGATCGCCGCCGCGCGCGATCTCGGCGTGACCGAGCCCTTGCCGCACGTGCCGAGCCTGGCGTTGGGATCGGTCGGGGTGAGCCTTCTCGAACTGACCGGGGCCTTCGCTTCGGTGCGGGCGGACCGCATGCACGAGCGGCCTTGGGGGCTCGCTGCGGTTGGCACAGAAAACGGTTCGCGGATGTTGACGACCTTGCTGCCGATCCGATCGGCCCAGAATTTGGACCCTTATCAGAAGCCGCTAGTCGAGCTCTTGCAGGGGGTGATCGAATACGGCACCGGACGGGCGGCGGCATTGGACGGTTTTGCCGCGGGAAAAACCGGCACCAGCCAGGATTATCGTGACGCCTGGTTCATCGGCTTCAACGATGCGCTCGTCGTCGGCGTCTGGGTCGGGAATGACGACGACACCCCGATGAGGCGGGTTGTCGGCGGCATCTTGCCGGCGTCGATTTGGAAGCAGTTCATGACCGAAGCGACACCCCTGATGAACCGGCGGGGCCTGCCGGTCGCCGCGGCTTCAGAAACCGAAGCGATGCAGCTCGATGATGCTCCGACGCCGCAACCCAATGATCGGAGCACGCTCGATACTCAGGCGGTCGGAGGGTCTTCCGAGCCTGGCGCCTGCGACTATCAAGCATTCGTTCCGCGCGTCGGACTGCACCTACCAACCCTATAGCGGCGGGCCGCGCCAAATGTGCAAAAAGGGCGATCAGCGATCGAACCCGCCGGAACAGGTTGGGGGAGCAGGGGCCGACCTCGGAGCCCCCGCGAGTTGCAACATCGACCTGTGTGCCCGGACCTACTCGTCCTTTCGTGCTTCGGACTGCACCTACCAGCCGTTCGGCGGCGGGGCACGCCAACTCTGCGAGAAATAGATCGCACGAGTGTGCGAGCGCGTCCGCCGGCGCGTGAATGATCCCGTCGGCTACCCGCCCGAGCTTTCTCTCGGCTCGGGTAACCTCTATCATTTCGCGAAGCAAATCGGAGGAAACGCGAATGCCTGCTGATGCCGTAGCGCCTGACGAGCGGACTAGCCCGGATATTTCATAGGATCGGGAGAAAAGGGTACCGCCAAGCTGCGGATCATGCTGAGATTCCGCTGCTGAGACAAAATCCAGCGGGGGATCTTGGCGGTGACGGATTGTACCCAGGGGAGTTTTGGCTTTCCAGCCGGTCGCAAGCGCGCGGTGCGATGAGCAGCAACGGCGGGGTTTTGTTGTTGCGGGCCGCTGATCGCCGGCTCGGGTTGAGCGCAGCGGCGGCGCAGGTGGTACGCGATCCGCGCGATCCGGGGCGCTGCCGCCACAGCGCCGTGGCACAGTTGCGGCAGCGTTTATACGGCTTGGCGCTCGGCTATGAAGATCTCAACGACCATGGCGAACTGCGGCAGGATCTGGCGCTGCAGACGGCGGTCGATCGCGTCGCGCCGTTGGCGAGCGCGCCAACCCTGTGCCGATTCGAGCACTGGGCGGATCGCGCCACCGCGGTGGCCCTCCACCGCGTGCTGATCGAACAGTTCATCGCCTCCTTTGCCGCGCCGCCGGAGGAGATCGTCCTCGATTTCGATGCCACCGACGTACCGGTGCATGGTCACCAGGAAGGGCGCTTTTTCCACGGGTTTTACGACCACCACGGCTTCTTGCCGCTCTACGTGTTCTGCGGCGAGCAGCTGCTGGTGGCCTATCTGCGGCCGTCCAAAATCGATGCCGCCAAGCACAGCCGGGCGATCCTGGCGCTGCTGGTCAAGCGCCTGCGCCAAGCGTGGCCCGGTGTGCGCGTCGTGCTGCGGGCCGATAGCGGCTTCTGCCGGCCGCGCCTGCTGGCCTGGTGCGAGCGGCATCGGGTCGGCTACATCCTGGGTCTGGCCAAAAACCCGCGGCTGCTCGCGCTGGCCGCGCCGTGGCTGGCCGACGCCAAGGCGGGTTTCGCCGAAACCGGCGACAAGCAGCGGCGCTTTGGCGAGTTCGCCTATGCCGCCAAGACCTGGACAGTCGAACGGCGGATCATCACCCGCGTCGAGCATGACCGCCTCGGCACCAATCCGCGCTTTGTCGTCACCAACCTCAGCGGCGAGCCTGACGCGCTCTACAAGGATCTCTATTGCGCGCGCGGCGACATGGAGAACCGCATCAAAGAGCAGTTCGAACTGTTCGCCGATCGGACCTCATGCCACAACTGGTGGCCGAACCAGTTCCGACTGCTGCTCGCCGGCTTCGCCGATACGTTGCTGACCGCCATCCGGCGGCTGGGCTTGACCGCCACCGAGCTGGCCCGCGCCCAGGTCGGCACGATCCGCCTCAAGCTGTTGAAGATCGGTGCGGTGATCTGGCGCAACACCCGGCGCATCCGCTTCTGTCTGTCGAGCGGCTGTCCCGACAAGGATCTGTTTATGGCGGTCGCGCAACGCCTCACCGCGGGATAGCCGCCGCTACCGGCCGGCAATCAAATTCGATCGGCCGGCTCGTGTGCGGCCATGCCCTCAACCACAACCGTTCCGCGTCAAGCCAAACCCTCGACTCGCATAGGAGGCAGCCTCGTAAAATTGCCGCGCCTGACCACCAGCAAACCGCTCTGCACGGCCCGAATTGACTACTCTGGCCGCCATTCCCGCCGCTCGATGAAATATCCGGGCTAACTATAGGCCGGTTTATCCTAGGGCAGTCATTGATTGTTAGCCGGGTGAGGCGACCTCGTGAGTGGAAAGGACCAAAGATCGAACTAGAACAACTAGACGGATGCGATGAGATCTGGATCCTTTGCTACCGCAATCCAAGACCGGGTTGGCGGCTTCTTGGAAGGTTCATCGAGCAAGATGCGTTGGCTGTGTTTCGAGTCAAAGACAAACGCGACATTGGTAACGACTACTCCAGCCCTGTGGGAGAAGTGTTATCCGATTGGAATCACTATTTCGGAACCGAAAGGCCCTGCAGCGGAATGGATCTGTCCGCATATATAAGTGGAGTGCACCGCAATGTGGATGAAACGGCTTAACACAGAGCTATCGCCGAATTTTGGTGACGGCCTGAAGGATCAGGCGGCGGCTTGGGCTTGAGGGACGGCAGAATTGCCGATCACCTCGATCCCGTCAGTGAACCTGATACCCTGGATCAGTTTTGGTAACTGGTTGTGGCCGTCGATGCGGCGCCAATTCTTTTGGGCGCCTTCGACCAGCTTGAAGACCATGGCGAGCGCCGTCTTGTTCGATAGACAGCCTTTTGACCGGATGGTGCGGTGCCGGACGGTTGCAAAGGTGCTTTCAATGGGGTTCGTTGTACGTAAATGCTTCCAGTGCTCGGCCGGAAAGTCGTAGAACGCGAGCAGCGCATCGCGGTCCTTGGTGAGGCAATCGGCCGCTCTGTTGTATTTGACCTGGTAGGTTTCGACAAAGGCTTCCAATGCCGCAACGGCATCCTTCTTGGTCTCAGCCATCCAGATCTCCTGCAGCGCGCGCTTGGCCTTGCCGTGCAGGCTCTTTGGCATCTTGTTCAGGATGTTGGCGGTCTTGTGCACCCAGCAGCGTTGCTCGCGGGTTGTCGGCCACACCTCGCCGAGCGCCTTCCAGAACCCGAGCGCGCCATCGGCAACCGCAATCTGCGGCGCCGTTGTCAGGCCGCGACGCTTCAAATCGAGCAGCAGATCACGCCACGATTGCGAGCTCTCGCGAAGGCCATCGGTGAAGCCGACAAGCTCCTTCCTGCCTTCAGGCGTCGCGCCGATGATGACCAGGATGCACTGTGCCTGCTCCTCGAGCCGGGCCTCCAAATGGATGCCGTCGGCCCAGCAGTAGACGTAGCGCTTTGCTGACAGATCGCGCTTCTGCCACCGCGCATGCTCCTCGGTCCACAGCTCCTTGAGGCGGGCAATGGTCGACGCCGATAGACCGGGCGCGTCCTTGCCGACGAGGGCCGCCAGAGCTTCCTCGAAGTCGCCGCTTGAGATGCCCTTCAGGTAGAGGACAGGGATCAGCACCTCAAGGCTCTTCGATCGCCGCGCGTACGGCGGCACGATCGAGGGCGAGTACCGGACGCGCTCGCCCTCGGCAGCTTCGCGGTCGCGCACACGCGGCTGGCGAACGGCGACCGGCCCGATGCCGGTCATGATCTCGCGTTGCGGAAGATGGCCGTGGCGGACGACCCGCTGCTGGCCCGTCTCGGTCTTGAGATCGGCATGGGTTGCGAGAAACTCAGCAACCTCCGCCTCGACCGCCTGGGTCAGCAGCGCTCGCGCGCCATTGCGCAGGATCTCGGTCAGGGAATCGGTAAACGCCCCTGGCTGGGCGAGCTTGATCACGTTACTGTCGGACACGGCGTATCACTCCTTCATTGGAGAAGTGGAGGCGTTGAACACCACCACGATACGCCGCCTTACCACGTCACCCCGTCACCAACTTCCGGCCATAGCTCGCAGATCTGCAGCCGGGAAGACTGCGCCACTTTGTTCGTCTCATTAAAGCTGAGTCGCTCGACTTGGGTTGCAACGTCATTGGCGCTCGGCAGCAGAAAGATGTCCAAGCACGCGCTCGTCGGCGGTGATGCGCGCAAACTGCTCGACCTTCTTGCGTGGTTGAAGAGCAGAGCCGAGCAACGCATCGCAGCGCCGGTCAAGGTTGTAGCGATCCAGGAAGTCGGGCTCGATGGTTTCTGGATTCACCGCTTGCTCGAGGCCAACGGCGTTGAGAGCCACGTCGTCGATCCTGCGTCGATTGCCGTGCCTCGACGCCACGCTCTCAGCTGTTGATTCCGCCAGCGCGTCGGCTCCGAGCGCGGCCGGATGCGCCGCATCTCGATCGTAGCACTCGCCCGCAAACTGCTCATTGTCCCTCTCGAGATACCTCAACCATGGCGAGATCCCGGCGGGTGCTGTCGTAAAGCCCGTCTGAGGCATCCCGGAAGACGGAATCATTATCGCGAGTTCCACGAGGCCTGAACAGCCCGTTGGATCCGGGCGAGCGGACCGTCACAAACAGTGGCTGTAATATGCCGTCATACAGTGTGGACCCGCTCTCCCGAGCCCGCTGACCTCAAGAATGAGGGATTATGTGTTAGGGTGTTAGCCGCTCTGAAGCGGCGACCGAATGTGAGGTTCTGCAGGCATCAAATCCGCAGTCCACAATGGGCTCGAGCCATGGATCCAATTCGGCGAGGGGCACGCGGCCAGCAAGACCCTGTGGATTTGCCGCTACGCTTGGACGACGCTGCCGCGTCGCCCACGCCTCCACAGGGCCAACATCAGTAAGCATTGCTTAATAAAAACAGAAAAAGGAGCTGCGGCTGGGCCGGAGACCGAGTGAGGTAACGAGATCACGCGTGGTCAGGCGGCAGAGCCTTGACGGGCCCGCCCCTCATGTGAAGTCTGTGGCACGAAGACGCACCCAATGGCGAGCTCCCCCCGGATCCTGATAGACACAGGCACCCATCGGAGCCCGAAGCTATGCAAAAGCCCCATCGCAGTTCATCGTCGCTGCGCGTGCTCAGGCGTCAAGGCGCTGCGAAACACAAGCCCCGCTAAGCGGCAAGCCGCTAAGCTCTGCTAGCGTTTCGGTCCCTTGACCCCCTCCGCGCGCTCCGCGAACCTGATCGCAGGCGACGGGACGAAGAACGGCTTTCCCGCTCCGAACAAAGAACCGGCAACAAACCAAAAATGACCACTTGACAGGAAAAGCCCCATACAAGTTCGAATCCGGTTTCCCACTGGCGGGCTGGTATCTCACCCACATCCAGGCAAGCTCGACCATTGTCGTGCGCAGACGTGGATTGCCTGCCTTCGAGATGCCCTGTTCGTGGTCGACGCTGCCACTCTTCCATGGACTGGGAGCCAGGCCGGCATAGGCCGCCAATTGCCGTCGGTTCTCAAAGTGGCGGAACAAACCCTCAAGGTAGAGCACGGCAGCGAACTCCGGGCCAACGCCCTTGAGCCGCATCAATAGTGCGACCGGAGAGCTTGCTTGTCCCGGCCGCAACATTTCATCGCGTTCAGCTTCGACTTCGTTGACTTGGCGTAACACCAACTCGAGCCAGTCGATCTCGCGAAGAATCTCCGCCTTGAGGTGAACTGGCACCGGGTGTCCGTTTCCGGTCGGCAGTTCTTCCAGACCTTTTCGGCGGTTCTTGTGCAGCGGATTGTAGTTGGTGATCCCCTGGCCAAACAGCAGTCCTCGAATGCGGTTCGTGTGCCGAATGCGCTCCCGCAGCAGCGTCGCGCGCTCGCGCGAGACCCGGCGACGGTCCTCCTCATTCGGGGTTGGCGGCACTGTCATAACGCAGACCCGCGGCTCGTCTCGGTGCTAGGCCATCAGCGTGCGCAGCAGCGTCTCGCCGTCGCTGAGGCGATAGCGGCTGCGGGTCGATATCGACGAGCCTGGCGCAGCGCCGTGACCAGGATCGCGCGTTCGTTATCGCTAAGGTCTAGCCGCTGCATCATATCCAATATGGCCCGAAAACGACGTCACGGCGAGTTGGGAACTCACGTTCCCCCGTCCGCTCCTGTGGAGGTTTTCGGACGCCGGCAAGAACCAGGCGCCGGAGGCGATCTGCGAGCTGTTCACGGGCAATGTCCCCCGCAATCTGCTCGTCAACCGGGACGTACCGCCGTTCGACAACCCCGATTTGCGACCGAGTCGCAATACCAGCAGAATATCGATGCCACCTCGAGATCGGGCTCAACAACCCGCATTTTGGTTGCGGGCTCGCGCAATGCGGCGCCTGCACGGTGCACCTCGAAGGCGCGCCGATGCGGTCCTGCTCATTGCCGGTCTCGGCGGCGGCCGGGACCAAGATCACCACCCTCGCCGGGCTCGGCACCCCAGGCAAGCCACACCCGCTGCAAGCGGCGTTCATCGGCGAGCAGGGTGCCGCAATGCGGCTATTGCGTGAACGGCTGGATCATGACCGCGGCGGCGCTGTTGCGCGACACTCCGCACCCCTCAGAGCAGCAGATCCGCGAAAGGCTCTCCGACCTCAAATGCCGCTGCGGAACGCATATGGCGATCCTGCGCGCCGTCCGGCGCGCGGCGCAGGCGGCATAGGGAGGCAGTGATGATCCAATTCGCGATCGACCGCCGCGCCCTCTTCCAAGGCGCGGGTGCCTCCGTCGTCTCGATCGGCACGCCGAGCGGGTTCGCCGCCGCGGAGCCCGGCGCCGCGTTAAAGCCGCCGCTCGCTCCCGACCAGCTCGATAGCTGGCTCGCCATCAAGTCCGACGGCGATGTCGTCGCGTATTTCGGCAAGATGGATATGGGCCAGGGTGTCGATGTCGCGATCGCCCAGCTCGTCGCCGAAGAACTCGACGTGCCCTTCGAGCGGGTCAGCATCGTGATGGGCGACACCGCGTTGACCGTCAACCAGGGCGGCGCTAGCGGCAGCACCGGCATCCAGAAGGGCGGAATCGCGTTGCGCAACGCCGCGGCCGAGGCGCGCCGCGTGCTGGTCGAGATGGCGTCGGCGCGGCTTGGGGTCCCGGCCGACCGCCTCGAAGTTACGGACGGCGTCGTCGCCGTGTCGGGCGACCCGGCGCGCAAACTGAGCTATGGCGAACTGATCGGCGACCGCTATTTCGACCTGCCGATGAAGTGGAACGGCAAGCTCGGCAACGACCTCGTCGCCGAGGGGCAGGCCAAGCCAAAGCCGCCCGCCGCCTACAAGATCGTTGGCCAATCACCGCCGCGTTTCGACGTCCCGGCCAAGGTCTTCGGCATGCTCGACTACGTCACCGACATCAAGGTGCCGGGGATGCTGCACGGCCGCATGATCCGGCCCCCGGTCGCGGGTGCAGTCCCGCTCGCCGTCGACGAGGGCTCGATCCGCGACCTTCCGGGTGTCCGGGTCGTGCATGACAAGGGGTTCCTCGGCATCGTCGCCGAGCGCGAATGGGACGCGGTGCAGGCGGCCGAGCGGCTCAGGGTCACCTGGTCCGAGGCAACGCCGCCCTTTCCGGAGATGGCCGTACTTTACGACCACATCCGTCAGGCGCCCGTCCTCAAACGCGAGGTGCCGTTCGCGACGGGCGAGATCGACGCGGCCTTCGCCGGTGCCGCGCGGGTCGTCGCAGGACAAGGTGCACGGGATCTGGGTCCCGGGCCTAGGCTCCTACGGGCGCAACGACGCCGGCGATGCCGGGATCGGCGCGGCGCTCTTATCGAAGACGGTCGGCCATCCGGTGCGCGTCCAGGGTATGCGCTATGAGGGGCATGGCTGGGACCCCAAGGGGCCGGCCTCGATCCACCGGGCCCGCGCGGCACTCGACAAGGATGGTGCGGTCATCGGCTATGTGTTCGAGAGCAAGGGCTTCTCGCGCATCGACATCGACACCAACGAGAGCGACCCGAGCTACAGCCTCGCCGGCCAGCTGCTGGGCCTGCCGTTGAAGTCCCTGCAGGGCTTCGGTGTGCCCGCCGAATCCTACGGTTTCGCGAACAAGCGGCTGGCTTGGGAGACGATCGCCCCTTTGCTCGAGCGCGCCTCGCCGTTGCGCACCGCTCATCTGCGCCATCCGGTCGGCCCGCAGATCCAGTTCGCCAGCGAATCCTTCATCGACGAAATCGCCGCCGCGACCGGTACGGACCCGGTCGCCTTCCGCCTTCGCTATCTGACCCAACCCCGTGACATCGCCGTCGTCAAAGCCGCGGCGGAACGCGCCAAGTGGGAACCGCGCCCCTCGCCGCGGCCCGACCGCAGCGGCGATACTTTGAGCGGGCGAGGCATCGCCTACGCCCAACGCTCGGGGGTGGTGGTCGCGGTCGTCGCCGAGGTCGAGATCGACCGCCATACCGGCAAGGTATGGGCGCACAAGTTCACCGTCGCGCATGATTGCGGGCTGATCGTCAACCCGGACGGGCTCAAGCGCTGCATCGAAGGCAATGTCGTCCAGGGCGCCAGCCGCGCATTGTCGGAGGAGGTCGCCTTCGACCCCGCCCGGGTCACCAGCACCGACTGGCTCTCCTACCCGATCCTCGACATCACCGAGGCGCCCGAAGCAGTCGACATCGTGCTGATCAACCGCCCCGAATTGCCGCCGGCGGGTGCGGGCGAGAGCTCGATCCGTCCGGTCGCCGCAGCCATCGCCAACGCCATGTTCGACGCGACCGGCGTGCGCCTGCGTCGCGCCCCGCTGACCCCGGAGCGGCTGAAGCCGGCGTTGGCTTGATTACGGGTTTTTGTGATCCTTGCCGCGAGAACTTTCACGGCGCCGCGCCAGTGACACGCGCCTTGATGCGCGAAGCGTGCCTCTCGCTGTTGCCACGCGCGCCGGTATACGATGGAGTACGCGCGCAGGGGCGCTATTACCCGACGAGTCTTCGCTTCCTCATGGCCGATAGCATCGCTCCTCGCAGAAACAGGTTCGCGTCGGACTCACCGCCGGAGGGAACCGGATTCTCTTGTTGATCCTGGTCTTTGCCGCGCGGTCGTTACCCTTCCACTACGCCCCGACATGAGCAAGCGCTTCTCGGATCGGAGTTGGGTCTCGTGAATAAGTCGATCGAACCCCCATTTATTTAAACTTGATTTCGATGCGGCGGCTTTGACGCGCGGGGACGCGAAAGACGGTGTTAAAGACACGGCGAGGTACGGGTGAGCCGCGCTGGGGGTGGACCGGCGTCTCGCCGCTTACCTCAGAACAATTTTCGGGAATAGGCATAGATCTGGAAGCTCTCCTGCCCGGTCATCGAAGGTCGAGCGAGCTGATTTTCGTGTCGCTGGGTGACCTCGGCAGGAGGTATCACCGCTATCTGCATCAGGATGAGTTCGGCCCGAGCCGAGCGGAGCGGATGGCGGCGTTGCGATTGCTGCTCGGTCGGTTGACTTCCTTGTTGTCGCAGCTGAACGCGTTGCCGGAACACGTCAGTCTGCAATTGAGCAAGCAACTCCACGGCCACCCGAGCTTCGTGGCACATGACGTCGACATTTTTCAGGCGTACCGCAACGACGAGGAGGCAGTGCAACAGGTCAGCGAAGCGGTGATTGACGTCGGACGGATGCTGCAGAATGCATCGGCGGTATACGACGCGGAACTGATCAATAATCTGAGCGATGCGGCGGAAACGGCGTTCCGGCTGCTTCGAGCCCTTGACACGATCACTGCGGGTGCGGTCGTCATCGATAGCGAGCTGCCGCAGCTTGAAGTGGATGGCTGCGCGGACAGCGACGTTATTGGACTGGCAGTTGCCCGCGGTCGCATCGAGCGTCTGCGATCCCGTGCGGCGCTCGTGCTAGCTGGTCTAGAGCGTCGGAGGGGGCCGGAGCGCTACGAGAGCTTGCGGTGGTTTGTCTGGCAGCTCTGCGATCTGTACCACCGCGAGACCGGGCGGCAGGTTACCAGCAGCGCTGTGGTAGAATACTCGTATAAAGGCATCGCGCAGTCGTCGGCGGGCAAGTTCGTGCGCGCCGCGGTGGAGGCCCTGCACCCCTCGGAAGCCTGGACGCAGCACCCTGATCACCGGACAGCACAGCGTCGCGCTCGCTTGTTTCCCACGGCTCGCCTCCAGCAGGCGATTTATTTCGCGACGCGAGAGTATGTTGCCAATCATCGGCGGACCCGAACTCGGCACGGGCGCCACCAGCGGGCCGAGTAACTTTGTAAATTGCGCCAGGTCCCCGCGAGCCGACAATCGCGGGCATGAAGCACCGCACACCCATCGCGTTAACCGAGGCTGGCACCCGCCAGCGGGCCGCACCGAAAACGCCCGTGGAGCCGGTCCATCGAGCGCCGACGCCCAGGCAACTTCAAAGCGCGGGCGCACCGCGCGGTCTGAAGGACAAGATCGCCTGGCTCGCGATCGGTGATTTGAAGCCGTTCCCGGGAAACCCGCGGCGCCATCCCGAGGACCAGATTGCTCGTCTGATGCGCAGCATCGACCGGGTCTGGACCAACCCAATTTTGATCGACGAGACCGGCACCATCCTTGCCGGTCATGCGCGCCTGGAGGCTGCCAAACGCCTTGGATTGACCGCGGTCCCCACCTTGACGATTGCCGGCCTCAGCGCCGCCGAGAAACGAGCAACGGTCGTCGCCGACAACCGGCTGCCGGAACTGGCGATCTGGGACTCCGACCTGCTGGCGGAGGCACTTCGAGGAACTGATCGAGGTTGATTTCGATGTCGAGCTGACCGGTTTCTCGACCGGCGAGGTCGACCTGGTGTTGCACGGCAAGGCGACGCCGGCAACCGATGATCCGCCGATGATCTGACGAGGTTCAGCTTGGATGGCCCTGCAGTTAGCCAAGAGGGCGATCTCTGGGAACTCGGCCGGCACCGCTTGGTCTGCGGCGATACCTCGCAGAGCACCTCGTTCGACGTGTTGCTGGGGGGCGAGCTGGCCCAAATGCTGGTTACGGACCCGCCCTTCAACGTGCGCATCAACGGGCACGCGATGGGTCGGGGCAAGGTGCGCCATCGCGAATTCAAGATGGCCTCGGGCGAGATGTCCGAAGCGGCTTTCCCTTCTTTCTCGAGGCGTTCATCCGCCACGCCGCCGCCTTCAGCGAGAACGGATCGATCCATTATCTGTTCATCGACTGGCGCCATCTCCCCGAGCTGCTGGCTGCCGCTCGACCGCTCTACGCCGAGTGGAAAAACCTTCTGGTCTGCAGCAAGACCAACGCCGGGCAGGGCAGCTTCTACCGCTCGAAGCACGTGCTGATCGCGGTCTTCAAGAACGGTACCGCGCGGCACATCAACAATTTCGGGCGCGGCGCCAACGGCCGATATCGCGCCAACGTGCTCGATTATCCGAGTGTCAACTGTTTGCACCCAGCCCGGCGTGGCGAGCTCGATCTTCATCCCACCGTCAAGCCGGTCGCCCTCGTCGCCGACTTGATCCGCGACTGCAGCCGGCGCAGCGGGATCATCCTCGACCCGTTCGGCGGCAGCGGCACCTCGATCCTGGCAGCCGAGCGCACTGGACGCGTCGCTCGGGTGATCGAGTTGGACCCGTTATACGTCGACGTCGCGATCCGCCGCTGCGAGCAGACCGCCAGCATTCCCGCCCGGCATGCCGAACTTGGTCTGACGTTTACCGAGACCGCCGCAAAGCGGGGGATCAGCGCGATGAATTGCTCTGAACCGGGTCGGCGGGAGCAGGCCTAGGCATGGCCCGAGAATATGAGGTCGGATACCGCCGAGCACCCAAGGCGACCCGGTTCAAGGCGGGCCAATCCGGCAATCCAAAGGGACGTCCCCGGGGGCAGCCCGAATCTGGCAACCGATCTGTCCGCCGAACTCGGCGAGCAGATCACGATTCGCGAGGGCGGCCAAGCGCGACAAGTCAGCAAGCAGCGCGCCCTGATCAAATCGTTGATGGCGAAAGTGCTCCAAGGCGATGTGCGGGCGACAACCGCGTTGCTCGCGCTCTATGCCCGGTCCATCCCCGAGGCGCCCGAAGACGAGAGCGCGGTGGTGGAGGAGGATGAGTTCCTGATCCTGCGTCGCCTCGGGCCGCGGCTGCTCAAATCTCTCGGAAAGAAAGAACCCGGAAAATGACAATCGATCGTAACCTCGCCGATGCGATTTACCGGACCGATTTCGGCGCCTTTACCTGGCGCCTTTACCTATCGTGCCTTCGAGGCCGTCCACCCGGGCCAGCGTCTGATCGCCAACTGGCACATCGATACGATCTGTTACCAGGTACAGCAGATGGTGACCGGCCAAGCTCGCAAGCGGCTGGTCGTAAACCTGCCGCCGCGCACCCTCAAATCCTTCATTCTCTCGGTGGCCCTGCCGGCTTGGTTGCTGGGTCGTAACGCCAGCACGCGGATCATCTGCGCCAGCTACTCGGACGAACTGACAACCAAATTCTCGCGCGACTGCCGGGCGCTGCTCGAGACGCCGTTCTACAAACGCGTGTTTCCCGGCACCCGATTAAATCCGAGGAAGGCATCGGAGGGCGAATTTGAGACCACGCAGCGGGGCTCTCGCCTAGCCACCTCCGTCGGCGGCACACTGACCGGCCGCGGCGGCGGGGTCCTGATCATCGATGATCCGATCAAGGCTAATGACGCCGATTCGGAAGTTGCTCGGCGTGGCGCGATCGGCTGGTTCCGCAACACCGCGCATAGCCGGCTCGATGATCCCGCCGAGAGTCTGATCTGTATCGCGATGCAGCGGCTCCACGTCGACGATCTTTCCGGCATCCTGATCGAGGAGGGCTGGCCCAAGTTGGTAATGCCCGCGATCGCCGTCGAAGCCTTGGCGTATCGGATCGGCGAGGATGAGGTCTACCAACGGCCGGCCGGGGAATTGTTGCAGCCGAAGCGCGACAGCATCGAGGCCATCGAGGAGTTGAAGCGCGAGGCCGGCAGCCGGGTCTTTGCCGCGCAATACCAACAGAACCCCACGCCGGCCGACGGCAACATGATAAAAGCGGGCTGGCTGGGACGTTATGATGTCGCGCCGGACCGCAAGAGTTTTCAGCGGGTCGTGTTGAGCTGCGATCCCGCCGGAAAAGCTGGCGCTCACAACGACTACACCGCGATTACCATTGTCGGCGTCCAAAAACAGGCCCTGTATGTGCTCCAGCTCGCCCGCGGATTGGACCGTGATGCAGATGCGCGAGCAGATTATTGGGCTCGCTGCGCTATGGCAGGTGGACCTCGTGCTCGTCGAGGACACCAGCAGCGGCATGGGGCTGATCCAGCTGTTGAAGGAAGAGCCCCGTCTCGATGTCGTCGGCCGCCAGCCGGACACCGACAAGGTGACCCGAATGAGCCGTCAGCAGGGCCGCTTCGAAGCGGGTCGCATTCTCCTCCCGCAGGAAGCCCTTTGGCTCGCCGATTTCGAGAACGAGTTCCTCGCTTTCCCCGCTGGTCGCTACGACGACCAGGTCGACGCACTGCTGCTGTTCCTGGAATGGTTCGCCCAGCACGAACAATACCTTCAGCCGGTCATCGGCTGCCCGGTGATTATCGTGCGGCAAACCCAGCGTTGGCCGTGGCCCGCCACCAGCTGGCCTTTTTAGCCTGGTTGCCGGGCGCTGACAAGTCGGCCGCCGTCGCGATCACCCGGGGCCGCGGCAGGCCGTACCGTTTCCCTGATCCGGCGGGAATGCTTGGTTGAATTCCCTGAATGGCACAAAAAAATCCCTGTTCGGCTGAGCAGGGAATTCACCCGCCAAACTCCCGAAATCCGCCTCTTTTTCGAGGCGACCAATAGGCCAATTCGGACGGCAAACGACAAATTCCCCCAATTATGTAGTTGTCTCACCCTGGGCTAAATGCTGCTGTGCAGCATAATTGGCGATTCGGACCGCCGTTAACTTTCCTGTCCTGCGACATGAGCGATCGTGGGCAGCTACATAATTCCGGAATTTCGTCGATTCGGGGCTAGGTCATCCGAATTTTGCATCGAAAGTAGCAATTTGGTCAATGACTTATAGGAAAATTCCCTACGCAACGGAGCAGGGAACTAATTGCG
This sequence comes from uncultured Alphaproteobacteria bacterium, assembly GCA_963789025.1. Classification (GTDB taxonomy): domain Bacteria; phylum Pseudomonadota; class Alphaproteobacteria; order ATCC43930; family CGMCC-115725; genus AP-15. Next base: position 202,809 of record CAWBIT010000007.1, read on the forward strand.
CCGTAGCAGGGAATCAAATCGGCTCATCAGGGAAGCTTTTCGCCCGATCAGGGAACCCTGCGCGGCTCGGGCCGCCCGAGGGCTGCATTCCCGGGGGCTCGGCGCGCTGAGCGGTGAGCCAACTCACTTTGCCGGCTTGCGACACGGCGGCGGCGCTTTCGTGCCCCCGTCCATCAATGGAGAATATAGGAGGACAGCACGACCGCGCTGGGGGGATAGCCACCCGAGGTCATCGGTGGGGGCTTCCGCGACCCTCGCTTCGGCGGCGGCCGGCGCTCCGGCACCCCAGCGGGCGCGCCTGCGGCGGTGGTTGGACCAGCGGTACCGGCGCGCCTCTGCCACTATCACTGAGGGCCTCGGTTAGCGCCCATCTGCCGGCGAGGATGCATGCAGCGCGGGCAGCACCAGTGCTAACGCATTGCTATGGTCCATATTCATCGCCGCTAGCCAGAGGTCATTCGGGGCAAACACTTCAGATCCCGCCACCTCGTCTGAGATCGGCGATCTCGTCCGAGGACAGACCGGAGCCAGCTGCCGTAGATATCGGTGTTGCGCTGGGCGAGTTTGGAAGCGGGGCGCGCCACGCAATGCCTTTTCCTGCGGTCGCTTGATCTTGATGACGTCGGTGCCGGCCTTGGCCATCAACAGCGTCGCGCAAGGCCCCGGGAAGACCTGGCCGAGTTGTGTGCGTCAAGTTCAGCAAATTGGTCATGGTTAGGGTGCGGTGGTTCGTTCAAGTGACTAGCAGGGTGCTGAAAAAATGTCGATTTTGGCGCGTTCTGGCTTCCGCGGTAGTCGACATTGCGGTGGTGGGCAGGTTTTGGAATGGGTTGCAGTGGGCGCGGGCGGAGCAGCAGTACACGGTTTGATGTGCGCGTCGCCTTATTGAACAGCCGCAGCGAGCAATTTAGGCAGGCGAACGAGGTCATACGCGGCCATTGCGAGGGTGAATTGCCAATCGACCTTGAGCCGGCCGCGATGCCGCATCTTGCGCAAGCCGGCCACTGTCTTGGCCCAGCCGAAAGCCTCCTCGACGCGTTTGCGGATGCGCTGCGAGATCGCATAGCCGGGATGACCGGCGGTGCCCTCGTCGATCGCCGAGCGGCGGCCAGTGGTGTGCTGCGCGACGTGCGGGGTGACTGCCTTGTCGCGCAGTGCCATCACAAAATCGGCACTGTCATAGCCCTTATCGGCGCCGAGCGTCACCGGCTGCAGGGTCGCGGCGTGCGGTTCGATCAGCGTCAGCGCCGCCCGCCGCTCGGCATGGCCGGTAGCGGTTGTGGTCACCGCACCGACAATCAGCCCGTTGCGGTTCTCCATCAGGGCATGGCCCATAAAACACAGCCGCGCCTCCTTGCCCAATCCTTTGCGGAACAAACGGGTTTCGGGGTCGGTGGTCGAGACATGCGTGTCGTTGCGCCGCGGCTCGCCGTGAAAATCCTGCTCGCCGTTGCGACCCGGGCCGGGAGGATCACCCGAGCCGTCCTTTGGCCGAAAGCTTTTCAGGCTCGCCCAGGCTTCCAGCAATGTGCCGTCGACCGAGAAATGCTCGCTCGACAGCAACGCCTTGACCCCGGCCTGCGCCAGCACCGCGGCGAGAAACTGAGCTGCGATATCGCCTTCCAGCAGGCGGTCGCGGTTCTGGGTGAAGGTCGTGGCGTCCCACACCGGGTCCTCGATGCCCAGCCCAACAAACCAGCGGAACAACAGATCGTGGTCGATCCGCTCGACCAGTTGCCGTTCCGAGCGGATCGAATAAAACGCCTGCAGCAGCAGGGCGCGCAGCAGCCGTTCCGGCGGGATCAACTCGCGGCCGAGCGGCGAATAAAGCTTTTCAAACTCGCCGGACAGCGATTTGAGCGCGACATTGGCAATCGCGCGAATCACCCGCAGCGGGTGATCCGCCCGGATCCGCTTCTCAAGGTCTATGTAGCTGAAAAGCTTACCGCAAATCGCATCGTCGCCGCGCATCGTCACCCCCTTGCCCCACCCCAAGGGATCACAATGCACAAATTTCGCCACCCTTTTTCAGCACCCTGCTAGTCCTGGGGGCCTTGATCTGCATCAATGCCACATCTGCGCCGCCATTTATCTCTCCAATAGCGCGCCTGCACCGGGTTGTCGGTCGAATATTCACACCACAGGAGCGTAATGTGGCCGAGCATAGGAATCTGGAGCGGACCAGGACGGTGGAGGAGTCGCGTCTCGACGAGGCGCGCGAGAAGGGGGTGCCCTGGAAGCAATGGGGCCCGTATCTCAGCGAGCGCCAATGGGGCACGGTGCGCGAGGACTACAGCGAGAACGGCGATGCGTGGAATTATTTCACGCACGATCAGGCGCGCTCGCGCGCCTATCACTGGGGCGAGGACGGCCTTGCCGGGATCAGCGATGATCACCAGCGGCTGTGTTTTGCGCTTGCCTTATGGAACGGCAAGGACCCGATCCTCAAAGAGCGGTTGTTCGGACTGACCAACAGCGAGGGCAACCACGGCGAGGACGTCAAGGAATACTATTACTACCTCGACAGCACGCCGACCCACTCATACATGAAATACCTCTATAAATACCCGCAGAACGCATACCCATACGGCGATCTCATCGAAGCAAGCGGGCGCCGCGGCCGCAATGACTGGGAATACGAATTAATCGATACCGGCATCTTCAACGAAAACCGATATTTCGATGTGTTCGTCGAATATGCGAAAGCGGGTCCGACTGACATCCTGATCCAAATCAGCGTGGTGAATCGCGGGCCCCAACCGGCTGAGCTGCACGTGCTCCCGACGCTGTGGTTTCGCAATACCTGGACTTGGTGGCCGGACCAGCCGAAACCCTCCCTGCGACAAATGCCCGGGGCAAACACTCTCACGATCGAAACGTCGCATGCCGAGCTCGGTGGCTTCCTGGCGCATTGCGACGGTAACCCGACCCTGCTCTTTACCGAGAACGACACCAACAACGAGCGGCTCTTCGGCACGCCCAACGCGACACCCTATGTCAAGGACGGGATCAACAACTATGTCGTGTCGGGCCGGCAGGAGGCGGTCCACCCAAACCAGACCGGGACCAAGGCCGCGGCGCATTACCAGCTCAATGTTGGCGCGGGCGAAACCGCCGTTATCCGGCTGAGATTGAGCAACGCCTCCCGGACTCCCTTCGGCAGCCAATTCAATCAGATCATAGAACAGCGCCGACAGGAGGCCGACGCGTTCTATCAGGCGATAACCCCCGCCCGGGTCGGCGAGGATGAGGCCAATGTGATGCGACAGGCATTGGCCGGGATGCTGTGGAGCAAGCAGTACTTCTTTCTCGATGCCGACAAATGGCTCAAGGAGCATGGCGTCGATCCGCTGCGGCCGTCGACCCGCGAGGTCCGCAACCGCGAATGGTTTCACATGATCAGCAATCATGTCATCTCGATGCCGGACAAGTGGGAATACCCGTGGTTCGCCGCCTGGGACCTGGCGTTTCACACGCTCGCCCTGTCGGCCGTCGACATCGATTTCGCCAAGCAGCAGCTCAACCTGCTGCTCGACCAAGTCTACCAGCATCCGACCGGACAGATCCCGGCCTATGAGTGGAATTTCAGCGACGTCAATCCGCCCGTGCACGCCTGGGCCACGATCTTTGTCTACCGGATGGAGCAGGCGCTGCACGGCAAGACCGATCTCGATTTCCTGAAGCGGGTGTTCGGCAAGCTCACCTGGAATTTCGGCTGGTGGCTCAACCGCAAGGACCGCTCCGGCAGGAGCCTTTTCGAAGGCGGGTTTCTCGGGCTCGACAATATCGGCGTGTTCGATCGCAGTGCACCGCTGCCCACCGGAGGATATTTGGAACAGGCAGACGGCACTGCCTGGGTCGCCCTGTTTTGCCAGAACATGATCGAGATGGCCTTCGAGCTTGCCGCGCACGATCCGACCTATGAGGACCTGGCGGCGAACTTCGCCATCGAGTTCCTGCTGATCGCCCGCGCGATGAACGGGATCGGTCCGGATGGGATGTGGGACGAGGAGGACGGCTTTTATTACGACGTCCTTCGCTTGCCCGACGGAAACGCGACGCGTCTCAAGGTCCGCTCGATGGTGGGTCTGTTACCGCTCTGTGCCGTTACCGCTGTAGACAAGCAGCAGCGCGAGCGGACCCCCCGGCTGACGGCGCAAATGATCGAGCGCGTCAGGCGCATGCCGGAGCTGCTCGAATCCATCCATCCAACCGGGCCCGGGCACCTCGGCGTCGCGGAACGCGGCATCCTTGGCCTTGTCAACCAGGATCGGCTGCGCCGGATCCTGACCCGCATGCTCGACGAGAACGAGTTCCTGAGCCCCTACGGGATCCGCTCGCTGTCCCGCGATCACGCCGAGCATCCCTATGTCTTTTCAGTGGGCGGTCAGGAGTATCGGGTCGGCTACCTGCCGGCGGAGTCCGATACAGGCATGTTCGGTGGAAATTCGAACTGGCGCGGGCCGATCTGGATGCCGGTCAACGCGCTGGTCATCCGCGCTCTGATGCATTACTTCGCCTATTACGGCGACAACTTCAAGATCGAGTGCCCAACCGGCTCGGGCAAGCTGATGAATTTGTTCGAGGTCGCCAACGAAATAACCAATCGGCTGACACACATCTTCCTACGCGACGAAAACGGCCGGCGGCCGGTTTTTGGCGGAGCCGAGAAATTCCAGAGCGATCCCTATTGGCGCGACCATCTGCTGTTCTACGAGTATTTCCACGGCGACAATGGCGCCGGCCTAGGCGCCAGCCATCAGACGGGATGGACCGGGGTCATCGCCGCCCTGATCGACATCTTTGGGAAAATGGACGCCGAGACATTTCTCAAAGGCGGCCGCGAGGCAGCCTTCGGCCGAGAGGAGGCGAGGGCGTAGGCGAGAGCCGGCTTTCTGTTATGAGCCTCGTCACGATCCGGCCCAGTGAAGGTCGTCATCCAGGAGAACGCGCATGAGGACCAAGCCCATCGTCCATAATTACAGCCCTCCGGCAGAGCCCATCGGGATACACGCCGGCGTCGCACGTCGGATCGGCGCCCGGTTTCTGCACGAATTCCGTGAAGTATTGCCGCCGATAATCTTCTTTTTCATTGGCTTTAACTTTGTCGCGCTGACGAGCAACCTCCTCGTCGCCCGGTATTTGATCGGGCTCAGCAATTTTATGCTGGCGACCTTGGGAGCGCTCGTCGTCGGCAAGGCGATGCTGGTCGCCAACCACATGCCATTGCTGAGACGCTACGATCGCGCTCCGCTGATCCGACCGATCCTGTTCAAGACGGGCTTTTACTGGGTCGTCGTGTTCTTCGCGCGCCTGCTCGAGCGTTTCGTGCACTTCGCGCTCGAGGGCAATTCGTCGGGCGATTTCTTCCTCTATTTGATTACAACCTTTTCGTGGCACCGGTTTTCCGCCATTTCCTTGTGGCTCCTCGTCCTGTTCCTGATCTATGTGACGGCATCGGAATTCAGCCACCTTTTCGGCCCCGGCGAGCTGCGGCGGCTGTTTTTCGCCTATCGTCCGTCCGAGCTGCAGTTGAATCGGCGGCAACGTATGCGCGAGTTGTTGCGCCTGAGCCGGCTTGCCGACGAGCACTCCGTCGACGAGTTTCGCGATCCGACCAGCGCCCCGCACCGAGAGTTGATCGATATCCTGCAGGGGCTCGTGCGAATGTCGCCAACTCACTGAGGAATGATCCGATGGCAAATCCAAAAGACGACGAGCCTGCTTCCTACGGCAAGCTGAAGCGGAAGGAATACGAGCGGGAGCTCGCGCGCCTGCATGTCGCGTTCGTCAAGCTCCAGCAATGGGTCGTGCACAAGGGGCTGAAAGTCTGCATCGTCTTCGAGGGGCGCGACGGCGCCGGAAAGGGCGGCACGATCAAAGCGATGACCGAGCGGGTGAGCCCGCGCATCTTCCGGGTCGTGGCGCTCCCGGCGCCGACCGAGCGCCAAAAGTCGCAGATGTACGCCCAGCGCTACATTCCGCATCTCCCTGCGGCGGGCGAGGTCGTGATCTTCGACCGCAGCTGGTACAACCGGGCCGGCGTCGAGCGTGTGATGGGGTTCTGCACCGAGGACCAGGCCAAAGATTTCCTGCAGATGGTGCCCCTTATCGAGAAGGCTGTGGTCGAATTGGGGATCATTCTGCTGAAATATTGGCTGGAGGTCAGTCCGGACGAGCAGACGAGACGGCTGGAGGCGCGCATCGACGACGGGCGCAAGACCTGGAAGCTGTCGGACATGGATCTCAAATCCTATTCGCGCTGGTTCGACTACTCGCGGGCGCGCGACGAGATGTTCCTCGCCTCCGACACCGCCTGGGCGCCGTGGTACGTCATCCCCTCCGACAACAAGCGGCGGGCGCGGCTGAACGCCCTCACTCACATCCTGAGCAAGATCCCGTACGAGGAGCCGCCGCACTCGAAGGTCAAATTGCCGAAACGGCAGGAACGCGGCGACTACAAGGAGTCAGATTACCCCTTCAGGGTCATCCCCGAGGTCTTCTGAGGGCGTGCCAAAGAAGTCCGTCATCGTGCATCAGGATCAGCGGCATGCCGCCGTTTTTGATGACAGGCGAAAGTCAATTCATGAATGGCGGGACCGGCTCAGAGATCCAAGCCTGACCGTATTGCTGGTCACCGAACTCTGCCTGGTCTTTGTCGCTGCGCCGCTGGCTGCGAGGGAATTGCCGATAGCCCGACCCATCGTCGAAACACTGGCATTGGCGGTGTTGGCTCTGGTTGTCGTGCTGTCGCACAGACGTGGAGCGATCGTGACGATCGTGCTGGGGCTGGTAGCCACATTCGCGAGCCGCTTACTCGGGCCGGAATGGGCGCCGATCGCAGCAAGCTGGCTCCGCCACGGCGGTAACATCGTCGCCTTCTCGGCGCTGACCTGGGTGGTTTTGCATGCGGTCTATGCCCCTGGGCGCATAACCTTTCACCGCCTTCAAGGTGCGGTCGTCCTGTATCTGAACGTCGCGGTGATCTGCGCCTCGGCCTTTAGCCTGATCTGGGAACTGAGTCCCACGGCCTTCGCCACCCTCGCCGCGCCGACGGGTGGCCCGGACGAACTTGCCACGATGCTCTATTTCAGCCTGACGACCTTGACCACGACCGGCTACGGCGACATCGTTCCCCTCGACCCGTTCGCCCGCAGCCTGGCCAATTTGGAATCGGTGCTTGGACAGTTTTACCTCGCCATCACGGTCGCTCGCCTCGTCACGCTGGAACTCGATGATCGGCGCCGCTGAGCTCCAATTGTAAACCCCACTCGGCCGCCTTATGATCACCACTTCTCTATTCAATCACTTCTGCCGCTAGACCGAGGGGTGCCCGATGTTGCGACTTTCTGTCCTTTTCCTCGCTGCTGCGGCCTTGACCGGCATCAATGTTGCGGCGGAAAAATCAGCGTCTGCCCACACTCTGTCCGCCCAATATTACCCGCCCGGTTATAGCTCCCCGCCGCCGGGTTACCGTCCGCCGTGCAATGCCGTCACGCCCGGTCCTCTTCAGGGCGCGGGAAGAGGCGCGGCTGGGGGCGCGCTTATCGGGGCGATATCAGGCAATGCCGGGCGCGGCGCGGCGATCGGCGCCGGCTTTGGTGCTCTCCGCAGTGCAGTTCGTCAGGGTTCGGCCCGCAGCGCAGGTGCCTGTTATTGAGGCAATGACCGGTTGCCAAGGACCGAAAGCGCCTCAAGCATAAACCAAAGCCATAAGGCAAGGAGACAATGATGAGAAAAGACCTCGTAGCCGTTCTGTTGGCGTGCTGTCTTGCCGCACTCGCGTTACCGTCCGCCGCGCAGCAACAATCGGCGCCATCTCCTGCGCCGCCACCGGAGGCCGCTCCACCGCCCGCGCCGCGGGTCACATCCGAGGCGCAGATCGCACCGGGCCGATGGGACGTGGAACGGGTGCGCTGCTCCGACCTGCTCGGCGCCTCTGATGACGACCGGGCGGCAGCGGCGATGTTTTATTACGGCTATTTGGCGGCAAAAGCCGGCATCCACGTGATCGATGTCAGCAAGATCGACGGCAATGTCAGAAAAGTGATGGATCGCTGCGCCGCCGCTCCGAACGACACTGTCCCGCAGGCGTTCCGCCAGGCGCTCGGCCGCGGCAGATGACCAAGATGGCATTTGGGCTGAGTGCCGAGCATCAGGAGTTGCGGGATGCCGTGGCGCGGCTGTGCGGGCGCTTTGGCGACGAGTACTGGCTGAAGAAGGACGAGGAGGGCGGTTTTCCGCACGAGTTTCATCGGGCGATGGCCGAGGCCGGCTGGCTCGGCATTGCGATGCCGGAGGCTTATGGCGGCAGCGGGCTCGGCATCACCGAAGCCGCAATCCTGATGCAGGCGGTCGCCGAATCCGGCGCCGGTTTCAGTGGCGCCTCGGCGATCCACATGAACATTTTTGGGCTGCACCCGGTCGTCGTCTTCGGTACCGACGAGCAGAAGCAGCGCTTTTTGCCGCCCCTGATCGCCGGGAAAGAGAAGACGTGTTTTGCGGTGACCGAACCCGATGCCGGGCTCGACACGACGCGCCTCAAGACGCGGGCGGTGCGGCAAGGCGACCACTATGTCCTCACGGGCCGCAAGATCTGGATCTCGACCGCACAGGTCGCCGAGAAAATGCTAATCCTCGCGCGCACCACGCCGATCGAGGAGGCCCCGCGCCCTTCGCTGGGCATGACGCTGTTTTATACCGATCTCGACCGCAGCGCCGTCGAGGTGCGGGAGATCCCGAAGATGGGGCGCAAGGCGGTCAACTCGAACCTGCTCTTCATCGACGGGCTGAGGGTCCCGGTCGCCGACCGCATCGGCGAGGAGGGCCGGGGCTTTCATTACATCCTGCACGGGATGAACCCGGAGCGCATCCTGATTGCCGCGGAGGCGGTCGGTCTCGGCCGCGCCGCACTAGGCCGCGCCGCGCGCTACGCGAAGGAGCGTGTCGTCTTTGGCCGGCCGATCGGCCAAAACCAGGCGATCCAGCACCCGCTCGCCGAGCGCTGGATCGAGCTAGAGGCCGCCGAGCTGATGGTATTGCGCGCGGCCGCCGCCTATGACCGCGGCGAGGAGGCCGGCGAGGTCGGTGCTTGGGCCAACGCCGCCAAATACTGCGCCGCCGAGGCCGGCTTCCGCGCCTGCGAGACCGCGGTCATGACGCATGGCGGCATGGGCTACGCCCGCGAATACCACGTCGAGCGCTATTTCCGCGAGATCCAGATCGCCCGCATCGCGCCGGTCAGCCCCCAGCTGATCCTCAGCCACATCGCCGAGCGCGTGCTGGGGTTACCGAAATCCTATTGAACGGCCAGAGGCGGAATGCCCTCACCCATCAAGCCCTGCGGGCTTGGGTTGAATGCGTTGTAGCGCCTCTCCCGCACTGCGGGAGAGGGTGCCGAGCGCAGCGAGGCGGGTGAGGGTCACCTGCAGGAGGATCGCAGAAATGACAATTCGTGTCGCGATCGGCGGATTGGGCGCGATCGGCAAAGTCGTCGCGCGGCGGCTCGATCACGGGATCGAGGGGCTGACGCTCGCCGCGGTCGCGGCGCGCGATGTCGCGCGGGCGGAAGCGGCAATGACCGGCTTTAGGCGGCCAGTGCCGGTGGTGCCATTGGCGCAGCTGTGGGAGCACGCCGATGTCGTTGTCGAGTGCGCACCGGCTGCGGTATTGCGCGAACTCGCCGAGCCGGCGCTCGGGAACGGGCGCATTGTCATGGTGCTGAGCTGCGGGGCGCTGCTCGACAATTTCGATCTGGTCGATTTGGCGCGCCGCAATGCCGGCCGCATTCTCGTGCCGACCGGAGCACTGCTGGGGCTGGATGCAGTGCTTGCGGCCGCCGAAGGGGGCATCTCGAACGTCAAGATGATCACGAGGAAGCCGCCGCAGGGCCTATTGGGTGCACCTTATCTTGTCGCCCACGACATAGATTTTACGGGATTGGCCGAACCCAAATGCGTCTTCAGCGGCACTGCACGCGAAGCCGCCCGCGGGTTTCCCGCCAATGTCAATGTCGCGGCGGCGCTGGCACTGGCCGGGATCGGACCGGATCGCACGATGGTCGAGATCTGGGCCGATCCGACAGTGACCCGCAATACCCATCGCATCGAGGTCGAGGCGGAAGCCGCGCGCTTCACGATGCAGGTCGAGAACGTGCCCTCGGACGACAATCCCCGCACCGGCCGCCTGACGGCGCTCTCGGTCATTGCTGCTCTGAAGAAATTGTCGAGCCCGCTCGCGATCGGCACCTAGGCGGCGCGGCGCAGCATGAGGCGAGCCCACACGTCGCTGAGCGCTGCTACCAGCGCATTCATATCGGCGTCGCTGTGCAGTGGCGTCGGCGCCAGCCGCAGCCGCTCGGTGCCGCGCGGCACGGTCGGGAAATTGATCGGCTGTACGTAAATCCGGTGGCAGTGCAACAGCTCGTCACAGGCGGCTTTGCACAGTGCGGCGTCGCCGATGATCACTGGGATGATGTGGCTCGCCGACGGCATCACCGGCAGGCCGGCCTCAGCCAGACAGCGCTTCAGTGTGGCTGCTCGCTCTTGGTGGCGGTCGCGTTCGACTTGGCTCTGTTTAAGATGGCGTATCGCGGCGAGCGCGCCGGCGGCGAGCGCCGACGGCAACGAGGTCGTGAAGATGAAGCCCGGCGCATGGCTGCGCAGAAAATCGATCAGCGGCGCTGAGCCGGCGACATAGCCGCCGATCACCCCGAACGCTTTGCCGAGGGTTCCCTGGATCACCGTCGGGCGATGCATGACCCCGTCGCGCTCGGCGATGCCGCCGCCGCGCGGGCCGTAAAGCCCGACCGCGTGCACCTCGTCGAGATAGGTCATCGCCGCGAACTGATCGGCGACGTCGCACAATTCGCCGACCGGCGCGATGTCGCCGTCCATCGAATAGACCGACTCGAAGCACACGAGCTTGGGGCGTTCCGGGACCACGCGATCGAGCAGACGCGCGAGATCGGTGGGGTCGTTATGGCGGAAGATGTGTTTCTCGGCGCGGCTGTTGCGGATGCCGGCGATCATCGAGGCGTGGTTGAGCTCGTCCGAGAACACGACCATACCAGGCATTTCGCGTGCCAGGGTCGACAATGCCGCGTCATTGGCGACATAACCCGACGTGAAGATGAGCGCCGCCTCGCGGCGGTGCAGATCGGCCAGCTCGCGCTCGAGCAGTAAATGGACATGGCTGTTGCCGGAGATGTTGCGCGTGCCGCCGGCGCCGGCCCCGGCGGTCCGCAACGTCTCTTGCATCGCCCCCAGCACCGCCGGGTGCTGCCCCATGCCGAGATAGTCGTTCGAGCACCACACAGTGACCTCGGCGCCGATGCGGTGGTCATAGGCGCGCGGAAACCGCCCGCAGCGCCGCTCGAGATCGGCAAACACGCGATACCGCCTTTCGGCCCTCAACCCGTCGAGCCGCTGTTTGAAGAAGCCCTCGTAGTCCATCGCCGGCACGATCACCCCACATTCGGTTTTACCAGAATATCATTTCCTGTCCCTGCGAGGCGGCGACAATTCGAAGCGCGCTTCTTGGTTGCTACAAACGATTGAGTCGATTACCGCTGCCTGCTGTATCTGCAGAAAATCAGCAGCAGGTTCTCTCGTGTTGGTTGTAACACCGCGGAGAACCGGTCGACCCGAACTCCGGATCGAGCCCTGCCGGAAGTCATCTCAACAACCTCTCCTGCCGCCACGCCCGCTCGCCCCAATCCCCTCGCGCCGGGCAATGTCAAAAAATAACTTACAAATGTCAATTAAGCAACATCCGAGGCGACATCGAGGCGCGATTGGGTCGATCGCCGCGTGCATTGCCGCCAGCACCCCCGGATGCTGGCCCATGCCGAGATAATCGTTGGAGCACCGTACCGTCACCTCTCCGCAGCCGCTCCCGCTGTAATGCATCGCCCGCGGGAAATGCCCGGCTCGGCGTTCGAGATCGGCAAAGACGCGATAGCGTCCCTCGCGCCGCAGCTCACCGAGCTGCCGTTGGAAAAAGGCCTCGTAATCCATGATCCTCCCGCTTTGCTGGATTTCGTCACTCTGACGCCTGTCTGAGATCAAGGCCGAGGGCGCGAGCGACGCCGGCGCCATAAGCCGGATCGGCGCGCAGACAATTGGCGATGTGACGCTTCTTGATGTGCGGGCGTGCATCGCCCATCGCGCGCGCCGTGTTCTCGAATAATGCCTGCTGCTGAGCGGGTGTCATCAGGCGGAACAGATTGCCCGGCTGCTCCCAGTGGTCGTCGTCGGCGTAATGGTCGTAGTGGGCCGCCTCGCCTTCAATGGGCAACGGCGGCTCGGCGAAGTCGGGCTGGTTGTCCCACAGCCCGGCGCTGTTAGGGTTGAAGCTGGTGGTGCCGCCGAGATTGCCGTCGACCCGCATCTTGCCGTCGCGATGGTAGCTCATGACCGGGCATTTCGCCGCGTTGATCGGGATCTGGTAGAAGTTGACGCCGAGCCGGTAACGAACCGTGTCGTTGTACGAGAACAGGCGCGCCTGCAGCATCCGGTCCGGAGAGAAGCTGATGCCGGGGACGACGTTCGACGGCCCGAACGCCGCCTGCTCGACTTCGGCGAAATAGTTGTCCGGCCAGCGGTTGAGCTCCATCACGCCGACCTCGATCAGCGGGTACTCGGCCTTCGGCCAGACCTTGGTCAGGTCGAACGGGTTGTGCCGGTGCGTCTTCGCCTGCGCTTCGGTCATCACCTGGATGAAAAGCGTCCAGCGCGGGAAGTCACCGGCCTCGATCGCAGTGAACAGGTCGCGGCCGTGGCTTTCGCGGTCCTTGGCAATGAGAGCTGCGGCATCCTCATCGGTGAGATTCTGGATGCCTTGCTGGGTCCGGAAATGGAATTTGACCCAGACGCGCTCGTTTGCCGCGTTGATCATCGAAAAGGTGTGGCTGCCGAAGAGGTGCATATTCCGGAAGCTCTGCGGGATGCCGCGGTCGGACATGACGACTGTGACCTGGTGCAGCGCTTCGGGCAGCAAGGTCCAGAAATCCCAGTTATTGTCGGCGCTGCGCAGCCCGGTGCGCGGGTCGCGCTTGATCGCGTGGTTGAGATCGGGAAAGCGCAACGGATCGCGGAAAAAGAACACCGGCGTATTGTTGCCGACCAGGTCCCAGTTGCCTTCCTCGGTGTAGAACTTCAATGCAGTGCCGCGGATATCGCGCTCGGCGTCGGCGGCGCCCCGTTCGCCGGCGACGGTGGAGAAGCGGGCAAACATCGGGGTCTGTTTGCCGATTTCGGAAAAGATCTTCGCCTTCGTAAAGCGCGTGATGTCGTGTGTCACAGTGAAGGTGCCATGGGCGCCCCAGCCCTTTGCATGCATACGCCGCTCGGGGATCACCTCGCGGTCGAAGTGCGCCAGCTTCTCCATCAGCCAGATGTCCTGCAACAGCGCGGGGCCGCGCGGACCGGCGGTCATGATGTTGGTGTTGTCGGCGACCGGCGCGCCGGCGGCAGTAGTGAAACGCTTCGTATCGGACATGAGAAACTCCTTGGGTTGTATGGACGGTGGGTGCGGCGGGGATGTGCCTAGCCGGGCCAGGTTGATTCGCGGATCACGCTGCAGAAATTTATGGGCCGAAACGAGGGATCCTTGTCGGCGAGCAGGTCGGCGTTGACAGTGCCGAAGGTGGTCTCGGGCTTGTGGTGGAAGCCGTCGTAGAAGGCCTGGATGATCTCTTCCTTGAAATGGCCGGGGCGCGGGTGCGCGCGGACCACGGCTTCGCGCTCGGCCTCGGTGAACTCGGAAAAAGCGATGCCGAGCACGTCCATCTCGACGCCGGCGGTAACGAGCGCGATGACGGGATGCATGTGCGGTGGGACGCCGGGCGTGGTGTGCAGCGCGATGGCGGTCCAGACCGTCTCGATCTCGCGCTCGGCTATGCCATGGCTGCGGAGGAAGTCACGGGCAGCATTGGCGCTGTCGACCTCGAAACGCTCATGCGCGCTCGCATGCTTCGGGGTGAGGCCCATGTCGTGGAACATGGCGCCGGCGTAAAGGAGCTCGGGATCGAAGCGGAGGCCGCGACGCTTGCCGGTGAGCGCGCCCCAGTAATAGACGCGACTCGAGTGATGGAACAGCAATGGCGGCTCGGTATCTCTGACCAATTCGGTCACTTCGCGCGCGAGTTTGCTGTCGAGAATCGTGACGCCCGCTAGTGACCTAGGTGGGGCGCTGATTGTGCCTGAGGGGATCGACGTCATAGCCTGCTCCTGTAGGAAATCGTTTTGGCACGGCTTTACAGTATCTTCAGGCCGTGGATTTCGAACTGCCTTCGTTGTGGCGACATAACCATTCGTGCTGGTTTCGGCTACCAGTTCGAACTTGAAACCGCACTGGAGCGATTACCGGCAGAAAGACGCGATACCGCCCCTCGGCGCGCAACGCGTCGAGGCGCTGTTTGAAGAACCCCTCGTAATCCATCCCGGCCCCTGCTGGTTGCCGTTATTCGGCCGGCGGGTGAGCGCTGGTTTGCTGACCCGGGGCGGCTGTGGTGAAGTGGTTGACAGAGCTCTCCACCCCATCGCTCTGCCCATCGGTCCCCATCGACGTCACCTTGTAATAGTAGGTGGTGTCCGGTTTCAGAGGTTGCAGGCGCACCCGAAAAATCGTCTCCGCGTGGCCGCGGTTGAGCCGGATGTGATTTTTCGCCGTCTGGCTCAAATCGTTGGGATCCGTGCCGTAGTGCGCGACCGCCCAATGATCGTCATCCCCGCCAGGGTTGGTGCTGGTCCATCTGATGATGGCGAGGTCGTCATGGGCAGTTTCGAGCCCTGGCCCCTTAGTGATCTCGACGTGCTCGGCCGGCTTCTGCGGAGGAGGGTTCTGAGCGCCGATTTGGCTGGAGCAAAGCACGCTGCCGGCCGCGGCGGTAATCGCTAGTTTCACGACCAGTCGGTTCATTAAACAAATCCCCTTGCTGTCCCCTTCGAGAGGAGTATGGGGGTCGCGCGCGGCCCCCATACGTCTTCCAGGCGCTACGGGATCGGCTTCTGGCCCGGCAGCGAGCCCGGCAGCGGCGCGACACCGCAGATGTCCGTCGCACACGGGAACGCCGCCAGATTCCAGGTGGGGATGATGGTCTCATTGCCTTGGGTCGATGCCGTCTCACCGGGTAACGTAGTCGAGCACGCACCGGTAAATGTATCGATGTTCTTGTAGGTGCTGACGGTCGGGTCGGCCGGGTTGTAACCGTCCGTCAGCGTTTGCAGGAACGCCACGATCTGGTTCTCCTCCGTATCCGTCAGGCCGAGGGCGCCGGTCGTCATGTCGAGGTTGTTCGGGACCTCTGGTTGCGGCCAGCAGGTCACCCTTTCCACTGTTCCCGGCGGGCAATGCCCCGACGTAACAGGGAACGCATAACTCACCCCCGCCGGGGTCGTTTGGAAATCGCGCGTATTATAGAAGTGCACCAGTTGCTTCAGGCTCTTGATGTAACCGTTGTGGAAGAACTCCTTCTGGAAGTACGGTTTCCCCGTCCCGGCCTCGGTGGTCGGGCACTGCGGCGGTGTCAGCGCCACATCGCGCGCGGTCATCACCTGCATTTGGCCGTCCACCCCCGCCGCAAGCGATAGCCACGCCGGCTGGTTGGGATCGGGAAAGCTTTGCGGGCCGCTTCTGAGGAAATTGCCGAGCCCCAAATCTCGGTAGCGCAAGCCGTCGGGATTGGGGATGAACCCGAAGAAATCCATCTTGTTCTCATAGAACAACGAAATCCTGGGATTGAGCGGCAGACCTTCATTGGCAAAGCCGTGGCAGGTGAAGAGAGGCTGTACACTGGCGGTCGCGCCGGTGTCGGTCGTGCCGGGCGCCAGGGTGGTGGATCTGCCGTCGACGTGGCAAGAATTGCAGTTGCCTTTGCCGTTGAACAGCTGGTAACCGGCCATCTCGTCCGCCGTCAGCGTGACCGTGCCCTCCAGGAAGTAGTCGAATTTCGAGTTGAACGGGCTGACATCATTTGAGCGTTCGAGGAATGAAAGGGACTGCCCCCAGTGATCATAAATATTGGTTGCCTTGGTGCGGTCTGTCCGACTTAGCCCAAGCGGGGTGGCGCTGCCCCCGAATATCTCCGCCCCCAGAGGGGTCGCGCAGATCGACGCGGTGTCGGCCGGCCACTGGATGTCGAACGAGTTGCCCCACACCAACTGGAACAGTCGTAGGTACTTCGTCAGGGATATCTTGTAGGCGATGCAAGCGATATCGGGGTTCCCCATTTCCAGCGGATCGACCGGTGGTCCCTGTGCCTGTTCGGCGTCGGGAGTTTGCAGCTTCATTCCGGTCGCACGCCCATCCCAGAAGTTTCCGCCGAAGAACAGGCCCTCTAGCGTATTATAGTTGAGCACCGGGAAGGTGTGCGAATAGGTGTACCGCTGTGCGGTCCGCTTGGCGGCCCGATAGTGATACGATCCGGGATACGCGATCATCGTCAGGTTGACGGACTGGATCGGTCCGCTGAAGGCCGCATACGGCAGGTGGCAGAACGCGCAGGCCTCGTTCTTGAACGGGGACATGGTTTCGTCGAAATTCAGCAACCCCCCTAGTATCCGTATTGCGTCATAGCCGTTTGGAACAAGTATTGGCGGATTACCTGAGTACGTCGGCACCGGTGACATTGCGTTCCACTCGGCCATATAACGACCGAAGATGGTATTAACTTCGCGCCGAACTCTTGCGATCTCCGAATTTATATCGGGCGGGAGGATGCTGGGCGGCGTGAAGCCAGGCAGCGGCGGATACGGGTTGTACGGTGGAGGATTGGGAGTTGTTGTGATCGCTTGGGCCGACGCGGCGTGAGGGACGCTCAAGACCCCGAGCACCGCCGCTAGACCCGCTGTCACCAATCCTGTTGTGTGTCGGCGCATCTTGTTCCTCCCTGGCTCGGATCTAGCACCCATTGCCCAGCCCGATGATCCACATAGTGGAGCCGAGCAACCGCAGGTTAGTCCCGGGGGAATGCCGCGGTCTTTGGCCCCCGCCTGAGATTTTTTAAGATTAACTTAGATTAACAAAGCAGGCCCGGGTGAGGTCGCAAGCGGCTGGAAAGGGTGGTCGGAACCGGGTCATGTTCCGGGCTGGCGAGGTCGCGCGACCGCCACCGATATTGCTGTAGAATTAACCAATATTCCTAAATATTCGTAGGTACTTACGCGGCTTCGCGCACTACCGTTGGTCCAAAAGGCACTCTATCGTCTCCACTGGGGTAAATATGACGCTAACTGACAAAAAGAATCGCTTTGGGTGCAAATGGCTGGGATCTGTAGGCCGGAGAGCGCGTTAACCTTGCGAGCTGAGTTGGCCTTGCCTTTGACAGCCAGGCCGACGGGGACGCACCTTTGAAAAATTAACGATATCTAAGAAGTAGGCCTGCACCGAACCACGACAGCCTGATGACCCTTAAATTCGGCCGCTTTCAGGTACTCCCGCACCGCCGCGAGTTTTACATCGACAGGGTGCCGGTTGCCCTTGGCAGCCGGGCTTTCGATGTCCTGATGGTCCTGATCGAGGCAGGCGGGGACCTCGTTACCAAGGACGAAATCCTGAGTCGCGTCTGGCCGGGGATGGTGGTCGAGGAGCACAGCCTTCAGTTCCACATCTCGGCGCTGCGCAAGGTTTTGGGAGAAGATCGCGGCTTCATCAAAACGATTTCTGGCCGAGGCTACCGGTTCGTTGCCGATGTCACCGCGGCCACCGGCGAACAGGAAGCGCTTACCGGCCGCGGCGGGTTGTCGCCGCCGCCCCTCCCCGATGCAGAGAGTCCAACGAACCTTCCGGCGGCCTCGGAACTGATTGGCCGCGACGTCGAGCTCTCCGACGCGTGCGCTCTCCTGACGGCTCACCGGCTCGTCACTTTGGTCGGAGCCGGAGGCATCGGAAAGACGCGACTGGGCCTCCAGGTCGCGCGCCACCTGCGATCCAATTTTGCGGACGGCGTGTGGGTCGCCGAGCTCGGGCCGCTGTCCGATCCCGACCTTGTCCCAGTCACGGTCGCTACTGCGCTCGGGATCGAGATTGTCGGCGGTGCGGTAACACCCGAACGGGTCGCGCGTGAGCTCGGCGCGAAGCAGCTCCTGCTTGTGCTCGATAATTGCGAGCATGTGATCGACGCCGCGGCGCGCATGGCCGAAGCGCTGTTGCGGGCCAACCCGGCACTGCATGTGATGGCGACGAGCCGCGAGCCGCTGCAAGCAGCCGATGAGTGCCTTTACCGGGTGCCGCCGCTCGCTGTGCCGGCCGAGGGTACCGAGGATATCGAGGATTTGCTGAGATATGGCGCGGTTCAGCTGTTCGTCTCACGGGTGCGCGCGACCGAGCCGCACTTCGCGCCGGACCAGAGCATTGCGCCGGCCATCGCGGCAATCTGCCGGCGCCTGGACGGCATTGCGCTGGCCATCGAGCTCGCGGCCGCCCGCGTCGCTGCGCTCGGAGTACAAGCGGTAGCAGCCCTCCTTGACGATTGTTTCGACGTGCTCACCGGCGGTCGCCGCACTGCGCTGCCGCGGCACCGGACATTGCGCGCGACGTTCGACTGGAGTTATGAGCTGCTCTCGGAGGCCGAGCGCGTGGTCTTGCGGCGCCTTTCGATCTTCGGCAACGGCTTTGCGCTGAAGGCAGCGACTGCGGTCGCTGCAGGCGCCGAGATCGCCGCTTCGGACGTCATCGATTGTGTCGCGAACCTGGTCACGAAGTCGCTCGTCGTGATCGATATCTCCGGCGCTAAGGTGCGTTATCGGCTGCTCGAGACAACCCGTGCCTACGCGCGCGAGAAACTCGCCGAAAGTGGCGAGTTCGGACAAGTCGCACGAGCCCAGGCCGAACTTTTACGGCATCTCTTAGAGCGGGCCGAGACAGAATGGGAGACGCGGCCCACTGTCGAGTGGCTGGCGCATCATGGCCGCCGGATCGACGATTTGCGGGCGGCGCTGGACTGGTCATTTTCGCCGCACGGCGACACATCGATCGGCGTCGCGCTCACTGTCGCCTCAGTGCCCCTGTGGCTCCAGTTGTCATTGATGGAAGAGTGTCGCGGCCGCGTCGAACGAGCCCTCGCCAGCCTCGCGCCAGGATCAAGCGGAGACCTGCGCCACAAGATGAAGCTCTATGCCGCACTTGGCCTCTCGCTGATGGAGACGAAGGGTCCGGCGTGTGCCGGTGCGGCCTGGACAAAGGCGCTCGAACTTGCCGAAAGCCTTGACGACACCGAGTATCAGTTGCGGGCGCTCTGGGGGCTGTGGATGTGCGCTCTCACCAGCGGCGAGTACCGGACCGCACTGGCGCTCGCTCAACGGTTCTGCAGCCTTGCTGCGAACCAGCCCGACCCGGTCGATCTGCTCGTTGGCGATCGAATGACAGCGACTCCACTGCATTATCTGGGAGACCAGACCAATGCGCGGCGCCACATAGAGCGCATGCTTGCTCGCTATGTCACCCCCGTTCACCGGTCGCATATCATCCGCTTTCAATTTGACCATCGGCTGAGGGCAAGTTGCACTCTAGCGCTGATCCTCTGGCTTCAGGGATTCCCCAATCAGGCAATGCGCACTGCCCAAAGCAGTGTTGGGGAGGCTGTCACCGATAACGCGCTTTCGATGTGTAACACGCTGGCCCAAGGCGCGTGCCCGATCGCGCTTTTCATCGGCGATCTGGCGGCAGCGGAACGCTTCGTGGCGATGCTGCTCGACCATTCAGCCAGCCATGCGCTGGCCGTCTGGCACGCCGAGGGCCATTGTTTCAAGGGGGCGTTATTTATCCAGCGCGGGGATGTCGTTATTGGGTCGCAGTATCTGCGCTGCGCTCTTGACGAGCTTCGCAAGATCGGGTTCGTCCAGCGCTGTCCGGCATTTCTCGGCGTTCTGGCGGAAGGCCTGGCCCGTGCCGGGCAAGTGGCCGAGGGTCTTGTAGCGATCGACGAGGCGCTCGCGCTATGCGAGCGCGATGAAGGGCGCTGGTGCGTGGCCGAGCTGCTGCGCATCAAGGGCGAGCTTGTTGTGTCGGAGGGCGGACCCGACGCCGCCGTGGCGGCCGAAGATCACTTCAGGCAAGCCCTCGACTGGGCTCGCCGGCAAGGCGCATTGTCCTGGGAACTGCGTGCTGCGACGAGCCTCGCCCGACTGTGGCGCGACCAGAACCGCCCCAAAGCGGCGCACGAAGTTTTGGCCCCGATGTACAATCGGTTCACCGAGGGGTTTGAGACGACCGATCTCAAAGCGGCAAAACTGCTGCTTGGCGATTTACGTGCGTCACTCCGCAACAAGGTGAATATCGCTGCGCTTGCGATTTCGGTTTGCCTCGGCTTCGTTAATATCGCCGAAATGCTCGGGTCTCTCTGAGTCTGCGTCGCCAGCGACAAGGACCCGTCGGGCTGGTCAGGCGGCGCGGCGGAGGGTCAGGCGGGCCCAGATGTCGCTGAGCGCGGCGACCAGCGCTTCGATGTCGTCGTCACTGTGCAGCGGCGTCGGGGTCAGACGCAGGCGTTCGGTGCCGCGCGGCACCGTCGGGTAATTGATCGGCTGCACGTAGATCCGATGGCGGGTGAGCAGCTCGTCGCAGGCGGCCTTGCAGAGGCCGGCGTCGCCGACCAGGACCGGCACGATGTGGCTTGCGCTTGGCATCACCGGGAGGCCGGCCGCAGCTAGGCGGCGCTTCAGCATGGCCGCGCGCTCCTGGTGGCGCTCGCGCTCGGTCGAACTCGCCTTCAAATGCCGGATTGCGGCGAGCGCGCCGGCGGCGATGGCCGGCGGCAATGACGTCGTGAAGATGAAGCCCGGCGCGTGGCTGCGCAGAAAATCGACGAGCGCCGCCGAGCCGGCAACATAGCCGCCGATCGTGCCGAAGGCCTTGCCGAGGGTGCCCTGAATCACCGTCGGGGGGTGCATGACCCCGTCGCGCTCGGCAATGCCGCCGCCGCGCGGACCGTAGAGCCCGACCGCGTGCACCTCGTCGAGATAGGTCATCGCGCCGAAGCGCTCGGCGACGTCGCACAATTCGCCGATCGGTGCGATATCGCCGTCCATCGAATAGACCGACTCGAAACAGACGAGCTTGGGCCTGTTGGCCGGCACGCGCCCCAGCAGCCGCGCGAGGTCGGCGGGGTCGTTGTGGCGGAAGATGTGTTTGTCGGCGCGGCTGTTGCGGATGCCGGCGATCATCGAGGCGTGGTTGGATGCATCGGAAAACACCACCATGCCCGGCAATTCACGCGCCAGGGTCGACAGTGCCGCATCATTGGCGACATAGCCCGAGGTGAAGATCAGCGCCGCCTCGCGCCCGTGCAGATCGGCCAGCTCGCGCTCGAGCAAGAGATGCACATGGCTGTTGCCCGAGATGTTGCGCGTGCCGCCGGCGCCGGCGCCCACCGCCCGCAATGTCTCTTGCATCGCCGCCAGCACCGCCGGATGCTGGCCCATGCCGAGATAATCGTTCGAGCACCAGACCGTCACCTCGGCGCCGATGCGGTGATCATAGGCGCGCGGAAACCGCCCGCAGCGCCGTTCGAGATCGGCGAACACGCGATACCGCCCCTCGCCGCGCAGCGCATCGAGCCGCTGCTTGAAAAAGCCTTCGTAATCCATCACCGCCGCATCCACTCCCCTAATCACTATAGCATATACTTGCGGCGTCAAGCGGCCGACCAGAGGGCGCAACGCCGCAACCGAAGGTGCGGCATCTGGTTATTTCTTGGCTGCGCAAAAGAAGGTGGCCCGGGCCGGCAACAGCAGCGGGCAATATTGCAGGTGCCAGTCGGTGTCGAAAGGCGTCGCCGTCGTGTCCGATGGGCATTCCTGCTGCGCCGCGACTTGCACCTCGTCGAGGGTACTGACGAGCGTGTCGTAGCAGATCGCCACACGCAGCGCGGTTGCCTCCTCGCCCGGGCCCGCCATGCGCGGATAAGTCGGATAAGGAGCGAGCGCCGAGCAGCCGGCCAGCATGCTGACCGTCACCGAGACGACGAGCGCGCGCACAATCCTCATACCGTCCCGGCGAGCGCTTGCTCGAGAAAAGCCACACAAGCCATCAGTCCTGTATCGCCATGCATCCGCCCGACGAGCTGAACCGCAGTTGGCAGGCCATTGTCGGCCCATCGCGCCGGCAGCGCCGCACAAGGGACGCCGAGCAGGGTCCACATCCGGTTGAAGATCGGGTCTCCGGTATTGCCGAGCCCGACCGGGGCTTCTCCAGGCGCTGCCGGAACCAGGACCACGTCGCACGGCCCGAAGAATGCATCGAGCCCAGCCCGCGCTGCGGCAGCGCGGCTGCGCGCCCGGTCGTAGATTTCGGCGCCGATCGCCATTCCGGCATCGATCAGCTGGGCGAGACGCGGCGAGAGCTGGGCGCTGTGCTCGAGCCGCTCATAGGCGAGCGCCCGCACTGTCTCGAACCACATGATGGTGTCCTGCGCTTCCGTGAGGCCCTCGTGCTCGGGCGCTATCGCCAGTTCTGTCACCATGGCGCCGGCCCGTTCGAGCGCCGTCCTCGCAGTGTCGAGCGCGGCAGCAGTCGCCGGCTCCGCCTGATCCCATACCGGAGTGCGGTAAAGGCCGAAACGCGGGGCTCGCTGCGGAACGGCGAGGTGGCGGAGCGAGGGCCGCTCGGACAGAACCCCGGCGAAGAACGCCGCGTCATCGACCGATCGGGCAAAGACGCCGATCGTGTCGAGGCTGTCAGCCAGCGGCTTGACCCCCGCCCGGTTTATCAATCCAAAACTCGGCTTGTAGGCGATACAGCCGCAGAAGGCTCCCGGACGGATCACCGACCCCGCGGTTTGCGTGCCAAAAGCGAGCGGCGCCATGCTGTCGGCCACCGCTGCGGCAGAGCCGCTCGATGACCCGCCCGGGGTGTGCGCCGGGTTGCGCGGGTTGGCCGTCTTGCCCGGCGTGAAGGTCGCGAATTCGGTGGTGACGGTCTTCCCGAGGACGATGGCGCCGGCCGCACGGGCGAGCGCGACGCAAGAGGCATCCGCGTCGGGCCGGTGCCCGCGATAGATCGCCGAGCCATAGGCGGTCGGCATGTCGAAAGTATCGATCAGATCCTTGACCGCGATCGGGATCCCGTGCAGCGGCCCTCGCGGCGCTTCCGCGTCGCGCCGGCGGGCCGTCGCCAGCGCCTGCTCGCGATCGAGATATTGCCAGGCGCCAACCACCGCCTCGCGCGCCTCGATGCGGTCGAGATAGGCAGTGACCAATGCCTCGGCGGTAATCCGGCGCTCGGCAATCTGCCGGGCGGCCTCGCGAGCAGATAAGGAGCGAGGGTCGGCCACCGCGATCTCCATGCCTCGTTCGAAGTATTTCGAAGCCTAGCAAGGGCCGCTAAACTCGTCGACGGTCAAGCCGAGCGGAGAGGTGCGATGATCGAAATCCCGGCGCGCAAGGGTAAGGCCGCGCGCGTTCGCAAGGGCCAGCGGATCAAAGTGATCAACACCAGAGGTCAACAGGTCGTCGACACCTGGGCCTTCAATGCCGACGATGTGCGCGAGTTCATGTCGATGGAGCACAGCCGGGTCGCGATCGGGCATATCATCCCGGCGATCGGCGACGGGCTCGTCACCAATCGGCGGCGGCCCATCCTGACCCTGGTCGAGGACACGTCCGGCGGCATTCACGACACCCTCTTCGCCGCCTGCGACCGCTGGCGCTACGAGCTGCTCGGCTGCACGGAGCATCACGACAACTGCACCGACAACCTCGCCGCAGGATTGGCCGCGCTGGGCTTGAGCCCACCCGAGACCCCGGCGCCGCTCAACCTGTTCATGAACATCCCGGTCCTCAACGGCAACCGTGTCGAGGTTCGCCCGCCGGTCAGCACGCCCGGCAGCTTCGTCACATTGCGCGCCGAAATGAACTGCATCGTGGCCTTCTCGGCCTGCCCGCAGGACATGCTGCCGGTCAACGGTCTCGCGATGCGTCCCACCGAGGCGCATTTCGAGGTCCTCGATTGAGCGAGGCGGTTATCGTAATTTAACGCAGACTAGGCGGTCACCGACCGTCACCGGGAGGGAGGACACGGAGATGATGTTGCAAATGGGGTTGGGCGGACACGTTTGGCGTCTAGCGGCGTTCTCCGCATTCGTGACCTTTGCGGTAACGGCTGCGCCCAATATGATTCCGCCCGTGCTGGCCCAAGCCAGCCCGCCCGCCGCGCCGCCACCCTGGACGCAGGGACGGCCGCCGGAGGCCGCCACCTCGCCGCTCCACCCGCATGTCCCAACCCTGATTGGGACGCCGGCCAAGGACATCCCGGTCGACAAATTGAAATTGCCGCCCGGGTTCAAGGTCGAGATCTGGGCGCCTGACTTGAAGGAAGCCCGGTCAATGGCGCTGGGGGACAAGGGCACGGTGTTCGTCGGCAACCGGCTGCGCGACCAGGTTCTGGCGGTCGTCGACCGCGGCGACCATCGCGAGGTAAAGGTAATCGCCAAAGGCCTCGCGGCCCCCAACGGAGTGGCTTTCGGGAACGGCACGCTGTTCGTCGCCGAACGTGAGCGCATCATCCGCTTCGACGATATCGAGAACCAGCTCGACGAGCCGCCGCAGCCCAAGGTCGTACTCGACGGGTTGCCGCAGCAAACCAACCATTTCTGGAAATTCATGACGCTCGGCCCCGATGGCTGGCTCTATTTCAATCAGGGCTCACCGCTCAACATCACGCTGCCGAACTATCTCCAGGCGGCCATCCTGCGGGTCAACCCGCAGACGCGCAATCTGCAAATCTATGCGCAGGGGGTGCGCAACAGTGTCGGCATGGCCTTCAATCCGGTGACCTTGCAGTTGTGGTTCACGGACAATGGCCGCGACTGGCTCGGCGACGACATGCCCTCCGACAAGCTCAACCACGCGACCGCGCAAGGCGAGCATTTCGGCTATCCGTTCTGCCACCAGGGCGATACTCTCGATCCTGAATACGGCAAATATTTCAGCTGCGCCGACTTCGTGCCACCGGACGTCAAGCTCGGCCCGCATGTCGCCTCGCTAGGCATGCGGTTCTATACCGGCAATATGTTTCCGGCTGAATACAAGAACAACATCTTCATTGCCGAGCACGGCTCGTGGAACCGGACGCAGAAGAGCGGCTACAACGTGACCCGGGTCGAGCTGGGGCCGGCGGGCAATGTGCTCAAGTCGGAAGTGTTTATGAGCGGCTTCCTGCAGGGCAATGATTTTTGGGGAAGGCCGGTCGATGTCTTGGTGATGCCGGACGGCGCGCTGTTGGTGTCCGACGACTGGAACGGCGTCATCTACCGCGTCAGCTACCAGAAGTCGTGACGATAGCCCGAGCGGCGCCCGCTGCATTTGTGGCCTCGGCGTTGGTGCTCTGGCTCCCCTTTCACGCCAGCGCCTATGACGCCGAGGCCGGCCGGCAGAAGGCGGAGGAAGCCTGCGCCGGATGCCATGGACCGGACGGCAATTCACAGGTGCCGGAGGTCCCGTCGCTCGCCGGGCAGCAGCAGCGTTACATCATCCTGGCGCTGTTCCAGTTCCGCGCCGGGCACCGCAAATCGGAGCAGATGTCGCCGTTCGCCGCCGAGCTGACGGACGAGGATCTCGGCAATCTGGCCGCCTATTACAGTAAGCAAAAGCCGACGCCGCCGAGCCAGTCAATGGACCCGCAGAAAGCCGCCGCGGCCCACCAGCTCGCGGACGCCGATAACTGCACTCAATGCCACGGCCCCGGTCTGCTCGGGCAGGAGCACATCCCGCGCCTGGCCGGCCAGCATGCCGAATACCTGAAGCAGCAGCTCTTGGAGTTCAAGGCGGCGACGCGGGGCGACATCGACGGGAACATGACCTCGGCGGCGCAGCCGCTTTCCGATGCCGATATCGATACTTTGGCGCAGTACGCCGCCAGCCTCGTCATGCCCTGAGGCTAGATACGGCGGCCGTTGGCTGCCCAATAAAGGTTGCGGAGCAGCCACTTCACTCACGCGCGACACCCTCGATCCGGAGACGACGCGCCTCGCGACCTCACCTGCACGAAACGCCCGCCGAGCTCAGCTTTTTGTTGGGCCGGGATTGCCAATGGCGGTATCTCTATCGTCTGATGATAAAGGGCGAAGGGCCGGTTTGAAGGAGGGAGAGAATGCGCTGGATACGCTACGAGGCCGATCGGCACCCGGTGTACGGGATCGTCGAAGGCGACACGGTCACCGAGGTGCACGGCGACCCGTTTGCCGGCTATGAGAAGACGGCGACACGCCGGCCGTTGTCATCGGTCAAGCTGTTGGTGCCGGTCGAGCCGCGCACCTTCTATTGCGCCGGGCTCAACTATGCCGATCACGTCATCGAAGCGGCAAGAAAGCGCGGCCAAGAACCCAATCTGCCGACGGCGGCGGATATCGGCTATCGCGCGAACAATGCGCTGATCGCGCATGGCGAGCCGATTGTGATCCCGTCGGATGCGACCGAGCGCGTACAATACGAAGGCGAGCTCGTCGCCGTGATCGGCAAGCAGGCGAAGCACCTCTCCGAAAGCGAGGCGCTGTCCTGCGTGCTCGGCTGGACGATCGGCAACGATATGAGCGAGCGCACCTGGCAGGCCGGCGACCGGACCATGTGGCGCGCCAAAAACACTGACACCTTCAAGCCGATGGGACCATGGATCGAAACCGATTTCGATCTCGACGCGGCGCAGACGATCATCCGCGTCAATGGCGGCGAAAGGTTCCGCTTCAAGACCAACAGCATGATCTTCGGCCCGGCGACGTTCATCAGCCGGATGTCGCAGTACCTGACGCTCTACCCGGGCGACGTCGTGTGGATGGGCACCGAGGGCGCGCCCGAAAATTTGAAGCACGGCGACACCGTCGAGATCGAGATTACCGGCATCGGCGCCTTGCGTAACCCGGTGGTTCGCGAGGGCCGGTAGTCTCACGAAAGGGGGGCGCAACACCGACCTTCGGCGAGCTGCGGATCCCCCTCAGACGAAGAGCCGCTCCTTCTCCAGCCCGTCATAGAGATGGGCCACAAACTCGCCGTAGCCGTTCCATTTGAGGGTCGGCACACGCTCGTTGGTGCCGAGCACCCGCTCGGTGGCCTGGCTCCAGCGCGGATGGGGAACTTCAGGGTTGACGTTCGCCCAGAACCCGTACTCGCTGCCCTGCACGGTTTCCCAGAAGGAAACCGGCCGCTTTTCGGTGAACGAGAAGTGGACGATCGACTTGACCGATTTGAACCCATACTTCCACGGCAATACCAGCCGCAATGGCGCCCCGTCTTGCTTTGGAACGGGCTTGCCGTACATGCCGGTCACCAGAAACGCGAGCTCGTTTCCCGCCTCGGCGATCGTGACGCCCTCGACATAGGGCCAGGGGTACCAGACTTCCTTCTGCCCCGGCGCGGTCTTGGGGTCGAGAAACGTTTCCATTTGAACGTATTTCGCCGAGCCCAATGGCTTGGCGAAATCGACCAGGGCCGCCATCGGAAAGCCGCTCCACGGCACCGCCATCGACCACGCCTCGACGCAGCGATGGCGGTAGAGCCGCTCTTCGAGCGTCATCTTTTTCAGCAAATCGTCGATATCGACGGTGAGCGGCTTCTCGACCAGCCCGTCGATCTTGACGGTCCACGGACGGATCTTCAGCGCCTGGGCCTCAGACGCGATCGATTTCTGCGAGCCGAACTCGTAAAAGTTGTTGTACGTCGTGGCCAGCTTTTCGTCGGTCAGCGGCCGGTCCAGCGTGTAGCGCGGGTTGCGCTTGGCGGGGTAGAGGCCGGCCGACGGATCTTCCTCGGCCGCGAAGGCAGACCGCAATGCGGGCGCCAGGATCGGGCCGGCGGCAATCGCTTTGATCAGCGCCCTGCGCCCGAGGAACACCGACTCGGGCGTCGCCGCGCTCTCGTCCAGCTCCCAGCCTCTTCTTCGCCGGATCACCACGACCGCACCTCGCTACCGTTGCGACCCAGAATCTGGGTCGGCTTGTGGCGGCGCCAAGTCACGCTTCCGCGATCAGCCTACTGCGCCGCGTCGGCCGTGCGCGAGGCGAGCACCTTCTCCGCCGGTCTGCCGGTCAGCTCCTGCATATGGTCGAATTGATGCGCGAAGCTGCCGACCCCCATCGTCAGCGACCGCAACTCGACGATCAAGTCGTGCAATTCGCTTTGCGGCAGATGCGCGCTGACGATGTCCCAGCCGGGCCAGTCGGGCTTGGCGTCGTAGCCGAGGATCTGGCCGCGCCGTCCCGAGACCAATCGCTGAACCCGCGCGGTGAACGCGTTCGGCACCGAAATCCCGACCATATCGATCGGCTCGAGCAGAATCGGCTCGCATTTCGGCAATGCTTCCTGGACCGCCTGCCGTCCCGCGGTTTTGAATGCTTGATCCGAACTGTCCACCGCGTGGAACTGACCGGTGATCAGATTGACCGCGACATCGACGACCGGAAAGCCGATCGGTCCGTGGAGCAGCGCCTCGATCACCCCTTCCTCGACCGCTGGGATATAGTTGCGTGGGATAGCCCCGCCGACAACGCTATTGGTATAGGTAAAGCCGGAGCCGCGCGGCAACGGTTTCACCTCGATCGTCACATCGGCGAATTGTCCGTGCCCGCCGCTCTGACGTTTGAAGCGGGAATGCTGCTGGGCTCCCTGCCGGATCGTCTCCTTGTAGGGGACCCCAGCGCGCCTGCCGCTGACCGCGAGGTTGTGGCGGCTGCGCAAGCGGTCGATGGCGATCTGCAGGTGGATGTCGCCTTGCCCCCACAAGACCATCTCTTGCGTATCGGCATTCTGTTCGAGCTCAAGGGTTGGGTCCTCCTCGACCAGCTTGCCGATGGCGCCGGTCAGCTTGACGTCGTCGGTGCGTCGCTCGGAGGTGATGGCGAGGCCGTAAACCGGCTGCGGCCGTTCCGGCTGCGACAACGGCGACGCCTTGCCGGACGGGGTCAGGACCGTACCGGTGGCGATCTCCTCCATTCGCGTCAGCCCGACGACTTCGCCGGTTTGCGCGGCGGGAACCTTCTCCTGCTGAGCGCCGACCAGGCGCAAAACGCCGGCGACGCGGGTGCCGTTCAGCACCATCCCCTCGGAGACCGTGCCGCGCCAGACGCGAACCAATGACAGCTTGCCGGTGTGCGGCAGGTGATAGGTCTTGAAAACCTGCGCCAAGGGCTCGCCTTCTGAAGCGATCCCCACGCGTTCTACAGTCTCCTGCGGCGCCGGCGCCTCATGGCGCAGCGCCTTCCACAGCCGGCGTATGCCAAAGTCCGCCTGCCCCGAGCCGAGAAACACCGGCACGACCTGCGCGCCCCTCAAGGTGCGGGTCAGGTGCTTATAGATTTCCTCCTTGGGCGGCTCGACCTCTTCCAGCAATTGCTCGAGCAAGGTGTCGTCAAAATCGGCGAGCTTTTCGATCAGCCCGGTGCGCGTTGCGCCTTCCTGGTCCCAGAAACCGTCGGGCAGCGGCATCAGGTCCGAGGGCTGGCCCGGCCGGTAACGATAGGCGCGCTCGCTGACCAGGTCGACATAGCCGGTGATCTCGCCATCCGGCCCGCGCAGCGGCACCTGCCGCAGCACGAGGGGGCGCTCGGAGACCGATTGCAAGGCGGCCAGCAGATCCCGCACTCGCGCGCTCGCGTTGTCCATCTTGTTGATGAAGATCATGTGCGGGATCTTGTGCCGGTCGAGAAACCGCAAGAGAGCGCTGATCGTCAGAGCGCGCTCGACCTCCGGCTCGACAACGACGACGGCGACGTCGCTGACCAGCAACGCCCCTTGCGCCTCATAGAGCAGCTCGACCGAACCCGGGCAGTCGAGGATCGTCCAGCGATCCCCGAGAAAGCTCGCACCGGCGACGTTGAGCTCGGTCGACATCTGGCGCGCGCGCGCTTCCGGCGAGTGATCCCCCACCGAGTTGCCATCGCGCACGCTGCCGCGCCGGCTGGTGCTGCCGCTGGCGTGCAGCAAGGCCTCGAGCAGGGTGGTCTTGCCCGAAAGATACGGGCCGATCAGCGCGGCACACCGCGGAGCTTCAGTCGTATTCGCCATGGGCGCCTCCATCATCCCGAAAAGCTGCCGCCGCAGACCGTGACCGCGGGCCCGGCGGCCCCTTTATCTGTATCTGTTCCCGAAATTGCGCGCCGGCCGGCGGGATGGCAATCGAAATTTCGCGTGGTCCAGTCCCGCGGATCGCGGCGCTTTCGGCAGCCGTCAACTACGCCATCAGCGCGCGGCAGGCGCGGTCGATGCGCCCGCAGGCGTCGCGCAACACCTCGGTCGAGGTCGCGTAGGAGATGCGAAAATGCGGCGACAGACCGAAGGCGGCGCCGTGCACCACCGCGACCCCGGTTTCCTCGAGCAGATAGCGGACGAAATCCTCGTCATTGGTGATCGACTGGCCGGCCGGGGTTCGCTTGCCGATCACACCGGCGCAGGACGGATAGACGTAGAACGCGCCCTCGGGCCGCGGACAGAACAGGCCGGGGACCCGGTTCAGCATATCGACGACGAGGTCCCGGCGTTCCTTGAAGCTACGGTTATGGACCGGGATGAAATCCTGCGGGCCCGTCAAGGCCTCGATCGCCGCCGCCTGGCTGATCGAGCATGGGTTTGCGGTCGAGTTCGACTGGATCGCGCCCATCGCCTTGATCAACGCCTTGGGGCCGCCGCCGTAGCCGATCCGCCAGCCGGTCATGCAATAGGTCTTCGACACGCCGTTGACGGTCAGGGTTCGCTCGTAGAGATGC
The DNA here is from genome assembly GCA_963789025.1 of uncultured Alphaproteobacteria bacterium. GTDB lineage: Bacteria > Pseudomonadota > Alphaproteobacteria > ATCC43930 > CGMCC-115725 > AP-15. The sequence continues at coordinate 233,497 of CAWBIT010000007.1, forward strand.
GGCTCGACCTGGGCGATCGTCTTGAACTCGAAATCGTCGTAGACGAGGTGCTCGTACATGTCGTCGGTCATCACCCAGACATGCGGGTGGCGCAGCAGGACCTCGGCAACACCCTCCAGTTCCGCCTCGGTGTAGGCGGCCCCGCTCGGGTTCGACGGCGAGTTCAGGATCAGCCACTTGGTCCGTGCCGTAATGGCCGCGTCAAGATCGTCGGGCCGCATTTTGAAGCCATTGTTCTGCGGGCACGGGACCGGCACGGGAGTGCCCTCGCATAACAGCACCATCTCCGGGTAGGACACCCAGAACGGCGCCGGAATGACGACCTCGTCCCCGGGATTGATCGTGGCGACCATCGCATTGTACAGCACCTGCTTACCGCCGGCGCTGACCGTGATCTGCGAGGTCTCGTAATCGAGCCCGTTCTCGCGCTTGAACTTGCCGCAGACCGCCCGTTTGAGCTCGATGGATCCGTCGAAGACGGTGTAGCGCGTCTCGCCGCGCCGCATCGCCGCGATCGCCGCTTCTTGAATATTCGGCGGCGTATCGAAATCGGGCTCGCCCACAGATAGGCTGATGATGTCGCGCCCAGCCGCCTTCAATTCGGTGGCGAGCGCGGTCATCGCCATCGTCGGCGATGGTTTCACGCGGGCGAGACGATCGGCGAGAAAGGACATAATGCAACAACACCCGGAGATGGCAGGGGAAGCACCCTAATATCCAAGGGCTTTCTTGTGAACCCCATTGCCGGCTAGAAGGCTACCCTCAAACCCACCTGTGACGGCCGCGGCCCGCCGCCGAAGTGTTGCAAGCGCGACGTATTCGCTGATATCCCAAAAACGACGAAACAGCGAGCAGACCCCGCTTCACCCGCAGAAGCACTCGGTTTCTGACGATCAGGACAGCACAATAACAGCGAAAGGTTCGCTGTTATTCCCGCTGTTCCTAGCTGATACTTGCGCGTTAATGTTCGCATCGCGCTCGCTCCTTGTCCGGTTCGCTCTCGGACTTTGACTCATTATCTCACGGCATTGTGGCCGTAGTGGGGCTGAGCGCGAGTTACCCACCGGCTGCGGCGAGGAGTTTTGGGGCGCTCAGCAATTCCTTCCTCTCCCGATTGGCGCGCCTTTCCTATATACGATGCATAGTGCCGCTATCGGGGCCCGGCATGAAATCGGCTGACACGCTAGACTTGATCACGATGCTGCCGCTGATGGCGGCCGAGCGCCCGCAGAGCGATATCGGCAGGCCGTTCGCGATCAGTTCCGAATTCGAGCCGGCTGGCGACCAGCCGCAGGCGATCGAGGAATTGTGCGAGGGAATCGAAGCCGGTGAGCGCGAGCAGGTGCTGCTCGGCGTCACCGGTTCGGGCAAGACCTTCACGATGGCGCATGTCATCCAACGCATCCAGCGCCCGGCAATTATCCTTGCCCCGAACAAAACCCTGGCCGCGCAGCTCTATGGCGAGATGAAGAGCTTCTTCCCGGAGAACGCGGTCGAGTATTTCGTCTCGTATTACGATTATTACCAGCCCGAGGCCTATGTCCCGCGCACCGACACCTATGTCGAGAAGGAATCGTCGCTGAACGAGCAGATCGACCGGATGCGCCACTCGGCGACGCGCGCTATCCTCGAGCGACGTGATGTCGTCGTCGTCGCCTCAGTTTCTTGCATCTACGGCATTGGCTCGGTCGAGACCTATTCGCAGATGACCCTGTCGCTCGCCAAGGGCGACCGGATCAACCGCACCCAATTGCTCGCCCGTTTTGTCGAATTGCAGTACCGGCGCAACGACCACAATTTCTTCCGCGGCTCGTTCCGCGTGCGCGGTGACACGATCGAACTGTTTCCGGCGCATTACGAGGACCGCGCCTGGCGGATCTCGCTGTTCGGCGACGAGATCGAGGCGATCCATGAGATCGACCCGCTGACCGGCGAGAAGACCGCGTCGTTGCATTCGGTCAAGGTTTACGCCAACAGCCATTACGTGACGCCGCGGCCGACGCTGCTGCAGGCGATCGAGCAGATCAAGCGCGACCTCAAGATCCGCCTCGACGAGCTGCACACGGAAGGCAAATTGCTCGAGGCCCAGCGGCTCGAGCAACGCACGACCTATGATCTCGAGATGATCGAGGCGACCGGCAGCTGCGCCGGGATCGAGAACTATTCGCGCTATTTGACCGGCCGCAAGCCGGGTGAGCCGCCGCCGACCTTCTTCGAATACATGCCGCGCGACGCGCTCGTTTTCGTCGACGAGTTGCATGTGACGGTGCCGCAGCTCGGCGGCATGTTCGGCGGCGACTGGACACGCAAAACGTGCCTCGCCGAATACGGGTTCCGGCTGCCTTCCTGCACCGACAACCGGCCCCTAAAGTTTCAGGAATGGGATGGGCTGCGCGGTCAGACGATCTTTGTCTCGGCCACCCCCGGCCCTTGGGAGATGCAGCGCACCGGCGGCGTCTTTGTCGAGCAGATCGTGCGGCCCACCGGTCTCGTCGATCCTCCCTGCCTGATCCGGCCGGTCGACAACCAGGTCGACGATTTGATGGCGGAGTGCCGGGAGGCAGCGTTACGGGGCCACCGGGTCATGGTCACCACCTTGACTAAGAAAATGGCCGAGGCGCTGACCGAATACCTGCACGAGGCCGGGCTGCGCGTGCGCTATATGCATTCCGATATCGACACGATCGAGCGCATCGAGATCATCCGCGATCTTCGCCTCGGCATGTTCGACGTGCTGATCGGGATCAACCTGCTGCGCGAGGGGCTCGACATTCCGGAATGCGCGTTGATGGCCGTCCTCGACGCCGATAAGGAGGGTTATCTGCGTTCGCGCACCTCGTTGATCCAGACGATCGGCCGGGCCGCTCGCCACATCGACGGCCGGGCAATCCTCTACGCCGACCGGATGACCGACAGTCTCAAAGCGGCGATCGACGAGACCAACCGCAGGCGTGAAAAGCAGCAGGCCTACAATGCCGCGCACGGAATCACGCCGGAAAGCGTGCGCCGCGGGATCTCCGACATTCTGGAAAGCGTCTATGAGCGCGATCACGTGACCTTTGGGCTGTCGGAGGGCGAAGCGGCGCATTACCAGGGCGCCGATCTGAAGACCGTCATCGCCGATCTCGAAAAGCGCATGCGTGAAGCCGCCGCCGATCTCGAATTCGAGGAGGCAGCCCGGTTGCGCGACGAGATTCGCCGTCTCGAGCAGGCCGATCTCGGACTCCCTGCCGCGCTGAACGGGGCCGGAGCCGGATCCCGGCGCACCGAGGGTCAGCGGGGCCGCTCGATCGCGGGACGCGCCGGCGTCTCGGCGCGCGATGTGGTCCGCGCCAAGATGCGGGCTCGTAAGGAACGCCGTGCCCGCCGGTGATGCTGTCGGTAATGACGAGCCCGGCAATCAGCCGACCGGGGCGTTGCCGGTTCCGCCGATACCTCGGGCAGCCCTGGTAACCGGCGGCGCACAGCGGATCGGCCGCGCGCTCTCGCTCGCGCTTGCCGAGGACGGTTTTGCTGTGGCGGTTCACTATCACGGCTCGCGCGATGCAGCCGAAAACCTCGCCGAGCTGATCCGAGGCAAAGGTGGCGCGGCGATTACGCTTTCCGCCGACCTCGCCGATGAGGGAGCCGTTTCGACGCTGCTGCCGCGCGCCGAGAGCGAGCTCGGGCCGATTGGCTGCCTGGTCAACAATGCCGCGGTATTCGCCAACGATACGGTCGAGACGGCAACACGCGAGAGCTGGGATTCACATATCGCGGTGAATCTGCGCGCCCCGTTTGTCCTGATTCAAAATTTCGCGGCCCGGCTGCCGGCACATGCCAGCGGCGTAGTCGTCAATCTGTTGGATCAGCGGGTTTGGTCGCTGACACCCTATTTTGTATCCTACACTTTGGCGAAGGCGGGGTTGTGGACTTTGACCCAGACCATGGCGCTCGCCCTGGCGCCGCGCATTCGGGTAAACGGCATCGGCCCCGGTCCGACGGTACCGAGCCCGCGGCAGACACCGGACCAGTTCGCCCGGCAATGCGAGCTGATGCCATTGCGCCGCGGCACCAGCCCCTGCGAGATCGCGGCGGCGATGCGCTTTATCCTGGCGGCGTCGGCGATGACAGGTCAGATGATCGCACTCGATGGTGGGCAGCATCTCGGTTGGGCGCAACCGCAACGACAGTTGCCGGTCGAGTAGGAGCTGCGTTCCGAAGAGAAAGGGAGCGACGGCCGAGGATGTGGCGAGGATTTGTTCACAGGCGCCGATGTTGTGATGTGGTAATGAGCGAAGCGCGAGAACTGTTACACATCGTCATGAATGTTAACCATTTCCGGTCTAAATCTAAATTTTTCAATATGATACGTGTTTGCTCAAATTTTCAGCAAATGTCACAAATGCAAGGTATCCCTACAATCCGAGTTTGCTCGCTCCAAGTTTTCAACAGAGTTATCCACCGGTTTCGTGGATACCCCGAATCAGCGTGTTGCCTCAACTAGTTGACGAGACTGTGACGGATACGACGGACGACAAATTGACGGAATTCGGGACGCCGGTCAGGACGCCGCGACGGATTCTGCGCCGCGGCGCGCCATCGTTGACCGACCCGCGGCGGGCTCCGGGCGGCGTCGTCGAGCCTCCCGCCAGATCTTCCGAGAGCGCTCCGCCGGCCGACGCCGCGCTGCCGGATTCCGCCGCGCGCCAGTCAGCCGCCATAGGAATCGCTGTGGGTGTCGCTACGATCCGCGAGGCGTTGAGGAGCATGCCGGCGAGCCCGGGCGTTTACCGTATGCTCGATCGCAGGGGTGACGCGCTCTATGTCGGCAAGGCGCGCAGCCTGAAGAGCCGAGTGCAGAATTATGCGCATCCTGCCGGGTTGTCGAACCGGCTGCGCCGCATGATAGCCGAGACTGCCGCGATAGAAATCGTGGTCACCCACACCGAGGCGGAAGCGCTGCTGCTCGAGTGCAATCTGATCAAGCGGCTGATGCCCCGCTACAATGTGCTGTTGCGGGACGACAAGTCGTTTCCTTTTATCCATCTCACCGCCGGTCACCACTTTCCGCAGCTCACAAAATACCGCGGCGCGCGAACCAAGGAAGGCAGCTATTTCGGTCCCTTCGCCTCCGCTGGGTCGGTCAATCGCACCCTGGTGACCCTGCAAAAGGCGTTCTTGCTGCGGTCGTGCAGCGACAGCGTCTTTGCCACCCGCACTCGCCCTTGCCTGCTGTACCAGATCAAGCGGTGCAGCGCCCCTTGCGTTGGTCACATCGCCCGCGAGGATTACGCGGCGCTGATCCAGCAGGCGCACACCTTTCTGTCGGGCAGGAGCGACGATGTTCAGCAACGGCTCGCCGCCGAGATGGAAGGGGCCGCCAACGCTCTAGATTTCGAGGCGGCGGCGTTGCTTCGTGACCGAATCCGCGCACTGTCTCTGGTCCAAGGTCACCAAGACATCCACGTCGCGGGCGTCGTCGATGCCGACGTCATCGCCGCCCATCAGGAGGGCGGGCAGACCTGTGTTCAGGTTTTCTTTTTCCGCGGCGGGCAGAATTGGGGCAATCGGGCGTATTTCCCGAGCCATGACCGGCAGCTCTCGGTGGAGGAGGTCCTGACCTCCTTCGTCGGCCAATTTTATGACAATCGTGCGAAACCGCCCCTCGTATTGCTCAGTCACCGGCTGGTCGAACAGGATTTGGTCGAAGAAGCGTTGTCGCTCGGCGGCCCGAGGGTCGGCTTGGCGGTACCTCAGCGCGGGGACAAAAAGCGGCTGATCGACCGGATAATCGCAACCGCGCGTGAGGCACTCGGCCGTCGCCTCGCGGAGAGTGCCTCCCAGCGTCAACTGCTCGACGGTGTCGCAGCCGCATTCGGCATCGACAGACCACTGCACCGCGTAGAGGTTTACGACAACAGCCACATCCAAGGTACGAATGCAGTCGGCGCGATGATTGTCGCCGGCCCCGAGGGGCTCGTCAAAAACGCCTATCGCAAATTCACGATCCGCGGCGCCGCCGGCTACCCCCACCCTAACCCTCCCCCGCTTGCGGGGGAGGGAATTGTAGAGAGCTCTTGTTCTGGCCCTCCCCCGCAGGCGGGGGAGGGAGGGGTGGGGGCTATAGGCGGTGATGATTATGCGATGATGCGCGAAGTTCTCATGCGCCGTTTCGCCCGCGCCGTCAAAGAGGATCCGGAACGCGACCGGGGCACCTGGCCCGATTTGATCCTCATCGACGGCGGCCAGGGGCAGCTCAATATCGGCCGCGGCGTTCTCGAGGAGCTCGGCATTGCCGATGTCGCAATCGTCGGAATCGCCAAGGGTCCCGACCGCAATGCCGGGCGGGAACATTTCTTTGTGCCGGGGCGCGCGCCGTTCTCGCTCGACCAGCGCGACCCTGTCCTCTACTTCCTGCAGCGCCTGCGCGACGAAGCACATCGGTTTGCTATCGCCACGCACCGGGCCAAGCGAACGAAGGCCTTGGGGCGCTCCCCGCTCGATGAAATCGGCGGAGTCGGCGCTCGCCGCAAGCAGGCGCTGCTCCACCATTTCGGCTCGGCGCGATCGGTTGCCCGGGCCGGGCTCGGGGAGCTCGAACGCGTGTCCGGTATAAGCAAAACTGTAGCAAAAAAGATTTATGACCATTTCCACCCCGACGGGTAGGGTGCCGCTGCCCTTTTTTCGTCATCAGCAGGAGTGATGTGTGCCTATTACCAGCCTGCCCAACCTGCTGACACTGTCGCGCATCCTGGCGATTCCAGTGGTGATCGCGACCTTTTACGTGCCGGGCGACTATGCCCGTTGGTTCGCTTGCGCCCTTTTCTCGGCTGCGGGGGTGACTGATTGGCTTGATGGACACATGGCGCGGCGCTGGGAGCAGCAATCCGAAATCGGCCGCTTTCTCGACCCGATCGCCGACAAATTGCTGGTTTCGGCGACATTGTTCATGCTGACGGCATTTGGACGGCTCTCGGCTGAGGCGCTGCTCCCGGCATTGGTGATCCTGTGTCGAGAGATCCTGGTCTCCGGGCTTCGCGAGTACCTCGCCGGGTTGCGGGTCGGCATGCCGGTGTCCCGGCTCGCCAAATGGAAGACGGTCATACAGATGGTCGCGATCGGGGTGCTGATCGTCGGCGATGCCGGTCCCGGCTTTGTGCCGGTGGCAGGAATCGGCGAGACGCTGTTGTGGATTGCCGCAATTCTGACCTTGGTGACCGGATACGACTATCTGCAGGCCGGACTGCGCCACATGGCGCGCCCTCGGGCGGCGCCTGCGAGCCGCAAATCAGAGCATTTGGCTTAGGGCCATTGCCATGGTTGCGCTCATCCCCCAATTGAGCCCATAGGGCGGGCGACAATGCGGATCTTCGGTCTCGCCGGCTGGAGCGGAAGCGGCAAGACGACGTTGATGATGGCGCTGATACCGGAATTCGTGTCACGCGGGATCACGGTATCCACAATAAAGCATGCCCACCATTCCTTTGACATCGATCAGCCGGGGAAAAATTCCTGGCATCACCGGCAGGCGGGCGCACGGGAGGTGATGATCGCCTCGGGACAACGTTGGGCGCTGATGCACGAGCTGCGCGGCGCGGCCGAGCCCTCGCTCGACGAGCTATTAGAGCGGATGACCCCCGTCGACCTGGTGCTCGTCGAGGGTTTCAAGCGTCATGATCACCCGAAGATCGAGGTCTATCGTCACGCACTCGGAAAACCGTTGCTACACTCCGACGATCCGTTTGTCGTCGCCATCGCCTCCGATCAGCAGCTGGCCGAGTTCTCCAGGCCCTGGCTGCCGCTGTCGGATGCGAGTGCGATCGCCGACTTCATCCTTCGCCACGAAACCGGGCTGGTGCGATGGCACAGCTGAGCGATGATTGTTTCGCCTTTGGCGGCGCCCTGCTGAGCGTCGACGCCGCGCTCGGCCGGATCGACGAGCAGGTCACAGCGGTCGTCGAGACCGAGACAGCGACGCTGGGCGGCGCCTGCCGGCGCATTCTCGCCCGCGATGTCATTGCCCCGATGGACCTCCCGCCGCACGCCAACAGCGCAGTCGACGGTTATGCTTTCGCGCACGCCGATCTCGTGCCGGGACGGGAAACCGTGCTTCCGGTTTTGGGCAGAGCTGCAGCGGGTCATCCGCTCGGCCGTCCCGCCGAGCGCGGCGCGGCGATCCGGATCTTTACTGGCGCCCCGATGCCCGAGGGCGCCGACACCGTCATGATGCAGGAGGACTGCGTCGTTGAAGACGGGCGGGTGCGGCTCAAACCGGGGATCAAGAAGGGAGCAAACCGACGCCATGCCGGAGAGGACGTTGCCGAGGGGGCGGTAGCGCTTGCCGCCGGCCGGCGGCTCTCGCCGGCTGATCTCGGGCTGGCGGCCGCGCTCGGCTATTGCGAGCTGCCGGTATTCCGCCGCTTGCGCGTGGCGCTGCTCTCCACCGGCGACGAGGTTCGCGACCCGGGGACCGCGCTGCCGCCGGGCATGATCTACGACGCCAACCGTTTCGTGCTGGCGGCGCTTCTGGGCGACTTGGGTTGTTCCGTGAGCGATTTCGGGATTCGCCCCGACCGCGAGGCGGCGCTCGCCGACACTCTGGCGACGGCGAGCGCCGGGCATGATCTGATCGTCACGTCGGGCGGCGTTTCGACCGGCGAGGAGGATCATGTCAAACAGGCGATCGAGCGGCTGGGCCGCTTGCATTTCTGGCGGCTTGCGATCAAGCCGGGGCGGCCTGTCGCGCTCGGGCAAATCGGCGGAGTGCCTCTGATCGGACTCCCCGGAAACCCGGTCGCGGCGCTCGTGACCTTCGTCGTGCTGGCCCGGCCGCTGATCTTGAGACTCGCTGGCGCGGCGGCGTCCGCGCCTCGGCTTTTCCCACTCCGAGCCGGCTTCGCCTACCGCAAGAAGCCGGGTCGGCGCGAATACGTCAGGGCGAGCCTGCAGCGCGAAGGGAATGATCTCGTCGCAGTCAAATACCCGAGGGACGGCGCCGGCATCCTCTCCTCGATTACCCGGTCGGACGGGCTCGTGATCCTCGACGAGGAGACGAGCGACCTGGCGCCAGGCATGACGGTCCAGTTCCTGCCGTTTTCCGAGGTGATCGGGTGAAGCTGCTTTATTTTGCCTGGTTGCGTGCGCGCATCGGCTGCGCCGAAGAGGAAACCGACTTGCCGTCTGGAGTGAAAGACGTGGCAGGGTTGCTCGACTGGCTGCGGTCGCGCGGCGGCGGATACGCGGAGGCGCTGCGCGATCTTTCGGTCGTCCGGGTGGCGGTCAATCAAAACTATGTCGGGCTCGAGCACCCCGTGCTGGAGGGTGACGAGATCGCGGTCTTCCCGCCGGTGACCGGAGGCTAGGGCGATGATCCGCGTGCAGCGCGAGGATTTCGACGTCGGCGCAGAGCTCGAACGCCTGGCGGCCGGCAATCCCCGGATCGGCGGGGTTGCCAGCTTCATCGGATTGGTCCGCGACATGGGTGGCGATGACCACGTCTCGGCTTTGACGCTCGAGCACTATCCCGGCATGACCGAGAAAAAGCTCAGCGAAATCGAAGCCGAAGCGCATCGGCGCTGGCCGCTCGATGCTGTGTTGATCATCCATCGCTACGGCCGGCTCACGCCGGGCGACCGCATCGTGCTCGTCGCCACGGCCTCCCCGCACCGCGAAGCCGCGCTCGCCGCCTGCCAGTTCCTGATCGATTGGCTAAAGACCGACGCACCGTTCTGGAAGAGCGAGGAAACCCCCGCCGGCGAACGCTGGGTCGCCTCCCGCGCCGAGGACGAAGCCGCCAGGCACCGCTGGACGGCCGGCCTGAAATAGGGGCGCCGGTTGGGGCGAGCCAACCACCGAAGGCCTACGGAACGTCGACAAGTTCCAGTCGCTGCTCGATCCGTCCGACGCGACGATCGAGATTGTCGAGTCGGACCGACAGGCCGGCATAATCGGCGTGCAATCCGGCAACCTCGCGTTCAAGCCTGCCGAGGCGGACGATAATCTCGTCCAGCTTCTCACGTTGCGCTGCTTGCTCGGCGCGAATCGCTCGGAGCATGTTCAGAATGAGATCGGCTCGTTCGTCGCTCATATCTTGGCCGCGATCCCGAATGATCAGCTAAGCGGCGGCGCTCGCCACCCGCTTGCCGACGGTGCGGTCGTAATCTTCCCACATCAGCCGGCAGATCGTGCCCGGCGTGAAGCGGTAATGTCCGTGGTCGCCGATGATTTCGCCGACCGGGGTCACCTCGGCCGCCGAGCCGGTCAGGAATACTTCTTCGGCCTTGGCGAGTTCCTCCGGCATGATCGGCCGCTCGACCACCTTGATGCTCCGTTTCTTTGCCAGTCCGATCACGGTCTGGCGGGTGATGCCGTTCAAAAAGCAATCCGGCGTCGGGGTGTGCAGCTCGTCATTGATGACGAGAAAGATATTGGCTCCGGTGCCTTCGGCGAGCCGGCCGCGCCAGTCGAGCATCAGCGCGTCGTCACACCCGTTGGCCTCGGCGTCGTGCTTTGACATCGTGCAGATCATGTAGAGGCCCGAGGCTTTCGCCGCAGTCGGCGCCGTGTGGGGTGCCGGACGCGCCCATTTCGCCCATTGCATGCGGATCCCTTTGGCGCGCGCCTCCGGCGAGAAATAGGCCGGCCAATCCCAGGCGGCGAGCGCCAGATGGATCTTGGTCGCCTGCGCCGAGACCCCCATCTGCTCGGCGCCGCGCCAGGCGATCGGTCGGACATACCCGTCGATGATGTTGTTCGACGAGATTACCTCTTGCGTCGCCTTGGCCAGATCGTCCATCCCGGCCGGCACCTCGAAGCCGAGGATCCGCGCGGAGTTGAGGAGGCGCTCGTTGTGGTCCTCCAATCGGAAGACCTTGCCGTTGTATACGCGTTCGCCTTCGAAGACGCAGCTCGCATAGTGGAGCCCGTGGGTCAGCACGTGGAGCTTTGCATCGCGCCAAGGGACGAGGCGGCCATCGTACCAGATGAAGCCGTCTCGATCGTCGAACGGGATCACGGACATCGGATCTTCCTCGCACCTTCGAATGGTCGGCCGGTGCGGCCGCAATACGGCCACCTATATGCCGCCCCGGCACGTTATATCCCGAAGGACGCCTGACAAGTGTCAAAGGTTGCGAGATAAGTCAATATGTCTGACATAAATTTCCCGGCTCATTCGCCTACCATAGACGAGGAGGAGGTGCGGCAGGGGATCGAGCTGCTGTTTTTTGCCTATCGTGATTTCACCGCCGAGCCCGACGCGATCCTCACGCGATACGGTTTCGGCCGCGCCCATCACCGCGTCATCCATTTTGTCGGGCGCCATCCGCAGATGACCGTCGGCGAGCTCCTGGCAATCCTGCGCATCACCAAGCAGAGCTTGAGCCGCGTCCTCGGCCAGTTGGTTCGGCAGAACTTCGTCCTGCAGCAGCCGGGTCCGCGCGATCGGCGGCAACGTCTTCTCGAACTGACGCCAAAGGGTCGCGATCTCGAGCGACAGCTGTCGGAACCGCAGCGGGCAAGGATCGCCAACGCCTACCGGCAAGCGGGATCTCGGGCGGTGGAGGGTTTTCGGGAGGTTATGCTGCGGATCATCGCTGGAGACGAAGACCGGCATCGCTTTGCCCCTTTGCCGCCGAACAAGCACTGACGCGAGATCCGTCGTATATTCCGTCGCGTGACGAGCGCGCCCGACCCCGATCTCTCCGAGGCCCATCTTCTTGTAGTCGATGACGACGCCCGCCTGCGGGAACTGTTGCGACGCTACCTGTCGGACAGCGGCTTTCGGGTGACCGCCGCCGCGGATGCGAGCGAGGCGCGCTCCAACCTCGCCAGCTTCGCCTTCGACCTCGTCGTGCTCGACGTGATGATGCCGGGCGAGAACGGGCTGGAGCTGACCCGCGCGCTGCGGGCGGAAGGGCGCGTCCCGGTGCTGTTGCTGACTGCGATGGCGGAGCCCGAGGACCGGGTCAATGGGCTCGAGCAGGGAGCAGACGATTACCTCTCCAAACCCTTCGAGCCGCGCGAGCTCGTCCTGCGGGTGCGCAACCTGCTGCAACGCCGGCCGGCGGCCGATGTCGCATCCAAGGACATCCGCTTCGGAGGCTGCCGGTTCGATGTCGTGCGCGGAGAGCTGTACCGCGGCGGCGACGTGGTGCATCTGACCGCGGCCGAGGCGGGGCTGCTCGCGATGCTGGCCCAGAAAGCAGGGCAGGCCGTGTCGCGCGAGGAACTGTCGATGTCGCTGAGCGGGAACGTTCGCAATGTCGATGTGCAAATGACCCGGCTGCGCCGCAAGATCGAGCGCGATCCGCGATTCCCGCGCTACCTGCAGACGGTTCGCGGCACCGGCTATATTCTCAAACCGGATTGACGCTCCGCGGGTCCGACAGTGACGGCTCACGACATCGACGCTGATCTCTCCGGGTCGGAGCCGGAGGACGAGTTTGAGATCCGCCGGGATCCGTGGATCAAGCGGGTGCTGCCGCGCACGATGTTCGGGCGCTCGCTGCTGATTGTCGTGATCCCGCTCATCTTGCTGCAAGCGATCGCAACCTGGGTGTTTTACGACCGGCATTGGGCCGCCGTCTCCTGGCGGCTCTCGGCGGCGGTAGCCGGCGACATCGGCCTGCTGATCGACGCGCTGAAGCTCGCCGATTCGCCAGCCCAAACCGCCCAGCTGCTGGAACGTGCGAAGGCGCAAACCGACCTCGACGTGGCGATCGAACGGACCAAGTCGCTCCCTCCAACATCGTCCGCTACCGGCAGGCTCATAGAGGACCAGCTGAACCAAGCGATGCAGAGCCGTCTAAACCAGCCCTTTCGCATCGACCTGCTGGATGACGGGGGTGCCGAAATCGAGGTTCAGCTCTCTGATGGCGTGATGTCGATCGCGGTGCCGCGCAATCGGCTGTACAGCTCGACAACCTACATCTTCGAAATGTGGATGTTAGGTTCGTCGCTGGTCCTATTGACCGTTGCCACGGTTTTCCTGCGCAACCAGGTGAAATCGTTGCGCCGCTTGGCTGAGGCAGCCGATAGCTTCGGCAAGGGGCTGCCCGTTCCGTCCTTCAAGGTCGAAGGGGCTGTCGAGATCCGGCGTGCCGCGATCGCCTTTATGACGATGCGCGATCGTTTGCAGCGCCAGGTTCGGCAACGCACGCAGATGCTCGCCGGCGTCTCGCACGATCTGCGCACACCGTTGACGCGGATGAAGCTCGCCCTGGAGATTCTGGGCGACGACCCAGCCGTGGCTGAGCTGAAATCGGACGTCGCCGAGATGGAGCATATGGTGCACGGCTATCTCGATTTTGTCCGTGGCGAGGGGACTGAGGCATCGGTCGAGACGGACATTTCACTTCTGATCGAGGACCTCGCCGCCGATTTGCGCCGCGGCGGAACCCCGCTGACGGTCACCCCGCCGGCCGAATTTGTGATGCCGGTCCGACCGAATGCGCTGCGCCGTTGCCTCGGCAACTTGATCGGCAATGCACGCCGTCACGCAAGCCATGTATGGCTAACGGGGATCGTCGCAGCGGACGGGATCGATATCCTGATCGATGACGACGGACCCGGCATCCCGCCGGCTAATCGAGCCCGCGTGTTCCGGCCGTTCGTCCGGCTCGATGCATCACGCAACCCTCTGACCGGTGGCGTCGGCCTCGGCCTGACGATTGCCCGCGACGTGGCGCGCAGCCATGGCGGCGACGTCAGGTTAGAGACTTCTCCGCGCGGTGGTTTGCGCGCCCGGGTCCATTTGCCCCGGTGAACCCCTGGTAAGATGGGCATTGAAGAAGCCGGTGCCCGACGGGCTCGCGTGCGTTGGAACCCGGACAAAATAAAGGCCGTGCCACAACTGCAGCACGGCCCAGCTCATTAGAATTTACCGCGCCGCTTGTTGCTTTGCGAGGTCGCGAAACTCGTCGAGCCCTTCGGTTGCGCGCTTGCGCAGCACGTCGGCGGCCTCGCTGCCGGCCTTGGTCGCCAGCATCGTGATTTCGCGGCCGTTAGTGACGCTCTTTTCGAGCATCTGTTTGGCGTATTCGGTGTTCTTTGCGATCCGGTCCTCAGCCGAAGCCGGCTGGGCGAGATCGCGCAGCAGGGCCGAGACATCCTCGATCGCCTGGCGGGTAATCTCGATCTGGCGCTTGGCGACGGCCTGCATGCCTTCCACCGCAAGCTGGTTGGCCTGGCTGAGTGCCTCGATATTGCGGCGCTGGTACGCCATCACCGCCTCGAGGTCGAACGGCCGGAAGCGGAAATCAGCCATCATCTTGGTGACGTCGAAATCGAAAAAGGTGGGACGTGCTTCAGACATGAATAGGGTTCCGGTCTGGGGGGAGCCTGGGTTATTGTGCGCTGCACAACGAACGGTATATCGGCCCATGCTCGGCCGGCGTCAAGAGCTTTTTTGCGCCGCAGCAATTCAGACAGGAATTGGTTCCTCGCCGGAGCGGCGGCCGGGCGCCGATCCGAACCATCCCTCGATCCTGCGCAGCCGGGCATCAAGCGCCGCCATGGTTCGAGCAAGATCCGGTAAATCGTCGCGCTGCCAGACGCGCATGGCCGAGAGATAAGCTCCACAGGCCAACCTGACCGCGATCGCGCCACGCACTCCGCCGGTCGGGATTTCGGCTGCTTCGAGCATCCACCGCATCGAGCGCAACAGTGAGGCGCCGGCGCATAATGCCGCCACGGGATCGCCCAGCAATTCGCGGCGCAGCACGTCGAGCGCCAGCTTGTAGGGTTGAAGCGCGTCAAATCGCCGCATCAACAGATCAAACAACCGATCCCGCGGCCGCTCGTCCGGCTCGGCTGCCGGCGGGTCGGCCAGCACGATCTGGTCTATCCGGCGATGGAGTCCGCATAGGATGGCCTGTTTTGAATGAAAGACCCGATACACCTGAAGGATCGGAAGCTCGGCTGCGGTGGCGATCGCACTGAGCGACAATCTCCTCCACCCCTCGGTCGGGATCAGGGCGAGGGTTGCATCGATGATCCGGTCGGCGTCGTTCCGCGCAGTCCCGGAGTTGCGGCCGCGCCCGCTTGTCCTGCCCGTTCTTGCCATGTCAGCTCGCAAGCTCGCGCGACCGGGCCGCCGCCGCCGCAACAGCGCGCCCGATTAGCGGTTCGAGACCATCGGCAGCCATCAGCACGTCGAGCGCGGCGCGGGTCGTGCCCCCCGGGCTCGTGACGTTCTCGCGCAGCTGAGCGGGGTTCTCTTTGGAGATTCGGGCCAGCTCGCCCGATCCTGCGACGGTCGCAATAGCCAGCTGCAAGGCCAACTGGGAGGGCAAACCCTCAGCTTGCCCCGCGCGGGCGAGCGCTTCGATCAACAGGAACACGTAGGCCGGGCCGCTGCCGGAGACTGCCGTGACCACGTCCATCAACGCCTCGTCTTCGACCCAGGCGCTCTCGCCGATGGCAGCAAGGAGAAGATCACAGAGCTGCCGCTGATCGACGGTCACGCGAGGGTTGGCGCAGGCGACCGTAATGCCGCGGCCGATGGCCGCCGGAGTGTTGGGCATTGTCCGGACAATCGCGGCATGATTGAGATGGCGGGCGAGGCCGGCCAGGGTCTTGCCGGCGACAATCGACACAAACAATGTCTCTGGTCGCGCCCAGTAGCGATAATCCGGCACCACTTCATCCGCGATTTGCGGCTTGACCGCGAACACCACGGCATCCGGCCTCAACTCCGCCGGCAGCTCCTGCGGCGACGAATACCAGAGGATTTCGGCCGCCGATTCAAACCCGGCCGGTACCCCGGCCGGCTCGACCACCATACAACGCGACGCCACTTCGGCCGCGATCCAGCCGCGCAGCATCGCCGTCCCCATTTTTCCGCAGCCGACGAGGACGAGACAGCGCGCCGTGCCTCCGCCAGTCGCCACGTCAGTAACGCCCCTCGGTCACGCCTCTCCAACCGGGTCGATCATCGCAGAGGCGATCGCTTGTGAGGGCGATTTGCCTCCCCAGACGACGAACTGAAACGCAGGATAAAACCGCTCGCATTCCGACAAGGCGATATCGACGAGATCCTCGACCTGTTCCGCACTCGCCGCCGAAATGCCGCGCAACAGGACGGCATGACGGAAGGCTGGCGAATTCTCCTCGGCGGAGAGATCGAAATGCCCGAGCCACAGCTTTTCGTTGGCAAGGGCGAGGAGCTCGTACACCGCGCTGCGGCGTCCCTTTGACACCTTCATGTCGAAACCGCAGGAGAAGTGTAGAGCGCAAAGTTCCTCCTGCCAGACGAAATACATCCGATAATCGCACCAGCGACCGGAAATCTCGACGACGAGTTCCTCCTCGCTGGCGCGATCATGTGCCCAGTCGTTGGCGATGACGATCTCCTCGACAAGGTCGATGGGGTTACCGGAAAACGGCGTCGGTTCGACGATTGACACGGAAGTCATCAAGCCCTCCTCGGGCGGCTCGACGGGAGCGTCACGCAATCAAGCTGCCGATGTACCAACGATGACGCAAGCCAACATTTCGCTGCCTTTTAGTTGTCTCAACAATCAGAAGAGTCGGCGGTGGTTTTGCCTGCCCCGGTTTCAAGCGCGGCCAGCCGCAATTCGAGCCCGGCAACCCGCTTCTGCAGATCTTCCTGCTCGGAGCGCGCCTTGGCCGCCATCGCCTTGACCGCTTCGAACTCGTCGCGGCTGACGAGATCCATGCCGGCGAGCACTCTTTCGAGCTGCTCTCGGATGCGCGTTTCGACCTCGCTCTTGACACCCGAAAGCGTCCCCATCGCGCCGGCGGCGACCCGAGCGAGGTCATCGAAAAACCGGTTCTGGCTCTGCATCGCCTCGTCCTCCGCTTCCCGCTAGGCTGCGCCCCCACTCATAGCCCCCATTCATATATGGGCGGACGCCGGCACGAAGGGCACATGAACTAAAGAGTTTCGGCGCGCAAACCTCTCGATCCCTCTCAGAAGATTTCAACGCCGGGAGGGTTTGAAAGCGGGCATCACCTCCTCGGCGATCCATTGGAACTGTTCGAGCATCGTCGTCTTGGGCGTGCCGATCGGGTTCGACAGGCTGATGTGCTCCATCCCGGGATAACGCGCCTCGAAGCCCTTCAACATCTCGATGAGCTGGGCCGGGGTGCCGGCGAACCAGGAACCCAGATCCATGTAGTGCTCGACCGTCGGCACCCCGCCGGCGGCCCAGCCGCCGCGCCGCGCCACCGCGGAAACTTGATCCGGGGTCAGCCCCGGCACAAAGCCCAATGGTGCGAACATTTTCACGTGCTCTTCGTAGATCGGCGTGATCTCGCGGATCGCTTGCTCGCGGGTTTTAGCGAGATGAATGTGCAGACCGAGCTGCAGGTTTTCGCCGAGCTTTAGATGCTTGCCGACCCTCGCCGCCGCTTCTCGGTAGCCGGTGATCGGCCCCGCCTGCATCGTTGCCGCACCGCCGCCGACCGCGCCCTTGATGCCGTGCTTCACCATGAAGTCGAGCCCGCGCGGGTTGGCGCTGACGATCGGCTGCCAACACTCGACCGGCCGGTGGATCGGGCGTGGAACGAGGGTCAGCTCCTTCAGCGTATAGCCGCGGTATGGAACCTCGGGCGGCAGGGTGTAGTACTTGCCCTTGTGCGAAAATGATTCTTCGTTGAACGCCTTGAAGATGATCTCGACCTGCTCTTCGAACAGCTCGCGATTGGCGTTCTGATCCAGCATCGGCGCGCCGAAGGTTTCGACCTCGCGCGTGTGATAGCCGCGGCCCACCCCGAAGATCGTCCGGCCGCCGGTCAGAATGTCGGCGGTCGCGAAATCCTCGGCCAGACGCAGCGGGTGCCACATCGGCGCGATGTTGAAGGCGCAGCCGATCTTGATTTGTTTGGTCACATGCGCGAGGTGCACCGCCAGCATGAGGTCGTTGGGGATGCACTCGTAGCCTTCATGCTGGAAATGGTGCTCGGCGAGCCACAGAGTATCGTAGCCGAGCGCGTCCATTTTCTTCGCGATCGCCTCGGTTTTCTCGAAGACGCTTGCCAGATGCTCGTTCGAGTAGCGGCGCTCGTTGGCGGGGGTGGTGTCTTGCCCGCGGTCGGGGAGATCGACGTGGCCGGCATACACCGTCGTAAATTTCGTGATCATGCTGGTCCCTCCGGATCGTCTGAGAGCTGGCGCCAGTCTGTCCGAATTTCGCGTTCTTTGCTACCAAACGTCGCTCAAAGCGAAGAGGCTCAATCGAATGGAATACGTCACGCTCGGCCGTACCGGGCTCAAGGTCAGCGTCGCCGGGCTCGGCTGCGGCGGGTTCAACCGGCTCGGTCTCGGCACCGGCAAGAGCGAAGCGGAAGCCGTCGCCCTCGTCCGGCAAGCGCTGGATCTGGGGGTCAACCTGCTCGACACCGCCGCGGTCTACGGCACCGAAGGCGTCGTCGGTCAGGCGATCAAGGGGGTGCCTCGCGACAGCATCGTGGTCGCCACCAAGGCGTGGATCCCGCGGCGCGAGGGCCGCTCCGCTGCGGAGCGCGCCGTGACGAGCCTCGATAATTCCTTGCGGCAGCTCGGCACCGACTACGTCGACATCTTCCAGCTGCACGGCGTCTCGCCCGCCGCTTACGACCAGGCGCTCAAAATCATCGCCCCGGCGCTCCTCAAGGAGCGGGAAAAGGGAAAGCTGAGGTACCTCGGCGTGACCGAGACGGGCTCCTCGGACCCCGAGCACGCAATGGTCCGGCGCGCCGTCGGGGACCGGGTGTGGGACGTCGTCATGGTCGCCTTCCACATGATGCACCAGAACGCGCGAACACAAGTATTCCCGCAGACCATCGCCAATCGAGTCGGAACGTTGCTGATGTTCGCCGTGCGCAACATCTTCTCGCGACCCGGGCGCCTTGCCACCGCTATGCGCGAGCTGACGGCGAGCGATCAGCTGCCGCGCTGGCTCGCCGACGCCCCGAATCCGCTCGGCTTCCTCGTCCATCCAGCGGGAGCGAGCGCGATCACCGAGGCGGCCTATCGCTTTGTGCGCCACGAGCCGGGTGTCGATGTCGTTCTCTTCGGCACCGGCGACCCGGATCATTTGCGAGCTAACATCGCTTCCCTGCTGGCGCCGCCGCTCCCGTTGGCGGACCGGCAAACCCTTACCAAGCTGTTTGGCCATCTTGTCGGAGTCGGGCTCGACCCGCCCGACGGCATGCCCGGGCTCGGCTCCGCCTAACCGCGAGAGCCCCGGTGCGCAGGTGTGTCATCATGATGAAATAAAGTGGTGGTATTCGAGCAAAAATAGATTCCGGAACCTCTATGCTCGAATACGTGCACTTTGTACCTGGGCGACTAAGGCTTAAGACCACCACACTGAAGAACCAACGCAGGGCGGCCGAAGCCGAAGCCAATGTTGCCGCAATCCCGATGGTGACTGCCGCGGTAGCAAATCCGCTGACCGGTAGTCTCACGATCAATTTTGACCGGCAGCAGCTTTCAATTGGCGATTTGTGGGAAAAGCTGCGAACCATGGGCTACGTTTCGGAAAACCGTCCGGAGCCCACCGTGGACAGCCCCGATGTGGATCAATTCGGGCGCGTGCTAGCCGCCGCCCTTATCGAAGCCGTCGTCCAGCATTCGGCCCAGGCTCTGGTCCGCGCGCTGCTTTAGTCGTCGTTCAGGCGGTAGCGTGATGCTCCCGCGTCGCCGCTCCAGTCTTCGCGGGCGGCTGTCGGTCGGCGCTAGCTTCCTGATCTAGTTCGGCTCTCGCCTCGGCGACGAGATCGGTCGCCATTTCCCCGATCTCGCTCAGGGTTTCACGGTAAAAAACCATACCGTTCTTTATCAACGTCTTGGCCGCCGGCCGCAAAATGCTTCCCATCGTCCGGATAACGGTCGGCCCGAATATGATGGCGCCGACTCCTATGGCGAGACCAGCCGGGAGATTGCCTTTGAAGATGTCTTCAATCAGGGCCATTGATCCCTCCGATCGCATAATGAAGATGATACCGAGCCCAGCCGATATTCAAAGGGTCTTCCGTGCTCCGCATTCCATCGGCATGTCGGTAAGCGCGCAGGATCTTCAACGGCGCGGCCTTCGTCGAAATCGCCTGATTGCGACGGCGCTGCTCGGGGCGATGGCGGCGCTGTTCATTTCTACCGCCTTGGCACCGCAGCCGGGGTTCTGGATCCTGCTTGTTCGGGCAACCGCCGAAGCTGCCCTTGTCGGCGGGCTCGCCGATTGGTTCGCGGTGACCGCGCTCTTCCGGCAGCCGCTCGGCCTGCCGATACCGCATACCGCGATCTTGCCCAAAAACAAGGATCGCATCGGAGAAGGATTGGCGATCTTCATCGAACGTAATTTTCTGTCGCCAGATATCCTGAGAGCGAAGCTTCGGTCGATCGATCCGGCGCGCCTCGTCGCCGAGTGGTTGTCGATGCCGGCCAATGCCGACGCGGTCGCTCGCCGCCTCGTACGCATGCTGCCGCATGTGATCAACGCCATCGACGACCGCGATTTTCGCGTGTTTATCGGCGAGGCCCTGGGTCGGCATCTGGCGGACATTGAAGTGGCGCCGCTGCTCGGCCGGGCAATCGCGGTGCTCACGGCAAACGGCTTTCACGAGACCCTGCTCGACCGGTTGCTGGATTTCTGCCGCGAATTTCTCGAAGAGCGCGAAGAGCAGCTCTATATGGCGGCGGAGGCGCAACGCCGCCGATGGTGGATTCCAAAGGCCATCAACCGGCAAATCGCCAAAGCGATTATCGGCGGGGTGAAGGAGCTCCTCTTGAAGCTTCGGGAACCAGGCACCCCGGCGCGCCGGAACTTGCTGCGGCAGATCGACCAGCTCGCCGAGCAGCTGCGGACCTCGCCCGTCTATCGCGCGCGCGTCGAAGAGGCGAAATTCCGGCTGCTCGAAGACACAGAAGTCAAAGCGTGGCTGGGTTCGGTTTGGGGTGATGTCAAGCGGGGAATGCTGGCGGATTTTACCTCTCCGCAATCACGCGCCGATCAGGCGTTCGGCGCGGTGATCTGTTCTCTCGGCCATCATCTGCTTGCAGATACGGCAATGCGCAAGCGGGTCAATCGAACGATCGAGGCAATGGCATTGGAAGTCGTGCCCTGGCGCACCGGACTGGCGCAATTCCTAATCGAAGTCGTACGGCAATGGGATGCCGGCAGCTTCACCAACCGGGTTGAACTCGTTGTCGGTAATGACTTGCAGTACATCCGCATAAACGGAACATTGGTCGGCGGTTTGGTCGGGTGCCTTCTTTACCTGCTGTCGGCCGCTTTGTAGTGAGCGCCGAGCTCCGTCGCGCAAGCAAAGAAAATGGCCGGAACCAAAGTTCCGGCCAAGTTTGAACAGGGAGGCTTCACGTCTGGGAGACGTAAGGGTCCGCAGACCCTCTTCCCGGGCACAAGTCCCGGAAACCTGCCGCGATCAATCGATCGCGTCACTTGGAAGGATGGACTTTTGCGCGCAGTTCCACCAGCAGGAATTTCTTCTGGCTCGTCTGCAAAAACCGCAACTCTCTGAGAAAACTCTGCTGCCTCGCCTCAGCTGAGCCGAGTCTCCGCTACTTTGCGCAATAGGAAATCACGGAATACACTGATGCGTTTGGAGGTCCGCAGCTCTTCTGGATAGACAAAATAAGCCTCTACCGGCGGACCGACCAGCTCTGGCAGGATGCGTACCAGCTCAGCGTGCTCGTTCGCTATAAAATCTGCCAGCGCCGCAATCCCCAGCCCGCTGAGCACCCCGCGCAGGATGGCGTAGAAATTGTTGACCGCGAGGATCGGCTTGCGCTCTTGCGCGGGCTTTGTGCCGACCTCGAGCAGCCAATTGACGTTTTGCACCGGCGGGCGGGCATCTTCCCCGAAGACGATCACCCGGTGTTTGTCGAGATCCTCGGGCTTTTGCGGCATGCCGTGCTTCTTGATGTACTCGGGCGCGGCGTAGATATGGGTCGGCACGCTGACGAGGTGACGCTGGATCAAATCCGGCTGGCGGGGCGGTGACATGCGAATCGCCACATCGGCTTCCCGCATCGACAAGTCGAGCTCGGAATCGTCGACCACGAGAGTGACCTGGATTTCGGGGTAAAGATCGAGGAATTCCCGGATGCGCGGGGTCAGCCAAGTCGAGCCGAACGCAACCGATGAGGTGATCTTGAGCGGCCCCTTCGGCCGATCCTTCGATTCGGAGATCATGCCTTCGGCCATCGACAGCTTGGCGAACACCTCGCGCGCGGTGCGGAACAGGAGCTCGCCTTGCTCGGTCAGGATCAGCCCGCGGGCGTGGCGGTGAAACAAAGGTACGCTGAGACTTTCTTCGAGCGCGCTGATCTGGCGGCTGACGGCGGATTGGCTGAGGTTCAGCGATTCCCCTGCATGAGTGAAGCTGCCTGCCTCGGCGACAGCGTGAAAGACCCGCAACTTGTCCCAATCCATCCCGTTTCCCCTGGCAACCACTGCCCGCAGGTCGATTGCCCGCCTCCCTAATCGGCCGCGCGCATGGTCACAGCTTCCTCCTGCGCTGCGAGAAACTTCTCCGCCTCGAGTGCCGCGATGCAGCCCAATCCGGCCGCGGTCACCGCCTGACGGTAGATCTTGTCCTTGACGTCGCCCGCGGCATAGACCCCGGGGATCGCCGTCTCGGTCGAATCGGGGCGCGTGATGGCGTAGCCCTCAGCGTCGAGCGGAAGCTGGCCCGCCACGAACCCGGTCACCGGCGTATGGCCGATCGCGACGAAGACCCCGTCGCAAGGCAGGTCGGACAAGCTCCCTGTCAGCGTGTTGCGCAGGCGCACCCCGGTTACCGTCGGTGGTTCGCGTACTCCGAGGATTTCCTCGACCACGCTGTCCCAGATGATGCCGATTTTCGGATTGCGGAACAGCCTCTCCTGCAGGATCTTCTCCGCTCTGAGCGCGTTGCGGCGATGGATCAGGGTGACCTGCCGCGCGTGGTTCGTCAGGTAAATAGCCTCCTCGACCGCGGTATTGCCGCCGCCGACCACCACCACGTCCTTGCCGCGGAAAAAGAACCCGTCGCAGGTCGCGCAGGCTGAGACGCCGAAACCGCGGAAGATCTCCTCGCTCGGGATACCGAGCCAGCGGGCCTGCGCGCCGGTGGCGATGATCACGGTGTCGCCGATATAGACGTCGCCCGAATCGCCCTTGGCGACGAATGGCCGGCGTGCGAGGTCGATTTCGGTGATCATGTCGAGAATGACCTTGGTGCCGACATGCTCGGCTTGCCGTTGCATCTGCTCCATCAGCCACGGACCTTGGATCACCTCGGCGAAGCCGGGGTAGTTCTCGACATCGGTGGTGATCGTCAATTGGCCGCCCGGCTGAAGGCCGGTCACGAGGATCGGGTGCAGGTTGGCCCGCGCCGCATAAATCGCCGCCGTATAGCCGGCCGGTCCCGCCCCAATAATGAGGACCTTGCTGTGGTGACGCTCGGACATAGCGGCATCCTTAGAATTTCACATATTATATAATGATTTTTCGAAATACCGGCGGGAGGAGATGCGAGCGAGCTAGAATCCGAACATGTGGTCGAGACTGAAGGCGCCATCGCCGCCCAGCAGCCCGTGATAGCCAAAGAGCCGGCAGGTCGCATCGCGCACGATGACGTAGGCTCCTGTCCCGGCCGCGGTGCGGTTCGCTTCGTCGAACAAGCTTCGATAATACCATAGTCGGGAGCCCGAGCAGGGAATAGCCAGGTGCGAGCGCGCAACCTCGCACCCGGCGCTGTCGTAGAGGATGATATCCGTGTCGCTCGCTGGCAGCCACGGCCGGGACGCGGGGTAGATCAGGTGGCAAAATGTGTCGTAAATCGGCTCGCCCAGCCTCAGAAACAATCGAGTCGACAGCCCCGGAGGGCGCCCGCTGTAGGATTGCGGCTCGTCGCGATAGGTCAGAATCGTATTGAAGACGTGTGCGCCGAAACTGGTCTCGGCGGCATGACCGCTACGCCGATGACGATAGCGAAACAAGGCATGTAGCCAGCCGTCTCCCTCACCGCCGCCAGAGAAGTCATAGACCAATTCGATATGGCCATACCCGCCGCCGAGCGGACCGAGGTCATCGATCTCGTCCAGATCGAGCGCGGTCGCATGAGCGCGCGGGAGCCGCCCAAAGGGGTGCCTCAGCACCTCCCGGCCGTCGGGGTCGTAGACAATCGCGGCGATCGGCAGATCGGTTTGGGAGACCGCCATCGGGGTCGGCAGCACCAAGTTCTGCCACAACTCGCATGGCATCACTGGGGCCGGCAACAGATAGCCCTTGCCGAGCATGGCTCCGAGCTTCGGAAGCTCAGGGTCGGGTCGCAGATCAGCCCGTTCGACATTGACGTGCGCCATACGTCGGCGACCCCGCTCGAGGACCTCGTACCGTGGGCGCACGACGTGCTTGCCGGCCCGGAGCTCGATCTGCTTCGGCCACACGATATCGGGCAACAACTCAGAAACCTCGACAGCGCGCGTGGCGAAAGGCGCGATCGGTTCACAGAAGGGCACAACGCGCTCCTCACCCATCGGAACGAGGCCGATGGCGCCCGACGGGATCGTCACCGCGTGGCTGTTCTGAATCCACAACAGTATCCGCTCGCCAGGAGCGGGAGCCGGTAGGCCGGCGTATCGGTCGGCTGGCCAGGCGTTGGCGTCATGCGTGCAGGTAAGCGTCCTGACGCGCTCTCCGTCAGCCGAGCTGCCCTCGTCGAAAATGTCGAGCGCATATTTGACGACGTCGTGCCCGGCCGCGTCGACGACATGCAGAAAAAGTTGTCCGCAAAATTCCGGAAGCTGAAATCGCTGCCGTATTTCCCGACTGTCGAGAATGATTGTGCTCGCGGCGTGCTTACAGTCCTCGAACCATTCGGCCAATAACCTGCCGTCGCCGGCAAACAACGTCATCCAGCAGCTGACGCGGCCGGCTCCGTATCCGGACCAGTAATTCGCTGTCACCAACCGGGTGTGCAGGCCGCCGCCATCGCGAAAAAAAGCAAAGTTGGTGGCAAAATTGAGCGGATCGAGGTAGCGGCGGCTGTTGGTCAATCGATCCGCTGGTATTCGTAGTGCGTCAAGGCTGAACACCTCGGCGCCTTCGGGCAGATATGGGCGCATCTGCGCGACGATGCGCTCGGAATCGAAGACGGCGACAAATACCGCGCGCGCTCGGCAGCAAGCGAGCTCGGTGATTGGCCGCGTTCGGCGGCCGAGGACGACATCGCCGACACGCGCCACTTGCTGGACGTAGGCGCCGGCGATTTCGATCTGATCCAGATCGTAGATCGCGCTGAAGGCTTCGACGGCGCCGCCGGCATCGTAAATGGCAACCGGGGCATGGTGCGCGAGCTTGTCCAGAAGAGCCCGCGCCGGCGAAGCGGCAGCGGGGTGGGTCAGCGCCTTGTATAGCGCGTTTCCGCCACGGGCATTGTCGAAGGTTTCGATGCGCAGGGCCATGATGATCAGCCGCTTCCCCGAGCCGCAATTCGCCTTCGGCCCGATATTACATTCCGGTCGGGTGTCACAGGCAAACCGCTCCGCTTTCCCACGCGTCTGTTCAAAGGGCGTGACCTGTCTTCACCCGAATCGAGATAGCCTCCTCAGGACGAGTTCGCGCAAAGCCGCGCCGGCGCGAGCCGTATCGTCCGGGATCGGGTAGCGCCACGATTCGATCCGGCCGGAGAACGGCCGGGTAATGCCGGCCGCCTGCATCGCGGCGTGAAACCGGGCGAATTTGGCATTGCCGCCGTCGAGATCGAGGATATGCACCGGGTTTCCAGTCGCCGCCGCCTCGCTGATCATCGAGACCGAGTCGGCGGTTACCATAAAGGCGTCAGCCAGAGCGAGGTAAGCGAAATAGGGGTTCTCTCCGCAACCGTCCCAGATCGCCACGGGCAGGTTATTGAGCCGGGCGCGCAACAGCCCGATCCCGGCTGCCCCGGTACGGCGCGACGGCGTCACAAGCGCCGAGCCGCCCCGGGTGCGCAGAATTTCGCCAACCGCATCGGCGATTTCGCCGAGCCGTCGAAGCGTCAGCCGGTACGCCTTATTCGCGCCGCCGATCAGCACCGACAGGATCGGCCGCGGCAGCGCCGCGAGGCCCGGGAAACGAACGCGCGCCGCCGCCAGTCGGGCTCTCGTTACCCGGTGGACGGCGCCGCGTGTCACGATCACCCGCGGGCCGCGCAAACGGTCGTGCTCGGGGACCACGAGGAGATCGAACCCGCTATGCCCGACCCCCGGGTCCTGGATCTGCGCCGCCAGGGTGCGTCCACCGCTCGCCCGCCGGATCGCCAAGGCCGGCGTCGCTGTGTTGCGGCCGCAACCGATGACCAGATCAGGCCAGGGCGGCGACAGCGTCGGTTCGGTCGCAGCCAAGGGGAGGAACCAGAGCCTTGGCGGCAGGCAAGTCCAGGGGAAACGAATGTGGAGACGTCGTTCGTTGAAAGAGAAGCCTGCAGCCTCGGCCAGGCCGAGCGCCTGGCTCGCCATCCCGGCCTTGCCGTCATGCAAAACCCAAATGACGGGCGACACTGCGTTGGCCGTGGCAAAAGACGGCAAAGCCATGTGCTCGTGTACGAAAACCACTCGGGAACAGCAAGCCGATGAGACCTCCTACGCAACAAAATTGTGCGCACATGGAACGCTGCCTATGATCCGCCAATCGAGGAAGAGGGGACCGGATGCGGCGAATCAAACTCGACCGTATCGACCGTCGCATATTGCGGAACCTGCTGACCGATGGGCGGATGACCAATGTCGAGCTGGCGCGACGGGTCGGCATCTCGGCCCCGCCGTGCCTGCGGCGGGTGCGCGCTCTCGAAGAGGCCGGGATGATCCGCGGCTATCATGCCGATCTCGCTCCCGAGCCTCTCGGCTATGCTGTGACGGTTTTTGCCCAGGTCGGACTCTCGAGCCAAGCCGAGGCCGACCTCAAAGCCTTCGAACATCTGGTCGGCACTTGGCCCGAGGTGCGCGAAGCGTACATGCTGGCCGGAGAAACGGATTTCCTGTTGAAGATCGTTGCACCCGACTGGGACAGCTATCAGCAATTCCTCAGCACCAGGCTCACCTCGGCGCCGAATGTGAACCACGTCAAGTCGGCATTGATGCTTCGCATCTCGAAGAACGAGCCGGGCGTCCCGATTTCCGAGCAGACGAACGCGCAGCAAGAAGATGAGAAGACGGCGTTGGCTTGAACTGCGCCTTAACCGAAGGCGACGGTGACAACCTCGTAGGATTTCGCGCCGCGCGGGGTTGCGACTTCAACACTGTCGCCCTGGCCCTTGCCGATCAGCGCGCGCGCCAAGGGCGAGGTTACCGACAAGCGGCCGGATTTGATGTCGGCTTCATCCTCGCCGACAATTTGGAAGGTCTGCTCCTCGTCGGTTTCCTCGTCCGCCAGGGTGACCTTCGCGCCAAATTTTACGATCGAACCCGACAGTTTCGACACGTCAATCACCTCGGCGCGCGCGACTTTGTCCTCGAGCTCGGCCACCCTGCCCTCGATGAAGCTCTGCCGGTCACGGGCGGAGTGGTATTCGGCGTTCTCAGCCAAATCCCCGTGGTCGCGAGCGTCGGCGATGGCGCGAATGATGGCGGGCCGGTCGACGGTCTTCAGCCGCTTGAGCTCCTCCCGGAGCCGATTGAAGCCCTCGGCCGTCATCGGGATCTTATTCATCGCGAAAGCGCTTGGATCCTGCTGTCGAATGCCAAATACGGCGGCAGGGGCCGCCGCGGAGCCATCAAAGGTATGATTGCAGCGGCGCGACTTCAAGGTTCCCGGCGCGCAACGCCGCAATAGCCTGGACCGCCGCGCGAGCTCCCGCAACGGTCGTATAATACGGGATCCCGTTGGTCAGGGCCGTGCGCCGCAGGCTGAAGCTGTCGGCGATCGCCTGCGTCCCCTCGGTCGTGTTGAATACGAGCTGAACCGCACCGCTCAGCATACGATCGACAATATGCGGGCGGCCCTCGTGCACCTTGTTGACCGGCATGACGGGTAACCCCGCGGCGCTCAGAGTTTCGGCGGTGCCATTGGTCGCGACGAGCGAGAAGCCCATCTCGATCAGCCGGCGGCAAGGCTCGACCAGCGCCCCCTTGTCCTGATCTCGCACCGAGACAAAGACACAGCCTTCGAGTGGCAGGTTGGTTCCGCTCCCGAGTTGGGACTTTGCGAAGGCGCGCCCGAAATCGCTGTCGAGCCCCATCACCTCCCCAGTCGATTTCATCTCGGGGCTGAGGATCGGATCGACCCCGGGAAAACGCGCGAACGGGAATACCGCCTCCTTTACCGCAACATGCCCGCCGGCCCGCAGACGCTTGCCGGCTATATCCTCACTCCATTTATCGTGAGGCTCGCCGGCCATGATTCGAGCCGCAATCTTTGCGATCGGCACCCCGGTGGCCTTGGCGACGAACGGCACGGTGCGCGACGCGCGCGGATTGACCTCCAAGACGAAAATCACACCGTCTTGCACGGCGAACTGAACATTCATCAAACCGACGACGCCGAGAGCACGGGCCAACGCGACAGTCTGCCGTTCGATTTCGGCGATCGTCGCCGGGCTCAGGCTGTAAGGCGGTAACGAGCACGCGCTGTCTCCCGAATGGATCCCGGCTTCCTCGATGTGTTCCATGATGCCGGCCATCTCTACTTGCCGGCCGTCCGCGACGGCATCGACATCGACCTCGATCGCGTTCCGCAGATAACGGTCGATCAGGACCGGACTGGACCCGGATACCGAGACGGCGTGGGCAAAATAGCGGTGCAGACCGGCCGCATCGTGCACGATCTCCATCGCGCGGCCGCCGAGGACATAAGACGGGCGGATCACGACGGGATATCCTATATCGCGCGCGATCGCCTCGGCTTCGCTGGCTGAATGCGCCGTTCCGTTATCGGGTTGACGCAAGCCGAGGCGGGTCAGCAGCCCCTGAAACCGCTGTCTGTCCTCCGCCAGATCAATCGCATCGGGCGAGGTGCCGAGAATTGGTATTTGGGCGCGCTCCAGCCCCGCCGCCAATTTCAGCGGGGTCTGACCGCCGAATTGGACGATAACACCGAGAAGCATGCCGCAGCGTTCTTCGACCTGGGCGATTTCGACTACGTCCTCGGTCGTCAGCGGCTCGAAATAGAGCCGGTCGGAGGTGTCGTAATCGGTCGACACGGTCTCGGGATTGCAGTTGACCATGATCGTTTCGATCCCGGCGTCGCGCAGGCTGTAGGCGGCGTGCACACAGCAGTAATCGAACTCGATTCCCTGGCCGATCCGGTTCGGCCCGCCGCCGAGAATGATCACCTTGCGCCGGTTACTCGGATCGGCCTCGCACTCTGCCCGCGCGAAACCGTCGCCCTCGTAGCAGGAGTACATGTACGAGGTCTGCGATGGGAACTCGGCGGCGCAGGTGTCGATGCGCTTGTAGACCGGTTGCAAATCGAGGCCCCGTCGCCGCGCCGAGACGGCCTCCTCATCGAGACCCGCGAGCTTGCCAAGGCGCGCATCGGAAAAGCCCATCTGCTTCAGGCGCAGGAAGGTCGTGCGATCCAGCGGCAGCCCTTCCCGGCGCACTCTTTCCTCGACCTCCACGATCTCACGGATCTGCTCGAGGAACCACGGCTCGAACCGGCAGGCGGCGTGGATTTCGGCGGTGGTGAGCCCATGCCGATAAGCCTGGGCGATCAACAGCAGGCGCTCGGGGACGGGTTTCGCCAGCGCCGCCTTGACCGCCTCCTTGCCGGCGCTTTCCACTCCCTCGATCGCGACCTCGTCAAAGCCGGTGAGGCCCGTCTCCAACGAGCGCAATGCCTTCTGCACCAATTCTGCAAAACTGCGGCCGATCGACATCGCCTCGCCGACCGATTTCATCGAGGTGGTCAACAAGGGCTCGGTGCCGGGAAACTTTTCGAAGGTGAACCGCGGCATCTTGGTGACGATGTAATCGATCGTCGGTTCGAACGAGGCCGGCGTGATGCGCGTGATCTCGTTGGAGAGCTCATCGAGCGTGTAGCCGACCGCCAGCTTGGCGGCGACCTTGGCAATCGGGAAACCGGTCGCCTTGGAGGCGAGCGCCGACGACCGCGATACCCGGGGGTTCATTTCGATAACGAGGAGCCGGCCGTCGGCTGGGTTAACCGCGAACTGCACGTTCGAGCCGCCGGTGTCGACGCCGATTTCGCGCAATACCGCGATCGCGGCATTGCGCATCAGCTGGTATTCCTTGTCGGTCAGGGTCAACGCCGGTGCGACGCAGACCGAATCGCCGGTGTGAATGCCCATCGGATCGATATTCTCGATCGAGCAGACGATGATGCAGTTGTCCGCACGGTCGCGAACCACTTCCATCTCGTATTCTTTCCAGCCGAGGACCAACTCCTCGATCAGCACTTCTCGCGCCGGCGAAGCCCTGAGCCCGCCACGCACGATTTCCTCGAATTCCTGGGCATTGTAGGCGATCCCACCGCCGGTGCCGCCCAAGGTGAAGGATGGCCTGATGATGGCCGGAAGCCCTATTGCCCCGAGCGCCTCGTCAGCTTCGGCGAGAGATCCGACAAGATGGCTCCTCGGCGAAGCGAGCCCGATTTTGTCCATCGCCTGCCGGAACAGCCGGCGATCTTCGGCCTTGGCTATCGCCGCCTCACTGGCGCCGATCAGTTCGACACTGTAGCGCTCGAGCACCCCCGTGCGGGCGAGCGCTATCGCGGTATTGAGCGCCGTCTGGCCGCCCATTGTCGGCAGCAATGCCTGCGGCCGCTCACGGGCGATGATTTTCATGACCATCTCGGGGGTGATCGGCTCGATATAGGTCGCGTCGGCCAGTTCCGGGTCGGTCATGATCGTCGCCGGGTTCGAATTCACCAGGACGACCCGATACCCCTCGCTTTTCAGCGCCTTGCACGCTTGCGCGCCGGAGTAATCGAATTCGCAGGCCTGCCCGATCACAATGGGTCCTGCGCCGATGATCAAAATACTGTCGAGATCGGTCCGCCTAGGCATTCGCGTCCATCAGTGCGATGAACCGTTCAAACAAATAATGACTGTCCTGCGGCCCCGGGCTCGCTTCCGGGTGGTGCTGGACCGAAAACACCGGCTTGCCGATGACCCGGAAACCCTCGTTCGTATTGTCGAACAGCGAGAGGTGCGTCGGTTGGACCCCGGACGGCAGGCTATCCGGCTCGACGACAAAACCGTGGTTCTGGCTGGTGATCTCGACTTTGCCGGTGAGCAGATCCTTCACCGGGTGGTTGGCGCCGCGATGGCCGCGCAGCATCTTGCGGGTCGTTCCGCCGAGCGCCAGGGCCAACAATTGGTGACCGAGGCAGATGCCGAAGATCGGCTTGCCGGAGGCGATCAGGTCCCGCAGCACCGGCACGGCATAAGCTCCAGTCGCCGCGGGGTCGCCAGGGCCGTTTGACAAAAAGATGCCATCGGGCCGATGGCGCAGAACATCCTCGGTCGAGGCGGTGGCGGGAACCACAGTCACCCGGCAGCCATGGGCGGCCAGCATCCGCAAAATGTTGCGCTTGGCGCCATAGTCGATGGCGACGACGTGATGGCGGGGGCTGCGTTGCAAACCGTAGCCGCGCGCGCGGTCCCACACCGTTTCGGTCCACTCGTAGGTTTGGCGGCAGGTGACTTCCTTGGCGAGGTCCATGCCCTCCAGACCGGGCCAATCGAGAGCCCGCGCCTGGAGCTCTGCGAGATCGATCCGCCCCTTCGGATCGTGCGCGACAGCCCCGTTCGGGGGTCCGAGTTCGCGGATGTGCCGGGTCAACCGCCGCGTGTCGACCCCGGCAATACCGATCAGCCTGTTATGTTTGAGCCAGCTATCCAGCGATTGGGTGGCGCGATAGTTGGCCGCAGCGGTAATCGAGGTGCGCAGCACGAGGCCGCGGGCAGCGGGCGTCGTCGTTTCGATGTCTTCCCGATTCGCACCGACATTGCCGATATGAGGGAACGTGAAGGTGATGACCTGGCCGGCGTAAGACGGGTCAGTGAGGACCTCTTGGTAGCCGGTCATCGCGGTGTTGAAACAGATTTCCCCGACTGCCGTCCCGGCCGCACCGACCCCACTGCCCCAAAATACCGTCCCGTCCGCGAGGACGAGCGCGGCGTTGCAGTCGGGCGGTCGCGGCATGGGCTCACGCATGCGGATCTATCCTGTGGGCAGCCGCAATCTGCCGGACCGCAGGAGGCGGGCAGGGGCGAACAGCAGAGCGATTGAGAGATAATTGATCGGATCGAAGGGGTCAACCCAGCACTCACTGGAACTCTCATCATTTCAATCACTTACGCGTCGACGTGCGGAATTGCCGCGGCGCGCAAAAGCGGTTAGGCTTAAAATCGACGGCAAAGGGGTGGCAACGATGCTGCGTCAGGCCTTCAGGGACCGGCTGAAGGAAGCGATGAAGGCGAGGGATTCGCGCACGGTTTCGACTGTTCGATTAATCCTGGCGGGTCTGAAGGACCGGGACGTGGCCGAGCGCGGCCAAGGCAACCCCGACGGCTTATCCGAAAGCGAAATCCAGCGCATGCTGCAGGGCATGATCAAGCAACGCCGCGAATCGATCGCGCTTTACCGGCAAGGCAATCGCCCCGATCTTGCGGAGCATGAAAACGAGGAGATAGCCGTCATCGAAAGCTTCCTGCCGCGTCAGCTCGACGAGGGTGAGATCGAAGCGGCTGCGAAGGCCGCGATCAGGGAGACCGGCGCAACGGCCACGAAGGATCTCGGAAAGGTGATGTCGTCGTTGCGCGAGCGCCACGCCGGCGTCATCGATCTCGGCCGCGCCGGTGCAATCGTCAGGCGGCTGCTGGGATGACGCAAATCGGACGCCATCTGGGGGGAATGGTCGAGTGAGGGGGAACATAGATCTGAGGTGCGGTGCTGACCCGCTCCACCCGCTAGAATGCGGCGCTACCCTCACCCACCAAGCCCTCCGGGCTTGGTCCCTCCTCTCCCGCGGTGCGGGAGAGGAGCTTTGTGCTGAATGCGTCGTGGCCCCTCTCCCGCCCTGCGGGAGAGGGTGCCGAGCGCAGCGAGGCGGGTGAGGGTCTTGCAGAGGCCGAGGTTTTTTTACAGCGTGGTGGGCGCGCGGCGCGGTGGTCGTCTCTCACTCCGATGGGCGGAGAGGAGACGATAAGTGACGTTTCCGCCGAGCTTTCTCGACGAGCTGCGTAGTCGAATTTCGCTTTCCGGACTGATCGGTCGGCGGGTCAAGCTGGTCCGCCGCGGGCGCGAGTTTGCGGGATTGTGTCCGTTTCATCACGAGAAAACGCCGTCTTTCTACGTCGTCGAGGACAAATCCTTCTTTCATTGCTTCGGCTGCGGCGCTCATGGAGATCTGATCGGGTTCGCGATGCGGGCCGACAATCTCGACTTCATCGAAGCCGTCGAGAAACTGGCGGGGGAGGCGGGGCTGGCTGTCCCGCAGGCGACGCCGCAAGAGCGGGAACGGGCACAGCGGCAGAAAACATTGCTCGAAGCGACCGAAGCCGCCGCAGCTTTTTACGAGGAGCGGTTGTGGGCGCCTGCCGGGGTGCGCGCACGCGAGTATCTGCAAGGGCGCGGGCTCGATCCGCAGACGATCCGGCGCTTCCGTCTGGGTTGGGCGCCAGACGATCGCCAGGCGCTGCGGCGCGCCCTCAACCCCGAATTTTCCGATCCGCTGCTGATCGAGGCCGGGCTGCGGCGCCGACCGGCTGAGGGGGAATCCTCGGATTATTTCCGCAACCGCCTGATGTTTCCGATCAGCGACCGCGCCGGCCGGGTCATCGCCTTTGGCGGCCGGGTCCTCGGCGATGGGCAGCCCAAATATCTGAACTCGCCGGACAGCCCGCTCTTCGAAAAAGGACGGGTTTTGTACGGTTGGTCGGCGGCGCGGGCGGCTATCATCCGAGATGGAGAAGGTGGCGCCCCGGGGGCGATCGTCACCGAAGGGTACATGGACGTGATCGCGCTTCACCAGGCGGGCTTCGCCACAGCAGTAGCACCGCTCGGAACCGCGCTGACCGAATTCCAGCTGCGTGAGCTTTGGCGCCTCGCGCCCGAGCCGTTCCTGTGCTTCGATGGCGATGCAGCCGGACAAAACGCCGCCCTTCGCGCACTGCATCGGACCCTTCCCCTGTTGCGTCCTGGCTACAGTCTTCGATTTGCGATCCTGTCCTCCGGCGAAGACCCCGATTCGATGATCCGCGCCGGGGGGCGATCGGTTTTCGAGCAAGTCCTTACGGCAGCTCGACCGCTCGCGGACATGCTATGGGACTCCGAAGTGCGCGGGGTTCCGCACGATACGCCAGAGCGGCTTGCGGGAATTCGGAGCCGGCTGCTGGCACACGTTAAGAGCATCTCGGACCAGACGGTACGTGACGAGTTTGAGACGCTGTTCAAAGAACGCTGCAATCCATGGCACGCGCGGCGTAAAAGTCTCCGCACGCTACCAAGCAGGGCGGTCCGCGACGGACCGGAGCCTCCACCCCGCTCTGAAAGAAGAATTCAGCGGGAAAATCTGCTCCGGATGATTTTGCTTTTCCCTTGCCTGATCGATCAATTGGCCGAGGAACTAGCAGCACTCGAAATCCCCGAACCGGATCTCGATAGCCTGAGACGGCAAATTTTAGAGCTGGATGCTGCCGGATCGGGGCTTGACGCCCACGCATTCCAACAACACCTTGTCAAGAACGGGCTTGCGGCGACCGTAGAAAGACTACTTTTGCCTTCGGTCGACACAACTTTCCTGGTCCGGTGTTCCGACCCGGTCTCCGCGCGCAAGGAGTGGGTCCGTGTGACCAGGATGCTCACGGGAGGCGATCGCTGCGCTTTGGCCGAAGCCACGGACGACCTGATCAGCGACATCTGCCCGGAGAGCTGGGAACGGTTTTTGGCTGCCAGGGAAAGAGCCCTGCACGAGGGGTCGCGGGGTGAGGACGAGACCTGACCCGACGGCACCCTCGCCGAAAATTGTCGGCCGCCCGAGGTCGGGCTGCCTTCGTATTCGTGCCCTGACTTGTGGCGCGACGGTGGATCCTCTTTAGGGATGGTGGAATGGCGAGCAAAGCGGCAAATACGGCGGAAGTCGCAGAAACCCACGAAGAGGCGGCAGAGGCGCCGCTCCTGGACAGCGTGGCAGCGGCAATCAAGCGGATGCTGGCGCGCGGCAAGGAGCGGGGTTATGTGACCTATGACGAATTGAATGCCGCATTGCCGCCCGACCAGGTGTCCTCGGAGCAGATCGAGGACACGATGACGATGCTCTCCGAGCTCGGTGTCAACGTGATCGAGAACGAGGAGAGCGAGGAGCCTGCGGCGCCCGGCGCAGACGAGGGCGATGGCGAGGTCCGCGGCAATCTGGATGACGACGATATCGGGCGCACCGATGATCCGGTCCGCATGTACTTGCGCGAAATGGGATCGGTCGAGCTGCTGTCACGCGAAGGCGAAATCGCCATTGCCAAGCGGATCGAGGCCGGCCGTGAAATGATGATCGGCGGCATCTGCGAGAACCCGATGACGATCCGCGCCATTGTCGCATGGCGCGATGCCCTGAACGAAGGGAAGATGCTGCTGCGCGACATTATCGATCTCGACGCCACTTACGGCAGCGGTGCGTTCGAGCCAGCACCGGCCGAGATAGCGGCCGTTGTTCCGGAAGCCGGCCCGGTCGAGGTCGAAGCGGGTAATGGAGCCGCAAACGGCGCAGAGCCGAGCGAAAACGCAGATGCCGCCAACGGTGAAGATGTTGCGAAGGAGCTCGCCGAGATCGAGAGCGAGCTCGCCGTCGAGGAGGCCGAAGGCGAGGAAAGCTCGATCTCGCTGGCCGCGATGGAGGCGCAACTGAAGCCGAGCGCGCTCGCTACTTTTGACGCTATCGCGGAAACCTACAAGAGGCTGCACCGGCTTCAGGACCAGCGGATCAATGCCTTACAAAAGGGCGAGCCGTTGCCACGCGTAACCGAGCGGCGCTACGAGAAGCTCAAGGCGGAGATCATCGACAACGTCAAACGCGTGCGCCTCAACAACACGCGCATCGAGTACCTCGTCGACCAGCTTTACGACGTCAACCGCAGGCTCGTCGCGGATGAAGGCAGGTTGTTGCGGCTCGCGGAGAGTGCCGGCATCAGGCGCTCGGAGTTCCTGCAGCAGTACTTCGGAAACGAGCTCGCCGGCGATTGGCTCGAGCGTGTCGAAACCCTGCCCGGCCGCGGCTGGCCGCGGCTGATCGAAAAGCATGCGCCAGACGCGGTCAGGCTGCGGGCCAGCATCGCCCGGATCGCCGCCGAGGCCAAGCTGCCGATCAGCGAATTCCGGCGCATCGTACAAACGGTCCAGCGCGGCGAGCGCGAGGCGAGCCGGGCGAAAAAGGAAATGGTCGAGGCCAATCTGCGCCTCGTTATCTCGATCGCCAAGAAATACACCAACCGCGGGTTGCAGTTCCTCGATCTGATCCAGGAGGGCAACATCGGGCTGATGAAGGCGGTCGACAAATTCGAGTATCGCCGCGGCTATAAGTTTTCGACCTACGCAACCTGGTGGATCCGCCAGGCGATCACCCGCTCGATTGCCGATCAGGCGCGCACGATCCGCATCCCGGTGCACATGATCGAGACGATCAACAAGCTGGTGCGCACCTCGCGGCAGATGCTGCACGAGATCGGCCGCGAACCGACGCCCGAGGAGCTCGCTGAAAAGCTCGCCATGCCGCTCGAAAAGGTGCGCAAGGTGCTGAAGATCGCCAAGGAGCCGATCAGCCTCGAAACGCCCATCGGCGACGAGGAGGATTCACATCTCGGCGATTTTATCGAGGACAAGAATGCGGTGCTGCCGCTCGACGCGGCCATCCAGGCTAATTTGCGCGAGACCACGACCCGCGTGCTGGCCTCGCTGACGGCGCGCGAGGAGCGGGTACTACGAATGCGCTTCGGGATTGGTATGAACACCGACCACACGCTCGAAGAAGTCGGTCAGCAATTCTCGGTGACCCGCGAGCGGATCCGCCAGATCGAAGCAAAAGCGCTGAGAAAGCTCAAGCATCCGAGTCGCTCGCGCAAACTGCGCAGCTTCCTCGACACTTGATGCCGAATGCCGCTTACGTTGCCGTCACCCCCCGGGCTTGACCCGGGGGTCCAAGGATTGCCGGGTCAAGCCCGGCAATGACGACGTCAGCCGTCGGGCCCGTAGTTCAGTTGGTTAGAACACGCCGCTCATAACGGTGGAGTCGCAGGTTCGAATCCTGCCGGGCCTACCACTTGCGACTTGCGGTGCGCTTGAACGTCACGGCTTGGACAAACGGTGACGTAACACCAAGAAGATGCGGGCGACAGCGAAATCCGGCGCCACGATTTATTCGCGAAGGGTCAGTCCGATCACGACCGGCATTGCCAGCAGCACCAATGGCAGCTGCACTATAATTCCGGCGATGATCGCGATCGCGAGCGGCTGCAGCATCTGGTCGCCCGAGCCGCTGATTGCGGCGCCGAGCGGCAGCAGCGCCAGGATCATCGCCAGCGTGCTCATCGTGATCGGCCGCAGCCGGTTGAACGCGGCTTCCTGAAGCGCCTGGCGTGCCGGCATGTCGCGCTCGAGCGCCTGATACTCGGAAACGAGGAACACCGCCATCTCGGTCGCGATGCCGATGATCATGACCATCCCCATCATTGCGGTGATGTTGAGTTCGACCCCGGTCAGCCACAGGCCGACAAACACCGCGCTGGTCGAGATCAGTGAGCTCACGATGATGATGACCGGTATCCAGAACCGCTCGTACAGGAACAGCAGCAGGATGACTTCGCCGATCGCGGCGGCGGCGAACACCCGGATCATGCCGTGCGCAGCCATTTGTTGCTGTTTATAGGCGCCACCGGTTTGGTAGTAGACGTTGGGCGGCAGAAAACCGGGCCGGTTGACGATCGTCTGCACGGCCGCCGCGGTCGATCCCAGATCGTGGCCGCCGCCGATCTGCGCCGTCACCGCGACCACCTGCGCGAGGTTGTCGCGGGTGATCTCCGGCTGGCCGGCGATGAAACGAACCTGCGCGACGGTGCCGAGTGGAAAGATATGCCCGTCCGGCGCCCGAATTGTCAGGTCGGGAAGCTGGTCCTTGTACATCCGCTCGTTTGGCGGATCGAGCCACAGCCTTACCCCGACCGGCTGCACGGCGCCGAGATAGTTCGTGACCACCATGCCGTTCAGGTAATGGTAGAGCTGAGTCTCGATCTCCGCCGGAGTGACGCCCGCCATAGCCGCCGCCGCGGGGTCGACGTGAATGTCGAGCGCGTCGCCGGCCGGCACGACGCCGTTGTTGACCGAAGCGGGCTCGATCCCCGGCACGTTTGCAATCGCCTGCGCGACTTTTTCGGCGACGCTTGGCAAGACCGTGGGGTCCTTGGCGTTCAGCTCTATGACGATTGGCTGCCGCCGACCGACCATGTCGCCGATCATATCGTCGAGCAATTGGTGGGTATCGAAACTGATGCCCGGCACCTGGTCGGTGATCTTGGTCGTGATCTCGTCCATGACGGTCCAGATCGGCGGCCGCTTCGAGGGAGCGGCCAGGCGGACAAAGAAATCGCCCTGATAGCTCTCGGTAAGGTCGCCACCGAGCCCGGCGCCGGTGCGGCGCGAGAAGGTGTAGACATCGGGGTCTTTCTTCAGAATCGCCTCGACCTGTTCCAATTCGCGGTTGGTTTCGGTCAGTGAGGTGCCGGGCGAGGTGTGGTAATCGAGCACAAATCCGCCTTCGTCCATTTTCGGCAGAAAGCCGGTGCCGACGCGGCCATAGGCGAAATAGCCGGCCCCGACAAGGACGACGACGGCGAGCGCGACAAGCAACGGATGCGCGAAGAGGCCGCGCAGCAGGCGGCCATGTGTACGCCGCAGCCAGGTCTCGCGGCCGTGCTGCGGATCCTCCCACTTCGTAAAATCGATGATGCCGCGCGCCAGCAGCGGGACCGTGAAGGTGGTCAGCAGGTAGGAGATGACGAGGGCCGAAGCCATCGTCATCGCGAGAAACTGGAAGAACGCGCCGGTGACCCCGGACAGAAAAGCGAGCGGCAAAAAGATGATGATCGTCGCGAGGCTCGACCCCAGCAGCGGCGAAAAGAATTCGCGTGCCGCGAGCAATACCGTCCCCTGCGGCTCGGCGATGCCGGGTATGCCGGCGCGTCGGGCAATGTGCTCGATCATGACAATGACATCGTCGATCAGAAGACCGATCGCAGCAGCGATGCCGCCCAACGTCATGATGTTGAAGCTCATCCCCATGACGGTGAACAGCAGGATGGTGATCAGCACCGACAGCGGCACCACCATCATCGCCACCAGCATCACGCGCCAGTTGCGCAGAAATCCGAAAACAACCAGCGCGGCGAAGATCAGCCCGATCCCGATCGCCTCCTCGACCGCGCTGATCGAAGAGCGGACGAGCTCTGTCTGATCGTACCATTTGTAGAGATTGACCGATTTCGGCTGCGTTTTCATGAACCCGTCGAGTCGCTGTTGCACCTCGTTCCCCAGCGTCAGCGAGTCGGCGTTGTCCTGCTGGTACACATCGACCGTAACCGCGGGTCGGCCGTTCTCATCGACCAACAGCCATTGGGGCACCGATCCCATCGTGACCTTGGCCATGTCGCTGAGGCGGACGATGCCGCCCGCCGCATTGCGCAATTTGACGTTGCTGACCGAGGCGACCGAGGTGAACGCGTTGCTGCTGACCGTCAGATACAATAGGTTGTTGTCTTCGAGCCGGCCGACCGCCTTGAGCGTATTGGCCGCCGAGACGGCGTTGGTCACGTCGGCAAGCGTCAGGCGAAACTCTTCGAGCTTGTGCGGATCGATCGCGACCTCGACTTCCGGCGTCTCACCGCCCAGCACACCGGTCCGCCGGATGCCGGGGATGCCGGTCAACAGCGGCACGATTTGATACTCTGCCAGCCGGCGCAGTTCGGCCGGCGACACCTCCTTTGAAATCAGCGCGTACGAGACGAACGGCATGATTGCGTTCGGGCTCATCTGCAAGGCCAGATAGCTTGTGCCGGGCGGCAGCTTCGGCAGCGCCTCGGCGATTGCGGCATTCACGCTCAGCAGCGCCTGCTGCATATCCGACCGCCAGGGAAAATCGACGAAGATCTCTGCCGATCCGCGCGATGTAGTGGAGGTGATACCGGTCGCGCCCGGCACCGCCCGCGCCACTTCTTCGAGCGGCTCGGTGACCTCGATCAGCATCTGCTTGGCAGGCATGCTGCCGCTGTCGATCGTAATGCGAATGCGCGGGAAGCTGACAGTCGGGAAAAGTCCTATCGGCAGCGTCATCGCCGCATAGGCTCCGGCAAGAGCAAGCGTGAAGGCAACAAAGAGGAGCGAACGGCGGTGATGCTCGATCCATCCGACAAAGCTCATTTGCCAGTCCCTTGTGCGTTTGCCTCCCGGATCCTCATGCCGTCGGTGAGCTGATAATTGCCGTCGAGGACGAGCGGCGCCGCCGGATCGAGCGGGCCCGCGATGACGTCCTTGGCCCCGTCGCTGAGCACGATCTGGACCGGCACTTGGTGGGCAAGGCCGCCGACGGCCTGCACAACGTATGGCGCACCCTGATCGTTGACGAGGATTGCCTGGTGCGGCACGACGTAGCCCTCGGCCTTTCCGACCACGATGTTGACCTGGGCCATCTCGCCGGAAAAAAAGCCGCTCGCCGGCAAACTGACATCGACCGCGACGAGGCCGGTTTTCGGATCGACAACCGAGCCGCGCAGCAGCACCTGTCCGTCGGCCGGCTGCCTCTCGCCGAGCGGCACGACGCTGGCCGCGTCGCCGGTTTTGATCGCAACCGCCTCGCTCGGCACGACGCCGGCGTGCAGCACGAGTTCGCTCGGCCGTGCCAGGTCGAGCAACGCCGCGCCCTGCGCGACAATCGCCCCCAAACTAGTCGAGACGGCGGTTACTATCGCCGGGAACGGCGCCCGCAGGGTCTGTGGACCGCCGGCCCCCTCGCTCTTTAGCGCGGCGAGCGTGGCCTGCGCATCGGCGGCCGCTTTCTCCGCGGTGGCGACCTGCTGGCGGGTAGCCAGATGCTGCCCGAGGAGTGTTCGCGTCCGCTGCACCTCCTCGTTGGCCGCCTGCAACGCGGTGACTGCCTGGGTGTAAGAGGCCGCGGTCGTCGGGCTGGGTCCGAGACGAAGGAGCGGCGCGTCCGCGGCGACCTGTTCGCCTGGCTTCACATAGATCGCATCGACGACCGCGGCGAACGGCGCCTGGATCGTCTGCTGCGCCGCCGGACCGGTCCCGACCATGCCGTAGGCGGTAACGATGCGCGGCAGGCTGCCCTTGTGCAACGCCGTCAGCTCGACCGCGACGCTCGGCCCCGTCTCCGGCTGCGTCTGCGGCGCGGCAAGGTCCACCGATCCGATGAGCAGAACGGCGGTGACGCCGACGACGGCAAGCGACCCCAGGAGCAACCCAACAGCAGCAAGAACGCCGGTGCGTCGCATCATCGGAGCGAGAAACGATTGATGCCTCGCGTCGGAATATCGCTGCCGATCAGGGTCTGCAAGGCTATGCGTTGCTCGATCAGTGTCTGCTCCAGCTTGAGCGTCTCGATTTCCTTGGCGAGAAGCGAGGCGTGGAGATCGACATAGCTTCGCTCGTCGAGATTACCTGCGGCATAGGCCTGGTCGGCAACATTCGCCGCCTCACGCAGCCGGCGGATGCTGTCAAGACTCCCCCGGTATTGCGCCTCAATCAGTTCTAGCTCGGTAATCAGGCGATCGGCGGCGCCGTAAGCAGTATCCAATCGTGCCTGGTATTCGTCCTGCAGTCGCTGGCGGGTTGCCCGCTCGATAGCAATATTGCCCTGATTGCGGTCAAAAATGGGCAGGCCAATCGTAAACGTAGGCCCAACCGTGAAAACGGGCGTCGTATCGTTCGTATAGTTGGGCGCGATGTTGAGCTTTGGAAATTGCTCGATGATCGCTTGCCGCAACTTTTGCTCCTCTGTCTCATAGCCGGCCGCGAGGGCGAGCAGATCCGGTCGCCGCCGTGCCAAATCGCGCAGGATTCCCTTCAACTTTGCGGCGTCGATAGCGGTCACCGATACTCGATCGAGCAGGCGGAGCTGTACTTCGGGTGTTAGGCCGAGGAGCGCATTCAAATCGTGCCGGTTTTTCAAGATCAACTGCTCGGTGTCGTGCAGCTGGGTTTCGACGGCTTGAAGGGCGGCCAAATCGCTGACAACAGTCGGCAAGGTCTCGTTCCCTTGCTGCATGGCGATATTGGAGGTTTGATAGCGGTCACTGAAGAGCTTTCGGTATTGATCGATCACCGCGCGTTGACGCTCGAGCTCGACGGCCCGCGTGAACAAGGTGCGGGCCTGGCTGACGATTTGCCACTCCTGCCATAGAAGGTTCAGGCGGACGCTACGCTCATTCGCCGAGGCCGCGCGCCGGCGCGCGGATCGGGTCAGGAGCGGCACGATGTCCTCGCCGAGGGTTGCGCTTACCGAACCTGTGGTCGCCCCCACTCCACCGAGCAGGGCTCCATACCCAAAGGCGAACGACGGATTCGGCAGCAAACCGGCCGCGAATGCCTGAGCCTCGGCGACGCCAACCTGATCCCGCATCGCTTTCAGATCGGGATTGTTGACGACAGCGATCATCGCGACCTCGTCCATGTCGAGCGGCCGAGATGGGTCAAATGGATGCGTGCCGATCTCGGGCAACGGAAGATCGGACGCGGAGATTGTGAGCGAGGCAATTTCCGAGAGTAGGTCGGGATGATTGTTGAGCGGTACCGGCTCGTAACTCTGGCAACCCTGCAATAGCAGGACCGTCACGCTCGCCCACATCAAACCATTCCGCGCGGTCATGCCCCCGCCGTGCATTCCCTCGGTCTCAACCATCGCCGATACCGGATTGTCGGATCATTTCCCCGATATTGGGAATTTGTAACTTGACCGGGATCGGCCGAGTTCCTCGACTTACACTCGCTCCGCACATGACGAGGAGACAGGCAGGTCGCAGCGTGAAGATCCTTGTTATCGAAGACGACGCGGAAACCGCCGATTACGTAGCGAACGGCCTCCGCGAAGAAGGCCATCTGGTCGCGAGTGCTGCAACCGGCAATGAGGCCCTCACCACCGCGATGGAAGAGAGCTTTGACCTGCTAATCGTCGACCGAATGATCCCGGGGCTCGACGGGCTGCGGCTGGTCCGCGCCCTTCGCGCCGCCGACCGTGACATGCCGGTGCTGTTCCTGACGGCGCTCGGCGGGGTCGAAGACCGCGTCTCCGGCCTGAACGCCGGCGGTGACGATTATCTGGTGAAGCCGTTTGCTTTTTCCGAGCTCGTCGCCCGAGTTGCGGCCCTCGGCCGCCGCCCTCGTCTGGCCGTGACGGACGCGTGTCTGCGGGTATACGATCTCGAACTCGACTTATTGTCGCGGACCGCTCGCCGACGAAACGAACTGATCGACCTGCAGCCGCGCGAATATCGGCTTCTCGAATATTTGATGCGCCATGCGGGCCAGGTAGTGACCCGCACGATGCTGCTCGAACACGTCTGGGATCTGCATTTCGACCCGCGCACCAACGTCGTCGAAACCCACATCAGCCGCCTGCGCGGCAAGCTCGACAAAGGTTTTGGCCCGGAGCTGATCCACACCGTGCGCGGCGCAGGCTACTGCCTCCGTGGTCCTGCCTAGGCTGCTGCGCACATCGAGCTTTCGGCTGACCCTTGCTTACGCTGGGTTGTTTGGCGCCTCGGTGCTCATCCTGTTTGGGGTAATCTACTGGGCAACGGATATTTACATGACCAGATCGCTCGATGCCGCGATCGACAGCGACTTTACCGAGCTCAAAAACACCGCTGATGCCAGCGGGCGCGGCCTCTTAGCGGACCAGATCAACGACCGCCTGCGCCAGATGCCGCGCGGCCCGATGCACTATCTGCTACAGGATGGGCACGGCGGAGTCATCGCTGGGGATTTGCCGGCGTTCAGCCGTGAGGCAGGCCGTTTCGATCTCGTTCCGAACCGCCGCGCTCGGCACGAGCCGGTGGTTCGTGCCCGAGGTGCCTCGCTGCCGGACGGCGGTTATCTGATGGTCGGTATCGACGCCCATCCTCGTGAGGAAATGAACGAACTGGTCCTCCGGGCGTTCGGCTGGTGCTCCGCGATTACACTCGTGCTCGCCTTCGGCGGCGGGGCAGTGCTGAGCAGCGGGCTCTTGCGGCGCATCGAGACGATCAGCCGAGCGGCGCGGGACATCATGGCAGGCGACTTCTCGCGGCGTATCCCGGTTGGCGATGCCGACGATGAATTCGATCATCTGGTGGGAAGTCTGAACGCGATGCTCGACCGCATACA
This sequence comes from uncultured Alphaproteobacteria bacterium, assembly GCA_963789025.1. Taxonomy (GTDB): domain Bacteria; phylum Pseudomonadota; class Alphaproteobacteria; order ATCC43930; family CGMCC-115725; genus AP-15. The sequence goes on from CAWBIT010000007.1 coordinate 277,787, forward strand.
AAGCTCAATGGAGAGCGTGCGCCAAGTGTCGGATGACATCGCTCACGATTTGCGAACTCCGCTAACCCGGCTGCGCCAGCGCCTTGAACGCGCACAGCGCCGGGCGCAGTCAACCACGGAGTGGCAGGCCGCGTCGGTTGACTGCATTACCGAGATGGACGCCATCCTTGACACTTTTGGCGCGCTGCTTCGTATCGCCCAGATGGACAGCGGTACCGCCATCTGCCATTTCAGCGAAATCGACCTTTCGGACCTGCTGCACACGATAGTCGAGGTCTACGAGCCGATGGCCGACGAAAAGGGGCAATCCTTCTCGGCCCAAATTCCGGGTAGCCTCACAGTCTGGGGCGATCGCGAGCTGCTCGCGCAGATGCTCGCAAACATCATCGAAAATGCGATGAAGCACTCGCCGCCCGGCGCGCGGATTGGGCTCGTGACATGCGCCTCCCCGACCGAAATCAAGGTCGCTGTCATCGATAACGGCCCGGGAATTCCGGCTGGCGAGCGCAGCAATGTGTTCAAGCGCTTTTATCGGATTGAGAGCAGCCGCAGCACGCCGGGAAGCGGACTTGGGCTCAGTCTCGTCGAGGCGATCGCCAGATTACATCACGTCAGTATCGACCTCTCGGATAATGATCCTGGACTGCGGATCACATTGGGTTTTTCGTCACTGGGATCGATTCAGATTGGGAGTAGCGCACCGGCGTCGCTAATGCCCCAGTCTGCCGACTGAATAAGCGATCACAAGAAAATCGATGGCTGGGGGCCCCGCTGGTACGCATGAGGGCACCGGTCCTTATGAAATCTCCGCGCCCGCGCCCGCCCCCGCTGGAGCAGAGCGTACGCGCCTTCGCCGGTCGCATTGAAGGCACGGTGCGCTCACCGCGTGTTTTGGTATCGTAATGGTGTTCCTTGAACTCGGCCTCGATCTCACCGCCCGATTTCGCCACTTGGTCGATGAGGCCCCAGATCCGCTCGTGTTGCTCTGCTTCCGGCAGACGCTTGCGGCCGAGCACCGCCAGCCGGAAGCAGGCGCCCCCTTGCGGTTTGAGCACCATGACGAACCGCTGCACATCCCCTAATCCTTCGGGCTCGCTCTGCTCGATTCCCGGGCGATAGGCAAAGAAGATGTCACCCTTCTCGACGATCTCATCCGAGCGATTTTCTTGATGCTTGTGTCGCACCGTGGCCATCGGGGCTCCGTCAGCGTATTTCGCCTCATCGACCGCAACGTGACCACAGATCCGCAAGTTCCGCCGGCGGCGAGCCGGCTACTACCAGTTCTGAGGTCGATGTCCGCGGTGGAATTAGATCGTCGTTTCTTCGCCGACCAACGACACCGGCTCGACCGGGCCTACAAGACTACCGGCCCTTGAAGGGCGGTATTGCCTTTCGCGTACCCAATCGCCATATGGTGACGCGAGCGGGGGCGTGCAATGAACGTCCTCGACGAGGCGCTTTGGCAGCTACTACCCAGCCTATCGGGCCTGCCGAGCGATTTGCGATGGCAAAGGCTTGTGTTGGTAATGCAGGCATACATTGACGATTGTACCGAGCCTCCAGTGTTTCTCCTGGCGGGCTTTCTCGCTCTGGCTGGGGAATTCGCTAAGCTTACCGATAAATGGAACAGCGCGCTAGCGAAGCCGCCGAGGCTCGAATATTTCAAGATGAAAGAAGCATTCGCGCGCCAAGGGCAGTTTTTGGGCTGGAGCATCCAAGATAGAGATGCACGACTTGCGGATCTAGTGGCGATTATCAAAGAACATGTGATGGTCGGCATATGCGCCGTCGTGCGTCATGACGACTTCAGCGACGTATTAAAGGGTAGAATCGGGAAGCCATTAGATAACCCATATTGGCTCATGTACCATTCGATAATCACGCTGACTTTTGAATGGGAAATCGAAAACGGACTCGATGAAAAGGTAGATTTCGTTTTTGACGAACAGATGCATCAGAGCGACGAAGTGCAAGCCCATTTCGCTGCGTTCTATGAGCTTGCTCCGCCGCGGGTCAAAGAGCTTTTTGGGGAGCGTCCAGTTCATCGGAACGATATTAAGGTAAAGCCGCTTCAAGCTGCGGATATGTTGGCATGGCATATTCATCGCCGTTATTGCGATAGAGAGAGAGGCGTCGAATTCGATAGCCCCACGATGCGGGTGCTCGATTCGATACGGCTATTTGAGAACGTTTGGCCAAAGGAACGCTTACAGGCCCTCGTGGTCAATTACGAGGAGAACAATCGAAAGAGCGGTATGTGGTCGCTCTATGAAAATCAGAGAGCAGAACAGCGGCTTCCAGAATCACTTACGCGCAATAATCTGCGGATGATAGCGCAGGCAAAACCTAGCTCCACTGTCATCCTCTCGCCCTTCCCGGCCAAAGCAACGAGACGATTTCGTCTGGTCGATAACTGTCCCCGTTCTCGCACACCTCATTTACACAGACGATACGGAAATGAGTGCCTTGCGGCGAACTCAGCTTCTGGTTTGGGCGCTGACTTGGAATCTCCGCAATAGGAATGGGGCATTCGCAAAAATGACACCTTACGGCGTAATACCAATGACCTGGCTTCAGCGCGAAATACAGCCGCCGCTCAACGGCATCCCCATAAATGTCGCGGATCACTTTTTCGATGATGGCCTTCGGGGTGGAGCAATCCTATCGAAAGCACGCTCAAACGCCTCGCCGGATTCGTCAACGCCAGCCTTGCGCGCGGCTTCAACGAAACGTTCGAACTGCTCTGGATTGTCCGGCTTGCGTTTGCGCGGTGTCTTTGGCTCTGACCGCTTCGGTGGCTTGGCTTTCATGCCTCATTATCTGGCTCTCCGATGAACGGTAGCAAGAGCTGTATTGGCTCACGGTATGGGGGAGATCCGTCAGGCCAGAGAAGCTCAGGCGGGGTCGGCTTCTGGGGCTTGGCGGTTAACTGTTCGATAGGTCAACCGCTTGCCGACCGCGCCGCGAACTGCGCGTTCGGTGCGCTCAACATCGTCAACGCCGAGCGCGATCCGATTGCTGTATCGGAAATCGAATTCGGCGAGGTAGCGGTGAAGGTGCGCCTCCGAGACGTGGAAATAGCAGCCGTAGATGCCGCGCTTCAGGATCGAGAAATAGCCCTCCGCGTTGTTGACGTGCGCCTTGATGCCGTCCGCGAGTTTGCGCGCCCATTCTTCTTCGCCGTGGTTCACGGCGTCATGACCCGCGAAGCGCTGCCCGATGCGGCGATAGGAATGGAGTTCGTCAGTCATCAATCGGCTTTTGGTGTCAACGCCGCCGAAGACCACGCTGCGGAGAGTTGCTGCAGTGACGTTCTCGACCTTGTGGGAGCGCGCCCGACCGCCACGCTCAATGAGGGTGACAACCGGCACGCGATCGCCGCCAGTGCGTCGCCGCCAGCCGTGCTCGGGATGCAGGAACCAAGTGGGGCCGCCTTTCTTGTAGACGGTATAGGTCTCGTCCAATTCGACGATCTTGCCTTCGCCGCCGAGCGGGCCGGAACTGCTCTCGTCCATCGCCAATCGAATGCGATGGCTCAGGTGCCAAGCGGTGCGGAGCGTGACGCCGAGAATACGGTGCAATTGATTGGTGCTGATGCCTTTCTTGCTGTCGCACATCAGGACGATCGCCTGAAGCCACATGTGCATCGGAACATGGCTGGCCTCGAAGATGGTCCCGATCTTGACCGTGAACGGCTTGCGGCAGGCGTAGCACTTGTAGACGCCGATCCGGGTGCTTTTGCCGTTCAGCTTGCCGCTGTTGCCGACAACGCCGCAATGCGGACAGACACGCCCGTTCCGCCAGATCCTCGCCTCGACGTAAGCGTAGGCGGCTGCTTCGTTCCGAAGGTGCGGCTCGTCAAAGATCGAATGAGGCATCGTCTATCTCCTTGCACGGAAATATATAATGCCTGATTTGGGTACGTCAAGGATAATACAGCCCCTTGAAGGGAACATATCATGAACCAATATGGTGACCTCGTTCCCAATGGAGCCCCGTTGATGCCGAAAATCGTTGCCGATCCGCCTTCGCCCTCCGGTTATCACCTGTTTCCCGCGCCCGGATCCCAGGAACTTCAACCGCTTGGTCGTGATCCTTGTTGGCCTCGCGCGCGCCACCCGCGCGGGCCAGCGTTCGAGGGGGTCAGTCGGGCAAACCCGGCAGTTAAGCCCCCGCAACCGTTGCGTGAATTTCGCTGCTGACTTGCTGCAGATTGCACAAACGGTAGAAGGTCACTCAATTTGACATTGCGACTGGGCGGCCAGCCCGCCGAGGATCTGATCCAGGAGGGCAACATCGGGCTGATGAAGGCGGTCGACAAATTCGAGTATCGCCGCGGCTATAAATTTTCGACCTACGCGACCTGGTGGATCCGCCAGGCGATCACCCGCTCGATTGCCGATCAGGCGCGCACGATCCGCATCCCGGTGCACATGATCGAGACGATCAACAAGCTGGTGCGCACCTCGCGGCAGATGCTGCATGAGATCGGCCGCGAACCGACGCCCGAGGAGCTCGCTGAAAAGCTCGCCATGCCGCTCGAAAAGGTGCGCAAGGTGCTGAAGATCGCCAAGGAGCCGATCAGCCTCGAAACGCCCATCGGCGACGAGAGGATTCACATCTCGGCGATTTTATCGAGGACAAGAATGCGGTGCTGCCGCTCGACGCGGCCATCCAGGCTAGCCTAACTTCGCCGCTTCGACCCAGCGTTCCGCGATTTTCGCCGGGCAAGTCATTGAACGGTAAGGAGCGCCGCGGGTCAAAACGCCGGATATCGGCTGTAGTGCCGACCAAGTCTATTCTCCGGGCCGCCAAGGTGCCGATAATCGGCGGCCATCATGTTCTTGCGCTGCAAAGTTCGCCGGAAGGATGGCAAGCAACACCGCTACTGGAGGGTTGTCGAGAACACGCGGACCGCCAGGGGGCGCGTGGTGCAGCGGCACGTGCTGTACCTGGGTGAGATCAACGACACGCAGGAATTGGCGTGGCGGCGGTCGATCGAGGTGCTCGAGGAAGGCGCCACGCAATCGCGGACGCTATCGTTGTTTCCGGAAGACCGCGGCGCCGGAGTGCTGGCGGACGCCTCGATCGTCCACGTCAAGCTGTCGCAGTTGCAATTGCGTCGGCCGCGGCAGTGGGGCGCGTGCCGGCTGACGTTGATGCTGTGGCGCGAGCTGCAGCTGGATCAGTTCTGGTCGAAGCGGCTGGGATCGAGCCGCAAAGAGCCTGCCCTCGCGAAAGCGGGGGAACGCACTGGGATCAGGTTCTGTTCGTGCTGGTTGCCTATCGCTTGCTGGCGCCGGGCAGCGAATGGCGGCTGCACCGCGAGTGGTTTCGGCGCAGTGCCTTGGCCGATCTGCTGGGCGAGGACGCAGGGCTGGCCGAGATCCCCAAGCTGTACCGCTGTCACGACCGGTTGCTGGTGCACAAGCAGGCGGTCTTTGATCACTTGACGGGACGGTGGCGAGACCTGTTCAACATCAGCTACGACGTGCTGCTCTACGACCTGACGAGCACCCCGGCCTTCGCCGGGGCAGGCTCTATTTCGAGGCGGATCCGCGGTTTCCGGAAGGCGACAAGCGGCGCTTCGGGTACTCGCGCGATCACCGGCCGGATTGTGTGCAGATCGTCATTGCCTTGGTGGTGACCCCCGAAGGCCGGCCGCTGGCCTATGAGGTTCTTCCCGGCAACCCCGCGGACAAGACGACCCTGCGGGGGTTTCTCGAGCGCATCGAGCGGCAATACGGTAAGGCGCGCCGGGTCTGGCTGATGGATCGCGGCGTGCCGACCGAGGAAGTGCTCGCCGAGATGCGCGCGGCCGACCCGCCAGTGCATTATCTGGTGGGCCCGCCGAAGGGTCGCTTGACGCGTTTGGAAAAGCATCTGGTCGCTAAGCCATGGCAAGAGGCGCGACCCGGCGTCCAGAGCCTGCCCCGGCGAAGGCCGGGGTCAAGCTGTTGGCGCAAGAGGGCGAGCTCTACGTCTTGGCCCAGAGCCGCGACCGTGTTGCCAAGAGCCTGCCCCGGCGGAGGCCGGGGAGCGGGCGATACGGCGGCGCCAGTTGAAGCGGCTGTGGGCCCGGCTCAAGCAACTCTCGACGATGCCGCTGTCCCGCGAGGAGCTGCTGATGAAACTCGGCGCCGCGCGCGAGCCGTCCCGCACCGCCTGGCGCCTGGTCACGATCGAGATCGCCGCAGACAGCGCCACGTTCAGCTATCGGCTCGATCGCGCCAAACTGCGGCAGACACGATCGCGCGAAGGTCGCTATCTGTTGCGTACCAATCTCGTCGAGGAAGACCCCGCCAAGCTGTGGAGCCATTACCTTCTGCTGGTCGCGGTCGAGGAGGCGTTCAAGAACCTCAAAGGCGACCTCGCGATCCGGCCGGTCTTTCACCAGCTCCAGGCACGCGTCGAGGCGCACGTCTTCATCGCCTTCCTGGCCTATTGGCCTGCACGTCACGCTGGCGCGGCGCCTGCATGCGCTGGCGAAGGGGCTGACGCCGCGCAGCGTCCTGGAGAAGTTTGCCGCTATGCAGATGATCGACGTGCACCTGCCGATCACCGACGGTCGCGAGCTGCTGCTCACCCGCTATACCGAGCCCGAACCGGAGCTCAGCCTCTTGCTGACAAAACTCAAACTGGAGCGGCCCGCTCAACCGCCCCCCAAGATCACCGCCGAGCCCGTGCCGCCGATCCCGCTGTAGTGCCGACCTTCGGGGGTCGGCTCCAGCGATCTCAGATACTTAGGTCCTTAAAAGTGCTCGAATCGGCGAAGTCGGGCTAAAGGAGGAGCTCGACGCCCGCAGCATCAAGAGCAAATCTTGGACGAGCGCTTCCGGTCGCCCGATTGGCGGCAAGCCATTTTCGCGCGGCGCGATCTACCTGATGCTGCGGAACCGTACCTATCTCTGCGAGATCGTTCATAAGGGGCAATCCCATCCCGGCGATCACGCGCCGATCATCGATCAGCCGCTGTGGGATGCAGCTCAGTCTCGGCTCGCCGACAATACCGCCGAACGCAGCTCCGGCACGCGAAGTCGGCAGCCAAGCCTGCTCGCGGGGATCTTGTTCGATCCCGACGGCAACCGCATGACCCCGACCCACGCCGTCGAGAGTGCCACACGCTACCGCTACTATGTCTTCCACTCATTGATCACCAAGGATCAGAGCGAGCTGTCCCCCGGGCTGCGCCTTCCAGCCGCCGAGATCGAGCAAGTGGTTACGACCCGGTGTGCAAGTGGCTTCTCGACCCCGGCAGCATCTACACGGCAACACGGTTTCTCGATGCGTCAGCGCAGCGCCGGCTCATTGCGCGAGCCGCGAAATCGGCAAGAGCTGGCCCGAGTTGCCACGACCACGCCAGCGCGCCGCCGTTACGGCGCTCATCGAGCGCATCGACGTCGGAAGCGACCAAATCGACATGCATATCCGCCCGAGATGGTTTGGCGCGTTCCTCGATGGGGCCTCGACACTATTGCCGAGCGCGACGGATTATGAAATCCAGATCCTGTCCGTGCCGATACGGCTTCGCTGCTCCGGGCGGGAGATCAGGATGGTGATCGACAGCAACGATCCGTGTGCCATAGCCAGACCCACGCGCGGCTGATCAAGCTGCTGATGAGGGCGCATCGTTTCAACGCCGCCCTCGTCGGCAGCCCCGGCGCTCCCTTTGCGGCACTGGCCAAGCAGGAAGGCGTGAGCCGGTCGTATTTCACGCGGCTGATCCGCCTCAGCTATCTCGCCCCCGACATCACGCAAGCCGTCCTCGACGGCCGTCAGCCACCCCATCTCACGGCTGACAAGCTGCTCGCCCACTCGCGTCTGCCGCTAGCCTGGCACGAGCAGCGGATGCTGCTCGGCTTTGCTTGATTTGCGGCCAGCGGCAGCTTCGCCGGGGAAAAGAACCAGGAATACCCCGGACTACATCAGCGACACTGCGGTACTGGAATATCGCCCGACAGAGATAACAGCGCCGGTTTGCGCACTTTCGACAGTACTTCGTGTCTCTGCCGACCTCAGCCAATGCACACCCGCGCGGAAACCGCGGGCTTTTCGACCTGTAACGGCCGAGTTTGGGCCAGACCCAGACTGTCTGCTGGAGGGAGATGGATTCGAACTTTCGGTTCCGCGCCGCAGCAAGCTCTGGCGGGCTTCACCATCGGAGTGCCGCGGTCCGAACAGGATGATCCCAGAGCGCGATCGTCTCCGGATCGAGCAGGCTGACGGTAATCGAGCACCCCGCCATGTCGAGCGAAGTCACGAAGCTGCCGACGAGCGAGCGCACGATCCGCGATCCGCGCTTCTCCAGCAGCCGTCGCGCCGCGTTGTACATGAGATAGAGTTCGATGAGCGGCGTGCCGCCGAAGCCATTGACCATGAGCAATGCCTCGGCGGTGCGGGGGTCGCCGAGATCACGCATGATCGCCGTCGTCATCTCGTCGGCGATGACATCCGCACTGGCCAATTTAACTCGCCGCCGCCCCGGCTCGCCATGAATGCCCACGCCCATTTCCATCTCATCCGCGCCGAGCGCGAAGGTCGGTGTCCCGGCGGCCGGCACGGTGCAGCTCGTCAACGCCACCCCCATCGAGCGGGTCTGGCCATTGACGTGCGCGCCGAGCGCAGCGCAGGCGTCGAGATCACGGCCTTGTTCAGCCGCAGCGCCGACGATCTTCTCGACGATCAGTGTGCCGGCGACGCCGCGGCGTCCCGCGCTGTGGGCCGAGCTCTCGACGGCAACATCGTCATTGGTAATCACGGTCGCGGCGCGGCACTCCACGATTTCGGTCGCCATCTCGAAATTCATGCAGTCGCCGGCATAATTCTTGACAATGAAGAGCACCCCGGCCTCGCCCGCGACCGCCTGCGCCGCCTCGACGATCTGATCGGGCGTGGGTGAGGTGAAGACTTGCCCCGGGCACGCTGCGTCGAGCATGCCGTAGCCGACAAATCCAGCATGGAGCGGCTCATGGCCGCTGCCGCCGCCCGAGACGAGCGAGACCTTTGTCGGCGTCAGCGCCCGGCGACGCAGGAATTTCCGCTCGGGCCCCACCACAACGATATCGGAATGCGCTGCAGCGAAACCGTCGAGGCTCTCCGCGAGCAGCGTGTCGGGCGAATTGATGAACGTTTTCATGGCGCTCACTTCTCCTCCTGCAGCAGCGCGTTCAGCCGGCGCGCAAAATCGTGCAGCAGAGCGTCGAGCTGCGCGTTCCGCTTCTGGCTGCCGAGATCGGGCAGCTGCAGCGTCACCATGCGCTCGCGCGGCGCACCCCTGAGGCGTCGCATGCGGCGCGGATGAGCGCGGTCATACGCCTCGAGAAACGCTGCCTTCTCGGCAGGCGAGAAGTGGCAGACCTCGAAGATGGTGTTGAGGTGTTGCGCCGGAATCGGGATCTGATAGGCCGAGTTCGAGATCTGGCTGATGAAGCTGCGGTTCTTGCCCATGGCAAGCGCAAGGCGGAGGCGCATGCCAGAGGGCCGATTGTCGAGCACCGCCTTGAAGATGCTCTTGTAGGCGACTACCGCGCCCTCCTCGCGTCGTTCTTCGAGCGCCGGCTCAGTCACGGGTCACCCCGAGCTCAGCGCGGTAATGGCCTGCTTGACGCGCGACAGCGACGGCGCAGACATCGAAAGGTCGCGAAGGCCGCACTGCAAGAGCGCCGCGGCGCAGCGCGGGTCTCCGGCCATGTCGCCGCAGAGGCTCACACTGATCGCCCGGCGTCTGCCGTGTTCGGCAGTGCGGCGGATCAATTCGAGGACGCCTGGATTCAGCGGATCGATCAGGGCGCCGAGCGCGCCGTTCGTGCGATCGCAGGCCGTCACGTATTGCGCGAGATCGTTGGAGCCGATCGAGAAGAAGGAGGCGGGGAAGGCATCGATCGTCAAGGCCGCCGCCGGCACCTCTACCATGATGCCAAGCTCGGGCAAGGCGGCGGCGACCCCCGCCGCCCGCAGCTCGTCGACAATGCTGCGGAAGAGATCGCGCGCCGCCGCGAATTCGGCCGGCACCGTCACCATGGGGAACATGACTTTGAGGTTGTCGTGCACCGCGGCGCGGGACAACGCCCGCAGCTGAACGGCGAAGATCTGGGGGTGTCTCAAGCACAGCCGCAGCCCGCGGACGCCGAGGAAGGGGTTGGCCTCACCATCCTCGGTAAACCCGCGGATCGGCTTATCGCCGCCGGCATCGACGGTGCGGATCGTCACCGGCCGTTCGCCCGCCCAGCGCAGCACCCAAGTCATAGATGCGAAACTGCGTCTCCTCATCGGGCAGGCCGGCCGGATCGTCGAACAGGAACTCGGTGCGCATAATACGGATCTCCGGATATTTCCGGACCTGAGTGTGCTTCTGTGGCAGACCACGGTTCGATAACAGGCACCCCTACAGAGCGGGCGAAGCCGAGGCCCAGGCGACCGCGCAGAGCGAGCGGACCAGACCGGGGTTGTTGGCAAACCGGTTCCAGGCCATCTCGCAGGCATCCATGATGTCCGCCAGGCTGGAAAACACCGAGTTGGCGAGCCAGTGACTGCGCAGATAGTGCCAAATCCGCTCGACCGGATTGAGCTCCGGGCTGTACGGCGGCAGCTCCAACAACGTGATATTGCCGGGCACCGCGAGGCCTTGGCTCCGGTGCCAGCCGGCACCATCGAGGATCACCACGGGATGGGCATCGGCGGCGACCTGGCTGCTGATCTCGCGGAGATGGTGGTTCATCGCGACGGTATTGCAGATTGGCATGATCAGCCCCGCCCCTTTGCCGTCCGACGGGCAAACCGCACCAAACACATAGGCCGAGGCAAAGCCGAGGTCCTTCGGTGCCGCCGGCCGGCTGCCGGTTTGCCCCCACACCCGGGTCAGGCTGTTTTTCTGGCCGATGCGAGCCTCATCCTGGAACCACACCTCAACTCGTACACCGTGTGGTTGTGCCGCCCGGACTCGCTCTAATTGCAATCCCAGAGTTGCGAAAACGCCGCTTGCGCCGTCGCATCGGCCTGCGGGTGGCGCGGACGCGGCGCCAGCCAACTCAACTGCATCCGGTGCAGCAGTCGGTAAGTGCTCGACAGGCTGCATTCAATTGCAAACTCCTCTTTCAATATTCGTTGCGCATCGACCCCGCGAAACGCCACCACCCCGTCCCGCGCCAGCTCGGCGCCAGCGACAATCCGTTCCTTGAGCCGCACACTCGTCACCGCGTCGACCCGTGGCTGTCGACCCGGGCGCGGCCGGTCACGCAATCCCTCAATCCCATCCTCTTCGTAGCGGTTATGCCACTCGTAGGCCACCGACCGGCTCAGCCCAGCCAGCCGCGCCGCTTCCTCGGGCTCCATCCCCTCGAGCATGTTCGCAATCATCAGAACCCGCTGGCACACACGCCCGCTCTCCCGTCGTGCCAAGCGCCGCAGCTCCGCCGCCCCCGGTTCGCGGCGAAAGAAGTATACCGACATCGTCCATCCCCCAAACACGGTACCCTCGCCCAATAACTCTACCACATCTGGGGATTACCGGAAGCCGGTATAAGACCGATGCCGTCGGCGTAATGCGCGTCAGGGTGCGAAAGATCCGCAAGGCTCTGAATGTTGATGTGAAGCCGCACCGTCTCACGGCGCCAGGCGACCGGCGGGCCCGCCAGAAGGCTGCGCGCGGCCGCGCTGGCTCTAGCATCGGCAGCGCGGCGGGCCTCGAAGGCGGCGATCCGCGATGCGGGCGGGTCGAGCTCGATCGTCCCCTTCTCGCCGTCAAGCAAGGCGGTCGCCGGCTTGTCCGGAAGGTCACCGAGCTGCACGATCATCGGGATGCCGCGCGCGCGAGCCAGCATCGCGACATGGCTTGTCGGACTACCCTGCAGGAGGGCAAGCCCGCCGCCTGCCGACCAATCGATTTCGAGAAAGCGGGAGGGTGGCATATCCTCGGCGCAAACCACCGCGCCCGCCGGAATCTTGCAAAGGGTGTCAGCCCCACCGTTAAGGGCAGTAAGCACGCGGTCGCGCAGATCCGTCAGGTCGGCAGCGCGCGCCTGCAGATATTCGTCCGGCGCGGCCCGGTAATCGGCAATCTGCTCTGCCAAAACCTGCGACCAAGCCCTATCGGCGGATGCACCCCCAGCGATCGCGTCGAAGCCCGGCTCGAGAAGGCTCTCATCCTCGAGCAGCGCCAGCTGAAACTCCAGGATCTCGGCGGCATCGCCACCCATCGCGCTGGCGAGGGCCGCGATTTGGCCATTGGTCACGGCGAGAGCAGCGCGTAGCGCGCTTTCCTCCTGATGGCTGTTCCCGGGCTTGCGAACGCTGACCTGCCTTGGGTCCGTCCGCACGAACGGTCCTCGAGCAAAGCCGGGGGCAGCCGTCATGCCGTTGAAGATGAGCGCACCAGCAGCGGCCAACATGCCTCAACGGCCAGTATCGGGAAAATCTTGCGCGATCAGCCTGACGAGAGCTGCAACAGCCGCCCGTGCATCCGCGCCGCGTGCCTCGAACTCGATAATACTGTCGCGTGCCGCACGCATCGCCATCACCTTCGCGACGCTCTTGGCGTCGATCCAGCCGGTGGCGCCGGCGACTCGCATTGCGATCTGCGACTGGAAGCGCTTGGCGAGCTTGGTCAACTTCACTGCAGGACGCGCATGCATCCCGACGGCATGGACGAGCTGCACGCTGCTCTTGACGATGTCCTCCTCGGCATTGGGGGAATCCGGCATGAGCTGGTTCTTGAGGATTGCTTGGTTCTTGTTCATGATCAACTCGACGAGAGTTCTTCGGGGACGGCCCGCACCTTGTCGAGCGGGCTGCCGCCCGCCGCCTCGGTCGCCGCCATCACTGCGCCCTCGACGATCGGGGCATTGCACACGACGACGCAGTCGCGCCGCTCCGGCGGCAGCATCTCGACCGCCACCTCGCTGTTGGTCTCGGCGCCGCCGAGATCCACCAGAATGGCAACTCCCTTCGGCGTCCAAACTGTTTCAATAGCGGCGATGATACGCGGCACGTCGGTGCCGAGGCCGCCGTCGGGGTTTCCCCCGCAAAACGCAACATTGACCTCGTTGCCGACCATTTGGCGCACCATGTCGGCGGTGCCTTTGGCAAAGTCCTGCGAGTGCGAGACGATGACGATGCTGACGGTGTCGCTCACAAGTGCGCCTCCAACGTAGTGCATATCGCATGTAAAAGCACACAGCTCGAGCGCGCGCCGGGATCGATATGGCCGATGCTGCGCGGCCCGAGATACGAGGCGCGCCCCTTGGTCGCGAGCATAGGCGCAGTGCGCTCGACGGCTTCGCTGGCCGTCGTGCGAACGCGCCGCGTGAGGTCCGGCCGCCCGGCATCCGAGCGCAGGGTCTCGAGCACCGGGACGAGCACGTCGAGCATCGTCTTTTCGCCTGCCTTCGAGTGGCCGCGGGCGCTGACCGCATCCACGCCGCAGGCGAACACCTCGGCAAGGTCTTCGGGAAGCCGCCGGCCCGCCCCGATCGCGTCGCCCAGGGCGATGAAGAAGCTGCCGTAAAGCGGGCCCGAGGCTCCACCAACGGTCATCACCAGCGTCTTGCCGACCATCTTGACCGCCTCACCTACAGGCTGAGCGGTGATGGCATCGATCTTGCCGAGCACCGCTTCGGAGCCGCGTTTCATGTTGATACCGTGGTCGCCGTCGCCGATCGCCTGGTCGAGTGCGGTCAGTTCTGGCGCGCTGGCGACAACCTGCTCGGCCGCCGCCGCGATCAGAGACCTCAGGGTGCTGACGTCAAGATTCATGGCCGATCTTCACTGGGCGGCGATTGCGATGCGCTGGCCGACCGCATCGAAATAGAGGGGGTTCACCAGCTGTAGGCCGACCTCCTGGCCGGCGGCGAGCGGTTGGTGCGGGTCGGCCAGCGTGACCACGGGGTGCCCTCTGTACTCGATATGCACGTGATTTTGATCGCCGAGGTGCCCGACCCGATGCACCCGGCCGACAAGCCCCGAGCCATTGGACGCCGCGATCTGCAGATGCTCGGTTCGCACCCCGATCGTCCTGGTGCGGCTCGGCGCCGGCGCCTCCGGCAACAGCTCAGCCGGCAGCAGATTGATCTGCGGTATGCCGAGCCGCGTGGCCACGTAGAGGTCATTCGGGCTCTCATAGATCTCCCGGGGCGTGCCGAGTTGAAGCAACCGCCCGCTGCGGATTACGCCAATGCGGCTCGCCATCGTCATCGCCTCGGTCTGATCGTGGGTCACGTAGAGGATCGTCGCCCCGAGCTCCACCTGGATACGCTTCAGCTCGAGGCGCAACTCCGCACGCAACTTCGCGTCGAGCGAAGACAGCGGCTCGTCCATCAGATAGATGGCGGGATGGCGGACGAGGGCACGGCCGATCGCGACGCGTTGCATCTCGCCACCGGAGAGGCGAGTCGCCCGGTTGGCGAGCTTGGTGCCGATATGCAGCAGTTCGGCAATTTCCTGGACGCGTCTGCGGATCTCTGTCTCCGGCAGCCGGCGGGCCGGCGAGCGCAGCGGAAACGCGAGGTTGTCGTAGACCGTCAGGTGCGGATAGAGAGAATACTGCTGGAAGACGAAGGCGACGTCCCGCGCTGCAGGCGGCTCGCGTGTCACGTCCTGCCCGTCGATCGAGATCGTACCCTCATCGGGGTATTCGAGCCCGGCGACCAGGCGCAGCGTCGTCGTCTTGCCGGCGCTGGTCGGGCCGAGCAGCACGACGAACTCGCCGTCGGCGACATTTAGCGAAAGATCGCGCACCGCGTCGATCTCTCCAAAGCGCTTTCGGACATGGCGCAATAGGACTTCAGCCATGGCCACGGTCCTCGTAAAGCGCGCTTCCGATCGCGCGCCCGGTCGTCTCGTCAAAAACCACGAGGCGCTCGGATTGAAAGGCCAGGCCCACCGTCTCGCCAAGCCGGACCGCCAGGCGCGCCGGCATACGCGCCTTGATCTGGCCTTGCTCGATCTCGACGGTGACGATCTGGGTCGTGCCGAGATACTCGGTGCCGAAGACGCGGCCGCGGATCGGCGTGTTATCGGTGAGCGTGACATGCTCGGGGCGGACACCCAATGCGAGCGATCCGCCGATGCCGTCCTCATGGACCTCCGGCACGGCAATACGCGCGTCGAGAAGGCTGATCGAGCGGTCGCCGCGCCGCAGCGCGCCCGCGAAGCGGATGAAGTTCATCGGCGGCGAGCCGATGAAATCGGCAACGAACATCGTGGCCGGCCGGTCGTAAATCTCCTGCGGCGTGCCGATCTGCTCGACGACGCCGCAGTTCATTACGGCGATCCGATCGGCCATCGACATCGCCTCGAGCTGATCGTGGGTGACGTAGACCGTGGTCGCGGATATCCGGTCATGGAGCTCGCGCAGCTCGCCGCACATCAGGTGCCGCGGCTCGCTGTCCAGCGCGCCCAGCGGCTCGTCCATCAGGAACGCCTTGGGGCGCCGCACGATGGCGCGGCCGAGCGCGACGCGTTGCCGATCGCCGCCCGACAACTTCGACACCCTGCTGTCGAGCAGATGAGCGATACGCAGAAGCCGCGCCGTCTCGATGACCCGCTTGCGGATCTCGTCGCGCGAGACGCCCTGGCACTTCAGCGGAAAGCCGATGTTCTGCGCGACGTTCATATGCGGATAGAGGGCAAAGAGCTGGAAGACGAAGGCGATGTCGCGCGCGGCCGCGCGGCGGAAGGTGACGTCCTCGCCGTCCAGCAGGATTCGTCCCTCGGTCGGCAGCTCGAGACCGGCGATCATCCGCAAGGTCGTCGTCTTGCCGCAGCCCGAGGGACCCAGCATCACGAACAACGTGCCGTCCTCGACCGTGAAGTTCAACCCGTTGACGGCGACGAAGTCCTGGAAGGCCTTGCGCAGATTCTCGACACGAATCTGGGCCATGCTCTCCCCTAGCTCGGAAAGTGGCTGACCACGACGAAGCCGAGCGTGCCGGCGAGGATCGTGACGAAGGAATAGCTGTAGAGATCGACTGAGAAGGGCTGCGTCAGCATGACGATGCCGCAGCCGATTACGGCAGTCGCCCCCATCTCCCAAGGGCCGCGCCGAAACCAGCGCACCCAGCCATTTCGCTTGACGGCAAGTTGGTCGCTCATTTGCGCACCGCCCCAAAGGTGATCCCGCGCAGTAGGTGTCTGCGCAAAAGGATGGTGAAGAAGACGATCGGGACGAGGAACAGCCTCGTCGCCGCGGCGACCGCCGGCCAGTCCTGCCCGCCCTCGCCGATGATGAACGGGATGAAGGGCGGCATGGTCTGGGCGTGGCCGCTGGTCAGCAGGAGGGCGAAGGCGTATTCGTTCCACGAGAAGATCAGGCAAAAGATCGCCGTCGCAGCGATGCCGGTCACCGCCTGCGGCAGCACCACCTTGCGGAAGGCCTGCAACCGTGTGTAGCCGTCGACGAGCGCGGCCTCCTCGTATTCACCCGGGATCTCGTCGATGAAGCCCTTCAGCAGCCACACGGCGAGCGACACGTTGACCGCGGTGTAGAGCACAATCATGCCGATATGCGTATCGGTGAGGTTGAGCTCGCGATACATCAGGTAGATCGGGATCGCGACCGCGATCGGCGGCATCATCCGCGTCGACCGGATGAAGAAGAGGAGGTCGTCGGCGAGCGGCACGCGGAAGCGCGAGAAGGCATAGGCCGCGAGCGTGCCGAGAAAGACCGCGAGGAAAGTCGAGCCAAAGCCGATGATCAGCGAGTTCATGAAGCGCGGCACGACCTTGGAAGGGCCGGCGATCACCATGTCGTGCGACCGCACGAGCCTTTCCCACCAGGTCTGGGCCGGCGGCAGGTTGGCGATGAATTCCGGCGTCTGCCTCGAGCGCACTGTGAACAGGTTGACGTAGCCTTCGAGCGTCGGTTTGAAGAACACCTTTGGCGGGTAGGCGATCGAGTCGGAGGGCGACTTGAAGGCGGTGGCGCCGATCCACAGCAGCGGCACAATGGTGATCACTGCATAGAGGATGACGATCGTGCCGGCGAATGCCTTGGTGCGCGGCGAGGCTTCGACGATCGAATGGCCGGTGGCGCTCATCGCTGCTTCACCTTGTTCAGAGCTTTGACGTAGATGTTCGCCGCGCCGAAGACGGTGACGAACAGGATGATGGCGAACGCGGAGGAGTAGCCGGTGCGCCACTTCTCGAAGGCCTCGCGCTTCAGGGTGATCGAGGCGAGCTCGGTGGTCGAGCCGGGACCGCCCGAGGTCAGCAAATTCACCATGTCGAACATCTTGAAGTTCTCGATCGCCCGGAAGAGCACGGCCAGCATCAGGAAAGGCAGCACCATCGGCAAGGTGATCGACCAGAACTGCCGCCAGGCGGACCGGTGATCGCGCGACAACTGCGCCGCTGCCGTCCGCGGCCCAGCAATCGCTGGCACCTCGACGAGATGGTGGTGCGGATCGCCGGCGAGCGGAATGTATCTGTGGCGTGCCGTCGACCACGAGGGCGAGGTCCTCGACATGCTGGTTCAGCGTCGACGCGACACTCGGGCGGCGTTGCAGCTGATGCGTAAGCTACTCAAAAAGCAGGGCTTCGCACCCAAATTGCTGTCACCGACAAGCTGCGCTCCTACGCCCGCGCATTTCGGTGTCTGCGACTGGCCTGCCCGCATGAGCAGGGGCTGCGACAGAATAATCGAGCCGAAAACTCGCATCAGCCGGTGCGACGACGAGAGCACAAAATGCAGCGGTTCAAGTCGGCTCGCTCCGCCCAGCGTTTTCTCAGCATGCACGCCGCCGTTCACAACACCCCAACGCCATCTCGTCTCGCGCGCGACGCTCCGAATTTTCCGAGCCGAGGCGGCGGATCAATGGAGAAACGCGGTTGCCGCAGCGTGATCGCGTATTCCGCCTGGGGCTCCTTCGCTCGGCAGACGTTAATCTGACAATGCCGCGCCATGGCTTGCCAAATACCTGCACGAAATGACCGTGTTCCCGAGGGGCAAGCACGACAACCAGGTCGACTCGACCGCGCAATTCTTCGACTGGTTCAAGCGCCTGTTCCCCGGCCAGGGTATCTTCGAGTATTACCGGCAGCTCGCGGAAGAGGTCGAGGCCGCCTTGCGCGGCGCCCAGCCGATCCGACCCCAATGGGCGATCGGCTCCGTGGAATGGCTCGCCGAACAGAACAGAAGCTGAAAAGAGCGCCCGCCGACATGGGACCCGGGACGGGTCGCCATTATCGGCTTGTGCCCGAGTTCGCCCATACGAAAGAACGTTTTGATACCCGGTTCGCTTCGGAGCAAGCTCGGCGGCCGCTTGAGACCCGGCGCAACGCCGAAAATGGCGTTCGATGATGACGGGACCGATGTTTCGAATCCAGCTTGCTCCAGCAGAGAGTCTGCGAACCATCGGTTCCTCAGCGGCGGAAATCATCTCGCTCCAAAGTCGAGGACATCGACAGAAGGCCGACCCGATCGAGTGCTTCCGGCGGCAATGCATGATCTCGTGCGATCCGGACGAAGCGACGATCCCGGCAGTCGTCGATTTCATCGGCGAAGACTTATGTCTGTTGGGCGTCGGATTATCCGCATTGGGACGCAATCTTCCCCGGCGCAGTAGCCGAGCTGCGGCAGCACATGCAGGGGCTCAGCGAGGATCTCCGTAGACCGGGCGGTCGCCCTGAGCGCTCATCAACCTGGCGCAGGCGACCAAGATTAAAATCGCTCGGATACGAGCGTCGGTTCCCACCAACGACGGATCACCGGAGCAAGCTGCCTTACAGTCCGAGCCCAAATCGGAGGGCGCCGACGCGACGGTGGCTAGTCTAGTGGGCGCCGGGCCACCAGTCTCGGGGCGAGTAGCCCGACGGGCCCGTTCTTTGGCGGTCTGAACCAGAATGATCGGGTTTGTATGACTCTTTGCTGGAGGGAAGTGGATTCGAACTTCCAGTTCCGCGCGAGAAACACGGCCCTACGGCGCCGGCCATCATCACGCTCGCGCGGCGGCTGGAGGGGCTCGGCGGCGAATTCGGCACCGGTCAGCTTTCTGGCCGAACAGAGCGGCGGGCGACGTGGATTCAGCGCCAGCTGGCAGTTTGCTAACCGGTATGATCACGGCAACTCTTGGGACAAGGGACATCTGATCGGCCAGACGCACTGTTTAAGCCGAAGGATGTCCGGACCATTCGCGTCCGTCCCGAGTTGGAGGCGCTACCGCGCCATCCTCGCCTGAATGTAATCGCCGCCCGCCTGGATCGCCCGCTTCCCGGCCTTCAACTCCGGATGGAACATGTGCCAGACATGAACCATTTCGGGCCAGATCTGCAAATCGACGCGGACATCAGCGGCGCCCGCGGCTTTGGCCAGCCAGATCGCGTCGTCGAGCAGAGTTTCCGCCGCGCCGACTTGGATCAGGAGCGGCGCCAACCCTTTGAGATCGGCGTAGATTGGCGCGGCCAGTGGCGAGCGCGGGTCGGCGCCGCCGAGATAGAGCCCGGCCATTTCGAGGAGACCCGACCGCTGCACCATCGGATCGGCCTCGGCCTTGCTGGACATCGTCTCGCCGATCGCCTCCATGTCGACCCAGGGCGAAATGCACCACCCGCAGGCCGGCTGGGCCAGTCCGGCCTCGCGGATCGCTAACATCGCCGTAACGACCAGGCCGCCGCCGGCACTGTCGCCGGCGATCGCGATGCGCCCCGGCCGGATGCCGCGGGACAGCAGATAGCGGTAGCCGGACACCGCATCCTCGACCGCGGCCGGGAACGGGTGCTCCGGCGCCAGCCGGTAATCGAGCGCCAATGCCCAGGTTCTCGAGGCCCGGCCGGCCTCGGAAACCAGATGCCGGTGGCTGACGAGCGAGCCAATCACATAGCCACCGCCGTGCAGCCATATCAGTGCAGCGTCGCGGGCGTCGTTCGGGGTCGAGGTCCATTCCGCCCGTACCCCGTTCGCCGTCACCGGCTCGACAGTGACGTCCAGCGCAATCTTGTACTCGAGGGCGCGGGCGTCCATGTCTTTGCGCCGCTGTCGATAGTCGTCGGAGCGTACCCGGCTGGCCAGTTTTTGGCGCAACGCGCCGATCTCCGTATCGTTCATGGGTTTCTCCCTAGCGTCGGTTGCATCACCCTAGCATCGCCCGCTACGCACCGCGATAGAAGGGGAACCAACGGAGGGCGCCGACTGCCCCTTACCCGCCCCGTCAGCGGGTCCCCTAGCAGGACGCTGAAAAATTCAGTGCGAGCGAAGCAGTATATAGAGTCCTCAAAAGTTACTCTCGCTTAAGTTGCCGAAGAACGCTCAGCAAGCAGGTCTTTGCAGTGATTTCGCCGGTTTTTGCCGGGTCCGGGCAGATTGCAGGCATGGCTACGCAACGACCCCCACCAGCTTGGGAAGCCGGACGAGGTTGTAGGCAGTGGCAGTCAGCGTGAACATCCAGCCGACGCGGGCAAGGCCACGGTGACGGGTCTTGCGGAAGCCGGCGGCCGCCTTGGTCCAGCCAAACACTTCCTCAATGCGCTTGCGCACCCGCTCACTGACCGCATAGCCGGGATGGCGGGTCGTCCGACCGTCGATTGCCGATCGCCGATTGGTGGTGTTCTGCGCCACATGCGGTGTCACATTGTGCTCGCGCAGATCGGCGACAAACTCGGCTACGTCGTAGGCCTTATCAGCCCCGAGCGTGATCCGATGATTGCCGGGACGGTCCGCCACCATCGCAAGCGCGGCCTGGCGTTCGGCCGTTCCGGTGGCCAAGCTCAGACGCGTGTCGACCACCCGAGCGTGCCGGTTCTCCAGCATAACATGCCCCAGCATAACATGCCCCAGCATAACATGCCCCAGATAGGCGAGCTTGGCAGGTTGGCCCGGGCCCCTGCTTTCGCAGGGCCAGGCTCTTGCGGTACAGCCGAGCATCGGGATCCGTGGTCGAGGCGTGCGTCTCGTTGCTGCGCTTCTCGCCGCGAAAGTCCCGCTCGCCATTGCGGCCCGCAGCAGGCGGCTCGCCGCTGCCGTCCGTGGGACGAAAGCTCTTCATGCTGGCCCACGCCTCGATCAGCGTGCCGTCGACCGAGAAATGGTCGTCCGACAGCAGCGCTTTGACCGCCCCCTGGCTGAGCATTGCGGCCATGAACTTCCTGGCGATGTCACCCTCGATCAGACGCTCGCGGTTCTTGGTGAACACCGTCTCGTCCCATACCTCGGCATCCATCGACAGCCCGACAAACCAGCGGAACAGCAGATTGTCGTCGAGCTGCTCCATCAACTGCAGCTCCGAGCGCACCGAGTAGAAGGCTTGCAACAGCAGTGCGCGAAGCAGTCTCTCGGGGGGAATCGACGGTCGGCCGAATATGGCGTACAGCTGCTCGAATTCCGGCGACAAAGCCCCCAGCGCCTCATCCACAATCCGCCGGATCGGCCGCAACGGATGGTCCTTTGGAACCCGCGCCTCGCAGTTCACATAGCTAAACTGCGCTTCGCTCTTCACATCCCAACCGCGCATCGGACGTCCCCCACATCTCGGCACGCGGCATTCGTTGTACCCCACATCTGGCCAAAGATGTCGACTTTTTCCGTATCCTGTTAGTGCTCAGATCCAGTCAGATGATTTAGTCCTCGGATCGCCGATGCTCGGCCCATTGGCCGCGGCGTGAGCATCGGCACCGTCCGCGACCGGATTGGGCAGCCTCGGCTGCGGCCGTTTCACTGTCCCGACCTAGTGCTGCGCCAGCCACGGTCATGAGCTATCGCCGAATTTTGGTGACGGCCTGAAGGATCAGGCGGCGGCTTGGGCTTGAGGGACGGCAGAATTGCCGATCACCTCGATCCCGTCAGTGAACCTGATACCCTGGATCAGTTTTGGCAACTGGTTGTGGCCGTCGATGCGGCGCCAATTCTTTTGGGCGCCTTCGACCAGCTTGAAGACCATGGCGAGCGCCGTCTTGTTCGATAGACAGCCTTTTGACCGGATGGTGCGGTGCCGGACGGTTGCAAAGGTGCTTTCAATGGGGTTCGTTGTACGTAAATGCTTCCAGTGCTCGGCCGGAAAGTCGTAGAACGCGAGCAGCGCATCGCGGTCCTTGGTGAGGCAATCGGCCGCTCTGTTGTATTTGACCTGGTAGGTTTCGACAAAGGCCTCCAATGCCTTAACGGCATCCTTCTTGGTCTCGGCCATCCAGATCTCCTGCAGCGCGCGCTTGGCCTTGGTGTGCAGGCTCTTCGGCATTTTGTTCAGGATGTTGGCGGTCTTGTGCACCCAGCAGCGTTGCTCGCGGGTTGTCGGCCACACCTCGCCGAGGGCCTTCCAGAACCCGAGCGCGCCCCCCGCTTTCGCGAGGGCAGGCTCGGCGACCGCAATCTGCGGCGCCGTTGTCAGGCCGCGACGCTTCAAATCGAGCAGCAGATCACGCCACGATTGTGAGCTCTCGCGAATGCCATCGGTGAAGCCGACAAGCTCCTTCCTGCCTTCAGGCGTCGCGCCGATGATGACCAGGATGCACTGCGCCTGCTCCTCGAGCCGGGCCTCCAAATGGATGCCGTCGGCCCAGCAATAGACGTAGCGCTTTGCTGACAGATCGCGCTTCTGCCAGCGCGCATGCTCCTCGGTCCACGCCTCCCCCGCTTTCGCGAGGGCAGGCTCTTGAGGCGGGCGATGGTCGAGGCCGATAGACCGCGCGCGTCCTTGCCGACGAGGGCCGCCAGCGCTTCCTCGAAGTCGCCGCTAGAGATGCCCTTCAGGTAGAGGACAGGGATCAGCACCTCAAGGCTCTTCGATCGCCGCGCGTACGGCGGCACGATCGAGGGCGAGTACCGGATGCGCTCGCCCTCGGCAGCTTCGCGGTCGCGTACCCGCGGCTGGCGAACGGCGACCGGCCCGATGCCGGTCATGATCTCGCGTTGCGGAAGATGGCCGTGGCGGACGACCCGCTGCTGGCCCATCTCGGTCTTGAGATCGCCATGGGTTGCGAGAAACTCAGCAACCTCCGCCTCGACCGCCTGGGTCAGCAGCGCGGGCAGGCAGGATCTCGGTCAGGGAATCGGTAAACGCCCCTGGCTGGGCGAGCTTGATCACGTTACTGTCGGACACGGCGTATCACTCCTTCATTGGAGAAGTGGAGGCGTTGAACACCACCACGATACGCCGCCTTACCACGTCACCCCGTCACCAACTTCCGGCCATAGCTCCAGTGCGTTCCCCCGCTTTCACGAGGGCAGGCTCTTTGCGGCTCGATCCCAGCCGCTTCGACCAGAACTGATCCAGCTGCAGCTCGCGCCACAGCATCAACGTCAGCCGGCACGCGCCCCACTGCCGCGGCCGACGCAATTGCAACTGCGACAGCTTGACGTGGACGATCGAGGCGTCCGCCAGCACTCCGGCGCCGCGGTCTTCCGGAAACAACGATAGCGTCCGCGATTGCGTGGCGCCTTCCTCGAGCACCTCGATCGACCGCCGCCACGCCAATTCCTGCGTGTCGTTGATCTCACCCAGGTACAGCACGTGCCGCTGCACCACGCGCCCCCTGGCGGTCCGCGTGTTCTCGACAACCCTCCAGTAGCGGTGTTGCTTGCCATCCTTCCGGCGAACTTTGCAGCGCAAGAACATGATGGCCGCCGATATTGCGGGCGACGATAGCGCTTCAGGAACATCCGGATCGTCTCCTCGATCACCTCCTCGGCCGGAACGGGTATGCTTTCGCGACCCGTCATCCAGGGCCACAGAGATAGCCCATTGAGCATCCCGATGAACTGGTGAGCCGCAAGACGGCGAACCTGCCGGTCGGCATCGAGGCGACGCTCGTCGCCGACCAGCCCGTGACCGTCGAGCATGCAGTAAATGAATTCATGAAGGCGCTATGGGAGGCCGTCGCCATTGTTCTTGTCGTCAGCTTGCTGAGCCTCGGCCTGCGCGCGGGCGCGGTGGTTGCCCTCGCGATCCCGCTGGTCCTCGCCGCTGTGTTCGTGGGAATGGAGTTCTTCGGGATCGACCTTCAGCGAATATCGCTGGGGGCGCTGATCATCGCGCTCGGGTTGCTGGTCGATGACGCGATGATCGCGGTCGAGATGATGGTCATGCGGCTGGAGCACGGTGACGACAAGGAGCACGCCGCCAGCTTCGCGTGGACCTCGGTCGCCTTTCCAATACTTACCGGCACACTGGTCACTGTCGCGGGGTTCGTCCCGATCGGTTTCGCGCGCAGCGCCGCGGGCGAATACACCTTCTCGATCTTCGCCGTCGTCGCCATCGCATTGATCATATCCTGGATTGTTGCGGTCCTTTTTACCCCCTTGCTCGGCGTTTGGGTTCTCAAGAAACCGAAGGCGGCGCATTCAAGCGAGCCTGGCCTCATAATGCGTACGTTTCGCCATTTCCTCGAGCTGGCGATGCGGGCACGCTGGTGACCGTTCTCATTGCGGTGGCGCTGTTCGGAGCATCGCTCTTTGGCGTGCGCCTCGTCCCGCAGCAGTTCTTCCCGTCATCCGACCGGCCCGAGCTGATGGTCGACCTGCAGCTGCCCGAGAACGCTTCGATCTACGCGACCCAGGAAGCCGCAGCCCGGCTGGACAAGCTTCTGAAGGGCGATCAGGACGTGGATCACTGGAGCACCTATGTCGGGCAGGGCGCCGTACGTTTCTATCTGCCCCTCAACGTTCAGCTGCCCAATGACTTTTTCGGCCAGGCGGTGGTCGTCACCAAAGGCCTGCAGCAGCGCGAGCGCGTGAAGGCGAGGCTGGAGCACGCGCCGGCGACCGAGTTCCCGAATGTTGTCGGGCGGGTCTATCCGCTGGAGCTCGGCCCGCCGGTCGGGTGGCCGGTGCAATACCGGGTGAGCGGACCGGAGCCGGCCCAGGTGCGCGCGATCGCGTTCAAGGTCGCGGAGGAGATCGGGTCCACCCCCGATGCAGAGAACGTCAACTACAACTGGATGGAGCCGGCGCGCACCCTCAGGATCCAGGTCGACCAGGACCAGGCCCGCCTCCTGGGGCTGAGCTCGCAGCAGCTGGCCACGGCCGTGAACACGGTCCTATCCAGCATCACAGCCACCCAGGTGCGCAGCGGGATCTATCTCGTCGATGTACTGGTCCGGGCGTCGGCCGACCAGCGGATGTCGCTGTCGACGATCCGTGCAATGCAAGTACCGCTGCCGAACGGGAAGTCCGTTCCGCTGAGCCAGATCGCGTCTGTCGATTACGGCCAGGAATACCCCATTCTCTGGCGCCGGGACCGGCTTCCCGCAGTGTCGGTGCAGGCCGATACCGTGCCTGGCACGCAGGCCGCCACCGTCGCGCAGGCGCTGGCGCCGAAGATCGCGGCACTGAGTGCCAGCCTGCCGAGCGGGTACCACATCGCGGTTGGGGGCAGCGTTGAGGAGAGCGCCAAGGCGCAGGCGTCGGTCATCGCCGCTCTGCCATTGATGCTCATTCTGATCCTCACG
Source organism: uncultured Alphaproteobacteria bacterium (assembly GCA_963789025.1). Classification (GTDB taxonomy): domain Bacteria; phylum Pseudomonadota; class Alphaproteobacteria; order ATCC43930; family CGMCC-115725; genus AP-15. The sequence continues at coordinate 303,155 of CAWBIT010000007.1, forward strand.
GTGCTGATGATCCAGCTCCAGAGCTTCAGCCAGTTGTTCCTGGTGCTCAGCGTGGCCCCACTGGGCCTCATTGGGGTCGTCGCGGCTCTGCTCCTGGCGAACAAACCCTTGGGCTTCGTGGCGCTGCTCGGCGTGCTCGCCCTCACCGGGATGATCATCCGCAACTCGGTGGTGCTGATCGACCAGATCGAGACGGAGAAGGCACACGGCCGCCATCCCTGGGAGGCAGTGATCGAGGCTACCGCGCACCGCTTCCGCCCGATCCTGCTCACCGCGGCGGCCGCCATCCTCGGCATGGTCCCGATCGCGCCGACCGTCTTCTGGGGTCCGATGGCCTACGCGATCATGGGCGGCCTGGCGGTCGCGACGGTGCTGACCCTCATCTTCCTCCCGGCGCTCTACGTGATCTGGTTCCGGATCAAGAGACCTCAGCCGGACTCGATCCAGAAGATGGATCTTGCGCAGACCGCCATACCTCAGCCCCTGACCTAAAGCGGACTGATGTCGCCTCGCTTAACTGCACTGGCGAGCTTGATTACGATCTCTACGAAGGAGCGGCACAGGCATGATGGCGCGGACGCCGTGGTGGGCATGGGTGTGGCCCCTCTTGGCCTGGGGCATACTGGTGGCGACATTCGTGGGCGGGGTGGGCGGCGCAGTCGTGGTCGCCGCGGAGGTGGTCGTGCTGGTCGCCACGGTGTTCGCGGCCGTCTGGCACGCCGAGGTGGTGGCGCACCGCGTGGGCGAGCCTTTCGGCACCCTCGTGCTCGCCCTTGCCGTCACAGTCATCGAGGTAGCGCTGATCGTCTCCGTGATGCTCGCCGGCAAGGCGGGCAGCGAGGCCCTGGCGCGCGACGCGGCTTTCGCCACCGTTATGATCATCCTCAACGGCCTTGTCGGCCTCGGCCTGCTGCTAGGCGGCGTGCTGCACCGTGAGCAGGACTTCCAGGTCAAGGGTGCGAGCGCGGCGCTCGCCGTGCTGGCGGCCCTGGTGACGCTTTCGCTGGTGCTGCCCAATTTCACCAGCACCACGGCGGGGCCGGCCTATAGCCCGTCACAGCTGGTCTTCGCCGGCACCGTCTCGCTGGTGCTCTACGCCGTCTTTATCTTCGTGCAGACCGTGCGGCATCGCGACTACTTCCTGCCGGACCCGGAGACGGGTCGGGCCGCGGACGAGCAGGCGCATGCGCCGCCACCATCCGGTGCTGCGGCGCTCGCCAGCCTCGCGCTGCTGTTGATCTCCCTCGTGGCGGTAGTGGGCTTGGCCAAGGCGCTGACACCCGCGTTAGATCAGGCGATAGCTGCGCTTGGGGCGCCGAAGGCGGTGGTAGGAATCGTGATCGCCGCGGTGGTGCTGATGCCGGAAGGGCTGGCCGCGCTGCGGGCCGCCCGCGTCAACCGCCTGCAAACCGCCATGAACTTGGCGCTCGGCTCGGCACGCCTCTGACGCTCGGATTGGGATCGAAGGAGGAGGTGCTGCTCGCCCTCACGCTGCTGCTGGCCGTGATGACGCTAGCCGCCGGGCGCACCACGGTGCTCCAGGGCGCCGTGGTGATCCTGGCAGCCTTCCTGTTCTTTGCGATCGTGCCTTGAACGCTACCGCCGCAGAGGGCTCTCCGCTCCAATCTTTGGGCCAAATCTCTGCCCGGCTGCACTTTTGAAGGCGACATGCACATTGAGCCAGCTCTCCTGGGCCCGGTTTGTTTGTTCTTGGGAGCCCTCGTCGGAGGTAGCGCCTCGCTGCTTGGGGCTATTTACTCGCAACGCTCTCAAGGTCGCGTTCAGCGCGTCGCGTCCGAGATCGCGAAACGAGAAACCGTTACTGCTGATTTCATGATGAGTGCGTCGAATTTGCTGCTGAACGCTTACACACACGACGAGGACGAGATCACACTGAGCGGCGACGAGCAGCGCTTGATCGGGCTCATCAACCGAATGAGGCTCTTTGCCCCGCCTGATGTTGTCGAAGGAGCGGAGGCGGCGCTTAGCAGGATGCTGAAAAACTCGCGTGTCATTCCGGGACGGCCTGTCAGGGCCGGGCCCGGAACCCATGAACACAGGCTAAGCGATTGATTTCTCTGGTCCGTGTTCCTGGTTTCCGGGCTCGCGGGCGGAGCCCGCGCCCCGGAATGACAAAGTTCTTGCATTTTTCCGCAGCCTGCTAGAGGCATCGTCGAGATCCTGCTGAAGCCGAGTATCGAGCTCCGGCAGCTCGCGAAACAGGCGTTGTCCAAGAGCATCGAGGATCCGCTGCTCGCATTCAGCTCGATTTGCCGGGCCGACTTGGACAACCTCCACCGAACAGTCGTGTAAGAGGCCGGGGCTCGTTACTGATACAAGCCAGCGCATGAGGCTAGTCTAGCTCAGAAGCAGTCGCGCAAATGAATTAGCATCCTCGCCTCAAGGACTCATTGCTGCGGTTCAGGGGCACGAGCATAAGTCGGCTCTTGGCACGTCCCTGGCGTTACCTGATCGCGCCGAAGGCCTGCTTCGGGTCGTGCCCAGGCCGAATGGCCCGCCCCGCGACAAATAACCGGTTACGGCGCGAAGCAATCGTTTGGCTGAGCGGATAAGGGTCGGTAGATCGTGTTGGTAGCGCGGCCCGCCGGGAGGCCGACGTGCCGTTGAACGGGGCGCTCCGGCGCCAAGCTTTTGATCGCGGCCTGGGGATCAACAAGCAAGCGGAATGCGCCGCGCTTCAGCCGTCGCGTGGTCAGCTTGGCAAAGAAGCCGCAGCCGACTTTACTCCGCAGCGCGAGGGGCCGCCGCGGCAGGCGCCTTGCGCGCCTTGCGCCACTCCTCGAAGCCCTGCAGCACCGCAAAGAACGAGGGGACGAACAGCACCGCGAGACAGGTCGAGGCGATGATGCCGCTCAGCACGCTGAGCCCCAGCGAAATGCGGCCGACGGCCCCGGCGCCGGTCGCCAGCACGAGCGGCACGACCCCGAGCCCGAACGCGAACGAGGTCATCAGGATCGGGCGGAAACGCAGACGCGCGGCGTCGACCGCCGCCTCGCGGATCGGCTTGCCATGGACGAGGCGGCCCTCGCGCGCCATTTCGACGATCAGAATGCCGTTCTTTGCCGACAACGCGATCATCAGAATGAGGCCGATCTGCGTGTAGAGGTTGTTGGCGACGCCGAGGCTGGTCAGCGCGACGACCGGACCCAACAGCGCCAATGGCACCGCCGAGAGTACCGCCAAGGGCAAGACCCAGCTTTCGTACTGGCCGGCTAGACAGAGATAGACGAGCAGAACCGACAATCCGAACAGATAATAGAGCTGATTGCCCGTCAGTTTTTCCTGATAGGACATCGCGGTCCACTGGTAGGAGACGTCGCTCGGCAAATTAGCCTTCGCGATCCCTTCGAAAGCTTCGAGGCCTTGGCCCGAACTGACGCCGCGCGCCGGAGCACCGATGATCGTCGATGACGGATATAGGTTATAGAGGGTAATGACGGACGGAGCGACGTCGGAACCAAGATGCGCGACCGCTCCGATCGGAACCATTTGGTTGTCCTGGCTGCGCACATAAAGATTCAACAGATCGTCCGGCTGCAGCCGGAACTGCAAGTCGGCCTGTACATAGACCTGGAATACCTGTCCATATTTGTTGAACTGATTGACGTACGTCGCTCCGAGGTATGAGCTGAGGGTTGAGAACACCTCCCCGGCCGACACCCGCAATGTTTGGGTCCGGTCACGGTCCACCGTCACCGAGACCTGCGGCGCGCTCGGGCTGAATGTGGTCAACACGTGCTGCAGCTGGGGATCCCTACCCGCTTGGTCGACCATTTTATTGGTGAGCTCGCTCAACCTTTGATAATTGAAGCTGCCGCCAAGCAGCTCTACCTCCATCTGCAGCCCACCGGCATTGCCGATCCCCTGAATAGGCGGGGGTGGCACCACCGTAAGCCTGCCATCCGGCGCGGTGCCGAGCGCTTTCTGCAGGCGTTCGGCAATGGTCAGGATATCGGTTTCCGCCGCCTTGCTGCGCTGATCCCAGGGCTTCAGAACGACAAAGCAGACGCCGGCATTGGGCAGATCGGCGAAATTGTCGAGCGCCGACAGCCCCGATATCGCGATCACTCTGTCCACCCCCGGCGTCTCCTGGGCGATCTTGGTCGCCTGGTCGAGCGCCTCGGTCGTCCGGCCGAGCGCAGCACCGTCGGGCAATTGCGCGACGATCATCAAATAACCCTGGTCTTCATTTGGGATGAAAGCGGTGGGCAGACGGGCAATGCCCCAAATTCCGACAACCGCCAGAGCCAGACCGATCAGGACCATCAGTCCGCCGACGCGCACCATCCGGCCGATCAACCGGGCATACGCATTTTCCATCCCGCCATAGACTGGTTCGAAACCGCGAGAAAACCCGCGCGAGAGGAAATTCCGCTGCTCGATCGGCCGAGGCGTCCGCAGCCACAGCGCGCATTGAGTGGGCTTCAACGTCGCCGCATTGACGGCGCTGATCAGTGCTGTGGCCGCGATGACCAACGCGAATTGCGCGAACATCTGGCCGCTCAAACCGGGGACGAAGGCGGAGGGCAGGAACACCGCCATCAGCACCAGAGTGATGCCGATGATCGGCCCGAACAGCTCGTCCATAGCCTTGATTGCGGCATCGTGGCCGGACATGCCCTGTTCGATATATTTCGAGACGCCCTCGACAATAACGATCGCGTCATCGACCACGATGCCGATCGCCAAAATCAGAGCGAACAGGGTCGACAGGTTGACCGTATAGCCGAGCGCCGCCATGCCGGCGAACGCGCCGATGATCGTGACGGGAACCGTTGTCGCCGGCACCAAAGTCGCGCGAAAGTTCTGCAGAAAGACCAGGATTACGATCAGCACGAGCACCCCGGCCTGCCACAAGGTCTTGTAGACCTCGTCGATCGAGTTGCTGATGAAGATCGTCGTGTTGTACGGGATGCCGTAGTGCAGTCCGGACGGGAAGCGGTGAGACAGCTCCTCCATCTTTGCCGCGACTCCGGCGGCCACCTTTAGCGAATTGGCGTCAGGGGTCTGGTAGATGGCGATACCGGCAGCCGGCTTGCCGTCGAGCTTGAAGTCCTGCGAATAGGTCTGGGCGCCGAGGTCGATGCGCGCCACGTCTTTTATTTTGATCAGACGACCGCCTTGCGCGGTCTGGTCCTTGACGACGATTTCCGCGAACTGACCCGGATCGTTGAACCTGGACAAGATGTCGATCGTGTATTGGAACTGCTGGTCCTTCGGCGCCGGCGGCATACCGACCTGCCCGGCCGCCACTTCCTGGCTCTGCTCTTTGACGGCCCGGATCACATCCTCCGGCACCAGGTTGTACGAGTAGAGTTTCTGCGGGTCCATCCAGATCCGCATCGAGTACTGGCCCGCGCCCATTACCGTGACATTGCCCACGCCGGGCAGGCGCGCCAGCTCGTTGACGAGGTTGATCGTCGCGTAATTCCACATGTAGAGCGCGTCGCGCGATCCGTCCGGTGAATCCAAGGTCACGAATTCCAGGATCGACGGGGATTTCGCGCGGATCGAGACGCCTTGTGCCTGCGCCGCCTGCGGCAGCTGGGCCATTGCGTTCTGCACTCGGTTCTGCACCAGCACCTGGTCCATATTCGGGTCGGAGCCGATTTCGAAAGTGACCGTCAAAACGTAGGTGCCGTCATAGGCGCTGGTGGACTGCATGTAGAGCATGCCGGGGGCGCCGTTGACCTGCAGCTCGATGGGTAGAGCGATCGTGTCGATGACGGTCTGCGCACTCGCGCCGGGATAGCGGGTCGTCACCTGGACAGTTGGCGGCACGATGTTCGGATATTGCGCCACTGGCAGGCGAAACAGACAGAGCGCGCCGATCAGCACCAGCACGATCGCCAGCACATTGGCGAGGACCGGATGCTCGATGAAGAATTTCGACATCATGGCTTGGCGCCTGTGGAGGTCGCTTCGATCGAGCTCAGCTGCGGCGTCACCTTGGTGCCGATGGTGGCGCGCCAGAGGTCGCCGACGACGACGCGGTCGTCAGGCTTCAAGCCCGAGGTGATGACCCGCAGCGACCCATCCAGTTGACCGAGCTGCACATAGCGCTGTTCGACGACGTCATCCTTGTTCAGGACAAGCAGATAACGGCCGCCCTGATCTTCCTGCAGCGCGCGGTCGGGCACCTCCAATGCGTTGCGGTCGACCTTTCCCATCGGCAGACGGATGTTGACAAAAAAACCGGGCAGCAGGGTGCGATCCGCGTTCACTAAAATCCCGCGCACCAATAACGTTCCGGTCGATGGGTCTATCCCCGGCGAGACATATTCGATCGTGCCTTGGAGCGGAAACCCGGTCTGGTCGGACAGCTCGACACCGACCGGAACCTTGTGCAGATCGGCGAGGGTGAGTCGATGCTGGCCCAAATTCTGGCGAACCTTCAACACCTGCTGTTCGCTCAGATTGGCAACCACGTAAATCGGGTCAAGCTGGGTGATCTCGGCGAGCGCGCTCTGCTGGCCTCCACCGCCGACGACATTGCCGGGGTCGATCAGGTGCTTGCCGACGATGCCGTCAAACGGCGCCTTGACTTCGGTATAGCTCAGATTTAGCTGGGCCAACGAGACCTGCGCCTGAGCGGAAAGCAGTGACGCCTCGGCGCTCGCTTTTTCGTAAACCCACTGGTCGACCTGGGTCTGGGTCGCCGCGTCCTTTTTGACGAGCGCCGAATACCGCGGGAGCTCGGTGTTGGCATGCTTGAGCGAGGCTTGCGCGGCGAGGACCTGCGCCTGCGCCTGCACCAGCTGATCCTTGTACTGGTCCTGCTGGATCGTGAACAGAAGGTCGCCCTTCTTCACCGTTTGGCCGTCCTCGTAATGGATCTTATCGAGATAGCCCTCCACGCGCGCGACAAGCTTGACGACGTTCACCGAAGCGGCGTTGCCGGTGACCACCATATAGTCGGCGACACTCTGCGCTCTGGGCTGGATGACGGGTACCGGCGGCGATGGCTGCTGCGTGACCTGCGCGTGCACGATTCCGGCCGGGGAAGGTGCCGCCATCCCCTTGGGTTCGGCTGCGGCGGCCACGTCGAACGGTCTCGGGTCGAATGGCCTCGGATAGATCTTCGCCGCTCCATATCCGGCAGCGATACCGACTATCGACGAGAGCGCGAGTGGCACACACAGCCAGCGCGATTGGACGATCAGAGAGGATAAATTCACGACGACCTCACCATTCCGGCGGCCGCGGGTTCGGACTGACATCTTGCGGAGTGGGCAGCGGCGGGACGGCCGGTTGCGGCGTGCCGGGGGGCGGCAACAGCTCGCCCCAATTGGTGCGGTTTCGCATCTCGTCGGCCGTCGCGGCGGGCACGAACTCGTTGTCCGCGCGGATCTGCCATCCGCCCCCCAAAGCTTGGTAAACCGAGGCCAGACCCGTCGAGACCGTGCCCTCCGCCATCGCCAGGTCGTTTTGCGCCGTGTAGAGGTTCTGTTCGGCAGTCAGCACGGTCGTGAAATCCCTGGTTCCGAGAGTATACTGTAAGAGCGCGATGCCGAGCGCGGCATTCGCTGCAGCGACGCTCTCCCGCAGGAAGTCGACCTGCTCGCGCCCTTGCAGGAAACTCGTCAGACCATTCTCAACCTGCTGCTGCGCTTGCAGCACGGCGTTCTGATAATCGACCAGAAGCGTCTGCAGCGTGGCGTCCTCGACCCGGACCTGATTGGTGATCTGCCCGTAATTGAGGATGTTCCACTGGAACGCCGGTCCGAAGGCGAAGGTGATACCCCTCCCCTCGAAGACCCGCTTGAGCTTGTTTTGGCTGAGCCCGCTTTGGCTGACATTGCTGGCAGCCGTGCCAAACGTCCCGGTCAAGCTGAACGCCGGGTAAAGGTTGGACTCAGCGATGCCGATTTGTGAGCTTTGTGCCATCGCCGCCAGTTCGGCGGCGCGGATATCCGGCCTGCGCCGGACGAGATCGGCGGGAATGCCGACAGCGACGGTCTTTGGCGGGACCGGGATCCCGCTCGAGCCTCTCAGCAGCGGCTCCATCGGCTGCGGCGGCATCCCGAGAAGCACGGCCAGTGCGTCAAAGCCCTGGTTCAACTGGCTCGTCAGTTGTGGGATCGTCGCTTCGGTTTGCCCAAGGACGTTTTCCGCCTGGTAGACGTCGAGCTTGGTCGCGGTGCCGCCGTGGTATTGCGCCTCGGCAATTGCGAGCGCCTTTTTCTGCTTGACGATATTCTCTTCGGAGATCTGGATCTGCGTTTGCAGGGTGCGGATACCGATATAGGTCGTAGCGACATTGCCGAGCAGGGTGACGAGCACGTAGTCGTAATTGGCGACCGAGGCGAGATAAGCTGCATCCGCGGACTCGATGGCGCGCCGGAACTTGCCCCAAAAATCCAATTCCCAATTGACGGTAAGGCCGAGCGAGTCGCGCCAAAAATTGTGTATGACGTTTACTGGAAACTGTGTCGTGTCGGAATGGCTCGGGCGGATATAGGTTACCGAGCCGTTGCCCTGCTGCACTTGCGGGTAGAACTCGCCGATCGCCACTCCCAGCTGCGCGCGCGCTGCGAGCACCCGAGTTCCTGCGTCGACGAGCGTCAGGTTTTGATTATACGCAATCTCGATCAGCCGGTTGAGCACCGGGTCGTGGAACACCTTCCACCAGTCGCGGTACTCCTGATTACGGGTGTCGACCGACGGATTGTCGGATTCGAGCCACTTCTCGGCAACCGGGGCCGAAGGCGAGGAAAAATCGGGGCCAACGAGACAACCGGCGCAGCACAGCGGCAGCGCGAGACCGAGCCATAGGCGAAATCGCGCGGCCGACCAAGGCGGGCCGGAACCAGATGATCTCCGGCGAGCGGAGCCGCAAAAAAACATTCACCCCCCCGGGTGGGCTAAAAGAGCTGCAGGCTATTTTGGTGAATGGCTCATTTAACCTCTTCGCACGTCAAGCGCCCGTCCCTTCGAGGACGATTTCGATGCGGCGATTCTGCGCCCGGCCCTGCGCCGTGTCGTTCGGCGCGACCGGGTGCGTCGCGCCAAACCCCTTGGCCGACAGGATATTGGGGTTGACCCCCTCCGACTGGAGAAATGCGGCCACGGTCGCTGCACGGCGAGACGACAGATCGGGGTTGTCGGCAATGCCGGCGCGTTGCAACGCAGGCCCGACCGGCAAATTATCGGTAAAGCCGTAGACCACCACTTTGACGTTTTGCACCGACCTCAATTGTGGCACGTATTGGCTGAGCGCCGCCCGGCCGGCGGCGCTCAGTTCATAGCCGCCCTCGGGAAACAGGAGGTCGCCCGCCATGACCCATCGGTTTCCGGCCTGCATCTTGGCGATTTCCGCCTGCTGGGCCGCAATCTGTGCTCGGGCCTGCTGCAGCTGCGAGGCTTGTTCGTCATAGGCCGATTGGGACACGCAAGCCGCCAAGACTAGCGCGGCGAGCGACACGCGGGCCGCCCCTGGAACGATCCTCCCGGCCATCGACGACCTCCTCCGGCTTTACGCTCCGGGCGCGCCGGGACCCTGCACGGTGATTTCGATACGGCGGTTTGCCGCGCGGCCCTGCGGTGTATCGTTGGACGCGACCGGATGCGTGTCGCCGAAGCCCTTGGCCGAAACGATGTTGGGGTTGAGCCCCTGCGAGACCAGGAAGGTCGCCACAGTGGCCGCCCGCCGCGTCGACAAAACGAGATTATCCGGGATCCCCTGACGCTGCAGCTCGGGACCTACCGGAGTATTGTCGGTGTACCCGTAGACGACGATCTTGGCATTCTGCAGGCCCCTCAGCTTGGGCACGACGTTGTTGGCGAGCTCGGCCTGCCCGGCGGGGCCCATCTGAAAGCCGCCTGACGGGAAGAGCAGATCGCCGGCTTCGACGAATTTTTGCTCTGCTTGCGATTGGGTGAGCTGCGCTTGCGATTGCGCAAGTTGCGCTTTCAGCTGGTTGTTCTCCGCGACCACCGCGTCATATTGTTGTTGCGATACGCAACCCGCTAACAGCAGCACGCTGAATGGGACCGCAATTGCTGCTCCAACTGCCTTTCTGTTCATCTAAAGTCTCCTGGCTTGGGGCCCTCTAGCAGCCCAATTCTTAACCATCGGTTATGTTGGAGTAAAGCAGAAGTTGCTCGGATGCGACCTACAGAGCGCGTAGGTTATCTAAAAAAGGCGGCAACCCCATGAACCGGCCTTTGCTCGTCGTCGACGGCGACTCCTTCGCGCATCGCTCCTACCACGCATTGCCGAAATCGATCCGGCGGCGCGGCAACAAGGGTGGCGGCGCGATTGTCGGCTTCGCCAATTTCCTGCTGCGGCTCTACGCACAGGAGCAGCCCCGCGCGGCGCTCGTCGGCTGGGACACGCTCGACGCGCCGACCTACCGGCACCGCGCGCTCGCAGGGTACCAGGGCGGGCGCGTGTTCGACGCCGAGCTGCTGGAGCAGCTCGACGTCTTGCCGCGCTTCGTCACGGCCTGCGGCTTTGCCGCCGCGAAGGCGCCTGGTTACGAGGCCGACGACTTCCTCGCTGCGGCCGTCGCGCAGGAAGAACGGCGTGGCGGCGCCGCGGTCGTCGCGACCGGCGACCGCGACGCTTTTCAGCTCGCCTCCCAGCGGACGGTGATCCTGCAGCCGGTGCGCGCCGGCGAGATGGCCCGGATCGGGCCTGCGGAAGTGCGCGAACGCTATGGCGTCGACCCGAAACAGGTGCCCGATTTCATCGCCCTGCGCGGCGACTCGTCGGACAAGATCCCCGGTGCCCCGGGCATCGGCCCGAAAACCGCCGCTAGTCTCTTGCGCCGTTACGGCTCGCTCGAGGCCGCGCTCGCCATAGGAAAATTCGCGGCCCAAGCAGAACAGCTGCGTCTCTACCGCTCGATCGCGACAATGGACGCCTCCGCCCCCCTCCTTCCCCTACCCGACCAAACTCCGACCTGGGGCGAGGCGGCGGCCCTGGCGCGCGAGTGGGAGCTGAACCGACTGGCGGACCGCCTCGCGGAGCTCCAAGCGGCCAGTGCCTAGAATTCCCCGCTGCGATAGGCGTCATCGAGACGTTTGGCGTCCTCGCCCGATGGTTCTTCCCAGGCGTCGCCACGACGGCGCAGGGCGCCGGTGAAGTTGGGCGGGCGCTTTTCATTGAAGGCTTGGCGGCCCTCCTCGCCGTCCGTGGTGGTCTGGATCAGCAAGGAGTTGATTAGGTTCTGGACATGCCAGGCCTGCTCGGTCGGCAGGTCGCCGAAGCGGATCACGAATTCCTTCATCATGCGGACCGCGACCGGCGGTAACGTGACGATGTGCCGAGCGATCTTTTCCGCCCGCTCCATCAGCTGCGCGTGGGGCGCGACTTCATTGACGAGGCCAATCCGCAATGCCTCGTCCGCGTCGAAGGGGTCGTCGGTCAGCAGGATCTTCATCGCGTCGATGTAGCGGAGCTGGTGGATCAAAAGGCTGGCGCCCGGTCCGTGGCCCAGCCAACCCTGCGACAACAGCGCGAATTTGAACCGGGCGTGCTCCCGGCTGGCAATGCGGATATCGGTCGACGACAGCAGGATGTAGAGCCCGGCTCCCGCCGCCCAGCCATTGACCGCCGCAATGACCGGTTTCCACACCCGCGGGTAGTGGTCGCCCATCCTTCCGTCGACCCCGGTCCTCTGGCCGTGCACGGTGCCGGCGAGCGGCCAGTAGATACGCTGGGTGCGGAGATACTCGCGTTCCTCCTCGGTGATGTTTGGCCGCGGCGCCAGATTGTGCCCGCCGCAGAAATGCTTGTCGCCGGCGCCGGTCAGAATCGCGCAGCGGATGTCGCGATCCTCCCAGAGGTCGATCCAGGCCGCGGAAATGGCATCCGACGTGGACTTGTCGAGGATGTTCGCCTTCTCGGGATTGTTCAGCGTGATGTAGGCGACCCCGTCGCGCTTTTCGTAATCGATGGCCAAGCCGCTCTCCTGTTTTCGCTATTCGCCGGCGTTCCCTGGATTAGAATTGCACTTGCGGAGGGCGCATGGAAGGCGTCGTGATCGATACCAACGTGTTCGTGGCGGCGGGCTTCAACCCGAGAAGCGCCTCCGCGCGCATCCTTGAAGGCATCCGCGAAGGGCGCTTCCGGCTGATCTGGGACCAGCCCACCCGGAGTGAGACCGAGATGATCCTGCAGCGCATCCCGCGCCTCGATTGGCAGAAGGTCGCCGATCTCTTTCGGCCGGAGGAGGCGTTTACCGGGCCGGTAGATCCCGCCGCGTTCGCCGTGATCGCCGACCCGGATGATCGGAAATTCGCGGCGCTGAGTGCGGCGGCGAACGCGCCGCTGGTGACCAGCGACAAACTCGTGCTGGCGCAGCGGGGCAGGATCGGCATCGAGATTGTCACGCCGCGTGATTTTCTGGCACGACAGCGGGAATGAAGGCCCTAGCGGAGGAACGCGGTGATCATCCCAAAGCGCGTCGCCGTCACCGAGGTCAGCCATTGGCATTCGGTCAATGACGCCTCGTATCTGCACATTCTGCGGGATCTCGGGTGCGACATCGTCGGCGTCTCGGACCGCTCCGCGCAGATCGCCGAAGACCGCGCCCAGCGTTTCGGCGGCACCCCGTTCACCGATTACCGGCAGATGATCGAGGCGACGAAGCCGGAATTCGTCATCGCCTTGGGCCGGCATTGCGACATGCCGGAGATCTTTCGTTTTCTCGTCGACGCCTGCGTGCCGTTCGTCATGGAAAAGCCGTGGGGCATCGACGCCGAGACCGTCGCCGACCTCGCCCGTCTCGCCGCCGCCAAGGGCGCCTGGGTCGGGGTGCCGTTCATGTCCCGCTATTCCTTCTGGGCGGTCACCGTGAAGCGGATGATCGAGGCGGGCGAGTTCGGCCGGATCTCGCACATCTTCTTCCGCGGGATCCGTCCGACGATGCGCCGCTATGTCGAGTGGGACTCGCCCTGGATGGCGGACAAGTCGCTCGCCGGCGGCGGCGCGCTGCTGAACCTCGGCGGGCACGGCTTCGACATGGCGCGGTTTATCACCGGCGAGGAATTGCAGGTCGCCTCTGCCGTGGTCAGCCGGCAGGTGCATGGCGGGGAAGTCGAGGATTACGCGCTTGCGACACTGCGCACCCCGAGCGGCGTCCTGTTTCACAACGAAGTCGGCTACACGATGCCGACCTGGCCGGCCAACCAGACCGACGGCGAACAGAAAGTGGCCGGTGAAAAGCTGCTGTTGCGGCAAGCGGCGGGCGGCTTGCAGCTGATCGCGCCAGGCCGCGACGAATTCATTCCGCAACCCGCGGATTGGCAAGCCGGTTACCCGCGGGCGATCCGGGAGGCAATGGAAACCTACGGCCGCGGCGATCCTCCCCCGATACCGGCGAGCGAGTGCGCCCACGCCGTCCGCCTGATTTTCGACAGCTATCGGGCGGCGGGGGAGCTGTAGGTCCCAAGAAAGGGAGCTGCAACTTTGGCACGAATCAACCGTAAACGCTGGCTGCATCTGCAGCGAATCAGCAGCCAAAATTCTTCCATTGGTTGAACTGGCAAGAACCGGAGCGGGCCGCCAACAGTGAGATTGCCTCCGCGGCACTGTCCCAATCCTTTGCAATTATTTTTAAATACTTCCATGTCCTTTGTTCTCTGACGCGCCTCAGTGCGTCGCGACAATCGCAGAATAAGATATAATTATGGCAACTTTAGTGCCGTGGTCCAATCCCCCGCCCTACGCTTGTTGCTGGGTGACCCCGCGGGTTGGCACACGCGGTTTCGGCTTCTATGTTATAACAAAGTTGTACACGAGAGGGCTGCGATGCGGGCGGCGGTGCGCAAATTGGGGAATTCGTCCGGGGTGATTATCCCCAAATCGCTGCTTCGCGATCTGGGAGTGGCGGAGGGTGATCCGGTCGAGATGACATTGGAAGCGGGTCGGATTGTCCTCGTTCCGATAAAGCGGCGCGCGCGGGGCGGGTGGGCAGAAGCCTCACGGAATATCGCGGAGGCGCGCGACGACGCGCTCGTCTGGCCGGAATTTGCTAATGCCGAAGACGAAACCTTGATTTGGTGAGGCGGTCTGGCGCGGCGGGAAGCGGGACCGCAGCAGCGCGCGTCCCTGCCGTCCGCCGTGGTGAAATTTGGCTCGCGGCACTTGATCCTACAATTGGGGCGGAAATTCAAAAGACCCGACCCTGCGTCGTCGTCTCTCCGGCGGAGATGCACGATTTTCTGCGCACTGTCACTGCCGCGCCGATGACCACCGGCAGCCGTCCGGCGCCCTATCGCATACCGCTGCGGTTCCGGGGCAAAGACGGGCTCATATTGCTGGACCAGATGCGATCGCTCGACAAGCAGCGGCTCGTGCGCCGCCTCGGCGCCGTGACGGGCGCGACACTCCGCCTGACGCTCGCGGCCTTGCGCGAGATGTTCGAAGAGTAGCCGGACCGATCCGGCGCCATGGTAAGCGGAGAAATCACGACAGCATTGCCGGGATGAACTCCGGGCAAGAGGGCATCGAGCGCCGGCTGGCAGTGGTCCTGACGGCCGATGTCGCGGCCTATCCGCGGCTGATGGGCGCGGTCGAGGAAGGCACGCTCGTTGCGCCGAAGGCGATCCGGCGTGAGCCGGCCTATCTCAAGATCGCAGAACATCTTGGCGCAGCCCGCTGACGGACTACCGGTCGTGTCCTCGGCTTGTCCTTGACCACCCTGATCACCGCTGTGGTCTGACAAATAATCACCGTGCCGCACCGCTCGTGGGCGCAACGAACCTCGTTGCCAACAAATCGCGAAGAGGAACATACTCGCGCTCTACCGGCCGGCAATGTTACCGCTGCCGAAATAACGACAGTAAAAGCAGCCCGATAACGGGCAGAAAGGGAGGCGAACATGAGCACTTCCGGCCATCGTCCTATGAGGGGGAAGTCCTCACCCATCGACGCCGTTGCCGGCAACGGCTTGCTGGACCGCCGCGCGCTGCTCGGGCGCGGGGTCATCCTTGCCGGCGCGATAGGCGCCGCACCACTCGGGTCCTTGACCGGCGCCGCGGCCGAGCCCCTGACGGACGCGCAGCTGGCGGAGGGGCCGCTGACCGATGCGCCGTGGAGCCTCGAGCCCGGCGCTGCCATCGGGCCCTATGAACGACCGTCGCGGTTCGAGAAAAGCGTCGTACGCACTGTGGCCAATCCTAATAGGCTGCCGGGAGCCCAGGGGGCGCGTACGCCGCACCACTTGCTGAACGGCGCGATCACCCCGAGCGGGCTGCATTTCGTCGTGTCCTGGGGCGGTGCTCCGGACATCGATCCGGGCAAGCATCGGCTTGTGATCCATGGCCTCGTCAAGCGGCCACTGGTTTTTACCCTAGACGCGCTCGCCAGGTACCCGATGACGACGCGGGTGACCTTTCTCGAATGCGGCGGCAACAGCGCGCCGCTGTTCTCGCCTCAGCCGCTGCAAGCAAACCTGCAGGCGCTGCACGGGTTGGCCTCCTGCGCCGAATGGACCGGCGTCAAGCTCTCCATCCTCCTCGACGAGGCCGCCATCGACCCGAAGGCGAAGTGGTTCATCGCCGAGGGCGCCGACGCGCCGCACCTGGCGCGCAGCGTGCCGCTCAAGAAGGGCCTCGATGACGCGATGATCGCGCTCTACCAGAACGGCGAGCGGCTGATGCCGGCCAACGGCTACCCGATGCGCCTGCTGCTGCCGGGCTACGAAGGCAACATGAACGTCAAGTATCTGAGGCGCATCAAGCTCGTGGAGGAACCCGCCATGGGCTATTGGGAATCCAAGATCTATGCGCCGATCCTGCCGAACGGGAAGGCGTACCAGTTCTATTTGCTGC
Source organism: uncultured Alphaproteobacteria bacterium (assembly GCA_963789025.1). Lineage (GTDB taxonomy): Bacteria > Pseudomonadota > Alphaproteobacteria > ATCC43930 > CGMCC-115725 > AP-15. Next base: position 318,959 of record CAWBIT010000007.1, read on the forward strand.
AGGAGGTCAAATCGTTCATCACCCAGCCGTCGCCAGGGGTGAATTTGAAGGGCCCGGGGCTCTACGAGATCTCCGGCATCGCCTATTCCGGCGCCGGCCGGATCACCAAGGTGATGGTTTCGGCCGACGGCGGCAAAAGCTGGGCCGAGGCGGGCTTGTCGGAGCCGGTGCTCAGCAAGGCCTTCACCCGCTTCCGCATGCCCTGGCGTTGGGACGGCCGGCCCGCGACCCTGCAAAGCCGCGCCTGGGACGATGCCGGAAACGTGCAGCCGACCCGAGCCGAATTCGTCGCGCAGCGCGGCGAGCTGAAGTCGGTTCCGCCGGTCGGGGCGGTGCTGAACCAGCACTTTAACGCGGTCACCAGCTGGGGCGTCGACGGCACCGGGGAGGTCAAGCATGTTTACGCCTAGCAGGACCTCCTCGACACTTGGGGTGGGGGTCCTTGGGCTGGCACTCTGCCTGGCCACGAGCACGGCGTCCGCCGACGGCCCCGGCCTCGGCAAGCCGGTAACCGAAGCGGACATCGCCGCCTGGGACATCAGCATCGAGCCCAGCGGCAAGGGGTTGCCGCCGGGCGCCGGGACGCCCGCCCAGGGCGCCCAAATCTATGTGGAGAAATGCGTCGCGTGCCACGGTCCGGAGGGCAAGGCCGGGGTCACGGGGATGACAGCGGCACCATTACCGCCGTTGGTTGGCGGCGACCCGATCACCGACATCTCGGCGGCGACGAAGCGAATCGCCAATTTCTGGCCGTACCCGACGACGGTATTCGACTATATCCGGCGCGCGATGCCGTGGCAGCAGCCCCGAACCTTGACCAACGACGAGGCCTATGCGCTGACCGCCTACATCCTCGCGCTGAACAAACTCATCGGCGACAACGACACGATGAACGCCGAGACTTTGCCCAAGGTGAACATGCCAAACCGCGACGGCTTCATCTTGCGCTTTCCCGACGCGATGTGAGGGATCCGAGTGTGGTTTGCGTTCAATCGGTTATCCCCACGTCGTCATGCGCCTGGGATGACGATAGCAGCAAGCGCAGGGCGGAACAGCGGAGAGGCTGGGCAAGAATGTGCTCCATCAGGTACCGTGCGTGCTTCGAGACGCGCCCCGGCTGTGCCGGATCGCTCCTCAGCATGAGGTTATGTCGCTGATGGCATTAAGTAAAATACCTCATCCTGAGGTGCCTCGCGAAGCGAGGCCTCGAAGGACGCACGACATTCTTCCAGCCCTTTAGAATTCTTGCCCAGCCCCGGAGCGCATTCCGCCGTTCTCCGAGGTCGGGCAATCGGGTTCCGGGTGGAACGTTCTTCGACACGGTGAACCTGCGTGACCGTCGGTCGACCTTGCTGGTGGCGCGCATCGCCGAGAGCACACGTTCCGCGATGATCGCGACTTCGCGGTTCACATGGACTACACGCATTTCAATCCCGTCAAGCACGGTCTCGTGTCGCACCCGATGGATTGGCCGCATTCGTTGTTTCGTCGGTGCATTAACATCGGGTTGTATCCTGCCGGGTGGAGGGGCGGCAGCGATGAACCGCAACAAACTGGCGAACGGCTCTGACGCGAAGCGGCGAAACAAGCCGGGGGCACGACCGGTAGTTCGTCAGCGGGGTGCACGCCGGCCACAGGTTGAGGCCGAATGCGCTACGCTGTTCTGCCCTACACTTGCTAGCCACGACGATAGGGTAAAGAATGGAGACCATACATTTCCTAGGATACATCTTGCCAGAGACCGTCAAAGTATCGGTTCATCATAGTCCTCTCCTCAAATGGGAGGCGCCAGAGCACGGCATTTCGATGGAGTACATGATCAACATTGCAGACTCCAAAATCGATGTCGAATGCAAAGTAAGCGAATACCGGCAGGCATTGCTAGCCGAACTCCGCATGCGCGCACTAGACCTGTGCCGCGCTTCCATCAATCTCGTTGCCTTCCAAAGAGGATTTGGGCTAACCACAATTCTTGACACATTCGTCGATCCGACTGGGCTAACCAGCATCGTTCAGGTCCATAATCCAAGATTGGAGGCCGCATGCACGGCGTTTTCTTTGGACAGCACCTTTGATGAGATACACACCCTTGTGCGGCAAGACGTCCATCTTTCAGTCGTGCTGAATGATCTAATTACTGCCCTGACCATGACGCACACGGCACAAATCAATTGCGCTCGTGCGCTTGACGGTCTGAAACATCGCATCGCGGCGCCAGGCTCAAAGGACCCAGCCGCATGGCGTCAGATGCGCGAGACGCTGAATTTGAGCGAGGACTATCTGAAGTTCATAACTGATCGTTCCACCGATCCCCGGCATGGCAAGCTTCCCATTATCTCTGAAAATGACGCGAACGAAATTCTGCTGCGCGCATGGACAGTGGTGAACCGCTATTTCGAGCACCTAAAGAGAAAGGGAGCGCCGCTGCCGCAGACTGAGTTCCCTATTCTGGCTGCTTGAGGCGTCCAATCATACCCTCTCCCAGACGCTCGCCGCGTTGCTGCCATCGGCCGGCCAATAGCCCGCGTCCAGCATAGCCTGAGTCGGAACCCGCGGAACCCAACTCCCAACCAGCGGAACACAGCCCCGCAAAGGAGCGCGCAGCACAATGGTAGCGCCCCCGGTAGGCGCCCAAATCCCTTTAGTCCACTAATCGGCGAGGGGTTCGTGTTATTGGCTGCCACCCGTTACTGCGCCGCTGCGCACCCGCTCTCTTTTTCCCGCTGCTTCTCTCCTTCGATCTCGGCGGCCTTTTTCTCGACCAGCTCAACGAGGTGGTCGACGATGTCGGTGTCCTTGAGGCGGTGGTCGGTGAGGCCGCTGATGTAGACTTGGTGGGTGCCGTTGCCGCCGCCGGTGAAGCCGATGTCGGTTTCGCGCGCTTCGCCCGGGCCGTTGACGACGCAGCCGATCACCGACAGGGTCAAGGGCGTCGTGATGTGCGCGAGGCGCTCCTCGAGCCGCTCGACGGTCTTGATGACCTCGAATTGCTGGCGCGCGCAGGACGGGCAGGAGATGACCGTGACGCCGCGCCGCCGCAGGCCAAGCGACTTCAGGATCTCGAAGCCGGCCTTGACCTCTTCGACCGGATCGGCGGAAAGCGAGATCCGGATCGTGTCGCCGATGCCGGACCACAGCAGCATGCCGAGCCCGATCGAGGATTTGACCGTGCCGCTGCGCAATGCGCCGGCCTCGGTGATCCCGAGATGGAGCGGGTAGTCGCAGGCTTCGGCGAGCTGCTGATAGGCGGCGACCGCGAGAAACACGTCGGAGGCCTTGCACGAGATCTTGAACTCGAAGAAGTCATTATCCTCGAGGATCCGGGCGTGATTGAGCGCACTCTCGACCATGGCTTCGGGGCAGGGTTCGCCATAGCGCTCCAACAGGTCGCGCTCCAATGAGCCGGCATTGACGCCGATCCGCATCGAGCAGCCGTGGTCTCGGGCTGCCTTGATGACCTCGCGCACCCGAGCCGACGAGCCGATATTGCCGGGGTTTATGCGCAGACAGGCGGCGCCGCTCTCGGCCGCTTCGATCGCGCGCTTATAATGAAAATGAATGTCGGCGACGATCGGCACCGTCACCTGCTTGACGATGTGCTTGAGCGCGAGAGAGGATTCCTGGTCGGGGCAGGAAATGCGGACGATGTCCGCACCCGCCTCTTCGAGCGCCCGCACCTGCGCGACCGTCGCCGCGACATCGCTCGTCACCGTGTTCGTCATCGACTGAACGGTGATTGGCGCATCGCCGCCGACCGGAACCTTGCCGACGTAGATCTTACGGCACTGACGCCGATGGATGTCGCGGTAAGGGCGGATGCTCATGGGTCAAATTCTCGCGTGGTTGGCACAGGGCGTAAACGCCATATAGACGTTTTCGGCAGCGCAAAAAAGGGCGGCCTAGCAGGATGCGGAAAACTCTCCTGTCGTTCCGGGGCGGCCCTTCAGGGTCGAGCCTGGAACCCATGAACACTGGCTAAGCCCTTGATGTCTCAAGCTGGTGTTCATGGATTCCGGGCTCGCGGGCAAGCCCGCGCCCCGGAATGACGACACCCAGCGTTCACCCTGCTAGAGATCAGATCCTTGCCCGCTCAGTTGCGAACCGCGCTGCCGGCGAGCAAGGCGTGGCCGTCGAGCGCGACATTGCGCCGGACCATTCCTTTTCGGCCGATCGGCGGCGCAGGAACGCCGTCGACGGTGATCTCCAGACCGCCGGCATTGCCGGTACGCATCGACAATCCCGGCCGAGCCGGCGCTCGGCAGCTCTCGCCGGCTTTCAATACGCGCGTCAAGAGCACCGCCTGGCGAGCGTCGCGGATTTGAATCCAGCTGTCGGCGGTAGCCCGGATGACGACCTCGCCCGGCGGGTTGGGCGCCGGATCCAGAGCTGCCGGCACGGCGGCCATAGCCGCACCGGCAGCAGAGGGGCGGCCACCCGAACCCGACCCGACCTCTCCCTCCGACGGTGCAGCCGGGGATCGGGGCGCCGCCTGCGCCTCCTCCGGCTGCGAGACGGCTGGCGGCGTTCGCAACGGCTCGCGGTACGGCAACAACTCGAGGGGTATTTGGGCTACGCGTTCCGGCCGAGGACCCTCGCCGGTCGACAGGTAGAACCATCCGCCGTATGCGCATATCCCAAGGATCAGCGCGACCAGCAGCATTCCCCCGCCGGGCATGCTGCGCTCGCCGGCCGGGATCGGGAAAGCGAGATCCGGCTTCGCCGCGAGCAGCGTCAATTCCTGCTTGAAACGCCGCAGCATCTCGCCGCCGTCGAGCCTTAGGTAATCGGCATAAGCGCGCAAAAACCCGATCGCATAGACGGCGCCCGGCAACTCGTCCGGACGCCCGGCTTCGAGCGCCGCGAGATAGGCAAGCCTGATCCGAAGCGTGGCCGCAACCTCGCCGAGGCCGAGCCCCAGCGCCTCTCGCCGCTGGCGCAATTCGTCCCCGGCCGATCGCGCATCGAAAGGCCCGGTGATGCTTTCTGGCGCTTCTTCCGAAAGGGGCATTTTGAGCCGGTGGAACAACGCCATAACTCACGCCGCTATAACGCCAGGTTAACCCAGCCCGGGTCTGTGGACTATAGCGCGATCTCGTGGTCGCGGGCGTAAGCTTCAAGCTTGGGGCGCAGCGAATGATCCGGACGCCTGCCGATCTCGTCGAGGTAAGCGGCGACGGCGCCGGCATCGAGAGTGCGGATCATCGTTTTGACGGGGCCGATCGCGGTTGCCGCCACCGACAATGTCGTGAAGCCGAGGGCGATCAGCACCATCGCCTCGAGCGGGTTGCCGGCCATGTCGCCGCACATGCTGAGCGACGTGCCGGCTTCGCGGCTGCGCACAATGATCTCACGGAACAATGCCAGCATCGGCGCCGAGAGGGGATCGTAGCGATCCGCAAGCCTCGGATTGCCGCGATCACAGGCAAACAGAAACTGCAGCAGATCGTTGGTGCCGACCGACAAGAAGTCGATGCGCTCGCACAATGCCGGCAATTGCCACAGCAAAGACGGCACTTCGAGCATGACGCCGATTTTGACCGATTTCGGGAGCTCGCGTCCCTCCCGGGCCGCCCGCGTCAGCTCGATATCGACCAGCGCGTGGGCACGTTCGAGCTCCGCAACCTCCGCCACCATCGGAAATTTGACGTGTAACGTCCGACCCGGAGCCGCGCGGATCAAAGCGCGCAATTGCTGCCGGAGCATCGCCGGGCGGTCCAGCCCGATGCGGATCGCTCGCCAGCCCATTGCCGGGTTGTCCTCGGCCGCGTGCGGCAGATAAGGCAGCACCTTGTCGCCGCCGATATCGAGAGTGCGGAAGTAGACTGGACGCTGCTCCGCCTGATCGAACACGCGCTTGTAGTATTCGGTGAAATCCTCGACATCGGGGAAACTGTCCCGCACCATCAGCGGGAACTCGGTGCGAAAGAGGCCGACACCCTCGGCGCCGGTCGTCGCGAGCTGCGCGAGATCGAGCAGCAGCCCGGCGTTCAGCATCAGCTTGATCGCGATCCCGTCGCGGGTCATCGCCGGGGTCGAGCGCAAGGTCTCGTAATAGGCGCGGCGGCGGCTTCGCGCCTCAACTGCGGCCGCAATCGATTGCTGGATGTCGGCACTGGGCCGGATCAGCACATTGGCGTGATCGCCATCGACGACGACGATGTCGCCCGCCTCGATCCGGCTCGTCGCATCGCCGACCCGCCCGACGACCGGGATGTCGAAGGCGCGCGCCACGATCGCCACATGGGCAGTCGGCGAGCCTTCCTCGAGCACCAGACCGATGATCCGCCGGCGCGCGTAGTCCAATAGCTCGGCCGGCCCCATCGCGCGGGCGACAAGGATGAATTCGTCAGGCAATTCGGCCCACGCCGCACTCAGCGGCCGTCCGGCCAAATGTTGCTGCAGCCGGTTGGCGAGATCCTCGAGATCGAATAGGCGCTCGCGCAGATAGGGATCGCTTACCTGCATCATGCGGGTGCGGGTGTCGTCCGCGACCTTCTGCACGGCTGCCTCGGCAGTCAGCCCGCTGCGGATGGCGTCGGCAATACGCGTCACCCAGCCCCGGTCGGCGGCAAACATGCGATATGTTTCGATGACGTCGTGATGCTCGCCGTCGCCGAACTCGCGGCTCGCCTCGACCAGCTCGTCGATCGCTTCGCGCATCGCCCTGACGGCGCCCCGCAGACGTCCCAGCTCCGCATCGACGTCCTCCGCCACGACCTGGCGGATGACGACCCTGGGTTCGTGCAGCACCGCCGGTCCGATCGCCAGGCCGGCATTTAGGCGAACTCCGACGATCCTGACCGGGAGCGCTACCCCGCCGTGACTCTGGGCGATTTCGAGCGGGTTGACGAGATTGCCGCTCGCCGCGAGCTCCGCAACGATCATCGCGATCGTCTGCAGGACCTCGACCTCGTCCTCGCTGTAATGGCGCAAGGTCCGGTTCTGCACGACGATCACGCCGAGAACCCGGTTGCCGCGCAGGATCGGCGCACCCATGAGCGAATGATAGACTTCCTCGCCGGTCTCGGGGCGATAGGCAAAATTCGGATGGGATTGCGCGTCCGCCAAGGCGAGAGGCCGGGCCGTCGCGGCGATCACCCCGACCAGACCCTCACCGACCCGCAACCGGGTCCGGTGCACCGCTTCGGGCCGCAACCCCTCGGTCGCGAACAGCTCGAGGACCTCGCCCGCCCGCAGGATGTAAGCCGAGCAGACCTCCGCGACCATCTCGGCGGCAACCACCCGCACAATTCGTTCGAGCCGCTCCTGCGCAGTGCCCGAGCCTGCCATTATGTCGCGAAGTCGGCGCAGGAGGCGGCGGGTTGCGCTGATGCTGCCTCCGGCCTCAGACATCCGCGGGCGCCTGGCTCCCTGGCAAGATTTCGCGCGACCCGAGCTGCCGCTGCCGCATGCCCTCTCTACGGGCCGCGAGAACGGCGAGCGCTTGGCTGAGCAGTTCCTCGATGATTTCGGCAGTGCTCTGCTCGCGCGTGACGAAGCCGACGCTTTGGCCGGCCATCAAGGACCCCCCCTCGATATCGCCGTCGATCACTGAGCGACGCAGGGCCCCAGCCCAAAAATGCTCGATTTCGAGCTGCGCTTCCCCTTGCGAGAGCTCACCCCGCGCGCATCGGTCGATGACTCGGCGCTGCATGGCGACAAACCGCTCGGTTGCCCCATTGGCGAGAGCGCGAACCGGGATCACCGGAAAGCACGGATCGAGCTGGATCGAAGCGACCGCATCACGCGCCGCGGCCCGGATGAAGGCCTGCTTGAAGCGCGGGTGAGCGATCAATTCATGCGCGCAAACAAAGCGGGTGCCGAGCTGGACGCCGGAGGCGCCCATCTCGAGATAGGCCAGCATCGCCTCGCCGCGGCCAATGCCGCCCGCTACGAAAACTGGGACATCGGTGAGATGCGGCAGGATCTCCTGAGCCAGCACGCCGGTCGAGACCGGTCCGATATGCCCCCCAGCCTCGCTGCCTTCTATGACGATCGCATCGGCGCCCATGCGCACGAGTTTGCGCGCAAAGCCAAGGGAAGGCGCGAAACACACGACCCGAGCGCCGCTCCGCTTGATTGCGCGCACCGCGGCACTGCTCGGCAGGCCGCCGGCCAGCACAACGTGGCCGACCCGATGCTGTGCGCATACCTCGATCAATTTGAGCAGCTGCGGGTGCAATGTGATCAGATTGACGCCGAACGGCCGCCGGGTCAGCGCCGCCGTCGAGTTGATCTCCATGGAAAGCAGCTGCGGCGACATCGATCCCGAGGCGATGACCCCGAACCCGCCGGCATTCGATATGGCGGCGACCAGGTTGCGCTCGGATACCCAGGTCATCGCGCCGCCCATAATGGCAAAATCGCAGCCGAGGACATTTCGGCCCCGGGCCCACAATCGGTCTAGCTCGGCGCGGACGTACTGTCGTTCGGTTTCCCGCTCGCTGGCTGGGCGCGCTTCGGCCGTTGCAAACTCTGCTGCGGCTATCCCCTCGGTCATCCGGCTGTGTCGAGGCCATAGGCAGTGTGCAACGCCCGCAGGGCGAGCTCGGTATATTCGGCCGCTATCAGGACGCTGACCTTGATCTCGGATGTCGAAATCACCTGGATGTTGATGCCCTTGTCGGCCAGCGTTTGAAACATCTGCTTGGCGACCCCGGCATGGCTGCGCATGCCGACACCGATAACCGAGACCTTGACGACATTCGGATCGGGCTTGAGCACAGCGAAACCGATCGAGTTTTTCCCCTTCTCCAGCACCGCCACAGCCCGGTCGAGGTCGGCGCGCGCCACAGTGAAGGTGAGATCGGCGGTGCGCCCGTCCTCGGAAGCGCTCTGTACGATCATGTCGACATTGATCCCATGGTCGGCGAGCGGACCAAAGATGGCCGCTGCGACGCCCGGCCGATCCGCCACCTTCTGCACGGTGATCTTGGCTTCGTCGCGGCTGTACGCGATGCCGCTTACAACTTGCTTTTCCACGATCTCGTCTTCGTCGACCACCAGGGTTCCGGGAGTGTCGGTAAAGCTCGACAGCACCTGCACGCGCACCCGGTGGTTCATCGCCATCTCGACCGAGCGCGTCTGCAGCACCTTGGCGCCCTGCGACGCCATTTCCAGCATTTCCTCGTAAGTTATTTTACTTAGCTTGCGGGCTTTCGCAACGATGCGCGGATCGGTCGTATAGACGCCGTCGACATCGGTGAAGATGTCGCAACGCTCGGCTTCGAGCGCGGCGGCGAGCGCCACGGCAGAGGTGTCGGACCCGCCGCGGCCGAGCGTCGTGATCCGCCCGCGCGGCCCCACTCCTTGAAACCCCGCCACGACGGCGACTTGACCCTGGGCGAGGCGGCGGCGAATCTCGGTGACTTCGATCGCCTCGATCCTCGCCTTGCCGTGCACCCCGTCCGTGCGAATCGGAAGCTGCCACCCGAGCCACGAGCGCGCATCGATGCCGAGATCCTGCAGAGCCAGCGAAAGCAGACCTGCGGTCACCTGCTCGCCTGACGCGACCACGACGTCGTATTCGCGCGCGTCGTGCAGGCGGCTGGTATCGCGCGTCCAATCGACCAGCTGGTTGGTGGCTCCCGCCATCGCCGACACGACGACAGCGACTTCATTGCCGCCGTCGACTTCGCACTTGACGCGCCGCGCGACATTTTTGATCCGGGCGATATCGGCGACCGACGTGCCGCCGAACTTCTGAACAATGCGCGCCATGGGTTTCTCGAACCTATCCGGCAAATCTGTCGATGAGGCCCCCATGCTGTTATTGCCGGGGCCGGTGGCAACACATACTCTTGTCCGGTTATTTGGCCATAGAGCGAACCATTCAACCGAGAAGGATCGAAAGTGCGCGCCATCAGCGCTACGGTCGACCCGCAGGAAGTCGAACGCTTTGCCGCGCACACCGAGGCGTGGTGGGATCCGGAGGGGAGCTTCCGTCCCCTGCATCGGCTCAACCCCGTTCGGCTCGACTATATTCGTCAACACCTGACGGCGCATTTCGGTCGCAGCATTTCCTCGTTGCGACCATTCGATGGGCTCACTCTGTTGGATATAGGCTGCGGCGGAGGCCTCGTTGCCGAACCAATGTCGCGTCTAGGCTTTGCCGTTACCGCAGTCGACGCGGATGACCAGGCAATCGCGATCGCCCGCGCCCACGCCGAAGCAACCGGGCTATCGATCGACTACCGCATCGCCACCGCCGAATCGATGTCCGGCGCGGGGCAACGCTTCGACGCAGTCCTGGCGCTCGAAATTATCGAGCACGTCGCCGATCCCGCTGTTTTTCTCGGATCCGTCGGCGCGCTGGTCGGGCAAGGGGGAGCTTTTATCAGCGCCACCTTGAACCGCACCCTCCGGTCTTTTGCCACGGCGGTCATCGGCGCCGAATATCTGCTCGGTTGGCTGCCTCGCGGCACGCATGATTGGCGCAAATTCGTGCGCCCTTCCGAGCTCGTCCTCGGACTGCGCCGCAACGGCCTGAACCCCACCGAGGTGTCCGGCGTCAGCTATGATTGGATAAGCGGGGAGTGGTCACTTTCGCGCGACCTGGAAGTCAATTACATGGTAGTGGCGGTGCGGCAGTGAGCCGCCCCGCTCAGAGCACATGAATGAAGTGGATCGGCATTGGTGCGTCCTTCGAGACGCCGCCTGCGGCGGCTCCTCAGGATGAGGCATTTTCTTTGTGTAATCATAGACTTACCTCATGCTGAGGAGCGTCCGGAGGGCGCGTCTCGAAGAACGCAAGATCGCGGCGCAGGTAATTCCTTCACATGCTCTCAGCTGTCGGTGTGCGGGATCCAGGGGATGCGGCCAAAGCTGATCCCCTCATCCTTGAGTTCTCGCAACTCTTCTTCGCTGGCCTCGCCGTATATGCCATGCGGATCGATTTCGCCGTAATGGATGCGCCGGGCTTCCTCGGCGAAATGCTCGCCGACGTAATCGCAGTGGGTCTCGACCTGCCGCCGCATCTCGATCAGCGCCGCGCGAAATTGCGCCGGGGAGATCGGCGGAGATGTCTCCCGCGAGCGGCCGAGACGCGGCGCCATAACCGCTTTCTCGACCCCGGTTTGACCGCATTCGGGGCAGGCAATCTCACCGGACTTCTGCTGCGCCTCGAAACCGTCTCCGTCACGAAACCACCCTTCGAACTCGTGGCCATGAGCGCAGCGCAACGTGAACAGGATCATCGAGGCAACCTCCTATCCGGCAGTTGTACACCGGCCCGTCCGGGCTGTCCAAATGTATGCCGACATGTCGATAAACGCTGAGTCACGGGTGTCCTCCGCGCCGGCCTCTGCTTGGGTGAGACAATTCGTGCCGCTGATCAGACGCGGCGGCCGGGTGCTCGACCTTGCTGCGAGGAGCGGTCGGCATACCCAGCTTCTGCTCGACAGCGGCTTTGCGGTTTGCGCGGTCGACCGCGACATCTCGGCGCTATTGCCGCTCGCCGGGACCGGCTGCGAAGTGCGGCAGATCGATCTCGAGACCGGCGCCCCGTGGCCGCTCGGCGCCGGCTACGACGCTATCGTCGTGACCAATTACCTGCACCGCCCGCTGCTGCCGGCGATCGCCCAAGCTGTGGGACCCGGCGGTATCCTGATCTACGAGACCTTCGCGCTTGGCAACGAGCGGTTCGGGCGGCCGCACAACCCCGATTTTCTGCTTCGCCCCGGCGAGCTCCTCGACGCGTTTGCGATGCTGACGGTGATCGCCTTCGAGCAGGGCGAAGTTTCGGAGCCGCGGCCTGCCGTCATCCAGCGCATCACTGCAGTAGCGGGGCCGGTTGGACGCCTTCCCGGAGCGATCGGTTGATAGTGTCAGTTTGAATAAGCGGTGGAGGAAGCGTCTGGTGCCGACATTGACTACAGCACGCTGATCAAACTGTACGGTGAACCGCCATCATCGCCGGAAGCAGTTCGCCGCTCCAGCCCGTCAGAATGCGTTGGAACGCGCATCGAGAACATCACCGGCAATCCCGATCCGGAGCATGCCAGCACGTGCTATTCCGAGCGGGCGAACCTCGCACCGATTCACCCGGCTGACAAGCGCGCAGCCAGAAGCTGGGAAACCCTGCGCACATGGTCGCGCTCTATGCGCTCTGGTATAACTTCGTTCGAGTCCACAAGACGCTACGCACGACCCCGGCAATGGCGACGGAGATTGAAACCCAGCTATAGTCGATGGAGGACGTGGTTAGACTGATTGAGCAGCGTGAGGTCGGCGATCGGGAGCCTTGCTGGGTGGCTAGAAAACAAAGAAGCCTGAGCCGCACCGGCCTGAGCTCAGCCTAATCAGGAGTCGGCTGAGCAGCCGCGAGTGACTTGAGTTGCCATTTAACGCAACTTCGCCTATTATAATTAGGGCTCGGGCGGCAGGGTTGGTCACTCATCAGCCCTTACGGCCGGTGCCGAACTCGCAGATGATTCGGGGTATTTTGTGTCCGCCGAAAGTAAATTCGGTGATCTCTGGCCAAGATGAGCACCACGGCCTTCCTGCCATCGGAATCGCGCTAGCCCGGATATTTCATAGGATCGGGAGAAAAGGGTACCGCCAAGCTCCGGATCATGCTGAGATTCCGCTGCTGAGACAAAATCCAGCGGGGGATCTTGGCGGTGACGGATTGTACCCAGGGGAGTTTTGGCTTTCCAGCCGGTCGCAAGCGCGCGGTGCGATGAACAGCAACGGCGGGGTTTTGTTGTTGCGGGCCGCTGATCGCCGGCTCGGGTTGAGCGCAGCGGCGGCGCAGGTGCTACGCGATCCGCGCGATCCGGGGCGCTGCCGCCACAGCGCCGTGGCGCAGTTGCGGCAGCGTTTATACGGCTTGGCGCTCGGCTATGAAGATCTCAACGACCATGGCGAACTGCGGCAGGATCTGGCGCTGCAGACGGCGGTCGATCGCGTCGCGCCGTTGGCGAGCGCGCCAACCCTGTGCCGATTCGAGCACTGGGCGGATCGCGCCACCGCGGTGGCCCTCCACCGCGTGCTGATCGAACAGTTCATCGCCTCCTTTGCCGCGCCGCCGGAGGAGATCGTCCTCGATTTCGATGCCACCGACGTACCGGTGCATGGTCACCAGGAAGGGCGCTTTTTCCACGGGTTTTACGACCACCACGGCTTCTTGCCGCTCTACGTGTTCTGCGGCGAGCAGCTGCTGGTGGCCGATCTGCGGCCGTCCAAAATCGATGCCGCCAAACACAGCCGGGCGATCCTGGCGCTGCTGGTCAAGCGCCTGCGCCAAGCGTGGCCCGGTGTGCGCGTCGTGCTGCGGGCCGATAGCGGCTTCTGCCGGCCGCGCCTGCTGGCCTGGTGCGAGCGGCATCGGGTCGGCTACATCCTGGGTCTGGCCAAAAACCCGCGGCTGCTCGCGCTGGCCGCGCCGTGGCTGGCCGACGCCAAGGCGGGTTTCGCCGAAACCGGCGACAAGCAGCGGCGCTTTGGCGAGTTCGCCTATGCCGCCAAGACCTGGACAGTCGAACGGCGGATCATCACCCGCGTCGAGCATGACCGCCTCGGCACCAATCCGCGCTTTGTCGTCACCAACCTCAGCGGCGAGCCTGACGCGCTCTACAAGGATCTCTATTGCGCGCGCGGCGACATGGAGAACCGCATCAAAGAGCAGTTCGAACTGTTCGCCGATCGGACCTCATGCCACAACTGGTGGCCGAACCAGTTCCGACTGCTGCTCGCCGGCTTCGCCGATACGTTGCTGACCGCCATCCGGCGGCTGGGCTTGACCGCCACCGAGCTGGCCCGCGCCCAGGTCGGCACGATCCGCCTCAAGCTGTTGAAGATCGGTGCGGTGATCTGGCGCAACACCCGGCGCATCCGCTTCTGTCTGTCGAGCGGCTGTCCCGACAAGGATCTGTTTATGGCGGTCGCGCAACGCCTCACCGCGGGATAGCCGCCGCTACCGGCCGGCAATCAAATTCGATCGGCCGGCTCGTGTGCGGCCATGCCCTCAACCACAACCGTTCCGCGTCAAGCCAAACCCTCGACTCGCATAGGAGGCAGCCTCGTAAAATTGCCGCGCCTGACCACCAGCAAACCTCTCTGCACGGCCCGAATTGACTACTCTGGCCGCCATTCCCGCCGCTCGACGCGGCCATCCAGGCTAGCCTAACTTCGCCGCTTCGACCCAGCGTTCCGCGATTTTCGCCGGGCAAGTCATTGAACGGTAAGGAGCGCCGCGGGTCAAAACGCCGGATATCGGCTGTAGTGCCGACCAAGTCTATTCTCCGGGCCGCCAAGGTGCCGATAATCGGCGGCCATCATGTTCTTGCGCTGCAAAGTTCGCCGGAAGGATGGCAAGCAACACCGCTACTGGAGGGTTGTCGAGAACACGCGGACCGCCAGGGGGCGCGTGGTGCAGCGGCACGTGCTGTACCTGGGTGAGATCAACGACACGCAGGAATTGGCGTGGCGGCGGTCGATCGAGGTGCTCGAGGAAGGCGCCACGCAATCGCGGACGCTATCGTTGTTTCCGGAAGACCGCGGCGCCGGAGTGCTGGCGGACGCCTCGATCGTCCACGTCAAGCTGTCGCAGTTGCAATTGCGTCGGCCGCGGCAGTGGGGCGCGTGCCGGCTGACGTTGATGCTGTGGCGCGAGCTGCAGCTGGATCAGTTCTGGTCGAAGCGGCTGGGATCGAGCCGCAAAGAGCCTGCCCTCGCGAAAGCGGGGGAACGCACTGGGATCAGGTTCTGTTCGTGCTGGTTGCCTATCGCTTGCTGGCGCCGGGCAGCGAATGGCGGCTGCACCGCGAGTGGTTTCGGCGCAGTGCCTTGGCCGATCTGCTGGGCGAGGACGCAGGGCTGGCCGAGATCCCCAAGCTGTACCGCTGTCACGACCGGTTGCTGGTGCACAAGCAGGCGGTCTTTGATCACTTGACGGGACGGTGGCGAGACCTGTTCAACATCAGCTACGACGTGCTGCTCTACGACCTGACGAGCACCCCGGCCTTCGCCGGGGCAGGCTCTATTTCGAGGCGGATCCGCGGTTTCCGGAAGGCGACAAGCGGCGCTTCGGGTACTCGCGCGATCACCGGCCGGATTGTGTGCAGATCGTCATTGCCTTGGTGGTGACCCCCGAAGGCCGGCCGCTGGCCTATGAGGTTCTTCCCGGCAACCCCGCGGACAAGACGACCCTGCGGGGGTTTCTCGAGCGCATCGAGCGGCAATACGGTAAGGCGCGCCGGGTCTGGCTGATGGATCGCGGCGTGCCGACCGAGGAAGTGCTCGCCGAGATGCGCGCGGCCGACCCGCCAGTGCATTATCTGGTGGGCCCGCCGAAGGGTCGCTTGACGCGTTTGGAAAAGCATCTGGTCGCTAAGCCATGGCAAGAGGCGCGACCCGGCGTCCAGAGCCTGCCCCGGCGAAGGCCGGGGTCAAGCTGTTGGCGCAAGAGGGCGAGCTCTACGTCTTGGCCCAGAGCCGCGACCGTGTTGCCAAGAGCCTGCCCCGGCGGAGGCCGGGGAGCGGGCGATACGGCGGCGCCAGTTGAAGCGGCTGTGGGCCCGGCTCAAGCAACTCTCGACGATGCCGCTGTCCCGCGAGGAGCTGCTGATGAAACTCGGCGCCGCGCGCGAGCCGTCCCGCACCGCCTGGCGCCTGGTCACGATCGAGATCGCCGCAGACAGCGCCACGTTCAGCTATCGGCTCGATCGCGCCAAACTGCGGCAGACACGATCGCGCGAAGGTCGCTATCTGTTGCGTACCAATCTCGTCGAGGAAGACCCCGCCAAGCTGTGGAGCCATTACCTTCTGCTGGTCGCGGTCGAGGAGGCGTTCAAGAACCTCAAAGGCGACCTCGCGATCCGGCCGGTCTTTCACCAGCTCCAGGCACGCGTCGAGGCGCACGTCTTCATCGCCTTCCTGGCCTATTGGCCTGCACGTCACGCTGGCGCGGCGCCTGCATGCGCTGGCGAAGGGGCTGACGCCGCGCAGCGTCCTGGAGAAGTTTGCCGCTATGCAGATGATCGACGTGCACCTGCCGATCACCGACGGTCGCGAGCTGCTGCTCACCCGCTATACCGAGCCCGAACCGGAGCTCAGCCTCTTGCTGACAAAACTCAAACTGGAGCGGCCCGCTCAACCGCCCCCCAAGATCACCGCCGAGCCCGTGCCGCCGATCCCGCTGTAGTGCCGACCTTCGGGGGTCGGCTCCAGCGATCTCAGATACTTAGGTCCTTAAAAGTGCTCGAATCGGCGAAGTTGGGCTAGCAGAGACTTTTCGCCCGACGCTCGCGCCAATTTTCTAGAGCTTCAACCCAAAAAAAGTCGACCCTGCCACTGATTCCAAGCAATTTGAACAGTGGACGCGGATCTTCTTTAAACGGCGTAGACGACGCCAACAGATGGATTTCCCTATCGCTCAATTCCATAGTCTAACTCCTGCAAAGTCGTTCTCGGGAGAGCGCTAGCGCCTGGATAGCGGGTGGTGACCTGCTCCGTCGGCTGGGACCATATTGGATAATGCGCATCGGCAGAGCCGAGCAGCGCCACCTCTCGTGAGGGTGGCGGCGCGATGCGGCGGACCCACAGCCCGCCGCCACCGCGTTAGAGCGCATGATCAATGGGAGCACGGAACCGCCGACGCTTAGTAGTGCTGGTTATTGGCGTCCCAACAAGTATAGGAGTAATATGGCGAGGTATAATAGTTATAGGTCGTTGACGACTTGTCGCTCGAGGCGGCTTCCGCTCCTACCGCGGTTCCGGCGCCGGCGGCATATGCGCCCCAGTAGCTTCCGTTACCAGAGTATCCGCTGCCATATCCGCCGTTGCCATAGGCATTGACATTGCCGTAATTCAAGGTGTTGCGGGCGGCATTGACGTTACCGGAGTTCAAGGGGCCTGCCGCGACATTCCCGGAGCCGGAGACATTTCCCGCGGGGCCGCGTGCCGCGATATTCCCGGAGAAATTTCCTGCGGGACCCGCCGCGACATTCCCGAACGCATTCCCGGCGGGGCCGCGTGCCACGATATTGCCGACGGGTCCGCCGCCGCCCATCGGCGGATGCGGCAGGCCGCCGCCTATCGGCGGATGCGGCAGGCCGCCCCGATTGGGAGATGCGGCGGACCCGGCGGGCCAAAGGCGAATGCATCCGACGTTACTGTCGTTAATGCGAGAAGACCGACGACGGTCAATTTCAGGTGTTTCATCGTCACTTACTCCTGTTCTCCGGCGCGGACGGCTTGACCGAGCTCGATCTTTGTCGCGTCGGCGGGCGGTTGAAACGTGAACTCGGCTTCGGACGGATGCACGGTGGCATTCCAGTTCCCGAATTCCGCGATGAAGTTCGGCTGACCGGGGACCATCCGATAGGTGACGATCAACCGATGCGGTATCGCCGCGTCATTCTTCTCGACCCACAATTCCAGATCGATGCCACCCCTTTAGGAGAAAAACAGATGCCGGCACTCGACGCCGTCAACTTTGTTTGTCCCGACTTGCCAACCGGCGGTAACCCCGCTCAAAAGCGATTTGTCCGGAGCCTCGGTAAAAAAGTCGACCAGCGGAAAATCGCGGTTGAGTTGCTCCACCCTCTCGAGAGCCGACGGAATGTCTCCCGTTGCGGGAACCACCACGTACTCATCGCGATTGGACGAGGAGACAGCAACCGACTTCCCGTCGTAGATCAGATCGTGGGAGCCGTCGTCGCCGGTGACGTGCGCGGCGAGCCGGTCGGGACGGCGCGCCACGACGTTCATGGCATGGAAGATGTGGAGCGGCTGTCCGGCTTCGTCCTGATAGACGCGTATGGTTTTCGCCGTGAACGAGAGCTCTTTGGTCAAAAGGGTCTTGCCCATTTGCGAGACGGCGGTGGCGGCTTCCTCGCTGATCGCCGAGGTGACCGGCAGGGGCGGCTCCGCCGCCCGGGCTGTCGGCAACGCGGCGAATCCCGCGAAAACGCCAAACGCAGCTACCTGAAGGGCCTACCGTGAGATCATGACTTCCTCCGCGGACATATAGGTCATAATGACTGTATATTCAATATGAACGCTGGTAAAAAATGGTGAACCGATGGCGCAGGTAAATCTGGCAAGACGAGCGGAGATCGGCTCCGCCAAGCGCGCGCGTACGCGCGCAGCGATTCTGGACGCGGCGGGCGAATGCTACGCAGCCGGGCCGGTGACCGTGGATGCGGTGATGCAGGCGGCGGGGTTGGCGAAGGGCACGTTCTACGTGCACTTCGAGGATCTTGCGGCTCTGGAGGCGGAACTCGGCGCGCGGTTGATCGCCGAGCTGGACGAGCGGCTACAGCCGGCGCGGCTGGCAGCGAGCGATCCGCTGACCCGCCTGGCTACCGCGACGACGCTTCTGCTGCGCTATTTGGCGGCGGAACCCACGCGTGCGCTGCTCGCGGCACGTGCCGCCGCCGACATCCCGGGCGTGAGCCAAGCCGTGCACGTACGAATGCGGGAAGACCTCGCGGCCGCGCTGGCGGCGGGTTGCCTGGCGCTACCCTCGAGTGACCTCGCGGCCCGGATTGTCTCGGCGATTTTCGTGCAGGCGGCGCGAGATCTCGGCCTTGGGTGGATCGACGCGAGAACGGTTCCGCACATCGTGGGCGCGATCCTGCGCGCCGTCGGCTGCACGCCGGATGACGCGGCCGCCCGCACGGCGGAAGCGGCGCGCAACGCCGACAACTTTGCGCACCAGCTCACCGCCGCAGGCGAGGCGGATCTACCGGGAGGATAGGTTGCGGCGCCGGGCAGTGTCTCAGCTGGCGACCAACCTTCCGGCGCGTCCGGCCGCAGCCCTTACCTTGCCAGGCGCGGCAAGCCAAGTTCGCCAGGATCGAGAGCAGCCTGCAATCTGGCGGTCGCATTGCTGGTTGGGGCTAACCTGCCGGTTTCTCGACGTGGCCGCCGAACTCGTAGCGCATGGCAGAAAGCAGCTTGTTGGCGAACTCCGCCTCGCCGCGCGAGGCGAAACGATCGTAGAGCGCTGCCGACAGGACGTGCGCAGGCACGCCCTCGTCGATTGCGGCCTTGATCGTCCAGCGCCCCTCGCCCGAATCCGAGACCCGGCCGGCAAAGCCCGCAAGTCCGGAGTCCTTGGCGAGCGCATTCGCCGTCAGGTCCAACAGCCAGGAGGCGATCACGCTGCCGCGCCGCCACAACTCGGTGATATCGGGCAGGTTGAGGTCGTATTGGTAGTGCTCGGGGTCGCGCAATGGCGTGGTCTCGGCATCGATCGTATGCGTCTGCTTTCCGACATTGGCGGAATGCAGGATATTCAGCCCTTCGGCATAGGCGGCCATCAGCCCGTATTCGATGCCGTTGTGCACCATCTTGACGAAATGGCCGGCGCCGTTTGGCCCGCAATGGAGGTAGCCTTGCTCGGCGGTGCTGGCCCCCAATTTCTCCCGTCCCGGAGTGGGTTCGATGTCGCCCTTCCCCGGGGCCAATGTCGCAAAAATCGGATCGAGCCGCCCGACCACCGGCTTTTCGCCGCCGATCATCATGCAATAGCCGCGCTCCAACCCCCACACCCCGCCGCTGGTCCCGACATCGACATAGTGGATCCGCCGCGGCATCAGCTCCTTGGCGCGCCGGATATCGTCGATGTAGTAGGAATTGCCTCCGTCGATAAGGATGTCGTCGGGCTCGAGAGCGGGCAGAATGTCGGCGATGGTCTTGTCGACAGCGGCTGCCGGCACCATCAGCCAGACCGCGCGGGGCTTCTCCAGTTTTTTAACGAGGTCGGCGAGCGAGGCGGACCCGACGGCGTGTTCCGCAGTTAGTTCGCTGACCGCCTTCGGCGACATGTCGAAGACCACGCATTCGTGGCCTCCCTTGAGAAGCCGCCGCACCATGTTCGCGCCCATCCGGCCGAGGCCGACCATTCCGAGTTGCATGGGAATATCCCTCCAACAGCAGCATCACGAGGATTTCGTCACCAAGTCAGAGAATTCGTAGGCGAGAAGGTCGCCGATGCGCTCGACGGTGATATCCGCGGAGGGCAGCGAGGCGACGACCCGAGCATCGTTGGCGTACTGGCCCTGACGCGGCAGTACCGTCGTCACCCGATTGCCCCAGATCTCCTTGACCGCCGCCAAGATCCGCGGCTTGTCGTCGACCAGGACATAATGGCTCGCCGGGTAGCGTTGTTCCACATCCTCGAGCTCCTGCTCCTTGTGGATGTAGATCAGCACATGGCCGTCGACCGCTTCCGAAATTCCGGAGCGCTCGCACTTGCGCGGCTGAAAGACGACGTCGCCGTCGGACAGAATGGCGGTCGGCCCCCAACCGCGGAAGCGCTCGAGAACATCGAGCGCCTGCGGGTATAGCCGGTTGGCGAACGGATAATCGACCAGGTACGATGACATCGATAAGAGGTGTATGTCCCGTGGGCGCTCGGCACGGTAACGCTGCAGGGCACCGAGATAATCCCGGTAGCCTAAATCGGTGAACAGCTCTTCGAGAATCGCCCAATACCGGTCACGGGACGCTGCGCCGAATTCGCGCTCCAGGTGGCGCTTCAGATCGGCCTGGATGTGGTCGTTGTCGACCAGCGTATTGTCGACGTCGACGAGGAATACGGTCTCATCGCGGGTGATCATCGGGCGGGTTCCATTCGAGGCGAACTATTCCGGTCGGTGGGTTTCGTTCCACAGGCGGATCGCCGGTTCTGCGAGATTATGTTCATAGCTGAAAATGCTGAGGCTCGCAGTATCGAGCCACAAATAGCGACCGGCCGCCGGTTCGAGCCCGAGCCAGCGCACCGCCAGCACGCGCAGGATATGCGCGCTCGAAGAAATCAGAACGTCGCCATGGACAGCACGGATGCGCTGGATCACCCGGTCGGCCCGCGTACCGACCTGATCCGGCGTTTCGCCTCCGGGACAGCCGTCGCGGAATATATACCACCCCGGGCGCTCGGCTAGGATATCGGCGGTGCGGCGGCCCTCATATTGGCCGTAATCCCATTCGGCGAGGTCGGGATCGATCTCGGCGAGACTGCCAAACCCGGCGAGCTCGGCGGTGCGCCGCGCGCGCTGCGACGGGCTGGTCAGCACCTTCGCGAAATGTGCGCCGCGCAGCCGCTCGCCGAGCGCGCGCGCCTGACGCTCGCCGCGCTCGGTCAGCGGCAGATCGGTGCGGCCGGTATGCTGGCCGGAGAGGCTCCAGGCGGTTTCGCCATGCCTCGCGAGATAGACGGCAGGCAACGGTTCACTCACGATTTGCTCCTGCGCCGTTGTCCCGTACTCGCCGACGACCCTGGGGCCTCCCAACCGTTGCAATGTGGCGACCGAATGATCGGGAAGGCCCTGCGGCGCGCGTTTATATAGGCTAATTCGAGGCGTGTACCAGACGGGCAACTATCTTCAGTACAAAGCCCAGAAAGCCCGCCACTCCCTGGCTGAAAGCGAAATAGCAGACCGTCGAGATGATGGCGAGGATAACGGCGGCATCGCGAAGCTTCGGATGCCGGGCAGGCAGCAGCTCCGCCGTTGGGTCCTGACTCTCTGCAATTGGTTGTCTCACCATTTTGGCCCTCCGTTCAATATTATTCCGCGGGCTGCGGCGTGAAAATCGGAGCGGTACGCCGCAAGCGGCCGGGTAGGAACAATCCGGCGGCGGCGACAAACCCGGCGCTGCCAGCCAGGGTCAGCCACAGCGGCGCGAAGCTCCCGCCGCCGTCATAAATGACGGCGACGAGCTTTACTCCAATCGTGCTGACGCCGAGCGCCAACAGGAACTTGGCGCCAAAGGCGGTGGCCCGCCACTGCGGCGGGCTGTAGCGCGCGAGCAGCGCATTTTCCGCCGGCACCGACAGCACGCCGAGATAATTGACCGCGATCATCGCGCCGAGGAGCGGCACATTGCGTACCTGCATGGCGATGACGAAAAGCGGGACCTGGGCCGCCCAGGCGAGGACGTATACGGCCTTCATCGCAAAGCGGTCGGCGAGCCAGCCACCAGCCAGCTGGGCGGTTGCTGCGACGAGAAAGACCAAGGTGACGAAGCCGCCGGCATCGAGGGTCCCGCCATCGGTGAGACCGGTCAGCCCGGCGGCAAATGCCTTCGGCAAGGCGACGGTGATTGCTTGTGAGATCGTGCCGTCAGCCAGCATCGTAAAGGAGAGCACTATGAACGTGCGGATAACGTCACTGCGCGATGCCTCCGGCTCGGGCCGGCGATCGGCCGCCGCGGCGACAACGCTTCCGCCGCGCATACAGCAGAGCAAAATCGCCCCGGTCGCGGCGCACAGCGTATGATGAAGGCCGCGCGCCAGCCGATAGCCTGCGTCAATGCGCCGGCGACAAATGCCGCTGCGGCGAGGCCGATGCTGCCGGCAATGCCGTTGATGCCGAGCGCCCGCCCGCGATTCCTGGCATTGCGCACCAGCCAGGCGGTGCCGACCGGGTGATAGATCGACCCGAACAACCCGATCGCGGCGAGACCGAGCGCCAGTGCCACCGGCCCGTCGGTCAGGCCAGTGGCGATCGCCGCGCCGCCGGTGCCTATAAAGAAGATGACCATCATGCCCTCCGCGCTCCACCGGTCGCCGAGCCAGCCTGCCGGCAGCGCACCGAGGCCGAACAATACGAAACCGCCGAGCGACAGCGAGAGCAGATCACCGTACGACATACCCCACCGCCCTTCGAGGACGAGCAGGACGGTCGGGTAGAGCAGCATCAGCAAATGCGCAAAAAATGGCCGACGCTCGAAAAGCCGAGCGCCAAGCCGGCAGCCCGCGGGTTCATCTGACTAAATTCTCACACCCTCCGGCCCCCGGCAACGCGGGCAGTATTGCCATTGTCATTCCGGGGCGCGGGCATCGCCCGCGAGCCCGGAAACTATGATCACCGGCCCTTCAGATGTATGCACTGTCCGTGTTCATGGGTCCCGGGCCTGCCCTTCGGGCATCCCGGGATGACGATTGTTGCGCCACCCCTTACACCGGCGCGAGCGTGCGATGCGGCTGCGGCGGCAGCTCGACGCAGATCGGGTCGCCGGGCCGCACCTCGCCGCCAGTGATGACGACGCCCATGATTCCGGCCTTGCGAACCAGATTGCCGCGCGCGTCCCGACCGAGGGTCGCCGCCATCAGTCCGGGCTGGATGCGGTCCAGCTGGGCGCACGGGTTGCGCAGGCCGGTAATCTCGACGACCGCTACATCGCCGAGATAGAGCCGCGCGCCGAGCGGCAGATCGAGCAGATCGACGCCTTGCGTCGTGATGTTCTCGCCCATCTGCCCGGCCGAGATGGTGAAGCCCGCCGCGCGCAATTCCTCGTGCAATTCGGCGTGAATCAGGTGAACCTGGCGCAGATTGGGCTGGCTCGGGTCGCGCGCCACCCGAGAGCCGTGCTGGACGGTAGCGCCCTTATGCGCGTCGCCATCGACGCCGAGCCCCGCCAAGAGCCGGATGCTGTCCTGGTTGGATTTGACCAAGGTGTGCTTCGCGTTGAGGCTGACTGCCGCCACCACTGAGTTCATCGCTCCTTCTCAGGCGATCGGCACGCGCCGCTTCGCCAATTCCGCCTCATTGATCTGCAGTCCCAATCCCGGCGCTTGCGGCAGGTGAAAGAGGCCGTCGACGGGCCGCGGGGCATTTTCGAACACCGCGTGCATGCGCGGCGACGGGTCATTGAGCTCGCATGGCTTGGTGGCGTGCAGTTGGCTCGCCGCCAGATGCAAATTGGCCATGTGGCCGATCGCCGGCTGCGTCTGGTGCGGGACCAGCTCGACGCCGTGCGCATTGGCCAGTGCGACGCAGCGCATCAGGCCGGTGATCCCACCCATCTTGACGATGTCGGGCTGCACCATCCGCACTCCGGCCGCGATCAGATCCGCCAATCCGGCCAGCGAATAGGTCTGTTCGCCGGCGGAGACCGTGATGTCGAGCCGTTGCGCCACTTCACCCATCGCCTTCACATGATAGTGCTGCACCGGCTCCTCGAACCACCAATAGCCAAGTTCTTCGAGCGCGCGGCCGACGCGTATCGCGCCGCCGACCGAGTAGCCGTTATTGGCGTCGAAGGCGAGCGGCAAATCATCCCCGACCAAGCGGCGGACGGCGCGCGCCTTCGCAATATCGCCCGGAATGTCGATGTCCGGCCTGGTGCGGTCGTTGTCGAAGCGGATCTTTACCGCCGCCGGTTTGTCCTTCAGCCGCGCCTCGACGACGCGCAGCACCTCGTCGACGCTGCGCTCGCCATTGCCGCCGATCGAGGCGTAAAACGGCAGGCTGGTGCGCCAGGCACCGCCCAGCAATTTATAGATCGGCTGATTGAACAGCTTGCCCTTCAAATCCCACAGCGCGATGTCGAGCGCCGCCAACGCGCCGGTCAGCGCACCCTCGGGCCCGAGCTTGGCGAATTTGTGCAATAGCGTGTCGTGCAGCACCGCATGGTCGAGCGGATCTGCGCCGATCAGCTCCCATGCGAGATTGTGTCGGATGATCCCGAGCGATGCGAGCCCGCCTTGCATCGGCGACGCCTCCCCGATCCCGAACAGGCCATCGTCGCTATGGATTCTGACCCAGGCGCTGCGCTGCGCCGGCTTGTCCTCCGGTGCCCAGGCGACCTGAAAGACCTCGACATCGCGAATTTTCATGGCGTGCTCTCCCGGCGGCATCTCTTAACCCTGAAACCGTATTCTATCGTGCACCCGATCCACCGATAGATCTCTTCCTCTGTGTTTGCCAAAGGGGCGCGCGCCGAGAGTTCTGGACCTTTCCTGGCCGCCGGTGGTTGCGGCTAGCCACAATCATGAATTGAACCGAATATTTCGCTTTGGCGCGTCTGCAACAAATTAGCGCCGAAAGACCCACGCTTTGGCTGAAAAATTCTAGCGCGCGCAGTTGCGATGTCCGCCTCACGACCGGGGCGCGGTGTCGGGCTCGGCGTTGGCCGCGCGGGTTGCCGGAGCTTCCCACGGAACCTCCCCTGGCAAAGCGCTCGCGCGCGTCGCGCGCGCGAGGCGAAAAGAGATCAGGAGCAAGCAATTGATTTTCTTCGATTCTGGCTCTGTAAAACAGGGGATAACAGGAGCGGTCGGGCGGCTCGGCAGTGGATTCGGGCACAGGCAAGGCTCCCAGCGCAAGGGCCTGACACATATGTTCATGATGTGTTCGCATCAAGGTTTCGTCCGCGGAAGGCGGGTGCGCCAGGACCGGGAGGCATCGATCTCTGGCATCACGAGCATGAGGCCGGACGGCAAGAGGGACAAAAAGACGGGCCGAGCGTGATCGTGCTTGCCGTCGAGCGCGATGCCGACGGCGCCACCGTCGTCACGGTTTTGCCGATCACGCACAGCGCGCCCGCCGATCCCGCTTCCGGGGTTGAGATCCCGATACCGATCAAACGGCATCTCGGGCTCGACGACGAGCCGTCGTGGATTATCGTCAGCGAAGGCAATGAATTGGTTTGGCCGGTTACGACCTGCGCAAGCTGCCGCACATTGACCGCTACGACTATGGCTTGCTGCCGCCGCAATTCTTCAATCAGGTACTTGAGGCCTTCATCGCCTTCTATCAAACCAATCGGCGTCGCATCACGCCGCGCGAATGAACCGGGGACTTGCCATGAATGACAGCAAAGAGCCGGAGGGCAGTCCCGGAGCGGTATGCGCCGGATATACGTGGATTGACGTGTCGAGTCGTCGGCCATACTTTCAATCGCTTAATTTCGCGACAGGACTTCGATGCCTCGGACCCGTGTGTTCAAATCCGGCAACAGCCAAGCCGTTCGCATTCCGGCCGAGCTTGCCTATGCGGAGACCGATATCGATCTCGAAATCACGCGACTGGGTGACGTCATCACAATCTTTCCCGCTCGCAACAGTTTGAAGGATGCGGTCGCCGCCTTGCGCCGCATGCCAAAGCCCGCCCGCGTTGAAAAACGGCAGCCGATCGATGTTCCTCTGCGCCGGCGGGACTGAGGGTGTGACGCGGTCTTGGCATACTTTATCGACACCAATATCGCCATTCATGCCCGCGACGGCACCGACGCGGTTCTTGACAAGCTGGCGGAGCATGACGGTGAGGTGTTGCTGTCGGCCTTGAGCCTTGCCGGACTGCAGCGGGGTGTCTACCGGGATCCGAGCCTCACGGCGATACGGCAGGCTCGATTGGAGCTTTTGTTGCGCGGTCTGCCGGTGCTACCGTTTGACGCCGCAGCTGCCATCGCCTACGGCCAGATCATTGCCCAATGCGGTTGGGCACGCAGGCGCGATTACGATCGAATGATCGCCGCGCATGCGATCAGCACCAATTCTGTTCTCGTAACCAACAACCCGGCCGATTTCAGCGACGTTCCGGGTCTGTCCCTGGAAAACTGGGTGGTCTAAGTTTCGCCATGTTGCCGAGCCGATTGGAAAGCGAACCGAATGGCTGAGACCGACACCCTCGTTTTTTGCGCCTCGCTCACCCCCAAAACCTATCGAGCCTTCGAGATCGCAGCTACCGGCAGTCTGTACGCCCTTGCGCAGGCGATTGTCCGCTTCTTCGATTTCGACTTCGACCACGCCTTCGGCTTCTACAGCAGGCTGAAGGGAAACATCTACGATTCTCCCGTCCGATACGAGCTGTTTGTTGACATGGGTGAGGGCGAGAGTGACGCACGAAGCGTCAAGCGGACGCGCATCATCGAGGCCTTTCCGAAGGTCGGAACCAAGATGCGCTTCCTCTTCGACTATGGCGACGAATGGGTATTTCTAGTCGAGCTCGTCAAACGAGAACCGAGGGAGCCGAAGATTAAGCTTCCCAGGCTGCTGAGCTCGGTTGGGAAGGCGCCCGTCCAGTATCCCGATCCCGAGGACGAGTAAAGCGCGCTCGACGATTGAATCGTTTTTCTTCCACCGGAGGAATGGATTCCGGATCACCACGCCAAGGCCCAGCCGTCGCGGCAAGGGTCGGAGCCGGCGAGCAGCATGCCGGTCGCGTCTTTCTCCCCGAGATTAGGAGTTAGACTTTTCGGAAATTTTGAAGAAACTGGATTAGTTGTGATGCGGTCCACGTATCCCCGTGATGCCAGAAGTCGACGAGCGCGTCTTTATTCAATATCACCCATTGTACGACCAGTGGCGACATTTGGTTGAGGACCCTCGGCGGCAAGCTATTCGCCACCACCCGCGGCTGATCGGCGATGGTGACCGAAAAACTTGGTTGCGTTCGTCCAGGCCGGACGAAATATTTCACCCTCGGGGCATGGCCGGTCATCATTGTGGAAATCCAAACGACGCCGTCGATACCGGTCTGCGACTTGTCGAGATTCGCCATCTCGATAATGCTGTCATCATTGGTTAATTCGTCGGCCAAGAATGTGTCTGGCGGGAGACGGGCAATCTCTTGAAGTTTCATACGGCTATCGAATCCGCTCCACATAATCGATCCGGCCGGATATGCGCCTATGGGCTCCCGGCCGCAAGCCTACCACGCCAATGCCCAGCCGTCGCGGCGGGGGTCGGAGCCGGCGAGCAGCATGCCGCTCGCCGCGTCGCGGCGGATGATCTCGACGCTGCACGGGCCGTCGAGGTCGCCGACAGTCTTGACCGGGTGACCGCGGCGCGCGAGCTCGCTGCGCACCGCCTCCGGAAAGCGGCGCTCGATGGTCAGCGCGTCCTCGCCGTCATGCGGCCAGTTGGCGTATTGGCCGGGCACGTTCGAAGTCCAGCGTGGCATTTCAGCGGCTTGCTGCGGGTCGAGCCCGAAATCGATCATTGCGGTCAGCACCTGCAGATTGATCTGCACCTGATTGTCGGCGCCGGGCGTGCCAAAGACGCACCACAGCGCACCGTCCTTCAGAACCAATGGCGGGTTCATCGTGTGCCTGACCCGGCGTCCGGGCTGCAGCCGGTTGGGGTGGCCGGGCTCGAGATGCCAATAGCTCATCCGGTTGTTGAGCAGGATACCGGTATCGCCAGCCATGACACCCGACCCGAACCCGCTGTTGATGCTCTGCACGCCCGAGACAGCACTGCCCTCGCCATCGGCGGTGCAAAAATAAGTCGTGTCTCCCGCGCTGCCGGCCAGGCTACGGGTCGCCGCCGCACGCCGCATGTCGATGCGGGCTGCGAGCCGGGCGGCATAGTCGGCGGACAGCAGCTCCGCGAACGGTGCTTCAAACGAACGCGGATCGGCGCCCCAGCGCTCGCGGTCGGCGAAGGCGAGTTTTTTCGCCTCGACCGTGACATGGACCGCATCGGCCGACAGGACGCCCATGCCGGCAAGATCGAAGTGTTCGAGGATTTTTAATTCTTCGAGCAACACGAAGCCGGTCGAATTGGGCGGCGCCTCGAGCACCGTGAAACCGCGATAGTCGATGCCGATCGGCTCTTGCTGCTCTGCCTCGAAGGCTTCGAGGTCAGCGGCCGAAACCAGAGTTCCCGCCCCTTCGAGAGCGGCGGCCAATCGCCGCGCCAGGCGGCCGCGGTAGAAGGTTTCCACGCCGTCCGAGGCAATCTCTTCGAGCGTGCGGGCGAGGTCCGGCTGGACGATCGCAGCACCGAGGGGCGGCGGCTTACCGCCGGCGAGAAAGGTTGCGGCGCTGCGCGGGTCCGCCATCAGGGTCGCCCGGTATTCATTCGCGAAATGGCTGTAGGCCCGGGTGGCGCCGAAGCCGTCGCGGGCCAAGGCGATTGCCTCGGCGAACAAGTCGCGCCACGGCAGCCGCCCATATTTTCGGTGCATTGCGCCGAGCGCGGCCACGGTGCCCGGAACCGAGACCGATAGCGGTCCGGTGCGCGGGATGCCGCGGGCGTAACGTTCTGGTGTCGCGGCGGCCGGGGCGGGGCCGCTGCCGTTGAACACGACGGCCCGGCCGGTCGCCTGGTCGTAGACATGATAGAACCCGTCGCCGCCGAGCCCCGACATCATCGGCTCGACGACGGCGAGCGTCATCGCCGTCGCGACCGCAGCGTCGACCGCGTCGCCGCCCGCCCGCAGCGCCAAGAGGCCGGCCTGGGCGGCGAGCGGATGATTGGCCGCGACGGCCCCGCGTGCCCCGATGATCACCGGCCGGTAGGAACGCATTTCGGCAGTCACTATTTTTCTCCTTATCGTTACCATGCTCTCGTTATGAGGCGGCGCGAGCCCGGAATCCAGGAACACCGTCTCGGCGGAACCTGGGTCGAGGCTGATGTTCATGGTTCCGGGCCTGCCCTTCGGGCATCAGGGAATAACGGTGTGGGTGAGGGGATGAAGAAAAGATTCTGGTTCTCGGTGATCGCGCTAATGTTGTCACTGACGGCTGTGGGATGTGCAGATCCCGGCAGTGCTTCCGACAACGACAAGCGGGGCGTGTTTTACGGCGGCGTCTCGGCGGGGGGTACGCGGCCGTGACGCCACGCCGGACGAGCTGCGGCGTGGTCGTCACGGACGGGCAGCGGATACTGCTCGGTCATGCGACGCGCTCGCCGCGCTGGGACATCCCAAAAGGAGTGGCGGAACCGGGGGAAACCCTGCCCGCCGCCGCTGCCCGAGAACTCCTTGAAGAAACCGGCCTCGCGGTTGCCCCGGACGCGCTCGCCGATCTCGGCGTACATGCCTATCTGCGCGGCAAGGATCTTGCGCTGTTTACCTGGAACCCGCCGCAGCTCCCCGATCCGGGAACCCTCACCTGCACCTCGTGCTTCACGCTCCCGAATGGGACGTCATTGCCAGAATTCGACCGGTTCGGGTTGTTCCAATGGGACGAGGCGCTTTTACGAGTTGGGAAAAACCTTGCGCGAATTCTCGGCTCGATCCGGCAATCTGCCGGGTGGCGTGATCTGGAGACGGCATGGGCACGACGGCAACAAGCCTCCACATCCTGAGTTTGCCTCCGGACCCGGCGTCGCTGAGCGGCGAAATCGAAAAGGCATACCGCAAGCTCGGCTACATTAAGCCGAAAAAGGCGGGTGCATCGCCGGCAAAGCAGGTCGTGCCGGTTCCCGGCGACGGCGGCTTCCTGTCGATTTACAATTCGGAGAACGACGAGATCGACGGCGGCGAGCTGAAGGATTTGGCCGTGCAGTTGTCGAAGCGGCTCGCCTCGGTCGCCATTCTGACCAGCATTTACGATGGCGACACTTTTGAACTTGTTCTTTTTTACAAAGGGAAGCAGGTCGATGCGGCGGTCAGCGATCCCGGCTCGCATCAGGGGGGCCTGAAGATCCTCACCGGCAAGAGACGGGCGCAGGCTTGGCTAGACATGCTTTATGTGCGCGATTTCGTTCGCGCGAGCTGGATGGGCTCGGGCGAGCTGTTCAGCCAACGGCAGGCCGTGGAGAGCTGGCAAGAGCGGCTGAAGGAAGTGGAAGCGAGCGAGAGCCTTGCCGAAAATCACCTCGCGGAATGGTGCGAGGTCGCCGGCCTCGACCCGGATCGCATTCGGCAACTGCAGTGATTTCACCCGAAAGGCGGTGGATGGGCAGATCACGCTAGCGTTCGAACGCGCGGGCGTCCCTGCGACCAAGGCGAAACTCGCTGCGGTACCCGATGCACCCATCGATCTCAAATACTGGCCCTCCGGTGATGACTGCCCGTATCACCGATTTTTTCCGGCCCCGTGGCCAGTAGCGCCTGGGGCGACCGTCCGATTTCATTGGTACGTCGTCAGCAGCGGTGCGGGCTTCAGGGGGCTGAGTTTCCGGCTCAGGGTCGATGGACCGGCGCAACCGAAAGTCGAAGGCGTCAGTTTGCACGCCTATCGCTTCTACAACGGTCAAGTCACCTCGATGAAGCCGGTCGCCAGCTTTGCCGGAACTGTGCCGGCCGAACCGCTCATCCAGATCGCCGATTTCTCCGTACCAGCGGTCGAGCCGCAGACCCGCAAGCAGTTTTTGCTGCAACTCGACATCGATGTGCGCTTGCCGGAACCTGGCGAGGCGACACTCGCCCCGGCGCTTGCACCTTTGGAGGCAGAGGCTTTGTCGCCGAACTTGCCGCCATTGAGGCTCAGCGCGATCCAGCCGCATTGGGGGCCGATCGTCAGCCGGCCGGAAAGACCGGATGCCGGCCGGCTGCAGGCAATACTGCGGCTCAACACGCCCTCCGTTCTGTCCACTCTGGCGATATTGCCGGAGGACGGCGATGCAACCCGGGATCGGGCTCGCGAGCTGATGGAGAGGTGGCTCGGGTGCCTCAGACCCGAACCCGGCACCATGGCCGTCATTCACACCCAGCACATGAACCCGAGCAGAAGGCTCGCAAAGTCGACGCGGCCTGTGCCGCTTGAGGCGCTCACCACAGACAAACTGTGGTCGAAGCTATTCGCCGAGGCGAGCGGCTACCAGACGGTCGCGATCGGGCTCCAACATGCGGACGCGCCCCATCCCCACGCCGGACTGGCGGTTCAGGGAGCCCTTCAACTCTTCAGGAGACCAGTCCTAAACTCGACGCTCAATTGCGCGCTCTGGCTGTTGGATCACCAATCAGTGCATCGGAAACTGGGCGCGTCGCCCGATGCAGCGATCGACGTCTTCGAAACTTGGCTCGCCTGCGTCGATCCCCTGCAAGCGTGGGTAGCTCGGGCGGCCTGGGTGCCCGAATTCAATTCCTGGGAGGATTTTGCGCAGACCGTGTACGAGAGCGCGGCGACGGTCGATTGGTTCCGGTCGAAAGCAGACTATTTCGTCGGCGGCCGGATGTCGCTGGTGCGCCGATTGCGGTTTGTCGCGCCGAAACTCTGGCTCGACGAGTCGCTGATGCGCGAGATCGACCGAGCGGGGCTCGAAGAGGTTGCCGCTTTGCGCCAGCGGCGGCGAGCGACCAAAATCGAACTTTTGCCGGGCAGGAGCCTCGCCGAACTCGAAACCGCCCTGGCTCCGCTGCTGCCGACATTCGCCAGGCTTGGATAACGCGCCGGTCGTGCTAGGGTAGCCCATCAGCAACGCAAGGAGGTTCCTATGCCCAAGCTGCGTCACATCGCGATAGCCGCGGAAGACCCGGAAAGGATGGCCGATTTCTACAAGAAGGCGTTCGACTTCAAGGAGGTCGGGCGGCCGAACGGAGTGCTGGCGGACGGCGTGTTTTTGAGCGACGGCACGCTCAACATGGCGATCCTCAAATTCAAGACCGATCAGCTCGGCAAGGGTCTCGACTACCGCGGCATCCACCATTTCGGCGTGCTGGTCGAGGATGTCGACGAGTTCTCGAAGAGGCTGGAGAGCCTCGGCGCCGAACATTACTTCGACCGCAACCAGGTCGACCCGCAGGCCGGCTATTTCGAAAAGAAATTCTACGGCCCGGAGCGCGTCCTCTTCGACATCGCCGAGCACGCCTGGGCCGGCGCCGAGCCGCTCCCCGCCGCGATCAAAGAGGCCGCGGAGTAAATCGCGCGACCCTCACCCGCCTCGCTTGCGCTCGGCACCCTCTCCCGCAATGCGGGAGAGGGGCCGCGACCCATTCAAACTAAAAGCTCCTCGCCCGCACCGCGGGAGAGGGGGGACCAAGCCCGCAGGGCTTGGTGGGTGAGGGTCTCACCTGAAGAATAGGAGTTAGAAATGGCTAAACTGCGTCACATCGCCATTGCCGCGAAAGATCCCGATGCAATGGCCGAATTCTACAAGAAGGCGTTCGATTTCAAGGAGGTACGCAAGACCGACGGGCCGCTCGCCTATGGCTATCACCTGAGCGACGGGACGATCGATCTGGCGATCCTGCGGTTCAAGACCGACCAGATCGGCAAGGGCCTCGACTATACCGGCCTGCACCATTTCGGCATCCTCGTCGACGACGTCGAGAAGTTCTCGAAGAAGGTCGACGGATTGGGCGGCACCCATTACATGGACCAGGCCGGCGACCGCGCCGGCGGGTTCGAGGTCAAGCTCTACGGCCCGGAAGGCGTGCTCTTCGACATCGCCGAGCATCCGTGGACCGGCACCGAGCCGCTCCCGGCCGAGAAGGCCGAAGCCGCCGATTAAGGTCAGAAGTGAATTTCGTACTCGAGCTGCCAACGGATCGTTTCGCGCGGTGAGGCGGAGGTCACGCCGAATAGAATGCCGGCATTCCACCTGAGGGTGCCCGGCCCGATATTTGAGACGATGCCGAACAGTTGCGGGCCGACGCGGTTGTCCTGCGGCCAGTGTGAATTGAACCCCTCGAAAGCGCTCGGCTGGCCATAAGCCTGAAAGCCCGGCTCGATCGGCGTGCCGAAAGCGAACCTTGTTTCCCATGCATAAACAAAAAACGGTCGTCCGGCGGAAGAATTGCCGACTTCCTTTTGCATAAACAGGTTTACGGTATTGATCGTTCCGAAGATCTCTTTTCGGAATATCGGTCCCAAAGTGAATTCATTCGGGTTATTCTGGAGGGTAGACTTGCCGAACTCGGCAAAAAAGCCCGCATCCAGCCAATACTGACCACGCTCGGTGAACTGAAAGATATTTTCGGAAGTCACTTGACTGAAATTGAGCGATTGTCCGGGACCTGCGTCCCGGCTCTGCTCGAGTTCGAGCTCGGTGCGCCAAAAGCCGTTCACGCCGTATTCGAATTCCTGGGTCAGGCTAAGCTCGCCGCTATGCGCGCGAAGCGGGTCGTGACCGTAGTCGCCGAGAGGCTCGATGGCGAACTCGCCGGTTTCGGCGTCGGGCATTCGCACTTTGAAATCCGCCGCGGCCGGAACCGCGATGGCCAGTGTCAAAACTGCACCGGCGATATAAATCCTGATGATGCTAATGAAACGCATTCGCGTATCCACTGCTCGCGGCGAATGTGAGGAGTAATCCGGTTGAGGGGGGAGGGGACAGGTGAGCTTAAATGGACGCCGTCACGGCCGGCCGGCTGACGGCGGCGGCGATCACTCCGGCGCAAGCGATGGCGATCACGAGTGACGCCTCGAGGATCTCGCGGAAAACGGTTATTGTGGTCGCCAGCATCTCGTTTCTTACCTATTTCACGATCAGGTGGCCCCTGGTCTCCGGGTGGAAATCGTCGAAGAACTCGTAACTGCCCGGATCGAGAGGCCCGACGAATACGGTGATTTCCTGGCCGGAGGGCACGATCTTTTCGCGATGAAATTGGGTGCTCTCGAATTCCGAAGGCGTCCGATTTTCGTTGCGCACGACGAGTCTGACCTTGGCACCCGCGGGGATCTGGACCTCGCTCGGAACAAACTGGTTGTTTTTCAATAGAATCGAGAAACTGGGGTCATCGGCCAGGGCTGGCGCCGCGACCGCAACGAGCAGGAAAATGACGATCAGCGGCATCGCAGCCCGTCGGCTCAAAGAACTAGGCCGCGGTTTCACCGGGCTGCCGACTACTCGGGTCAACAGCCATATGGCGGCGAGGGTTGCGAGATAGAACAGGATCTGGATGCCCTCGGGACGCGAGACATAGCCGATCAACGTATGCAGGGCTTTGCCGAGAATGCTGTCCTCGGTCAGCACGGCTGAAGTGTCCCAGACGGCGTTGCCGAGCGGCGGCAGCAGATCGGCCTGAACCAGATACCCCGCGGCTTGCGATGCCATGCCGGCGGCGAGCAGCAACACCATCCAGCCGGTGACCGTGAACAGCCGCCGGCTCGGGATCCGCAACAGCCCGAGATAGAGCGCGGCCCCGACGGCAACGCCGCCAGCGAGCCCGAGGGTGCCGCCGGCGAGCAGGGAGCCCGCGCCGAGACCGCCGCCCGCGGCAAGGCCGTAAAGGAACAGCACGGTCTCCGAGCCCTCGCGCAGCACGGCGAGCCCCACCACCACCGCCAGCACATAGAGTGGCCGGGCGCCGGAGATCACCGCATCGCCGACTTCCCGGGCCGTCGCGGCGAGTTCGCGGCCGTGGCGCGACATCCAGATGTTGTGCCAGCCGAGCATTCCGACCGCGAGGAGCAGGATCACCGCGTTCAACAATTCCTGGCCGATGCCGGCGGCGGCCGAGGCGATCTCGGCCGCGAACAGAGCCACGAGCCCGGCGCCGACGCCGCCGCCCGCCAGTCCGGTCGAGATCCAGAACCCGCGGCGCGGCGCGCCGGTGCTGGCCGCCAGGACAATGCCGACGATCAGCGACGCCTCCAGCACCTCGCGAAACACGATGATGGCAGCTCCGAGCATCACGACCGTCCCGCCTATTTCGCGATGATCTGACCGCGCGCCGTCTTCGCGGTGCCGGTTGCCATTGGCAGAAGCAGGGCGAGCGAGAGGCGCGTGGAACGGAGCATCTTTCGAATTTTCCGGGAAGTTGGCCCGACAAGCGAATGCGACTGAGTCGCATCAATATCCGGCTTCAATCGACCGGGCAAGCAAAATCTTTTGCTCTCTGAGGCTTAGCGGCTGGAGGGGGGTATGCGCAGACGTCATAGCTCTTTCGCGAATAGCGGCGTCAGGCGTTCGTCGCCTTGGCGCCGTCGAGTGTCCGACGCCATTTCGCCCGCAGTGCGCTCGGTCTCTCTGGGTAGCGTTCGTCGAGGAACCCCGCCGCAATCACCCGGTCGGTCCGAAAGCTTCGGAAGCCCTGGCGCAGTTCGCACCAGGCGATTAGGTGGCGGACCGTCTCCAAATAGCCCACCGTCACGGGCCAAACGATGCGCTCGCTCTCGCGGCCCTGTTCGTCGCGATAAAACAGCTTGATTTTCCGGCCCGCATGAATTTGCGCTCGCACCCGCGCCATATCGAGGCCATCGGCCGCGAGGCCTTTCGCCGGCGGTGTTTCGGTCACCGGCTCGAAAACAAAGGGCCGAAGCCGTTCCGGCACGACGGCGCCGATCTTGGCGATCAAATCCTGGGCCGCCCGCGCCAGCTGCGCATCGCTATGGCGCGCCACCAATTGGGCGCCCAGCACGGCCGCTTCGATCTCGTCGGGCGTCAACATAAGAGGAGGCAGGTCCAGCCCCGGCTGCAGCACATAGCCGACGCCGGCCTCGCCCTTGATTGGTACCCGCTGGCCTATGAGGTCGGCGATGTCGCGATAGACGGTCCGCTTGGAGGTTTCGAGCTCGGCGGCGAGGGCGCCGGCGGTTATCGGTTTGGGCGTGCGCCGCAGGATCTGAATGATTTGAAAAAGCCGGTCGGCGGGTCTCATGAGCCGTTGTTACTCAAGGATGCTGACAGTATGTGGCAGCAGGGTAGCTAGCGCGCGCGCAATTCATAACCAAATTTAACTGTCGAATGGCGATGGCGGGACGGCGGCGATTGCGTCGGATCGGCAAGCGTCTGACGCGATATCCGAGGCCCGCCACGGTCTTCCCGCGCAGCTATGCGGGATAGGATTCAAAATGAGCGAAGCCAAAAACCTGTTTCCGCTTTTGCAACAAGCCGCCGAGCCGGGTGTCGTAGGGGCGATCGAGAAGCTGGTGCGGGATGCGCCGGATCGCGACCTCTGCCGAGTTAACGTGTTGGATTTCGCGGCGAAGAGAGGCCTCGACGAAGAGAAGTCGATCGCCGCCTTTCTGCATGCCGCGCGCCTCGGCCTCTTCGAGCTCTCATGGAATGTGCTGTGCCCGAGCTGTGGGGGCGTGCTCGACGCGAGCGCCACGTTGAGGAGCATGAACCGCGAGGAGTACCATTGCGCCTGGTGTGCGGCGGGTTATGAGCCGATCCTCGATGAGATCGTCGAGGTGACATTCACGGTCAACCGGCGGGTGCGCCGGATAGCGGCGCATGATCCGAACGAGCTGCCGTTCGCGGAGTACTTTCGCCAGGTGTTCTGGAGCTCGGCGATCGATCTGCCGGAGAATCTCGCTCAGGTGATCGAGGAAGTAACCCTGGACACCGTCGAGCTTCCGCCCGGAGAGAAAGCCCTGCTTTCGCTGCAACTGCCGGCGAAACTGGTGATGCTTCTCGACCCGGTGACCCATATGACCCAATTCCTCCAGGTCACGGGCGAGCCGACGCGCGAGCGCCAGAGCCTCTCGCTGTTTTTCGACAAGGTAACTCCGGCAACGGACACGATCGAGCTGAGCCCGGGGCCGCTGCGCCTGTCGCTCGAAAACCGCACCGACACGCGCGTACTGCCTGGGTTGTGGGTGGCGACGGACCGGCTCAATGAGCTCCTCAGCCGGCGCAAGCCTTTCCTCACCGCAAAGCGGCTGCTGACCAACCAAGTATTTCGCGATCTCTACGGCGCCGACACGATCGATGTCGACCAGCGTCTCAAGATCACCAGTCTGACGTTCCTGTTCACCGACCTCAGAGGTTCCACCGAGCTCTATGAGCGGGTGGGCGACCTGGTCGCCTTCGACCTCGTCCGGGCCCATTTCCGGCTGCTCAACGACATCATTGCCGGCGAAGCCGGGGCTGTGGTCAAGACCAGCGGCGACGCGGTGATGGCGACTTTTTCGACGCCCGATAGGGCGGTCGCCGCGGCGTTGCGTATGCGGGATGCGATGCGCGACTTCAAAGACGCGGGCCGCGGCGATGGGCTGCTGCTCAAGATCGGCATCCACGAGGGCCCTTGCCTCGCCGTCGTTCTCGACAACCGCCAGGACTATTTCGGCCGTACCGTCAACATCGCGGCGCGCGTTCAGGGTCTGGCCGACTCGCGTTCGATCCTGGCGACCGGGTCGGTCGTCAAACATCCCGGGTCTTGCAAGCTGCTCGAAACCAGCAAGCTCGAACCGGTCCCGCACCAGCGCGCGCTGCGCGGCGTCACCGAGGAAATGGCCGTTTACGAGATTCCCTGACGATCCACCCGAATTGGCGTAGGAGCCTGAGATGAGCGAAGCTGGCAATTTGTTCACGCTCTTGCGGCAGTCGGCCGACCCCGACGCCACCGGGGCTATCGAGGAACTGGTGCGGGACGCCCCGGATCACGCTCTCAGCCGTGTCAATGTGGTCGACTTCGCGACCAAAGCCGGTCTCGACCAGGAACGCACCATCGCGGCGTTCCTCCATGCCGCACGGCTCGGGATTTTCGAGCTGTCGTGGAATGTGCTGTGCCCCGGCTGCGGCGGCGTGCTTGATACCAGCACAACGTTAAAGAGCGTGAACCGCGACGAATACGACTGCGCGATGTGCGCAACCGGATACCAGCCGACGCTCGACGAAATGGTCGAGGTGACGTTCACGGTGAGCCGGCGCGTGAGACGGATTGCAGCGCACGATCCATACGAGCTCTCATTCGCCGAGTATTTCCGCCAGGTCTTCTGGGGTTCCGGGTTCGACGTGCCGGGGGATTTCGAGCAGGTGATCGAGGAAATCACCCTCGACGCGATCGAGCTTCCGCCTGGCGAAAAGGCCCTTTTATCGTTGCAGCTGCCCGCCGAGTTCGTGATCGTGATGGATCCGGTGACGCACGGGACGCAGTTCCTCGACGTCAAGGGCGAACCGACGCGCGAGCGGCAAAACCTCTCGCTGGTCTTCGACAAGGTGCGGAAACCGACCGGTACCACGACAATGCGTCCCGGCCCCCTGCGGCTGTCATTGGAAAACCGCACCGACACCCGGCTCTTGCCCGGGTTATGGATTGCCGGAGACAAGCTTCATGAGCTTCTCGGCCGGCGCCGGCCGTTCCTGACGGCCAAACGTATGCTGACCAACCAGGTCTTCCGGGACATCTATGGCACCGACACCATCGACGTCGAGCAGCGGCTCAAGATCACCAGCCTGACCTTCCTGTTCACCGACCTCAAAGGCTCGACCGAGCTCTACGAGCGGGTCGGCGACCTGGTCGCCTTCGACCTGGTCAAAGCGCATTTCCGCGTGCTCAACGAGATTGTCGCGTCCGAGGCCGGCGCCGTCGTCAAGACCATCGGCGACGCCGTGATGGCGACCTTTCCGACCCCCAACCGGGCGGTCGCCGCCGCGCTCCGCATGCGCGAGGCGATGAGCGATCTCAATGACGGGCGCAGCCGCGAGGATTTGCTGTTGAAGATCGGCATCCACGAGGGACCTTGCCTCGCGGTCGTGCTCAACGACCGTCAGGATTATTTCGGGACGACGGTGAATATCGCCGCGCGGGTCCAGGGTCTGGCGGATTCGCGCACGATCCTCGCGACCCGCTCCGTCGTGGCGGACCCGCAGGCCTCCGCCTTGCTCGAAACCAGCGGGCTCAAGCCGGTATCGCAGCGCCGTGCATTGCGCGGCATCGCCGACGAAGTCGCGGTCTACGAGATCCCGTGATTTCGTGGTTGACACTAACGAACGCATGTACAATTTTCTGTACGAGAAGGAGACCCCAATGGGCCACGTTTCGTACACGCAGCTTCGTCAAAATCTGAAAAGGCACCTGGACAGCGTCTGCGACAGCCGTGCTCCGCTGGTCGTAACTCGGCAGAATGGAGAAGCTGTCGTCATGATATCGCTGGCCGAATATGAAAGCCTGGAGGAGACCCTTCATTTGCTGCGGGATCCGGCCAACGCGGAGCGTTTGTTGCAATCTATCACCGAGGCGGAGGCGGCGCAGCTGGCCGAGCATGCTGCTGACGAATGAAGCTCCTGTGGAGCGAAGCGGCCTGGGAGGATTATCTATATTGGCAGAAAACTGATCCGGACACGCTCCATCGGATCAATACGCTATTCCAGGATATTCGGCGAAACCCGTTCAAAGGACTGGGCAAGCCTGAGCCATTGCGCGGCGATCTCAGCGGCTGGTGGTCGAGACGCATTTCAGGCGACCACCGCATCGTCTACCGCGCTCGCGGTGCGGGCGATGAGCAGCGGGTCGAAATTGTGGCCTGCCGTTACCATTATTCGACCCGCCGGCGATAGCTGAGCTCTCTAGTGCGGTTCCAGACCTCATATTCGAGAAGGCCGCTGGAGATCAGCAAGCCATCCCAGATCCCGTCGGGCGGAGATCGGGCCTCCCGCGCCAGCCGTCGCCGCCGAGCCGCGAACTGGCAACGGCTCAATTTGCTTGCAGAAGTCTTGGATTCCGCAAACCCGCCGCCCCGGATGCCCCACCGAAAAATTACCGGTGACCCTGTAAAATGCGCTACCCTGCGCCGGGGACAGGAAAGGTCTTAGACGTTGTCAACGTCGGAGAACGTTGATGACAACACTCCAGACGCTTAGGGGGAACATGTCATGAAGGCAGCGAACAGCAACCACCGCTGGCGGCTTGCGCAAGGCTTCCAAAAATTGTGCAAGGCGGCTCGACCAAGAATCCGTCTTATGCTGCTGATCGTATTGGCTGTATCGGCAAGCTGCTCCACGTCCTTCGCCCAAACGATCATTGGCAGCCCCGGAGCTGGTTTCCAAACCTGGAAAGCGGCCAATCTCAACAACAATGGCGCGCCGTATTGGGATGCTTTCACCCAAAACCAACTAAATAACAATACAAGCAGGAACATCGGATTCTGCCTGACAAACTCTGGTGACTGTGAGGGGATTAACTCAGCATTGTTCGCGCCCGGGGCGATCCCGTTCTGGGGGATGCCCTACAATTCAGCTGCCGACACGGGAGGCGGTCAGGACACGCTGGTCCACTTTAAGAGGGACCACGAACATCTGAGGGCCACCCTGCAACTTCAACTCTCGACCGTTCCCACGGAAATTAACGAATTCGGCTGGTTTGAGACTAATTCAACCGGCACAACGCTCGGACCCATCCATCAACTCTTCCAGGGGTCCGGAGTTCCGACCGGAAGTTTGGTGCCATCGCCAGTCGGAAAAGAAGTCACCTTCAAGCCCAGCGAGTATTTTGGCTTCTACTTTAAGGACGTGAGTGAAGGGGGCTGTCTGGCCTATACGATTGCCAGCTTCACAACGGACCCGGCTTGTTCAGGCCACGTGTTCGCCGTCTTCGCCACGAAGCCCGGTTCCACCAATAACGAATTCGAGATTGGTGGACTCGACCCACCCGGCTGCGCCGACGGCGACTGCAACCTGACACTCGTGAGAATTCGCCGAGCACCTTGACTGAACAGCAAGCATAGGGCGGGTGAAGCGCAGAGGCTGGGCAAGAAATCCCAATCGGCTGGATCGGCGCCGTGCGTCCTTCGAGACGACCGCTTTCGCGGTCTCCTCAGGATGAGGAATTTACTTAATGCCATCAAAGGCTTATCCTCATCCTGAGGAACGCCCAACAGGCGCGTCTCGAAGGACGCAAGACCGTGACGCCGCCCTCGTACCAATTCTTGCCCGGCCTCGCACACTTTTCCGCCCTACGCGGGCTGGGCGTGATGCTCGACACTCTTGGCGAAGAGGCCGGCCCTCGCCCGGGCGCCGCGACAATGATAATGCATACCATTCAGGCCAAGGGGCCGAACTGCGAGATCGCTCCAGGAGTGCCGATGACCGATGCTATCCTGTCTTACCGTGCCATGGCCTATAACAATGGATGGGCGAACCATCGTCTGCTCGCCGCCTGCGCTCGGCTTTCACAATCTGAATTCATCGCCCCACGCACCGGCTTCTTCCCGAGCCTGCGCGCTACCCTGAACCATATCCTAGTCGTCGACCTTTTCTATGTGGACGCAATGGAGGGCGGTAGGCTCGAGCCAGCAGCTTGGGCAGACCCAGAGCCATGCGCGACAATGGATGCTCTGCGGCGGGCGCAAGCAGATGTGGATAGGCGCTTGATCGCCGTTGTGGAACGCCTGGACCCCCATGGTCTGCGGCGCGTCGTTGAGGTGCATCGTGGCACGCGTATTCAGCATGAGCGGATGGACAGGCTTCTGCTGCATCTATTTCAGCATCAAATTCATCACCGGGGGCAGGCACACGGGATGCTGAGTGGCACATCGGTCCCGCCGCCGCAGCTCGATGAATTCTTCTCCGCAGGGGAAGCACCGCTTCGCGCTGTGGAGTTCGCGGAGCTGGGGTGGACAGAGGAGATGGTTTGGCGGTCAAAAGTACAAACGGCAGTGCAGCGCGGCTAAGGATCGGAGGGAGCATGAAGCCGACTAGTCGTCCGAATGGCGAGGCCGCTTCGGCGAACATCACCAAGCGGATTGAAGAGCTCGGGGATTGGAGAGGAGAGACCCTCGCTCATGTCCGTCAGCTCATCCACGATGCCGACCCCGACATCCAGGAGGAGTGGAAATGGGAGAAGCCAAAATCCCCCGGAATCCCCGTCTGGTCGCATGACGGCGGTGTCTGCACAGGGGAATCCTACAAGCAGATCGTGAAGCTCACCTTCTTTCGCGGAGCCTCCATCGACGACCCGAAGAAGCTCTTCAATTCCAGCCTGGAAGGGAACACGCGGAGGGCGATCGACCTGCGCGAAGGGGAGAAGATCGACGAAGCTGCCTTCAAGCAACTCGTCCGCGCCGCGGTAGCGGCCAACTCGGCAGCGCGTGCTGGGCGGGCAGCCAAGAAGAAGTAGGCCCGGCTCTGACCAAACCGCTGTTGCTATTTTATATATAATGTGCTATCATCATCGATGTGAATATATGTGATTCCCCAAAACGGACGGGCGATTCCAAGCAGCCGATAACAGCCAGGATCAGCGAACACAGCCGCTGTTTTTCGGGCGCAAGGAGGCCGGGGTTCAAGGATTTCTGCGGAGCAGACGAGATCGATGGCTGATATTTTGGTGGAGAAACAGCAAAAGCAGCGTGGGCGCGGCCGCGGGCGGCCCTTCGAGAAGGGTCAGTCCGGCAACCCGGCCGGGCGCCCGCCCGGGATCGGGAAACGCGCGACCCAGGCTATGCAATTGCTGCTCGATGGCGAAGCGCAAGCCCTGACCCGCAAGGCCGTCGAGCTCGCCCTCGACGGCAACACGATGGCCTTGCGGATGTGCCTCGACCGCATCGGGCCGCCGCGCCGCGAGCGGGCCGTGCCGATCAAGCTTCCGCCGGTGCGCGACCCCGCCGATCTCGCGGGCACGATGACCGCGATCATCGCCGCGGCCGGGGAGGGCGCGATCTCGCCGGACGAGGGCGGCCGTTTGGCGCGGCTCGTCGAGATCTTCCTCAGAGCCGTCGAGACGCGCGACTTCGAACGGCGCCTGCAATTATTGGAGAATTGCTCTCCAACCCCGTCTTATTGAGCCGGCCGGCTCACACGTCGAGGTTGGCGACGCTGAGGGCGTTGGCTTGGATGAAGTCGCGGCGCGGCTCGACGAGGTCGCCCATCAAGGTCGAGAAGATTTCCTCGGCCGAGTCGGCGTGGCTGATCTTGACCTGCAATAACGAGCGGATGTCGGGGTCGAGCGTGGTTTCCCACAATTGGTCAGGGTTCATTTCGCCCAGACCCTTGTAGCGCTGCACGTCGATGCCGCGGCGGCCCAATTCCATGACCGCCTCGACGAGGCTGACGGGGCCGGTGATCGGCCAATTCTTGTCGCGCGCGGCGAGCGTCCCGGATCGGTCGTAGACCTCGCGCATCCGGGCATTGTCGGTGTCAAGCCGGCGCGCCTCGGCGCTGCGCAGCAACGCCGCGTCGATCAGGCGCCGCTCGTCGACGCCCTGGCGGGTGCGGCGGAAGACGAGGCCCTCGCCGGCAATGACCTCGCCCATCCAATTGCGCTCGTGCTCCGGGGCGAGGCGGTTGAGCCGCTCGGCCGTCGTATGGGCGGCCTCGATCGCGCGGTTCGGGTCGGCGAGCAATGAGGCCGACAATGCCCCGGCGATCGCCGCCTGTTCGACGACCTCCATATTGCCGACCTTGCCGGCCAAGGGCTGCAGCCAGCGGCGGTGGACCC
Organism: uncultured Alphaproteobacteria bacterium; assembly: GCA_963789025.1. Classification (GTDB taxonomy): domain Bacteria; phylum Pseudomonadota; class Alphaproteobacteria; order ATCC43930; family CGMCC-115725; genus AP-15. Next base: position 362,413 of record CAWBIT010000007.1, read on the forward strand.
GCGCCTGCTCCAGCAGGTCGCGCAGATCGTTGCCGGCGCGCTCCACGCCGTCATGCTGCGTGAAGACCGAATCCCTGAGCGCCGCGTCGATGCAATAGGCTTCGAGCGCCGCGTCATCCTTCAGATACACCGCCTTGGCATTGCCGCGCTGCAGGCGATAGAGCGGCGGCTGCGCGATATAGAGAAACCCCTTGTCGATGAGGCTGGCCATCTGGCGGAAGAAGAAGGTCAGCAACAAGGTGCGGATGTGGCTGCCGTCGACATCGGCATCGGTCATGATGATGATGCGGTGGTAGCGCGCCTTCTCGGCGTCGAAATCCTCGGTGCCGATCCCGGTGCCGAGCGCCGCGATCAACGTGCCAATCTCGGCCGAGCCCAGCATCTTGTCGAAGCGCGCCCGCTCGACATTGAGGATCTTGCCTTTGAGGGGCAGGATCGCCTGGAAGCGCCGGTCGCGGCCTTGCTTGGCCGAGCCGCCGGCGCTGTCGCCCTCGACGATGAAGAGTTCGCTCTTCGCCGGGTCGCGCTCCTGGCAGTCGGCCAGCTTGCCCGGCAGATTGGCGATGTCGAGCGCGCCTTTGCGCCGCGTCAGGTCGCGCGCCTTGCGGGCCGCCTCGCGCGCCGCCGCTGCCTCGACGACCTTGGCGACCACCTTCTTGGCGTCTGCCGGGTGCTCCTCGAACCATTGCGTCAATTTGTCGGCGACGATGCCCTCGATGACCGGCCGGACCTCCGAGGAGACCAGCTTGTCCTTGGTTTGCGACGAAAATTTCGGGTCGGGTACCTTGGCGGACAAGATGCAGGTCAAGCCCTCGCGCATGTCCTCGCCGGTCAGCGCGACCTTCTCCTTCTTGGCGATGCCGCTGTCGTTCGCATAGGCATTGACGGTGCGGGTCAAGGCCGCACGAAAACCCGCCAAATGCGTTCCGCCATCACGTTGCGGGATGTTGTTGGTAAAGCACAGCATCGTCTCGTGGTAGCTGTCGGTCCACTCCATCGCGACTTCGAGCATGATGCCGTCGCGCTCGCCGCGGATCACGATCGGCGGCGAATGCAATGCCTGCTTCGAGCGGTCGAGATAGCGGACAAAGGCTTCCAGCCCGCCCTCGAAATGCAAGGTGACGGTCTTCGGCTCGACGCCGCGCAGATCGCTCAGCACTAGGGTCACGCCGCTGTTCAGAAAAGCGAGCTCGCGCAGCCGGTGCTCCAGGGTCGTAAAATCGAATTCGGTTTTGCTGAAGGTCGCCGTGCTCGGCAAAAAGGTGATCTCGGTGCCGGTGATCTGACCCTCGCGAATCGAGCCTGCCGGCCAGGCGGGGGCCGGACCCACCTCTACGAGCGGCGCTTCGGGCACGCCGTCGCGGAACCGAATGAACCACTCAGACCCACCGCGATAGACGCGCAGATCGAGCCGCGCGGAGAGGCCGTTGACGACCGAGACGCCGACGCCGTGCAGCCCGCCCGACACCTTATAGGCGTTTTGATTGAATTTCCCGCCAGCGTGCAGGTGGGTCATGATGACCTCGGCGGCCGACACTCCCTCCTCGTCGTGGATGCCGACCGGAATGCCGCGGCCGTTGTCGGTGACGGTGCACGAGCCGTCGGCGTTCAACGTCACGGTGACTGTGTCGCAATAGCCGCCGAGCGCCTCATCGATCGCGTTGTCGACGACCTCGTAAACCATATGATGGAGGCCGGAGCCGTCGTCGGTGTCGCCGATATACATACCCGGCCGCTTGCGCACCGCGTCGAGCCCGCGCAGGACCTCGATCGATTGCTCGTTGTAAATCGCATCCGCGCCATTGGCTGCGCCGTTCCCGGCAGCGGGGTCACCCGGCGGCGAACCGGTGCTCGCCACGCGCCTGCTTGCGTCAGTGCCGAGAGGGCCGAGGGGGTCGGATGCGGAGATGTTTGCCATATCGTTCCGATTCGCAGTTTCAGGGTTCAGAGCTCGCGGCCAGCTGCCCGTCCTGCACCGACAGGAACTGGGCGTCGCGCCGCAATGGCGCGAACAGCGCCTCGTCGGTGCCGGTCAGCCAGGCTTGGCTGTCGAGCCGCAGCAGCGCATCGAACAATGCCGCACGCCGGCTCGCATCGAGATGTGCGGCAATTTCGTCGAGCAGCAGCAATGGCGGCTCACCGCGCACCGCCTGCTGCAGCCTCGCATGGGCGAGGAGAATCGAAATGAGCAAGGCCTTCTGCTCGCCGGTCGAGGCCAGCTCGGCGGCAATTCCCGTCTCGGCCAAACTGACGCGCAGGTCCGAGCGATGCGGCCCGATCAGGGCGCCGCCGGCCTGCGCATCGCTCTGCCGATTGCCGGCGAGCGCCGAAGCGAACTGGGCCTCGGCGGCCAGCGCAGGCACTGCTTCGAGCCAATTCTCGACCGTGCCGGCGAGAACCAGCCGGGCGCGCGGAAACGGACCCTCCGCCTCGGCGCAGACACGGTCAAGCCGCTGCACGGCTTCGCGGCGGCCCGCCGCGACCGCCACGCCCTGTTCGGCCATGACCCCTTCGAGGGCATTCAGCCAGGCGGGGTCTTTCGGACCGTCGCGCAATAGCCGCGAGCGCTCGCGCATCGCCTGTTCATAGGCCGCGACGCGCGAACCATGCGCCGGGTCGAGACCGAGCACGAGCCGATCGAGAAAACGCCGCCGGCCGCCGGCACCCTCGACAAACAGCCGGTCCATCGGCGGGGTCAGCCATAAGACGCCGAGCCGCTCGCCGAGCGCCGCCTGGCTGCGTACCGGCTCCCCGTCGATCCGCACGACCCGCCGCTCGCCTGCCGTCGCGTCGCGCCCGGTGCCGATGCGCAGGCTGCCGCGCCGGGTCGCGAGGACCGCGGCGACGGCCCAGCCGCCGGTCGCGTCGTCTCGCCCTGGCCGCGGCCGGCGATCGATCTCGGCGAGCCTGGCTCCGCGCAATCCGCGGCCGGGCGCGAGAAACGACACAGCCTCCAGGAGGTTGGTCTTGCCGGCACCATTGGGTCCGGTCAGCACCACCGGCGCGGTGCCGACGGCAAGCCTCGTCTCGCGGTAATTGCGGAAGTCAGTCAGCACGAGTTGCGTCACACCGACGCGATCTGCCGCGGCACCGGCATCGTCCCGGGCTTGCTGTGCCTCGGCAAACATAGAAAATATATGGGGTCGAAGGCGCCTGTTTGCGAGCATTTCCGCGCCATTGGCGTTATCCCGCCTGGCGCCGTCCGATAACTAATTCAAACCCGCATCGGCATCAGCACGTAAAGGGCGCTCGCGTCGGCGCTGTCGCGCACGAGGGTCGGCGAGCCGGCGTCCGACATGACGAATTGCACGCCCTCTCCCTCGATCTGCTCCGTGATGTCCAGTAGATACCGGGAATTGAAGCCGATCTCGAGCGGGCTGGCGGAATACCGCACCTCGAGCTCTTCGACGGCGGTGCCGTTTTCGGGGCTCGTTGCCGAGACGACGAGGCTGCCGTTTTCGATCGCGAGCTTCACTGCGCGGCTCTTCTCGGTCGAAATCGTCGAGACGCGGTCCACCGCCTCGGCAAAGGCTTTGCACTCGACCTCGAGAACCTTGTCGTTGTTGGACGGGATCACGCGGTCATAGTCGGGGAAGGTGCCGTCGATCAATTTCGAGGTCAGCGCCGCCTCGCCGATGGCAAGGCGGATCTTTGTCTCGCCGAGCCCGATCTGCACCTCGTCCTCGTTCTCCTCCACGAGCTTCCTCAGTTCGAGCACGGTCTTGCGCGGGATGATGATGCCCGGCATGCCGGCGGCACCCTCGGGCAAGACCATTTCCATCCGCGCGAGCCGGTGTCCGTCCGTGGCGACGGCGCGAATGATCGGCACTTCGTCGGCTTTGGTCGCGTGGAGATAGATGCCGTTCAGATAATACCGGGTCTCTTCGGTCGAAATCGCGAATTGGGTGCGGTCGATCAAGGTTCGAAGCTCGGTCGCCGACAGCGAGAAGTTGTACGGCAGCTCGCCGCTCGCCATCAGCGGATAATCCTCCGGGGGAAGACAGGCGAGGGTGAACGTCGAGCGGCCGGAGCGGAGCACGAGGGCATTGCGCTCGCCGCTCGTCTCGATTTCGATCTGCGCGCCCTCGCGCAGCTTGCGGACGATGTCGTAGAGGGTGTGGGCCGGTGCAGTGGTGCGGCCCTCGCGCTCGATTTGGGCCGGAACGCGCTCGACGATCTCGAGATCCATATCGGTCGCGCTCAGCGCCAGCCTGCCCGGCTCGACGCGCAACAGAACGTTCGACAGTATCGGGATCGTCGTCCGGCGTTCGACGACACTTTGTACATGGCCCAGCGCCTTCAAGAAGGCGGCCCGTTCGATGGTCAGTTTCATGTTGGCTACACAAGAGTTGCCGACCCCGGCCTGCGCCACCCTCGGGTCGTGCCCGGAGGGCGGTCAGTGCCCCCGCCGCGTCATTCCGGCTCGACGGGACAGCACTATAGCACGATCGTCCGCCCGGCTCAGCACCCGCTTTTGCCGCGGACGCGTTATGGGCAGCTCAGCCCTGCAGCATGCGGCGCAACAGCTCGACATCCTCGGCGAGCGACGGGTCGGTGCGCGTCAGCTCTTCGATCTTGCGCACCGCGTGCATGACGGTGGTGTGATCGCGGCCGCCGAACTTGCGGCCGATTTGCGGCAGCGACCGCATCGTCAGCTGCTTGGCCAGATACATCGCGACCTGACGCGGCCGGGCGACGGCGCGGGCCCGGCGATCGGAAGTCATCTCGCCTAATTTGATATTGAAGTGCTCCGCGACCTTCTTTTGGATCTCGTCGATCGTCACTCGTCGCTCGTGCGAGCGGAGCAGATCGTGCAGCACCTCCTGGACGCTCTCAAGAGTGATATCGCGCCCGACCAGCTGGACGTGAGCGGCAATTCGGTTCAAAGCCCCTTCGAGGTCTCGAACATTCGAGGCGATCTTGTGGGCAAGAAACTCCATTACCTTAGGCGGAATCCGCAGGCCGCCCTGCTCGGCCTTCGACTGCAAGATGCCGAGCCGCAGTTCATAAGTGGTCGGATGCAAATCGGCGACGAGCCCCCAGCCCAGCCGGGATCTCATGCGCTCTTCCATTCCTTCGAGGTCAGAGGGTGATTTGTCGGCCGAAATCACGATTTGCCGGTTCTCGTCGACCAAAGCATTAAATGTGTGGAAGAATTCCTCCTGGGTCAATTCCTTGCCGATGATGAATTGTACGTCATCGATCATCAACAGATCGACCGAGCGGAATTGTTCCTTGAAGTCCATGGTCGACTTAAAGCGCAATGCTCGGATGAACTGATACATGAACTTTTCGGCCGAAAGATAGATTATCTTACGATCGCAGGCATGTTTGCGGACGTGCCAGGCTACGGCGTGCATCAAATGTGTCTTGCCGAGCCCGACCCCGCCATAAAGAAACAGCGGATTGAACGGCACCGGGGTGGTGCCGGGAGACGCGCACGCCTCGGCGACGCGCCGGGCCGCCGCGTGCGCGAGTTCGTTGGGCTTGCCGACGACGAAATTCTCGAAAACAAAGCGGTGATCGAGAGCCAAGAGCTGCGCCCGGTCGTCGGCGATTTCGGGCGGCAGCACAGGTCCGGCGGAAACAGACGATGCCGAAGGGGTTTCCGCATCATCATCCGGGCCGGCGAAATGGTTTCCGTTTAGAGGCCTCGAAGGCATGCTGACAACGACCGAGAGGCGCTTTACTTGCTCGTTGTCCGCCCGCCACAGCGCGAGAAGCCTATCGGCATAATGGGTCGCCACCCAGTCGCGCAAAAAACGCGTGGGTGCCGCGATGACGGCCTGTCCGCTATCGACGTGCTCCAGGCTCATTGGTTGCAGCCAGTTGCGGAAGGCGTCCTCGCCAACTTCCCCCCTGAGCTGACTGAGAACCCCAATCCACTCCGCCTCCCGCGCTGTCATCGTGTCGGTCGCATCTTCTTGAATTGCTTGCGCCACCCATCCACCCCCATCTATAGAACAGACGCAATTCCGGCCGCCCGCCGGGCAATACTTCATCCTACAAAGGCGCACATCGCGGCTCTGCCATACCATTCAATACGGGAAGAGATGCCCTCCCTGTCGCCAATTACACTCGGCTAGACGTCAACAGCTTGACGTTTTATTGACGCTCACCGACATTTACACGGCTTAGCCGTAGTTTCCAGGCACCGTTATTTGAAAGTTTACCTATGTGTCGGATTAGTGGCAACGGGATCGAAGGAGGAACATGAGAATATTTTTTTCGCCATACGCGCTGGCGGTTTGTTCGCCCAAGAAACCCTGGTCGGGCCTCACCTGCGGCATTCCGCCGCGGAATCGATCGGCGCGATCTCTGGTCAGAGAGCGTTGATCCGCGCCGCCAGCCGCGACAACTTGCGCGAGACCGTGTTCTTGTGGAGCACGCCTTTGGTTATCGCCCGATGCAGCTCGGGCTGCGCCAGCCGGAGGGCCAACTCCGCGATCGCCTTGTCGCCCGTTGCGATCGCGGTCTCGACCTTTTTTACAAAAGTGCGCACGCGGCTGACCCGGGCACGATTGATGGCCGTACGCTTGGCCGTCTGCCGGATGCGCTTTTCCGCGGATTTGTGATTAGCCATGCAATTCGCCGTTATCGAAGGACAGGATTTATATCGGGGCCTAGTCCGTGACGTCAACTTCGCGCGGGGGAGTTGCCTAATCCACGGTTATTGGTTGCAAATTCGGCGAACTTTCCATGGAAGCCGTCAATTCTGCTTTTGTTCTGTTCGGATGGTGGCGCGAATTGGCATTGCGGCACTGCCCGAGGATCGATCAGCCAGAGACTCGCCAGCACTGCCCCCCAAGCCGGAAGGACGGCGCCAATGCCGCCTGGGTGCACCTCAACGTGAGTCCTCTACAACCTGCTGTCCGCATATAAACGCGTCGGCTTACCCGAGGATTTGCACACCGCGCGGCCCAAAGCGTCTGCGCTTCTTGCTTCCGAACACAGTCGGAAAGGTCGTCCGCCATGCCCGCGAGACGCTCCTGCGTTGCATCGAGAAGATCGCCAGAGCCCTCGGGGGCCCGCCGCGAACCCTCTTCTCCTCGAACGCCCCCGCCGCAGACGGAATTTGGCAATCAGCAGCGCCCCAAACCGCAAGTTTAAAAGCGTCGCCATTTTGCCACTGTGGCTGAAGCGACACACCTCGTTGAAAAACCTAAAAAGTGCTTATGGCCTCGATTGACTCTAAACCGTCCCCGGATAGTATTTAGGGTGCGATTTTGGCCTGTGTGCTGTATCGGTCTCGAAGCGACAAGTAGTCGGCAAGCGTTCGCCTTTCCGGTTCGGTGTGGAAAGGGGACGCGATCGGAGTTCGGCACGGGGCGGTCGCGTTCGGGGGAGCATGGCTGCAGAGATGCAGTCTAAGACGGGTCGAGGGGACAAAGTGTCGAAGCAGACGAACGTTGTGCCATTCCCGCTGACGGTAAGGGGGGTCCGATCGGCGGCAGATAAGGCCTGTTCACCGACCGGCTATGAATTCACCCAAGAGGAGCTGGTTGCGCTGTGCCGGTGGTTTTCGGCAATGAAATACGCCTTTCCGGGGACGGAAGGGGTAATGATGGTAAGTCATCAGGAGGCTTACTCCGCAGTCGGGCTCTACAACCGGGCAGGAGGCGCGCCGAACTGTCTGGTTGCCAAACATCAGGTGGGCGGCGCGTCGCGATTTTTTTGGTCGACCGAATTCGACCCGCCCCGTCCGATCAACGATCTGTCCGAGATTACGGATGCCCACATCCGCGCCATTCGTCCGCCGCGCAACGAAAAGGGCTGGCTCGATCCGACCGGATGGATGGGCGTCTATGCATCGCGGCTGATCGCAACGCAGTTTCAACGCGTCTAGTTTCATATCGCATCCCTTCACCCGATCGGGCCTCGGGAAAGAGGTACTCGATCCAACAGTGGGGATCGGCCACGAGGCTTGCCCCTACCCTCGTATTAGTAGAATACTACACTGGATATAAACCGAACCGCGTCGATGAAGTCTGCCGTACTGCTTATTTGCCTCAGCGGCGCCGCACTGGTCGGCTGTGCATACTTGCCGACTTCCGGTCCGACCGCGGGCGAGGTGATCGACCGGGGGGTGCAGGAGAATCAAATTCGCTACGATGTCGTCGACGTTGATTCTGGGATCGTCGCGACACTGTTGGCACAGCCGACGGAGAGCTTTCGAACGCGCTTTGGGAAATATGGCCTGCCAGCGGCGCCGAAGATCGGGATCGGCGATACGCTCTCTGTTTCAATCTGGGAAGCCGCGGGCGGAGGTCTGTTCGGGACCTCGCCGACCGACCATGTCTCGGCGGGTTCGCGAAGCGTGACGATTCCCGAACAGGTCGTCGGTCGGGACGGGGGGATCAGCGTGCCGTTTGCCGCCCGGGTTCCGGTGGCCGGACGGACGACGGTCGAAGTCCAGCACGAAATCGAGCGGCGCCTCGCCGAGAAAGCCATCGAGCCGCAGGTCATCGTCACGATTGCGAAGAGCGTGACCTACTCCGCAACCGTATCGGGCGAGGTAGTCAACGGCGCGCGGGTGCCGCTCTCGGTCAACGGCGATCGCATGCTCGACCTGATCGCGCTCGCCGGCGGCGCCAAGGCGGCTGTCTATGACACCTTCGTACGGCTTTCCCGAAACGGCGTCACGGTAACGATGCCGATGGAAAGGCTCGTGTCGAACCCGGCCGAGAACATCTATGCACAGCCTGGCGACGTGTTGACCCTGGTTCGTGTGCCGCAAACCTACTCGGTGCTCGGGGCGACCGGCCAGAACGCCCAGATCACCTTCAATGCCGAGCGGATCACGTTGGTCGAGGCGCTCGCCAAAGCCGGCGGCCTGCAAGATCTGCGCTCGGATCCGACGGGCGTATTTCTTTTCCGCTTCGAGCCGCCGGCTGTCGTTGCCGCGCTCAATGCTCCCCAGTTGGGCACCGGTCCCGATCAGACCTCGCCGGTTGTTTACCGCCTCGATATGAGCGATGCGAACGCCTTTTTCCTGGCCCAGCGGTTTCCCGTCGAAGACAAGGACATCATCTACGTCTCTAACGCGCGGCTAAATGAGCTGCAGAAATTCTTCACCCTGTTGAATACCCTGACGGGACCTGTCATCACCGGCATCGTCGTCAAGAACGCGGCACCCTAGCGCTCGATTTCGGCATATAAGGCCAAGGAACGCGGACCTTTTTGAAAGGATGTCATGCCGAGGGTGCAGAGCTTGTCCGGCGACGACCTGATCGTCGTTACCGGCGGCGCCGGGTTTATCGGCTCGCATATCGTCAACCATCTAGCCGAGCTCGGTCTGCGAGTTGTGATCTCGGATCGTTTCGGATCCGATGACAAGTGGCGCAACATCGCCTCGGCTCAGCTTTATGACCTTATTCGACCCGACATGCTCTCCGAGTGGCTCGAGCGCCATCGCGGCGAAGTGGCGGCCATTGTGCACATGGCGGCGATATCCTCGACGACCGAAACCGATATCGACCGGTTCGTTGCCCACAATGTTCGCTTGACGCTCGATCTTTGGGGGTGGTGCGCCGCCAACGCGACCCGGTTTATCTATGCTTCTTCCGCTGCGACCTATGGCGATGGCAGCGCCGGCTTTAGCGACGACCAGAGCCCTTCAGCACTGGCTGCGCTGCGCCCGCTCAATGCCTATGGCTGGAGCAAGCATGTCGTCGATCGGCGGGTGGTCGAGGACGCAGTGCGCGGACGGCCCAGCCCCCCGCAATGGGCCGGGCTCAAATTCTTCAACGTATACGGCCCGAACGAGGTCCATAAAGGCGACATGCAGTCCGTCGTCGGCAAGGTTTGCCCGATAATCGAGGCCGGCGGCACTGTCACGCTGTTCAAGTCGCACAACCCCGCCTATCAGGATGGCGGGCAGTTGCGGGATTTTGTCTACGTAAAGGACTGCGTCGCGACGGTTGCCTGGTTATTGCAGAACCCGAAGGTTACGGGTCTGTTCAATGTCGGCAGCGGTGCTGCACGGAGCTTTCTCGACCTCGTCAGCGCCGTCGGCGCGGCGGTCGGACGTTCGCCGAAAGTTCGGTTCGTCGACACTCCCGCCGAGTTGCGCGACAAGTACCAGTACTTTACCCAGGCCGATATCTCAAAGCTCCGCGCGGCTGGGTTCGACCAGCCGTTTCATTCTCTGGAGGACGGTGTTCAGGATTTTGTTCAATCTTTGCGGGGCGTGGAGTGATCCTGTTCGACCTGTCGCGGCTGGTCTCTCGCGCCGGACGAGAGACACCGACGGGGATCGACCGCGTCGAACTCGCCTACGCCGAGCATCTGATCGCCGGCCGCATCCCTCTGTCCTTTACTATGATGACGCCCTTGGGTGGGTTCGGCGCGTTGCCGGAGGCGGTTGCCAAGGAATATCTCCAGATGCTTGCCGGGGTATGGCGGGAGCCCGGCTCGTCGCAGCGGATTCAGCGGGCGAAACGGTTGGCGCGAACTCTCCGCACCGTCGCCCTTTGGCGCGGAGAACGCGCCCTGCGGCGGCAATGCGGTTCCGGAACCGGCCGCGTGGTCTATATGCTGGTCTCACATCACCATCTCGAACAGCGTCGCGCCATCGCTCGCCTGAAGCGACAGGTACGGGCACGGTTTGTCTGCCTTATCCATGATGTCATTCCGATTGAATTCCCCGAATACGCGTTGCCCGGCCAAAACGAAAGGCACCGTAGGCGGATCGAGACCGCCGCGGCGCTGGCCGACGTAGTCATCGTCAACTCGACCGTGACGCGCGAAGGATTTGCGCCCTATCTGGCGCGTGCCGAACGCGCCCCGCCCGTTCTGGTCGTGCCATTCGGCGTCAACTTAACGGCCGGGCTGCCGGCCGAGCCATCACCCGTGAGGCCGCCCTATTTCGTGTGCATCGGGACCATCGAGGCGCGCAAGAACCATCTGCTGCTGCTCAATCTGTGGCGCCAGTTGGCGTGCGAACTCGGCGATGCCGCCCCCCGTCTCGTGCTGATCGGGCAACGCGGCTGGGAGACTGAAAACGCGATCGACATGCTCGAACGTTGCCCGGCACTGCGCGGCGTTGTCTTCGAACGCACCAACGTGCCGGATGACGAGACGGCGCGCCTCCTCCAGGGAGCCCGAGCACTGCTGCTGCCATCCTTCGCCGAAGGGTTCGGGTTTCCGATGGTCGAGGCGCTGGCGCTCGGGGTCCCCGTCCTGTGCAGCAATCTCGCCGCATTACGCGAGAATGGCGGGGACGTGCCGGAGTACCTCGATCCGCTCGATGGCCTCGGTTGGCGCAACGCCGTCATCGATTATGCGACGCCGTCGTCGCCACGCCGCGCCGCTCAGCTCCGTCGGCTCTTGGGCTGGACGCCGCCGAGCTGGCGAGATCATTTCGCCGCGGTCGAAGCCCTGATTGCCGAGACCCGATCGATTGGCCAATATGAGATCGAAAGTCCGCCGGCCCCAGGGCTGGGAGCTCGCCGCGAGCCCCGGCTTAACGCTCGGCAGACCGCCGACATGCGCTGATTTATTCTTGGGAGGGAGACGATATGGCCGATACAACGCGTCTCAATGGCGTGATCGCCGCGTTGGAGCAGGGCAAGCCCGCCTTCGTCAGCTTTTGCGCTGCTGAAATCGGGGTGGCACAGGCGATGAACACTGCGTCATACGATGGCGTGGTCTTTGAAATGGAGCATCGCCCATATGACATTCGCGCCTTGCGTGACTGCCTGCATTACATGCTGGATCGCCGGCAGATACTACAAAGAGGAACATTGGCTCCGGCGGTGACGCCATTCGTGCGCATCCCGCCCAATGGCGGCGAGGCGAGCCAGTGGGTCGCCAAGCAGGTCTTGGACCAAGGCGTCTACGGCATTGTCTGGCCGCATGTCAGCACCGTCGACGAGGCACGCAACGCGGTCACGGCATGCCGTTATCCGCGGCCCCGCTCGGCGCAATATTTCGAGCCGGCGGGTCAGCGCGGCGATGCGCCCGCGGCTGCGGCGCGCTATTGGGGGCTGTCGCAGCAGGAATATTATGCCCGCGCCGATGTCTGGCCGCTCAATCCGCAGGGCGAAATACTGGTGGCCATCATGTGCGAGGAAGTGCGCGCGATCAAGAATCTGCCGAAGATGCTCGAGGAAGTTGCGGGGATCGGGGTCGTGATCATCGGCGAGGGCGACCTGTCGCAGGACCTCGGCTTCCCGCGGCAATACGACCATCCGACCGTAGCAGCAGCAATGGACGAAATTCTCGCGATCTGCAAACAGTACAACGTCCCTTGCGGACACCCACACGTCGACACCAAGAATGTCGAAGCGTTATTGGAGAAGGGCTTCCGCTATCTGATGCCGGCGCCGGTCTATTCCTATGCCGCGCTGGAGCTCGGCCGCAAAGCCTGCGGCCGCAGCTGATGGGTGGTCATGTAGCGAGATAGCCGTCCTCGACGCATACACGACCGCCCGGACCCTTCATGGAGTGTTGGGGTCGGGGATCAGGTCAAGGGGCCAGACAGGGCGGCGGACATTGGTGAAGAGCTCGGGGGTGTAGATTTCGGAACACAGCGCTCCGGTGTCGACGAGCACGACCTCGCGGGCGACTGGCTCGAAGGCGGCGCGGAAATGCTGCATCGACTTGACCGCGATGGTGCGATAGCGGGTCGGGTCGACGCCCAATGAGGTGAACTGGGCGAGATCGACGGCTTGGCCGTTATTGGTGATGACGATGATGTCGATGCCGCCGACCCGGAACACCATCGACGGGCCGTAATTGCGCTCAATGCCGCCGCCCATCGGGCCATAGGCGATGAACCGGCCGTTGGTCAGGCATACGACCTCGCCGGTCAGGTTGAGTGGCCCGCCGCCCATCGACGGGTCGGTCTTGCCGCCGAGGCTTAAAGTGCTTTTCGTCCCGACCCCGGCGCGCATTCCGCCCTGTACCGCTTCGGGGTCGCATATTGCGTGAAATGCGACGCTTTCGATGCCGGCTTCGACGAGGCCCTTCAGAAAAGCGGTCGCGTCGCCGTAGCCGCCTCCGCCGGGATTGTCGGTGTAATCCGCGACAACCAGTGGTTTGTCACCGAGCTGTCCTTGCAGCGCCAGCGTAACTGCTTCGGCGACTGGCAGCAACTTGACCGTCGTAAAACCGCGTGTTTCCCAGGCGTAGTCCATGAAATCTTCGGCAATCGCCCGCGCCCGCCCAGTCTCGCCGTCTATTGTTACGGTCACCGACGGGCCGACGTCATGAATATTGGCGCGGCTGAAGCCGGCGCAGATGCTCACCACCAACGCCTCTCCGCTCTGTTCGAGCGCCTCGCCGCGGGCGATCAGCTCGGCCATAGGACCGCGCTGGGTGCGGCCATGATCAAGCCCGTACATCATTGGCCGGCGCGCGATCACGGTGCTCGGCCGGATCTCGCCCTGCATCGCGCGCTGTAATAATTCGGCGCCCTGCCAGGCGCGCTCGTATTGGTCGATATGCGGGTAGGTGCGATAGGCGATCAGCGCATTCGCATTATCCGCCATACGCCGCGTCACATTGGCGTGCAGATCGAGGGTCACGACCACCGGCACCTCGGGCCCGAGCCGGCGGCGCAGCCGCGCCAGGAACTCGCCCTCGGCGTCCTCATGGCTTTCGCTGACCATGGCGCCGTGGAGATGCAGCAATACGCCGTCGATCGGGCCCTTCATGTCAACGGCGTCGAGGACCATCGCGGCGATCGTCTCGAACGCCTCGTCGGTGACGATGCCGGACGGGTTGGGGTTGGCGGAGACCGGGTGAACGAGGCTCCATCCGAATTTGTCGGCCGCCTCGAACGTCGCCCCGAAGGCCGAGCGGGTGCCTCGGAACGCCTCGGGGATCTCGTTTTCGAGGTGGTAGTCGCGGCGGCGGATCACGGCCATGTCCGTCGGCACCCGGCTGAAGGTGTTGGTCTCGTGCATGAAACGGGCGGTCAGGACGCGCTTCAAGGCATCACCTCGTCGATTACGGCGGCAGGCGCTTAGAGCAATGTCCGCGCGCGCTCCGAGCCGAGGACAAGGATGCTATGGCGATCAGCGTTTTGAAAATAGCCCCTCTGGGGTTGGCATGCTTCGTGCCGGACCGGCAAGGGAGCAAAAAAAGAAACGCCCCCAACAGGCCGGGGGCATCTTAGCTTCACACCAGACCGCCGTCAGACGACGTGAAACAGGTAAAGCAGGATGATGATCGGGATCGGAATCCCGAGCTCGCTCAGTAGTTCCTCGCCCACATTTGGAGCCTCGCTAAGGGTCGTAAAAGAAAAACGCCCCCGAAAATTCGCTCGGGTATGCACACATTTCGAGCGCGCTGTGTTTCCGGCGCTTTTTGCCCCTCTCCGCCCGCTTGCGGGGGGAGAGGGAGGGGCCCACGCCGAAAGGCGTGGGAAGGTGAGGTGGGTCGTGCCGCCGATCGGAGCCTGCGGCTCCCCCCACCTCACCCCGACCCTCTCCGCCCCCAAGGGCGGAGAGGGGGATATTTGGGCTCTGGGATATGTGCATGCCCTAGCGAAAATTCGGGGGCGTTCACTATTGCTAGATCGGGCCGGTCGAGCAGCTTGACGCTGGGTCACCTGCTCCTGCTGCGGTGCGGTCACCTGCTCAGGTTGTTCGTTGCCGATCTGGATCTTCCGCGGCTTCGCCGCCTCCGGCACCTGGTGGACCAGGTCGACATGCAGCATGCCGTTGACGAGGCTGGCGCCGACAACCTTGATGTGATCGGCCAGGCTGAAGCGCCGCTCGAACGCCCGGCGCGCGATCCCGCGATGCAGGTAGCGGTTCTCGTCTTCGTCCTTTTTCGCCTTGCCGGTCACCAGCAGCGTGTTCTCCTGCGCGGTGATGTCCAGCTCATCCTGTGAAAACCCGGCGACCGCCATCGTCAGGCGATACGCGTCTTCGCCGGTCTTTTCGATATTGTAGGGCGGATAGGCGAGGGAGGCGTTGTCGACACGCGTTGCGGCGTCGACCAGGGGGGTCAACCGATCAAAAACCGATCGTCGACCGGAACAGTGGAGAAAAATCGAAACGATCCATGACCAAGTTCTCCTTTGAGCAACATGGGGTTCGGCACCCACCAATTCGGCTGGATGCCCTTCACTGGTGCGCGATCCCTTAATGGCGACCGCGCAGTACTAAAATGGTGATTATGGGGTGATGATCAAGGGGCCTGGCGCCGGCTGGGCACGTCAGCGCTTGATCCCAAACCCTTGAAAGCGCTTGTTGAAGCGGGCCAGCTGTCCACCGCTGTCGACCAGCCGCTGCTGTCCGCCGGTCCAGGCCGGATGCGATTTCGGGTCGATGTCGAGCCGCAACGTGTCTCCCGGCTTGCCGTAGGTCGAGCGCGTCTGGTACGAGCTGCCGTCCGTCATCACGACGGTTATCTCATGATATTCGGGGTGAATTCCTTCTTTCATCGAACAGTCCTCCGCACCGCTCCGGCTTATAGCGAAGCGGCGCCTGATGCGCAATGTCGGGCGGATTTAAGCGTGGGAGACCCGCATTGCGAGGGCAATCAGGTCGAAAATATCGACGAGGCGGGCGACATAGTGGTCGCGCATGAGCCGGTTTCGACCCGGCTCGCCGAGTAGATCGGCCTCCAAGATCCGCAGAAGCCGCTCTAGCCTGCCGCGATGCAGGCCCAGCCGGCGCTGCAACGGATCCGTCACAACTCCGGAAAAGGCTGCCAGCATGGCGCCGCCGAGGAACACCCCGGCTGTCGTCGCGGCCAGCAATCCCGGACCGGCTTCAGCCGGAAACAGGCTGTACCATAACCCGCCGAGACCGGCGCCGAGCGGAAAGGCCGCGATCGCCATCTGTTGCGCAATGATCGCTGCAAGCGCCGAGCTCAAGGTTACGAGACCTGGGGTCGCCTGCTTGACGACCAGGGCACCGAGACCGGCGGCGACAAAGCCGGTTGCGATCTCGGCGATCGCAGTGCGCGACCTGAGATAAGTCTCGACCGCGGCGGCGAGCCGGCGGCGAAAATCTAAGTCGATGCCGGCCGGGACGACGAGGAGTGCGGCCGCTCTCTCGTCGGCGAGTATCGTTTCGGCGATAGCGTCGCGATGCGAGACCCGATCTCGTCGCAGGCACGGGATTTCGAGCAGCTCGGTTGCCACCAGCCACTCGATCTCCCGGGCGACCTCGGTCTCGAGGAGGAGCCGGCGGCCGGCAAGCCATGCCGCCACCCGCTCCATGCCGCCCCGCCGCGCCGCCCAGGCCAAGAGCTTGACGCCGAGCGCCGGCCCCGCGAGGAACAGATTGGCCGGAGCCCGCAGCAGATCCCAGCCCAGCGCTCGCCGGTGCAGCGCAAGGGAGCCGGCCAAAGTGAAATGGCGGTCGACAAACGCCTCGATCCGCCCGCGCCGGCTCTCGATGTACCGTTCCACGGCGTCGCGCACGATCGCGCTGGCGAGCTCCTGTGGGGATATGTCCGACATCCGTTCACAAAGTCGACACCCGGCTATATCTAGACTTGCATGTGTAGTGGTCAACTCAGTCTTCTCGAGCCGTTGCCCTCGCTTCCGGAAGGGCTCGTCTACCGAGCGGAGCTTGTGTCGCCTGAGGAAGAAGCCGAACTTCTGGAACATTTTCGCGAGCTGGACTTCCGGGAATACGAATTCCATGGCTACTTTGGCAAACGGCGTGTCGTCTCGTTCGGGCTGCACTACGACACCAATGAGAGTACGGTCGACAACACCGAGGACATTCCCGGCTTCCTGCTGGCGCTGACGACCGCGACAAGTCTGCCGCTGCGCCGCACCGTAGCGGTTACGACGAGCGTGGTATCGATCGCCGGGCGCAGATAATCGACGCGGAAATTGACCGTCGGCAATGGCCGGCCCAATAGCATCACCAGCGCGTAATCGCCGACCGTGTCGATGATCGCGGCGATCGGCCCGCCATGCCATTGGCCGCTGCCGCGCCCACGCTCGAATTCCGGGCGCATTGCCGCGCGCATGACCAGCTGCTGCTTCGGCGGGTCGGCGCTCACCACCGTCAGGTTCAACAGGCTGATGAACGGTGACTGGCCGAGGCGCTCCTGCAGCGCCTCCTTGCCGAGCGGTTCAACGCTCATGGCACGATCACCAGCTTGCCGAATACATCGCGATTTTCGAGGCGCGCCAGCGCCTCCGCCGCGCGTTCGAGCGGATAGGTGGTATCCACGACAGCCTCGAGCCGCTCCGACTGCACCATGTCGAGCAATGCCGTGATATCCTCGCGCGCCCAGCCATTGGAGCCGAGGATCTGCAATTCGAAGGTCCAGATGAAACGGATATCCTCCGGCGGGTCGTAGCCGGCCGTCGCGCCGCAGGTTAAGAGCCTGCCGCCGACGCGCAATACCCGCAGGCTCCGCGTCCAAGTATCGCCGCCGGTGTAATTGACGACGACATCGACGCCGCGGTCGCTGCCGGCGCCGCGCCGCGCCGGCTTGCCGTATAACGCGTAGACCGCCTGCACAAAATCCTCTTCGGCGTAGTTGATCGTATGATCGGCGCCGAGGGCGCGGAGCCTTGCCGCTTTCTCCTGCGAACCGGTGGCGGCGATCACCGTTGTGCCGGCGAGCTTGGCGAGCTGCACGCAGCACACCCCGACGCCGCCCGAAGCGCCAAGGATCAGCACCTTCTCGCCCGCCGTAACCCGCCCGTTGGTGAACATCATGCGGCGCGCCGTGCCATAGGCGCAGGGCAGCGCCGCGGCCGCTTCAAAGCCAATGCCGTCGGGGATCGCGACGAGCTGATGCGCCTTGAGGCGGCAATACTCGGCCAACCCGCCATGCGCGGTCTCCCCGGTCAGCCCGCCCTCGACCCGGTTTATCGGGTCGCCGAGTACGCGGTCCCCCACCTTCCATCCCGCGACATCGGGGCCGACCGCAGCGATCTCGCCAGCGACGTCGAGACCCATGATGGCCGGCATCGCGATCCTGATCCCCGGCATGCCGCGGCGCGTGAAAACGTCGTGGTAGTTGAGCGCGACGGCGCGTACGCGCAGCACGGCATCGCCGGGACCGGGCACCGGGTCGGGGAAGTCGGCCTCATAGCGCAACCCGTCGGCGCCGTGCTCGCGCAACACCACAGCTTTCATCGGATCATCCCCGTCTTGCGCACTGGAGCGACACCGTGCGTCCTTCGAGACAGCCGCTTCGCGGCTTCCTCAGGATGAAGTTTTTCCTAACGCCATCAGGGAAATACCTCATCCTGAGGAGCGCCCGGAGGGCGCGTCTCGAAGGACGCACGACATCGCTTGCAGCCATTCACGACACTGCCAGCAGCTCGGCGGCGCGCTTTGCCAACGCCAGGCGGTCGATCTTGTTGGTGCCGGCGAGCGGCATCTCAGGCACGACCCAGACCCGCCGCGGATGCAAGTAAGGCGCGGCGTTGGCGAGTGCGAATTGTTGGATCGCTTCTTCGCTCGGCCCAGCGCCGGGCCGCGCCACGACAAAGGCGACCGGCTTTTTGAACTTGAGCTCGTCGTCGATCGGCACGACGACCGCCTGGTGGATGTCCGGATGGCGCTCGAGCATCGCCTCGATCTCGCCGGGGTAGATGTTTTCGCCGCCGCTAACGAACATGTCGTCGGCGCGGCCGATAAAGTAGTAGAAGCCGTCGGCATCGCGGCGGAACACGTCGCCGGTGACGTAGAAGCCGTCCTGGGTCAACGCCTTCGCCCTCGCGTCGGGCAGATTGTGATAGCCGTTCATGCCGCCTGTGACACGGCGAGCGCATTCATGTGGTAGAGCGGCGCCGCCACGAGCACCCGTTGCTCCCCAGGGCCATTCGAGCGGCGACGCATGTCGATGACCCAAAGGTGACTGTGGTGGGACAGCACGACCCCTTTCGGTCGGCCGCTGGACCCCGATGTATAGAGGAACATGGCCGGGTCCGCCGGATCCGGCGTCACCGCGGCAAAGGGCCCGGGGTCGAGCAATGCCGCAAAATCCTCGCCGAACACCAACCGCGGCAGGCCGGTCGGGCACAGCGGCTGGCGCGCCGGGTCGCACAGCACGATCCGAGCGCCGCAGTCGCGCAGAATGAATCCGACGGTGGCCGCTGGCAGCTTCCAGTTGACCGGCACCGCGACCAGGCCGGCACGCATGATGCCGAGGAAAGAGGCGAGGAACTCCCTGCGATTGGCTGACAGGATGGCGACGCGCTCCCCTCGGGTTAGGTCTTGCGCGACGAGGCCGCGAGCCGTTGCATTGGCGAGCGCGTCGACCTCGCGATAGCTGTAGAAGCGCGGCGCCGACCCAGTGCCGAGATCGATCACCGCCGTCGCGTCGGGATCGCCGGTACGGTCGATCGCGTCGCCCAAATTTCGGAAATTGCAGAGTCTGGAGCCATCTGCCGGATCGGTCATTACTCACTCCGAGAATGCGATAGCCGTATTGAACGCGGCGTCGGCCGGCACCAACAGGCGGCGCGGCTCGACGCGCAAGCCCGGGACGGAGCGCAGGCATTGCTCCGCCGCGGGCAGCGACCGGACTCTGATTTCGAGCGCCGCCATATATTCGCCGCGGCCGGCCGGATCTGCCGCCGCCTCGCCGAATTCGGCCGCTACCCTATCCGGTGTGGACAGCTCCACGTGAGCCGTTCCGGCGGCGATTATCTGCCCGCCATTCCGATCCGATAGGGCCTCGTCGCCGAAGAGACCTCGGAACAGCCTTGCCGTGCGCTGAGGATCGGCGGTTGCGACCACCACGCGGGCGATTGCGCACGCACCGTTCGGATGGGTCTGCCACTCCTGGCGCCATACGAGGTCGGGGGTCTGATGCTCGCAAAAATAGACGCGGCCCATCGCCACCTGGGCCGGATCCACTCGGGTGGTGCGAAACCGGGCATCTTGCGTCCCGCTGTCGAGCACAACGAGGCGGGAGAAGGACTGAACCGGCAGAATCTGGAGACCAGCCGCTGCCGCCTGACTATGAACCAAGTCGGCGTCCGCAGTCTTGAAGACGAGCCCGTTGAGGCCGGCCGGAAACCGCATGATCTCGGGGCGGGTCGCGCCTTCCTCGGCAAAGCCGAGGAGCTCGATATAATCGGTCGCAAACATCGCGAGATGGTTGACCGAGCCCAGCGTGTGACGTCCGCGCGGCGTCAGCTGAAACCCGAGGGACTGAAAGCACCGCATTGCCTCTTCGATGCGGTCGCGCACATCGATCACGACGTGATCCACAACAGGCGAGAGTGCGGCCATATGCGCCTCCATCCGCGCGGACACCACACGCGGGACCGGATCAGGGTAGTCGGCGCGCCGGCCGGCCGGCAAGATGGAGCGGCGAACCGCCGAAGGAACCATCGGCGGTCGCCCGTTTAGTGTCGAGCGCTATCCGCGCATAAAGCCTTCGAGCTCATCGGATGCCCAGGCGATCGCCCGGTCGATGCTTTCGCCCTGCTGGGTGCAGCGGGCGATCATCTTGGTCATCGTCGCCTGCGAATACATCTGCGTCGCGATGTTGGTCGGGGCCGGGGCGCAGGAGATCGAGGCGGTCAGATCCTCGCGCGGCGGATAATTGTAGAGGGTGCCTTTGGGCGGCCCCTCATCGGCCCAGGTCTTGAAATCGTGCAGCTTGGCAAAGGCCGGCAAGTCATAGCCTTGACCGGCGGCGACCAGCCGCTCGACCTGCGGGCGCTGCGATAGAAAAGTCAGCAGGCTCTTGGCGGCGGGCTTGTTCGCCGAGAAGTTCCAGATGCCCCAGAAATAGGGCAGGAACGGGTCGTAGCGGCCCTTGGGACCGGCCGGCGGGTCGCGTCCACAGCTGCTCGGCGACTTGCGGCGCATCGCGCTTCGCGACGGCCCAGGCCGAAGGCGGGTTCATGATCAGCGCGCCTTTTCCCGAAATCAACCATTTATTGTTGCTGGCATCGTCCCAGGCAAAGACGTCGGGCGGCAGGAACGGCACTATCTTCTTGAACCACTCGAGGACCTGCTTTGTCGCATCGGATTTGACCGTGACATTGCCCTCCTGGTCGACGAGCACCGCGCCATGGGAGGCGAATACGGCGCCCACCCAGTCGACCGCGTCAGTCGTCTGCCCGAGCGGCATGCCGAACGGAAACCCGGCCTTCGAGCATTTCTCGGCCGCCTGCAGGAAGAGGTCCCAAGTCCATCGGTCCGCCAATTCCTTGTTGGGCGGCGCGCCGGCCGGGTACATCTGGGTCAGGTCGAGCCCGACATGCTGCTTGAACAGGTCGATCCGCGCGCATGGGGGTTTCGCCTGGCTGCCGACGGTGGCCGGCACCGCCACCCAATGGCCCTTTTGCTTCCCGAGATATTCGACTGCTGCAGTGACCTTGCCGTATTTCTGGGCCAAGCCATTGACGATGTCGTCGACCGGTTCGAGATTGTCGGCATTGCCGGCCGCATACCAGGTCGGGAAGTCGAGGATATCGTGCCCGCTGTGCGACTGCGCTTCGGCGGCGATCGTCAGCAGGTTCTTGTCGCCTTGTGAAGTGATGTAATCGATCGTGACATCGACCTTCTCCTTGTTGCCCCACTCCTTGCACAGCTTCGTCAGCGTGTCGTTGGCGCCGGGGACCCAGTGATCCCAGAAGCCGCAGGCGAGTTTGCCGGCGGCGAACGCGCCCTGCGCGAAGGGCACCGAGAGAGCGGTGGTTGCGAGTGCCGCGGTTTTGAGCAGCAAGCGCCGGGTCAAGTATCCGTTTTCCATCATGACCTCGCGAGGATGAATGCGGCGGGACCGGCGGGGTCTGGGACGCCGCCCTTTGCGGTAACGCGCGCTGCGCGAAAAGATTCCCGGGTCAAGGCGCGCCGGGGGTGGTGGATCGCATAATATCCGCGTAGAGCAGCTGGACTGCATCCGGTTTTCTGCCGCCGCGCAGTCGCTCGGCAAACTCGCGTTTGGCCAGCAGGCGAAGCCTTTCGAGCCTCGACAACCGAACGTTGGCTGCTCCCTGGGCGACCGGCAATCCGGAGGTCATCAATACGCGGTTCCGGTATCGGTCGACTGCGGCCGGGAATTTGTCGACGGGCCGCCCGCCGCCGATCCATTCGTCCAAATGTCCCGGCCCCCAATTGTAGGCGGCGATGGCATCGGACCAGCTGCCGTAGCGCCGGAACATGTGAGCGAGATAGGCGCGGCCGAGCGCGCGGTTTTCCGTCTCGTCGAAACGATCGCCACCTCCGACATCGACCGCCGCCGCGGCGGAGACCTGCATCGGTCCCTGCGGGCCGTTCGGTTCGGAGCGCCACATTCCCGGATCGCCGCCGTGGCTCGACTCCGCGCCGTCCACCCCATAAGCGATGCGATCGAGAATGCCATCCGCCGACGCGAATTGCGCGGCGTCGGTGATGGCGAGGATCACCAGTAGAGCAAGAAGCCGGGAGGAAGCTCGATGGAGCCTCTGCATTGTCATGCTCAATAATTCGAGATCTCGACCAGGTTGCGGTCCGGATCTCGGATATAGACCGACTGTATCGTGCCGATCGCGCCGGCGCGCGGTCCCGGTCCCGCCACGATACGAACGCCGCAAGCTTCGAGATGCGCCGTCACTTCAGCGAGCGGTACAGGCGTGATAAAGCACAAATCGACCGAGCCCGGGGTCGGCCTGTCGGCTACCAGGCCTGGGATGTTACCGGCGGGATGCAGGTTGATTTTTTGCTGACCAAAGCGCAGAGCGGTGCGGCCCCCGCCAAAGTGAACGACCTCCATGCCCAGCACCCGGGTATAAAATTCGCAGGTACGCTCGATGTCCGCGACCGTCAAAACCAGGTGATCGAGCCGTTCGATGTGCATCAGTGGACTCGCCGCTCCCAACCGTGGAATTATCGCGTCACCGGTCGGCCACTGACCTCGGCGCCGGCGTCGGGCGACATCTTCAGGAAGAACGGCACCGACAACAGCGAGATCAAGGCGACGGCGACAAAGACCGGGTAGAAATCGGCCGCCACAAGGATTGTGCCGCCGCGTAAGGTGAGCACCGTGTGCAGCAGCAATGCGGCTGTGGCGACGCCCGCAGTTTGCGACAATTGCTGGGCCATGCTCGACAGGCTGGTGGCGCGGCTCAGCATCGTGGCCGGCACGTCGGCATAGCTCAACGTGTTGATGCTGGTCATCTGCAGTGAACGGAAAAAGCCGCCGATAAGCAGTGCGAGAAAAATCACCAGATGCGGCGTGTCGGGCCGGAACAGGCTGTAGCCGAACAAGAACGCAGCGCTGATCACGGCATCGCCGACCAGCACGATGCGGAAGCCCAAGGCGCGCAGGATGCGAACCGCCGAGGTCTTCATCAGCATTGCGCCGGCCGCACTCGCGAAGGTCAAGAGGCCCGAATTCAATGCGCTCAGACCGAACCCGACCTGCAGCATCAACGGCAGCAGGAAGGGCAGGGCGCCGAGGCCCATCCGAAACAAAAATCCGCCGACCGAGGCCGACGCGTAGGTCGGGATGCTGAACAGCGCGAGATCGATGATCGGATGCGACACACGCCGAGCGTGGCGGACATAAAACGTGAGGCAAATCGCGCCCGCCGCCAGGAGGACGATCACAGCGCGCTCGGCAAGGCGCCGCGGCCGACGTTTTCGAAACCGAAAGCGAGGGTTGCGAGACCGATGCCGGTCAGCACAAAGCCGCTGCGGTCAAGCGGCCGGCGCCCGGTCTCCTTCAAATCTCCGACCAACAGGTTGACGAGCACAAGGCCCAATATCCCGATCGGAATATTGATAAAGAAGATCCAGCGCCAAGAGGCATAGGTGACGATGAAGCCGCCGAGCGGCGGCCCCATGACGGGGCCGATCAACGCCGGGACGCTGACGAACGACATCGCCCGCACCAGATCGGATTTCGGGACGGTTCGCAGCAACACGAGCCGCCCGACCGGCACCATCAGTGCGCCGCCCATGCCCTGCAGGATACGCGCGGCAACCAGCGCCGGCAGCGAGGTGGACAAACCGCAGGCGATCGAACCCAACGTGAAGACCACGATCGCCAGGCTGAAGACGCGCCGCGCGCCAAACCGGTCGGCGGTCCAGCCGCTGATCGGGATGAAGACCGCGAGGCTCAGCAAGTAACAGGTGATCGCGACGTTTAAGCGGAGCGGGGTCTCGCCGAGCGAGTGTGCAATCGTCGGCAATGCCGTGGCGATAACCGTCGAATCGAGGTTCTGCATGAACATCGCGCAAGCGACGACGAACGGCACCATCGTCTGACGCGACAGGTTCAGGCGCATAAACACGCCCCAGGTGTCGCACCATTGCCGTAGTTTTGTTGCCCGTCGTAGAACGATTTCACCGCTGACGCAGGCGATAGATTATGGTACCCGCATATCATAAACAATATATACAGCAGCCAGACAGGCGGCAGAAGCACAATACCGGCGGGCCTCGGTTGCGTGCAAAGCTAACGGCCGGCCACGCGGTCCTCCTTGTCGGGCTCTTTCAGCTTGCCGCCTGTGACGCGGTGCAGATAGTCGAAAACGCCGATACCCATGTCTCGGTCCGGTACGACGGCATCATGAATGGCCTCGACCAAGCGACAGAGCTCGCAAAAAAGGCATGCGCCGCCCACGGCCGGACCGCCAAACTGCAGAAGGTTTATTATGAAGGGCTGGGCGCCGGAGAGCGCTTCGCCTTCTTCGACTGCGTTTGACTGCAACGGCTGCAAGCGAACGCTGGATCACCAAGTCGAAGCCGGCGCAGACCCTGAAAGGCATGGCATAATCCGCGGCCTGCAGCGGTCATTGCGAGCGAGCGAAGCAATCTCGGGCCGCCGAGCGCTCGCCTAGTCGAGATTGCTTCGTCGCGCGACGCGCTCCTCGCAATGACGTCTCAGCAATCTGACCACCAGCCGTTATCGCCGGTGGAGGAGCACGTCGCGGGCGCGGTTGATCTTGGTGGCAAGATAGTCGGAGCCGCCGTGGTCGGGATGCAATTTGACCATCAGCCGACGATGCGCTTCCTTGATAGCTTCGGCATCGACGCCGGCGGAGAGACCGAGGATCGCGTAGGCTTCCTCGACACTCATGTCGCCGCCGCCCGTCGAGCGCGCGCCGGCGCCGCCGGCACGTTCGCCGGCAAGCTCCTCACGCCACTCTGGATGAACACGGTCGAGGTAGGCTTCGAGCAGCCGCGCTCCTTCCTCGTCTTCCGCCCGGCACTCGCGCAACAATGCCAGGAGATCCGCCGGCCCCAGCTCGTCCAGGCGCATCCCGGCAAAGCGGCCGCGCAGGATCGTCCCCTCCATGCTCCCGGTATCGTGGTCGAGGGTCATACGCAGAAAGGCGGTCGCCACCGTCGAGGTCTGTCCGCCGGCCGGCGGACGGTAGCGGTCGAGCAAGCTGCGCACCCGGATCAGCAGCGGCATCAGCATGGCCAGCGGCATCAGCAGCGCGGCGAGCCGTCCGGAGATCGCCAAGGTCGCGACGGCAGCGAACGCGATGACGATGCCAGTCACCTTGAGGCCGCGGGCGAGCCGCGCCGGGTCGGCGTTGACGAACAAGTATACCAGCAGCAGGAAGCCGCTGAGGACCGCGAACCCGCCGAGAAGGTAGAGCATCGGCGCCGCTCACTCGCGCAGTTGCGCGGTCAGGCGCAGGATTTCGCCGCCCTTTTTTTCACCATAGGCGGTCAGCGCGCGGTAACCGCCCGCGGCATAGACCGCGACGGCCGCGAGCAGCTCCTTGAGGCGATCGGCGCTCGACAGATCGAAGCTGAGATAGGCGCCGCGCGACAGGCTCGAGATCTGCTTGAAGGCCGCCGCCGCGGTCCGGTCCCGGCCCTCGTGAAAGATGAAGATCGGCACGCCGAGGAGACCCAGCTCGCCGGCCAGCCGGCACAGCCGGTCGACCTTTTCCTCCATCGCGTCGCCGACAAAGACGAGTGCATTGACCTTGCGCGCCCGGGTTTCGCGGAGCGCATGGCTCAGCACCCGCTCGATCTGCGTTTCGCCGCCGACGCAGAAGACCGATCGCATGACCCGGTGCAATTCCGCAGCGGTCGTCATCCACTTGCTCGACTTGCATTCCGAAAAGCCGCGATAGAAAACCAGCTGGATCTCGAGCCCGCCGAGCGCGGCGGTGGCATCGAACATCTCGCCCTGGATGCGGCAGGCACGGTCCCAGGTCGGCTCGCGGCTGGCCGTGGCGTCGAGTGCAAAGATCAGCCGCCCGCGCCCGCCGCCGGGGTGCGCCGGCGGCGCTTTCTTCAATTTCTCGAGGAATTGTTCGACCTCGGCGGAGCGCGCCTCGGTCGGGAGCCGGTTTTTGCTGTCGCTCATCTCGCCCCTCACGCCGGGCTGAGCCATACCGAAGTGTCGTGGAAAACCGCGCCACCGCGCGGCAGACCGGGATCGGCGCTCGTCAGCAGGTTGATCCCGACACCCTCCTCGAAGGCGTGATTGGGCCACAACCCTTCCACAATCACCACGCGCGTCTGCAACCCGTCAAAGCCGCGCGCGTGAACGACGACGCTGCCGCGCCGGTTCCCGATGCGCAGTCGGTCGCCATTACTCATACCAAGTTCAGCCAGCACCTCGGGATGGACGAGGGCGGTGGGGCGACCCTCACGAGCAATGCTCGACGACGTATTGTTGAAGCTCGTATTGAGGAACGAGCGCGATGGCGCGGCGATCAGCCGGAACGGCCGTTCGGCGTCGCCTTCGTCGATAATGGCGACATGGTCGGGATTGGCCGGCAGTTGCGCGTACTCGGACCCGATCGCCCACCAATCGGCGCGGAAATGAAATTTTCCGTCGGCATGCGCAAAACCGTCGAGAAAATGGCTGGTCTCGAAAGGCGGGCAGCAATCGAGCCAGCCTCCTTCCGAGAAGCACTCCATGCCGGGCAGTCCGCTGATCCGCAAGGTCCGGTCGACCAGCTCGATCGCGCTCATCGCGAAACCAGGATGGCGCGCTCCGAGCCGATCGGCGAGCCCGCAGATCACGTCGTGGTTGGAGCGGCACTCGGCATAAGGCGCCAATACCGCGCGTCCGATCTGCAGATAGGTGTGGGCACCCGCTGGATAGATGTCGTCATGCTCGAGGAACGTCGTTGCCGGCAATACGATATCGGCCATTGCCGCGGTCTCGGTCATGAATTGTTCGTGAACGCAGACAAACAGATCGGAACGCGCGAAACCGCGGTGCACCAAGCCCGACTCAGGGGCGACCACCATCGGGTTGGTGTTCTGGATGAACAATGCGGTAACCGGCGGCCCGTCCCCGATGTCGCGCCGGTCGCCGGTCAGCACCGGCCCGATCCTCGACTGGTCGAGAATGCGGGTCGCCGGGTCGAGCCGGTCCACCCCCTCGATCAGGGTCAGATCGAGCGCGACAAGACCCAGGTTCGAATAGAGCGCGCCGCCGCCTTCATAAGCCCAGGCGCCGGTCACCGCCGGCAGGCAGGTGACGGCCAACAGTTGTGCGGCGCCGTTGCGGGACCGCGAAAAACCGTAGCCAACGCGGATATAGCTGCGCTTGGTGCGCCCGTAGAGCCGCGCGAAATCGAGGATCTCGTCTTCGGAGAGCCCGGTGATCCGCGCCGCCCAGGCCGGGTCGCGTGTGGCGAGATGCGCCTCGAGCCCTTCGGGGTCGTCGGTGTATCGCGCCATGTAGCCGCGGTCGGCATAGCCTTCCGTGAACAGGACGTGCATGACCGCGCAGGCGAGCGCGCCGTCGGTGCCGGGAAGCGGCGCCAGATGGATATCGGCCTGCTCGGCGGTCGCAGTGCGGTAGGGATCGACGACGACGAGCTTGGCGCCGCGCTCCTTTCGCGCCGTCGCGACATGGGTCATCACATTCACCTGGGTCGAGACCGGATTGCCGCCCCAGATGACGATCAGATCGGATTTGGCGATCTCGCGCCCGTCGACCCCGCGCTTGGCTCCGACCCCGGCCCGCCAACCGGCGTCCGACAACATGCTGCAGATTGACAAATGCTCGCGCGAATAGCGCATCACGTGCCGCAGCCGGTTGATGCCGTCGCGTTGCACCAGACCCATGGTCCCGGCGTAGTAATAGGGCCACACCGTTTCGGAGCCGTAGCGCTGGGCCGCTCGCATCAGACCTTCGGCGACCTCGTCCAGCGCATCGCCCCAGGAGATCGGCACGAACGCCGCTTCGCCGATGCCCTTCTCCTCGACCCGCCGCAACGGCCGGGACAGCCGCGCCGGATGGTGCTGGCGCTCGGCATAGCGGGCGACCTTGGCGCACACCACGCCCCGCGTGTAGGACTGTGCCGAAGCCCCTCGCAGCCGACCGATCCGCCGGCCGTCGATCAGCTCGACCTCGAGCGCGCAGGCGCTCGGGCAATCGTGCGGACAGACGCTTGAGACGATGTCGAGCGGCAAGGATCGGCTCCGCCGTGAGTGACGGGGCAGAATATCACAAAGTATCGGCCGTCGGGTCGATCTGTCGCGGCGGAACCGGTGCCAATGGCGCAATCAGTCAGCCTTTGCCGGGACCGCAGGAACCAGGAAGGGGGTTAGGTTGTAGCAGCCTAACCCCCTTTTTAAAAATTGGCTCCCCGGGCCGGACTCGAACCAGCGACCAAGCGGTTAACAGCCGCTCGCTCTACCAACTGAGCTACCGGGGATCAGGGCGTCCGTCGACGCGGGTGCAACCCCTGGAGGCCGGAAGCGGAATCGAACCGCTGTACGAGGATTTGCAGTCCTCTGCATAGCCACTCTGCCATCCGGCCGGCTCGCATTACCGGCATATAGGCGCGTGCCGCGCACCCGGTCAAGCATGCCAGATGGGCATGACGGACAGCGGTAGTGCGTACGCGCTTGTTGCCGGGTGCCGATACGCTCCATATATTGGTTAGTTCAAGGTTTTCCTAAAGAGTTGAGAGAAATGGCGCGCGTCACCGTTGAAGATTGTGTTGTCAAAGTCCCGAACCGATTTGAGCTCGTGCTGCTCGCGGCCCAGCGTGCACGTGAAATCACCTCCGGCGCGCCGCTGTCGATCGACCGCGACGACGACAAGAACCCGGTCGTTGCGCTGCGCGAGATTGCCGACGAGACGGTCGCACTCGACCATCTGAAATCCTCTGTGGTGCGCGGCATGCAGAAGCACGTCGAGATCGACGAGCCGGAGGAATCTCACGAACTCGAGCTCGATACCGCTTTGTTCGGCATTGGCGCGCCGGCCGGCGCCCTGATGGACGAGGAACTCGACACCGAGGTCGATGGCGATGCCGAGGACGCCGAGGATCCCGAGGATGCGGAGGAGGGGAACGAGGACGAGGAGGCTCTCCCGGCAGAAACTGCCGTCGACCTTGCACAGATCGACGAGGGCGATGAGCTCGCCGAAGACATGCTGGAAGTCGCGGAAGAGGTCGATCTCGCCGACTCCCCCGAGCCCGACACGCCCGGTGATTTCGACGAGGAGCTCTAGCCGCGGACAATGCGCCGAGCCGGGTGAACGGCGCCCAGGATGAACCTCGCGCCGCTGCATCGGTATCGCCGAACCGACGGCTACGGTCGGACCGAGACGGGGAAAACCTCGTAATGATGCGGCAGTTCGAGCTCGTCGAGCTCGTCAAATCATACGACCCGAACGCTGACGAAGACGCGCTCAACCGCGCCTATGTCTATTCGATGAAGGCCCATGGCGCGCAGCTGCGGGCTTCGGGCGATCCATATTTCTCCCATCCGGTCGAGGTCGCCGGCATCCTGGCGCAAATGAAGCTCGATGCCGCCTCGATCGTGACCGGTCTATTGCACGACACAGTCGAGGATACGGTTGCCACCCTCGACGACATTGACCGCGTGTTCGGACCCGAGATCACCCGGCTGGTAGACGGCGTGACCAAGCTGTCGCGGATTGAGCTGCAATCGGACCAGACCAAGCAGGCCGAGAATTTCCGCAAGCTCGTGCTGGCGATGTCCGAGGACATCCGGGTGCTGCTCGTCAAGCTGGCCGATCGCCTGCACAACATGCAGACTTTGCGGTTTATCGAAGACGGCGAGAAACGCCGGCGCATCGCCCGCGAAACGATGGACATCTATGCGCCGCTGGCCGAGCGGCTGGGCATGCAGCGCATGAAAGATCAGCTCGAGGATTTGGCTTTTGCCGAGCTGTACCCGGACGCGCGCGCCAGCATTCTCGCCCGGCGCGATTTCTTGCGCGACAAGGGGGCCGGCGTCGTGCCACGCATCCTCGCCGAGCTGCACCGCAAGCTGGAAGAGGGCGGGGTGCCGAGCGCGGTCGTCTCCGGCCGGGAGAAATCCGCATACTCGATCTGGCGCAAGATGCAGCGCAAGAACGTCGCCTTCGAACAGCTGGCCGATCTGATGGCCTTCCGCGTGCTCGTCGACGATGTCGGCGACTGCTATCACGCGCTCGGCATCATCCACTCCGCCTATCACGTGGTTCCCGGCCGCTTCAGGGATTACATCTCGACCCCGAAGCCGAACAATTACCGCTCGCTGCACACCGGGGTCATCGGCCCCGAGCAGCAGCGCATCGAAATGCAGATCCGCACCCGCGAGATGCACGATGTCGCCGAACTCGGGGTCGCCGCGCATTGGACCTACAAGCACGGCGCTCCCAAGACCGAAGGTCCGCAATATCGCTGGCTGCGCGAACTCTTGGATATCCTCGACCATGCGGCGGGGCCGGAGGAGTTTCTCGAGCACACCAAGCTCGAGATGTTTCAGGACCAGGTGTTCGCTTTTACTCCGAAAGGCGATTTGATTGCCCTGCCGCGCGGCGCCACCGCGGTTGACTTCGCCTATGCTGTGCATTCCGAGATCGGCGACACCTGCGTCGGCGTCAAGATCAACAGCCGGCTGGTGCCGCTGCGGACCCAGCTGCAAAATGGCGACCAGGTCGAAATCATCACCTCAAAGGCGCAGACGCCGTCGCCGACCTGGGAGCGGTTTGTCGTCACCGGAAAGGCGCGCGCCCGCATTCGTCGCTTTATTCGCACGCAGCAGCGTACGCAATATCTCGATCTCGGGCGCGCCATCCTGCAAAAGGCGTTTCGCCAGGAAGGCCAGGAATTTTCGGAACGGCCGCTCGAGGCGGTGCTGAAGACCTTCAACTGCTCGACCGTCGAGGACCTTTATGTCGCGGTCGGGCAGGGGCTCGCGACCGGGCGCACCGTCGTTCACGCAGCATTCCCACAGCAGCACGAGCCCAAAGCCAAGGTCATCTCGCTGGATCGAGCGCGGCGTCGGACCAAGCGCAACGACATTGCGGTGCCAATCCGCGGTCTCATTCCGGGCATGGCGCTGCACTTCGCCGGCTGCTGCCACCCGTTGCCCGGTGACCGCATCGTCGGCATCGTCACGACCGGGAAGGGGGTGACGATCCACACGATCGACTGCGAAACCCTGGAGAGCTTCGCCGAAACGCCGGAGCGCTGGCTCGATGTCGCTTGGAGCAACGACGACGACGCCAACCATGTCGGCCGCCTCAATGTGACGATCGCCAACGAGCCCGGCAATCTCGGCAGCCTGACTACGGTAATCGGCAAGCAGGGCGGCAATATCAGCAATCTGAAGATCACCAACCGCTCGACGGATTTCTTCGAGATCATGATCGACGTCGAAGTCGCCGACGTTAAGCATCTGACGACGATCATCGCGGCATTGCGTGCGACGCCGGTCATCAACTCGGTCGAGCGGGCGCGCGGCTGAGCGCCGCCGCAGGCATGTTCGATGATCCTCGGCATCGGCAGCGACATGATCGATATCCGCCGAATCGAGCAGGCGATGGAGCGCTTTGGCGATCGGTTTCTCGAGCGCATCTTCACCGATGCCGAACGCCGCAAATGCGATCGGCGCGCCAACCGCTCGGCCAGCTACGCGCGTCGGTTTGCCGCCAAGGAAGCCTGTTCGAAAGCGCTCGGCACCGGGTTTCGCCGGGGCGTCTTCTGGCGCGATCTAGGGGTCGTCAATTTGGCTTCGGGGCAGCCCTGTATGCGGCTGACCGGCGGTGCCTTGCGGCGGCTCGAAGAGATTACGCCGCAAGGTATGACGGCCCGGCTCGACGTTACATTGACCGATGAGCCTCCGCTCGCCCAGGCCGTTGTGATCATCACCGCCGTGCCGGCGCAAGAACGCGGGATTTTCGAGCGGGCATACCCTCAATTCAACTCGTGACACGGGCTTGGCTCATCCCGCCCTCCAGGCTCCCAAGGAATTCCATGAAAACCAAATCCGGCCCTACGGTCCTGACCCGGAAAAAATCTGCCGGCGGCGTCGTCGACACGATCAAGACGATCGTCTATGCCGTGCTGATCGCACTCGTCGTGCGGACAGTCGCCTATGAACCATTCAATATTCCGTCGGGATCGATGGTCCCGACTTTGCTGGTAGGCGACTATCTGTTCGTTTCAAAATTTTCCTACGGGTACAGCCGCTATTCGCTGCCTTTGGGATTGCCGCTGTTTTCCGGACGGATCTTCTCTCATTCGCCGGAGCGCGGCGACGTCGTGGTCTTCAAATTGCCGACGGACAATTCGACCGACTACATCAAGCGGGTCATCGGGCTGCCGGGCGATCACATTCAGATGAAGAACGGCATCCTCAACATCAACGGTCAGCCGGTTCCGCGCAGGCGCATCGAGGACTACCTCTATCAAGAGGGGAACGGCGCCATCATCCCGCTTGCGCAATATATAGAAACGCTGCCGAACGGTGTGCAGCATCGCATCATCGAGATGAGCGACAACGGGCCGCTCGACAACACGCAAGAATATGTCGTCCCCCCCGGCGATTATTTCATGATGGGCGACAACCGCGACAACTCGCAGGACAGCCGGGTATTATCCGCTGTCGGCTACGTACCGGCCGAAAACCTGATCGGGAAGGCACAGTTCATCTTCTTTTCGACAAACGGATCGGCCCGGCTCTGGGAAATCTGGAAATGGCCGTTTGCGATACGCTATGGCCGGCTGTTCCACGGTGTCCAGGGGATCGATTGACCGCCGACCTCGCACAAAAAATCGGGTATCTTTTCGCTCGGCCCGAACTCCTCGAAGAAGCCCTGACCCATCCGAGCGCGCTCGCGTCCGACCATGGTCGAGGCCGCCGCGCCGGAAAGCCCGCTCACCGCGGCTATGAGCGCCTTGAATTCCTCGGCGATCGTGTTCTGGGTCTCGTCATCGCCGATCTCTTGTGGCGGCGTTTTGAGAGTGAGCCCGAAGGACACCTGACACGTCGTCTGACCCATCTCGTTCGTGGCGAGGCGCTCGCACGCGTCGCCGAGATGATCGGGCTCGGAGACCATCTGCTTCTGTCGCGCGCCGAACAGGCGGCGGGAGCCGCCGCCAACCCCGGAATTCTCGCCGATGTCTGCGAGGCTCTGATCGCCGCGATCTACCTCGACGGCGGATTCGACACGGCTTCGGACTTCGTTCGCCGGTTCTGGCAGCCGTTGATCGACGAGATGGAGGGGCCGCCGCGCGACCCGAAGACCGCCCTGCAGGAATGGGCACAGGCGCGCGCGCTGGCTCTCCCCACCTATGAACTCGTCGGCACCAGCGGACCCGACCACGCCTTGCGCTTCACCGTCGCGGCAAAGGTCGCAGGCCGCGACGGCGCCACGGCGACGGCCTCGTCAAAGCGCATCGCCGAGGCAAGAGCCGCAGAGCTGCTGCTCGAACGGCTGGCCGCCGAGACTTAGCTTAGCCGTCGTTCCCGCGAAAGCGACGCGAAAGCGGACATCCAGGGGACGGCAAGGCCGCAGCTGTAGCCCCTGCACCCCCGCTTTCGCGGCGGCGACGATAACCGATCAGGGGACGGGGCAGCTCCCCGGTGTGTCGCATCGCGGCGGCGCCGGAAGCGTGGTTGCCGTCACGACCGGTGAACTCGGCCCCTCGGTACCGCCGCCGAGGGAGACGGTCACCTTGTAGCGATAAGGCGTCGCCGGACTTAAGTTCAGATCGCCAAAGCTCTGTCCCGAAACTGAGCCGATCGGCGTAAAGCTACCGCCGCCGCTGGCGCGATTGACCGTATAGCTTTGGGCGCCGGCGGTTGCGGCCCAAGCAATCGCTGAGCCGGTACTCGAAACATCATTGACCACAATCCCGAACCGAGCGGCGTCAGCTGGCGCAGCCGGGTTCTGGAGATGCCCGCCTGTGAGCCGGTCGAGCATGGCTTTGATGGTTGTGATCTGCCGCCCGGCCTTAACGGCATAATTGAAGTTCGTGTAACCCCACCAATCCCAGCAGCCGAACGGGTTGAGAGGGGTGAAGGGATCGGTAGCGGGATTGCCTGCGATGGTTTGCGGATAAAGGATTATCAGGCGGTTCGTGTCGGCCCACTCGTTATAGCCGGCGTGCTGGATGTAATGGTCCTGAATGGTTTCGAAGTTTTGTTTGCAGCCATGGAGCGCGATATGCACCCGGCACGGCTGCTGGGCGGCACAAGATGCCGGGACGTAGACATACCCGGTCTCGGCCATGCTATAGGAGGACGGGGATTCAGGAGACGTCAGCTCCCGCTGATCGAACGCGATGAGCTTCCCGGAGAGCGTGCCGCGGTTCTTGGGGTTGAGGGCGCCATAAATGTGCTGGAGAATTATGCCGGCCTGATCGTAGTTGCAGTGGTCGATGTAGTCGCCTTCATTTTCATTGCACGGCTGACCGTAATCGACCGTCACTTGGGAATGGCCCGCGCCGATAGCGCTTTGATAGAACATATTGCCCTTGCTGGGGCCGCCTAGGTAATGCAAATAAAAGCGGTAGGCAGCGTCTCCGACTTTTGGATTGACGATCGAATCGTTATAGCCGGCAAAGATGTAGATGCGCTGGTTCGCGATGTTGTGCGGGTCGTCGATGTCCCCGCCGCGGGCCCATTCGTCGGTTTTTTCGAAGAGCGGCTCGAGGTCTGGGGGAGGCCCTTTCATGCAAGGACCGGTCGCGCTCAAGGCGGGACCGAGATTGCCCAAGAGACCATCGATAGCCGTCCCCTGTGCACAATAATAAGGCCCGCCGGCGATGACGCCGACGCCTCTGACGATGGACGACCAGGAGACCCCGAACTGCACGGCCATAAAGGCGCCGGACGAGATGCCCGAGATCGAGCTTTCCTTTATGTCTGCATTGTAGGAGCCCAATGGCGGAGAAGCGCCCTCCCCCACTGCCGGCAGGATGCCGAGCGCGGTGACGACCAGCGTCAGGCAGGCCAAACGGGCCGATGCACGAATCTGATGCATTGGATCGATCCCTCAGCGGTTCAGATGTCCGGGCAAAAGACGTGCCAGTGCCTGTGAGGATTGGCGAGACGCGACCTCTGCTCCGGAACACCCGCAAAATATCTCGTTGCGCGTTTCGGAGCGTGTGATCGACCTCACACTGCCAGTGAAATCAGCTTCGTGGCGTTAACCGGCGCGGATCGCGCGAAAGCGCAGCCGCACGTAATCGGCGATCCAGGTTCCGGTCTCGTCCATCAGGACGGGGCGCAACAGATCGGCGACTTCGGCGCGGGCTCGTACTCGGTCGGGCGCCTCGGTAACCGCTCCTAAAAAATCTTCGGCGAAGGTGTCGAGCCACGCTTCGATGCCGGTCGGCAGGGTCGTCGGCCGTGGGACGATCGCGATTTCCTCGACGGTGAACTGCGCTTGTTCGAGCTTTTTGCGGTAGGCCTCGGCGGACGGGAAGTACCATGGATTGAGGCGGTGAGTGTCGAGCCCGCGGCGGGCAAGAACAGCGCTCAGCGCGACGATGATCGCCGCGGTATTGTTGTGGCCGCCCATCTCGGCGACAAAGCGGCCGCCCGGCCTCAACGCCCGGCGCATGCCGGCGAGCACCGACTGCTGATCCCGCATCCAATGGAGCGCGGCGTTTGAGAATACGGCATCGAATTCGCCGCCGAAGGTCAGCTTCTGGCCATCCATGACCCTGGCATCGATCCCGCGCGCCCGTGCCGCAGCGACCATGTCCGGCCCGGCATCGACTGCGATAACCGTGGCGCCGGCCGCAACGATCTTTTGGGTCAATACGCCGTCGCCGCAGCCAAGATCGAGGATGTGCTCATCTGCGGACGGGGCGAGCAGTTCGAGGACGGGGGCGCCGAGAGCCGGGACGAAATGCGCGGTCTCGGCATAACGCTCGGCCGACCAGCGCTGCCGCGCGATTTCCGCCACCGTCAGACCTCCAGCCCCTGCACCTGGCGGGCCTCGGCCTCGCGTCGGATCTCCGACAGGGTCGTGCGCGTCGTGATCATCTCCGGATCCATCTTGAGCTCAATGATGGACGCCTCTTTGTGGGCGGCCGCCTCCTCGAAGGCCGGCGCGAACTCCTCCGTCCTTGAGACCGAGGCGCCAAATACGCCGTAGGCCCGGGCAAGGCCGAGGAAATCCGGGTTCTTCAGCGCCGTCCCGACGACCCGGCCCGGAAAGCGGCGCTCCTGATGCATGCGGATCGTGCCGTACATCGCGTTGTTGAAGACCAGTATGATCGGGCCGACCCCTTCGAGCATCGAGGTCGCAATCTCCTGCCCGGTCATCATGAAGCCGCCATCGCCGCAAAACCCGACAACCAGCCGGTCGGGATGGACGAGCTTGGCCGCGACGGCGGCGGGCACGCCGTAACCCATCGCGCCGCTGGTCGGGCCGAGCTGGCGTCCCGGCCGGCGATACCGCAAGAAGCGGTTCGGCCAGCCGCTGAAGTTCCCGGCATCGCTGGTGACGATCGCGTCGTCGGGCAGGCGGTCGCGCAACCAGGTCATCACCTGGCCGAGATCGAGCGCCGCGCCCGCTGCTGTGGGCACGGGCACGAGCCCGGCCTCGTATTCCGAACGAATTGCGGCGCGCCAATCCGACCAGCGCGGCGCTGGCACCAGGGGCAGAGCCGCGGCGGCGGCGGCGAATTCGGGCATGCCGGATTGAATGGGGAGGCTCGGGCGAAAAACCCGGCCGAGCTCCTCGGCGCCGGTGTGGACGTGGACCAGCACCTTGCCCGGATCGGGAATGCCCAGCAGCGAATAGGATTGCGAGGTGATTTCGCCGATTCGCGCGCCGACGGCCAGCAGGAGGTCCGCCTCCTTGATACGCGCGACGAGGGCGGCGCTCGCCCCGGTGCCGAGATCGCCGACGAAGGAGGGTGATCGGTTGTCGACGATGTCCTGCCGCCGGAACGAACAACAGACCGGGAGCTGGTTGGCCTCGGCAAATCTCGTGATGTCGTGGCAGGCTCGGTCGTCCCAGCCACCGCCGCCGACCAGCATTATCGGCCGTTCCGCCACCACGAGGAGGCGGCGCATTTCTGCGAGATCCGCAGCTCCGGGGTGGGCGTGCACGGCCCGGTAGGGACCGACCACCGCGGCCGCGCTATGGTCGCGCAGCATGTCCTCGGGTAATGCCAGCACAACCGGGCCCGGCCGCCCGGAGGTCGCGACCTGGAAGGCCTGATTGATCAGTTCGGGGACGCGCTCGGCCATGTCGATTTGCGCGACCCATTTGGCGAGTGGCGCGAACATCTTGCGGAAATCGACCTCCTGAAAGGCTTCGCGGTCGATCTGATGACGCGCGACCTGGCCGACCAGAACGACCATCGGTGTCGAATCCTGAAAGGCGGTGTGGATGCCGATCGAGGCGTTGCAGGCGCCGGGCCCGCGGGTCACCAGCAGCACCCCTGGCTTACCCGTGAGCTTGCCGTAGGCCTCGGCCATGAACGCGGCGCCACCTTCTTGGCGGCAGGTCACGAGACGGATCTCCGGGGCGTCGAACAGCGCGTCGAGGACTTCCAGATAGCTCTCCCCGGCAACGCTGAAGGCCATGTCGACACGATGGGCGCGCAGCGCGGCGACGACGAGCTGGCCGCCGCTGAGAAGATTCGTCGTCATCGCCGCACCTCGAGCCTGGTGTCCAAATCGCCATTTGAGACGATGCGATGCTCGGACGGAAGAGGATGCTTCGCGGTCGGGCGCCATATAATCGACAGCTTCTATCGGCATCGTGGAATCGCGATGAAGCCGGTCGCGCGCGACGCGCAAGCGAAAAATTGCTAGGCTCCAGCCTGCGAATTGCGTGCCCGAAGGAGCAAATCAGGTTTCGGACGACATGGACGATCAGCGAAGCGAAATTCTTGCGCCGCCCGGACGGGTGAGAGTGGACGAGCCGTTGGCTCGTCCTGCGCAGCCGGGCGGCGTCGTGTCGCACCGGCCGCGGCGTTCGTGGGGGAGGCGCCTTGTCTGGCTGCTGTTGGTCGTCGCGATCGTTGCCGCCGCGGTCTGGTATTTCCCGCGGCCGCAGACACAGCCGAAAGAGAGTGGCCGCGGCCAATCCGGCGCGCCGGTGCCCGTCGGGGTGTCCCCGGTGCAGAAGGGCGACATGCCGGTGACGTTGAGCCAGCTTGGCACCGTCACCCCGCTCGCGACGGTCACAGTAAAAACCCAGATCAGCGGTTATTTGGTGCAGGTCGGTTTCCAAGAAGGGCAGATGGTCAACAAGGGCGATTTCCTCGCCCAGATCGACCCGCGCCCTTACCAGGTGGCTCTCGAACAGGCCCAGGCGCAGCTGGCCAAAGACCAGGCGCTGCTGAAGAACGCGCAAGTGGATTTGCAGCGTTACAATACCTTGGTCGCGCAAAACTCGGTCGCCACGCAAACCCGTGACACGCAGGTTTCGCTGGTCGCGCAGGACGAGGCGACGGTCAAAGCCGATCAGGCGCAGATCGACGCCCAAAAACTGAACCTGACTTATTGCCGTATCGTCTCGCCAGTCACGGGCCGGGTCGGGCTGCGCCAGGTTGACGCGGGCAATTATGTTCAGAACAGCGATCCGAACGGCATTGTGGTCGTGACGCAGCTGCAACCGATATCGGTGATCTTTACTTTGCCCGAGGACAATTTGCCCGAGGTCTTCAAGCGCTGGCACGCGGGCGCGGCGCTGACGGTCACCGCTTACGACCGCACCGGGGCGACCGAACTCGACAAAGGCACGCTGAACACGATTGATAACCAGATCGACACGACAACCGGTACGGTCAAACTGCGGGCAATGTTCAACAACGATCAGTGGATCCTGTTTCCCAATCAGTTCGTTAACGTCCAGCTGACCGTCGACACAATGCATGATGTCGATATCGTACCGAGCGCGGCGATACAGCGCGGGGCGCCCGGCACCTTTGTTTACCTCGCCAAGCCGGACCACACGGTTGCGGTTCAGAAGGTGAAGCTCGGGCCGACCGACGGCCAACGCATCGCGATCCTGTCGGGGCTGGAACCGGGTGAAAGTGTCGTCACCGACGGCGCCGACCGGCTGCGCGACGGCGCCAAAGTGACGATCGCTTCACCGCAACCTGCCGCGTCCGCCACCGAGGCCCCGCCGCAGCCGCAACATCAGCGGCAGAAACAGGGAGCCGAGCGGCGGGGGAGCGGCCCGTGAGCGTCGCGGGGTGTCATCAGCCGGCTCCCTCACCCGCCTCGCTGCGCTCGGCACCCTCTCTCGCAATGCGGGAGAGGGGCTATGATGCATCAACTCTAAGCTCCTCTCCCGCATCGCGGGAGAGGGGGGACCAAGCCCCAAGGGCTTGGTGGGTGAGGGTTGCCTCGGCCTTGAGATGAGCCCTTCGCGCATCTTCATCCTGCGCCCGGTGGCGACGACGCTGCTGATGGCGGCGATCATGCTGGTTGGCATCTTTGCCTATCGTTTCCTGCCGCTCTCGGCGCTACCCCAGGTCGATTATCCGACGATCCAGGTGCAGACCTTCTATCCCGGCGCCAGTCCCGATGTGATGACCTCCTCGGTTACCGCACCGCTCGAGGTCCAGTTCGGCCAAATGCCGGGGCTCAATCAGATGTCTTCGACGAGCTCCGCCGGAGCCTCGGTCATCACCCTCCAGTTCAGTCTCGATCTCAGTCTCGATGTGGCCGAGCAGGAAGTCCAGGCGGCGATCAACGCCGCCGGCAACCTGTTGCCGTCAGATCTGCCGGCGCCGCCGATCTATGCCAAAGTCAATCCCGCAGACGCACCGATTCTGACCTTGGCATTGACCTCTAAGACTATGCCGCTGACCCAGGTCGAGGATCTCGCCGATACCCGTCTCGCGCAAAAAATCTCGCAATTGCCGGGGGTCGGCTTGGTCAGCATCAGCGGCGGGCACCGGCCGGCAGTGCGCATCCAGGCGAATTATCGTCAGCTCGCCGCCTACGGCCTCAACATCGACGATCTGCGCACCACACTCGCCAACGCCAACGTCAATACGCCCAAGGGTAATTTCGACGGGCCGAGCCGGGCCTACACGATCAACGCCAACGATCAGATCAGAAAGCCGTCCGACTACGACAACCTGGTCGTGGCTTACCGGAACGGCGCGCCGGTAAAGCTGTCGGATGTCGCGCGCGCCACCGAAGGCGCCGAGAATACCAAGCTCGCCGCGTGGATGAACACGGACGAGGCGGTTATCGTCAATATTCAGCGGCAGCCCGGCGCCAACGTAATCGAGGTCGTCGACCGTATCCAGGCGCTCTTGCCGCAGTTGAAGGCGGCGCTTCCCTCGGCGGTCGATGTCGCCGTTTTGACCGATCGCACAACCACGATCCGCGCCTCGGTAGCCGATGTCGAGTTCGAGCTCGGCCTCGCCGTGGTCCTGGTCGTGATCGTGATCTTTGTGTTTCTGCGCAGCCTTTCGGCGACCCTGATCCCGAGCCTGTCCGTGCCGCTTTCGCTCGTCGGCACCTTGGCGGTGATGTATCTCGCCGGGTTCAGCCTCAACAACTTGTCGCTCATGGCATTGACGATTGCCACCGGGTTCGTCGTCGACGACGCGATCGTCATGATCGAGAACATCTCGCGCTACATCGAACTGGGTGATCCGCCTTTGCAGGCGGCATTGAAGGGCTCCGAACAGATCGGTTTTACGATCATCTCGCTGACCGTGTCGCTGATCGCGGTATTGATCCCGCTGCTCTTCATGCCCGACGTGGTCGGCCGCCTGTTCCGCGAATTCGCCATAACCCTCGCGGTCACGATCGTCATCTCCGCCGTGGTTGCATTGACGCTCGTCCCGATGATGTGCGCCAAGATCCTGCGTCACCGGCATGCAGCGGAACTGTCGCTGGTGGCGCGCAAGAGTCAGGAATGGTTCGATGCGCTGATCGCTCAATACGGCAGGCTGCTGACTTGGGTGCTCGACCACCAGCCGCTGACGTTGCTGGTGGCGGTCGCCACGCTCGGTCTCACCGTGTTTCTTTATATCGTGATCCCGAAGGGTTTTTTCCCCGTCCAGGACACCGGGCTCATCCAGGGGATCTCCGAGGCCGAGCCCTCGGTCTCCTTCGAAGCGATGGCGCAACGCCAGCAGGCCTTGGCCGCAGCCATCCTCAAGGACCCCGATGTCGTGAGCCTGTCTTCCTTTATCGGGGTCGACGGCACCAACTCGACCCTCAACACCGGCCGGTTTCTGATCAATCTGAAGCCGCGCGACGAACGCCGCACCGCGGCGAGCGACGTGATCCGGCGATTGGAGCGGGAGACGCAGGATGTCGCCGGCATCTCCCTCTACATGCAACCGGTCCAGGATCTGACCATCGACGCGACCGTCAGCCGCTCCCAATATCAGTTCGTAATCGAGGACGCCAATCCCAATGATTTCGCGACCTGGGTTCCGAAACTGCTGGAGCGCTTGCAGCAATTGCCGCAGCTCGAGGACGTCTCTAGCAACTACGCCGAGAATGGCCTTTCGGCCTATATTCTGATCGACCGCCCCACCGCGGCGCGCTTCGGTATCACCCCGGCCACCGTCGACAATGCGCTTTACGATTCGTTCGGCCAGCGCATCGTCTCCACGATTTTCACTCAATCGAACCAGTACCGGGTCATTCTGGAAGCCGATCCCGAATTGCAGAAATCGTTGAGCTCGCTGGGGCAGATTTATCTGCCGTCATCGACCGCGACGAATGGCCAAGTCCCGCTTTCGGCGATCTCTAAGGTCGAGGAGCAGACGGCGCCACTGGAGATCAACCACCTCGGCCAATTCCCGTCGATAACCGTATCGTTCAACCTGGCACAAGGCGCTTCGCTCGGCGAGGCGGTGGATGCGATCAAGCAAGCCGAGCAGGAAATCGGCATGCCGGCCAGCATGATCACCGTCTTCCAAGGGGCGGCTCTGGCGTTTCAGGCGGCGCTCGGCAACGAGCTCATTCTGATCATCGCGGCCATCATCACGATGTACATCGTGCTGGGGGTGCTTTACGAGAGCTTCATCCACCCGATCACGATCCTCTCGACATTGCCTTCCGCCGGGGTTGGAGCGCTATTGGCACTGATGATCGACGGCAGCGATCTCAGCGTCATTGCAATCATCGGCATCATTTTGCTGATCGGCATCGTCAAAAAGAACGCCATCATGATGGTGGACTTCGCGCTCGATGCCGAACGAAACGAAGGAAAATTGCCGCGCGAGGCTATCTATCAGGCCTGTCTGCTTCGCTTCCGGCCGATCCTGATGACGACGATGGCGGCGCTCTTTGCCGCACTGCCGCTGATGCTTGGCAGTGGAACCGGCTCGGAGCTGCGTCACCCGTTGGGGGTGACCATCGTAGGCGGTCTGATTTTCAGCCAGTTGCTGACCTTGTTCACGACACCCGTCATTTATCTCGGCTTCGACCGGCTGGGCGGGGCGTTGCGCCGTCGGTTCAATGGCGGCGCGGCGGTCACAGAAGGCAGCAGCCGGTGAATCCGTCGACGCCGTTCATCAAGCGACCGGTC
Source organism: uncultured Alphaproteobacteria bacterium (assembly GCA_963789025.1). Taxonomy (GTDB): domain Bacteria; phylum Pseudomonadota; class Alphaproteobacteria; order ATCC43930; family CGMCC-115725; genus AP-15. The sequence goes on from CAWBIT010000007.1 coordinate 405,013, forward strand.
GCCACGACGCTGCTGACCATCGGCATCGCGCTCGCCGGATTTTTCGCTTATTTGAAGCTGCCAGTCGCCCCGCTGCCGCAAGTTGATTTTCCGACGATCTCGGTATTTGCGACGATGCCGGGGGCGAGCCCGGATACGATGGCGACGACCGTCGCGACGCCACTGGAGCGCCATCTCGGCATCATTGCCGACGTTACTGAAATGACCTCGCAGAGCACGGTCGGCACGACCCGGATCACACTGCAATTCAGTCTCAACCGGAATATCGATGGTGCCGCGCGCGACGTTCAGGCAGCGATCAACGCGGCGCGTGCCGATCTGCCTACCAGCCTGCGCACCAACCCCACCTATCGAAAGGTCAACCCGGCTGACGCGCCGATTGCAATCCTGGCGATGACCTCGGCGACCTTGACGCGAGGTCAGATTTACGACTCGGCCTCGACGGTCGTCCAGCAGGCTCTTTCCCAGATCGACGGCATTGGTCAGGTGGTGATCAGCGGCGCTTCATTACCTGCGGTGCGCGTCGAGCTCAATCCGCTCGCACTGTTCAAATACGGGATCGGGCTCGAAGACGTGCGCGCCGCGCTGGCCTCGGCCAATGCCCACAGTCCCAAGGGCGCTATCGAAGAGGACGACCGCCGGTTCCAGATCTACACCAACGATCAGGCGAACCATGCTCCCGATTACCGGCCGCTGATAGTCGCCTACCGCGACGGCTCGCCGGTGCGGTTGACCGATGTTGCGGAAGTGCGCGATTCGGTTGAAAATCTGCGCAATCAGGGACTTTCAAACGGCAAACCGGCGGTTCTGGTCTTTCTGTACAAACAACCGGGTGCCAACATCATCGACACGGTCGATCGCGTCAAAGCGATCTTGCCGCAGCTCGAGGCCTCGATCCCGAGCGCCATCAACGTCGCATTGACGTTGGACCGGACGATCACGATCCGGACCTCGCTGCACGATGTCGAGCGCACGCTGATCATCGCGATCATTCTGGTCGTACTGGTCGTCTTCGCGTTCCTGCGCAATCCACGCGCGACCCTGATCCCGAGCGTCGCGGTCCCGGTCTCGCTGATCGGCACGTTCGGGGTAATGTATTTGTTGGGCTACAGCCTCGACAATCTTTCGCTGATGGCGCTGACGATCTCGACCGGTTTTGTCGTCGATGACGCGATCGTCGTGCTCGAAAACGTGACGCGGCACATCGAAGCCGGCAAGACGCGGATGCAGGCAGCGGTGCAGGGCGCCGGTGAAGTCGCCTTTACTGTGCTGTCGATGAGCCTCTCGCTGATCGCCGTCTTTGTGCCGATCCTGTTGATGGGAGGCATCGTTGGACGGCTGTTCCGCGAGTTCGCGATGACCTTGTCGGTCGCGATCATGATCTCACTGGCCGTCTCGCTGACGACGACGCCAATGATGTGCGCTTATTTGCTCGCCGATCGGCGCGAACAGGCGCATGGGCGGCTCTACTGGGTCAGCGAGCGTGCTTTCGCGGGACTCCTGAACCTGTATGACCGCAGCCTGCGCCGCGCACTGCAGTGGCCATCCCTGGTGATGCTGAGCCTATTGGCGACGCTGTGCTTGGGTTTCTACCTCGTCGAGATAGTTCCGAAAGGCTTCTTTCCCACTCAGGACATCGGACTGATGTTCGGCGGCATTCAGGCCGACCAGAGCATCTCGTTCCAGCTGATGGAAAAAAAGCTCACCCGGTTCGTCGACATCATTCGGCACGATCCCGCGGTTCAGAGCGTCAGCGCCTTTACCGGCGGCGGCCAGACAAATTCCGGTTTCGTGTTTGTCGTATTGAAACCGTTGTCCGAGCGCGGCGTATCGATGCAGAAGGTCATGGCCCGATTGCGCCCGAAGTTCAACGAGGTCGCGGGCGCCCGGCTCTTTTTGCAAGGTGCGCAGGACATCCGCGCCGGCGGGCGCGCCAACAGCGCACAGTACCAGTACACGCTGCAGGGCGACGACGCCAACGACATCTATGAGTGGGCGCCGAAGCTCGAAACCGCGTTGCAAAAGGTGCCGCTGCTGACCGATGTCAATCTCGATCAGCAGCAAAAGGGGCTCGAGACCGATCTGGTCATCGATCGCGCGACCGCCGCGCGGTTCGGGCTGACGGTGAGCCAGATCGACAACACCCTCTACGATGCCTTCGGTCAGCGTCAAGTATCGGTGATCTATGCCGCGCAAAACCAGTACCATGTCATCATGGAGGTGGCGCCAGAATACTGGCAGAACCCGGACACCTTGAACCAGATTTATGTGAGCACCAGCGGCGGCGCAGTCGGAGGTACGAAGGCGACCAACGCCCTTGCCGGGACGGTCCTGGCCAAGGTGCCGGGAGCAAATAGCGCCAGCGCAGAGACCACCACCGCGCAAATCGCCAGCGACACGGCGCGCAACCTGGCGAACAACGCGCTCGCCAACACCGGCCGCGGCGCCACCTCGACGGGCGCTCCAGTCAGCACTTCTCAAGAGACGATGGTGCCGCTTTCCGCCTTTGCCCATTTCGGCCCGGGCAACACGCCGCTCGCCGTCAATCACCAAAATCTATTCGTCGCGTCGACGATCTCGTTCAATCTCGCGCCGGGCGTGTCGCTCAGCCAAGCGACGGCGGCGGTCGATGATCAAATGCGCCAACTCGGCGTGCCGGCATCGATCCATGGCAGCTTTCAAGGCACGGCCGCAGTCTTTCAGAAGTCCCTCGACAATGAGCCGCTTCTCGTCGCTGCCGCGCTGCTCGCGGTCTATATCGTGCTCGGCGTTCTCTATGAAAGCTATGTTCACCCGATCACGATCTTGTCGACCTTGCCGTCGGCCGGGGTCGGCGCGGTGCTCGCGCTGATCTTCACCAATACCGAGTTCAGCATCATGGCGCTGATCGGCGTCATCCTGCTGATCGGGATCGTCAAAAAGAACGCGATCATGATGATCGATTTCGCGCTCGATGCCGAGCGCACACTCGGCTTGAGCTCGCGGGAGGCGATCTATCAGGCCTGTCTCAAGCGCTTCCGGCCGATCATGATGACGACGATGGCCGCGATGCTCGGCGCCTTGCCGCTGGCGATCGGGTTTGGCGAGGGTTCCGAATTGCGCCGCCCGCTCGGTATTTCGATTGTCGGTGGGCTGATCGTCAGCCAGCTACTGACACTTTACACCACCCCGGTGATCTATCTCTATCTCGACCGCTTGCGTCTGTGGGGCGGGCGTCGCTGGCGGATCCGCCATCCACGTTTCTATTCGGGCCGCATCCCCGAACCCGGCGAATGAGCATTTGCCGCGGCGACACTGGTAGCGCAGAGGGCGTTAGGCGGTGAGTCTTTCGGCACCGTTTGTCGAGCGGCCGGTCGCAACCACGCTGCTCACCCTTGGTATAGCCCTCGCCGGGTTATTCGCTTACCTGAAGCTTCCCGTAGCGCCGCTGCCGCAGATCGATTTCCCCGCAATTTCGGTGGTTGCGACAATGCCGGGGGCGAACCCCGAAACGATGGCGGCGACCGTAGCGACACCGCTCGAACGCCATCTCGGAGTGATTGCCGATGTCACCGAGATGACCTCGGTGAGTTCAGTCGGTCAGAGTTATATTACGCTGCAATTCGGCCTCAACCGGAACATTGACGGCGCGGCCCGCGATGTTCAGGCTGCAATCAATGCGGCGCGTGCCGACCTGCCGACCAGTCTGCGCCGGAACCCGACTTACCACAAATCCAATCCCACCGGCCCGCCGATCGCGATCCTTGCGATGACGTCGGACACGCTGACGCGGGGGCAGATCTACGATGCCGCATCGACCGTGGTGCAGCAGGCGCTCTCACGAATCGACGGGATCGGCCAGGTGACGATCAGCGGCAGCTCTCTGCCGGCGGTGCGGGTCGAACTCAATCCGTTCGCGCTGTTCAAGTATGGGATTGGGCTCGAAGACGTCCGCGCTGCGCTCGCCTCCACCAATGGCCGCACCCCCAAGGGCGTCATCGAAGAAGGTGACCGCCGCTTTCAGATCTATACCAATGACCAGGCGAACCGTGCCGACGATTACCGCCCGTTGGTGATCGCCTATCGCAACGGCGCGCCGGTGCGGCTCACCGATATCGGCGAAGTCCGCGATTCGGTCGAAAATTTGCGAAACCTTGGGCTGTTGAACGGTAAACCAGCAGTTTTGGTAACGCTCTACCGGCGTCCGGCTGCCAACATCATCGACACCGTCGATCGCGTCAAGTCAATGCTGCCGCAGATTGCGGCCTCGATCCCTACGGCCATCCGGCTCGAGCTGACAATGGACCGGACCGTGACGATTAAGGCCTCGCTGCATGACGTAGAGCGCGCGCTCGTCATCGCCATCTTTCTCGTCGTCCTCGTTGTCTTCGCGTTCTTGCGCAATTTGCGTGCGATCCTGATCCCGAGCGTGGCGTTACCGGTATCACTGATCGGCACCTTCGGCGTGATGTACCTGTTGGGTTATAGTCTCAACAACCTGTCGCTGATGGCGCTGACGATTTCGGCCGGATTAGTAGTCGACGATACGATCGTCGTGCTCGAAAACGTAACGCGGCACATCGAGGCCGGAATGACGCGGATGCAAGCCGCTCTGCAAGGCGCCCGCGAGGTTGCCTTTACCGTCTTGGCTATGAGTTTTTCGTTGATCGCGGTCTTTGTGCCGATTTTGCTGATGGGAGGCATTATCGGGCGGATGTTTCGCGAGTTCGCGGTGACTCTTTCGGTGGCGATCGTGATCTCGCTGATAATCTCGCTGACGACGACCCCGATGATGTGCGCCTATCTGCTGGCCGCCCAATGTGAACGCGCCTCCGGACGACTGAACCGAGCGGGCGAGCGTATCTTCGAGGCGTTGCTGAGCGTGCACGGCTGCATTCTGCGCCGAGTACTGCGATGGCCGGCTGTCGTCATGTTGAGCCTGTGCATGACGCTAGGTTCCGCCATTTGGCTTTTTGTGATTGTTCCCAAGGGATTTGTTCCCCTGCAGGACAACGGGTTGATTAGGGGTGGCGTCTGGGGCGACCAAAGCAGCTCGTTTCAGCTGATGCAGCATAAGCTGAGCCAGTTTGTCGAAATTATCCATCAGGACCCGGCGGTCCAGACCGTCGGCGGCTCGATAGGGTGGACGAATGACAGCTCAGTGTTCGCAGTCCTGAAGCCGCTGTCCGAGCGCGATGCATCGGTCCAGCAGGTGATGGACCGTCTGCATCGGAAGATCGACGAGATAGGCGCCGATTCCTGGTTTGCCGGGATCCAAGACATCTGGCTCGGCGAGCATTGGAGCCAATACCAGTACACCTTATTGGCCGACAACACCGAAGACATTTCCGAGTGGGGGCCTAAAGTGGAGGCCGCTTTGAAAAACGTGCCGCTTTTGAAGTGGGTCGCTCTCGACCAGCAGCTGCACGGGCTTGAGACGGATCTGATCATCGACCGCAGCAGCGCGGCTCGGCTCGGGCTCACGGTTGGTCAGATCGATAACACCCTCTACGATGCATTCGGCCAACGCCAGGTATCGACGATCTACGCGGCGCAGAACCAGTACCACGTCGTCATGGAGGTGGCGCCCGGGTTTCGGCAGAATCCGGAAGCCTTGAACCAGGTCTATATCAGCACCAGCGGAGGCTCGGTCAGCGGCGCGCAGTCAACCGAGCCGCTGACCGGTACGGTGTTAGCAAAGGTGCCGGCTCGGAACAGCAGGAGCGGCGCCGCAGCGACGACCGCTTCGATCGCCGGTGATCCTGCGCGCAACTTAGCCACTAACGTCCTGGCCAATAACGGGCACGGCGCCACCTCGACGGGCGCCGCGGTCAGCACGTCTCAAGAAACCATGGTACCGCTCTCCGCGATCGCCCATTTTCAGCTTGGGAATACGCCGCTCTCGGTCAATCACGAAAACCTGTCTGTCGCCGCGACGATTTCGTTCAATCTCATGCCGGACGTGTCGCTCAGTCAGGCGAGGGCGGCGATCGAAGATCAGATCGGGCAGCTTCACTTACCGGTGTCGATTCGCGGCGGCTTCCGGGGCAGCGCCAGAGCCTTTGAGAAATCGCTTGCTGATGAGCCGGTTCTGATCGCCGCTGCGCTACTCGCGGTCTATATCGTGCTGGGCACGCTTTACGAGAGCTATGTCCACCCGATAACGATCCTTTCCACCTTACCTTCGGCTGGGGTCGGCGCGGTACTCGCGTTGATCGTCACCGATACCGAGTTCAGCATCGTGGCGCTGATCGGCGTCATATTGCTGATCGGGATAGTCAAGAAGAACGCGATCATGATGATCGATTTCGCGCTCGATGCCGAGCGCAGCCTGGGCTTGAGCTCGCGCGAAGCGATCTATCAGGCCTGCCTCAAACGCTTCCGGCCGATCATGATGACGACGATGGCCGCGATGCTCGGGGCGTTGCCGCTGGCGATCGGCTTTGGCGAAGGCTCCGAACTGCGCCGCCCGCTCGGTATTACGATTGTCGGCGGGCTGATCGTCAGCCAATTGCTCACCCTGTACACGACGCCGGTGATCTATCTCTATCTCGACCGCTTCCGCTTGTGGGGCGGGCGCCGTTGGCGGATCCGCCATCCGCGCTTCCACTCGGGCCGTATCCCCGAACCTGGGGAATGAGCCGCTAAGCGACCATAGCCGCGAGGGGGGATGAAACGCGCGCGCCCCATGGGCGTCCTGACCGCCGTAGCGCTGCTCTCCGCATGCACGGTCGGCCCCGATTATAGGCGGCCGAGCGCGCCGGTGCCGGCGCAGTACAAGGAGGCGGGCTGGAAGGTCGGAGAGCCGCTCGACGCGATCGACCGCGGCGCCTGGTGGTCGGTCTACAAGGATCCGTTGCTCGACGACCTGGAAAAACAAATCGACATCTCCAACCAGAACCTCAAAGCCGCTGAAGCCGCATTCCAGCAGGCGGAATTCATCGTGGCCCAGGCTCGCGCCGCCTACTTTCCCACCGTCGATCTGAATGCGAGCGCGCAGCGTTCGCGAACCGGCGGCGGCTCCATTAGCAGCACGGGGGCGGGCCGATCCGGGTTCCTCAGCAGCTCGTTCAGCACCTCCGCGTCAGCGAGCTGGACGCCGGATCTCTGGGGCAGGATCCGCCGCACCGTCGAGAGCGATGTGGCGAGCGCCCAGGCGAGCGCCGGCGATCTCGCCAGTGCGCGCCTGTCGGCTCAGGGCACGTTGGCCAGCGACTATCTGCAGCTGCGGATGTCGGACGAGCTGAAGCGCCTGTTCGACGCCGCGGCCGGATACTATTCCGAATCGCTGCGCATCACCGGCAACCAGTATCGGAGCGGCACGGCGGACCAGTCGGCCGTCTCCCAGGCCGAGGCGCAACTCGAGAGCACACAAGCGCAGGCGATCGCAGTCGGCGTGACCCGCGCCCAGCTCGAGCACGCGATCGCGGTGCTGATCGGCAAGCCGCCCGCCGAATTTTCGATCCCGCCAGTGGAAGCCAGGATCGCGGTGCCGGTGATACCGCCAGAGATGCCGTCCGCGCTTTTGGAGCGCCGCCCGGACATCGCCGCCTCGGAGCGGCTGATGGCGGCCTCCAATGCCCAGATCGGCGTTGCCGTGGCGGCGTTTTATCCTAACATCACTCTTTCGGGCGATTACGGGACTTCGGCGGTGACGCTGAACCGTTTGTTGGCCACTTCGAGCCGCTTCTGGTCATTCGGCTCAACCCTCGTGCAGACCATATTCGACGCCGGCGCGCGCAGCGCCCAAGTCGAGGAGGCCAGCGCCGTCTTTGACCAAGACGTCGCGAATTACCGGCAGACGGTGCTCACCGCGTTCCAGCAGGTCGAGGACCAACTCGCCGCTCTGCGCATCCTCGCCCAGGAGGCCGAGGTTCAGGACAAGGCCGTGGCCGCGGCATTCGAGGCCGCGCGGATCCTCAACAACCAGTATCTGGCCGGCACCGTCGCGTTTACCAGTGTTATCGTCGCCGATCAGACCGCGCTGGCCAACGCCGAGACGGCCGTCAATATCCGGCAGAGCCGGCTTGTCGCGAGCGCGGCGTTGATCCAGGCGCTGGGCGGCGGCTGGGACGCGGCGCAGCTGCCTGGCCGCGAGCGCATCGAGGAGGACGCCCCGCTCAACTTCAGCCCGCTGCCGCCACCGATACCCGAGGTAAGTGCGCGCTGAGCCCGCTCAAGCCATTGTGATTCGCAAATCGCGCCGATGCGGTAGAATTGGGTTAACGACGCAAAGGAGGAGAGATGGCGTACCAGAGCATGGATCGGCCGCGTTACGTGGTTCCCGCCTTGGGAACCGTGTACAGCGCTATCGAGGCTTACAGCTGGCCACTCGTGCGCGCCGCAACCGGATTCTTCTTTCTGCCGCATGGGATGCAGAAGCTGTTCGGGTTCTGGGGCGGAGATATTGTGAAAATCGCCGCCGGCTTTGATAAACTGGGATTCCACCCGTCATTGTTCTGGGCCTATTACATCGCCTGCCTGGAGTTCTTCGGCGGAATTTGCCTGATCCTCGGCTTATTGACGCGGCCGGTGGCGGCATTGTTCGCCGGCTTCATGTTTGTCGCGGCGTTCTACGTCACGATTCAGCGCGGCTGGTTCTGGGCTAACGGAGGCATGGAAGTGCCGCTCTATCTGCTGCTTATCTGCCTCGCGATCGTGATCCGCGGCGGCGGCCCGCTGTCACTCGATAGCCGCCTCGGCCGCGAAATCTGACGCCGATCACCGTAAGAATTGCGCGAGAGGGCGTGGTGGAGCGGGGCGGAAGACTGGGTGTCGATATTGGCGGCACTTTTACCGATGTGGCGCTGGAAGCGGGCGGGCGGCGCTACAGCGCCAAGATCCTGACCACCCGGGAGGCGCCCGAGCGCGCCGTTCTCGAAGCGATCGGCACGGTGCTGCGCGAAGCCGCGCTCGCGCCGGGGGATTTGTCGATCATTATTCACGGCACGACCTTGGCGACCAACGCGATCATCGAGCGCAAGGGCGCCAAGACCGCGCTCTTAACCACCGAGGGCTTCCGCGACACGATCGAGATCCGGCACGAAAACCGGTTCGAGCAATACGACGTCAACATCGACCTGCCGCCGCCGCTGGTGCCGCGCCGGCTGCGCTTTCCGGTGCGCGAGCGGATCGACGCGCGCGGCCGGGTGCTCGTGCCGCTCGACGAGGCGGGGGTGTCATCGCTGGCCGAGCGCCTTTGGGATACTGGCATCCAGTCGGTCGCGATCGGTTTTCTGCACAGCTTTACGAACCCGGCGCACGAGCGGCGCGCCGGAGAGATTCTCGCCCACCGGCTCCCCGGGGTTCCGGTCACCTTGTCGAGCGATGTGTCGCCCGAGATGCGCGAATACGAGCGTTTCTCGACCGCCTGCGCCAACGCCTATGTCCAGCCATTGATCGGCCGCTACCTCGCCGATCTCGAGGCGATGCTGCGGCGCGAGGGTTTCGTCTGCCCGCTGTTTCTGATGCTGTCCGGCGGCGGGCTGACCTCGGTCGAGACGGCGATCCGCTTTCCGGTGCGGCTCGTCGAATCGGGTCCGGCGGGAGGCGCGATATTCGCCGCCGAGATCGCGCGGCGATGCCGCCTCGACAAGGTCCTGTCCTACGACATGGGCGGCACGACCGCCAAGATCTGCCTGATCGACGATTTGAAACCGCAAACCAACCGCGCGTTCGAGGTCGCGCGCATCTACCGCTTCAAAAAGGGCAGCGGCCTGCCGTTGCGCATCCCGGTCATCGAGATGGTCGAGATCGGCGCTGGCGGCGGCTCGATCGCGCGGGTCGACCGGCTGAAACGGATCACCGTCGGACCCGACAGCGCCGGGGCCGATCCCGGGCCCGCCTGCTATGGCCGGGGCGGCGACGCACCGACCGTCACCGACGCGGATTTGCTGCTCGGCCGCATCGATCCGACCGGTTTCTCGGGCGGGCGGATGGCGCTCGACCGCGCGGCGGCCGAGACCGCGTTGCGGCAGGAGGTGGCCGAGCCCCTGGCGCTGGCAGTCGAGCTCGCCGCCCTCGGGGTCAGCGAGATCGTCGACGAGAACATGGCGAACGCGGCGCGCGTCCACACGATCGAAAGCGGCAAGGACGCGCGCGGCCGTACCCTCGTCGCGTTTGGCGGCGCCGCGCCGTTGCACGCCGCGCGCATGGCCGAAAAGCTGGGGCTCGACCGGGTGCTGGTGCCATCCTATGCCGGCGTCGGTTCCGCAGTCGGCTTTCTGCGCGCCCCGATCGCCTACGAGATCGTGCGATCATCATTGCAGCGGCTCGATCAATTCGACGCCGCCGCAGCCAATGCACTCTTCGCCGCAATGCGCACCGAAGCCGAACCCATCGTCCGGCGCGGCGCCGGCGACCAGCCGCTGACCGAAACCCGTTCCGCGTTCATGCGCTACCGCGGCCAAGGCCACGAGATCGCTGTGCTGCTGCCGACCCGCCCCTACCGCAACGAAGACGCAGCGCCGCTGCGCGACGCATTCGAGAAAGAGTACCGCCGCCTCTACAGCCGCGTCATCCCCGGCGTCGAGGTGGAAATTCTCAGCTGGGTATTGCTGCTCTCAGCTCCGGTCCCGACAGAAACCGAGACTGCGCCGCCCGCCCCCCAGCCCTACACTCCGCAACCCCTGCGCTCTCGGCCCGTCTTCGATCCCGAGGCGGGCGAGTTCGTCGAAGTCGCGATCCACGAACGCCGCGATCTCAATCCCGGCGCTCTTATTCGCGGTCCGGCGGTGATAGTCGAGAACGAGACCTCGACAGTCGTCAGCCGCCTCTTCAACGCGTGTATCGACAGGTTCGGCTATATCGAGGTCAGCCGCCGCTGACTGCTTATTGCGGCACAATACCTCGCACTGCACGGACGATGACAGCGAAGGATCTCGGTCCGTCAGGCAATCCAGCGAGATAGCCGGCGCGAACGTGCCGCTCTATTTCAGCGCGCAGCGCAATAGGCAATTCCTGCAGACGTTGCGCAATCCTGGCCGGGCCAGTCGACCAGCTCGACCAGTAGTCCTCGAAAGAGGCGTAATCGAAGCTCAGAACGATCGGCACCTCTATCACATCCACGAATCCCGTCTTACGCCAGAGCGCCGCTTGTCCATTTGCCCAGACGAGAGGGCGCGATTTCATGTAGTCTCGGAGAGCACAAATGCTTTCGTCAAGGACGGAGCCGGTGTCGTACACCAGGTCCTGAGGGGAGTTCCCGCCCCAAAAGTCGAAAACGCAGCAGGCCACGACCCCACCGGGACGCGTAACCCGCCGCATTTCTGCCGCGACCGCGGCGACCTCTGGTATGACGTCGATGGCCAGGGTCGAGACGCAGGCGTCGAATGACGCGTCTGGATAGCTCATACGGCGCGCGTCGCCGAACTCGTAGACGACGCTTGGATGCGGCCGGTCACGGCGGGCACCATCGAGGTAAGGCTGCGAGGCGTCCACGCCGACAGCTGAGCAACCGCGCTCTGCCAAGGCCAACGTTATGACACCTGTGCCGCACCCGACATCGACCACCCGGTCGGCTGGCCGGACTCTGGCAAAATCGAGGAAGGGGCCTGCCAGCCGGCGGCTCCATCGTCCCATAAAGTGCTCGTAGACCGCCGGATCAGTCGCCAGAAACGGAGGGACGGAGATGGCCATCGTGGACCTCGCTTGCCCGGATGGGCCAGGAACCGTAACACAGCACGCCGCTTCGCACCTTGAAAGAAGAGCATGCCCGTTTATCTATTGGTCATCTCAGATGACCAATTGGGATAACCGATGCCCGGCCGCCGGACTGTGAGTGCCAGCGAGTTCAAGGCTAAGTGCCTGGATATCCTCGATCGGATCCGCAGCAAAGAATTGGACCGCGTCGTCGTGACGAAGCGGGGTGTCCCCGTGGCCGTCCTCGTGCCGCCCCCGGCCGAGGCGGTAGAGGTAGAGCGATTGCACGGGTTTTTGCGAGGGTCTGTCGTCGTCCCGCCTGAAATAGATCTGGCGGCGCCCATCTCCGATGAAGCCTTCGCTGCCGATGAGGACGTGATCCACAGGTGAGTCGAAGCGCTCAGGCAGCTGCCGTGTTGCTCGATACCTGTGCAGTGATTTGGCTCGCCAATGGTGATCCCATGGCGAGCTCGGCGACGGCGGCGATCCTGCACGCCGGTGCGGCGGACGGGATATTCGTCTCTCCAATTTCTGCGTGGGAAGTCGGGCTGCTGAGTAGGCCCTCGGCGGGGCGCAGCCTCGCAGTCCAGTTCATGCCCGACCCAAAGACCTGGTTCGCTCGCGTGATGGCGGGCCCTGGCATCAGAGAGGCCTCGTTCACCCCCGAGATCGCGATCGACGCTTCTTTCCTGCCCGGCGAGCTGCACGGAGACCCGGCAGACTGGTTGATCGTGACGAGCGCGCGTCACCTCGGTGTTCCGATCGTGACCCGGGATCGCAGAATTATCGCCTATGGACGCGACGGCCATGTGCAAGTAATTCCCTGCTGACGCGCTTTGCAACCGGGAGGGGTTCATGTCATCGTCATTCGATCGCCGCCATTTCCTGCAAGGTTCCGTCGCGCTCGGCGGCACGTTGTTGGCGGGCGGTGTGCCGCTGAACCGCTCTGCCGAGGCGGCGCCCCTACATATCGACACACCGGTTGTCGACCGGGTGGTGGTGCAGGAGATCACCGACGGCGCGCACGACATCTTTCTGCGCGGTGTAGAACTGCCGGGCCTCTCCGTGCAGCGCGTCGGACCGGCGGCATTCGCGCCGCAAGGCCGGACGTTGAGCAGCGAATGGGGGCTCGCATTGCACATCGAATTGCACAAGGGTGGCGAGACCCGGCGCTATCTGCTGGATTTCGGCTTCACTCCGACCGTCTACCAAAACAACCTGGACCTGCTGAAGATCGATGCCGCCGCGGTCGATGCGCTGATCCTCAGCCATGGGCATTTTGACCATCTCGGCGGCTTAATCGGCTTTCTGGAGATGCAGCGCCGGCGAATGCGCAAGGATCTGCGTCTCTATACCGGCGGCGAGGACAATTTCTGCCATCGGCTCAACCGCAACCCCGACGGCAGCTTCAGCGACTTCGGCGTGCTGGATCGCCATCGGTTAAAAGCATTGGATGTCGAGCCAGTGCTCTCCGAGGTCCCCATCGTAATCGAGGGCCACGCTTTCACGACCGGCGCGGTGCCGCGCACCAGCATCGAGCACGTGCTGCCCAATACCTGGGTGGAAATCGGAATCAAGGACGGCCTGGGCTGCGACGCAAACGCCTACATGAGCCACCATTTCACCGACGACGAGCTCGCCGGCAAGCCGCAGCCCGACCAGCACTGGCACGAGCACGCCACCTGCTTCCGCCTCGGCGGCCGCGGGCTTGTCGTGATCAGCTCCTGCGGCCATGCCGGCATCATCAACACGCTGCGGCGGGCGCAGGAGGTCAGCGGCGTCGAGAAAATCTACGCGCTGGTCGGCGGTTTCCATCTAGCCCCGGCGCCCGACGATTATCTGCGCCAGGTAATGGCCGAGCTGAAGAAGTTCGATCTCGATCACGTGCTCCCGATGCATTGCAGCGGCCAGAACTTCATCGATCTCGCCAAGCAGGAGATGCCTGAGAAGCTGGTGCTCTGCACGACCGGGAGCCGTTTCACCTTCACGACATAGCAGGATTGCCGCCGACCATCTCGGTGTCTGCCCGTCGGGCAGTCGAGGTTTGGGATCGCGGTAGGGACGTCCATTACTGGGCGCCCCCCGCACAGAACCGTACGTGCGGCTTTCCCGCATACGGCTCCCACCTTGGGTGGTTGACGGCAAAGCGCTCACTCGGCCAGGGATGAAGGATGCGGGGTTTTGGGAGCCAATCATCGGCCAGCGTCTCAATCCGTGCCCACGAGAAACGATCCCTCTGGCTGCGTCGCCGGAGCGCCCGCCGCCAGAGGCGCGTGACGTAGGAACGAAAGGCCGCGAGTGCGCGAAAGTTGGTCGGCACCGCGTGATAATTGAAGAAGCCGGAAACGACTCGCCTCAGCCACAGCCCTTGTTCGGGGATCGGCCGGTGCCTGCGTCGTCGCATTTCCTCTTTGATCTCCTTGAGTTTCGCCGTCATGCGGTCGCGGCGGGTCTTCCGTTTGGAATTTCCCCCGGCGCGACGTCCCACAAATGACGGTAAAACCCAGGAAATTGAAGATCTCCGGTTTGCCGAGCCCGCGTTGGGCGCGCTTGGTCGCCGCGTGGCGGCCAAACTCGATCAAGCGGGTCTTCTCCGGATGGAGCGACAGCGAGAACTCCTGCAACCGATCGCGCATTGCGTCCCAGAAGCGTCGGGCGTCGGTCTCGTGCTCAAAGCCGACAACAAGATCATCGGCATATCTCACGATGACCACGTCGCCCGTGGCCTCGCGCCGTCGCCAGCGCTGCGCCCAGAGGTCGAGGACATAGTGCAGGTAGACATTGGCGAGCAGTGGTGAGATTACCGAGCCCTGCCCCGTCCCCGTTTCACTGACCGTCACGACCCCATCTTCGAGGATGCCCGCCTTGAGCCACTTTTGGATCAGGCGGATGATGCGCCGATCGACGATCCGGTGCTCGACGAAACGAATGAGCCATTGCTGGCTAACCGAGTCGAAAAAGGACCGGATGTCCGCATCGAGAATCCAGTTCACCTTCTTGCTGGTGATGCCGACCACCAGTGCGTCCAGCGCATCGTGCTGGCTACGCTTGGGCCGGAACCCATACGAGAATCCGAGGAAATCCTCCTCGTAGATCGCGTTCAGCAGTGCGCCGGTCGCTCTCTGGACGATTTTGTCTTCCAGGGCGGCTACCGCGAGCGGGCGCTGTCGGCCATCTGGCTTTGGTATGTACCGTCGCCGGGACGGCAGTGCCCGATATGCTCCCCGATGAACCCGTGCGTGTAACCCTCGAGTTTACCCTCGAGGTCCAGCTCGTAGTCTTGCCAGGTCAGGCCGTCTACTCCGGCCACGGCGTCTCGCTTGAGGGCGAAGAACGCCAACCGCAGCAGATCGACGCTGATATGGTGGAGGAGCGTGGTGAACCGTTCCTTCTTCCGTTGCCTTGCGGCTTGCCGTACGCGGTCCAGCGCCTGTGTCACGCGCTCCCGGTTCTGCGCCCGGAGCGTGCTTTGCCGGCCCGCGGTTCCCTCGGCCCCCGCCCTTTGCTCCACCGGCTCCGCCACCGGTTGCCCGGCTTTGTTCGTCGGTTTCGTCGCTACTATGGCGGGGTCTGACTTCCCGCGCCCGTACATCATCGGCTACGGCTCCTCGCCTTCCCGATGCGGACCAGACGGCTTGCTCGCCGCTGGTCGGACGAGGGATCTCCCAGGTTCCGACGTGTTCCCTTCGTGCGTGATGGGGTCTCCGACCACGGCAGAGCCACGGCGCCTCGCTTGACGGTGCCGCACATGTTGCCTTCGGCTACACTAACCGCCTCGGCCTCTGCGGGATTACTGCTTTCGCGGCTCAATAGCCCACCCCACACGATCGCTGTGTACGCTTCGCCATGGTCGTTGCCTTGCATGACGCAACACTCGCTACCAGGCGGGCGCTACCCCTTACCTGGGCCGGACTTCCACCGGCTGGATCACGCCAGCTTCCTGGCGCACTAGTGACTCAGTTTGGTTTCAAACTGAGTCACTACCCGGCGGGAACACAAAGAGCGCGGCCTCGTCGACCGGGGTGCCGGAGGTAGCGCCGGCTTGCCAAGGCCAAAGCTCGCCCAGCAGGGTCCGGGCCCCGTCCACCGCGCACGCGATTGCTGTGCTATAACCCGAACAGGCGGTCGCGGCAGGTCCGGTCGGGGCGCCGCCCATCGACCCGGTCGTATCGACGATGATAGCCACGTTGAGCGGGGTCGGTACGCCGCCCCTCATGCTCGCGCTTGCGTTTGCCGCGAGATGTTCACCGTGTTGATCCCAGAGAATCCTCGCGAAGAACGTCGGTACTTGGGCTGTCTGAACCACTTGGATACCGTTTGCGCCATTGGCGCCCGCGCAATTGGCAGACGCTGCCGCGCATGACAGTGTCTGATTTGTGCTGCACGCGAGTCCAACGCTCGTATAACACTTGAGGGTCACCGTGACTGCAACACTGGTCAGGTTCGCATTGCCGTTTAGGGTCCCCGTTGCGCTATACGTGGTCGCCACGGTGACCACGGTTCCGCCTGTGCCAATGACCTGCGCTCCTGCCAGCGCCGCCGCATCGGTCGAGGCCTGGAGCGCTCGCTGGGCGGAGAAGACATAGGCGGCATCGACACTAAGCGCACCGATCCCGGTAAGGACCGGGAGCGCGACCGCCGCCAGGATGGCCACGGCGCCGCTTTCGTTCCGAAGCACCCTACGGAGAAAGGGGATTCCGTCGCGGTTCATTGAACACCCTCTGTCATGGTTGATGTCAGTTGGCACGTTGACGCCCAGAAGTTATATCCTGCCAACATTGAACCACATGGATATGTCGCCGTGACAGCGGCAGGTTGTAGAGAGCCGCCCGACGATGGTCCTGCGGCTATCAACGCCGTCGAACACGCTGAATCGGTCGCACACGCCGTCCCGTTAACCGAAAGGGTAATGGTCAGATTGGCTGGAGTCAGGGTCGGTCCCGCTGCTTTGATCACGCTCACCGTGTCGGTATAAGGCGTCGTGTCCGAGCGGCTGATCGCGAACTGCATTGCACCCACGTTCCCCGCCTTTGTCAGCATCACATAGTTTCCCACGGTGAGCCCGAACTGGACCAACCCCAGCAACAAAAAGAGGAACACCGGAGCAATCAGCGCAAACTCAATCGCTGCTATACCAGTCTGCCCGAGGCTGCCATCGTTGCGGCGTCTTCCGGCTGCTAATGCTTTGATCGCTATCGCCGGCCTCTCTTCGTTTCTTCGTGTTCCTGATCGGAAGTCGATGTCTTGGTGATCCGGACCTATGCCGTCTCCGCCTGCGCCTGAACGCTGGCAGGGCGAGCGTACTGGATCGGCACCGTTGACAAGTCGTAATTGGCGGCGGTTATTGCCGTGGCGGTGCTGATAGTCATGCCCGTCCCGCTGCGATTCAGCACGATGATGCAGGCGGAAGCGTCGGCGTCGATCTCGGCACAGGCAGTGGTGCTGACCGGCATCGGCTCGGCTATCGCCAGATAGATCCCGGAGCATTCCAGGCGACCTCCACATCAATCGGAAGTTACTCGACCCTCGGGCCCTATGCGCCGGCAGTAAAGATTTTCTAAATCCCCGAACGTGTATTGGGCTTGTCCGCCGGAGAGCAGCGCTTAGTCGGATCTGAGAGGTTCCCTTCGCGAGATCGCCGTTCGGCCCAGATGCTGGAACCGCGCCTTCCATCGCGATGATCGAGCCGATGGTATAGGGGAAGCCTGACGGATCGACGGCACGATAGTTGCCAATCCCCGCAACTAGGGGTAGGTGTCATCAGGCGACTGCGGCGGTATCGACCCCGATTGTCGCCGATCCGTTCGGGGCGGCCTGGAGAATCCGTTTGGAAAAGAACAGGGAAGGAATTCGTGATGTCCCGTGATAAGAATGCGCACGAAGTTCGCTGCGTCAGCGAGTTTACGCGCCACCGTGACCTATGGATGGAAGAGCCAGGTCGACACGCGGCAATGAACAGGGAAGGAATCCGCCATGTCACATAGCGAGAATGGACATAAACTGAGCAATGCAGCTCATCTGCGCGCCAGCATCACGCGCCGCCGGGTGCTGCGGTGGAGCGCGGCGGGCGGAGTGGCCGGGCTCGGCGCGACGCTGCTGGCCGCGGCGCCCTGGCGCGCCGCCTTCGGTGAGGCCAAGCCCTACAAGTTCGGCACAGTGCAACCGCTGACCGGGGTCGCCGCCTCGGGCGGCAAGACGGCCCTGGTCGGGGTGCAAATGGCGGTCGATCAGATCAATAAATCGGGCGGCATCATGGGCCGTCCGGTCGAGCTGATTGTCGGCGACGACCAGTCGAAGCCCGACACCGGCCGCCGCGCCGTCGAGAAGCTGGTCAGCGAGGACAATATCGACGCCCATATCGGCGGATTTCTGTCGAACATTTGCCTCGCCTGCACCCCGGTCTGGGAAGAAAACAAGGTCGTCAACATGATCGGTGTCTGCCTCGACACGACCCTGACCACCAGCAAATGCAGCCGCTATACGTTCCGCAGCTTCGACTTCGCGCCGGCGCAGGCGAAGGCGTTTACCCCTCACCTGGTAAATAAGGTCGGCAAGCGCTGGTACATCGCTTATGCCGACTATGCCTGGGGCCAGTCGACCCGTGACGCCTACGCGGCCGGCATCAAGCAAAATGGCGGCGAGGTCGCCGGCACGCTCGGCATACCACTCGGCACCGCCGACATGACGCCGTTTCTGTCGAAGATCAACGGCGATTTCGACGGCTTGTTTCTTATTTTCTTTGGCCCGGATGCGATCAACTTTGTCAATCAGGGCTACGACCTCGGCCTTGCCAAGAAATACAAGTTCGCGGGCGACGGCGCCGTCGCCACTTCGACCCAGCTGCCGGCCATGGGCAAGAAGATCGAGGGATTTGTCGGCATCGATCGTTATGTGCCGGTGTTCGACGAGCCGCTCGACACGCCCTATCTGCACGCTTTCTATAACGAGGCGCTCGCCCGCTTGAAAAAAGTCGATCCGTCCGGGCCGCTGCCCGACCGCTACGTGCAGTCCAACTTCGAGGCGGTCAACGCGCTCAAGCTCGGGATCGAGAAATCGCATTTTCAAGGACGCGACAACTCGCCAAAGCTCGTCGCCGCTCTCGAAGGCCTCGAAATGAAGGAAGGTCCCGATTTCCCGACCGGCGACAAGGTGCTGCGCAAAGAAGACCATCAGGCCTTCACGCGAGAGCTCGTCTTCGAAATCAAGGACGGGAAATATCATGTCCTCGACGCAATCTCGTGGGAGAAGACGGTAGTGCCGCCGGCCTGCCATTTCGCCGCCGCTTGAGAATATCACCACAGAGACACGGAGAATGCGGAGATAAATCATTCGAGTAATCTGTGCGAACTCTGTGTCTCTGTGCTGAATTTGAATCGAGTGCGATGTCCGTTGCTCTAGAACAATCGCTGCCGGAGGTGGTGGCGCCGCTGTTGCGCACGGAGAACCTGACCGTCCGCTTCGGAGGCCTGACCGCTCTCAACCGAGTGAATTTCGCGGTCGAATGCGGCGAGGTGCGCGCGATCATCGGCCCGAATGGAGCGGGTAAGAGTACGTTCTTTAATTGTCTGACCGGGGTACTGCGTCCCTCCTCGGGGCATATCCGGTTCAACGGCGAGGACGTCACGGGGGCGTGGCCGGACCGCATCTCGCGCAAGGGCGTCGCCCGCTCGTACCAGATCACCAACATCCTGCCAAACGCGACGGCGCTCGAAAACGTCCGCATCGCCGCGCAGTCGCGCCGCCACGGCTGGAGCCTCTTCACCCATTATCGCGCATATACCGACATCATCGGCAAGGCCGAGGCGGCCCTCGAGGCGGTCGGCCTGCGCGGCAAGGCGGGGGAGATGGCCGCCAACTTGTCGCACGGCGAGCAGCGCAATCTCGAAATCGGCATAGCGCTTGCCACGGAGCCGCAGCTCCTGTGCCTCGACGAGCCCACGGCCGGGATGAGCGCGGCCGAGACGCATGACACGATGGAGCTGGTACGCCGCAT
This sequence comes from uncultured Alphaproteobacteria bacterium, assembly GCA_963789025.1. Taxonomy (GTDB): domain Bacteria; phylum Pseudomonadota; class Alphaproteobacteria; order ATCC43930; family CGMCC-115725; genus AP-15. The sequence continues at coordinate 424,625 of CAWBIT010000007.1, forward strand.
CGCCAAGGATCTGACGATCTTGATCGTCGAGCACGATATGCAAGTCGTCATGGAGCTGGCGCAGCGGATTACCGTGCTCCACTACGGCGAGATCCTGGCCGAGGGGACACCCGCAGAGATCCAGCAGAATCCCCGAGTGCTTGAGGTTTACCTGAAGACATGAGTCCGGCGGCGATGAGCCCGGGCGGTACGGCGGTGCAGCCACTCGTCAAAGTCGAGGACATCCACACCTATTACGGCAAGAGCCACATTCTGCACGGGGTCTCGCTCGAAGTCGGAACAGGCGAGGTAGTGGGGCTCCTCGGCCGCAACGGGGTCGGCAAGAGCACGACCTTGAAGGCCATCATGGGGCTCGTCCATCCGAGCCAGGGCAGGGTGTTGTTCGAGGGTCAGCCGATCACCCATTTGCCGGCGCACCGGCTGGCGCGGCTCGGCATCGGCTATGTTCCCGAAGATCGGCGGATCTTCCGCCTGTTATCGGTCACCGAAAATCTCCGCACGGGGCTCGATCGGCATGGCGTGAGCAAGGCGCAAAAAACGGAGCTGCTGGATAAGGTTTACGGCTATTTCCCGGTATTGGCCGAGCGCCGCAACCAGGCCGGCGGCACGCTATCGGGCGGCGAGCAGCAGATGCTTGCCATCGCGCGGGCGATGATGTTGGAGCCCAAAATCATCCTGCTCGATGAGCCGACGGAGGGTTTGATGCCGCGGATGGTGGCCGAAATCGGACAGATCATCGACATGCTCCGCAGCGAAAATGTCGCCGTGCTGCTCGTGGAACAGAATGTTCCGCTGACCTTGGAGGCAGGCCAGAGGATCTACTTCATCGAGAAAGGCGTAGTCCGCCACCACGCGTTGGCGTCCGAGCTGCGCGTCAACGACGCCGTGATCCATCAGTATCTGGGTGTGTAGCGTGGGCATTCCAATCGAGCAGATCCTGATCCAGACGATCAACGGCTTCGTCACCGGCATGATTCTGGCGCTCGTCGCGTCGGGTCTGACATTGATTTTCGGCATCATGGACGTGGTCAATTTTGCCCATGGCGAACTCTTCATGCTGGGCGCCTATGTCGGCGTCGTCATATTGGCGGCCACTGGGGATTTCTGGCTCGCACTGGTAGCGGCTACGCTCGCCATAGCGTTGCTCGGTGCGGTCATATACCTGACGACGCTGCGCCCCCTGCTCGGCCGCGATCCGCTCTATACGATCCTCGCCACCTTCGGGGTTTCGCTTGTCCTGCAGAATTATGCGCTCTGGCAGTTCGGCCCGGTGGCGCGCAAGATCGGGGAGCCGTTCACCGGCCAGTTCACGCTCTTTTACCTGGACTATCCGTGGTATCGGATAGTGATAGCGTTGCTCTCCGCCGCGATCATTGGCGCGCTTTGGCTGTTCCTCAAATTCGGCACCTGGGGCATCTGGATCCGCGCGACGACCCAGGACCGCGTCATGGCCCAGGCGATGGGCATCCCGGTGCCGTGGGTTCTCACCGGCGTCTTCGCGATCGGCGCCGGCATGGCGGCCGCCAGCGGAGTGTTGTTTGGTCCATTGGTCGGCGTCAACCACGCCATGGGTGTCGATTGGGTTCTCAAGGCGTTTATCGTTGTCGTTGTCGGCGGCATGGGGAACCTGGCAGGCTCGATCGCCGCCGCCATCTTCATCAGCCTGCTCGAGGCCTATGCCTCGCTTTGGGTGAGCCCGGCTCAGGCGGTCATCGTCTCGTTTGTCGTATTGATCTTAACCCTATTGTTTCGGCCCACCGGGCTCTTCGTGCCGACCCCGAAATGAGTCGGCGCCGAACTACCGTCTATTGGACGGGGTTCTGCGTAATCTTGGCGCTCTTGATTGTGGCTCCCTTGGTGCTGCCTGAATTCTGGCGGCGCTTCCTGACCGAGATCCTCATCTGGGGTCTCCTGGCAATGTCGTCCGACATCCTGATCGGCTACACGGGCATGGTGTCGTTCGGCCATTCGGCCTTTTTCGGCCTCGGGATCTACGGGGCCGCAGCCGCGCTGTTGTCGGTCAGTCCGCCCAGTCTCCTTTTGGCATTGCTTTGCGGATTGGTGGCCGCGGCTGCGGCGGCGGCCTTTGTCGCCTATTTCTCGACGCGTCTGCGCGACATCTATTTCGCGATCACCACGCTGATTTTTTCGCAGATTTTCTACGTCATAATCTTCACCTGGACGGAGGTGACCGGAGGCGAAAACGGGCTGACCTTCAGCCGGCCGCCGCTGGCGATCCCGGGGCTCTTCTCGCTGCGCTTTACACCCGATACGCTGCACTGGTTCGTGCTCGGGGTGGTGGTATTGTCTTATCTTCTGCTGCGCCGCATAACCCAGTCGCCGTTCGGCATGGTGCTGCAGTCGATCCGCGAGAACGAGGCGCGCACCCGCGCGATTGGCTATCCGGTCGAGCGCTACAAGATGGTTGCGGTAATGCTCTCCGGGCTGTTCGCCGGACTGGCCGGGGTGCTTTACGCCTTGCAGAACCAGTTCGCCGCGCCCGATTTTGTCTTCTTTCTGGTTTCGGGCGAGGTCGTCATCTTCAACGTCATCGGCGGGATCGGCACCTTGGTCGGCCCGATCGTCGGCGCCGCATTCTTTCTGCTGCTGCGCGAGGGGCTGTCGCGCTTCTTCACGGAATACTACCTGATCTTCGTGGGGCTGATTTTCATCGCGATGGTCATTTTCTTGCCGCAAGGGTTGCTCGGTTTCGCCCGGCGCTGGCTCAACCATTAGGTCTCGGCTCCGCTGAGCCGAGGCAGGCCGGCCGTGTGACCAAAATTTACTGAGATTTACCTCAGTTAACGGCGTCTCGGGCACGAGGGTGATTAAATCAATGACGAGGCGCTCCGGCGTCACGGAATTGAGTTAGCCCGTATGAAAACTGTAGAACCACAGCCGGTGGCGTGCATTTCGGATTTGAACACTCCCGACGCGGCTGAGAACCACGACGACTGCAGCGGCGCGTCTGAAAAGGATTCCAGCCAGCCGGGACAGCCGGCGCCCGCTCAAAACCTGCACCAGGTAATCGAGGAGCTGATCCCGCGTCTGACCCGCTACGCGCGGGTTCTGACGCGCGATCCCGTAGCCGCAGACGATCTCGTCCAGGAGTGCCTCACCCGAGCCCTCGGGAAATTGCATCTGTGGGAAGAGGGGACCGATCTCCGGGCGTGGTTGTTCACCATCCTGCACCATCAATATGTCAGCCTCACTCGCCGGCAAGCGCGCCAGAGCGCCGGCGCCGAATTGCAGAAATCTTACCGGAGCCCGGCGGTTTCGCCCAATCAGACCATGCGGCTCGAGCTTCGCGATCTGGAGCGCGCTCTCGCCGCACTGCCCGAAGAGCAACGGTCGGTAATTCTGCTCGTCGGATTGGAGGGAATGCGATACGACGAGGCTGCATCGCTCGTAAACCTTCCCGTCGGGACGGTGCGTTCGCGAGTTTCGCGCGGTCGGGAGACGCTGCGCAAGATGACCGAACTCTTTCCCGGTCGCCACTCCCCCCGTCCGCACATGCCAGCAAGTCTTGACTCCCCGCGGCGGCCGGCACCCGATGGCGATCATTTCCGGCCTGTTCCGGCAAAACCCATTTCCGCCTTGAGTTCACCAGAGGTACTTCAATGAAAATCTTGTCTCTCACTGTCTCATCAGTCGCAATGTTGGCATGCCTCGCAGCTATCCCTGTTGCCGCCCAGCAACGCGGGTTCGAGCCCGGCCCGCAGCTGCATGCCGTCAACCCCAGCATGTCGCTAACGGCGCCGACTAGCGGCCCGCTGCAAGATCAGATGCGGCAGGACTACGCCACGGGCCTGATGGGCGCGCAGCGTGATTTGTTGCAACAGAACCCTTCGGGTCTCGGCCGACAAGAGGAGGCGATAGGGCGACAGCTCAACGGTTACGCCCCGCGTTAGCCGAAATGGTCGAGCCAGGAATTGGCGAGGGTTCTGCTCGAACAAGTTTTGACGTAGCCTACCTGGTGCTCAGCGGCACGACGACGGCGGCACGCTGTCCCGAGATTCTGGGTGGGCTGGTCCGGCTTGGCTTCTCAACCGTCATCGCGCTTCCGACACCGAATGCTTCGCGCGTGATCGCGCCGCGCGACCTCGCGGACGTCAGGGGGGTGCAGGTCGTCGAATCATATTTCGATCTGGCAATCCGCCCACGACCGCCGCGCGGCGTGGTGCTGTTCGCGCCGTGCAGCTTCAACTCGCTGAACAAGCTCGCACACGGCATCGCCGACAACCTTGCGCTATCCGTGGTCGCCGAGGCGATAGGGCGCGGTACCCCGGTGATCGTGGGCCCATCATTGAACGCGCCGCTCCTGAACCACCCCGAGGCGCAGGCATCGCTCAACAGGCTGCCCGCCTGGGGCGTGACCATCGTCCCGCCGGTCGACGAGGGTGAGGGACCGCGCCTCGCCCCATCCGCAGTGCTGATTGACGCCGTTCGCCCGCATGTCCGTCGAGTCAACCTTGCGTGAGGAGTTTGGCGGCCTCGATCGCGGCATAGGTCAGAACGCCGTCGGCGCCAGCGCGCTTGAAGCCGATCAGGCTCTCCATGACCGCGCGCTCGCCGTCGAGCCAGCCATTTTGCGCTGCGGCGTGCAGCATCGCGTATTCGCCGCTTACCTGATAGGCGTAAGTCGGCACCCGGAATGCCTCCTTGACGCGCCGGACCACGTCGAGATAGGGCATGCCGGGCTTGACCATGACCATATCGGCGCCTTCCTGCAGATCGAGCGCCACCTCGCGCAACGCCTCGTCGCCGTTGGCCGGGTCCATCTGATAGGTGCGCTTGTCGGCGCTGCCAAGGGCCGTTTTCGAGCCGATCGCGTCGCGGAACGGGCCATAAAAGGCCGAGGCATATTTCGCTGCATAGGACATGATGCGGACATGCGCAAAGCCGGCCTCGTCGAGCGCCCGGCGCACGGCGCCGACGCGACCGTCCATCATGTCGGAGGGCGCGATGATGTCGCTCCCGGCACGGGCCTGGACGACAGCCTGCCGTTGCAGGATCTCGACCGTTTCGTCATTTTCGACATAGCCGTCGCGGATGACCCCGTCATGCCCGTGCGAGGTGAACGGGTCGAGCGCCACGTCACACAATATGCCGAGATCGGGCAGCGCCTTTTTCAGCGCCGCAACCGCACGGCAGACGAGATTGCCGGGATCGACCGCGTTGCTGCCTTCCGCGTCCTTCACGGAGTCCGGCACCGCCGGGAAGACGGCGATCGTGGGAATGCCGAGCTCGGCCGCCTCTCCGGCGGCGTCGACGAGCGCCGGGATCGGCAGGCGGAAGACGTCCGGCATCGACGGGATCGGCGCCCTGTGGCCCTCGTCATGGACGAATACCGGCCAGATCAGGTCGGCAGCGGTTAGCACCGTCTCTGCGACCAGCTTGCGCGACCAGGCATCGCGGCGGTTGCGCCGCAGACGCGTCTGCGGATAAGGGGCGAGAGGCGGCAGGAACGAGGTCACGGGATCACCCCCGAAAGTGAGAGCGGCGGAAACCGCGAATCATGGGAAAATAGGTCCAAGCGGCGACGGTGACAACGCGCCGCGCATCGATGACTTCGTTTGCGACGCCGGGACCGATCTCTGTCGCCGTCCGGCAAGTTTGGTATTATCGCCGGTAAATAGCATGGGGGATCCGAATTGGCTGCTCATTCACAGCAACCGCAGCCATGGCTCGCCTCTTTCTCAATTAGATAATCATGTAATTGCCATATTCTCATTGTACTCTCCGGGGCATAGCACTCGTGAGCGGGTGCAATTGCGATTGAAGGAGTTGCCGATGCCTGATCTCGACCAGATAAAACAGGTGAAACAGGGACTGCGGGGCCGGCGCGGGCGGTTCGTGAAGGAATGGACACCTGGGCGCGCGCTTCGCCCGGCGAGCCCTCGGGCCGTCCAGGAATGACGATTTTGGCCTTTAAGTCTAGGAATGACGATCTTGGCACTTTGAAACGACGGCGCTTCTCGCCTCTGTTTCATGGGCATCGGGGGCTTTATCATTGCCCTTGACCATCGACGTCGCGCACAATCGATGACATGCGAACAGCGGGGGCGGGCACGATATGTTCTTTCGGCAGTTGGGTTCACTGTTGGCGACTATTGCCGTTTGCTACGCCGCTTTGCTCGCCTGTTACCTGATCACTTGCATAGTTGTCACGCGACTGAACCGCCGCGCCATCAAAATCCAATCCACCCGGCAGACGCCAATTTCACATATCAAACGCGACTTTAGGCAGAGCGTTGTCTCGCTGGCGGTCATCGCTGGAATGCTCGGCGCCGGTCACTGGAGCTACACCACTTTCGGCTGGGGGTTGCGGCCGTTGCCCGGCATCGGCGGGACAGTCTTTTCGGCCGTCGCCTCGCTCGTACTGTTCGACACCTGGTTCTATTGGTTGCACCGCCTCATTCACACCCGGTTTTTTTATCGCTGGGTGCATCGATGGCACCATTTGACGATCACGCCGGTGGTCTGGTCCAACAACAGCGATCGCCTCGTCGACAATCTTTTCCTGCAATCCTATTGGTTAGCCGCGCATTTCCTAATACCCATCGCTCCCGCGGTGCTCTTCGCACACAAGATCTATGATCAGATCACCGGCGTCATCGGCCATTCCGGCTACGAGCATGGCGGTCGATGGTGCTGGCCGCCATCGCCGCTCGTCGGCGTCACGCATCACGATCAGCATCACCAGTTCTTCCGCTGCAATTATGCGACGCATTTCAGCTGGTGGGATCGGATGATGGGAACGCTCCATCCCGACCATGACCGCGCGCTCAAAGCCAACCTCTCGCAGTCCCGTCGAACGCAGGTCCTATGATTGGAGGCGCGGGGTGGTCTTCATCATCACCGCGATAAAGTAGCACCGCTCCTTCCGCTCGAATTGCCCAAACCGCGTAGTTCCGGGCAGAGACACCCATTCCCGAGCGATTGGCCGAAGATAGCGGGGCAAACGGTTGACCAGTTCGCTGCGGCGCTGGTCGTCGATGCGACAAGCCTCGCAGACATTCATCGTGATGTCGCGGAAGGATACGACCTCGAGGCCGGACTTCCGGCCCAAATCGATGAGCCCGAGACGGCAAGCCTGCGGACCATGCGGCATCGTATCAGTTACGGCAAAGATGCCATTTGGGGTGAGAACGCGGGAGACTTCCGCCAGGAACGGCAATTTTGGCAGATCGGCGAGCGCCTCGACATTGACCGCGAGATCGACGCTTGCTTCGGGGAGCGGGAGGTGGAGGGCATGCGCTTGCAGATGAGCGATTGCGGCATTGCCGTTCCGGCGGTGCCGAATCGCCGTCAGCGACCGATCGATCCCGATCGTCGCCTGAGGCGAAAGCGTGGCGTGGAGATAGACGAGACCTCCGCCTCTGCCGCAGCATACCTCGAGCAGCCGTACGGGCTCGGCTGCGCATGCCGCAGCCTGAACCGCCTTCGCTACCTCGGCGTAGAGCTGAATCTGATGGGGCTCGTTCGGCCAAGCTTCCGCCACGGAATCATCGCACGGCGCATAGCCGTAGTTGAAGGTCGATATCTCCTGCCATTGCGGCAAGCCGTAGGCGCAGTCGTAAATGTAGCGGTGCAGCCGGTTCGATGCGCCCATTCCGAGGCAGGAGCTGACGAGACGCTGGAGGAGGCGGAACGCCGACAATGCAGGGAGGACAGTTGTTGAGCTCGGGTGCAGGGATATCAGCTCCTTCGCGGGCGGTCCAGCGGCACGGCCGCGGCAACTCGCCTACGATGTCGGCTTGATGTTCTGGTTGAGCCGGAACAGGTTCGTCGGATCATATTTATTCTTCAGGGCGACGAGCCGCTCGTAGCCCTGGCTGTAGGCGGCCCTGATCCGCGTGGCTTCTTCCGAGTCGAGGTGGTTGACATACACTTCTCCGGTCGCGAAGGGCTCCACTGCCGTCCAGAACTGCCGGGTCCACTGGACATGATCAGCTGACTCGGCTGGATCGGTCCACTGCGAGATCACGTCGTAATCCCACTGGTCGTCGCGCAGTCCGAAGGCAGTCGTGTTCCGATCAACCCGGGCGGCAGCGCCGTGGAGGTGGAAAAACAACACCATCGACATCGGAGAAAGCATCTTCGCCGACCGCTCGATCAGGATTTCGATCAAATCGTCTCCTAGCTGTTTTAAAAAACTCGACTTCCAATACCGCTGAACTCCGCCATAGGGGACTGCCGCGTCGAACAGCGTGTTCAGTTGCACGTAGGATGTCGGCGCAATCGTGTCCAGCAACGGCGAACCGAACTTCCGTAGGGGCGCCACAACCGCCTCCCCAGCTGCGGCATCCCCGATGTAGCTGACGATGATCGCGACGACCGGCGCCCCCTCGGGCGATGTCATCAGCGCAGCAGCGGCAAGCGCCTCGTCCGGGCAATTGCGCGCATAGTCCCGGTAGAAGCGCAGCACTTCCCGGGCCTTCGCCATCGGGTGGAGAACCATTCCGGCCAGCACTGGGCCGACGGGATGAACCCGATACTCGAAAGAGGTGACGACGCCAAAATTGCCGCCGCCGCCGCGCAGGCCCCAGAAGAGGTCCGGGTGCTGATCGGCACTGGCGGTCAGAAATTCCCCGTCGGCCGTGACGAGGTCTGCCGACAGCAGGTTGTCGCAGCTCAGACCGTGCTTCCCCATCAGCCAGCCGAGGCCGCCGCCCAGGGTCAATCCGGCAATGCCGGTCGTCGAGACGACCCCGCCGGTGCTGGCCAACCCAAAGGCCTGCGTCTCACGGTTGTACTCGCCCCAGGTGAGTCCTGCCTCGGCGCGCGCCATGCGCCGAGCCGGATCGACCCGTACGCTTTTCATGCATGACAGGTCGATCATCAGGCCACCCTCGCAGACGGCATTGCCGGTGATGTTGTGACCACCGCCCTTGACCGACACTAGGAGCCCATGGTCGCGGGCAAAGCGGACCGCCGCCATGACATCGGCGGCCCCGGCGCAGCGGGCGATCAGCGCCGGGCGCCGGTCGATCATGCCATTCCAGACTTTGCGGGCCTCGTCATAGCCGCCGTCGCCGGGGCGCAGCAGCGGGCCGCGCAGATTGGCCGCAAAGTCCTGCACCGCGGCTTCCTCAAGGATCGCATCGGTGCCTTCGGTGGTGACGATGCGGAAGTCTGTCATGGTCCTGCTCTCCCCGTCAGTCAGTCTTGGCACCGGCAACGCGCCGATCCCTCCATCCACCCGCATCAACCGCCCGCCAGCGCTCCAAGCGCCCCGTGCGCGCACCTATTATGCCGCGCCCGGCTGTTTACATCGCCGGCTTTATATTCTGGTTAAGGCGGAAGAGATTGGTCGGATCGTATTTATTCTTCAGGGCGACGAGCCGCTGATACTTCTCGGGGCCGTAAGCGGCTTTGATCCGGTCGGTCCCTTCGTCAGCCTCTCGGCCTAGGTAATTCACATAAACGCCGCCAGTCGAGTAGGGCTGCATGGCTTCCCAGAACTCGCGCGCCCACCGCACGCAAGCCTCGGCCTCGCTCGCGTCGGCGCACTGGCCGATGCTCATAAAGCTGTATTCCAAACTACGGTGATTGAACGCGGTCTCGTCATGCCCGACACGGCTCACCGCGCCACCCAATTGGTGTTCGATGAGTTCGTGGCACATTGGCGACGGACGGCTCGCGCAATAGCGAACGATGGTGTCGATCACCTCGTCGCTAATCTCCCCAAGGAAGCTTGATTTCCAATAATTTTGGAGGCCCTTCGGATAAAAGTCGTCCACCAGCCTTTGCGCCGATGTGTAGGCCATCGGACCGATCGCATCCATCACGATCGGGGTGAAGGTCTTGAGGGGCCGCAGCAGCCGCTCGCCTTCCTCGCTCGCGCCGGTGTAGCAGACGACCACCCCGACCACCGGCGTGCCGTCCGGCATGGTGATCAGGACAATGTCGGATGCCAATTCATCGGGAGCATGGGTGGTGAGATCACGGAAAAGGCCGAGGGCTTCCTTTGCCTTTTCCATCGGATAAGCGACGATCCCACCCATCACCGGCCCGACCGGATGAAGCTGATATTCGAGTGAAGTGACGACGCCGAAATTGCCGCCGCCGCCTCGCAGACCCCAAAACAAGTCGGGGTACTGGATTTTGCTGGCTGTGAGGAAATTACCGTCCGCTGTGACTACGTCGGCAGAGATCAGGTTGTCCGAGACCAGACCATAGCGGCGCGCGAGATGGCCCCACCCGCCGCCGAGCGTAAGCCCGGCAACGCCAGTGGTTGATATTTGTCCGCCCGGCGTGGCGAGACCGAAAGTCTGGGTTTCGCGGTCTAACTCTCCCCAGGTTGCGCCGGCTTCGGCGCGCGCCGTGCGCTGAACGGGATCGACGCGGATGCTTTTCATCTCCGACAGGTCGATCATCAGGCCGCCCTCGCACGTTGCGTTGCCGGCGACGTTGTGCCCCCCGCCACGCACCGCAACCAGAAGCCGGTGCGTGCGCGCCAAGTTGACCGAATTGATGACATCGGCGACGCCAGCGCAGCGCGCGATCAGCGCCGGCCGCCGGTCGATCATGCCGTTCCAGACCTTGCGGGCCTCGTCGTAGCCGGCATCCGCGGGACGCAGCAGCCGACCCCGCAGGCTGTCGGCAAAGCCCTGCGCCGCCGACTCTTCGAGGACCGCCTCGCTGCCGTCGGTCGTGACCACCTGCAAGCCTGTCATCGCTTTATGCCCCCTGTCGGTTCGTTTGTGACGATTGGTGAGGAAGCCGAGTAATTAAAGACTACATCAAACCGCCATTGCTTGTAAGGATGCCGTAAGGGACCGTCATCGGCCATTCCACTCCCTGCTGAAGGCGGAGAGGTTGACCCGGCTATTTCGCCGACTGCTTCTCGATCATCGCGGACAAGCGGCCGTAGACGCGGCGCGCGTTGCCTTCGAAAATTTTCGCCTTGTCCTCTGCAGACAATGGAAGCTGGTCGATGTAGCGCTTGGTGTCGTCGTAGTGGTGACCGGTTTCCGGATCGACGCCACGAACCGCACCGATCATTTCGGAGGCGAAAAGGATGTTATCGACTGGAATGACCTTCGCCAGCAACTGCTGGCCGGGCAGGTGATAGACGCATGTGTCGAAGAAGATGTTCTGTAAAACCAGATCGGTCAGCAGCCCGAGTTTGGCGTCCTGCGCCAAACCGCGAAAGCGCCCCCAGTGATACGGCACCGCGCCGCCGCCGTGCGGAATGATGAACTTGATGGTCGGGAAATCCTTGAACACGGATGACGTCATCAGCTGGTTGAAGCCGACCGTGTCGCCGTTGAGGTAGTGCGAGCCTGTCGTGTGATACGCCGGGTTGCAGGTGGCGCTGACGTGGATCATGGCGGGAATGTCGTGCTCCAGCATCTTCTCGTAGACCGGATACCAGTAGCGGTCCGACAGCGGTGGATCCTGCCAATGCCCGCCGGACGGATCGGGGTTCAGATTGATGCCGACGAACCCGTATTCGCCGACGCAGCGGTCGATCTCGGAGATGCAGTTCTTTGGCGACACGCCAGCACTCTGCGGCAGCATCGCCACACCGATGAAGTTCTTCGGGAACAGGGAGCAGACGCGGTGGATCAGCTCGTTGCAGGCGCCGGCCCAAGCTTCGCTGGTGCTTGCATCACCAAGGTGGTGGCCCATGCCGGCGGCGCGCGGCGAAAAAATCGTCAGATCGGTGCCGCGCTCGCGCTGCACCTTGAGCTGGCCGCCCACGATCGTCTCGCGGATCTCGTCGTCGGTCATTCTCGGGCGCGGCGGCGACGGCTTGCCGGCCTTGTGCGCCTCGATCTGCTCGTTGCGCCATCCCTCGTGCGGACGCGGGGCGGTCGTGTAGTGGCCGTGGCAATCGATGATCATGGGAAACTTGCCGCATCTTTTCTCTGTGTCGGTTACTATCCGCAAGACGGACCGTGATCGCAATGTTCTTCCCGCGCCGGGGATGATCGCGAGTTTGCCCGCCAGCCGCGCCCACCCGATGCCGGGCAATGCCGCGAGCGAGAGGAAAGACCAGCATGCCGGAGATCACGACGGAATGGCGGCGTTTCGACGAGATGACGGCAGGTGAGCTCTATGAGCTGCTGCGCTTCCGCCAAAGCATCTTTGTCGTCGAGCAGGCCTCCGCTTATCCCGACCTCGACGACCTTGACCACGGCGCGTGGCATCTGCTAGCCCGGTTGGAGAGTGAGCTGATCGGTTATCTTCGGCTGACGGCAATAACCGGCCCGCCGCCGCATGGCCAGAATCGGCCGCGTGGCGGTGTCGCCGTCTCTGAGACGGGGCGGGCTTGGCCGAATGCTAATGGAGAAGGCGCTGATCCTCTGTCGCGAGCGCTTTCCGCTGCAAGCAATCGCTCTTGGCGCGCAGGTTCCTCTCGTGCCCTTTTACGAGAGCTTCGGCTTTGCCGCGACCTCCGAGCCCTATGACGATTTCGGCGTCGCGCATGTCGAGATGATGCTGCGGCTGCCGAGTTAGGCTGGGACCTCTTCCGCCAGCGGAACGGTTTCGACCTTGTGCGCCTGCAAGGCCGGGAGCACCTCGCGGGCAAAGCGGCGGATCTGCTCCATGAACATTTCGTGCGGCAATACTCCGCGATTGAGGCTGATCTGCACATTGTCGGCGCCGGCAGTGTCTGCCGCTTCGATGATCCGCTCGGTGACCTCGGCCGCCGTGCCCCACGGCATCTGCTCGGCCTGCCGCTCGACATCGGCCATGGTCAGGCCACGAAAATCCTCGCGGGCGAATTGGGCGGCGCGGCGGTTTTCCGGGCTCACGTAATCGGTCGAGGCAGAGCTCGCATAGCCGGTTTGGCGCTGCAATTCGGTCTCGGTGAAATTGCCGTGGCTGAAAAGTGTGCGATTGAAATAGAGGTGGTAAGGTCCCATCTCGCGCACCGCCTCGGCCTTGCTGTCGGCGACATAGGCGCTGATGCCGAGCGATAAGTGATCGGGAGTAATGCGGTGGCCGGCCTGCGCGAGGCACCGGGCGTAATAGCGAATGATGTCGTCACGCAGTCCACGCGAGCGGCCGAGACCGGGGGTGATCGGCAGATCGTGCCTGGCCGCAAACTCGATCAACTCCTTGCTGCCGACGACAGGCATCCAGATCGGCGGATGCGGCTGCTGCACTGGCCGCGGCCACATCGCGACATCCTTGTAGGACCAGAATTCGCCCCGATACGAGAATATTTCCTCGGTCCACGCCCGGGTGATGATGTCGAAGGCCTCTTCGAAACGGGCGCGCGACTGCGCCAACGGCACATTGTGGACCTGGTACTCGCGCGGAATGCCGCGGGCAAAGCCGGAAATCAGCCGCCCATTGGACATGCAGTCGAGCATCGCCAGCTCTTCGGCAAGCCGCAGCGGCTCGTGCAACGGCAGGAGATTGCCGTAGATCAGCAATTTGAGCCGCTTCGTGCGCTGCGCCGCCGCGGCGGCCAAGAGGTTCGGCGAGTTCATCAGGCCGTAGGGCGAGCAGTGATGCTCGTTGAACCCCACTCCGTCATACCCCAAATGATCGAACTCTTCCCAGGCCTCGAGGTGCTCGGCATAAGTCCGCGCGGCGATTTCGGGTTTGAAGTATTTCTTTGGCAGCGGGTAGGGCAGCTCGTTGTCGACTTTCAGGTGCTCGAGCTGTTCGCCGTAAGCCAGGAGATCGAATACGAAGACCTTCATGTTGTTCGACATCCTCCTCGATGACGCGTGCGCCGGCCGATAGTTACGAGCTTGCCGGCGAAAGGCCATGTTGTGACAACCAGAAGATCGACGAACCCGAGACAACGGAGTGAGGCCGCGATGCCGCGCTATGATTTCGACATGTTCACGATCGGCGCCGGGTCGGGAGGCGTCGCTAGCTCGCGTCGCGCCGGCAGCTATGGCGCGCGCGTCGCGATCTGCGAGGACAGCCGGGTCGGCGGCACTTGCGTCATCCGCGGCTGCGTCCCGAAAAAGCTGCTCGTCTACGGCGCGCAATTTGCCGATGCCTTCGCCGATGCCGCCGGTTTTGGCTGGACGGTGCCGGTCCCGAGCTTCGACTGGCCCGCCCTGATCGACGCCAAAGACCGCGAGATCGAGCGGCTCTCGCAGATCTATCGCAGCATGCTGAAGAACAGCGGGGTCGAGCTGATCGAGGGGCGGGGAGTTCTCGTCGATCCGCATACGGTCGAGATCGACGGGCGGGTTTACACTGCCGACAAGATCCTGATCGCCACCGGCTCGCACCCGACGGTGCCGGACATTCCCGGCATCCAGCATGTGATCTCGTCCAACGAGGCGCTCGACTTGCCCGCTTTGCCGCGCCGCATCGTTATCGTCGGCGGCGGCTATATCGCCGTCGAGTTCGCCGGCATCTTCAACGGTTTCGGCGCCGAGGTCGTCGAGCTGATCCGCCGCGAGGAGCTCCTCTACGGCTTCGACGACGACATCCGTATCGCGTTCGCGCACGAGATGCGCGGCCGCGGCGTCGAGATCCACGCCCGCACGCAGGTCGCGCGGATCGAGAAACACGACCACGGCTACTCGGTCTACACGGCGATCGGTCAGGAGTTCTCGGCCGACGTCGTGATGTACGCCACCGGACGCAAACCGAACACTCGGGGGCTCGGTCTCACCGAGATCGGCGTCGAAACCACCGAGAACGGCGCGGTCGTCGTCGACGAATGGTCGTGCAGCAATGTGCCGAACATCTATGCCGTCGGCGACGTGACCGACCGGGTCAATCTGACTCCGGTCGCGATCGCCGAAGGCCGCGCCGTCGCCGAGACCCTCTTCAACGACAATCCGATCAGGATGGACCACGCCAATGTGCCGTCGGCGGTCTTCAGCCAGCCGCCGATCGGCGCCGTCGGCCTGACCGAAGCGGAGGCGCGCCGGCGTTATGGCGAGGTCGACATCTACAGCGCCCACTTCAAGCCGATGAAGAACACCTTGTCCGGGCGCGAGGAGCGTACCTTGATGAAGCTCGTCGTCGATGCGCGCAGCGAGCGGGTGCTCGGCTGCCATATGCTGGGCCCCGACGCCCCCGAGATCATGCAGGGTCTGGCGATTGCGGTGAAATGCGGCGTCTCGAAACGCATGTTCGACGAGACCGTCGGCATCCACCCCAGCGCCGCCGAGGAATTCGTGACGATGCGCGAAAAGGTGGTGCGGCCGACAAAACTCGCGGCGGAGTAGGGGAGGGGGGCCCACTTGAGAACCACGATACGCAAGAGCACATGCGCTCTAAAGGGATAAGGGTGGTGGCCAAATGCTCGACGTGATCGACGTTTCGCAAGAGGTGATGCTGATCGAGGCGCTCAGACGTTGGCTAGCTTTGTCGCAAGACCGGCTCGCGCGACTGCACCGGCAGGTGATGAAAACCGCACGGCACTCGAACAACACGCCAGCGAGTTCAATAAGGCTATAAGGAGGCGGCAGCCGGCAATCTGGACGCCGATGGTCTCGTGCGACTGGCCGAGGCCGTTCTCGAAGCCGAGAGAGGGGCTGCAGAACAACTTCACCCATGGATCGAAGTCCTGAAGGAGACGCGCGCTCCTCGATCCGAGCCGGCGCAAGAGGCTCGACAATATCTGCAGGAATTGCTCGAGATCGTAGAGGCTTGGCTTGCGACTCTACCGGACTCTGCGCGAGAGGCTGCTCAAATTGGCGACGAGCGCCGCGAAGCGGCGAGGTCCTGCGCGCCCGGCCGGTTGCCGGCGACATCGATTATGCAGAGCTAAGCCGCGAGCACATCGCGAGATACCCGAAGATCCGAGCCGCCCTTGCCAAATGAGCCGAGATGGCTGCCCATCGAGGCCGTAATCGAGCATAACCGGCTTGAGGTAGAAGCGACGGGCGAGCGGCACCTTCTGCGTGACTTCGGGTTGCTCGAAAGCGCATTGGCGCGGCCAAGAAATTTCTACGGCTTTGGAGAAGACGACATCGTCGCGCTGGCGGTAGCGCTGCTGAACGGAGTCGCGCGGGCACACGCTTTCGAGCAGGGAAACAAGCGCACTGCCTTTGCAGCAATGCGACTATTTCTACTCGCGAACGGCTACGACACGGCATTCGACGATACGATCACATGGGCCGACGAGGTGATCGCGCTGGTCGAGCATCGATCGACCGAGGATGACTTTGTTCGTGCCATTCGGCCATTTGTCGTTCCGAGGTGAGGTCGGCGAAAGATCGGCATAACGCGCTTGCCTTGGACGATCCTTGCCGGTAGCGTGCAGCTATGGAACAAGTTAGGGCCTCGAGCGGCCCCCGCCAGATCACGCGATTTTGGTACCGCCGGTACATGTAGGCGGCCTAGGATCGCGCTTGCGCGTTTTTCCCGAAGCCGCCCCACCGAGGCGGCTTTCGTGTTTCATGCTCTTGCTGATCCGAATGTCGCCGATGGTGAAGCGGCTTCCAACCTAGGAGGTGATGCATGACCAGAGCGGCCCCTACTGCGGCCAACGGATGGTCCCCCGACAGCTGGCGCGGTCTGCCGATCCGGCAGGTGCCCGGTTATTCGGACGAGGCGGCGCTCGCCCGGGTCGAGGACACTTTGCGCCGGTTTCCGCCGCTGGTCTTCGCGGGCGAGGCGCGGCGGCTGAAGGAGCGGCTCGCTGCGGTCGCGGCCGGGAAAGCCTTTTTGCTGCAGGGCGGCGACTGCGCCGAGAGCTTCGCGGAATTCCATCCGAACAATATCCGCGACATGTTCAAGGTGCTGCTGCAGATGGCGGTAGTGCTGACCTTTGGCGCCGGCTGCCCGGTGGTCAAGCTCGGCCGCCTCGCCGGCCAGTTCGCCAAACCCCGCTCCTCGGATACCGAGACGCAGAACGGCCGCACCTTGCCGTCCTATCGCGGCGACATCATCAACAGCCTCGACTTCGACGACGCCGCCCGCGAGCCCGATCCGCAGCGCATGGTGCAGGCCTACAGCCAATCCGCCGCCACCCTCAACCTGTTGCGCGCCTTCGCGCAGGGCGGCTACGCCGATCTGCACCGGGTCCACGCATGGAACCAGGATTTCGTCGCCAACTCGCCGCAAGGCGAGCGCTACCGGGCGCTCGCCGACCGCCTGACCGAGACATTGGACTTCATGGCGGCCTGCGGGCTCAACTCGGAAACGACGCCGCAGATCCGCGAAACCGAGTTCTATACCTCGCACGAGGCGCTGTTCCTCTCATATGAAGAGGCGCTGACCCGGATCAATTCGACGACCGGCGACTGGTACGACTGCTCCGCGCATCTGGTGTGGCTCGGCGACCGCACCCGTCAGGTCGACGGCGCCCATGCCGAGTTCCTGCGCGGCATCAATAATCCGATCGGCATGAAATGCGGGCCGACCCTGGAGCCCGACGATCTGTTGCGGCTGATCGATCGGCTCAATCCGCAGAACGAGCCGGGCCGGCTGACCCTGATCACCCGGATGGGGTCCGACAAGGTCGAGGCGCGGCTGCCCTGCCTGATCCGCGCGGTCCAGCGCGAGGGCCGCGAGGTCGTGTGGTGCTGCGATCCGATGCACGGCAACACCGTCACCTCCTCGAACGGGTACAAGACCCGTTCGTTCGATCGCATCCTCGACGAGCTGCATGGCGCCTTCGCGATCCATGCCGCCGAGGGAAGCTATGCCGGCGGCGTGCATTTCGAGCTGACCGGGCAGAACGTCACCGAATGCATCGGCGGCTCCCAGGCGATCAGCGAAGCCTCGCTCGCCGACCGCTATCTGACGCATTGCGACCCGCGGCTGAACGCGACACAGGCGCTCGAGCTGGCCTTCGAGATTGCCGAGGCGCTGAAGCGCGCGCGGCAGGGCAATGGCGATCGCGGCACGAACCGGCTCGCCGCGGTCTTGTGAGGCGGGATTGGCAGCGGATGAGCAGGCCGCAGTCGCGGCGCAGACCGACAGCTATTTCCTGAAGACCAAAGGCGATCGTCGGGCATTTCGGCGACCGCCCGGCGACTTACGCGGTGTTCATGCGCCGGCCGGTGATTTGCGCGCCGCGCTTCGCGATCGAGTTTCTCGAAAACATGGCGGCCGAGCGCGGCGAGAAATTCGACATCGAGCTCAGCCATCCCGAGGGTGCCTGGATAGGCGCCGGCGATCCCGATCTTTTACGTGACCGGCTCGCTCTTTCATCTCGTCGATCTCGAAACCGTGCTGCTGCAGAAGCTGGGGCCCACCTGCGTCGCCGCGTACAATGCCTATGCGATGTGCGCCGATTTGCCGAAGGTCGCCTTCATGGCGATGGATGCGCGGCACTGCGCCGGCGCCGAAATGGCGGCGATGATGGCCTACGCCGCTGCCGTCGGCTCGGCGGTGGCGCAGCGCGAAACCGGTGCAATCGGCTTTGTCGGCTGCGCCGCCGATGCGACCGCCCGGTTTTTCGGGCAGCAGAGGGGCGTCGGGACGATGCCGCACGCGCTCATCGGCTATGCCGGCTCGACCGTGCGCGCGGCGGAAATGTTCCGCGAGGTCTTCCCGGACGAGCCGATGACCGTGCTGGTCGATTATTTCGGGCACGAATTGTCGGACGCCGTCGCGGTTGCCCGGCGCTTTCCGGATCTCGCCGCGGCTGGCCGTCTCGCCGTCCGCATCGATACTCCGGGGAGCCGCTATTGCGAGGGCCTCGACCCTACCCGCTCGTACGAGGTGCTGGAGCGTCATGCGCCGCATGCGATCCGCGGCTACCGCACCGAGGAGGAACTGCGCCACCTCGTCGGCACCGGAGTGTCCGCCGCCGCGATCTGGCTGTTGCGCCGGACCTTGGACGAGGCCGGGTTCACGGCAGTCAAGATCGTCGCGAGCTCGGGCTTCGGGCCGGCGAAATGCCGGATGATGGCTGCCGCAAATGCGCCGATCGACACGATCGGCACCGGCTCCTACCTGCCCGAGCTGTGGAGCGAGACCTACGCGACGGCCGACATCATCGCCTATGACGGCGTCCCGATGGTCAAGGCCGGGCGCGAGTTCCTGCTGCGCAAACGCAAAGACGAATAGCGCAGCACTTTCGGGCCGATACAGCTTTCCCGGATGACAAGTGCCGGCCGTCCGGCTAGGCTGGCATGTTGGGAACAAGAAGAGCGGAACAAACCGCCCTCGACGATCTGGGAGGTAGCCATGGCAGAAATTCGCCCGACGGTCGGATCGACACTACCCGCCGGCCACGTTCTCGGACGCAAGCTCGACAGCATCCCGTTCAGCGGCTACCACGTATTGATCATCGCCGTGCTGGCTCTCGTCGGCTTTATCGAGGGCTACGATCTGGTGATGACCGGCTCGCTCTTGGTGCTGGCCAAAGGGCCACTGCACCTGACCGACACCGACATCCGTTGGCTCGCCGTCGGCCCGACCTTCATGCTGTGCGTCGGCGGCTTTTTGTCCTCGGCCGTATCCGACCACTGGAGCCGCAAGACGATCATGATGATCGGCGTGATCGCCACGACATTTTTCACACTGCTGATCCCGCTGGTGCAAACCGCCGAGCAGCTCATCATCGTGCGCCTGTTGACCGGCATCGGCGCAGGCGGCGCCGTCTCGGCCGCTTTCCCGATCGCCGCCGAGCTGATGCCGGCGCAGCACCGACGCACCTACAGCGCGATCTACGAGATGGCGCTGGCCGCCTCCTTCACGGTGGTGCCGTTCATCGGCGGTTTCCTCGCCGGCAACGAATACGCCTTTCGCTTTCTGGCATTGCCCGGCGGGCTGTCGATCACCGTCGTGCCGGTGCTGATTTATTTCGTGCTCCCGGAAAGCCCGCGCTGGTACCTGCGCAGAGGCCACGCGCAGATGGCTGTCGACATCGTCAATCTGATCATCCGTCGCGCCGGCAGCCGGGTATCGCCGCTGACGGTGGCGGCGCTCGGCGATCACCAGGAAGCCGCCCGCGAGCAGCTGCCGCCCTATTGGGCGTTGTTCGCGCGCGGTCAAATCCGCTGGACCACCGTCGGTATTCTGAGCGGCGTCTGCGCCGGGACCGCCTATTTCTTGATTTCGGTGCTGCTGCCGAAGGCGCTGAACGATCAGGGCTTCGCCTTGAGCGCGAGCTTGGGATTGACCTCTATCGTTTATGCGGCGAGCTTCTTTGGGAAGGGTTTCACCGGCTTCCTGATGGAGATCATCGGGCGGCGTTGGACGATCGCTTATGCGCTCACCGGATCGCTGCCGGGCCTCGCGCTGATGCTGCTGGCGCACCGTGCGGGGGACTATGCGAGCGTGATGATGGTCGCGGGAGGGCTGATCATCGGCTTCACGGTGCTGTCGGCCTTCACCGCCACGCGCGTCTATCTTTCCGAGCAGTTCCCGACGGCGTTGCGCGGGCGGGGGCAGCTCTTCGGCGAGTTGATCGGGCGGCTGTTCGCCGGCGGCCTGGCGCCCTTTCTGATGGAGCCGCACACCGGCTCGGCCACGATCTTTTTCGGCACGATTTTCGTCGTCGTGGCAATCGGCGCCTTCATCCCGCTGGTCTTTGGCCGCGAGACCGTCGGGCAGCTCGAAACGGTCACCGAAGGCGGTACCAGTGGCGGCCTGACGCGCTGCTTGGGCAACGAGCAGGCAGAGCCGCCGCCAAATCGGGAGGAAAACAATGGCCCAAGTCGGTCCGGTTGGCCGTTTGACAACACCGGCCGGCCATGTGCTGGGCCGCAAGCTCGACAGCATCCCGTTCAGCCGCTACCACATGATGCTGATTGCGGTGCTCTCGCTCGTCGGCTTTGTCGACGGCTACGACCTCGTCATGACCGGCTACCTGTTGGTGCTGGCGAAGCAACCGCTGCATCTGACACCCGACCAGATCCGCTTTCTCGCCGTCGCGTCGACGATGATGATCGTCGTCGGCGGCTTCATCGCCTCGGCGATTTCCGACCATTACAGCCGCAAGACCGTCATGCTGATCGGCGTGGCCGGATTAACCTTTTTCACCTTGATGCTCACATTGGTGCAAACGGGCGAGCAGCTGATCATCGTGCGTCTCTTGACCGGCCTCGCGGGCGGTTTTGCGGTCTTCGCGCCGTTTCCGATCGCCGCCGAGCTGATGCCGGCGCGGCATCGGCGCACCTTTGCCGCCGTCTATGAGATGGCGCTGGCTTGCGCGTTCGCGTTGCTTCCGTTCGTCGGCTTTCTGCTCGCCGGTAATCCGAATGCCTTCCGGCTGATGGCACTGCCCGGCGGACTCGCCTTCCTCGTCATGCCGACGATGATCTATTTCCTGATCCCGGAAACCGCGCGCTGGTATCTACGCAGAGGCCACACCGCGGTGGCGGTCGACACCGTCAACCGGATCATCCGAAAGGCCGGCAACCGAGTTCCGGAGTTGACGGTTGCAACGCTCGGGAACAATGCGCAGACGGCACGCGAGGAGCTGCCGCCTTATCGGGCGTTGTTTCGTCGCGGCCAACTGCGCTGGACGGCAATCGGGATCTCCAGCTATGTCTTTTGCGGCACTGCCTTTTTTCTGATCTCGGTCCTGCTGCCAAAGGCTCTCGTCGATCAGGGCGCTGCCGTCACCTTGAGCTTTGGCGTAAGTACGCTAGTCTTCACCGCGAGCATACCGGGAAAAGGTTTCACCGGTTTCCTGATGGAGATCATCGGGCGACGCTGGACGATATTCTATGCCCTCGCCGGCTCGCTGCCCGGCCTTTTCCTGATGATGATGGCGCACCGCGCAGGACCCTACGCGACAGTGGCGATGATTCACCGGCGCGCTGATGACCGGCTTCACCGCGCTGTCGGCCGCGACCGCCTTCCGGATCTACCTCTCCGAGCAATTCCCGACGGCGCTGCGCGGGCGCGGACATGCTTTTGGCGAGTCGACGGGTCGAATTTTTTCCGGAGTGCTGGCGCCCTTCCTGATGGCGCCGTACACCGGCTCGCCGGCGATCTTCTTCGGCACGATATTGGTCGTGGTGGCGATCGGCGCCTTCATCCCGCTAATCTTTGGCCGCGAGACCATCGGGCAACTCGAAACGGTCACCGAAGGAGCTCCGGCGCTGGCCTGAAGCGGGAGCGCACCTGACGCCGATAGAAAAAGCCGCCACTGCAGTTCGCGCCTAAGTAACTGCCACCCGTACCACCCGAATTCGGCCCCGTTACCGTGGCTGTGACGGGTTTTGACCTTGCACCGGTGAGGGGACTTCAGCATTTGGCCACAATTGAGTGGCATTCATGTCGGTGATCGAAGATACGGGGCCGATAGAGCGGTGACGTTATCAGATGGGTTGATGCCTCAGACGGATCTTGTCGAACCGCCACCCGGTGAGATGCGCAAGTCTAACCCAAGGCGGCCGCCCGAGGAGATCGCCGAGCTGCCGCGGCTGCCGGCGCGATTCCTCGAGCCGCACGGTTTTACCTGGGGCAGTTTGGCCGCGTCCGATGGCGCAACGCTGCGCTGGGGCCATTTGCCGGCGGCTAATCCACGCGTCGAATGCGTGATGGTCGGTGGCTTCACCGAGTGCATCGAAAAATATTTCGAGACGACGGCCGACCTCGCGGCCCGCGGCCTGTCGGTATGGTGTCTCGATTGGCGCGGGCAGGGCGGCTCCGAGCGTCCGCGGCGCTGGCCGAGCCGGCCGCGCCCGCGGCGCTACGATCGCGACGCGAACGACCTCGCACTGTTCGCTAAGACACTGCCGCTGCCCCGTCATCCGCGCCTGCTGATCGGCCACTCGATGGGAGGCGCCATCGCGCTCGTCTGCCTGCGGCAATCCCCGGGCCTCTTCGACGCGGCGATTTTGTCGGCGCCAATGCTCGGGATCCGCACCGGGGGCATTCCGCGGCCTGTCGCGCGCTGCATCGCCAGCGCTGCCCGCGCCTCGGGTCTCGGCCTCTGCTTCGTCCCCGGAGCGGGCCCTTGGCGTCCCGATCGCATCCCCTCGCCCGAAATCAGCCGCACCTCGAGCGATCCCGAGCGTTGCCGCTTGCAATATGGCTGGTTTTCGGCGCGCGCCCAGTTGCGCGTCGATCAGCCGACCTATGCCTGGCTCGACGCGTCGCTTCGCCTCGTGCGGAGGATCAGCCGGCCCGAGTTTCTCCGCGAGATCCGCACACCGATCCTGCTCGCCAGCGCTGGGATCGAGGCTTTCGTCGATCCTGCGGCACATCATCGGGCGGCGAGGCTCTTGCCGGACGGCACCCTGGTCGAATTCCCGGACTCCAAGCACGAACCATTTCTCGAGCGCGATGCGATCCGCAATCGTTGGCTCGATGCAATCGACCGGTTTGTCGGAGAGCGTGTCGCGAGCGAGGCCGGATGAGACATCGGCGCCGCCCGACGTCGGTTATCGCGGCTGCCGCACTGCTGTTTGCTTCCGGGTCCGTAGCAGCCGAACTCCTGCCGGGTGTCGGCGCCTTCGATCGGCGTCTCGCGGTTGATGTACGGCTTCCGCCGTGGAACGCGATCGCGAAGGTACAGACAAATATCGCAACCCGCTGCACCGGCGCGCTCGTCGGTCCCGACACTGTAATTACCGCCGCCCATTGCCTCTACAACCGCAGAACTCGCGCGCTCCTGCGACCCGGGATCGCTGCATGTCCTCTTCGGCTACGAGCGGGGCGGCTATTTCTGGCACGCGCAGGTCGTGCGGTACGTGGTCGGCGACGGGTTTGACGGGGCCGAACCGGCGCTACATCCGAACTCCGACTGGGCGCGGCTCGTGCTCGCTGAAGCCGTCCCACCGGCGATCGAACCGCTGAGGCTGTCGAAGGAGTTTCCCCTATCGGGGACTGCGGTCGCGTTGCCCGGCTACAATCAGGATCGAATTCACCTGTTGATGGCCGATACTTCCTGTCGAATTACCGGAATAGCGATAATCCGGGGCGAGCGGCTGATGACCCACGACTGCTCGGCAACTCGCGGCACGAGCGGCGGCCCGTTGCTGGCCCAGCGCGGCGATCATTGGGAGGCGGTCGGCATCAACATCGCCGTGACCGCCTCGGGGAATATTGCGCTTCCGGTGGCAGCTCTCCCGAACGTCCAGTGACCGCGCCCGCTCAATTTCGCGGCGCGTGTTTCGACAGGATGCGCTGCAAGGTACGGCGGTGCATCTTGAGGCGGCGGGCGGTTTCCGAAACGTTGCGGTCGCACAGCTCGAATACCCGCTGGATGTGCTCCCAGCGCACCCGGTCGGCCGACATCGGGTCCTCGGGCGGTTCCGGAGTCCCGTCTTCCTGGGCAAGGAGGGCACGCTCGACGGCGTCGGCGTCGGCGGGCTTCGGCAGATAATCGATCGCCCCGGCCTTGACCGCCGCGACCGCGGTCGCGATGTTGCCGTAGCCGGTCAGCATCACGATGCGGGCGCCGGGACGGGCTTGCTGCAATGCGCTGACGACATCGAAGCCGCGGCCATCACCCAGCCGCATGTCGACAACGGCGAAAGCCGGCGGCTGATCGGTCGCCGCGGCGATCCCGCCGGCGACGCTGTCGGCGGTCGTCACGACAAACCCGCGGCGCTCCATTGCGCGCGCGAGCCGTTGGCAGAGCGGCGCGTCGTCGTCGACGATCAGCAACGTGCGTTCGGATTCCGGAAGCCCCTGCAGACCCGTAGAGAGCGTGTCTGTCGCGGAAGGGCGATTCGGTCGGTCGCTAGTCTCCATGATCTTGCCTTTGACGCCGTCCGCGGCTCAATTCCGGCGGATGAAGGATACGAGGGGCCGCCGCGGTGGGACGAAGTTTCTCCACCATCTCCAGATTGGCACGATTCCAGGAAATCGCAACATGCGCGCCGCCTTCCGGCAGATTATCAAACACCACCCTCGCTCCGCTGCGCTCGAGCAGGCTCTGCGCGATGAAGATGCCGAGGCCCATATGATCTGCCGCACCGGCGCGCGTCGAGATGTACGGCTCGCCGAGTCGTCCGAGCAGGTGCAGCGGGAACCCCGGTCCGTCATCGGCGATCTCGACGGTGACTGCCGCCTTGTCCCAGAAGGTGGTGACGCTGACCTCGCGGCGGGCGAACTGGACCGCATTTTGAATGAGGTTGTTGAGCCCATGCATGATCTCGGGGCTGCGCCGCACGAGCGGCTCCTCGGGGCCGGGCTGTCCCGCCGTCGCAAAGATCAGCTTCACCCCCTCGTGTTGATGCATGTCCCCGGCAGTCTCGACCAAGGCCGAAATCGGGAGGCGCGTATAGGGCGAGCCGCCATCGTGCTCCGGCTGCCGCGCGAGCTCGGCGAGGATCTTGCGGCAGCGCTCGGATTGGCTCAACAGCAGCGCCACGTCTTCGGCGTGCGGGCTGTCCTCCGGCAGATCATGCGCCAACTCCTTCGCGACGACGGCGATCGTCGCGAGCGGGCTGCCCAGCTCGTGCGCCGCCGCCGCGGCCAGCGCGCCGACCGCCGATATTCGTTGCTCGCGGGCGAGCGCCAGCTGCGTCGCGGCCACCGCGTCGCGCAGGCGCCGCGCCTCCTGCGCGACGCTCCAGGTATAGCTGCCGATGAAAACCGTCGCGAGCACCAGCGCCATCCAGATGCCGAACACCAGCTCGGGCGGAAACACCAGCGGTTCGGTGCGCCAGGGCAGAGGCATGTGCCACAGGGCGAGCATCGTGATCGCCGCCACGGCGAGGGTCGAAAGCGCGATCACCGGGCGCCGCGACAGGATCGTCGCGGCGACGGTCACCGGCGCGAGTATCAGAGTGGAGAACGGGTTCTGCAGACCGCCGGTCAGGTACAGCAGGATAGCGAGCTGCAGGATGTCGTAGCCGAGGCACAGCGCGGCGTCTCGTTCGCCGAGGCGGGCCGCGCCCTGGCGCAGCAGGATCAAAACTGCATTCAGCAGAACCGAGCTGGCGACGACTCCGAGCGCCGGAAAAAGCGGCAGCCGATACCCGAGACCGTAATGCACGATCAGGATGGTGAGCGCCTGGCCGGCGATCGCGACCCAGCGGATCGGGACCAGCGTGCGCAGGCTGATCCGGCCAAAGCCGGTGGCTGGCTCGCTCTCGGTAATGAGGCTGGTGTCGCTCACCTGACGACCTCGTCTGGTTTGTCCTAGTTCGCTGGCCCAATTCCCGCCAACGAGTCATATAGGGGCGATGGCCGCGCCCGCCGTCAAAGTCGATAATCTCGTCAAGCGCTATCCGACCGCCGTCGCTGTGGACGGGATCAGCTTTAGCGTCGGGCGCGGGGTCACCGCGGCGTTGCTCGGCGGCAACGGGGCCGGAAAAACGACCACTCTCTCGATCCTGCTTGGGCTGCTTTTGCCGACTTCCGGGAAGGTGAAGGTTCTTGGGGAGGACATGCTGCGCCACCGGTATCGCGTCCTTTCCCGTATGAATTTTTCCTCGCCTTTCGTCGACCTGCCGCATCGCCTGACGGTGCGGCAGAACCTGCTGATCTATGCCAGGCTCTACGGTTTGCCGAATCGGCGCGAGCGGATCGAGAACCTCGCCCGCGATTTGCAGATTTCGGCCTTTCTCGAACGCCCGGCGGGGAAGCTTTCGGCCGGGCAGAAAACCCGGGTCGCGCTCGCCAAGGCGCTGTTGAACGAGCCCGAACTGTTGCTGCTCGACGAGCCGACGGCTTCCCTCGACCCGGACACCGGCGATTGGGTGCGCCGCTATCTGGAAGAATGGCGGGCGCGCACCGGCGCGACGATCCTGATGGCGTCGCACAATATGAGCGAGGTCGAGCGGCTGTGTTCCGAGGTCCTGATGATGAAAGAGGGCCACATCGTCGACCGCGGTAGCCCGCAAGAACTGATCAATCGCTACGGGCGAACCGACCTCGAAGAGGTGTTTCTGCACATCGCACGCGAACCCCGAATATTCGAGCCCGTATCGTGATTGCGTGCTTTCGAGCTTGTCCGCTCGGTCATGCCCCTCACCCTAACCCTCTCCCCGCAAGCGGGGCGAGGGAACTCGTAGCGCTCTCCCTCGCCCCGCTTGCGGGGAGAGGGCGGGGTGAGGGGCTTTCGCCGCCGTGAGGGCTGATCTGCGATGTTCGGCGAGCCGGGTCTGGGCGATGCTGCTGCGCTACCTCTATCTGCTGCGCAGCTCGTGGCCGCGCACCCTCGAGCTGCTGTATTGGCCGACCTTGCAGATGCTGATCTTGGGGGTTCATGAGCCAGTTTCTCTACAGCAACAGCAGCTATGTCTTCCGCGCCTTTGGCGTGCTGCTGGCCGCGGTCATGCTGTGGGATGTGTTGTTCCGTGGCCAGCTCGGCCTGTCGATGTCGTTTCTCGAGGAGATGTGGGCGCGCAATCTCGGGCATCTCTTTGTCACCCCGCTGCGGCCCTACGAGTGGGTTCTGTCGCTGCTGTCGATGAGCATGATCCGTGTCTTGCTCGGCATCCTGCCGGCGGCGTTGCTGGCGATCCCGCTCTATCACTATTCGATTTTCGCGATAGGATTCCCGCTCCTCGCGTTCTTCGCCGCGCTGCTGGTCATGGGTTGGGCATTGGGTCTGGCTATCTGCGGGCTGATCCTGCGCCAGGGCATGGGAGCAGAGGGTCTGGCCTGGACCGTGGTGTTCACCCTGTCACCGATCAGCTGTGTCTATTATCCGGTCTCGACATTGCCGGGTTGGCTGCAGCACGCCGCCTGGGCGCTGCCGTCGACCTACGTCTTCGAAGGCATGCGCGGGGTTCTGTTTACCGGGGTCTTTCGAAGCGATTACTTTTTTACGGCGTTGGCGCTCGACATGTTTTACGTGGGTCTGGGCGCTACCGTTTTTTTCATCGCCTTTCATAACGCGCGCCGGCGCGGGGCGCTGCTGCAGATGGGCGAGTGAAACCGGCTATGCGCCTCTACCCTGCGCGAGGACGCTGAAGCCCTCTTTCTCGAAGATCGGCTTCGCGGCCGGCGAGGCGAGAAAATCGAGCAGCCGCGCCGCGCTCGGGTTCTTGCTGTCCGCGGTGAGAGCCGCCGGATAGACGATCGGCGGGTGGATGTCCTCAGGGAACACCCCGACGATCTTGACCCTTGGATCGGCGGCCGCATCGGTCGCATAGACGATGCCGAGCGGTGCTTCGCGGCGTGCCACGAACAGCAACGCGGCGCGCACATTCTCTGCCGGCGCGACAGCGGACTGCACGCTTTTCCAAACTCCGAGCTTTTCGAGGGCGGCCTTGCCGTACTTCCCCGCCGGAACGGAGTCGGTGTCGGCCATCGCGAGGTGCTCGCCCTTGAGCAGCGCCGCCAGATCGAAACCCGGCTTGATCTCGACATGCGCATCGCTGTCGGCCGGCGCGATCAGAACGAGGCGATTGCCGAGCAGATTGCGCCGGGTCGCAGGCCGGATCAAATGCCGCTGCTCCAGGTAATTCATCCAGTCGAGATCCGCGGATATGAATATGTCGGCCGGCGCGCCGCTTTCGATCTGCTTCGCCAGCGCCGAGCTCGCTGCGTAAGAAATCTTGGCGTGTGCGCCGCCCTGCCGCTCGAACAGCTTGGCAGCTTCGTCGAGGGCATTGGTCAGGCTGGCGGCCGCGAATACGACGATATCCTGCGCGTGCGCCGCCTGACCCGCGCCGAATGCGATCAATGCTGTGAGGAGTCCGGCGGCAAACCTTCTCGAGACCCGCATGTGGTTCTCCCAATCGGGCTTACTGCGATAGCGCTTCGAATTGCTCCTCGTCGAGTTCGATGCGGTAGAACCGGCGGTAAAAATCCCGGGCTTCCGCCCGCAGGTCCTCCGGGTATACCGCCAGATAGAGCATATGACCCGCCCATAGAAGTCCGAGCAGCCGATTGACCGAGGGCGGCTCGTCGATCCAGCCAAACGGCAAGGCCGGCGCCAGAGAGACGCGGCCCTGCGCGACCGCGGGGAGGCCTGCCCAATCCGGCTCTTTGCGCGCCTTCCAGAACTCGGGATTGTTGGTGACGACAATGTCGGGGTTCCAGGCGTAGACCTGATCGCGGGTCACATGCGAGAGCTCGCCCGGCGGGGCGCCGGTCACGGAGATTTTGATATGGAAGACCGAGAGATTCGAGCGGCTCTGGATCGCCACTGGGCTGCCTCCGATGCGAACGAATTCGAGGCGGAGCACCAGATTTACACAGAAGACGCGGTCCTCGAATATCCGCAATCGGGCGAGCGCATCCGCGGGCGGCGGAACATTCAGTCGTCGCGCGCCGCGCAGCCGAACCGGAAACGCTTCACGGTGCGGCGGATAATCGGCGTGGGCGACCTCTGGGTCGCTGAATATGTCCTAACCTACGACGGGCGACCGTCTTACACCGTGAGCATTATGGAGTTGCTCGATGGGAAGGTGGCCCGCGAGACCCAGTATTTCGGCGATCGATTCGAGCCGGGGCCTTCGCGCGCGCAATGGGTCGAGCGGATGCCCTGAAACCTGGCCGCCGTAAGGATGGCCATCTGCCGCTCGCTCGCTCGGAACTGCCGAGCGATACGGTCGCTCTCTCCCGCTATCTCATTGGCAAGGTATTGGTGCGGGAGTTGCCTGAAGGCGTCGCCAGCGGTCGTATTGTTGAGACCGAGGCGTATGTCGTCGGCGACGCCGCGGGGCACGCCTACCGGGGGATGACCGGGCGTAATCGTTCGCTATTTCTCGAGCGTGGGCACGCCTATATTTATCTCGCCTACGGCACCTCATACATGCTGAATGTCTCGAGCGAGATGCCCGGGATCGGAGCCGGCGTCCTGATCAGGGCGCTCGAGCCGCTCGAAGGCATCCCGATCATGCGGGTAAATCGCGGTATCGAGCGCTTACGCGACTTGGCGCGAGGACCAGGAAGGCTGACCGCGGCGTTGCGGGTTGATCGTCGGCTCGATGGGCTCAATCTTAGCCGAGAAGGCCCTCTATGGCTCGGACGCCGTGACCACGAACCCGGCGAAATCGGGCAGAGCGTTAGGATCGGCATTTCGCGGGATGCGAACCGCCTCCTGCGATTTTATCTTCGGGAGAGTCCCTTCGTCAGCGGTCCAAGATCGCTCAAGGAATAAGAGACCGCCACAGTCGCCCTCCTCCTCTCTTGAAAGGGAGTCAGGACTCGAAGGCTCGTTTCCTCTGCAGGGATCCCGTCTCTCTGCATGAACTCCTCGGCCGCAGACGAATGCGCCGGACCTTCAGTGTCGCCCCAATGTCTGTTCATGGCCAGATGTGGGTCTGTGGCCCGATCCCAATAGCCGGCGTCCACCCGGTGAAGCCATTCGCCGCCCGTCGAGATCATCGACCGTCCTCGACCCCAGCCAATGGCTCAAACCGACCCAAAGCGGAAGCTCGCATTACCGCCGCTTGATGCCACGAGGAGGCATGCCGCCTGTACGCCCGCCACTGCGAGCGGCGCGGTTGCATCAGGCGCACGACCCACGTTGCGCTTCGCCGGTCTCGCGTTGGGCGGGTTTGACTGCCAAGCGCCTCAATGTTACGGTTAGCGGCTTCAATACTACTTAGGGAGATTAGTCATGAGAACTCTACTAGCGAGTGCCGGTCTAGCGCTGTTGTTGGCCTTGGTAACGGAACCAAGCGTCAGCGCTCAGGAGGCCCCTGAATGGATGAAACAGACACTTCCCGACCAGGTACTAAAGCCACACTATGACGAAAATCTGGCCGTGATGAATCCGGCAGGAGCTTTAGACGGGAAAACCAAGCAACTCATCGCCCTCGGTGTGGCAGCACAAATTCCTTGTGCATATTGCGTTGCCGCTCATACTAAAATGGCAAAAGCCGCTGGTGCGACCGATGCTCAAATAAAGGAGGCCATTGCAGCCGCCGCGCTCGTCCGTTTCAACAGCACAATGCTGAATGGCTCGGACGGCGGCCGCGAATGGCCGCCACAACGTAAGTGATGATCGCCACGTTTGTGCGTTGCAGCACAATTGGTCCGCCGATGTTTCTAAGGGTCAACAATTGAAACCCGTGCACGGGCTAGTGTCGGCTCTCCACCCAGTGCGGAAATTCCACGTAAACGCTTCCCTTTCTCAGTAGGGTGCAGGCAAGCCCGCACCCCTGCCCCCTCGGCGAGAGCCGGGGCGAGATCGGTCGAGGGAGGGTCCGTGCGGCGCGCAGCGCTGCTTGGATGCCTTTTACCGAGAAGGGGGGAGCCCCGGTATTAGACCGCGGAACATGGATGACATCGGCGCGCAGGTCGTGACTTTAGCTGCCCCCATGGCGGGGTCCGAGAGACCGGCCGTCCAGGATGGTACTCCGAACCGCGTGTCGTTCGGTCACGGCGATCAGGGCGGACTTGACCGTTTCCGTCGTCCGGGCCGCAGTCGCGCGCGCTCAATCGGCTACGGCGCCTTTGCAGCTGCCGGACCTACGAAGTCGAACTCACCCTGGCTGCGTGCACCGGCCGCATCGATTAAACTCCGGCGATGGCGAGGCTTACGTTGCGTCTCGATTTCGGGCCCGGACGAGCGATCGGCCATGGGAAGGTCAGGTTGCTCGAAGCCGTCCGCGACTGTGGGTCGATCTCGGCGGCCGGACGCTCGATGGGAATGTCGTATCGGCGCGCGTGGTTGCTGATCGACGAGCTCAACCATATTTTCGAGGAGCCCGTGATCGATGCGGAACACGGAGGCTCGGGCGGCGGTGGTGCCGAGCTGACGCCGTTTGGCCACCGTGTCGTACAGCGATATCGCGCGATTGAGGCAAAGGCCCACGCCGCTGCCGCCGCCGATCTCGACGCACTCGCGGCGGCGACGCTCAAATCGCCGCTCGATTGTTGATCTCAGACAATGGCCAAAAGGAGGACCGGCAATGAAACTAAGCGCGCGCAATCAGATCAAGGGCAAGGTTGTCGAGGTTCGCAAAGGCACGACGACCGCCCATGTTCGGATCGATATCGGCAACGGCGTGATCATCACCTCCTCGATCACCAACGAGGCTGTCGAAGACCTCGGCCTTCGCGTCGGCGACGAAGCGATCGCGGTCATCAAAGCCTCCGACGTGATGGTCGCGAAATAGAGCTGAGACCTCGTTGAGTTCGGAAGCCGTGCGCCGTGCGGATCTGGGTGAAGCTCTCGGACCCTCTCCCGCGGTGCGAGAGAGGGGCTACAACTCACTTAGCTGAAAGCTCGGCAAAGCTCCTCTCCCGCACCGCGGGAGAGGGGGGCCAAGCCCCAAGGCTTGGTGGGTGAGGGAAAAGTCGGTTCTTATATTGACAAAATTGCTTAGAATGAGATATCATGTCAGCTATGAGGATCTCCTCGCAGCTGGGTACCGTCTTTTGACAAGAACAGCGAAGAACAGCCGAGGAGCAGCCAGCGCTTGGCTGTTATTGTATTCGTCGAACCGTCGGAGGCCCAGGTTTTCTGCCGAGTTCAAACAGGTGGCTGGCTGATAATTTGGTGCAAACAACAGCAAAAACAGCGAGGAGCCTGGCCTGAGCCGCTAGCTCGGCCCGCTGACGCCGGCTTCGGCGAAGGTGGCCATTCCGGTATGGCAGGCGACCGCCGCCTTCAGGACGCCAAAGCCGAGGGTTGCGCCCGAGGCTTCGCCGAGCCTCATGCCAAAGTCGAAGAGCGGGCGCTGGCCGATTTGCTCGATAAGGCGCAGATGGCCCGGCTCGGCCGACACGTGCGCCACGACGCAATGGTCGAGGGCGCGGGGGTCGGCGGCGAAGAGGACCGCTGCCGCGGCGGTCGAGGCGAAACCGTCGAGCAGCACTGGCACCCGGCCGAGCCGCGCCGCCATCACCGCTCCGGCAATGGCGGCGAATTCGAGCCCACCCAGCCGGCGCAGCATGTCGAACGGATCGCCAGCCGCCGAACGATGGCGCGCGGCGGCTTGCGCCACGACCGCGCGTTTTGCTTCGAGCGCCGCACCGGCAACCCCGGTTCCGGGGCCGGTCCACAACTCCGCCGCACCTCCGAACAGGCCGGCGCACAAAGCTGCCGCGGCAGTGGTATTCCCGATCCCCATCTCGCCGAGCGCCAGCGCGTCGATGCCGGGCTCCACCGCCATCATCCCGTAGGCCATCGCCTTGGCGCATTCTTCCTCGCTCATCGCCGGTTCGGCGACGATGTCGCCGGTCGGCTTGTCGAGGTTCATCTCGTAGACCTTCAGACCGGCGTCGAACACTCGGCACAGCTGGTTTACCGCGGCGCCGCCGGCGATGAAGTTTTGCACCATTTGTGCCGTGACCGCGGAGGGATACGCCGAAACGCCGCGCGCGGCGACCCCATGATTGGCGGCGAACACCAAAGTGCGCGGCTGATCCAGCCGCGGCGGGTGTTTCGCCTGCCATGTGGCGAGCCAAATCGCCAGCTCTTCGAGCCGGCCGAGAGAACCAGCCGGCTTCGTCAGTTGCGCCTGGCGCGCCGCCGCTGCCGTCCCGGCGGCGAGGTCGGGCCCCGGGAGTTGGGACAGCAGCTCGCGGATCTCGTCCAGATTTGCGGCCGGGTCGGCCATGCAGATGTTCCTCTAACGCGAGCGCGGCAATCTAGCCTAATCTTCGACCCGAAGAGGGGTGTAATGACCGCGTTCATTCTTGCCGATTGTGCTGTGCTGGACGGCACCCGCAACGAGCGCCGCGAAGACCATTATGTGCTGGTGGAGGGCGGGCATATCCGCGAAGTCTCCGACCGGCCGATCAAGAGCGCCTCCGCCGAGACGATCGGGCTCGCAGGCCGCACGTTGATGCCGGGGCTGATCGACGCGCACGTCCATGTGCTCGCCGTCGACGCGGCCCTCGCCCGGCTTTCGGACCGGCCGGTTACGCTGTTGACCCTGCAGGCGGCCAAGGTGCTCGAAGGGATGCTGCAGCGCGGCTTTACGACGATCCGCGATGCCGCGGGGGCCGATGGCGGGCTCGCCGAAGCGGTCGAGGAGGGCCTCGTGCGCGGGCCGCGGATCTTCCCGTCGGGCATGGCGCTGAGTCAGACGGGCGGCCACGGCGACACCAGACCCCGCACGCAGCCGGTCGACACCTGCGCCTGCTGCGCGGGCGGGCTCGCGCTGTCGCGCATCGCCGACGGGGTCGCCGAGTGCCGCCGTGCGGCGCGGGACGAGCTGCGCAAAGGGGCGACGCAGATCAAGATCGTGGCCTCGGGAGGCGTCGCCTCACCCTATGATCCGATCTGGAACCTGCAATACAGCGAGGAGGAAGTACGCGCGATCGTCGAGGAGGCGCGAGCCTGGCACACTTACGTGATGGCGCACGCCTATTCGCCCGAGGCGATCCGCCGCTCGATCGATTTCGGCGTGCGCTCGATCGAGCACGCCAATCTGATCGACCGCGCCACCGCCGAGCACGTCGCCGGCACGGACGCGTTCGTCGTGCCGACGCTCGTCACCTATGACGCATTGCACCGGTTTGGCGCAGAACTGGGCGTTCCGGAGGTGAGCATGGGCAAGCTCGGCGAGGTGCGCGAGTCGGGGCTGAGCTCGCTCGACATCCTGCAAAGGGCCGGCGTCAAGATCGGTTTCGGCACCGACCTCCTCGGCCCGATGCACCGGCACCAGTCGCGCGAATTCGTGATCCGCGCCGAAGCGATGTCGGCTTTCGACATCATCCGCTCGGCAACTATCGTCAACGCCGAACTCCTAAACCGCTCGGGAGAGATCGGCGTCATCGCCCCCGGCGCCCGCGCCGATTTGATCGCCGTCGACGGTGACCCGCTCGCCGACATCTCGTTGCTCGACGGCCAAGGCGAGCACATCACCCACATCATGAAGGACGGCGCGTGCTATAAGCGCTCGTTTTGATCAGACGGTTGCACTATTCCCCTGTTCGCGCCGACGCGCACATTAAGCTGGCTTTTTGTAACCCAGAACCGCAGAAGCGGCCGGGATGGCCACTGACCAGGTGGATCAAAGCGGTGGGCGGCCATATTTCAATCCATCGAGATAGTCGAGGAATTGCACCCGCTCGCGGTATCGCCCAACCCCCCGGATTGCAGTAAGAAAAAATGCCCAAGCGTTCCGCAGAAATTGTTCTATCATCTGCACTTCAGAGCTAAACCGACCATGGTGCGATCGACGCGACCGAATTGCGTAGACATCCCGAAAATTTCGAACGATCTCCTGCCTCGTCCCGGGGTCATCGGTAATCGCGAACGCGATCCTGTCGGCGACAGAGGTTGTAATGGGTTCCCCGTCGCTGCGCAGGGCAAACATCTCGACCGCGGTCATGATTTGCAAAAGCTTATCGACCGGCTCGGACTGATAACATGCGCGCCCGTAAATGAGCAAAGCTTCAAGCAATTTTTCCTCGTATTCGCACGCCGTATCTCGCGCCAGGCTTGAGAGGACCATCAGCCCCATCTGCTCCATCTGTGCGCGATAGTCGCGGGTGATCTGCAGCCAGGAGGACGGCTCGGCTATAGCCGCGGAGCGTAGGAATATTGATGGGCCAATGGCAATAGAACGTTTCGTCCGGTAAGGGCGTTGACCGACCGGCGCAGCATGAGAACTCAGAGAGAACGCCATCGCTGGAATAGTATAAAACTGGAGGAGCGTCATGTAGGTTTCAGCCTTTTCCAAGGATAGCTCGTGGGCTCTCTTTGGTTCTGCACAAATCGAGAAGCGCATAACTGCCTTCCCTGCCCAATCGCGATGCAATTTCTTCCGGTACTCTTCGACATGATCGGAAGGGCGAGTGCTGAACGCCGAGTCGAAGGCTCTATCTAGATCAACCCGAGACAACATCATCAACGTGCTGTCAGCAAATTGAAGGTCACCTTCGATCAAGGTCGCTTCAATCGGTACCCAAACCGAGACCACTCTTACCCTTTTTAACAAGACCTCATCAATTCTCTGCGCCAGCGCTTGCGTTGGTTGGCCTCGAGCTACGGCTCCGACCCATTCCAACAGCAGCTCTTCCACCGTGTCCGCGCTCAGACGATCCCTCACTTCGCGCCTGGACCAGATGCGTTCGGCGATTTCTTGGGCTTGCCGTAAGTTCTCGTTGGCGAGGCCAAGTATTGCGTCACCATGAGGATAAAAATGGGCGACTTTTTTGCCGGTTACATCGGAAAACGAGAGGACGACCTCTCCGATGATATCCTCAGGCATGACGTTCGCCTGAACATGCGTGTCGGGATGCATGGATGAAGTCGGTCTTTGGCGTGCAAGATCACTGAGATCCTGCACCAGGCTCAGAATGCGTGTGCTTTCCCGCTCAATCCATCCGCGCAGTTCAGGATGCAGTGAATCGCTCATGATTTAAGAACTTAATGATCATAAAACTACTCAAAAAGGTCCGGCGGGGTCGAACAAGCCTGTGCATCGCAGCGGTGGCCGGGAGCTTCCGTCATTTGGCTACAGGCGGTCGAACGGATCGGTACCGAAAGAGTGGCACGGGACAACGAATAGGATGCGCCGTCAAAAGAAGTCATCCGCTTGGCGACGACCATCAATGCCGAATTGCTGAACCGAGCGGGCGAGCTCTGTCATCGCACGGGCGCCTGCGCCGACCTGATCGCTGTCGACGGCGATCCGCTCGCCGACATCTCGTTGCTCGACGGCCAAGGCGAGCACATCACCCACATCATGAAGGATGGCGTGTTCTATAAGCGGCTATAGCACCCGGATGCGGGTTACGCCGCTTTTTCGAGCTCGCGCAATACCGTGTCGCCCATGACGCGCGTCGAGACGCGCCCGGTGTTGGGCTGCACGATGTCGCTGGTCCGCACACCGGAGGCGAGCGCGCGCCGCACCGCGCCCTCGACGAGATCGGCTTCTTCCGCCATATCGAAGGAATAGCGCAACATCATCGAAAAGGAGAGGATGCAGGCGAGCGGGTTGGCCATATCTTTGCCGGCGATATCCGGCGCGCTGCCGTGGACCGGTTCGTAGAGCGCCTTGCGCCGGCCGGTTGCATCGGGAGCGCCGAGGGATGCCGAGGGCAGCATGCCGAGCGACCCCGTCAGCATCGCCGCGCAATCGGACAACAAATCGCCGAACAGGTTGCTGGTAACGATTACGTCGAACTGCTTGGGGTTGCGGACGAGCTGCATCGCGCAGTTGTCGGCATACATGAATGAGAGCTCGACGTCCGGGTAATCCGTGTCGCGAACCCGCTGCGCGACTTCGCGCCACAGCCCGCCCAATTCCATGACGTTGGCCTTATCGACCTCACAGACCCGGCGGTTGCGCTTTCTCGCCAGTTCGAAGGCGGCGCGGACGACGCGTTCGATTTCGGCTTCGGTATAGACTTCGGTATTGATCCCGCGCCGGCTCCCGTCCGCCAATGTCTCGACCCCGCGCGGCTCACCGAAATAGATCCCGCCCGTCAATTCCCGCACGATCATCAGATCGAGGCCGCTCACCAGCTCACGCTTCAAGCTCGACGAGTCCGCTAGCGCATCGAACACTACCGCCGGGCGCAGGTTGGCAAACAGATCCAGTTCCTTGCGCAGACGCAGGATGCCGCGCTCGGGACGCAGCTCGAACGGCAAGGTGTCCCATTTCGCGCCGCCGACGGCGCCGAACAGCACCGCGTCGCTGGCGACCGCCTGGGCCAGGGTGTCGTCGCTCAACGAAACCCCCGCTTCATCGAGGGCGGCGCCGCCGACGAGACCCTCAGTGATTTCGAAGCTGGCCAGATGGCGCCGGTCGAAGAATTCGATCACGCGCAACGCTTGGCGCATGATTTCCGGCCCGATGCCGTCGCCCGCGAGCACGAGCACCTTCCGGTTGGACCCGCGGGTCTGCGCCACGGGCTCAGGTCCTCGGTTGGGTCATGCCGAACTGCCACGGACGGGCCAGCCGCGCCTTCTCCTCATAGGCGCCGATTTCCGCGCTCTTCTGCTCGGTCAGGCCGATGTCGTCGAGCCCGTTCAGAAGGCAATGCTTGCGGAACGCGTCGAGCTCGAAATGCACCTTCTCGCCGTCCGGCCGCGTGACCGTTTGAGTTGCCAGATCGATCGTCATCACCGCGTTGGCGCCTTTCCTGGCATCTTCCATCAGTTCATCGACAATCTCTTTGGGCAAGGCGATCGGCAGGATGCCGTTCTTGAAGCAATTATTGTAGAAGATGTCGGCAAAACTCGGCGCAATGATGCAGCGGATGCCGAAGTCGAGGAGCGCCCAAGGGGCGTGCTCGCG
The DNA here is from genome assembly GCA_963789025.1 of uncultured Alphaproteobacteria bacterium. Taxonomy (GTDB): domain Bacteria; phylum Pseudomonadota; class Alphaproteobacteria; order ATCC43930; family CGMCC-115725; genus AP-15. The sequence goes on from CAWBIT010000007.1 coordinate 462,538, forward strand.
ACTCGACCCGCAGCCGAAATTGTCCGCGCCGATCAGGATCTTGGCGTTGCGGTACGGGGCCTGGTTCAGCACGAAATCCGGGTTCTCCGACCCGTCCGGGCGAAAGCGAATTTCCTCGAAGAGCCACTTTGAGAGACCGGTCCGCTTGATCGTCTTCAAATAAACCGCCGGAAAAATCTTGTCGGTGTCGAGATTGATGATCGGCAGCGGCGCCGCAACGCCGGTCAACTGCGTGAATTTTTCCATTCTCTTCCTCTCCTGGGACGATGGGCCAGAGCTGGCAATTTCCCGTAGTCCCCGCGGATCAATGCTTCCTTTCTCTCGCGCCGCCAACCCTTGATTTGCCGTTCTGCAGCTATCGCATCCTCAATGCGATCAAAGAATTCGTAGAACACCAGAGGCACAGGCCTGCGTAGCGAGGTGTAACCGATGAAGGCACAGCGCAGGATGTACAGGTATGCGCTCACGAAGGGCGGGGCGGATTAGCCCAGTGCGTCCTTCGAGACGGCCGCTTCGCGGCCTCCTCAGGATGAGGATTTCTTAATGCCATCAACAACATGCCCTCATGCTGAGAGTCTGTGAATGTTTAGTCCGGCCAGCATGATGGTTCGGCGCCGACATCTTGGGGCGGTACTGGATAACGGCTTGGCTCCCGCGCCGGTCTCATCGGTGACACTGGGAAAAAGGGGCGAGCGGATGGTTGAGCGGACGGGAATATCCGTCATTGAGTTGGTGTCCCCGTCAACTATCTCAAGTTGCCGCAGCCATGGCGGCCCGCCGCAACGCGAAAGCGCGCAGCATGTTGTGGGCGAGCGCGAACCACAGCAGTACGGCGCGGGCCTTTTGCTTCCCCCGCACGCGCAGCTGAGCGAGCCCCATGCGGCGCGCCCAGGCATTGGGGCATTCGGCCTGTGCGCGTCGCTTGTAGAGCGCCTTGCCCGGCTCGCTCGCCATGCGCCGGCGCCAGTCCGCCACCCCCGGTTTGTCGTCCGGCCGCGGCGCGTAAGGATCGCTGCCGTGCTTCCATTCGATGTCCTCGTTCTTGGTGAAGCCGCCATCCACCAGGTAATCCGACGGCCGCGTCCCGGCCGCGCTCAATTGTTCCAATGTCGGACGCGCCAAGCCGCGATCGGAGCCCGTGGTGTCGATGTCGACCGCGACGATGACCTGACCCTGTGGCGCCGAGGTGATCTGCATGTTGTAGGCCGGTCGAAACCCGCCATCGGCCAGCTTCATCGCCCGCGCCTCGGCATCGGTGGTCGAGGCGCGCGGCTCCTTCTGCCGGCTGACCTCGGCCTTGTTGGTCTTCGCGCGACGCGCGCGCTCGGCCTCGAGCTCGCTCATCCGGTCGAGCGCCGCCTTGATTCGCTCCTCTTGTTCGCGCGCGGCGCGCTGCTGCGCTGCGCGCTGACGCCGATCACCCGCCGCCGGATCGGCTTCCAGCTCGGCGCGCAGCCGCTCGACCCGCGTCTTGGCCGCCACCGCCAGTTTGTCCAGCCGCTCGCGCCGGCGGAACGAACTCGCCCCCGCCGCCGCGCGTACTTTGAGCCCGTCCTGCGCCAGCACGTCGAGCGCCACCAGACCCTGTTCGATCAGCGCCGCAACCCCGCCGGCCAGCAAGCGGTCGAGCACCGTGGCATGCGCCACCCGAAAATCCGACAGCGTGTGGTAGTTCATCGACACCCCGCCGCACAGCCAGCGATAGGCGAGATGCTGCTCGCACAGTCGCGCCAGCTGCCGCGCGCTGCCGACCCCGTCCACCGTCGCCCACAGCCACAGCGCCATCATCAGCTCGGGTGCCGGCGGCGCCTGCCCCGGCACTCCCTCGCGCGCCTTCACCGCATCGTGCAGCGCGCGCAAATCCAGCCCCTGGACAAACCCCCACACCGCCCGCACCGGATGATCGCGCGCCACCAGATCGTCGAGTGTCGCCACCTGCCAGCCCAGCTGATGCCGCTCCGGCTGCCGCAACCGCGGCGTCCCCCGACCCGGCGCTTCCGGCACACGCTGCTCCGGCAAATCTCTAAACAGTTCGCTATTGCCCGACACCGACCGGCTCCCCTCACACCAGTCATCCCCGCCACGCAATAGCACTACCACAACTCGCTGCAACCCCTTCATGCTGCAAAAATGCGCGAAACATTCACACGCTCTGAGGAGCGCCTATAGGGCGCGTCTCGAAGGACGCACGCCGCTCATGCAGCGCATTCTTGCCCAGCCTCTGCGCTTTGCCGCCCTACGCTTAATACGACTGCTATATAACCGCAGGAACAAGGGGTAGGCGCAACAAGGCGCGGGTGCGCGGGGCTTTCTACCGGCCCGCTCGCGGTTTCACCCCGTGAACGCAACGGCACGGTTGCGTTGCGTTATTTCTTGGTGTTATATGTCCGTTATCGCGAGTCGCATAGCGACGCTTGCTGGGGAATTGGTCATGGTGAAATGCAAAGCCGCGATTATCGGTGCCTGCGCCGCGATGGCTCTTCTTGCAGCACCCATCGCTCCCGCCTCGGCGCATGGATACCATCACGGCGGACTCATCTTTGGTTTGGCGGCGCTGGGGGCGGCGGCGGTTGTCGGCGCCGCGACGATTGTGACGGCGCCGGTGCGCGCGCTCGCGGCTCCATTCTATGGGCCTGGGCCCGGCTATTATGCACCGGGGCCGGGCTATTACGCTCCGGCTCCGCAGTATTATGCTCCGCAGCCCAATTATTACGCGCCGCCTCCCGGGTATTATTACGGACGCTAATCCGCGTCGCGGCGGCCGGCCGTCACGGGAGGAGGCGGCGCGCCTCGGCGAGCGCATCCTCGACGTTGCCACGGAGCTGTTCCTCGCCGAAGGCTACGGCGCCACGAGCATCGAGGCGATCGCCCAGCGCGCCGGGATTTCCAAACGCACCTTCTACTACCGCTTCCCCGACAAGGCGGCACTCTTCGCCGCCGTCGTGCACCGGATCATCCAAGGTCTGCGGCCGCCCGCCGGCACGCCGCTCTACGAGGGCGACGGCCTCGACGAGATCCTGCGGCGCCTGGCGCGGCTGCTGTTGCGTGCCGCGCTGGCACCCATGGCCCTCGCGCTCAACCGCTTGATAATCGCCGAAGCGCAGCGCTTTCCCGAGCTCGCCGCGATCGCCGCACGCGAGGGCAGCCGGGCCGAGGTAGTCGGCCAGATCGCCGCCATGCTCCACCGCGAGGCCCGTGCCGGCCGCCTGGCCATCGATCGCGCGGAATTCGCCGCCGAGCAGTTCCTGCAAATTGTCATCTCTCAGCCGCAACGCCGCTCTCTCGTCCTCGGCCAGTCGATGACCGAAATCGAGCTCGAGGCGTGGTCGGATGATTGCGTCGATCTGTTCCTGAACGGCTGCCGCTTCTGGAAGCCGAGTGCGCCGGGATCGTAGCAACCGCAGGGCGCGAAAGCCTTTAGCCCGCGGGCCTGACCCGCGGGGCAGCGCATTCCGCCGCTTTGCCTTTCTTCGACTCGGCAATTTCCATTGGCTCGGCTTTGTCCCTTCCAATAACCCTTTCGAGGACACAGCCTGCAGTACCCGGACGAGGAGAAGCGTCAAGCGGCGACGGTTCGAGGCGGAATGCGCTGCGAGGCTGCGCAAGAATTCCACAGGGCTGGAAGAATGTCGTGCGTCCTTCGAGGCCTCGCTTCGCGAGGCGCCTCAGGATGAGGTATTTTTCTTAATGCCATCAAGAACATACCCTCATGCTGAGGAGCGACGCGGCGCAGCCGGGGCGCGTCTCGAAGCACGCACGGCAGCCGATGCAGCACATTCTTGCCCAGCCTCTGCGCTTTTCCGCCCTACGCTTGCTCTGGTATTCTACGGCATGACGATGGGCAATGCGGAAGTGCCGCTGCCGAGGTTTGAGCCGCGCCTCGACATACTGCCGCCGGCGCAGCGGGCGCTGTGGTCCGAGCTCGACGCCACGCCCACGCATTTCACCCTCTATGGCGGGACGGCGCTGGCGCTGCGGCTGGGACATCGGCAATCGGTTGATTTCGATTTCTTCTCGCGCGTCGCTTTCGACCCGGCCGCGCTCGCCCGAGAAATCCCGTATCTGGCCGGAGCCGAGCAGGTGCAGGTTGTCAGCCATACCTTGACTTGCCGGGTGGAACGCGGCGGCCCGGTGCTGGTGTCCTTCTTCGGCAATCTCAGGCTTGGCGCGGCCGCGCCGCGCGAGATCGCCGAAGGATCGAAGATGCATGTCGCCTCGCTGCTCGACATCGCCGGCACGAAGGCGGCCGTTGTGCAGCAACGCGCCCAGGCACGGGACTATCTCGACATCGACGCGCTGATCCGCCACGGCATCGACCTGCCGCGCATTCTCGCGGCTGGAACCGTCGTATACGGGCGCAGCTTCAATCCGCTGATCACGCTCAAGGCGCTCGGCTATTTTGAGGACGTGCCGACGGTGCCGGAAGAGGTAAGGGAGCGGCTGCGGGCGGCGGTCGAGGCCGTCGACCCGGCCCGTCTGCCGGTATTGAGGCCGCATGTGCCGCGCACCGACGATAGGCGCGCGCCATGAAAGTCTTGCCGATAACATCCGAACTGCTGCGAGTCGCCCAGCGCGTCATATGGTTTGAGGAACCGGAACGGGCGCTTGCCGATCCAGTGCAGTTCCTTGCCCACGTCATGGTGTTCGGCACAGTCGCGGATTTGAAGGCGTTGCAAGGGATCGTCGGCAAAGACGAATATCGCGAAGTGCTGGAGCAGGCCCCGCCGGGCATCTTCGACGCGCGATCCTGGGCCTACTGGAATTTGGTTTGCGACCGGCGACCCACACCCCCTTTGCCGATGCGCATATTGCCTCCGACGCGGCCAATGCCGCGGTAAATACGTCACGACCTCGCCCAGGACCCTGTTGCCATGTCAGCAACACTAAATTTGCCATAATTTTCGCGCCTCATGGGGCTTCGGGAAGGGGCGAGGGCCGGCCCCGGATGACCGAACGGGTGGAGAAATGGCTGTTATTTCGCTGCAGAAACAGCCAGCACGGGCAGAGGGCGATAGCTGGCGAAGAGAGTCCGGCGATCCTGCCGCCTGCCTCCGCGGTTCCAAGACCGCGGCCACAGGCTGGTGCGGCTTGCTCGGGTTCGCGATACGAGGCAAGTTGCTTTCCTCAGACGGCTGCAGCAACAGATCCGGAGCGGAAGACGATGCCGATCCGTACTGAAGACCTCGAATACCATCGCCCGGCAGGCGTTCCGCTGCTCGCGCGGTTTTATCGCCCGGAAGGGCAGCCTCCGTTTCCGGCGGTGCTGGAAGTGCATGGCGGCGCCTGGATTTCGGGCGACCGGTTCAACAATTGTATTGGAGGAAATGTCGATGACCCGCGCCTATGACGTTGTCGATGCCGACGGCCACATCCTGGAGCCGCTCGATCTGTGGGACAAATACATCGATCCCGAGTTCCGCGAGCGCCGGCCGCGGTTTGTCATCGACGAGAACGGCAAGGAGCGTCTCGAGGTCGAAGGCAAGCTACTGGGCAATCCGCGAGGGATCGGCAGCCTGGGCTCGGTCGGGGTGCGGCAAGGCACGGTCAAGCTCGACAGCCTCAAATATGCCGAAGGCAAGAAGGGCGGGTTCGACCCGCACGCGCGCATCGTCGACATGGATGCCGACGGGATCGATGCCGCCTTCCTCTACCCCAGCCTCGGCCTGTTCGCAGGCGCCGTCGAGGATCCCGGTCTCGCCGCCGGGATGTGCCGCGCCTACAACCGCTGGCTCGCCGATTACTGCAAACCCTATCCCGAGCGCCTGTTCGGGGTCGCGATGCTGCCGATGCAGTCGGTCGACCTCGCGATCGACGAAATGCGCTACGCGCGCGAAAAGCTCGGGATGCGCGGCGGGTTCCTGCGGCCGAACCCGTATCACGGCAACAAGATGATCAGCGACCCGATGTACGAGCCGTTCTGGGCGATGGCCGAGGAGCTCGACTTTTCGATCGGCTTTCACGAGGGCTCGACCACGGCGATGCCCACCGTCGGCGTCGACCGCTTCGAGGGCGACCGCGCGGCGCGCCACATGATCAGCCATACGATGGAGATGATGCTGGCGGCGATGGCGGTGATCTGGGGCGGCGTCGTCGACCGTCACCCACGGTTGCGCATCGCGTTTCTCGAATCGGGCGGCGGCTGGATCGCGCCCTGGCTCGACCGCATGGACCGGCATTTCGACGACCAGGGCTTCAACGATACCGCCCCGAAGATGCGGCCGAGCGACCTCTTCCAGCGCAATTGCTGGATCTCGTTCGAGCCGGTCGAGAACAGCATCGCCGTGCTGGCCGACTATATCGGCCCGCACAAGATCATGTGGGCGACCGATTACCCGCATCAGGACGGGTTCTTCCCGGGCGCGCCTGACATGATCCGCGAGCGGCTCGGGCCGCTGTCGCCCGAGGCGAAGCACCAGGTGCTGGCCGGCGGCGCGATGGGTTTTTACGGGATGAACTGACGCGGGCGGTTCTGGTCGCGGGCCTCTGATCCATGCCGGCGACGACGTTGTGCGTGCTTCGAGACGCGCCCTTTAGGCGCTCCTCAGCATGAGGTATATTTTAGATAGCAGTGAGGAATGTCCTCATCCTGAGGAAGCCGCGCAGCGGCTGTCTCGAAGGACGCACAGCGCTGATCCAGCCACTCGCCATTTCAATTTCCAGCCTCTCAGGCGTCAGGAAATGTAAGATGATCGGTTTGCAGACGGCTGCACGTAACGTCGAGGCCGACCCGGCCGCGGATTTCGACGCGGTCATCATTGGGGCCGGCGTTTCCGGCCTCTACCAGCTCTACCGGCTGCGCCAGCTCGGCCTCAGGGTTCGGGTGTTCGAAACCGGAAACGGCGTTGGCGGCACCTGGTATTGGAACCGTTATCCGGGCGCCCGGTTCGATTCCGAGAGTTGGACCTACGGCTATTCTTTCTCGCAGGAGCTGCTCGACGAATGGGACTGGGAGGAGCACTTCGCCGGGCAGCCCGAGACCGAGCGCTATCTGAATTATGTCGCAGACAAGTTCGATCTGCGTCGCGACATCCAGTTCAAGAGCCGGGTTACCGCTGCCCACTACCAGGAAGACACGCGGAGCTGGGAAGTCATCTTGCAGGACGGCCGGCGTTACAACACTCGCTTATTGATCACGGCGGTCGGTGTGCTCTCGGCGGCGACCATGCCGCGCATCTCCGGCGTCGAGACGTTCCAAGGCCAGTCCTGCCACACCCATTACTGGCCGAAGGAACCGGTTCGTTTCGCGGGCAAGCGCGTCGCGGTGATCGGCACCGGCGCGACGGGCGTGCAGACGATCACCGAAGTGGCCAAGACAGTCGGCCATCTGACTGTGTTCCAGCGCACCCCCCAGTGGTGCGCGCCATTGCACAACGCCAAGATCACCCAGCAGGAGATGCGCCGGATCCGGGCCAATTACGCCGAAATTTTCGAGCGATGCCAGCAGACCTATGGCTGTTTCATTCATGCGACCGACCCGCGCGCCACCCATGAGGTGACACGAGAGGAGCGCGAGGCTTTCTGGGAGAAGCTCTACGGCGAGCCGGGTTTCGGCATCTGGATGGGCAATTTCCGCGACATCCTGGTGGACCGCAATGCCAACAAGCTGATCTCGGATTTCGTCGCGCGCAAGATCCGTCAGCGGGTCAAGGATCCAGTGATCGCCGAGAAGCTGATCCCGAAACACCACGGCTTCGGCACCCGCCGCGTGCCGCTCGAGAGCGGCTATTACGAGGTCTACAACCAACCCAACGTCAGACTGGTCGACATCAACGAGACGCCGATCGAGCGCATCACGCCCAAGGGGATCAAGACCAGCGATGCCGAGTACGAATTCGACATCATCATCTACGCCACCGGCTTCGACGCGATCACCGGCGCTTTCGACCGCGTCGACATCCGCGGTGTCGATGGGGTGTCGCTAAAGGAGAAGTGGAAGGACGGGCCGCAGACTTTTCTCGGCATCCTGGTGGACGGCTTTCCCAACATGCTGATGGTGATGGGCCCGCATGCCGGGCTCGGCAACTTTCCGCGCGCCGCCGAATACAGCGCCGATTGGGTGACCGGGCTGATCCGCTTCGCGCGCGACCGCGGGGTGACCCGCATCGAGGCCACCGCGGCGGGTGCCGCCGCGTGGACCGATCACGTCATTGCGGCGAGCGAGGGCTTGCTGTTCACCGAGGTAAACTCGTGGATGACCGGCATCAACCGTAATGTCGAGGGCAAGCAGGTCCGCCGGATCATGCGCTACAGCGGCGGCCACCCCAAATTCCGCGAGCGGTGCGAAGCGGCGGCGGACGGGTATCGCGAGCTGTCGCTGGCTTAGTTGGCGCGAGCCTGGCTCCCCCTCCCAAACAGGAGTGAAAAACTCTGTCGCTTCAAGAACAAGATCGTCATTCCGGGACGGCCCGTGGGCCGGGCCCGGAAGCCATGAACACCGGCTCATGAGCCCTTTCTCCGAGGTCCGTGCTCATGGGTTCCGGGCTCGCGGGCGGAGCCCGCGCCCCGGAATGACCTCACAAGGGATAGCGCCGTTTTCATCCCATCGCGCACGCCGACCTTCGGCGTGCTGAGCGGCTTACTTGACGAGATTGCGATGCCCGAACCTGAACGGATCGATCGTCGCCGGGTGGCGCTGATCGCTTACGACGTCTGCCGGCGCGCGCTCACTCCCTTGGATCCCGCACGCCGGGCCGCGATGCGCCCCGTGCTCGATGCCTGGGTGCAGATGATCGCGGTAGCGCGGGCGGCGAGCGTGCCGGTGATCTACACGACACCGGTCAGCCGCGCCGATGGGGCTGACGTCGTCATGCTGCCGACCGACCTTTCCGCGGAGACCGGCGTGCCGCCGCTCACCAACGCTGTCGAAGGCATGGCAGAGGCCGGCTTTCCCGACGAAATCGCGCCGTGGCCCGAGGATTCCGTCTTCCTCAAGCGCCGCCCGAGCGCCTTCTACGGGACCGGTGTCGCCGAGCTGCTGCACATGCTGCGGCGAGATACGATCGTCATCGGCGGCGGCGCTACCAATCGCGGGGTCGAGACGAGCGTCCGCGAGGCCTTCAACCTCGACCTCGCGTCTGTCGTCGCGCGCGAATGCTGCTGGAGTGGCGACGCAGCCGCCCACGCCTACAGCCTCGACAGGGCGATGAAAATGTACGCGCGCATCCGAAGCCTCGACCAGGTCGCCTCGATGCTGCGGGAATAAGCGGCATCCAAGAGCGTAGTTATCCAAGAGGCTGGAAGCGGCGACCATTGGGGAGGATATGGCCGGTCAGACGTCCGACGAACTTCTGGCGCTACGCGGCATCGGCATGGAATACGGCGCCATCCGCGCGCTCGCCGAGGTCGACTACACCGTGGCTCCAGGCGAGATCGTCGGCCTGATCGGCGACAACGGCGCCGGCAAGTCGACCTTGGTCAAGATCATCGCCGGAAACTTCCCCCCGACCCACGGAACCATGCACTTCGACGGGCGCGAGGTGCGCTTTCGCGGACCCGAGGACGCGCGCAACGCCGGCATCGAGGTCGTCTACCAGGATCTGGCGCTCGCCGACAATCTCTCGGGCGCCGCCAACGTCTTTCTCGGCCGTGAGCTGCGCCGGCGGGTCGCCGGCCTGCCCATCATGGATCACGCCGCAATGACGCGCCGCGCGGCGCAGCTCTTCGCCGAGCTCAAATCGGAGACCCGGCCCGAGGCCCTGGTGCGCACCCTCTCAGGCGGCCAGCGCCAGGCCGTGGCGATCGCACGCACGCGGCTCGCCGAGGCCAAGCTCGTGTTGCTTGACGAGCCCACGGCGTCGATCTCGGTGCGTCAGGTGGCCGAGGTGCTCGATCTGATGCGCCGCATGCGCGACCACGGCCAGTCGGTGATCTTCATCGGCCACGCCATGCCGCACATCTTTGCGGTCGCCGACCGGATCACCGTGCTGCGCCGTGGCCGGAAGGTGGCCGACAAGCCGATGTGTGCCACCTCGCCCGAGGAAGTGACGGCACTGATCACCGGTGCCCTCGAGCAGGCCTGATGGCGGGGACCTCGGAACCCCCGGCGGTGCCGCTCGACCGCCTGCGGCCCGGGTGGTGGCGGCGCGGCATGCCGCAGACCCAGACCGTCTATGTCGGCGTCGCTTTCGCGGTCCTGATAGGAATCATCTGGATCCTGGCACCGGTCTTCATGACCCCGCGCAATCTCGTCAACATCTCAAAGAACTTCAGCTTTATTGCGCTGATGTCGCTGGGCGAGACCCTGGTCATCATCAGCGGCGGCATCGATCTGTCGGTTGGTTCGGTCTGCGCGCTCAGTGCCGTGGTGACGATGATGCTCATGCGCTTGCTGTCGGCGACGGCGGCGGCGCAGGTGCCAGGCGCCACGATCGCGCTCGCGGCCCTGCTGGCGTTGACGCTCGCGGCGCTGATCGGTCTGGTCAACGGCCTCTTGATCGCGCGCGTTCGCCTCTCGCCGTTTGTTACCACGCTCGGCATGCTCTCGGTCGCCCGCGGCATGACCTATGTCCTGACACAAGGCCGCGCGCAATACCCGGTAGGGCCCGACGTCGCCGGCTTCACCCGCTTCACCAACGGCGCCGTGCTAGGCCTGCCGACGCAGCTCGTCTACCTCGTGGTGCTCGCCGTCGTGATGGCGCTGGCGTTGCGCCATCTCGTTTGGGGGCGGCATCTCTACGCCGTCGGCGGCAATGCGCAAGCGGCGGCCTTGACCGGCGTGCGCGTCCCGCGCGTTATCCTGTCCGTTTATGTGCTGAGCGGCCTTGCCGCGGGGTTCAGCGGCGTGCTGATCGCCGGATGGCTCGGCGCGGCACCGGCCAATCTCGCGACCGGGTACGAGCTGCGGGTGATCGCCGCCGCGGTGATCGGCGGCGCAAATCTCGTCGGCGGGGTCGGGAGCGCCGCCGGGGCGATTCTCGGCGCCGCGTTGATCGAGGTGATCCGCAACGGCTTCGTGCTGATCGGCGCCAACGCCTATTGGGAGGAAGTCTTTGTCGGCGTAATCATCATCATTGCCGTGCTGGTCGATCAGCTTCGCACCCGGCGCATCTTCTGAGCCACGCGAACCGGGTGCGGCAGAGCAGAGGAGCAGAGCCGTGAAACGAGTGATTCTCGCAGCACTCGCCGCCATCGTGCTGGCGGCCCCGACCGGGTCCGCCCAGAAACTCAAATTCGCGGTCGTGCCCAAGGCGATGAACAACCCGTTCTTCGACCTGGCGCGCGACGGATGCATGAAGCGCGCCAAGGAGCTCGGCACCGTCGAATGCGTCTATCGCGGGCCGATCGAGCACGAGCCTGCGACCGAGGTGCAGATCATCCAGGATCTGATTACGCAGCGGGTCGACGGCCTGGCGATCTCGGTCTCGGACGTCGGCGCCTTGACCGGCGTCATCAAGGCGGCGCGCGACGCCGGCATCCCTGTCATCACCTTCGACGCCGATGCGCCGGGCTCGGCGCGCGAGGCCTATATCGGCACCAACAACAAAGATTTCGGGCGAGCCTTGGGTGAGATGCTGGTCAAGGTGCAACCCCATGCCGGGATCTATGCCATGGTTTCGGGCGGGCCGGCCGCGGCCAATCTCAACGAGCGCCTCGAGGGGGTCCGCGAGGTGGTGGGGAAGGCAGGTTGGAAGGAGGTGTCGGGCTCGCCGACCTACTGCAACGACGATCCGGCGCTCGCCGTCCAGCAGCTCAACGACCTGACGACGGCGCATCCCGATCTCAACGCCGTCGTCCCGGTCGGGGGCTGGCCGCTCTTCGTGCCGGAGGGCTACCGGAATTTCTTTAACAACAATGCCGACCGTTTCAAGAGCGGCAAGCTGGTGGCGGTTTCCGCCGACACGCTGCCCTCCGAGCTGCAGCTCCTCAAGGAGGGCTACGTCGCCGCGCTTGTGGGGCAGCGTCCGTTCGAGATGGGCGAGAAGGTGATGGACACCTTGCTGGCCCTTCACGACGGCAAGGCGGTGCAAGCGATCATCTACACCGGTGTCGATCGGGTGACCAAAGACAATGTCGGCCAGTTTCTGAAATAGGTCGCGCAAAAGAGACGGCTGCGGAGAACTCACGAAAAATCGTTATCGTACTTTGCAGCGAGCCGCTGTGGGATTAGGCTGCCGTGCAGCCAGCGGAGGAAGAAGCCATGACTATGATCGACATGCACGCCCATTGGAGGCCCGCCGAAGTCGCCGACGCTTTGCGCGCCCGCACCAGGGAACCGCGCATTGTGCGCAATCCGGACGGCGTCGAGGTGCTGAAGTCCTCACCGATGAGCGAAGCGCTGCTAGCCGATGCCTTCGATGAGGTTGATTTCCATCTCGCGCGCATGGACCGCCAAGGAGTGGAGACGAGCGTGCTGTCGCTCCTCGGTTCGTTCTGCTGGGTCGAGGCCCTGCCGCGGAATGAGTCCGAGCCGCTGTGCCGGACCATTAACGACGGACTTTCCGCAATTTGTGAGGAGCATCCCGGCCGCTTCGCGGCCTACGCCGCGTTGCCCTTGACGGACATTTCCGCCGCCTGCGCCGAGCTCGAGCGGGCGCTTGGGCTGCCCGGCATGATCGGCGCGCAGATACCGGGCAACTATTTCCTCACGCGCAAGGACGCCGAAGCGATGCGGCCGCTGATGGAAGTCGCGAACCGCCGCCGCGCGGTGGTCTTCATCCATAACGGCCCGCGGCCGGGTGACGCCTACCCCAAGGTCGCGAGCGACACGGACAACGCGCGCCGCCGCAACGGCACGCTCGACATGCAGGCGAGCCTGTCCTCGGTGATGGTGACACTGTCTCTCACCGACTATCTCGCGGACTACCCGGACGCAATGATCCACGTCCACAATCTGGGCGGCAACATCCCCTACGAGGTCGAGCGCATGGACCACCGGTGCCTGCTCGACACGCCGAATGAGGAATTGCCGTCGTCACGCTTCCGCAAGGCGAAGGTGTACGTGGATTGCAACTCGTTCGGCCCGCGCGCGATCGAGGCAGCGGTGAACCTGTACGGTGCCGAGCGCATCGTGTGCGGTACCGACGGCACCGAGTTCGGCTGCGACTGGACGAGGAAGGCGCTCGCGGAAGCGCAGATCGGCGAGGACGCGCGCGAGCAGATCCTGCACCGCAATGCCGTTGCGATGCTCGCCCGCGCCGCAAGGACCGCGCAGCGCGAAAGCGCCGCCGCCTAAACCGTGCCGGGCCGGATTCCGTGCCCCGCAGCCCCCGTATTAAGCCGCTATCGGCAGACCGGCCGTCCATGGCGCCGAACCCGCTGCGAAGTTGCGTATCAGGAAATCCCGCAGAACGGCGACGCGGGAGGCGCGGGGGCGGCCGGGCGGCATCAGGACATTGAGCGCCCCCGGCGGCGTGTTCCAGCCAACGAGCACGGCAACTAGGCGGCCGGCGCGCAGCGCCTCCCAGGCGAGGAAATCGGGCTGCAGCGCGATCCCGATGCCGGCCAACAGGGCACCTTCGAGCGCCTCCGCGTTGGTGGCGCTGAGCGGCCCCCTGACCGTGACCGCCTCTTCGACACCCTCCGTGTTCGTGAAGTGCCACCGGTCGCCGGTGGCGAGGTAGCTGTAGCCGAGACAGGCATGGCGTTCGAGGTCGCGCGGCCGCTGCGGCGTGCCGTGCCGGGCAAAATAGGCGGGCGCGCCGACGACCCAGCGCCGTACCGGGCAGAGGCGGCGGGCGACCAGGCTCGAATCCGGCAGATCGGCGATGCGCACTGCGATGTCGATGCCTTGGGCGACGAGATCGACGATGCGGTCGTCGAGTTGCAGGTCGATCGAAACCTCGGGGTAGGCGGCAAGGAAGGCGGGCAGTGCCGGCGCTAGGTGACGCAGGCCGAACGACATCGGCGCTGCCAGTCGGACGCGGCCGCGCGGCGCCGCCGATTTGTCCTGCGCTTCCGCCTCGGCTGCCTCGCTCTCGGCGAGGATGCGGGCGGCGCGCACCGCCAGCACCCGGCCGGTTTCGGTCAGCGCGAAGCGGCGCGAAGTGCGGTGGATCAGGCGCTCGCCGATGCGCGCCTCGAGCCGTTGCAATGCCTTGGACACGGTCGCACCGGAAATGCCGAGCTCGCCGGCGGCTCCGGCGAAAGAGCCGGTTTCGGCGACCTTGGCGAAGATCGCCCAGCTCTGGAGATCCGGAAGGGGCATGCTCATCCGCAAAATGGAAAGCGTGTCTTTCCATTCTTTCTGTTTTTGCGGCACGGGTCGAGGACCATCTGGAATTAGGCATTTTTACCAGGCTTTACTCGGGCCGAAGCACCACGCGACCTACAATGCCTGCCTTCGAGGCCCTAGACCGGATGGGCCAGTTACTGAGGAGATGACCATGTCCAAGCTCGAAATGCTGAACCCAGAGAACCATGCGATCGCTCTCGTCGATTTTCAGCCGGCGATGTATCAGGGCGTGCAATCGCACGATCGTCTGGTGACCTTTAACAATGTCCAGGTTCTGGGGAAGACCGCCAAGCTCTTCGGTGTCCCTACGATCATCACAACGGTAGCGCAGGATACGTTTTCCGGACCGTTTATGCCGGAGATCACCAGCCTTTTCCCAGAGCATACCGTCATCGACCGCACGTCGATGAATGCCTGGCTCGACGCAAAATTTCGCGAGGCCGTGTACTCAACCGGCCGAAAGAAGATCGCCCTCGCCGGCCTGTGGACCGAGGCCTGCGTGATGTTTGCCGGGCTCGAACTCCTGAAGGAAGGCTTCGAGGTCTATGTCCCGGCAGACGCCTGCGCCGACGTCTCGCCCGAAGCACATCAGCGTGCAATGGATCGGCTTGTCCAAGCCGGCGCGGTGCCCATCACGTCGCTGCAATATGTCTTCGAGCTGCAGCAGGATTGGGCGCGCTCCGAGACTTACGAAGGCGTTATGGACATCCTGAGAGCGCACTCGCCTTACGGTATCCAGGTGCGTTTCTCCAAATGGGCACTGGGCGAACACGCCTCGGAGGCCGGTCCGGCGCCCAGACGCTAATCCGTTGGCCGGCCAGCTCTGCAGCTCTTGCTACGCGCGAACGGCAGGGCTGCAGATCGCACCAAAGCCGCGCGCGCCAACCATTCCACAGGGCGGCCGATCATGAACAGCTCAAACACGACACCCGACCTTATCCTCCATCGCGGCTTGTTTACGACACTCGACCGCGCCAATCCGACAGCCACTGCCGTCGCGATCACGGACGGGAAATTCTCCGCGGTGGGCCGCGACAATGACGTGATGAAGCTCGCCGGCAAACAGACCAAGGTTATCGACCTCAAGGGCCGGCGCGTGCTGCCGGGCCTGATCGACAACCATCTGCACATCATTCGCGGCGGACTCAACTTCAATATGGAGCTGCGCTGGGACGGCGTGCGCTCGCTCGCCGATGCGATGGCGATGCTGAAGCGCCAAGTGGCGGTCACGCCTCCGCCGCAATGGGTGCGGGTGGTGGGCGGCTTTACCGAGCACCAGTTCGACGAGAAGCGGTTGCCGACACTCGACGAGATCAACGCGGTGGCTCCCGATACGCCGGTCTTCCTCCTGCATCTCTACGATCGCGCGCTGCTAAACAAGGCGGCGTTGCGCGCAATCGGCTACACCGCGGAGACGCCGGTGCCGCCGGGCGGCGAAATGGTGCTCGACAGCTACGACAATCCGACCGGGCTGCTGCTGGCGAAACCGAATGCCGGTATTCTTTACGCGACCCTCGCCCGGGGTCCGAAACTGCCGTTCGACTATCAGGTCAACTCGACGCGGCACTTCATGCGGGAGCTGAACCGGCTCGGGGTGACCGGCGCGATCGACGCGGGCGGCGGCTTCCAGAACTACCCCGACGACTACGCAGTCGTCGAAAAGCTCGCCGCCGAAGGCCAGCTCACCGTCCGCATCGCCTACAACCTGTTCACGCAGAAACCCAAGGGCGAGAAGGACGATTTCCTCAACTGGACGAAGAACTCGAAATATCAACAGGGCGCGGATTATTTCCGCCACAATGGCGGCGGCGAGATGCTGGTCTTCTCCGCCGCCGATTTCGAGGATTTCCGCCAACCGCGGCCCGACATGCCGGCGGAAATGGAGGGCGAGCTCGAACAGGTGGTTCGCATCCTTGCCTCGAATAATTGGCCCTGGCGGTTGCACGCAACTTACGACGAGACGATCTCGCGCGCGCTCGACGTGTTCGAGCGGGTCAACCAGGATATCCCGATAGACCGCCTCAACTGGTTCTTCGACCATGCCGAGACGATTTCGGACCGGTCCATCGACCGCATCGCCGCACTCGGCGGCGGCATCGCCGTGCAGCACCGTATGGCCTACCAGGGCGAATATTTTGTCGAGCGCTACGGCATCGGTGCGGCCGAGGCGACGCCGCCAATTGCCCGGATGCTGGAGGCGGGGATCCCGGTCTCGGCCGGCACCGACGCTACTCGTGTCGCCTCCTACAACCCGTGGGTCTCGCTGTCATGGCTGGTCACCGGCAAGACCGTCGGCGGCCTGCGCCTTTACCCCGCCCGCAACCGCCTCGACCGCGAGACGGCACTCAGGATGTGGACCGAAAACGTCACCTGGTTCTCGAATGAGGAAGGCAAAAAGGGCCGGATCGAGGTCGGTCAATTCGCTGACCTCGTCGTTCCCGATCGCGACTACTACGCCTGTTCCGAAGATGAGATCGCCGACACGACGTCCGACCTCACTATTGTCGGCGGTAAGGTGGTCTATGGCTCCGGCGATTTTGCCGCTTTCGACGAGACCGCACCGCCGCCGGCCATGCCGGACTGGTCGCCGGTTCGGCGCTTTGGCGGCTATGCCGCCTGGGGCGATCGCAGCCGTTCCGAACAGGCCGCGGCACGACGGTCGCTGGCCGCAGCTTGCGGCTGCGCGAACCATTGCGGCATCCACGGCCACGATCACGCGGCTGCACGGTCGGCACGTCTGCCAGTCGGCGATGTGAGATCCTTCTGGGGGGCGCTCGGTTGCAGCTGCTTCGCATTTTGACTTGAGCTGCTAGGCATTATGAGGCGAGCGACGCAGATGCAAACGTCGCTCTCCGCCACGACCGATGTGCCGGGTTCGGCGTGGAGCCCGTTCCGCCACACAATTTTTACCGTGCTCTGGGCGGCGACGGTTCTCTCCAATATCGGCAGCTGGATGCAGAACGCGGGGGCGGGCTGGCTGATGACCACCCTCCGCCCGGATCCATTCGAAGTGGCCCTCGTCCAGGCGGCAACGACCTTGCCCATGTTCCTGTTCAGCCTCCCTGCCGGAGCATTGGCCGACATCATCGACCGCCGCCGCGTTCTTATCGTGGTGCAGATCGCGGCGGTGGTAATCGCCGCCCTGTTCGCGATCTTCGTATGGCTGGACTGGGTGACGCCGAACTGGCTGCTGACATTTATTTTCCTGTCGGGGATCGCAACGGTTTTGACGATGCCGGCGTGGCAAGCCATCGTGCCGCAGCTCGTACCAAAGGAAGAGCTCCGGTCTGGAGTCGCTCTTAACGGTGTGGGCTTGAATATCAGCCGCGCCGTCGGTCCGGCGTTGGCCGGCCTGGCGATTGGCGCACTCGGCATGGCGGCACCCTATTGGATCAATGCCTTGAGCACCTTCGCCGTCATCGGCGCGCTGATCTGGTGGCGTCCTCCCGAGCCCCTCGCACAATCCCTACCCGCCGAGCGCTTCGTCAATGCTATTCGCAGCGGTTTGCGCTACGCTCGCTATAATCCGGATCTGCGCGCGACGCTGATCCGGGCTGCCGGGTTCTTCCCGCTCGCGAGCGTCTATTGGGCCCTTTTGCCGCTTCTCGTGCGCGCACGAATCGGGGGCGGCGCAGAGGTCTACGGCATACTCCTCGGTGCGATCGGCGTCGGTGCCGTCTGCGGCGCATTTGCATTGCCGACAGCGGCGCGGCTGGGTGCCGATCGGGTCGTGGCGGGGGCGACAGTCGGGACAGCACTTGCGCTCGTCCTGTTCGCCATCGCTCGTGAGCCCGTAACCGCCCTGGTCGCCTGCGTGTTCGCCGGCATTTCCTGGGTTGCCGCAATCGCCACCTTGAACGTATCGGCCCAGTTTGCCTTGCCGGGCTGGGTCCGGGGGCGGGGAATGGCGATGTTCGCAACCGTGCAGTTCGCGGGCTTGGCCGTCGGCAGCATCGTCTGGGGACAGGCGGCGCAAGGGATCGGGCTCCCGGCCGTTCACATCATCGCGGCGATCGCGTTGGCCGCCTCGGTCCCGCTACTGCGGCGCTGGAGGCTTCAGACCGCGGCCGGTCTCGATCTTGCGCCGTCGATGCATTGGCCCGCTCCGCTGCTGTCACACGACATCGAGCCCGACCGTGGTCCGGTGCTGGTTACCGTCGAATACGCCGTCACCGGTGACGAGCGCCCGGCGTTTCTTACAGCGATGGCGAAGCTTGCGAGCGAGCGCCGGCGCGACGGCGCCTATGACTGGGGCATATATGAGGACGCCGCGCAGGAGGGGACCTTCATCGAGACATTTTATGTCAATTCCTGGCTCGAGCAAATGCGCCAGCATCAACGCGTGACCAATGCCGATCGGGTGCTGCAGGACGCGGTGCATAGCTTCCACGCGGAAGGCACGCCCGCGGTCAGGCATTTGATCGCAGCACAAGGAGCGAAAAGGGATGATTGAGTACGGGTTCCTGATCGCCCGGCTTTGTCTCGCGGCCGTGTTTCTTTATAGCGGGGTTGATAAGCTGTGGCATTGGCGGGCGAGCATTGAAGAGGTCAGGAGCGACGGACTGCCGTGGCCGGCGGCTTTCGCGGGCGCCACCGCCTTTACCCAGCTCATCGGCGGATGCCTTGTCGCCACCGGAGTCTTCGCATGGCTGGGCGCGCTGTTGCTCGCCGGCTTTACGGTCGCGGCTACATTGGTCGGGCATCGCTTCTGGCTCCGCCGCGGAAGCGAGTTCGCGCACGAACTGACGACCAGCCTGGAGCATGTGGCGATTGTCGGCGGGTTGGTCTTGCTTTGCCTCCTCGATCTTGCGGGCAGCGGATGAAGGACCGGAGATGAGCGACCGGGGCCCCGCCGCAAACGCCGCGCAGACTGTAGCCGCCCATCCACCGCTCTCGGTTGCGATCACGACGATCGGCGTGATCGCCGTCGCGATGGTCGGTTCGACGATCTCCTCCCAACTCGTCGATCTCGATATCGCCGACATCGGCGGCGGTTTTTCCGTGTCCGCGGACGGCGCGTCTTGGATCGCCTCCGTCGCGACGATGGCGGAGGTCGTGAGCATCCCGATCGCCGCGATCCTGGTGCGTGCTCTGTCGCTGCGGCGGGTAGCCGTATACAGTGCCGCGCTTTACGTAGTCTGCGCCTGCCTCAGCCTCCTGGTCTCAGGAGAAGATAGGCTCATCGTGCTGCGCGCCACGCAAAGCTATTGCAGCGGCACGATGTCGGTCCTGATGTTCGTCTCTGTCATGGCGACATTGCCGCCCGGCTTTGCACGCAGTATCGGGCTCGCCCTCTTCGCTTTCGCCTCGACCGCACCGACGGCGCTCAACGCGTCGGCCGGCGCCTTTGTCACCGAACGCTGGGGCTGGCAGGGTCTATATTATTTCGACATCACTTGGGGTCTGACATTCCTGGTGCTGGCTTGGCGTTTTCTTCGCCCGGCGCCGCGAGCGATGCGCCTGTCGGAGATCGACTGGCTCGGCTATGTCACCCTTGCCGTCGGGCTCGCCGCCTTGATCTTGTTTATGAAGCAGGGCGACCGGTTCTTTTGGCTCGACAATCCCATCATCCGACACGCCGGACTGCTTGCCGCTATTGCCATACCGTTGGCGCTCGTGCTGTTCTTGGTAAGACAGCGGCCGCTGCTCGATCTGGGTCTGATGGCGACGCCGACCTTTGGCTGGGCGATCGTGATCGCCACATTTTATCGTTTCGGTCTCGTCATGACGGCGTTTGTCGTGCCGCAGGCGCTGGGCCGTATTCAGGGCTTCCGGATAGAGCAGATCGCAGATGCCAACATCTGGACGTTCTGGGCTCAATGCGTCGGCTTTCCGCTGGCCTGGCTGTGGGCGTCACGCGGCGACCCGCGCCAGCCCTTGTCTGTCGGGCTCGCTCTTTTCGCGGCCGGTGCGTTCGTCTGCACGTATCTGACGCCGCAATGGCAGGCGGGCGACTTCCGCCTAGCGTTGATTTTGGTCGGTCTCGGGCAGGGCCTATTCCTGGTGCCGACCCTGTTCTACGCGACGCGCGATGTGAAGCCGGAGCAAGGACCCACCGCGGCAGCATTTTTCAACCTCAGCCGGATCGTCGGACAGACCTTCGGAATTGGTGTCGTCAGCGCGCTGCTCAGGTATCGCGAGGATTTCCATTCTGCTATATTGGTGGAAAGTGTCAACAACGCCAACTCCGCTGTCGCCGAACGCTTTAGTGGCCTCGTGGCGAGCTTTCTGGCCACGCACGGCGACCCGGCGCTCGCGACCAAACAGGCGTGGGCTTCGTTGTCGGGGATGCTTTCCAATCAGGCCTATGTATTGGCGTTCGCGGATGCGTTCGCCATAGTCGCCGCCGTATTGTGCGTGTCGGCGCTTCTCGTGCTCATGCTGCCACCCTTGCACCCGATGGTGACTAGAGCAGATGCCGCAATGGTGACAGCGCCTCCCCTGATGAGAACGGCAACTCCAGCAGGCGACGAGAGATGAAGGCGGGTTTGAAGCGCATTGCAGTGGCGCTCGCGCTTATCGTCGTGCTGGTTCCGGCTGGCTATTATCTTTGGCGCTGGTACGATCGTTCGCGCGATGTCCAGGCCACCAACGACGCTTACGTCCGCGGCGAAATCACGGATCTCAGCTCGCGCGTGAGCGGCTACGCGGTGGATGTGCTGTTTGATGACGGCATGCCCGTCAAGGCAACAGACGTCGTGGTGGGGATCGACCCGCGCGATTTCCGGATGGGGGTCGAAACGGCTCAGGCAGCCCTTGATCAGGCCAAGGCCGATTTGGCTGCAGTAGTCGCCAGCCGTGAACTGGGAAAATCGAAGGTCGCCGTAGCGGAAGCGGCTCTGCGCTCTGCGGAGGCGCAATCAAAGAATTCGGATACCACCTTGACGCGTGCAGCTATTCTGGCCAAGGACAAATTCGGAACCCAGGCCGCACTCGACGACGCCCAGGCGGCAGAGGTGAAGGCCCATTCGGAGGTCGATCAGGCGACCGCCAACGTCGCTTACGAGAACCAGCAGCTTGTGGTGATCGACGCGAATGTCGGCGTAGCGAAGGCGAAGGTCGGCTCGGCCGAAGCGACTTTGCTCTCGGCCAAGTTTGCGCTCGCAGATACCGCGGTGTGGGCACCGATCGACGGCATCGTCGCCAACCGTAAGACGCGCGTCGGCGAATATGTCGCCACCGGCACGCACATGCTCTCGATCGTCCCGATCAACGATCTCTGGGTGGAGGCCAATTACCGCGAGACCCAGGTCGGCCGCATGAAGGAGGGCGATCCGGTGCGCATCGACGTCGATACTTATCCCGGCCGGCCGATCTGCGGCTATATCGAAGCGATCTTGCCGGCGGCGGGGTCGGAATTTGCGCTTGTCCCACCGGACAACGCCACGGGCAACTTCACGAAGATCGTGCGCCGCTTCACCGTGCGCATGCGGTTCAATGCCCGCGACGCCAACGCTGCTCTTGCGCGTCCCGGCATGTCGGTGGAAACGGCTGTCGCGGTCTCCACACCCGACAACGCCTCTCCGACCGAACGAGGCAGCCGGGTCGGCTGCTCGTTCGACCCGTCGAAAGATATGGTCGAACGGACGCTCACCAAGCTACCGGAGCATCCCGGATTGGGCCGCGCTCGTCCTCAGGGCCCCGCCGGCACCCAGGTTCCCGTACCCCCGGCACACTAGGATCGGCCGCTCGCCGTGGCGCCGCGATCACCAAGAGGTCCGTGACATAAATTCCGCTGCTAATCCCTGCAAGGGGTCTTAGCAGCGGAATTGGCGCGCAGAAAATTCCCCTGCTCCGACACTGAAGATCGATCTCGTTCAGCTTTGTAAGTAGCTGATCGATCTGGTCTTCTGGTTATCGAGCGACGGTCTGACCCGATTGTTCAGCGGAATTTTCCCAGCGAGCAGGGAAAATTGGATGTTTCGGTCCCTTGTCAACCCGCGACCCCGTAGTCGCGGCGCGCGGCTTCGTCTGTCACATAGCCGTCGGCGAGGTCCTCGCGCAGCCGCGTGGGATCGCGGGCGGCGGGCGGACCGTAGCCGCCCGAGCCCGGCGCCTCCATCACAAGACGGCCGCCGGCGGGCACGCGAAAGGCGCCCTTGCTGTTGAGCCGCTGCCGGCTGCCGTCGGGGAGTTCGAGCCAGAGGCGCATCGGGGCGCCGGGGAGGCCGCCGGCGAGGCCGAAGGGTGGAGTGAGAGTGCGCTCGCAGCATACTGCAGCATGCGCCTCGTGCCCGAGGACGCGCCATACCCGGCGGGCGCCGAGCCCGCCGCGCCAGGTGCCGGCACCGCCCGAATTGGGGATCAGCGCATATTCCTCAACTCGCAGGGGGAAGCTCATCTCGAGCATCTCGATCGGCGTGTTCATCATGTTGCTGACGGTGCTCGCGACCGCGTTGATGCCGTCCTTGACCGGCCGCGCACCAAAGCCGCCCTTCAGCGATTCGTAGCTGACGTAGTGCTCGCCGGTCCTGGGGTCGAGGCCGCCAAAAGTCGCCACCGCCGAGGTGCCCTGCGAGGCAGCCATCACATTCGCGGGGCTGATTTGGAACATCGCCGCCATGACCATGTCGGCGACGCGGTGCGAGATCTCGTGATTGGCGTAGACGACCGGTGCCGGCGGCTGCGCATTGACAACCGAACCCGGTGGTGCCGTGACCGTCACCGGCCGCCAGCAGCCGGAGTTGGGTGGGATCACGCTCTTCGGGTCGGCGATCATCTTGAGCGCGCAATAGACGCCCGACGCGGTGACCGTCAGCGGCGCGTTCATCGGCCCCGGCACCTGGCCATCCGAGCCGGCGAAGTCGGCGACGATCTCCTCGCCGCGCTTGCGAACGGTGATCCTCACCGTGAACGGCTCGTCGGCCTCGGCCCCCGGCCCCAGCACTCCGTCGCCGTCGAACACGTCCTCGAAGCTCGCCTCGCCGTCGGGCAGCCGGCGCAATGCCGCCCGCATCATCCTCTCGGAATAGTCGAGCACCTCGTCCATGATGCGCAACAGCTCGTCGGCGCCGTATTTGCCCGCCAATGCCTCGAGGCGCTGGGCACCCCGCCGGTTCGCCGCGACCTGGGCGCGCAGATCGCCCTGGCGCTCGGCGGGGGTGCGCACATTGGCGAAGATGATCCGCTCGATGTCGGGATCGGGCCGGCCGTTGCGGTAGAGCCGCACCGGCGGCAGCCGCAGGCCCTCGCCGTAGATCTCGGTCACCGCACCATAGCTGCCAGGTGTGGCGCTACCGATATCGGGCCAGTGCGCGCGCACGCAACCAAAACCCAGGAGGCGATCGCCGAAGAAGGCGGGGGCTACGACATTGACATCAGGCAGGTGCGAGCCGCCGTGGTAGGGATCATTGTGGATGAACACGTCGCCCGGCTCGACCGCGGGAAAGGCGGCGATCACCGCGCGCACCGCGTCCGGCATCGAGCCCAGATGGATCGGCACATCGGGCCCTTGTGCAACCATGTCGCCGGCTACGTCGAAGATCCCGCAGGAATAGTCGCCGGCGACCTTCAAGAGCGGCGAATAGGCGGTCTTGGCGAGGACGATCTTCATCTCCTCCGCGGCCGAATAAAGCGCG
>CAWBIT010000008.1:0-1452140 GCA_963789025.1 uncultured Alphaproteobacteria bacterium
TCAGGTCAGTACCGTGCGCAGCGCCGAAATCGACGGCATGAAAAAATAGCCTGCGGCGGTCAGCACGACGAACTGTCGCGGCATTTCAAGGGTCGTCCGCCGGTTCCCGGCCGGATAGTTCGGATAAGGGCTCGTCCATTTTGCGCGCGCCTCCATCGGCAGCCTGGCCGATGATCGGGTCGAACCCCGGCGTCACCGGCGCACCGCTGCTCGGGCGTAGCTTGCCCGGGACGAAGTCGGGTTCGTTTGCGTGGCGGCGCTGGATGTATTCGAACTGCCGCTGGATCGAAGTCTGATAGCAGACGAACATCAATCCCCGACTGTGCGATGTCGTCGTCTCACCCGACGCCACCTCGGGACCGAACGGGATGCCGGCGCGTAGAATGCGGCGCCTCTGCGCTTCTGCTTCGCCGCCCGGAGCGTCGTCGCGCGGATAGGCCTTGCGAATATGCGCCGCATACGGACATCTGCGCTGGAACGGATCGTCGCCATAGTCGAAGTCGTTGTTGCGCATGGCGTCGCCCCCAAGCGCCGAATTGTCGTACAGCGGCGCCAGCTCCAGAGGAGCACCGCTCTTCCACCGGCCAAACAGGCGCGCTCCGAGCAGTTCCGGCTCCATTCCGAACCCTGCCGCACGATCCGCGACGAAACTGCGGAACTCGGGCACTCTCTGCTCGAGCCGCCGGAACACCATGTAGGAGCCGTTGCGCAGCCATGGTGCCGCCATGTGGGGCGGCGGTCCCTGTCTGACCGGATCGCTCGGATCCTGGCCGGGATAGCCATACACAAACTCCCCCGGCCAGATCAGATCCTGCTCGGGTAGTCCCTGGTCCGGATTGCTCGTCGATCTCCGGGTCAGACCGCGAATACCCGGCTGGGAAATGCCGTCTCGATAACCGAAATGCTCGAACCCGCGGAATGCGCCGGGCCGGGTGGTTCCCATTTCGGAATACACAACCTTGATCAAATCGCCGAGCAGTCGGAGCAGCTCGGCGCGGTGGTAGTTGACCAGACCCTCACGAGGACCGGTGACGAGAAAAACCCCGTCGATACGATCCGAGCGGAACTCCCTCAGCCAGGCCGAAGGGGGAGGATCGTGCAGCCGCTCGATCGTCTCCCCAGCTCCCGCGCCCCGTTCAAACGATGGGTCGAAGTGGGGGCGCCCGGCCCCCAGGAGCTGGGTCAAACCGGCATTGGTGAAACCCAGATTGACGCCAATAACGATCGCGGATAACTTTTTATTGCTGCGCTGCGAAAGCCGTTGTTCTTGATCATTGGCCTGCCAGGCGGTGGTGATTCGCCAGGTCAAGTGCTGCTTCACCAGTCTTTTGAACGAGCCGAGATTGACGATCTTGAAGAAGACAAAACACTCGGCATCCTTTTGCAAGCCGATCAGAACATCGCCTTGGATATCGCCAAGTTCCAGCGACGGAAGCCCCACAGGCCCCTCCTCGCGAACCGCAAGGTCAGCCGCCCCCGTTGGAGCCCTCGTAACCGATCAGCAGGTAATCGGTGATCCACACCGTCTGCCCTGCCACGACTTTTTTCCAGCGATAGGCAATTCGAAGACCCATAGCGACGCGACGCGGCTGACCTTTGAAGTTCCAATCTCCTACACCGTACCTGTCCATTTCCATCCAGATACACGTCGCATCCGGTGGTTGAGCCGCAGGGGTCGGACTGGCTTGACTTGGGGTAGCGCCGGTAGCGCCGGTCGGCGGAGCCGGAAGGAATGTATGAGGCTCCATCGCACCACCCGCGTATGGGTTCATCTTGATTATCAGCGCGCCGAGGTCTTCTGCTATCGTCATCTGCGTCTCCTTTCTAATTTGGCTGACGTTTACAGGAAATTCTCGTTTCTGGCCCTCCGAAGGCCTTCTCGATTGCGGAAATGCGCATAATTCGACGGGCGTGCCCATAGGTGCGATCGGGTTCACACAGCTGCAAATTTTTCTCGTCGTCCTCGCATCCCTCGTCGGGTGGTTTCACGCGCCACCAAGTCCAGCAATAGCAGTTTCGATCCGGCCGAATTCGCCATGGGTCCCGAGGGCGTGGAAGATCGCGTCGGCTGCTTCCAGCAGCTGCCGTGCTGTCGAGATATCGCCGGCGCGCTGGCGCAATGCCGCCCGCGTGACCATCGCCTTGGCGAGATCGTTGCGCGCACCGACGCTCTCGAAAATCCGCATTGCGGTCTCGACATGATCCTCGGCACCAGCGGGCGCGTCGGCGGCTAGATATTCACCCATTAACCAACACGCCCGTCCCTCATAATGGAGGTAGCCGGTTGCCCGGCTGGTTGCGAGCACGCGCTCGATCAAAGGCCGGGCGGCGGTGCGGTCGCCGAGGCGGAGATAGCCTTCGGCAAGCCAGACCGCGCCGATCGTATGGGTCCAGCGCATGTGGGAACTCTCAAACCAGGCGAGGCCTTCACTCAGCTCTGCGATACCCTCATCGAGCCGGCCGGCTTTGATTTTCCCGTAACCGCGGATGACCCGGGCCCACGCCGCGTCGCGTGGCAGCGGCGCGAGCCCCAGAGCCTCGTTGCAGCATTCCAGGCCGCGTTCGATGACGCCTCGCTGAATATGGGCCAATCCCATCCGGGTCCAGCCGACCACCTTGAGCCGCAGATCCTGGAGTGCAACACCGTGCTCGAGCCCGCGCCAACAAAAGTCGAGGCTCGCTTCCCAATCGCCGAGGTAGTTGGCGATGGCGGTCAAATGCCAAAGCGTCCGGCCCGCCCACCAACGGTTGCCCCGCGCTTCGAAGAAAGCGAGGGCGCGCTCCCCCGCCTCTAGACCCTCCTGCAATCTGCCGGCAATCATGTAAACCTGGGCCAAGCAGGATTCGGAAATCGCGTTGATCTCCTCCAGGCTAAAAGCCGACGCAATCTTCGCTGCCTCTCAACAATGTTCGATCGCGACATCGGGTCGGCCTCCCGAGGTCGCGTGCAGGAACCCGGTCCAATAATGCCAAGCGGCCCGGCGCGGCGGGTCGGCAGTTTCATCCACGACGCCGCGAATCTCTTCGAGCGCACGGCTGTGCTCGGTGTAACGTCCCAGTGCGTACTTCACCTCGGCCTGATTTAGTACGGCGTCGATGCGGCGCAGCCGGTTCGGCTCGGTATCGGGCAGGGCATCGAGGATGCGCAGAGCGTCGCTGAAATAGGCCAAAGCCTCGGTGTTGGCCCAACGGCGCTGGGATTTTTGTGCCGCGAGTATTGCGTAATCTACCGCCTTTTCGGCGTCCTTGCTGCGCCCGAA
Organism: uncultured Alphaproteobacteria bacterium; assembly: GCA_963789025.1. Taxonomy (GTDB): domain Bacteria; phylum Pseudomonadota; class Alphaproteobacteria; order ATCC43930; family CGMCC-115725; genus AP-15. The sequence goes on from CAWBIT010000008.1 coordinate 3,261, forward strand.
ATGAAGGGCGAGCAGTTCGGCCACCTCCTCGCGGCGATCGCGATAGAGCACTTCGAGCGCGTTTCCGACGATGCCATGATGCGCACTGCGGTGGCTGTCGAGGAGGCTCCCATAGGCCGCCTCCTGCGTCAGCGCATGGCGAAAGACGTACACAATCCCGTCTCCAACGACGCGCTCGTAGACGAATTCGAGGCGATTGAGCTCGCGCAGCAGGTTGTCGAGCGGCTCCGCGCCCCGCCACACGGCGCTCAGTAGGCGCAACGACAACTCCCGGCCGATGACAGAAGCCATCTGTAGAAATCGCTTCAACTCGTCGGGCAGCCGATCGATCCTCGCCATCACGACATCGTGGATCGTGTCCGGCACCATCAGGCTCGATCGAAGGTCCTTCACCTCGCCGGCGTGGAGGGTCAACTGCTCGAGGAAGAGGGGATTGCCGTCCGCCTTGGCGACGATCTCCTCGGTGGCCAGTTCGATTATCCGCTCAACATTCAGCACCGAGCGGACGATGTCGATACTGTCGTCCCGCGACAATGGCTGCACCGGCAGCTGTCCAGCGTAGGATTTATCGATCCATGGCGGACGGTACCCCGGCCGATAGCTCGCCAACATTAAAACACGCGCTTCGCCGATATTTTCTGCGAGGAAACCGAGGAATTCTTCCGATATTTTGTCAATCCAATGCAGATCCTCGAGCACCAGGACAAGAGGCCGTTCGAGGCTCAATTTAATGCTGACTTGGCGGAAGATTTCGAAGGTTTTTGCTTTTACGGCTTCGGGATTGGAAAGGGCAGGCGCCGTCTCGGCGTCTTTTACGCCCAACAGATGCAGCAGCACGGGGCTATCCTGCGCGGCATCAATCCCGACCCGCTCCAGACCCGAGCGAACCTTCGCAATCATCAACTCCGGGGCGTCGGTCTCGAGGATGCCGCAATTGCTGCGCAGCAAGTCGAGCATCAGCAAATACGGGATCGCAGTGCCGTAGGAAACACACCGGCCCTCGATCCATGTCACGCGCTCGCTGGCGATTTGCTGTCGGAATTCAGCGAGAAGGCGCGACTTGCCGATGCCGGGCTCGCCGACGATGTCGACCGTTTGCCGCTGGCCGCTTTCAACCTGCCGCAAGAAATTGTTCAAGACCGCCAGGTCGCTCTGCCGGTTGACGAAGGTGGTGCTGCGAGCTGCGGTGGATGGCCGGAGTGCGGCACGCGCTTGCGACACCTCGAGCAGCCGATAGGCGGTGATCGGCTCGGCCTTACCTTTGAGGATGAGCGGGCCGACCGGTTCCACCCGAGCATAGCTCTGCGCCAGTTCGTAAGTCGCCTCGCTCAGCAGAATCGTCGCAGGCTCGGCGGCTTGCTGGATCCGGGCCGCGACATTGGCCGTGTCGCCGATAGCCGTATAATCCATCGGAAATCGATCGGCGACTGGGCCGAACACCACCGGCCCCGAGTGGATGCCGATCCGCACCGGCAGCTCCAAATTATCGGCGCCGCGGGCGTCCTCAGTCCCGCCGAGCGCGCGTTGGATCGCCAAGGCGGCGAGCAGCGCCCGCTGAACATGGTCTTCCTGCGTCACCGGAGCGCCGAACAGCGCCATGAAACCATCGCCGGTAAATTGCGGCGCGGTGCCTCCGTAGCGATCCACCTCGGCAAGGCTGGCGGCCAGAAACGAGCTGACGAGGTCGCGCATCGCCTCGGCCCCGAGCCGTTCGGTTAGGGGAGTAGAACCCACGATGTCGCAAAACAGCACCGTGACCTGTTTCATTTCGCCCGGAAGCGCAGTCCCGGGCCCTGCGGCGGGTTTGGGTATGAATGGCCCGCGCGCAACGGCTTCCTGCAGTCCCGCCCGGTCCAGCGGCGCGCCGCAGTGGCCGCAGAACCGGTTTTCGGGAGGATTGCCCGAGCCGCAAGACGGACACGGGACGCCCAACGGCGCGCCGCACTGTCCACAGGACTTCATTCCGGCGAGATTGTCGGCGCTACACCGAGGGCACCTCATGCCGAGCCTCCACGGGCGCCGGAAACTGGAGGTTGCGATCTTTCAGCCTAGTCCCGTCCCGGTCGGGCGGTCAACATTTGGTGAATGCGGGCATGCCGCCCAATTCTCCATGTAAAAAGGTTAATGCCAAAGCCCGTCCATGTGATACGTTGCTTAGGGCCATAAAGGCTCAACGCAGCATATATCAACTTTTTGACGCTTTCTCTGGCAAACCAGAATTTTTTGGCCTTCTTGATCGCGGCTGTAGGGAATTGCCATGAACTCCCCGACGCAACAGGAAAAACGGCAGATCTTCGAACGTCATCTCCTGTTCGGGAAGCTGAGCGCCAGTGAAATAGACTTTTTGATAAGTTACTCCCGGCTCGAACACTATCCGTCTGGCCGCGAGATCTTTGCCAAAGGGTCACCCGGGCAAAGCTTGGTGGCCGTATTGCGCGGAAGCATCAAGATCAGTTCGCTTTCCGACGAAGGCAAAGAAATCATATTCAACATTATCAATGCCGGTGAAATCTTTGGTGAAATAGCGGTCCTCGACGGCGAAGAACGCAGCGCAGACGCGACTGCGATGAACGACTGCGAGCTCTTGGTATTGAACCGCCGCGATTTTTTGCACCTGCTCGAAAATCGGGCGGACCTTTGCATGATCATGCTGAGAATCCTTTGCCAGCGGCTACGGCAGACGAGCGAACAGGTCGAGGATGTGATGTTTCGGCATCTCGAGTTGCGACTCGCAAAAAGGTTGCTGCACCTCGCCGAGAGAGCCGGCCCGCACGGGCTGCAAAGCACCTCCGTGGAGCTTCACGTCTCGCAGAGAGAACTCGGCAACATGGCCGGAGGCAGCCGGGAGAGCGTCAACAAGATTTTGCAGAATTGGCATCGCCAGGGTCTGATAGATCTCGGCAAAGCGTCGGTTTTGATCCGTGACATCGAGGCGCTGAGGCGCCTGATCTGAGGTTTCTTGAGGCGGCCGTTCACGGCGCCGGACCCAGCTCCTATATCGGGGGGTGCCGGCAATCACGATCTTGCGCCTGATGTCGCCCTCCCCTCCGAAGCCCGAGACCTGGATCAAGACAACGCCGGCCGGGCTCTATTGCGAGCCCGGCAGCTTCCACATCGACCCGCTGCTGCCGGTGCCGCGCGCCATTATCACGCACGGGCACGGCGACCACGCCCGGCCGGGCAATGAGCGCGTGCTGGCGACATCCGGCACGATCGCGATCATGCAGTCGCGTTACAGCGAGCTGGCCGGAGATTCGCTGCAGCCGCTAGGCTATGGCGAACCCATCGCGATCGACGGGGTCGGGGTGCGTCTCCTCCCCGCCGGCCACGTGCTGGGCAGCGCGCAAATCGTGCTCGATTACCGCGGCGCACGGGTCGTCGTCTCGGGCGACTACAAGCGCCGGGCGGACCCGACCTGCGCGCCCTTCGAGCCGTGCAACTGCGACCTCTTCATCACCGAGGCGACCTTCGGATTGCCGGTGTTCCGCCATCCGCCCGACCGGCTCGAGATCGACAAGCTGCTGCATTCGCTGTCCCTTTTTCCTGAACGCTGTCACGTCGTCGGGGTCTATGCGCTCGGCAAGTGCCAGCGGGTTCTGGCGCTGTTGCGGCGCGCGGGATACGAAGAGCCGGTCTATCTCCACGGCGCGCTGATCGGCCTGACCGAGCTCTATGAGAGGCTCGGGGTGCCGCTCGGGCCGGTGCTGCCATGGGCCGCGGCAACGCGCGAGGCGCTCAAAGGCCGCATCGTGCTGGCGCCGCCCGCCGCGACGACCGATCGCTGGTCGCGGCGGCTACCCGATCCGCTCGTCGCGATGGCATCGGGCTGGATGCTCGTGCGCCAGCGCGCCAAGGCGCGCGGCGTCGAACTGCCTCTGGTCATCTCCGACCACGCCGATTGGGACGAGCTGACCGCAACCATCGACGAGGTCGCCGCCGAGGAGGTCTGGGTGACTCACGGACGCGAAGAGGCGCTCGTCCATTACGCGACAAAGCAGGGCTACCGGGCCCGCGCGCTGGCGATCGTCGGCTTCGAGGAAGACGAGTAGACCGCGCGTGAAGTTGTGAACCGTTTTGCAGCCCTCCTCGATGCGCTGCTGTTCACGCCGTCACGCAATGGCAAGTTGCGGCTGATGCGGGAATATTTTTCGACAGCGCCCGACCCGGAACGGGGCTGGGCATTGGCCGCATTGACCGGCGAGCTCGTCTTCGACGACGCCAAGCCGAGCCAGGTGCGCGCCCTCGCCGCCGCCCGCGTCGACCCCGAGCTGCTCGGCTGGTCCTATGATTTTGTCGGCGACCTCGCCGAGACAGTGTCGTTGATCTGGCCCGCCGCGCCGGGCGGAGCAGGACATGTCCCGAGTCTCTCCGAGATCGTCGAGCAGCTGAAAGGGGCGAGCCGCAGCGAGGCGCCGCGGCTGCTCGAACCGTGGCTCGACGCGCTCGATGCGACGGGGCGGTGGGCGTTGTTGAAGCTCGTCACCCGCGAGCTGCGGATCGGCGTCTCGGCGCGGCTCGCCAAAACCGCGCTCGCCGAATGGAGCGGGGTCGAGCTCGACCGCATCGAAGAAATCTGGCACGGGCTCGCGCCGCCTTACCAGCCGCTCTTCGATTGGCTGGAGGGCCACCGCCCGCCGCCCGAGATCGGCGATCTGCCGACCTTCACCCCGCTGATGCTGGCGCAGCCGCTGGAGGACGCCGACATCGCGGGCCTCGACCCGCGCGACTATCTCGCCGAGTGGAAATGGGACGGAATCCGCGTGCAGCTCGTCGCCCGCGGCACTGAAAGGCGCCTCTATTCGCGCTCCGGCGACGATATCGGCGCCGCCTTTCCGGACATCTGCGCAGCGATGCCGGCCGAGGTGACGTTGGACGGCGAGCTCCTGGTGATCCGCGACGGCGAGGTCGCGCCGTTCAATGATCTGCAGCAGCGGCTCAACCGCAAGACCCCGAATACAAAGCTGCTGCGCGATTTCCCCGCCTGGGTAAGGCTTTATGACATTCTGCGTGATGGGCCGGAGGATTTGCGCGGCCTATCCTTTGCCGAGCGCCGGCGCCGGCTCGAAGCCTGGTATGCGCGGGCGCCGCGTCCGGCTCTCGACTTGTCGCCGATGGTGCCGTTCACCAGCTGGGAGGAGCTCGGCGAATTGCGTGACGGGGCGCGCCGGCGCGGCATCGAAGGGCTGATGCTGAAGCGGGCGGATTCGCTCTACGTATCCGGCCGGCCGAAGGGGCCGTGGTTCAAGTGGAAACGCGGCGCGCTGACCCTCGACACCGTGCTGATGTATGCCCAGCGCGGCCACGGCAAGCGGTCCTCATTCTATTCCGACTATACCTTCGGCGCCTGGCGCGGCGACGAGCTGGTGCCGGTCGGCAAGGCCTATTCCGGGTTTACCGATGAAGAACTGCGCCGTCTCGACCAGTGGGTGCGCAACAACACCGTGCGGCGCTGGGGCCCGGTGCGCGAGGTGAGCCCGCAGATCGTCCTCGAAGTCGCCTTCGACAGCGTGCACCGCTCGACCCGCCACAAATCGGGTGTCGCGATGCGCTTCCCGCGCATCCACCGCATCCGCTGGGACAAGCCCTTCCGCGAAGCCGACACCTTGGAGACACTCGAACGAATGATGACGTGACGGATTCACACCCTGCGGGCGGCGAAGTCGATGCGGGGGTCGATCAGCATGTAGGTCAGATCGCTGACCAGTTTCAGGAGGAGGCCGATCAGGGTCAAAACGTAGAGAGTCGCGAACATGATCGGGTAGTCGCGGTTGATCGCCGCCTCGAAGCCGAGGAGGCCGAGACCGTCGAGCGAGAAGATCACCTCGATCAACAGCGAGCCGGTGAAGAGGATGCCGATCAGAGCGGCCGGAAACCCGGCGACGACCAGCAGCATTGCATTTCGGAAAATGTGTCCGTAGAGCACCCGGTGCTCGGTCAGACCCTTGGCGCGTGCGGTCAATACGTATTGCTTGTTGATCTCCTCCAGAAAGCAGTTCTTGGTCAGCATCGTCAAAGTCGCAAAACCCGAAATCACCAATGCGGTGATTGGCAGTGCAATATGCCAGAAATAATCGGCAATGCGCATTGGCCAGGACAATGAGGCCCAGTTGTCGCTGACGAGACCGCGCAACGGAAAGATCGAGAAATAGCTGCCGCCGGCGAACAGCACGATCAGCAATACAGCGAACAGAAAACTTGGCACCGCATAGCCGACGATGATGACGCCGCTGGTCCACACATCGAACCGGCTGCCATCGCGCACGGCTTTCCTGATGCCGAGCGGGATCGAGACGAGGTAAGTGATCAGGGTGGTCCACAGCCCGATCGAGATCGAGACCGGCAATTTATCCTTGATCAGATCCACGACCCGCCGGTCCCGGAAGAAGCTGGTGCCGAAATCGAAGGTGATGTAGTTGCGCATCATCAACAAGAAACGCTCGAGCGGCGGCTTGTCGAAACCGTATTGCTTTTCGAGCTCCTTGATCAGCGCAGGGTCGAGGCCGCGCGCGCCGCGATAGCGGGTATCGCTGGCGCCGGGCTGCGTCTTGAACTCGCCGCTGCCGCCGCTGACCCGCTCGGTCGCACTGACGGTGCTGCCTTTGAGGCGCGAGATCATCTGTTCGACCGGCCCGCCCGGCGCCGCCTGCACGATGACGAAATTGACCACCATGATCGCGAACAGGGTCGGGATGATCAAGGCAATGCGGCGGATCGCGTAAGCGATCATGTGCGTCCCACCCTCACCCGCCTCGCTGCGCTCGGCACCCCTGGCGCATCGCGGATGCGCCACCCGGCAGGCGCACGCACGCGTGCGCCGAGAGGGCGCAATGCGGAAGAGGGGCTATAACGCGTTGAGCTCGAAGCTCCTCTCCCGCAATGCGGGAGAGGGGGGACCAAGCGCGCGGCGCTTGGTGGGTGAGGGTCAAAAGGGTCACTGCTTCGTCACTTCGCCTTTCTTGGCCTCGACCGCCTGCTCGGCGGTGGGATCGATCCACCAGGTGTCGAGCCCGACCGCGTATTTCGGCGAGACTGCGGGGCGCCGGAATTTGTCCCAGTGAGCGACGCGGAACGCCCCGATATGGTAATGCGGGATCAGGTAATAGCCATACTGCAGTACCCGGTCGAGGGCGTGCGTGTGGTCCACCAGGCTTGACCGGTCGGGCGCCCTGACCAACTCTTCGATCAGCTCGTCGACGACTTTGCTCTTGATGCCCATCAGGTTGCGGCTGCCTTGCTCGTCGGCGGATTGCGAGCCCCAATAATCGCGCTGCTCGTTGCCCGGTGACAAGGATTCGCCGAATGCGACCACCGCCATGTCGTAGTCGAAGGTTTCCATGCGCTTCTGGTATTGCGCATTGTCCACAGTACGCACCCGCGCAGTGACCCCCATCCGCTCGAGGTTCTTCGCAAAGGGCAGCACGATGCGCTCGAACTGCGGATTGTCGAGCAGGATTTCGAACTCGAAGGGCTGGCCCGTCTCGTCATTGACGAGCTTCTCGCCCTTGAAGGTCCAGCCGGCTTCCTTCAGCAATTTCAGCGCCGCCCGCACGCCGTCGCGAATATTGCCCGAACCGTCGTATTTCGGCGGGTCGTACTCGGTCGTGAATATCTGCTCGGGGATCTGCCCGCGGAACTTTTCGAGGATCGTTAATTCCTCGCCCTGCGGCGCCCCGGTTGCCGCCAATTCCGAATTGTCGAAATAGCTGCGCGTGCGCTTGTAGGCGCTGTAAAACAAATTCTTGTTCGACCACTCGAAGTCGAAGGCATAGGCCAAGGCCTCGCGCACCCGCGGGTCCTGAAACAGGGGCCGGCGCAGATTGTACGCGAAACCCTGCATGCCGCTCGGCAGCCCGTTGGGGATCTCTTCCTTTTTGATGAGGCCGGCGCGCAAGGCCGGGCTGTCGTACCCGGTCGCCCAATCCTTTGCCGAATTTTCGAGCTTCACATCGAACTGGCCCGCCTTGAAAGCCTCCAGCGCTATCGTCGCGTCGCGGTAATAATCGAAGCGGATGGTGTCGACATTATAGCGGCCCTTCATCACCGGCAGATCGGCCGCCCAGTAATCGGCGACCCGGCGGTAGGTGATCGAGCGTCCGGGGTCGACCGATTCGATCTTGTAAGGACCGCTGCCGAGCGGCGGGTCGAGGGTTGTCTTTTCGAAATCGCGCCCGGCCCAATACGCCTTCGACAGCACCGGCATCTGCCCGATGATCTGCGGCAATTCGCGGTTCTCCGCCGATTTGAACGAGAACCGGACGCCGCGCTCGCCCTCCTTCTCGACCTCGGTGACATCGCCGTAATAGGAGCGGTAGGAGGGAGCCCCCTTGGTGCGCAATGTCTCGAAGGTCCAGATCACGTCCTCGGGCGTCATCGGGGTTCCCCCGTGAAACCGCGCCTCTTTGCGCAATGTGTAGAGCACCGAAAGCTTGTCGGGGGCGAGCTCGATCTTTTCGGCGACGAGGCCGTACTCGCTGCTGGGCTCATCCTCGGAGGTAACCGACAAAGTGTCGAATATTTGACCTATCCCAGCTGCCGGAACGCCTTTGACGACAAAGGGGTTGAGAGTATCGAAGGTGCCGATCGCCAAGAGGCGCATCGTGCCCCCCTTCGGTGCGTCCGGGTTGACGTAATCGAAATGCTGGAAGTCCGGACCGTATTTGAGGTCGCCGAACAACGACATACCGGGCGTCGTGGCCGCGACTGCGGCAGCGACCAGTCCGAGCGATACAAGGAGCGCGACGAGGGTAGTAGGGACTCTGCGCATTGTTGAACTCCGCGCGAACAGCTCAACCGCCGATGAGTTCGAGTGCCGCGCGATGCGCGCGACGGTCGCCCGCCACCAGGATGCGGCCGTCCGAGGCGATATTGAGATCGGCTCCGCGCCAATCGGTGGCGATGCCGCCGGCCCCCGCGACGATCGGAACCATCGCGCAGAAATCGTATGGCTTGAGGCTCGCTTCAAGAACGAGGTCGATGAAGCCGGCGGCAAGGAGACCATAGGCGTAGCAATCGGCGCCAAAGCGCGTCAGCTTGACCGCGCCCGACACCCGGCCGAAGTCCGCGGCGTCTCCACCCTTGAACATGTCGGGTGTCGTGGCAAAGAGCGTAGCGGCAGTGAGCGCGGCGCAGGCCCGGCAGCGGACTACTGCGCCGTTCAGGGTCGTCGGACGGCCGGCAACCCCAACCCATCGCTCTCGCGAAATCGGTTGGTCGATGATGCCGAGAATCGGGCGCCGGCTGCGGGTCAGGGCAATCAACGTGCCGAACAGCGGAACCCCGCTGATGAAGGATTTCGTCCCGTCGATCGGGTCCAATGTCCAGACGAACTCGGCAGCCTCGCGGACCCGGCCGAACTCTTCTCCAACGACGCCGTGCTCCGGGAAGCGGCTCTCGATCAGCGATCGCATGACCTGTTCTGCCGCGCGGTCGGCAATCGTCACCGGCGTCAGATCGGCCTTGTCGTCCACCGTGAGCGGCTGCCGGAAATAAGGCCGGATCGCCTCGCCGGCCGCATCGGCCAAGCTCAGGGCAAGGGAAAGATAGTCGTCGAGTTCGCCGGGCAGCACGGGCCCCTCACCCTCCCGCTGCGCGGGCCCCTCCCTCTCCCCGCTGGCGCAGGGCGAGGAGCTCAGCGGCTTGCTCCCTCGCCCCGCTTGCGGGGAGAGGGCTGGGGTGAGGGGCATTTTTGCCTAGCCGATCTACTTCAGTGTTTCGAGATAGGCGATGACGTCGGCACGGTCTTGCCCCTTGGGGATACCGGCGAAGGTCATCTTGGTGCCCTTGATGAAGGCCTGCGGCTTCCACAGCCAGTCGTTGAGCTTGTCCGTGTCCCACTTTTCGCCTTTGTGAGCTTCCATGGCGGCGGAGAACTGATAGCCGGGCACCTCGGCCATGGCCTGGTCGGTGATATCCCACAAGTTCGGCCCGATCTTGTTCGGCCCGCCCTTCGTGAAGGTATGGCATGCGGCACAGACTTTGGCGATCTGCTCGCCTTTTTTTGGATCGGCCTTGGCGAGTAGTGGCCCGATCGGTTCCGGCCCGGCTGCCGCTCCCTCCGCCGCCGGTGCGCTCGCGGTCGGCTCGGCGCCTGCCACGACAAAGACCGGCTTTTCCAGCTCCTTCGGGCGCACCAGCTGACCCGCCAGGATCCCCGACGCCATCGCGACAATCATAGCTGTGAGCACCGACGCAATGATCTTGTTCCACTCGAATGACGACATCGGTGCGCAAACCTCCCGCGGCTGATCCGAATTATCATGCTTCCGGCGCCCGGACGAACCGGGCATGTTGTCGCTATCGACGCAAGATTACGCAACACCCGTGACCAGAACCGCACCCGAGAATCCGATCATTCTCATTCCCGCCCGGCTTGCCGCTACACGGTTGCCGGGCAAGCCGCTCGCCGATATCGCCGGAACCCCGATGATCGTGCATGTTTGGCGCCGCGCCGTGGCTGCCGAGGTGGGACCCGTCGTCGTTGCCTGCGGCGACCGGGCCATCGCCGAGGTGGTCGAAGCGGCGGGTGGGCGGGCGGTCTTGACCGACCCGCACCATCCCACCGGGTCGGACCGCATTCACGAGGCGATCGCGCGGATCGATCCGGGCGGCCTGCATGACGCAGTGGTGAATGTACAAGGTGATCTGCCGCTTCTCGATCCGGCGGCGGTCCGTGTCGCCGTCGTCGGCCTCGCCGACCCCGAGGCCGACATCGCGACCTTGGCCGCAATCATCGAGGACGAAGCGGCGCTCGCCGACACCAGCGTCAACAAGGTCGTCGCCGGCTTCGCCGATCCGGAGCGGCCGGCGCGTGCGCTCTATTTCAGCAAGGCCGTCGTGCCGTGGGGGCCGGGACCGCATTACGAGCATATCGGGCTCTACGCCTACCGTCGCGCCGCGCTCGAACGGTTCGTCGGGCTGCCGCGCGGGGTCCTCGAGCAGCGCGAGCATCTCGAACAGCTGCGCGCCCTCGAAGCCGGCATGCGCATCTCGGTCAGCCTCATAGACCCCACCCGCCTCGGGGTGCAGGTCGACACGCCGGCCGACCTCGCCCGCGCCCGCCACCTCGCAGAACGGCTGTAGACGAGAAATGAGAGCATCTTCAAACCCGGCAAAGACGATCTCGTTCCAAGGCACCTTCGGTGCCTATTCCGACCTTGCCTGCCGCCGCGTCTATCCCGAGATGGCGACCTTGCCTTGCACGCAATTCGAGGACGCGTTCGCCGCGGTCAGCGAAGGTCGCGCCGCGCTGGCGATGATCGCGGTCGAGAACTCGGTGGCAGGCCGCGTTGCCGACGTGCACCATCTGATGCCAGGCTCAGACCTCCACATCATCGGCGAGCACTTCGAGCGGGTGAACCATCACCTGCTCGCCCTCCCGGGAGCGACATTGGCGACGATCCGCACGGTCCGCAGCCATGTTCACGCGCTGTCGCAATGCCGCAAGCTGATCCGCTCGCTCGGGCTCGATCCTGTTGTCGCGGCGGACACGGCCGGCGCCGCGGCCGAAATCGCTGAGCGCGGCGACCCCACGGTCGCCGCAATCGCCTCGGAGCTTGCCGGGCAGATCTACGGTCTCGTCTCGCTGAAGGAGAACATCGAGGACGCCGAGCACAACACGACCCGCTTTCTGATCATGTCGCGCGAACCTAAGCGGCCGCCACGCGGCACCCCGACTGTGACGACGTTTCTGTTCCGTGTCCGTAACGTGCCCGCGGCGCTCTACAAGGCAATGGGCGGGTTCGCCACCAATGACGTCAACATGACCAAGCTCGAGAGCTACATGGTCGGCGGCGCGTTCGCGGCGACCCAATTCTATGCCGACGTAGAAGCGCATCCAGAGGACCGGCCATTGGCATTGGCGCTCGAGGAACTCGCGTTCTTCTCGCGCGAGGTCAAGATCCTTGGTGTTTACCCGGCCCACCCATTGCGCATCGCCGCCTCGGCGCGCGACGCTGATTAGGTTTTTACCACGGAGACACGGAGGGCACGGAGGCTCTGCCACTTGGCCATCATCTCCGTGATCTCTGTGCCTTCGTGGTTCGACTATCTTCCTGGAGCTTGTCGGAGAATTATCCATGATCGTGATCGACCACGCAGAACTGCACGGCATCGCGTTGCGCGTTTTCGAGGCCGCCGGCAGCAACCATGCGGAAGCTCAAATCATTGCCGATTATTTGATCGAGGCCAATCTCCGCGGCCATGACAGCCACGGCGTCGGCCTGATCCCGAACTATCTGCAGCATCTCGCGGGCGGCACCGTCGTCCCCAACCGCAAGGGACGGGTCGTCAGCGAGAACGGCTCCTTGATCGTCTATGACGGCGAGCGCGCGTGGGGCCAGATCGCCGCGCGCGAAGCGGTAGTGATCGGCATCGCCAAGGCGCGCGAGACCGGGGTTGCGGTCGTCGCCTTGCGCAACCCGCATCACATTGGCCGGGTCGGCACCTATGGCGAGATGTGCGCCGCGGCGGGCCTCGTCTCGTTCCACTTCGTCAACGTCACCGATGCGCGGCCGGCCGTGGCGCCGTGGCGCGGCACTGATGCGCGCTTCAGCACCAACCCCGTCTGCATCGCGATACCGGGCCCCGAGCCTGACCGGCCGATCATCCTGGACATGGCGACGAGTGTCGTCGCGATGGGCAAGGTCCGCGTTGCCCGCAACAAGGGCGAGCAATTGAAGCCCGGCATCCTCATAGACGGCGAAGGCAAGCCGACGACCGACCCCGGCGCGATGTATCGCCAGCCGCGCGGTGCGTTGATGACCTTTGGCGAGCACAAGGGCTATGCGCTCGCCTTTGTCTGCGAGATGCTGGCAGGCGCCTTGTGCGGCAGCGGCACGATGCGGCCCGAGCGGCAGGGCCGCGGCACGGCGACGAACGGCATGCTGACGATCGTCATCGATCCGTCGCGTCTCGTCGATCGCGAGTGGCTGGCGCAGGAAATCGCGGCGATGACCGCCTACATCACCGCCTCGCCGCCGGCGCGTCCGGACCAGCCGGTGCTGATCCCAGGCGACCCCGAGCGCCGGACCAGGGCCGAGCGCATCGTCAACGGCGTGCCGATCGACGATGAAACCTGGCGCGAACTCACCGTCGCCGCCCGCGCCATCAACGTGTTGATCGAGGCCCCGCGGGCGCGAACTCTATCCGACATTCAGTAGCGCTCACCGTCAGTGTAGAATTGAACCGCAAGATCGCAGCCCTTTGAGCAATCCACGCCCGCAGAGGCTGAATCCACGCCGGTCGATGGTCCGATGGGAAGGGAAGGTGGATGGATCCCGGTGGTCAAAATATGGATCGTTCTTCCCCCGTTCGATAACACAAAAACCCGATTGATCTCAAAACCGCTCGAGTAGGTGAGGGTTTCTAAGCCACTGCAATCCGAATTCACCTGGTAGGTGCCGGTTGCCGGCCCCACAAAGCCGCTGGGTGTTTGGCTCGAACCATTGGCAAACACGTATTCGAACTGAGTGGCGTTACCATGGCCGTCAAAGGTTTCGTTTGTGACTTGATCAACCCTTATGGGAGCCGGATTGCCATTGTAGGTGTAGAGGTGGATAACGCCTGAGGCGTCGTAGACGCCTATACGCTCGCCGTGGGTCGCCAATCCATATCGGCCGGAGAGGCTCGCATTCGAGCACCCGCGCCCACCATCGTCGCCTAAGGATGGCGCTGCCGCTGCCAGCGTAAAGAGTACAGCCGCCGAAATCAAATACCCCGCTTTCATGTCCACAGCTCCTTCTGACCCATAACGAAGCCCGACTGCCCCTACGACCATCGGGCTCGCGGCGGGATAGGAGGTACGACGATGTGGAAGGTGCAACGAATTGGGGATAAAATCTTCCGAAACTGTCCTAAAATATGCGAAATCCAATCGCTTTAGGGCGTTGCGCGCAAATATCGGCCGCCCAGGACGTCGCGGCCGCTGGGAGACGGAAGCATGGACACGCTCGCCGCGACCGACATCTTCCTGTTCGAAGGCTTCCGACTCGACCGGCGCGGGGGCGGCCTGTTCCGAGCGGATGAGCACGGCGGCCTCGTTCCAGTCGTAATCGGCTCGCGCGCTCTCGACATTCTCGGCATGCTCGTTGAGCGGGCAGGAGATCTGGTCTCGAAAGACGAGCTCATCGCTGCCGTCTGGCCAGGAACAGTGGTCGAGGACAGCAACCTGACCGTTCAGATATCGGCGCTTCGCAGGGTCCTCGATGACGGCCGGGCAGATGGCAGCTGCATCCGAACAGCCCCCGGCCGTGGGTATCGTCTTGTCTTGGCGGTAACGCGGATCGAGCCCGATGCGCGAGCCGGTGCCGCAGGAGATCCCCGCGGTGACGGCCACACGAACGGCGTCGCGGATAATCGATTACCGGCCGTGACCGCTCCGACGCCGACTGGTGCAGGTCCGCACTCGCTTCGCCGCGGCATTGGAGCCGCCCTGATAGTGCTTGCCTTGGCCGGGTTGGGGATCGCCGCCGACTTCCGATGGTTCGGTGGCGCCCGCTCTCCGCCACACCTGTCGATGGTGGTGCTGCCCTTTACCAATCTAGGCAATGATCCTGGTCAGGAATATTTCGTCGATGCGATCACCGACGATCTGACCACCGACCTATCGCGAATTTCCGGCAGCTTTGTGATCGCCCCAAGCACTGCGTCAACCTTTAAGGGCAAAGCCGTCGACGTGAAGCAGATCGGCCGTGAACTCGGCGTTCGCTATGTCCTCGAGGGGAGCGTCTGGCGGAGTGGTGACCAAATCCGGGTCAACGTGCAATTGGTCGATGCAGAAAGCGGCGCGGAGCTCTGGGCGGACCGCTTCGAGACCGATAGGGCGAACCTGGCAGAAGCGCAGGCGGAGATCACCGGCCGTCTCGCGCGGACCCTCAACGTAGAACTCATCGAGTCGGCCAGTCGCCGGATCGAGTTGGAAAAGGTTCTGGACCCTGACGCACGCGACCTCGTTATGCGCGGTTTCGCTCTATACAACCGACCGAGTGCCGCTTCCACCCGACAAGAGGCGCTGCACGCTTTCGAGCGGGCGCTCCAGATCGATCCGCGATCGATCGACGCGCGGGTCGGCATCGGAGTGATCTTAACCACCGGGGTGGGCTCAGGGTTCAGCAGCTCCGTCCAGCAGGATGAAGCACACGCCGAAGCGTTGTTGCGCGAAGCCCTCGAACGCGATCCGAACAGCGCGATGGCGCATGAAGTAATGGGAATGCTGCGCCGGTTCCAAAATCGGTTGACGGAATCACGCATTGAATTGGAGACAGCGGTCGCGCTCGACCGCAACGACGCCCACGCCTGGCTGAACCTCGGTCAGACATTGATGTTCCTCGGACGACCGAAGGAGGGCATCACGGCGATTGATAATGCGGCGCGGCTGGATGGACTCTCACCTAACCCGGGCTTTACTCATTGGTCATTGGGGGTCTGCCAGCTCCTATTGGGCCACGTGGCCGAGGCTACGGATTTCCTCCGCAAGGCGCGCACGGAGAATCCCCGAATTTATTTTTTTCATCTTTACCTTGCCGGAGCGCTTGGCCTCGATGACGATCTCGACGAGGCGAAGACCGCACTGGCCGATGCAATCAAGCTAAAGCCGGAAGTCGGCTCGATGGCGCAATGGCGTGCCTATCAACCCTGGATCACAAACCCCCAGCAGTGGGCACTGCGCGAGAAGACTGTGAATGTCGGGTTGCGCCGCGCCGGCTTCCCCGACGAGTAAGCGCGCCGCCCCACCGCTGGCCCGCTGGACGAGCCCGTCCTGATGCCCGGCGACCGCGAGGTCCTCACCCGCGCCGATCGCGTCGCCCACGGCGTGCCGATCGACGACGAGACCTGGCGCGAGCTCACCGCCACCGCCCGCGGCATCAATGTGCTGGTCGAGGCGCCCCGATCGCAGCTGGAGTGAGAACGGCGTATCCGTTCATTGCGAGTTGGGGACCAGCCGATGCGGCCGACCGACCCTGGATGAAACCGTGCGTGGGCCTCTGTTCCGGCGAAAGCCGGGACCCATCTATCCCCGTCTCGTGCCGCCGAGGGATGGACCCCGGCTTTCGCCGGGGAAGCGTTCAATATGGTCTGTCGTCACGAACCGCTTTGTTTCTTGTTAATGCAGCGAAGCAATCTGGGGCTGCGGGGGGCTCGTCCGGTCGAGATCGCTTCGTCACTGCGCTCCTCGCGATGACGACGGCTGCGTCTCGCGAGCGCGGTGCTGTCAGGCAAGTGAACGCCGGTTAGCCATTGGCATCCCCGTTCGTTGGACCGCTCAGTGCAGCCGCACCTCGCTGCACGCGGCCCAGTGGCCCGGCCGCAATTCGCGCAGTTCGGGCCGATCCTGCTTGCACCGCTCGACCGCGATCGGGCAGCGCGGGTGGAAGACGCAGCCCGAGGGCGGGTTGATCGGGCTCGGGACCTCGCCCTTGACCGGCCGGAAAATGCGCTCCGCCTCGACTGTCGGATCGGGCACCGGCACTGCCGCCAGCAATGCCTGCGTGTAAGGGTGCAGCGGGTTGTCGAAGAGCTCGTCGCAGGCCGCGAGCTCGACGATGCGGCCGAGATACATGACCGCGACACGCTGGCAGAGATGCCGAACCACCGAGAGGTCGTGGGCGATGAACAGATAGGTCAGGCCGAATTTCTCGCGAAGATCCTCGAGCAGGTTGATAACCTGAGCCTGGATCGACACATCGAGCGCCGAGACGGCCTCGTCGCAGACGATGAATTCGGGTTCCAGGGCAAGAGCGCGGGCGATCCCGACGCGCTGGCGCTGGCCGCCCGACATTTCATGCGGGTAACGGTCGGCGAATTTCGGGTCGAGGCCGCAGACCGACAATAGCTCGCGCACGCGGGCGGTGCGCCGCGCCGGGTTGCGCTCGAGCCCATGCACCATGATCGGCTCGGCAATGATTTCGCCGACTTTCATGCGCGGGTTCAGCGAGCTGTAGGGGTCCTGGAAAATGACCTGGATGCGGCGCCGCAGCGCCACGAGATCTCTGCGTTCGAGCTTGGCGATATCGAGGCCGTTGTAGAGGATCGCGCCGGCGGTCGGTTTTTCGAGCCGCAGGATGCAGCGTCCGGTCGTGGTCTTGCCGCAGCCGCTCTCGCCGACCAGCCCCAGGGTCTCGCCGCGCCGCACAGTGAAATCGATCCCGTCGACGGCCTTCACCTCACCGACTTTTCGGTTGATGACGATCCCTTCGGTAACCGGGAAGTGCATCTGCAATCCCCTGACTTCGAGGAGCGGATGGGGGTCCGGGGTCACCGTCATTTGTCCAGCCAAATGGTGCCGAGGTCTTGGTTGACGTAATGGCTGGGACCGATTTTCCAGCCTTTGACATAGGACCGGTACGGCACGATCCGCTGCCACCACAGCAGGTAGATCGCATGGGCCTGATCGTCCAGGACGTATTTGTTGAACTCGAGCAGATCGGCGTGCTGCTTGGCCTTGTCGAGTTCGCGTAGCTGCCGGTCGTACATTTCGATTTCTTTCGGATCGTCGAACTGCCCGTAGTTCGAGCTAGAGACCGAATGCGGCAGGTATTTGCCGACGTCGGCGAGCGGATTGACGACGTTCTGGCAGTTACCCTCGGTGCCGACGTCGAAGTTGCCGCTGCGCAGCGCCTCGAACCATGGCCCAGTCGGCAAAACCCGCTGGGTTACGTGCAGTCCGATCTTGCTCCACTGGTCGACGACCCAGATCCCATAGTATTTGTAGGGCTGATCGACATTGCGGTTCAGCAGTTCGAACTGGAGCCCCTCGGCTCCGGCCTCCTTCAGCAAGCGTCGCGCCTCGGCCCGCGACTTTTCGATGTCGGGCCAATAACCGGCGATCTGCTGCAGCTCTTCCTTGGTCGGGGCGAGCGGCGAGTCTGGGAAAGTGAGGCCGCCGACCGTGTGCACGACCGCGATCTTGGACAGCTCCGGTGCGCTCCCCCAGCGGTCGATAGCCAAGGTCAGGGCGCGCCGGACCCGGACATCGTCAAACGGCTTGCGCTTGTGGTTCGGAGTTATCACTCCGCCGCAGTTCCAGTCGCTGGTCTGGACGGTAATCTTGTCGCCCAGCGCCTTTTTCAGCTCGTCGACCGTGGCGGGCGGAAAGCCGCGAAATTCGATTGCGGCGCGGTCGGCGCGGATCGCCTCGACCCGTACCGCCTGCTTGTCGGCGTATATCCCGGTAAAACCGTCAAGATAGGGCAACCCCGCGCGGAAGTAGCCGGGGTTGCGCTCACCCTTGATCGATTGGCCTACATCGTAGCTGACGAATTTGAACGGGCCGGAGCCGAGAATGTTCTTTTCGTACCAGTGCGGGTCCTTGTCGAGGATCGCCTTTTTATAGATCCAGGCATAGGGGTCGGCTAATGCCGGCAGAAACGCGTCGGTGGCGAATTTCAGCCGGAAAACCACGGTGGCCGGATCGGCGGCCTCGACTTTGTCCACCATCACGAAGTTACTCTGCCGCGCGCTGATGACGCCCTGCGGCGGGAAGATGATCTCATTCCAGCTCGCCGCGACATCCTCCGCGGTCAATGGCGAGCCGTCGGTGAATTTGACCCCGTCGCGGATCTTGAAGGTGTAAGTCTTGCCGTCGTCGGTCGGCTTCGGCATCGCCGTGCACAGATCGCAGACGAGATCGTCGATCTTGCCCGGATCGTAGGGGTTGGCCCGGATCAAGACGCTGTAGAACGGCGCGGCCGAATGGATTGTCGCATAAGTCTCCTCGCGATGCGCATCAAAGCTCGGCGGCGCGTCAGCCGGGATCATGTAAGTCAAAGTGCCGCCGCGTTTTGGCTCCTCGTCGGCTACTGCGGGCGCCGCAATCGACAGTGCGCTGAGCAAAACCGCGGCCGCCGCCGATTTTCCCATTGGCTGTCTCAAATTAGATCTCCCTGCGCCCAGACGGCCCTGTTTCGCCATACCGGCCCCCGGGTCCGGCCTTTGGCCGGCCCGAGGACAGGCTCCGGCCGGTGCCCATTTCAGCCATGGGTCCCGGCCTTCCGCCGGGATGACGAGTAGCTTGTTTTCGCATTGATTTTTATCTGTCGAGCCAAATCGTTGCCAGATCCTGATTAATGAAATGCGTCAGGGCGATCTTGAAGCTCTTCACATAGGAACGGTACGGCACGATGCGGTGCCACCACAGGACCCAGATCATGTGCGCCTCGTCGTCCAGCACGAGCTTTTCGAACCGGCGCATCAGCGCCCGCTGCCGCGCGGGGTCGGTCTCGCGCAGCATTTTTTCGTAGATATCGACCTCCTGCGGGTCGTCGTAATTTCCGTAATTCTCACTGTCGACCGAGGCGGGCAGGGCCTTCTGCACGTCGAGCAGCGGGTTGACCATGCCGTGCCCGGGGGCCTCGAGAACAACATCAAAATCGCCGTTTCGCATCGCCTCGAACCAAGGTCCGGTAGGCAAAACTCGTTGCTTCGCATGCAGCCCGATCTTGCTCCATTGATCGACCAGCCAGGTCGCGACGTATTTATAGGGCTGGTCGACATTGCGGTTGAGAAGCTCGAAGGAGAGCCCTTCGGCCCCAGCCTCCTGCAACAGGCGCTTGGCTTCGGCCCGCGACTTCTCGATATCCGGCCAATACCCGGCCGTCTGTTCGAGCTCTTGCCGGGTCGCCGCCAATGGGGAGTCCGGAAACACGATACCGCCGACCGTCTTGACGATCGCGATTTTCGACAGTGCCGGCGCGTCGTGCCAGCGGTCGATCGCCAGGCTCAGAGCCCGGCGTACGCGTGGGTCGTCGAATGGTTTGCGCTTGTGGTTGGGCGTCACCGCGCTGGCGACATTCCAGTCGCTTTCCTGCACCGTGATCTTGTCGCCGAGCGCCTTGACGAGCTCGTCGCGCGCCGAGGGCGGCATGCTGCGGAATTCGATGGCAGCCCGGTCGCTGCGGATCGCCTCGACCCGCACGGCCTGCTTGTCGGCATAGATCCCGGTGAAGCCGTCGAGGTAGGGCCGGCCTTTATGGTAATAATCGGCGTTCTTCTCGCCCTTGATCGACTGGCCGACCTGATAATCGACGAATTTGAACGGGCCGGAGCCGAGTATGTTCTTCTCGTACCAGCGGGGATCCTTGTCGAGAACTTCTTTTTTGTAGATGAAGTTGAACGGGTCGGCGAGCGCCGGCAGAAACGCGCTGGTCGCGAATTTGAGGTGAAAGACGACGGTGGCCGGGTCGGGCGCCTCGACCTTGTCGACCATCAGATAATTGCTGGAGCGCGCGCTCAATTGGCCGTTGGCCGGAAAAATGATCTTATTGTAGCTCGCAGCCACATCGGCGGCGGTCAATGACGATCCGTCGTGAAATTTGACGTCCTGGCGGATCTTGAATGCGTAAGTCTTGCCGTCGTCGGTCGGCTGCGGCAGCTCGGTGCATAGATCGCAGACGAAATGGGTTATGTCCGCCGGGTTTTCGGGGTTGACGCGGATCAGCACGCTGTAGAACGGCGCGACCGAATGCACTGTCGCGTAGGTGCTCTCGCGGTGCCCATCGAAGCTCGGCGGTGCGTCGGCCGGGATCATGTAGGTGAGCATGCCGCCGTATTTCGGCTCCTCGTCCGCTATTGCCGGTATCGCCAGGAAAACCGATGCAATAAGCACCATCCTGCCAGAGCGGGTTGTCACGGTATCGACCGCGCGACCGAGCACCTCGCCCCGCCTGTGGGGAGAGGTCGGAAGACGCGCGTAGCGCGGCTTCCGGGTGAGGGGCAAACCGGCCTCCGGTTGCGGCGCCATCCCATTGCGAACCGGCCCCTCACCCCGACCCTCTCCCCGCAAGCGGGGCGAGGGAGCAGAACGGAGCGGTGTGGTTCCCCCCTTATTTGTCGAGCCATATGGTCGCCAGATCCTGATTGAGGTAATGACTGGGGCTGATCTTCCAGCCCTTGACATACGACCGGTAAGGCACCGTCCGGTACCACCAGAGCAGGAAGATCTCGTGCGCTTCCGTGTCGAGTACGTGCTTTTCGAATTCGCGCATCAGCGCCCGCTGCTTCGAGAAATCGCTCTCGCGCAGCATCTTGTCGTAGAGAGCAATCTCCTGCTTGTCGTCGAACTGCCCGTAGTTGGCGGCGTAATTCGGCAGGTATCGTTGCACGTCGAGCAGTGGATTGACGATGCTCTGGCAATTGCCGGCCAGGACGGCGTCGAAGTTGCCTTGCCGCATGGCTTCGAACCACGGACCCGTCGGCACGACGCGTTGCGTGACGTGGAGTCCGATCTTGCTCCACTCGTCGATCACCCAGGTGGCGTTGTACTTGTAGGGCTGATCGACGTTGCGGTTTAAGAGCTCGAAGCTCAGTCCCTCGGCCCCCGCCTCTTTCAAGAGACGTCTTGCCTCGGCGCGCGACTTCTCGATGTCGAGCGAGAACCCGGCGATGTCCTGGAGTTCCTCCTTGTCCGCCGCCAGCGGCGAGCCGGGGAAGACGATGCCGCCCACCGTGTGGACGTTGGCGATCTTGGCGAGCTGCGGCGCGCCATGCCAGCGATCGATCGCCAAGGTCAGCGCGCGGCGCACCCGGGCATCGTCGAACGGCTTTTTCTTGTGGTTGGGCTCGACGAAACTGCCGCAATTCCAGTCGCTGGTTTGCACCGTGATCTTGTCGCCCAATGCACCGACAAGCTCGTCACGCACCGAGGGCGGGAAGCCGCGGAACTCGATCGCCGCGCGATCGGCGCGGATCGCGTCGACCCGCACCGCCTGCTTGTCGGCATAAATTCCGCTGAACCCGTCGAGATAAGGCAGACCCTTATGGTAATAGTCGGGGTTCTTTACGCCCTTTATCGACTGGCCGACTTGATATTCGACGAATTTGAACGGACCCGAGCCGAGGATATTCTTTTCGTACCAGCGCGGGTCTTTATCGAGAACTTCTTTTTTGTAAATCCAGCTGTAAGGATCGGCGAGCGCCGGCAAGAAGGCGCTCGTTGCGAACTTCAGATGGAAGACCACGGTCGTCGGATCGGGCGCGTCGACCGTGTCGACCACTACGTAGTGGCTCTCGCGCGGGCTCAATACGCCCTCGGGCGGGTGGATGATGTGCTCCCAGCTCGCGGCCACGTCTGCGGCGGTGAGCGGCGAGCCGTCATGGAATTTGACGCCGTCGCGGATCTTGAACGTATAGGTCTTGCCGCCGTCGCTCGGCTGCGGCATTGCCGTGCACAGGTCGCAGACAAAGCCGGTGGTCGAGGACGGATCGTTGGGATCGACGCGGATCAGCACACTGTAGAACGGCGCCGCCGAGTGTATTGTGGCAAAGGTGGTTTCGCGGTGGGCATCAAAGCTCGGCGGCGCGTCCGCCGGGATCACGTAATTCAGAACGCCGCCATTTTTTGGGGTTTCCTGCGCCGGCACGGCACACGGCGCCCCAATCAGTAGGGCGCCGAGGCTCGCCGCCAGTGTCGCTGATCTCGCCTCCATCGGAATTCCTTCCGGTAAAGCCTTCTGTCCGTTATAAATTTGTCATTTGTCGAGCCAGACCGTGGCCAGATCCTGGTTGATGTAATGGCTGGGACTGACCTTCCAGCCCCTCACATAAGACCGATAGGGGACGATACGGTACCACCACAATATCCAGATCTGATGGGCCTTTTCATCAACGACGTATTTTTCGAATTGGCGCATCAAATCGCGCTGTCTTGCGAAATCCGTCTCGCGCAGCATCTTGTCGTAAAGATCGAGTTCGGCCTGATCCTGGTAATAACCGTATGCCGCGGCATAGGTCGGCAGGAATGTCTGAACATCCAACAACGGGTTGGGCACGCCGTGGCAATTGGCGATCAGCGCGACCTCGAAATTGCCGGTGCGCAGCGCGTCCAATTCCGGACCTCCAGGGAGCACGCGCTGCGTCACGTGCAATCCGATCTTGCTCCACTCGTCGACCAGCCAGGTGCCGACATATTTGTACGGCTGGTCGACATTGCGGTTCAAAAGCTCGAAACTCAACCCCTCGGCTCCTGCCTCTTTCAGTAGGCGTTTTGCCTCCGCCCGCGATTTTTCGATATCGGGCCAGAAACCGGCGATCTGCTGCAGCTCCTCCTTCGTCGCCGCCAGCGGCGAGGCGGGAAACACGATCCCGCCGACGGTGCGCACATTGGCGATCTTGGACAGCGCCGGGGCCCCGTGCCAACGGTCGATCGCTAGGGTCAGCGCGCGCCGCACCCGGGGGTCATCGAACGGTTTTTTCTTGTGGTTCGGAGTTACCAGGTTGCCGCAATTCCAGTCGCTCTCCTGAACGGCGAGCTGACCGTCGAGGGCTCTCTTGAGCTCGTCTCGCGTCGACGGTGGAAGACCGCGGAACTCGATGGCAGCGCGATCACTTCGAATGGCCTCGACGCGAACCGCCTGCTTTGGCGCATAAATGCCGCTGAAACCGTCGAGATAGGGCAACCCCTTGCGATAATAATCGGGGTTGCGAACCCCCTTGATCGCCTGGCCGGTTTCGTATTCGGCGAATTTGAACGGGCCCGAGCCGAGGATGTTCTGTTCGTACCAGCGGGGGTCCTTATCGAGGATTTCCTTCTTGTATATAAAAGTGAAGGGGTCGGCGAGCGCGGGCAGAAACGCATCGGTCGCGAATTTCAGGTGGAAGACGACGGTCGACGGATCGGGTGACTCGACCATTTCGACCATTTCGTACCAGCTCTGACGCGCGCTCAGCACTCCCTGGGGCGGGTCGATGATCATCTGCCAGCTTTTCGCGACATCGGCAGCGGTCAGCGGCGAGCCATCGTGGAATTTGACGTCGCCGCGGATCTTGAACGTATAAGTCTTGCCGCCGTCGGTCGGTTGCGGCATCGCGGTGCAGAGGTCGCAGACAAAGTCGGTCGTCGAGGACGGGTTTTCGGGGTTGACCCGGATCAGCACGCTGTAAAACGGCGCGACCGAATGGAGGGTCGCAAAGGTGCCCTCGCGATGGCCGTCAAAACTGGGCGGGGCGTCCTCCGGGATCACATACGTAAGAGTTCCGCCGCGCCTTCCCGCCTCCTCTTCACCCGGCGCCGCAGTCAGCGCCGCCGCGCCGAGGGCGATGCTTGCGATGCCTGCCGCCAACCACCATGAACCGGTCGTCATGTCAGTCTCTCGTCGCGAGGTTGATCAGGAAGCGGCGAGACCGCCCGCGGGCTCGAGCTGCTTCGGCGCTTGTGCGATCTCGATCGCGATCTCGCCGCTGCGGAAGCACGCCGCGTAATGCTGCCCGCCTCCCGTCCGTTGCAGCGGCGGGCGCGACACGGCGCAGGCCTCGACGGCGAAGCGGCAGCGCGGGCGGAACGAGCAGCCGGCGTCGAGCCGAGTCAGGTCTGGCGGCTGTCCATCCACCGGGTCGAGCCGCGCCTGGCGCGGCCGATCGAGACGCGGCACCGAGCGCAGCAGCGCCATCGTGTAAGGGTGCCGCGGGTCGTGGTAGATCTGCGCGGCGGGGCCGCTCTCGACGATGCGGCCGGCATACATGACGTTGACCCGGTTGGCGTAGCGCGCCACCACCCCGAGATTGTGGGTGATGATGATCAGCGCCACGTCGAGCCGGTGCGTCAGCTGCTTCATCAGCTCGAGGATCTGCGCCTGAATCGTCACGTCGAGCGCCGTCGTCGGCTCGTCGGCGATGATCAGCTTTGGGTCGCAGGCCAATGCGATCGCGATCATGACACGCTGTCGCATACCGCCCGACAGCTGATGCGGATACTGCTTCAGGCGGCGCACCGGATCGGCGATGCCGACCAGCCCGAGGAGTTCGACCGCGCGTTCTTGGGCTGCGGGGCGATCGGCACCGCGATGCTGTTCGATCGTCTCGGTGATCTGCCGGCCGATCGTCAGGACCGGGTTCAGCGAGGTCATCGGCTCTTGGAAGACCATGCCGATATCCGCGCCCCGGACCTGTCGGATCTCCTCGTCCGAAAGCTCCAGCAAATCCCGGCCCGCGAACAAAATTTCACCTCGCGTGATACGCCCGGGCGGATCGGGGATAAGGCGCAGGATCGACAAGGCCCCGGCGGTCTTGCCCGACCCGCTCTCGCCGACGATCGCAACCGTCTCGCCGCGTTCGACGGTGTAGGAAATCCCGTCGACTGCCGGCACGACACCCGCGCCGGTGCGGAACTCGGTATGCAGATCCCTGACGTCTAAGAGTGGTGGCAAAGCAACTCGCCTTCTCCTCCCGTTCAACCTGTCCGGGGCTGTTTTTATCGGGTACGCGAGTGTCGTATCGGCCGCACCGAGGACTGTCAATCGTGGTGGCGAGACGGCCGGTCAGTGGCGGCAGAAGAGGATTTATTTACCGCGGAAAAACTCGGGCCGAGCGTCGGACGGGGCCGAGGAGGACCGTCGCCGCGCGGGGGAGGCCGGCCTAACCCACCGCTCGGCCGAGGGTTATTTGAAATATGCGGAACTAGCCGGTAGCCCCGGCAAGACTAGCAGCCCCGAGGTCAAACCGAGCCAGTCGGCTCAGCAGCTCCTCCGCCTCGAAGGGCTTTGAAATCACGTCGTCTGCCCCAAACGCCTCGGCCATCCCCAAATAATCGAGGTTGTGGGTCCGTGCACCGCCCGAAATAGCGATGATCTTGACCTCCGGACGTTCGCACCGGATCTTGAGGATGGTTTCAATGCCCTCCTGCTCGGGCATGATGATATCGGTGATCACGACGTCGGGGCGCTCGTCGCGGAAGACAGTCATCGCGCGCTTGCCGTCCGAGGCGGTCGTCACATGGTACCCGTTGCGCTGAAGGATCTTAGAAAGCGTGTACCGGACCAGATGGTCGTCGTCGATCACCAAAACCTTCATGGGGTCAGCCTCGTATAGCGCGATACCCCACTTGACTGGAAATTCGGTAAGAATGATTTAACGGAGCCTTCTCTTACGACGGCACCCGGAGCGAACGGTTCGCAGCCTCACGCTGCTGCCGCTCCGTCCGTTGATGCCGCAAACTCAGCTGCCGGCAGGAGAATGGTAAACTCGGTCCCTTCGCCTGGTTGGCTTTTCACCTCGATCCGCCCGCCATGATCGGCGACGATTCCGTGGACGACCGAGAGTCCGAGCCCGGTGCCGTCGCCGACATCTTTTGTCGTAAAGAAAGGCTCGAAGATCCGATCCTTCGTCTCGGCATCCATACCGCAGCCGGTATCGGCGACCCGAAGGCGAACGAAATCGCCGCTGCGGCGGCGTTTTGAACGCCGGCTCGCCGGTGAAACCCCAATGGTGATAATGCCCAGATCGTTCCCGATGGCCTGCCGAGCATTGGTGACCAAATTCACGATGATCTGCTGAAGCTGACCGGCATCCGCCAGAATGGGCGGAACGTCCTCGATCTGTTGATTGATCAGCACAGTCGCAGGGATGGTCGAGCGCAGCATTTGCAGGGCTTGGCCGACGATCGCAGCGAGATCAACCCTCGTCTTCGCCGCCTTCTGATTTCGGCTAAAGGCGAGAATGCGCTGCACAAGGTCGCGGCCGTGGCGGCTCGCCTGTACGACGGTTTCGAGATCCTCCCTCTCGCTGCTCCCTTCCGGCATTTGTTGCATCAGCAGCTGCGACAGCGCAAGGATCGGCATCAGAGTATTGTTGAGATCGTGCGCGATACCCCCCGCGAGGGTGCCCAGCGCGTCGAGCTTCTGCGAATGAAGCAGCTGGCGCTCCAGCTCTCTTTGGCGCTCCTCGGCCAGACGCGTTTCTGTCACGTCCCTGATCGTCCCAATCCGCCGGGCGGGATTGCCTTTGTCGTCGAAAATCGTTTCGATCTCTGTGTAAATCCATTTGATCGACCCGTCGTGACACCGAAAGCGGTATGTCAGTGGGGAAGCTTGGAGGCCTTGCTCGGAAGCAGTCATCGAGGCTTCGTATCCGGCGCGGTCGTCCGGATGAATGAGAGGCAGGAACTCTTCCTTCGTCGGCGCCGACATACGCGGATCGAACCCGAATATCCGGTAGAACTCCTCCGACCCACTCACCTCTCCGGTTCGGAAATCGCGGTTGAAGCTGCCGATCTTGGCAAGCCGCTGAGCGCGGTTCAGGTTGTCCCGGCTTTGCCGAAGCTGCTCTTCGGCGACTTTCATCTGGGTAATATCGATGTGCAACGCCGCGATTCCGCCATTTTGCATGCGACGCAAGGAGATCATCACATAGCGGCCGTCGGCGAGCGGCTGCTCTATGACCTCGGACGGCCGATTGAATGTGTTCATCCGATTGGCGAGCCACTCCGGTTCGCACCCGGCCGCATCGGCATACCAGCCGGCGTCGAGACCGGCCCACAGAATTTCCTCAAAAGGCGTCCCCGGCGCCATCAGGCGCGCCGCTTTCGGATACAGCCGCCGATAGGGCTCATTGCACATCACAAAACAATCATCGCGATCGTAGATGACGAACCCCTCGGAGATGCTGTCGACCGCATCGCGCAAAGTCGCTTGTATTTCCCGGAGTTTCTGTTCGACCTCCTTTCGGAGGGCAATATCGGCTTTCAGGTGGTCACTGGCGGCCTGAAGCTTGTCGCGCTCGTCAGCCAACGCGATTTCATGCGAGGTGCGCTGGCGGATCTCGCGAATGAGATACGCTGAGAGGCCTGCCAGCAAAATCGTTGCCAAACCGGCAATCGCGGCGATGACCCTGGCATGCTCACGAGATGACGCAAGCGCCGCGGCGAGGTCGGAACCGACGGTGACGACGAGCGGATAATCCCCGACGCGGCGATAGCTGAAGAGCCGTGTGATGTGATCGATAACGCTTTCCTTGATGAACGTGCCCTCGCCATTCGCGGGGATGGCGGCTGCCCAGGGATGTCGGACCCGCTGACCGATGCCGGCCAGCCCGTGCGGATCTTCCCGCGTAAAGCGGGCCCGCACAATGTCGTCCAGCCCTATCAGAGCGATGCTGCCGTGCGGACCCAGATCGATCGATGTGTTGAGGGTGGTGAGATTAGCCGGCGAGAGCGCAAACATGATGACGCCGAGAAAGGTGCCGTCCTCGGCGTCGACGCGCCGCGTCACATTGATCGTGATCTGGTGCGAGACGCGCCCGGTCACCGGCTTGCCGATGAAGATACCCTGAAACCGGCCATCGAGATGGATGCGGAAGTGCTCGCGGTCGCCGAGGTCGATCGGCTCCGGCGCGGGGTCGAGCGTGGTCGAGACGAGCCTGCCGTCGGGTCCTATGATTCCCGCTTAAATCGTCGCGTTCGACAGCAGCGGGATCTCGCGCGCCCAGGCATGGATGTCGAAGGCCCCGCGCGTGTTGCGCATGCGTTGGGCGACGATCTCCATCGCGCCGGCGACGCCGCCAAGAATGTGGGTCAATTCGTCCGCGAAAGCAGCCGCGAGGTTACGCCCTTCCGACCGCGTGCGGTCCAATGCCGCCTCTCTTGCGGTCGTGATCGAGGCCGCAACTGTCGTCCACATCGCCAGAATGACGATGATCCCGACGGCGACGATCTCGATTGTGGTCACTCTGCAACGGCGACGAGGATCTGTGGGGAACAGGGTGGACAACCTTGCAGGCTCCGAGGAGGACGGAGCATCGAGGCACAGCGAGGTAAAGATTTCTCTTAATTCGACCGTTCGCTCGGTCGGCAGGGGTCTTCACGCGCTTCTCGTGGCCCGCTAAGATCCGCACGGCATCAACGTCAGCAACGATCGAGGAGGACCATGCCATGCCGATCTCCATGTATCACGCGTCAGTGCCGGTATTTCTGCAATTGCTCGGCGGCCTGAAGGGAGTGGTCGAAAAGGCCGAGGCTCACGCTACCGCCCATAAGTGGGAAGAGAACGCGCTCTTAAACTGGCGGCTCTATCCGGACATGTTCACCTTCGCCCGCCAGGTGCGGCAGGCGAGCGAGCACGCCTTTGGCGCCGGGCGCGCCGCCGGCGTCGCGGTGCCGGAGCTTCCCGCGATCGACAACAGCTTCGCCGAGATGAAGACGCGGATCGACAAGACGATCGATTTTCTGAAAGGCCTCAAGGCCGACCAGCTCGACGGCAGGGAGGACGCGCAGGTCACGATCACTCAGGGCGGCCAGCCGCGCCATTTCCGTGCCCAAGCCTATCTCTATCACCTCGCGATGCCGAACTTCTATTTCCACACGACGACCGCTTACAACATCCTGCGCAGCCTCGGCGTCGAGATCGGCAAGCGCGACTTCATGGGCCAGATGCCGTCGTAACGGCTCAGTAACATACTCGAAGCTCTCCCTCTCCCCGCTCGCGGGGAGAGGGCAGCCGTTTAGCGTGCGCCTCATTGCGAGTTCCCATTGCATTCGCGTCGAGGCGCATCTAATATGCAACCCATGGCATTGAGAACGCCAGTCCCAGTCGCGCGATTTTGGTACCGCCAGTACATCTCGGCGGCCTAGGATAGCGCACTCGCGTCAATCACCCGAAGCCGC
Organism: uncultured Alphaproteobacteria bacterium; assembly: GCA_963789025.1. Classification (GTDB taxonomy): domain Bacteria; phylum Pseudomonadota; class Alphaproteobacteria; order ATCC43930; family CGMCC-115725; genus AP-15. The sequence continues at coordinate 32,623 of CAWBIT010000008.1, forward strand.
CTCACCCGAGCCGGCTTTCGCGTTTCAGGCTTCTCGTTACCCGATCGTCGCCGAGTGTGGAGCGGCCTCTCTCAAAAGGAGGTCAGCCCCATGTCCCACAGTGATTTCGATGTCGTCGCCGGTCCTTCGATGGCGCAGCGGCGAACGCCGGCGCCAGTGGAGTCCAACAATTCCTCGGACCCGGCGTCCGGCACCGGCGCCGAGCCAGCCCCTCAACCGATGCCAACCGACGAACAAAGCTTGGCGAGGTAGTGGGGTAGGTTCGCGGAAACCGTGCGCTGGTCGCCGCGGAAACCGACATAGCCGTCCGGGCGTATCAGATATGCGGCCGGCGGATCGCGATTGCTCGCGACTCCATCGCGCGGTGCGGGGCCTTGTCGATGAGGCGGCATTGGATGCCGTCTCGCGCGAGTTCGTGCGCCATCACCAATCCGGTCGGACCCGCTCCGACGATTAGCGCTTTCGGCCTTTCCCTCATGGCACCCTCCACTTCCTCTCATCGACCAATGACGGGTAGCAACGAAGGTTCCTGTCCTAGCCTCATTACGGGAAGTGCTTGACCTGCTATTCCCTCCATAGTAGGTGCCATCAGCCTTTGATACGAACCTGAACAAAGAGGGAGGCGGCCGGTGGATAAGGGCGGGGTAGCCGTAGCGCAATTTGGCGGATTGCGGGCGGTCAGCCGGTATCAATGGCTGGTTTTTCTCGTCGTGTGGCTCGGCTGGACGCTGGATGCGGCCGATTTCGGGCTCTACTCGCTCGTATTGCGGCCTGCGATGATCGAGCTGTTGGGCGGCAACCCGCCGCTCACCGATATCGGCAAATATGGCGGCCTGCTCGCGATGGCAGGACTGCTCGGCTGGGCCTTCGGCGGCTTTCTGTTCGGCATCATCGCCGACTACATCGGCCGGGTGCGCACGCTCGCTTTCAGCATCGCGATCTACGCCGTGTTCACCGCTCTGCAGGGGCTCTCGATAGGCATTCTCGACTTCGCCTTTTATCGCTTCATCGCCGGGCTTGGCACTGGCGCCGAGCTGATGGTTGGCATCCCGCTTCTGACCGAGACGCTGGGCGAGACGCATCGGGCGAAAATCGCCGGGTGCATGATGACCGGCGGCGCGGTCGGCACCTTTGTCGGCTCCTGGGCCTATGGTCTCGTCGGCGGCTATGGCTGGCGGTACGTGTTTTTCATCGGCATCGTGCCGGCGATCCTGCTCGCGGTGATCCGCCGGCGGATGCTGGAGCCCGATCGCTTCGCCGATGTCCAGGAGCGCCGCCGCGTCGCCTCTGCCGGCCTGCGCAGCGGCGCGGGCGACCGCGAGTTCATGCGCTTCGTGCCGGCCCAGTTGTTCAACAAGGAAAACCGCTACAACACGATGGTCGGAGTGTTGTTTGGCCTCGGCTCGCTGCTGGCGATCTGGACCACGGTGATCTGGCTGCCGACGATCTTGTCGCTGATGGCGCAGAAGAGCGGCGCCGCCGACGCCACCGCCGCGGTGCCGCTGGTCAGCCGTGGCATGATGCTGTGGAGCCTCGGGGGCATCGCCGGTTATATCGCTTTCGGCTTTATTGCCGATCTCGTCGGTCGACGGCCGACCGTGATATTCTACAGCCTCGGCACGATCGCCGCCGGGCTCACCCTTTATCTGGCACTGCCCGGCTACGAGCCGTGGTACCCGGTCGTGCTGCCGATCTTCGGCTTCTTCGTGTTCGGCGTATTCTCCGGCTACGCGGTTTATTTGCCCGAGCTGTTCCCGACCCACATCCGCTCGACCGCGGTCGGGTTCTGCACCGGCAGCGCCCGCATCATCACCAGCTTCGGCCCGCTCGTCGCGGGCCTGCTGGTCGGCGCGTTCGGCGGCAGCTTCAACCGGGTGACGGCGTTCATGACCTGCTTCGCTCTGCTCAGCATCCTCGCGATGCTGCTCGGCCGCGAAACCAAGGGCAACCCGCTGCCGCGCTAGGCCACCTAGCAGGTTGCTGAAAAACACCCGATGACCTGGAAACTCGTCATTCCTGCTGTAGCGAAGCGGAGAGCTGGTATCCGTAACCCACTGACAAAGATGGATTCCCGCTTTCGCGGAAATGACCGTGAACTTAATCATCGGGGGTTTCCAGCTAACTCGCGGCCTTTTTCAGCACCCTGCTAGGGGTGCCGGGCGACGCAACAGCGGTTGCCGCGTGCTGCGCTGCGAGATAGTTTGGCGTGTCCTCGTTCGGGATCGCATAGATGTGCGGGATTGTCGGGCTGTTCTTCAAGCGCGGCGCAGCGACGCCGGCCCTCGGGCCGCTGCTGGCCGGCATGCTGTCACAGATGGCCGAACGGGGGCCTGACAGCACCGGCTTTTCTCTTTATGGCGACCCAGCGCCGGCAGGGGGGTTCAGGGTGACATTGCACGCGCCCGATGACCAATACGATTGGCGGGCGTTCGAAGCCGAACTCGGCCCCGCCTTCCCGCTCACCGAAGCTGCGCGGCATTATTGCAGCCACGCGGTCTTCACTTTGGGCGCCGGCCAGCAGGAATTCTTTGACTGGCTCACCCATCGTCACCCCGAACTCGGGATTTTCGGATTTGGCGAGCGCATCGAGGTGTTCAAGGATGTCGGTCTGCCGGACGCGGTCGCGCGGCGCTTCGATCTAGCGCATCGGTGCGGCACACACGCTCTCGGCCACACCCGAATGGCGACGGAGAGTGCAGTGACGACCGAACACTCTCATCCGTTCTCGACCGGCCTCGATCTCTGTCTCGTGCATAACGGGTCGCTGTCGAACCACAACCGGCTGCGCCAATCGCTGCGCCGCGAGGGCATCCGCTTCACAACCGACAACGACACCGAGGTTGCAGCCGGCTACCTGACTTGGCGGTTGGGCCAGGGAATGAGCCTGACTGAGGCGCTCGAAGCCGCGCTCGCCGACCTCGATGGGTTCTATACTTTCGCCGTCGGCACCGGGGATGGCTTTGCCATCTTGCGGGATCCAATCGCCTGCAAGCCCGCAGTTCTCGCCGAAACTGACGACTGGGTCGCGATGGCGACCGAATACCGCGCGATTGCGACCCTGCCCGGCGCGGCCGGTGCCGAGATCTGGGAGCCACGGCCGGCGACGGTCTATTCCTGGCAGCGCCAGTGATCGAGGTCGACCTGGCGCGCAGCTCGGTCCGCGCACTGAACGAAAGACTGCACCGGCTCACTCCGCAGACCAACGAGCTTTATTGGCGGGTGCTGAACCCGAATGGCGCTCACGCCATTGCCGTCGGCATCACCGAGCCGGTGCAAATCGAGATCAAGGGACATGTCGGCTACTACTGCGCAGGCATGAACGGGGCGGCGACTGTGGTGGTGGACGGCCATGCCGGCACCGGACTGGCCGAGAACATCATGAGCGGGCTTGTTCGCGTGCGCGGCAATGCCTCGCAATCCGCCGCAGCCTCGGGCCGCGGCGGGCTCGTCGTCATCGAGGGCGATGCCAGTGCGCGCTGCGGCATCTCGATGAAGGGCGTCGACATTGTCGTTGGCGGCTCGGTCGGGCATATGAGCGCATTCATGGGCCAAGCCGGTAGGCTGATCGTGTGCGGCGACGCTAGCCACGACCTTGGCGACTCGCTCTACGAGGCGGAGATTTTTGTGGCCGGCGCCGTTGCGAGCCTCGGTGCCGACTGCATCGAGAAGGAGATGACACAGAACGATGTCGAGGGCATCGCCGGTCTCCTCGATCGCGCCTGCATCGCCGCCGATGCGACCCGTTTTCGGCATTACGGTTCGGCGCGGCGCCTCTATAATTTTCACATCGACCACGCCGCCGAATATTGACAATGACCATCCCTTCGCTACGGCGCTCCGCTGCCTTTTCTTCCGAGGTCATCGCGGAGATCGAGCGCGCTGCCGAAGAAGGCCTATACAAAATCCGCGGCTTCGGCACTTTGCGCCCGCTGCCGAGTTTTGATGATCTGGTACTGCTCGGCGCCTCCATCTCGCGCTATCCGCTCGAAGGCTATCGCGAGCGCTGCGCCACAGACGTGTCGCTCGGCACCCGTTTTGCCAAAAAGCCGATCGAACTGAAAATCCCGATCACGATCGCCGGAATGAGCTTTGGCGCGCTCGGCGCCAATGCCAAGCGGGCGCTCGGCCGCGGCGCCAGCGCGGTCGGCACCAGCACGACGACCGGTGACGGCGGCATGAGCGAGGAAGAGCGAGGCGAGTCGAAAATCCTCGTCTATCAGGTATTGCCGTCGCGCTATGGCTTCGATCCGAGCCATTTGCGCGCCTGCGAGGCAATCGAGATCGTCGTCGGCCAGGGCGCAAAGCCGGGCGGCGGCGGCATGCTGCTCGGGCAGAAGATTACCGAGCGGGTCGCGGAGATGCGAACCTTGCCGCCCGGCATCGACCAGCGCAGCGCCTGCCGCCACCCGGATTGGACCGGACCCGACGATTTGACGATCAAGATCCAGGAATTGCGCGAACTGACCGCTTGGGAAAAGCCGGTCTTTGTCAAGATCGGCGCGTCACGGCCGCGCTACGACGTGCAGCTCGCGGTCAAGGCCGGGGCCGACGTTGTCGTGCTCGACGGCATGCAAGGCGGCACCGGCGCCACCCAGGAGGTATTCATCGAGCATGCCGGCATCCCGACCCTGCCGGCCTTGCGTCAGGCGGTCGAGGCGCTCCAGGAACTCGGCCAGCACCGGAAGGTGCAGCTGATCATTTCGGGCGGCATCCGCAGCGGCGCCGATGTCGCCAAGGCATTGGCGATGGGCGCCGACGCAGTGTCGATCGGCACCGCTGCACTGGTCGCGCTCGGCTGTAACCGCGCGGTCCATGTCGGGGATTATCGGGCGCTCGGCACCGAGCCGGGGGCTTGCCATCATTGTCATACCGGGCGCTGCCCGGTCGGCATCACGACGCAGGACCCGGCACTGGAAAGCCGGCTCGATGTCGAGGAGGGCGCACGGCGCATCCGCAATTTCCTGACGGTGTTGACAATGGAGGCCCAGACATTGGCCCGCGCCTGCGGCAAGTCGCATCTCCATAATCTCGAGCCGGAAGACCTCGCCGCACTGACTGTCGAAGCGGCCGCTATGGCTGGTGTGCCGCTCGCCGGCACCGACTGGATCCCGGGAAAGAGCAGGTATTGATGTCGCAGGACTTAGCGAAAGAGGCAACGGATCGCGGCATCCGCTATTTGCTGATCAGCTTTGTCGACCTCTTCGGGGTGCTCCGCGCGAAGCTGGTCCCAGCCGTGGCGATTGGGCAGATGCAGCGTGACGGCGCCGCATTTGCCGGCTTTTCTACCCATCTCGATCTGACCCCTGCCGATCCGGACATGTTCGCAATGCCGGACCCGGCGAGCCTGACGTCAAGTGCCGTGGAAGCCTGAGATCGGTTGGCTCGCCGCCGACCTGCACATCAATGGCAAGCCGATCGAGCATGCTCCGCGGCATGTGCTAAAGCGCCAGCTCGCCGCGGCCGAGGCGGCGGGCTATCGGCTGAAGACCGGCGTCGAGGCCGAGTTCTTCTTATTGCGCCCGGACGGGCGGGCAGTCGGCGACGGCGAGGACCGGCAAGCAAAGCCATGCTACGACCAGATGGCGCTGCTGCGTCACTACGAGCTGATCCGGACGATCACCGACGCAATGCTCGGGCTCGGCTGGGGGCCTTATCAGAGCGATCACGAGGACGCAAACGGCCAATTCGAGATGAACTGGACCTACGACGACGCCCTCGTGACGGCCGATCGCCACGTGTTCTTCAAATTTATGGTGAAGGAGCTCGCGCGGGTGCATGGGTTGCGCGCCACCTTCATGCCAAAGCCGTTCATGCATCTGACGGGGAGCGGCTGCCACGCCCATGTATCGTTATGGGACCGCGCGGGCGAGACCAATCTGTTTCACGATCCCGCAGGCGAGCTCGGTCTCTCCGCTCTCGCGTACAGCTTTCTCGGAGGCATCCTGACCCAGGCCGAGGCATTGACCGCTCTGTTCACGCCGACCGTCAACAGCTTCAAGCGGATCAATGCGGCGCCGACCGTGTCGGGCGCAACCTGGTCGCCGAATGCGATCAGCTATGGCGCCAACAACCGCACCCACATGGTGCGGATTCCCGAGCCGGGCCGCTTCGAATTGCGGCTGATGGACGGTGCGGCCAACCCTTACCTGCTGCAGGCGGGCATCCTTGCCGGCGGTCTCGACGGGATAGTCCGCCGGCTCGATCCCGGCAGACGGCTCGACGTCAACATGTACGAGCCCGGCGCCGCTCCCGCCGGCATCCCGCGGTTGCCGCTCAACCTTCTCGACGCGCTGCGAGCCTTCCAGACCTCCACAGCGCTGCGCGAGGCGTTGGGTGCGGGCTTTGTCGACGCTTACGTGAAATTGCGGATGGCGCATTGGACCGACTATATGCGCCATCTGACCGAATGGGAGCGCGAGCACACACTCGACGTGTAACCAGCACCATGACAAGCGGAGATCTTCGGTGACGCACGAGCCTCGGAGCCGCTGGGAGCGGCTCACACAGACTGGCGCCGGGACGCCGATGGGCGATCTGCTGCGCCGCTACTGGTGGCCGATTGCCGGCGCCAGCGAGCTCGGCCAACCGGGCACGAAGCCCGTGCGGCTCTTGGGCGAGGACCTCGTGCTCTACAAGGATCTCGGCGGGCGTTGGGGCCTCGTCGACCGGCATTGCCGGCATCGCCGCGCCGATCTCAGCTATGGCTATGTCGAGGCGCGCGGGTTGCGCTGCAACTATCACGGCTGGCTCTATGACGAGGCGGGGCGCTGCCTCGCGCAACCCTATGAGGACGTGGCGCATCCCGACGCGCGGCTCAGGGACGGGGTCCATATCAAGGCGTACCCGGTCGCCGAATTGGGAGGCCTCGTATGGGCCTATCTCGGGCCGGAGCCGCGGCCGTTGGTGCCGGATTGGGAATTCTTCTCGTGGCCCAATGGCTTCCGCCAGATCGTCAAGGCCGAGATCCCGTGCAATTGGTTTCAGTGCCAGGAGAACTCGATCGACCCGGTGCATTTCGAATGGACCCATTCGAACTGGAGCCTGCGGCTGAAGGGCAGGACGGGCCCCTACGCGCCGCACCACGTCAGGGTCGATTTCAGCGAATTCGAGTACGGCTTCCAGTACAAGCGCATCCGCTCCGACACCAGCGAGCACAACGAGCTGTGGACGATCGGCCGCGTCTGCCTGTGGCCGAATGCCCTCTTCACCGGCAATCACATCGAATACCGCGTGCCGATCGACGATGAAAACACGCTCAGCATCAATTGGGCCTTCAGCCGCGTGCCGAAAGAGCGCGAGCCCTATGTCCAGGACCGGATCCCGACCTGGCAAGGGCCGATCGCCGACGAAACGAGTGGACGCTGGATCACCAGCCACGTGATGAACCAGGATTTCGTGACCTGGGTCGGACAAGGGCGGATCGCCGACCGCAGCCGGGAGTATCTCGGCCCGAGCGACCAGGGCATCGTCATGACCCGCCGCCGCTTTCTGCGCGACCTCGACGCGGTCGCGAGGGGAGAAGACCCCAAGGCGGTGATACGCGACCCGGCGCGAAACCGCTCCATCCGCCTGCCGGTCGCCGACCGCCGGCCGCTGACCGACGGCCTGACGCGCGCCGAGATGCTGCGCGATCCGCTCAGCCGGCGCGGCCTCGAAGGCTATGTCTTTCAGACCGGCCAGCCGCCGGAAGTCCGGGACGCCTTCCTCGCCGCAATGGGCTTCAACGGAGCGGAATTTGCGCCGCCCGACAACCTCTTAGAGCCGCTCGTCCCGGCGCCGCGTTGAGGGGGAGCAAAACGACACACCCACCTGGATTAGTCATCGGCGGCCGGTTGAGCGACTGGCGGGAGGCCTCAGGTCGCGGGCTCAAGTCGTCTTAACCACCGGCCAACTCGGTCTTCGGGACCGCAGCATCAATGCCATGGGAGCCGACGAAGCGATCGGCAGCAAATCCGCGGCCAGCAAACCCGCCGTACCGATTGTCGTTGCCGTACTCCGGCCAGTAGCCGTAATACGACCAGGAGTCGTAACCCGGCGCGCCCTCGGTAGGGCCACCACCGCTCGGCCCGATACAGGCATAACCCGAAAGGGCGTATCCGGGCGGGCAGATCGGAACCGATCTGGCGGAGCTCAGCGGAGATCCGCGCAGCACGGTCGGGGAGGCGGGCGACGCTGCCGCGCTCGGTCGGTCTGTGGACGGCGCCGAACCGACGTCCGCGCGGACCGCGATGGGTCCGACCAAAGCACAGACGACCGCGAGAGCCCCGAGCAGCGAGCGGCGTGTGGTAGAAGGGCACGTGTCGTCGGCAGCAGGGTTCATTGGCGCGCACACCAAACCGATTGCTGTCTCAGTCATTGTTAATTGCCTCCAAACGCCGGCCTGCCCCAGTATCACCGGCTTGGCGCTGATTTAGCCCGCAGGCCGTCGGGTGCCAGTGAATTTGAGTAAGTTGTGGTAAAATGGAGATAGCGGCCAGTCGCAAATGGTGCCGGGTCGCCAAATTTTCCCTTCGCTTTCCCGGCGAAAGCCACGCGAAAGCCGGGACCCACTCCTCCGCTACATCGAAGTTTTTCAAGTAACGGTAACGCCTTACCGATCGTCGAGGGCCCAAATCCAGGGCACGATAGGCCCCGGCTTTTCGCCGGGGTGGGAAAGGAATGAGACCCGCACTTTCCGCGGGGGTGACGAACAGTCAGGCCCCGCCGAGAAAGTCCTTCGTCCATTGCTGATAGTCGTCGGCGCGGGTGACCCGCCGCATCAGCTCGGGCGACGCGATGTTCTTGAGGTCGCGCGGCGCGACACCCTCTCGGAGCGCCTTCAGCGTATCGTAGACGGCCTGCACCGCGGCCGAGAATGGGGCGTGCGTCTGCAATGCGACCCGGACTCGATGCGCCGCGAGCCAATCGAGATCGCCGAGCTGACCGCTGCCGCCGCCGAGGATCAGCGGGATCCTGATCGCCGACGACACCGCTTCGACCGCCTCGGCCGTGACTCCGCCGGCGAGGAAGATCGCGTCGACCCCGGCCGCCTCATACGCCTTGGCGCGCTTGACGGCATCGTCGAGGTTGGCGATCGCGAGCGCACTGGTGCGCCCGGCAATGACGAGGTTCTTGTCTTGGCGCGCCGACAATGCCGCCTTCATCTTGCCGACACCCTCTTCGACCGAGCTCAAGCTCGGCTTGCTGCCCGATCCATAGGGCCGCGGCAATACCGTATCCTCGATCGACATCGCGCAGATGCCGGCGGTCTCCAGCTCCTCGACGGTGCGGCGCACATTCAGCGCATTGCCGTAGCCATGGTCGGCGTCGACCAGCAATGCCAAGTTGCCGGCGCGGCAGATGCGGTAGGCCTGAGCGGCGAATTCGGTCAGGGTCAACACGACGAGGTCGGGCGCGCCGAGCACCGACATCGACCCGATCGAGCCGGAAAACATTCCGACCTCGAAGCCGAGATCCTCGGCAATGCGCGCCGAGATCGCGTCGTACACGGATCCCGGATGCACGCACCGGTTTCCGGAAAGGATCGCGCGAAAGCGCTCGCGCCGTTCGGCCCAGTTCATTGTGTCTCTCCCAAGAAAATGCCTTGCGATGCACCGACACCCTCACCCACCAAGCGCTGGCGCGCTTGGTCCCCCCTCTCCCGCCGTGCGGGAGAGGGGCTCTGCGTTCGTGGCCTTACAGCCCCTCTCCCGCATTGCGGGAGAGGGTGGCGAGCGCAGCGAGGCGGGTGAGGGTCTTGCGCGCGGCAGGCTGGTTGTCTCCCCCGATTATCGAATTCCTACCGAGTGCCCCACTTTTTGTCTTCAACCGTCTGCTCTTCGACCTCATAGAACCGGTCGAGGCCGACCAGAGTCTCGATTTCGTGCCGGGCGGCGACGCACTCCTCCCCGCTGAGGCCGCCATACTCGCCGTTCTGCTTCAGCTCCATCAACGCCCGCTTCGCGTGATGGTAGCTGACCAGCAAGTACAATAACGCGTCGATGCAGGCCTTGTAGCCCATCTCGGCCAATTGCTTCGAGCTCGGGGTCGGACGGTTGTCGCGGTTGCCGAGGCTGCGGACGTAGACCAGCGGAACCTTCGCGAGCTTTGCCGCCTGCTGCAGTTCCTCCGGCGTGCGCGGGAAAATCATGCCCATGTCGGCGCCAGCATCGGCCGCCATGTTGATCCGGGCCACGGCTTCGTCGAGCCCTTCGAACCGGCAGGAATCGCTGCGCGCGATGATGACGAAATTCTTGTCGGTCTCGTCGCGCTGACGGCACGCGAATTTGATCTTGTCGACGAAGTCCTTCCGCGGGATCACATGCGCGACATATTTGTGGTAATGCGCCCGCTTGGGAAAGAGCTGGTCCTCGATATGGATGCCGCTGATGCCCGCGTGGATGAATTCCTCGACCGTGCGCATCGTGTGCAGCGGCTCGCCAAAACCGGCGCCCGCATCGGCGACAACCGGCACGTTGACCGCCTTGGCGATATCGCCGGCGGTGCGCACCTGCTCGTCCATCGTCAATAGCGGCTCGGAGGTGCAGCGCGATGCGCCGGTCACGAACCCGCCATTGTAGACGGTCTTGAACCCGAGGCTCTCGATCAGCCGGCCGCCGAGCGGGTCGTAGGCGACGGGCATGTCGATGAACTGTTCCTCGGCGAGGAGCCGGCGCAAGGTCGCGGTCCGATTGATCATGGCGTTCTCCCGGAAGAAGCCTGCCCGAACAGCTCCGGATTGTGCCGAGAGATCGCGACCCCGGTCAACCTTCCGCGTCGGCGGCCGGCCGAACGCCCGCCTTGCGGCCGATCCGGGTTGCCTCGGCGCGAAACGCCGTCGTTCTCGCGAAACGCCGTCGTTCTAAAGCTTGAAAATTGGCTGGGGCGGGAGGATTCGAACCTCCGTATGGCGGAATCAAAATCCGCTGCCTTACCACTTGGCTACGCCCCAACCGGCGACAGAATAACGTACCCCGTCCGATCGCTGAAGGGATTTGCCTGACGGGTCACAGTGCGCCTCCGCTTCCGACCGGTACGAACAGGGAGGCCGGGCAAGAAATCCATGGTTGGCTGGATCGGGCGCCGTGCGTCCTTCGAGACGGCCGCTTTGCGGCCTCCTCAGAATGAGGAGTTTTCTTAATGCCATCAGAGCCTTACCCTCATCCTGAGGAGCGCCCAAAGGGCGCCGTCTCGAAGGACGCAAGACCGTTATGCAGCCCCTTTGTCCCAATTCTTGCCCAGCGTCAGAGCGCCGTCACCCGGAGTCGGCGAGTGAGGCCGCGGAAATAAAGCCGCCCGCCGCGCACCACCAGCGAGGCTCGGCCGCGGCGACCAGCGCCCGTGCCTTTTCGGCGGCGGCTCGATTTGCGAACAGCGCAAAGCAGCTGGCGCCGCTGCCGCTCATCCGGGCCAGCAAAGATCCCGGCAAGCCGCCGAGCCGCGCCAGCACAGCGGCGATTTCCGGCACGAGGCCGATCGCGGCTTCGGTCAGATCATTGCGGCGCGGCATCAATGCACGGGCAAGCGCCGAAGCTTCGCCTGGCATCGGCGCGAACCGTCCGACATGGCCGAACGGGCCGCGCCGGGCGGCGAATACCGCGGCGGTCGCCAGCGCTCTGCGCGGATTGACCAGCAGAATGCCGGCTTCCGGCAGCGGCCCCGCCGGCTCGAGCCGTTCGCCGATCCCCCCGACCCACACGGCGCGCCGATAAAGACAGGCGGGTATGTCGGCGCCGAGCCTCGCGCCAAGAGCGCGAAGCGCTCCGTCGTCCAGCGATATCCGCCACAGCCGCTTTAGCGCGAGGAGCGCCGCCGCGGCGTCGCTCGACCCGCCGCCGATCCCGGCGGCGACCGGCAAATGCTTTTCCAGATGCAGCGTGGCGCCGGCGGTAATCCCGGTCCGGTCGGCCAAGAGGCGGGCGGCGCGCAGCGCAAGGTTGTCGTCACCGACCGCGGCGAGATCGGGCGCCTCGGGCCCGTCGACCACGAGCGATAAGGATGCAGCCGGTTCGGCCGTCAGGCGATCTCCGACGTCGACAAACGCGACGAGGCTGTCGAGCAAGTGATAGCCGTCATCCCGCCGGCTGGTTACATGCAAGTAGAGGTTGACCTTTGCCGGCGCAAAGGCCGTAACCGCCATTCCCGCTCAGCCGCCGCGCGCCGCCCCGGCAGTAGGTACGCTGCCGCCGTCGAGCTTGGCTTGGATCGGCTTGATCTCGTCGTCTTGCGGCCCGAATTGCAACGCCCGCCGCCATTGGTAACGCGCCTCGAACGGCCGCCCGCTCTGCCAGTAGGCGTCCCCCAAATGGTCGTTGATCGTCGGGTCCTCGGGCACCAGCTCGATCGCCTTTTCGAGGTACTGGACCGCGCTCGAATAATCGCCGAGCCGGTAATGCGCCCAGCCGAGGCTGTCGACGATGTAACCGTCTTCGGGCCGCAGCTCGACCGCCTTCTGGATCATCTGCAGACCACGCTCCAGGTTCTCGCCGCGATCGATCCAGGAATAGCCGAGATAGTTCAGCACCAGCGGCTGGTCGGGCTTCAGTTCCAGCGCGTGCTGAAGGTCGGCCTCGGCTCGCTGCCACTGTCCCGAGCGCTCGAGCGCGATGCCTCGGCTGTAGTAGAGCGACCAGCGCTCCGGCATACCGGCGGCTTCAAAGCGCTGGATGGCTTCGTCATAGGCGTCTACCGCCTCGGTAAACCGCTTCTTGCCGCGCAGCAGGTCTCCCAGCTGCATGTCCGCCCCGGCGCGCGTCGGTTCTTCGGCTGCCATTTCTTTGAGCTGGTCGATTGCTTCGTCGATGCGATCCAGCAGTTCGAGATTGGCGGCGATGCGCAGCCGAGCAGACCACCAGTAAGGCGAGCTCTGCGGAATCTCGGCAAGGGTCGAAAGGCTCAGTTGCGGTTTGTTCTGGGCGCTCAGCACGTCCGCGAGCAGCAGTTGAGCGAGCACCATGTGCGGGCGCAGGTCGAGGGCGCAACGGACGTACAGCAGCGCCAGATCGAGTGTCTCGGGCTGATTGACAACGCTCGCAAGGTCGAAAAGCGCCTCGGCCAAGCCATCTTCAGCCGAGCCGATCAACGGCGGCGGAACTCCGGTGGGCCTGCGCGCGAGCACAGATTCCGCGAGCTCGCTTCCCGCATTGTCCTTGACGAAACGTTGATAAAGCGCTTGCGCCTCGTCGTCGCGGCCGTGACGCCGGTAGAAATTGGCCAAAGAGTCGGTCAACCGCCAGTTGAGTTGGCCGCTCGCTTCGAGGGCTTGCTTGAAGTTGTCTGCGGCCAGCTCGGCGTTGCCGGCGAAATCATAGACGAGAGCGAGCTGGTAGAATTTGAGCGGCGCAAAGCCGTTGAATTTATCAAATGCCTGCAGCGCCTCGTCGGCGCTGGCGACATCGCCCATCGCCATATGCGTCCAAGCCCGCGCCAGCGGGCGGACAAACCGGTGCACCCCCTCCTGGGGAAGCGCGTCGGCGCGGGCGACCGCTCCGGCCTTGTCGCCGGCCTTGACCCGCTCGACCAGCAGCACGAGCTCGGCCATCGCATCGGTGGAATCGAGTTTGAGCTCGCTCTCGGCGAGCGTCTGAGCTCGATCGAACCGTCCGACGCTGGCGTCCATAAGAAAGGTGCGCGTGATCAGCTCGGGCAATTCGGGGTCGGCCTTCAGCGCGTCCTCGAACCACGTAACGGCCGATTGGTAATCGCGCATATGCTGCGCATGGCGGCCCGCCAGGTAAGCGCCAAACGGCGCTTCGACTGTGCTCTCGGGCTTGTCGAGGGTCGGCGCCGCCTCACTCGCGCCGGCGGCGAGACCGGCAAGCAAAAGACCCGCAGCGCCCCAAATCCGGTAATCGTCGATCACTGATTTCCGCATGTATTCTCTACCCGCTCACTTGTATCACATATTCGGATAATTGGGCCCCCCGCCTCCCTCCGGCACAACCCAATCGATGTTCTGCTCCGGATCCTTTATGTCGCAGGTCTTGCAGTGAACGCAATTCTGCGCGTTTATCTGTAAATACGGCGCATTCGCACCGGCCTCTTCGACGATCTCATAGACGCCGGCGGGACAATAGCGCTGTTCGGGCAAATCGTAGAGCCGATAATTGACCGCGATCGCCTTCTCCGGGTCGCGAAGCCGCAGATGCGGCGGCTGGTCTTCCTCGTGATTGGTGTTCGAGATAAAGACCGAGGAAAGCCGGTCGAAGGTGATTTTGCCGTCGGGCCGCGGATAGTCGATCCGCTGCGCCTCGCTGGCTCTGGTCAGCTGCAGGTGGTCGGGGTGGTGGTGAAACGTCCACGGCGCATTGCCGCGCAGCACATAGGTGTCGAGCGCCGAATAGGCGAGGCCGGCCCAAAGGCCCCAGCGGAAGCTCGGCCTGATGTTGCGCACGCCGCGCAACTCATCCCAAACCCAGCTCTGTTCGAGGGCGGCCCTGACCTTGGCGCCCTCGTCTCCCGACAGCCGGCGGAATATGGCCTCGGCGGCGACCATCCCGGACTTCATCGCGGTGTGGCTGCCCTTGATCTTCGGCACGTTGACGAAGCCCGCGGCGCAGCCGATCAGCGCGCCGCCCGGAAAATCGAGCTGCGGGATCGATTGATAGCCGCCTTCGTTGAGCGCCCGTGCGCCATAAGCGATCCGTCTGCCGCCCTCGAAAAAGGGGCGGATCGCCGGGTGCGTCTTGAAGCGCTGGAACTCTTCGAACGGGTTCAGAAACGGGTTCTTGTAATCGAGCCCGATCACGAACCCGACCGCCACCTGCCGGTCTTCCAGGTGATACAGAAAGGAGCCGCCATAGGTCGCCGCGTCGAGCGGCCAGCCGATCGTGTGAACGACCAGTCCGGGCTGGTGCCGGTCGGGCGCGGACTCCCACAATTCCTTGATGCCGATCGCGTAAGTCTGAGGGTCGACGCCGTCACGCAATCGGAAGCGCTGCACCAATGTCTTGGTCAGCGAGCCGCGGCAGCCCTCGGCAAACAAAGTCTCGCGGCCGATCAGCTCGACCCCCGGCTGGTAGCGATCGGTCGGCCGGCCGTCTCTGCCGATCCCCATATCGCCGGTCGCCACCCCCTGCACTCGGCCGGCGGCGTCGTGCAATACCTCGGCCGCGGCGAACCCCGGGTAGATCTCGACGCCGAGCGCTTCGGCCTGCTGCGCCAGCCAGCGGCAGAGATTGCCGAGGCTGATGATGTAATTGCCGTGATTCGCCATCTGCGGCGGCGTCGGCAGGCGCAGCGAACGGGTTTTCGTCAGCAACAAAAAACGGTCTTCCGCCGCCGGAGTGACCAGCGGGGCGCCTTGCTCGCGCCAGTCCGGGATAAGCTCATTGAGCGCCCGCGGCTCGAAGACGGCGCCGGACAGGATGTGGGCGCCGACCTCGGAGCCCTTCTCGACGACGCAGACGCCGAGCTCACCTTCGCCGGCGGCGGCGAGCTGCTTCAGACGGATCGCCGCGGCGAGGCCGGATGGTCCGGCGCCGACGATGACGACGTCGTACTCCATCCGCTCGCGCTGGGCCCGCTCCTCGCTCATAACACTTCCGCCGATCTCTGCGGGGCGACTATAGAGGATCTGCATAAAAACGGGAGTGCGCTGCTCCCTGCGATGAAAGACTCGCCCGATGAATGCCGATGATCGCTACGCGGCGCTCGCATTGCTGCGCTGGTATTTCGAGATGGGGGCAGACGAGGCGATCGGTGTCGAAGCAACAGATCGGCTTGCGCCGCCCCCGGCGGAGATATTGCCGACGGCAATAGCGGCGCCCATTCGCGGGCAATCGCCTCGCTCCGTTCCGGCCGCCCCACCCGCCGCGCTGACCGAATCTTTGGGCGAGGCAGCCCAATCGGCCAGACGGCTCGCCTCCGGCGCCGATAGCGTGGCGGCCCTGGCGGCGCTGGTCGCCGGGTTTGACGGCTGCCCGTTGAAGCGCACGGCGACGAACACCGTCTTCATCGACGGCAACCCGGCAGCGCCGGTCGTAATCATCGGCGAGGCCCCCGGCGCGGACGAGGACCGGATCGGCCGGCCGTTTGTCGGCCGCGCCGGCCAGCTGCTCGACCGCATGCTGACGGCGATCGGCCTCGACCGCAGCGGCGTCTTGATCACCAACGTCATCTATTGGCGCCCTCCCGGCAACCGCACGCCGACCGCGGCGGAAATCGCCTCTTGTCTGCCTTTCGTGTTCCGCCTCATTGCGCTGGTGCACCCCAAGGTGCTGGTCCTCTCCGGCGGCACCGCCGCGGGCGCATTGTTGGCGCAAAGCCAAGGCATCACCCGGCTGCGCGGCCGGTGGTTCGACCTCGCGGTCCCCGGCCTCGACCAGCCGGTCCCGACACTGCCGATGTTTCACCCGTCCTTTCTGTTGCGCACCCCGGAGCGCAAGCGCGAAGCCTGGCGCGACCTCTTGTCGCTGCGCGCCCGGCTCGACGAGCTCCTGCCGGCCGACTACGGGCCGCAGGCTGGCTGAGGTCACCTCGCCCTGCTTGCGGGGAGAGGTCGGAAGCCCCGCATTGCGCGGATTCCGGGTGAGGGGCATCTGCCGCCCACAAAGGTGACGCGGCGTCGCGAACGCCCCTCACCCCGACCCTCTCCCCGCAAGCGGGGCGAGGGAGCGCTTTGCCGCACTGGTTCGCTACGGACATCGATGACCGGCAATGATGGTAATTTTTCAGCTTGGGCTGAGTCGTTAAACTAGCCCTACCACCGAACCCAGGAGCGACCTTTATGCCGCGGCTCGATGAAACCCGACCCTTCTTGCCGGTCAATATTGCGCTGCTGACCGTCTCCGACACCCGCGGCGCAGCGCAGGACCGCTCCGGGAACACGCTCGCCGACCTCGCGGCGTCCGCCGGGCATCGCATCGCGGCGCGGCGGATCGTTCGCGACGAGCAGGACCGGATCGTCGCGCAGCTGAAGGAATGGATCGCCGATCCCGACATCGACGTCGTGATCTCGACCGGCGGCACCGGGGTCACCGGCCGGGATGTGACGCCCGAGGCCTTTCACAGCGTCTACGAGAAGGAAATCGCCGGCTTTGGCGAGCTCTTTCGCTGGCTCAGCTACGACAAGGTCGGCACTTCGACGATCCAGAGCCGCGCGACGGCCGGGGTCGCCGGCGGCACCTACCTCTTCGCGCTGCCCGGCTCGCCGAGCGCGTGCCGCGACGCGTGGGAGGGCATCCTCGTCCACCAGCTCGACAACCGCTTCCGCCCGTGCAATTTCGTCGAGCTGATGCCGCGGCTGCAGGAGCATTTGAAAGGCTCACTCAAAACCCCCGGCTCGGTTTGAGCCGGCGACAGGCTTTTCCGTCGTCCACATCTTCCAGCTTATCCGCATAGCCGACCGTGATCCGCCGAGGCAGGCCGGCGAGGGTGTCGGCGAGAGCATGGGGGCCAGACCACCGCACCCGCTCGAACAACCGCGGCAATTGCCGCGGGTGACGGGCGCCGACGAGCCAGAACCCGCCATCCGCGGCAGGACCGAACACGAGGTCATCGCTCCCGAGGAGGCGGAAAGCCGCGGCGACATGCCGGGCATCGAGCGCCGGAATGTCGGCCCCGACGAGCACCACCGGACCCGGCCGGCAAGTTTCGAGCGCCCGGCGCATGCGGATCCCGAGATCGCCCGCGCCCTGCCCGACCGCCTCGACCCCGCTGCACCAATGACGGGCGCGGCGGCGGGCCTTGCCGGGCGTCACCGCGATCCGCAGACGCCAGCGCCGGTCCTTCGCTAAACGGCGCAACAGCAGCGCGATCATCGATCGCTCGAACTGCACCGCCGCGACATCGCCGATATCGTGCGCGAGCCGGCGCTTGCCGCTGCCGAGCAGCGGCGCCCGGACGAACAGAACGAGAGTGCGCCGCATCAGCCGTAGAGCCGCACGATCCGATCGGGCGACACCCCGGCAAGATAGAGCGAGAGGCAGAAGAGGTTGCGCAGCGGCCGACGCCAATATCCGCCGCGGCGGTAGCGCCTCGGCGATGAAATGCACCGCGCGCCGATAGGGGCGAGACGCCTGCGCCCAAGGCGGCGCACGAGGTCGACGTCTTCCATCAACGGCAGCGCGGCGAAGCCGCCGACCGCGCGATAAAGGCTGCGGCCGATCAGCAGACCTTGATCGCCATAGGGCAGCGCCAAAACGCGGCTGCGCCAGGCGACAATCCGCTCCAGCCGCCGTGCCCCGGCCGCGGCGTCATCCAGCGCGAAGTCGAAATAGCCGGCGTGGCTGGTCGCCTCCGGAGCCGTAAGGAAAGCCGCGACGGCCGCTTCCCAATCCGGTGAAAGGCGGCAATCGGCGTGCAGGAACAATAGCCAATCGCCCGCCGCGGCGCCGGCGCCCGCGGCGAGCTGAATTCCCCGTCCGCGCGGCGCCGTGATGACGCGCGCACCTGCCGCGTGGGCCACAGAAACAGTTCCGTCGGCTGAGCCGCCGTCGACAACAGCGATTTCTTTAACAGTGGTCGAAGCCCGCAGCTGCTCCATCAGGCCTGCCAAGGTGTCGGCCGCATTCAATGTGGGGATAATTGCGGAGACCTGCCCCTCACCCCGACCCTTTCCCCGCAAGCGGGGCGAGGGAGCAATCCTCTCGCCCCGCGAGAGCGGGGAGAGGGAGGGGCCCGCGTCAGCGGGAGGGTGAGGGGTGGGCTGCGGCATTCCAGGCACAAGTTAGTTCTTGAAATGTTCTACCGTGTATCCTATTATCGCCGGCATGGATATGCTGGCCACCGGGAGGCCGCGCAAGGGACGCGGCGCGGCGAGCAACGATAGCGGACGCTTCGAACCCGAGAGGCGAGTTGCGTTCGACGACGGCTGGGGCATGGCAGACGAAGAGCCGGCGCCGCTGACCACGACTTTGACCGTCGATTCGACGAGGACGATCATCGCCCGCAACAACTCGCCCGACATCGGCTTCGACCGCTCGATCAATCCCTACCGCGGCTGCGAGCACGGCTGCATCTATTGCTATGCAAGGCCGAGCCATGCCTATCTCGGGCTGTCCCCCGGCCTCGATTTCGAGAGCCGACTGTTCTACAAGCCCGATGCAGCCGGGCTGCTCGCCGCGGAGCTGAGGAAAAAGGGGTACAGCTGCCGGCCGATCGCGCTCGGCAGCAATACCGACCCCTACCAGCCGGTCGAGCGCCGGCTCGGCGTCACGCGCGGGATCCTGCAGGTGCTCCGCGATTTCCGCCACCCGGTCACGATCGTCAGCAAATCGGCGCTGATCCAGCGCGACCTCGACATCCTCGGCGAGATGGCCAAAGACAGGTTAGCGAGCGTGACGATATCGGTCACGACGTTCGACCGCGCTTTGGTCCGTTGCATGGAACCGCGCGCTTCGACGCCCAAGCGCCGGCTCGAGACGGTCGCCGCCCTCGCCGCCGCCGGGATCCCGACCGGCGTTCTCAGCGCGCCGATGATCCCGGCATTGAACGACAACGAGATGGAGCAGATCCTCCAACAGGCACGCGCCGCTGGCGCCACCTCGGCCGGCTATACCCTTCTGCGCCTGCCGCTCGAACTGAAGTCCCTCTTCAAAGAATGGCTCGAGGAACACTTCCCGGACAAGGCGGCTCACGTGCTCTCGCTCGTCGCGCAAACCCATGGCGGCCGGCTCTACGACTCGATCTGGTCGAAACGCATGACCGGCACCGGTCCCTATGCGGACATGTTGCGGCTGCGCTTCGACCGTGCCTGCCGCAAGCTCGGTTTCAACCAGCGAACGACGCAATCGCTCGATACGAGTTTGTTCACCACGCCGCCCCAAAAGGGCGACCAGCTGCCTTTATTCTAGGCCCTCTCCGCATTCTAGGCCCTCTCCGCACCGCGGGAGAAACACCAGCGTGCCGCGCGCGCACCCTCACCCGCCTCGCTGCGCTCGGCACCCTCTCCCGCAGTGCAGGAGAGGGGTTCGAAGGCATTCAGCTCAAAACCCCTCTCCCGCACCGCGCGAGAGGGGGGACCAAGCCCGCCAGGGCTTGGTGGGTGAGGGGCGAAGGGCTCGGTATTTTTGGCGCGTTGTACTAGTCTCTCCGTCGACGAGGCCGGAGAGGTGGCGGCGTGGCCAGAGAAAGACCGCTCGATGCGCGCGAGGTGGGGGAGATCTTCACGGCGTTCGCCGAAGCGATGCGAGAGCTGCCGCCCGATGTCGAGGCCGGCTGGCTCGACGCGCAAGGCGATCTGCGCCTCGCCCCGGACATCGCGCGCAAGCTGCGCACCGCGCGCCGGGTGCGTCAGCTGCTTGTGGAGCTGCGCCAGCGCGAGCGTGAAGGCTGAGGGCCGTCAGCGACCATCAGGCCCGGCGACTATACGCTCGTCGTGAAGCCGGCCAATCTCGACCGATGAGAGACCGAGCACTTCGGTAAGTACGATATCAGTGTGCTCGCCGAGGAGCGGTGCCGGACGCGGCGCTTGGCGTGGGTCGGCGGAAAAATCCAATGGCAGGCCCGGCATCAGGTAGCGGCCGATGCCGGGCTGATCGACCGAGGCGAACAACGGGTTTGCCGCGGAGCAACGCGGGTCGTCGCGCACCAATTGGCGAAAATCCTGGAAATGACCCCACAGCACGCCGGTGCCGGCGAAAGCTCGCCGCACCTCGTCGAGGGTGCGGCCCGCGCACCAGCGGGCGAGCAACGCGCCGATCGCGTCGCGCGCCTCGTAGCGCCCGGCCTCGGTGTCGAGGTCGACATCCATCATCGGCCCGATCATCGCCAGTTTTTCGCCGAGACCGGTCGCCTCGTCGATCGCCCGCCATTGGCGGCGGGTCAGCGCGATGATCATGACCCGCCGGCCGTCGGCCGTGGCGAAATCGCGCCCGAAGCTGCCGTAGAGATCGTTGCCGATCGCCGGCCGTGCCGTGCCGTTGATCTGCACATCGCCGATGTAGCCGAGATTGCCGACCGTCGCGAGCATCACATCCGAGAGCGCGGCCACGACTTCCTGGCCCTGGCCGGTGCGCGAGCGGTGGCGTTCCGCCGCGAGCAGCCCGGTTGCGAGATAGAGGCCGGCGGCGATGTCCCAGGCCGGCAGGACATGATTGACCGGCATGCCGCCCTGTCCGGTGACCAGCGGCAATCCGCTCGCGGCGTTGACCGTGTAGTCGACCGCCGCCGAGCCGTCGCGGTTGCCGGCGAGCCGCAGCATGATCAGATCGTCACGGGCCGCCTTCAGGCTCGCGAAATCGAGCCCGCGCGACGGCGGCAGGTTGGTCAGCACGATGCCGCCGCCTGCACCCGCCGCGGTGATGACGGCACGGGCGATGTCGCGGCCCTCGGGCTTGTCGAGGGCCAATGCCAAGGAACGCTTGGCTTTGTTGAGGCCGGCCCAATAAAGGCTGGCGCCGTCGCGCGTCACCGGCCAGCGCGCGTAATCGATTCCGCCGCCGATCGGGTCGATGCGGATCACGTCGGCGCCCATCTGCGCCATCGTCATGCCGCCGAGCGGCGCCGCGACAAAGGCCGAGATTTCGACGATCCGCAGATCCTGGAGCAAGTGGTTCATGCCGCCATCCTGTGCGCCCCTAGTTTTCGGACGCATTCAGATGATTTCAATACCGCGTCTCCCTACTTCATCTTCCCGGCGAAGGCCGGGACCCATCCCAGCCATGGGCACCGGCCTTCGCCGGTGTGGCGGAATTGCTTGGTGGTAGTATTCGTCCAAGTTCGACCAACGAATCGTCTGAATGGACCTGAACCCTAGCGCCTACAACCCGAGGCGGGGGATTTCGATCGCCGGACAGCGGTTCATGACGACCTCGAGGCCGTGAGCTTCGGCGCGGGCGGCGGCGTCATCATCACGGACGCCGAGCTGCATCCACACCACCTTGGCACCAACGGCGATTGCCTCGTCGACCACGCCGCCGGCCATTTCGGTCCGGCGGAACACGTCCACCATGTCGACCGGCTCCGGCACATCGGCCAGCCGCGCGTAGCAGGTCTCGCCATGGATCGTGACGCCGGTCGCGTTGGGGTTGACCGGGATCGTCCGGTAGCCGCGCCGCTGCAGATAGGCCATCACGCCGTGGCTCGGCCGCTCGCGGCGCGGGCTCGCACCGACGATGGCGATCGTGCGCACACTCGCCAGGATGTCGCGCAGATACGGGTCCGGATAGTCGTCGTGGTCCACTTTGCGCCTCACCGGTCGTGCCATACCGGAGCGCGCTTGGCGAGAAAGGCGTCGATGCCCTCTTCGGCGTCCTCAGCCAGCATATTGGTGGTCATAATTTCGGCGGCGTAGCGATACGCAGCGGCCAGGTCGAGCTCGGCCTGGCGGTAGAACGCCTCCTTGCCGATCTTGACGGTGAAGGCGGATTTGCCGGCGATCTGCCGGGCGAGCCCGTCGACCGCGTCGCGCAACTCCTCCCGCGGAACCACGCGGTTGACGAGCCCGAGCGAGCGCGCCGTCGCCGCATCGATCAGCTCGCCGGTCAGCAGCATCTCCATCGCCGCCTTGCGGCCGACGGCGCGCGAGAGCGCCACCATCGGGGTCGAGCAGAAGAGGCCGATATTGACCCCGGGCGTTGCAAAACGCGCCTCCTCGGCGGCCACCGCCAGATCGCAAGTCGCGACCAGCTGGCAGCCGGCGGCTGTCGCGACGGCGTGCACCTCGGCGATGACCGGCTTCGGCAGCCGCACAATCGCCAGCATCAGCTCGCTGCACAGCGCAAAGATGCGCTGATAGGTCTCGCGCCGCGGGTCCTGGCGCAGCTCGCGCAAATCGTGCCCGGCGCAAAAGGCGGGACCGGCGCCGGCGATCACGATGACGCGGCTGTGCGGGTCGTCCGCAGCGCGGCCGAGCGCCTCGAGGAGCGCCGTCATCAGCTCGATCGAAAGCGCGTTGCGCGCCTCCGGCCGGTTGAGGGTCAAGCGCGTAACCCCGTCTGCGCGTTCCTCCAACAGTATCGCCGCCATTCTTGAGACCTCGCTTCGGCTAAAGCATTGCTTGACCCTTGGGGGCCGATCGCTTACATGACCGGCTTTCGCGGCCTGGGCAACCGTTCCGGGCCGCCAGGCATTGCCGTTAGAGACATGAAGACCTTTTCCGCCAAGCCGTCGGATATCGAGAAGAAATGGTCGCTGATCGATGCCGATGGTCTGGTCTTGGGCCGGCTCGCCTCGATCATCGCGATGCGGCTGCGCGGCAAGCACAAGCCCTCCTTCACGCCCCACATGGATTGCGGCGACAATATCATCGTCGTCAATGCCGAGAAGATCCAGCTGACCGGCAACAAGCGTGCCGACGACATCTTCTATTGGCATACCGGCTACCCGGGCGGCATCAAGGGGCGCAGCAAAGGCGCCATTCTCGAAGGCAAGCACCCGGAGCGGGTGATCATGAAGGCGGTCGAGCGCATGGTGCCCCGCGGACCGCTCGGTCGCCGTGTCATGAAGAATTTGCGGGTGTTTGCCGGGCCGGAGCACCCGCACGAAGCACAGCAGCCGGATCGGCTCGACGTCGCCGCGCTGAACCGCAAAAACAGAGTTTGATGATGGCCGACAACGACCCCCCGAGCTCGCAACGCCCGCAGACCTTTCAGGGCCTGGGCAGCCTGCGCCAGGCATTGCAGCAGGCGCGCACCGCGCCCGCAGCGCCCGTTCCAACCACATCCGTCCCCGACGACGTCAAGCCGCAGATCGACGCCCTCGGCCGCTCCTATGCGACCGGCAAACGCAAAAACGCAGTGGCGCGGGTATGGATAAAGCCCGGCGCCGGCCGGATCGACGTCAACGGCCGCGAGAGCCCGGTCTATTTCGCGCGGCCGGTGCTGCGGATGCTGATCAACCAGCCGCTGGTCGCGACCAACCGACTCGGCCAGTTCGATGTGTGGTGCACGGTCAAAGGCGGCGGTCTCTCCGGCCAGGCCGGCGCGGTGCGCCACGGCATCAGTCAGGCGCTGACCCGCTACGAGCCGGGTCTGCGGCCGTTGTTGAAGAGCCAGGGCTTTCTCACCCGCGACAGCCGCGTCGTCGAGCGCAAAAAATACGGCAAAGCCAAAGCCCGCCGCAGCTTCCAGTTCTCCAAGCGCTAAATAAAAGATTGCACCACAGAGGCACGGAGGAAACCCAGTCTCCGTGGTCTCTGTGTCTCCGTGGTGAAATCGGACGTGGGGGCGGTAATGCAGTTCGGGATTGCCATTCCAACCGACGCCAATTCCTGGCGGGTGGTGCGGCGGGCCGAGGAATTGGGCTTTGCGCGCGCCTGGTTCTACGACACGCAGATGCTGAGCGCCGACCCGTTTGTCGCGATGGCTGCGGCGGCGATGAAGACGACGAAGATCCGGCTCGGCACCGGGGTGCTGATCCCATCGAACCGCATTGCCCCGGTTACCGCGAACGCCTTTGCCTCGCTGAACAAATTGGCGCCGGGGCGGATCGATTTCGGGGTCGGCACCGGGTTTACCGGGCGGCGCGCGATGGGGCTCGGCGCGGTCAAGTTGGCGGATTTGGAGGGGTATGTCCGCGTCGTCATGGCGCTGTTGCGCGGCGAGACCGTCGAGGCCGAAATCGAAAACAAGAAGCGGCTGATCCGGCTGCTGAACCCGCAGCTCGGGCTGATCAATGTGCGCGACCCGATCCCGCTCTACCTCGCAGCCTCGGGTCCGCGGGCGCGCAGCTTGACCGCGAAGCTCGGCGCCGGCTGGATCGCGACGGCCGGCGATGTCGATGGCGGCGTCGCCGCGCTGGCCGACATGCGGGAGCGCTGGCGGGCCGCCGGGCGCGAGGCGGAGCCGCTCGATGCCGTGGTGCTGACCGGCGGCGCGATATTGGAAGAGGGCGAGCCCGCCGACTCGCCGCGCGCCGTCGCGCAGGCTGGGCCGCGCGCCGCGATGCTATTGCACCGCGCTGCCGACGCCGCGCTGGCGGGGTTGCCGATGATGGCGCCGATGCCGCCCGAGGTCGCCGAGAGCGTGGCGGGCTATGTCGAGCTGGCCCGCAAATTCACGCCGCAGGGCGCCCATTATCTCGAAAACCACCGCGGCCATTTGATGTTCGTCAAGCCCGAGGAGCGCCCGTTCGTCACCGCCGAATTGATCCGGCGCACGACCTTCACGGCGACCGAGAAGGAGCTGAAGGAGCGCATAGCGGCGTTGGCCGATGCCGGCTACATGGAGATCGCATTGCAGATCGTGCCCGGCCACGAACACGCGATCGAGGATTGGGGCCGCATCCGCCGCGCCTTCGCGTGACGGAATCCAACTCGGATTCGGCCCCGCCAATCCCGGCGGAGATCGCGGCATTGCGCGATGGCGGAGGACCGGTATGGATCTTCGGCTACGGCTCGCTGCTCTGGGACCCCGAGTTAGGTGATGCGGCAGCCGAACCGGCCTTGCTGCACGGCTACCACCGCAGCTTTTGCCTTTATTCCTACGATTATCGCGGTACGCCGGCCAATCCCGGGCTGACGCTCGGGCTCGACCGCGGTGGGTCTTGCCGAGGCGCGGCGTTGCGGCTGCCGGCGGAAGCGCTCGACCGAGTCTGGGAGCGCGAGATGAGCGGCCGCCCGGTATATGGCGCGCGCCTGTTGCCGGTGCGCACCGCAAAGGGCGTGCGCCGCGCGCTGGCGTTCACCGCTCTGCGAAACTGCCCCGATTACGCCGGCACGCTGCCGCTCGACGAAGCCGCGCGCAGGATCCTCGCCGGCGCCGGCCGCCGCGGCACGTGCCGCGATTATTTCGAGAATACGTTCCGGCACCTCGGGCAGCTCGGCCTTGCCGACCGCCCGCTGCGCCGGCTCGCCGAGCGGGTCCGGGCATTGGCCGAAATTGCCGGAATTTGACGAGCTGATCGCGGCGCGCAAGGCGTGCCGCATCTGTGTCGAGCGCAGTCCTGGCAGGATCAGGAGCTGCGCCGAATTCGACTTCGACCCCCGCGTCGTCAGCCATTGGGAGCAATGGCTCGGCCACCGCAGCCCGAAGCTCCTCGTGGTCGGTCAGGATTTCGGCAATGTCCGCTATTTCGTCCGCTGCCGCGGGCGCGACGAGCCGGACAACAAGACCAACGAAAATCTCTACAGGCTGTTGACCGCGGCCGGGCTTGCGGTTGGGCACCCGTCGCAGCGCGATTACTCCGCCCCGGTCTTTCTGACCAACTCCATTCTGTGCATCAAAGAGGGGGCGATGAATTCTCCAATCCGGTCGAGCTGGGTGGATGCCTGCTCCGAGCAACACCTGCTGCCGCTCATTGCCTTTCTGAGGCCGCCGGTCGTCGTCGGGATGGGAAACGCCGGATGGCGCGCCGTTCGCCTCGCCTTCGCGCTGCATGGCGCGCCGCGGCAGATTTCGTACGCAGCCGGCTCCGATTGGCTTGCTGGGGATGGTACCCGGGTATTTGCCGTCGGCCATTGCGGGCCACTCGGGGTCATCAACCGGCCGTGGCCGCAGCAGCTCGGGGATTGGCGGCGGATCGGCGCGGCCGTTTCCGTTTGCCCTGCCGCCGGTGCGCCGCTACGCTCGGCTAAGTGACTTTGCGGAGGACCGGCACCATGCGCACGAGCTTTACGGTCAACGACATGACGATCCACCGGATCGTCGAGCAGGAGGCGGGGTTCACGCCGATCCTGGAGTTCCTGCCGAGCCTGAGCCGGGAACTGTTGGACGAAAACCGGTCGTGGATGGAGCCGGCGGCGCTCGACCCGGCCACCGGCATGGCCGTGCTGTGCTTCCAATCTTACGTCGTCAAGACCCCGCACCACACCATTCTGGTGGATGCCTGCATCGGCAACGACAAGTCTTTTCCGCATCGCCCGACCTGGCATCGCAAGAACGACAGCAACTGGATGCAGGCGCTGAAGGCGGCCGGTGTCACCGTCGACGATATCGACATCGTCATGTGCACGCATCTGCACGGCGACCATGTCGGATGGAATACGCGTCTGGAGAACGGCCGCTGGGTCCCGACCTTTCCCAATGCCAAATATCTCTTCTCAAAAAAAGAATTCGAATATTGGGAGGGCGTCGATCGCGAGACCCCGCTCGACCCGATGCGGGACAGCGTTCTGCCGATCATCGATGCCAAAAAGGCCGAGCTCGTCACCAGCGACCATGCCGTCGATGACCATATTCGGCTGACTCCGACCCCCGGTCACACACCGGACCACTTCGCGGTCTGTGCCGGGCGCCGCGGCGACCAGGCGGTGTTTACCGGCGATCTGATCCACTCGCCGATCCAGGCGCGCTATCCGGATCTCGTGATGCGGGTCGATTACGACCAGAAGCAGGCCTCAGCTACCCGCCGCGCGTTTCTCGAACGCTATTGCGACACCGCTACCTTATGCTGCACGATGCATTTCCCGTCGCCCTCGGTCGGACACATCAAGCGCTGGGACGCCGGCTTCCGCTGCGCGGCGATTGCGGACTAACTACGCCGGGTGGTCGCCGCCGCCAACACGCCCGCGCGTCTTTTTGGGCGCCGAGAAAGCCGCGGGCGTCACCAGGCGGTCTCTTTCTCTCAGGGAGCGGGCTCGTCGACGAGTTCAAGCCGGCGCTCCACGCGATCGAGCCGCCGACCAATGTTGTCTAGCCGCGCGTGCACTCCGGCGAAATCCAGCTTCATCCCGGCGAAATCTCGCTCAAGTGCGCTGAACCGCGTTATCACCTCGTCAAACTTCTGATCATGCTGATCTTGCTTGCCGCGGATCGCTCGCAGCATATTCAGGATCAGATCAGCCCGTTCGTCGCTCACGGCTTTCGATTTCCTGTGCGGCCTTCGTCTCAGGTGGCTATATTTGAGGCATTAAGAAACAAAAATAATTGGGGCGAGTGATCGGATTTGAACCGACGACATCCAGATCCACAATCTGGCGCTCTAACCAACTGAGCTACACCCGCCGTCCGCGCTGGAGGTAACAATTCGCCGGCGGGACGTCAAGCTCGGGCTTCCGCGCGGATTGCATGCTCCCCACATCTCGCCGATGACGACCTCCCCCGAGGGCTGGCGCAAGCACGCTCTGCTGACCCCGGCGCAGATGGGCGAGGCGGACCGGCTGACGATCGCGAGTGGCGTCTCCGGCATCGAACTGATGGAGACTGCCGGCCGTAAGGTTGCCGACGCGGTTTCGCAGCGGTGGCCGCCGCAACCGGTCGCGGTGCTCTGCGGCCCGGGAAACAACGGCGGGGACGGTTTTGTCGCGGCGCGCGTGCTGGCCGAGCGCGGCTGGCCGGCGCGCCTCGCGCTGCTCGGCTCCGGCGCGGCGCTGCGCGGCGATGCGGCGCAGGCTGCGGCGCGCTGGCCGGGTCCGGTTGACGCGCTGGAGCCGGCTGCGCTCGACGGCGCCCGGCTCGTCGTCGACGGCATCTTTGGCGCGGGTCTCGCGCGCCCCGTCGAGGGCATAGCGCGCGCGGTCATCGAGGCGATCGGCGAACGGCAGCTGCCGGTTGTGGCGATCGACGTTCCGAGCGGCATCGACGGGGCGAGCGGCGAGGTGCGGGGGATCGCGCCGCGCGCTGCCGTCACGGTCACCTTTTTCCGGAAGAAGCCGGGACACCTGCTGCTGCCGGGGCGCAGCTATTGCGGCGAGACGGTGCTCGAGCAGATCGGCATTCCCGATTCCGTGCTCGACCGGATCGCGCCGGATACGGTGGAGAATGCGCCTGACTGGTGGCTCGGCGCCTTTCCCCGGCCGAGTCTCGAAACCCACAAATACGCCCGCGGACACGCGCTCGTCGCCGGCGGCGCGGTGATGACCGGCGCGGCGCGGCTGGCGGCGCGCGCCGCCGCCCGGCTCGGCGCCGGGCTCGTCACCGTCGCCGCCCCCGAAGCCGCTTTCCCGATCTATGCCACGGCTTTGACCGGCGTCATCGTCCATCCCGTCGGGGATATCGAGGAGTTCCAGGGGTTTCTTGCCGACAAGCGGCGCAACGCCGGGCTGATCGGCCCGGGCGCCGGTGTCGGCGGCGAAACCCGCGCCAGGACATTGGCGATTCTCGGCGCCGGCAAGCGCGCGGTGCTCGACGCCGACGCGTTGACCTCGTTTGCCGAAGATCCCGAGACCTTGTTCTCGGCGATCCGCTCGCCTTGCGTGATGACCCCGCATGCCGGCGAGTTTTCCCGCCTGTTCGATACAGCCGGCGACAAACCCGAGCGGGCGCGCCGTGCGGCGCGGCAGAGCGGTGCGGTGGTGCTGCTCAAGGGTGCCGACACGGTGATCGCCGCGCCGGACGGACGGGTTGCGGTCAACACCAACGCGCCGGCGCAGCTGGCGACGGCGGGCAGCGGCGATGTGCTCGCCGGGATCGTGCTCGGGCTGCTCGCCCAGGGCATGGAGCCGTTCGCGGCGGCCGCTGCTGCTGCCTGGATTCACGGCGCGGCCGCCTGCCGCTTCGGCCTCGGTCTCGTCGCCGAGGACCTGATCGACGCGGTTGTTCCGGTGCTGCAGGATTTGCTCGCTCACGCTCCCGACGTGATTGACGGAACACGTTAGTTAAGCTGGCGTTTTTTGGATTGACGCGGGGCAGCCCTTCGCGTCTCGTTCGGCACCCATCACCACAGTAGAGCCGCCATGCCCGATCCCGCTCCCGCCGGCTTTTTCGAGGGCGTGTTCGACCGGACGCTGACCAATTTGCGCAGCGCGTGGCGGGAGATCGCCGAATCGGCGCGCGGGGTTCTGAGCGGGACGCCCCGCCCCGATCTCCCCGGCGAGGATGCAAGCCGGCTTCACCAGCAGATGCTGAGTTCGTTGGAAGGGCGCGCGGGCGGCGTCACGGCACGGGCTCGCGCCGCCGATCTCGGCCGCACCTATCTGTCGCTCGACCCCGCCGGCCGCGAGCGTTTCCTGCAGCTTCTCGCGCGCGAATTCGATGTTGATCACGACGAGGTCAGGCGGCGGTGCCAGACGCTTATCGAGGCCGCCGAACCGGTTCGACGCGACGCCGAGGAGCGCGCCTTGCGCGACGCCCTGGAGCCGCCGCGCATCACTCTGTTGCGACAGTTCAATGCTCTTCCCGAAGGGGTCAAATTCCTCGTCGATCGCCGCGCCGAGCTGATCGACCTCGGACGGCAGGATTCGCTGCTGAGCGGGCTCGAGGAGGATCTGAAGCGGCTGCTCGCTAATTGGTTCGACATCGGCTTTCTCGAGCTGAAGCGCATCACCTGGGAATCGCCGGCGGCATTGCTCGAAAAACTGATGGTCTACGAGGCGGTGCACGAGATTCGCGGCTGGACCGATCTGAAGAACCGGCTCGACGCCGACCGCCGCTGCTTTGCCTTTTTTCATCCGCGCATGCCGGACGAGCCGCTGATCTTTGTCGAGGTGGCGCTCGTTTCGGGCATGGCGGGCAATGTTCACGCGCTGCTCGACGAGGCGGCCCCGATCGGCGATCCGCAGGCCGCGGATGCGGCGATCTTTTATTCAATCTCCAATTGCCAGCGCGGGCTGGCGGGCATCAGTTTTGGCGACTTTCTGATCAAGCGCGTCGCCGATGCGCTGGCGATCGAGCTGCCGCGCCTCAAGATCTTCGCGACCTTGTCGCCGGTCCCGGGGTTTCGCGCCTGGCTCGAGCGCCAGGACCGGTCAGCCCCCGGCGATCTGCTGCTGCCGGCCGAGCGGACGGCGATCGAGGCGCTTGGCGAGGAGGTGCCGGGAGGCGACCTCCTGTGGCTGCTCGATCAGGAGGGCTGGCACAACGACCAGCGAATTGCCGGCGCATTGCGCGAACCGCTGCTGCGGCTGTGCGCGCGCTATCTCGTCAGGGAACGGGCGCCCTCCGGGCGGGCGCTCGATCCGGTGGCGCATTTTCACCTCAGCAACGGAGCGCGCGTCGAGCGCCTCAATTGGCTCGGCGACGTCTCCGCCAAAGGCCTGCAGCAATCCGGCGGCATCATGGTCAATTATCTGTACCGTCTCGGCGAGATCGAGGCCAACCACGAGGCCTATCGCGGCGAAGGACGGGTCGCCGCCGCCTCTGCGCTGCGCAATCTCGCGCGCGCCGGCTGATGTTGCCGTGCGCTGCTATGTCGGCTGCCGCGTTTGTGCTAAGGGTTGCTCGCGGACGGGTTGGAAAGCCGCTCCGGCAGCGGTAGCGGCGGGCGTGGCGGAATTGGCAGACGCACTGGATTTAGGTTCCAGCGATGGAAATCGTGGGGGTTCAAATCCCCCCGCCCGCACCACGATCTCTTGAGTTGTTCGGGAAGCACAGGCTCTCCTTCATGCAAGTGACAGAAACCAATGCCGAAGGCCTCAAGCGCGAATTCCGCGTCGTCGTGCCGGCCGGCGAGTTCGAGGAAAAGGTCGCCAGCCGGCTCGGTGAAATCGGCCGGACGATCCAGCTGCGCGGCTTCCGCCCGGGCAAGGTCCCGATGCAGATCCTGCGCCAGCGCTTCGGTAATTCGGTGCGCGGGGAGGTGCTGGAGAGCACCTTGCAGGACACTTCGGCCGACGCGATACGCGAGCACAATTTGCGCCCGGCGTTGCCGCCGAAGGTCGATATCGTCTCGTTCAGCGAGGGCACCGATCTCGAATACAAGATGTCTCTCGAGGTATTGCCGGACATTCCCGAACCGAGCTTTGCCGAACTCGATATCGAGCGGCTCGTCGTCGAGGTGCCCGATGAGGATGTCGACCGTGCGGTCGAGCGAATCGCCGAGCAGCAGCGCAAAACCGAGGTCGCCGAACGCCCGGCCGAGAGCGGCGATATCGTTGTGGTCGATATCGAGGGGCGCAGCGGCGAGCAGGAGATTCCGGGCGCGAGCGGGAAAGACCGTCGGATCGTCCTGGGCTCCGCCGGCTTCATCCCGGGCTTCGAGGAGCAGCTGATCGGCGCCGGCGCCGGCGAGCACCGAACCGTCCGCGTTACCTTTCCCGAGGATTACGGGGCCCCCGATTTCGCCGGCAAGGACGCGGTGTTCGAGGTCGATGTGAAGGAGGTGCGCCAACGCCTGCCGCTGGTCATCGACGACGAGCTCGGCAAGGCCGTCGGGCTCGAGAGCCTCGGCGAGCTGCGCCAGGAGGTGCGCCAGCAGATGCAGCGCGACTATGAGGGCGCATCGCGTCTGCGCCTGAAGCGCTCGTTGCTCGACAAGCTGGCGCAGAATTACGATTTTGCCGTCCCGCCGGGCATGGTGGAGCTCGAATTCGAAACCATCTGGCGGCAATACGAGGCGGAAAAGGCGAGGGCGGCTCAACCGGAAGAGGCAGGATCGGAGGCAGCGCCGGAGGCCATCGAAGGACCGTCCGGGAACGCCTCCTCAGCAGGGAGCCCGGAAACAGCGACGGGTGATGCTGGGCTGCCGGGCCCGGCGCCGGTACCGGAGAGCGAGGTCGGCGCCGACGCGGCCCCATCCGGCGAGGAGCAAGCCCACAAGGCTGAAGACGAGGAGGCCTTGAAGGCCGACTACCGCCGGATCGCGGAACGCCGGGTCAGGCTGGGGTTGCTCCTTGCCGAAGTCGGGCGCAGCAACAATATCACCGTGACCCAGGACGAGCTCAATCAAGCGATCACCCGCGAGGCGCGGCGGCATCCCGGTTACGAGCGCCAAGTCTTGGACTTTTATCGGCAAAATCCAGAGGCGATCGGCAATCTGCGGGCCCCGATCTTTGAGGACAAGGTCGTCGACTTCATTGTCGAGTTGGCCAAGGTCGAAGAGCGCAAGATCAGCCCGCAAGATCTGCTGAGCCTGCCTGATCCTGACGCCGATGCGCCCGCTGCCAGCGGGCCAGAGACCAGCGGGCCTGACACGAGCGAAGGCGCGTCGGAGTGACCCCGTGAATTCGCCGATTAGGCGCATTAGGAGGAGCCAGCAAATGTCGGATTACTTCGAACAGTACATGAACAATCTCGTGCCGATGGTGGTCGAACAGACCAACCGCGGCGAACGCGCCTACGACATCTACTCGCGCCTGCTCAAAGAGCGGATCATCTTCCTGGTCGGCCCAGTCCACGACGCGGTCGCCAGCCTGATCTGCGCCCAGCTGTTGTTCCTCGAATCGGAGAACCCGGCAAAGGACATCGCTTTTTATATCAACTCGCCCGGCGGGGTGGTCACCTCGGGGCTCGCGATCTACGACACGATGCAGTACATCCGCTCGCCGGTGTCGACGGTGTGCATCGGTCAGGCCGCCTCGATGGGCTCGCTGCTGATGTGCGCGGGGGCGAAGGGGAAAAGATTTTCACTGCCGAATTCGCGCATCATGATCCATCAGCCTTCGGGTGGCGCGCAGGGGCAGGCGACCGACATCGAAATCCAGGCGCGCGAGATCTTGGCGCTGCGGGCGCGGCTCAACGAAATCTATGTCCGGCACACCGGCCAGGCGCTCGAAACCATCGCCGCCGCGGTCGAGCGCGACAAATTTCTTTCCCCGCTCGAAGCGAAGGAGTTCGGCCTCATTGACGAAGTGGTCGAAACCCGGCCCGGCGGCGGCGAACCGGATAAGGGTTTCAAATAGCGAAGGGCGGGCGCTTGACGGTTCCGGCGCTAGAAGCCGAAGGCGATTAAGTGGTTGTTGATCCGTCGAGAGCACATATACTTGAGCATCGGAAGTTGGCGGTCGCAGCGCCCTCCAGCTTCCGGTTAAGGCCGAACGGCCGTGGCATTGTTCCAGTGGGGCGTTGTTCCAGTTGGGCATTGCTCCAGCCGGCGACGGAGTGGCGATGACCAAATCCAGCGGCAGCGACTCGAAAAACACGCTTTACTGCTCGTTCTGCGGCAAGAGCCAGCACGAGGTCAGAAAGCTGATCGCCGGCCCGACCGTGTTCATCTGCGATGAATGCGTCGAGCTCTGCATGGACATCATCCGTGAGGAGCACAAAACTACTCTGGTCAAGTCGCGCGACGGGGTTCCCGGCCCGCGCGAC
Source organism: uncultured Alphaproteobacteria bacterium (assembly GCA_963789025.1). Taxonomy (GTDB): domain Bacteria; phylum Pseudomonadota; class Alphaproteobacteria; order ATCC43930; family CGMCC-115725; genus AP-15. Next base: position 66,387 of record CAWBIT010000008.1, read on the forward strand.
ATTTGCAAGGTGCTCGACGATTACGTGATCGGCCAGGATCACGCCAAGCGAGTGCTGTCGGTTGCCGTGCACAACCATTACAAGCGCCTCGCGCATGGCGCGAAAAACAATGACGTCGAGCTCGCCAAATCCAACATTCTGCTGGTTGGCCCGACGGGATCTGGCAAGACGCTGCTGGCCCAGACCCTGGCGCGGATCATCGACGTGCCGTTCACGATGGCGGACGCGACGACGTTGACCGAGGCCGGCTATGTCGGCGAGGACGTCGAGAACATTATTCTGAAGCTGCTGCAAGCTGCCGACTATAACGTCGAGCGGGCGCAGCGGGGGATCGTCTATATCGACGAGGTCGACAAGATTTCCCGCAAATCCGACAACCCATCGATCACCCGCGACGTGTCGGGCGAAGGCGTCCAGCAGGCGCTTCTGAAGATTATGGAAGGGACCATCGCCTCGGTTCCGCCGCAGGGCGGTCGCAAGCACCCTCAGCAGGAATTTCTGCAGGTCGACACGACCAACATTCTCTTCGTATGCGGCGGCGCGTTCGCCGGGCTCGAAAAAATCATCGCGCAGCGCCGGCAGGGCACCTCGATTGGCTTCGGCGCCGAGGTGCGGGGGCCCGAGGAGCGCAAAACCGGCGAAATCCTAAAGGATCTCGAACCCGAGGATCTGTTGAAATTCGGGCTGATTCCCGAGTTCGTCGGCCGGCTGCCGGTCGTAGCGACCCTCGATGATCTCGACGAGGCGGTATTGGTCGATATTCTGACCAAGCCCAAGAACGCCCTCGTCAAGCAATATCAGCGGCTGTTCGAGATGGAGGATGTCCGGCTCGAATTGAATGAGGAGGCGCTCAAAGCGATCGCCCACAGAGCTATCCTGCGCAAGACCGGGGCCCGCGGACTGCGCTCGATCATGGAGGCGATCCTGCTCGACTCGATGTTCGAGCTGCCGAGCCTCGTCGGCGTCAGCGAGATCGTGATCAATCGCGAGGTCGTCGAGGGGCGGGCGCGGCCGCTCCATATCTATTCCGACCGCGGCGGCGTCGGCACAGGGTGACTGAGCCTGCGACGCCACAGCCCCTAGTTGAAACCGCGGGCCGCCTTGAAGGCCGGCGCCGCGAGGCCAACCTTAGACCTGTATCCCTATCCTTGCCCTCCCGGTCTTCCGGGACGGTCTTTTGCAGATGAGGGCTTATGTTAGAAGCTGCGCGCGGTGCACTTTATCCCGTCCTGCCCTTACGCGACATCGTCGTGTTTCCGCACATGATCGTGCCGCTGTTTGTCGGCCGCGAAAAGTCGGTGCGGGCGCTCGAGGACGTGATGAAGGACGACAAGCAGATCCTGCTCGTCACTCAGAAGAATGCCGCCCAGGACGACCCTGCGACTTCGGACATCTATACAGTCGGCACCGTCGGTACCGTGCTGCAACTGCTCAAGCTGCCCGACGGCACCGTCAAGGTACTGGTCGAGGGCGGCCAGCGTGCCCGCATCGTCAGGTTTGCCGACAACAATCAATTCTTTCAGGCGATCGCTGAGACGATCCCGGAAAATGCTGGCGAGCAGCAGGAGACCGAGGCGCTGGCGCGCACGGTGGTGTCCCAGTTCGAGCAGTACATCAAGCTCAACAAGAAGATCCCGCCGGAGGTTTTGGTCTCGATCAATCAGATCGAAGAGCCCGGCAAGCTGGCCGATACCGTCGCGGCGCACTTGACCTTGAAGATTCCCGAGAAGCAGGAGCTGCTCGAAACGGGGACGGTGGCCGAGCGTCTCGAGAAGGTGTTCGGCTACATGGAGGGCGAGATCGGGGTCCTCCAGGTCGAAAAGCGCATCCGCAATCGCGTCAAGCGCCAAATGGAGAAAACCCAGCGCGAGTACTACCTGAACGAGCAGCTGAAGGCGATCCAGAAGGAGCTCGGCGAGGGCGAGGACGGTCGCGACGAGATGGCCGAGCTCGAGGATCGCATCAACAAGACCAAGTTCTCCAAGGAGGCCCGCGACAAGGCCGTCGCCGAGCTGAAGAAGCTGCGCAGCATGAGCCCGATGTCGGCCGAGGCGACGGTCGTGCGCAACTATCTCGACTGGCTGCTGTCGGTGCCCTGGCAAAACCGGACCAAGATCAAACGCGACATCAAAGGCGCGGAGAAGGTGCTCGACGCCGACCATTTCGGGCTCGAAAAGGTCAAGGAGCGCATCCTCGAATATCTCGCCGTGCAGCAGCGCATGAAGAAGATGAAGGGTCCGATCCTGTGTCTGGTCGGGGCCCCGGGAGTCGGCAAGACCTCCCTCGGCAAGTCGGTCGCGCGCGCCACCGGACGGAATTTCGTGCGGATGTCGTTGGGCGGCGTGCGTGACGAGGCCGAGATCCGCGGACATCGCCGGACCTATATCGGCTCGATGCCGGGCAAGGTCATTCAGGGGATGAAGAAGGCGAAATCTTCGAACCCGCTGTTCCTGCTCGACGAGGTCGACAAGCTCGGCGCGGACTGGCGCGGCGACCCGTCTTCCGCGCTCCTCGAAGTGCTCGACCCCGAGCAGAACTCCACGTTCAACGACCATTACCTCGAGGTCGACTACGACCTCTCGGACGTGATGTTCGTGACGACCGCGAACACGCTGCGCATTCCGCAGCCCTTGCTCGACCGCATGGAGATCATCCGCATCCCGGGCTACACCGAGGACGAGAAGGTCGAGATCGCAAAGCGTCATCTGATCCCGAAGCAGATGTCCGCGCACGGCGTCCGCAAGAACGAGTGGAGCATCAGCGACGACGCGATTCGCGATCTGATCCGCTATTACACGCGCGAGGCCGGTGTTCGTAATCTCGAGCGCGAGATCGCCAACCTGACCCGCAAGGCGATCAAAGACATTCTGATGAAGAAGACGGAGCGCGTCGCGGTGACGCGCCGCAACCTGGAGAAATATGCCGGGGTGCGCAAGTTCCGGTTTGGCGAGGCGGAGAGCGAGGATCTGGTCGGGTGCACGACCGGGCTCGCCTGGACCGAGGTCGGCGGAGAATTGCTGACGATCGAGGCGGTGACGGTTCCGGGAAAGGGGCGGGTCACGGCCACCGGCAAGCTCGGCGACGTGATGAAGGAATCGGTGCAGGCCGCCGAGAGCTACGTCAAGTCGCGCAGCAATGTCTTCGGCATCCTGCCGACTGTCTTCGAGAAGAAGGACATCCACGTCCATGTGCCGGAGGGTGCGACGCCCAAAGACGGCCCGTCCGCCGGCGTGGCGATGGTGACCTCGATCGTTTCGGTGCTGAGCGGCGTTCCGGTCAAGCGAGACATCGCGATGACCGGCGAGATCACCTTGCGCGGTCGCGTGCTGCCGATCGGCGGCCTCAAGGAGAAGCTTCTCGCCGCCCTGCGCGGCGGCTTGAAGACGGTGCTGATCCCGAAGGAAAACGAGAAAGATCTCGCCGAGATCCCCGACAATGTAAAGCGTGGGTTGAAAATCGTTCCGGTCAAGACGGTCGACGAGTTGCTCGTCGAGGCGCTGACCGCGCCGCTGACCCCGGTTGCTTGGCCGGAGGAAGGCGAAGGCGAACCGGTAATCCCGGCGCGCGAAGAGCGGTCGGGATTGGTAACTCATTAACCAGTCCGCCGAATATAGGTGCGGCAGACTGCGAGAGGAGAGCTCTAGGCAGGTCCGTTTAGCCTCAAGATTGCCTCGATTCCGGGCTGCTGCGCAGTTGACCCTTGGGCGGCAGCGCTCTAAACTCTGCGGCGAACAGAGCAGCTTTAGTCCCGCACACTCGCCCAGGGGGATCTCGTGAACAGAAACGAACTCGTCGACAACGTCAGCAGCAAGACTGATATGAAGAAGTCGGAGGCGAGCAAGGCCGTTGATGCGGTATTCGACGCCATCGCAGAAGCGCTGAAAGGCGGCGATGAGGTTCGCCTCGTCGGCTTTGGCACATTTTCGGTCGCGTCGCGGGCAGCATCGGAAGGACGCAATCCGCGGACTGGCGAGAAGATCCAGATTGCCGCGTCAAAGCAGGCCAAGTTCAAGCCCGGCAAGGGATTGCGCGATTCACTGAATTGACCCGCATCGCCCCGGGCGGTCGCTCGGGCGATTAGCTCAGTTGGTAGAGCATCTCGTTTACACCGAGAGGGTCGGCGGTTCGAGTCCGTCATCGCCCACCAATCGCCCGTTGCGGTGAACCTCGGTCCCGACGCTCCACACCGCACCCCGGGGTAGTGACTCAGCCTCGGTGGTTTGCTTGACACCCTCCAGCGGGAGGGGTAGGAGTGCCCGCCTGGGTCGAGGCCGCGGGGGCGTAGCTCAGTTGGTTAGAGCGCCGGCCTGTCACGCCGGAGGTCGCGGGTTCGAGCCCCGTCGCTCCCGCCATCGATTGTGGACGCGAAATCCTGGTGCGCCGCAGCAGATCGCGGCCAGCGGTGTCGCATTCCGGCAATCGGCATTATATATGTTCCTGTGACGAGTGGGCCGGGGCGAGGTTATTCTGCGGCCCGAGTGCGGCACGTCAGCAAGAGCTCCAATGGAAACCCTACTGCGCGAGTACTTCCCGATCCTCGTGTTTCTGGCCATTGCCGGCGCAATATCGATCGCGATGGTCGCTGCCTCTTTAATTGTTGCGCGTCAGCGGCCCAACACGGAAAAGTTGTCGCCTTATGAATGCGGGTTCGACCCGTTTGGCGATGCCCGGGTGCGGTTCGATGTCCGCTATTATTTGGTGGCGATCCTGTTCATCATCTTCGATCTCGAAGTGGCCTTCCTGTTTCCGTGGGCGGTCGCGCTCGGCGATATCGGGATGTTTGGCTTTTGGTCGATGATCGTATTCCTCGCCGTGCTGACCATCGGCTTTATCTACGAATGGCAAAAGGGGGCGTTGGAATGGGAGTGATCGAGACACCCACCCGCCCGCTTCCTCCCGGCACCGAGCAGAATGTGCTCCTCAAGGCTGCGACCGAGGAAGTGCAGGACCAGGGCTTTGTCGTCGCGACCCTCGACAATTTGGTGAACTGGGCGCGCACCGGGTCGCTGTGGCCGATGACCTTTGGTCTGGCTTGCTGCGCGGTCGAGATGATGCATACCGGGGCGAGCCGCTATGACCTCGACCGGTTCGGCGTCGTCTTCCGTGCGAGCCCTCGCCAATCGGATGTCATGATCGTGGCCGGTACGCTGTGCAACAAGATGGCGCCGGCATTGCGCAAGGTTTACGACCAAATGGCCGAGCCGCGCTGGGTGATTTCGATGGGCTCGTGCGCCAATGGCGGCGGCTATTACCACTATTCCTACTCGGTGGTACGCGGCTGCGATCGGATAGTGCCGGTCGATGTCTACGTCCCGGGCTGTCCGCCAACAGCCGAGGCACTGCTTTACGGTGTCCTGTTGCTGCAAAAAAAGATCAGGCGTACCCGCAACTTCGCGCGTTGATCCGCCATGCAGGAAAAACTCGAGGCCCTGACAGAGCACATCTCGGCGGCGTTGTCCGATGCGCTGGTCGCTGCCGAGATCCGCGGCGGCGAACTGTGCTGCCGGGTGAAGCGGGAGGCGTTGCCGCGCGTCCTGAAATTTCTCCGCGACGACCCGAATTGCACCTTCACCGTGCTCTGCGACATCTGCGGCGCCGATTTTCCCGACCGGCCGCAGCGCTTCGAGGTGGTCTACAACCTCCTCAGCATGCGGCTCAACCAGCGCATCCGCATCAAAGTCGACACCGACGAAGAGCAGCCGGTGCCATCGGCGGTCGGGCTGTTCAGCAGCGCCGGCTGGTGGGAGCGCGAAGCGTGGGATCTGTTCGGCATCTATTTCGCCGACAACCCCGATTTGCGCCGCATCCTGACCGATTACGGCTTCGAGGGTCATCCGCTGCGCAAGGATTTCCCGCTGACCGGGTATGTCGAGCTGCGCTACGACGAGGATCAGAAGGCGGTCGTCTACGATCCGGTTCGATTGCAGCAGGAATTCCGCAGCTTCGACTTCCTCTCGCCGTGGGAAGGGATGGACAAGATCCTCCCGGGCGACGAAAAGGCAGCCCCCAACAACGGCGACACCGCGGGGGAGGGGCAGCGGTGAGCGAGCCGCGGCCGACGGTGACGGACGAGCTCGAAGGCCCGCCGCACATCAAGAACTACATGATGAATTTCGGGCCGCAGCACCCGGCGGCGCACGGCGTCATGCGGCTGGTCCTCGAAATGGATGGCGAGGTCATCGAGCGGGCCGACCCGCATATCGGCCTGTTGCACCGCGGCACCGAAAAGCTGATCGAGTACAAGACCTATCTGCAGGCGATCCCGTATTTCGATCGGCTCGACTACGTGTCGCCGATGTGCCAGGAGCACGCTTTCGCGCTTGCGGTCGAAAAACTGATGGGCATCACCCCGCCGCCGCGGGCGCAATACATCCGGGTGCTGTTCGCCGAGATTACCCGCATCTTGAACCATCTGCTTTGCATCTGCGCCTTCGGGCTGGATGTCGGCGCGATCACCCCGTTTCTATGGGGCTTCGAAGAGCGCGAGCGGCTGATGGAGTTTTACGAGCGCGTCTCGGGCGCCCGCTTGCACGCCAATTACTTCCGCCCCGGCGGCGTGCACCTCGACATGCCCGCGGGCCTCGCCGAGGACATTCTGGCATTTTGCGACACCTTCCCGCAGACGATCGATGATATCGAACGCCTGCTGACCGAGAACCGCATCTTCAAGGAGCGCACTGTCGACATCGGAGTGGTGACCGCCGAGCAGGCCGCGGATTGGGGATTTTCCGGCCCAATGTTGCGCGGCTCCGGGGTAGCCTGGGACCTCCGCCGCGCGCAGCCCTATGACGCCTATGACAAGATGGAGTTCGACGTTCCAATCGGGCGCAACGGCGATTCCTACGATCGCTACCTCGTCCGCATCGAGGAGATGCGCCAATCGGTCCGCATCATAAGGCAGGCGCTGGCGCAGATGCCGGCAGGGCCGGTCAAGGTCAACGACCGCAAGGTGGCGCCGCCGCCGCGGGCCGAGATGAAACATTCGATGGAAGCGCTGATCCATCACTTCAAGCTCTATACCGAGGGCTATCACGTGCCGCCCGGCGAGACCTACACGGCGGTCGAGGCGCCGAAGGGCGAGTTCGGAGTGTATCTGGTTGCGGACGGCACCAACCGGCCCTATCGCTGCAAGATCAGATCGCCCGGTTTTGCTTTTCTGCAGGCGACCGATTTCATGTGCCGCGGCCATATGCTCGCCGACGTCGTGGCGATCATCGGCTCGATGGACATCGTGTTCGGTGAGATCGACCGATGAGCAGCCTTGCTGAGGGGCTCCCTTTCGAACAACCGAAAAGCTTTGAATTCAGCCCGGAAAACCTCGACCGGGCCAAGGCCCACATGGCCAAATACCCGCCAGGTCGCCAGGCGAGCGCGGTCCTGCCGCTGCTGTGGATCGCGCAGGAGCAAAGCGGCGGATGGCTGCCTCGGGCGGCGATGGACCATGTCGCCCAAATCCTCGAAATGGCGCCGATACGCGTCTATGAGGTCGCGACTTTTTACACGATGTTCAACTTACGACCGGTCGGGCGCTATCTCCTCCAGGCTTGCACGACAACACCGTGCTGGCTACGCGGGTCGGACGCGGTCGTCGAGGCCTGCGAGCGAAAACTCGGCATCGGCGTCGGCGGCACCACGTCTGACGGACTGTTCACTCTAGTCGAGGTCGAGTGTCTCGGCGCTTGCGTCAACGCCCCCATTCTCCAGGTCAATGACGATTTCTACGAGGATCTGGACGGGCCGGCGACCGAGGCGCTGTTGGATGAGCTGCGCACCGGAGAGGCTCCGGCGCCCGGTTCGGTAATCGGGCGCCAGGGTTCCGAGCCGGTGACCGGTCGCACGACCCTTACCGACCAAAAATGAGCCGTTTGCGCATAATTTCGGATCACTGTCATTCCGGGGCGCGGGGCCTGCCTCGAGAGCCCGGAATCCATGAACGCTGCCGGTGCGTTTAGATGGGATCGCCGGTGTTCATGGATTCCGGGCCTACCCCTTCGGGGCATCCCGGAACGACAACCGCTCGCTGCTGAGAGAACAGGAATGCTTGCCGATAAGGATCGGATATTCACCAACCTTTACGGCCGCGAGGACTGGCGGCTTGCGGGCGCCCAGCAGCGCGGCGATTGGGACGGCACCAAGGAGCTGATCCTCAAAGGGCGCGATTGGATCGTCGAGCAAGTCAAGGAATCCGGGTTGCGCGGGCGCGGCGGCGCAGGTTTCCCGACCGGCTTGAAGTGGTCGTTCATGCCAAAGCAGAGCGACCGTCCGACCTACCTTTGCGTCAATGCCGATGAGAGCGAGCCAGGCACCTGCAAGGACCGCGACATCCTCCGCAACGACCCGCACAAGCTGATCGAAGGGTGCCTGCTCGCCTCGGTCGGCATGGGTGTCCACACTTGCTATATCTATATCCGCGGCGAGTTTTATAACGAGGCAAAGCGCCTACAAGCGGCCATCGACGAGGCCTACGACGCCGGATTGATCGGCGAGGACGCCTGCGGCTCGGGCTGGGATTTTGAGCTCTACCTCCATCGCGGAGCCGGCGCGTATATCTGCGGCGAAGAGACCGGGCTGCTCGAGAGCCTCGAAGGGCGCAAAGGCCAGCCTCGCCTAAAGCCCCCATTCCCGGCGCAGGTCGGCTTGTATGGCTGTCCGACTACCGTCAACAATGTCGAGACGATTGCGGTCGTGCCGGCGATCTTGCGGCGCGGCGCTGCTTGGTTTGCCGGTATCGGCCGGCCGCGCAACTCGGGCACGAAAATCTACTGCCTTTCCGGCCACGTGAACACGCCCTGCAATGTCGAAGAGGCGATGAGCATACCGTTGCGCGAGCTGATCGAGCGGCATGGCGGCGGCGTGCGCGGCGGCTGGGACAATCTGCTCGGCGTCATTCCCGGCGGTTCATCGGTGCCGGTCATACCGAAATCGATCTGCGAGACGGTGCTGATGGATTTCGACAGCCTGGTCGCCGTCCAGAGTGGGCTCGGCACCGCCGCAGTCATCGTCATGGACAAGTCTACGGATATCGTAAAGGCGATCGCGAGGCTGTCGAAATTCTACAAGCATGAGAGCTGCGGCCAGTGCACCCCGTGCCGCGAAGGTGCGGGTTGGGTGTGGCGGGTCATGGAGCGCATGGTCGAAGGCAATGCCTCGGTAGCGGAGATCGACATGCTGCTCGACGTCTCGCACGAGATCGAGGGTCATACGATCTGCGCGCTGGCCGACGGCGCCATGTGGCCGGTGCAAGGGCTGATCCGCCATTTCCGCCCGGAGATGGAGCGGCGCATCGCCGAGTACCGCACCGCTGCCGCAGCGGAAAGGCGGGCGGCCTGAGATGCCGAAGCTGACGATCGACGGGACCGAGGTCGAGGTGCCGCCGGGCACCACGATTTTGCAGGCCTGTGAGCATGCCGGGATCGAGGTCGCGCATTTCTGCTATCACGAGCGCCTGGCGATCGCTGGAAATTGCCGGATGTGTCTCGTCGAGGTGGAGAAATCGCCAAAGCCGATAGCTTCTTGTGCGATGCCGGCGACCGACGGAATGGTGGTTCTCACCAAGTCGCCAAAGGCGCTCAAAGCGCAAAAGGGGGTGATGGAATTCCTGCTGATCAATCACCCGCTCGATTGCCCGATCTGCGATCAGGGCGGCGAGTGCGACCTGCAGGACCAGGCGATGGCCTACGGTTTCGACCGCGGCCGTTACGAGGAGAACAAGCGCGCCGTCCCGGACAAGGATTTCGGCCCGCTGGTCGAAACCCACATGAACCGCTGCATCCACTGCACACGCTGCATTCGCTTCCTGACCGAAATCGCCGGGGTTCAAGAGCTCGGTGCCACCGGGCGCGGCGAGGACATGGAGATCACGACCTATATCGAGCGCGCGCTCGATTCCGAATTGTCGGCGAACATCATCGATCTGTGTCCGGTCGGGGCGCTGACCTCGAAGCCTTATGCATTCGTCGCTCGCCCTTGGGAGCTGGTAAAAACCGAATCGATCGATGTCATGGATGCGGTGGGCAGCAACATCAGGGTCGATTCGCGCGGGCCGCAAGTCTTGCGCGTGCTGCCGCGCGTCCACGAGGCGGTCAACGAAGAGTGGATCTCGGACAAGACCCGGTATGCGATCGACGGTCTCGTCCGCCGCCGGCTCGACAGGCCTTATTTCGGCCGCGAGCGCAAACGCGAGGTGGAGTGGCGCGAGGCCATCGAACTCGTCGCCGAACGGCTGAAGAAGGTTCCGGGCGAGCGTATCGCCGCGATCGCCGGCGATTTATGCGATGCCGAGGCGATGTTTGCACTGAAGGAGTTGTTCACTGGTCTCGGCGCAACGAGCCTCGATTGCCGCCAGGATGGCGCCAAGCTCGATACGCGGTGCCGCGCCGCATATCTGTTCAATACGACAATTGCCGGGATCGAAAAGGCGGATTTCTGTCTGCTGGTCGGCACCAACCCGCGCTGGGAAGCGCCTCTCGTAAATGCGCGGCTGCGCAAGCACTATCTCCAAGGCGGTTTCCGGGTCGCCGCGATCGGTCCCGCCCTCGACCTCACATTTCCGGTGGAGATGCTGGGCGATGGCGGCGCTGTGCTGAACGCATTGGCTGCGGGCGACCATCCCTGGGCCGCCGTGCTGCGGGATGCCAAAAACCCGATGATTGTAGTCGGGCAGGGGGCGCTCGCCCGCCCCGACGGCGCCCGCGTTCTGGGCGCGGCCAGGCGCATCGCCGAAAGTGGCGGGCTGGTTCGCGACGATTGGAACGGGTTCAATGTTCTGCACCGCGCCGCCGCGCGGGTCGGCGGCCTCGATCTCGGCTTTGTGCCGGGAGCGGGAGGACGCGATGTGAGCGGCATTATCGCCGGATGCAAATCCGGCGACATCGAAATTCTCTACCTTCTCGGCGCCGACGAGATCGATACGAGCGATCTCGGATCAGCCTTTGTGATTTACCAGGGCCATCACGGCGACCGTGGTGCCCGTCGCGCCGATGTTGTCCTGCCGGGCGCCGCCTACACCGAGAAGGACGGCACCTACGTCAACACCGAGGGTCGCGTGCAGCTGGCGCGCCACGCGGTGTTCCCGCCCGGAGAGGCGCGCGAGGACTGGAAGATCTTGCGCGCCATTTCCGGCGCCATCGGCCGTCCGCTGCCGTTCGATGCGCTGCGCGATCTGCGCCGCCAGATGTGGGAGAAGCATCCGGTATTGGCCGAACCGGATGTGGTGACGCGGGCTCCTTGGGAACCGTTCGGGGAAGCGGGGCCGGTCGCCGCCGATCCCTTCACTTATCCGATCGCGGACTTTTACCAAACCGATCCGATCAGCCGCGCCAGCCACACCATGGCGCAGTGCAGCGAGCTTTTTGTGCGAGGGCGGCACGAGACCCCCGCACGGACCGGCACTCATGGCTAATTTCTGGACAGGCTATGCCTGGCCGACCGTCATTACCGCCATCGAAGTCGTCATCGTCGTCGTGCCGCTGCTGCTGGCGATCGCCATGCTCACCTATGCCGAGCGCAAGGTCCTCGCCTTTTCGCAGCTGCGCAAGGGGCCGAATGTCGTCGGCCCGTTCGGCCTGCTGCAGCCCTTCGCCGACGGCCTCAAGCTGCTCGTCAAGGAGACCATCATCCCGAGCGGCGCGAACCGGGTGGTGTTCGTCGTCGCACCGCTGATCACCTTCACGTTGGCGCTCGTTGCTTGGGCGGTCATCCCGTTCGATCCCGGGGTGGTGATCGCCAACATCAATGTCGGTATTCTCTATCTGTTTGCGATCAGCTCGCTCGGCGTCTACGGGATCATCCTGGCCGGCTGGGCTTCGAATTCCCGTTACGCCTTCCTCGGCGCGCTGCGCTCGGCGGCGCAGATGGTCTCCTACGAGGTGGCGATCGGGTTTGTCCTCGTCACCGTGCTGTTGTGCGCGGGCTCGCTCAACCTGACCGAGATCGTCGAGGCGCAGCGCCATATCTGGTTCGCGATCCCGCTCCTGCCGATGTTCGTGATTTTCTTCATCTCCGCTTTGGCCGAGACCGGGCGCGCGCCTTTCGACCTGCCAGAGGGCGAAACGGAAATCGTTGCCGGTTATTTTGTCGAATATTCGTCGATGACCTTCGCGCTGTTCTATCTCGGCGAATACGGCAATATGATCCTGATGAGCGCGATGACCAGCGTGCTGTTTCTCGGCGGCTGGCTCGCGCCGTTCGGCGTGGCGCCCTTCACCTGGGTGCCCGGGTGGCTCTGGTTCATGCTCAAGATCGCCTTTGTGCTGTTCTGTTTTCTGTGGGTGCGTGCCACCTTCCCCCGGTTCCGCTATGACCAGCTGATGCGGCTCGGCTGGAAGGTGTTTCTGCCGTTTTCGCTGTTCTGGCTGGTGCTGACAGCCGGCGTATTGACCGCGGCGGGGTGGCTGCCCGCGCGCTGAGGATCGATCGATGGGACTACTGGAACGCAGCACCCGCAGCCTGCTGCTGACCGAACTGCTTTCGGGGCTTGGGCTGACCTTCCGCTACATGTTCAAGCGGACGGTCACGGTAAATTACCCCTACGAAAAGGGTCCGCTGAGCCCGCGCTTTCGCGGCGAGCACGTGTTGCGCCGGTACCCTAACGGCGAGGAGCGCTGCATCGCCTGCAAGCTTTGCGAGGCGATCTGCCCGGCGCTCGCGATCACGATCGAGGCCGAGCCGCGCGAGGACGGCAGCCGCCGCACGACGCGCTACGACATCGACATGACAAAGTGCATCTATTGCGGCTATTGCCAGGAGGCCTGTCCGGTCGATGCGATCGTCGAGGGGCCGAATTTCGAGTTCGCGACCGAGACGCACGAAGAACTCCTCTACGACAAGGACAAGCTTCTGGCCAACGGCGACCGGTGGGAGGCCGAGATCGCCAAGAACCTGGCCCTCGACGCGCCCTATCGGTGATGATGTCCCCTCACCCACCAACCCCTTCGGGCTTGGTCCCCCCTCTCCCGCGGTGCGGGAGAGGAGCTTCGTGCCGAACGTGTTGCCTACCCCTCTCCCGCACTGTGGGAGAGGGTGCCGAGCGCAGCGAGGCGGGTGAGGGGCCCGCAATGATCGTCCAGGCGATCCTGTTCTACATCTTCGCCACGATAGCCGTCGCATCCGGGGTGCTGGTCGTTTCGGCGCGCAACCCGGTGCACTCCGTGCTCTTTCTGATCCTCGCCTTCTTCAATGCTGCCGGCTTGTTCATTCTGATCGGCGCAGAGTTCCTGGCGATGATCCTGGTCATCGTCTATGTCGGGGCGGTGGCGGTCCTGTTTCTCTTCGTCGTGATGATGCTGGACATCGATTTTCTGCAATTGCGCAGCGGCTTTGTGCAATATCTGCCGATCGGCACATTGGTCGGCCTGATCCTGTTGGCCGAGCTCATCCTCGTCATTGGCGGTTGGGCGGTCAGCCCGTCCGTCCCGACCCAGGCCCCCGCGCTGGCCGCGGCCGGCGGTGTTCCGCTCAGCAATACCCGGGCGCTCGGCGACATTCTCTATACGCGTTACTTGTTCGGATTCCAGGTGGCAGGGCTGATCTTGCTCGTCGCAATGATCGGGGCGATCGTATTGACCTTGCGTCATCGCGCCGACGTCAGGCGGCAATCGATTTCGGCGCAGCTGGCCCGCAGGCGCGCCGAGACTGTCGAAGTCGTCAAGGTGCCGCTCGGCGCCGGGAGCAACTGATGCTGATCGGCCTCGCGCATTACCTGACGGTAGCCGCGATCCTCTTCACGCTCGGGGTCTTCGGCATTTTTCTCAACCGCAAGAACGTGATCATCATGCTGATGTCGATCGAGCTGATGCTGCTCGCGGTCAGCATCAATTTCGTCGCGTTCTCGGTCTTTCTGAACAACCTCATCGGCCAGGCCTTCGCGATGTTCGTGCTGACCGTCGCGGCGGCGGAAGCGGCGATCGGTCTGGCGATCCTCGTCGTCTATTTCCGCAACCGCGGCACGATCCGGGTCGAGGACATCAACATGATGAAGGGCTGAGAGAATTGGCCGCCGCCGTCGTATTTCTGCCCCTGATCGCCGCGATCATCGCCGGTTTCTTCGGCCGGGCGATCGGGGATCGCGGTGCTCAGCTGGTCACTTGCGGCGCCCTTCTGCTGTCGGCCGTGCTGGGCGTGTTTCTGTTCCGCGACATCCTGGCGAGCAACGAAGTACAAGTAATTCCGCTTGCGCAATGGATCGTTGCCGGCGGTGTCGATGTATCGTGGTCGCTGCGGCTCGACACGTTAAGTGGGGTGATGATCCTCGTCGTGACCATCGTCTCGTCGATGGTTCACGTCTATTCGATCGGCTACATGCATGGCGATCCGTCGATCCCGCGCTTCATGTCCTATCTGAGCCTCTTCACCTTTTTCATGCTGGCATTGGTGACGTCGGACAACTTCGTACAGCTGTTCTTCGGCTGGGAAGGCGTCGGTCTGATGTCCTATCTCTTGATCGGCTTCTGGTATGACCGCCCGTCGGCCAACACCGCCGCAATCAAGGCGTTTCTTGTCAACCGGATCGGCGACTTCGGGTTCTCGCTCGGCATATTCGCCGTCTTTGTTATCTTCGGCAGCCTCGATTTCGGGACGGTATTTGGTGCCGCACCCAAAGCCGTCGGCACGACAATGGAATTCCTCGGCTGGCAGGTGGATTCGCTGAACCTCGCCTGCATTCTTCTATTCATCGGCGCGATGGGGAAATCGGCGCAGATCCCGCTCCACACCTGGCTGCCCGATGCGATGGAGGGCCCGACCCCGGTCTCTGCGTTGATCCATGCCGCGACTATGGTCACTGCCGGGGTATTTATGGTGGCGCGGTTGTCGCCAATTTTCGAATACGCCCTGACAGCGCTCGTCGTCGTCGGCGTCATCGGCGGCACGACCGCGTTTTTTGCCGCCACCGTCGGCATGGCCCAGAACGACATCAAAAGGGTCGTCGCTTATTCGACCTGTAGCCAGCTCGGTTACATGTTCATCGCCGCCGGTGTCTCGGCCTATACAGCCAGCATCTTCCATCTATTTACCCACGCCTTTTTCAAGGGCCTTTTGTTCTTGTGCTGCGGGTGTGTGATCCATGCGATGGGTGGCGAGCAGGACATGCGCCGCATGGGCGGGCTGTGGCGCAAGACCCCGGTGACCTATGTGACGATGTGGATCGGAGCGCTGTCGTTGAGCGGCATCCCGCCGCTGTCGGGCTATTGGTCAAAAGACACGATCCTCGATGCCGCCTGGGCTTCGGGTTCGGCGGCCGGCCGTTATGGCTGGGTACTCGGGACGATCGCGGCGTTCATGACCGCATTCTATATCGCTCGTGTGATGTTCATGACCTTTCATGGCGAGCCGCGCGCCGATCATGAAACCATGCACCACGCCCATGAGAGCCCATGGGTCATGCTGATCCCACTGATCGTATTGGCGATCGGCGCCGCCGTCGTCGGCGGGCTACTCGACGGTGATTTCATAGGCCAAGGACGTGGAAGCTTCTGGAAGAGCGCGATCCTCGTCCTGCCAAGCCACGATTCGCTGTCGAAGGCCGAAGCAATCCCGTTTATCGTCCGTTGGCTGCCCTTCTTTTGCGGCGTTGGCGGTCTCGCCGCCGCATATGTCTTTTATATTTTGAACCCTGAGATACCCCAGCGCCTCGCCCAGCAATTTCGCGTCATCTATCTGTTCATCTTGAACAAATGGTATTTCGACGAACTTTATGACCGGCTTTTTGTGCGGACTGCGGTGGTGCTCGGCGACGGGCTGTGGAAGTCCGGCGACGGTGCGGTGATCGATGGGCTCGGGCCAAACGGGGTGGCCGCGGTGACCCGCGACCTGGCGCGGCAGGCCAGCCGGTTGCAGACCGGCTATCTCTACCACTACGCCTTCGCGATGATGATTGGCCTCGTCGCGCTGGTGACATGGTACCTGTTCCCGCGATGAGGTCCAAGTGAGCATTAGCGGACGAGAGGATTGCCCCTCTCCCGCACTTCGGGAGAGGGAGGGGCCCAGCCCGCAGGGCTGGGAGGGTGAGGGTCTGCCGGACGCGGCGCTACCCTCACCCGCCTCGCTGCGCTCGGCACCCTCTCCCGCGGTGCGGGAGAGGGGCTTACTGGGGGATCGAGGGTGAGCCATTGGCCGCTCCTCACACTCGTCACTTTCCTGCCATTGGTAGGCGCCGCCTTTATTCTGATGGTGCGGGGCAACGAGGTGGTGGTCGCGCGCAACGCGCGCTGGATCGCGCTGTGGACGTCGCTGATCGTCTTCGCGCTGTCGCTGGTGCTGTGGTTCGATTTCGATTCCAGCACGGCCGACTTTCAGTTCGTCGAGCGGGCGAGCTGGGTCACCCTCGGCGGTTTCGATTTCAATTATCACATGGGGATCGACGGCATCTCCCTGTTCTTCGTGCTGCTGACGACCATTCTGACGTTCATCACCATCGTCTCCGCCTGGGAAGTGATCCAGTACCGGGTCAAGGAATTCATGGTCGCCTTCCTTGTCCTCGAGACCTTTATGGTGGGGATCTTTTGCTCTCTCGATTTCATCCAATTCTATGTCTTCTTCGAAGGCGTACTGATCCCGATGTTCTTGATCATCGGGATCTGGGGCGGCTCGAACCGGATCTATTCGGCTTTCAAGTTTTTTCTCTACACATTGCTCGGCTCGGTGCTGATGCTCCTCGCCGTCCTTGCCGTCTATTTTCAGACCGGGACGACGGATATCGAGTACGCCCTGGCTCACAGCGAGCTGTTTCCCTCCTATCTGCAGAAATGGTTGTGGCTGGCGTTTTTTGCGTCCTTTGCCGTCAAGGTCCCGATGTGGCCGGTGCACACCTGGCTTCCCGACGCTCATGTGGAGGCCCCGACGGCGGGCTCGGTGATCCTCGCGGGCATTCTGCTGAAGCTCGGCGGCTACGGCTTTATCCGTTTCTCGTTGCCGATGTTTCCGCTCGCTTCGGCTTATTTCACGCCGCTGATCTTCGCGCTCAGCGCCATTGCCGTGATCTACACGTCGCTCGTGGCATTGGCGCAGATCGATATGAAGAAGCTGGTCGCCTACTCGTCGATCGCCCATATGGGGTTTGTCACGATGGGCACGTTTGCCGTGACGAGCGAGGCGGTGCAGGGCGCCGTCATCCAGATGTTGAGCCATGGGCTCGTCTCGGGAGCCCTTTTTCTCTGCGTCGGTGTCCTCTATGACCGGCTGCACACGCACGAGATCGCCCGCTTTGGCGGGCTCGTGCATCGCATGCCGGCCTATGCTTTTGTCCTGATGGTGTTCACATTGGCGTCGATCGGACTGCCCGGCACCAGCGGGTTTGTCGGCGAGTTTTTGATCCTGCTCGGCACCTTCCGGGTTAATACGCTCGAATGCAGCCTCGCGGCGACGGCACTGTTCCTCGGCCCGATGTACATGCTCTACATGTATCGGCGCGTGATCTTCGGCACGCTCACCCGCGCCGACCTCCGCGGCATGCTCGATCTGAGCACGCGCGAGAAGGCGTTGTTTGTTCCGCTGCTCGTCTTGGTGATTTGGATGGGGGTCTACCCGCTCTCGTTCCTGCGCCCGATCCAAGCATCCGTCGACCACTTGGTCCAGCAAGTGACGGCCGCCACCGAGGCAGCGGGCATGCGCCGCGCTAGCCTACGATGACACCGGACATGCAGATAAATCTCGGTCGCTCCAATCTCCCTCTTCTCCTCTCCCCCCGCCGGCCGGGGAGAGGGTAGGGTGAGGGGGGCGAACGGGCCGGTTTGCGGCGCCGCCCACCTCACCTTCCCACGGCCCCTCCCTCTCCGCCCTGAAGGGCGGAGAGGGGCTTGTGGGAAGGCCTGAGGTTGTTCGCCGATGTCGGCATTGCCGCTTCCTGACATCGCGCCGGCGCTGCCCGAGATCATCCTCGCCGCGGGCGCGATGGCGCTGCTGATATTCGGCGCGATCAGCGGGGAAAAGTCGACGCGGACGGTTTCGTGGCTCGCCATCGCGGTGCTGATCGTCGCGCTCGTTGTTTCCCTGGCGCAGGGAGGCGAACGGCATCTCGGTTTCTACGGCATGTTCGTCACCGACGCTTTCGCTCTGTTCATGAAGGCCCTGGTGCTGATCGGCTCGGCGGTAACGATCCTGATCGGGATGCGCTACAACGAGGATCAGGGGATCGCTCGGTTCGAGTTCCCGGTGCTCGTGCTTTTGGCGACGACCGGAATGATGGTCATGATCTCGGCGAATGACCTGATCACCCTTTATGTCGGCCTCGAATTGCAGAATTTGGCGCTCTACGTCGTCGCCGCGTTCAATCGAGATTCGACCCGATCGAGCGAAGCCGGGCTCAAATATTTCGTGCTCGGCGCGCTGTCGTCGGGAATGCTGCTTTACGGCGCTTCGCTGATTTACGGGTTTACCGGTACCACTGCCTTCAGTGAGATCGCCACTCTGGTGGCCGGCGGGGCGGCGCATTCGGCCGGTGTCCTCATCGGCCTCGTTTTCGTCGTCGTCGGCCTTGCCTTCAAAGTTTCGGCGGTGCCGTTCCACATGTGGACGCCCGATGTCTATGAGGGCGCCCCGACCCCGGTGACGGCTTTTTTCGCGGTAGCGCCGAAGATCGCCGCCTTCGCCCTCTTCATTCGCTTTATGATCGAGCCGTTCGGTCCGCTGCTCGGCGAATGGCGTCAGGTCATCGTTTTTCTGTCGATCGCCTCGATGGTGCTGGGCGCGGTCGCCGCGATCGCCCAAGAGAGCATCAAGCGCCTGATGGCCTACAGCTCGATCGGCCATGTCGGCTATGCGCTGATCGGACTCGCTACCGGCACAGCGGCCGGCATACGCGGCGTGCTGGTCTATCTGGCGATCTACCTCTTCATGACGGTCGGCACTTGGGCGGTGATCCTGTGCATGCGCCGGAACGGCCGGATGCTCGAAGGGATTTCGGATCTCGCCGGGCTGTCCCGTTCGCAGCCCGGGCTCGCATTGGCCTTGGCGATCTTCATGTTTGCCCTGAGCGGGATTCCGCCGACGGCAGGCTTCTTTGCCAAGCTCTACGTCTTCTTGGCCGCCATCGATGCCAAGCTCGCCGGACTGGCCGTCATCGGCGTCGTAACCAGCGTCGTGTCAGCGTTTTATTATCTCCGGGTCGTCAAGGTCATGTATTTCGACGAGCCGGTCGGCGCCTTCGACCGGCCGCTGACCGCCGAGCTCAAAGGCGTGCTGTTCGTCACCGCGGTCGTCACATTGTTCTTCTTCATCCTTCCCGGTCCGATCGTGGGCGGCGCCAACGCCGCCGCCACGGCCCTCTTTGTCCCATGACCGGGCCTCTGCCGAGGCTGCCCCCAGGGTATCGGCTGATTGCCTACAACTCGATCGACAGCACCAATGACGAAGCAAAGCGGCTGGCTCGCGAGGGGGCGACGGAAGGGACCATTCTGTGGGCACTCGAGCAAACCGCTGGTCGCGGGCGTCGCGGCCGGGTTTGGGTATCGCCGCCCGGCAACCTCTATGCCTCGCTGATTTTGCGGCCGGATTGCCCGGCAAGCCGCACAGCGCAGCTCGGCTTTGTCGCGGCGCTGGCGATCGGCGGCGCGCTCGGCGCAATCTGCCCCCGACCCGGCCTTTCCTACAAATGGCCGAACGACGTCTTGATCAACGGCCGCAAGGTCGCGGGAATCCTGCTCGAATCCGAGATGATCGGGCACGAGAGGCCGAGCTTTGTCGTTGTCGGCGTCGGCGTGAATCTCACGGCTGCGCCGCAGGACACGGAATTTCCGGCGACCTCGATACTTGAAGAAGGGTGGGGCGCAGTTCCGCCGAAGGTGATGCTGGAGGAGTTTGCCGAGCATTTTCGGTCGTGGCACATGCGCTGGCAATCGGAGGGTTTTGCCCCGGTTCGCGCCGCCTGGCTGGCAGCACCCGCGGTCTCGCCGGGCGAGCCGATCCGCGTTCGCCTCGAAACCGCCTCCTTGCACGGCCGTTTCGTCGATATAGACGCGGAGGGGGCATTGCTACTGGAGGCCGCGGGCGAGCGCCGGCATGTCGCGGCCGGCGAAGTGTTCCCGGTCAACCGTTGACGAGGCCATATGCTGCTTACCATCGATTCGGGGAACACAAACGTCGTTTGCGCGGTTTACGCGGGGGACGAATTGCGGGGCTCCTGGCGCGCCGCGACAAACCCGAACCGGACGGCCGATGAGTACGCGGTCTGGCTCATCCAAGTGATGACGCTCGCCGGTCTCACTCCAAGTGACATCGATGCGACGATCATCGGCAGTGTCGTCCCCGACGCGACGTTCAACCTTGTGCGATTGTGCCAGCGCTATTTCGCGAGTGAGCCGCTGATCGTCGGCAGGCCGGAATGTTCCGTCGGCATCGGCGTCGATCTCGAAATGCCGGAGGAGGAGGTCGGGGCCGATCGCCTCGCCAACGCGGTCGCGGCGCAGGACCGCTATCGGCCGCCGCTGATCGTGATCGATTTCGGGACCGCGACGACTTTCGACATAGTCGACCGCCTCGGCAACTACTCGGGAGGCGTGATCGCCCCCGGCATCAACCTTTCGTTGCGGGCGCTCGACATGGCGGCGGCGCAGCTGCCGCGGATCGGGATCCGCCGCCCGCCGACCGTCGTCGGGCGCAGCACCGTGCCGGCGATGCAGTCGGGTGTCTTCTGGGGCTATGTCGGGCTGGTAGAGGGCCTCGTGCAGCGCATCCGGGCCGAGCGCGGCGAGGCGATGGAGGCGATCGCGACCGGCGGCCTCGCCCCGGTCCTTGCCGAGGCGACTGATGTCATCGACCATGTAGATCCTGATCTGACCTTGTGGGGGCTCCGCCTGATCTATCGCCGAAACCGCAACAAATGAACCCCCCACCTTTGCAGGCGGGCGCCCGGCCTGATTACGGCGACCCCGACGCGCTCTACTTTGTCCCGCTCGGCGGTTCGGGCGAAATCGGGATGAACCTGAATGTTTACGGGTACCAGGGCGACTGGCTGATCATCGATTGCGGGGTCACCTTCGGAGATGATTCGCAACCGGGGCTCGAGGTCGTCATGCCCGATCCCGGCTTTATCGTCGAACGCCGCGACCGCCTGCTCGGGATCGTGGCGACCCATGCGCACGAGGATCATATCGGGGCCATTCCCTATCTCTGGAGGCAGCTGCGCTGCCCGATCTGGGCGACCCCGTTCACCGCCTCGTTCTTGCGCGCCAAGCTGGCCGAGACCGGCTTTGCTGATCAGGTCAAGATCAATGTTGTCCCGTTGTCCGGCAGGTTCACGATAGGCCCGTTCGATCTCGAACTGATCACCCTCACGCATTCGATCCCGGAACCGAATGCGGTCGCGCTGCGGACGCCCGTCGGAACGATCTTGCATACCGGCGACTGGAAGTTCGATCCGGATCCGCTGATCGGCCCGACCGCGGACGAGGCCGCCTTGCGAAAGCTGGGCGACGAAGGCGTCCTCGCATTGGTCGGGGATTCGACAAACGCGCTGCGCCCCGGCACCTCGGGCTCCGAGGCGGAATTGCGCCGCTCCCTGATCGACCTGATCGGCCGCTACGATGCGCGGGTCGCAGTCGCCTGCTTCGCCTCGAATGTTGCGCGGCTCGAGTCGATTGCGCGGGCGGCGGCCGCCCATGGCCGGGAAATCGCGCTGGTCGGACGGTCGTTGTGGCGGATCGACAAGGCCGCCCGCGAGAACGGTTATCTGACGGACCTGCCGCGTTTTCTGACCGAGGATGAGGCGGGCTATATCCCGCGCGACCGCATCTTGATGATCTGCACCGGCAGCCAAGGCGAGCCGCGCGCGGCCTTGTCGCGGATCGCCCGCGACGATCACCCGCACGTAACGCTCGAAACCGGGGATGTCGTCATCTTCTCGTCGCGCATCATTCCGGGCAACGAGAAGGCGATCAACCGGCTGCAGAACGCGCTGGTTCGGCTTGGTGTCGAGATCGTCACGGAGGAAGACCATTTCGTCCATGTCTCGGGGCATCCGGCCCGCGACGAGCTTGTAAGGATGTACCAGATGGTCCGCCCGCAAATCGCCGTCCCGGTGCATGGCGAGGCCCGCCACCTGATCGCGCATGCAGAGCTCGCCGGCGAGTGTCAGGTCCAGCAGCCGCTCGTCATTCAGAACGGCGATGTGATCCGGCTCGCGGCGAGCGGCGCCAGCGTTGTCGACGAGGTGCCGGTCGGGAGGCTGGCCAGCGACGGAAAGGGCCTGCTGCCGCTCGACGGCAGGGCGCTGAAGGACCGTCGCCGCGTCACGTTCAACGGCAGCGCCGTTGTCACCTTGGTCCTCGATCGCCGCGGTGAGCTCCTCGCACAGCCGACGATCAGTACGATCGGCTTAGTCGAACCCGCCGCTGCCGAGGCGGCGGCTCCCGCCTTGCGCAGCGCCGTCGAACGTGCGCTCGACGAACTGCCGGGCGGGTTGCGCCGCGACGACGAGGCCGTGCGCGACGCGGCGCGCCGCGCTCTGCGCCGCGTCCTCAACGAGCGCTTCGGCAAGCGGCCCTTGGTCGAAATTCATCTGGTCAGGATTTAATCGCAAATGTGGTGCGATGTGCCCCTCGGGGTGAGGGACAACTTCGACCGATGATCGGCAAGCTCAACCATGTCGCGATCGTCGTGCCCGATGTCGCGGCGGCGAGCGCGATTTACCGGCATACTCTGGGCGCTCGCGTCTCGGAGCCATGCGCGCTGCCGGCGCACGGCGTCACCGTCGTCTTTGTCGAATTGCCGAACACCAAGATCGAGCTGCTGGAACCGCTCGGCCCGGCCTCGCCGGTCAGGGCCTTTCTCGAGCGCAATCCGGCGGGCGGAATGCATCACGTCTGCTACGAGGTCGACGACATCATCGAAGCGCGGGATCGGCTGCGGGCGGAAGGCGCGAGAGTGCTCGGCGATGGCGAGCCGCGGCTGGGCGCGCACGACAAGCCGGTGCTCTTTCTGCACCCGAAGGATTTTTGTGGAACCCTCATCGAGCTCGAAGAGGCATGAGGCGGGTCCCGCGCGGCGCAGCCACTGATGGCCTGGGTCACCGGAATCGTCGTCTACGTGCTCGTCTGGTGGATCACGCTTTTTGCCGTGCTGCCGCTGTGGGTGACGCCCGCCGAACCGGACGACCCGGGTTACGCGGCAGGGGCGCCGCAGCGGCCGCGCCTACTGCTGAAGATTGCCATTACCACAGTGGTTGCGGCGCTGATCTGGTTCGCAATTTACCTGGTGATAAGGTCCCCCTGGCTGAGTTTCCGCGAGCCGTGAGTTGAGCGCCGCGTATTGCCGAATCGCGCCCGGCCATCCGGTTCATGGCCTCTATCACAATGGCGAATACGGTTTCCCGACCAGCGAGGAGAGAGTGCTGTTCGAGCGGCTCGTTCTCGAGATCAACCAGGCGGGATTGTCGTGGCTGACGATCCTGAAGAAACGGGAGACATTCCGCGCGGCCTTTGCGGATTTCGACGTCGACCGTGTCGCGGCTTTCGGGCCGGCCGATACCGACCGCCTGCTCGCCAATTCGGGGATCATCCGCAACCGGCTCAAAATCGAAGCGGCAGCCGAGAATGCGCGGCGCATCCAGATTTTGCGAAAGTCGCACGGGTCGTTCGCCGGCTGGCTCGACGCTCATCATCCGCGTTCGCCCGAGGAATGGACGCGGCTCTTTCGGCAGACCTTCCGCTTCACCGGCGGGCAGATCGTCAACGAGTTCCTGATGAGCGTCGGTTACCTGCCCCGAGCGCATGAACCGGATTGCCCGGTCTTTGCCCGAATTCTCGCTCTGTCGCCGCCTTGGGCGCGGACGAGCGCAGTGGCACCGACACCCGCCCGAGTTTCACGACGGTAACGGTTCTGTTAGCAACTCTACGGGACAATGTCCCATTAAAGGTGGCGTGGATGTCGTTGCGGCAGAGATACCTCAGGGTTCTTTCGCAGATCATGCCGGCGGGCGCAGTCGGCGTGTCCCTGCTGCTCGGCGCCGCCGCGCCGGGCGATGCCGCGCAGCATCCGGCGGATTCGCGATTGTCGGCCGCGGACCGATCCCCTGTTGCCGAACGACTGGCCGCCATTCGCCAGGCGGTTTCCGACATTGCCGCAGACGCCGTCAGATCGCGCCCCAGCGAGCAGCAGCTCGCCTGGGGTAATTGGTGGCGCAACGGCGGATGGCGAAATGGCGGCTGGGGCAATTGGCGGAATGGCGGCTGGCACAATGGCGGCTGGGGCAATTGGTGGCACAATTGGTGAGCCCCGCTCGGGTTTGACCGGAGGCAGCGTCTTTTGCTATAAAAGCTCCGGGGGTACGCCGAGAATTCGCTTGGGCGATGTTTGATCAGGGGAGGGGTTTCATGCCGCTGCATCAGAAATATGTCAGCATCCTATCCAGGCTTCTTCCCGCCGGTGCAGTGGGCGTCTCGGTTTTGCTCGGCTCGGCGGCAGTCGGCACCGCGAGCGAGCACCCGGCCGCCGCGCAGCCCCGGGCTGCGAAGGATCGGGTCTCGGAACGACTGGCGGCAATCCGCGACGCCGTCTCCGCCGTCGCTCCGCCCGATGAGGTTGCGCCGAAACCGGCCGACGCCAACCGCCAACTCGCTTGGGGAAATTGGTGGAACAACTTTGGCTGGTACCGGCCTTGGGGCTGGCCGAACTGGAACAATTGGCACAACTGGAACAATTGGCGCAACTGGTGGGGCAACTGGTAGCCTGACCGGCGAGGTCAGTGGCGAGCCGCCTCGTGCCTACCATAGAGCTGCTGGTCGTTCAGCCCACCCCGTTCTGCAATATCGATTGCCGGTACTGCTACCTGCCGGAGCGCAGCTCGAGGGCGGTCGTCGCGCCCGACACCCTATCTAACCTCTTCTCGCAGGTATTCGCGTCAGGTTGGGTGCGGGAGTGTCTGTCGGTAGTATGGCACGCCGGCGAACCGACGGTCTTGCCGGTCGAGTTCTACCGCAATGCCTTTCGCACGATCGCGGCGCTGAAGCCGGCGGAGCTGACGGTGGCGCATTCCTTCCAGACGAATGGGACATTGATCGACGAGGAGTGGTGCGATTTCTTTGCCGAGCAGCACGTCAATGTCGGCGTCAGCATCGACGGGCCAAAGCGGCTGAACGACCGCAACCGGGTGACCCGCACCGGACGCGGCACCTTCGACAAGACGATCGCCGGCATCCGCTTGCTGCGCCGTCGCGGGGTCCCGTTTCACGTCATTTCGGTGCTGTCGCCGGACAGCATGCTGGCACCCGCAGAGATGTTCGAATTCTACGTCGCCGAGGGCATCGAGCAGGTGTGCTTCAATGTCGAAGAATCCGAGGGCGACCACGTCTCGCAGTCCTTTGCCGACAGTGGTATCGAGGCGGCGTATTACCGGTTCTTGTCCGAGTTCTGGCGGCTGTCGTCGGCTATGCCCGGCAAGATCACGTTCATCCGTGAAATCGAGCAGGCACTGCAGCAGGTGATCCGCCCCAAGGACGCGCCGTTCGGCAATCAGCTGGTGGAACCTTTCGCGATCACCAGCATGGATTGGGCCGGCAACATATCGACATTCTCGCCCGAGCTGCTCGGCCTGAAGAATGCGCAATACGGCGATTTCCTGTTGGGGAACATCAATCGTGACAGGCTCGTCGATTTGCCGCGGCGGGCGAATTTCGCCAGGATGGCCCAAGATATTGAAGCAGGCGTGGCGATGTGCCGTGAAAGCTGTGAATATTTCAGTGTGTGCGGCGGGGGTGAGCCGGTCAACAAGCTCGCCGAGAACGGGACCTTTGTCAGCACCGAGACCGCCTATTGCCGCCTGACCAAGATGCGGGCGACCGATCTCGTGCTCGATGCGCTGGAGCGCGTGCAGCCGAGCTTGTCCGACGGGAACACTCCGCGCATTCCTTGCATCGAGATGGCTGCGCGGGCGCCGGATCACAGCGCCCGCTGGGGATGAACACTGGCAATTCGGAGGATGTGATGAATATGAGGTTTCCCCGCCTGGGTGTGTTTGCAATAGCTGCAGCAATACAGGTCGGTTTGGCCTGCGTCGCATTCGCCCAAGGCGGTCCGCCGCCATCCGGCGCTCCCCCATCCGGTGCTGTTGGGCAGCCGCCAGGCTACGCTGGCGGCGCCCCGGGACAGGCGGCCCAACCCGCCCCTTCAACTCAAGAGTCACCGGGGACGGAGCTCCCGGTGCTCTACGTCACCAGTGTCGAGGTGATGCGGACTTCGACGGAACCCCAGCTCGACATCGTCCGGGTCACCGGGCTGACCGGATCGCAGGGCTGGAGCGCCCCGCAGCTGGTCCCGACATATGTCGGAAAGCCGTTGGACGGGGTCCTCGATCTGCAATTTATTGCCACGATGCCGCTGCAGACTCAGTCGGCCGAAGGCTTTGTGCCTATTGGCGCGGTGTTTCCATTGGAGGAGGGCCACCTATTCAAGGGGGTGCGCGTGCGTGCCTCCGAGAATGCAATCGAAGTCAAGCAGCTGCCGGGCATGAACCAAGCGCAAATCAACGTCAACGACTGTAAGGACTGCGTCGGCAAGAAGTTTGTCGAACGCGGTCAGGCGCAGTCTGGCCAGCAAGGCGTCGTTCGCCAGGAGGATCTCCCCAAGGTGTTGCGGTGGATCGTACCGTCGCGCGGCATTAGAGGCATCACCCACGATCCAAACCGGCTCAATCTGATCCTCGGCGACGACAACACGATCATCGCGGCCTACTGGGAATAGCCGACGCTATACTCACTCTTCGATCGAGGCGGCGAGGATCAGGCTCAACTGGCAGAGCGGCCGGCCGGTCGCTGCTGCCCAGGCATTGAAGGCGGACTGGACTGCGGCGCGGTCCTTGCGGCTTTTGGGCGGCGCATCGACCGCGCCCCAATGCTTCAACGCTTCGGTCACCGAGGGCGTCAAAATGAAAGTGTCCTTGCCGACCATGCGCAGAAATGTCGGACCGGAATTGCCGCCCATCTGGCCGAAGCGTTTGGCGAGCGCTTCCCACAGCTCGACGATCTCAGTGCCCGGCCAGTCGGCGAGCCAGGCCCCAAAGCTGCCATGTTCTTCAGCAACCGCAATCATCACGGCGGCGTTGTCACGGACCGATTTTAGCTTGCCCCAATGGCGGATCAGCCGGGCGTCGCCGAGCAGCGCCTCCATTGCCTCGTCCGACATGGCGCGCACGCGTCGCGGCTCGAAAGCCTGGAAGACCTCTTCGAAGGCCGGCCATTTCGCGTCGACGACGCTGTGCTTGAGACCGGCCCGGAATATCCTGAGCGACATCCGTGAGAGATAGCGGTCGTCCGGCACCGCCTTCAGTTCCGCCACCGAGCGTGGCTGCGGCAGCCGCGCTTCGAGCGCCGCCGCGCCGAGACGGGTGCGCGCCGCTTCGAGGATCGGGGCAAAAGAAGGCGCCGTCATTGGCCTCTCTCTCCAGCCGTCACGGCTTGCGAGCCATCGCGTAAATGACGTTGGTCTCAACGGAAGTGACATTGTGCGCGCCTATCCACGCGAGATTGGTGTTGCGCAACCGTTCGGCCATTTCCGGCTCCATCTGATCGACTGTCCAGCGATAGCCGGACCCGAGCACCATCGTCCACCAATCCTCCGGGGAGCGCAGCGCTTGCCTGCCGTCCTCGGCGACGATCGCCGCCTCTGCAACCCCGGCTTCCGTGAAAAGCCCCCGCAATGCCGCAGGCTCGGCGATCCGGTCCCATGGGTTGAACGCGGCGTGGAGGTCGGGGCGCAATTCCTCGACCGCCGCCCACCAACCGGTCGAACCGGGCTCCCACACCCGCGGTCCCCAGGTCGTGATCGCCAATTGGCCATTGGGGCGCACCATCCGCCACAGTTCTCTGATCTGCTTCGCCACGTCCGCCACAAAGAAGATCGCGAATACGCAGACCACCGCATCAAAATGCTGATCCGGATATCCCAAATCCTCCATGTCGCCGAGGCGGAATTCGATGTTCTCGAGTTTCCGGCTGGCCGCCTTGCGCCGCGCGATTTCGAGCGGGCGGTCGGCGAGATCGACCGCGATCACCTTGCCGTCTGGTCCGACCTGCACGGCGGCCGGGATCGCCGACGCGCCCGTGCCGCAGCCGACGTCGAGGACGGTCGCACCGGCTTGGAGCGCGAGCCGCTCGACGGTGCGCCGGCCATATTCCGCCCACAGGCCGAGCGCCTCGTCGTCAAAGTGATCCGCAGCGGCATTATAAGCCGCCGCTGCTCTCATCTTGACCGGATCCGTGATCGTCAGCATCGAACCCTCTGCTCCCTCTCATCGATCGAGCCAGACGTCTTCCATGCGCCAGCCATTATAGATGCTGTTGACCTGCAGGTTGAGGCCCCTCACTTCGGGGCGCCAGCAGGTGCCTTGGCGCATGTGGTAGAGGATCGGCCGCACCACATCCTCCTGCAATTTGCTGTCGATCTGCCAGACCAGATGCTTGCGTTTTTCCTGGTCGGGCTCCATCGATTGCTGATCGATCAGCTTGTCGAGCTCGCGGTTGCAGTATTTCGTGTAGTTGCGGTTCGAGTCGCAGATGTAGTTCTCGTAGAAATTCTGGTCGGGATCGTCGAGGCCGCTGCCGACGAGGCTCTGCGCGAAAGTGAAATCGCCGCGGATCAGTCTCGGCAGCCAGTTGGCGGTCTCCACAAGATCGATTTCCGTATCGATCCAGATCTGTTTCAATTGGTCGGACAGGATCGTCGCCGGGTCGCGGTAGATCGGCAGGTTGCGGGCGGAGATCTTGACCGAAAGCCGCTTGTCCGGCCCGTAGCCGAGCGACTGCATGATCTTGCGCGCCTCCTCTCTGCTCTTCTGCACATCGGGGTCGTAGCCCGGGAGTTTCTCCATCATCTCTCTTGGCATCGCCCAGAGGCCCTCGGGGGCCGGCAGCATTGCGGTCCCGACGTCGCCCTGCCCCTCGCCGAGAATATCGATGAAAGCTTGGTGGTCGATCGTCATTGCGATCGCCCGGCGCAATTCCAGATTGTCGAAAGGCGGCTTGCGGGTGATCAGCAAATTCGGCGCGACGTTCTCCGGCGTCACTTCGCAGATCGCCTGGGGCATCTGAGTGTGCACGTCCTTCAGCATCGGGATGGTGACTTCATAGGGAAAGGTCATGTCGAACTGCCCCGCCATGAAGGCGAGCATCGCGGTAGAGCGGTTCGGGATGATCGTCCACTCGGCGCCGTCGAGATAGGGTCGGCCGGGTTTCCAGTAATCCGGGTTGCGCGTGACTTTGAGCGACTGGTTGGGCTTGAACTCGACAAATTTAAACGGGCCCGTGCCGATCGGATGCGCCCGCATCTGGGCCGGCGACACGTGGCAGGGGTAGATCGGCGTAAAGCCCGCGGCGAGCAATTCGATAAACGCCGGCTGCGGACGCTTGAGGTGAAATGTCGCCTGCCTGTCGCCCTCGGTCGTGACCTCTTTGAGGTTGATCCACCAGGCCTCACGGGCATTGACGCGCAGTTTCTCCTTGGATTTGCCCTGCACCAGATCGAAGGTGCATTTAACGTCAGCGGCACTGAACGGCTTCCCGTCATGCCACTTGACGCCGTCGCGCAATTTGAAGGCGAGGTCGGTCCCGTCCTCGCTCCACGACCAGCTTTCCGCGAGGTCCGGAACAATCGACTTCAAGCTGTTCTGCTTTACGTTCGGGTCGAACACGACGAGGTTGTTGAACACCCCCATGATCGGTGCGACGATCGAGATCGTCCCCTCTTCGAGTATCGACATGTTCCCCGGGCTGTCCCGGTGCCAGACCCGCAGAGTGCCGCCTTGTTTTTGCGCCTGAGCCGCGCCGGCAACAGTCAAACCCAATAGCAAAACTGCAGTCGCCAACGCTGCACGGTAAACGTTCTTCACCTGTTTCCTCCGAGTGTCGGGCGTGCCCTTCCCTAACAACTGCGAGGGCCGTCGGCCCGTCAATCCGGAATCCGCCCAGATCGGCTGCATGGGCGCCATGCGTGCTTCGAGACGCGCCCCTTTGGGCGCTCCTCAGCATGAGGTATGCTCGTCGATGGCATAAACGAACACACCTCATCCTGAGGGGCCGCGAAGCGGCCGTCTCGAAGGACGCACGAAAGCGATCCATCCGCCGCGAAGGAGCTGCAGCCATGAAGCTGATGTGGTTTCACCTGATGCCCTACACGGAATTGCCGGACGACTTTCGCGAGAAGCACCCTTCGGTTTGGGTCGATATTCATTCCTCGCTGTTCGACCCGCGGCGCGCGCATCTGATGTACAACGATTTCATGGACGAGCTCGAATTCGCCGCAGAATGCGGGTTCGACGCGGTCTGCGTCAACGAGCACCACTCCAACGGCTACGGGCTGATGCCGTCGCCCAATCTGATCGCCTCGGCGCTCTCACGCCGCACGACGGATACCGCCTTGTGCGTGATGGGCAACTCACTGGCGCTCTATAACCCGCCGACCCGGGTCGCCGAAGAGTTCGCGATGATCGACTGCATCTCCGGCGGGCGGCTGATCGCCGGGTTCCCGGTCGGGACGCCGATGGACACCTGTTTCGCCTATGGCCAGAACCCGAGCATGCTGCGCGAGCGCTATTACGAGGCGCACGACCTCGTCATGCGGGCGTGGACCGAACAGGACACCTTTGCGTTCAACGGCCGCTTTAACCAGCAGCGCTATGTCAACATCTGGCCGCGCCCCATTCAGAAGCCGCACCCGCCGATCTGGATCCCCGGTGGCGGCTCGGTCGAGACTTGGCAGTGGTGCGCGCAGATGGATTACGTCTACGCGTATCTGTCCTATTTCGGCTTCAAGGACGGCCGCGCCACGATGCACGGCTTCTGGGAGGAGATGGACCGGCTCGGCAAGGAGCGGAACCCCTATCGCGCCGGCTTTTTGCAATCCGTTGGCGTCGCCGAGAGCCGCGAGGAGGCGATGCGCCTCTACCGCGACCCGGCGGAATATTTTTACGGCCGCTGCCTGCGCGTCGACCCGCGCTGGGCGATGCCGCCCGGCTATATCACCGAGGCGACGCAGCGCGCCGGCATCGTCGGCCAGATCGGCCGCGCCGCGAGCCTCCAGGCCCGCCAGGCGGCGCGCGCGACGACGCGCATGGAGGACATCGTCGAGCGCGGCTATGTGATCATCGGCTCCCCCGAGGAGGTCGTCGAGCAACTGACCGAGCTGGCGACCGACCTCAATGTCGGCCACCTGATGCTGCTGATGCAATTCGGCAGCATGGGCAAGGATCTGGCGGTCTACAACACCAAGCTGTTCGCCGACCGGGTATTGCCAAAGCTCCGCGGCCTCTTCTCCGAATGGGAGAACAAATGGTGGCCGCAGCCGATGGCGCGCCCCGAACGCGCCGAGGTGCCGGCCTTCCATTCGCCGTTGGCCGCCGAATAGCCCACGCGGACAGTAGACCAGCACGAAATCGGCCTGGTCCCGGCCCCCGTGATCGCGCGGAGGATGCGGGGCGCTCGTTTCTCCTGTTGAGAAATCGGTCTGGCCTGTAGCCGACTGTTGGGTTCGACCCGTGACCTCTTGAAATACCCAGTCAACCAGCCAGCGATCGTGACCGGCGATGACGCCGCAGCACGGCAAGGAGAGCGAGACCGGTGAGCAGTCCGGCGCTGCTCGCCGGCTCGGGGACCGCTGCGAGCACAAAGTCAAAACCATAGCGGCACTGCGGGCTGCAGCCGCCGGTGTCGGCCTCCATGATCCAGATCGCGTAATCACCGGCGCCGAGGGGCGGCGTGAACCCGGAGGAACCTTGGGCCGGGATGCCCATCTCGGGTAGTATATCGGTGCCGATGTCGCCGGGACCGAAGTGCCACCAGCCGAGGAGCCCCGCCGCCGAGGGCGGGGAGGTCATGACATGCGTGACCTGAGTCCCGCTCTGGATCCCGATGAACGAGACGTTGTCGGGGCCGGCGCTCATGGTGCCGGGAAGAACCGTTATCGCGGTCAGCGCCAACCCTGCGGGCACGATGAAGGTGAAGTAGTCTGGGTTGAACGGACCACTGGCGCCGCTCGGACCGTCGGTGCCCAAAATATCGTTTCCGCCGCCGATGAACGTCACCGGGGTTGGCGCGAGCTGGTTTTTTGAGAATTCGCCGTTGACCGCCTCATTCCAGGCGACAACGTCGGCACGGGCCGGGCCAGTAATACAAAGGCTGCCCACACAACTCAGTAAGCTTATCCCGGTCGCCCATAATCCCATGCGTTTCTTGGACCTGCGGCGCAGACCGAATAGGCCAAGCAAGCCAGCCGCCAACAGAGCTATCGACGAGGGCTCGGGAGCCGGGGCGACACTCAGCTCCGAGTTGGGAAAGCCGAAACTGTTGCTGTCGCCCGGGGTGACACCGAAATGCGTGAACGTACCCTGCGGATAGTATCGGAACTGATCCGGCGCGCCCACTTGGAAAAGATCCACTTCTGAAGTTCCCGGGAACGTCGCCGAAGAGGGAATGAAATCGACCCCGGTGATGGGATTAAGGGGGTTTGCAAAGGCGAGTTGCGCGACACCGACCATGGTGTCCGTTGTGATGAACGTCGGTAAGTCATAGACAAACAGAGTGAAGTTATTGGCCGGATTTAACACCGTGTACACCACGTCAGCGTCAACTTTCGAAGCCGTTGCTAACAAAAGACCTGAAACGAAGAGCAGGGGAATGGCGGTCTTTGGCATAGCGCTACTCCGACGGTTGAACCGAAGACGGCTGACGCTGCGGAAATGAACTGCCGTCGATCACGTCGTGCCCAGCCTCATCGGTTATGTCCAAAGCCGACCGGCCGGCTGCGCGGGGTTTGGATCGAACAGGCGATAGAACCCTGCTTGACGGAGCGCGCGCTATGAGGCAGCGGTAAAAAATTCTAAATTGTGCTAAATTCCCGAATAATTGGACGGGTGTGAGAGACGCAGCCATGGGCGCGCTCGCCGCCGGGGACGTCTTCCTGTTCGACGGCTTCCGTCTCGATCGGCGCGGCGGCGGTCTTTTCCGGCGCGACGAGCGGGATGATTTCGTCCCAATGGCGATCGGCTCGCGCGCACTCGATGTTCTCGGGGTGCTGGTCGAGCGGCCAGGCGATCTCGTCTCCCGGGACGCGATCATCGCTGCGGTCTGGCCGGCAACGGTGGTCGAGGACGCCAACCTGAACATGCAGATCGCAGCGCTTCGCCGGGTTCTCGATGAAGGCCGAGCGGAGGGTAGCTGCATCCAGACAATCCCCGGGCGCGGCTACCGCTTCATCGCACCGGTGACCCGGGGCGATCCTACGCCCTCGTCAGAGTCCATCCGACCTTCCGGCAATGGGAGTGGCGGGCTGATTATCGACAACGCGCGACTGCAGGGTCCAGGCGTTATGGGTCAGTTCGATGCCCGGCCGCCGGCACCAGTATTGCGAGCACGGTATTGGCTTCGGGGCCGCATCGCGGCGGCGCTCATCGGCGCCCTGGGCCTCGTAGCCGCGGTTGGTTGGAATTGGCACTCGCCCTGGTTCGGCGGCGCACGCCCGGCACCTCGCCTGTCGATCGTCGTGCTGCCCTTTACCAATCTCAGCGACAACCGCGAACAGCAATATTTCGCGGACGGGATCACCGAAGACCTGACGACGGATCTCTCGCGGCTCACGCACATGTTGGTGATATCGCGGAATACCGCGTTCACCTATCGGAACAGGCCGGTCGACACAAAGCAGATCGGCCGCGAGCTGGGCGTCCGCTATCTGCTCGAAGGGAGCGTCCAGCGCTCGGACAACGAGGTCCGGGTCGGCGCCCAGCTGATCGACGCCGCGACCGACACGCATCTCTGGGCCGAGCGCTTCGACCACGGCATCGGCGACCTGTTCGCATTGCAAAACGAGATTACCGGCCGGATCGGAAATACCCTCAACCTCGAGCTAATGGCCGCAGAGGCCGCCCGGCCGACCATTCATCCCGACGCGCTGGACTACATTTTTCGCGGACGCGCGCTGCTTTTCGGGAAGTCCTTGTCGCGTGAAAATTCTGCGGAGGCGATCAGCCTC
The DNA here is from genome assembly GCA_963789025.1 of uncultured Alphaproteobacteria bacterium. Taxonomy (GTDB): domain Bacteria; phylum Pseudomonadota; class Alphaproteobacteria; order ATCC43930; family CGMCC-115725; genus AP-15. The sequence goes on from CAWBIT010000008.1 coordinate 100,332, forward strand.
TTCGCGCACGCGTTGGCGCTCGATCCGCAATCGGCCGAGGCACAGACCTATTTGGCGGGCGCACTGGTGAGCCGAGTGATCACGTCCATGACCAACTCGGCCGCGGCCGACCTCGCACGTGCAGAAGGGCTGATCGACGAAGCTTTGCCGGCATCGCCCCGCTTCTCCTATGCGCATTACGTGAAGGCCACCGTGCTGCGCGCGCAGCACCGATGCGAGGAGGCTCTTCCCGAATTTGAGACCGCTCTCGCGCTCCGACGGAACATGGTCGGCGCGTTACAGGGTCTCGGCTGGTGCAAGCTCTTCACCGGGTCGATAGACGAGGTGATCCCGCTCGAGGACCAAGCCATTCGCCTCAGCCCCCGCGATCCCAATATCGGCTATCGCTACCTCCTAATTGGCACCGTACATTTGCTGCAATCGCGCACCGACGAAGCGATCGTCTGGCTTGAAAAAGGGCGCGGCGGCATGCCTGCCCTGCCGGTCTTGCACAGCCGGCTCGCCGCCGCCTATGCCCTCAGGGGCGAAAGCGAACGCGCCGCCACCGAACTTGCCGAAGCCCGCAGGCTGAACGGAGATCTTTATTCAAGCATCGCCCACTTGACCGGTGGGTGGCGGGTGGCGCCAAAGATCCGCGAGCTATTCGAAGCCACTTATTTCGCCGGCCTGCGCAAGGCCGGCATGCCGGAGAAGTGAAGCGGACCGGAGTAGCGGCATAAGATCGCCACAGTCGCATTGTATGTTTCACGAATCGGCGGCTATGAGAGACGTTATGCAGGTCACCACCAATCAGCGAAACCTCGCCGCAAATATGCAGTAGATGCTAGCGTCGTGGCCATCGCGTGCCCGCGAGCGGGTCACGAAATTATGATTTGAGGAGTTGGGCATCCCTGATCTCGACCTGATAAAACAGGCGCAACAGGGCGCGTGCCCTGCCCCGAACCGGCCGTTCTGATTTTGACAAACCAAGGGGGAGAGACGTTATGAAACACACTATCGCAGCCTTGCTGACGGCAGGCGGGTTCCTCGCCGCGTCCCTTTTGGCCGTACCTATGGCGCAGGCCGCGGACGTCCTGACGCTGACCTCGCCAACGATCCAGGACAACGGCACCTTGGCGATAAAAAATGCGTGCAGCGATAAGCAGAGAAGCCCGAATTGCGTCGGCGAGAACATTTCGCCGCCGCTGCAATGGTCCAACCCGCCGGAAGGCACCAAAAGCTTTGCGCTCCTGCTGTTCGATCCCGAAGGTCGCGCCCCGGCCGGCGTCTCGCATATGGTGGTCTATGGGATCCCGGCCGACGTGAAGGGCTTTGCCGAGGGCGAGCTCAGCAAGCCCTCCGAAAAATTCGTCGGCGGCAAGAACCTGATGGGGGTGGGCATCTATTTCGGGCCGGGCACGCCGCCGAACACCGACTGGCATCATTACACCTTCACGCTGGTTGCTACCGACCTCGACCCGAAGGCGCTGCAGCCGGGTCTGACCCGGGACGAGCTGGCCAAGGCCCTTGAAGGCCACGTGAAGGGTTCGGCCGGCCTCGTCACCCGCTTCCGCCACCCGACCTGATTCCGCCATTGCTAACCTACGACGTCAGGCAATGCCTCGGAACCCCGTGATCGAGGGGTTCGATTTCGGGGCCCTTATAGGGGACACCCTCGTCGGGATCGGCGCCAACCATCGTGATGCCTTCGGTGCGCGGCTCCTGCTCGGGATCGTTGCCGGTGACGATCGCGTCACCGGAGACGACTTCATTGCGCCACGGCCAGATCATCCGGAAGCGCTCGAGCCGCCGCCCAGTGCCGCCGGAAACGTAAACTGTGGAGCTCAACAGAAAGGCGCGGTCGGCGATTTCCGCACCGACCGGCTGATGCGTCTGCGCCCAGATCACGGTCTCGCCGCGAAACCAGGCGTTGAGGGCCGCAGTGTCGTCGTGCTCGCCGTCCCCCCATAGCAGGTGCGGCGCCGCAGCGCATTTCGACGGCTCTTCGGCCTTCGCCGAGGCAAGCGCCGCGAGCGCCGCAAAAAACGCCGCCGCGATGAGCGTCAGGGGTGAGACGCGCTCACGCCGCGAGGATCTCCAAAATTGCGGATCGATCATCGCCCGGATTCGCATCGGAAAGGCGTCTCCACGTCCGACCTCGCCGTCCTTGCCTCGTTTCCAGCGATCATCTACGACCTCATGAGCCGAAGCAATCTGTCTAGCCGTGGATATGCCATGGTGGAGATGTCATGAAGGTCGGGATTTTCCTCACCTGCCAATATCCGCCGGGGAGCGACATGGTCGCTGCGCTCGAGGGCCAATACGCGATGACCCGGCTGGCGCGCGACCGCGGCTGGGACGCCGTCGCGACAGGCCAGCATTACCTGAGCGAGGGCGTGCGCCAGGTCCAGTTGGTGCCGTTTCTGGCGCGGTTGGCCGCCGAAGCCGGAGAGATGACCGGTATTGCCGGTATACTGTTGACGGCGTTGCACAACCCGGTCGAAGTTGCTGAACACATCGCCTCGCTCGACGCGATCTGGCGCGGCAATTTTGTCTTTGGCGTGGGTCTCGGCTACCGCGATGTCGAGTTTGACGCTTTTGGCGTGCCGCGCGGCCAACGGGTGCGCCGTTTCGAGCAGTGCCTCGAAGTCGTCAAGCGGTTGTGGACCGAGGACAATGTCAGCTTTGAGAACGACATCTGCAAATTGACCAACGTGACAATGACCTGCCGGCCGATCCAGCAACCCCATCCGCCGATCTGGTTCGCCGCCAACAACGACCGCGCGGTGAAGCGCGCCGCGCGCCTCGGCGACAGCTGGTTTGTCAACCCGCACGCCACGATACCCGAGATCACCCGCCAGCTGGCTCTCTACCGCGCGGAGCTGGCGCGTCTGGGCAAGCCGTTTCCGCGCGAGCTGCCCTATGCCCGTGAAATCTATTGCGCCAAGGACCGAGCCACTGCGCTCGAAATGGCCGGACCTTATCTGTCGGAAAAGTACCAGACCTACGCCAAATGGGGACAGGACGAGGTATTGCCCGGCAAAGACTCGTTCTCGCAACCGTTTGAAGCGCTACTGCGAGACCGTTTCGTCATTGGCGGCCCCGACGACTGCTACGAGCAGCTGCGTCCATGCTGGGAGGAGACGGGGGCCAATTTCCTCATTTTCCGCACCAATTGGAGTGGCATGCCGCTCGGCCATGCTTTGGCCAGCATGCGCCTGATCAGCGACGAGCTGTTGCCCGCATTGCGCCGGATCACTCCGGCTTCATAACGCGTCATTCCCGCGAAAGCGGAACCCAGGGCGCAGCGCACTGCCGTCGCCCCTAGGCCCCCGCTTCCGCGGGGGCGATGGAAGTCAAGCCTGCGGCGGGAAGAAGACCAGGGTGCGCACCTCGAGGCTTTCGCGCGGCGGCGCGTCGGGCGGCGAAGTCGGGTCGTCGAAGCCGGTGTGGGCGGAAAACCGCGCTGCGCCCTCGGGCGCCGAGTTGAAGCAGCGGATCAAGACCGGTTCGTCAGCCTGCATTTTCGGGAAGTAGTAATACCGCTGGTTGGGATTGTAGGTGATCGAATAGGTCTCGCCAGTGCGGTCCGGGTATTTGAGGTCGCTGGCGACCAAATTCTCCTCGGAAAGGCTCTGCGCATCGCACAGCGCCAATGGCGATTCCAGCACCGGCCCGCGGATCGGCCGCCACAGATTGATGATCGCGAAGCGGTGATTCAACAGCTCCTCCGCTTCCTCGCCCATCAGATCGCGTACCCGTTGAGGCGCCGACCATGCCGTATAATCGTCATGTACGCGCTTTGCCGGTATTTTTATCGTATTGCCCTTTGCCGACATCGCCGCATTGCGCACGATGTGGTCAAAGGCCACGACGCGCGCGGCGCACGTCGCCTCTCTGATGACGCACTCGCATTCCGGATAATAGACGGACGCGATTTCGTCCTCGTCGTAGAAATTCTTGACCGCCGTCTGGTGGTGCAGCAGCACAAAGCCCTCTCTGCCCAATGAGAGCTGGCCGATCAGCGGCCGCGCATCGCGGATCGCCACCTGATGCTCTTCACTTTCGCCGGTTCTGGCCGGCACCCCCGGCGGCGGCGCGTAATTGTAGGAGACTGGCTTCTCCGCCATTGGAACGAGGAAATTGAGCGGCGCCGAGACGGTTTTGAGATCCGCGACTACCGAGCCGTCCATCATGTCCTCCGGAGTTGCAACTGTCCTGTCTGCCCAACCCTAAGAGAAGCCATGTTGACCGTCAACGCCGGCTATTGCGGGGAAGGCCCTTCCGGTCGCTCTGTCAAAGGTACGACCTCGATCGCGATCGGCAAATACAGCTTCAGGACATCGGTGGCGAACTCGACCTGCTCGTCGTCGAGGGCGCCAACGAACACCGCGGTCTCGCCGTTGCGGATGAACCGCGCAAAGCTCTCGCGAGCATCGCCGATTATCAGTGGATCAACCTCCAATGCCGCGAGCTCGGGCTGCAAGACAGGAGGAATAGGGCCAACCTCCTTCAATACCCGATGCGCAATATTCTGCGGCGACACTCCTTCGGTGATCAGCCGGTGGACGGCGTCCTCGGCGATCCCGCTCGAATGGAACAGACCGATTACCAAAAGCGTCGCCATGCGGCTCTCCTCTTACGCATGTCGTCCAGGCGCCCAAGGCTCCGGTGCACGCGGTTCCAGATCGGTCACGACATCGACCACGACAGTTTCACCCGCACCCATTGCCTCGGTGAGGGCGGCGGCGATCTCGCCCGGGCGCTCGACGCGGATGCCGCGGACGCCAAAGCTCCTCGCCACGGCGGTGAAGTCGGTCGGTCCGAAGCGGATCAGCTCCTCTCCCCGGCCGGGCCGGTTGCCGGCGACGCGGCGCACGCCGGTCAGGTTCTGGCCGAAGCCGGAATTGTTGTTGACGACGACAGTCACGGCGATGCCGCAACGGCGCGCCGACTCGAGTTCGGCGAGGTGGTAGTAAAACCCGCCGTCTCCGGTGAAGCACAGGACCTTCCGAGCCCCGGCGGCGCATTTGGCGCCGAGCGAGGCGGGAAACGACCAGCCGAGCGATCCCGCCGCCCGCAGATAGGTCTGCCCGGCGCCGTTCAGCTCGATCATCGTGCCGGTCCAGATCCCCGAATAACCGGTGTCCGCAACCAGGACCGCATCGGAGGGCAATGCCCGGGTGATTTCGGCGCACAACCGCTCGACCCGGATCGGCGCGGTGTCGTTCTCGACGAGCGGCGTCATCGTGGCGCGCCAATCGGCGACGATGCGCGCAGCCTCTTCGGCGAAACCGGAATCGCGCGCCGGTTTCCCGATTACCTGGTTGAGGTAAACCAGTGTCGCCTTCGGGTCGCCGACGAGGCCCGTCGTGTTCGGATAGCTGCGGCCGATCTCCAGAGGATCCGCGTCGATCTGCACGATCTTTGCGTCAGGCGGCGGCACGGTCCAGTTCAAGGTGACCTGGTCGCCGGTGTCGCACCCGACAAACAGCACCAGATCGGCACTATGGACGATGCGGTTCGCCGGCGGCGCGGAATAGCTGCCGGCGACTCCGACGGAGAGCCGATGGCGGGTCGGGATGATGCCGCGCGCTCCGAGGGTGGTCGCGACCGGCGCCTGCAATGCCTCGGCTAGCGCGAGAACCTCCGGCCCCGCCTGCGAGGCGGCGGCTCCATCGCCGGCGACGATCGCGACGCGGCGAGCGGCGATCAGCGCTGCGGCGGCGCGCTCGATGTCGCGAGCGTCGGCCATCGGCCGGTGTGCAGGGATACGGCGCGCCTCGGGATCGATAACCGGCGGCTCGGCGGTCTGGCCAAGCTCGATCTCGTCTCCCTGATGACCGGAGAAGTCGAGGTGGGTCGGGCGCGGCGTGTCCGACAAGGCAGCGCGCCAGGCGTGGCGAAACAGCCGCGGCAATTCGGAGGTCAGATCGACCGTGGTCGAGAACTTTGTCACCGCCGCGAAGAGCGGGGCGTGAGGAATTTCCTGGTACGCATTGCGATGCTGAAACGAAGGCGGCTTGCGGCCGGTCACCGCCACCACCGGGGTGCGCCCCAGAAAGGGGTCTTGCAGTCCGGACGCCAGATTGGCGGCGCCGACCGCCTGTGCCATGCACACCCCCGGCCGCCCGGCAATCCGGGCATAGCCATCGGCCATATAGGCCGCGGCCTTTTCCGAATGCGCCAGGATCGGGGTCACCCCGAGGTCCTTCAACTGCAGCAAAGTACGGCGCAGCACCAACTCGACGAAGAAGACATGCGTCGTACCCGCGCCGGCCAACGCCCGCGCCAGCCATTCGGCGCCATTCATCGATCCGTGTTCACTCAACTCGCGCTCCTCCCGAAAATAGTCCCTCTCCGCCCTTCAAGGGGGGAGAGGGAGGGGCCCACGCCGCAGGCGTGGGAGGGTGAGGTGGGTAACGCCCGCCCGGAGCCGGCTCCCCCACCTCACCCCGACCCTCTCCGCCCCCAAGGGCGGAGAGGGAGTTGCTCATGACTCGACCAGCCAATTCAGAAGACCTTAGATGACGTTGTTGTCCCGCAGTCGCTGGATTTCTTCCGGCGTGTAACCGGCGAGGGTTCGCAAGACATTCTCCGTGTGCTCGCCCTTCAGCGGCGCGCGTTTGGCGGCGACTGGCGAATCCGAACGGGGCAGCCGATCACCGAGAAGCGGCCGCGCGTCGGGTGTTCGAGGTCGAAGATCGTTTCGCGCTCGCGCAGATGCGGGTCGGCCAGCACCTCGGCCGTGTCGAGCACCGCGCCGCAGACGATGCCGCGCCCGGCGAAGGCTTCCATGACCTCGCGCTTGTCGCGCCGCGCCGTCCAGCCTTCGATCTCCGCGGTCAATGCCGCACCGTTGCGGGCGCGCGCCGGCGGCGTCGCGAACCGGTCGTCGGTGCGCAGATCCGGGCGCCCGATCACCTCGGCCATCGCCTCGAACATCTCCGGATTGTCGGGCGGGATGATCATGTAGACATAGTCGTTCGACCCGCGGCCGGCGCAGCGCAAGAGATCGGACCAGCCGCCGGTCGCCGAGCGGTTGCCGCTGCGTGCCAATGGTTTCCCGGTCGCCAAGGTCTGCGTGTATTTGACCCGGGTCAGGTTCAGCACCGCCTCCTGCATCGCGACCTCGACGAGCTGGCCGTGGCCGGTGCGCTCGCGTTGAACCAATGCGGCGAGAATAGCGATCGTCAGATGCATGCCGGTGCCGGAATCGCCGATATTGGCGCCGTTGACCATCGGTGGGCCGCCGGCCTCGCCGGTCACGCTCATCGCGCCGGAGGTCGCCTGCGCCACCGGCTCGAAACATTTGAAACCGCTATAGGGTCCATACGAGCCGAACCCTTTGACGGAGGCGTAGATCGCCCGCGGATTGAGCGCCTTCACCGCCTCCCAGCCGAGCCCCAGCCTTTCCATCACGCCGGGCCCGAGGTTCTCCGCGACGATGTCGGCGTTTTGGATCAGGCGGCGGGCGATCTCCTTGCCCTCCTCGGTCCGCAGATTAACGACGGTGCTGCGCTTGTTGCTGTTGAGCAGCAGAAAGAAGAAGCTGTCGAGGTCCGGATTGTCCATGTTCCACAACCGGCGCGCCCGGTCGCCATGCGGCGGACGCTCGATCTTGATCACATCGGCGCCGAGCCAGGCCAGCATCTGGGTGCAGGAGGGGCCCGCCTGGTCGTGCGTGAAGTCGATCACGCGAATGCCTTCGAGAGCCTGGCTCATCTGCAAATCCCCTTCAAAAGCCGGCGGCGCTTGGCGGCGCGGCGCGAGGATGGGATAATTGCCCGTGAACGCATCGCGAGCAAGCGAGGGAATCAACATGTCAGCCGTCACGCAGCACTACAATGTCGGCGGGATATACCTGCAGCGGCCATTCAAGGTCCGCCGCCTCGGCCATTTCGGGTTCAATGTGGAAAAATTGCCCGAAGGCCGCGAATTCTATGGCGATTTGCTCGGCTTCACCGCTTCCGATACGCTCGATTTCTCCCGAGCGCCGTGGTTCCCGAAGGATGCCGATCTGGGCGACCCGCGCGGCTATTTCATGCGCTATGGAACGGATCACCACGCCTTCGTCCTGTTCCCGAAACGGGTCATGGACCACCGCGCCGACCGCAAATTTGCGCCCGAGGTCACGATCAACCAGATCACCTGGCAGTGCGGCAGCCTTAAGGAGATTGTCGACGCGCACACCTATTTCGAGGAGCAGCAGGTCCGCATCCAGCGCGTCGGGCGCGACATGCCGGGCAGCAACTGGCACGTCTATGTCTACGACCCCGACGGTCACACCAACGAGTTCTACTACGGCATCGAGCAGGTCGGCTGGAATCGGCTGAGCAAGCCGCGCGACATGTATTACCGCGGGTTCAACGAGAAGCCGGCCTTGCCGCAGATGTCCGAAGCGGCCGAGCTGGCCGAAGCGATCGAGAAGGGCATCGACGTGTTCTCGGGGCACCGCCCCAGGGAGACCCTGGCCGCGACCTACGATGTCGAAGGCGTATTGCTGCCGCGCCCGTTCAAGATCACCAAAGTCGGCCCGGTAAGCCTGTTTGTCGAAGACGTCGACCGCGCCGAGAATTTCTATACCGAGCGTCTCGGCTTTGTGCGCAGCGAAGAAGCGGTCTATCGCGGCGGCCGCTGCGTTTTTCTGCGCTGCGGCGCCGAACACCACAGCGTGGGGCTCTTCCCGAAGGAGCTGCGTCGCACACTGGGCCTCAGCGAGCACACGACCTGCATGTCGTTCGGCGTGGAGGTCGGCAGCTATGCACAACTGCGCGAGGCGGTCGGTTTTTTGAAGGAGCATGGGGTTACATTCATCGACACGATCCCGCCCGAGCTCTACCCCGGCATCGACTATTCGGCCTTTGCGCTCGACCCGGACGGCCACTGCATCCAGCTCTATTACTACATGGAGCAGATCGGCTGGGACGGCCGGGTGCGCCCAGCCTCCGAGCGCCGCCGCGTCAACGGTCAGTGGCCGCAGGCATTGGAACCGCTCTCCGACACCTATGTCGACCAGGTCTTCCAGGGCCCGCTAGGGTAAAGAAACGGGACATCCGGTTCTAGAACGAGGGGGAACTCCGATGAAAACCAGCCAGGACCGCATTTTGACAACCCATGTCGGGAGCCTGCCGCGGCCGCCCGAGCTGCGCCGGCTGCTGGTGCGCAAGGACCAGGGCGAAGCCTATGACAAGGCGGAACTCGACCGCCTGACCCGGCAGGCGGTCGCCGATATCGTTCGCCGTCAGGCGGAGGCCGGCGTCGACATCGTCAATGACGGCGAGATGTCGAAGCCGGGCTATTCGACTTACGTCGCGGACCGCCTCTCGGGGTTCTCCGGCCACGAGCCCGCCAAGCCGCGGCTGGACACCAGGGAACACCCGAACTTCGTCGCCGCCTATGAGCGGATGACCGGCGCCAATGTCGCCAGACGCGCGGTGTGCGTCGGCCCGGTGGCCGTGCGCGACCGCGAGCCCCTCGCTCAGGACCTCGCCAATCTCAGCTCTGCACTCGCCGGAGTCACGGTCTCCGAAGGCTTCATGACCGCGGCGTCTCCCGGGCTCGTGCCGGTGTTTCAGACCAACCGGTACTACCCGACGCACGAGGCTTATGTCGAAGCCATCGCCGCTGCGATGCAGGAAGAATACGAAGCGATCGCCAATGCTGGATTTGTTCTGCAGCTCGACTGTCCCGATCTCGCTATGGCGCATCACACGTCGTTCCAAGACCTCAGCGAAACCGATTTCCTCAAACGCGCGGCATTTCACGTCGAGGTGCTCAACCACGCCTTGCGCAATGTGCCCGCCGACCGTGCGCGCATTCATATCTGCTGGGGCAATTACGAAGGGCCACACGACCACGACATTCCGTTTGCCAAAGTCGCCCCCATTCTGGTCAACGCAAAACCTCAGGCGCTGGTTATCGAAGCGGCCAACCCGCGGCACGCGCACGAATGGACGGTATGGCAGGAGACCAAGCTGCCCGACGACAAGATCCTCGTGCCTGGCGTGCTCGACACCTCGACCAATTACGTCGAGCATCCCGAGCTGGTCGCCGAGCGCATCTGCCGCTTCGCCGACATCGTCGGCCGCGAGCGCGTGATTGCCGGCAGCGATTGCGGCTTCGGCACATTCGCCGGCTACGGAAAGCTCGACCCCGACATCTCGTTCAAGAAACTGCGCGCGATGGCCGAAGGCGCCGCAATCGCCTCGAAGCGGCTGTGGGGGCATGAGTGAAGGGAGTTTTTAGTTTTAACCCTCTCCCCCCGACGGCCGGGGGGAGAGGGCAGGGTGAGGGGGGCCGGCGAGGCGGTCTGCGGCGCCGCCCACCTCACCTTCCCACATCTGCGGCGTGGGCCCCTCCCTCTCCCCCCTGAAGGGCCGAGAGGGGCTCTTTGCGGATGACGCGCGCACCGCTTCGCGTCGCCGTGATCGGCGGCGGCATTGGTGGGCTGACTGCCGCGGTGGCGCTGCTGCAGGCCGGGTTCGAGGTGGAGGTCTATGAGCAGGCGCCCGAGCTGACCGAGGTCGGCGGCGGCATCAATATGGCGCCCAATGCGACGCGGGTGCTGCGCCGCCTCGGCCTCGCCGAGGGGCTCGACCGCGAGGGCGTGCGCCCACGCGGCACTCATCAGCGGCGCTGGCAGGACGGGCGCAGTCTGCAGCGCGCGCCGCTCAATCCGCTGTGCGAGGAACTCTACGGCGCGCCGCACATGACCATTCATCGCGCCGACCTACTCTCGGTCATTGCTGCGGCCTTCCCGGCGGAACGCGTCCATTTGGGGCATCGGCTGGTCGGGCTCGCCGACCGGGGCGACCGCGCCGAGGCGTGGTTCGACAACGGCGAGCGGATCACCGCCGACGTCCTGGTCGGCGCCGACGGCATCCACTCCGCGGTGCACGCCGCGCTCTTTGGCGAGGAGGCGCCGGACTTTGCCGGCTGCGTCGCCTATCGCGGGCTCGTGCCCGCCGAGCGCATCGCCGATCTGGGGCTCGAGCTCGGCTCGCAGTCATGGGTCGGCCCCGGCGGGCATTTTGTGCATTATTTCGTCTCGCGCGGGCAGCTGCTCAATTTTGTCGGCTGGACCGAGCACGATGAATGGAACCGCGAGGATTGGACCGATCGCGCCACGGTGGCGCGGGCGCTCGCCGCCTTCGCCGGCTGGCACGAGCAGGTCCGAACGATTATCGCCGCGGCCGAGACCTGCTTCATCTGGGCGTTGTTCGACCGCGATCCGTTGCCGCGCTGGTCGGTCGGCCGGACGACCTTACTGGGCGACGCCTGTCACCCGATGTACCCGTTCATGGGTCAGGGCGCGGCGATGGCGATCGAGGACGGCGCCGCGCTCGCCGCCTGCCTTCGCGCCGTCGGTGATCCGGCCGAGGCGCTATTGCATTACGAGCGGCTGCGTCTGCCGCGCGTCACCCGCCTGCAGGCGATGTCGCGCGCCAACAAGACGCGCTTTCACTTGCGCGACGGCCCGGCGCAACAGGCGCGCGACGCCGAGTGGGCCAAGGCCGGCGACCGCTCGCCTGACACATTGCGCTGGCTCTACGACTTCGATCCCGGCGTCGTTGCGCCAGTGGCGGTGTGAGCTACGGCCCCCGGTTGAGATTATCCGGAAGAGAAGGGATCGCCCGGAGATATTCGTATATCGCTCTCAGGTCCTGGTCAGTCTTCCAGCGGTACAGCGGCCAAGACATGACTTGCAGCAGATCGCCCTTTGGATCCCTCGGATCATGGCCGTGGTGCATGACTTCGAGAAATCCCGCCAAGGTCAGTCCCGCGGGTCTGTCGTTTTGATCAGGCGTAATGTTCAGAGAGGTAGCGATGAGCGTCGTCCCGCTGAAAAATTGACGTCCGCCTGCCAAGTATTCCGCTGTATTGATTTGCTCCGGTTGGCCAAGAAATGGGTTGCCTCCGTTTGCCCAGTTAGGATGCGTATGGCAATCGTTGCAGCCGGTCGTATTTACAATATAGCTGCCGAGGCCGACCAGTTCCCAGTCTTTCCCCCTCAGGTTCAGGGGTATCCCCTGATTCGCTGCAATCTCATAACCGCGCAGAACCTGATCCAGCTGTTGGGCGCGCACGGTCGACGCGGGCAATAACCCTGAGATCACTAGGACCGCCAACCAAGCGGCCACGCGACAAACAATATGCTTTAGCATTCGTTGATCCTTCAGCGTGCTCCTGCGCTCTGGCCGCTTGTAGCGGCAGATGCGTCAACAAACTGTCAAGGGGCAGCCAAAGGAAGGGTCAACCGTAGTAATGCAGCTGGCCCGGTGTTCCCGGGCCAGCCTGACGAGATGAATTACTCGGCTTTGAAGCAGTAGGCGGCCAGCTTATTGCCGTCGAGATCGCGGACATAGCCCGCATAGGCACTGGGATGCCAGCTGCGCGGCCCGACCGCGCCTTCATCCTTGCCGCCGGCCGCGAGCGCGGCCTTGTGGAATTCCGCCACCGCCGCACGGCTCGGCGCGACGAAGCTGATCGTGCCACCATTGGCGAAGCTCGCCGGTTGCCCGTTGGCCGGCTTCAGCACGAAGAATTCCGGCGCCAACTCGCCCCAGATCGAGCCGTTGTCGCCCAGATCATTCAAACGTTTGTAGCCGAGTGTGCCCAGCACGCGGTCGTAAAAGGAGCGCGCCTTCGCAAGGTCGTTCGTTCCCACCGTCACATGCGTAAATATGGCCATTCGATCCTCCTCAAGACACAAGCGCCCCGTTCAAATGCGCCGCCGGCAGATTAGCGGTTTCGCAAAGGAGGGTAAACGGCGGATTCCGTGATGGCATGGCAGCCGGTTTTAACCTCTCGGCGATAGGGCGTGAGATCAGCCCATCCGCCGACATGTCGACGCAAGATAGAAATGTCACCCTGCGTGCAAAGTAGAGATGACACCCCCTGGGTGACGGGCACGAGGAGGGTGACCTGGACTGGATCCGTGCAGCGAGGTTGAGCCGCGCAATTTTGATTGCCTCGCTGGGTCGAGATTGAGCTACTGTTGTTGGTGACTGGTGAAGCGGAAGCGGGCTCTGCTGGGGAGCAACCCGCCGAGGAATAGCCGGTTGGAGACTCACTCCGATGGATGGGAGCCGATCGGAACTGGTCGGCTCCCGCCACCCGTTGCCAAGCCACCATCTTCGCAAGCCATCGGGGTAGATCTCCCGATACCTGAAAACCCACCCTGCCCCGACACGGCGCTCGCCGGCTTGGCCGGTGGCATCTCCGTTAAATGGTATATAAAAGCCGCCGTGGCGATCAGCACCGTTCCAATCGCTGCCTCAGGCCGCAGCCGCGGCAGCACGATGGCGTGGTGCGCGCCCCTTCGACGGCAGACCTGCCGCCTCGAGGTTGTTCGGCGGCCGCTGCGGTGCGATGTGCCCGCGCTGCTGACGCGCTGGATAAGCGGCCTGCTGCGCCTTCACTTGCTCCAACACGGCCGACAGCCGCTTGTTGTCGATGATCGCGCCGGGCTGCACGGTCTGGATCTTGTCGAACACCTTGAAGCCGAGCGTTGCTCCGTTGAACTGAACCGCGAACCGCCCGTCCGGGTAGTTCACGACCTCGACCTTTTTGCGTACCAAGCCACGGGCCAGCGACGCTGCGCTGCGTCTCGCCCGCGTCGAGGCGCTGGCGGGCCTCTTTCTGCTGGTGCGGGGTAAGGATCGCCTTGCGGCCGAATTTCACGCCGTTGGCTTTAGCGTCGGCCCGGCCGCGCGCGGCGCGCTCCAGAATGCGGCGGCGCTCCAGCTTCGCGGCAACGCCAAGGATCGCGAAAATGATCTCGGCAAAATCAGACGTGGTGTCGAGGAACGGCTCGGCCAGCGACCGGATACCGGCCCCGGCGCGCTGTCTTTTCGCACCCGGCCGCTTTGAGTTGGCGCACTTGGCCGCTCTCGTCTTGGGCGGCCGTCGAGACGCGGGCATAACCGTAAATCATGCATCTCGCGGGCGATAACTAGAAGGTCGGTTGTGTCGCGCGACAGCCGGTCAACGGCCAGGGTGATCACCACCTCGCCGGGGGCGGGCTTCTTCATCAGCTTGCCGAGCTGCGGCCGGTCGGCCGTGGTGCCGGTGATCTTCTCGGGGAATATCAGCCGTCAAGATATTTGCATCGTCGGACACCCGTTGATCCGATTGGGCTTTTCCGATGCAGATTTCTGATGCAGAATAAAAGCAGGTTCGCGGATTCTACGGCGACCGATCATCCACGACCGACGCGTTTCGACCCAGGCCGTGTGAAAACGCTTTACCGTAACGATGACAGGCAATCTGATTACTCAGAGTGCTGGATGTTTGGAATATTCCCACTGCTTTAGCCCTTGCAGTGACAGGATATTGCGGAGTGATCGGCGGCAAGCGCGTTTTCACACGGCCTGGACCCCTTTGCGGACATTCGGCCCGGCGCGTGAAATGGAGACTCCCCCGCAATGCCCTGATTCTCGAGAAATGGCCTTATGCAAGTTCCTGTGCGGTCTCGTTCTTTCATTCGTCTGGACAGTTGGGATAGGGTGAACCGGGCGTGTAACATTCACCCGGGGTCTGAGATACGCCTAAAGTATCGCATGCGTAAGTGCAGCAGTCCGAGTCTCGGGTACAGGGCTCGCAATTGGGCGTGCATGCTGCATAAAGGCTTCGAGATGGTCGGACCTGTTGGAATATCACTTCGGACAACCTCGGAGTGAATTTCAGCCCGGATGGTTGGTCCGACGCAGCCCATGTGGAATTGACGCCCATGCCAATGGTCAATAACGCAATGGCCAGGGTACGTTCAGCGATGACAATGGCCTTTGCAACTGCGGTGTGATTGCCCATTCTGGTCATTCCTTCTCCGAAAGGCGTTGACGGCGACACCGTACCACAGAAGTGAGAACACCGCCAAGATTTAGTAGAAACGGCCCCGGAAAAGCGTAATTCAAGGCCTGTAGTCTAACCTAATCTCTATACATCATCCGGCAGATGCACAATCGATTGGCTGAATAATATTGAATATCGGCATGAATTCCCACATCGCCAACAAAAATATCCATCAATACAAGAAGAACGGAACAGAGCTTCTTCGGGCGATTCGAGCGCTTGCCGGCTATTCTTGTCCAGGAAAATCCGCGAGCTTCCATAAATATGTGATAGATACCACGATCATCGCTCATTTCCTGCATAATTGATTGATCACATATGTCCGAAGTGACAGCGGCTGGCGGAGCGGCATAACGGGCGAACACGATGCGCGCTGGACCACATCTACCTAGACGCAAGAAGTCAAAAGGCTCTCGTGGAGCTATTAGGCCTATCCTCGTGACCACGCCGCTCCCTCGTTCTTGCGGGGCGAAGACGGCTGCAAAATCGATGCGGCTCTTGGGAACGAACGCAGTTGGCGACCTGGGGTTCGCCAAGCGGAATTGGTGAAGGTCAGCAATCCACGTGCGCCGTGACAAGGCGGCGCTTTTCCAGTGGGTGCAAGCCCCACCCGGCGACCGCTCCAGCCGGAAGCGACCGGAGCAGACATGGAGGAGACGAAGTGTCTGAAGCCTTCGGATAGCGGTCACGACATACGGTGACCGTGCGAGTGTGCAGGCCGCAACGCGAGTGAACGCTGAGCAAACCTCGAAAAGGACGATGTGCAGGCCGATCCGGACGTGGAACCGGGGAAGGCTGACACGGTTGGGTGACACGAGCGAAGACTACGCCCATCCGCTGCACCGGGGTAGTGGCGGCAGCATGTACACAAGGAAAGCGCACGCAACACGGGAAGCCCCAAGGCGTGATCAGGGATGATCAACCGGACGCCCGCGAGGGACAGGCCGGGCGCGCTGGGGTGGCGGAGAGGCTCGCAGTACCGCTGAAGCCGGGTAATGCCGGTGGAGGGAAGGGGCCTCAGTTCAAGACAGACGCAACAAGCGGTGCGGGACCGGGAGATTGGGCAACCTAACAACTCCGAAACGTGTTCAGAAGCTGCAGATGGCGTTACACGCGAAAGCGAAGGCAGAAGCTGGCTATCGCTTCTACGCCCTGTACGACAAGATCAGCCGTGAGGATATTCTGGCGCACGCCTATGCCCAGTGCCGCTCCAACAAGGGTGCACCGGGCGTGGATGGCCAGGACTTTGCGGCCATCGAGGTGTATGGGCTTGAAAGGTGGCTGGCCGAACTGGCGCTTGCGCTCAGGGAGGAGACATACCGACCGGAGCCGATCAGACGCGTGTTCATACCGAAGGCCAACGGCAAACTCAGGCCGCTGGGCATTTCGACCGTGCGGGATCGGGTCTGCATGACGGCAGCGATGCTGGTGCTGGAGCCGATCTTCGAAGCCGACCTTCCACCAGAAATCTACGCCTACCGCGCCGGGCGCAACGCCCAGCAGGCCGCTGTAGAGGTGGAGGAGCTGCTGTTTCGTGGCCATCCGGAAGTCGTGGACGCCGACCTCGCGGACTACTTCGGGAGCATTCCGCATTCCGACCTTCTAAAGTCGGTGGCGCGCCGTGTCGTTGATCGGCGCGTGCTGCATCTGATCAAGATGTGGCTGGACTGCCCCGTCGAAGAAACCGACGACCGAGGCCGGAAGACACGCACCACCGAGGCGCGCGACAAGCGGCGCGGCATTCCGCAGGGCTCACCCCTCTCACCACTACTGGCGAACATCTACATGCGCCGGTTCGTGTTGGGGTGGAAGAAGCTCGGCCTTGAGCGAAGTCTCGGCACTCGCCTTGTCACCTATGCCGACGACCTCGTGATCCTGTGCCGGAGGGGCAACGCCGAAGCGGCGCTGCATCGCCTGCGCGAAATCATGGGCAAGCTGAAGCTGACAGTGAACGAGGACAAGACACAGATCTGCAAGGTCCCGGAAGGCGAGATCGACTTCTTGGGCTTCACGTTCGGACGAATGTACTCTCCAACGACGGGCCAGGCCCGCTTGGCTCTGCGACCGTCAAAGAAGAGCATCCAGCGCATGGTCGAAACCGTCCACGCGCTGACTGTCCGCGCGCGTACCTGGCAAGAGACCACAGAACTCGTAGACAAGTTGAACCGCGTGCTCCGCGGGTGGGCCAATTACTTCAGTGTCGGCTCCACCAGCAAGGCGTATCGCGCGCTCGACACATACGTGGCTGTGCGGTTGCGCCGGTGGTTGCGGTTCAAGCACAAGGGCAGGCGACGCAAGCGCGGGAGCTATCCACTCTCGCACCTCTACGGGTACTTCGGGCTCGTACGTCTGACCCAGCTCGGCCGCGGCCCGTCGTGGGTGAAGGCGTGAGGTCTTGTCCGAGAGCGCAGTGCGGGAAATCCGCCTGCTGCGTTCGATGAGCGGGGTGTGGAAACGGAGTTATGGCCGACCCACTAAGGCACCGCCAGACGAAAGGGGCGGCAACCGACATGGTCGACCTAACACCACCGCGCCACATCCCGACTCTACCCATTGCCGACGCTCAACGAGGCGTCGTGAAGTTGCCGCGCGGGCGGTGAAGTGGGAAACCGGGCGGGCGTGGGTTTAGACTGGCGAACACTCCGGATCGCCTGAACGAGGCTCGACGGGAGCTTGACGCCCACGCACTCGAACGCGTACCCACTGCCGCTTCCCAAGCAACAGGCCGAGCGGCGACCAAAGTGAATATTCTCTCGGCCCGAGACTCGCTCGGCAGAGCGATGATGAACCGCTCGGCGATCTGCGCATCGCGGCGGCGCTCGGCGGCCTAGGGAAATAGGGTCAGAGCCGATTTTTCCCGATAATAAATTCAGGGGGTGAAGGAGCGCTCCTCACGAGGCTCACGTCTGGGAATGGCAACTCTGCCAGCTCAAGCCGAATGATCCCGGTATGAGCCGCCCGCGAGATAAACGAGCGTCGCAAAATCCGTGTCGATTGTCACCAGGATGCGACCTTCTTCGGCCGCCAGGCGCAACAAGGCCGCATCGCCCGGATCGGGAGAAATCTGGCGCGCCTCCCGTACATCGCCACTCTGCCGCCGCGGCCACTCCGCAAGCCGCCGCCCGGCGCATCACGAAACAGGCGGGGGAATAGGTAACCGCGTTGCGGGCTGATAGAATGCGAGGAGCAGCCTCACGGAGCGAACAGAAATGCCCGCCGACAGCAAGACCCTGATCGAGAAAATCGAGGCGCTGCCCGCCGAACGCATCGCCGAGATCGAGGATTTTGTCGATTTCATCCGTTTGCGCGAGGAGGAGCGGGCGCTGACCCGCGCTGCCACTGCCGCGAGCGCTCCGAGTTTTGCCGCCGTCTGGAGCAATCCCGAGGACGACGTCTACGATGCCCTTTGAGTTCGGCGATGTCGTCCTGGTGCGGTTTCCGTTCACTAGCCAGAGGGCGTCAAAAAAGGCGGCCTGCGGTTGTCGTCAGCAACCGCGCCTACAGCATCACCCGGCCCGACCTGATCTTGATGGCGATCACCAGCCAGCTTCGGCCGAATCCCGGTACGGGCGACGCATGGATCAGCCATTGGCAAGCGGCCGGGTTGCTCAAGCCCTCCGTGGTCAAACCAGTGTTCGCGACCCTTGAACAACGGCTCGTGCTACGTCGGCCCGGCGCCCTCGATGACGACGACCGAGCCGCGCTGAGTCACCTCGAACTCGAAGCTGCGTGTGGAATTTCCATCAAATTCATGATATGTTCTTCCCTTAAGCAAACTTGAAGGGCGTCGCTTGTTCGTTCACCAAATTACGATTTGCGTGCTGTTGTTCGCACAATCATGGCATCTCCCTGTTCTTTCGCTGCTGGACCCCGTAGCAGGGAAGATATCTTCCCTGCTAATCCGCTCTGAGAATTTAGCCCAAGGCCCTGATTTTGTGGAGGATTCTCGCTCTGGGCGGGTCGATTTCGGGGCTGAAACAAAAATTTTCCCTGCTAATCCGCTAGTGGCAGGGAACGGCTCAGAACATGCCCATTCCGAGGATGCCGTCGACCGGGTCGAGGCCGGCGAGCACGCGCTTGCCGATCAGGTCGCGCAGGGTTTCGGTGGTGCCGCCGCCCAGGGTGCCGTAGCGGGCGCCGCGGTAGAAGCGCGAGACCGGGAATTCGTCGGTGAAGCCGTAGCCGCCATGCACCTGGATCGCTTCGGAGGTCACGCGCAACGCCATCTCGTTGCAATAGGTCTTGGCGACCGCCGCCAACAGCGGGTCGGGGAACGGGTCGGCGCTGGCGCAGGCGCGGTAGAGCATGCTGCGCCCGACCTCGATGTCCTTGTACATCTCGGCGATCTTCCAGCGCATGCCCTGAAACTCGCCGATGGCGCGGCCGAACGCCTTGCGCTCCTTGGCATAGCGCACCGCCTCTTCGAGCGCTCCCTCGGCGAGGCCCAGCGAGATCGAGGGGTTGAGGCAGCGCTGCGTGTTAAAGGCCGACAGCAATTTCTTAAAGCCGTCCTCGCGCAACACCAAATTCTCGGACGGCAGCATGCACTCCTCGAAGCGGATCTCGTGCAGGTTTTCACCGCCCATCGTGTGATAGGTGCCGGTGACCGAGAAGCCGGGAGCGCCCTTCTCGACCAGGACGCAGCCGATCCCCTCCCGGCCGGGCCGGCGGTCGACCCGGGTGAAGACGACAAACATCTGCGCCTCGTCGGCGCGGCTGATCAGGGTCTTGACGCCGTTGAGCTTGAGGGAATTGCCGCTGGTGTCGACATTGGTCTGGTAACTGGCCACGTCGGTGCCGGCGCCGGGCTCGGTCATGCAGATCGCCAGGATGGCGTCGCCGCTGCACACCGCCGGCAGGATGCGCGCCTTGATGGCCTCGGGCGCGTAGGTCGCGATGATCCGGGTCTGCACGCCGACCTCGCCGAGCACCGCCATGGCCGTCACGTAGCAGGTCTTGGCGATCTCCTCGAGGACGAGCGCGGTGTCGAAGACCGGCAGCCCCAGCCCGCCATATTCCTCCGGCACCGCCATCCCGAGGACGCCCAATGCGGCGAGAGCGCGCATGTTCTCCCACGGAAAGGCGCCGTCCATGTAACGCAGTGCGTGCGGCCGGAATTCGCGCTGCGCGAGGTCGCGGACAGTCTGCACGAAGCGACGCTGCTCGTCCGATAGGCTCACAAACATGCCATTCCTCCCGCTCAGAATTCGATGACAGCGATATTAGCGGCGATCACGGGTCCGCGCTCAAACGCTTTTTTTGTTGACCGGGGATCACAATCCAAGCACGTAAAAGATAAAGTTAGATATATCCTACACCGATCAGATCTGACGAGTTCATAAAATGTTAAGGCAATTTTAAGAGAAAGATCTTTCCTGATGCTCTTTTTATCTGGTTTTTTGACGGATTTCTGACGTTCGGGCAGGCAGGTTAAGAAGGCGTTAACCAACTAATCCGGTAGCGCCGCGACATTGGAAAATCGGGTCGATCACGATGCCTGGTCTCGCTCCCGAAATGCTGGACGCCCTTTATTCGGCTGGCGCCGCCGCATGGCCGGTGCTCGGCCTTTTGGCGGGGCTTCTGGTCGTGCGGCTTCGATACGAGCGCATCAGGCGCGCGGCTGTCGAATTGGAGCTCAGGGAGAGCGACAGCCGGTATCGGGCGATCTTCGAAACGGCGGTCGACGCGATCATTGTCAGCGACCAGCACGGCATAATCCAGGAATTCAGCCGTGCGGCCGAAGCGATGACCGGCTACCGGGCGGCGGAACTGATCGGCCAGAACATGCGGGTGCTGCTGCCGCCCTCCATGCGGCAGGAACCCGAGCGCTACACGGCGCGCTATTTGTGGACGGTCCGGGAGCTCGAAGTCTGCCGCAAGGACGGGTCGGTTTTTCCGGCGCATCTGTCGATCGCCGAATGGTGGGCCGGCGGACACCGGCATTTTACCGGCATCCTGCGCGACCTCTCCACTCAGCACCGCGAGCAACTCGAGCGCACCAAGCTGGAGGCGCAGCTCCACCAGGCGCAGAAGATGGAGGCCATCGGCAATCTGACCGGCGGCATGGCGCACGACTTCAACAACATGCTGGGCGTCATCATCGGCAATATCGACCTGCTGCGGGACCTGAAAGGGGATGACCCCGACATCGACGAGCTGACGCGCGAGGCGCTCGACGCGGCATTTCGCGGAGCCGATTTGACGCGCCGGCTGCTCGCCTTCGCCCGGCAGCAGCCGCTCCGGCCGCAGCACGTCGACGTCAACGAGCTGGTCTCCGGGATTACTCGGCTGTTGCGTCGGACCATCGGCGAGGACGTCGAAATCTCCCTCGACCTCGCGACCGAGCTGTGGCCGGTCGTGGTCGACCCGGCGCAGCTCGAAGCGAGCCTGACCAATCTGGCCACCAATGCCCGCGACGCGATGGCCGATGGCGGGCGTCTGATGATCGTAACCGGTAATCGCACCCTCGACGCCGATTATGCCGCGCAGCACGCCGAGGTCGTACCGGGCGGCTATGTCATGCTCGAAGTCAGCGACACCGGATGCGGCATGACCCCGGAGGTCATGCATAGAATTTTTGAGCCGTTCTTCACGACCAAGAGCCGGGACAAGGGCACCGGCCTCGGCCTCAGCATGGTCTTCGGCTTCATCAAGCAATCGGGCGGACATATCGGCGTCTACAGCGAGCCCGGAATTGGCACGACGTTTCGCCTTTTCCTGCCGCGCATGGCCGAGGATGTGCCGATTGTCGAGGAGAGCGTCGCAACCCCGCTGCTGCACGGCAGAGGCGAGTCGGTTTTGGTGGTCGAAGACAACGAGGCTTTGCGCCGCGTCGTTACGCGCCAGCTGGGTGAGCTCGGCTATCGGGTGCTCGCGGCCGAGAATGCGGCGGCAGGTCTCAAATTGCTCGATCGGCACAATATCGATCTGCTGTTGACCGATATCGTGATGCCGGGCGGCATTAACGGCCGCGAATTGGCCCGCCGGGCCCGCCAGCGCCGGCCGGGCATTAAGATCGTCTTCACTTCGGGATTCTCGGAAGCGCGGCTGAACGGCGCCGCCGGTCCGCTGGCCGCCTGCACGCCGCTGCTTAGCAAACCCTACCGCAAGGAAGATCTGGCGAGCGCGGCGCGCGCAGCGCTTGACCGGGTCGCAGAAGTACCGCAACAGTTTGTAGCATGAGTGGTGCCAACGGTCCCGATATCGCAGCCGTCTACCAGCTGCTGACGCAAGTCGCCGGCACGGTGACGGGCCACGACCGTAAGCTCGACGATCTCTCGGGCGAGGTCGCCGAGCTGCGCGGCGCCGTGGGTGGGCTAGGCGGAGTGGTAGCCGGGCTGAGCGGAATGGTAGGCGGGCTCAGCGAGACCGTCGCAAGCCACGACCGCAAGCTCGATGACCTCGCCGCCGGCCTCGCTTCGCTCCGCGAGGCGGTGACCCACTATCATTCAAGCGTGCTCGGCCACGGGCTTCTGATCAGCGAGCTGGACGAGCGGGTGCGCCGCATCGAGCGGCATCTGAAGCTCGAGCCCGCCAGCGGCTGAAGCGTCCGGCGTCCGCCCTCAAATCAGCTTAAGCTCGCGCAGGCTGCTGTGGCGCCCGCGGCCGATGATCAAGTGGTCGTGCACGGTGAGGCCGAGCGGGGCGGCGGCCTTGACGATGTCCTTGGTCACCGCGATGTCCGCCTTCGAGGGGGTCGGGTCGCCCGAGGGATGGTTGTGCACCAGGATCAAGGCGGACGCCTGGAGCTCGAGCGCGCGTTTGACGACTTCGCGGGTGTAGACCGGCGTATGATCGACGGTGCCGCGCTGCTGCCGCTCGTGCTTGATCAGCACGTTCTTCCGGTCGAGAAACAGGATGTGGAACTCCTCGACCTTGCCGTGGGCGATGTGCGCGGTGCAGTAATCGATCAGCTTATCCCACGAGTTGACTACCGGCCGCTCGTGCAGCTCCGAGCGCATCAGGCGTAGCGCCGCCTCGCGCGCCGCTTTGAGCGCGGCGATGCCGGCGAGGCCGAGGCCGGCGCCGGCCAGCGCATCGGGCTCGGCGCTCAGCAATTCCGCAAAGCCGCCGAAACGCTCCAGCAGTTCCTTGGCCAGGGGTTTAACGTCGGCGCGCGGGTTGCTGGCGAACAGGATCACTTCGAGCAGCTCGTAATCCGGCAGATTGTCCGCTCCAGCGGCGATCAGCCTTTGGCGCAACCGCTCCCGGTGCCCATGATAATGCGGCGTATCGTCGGACGCCTCGGCAAGGCGCAGCTGTCTGGCGCGGCGCTTGGCGTTCATCGAGTCGATCAGCGGGGCGGGCGACGCCGGGCCCGCAATTCGGCGAGCATCGCGCCGGCCATGCGCGCCGGCTCGTCCGTGTCGTAGGCGCTGACGAAGCAGTCGATCCCGCGCTGGACAGCGGCCGCGGTCGGCAATTCCTCCCAGTCGAGGATCAACGATTTCTGCAGGCGGATCGCGTTGGGGCCGGCTGCGAGGATCGGGTGCGCGAGATCTTCGACCGCCTCGTCGAGGGCTTCGGGGGGCGCGACGACATCGACCAGCCCCCAGGCCAGGGCCTCGGCAGCGCCAATCGTCTCGCCGGTCAACAACAGCCGGCGAGCGCGGCCATGGCCAATCAATTTCGGCAGCAGTGCCGCCTCGACAACCGAAGGAATGCCGATCCGGACCTCCGGCATGCCAAAGAGGGCGCGCCCGCTGGCGACCCGCAGGTCACAGGCGCCGGCGAGCTCCAGCCCGGCGCCGAGCGCAAAGCCATCGATCCGCGCGATGACCGGGACGGGCAAGCGGCGGAACACGTCGCAGCAACGATGGACCAAGGTGATAAAATCGCGCGCGCTCTCCCGATCCAGCGCCGCGATCTCGCCGATATCGGCGCCACCGACAAAGGCGCGCTCGCCGGCGCCGGTCAGAACCACCAACCGCAGCTGCGGGTCCGCGGCAAGCCCGTTGGCGGCTTCAATGATCTCAACCATCAACGCGCGATTGAGGATGTTCAGCTTTGACGAATTGTCGATTGTCAGTCGCGCGAGACGGCCACCCTCGGGCCGTTCCTCGTGCTGCACCATCACGCTCATTGCATGCCCCTGCCGCTCCGCGAGTGATACCCGCACCGGTGGCCAAAACCAAACAAAAGCGCCGCCTATTGCTGGAGCTTTTGCCGTCGCTCATGCATAGTGACGGCGCATTGACGGAGGCGGATCATGGACATCGTTGAGGATCTCGATGGGCTGCGCGAGCTTTATGGACCGCCGAGCGACCGGTCGGTAAAGAAGCAGCTGAGCCGCTTCGACACGCATTGCCGCGCGTTTATCGCGCGCTCGCCGTTTCTCGTCATCGCCTCTTCGGATCCGTCGGGGCGCTGCGATGCATCGCCAAAGGGCGATGCGCCCGGTTTTGTCCAGGTGCTCGACGACGAGACGCTACTGATCCCTGACCGGCTCGGTAACAATCGGGTCGACACGATCGGCAACCTGCTGGAGCGGCCTGGCGTCGGATTGATCTTTCTCGTGCCGGGGCTCAGCGAGACCCTGCGCGTCAACGGCCGGGCGCGCATCACCACGGATCCCGCTTTGCTCGAGCCGCTGGCGGTCAACGGCAAGGTGCCGCGGAGCGGCATCCTGGTCGCGGCCGAAGAAATCTACTTTCATTGCGGCAAGGCGCTGATCCGCTCCGATTTGTGGAACCCGGAAAAGCAGCTCCGAAAGTCTGAATTCCCCTCTCTCGGCCGCATCCTCGCCGACCAGATCGGCGGCATATCGGTCGAGGAGTTGGAGCGGGCCACGGCAGAGAGTTACAGGACCCGTCTCTACTGAGCGAGACTACGCCGTCGCCTCCTGGGGCACCAACTTGGTGTAGAGGTCGTGTAGCAGCGGCTTGGTCGCCGCCAAGCTCTCGCTGGTCGCCGAGCCGGCAACCGGCGTCATCGCCACCGCCTTGTGTTTCTTTATCGTCTGCTCAGCGAAAAAGCCCCAGCGGATCAAGTTGCCGACGCGCTCCTTGATCGCTAGATGACCGAGCCGCAGCGCGTCCCACATCCGGCTGTTGATTTCGTCGATGACGAGAGCCGGCGCATCTGGACGGCCGCCGCCGAACGGGCTCGCCGACCACAGCAGCATCACAATCGCCCAGTACTGGTACGTGACCAGATGGTCCATCGCGTCGTTGGCATAGGCCGGGGTCAGCCCTTTCTTCCTGACCACCAGCTCGCAGGTAGCCCGCCATTTCTGCTCATAAGAGTTGAAAAAGCCCAAAATCGCGGAGATGGCAGCCCGGTCGCAATCGAACCCAGGCGAGCGCGAGCTTTCGCGGTCTCCGAGAGTTTTGCAAAGCGACTCGATCATCTCGCGGCAATGGCGGTCGAAGCCCTCGTGTAACTTATCGGTGGCGGCGATCAGAGATGTCGGGGAAGCAATGCAAGGCTGGCCGGACGCGTCCAGGACTCGGATGAAGCCGTCACTCTCGCAATCCCTTACCCGTTCAATACAGGTCCGAATGTCGGTGCCATACAAACCATAGAGCGCGCGGTGGATCGAGCGGCACGAAACGCCCTCCTCCGAATTGCACCTCGCCGAAAACATGACGTGCCAGTGCGCACGCTTGTTCAAGCCAGGAAAATAATTCTGCCAGATTTTATGGTATCCGCAGAGAAACCCAGCAACGACCCGCTCGGCCGCGTCGGCCTCGGCAACCTCGGTGTTCATCGCAATCACCGTCTTCAGATTTCTCCGGGTATTTCAGTGTAGTCTGTTCAGCGGCGCCAGAAAAGGGAATCTTCCGGGAACGTGCTGGAGTCGCCATCAGGCTTTTGGGGCATAATCCCTAGCGTTCCTGCCGTAAGACGGCGGCAATCGATGGCTTGACCTCGGCTGTTCGCGCGAAGAGGCTGTGGCGACGCGTCGACGGCCACTTCGAGGGAGCTGCGAGATGAACCGGGCAGAACAGGCGCAGCAAGCGGAACTGTTTCGCAACAAGCACGGCGGGCCGCGATTGCTGCTGCTGCCGAACGCGTGGGACGCGATGAGCGCGAGGGGTTTTGTCGCCGCCGGTTTCGATGCGATCGCGACGACCAGCGGAGGCGTCGCGTGGTCGCTCGGTTATGCCGACGGCGAACAGACGCCGTGGAACGAGGTCGTCTTTGCGACGGCCCGCATCGTGCGCGCGGCGCGGGTGCCGGTCACCGCCGATATCGAGGCGGGTTACGGTGAGACCCCCGATGCGGTGATGCGCTCGGTGACGGAAATCATCGGGGCCGGCGCTGTCGGCGTCAATCTCGAGGACGGGATCCCGCTCGGCCCGGTGCCGATCCGCAGCCCGCAGGATGCCGCCGACCGGATCCGGGCTGCGCGCGAGGCTGCCAAGGCGGCTGCCGTGCCGATCGTCATCAATGGCAGGACCGATCTCTATCTGCGGAACATTGGCGACGAAGCCTCTCGCTTCGACGAGACCGTCGAGCGCGGCCGAGCGTATCTGGCCGCCGGGGCGGATTGCATCTATCCGATCGGATTGCGTGATCCCGCGACGATCGGGCGGCTGGTAAAGACGCTCGGTGCGCCGATCAACATCAATGTGCGCGCCGGGTCGCCGAGCGTCGCGGAACTCGAAGCGCTCGGCGTCGCCCGCGCCAGCACGGCCAGCCAAGTGGCGCTGATGGCGATGTCGATGACGCGGCAGGTTGCCGATGAGCTGCGGGCGACGGGTCGGTTCGACAAATTGGCCCCGGCAATGTCGCAGGCGGATGCGCAGCGTCTGTTTACCGGGCTCTGATGACTATGGCGCGCGTCCGCAATATTTGGTCCAGCGAGCTGCCACCCGATCTCGCCGCGATCTACGAGCGGTTCGCCAGGCAGTATGGCCCGTTCCGCAATCAGGCCGCGGTGTTCGCGCATGTGCCGGCGGCGTTGCGCCACTTGATGGCCATGCTGCTCGAGTTGCGCGAGGCCGCGACATTGCCGAAACGCGTGCTCGAACTGGCGATCGTCGTCATCTCAAAGCTCAACGAGTGTGACTATTGCGTAGCGCACCACACGCCGTTTCTCGTTGTCGAGGGTGTCTCGCCCGCCGGCGTCGAACGGGTTCTCGATTACCGCGACCACCCGGAACTGGACGACAGGGACAAGCTCGTCGTCGAGTATGCGATCGCTGCCTGGGAGCGGCCGAACCGCATCCCCGACGCGTTGTTCGCTCGACTTAAAACGCATTTCAGCGAGGCTCAGCTGGTCGAGCTGACCTTGCGCATAACACTCTGCGGCTTCTTCAACAAATTCAACGATGCACTCGGCATCGAGGCAGAGCCCGAAGCTGTCGAACGGCTGGCAGCAATTAGCGTTTCCGCAGAATAGCTATGTGGCGGCCCTCCGGTTTCAGCTCTGCGGTAAAACTGAAGTCGTTGTACCAGCCGATGAATTCGAACCGGCCGCTCAGTTCTACAAGGGCCAAAAATTCCTGCGGGAAAAATACCTTGGCGGGAACCCGGCCGTTGATGACCACGGCCTTGCCATGGTCATCGACGGTGAAGGTCAGACACTCGTCATAGCTTTGCGCTATCGGATCGGTAACTTCGGCGCGGTAGCGGGTACGTACCGTCACACCGCCTTTGCTCCGGGTCCAGCTTCGCTGGTAGTCGTGAAAAATCCGAAACCAGACAAAGCTGTCCAATAAATATAGCCCGCCCGGCGCGAGCACCGCGGCCATACGGTCGAGGTGATCGAGAAATTCGCCGTTGGATCGGACGTAGAGCGAGCCGAGCAGCACATAGGCGAGGTCGAACGGCCCGAGGCCGCGATTGAGGTCTCGCATATCGCCAAAAATGAATGCGTCCTCAATGCCCAAGCGCCGCGCCTTTTCGCGGCCAAATTTGATCATCGCCGGGCTCAGATCGAGCCCGCAATAGGCATAGCCCCGCTTGTGCCATCCCTCCAAATAGGGCGCGGTGCCGGCGCCGAGCTCGAAAACCCGGTTAACCTTGACTTTCGAGTACTTCTCGATTGCGGCTTCGAAGAAATCGATCTCGCGACCGGGATCGCTCGGGGCTAAGGCGATGGCGTAGTATTGCGGGTATTGATACGCCTCCATCGGATTCTTCGTCGGGGAAAACTCAACGCGGCAGAATACGATCTGTGAGCCCAGTGTTTCTCGCCGCGAAAGGGTTCACTATGGTCATGCCGTTGAGCGTGAGCCCGTCCTGGAGATCTTCGGTGAGCAAATAACGGATACCGACCCTTATCGCTGTAGCGCACATTAAAGCGTCCCAGAACGCGAGCTTGTAACTGCGAACAATTTCGAGTGCACTAACAACGTCTTCCTTCACGGCCGCTTGGACCGGAAGTACGTTGCCCCACGCCGTCACCCGACGGCGCACAGGGTCCGTGCCAATTCCTAGCTTCCGGGTCGCTACATTACTGAATTCGGCGAGCGACTGCAGAAGAAGAATCGAACTCGAGTTGCGCATGCTCCGAATTATCAGATCACGCGCCCTCGCACGCCTGGGGTCCGCCGGAGGACCGACGGTGTACACAAGGATATTGGTATCGAATGTGCAGTTCACGATCGTTCGTGCATTTCATCCCGTGAAAAACGGCGGAATTCTCCCACCACCTCAACCGGTTCATCCATAACCGCTATCGCGTGATCGATTGCGGCCTGCCGTTCACGCACGAGCATAGGCGGGTGATAGAGCGATCTAATGAGCGCGGGCGCCTCCTGTCTCGCGATACTTGCGTATGGGTTGTTCAAAAGATGCGCGGCAATAGCCCCCATCTGTCCCGAGCTTGTCGGCGGTGCCACTGCGCCCGTGGAGTAAGGGTCGGCGAAGGTCATCGTTTTAGCTCAACGTTGGCGTAGATACCGCGAAGCTCATCAAGCCGTGATTGGTTTATGAGCCCCTGTTCGAGATACTTTTTCACAGCCGCTTCGAAGAATGCAAAAGTCGCAGCAAACCCATCGATCGGCATTACAACTTGGGCGAACGGTTGCGTCTGCGAGTGACCGCTCCCCGAGAAACTCGGTTCGAATCTAAATAGATAAAATTTAACAACCGAGGCACTATTCGCAATGCTCATAACTCCGTCAGCGAAAGCTGTTGGGAATTGCGAGGATGGAAAGTCGTCAACTGCGACTGGCTGCGTGATATCGTCGACCATTGTCGTACCCTTTTCAAAAAAACCTTACCACTCGGCGAACGCTGTAGCCAGAGGTCCGCACGCCGGTGGGTGGTGACCGCTTCACCGGCTTCGGTCGGTGCCGGCTATCTCTAATCGCCAACGGTCGTGCGGCGAGGAAAAATCCAGCTCGGGGCCAAGTGGAATGATGCCGCTGGGATTGAGATTGCGCATGCCGCCGTAATAGCCGAGCTTGATGCGCGGAATATCGACGGTCTCGGCAACTCCCGGCATCTGACAGATGTCGCGAGTATAATTCGACAGGTTGTGATAGTCGGCGAGCCGCCGCAGATTGCATTTGAAATGGCTGTAATAGACCGCGTCGAAGCGCACCAGGGTCGGAAACAGACGGAGATCGGCCTCGGTGAAACGGTCGCCCACGAGGTAGCGTTGGCGGCCGAGGCGCTCCTCGATACTGTCGAGCGCTGCGAACAGTTTGCGAAAGCTTTGTTCGTAAGCCGCTTGGGTCCTGGCGAAGCCGCAGCGATAGACCCCATTGTTGATCGAGTCGTAAA
The DNA here is from genome assembly GCA_963789025.1 of uncultured Alphaproteobacteria bacterium. Classification (GTDB taxonomy): domain Bacteria; phylum Pseudomonadota; class Alphaproteobacteria; order ATCC43930; family CGMCC-115725; genus AP-15. The sequence continues at coordinate 129,846 of CAWBIT010000008.1, forward strand.
CAAAATCGTTCGTTTCGTCGATCGCACTGCGCAGCGTCGCAGGGTAAAGGTCGAGCGCCGCATTGGCGAATTCATCGAATTCCGAGTTCAGCATGCGAATGATCTCGGAGGATTCGTTGTTGACGATCGTCCGTGTCTCGCGGTCCCACAATACCGGGACGGTGGCGCGGCCGGTGAAGTCGGGGCGGGCGGCGCTATAGACCTGATGGACATGGAAAACGCCGTCGACTGGCCGGAGATCATCGAAGCCGCGCGAATAGGCCCAGCCCTGCCCCTTGGGGAGGTCCGACTGCAAGATCGGGATCGTGTCCTCGAGCCCCTTCAGCTGGCGCATCAGCACGGTGCGGTGCGCCCACGGGCAGGACGGTGCGGTGACCAGATAGTAGCGGCCCGCCTCCGCCTTGAACCCGGACGACCCACCACGGGTCACGCGGTCGCGAAACCCCGACTCGAGCCGCACAAAGCTGCCGTCCCCCGCCGCCGTCGGCGGATCATCGTCGTGCCAGAAGCCGTTTACGAGCATGCCCATCGCCACTCTCCGTCATTGTGCCCGTCACGCATAAATGATCGAAGGCCGGCAAGGCCTCAACTTCTTTCCTGATTACGCATGATCCTCAGCCAATTTGAGGAGGCGGTATGGCATCGGCGGGGTTCGGACTGCGACATAGCCGAGGCGTGGCATCATGGCGGCGAGATCGTATCGGCGGTTGAAGCGGTACTCGAACTCGGCGAGGTAGCGGGGTACATGCTTGTCGCGGATGGTGCGGTAAGTGCCAGTGATGGCGCTCTTGATGTTGCCGAGGGTGGTGTTGACCCACTTGAAGGCAGGGTTCAGGGCGGCCTTGCGACCGGATCCAGTGATGATCGGCTGGTGGACGCAGCCGGCGTTGCCGACCCCAGTGAAGCAGTGCAGGCCGTCACTGACAACGGTGCTGGCGGGATGGAAATTGCGCTGCGCCAAGGTCGCGATTTCGGCACGGCGGAAACCCTTTACGCGGCGCAACTTCAAGCGGATTGGCTTGCCCTGTGGTGTGGTTTCGACCGCCGCCACGATCGGCGTCTTGCCCGGCGAACCGCGGCCCCGCTTGCCGCCGTTGCGCTCCCCGCCGAGATAGGCGTCGTCGATCTCGATCCGTCCCGTCAGGCGCTTTGTGGCGTCCCGCTCCATCATCGCCTGCATGAGCTTGTGCTTGATCTTCCAGGCGGTGGTCTGGGTGACGCCAAGCCGGCGGCCCAACTCAATGCTGGAGATGCCGCCCTTGCTCTGAGTGAGGTGGTACATGGCGCGAAACCAAGTGCACAGCGGCACCTTGGTTGCCGCGAAAATCGTTCCGGCGATCACGGATGTCTGCCGTCGACAGGCGGCACACTGGTAAAGCGCCCGGGTCTTGACCAAGCTGTGATGCTGCCCTGCGCAAACCGGGCAGACAAAGCCGGATGGCCAGCGCCAGCGCATCACCGCTTCCCGGCACTGATCCTCTGTTCCGTAAAGAACAGCAAACTGGGCCTCGCTGAGCCCCTTTTGAAATTGCACCTTGTTGCGCGCCATCGTTCAAACCCGCAGAAACAGCCGTATGTTCCTGTTTTGTACCACTCCTTGATGGCTGAGGATAGTGCGTAATCAGGACTTCTTTTGATCGCGCGCACCTGCACTTGACCGCATATGGTCGGCCGAGATACCTGAGCCCTGCCCTGACCGCCGGGTCGCTAATTGGGGTTACGCCGAAATTGTCAGACCCACCGCCGATCCTGGCCGGTAAGGACTTTGCCGCGCCATCGGTTTTCGAGCCGGAAAATCTGCTGCGGGAGGCGCGGCGGCAGAAAAACCTGCCGGGCGCGGCAATACCGGAGATCTGTCTGCTCGACCCGGACGGCGATATCGTCCGAGCGCTCGCCAAGAGCGGACGGAGCCGCCGCTCGCCCGGCTGGGCGTGTTATCACACCGACCTGTACGAATTCGAGCACGGGGGCGAGCATTTCGGCATCATCGGCTGCGCCGTAGGCGCCTCTTTTGCCGTATTGCTGGCGGAGCAGCTGTTTGCGTCGGGCTGCCGGCTGCTGATCAGCATGACCTCGGCCGGTCAGATCGTCGAGCAGGGGGCGCCGCCCTATTTCATCCTGATCGACCGCGCGCTGCGCGACGAGGGCACAAGTTACCATTACTTGCCGCCCGCGGAGTTCGCCGTGGCCGACGATGGGCTGGTCCAAGCCGCGATGGAGGCGTTTGCAGCCGCGCGCCAGCCAATGCACCGCGGCGCCAGTTGGACAACCGATGCGCCGTTCCGCGAGACCGCGGCCGCCATCGAGCGCTGCCGCACGCGCAACATTCTCGCGGTCGAAATGGAGGCGGCCGGGCTTTACGCGTTCGCCAACGCGCGCCGCAAACCGGTCCTATGCTTCGCCCATGTGACAAACCAGATGGCGGTCATCGAGGGCGATTTCGAAAAAGGCGAGGCCGACGGCAGTTCAGCCTCGCTGGCCGTGATCGCAATCGCGGCGCGCGCCTGGCGCGGGCTGGACTCTTGCTGCAACGGGCCATCGCCACCTCGCGTGTGACGCGCAGCCGATTGCCAGCGCTGTTCTTACGCGGATTTGAGCCACAGCACGCCGATACCGATCGTCAATACCGTCAGCGGCGCGCCGACCTTGAAGTATTCCCAAAACCCGATTTCGACATTTTGGGCCCTTGCCCGCTGCACGACGATCAGATTGGCGACCGAGCCGACCAGGGTAAAATTGCCGGCGAGGGTCGAGGCCATTGCGACGGTGAGCCAAGCCTGCTGTTGAGATTGCAACTGCGCAATGAACGGCTTAAGCACGAGCACCGCCGGCACGTTGCTGACGATATTCGAAAGGATCGCGGTAATTGCACTCAGAACCGGAACGCGGCCGAGCTGTAGACGGCCGACGGCGCCGATAACCTTCGGCGAAAGCACGCTGTGTTCGAGGCCGGCAACGACAATGAACAAGCCGGCGAACATCAGCAGCAAAGTCCAGTCGATCTCGGCGTAGACCTTTTCGGATTTGATGCGCCGAGTAAGGAGCAGGACGGCGCCGGCGACGATCGCGGCTTCGGCGGGCGGAATGCCCGCAAAGAAACCCGCGATCATGGCGAGCGAGACCGCTACGGACTTGACGATAATCGGCCAGTTGGTGCGCCCCGGCTCCGGCTCGCTCTGGAGCTGGTGACGCGTCCAGAATTCGGAGCGATACACAAGCGCGATCAGGCCGACACTCAGCACCAGCCCGATCCCGGCAATCGGGGACAGCGCGGCGGCGAAACTGCCGTAGGGAATATGCGACAGGCTGCCGATGATCATGTTTTGCGGGTTGCCGGTGATCGTCGCGGTGCTGCCGATATTCGACGCCATCGCGATCGCCAGCAGGTAAGGGGTGGGGTTGCGCCGCAGACGGGTCACAAGGTCGAGGACGAGCGGCGTCAGGACCAGGCAAACGGTGTCGTTCACCAAAAAGGCCGACAAGCTTCCCGAGACCAGAACGATCGAGATGAGCAGCACGATCGGATACCGGGCGCGGGTGACGACCCAGCTATTGACGAGATGGAAGAACCCCGAGAGCCGCAAATTGGCGACGACGATCATCGCGCCCAGCAGCAGGATGATCGTATCGAAGTCGATCGCCTTTGGCGCTTCCTCGAGCGGCAGAGCGCCGACCGCCACCATCAGGCTCGCCCCGACGAGCGCGGCGCCGGCCCGGTCGAGCCGGAAGCCGGGCAGCCGCCCGATCGCCACAACCAAGTAAGTCATCGCGAAAATGGCGATCGCCGTAGCCTCGGGGACTAGGCTGAAGAACCGTGCCATATATCAGTCGGCGGGCGCCGGGGCCTTCGGGTGGCTCCGCTCCGCCACGGGCGTCGCTTTGGGCTCACCGGTCTCCGGCATCGCGATCCACAGCAGCAGGAAGGCGGTGAGCGCGCAGCCGGCCAAAAACAGAAATGCGGCCGAGAATCCGGCCTTGTCGACAATAAAGCCGGCAATCGAATTGCTGAGCGCGGCGCCCAATCCCCAGGATGCCGATGCGGCGCCTTGTGCAAGGTTGTACCGCCCCGTTCCCCGCGTCAGATCGGCGAGGACGATAAAAAACAGCGCACCGAAAATCCCGGCGCCGATCCCGTCCAGCACCTGAATCGACACGAGAGCGTATGGGGTCTGGGTCAACGTATAAAGCACGCCGCGTATCGGCAATACGGCGAAGCCGGCGAGAAAGATCGGCTTGCGTCCCCAGCTGTCGGCCTTGTGTCCGACCAGTATGGCCATCGGCACCATGACGATTTGCGCGGTGATGATGCATGCCGCCATGAACAAGGTCTCGACGCCTTGATTGCTCTGGGCGAGCTTTTCCCCGAGCAGGGGCAGCATCGCCGCATTTGCAAAATGGAAGAGCGTGATCGAGGCCGTGAAAATCAGCAGCGGCTTGCATTCAAAGATGACCCGCAAGCCGCTCGGCTGGCCGTCACGGCCCTTGTCGGAGCCGCGTGACAGGTCATGATCGATCCAACGCGACTTGATCGCGAGCACGGCGAGAATGCTCGTGGCAGCCAGCGCCGCAACGAGCCAGAGAACGGCACGGGGCGCCAGAAGCCACCCGGCCACTCCTGCCGTGATCGCGGTAAAGGCATTACCGGCATGATTGAATGCCTCGTTTCTGCCAACCCTTCTCGTGAATAGCTCAGGACCGACAATTCCTAACGAGATAGCGCCGACAGCTGCAGGAAACACGGCATCGGCGCTTCCGATCACCGCCTGTGCGGCGGCAACGACCCAGAAATTCGGGAACAACGACATTGCAAACGCACCGACCGCGACTGTAACAGCGGCAACGACGATCAATGCCCGCTTCGACCGTGTCCAGTCGATCAAGGCGCCGAAGGGCGCGCGGGCCGCCACCGTGGCGATGCCGGCTATCGTCATGACAACGCCGATCTCGCCCGGATCCCAATGCCGGCTCGACAGCAGGTAAATCGCCAGGAAAGGCCCGAGCCCATTCTTCACGTCTGCCAGAAAAAAATTGAGCCAATCGAGCGGTCTCTGCGACTTCACCACAGTCCTCCACCGCTCATCTCGGGCGATCGGCGGGGGATGGCACCCGCCGATTACGATACGGCCACGCCCGCCATGGGCTGCAACCGCCTCACGAACAAAGGACAGCCGCAGATCCGTTCCATCATTGCAGGCCTGCGATGATTGGCTCGCACCTGCCGGGCACCGCGAACATTTTTTCCGGTCTGCCCTCTCTTCGCGCCGTTCCGGTGTTGAAACGCTGTGAAGCTGTCAGAAAGATAAAGATCGCGCTTGCTGATGGCGCCGGCAGCCTATCACCGGATCGTCTATGCCGGCGAGGATACCGAAGACATGTACCGGGTCAGCAGCGCTCTCGTCACCGGCGCGACCCTGCCGCTCGGTTTGGGACCCGTGGGCGATATTTACGTCGTAATCGCGAAGATCTCCGGCTCTTTCGCCATCGGGTCATTTACCGCCGGATTGGTGTTCGCGCTGCTGATCGGACTTTGGTACATCTACCCGATCATTCTTGCGCGACGCAGCAAGTAGAACACTGTTCGCGAACGCGGAACACGGTCAGAACGTCATCCCCGACCGTTTCCGTGGATAGGCGCGTGAAGCGCGGCGCCTCCGATAGCGCTTCCAGCCCGACTTCGGCGATTGCCGGAACGCCGTCGCCGCCGATCAGCATCGGCGCGTGCACCCAAATCAGGCGATCTATCAGGCCAGCGCGCGCAAACGCGGCCGCGAGACGCCCGCCACCTTCAACGAGCAGCCGGGTGATACCGCGCTCGCCGAGCGCCGCGAGGGCGGCTGGGAGGCTGCTGTTGCCGTCGGGGCCGGGATCCATGTCGATCACCGTCGCACCGGTGCCGAGTAACGCTTGCCGACGGGTGGCGTCCGCCGAAGGCAAGGTCAGGATCCAAGTCGGAACCGCGCCGGCATCGGAAATCAAGCGCATCGTCGGCGGGATGCGCAAATGCCGATCGACGACGACGCGCACCGGCGAACGGCGGGCCAAGCCCGGCAGCCGGCAGGTCAGCTGTGGGTCGTCAGCCAGGACCGTTCCGGTGCCGACCATGATCGCGTCGTGAGTGGCACGTAACGCGTGCGCGCGCTCCCGCGCAGGCGGACCGGTGATCCATTGGCTCTCGCCCCGGCCGGTCGCGATGCGGCCGTCGAGCGAGGTGGCGAGCTTTAATGTGACCAGTGGCCTGCCATTGCGGAGACGGCAGAAGAAACCGGCGTTGATTTCGGCAGCTTCCGCCTCACAGAGACCGGTCTCGACATCGAGTCCCGCGGCGCGTAGTCGCTGCAGGCCATCGCCGGCGACGCGCGGGTCGGGGTCCTTCAAAGCGACCACCACGCGCCGTATCCCTGCGGCGATCAGCGCATCGGTGCAGGGAGGGGTGCGGCCCCAATGACAGCAAGGTTCGAGACTGACATAGGCGGTGGCGCCGCGAGCGGCCTGGCCTGCTCGGCCGAGCGCCTCGGTCTCGCCGTGCGGCCGCCCGCCCGGCTGCGTCCACCCGCGCCCCACGACGCGACCTCGATCGACGATGACGCAGCCGACTGCCGGGTTCGGCCAGACCGTACCGAGCCCGCGCCGTGCCAGCGTCAGCGCGGCGCGCATCGAGCGCAGATCGAAGGATCGATCGCTCAGAGCCCGACCCGAGAAGAAATGCGAAAATGCAAACACCTAGCCGTCATTCCCGCGAAAGCGGGAACCCAGGGCAAGCGGCGTGCGGTCGCCCCTGGCCCCCCGCTTTCGCGTCGCTTTCGCGGGGGCGACGGTAAGGTACTGAGGTTATCCGCCTCATTTCCGGCCAGACATTCGGGAAATCCCCTGCGTCCGTCGGCGGCTCAGTTGCCATCCGCGGCGATCCGCCCGACAAAATCCCCGAAATCCTTGGCCTCACGGAAATTGCGGTAGACCGAAGCGAAACGGATGTAGGCGACTTGGTCGAGACTGGCGAGCGCCTCCATGACGAGACCGCCGATCACGTCGCTCGGAATATCGGTTTCGCCCGAACTCTCCAGTTGGCGCACCAGCGAATTGATGATGCGCTCGACCCGATCAGGCTCGACCGGCCGCTTGCGCAGGGCGATGTAGATCGAACGGGCGAGCTTGTCCCGATCGAAGGGCTCGCGTTGCCCGTGCTTTTTGATGACCGTCAATTCGCGCAATTGCACGCGTTCGAAGGTCGTGAATTGGGCGGCGCAATTCGGGCAGAAGCGCCGGCGCCGGATCGCGCCGCGATCATCGGTCGGCCGCGAATTTTTGACCTGGGTGTCATCGGCTCCGCAAAACGGACAGCGCATCTCCCCCTCCGGTTCTAGTCGGCCAGGTTCCCCGCCTCGCGCCACCCGCCGTAGATCGGAAACCGGGCGCAGAGATTGCGGACATCCTCGCGCACGCGCGCCTCTGCCGCTCCATTGTCGGCTGGCCGTCGCGCCAGCGCGCGCAGCACCTCGACGATGTAACTCCCGACCGCGCGGAACTCCTCCGGGCCGAAACCGCGGGTCGTCGCCGCCGGCGAGCCTAGGCGGATCCCGGAGGTCACCGTCGGCTTTTGTGGGTCGAATGGGATGCCGTTCTTGTTGCACGTGATGCCGGCGCACTCGAGGCTGATCTCGGCGTCGCGTCCGGTCAGGCCCAGCGGCCGCAGATCGACCAGCATCAGATGCGAGTCGGTCCCGCCGGAGACGATCTCGAGCCCGGCTTCGACCAAAGTTGCCGCGAGTACTTTGGCGTTCTCGACGACCGACTTGGCGTAAGACTTGAAGCCAGGCTGCAGCGCCTCATGCAGAGCGACCGCTTTGGCCGCGATCACATGCATCAGCGGGCCGCCCTGCAGAGCCGGGAAAACGGCCGAGTTGATCCGTTTGCCGATCTCCGGGTCATTGGTCAGGATCAAGCCCCCGCGCGGCCCACGCAACGTCTTGTGCGTCGTGGTCGTGACCACGTGAGCATGCGGCAGCGGGCTTGGATAGACGCCGCCGGCAACGAGCCCCGCGAAATGCGCCATGTCCACCATCAGATAGGCGCCGACATCATCGGCAATGGCGCGAAACCGGGCGAAGTCGATGATCCGTGAATAGGCGCTGCCGCCGGCGATGATCAGCTTTGGCCGATGCTGGAGGGTGAGACTCTCGACTTCGTCGAAATCGATGCGGCCATCCTGCGCGCGGACGCCATAGGCGATCGCCTTGAACCATTTGCCCGACAAATTCGACCGCGCTCCATGCGTCAGATGTCCGCCCGCGGCAAGCGCCATTCCGAGAATTGTGGCGCCGGGCTCGAGCAGCGCGACAAACACGGCCTGATTTGCCTGCGCGCCGGAATGCGGCTGCACATTGGCAAAGCCGCACCCGAACAGCCGCTTGGCGCGCTCGATCGCGAGCGTCTCGGCGACATCGACAAATTCGCATCCGCCATAATACCGGCGGCCGGGATAGCCTTCGGCGTATTTGTTCGTCAGCACCGAGCCTTGGGCTTCCAGCACCGCTCGGGAGACGATGTTCTCGCTGGCGATCAGCTCGATCTGGAATTGCTGGCGTTCTAGTTCTCGATCGATCGCGGCAGCAATCTCCGCATCCGCCTCGTGCAATGTGTTACAGAATAAATCGTCGGCGGTGCTGGTGTGAACAAAGGAATGGGCTGAAGGCATCAGAACCACTTGTTGTCGGAAACGGGATCAACCGGCAGGGGACCCCTTGACCGACTGCACCCTACAAGATCTCGCTCGACAAAGCCAGCCGCCTACCATGAATTGCGGTGGCGCCTCGAAAGCGACGGTCGAGTTGGGCATCAGAGCAAGGTGCCAAACAGCTCGATATTGTTTGCCAGATCCAATCTCCTGACGAGTTTGCTATCCGGTAAAACCAGCTCGGGGCGATCTGCTGCCTGACAAGTCGTTCGATGGCCGCGGCAATGCTGATTACTGTCCTCCCGCTAAAGTTTCGGTTGACACAAGAAATTCGTGCATCAATTATGCGAGTCAAGTCGAATTTCAGGACTTTCCGAGGCGGAAATGGCAGAACCGGCAGCGCCGAAGACGGCAGAGGAGGAGTTGCTGCGGATGACCGCCGATGTTGTCGCGGCGTATGTGAGCAACAATACGTTGCCGACCGCACAATTGGCCGAAGTCATCAACGCCGTTTACAATTCCCTCAGATCACTCGAAGGCCAGCCGGCGGAATCTCAGTCCGAGCCGCTTAAACCGGCAGTACCGGTGCGCAAATCGGTTACCCCTGACTATTTGGTTTGCCTTGAGGACGGTAAAAAGCTCAAGATGCTAAAGCGGCATTTGCGGTCGACTTATAATATGACGCCCGACGAATACCGGGCAAAATGGAGCCTCCCGGCGGATTACCCGATGGTGGCTCCCAACTATGCTGAACAACGTTCAGAATTCGCCAAGAAAATAGGTCTCGGGCGAGGCACCGGACGCCAGTCGGCGCGGCGATCCTCATCAGGAAACGGCGCCGGCGCAAAAAAATAAAACCGAGTGGTTCAACCCGCCGACACGGCGCGGCGAGCCTTGAGGGCGGCGGTCAGGGTGCCGTCGTCGAGATAATCGAGCTCGCCGCCGATCGGCACTCCCTGGGCGAGGCGGGTGATCCTGACATCTCTGCCGGCGAGACGGTCTGCGAGATAATGTGCGGTGGTTTGACCCTCGACCGTGGCGTTCAGCGCGAGGATCAATTCCTGGCCCGGTCGAAGGCGGGCAAGTAACCGCTCGATATTGAGATCATCCGGGCCGATGCCGTCGAGCGCCGACAAGGTTCCGCCGAGCACGTGATAACGTCCGCGAAAAGCCCCGGTTCGTTCGAGCGCCCAGAGATCCGCGAGATCTTCGACAACGCAGATCACCGTCATGTCCCTCTCCGGGTCGCGGCAGATCGCGCAGGGTTCGACCGTATCGAGATTGCCGCAGATCGGGCAGGGGCGGATCGCTTCCGCCGCTTTGGCCAACGCCGCCGCCAGCGGCTCGAGCAAGCGTTCGCGCCGCTTGATCAGATGCAGCGCGGCACGCCTTGCCGAGCGGGGGCCGAGGCCAGGTAGCTTGGCGAGGAGCTGGATCAAGGTGTCGAGTTCGGACATCTGCCGCGTCGGTCGGCGCCTCCGGCCCCCGCCAACTCGTCTGGGGGGCCAAGGGTGCGCGACTAGTCGCTAAAACGGCACCTTCAGGCCCCCGGGCAATTGCAGGCCGCCGGTCAGCTTTTGCATTTCCTGTTCGGCGTGGGCAGAGACTTTTGCGCGGGCGTCGTTGAACGCGGCCACGATCAAGTCTTCCAGCACCTCGCTATCTTCAGGGGTGAGCAGGCTCTTGTCGATCTTTATCTTCTTTAGATCGCCCTTGCCGTCCAAGGTCAGCTGAACCATGCCGCCGCCGGCAGCGCCGGTCATCTCGACGGCCTCGAGCTGGGCCTGGACCTCGGCCATCTTGGTCTGCATCTCCTGAGCCTGCTTCATCAGCTGGCCGATGTTCTTCATGCTCCGTCCTCTCCTGTATCGGCTTCTTCTCCGGGGTCTTCGGGAGATGTCTCATCCCCGTCGGGCTCGGCCGCCGCAAACCGCTCTCGAACGGCGGCGATCGTCGCTCCCGGGAACGTCTCGAGCACCGCCTGAACCAACGGGTGGCTCGTCACCTCGTTCCGCAGATCCCGCTGGCGGCCCTCCTCCTGCTCGCGCAGGGTCGGCTCTCCTTCCGCCTCGGAAACGGCGATCAGCCACCGGCTTCCGGTCCATTCGCCCAGCAGCTGGCCGAGGCGGTTCGTCAGATCGCGCGGTGCGCTGGAGGCCGGACGGACCTCGATCCGCCCCGGTTCGAAATGAACCAGATGAACATCCGACCAGAGGTGTGATCGGAGCAGCGCCTCGCGCCTTTTGTCGAACAACGCGATGACCTCGGCAAAACTTTGGGGCATCGGGTCGTGCGCGGGCTGGATGCCAGGAGTGGGAAGCTCGGCGGTAAGCTCGGCAAGGGCTCGCAACGCATTCCCAGCGCTCGGCCGCGTGGGCGCGGTTTCCGTGGGCTGCACAACGGCAACGGCGGACGCATCAGCAGGCCCGTTCGACGCGATGGCCGCGCCGTTGCCCCGACTTCCTGCTGAGCTTCGGGCAGGGCTCGGGGCTGCCATCACGGAGCGGACCAGATCGCGCGGGGCCGGCAGATCGGCGACGTAGGCGAGACGCACGAGCACCATTTCGGCGGCCTGGATCGGCGAGGGCGCGACTTGCACCTCTTCGAGGCCCTTCAGCAGCATCTGCCAGGCGCGAGCGAGCACCGGTATCGTCAGCTTTTCGGCCAGCGGCCCGGCCCGCGCGCGATCACCTTCGGCGATCGGGTCGCCGGTCCCGGCCTCTGGTGCGAGCTTCAACCGGGTCACGAAATGGCTGAGGTCGAGAAGATCCTGCAAGACCATCAGCGGGTCCGCCCCGCCCCGATAAAGGTGACCCATTTGCGTGAGCGAAGTCGGCGCATCGCCGCGCAACACGCTCTCCAGCAAATCGAAGACGAGCCCGCGATCGGCGACCCCCAGCATGTCGCGCACCGCGGCTTCTGCAACCCGCCCGCCCGAGAGAGCGATCGCCTGATCGAGCAGAGACAGCCCGTCGCGCACCGAGCCGTCGGCGGCGCGGGCGATCAGCGCGAGGGCCGCCGGCTCGACCTCGACGCCCTCCGCCTCGGCGATCCGACGATAATGCGGGATCAGCTGTTCGACCGGGACGCGGCGCAACGAGAAACGCTGACAACGCGACAGGACGGTGACCGGGACTTTGTTGATCTCCGTTGTCGCGAACACGAATTTGACGTCGGGCGGCGGCTCTTCGAGGGTCTTCAACAGCGCGTTGAAGGCGTTTTTCGAGAGCATGTGCACTTCGTCGATGATGTAGACCTTGTAGCGCCCGGAGACCGGCCGGTAGCGCACCCCCTCGGTCAACTCGCGGATGTCGTCGACGCCGGTGCGCGAAGCGGCGTCCATCTCCAACACATCGACATGGCGGTCGTCTGCAATCGCCAGGCATTGCGCGCACTGGCCGCAAGGTTCTGCCGTCGAGCCGCCCGAGCCGTCAGGTCCGACGCAATTGAGGGCGCGCGCGAGAATGCGGGCGGTTGTCGTCTTGCCGACGCCGCGCACGCCGGTGAGGATGAAGGCGTGGGCGATCCGCCCCGTCGCGATCGCGTTCGACAGGGTGCGCACCATCGCCTCCTGCCCGATCAGCTCGGCGAAGGTCGAAGGCCGATATTTGCGGGCGAGGACGCGATATGCCGCCGAATCGCTCATTCTCGAAAACCATGTCGAGACAAAGGAGACCGGACGAACGACCCAGATCGGGGCTCGTTACGGCTGCTTCCTTCCGGACCTGACCGGGTTGGCGAGGGACCTGTCCGTCGCCGGCCTCCCCTGGCACTATATCAGCTGTCGGCGATGCGAGGGCAAGCATCGCATGCGCGGAGAAGGTCTCCGTCCCACTCAATGGCGCATAAAGTAGACGCGATGGAGCTGGTCGCGGAAGCTTCGGCTGGAGGCGAGCGCGGTCTCGAAATCGGTCTTGCCGAGCACATAGGTATCGACTTCGCCCTCGGCGACGACGGTGGCGTTGCGCGGCTCGCCGCTGATCAGCGCAACCTCGCCGAAGAAATCGCCCGGCCCCAACCGAGCCACCTCGTGATCGGCGCGGATCACCTCGACCTCGCCATCCGAGATCACGAAAAACTCTTCCCCGGGCTCCCCCTCGCGAACGATCGTCTCGCCGGCAGCGAAATGGCGTTTCTTGACGTGCTCCGCGACATCGGTGAGCTGCTGTGGAGTTAGCGCCTTGAACAGGTCGATCGGGCGCAGGAATTCGCAGATCCGCAACGCATCGTGCAACACCACATCGGACACGATCCGGCCATCCACCATGTGGACCAGGCGGTCGGCCGAATCGATTATACGGTGATCGTGGGTGACCATCATTACGGCCGCGCCATAATCGATCGTAGTCTGCTTGAGGAGATGGATGACGTTCATCGTCGAATCCTTGTCGAGCGCCGCGGTCGGCTCGTCGGCAAGGATCAGCCTTGGATGATTGACAAGAGCGCGGCCGATCGCGACCCGCTGGCGCTCGCCGCCCGACAGGAATCTCGGCTTGTGGTCGATGCGATGGCCGAGCCCCAGGCGCTCCAGAATCCCGGCACAGCGCTGCCGCGTCTCGCCGGGTGAAGACTCGCCGAGCTGCGCCGCCATCTTGACGTTCTCGAAGGCTGAGAGGGCATCGAACAGATTGTGCATCTGAAAGATGAAACCGATGTCGCGGCGCACCTCCACGAGCTCGCTGCCGCCGAGTTGCGACAGGTCACGGCCGAGCACGTCGATCCTGCCTTCCTGCGCCGAGCGCAATGCCCCGATCAGGGTCAACAAAGTGGTCTTGCCGGCCCCAGAGGGGCCGGTCATTACGACGAGCTGACCTGCGGGAATCTCGATTGAGTTGCCGAACAGGACTTGGTTGCGCGCTTCGCCCTCACCGTAATAGTGGTCCAGGCCGTGCACCCGCACGACCGGTTCCGGTGCGGTAGGCCGCGCGACCGGCGACGCCTCCCACCGCTCGGCGACGAGAGAAGCGCACATCAGAACACCTCGGCCGGGTCGGCCGTGATCACTCGCCGGACGGCCATTGCCGCCGAGATCAGGCACATCCCCAGGGTCAGGCCGAGGCTGACGAGCGTCAGCCGCATGGTCATGTGCAGCGGCAACAGCGCAAATCGACCAATGACGTAATAGAGCAGGAGGCTCAGCAGCAATGCCGGGACCCACCCCGCCAAGGCATTAAACGCCGCCTGTTCAAACACCACACGCAGCAGATAGCCGGTTTTATATCCCATCGCCTTCAAAGTCGCATATTGCGGTAGCTGATCGGAAAGATCGGTGTAGGTGACTTGATACGAGATCAGCATTCCAACCACAAACCCAACAATCGTGCCCATCGCAAAGATCGGTCCGGCCGAGGACACGTCTGCCTGAAATTTGCGCTCGAACTCGAGCAGCTGCGGCTTGGTGAACACCGCGATCGTGTCGGGCAAGGCTTTTCTCAAGGATTGCTCGACAGCGGCTGGGTCATCGCCATCACGGACCTTGAGGACGCCGACATCGACGGCAGCGGGATCGCCGGCCGGACGACGGAGGAGGCTCGCAAACGTGCGGTCGCTCATGATGACCGTGCCGTCGCTCTGGAAATCGGGGCCGAGGGCAAAGCCGCCGACGATTTTGACCTTGGTGCCGTTGAGCTCGGCGTCTGTCGCAGCACTATCCATGCCGAGAAAGCGCCGGGCGCGACGGTCGACGAGCACGGTATTCGGTTCCTTCAATTTGTCGCGAGAAGCGTTCACGTCGGCGAACGAAAAGACCGGCGCATCGGGATCGAAGCCGAAGGCGCGAACCAGAAACACCTTGCCGTCAATCGGGTTCTTCCAGAAAAAATTGAACCAGTCGGCGTAGAGCGGCCGCGCGCTCGCAACGCCGGGCACATTGCGCGCCTTGTCGAGATCGGCGCGGGGAAAGGGATCTCGCGTGGCAAACTGATACTTATGGGCGCTCTGCAACAGAATATCGCCGTCGAGGCCGCGGATGACCGCGAACGCGCTCTCGAAAAAGGCCTGCTCGAAGCCGAGTTGCATCAGCATAAGCAGCACTGCGAAGCCGATGCCACCGGCCGAGCGCAGCAGCCGCGACTTGTTCGAGACAAGATTGCGCCAAGCGAGCGGGACCGAGCCAGGTTGCGCTATTCCGGCGAGCCCCGCAGGAGGGTGTCGAATGGGGTCGGAGGTAGCCGACAGAACCCGGACCCTTAGAACACGTCGGCCGGCTCGGCGCGGCGCAGACTGCCGACAGAGAGCAACGCCGAAATCAACGCCATGGCGAGCGCAGCGGCGAAGACGGCGAGGAGGCGCATCTCGCTCATCGTCACCGGCAGCAACGTCTCCTCGCGAATCACCGAGTAGAGCGCCAGCGCGACACCCAAGGCCGGAATGAACCCGGCGATGACGATCAGCAGCGACATCGCGCTGACCGTCCCGGCCAGCGAGCGGTCGGGATAGCCGATCGCCTTCAAGGTGGCGAATTGCGGCAATTGCCGGCTGACCTGCGTCGAGACGATCTGGTAGACGATCATGATCCCGACCACGAATGAGATCAGCAGCCCCGATCCGAAGATGATCCCGACCGAGGTGCGGGTCGTCCAATAGGCCGTTTCCTGCGCCTCGAGCGCTTTACGCGTGAAGACCTGGAGGCCGGAGCCGACCGTCTTGCGCAAATTGTCGGCGGCATGATCGGGGTCCACCCCGGGTTTCAGCTGGATCGCGCCGAGATTGACGACGTTCAGACCCCGTTGCGGAAACAGCCGGGCAAAATTTGCCTCGCTGGCCATTACGACCCCGAGGCCCATGAACCCAGTGCCCAGCATATATTGCCCCCCGATCGTGATTTTGCGGTCGCCGATGTCGACGATCCGGCCGGTATCGAGCGGCCCGAACATCGGACGGGTGGTGCTGTCGACGAGAACCGTGTCGGCGCGCTCGAGAACACTGGTTTGTCGGTTGATGCTGTCGGGAGTGAAGACGTGGCTCGTGGGATCGAAGCCTATCACAAAAACATCCGGCCATAGCCCCCCTTCGCCGCTCCTCCATTTGGCAAAGCCGAAATAGATCGGCGTCGCCCTCTCGACATCGGGCGAGGACCGGACTGGGCCAATTTGGTTCAGCGGAAAGGCGCCAGGCTGGGCCTGATACTCGTATTCGTCCGAGGCGAGCAGCAGGTCGAACCTCATATTATCGTAGAGCAACAGGCCGCCCCGCGGCACGGCGTAGAAAAAGCCGAGCTCGACAAAGACGAGGAGGATCGCCATGAAAATCCCGATCAGTGCGAGCCCGGTCCGTCTCTTGTCATAGGTCAAGATACGCCAGGCGAGTGGAACCTTCACGGTCGGCCGGCTCAATTCCCGCTGCAACGATTGCGAAGGAGCGCGGGCGCTGTCACAACTCCAACCCCGTCTTCCCTACCCATCGCCATCCATTGCCCGAACGAGTTCTGTCAGACTGTAAGAATGCGCGGATCGCCGGGTCAACCCCCCGGTGTATGATCTTCGCGCTTCGCGGGCCCGGTACGGCCGACGCTCGTCAGGACAAGGCGCCGTTTGGTCCATGCCCCCGAGTCCGTCGAAATCGACCCGCACCGCACGGCTGAGGGCGTCACTGGCCGGCTTGGCCCTATTGTTGGCGGCCTGCGGCGCGATCCAGCCGAAGCTGGCAACCGATCCCAATGCACTCGCACCGCCGACCGCGACAAAATCATGGGCGCCGGAAGAGGTGACGCGCATTCCCGGCGGGAAGGCCACGCTGGACGCGTTTTCTGCTCGGTCGGCTCCGTCTCCCGCCGCAATTCAGCCCGGGCGCGTCTACGACCTGCCGAATTTGATCGATCTTGCGCAGCAAACCAACCCCGAGACGCGTGCGGCGTGGCAAGCAACACGCGCCGTGGCCGCCAGACTCGGGATCGCGGAAGGCGCCTATCTCCCGACGCTTAGTGCCATCGGCATGGCGAGCTATGCCCACCTGCCGGATTACGACAAGATGGGGCCGTTCCTGGTTCGCACCGGTGTGCTCGAGCCGTTGCTACGGCTGGATTGGCTGTTGCTGGACTTCGGGCGGCGCACCGCGGATCTCGACAACGCGGCGCAGACCCTGCTCGCCGCCAATCTCCAGTTCAACCGTAAGCAGCAAAGCGTGATATTCGCTGTGCAGAAAGCGTATTTCGCCTTCGATGCGAGCCGCGCCCGGGTCACGGCGCGGGAGACGGCGCTAAAAGCCGCAACCGCAGTGGAGCAGGCGACCGGCATCCGCAGCCGCAGCGGCCTCGCATCGATCACCGATATTCTGCTCGCGCGCCAGGTGGTATTGCAGCAGCAATTTGACATTGCCAGTGCGCAACGTGACGTCCACGCGGCTGAGGCGCAGCTTGCGCAGGCAATCGGCATCTCGCCGGCTTCCCTGCCGCAGGTTGCCTCGCTCTCTTCGTTGCCGTTACCGGGAGGGCTGCCGGCATCGGTGGATTCATTGCTACAGCAGGCCGTCTCCAGCCGCCCCGACCTCGCCGCGAAATTCGCCGATGTGAGGGCCCGCGAGGCGGAACTGGATCGAGCCCGCGCCGACTATCTCCCCAAGCTGTCTGCAAACGGCGAATTGGGCGGTGTCTTTCGCGAGCTCGACAGCCTGAACCTGGGTCCGAACGGCACGAATTTTTACCCGCACCGAACCACGTGGACCGTCGGGCTTCAGTTTAGCTGGGAGCTGTTCGATGGCTTCATTCGGGACAACCGGGTGCGCGAAGCCAAGGCGCGGCGCGATCAGGCGCGGGCGGATCTCGACGCGCTGCAACTCGCGAGCCAAGCCGAGGTGTGGACCGCCTATGCCGATTTCCAGTCGGCCGTCTCGCAGCATCAGTTCGCCGTTGCCCTCGTCGCCACGACGAAGTCCGGATACGACAGCGCGCTAACCGGCTACGGCAGTGGCATCACCAATTTCGTCGATCTCCTCGCCGCCGAGCGTGACTATGCGCGCGCGCTCGCCGTCGAGGTCGACACCCGCGCCGCCATCCTCGACAGCGCGGCCGCGCTGGCCTTTGCTGCGGGAACGACCGCCAGCTAGGATTGACGTTCGTGCTGCTGCTCCAACAACGGGGCCAGCAGCAGCGCAATAAGCGCGGTAACAAGAAATCCCCACATGGCCCCGGCGACGTTCAAGAGGCTGGGCACGATGTCGATCGCAAATCGGACGTCCAGCAACAGCACAAGCGTTACGGTGACCGCGCCCGGCACGGCGGCAAAGGCGATACGCGGGCCGCCATGTGCGACCCAACCCGCCGTAAAATAGCAGCAGCCCGCGAGCACAGCAAAAAAGGCGAGATCGTCCATCAGCGGCGCGCCTACCGCGATCATCAGAAAGGCGAGCGCGGCGCAACTCGCACCGCAAAGCTGGCGCAGCGGCATCCTCCGCCAGACCGCCCGCAGATCCGGATCGGCGGTGAGCAGGACCGCAATGACCCCGGTGCGGATTTCGGGCAGATTGATTGTGTTGTAGAACAGCATCTGCAGGCCGATTGCGCTCACCGCGAGCAGCGCAAAGCCAACCAATTCTCGTCGTCCGGGAGGCACGGGCGCTTCTTCGCGGGTCGCCGGCAGGGCGAACGAAGCTGTCGCCGCTGCGACCGCCCAAGCCGTACCGGCGAGGGCGAGCGCATTGAACAGCGCAGCGTCAATTGCTCCCTGCGGGTCGGGCAGGTAGGCAGGCTCCGCGAAGGACAGGACCAGAGCTGCCAAAATGAAAGCCGCGCGCGCAGCAGTGATGCGAGAAAGCACCAGCAGCAGCGTCAGTGCTCCACATTGCAGCGGCAGGTAGAGCCAGGGCTGATCGTAGGTGGTGACCGCCAGCAGAATCGCGAAACCGGCGCCGACAAACGCTGCGCCGGTCGTCTCGACCGCTTGGCGGAATGGGCGTTGTGCCGGCGGTACGGTCAACAGCAGGATGCCGGCGAAGACTAGCACCGGGTACGGAATGCGAAAGGTGACGGTCGCGATTACCCCGGTCAGCGCCAGACCAGCAAAGCCCAGAGTAGCAATACAACGCTCCCGCGAGGGCGCGAGCTCCAGACGGATGAAGCGGAGCGCCGGATCCTCAGGCGAGGTGGAGGCTTCGGTCCCAGCCACGGACTTCATTGCGCGGAAGCTACCGGCATCCCCGGGACATTCAGCGGTTTGCCGTCCGGCGGGAAGCCGGTGATCGTGGCGACCGCCGTCATCCCCATCCGAAACGGGGCGTCGGGCGGGGGTGCGTCGAGGATGACGCGCACCGGAATGCGTTGCGCGAGCCTCGCCCAGTTCAAGGTCGGATCAACCTTGGGTAAGAGCCCCACGGCCTGTCCGGAGGGCGACAGAACGCTCCAGGCGATCCCTTGCACGACACCGTGAAAGGTGCGGCCGGGATAGCCGACCAAGTTCACGCGAGCCTCCATGCCCGGCTCGATTGCCGGCAGCAGGGTCTCGCGGAAGTTTCCCAGCACGTACCACATGCGCCGGTCGACCAATGCGAAAACGCGCTCGCCAATGTGAGCATAATCGCCGAGAGAGATATTGAGATTGGTCACCAGCCCCTTGAAGGGCGCACGGACATAGCAATACGCAACGTTCAGCTCGGCCAGCCGGACGCGCGCCTTCGCCGTCTCCAGTCGGCCGTTGACGTCGCCTTGCTGCGCCAGCAGCTTCTCTTGCTGCGCCAGCTGCGACTGCGCGTGCTGAACCGCGGCTTCGAGCGAATGGGCCTTGCTGACCGCCTGCTGATATTGATCGGCGCTGATGAACCGGCCGCCGACGAGCGGTTCCAGCCGGCCGGCATGGGTGCGCGCATAAGCCGTGTCCGCCTGCAGCCGGGTAACTTCCGCGCGCCCTGCCGCGATCGCCTGCTCGATGCCGCTGACCTCGGCCTGAGCGACGATAAGCTCGCCCTGCGCGCGCTGCAGCTCGGCCTCGTATGGCCGCGGGTCGATCACGAACAGCAGGTCGTTCGCTTCGACCGGCTGATTGTCGACGACGTTGAGTTGTACGAGCGGCCCTTGCACATGCGGCGCAATCCCAATCACGTTTGCGCTGACATAAGCATCGTCAGTGCGCGGGTTTCCGCTGCTCGTCCGTGCGGCCATGACCGCCCCCGCAATGCCGGCGACGATGATCGCCAGCCCGATCAGCCGTCCCAAAATGCGCACGGGCAAAGGCGCTGGGCCGTTCATGCTCAGGCGCGGTAGAGCAGGAGCCAGAGACCGCAGGAATAGGCGACGATCAGCATCGGGTATACCAGAAGGAGCGGGCCCAGATACGGCTCGAGGCGGGTCCACGAGAAAACCAGGCGGGAAACGAGCGTGAGGAGGATGCCGCCCACCAGGCAAGGCACCCAGGCCGGCCAATAAGCGCCCCAAAGGTTGATGATCGGAGCGCAACACAAGCTGGTATCAGTCACGTCCTCGTCCCTCCGGCCGCGATAGTACACGGGAAGTGGCGCGGCGGCCGAAGTTCCGGCGCCTCAGGAACGCCGACCCGCATCGCCCCCTAAGGCAGCAAGGGCTCGCGAAGCTGTTAACGGTTTACCCGAAATTGGGAGTTGGGCGGCATGAACAACCGGCTTAGGATCGGCACCGGCAGGCTCTCGGCCGGGTGCTGCGAGCCGATCGAGGAGTAGGAGAAATGTCCAGTCTCATCATCAACGGACAGACGCGAGAGGTCGACGTCGATCCCGGCACCCCGTTGCTTTGGGTCCTGCGCGACACCTTGGGCCTGACCGGCACGAAATTCGGGTGCGGCATCGCGCAGTGCGGCGCCTGCACCGTCCATGTCGACGGGGTCGCGACCCGATCCTGCTCGGTGCCGGTCAGCGCCACCGAGGGGACCCAAATCACGACGATCGAGGGGTTGCCGGCGAACGGCGCTCTGCATCCCGTGCAAAGAGCCTGGATCGCCCACGATGTGCCGCAATGCGGCTATTGCCAGAGCGGCATGATCATGGCCGTGGCGGCTCTCCTCAAGGAAAAGCCGCAACCCACCGACGCCGAGATCGACGCGGCGATCACCAACATCTGCCGCTGCGGCACCTACGCTCGCATCCGTGCGGCGATCCACACCGCTGCGCAAGCATGATGCGGAGGGACACGCGATGACACACATGCCGCAGATCAGCCGCCGCTTTTTCCTGACGACCGCAGCCGCGGCGGGAGGTGGGCTTGCGCTCGGTTTTCACCTGCCCGACGCTATTCCCGTGGCCGAGGCGGCGTCGGGCCCTGCCGAGGTCAATGCCTGGGTGGTGATCCAGCCCGATGATGCTGTGATCATCCGCGTCGCCCGCTCCGAAATGGGGCAGGGCATCACCACCGCGCTGCCGATGCTGGTCGCCGAGGAGCTCCAATGCGACTGGAGCAAGGTGCGCTTCGAATTCCCCTCGCCCGAAGAAAACCTGCGGCGCAAGCGTGCGTGGGGCGACATGTCGACCGGCGGCAGCCGGTCGGTGCGGACCTCGCAGGAGTATCTCCGCAAGGCAGGCGCGGCGGCGCGCGAGATGCTGATCGCCGCCGCGGCGGCGCAATGGGGTGTTCCGGCGGTTCAGTGTCAGGCGGCAAACAGCCTCGTCACCCACAAGCCGAGCGGCCGCACCTTGCGATATGGCGAAGTCGCCGAGGCCGCCGCGAAACTGTCGCCACCCTCCGACATAAAGCTGAAGGACTCGAAGGACTGGACCTTGATCGGAACGCCGCAGAAGCGGCTCGACACAATCGACAAGGTGACCGGGAAGCCGCTTTACGGCATCGATGTCCGTGTGCCGAACATGGTCTACGCCGCGATCGCCCAGTGCCCGGTATTCGGCGGCACTCCCAAATCCTACGACGAAGCGAAAATCCGCGGGCTCAAAGGCGTGCGCCAGGTGGTGCGGCTGTCGAACGCGGTCGCCGTGGTTGCCGACAGCTGGTGGCAGGCGAAGACGGCGATCGATGCGCTGCCGGTGACCTGGGACGAGGGACAGAACGGCAAGGTGTCGAGCGCCAGCATCGCCGAGCTCCTGCGCGGCGGGCTTACCGCGCCGGAAGCGGCGGTGGTCCGCAAGGACGGCGACATTGATGCGGCGCTCGCCAAAGCCGCAAAGCGCGTCGAAGCCGAGTATGGGGCGCCGTTCCTGAGCCATGCGACGATGGAGCCGCAGAACTGCACGGCCCACGTCGCCCCGGACAAGGTCGAGATCTGGGTGTCCACCCAGAGCGGCGAAGGGGCATTGGCTGCTGCCGCCGCCGCGGCGGAGGTGCCGCCGGAGAAAGTCGTCGTGCACAAGACGATGCTCGGCGGCGGCTTCGGCCGGCGCGGCGCGGTGCAGGACTATGTCCATCAGGCGGTGCTGATCGCCAAGGCGGCCGGGCAGCCGGTCAAGCTCCTATGGACGCGTGAGGAGGACATCCGCCATGACTTCTACCGTCCGACGGCGATGGCCAAGTTCACCGCCGGCCTCGATGCCTCGGGGATGCCTGTCGCATGGCGGGTGCGGGTCACCGGCCCGTCGATCCTCGCCAATCTGTTCCCGCAGCGCCTGACGGGCGGCGTCGATCCGTCCTTCGCCAACGGCTTCACCGAAGAGATGGCCTATGAGGTGCCGAACTACGAGGTCGGCTACGCCATGCGCACGACCCATGTGCCCGTGGGCTTCTGGCGCTCGGTCAACCATTCCCAGAACGGCTTCTTCCGGGAATCCTTCATCGACGAGATGGCGCATGCCGCCGGGCAGGACCCGTACCAGTACCGCCGCAAACTGTTGAGCAAAGACCCGATGCGGCTCGCCGTGCTCGACGCGGCGGCGCAAAAAGCGAGCTGGGACAAGCCAGCGCCGCAAGGCGTCTCACGCGGCATCGCGCTCGTCGAGGCTTATGGCACGATGTGCGCGCAGGTCGTCGAGGCCTCGGTCGACGGCAAGGGCGAGGTCAAAGTGCACCGCGTCGTCGCGGCGATCGATACAGGGCACGTGGTCAATCCGGAGATACTGCGGGCGCAGACCGAAAGCGGCATCGTCTATGGATTGACCGCAGCGCTCTACGGCGCGATCACGATCGAGAACGGCCGTGTACAGCAGGGCAATTTCGACGATTACGAGATGCTGCGTTTGGCCGACATGCCCGTCGTTGAGACCGTCGTCGCACCGAGCGGCGGGTTCTGGGGCGGCGGCGGTGAGCCAGGCGTGCCGCCCCTGGCCCCGGCATTGTGCAACGCGATCTTCGCGGCGACCGGCAAACGCATCCGCTCGTTGCCGCTGAAGGACCAGGATTTGAAGCCGGTGTGAAACAGCCCTCACCCACCAACCCCCACCCTAACCCTCCCCCGCAAGCGGGAAAGGGAACGGGTGGGGGCTGGTCCCCCCTCTCCCGCGGTGCGGGAGAGGAGCTTTGAGCCGAAGGTGGTCGTGTAGCCCCTCTCCTGCATTGCGGGAGAGGGTGCCGAGCGTAGCGAGGCGGGTGAGGGTGTTGCCACTGGTACTCTTTATCGCGACAGGCGCAGCAGCGGCCGAGCCGCCGCCGGGCGCAACGTCGTGCTCGGGCTGTCATCCGCCGACCGCCTCGGCGGAGACCAAGGTGCCGCCGCTGCGGGGGCAGAACCCGGCGGATATCGTTGCCGCGATGCAGGCGTTCCGCTTGGGCGAGTGCCCGTCGACGGTGATGGGCCGAATTGCGAAAGGGTTTTCCGACGAGGAGACCCGGGCGATCGCTGCCTGGGTGGCGGAACAACGGTGATCAGAACAACGAGACGAGCCTTTCTGACCGGCGCTGCGGCCGCGGTCGCGCTGTCGCCCAAACTGTCACTGGGCCAAGCGAGAGCGCGCATCGTCGTCATCGGCGGCGGTTTCGGCGGCGCGACCTGCGCGCGGGCATTGCGCCGCGCCGATCCCCAATTCGAGGTCACGCTGGTCGAGCCGAACCCGACCTTCACGGCATGTCCGTTCAGCAACGCCGTGATTGCCGGTCTGCGCGACATGGCGGCACAGCGCTTCGGCTACGACGCGATCCACGCCGCGGGTATCGCCGTCGCGCAGGACCAGGCGACGGCCGTCGACCCGCAGGTCCGGCGTGTCTCGCTCCGCGACGGCACGGCGCTCGAGTACGACCGGCTGGTCTTAGCGCCGGGGATCGCGATCCGTTGGGACGCGCTGCCCGGCTACGACGAGGCTGCGGCCGCGGTGATGCCGCACGCCTGGCTGGCCGGCGACCAGACCCTTTTGCTGCGCCGCCAGCTCGAAGCGATGGCCGATGGCGGGACGGTCGTGATCTCGGCTCCGGCCAATCCGTTCCGCTGCCCTCCCGGTCCCTACGAGCGGGCCAGCCTGATTGCCTATTACCTGAAGAAGGCGAAACCGCGCTCGAAGCTGATCATCCTCGATGCGAAGGACAGTTTCTCGAAGCAGCGCCTGTTTCAGAACGCCTGGCAGCAGCTGTACCCCGATCTCATCGAATGGGTGTCGCTGTCGAATGGCGGGAAAGTCATATCGGTCGATGCGAAGACCCGCACGCTCGTGACCGATTTCGCCACCTACAAGGCCGACGTCGCCAATGTCATCCCGCCGCAGCGGGCCGCCGGGATTGCCCAGCTCGCGGGTGTGGCCGACGGTACCGGCTGGTGCCCGATCGACCCCGTAACCTTCGAGTCGCGCCTGCAGCCGAACATTCACGTGATCGGCGATGCCGCGATCACCGGCGCGATGCCCAAATCAGCCTTCGCCGCCAATGCCGAGGCAAAGGAGTGCGCCGCCGTCGTCGCCACGCTGCTGCATGGCGACACCCCTTCGCCGCCAAAGTTGATCAATACCTGCTACAGCCTGGTGGCGCCCGATTACGGGATTTCGATCGGCGGGGTCTATCATCCGGCAGGCGGGCAACTGGCCGATGTCGAGGGGGCGGGCGGGGTCAGTCCGCTCGATGCACCGGCCGATTTTCGCGCCCTTGAGGCGGCTTATGCGAAAGCCTGGTTCCGCACGCTCACTGCGGAAACGTTCGGCTGATGCCGTCGTCGCGGGATTGGCGCTGCTGACGTCGGCCAGCGCCGTCGCGCCAGAGGAGCTGCGCCCCTACTCGATCGCCGGCGACGCGATCCCCGCCTCGCTGACCGCGGCGGCCGGCGACCCGGTCCGCGGCCGGGCGATCATCGTGGATCGCCGGCTCGGCGCTTGTCTGTTGTGTCACACCGGCCCGTTTCCCGAAGAAAAGTTCCAGGGGACGCTCGCGCCGGATCTGTCGGGCGCGGGTTCGCGTTGGTCCGAGGGCCAATTGAGGCTCCGCCTCGTCGACCCCACGCGTCTCAACCCCGACACGATCATGCCGGCATATTACCGGGTGGAGGGGCTCACTCGCGTGGGTCATGCCTGGCGCGGCAAGCCGATCCTGACCGCCGAGCAGATCGAGGATGTGATAGCGTTCCTACTGACCTTGCGCGACTGACGGAGGTGCCTTAGAGCCATGCAACTTCTGTTAACCCGCCGCAGGATCCTGTCTGCGGCCTGTGGGGTCGGGCTCGCCCCGTTTGCTCCGACAGCCAGGGCGACGGAGGACGCGATGGCAGAGGCGATCCGCGATCTGATCGGGGAGGCGCCGCTCGCGCCCGGCAAGGTCAAGCTCGATTTGCCGTCGATCGTCGAGAACGGGAATACCGTTCCGCTGACCGTGTCGGTCGAGAGCCCGATGACCGAAGCCGATCACGTCGAGAGCATCCACGTCTTCAACCAGAAGAACCCGCAGCCTTACGTCGCCGCGTTCCACCTCGGCCCGCGCGCCGGCAAGGCTTCCGTCGCAACCCGCATCCGGCTTGCCGACTCGCAACGGGTCGTCGCGATCGCCCGGCTCTCCGACGGCAGCTTCTGGTCGGACAGCGCCGATGTCATCGTGACCCTGGCCGCCTGCACCGAGCAGTGATGAGCCGATGGCGCGGGTATTGATCAACTTCCCGCCGCGCGCCAAGCGCGGCGAAATCATCGAGATCAAAAGCTTGATCCAACATCCGATGGAAACCGGCTATCGCCTCGACAGCAAGGGCGTGGCGATCCCGCGCGACATCATCAGCCGCTTTACTTGCGCCTACAACGGCGACGAGGTGTTCCGGGCCGAGCTGTTCCCGGCGATATCCGCGAACCCGTTCATCGCCTTCTCGACTGTGGCGGAGGAGAGCGGCGAGTTGGTCTTCAGCTGGATCGACGATAATCGTCAGATCCAGAGCGAGATCCGTCAAATCACGGTCGAATGAGGGCGTCGCTTGCGGCGGGGCTCGCGCTGGCCGCCGCCGCAACGGCGGTTGCAGCCGAGATTGCGCCGGAGGCGAGGCGCTCAGGCTATGATTTCGCCAGCCCCGAAATCCGGGCGATGCAGGACGACGAGACGGCCAACCCCGGCATGCTGTGGGTCCTGCAAGGCGAAAGCCTATGGGCCAGAAGAGCGGGTGCGGCCGCGAAGTCCTGTCAGGATTGTCACGGCGATGCCGAGGCCGGCATGAAGGGAGTCGCCGCTCGCTATCCGGCGTTCGACGCCGTCCTGGCGCGCCCGCTCGATTTGGAGCAGCGGATCAACCACTGCCGCACTGAGCATCAGGGGGCCGACTCGCTCGCTTGGGAAAGCGAGGACCTGCTCGCGCTGACCGCGTTTGTCGCCCGTCAGTCGCGTGGCCTGCCGATTGCGGTAAGCGCGAGCCCCGAGCTGCGCCCGTTTCTCGACTTGGGCAAAGAACTGTTCCACCAGCGCGAAGGTCAGCTGAACCTGTCCTGCAGCCAGTGCCACGACGACAACTGGGGCAAGCGCCTCGCCGGTAGCGTAATTCCGCAAGGACACCCGACGGGCTACCCGATTTATCGCCTCGAATGGCAGAGCCTCGGCTCGCTGCAGCGCCGCCTGCGCGGCTGCATGACCGGTGTGCGCGCCGAGCCCTTCGACTATGGCGCTCCACAAGCCGTCGCCCTCGAACTCTACCTGATGGAGCGTGCCCGCGGCCTGCCGATGGACGCCCCGGCGGTACGCCCGTGACGCGATGGGCCGCCTATTTCTGCTCCCGATCGGTCAGCGGAGGGATTTCGGCGCGGATCTTGGCGATCGTGTAATGCTTGACCTTAAGCGTCCAGGGCGAATCGATCGCCGACTCCGGAACTCCCGCAAAGGGCAGGAACAAAGCCAGGTTCGACGTATAGATGTATTTCCCGTCAGGGCTGAACGCCGGGCTCGCCGGGAAGAGCAGCCCCTGCGCTGTGCCGTCTTCGCTGATGCCCTGGAAGTCTCCAAGCTTGGCGATGACCTTTGCAAGCGTGCCTTGCGACGTGACGACGTTGGGGTTGATGACGTCGATCTCGTCCTGCTGATTGGCGTCGACCCAGAGATTGTCGCGGCTATCGATCGCGATGCCATCGGCTGCGTTGATGCCGGTCGTCAGCACCATCGCCTTACCGGCCACCGAGGCGGAACCATGGTTCAAGGTCACGGGGATCTCGACGATCGAGTGATAGGCGGTGTTTGCGACGTACATCTCAGTGTATTCGTTATTGAATTCGACGCCATTGGCGCCGAATGGCGGCACCAGGATCACCCCCGTGGCGGCCTGCGGCGACAGCGTTTGGGAGTCGACGAACATCGTCGGTGTCCCGCCGTTGGGGCCGGTCTTCCAGATGACGCCCAAAAACGAATCCGACACGTAAACGTTGCCCGCCGGGTCGAAGGTCAGCGCGTTGAGGCCGGAATTCGAACCCTCTTGGGTGTTCATGAACACGGTTGCTTTGCCCGTTTTCGGATTGGCCTGCCAGACAATGCCGTTGGAAAGGTCGCAGATCAGCAATGTCTGGGAAGATTTCTGAAACACCAGTCCGAGCAGCAGGGTGCTGGGCTGGGGGCTTCCCGGATTGACGAGCGCAACATCGTAGAGCAGCTGGCCGTTCGGTTTGAAGGAGAACAAATGCGGCGGGCCAGGGACCGCGCCCTGGCTGTTGATGCCAAAGGATGGCGTATAGACCGTGCCGTCCGGGCCGACCGTCAGCCCTTCGCTCGGCACCGGCCCGCCCGGCAGGTCCGGCAGAATCGCGAAGATCTCGGCTTCGCCGCGATCCCATGCGCCGGCCGGCATTATGCCGCCGGTCAGCAGCAACGCCGCAAGCGACGTACCGATCAATGCTCTTCTCACCGCACCCTCCCGCAGTAATATTGGTTAATTCCCGCCCTTTATCTCGATAATACTGCGTTTGGCGGTAATTATGTCAAGCATCGCTGGAAAAAGTTTATTTCCAATCCGCCAAAGCCCCTCCGATCGCGATGCGGAGATGCGGCGTCGGCGAGCATTGGCTGTGTTTAACCGGGCACGCCACTGCGGGAGAAAGCGCATTAAGCATGAGCCCCGGGCCGGGGGCGGCCTGCTGAGTTACCGTCAGCCGCAAACGATAATCGCGCCGCATCGCGACGCCATTTCGGTAGCCGGGAGGGACGCGATTAGGCCGCCAGAGTCTCGGCTTCGCTCGGGGCCTCGACCGCCCTTGCGGCCTTTTCGGGCAGGCCCAGCAAACGGCGCAGCGCGTCACGGCCGCGCGATAGGCGCGAGCGCACCGTGCCTACCGGGACGCTGAGGACCTTTGCCGCGGTCTCGTAAGACATTCCTTCGACCCCGACGAGCAGGATCACTTCGCGTTGCTCCCCGGGCAGACAGGCGAGTGATTGCTCGAGCTCGCGGAGTTGGCTCGATGCGGTCGGATCCGTGATAGCGACGAGCGAGGATGACATCTGCTCGATGTCGATGGTCGCCTCATCGCGCATCGCACGCCGCACCATGTTGACGTAGTGATTGTGCATGATCGTGAAGAGCCAGGCGCGGATGTCGGTGCCGGTCTGCCAAAGGTGCGACTTGGCTATCGCGCGCAGCAACGTCTCCTGCACGAGATCGTCAGCGCGATCGGCACTCCGAGTGAGCGCCCGCGCATAGCGCCGAAGTCTTGGAATCTCCCGCTCGACGAGACCATTAAACTCGGACATTGGTTCTTCCTTTTAACGACTCCCGTCTCCGGGCGTTGGTCTAAAACTTACGTTCTCCCTGTAATCGGTGTATGAACGGCGCTCTAGCGTTTGGTAAAATGTTGTAATCGAAATGTAAATCTTATGTCATCACGGCGGGCATTATTTTGTTACGTTACGCTAAAAGAGGTTTCCTTCCATTTACAGTTTGAGAGCTTCGCTCTCCCTTTGTACGATTGGCTGAGTGCGGGAACCTGCGGTTGCTGCGGTCTGTTGGCTACAGCAACAACCGGTCTTAAGGAGTTTCAAATGAAAGCGATACTGCTCCCCACGGCTTTTGCGGTGGCGGTCACAGGACTTGCGCTGAGCTCAACTCCTGCGCCGGCCAGGGGTTGCTTGAAGGGCGCCGTCATCGGTGGCGTTGCCGGGCATTTCGCCGGCCACCACGGGCTGCTCGGAGCAGGGGCCGGCTGCATCATCGGCCATCATGAGGCCACCAAGCACGCCCGCGAGCGCGAGCGGGCCTACCATGAAGGGTATGGCAGCAGCGCCGCGCCCTATGATCACGGTGACGGATACGGCCCACGCTGAGCCCCAGCGGCGCCAATCGAGGGGGCGCCGCGGCAGTTGCGGCGCCCACCCGAACCGGGTTCAGACTTGCAGCACTTCGGCGTTCGGAGCCGCTTCGAGCTCGCAGGCGTTCACCGTCATAGCCAGCATGCTGTAGTATCCGATGGCGCCGGTCAGCTCGATAAACCCCTGATCACCGAACCGCTTTCGAAGTGACCCGGCGGTCGCCTCGTCGACCCGGTGCTTGCGCAGGAGCTGCCGTGTGAAGTCGACGATTTCGGCGTCCTCGGGCGAGATCCCGCGCGAGTGGTTCTCGCGGATCGCCGTAATCGTCGCCTCCGGCACGCCCTGGCGCCGCGCGCCGCCGGTCTGAGCCCCCCAGACATAAACCGCCTCGAACTCGCGCGCGACGGTCATCGCAGCGACAACTCGAGCCCGCATGTCGAGAGAGCCCTCGAAGCGCACGAAGGCGCCCAGATGAGCGACGCGGCCAGCCAGCTCCGGACAGTGCAGAAACATCGTGAACGGTCCCTGAATGGCGCCGCGGCTCTGGGCGATCGCGTCCGCGATTGCATGGTCCTTTTCAGGAACCTGTTCCTTGCTGGTGATCTGCTGCAGCCTAGCCATGTTCAATCCTTTGCTTTGGTGATCGCCGGCCGGCGAGCATACGATCGTAGTCATCCACGGGGAAGGAGCTCCGAATGGCCCAGATCAGTCACCGTACCATCGAGACAAACGGCATTCGCATGCACTTGGCCGAGCAGGGGACGGGTCCGCTGGTCGTGCTGTGCCACGGTTTTCCCGAATCCTGGTATTCCTGGCGGCATCAGCTGCCGGCGCTCGCCGAGGCCGGGTTCCATGCCGTGGCGCCCGATATGCGCGGCTACGGCCGGACCGATGGCCCCGAGGCGATCGACCAATACACGCTCTTTCATCTGGTTGGCGACATCGTCGGTCTGCTCGACGCCTTGGGTGCCGAGCAAGCGGTCATCGCCGGCCACGACTGGGGCGCGCCGGTAGCGTGGCATGCGGCGCTGCTGCGCCCCGACCGTTTTCGCGGCGTGATCGGCCTCAGTGTCCCGTTCCGGCCACGCGGCGCGGTCCGCCCGACCACAATCATGCCGCAGACCGACGACGCGGTCTTCTATCAGCTCTATTTCCAGACCCCGGGTGTGGCCGAGGCCGAATTCGAGCACGATGTCCGGGGGTTCATCCGCTCCAGCCTCTATTCGATCTCCGGCGAGATGACGGACCGCGAGCCCGCCGCCCTCATGGTGCCGCGCCAGGGCGGCCTGCTCGCGCGCTGGGGCACGCACTTCGTGAACCCCGCGACCCTGCCTTCCTGGCTCACCGAGGCCGACGTCGACTTCTACGCCGCCGAATTCGCCCGCACCGGGTTTCGCGGCGGCCTCAACTATTACCGCAACATCGATCGCAACTGGGAGCTCCTCGCCGCCTTTGCCCGAGCGCGGGTGACTGTGCCCGCGCTCTACATCGCCGGCGACCGCGATCCCGTGGTGAGGTTCCCCGGCATGGACCAGCTGATCCCCAATCTGTCGAAATTCGTTCCCGAGCTACGAGGCAAGATCATGCTCCCTGGCTGCGGCCACTGGACCCAGCAGGAGCGGGCCGCGGAAGTCAACGCCGCGATGATCGACTTCCTGGGGAGCCTGCCGTCAATGCGGTAGCCCGGTCTGCGCCGGGCGCTTCTCGGCGATCGTGCGCCAGATGCGGGCCCAGACCAAGAGCCCGGCCCGGTTGCGGTGTCCGAGCATCAGGTCGGCGTATTTGGCTGCCTGGAGCTCGGCATGGTCGCCGAATTCGTGCATCATCTGGTCAGCGGCGCGCAGCACTTCGAAATCGGACAACATGATTTTTTTCTCCAGTTCACTCGATCGTATCGCGGGTGTTCAAGACGGCATTGTCGGCTTTGCGTTCCAGCCCGAAGAGCGACCATGCGCGTCGGCCGGCGCACTCGCCATCTGCGCCATTCCGGCATCGGCCGTGCTGTCCGCGGCTTGCCAAGCCGCCGTGCATCCGCCGCTGAACGAGCTCGAGCACGAGACAGTCCCGTCCGAGACAGCTCGTCCATAGCGGCATCTCAAATCGCATCCTTGTCTCCATCCGGAGTGCGTTTGCCGGACCGCATCCGGCGTCTCGCGTCGGGAAGCGACCTTAGGTCGTAAAACTTAAAATTGTCGGGGAATTGGTGGTTAAGCCGGTAAAATTCGAAGTTAATGCCGGATATCCCCTGCATCAACGCCACGACACGGCAATGCGGTGGTCACGGGTTATGACGGCAAGGACCGGATGATCGGCTTCGTGCGCGCAACTGAGGCGCCGGTCGGGCCGTTCGTCGCGACCTGATCGGCAAGCGCGTGCTGGCCGGCCTCGACCCGGTCGACGGCATCTTGGGGCTGGGCATGTTCTGATCTCTTCGCTGTTTTCGCTGATATCCCCCAGAAAATTACAGCCAGCACGACTGGCCCAGGCCGCGGAAACGCTAGCTTCTTGCGACTCCTCACTGAAGAACAACAGCCAGGAGCTCGCTGTTGCGCTGGCTGTTCCTGGCTGATTTGCGATCGGACCCGGTGCAACATAGTCCCATCCTGGATGAAACCGCCGCCCGAGCGCTTTCCCGGCGAAAGCCGGGATCCACCGATCCGCCTGGTGAGCGCTGCAGGATGGGCCCCGGCTTCCACCGGGGCAGCGTTTTACCCAATCGCACCCCTGAACCATTTTGCTTCTTGTTAGCGACAGCGTCGCAGCGCAAGGCTTGCCTCTCAATGACAGCGCCAAATTGATCGAAATCTGCTCTCGGTGGTGTAGGCCGCCCGATCGAGGCCGTTTCGCCCCCGCCCCGGCTGGTTTCGCCGTTACTTGCAGCGAATCTGAAGCAAACCGCACCCCGCTCCCTCCCTCCTCGCGGTTAACGTGGCCGCGGCGACCGCGCGGCCGAGCTCCGACCTGCCCTTGGGAAGCCGCTCGCGCCACTCCCACGCCCCTGTTCCCCCTGTTTTATCTAATTGAGATCAGGCATCGGCAACTCCTTCAATCGCAATCTTGCACCCACTCACGGGTACCGATGCCCACGAAGGTACAATACGAATACGGCAATTACATGATTGTCCATTTATCAAACCCCGCCGAGAGCGATGGGTAGCAAGCGGGCCGCGCGAGTCCCACAGCTCAGGGTGTAACGGTTAGGACGAAACAAATCCGTGACCGCAGACGAGAATTCTACCCGTCCGAGAATTTTCAGCGCATAAGAGGGGTCGGCCACAACACAGGAGCCGACCTGGTTTGCGAGCCCGGCGGCGCGATCGAAAATCGCGTCGAGATTGGGACCGTAGGCCATCAGGCCGCCGTCATGGGCGAGAAAGGCGTATTCATAGATCGCGGGCAGGCGGAGCGCGGCGGCAAAGTCGATCACCCGCTCGCGGTTGAGCAGGGTCAAGACGTCGGTCACCCTCAGGATCGCATCGGGCGGCTTCTCGGTCATCGCGGCAAAGGCGGCATCGAAATCGTCTGGCGCATGGACGCCGAGCGGCACGATCTGCATGCCCAGCCGCTTGGCGTCGACCTCCGCCGCGCGATAGCGCAGGGTCATGCCGAGATCGTCGGCGTTCCACAGCACCGCGACCGCGCGGACATCCGGCATCGCTTCCTTGAGGAGCGCCAGACGCTTCGCTGAAAGCCCGCTGGCGACGTCCGAGACGCCGGTAAGGTTGCCCCCGAGATGGGTGAGGCTCGCGGCGAGGCCCGTCGCGACCGGATCGCCGGAATTGGTCACCACGATCGGGATCTTGCCGGCGCGCTCTTTGGCGTTGGGCGCGCCTACCGAGACCAGCCCGATGCGGTACATTTTGCCCGATTGGGCGAGTGCGCCCATTTGAAGCGATGCGATTGCAGCGGCGGCGAATATCGCGGTTTGGATAATCATCAGTCGGGGATCATCAGGTGTTTCGCGCGGCGTGGTGGTGGCTGTATAGGCGATTCCGATCGTATTTATCCTCGTTGCGGCGACAACTTGATGCCATTCGGCGCGGCTCCCCAACCGGTGGCCGGCTTGACAACCGCGGGCGGCCGTGCCGTGTTCGCGCCGCCTCAAACGGGATCTGCCCTGATGCACGCCTACCGAACCCACACTTGCGGAGCCCTGCGCCTGACCGATGCCGGCCAGCCGGCGCGGCTGTCCGGGTGGGTGCACCGCAAGCGCGACCACGGGCAGCTCCTCTTTATCGATTTGCGCGATCACTATGGCGTGACGCAATGCGTGATCGATATCTCGTCGCCGCTCTTCCCGGCAGCGGACGCGCTGCGGCTGGAGAGCGTGGTCACGATGACGGGGCGGATCGCCGCCCGTTCGGCCGACACGGTCAATCCCAAGCTCGACACCGGCGAGGTCGAACTCGTCATCGCCGACATCGAGGTCCAGTCTGAGGCCGAGCCGCTGCCGTTTCCGGTCAATACCGAGGCGGAATATCCGGAGGACATGCGTCTCACCTATCGCTTCCTCGATTTGCGGCGCGGGCGGATGCACGCCAACATGCTGCTGCGGTCGAACGTGATCGCCTCGATCCGGCGACGCATGATCGAGCAGGGCTTTGTCGAGTTTCACACGCCGATCCTGACCGCCAGCTCGCCCGAGGGCGCACGCGACTACCTGGTGCCGAGCCGGCTCCACCCCGGCAAATTCTATGCGCTGCCGCAGGCGCCGCAGCAATTCAAGCAGCTGCTGATGGTCGCCGGGTTCGACCGCTATTTCCAGATTGCCCCGTGCTTCCGCGACGAGGCCGGCCGCGCGGACCGCTCGCCGGGGGAGTTCTACCAGCTCGATTTCGAGATGTCGTATGTGACGCAAGAGGACGTCTTCGCGGCGATCGAGCCGGTTTTGCATGGCGTGTTCGAGGAATTTGCCGGCGGCCGCAGGGTCAGCCCGGCGCCGTTCCCCCGCATCCCCTATGCCGACGCGATCCTCAACTACGCCAGCGACAAGCCCGATCTGCGCAACCCGATCGTGATCCGGGACGCGACGGAGACGTTCCGCGGCTCGGGGTTCCGCATTTTCGCCGGCATGATCGCGGGGGACGAGAATGTGCGGGTGCGGGCAATTCCGGCGCCGGCTGGCGGTAACCGAGCCTTTTGCGACCGGATGAATTCCTGGGCCCAGGACGAGAGCCAGCCGGGCCTGGCCTATATCTTCTTCCGTGATGGCGAGGGGGCCGGGCCTGTCGCGCGCAGCCTTGGGCCCGAGAGGACCGAAGCGCTGCGCGCCGCTCTCGGCCTCGGCGACGGCGACGCGGTGTTCTTCGTCGCCGGCGTACCGAGCGCGTTCAGCCCCTTCGCCAGCGCCGCGCGGCTCAAGATCGGCGAGGAACTCGGGCTCACCGCCAAGGAATGCTTCGAGTTCTGCTGGATTACTGATTTCCCGATGTACGAGCGCGACGAAGAGACCGGGCAGATCGACTTCAGCCACAATCCGTTCTCGATGCCGCAAGGGGGGCTGACGGCGCTCGAGCAGCAAGATCCGCTGGAGATTCGGGCACACCAGTACGACATCGTCTGCAACGGCGTCGAGCTCTCCTCGGGGGCGATCCGCAACCACCGCCCGGATATTATGTACAAGGCCTTTGCGATCGCCGGCTATTCGGCCGAGGAGGTCGAGACGCGTTTCGCCGGCATGCTCAACGCCTTCAAATACGGCGCCCCGCCGCATGGCGGCTCGGCTCCCGGCATCGATCGCATCGTCATGCTGTTGGCGGACACGCCGAACCTGCGCGAGATCGTCGCCTTCCCGATGAACCAGCAGGCGCAGGATCTTCTGATGCACGCCCCTGCGCCGGTCCCGCCCGAAAGGCTCAAGGAGCTGCACATCCGATTGGATCTGCCGCCGTCGCGAACCGCCAGAAATTGAGCTCGGCATACGGGGCGGTCGGTGCGATTTCTGCGTATAATTGACGAGCCGGCGGTGCCATGATCGGTCGGCCGTACGCTGGGGGAGTTTTGGGTCGATGAGAAGGTGGCGCGTGGAGCCCTTCGTTATCGCGGCGGCCGTCATCGGCATTGCGCCGTTGGCGACCCCGGCCGGGGCGGCCGAGATCGCGCCGCACCGCGCGCTTTATACGATGTCCCTGGGCACCGCCCGGAACAATTCGGGCGTCGTCGACGCTCGAGGCACGATGGATTACGAATGGGGCGAGACCTGCGAGGGTTGGACGATCGAGCAGCGTTACCGCTTGAAGATGCGCTATGCCGAAACCTCGGATGTCGACATCGTCTCGAGCTTTGTGACTTGGGAGTCGAAGGACGGGTTGCGCTACCGCTTCAATCAGAAGCAGACGCGCAATGGCGAAGTCGATCAGGAGATTCGTGGTGAAGCAAGGCTCGACGGTCCCGGGAAGGGCGGGGTGGCCGAGTTTACGAAGCCTGAGCCGCAGACCCTGAAGCTCGAGCCCGGCGTCATGTTTCCGAGCGCGCACACAATTCTATTGATAAATTCCGCCCATGCCGGGGAGAATTTTGTCTCCCGCCTGATTTTCGATGGGGCGACCGACGAGAATGCGGTCCAGGTCTCCGCGGTGATCGGGGTCAAGCTCACCGCCGACCCGGCGGCTGCGACGCGCAGCCCCTTGCTGGAGCGGCCAGGCTGGCGCGTGCGGCTCGCTTTTTTCCCGGTCGACGCCAGCGCCGAGAAACCGGATTACGAGCTCGGCATGCGCCTCCTCGACAACGGCGTGTCGCAGGACATGGTGATCGACTACGGCGAATATGCGATACGCGCCAAGCTGGACGACATCGAGCCGCTCTCCAAGCCGAACTGTTAGCTGGGCCTAACTGCTGAGCCAGTTTTTGATCAAATTGCTGTTGTTCAGGGATACCATACGGTTAAAACGCCTCCCCGGCGAAAAGCCGGGGCCCACCCTTCGAGCGCTCAGCAGGGCGTTGCATGGATCCCGGCTTTTCGCCGGGAAAGCGCTCTGGTGGCGGTTTCATCGGCCGGTCGGCCGCCCGGCCGGTGGTCAACTCGCAATGACGGCCGGAATTGGTGGAGCAGCCTGATCGGAAGCTGCTTTTAGCCGCCAGCTTTGGTCCGCCAACTCGGGTCTGTCGCGCCTTTTCGACGGCGGCATACAACGCGTCGCAATCGACATGCGCGACCGCCAGAGAGCCGAGTTCAGCATGTCAGACCAGCCGCGGCGAGCCGCAGGCGGCGCAGCGCCCGGTTTGCCGGGCAGCAGTTTCGAGGGCGCTGCAATCACGGCACAGCGTGCTCACGGCGCCTCTTCCGGCGGCCACAACCACGCCGCGCCGCGCACGCCGCTGGACGAACCGTGGACTGGAGGAAAGAGGGGGGTGGCCACGCGATCCGAAAAGATATACCGGATCCACAAGCGAGGGACTTGCTCGTAAAGGGCGGAGATGCTCGACAGCCCACCTCCGAGCACGATCGCATCCGGATCGACCACGTTGATCACCGAAGCCAGTCCCCGGGCGAGCCGGTCCATGTAACGCTCGAGCGTTGCGCGGCTCTCTCGATCTCCCGCAGCTGCTGCCTCGGCGATTTCCGGAGCGCTCTGCGCGCGACGAGAGTGGCGGTGGTGATCCGCAGCCAACGCCGGGCCCGACAGAAACGTCTCGAGACAACCGGATCGGCCGCACCAGCAAGCCGGTCCCGGAACCTCGTCGGGCGTTGGCCACGGCATCGGGTTGTGCCCCCATTCTCCCGCGATTGCGTTGGCGCCGATCTGAATCTGCCGGCGGATGGCTATCCCGCCTCCCACGCCCGTCCCGAGAATGACGCCGAACACCGTCTCCGCCGCAGCGCCGGCGCCGTCGGTCGCCTCGGACAAGGCGAAACAGTTGGCATCATTGGCAAGTCGCGTCGGCCGCCCGAGTGCCCTCTCGACATCGCGCTGCAACGGGCGTCCTATCAGCCAAGTCGAGTTGGCGTTCTTGATGAGGCCGGTGGCGGGAGAGACGGCCCCCGGGATGCCGATGCCGACCGTTGCGGTTGCCCCGATTTGTTGCTCGATCGTGCTGATCAGGGCGATGATCGCATCGATCGTCCCGCGATAGTCCTGTGCCGGCGTGGCGACGCGGTGGCGGACGCGCACCGAGCCGCAGGCGTCTATGGCGACGCCTTCGATCTTGGTGCCGCCAAGATCGATGCCGATGCGAAACGGTGCTGACATCCGGCGATTTCCTCACGGAGAGCGGTTACGAATAATTAAGTTCGATCCTTTAGAAAGCATCGGTGCAGCCGGTGCGGAACCGGCGGTTGCCGGCAAAATCTGTCGCTTTCAAGGCTGGGAGCATGACATTGGACGTTACGAAACCGGAGGTGGACGCCGATCGACCGGTACGGAAGAAGGTGTTGATCGTCGAAGACAATGACCTCAATATGAAGCTCTTCAACGATCTTCTCGTCGCTCACGGCTATGGTACACTGCAGACCAAGGACGGTGTCGAGGCGCTTGCGCTCGCTCGTCAACATCGCCCGGATTTGATTCTGATGGACATCCAGCTGCCGGAAGTATCCGGTTTGCAAGTCACGCAGTGGATCAAGGGAGACGCCGATCTGCGGATGATCCCGGTCATCGCGGTGACCGCCTTCGCGATGAAGGGCGACGAGGAGAAAATGCGGAACGGTGGTTGCGAGGCCTATATCGCGAAGCCGATCTCGGTGACGAGCTTTTTGCAAACCGTCGAGCGCTTCCTCTCCTGAGAGGGGGTGCCCCGCCCGATCCTTCGAGTGCGAGAGACCAATGTCTGGCCGAGTACTGGTTGTCGACGATGTCGAGGCGAACGTAAAACTGCTCGAAGCAAAGCTGTCGAGTGAGTATTTCGACGTTTTGACGGCGCATAACGGGCCCACAGCCCTGGAAATCGCCGAGACCGAGCTTCCCGACGTAATTCTTCTCGACGTCATGATGCCGCGGATGGACGGGTTCGAGGTTTGCCGCCAGCTGAAGGCCAATCGGCGAACCGTCGATGTTCCAGTCGTCATGGTCACGGCGCTGTCTGATACTGTCAACCGCCTGCGCGGCCTCGAGGCCGGCGCCGACGATTTCCTGACCAAGCCGGTGAACGATGTCGCTCTGTTCGCCCGTGTCCGCTCGCTCGTGCGGCTGAAGCGGATGATGGAGGAGCTGCGCGTTCGCGAGGGGATTTGCAGCAAGTTCGGCGGCAGCGACACTCCCGTTTGCGAGGATGCCGGCCCCGCCCGCATCATGATCGTCGATGACGATGAATTCGCGGTCGCCCGAATGAGCGAGACATTGTTGCCGGTCGCCCATTCGGTGGCGCGCGCATCGACCTGCGCCGAAGCATGGAGGTTGCTCGCGCCCGATTTCGAGCTGAT
This sequence comes from uncultured Alphaproteobacteria bacterium, assembly GCA_963789025.1. Classification (GTDB taxonomy): domain Bacteria; phylum Pseudomonadota; class Alphaproteobacteria; order ATCC43930; family CGMCC-115725; genus AP-15. Next base: position 168,378 of record CAWBIT010000008.1, read on the forward strand.
CATAGCGAGCTTGTGCACACCGGGCAGCGACGCGTTACGGCTCGTTACGCAGTGCCGCGCCAACGAAACCTTCCGTCAACTGCCGATCTTATTGATCGCCGACGACAGGGATTTGCCTCGTCTTGCGAAGGGGCTCGATTTGGGCGCCAACGACTATCTGGTGCGCCCGGTGGATCGGAACGAATTGCTGGCCCGCACGGCCACTCAGGTTCGCCGCAAGAGGCTGCAGAACCGTTTGGAAGATAATTATCGGCGCAGCCTCGAGCTTGCCCTGACCGATGAGCTGACCGGTCTCTATCACCGGCGGTATCTGTTCGTGCACCTCGACGAGCTCATCGCACGCGTCAACCAGGACGGCATCAGCGCAGCCGTTCTGTTGTTCGATATCGATCACTTCAAGCAGGTAAACGATACTTACGGTCATGCCGCGGGGGATGACGTGCTGCGCGAACTCGCTGCGCGAACGACGCACTGCGTCCGCAACGTCGACCTCGTCGCCCGACGCGGAGACGGTGCGGGTGACGAGTTTGTCGTTGTCATGCCCGAGACCGATGTCACGATTGCCGCAGCGGTTGCCGAGCGGCTGCGCGCAGCGGTGGCGCGTGAGCAGTTCACGATCAAGTCCGACGGTCGAAAGCTCTCGGTGACGATCAGCATCGGGGTGGCGTCTGCCGCGACCGGCGATGACCGTGACCGTCTGCTCAGCCGCGCCGATGACGCGCTTTACGCTGCCAAGAACCGTGGGCGGAATTGTATAGTCGTGCGACCGCTCGCCATCGCGCAGCCTCAGATAAACTCATCTCAGACCGAGGACGCCGGCGTCCCGATCCAGTCATGAGGCTGGCCGGCCAAGAGATTAGCTCGGGCGGCCGGGTTATTTTATTTTTGCTTCCTTGAATACGACGTGCTTGCGGGCGATCGGGTCGAATTTTTTCAGTTCGAGCTTGTTGGTCTTGCTGCGCGGATTCTTCTTTGTGACATAGAAGAAACCAGTATCGGCGCTGCTGACCAGTTTGATTAAGACTGTATTGGTCTTGGCCATATGACGACCCTCGCGTCAGGGGTTGCGTGGACTGGAAGATAACGCCGGGCTGACTGCTGTCAAGGCGGGCACCGTCGGCGGGGCGGCGGCGAGCGGAACGGCCGCTACGCTCGGGCTGGCCCCGATCGCGTGCACCGCCTGACCGTAGAGAACGGGGTCGGCAAGGAGCCGCTTTGCGACCTTGACGTCGATCTCGTGGTCGCCCGGCCGGGCCGGACAAGAGCGGCGCAGCTGAGACCAGGCGTTTTCGTCGAGTGATGCACGTGCCCGCGTTGCGGCGGGCGCGGCCGCGGGTGATGCCGCCGCCCGTTGAATTGCTACCTGCACGAAGCGGTCGTCGTCCCCGAGATCGCTCGTGCACAGGGTCGGGACGACGCCGTGCTGGTGCAAAAGATATCCCGACGGGGCGACGAGCTGGGCCCAGGTCAATGTCAGCTCGCCGTCGTTCGGCAGCCGCAAGACGGTTTGCACCGTGCCTTTCCCATAGGAGGCGCTGCCGACGATGACCGCGCGCCCGGCATCCTGCAAGGCCGCAGCAACAATCTCCGAGGCCGAAGCCGAGCCGCCGTTGACCAAGACGACGACCGGTATCTGCGGCGCGATACTGTCCCCCGAAGCTTCGAAAAACTGCCGGCTCGCGGGGTGGCGGCCAACCGTCGCGACGATCGGGCCGTTCGGGACGAACACGTCTACGAGGCTCACTGCCTGATCGAGCAGCCCGCCCGGGTCGCCGCGCAGGTCGAGCACGATCCCGCGGAGCTGCGGCCCCATCTCGCGCTTCAGGTTATTGAGCGCTTCGACGACCTGCTGTGTCGTGTTCTGGTTGAAGCTCGCCACCTGAAAGACCGCGATCTCGCCATCGCGCGACACCGTCACCGTCGGGAGGATCACCAGCTCGCGCTGCAGGTGGAAGGTCCGGTTTTGGGCGAGGCTGGGACGATAGACGGTTACTTCTACCGGGCTGAGGATCGGTCCGCGGAGCGCGTGAACCACATCGCTGTGGGAGCGTCCGGCGGTCGGCACCTTGTCGACCGCTACGAGCCTGTCGTCGGGCTTTATGCCGGCGAGGTCGGCGGGGCTGTGCGGCGTGACCGCGGTGATCCGAAATTCTTGCTTGGAGGTATCGAGGGTCACGCCAATGCCGCCGAACCCGTCACGAGCGGCGCGCTGATCGCGGGCGACATCGGGCGAAGAGTAGCGGGAGAAGCGGTCGAGCCCAGCAGTGATGCCATCGAACAGCGCCTTGTCGATCTTGTCTTCGGGCAGTGCGGCAACACTCGGGGAGGCGGCCTTTGCGGCGGACACGAGCTGGCCCATCAGGGCGCCCCAATCATGCGGTTCGTCATGCGAGGGTATCGGATAGGCGGCCACCTCATTCCCGGCATAAGCCAGCACGAGATATGTTTTATCGGGCCCCGGGGTCTCCGAAACCGAGAACTTGCCATCGAGGCGCGATAACCGGGCGACCCCGCCCAGAACGAGCAGCCGGCTGGAGACCGGGGCAATGTAGAGATCGGTTATCTCGTCGAGACCACGCGCGAACAGCCGTCCCGCCGGATCGTTGGGCAGCGCCTGACGCTCCGCACAGGCTGCAAGAGCGGCGAGGAGGACAAGGCTGCACGCTCGCAAAGGCGCGGCGGCCGGACGCAGCGACACGGCATTCACTCCCCTAGCGAAAGCCCCAAACTCTCCCCGCAAGCTTCGGCGACTTTGCCACGGATAGGAATGAATACAGTAGAACGCCTGCACGGCGCAATCAATGCCGCTCGCTCCCACCTCACCGGGCGTAACGGGGCCTCCTCCAGGGTGTAAACTCCTGCGTGCCAGGCGGCCGTCACTCGCCGGGCAGTGTGAACTGAAAGATTGAACCGCGTCCCGCGCTGGGGCCCGCCCACAAGCGGCCGCCATGCAACTCGATGATCCGCCGACTGATGGACAGTCCCATGCCCGTGCCTTGCGGCTTTGTCGTGAAGAATGCGTCGAAAATACGCCCGGCTTCATCGACGGGAAGCCCGACGCCACAATCACTCACAGCGATCAAGAGCCGACCCTGCTCAATGCTTTTCGATGCAATGGTCAGTTCACCGCCCGTCTCCCGCATCGCCTCGATTCCGTTGAGCATGAGGTTCATCAGAACCTGCTGCAGCTGTACGCGATCCGCTGTCGTCCGCGGAAGCCTCGGGTCAAGCTCCATGCGGATTGAGATGGAGTTCCGATGCGCGGTATCCCCCAGCAAAACCATCATCTCCCGAAGGATTTCGTTCAGGTCGACCACCTCCCTTTCTGGCGTGCCTCGCCCGTAAAGTGAACGAACCCGGTCGATGATGCCGGCGGCGAGCGTCACCGCCGCGACCATTCTGGAGGCAGAGCCGCATGCTTCCATCACATCGGGCGGATCACGACGGAGCCATCGCATGCAGGCGTTGGCGTCTATGATGGCGGCGGCGAGCGGCTGCTTGATTTCGTGAGCCAGCGAGGCGGTCAGTTCTCCCATCATGCTCACGCGGTTCATGTGCGCGAGATCTGTCTCGAGCTGGCGCAATCTTTCGCGCTCTTCTTCGGCGCGCTTGCGCTCGGTAATATCCGTTATCGCACCCACAAAGACCAAACGCTCCGGATCTTCGCCGGTCAAGCGATGAGCCACGGCTTGAACGTGTTTGACAGAACCGCCGGCCATCAACAGGCGATACTCGGCAATAAACTCGCACCCCTCCATCGCGGCGCGGTCAATGATTTGACGCTGATGCGTCCGGTCCTCCGGATGAGTGCGGTCGATCACCAGTTGAATAGTGGGCTTCGTCGTGGGCTCGCATTCAAATATTTGATAGGCTCCATCGGACCAGTAGAGTTCCCCGGTCGAAGTGTTCCAGCCGAAACTCCCCGTGTGGCTCAATTCCTCCGCCGCTGCCAGATACATCTCGCTCCGGCGCAGCGCCTCCTCGGCCTTCTTGCGTTCGGCTCGTTCCCGGGCTTCGCGCAGCGCGCGCTGAACCGATGGCGCGAGCCGCGATAACCGCGTCTTCAGAACATAATCCGTGGCGCCGCTCGTCAGCGCTTCGATCGCGATCTCTTCGCCGAAACCCGAGACAAAAATGAAAGGCAGATCAGGGCGGGCGCTCAGCGCAAGCTTTAATGCGGAAAGGCCGTCGAACGAAGGAAGCTTGTAGTCGGCGAGAATCAGGTCAATTTCATCGTCTTCAAGAGCAGCGAGGAACTCGGCGCGCGTTTGGACGCGGGTTACCTCGCAGACGAAATGATCCGCTTCAAGGAGGTCTTGAATGAGCGCCGCGTCCTGGATGCTGTCCTCCAGCAACAGAATGCGGAGCAGCACGTCCTCGGCCTTCCTGAGTTCGGCTTGTTCTCGGGCTTCGTGCAGCGCGCGCTGCACCGACGGTACGAGCCGTGACAACCCAGTCTTCAAAACATAATCCTTGGCCCCGCTCGTCAGCGCTTCGATCGCGATCTCTTCGCCGAAGCCGGAGACAAAGATGAAAGGCAGATCAGGGCGGGCATTCAGCGTGAGCTGCAATGCGGAAAGGCCGTCGAACGACGGAAGCTTGTAATCGGAGAGAACCAGGTCAAATCCACCGTCTTCAAGAGCAGCCAGGAACTCGGCGCGCGTTTGGACGCGGGTGACTTCACAGACGAAATGATCCGCTTCAAGGAGCGCTTGAATGAGCTCCGCGTCCTGCATGCTGTCCTCCACCAACAGAATGCGGAGCGGAGACGTCACGGTGCCTTCTTCACGCTGCCCGGCGGCGGCTCATTGATGACCGCCCAGAAGACGCCGAGCTCCTTGATGGCATTGACGAATTCGTGAAAATCGACCGGCTTCACAACGTATGCATTCACTCCGAGCTTGTAGCTTTGCATCATGTCTTTTTCTTCTTGGGACGACGTCAGCACCACCACCGGTATCAGCTTCAGGCGCTCGTCGGATTTGATTTGCTGTAAGACTTGCAAGCCATCGACTTTCGGCAATTTTAGGTCGAGCAGCAGGACCGCGGGATTGTCGTTGGAGCGAGCGCTGAACTCGCCGCGACAATAGAGGAAATCCAGGGCTTTTTCCCCGTCGCGGGTAACCACGACCTCGTTTGCCAAGTTATATTCGCCCAGCGCCGTCAGAGTAAGTTCAACGTCTCTCGGGTCGTCCTCGACGAGCAGAATGCGTGCCAGTTCGCTCATAGCGTGGTCGCGGTCCTCTCCGCCGCATCTTGTACTTTAGGGAGTGAGAAATAGAATGTCGCGCCTTGATCGACAGCTCCCTCGGCTCGGACCTCACCGCCATGGCGGTGGATGATCCGCCGAACGGTCGCGAGCCCGATTCCAGTGCCTTCAAAGTCTTCGGGGAGGTGCAGGCGTTGAAACACGCCGAACAGTTTATCGACATACTGCATGTCGAAGCCGGCGCCATTATCCCTGACGAACACCTCGACTTCATTTTCTTCATCGAGGCAGCCAATCTCGATTTCGGCTTGGGCGCGCATGCGGGTGAATTTGGCCGCATTGGAGAGAAGATTGAAGATCACCAGCCTCAGCATGGACCGGTCGCCGTAACAGACCGGAAGGGGATCGATTTTCCACATAATGTCTTGCCCTCCCGTGTCCTGCCTGATCTCCGCGACAACGTCGTTGACGAGCTGGTCCAGGCTCACCGGCGTATTTTTGGTCTCGGCCCGCCCGATCCTGGAAAACGCCAACAGATCGTCGATCAGGTTACCCATTCTTTTTGACGCTTCGAGAATTGTTTGCGTGTACCGACAACTCTTCTCGTCGAGCAAGCTGGACGCCTGTTTCTGAAGCAGCTCCGAAAACCCGACCACATGGCGAAGCGGCGCGCGAAGGTCGTGGGAGACGGAATAGGCAAAAGACTCTAATTCGTTGTTGCTGGTTTCGAGGTCACTGGCCCGCTTGGCCAACTCATTATTGAGTTTGCGAATTTCATCTTCTCGGCGCTTGCGCTGTTCCAGCTCGACCCGCAGGTTGTCGCGAGCGTCGCGAAGATCGCTCTCGATGCGGCGCCGAACAGCTACGAACCAGGCAGCGATCGCCGCCGAGGCCATGAAGAGAAGAAAACGAGGTAGGTCCTCGTTGGAAACGTCAAAGGAGTAAAGGGGCTCGGTGAAGAAGTAATTGTAGAAGGCCGCGGATAGCACGACAGCCAGCACGGCAGGCCCAGTTCCCGCGTACCAGGTGCTGACGACGATGGCCAGGTCGAAAAGCGGCAATTCCATGTCGCGAAAGCCGTAGTACTGGCACGCCAGCGCCGCCCCAAGCGCAACTGCAACGCAGAGGACTGAAAAAACATAACGGATCCCCGGGCCGGCCCTGTGCAGTTCCAGGTTCCAGCGCGCCAAACTCCGCCTCACTCCGCCACCTGTGGGCCCTTCCGCAAGATGGATCGTCATGGCAGTCTGTCCCCATCGCTCTGCCGGAAGCGAGCGCAACGCGGCCGTTAACCGATGTGAAAATATTAGCCGTGGCCCCTTCCGTCGAGGCGCATGACGACCCGCTCACGTTTGGATCGGCGTTGAGTGGAGAAGAGGATTTCCGCTCGTTACTCTGCCCAACAAAACTACGGCGGCTACTGGCCCGCGAGGCGCGCGACGACGGGCGCGAAATCGTCCAAGTACGGCTCATGAACCACGTAATTGGAGATGTCCCAGCGCTCCCGACGCGCTGTTAGATCTTCGACCATCTGGTCCACCGTCCCGATGAGAACGTAGGGGCTTTGGAGAATGTCGTCGGCGCTCAACTGCGGCCAGCGGCTTACCAGCTCCTCCGCCGCCTCGTGACGATCGTCCGTGACGACTACCCGTTGCACCAGTGCGTTCAGCTCCAGCCGAGAGTATCGCTCCTCGCCCGCAATCTCGCGTATGCGCTGAACCCGCTCGTCGACGCCCGATCGCCTCCACCCGGAGAGGTCCGGTGATGCCGCTCCTCCGCTTCTGAAGGTTATTCCCGAGAAACCCACTATGTCCGCTTCCCGCGCAGCAAGGGCGAGGAGACGCGGCCCGTTGCCGCCGATGAGGAGCGGCGGATGGGGTTTCTGGATGGGAATGGGGGCGATCGCGTGGCCCATTACGCGATAGTGCCGACCCAAGAAAGTGACTCGTTCTCCGCTGAGCAAACCCTTGATGATCGTGACCGCTTCGGACAGCCGTTCAACGCGGGTGCGTCCCCGATCGAAATGCAACCCCGCCTGCTCATATTCCGACCGGATGCTGCCGGCGCCCAAGCCGAGTTGCAGCCGCCCCTCGGTCAGCAGGTCGATTGTCGCCGCCTCGCGCGCGACCAAAACCGGATGGCGAAAATCGTTGTTGAGCACGTTGGTGCCGACGCGAAGATGTTTGGTCGCCTCGGCGGCACTGACCAGTGCCGGCACCGGCGCCATAAGGTCTGTGAGATGATCGGGGGCGGTCAGCGTGCTGTAGCCGAGATCCTCGATTTTGCGAGCCTTCTCCGCCCATTCGGCGCGCGATTGCGCGTGACGAACGTTCACTCCGAACCGAAATGGCTTCATCTTTCGACCGCCAGAGGAGATAACCTCATTTGCGCCGTCTTTTCGGCTTCCTGCCAGGGCCCCGTCTTATGCGCCGAGCGTTGGCTGCGCCGGACTCCTCCTCTTCTTCTATGCGGAAGACCAGGCGGCCGCCGATCCCGTCGGCTTGGACGAGGCGCACCAGCAGCTCAGCGCCGAGCCGGTAGACCCGGCCGGTATTGCGCCCGACCAATCGCTGGGCTCGCTCGTCGCGGACATAATAGTCGCCGAGCAGGGTCGATATCGGGACCAGGCCGTCGGCGCCGTTTTCCCGCAATCTCACGAAGAGGCCGAAACTCGCGACCCCGCTGATGTCGGCGGTGAAGAGGCTGCCGACCGATCCGGCGAGAAGGGTCGCCCGATAGCGCTCAATGGCAGCCCGTTCGGCGTCGGCGGCCCGCCGTTCGGTCGCCGAGATATGCGCCGCGCTCGCTTCCAGCCGGTCACGGCCGGTGTCCACTTCTGCATCTCCGAGCAGCGCCCGATGCACCAAGAGGTCGGCGTAGCGCCGGATCGGCGAGGTGAAATGAGCGTAGCGGCGCAGCGCCAGACCGAAATGTCCAATATTGTTCGGGCTGTAGGCGGCCTGCGCCTGGCAACGCAAAACGAGATCGTTGACCAGCGCGGCCTCCCCCGTGCCGGCGGCGCGGCGCAGCACGCGATTGAACAGCTCCGGTTTTAGCGCCTGACCCTTGGCCAATGCCAGGCCGGGAAGGCCGGTCTCTTCCAGAAAGACGCGCAGCGCATCCACTTTGTCCGGCTCGGGCGCGTCGTGCACGCGGTACATGCAAAATTGCCGCCGTGCCTCGAGCTCCTCGGCGGCGGCGACATTCGCCAGGATCATGAATTCCTCAATGAGCCGATGGCTGTCGAGGCGCACGGCGCGCACGATTGCGGCCGGCCGCTTCTCGGCGTCGAGCACGACCCGATCCTCGCTGAGGTCCAGCTCCAATGCTCCGCGAGCCGCCCGCGCCTCGGCGAGGGCTGCGTAGGCGCCGTAGAGAGCGGCGATGGATGCCGGCCCCAGCGCACAACCGGCACTCCCGTCCCGGGCCGCTTGGACCTCCTCATAGGTCAGTCGGGCGGCCGAACGCATTATGCCGCGTTCGAAGCGATGCCGCCGCTTGCGGCCCGCGGCGTCGATCCATAGCTGGACGGCGAGGCAGGCGCGGTCCACGCCGGGCTTCAGCGAGCACAGCTCGTTCGACAATGCCTCGGGCAGCATCGGGACGACGCGATCGGGGAAATAGACCGAATTGCCGCGCCGCTCGGCCTCGCGGTCGAGGGCGCTGCCGGGCCGCACATACCAGGCGACGTCGGCGATAGCGACGATGAGGTGCCAACCGCCGCGGTTCTCCGGGTCGAGGTCCGGCTCGGCCCACACCGCGTCGTCGAAATCGCGGGCGTCGCTGCCGTCGATCGTGACCACCGGGATATCGCGCAGATCAGCTCGTCCGGCCGGGCTCACCGGCAACGCCGTCTCGGCTTCGGCGAGCGCGGCGGCGGGAAATTCGGTCGGGATGTCGTAGGCGGCAATCGCCAGCAGGCTTATCGCGCCGGGGTCCGAGGCGGGACCGAGCCGCTCGATGACCCGGGCGCGCGGCGCGCCGAGCCTTCCCGCGGCGAACTGCTCGGCGACGACCAATTCGCCATCGCCCGCGCCGCCCGCATCGCGCGCCGCGACCCGATACTCGTTGCGGTTACGCCGGTCGGCCGGCATCAGCCTGCCGCCCTCGCGGGTATTCTGGAATGTCCCGATGATCCGCTCCCCGGCGCTGTCGAGCCGGCGGATGATCCGCGCTTCGATGTCGCCGGTTTCGAGCGGGACGAGCCGTGCCGCGGCGCGCTCGCCGACCTTTAATGTCTCGCTCGCCCCGGCCTCTATGATGCGCAAGATCGGCGCCGGCTCCGGCCCCGGCCAGGCGACCGGGCGGGCGAGCGCCAGCCCGTCCTCGTCGCTGCCGATCCGCTCGACGACGGTTACCTCGGGAAGCGGCGGGGCGGCGACAAAGCGCCGATTGGCGGCGCGCGTGACTGCCCCGGAGCGCTCGATATTGCGCAGCATGTCGCGCAATTCCGGGCGATTGCCCGGCGTCACGGCGAAGGCGCGCGCGATCTCGCGCTTGCCGACCGCGGAGGGGCTCTCGCGGATGAAGGCGAGAAGCTCGGCCGCGGAAGGCAGCTCTCCCCGGCGGCCGCGCTCCTCTCCGGAACTATTCGCGCGGGATTTCACCACTCAGAGCGTGTGAAAGAACCATCCATCGCTCGTCTATATGCTTCCCCGGCAAAAGCCGGGGCCTATCGTTCCGCGGCACGAGCCCGTCCCGCTGGCAAGGCATTGCGATTGCTTCAAGAAGTTCCGCGTGTTGGAGGAATGGGTCCCGGCTTTCGCCGGGAAAGCGAGGGAAGACTGGCACTGGTCTTGGTTGCCGCGGTCTTTTTGGCGGCCCCGGTCTTCTTCACCGTTCCGGTCTTTTTCGCCGTTTTGGGTTTTTGAATCACCTCAGTCGTAGCGCCATTCTTGGCGGTCTTTGCCGGGGCGGCTTTTTTCGAGGCGGATTTGGCGGTCTTGCGTCCGCGTTTCTTGCCCTTGGCGCGCTGCGCCGCGAGCAGGGGCAATGCCTCGGCGAGGGAGAAGGTGGCGGGATTGGCATTGCGCGGCAGCGATGCGTAAACTCCGTCATGGCTGACATAGGGGCCGTAGCGTCCCCGATAAAGGCCGACAGTGCCGCCTTCGGGGTGGGCCCCGATTTCGCGGACCAGCTGCGGCCCGCGGCGCTGCGTGGAAGACGACTCGGCCAGCAGCACGACGGCGCGGTTCGACCCGATCGTCAAGACGTCGTCGTCGGCGCCGAGCGATTTGAAGGTCGTTCCGTGCTTGATGTAGGCGCCGAACCGGCCGATGCCGGCGACGATCGCATCGCCTGTTTCGGGGTGGCGGCCGAGCTCGCGGGGTAACGCGAGCAGCCGCAATGCGGTCTCGAGATCGATTTCGGCCGGCTTTAGGGAGCGGGGCAGGGCGACCCGTTTGGGTTTGAACTCGCCGTTGCCGTCGCCGAGCTGCACATAATGGCCATAGGGGCCCTTCTTCAGCGAGACCGCCAGGCCGGTTCCGGGGTCCGCGCCGAGCGCGGTTTCGGGAGTGGTCGGCTCGACCTCGCTCTCCACCGCGAGCGGCCTGGTAAAGCGGCAATTCGGATAATTGGAGCAGCCGATGAAGGCGCCAAACTTGCCGAGCTTGAGGCTGAGCCTGCCGGCGCCGCAAACGGGGCAGAGACGCGGGTCGTGCCCGGAATCGCCATTGGGGAAAAAATGCGGCCCGAGCGCCTCGTCGAGAGCGCTCAGCACCTGGCTGATCGTCAGTTCTTTGGTGCCGTCGATCGCGGCCGAAAAATCTCGCCAGAAGTTCCGCAGCACCTCCTTCCAATCGATGCGTCCGCCGGAAATATCGTCGAGCTGGTTTTCGAGGTCGGCGGTAAAATTGTACTCGACATAGCGCTCAAAGAAGTTCGTCAGAAATGCAGTGACTAAGCGCCCTCGGTCCTCAGGAACAAACCGTCGCTTTTCTAGGCGGACATAGTCGCGGTCCTGCAGGACCTGCAAGATCGAGGCATAGGTCGACGGCCGGCCGATACCGAGCTCTTCGAGTTTCTTGACGAGACTGGCTTCGGTGTAGCGCGGCGGCGGCTGTGTGAAGTGCTGGCTTGGCGTAACCTCACCGCGCGCGAGCCGTTCGGCCTTGCGCATCGCCGGCAGCCGCCCGCCTTCGCCCTCCCTCGCTAACTCTATGCCATCGGGGGTCTCGTCTCGGTCCTCCTGGTAGAGCTTGAGAAACCCGTCGAACAGGATGACGGAGCCGTTCGCGCGCAGGCGGAGCCGCCCGGCGGCATCGGCGATGTCAACCGCGACCTGCTCGAGGAGCGCCGATGCCATTTGGCTCGCCACCGTCCGCTTCCAGATAAGCTCGTAGAGCCGGAGCTGGTCGCGGTCGAGATGGCGAGCAACATCGGCGGGTTTGCGCGTGAGATCGGTAGGCCGAATCGCTTCGTGCGCTTCCTGTGCATTCTTCGCGGGGCTGCGGTAAACCCGCGGCGCGTCCGGGACGTAGCGCGGTCCGAATTCGGCGCCGATCAGCTGGCGGGCCGCGGCGATCGCCTCGGCCGAGATCGCGACGCCATCCGTCCGCATATACGTGATCAGTCCGACCGTCTCGCCGGCGAGCTCGATGCCCTCATAGAGCCGCTGCGCGATCTGCATCGTCCGGTTGGCCGACAGCCCGAGTTTGCGGGACGCCTCCTGCTGTAAGGTCGAGGTCGTAAACGGCGGGAACGGGTTGCGGCGGACCTGCCGGCTGTCGATCTCGGCGACCGTAAAGCCCGACGCCCGCAGGATCGCGTCAGCCGCCGCCCGCGCCTTCGCGTCGCTGTCGAGATCGAAGCGCTCGAGGCGCTTGCCGTCGAGATGGGTCAGCCGCGCCGTAAAGATCTGGCCGGCCTCGGTTTTAAATTCGACCTCGATCGTCCAGTATTCGCGGGACTTGAAGGCCTCGATCTCGGATTCCCGCTCGCAGACCAAACGCAGCGCGACGGATTGGACGCGGCCCGCCGAGCGGCTGCCCGGGAGCTTGCGCCACAGCACCGGCGACAACGTGAAGCCGACGAGGTAATCGAGCGCGCGGCGGGCGAGATAGGCCTCGACCAGCTCGCGGTCGATCTCGCGAGGGCGAGTGAACGCATCGAGCACCGCGTTCTTGGTCACCTCGTTGAAAACCACGCGCTTGATGTCGAGATGCTTCAGCCCGCGGCGGGAATTCAGCACCTCGCTGACATGCCACGAAATCGCCTCGCCTTCGCGGTCAGGGTCGGTCGCCAGGAACAGGCGGTCGGCGCCGCGCACCGCTTCGAGGATCGTCTTCAGATGCTTTTCGGACTTGCCGTCGACCTCCCACGACATCGCAAAATCCGCATCGGGAAGAACCGAGCCGTCCTTCGCGGGAAGGTCGCGGACATGGCCGTAGCTGGCCACGACCTTGTAGTCGCTGCCCAGATACTTGTTGATGGTCTTCGCCTTGGCGGGCAATTCGACGACGACGACTTTCATAAATCGGCTCTATGGCGCAAGGTCGCCCCTGCGGGACAGCTTAGGTGGGTGCGCAATCAAAGCGACGCAAATATTCAGCGCAAGGAAACGAGGTTGCCGGGGTGGCGTTCGACCCGGCCGGCAAGTTCCAGCTCGAGAAGGAGGGTGGCCACTGCGGCGGCTGACAAGTGGCATTGGCGTACCAGTTCGTCAACCGCGACCGGGGTCGGTCCCAATCTCTCGGTGATCAGTTCGAGCGCGGCGTCATCTGCTACCGGCGCCTGCGTCCCGGCTGGCGGCCAATCCATTACGGGCGGCGGCGGAAGCGATGGACGCCGGGGTGGCGGGGCCGGGTGTGTCAGCTGCGGCCCGAGCTGCGACAGCACATCCTCAGCACCCTCGGTCAAGATCGCGCCGTGCCGCAGCAGATCATTCGAGCCTCGGCAGCGCGGATCGAGCGGGGAGCCGGGCACCGCGAACACGTCCCGACCTTGCTCGAGCGCGAATCGGGCGGTGATCAGCGAACCGGAGCGAGCCGCGGCCTCGACCACGACAACGCCGAGAGCCATTCCCGAAATCAACCGGTTGCGGCGCGGGAAATGCCTCGCCTGAGGCTCGGTTCCGGGCGGCAGCTCGGCGACAATCGCCCCCTCGCGTGCCAACGCCTCGTGCAGCCCGCGATTTTCTTCGGGGTAGACGACATCGACGCCGCCGGCGACGACGGCGACGCTGCCGGTCTCTAGCGCGCCCAGATGCGCTGCGGCATCGATGCCGCGCGCCAGGCCCGAAACGACGACGATGCCGCCCTGCCCGAGCGCCGCGGCGAGGTCGCGGCAGAACCGCCGGCCATTGGCCGAGGCGTTGCGCGCCCCGACCACCGCCACGATCGGCCTGCCGAGCAACTCAGCCCGCCCGAGCACGGTCAGGATCGGCGGCGCGTCGTCGACTGCCATGAGCCCGCTCGGATAGGCCGGCTCGCCCCAGCAGACGAGCTGCGCCCCGAGACGCTGCAGTGCGGTGAGCTCGGCTTCGGCGTCAGTGCGAGTGACCGGGGTCACGGTCTTGGAGCGCTCGCCGCGCCGCGCGAGCTGCGGGACCATTTCCAGCGCCGCGCGGGCCGAGCCGAAGCGGCGCAGCAGAGCGTAAAAGCTGACCGGGCCGATGGTCTCGGTGCGGGACAACCGCAGCCAGTCGAGGCGCTCCTGCGGATCGAGTTCGCGTGCGGCCAGTGCGTGCCTCAGCTTTTACCGAGAGAGATCCGGCTCTCCGTGCCGGCCAGCAGCCGGCGGATATTCGCATGGTGCCGCGCGATGATTAACAATGCGATAGCGAGGATCAGCAGCGCCGTCGGCTTGTCGGCAATTACTGCAGCGAGCGCGGCGCCGGCGACGGCGGCGACCAGCGCGGCAAGGGAGGAATAGTGAAACAAGAGGGCGGTGGCCATCCAAAGGAGCGCAGTGACGAGCGCCACCGGCCAGGCGAGCGGGATCAGGACGCCGAGCGCGGTGGCGACCCCCTTGCCGCCGCGAAAGCCGAGCCAGACCGGAAACATGTGGCCGAGGATCGCACACCCCGCCGCGGCCAGCGTGGCGGTATGCCCCCAGCGCTGGGCAATCACCACGGCGGCCGCGCCCTTCGCCAGATCGAACAACAGGGTGAGGGCCGCGACCCCTTTTTTGCCGGTGCGCAGGACATTGGTGGCGCCGATACTGCCGGACCCGATCTGCCGGATGTCGCCATGGCCGGCGAGCCGGGTCAACAACAGCCCGAACGGGATCGAGCCGAGGAGATAGCCGAGTATGGCAGCGGCGAAGGTGATGCCCTCACCCTCCCGACGCTTCGCGCCGGGCCCCTCCCTCTCCCGCAGTCGGGGAGAGGGGCTGTGTGCTGCTGGGAATGAAAGCCCCTCTCCTGCATTGCGGGAGAGGGGGGACCCAGCCCGCAGGGCTGGGTGGGTGAGGGTAGCTCGCCGACACCTAACTCTCAGCCCGAAAGATCGTGCGGCCGTCGACGATCGTGCGCCGCACCCGGCCCTGCGCCGGGCGTCCGTCAAACGGCGCATTCTTCGATTTCGAGCGGAAATCGTCGGTGGAGATGCGCCAAGACAGGTCCGGGTCGAAAAGAACCAGGTCGGCGGGGGCGCCGGGCGCCAGGCGGCCGACCGGCAGACGCAGAATTCGGGCCGGGTTCGCGGTCAGGCGCCGGATCAGCTCGAGGAGGCCGAGATGACCATTGTGATAGAGCTCGAGCGACAGCGGCAGCAATGTCTCGAGCCCAACAATGCCGTAGGCCGCCGAGCTGAAGGGCAGGCGCTTCGAATCCTGGTCCCAAGGTGCATGATCGCTGGCGATCGCGTCGATCGTGCCGTCGCGCAAGCCTTCGACGACCGCGCGCCGGTCCCATTCGCTGCGCAATGGCGGGGATAGCTTGGCGAAGGTTCGGTAGTCGCCGATCGCCGTCTCGTTCAGCGCGAAATAGGGCGGGGCGGTATCGCAGGTCACCGGCAGCCCTTGCGCCTTGGCCCGCCGCACCGCCTCGACCCCGACGGCGGTGGACACATGGGCGACGTGATAACGCGCGCCGGTGATCTCGACCAGCCTCAGATCGCGCTCGATCATGATGACTTCGGCCATCGGCGTAATCGCCGGCAGCCCCAGCCGCGTGGCGACCTCACCTTCGCTGACTTCGCCGGCGCAAGCGAGGCTCGGCTCTTCGGGGTGTTGCAGCACCAGGAGATCGAAAGTGCGGGCATAGGCGAGAACCCGCCGCATGACGAGCGCATCGGCCACTGCCCGCACCCCGTCGGTAAAGCCGAGCGCCCCGTTCGCGGCGAGCAGCCCCATCTCGGTCAGATCGCGTCCCCCCATCGCCTTGGTTGCCGCGGCATAAGTGTGGATCTTGGCGAGCTTGACCTCGCGTGCCCGGCGGGCGAGGAACTCGACGACCGAGACGTCGTCGACCGGCGGGTTGGTGTTCGGCAATGCGACCATCGTCGTGACCCCGCCGGCGGCAGCGGCCCGGCCGGCGGTCTCGATCGATTCCATGTGCTCGGCGCCGGGCTCGCGCAACTGGACGCGCATGTCGACGAGCCCCGGCGCGAGGCACAGCCCGTCGGCTTGCACGATCTCGGCATCGCACCCGGGCACCGAGAGATCGCCGCCGACTGCCGCAATGTCGTCTCCTTCGACCAGCAGATCGCCGCAAGCGTCGAGCCCGCTTTCCGGATCGAGCAATCGAGCGCGGCGAAACAGGAGCCGGCTCATTACACCGGGGGCCCATTGCCCAGATCGCGGGTCAGGATCTCCAGGCAGGCCATGCGGACCGCTACCCCCATCTCGACCTGCTGGCGAATGAGACTGCGGTCGAAATCGTCGGCGACCTCGCTGCCAATCTCGACGCCGCGGTTCATCGGGCCAGGATGCATGATCAGCGCATCGGGCTTGGCGGCGCGCAATTTGTCGTAATCGAGCCCGAAGAAATGGAAATATTCGCGGGTAGACGGCACGAAAGCGCCGTGCATGCGCTCGCTCTGCAGCCGCAGCATCATCACGATATCGACATCGGCGAGCCCCTCGGTCATGTCGTGAAACACCTCGACGCCGAGCCGCTCGATCTCGGCCGGCAGCAGAGTGCGCGGCGCGACGACCCGCACGCGCGCTCCCATCGTGTTTAAGAGCGCGATGTTCGAGCGCGCGACCCGGCTGTGCAGGACGTCGCCGCAGATCGCGACCGTGAGCCCGCCGAGCCGGCCCTTGCGTCGCCGGATCGTCAGTGCGTCGAGCAGTGCCTGGGTCGGGTGCTCGTGGCTGCCGTCGCCGGCATTGATGACGGCGCAATCGAGCTTCTCGGAGAGGAGCTGGACTGCGCCGGATTCGGGATGCCGCACGATCAGCACGTCGGGGTGCATCGCGTTCAACGTCATCGCCGTGTCGATCAGGGTCTCGCCCTTGTGCATCGAGCTCGCCGCGACCGACATGTTGATCACGTCGCCGCCGAGACGTTTGCCGGCGACCTCGAAAGAGGTGCGGGTGCGCGTCGAGTTCTCGAAGAAGCAGTTGATGATCGTCCGGCCGCGCAGCAACGCGCGCTTCTTCTCGGCCTGCCGGTTCAGCTCGACATAACCGTCGGCCAGGTCGAGGACATGCTTTATGTCCTCGGGCGACAAGCCTTCGATACCGAGCAGATGACGGTGCCGGAATACGGTCTCGGGCGCAGCTCCCTGCATGAGCCCCGGACTATATGGAGAGTGCTCCCCGCCTTCAAGGGAGTGGGCGCCGCTATCCCGCAGGCATCGCGACGGTGCATCCGGAGCCGGGTTGCACATGTGCGGAGCGCGGGCCTAATCGTTGTGACCAACAATCTCCGGGAGTTCGAACGCATCCCCGGTCTACGGATCGAGAATTGGGTGTAATCATCGCCAAGAATACCCGTACCAAGGAGAGCGCCGCGGGGCGGCAGGGGCCGGCCCGCGGTTTTGAGGCGCATCAAGCTCGCGAATGCTCCATGGGCGAGCGCCGCGAGGCGGATTGGCTCGTGAACGGCCGCAGCGCCTCCGGAGTGCGCATGTCGCGCGGCGGGGTGAAATCCTTTCTTGCGGCCGTCAATTTTCGCGGACGAGCGATCCGACGGGCAAACGTTCAAGTCGGATGAAGTGTGGGTTTCTCTCCCGTTTTCTTCTTCTAAACCTAGGTACCGAGCAATTATTATTGATCGCCCATCACTCGCGCCGCGAGCGCGGTCATCACCAGGGACAATCCGAGGAAGAGCATGTTGATGCCGACCAGCAGGCCGATCGCCCAGCTCGCCGAGCTCGGCCAGCCTGCCCAGATCATATAGGCTAGCAGCAGATCTATGATGCCGCTAAACAGCACCCAACCCCAGCTTCGCAAATGCTGCCGGTGCTCGATCGCGGCGACGATCGAAGCAATACCCTCGATGACGAAGAACGCCACCAAGACCATCGTCAGGGTCAATACGCCAGCGAGCGGCCGCACGATCAATACTACGCCGAGCACGATCGCCAGCACTGCGGCCAGAAATGACCAGGCAAAGCCCGGCGTTTGCCGTGAGCGCCACACCCAGACCGCCCGGAAGAGTCCGGCTACAAAGAACAGCCAGCCGACAAATATTTCGACCGCCAGTGTCGCCAGGATCGGCACCGCGACCGCCAGAAAGCCCAGAACCATCATGACGATGCCCTGGGCCAGGAACAGCTTCCAATGAGCGTGGATCGTCAAAGCCAACTGGCGGCGCAGCCCGTCGATATCTGTTTGGTTGCTCATGCTCGTATCGCCCTCAGGGCTGCGCCGGCAGACGAACGCCGCCCGGCCCGATCAGCCCGGGATACGGCGCCTTGAACCGCCAGAAGGTCCCGCTGGTCGCCCCCTCGAAGTAGATGTACTGATTGTCGGGGCCGCCGAAGGCGAAGTTGGTGGTGGCGAGATCGCCGTTCGGGATCGGCACGAAACCCAGGATGATCCCGCGCGGGTCGATTTCGAGAATGCCGCCGAGCCGGGCCGCCGCCGCCCATAGGTTTCCTTTGACATCGTAGTGGATGCCATCCGGACAGCCGTTACCAGGCATATAGGTGCCCGCCTTGACACCCTGGAACGTCAGATGCAACGGGTCCGGGGTAGACCCGGGAATGCCCATCGTCGGGCCGGTTGTGAAGGCGGCATACCACATCCGCCCGCCCAGACAGTCGCCGATCGCCACAGTGCCGTTGTCCGGGGAGACGGCGATCCCGTTCGGGAACAAGCCGCCGTCCATCACCTTGCGCAGAACGCCGTCGCGCGAATATTGGTAGATCGCACCGGTGCGGTCGGACATGTTCGGCCCGGGGCCGGTACCCCACGGGTCAGTAAAGAACAGGTTGCCCTCGGCGTCGAAATCGAGGTCGTTGGGGCCTTTGAACAGCTGATTGCGGTAGGTATAGACCAGCGTCTTCACTTCTTTGGTCTGCGGGTCGTAGACCAGGATGCCGCGGTGCCGGCTGGTCAAATAGAGCTTGCCGTCTTTCCAGCGAGTGCCCTGCGGCTCGCAGGTCTGACCGACTTCGGCCGGCGGGTTGCAATTGAACGCCGGGACCAGCTTGCCGTCCGGCGTCAGATATGAGGTCCAGCCGCTGCCGATCCCGACAAACCACATATTGCCCTGGGTATCGAAGGCGCCGCCTTCGAGAAACTGGCCCTGTGGCGTGCCGCTTACATCTGCGAATTTTTCGACCGCGCCGACCCCCGCCGGCAATGGCGGCAATCCCCAGGGCTGGACCAAATTGGGGGCCTGCGCATTGGCCGCACCTCCGTGGCCGGCAAGGGCGCAGCCGATCCCTAGCAACGCGGTCGCCATGCCGCGGATCAGAGTACGAGACAAACTCATTCTGTTTCCTCCCTCGGATAGGCTGCTTTTCGACCGTGGGCTGGGCCGGTTCTGGTTACACGACCCCGTCGCTACGCAACCGCTCGACATCAGAAGCGCTCATCCCGAGCCAGTCGCCGAACACGTCGGCGGTGTGCTCGCCGAGCAGCGGGGCGGGTTTGACCGGGGCCGGGGCGCCGTCGAAGCGCACCGGGAAAGTCGGCATCCGCAGCTCGCCATTGGGGTGCTGCATAGTCTGGATGATGCCGCGCTTCTCGAAACTGGGCTCGCCCAACAGATCGCCGGTGTCGAGCACTGCGCC
Organism: uncultured Alphaproteobacteria bacterium; assembly: GCA_963789025.1. Classification (GTDB taxonomy): domain Bacteria; phylum Pseudomonadota; class Alphaproteobacteria; order ATCC43930; family CGMCC-115725; genus AP-15. The sequence goes on from CAWBIT010000008.1 coordinate 187,719, forward strand.
GGCGGGGACCCCGGCCCCGCCGATCAGGCGCATCGCCTCGTGTTTGTCGCGCTGCCACGTCCAGTCGGAAAGGATCTGGTCGATCTCGGATTCGTGCTGGCCGCGCGCCTCACGGGTCGCGAAGCGCGGATCCTCGATCAGCTCCTCATGCCCGATGACGGCCAACAGCCGCCGCCAATGCTCGGGGTTGGCGGGGCTGGTGAAGACGTAGACATAGTCGTTGGGCCCGCCGGGCTTGCACGGATAGATGCCGGCGGGCGCCATGCCGCCGGCCAGTGACTTGGCGCCATTGCGCATTGCCGGCTCGCCGGTTCTGGCATGCTGCACGAAGGCGCCGCGGCTGTATTGCAATTGGGCGTCCTGCATCGCGATCTGCAGCCGGCGTCCTTTGCCGGTCGTATGCCGCTGATAGAGCGCACCCAGGATGCCGATCGCCAACAGCATGCCGGTGCCGGTATCGCCCAATGTCGGCCCCGGCTTGCACGGCCGCCCGTCGCGCTCGCCGGTAATCGCCATCGTGCCGCCGCAAGCCTGCGCGATCATGTCGAAGGCGAGGTTGTTCTCGTAGGGCTGCCCTCGCCGAAGCCCTTGACCTGCGCGTAGACGAGGCGCGGGTTTAGCGCGTGCAGCACCTCCCAGCCGAGCCCTAGCCGCTCGATCGCGCCGGGGGCGAAATTCTCGACAAAGACATCCGCGCGCTTCGCCATGTCTTTGACGAGCTGCAAGCCGTGCTCGGATTTGAGGTCGACCGTGGCGGATTTCTTGTTGGCGTTGTAAATCATGAAATAATAGGCGTCGGCGCCGGGCCGAGGCCCCGAGCCGAGCGTCCGGCCGGGCTCGCCGCCCTTCGGGTTCTCGACTTTGACGACCTCGGCGCCGAGCCAGGCGAGAGCCTCGGTGCAGGACGGCCCGGCCTCGAATTGCGAGAGGTCGAGAACCCGGACGCCGTCGAGACAATTCGGCGCTGCGCCTGCTTCATCCATCGCTCATTGTTCCTTCTCAAAACCGCGGAGCGTCACGATAGTGCAGTCCGGCTTCCGGTTGAAACGCCATTTGCCGGCATCAGCCTTCGGAGAACCCGATGAGCGACCCTTACGACCTCCAACGGTTTGTCGATGCGCAGAACCCGGTTTACGACAAGGTCTGCTCCGAATTGCGGGACGGCAGAAAGAAAAGCCATTGGATGTGGTTTATCTTTCCGCAGGTAGAGGGCCTCGGCTCCAGTCAAATGGCCCGCAAATTCGCCATTTCTTCGCTGGCGGAAGCCGCCGCCTATTTGGCGCACCCGATACTCGGCCCGCGGCTCACCGAATGCACCAGGCTGGTAAATCTCGTCGAGGGGCGTCCGATCGAACAGATCTTCGGCTATCCCGATGATCTGAAGTTCCGCTCTTCGATCACCCTGTTCGCCCACGCCACGCCCGACAATCGGGTTTTCCTCGACGCCCTGCAAAAGTATTCCGAAGGCGAATTCGATCTGGCGACTATGGAGCGGCTGTAGGCTATCCAAACTGGGCGAACAGGAGGAACGGCGATCAGGGGCGGCCGCAGGATGTGATGCGGCGGGCCGGCGGAGCAAATTCCCTAAGTCATCCCGATGGTAGGTGCGGGCACAATAACCAACGGTTGATATCGCCCATGCGGAGTTCGGGACAATACCGCATTGACGGAAATCGCGGATTGCCGCATCTGAGGTCGAAACCGTATATCGCCGAACGATCTTTCGGCGCCGCGCGATGGAGCACCCTCCGATGGCCACGCCCGCAGTGGCTGGCGCTTCGAGCCCGACCCGCCAGCCGATACCCGCGCCGCTGACGCGGGCGGCGATATTTCTGGTTGTGACGATCAACTCGGTCGACGCCGCCGTTGCGAAAGTGCAATCCCTGTGCGCCGACCTTGCGGCGCTGCTCCGTGCGGTAGGGTTTCGCGAGCCCCGTGAAAATCTCTCCTGCATCATGGGGTTCGGGTCCGAGGCTTGGGACCGGCTCTTCGGGGCGCCGCGGCCGGCCGAGCTTCATCCGTTTCGTGAATTTCGCGCCGGGTCGCGCCATGCGGTCGCCACACCCGGCGACCTGCTGTTCCACATCCGCGCCGAACGGATGGATCTTTGTTTCGAATTGGCAGCGCAGATCATGGCCAAGCTGGAGGGCGCCGTTACCGCGGTGGACGAGGTGCACGGCTTTCGCTATTTCGACAGCCGCGACCTGCTGGGATTTGTCGACGGGACCGAGAACCCCACCGGCCAGGAAGCGGTCGACGCCACGATAATCGGCGAGGAGGACCCGGGGTTTGCCGGCGGCAGCTATGTCATCGTGCAGAAATATCTCCACGACATGGCCGGCTGGAACGCGCTGCCCACCGAGGCGCAGGAACGCATTATCGGCCGGACCAAGCTCTCCGACATCGAGCTCGACGATACGGTCAAACCGAGCTGGGCACACAGCGCGCTGACCGTGATCGAGGAGAACGGGAGAGAGATCAAGATCGTTCGCGACAACATGCCTTTCGGGCAGGCTGGAGAGGGCGAGTTCGGCACTTACTTCATCGGCTACAGCCGTTCGCCCCGCACGATGGAGCGAATGCTGGAAAACATGTTTGTCGGCCGGCCGCCTGGCAATTACGACCGGATTTTGGATTTCAGCCGGGCCGTTACCGGCAACCTCTTCTTCGTGCCGACGGCGACCTTCCTCGAAGACGTGACGTCGGGCGTGCCGGCTACGGTGCAACCGGCGAGCGAGCCGCCGGCAGACGAGCCTTCACAACCCATTCGGCCGATGCCCGATAGTTCGCTCGGCATCGGCTCGCTCAAAGGGGAACCCCGCCGATGAACAACCTGCACCGCGAGCTCGCCCCGATCTCCGATGCGGCATGGGCGCAGATCGAAGAAGAGGCGTCGCGGACCTTGAAGCGCTATCTCGCCGGACGGCGGGTCGTGGACCTGCAGGGTCCGAGCGGCGTCGGCCTGTCCGCCGTCGGCACCGGCCACCTGCAAAATATCACGGCCCCCGGCGAGGGCATCCTTGCGCGGCAGCGCGAGGTCAAGGCGATGGTAGAATTGCGCGTGCCGTTCGATCTCGACCGCCAGATGATCGATGACGTCGAGCGCGGCGCCAACGACTCGGATTGGCAACCGGCAAAGGACGCGGCCAAGAAGATCGCCTTTGCCGAAGACGGTGCGATCTTCGAGGGCTATGCCGCGGGCGGCATTCAAGGCATCCGCCAGGGGACCAGCAACCCGATCGAGGCGCTGCCCGCCGACGTGCGCAACTACCCTGACGCCATCGCCCACTCGCTCAGTCAGTTGCGTCTCGTCGGCGTCAACGGTCCCTATTCGGTGCTGTTGGGCGCCGACGAGTACACCGCCGTCGCCGAAGCCAGAGACTACGGGTACCCGGTGCTGGAGCACCTCCGCCGCATCGTCGACGGGGAGATCATCTGGGCCCCGGCGATCGCCGGCGCCTATGTCCTGACTACTCGGGGCGGCGATTTCGATCTGCATATCGGCCAGGACATCTCGATCGGCTATTCGAGCCATACCGATGCCGCGGTCCGCCTCTATCTGCAGGAGACCTTCACCTTTCTTCTGCTGACTACCGAAGCCGCCGTGGCGCTGGCCTCCACCGCGACAACGTCGTAATCCTGCTCAAGCGCCCCGCGCGCCGGCTCCACTGCGGCTGCACAGCCCGTGAAATGGCAAGGCATCAGCTTCGTGCAAAACGAGTCTACAAACCCCCTGACGACGGGGACGGTGTTCGTGTTCTGGTCGATCGCCTGTGGCCGCGCGGGCTGCCGCGGGAACGGGCGCGGATCGACCTCTGGCTGAAGGAAATTGCCCCGAGCGATACTCTGCGCCGCCTCTTCCACGGCAACCCGGCGGGTTGGGAAGACTTCAAGACCGCCTATTACGCCGAACTCCGCGAGCCTGCTGCGCGGTCGGCGGTTCGCGACCTGCTCGATCGGCTGAGCCGCGAACCTGTCACCCTCCTCTTCGCCGCGCGCGACGAGACGCGCAACAACGCGGTCGCTCTGAAGGAATGGCTCGATTCGCAAAATTGACAGGACCAACGATCGCAGCGCTAGTGTAGTTCGCCTTTATCACGCAAATTTCAGGGAGGAAGATAGTGAAGCAGCAGATGACGGGCGCCATTGTTCGCGCAATCCTCGTCGCCCTTTCAATCATGGCGTTCGGCTCCCCCGCCCGGGCCGACGCCAGGGCCGACATCAGGGCGCTCGAGGAGCGCTTTGTCGCCGCGTTCAAGGCAAAAGATCTCGACGGCATCATGAAGGTGTATGCCCCCGACCAGACGCTGGTCGTCTTCGATGTGGTCCCGCCGCGGCAATATGTCGGCGCCTCAGCCTACCGCAAGGACTGGCAAACCTTCCTCGATAGCTTCGAAGGCCCGATCACCGTCGAGCTGAGCGACCTCGATGTCGCCGCCGACCGCAATCTCGCCTACAGCCACAGCATCCAGCACGTCGCCGGCACCGACAAGCAGGGCAAGAAGCTCGATCTCACGGTGCGGGTGACCGACGTGTACAAGAAAGTGCGGGGCCGGTGGCTCATCGTGCACGAGCACGTCTCGGTGCCGGTCGACCTCGACGCCGGCAAGCCCGATCTCACCTCGAAACCCTAGCTCGACCGCCTCCCTGACCGTCCCCCACACCCGGCAGGGCTGTCCGCAAAAGTCGGAGGGCAATTCGTGCGAGCGTTCTGGCCCAATTTGCGTCCAAAAGCCCCTTGCCCGGGCTCGTCCCGGGCATCCACGTCTTTGGGCGGCCACGATCTCCCCACCGAAGACGTGGATGGCCGGACCAAGTCCGGCCACGGGATCCTCTCTGCTTGCCCAGGACTGTGGTGCGACGGCGCTTGACGACAACGGTAAGTCTCGGCTAACGTAAGTTATGGCTTACGACGAAGCCTTGGCCGCGCTCTCCGATCCGACACGGCGGCTGGTTTTCGGGCGCATCCTGGCCGCGCCGCGGCCGGTCGCGGCGATTGCCGAGGGCTTGCCGGTCAGCCGTCCCGCCGTCTCGCAGCACCTGAAAATATTGCGGGAGGCAGGGCTGATCACCGAGCGGCGCAGTGGCACGCGGCGGCTTTATGCGGCCAATCCGCAAGCGCTTGGCGAGCTGCGCGCGGCCATCGAGGCGATGTGGCACGAGGCGCTGGCCGGAATGGCCGCGGCGATAGACGAGGAGCAGCAGGGATGACGATCGCCCGGTTCGCGGTCCCGCCGATCGTCAAGACAGTGACGGTTCGCGCAGCGCCGGAGCGGGCGTTCGCGCTATTTGCGGGCGATTTCGCGCGCTGGTGGCCATTGGCGCGGGTCCACACCGGCCCCGACCCGGTGGACTGTGCGATCGAGCCGCAGGTCGGCGGGCGCGTCTTCGAACGCGCGGCCAATGGGCGCGAAACCCTGTGGGGAACTGTGGTTGCTTATGACCCGCCCCATCGCCTTGCTTTTTCCTGGGTCGTCGAGTTGCCGGCCGGGCAGGAGCAACTGGTCGAAATCCGCTTCACGGCGGAGGATGGCGGCACTAGGGTCGAGCTGACGCATTCGGGGTGGGAGAAACTCGGCGACGCCGCAGCGAGCCAGCGCGAGCGCTACGACCGCGGCTGGGGCACCGTGTTCGAGCGGCATTTCGCCGACTATGCCAATTCCGCTGCAATCTGAGGAAAATCCCTGATCGAGGAGGGAACGATGCAACTCTACCATTTCCCGTCACCCAATCCACAGAAGGTCACCTTCGCCCTTAAGGAGCTGGGGCTCGATTGCGAGATTGTGCCAGTCGATGTAGGGAAGGGGGAACACCGACAGCCGGCGTTTCTCGCGGTCAATCCGTTCGGCCGGCTGCCGGTTCTTGTGGATGGCGGGCTGACGCTGCCGGAGTCGCATGCGATCATCGCCTATCTCGGCGAGAAGACCGGCCGGCTGTGGCCAGCATCGCCCGGCGGCCGCGCCGACGCGCTCAGGTGGCTGTTCTTTCAGTCGCAGCACATCATGCCGCCGGCTGGCGAGGTGGCGCTGCGCTTTCGCGCGAAGCTGTTCGGGCGTCCCGTCGACGAGGCCACCGTGGCACGCGGCGAGCAAGCATTGCCGGCGCCGTTGGCGATCCTCGAAGATCACCTGGTGGATAACAAATGGATGATGGGCGCCGAGTTCGGCCTGGTGGACTGCGCCTCTTGCCCGGTACTCAACGTCATCGAGAAATCCGGCTTCGGCTTTACCGAATTCCCCAGGGTGGCAGCCTATCTCGATGCGTGTCGCGCGCGCCCGACCTGGGCGCAGACGCCCAGGCTACCCGGGCTGTAGGTAAGCTAGGAACCGCGCATCGGGAAGGCCGAGCGATGATGGTCAAGGGCCTGACGCCGCTCATCCTGGTCTTAGTCGTCGCCGGTCCGGCCGCGGCGGAGGTCAAGTCCGTCACGCCGAACGGTTTCGAGGTCACGAGTACGGCAACGATCGCGGCGCCTGCCGATCGGGTCTATGCCGCGCTCGGCGAGGTCGGCCACTGGTGGAGTCCCTCTCACACCTTCTCGCGCGATGCTGGCAACCTCAGCATGGAATTGCACGCCGGCGGCTGCTTTTGCGAGCGGTTGAAGAATGGCGGCTCGGTTCAGCATCTGCAGGTCGTCTATGCCGCGCCAGGCGAAGGGTTGCGTCTGCGCGGCGCGCTCGGCCCGCTGCAGGCGGAGGGCGTCGACGGCACGCTCAGCTGGACGCTGAAACCGGGGGAGGGGGGCACCACTGTCACCTCGAGCTATGTCCTCGGCGACTACATCCGCAGCGGCATGGAGCAATGGGCGCCCCAGGTCGACCGGGTGCTCGACGAGCAGCTGCAGCGCCTCAAAAGCTACATCGAAAGCAAATCCCCGCCGCAATAGCCGCTAGACCCGCCCTACCGGGTGAGAACGCTGTGTGATAGCCTCACTCATCGTGGCATTCGGAGAGGGGAAACGCGCAATGGAGAAGAGATTTGGCGTGGTGTCCGCGGATGGGCATTGCCGGCTGATGCACCTCCCCTTCGACCTGTGGACGAAACGTCTGCCGAGAAAATTCCAGGATGACGGGCCGCGGGTCGTGAAGGGGCCGGACGGCGCCCGCCAGTGGGTCGTCGAGGGGCATAACTGGAGCGGAGTTGGCTGGGCCGGCGTAGGCCGTGGGCCGGTCAACTGCTATACGCGGGCGGGCTTCGCAGAGGAACCTGAGCCCGGCATCTTTCGCGCCGCCAATGCCAAGTATCGCTGCGAAGACATGGACCGCGACGGGGTCGATGCCGAGCTCGTCAACGGTCCCTATGAGCAGATATCTGCCATCAAGGACCCGGAACTGCGGGCCGCCTGCGTTCGCGCCGTCAACGACTGGGCGCGGGAATTGTACGAGGAGTCGAACGGCCGGTTCATCATGCTTCTCCCGTTGCCCTGCCAGACCCCGGGGGAGGCGGTCGCGGAGCTGCTGCGGGTGGCGGAGTTTGGCCTGCCCACCGGGGTCATCTTCGACTGGGTCGGCGCTCCCGAGCCCGTATTGCACCAGATCTGGGAGCCGGTCTGGGCGGCAGCCTCGGAGACGGGCTTGCCGATCAACCTGCACGCCAACCCGCGCGGCGGGTCGCGCCAGATCGGGGTAGGGGTCGCGGGCCTGGAGCCCCGCAACCAATCGCTGATGACGGTTGCGAACTTCCCGATGGGGCTCATGGCCGAGCTGATGAGCGCCGTCGTTTTCTCGGGCATCTGCGATCGTCATCCCGGGGTGCGCTTCGTGCTCGAAGAGGCCGGGGTCGGGTGGGTCCCGTTTCTGTTCTGGCGCTTCGACCGCGAATACGATTTCGGCGGGCCGTCCACCCCCGTCTTCAAGCCCGACATCCCGCTTTCCGACAAGCCGACCGAGTTCGTCAAGCGCCAGGTCTTCTTCACGTTCGAGGTCGAGGAGGAGGGTGGTTTCCGGCGCGTGCCCGAAATCGGCTTGCGCAACTTCCTGTGGGCCAGCGACTTCCCGGGTCTCGACAGCCCGTGGCCGCATTCCAGGGCGATGGGACACGCTCCGGCGGAGGCGGCGCTGGGGAAAGCGGCGCTCCAGCAACTGGTCTTCGAAAACGCGGTGAGCCTCTACAAGATCCCGGTCAACCCTGCCCCGTGACCGGCCGCTCGCGTAGGGTTGAATCGGGTATTGGCTTTGCAATGAACGAGACGATTGGCGGTTTGCTCGCCGTTGGCAACGTCGCCGAAGTATTCGAGTGGGGCTCTCGCGTGCTGAAGCTTTACAAATCGACCGCTGCCAAGCCGGCGGCATTCCGCGAGGCCGCGATTCACGCGGCCGCAGAAGCACTGGGACTCCCCGTTCCCGGGGTCTGGAGCGCGCAAGAAATCGAAGGTCGATGGGGGCTGACGTTCGACCGGGTAAACCAGGCCTCGTTTGCCGAGCAAATGGCGAACAATCCAGACGAATTTCCCCGATACCTCGAGTGCATGGTGCGCCTGCACATGCGCATTCACGCGCACGAGGCGATCCAGTTCGCCTGCCTCAAGGTCGGGCTTGCCGCCAATATTGCTGCGACCAGGCTTCTCGATGAGCGGCGAAAGGAAGGTCTACTCGCCGGGATTGCGGACATGCCGGACGGCGACCGCCTGTGCCATGGCGACTTTCACCCCAGGAACATCTTGGGCGACGCTTCGCAGCCGGTCATCATTGATTGGCCCGACGCGCGCCGAGGCAATCCTGCCGCCGATGTCTGCCGTTCCTATTTGTTGATGAAATTACATGCCGCCGAAATTGCGGCGGCCTATCTCGACGCGTATTGCCAAGCGAGTGGTATGGCCCGCCAAACCATCCTCGGCTGGTTGCCTTATGTGGCAGCTGCCAGACTTGCCGAGAATGTCCCGAGCCAGTTCGACGAGTTGCTGAAAATCGTTGACTCGCCTTCTCTAAACTAAGCCCAGATCACAGCAGCGGTCTTTTCGGACGCATTAACACAGCGCAATGCTTGAAGATGAGATAGCACGGGGTGTGAGGGCTTTCGCGAACCCTCATCCTCCGGCGCGCTGCAATGAGGCATTAGCGGTCGATGCCGCCCATGCAGAGGTATTTGACTTCGAGGAATTCCTCGAGGCCGTATTTCGAGCCCCAGTAAACCACCAGATGCGGCCGATGCCGCGGCTGTGGAAATAGGCGGCAAGGCCCCCATTCCCTCCCCCGCGAGCGGGGGAGGGTTAGGGTGGGGGTATCGTTGGCCATCTTGACCCGCAAAAACCGCCTGCCCATCGCGCACCCCCTGTTCCGCCTGTTTTATCAGGCCGAGATCAAGCATCGCCAACTCCTTAAAAAACAAAAGGCCCCGCTCGCGGGGCACCGATCTCGCAACGATACGATGCGATTGTGGCGACTTTACAGTTGCTTACTCATGGCACCGGCGGTCTCGGCGAGGCGCTTGGTGAAGGCGTCGTAGACGCCGGCTTGCACCAGATGCGGTGGGCACAGACGCAGGTCTGGCTGGCGTCGCGCGGGGCGCAACGCGACGAAAATTCCGCTAGAGCCCGATCAGGGCGGCCAATTTCATGCGAACTTCGTGCAGAATTTCTGCGGGAACCGCAGCTCCGGCGTAGCTGATCGGGCGCGCCAGCGTATTGATGCTGCGCACGTGGCTGGTCAAGATCTCTCCGGAAACCGGCAGCCCCATCGGCAGCACAACGCTGGTGCCAAAGGGGCGAACGCGCGAGGTAATCGGGCAGACGATCGCGAACTCCGTTACCCGGCAAAAATCGCCTGGTGAGACCACCAGTGCCGGGCGTCGGCCGCTCTGCTCGCGGCCGACGCGCGGGTCGAAATCGGCCCAGATAAGGTCGCCCGCCTCCGGCGCGTACGGCATCGCCCTACTCGACGATCTCGCGGCCCTTATCCGGTCCCCAATCGGACGCTTCGCGCATCGCCTCAGGGGTCATCCCCTTCAGCAGTTCGGCGAGGACATAGCGTGGGCGGGCCGGCGAAATGATGATCCGGTCCCCCTCAGCCTCTAACTCGACCCGGACTCCCTCGCGCAGACCCGCTCGCCGCGCAATATCTTTGGGGATGCGCAGGCCAAGGCTGTTGCCCCAGCGTGCGACTTGCACCTGCATCGGCCCCTCCAGTCGGCATCTGGGATATCCACAGGATATCCTATATTCGTTGTCAAGCCAACGCCTCGGATCCGATCAACCGTTCGCTGCGAGTGGATTCGTCCACTTCAGCCCGGAGAACCGCGAGAAGTCCCGATCTGTTGTGCAAACCGTGGCGCCGTGCTCAAGCGCGATCGCGGCGAGGACCGCGTCCATGACAAGCGGGCCGGCGGCCTGGCCGTCGTGCACAAGGCCGCGCAGGATGTCCCAGTGCCGCTCGCCCGGCTCGAGAATGCCGGCGGCCGGCTGGGCAAGCCAGGAGGAGATCGCCGCTTCGGCCTCAGACGTGGAAAGCGGACGATCGAATACCCGGGGATTGGTCCCAATCCTCAGAAAGGCCCACAGCGTGAGCCACGCGAAGCGGACAAGATCGGGCCCCGACAGCACGGCTTCGAGCCAGGCTCGGCTTTTCTCGTGCTGCTCGGCTCTCGGATGGTAAGCATAGAGCAGCAAGTTCGCGTCGACGAGGATCAACGGTAAAGCGGGCCCTCGACACGCTCGATGAGCTCGGCGACGTTGTCCAGCGAAAGTCCCAGCTTCACATCGCCCAGATCGCGGGGGGTTATCTTGAAGGACCGCGGCTTTGCGGTGGCGCGCTGGCTCGCCAGCCCTCGGCGCAGCGCTTCGTTGACGATCTCGCGAAAGGATCGTCCAGCGCGGTGCTGTTCCGCTTTGAGCTTGGCCGCGACATCGTCGTCCAGGGTAAGCGTCGTTCTCATGTCTTGATGCTAGATTTAGAGCATCATGATGTCAACTGCTCGCTGCGATCTCGGTCGAGATGATGCCCTCGTTGATGCCGACGATGCCGCATTCGAGCGCCTCGGCGACGCACCAGATGCGGCCGATGTCGCGGCTGTAGAAGTAGGAGGCGAGGCCGAACTCGGTGTCGTTGGCCAGCGACGAAAGGTCAAAAAGCCGCTGACTGGCCACTGCCAATCCTGTATATCACGCGTAGCCCACGGTAAGGTAGCTGTATCCGGCACATACATCCTGTCCTGCGTCTAGTTTATGAAATTGATATAAATAGATTTATATCTCACCATCTCTGTCGCTACCTAGTACAGCGATCTTGGTATGGGTGACACGCCAATACATCGCATGCCACGTAGCCGGCGAAACATTCCTTCAGTTTAAGCCCGGATGTCCGCCATCTCTCGGCTGTTATTGTAACTGGCGAACGGTCAACGCTTGACAGCCAAAATGGGGATCCATATTTGTTCTGCCATGAGTCAGGAGGCAATCGTGGCAGACGGACCCGACGAAGATTTCGCCCTCAAACTCGTGGGCGAAGGCATCAGCGTGGAAAAGAAGGTCAGCAAGCAGATCGCGATGGCGGTGCTCGCAGCCGTGGCGAGTGGTGGAGCAGCCGCAGCGCCGGTAGAGCGGGTGGAAGCCGATACCCAGCCGCGCAAGAACCCGGCGCCTTCTCTTCGTGAGTTTCTCACCGAAAGCCGTGCCTCCACCAATGCCAAGAAAATAACCGCCCTCGGGCACTACGTCTGCCACTACGAAGGGAAAGAGAGCTTCTCAAATAACGATATAAAAGAGGGCTTTAGGCGCGCCCGCGAGGTGATCCCGAAAAATCTCCCACGCGATATCGGCGCCGCTATTAAGGCGGGTTTGATAGAAGAGGCGCCCGGCAAAGCCGGTCGATATTACGTGACTCAGAAGGGGATGCAGCTTGTCGACACCAAGGTCCGGCAGTCGGAATAACGACGGGCGCAGCCTAACGGAGGACACGTGCTGTGGCGCTTAAGGACCTTGTAGCTGACCATAGGATGCTCGCCGAGGAGACGGTCGAAAAGATCGTCGCCCCGTACGTCCGCTATGACCCCGCGGCGCACAAGATTGTCTGGACTCCCCAAGCAAAATCCTTGGGTAACGATACAAAGGTACTTGTCTTCTTGGTCGCCGTGCTAGGTTGGCAATACGTCGTGGATGAAAACCAGGATGTGGCGACTAAACCTGCGGACTTGGAGCGCGAATTAGGTATCGTGGGAGGCACGCTGAGGCCGATCCTCAAGAACCTGAAGGACTCGCATCTCCTGGCGGTGGCGGATGGTCACTACCGTGTGCAGCTTGCCAACCTTGATTCCATAGAAGCGGCGATTACCGGCGAGAGGCCGGAGGCCGCGCGGAAGGACAGGGCACGTAAATCGATCAGGATCAGGCGGGAGGACGCGGACGGCGAGAGACCCGATCCGGTGAGCGGTGCGAAGAAGAGAAGTCGGCGCGCCTCCGGCCGGCTCAAAACGTTCCTGACAAAATGGGCCGGCGACGGTTTCTTCAATGAGCCGAAGACCCTCGCCAACCTGCTTGAACGCTACCATGAGTACGGGGTCATTACTAAGCAGACATCCCTGTCCGGCCTAATGCTGGAGGCGGTGCGGGAGGGCCTCTTAGCCCGGACGAAAGTCGATGTCGGCGGCAAGCAAGTGTGGGCCTACAGGGCGCGGGGCTCGTAAAACCCGTGCGCGACCAAATCATCATAGACCTTTCGAGTCACCTGGACGGAGCTACCGTCGTTTCCCTCCTTGAGAGTTATGAGGAGTTGATCGCGAAGCATCGAGGCGGCGATCTGGAAGGGGCGCTGACGAAGGCAGGTCGTTTCGTTGAGCACGCCCTGCGCCTGATCGAAGCCAAGAGAACAGGCTCGGTCCCGCCCGAAATCAAGTCGGTGGCCGCTACGATCAAGGGGCTCGAGAACGACACGACGCTTCCCGAACCGTTGAGATTGCTTATACCCCGTGCTCTCTACGGCATGATCTACAATCTCCGGAGCAAACGGGACGCGGTCCACGTCAAGGAGATCGACCCGAGGAGCATCGACGTCGCCATGGCAGTCAGCGCGGCAAGCTGGGTGATCGCCGAATTGCTGCGGATGTATCACGTCTCTGACGAAGAGATCGTAAGCCAACGCATGCTGGCGCTGACCCGCACGTCCATACCATACATCGAAGCCCTGGACGGCGAGACATTTGTGGGTCGCAAAGTGAAGCCGGCGATCGAACTCCTACTGCTGCTAGCTCACGCGAGCTCCAACGGAATGACGCGGAAGGTTCTCGGCACCAGCGCGAAATGCAACCCGCCGGCCGTAACGAAGGGCCTTCAGGCACTCGAAGCCGAACGCTTCGTGCACCAGTCGGCGTCGGGAAGCTACTTCATTACCAGCAGCGGCGAAGCTCATCTCGCCGAACAGCTTGAAACCGGCGGCACCTTTGCAACGGGCTGAAGGGAGAGAACTCGTTCGACTGATCCGGTGCCTGCTGAGCTCGCTCGACTGGTGACGTCTCAAATGGGCCATCGATAGCTCGCGGCTTCCCTAACAAGCCCCTCGTCAATCGCCGCCAATTCGTCCGGTGTCGCGGCTGTAGAAATACGAGCCGCGGCCGAATTCGGTGTCGTTCGCCATCTTGACCGCCTCGTCTTCGCTCTTGAAGCGGTAGAGCGGGGCGACCGGGCCGAAAGTCTCCTCCTTGTTGATAACCATGTCGGTCGTCACATCGGTCAGCACCGTCGGCTCATTGGGCTTTTAGTCATACGGGCGCCGGGAGCTGTGGCGGATATGCGAGACTCGGATCGTGTCTCCCGTCACGCGGTAGAAAATTTTGTACCGATAGCCGAGAAGCAGAACGACGCGAACGCCCGGCCGCTGAGCGATGGAGCGCCCGCTGAACGGCCATCCGGCAATGCGCGCCACGACGTCTTGGATTCGGGCCGCAATTCTTTCCCCGACTGTAGGCGCTCCGGACCGGGCGTAATAAGCAGCGATTTGTCGAAGATCGGTGATGGCCCGCTTCGAATATTCGACCCTCATTCCTTCCGGAACAGGGCGAAGGTCGCCTTGACTTCCTCCTCGTTGGCGGCCTCCCCGGCAAGCCCTTCGTCGATCGCTGCCAATTCGTCCGGTGTCGCGTCGTAACTCTTGCCATCGAGTTCTGCTTCTATTTCGAGTGCAACCTCTGCGAGCTCCTGCTGGCGGTCCTCCGGCCAGGTCGGGACCCGTTCCAATACCGCCTTAACCTGATCCTTGGTCATGGGACCTTCCATTAAATTTTTCTATGGCGCCGCTGTAGCTGTAGATGGGTTGAGCGCAGCGAAACCCATCGCATCGGGGCCGGAAAGGTGGGTTTCCCCCGGGCTTCCCCGGGGTCTACCCACACTACCAGACCTCGTCAGACGATGCTCAGCTGTCGATGCCGCCCATGCAGAGGTATTTGACTTCGAGGAACTCCTCGATACCGTATTTCGAGCCTTCGCGGCCGATACCGCCTTCCTTCATGCCGCCGAACGGCGCGATCTCGCCCGAGATGATGCCCTCATTGATGCCGACGATGCCGTATTCGGGGCCTCGGCGACGCGCCAGATGCCGCCGATGTCGCGGCTGTAGAAATAGGCGGCGACCCCCTCCGCAACCCCTCCCCCGCGAGGGCCCCGCGAGGGGGGAGGGCAGGGTGGGGGCGTCGTTGGCCATCTTGACCGCGTCCGCCTCGGACTTGAAGCGGCAGAGCGGCGACGGCTCGGCAATCATGACCGCGAACCTGACCGCAACAATGTCCTGGCTATCTTGCGAAGTTCCTCGAATAACGCCGCATCCACGGGCTGATTGAGAAAACCGTGCGCGACGGCGTTGCGAACTGCAAGCCCGCGGCGGAGAATGGAATAATCACCGTCTTCGATGATACCCTCGGTCAGCAGCATCTTGAGAAGCGCCGACGAGGAAATCCGGCGGGTTGGCGGGATCTTGAGCGGCGAAAGCCTGTGGCGTCCGCCCGCTTCGATAATCGACCATAGCAACAGAAATTCTAGGCGGCGCTGATCGCCGTCTTCGTCGACCAGGGCCACGTTTGCTAATCGCGCCAACAGCTCCGGAATATCGGGCAATTGCGAGGGCGGCGCCCACTCCGGATCCGCCAGATCGGCGTATACCACCTGCAGCTTCCACCCGCCGCGATGCTCCAATGCCCTGGCCAGCCGTTGGACCTGTTCGAAGCTCGCCGGCGAAGAGGTCTTGATTTCGACGACGATATTTTCGCCATCGCGATGGGCGATGAGATCCGGCGCCAGCGTGCGCAAAAATTCCGGCAGTTCTCGGGGCGAAGGTTCTACCGAAACCTGGTAGCCCTGGCGCGAATACCAGTCGGCATACTGTCTAAGGGCTGCGCGTTCGCTGGTGACGAGGTCGGTGTCGGCGCTCATGGGATCCTGCTGTGGTCGGGCGCCGGATCGGCGCGCACATAGACGAAATCGGAACCTGCCTGCGACATGCGCTCGATTGCGTCCAACAGATATAGGCTCGCTCCGGTCAACGATAACCCAGCGCTGAAGCGGCTTTTGCGGATCAAGATCTCCGAGACCTGCTGGTCGTCCCTAAAAAGCACGCCCTTGAGACCGTCGAGCAAAGATTTCGCGATGTTGTCGACATCAAGCGTAGTTTCGCCCTGATAGAAATAGATGATCAAGACCGCGATATCCTGGTCGGTCGGTTCGCCATCCTTTTCCAAACGTTCCCGAGCCGCTTGCGCCACCCTTTCGCGCCATCGGCGCCGCGAGCGTGAATTTGCATTGGCGCTGCGTGGCGCACCAGCAACGATAAACTCCATCCTGGTTCATCGCGCCGGCGTGCCTGATCCTTAGCGGTCGATGCCGCCCATGCAGAGGTATTTGACTTCGAGGAACTCCTCGATGCCGTATTTTGAGCCTTCGCGGCCGATGCCGCTTTCCTTCATGCCGCCGAAGGGGGCGATCTCGGTCGAGATGATGCCCTCGTTGATGCCGACGATGCCGTATTCGAGGGCTTCGGCGACGCGCCAGATGCGGCCGATGTCGCGGCTGTAGAAATAGGAGGCGAGGCCAAACTCGGTGTCGTTGGCCATCTTGACCGCGTCCGCCTCGGTCTTGAAGCGGTAGAGCGGGGCGACGGGGCCAAAGGTCTCCTCCTTGGTGATGACCATGTCGGTCGTCACGTCGGTCAATACCGTCGGTTCGAAGAAGCTGCCGCCCTGCGCGGCGCGCTTGCCGCCGGTGACGACCTTGGCGCCCTTCTTGACGGCGTCGGCGATGTGCGCCTCGACCTTCTCGACCGCCTTCATGTCGATCAGCGGGCCGATCACCGCACCCGGCTCGAACCCGTCGGCGACCTTCATCGCGCCGGCGGTCTCGGCGAGGCGCTTGGTAAACGCGTCGTAGACACCGTCCTGCACCAGGATGCGGTTGGCGCAGACGCAGGTCTGGCCGGCGTTCCGATATTTCGAGGCGATCGCGCCCTTGACCGCGGCCTCGATGTCGGCGTCATCGAATACGATGAATGGCGCGTTGCCGCCCAGTTCGAGCGAGAGTTTCTTGACCGTGCTGGCGCACTGCTCCATGAGCAATTTGCCGACTTCGGTCGAGCCGGTGAAGGTCAGTTTGCGCACGATCGGGTTCGAGGTCATCTCGCCGCCGATCTCGTTCGACGGGCCGGTCACGCAGGAAAACACGCCTTTCGGCACACCGGCGCGCTCGGCCAATTCGCACAAGGCCAAAGCCGAGAACGGCGTCGCGGTCGCCGGCTTCAATACCATCGTGCAGCCGGCGGCCAAAGCCGGGCCCGCCTTGCGGGTGATCATCGCCGCCGGGAAGTTCCACGGGGTGATCGCCGCGGTGACGCCGATCGGCTCTTTGGTGACGACGATGCGCTTGTCGGAGGCGTGCGCCGGGATTGTGTCGCCGTAGACGCGCTTGCCCTCCTCGCCGAACCATTCGATGAAGGCCGCGGCATAGGCGATCTCGCCCTTCGACTCGGCCAAAGGCTTGCCCTGCTCGGCGGTCATCAGGGTGGCGAGATCCTCCTGGTTCGCCATCATCAGATCGAAGAGCTTGCGCAGGATCTGCGCGCGCTCCTTGGCGGTCTTGGCGCGCCAGGCCGGGAGCGCGCGGTCGGCCGCCTCGATCGCCTGGCGGGTCTCCTCGGCGCCCATTCGCGGCACGGTGCCCAACGTCTCGCCGGTCGCCGGGTTGGTGACCGGGATCGTGCCGCGGTTCAACGCGTCGACCCAGTCGCCATTGACGTAGCATTGCTGGCGGAACAGCTTCGGATCCTTCAGTTCCATCGCGCACCTCCCTTGGCTCGGTGATTAAGGATAGGTACGGCCCGCCTTCGGATTTGACAAGGCGCGCCTGGTTCGCGCGAGGCAGCCTTCAACTATCGCGTCGCTTACAAGACGGCCCCAATCTCACGACGCGCGCCGGGCGACGAAGCCGTAGGCGGCATTGCTGCGCATCGCACCGTCCTCGAGATAAGCAGCCTTCAGCTTGGCGATCCCGTCATCTTTCAAGGGCGCGAGCTCGGCGCGCAGATCGAGCTTGTAGAAGCGCGCGGCGTTGTAGCCAAAGATCGCACTCTTGACCGACCCGTCGGCGGCTCCAAGCGGCGCAAAACCGTGCTTCTTTTGCATATCCTCCGGGATTTCGAGCCGGCGGAATGCTTCGATTTGCCATTGCGGCGAGCCGTACCATACCGAATCCGTGCCCCAGAACACGTGATCATGCCCCAGCCCCTTGACCAAGGTGCCCATCATCGCCGCGCAGAAGCGCGGGTTTGACACTGCAGAAATGGCAAAGGAGGTGCCGATATCGGCATAGACATTGCCGGCGCCAGTCTTCTCCGGGATTGCTGCGAGATCGGATACCCAGCGGATGTAGCCGTTCTTTTCAAACTCGGCGAGCTCGCTGTCGGGCGATTCGAGGAAGGCCCGAAGCGCGGAATGGTAGATCACGAAATTGATCTGCGGCCAGTCCTTCGCGGCTTTAGGCAGATCGTCGACATTGGCGTATTTCCACGCCCCGCCGGGGATTGCGGTCTCATAATCCTTGGGCAGCAGCCCCTTGTGGATGCAGACCGTCGTGATTCCGGCCTTCACCGCCTTGTCGTAGAACGGGTAGACGAGTTTCTCGTCGTCGAGCCGCCACGGGTATTTCGTCGTCTGGGGCTGCAGCGGGTCGCCGATCGTGTAGCCCTTCCAGCTATTGGGTTTGACTTCGGCGATGCAACGGTCGACTTCCTCCATCCAGCCGGGCTGACCTGGGGTAAACAGCGAATGGAATAAAAGCCGCTTCGAGCCGGCAATGCTGTTGACCGTCTGGTTGGCGAGCTTGATCTGATCATTGGACAGAAACCAGGCCGCCGGGTTGTCGAATGGCGCGCCGCTCAACAGCGCCACCTTGGTGTCGCTGTCGAGATAGATCTCCTTGAGGAAATTGTCGAACTTGTAGCGGTCGAGCGAAAGCCCGAACGAATCCTTCAGCAGCGACGGGTTCCAGTGCGCCCCGGCATATTTGGCGAGGCCGAGAATGTCCTCGACCTTGTAGTCGTCGCGCACGAAATGGACCTGGTCATCGAGGATGAACTGTCCGGCAAACCCGTTCGCGCGCTGGGCGGCGGCTTCGGGCTCGGCCGCCTCGGCGGGCGAGACGTCAAAGATCGGCCCAAACACGTCGTTCAGCGCGACAAAAGCGGCCGCCATCCCGCAGCTCGTCCGGAGAAAATGCCGGCGGTCCATCCCGAGCTTGCGGGCGCTGATCTCGGCGAGCTCCTTGAGCCGCTCTTCGAACTGCTTCTGCCGCCGCGTCTGCGGCAGCGGATTGAATTCGCCGTTCGAGACGATCCGAGTGGGCACCGGGGATCGAAACGCGACCTTCTCCGCTGGCTCGGTTTGCGCAAGCTCACGCTTGCTGAGGAAAATCGCCATACCTTCTCCTCCCTCAGTTTTGAATACGGACGGCCAATAACGCGCACTTCCGCCGCCCCAAACGATACTCGGCTCCGCTTGGCGGGCGGTCAAGGCGATGGTTAATACGTTCGCCTTTCTCGTTACAGGGCGAGCGGGTTCAGCCACCGCAACCCGGGAAATCGCGCGAAATCGCCGTCTGTGGAGCACAGTGTCAAGCCGTGCTCCATCGCCAGCGCCGCCAAGTGGGCGTCCGGCACCAAATTCGCGTGCACCCCAGACAAGGCAATCAGCTTGCCCAAGATCCCGATGTGACGCTCCGTCGGCTCGGGGATCCACGCGGTGTCGCAGGCAAGCCAGTCCATCATTTGGTCCCACGCATCGGCGATCGGCTCGGGGCGATCAAATAAGCGCGGATTCGTCACGACACGGAGAAATGCCAGCAAGCTTGCCCAAGGAAGCCCGACGCGCGGGACACCATTCAGTTGGCGGTCGAGCCAATCCTGAGCGGCTTGGTGCTGAGCAAACGAACTGACGCGGGCGTAGATTAGGATGTTGGCATCGATCAAAATCAATCGAAGCTCTCACCCTCGGCAATCGCCAGCACCTCGGCGATGTTGTCTAAGCTCGCAATTCGTACCCGGCCGAGATCGACCGATCGCGTGCGGAAAGTGCTGCGGGGTTTTGATCGAGCGGCTATGTCGCTAAGCCCACGACGCAAGGCTTCATTGACGAGGTCCTTGAGGGTGATGGCCCGCTTTCTACGCAACTGCTCGAGCATTGCGGCTACATCGTCATCGATTGTAAGAGTCGTTCTCACACATCAGAGCATAAGAGATTTGATGTTTTGATGTCAAGGCGCCTCCACCTCCCGCACCCCGACGATGGTTCTCGCTGGACACGGTACGCTGGTATAAAGGCATCGCCTAGCGAGGTGGGACACATGCCGTTGCATATTCATAGTCGCAATGACCTCAAGGCGCTGCTCGCACATGTCGCACAGGGGTGCACCCTCGGCGAGAGCGAGGCCGAGGCGGCGTTCGACATCATCATGAGCGGCGACGCGACGCCGTCGCAGATGGGCGCCTTTCTGATGGCGCTCAGGGTGCGCGGCGAGACCGTCGACGAAATCACCGGCGCGGCGCGGATCATGCGTTTGAAAGCCGTGGCGATCGACGCGCCGCCCGGCACGATCGACACCTGCGGCACCGGCGGGGATTCTTCCGGCAGCTTCAATATCTCGACCGCCAGCGCGCTGGTGGTCGCGGGGTGCGGCGTGCCGGTCGCCAAGCACGGCAATCGCGCGCTCTCCTCGAAATCGGGGTCGGCGGATGTGCTGACCGCGCTTGGCGTCAATATCGATGCCGACCTCGCGATCGTGCGGCAGTGTCTGTGGGAAATCGGCCTCGGCTTTCTGATGGCGCCGCGTCACCACAGCGCCACCCGCCATGTCGCGCCGACCCGGGTCGAGCTCGGGACGCGGACGATCTTCAATCTGCTCGGGCCGTTGTCAAGCCCGGCTATGGCGCGCCGGCAATTGGTCGGCGTGTTCGCGCCCGAGTGGGTCCGGCCGATGGCCGAGGTGCTCGGGCGTCTCGGCGCGGAGCACGCCTGGGTCGTGCACGGCGACGGCCTCGACGAGCTGACCACCGCAGGCGTGACGACGGTCGCCGCGTTCGAGAACGGCGAGGTCCAGACGTTTGAGGTCGTTCCCGAGGATTTCGGATTGCCGAGAGCACGGCTCGAAGATATTCGCGGCGGCGAGCCGCAGCACAATGCCGGTCTGATGCGGTGCCTGCTGGGGGGCGCCGGTGGACCGTTGCGGGATGTCGTGCTGTTGAACAGCGGCGCCGCCCTCCTCGTCGCAGGCCGAGTAACGACGGTCGAAGCGGGTATTGAGCTCGCGGCCAGGTCGATCGACTCGGGTGCGGCGCAACGGGTGCTGGACGAACTGGTCACCCGCACCAATCTGCCCGCAGTTGCGGAGGCGATTGCCCGATGAGGGATGTGCTCGCCGAGATCTGCGCCAAGAAACGCGCTCACGTCGCGCGCGCGAAGACCGTACGGTCCGAAGCCGCGCTGCTTGCCGCGATTTCCGAGGCGCCGCCGGTGCGGCCGTTTGCGGCGGCGCTCGAGCGCCATCTCGCCGAAAGGCGCTACGGGCTCATCGCTGAAATCAAGAAGGCATCGCCCAGCGCCGGTCTGATCCGGAAGGATTTCGATCCGCCGAAGCTCGCCGCCGCCTACGCGGCGGGCGGCGCCAGCTGCCTGTCGGTGCTGACGGATGTGCCCTATTTCCAGGGCAGCGACGACGACCTCACCGCGGCGCGCGAGGTGGTCCGGCTTCCGGTGTTGCGCAAGGATTTTATCCTCGACCCGTATCAGATCCTGGAGAGCCGGAGTATCGGGGCCGACTGCATCCTGCTGATCATGGCGGCGCTGTCCGATGCGGCTGCGAGCGAATTGGCGGCCGCCGCCGCCGAGTTCGGTCTCGATGTGCTCGCCGAGATCCACGACGGTGCCGAGCTCGACCGCGCCCTGCGCCTTCCGGTGCGGCTGATCGGCATCAACAACCGCAACCTGAAGACGCTCGAAACCGATCTGCGCATCGCTGAAACCCTGGCGCCGGAAGTGCCGGCGGACCGGATCGTCGTCGCCGAGAGCGGGATCCGCCGACCTGAGGATCTCGACCGGCTCGCTGCCGCCGGCGCGCGCTGCTTCCTGGTAGGTGAGACTTTGATGCGCGAGCCTGACGTGGCCGCGGCGACCCGCCGGCTCCTGGGCCTTCCCGCCGAGCCCGGCTTTACCCATCTCGACGCCGAGGGAAGGGCGCGGATGGTCGACATCTCCGATAAGCGCGAGACCGACCGGGTCGCGGTCGCCGGCGCCAGAGTCGTGATGCGCCCGGAGACGCTCGAACGGATCCGCTCCGGCGATGTCGCCAAGGGCGATGTGCTCGCCGTCGCCCGGCTCGCCGGCATCATGGCGGCGAAGCGCACCGCGGAATTGATCCCGCTGTGCCACCCGCTCGCGCTTACTTCGGTCAGTGTCGACCTCGAATGCGTGCCCGAGCGTTCGGCGGTAGAGATCACCGCGACCTGCCGGTTGCGCGGCCGCACCGGGGTCGAAATGGAAGCCCTGACCGCGGCGAGCGTTGCGGCATTGACCGTTTACGACATGTGCAAGGCCGTCGACCGCGGAATGGTCGTGACCGATCTGCGCCTGTTGCGCAAATCGGGCGGCAAATCCGGGAATTGGGAGGCAGAACCGTGATCTCCGTCGAAGAAGCGCTGTCGCGTCTGCTCGCGCCGCTCGAAAAGCTGCCGCTCGAGCAGGTGTCGATTGTCGACGCGCTCGGCCGCGTTCTGGCCGAGGATGTGGCGGCCCGCCGAACGCAGCCGCCTTTCGCCGTATCGGCGATGGATGGCTACGCGGTGCGCGCCGAGGATTTGGCCGCGGTCCCGGTCGAACTGCGGATTGTCGCCGAGGTGCCCGCCGGGGCCGGGTTCGGCGGGCATGTCGGCCCCTGCGAAGCCGCCCGCATCTTTACCGGCGCGCCGATGCCGGCAGGCACCGACACGATTGTCATTCAGGAGGACACCGAGCGCGAGGGCGATCGCGTGCGGGTGCTCGAAGGCACGGCGCGTGGCCGCTATGTGCGGCGCGAAGGGCTCGATTTCGGCGAAGGCGACGTGTTGCTGCGGGCCGGGCGGCGACTGACGGCGCGCGACATCGGTCTGGCCGCGGCAATGAACCGGCCCTGGCTTTTTGTGCATCGCCGGCCGCGTGTCGGCATCCTGTCGACCGGCGACGAGATCGTGATGCCGGGGGATCCGATCGGGCCGCACCAGATCGTCAGCTCGAACAGCCTGGCGCTCGCGGCCTTCGTCGCGGCCTGCGGCGGAATCCCGGTCTCGGTCGGCAATGCCCCTGACGACCCGGCGGCTTTGCGCCAAGTCGCCGCCGCGACGCGCGGGGTCGACCTGCTGGTGACGACCGGCGGGGCTTCGGTCGGCGAGCATGATTTGGTGCGCGACGTGCTCGGCGCCGACGGGCTGGAGCTCGATTTCTGGCAGATCGCGATGCGGCCCGGAAAACCGCTGATGGTCGGCCGCTACCGTGGAACGCCGATGGTCGGTCTGCCGGGCAACCCGGTCTCGACCCTCGTGTGTGCACTGCTCTTCCTGCGGCCGGCCCTCGACCGGCTGAGCGGCGCCGAGTCCGCGGAGGAAGCGGCACCGACAGCGCGGCTCGGCACGGCATTGCCAAAGAACGACCGCCGGCAGGATTATTTGCGCTCAAAGCTCGCCCGGGCCGCGGACGGCACTCTCGAAGCGTTCCCGTTCGAGGTGCAGGACAGTTCTATGATGCGCCTTCTCTCGGCGGCGGATTGTCTTGTCGTCCGGCCCCCGCACGCCGCGGCAATTGCTGCCGGCGCCACCGTGCCGATCGTGCCGTTCCCGGGCGGGGTGCTGCCGATTTGATCAGTAGGGAGGGACCGCAATGAGTTCGTTCGAGGAATACGCCGACAAATACCAGACGGCGCGAATGGAGCGCCGGAACGGGATCCTGCAAGTCACATTGCACACCGAGGGCCAGTCGCTGCGGTGGGGCTTTCTGCCGCACGGCGAATTGCCGGAAGCCTTTCACGACATTGGCGCGGACCGCGAAAACAAGGTCGTGATCCTGACCGGCACGGGCGCCGAATTTTCCGGACCCCGCGCTACTCCCGGAACGTCATCCTTTCCGTCCCGGCCGTCGATCGAGCGGATCGACCGCATCCACTGGGAAGGCCGCCATCTGCTGATGAACCTGCTCAACATCGAGGTGCCGGTGATCAGCGCGATCAATGGCCCGGCATGGCGCCATTCGGAAATCCCGCTGCTCTGCGACATCGTGCTCGCCGCCGATACCGCGCAATTCCAGGACTCGGCTCATTTCATGTCGGACGTCGTGCCGGGCGACGGCATGCACATTGTTTACCCGCTGTTGCTGAGCATGAATCGCGGGCGTTATTTTCTGATGACCGGCCAGACATTGGACGCCGCCGAGGCACTGCGACTGGGCCTCGTCGCTGAAGTATTGCCGGCCGACAAGCTGATGGCGCGCGCCTGGGAACTGGCCGAGGATCTGACCCGCAAACCGACACTGCTATTGCGCTACACCCGACTGCTCTTCACCGAATATCTGCGGCGCCAGATGCACGATCTTTTGGGCTACGGCCTCGCAATGGAGAGCCTGGCACTGTTCGAGAAGCCCGAAGCGCCGCAGAGCTGAAATCATTACTCGAGGGAGGAAACAATGCTGAATCGTCGCCACCTGATGCTCGCCGCGGCCGGTTCCATAGCAGGCGCCGCCGCCGGCAGAACCGTACTGGCCGCCAACTCGATCCCACCCGGCCCGTCGCTGCCGCCACGCGACTGGAGCAACTCAAACCCGACCGTCCCTTATCCCGATCCGAACGTCCAGGTACTCGATCCCCGCTTTAAGAAATATATCGCCGGCACGACGCTGTTGCGGCGCGTCTGGACCGGGGCCGAATGGACCGAGGGGCCGGTGTGGTTCGGCGACATGCACTGCGTGATCTTCAGCGACATCCCGAACAACCGGCTGATGCGCTACGGCACCCTGTCCGGTGACACCACAGAGTTCCGCTACCCTTCCAACTTCGCCAACGGCAACACGCGCGACCGGCAGGGCCGGCTGGTCACCTGCGAGCACGCGGCGCGGCGTGTCAGCCGTACAGACTACGGCGGCAAGATCACCGTGCTGGCGGACAATTACCAGGGCAAGAAGCTCAATTCGCCCAACGGCGTGGTCGTGAAGTCGGACGATTCGATCTGGTTCACCGATCCGAGCTACGGGACCGCCGGCGATCACGAGGGCCACCGCGAGCCGGACGAGCTGCCGCACAACGTCTATCGGATCGATGGCAAGACCGGTCAGATGACGGTGGTGGCCGATGACTTCGATCAGCCGAATGGGCTGTGCTTCTCGCCGGACGAGAAAAAGTTCTACATCACAGACACTGGCCGCGGCAAGGACGGCATCTCGCCGTCGCTGATACGGGTGTATGACGTAACGGATGACGGCAAGCTGATCAACGGCAAGGTATTTCACGACTTCAGCGATACGAAAGGCGGTTTGTCCGACGACATACGTTGCGACGAGGACGGCAACATCTGGAGCGCGGGCGGCTGGGCTCCCGACCCGTTGTTCAACGGCGTCGCCGTGCTCGCACCCAATGGTGATGTGATCGGGCGTATCGTTTTGCCGGAGACCGCGGCCAATCTGTGCTTTGGCGGCCACGACCACAACCGCCTGTTCGTCTGCGCCTCGACCTCGCTCTACGCCGTGGACGTGAATACGCGCGGCGTTGAACTCTAGCGGGCCGGCAACCCCTCATCCCCCTTGCGGCGGGTGGGGGTTCAGCGCGCCGCCTTGGCTTCATGCGATGCAGGCTGAGGCTTGTCCGCGCAATCGGGACGCGGCAGAGACCCGCGGCGCTCGGGAGGCACATGGCAATTGTCGACACGTTGCGCGTCCGACGCCTTGTCCGACAGGCGCTCCTTCGGTGTCTGCATCTCCTGGGCACTTGCTGGGAATACCGACAGCGCTATTGCGCAGCTCAGAGCCAATATTTTCCACATGGATCAGAGCGCCTTTCGAAAAGTCAGATTGATGCGGCGATTGCCGGTCAGCGGATCGTCACCCTCGGCAAGCGGAGCGATGCCGTGATAGACGAGGCGATCGGGACCGCCCCAAACGACAATATCGCCGCTCTGCAGCAGAATGCGCCGGGATCGATCGCTGCGGCGGTTGCCGCCGAACAGGAATACCGCCGGTAGACCCAGGGACACCGAGACGATCGGCGCGGTCATGTCGCGCTCGTCTTCGTCGCGATGCAGCGAAAGCTTGGTTCCCGGCTCATAGCGATTGATCAGACACGCGTCGGGCTCGAAGCCGGCGAACCCGCCGGCGGCCGCCGCGTCGCCGGCAAGATGCCGAAACAGTGCAGGCATCTCGGGCCACTTCCGGCCGGTTCTCGGGTCGACAGGATCGTAACGATAGCCGCGCCGATCCGTGACCCAGCCCGCTCGCCCGCAATTGGTCATCGCCACCGACATCCGGTAACCGCCGGGCGTCATCATGTTGCGGAACGGAGCCACTGCGGCGATATCGGCCACCGCCGCGACCAGTTCCGCGGCGCGATCGCCGGCATAGCCCCGTAATATCACCGCTCCCTCGGAGAGCCGCTCGACAGTCTGCGCCGGCTCGAGGCAGCTCAGCAGGTCGATCAACCTCGTTTACCCGAGCGGGATTGCCCGCAATGCCGCGGTGTCCCGGCGCACGCCGGCGAGCATCGAATTGGTCATCGGTGCCTCCGTTTGCCCCTCACCCCGACCCTCTCCCCGCCAACGGGGCGAGGGAGCAGTTGATTCCCTCTCCCCGTTGGCGGGGAGAGGGTTAGGGTGAGGGGCAGCTCACCTCAGCCGCAAGCGACGGCGTAGACGTCGCGGACGCCTTCGGGCAGCCGGGTCTCGGTCCAGCTGCGGCCGCCGTCCTGCGTTCCGAACACCTGGCCGAAACGCGAGACGCCGTAGACCTGGTTGGGGTCGCGCGGATGCACCGCGACACTCATCATCGTCGCCTCGGCCTTGACGCCGTGGTCGAAGCGCTTCCAGGTCTGGCCGACATCGTCGGTCCGGTAGATCGACCCGTCGGTGCTGCGCGCCGCCGGGCTCAGGCAGGCGTACATGACCTTGGGGTCGTGCGGCGACACGCGGATGTCACGGCCATAGGTCAAGGGCGAGAACCGATTGATCTCCATGTCCTGCCAATGCTCGCCGCGATCGTTGCTGCGGAAGAGGCCCATGCGGTTGGCGAGGAACACGGTGCCGGGCGCCGCGGCACTGCAGGTCAGCGCGTGGCCGTCGAGCATGCCCTCGATTTCGGTCTGGCTGCCGATCCGGCTGCGGTATTTGGGCTCTTCGCAGAAGCGGATCAGATCGGCCGTGCAATCCTCCCAGCTCTCGCCGCCGTTGCGGCTGCGCATCGCGCCATTGGCTTCCAATGTTGCATAGATATCGTCGGGAGAATTGGGATCAACATCGAGTCGCATGACCCGACACGCGAAACCCATGATCACCCGGTCGGGGAGGCCGGGGTCGGCCATCTTGCGCCAGGTGTCGCCGCCGTCATCGCTGCGATAGACACCCGGTGGCGTCGCGCCGGCATAAACGATGCGCGGGTTCTTCGGGTGGATGCAGACCGACCAGATGTCGGCCTCATCGGGAAGGCGGAGCCGCTCCCAGGTGTTGCCGCGGTTGGTGCTGCGGTAGGCCCCCTTCGTGCTGCCCACATAGACCACATCGGGGTTTTCCGGATGGACCGTGATCGCGTGGACATCGGCCTCCTCCGGCACACCGTTGGTCAGATGCTCCCACCGGTTGTCGCCTGCAGCCTGGCGGAAAATACCGCCGGCCGTTGCTCCCATCGATCGCGCGGTACCGGCATAAACATGGGTAGTCGCCATCATTCTCCTCCCTCGCCTGGATTGCCGCAGCGATCATACCCCTCTATTAGAGCATGTCACAAAGCTTTAGCGGTTGGAGAGAGCGATGAGCGGCATGGCTGTTACGCAGCGCCGGAGGCTCGGCAAGGCGGGACCGGAGGTCTCGGCGATCGGTCTCGGCTGCATGTCTTTGTCCGGCGTCTACGGCACCAGCGACGACGAGGCCGGGATCCGGCTGATCCATCGGGCGATCGAACTCGGCGTCGATCATTTCGACAGCTCGGACATGTATGGCTGGGGCCAGAACGAGGAACTGCTCGGCCGGGCATTGAAGCGCCGGCGCAGCGGCCTCGTGATCGTGACTAAATTCGGCCAGACCCGCCGGCCGGGCGGCGCCAACGGCGTCGACGGCAGCCCCGGCTATGTCGCGCAGGCCTGCGAGGCGAGCCTGAAGCGCCTCGGCGTCGATGTCATCGATCTCTATTACCAGCACCGGGTCGATCCGGCGGTGCCGGTCGAGGATACGGTCGGCGCGATGTCGCGGCTCGTCGAACAGGGTAAGGTCCGGTATCTGGGGCTATGCGAGGCCCGGCCGGAGCGCATCCGGCGGGCCCACGCCACCCACCCGATCGCCGCGGTGCAGAGCGAATTTTCGCTGCTCTACCGGCAAGAGGCGACCGAGACGCGCGAGCTCACCCGCGACCTCGGCATCGCCTTTGTCGCCTACGCCCCGCTCGGCCGCAGCCTGCTGACCGGCGACGTCCCCGATCTCGGAAATTTGGCCCCGGGCGACACGCGCGGCCGGCACCCCCGGTTCATGGGCGATAATTTCGCCAAGAACCGCGAGCTGGTGCAACGCATCGAAGCAATCGCCGAGAAAAAGGGCTGCACCCCCGCGCAGCTCTGCCTCGCCTGGCTGTTGGCGCAGGGTCCCGACGTGATCCCGATCCCCGGCACCAAGCGCGTCGAACGGCTCGAAGAAAATCTCGGCGCGAGGCGGGTGCATTTGAGCGAGGGCGATATCGAACGCATCTCGACCGCAATACCGATCGGCGCCGCCGCCGGCACCCGCTATCCCGAAGGCGGGATGCGGGGCGTGTATATCTGAGGTTTGCCCGTTACTGGGTGGATCGCGTAAACTACGACGATCAATCAGAGGGAGTGAGGCGAGCATGGCGTCACCGACAAAGCTTTCGCACATCGTGTTGCAGACCAACCGCCGGCGCGAGATGATCGATTGGTACTGCACGGTGCTTGGCGCCGAGATACTTTACGAAGCCGAGCGCATCTCGTTCATCAGTTATGACGACGAGCACCACCGGGTCGCCTTCCTCGATCCCGGGCCGCTGACGGAGCGGCAGCCGGACGCGGCGGGCCTCAATCACGTCGCGTTCACGTTTGGCGGTCTCGACGATCTAATCGACAATTATCAGCGGCTCAAGGAGATCGGCATCCGCCCGCATCGCTGCGTCAATCATGGCGTGACGACCTCGATGTACTATCGCGATCCCGATCACAATCAGGTCGAGCTGTTGGTCGACAATTTCGCGACGGCGGCCGACGGGCAATCCTACATGCGGCGGCGCTCGACTGCCGACAAGAACCCGGTCGGAATCGCCTATGATCCCGAAGAGTTGGTCGGCCGCGTTCGCGCCGGTCTGCGGATCGAGGAACTCGCCTCGATCAACTAACACGGGCAACTGACTCAGCTCGCGAGCGGGTGAGGCTGCGGGTTCGAACCGTCGGTGAACCGGGATAGGCGGAACGGCGCCGGGTCGACCAAGGTCGGATCACCCGCGACCATGTCGGCAGTCAGCTTGCCGGCGCCAGGGCCGATGCCGAAGCCGTGGCCGGAGAACCCGGTGGCAATAAAGAAGCCGGGCAGGCTCTCGACGGGTGAGATGACCGGTATCGCGTCGGGCATGACGTCGATCATGCCGCCCCAGCTTTCGGCGACCACCGCGTTGCGGAACACCGGGAAGGCTTCGGCGGTGGCGGCGCGCGCCCGATCGACGACGAACTGGTCGGGTTCCGGATCGAGCACGCGCATCGCCTCGAACGGAGAGGTCT
Source organism: uncultured Alphaproteobacteria bacterium (assembly GCA_963789025.1). GTDB lineage: Bacteria > Pseudomonadota > Alphaproteobacteria > ATCC43930 > CGMCC-115725 > AP-15. The sequence continues at coordinate 217,162 of CAWBIT010000008.1, forward strand.
GGTCCAAGCCCCAACGGCGCGGGATACGCCATTCTTCGACCCAGCGGCGGCCGACGCGGAACCGCAATTTCTTCCAGTGCAGCCGCGCCGCGGGGAGATAATCGAAGAACAGCCGAAAATTATCGGGTACGAGGTCGATCGTCCGCACCCCGAGGGTCGCGACGGTGTAGCCGCCGTCCATCCGTTTGCGGAGCCCGAAGAGGCCTCCCGAGGCCGAGATTTCGGGGCCGCCTTCGAGCGGCTGAGTGCGCATCACCGTCGCCAACACTTTGAGCTGCGGCAGTTCGACGCCGAGATTGCCGCAGAACAGCCGGCACCAGGCGCCGCCGGCGAGCACAACCTTGTCGCACGAGATGCGGCCCTTTTCGGTGACCACCGCCGAGACGCGTCCGCCTTCTGTTTCGATACCGCGTGCGGCGCATTGGGTCACGATCGCCGCGCCGTGCCGCCGCGCCGCTTCGGCGATCGCCGGAGCCGCCCTCTGCGGCTCGGCTTTGCCGTCGCTCGCGGTGTAGAGCGCGCCCGTCCAGTTGCCCGTCAAGCCGGGCATCAGCTCCGCCGCTTCGGCGCGGGTGAGGATGCGGGTGTCGAGCTGATACTGGCGGGCATGCTCGAGCCAGGTTTCGAGCTGCCCGAGCTCGGCCTGCGTCTCGGCCAGATACATGATGCCGGCCTGGCGGAAACCGGTCTCGGCCTCGACCAATTCGTTCATGCCCTGCCAGAGCCGCAGGCTCTCGATGATCAGCGGCAACTCGCGCGGATCGCGTCCCATCTTGCGGCACCAGCCCCAATTGCGGCTCGACTGCTCGCCGGCAATGTGCCCCTTCTCGCACAGAACCGCGCGGATCCCCTTCTGCGCCAGAAAAAGCGCCGTGCTGGCGCCAATGATCCCGCCGCCGACGATCACGACATCGGCGCGCGCCGGCAGCACCTCGTCAGAACGGACCGGATCGACCCGCGGTGCCATCTGGTTTACCGCTCCTAGGCCGGAACCGTCGTCATTCCGGGGCGCGGGCACAGCCCGCGAGCCCGGAAACCATAAACACTGGCCATCACCACCCCGGACACCCGCCGGTGTTCATGGGTTCCGGGCCTGGCCCTGCGGGCCATCCCGGAATGACGGCTGATCATGCTCAATCGATCGCGGCGTGCACGAGGTTGGCGACGCGGTCGAGGCGGGCGGTGTGCCACGGATCGGGTGACATAAAGTTCGTGACGTAGGTGAACGAAACGCCGCTCGTCGGGTCGGCCCATGAGTATGAGGTGCCGGCGCCGCCGTGGCCGAAGGTCTCCGGCGCGCCGATCGTGCCGAGGCCGCGGATGCGGTCGCTGTCGCCGCGGACATGCGGCCCGAGGCCGCGGTGCATCGGAATGCCGCCCATCGCGTCGTCGCCGCGGTCGCCGGTGTGGCTGCGCGTCACGTAGCTGACGAGGCGCGGCGACAGCAGCCGCACATTGCCGAGCCGGCCGCGGCCGAGCAGCATCTGGTAGAACGCTGCCATCCCGCGTGCCGTTGCATAGCCGCCGCCGCTCGGCATCCCCGCTGCTTTGAATTCCGCAGAGTTGTCACGAGCCTCCGGCGCATAGGTGTCGGCGCAACGCTCCTGCTCGCTCGGCGGGACGCCGACAAAGATGTCCTTGGCGAGCCCGAGCGGCGCCAGCACTTTTTCGCGGATCACGTCGCGATAGTCCTGCCCGGTAACCGCCTCGATGACCATCGCCTGGGTCAGATGCGCGGCGCGGGGGTGGTATTGCAGCCGCGTGCCGGGGGTCCAGTCGAGCGAGAAGTCGCAGACCTCGGCGCGCATCCTTGTGTGATCGGTCCAGGTCGCCTGGGTCACATCGCCGCTCGGAAAGCCGCCCTGATGGGTCATGACCTGATGCAAGGTGATCTCGCCCTTGCCGCGCTTGGCGAACTCCGGTAGGTGGTCCGCGATCCGGTCCATAAAGGAGAGCTTGCCTTCCTCGATCAATGTCCAGACCGCGCAGCTGGTCAGGACCTTGGTCTGGCTGAACAGCAGGAAAAGCGTGTCGTCCGTTGCTGGCAGGTTCCGGCCCTCGGTCTTGGAATTGCCATAGCTGCGGAACAGCGCCAGCTTGCCGTGACGCGCCAGCGCTATCTGCGCGCCGGGGTAACGGCCTTCCTCGATATGCCGGCGGATCAGCCGATCGAGATGCTGCAGCGGCGTCGCGGCAAAGCCGAGGCTCGCCGGATCTGCGGAGGGCAACGGATAAGCATCAGGCATGGCGGACTCCTCAAAAGGGCCTTGCTGCAATGCTACATGACCGCACGCGCTTGTGGGAGGGGCATGCATGCGTCCGGATAGGCGCGAGGAGAGGTTTCGGCGTAAGATCGCGCCGCAGCTGCTTCCAGGGGAGGACTAAATGCGCGAAGCCGTTATCGTATCGACCGCCCGCACGCCGATCGGCCGGGCTTATCGCGGTGCTTTCAACGATACGCAGGCGCAGGCTCTCGCCGGCCACGTGGTCGGCGAAGCGGTGCGGCGCGCCGGTGTCGATCCGGGCGAGATCGAGGATGTCGTGCTGGGTGCCGCGCTGCAGCAGGGCTCGAGCGGGTACAATGTGGCGCGGCAGGCGGCGATCCGCGCCGGGCTGCCGGTTTCGGTCCCCGGCATGACGATCGACCGACAGTGTTCCTCAGGGCTGATGGCGATCGCCACCGCAGCGAAAGAGATCGTACACGACGGAATGACGATCGCTGTCGGCGGCGGGGTCGAGTCGATCTCGCTGGTTCAGAACGACAAGCGCAACGATTACCGCACGCAGGATCCCTGGCTGGTGGAGCATCGGCCCGATCTTTACATGACGATGATCGAGACGGCCGAGATCGTCGCCGAGCGCTACCAGGTTACCCGCGACGCACAGGACGAATATGCGCTCCAGTCCCAGCAACGCACCGCGGCGGCGCAGACGTCAGGACGTCTCGACCAGGAGATCGCTCCGTTGCCCTCGATCATGCGGGTCGAAAACCGCGAGACCGGCGAGATCTCCGAGGTGCCGGTGACATTAGAAAAGGATGAAGGCAACCGGCCGTCGACGACGCTCCCAGCTTTGGCCGCGCTGAAACCGGTATTCCGCGACGGGCAGACCGTCAAAGAGGGCCGCTTCATCACGGCGGGGAACGCTTCTCAACTGTCCGACGGCGCATCCGCGTCGGTGTTGATGGAGGCGAAGGAGGCCGAACGCCGCGGGCTTGAGCCGCTCGGCGCCTATCGCGGTATTGCGGTCGCCGGATGCGCGCCGGACGAGATGGGGATCGGCCCGGTTTTCGCTGTTCCGAAGCTGTTGCGCCAGCACGGGCTCAGAGTCGAGGATATCGGGCTCTGGGAGCTCAACGAGGCCTTCGCCGTGCAGGCGCTTTACTGCCGCAACCGGCTCGGCATCGATCCCGAGCGGTATAATGTGGATGGTGGCGCCATTTCGATCGGTCACCCTTACGGGATGTCCGGCGCCCGCATGGTCGGTCACGCGCTGGTCGAGGGGAAGCGCCGCGGGGTTCGTTATGTTGTCGTCACAATGTGCGTCGGTGGCGGCATGGGCGCGGCCGGGCTATTCGAAGTCTTGTGAGACCGCTTCCCCTCGAACACTGCTGTTCGCCACCCACGACAAGACGAATAAAAATTTAACTACGAATATAGGTCTAATACGACCCAAAACCTGATAGTTTCATTTAGCACCTGTGAGGCACGAACCCTTATGGGATTTACTAAATGGCTGATCACTGCCTTGGTTGCGGCACAGGCAATTACCGCACATGCAATTGCGGGTGAGCGAGCGGGCTTGCGCGACGCTTCGGCCGTGCCCGGCAAATTCACCCATTTGGGCCGTCCGGCGGCCAAGAACGCCGATCCGACGGCGCCGCTCGACCGGGTGGCGAGCGCGGTGGATGGAGCGGAGTCGAGCCACGGAAGCGACATGGCGATGTGGCGCCCGGTTCCGTCCGGACCGCAAGGGCCGATGCAGGTCAGCGAGGCGGCGGCAACGGATGTCGGCGGCGGGGACCGATTTGATGCATTGCAGAACCGCGCGATAGGAAGAGCGTATCTACTGCAGCTGTACGGGCGATACGGTAATTGGCCCGACGCGGTCGCCGCTTACAATTGGGGCATTGGCAAGATGGACGCCTGGGTCAAAGCCGGACGGCCTCCCGACCAATTTCTCGCCGGCGTCGCGGCCTATTTGCGGCGCGTTCTCCATGAAAGCGGCCTGTGTGACGGCGCCGAGCCTAGCCGCCGCCGGCAACCGAGCGAAGAGGCGAAGGAGCCCGCTTCGGCGCCGCCGGACTCGCTTGTCTATGCTGGATGTTCCGGACGCGACGCGGGGGCCGGAGCACTCGGTTTTAGCGGCGGACCGACCCGATTTTCCCGAAAGCTCGACCAGGCGCTGCAGTTGGCTTTGCAGCGTGCGGCGCAGGGCAGGTGATCGGGTGTCAGGCTGCCTACAGCAAACCCGCAATGCGCAACGTGATATTCCACAGAAAGAGCGACAACGCGATGTGTGACAGCATCGCCGTGCCGAGGGGCACCGGCTCATGCAACCGTGTTATTGCCGCGTGCTCCATCGGCCTGCTCCGCTTGATCCTCGCACGGTAAATCCCGCGCTCGATGTTGACCAGCAAACATCGTGCCATGCCGTTACAGGTTGAAACCGCTATGTTTATTTTCCCGTCTATGGCAGGCTGTAAAGTATTCCGACCTAAAGCGGTCGCCGACCCGACCGTCCGCCTGTGTGTTCCACGTCAACAAATTTGCAATCAAACTCTGATAAATCTGCGGCCTATATCCCGTTACGCGCAATACCGGCCCGGCCTATTGACCGTGGGGAAACCGACATGATGGAGATTTTTCTGATACAGCTGCTGGCTGCCGGCCTTGGCGCCCTCAGCACTGCTTGGGCCGACTGGTCGTATAACCGGGCGCGGATTGGTCGGCGCCTTCACGCCTTCTGGGTTGCCGCTTCTATCGCGACGATTTGCCTGCCGGTCGTGTCTTGGACCTCGATAGTCTTCCTTGGTTCGGGGTTGCTCGGCCAATTGGTCGCCGGCGCACTTGTCGGCGTGATCTTTCTTTGGGTGCATCGAAACCTGCCAAAGTCCCGCCAAATCCGCAAATTTGGGCCGAACCTTCCCGACGCCCGCGGAGCGGCGCCGTTCCCCCCGGCATCCAGGCTCGATGGGTAAACAAGCCAATTTCGGATCAGCGGCTGCCTTTTGCAGCAACATGCTCAGCTTTGGAAAGGGTTAGCTTCTCGGGGTGGACGATCGTCTTGTTTACCGCGGCGCGCGCCGCGCCGAGATTGGGGAATTCGGCCTCGACGCCTTCCCGCTGCAGCACATAGGACGCCGACATTGCCTTGCCGCTCTTCTGGTCGGCGACCGTGCGCTTGATTATCGTCCAGTGGACGCGACGGGTGCCACCTTCGTCTAAATCTTCGGTGACATCCTCGAAACCCCGGTCGACCACCAACTCGAGTGCATAGAGCTTCTGCTCGGGCTTTCTCGGCGGAGCTTCCCGACCTCTGCCCTGCGGCCGGCCGCCCGATCGCCCGTCCCGCCGCCCCCGGGTGTCCGAGCCCTGATCGCGTCTATCCGGCCCTCGCGCACCGGCGTCACCCGGCCTCGCAGTTCGCTCACGCGGCTGGCGCGGGCCATGGCGGCGCGGATCCCCTTCTGGTGCCGCACGGTCGGGTGGCCGCCGGTAGCGCGGACGGCCCGGCCAAGGCCTCCGAACCGTTCCGGGTTCCAACTGTGATGTTCTCTCGGTAATCGCTTCGGACCCGCTCGGGGTTTGGCCGCCGGATTCCGTCTGGTCGATCAGACCTGGTCTACGCCCCGGTCGACGCCGCCGGCGGTGGGGGCGGGGTAGCTCACCGGCGACCCCGGCCGCAGGCTGGGCCTGCGTCGCGTCTTCGCCGGGAGTGACCGTCGTCGGGTCCGGGGCACCGCTCTCGCCGACCGGAACATCGGCGCTCGCCGGCAATTGTTGCGGCATCTCGCGCGGCGGCCCGCGACGGCGGCGGCGATGACGCCGGGGCTTTGGCGCCTGAGCGTCGCCCCGCGTACCTCCCTGGGCCTCTCCCTGGGTATCCGCCTGGGCATCGACGTGCGCGTCCTGAACCGTGTGGCCCGCCAGTTCGCCCCGTTCAGATGTGGTTTGATCCCCTGGCGCTGCTCCTGGCGCTACTCCTGGCGAAGCTGCAGCCGGCGGGGGGCGGCGGCGACGCCGTCGCCGGGGGCGCGGCTGGAAGGATTCGCTGTCCGGCGACGGGGAGCCGGAGCGATTGGCACCGTCCGGGGCGTCGGCGGCTGTTGTGCTCGGCGTTTCGCTCTCTACACTTACCGTGGGAGCGCCGGGCGGATCGTCGGAAGAATGCGGCATCGGGGCGTTTCCTCGAGCGGCGTTATGGTTTCAGGTAACGGTACTGGAGCTAGTGATGCAAGGCCATGCGGTTAGTTCGAGCGTAATCGGTGGGGCGATGCTGCCCCATGCCCCGCAATTCTTCACAATGCCCGAAACCGAGGATCGCGATACGGTCGAGCGGGTGCGGGCCATGGCGGCCGAAATCGGCGCCAGGCTGAAGGCTTTGGCGCCCGATCTCTGGATCGTCTTTTCGAACGACCATGCCGAGCAATTCTTTCATAAGGCGGCGCCGCCTTTCACGATCCATGTCGGGGACATGGCCGAGGGCACGTTTGCGGGCCGGAATTTCCGCTGGAAGGTTCCGAGCGAGATCGGTTTGGAGCTCGTCCGGCAACTCTATCGGCAGGGCTTCGACCCGGCTTTCAGCAGCGTCGCCAAGAGCGATTATGCGATCGGCATCCCGCTCACCCATCTCGGCGTCGAGGATCCGATCCTGCCGATTTACGTCAATGCCTACCTGCCGCCGCAGCCGACGATGGAACGGTGCTACGCCTTTGGCCAGGCGGTGGCGCGGATCGTTACCGCGATGAGCTTGAGGACAGCGGTCGTCGCGAACGGCGGGATGTCGCATTTCCCCGGCACCGAGCGCTATCCTCACTCGGAACTCGCCTGGGACAAGGCGGTCATGGCTCAACTCGACACCGGCAATTTGAAATCGCTGATCGGCTGGGACGAAGCCGCACTCGATGAAGCCGGCAATGTCGAGTTGCGCTGCTGGGCGGCGGCCGCCGGCGCGCTCGGCGAGCGCAAGCCCGACATCGCCGCGCTGGAGCCGAGCTGGCATCACAACTACGCTTCGCTCGGATTTTTCAGCCCGCCGGATGCCCTCCCGGAGCCGCACTATCCGTCGATCAAGCCGGAGCTGGTCGAGCTGACGACAGCTCTGCACGGGTTGGCACACGACGAAGATAGGCGCCGCGGATATCTCGCCGACGCCGCAGCCTATGCCGGCCATTTCCGGCTGACGCCGCCCCAGCGGACTGCATTGCTGAGGCTGGACACACGAACGCTGGTGGAGCTGGGGGTCCATCCGCTGGTCGCGTTTCTCGCCAACATGCAGGTCGAACGGCAACGCAAAAGCTGATGCCAGGCCTTATCGGCTCGAAACGAGCCCGCTGACGTTGAGCACTGCGATCGGGCGGCTGAGGCCCTTGAACGCAATGTCGCCGAGTTGCTGCAGCTCGGCTATTTTGTCGATCGCTGCTGCCACCCGCTGGGTCACCAGGATTTGGCCGTCCTTGGCCTCGGCGCAGAGCCGGGCCGCCACATTGGTTACAGTGCCGATCGCGGTGTAGTCGAAGCGGCCCTCGAAACCGATCCGCCCCAATGTGGCGTAGCCTTGGGCGATCCCGACGCCAAAGCCGATTTCGTAACCACGAGCCGTCCATGAGCGAGCGAGCGAGACTGCCGCGTCGCGCATGTCGACCGCAAGCCGAACCGCGCGGAGGGCGGGATCAGGGCATGGCACCGGGTCGTTGAATACCACCAGCATACCGTCGCCGGTGAAGCGATCGAGCGTTCCCTCGTAACGGTGGACGAGCGGTCCGAGCTCGCCGTGATACTCGCGCAAGACAGCCATCACGTCTTCCGGTTCGGCGGTCTCCGAAAACGCAGTAAAGCCGCGCATATCGCAAAACAGGACGACGATATCGCGACGGTGGCTCTCGAGGATCGCCTCGCCGCCGGAAGACACGATAGTCTGCGCGATCTGCGGCGCGAGGAACCACTTCAACTGGCCAATCCGTTCAATTTCACTGACCTGCGCCACAACTCTCTCTTCAAGGGTTTTGCTCCATGCAGCGAGCTCAGCTGACTGCTCCTCGAGCCGGCGCGCCTGCGCCTGCACGGTGTCGTGCAAGGCTTTGTTGCGCAGCATCGCGCGCACCCGCGCCGAGAGCGCGGCGTGGTCGACGGGCTTGGTCAGATAATCGTCGCCGCCGCTTTCCAGCCCCACGACGACGTCCGCGCCATCCGCTTTGGCGGTAACCAGGATCACCGGGATGAAGGGCAGCGAGGCGTCGGCCTTCAGCCGCTTGACGGTCTCGATGCCGTCCATCTTCGGCATCATGATGTCCAGCAATATGAGATCGGGCAGCAGCTCGCGGGTTTTTTCCAGCGCCTCGATGCCGTCCCCCGCAGTCACAACCTCATAGCCCTGACTTTCGAGGCGCATCTGCAGAATCTCGACATTGTCCGGAACATCATCCACGACCAGGATCAACGGCGGCTCACGCATCGCTCCCCCCTCGAAAGCGTTTTAACGCAGTGACCGCAGAGGGTCCCGCGGTGGGCGCAGAAGGTCATAGGCCATTTGACCAGTCTAACGATGCCGTCGCGCATCCGCGCGACATTGAAATTCAACAGATAGCCGAGCTTGAACCCGCCGAGCCGCAAGTAGCTGAGCAGCTGGGCACGATGGACCGGAAGGATCGTTTCGAGCGCCTTCAGCTCGACGACAACGCGGTTTTCAACGAGGAGATCGACGCGGTAGCCGTTATCAATTCTCAGAACTTCGTAACGAAGCGGGATCAAGACCTGCCGTTGCACCGCCAGACCTTGCTTTTCCAATTCATGCAGCAAACAAGTCTCGTACGCGCTTTCGAGGAGCCCTGCTCCGACGGCGGAATGGACCTTCATCGCCGACGCAATAATGGCCGTTCCAATCTCGTTTTCGCTCACCCCTGCGTCCTCTGCGAAAACTCAGCGTCCTCTGCGTTAGAGCTTTTTTACTCCGGGAGGAATTCGCGGACTTTGGCGAGGAGCTGGCGGGGGCTGAAGGGCTTGGCGATATAGCCGTCGCAACCGGCTTCCCGGGTTTTGGCCTCGTCGCCCGAGAGCGCGTAGGAGGTCACCGCGATTATGGGCACTTGCGCCAACTCGGGAATCGCGCGGATGCGGCGCGTCGCCTCGTAGCCGTCCACAACCGGCAGCTGGATGTCCATCAGGATCAGGTCGGGCCGGTGGGTCTCGGCCATCGCCACCCCTTCGGCCCCGTCCACCGCTTCGAGCAATTCGTAATCGAAGCTGGTCAACAGGTCGCGGATGATCTGGCGGTTGTCCTCGGTGTCCTCGATGACCAGGATCCGCTTCTTCATGCAGCCTCCATCATTTCATCGACATGGACCGGCAGCACGACCCGGAACGTCGATCCCTGGCCCAATACCGAGTCGACCGAAATCGTCCCGCCCTGCATCTCGACCATGCGCTTCGAGATAGCCAGGCCCAGGCCCGTTCCGCCTTTCTTGCGGGTATTGGAACTGTCGATCTGCTGAAACTCGCCGAAGATCCGTTCCTGATCGGCGTCGGCAATGCCCGGCCCGGTATCGCGCACGGTCAGCACGAATTGACCTTTGTCTATAACGGCGCGGATCTCGACCTCGCCCTTATCGGTGAATTTGATCGCATTGCCGACGAGGTTGAGGAGCACTTGAGACACGCGCCGCGCGTCGCCATGCGCCATCGGCAGGTCGTCCGGCAATGCGGCGGTGAACTTCAATCCCTTCGACGTGGCGAGCGGCTCGGTTGCGGTGACGACCGACTTCACCACCTCCGGCACACTGTAGTCCTCCAAGGTCAGAGTCAGCTGGCCCGCCTCGATCTTGGCCAGATCGAGCACGTCATTGATCAGCGCCAATAGATGCTTGCCATTGTTCTGGATGCGATCGAGTACACCCTTCGGCCGATCCGGCAACACGCCGTAGATGCCGTCGACGAGCAATTCGGCATAGCCGAGGATCGCATTGAGCGGCGTCCGCAGCTCGTGGCTCATATTGGCAAGGAACTGCGATTTGTGCTGACTGGCGAGCGCCAGTTGCTCGCTCTTGTCGGCGATCTCGCGGAAGAGGCGCGCATTCTGGATCGCCAATACCGATTGACTGGCGAGGGTCTGCATCAGCCGCACCGTCTCGGCCGGGAATTCGCCCACCTCTTGCCGCATCAGAATGATGGCCCCGAGGACGCGCTCGGCGCCGACCAGCGGCACGATCAGCGCTGAGTGAAAACCGGCGGCGAGGCTCGCGTCGCGCAACGGAGCACTCGGCCGCTCCGCGAGTTCGGCGAGTTGGATCGGCATGCGCCGTACCGCCGCCTCACCCATGGCGGTTTCGGCTTCCGCGACGCGCAGATCACGCACCGAGCGCAGGAGCGGCTCGTCCCATCCCACCGCCTCGACCAGCCGGAAGGCACGCTCTGCCCGGATGTAGCGGAAAATCGCACCGGCATTCGCCCAGGTCACCCCAAGCGACGCGTTCAGAACAGTCGACAGCACGGTCCTCAGATCGAGTGTCGAGCTGACCGCCTGCGCGACCTCGTTCAACATCTTCAGCTCGGCAACCGAGCTCCCGAGTTCGGTGGTACGGGCACGCAATTCATTGAACAGCCGCGCATTCTCGATCGCGATCACCGCCTGGTCGGCAAAGGTCCGGACCAATTCGATCTGCTTATCGGAAAAGGGCTCGACCCTTTGGCGCGCCAGCACGATGACGCCGACCGGCACCCCCTCGCGCAACAGGGGCACCCCGAGCATCGTGGGCGTCTTGGCGACGCGGATGAATTCGCCCCAGGTGTATTCCGGATCCGACCTCGCGTCCGGAATATGGACGACATTGGCGGTCAATGCAGTGCGGCCCGCGACCGTGCCGCGGTCTGGCGAGATCGGGTTGGCTTCGACGAGGGCTTTGGTTTCGGGCGAAAAGCCGACCGATGCCGCGACGCGATAAAGCTCCCCCTCGCGGCGGAAGATAAACGCCATCTCGGCTTCGCACAGCCGCGACGCGGTTCCAGCCAGCGTCTCCAGCACCGGTTGCAGGTCGAAAGTCGACTGGCTGATGACCTTGAGCACGTCGCTCGTCGCGGTCTGGTATTCGAGTGACTCCTGAAGATCATTGGTGCGCTCGCGCAGCTCATTGAACAGCCGGGCATTTTCGATTGCAATTACCGCCTGATCGGCAAACGTCGTGACCAGCGCGATCTGCTTCTCGTTGAACGGCTCGACGCGAGAACGGGCCAGGGTAATGACGCCGATCAGCGCATCCTCGCGGATCAGCGGCACTCCGAGCATCGTGCGCTGGCGGCCCAGCTGGACCGCCTCGACCCTGGTGTACTCGGGGTCGACAGCCGCATCCTCAATATGCACCGCGCGGCGCTCGAGCACCGTTCGGCCGGCCAGTGTCCCGCGGCCCGGCGCAATCGGATTGCGTGCCTGGAAATCCCTGTATTCTGCCGGGATCCCGAACGAGGCGACCATTCGACAGAGACCGTCTTGCAGTCGGAAGATGAACCCGGATTCGGCCCGGCAAATGCGCGCCGCCGTCTCGACCAGCGTATCGAGCACCGGCCCGAGCTCGGCACCCGAGCGGCTGATGACCTTGAGCACATCGCTCGTCGCGGTCTGATATTCGAGAGACTCCTGCAGATCGTGGGTGCGCTCCCGCAGCTCGGTGATCAGCCGGACGTTCTCCATTGCGATCACCGCCTGGGCGGCGAAGCTCTGCAGCAGCGCGATCTGCTTGTCCGAAAATGGCCGCACCTCGCGACGGCCGGCTACGATGCGTCCGAGAAGGATGTCGTCCCGCCGCAGCGACACAAAAAGCATCGTTCGCAAGCCCGCGAGATGGACGGTGGCTTGCACCACTTCATCGTCAGGAAACCGCGCGGCAACCTCGGCAAAGTCCGCGACCTGGATTACGGCCTCTCCGTCCACGAACCGCGCATGGATGCCGCCGGCCGCGGCCGGAACCCCTTGGCGCAGCATTTCGACGAATGGCTCGGGCATGCCGCGCGCGGATACCGCGCGAAAATATTCACCATCGTAGATCTGCAAGCTGCCGCACGGCGCGCCGCACAGGCTGTGTGCCTTTTCCAGGATCGCGTCAAACACCGGCGCGAGGTCGCCGGGCGAGCTGTTGATGACCTGCAATACCTCGGCGGTGGCGGTCTGCTGCTCCAACGCCTCGCGCGTCTCGGTGATCAGCCGAGCATTGTCCATCGCGATCACCGCCTGCGCAGCGAAGTTCTGCAATAGTGCGATCTGCTTATCGGTGAACGGCCGCACTTCCTGCCGGTAGACGCCGAAGAAGCCCTGCACAAAGCTATCCTTGCGGAGGCCCACCCAGACCGCCGTGCGGGCGTTACCCAATTCGATCATCGCCGCGAGCCCAGGGGTCCGAGACTCGGAACCTAGGGCGGTAATGTCGGCGATCTGGACGGTGTGTTCGCCGCGCCTGAGACGATCGGGCATGCTGTCAGGCTGGATGCGAAGGGGCCGCTTGACAAACTCGGCCAATCCCGGCGGAAGCCCATGCGTTGCAACCACCCGATAGTCTTCGTCTCGATAGACTGCGAAGACCCCAAAGGCGGCGCCGCACAGCCGCATCGCCTTGTCCAGCATCGCTTCAAATACCGGGGTGAGGTCGCCAGGCGACGAATTGATGACCTGCAATACCTCGGCGGTCGCGGTCTGCTGCTCCAACGCCTCGCGCGTCTCGGTGATCAGCCGCGCGTTTTCCATGGCGATGACCGCCTGCGCCGCAAAGTTCTTGACGAGGGCAATTTCCTTGTCGGTGAACGGACGCACCTCTCGCCGATAGATGACAATTACGCCGAGAAGATCGCCTTCTTTGCGAAGCGCCACGGTCAGGTGGCTGCGGGCACCGCTCAGTTCGACCAGCCTCCGCGCAGCCCCGCTTTCCGCAGCATAAGACGGATCCGCCGCAACATCGGCGAAGGTCACGACATCTTCGCCTCGGAGGATGCGGTAACTGGCCATGCCGGCGATCGGGCGCACTGGCGTTCGCAGAAACTCGACGAACTGGGGTGGTGAATTGTGGTGAGCCACCGTATGAAGGGCTTCACCGTCGTAACTCATCAAAAGGCCGAACGAGGCGCCGCACAAGCCGACCGCCTTTTCCAGCATCGCATCGAACACCGGCGCGAGATCGCCGGGCGAGGAATTGATGACCCCCAGCACCTCGGCAGTTGCGGTCTGCTGCTCCAGCGCCTCGCGCGTCTCGGTGATCAGCCGCGCGTTCTCCATTGCGATCACCGCCTGCCCTGCAAAGTTCTGCAGCAATGCGATCTGCTTGTCGGAGAACGGCCGAGCTTCCCAGCGGTTGGCGGTAATCACTCCAACCAGCGTCCCGTCTTTGCGCAATGGCACCATAAGATTGGTTCTGAACCGACCGAGTTCTGCAGCAGCGTGTCCGACGCGGTCGTCGCTATGGAATTCGGGTGCGGCTTCGGCCAGATCGCAAACCTGGACCGGTCCTTCGCCGCGCACGAGCCGCATCATTGGATTGTCGGGATGATGACGGAACGGTTGCCGTATCACATCGAGAAACGGCTTTGGCAAGTCGCGCCAAGCGACCGCCTGGAAAAACGCGCCGTCATAGGTCAACAGAGCACCCGATGCCGCGTCGCAAAGGGTGTGCGCCTTTTCCAGCATTGCGTCGAACACCGGCGCGAGGTCGCCGGGCGAGGAGTTGATGACCCCCAGCACCTCGGCGGTCGCGGTCTGCTGCTCCAACGCCTCGCGCGTCTCGGTGATCAGCCGCGCGTTCTCCATCGCGATCACCGCCTGCGCTGCGAAGTTCTGCAGCAGCGCGATTTCTCTATCGGAGAAGGGGCGCACCTCCTGGCGAAACGCCACCACTTGGCCCAACAGATCCGCGTCTTTTCGCAGCGGCACAAACAGCGCGGTGCGCAATCCATATTCGGCGCCGGCTTGCGCGCGCGGATCGCTCGGTCGCAGCCGAGCCAGTTCGCGCATATCGGTAATTTGAACGGCTTCTTCGCCGGCGAGCAGGCGCGCGAGTGGAGATTCCGGCGGGGGCTCGAACGGCTGTTGCAGCAGCTCCGCCAAGGGACCGGAGACGCCTCGCACCGCAACTGCACGAAATTTGCCGTTCTCGTAGAGCTCCATGGCGCCGAGTGCAATCTGGCACAAGCCGTGGGCCTTTTCCAAAATCGCGTCGAACACCGGCGCAAGGTTGCCGGGCGACGAATTGATGACCTGCAATACCTCGGCGGTCGCGGTCTGCTGTTCCAACGCCTCTCGAGTCTCGGTCAACAGCCGCGCATTCTCCATCGCGATGACCGCCTGCGCCGCGAAGTTCTGCAGCAGAGCGATCTGCTTGTCGGAGAACGGCCGCACTTCGGGCCGCCCCGCAACGATCACCCCGAACAGCTCGTCGCCTTTGCGCAGCGGCACCGACAACAAAGTGCGTGTGCCGCCGAGCGCGGTCGCGGTTCGGTGCATCGGATGGTCGACCTGCGCCTGGTCGGGGACGTGGACGAAAGGCGCTCCCGCAATCAGTGGCTGAAACAACGGCGCGTCACGGGTCAAGCGGCGCAACCGATCGGCGAACGCCTCCGGCACGCTGCGACTCGCGGCCGCGTGGAAATACTCGCCGTCATAAATGAATAATGTTCCGGACGCGGCACCACACAGATCGTGCGCCTTCTCCAGGATCGCGTCGAACACCGGCGCGAGGTCGCCCGGAGAGGAATTGATGACCTGCAACACCTCGGCGGTGGCGGTCTGCTGCTCCAAAGCCTCGCGGGTCTCGGTGATCAGCCGCGCGTTCTCCATCGCGATCACCGCCTGCGCCGCAAAATTCTGCAACAGCGCGATCTCTTTCTCGCTGAATGGCCGCACCTCAAGGCGCGCGGCGGAGATCAGGCCCAGGAATGCGCCGTCTTTACGCAGCGGCACAAATAGCACGGTGTGGATGCCCGCAAGCTCGGCCGCGCTGCGAAAAACGGGGTGGTCGATCTCAGCGCAATCGGCTATGTGGGCGAAGGGCTTACCCTCGATCAGGGCCTGGCTCGCCGGCAAGTCGGCAGCACGATACCCCTGCCGCAGAATATCCGCGAATTTGTCCGACACGGCGTGCGTCGCGACGGCATGCAAATTCTCGCCGTCGTAGAGCTGCAGGCTCCCATGAGCGGCGCCGCAAAGGGTGTGTGCCTTTTCGAGCATGGTCTCGAACACGGGGGTGAGATCACCGGGCGAGCTGTTGATGACCTGCAATACCTCGGCGGTCGCGGTCTGCTGCTCCAAAGCCTCGCGCGTCTCGGTAATGAGCCGCGCATTCTCCATTGCGATCACCGCTTGCGCCGCGAAATTCTGCAGCAGCGCGATCTGCTTGTCGGAGAATGGGCGGGCTTCCTGACGGTAAATAACGAAATCTCCGAGAAATGTGTTGTCCTTTCGCAGAGGGACGGCAAGCAAGGTGCGACCACCACCGAGCTCAACAAGGGCGCGGCGGATTGGGTCGCCTAACCGGTAGGCTTTCTCCGCCACGATATCTGGAATATGTACCACTGGCTCCCCCCGCAGCAGACGGCCGTGCGCGCTGTCAGGGCCGACCTGATGCGGAGCTCGCGTCAAAAACTCTGCAAATATGGGTGGTACGTTGTGAAGCGCAGCTGCGTGAACATAGGCGCCGTCATAGGTCCATAAGGTGCCAAATGTGGCCTCGCACAAACGCATCGCCTTGTCGAGCATAGCCTCGAAGACCGGCGCAGTATCGCCCGGCGAGCTGTTGATGACCTGCAATACCTCGGCAGTGGCAGTCTGTTGCTCCAAGGCCTCGCGCGTCTCGGTGATCAGCCGCGCATTTTCCATCGCGATCACCGCCTGCGCGGCGAACGTCTTGAGGAGTTCGATTTGTGTTTCGGAAAACGGCTTGGCCTCGCGCCGGGCAACCGTAATCGCGCCGACAGGATTGCCGTCCAGCAGCATCGGCACCGAGAGGTGGGCGTGCATCCCCGACTGAACGATGCTTGGGAGCGCGTATTCAGGATCGGTAGCAATGTCGGCAACATGTGCGACCGCTCGTGTCAGGATGGCGCGCCCCGTTACGCTCCCTCGGCTGGGAGCGAGGGGATAGGTGGCCCGGAGCGCGTCAAGTTCGGCGAGCGAGCAATTGTAATGGGCGGCCAAGTGGCTCTGGGAGCCATCGAACCGGAAGACGGCCCCGCTGGCCGCTCCGCATAGCCGCGTCGCGCTCGCTGCGATTGCGTCGAAGGTGGGTTGCACGTCGCCGGGAGAGGAATTGATGACCCCCAATACCTCGGCGGTCGCGGTCTGCTGGTCGAGCGACTCGCGCAGCTCGGCGGTGCGGTCCTCGACCTTTTTTTCGAGGTCGGCATAGGATTTCTGGAGGTCCGCGGCCATGCGGTTGAAATCGCCGGCGAGGTCTTCGAGTTCGTCGCCGGTTTGGATGTCGATGTGTCGGTCGAGTTCGCCGGCTCCGATCCGCGCGGCGCCCGCCTGCAACTCCCGGATCGGCACGGTCATGCGGCGGGCGAGGAGCAGCGCGGCCAATGTCGCCAGGACAAGGGCGAGCGCGAGCAGCCCCGCAGTGCGCAATGCCGAGCCGTAGAGCGGCGCCAAGGCCTCGCTCAACGGCAATTCGACAAAGACGGTCCAGCCGAGCGGCGCGATTGCGGCGTGCGCGGTCAAGACCGAATTGCCGTTGATGCCCTTTGCGACCATGACCGCCTGGCCGGTCGGTTGCCCCCACCCTAACCCTCCCCCGCCTGCGGGGGAGGGAAACGAGGGGGGTTCGGCTCGTGCTGCCGCAATCTGGGGCAACTGTGAGAGGTCGGTATTGCGCAGCACGAGGCTGATGTCGGGATGGGCGATCAGCCGGCCGTCGCGGTCGACGACATAGGCGTAGCCGCCCTGCCCGATCTTCAATCCGGTGATCACATCCCAGATCAGCTTCAGGTTGACCTCGGCGACCGTGACGCCGGCATTGCGCCCGGTGCGGGCCAGCGCCACGGTCATATACGGCTCGGATTCCTTGCGGAAATAGACCGGGCTGAACCAGACCCGGTGCTGGCGCGCCTCGATAAAGCTCGGCGACCCCGAATAGTCCTTTTCGCTGGCGACCACATCCATCGCCAGCCGCGACACCTTGAGCTGCTCCTTGCCGGAATCGTCGAGCTGGATCAGCTCGGTGATCGCCGGCGCCTGGCGCAACAGGCGCACATAATCGAAACGGCGCTGCTCGAGCGGGCTGGCGGCCCATTGCGGCGCCGTGGTCCAGCCGAGCTGGCGCTCGATCTCGTCGACGAACTGCTCGATGCGGCGCGCCGCCGACCCGGCCTTCTCCTGCTGGATGCGGAACAGCGCCGCCTTGTTCTCTTCATAGCTGAACCAGAAATCGAGCGCGCTGTTGACCAGCAGCACGAGGCTGACCAGCCCGACGATCAGCAGCACATATTTGCGGAAGAGTCGCCCGCGCGGCTCCGCCGGCAGCCCACCGCCCGCGCTTTCCTGGCCGGGCGATCGGCGCCGCCCTCCCAGCAGTCCAAGCGGAAGCCAGCCCATCCGTGAAGAGCGCACGGCGTCAGTCATCGGTCACCGCGCGGGCATGAGCTAACGGCATCGGACGACAATCTCGTCGAATTCCGCCCCGATCATACCGCATACGCAACGCGATTGACATGTGTCCGCGGCTCAACCGCCCGCGCCTCGCAGGCGCAGCACTCAATGTCCTACCAGCTTGGCTACTGCGAACATGGCTCCAACGATTGCGACGATGTTTACGACGAGCGTGCCGAGGATCAACCCGAAGATGCGGTTCAGGATATCCGCCTTGATCGCTTCGATCTTCGCTTCCAGGCGCAGCTCGGTTTCACGCAGCTCGCTGCGCAGAGAGGCGATGTCGGCCTTGACCTCGACGCGCAGCCCGGCGAGGTCCGCCTTGGTGGCAAGCTCGGCGGTCTCTGTTCCATCCTGCACCGCCGCGATGACCGCCTCGGCTTGCGGCTCGGTGAAGCCGGCCTCTCGCAGTCGTTTCGCGACTTTCAGCGTATCGATCGCCATCCCGCGCCGCCCGAACCCGAACCACTCATCAGAAGCCGGTCATGACCGGAAAACGATGGCACGGTCGAGATCGGCCCCGCAAGCGGCAGCAGAACCGCGCATCTCATTCAATGACCTCGTCGGCGCGGGCGAGGAGGGTTGGGGGAATCGTCAGGCCGAGCGCGCCGGCGGTCTTGAGATTGACGATGAGATCGAATTTGCGTGGCGGCTCGACCGGGAGGTCGGCTGGTTTTGCCCCCCTGAGGATCTTGTCGACGTAACCGGCGGCGCGGCGGTACAGGTCGCCGTAATCGGCGCCGAACGACATCAACCCCCCACCAACCGGGAAGACGCGGAAGGAATACATCGCGGGCAGCCGAGAGTCCGCGGCGAGCGCGATGATCTGGGCGCGCTTGGCGGGGCCCAGCGGGCCGGAGGCTACGTAGACGGCCTCGCAGCGCTCGCCGCGCAACCGCGCGAAGGCCAGTTCGAGGGCCGTCCCGGTCGCCGCCTGGAGCATCAACGGCTCGATCTTCATCTGCGCGGCATTGAGGCGGATGTCCTGCAGCTTTTGCTCGATGCCCGGATCTGCCCTGACGATTACCGCCACCCGGCGCAGCCGGGGAACCAGCTCCTGCAGCAGCTGCAGCCGCGTTGCGATCGCCTCGGATGAAGTGAGAGACAGGCCCGTGGCGTTGCCGCGCGGCTGCGCCAGGCTCGCGACAACGCCGAGCGCGACCGGATCGTCGACGCCGACCAGGACGATCGGGATCGTCGCGCTCGCGCGCTTTGCGGCGAGCGTGGCCGGAGTCCCGCCGGTAACCAGGATCGCGACGCCGGAGCCGATCAGCTCCTTGACGATGCCGGGCAACTGCTCGGCGCGCTCCTCGGCCCAGCGGTCGACAATCGCGATGTTGCTGCCGTCGGTCCAGCCGAGCGCGGAGAGAGCTTCGCGGAATGCGTCGAGAAGGCCCTGGTTGTCCTGCCGTGACCCCACCTGGACAAAGCCAATGCGCGGCGCCTCGGCCGAGGCCGGGTTCCGGGTCGTCGCCGTCCCGGCGGCGAGCAACAGCAGGTCGCGCCGCCTCATTCGCTGACCTCACCGGTGCGGCCGGACGGTTGTGGCCGCGCCGTGCGCACGGCGATGATGATCGCGCCGCGGGACAGGATCAACTCTCCGCGTCTCCCTCGATGCCGCGTCGGCGGTGCGTTGAACGCATAAGCGGAATGACCGAGACCTCGCAGGATAACACGACCGGTGCGCCGCCTCGATACTTCGGCGTAGGTTTCGAAGTGCGCCTGGCGATCCGGCCGCGCTCGCAACCAATGCCATTGGTGCTGAACGAGGGTCACGAGCGTAGCGAGGCGGGTGAGCGTCTTGGTTGCCACTGGCGCACACCTGGACCGCCGCGCAACCAGCCGGTTGAGTCCTGGTTCAGCGTGCTATAGCCAAGGGGGCCGTCGGCCCCTTTTATTTGTGAGAATGATCCAATGGCAGATATCGACCCCTCGACGGATGCGATCCTCGCCGATATTGCCGCTGCGGCGTCGCCCGAGGCGCTCGAAGAACTGCGTGTCAAGGTGCTCGGGCGGCGAGGGTCATTGACCCTGGCGATGCGCGAGCTGGGCGCGCTCGAGCCGGAAGAGCGGCGGCGTGCCGGAGCGGCGCTGAACGCCGCCAAGGACCGCATCACGGCGGCGCTCGGCGAGGCCGCCGCGCGGCTCGGGCGGGCCGCGCTCGAACAGCGGCTCGCCGGCGAGCGTGCCGACGTGACCCTCCCGGTGCCCTTCGCGACCGCCGGGCGCCTCCATCCGATCAGCCAGACCGTCGACGAGATCGTGGCGATTTTTGGCGAAATGGGCTTCGAGGTCGCCGAAGGCCCTCATATCGAGGAGGATTTCTACAATTTCACCGCGCTCAACATCCCCCCCGAGCACCCGGCTCGTCAGGAGCACGACACATTCTATCTGCCGGAGCGGCCGGACGGCACCCGGCTCGTGCTGCGCACCCATACTTCGCCAGTGCAGGTTCGCACGATGCTGGCGCAGAAACCGCCGATCCGGATCATCGTCCCCGGCCGCACCTTCCGCATGGACCACGATGCGACGCATTCCCCGATGTTTCATCAGGTCGAGGGGCTGGTGATCGACCGGACCACCCATATGGGGCATCTGAAGGGCTGCCTGATCGAGTTCCTCCGCGCCTATTTCGGGCTCGACGAGCTGCCGGTTCGCTTTCGGCCGAGCTATTTCCCGTTCACCGAGCCCTCGGCCGAGGTCGACATCGGCTGCTCGCGCCAAGGCGGCGAGCTCAAGATCGGCGCCGGCGGCGACTGGCTCGAAATCCTCGGCAGCGGCATGGTGCACCCGCAGGTTCTGAAGAACTGCGGCATCGACCCGTCCGAGTTTCAGGGCTTTGCCTTTGGCATGGGAATCGAGCGGGTGGCAATGCTGAAATACGGGATCCCCGATGTGCGGGCCTTCTACGATTCGGATCTGCGCTGGCTGCGCTATTACGGCTTCCTGCCGCTCGATGTCCCCTCGCTTGTTCGCGGGCCGCTGCTAGGCGGAACGGTGGCATGAAGACGACACTCGCCTGGCTGAAGGAGCATCTCGATACCGAGGCGCCGGTCGCCGCCATCGGCGAGCGGCTCACGATGCTCGGCCATGAACTGGAAAGTGTGGAGGACCGCGCTGCTGGTCTCGAACCGTTCACAGTGGCCTCGGTCATCTCTGCGGAACCGCATCCGAATGCCGACCGGCTCAAGGTCTGTATCGTCGATACCGGGAAGGGGCAGGTCCAGGTGGTCTGCGGGGCGCCGAATGCCCACACCGGGATGAAGGGCGTCTTTGCGCCCGCCGGCACCGTCATCCCGCGCACCGGTGCGGTGTTGAAGGAAACCGTGATCCGCGGCGTCGCCTCGCGCGGCATGCTGTGCTCAGCCTACGAGCTCGGCCTCGGCGACGATCACGAAGGGATCATCGAATTGCCGCAGGATGCTCCGGTCGGCGCGCCCTATGCCAGCCTCGTCGGCCTTGGCGACGCCATCCTCGACATCAAGGTGACGCCGAACCGTGCCGACTGCCTCGGCGTGCTCGGCATCGCCCGCGATCTCACCGCCGCCGGGCTCGGGTATCTGAAGCCGCTCGACACGAGCCCGGTCCCTGGGCGTTTCCATTCGCCGATCGGCATCGATATCGAGGACCGCACCGCATGTCCGCTGTTTCTCGGGCGGCACATTCGCGGCGTCCATAACGGGCCGAGCCCGGCATGGTTGCAAAACAAGCTCGAAGCGATCGGGCTGCGGCCGATTTCGGCCCTCGTCGACATCACCAATTTCCTGACTTTCGACCTCGACCGGCCGCTCCATGTGTTCGATGCAGGCCGGCTCGCCGGCGATCTGACGGTGCGTTTGGCGAGGCCGGGCGAAACCCTGCTCGCCCTCAACGGACAGGAATATGCGCTCGACCCGGAAATCACGGTGATTGCCGACCCTGCCGGCGTCCAGAGCCTCGGCGGCGTGATCGGCGGTGAGGTGACGGCGTGCACGGAAGCGACCACCGAGGTGCTCATCGAGGCGGCGCTCTTCGACCCGGTCCGCACCGCCGCCACCGGCCGCAAGCTCAACATTGCGAGCGACGCCCGCTACCGCTTCGAGCGCGGCCTCGATCCCGCTTTTGTCAGGAATGGGCTGGAGATCGCGACGCGGTTGATGCTGGAGCTTTGCGGCGGCGAGGCGTCCGAGGTCATCACGGCCGGCGCTGTGCCGGATTGGCGGTGCCGATATGTGCTGCGCGCCGAGCGGCCGGCGAGCCTCGGCGGGCTCCACGTGCCGCATGAGGAGAGCGCCGAGATCCTCATCGCGCTCGGCTGCGCGGTCGAGACCCTAGCGGGCGGCGATCTCTCGGTCGAGCCGCCTTCATGGCGCGGCGACATCGTCGGCGAGGCCGATCTCGTCGAGGAGGTATTGCGGATCAAGGGCTACGACCAGATCCCGGCGGTGCCACTCGAACGAGCGACACCGCTGTCGCGGCCGGCATTGGCGCCGCTACAGCGCCGGGCCGAGCTGGTGCGCCGCACGCTCGTCGAGCGCGGGCTGACCGAAGCGGTGACGTTCTCGTTTGTCTCGGCGCGCGAGGCGGAGTTGTTCGGCGGCGCCAAGCCGGAATTGCGTCTCGTCAATCCGATCAGCGCCGACCTCGATGCGATGCGGCCATCCCTGTTGCCGGGGCTCGTCGCCGCAGCACGCCGGAACGCCGATCGCGGGTTCCCGGATGCGGCATTGTTCGAGCTTGGGCCGCTCTACCGCGACGACACGCCGGAGGGCCAGGTGCTCGCCGCCGCCGGCGTGCGCAGCGGGCGCACCGGTCCAAAGCACTGGCGTACACCGGCGCGCGAGACCGATCTTTATGACGCCAAGACCGACGCGCTCGCTGCCCTTGGCGCGATGGGCGCCCCGACGGAGAACATCCAGGTCACCACCGACCCACCCGCCTGGTACCATCCGGGCCGGGCCGGCACGTTGCGGCTCGGGCCGATGGTAATCGGCGCGTTTGGCGAGCTGCATCCGGCGGTGTTGGAGGCGCTCGATGCGCGGCCGCCGATCGCCGGCTTCGAGGTGTTTCTCGACGCGGTGCCCCAACCGCGCTCCGGGCGTGCAAAACCGCCCTTGCGCCTCTCGGTATTCCAGCCCATCGAGCGCGATTTCGCCTTTGTTGTCGACGGAGACCTGGCGGCCGAGACCCTGCTGCGCGCCGCCCGCGGTGTCGACCGCAAGCTCGTCTCCGAGATCCGCCTGTTCGACGTCTATGAAGGGACGGGTCTGCCCGAGGGCAAAAAATCGCTCGCGATCACGGTGGTTCTGCAGCCGCGGGAGCAAACCCTGACCGAGGCCGAAATCGAAGGCTTCTCCAAGCGCCTGATCGCGCAAGTCGAAAAGGCGACCGGCGGCCAGTTGCGAGCATGACCAAACCGTCGCGGGCGTTGGTCGCCCAGACGCTCGGCTTTATCCTGCTGGTTGCCGTCGTCTTATTCGGACCTGCCGGCCGGATCGACATTCCGTTGTTCTGGGCTTACCTCGGGGTCCTCGCGGCGGTATCCGTAGCCGGCCTCCTTCTGACCGATGAGGACCTCGCTCGGGAACGCATGCGGCCGGGCGGCCACCCGCCAGGACCGAAGCTTTACTTCATCTTTTTGCTGTGTGTTGCGCATTGGACCATTGCCGGTCTCGATCGCCGGTTCCACTGGTCCGATACGGTTCCGCTATGGTTGCGGATCGCGGCGCTCGTGGTCTTCGCCGCCGGGTTGGCATTCTTCCTCTGGGCGATGCACGTGAACCGATTCTTCTCCTCGGTCGTCCGCATACAACAGGAGCGCGGACACCAAACCGTCACCGCCGGCCCTTATCGTTGGGTGCGCCATCCCGGCTATGCCGGCGCGATCCCCGCAATCGTGGCGAGCGGGATCGCCCTCTGCTCATGGCTCGCGACAGCGCTCGGCGCCCTCGGCGTGCCGCTTCTTATCTGGCGAACCATTATCGAGGACCGCACATTACGCGCCGAATTGCCCGGCTATGCCGAATACGCCCAACAGGTGCGCTGGCGGTTGCTTCCCGGCATTTGGTGAATGCCTTCGGAAATCTGCCCCACCCGGCCCCGTGCGCCGGTAAAACGTCGATCCCGGCGTGCCTGCGAGCCGCCGACCGTCTTCGATCGAACCGCAACGGGGCGGCAAGGCGTCGACCTGATCCACCCCAATCGGGCATCGCGTAGAGGTCAGCCGGCGGCTGATCAGGCCGCGGATGTCCTCGGGGACGTCAAAACTACCGCTCTCGCGCACTCAGTGACCGAGGAAGTAGAGAGCCGAATTCGGCGTCGCACAGATCAACCAGATGCGCGCCCGCGTCCGACAGTCCGCTGAGTGCTTCAAGAGAGGCGCCACCCCCTTGAAGATGCAGCTTCGATCCGCTGCGTTGCAGAAATTAACAATTTTGGCGATATAACTGGCTTAGGCACGCCGCTTCCGAAGCAGATAAGGCTAACTTTTCCAGAATGGAGATATCAGACTTTCGCTGGGGCTAGCTTGGCAGCACACACAGAGATTGCGGGCGGTACCCCTCGAAGCCTAGCAGGGTGCTGAAAAAATGTCGATTTTGGCGCGTTCTGGCTTCCGCGGTAGTCGACATTGCGGTGGTGGACAGTTTTGGAATGGGTTGCAGTGGGCGCGGGCGGAGCAGCAGTACACGGTTTGATGTGCGCGTCGCCTTATTGAACAGCCGCAGCGAGCAATTTAGGCAGGCGAACGAGGTCATACGCGGCCATTGCGAGGGTGAATTGCCAATCGACCTTGAGCCGGCCGCGATGCCGCATCTTGCGCAAGCCGGCCACTGTCTTGGCCCAGCCGAAAGCCTCCTCGACGCGTTTGCGGATGCGCTGCGAGATCGCATAGCCGGGATGACCGGCGGTGCCCTCGTCGATCGCCGAGCGGCGGCCACTGGTGTGCTGCGCGACGTGCGGGGTGACTGCCTTGTCGCGCAGTGCCATCACAAAATCGGCACTGTCATAGCCCTTATCGGCGCCGAGCGTCACCGGCTGCAGGGTCGCGGCGTGCGGTTCGATCAGCGTCAGCGCCGCCCGCCGCTCGGCATGGCCGGTAGCGGTTGTGGTCACCGCACCGACAATCAGCCCGTTGCGGTTCTCCATCAGGGCATGGCCCATAAAACACAGCCGCGCCTCCTTGCCCAATCCTTTGCGGAACAAACGGGTTTCGGGGTCGGTGGTCGAGACATGCGTGTCGTTGCGCCGCGGCTCGCCGTGAAAATCCTGCTCGCCGTTGCGACCCGGGCCGGGAGGATCACCCGAGCCGTCCTTTGGCCGAAAGCTTTTCAGGCTCGCCCAGGCTTCCAGCAATGTGCCGTCGACCGAGAAATGCTCGCTCGACAGCAACGCCTTGACCCCGGCCTGCGCCAGCACCGCGGCGAGAAACTGAGCTGCGATATCGCCTTCCAGCAGGCGGTCGCGGTTCTGGGTGAAGGTCGTGGCGTCCCACACCGGGTCCTCGATGCCCAGCCCAACAAACCAGCGGAACAACAGATCGTGGTCGATCCGCTCGACCAGTTGCCGTTCCGAGCGGATCGAATAAAACGCCTGCAGCAGCAGGGCGCGCAGCAGCCGTTCCGGCGGGATCAACTCGCGGCCGAGCGGCGAACAAAGCTTTTCAAACTCGCCGGACAGCGATTTGAGCGCGACATTGGCAATCGCGCGCGAATCACCCGCAGCGGGTGATCCGCCCGGATCCGCTTCTCAAGGTCTATGTAGCTGAAAAGCTTACCGCAAATCGCATCGTCGCCGCGCATCGTCACCCCCTTGCCCCACCCCAAGGGATCACAATGCACAAATTTCGCCACCCTTTTTCAGCACCCTGCTAGTGTTCTGACATGGAAGACCCTTCGGCGGGGACAAAAGCAATGCGACGTATCCATTGGAAAACATCAGCCGCAATCATTACGCTTCTAAATCCATTGATGGTATCGTCCGCTGAGCCGGCGGTGGCAGAACCGACCTACATCGTCGCTCTCGGCGACAGCATTACACACGGAGAGGGGGTTTCCCTCGACGAAGCGTTTCCGGCCCAACTGCAGCGGATGCTGAGCGCTGATGGGTTTAACGTTCAGGTTATCAATGCTGGAGTCGACGGAGATACTACTGACCGTATGCTTATGAGAATGAGTACCGTGATCCCTCTTGGAACGAAGATCGTTATCATCCAAGGAGGGAGGAACGATTTTATGTCATTGCAACACAGTTTGACCGTGGAACAAAGTGAAGCGAATATTGGAGGCATCGTAAGTCGGCTACGAGCGCAAAGGATACGGGCGGTATTATGCGGGGGACCAAGCTGGGCCGCGCTTGCGCACGGCTATGGCACAACATTAGTGTCGTGTAGTAAAGATCGTCATTTAGTCGACGGATTGCACCCGGATGCCACCGGGCATCGCATCATAGCCGCCCGGCTGTTGCCTGTGATCGAAGGTTTATTGATAGAAACCTCATCCACCCGTGGGGCTACACCACCGCAGCGCAACGATGCCGTGCCGCTACGGCCTTAGCCACGCTGAGAAGGTCGGGCGGCGGGCTTGTTGCACAAATCAATCACTGAGACGATATCGAGAGTCTCACTGGCGGGAGTGAAAATCATGCTTATGCGCCTCGCGAGCTTTATTTCCGTCATTTCATTGGTGGCCTGCGTCTGGCCGGCAGAGCAGGCGAAACAGCAATCAGCGACCTCAGCGATGCACGAGGCTGGGGAGCCTATCGCGGGAAATCCGCAGGCGCTGGTAGCGTGGTGGCCAATTCAACTTGCCGACCAAAATAAGTGCGTGATCCAAGGGTTTCAGCCGGGCACTGACGCTTTTGCTCAATGCCTCAGAACGACAATGGAGCAGCAAAGCACACCGCACCGCTGCACCTATTGCCGGAGCCTTGATTAATTCGCTACCGACCGGCCGCCAACTCAAAAAGCCATCTTCTGCGACACCCAGCCCCGCAGAAATCAAGACTTTCGGCAAATTCGCGTGCCCCTGCCTGATCAAGAGGCTAGGTTTGCCGCGAGATATGACCGAAACACATACCATTCGCCGCGGGACATGCGCCGCATAAACAGCAGCGAGATCATGGCGACGCGCCGCAGCACAGGATTTCACGAGGTCACGTTGTGGGGGCTCTCCTCGATCAGATCCGTTGTTCGCCGCTCTCCGTCTACGCTGTCGATGTTCCTCGCGAACCGCGGATCGCGCCCTTTCCGAGCAGCCAGGCGACGATATCGCTCCGTCCCTCCCGTTCCGCGATGTCGAGCGGCGTTTGCCCGGACCACGGCGCGGGCCAGTTCAGATCGGCGCCGTGCGCCAGCAGATATTGAGCGACGGCGAGCTGCCCGCCATGGCATGCGTTCCAGAACGGCCCTGAAAGCTCTTCGGGTTGCGGCGGCGGGCCGGCTTCGACCCGTCGTCTGATCGCCGGCATCAGTCCCATCGCCGCTTCATGCCAGAGAAGCGTACGCGCGCCGCGCTCGACCAGACGCCGGGCCGCTGCCCATTGCCCGTAACCGACGGCGCAGGACAAAGGCGAGCCGCCGTCGATCGACGAGCCCGGACGCTCGATATCGGCTCCCGCATCGAGCAGCGCATCGATCAGCGCGACGTCGTCGTCGCTGGCCGCCCAATGAAGTGGCGTCTCGCGGTGTCGCATCCCGACCGCCGGCGCATCGAGGTCGGCGCCAGCCGCAGCGAGAGTGCGAACGATGTCGACAGCGTTCGAATTGTGCCCCGGCCAATCGGCGAAAAGATGCAGCGGCGTTCGCCCGCCACCTTTCCCGCCACTTTTAGGGTTCTCGACCACGCAATGGGCGAGGCCGGGATTGGCTGCGAGCAGCCGGCGCAGCCGGTCGACCTCACCTCCCTTCAGTGCCGCCGTGAGCTCCACGGCAAGCGGCTCGTCACTTCGGAGCGTGCGAGTACCCGTCATCACCGGCCAGTCTAGCACCAGCCCAGCCGGCGGATGAACCCTCCGAAGGCTGTCCAAATCACCGAGTAAATGCCGTCCTGCATCCGGAAAAGGCTGCATCGTTTTTTGCGACCTATTAATCTGCGTAATCTCCGAGAGGCTCCCTTTTTGGGCAGGCCGGATCATGAGTGAACGGAAGGTGGAGCGGCGCTTGGCGGCCATTCTGGCGGCCGATGTCGTCGGCTATTCGCGGCTCGTGGGTGAGGACGAGGAGGGCACGCTCGAAAGGCTGAAAGTGCTGCGCCGCACAGTCGCCGATCCGAAGATCAAGGAGCACCGCGGCCGGGTCGTCAGAACGATGGGCGACGGCCTCTTGGTCGAGTTCGCGAGCGTCGTCGACGCGGTGCGCTGCGCGGTCGAGATCCAACGCGAGATGGCCCTGCGCAACGCCGATCTACCGGCGGATCGGCGGATCGAGTTCCGCATCGGGATCAATCTCGGCGACATCATCAAGGACGGTAGGGAAATCTACGGCGATGGCGTCAATGTCGCCGCCCGCCTCGAAGCCTTGTCGAGTCCGGGCGGAATCTGCGTCAGTCGCGTGGTGCGCGACCAAGTGCGCGACAAGCTCGGTTTCGCCTTCGACGACAGGGGCGAGCAGCAGGTCAAGAACATCGCGCGCCCGGTCCGCGTATTCGATGTGAATATGGCCGGTGAGACAATGATTCTGACGCCGGATTCTGCAGCGAGAGCGCCGCTGCCGTTGCCCGACAGGCCGTCGATCGCGGTTCTGCCGTTCCAGAATATGAGCGGCGATCCGGAGCAGGAATATTTCGCCGACGGCATGGTCGAGGAGATCATCACCGCGCTCAGCCGCATCCGCTGGCTGTTCGTCATCGCCCGCAATTCCAGCTTTACCTAACAAGGGAAGATCGGTCGGCGTGAAGCAGGTGGGGCGCGAGCTCGGTGTCCGCTACGTCCTCGAAGGCTCGGTGCGCAAGGGTGGAAGCCGGGTGCGCATCACCGCACAGTTGATCGAGGCCGAGACCGGCGCCCACCTCTGGGCCGATCGTTTCGACGGCTCCCTGGAGGATGTCTTCGACCTTCAGGACAAGGTGGCGATCAACGTCGCCGGGGTCATCGAGTCGGCACTGCAAGCCGCTGAGGTCCGCCGCTCGGCCGCCCGTCCGACGCATGACGTGACGGCCTACGATCTCTATTTGCGGGCGCTCGCGACCTACTATCCAATAACAAAAGAGCGGCTTTTCAAGGCGCTGGAATTGCTCCACCAGGCGGTAGCGATCGACCGGCACTGTGGTCCGGCGCTGTCCTTGGCGGCGATGTGCCAGATGCGGCTCGCCACAGAGGGCTGGGCCGAAGGGCCGGAGACCGCCGGCGAAGCGGTCGATCTTGCCCGGCAGGCGCTCCAGGTGGCGGGGGACGACCCGGGGATCCTGGCCAATGCCGCCTTTGTTCCTGCCAATTTCGGCGAGGATATCGGCGCCATGATGGCGCTGGTCGATCGTGCCCTCGCGCTCACCCCGAGCTTCTCGCGCGGCTGGTTTTTGAGCGGCGTTCTGAGGCTCTGGGCCGGTCAGCACGATCGCGCGATCGACCATGCCGAGACGGCGCTGCGGCTGAGCCCACGCGAGCGAGCGGGTACGCCGCTGAGCTTGATCGGCGAAGCTCATTTCTTCAAACGCGAGTTTGACGAAGCGGCGTCGAGGCTACTTCTGTCTATTCAGGAAAATCCGGGTTATCCGCACTCATATCGCGTTCTCGCCGCGTGCTATGTCCATATGGGGCGGCGCGACGAAGCGCGCGCGATCATTGCAAGGCTGCGTCGCATCACGCCTCGCCTGGTGCCGAGCGCCGGACAGCTACGGCGCCCTGCCGACCGCGAGCTGTTCCTGTCAGGCCTTCGCGAGGCGGTGAGCGAAGCAAATTGATCCCCACCGCGCTCCGCGCGAATTCCTGGCGTTTGCGCTTTGAACCCTGTCGCGAGGCAAAAATGGCCCTGAAGGATATCCTGGTCGGCATCGATCCCAGCACCGCCGGGGAAGGCCGTCTCAAGCTCGCCCTCAACTTGGCACGGGCGCACCAAGCGCATATCACGGCTTGCTACGTCATGCGAGAGGAGCATGGTGTTGGCCCAATATCACCGGGGGCGCCGGTCAATCCCGGCCCCGGGGTTCTTATCGCACCCGAAGCGGGGACCACGGCTGGCGACCCGGCTTTTCCACCGGCATCGCGCGAAGCCGAGCGCGCCGAGCAGGTAGAAGAGCTCTTCAGGACGGAACTGCGGGCCAATGGGCTCGGCGGCGAATGGCGCCTTCTCTCGCCGGGCGAGACTGCGCTCTTCATCGATCTTGCGAAGGCTTTCGATCTGACCATTCTCGGACAGTTGTCGCCGGAGATCCGGTCGACCGGGTTTCGCCCGGACGAAATCGTCATCGCGACGGGCCGGCCGGTTCTCGTGGTCCCGTATGCCGGCGCTTTCGATACCGTCGGCAGGCGCGCGCTCGTCGCGTGGGACGGGACGCGGGAGGCCGCGCGGGCAGCAAACGACGCGCTGCCGCTGCTCGAAAATGCCGAGGCGGTGACCGTGATGTTTGTCGGGGCGCGGGAGACGGCGCTCGAGGAGCACCATCCCTCGATAGAGCGGATGGTGCATCACCTGCAACGGCACGGCATCGCCGCCCGCGCCGAGGAAACCCTACACGGTGACCTGCGTATTTCGGACGTGCTGCTCTCCCGCGCCGCTGATCTCGCGGCCGACCTGCTCGTCGCCGGCGCATACCACCATTCACAGCTGCGCGAAGCGTTGGTCGGCGGCGTCAGCCGCGACCTCCTCGACCACATGACGGTTCCGGTGTTGATGTCCCACTAGACTAGCCTCTCGCGTGGGGTGTCCTTGCCGGCATTGCCGGTGCGGCGTATCGTGATTTGCGCGACACGAAAGGAACCGACATGCCGCTGCCGCAAGACATCAGACCTGCCTTTCAGAATATTCAGGACACACTGGTGCGGTCCGAGGCGCCGTGGATCCAGCAGACGCCGCTTTCCTCGGTCAAGGTGCTGTGGGTCGGCCATGAGACCGGGACCTGGGCCTCGCTCCACCATTGGAAGAAGGGTTATGTCGCACCGCCCCATAAACATCTCGCGGGCGCTCACGCTTTTATTATCTCGGGCAAGCTTCAAGTCAGAAACGGCGTGTTGAATGCGGGCGACTATGTCTATGAGCCTTCGGGGATTCTGCACGACGCGACGACTGCTCTCGAAGACACGACCTATCTCTTCATCTGCAATGGCGCGGTGCTGTTCTTCGACGAGAACGGCTTTACGCGCTACACGAACTGGGAGGTGATGGAAAAGCTGCGCACGCAGCCGGAGGCGAATATCCGAGCCGAGGCCGCCGAGTAATCCGGGCTGCGCGCGATGAAGGCGGTCGTTTGCGAGGGGTTCGGCGGGCCGGAGGTCCTGGCGGTTCGAGAAGTGCCCGACCCGCCGCCGCCCGGCACCGGAGATCTGCAGGTTCGCATCCAGGCGCGCGGCGTCCAGTATGTCGATGTCCTGATGCTGGCCGGCAAGTATCAGTTCCGGCCGGAACCGCCCTTCATCCCGGGCAGCGAGGGCGCGGGTGAGGTCGTCGCCGTCGGGCCCGGCGTGACCGGCTTCAAGCCCGGCGATCGGGTGATGAGCCGACATCGGCTCGGCGGCTTCGCGCAGTTGGGTAATGCGAAGGCCGCGGATTGCGACCTGATCCCCGCCGCCATGAGCCTGGAGGAGGCGGCCGTCTTCCGCAACGTCTACCACACCGCCTATCATGCGCTGCTGCAGCGCGGCCGGCTCAAAGCAGGCGACTGGGTTCTGATCCATGGCGCCGCCGGCGGCATTGGCCTTCCCGCGATCCAGATCGCCAAGCTCTACGGCGCCAAAGTCATAGCGACCGCCAGCACCGACGAGAAACGCACGGCTTGCCTCGAAGAGGGCGCGGATCACGCGATCGATTACCAGGCCGGTTTCCGCGACAAGGTGATGGAGCTGACCGGCGGCCGCGGCGTCGACATCGTCTATGACCCGGTGAACGGTCCGACATTCGAAGAGTTGCTGCGCTGCCTCGCCTGGAGCGGGCGCATCCTGATCCTCGGGTTTCTCGGCGGCGCGCCGGCGCTCGCCCGAACCAATTACCTGCTGATCAAGGGCATCGAGGCGCTCGGGGTGCGGATCGGCGGGCTCAGCGAAGCCCACCCGGAGATCGCCGCCGCCAACATCAAGACGCTCGTGGCGTTGGCCGGAGAAGGCAAGCTCAAGCCGCGCATCTGGCGCCGCTTTCCGCTGGAAGCAGCGGCAGAGGCGATACAAGCCCTGATCGACCGCAAGGTCATAGGCAAGGCCGTGCTGGTCGGCTGAATGTGCGAAAGAGGCGCGCTGCAGCACGATCGTGCGTCCTTCGAGACGCGCCTTCGGCGCTCCTCAGGATGAGGTAGAGTTGATGATGGCATTAAGGAAAACCGTCATCCTGAGGAGCCCGCAAAGCGGGCGTCTCGAAGGACGCAAGGCGTCGATCCCAGAGTTTGGCCAGCAGAGAACCCAATGAAAATTGCCGATGTCACCCTGACCCTGTTCGCGTGGGAAAGCATTCCCTCGACAATTTACGGTCACCACACGGCCCGGCCGACGGGCAAGAGCGATCTCGGCTTGCTGGCGATCACTACCGATGAAGGCGTCACCGGGCATGCCTTTCTCGGCACCTCCTCCAACCCGGCGAGCCTCGACGGGCCGGGCCTGATCCGCTTTCTGAAGCCGATCCTCTTGGGTCAGGACCCGCTCGACCGCGAGCGTCTCAACCGCCTCTTATGGGCGCGCGCCCGCGCCGCCACGGTGCGCGCGATCGGCGCCTGCGACATCGCACTGTGGGACATCGCCGGCAAGGCGGCGGGGCTGCCGATCCACCGGCTGATCGGCACGACGCGCGACCATATCGCCGCCTATGCGAGTTCGGAGATCCATGGCGCCCCCGAAGCCTATGTCGAGCAGGCCCGCCATTACCAATCGACCGGCTGGCGCGCCTACAAGATCCACCCGCCGCAATCCTGGCGCGACGACATCAGGGTCTGCGAGGCAGTGCGCAAGGCGGTCGGCGACGACTACACGGTCATGCTGGATTCGACCTGGAGCTATCGCTACGAGGAGGCCCTGCGGGTCGGCCGCGCCATCGAGGAGATGGGGTTCTACTGGTACGAGGATCCGCTTGCCGATCAGGACCTCTACAATTACGTCAAGCTGAAGCAAAAGCTCGACATTCCGATCCTCGCGACCGAATACCCGATCGGCGGACTGGATTCCTATGTCCCGTGGATCCTCGAGCGCGCCACCGACTTTCTGCGCGGCGACGTCGCGGTCAAAGGCGGCATCACGACATTGATCAAGACCGCCCACCTCGCCGAAGCCTTCCGCATGAATTTCGAAGTGCACCACGGCGGCAATTCACTGAACAACGTCGCCAATTTGCACGTCATCATGGCGATCCGGAACACCGAATTCTTCGAGGTGCTATTGCCGGACGCGATGCAGAAATACGGCCTCGCCGAAGACATCGCCATCGACCGCGACGGCCTCGTCCACGCCCCCACCGAACCCGGCCTCGGCGCCCACATCGATTTCGACCTGATCGAACGCAATAAGGCCGGCGTACTCAGCTAACCGGCCCGAGATTGCTTGTGCGCCAGGAAAGCTGGCGCGGTCCGCCCGGTGGAAGACCGGCGCGGGTAAGCCGTAGCGGGCGCCCAGAGCGAGTGTTGCATGGTCGTCGGCGACGGCGGCTGTGAAGCGGACACAGCGATGCAGTGGGGTGTGCTATTGAGCCACGAAATCTCGAAGTTCGCAGAGGGCGAGACGGTAAGCAACGTCGAAGGCAATATGTGCGGCACCGCCATGCGAGGGGCTGACGCTCTGCCGGGGTCGAAGACCACATCACGCTGCAAAGGATCGCGTCGGAACCTGGGAGATCTCTGGTTCGGCCGGGTGAAGTGCCGTCGCGCCGGTCCGCGTCGGGAAGGCCGAAGAGGCTGTAGCCGACGATGAACGGACCGGAGAAGTCGGACAGGTGCATAGTACCGAGGAAGTCCTCGAACAACGCCGGGCGATCGGCCGCGGAGGGGAGGGAGGGAAGGAAGGAAGGAGGGAAGGCGCCTGGTCGAGGGGAGACTGGTCGGCAACGCACGCTCCGGGCGCAGAACCGGACCGGCGTGTCACTTGCGCCGGCGCGGTCCTGTTGCGCAACTGCATGGGTCGCCCAAACCCACCGCGCGTTCGCGATACGGCCCAACGATGCGCTCCAGGCACAGCCGCAATGCTGCTGGGTCGCCGGCGAGCGCCAGCTCGACGGCTTTGCGGGTCAGCGCCTCGCCCTCGCCGGCGAGCAACAGCCGGGCCGCCCGGTTGACATGGTCGCGGCAGCCGCGCGGCCGGCCGGCGGGATTGCCCGACCGGCCCTTGGAAAACCGCCCGCGCCGGTCCCGCGCCCCCTGTTTCTCCTGTTTTATCAGGTCGAGATCAGGCATCGCCCACTCCTTCAATCGCAATCTCGCACCCGTTCGGCGGGCGGCAATGCGCAGGAGGGTACAATGCGAATGTGGCAATTGCGTGATCGTCTATTTACCACCCCGCATGTCTGGCAAATTCCGCGGTTGCGGCTCCTATCCTCGCAGCAAGCGTAGGGCGGATGCAATCCGCCGTGTTAGCATCGCCGGCGCGCCGCCGTTTATTAGCAAATAGAGAGGGCGGATGATTTCGCTGCCTTGGTGATGGAAGGCGCTTGCCGGGCTTTTCAGCGGCGCGAACCCGATAAGGGCGTGTCGCCATCAACCATGTGGCCGATATGAAGAAGGCGGATTGCATCCGCCCTACGCCAGTTGGTGACCGTCAACGCAGCCCCCGCTAGCGTTTCCTTTTGGGGGTCGCTCGGCTTTGCGCTGGACATGCGTGACGGGCATACGCACCTTCAGCAGCTAGAACCGAGGTGTTCGTGACGAACCTGGGCGAGCGACCTCATCCGGCCGAGCAGATAGTTCAGCACGGTGCGCTTGCCGACCTTGAGGTCGGCGGCGACCGGCATATCGCCCAACGCCAACCTGGTCGATGGCGCGCCGGAGGCGGCCAGTCGCCCGATCAGCCGCCGATGCGGATCGAGCTATCCGCCGCCAGGATCAGGAAAGACGTGGCAAGCTGCCCGCCTGACAACACTGGGGCCACCGACGCTCGCGCGATCGCCCGCAGCCGAACTGCCAATTCGAGGCAAGCTAATCGATGCGGTCCCCTAGGAGCTGGTGATGGGCGCCGAGCTTCGCGAACCGGTCGCCCCGCGCACGCGGTTACTCCCAAGACGACGAAGAGGGCGATCATCCGCATGACTATTATGGTTACGCATTATCCTTTATCATCCCGCGAGGGGACGAACGGCATCGCTCAGAAGAGGGGGACGTACCAACAATGGCTGCCATCGGCCGTCTGATCGTGACGCTAGCTGCTGAAGTCGTGGGCTATTCGAAGCTGATCCGAGCGGACGAGAAGGGCGCTCTTGAACAGCTGGAGGCCCATCGCGTTCAATTCGTCTATCCCAAAATCGCCGAGCATTCCGGTCGGATCGTAAGGGCGGCCGACGATAATCTGCTGGTCGAGTTCGAGAGCCCGACCGAGGCTGTGCGGTGCGCCGTCGAGCTGCAAAGCGGCATGATCGATCGAAATATTCGGACCTTACCCGACCGGCGGATTACTTTCAGCGTCGGGGTCAGTATGGGTCAGGTGACCGGTGATGGAGACGATTTGGTAACCCGTGCCGTCGCTGCATTGCCAAGGGACACTCTCGCAACTCTGATCAAACCTGGTGCCGAGGCCTACGGCGAGCGCGGCAGCATAGCCTTGCGCCTTGCGGCGTTGGCCGAACCCGCAGGCATTTGCATTTCCGGCGCCGTCTGGGAAGCCATTCGCGGCCAGCTTGCGTATATGTTCAAAGACATCGGAAAACAGAACCTCGAGATCGGCGCAGCGCCGGTAAACTGCTATGCCATGAACGCGGAAGCTGTGGCATTCGGCCCGCGCCTCGCGGCGCGAAACACGCAGCGCCGACCCATGAGGTTCCGAACTGCCGCCGTCGCAATGGGCGTCGTTGCTACCGTTGGCGTCTGGGGCATTGCATTGTGGGCGTGGCTCGCCACACATTCGTCGACGGCACTAATCCACGCGCCAGTGACTGCGGGCTCGCACGTGCCGTCTGTCGGCACTACGGCGGACGGGGCTGCCCCTGCGGGGTCGCCGGGGCAATCCCCGGTTATGAGCAGCACGGCCGCCGACACCGATACCCGAGCACCGCCGGCCTCGCAAACCCCGCTTGCCAGCGGCACGGTGGCGGACAGAGGTACGCAAGCACCGTCGGCATCGCAACCCTCCATTGCAGGCAACGCGGCGGCGGACAGCCGTATCCAAGCACCGTCGTCGCGAGCTGCCCCATCCGAAATCGGTGCGGTCGTGGTCAGAGGTAAACAAGCGCCGCCGGCGTTGCAAACCGCAGACGACAACGGCACGGCCGCCCTCAGAGGCACCCAAGCGCCCTCGGTTGTTCAAACCACGGCGAACAGTGGCGCGGCCGTAGTCAGGGGTAACCAAGCACCTTCAGCGCCAGAAATTGCGCCGAATGGTGCCACAGACGTGATCAGGGGGACCCGGGTATCTTCACGAGCACCTCTTTCGTCCCCTCCGGATCAAAGGTGATTCACTCAACGCTATCAAGCTGGGCGCCTTGCCGCGCCTGGTCGCTATCCAGCGCTTGTTCAATGAGTAATCGGCGCTCCGCTCACTCCGCTTGCGCCTCGCGATGAAGCTCGCCACCGCGCATCAGCCGGCGGGCGATGTCGGCCGTCTGCAACAGGGTGCGCTGCGTCGGAAAATGGGCGACCAAATAGCGTGTGACGGCGATAAGGATATGCCGGCCCTGGTCGTCATTGCCCCACTCGCGAAACTGCCGCACCCCAGCCTCGAGCATCTGGTAGGCGTGAAAGCCCGCATCCTCGCGAAGGAGCGCATGCGCGAGCGTCGCGATCAACGCCTCGGGCGGGTGACCTAGGGTAAGGTGGCGAGCGACGAGCCGCGCCGCAGCATCGATCTGTTGCTGGCGGTCGAAAGTGTCGAGCAGAGCGGCGCCGATCTCCTCGATTGCGACGGGCAGGTCGTCGAGCCGGTCGCCGCGCTCGCCCGGCAGCGAGGCTGGCGGCACGTTCAGGTAGCGCGCAAGATAGAGCGCCATGGCGCCGTGGAGCAGGCCGCGCACGGCCTCGACAGGCTCGCCTGCGTCGGCCGCCCCGCTGTCGATCCGCTTGAGCGCCTGGTGGACCGCATTCGCGTGGGTGAGGACGTGGTGGGCGGTTTCCCAATCCGAATGCTCGTTGGCGGTGCCAAACCGCGCGACCCTGAGCGCCGCCGCGTAAGCGAGCGATCGACCGAGGTCGGCGGGAGAGGCCCCCTCCCACGCCGCAGCGGTGAGCGCATCAATAATTGCGGCCGGATCGTCGGTTAGAAGGCGCTCGGACAATCTCGCGTGATCCGACCAAGGGCTTCCACCGCGGCGGGCGGCGAAGAGTTGGGGAAACTCTAGGACGGCCTGCTGGCACAGTGTGACGAGATCTATGGGTTGGCGCCAGGCCGTCCTTTCCTCAGCACCCCGGGCTGCCGCCATCTGGCCGACTATGCTCGGCAATACCTCGGCCGCATATTCCCAGCCGATGACGTCAAGGCACTCGAAAGCCTTGTTGATGAAATCCAGTGAGTGGCCGCCATCGGCGAAGGCGCGGTCCGTCTCGGCCGCAAAGAGGAGATCCGCCAGTGCGGCAGGCGAGGCGCCGCCGGCGATGGCGGTCAGCACAGTGCGTTCGGCCGCATCGCGATGCCGCACGGCCACCCAGCGCTGCAGCCAGCGCTTGAGAGTGGGGAGGTCAGGCAGACTGGCCAGCGGCGCACGCTGCCGGCTCGGGGTTGCACCGTCGCAATCCGCAGCAACGCGCCGGGCCCCGTGAACCAGAGCGAGGTGTGTCTCCTCCTCCGACAGGTAGGGTAGAAGCTGGCCGAGCGCCGTCAGGATCGTGAGCCCGGTATCCCAACCATCGCGGTTGCGGGCGCCGAACAGCGCGGCTTGCCGTACCACATCCGATGGCGACTGGCCCGCCGCCAGCTGACCGTGCACCGCCTTGGCGATGACGAGACTGAGATTATGGGCGAGTCCGTCTTGGAGCCGCTGACGCCAATGTTCGACCGGATCGGCGTAGCCGAATACCGGTTTCACCCAGATCTCGCCGCCCGCGCGGATCTCGACGGGACAACTCGGCACGTCGTCTGCCCATAGATCGAAGGTGCAGCCGCTCGCCAACGCGAAGCGCGCATGATGCCAGTGGCAGGTCAGGATGCCATCCTCGACGCTGCCCCGTTCGAGCGGGAAACCCATGTGCGGGCAGCGATTGTCGAGCGCAAAGACGTGGCCGCCGTCTTCCACGAGGACGATCGGGCGGTGGCGGCCGTGCACAACGAGCCGCCCTTTGGCTTTCAATTCATCCAGGCTGCCCGCGAGCACGAAATCCGGGGTCGTAATATCCATGGGCGGCTCATCCGAGGAGTGTCCGCGTCAGCGCCATTCAGCAGGGGCGTTCCACAATTGTCAATCCGAGGACCCCGACGCCAAACCTTATCGTGATCGTCCCCGGTTTCGCCTAATCTGCGGTCATCGATCCAGCAGGAGGGAGGACACAGCCATGTCGTACGTCTATGTCGTGCAGATGGACATTCCGCAGCACCTCGAAGCCGAGTTCAACCGGATCTACGACGAGGACCACGTTCCGACCATCCTCAAAGTCCCCGGCGTCCGGTCCTGCGCACGCTATCGGCTCGAACATTCGACGGTGCCGAGCATGCCGCGCTACCTGGCGATCTACGAGACCGACTCGGCCGAAGTGATCAACAGCCCAGCCTGGCAGGAAGCCTCCGATCTCGGCGAGTGGAAGCCCAAGATCCGGCCGCATACGACGAACCGCCAGCACAGCGTCTTCGGGCGGATCGCCTGACCATGCCCCACATTTTTGTCGTGCAGCTCGACATTCCGGCGGAGCACGAGGCCGAGTTTAACCGCGTCTACGACACCGAGCATTTCCCGATGCTGTCGAAGGTGCCGGGGGTGCGCTCGGCGGCGCGCTATCGGCTCGAGCACTCGACGGTGCCCGGCATGCAGCGATACTTGACGATATACGAGCTCGACTCGCCCGACGTGCTGAAGAGCGCGGACTGGGAGGAGGCCGGGAATTACGGTGACTGGGCGACCAAGATCCGGCCATTGACGACGAGCCGCCATCACAGCATCTTCGAACGCATCGCGTGAGGGGAAAGGACATGATCCACGTTGTCGCCATCATCACCGCCAAATCCGGCATGCGCGACGCGATCCTGAAGGAATTCCACGCCAACATGCCCGCAGTTCACGCCGAGAAAGGCTGCATCGAATACGGCCCCGCGGTCGATGCCGAGGGCATCGGCAGCTTTCAGGCGAAATTCGGCCCCGACAGCTTTGTCGTGATCGAGAAATGGGAGAGCCCCGACGCGCTGAAGGCGCACGCCTCTTCGCCCCACATGGCCGCCTACGCCGCCAAGACCCGGGACATGATCGCCAGCCGCACGATCCACGTGCTGCAGCCGGGGTAACCCGGGTGCTGAATTCTACCGTAACGCCACCCCGTAAGCGGAAGAACGTTCGAGTTCGCCGCCGAGGTAACGGGCGAGCTCCTCCATGCCGGAGCGGCTGGCGCGGGACTCGGCGTCCGGGTTGTAATTCGTGTTGGTGTTGACGTCGTAGGTGTAAGGCGTGCCGTCGGCGCCGGTGATGAACTCGATCCCGGCGATGTCGATGGCATTGGCGGCGAGGAAGGCTTGGTAGCGCTGCTTCAGAGCGGGGTCGATGTACTCGATGATCGAAAATTTGGCGCGGGGTTCGTCGCCGGCGGGGCAGAACGCGTCGCCGACCGCACAGGTATCGGCCGGACACAGCTCGAAGCCGTCGCTGGTGTCCACCTCGACCGCATACATGAATTGGCCGCCGATAAACTCGGCGCGGGTAATGAACGGTACCGGGGCGCGGACGTATTGCTGCAACAGATGCAATCCGTCGACCGGCGGCTCGTAATCCGGGCTGTCGAGATAGTCGGCGAATGCGCCAGGCGAGTGAAACAGCCGCACGCCAAGGCCTTTGCCGCCCCGGTTCGGCTTTAAAATGAACGGGCCCTCGCCGAAGCGCAGGTGGGCCGCCTCTACGAGCAGCTCCTTGCCCGC
This sequence comes from uncultured Alphaproteobacteria bacterium, assembly GCA_963789025.1. Taxonomy (GTDB): domain Bacteria; phylum Pseudomonadota; class Alphaproteobacteria; order ATCC43930; family CGMCC-115725; genus AP-15. The sequence goes on from CAWBIT010000008.1 coordinate 257,281, forward strand.
TACGATAACGGTATCCGGCGTGCGGATGCCGGCGGCTTCGAGGGCGGCGTATTGGCGCGCCTTGCTGATCTCGAGGTCGAGCGCGCGGCTGCCGTTGACGACGCGGCGCCGGTGCCGCCCGAGCCAGGCCAGCACTGCGGCGGTCAGCTCGGCGGAGTAGCGGTGGTCGCGGGTGTGCGAGGATGCGCTCATCCGGTTGTAGAAGACGCCCTCGGGCGGGGGCCGCGACAGATCGAAGACGCCGCGGTCGAGGAACCAGTCGCGCCAGGGAAGCCCCTGCCCATCCAAGGCAGCCGCCAGTGGTTCAAGCCAAGCAGCGTTCTCGTGAATCACATGGATGTGCCTCATCAGCTCCTCCTCGCGATTAATCAGAGATAATTACATTTGGATAGGAGTCAAATCTGGCAGTAAATACATATCATAATTGTTTAATACGCGTCTTCGGAGTTGCCTCTATAATCACCAATCGAAGATCGGGAGGGCGGCATGGGGCGGGTCGAGGGAAAGGTCGCGCTGGTCGCCGGGGCGGGCGGCGGGATCGGCGGAGCGGGCGCGCTCGGTCTCGGACGTGAAGGTGCAGCGGTGGTCTGTGCCGATATTGACGCCGCCGCGGCACAGGCGGCCGCGGCGCAAATTCGCACCGCCGGCGGCCGTGCTGCGGCGCTCGGCCTCGACGTGCGCGACCGCTCCGCGGTCGACGCCGCGGTTGCGGCGGCGGTGCGCGAATTCGGCAGGCTCGACGTGCTGCTCGATTGCGTGGGCGTCAGTCAGACCGCCGCTTTTCTCGACGTCGACCCCGCCGCTTGGGACCGCATCATCGCGGTCAATTTGACGGGCATGTTCCATTTAGGGCAGGCGGCGGCCCGGCAGATGGTGCGGCAGGGCGCCGGCGGGAGCATCATCAATGTCACCTCGCAACTCGCCGAGGTCGCCCGCCCGGAGCGCGCCGCCTATGTCGCATCCAAAGGCGGCGGCCGGTCGCTGACCCATGCGATGGCGCTCGAGCTGGCGCCGCACGGCATTCGCGTCAATGCGATCGCCCCCGGCCCGACTTTGACCGGCCTTACCCGCGCCAGTTACGCCGACCCCGAACGGCGCCGCGCCACGATCGCGCAGATCCCACTCGGCCGTTTGGGAGAGCCCGAGGATATTGTCGGGGCGATTTTTTTCTCGCCTCCGACGAGGCTCGCTGGGTGACCGGCAGCACGGTCACCGTCGATGGCGGCTATCTGGTGATTTGAGGAGGGTACAGCAATGAAGGTCGGATTCATCGGGACCGGGACGATGGGGCAGCCGATGCTGGCCAATCTCGTCGAGAAGGGCTTCGAGGTTGTCGCCTTCGATGTCGTGCGGGGAGCGCTCGATGCTGCGGTAAGGCTGGGTGCGGCGCGGGCAGGGTCGGCGGGCGAAGCGGCGGCCAGTTGCGACTTGGTGATTACGATGCTGCCGTCCTCGGCCAATGTCGAGGCCGCCTATCTCGGCGAGGGCGGGATCATCGAGAGCGCCCCCGCCGGGCATCTCTGCGTCGACATGTCGACGATCGATCCCGGCACCTCGCAGCGGGTGGGAGCGCGCCTCAAGGAACATGGCCTGAGGTTCCTCGATGCGCCGGTTTCGGGCGGGGTGGGCGGCGCCACGGCGGGCACATTGGCGATCATGGTGGGCGGCGCTGCCGAGGACCTCGAAGAGGCGCGGCCGGCTCTCGCGGCGACATCATCCACGTCGGCGCGGTCGGGGCCGGCGAGGTCGCCAAGCTGTGCAACAATTTGATCTCGGGCGCCGCCCTGGTCGCGGTCGCCGAAGCCTTCCGCATCGGCGAGGCGTTTGGGGTCGATCCGCAGATATTGACCAATGTGATCGCCAAATCCTCGGGCGCCACCTGGGTCATGGAGCACATGCATCCGGTCCCCGGCATCGTCGACAGCGCCGCTTCGAGCCGGCAATACGCACCGGGCTTCATGACCGACCTGATGGCCAAGGATCTCGGCCTCGCCATCAGCGCCGCGCGCGAGAAGCGGGTCCCGGTCGCCGTCGCGCCCGCGGCGCATCAGCTCTACCGGCTCGCGTCGTCGCACGGGCTCGGCCGCGAGGATTTCTCCTCGGTCTACAAATTCCTGAAGCCGTCGAGCGACGACGCCCCGGTGTAGCCCGAGAGCGCCTTCCCGCCCCGGCTTGGCTGTTTTTGCAGCGAATTTACAGCCAACCGCATCTCCGTTCTCCCGCTCGGCGCCCACGGGGGGGCATCATCTCGGGTCCAAGGTAATATCGGATTATGGCAATTTTGCCGATGCCGCATCACCTCGAAGCAAGCTAGTCTGGGAGCGGTATCCGATTAGATGGGATCGCCTCGTGTCTTCGTCATGGCCGGGCTTGACCCGGCCATCTCGGAGATCCGCGGGTCAAGCCCGCGGATGACACTCTGGGGAGGCGATGCAACTTGATTGGAATGCGCACTAGAGCGGATTTCGATCAGATTGGGCTGTCATTGCGAGGCGCGCCCTGCGCGACGAAGCAATCTCGACCGATCGAGCGCTCAGCGGCCCGAGATTGCTTCGCTATTGCTCGCAATGACAGTTGGAGTGAGTGATGCAACCTGATCAGAATCTGCTCTAAACTTGTTGAATGAGCGCATCAGTCGGCCAGAGTGGGCGCCGCCTTGGACCGCGAGGCGGAGCGCACGGCGCGCCGCGTAAGCAGCGCGAGCGGTACGCACAACAGCAGCATCAACGCACCGAGAATAAAAAAGCTTTCGCTCACACCCCAATGATCGGCGATCCCGCCCATCAGCGGCGGGATTACGATCGAGGTGAGCCGCTGCCCGGTCTGACGCAGTCCTACAACCGCGCCTTGCTGATGGCGGCCAACCGCCCTCGCCTGCACCGATAAGATGACCGGCTGGATGACGCCTTCCAGCCAGCCGCGGATCACCTGCGACAGCAGCAGCAAGGCCAAGATCCCGCCCAGCAGCGGCGTCATCGCAATCAGCAGGATCGACAGCACCGTGCCGCTCAGCATTGTGCGCAGAGGATCGCCCAATCGCACCACGAGCCCGGCAAAGAGCGCGCCGAACCCACTCGCAATCTCCGCCGTAGCGAACAGGACGCCGATGATTGTGCCGACGAGCCCGATCTGCTCGAGGTAAACGACATAGACCGAGGTCTGGATGCTGTATGTCGTATTGCGCATCGAGATGATTGCCATCGACACCGCAACGGTCGGGATCACGACCAGCATGATCGAGCTCACGTAGTCGGAGGCTCGGGGCAAGACGTCGCGGGCGCGGAACCGCGCTCGTCCGGTTCCATCCGCTGGCCGCGCCCCTACTGGTCGCGTTCCAAAAATCTCGGCCTCTTGTGTGCGCAGCAATGCAATGGTCAACACCGCGCCCCAAGCGGCGCCAAAGAGATAGGCCGGCCACGCTCCGCCGAAATCCCAGACGATGCCGGCGAGAATGGGCGCAGTCGTCGAGCCGAGCCGGGCAAAGAAGCTGAACTTGCCGATATAGCCGGGGTCGCCCTCGGCGAGCTGGGCGATCAAGGTCTGCGCGCCGGACCAGGCAAACGAAACCGCGGCGCCGTTCACCAGCTGCAATAGCAATAAGCCCCAGAACCCCGGCACGAGTGGAAAGAGCGGCGCCAGAGCCATACCCGTCCAGACAAAGAACAAGGTGACCCGGCGCGTGCCGAATCGGTCCATCAACACGCCGATGTGGATCGACAGAAACAAGGCGAGGATCGAGCGCGCCCCCACCAGGATGCCGATCTCGACCGCGTCGAGCCCGAGCGAGAGGCCATAGAGCGGGATCAGGAAGGTGAAGAAATCGACATACCCCATGCTGAACGGCCCGGCGAGGTAGAGCGAGGCGGGGGGCCTGGGGCGGGCGGTGTTCATGCCGGTGAGGTCTCGATTCCGCCTGCCGGGACGAGCATCAAATCCGCGTAGCGGGGTCGATCGGGCATCTCGGTCACGCCTCCGGAATCGGCCGACAGCATACCCCGCGGTTTGCCCGGCAGACGAGCACGCGTGCCGCAGCGCAGACCCGCCGCCGACGCAAGCGGCTCGCCGATGCCGATTACTCGAACAGATCGCTGTGGGAACCCAGCCTTACGAGCCGCAAAACTTCAGGTGAGGGCTTAGCATAAATCAGCAGGAGGTCGGGCCAGAGATGGCAGTCTCGGTAGCCTGACCAATTGCCCGACAAGGCATGGTCGCGGTTCCGAGCTGGTATCGGGCGGTCGTTGACCAAAAGCTCCAGGACGGCAACCAGCCGCTCATCGAGGGCCCGGTAGCGGGATATCGCCTTGACCTTCCGATAGTCGCGTTTGAATGCGGTGGAGCGCTCAATCCTCCGCATCCAGATCGGCCATCAGTTCGGCCACGCCGTCGAATGATGCGCCTGCCCTTCGCTCGAGCTCCGCCATCGCCGCGCGCGTCTCGGCATTTGGCACCTTGATCTCGAACGGCAGCGCCCTCTCGGCCGCCACGCGGATCAGCAGGAGCCGGATCGCATCGGAAACCGACAGACCCATATCGGCGAGAACCTTGGCAGCCTTCTTCTTGACCTGCCCATCGATGCGGGCGCGCACAACCGTATCCGAGGCCATCGAACCGCTCCGCAACGTTGGAGACTACAATGTGGCTACGCGCCGCCATTGCGTCTACCGGAAGGCATCGTTTCATGGCTTCGGCCGCGAGGATTTCTCCGCAGTCCACAAATTCCGAAAGCCGTCGGGCGACGATGCCCGGTATAGCTTGAGGACGCCTTCCCGGCCGGGCCTCGTATCTCATGCTATCGTACCGTGCGCCTAGCGAGGAGAGTGCTTCTCATCCGGAAGTCGCGGCTTTAGGCTACGCCGGGTCAGCGGCGGCCATTACACTTAGACGCATCCGCAAGTGCCGCGCGCGCCGAGTTTACAACCTCCAAGCCGAAGCCAAGCCCCTCACCAAATTTCGCAATTCCTCGACATGGTTCGGGAATTCGGCCTGACGATCGAGCACCGACAATGATCCCCAAATATCATATCAACCTGTTCTGGTCGGAGCCGAACGGCGCCCGCGTCGCCGATGTGCCGGACCTGCGATCATGTTCGGCTTTCGGCGACACCCCGGCCAAGGCACTCGCCGAAATCGAGCAGGCGATCGAAGCCTGGCTCGCGGTCGCCCGCGAGGACGGGATGCCGATCCCGGAGCCGCGCTATCGCGCGCCGACCCGCGCCGTCGGCTGACGCAGCCAAGGTGGCGGGGTGCTTCGATGTAGAGTTGCCGTGGTGCTATGTGAGTGTGGAATCGCCTCTCGTTTCGCCGGTACGCGATTATCTCATCGAGTGTTATTGCGAAAAACCGTTCCCGGATCAGCTCTTGCCTTTCAGCATCTCCAAGACGTCGGTGCATGCGACGCTCGCACGCAGAAGCCGGTCGCGATCGACCTCGCGGACGTGAGCGATCTCGTTACGGACAGGCGCAATTTGGCCGACGGCAGACTGAAGTCGCTGCTTTGCGTCCGGTGCACCGCCGAAACGTTGGCGAGCATCCTGCCAAGCGTCCGTCGCGAAGAGCAGGGGTGGGAGCTGACCGAGGTAGAGGTAGTCAACGATGCTCAGCGGTTCCGATCCCACGGGGCGCGCCCGGAGGGTGCGTGCAAGGGTCTCGCGTTCGCGTTCAGGCAGCGCCTCCTCTATCCTCCGGGCGGCCGCCTCGCCGAAACGTGCGGCGTAGACCTCACGGACGACGCTACGCAGAGCGCGCTCGATCTCCACAATGCGTTGCCACACGGCCTCGGCGCCGGGCAGGAACCAAGGCGGCGTGAGCGGCGGGGCGTCCGGCTCGCCCCCGAGCTGGCGGAACGCGACCCGGATGATGTCCGCCATTCTCCTCCGCCGCTCACGGAGAAACTCCGTGTACTCCATCGACTCCCATCCCAAGGGGAGGGCGTGCTCAGCACACAGGCGACCCCACCGATCGTCGTGAATAGCCAGCTTCTCGCGTAGGCGTGGTACGTAATCCGCTGGTCCCCGACCGCTGATTACGCTGTTCTCGTGCCAGCCGACGTCCGCGAGATTAGCGACTTGGTTAGAAAAGCGACGCTCCCGAATCCCGCATGAGTGGAGCCATGTTGTCGGAAATAGATGGTGGGCTTCGCGGGCCGCGCGCGCACCGTCTGCGGGCGGGTCGAGTAAGTTTCGAAGAAATTGATCGGAGAAAAGCGCCCGCGTTCCAAGAACGATCTGGGCGGCTCGGAATGCAAGTGCAGCGGGAGCCCGTGCCCTGTCCGTTTCGAGTGCCGAGACTAGAGATTGCGTCCAGTAATCGCCCGTGAGGGTCTCGCCTATCGCGTCGTCGAGGGCGCGTACGAAACCACCGGTGTCGTCCGGTTCAAGCCTGGCAACACGCGCCAAATCTTGCTCAAAAATGGTCTCGGACGCCCCCGAGTAGCGTGCTGTAAGCAGCGTCCCAAACACCCAGCGTGCGATCATCTCGTCAATCTTGTTCTTCGGGACACCAGCCTTCCGGCCGCGAATGTAGAAGGCATAGCCATTCACGATTGCGTTCTTAGAGGCGACGAGCGCTTGGCTGACGAACCCGGCATGCTGCACGCGAAGCAAGTAGTCGCGCCACGGTGTGGTCTCCATGCACTGCTTCGCTGCGACGTCGAGTTGCTCCAGGCGCTTTATGCGCTCAGCGGCGTCCGCTTCCCCCGTTGTCGGATCAACGCCGCGAAGATAGCGGTAGATGGCCGACATTCGCGCGCGGCCAAATGCGACGCCGCATACGGCCCGCAGAAGCTGTTGTGTGTCGATCGCAACGACCGTCTCCCGGGACATTTCCCGCGATCGCTCCTCGATCCGGTCGCGCAACTCGCCGTGATACACGGAGAGTAGCGTTAGGACAAAGTCTGCTTGCCCAAGTCGCGTTCCCTGGTTGTTGATCCGAACGAAGATCTCGGCGACGTCCTCCTCTGTCGCTTCCTCGGCCTGCGTGGTCGCAGTCTTGCGGATGTCGACCGTGGGAAACCGGTAGTCGGCGATCGCATGCGCGCGATCGAGGTTGTCCTCTACGGCGTTCTCGTATTTTTCGTCGACCATGCGCTCTTTATCCCGTAGCGCCTTCACGAGATCGCGCCGGATCTGGGGCTTGGAACGCGCCCCGTTCCACAGTTCCGTCACATTAGGCAGGAATTCAGGGTCGTTGCGGATCGCCGCGTCGGCAACCTCGAATCGCCCGTCGCGCGGCCGGAATGCGATCGTGATCATTCGCGGTGCACCGTCTTTGCCGACGACGTCGACACCCCGCATCACGGCGTAGAGCGATGTGAGACGCTGCTGACCATCGATGACCAAGGTCGTGGCGCGGAGGCCTGGCCTTTCCGCTCCGAGAGCACGAGCGTCCTTGTCGTTGGACGTGTGCCAGAAGACTAGCGTCCCCACCGGGAAGCCTACGAAGAGCGAGTCGAGCAGTTCGCGCACCTTTGTGTCTTCCCAGACGAATGGCCGCTGCAGGTCGGGGAGGGCGATCACCTCATGCTCGATGTCGCTCATCAGCGAAGCAATGGACCGCTGACCGTGCTCGAAGATTGGCGCTCGTCCGCGAACTCGAGGTTCACGCGAAGCGCTCGTATCGTCCTCGTCCGACGCGTCATCGAGTTGTTCGGAGTCCTGCCTTTCGGCAATGGGTTGCGGCAACTCGCGGCATACGACGTTGGCGATGTAGGCGACCGCTTCAGGGACGTGATCTTCGAGGCTCACCGACCGCCGCACGCGCGCCATCGCCTCCGCAACGAAGCCGTTGACCCCATGCTTAAGCAAAGCAATAGCTTCCGCCGCGTGCTCTACGGGGAACGTGAGGATCAAGCCTCCGGGAACAAACTTGAACTCCACGTCCTTCTCGGCCTCGGCCCCGAGGATCCCGCGGACCTCCTCGCCGATAGGTCCGATCACGCTCACCCGTATCTTCGACGGCGCGACCTCACACGTAAACAGACGGCCCGCCATTAGCCGAAGCCCGCGTTCGGTCTCGCGCAGGTACCACGCGCTGCGACTTTCCTCATCCGCGCTTTCGATCGCTGACGCCAGAAATCCCAGCGCCTCGCGGCGAGTCGCCTCGTTCGGAATTGACATTTCAAGCGTCTTGCGGACCCTTTCTTCGACCCCCGCACGCTGGATCCAGCTGCCATTGGCGGCGTTGAAGATCGCGGGAAGCTCCTCATCCGCGACTTCGTGTCTTGAACGGCCCTTTCGGAACTCCGAGAACTCCGGGAACCTCTCCAGGAAAGCAACGTCGATGGCCGCGGGGTGGCCAGCAAGAACGTCCCGCCCACGGTCCGTCAGTTGGAAGCGTCCCGGTCCAACTGCCTGGAGGAGGCCTGCTTTCTTGAGGTATGTCGTCGTCCAGCCGACCCCGGTTATACAGACACGTCTGCCCGCTTCCGAGAAGTTGAGTTCGATCGTCGTCGGAGAGCTGAAACTCCAGGGCTAGCTGCTCGATCGCCTCGGCAAGGGTATGCCGCTGGCCGTCGATCGCCAGCTTCAACAACGGAAGCATCAGGGTCTGGAAGTCAGGGACAGCCATATCGTACCCCTACTGCGCTAAGACCCGAGAGCCACGGTTGGGTCTTGCCATGAACAATTTCGGAGATTATTGGCGAATGCAATATCCGCGCTTGTCTGATCGCGAAGGTTTACATGGCCTTTTGTTAATAGTGAGCTGTCGCCCCACAACGATGGCTCCAGCTCTAATCGTCCGCCGCTACGGGCAGCGGCTGGTGCCGGGGGCCGCGGACCAGCAGCAATAAGGGCGGGAGGCGAGATGACGATCAGCATCAAGGCGAAATCGTCATTGTAGGCGATCATCGCGGCCTGGTGGGTGACTTCGTGATTGAGGGCGGCGATCCCGGAGGGACCGGTCAGGCCTTATCCAGCCAGAACGTGTCGAACCGGACTACGTCGTAGATGCCGAAATAATCTTTCGGATTGTGGCCCTTCACGTAGTTGTACCAGACGTCAAGGATATTCTCCCATGCAACCGGCACCAACGGAGGATCCTGCTCCATGAGGTCCTCAGCTTGCCGAATCAGCGCCATGCGCTTGCTGGTATCGGTTTCGACGTCGATCTGATCCACCAATTTGTCGAACTCGGCGTTGTGCCAGAACGAGTAGTTCTGCGGCCCATCGGTGCGGTACCAGGCGTTGAAGTAATCGGAAGGGTCAAGCAAGGTTGAAACGATGGCGCCGACGGCCAAATCGTAGTTGCCGGCCGTCGCGTCACCGAACCAAACCAATTCGACCACCGTCCGCAGGTTGGATTGAATACCCACCTCCCTCAACATCGTCTGGATGGCCTGGCCAAAGAGTTTGTGGTGGTTGAGGTCCCGCACCATGAAATCCAGCGGCCGCATGCTGCTCTGGCCGGCGGCGGCCAATAGGGATTCAGCCTCCTTGTTCGCGGCGCCGGAATCATCCTGATAGCCGAGGCGGTTGGCGAGTTGGTCCTTGGGCGTGGCAAACTCGGAAAACGGATAGATGAACCCTCCCGTCATCAGCGGGGAGACATCCTTGACGACGTCCACGAGGACTGGTTTGTCGCAAAGCAGATGCATGGCGCGCCTGACCCGCGGATCATCGAACGGCTGCCGTTTGGCATTCAGCCAGACCGCGTGGATCACGCTTTGGTAGAATTTCGCAGTAGACAGGCCGGGAATTGCAGCGGCCTTGCGGGCGGTGGCCGGGTCGAGCGCGCGCGCGTAATCCACTCTGCCCGACAGAATGGCGGACCCGAGTTCAGGGGAAAATGGCAAGAGATTGTAAAATTCGATACCATCGAGGTAGGGCAGGCCTTTGTTCCAGTAGTTCGGATTTCTCTCCATTACCCAGACCTCGTTCTCGACGCGGCGCTGCGTCTTGAACGGACCGGTGCCAGGGATGTAAAGGACCTTGCGTAGATCGTAATTATTTTCTTCCAGGGTCTTCTTGCTGACGATGACGTTCCAGCCGCTGGCGAAGGCGGACATCATGAAATTGACGGAGCGTGGCGCGGCCAGCTTGAATTCGACGGTGTATTTGTCGCGCGCATTGATCTCGCTGACCGCCCGGAACAGCGGCGTGCGCGGGATGCTGATGCCGGGCGGTGGTTTGGCGATGCGGTCGAAAGTCGCCTTTATGTCCGCCGATGTGAAATCCGTCCCGTCATGGAACTGGACGCCCTGGCGCAGGTGAAAAATGTAGGTCTTGCCGTCCTTGGCGATTTCCCAGCTATGCGCCAGATCGGGGATGATGCTCTGGCCGCTGTCGCGCGGATCACGCCGGATCAAATTGTCGAACATGCAGCCCTGGGTGCCGATGTTGCCGACAGTGCCCGATTGATGCACATCGAAATGCGGCGGGCGATTGAGGATGCCATACCGCATCACCCCGCCCCGCTTTGGATTGGGCTCCGGCGCCGCCATCTGAAATTTCGAGCCATCGTACTCCGTCGGAATATCGGCGGCGAGGCCGTAGCGCGGGGCCAAACCGTAAGCCCCCATCAACACGGCTGCGCTACCCCTAAGCACATCGCGGCGGGACAAACCGGGACGCGCGGAATATTTAGTATTCATGATGCTGGTATCCTCCCTTTGGATTTTTGCTGACGGCTCTTTATTCGATACTCCACGAGTTCCCGAGAGTATTGATGGCAGCCGCAACGCCGCGGCAGGTCTGCTTGTGGCATCATCACGCAGGTCTGACCTTTATCACGGTGAACCCCTAGGGGTCAGCCCAAAAGCGCAGCTTCTAATCATCCGCCGCCGCGGGCAGCGGCTGGCGGCGGGGGCCGCGGACCAGCAGCAGCAGCGGCAGGGAGGCGAGGATGACGATCAGCATTAAGGCGAAATCGTCGTTGTAGGCGATCATTGCGGCTTGGCGGGTGACCTCGTGGTTGAGTGCGGCGATCCCTGACGGGTCGGTCAGACTGAACGGCGCGGATAGGTACGGCCATTGGGCCAGCGGGTTGTCCGGGCGCAGGTGTTCCATCAGGCGGGAGTGGACGATCTGGGTGTTCTGGGTGAGCTCGGTTTCGAGGATCGCGATGCCGATGCTGCCGCCGAGCATGCGCATCAGGGCGCGCAATGCGGTTCCCTGGGTCAGGATGTGGTGCGGCAGACCCGACAGCGCCAAAAGATTGAGCGGCACAAAGGTGCAGCCGAGCCCGAAGCCCTGCGCGAACCCGGCCCACAATATCGGCCCTGATCCCATGTAGAGGGAATAGCCGGTCATCTGCCACAACGAGGCCGCAGTCATCAGAAACCCGACCAGGATGAACAGCCGGTTGTCGATCCGGTCGATCATGCGGGCGACGATGAACATCGCCAGCATCGTCCCAAAGCCGCGCGGCGCCATCATCCACCCGGCGTCGAACACCGGGTAGTTCAGCAATACCTGCATCATCGACGGGACCAGCGCCAGAGTGCCCGTGAGGATCATGCCGACCCCGAACATCAACAGGCTGCCCGCGACGAAATTCGGGCTCTTCAATAGTTCGCGGTTCAAGAACGAGCGCTCGCCGGCGGTCGCCGTATGGACGGCCAGTAGGTAGAAGCACAACCCCGCGACGGTCGCCTCGATCCAGATCTCGGTCGAGTGGAACCAGTCCTTGAGCTGTCCGCGGTCGAGCATCAATTGCAATGAGCCGACGCCGAGGCTCAGCATCGCAAAGCCGAAGCCGTCGAACGGGTCGCGCCGCATCGTGCGGGAGTGGCGGATGAAGACGAAGATGCCGAGCGCGCATAATGCGCCGACCGGCAGGTTGATGTAAAAGCACCAGCGCCAGCCGAAATTATCGGTCAGCCAGCCGCCCAATGTCGGGCCGATGATCGGCCCCATCATCGCGCCGGTGCTGAAGATCGCCATCGCGTAGCCGTGGCGCTCGCGCGGATAGATCGTAAAGAGCGTGGCCTGGCCGAGCGGCACCAGCCCGGCGCTGCATACGCCCTGCAGCAGGCGATAGAGCACCAGTTGGGTGAGGCTCGTCGCGGCGCCGCACAGCGCCGAGGCGATCGTGAAGCCGACGACCGAGGCGAGAAAGATGTATTTGACGCCAAAATGCCCGGCGAGCCAGCCGGTCAATGGCATCATGATCGCCGAGGCGACGATGTAGGAGGTTAATACCCACGAGATCTGGTCCTGCGCCGCCGACATGCTGCCCTGGATGTGCGGCAGGCAGACATTGACGATTGTCGTGTCGAGCCCCTGCATCACGCAGGCGCAGATGATCGTCGCGGTCGTCGCGGCCCGGTTGGCCACCGGCGAGGCGCTTTCTCCCCTCACTCCTCCGGCCTTCGCAGCGGTCGCCGCTCAACGATCATTTACACAAGTATACCGGTCCGTTGCCGCTTGTCACGCGACCCACCCGACGCATCGCCCTAATGAGGGTCGCTCCCAGATCGAAATTTATCCCTCTCCCCCCGCCGGCCGGGCGCCGGCCGGGGAGAGGGTAGGGTGAGGGGGGCCGAAACGCTAGTTCGCTGCGCCGCCGCCCACCTCACCCTCCCGCTTCGCGGGCCCCTCCCTCTCCCCCCTGAAGGGCGGAGAGGGGCTTTGCGTGGGTTGATGGGCCGCTCCCGGTTACCGCGGGCTGCCGCCGCGTGTTATAAGGCGCATCCGGCCGAGGAGGAGGGTTCCTGCATGAAGAACGGTATGGTCATTATCGACGCCGACGGGCACGCCGTCGATTACGAGGCGGTGTATCGCGAGAGGCTGCCGGAGCAGTACCGGAACCGGGCGACGATCTACCCCGCCGACAATTTCGACCGCACGCAAAACGGCGCGCTCGCCGGGAAGCGGCCGCCGTCGCCGGCGCAAAACCTCGCCGACAACGCGCAGGAGGGGATCGATCTGCAGGTCATCTATCCGACCGGCGGATTAATGCTGACGCGGGTGCGCGAGCGCGATTATGCGATCGCCTTGTGCCGGGCCTATAACGACTGGCTCTACGATTGGTGCGCGATCGACCGCAGGCGGCTGAAGGCCGTCGCTCTTGTGCCGTTGCACGTCGACACGCGGGCCGCCATCGACGAGATGGCGCGGGCCGTCTCAAAGCTCGGCAATGTCGGCGTCATGGTCAACACCTATGACCGCAGCCGCAATATCGCCCACCGCGACTTCTGGCCGTTTTATGAGGAATGCGCGCGCCAGGGGGTGCCGGTCGCGTTCCATGCCTCGGGCAGCGACACGATGGACGCGCTGTGTCATTTCGAGAATTTCCTGCAGATCCACACCTTGTCGCACGCGCCGGAGCAATTGATCGCGTGCACTGCGGTCATCTACAGCGGGCTGTTGGAAAAATATCAGGATCTGCGCGTCGCGTTTCTCGAAGCCGGGATCGGCTGGGTCCCGTTCTGGATGCAGCATATGGACGAGGAATACGAGTTCCGGTCGTTCGACGCGCCACTATTGAAGGCCAAGCCGTCGGAATACATGACCTGCGGCCGAGTGTTCGTGTCCTGCGAGCCGGAAGAGAAGACGTTGCGCTACGTGCCCGAGTTCTTCCCGGCCGACAATATTCTGTTCGCCTCGGATTATCCGCATTGGGACGGCCAGTTCCCCGATGCGGTTTCAACCTTGGCGGACCGCACCGACATCGCGGACGGCCTCAAGCGCAAGATCTTCTTCGACAACCCGCAGCGCTTCTACGGAATGACAGTCGACCCGGGCACCTTCGGCGCGGGCCATTAGGGAGGGAAACACAATGCCGAAAATCCCAGCGGAGCGTCTGACCGAGATCGGGCGGGCTTTGTTCGTGGCGGCGGGGACCCCGCCGGAAGAGGCCGAGATCGTCGTACGTCACGTGGTCAACGCCAACCTTGCCGGCCATGACTCGCACGGGGTCATCCAGATCCCGACCTATATCGAGCGCATCAAGGTCGGCCACATCGTGCCCGGGGCGCCCTGGAAAATCGTGCAGGAATCACCGACCACGACGGTCGTCGACGGGCATTGGGGTTTCGGCTACGTCGTCAACGAGCGCGCCATGCGCCTGACGATCGAAAAGGCCAAAGCTGCCAATCTCGCGGCTGCCACAGTGTTCCGTCAGGGGCATATCGGCCGAGTGGCGTCTTATACGTTGATGGCGGCGCGAGAAGGGATGATCGGCATCGCGACCGCCAATTCGGGGAGATCGCCGAAGGCGGTGGCGCCGTTCGGCGGGCGCGAGGCGCGGCTCGGCACCAACCCGATCTCGATCGCGATGCCGTCCGATCTGGAGGGGCCGCTTTACCTCGACATGGCCACCTCGGCCGCGGCGGCCGGCAAGATCGCGCTGTCGGTCGCGCGCGGCACGCCGGTGCCGCCGGGCTGGATCATCGACCGCGACGGCAGGCCGACCACCGACCCGAGCCAGCTGCGCCAGGGCGGCGCGCTCCTCCCGGTCGGCGGCAGCGAAGGCTACAAGGGCTATGGCCTGTCGGTAATGGTCGAGATCCTCTGCGGTCTTCTGACGGGCCTCGGCTTTGGGGTAGAGCCGATGGGCCGACACAATGACGGCTGTTTCATGGCCGTCTTCAACGTCGACGCCTTCCGGCCGCTCGCCCGGTTCAAGCAGGAGATCGGCGAGTTCGTGCAGTATTTGAAGGCGACAAAGCCGGCCGAAGGCAGCAGCGGCGTATACTATCCCGGCGAAATCGAGCACATGCGCGAAGAGGATCGCCGCGCCAATGGCATAGAGATCGAGGACGCCACCTGGTACAAGCTGCGCAACTTGGCGGAAGGCTACGGTCTCGCTGACCGGCTCGGGTTCACCGAGATCGAATAAGCCGACCCGGCTGTCGTTAAATCTAAAAAGAGTGGCGGATCCCGGCCCTACTGAGTACAGTCCGGGTGGGGAAAATTTGTCGAATAATTTTGGGGTGTTCGAGATGCGGGGGGTGGCGTTTGTTGTTCTCTTTGGCATCGCCGCTTGCGCCACGGGGGACGCCGTGACACCTGCGAACGCTTCGTCCGAGTTGCGCGAGTGGCGAACCGCGGACGGAAAGCCGCCTTCGAAAAACGAGTTTGCGGCAGTCGTCGCCGCCTGCGAAGACCGGGCAAAGACTGAGAACAAGAACGGCCCGATCGAAGGCTGTCTCGCCGATTACGGATTGCACCGCGTGCAGTGAGGGTGGGCACGGCTACGCAGCCGCATCGCTCCGCGCGCAATGACGATTGGAGTAAGTGGTTTAACCTGAACGGAATCTGCGCTAGCGGGGGCGCCAGGTGAAGACCGAGGACATTGCGAAATTCCACACCGAGCCGACAACCGCTCCGGCCACGCCGGCCAGCCACCAAGTATGGCTCGAGGTGAACGCGTAGGAGGCGACGCCGACATTCGCGATCGCCCCGATCCCGCAGATCAGGTAGAAAATAGCGAGGCCGCGCAGCAATTTGATCCCGCGCAGCCGCTGGTCACGATACGTGAACTGATTGTTCAGGACGAAATTCGAGGTCATCGCCACCATTGTGGCAATGGCCTGCGACGCGCTGAACCCGAAGGCCAGCAAATTGAGAGCAACCCACAGCGTCGCAAGATGCACGACGAGGCCTAACCCGCCGATCAGGCCAAAAAGGGCAAAGCGCACGGGGACGAACCGGCCGACCAATTTATCGGCGAGCAGCATCCCGTATTCCCACCCGATCATCGTGTCGAGCTTGCTTTCGCCGTGCTGCCGCTCGCGGAAGCTGTAAGGAAGTTCCCTCACCCTTGGCGGCTCGGGCGACGAGGCGAGGAGGTCGAGCAGGACCTTGAACCCCTGCCCGGACATCCGGCGCAACGCGGCTTCGAATATTTCGCGGCGGCACATGAAGAAGCCGCTCAGCGGATCGGCGACTTCAGCCTTGCAAATGATGCGGGCGAGGCGCGTTCCCGCGCCGCTCATCCAGACGCGCCCGCCGCTCCAATCACCAACCCCGCCGCCTGCGACGTAGCGGCTGCCGACCACCAGATCAACCGCGCCGCTGTCGAGGGTTTCCAACATCTTTGGCAGCAGCCGCTCGTCATGCTGCAGATCGGCATCCATGACGGCGATATAGGGCGAGGCGCAAGCGAGCACGCCTTCCATGCAAGCGGTCGCAAGCCCGCGCCGGCCGATCCGCTGCAGACAGCGCACCCGCGGATTACGCCGCGCGAGGTCTCGAACGTGCTCGGCCGTGCCGTCCTGCGAATCGTCATCGACAAAAATCACCTCCCATTCGGCATCCGGGAGGGCTGCCGTCACCAGGGACAGCAATGGTTCGATGTTCTCGCGCTCGTTCAATGTCGGAATAATGACGCTCAATACCGTCGTGACCGGCCGAGAGGCGGCGCTCTCCGGTTCCGCGCCGAGAACTGCCACATCATCCATCCGCTTCTCCACGCCCGCCCGGCTCGTCAAAGCGACCGGCCGAGAAGCTTGATCTGCATGGCCGGCGCGACGCGTCCGCGCGGGACCTCTTCCTTCATGCGATAGATGACGAGATCGGTCATATAGCCCTTGCCGTAATTGGCGGTCATTGGGATCCGCTCGACCTCGGAGAACTTATCCGAGCCGAGCGTTTCTTCCAGCGCCTTCACCGAGGCGAGGTCGTCGTGATAGCGCGTCTGAAAGACGACATACTGGACGTGCAGGTTGCGAAGGGTATCGGTCAGCTCATCCGGGCTCATTACGTTTTCCTTGAACCCATGCTCGACATAGACGGTAACCCCACTGAGCAAAATTTTGTCGAGACGGACGACCCCGAGATCCCGGCGCCCGGAATAGGCGCGCATCGCGTATACAAAAGTGCCGTCGCGCGACCCCCAAAAGGCGACATTGGTCTCCGGCGGCGCCAATTGCGCCGCCCTTTCCGCGGCTTCACGCATCCCTGCAACAGCGGGGACTGTCCCCGTTGTCAGCGTCGATGCCAATATTGCGCCCGCAAATGCTAAAGAGACCCCATAGCGAAAGCTTACTTTGGCGAGTGTTCTGTCGATTAGCAGCACTGCCGCAAGCGCCAGCGGGTAGGTGATAAAGAGGATGTGCCGCGGCTCTTTGACTGCAATCATCGCATAGAAGGCATAGCCGACGAGCAGCCAACTGCCGAGAAAAATGGCGTCTGCGCGCGGGAGCCGTAGGGCCGGCGCGAACGGCAGCGCCAGCACATAGAGGCATGCAAGAACCAGAGTCGGCCATGAAATCACCGACGGCATGATGCGGGCGTAATAGGTCAGCTCCGCGATGCTCCAACGGGACGCCTCTGCACCCGGGACCGCCGCCGCTTGACCGAGATTGTAGCTGCCGAACGCAAAAAAGATGCCGACCAGCGGCAACAGCAATACGCCACCCAGCGCAGCTGCTTGCAGTGCTGTGTGCTGACGAAAAACCCGCCAGCCATACGCATATAGGAGCGAAATGGCGATTGGAACGACGAAGAAGATGGCGTTGTATTTGGTGTAGGCGGCGGCGACCACGCAGATTACCGCTCCGAAGAGCGTCCATTTTTGCCCGCTCTTCAAGTGGCACACGAGGAATTCTGCGGCCCATACGAGAAAGGCATAGGCCGGCACGTCGAGCATGATCTGGCGGCCCCAGAATGCCAGTTCCGGCGCGCCGAGCAGCAGCAGCGCCACGGCCATGGCGGGGGGTGGGTCGAGCCAATGTCGCGACAGGTGAAAGGCTCCCCAAGCGAGAAGGAACAGAAAGGCCAGCTCAGTCAGCAAGGCTGATGCTTCGGAGACGCCGAAGACCGCATAAACAACTGCCAAACCTCCATAAAATAACGGGGGGTAAAATAGGATCGTCAGTGCCGGCCACTGGCGATAATAATCGTAGGCAAACTCGATCGGGTGACGCCACGGAAGCTGCCGGATGAAATCGAGGACAAAAGCGCCGTTCAACGCGTGGCGCGATGCATCGGGCCAATCGATATCGCCGCGCCTTGGGAGGCCGAAATACATCCCCAGCGTGATCGTCAACAGGATATAGAAATAGATGCGATGGTCAAAGGCGGCGGCCCGCCATCTTTCCGTATCCGAGCGAAATAGGCCGCGGCCGACAGTCAAACCCACACCTCGCCGTCCTCAATCAGCTTAGCGATAGACGAACAGCCGACGCAGCACTTACCCGCAGATCCACACTTTCGTCAGGGGGAACGGAAACTGGCGTCTCATGGCACTACATGAAAAGGACGAAATGGTCAATCGGCTGCATTGCCGTCTCTAATCCTGCTATTGTTCTCGGCGCGTCGTGGAATACGCAGAAGCCCTGCGTGCACCATCCGGGATGCCGATGATTTCGTCGAGTCATTCCGGACCCGGCCTACGGGCCGTCCCCGAATGACGATTTTGCCGCTGAAATTACAGCGGCTTCAACCCGGAGCGGGCGCAGTTACATGCTCGGGACGAAAGCCGAGGCCGATGAGGCGGGCGGGGAGCCGCCGCAGCACCGGCATCCAGCCCAAGAGCCGCACTGTGAATGGCGGCGACATCTTTGCAGTGCCCGCCAGCACCCGGCCGATCACTCGGTTCTGCAGGACCACCTGGAGCCGCTGCGTCGCACACGTCGGAAACTCGCGGCGGCGCTGCACGGCTTCGAGATCCCGCTGCGAAACCGAGCCCTGGAGGAGCCGCGGAGTGAGGATGTTCGCAGTGGCGACCGCGTCCTGGATCGCGAGGTTGATCCCGACGCCACCGATCGGCGACATCGCATGAGCGGCGTCGCCGATGCACAACAGTCCGGGCCGATGCCATATGCGCAGGCGATCCACGGATACGCTCAACAGCTTCACATCGGACCAATCCCTCAGCTCGTCGACCCGGTCCCGTAGGTAGGGAGCGAGGCCCGCGATCTCCTCGCGCAGCGCCGGCAAACCGCGAGCGCGGATCTCGTCGAACCCGCCTTTCGCGATCACGAAGGCGCATTGCCAGTAGTCTTCGCGGTTGAGCATTACAAAGATCCGGCCGGTGTCGACCCGCCCGAGGGTCTGCCCCGCATCCCCCGAACGGCGTGACAGCCGCATCCACAACACATCCATCGGCGCGCCGAGATCGAGGACATCGAGGCCGGCCCGCTCGCGCAGCGTGGAATGGCGTCCGTCGGCGGCGACGACCAGATCCGCCTTGACCCTGATCTCTCCGCCGGGGGTCGTCGCCACCAATCCGGCCACAACCCCGTTCTCGACCGTTAGATCGCGGGCTTCGGCCTCCATCTTCAACTGAAAGGCCGGAAATCTCTTGGCATGCCCGGCGAGAAAATCGAGGAAATCCCATTGCGGCATCAACGCAATGAACCGGCAATGAGTAGGTAAATGCGTGAAGTCCGCTACTTCGACAAACTCGTCTCCGATCTGCGCCCCGAGCTTGCGGACTTCCTGGTGCGGAAGCTGCAAAAACTCGTCGAGCAGCCCCAGCTCGCTCATGACCTCGAGCGTCGAGGGATGGATTGTATCCCCGCGGAAATCGCGCAGGAAATCTGCATGTTTTTCGAGAACGAGAACCGAGATCCCGGCTCGAGCGAGCAGGAAGCCGAGCATCATACCGGCGGGGCCCCCGCCGGCGATGCAGCAGCGGACCGAAACCTCGGGATCTATCATGACATCTCCCGCTCTTGCCTCCGCCGCTCCGCCGATCGGTGGAGCGAGCGCCGCAATTTTAGATGGGAGGCACTAATGGCAAATGGACCATCTGGGCCGATTTCAGCTTTTCCAGCCGCGCCGTTTCTTGTGCCGCAATGTAGTCGCGGTAGGCGGCGCGGTCTGCATCGGCCACTGTGGCCTGGGTTGGAACAGCACACACGGTCGGGCAGCGAGTGACCCCTCTGGTGCTCAAATAGGCGGCAACCGCTGCTTGATAATCGGCTTCCGACATCGCGAATTCCCTCCTTGGGTGAACGATGCCCTCAGATAGCGCGAGGCCGGTTAATGATGGGTTTAGAGCAATACCTCTAAAAAAGTTTTAGAAAAGCCGGGGAACCCGTGCGACTCAGCTAGCGTTTCGCGCGGTTCTCGACGATATATGCGAGGTGGGGGGATTAGCCGGGCGAGGTTGGACCTTGGTCCATCCCGATTACACAGTGCGATTTTGGGGTGTGCGGGGCAGCATAGCGTGCCCCGGGCCCGACACCGTCCGGTATGGCGGCAACACCTCCTGCGTCGAGATCCGCTGCGGGGATCATCTGATGGTCTTCGACGGCGGCACCGGACTGCGCTTGTTGGGCAACGAACTGATGGCCTCCGGCCGGCCCGCCAAGCTCGATCTCTTCTACAGCCACACTCACTTCGACCACATCTGCGGGTTGCCGTTTTTTGCGCCGTGCTATAACGCGCGCAGCCACATGCGTATCTGGGCCGGGCATCTGAACGGCCACAAGGGGATCGAGGCGGTGCTCAACAAGATGATGATCGCTCCGTTGTTCCCGATCCCGATGGGCATTTTCACCGCCAAGATGAAGTTCATCGATTTCGCCGCCGGCGATGTGCTGACCCCGCATCCCGGCATCCTGATTCGAACGGGCCCGCTGAACCACCCAAACGGCGCCACCGGATATCGTATCGAGTACGCGGGGAAGGTCGTGGCCTACATCACCGATACCGAACATCGCCCCGGCGGACGCGACCCCAACGTCCTCGCACTCATTGAGGGTGCCGAGGTGATGATCTATGACGCGTCCTATACCGACGCCGAATTTCCCACCCACAAGGATTGGGGTCATTCGACCTGGGAAGAGGGGGTGCGTCTCGCCGACGCGGCGGATGTGAAGACCCTCGTCATTTTTCACCACGATCCAGGCCACGACGACGACTTCATGGATCAGGTCGCCGCCGAGGCGGCGGCAGCCCGGCCCGGCACCATCGTGGCACAGGAGGGTCTCGTACTGCGGCCGTGATAAGCTGTCGGCGAGTTTACCGGTTCGGGAATGCCTGATCGGTTTCGGGTCGAAGTCGCACCTTCGCAACACGTCACGGCCATAGATTACCGCGCGGCGAGCCGGAACCGGGCGGGTGCGACCTTGATCCTCGGACACGGAGCAGGGGCCGACCAGACGAGCGGCTTCATGGTCGCGTTCGCAAACGCGCTGGCGGAACGCGGGATCGATATCGTCACGTTCAACTTTCTGTACAGCGAGCAGCGCCGTCGCATTCCCGACCCGAACGCCAGATTGGAAAGCTGCTGGCGCGCCGTCATCGAAACCTTACGAAGCCGGGTCACCTCAAGCGCCGATAAGCTGGCGATCGGCGGCAAGTCGATGGGCGGGCGTATCGCGTCTCAGGTCGCTGCGGGCGGTGCAGGTGATTTGGCTGGGCTGGTGTTTCTCGGCTATCCCTTGCACCCGCCCGGCAGGCCGGACCGGCTGCGCGCAGCGCACCTGCAAGATGTGAAGGCTCCTATGCTGTTTGTGCAAGGCTCCCGCGATGCCTTCGGCACGCCCGCCGAGCTGCAGCCCATCATCAGCCAGCTCGAGCCCCCCGCGGATCTGTTCGTCGTCGAAGGCGGCGACCATTCGTTCAAGGTTCCAAAGAGCATCGGGGTCAAGCAACAGGACGTGTATCGCGCCATCCAGGATCGGATCGAAACCTGGCTGCGAGGTTGAAAGATCAGGACAGCGCGACGAGGGAAGGCGGGACGGCGCCGCGCAACAGGGCCTTCCGAGCCTCCCATTGAGTTGCGGGATCGAAGGTTTCCAGGAATTGCGTCTCGCCGCCGGCGAATAGCGCCACGGGTAGACCGTCGCGGTAGAGAAGACGGTTGCCGGTCAATGCGGCGAGTTTCGGCCCGGGGGTCAGGATACCGACCAGGTTCAGCGGGTCGGCGCCGGAGAGCGAGACCCAGCTGCCCGAAGGAGGCTTGCGGCGAACCTCGCGCAACATGCCGACGGCTTCGGGGAGCGCGAATTGTTCGCCGGAGAACCCGGCGACAAACCGGCCGCCGCGGATCTCGCCGCGCGCCTCGAGCCGGCGGTAGACGCGGAGCAGATCGCGCCACGGCGGGAGCCAGGGGGCCTCGCGCTCGATCAGGCGCCAGAAGACGACGCCATAACGGAGCAGCAGCGTCCGTGCGAGATGCTCGACCGCCTCGGGTCTGGCTTGCACCTGCGGCTGAAGCCGGCGCGCAAGAGCCCAGCGGCCGGCGCTCTCCATGCCGAACATCGTCGTGCGCCGCCGCCCTCCGGCGGCGGGTTTGCGCAGCAACGCGCGCAAGCCGGCAAAGCTGTCCGAAGTGACCATCCCGAGCGCCACCAGCTCGCCGAGCGCCTCCTCGACCTGCGGACGCAACAGGCCGGTGCCTTCGACCAGCTCGTCGAAGAACGATGCGCCGTATTGGCGAATGAAGTCGGCGACGGCCTGAGCTCGGGAACTAGGGCGCGCCGTCTCCTCGATCGACGACAGGGATGCCCAAAGCGCCGCGTGGCGTCGCGCCAGCAGAGCAATCGGGGTCGTCCGGACGGGGCTCACGCCGCGGTCGCCGCCGTTGCGCGGCCGGAGCCGAGTCCAGGCGATCCGTCCGGCAAGACACTGATCATCCAGCCGGGACGGCTCGTAGGAGTCGAGGCGCGCCGGCAGGATCTCGGTCTCCCAGGCGCCAGCCGAGGCCTCAAAACCTTCGAGCTGCCGCACCAATACTTCGAGGGCGTCCGGCCCTTCCATGCGTGTATCCGCCGTCACCCGCTGCCAGCCGAGCAGGAAGCGCAGGAAATCGCGGGCGGCGACCGGCTGGATCTCGGCTCGCAGCCGGTTGACGGTGTATCGGTGAATCCGCGCGAGCAGTCGGCGTTCGCACCATTCCTCGGTCTCCACATCGGGCGAAAAGCGCCCGCGCATCGCAAAGCCCTCGGTTTCCAGCGCCGCGAGCGCCGCCGAGATTTCTCTCGGCTCGATCCCGAGCGGCGCGGCCAGCGCGGCCTCGGTGACCGGCCCCAACCCCTCCAATCTCCCGCGCAGGATCTCGATCAGCGCTTCCTCGCGCGACCAGCTGCGTGTCGAATAGGACGCGGGTGCAGAGATCGGCGGATCTATTTCCACTCCGGGCCACAGCGCCCGAATTTGCAACACCCGCTCGGCCGCAACCCACAAAACTCCCTCTCCGCCCTCGGGGGCGGAGAGGGTTGGGGTGAGGTGGGGGGAGGCCAGGCTCGGAGCTACGGGAAGACCCACCTCACCCTCCCCGCCGCTCTCGCGACGGGTCCCCTCCCTCTCCCCCCGATGGGCGGAGAGGGCAAACTTGGCAACCCGGTTTTCGCCGGCGAGCTGCGCGAACCAATCGCGCCACGCCGTCGGCGCTTCCTCGGCGTTGAGGCAACCGAGCCAGGCCAGCGCGTCGTGCAGTTCGTCGGGGTTCGCCGGATCGGGCCACGCCTCGCCGCGCACCCGCTCAATTGCCTCGGGATCGAGCCGGCCGATGTCACGCGCCTCCTCGGGCGCGAGCCAGCGCCGGCTGATCACCGCCTGGGTACGCCGCTCCTCGAGCGGGGCGTCGTCGAGATAGGCGTAGGGCCGGGCCGACAGGACTTCGAGCGCGAGCGGCGAGGGCTCGGTCAGGTCGCAAGTGACGACCCGGGTTTCGCCGGCTTCGAGCCGCGCGAGCAAACGCTCGAGACCGGCGATGTCCATCGCCTCGCCGAGGCAATCGGCGATCGTCTGGCGCACCAGCGGGTGGTCCGGAATCTCGCGCTCGCCGACGAGATTCTCGGCGCACGCAACCTGGTCGGGAAAGATCGCCGCGATCAGGTCTTCGGCAGCCATGCGGGCGAGCTGCGGCGGCACCTTCTTTCCGCCGCGGAAGCGCGGCAGCGCCAACGAGACTCCGGCCACCCAGCGCCACCGGGTGATAAACATCGGCGCGTCGAGCAGCGCTTCGATCAGCAGCCGTCTGATGCTCGCCGAGTGCAGGTAACGCGGAACGTCGGCGAGATCGAAGCTGTGCGCGCGGGTGAGCGACAGAACGATGTTGTCCTCGGTCGCCGCCGCCTGCAGCTCGAAATTGAATTTGCGGCAAAACCGCTTGCGGAGCGCCAAGCCCCAGGCGCGGTTAAGGCGGCTGCCAAAGGGCGAATGGATGACCAATTGCATGCCGCCCACTTCGTCGAAGAACCGCTCGATGACCAGCGTATCCTGGGTCGGCAGAACCCCCAGCGCCGCGTGACCCGAAGCCAAATATTCGACGAGCTGCTCTGCCGCGGGCTCGGCGATGCCGACATCGTCCCGCAGCCACGAAAAGGGGGTTTCGTTGGACAAACGCGCAGCGAATTCGGTGCGCAAGCGTGAGACGGACTGCGACAATTCGTCGGTGCGGCCGGGCGCTTCGCCGAGCCAGAACGGAATGTTCGGCGCCATGCCCGGCGCGTCTTCGACGCGCAACGTGCCGCGCTCGACCCGCATCACGCGGTAGGCGGCATTGCCGAGCTGGAAGATGTCGCCGACCATGCTCTCGACCGCGAAATCCTCATTGACCGTGCCGATGATTTGGTTCTCGGGCTCCAGCAACACCTGATAGTCGGCATTGTCCGGGATCGTGCCGCCGGAGGTCAGCGCGGTCAGCCGAGCGCCGCGCCGGCTGCGCAGCTTGTGGTTCACCGCATCATAATGGATGAGAGCCCCCCGCCGACCGCGGCGGGTGCTGAACCCGTCGGCCAGCATCGCCACCACCGCTGTGAAATCCTCGCGCGGCAGCGTGCGGTACGGCCAAGCGCGGCGGATCAGCGCGCAGAGCTCATCCTCGTTCCATTCCTGCGCTGCGACTTCGGCGACGATCTGCTGCGCCAGCACGTCGAGCGGCTGCTCGGGGAGGACCAGCCGGTCGAGCTCGCCGCGGCGCACACTGTCGAGCAGCGCCGCGCACTCGACGAGCTCGTCGCGCGACAGCGGGAAGAGGCGGCCCTTGGGGGTGCCGGCGACCGCATGTCCCGAACGCCCGACGCGTTGCAGGAGGCTCGCGATCGAGCGCGGCGAGCCGAGCTGGCACACCAGGTCGACATCGCCGATATCGATGCCGAGCTCGAGCGACGCGGTTGCGACGAGTGCTTTCAAAGCACCGGCCTTGAGCCGCTGTTCGGCGTCGAAGCGCTGTTCCTTGGCGAGGCTGCCGTGATGCGCGGTCACCCGCTCGGCGCCGAGCCGTTCCGACAATTGCCGCGTCACCCGCTCGGCGAGGCGCCGGGTATTGACGAAGACCAGGGTCGTGCGATGGCCTTCGATCAGCTCGGCCAGCCGGTCGTAAACCTGCTGCCAGACTTCGCCGGACATCACCGCTTCGAGCGGCGAGGAGGGAATTTCGAGGGCCAGGTCGCGCGCCCGGCGATGGCCGGTGTCGATGATCCGGCACTCGGGATCGGGCCCGACGAGAAATCGGGCCACCGCCTCGATCGGCTTCTGCGTCGCCGAGAGGCCGACACGCAGCAAAGGGCCGCCGCACAGCGCGGCCAGCCGCTCGAGCGAGATCGCCAGATGTGAGCCGCGCTTGTTCGGCGCGACCGCATGAATTTCGTCGACGATGACGGTGCGCGTCGTCGCAAGCATTTTGCGGCCGGATTCCGAACCGAGCAGAATGTACAGCGATTCCGGCGTGGTCACGACGATGTGCGGCGGCGACCGCCGCATGCGCTCCCGTTCCCTGGGCGCCGTGTCGCCGGTGCGCACCCAGGTGCGGATGTCCACCTCCGGCAGCCCTCGCCTCTTCAAGGCTTCGCGGATGCCGGCGAGCGGGGCTTCGAGGTTGCGCTGAATATCGTTGGAGAGCGCCTTCAGCGGCGAGACATAGACGATCTGCGTCTCGTCCGGGAGGCCGCCGTTCACCCCCTGGCGAACCAGTGCATCGATCGCCGCGAGAAAGGCGGCGAGCGTCTTCCCGGACCCGGTAGGTGCGGCGATCAGGGTATGCAAACCGGCTTGGATCGCAGGCCACGCTTTGGCCTGCGCCGCGGTCGGCGCGGCAAAGCTGCGCGCAAACCATTCGGCAACAGCAGGATGGAACAAATGGGTCGGGTTCACGCTAGCGGGCTCATCGCGTGCAATCGGATCCTGATGGCCCGTCCAACGTTCGGGTAATCGGGCCAAACTTATCATCAATATGATATGGTTAGCCCATCGGGATAAGTCGGGGACCGAGGGCTACCATTATTTTTAAGCTCGCGCTGCCGAAATGATCGCCGTTCCGCGCCCCCATCCATTATGCGTAACCCGGCGAGTGGGGTAAGTTCGCTTGGACCCCTGGCGCACCTAGCCTAATGCCGCCAATTCCGGCGACGCGGGAGGTCCGGTACCACTCGTAAGTTTGGCGTATTCCCGCCTCCAGGCTGATGCTCGGGCGCCAGCCGAGCGCGGTCAATTTGGAGACGTCGAGAAGTTTGCGGGGGGTCCCGTCCGGCTTTGAGGCATCGTAGAGAAACCGTCCCTTAAAGCCGACAACAGCGGCGATAAGGCTGGCGAGTTCGGCGATCGCGACATCTGTGCCGGTTCCAATATTGATCGGCTCCTCGTGCGACCAGGATTTCATCAAAAACACCACCGCGTCGGCCAAGTCATCGACATGCAGAAACTCGCGGCGGGGCCGGCCACTGCCCCAGATCTCAACCGTATCCCGGCCTTCCCGGACGGCTGCATCGATTTTGGCGAGCAGGGCCGGCAAGACATGGCCGGAGAGCAGGTCGAAATTGTCGTTGGGGCCATAGAGATTGGTCGGCATGACCGAGAGGAAATCGCAGCCATGCTGGCGGCGATAAGCCTGGCACAGCTTGAGCCCGGCGATTTTGGCAATCGCATACCACTCGTTGGTTGGCTCGAGCGAGCCAGTCAGCAAACAGCTCTCCGGCATCGGCTGCGGCGCGAGGCGGGGGTAAATGCAGGAGGAGCCGAGAAACAGCAATTTTGCGACGCCGGTGCGCCGAGACGCTTCGATCACATTTGTTGCGATTGCCAAGTTGTCGTAGAGGAAATCGCCGGGATGGGTGTTGTTGGCATGAATGCCGCCCACCCGCGCCGCGGCCAGCAGCACCGCCTCCGGGCGATGCTCGTCGAACCAGCGGTTGACTGCCGGCTGGTCGCGGAGATCGACCGCATCGCGGCCGACGGTCATAATTTGGCATTCCTCCCGCCTCAGTCGGCGGATCAGCGCCGAACCGACCATGCCGCGATGGCCGGCGACGAATATGCGCCGTGCGCCAAGGGGAAAGTGCGTCGGCGGCGTCATGTCTCTAATCCCTTCCCGCCACTGCGGCGCCTCGGGCGGTGTCGGCAAACCCAGCCTGGTTCACGGTCCGCTCGCGGCGCGCGAGTTCGATATCGTGCTCGACCATCATCTTGACCAGCTCTGGAAAGCTAATCCGCGGCTTCCAGCCGAGAACGTCGCGCGCCTTGGTCGGATCGCCACACAAGGCATCGACCTCGGTCGGTCGGAAATAGCGGGGGTCGACCTCGACATGGCGCCGCCAGTCGAGGTCAGCAGCGGCGAAGGCGAGCTCGACCAGTTCGCGCACGCAATGCGCCTTCCCGGTCGCTATGACGTAGTCGTCGGGGTTTTGCTGCTGCAGCATCAGCCACATCGCCTCGACATAGTCGCCGGTAAAGCCCCAATCGCGCTGCGCTTCGAGATTTCCAAGATAGAGCTTGTCTTGAAGACCCTGAGTGATTCGGCCGACTGCGCGGGTAATCTTTCGCGTGACGAAGGTCTCGCCACGGCGAGGGCTCTCGTGATTGAATAGAATACCGTTGCAGATGAAAAGTCCGTGGGCTTCGCGGTAGTTGACTGCAAACCAGTGTGCCGCCAGCTTGCTCACGCCATAGGGACTGCGCGGGTAAAACGGGGTCGTTTCGCTCTGCGGCGGTGGGGCGGCCCCGAACATCTCAGACGAGCCGGCCTGATAATAACGCACCGGGCGGCCACCATGCAGGACATGGTCGCGCACCGCTTCGACGAGCCGCAGAGTTCCGACGGCGACGACTTCGGCAGTATATTCAGGGATATCGAAGGAGACTTTGACGTGGCTCTGGGCGCCGAGGTTATAGACTTCGTCGGGGTTCACCGATTCGAGCACGCGTCGCAGTCCCGTACCGTCGGTGAGGTCGCCGTAATGCAAGGTCAGCCTGGGGCCGGCGAGATGGGGATCGTGGTAAAGGTGATCGATGCGATCGGTATTGAAGAGGCTGGCTCGCCGCATCAGGCCGTGCACTTCGTAACCTTTCGCGAGCAGGAACTCGGTAAGGTACGAACCGTCCTGCCCCGTTATGCCGGTGATCAACGCCCGCGCTGCCATGGTTTGCAGTCTATCGCCCTTCTGTCTCTAGGTCATTCTGAAACCGAGTCGAGCTCACAGTCGACGTGACTGTTATAGCCGCGGCATTGGTGGCGACGAATATGGGCCGGATTGCGCGCCGCACAACTTTCGCATGGTATTCCGGAAGGCGCCTCGGGCGCTGGCGCCTTCCAGCCCGCGGCCGCGCGGGTGGCCGGCCAGCCTGGCCGACATTCCGAGACCGATGAATTTCTGACAGCGCAGCGCCAGAAGGCGTCGTAGTGCCACGTAACAAAATCGAGCGAGACGGGATCGACCAGAACGTCGATGATCCGGGGTCCCTTCCCGGCGCCCGCGAGCGCAAGAAGGCGCGGTGTCGCCGGCTGCTCCGGCGCATTGGGCGCCTCATAAAGGCGCGTTCAGATGATTTAAATGCCGCGTCGCCCTGCTGCGCCTTCCCGGCGCAGGCCGGGACCTATTTCTGCTATGGGCACCGGCCTTCGCCGGTGTGGCAGAATTTTTCGTGGCAGCATTGGTCAACCGTCGACTAGTGAAGCGTATGAATGTGACATTTGCGATTTGAGACGGGGATATGGGAAATGTCGGATAAGATCCCCCGTGAACGACGCCGGGAGGGGAGCATGGATCGATGTTCAAATTCTTGGGCATGCTATTGGGGCTGGTCATGACTGCGGCGTCCGCCGCGGCGCAGCCGCCGACAGCGGATCCGGCGCTGATCGAGGATCTCGTCGCCGCGAACCGTATCCTCTATGATCAGGGCGTCGTCGACGGCTTCGGCCATGTCAGCGTGCGTCACGACAAAAACCCCGAGCATTTCCTGCTGGCGCGCAGCATGGCGCCCGGCCTGGTCACTGCCGCCGACATCATGGAATTCGACCGCGACGGCAATGCGATCGACCCGACGGGCCGCGCTGTCTATCTCGAACGATTTATCCACAGCGAGATCTACAAGGCCCATCCCGAGGTCAAGGCGGTCGTGCACAGCCATTCGCCGGCGGTGATCCCGTTCGGAGTGACCAGCGTAAAACTGCGGCCGGTGTTTCATTTGAGCTCGTTCCTGGCGGGCGGGGCGCCAATATTCGAGATTCGTGAGGCGGGCGGCTCCGCTACCGATATGCTGATCCGCACGCCCGAACTCGGTGCGGCGCTGGCCCGCACACTCGGGACCGCGCCGGTCGCACTGATGCGCGGCCATGGCGATGTCGTCGTCGCCCCCTCCCTCCAGGAAGCTGTCTTTCGCGCGGTCTATACCGAGGTCAATGCCCGGCTCGAAGCCGAGGCGCTGCAGCTCGGCCAGGGCCAGGTTGTCTTTCTGAACGACGAGGAAGCGGCCGAGGCGACCGCGACCAATGCCGGCGTCCTGGTGCGCGCCTGGGATTTGTGGAAGGCAAGAGCGCTCGCGGCGAAACGCTGATTTATACGCCCGCATTATTAAAATTAGACCGACAACACCTCTCCAAGACCGCCGGCGGGGAGTGCCGGATGATGGCCGAACTGCACGCAGGCGACCGCGCGGCCGCGCTCAGTGCGGTAGAGGGCAGGCGGCGCCCTAAGGCAGTCCGGGCCGGCGAGCGGGCACCGCTCGGCGAAGCAGCAGCCCGCCGAGGTGGTAAGGGCGGGAGCAGCTCGCCTGGCTTCGTCCTTCGCAAGCCAATCGCGCGCCACATGGGCACGCGGGATCGCCGAGATCAGCAGTTGCGTGTAGGGGTGCTGGGGAGCCTTCACCACCAGCTCCACCTCGCCCGCCTCGGCGACGTGAGCGCGATAAAGCACAAGGATCGTGTCGCTGACCTGATAGGCAGTGGCAAGATCGTGGGTTATGTAGAGGATCGAGATGCCGCGCTCGTCGGTGAGCCTGCGCAACGAGCCGAGGATCGTCGCCCGCAGCGAGGCGTCGACCATCGAGACCGGCTCGTCGGCAACGATCAGCTTCGGCGCGAGCAGCAGCGCGCGCGCCACCATCACGCGCTGGCGCTGGCCGCCCGACAGCTGGTGCGGGAAACGGCCGAGGATCTCTTCCGGCTGCAACCCGACGGCGCGCAGGGTCTCGCCGATCAGCTCCCTTGCCTGTGCGCGCGAGGCGGCAAGGCGGAAACGGCGCACCGGCGTCGTAAGCACGTGATCGACCCGATAGAACGGGTTGTAGACGCCGTAGGGGTCCTGAAACACCGCCTGCACATCGCGACGGAAGGCGAGTCGCTCGTCGCGCGTCAGCTTGCGCAGGTCGCTGCCCCGATACCGGATGGAACCGCCGCTGGGCTCGGTCAGGCCAAGGAGCAGGCGGGCAAGGGTGGTCTTGCCTGAGCCGCTTTCGCCGACTACGGCGATGATCGAGGGTTTCTCGGCATGGATCGCGAGCGACAGCCCGGCAAGGGCGAGCGTGCTCTCGCGCCCGAGCCCGCCGGCGAAGCGCTTGCTGACGTCGAGGGCTTCGATCAGCGAGACCATGCGATCACGCCAGATGGCACGCCACCTGAGCGCCGTCGATATCGCGCAGCTTGGGTTTTTCGGTCCGGCAACGGCCCACCGCCAGCGTGCAGCGCGGATGGAAGGCGCAGCCGTCCGGCAGGTCGCGCAGCAGCGGCGCCAGACCGGGGATGCCGGCGAGGGCGCCGCGCGTGTCGAGCGAAGGCAGCGAGGCGATGAGCGCCCGCGTATAGGGATGGCGCGGCCGGGTGATGATCTCGGCGATCGGCGCCACTTCGACCAGGCGTCCGGCGTACATGACGGCAAGCCGGTCGACGAACTGCGCCATCAGCCCGATGTCGTGGCCGACCAGGATCACCGCTGCGCCGAGCTCCTGCTGCACGCGCGCGAGCGTCGCCATGACCTGGCGCTGCACCACGACATCGAGCGCGCTCGTGGGTTCGTCGGCGATGATCACCTTGGGGCGCAAGCAGATGGCAATGGCAATACAGGCGCGCTGTTTCATGCCGCCTGACAGCTCGTGCGGATACATCCGCGCAACACTCTCAGGCAGGCCGACCTCCGCCAGCAACCCAGCGATGCGCCGTTCCGCCTCGCCGCGGCTCAGCGGCAGCCGATGCTCCGCGAGGGCGTCGCCGATCTGCCCTCCAATGCGCAGCACCGGGTTGAGCGAGTTCATCGAGCCCTGCGGCACCAGCGCGATGCCGGCAAGGCGCAGCGCACGCATCCCGTCCTCGTCGAGATCCCCGAGCCGGGTGCCCGCCAACCACACCTCGCCCGCCTCGATCCGGCCAGGCGGCTTGATCAAGCGCATGATCGACAACGCCAAGGTCGACTTCCCCGAGCCGGACTCGCCCGCCAGCCCGAACCGCTCGCCTGGCGAGAGAGCGAAGCTGACATCGTCCACCGCCCGCACCAGGCCCTGCGGGTGGTCGAAAGCGACGCGCAAGCCTTCGACCCGCAGGACAGGCTCGCTCACGCACTTCGCCTCAGGCGAGGGTTGGCGATCTCGTCAAGCCCGACAGTGAAAAAGAACAGGCCGAGAAAGACCGTCAAAATGATCAAGGTTGGCGCGGTCCACCACCACCACCATCCATTGATCATTGCCGCGTTGAAATTGACCCAATAAAGCGTCATGCCGAGTGTCGGCGCGTCGATCGGGCCGAGCCCGAGCACTTCGAGGCCGATCGAGGCGAGGATCGCGGAGGAGACAGAGCTTACCAAGGTCGCGGCCAAATAGGGCAGCAGGTTCGGCATCAGCTCAAAGAAGATGATCCTCGGCCCGCTCATACCGGAGAGGCGAGCCACTTCGACATAGCCGCGCTCGCGCAGCGACAGCACCTGGGCGCGGATCGTGCGGGTGGGATAGAGCCAGGCGAGCGAAGCGACGACAATCGCCATTTGATTGACGGTCAGCGCTCCCTTGATCGAGACCGCGATGATGATCAGCACCAGCAGCCCGGGCACGGTCAGACCGATATCGGTTATGCCGCGAATGATCGTGTCGATGAGGCCGCGGTAAAATGCGCCGATGAAGGCAAGCACGGTGCCGATGCCGACGCCGAGAAAGCCGGCGATGAAGCCGATGCGTAGGGTGAGCGGCGTGCCGGCGACCATCACCGCAAGCAGGTCACGGCCCTGCCGGTCGGTGCCAAACGGATATTCCCAGGAGGGCGGCCGCAGCGTCGGCGCCGACAGCGGCCTGGCGTCCTCGGTGTCCACCAGCAGGTTGCCGACGATGACAAAAAGGGCGAGGACGGTAAGCAGCGTGATGCCGACGGCCAGCGACGGGTTGCGCCTGATATAGCGAAAGGCGCTGCGCGTCATGCCCGGCGATAGGAAATGCGGGGGTCGAGCCACGGGTAGATCACGTCGAGCACAAAGGTCGTGAAACCGAGCGCGACGATGACGGTGAAGACGATGCCCTGGATGACGAAATGATCGCTCTCGCGGATCGCCTGGTAGAGCAACGTGCCGATGCCGGGATAGCCGAAGATCACCTCGACCAGCACCGCGCCGGAGAGGATCTGGCCGAGCGCCAGCGCGAGTGCGGTCACCTGCGGCAGGATCGCGTTGCGCACGCAGTACCGCATGAACACGGTCGGCGCCCGCAGCCCCTTTGCCTCGGCGAAGAGGACATAGTCCTCGCCCATTGTCGTGACCATCATGCCGCGCATGCCGAGCGCCCAGCCGCCGGTCGCGACCAGGATGATCGAAAGCGCCGGCAGCAGCGCGTGCTGGAACACGTCCCAGACGAAGCTCCAGCGCAGCGCGGGGGTGACCCCTGCGGAGTAGCCGCCGAAAATCGGCAGGAGCGGCAGCTGGAAGGCCAAGAGGTAGGTCAGGATCAACCCCAGCAGGAAGAACGGGATGGCGTGCAATGCCCAGAGCGGCGGCATCAGCCAGGCCATCCAGCGCGGCGCCCGCGGCCACGCAAGCAATGCTCCGAGCAAGGTGCCGATGCCAAAGGACAAGAGCGTCGTCGTGCCGAGCAGGCCTATTGTCCAGGGCAGCGAGTCGGCGATCAGCTCGCGGACGGTGCGCGGGTAGTTGGCGATCGAGTAGTTGAAATCGAACCGCGAGACGTCGTGCAGATAAGTGAGGTACTGGCGCCACAGCGGCTTGTCGAGCCCGAAGCGCTGCTCGTACTCGCGCGTCATCTCCTCGATGCCGCCCTGCACATAGCCGCCCAGCGCCGCCTGCTGCAACAGCTTGGTGCGCACCGGATCCTGCCCCGAGAGGCGCGGCAGGAAGAAATTGAGTGTGGCGGCGAGCCAGACGATCAGCAGGAAAATGCCGAAGCGGCGCGCGACGTAGGCGGCCTGCATTTATACCACAGTAATCATCGCGACAGGCCTGGGGAAAGGTCGATCCAGTGCGGATTGTCAGCTTCGATCAGGCTGATTTTCCAAGCGCGTCTCCACTCCTTGATCTGCTTTTCTCGCCGGATCGCGGCCTCGGCCGGCTCATGAGTTTCGAACCAAACAAGGTTGTTGACCCGATATCGAGCGGCAAAGCCCGGCACCGCCTTACACTTGTGTTCCCAGACCCGTTTCACGAGATCGGAAGTCACCCCTGTATATAAAGTCCGGTAGGGTTTGCTGGCCAGAAGATAGACGTAAAACATGCACCGTCGCTCTCTTGTCGTCCCGGCGAAAAGCCGGGACCCATCCATCCGTTGCCCGTGTCCTCTCCTGGGACGGCAGATCGGTTCGCATTTGCGCGGATGCAGGAGCGTGCGGCGCCATGGGTCCCGGCTTTCGAGGGTGTAAGGAAATTCACGATCGGCTGGATCAGTGTCGTGCGTCCTTCGAGACAGCTGCTTCGCAGCTTCCTCAGGATGAGGGATTATCTTATTGCCATCAAAGACTTCCCTCATGCTGAGGAGCACCCGAAGGGTGCGTCTCGAAGCACGCGCGGCCGCGATGCAGCCAATTTCCTGACAGCCTCTTTCGCCGGGAAGACGAGAAGGAACGGGGCGGCGCTCAGGCCGGCTGCAGGCTCCACAGCACCATCGCAAAGGTCAGGTGCCAATGCGCACCGTTGACGTAAGGGTTCTGCTCGGTGGGCCAATTCTTCCAATAAGTCGTGTTCCACGGGATGCGGTGATAGTTCTGCACAAGCTGGATGTCGGGCAATTCGGGTAGCCAAATCTCCATTGCGCGGCGCCATATGTCGATCAGCTTCTTCGTGTCGTCGGGCGCAATGCCGTAGGCCTCGTCCACCAGCTTGTCGTATTCGGCATTCTTCCAGCGCGCGAAGTTCGCCTGATGCGCTCCGGGAACGGCAATCGAGGCGCCCTGATAGAGCCGCAATGTCGCATAGGGCTCGTTGACCGAGCCGCCATGGCCATAGATAGCGCCATCGAACTGCCCCTTCTGGAACCGGTCGTCGAAGTCGGGCGGCAGCGCCAGGCCGAAATCGATCCCATGGCGCTTGAGCATCTCGACCAGCACCGGGCCCATCGCCGACCCCGCTGCGCCGAACCCGATGATGTTAACGGCCAAGTGCTTGCCCTCGGCATCGGTCCAGAACCCGTCGCCGCCTTTCTTGAACCCCTTGGCCGCGAGCAGGCTATCGCCCTTCTTGGGCGCGAATTCGTTGGTGTCGTATTTGGCCAGCAGGTCTTTGACGGCGTCGAAATAGGGGAGCAACGGCGGGTAGGGCGGCATAGGTAATTTCGAGGGGGTGTTGGCGCCGAGATAGCCGACCTCGATCAGTTGCGGGCGATCGAGGTAATAGCTCAAAGCCCAGCGCACATCCTTGTCGTCGAACGGCGGACGCTCGTTGTTGACGTAAAGCGAGATCGGCCACCAATCCATGTAGCCGTAGGGAGATTTCTGGCCGGTGTGGGTGATGATCTTTGGGTTCTGACGGAAGACGGTGGGGAAGGTGGCGGGCTGCAAGGCGTTGCCGGCGTCGAGCTGGTTCGTGATCAGCGCCTGCGCCACCTGCTGTTCGCCCGCGAAGGGCAGAGAAATGTTGCGCTCGACCGCTGGCAGCGGCGCCAGGTTGCGCTCGGCCGCCCACCAGGTCGCACGGCGGTCGAAGACCTTCTGCTGCTGCGATGCGTCGACGACCTGCCAGGGGCCGGTGGTGACGGGCCACTTCTTGCCCAAGTCAAAGTGTTTGAAGCTCGTCCAGTCCTGTCCTTCGAAAATGTGCTTGGGCACGATGTAGACGCCGATATCGTATTTGTAGGTCATGAAGAAGAAAAACCGTGGCGCCGGGATCTTGAAATCGATCACCACAGTATTGGCATCTGTCGCTGCCGCGTTCTCCACCGCCTGCTGCACATCGACGCCCCAGCGCACTTTGGGACCGAGGTCGCGCAGGGTGTTGAGCGTGTAGGCGACGTCCTCGGCGCCGAACGGCGCGCCGTCGCTCCAGGCGATGCCGGGGCGGGTCTTGATGGTCAGGCGTTTGAAATCGGGCGTGAACTCGTAGCTCTCGGCGAGCCACATGTAAGTCTTGTCGGCAAACGCGCTATAATAGGCGAGCGGCTCATAGACGAGGTTGGGACCGTTTTGGTGGTTGGAGCCGACCGAATACGGGTTCCACAAATCCCAATCGACCCAGCGGCCTTCGCGCCCGCCCCAAACCAGGACCACCGTGCGGTTGCGCGCGACCTGCGGGAGGTCGGCGCGCGCGCTTTCCCAGGGCAGGACGGCAGTCACGCCTGCGAAAATGCCGGCCTTGATCACGTCGCGCCGGCCGGGATGGAAAGTTGGGGAACGATCGGGCATTTGTCGGCGCTTTCCTCTCCTGGTCACGCGCGGCGGCTTGTTGCTTGAGGGCATAGCGCGCACGGGAGAACGCCGGCTGTCAAGCGGCCTTTGCTCGGCGATCGGCGGCACGGATCGCGCGCCAGACCCGCTCGGGGGTCGCCGGCATATCGATGTGATCGATGCCGAAGGGGGCGAGCGCGTCGACAATCGCGTTGATGATCGTCTGCGGCGCCGCTATGCAGCCGGCCTGGCCGGAGCCCTTGACGCCGAGCGGGTTGGCGGCAGTCGGCAGCTCGGCGAGTGTGACGTCGAAAGGCGGCAGATCGTCGGCCCGCGGCAATGCATAGTCCATCAGCGAGCCGCTCAGCAGCTGGCCCGAGGCCGCTTCGTAAACGGTGTGCTCGAGAAGAGCCTGGCCGATCCCCTGGGCTACGCCGCCCTGGACCTGTCCCGTGGTCAGCAGCGGATTGATCAGCCGACCGTAATCGTCGACCGCGGTATAGCGTTCCAAGGTCACGACGCCGGTCTCCGGGTCGATTTCGACCTCGGCGATGTGGCAGCCGTTCGGAAAGGTAAACACGTCCAGCATATTGTAGACCGAGCTGTCGAGACCGGGAGCCATGCCTTCCGGGAGGTTGGCCAGGTCGGCCGCGGCGCGGGCGACGGCAGGAAGGTCGATCCCGCGCTCTGTCCCCGGCACGGTGAACCGGCCTTCCGTGAAGACGATTTCGGCGCTGTCGGCCTGCAGCAGACCGGCCGCGATCCGTCGGCCTTTTTCGATGACCATCTGCGCCGCCTTGACCAATGCCGTGCCGCCCTGATGCATCGAGCGCGCGCCGCCATGCCCGGCGCCGCGCTGCACCACTCGCGTATCGGCCTGGACGAGGCGAAACCTCTCCGGCGGCAGACCGAGCAACGACGCGGCGATCTGCGGGTAGCTGGTCTCGTGTCCCTGGCCGTTCGATTGTGTGCCGAGGATCAGCGAAACCGCGCCGTCGGGATCGAACCGTATCTCGGCGAATTCGTTTGGCGTGCCGCGCGCGGTTTCCAGAAAACACCCGACGCCGAGCCCGCGCTGCCGGCCGCGCGCCGCCGCTTCGGCGCGCCGCGCCGTGAAACCGTTGTCGCGGGCCTGCGCCAGCGCGCCCTCGAGATTGGCGGCAAAGCGTCCGCAATCGATTGTCATGCCGAGCGCGCTGCGATAGGGGAATGCGGCGATCATATTACGACGGCGCAAGTCCACCGGGTCCCAGCCGTTCCGGCGCGCGGCGATGTCGATCAGCCGCTCGATCAGGTAATTCGCCTCGGGCTTTCCGGCGCCGCGATAGGCGTCGATCGGCACCGTGTTGGTGAAGGCGCCGCGCACATCCATGAAGACGGCCGGGATCGCGTAGACGCCGCCCATCGCGGTCGCCGGCGAATTGGTCGAGCTGCCCGGTCCGTTCGACGACAGATAGGCACCGAGGTTAGCCACGGTGGCGACGTCGAGCGCTAGAAACCGGCCGTCCTCGTCGAGCGCCAGCCGGGCCTTCGTATGGTTGTCTCGGCCCTGCGTGCCGCTGACGAATTCCTCACTCCGCTCGGCGACCCATTTGACCGGCCGCCCGAGCCGCCGCGCCGCCCACAACACCAGCACCCATTCGGGATAAAGAAAATTCTTCATGCCGAACCCGCCGCCGACATCGGGTGCGTTCAGCTGGATGCGCTCGGGAGGCAGCCGGAACACCGCCTCGGCGAGCTGATTGCGGATGCTGTGGACGCCTTGCCCGGTCAGCAACAGCTCCAGGCGGCCGGCGCCCACGTCATAATTGCCGATCGCCGCCCGCGGCTCGATCGGCGCCGGCACGAGGCGGTTGTTGACGAGCTCGATCTCGACGATGTGGGCCGCGGCGGCGAACGCCGCCCGGGTCGCGGCCTCGTCTCCCCGTTGAAACCTGAAGGCGAGGTTTGCCGGCGCTTCGCCCCAAATCGCCGGCGTCCCCGGCAATAGCGCCGCCGCAGCATCGGCGACCGTATCGAGCGGCCGGTATTCGACTGCGATCCGCTCGGCCGCGTCGCGCGCCAGATTGCGGGTTTCCGCGACAACCAGCGCCACCGGATCGCCGACATGGCGCACCCGCCCGCGCGCCAGCGCAAAACGCGGCGGCACGATCATCGGATCGACCGTGCTGACCTGCGCGATGCAGGGAAGGGGACCGATACCGTCCGCCCGCAGATCGCTTTCGGTAAAGACCCCGAGCACCCCGCCGCCGCGCCGCGCCGCCGCACCGTCGATCCGCTCGATAGCAGCATGCGCATGCGGCGACCGCAGCACATGAGCATAAACCTGCCCCGGCAGCGCGAAATCCTCGACGTAGCGGCCACCCCCGGTCAAAAACCGGAAATCCTCAACCCGGCGGACCGAGCGCCCGCGATCGTCGGTCTTCATCTGCACCTCTTTCTCGGCGGCACGGGTAGGGATACGCACACCTCGCCGGGCCGGCAAGAAATCCCTCTCCGCCCTTCAGGGGGGGAGAGGAAGGGGCCCACGCCGCAGGCGTGGGAAGGTGAGGTGGGCAATGGGCGACCGCTCGGAACCCCCACCTCACCCCGACCCTCTCCGCCCCCAAGGGCGGAGAGGGAGATGGTATTTCCGCTTCCGCTCCAACGTCGTAGCCCCTCTCCCGCATTGCGAGGGCTTTGCAAATTGCGGGGTTCCGTCCGGGTTGCTCTTTGAGGCTGATTTTTCACGTTCGTTGCACGGTGAGATTGTACAAGACCGAGGCCAATATCAGCCGCGGGCGCGGCCGGGCCGCCGCACCGGGCGGCCTGGCCGAGGTCGAGGCAGAGTTTGCCTGCGGTGGGCGATCACGGCGGGCACAGCACCACCATGCGTTTCAGGTTCATCGCGGTGCACAGCAGCAGCAGATGGGTGGTGTTGCGCGCCAGCCCCAGGCAGCGCGCGCGGGCCCACCGGTAGGTCGTCTTCATCCGGCCGAACACCTGCTCGACCGGAGCGCGCTGCTTGCCGATCGCCTCGTTGCGTTCCTTGTCGGCCTGGCTCAGCGCGTGGTGCTTGTTGCCGCGCCGCATCAAATGGGCTTCGATGCCGCGCTCGGTCAATTGCTGCTCGCGGCGATGTGTGTGGTAGGCGGCATCGGCATAGACCGCGGCTTCATCGCCGCAGATCAGCTCGTCGGCCGGCACCGTGTCGTTGACCGAAGCGCCGGTCAGCTTGACCCGGCGGATGAGCGCCGAGCCCTGGTCGACCCCGACATGAACCTTGTAGCCGAAATACCGCTTGCCGCCCTTCTTGGCCCACTCCGCTTCGGGATCACGGTCGCTTTTGACCAGCTGGCTGGGCACCTCGCCATCCGGACCCGGCGGCAACGGCTCCTTCGGCTTTTTCGGCGGGTTGACCGCGGCCGGCACCAGGCTGGCATCGACCAGCGTGCCTTTGCGCAGCATCAGCCCGCGGCGGTCGAGCTGCCGACCGACCTCGTCAAAGATCTGCTGGTCCAGTCCGTTCTCGCGCAGCGCGTTGCGAAACCGGTTGATCGTCGAATAGTCCGGCGCGGTCTCGCCCAAGGGCAGCCCACAGAACACCCGGAACGACAGCCGATCCCACAAGACCTCCTCGAGCGCGGGATCGGACAAGCCGTACCACTGCTGCAACAGCAACGCCTTGACCATCGCCAGCGGCGGATAGGACGGTGCGCCGTGCGGCGAATCGTGCAGCCCGCCGACGATCGCTCCCAGCGCCGCCCAGTCGACCAGCTCGGCCAGCCGCGTCAGCAACTCGTTCGGCCGGCTGTGCCGCATCACCATGTGGTCGGCAAAACCCAACTGCCCCCAATCGCGATGAGCCATCACCATCCCCCCAATCCCCACGCCAGGATCGCAAATTTCGCTACTTCTGCAAAATCCTCGCATTGCGGGAGAGGGTGGCGAGCGCAGCGAGGCGGGTGAGGGTCTTGCCGCGGTCACCCATAAAATTGACCAATTCTCGTTGCATAATGGCGCCGGGATGAAGGCAGTCGTTCAACTATCGAGAGAGATTTTGCTGCAGATTCGCTGCAGATGCACCAAACGGGGATTCGCCGATTCAATTTCCGATTGCGGATCGCAGGGAATTTACTGGACAGCCGAGGATCGCGGCGCGTCTTAATGAATGCCCTGGTGTGCGCAGGAGCAAAGACCATGACCCTCGCTTCAACCGCTTCCGGCGCCGGCCGATCGCCGTTGCGGCATCTGCCGGTTTTGGCCGCGGCGCTCGCCGCGGTCGCGGTGGTGTTGCTCGCGCTCGGCCCGATTGGCTGGCGTGCCGGATGGTGGCATTTTCGCTTCGCGTTCCAAACATTGATGCCTTGGGCAGCCTATTGCGGGATCGCGGCCCTGGCCGTTTCGGCTCTGGCTTTGCTTCTCGGCCGCTCGCGGATCGAATGGCGCGGAGTCGCTGTCGCGATCGTGGCGTTTGCCGTCGGTCTCCTTATCGCCTATGTCCCGTGGCATTACGACCGGATGCGGACGGCGGTGCCGCCGATCCACGACATAACGACCGATCCCGACAACCCTCCCGCCTTCGCCGCTGTCCTGGCGGCGCGAACCGCCGATGGCGGAAACCCGGCCACCTATGAGGGCGCCAAGATTGCCGGGCAGCAACGCCAGGCATATCCGGACATCGCACCCATGAGCCTGGCGCTCCCCCAGGCTGCCGCGTTCAATCGGGCGCTCGACGCGGCGCAACGGATGGGATGGACGATCGTCGCCGCCGACGATTCGGCGGGCCGGATCGAGGCGAGCGACAGGAGCCGCTGGTTCGGCTTCACCGACGATATCGTCATCCGCGTCACCCCATCGGGCTCAGGCAGCCGCGTCGATGTCCGCTCGTCGTCCCGTCTCGGGCGCAGCGATTTCGGGGTCAACGCCGCGCGCATTCGGGCCTATCTCGGGGCGTTGCGCACGGCTCCCGAAACCCAGGGATAGCGATGTCGAGCATCCGCCCGCTCTGCGGCATTACCGTCATCGAGATCGGCCACAGTGTGGCGGCGCCTTATGCCGGCATGATCCTCGGCGAGCTCGGCGCCGAGGTGATCAAGGTCGAGAACCCGAAGGGGGGCGATGCGTGCCGCGGCTGGGGTCCGCCCTTCACCGGCGGGACGGCCACCGCGTTCCACGCCTTCAACCGTGCCAAACGCGGCATCACGATCGACCTCGGCGATCCGGCCCAGGTCGAAAAGCTGCACCGGCTGATCCGCGACCGGGCCGATGTGCTGATCCACAATCTCAAATACGGTACGCTCGACCGCTATGGCCTCTCCGCTGCCGCGCTGACCGCCGAGAAGCCGAGCCTCGTCTACTGCAATATCGGAGCCTTCGGCGCGACCGGGCCGCTGCGCGACCGGCCGGGCTACGACCCGATGATGCAGGCCTATGGCGGGCTGATGAGCCTCTTGGGCGAAGACGGACGGCCGCCGGTTCGCGTCACCGTGTCGATCATCGACATGGCGACCGCGATGTGGGCGGTCATCGGCATTCTCGCCGCCTTGCAGGAACGCGGGCGCACCGGGCGCGGCGGGGTCGTCGACACTTCGCTCTACGAGACGACGCTCGCCTGGATGACCCTGCCGATTTCGGCCTATCTGGCCAATGGCGAGATCCCGACGCGGCACGGCTCCGGGGTCGAGCAGATCGTTCCCTATCAGGCCTTCGCAGCCGCCGACGGGCATATCATGGTCGCCGCCGGCAACGACAATCTGTTCCGGCGTCTGTGCAGCGCGATCGGCCGCCCTGGCCTCGCCGGAGATCCACGCTTCCGCACCAACGGTGACCGGGTCGTCAACCGCTCGGCGCTGATTCCGATCCTGTCGGATCTCTTCGCGACCCAACCGCTTGCGGTATGGGCGGCGCGGCTCGACGCCGCCGGAATCCCGAACGGGCCGATCCAGACAATCGACCAGGTCGTAGCCGACGCGCAGACCGCGGCGCTCGGCATCGTTCAGCAATCGGGGGCGATTTCGCTCGTCGGACTTCCGCTGTCGTTCGCGGGTGCTCGCCCGCCATTCGCTAAGCTGGCGCCGCGGCTCGGAGAGGACAACCCCGAGATCGTCGATCCGGCTGCATGACGGCGCGTGGCCGCGGCATTCTCATCGCTTCGCTCGGATTGGCGCTCGCCGCCTGCGCTCAGCCCCCACGGCCGGAAGCACCCACTCAGCCGAGCGCCGCGGCCGTCGCCCCGGCGCGTGAACAACCCGCACCCCGATTCGTCGGCCTGATCGGCACCAGGGCGCAGCACGCGCCGCCGTTTCTCGGCGTGCCCGAAACGAATTTTTATTGTCTGCGCAGCTTCCTCGACCGGCAGACCGGCGAGACGCGCGACCAGCTTTATGTGTCGGTCAGCTATTCGGGCCCCGAGCGGCACTGGGACGCGGCGCGCGACGGTGGAGGACGCGCCCTGCGCTTCCTCGAGATCACCCGACACGAGATCACCTGCGACGGCGGCTGCTCCTACACGGAGGAATTCGCCGCCGATATTCCGGAGAGCGAGCTGCGCGCGAATCCTGCCGGGCTGAAGGTTACCTTCAGTGCACATTCGGGCGCGGAAAAGACGATCACCATTAGCGGCAGCCAGATCACCGCACAGCTTGCCGCAGTGGACGCCGTGCACAACCCGGCATTACCGACCGCTGCGCCGCCCTCTTCCCCTCACCAGTAGGTGCCGGCGCTGGTCCAGTTCTGGCCGAGCGGGGTAGTCTTGCACCCGTCGACGCCCTGCGCGGACGGAACGCCTGGTCCGACGCATGGATCGTGCTGCGGAATGACGGCTGAGGCGAGATGCCGCTGCGGGTGCGTCTCGGCGCGTGTGCACGCCACGGCACTGACCCCGGCGAGCAGGAGCAGAAACAACACAACGAGCGCCCAGGCCGAGGCGACGACTCGCCATCCTCCGATTTGGCAGTCGTCGGCCGGCTGCGCACGCTCGCGTTCAATGGCATCGATCATGGTCTGCCTCACGATGTTGCGCCGCACCACAATTAGGTAGGCGGCATCTCCCGTGCAGACCCCTGCGACCATATCGGCCATGCCATCACATTGCAGTGATCGACCTTGCTGCGGATCGCGCCATATATTCGGGCTGCGACACCAGAGGAGGAATAAGGCATGAGATTCGGGCTTTTCGGCGGGGCACGCGCTCGCGGCGGCCCGGCCGGCGACAGCTCCGCCTATCACGACTTCATCAATTACGTCGTCGAAGCCGAGAAGCTCGGTTTTTCGAGCGTCTTTCTCGTCGAGCACCATTTCACCGGCTTTGGCCAGGTCTCGGCATCGATGAGCCTGCTGGCCTATCTGGCCGCCCGCACCGAGCGCATTCGGCTGGGCACCGCGGTCGTCGTGCTGCCCTGGCACAACCCGATCCTGGTCGCCGAGCAGGCTGCGACGCTCGATTTATTGTCGAACGGCCGCCTCGATTTCGGGGTCGGCAAAGGCTATCGAGCGTATGAATTCTCCGGCTTCTGCATCCCGCCCGAGGAGGCGACCGAGCGGTTCGATGAGGCGATGGAGGTGATCCGCAAGGCGTGGACGAGCCAGGGCCGATTCTCGCATCACGGCAGGCGCTGGCATTTCGACAACGTTGTCGTCGAGCCGTACCCGATCCAGCAGCCGCACCCGCCCTTTTGGCTCGGCGCCGGCAGCGCCGAATCGATCCGCCGCGCCGCCCGCGAGGGGTACAATCTGCTGCTCGACCAGATCGCCCCGACCGATCTGATCATCGAGCGCCTCGCTACGTTCCGCCATGAATGCGAGCGGGTCGGGCGGCGTTACGACCCGATGATGGTCGGCGTCACCCGCGGATTGCAGATCGTGCACAACGAGGAGGAGCGCAAACGGGCGATCTTCACTCGCCGGCAGGTGCTGAAGAACATCGGCGATCTCGCCCGCGGCCCCGGCGCGGAGCGCTATGCGCACATCAAGGAGGACGAGGATTCGTTCGAGCTCGACGATGCGCCGCTGCTCGGCACGCCGGAGGAGATCATCGCGCAGTTGAAGCGCCTCGAAGCCGGCGGCGTCGAAAATGTGCTGTTCGCCGCCCCCGGCGCCTCGGTCGCCGGGCTGCGCACCTTCGCCGAGGAAATCATGCCCGCTTTCGACCGGGAGCCAATGGCCCTCGCGCAGGTGTAGCGCAACCGGGACTCAGCTCGGCAGTACACGGCGGGATCGTGCGACGGCAACATGGAGCCCGGCTTTCGCCGGCGAGACGAGCGGATCGGCGGCGGAGGGAAAACATTTATAGGCTCTGAGGGATGAGGGTACGCCCCCGATGATGTTACGAAATTCCTTATCCTGCGAGGCTGTGAAGGAATTGGCGAAACACTGGCATTACGGTCGTGCGTGCTTCGAGACGCGCCCCTCGGGCGCTCCTCAGCATGAGGGAAGTCTTTGATAGCATTAAGAAAGGCTCTCATCCTGAGGAGGCCGCAATAGCGGCCATCTCGAAGGACGCACTACGCCCATCCAGACAATCAGGATTCCTGTCCGACCCTGGTTACGTCCGCCTCATTCGAAGCCCGTGATCACCCCGCTGATCAGATTCTGATCGTAGAGCGAGCCTACATCGAGGCGTTGGTCGCGCGGGACCAGCTCGAGCGCCGCGACGAGCTTCGCGAATTCGCGTTCCGCTTCCCGGCATATCTCTTCGGCGGCTTCGAGCTCGACCGAAACGAAATGCAACGGATCGCCGGGACGGCGCCTGCCTAGCCTCGGCAAATCGGCAGAAATTACGGTGGCAATTTTCGGGTA
Source organism: uncultured Alphaproteobacteria bacterium (assembly GCA_963789025.1). Classification (GTDB taxonomy): domain Bacteria; phylum Pseudomonadota; class Alphaproteobacteria; order ATCC43930; family CGMCC-115725; genus AP-15. The sequence continues at coordinate 301,912 of CAWBIT010000008.1, forward strand.
GCCGCCGGTGGTCTGGTGATCGGCGAGAAGCACGATCGGCTGCCCCGAGCCGGGAACCTGAATCGAGCCGGTGGCGATCGCGTCGGAAACGATGTCCCAACCGCGCCGATGCCGCAGCGGCGGCCCATCCAGGCGCATACCCATGCGGTCGGTGTCTGTCGAAACGCGGAACTCGGCGCCGAGCAAGGTCGCGAATGCTTCTTTCCTGAAATATTTCTGCTGCGGCCCGAGGACGACGCGGATTGGCTGGTCCGCGGATGTGGGGAGCGGCGCGGGAGCACGCAGTTCGGTCCTCTCGGAGGCGCGCGCCATGGCGAGCGGCACGACGTCGCCGCGTTGCAGGGCACGCCCGTTGAGCCCGCCGAGCGCCGCCCGCACATAAGTCGAGGCGCTGCCGAGGATGCGCGGCACCGCTATCCCACCCTCAACAGCGAGATAGCAGCACACGGATTGGCGGCCGAGCGTGATTTGTACGATGTCGCCCTGCCGCACTGTCACGCTTTGCCCCGCCGGCACGACCCTCGGGTCCTCGCCGCGAACGCTGAGACTGGCGCCGGTCCCGACGAGCGCGAGCCGGGCGGTGTCGGCGCCGATCTCCAGAATTGGCCCGCTGACCAGGATTTCGAGCGCCGCCATCCCCGGAGGATTGCCGACCAGCGCATTGGCGAGGCGCAAGGCGAAGCCGTCGAGCGCGCCCGAGACCGGAACTCCGATATTCTGGTAACCGACCCTTCCGAGGTCCTGCACGGTCGTGTGAAGACCGGGGGACAACACCTTGAGACCAGGCGTCATAGGGCGACCGCCGCGCTCTCGACCTCGTAGCTGCGGTTCTCCATTGCCCGGCGGATCGATGCGAATGCGGCAGCGTCGATCGGGCGGAACCTGACGGCGTCGCCGGGCGCGAAGAGTGCAGGCTTGCGGCGCTCGGGGTCGAACATCCGGATCGGGGTCGCGCCGATCAGATGCCATCCGCCGGGGCTCTCGTAAGGGTAGATCGCGGTCAGCGTGGTGGCGATCGAGATCGACCCGGCCGGCACGCGCAGCCGCGGGTCGGCGCGCCGCGGCAATGCCAGCTGCGGCGGCAGATCGCCCATATAGGGGAAGCCCGGCAGGAAGCCGAGCATGTAGACATGGAACCGGATGCCGCTGTGCAACGCGACGATTTCGTTCGGCGTCAACCCGGTGAGCCGCGCGACCTCCGCCAGATCGGGGGCGAATTCGCCTTCATAGCAGACCGGCACGCGCCACAATCTCGCGCTGGCGCGCGGGTCATCGCCAAGATCGAGCAAGGGCCCGATCGCGCGCTGAAGCTCGCCCCGGCTCGTCAACAAAGGATCGTAATAGATCGCAAGCGACCGGAAGGTCGGTACCGTCTCGACGATCCCGGCCGGCGGGCTCGAACGGATGATCGCATCGAGCCGGAGCACGCCCTCGCTCAGCGCCTGGTCGACGCGGTCGCCGAACTCGACCACGAGGGCGCGGTCGCCAGCCGACAGGAAACGCACTTTCATCGTATTCCCTGGTAAACTGGCAGCAAGAGCGGCGGTGGCCGATCGAAGCGAGGAGGCGGCATGGCCAAAGAAATCAATCTCAACGCCGATATGGGCGAGGGTTTTGGGGCGTACGACATCGGCGACGATGCCGGGCTGCTCAAGATCATTCGGTCGGCGAGCATCGCCTGCGGGTTCCACGCCGGCGATCCGGTCACGATGCAGCGGCTGGTCACCGAGGCCGCCGCCCAGGGCGTCAGCATCGGTGCGCATCCCGGCTTCAACGACCTCTGGGGTTTCGGGCGGCGGCGCATCGACATGAACCCTCGCGAGCTCGAATACATGATCGCCTACCAGATCGGCGCATTGCAGGCGATGGCCTGCTATGCCGGCGCCAGGGTGACGCATCTGAAGCCGCATGGCGCCCTCAACAACATGGCCGCCGAGGACATCGAATTGGCGCTGGCGATCGGAAGGGCCATCAAGACAGTCGACCGCGACATCATCTATGTCGCGCTCGCCGGCTCCGCGATGGAGAAGGCGGGCCGAGAGCTGGGGCTGCCGGTGGCCCGCGAAGGCTTTTGCGACCGGCTTTATGACGACGACGGCAACCTGACCTCGCGCAAAATACCGGGCGCAGTGCTCCACGACCCCGAAGTGGTCAAGGAGCGCGTCGTCAACATGGTGCTGAACGAGGAGATTGTCTCGCGCAACGGCAAGCCGCTAAAGGTGCGGCTCGACACGTTATGCGTGCACGGCGACGAGCCAAGCGGCGTCATCGTCGCGCGCGCCGCGCGGCAAGGTCTCGAGGCTGCAGGCGTGCGGGTCGTGCCCTTACCCGAGATGACCCTCGGGTAAACTCTATCGCCGGGACCGGCTGCCGAGGATGGTTGACAGGGTCACCGGGCGAAATCCCCAGACATCGACCCCAACATCGAACTGCCGCGGCTGCGGCTTCAACCTTCCATGGCTGTGGCCGTGCAGGTTGACCCAGCCCTTGTCCATGCCCCGCCAGGAGCGAAACGGGTAATGGCACAGCACCAGCGAGACGCCGTCCACGGTGATCTCGGCATAGGGCTGCACGCTTTCCCAACCGCCGAGCTCCGTCGTCCACGGTGGATCGTTGTTGCCGGTCACGAGGTGCTTTCGGCCGTGCAGCCGGCCGAGAATTTCCGCGACCAACTCGGGCCTCTGGCGGATGGCGAAATCGCCCAGGTGCCAGACCTCGTCGTCAGGTCCGACCGTCTCGTTCCACCGCTCCACCATCCCCTCGTTCATTGCAGCGACCGAGGAAAACGGGCGCCGGTAAAGTGCCAGAGCGCCGCCGTGACCGAAATGCGTGTCGCTGATGAAGAAGGCGGTCATTCACTGCGCAAGGAGTTAGTGTTCAGATCCATTCAGAAGATTCACTCGGCAAGAGCAGACCAAGGCTGACATCAAAGTTTCTGCCACACCGGCGAAGGCCGGTGCCCATGCCACACATGGGTCCCGGCCTTCGAGGCTGTCAGGAAATTGGGTGCATCGCGGGTGCGTGCTTCGAGACGCACCCTTCGGGTGCTCCTCAGCATGAGGGAAGCCTTTGGTGGCATTAAGAAAATCCCTCATCCTGAGGAAGCTGCGAAGCAGCTGTCTCGAAGGACGCACGGCGCTGGTCCAGCCGATCGTGAATTTCCTTACAGCCGCCTTCGCCGGGAAGACGAGAGCCGGCGCATCCCGGTGAATAAACCGTATGAATCTGAGCACTAGCAGGATGCTGAAAAACTCGCGTGTCATTCCGGGACGGCCTGTCAGGGCCGGGCCCGGAACCCATGAACACAGGCCAAGCGATTGATTTCTCTGGTCCGTGTTCCTGGTTTCCGGGCTCGCGGGCGGAGCCCGCGCCCCGGAATGACAAAGTTCCTGCATTTTTCCGCAGCCTGCTAGGGTTACAGCGGCGCCCATACGGCGGGAAGGATTGGAACATCACCCGGCCGCGGATGCGTTAGACTTGGCGGCGAATGGCGCGCCACACGCGCTCGGGCGTCACCGGCATCTCCAGATGAGTGACGCCGAGATCGGCCAGCGCGTCCACGATGGCATTGACGATGACGCTGAGCGCCGGGGTAATGCCGCCTTCGCCGCCGCCGCGAAACCGCAACGGGTGGGTCGTGGACGGGACTTCGCTGATCGCCGTCGCAAAGAACGGCAGGTCGGCGGCTCGCGGCATCGCATAATCCATGAACGATCCCGAGAGGAGCTGGCCGCTCGCGGCATTATAGACGCATTGCTCGAACAACGCCTGGCCGGCGCCCTGCGCGATCCCGCCATGTGTCTGCCCGTGTATGATCAGCGGGTTGACGGCGCGGCCGACGTCGTCGACCGCGGTGTAGCGGACGATCTCGACAGCCCCGGTCTCGGGGTCAATCTCGACTTCGCAAACATGAAACCCGTGCGGAAAGGAGGCGACCTGGCTCGTAACCTCGCCGATGCCCGACAGCGGGCCGCGCAACTCCTCGGGCAGGCTCGAATCATCCCGCGCCGCCGCCGCGACGGCGAACAGGCCGAGGGAACGGTCGGTGCCGGCGACGGTGAAATGTCCGTCGGCGAAATGTGGAACTGGTAGCCGAGCGCCAGCCGCTCGCCAAGTTCGAGCTTGATGCCGAGCCGCGCCAACAGCTTCAGCAGGCGAGGACTGCCGACTTCCCCCGCGAAGAGACCGCGCGAGATATCATCCGGAGAGTCCTCGCCACCGTAGGAGTTGAGCCACCCGGCGACAGCATCAACATCGACGCCAAAGCCGCAGAGGATCTCCTTCACCATCGCCTTTCTCCCTGCTTGGATCCCAGGCTTGTGCCTTCGTTCCCGCCGGTTGTGTCGCGGCTGTCGCCGTCGGCAACATTTGCTAGGTTGCCTCGGCCTCGCCCCTGTGCGACGGCGCAGCGAGATTGAACCATAACCGAAGGGAACGGCATGGCTGAGAACAAGCTGAAGGAAAGGTGGAACGCCAGCAAGGCGGCGGTCAACGGGTGGCTGGCCATCCCTTCCGGGTTCTCGGCGGAGGTCATGGCTCAATGCGGCTGGGACTGCGTGTTTCCTACTGCCGTTATCCGCCAAAGGGGCAGCGCAGCAACGGGCCGATCCGCGCCGCCATGTACGGCGTGGCGGGCAACTATCAAAAGACCGCGAACGACGAGATCCTTGTCATTCCTATGATCGAAACCCGCCAGGCTGTCGAGAACATCGACGAGATTCTCGATGTGCCTGGGATCGATGCGATCTATTTCGGCCCTGCTGATCTCGCCTTCTCGCTCGGCAAGACGCCCAAGCTCGACAGCGAGGATAGCGAGCAGCTCGGGATGTACGAGGTTGTGCTGGCGGCATGCCGAAAGCGCGGCACCTACCCCGGTATTCATTGCGCCGAGCCGGGCTAGCCGCCCGCATGATCCGGATGGGCTTCCGGTTGACGACGATCGCCAACGACAGCGGATTGATGGCCAAAGCTGCGCGCGAGGCAGTCGCCGGCGTCTGGCGGGAGGTCGGCGAGTTTCGGTAAGGGATTGCTTTCTCGCTTCGTCTTGCTCCGCCGAGGCGCCGCCTGACGGAGCAGTCTTTTACGGCTTCTCGGTCGGTTCCGGCGTGGTGACGGTGCGCCGCATTGCCGGCGGTGCTGCCGGAATATTACTCAGGTCGATTTGCGGTATCGGCAAATCGAGCGCGCCAAGCACTGCATTAGCCAGCTCGTTGTAGTCTTTGAAGCTCCGGCGCAGCCAACTGCGCCAGTTGGCCATGCCGCCGCTGGCATGCAGCTCGAAGGCCGATTCACGGCCATCGAGCGCCGACGAGATGTGATCCCAAGCCACTTGCAGCAGAGCCGAGCGCTGCAGCGCGGTGTATCCGCCGCCGCCGAATGATTCTTCGAGGCCCGCAGCCATTTCGGGCGCCGCGAGATCGCGGTCGGACGGGGCGACGACGAGGGAGGAGCCGGGCACGATCCGCAGGATCTCGGAGATTCGCTGGCGGGATTTGAAGAGCGCAATGCCGCCCGCCGCGAGATGGGCGTGACTGGGGAAGCAATAGCCTGTCGGCGTGAAATCGGGCTCGCGCTCGGCCGCCGTCAGGCAGCTGCGCACCGACTGCACTTCGACGATCACATCGACCAGGTACTCGATGGTCTGCTCATGCTCCTTGAGACCCATCGCATGGGTCAAGGCCAGTGCCAAGCCCAGCGCGAACTCCGCCCTCGACAGCCAGCCATAGAGGTGATGCCAGCGCAGCCAGCGCGGGATCGCCTCCGGTGACGGATCGACAAAAAACACGCGCTCCCACGGGATGAACACGTCATCGAGCCACATCTGGCCGTCGAGCTCGTCATAGCGGCTGCTGAGCGGTGAAACGAAAGGGTTGCTGTCGCGCGCCGCGATCTTGCGGCACAGCGTGGTAACGCCGGCCGCACTGACCGGCACGATAAAACTTGCGTGATGCCCGCCAATCTCGATGCCGCAGAGGGCGCCGATATAGACGTCCTCGGCGTAGGCCGGGCTCGTATGCATGCCGACCTTGCCGCGGATGACGACGCCGGCATCGCTCTCGCGCACCAGCTTCAACGCGACGCGGTCGCGCGGGTCCGGGCGCATTCGCTGACCGATGATCGGGGCGCCGCCGCAATAGGTGAGAAACCGGCCGGTTCGCGCGATCAACTCGCGGTACGCCACAGCCTCGGTGACCTGCTGTTGCGAGACGTTGCGGGACTGCACCGCGGTCAACACTCCGAGCGCGATCAGATTGCCGTAGGCCGGTGTGTGGGTGATGTTGCCGGCGCTCAAAAACATCGTTTTGGCGAAGGACCGGCCCATGCCAATCAGATCCGCTACGGCTTTCGGCGCTACATAGGCCCACGCCATCCGCTCTCCGTCGGCGTCCGCCGGCGCCAGCAGCACCTCCTGCCAGGCGGGATCGAGATGGCGGTCGTACCAGGCGGCGTATTCCTCGACCATCGGCCGCGTGGCGGGGTGCGCCGTGACATCTCCGGCCCAGCCCTCGCCCATCATCCACACCCTACGTCCATCGCACAGGGCCTCGCGGTACTCGGCGCCGGTTCTCATCTTATCTCAATAAACCGCGGTGCCCGCCCCGCATAGACCCCGTGCGCCGCTTCAAGCGACTAGGAGCGGCAACTCATTGAGAATATCGCATCACTCGGCCACCGCGGCTGGTCATGCGCCGGAAGACAACTGGCTGATGCCACAGGCTTCTTGCGAAAATTCAAAACGTGACTACGCACCGTTTAATTGCAGCCGCTCGATCCAACACGCTGCCTGATGCAATAGGGACGAGCTCAAATCCAAAGCTGCTATAGATTTCCTCGTGAACCCGCTCGAAGCGGAGGGATGCTTCAAAATTGATGCGACGAGCTTCGGTCGGGGTGATGAAGCCGAGATTCTGTATGAAGAAAACCTGCTTTTGATAGATCGCTTCCGTTTCGATGCGCTGCAATTCGCCGGAAAGCGCCTCGGAGAATGGGTATCCCAGGAAGACCGCCAGCGCAGCGGTGCACACTGCCGACCGGTCGTGAAACTGGACCTCCTCCGGATCGTGCGACGCTCGCAGCTGCCGCCGCCTTTGTAATTCGACAATCGAATCGATGAATGAGGGATATTTCCACGGTTCAGCGACGCCCCGCGCGTGCTCCAGAGCAATAATGTCGGTTGCGGCCTCCTCGACGACACTGAAGCCATCAAGCTCCAGTTGCCGAATAACAGCCGTCTTTCCTGCGCCGGGGGCCCCTGTCAGGATGAATCTCTTCATGCGTTTTCATCATAGCGGTGGCGGTTGACGCGGTCGCGTCCCTCAGCTACATACCGCCCATGATTTGCGCACTCCCACGCCTGATGGCGACTACCGACTCGCGCGGCTTTGCCGTGGGGCCCGAGGGTATGCGCGTGCGCTGAAATCCGAGCAACACGCGACCATACGGGGCCCCGCCGATCCGGTCGGGGCCCTTTCTTTTTGAGGGTCTCGCTCTGGCAGCGGCGGCGGCGCTGTGCTGGAGATGAGAGAGAGCCAGATGCAACCGGTCGATCCACAAAATCAGCGGCTTTGCGGAGCTGCAGGGTCCGACATTGGCGCGGAGCTGCGGGCGACCTTGGCCCTCGCGGCGCCGCTCGCCGCGGCCAACCTCGCGCAGATGGCGATGGCTGTCACCAACACGGTGATGGTCGGGCGTCTTGGCGCCATGCCGCTCGCCGCCGCCGGGCTCGGGGGAATGATTTACTTCACCATCGGCGTCATGCTGCAGGGGATCCTTTTCGCGGTAGCCCCCCTTGCCGCGCACGCGCTCGGCGGCGGGGATCGCCGCGCGGCGGGTCGGATCGCCGGTGCCGGGCTGCTGCTCGCTGTGCTGTTGGCGCTGCCCTTCGTCGCCGCGCTGACGAGTATAGATCGCCTGCTCGAATGGCTGGGCTACGATACCGCTCTGGCCGCCGAGATCGGGCGCTATTTGCGGGCGCTTGCCTGGGGTGGGCCTGCTTTTCTCGGCTTTGCGGTGCTGCGCAGCCTGCTCGCCGCCCTATCACACACGCGTTCGGTGATGGCAGTGCTCCTGATCTGCGTTGTCGGCAATGCGGTGTTGAATTGGGTGCTGATCTTCGGCCATCTCGGGGCGCCTGCCCTCGGTGTGCCGGGTTCGGGCTATGCGAGCTCGATCAATCAGTGGTTGATGCTAGCAGGTCTGGCGTTGTGCATCCGGATCATGCCCGGCCTCGCGGGTTTGCGCATGCTGCGCGGCGCCTTTGCCGCGAGCCGGATCGAGTTGGCGAACATCCTTCGCCTCGGCCTGCCGATCGCTGGACTCAGGGGGATGGAGGTCGGCGTCTTTCTTGCCGCCGGGATCCTGATGGGCCTCTTGGGGGCAGCCGCGCTCGGGGCGCATCAGCTCGTCCTCAATTGTGCAAGCATCAGCTTTATGGTGCCGCTGGGTCTCGGTCAGGCCGCGACGGTCCGTGTCGCCTACGAGCTCGGCTCCGGCCGGGCATTCGCCGCGCGCCGGGCCGGCTTAGTCGCGCTTGCCCTCGGGGTCGGGTTCATGTGCGCTGCGGGGGTGGTGTTGTGGACCGTGCCGGAGGCCATCATCGCGGTCTATGTCGACATCGCCGAGCCGGCCAATCGCGCGACCGTCGAGATCGCGCGGCGTCTCATTGTAATTGCGGCGATCTTTCAGGTGTTCGACGGAATGCAGGTGATCGCCGCCGGCGCGTTGCGCGGCTACAGGGACACCTTCGTCCCGATGATATTGGCTGCCTTCGGGTACTGGGGCGCCGGCTTTCTCGGCGGGTGGTTGCTCGCCTTTCCGCTCGGCTACGGCGCAATCGGCCTATGGTGGGGCTTGGCCCTGGGGCTCGCGGTCGTCGCCATCCTGCTGACCCTGCGGCTTCATCTGCTCGCGCCGCCGACCACCCGGTCAGCTGAAGCGGTCGCCTTGCGATAACCTCTTCCACGGAGGCCCAAAATTGGCCAAAATCGCGCCACGACTCTGGGAATCCCGGGAATGTCGGTTTTAATGGAAGACCGCGCCGACCTCCTCCGTCGCCGGATCGAGCTGTACCGGCGCCACGTGCGCGAGGGTGCCGATCTGCCGGTGGCCGCCGCTCCGCCCAGCGCATGCCGGCAGGTATCACCGCCAGTTTTCTGGACGAAGTCAGAGGGCGATGGATATTGGATTAGGTATGATCCGGTGTTCAGCGAGCGAATGCCCAGGGCCAAAGCGGGTGGGTCAGCTCGACAGGGGAGCCATCATGGCCGGGACCACGCACCATAAAGTGTTGATCGTCGGCGGCGGCACCGCCGGTATTACCGTGGCGGCGAGCTTGAGGCGCCACGGGCCGGGCGGGATCGACATCGCGATCGTCGAGCCGAGTGACACGCACTACTACCAGCCGGCATTCACGCTCGTCGGGGCCGGGCTCTACGACCTCAGGCGCACGCATCGGCCGACCGACAGCCTGGTGCCATCGGGCGTCAAGCGCATCAAGGCCGCCGCGCGCAAGTTCGATCCCGCGAACAACCAGGTCGAACTGTCCACCGGCGAGGGGGTCACCTATGACTATCTGGTGGTCTGCGCCGGCGTGAAGCTCGATTGGGCGAAGGTCGATGGCCTCGCCGAGGCGCTTGGCCGTGAGGGCGTGTGCAGCAACTATTCGCCCGATCATGTCAACTACACTTGGGAGTGCATCAAGGCACTCAAGCCAGGAAGCAAGGCGGTGTTCACTCAGCCGCCGCTGCCGTTCAAGTGTCCCGGCGCACCGCAGAAGATCGTCTATCTCACTGCTGACCATCTGCAGCGCGGAGGCATTCGGGCCGACGTCGATCTCAAGTATTTCGTCCACGCGCCGGTAATTTTCGGCGTACCGTTTTTCGCCCGCGAGTGTGCCAAGGTTGCCGAGCGCTACGGAGTCAAGGTGCACTACCAGCACAACCTCGTCGCCGTTGACGCCAAGGCCAAGACTGCGGTTTTCGAGACCGTCGGCGGCGACAACCAGGGTGAGCGGATCAGCGTGCCCTACGACATGCTGCACGTCTCGCCGCCGCAAAGCCCGCCCGACGACATCATTTCGAGCCCGCTCGCCAATGCCGCCGGCTGGGTTGAAGTCAACCAGAACTCGATGCAGCACGTGCGCCACGCCAATGTGTTCGCGCTCGGCGACGTCACCGCGACGCCCAATTCGAAGACCGCCGCCGCCGTGCGCAAGCAGGCGCCCGTGGTGGTGCGGAACATTCTCAGGCTGATGAACGGCCAAGCGATCGACGGCGGCTATGACGGTTACGCCTCGTGCCCGCTGACCACCGCCAACGGCAAGGCGATCATCGCCGAGTTTATCTACGGCGGCAAAGTGACTCCGACCTTGCCCATCCTCAACCCGGGCAGGGAGCGTTGGTTAGGCTGGTGGATCAAGGTCAGCTTCCTACCGGTCCTGTATTGGCAATACATGCTCAAGGGCTACGAGTGGTTCCCCAAGCACAATACCGCATTCAAGGAACCCACCGTCGGATAAACGGGTATTAGAATAGGATACTCGTTTGTTCTAGTGCGGCGGACAGCGAAGGCGGAGGTCCAGCTAATATGGAACCACCGGGAACCGCTCTCTTGCCGATCAGGCAACGGCCAAGGCCGCCGGTCCCGGGCTAGCTCCTGCCGTAGCTGTCCTCGAGGCGGATGATATCGTCCTCGCCGAGATAGCTCCCGGACTGCACCTCGATCAGGTGCAGCGGGATTTTGCCCGGGTTTTCGAGCCGATGCGCGGTGCCGATCGGGATATAGGTCGATTGGTCCTCCGACAGCATCATCTCCTGGTCGCCGCGGCGGATCTTGGCGGTGCCCTGGACGACTACCCAATGCTCGGCGCGATGATGGTGCATCTGCAATGACAGCTTGCCGCCCGGCTTGACCATGATGTGCTTGACTTGCACGCGATGGCCGTTGTGCAGCGAGGTAAAGGTGCCCCAGGGACGGTGCACAGTCGGCAGCGCATCGGCTTCGTCGCGGCGGTCTTTGACCAGCCGGGCGACGAGCTTCTTGACATCCTGCGTGCGGTTGCGCGGCGCTACCATGACCGCATCGGCGGTGGCGACGACGACCAGATCCTCGATGCCGATCGCTGCCACGAGACCGGCTTCGGACCGCAGATAGCAATTGCGGGTGTCTTCGGCGATGACATTGCCTTCGATCGAAGTGCCGTGCTGGTCCTTGGCGCCCATCTCCCACAGCGCGTCCCAGGAGCCGACATCGCTCCACCCCATGCTGACCGGGACGATCGCGGCGCGCCTGGTGTGCTCCATGACCGCGTAGTCGATCGAGTCGCTCTCGCAGGCGGCAAAAGCTTCACGCCCCAGGCGGACAAAGTCGCTGTCGCGCTGCGCCGTCGCCAGCGCGTTACGGCAGGCCGCGACCATGTCGGGCCGCAGCCGCTCCAGCTCATCCAGGTAGACCCTTGCGGGAAATAGGAAGATCCCGCTGTTCCACGAATGCTCGCCCGAGGCGACATAGGCCTCTGCCTGTTCGGGGCCGGGCTTCTCGACAAACTCGGCGACTGCAAAGACGCCCTTGGCGCCGTCGAGCTCGCCGCCACGCCGGATGTAGCCGTAGCCTGTCTCGGCGCGCTGCGGCGCGATGCCGAAACTGACCAGCGCGCCAGCGCGCGCCGCAGCGGCGGCGCGTTCGACCGCGTCGGCAAAGGCCGCGAGATCCCCGATTGCATGGTCGGAAGGCATGACCAGCATCAGCGGATCGGGTTCCGCCTCGGTCAGCGCCAAGGCGGCGATGCAGGCGGCGGGGGCCGTGTTGCGGCCGAACGGCTCCAGCAAGAGCGCGCGCGGAACGCCCGCGATCTCGCGCAATTGCTCGGCGATAATGAACCGATGCTCTTCGTTGGCGACCAGCAAGGGCGAGGCGAAGCCCTGCCGGTCGGCCACCCGGCGAACCGTCTGCTGCAACAGGCTGTCATGGCCGAGGAGGCTCAGCAGCTGTTTCGGGTAGAGCGTGCGCGACATCGGCCAGAGCCGTGTACCCGAGCCGCCGGACAGAATGACGGGATGAATCATGCGAGTTCCTCGTGGCCCACGGGACGGACGTACTCGACTTTCGCAGAAGCGCTTGCCGACATACACCGTTTTCGCGAAGACGCAAATGTTGCCTGCTCTTTTACAAGAAAAACTTAACCGAGCGGAGCGGCCGGCTGCTGCCAACGTTAATGGCACAAACCGGCACGGCGGTTTGGCAATCCGAGCTGAGAAATCCATCTGCTCATCGCACATCCGAGATCGACCACGCCGCGCGCGGGCAGTTTACCAAAAAAATCCTTGCTTGTTCTTCCCACCGTGTCGGATGCAACCTGCGCGGGCGATGGGTTCCTTCCGCTACACATCCGCTTGTTAGAACATTGGATCGCATGCCCGACATATTTCGGCCAGCGCCCCAGGAGCGCTATTTAAAACTCATTCTCATGTTGTCTTTAACCATAAATTGATACTAGGCAGGCGGATGCTCGTTCGAAGTCGGCGGGGCCGAGGTACCGGCTCCGATTACCCGAGCAACCGCAAAAGGTCATGCGCCTGCCACGATTTTCGGCTTCTCGAGCTTTGCCGAACGTTGGCAACGAACACGGATTAATTCGTGTCCGCGACTTTCGGAGAGCTCGATCCGAAGACCATTGTCGGCGATGTTGCGCCCGGCTGCCTCCGCTCCCCGCTGGGACAGACTATTCGGCGCTATTGCGAGCAGGCGGCGGGCCGCCTCTGGTGACGCACCTCAGCAAATTGACGGATGACTTCCACCGGCTGAACTCGTGTTTGGTGAGCATTGCTTCTACAACGCCTGCTAACTCGCCCTACCGGCCCCGCGAACGCGTTCCGGGCTGATGACTATCGGCTCACCGAATTGTTCAGCGAGTGCCTTGACCTCGAACGGCGTGGCCGCCCGACCGCCGACCTCCTCGATGAAAAAATCTAAATACTGCTCGATCCGGTTCAGGAAACCGCGAAGATCGGCCTCGGTGCGCACATAAGGCGTGTTACCCGGCGCAAGCGAGGGACTGTGATAGGCGAAGCTAAACACGCGATGACCTTTTCGCAGCAAGGCGCGGGTGAGCCGCCGCTGCTCCTCGAAAGAAATGCCTTCCGGTGTCAACGTGATGCGCTCGACTAGGCCGAGCCGCGCCAGGATGCCGGGCACGTGCAGCGCCTTCAAGCGCTCGTTCATCGTTAAGGTATAGGCGATGTGTCCAGTGTCGGCGAGGAGGCCAGTGTAGCCGATTGAAAGCGGGATTTCGAGCAGCTCCGGGTTCTTGCCGAACCAGTAGGGGCTGGCCCGGCAATGCGTGAAGTCGGGACCGAATTTGCAGCTGAGATCGGTGCCCGGAACAACGCTTACGTCGATTTCGTAGCCGAGCTCGGCGAGAATACCGGCTGTCGCTCGCCCGACGCCGTATCGGCCCGCTTTGTAAATGCGCGGGCGCACTCCGATATTGGTTTCGATGCTGTGCGTAAGGTGGATGAGCTTTTCCCGTTCGAGCTCGAATGGCAAATTGCCGGGATAGGAGTTCTCGTCGGTAATCTGCTCCACCAGCGGCGGATTGTCCCAGGGCTGCAGGTGGGCGCCGATCTCGCAGGCGCCGGAGCGATGCAGATCGCGGATGAATTCGAAGGCTTCGGGCGTGCTGCTGACCGGAAAATCGAGGACGAAGGTCGGCCGCACGTCATATCTCTCGAAGATCCGTTGCGCACGATCCTGGTATTTGACTGAGGTAACGCCCCTTGCCCGGCGCGGCCGGGCCGCTTCCCAGTCGAACTCGGCTTCGGTATCGACCACGACGACCAGCATCGGCGTCTGCTCGGCCGGCCAGTGGATCATTCTCCAGGTATTAGGGTCGAGCATGCCTCAACAGTATGGTTCAACAGCTTGCCGTTCCGAATCCGTGCGCGGAAGCGATCGATGGAAGCGCCGGGGGTTACGAAAAACACCCACGATGGTAACCGAGCGATAACACTAAAGCCTCAACCATGCCACATGCCGAGCCCTACCTCACACGCAAACTTGCTGCATGATGCTCAGAGGAGTTAAACATTCCCCCACGGCAGCGAATTATCAGGCGTTCCTCGGGCCGCAACGCGGCCAAACCCGAATGTCCGCCCTAAACGTAATTGCCGAAACGGTCGGCACCGCCGGTTCCTCCCTGCGTTGCAAGCACGTCTTGCACGTATTCCCGAGTTTTGGGATCGGCGGCGTACCATTGCGCATGGTTCGCATAATCAATCATCTTGGCAAGCAATTCCGCCACACGGTCATCGCATTGGACAACAATTTCGACGCCGCTGAGCGAGTTGCCGGCGATCTCGACGTCGAGATCTTGCCGGTCCGCGGTGTCAAGCGGGGTATGCTGCACAATCTGGTGGGTAGCGCTCTTGCACTCCGCCGCCTTCGACCGGATCTCTTGCTCACCTATAATTGGGGAGCGATCGAATGGGCGGCGGCTAGCCGGTTCTCTCCGGTTTCCAGGCATCTGCATCTCGAAGCCGGCTTCAGCCGAGGCGAGGCGGATTCACAGATTCCGCGCCGGGTGCTGTTTCGGCGATGGGCGCTCGCCCGCTGTGAACTCGTGGTCGTCCCCTCGCGCCAACTCGAGGATTTGGCACACCGCGTTTGGCGGCTACCTGTTTCGCGCGTCGTCTATGTCCCAAACGGTGTCGATACCGCGCGTTTCGCCCCCCCGGTTTCTGAGGGTGTGCCCGGCTTTACCCGCCGGCCAGGCGAAATGATCATCGGCACAGTCGCCCCGCTGCGTCTGGAAAAGAATATCGGGCGTCTGCTCCACGTTTTCGCCATGCTCAAATTCCCGCATCCCTTGCGTCTGATCATTGCGGGCGACGGGGGCCAGCGGGACTCGCTCGAACGGCTGGCGGCGGAGCTCGGCATCGCCGACCGCGTCATCTTCACCGGGCAGGTTGTCCCCGAGACGGTTCTTGGCACGTTTGACATCTTTGCCCTGTCGTCCGATACAGAGCAGATGCCGAATGCATTGCTGGAGGCAATGGCGGCGAGCCGTGCCATTGCAGCGGTCAATGTCGGAGATGTGAAGAAGATCGTGTGCGAGGATAACCGAGAATTCATCGTTGACCGCGATGATGCGACGGCGTTTGCCGGGGCGCTCACCCGACTGCTGGGTGATCGCGAAAGGCGCCGAGCGCTCGGATGCGCCAATCGCCGGCGAGCGGTTACAGAATTCTCGCAGGAAAGGATGTTTTCCGCTTATTCGCGAATTTTTTCCTCCGGCCGAGCACCCTGAGGGGGAACACTCCGGCGAATGGGCGGCTTTGTTCTCCTACATAGCGCTCCTGGCGAGGATCGTGCGTCGGCACAGGCCGCCGCGCTCGCGGTACTTGCTCAAATGGGGATGCCCGCTCCTCGTCTGCTGCAGGGCGAAAATTTTCTGCTGGCGATTTATCCCAAACGGCAAGCCAGTGAGCCGACGCTCCGGCAATTTCCCAATGGTGATTTTGTCTGCGCGTGCGGCACGCTGATCTACGATGATATGATCGGCGAGGCGGCGGCGGTCGCCTTTTATCGCGACTGCCGCGGACGATCCGCCCCGTGGGACAAGGCGCTGGGCCATTATGCAGTGATCTTGCACAAGGACGGCGAGACCCAAATCCTGCCGGACGGCGTCGGCGGCTTTCTCGTTTTTCACGACGCGGCACAACGCGTCGCGTCGTCCTCGTTCCTAGCGATAGCCTCGGTCCTCGACCGGGTGACATTGAGCACTCAAGGTGCTTGCGAGTACATCTTCGACGGCGTGGTGTCCGGCAATGCCACCGTGTTTGACGAGGTGCTGCTTGCACCGGTAAACGCGACGATTGCGGTGGGCAAAGATCGCCTGGAAATCCTGCCCCGCCGGCTCCGTACGCCGGCGACAGTTTCGGCGGAGCCGTTCGAGGCGACGATCGAGCAAAGCATGCAGCTGCTCGACCGCTATTTCGCGGCGGTCGCGGCTAGTTTCGGTGAGCGGGTCACCTGCGCTCTTTCAGGCGGCTACGATTCGCGACTGATCTTGGCGTTGCTCCGCCGTCACGGCATCAGCCCGCGTGTCTATGTGTATGGGCCGCCGGGCGACAAGGACGTCGAATTGGCGCGCGCCATTGCCGAGGGCGAAGGTTTTGCTCTCGAAATCGTCGACAAGGACCAGCAGCTGGCCTTTACCCCGGGCGAGTTCGGGGCCGTCGCCTACGACAATTTTCTCGCGTCCGACGGATATACCTGGAGCGGCATTTTTACGAACGGAGCCGAACGCACACAGCGCGCCAGCCGTGTGAACGGCAATGCCGTGGCGCTCAATGGCGGTGGGGGCGAGATTTGGCGCAACTTTTTTTATCTGCTCGACCGGAATTATACCCCGCGTGAGATCCTCTGGTCCTTTTACAGTCAGTTCGATCCGGAGACCTGTACTGCCGCCTTTGACCAGGAAGACTATTTCCGTCAACTCGAAGGTAAGATCGAAACGCTCATTGGCTGCCCGCAGCCTTCGCTGTCGCGCCCCTTGGTCGAGTGGCTTTATCATTATTTCCGTTGCCGGGCCTGGGATGGGCGTATCAACAACATCAACAATTCTTATGGCTATGTGGCGCTGCCGTTTCTCGAGCCAGCGGTGACCGAGCATGCCAGCGTCATACCGATCGCTTGGAAAAACCACGGCGCGTACGAAGCAGAGCTGATCCGCCGGGCCGACCCGCGGCTCGCATCGTATCAGTCGGGTTACGGCCACGATTTCAGCGGACCGCCGCCGCTGGTGCGCCGCCTGTCGGATTACGCCACCTATCTGCGTCCCCCTTGGCTGCGGCGCTTTGCTTACCGCGTCAAAAATCGGGTACGGCGCCCCGCGGAATGGCCGGACTATCTGCAACAGGAATATCGCGACGCGGCATTGCCGGGCGGCGTCCAAATAATGACCGAGTTGTTCCGGCTCGACCGGGTCACCGATCCGGCGCAAACCGCCCGGATTCTCTCCCTCGAATATCTGGTCAGGCAGTTCGACGGACGCATCCGGGTCGACTTTCCCCGTTCAGCTTCACCAGGTTGCAAAAAATGTGCGGCATAGCCGGGATCTTCGATTTCCGCGGACGCCGCGATGTCAACCGGGTCCTGCTCCATCGGATGACCGACATCATCGCTCACCGTGGACCGGACGGCGACGGTTTCCACATTGCGCCGGGGATCGGGTTGGGGATGCGGCGACTGGCGATCGTCGATCTCGTCACCGGCGACCAGCCGCAGTTCAACGAGGACGGCACGGTTTGCGTTGTCTTCAACGGCGAGATCTACAATTTTCAGCCGCTGATGGCGGAGCTGACGGCGCTCGGCCACGCCTTTCGCACGCGTTCCGACACCGAGGTCATCGTCCACGCCTGGGAGGAATGGGGCGAGGCTTGTCTCGATCGCTTCAACGGGATGTTCGCTTTTGCGCTGTGGGACGCGAGGCATGAGGCGCTGTTTCTGGCGCGCGACCGGCTCGGCGAAAAGCCGCTCTATTACACGGCGCTGGCCGATGGCCTGCTGCTGTTCGCGTCGGAATTGAAGTCGCTGGCGTTGAGCCCGGACATCGACCGGCGGCTCGACCCGCAGGCGATCGAAGAGTTTTTTGCCTATGGCTACATCCCGGATCCGCGGTCGATCTATCGCGGCGTGAAGAAGCTGGCGCCGGCGCACTGCCTGCCCGTCAGACGCGGCGAGCCGCCGCCCGAGCCGCGCTGCTACTGGGATGTGCGCTTTGTCGACGGCGCCACGACCGCCCGCGAGGAGGCGGAGGAGGAGCTGATCGCGCGGCTGCGCGAATCCGTCCGCCTGCGGATGATCGCCGATGTTCCGCTCGGTGCTTTTCTTTCGGGCGGCGTCGATTCGAGCGGTGTCGTGGCGATGATGGCGGGGCTGAAGACCGAACCGGTTAGCACCTTCTCGATCGCGTTCGGAGCGAAGGGCTGGGACGAATCCGCCTACGCCGCCGAGATCGCCCGACGCTATCGGACCGATCATCACGTCAAAGAGGTCGATCCCAATTCCTTCGACCTGCTCGACCGGCTGGCGACGATCTATGACGAGCCGTTCGGCGACAGTTCGGCGATCCCGACCTTCCGGGTCTGTGCCATGGCGCGCGAAAACGTCACCGTTGCTTTGTCGGGGGACGGCGGCGACGAGGTGTTCGCCGGTTATCGCCGTTACCGCTGGCATTGCTTTGAGGAGCGGGTGCGCCGCATCGTGCCGGCGAGTTTGCGCCATCCATTCTTCGGTATGGCCGGCGCGCTCTACCCAAAGCTCGATTGGGCGCCACGCCCGTTGCGCGCCAAGGCCACCTTACAGGAGCTGGCCCGCGATACGATCGAAGCTTATTTCTCGTCCGTCTCGATTTGCGGCGCCGAGCTCCGCCGGCGGCTGTACAGTCCAAGCCTCGCGCGCGAGCTGCAGGGCTACGACGGCGTCGAGGTGCTGCGCTCGCATATGCGGCGGTGCGGCAGTGAGGACCCGCTGTCGCAGGTGCAATACGCCGATTTCAAGACCTATCTGCCCGGCGACATTCTGACCAAGGTCGATCGCGCCAGCATGGCAAATTCGCTCGAAGCGCGGGTTCCGCTGCTCGACCACACGCTGGTCGAGTGGGCGGCGGGGCTGCCATCGCATTTCAAGCTGCACGGCCGCGAGGGGAAGCAAATCTTCAAGACGGCGCTCGAGCCATATGTCGCAAAGGAAATCCTCTACCGTCCGAAGCAGGGTTTCGCCGTACCACTTGCCGCATGGTTCCGCGGCCCGCTGCGTCGGCGCCTGCGCGACACGTTGCTGGGACCGGTGCTGCACGAGTCGGGCTTGTTCGACACCGGCACGATCGCCACCCTGCTCGACCAGCACCAGTCGGGCGAGCGCGACCACAGCGCAGCTCTGTGGACCTTGTCGATGATGGAATCGTTTCTGCGGCAGGTGGGCGGCCGCCCCACCGAACCGGCGCCGCAGACCGCCCACACAATGGCCTGAGGCCGTCCTGCTGGCGCAAACCGCCCCGCCGGCTGATTTCCGTAGCGGTCCCCGGAGCCCACCAGGATAGAGCAACAGTTCCTGATACGTTGCTTAGCAGCGATGTGGTGCCAGATGGCGTACTTCATGGCTCTGTAAGAAGCTGAAAATAGCTTCAATAATCGCGGCCAAATGGTCCATCATCTCTCATAACGCATGGAACTCACGACGCTCTTCGAGGAGCAAGAGCGAGAGCGGCGCCCTAGCTGAACCGTCGCTCTCTCATTTCATGGTATGCGGTATAGATACAACAACGGAGGCATAGATGGCCCAATCGCACCTCGACATCGACACCGCTCTCAAGGCAGAACAAGAACGCCTTACCTCACGGAAGCAGGAACTCGAAACCGAGCTCTCCGAGATCAACAGCAGGCTGGCCCGCATCACCCGCTACTTCACGGACGAACCACAGCCATTATACCGACTTTCGCCATCTAGCCCGCGAAGAGGAGATAGACACCCGCGCGGCTTCGTCCAGCAAACTGTTCTGAAAACAATAACCGAGCACCCTCAAGGTCTCTCGAGAGGCGAGATTATAAACTTGCTCGCCACAGAAGGCATCGGCGAGCAGTCAATATCGAACAGTCTCAGCGCGCTCGTGGAAGCAAAAAAGGTCCTCCTCCCACAAAGCAGAGGAGGCAAGTATCTCTCCGCAGCAGCGGAGGTGCCGACCGCACCGGATCAGCCGAGCTCATGAGCCCCGAGCCCCGCTATTTTGACCACAATCCTACAATCTTATGCCAGCTGGCTCAGCGAATCCCACCCCGCTGCCTGCCATTTTTTAATTATTGCAACGACATCGTTGGTTGAGGTTATGTGGCGCAACGATTCAATACGCGGCCATTGTCCTTTAGCTGACCGGCAACGGAAGGCGGAGCAGAAGACGTTATCGGGATCATAGTGCCGCTTGGCTTTGGTGAGCCGTTCGGCATTGCAACCATAGCTTTTCAGCACACGGTCTGCGTCGCCCCAATCGAGAAGGTTCGAATATCCACCAGGGAGGGCCATCGCATCAAAGCCATGAAGAGTAGTTCGCGCCCACTCGCGATGCCGTTCCTGCTCGAGCGTGTCCGATCGATCGGCGAACGCGGCGAGGATCTCGACGAGCACCCTCGTCAAACCGGGCGACGCCGTAATTGGTGTTTCGGCGAGCCACAGCCATCCCTCCGTCGTGCGCGCCGCCGGGCATGTCGGCGCACGGTTTATCGACACGGGCGGGCTTGGTGCGTTTCGAGATGCGATCGCGACCGAGCGCTCGGTAGGCCTCGTCGTGTTGACCCGTCTCGCTGTGACCTACGATTTGCTGCCGCTCGACGCGATCGAGACGATCGTCAGGCTCGCGCATGACAAGGGTTTCCTCGTCTATGTCGACGATGCTGGCGGCGCGCGGGTTGGTCCTGCCGCTTTCGGTCAGCCGCGGATGCTGGAGCTCGGGGTCGATCTCGGCGCGACCGGTCTCGACAAATATGGCACATCGGGCCCGCGCCTTGGCCTGCTCGCGGGCAGGAAGGAGCTGGTTAGCCGGATCCGGGTGAAAGGTTTCGAGTTCGGCATGGAAGCGCGGCAGATGCTCTACCCGGCGGTGGTGCGGACACTCGAACAATATAACCCGGCGCGAGTTCGAGCACTGATCGCGACGACGAAACAGATTGCCGGCGAACTCCGTCCGCTGCTCGGCAACCGGCTACGTGAAACGCCGACAACGGCACAGATCTGCGCCGATGACATCCTCGAGATCGCGATGGAACGCGGGGACGTATGCGAACCGCCGGTGGTCCCTTACGAAGCCTCGGCCGCGCTGTCGATGCTCCTCCTCAGGGACTACGGCATGCTGATGGTGCATTTCGTTGGGGTACCGCCGGGGACAGCAGATCTGCTGATTAAATTCGTGCCGCCGGAGACGCTGCAACGCTTTGGCGGCGCCCGCAAGTATGCTGAGGCAGTCAACAACTCGCTGACTCGCCTCGGTGAATTGCTCCAAAAGCCGGAGGAAGTTCGCGAGCTGCTGCTCGGCTACGGAGGGGACTGATGCACTCCAAGAGATGGGTTGCCGCGCTCATTGTCGTCTTGGCGCTCGCCGCGTGCGCGAAAGGGGACACGGGCCATGCCGGAGCCCCTTACGCGCCCTACTCGCCGGAGAACAACGGGAATATGCAGGACAGTGGCGGAGGAGGCGGGGGTGGTGGCGGCATGTAGCTTGGCGGCGGTACGGAACAGCGGGCGGGGCGGTGCGGGCTCCGACAGTCGTCAAGTGTGTGCGTCACCTACTTCCAAATCCAAGGGCACACTGATCGGCTGTTCTTGCCGCAATCATAATACGCTGGACCCTCGATCAGCTATCGACACTTTGGTTGTTGAGAATGCGGCGGCCGGCTTAAACTTGGGCTGACGCCGGTCGGGGC
Organism: uncultured Alphaproteobacteria bacterium; assembly: GCA_963789025.1. GTDB lineage: Bacteria > Pseudomonadota > Alphaproteobacteria > ATCC43930 > CGMCC-115725 > AP-15. Next base: position 323,382 of record CAWBIT010000008.1, read on the forward strand.
GATCTTGCGGGGTATGATGGCTGATCGCAAATTTCGCGTTGTCGTTGCTGGCGCAGGCGTGTCGGGGCTGTTCATGGCCGAGACGCTGAAGCGCGCTCGGATTGATTTTACCGTCTATGAAAAAGCCGGCGAGGTCGGCGGCACCTGGCGGGACAACACGTTTCCCGGCCTCTTTGTCGATGTCCTGTCGCGCCAATACGAGTTTCCGTTCCAGCCCAACTACAACTGGTCGCGCAAATATGCGCCGGCCACCGAGATCTGGACCTACATCAAGAAGGTGGCGCGCGACCAGGGCCTCACAAAATTCATCCGGTTCAACGAGGAGATCGTCGCGGCGCGGTTCACCGACGGTCGCTGGCATATCGAGACGGCCAAGGGCAGCACGGACATTGCGGATGTTTTCATCTGCGCAACCGGCTTTCTCCACAAGCCGCTCTTTCCCGACATTCCGGGGCGCGAGAGTTTCGCCGGCGCGTCTTTTCACTCGGCGCGCTGGGATCATAGTATCCCCTATGCCGGCAAGCACTGGGGCGTTATCGGCAGCGGCGCCAGCGGCGTGCAGATTACCGAGGCGCTGGCCTGGGCGGGCTGCGAGGTCACGCAGTTCATCCGCCGCGCGCAATGGGTTCATATCCGGGAGAATCCGCACTCGACCTGGCGCGAGCGCTTGAGGCTGAGACTGCCGGGCGGTTATCAACGCGAGCAGCGCCGGCTGTGGCAGATGATTAACGAGGGCGACGCTTGGCGCCTCTACCCCGGTGCGCAGCGCGAGGCGATGGAGCGCGAGTACGAGGCCTTTCTCGACTACGTCAAAGACCCCGAGCTGAAGAAGAAGCTCACACCGGACTATAATCTCGGCTGTACGCGCATTCCGAAATCGGACAAGAACTATTACGCGGCGGTGCAACTCCCCAACGCGCACATCGTCAAGGGCGAGATCGCCCGCATCGAGCCTGACGGGCTCGTCATGGCTGACGGGACCTACGTCAAGCTCGACGTGCTGGTCTGCGCCACCGGTTTCGATGCGCACGCCTATATGCGGCCGATGAACGTCACGGGCCTCAACGGCACGACGATCGACACGGCGTGGCAGGAGAAGATCTATTCCTACGGTGGCATCGCGCTGCCGGGCTTTCCGAACCTGTTCATGCTTTACGGGCCGTTCGCCCCGGTAAACAACGTGCCGGTGCCGCTCGGTCTCGACCAGGAGATCGCCTGCATCATGCGGCTCATCGCCGAGGCCCGCGCCCGCCGCGCCGCGGTCTCACCGACCGTCGCCGCGACCGAGAAATTCCTCGCCCGCCTCGGCACCGCCTTTCCGGAGACCGTCTGGGTCGGCGGCTGCAAGAACTGGTACACCAGCCGGCAGCCCACGCCGGTCCTGTGGCCCTTTCCGCAGAGCGAGCACAAGGCGTTCTTCGAGCAGGTGCCCGTTGACGATTTCCAGTTCATTCCCAGCGGACAGGGAGATTGATCCCACAGGAGCGCCGAAGGCGCAGCCACGGTTGGAAGAACCCAGAACCCGTCAGGTTTCTTGGAAAGGCGAAGTAATCGCGTGGATAGCGGTTGTACCAACGGCATCGACACTGGGTTCGTCGCGCTCGGCTATGCGAAGGTGGCCGTGCTGGGCGTCGTTCAAGGCATTACCGAGCTGATGCCGATCTCCTCGACGGCGCATATGCGCATTGTACCCGCACTCTTGGGCTGGCCGGACCCGGGGTCCGCCTTTTCGGCGGCTATGCAGCTCGCTGCCTTGGCGGCGGTCATTAGCTACTTCTGGCGGGACGTTCGGGACCTCGTCTTCGGGTCGTTGTCGGCGGTCTCACGCCGCGACTACTACGATCGTTCATTTGTACTCGCTGTCGGCATCGTGATCGGCACCATACCGATCGGGATTGCCGGGCTTGCGCTCGCTAAGACACTCAATACTTGCGGCTCGCCGCTGCGGAGCCTCGTCGTGGTGGGTCTGGCTTGCATCGTCATGGCGCTGCTGCTCGCGATCGCGGAAGTCGCAGCGCGCCACCAGCGCCCCTTCGAGCGCGTGAGGCTCCTCGACTGCCTCGTTGTCGGCATCGCGCAGGTCGGGGCTCTGATCCCCGGCGTCTCGCGCTCGGGCTCGACCCTGACGGCGGCCCTCTTCCTCGGCTTCAAGCGCGAGGACGCCGCGCGCTTCTCCTTCCTGCTCGGATTGCCCGCAATCGCGCTGGCCGGCCTCAAGGAATTGACCGAGCTGCGGCACGCCGGCCTCGATGCGCATGGCTGGTCGGTGCTGATCTTGGGGCTCGTCGTCGCGAGCCTCTCGTCTTTTCTCGCAATCTGGGCCCTCTTGCGCATCCTCGAACGCTTCGCAGCCTGGCCATTCGTCGTCTACCGCGCTTTTCTCGGTGCCGTATTGCTTGCAGGCGTCGCGACCGGCTGGCTCGGTTGACCGAGCCTCTCACTGCACCTATGGATTTCTGGCGGCTTCGCCGGCGGCATCGACTCGCGGGTATCGCTGTGCAAAAATGGCGCATGCCGTGCCAGCCTGCGGGGAGTACCGCCCGATGATCGAGAAGACGACGCAATCCGTCGCGAATCTGGGCTATCACGCCCACATTTATTACGACCCCGGAAGAACGCGCGCCGTCGCTGAGCGAGTCTGCGCCGAAATCAGTGAGAAGTTCCGGGTCGAGATCGACGGCTTCCGCGAAACGCCGGTCGGACCGCATCCGATCGCCAATGTTCTGGTCATTTTCGAGCCCGAACAGTTCGAGCACGTCGTGCCTTATCTGATGCTGAACCGCGGCGGGCTCGACGTACTAGTGCATCCACTGACTAAGGACGCGGTGGAGGACCATAGCAGTTACGCGATCTGGCTCGGCAACCCGGTCGAGTTAAAGCTTCACACGCTGCCGCGCGGCCGCGGCGGGCGGCTGCCAAGCGGGGTAAGCGCGCAAAATTAATGCGGTCGCAGGATAACTCTTGCCGTCAGAGTCACCGCACTAGAGATCAGCACCGACCCGCCGAGCGGCTGGCACAGCCCCGTCAGCCGGCTGACCAGGTTGACCGCGGGGCCGATGGCGGTAAAGTCCAGCCGGTCGCTCGCGCCGATATTGCCCACAGCACCCCGACGAGGTCTTAGAAGGTAAAGCGGACCCCGGCGGTAAAGCTATTGTAGCTGGTGCGGCTGATCCCGAGAATCGAGTCGTAACTGATGAAAGCTGAACCGCTGCGGGTCAGCTGCACCCCGAGGCCTACTCCGAGGTCGACATAGTTTCTGGAGGTCGGGACTCCAGGCAGGATCAAGTTCGAAGCCAGGGCCGCGGTCGGGTCGTTGACATAGGCGAGCGGGACGGAAGTGTTGCCCGGGCTGTATTGGTGTGTCCAGTGAGCCCGCGCCATCGGATAAAGGAGGCCAAACGCCGTGCTCGTCGTGTATTGCGCATCGGCCCCGAGGGAGGAGAGAACCGTGTTAATCGAGGAGCTGTTATATCTCAGGTTGACCTGCTGACCTGCATTTTCGCTGAACCCGTCAACGCCGGTGTGCTGATAGGAAAAGCGTACGATTGGCGTCACAACCAGGGAGCCGAACGGTAGGGTGTACCCGCTAGAGACGTTCACCCCCTGAGTTTGCGTACCGAAGCTGCCGGTCGCGGTCGAATCAATCGGCATTGCCCCTGTACCGGTAAAGGGTATCACAATACGGCGTTGGGAATTGGTGTTACCGCCGCCGACCAGCGCGATCGCGTTCATATAGAGCGCATCCGTAAACGCGACGGTCGTATAGACATTGCCCGTGTATGAATTGTCTTGCAGGAATTGACCAGGCGCGCTGAGGACGCTCGTGTCGAAGGAGGTGTTCGTTCGCGTATAGCCGAACGCCAGCCCCGCGACCATCCTTGGAGTAAGGCGATAGTCAGCGCCGGCTACAAAACCGGCGTTATTGAAGGAATAACCATTTTCACTCGTGGTCAGGTCCCTGCTCCCGAATTGTCCGAGCCCGGTCGCGAATACTCCGAACGGCCCCGTCGAATAGGTGACTTCCGGGGCCTGGTTTTGCGCGAGACGAAGCTGACCGTCCGAGTCCTGCGGATTCAGCGCCGCGACTTGCCCGGCGCGCGGAAATTCACGGTCGGCCGCAGCGCTGGCCAACATCCACTCGCGCTGCCGCGACAATCTCGCCTCGACCACGCCGGTCTGCTGGGTCGGTTGCGTGGTCTCCAGCAGCGAGGGCTGGCTGACCGGCACGAGGAGTTCGGCGCCGCCGTTCAATTGCTGGAGGGCGTCGTTCACTGCGACCTGCTGACCCGGCGTATTAGCTAACGCCGTCATCCCCGCGCACAGGTTTGCCAGCCCGGGAGCATTGGTGATGTTGACGTTCGGACAGAGATTGATAAGGGATTGCGCCATCTTTTGTTGAGCGACGTTTTGCGTCTGAGCTTGGCCGGATTGCGTCGCACTCAGCGCAAAGCCGAGTCCCAGCGCGAAAGTGGAAATTTGCCTTCGCACAGCAGACTTGAGCGCCATTTCCAGCATTACCCCCTCCCAAACGCTCCCGGCGGCGCGGCTTGCGCTAGCGCCATTCCCCCAGCCGTCCGGCCTTTTCTCTAGGTTAACGTATCGCAGATTTCCTCGCCCTGCAACCCCCGATGGGCTCAGTTCCGGAGGATCTTCTACCGCTCTGGCGAGGTATCGATGACGCCAGGAGCGCTCCGAAAGCGGCGCCGTGTGATGCACTTCACACTCTTGGCATTTTCAACGGCTTAACCTTAAGATTGCTAGGTTTGCCGCGAACTCCGGGAATGAGGAACCGCCATGGTCGCGTCGCTCGTCCGCCCCCCGCCCCAGTCGAGATCTCCTCCAACCCCGCCCCCCGCAGAGTTGGGTTTGCAAACCGATCTAGCCATCGAAGGCGAACGAGATGCGATACGTCACGTCCGCGTCTTTGTTTCCTCGCCGGGCGACACTATTCACGAGCGCGGTCGCGTGGACCGCGTCGTCGAGCGACTGAACGGCGAATTCGCCGGAACCGCGCGGCTGGTGACTATCCGCTGGGAGACCGAGTTCTACCGCGCTCACTCCACCTTTCAAGAGGAGATCCCGGAAGCAGCCGAATGCGACATCGTGGTCGGCATTTTCTGCCATCGGATCGGGACCGAGCTGCCATCAACCTTCGCGCATCGTCTACCGGACGGCAGTCCCTATCCGAGCGGCACCGCCTACGAAGTGCTTTCGGCGATCGAGCACTGTCATGGTGAGGGCCGTCCCGATGTATTCGTCTTTCGCAATCCGGATCCGCCGATGGTTCGGCTGGACGATCCGGGAGCGGAGCGGACCCAAGAGCAGTGGGAACGGCTCAAGGCGTTCTGGGAGACCTGGTTTGTCGATGCGGACGGTCGGTACAAAGCCGCGTTCCAAAATTTCGCGTCCGCCGATGATTTCGAGGCCCAGCTCGATCGGCTGCTTCGCGGCTGGCTGGAAGAGAAGATCGGACGCGCAGTTCTTTGGCCGATTGAGGTCAAGGGCTCGCCGTTCCGCGGTCTGGCCGCGTTCGGCGCGAAACACAAAGAGGTGTTCTTTGGGCGCTCGCGCGACATAACCCGAGCGGTGGACGACTGGAAGGACGCGGCCGCACGCGGCTCGCCGTTCCTCCTCGTAGTCGGCGCGAGCGGGGCCGGCAAGTCGTCCCTGGCCCGCGCCGGCCTCGTGCCGCGGATTACTGCGTCGGGTGTCGTCCCGACTGTCGATCTGTGGCGGGTAGCAGTGATGCACCCGAGTGAAGCCTCGGACGGTCCGATCGCCAGCCTGGCGAGGCGGCTCTTCGATCGTGAGGAAGACATTCCCGACGACGAGCGAGGGCGTGCGCCGGCCTTGCCGGAAATCGCCGAGAGCGACTATCGCACCCCCGCTGAACTGGCGCGTCTGTTCACTGAAGCCGGGTCGGCGGCGAGCACGCCCGTGATACGCGCACTTGAACGAGCCGCCGAAGCAGAAAGCGCCCGTCAGGGTTCGACGCGCCAGTTCCGTGCCCAATTGCTGATCGTAATCGACCAACTCGACGAGTTATTCGCGCCGAACGTTGCGGCGGAACAACGAGCGCTTTTTGTGCGGCTTCTGGCTGGCCTTGTGGAGACCGGGCAGGTCTGGTTGCTGACGACGCTGCGCGCCGACTTGTACGAGCGTTTCCTCGCCGAACCGGGCTTATTGGCCCTCAAGACCAGCGGGGCGACTTGCGACCTCTCGCCGCCGGGGCCGGCGGAGCTCGCCGAAATCGTGCGCAAGCCGGCAGAAGCGGCCGGGCTCGCCTTTGAGAGCGATCCGGCAAGCCATGAGCCACTTGACGAACGCCTGTTGCGCGAGGCTTCGCATCGGCCCGACATGCTGCCGCTGCTGCAATTGGCGCTGGACCGGCTGTTCGAAGCCAGGGTGGTTGCGGCCGAGAAGGTCCTGCTGACGGTCGAGGCATATGAGAGCCTGGGCGGGCTTGCTGGTATCATCGACCGCGAAGCCGAGCGCGCGCTGGTCGGGCTCGAGCAAGCCGAAATCGGGCGGCTGCCTCGGCTGGTGCGCCAGCTTGCGGCGATCAGCGAGTTCGACGGCGAAGCGAGCGTCACGCCGGCCAGTCTGACAATCCGCACCGTCCCGCTAGCCGACGTGACGCCGAACGGGCCATCGCAGCGCCTCGCCCACGCGCTCGTCGAAGCCCGCATTTTGCTTACAACGGGCGAGGGTACCGCAGCTGGCGTCCGCCTCGCCCACCAGCGGGTGCTGACCGACTGGGCGAGAGCGCGCCGGCTCGCGGAAGAAAGCATTCGGTTCTTCAGCATCTGCAAGGAGGTCGAGGACCAGCGGCGACTTTGGAACGAGGCAGGCCGGAGCCGCGATCTGCTGCTTCAACGCGGGCGGTCTCTGAGCAGAGCGGAATCAATCGTAAAGGACTTCGGAGAGGAACTCTCGCCTGCAACGCGTGAATTTATCGCCGCTTCAGGGCGGCGCGCGCGGATGCGCCAGCGGCTCACGGCCACTGCCGCCGTTGTGTTTGCCGTCGTCGCGCTTATCGCCGGCAGCGCCTGGGTCTTAGCCACGCGCGAGGAGCAACGGGCAAGGCAGAGCCTCGATGCGGCGGCACAAACCGTCACTATCAACGTCGGCGCAATTGCGCAGGGCTTGCGCTACGTCGAGGGCCTGCGTACCGAGACAATCCGAACCATCCTGGAGGAGATCCGGAATGCAGTCGAATCGTTGGTCCCCACACCTGGTGAAGGCACCCGTGGCCGCGGAGTGTTCAAGCGGTTCGAGGATTTTGTCGAACGGTCGACCGGTTTTGCCCCAGATAATTCCGCGCTCTGGCATCTCTACCTGAAATTGTTGAACGAGCTCGCGATCACTTATCAAACTGCAGGCGACATGCAGAGCGCCCGCAACTCCGCGATGGCGGCGCTGGCGAGGGGCCGAGAGCTCGCCCTGCGTTACCCCGATGACCGGGAGTGGCAGCACGATATTTCGCTCACCCTCGACAAGCTGGGCTACATTGCCCGCAGTAACGGCGAAGCCGCGGAAGCTCTGAAAGACTACCAAGGATCGCTCGCTATCTTGCGGCCTCTTACCGAGGGGGATCCCAATAATCGGATATGGCGGGGCGAACTCGCGATTACCGTCGATGGCATCGGCAACGTCAGGGCTTGGATGGGCGATCCCCGCGGCGCGCTCGCCGCCTACGAAGAGGGGCTGGCGATAATTCGGAGCCTTGCGCGGGATGATCCCGACAGTCTGGAACTGCAGCGGCAAATTGCCGTTCGGGTGATCGAGACCGGCGACATGAAGCGGACCGTCGGCGACACCGCTCCGGCAGCAGCCGACTACCAGGAAGGGCTCGCGATTGCACGGCGGCTGGTCGAGAAGGAGCCCGGGAATACGCAGTACCAGGGCGACGTCTTTTTCAGCCTCACCAAGATTGGTGATCTGAAGGCGCAAGTCAGCGATCTGACTGAGGCAATCGTTCGCTACGCGGAGGCGGTGGCGGTTGCTCGTCATCTCGCCAAACTCGACCCCGGCGACCCGTTGCTGCGGTTGGATCTTGCCGTGGGCCTCTGCAAGCTCGGCGACGTAGACCCCAAGCAACGGGACCAGGACTATGAGGAGGCGTTGACGATCATGCGCGGTCTGGTGCAACGCTACCCCGACAACTCCCGCTGGCAGAGAGAGCTTTCCGTAAGCCTCAATAAGGTCGGCGATGTCAAGCTGCAAAAAGGCGATGCTGACGGCGCGATCGCTGAATATAGTGAAGCACTGACGATCGTCGGACGTCTCTCCGAACGCGATCCGGACAACCTGGTGTGGCTCCGTGATCTTGCGCTGAGCCTCAGCAAAGTCGGCGATGCGAAGCTGCACATCCGCGACGCTGACGGAGCGATCGCCAATTATGAGCAGGCGGCCCAAAAACTCCGCCCGCTGTCCGCGCACGATCCGAACAATATGGTGTGGCTCGAGGATCTAACGATTTCTCTGAACAAGCTCGGCAATGCCAAATTACAGACCGGCGACATCAGCGGCGCGGCGACGAGCTTCGACGAGTCGCTCGCAACCGCGCGCCATTTGGTCGAGCGCGATCCAGGGAATCCGCAGTGGCAGTGGGACCTGCGGAACGCCCTCAACCACGTCGCTGATGCCAAACTCCGCGCAGGCGACACGGACGGCGCGGCGGCCAATTACCAGGAAGCCGCTGCCACGGTTCGCCGCCTCTTGGACGGTGACCCCGACAATGCGCTTTGGCTGCGAGATCTCACCGTCACACTAAACAAGGTGGGCGATATCAAATCGGCGGCCAGCGATGCTGCCGCGGCGGCGGCGAGCTATGACCAGTCGCTGGCCGCGGCGCGCCACCTGGTCGCGCTCGATCCGGGCAATGAGCAGCGGCAATCGGACCTCTGGTATGCCCTGTACGGGCTGGGCAACGCCAAGCTGAGGTTGGGCGACCGCGCCGCCGGTCGCAGTCTGTATGCGGAAGGGCTGACGGTCATTCGCCGTCTCGCGGCCGCAGACCCTGGCAACGTTGACCGCCGGATGAACCTCGTCGTCAACCTTTGCCTGATCGCAAGCCTGGACGACGGGCCTGATCGGGAAAACGCGCTCAATGAAGCCTTGGCCATAGTCGAGCAGCTCCGTGTGGCGGGGCAGCTGACGCCCGACAAGGCCGGCTTACCGGATCTGATCCGGCGGATGCTGCAAAATGGCGGCAATGGACCGAGCTAACTTTACCGAACCGCTCGGCAGAGGTGACACGGACGCCCAAGGCGATCCCAACCTACCGATGTACTGCCGGCGACGAGCGCTCACGCATCCGGAAGGGTGAAGACGGCGCAGGGCGCCGCGATGCCGCGCAGCAGATGTTCGCCTAGCGGCGCCAGCGGCGTGGTGGTCTCGGCGGCGACCGCGCCCGAGATCAGCACCGGCCGGCCGAGCGGCCGGCACAGCCCCTCCAGCCGGCTGACCAGGTTGACCGCCGGGCCGATGGCGGTGAAGTCGAGCCGGTCGGCCGCGCCGATATTGCCCCACAATATCTCGCCGATATGCAGCGCCGCGCCGAAGGGCAGCGGCGGCAGCCCTTGAGCCTGCCGCATCGCATCGAGATGGGCCATGCCGGCGCGGGCGGCGACGACCGCGCGCAGCGCCGCCTCGCAGGCCTCGGCCGGCGCGCCGGTGACCGGGAAGATCGCCAGCACGCCGTCGCCGATGAACTTCAGCACCTCGCCCCCGAAGGCGTGCACTGCCCCGGCGATGCGATCGAACCAGGCGTCGAGGGCGGCGATCACCGCCGCGGGCTCAGTCGCCTCGGACAGGGCGGTGAAGTCGCGCAGATCGGCAGAGAGCAGCGCGGCGCGAATGGTTTCCCCGCTGCCGCGGCGTGCCGCGCCGGCCTGCACCCGGGCGGCACTGCGCCGGCCGAGATAGGCCTCGAGCAGCGCTGCCAACGCCGCCCGCCCGGCCAGGGCGGCTATGGGCGCCGCGGCGAAGCGCGCGGCCTGGCGCAGCCGGCCGGCCTCGGCGAGGCCGAACGGCCGGGTCCCGGCCCACCCCAACACCGGACCGTCCGCCCCTCGACTGGCCGTCGCCGGGCCGATTGTGTCCTCCTGCACCGAGCCGAGCCCGGCCAGCCAGTCGCGCCCGGCGCGGCTGAGCGGGCCGCCGGCGAAGCCCAGTCCCTCGATCACCGCCCCGGTCGCCGCCCGCCACAGCCAGGTGCGGCGGGCGATGATCGGATGCGGCACCGCGAGCGTCAGGGCGCCGCCGGCCAGCGGCAGGCCGTCGCCCAATAGCCGGCGGCCGAGCTCGGCCAGGAACCGGTCGGGGCCGGGCAAAGCGCCGGCGTCGTCCACCAACCAGGCGATAGGCCCAGGCAAATTCAGTGGCAGATCCATCCCTGCGATGATGCCGCCCCGACCCCTCTCCTGTCATCCGCGCCGCGGCGATGGCGCTTTCGGCCTCGGCGGTCTATCTTCGGGGCAGCGCACCGCAATCATCGGGGAGAGCGATGCAAGAAGCCCTCGTCGTCCGCCGCGAGACCCACATCCCGGCGCCGCCTGCCGCGGTGTTCGCGCTGCTGACCGATCCGGAGAAGATCCTGCGCTGGATGGGAACGGAGGCGCAGTTTGACCCGCGGCCCGGCGGGCTCTATCTCCTCAACGTCACCGGCGCGCGCTTCGCCCGCGGCGCCTTCCGCGAGGTGGTGCCGGTGCACCGCCTGGCCTACAGCTTCGGCTGGGACGACAGTGAGGAGGTGCCGCCGGGGTCGAGCCTGGTCGAGATCGACTTGATCGAGCAGCCGGACGGAACTCTGTTGCGCCTGACCCACACCGGCTTGCCCAATGCCGAGCAATGCGCCGGCCATGCGGAAGGCTGGGCCCATTACCTCGGCCGGCTGGCCGAGGTTGCAGCCGGGCGCGACCCAGGCCCGGACCCCCAGCACGGCCGCACTGGCAGGGAGTGACTGCTTTCCGCTCTCGGTATCGCCGCACGTGAGCTTCTTGCACTTTCACGGCGAACGCTGACTCGCAGGCGTGTCGACACTCCGGAGCGCGCCTGCTTGACGCTCGGGTCACCGCGGCGACAGAATTCCGGGGTGGACGAGGGGAGGAGGGCGCGATGGCGGATTTACGGGTGATAGCGACGGGTTTGCGGTTTCCCGAGGGACCGGTGGCGATGGCCGACGGCTCGGTCATATTGGGCGAGATCGCCGGGAGCGCGATAACCCGAGTCGCGCCGGATGGTGGCAAATCGGCGATCGGTTCGGCCGGCGGCGGGCCGAACGGGCTCGCCCGCGGTCCCGACGGCGCGCTCTATCTGTGCAACAATGGCGGCAACGAATATGCTCAGGGCGGGTTTCTGTCGACGGGGCCCTCCAAGGATTACCAGTGCGGCTATATCCAGCGGATCGACCCGCGCACTGGAGAGACGCGCATCCTCTACACCCAATGCGGCGGACACAAATTGTCGGCGCCGAACGATATCGTCTTCGATCGCCAGGGCGGGTTTTACTTCACTGATCTCGGCAAGCGGTGGGCGCGCGACCGCGACCATGGCGGGCTCTACTATGCGTTGCCGGACGGTTCGAAAATCGTCGAGCTGGTTCATCCGATGCTGAGCCCGAACGGCGTCGGGCTGTCGCCGGACGAGAAAATGGTCTACGTCGCCGACACCGAAAGCTCGCGCCTCTTCGCGTTCGACATTGTCGAGCCGGGCGTGCTCCGCAAGGAGCCTTTCCCGGCGCCCTATACTGGTCGGCTCGTCTGCGGTCTGCCCGGCTTTCAGCGCTTCGACAGCCTCGCGGTCGAGGCCTCGGGCAACATCGCCGTCGCGACGTTGATCACCGGTCACATCACCGTCATCGCTCCCGACGGCCGGGTCGTGCGCCAGGTCAAAATGCCGGACGTCTATCCGACGAATATCTGCTTTGGCGGCCGCGACATGAAAACAGCCTACATCACCTTGTCCGGCAGCGGTCAGCTGGCCGCGATGGATTGGCCCGAACCCGGCCTGCGGCTCAATTTTCAGGAGTGATTGCGATACACGATTTATCCGTCGCCCCCGCGAAAGCGGGGGTCCAGGGCTGCCGGGCACGAGCTTAACGCCCTGGGTTCCCGCTTTCGCGGGAATGACGGCTCCTTAACCGAGGCCTTTTGGGGAGCCGATAATGAAAGCCGCCGTTTTTCATGCTGCGAACCAGCCGATGACGATCGAGGAGGTCGCGATCAACAAGCCGGGACCGCGCGAGGTACTGCTGCGCACGGCCTTTGCCGGGCTGTGCCACAGCGATCTGCATTTTATCGAGGGGCTGTACCCGACCCCGACGCCGGTGGTGCTCGGCCACGAGTCGTCGGCGGTCGTCGAGGCGGTCGGCGACGGCGTCACCTATGTCAAGCCGGGCGACCACGTCATCACCTGCCTGTCGGTGTTCTGCGGCACCTGCCCGCAATGCCTGACCGGCCACCCGAATCTGTGCGAGAACACCGAGGTCAAGATGCTGCCGGGCGTCGCGCGCCGCATGACCTGGAACGGACAGCAGCTGAACCAAGCCTTCAACCTGTCGTCTTTCGCCGAGCAGATGCTGGTGCACGAGAATTCCATGGTAAAGATCAACCCCGACATCCCGCTCGACCGCGCGGCACTGGTCGGCTGCGGCGTCATGACCGGGGTCGGCGCGGTGTTCAACGCCGCCAAGGTCGAGCCGGGCTCGACGGTCGCGGTGATTGGCTGCGGCGGGGTCGGGCTGTCCGCGGTCAACGGCGCCGCGCTCGCCGGCGCCGAGCGCATCATCGCGATCGACACGGTCGCCTCGAAGCTCGAGCTGGCGCGCGAACTCGGCGCCACCGATACGCTCAACGTCAGCAACGCCGACCCGGTCAAAGCGGTCAGGGACATGACCGGCGGCGGCGTGCACTACTCGTTCGAGGCGCTCGGCACCAAGGCGACGGCCGAGCAGGCGTTTCAGATGCTGCGCGCCGGCGGTACCGCGACGATCATCGGCATGGTCCCCTTTGGCGTGAAAATCGAATTGCACGGCTTCGACTTTCTGCGCGACCGCAAATTGCAGGGCACCTCGATGGGCGGCAACCGTTTCCGAGTGGATATGCCGCGTCTCTTGTCACTGTGGCGCCAGGGCCGGCTCAAGCTCGATCATTTGATTTCCGGGAAGATAAAGCTCGAGCAGATCAATGACGGCTTTGCTGCGCTGAAATCCGGCGCGCCGGTGCGCCAGCTGATCGACTTCGCCGCTTAAAAGGTTCACCACAGAGGCACGGAGAGCACGGAGTTGAAACTACTCTCCGTGACCTCTGTGTCTCCGTGGTGAATTCTGGTTATGCACAGGCGGGCGGCGCAGCGCCCAGAACGCGACACAGCCGCAGAGATAGAACAGGATAGATAGCAGGAAGGCGAGGCGATAACTGCCGGAGAGGTCGAAAATCCACCCCGCGCCCCAGGCGCCGGCAGCGGAGCCGATACCGCTGCCGATCGTGATTACGCCGAGGATCGTGCCGAGCCGGCCGCCGGGAAACAGATCGGCGGTCTTGGCGGTGATCGCCGGGCCGCGGGCGCCCCAGGTCAGGCCGAAAAAGCAGGCGTGCAGCCATAACAGCCAGTGCTGATCGGGGCTGGCGATCAGCAACGCGCAGACGACGCCGATAATCGAGATGCCATAGGCGAGGATTGCCGACCATTCGCGCCCGATATAGTCCGACAACGTGCCGGTAACGATCGTTCCACCGATGGCGAGGAAGCTGCCGAGACCGAGCACTCCCGCCGCGTAGAGCTTGTCGAACCCAACATTAACGGCAAAGGCGAGCTGGTGCAGCGAGACCAGAAAGCTGCCGAGACCGGTGAACAAATACACTGCGAACAGCAGCCAGAAATGCGGCGTGCGGATCGCGGCGCTCAGCGTCCAGTTCCCTGACGGCAGGGGCGCCTCGGGCGAGGCCCGGGACAGCGCGGCGGGTCCGCTCGAGACCGGGTAGCGGGCGGCACGGCGAAACAGCGCGGCGAGCAGCGGCATCGCAGCGGCGATGAAGGCCGCCTGCGCCCAATAACTCTCTCGCCATCCGATCGTCGATATCAGGTACTGAACGACCGGCGCCGAGGTCGCTCGCCCGAAACCGTTGGCCGACTGGACGATCGAGATCGCCATACCGCGGTGCCGCACGAATTGGCGCGACAGCAATGGCACGAAGACCACCAGACCCAGGCAGTTGGCCCCGATCGTCATGACGATCCCATAGAACAGGACGTCCTGCCACAGCGCGGAGATCAGCGCGCTGCCGACGAGGCCGGAAAACAGCAGAACTCCGCCGAGCACCAGCAGGCGGCGCGGCCCGAGCCGGTCGACCAGCGCACCAACCAATGGCGAGCTCCCGCCGGCAACGAGCTGCGAGACCGAGTAGGCGATCGAAGTCTCGGCGCGGCTCCAGCGGAACTCCTCGATGAAGGCCAGCAGGAACACGGCGTAGGAATGCATGATGCCGGCGCTGACCGTGAACGCGGCGAACGCTCCTGCGAGCATCAGCCACGCTCCGCGCGAAGCCGATTTGTTTGTCGGCCCCTGGCGAGAGCGCCGTCGGATAAGGCTGATCGTCACGAACTAGGCAGCCTCCTCGCGCGAATCCAGGTTCGGCAGCGTAAACGTTAAAAGGTGGCGCGAGGAATGCGCTTTTTGATGACCTCAAAAGCAAACCGGCGTTCCATCCGGAGCGCCGGTCATCGTTTGTTTATACTGATGGGCTCAGCGCTTGTCGGTTACGGGCGCTTCGACCGGCGGGTAGATGCGGACGTAATTGCGTCCGGTCTGAGTGGGGACCTTGCTCGGATCCCGCCACACCTCCCAATCCCGCTGCAGTTCGCCCGCCCCGCCGGTCGCGCTGGTAGTGGCCGGCCGATCTGCGGAGAACGACGCGGCATAGGGCTCGGCAAGCTGGTCGAAGCCCTTCCAGCCGGCTTGCCGCCAGCTCTCGGCGCGTTCCTCGTGAAGCGCAGCGGCGCCTGAGGCGCCCGTAAGTGACCCCGCAAACAAAGCCGCACGCTGGAAAGTTTCGTTAGCTCGCATCAGGATCGAGGATCACCTTAAAATCGCCTCTTTATGAGTGCAGACTTGCCAGATGGAGGATCCGTGACCGGGGCTCGGATCTGATGGGGCGCTACAACCAATCGACGAGTTGCCGCTGCAGACCCGCTGAAGGATCAGCGGCCTTAAATATTTAACTCAACTGAGAGCTGTGGGGACGCACAATGCAGCAGAAGAGCTTTGGGAAACTCCCCCCGGTCTCCGCCCTCACCCTCGGCGGCGGCGGGCTCGGCATGGTCTGGGGAGAAACGACATTCGAGGAGTGCGTCGCCACCGTGCACGCAGCGGTCAATGCCGGGATCAACTGGATCGACCTCGCGCCGCGTTACGGGGACGGCAAGGCCGAGCTGGTGGTCGGCGAGGCTTTTGCGGGCCGGCTCCCCGAGGGCGTGCGGGTCACCAGCAAATGCAATCTCGGAAATCCGTCCTCCGCCGAGATCGAACCGCTGGTGCGGCAATCGATTGAAGGAAGTCTCGAGCGTCTGCGGCTGTCGCGTCTCGATCTGTTCTTTCTGCATTCGAATGTCGTCCCGGATGCGGACCACCTGGCGCGCCGGCCCGAGGCCGCCGGCCGCATGACGCTCTACGCGACCTTTGTCGAACATGTGCGCCCTCTTTTTGAGCGGCTGGTGGCCGAGGGTCTGATCGGTGCTTGGGGGCTGACCGGGATCGGTCATCCCGACACCATCATCAAGCTGTTCGGCGAGAGCCCAGGCCCGGCCGCGGTGCAGTGCATCGCCAATTTATTGGACTCGCCGGGGGGGCTGAAGTTCTTCGACGGGCCGGCGAAACCTCGCGCGGTCATGGCTGCGGCGCGGGCTAACGGAGTCGGTGTGATGGGCATCCGCGCGGTGCAGGCCGGGGCGCTGACCAGCGCTCTCGATCGGCCACTGCCCAACGACCACCCCGAAACGCGCGATTATGCGCGAGTCGCCGGCTTCCGGCGGCTCGCCGGCGAGTTGGGCGTCACTCCGGCCCTATTGGCGCATCGCTATGCGCTGTCGCTCGACATCGACACGCTCGTACTCGGCGTCAAGAACCGGCAGGAACTCGCAGAGTGCGTAGCCGCGGCTGAGGCCGGCCCGCTGACGCCGGAGTTGCTGGCCCGGATCGACCAGACGGTGGATCGGAAGGCTTGCTAGATTGAAGCCCCGCCAGCGAGCCGAACGCAGTCGCCGCAAAGAGGCCGGCGGAGGCGATGACCACGGCCAACACGAGCGGATTTCCATTGCCTCCGAGCGAAAGCGCGGCAGTCGCCCCGGCGGCTCCGATCATCTGGGTAAAGCTCGCCAAACCCGAGGCCGCGCCGACGATGCCGACCTTGGCCCCAAGGCTGCCGGCAACTGCGTTGGGCGTGATGAGCCCGCTACCGCAACAAATCAGGACCATCGGACCGACGATCGCATAAGGGCTGCCAAACCGCAGCGCTGCGAGCGCCACCATTGCGAAGCCGGCGGGGATCAGCACCGCGCTGCCGATGGCGATAAGATGGTCGACGCCGAGGCGCCGCGTCAGCCGATTGGACAGAAAGCTGCCGACGAGAAAACCAATCGGCGGAAGCGAAGCGTAGTAGCCGTAATCTTGCGGAGGTATGGCAAGGCCGATGATCAACACCGCCGGCGCGCCGGCGGTAAAGATGTGAAAACCCGCATGGGCGCCTGCGGCCGTAAGCGCATACGCCGCAAAGCGCCGGGTTTGGAGCAAACTGCGATAGCTGGCCAGCATCGTTCTGGTGAGCAATGCCGTGGTTTCGGGTCGTGCGGGCCACTCCCTGGGAAATGACTCCGGCAAATATCGCAGGACCAGTGCAAGAGCCACAACGGCTAAGATCGCGACTGCGGCGAAATTCGCCCGCCAACCAATCCATGCCTGCAAATAGCCGCCGGGGATCGGCGCGAAGGCCTGTAAGAGAGTAAGGACGATCGATAGCCCTGCGATGATCTGAGCGGCGCCATCCTCGCCGTAGAGGTCGCGAATGATGGCCCGGCCGACAACCATGCCCCCCGAAAGACCGATCCCTTGCAGGACGCGGGCGCCGATCAGGAATCCGATCGTCGGGCTCGCGGCACAGAGGATACTGCCGAGCGTACTCAAGGAGATGCCGAGGATCATCGTCCGTCTGCGCCCGTATCGGTCGGATAAGGGCCCGAGCACGACCATGCTCACCGCAAAGGCTGCGAGATAAGCGACGAAGGTCAATTGCACGCGGGACACCGAAGTTTCGAGCGCGCTGGCGATCGCTGGGACCGACGGGACGTAGATAGTCGACGCGACCTGCCCCAGAGAGCAGGCGATGGTCAGGGTCAGCAGTAGAAGGCGACGGCTCGCATTGTTAAACTCGTTTGCTTCGCCGAGATTGTTGCTGAGTAAATTTAGCAAGCGAACTCTCTCGTAAGGAGTGAGCAACTCCTAGATCTCTGGCTCGGGGATCGCCGAGGAGTGCTGCTTTGCACAGGTCGGAACTGTCGGAGGTGCTCAAGCCGACCGACCGGGCAGATATAGTCGGAGTCGGACTCTTGCCCTAACGCTTTGCTAACAAATCGCTGCCGACAGGGCGGAATGACGCTTTTTTGACGCGCGTCGGATTAACCTTAAATGACGAGGGAGTGCGCCCGGCTCGCGTTCGCGAACGCTTCTCCTGGCATCTGCTGCACCTTATCGAAAAGAAAGGGAGACCCGATGATAATTCGCGATTTTGGCTCGATTGCCAACAGCGATGCGAGGGTCATTTTCGCGACGGTGTCTTGGGAGAATTGCGAATACCCCGAACAGGAACTCATCTTCGAAACTCGCGATGACCGGCTCGATCACGCGGCTGACGAGCCTTGCGCAGACGCCTTCTTATCGGCGTGTTTTCCTCTTGCCGCAGCGCACGGAGAGTCGAGGGTCCGAATCGAGGGTCAACCTTGCCCGATGCTGGTCGAAGGCCTTTATACGGCTCACGCTTGGTGGACAAGTTGGGGTGGGCCATCCGAGATGCCCTCGATCGAAACTTTTGGTCGGCGCGTCCGCCGAGGATTCACCGATGATAGGCGGGGCATCGCATTTCTCTCAGGCGGTGTCGACAGCCTTCATATGCTGATGCGCAACCATCGGCTTTATCGACGGGAGGACCCGGCCTACATCCGCGACGCTCTCTTCATCCATGGGTTTGATATCGGGAAACGTGCGCGGGACCTGGAGGACGAGCGCTTTCGCACGGCTCTGCGACATCTGCAACCGTTAGCCGCAGAGGCCGGCCTGCGACTGATCTCGTGCCGCACCAACCTACGTCACCTGCCGTCGAAGCCTGATTTCTGGTATTATCGGCACAACGGGGCGGCACTGGCTGCTGTCGGCCATGCGGCAATCTTCGGGACAGCGTTTCTGTTTATCGGCGCCTCGCATGACATCGCCAATCCTGTCCCGATCGGATCGCACCCGGCAGTGGACGGCCTATTCTCGAGCCAACGCGTCACCGTCATTCATGACGGTGCGCGCTACGCCCGGTTTCAAAAGGTGCGTGAGCTGTCAAGTTGGCCGACCGCGCTTGCCGCCTTGCGGGTCTGTCCGAGCAATCCGGGCAATGAGCTGAACTGCGGGGTTTGCGAAAAATGCTTGCGCACTCGCCTCGAGTTGTTGGCCGCAGGGGTCGAGGAAAC
The DNA here is from genome assembly GCA_963789025.1 of uncultured Alphaproteobacteria bacterium. Classification (GTDB taxonomy): domain Bacteria; phylum Pseudomonadota; class Alphaproteobacteria; order ATCC43930; family CGMCC-115725; genus AP-15. The sequence continues at coordinate 342,111 of CAWBIT010000008.1, forward strand.
TCCGGCCCTCGGTCCGAGCCTCACCCCGATCGAGCTGTGGAACAATCTCGGGCCGGTCGGCGACCGAGCAGTTACCTACGAGGATCTATTGGCGCCGCTCCGGGCTCGCGGGCTCACGGCGCTTTGCAAGGTACTCGAGAAAAAAATCAAAGCGTACCGGGAAGGAGACGGATATCGTAACCCGGGCCTGCCTCAGGATGGTTAAGAACGGAGCGGACTTGGAGTTGAATCATTACCTCATACCCCCCTTCCGTGGCGCCGCTAACAGTATATTGGGACGGTTGCGATGACGTTGTCGGTCAGCATTCTCGGGCCTCTGGTGATCGAGAATGGCGATTGTCGGCTCGGGAAAGTCCCGAAGAAAGCACGCGCTTTGCTTGCCTTTCTTGCGGCCCAGGCAGGCCAGCCGGTGACTCGCGAGCGATTGGCCGACCTGCTGTGGCCGTATCAGGGCTCGGAGCAAGCTCGTCATAGCCTACGGAATTGCCTGTTGGAGCTGCGCAAGGCATTGGGGCGGGGAACAGACGCTTACTTAGCCGCCGATTTCGCCAATTGCCGGATCCAGGACGCCATCGTCGACCTTGTTCAGTTTGAGCGACTGTCGCGTTCACAGCACCGTTGTGACCTGCAGGCGGCCGCCGATTTGTACCGCGGGGAACTCCTCGCTGATTTCGATATAAATTCCGAGCCGTTCCAAGAATGGTTGGCGGCGGAGCGCGACCGCACTCTCGCGATGGTCTGCGATATCTTGCATCGATTGAGCGCGCAGCAGGATGCAGCCGGCGAGCACGACGCCGCAATACAATCAGGCCGACAACTCGTTTTTCTCGACCCGCTCTCGGAATTCGGACAGCGCGCGCTGATTCGCGCCTATGCACACGCCGGGCGGCGCGGTGAAGCGCTGCGCCAATATAGGAGCTGCGCCGAGACCTTGAAGCGCGAACTGGGTGTCGCACCGGACGTCGAGACGCAGTCGCTGGCGAATGAGATCTCGCGTTCGAGCACTGCTAGGGAGCACAATCCGCCCGAGTTCCCGGCAGAAGATGGCGATCCCATTGCGCGGGTCGGCGCATCGGATCGTTCGCCCGGGCGTCGTGTCCCACCGCAGGTCGATGTTCCAAACCAAGGCACGGCAAAACCGCGCTGGCCTTGTCTGTTGCCGAACATTGCCGTGGCCGTTGCACCAGTGCGCAACCTGACCGGCGATCCCGACCAACAATATTTGGTGGAAGCCTTTACCGAGGACCTCGTCACCGACCTGCTTCGGCACGGACGCGGGCTCTCGCTGAAGCCGCTGGGAGACGATCGTGGTCCCCCGGACAACGGCAACCGGATATCCGAACGCGGCTATGATTACATCGTCACCGGCAGTGCCCAAACCAGCGCGCCCGGCTTGCTGCGGGTGAACATGCGAATAACCGATGCGGCAACCTCGGAGTACCTTTGGGCCGGTCGGCACGAATTCAAGTCCGAGGACCTCGCTCCGATTCAGACGAGGATCACCCGACGGATATCGCGAGAACTCCACGTCCTGCTCCTTCAAGCGGCGAGCCGCAGGGCTTTGGCTACATCGGGTCTAGATCTCGGGGTTACCGAGTGTCTGTCCGAGGCGTCGAGTGCTCTGAAGGGCAAGGTCACGCCGGAGCTCACTGCCCAGGCCCAGACAGCGTACCTGACCGCGCTGGCCCACGATCCGCGCAATGTAGAAGCGCTTACCGGCTTGGCGCTCACCTGTCAGAATTTCGTCAGCAATCCGTGGTGGGGTGATCCCCGGGCTGCCGCAGCGGCGTCCGATCTTGGGCGCGAGGCAGTCGCGATCGCATTGGACCTGGCACCCGGTCACGCAGTGGCGAAGCTCATCCAAGGGATGCTCTACTCGGCGGCAGGACAGTTGGAGCTGGCGGAACGCGCGTTTGCGCAGACCCTCGGAATGGATCACGGGTTGGGAGCTGCGCATGGGTTCGCCGGATACAATGCCGCCCTTCTCGGTCGGGCCGAGGAGACGTGGCCGGCGATTGAGCGGGCGATGAGCCTCGATCAGAGCGATCGACGACACAGTATCTGGTTCTGTTTTGGCGGATTTGCCGAGTTGCTGCTCGGCCGAAGCGAAGCGGCGATCGAGCTTCTCCGGAAATCGCTGGACCGCAATCCCGGCTACGGGTTCGCGCAACTTTTCTTAATGGCGGCGCTCTCCGTGCTCGGTCGTGACGCCGAGGCCGCCGAGACCGCCGCATCATTCCGCAAGCAATATCCGGATTACCGTACTACTACATTCGAGCAGCTGTGGTTGTCGCGTTCAGGTTCTTCGACCTACCGCGCCCAAATTCATCCACTTTTCGAGAGGATTCGCACTCTCGGCGTGGCGAACTGAGTCTCGCCCATGGGCCGTCGAAAAATCCTTCCCTGCACCACTAACTCCCGAGCGGCACAACATGCCGCGGCCCCCCGGCATGCGCCAGCTCGGTCATCGCCGCGGCGAGACGGCGGGGCGTTGGGGGCACCAGAGGCCGAACGCGCAGCAATGCCATGGCCCTGTTTGCTGTCAAGCATTGCCGTAGGGGTAGCGCCGTTGCGCAATCTGACCGGCGATACCGACCAAGCGAGCCTTTTGGACGCTTTCACGAGCGACCTCACCGCCGACCTCACGCGGCACGGTCGTGGTTTTTCACTACAACGCTTGGCCAAGGAGCCGGCCAACCCCGCCGCGCGAGCCGAGGCCGACGTTAAATATTTTGTAACCGGCAGCGCGCAGCGCGGTGGTCCCGGGATGCTGCGTATCAATGTCCGGATCACCGATGCGGCGACCTCTGAGTACCTTTGGGCCCGTCGATTCGAATTCGACGCCGACGAGGCCGTGCCTGTGCAGGCCAAGATCATCCGGCGGATTTCTCGAGAGCTGCATATTCTGCTTCTCCAACAAGAAGTTGGACGAGTCGTATGCGAATTGGGCGCCGGTCACGAGCTCGATGAATGTCTTTCCAGCGCGGCGACTGCCCTCGAGGGAGAGCTGCGGCCGGACCTGACGGCTGAGGCACAGCGATGGTACCTGGCCGCGCTGGCCGACGACCCACGTAACGTGGAGGCGCTCGTCGGTCTGGCCCGGACTTGCCAAGAGCTGGTCAGCAATCCGTGGTGGGGCGATCCGCTCGCTGCCTCGGTGGCCTCCGATCTCGGGCGCGAAGTAGTCGCGATCGCATTGAAGCTTGCGCCAGGGGCGGCCGATGCGCATTGTGTCCAAGGGATGTTGCACTCTGCCGCCGGCAAATTGGACGAGGCCGCTCTTGCATTCGAGCGGGCACTGACGATGGATCAGGGTTTGGCAATCGCCCACGGTTTCGCCGCTTACAATGCTGCCTTTCTCGGCAGTGCCGGAAATACGCTGCCGGCCATCGAACGTGCGATGCGTCTCGACCGAGCCGACCGGCGGCACAGCATCTGGTTTTTCTTCGGCGGGTTTGCCGAATTGCTCGTGGGGCGCACCGACGCGTCGATTGCCTTGCTCCGGAAATCTTTGGAACGCAACAGCAGTTACGGCAGTGCGCGAATGTTCCTGATCGCGGCCTTATCGCTTAGTGGCCAATATCGCGAAGCGGCCGCGGCCGCCGCGTCGTTCCGCCAGCAATATCCCGACGGCCCCGCGGGAGCGTGCGAGCAGTTGTGGCTATCGCGTTCGCGATCCGCAACCTACCGAGCCCAGATCCTTCCGGTATTCGATACAATCCGGAGTCTCGGGGTGGGAACCTGATCGCCGCGCACACACCTCGAAGCAGCGGCGACGATGTACCGGGCGGCAACCTGCGGCACATCTTTGCATCTTAACTACAGAGCAACCGCCACCTCACGTCTTGCGACCGCACTTCTCCGGGCGGCGCATTCCCGCAGCCGGCCGCGTTCCCATTGCGCACAATCTAATAAAATAATCGCAAAAGGCGCTTTTCTGACGGTGGCTTGGACAGCCCGCTGACAGAGACGCGGTTAATCTGCGCGTCGGCTGAGTGGCGATAGAAATCGCCTTTGGCACACACTGGCGATCGGGCCAGGCCTCACTGCTAGAAGGAACTTGAAATGCGCAGACTGATCAATCGCTTTCGCGTTGATGAGCGTGGTGCCACCGCGACCGAATATGCCATGCTTGTCGTCTTTATCGCCCTTGCCGTCGCCACGGGCGCGCAGGCGTTTAGCGGCGGTCTCAACACGTGGTTTCAAAACGTCAGCACCTCCATCGCTGGCCTTAATAGTAAAATCCCCGGCCCATAAGCGCCGCGTGCCGTGGCGGTCGGGAATGGGGTAGCCCCTTTTCCGACCCTCACCTCCAGATCATTTTCGGCAGGAGCGGAGCAGTGCAGACGGCAACCCTGATTGTTGGTTTGGGTATACTGGCGGTTATCGCCTACGGCGATATGCGCTCGCGGCGCATTCCCAATGTGCTCTCTCTCGCCATCGCGATACTCGGCTTGCTTCGGATAATGCTCGTCCACGACCCGGTCACAGCGGGTCACACTCTTGCGGCGGGGGCTGCGATCTTCACCGCCGCATTTCTGCTCTTCTGGTACGGCGCCATTGGTGGCGGGGACGCAAAATTGGTTGCCGCCGCAACACTGCTTGTCGGCTACCACGACTTATTCGGTTTTCTTTTCCTCATGAGCCTTTGCGGCGGAGTGCTCGGGCTCGCCAGTCTCGCGGCGGAAAGGTTCGATCTGTCTTTCAGACGTTGGCCGTGGGGGCGACACGTATCCTCAACCGACCAGAGCGACCGAGGTCGAGTAGCGTCAAAAGGGTCGACAGTGCCTTATGGCGTCGCTATCGCCACTGCTGGCGTGATTACGTTGATAGCCGGGAGATGAACGGCCATGCCCGCGAAAATGATACTTACTCTGTTGTTCTTCGTCTCTCTATGCGTCGTTGTAATCCTCGCAATTCGTGCACTGCCGCAGCGGTTGAACGGCGATACACCTGGAACTAGGGAGGAAATACTTGTCGCCGCAACAGCGCTGCAGATCGGCACATTGTTGCGTGCCAAGGACGTGACTTGGCAGCAGAGTGGCGCCAGCGCCGGGCTGGGGCAGATCGCGCGTCCTCGCACTGCAGCCGGCAGCCCCAATCTCGAACTCGATCAGCAGGCACGCGCCGAAGTGTACGGGGCCGCACTGCGTAGCAGCGTCATGGCTGGCGAGCCGATCAGTCGCGGCGCCATTGTGAAGCCGGGCGACCGCGACTTTCTCCAGGTCGTGCTCTCACCGCAGGCGCGAGCAATCGCAATCCCAGTGACAACGGGTGGTGCGAGCACAGGTATCTTATATCCGGGTGACCGGGTCGACGTGATCCTGACACAGACCTTCAAGAACGACCCGCCGCTGGCGCGTCGCTCGGTAGGCGAAACTGTGGTCGAAAATTTGCGGGTGTTAGCGATCGATGCGCTTGAATCTCGGCCAAATGGCACCGCCAATGGTTTTGGCCGAACGGTGACTCTGGAAGTAACACCTGAGCAGGCCGAAAGGGTCAATGTCGCCACCGAGCTCGGCAAACTCTCGCTGACATTGCGCAGTGTGAGCGCAGCGAATGTGGCGGTGTCCTCGCCAGTGGGCTTAACCAGAACCGCAGGGATCAAACCGATTTGGGCCGGCGACGTTTCGCCGGCGCTGGGCGATGCCGGCCCCACGAAGACCGTCATTGTCGAGCAGCCGATCGTAGAGGTCATCCACGGAAGCAAAACCGTGTCGGTGAAACTGCAGTGATGTCGGACCGCCGGCGGATTTTCCGGATAGCGGCGAATCCTTTCGTTTAACGGAACGGTCTCGGGGATAGCTGCGTGATTAATGCCCTCCAGACCTTGAAGAGTGCGTTGCAGACCCCCGGGCCGATCGAGAAGCCGGTCACACAACCGGCGGGCCGGGTCCGCTTGATGGCGTTTGTCTTGGACGGACAGAGTGAGGCGTCGTTAAGCTCATACTTTGCGCAGCTCTCGGTTTCCGGCACGATAAGGCGCGGCGGCCTCGCTGGCGCTATTCGGTACCTCGGCGGGGAACGATCGCCCGAGAGTATTATCGTCGATATCAGCGGCGCGGAAATGCCGGCCTCGCAAATCCATGAGCTCGCCGAGCTTTGTGAGCCTGGCGTCACTGTGATCGCGATAGGCGACCGAAACGATATCGGCCTTTATCGCGACCTAGTGAGGGCCGGAGTCAGCGAGTACATCGTCAAGCCAGTGACTGCCCAACTGCTGGCTAAGGCATTGCTTGGCGCGGCCGCCTCGGGCGTAGGAAGCCCGATTAGCCGGAAGCTCGGAAAAGTCGTCGCCGTGGTTGGTTCCCGCGGCGGTGTCGGCGCGACAACTCTGGCAATCCATCTGGCATTGCATCTGGCCAATCAGCAGAGCCGCCGGGTCATGCTCCTCGACCTGGATTTGCACACCGGTGACTGCGCCCTCGCGTTAAACCTCAAGCCCACGCCCGGCTTGCGGGAAGCGCTCGCCAACCCGCTGCGCATCGACAGCGTCTTTCTCGACCGGACAATGGCGATTCACGGCGAGCGCCTGTTTGTGCTCAGCGCGGAAGAGCCTTTGCGCGTCGACGCAGAGTTTACCGCCGAGGCGGTTGACAAGCTGGTTGGGGTCCTGCGCACACAGTTTCACTACATTGTAGCCGATGTGCCGAGAATCCCCGGCTCGGCTTACTGGCAGGCGCTCGATACCGCCGATCTTCGCATAATCGTGGCCGATCAGACGCTGCGCTCGGTCCGCGATACGGTGCGCTTGCGTGAGGGCTTCAGGGCAGGTCGTGCCGAGCACTCCAACATGCTCGTCGTCAACCGCAACGGCGAGGGCGGCCGCCGGGCAATGACATTGGAGGAGATGGCCAAAATCAAGCTACAGCCAAATTTTGTAATCCCGTACCGGCCGAGCCTGTTCACCGCACCAGGGCCGTTACGGCGCGGCGCTTTGACGGAAGTGGTTGCAGCGCTTGCCGGGGAAATTTCCGGCCGCGCAACAGGACGTAAGCGGTGGTGGAGGTTCGCCACATGATGACGACCGGCTTTGGGCGCCGTGCTCCCGCGCCGCAGCGCCCGGGTCTCGTCCTGATACCCGACGGCGCCGCGGAATTTCCTGCGCCGGTCATCGATTTAGCCTCATTGAGCGAACTGAAAGAGCGAATTCGCACGGTTTTGCTGTCGCGGATCGACCCGACGGTGGCTGGCCGCATTCCGCGCGCCGCATTGCGCCGCGAGATCGCCAAACTAGTGAACGAGATTGCGACCGAGGATCGTGTTCAACTCAATAAGCTGGAGGAAATGGCGCTCGCCGCTGATCTCAGCGACGACATGATCGGGCTCGGTCCGCTCGAGCCGTTCCTCGATGACGAGGACATCACCGATATTTTGGCAAACGGCCCTTCTGATATCTACGTCGAGCGGAATGGCAAGCTGGAAAAGACCGCTGCCCGCTTTCGCGATGCGCAGCATCTCTCCAGCATCGCGCAGCGGATCGCCACTGCGATCGGCCGGCGCATCGACGAGGCGAGTCCAATGGTTGACGCCCGGCTCGCTGATGGCAGCAGGGTCAACATCGTCTTGCCGCCGCTGGTGCTGAACGGCGGGTCGATTTCGATCCGCAAATTCCCGAAACAGACCCTGACGCTCGATATGATGGTGCGGCAGCAGAATTTGTCGTTTCAGGTGGCGCGGCTCTTGGAGATCGCCGCACGCTCACGGCTCAATATTCTGATCTCTGGCGGCACCGGCTCCGGCAAGACGACATTGCTGAACGCGGTGTCGCAACACATCGACTGCGATGAGCGGGTGATCACAGTCGAAGACGCCGTTGAGCTGCGTTTGCAGCAGCCGCACGTCGTGCAGATGGAAACGCGCCCTCCCAACATCGAAGGCGTCGGTCAGGTCGCGCAGCGCGAGCTCGTGCGCAATGCGCTGCGCATGCGCCCCGACCGCATCATCGTCGGCGAGGTCCGCGGCGCCGAGGCCTTCGACATGCTGCAGGCGATGAACACCGGGCACGACGGGTCGATGTCGACAGTGCACGCCAACTCACCTCGCGACGCGCTCTACCGGGTCGAAAACATGGTGATGATGGCTAATCTGAGCTTGCCGCTCAGGGCGATCCGCATGCAGATCGCCAGCGCAGTCAATTTGATCGTACATATCGAACGCATGCGGGACGGCATACGCCGGGTATTGAGTGTTGCCGAGATCGCAGGGATGGAAGGCGAGATCATCACGATCCGAGAGCTCTTCGGTTTTCAGTGGCGCGGCGAGCGGCTCGCCGGCGGCATCCAGGGTAGCTGTGAGTCGATGCGGATGCGCCCAGATTTCACCGTGCGCGCGGCACGCTTCGGCCTCGAACGAGACCTCCTGGAGGCGCTTGGTATTGGGGAGACCTGAATGTTCGATCCGATTCTCCTCGCCGCCCTTCTCACGACGGTGCTGCTCGGCGGTGCGCTATTTTGGGTGCTGCGCCAGGAGCGCCGCAAAGCAAATCTCGAGCCCATTCTGAGCACTATCGCCAGGGCTGCCTCCATCGCTGATGTGCAAGGCTTCTCCTTACGGAGATCAGGGCCGAAACGCACCGCGCTGCCGACTCTGTTGTCAAGCCGCCTCGACCTGGCCTTGGCATCGACCGGCAAGCGCATCGGACCGGCGCACCTCGTTGCGGTGGGAATTGCTGCGGCTGCTACCATCGGTCTGGCCTCGGTCGCAGTGCCGGTTCATCCAATCCTCGCCATCGCTCTCGGCGGTGCTGCGGCGGCTGGTGCCCCAGCGCTGCTCCTCCGGTTTGCACAGAGCAGATATCAGCGGAAGTTCCTGGACATATTTCCGGACGCACTCGATCTGATTGTCCGCGCCGTCAGGTCCGGTCTTCCCGCACCCGAGGCAATCGAACTCGCAACGCACGAGGTTCGACCGCCGGTCGCCACCGAGTTTCGGCGAATATTGGACGAGCTGCGCATCGGCACCGAGATGGACGAAGCGCTGCAGCGCGCCGCCGACCGCATTCGCGTGCCGGATTTCCGGTTCTTTGCCGTCAGCTTGGTCCTGCAACGCCAAACGGGGGGCGGAATAGCTGAAACCTTATCCAATCTCAGCGGCATTATTCGCCAACGAAAGGCCTTACGGATGAAGGCCCGCGCGCTGACCGCCGAGGCGCAAGCCTCCGCTGCGATTATTGCGACCACGCCCTTTGTTGCCGGAGTGGGCCTATTCCTGATCAACCGAGATCTTACTTCGGCCCTGTTTGTTGACCCGCGCGGCCGCTTCTTGCTCGGGGTTGCCGTCGCCAGCTTGCTGACGGGGCTTGCTGCGATGCGCGCTCTAATAAAGAAAAATCTGCGCTAGCCATGTCCGAGGCGCCGATCGAATGGCTGACCTCCGTCGCCCATACTTATCTTGCGATCCGTATTGGCGAGATGAGATTTGGCTCGTCTGATACCTGCGTTCTTGCGATTGCCTTGACTGCGGCCGTCCTGTCGGCGCTCAATCTCGGACGGATCGCTCAGTCGGAGGGTCGTCAGAGGCGCCTTTTAGAGGCGCTGAGGCGCGGGCCATATCACTTCGCCGAACCCTCACAGGAGCCTCGGCAGCCCTGGTATCAGTGGCTCGGAGCTACGGTAGCGGCAAGTCGGGTCATCGGCACGGCAGCCCAAGAGAGGTTGTTATCCAGGCTCGTAGCAGCAGGGATTAAGGGACACGGTCATCTCGCCGCGCTGCTTACGGCCAAGCTATTTAGCGCCATCATGTTTTGCCCATTTTGTTGGCTGGTTCTCGAATGGCGCCATTTCTTTGTGGGAGCTACCCCCGTTAGATTGGCGTTGTTGGTGGGCGCTGCTATCCTCGGCTGGCGCGGTCCCGACGTGGTCCTCTCCCGGCTAGCGGCAAGGCGCCGCGTGCGTCTCGAAACCGGCATACCCGACGCGCTTGATTTGCTTGTTATCTGTGCCGAGGCCGGTCTCAGCTTGGACCATGCGATCGAACAGGTCAGCCGCGTCCTCCGCTCCTCCATTCCGGAGGTTGCTGAGGAGTTCGCCGCTACCGCTGCAGAGATGCGCATCTCTGCAGTCCGCGATCAAGCGTTCGACAATCTGGCGCAGAGAGCGGGCATTGCGAGCCTGCGCGGCATCGTTACTGCGCTCAACCAATCGATCAGGTTCGGTACACCGCTTTCCGGATCGCTGCGAGCCGTGGCGGCCGAGATGCGAACCGAACGTCTGGTGCGCTTCGAACAGCGCGCGGCGCGCCTTCCCGTCCTTATGACTGTGCCGTTGATGACGTTTATTTTGCCCTCCTTGATGATTGTGATCGGCACGCCCTTGGCGCTGCGCATCATCGACATGCTGGCAAGGGGGCCGTGACGGAACTCCTCGGGATGGCATTTCAGCAGATCCACGAGTACGAACGGTGGCTCAGCCGCGGTTCAACCGATCGCCTCCATCCGATTGCTGCGCCGCTGATGTGCTATGAGCTATTTCTGCTCGGCTGAAAAAGGCCTGCCCGCGATAGAGAAAGCCGGCCGCCGACCAGTTGCGGCTTGTGGTGAACATGTCGCCTGACTTCGTTCGAGCGCTTCGGAGCGCGATCGCGCATATTTTTTTTGACCAGACCGGTGCTACGGCAACAATCGTGGCCATCGCTCTTCCTTGTCTGATCGGGATGAGTGCGCTCGGTATTGAAACCGGCGTTTGGTTCGCGGTCAAATTACAGGATCAGTCTGCCGCCAACTCAGCCGCCATTTCCGCGGCTTATGAAGTGATCGCCGGGAAAACCGACGTGAGCGGCGAGTTGACCGCGGTCGCCGGCGAGGCAGCCAGACGGAACGGCTACAAGGGCAGTGTGCCGGCAGTCGTTACTCCCTACAACGATGGAGTCGTCACCAACGGCGTCGCGGTTACGCTGCAGCAGTCCCAAGGAGCTTTGCTTGCAGCGATGTTTTTGTCCGATGTCACTATAGCCAACACCGCTGTGGCGGTTATAGAGGTGCTGAGTAACCCTTGCATTCTGGCCCTTGGCACAAACAGCACGGATGTGGAAATCGCCGCTTCTACCCGGCTCGACATGCCCAACTGTTCCGTGGCGGCGAATTCAATCAGCAGTACCGCGATCGAGCTTCACAGCAGCACCAGTGCCGTAGCTGCAGCAACTTTGGTTACTGCCGGCGAAATATCGTTGCAGGGGATCCCGATCGACCCGGCAGCACCGCCACCCGAATTCGCGCTATCCTCGACCGCGATGATTGGCGCGGGAAGCGTAGCCGACCCTTATGCTGGTACCCTTATCCATAGCTTTCTTATCGTTGGCATGCCGGCGATGCCGAGTTGCATATCCAAGGCTGCAGGGAATGTGACGATCTATACCGGCAATTGCGCGATACCCGGAAAATCACTGACTGATCCACAAATTCTTCTGGCGGCGAATACCCGGATATCCGGGTCCTGGCAGATCGCGTCTGGCCAGACGGTTGACCTGTCGCCCGGCACTTATTGGGTCACCGGCAATCTGACACTTCAGTCGCGCGCCGTGCTCAAGTGCTCGACTTGCGATAATACGACAGGTGCGGGTGTTACGATCATCTTGACCGCGCAGACCAATAAGATCGGGGCGGTATCGGTGGCCGCCAACGCCAATATGACTCTCAGCGCGCCACATTCAGGGCCCTTTGCCGGCCTTGCGATCATTCAGGATTCCAATGGCTTGCCACCCGGCACGACCTACACATCGAGCCACAGCACGATTGGCGGCGCCCCGGGGGCGACACTCAACGGGCTCGTCTACTTCCCCAACTCGTCGATGACCTTTCACGGAGAACCAACTACCACCGGCCCGCAATGCTTGCTCCTCGTGGTCAAAACGCTGGACATCGATGCTGCGTCGCGGCTCGAAGCCGGCGGATGTGCGGGCGCTGGCCTTGGCAATCTTCCTGTAATCGGTACTGTTGCCGTCGCGGAGTGAAGATGCCCAAAAGGTTCAATCGAGAGTGCGGCCAGCGAGGCGGAGAAATTGCCTCGGGGTACCGAAACCATAATGGCAGCGTAGCTGCAGAGTTCGCGCTGATGGCGCCGATCCTCGTTCTGATCGCGACTGGAATTGCCGATTTCGGTAGGCTCGCGACCAAATCTGCCGGACTGGCGGCAACGGCACGGATCGGTGCGGAATATGGGCGGATTTATCCGGACGACACCAGCGGCATACAGCATGCGATGCAGAGCGCAATGAGCTTTGGTCCGGCATTGACCTTTCCGGCCAGCTTTCCGCGGAGCTGCGAGTGCAATGACGAGACGCCGATTATCTGTAGCGAGTCGTGTGCCACAGTCGGCCGTCCCGGGCCCAATCGCATGTTCATTCGGATCACCGCAAACCAACTTTTTACTCCGCTGGTGCCGTGGCCGGGCATTCCGGCAATGCTAACCGCCGCGACGGAGGTGCGGCTGCAATGAATAGCCGCAAGCGGTCCGGGCACGCATCCGAGGCGGGTTCGGCGGCGGTCGAGGCCGCCCTCATCATGTCTGTGCTGTTGCTGGCTGTCGTCGGCGCCGTTGAAACCGCGCGAGCCCTATGGACCTACAACACGATGCTGATCGCGGTCGAAGAAGCCGGCCGCTACGCGATGATGTACAATCACCGTCCGCCCGCGATCTGCGTGACGCAGACCCAGGCCTCGCAATGCCCTGCGTTGTCGAATACGCCGCTGGCAAATTGTTCCGCCTGGTATGCCCAGCAGGTGTTGGCCGCCTACCGGACTCCTTCCATCGGCGTTTCGGTTGCGGTCGACATGACGACATCCCCAGCCACGGTCACGATCTGCGCGAGCCACTCATTCGATTTCATCGCACCGCACCTTCTCCCTTACGGACCACTCGATCTGATGAGCAGCGTGACGGTTCCGATGATCTGAATTCCTGCGTTTCGAGCGGTCGGGCGGCCCTTTGCGAGATGCGAGACCCTCGCCTTCCGACCTCCTTGGGGTCAGTCGGAGGCAGTGAAATGCTGCATTCCGGGGAAGTTGAAACCGGCATTGAGCGGAGGCACCAACAACACTTCGCAGATACGCTGCCGCAGCTCAGCGACCCTGAACGGCTTTGCGAGAAGCGGGATGCCTGAAGCTCCGCCGGAGCGAAGCACATCCGCGTGTCCAGACATCAGCATCACGTTCAATTCCCGTTGACAAGTCCGCGCGCGATCTATGACGGCGATGCCGTTCATTCCCGGCATGGCGTAATCGACCAACAGAAGATCGAGCGGCTGCTCTCTCTCGATGATCGCGAGGGCTTCAGAAGGGGTGTCCGCTTCCCACACTAGGTGGCCATTGTCGCGCAGAACGGTCGCGACAAAAGTCAGCACACCCGAGTCATCGTCACAAACCACAATTCTTGCATGGCGCGCATGGTGCGGCTCGAATAAAGACAGACCCGGATCGGGGGCGACGCATTGCAATGTTTTGCTCTCGGCGCGCGGCAGCCACAAATCCACTTTCGTGCCTTCACCGGGAGTGCTGGCAATCGCGACCAATCCCCCCGATTGTGCCGCAAAGCCGTGAACGATCGATAATCCTAGTCCCGAGCCTCGGCCGGCCTCCTTCGTCGTGAAGAATGGCTCGAACGCGCGTTGGAGGGTCTCCTTATCCATGCCGATGCCGGTGTCGGTTACCGAAATTACCACATAGTCGTCCGGCTGGAGTTCGGGCGGCAGGTTGACAGTGTCTCCTTGTCGGTTCTGAGCACTGATTCGTAGAACCCCGCCTCCGGGCATAGCGTCTCGCGCGTTGAGGGCGAGGTTTAGGATGGCGAGCTCCAGCTGGTTCGGGTCGATCCATGCAGGATGTAAATCAAGTTCCGAGCGTATCACCAGCTCGATTTCAGGGCCGATCGTCTGCTCCAGCAATCTCACCGCGGCGCTGAGCACACAGGGAATATCGACCGGCCTCGGATCCAAATGCTGTCGACGCGCAAAGGCGAGCAGATGCCGGGTCAGCGCGGCGCCACGTTCCGCCGCACGGAGGGCCGCCTGTAACCACGCTACCGTGCGGGGATCGGCGCCAGCGCGGTCTTGCGCCATTTCGAGGTGCCCGACGATTACAGTGAGCAGGTTGTTGAAATCGTGAGCGATGCCGCCTGTCAATTGACCGATGGCCTCCATTTTGTGGATTTGCCGCAACTGGTCCTCCGCGACCCTCCGCTGCTCCACCTCCAAGTGCAGTCGTTGATTTGCCGAAACTAGCTCCTTGGTCTTCTCGGTCAGATCGCAGTTCAAACGCAATCCATGCACAAAGCCGCGGGCAGAATTGCATGCCGCAAGGGTTATTGTCACTGAGAACACCACCATCATGTCGCCGTGCACAGTCCAACCGTCGAGAAAAAAGCGGCCCGCCAGTGGTAGAGAAGCGGGGAAAACGTAGGCAATGAAGGCCGGCAGATAATTGGAAAACGCGACGAGTGAGGCGGCGCACATCCCGCCGATGACAAAAGCGACGAAAGTCTGCTCCACCAGGTTATCCGGAAGCAAAAGTGCGCTGCCGATGCCCCACAGCAACCCCGACAACCCCGATCCGACGGTTGCCGCTGCCGCCCATCGGCTCGCGGACTGGGCCGACTCGCTGGTGCGGCGGTAACGGACCCACCCGAATGCGTGAGCTCCCGTAAGGGCAATCGTCAATGCGAGAAATACCAGCCACCAAGTCTGTCCTTTATAGGACGCCAGTACGATCGCGACCAAGGTGGAGTTGACGATATTGACGAGCAGGACTATCGGGATGTGTTGGTAGAGGGCTCGTATCTGCGCGACGTAGATCCCGTTCGTGGTGCCAGTTTGTTTCACGTCGCCTCGCTTTAAGCATTGCAGTGGAGGCGCAATTCGCCGCGGCAGGTGATCTTACCTCGCCGATGTCAGGCGACCGTCATTTGTACGTCTGGCAGATGTCAAAAAGGCTGTGCTTAATTAATCTTTTTTGCCTTATTTAGGGTTCCGAGCATCGATCACGGCAACCGAATACATCAAAAACGGCAAAAATCTGACTTGATTGGGTGATATTGAAACAATCGGTCGTGCATGGACGTAATTTTGCCATAATTCGTACGATAGTAACACAGTCGGACCAAGCTCCCACCCTGCAGTGGCAGTTCCAATGGGTACGACAGCGCGATCGAACCCGTGCCACAGTCCGAATGGCTAGTCGAATTTGGGGGCAAAGGTTGTGAATCGATTTGTGACGCTGCGCCGCACGGGCAGCTTAGTATAACTAGCGGCCGAGAGTTTTGCTCAGCCATGATTGGGAATTAAAGATGTCATTGACAATTCATGTGCTCGGACCTTTGGTGATCAAGAGTGACGGCTGTCGACTCGACAAGCTCCCGAAAAAGGCGCGTGCGCTGCTCGCTTTTCTCGCGGCCCAAAACGGCGAAGCGGTCAGCCGCGAGCGACTGGCCGACTTGCTATGGCCCTACCAGGGGTCGGAGCAAGGCCGCCACAGCTTGCGCAATTGCCTGTTGGAGCTGCGCAAAGCGCTCGGGCGGGGATCAACCTCTGATTTGGCAGCCGACTTTGCCAACTGCCGGATCGACGACGCCACCGTCGACCTCGATGGTTTCGAGCGGCTGTCGCGCTCACATGACCGTGGCGAGCTGCAGACGGCAGCCGATTTGTACCGCGGAGATTTCCTCGCTGATTTCTATATCGCCTCCGAGCCGTTTCAGGAATGGTTGGGAGCGGCGCGAGACCGCGCGCTTACTGCGATCTGTGACGTCCTGGAACGATTGATGGCGCTGCAAGATGCCGCCGGTGACTACGAAGCCGCGATCCAATCTGGACGCCGGCTGGTGACCCTCGAACCGCTGTCCGAATCAGGGCAGCGCGCGCTGATGCGCGCCTACGCGCGCGGCGGCCGCCGCGGTGAAGCGCTCCGCCAATACAAGAGCTGCGCAAATACTTTGCAGCGTGAGCTGGGCGTCACGCCCGATGAGGAAACCCAGGCGCTGGCGCGCTCGATCGCCCGTTCGGGCGGAGAGGGTCATATCGTAAGCGCCGCACCGCGCAACCAGGCTCGCCCCTCGTCGAGCGCGATGGTCGATCGCGTGGTGGAAAGCCACCGCCCTCGCTCGCAAGAGCGGCCGATCCCTGGCTCAGAAAAACCGCAATGGCCATGCCTGCTGCCGAGCATTGCCGTGGCGGTTGCACCGATGCGCAATTTAACGGGCGATCCCGATCGGCAACGCTTGGTGGAAGCCTTTACCGACGACCTCGTCACCGACCTCCTTCGACAGGGCCGCGGTCTCTCGCTCAAACCTTTGAAGGGCGAGCAGCCCACAATGGGCAAGCTCGCGCGGCCGCCCGCTTCAGAGCGTGAATATGACTATGTCGTCACCGGGAGCGCTCAGTGCGGCCATCGCGAAACTTTGCGGGTGAATATGCGGATCGTCGATGCTGCGACCTCCGAGTTCGTCTGGGCGGGCCGACATGAGTTCGACCCTGAAGAAATCGCACCGATCCAGACGAGGATCACCCGGCGGATATCTCGAGAGCTTCATGTGCTGCTGCTCCAGGCAGCCAGCCGCCGCGCCTTTTACGACGCGGGCATGGAGCACGGGGTCACCGAATCGCTGTCGCGGGCGGCGAGCGCACTGCAACAAGGCATGCGCGCGGAGTTGTCGGCTGAGGCACAGCGTTGGTTTCTAACAGCACTGGCGAGCGATCCGCGAAATGTCGAGGCTCTGACAGGTCTGGCGATAACTTGCCAGCATCTCGTCAGCAACCCATGGTGGGCCGAACCGCGGGTCGTGGCGACCGCCTCCGACCTGGGCCGCGAAGCGGCGGCGATCGCGCTCTCGATCGCCCCGGGGCACAGCGCCGCGCATTGTGTACAGGGGATGTTGTATTCGGCTGCCGGACAACTGGATGAGGCGGGCGGCGCGTTCGAACGCGCTCTGGCAACCAATTCAAGCCAGGGTACCGCGTACGGGTTCGCCGGATACAATGCTGCCTTTCTCGGACGCGTCGATGAGACTGTACCGGCGATCGAGCGCGCAATGAGCCTCGATCGATCGGATCGACGGCACAGCATTTGGCTCTTCTTCGGCGGCTTCGCGGAACTCCTGCGGGGGCGAACCGAGGCTTCGATTTCCCTTCTCCGCAAATCTTTGGAACGCAATCCCAGCTATGGGAGCGCGCAGTTATTCCTGGCGGCTGCGCTGTCTACGAGCGGGCGGGACAAGGAAGCAACCGAAGCCGCAGCGAAATTCCGAGGACTGTATCCGCAACACCGGACGCGTGCGTTTGAACAGCTCTGGCTGTCGCGTTCCGGGTCCGCGGCTTACCGGGCCCAGATCCAACCGGCATTCGAGAAAATCCGCGGACTCGGCCTTATAAATTAATTTCGCTTGCTTCGCGCGTTATCGGGCGGCGGTCTGCGAGAGCCTGCGCGACAGCTCGAGCGCCATCTTCTGGTGCTCCTCGAGCGTCGGCAAGGTCTTTTGCGCAAATTGCTTCAGCTCGGTGTTGTGACCCGAGCGCTCCTCTTGCTGGAAGAGCTTCACCGCCTTGCTGTGGTCTTCGACCATGTCGTGCGTGTACTGGTCGTCGAAGGCCTTGCCGTGCAGCGGCTGGAGCTTCTCGCGCATCCGCTCGTGCTCTGAATCGAGGGTCTTGGGCATATCGACCCCGAGCCCGGTCACGATCGACTTCAATTGCTCGTTTGCTTTTGTATGATCCTCGATCATCCGATCAGCGAAACGCTTGACGTCGGCATTTTCCGATTTCTGAGCGATCTTGCCGAGCTCGACCTCCGACATGCCGCCGATCGCGGCCTCCTTCACAAAAGTCCTGTCTTCTTGGTCCAGCGCATCTTTGGCGGAAGTCGCAGCGGTGTGGCTGGTCTGCCCGGTTTGGGCAAAAACTGGAGGAGCGGCGAGCAGTCCGACGGCAACGACCGCGGTCGTGGTGAGTAAGCGAAGCATCATGATCACTCCGGGATCGGCATTTAGCCCCTTCAACAGGCGCGTTCGGGCGGAGTTCCCGATTGGCGAAATTGCCGATGCGACACCCTCGATACGCAGCACGCCAGCGCCGTTCTGGTTAGCGGCGCGCTGGATTTTTCACCCGCCGGAAACTTCGATAAAGGCCCGAAATATTCGGCGGTCGCCCTCGCTGATCTCGAATTCGGGGTGCCATTGCACCCCGAGACAGAAACGGCGACGCGGATCCTCGATCCCCTCGACGACGCCGTCCTCGGCGACGGCGTCGATGACGAGCCCCGGCCCGGCGGCCTTGACCGCCTGATGGTGCGCGCTGTTGACCCCGAGGCTGTCCACTCCGGTGATGCGGTGCAGGAGGGTCCCGGCGATCACCCGGACGGTATGCCCGGGCTCGTCGCGCGGGTTCGGCTGGCGATGCGGCAGGCAGTCCGGGACTTCGTCCGGGATGTGCTGGATCAATGTGCCGCCGAGCGCGACATTGAGGAGCTGCTGGCCGCCGCAGATCCCGAGCATCGGCATGTCTTGGGCGAGCGCGCCCTTTGCCGCAGCGAGCTCGAAAGCAGTGCGGCGGTCCTTGGTCTTGACCGTCGGGTGCCTCGTCGCATCCCCGAATAGCGCCGGGTCGACATCAAAGCCGCCACCGGTGACGATCAGGCCGTCGATCCGGCCGAGATAGGCCGACGCGGCGTCGGGATCGTGCGGCAGCAGGATCGGCAGCCCGCCGGCACGGCGGACCGCGTTGCAATAATTCTCGCGGATCGCATACCACGGAAAATTCGAATAGCCGCCGGGGGGTTCGTGATCGAGGGTGAGACCGATGACCGGCTGTGCCATGCTGCGAGATCCAATCTAAACCGGGGGCGAAACTGGAAGGCGATGAACGAGTATTACGAGCAGCCGCTCCCGATACGGACCTACGACATAGACTTTGCCGGCATGGTCAGCAACATCGTGTTCATTCGCTGGCTCGAGGATCTGCGGCTCGGCCTGTTGGACCAGGCCTATCCGCTTATCCGGGCGCTCGCCGAGGATATCGCGCCGATCCTGTTGTCCACGCGAATCAGCTACCGGCGGCCGGTGACGATCGCCGACCCCCTCGTCGGTCGGATGCGGGTCGCCGGACTGACCAGGGTGCGCTGGCAGCTCGCTGCCGAATTCTTGGTCGACGGCGCCGTCCATGCCGAGGCCGAGCAGGAAGGGTTGTTCATGCGCCTGTCGACCCGGCGGCCGATCGCAATACCCGAGCCCGTTCGCCGCTGGCACGGCGGATGACTGCGCAACCTTCACCGATGAGGCTGGCCCTCGCCGAAGCTGAGGCGGCGGCCGCCCGCGGCGACGTACCGGTCGGTGCCGTGTTGGTCGATGGCGAAGGGCGTGTTCTCGCCGCCGCCGGCAATCGCGTCGAGGCTGATCATGACCCGACGGCCCATGCCGAGATGCTGGTATTACGCAGAGGCGCAGCCCAATCGGGCGCCGCGCAACTCACCGAATGCGATCTCTACGTCACCCTCGAACCCTGCGCGATGTGCGCCGCGGCGATCGCATTGACCCGCCTGCGCCGCCTCTATTTCGGGGCTTATGATCCAAAAGGCGGCGCGGTCGAGCACGGCCCCCGCCTCTTCGACCAGCCCACCACACATCACCGGCCGGAAATTTACGGCGGCATTGAAGAGAGGCGCGCCGGCGAATTGCTTCGCAGTTTTTTCCAGACCCGGCGATAGGAGGAAACCCATGCCCGATCCTCTGGTATTGTACGAGGTAGACGACAAGGTCGCCGTCATCACCCTCAACCGGCCGGAAAAGCTCAACGCGATCAGCGCGGAATTGCAGCAACAGCTGACCGACGCATTCTCGCGGGCCGACGCCGATTCCGCCACGAGTGTCGTCTTGCTGCGGGCCGAGGGCCGCAGCTTCTGCGCCGGCTACGACATCTCGGCGCAGGTGCCGGGTGCGGATGATTGGCGCAGCGATCCCAACAAAGCGCACGAGCATCTCCGCCCGCAGCTCGAATTTGAGATGCTGCCGTGGCTGATGAAAAAGCCCGTCATCGCGTCGGTTCAGGGCCATGTGATGGGCGGCGGCTGCGAACTCGTCATGCTGTGCGACCTGACGATCGCCGCCGACAATGCGACGTTCGGCGAGCCGGAAGTACGTTTTTCGAGCGTCGGCCCGGCAATCGTGATGCCAATGATCATCGGCTACAAGAAGGCGCGCGAACTCCTCTATTTCGGCGACACGATCGACGCCAGGGCGGCGCTCGATCTCGGCATGGTCAACCGCGTCGTGCCGGTCGCCGAGTTGCGCGAGGCGAGCCTGCGCTATGCGAAGCGGCTGTCGCTGATCTCCCCGGAAGCGCTCTTTGCGACGAAGCGTGCGGTCAATCGCGGCGCCGACGCCGCCGGCTTCCGCACCGCGCTCTACGCCGGGCTCGACATCGTCGGCCCGCTCTATGCGACCAAGACCGAATTCGGCCAGAAATTCCGCGATATCGTCGCCTCCGAAGGCGTCCCCGCCGCGGTCAGATGGCGATCGGCTCAGTTCAAGGAATAACGCAACTCCCGGGCCGGTGCGCGCCGCGCCGCATGTCATTCTGCGAGGCGCCGGACGGCCCGCAGCCGCACCCGCACGCTGCGTGCGATGCGCGCGCCCTCGGCGGGCGCGAGGTCGCCCCGCGCAATCGCCGCCAGAACGGTGCCGAGCACCAGCCGGCAATCCTCGGCCGTGCTCGCGGAGTTGAGGTCAATCCCGAGTCGTTCCGCGGGGCCGATCGAAGGAGGCCGCGGCAATAATTGCTCGGCGAGCGGCCGCAACAGATGCGGCTTGCGATCGATCAGATCCGTCAGCGCCTTCGGGCTCAGCGGCCGCGGCAAGAGATCGGGCACGCGGCGGCGGGGATTAGGGATGCCGCGTGGCCGGCCGCGCGGATTGCCCGAGCTCCCCTTCGCAAAGCGCCCGCGCGCGTCGCGCGCGCGAGGCGAGAACGGATCAGGAGCAAGTGCTTGAGATATTTGAATTCCGGGCTCGGGAAACAGGTGAGAACAGGAGAGCGAACACGGATCGGACGCGATTTCCGGGCTCCGGGACAACCAAATCCAACATATGGGTTCATGGTTTGTTCCCGTCAAGAAGGATTAGGCCGTTGGCTGGACTAGGCACAAGGTGGTGGTACGATGAGAGCCCCGGACCTCGGGCGGGCGTTGGCGTCGGGGCGTGTCTGCCCAGCAAATGGGTGAGGTCCGGTCTCGTTAATTCGACCCACTGCGGTCGCTCGCTTGCCTCGACCGCAATGGCGTCCCATGCCCCATACCTGCCGTTCGCAATACTCGTCGGGACCGGCCCATCGGGTGGTAAGCGGTCGTTCCACCTGTCAGCACTCCAACCGAGGAAGGACCATGATCTGGCCGGACGACGTTGAAATTCTATGATGTCGTATGGTGAAAAAAAAGGAAATCGCGAACAGGAAGCGCACCCTCATGCGATACGCCAGCAACGCGGGAACCCGGAAGGCGGGATAGACCCTCTCTCGCAGAAACCTGCGGGCCGCTCCTGTGCGGGCGACTGGATAACGTGGCGCTGTCCGATCCGCCGATGACATCACGCGCAGCGCGGGTTTAGGGCTCGACACGGATTGGTTATCCGTTCCACGGTATTCGCTGGTTGGCCGAGAGCGCTCGCAACAGCGATCGCGTTATCTGGCGGCGGTCTCGGCTTCCGGCTTTCCGCGCATCTCAAGCCTTTTTCGCAGCCAGTAGCGGCAAATACCCTTATTCCGCGAGTAGGCCCCCAAATACCTGACCCAGACGGGGGCCGGAGACACGATGCGGCAAATGCGGTAGAGTACACCCCACACCAGTAACTGGCGCCATATCCAACGGGGAATGCTAAACAAAAAAGGCTCTGAGGCGCTCGCGGCGGCATTGCGGAAAGCCAAGGTTTCGCCCCAGCCTTCCCAATACCTAGCAATGTAACGCACTGTCTGCCTCTCCGGGCCAATGCAGTGCTCGACCGCTGCGTCCGGTATCCAATAACCCGTCGCTCCAGATTTGAGTACCCGGTGTATCAGATCGGTTTCCTCCTGCTTGCGGGTCCTGTTGGGCGTCGGTCCGAGTTCCGGATCATAACGGAAGGCGCGTTGCTCGATCGCCCGTATGGCCCAATTTGCGCCAAACGGGAAATGATCTTCATCATCCGCGGACAACTGCTGGACGTGGTCGCCGAAATCGCGGATTGCGTAGGGCCCGACCAGAACGGGTTCGCTTTGTATAATCCATTTGGGCGCGGCAGGTTCATATCGTGGTCTAATTCGACCCCCGAAAATCGCCGCTTCGGGCCGGCGTCGGAATGCCACGACATAAGCCACCAGCCAGCCGGCATCGACCAGCACATCGTCATCGGTCCAGAGGATATAGTCGCCCTTCGCGACATCGCTCGCTCGGTTCAGCGCATTAGACTTCCCCGGACGCGGTTCAAACTCGCACCGCACCGGCAAGCGGCCGAGGTAGGCGCTAATAACTTCGTCCGTATGATCCGTACTGTTGTTGTTGACGATCACTATTTCCCACGTGACATCGCTGGGCACTCGCATCGCAACCAGCGAATCGAGCGTCCGACGCAACAATTCGGCCCGGTTGAAGGTACAAATTGCAACCGTAATAAACACAGCCAAGCCTCATTAAACCGACATTCGCCGGATGCTCGGCGGTTTCGAAGCGACGATCGCGCCTCTGACCGGCTCGGGCAAGGGTTAACTAACGTCCATGCTCGTGGTGGAGTTTTCGGGCAAATCCGCAGTGTATCGGGCTTGCGCAACGGCGCGCTTTCTGCCCGCTGCGGACGGACGCAAATGTCCGGAAAGGGTCGACTTGAGCTGTTCAGCCGACGCTCGGCTGGCTGCCGCAAACGGGTGGTAAGCCGACCTTCGCTGGGGACTTGCTCGGGCGACAAGGTAGCGCCGAAAAAGGGCCATTCGCGGGACCGTCAACAGCTATCGTAAGCGCGCGCCTGAGCGGTCCGCAGCGCATGCTGGGCCGAGAGCTATCGCGCGTGCGGAACACCGGCGCGATTAGCTTTCGACTGGGTCAAGCGCCGCCACCTCGATCGGCTCGACGCGCGATGCGGATGCCGGTATAGCAACACCAGCGGGGATTTGAAACGAAGAGGGGGGCCGAAGGCCGCCCTCATCGCGCGATGCCTCCTCGCTGCGGCCAACAGATCGCTCTGACTAAGAGTTCTTCCAGTCGATGAATTCCTGCCATGACACGCGGACGCCATTCCCTGGGCGAGTGCGCCCGTCACACCATTCAAGAGAGGTCTTGGTGACGATCAGGTCCCCGACGAGAAAGAGGAGTTGCCTTCACCTGATGAACGCAGTCCGTGGTCCTGCGTCAACTGCTGACCGCCGGTCCAAGCAACGGCTCACACATGCAAAGCAGGCGAGTCCAGATCGATGAGCGGCCAGGCAGGCAGTTGTCATGCTGGCTAAAACGGGGAAATCTCGCCGCTCGCCCACCCCATGCAACACCAGGCAAAAAGATGAATACGCGCACTCAGACCTTTTCGGTAATCATTCCAACGCGTGATCGCGCTTCCGTATTTGTCACAGCTTTAAAGTCCGTCCTTGCGCAACAGTATCGAGACTTCGAGGTAATCGTCGTCGACGATGGCTCTTCAATCGAGCAAAATAGGATTTATCGCAAGTTAACGGCACCGGTTGGTGCAAAGTTACTTACGCTCGATCCTAAAAGTAATGGATACGGACCAAGTTTCGCGCGAAACTATGGAGCAGCTCATACTCGGGGTGACTATCTCTGCTTTCTGGACGACGACGATGAATGGATAGATCCGATGCATTTACAACGGGTTGCGAAAGTTATTGCCCCGCAACCGACCGATCTAATTCTCGCGAACCAAAAAGCATTCCGCGCTGGGGTTGCATTGCCGGGTGGGATTTGGATCGAGGATTTGGCGAATCGTCTGCGTCAGCAAACCGATGCAAACGGTGCAGTCGAAGTAACCTCACGGCAGTTACTTACCTGTGCGGGGCACTGTCATGTAAATACTATGATAGTTCGCAATAGGTTTTATCGAACACTTGGCGGATTTGATGAGCATTTGCGGTACGAAGAAGACGTCGATTTCTTTCTTCGGGCGATCGATCGAGCCGATAGGGTGAAATACCTACCTTTTCTCGTTTCTCGGCATAATGTATCAGTTGTAAACTCCGCCTCAACGTCACTCGACACCACCAGCAAGCAAGTTAACCGGGTCTACCTCTATAGAAAGGCTGCTCTCTTCTCGCAGCAACCTGAAGTTCGACGGTATGCGCTGCGGCATTTGAGCTTCGCGTTAGAACGCGTAGCACGAGACACGTTACTGCAAGGGCGGATCACCGACGCCATACGTTATATGACGGAGTGGTTGAAAATCAAGGCGTCATTAATTGGGGGTGGTGAGAATAAACGCCGCGGCATTTGACAGTTTTTATAGACTTAGCGTTATCGAATACATGACGCCACGAGCCGGTAATTCTTGCTACGTTTAAGAAATTGAAAAGGTCATGGGAAATGTCGGCACGCAGCGCGGCCACGGGCAGGGCTTCGCGCTGAACTTCGGAGCGGGGCAGGCCCGCGGCGATTACCTCTGCTTTCTCGACGATGATCAATGGACCGATCCCGACCATCTCGGCCGGGCCGCCGGCGTGATCGTGGGAAGCGCGGAACCGATTGATCTGCTTCTCGCCAACCAGCGCGCATATCGCGACCATGTGCCGGTACCTGGCGTCATATGGATCGAGGATCTGAAAGATCGTCTGCTCGACGAGCCCGACGCTGCCGGCGCTTACACGGTATCCGCACGGAATTGCTGGACTGTCCGGCGCATTGCCACCTGAACACGACCATCTCTCACGAGCCTCTTTCCTTGCCCTTTCCGGGATCGGCGAAAGTCAGCGCTTCGAAACGGACCGCGACTTTTTTCTCCGTGCCATCGATCGTGCCCGGCTGATCAAATTCCTGCCGTGGGTCGTTTCCCGTCACAACCTTCCCGATCCCGACGCGAAGGCCAACATGACGACAGTGGAGTCGGAACTTTCGAAGCAGCTGTCCCCGGCTGCGGGTGTTCGACAAAGTCGTGCCGTTCTCGGTGCGACCGGAGGTATGACGTCACGCGATGCGCCCAGCCGGCGGATGTACTCAAGCACCTTGCGGAGGAGGCGGCGCGAATTGGCAGGTTCGACTGCGCGGCCTATTATGCGCGGCAGGCGCTGGCGGCCGGGGTCACCCTGGCTGGGTTCGCGTCGCTGCGCTATTCACCGCCCCGCATGGGTCAGCTTTGGCGAAGTCGTCGCGAATGATCACCCCGCTCGAGCAGAGGCTGATTCGTTATCAACCCGGCCAATTCAGCGATCGCCGCCGCAATATTCTTATAAACGCGCCTGAATTGGGCGGCGCCGCCGTCGATCGGGTCGGGGATACCGCCGATCCCGGTCAGATCACCCAGCATTATCACCGGAGGCCGCAGATCCGGATAGCGGTCGAACACTGCAGATCGGGTGATCTCGTCGACGACGATCAGCATTGACGCCGTGTCGACCGCTTGGCGCGTCAGCCACACGGAGCGATGGGAAGATAGGTCAACTCCATATTCAGCGGCCGCTTCGACCCCAAGTATCGGCGTCGCCCTACCCGGCTGCGGCAACGTGCCCGCCGAGCCGATACTGATCCGACGATCGCAAAGCCGGGCGCGCAGAAGGGCCGCGGCAAACGGGCTGCGGCAGATGTTTCCCTGGCAAATGAAAATTATGCGCGGCTCGATGGCGGTTCTTCGCAGCGCCTCGACCTGCGCCCGCGCGTGCCGGCAGCGGCCGGCAGCGGCGCCCGGCAACAGTCCTTTGAGCCGCCAGGAAATGGCCCGGGCGGTCTCGGCCAATTCGATCAGACCGGGATACGGGTCGTCGCGCACCAGAACGTCGTTAACTTCTCTCCCGGTGGGGATGCGCGACAGTTCCGCGATATGCCCAATCATGAACCCGACTGTCGTCATCGGACCCAGCCGCCGCGCCCCTGCCTGGAGGCGCAGAATACCCAGATCGGGCATCAGATTCCGGCCGTATACACCGGTACGATAGGGAACCGCTGGTGTCTCCTCGCCTGCGGTCAGCAGCCGCCACCAGCGGTAAGGGAAATCGACACCCAGAGCAACCGGGAGCGGCATGGATCCCCACGGGCGAGCGTTGACCTCCAGCAAGACCCAGTCGCCGGTGGGCCCCAACTTAAACTCGAACATGGCTATGCCGGTGTATTTCAGGTTTGCGACAATCGTCTCGCATGCTCCGGCTAGATCCGGCGTGAGCGGAGCAGAGCGGCGATAGAAGCTGGCGCCGGCGAACTCGCGAACGCGGTGGTGCTCGAACGCCTGGAGTATGCGACCGCTACTCGCGAGGACGGAGATGCCTACGCCGCGTCCGGCGCAGTACTGCTCGAGCAAGGCTTCGTCAGGAGCAGACTTACTGAGCAGCTGCCTGAGCCGCGTGGCATCCGCTACGACCTGCACCTCGCCGCGGGCGCCGAGGCTCTGCAGCGAATAGGAGCGGCGTGGCTTGACCACGACCGGTGCGCCGAACTCGGCGAGCACGCGCTCGGCGGTGTCGTCTAGCCTAACCAGCCGTCCCGGGGCGACCCGCACGCCAACGCGCCGCGCTAATTCACGAGTCTCATGTTTGTCGAAGAGTAATTCGATGGCGCGATCGTCGGGCACTGCAAGAACTGCGAGCTGCGACAATGCAGCACGATGGCGCTGCAGAGGCAGGATCGTAGTCTCGTTGCAAGGGATGACTAGGTCGTAGCGTTCCGCGCGAAAGAGCCCTTCGATGGCGCTCAACCAGCCCGCATCGTCCCCCGTCCAGGGAGGCAGATAATGGATTGCAGAGATATAGCGCGAGCGCAAGGCTGGCGAGCGAAAATTGGTGGGGGCGGCGTGGACGGTAATGCCGCGCCGCCCCAAGGATCGGACGATCACAAGAAAGCTGCGGGTATCGTCGCCAATGACGAGAACCTTGCGGCCGGTCACGCCTCCCATCTCCGGCGTCTCAGAGTCCTTGAGGGATCGGCATAATTTCACACGAGAGCCGGCGGTTCCCGATTATGGGAAGACTGGAGAAAACGAAGCTGCTGCTCTCGCAGCAAAGCCGCTCGCAGTTCGCTGAGTGTCATAGAAGTACCGCCGAGTTCACCCATGAAATACTCGAGATATCCTTCGATTATGCCTAGAAACCGCTTTCAGTCGCGCGGCGATCGGACGTATTCGGTGCTGCCGGGCAGCAGCGACGAGCTGTGATAACTAAACACGAATGTGCGGTTACCCCTCGCCAAAAGCGTCTGCGTCACGCGTTGCAACTCGACAGCGCTGAGAGAGCCGATACCTGAGATACGCTGGTGTTACCGAATCTCACGGGTAAAAGGCTGGAGCGGCAGTTTGGTTAACGTCAAGTGAAAAGTGCAGCAATGACTCGATCTCAGGTAGAGCGGCTGCTCGGCCATTTTCGGCTGGCTCCGAACGCTTCGCGATGGTGGATCATCGCTGTCACTCGCGCCCCCTCCTTGAGGTCCGCTTTGGGTCGACTCCGGTTGCTCAGTCATGGTGGCGCGAACCGCCGGTTACGGCGCAACCTCGCCGTTGGCGCACGAAATGGCCAAGGACCGGATTCCACCCGAGCGGACCTTCGGCCTAAAAAGAAACTGGGCCTTGGTCATTGCGAGACGCCCCCTCCACGCCGCTCGGCGCGGCGCCTGGGGCAGGCTCCGGCGACGTCGCAATCGCGGGTGGAGGGGCCTCAATCGGGACGAGATTGCTTCGCTGGCACTCGCAATGACGGCTCCTCTTGTTTCATGCCCTGCCGCGGCGCGCCGACGCCGCCGGGTTCCGCACCGCGCTCTACGCCGGGCGCGATGTTGTCGGCCCGCTCTACGCGACCAAGACCGAATTCGGCCGGCAATTCCGGCACATCGTCGCGGGCATGCCCGCCCGCCGCCGTCAGGTGGCTCGCCGCGGAGTTCCGCGAGTAGGAGGCGCTACTCGGCCGCGGCGAGCACGGGGCGCTGGCGGCGCAGTTCGGCGACGCGCTCGCGGGTGTAGAGCTCGGTCCAGTTCGACAGAGCGAAGTCGGTGACCTGGCGCGGGTCGTAGGGGCGGTCGGGGATGCGGATCTCCTTCCCCGCAATGTAGACCGCGTGCAGCCGGCTCTTGTCCTGCAACACGCGGATGTCGGCGAGGGGCGAGGCGTCGAGCACGATGAAATCGGCGGTGCGGCCCGGCTCCAAGGCGCCGATATGGTCGCCGCCGGTCATGAAACCGGCATTGACCTCGGTCGCCGCCCGCAATGCGGCGGCCGGGGTAAAGCCCAGATCCTCGACGAAAAGCTCCAGCTCGCGGGCGTTCCATTCGCCATAGGGGGTAACCGCGAAACCGGTGTCGGTTCCGGTCAGCAATGGCACGCCGGCGGCGCGCGCCTTTTTCCAGTTGGCGCAGCCGATCTCGTATTCGCGTTGCGCATGCTCGGGGCGGCCCTTGAGGAAAGCCGGCTCGTGCGGCTGCGTGAAGTCGATCGTGTTGCGCGGGTGGGTCAGGGTCGGGGGGATTGTGCTGCCGGTCTCCAACATCGCCGTGATGCATTCATCGTCGAGATGATTGGCATGAAAGATCAGATCGATACCGGAGCGCGCGGCGTAGAGCGTCGCCTCGCGGCCGCGAGCATGCGCCACCGCCTTCTTGCCGAGGCGGTGGATCTCGCGAACCATGATCTCCGTCTCTTCCTGGGTGAAGGCGGCGACCAGCTCGCCATTGTCGCGGCGCTGGATGCCGTCGAGCGCGATTTTGACGCAATCGACACCGTCCTTGACCTGACGGCGGATCTCCTCGATCGCCTCGGCGATGGTCGTGACCAGCTTGCCGATCGAGGTTTCGGGCGCGCCGATCCAGCTCGGGTACCAATCGGTCAGACCCTGATGGGTGGTCACATAGCGGCCCGCCGCCATGACACGCGGCCCGTCGAAGAGGCCGGCGCGGATCGCGTTGCGGATCGAGAGGCTGATCTGGCCGGCATCGCCCGGCGAGCAGATCGCGGTAAACCCGGCCGCGGCGACCTTCTGCGCGAAGAACATGCCGCGCAGGGTGCGGAACTCGAGGGGGCTGTAGAGGTCGATATCCTCCTCGCTCTTGGCGTTGCCATAGGCGAGATGCGTGTGGACGTCGATGAGACCGGGCATGACGAAACAGCCGGAATAATCGAGCACCCGGTCGCCGCGGGCGCGTCGCGGCGCTACAGCCTCGGCGCCGGCATATTCGATGACGCCCTCCTGATCGAAGACCAGAATTTCGCCTGTACGGGCATCGTCCTCGCGCCCGGAAAAAAACTGACCGCAGCGAACAAAGGTCCTCATTGCCGTAGCTCCTGTGAGAGAAACGAGCCCGCTCGAGGCGACTTCTACCACAATAGGTGGGGCTGGACATACGCGGCATTCCCGTGTGTCCTAGGGTCTTCCTATGTTCGGGAAGAGACTTCGACCACGTCCGATGACCGACCTCGTCTTTGCCAACCCGCCCGGAGAGATGGCACGACGGATCAGCGAGATGGACTGGTCGGCGACCCCGCTCGGCAGCAGCGCGGCTTGGCCGCAAAGTCTGAAGCTCAGCATCGCGATGATCCTCGCTTCGGGGTTTCCGATGGCGATCCGATGGGGGCCCGAACTGGTCCTCATTTACAACGACGCCTATCGGCCCATTCTGCGCGAGAAGCACCCGGAGGCATTGGGCCGCTCGTTGCGCGAGGTCTGGTGGGAAATCTACCCCGAGCTCGGGCATTTGAACGAGGCAATCCTGCGCGGCGAGCGCGAAGCCTTCTTTGCCGAGGATCACCCGTGGACCGTTCGCCGCCAGGGCGGGCTCGTCGAGGATGCTCGGTTTACCCTCAGCTACAGCCCGATCCCGGACGAAGCGGCGCCGAACGGGATCGGCGGCGTTCTTACGACCTGCATCGAAACGACCGAGCGCGGCCGCAAAGAAGAGGCATTGCGCGTTCTGAACGAAAGTCTGGAGACAGAAATTGCCGAGCGCATCCGAGAACGCGATCGGATTTGGGATGTCTCTGAAGACCTGCTCGGCGTTTCCAATTTCGACGGGTATTTCACCAGCGTCAATCCGGCCTGGACCGCCCTCCTCGGCTGGAGTGAGGACGAGATCAAGAGGATGCATGTCAGCGAGCTGCGGCATCCCGACGACGCGGAGCATTCCATGGCCGGTCGCAGGCGGCTCGCCGAGGGTATTCCAACCGTCCGGATGGAGAACCGCTTTCGCCACAAGGACGGCTCGTGGCGTTGGATTTACTGGACGATGACGGCAGAGAACGGAGCGATCTATTTGATCGGCCGTCACGTCACCGCCGAGAAGCTGGCCGCGGAGGCGTTACGCGAAAGCGAGCGGCAGTTCCGATTGTTCTCAGAAGCCGCGACCGATCACGCACTGATCAAACTCGATGCGGGCGGCGTGGTGTCGGGCTGGAATGCCGGAGCGCAGCGCATAGAGGGTTATGCCGAACCGGAAATTGTCGGCCACCATTTCTCGCGTTTCTATACGGCGGCGGATCGGGCGGCCGGTGCTCCCGAACGCGCTCTCGCGGCAGCCGCGACCACGGGAACTTATGAACATGACGGCTGGCGCGTTCGCAAGAATGGATCTTTGTTTTTGGCGGCTGTGGTGATCGACGCCATCCGCGACGAGGAAGGCAAACTCATAGGGTTCGCGAATATCATGCGCGACGTGACCGAGCGCCATGAAGCACGGGCGAAACTGCAGCGCGCACAAGAGCGGCTCGCCCAGTCGCAAAAGATGGAGGCGCTGGGACAGCTGACCGGCGGCATAGCGCACGACTTCAATAATATGCTGATGGTTGTAAGCGGCAACGCGCAGATACTCAAAAGCCGCCTTCGTGATCCGAAACACCTGCGCCTGGCGGAGGCGATCGAGCTCGCGGCGGCGCGCGGCGAAAATCTCACTCGCCAGCTTCTCGCCTTCTCTCGCCGCCAAGCCCTGAACCCGATCGTCATCAGCTTGCGCCAGCGCCTCGCAGAGATCCGCGATCTGATTGCCAGTTCAACGCGCCGTGATATCACGCTGGTCATCGACATTCCGCGCAACATCTGGCCAGTCGCAGTCGATATTCATGAACTGGAGCTTGCGCTGATCAACCTGGTCGTCAACGCCCGGGACGCGATGCCCAGTGGCGGGACGATTACGATCGCGGCGAAAAATCTCAGGCTACAGTCTGAGGACACGCCGGATGGCCTTTGCGGAGAATTCGTCGCTCTGACGGTGACTGATACCGGGTGCGGGATAGAAGCAGACATCCTGCCAAAGGTGTTTGAGCCGTTTTTCACGACCAAGCAGCTCGACAAAGGTACCGGGTTGGGACTGTCGCAGGTCTATGGCCTGACCCGCCAGTCTGGTGGGACCGTGACGATCGCCAGCCAATTGGGGAATGGCACGAGCGTTACCATGTTTTTGCCGCGCACCCATCGTCCCCTCAGCGAAGCCTCGACCGCTGCTGCGGAGCCGCCTCGAGGAGGCGAAACCGTCTTGTTGGTCGAGGATGACCTCGAGGTGCAGGAAACCGTGGGCATCTTGCTGGATCAGCTTGGCTACCGCGTCCTTTCCGTCCAATCCGCGGATGGCGCATTGCAACTGCTCGCGTCGGGCGAGCCTGTCGATCTGGTGTTCACCGATATCATCATGCCGGGCGAGCTCGACGGCATGGCGCTCGCGCGACAGGTCAAGAAGGAATACCCCGACATTGCCGTTTTGCTGACAAGTGGTTATGCAAAGGCCGTAAATACTCTCGATGCCAATTTCCCTATCTTGCGCAAGCCCTATCAGCTCGCGACGTTGGCTCGCGCGATCCGCGACGTATTGGACATCGAGCCGGCTCAGCTCTTGACCTGAAGCCGATGACGCTGTCGAGTGACGGATGAGGCGTAAGCGGAGAGCGGACATGAAGATCGCGCGCATCGAAACCTTTATCCTCGGGACCGGCAGCTCCAAGGATCTGTTGTTATGTCGGGTCGAGACTGAGGACGGCCTTTATGGCTGGGGCGAGGCCTATGTCACGCACGGCAAGGAGAAAGTCGTGGCGGACTGTATCGAGGCGATGGCGCCGCATGTAATAGGCCGCAGTGCCTTCAACATCCGGCACACCGGCCAGATCATGTTCGAGGATTTTGCGATCCGCCGGATCTCATTGGAGCTGATGGCGGCGTGGAGCGCCATCGAAATCGCCTCCTGGGACATTATCGGCAAGCGGGCCGGATTGCCCGTCTACAATCTGATCGGCGGCGCCTCGCGCGAGCGGGTGCGCGTCTATGCCAATGGCTGGTCGCGCGGGTCGACGATCGAGGAGGGGGTCGAACGCGGACTGAAGGTCAAGGCGATGGGCTTTACCGCCGCCAAATTCGATCCGTTCCCCGGCCCCTGGCGCAGCTTTGTCGACCGGCGCGATGAAGATTTCGCGATCGATTATGTCCGGGCCATGCGGCAGGCACTTGGGG
The DNA here is from genome assembly GCA_963789025.1 of uncultured Alphaproteobacteria bacterium. GTDB lineage: Bacteria > Pseudomonadota > Alphaproteobacteria > ATCC43930 > CGMCC-115725 > AP-15. Next base: position 374,662 of record CAWBIT010000008.1, read on the forward strand.
CCGATTTCGAGCTGTTGATCGAGGCGCACCGCCGCTTTGCGCCGGCGCATGCGATCCGCATCGGTCACCGCCTCGCCGAATTCGGCATCGATTGGTACGAGGAGCCGTGCCTTTCGGAGAACATCGACCTCGTCGCCGAGGTACGCCGCGCCGTGCCGATCCCGATCGTCACCGGCGAGGCGATCTATTCGAAGGAGGCCTTCTTCGAGTGCCTCGCCAAACGCGCCGCCGACATTTTGAACCCCGACATCTGCGCCGTCGGCGGCATCACCGCTATGCTCGACATCGCCGCGATGGCGCAGCCGCAGGCGGTCGTCATGTCGCCGCACAATTACAACAGCACGCTCGTCGGCCTGGCGGCGACGGTCCACCTCTCGGCGGTAATCCCAAATTTCCGGATCACCGAATACTTCGTGAATTTCCAGGACCTCTGCCGCGAAATCGCCACAGCATCATTGACCGTGCAAGACGGCTGGGTCGATCTGCCGACCGCGCCCGGCCTCGGCATCGACATCGATGTCGACAAACTCCGCGCCCATCCGCACCAGGAAGCCACCCACCGCGGCTTCCGCCAGTATTGGGAGGAGTACCCCCGCAAGGGCTACGCGCCGCGACTGTAGGACGGGAAGCAGAGGCTGGACCTGCAATCCGCCGGGCTGGAAGGCTGTCGTGCGTCCTTCGAGGCCTCGCTTCACGAGGCGCCTCAGGACGAGGCATTTTTTCTTAACGCCATCAACAACACGCCCTCATGCTGAGGAGAGCCTCGGCACAGCCGGGACGCGTCTCGAAGCACGCACCGCCAATGCAGCGCATTCCTGGCCAAGCCTCTGCGCTTTCACCTTACGCCTTCGACCATCTCAAAATCGCCACGGTGGGATGGCACAATGCGGAGTCTAAAATGGAGGTGCCGATCGGGAGTGGCTTACGTTGGCGCCGCAGAGGGAACGCAAGTCCGGTGCCAAGTTTATCATTGGTACAACCAAAAGACGATATTTTGCTGCAGACCCGCTGCAGGTGCAGCGGCGGGCAATTTATGATGCAATCTGCGATTGTGATTAGTGCAAAAGGCTCAGGGATGTTCCATTGCTGGTCAACACTCAGTACACGCGCTCTGCGGGCGGGAAGGCCTGCACTTCGTTCGACAGGGTATGAAGGTGCACCGGACGGTGGCCGAGACGCACCTCGCCTTCGCCGTTCTGCCAGGCGAGGGTGTGTTTGAGCCAGTTGCGGTCGTCCCGCTCGGGGTAGTCCTCGCGGGCATGGGCGCCGCGGCTTTCGGTCCGGTATAGCGCGCAATGGAGGACGACCGCGGCCTGCCGGACCAGGTTGTCGAGCTCGAGCGCCTCGACGAGGTCGGTGTTCCAGATCAGCGAGCGGTCGGCGACGGCGAGATCCCCCAGCGTATCGGTGACCGCCGTCATTCGGCGCAGCCCGTCTTCGAGCACCCGCGCAGTGCGAAAGACGGAGCAATGATCCTGCATAGCCCGTTGCATCGCGACCCGGATTTCACCGGTTTTCAGCCGGCCTTTCGCGTGGCGCACCCGGTCGAACCTGGCGAGCGTCGGCTCTGTTGCCGAGGGTGGGAAGACGCTGTGCGGTGCTCCCGGGTCGACGATCTCGGCGGCGCGCTGCGCGGCGGCGCGGCCGAATACAACGAGATCGAGCAGCGAGTTGGTGCCGAGCCGGGTCGCGCCATGCACCGACACACAGGCGGCCTCACCGACTGCCATCAGCCCCGGAACAGTGCTTTCGGGGTCATCGGCAGTCGGGTTCAGCACCTCGCCATGAATATTGGTCGGGATGCCGCCCATGTTGTAGTGCGCCGTCGGCAATACCGGGATCGGTTGGCGCGTCACCTCGACCCCGGCAAAGATCTTGGCGGTTTCGGAAATGCCGGGAAGCCGCAGATGCAGCACGTTGGGGTCGAGGTGCTCGAGATGCAGCAGAATGTGGTCGCTTTGCGGCCCGCAGCCGCGGCCCTCGCGGATCTCGATCGCCATGGCGCGGGCGACCACGTCGCGCGAGGCGAGATCCTTGGTCGTCGGCGCGTAGCGCTCCATAAACCGCTCGCCTTCGCCATTGGTCAGATAGCCGCCCTCGCCGCGTGACCCCTCGGTGATCAGACAGCCGGCGCCGTAAATGCCGGTCGGATGAAACTGGATGAATTCCATGTCCTGCAATGGCAGTGCGGCGCGCAGTGCCATGGCATAGCCGTCGCCCGTGCAGATGTGCGCCTGGGTTGTCGAGAAATAGGCGCGGCCGCCGCCGCCTGTCGCCAATACGACGATCTGCGCCCGGAACAGGTGCAACGTGCCGTCGTCGAGCCGCCAGGCAATGACGCCGCGGCATTGGCCCTCATCCATGACCAGGTCGAGCACGATATACTCGATAAAGAACTCGGCGTTGTGCTTGAGGCACTGCTGGTAGAGGGTATGGAGCATCGCGTGCCCGGTACGGTCGGCGGCGGCGCAGGCGCGCTTGGCCAGGCCCTTGCCCCACTGCACGGTGTGACCGCCAAACGGCCGCTGGTAGATCAAGCCGTCCTCGGTGCGCGAAAACGGAACGCCAAAGTGCTCGAGCTCGACGACCGCTTCCCTTGCATTGCGGCACATGAATTCGATTGCGTCCTGGTCGCCGAGCCAGTCGGACCCCTTGACGGTGTCGTACATGTGCCAGCGCCAGTCGTCCTCGCCCATATTGCCGAGCGCCGCGCCGATGCCGCCCTGCGCCGCGACGGTATGGCTGCGGGTCGGAAAGACCTTGCTGATGCAGGCGGTCTTGAGCCCCGCAACGGTCATCCCCAATGTCGCCCGCAATCCGGCGCCGCCGCCCCCGACAACGACAACATCGTAAGTGTGATGCTCGATTGGATAGGCGGCGCCCATGATCCCTCGCCTTCGTGTTTGCCGAAATCTGATGCCCCTTCTGAGTTGACACAATCGGCATTTGGCGTAGCCTTGCTTCGTCAAATCCGAAGGCCGTCCACCTTGCGGTTCGATCTCAGCGATCTGCGGCTGTTTCTCAAAGTGGTCGAAGCGGGCAGCATCACGCATGGTGCCGAGCGCATGCATTTGGCCATCGCCGCGGCGAGCACGCGCATCCGCAACATGGAGGCGGCGCTCGGCACTCCGTTATTGCACCGCGAGCGCCAAGGCGTGCAGCCGACGCCGGCGGGCCGCACCCTCGTTCATCACGCGCGCATGCTGTTGCAGCAGGCAGAGCGCATGCATGGGGACCTCGCGCAGTATGCCGAGGGCATCAAGGGCCAGGTCCGCCTGTTGTCCAATACCAATGCGTTGACCGAATTCCTGCCGGAGCCGCTCAGCGATTTCCTCGCCACCCATCCGCAGGTGAACATCGATCTGGAGGAGCGGCTCAGCGACGAGATCGTCGCCGCCGTTGCCGACGGCACCGCGGATATCGGGATCGTCGCCGCCACGGTGGAAGTCACCGGTCTCGAGACCCTGCCGTTTCGCACCGACCGCTTCGTGCTGGTTGTCGCGCCGAGGCACCCGTTGGCAACAGTCGAGCATATCCCCTTCGCCGAGGTGCTCCATTTCGACTTTGTCGGTCTGGACCGAACGAGCGCCTTGCAGCGCTTTCTTTCCGAAAAGGCCGAGCGGATTGGCCGACGCCTCAAACTGCGCGTTCAGCTGCGCAGCTTCGATGCGGTATGCCGATTTGTCGAATGCAATGTCGGGATCGGCATCGTCCCGGCAACTACTGCCGAGCGCCACGCCAAGACGATGTCGATCCGTCGGATCGAGCTGGACGACAGCTGGGCGCTGCGCAATCTGACGATCTGCATTCGCCGCGAGGCCGATCTCCCGATCTACGCCCGCGACCTCGTCCGCCACTTGTCCGCGTCCCAATCGCCTCCGCCGCAAGCGAAATTGCGATGAGCCGACCCCACCCCGAGATACCCGCGCAGTCCGCAAAGCGGCGGGCCGATCAGCTCCTCGTAGAGCGGGGTCTTGCCGAAAGCCGCGCCAAGGCGCAAGCGCTGATCCTCGCCGGGGTCGTCAATTGCGCCGGGCGGCGGATCGACAAGCCGGGCGAACAGCTCGCGGCGGATGCGGTGCTTGACGTCGAGGGGAACGACCATCCCTGGGTATCGCGCGGGGGCCTCAAGCTCGCTCACGCCCTCGACCATTTCCGGATCGCAGTCGATGGTAAAACAGCCCTCGATATTGGAGCCTCGACGGGCGGTTTTACCGACGTGCTGTTGTCGCGCGGGGCCGGACGCGTCTACGCCGTTGATGTCGGATACGGTCAGCTCGCCTGGAAACTGCGGCAGGATCCGCGGGTTGTCGTCCACGAGCGGCTAAACGCCCGCTACCTAACCCGAGACCATGTTCCCGAGCCGGTCGACATGATCACCTGTGATGCAAGCTTCATCGGTCTCGCGACATTATTGCCGGCGCCGATCGCGCTCGCCGCTGAAGAGGCGAAGCTTGTGGCGCTCGTCAAACCGCAATTCGAGGCCGGCCGCGAACACGTCGGCAGAGGCGGGGTGGTGCGCGATCCCGCTATCCATCACGAGGTCTGTGAGCGCGCCGCCGCCTGGGTCGCTGCGCAGCCGGGTTGGACAGTGGTCGGCGTCGTTGAGAGCCCGGTCCTCGGTCCGCAAGGCAACCGGGAATTCCTGCTCTACGCCCGCCGGAGCGGCGCAGGTAAGGAGGCGCCCATGGGTCCGCACTTCGCGCGGCCCGAGGAAAGGCTCCGCGGCGGTCTCGAAGGATGCACGATCGCGCTTCAGCGGATATATTCTCAAGCGGCAGTGAGCCCGAGGCGCTGTGCGGTTTTCCATACCCGCCAATGATCGTGCGGCATTTGGGTGTGCGTCAGGCCGAGATGCGCGAAGGCGTCGTTGACGGCGTTGGAGATGGCGGAGACGCCGCCCACATTGGGTGACTCCCCGACGCCCTTCGCGCCGATCGGGTGATGCGGCGACGGCGTCGTGGTGTAATCGGTCTCCCAGCTCGGCGTCTCGACGGCGGTCGGCAGGAAGAAATCGAGCAGGCTCGCATTCTTCAGATTGCCGTACTCGTCATAGTCCATCTCCTGTCCTATCGCGATGGCGAGCGCCTCGGTCAGCCCGCCATGAACCTGGCCTTCGATGATCATCGGGTTGATGCGCGTGCCGCAGTCGTCGAGCGCATAGAACCGGCGGATCTCGGTGACGCCGGTGTCGACGTCGATTTCCACCACGCAGACATACGCGCCGAACGGATAGGTCATATTTGGCGGGTCGTAATAGCTGACCGCCTCCAACCCGGGCTCCATGCCCGGCGGTACATTGTTGTATGCGGCAAAGGCGAGTTCCGTCATGGTTTTCGACCGCTCCGGCACGCCCTTGACGCGGAAGCGGTCCACGTCCCACTCGAGGTCGTCATCGTGTACTTCGAGCAGGTAGGCGGCGATCATCTGCGCCTTGGCGCGGATTTTGCGGCCGGCCATCGCCGTTGCCGCGCCGGCGACTGGTGTCGAGCGCGAGCCGTAGGTGCCGAGACCGTAGGGTGCGGTGTCGGTATCGCCCTCTTCGACGGTGATGTTGGCGGCAGGAATGCCGATTTCGCTGGCCAGGATCTGGGCGAAGGTCGTCGCGTGTCCCTGACCCTGGCTGATCGTGCCTAGCCTTGCTATCGCACTGCCGGTCGGGTGCACCCGAATCTCGCAGGAATCGAACATGCCGAGGCCGAGAATGTCGCAATTCTTGATCGGTCCGGCGCCGACGATTTCGGTGAAGAAGCTGACGCCGATGCCCATCAATTTGCGCGTCTCGCCGCGCGCGAAGGCTTCGCGGTTGCGCCGCTGCTCGTCGCGCAAGGCTGCGTAACCGACCGTGTTCAAGGCCTTGTCGAGCGCAGTTAGGTAGTCGCCGCTGTCGTATTCCCAGCCGAGCGCCGATTTGTAGGGGAACTGCTCCTTGCGGATCAGGTTGCGGCGGCGGATTTCGGCGGGGTCGAGATCGAGCTTGCGCGCCAGCACGTCGATCATTCGCTCGATCAAATAAGACGCCTCCGTCACCCGGAACGAGCAGCGGTAGGCGACGCCGCCCGGCGCCTTGTTGGTGTAGACGCCGTCGACCGTCACATGCGCAACCGGGATGTCGTAGGAGCCGGTGCAGATGCTGAAAAATCCGGCCGGGTACTTGGTCGGGTCGGCGCAGGCGTCGAAAGCGCCGTGATCGGCCAGCACATGGCAGCGCAACCCGGTGATATGGCCGTCTCGGGTCGCCGCGATCTCGCCGGTCACGTGGTAGTCTCGGGCAAAGGCGGTCGCCTGCAGGTTCTCCATCCGGTCCTCAACCCACTTGACCGGCACGCCCAGCACGATCGAGGCGACGATCGAGCAGATATAGCCTGGATAAACGCCGACCTTGTTGCCAAAGCCGCCGCCGATGTCGGGCGAGACGATGCGGATCTTGTGCTCTGGGATGCCGGAGATCAGCGAAGCCACGGTGCGAACGGCATGTGGCGCCTGGAAAGTCCCCCACACCGTCAGATGCCCATTCACCTTGTCCATCGAGGCGACGCAGCCGCAGGTCTCGAGCGGGCAGGGGTGGACCCGCTGATAAACGATGCGTTCCTTGGCGACGACCGGCGCCTCACTCAGGGCCCGCGCCGTCCCCGCGGCATCGCCGACCTCCCAGGTAAAGACGTGGTTGTGGTGTTTGCGGGGCCCATGGGCGCCGCTCGTCTTGTCCTTGAGGTCGTCGCGCAGGACGGGCGCGTCCGCCGCCATCGACTTGGTCGGATCGACGAGCGCCGGCAGCTCCTCGTACTCGACTTCGACCATATCGACCGCGTCAGCCGCAACGTAGCGGTCCTCGGCCACGACGAACGCGACCTCCTGGCCCTGGAACAACACTTTCTCATCGGCCAATACAGCTTGAACATCGCCGGCGAGGGTCGGCATCCAATGCAGCTTCAGCGGCTTCAGATCGTCGGCGGTGAGCACGGCTTTGACACCGGGCAGCTCGAGCGCCGCCTCCTTGTTGATCGATTTGACCCGAGCGTGACCGTAGGGCGACCGGACGAAATCGCCGAATAGCATGCCCGGCAGCTTGAGATCGTCAATGTAGTTGCCTTTGCCTTGCGTGAAGCGGGCGTCCTCGACGCGCTTGCGCCTGGTTCCGAGACCCTCGAGTTTCTGGGTGCGTGCCTGAGCGGATTCGATTTCGGCGCTCATTCTGCAGCCTCCTTGGCGCTGGTCAGGCGCTCCGCGGCCGCACGGATCGCCCTGATGATGGTCTGATAGCCGGTGCATCGGCAGAGGTTGCCCGCAATGCCATGGCGGATTTCGGCCTCGCTCGGGTTCGGGTTTTCCTGCAGCAGCCGATAGGCGCGGGTAATCATGCCCGGAGTGCAGAAGCCGCATTGCAGGCCGTGATGCTCACGGAACGCCTCCTGCAGCGGATGCAGGCTGCCATCGGCGCCGGCGAGCCCCTCGATCGTGATTATTTCCGCACCATTCGCCTGCGCAGCAAACACGGTGCAGGACTTCACCGACTTCCCGTTCATGTCGACCGTGCAGGCGCCGCAATGACTGGTGTCGCAGCCGATGTGCGGGCCGGTGATCCGGAGCTCTTCGCGCAGCAAGTGGATCAGCAGCATGCGCGGCTCGGCCAGGGTTTCGACTTGGCGATTGTTGACGCGCAAAGTGATGTGCATTTTTGCCATCGTCACCTCCCTTGCCTAGCTGGCGCGTTCTTTGGCGCGCGCCAGGGCGCGACGGACCATGATGCCGGCGACATGGGTGCGGAAATCAGCCGGACCGCGCCCGTCAGGCGATGGGCTCGCGATCCTTTGGGCCCGCCGCGCGGCTTCCGAAATCGCCGCCTCGTCGACCGCGGTCCCAACCACGGCCTCGGCCGCGTCCTTGGCGAAGAGCGGCGTGTCCGCGACGTTGGTCAGCGCGATCGCGGCCGAGGTGCAGACCCCGCCCGACATCGTCAGAACCACCGCCGCCGCGGCCGTGGCATAGTCGCCGACCTTGCGCTTCTGCTTCTCGTAGGCGTAGCCGTGACGGTCGGCCGGCATCGGGATGCGCACCGAGATCAGGATCTCGCCTTCCCGCAGCGCCGTCGAATAGGCGCCCTCGTAAAAGTCGCGGGCCGCAACATCGCGTTCTCCGTGCGGGCCCTTGACCCGGTATGTCGCGCCGAGCGCCACCATGACTGCAGGCATGTCGTTGCCGGGATCGCCATTCGCGACGTTGCCGCCAAGGGTTCCGCAGTACCGAACCTGCGGATCGGCAATCTGCAAAGAGGTTTCGCGAATGATCGGGCACGTCGCCGCGAGGAGCTCGGAGCCGATTATTTCATGCTGGGTGGCCAGCGCCCCGATGACCACGGCACCGGGGTCGCTGCGAATTCCCCGCAACTCATCCAAATCCTGCAAGTCCACCAGATACTCAGGCTTGGCCAAGCGGAGCTTCATCATCGGGATGAGGCTGTGTCCGCCGGCGACGACTCGGGCGTCCTCGCCGTGCTGTGCCAATAGCCCGATGGCCTCGTCCAGAGAGCGGGGCCGATGGTATTCGAATGGCGCGGGTATCATTTGCGCGTTCCTCCCGTGAATCGTTGCTCCGCTCTTTAGCTTACTCCCAATATTGAAGCAATTCGGCGAGCGCGGTTTCACCGGAGCGGCGCGACCCCAACCGGCAGGGTCAGGTCTTCACTAGACGCACGATCCTTTGGGCCGCCAGCCGCTCGATCTCGGCCGCTTCGAGCCCCAGCTCTGCCAGAATGGCCGCGCTGTGCTCGCCGATGCGCGGCGCCGGCCCTCGAATTGCAGCGGGGGTGCGGTCAAAGCGGGCTGCCGGTTTGGGCTGGCGGACGCGGCCGATGTCGGGGTGGTCGAACTCGGCAATCAGCTCCCGCGCCATCACCTGTTGATTGGCGATCACCTCGCTACGCCGCAATACCGGCGCCGACGGCACATCGTGAGCATCGAGGCGTTGCAGCCATTCCGCGGTTGGGCGCGCCTTGATGATCTCCGCCATCAGCAGAATCCGCTCGGTGGCATTGACCGTGCGGCCGGCGGGTGTGTTGAACCGCGGATCCTCGGCGACGCCCGATCGCCCCGAGGCCGCGCAAAAGCCCTGCCACTCGGAATCGGAGATCGTAGCCACGGTGATGTAGCCATCCGCAGTCTCGAAGATGAGCTCGGGCCGTGCCGTGGGGTCGGGGGTGGTGGCCTCGCGGCCGACCACGGTGTATTGCGTCATCGCCCTCCGGCCAGAGATAGCTGATCATCGTGTCGAGCATCGAGAGCCGGATGTGCTGGCCTTCGCCGGTCCGCTCACGCGCGTAGAGCGCCGCCGTCACCGCCTGAGCGGCAAAGATCGCCGTCGTCTTATCGGCGACGATCGTGCGGATCATCCGCGGGCGGCGCGTCTCGGGGTCCGCCTGGAGGTCGGCGAAGCCCGACAAGCCCTGGATGATCGGGTCGTAGACCCGCTTTCCTACATAGGGCCCGCTTTCGCCGACCCCGTTGATCGAGACATAAATCAGGCGGGGATTTTCGGCGCGCAGCGTCGGCTCGCCGAGGCCGAGACGTTCCATCGTGCCGGGCCGGAAATTCTGCACCAATACGTCGGCTCAGGCGATCAGCTTGCGCATGATCATTCCGGCCTCCGGCCGTTTGAGGTCGAGCGACAGCGAGCGCTTGCCGCGGTTGGTGGACACGAAGAGCGCCGAGAACTCCCCGGACGAGCTGACCGATTGCCGGCTGTGACGGGTAATGTCGCCGCCGAGCGGCTCGATCTTGATCACCTTGGCGCCTTGATCGGCGAGAAACATCGTCGCCAACGGCCCCGAGACTACGCTGGTCAGATCGAGCACCCTTACTCCCGCCAATGGACCTGGCATGTGTGCACCTCTAGTTTGTTTATAGAACCACAAACTGACCGGCAACCGGTCGCCCGCGGAGAGCCTCGCCGGCATCACGTCGGGGCCAATGTCAATTTCCCGCTGCTCGAAACCGTTGAAAATGCAGACCTCGAGCGGCGCGGCCGCGTCGGCGTCCTGGAGGAATGCAATGATCTCTTCCTCCTTGCGCGCATCGAGCGAGCGGCCGACGATGCGCCCGCCCGCCGCCTCGATCTCCGCGACCAGCGGCGCGAGCTTGTCACCGTGCCGCCGCCCGGCGAAGACGCTGAACCCTTCGGACGCAAATTTATTGGCGATGGCGCCGCCAATAAAGTCACCGGCGCCGATTACCGCCGGTGTTGCATTCCTATGTTCCATCAGAGCCTCCTACATGTCGTCCCGTGCTACCTATACCTGCACGAGCGCGACAACTTCCTCATTGCCTGTGATGGCGCGCCCGATCACTGCCGACTGAACGACCGTCGTTCAGTACCGCTTCGACCTCAGCCGGATAAACCTCGAAGCCGAAGTGGATCAGCCCCCTGGCCCGTTGCAATAACTCTGTGCCACTGCGGTCCAAAGGCGTGTGATGGTTACAAGCTGATTGTTGATCGGAAATACCAGTTTGTGTTCATCTTTCCGGCGGTGCCGGTGAACGGCCAAGGACAACCGAATGGGCGTCGTAAAGCAACAATTGCACCTCAACCTTTTCATTCACAGCCGCGGGCACCATGAGGCATCGTGGCGGCATCCGGCCTCGTCGCCGCTGCCGCTGACCGATCTCCGCTACTACCAGGATCTGGCGCAGCGGGCCGAGGCGGCGCTGTTCAACTCGATCTTCATCGCCGACCAGCTCGCGCTCGGAGAAGACGTAGGGCAGGCGCCACGCATCTGGCTCGAGCCCGTCACCACCCTTGCTGCCTTGGCGATGGCGACCAGCCGGATCGGGATGATCGCCACGGCGTCGACCACCTATACCGAGCCGTTCAACCTGGCGCGGCAGTTCGCCTCGCTCGATCACATAAGCAACGGGCGCGTCGCCTGGAATATCGTCACCTCGTGGCTGGCCGCGGCGGCGCGCAACTTTGGCGGTACGGGCCAGGTGAGCCATGCCGATCGCTATGCCCGCGGCGAGGAGTTCATGACCGTGGTGAAGGCGCTGTGGGATAGCTGGGCCGAGGACGCAGTCATCGACGACCGGGCCGGCGGGCAGTATGCTCGAACCGACCGCATCCGGCCGATCAACCACCGCGGCGATTTCTATCAGGTGGCCGGACCCTTGAACATGCCGCGCTGCCCGCAGGGGCGGCCGGTGCTGGTGCAGGCGGGATCGTCCGACACCGGCCGCCGGTTTGCCGCACGGCATGCGGATGCCGTGTTCACCGCCCACGTGGCAAAGACCACGGCGCAGGAATTCTACGCCGATCTGAAGGCTCTGGCGGCGGCCGAGGGGCGCGCGCCCGACCAGGTGCTGATCCTGCCCGGTCTCAGCCCGATGATCGGCTCTACCGAGGCCGAGGCGCAACGCCTGACGCGCGAGGTCGACGATTTGTGCGATCCCGACGTCGGACGCAAGCGGCTGTCCGGCCGGTTCGGCGGGCATGATTTCTCGCACCTGCCGCTCGACCGGCCCCTCTCGCCGGAAGATTTCCCGGACCCCGGCTCGGTCGAGGCGGCGCGCAGCCGGACCGAGGTGATCCTGAACCTGGTGCGGCGGGATCGGCCGACACTGCGGCAATTGCTGGGTTACCTTGCCGGCGCGCGCGGCCATTTCACCACCGCCGGCACGCCTGAGCAGATCGCCGATTTGATCGAGGACTGGTTCACCGAGGGCGCCGCGGACGGCTTCAACATCATGCCTCCGCTTCTGCCGGCGCAGCTCGACGTGTTCAGCGCGGAGGTGATTCCATTATTGCAGCGGCGAGGGCTGTTCCGCACCGAATACGCCGGCAAAACTCTGCGCGGGCATTACGGCCTGGCCTGGCCGAAAAGCGACTTTGAGGAGACTGCATTATGACTGAGCCACATGGTCCGCTGCGCCGCGTCAAAGTGGTGGCCTGCTCCACCGCGCAAGCCGGCACGGTGCCGTATATGCTGATGGCCGATCTCGGCGCGGAGGTAATCAAAATCGAGGTGCCGGAGGCCGGCGACAATTCGCGCGGCTCGACCGTGCTGCCCGGTATGCCCAGCACCTATTTCGAAACCAACAATCGCGGGGTGAAGAGCGTCACACTCGACCTGAAGACCGCGGAGGGCCGTGAGATCCTGCGCAAGCTGGTCGCGCAGGCCGACATCTTCGGGCAGAACTTCCGGCCGGGCGCAGCGGAGAAGAATGGTTTCGGCTACGAAGACTTGAGGCAGGTGAACCCGCGGCTCGTCTACATGTCGATCTCGGGCTATGGTCCCAAGGGACCGCACGCCGATCTGCCGGGCACCAACTCGATGGCCCAGGCGCTCGGGGGCATTGCCGAAGCCTACTCGACGCCGGGTCAGCCCTTGAAGACCGGCATCGTCTCGGTCGCCGACGAGACCTGCGCGATCCTCGCCTTTGGCGGGGCGCTCGCCGCGCTGACCTATGCGCGCAGCACCGGCATCGGCCAGAAGGTCGATTGCTCATTGCTCGGCGGCCAGATCCGGCTGATGGGCTGGACCCTGACGACGGCGATGTGGCGCAACCGCAATCCGGTCACCGGCCAAGCCCGCGTTACCGGCACGCCGGCACGCCCCGGCCTCAGCGCCAGCTTCAACGACCGGGACGGCAAGCCGCTGGTGTTCCAGCTGAACGGCGCGCGCAAATGGCGCGAAGCGATGACCACCCTCGGCTTTTACGAGGCTCTCGAAGAGGCCGGCTTTGGCGATCTCGGCGTTATCGTCTCGTCCGACGAAAAGCGCGCATCCTTGCTGCGTATGTTGGACGATTTGTTTGCCACGGGGCCGCGCGATGATTGGGTGGAAAGACTGCGCGCCGCCGACATCGTCGCCGCGCCGATCAACACCTTGCTGGAAGCTTCGAACGATCCCGACGTGCTGGCCAATGGCTACGTAACCGAGGTCGATTACCCAAAGCACGGCAAGCGGCTGAAAGTCCACGGCTCGCCATGGCACTTCTCGGAAACCCCGGCCCATACCGGCATCGCCCCGGAGCTCGGCGCCGATAACGACGAAATCCTCGCTGAGCTCGGCTACACCCCAGCGGAGATCGAGGACCTCAGGGAAAGAAAGATCATTTGATCAAGGGGCTCCGGCCGGGCCAGCGCGACAGACGCTCTCGATCAACAGGATCAGGCACCCGAAAAGCAGCACGGCGCCGCCGACGAGAGGGTTGGAACCGGCAAAATCGACCAATGATCCGGCGACGGCGACGATCGCGAGCACGGCTATCGCCAGCCGGTTCTCGGCAAAGAACATGCCGATCAATTCGCCGGCGAGCTCCTTGAGGATCGTCATTATGCGAACTCCACGGCGAGCTTCCGCGCGATGGCAGCGGCGAGGAGGCCCGCACCCAGGAATAGGACGCCGAACAACAGCAGCGCCAAATCCTGTCCGGGCCAGGCGATGCCAAGTCCTTCGCCTGTCCAGAATACTCCGAAGGCCGACAGCATGACGCCAACGCCGAATTTGAGAGTATTCTCCGGGACTCGCGACAACGGCCGATGGACGATTGCTCCGGCGGCCAGAACCACTGCGCAGGCGGCGAGCGCCCCGAGGCCGGCGGGTACCAGCAGCCCGCGCCCGGCCCCCACCGCGATCACGATAAAGACGACTTCGAGCCCCTCAAGCAGTACTGCCTTGAGCGCGGTTATGCCGGCCGCCCAGCCAAGGTTTCTCTCACGCTTACGCAGCTCGGCAGCTTCGGCCGCGAAGATCGCCTCTTCGTCATGCAACGGGATGACCCCGGCCGCCCGCAACGACGCCTTTCTGAGCCAACCCATGCCGAAGAGCAGCAGCAGGATCCCGATCGCGAGCTGCAGGGAAGAAATCGGGACGCGGTCGAGAAGCGGGCCCAACAAGAGGACGATCCCGGCCAGCACAGTGAGCCCGGCGGCGGTACCCAGTGCAGCGGGCCGCCAACCGCGCAAGGTTGCGACGGCGAGCACAATGGTGAAGGCCTCGACCACCTCGACCAGCGAGGCGAGGAAAGCGGCGCTTATTGCGGGTGCCGCGGTGGACCAAGCCATCATGTTTCCTCCTCAGCGGTTTTCGTCATGTGCGTCGAAGACCCGCTGCGCGTAAGTATCGAGCAGGCTTTCACAGCCCTTCAGCCGCTCGGCGGCTTCGGAAGCGAGCCCGCCATCGTAAAAATCGAGTTTTTTTATCTTTTCGAGCCAGCTCTGTAGCTTTTTCAGCTCGACGTCGTTTTCTTCGAGCTCGTTGTAGGTGAAGTGCTGAGCGGTCGTCTCTTTTGCAATCTCGGTTTCAAAATCATCGCATTTGTCGATGAATTCCCGATAGGCATCGTCCCGGTCGACCGTGAAGCGGGCGACGACCCTTTCCTCCTGGATTCGATCGAGGGCGACGGTCTCCAAAATAACCAAATCACCACCCATCTCGGTAATGTCGTTCTCCAGCATCTTCAATCGCCGCACGTGGTCATCGGTTTTGGGCAGTAGACACACGCCATTCTGCAAATAAACCGCGCCCATCCCCTTCAGCCGCCGCCACAGCGCGACCCGCTTCGATGCCGGTTCCGCCGGCACCTTATAGGTCAGAAGTAGCCATCTATATGTGCCCATCGCCCATATTATATGTTACCGTCGTAACATATCAAGAGCTATGGACAACGATCGATCAGTTTGCGAACAGCACACCACCGGCCCGCCAAGCTCCAGCGCATCCTGCGGATGCAAAGGGGAGCGGCCATTGCAGTCATCAGTCCTTTCGCGGGTTGGCCGTGGCGGGTGGCGCAGGACCGCCGGTTTTATGCTGCCGGTCCTCGAGCTGACGCACGATCTGGCGGGCGATCTCGGCAGGTTTGCTGCCGACATCGACGATGATCGGGTGCTCGTCCGGCGTGGGCTCCTCTAATGTCGCGAACTGGCTGTCGAGCAGGGCGACCGGCATGAAGTGCTCGTGTCGCGCGGCCATGCGCCGGTAAATCAGATCGCGCGATCCTTTGAGGTAGACCAACACGACGTCGCGACGGTCGCCGATGATGAGGTCCCGGTAGGATCGCTTCAGCGCCGAGCAGGTCAGCACGCCGCATTCGCCCCGCGCGCGCCAGCCGTCGATTTCCTCGGCGATCTTGCGGAGCCAGGGCAGCCGGTCCGGATCCGTCAACGGTGTCCCGCTGCGCATCTTCTCGACATTCTCGCGCGGGTGCAAATCGTCGCCTTCCTGAAACTGGCAGCCGAGCGCACCCGCGAGCAGGCTTCCGACCGTACTTTTGCCCGATCCGGAGACACCCATCAGCACGACGATCACTGGTTTGCTGACCGTGTGCGCGAGGGCGGCGGACCAAGCGCGCTGAGGTTGCTGATCGGCTCCCGCCATGCGATAATTCCGGATCATATGCCGATAACGGGTCGCGGTTCACTTGGCCGACTGCAGTGGCCGAGGATCGATCTGCACAGTGGCCGTCATCCCGGCGGCGAGAATGACCCCCTCCGGCACCTGGTCGATGTGGATGCGCACCGGGATGCGCTGCGCCAGGCGCACCCAGGTGAAGATCGGGTTGACCTGAGCGAGCCCTAGCCCGTTGGGTTGCGCGTTTGGGACGTTGATGGCACGGGCGATGCTGCCGACATGGCCGCGGACGATCTGGCTGTAGCCCATCAGCTTGACGCTGGCGGGGTCGCCCACATGGATCGGCTCGATATTGGTCTCCTCGAAATAGCCGTCGACCCAGAACAAATCGCCATCGACGAGGGAAATTTCGTTCGTCCCGACATTGGCGTAGTCGCCGAGCTGCGCCAATAGATTGGTCACATAGCCATTGACCGGCGAGCGTATCTGGGTGCGCTCGAGGTTCACGCGGGCTTGGTCCAAATTGGCGACGGCCTGCTGATATTGGGCCTGATCGGCCAGCGCGGTGCTCGCAAACGTCTGTTTCTCTTCGACCGTGACCGCGAGCGTGGTCAACTCCTGCCGGCGCTTCGCCTCTCTCTCTGCGTTCTGCATGTTCACTTGGGCCTGCTGCACCGTCGCCTCGGCGAGGCTGACGGCGATCTTGTAGTTGGTCGGGTCGATGACCATCAGCAGGTCGCCCTTGTGCACGAACTGGTTGTCGGCGACCGGCAGTTCGACGATATACCCCGCGACCTCCGGCGCCAGCGTCACGACATAGGCGCGGACCGTGCCGTCGCGCGTCCATGGCGCCCCCATATAGGCGTCCCACATCGCCCGACCGAGCACCACGGCGACCGCGATCACCGCCAAGGTGATCAGCAGCGGAAGGATGTGGAGGCGCCGTCTGGGCCTGTCGCGGGTAGGAGGCTCGGGCGACCAGGCGGCTGCCGGACCGTCTGCCGCCGCTTCACGCTTCGCTTTGGCTTCGACCTCGGACATGGCGAGATCAGCGTGCGGCTACGAGGACGATCGACGAGAGCACGATCATGTAGACCGCGAACACAAACAGCGATGGGTGCCAGACGTAGCGCAACAAGCCGAAACGGGCGGTGAACCGCCGCAGCCCGATCGTGACCACCCAAGCGGCGGCCATCATCACCGAGATCGGCGCCACATAGACGCCGAACAGGTTGATCTCGGTGAACCTCACCCGGGCGCTCCTGCGTCGAAGTAAGCGGAATGTTGGGTGAGCGCATTCGAGATTGCAAGGATGAGGCCGCGCGCTCGAAGAGCTGCCGGGTTCGCGTCCGAACGTGAGGCGAGCACCCGGTCGATCGAGGCAAGCCGCTCGACCGCGATGGCACTCTGGCCTTCCGAGACGGCTTCGAACGCGCTGTCGAGGGCGGTCTCCAGTTCGAGCCTGGAGGCGATATGGCGGAGCTGGATGATCTCGCTACCGACCGAGAACGCCGCCATCAGTTCCGAGCGCTGCAACGGTTGCGCCTGATCCGGCAGCGCCGCGAACCGGCCATAGATGCGGCCCTCCCAATCATCGGGCGTCCGCGGCATCGGACCCGTCGCGAGGCGGCGCAGATCGCGCACTGTCAGCGCCAGCAGCCGCCGTGTCCGAAATGCAGGCGACAGCGGCGGGATCAAGCGAAACGACAATGCCGCGCCGCCTAGCCCTGCAACGATTGCGAGTGCGGAGTTGTAGAATTGCTCGGTGTTGTAGGTCATCGGGTTCGCGGGCGCGAGGAGCGGTATGAAGTTGAAGGTCATAGCCGTAAACACCACCGTCTGCCATGGCTGGGCCAGCCCGGCACCGGCGGGAACCAGGACAAGGCCGATCGCGAGGCTGAAGGCGGCGAAGGTCTCCGTGTTCGGCAGCACCGCAAATGCGATGATCGCGGCCAAAATGGTGCCGGTCGCGGTGCCAATCGTGAAACTCACGGCTGCAGCGTAGGCCTGGTCGGCGCGCGGCGCTAACAGGATGACGACGATCGCGGCAAAGGTGATGGCCCCCGCGCCATTCGGCCATGCGGTAACGATCCAGAAGAGCTCTGCGGCGCCGATCACGACGAACGCGCGCCCCGCATTGACCAGCGGCGGAAGCCAATCGGCTATGCGCAGGCGGCGGCTACCGCGACTACGAAAAAAAACCGGCCGGGCAGGATCGTCAACCAGCAATGCCAGCCCGTTGAGGGCGTGCGAGATGCCGCCCAGCACTTCCGCTGTCTGATCGGCGAGCAGCCGCAAGGATGGCGTGCCGGCCGGCAGGGCGACGAGCCTGCGCACCGCTGCGTCGCACACCCGGAGCAGGCGCGTCGGGTCGGCGATCCAGCGTGTCGGCTCGTCTTGCTCAGTCCCGAGGCGAAGTTCCTCCGGCACCCGCGCCAGCACAGCGCTCGCTTCTTGCCGAGCCCGCTCATCGGGCGATCGCACCAGGAGGACCGCCGCCGTGCGCCAGCTGGCGAGGGCGGATATCAAACCGTCAATGGCATTCTGCAAGACCGGGGAGTGGTAACGGAGTTGGGAGGATTCGCCGAGCGCCTCGTCGATAACCGGGTCGAGCGTAATGACTCGGCGGACGAGCTCGCGCCGGACCGTCTGGGTTTCCTCAAATCCGGCTCCAGCGGTGGCCAATGTGCGGGTGAACCGGTCGCTGATCTCGGGCAAAATGGCGGCGAATAGGGTGGCCAGCCGGCGCGGGGCGCCGCCCAAATCGGTTCCGGCGAGCACGATGCCGGCGCAGACAATGCCGATGCAAATCTCGCTCGCACGGTAGACGGCGAGCAGGAAGGCTTGCCCGTTCAGGCCCCCGACGGCGCCGAGTTGGTCGCTCGCAATGATCGCCGCGGTATAGCCGGCCAATGCCGCGGCATAGGCCGCAAAATTGCGCAGAAGCGTGGCGACGAGCGCGCATGCGGCGCCCCACAATGCCAGGGTCACGAAAAAGGCGGCGCGATCCTGCGGGAAGCACGCGGTCATCACCACGATCGCCACCGCGCCGACCAAGGTGCCGATCATGCGGTACCAGCCCTTGCGCAGCGAGGCGCCGAGATGCGGCTGACAGACGATCGCCGCGGTGGTCCCGGCCCAGTACGCGTTGTCGAGCTCGAGCCAGAACGCGACGTAGAGTGCCAAGCAGACCGACGCCCACAACCGCAACCCGAACAGCAACGGTGGGCCCGACGCCTGGAGCACGCCGGATGCGAAATCAACCCACCGCGCCACCGGGCTGGCTTGGGCGGCCGATGGCTCAGCGCCGGTCATCAGCGTGAGCCGCCGCGCACCTTGTATGTCGAGATCCGATCTTCCTCGCCCCTGTTGTGATGCGCAAGCACGCGATCCTTTTACGCCAGCACGCCTTCGCAAACACCGGGCAGCGCGAGAAGCTGCACCTGTTTTACCTGTTTTATCAGGGCGAGCTCAGGTGCACGGCGCGGCGTGTGGGTAGCTATTCCAATCGGTGTATCATTACCTTTTCACAATTGATAATACCACAATTCACAACGTCCTGTCAACACGACCCCACTCGCCATAAAGGCGTTTTGTTCGCAAAGAGAGCTCAACTGCCGTGTTTCGCTCCGGCATAAAGATGCGGCCGCGATGACAGGCGATCTTTGGATCGAGGAGCTCATGGCGCAGCGCCTTGAGACGTTCGAGCGTGCCTTCCTCATCCGCGTGCAAGCGCAATTACACCGTGCAAAAACAGTAACTTGGTGACTCCCGTTCGAACCGTTCTACAAATTTGTATACACCGTGAACGGCGAAGCTATAAACTGGTCGGCGATGGCCCAACAGGCACTCAAGGAGGTTGTAATCAACTTAGCTGTCAGAAAGGAAACAGCGACCATGGATGATGTAGTCGAACCGCTCCGTGCGAGCAAGCAGAGCGACGTGGAGAGCTTATTGTCTCCGTCATAGTAACTTCCGATATATACCGCTTCATCTAACGTATTGGCCGTCAAGCCCCAGCGACCAATTGTCGCCCGATCCGGCGAAGGCGAAGATCGCGCGGACGCACACGCGGAATTCTTTGAAGGTGAACTTCGTATAGGCGAGCAATGGGCCTACTCCTCCTGCGGCTTCCAGTCGGGATGCTG
This sequence comes from uncultured Alphaproteobacteria bacterium, assembly GCA_963789025.1. Taxonomy (GTDB): domain Bacteria; phylum Pseudomonadota; class Alphaproteobacteria; order ATCC43930; family CGMCC-115725; genus AP-15. Next base: position 394,150 of record CAWBIT010000008.1, read on the forward strand.
CGCCATCCATTCCATCGAGCCGATCGCATACTCGGTCTTGGGGCGCCCGGCCTCGAACGCCGCCGCCCGCTCTTTGAGGACCGCCTCGGCCCTGCGCCGGGTGACCTCGTAGATGCCCCAGGAGGCGATCTCCTCGACCAGGAGCTCGGTGAACGCCCAAACCAGGGCGTCTGCCCTATCCGGTGAAGAGCGCGCGCCGCCCATGCCGCGGCTTGAGGGGTCGGTCGGGTCCCGCCTGGGCTTCGAGCGGTCGAGGTCCGGCGTGAACTCGCACATCTGGTCTTCGAGCGCCGTGAAGGCGCCCATGTGCCGGATGCGGCCCTGCTCGTAGAGCGCCGCCACCGGTTCGGCCCGCACCACCTTGCCGCGGGTGGCGTGCACTGCGGTATAGGCGACGTTGTCGTCGACCACGCGCAGCGTCGCCTCGACCATCTCGCCGCCGTTATTGACCTCGGCGACGATCCTGTCGGCACCGTGGCTCTTATAGGCGGCGACGGCGATGCGGGCCCACTCGATCGGCGTGTGATGGCCGGAGAGGTCGGCCAATATATAGCCGCGGCTGTCCTTGTCCTTGCCGGCGACGATGATGCCGGTCTCGTCGGCGTCCTCGCCCGAGCTCGCTGCCGGGTCGATGGCGACCACGACGCGCATCAGGTCGGGCATCACGAACCCCATCGGCGGCCGCGCCGCCTCGATGAGCGCTCGGCTCCACAGCGCACCCGGCACATCGTCGAGCAGCTCGGCGTTCAGTTCCTGGCGGCCGAGCCGGGTGCCCTCGTATTTTTTGATGATCTGCTGGAGGAACGCGCCGGCGAGGTTGGCGCGATTTTCGTAGCTCGAGCCGCGGGTCACGACGCAGGTCGGGTCGCGCACCAGATCGCGGATCAATTTCGCGGGCCGTGGCGTCGTCGTTACCACGGTACGCGGGTCGGCCCCGAGCCGCATGCCGAACATCAGCATGTCCCAGGCCTCGGGATAGCGCCAGGCGCCGAGCTCGTCGCACCATGCCGCATCGTGCTGCGGTCCGCGCAGACGCTCCGGCTCATCGGCGGAAAAGGTGGTCGCGACCGCGCCATTACGCCAGGTCAGCCGGCGCTTGCTGGGCTCGTAAAGCGGCCGCTCGTGATCGGGCGAAATAGCCAAGATCCCTGCTTCACCCTCGACCATAACGTCGCGCGCGTCGGCTGCGGTCGGCCCCACTAGGGCAATCCGACGACGCCCCGCCTTGACCTCCGCCCGCACCCATTCGGCGCCGCAACGGGTCTTGCCAAAGCCGCGCCCAGCCATCAGCAGCCATACCCGCCAGGATCCTGCGGGCGCCTGTTGTTCAGGCCGGGCTCGATAGCGCCAATCGTATTCGATCGCGTTGGCTTCGCCGGGCGCCATCGCGCGGATCAGCGCGTCGACCTCGGCTTTCGGCAGATCGGCGAGCCGTTCGAGCAAGGAGGCGGTCACCTATTCGCCCTTCTGTTCTTTGCGCGCCCTAAGCCGGTCGATCTCATCGATCAGCCGCTGCCGCGCATCGTCCACCAGAAACGGTTTGCCGTCCTTGTTGGCCTGCTCGTTCACCACGGTCTCTTTCCAGCCCATCTTGGTTTTGGCGTAGAAGATCGCCGCGGTCATGCGGACCTGTTCGCTTTTGATCGCATCGCCGAATGCCGGCTTTTTGCCGAGGATCGCGCAGAGGATGAAATTGCCGACCAGCGCGTGGAACTCGGTAGCGCCGCGCTCGAGCTCGGGCGCAAATGCCCGCGCCAGCGTCATCGGGGCCACGGGCTTCCCGGTCTGCGGGTTGGTGATGGTCTTGCAAATCCGGTCCTCCGGTATTCCCAGGGCCTTCATCAGTTTAACTTGATCGCGCTGGTCCTGGGTTGGCTCAAATTTCGGCTGCCCGCGGCCCCTTTTCTCGGTCATTTCGGATCCCTTTTTGTAGCTAAAATCAAAATTTCCGATCGGGCTAAATATTTTTCGATTGGACTTCAGTCGCCCGGTGCATATGCGATCAGACAACGTCGGAACGCCGAGGAAGAAGAGACCATCCGTGAAAAATGACTGGCGCGGTCAATTGCTCTCTCGGCATGCTTCACATGATAATATAGTAATGCTAATTTATAGTCATTGAGTTTAGGGCAAAGAATCAAAATTGTGTAAAATCAATTTTGATTACAAGAAAAAGGTGTCGGGATCGCTGGGTTTCGACCCCCTTTTTTATAGACTTTAAGAATTCATCAGACCTGCGAGGTCGACAAGGTTGTGTCCGAATTTTTGAACCAGACCGTCCGATCTGCCAAACTTCCCGGCCCAGCTGAGGTTCGCCTCGGAGAGATTTGCCCCGCGGAGGTTCGCCTCGGAGAGCTTCGCCCGGCGAAGTTCGCGATTGGAGGGATAGGCTCGTCTGCTCCCAATGCGGCAGCCGTCAAATCGACATGGTGGTTACTGGCGAGCGCCGATAGCGCATGCCTTCCGTTCCCACCTGTCCTTAGCCCGCGCGTCAGCGATGGTTTGCCATTGGAGGTTCGACACCGGGTCCGCCACAGGCGAGCGGCTTTATGTGATCCTTCCGATAGCCGGGGCAGGGGCCGGTTGTGAGCCCCGTCGATGGGCACGGGTGCTCGCGCTGAAATTCCCGTGTTACCTCGCGTGATCGGTACTCTCTGGCTACGAGCGGTCCGCAATGAGCCGTTGCCGCTCCGCAGAAGATTAGAGCGAGAATGGCCCAACGCATTTCAGTGTGGCCTTCTCTGTTGATTGGCTCTCATCTCGTATCGGCGTGCAAGCGCGACCGCAGAGCCGTGGCGCGCTACGCTTAACAGGCTCGCCGGATGAGAGCAGCGCGCAACGCCACGAACGCCCCGGTGGGCAAACAGGCACCTCCCGCGCGCGCCGCTCCGTCGCTCGTGAGGGCACTGCGCGATGCGCGCGGGGCCCTCCTGTTCGCTACCGGGACAAAACCTGACCCAACGGCCGCAGAGAGGTCCTTTTTGCATGTCGATCGGTCGATCGACAGCCCGGGACGAAGAAACGAGCCGAACAGCCATCAGCGTGATGACACTATTCTCCTCAAGCCGGCAGTGTTCAAAATCCTCTTGCCAACTGCGGCGCGATTAAAGAACGAAGAACGGCTTTCCAGCTCCGAACAAAGAACCGGCAAAAACCAAAAACGACCACTTGAGAGGAAAAGCCCCATACAGGTTCGAATCCATCTCCCTCCGGCAGGATAAGTTATCGAGTCTTTGGGAATTATGCGCTCGGCAAAGAGGCGGAATTAGCGCCGAGTTTCCGGGCGTTTGCAGGGGGCGCAGCGGCAGAACGGTGGCGAGAGACCCGATTTGACTGACCTTTAGCCCCCGCGACCGCAGCCGACACCGCATATTGCGGGCTAGCAACCCAATTATTCTTGCTTACCAATCGTACCCTCAAGATACTCGCTCTCATGCGAACTGCCAGAACTTTGGATCTCCGGAGCCCGGCGGTGCCGCTGATCATGTATGGTACCGCCTGGAAGGAGGACCGTACTCAGGCGCTCGTGTTAGAGGCGATTGCCACCGGTTTCCGCGCTTTCGACACGGCAAATCAGCGTAAGCACTATGTCGAAGAAGGAGTCGGCGCCGCAGTGAGGGCTGCGATCGCCTCGGGCGTAGTTAACCGCGAAGATCTTTTTCTTCAAACGAAGTTTACATATCAGCGCGGCCAGGATCACCGCCTCCCATATAATCCTGATTGCGATCTCACCACGCAAGTACGACAGTCTATTGCCAGCTCCCTGAAGCATCTAGGTGTGACCCGAATAGACAGCTACATCCTTCATGGCCCGTCACAGCGTAGTGGGCTAAGCCAAGCCGATTTGGAGACATGGCGGGCTATGGAAGACGCAGCCGATGAAGGCTTGGTTGGCTTACTCGGAATTAGTAATGTCGCTGTCGATCAACTCAAGGCCCTCCTCTGTGGTGCGCGTATAAGGCCCACATTTGTGCAGAATCGCTGCTTGGTGCGCGCTAGCTGGGACCATGAGATGCACACGCTATGTCAGAAGGAAAATATCATCTATCAAGCCTTTGCCCTACTTTCTGGAAATCGGCAAGCTCTCCTGAAACCATACGTGACCCAGATCGCCCACCATTATAACAAGACGGTTCCTCAGGTAGTCTATCGTTTCGCTTTCGAGCTTGGGATGCTCCCCCTTACCGGTACAACAGACGTCGCTCACATGCGAGACAGTCTTGACATTTTCGATTTTACTTTGACCCACGATGAAATTGAGACCCTGCTTGCCCTTCGCGGTCTTTGCTAACGAAACCGCCACCTGAGGCCACTTCGGGGCGTCACCTGGGGGACCCTGCATGCCGGGCTCGCCCGTGCGCCAAGGGCGCCAGGTCGTCCGATGTTCTCGTCCGGCTCACCACCCAGCTGCCAAGACAACACCAGCGACAGCGCTTCTTGGCCTGCATGCGCAAGATGCTGGTGATGCTCAATGGCCGGGTTCGCGATGAGTTCGCCGCCGCGGCGATCCCTTGAGGGCAGTTTCTTTGTTCGATCGGGTACCGTTTCTTCGTCCCGACCTGCGAAACTGCACCGGGCGGCGTGCGCAGCCGCGGTCAAGACTGACCGCAGGCCACCGCCGCAGGCGGCGCGCAGCGGTCTTGACGGCGGCGAGCACGGCACCATGCTCCCCAGGGTCGGGAGGACGTCGTCACCACCCCCCTCAAACACCGTTGCTCGGGCCGCTGAGTGCTCGTCCAATCGGGATTGTTGGTCGCGCGCGAGGCGCTCCTCGCAATCACCCCCTTGCCGATGACGAGCAATCGCGGTTTGCTGATCGGCGGCAAAGGTTCCGGAGGGCGTGATGGCCGGGCGCGTCGGCATCGTCGGCATTGGCATCATGGGCACGGCGATGATGCGCAACCTCTTGCGTGACAGCTTCGAGGTCGTCGGCTACGACATCGCCGACGGAGCTATGGCGCGGCTCGCCGAGGCCGGTGGCATCGCCGCTACCTCGCCGCGCGACGTCGCCGAAAAGGTCGAGATCCTGATCACCTCGCTGCCCAATGCCGATGCCTTTGAGCAGGTGATGGCGGGCCAAGATGGCATTGCTTCTAGCAACGGCACGGGCCAGATCGTCATCGAATGCAGCACCTTGCCGATCGAGGCGAAGGCGCGCGGGCACGCGCAGCTCGCGGCGCAGGGCAAGATCCTCCTCGACTGCCCGGTCAGCGGCACCGGCGCCCAGGCGGTCAATAAAGACCTCCTCGTCTTCGCCAGCGGCGACGAGGCGGCGTTCGAGCGCTGCCGCGAGGTGCTCGCCGGCATGTCGCGGGCGCAGAAATATGTCGGCGCCTTCGGCAACGGCAGCCGGATGAAGTTCATCGCTAACCATCTCGTCACGATCCACAATCTGGCGTCGGCCGAAGCCTTTGTGCTCGGCGAGATGGCGGGGCTCGATCCGGCGCTGGTCTTCGACGTGATCGTCGACAGCGCCGGCTCCTCGCGAATGTTTCAGATCCGCGGCCCGATGATGGTGAGGGGCCAGTACGATGAGCCGACGGCGACAATGACAACTCATTTGAAGGACCTCGACATCATCGGCAAATTCGCCGCCGACCTCCATTGTCCGACGCCGCTCTTCACCGTCGCGGCGCAGTTCTATCATGCTGGCGTCGCGCAAGGCCGCGGCGGCCAGGACACCGGCGCGGTCTGCGCCGTGCTGGAAAAGCTCGCCGGGATCGAGCGGAAGCGGTGAGTGACGCAAAATGAGAACAGGCGCCGACTACCGCCAATCCCTCCGCGACGGACGCAGAGTGTGGGTGATGGGCGAGGGCCAGGTCGAGGATGTGACCACGCATCCGGCGACATACGCAATGGTCGAGGAATATGCCGCCTGGTATGACCGCCACCTCGACCCGGCTTGGCAGGACCTTTTGTTGACGCCGCCGAATGCCGACCGGGAGCGAATCCCGTTGGCCTATGTGATGCCAAAGAGCGCCGAGGACCTGACCCGGATGGGCCGCTCCTTCGCCAAAACCACATTTTTGAGCGCCGGCAACATTACCCATACCCCGGCTTACGGCAATCTGATCGCGCTCGGCGTCTTGACCGCATTGCAGGCGCACCAGGCGCCGAATGAGCAGATCGCCGAGGCGATCTCATACCGTGAGCGGATAGCTCGCAGCGGACGGTTTCTCACCTATTGCGGCGGTGCTCCGATCATCGGCCAGCGTATGCGTCCGGATCCGCGCCAAGCGCGTGGCGCTCGAGCTAGTGCGCGAGAGCGATGCCGGGGTCGTCATCCGCGGCAAGCTCGGCATGCATACGAGTCCGGCCTATGCCGAGGATGTCTATATCGGCGCCCTCACGGGCATCGAGATCGGCGGGCATCGCGCCGGTTTGATCCTGCCGGTCAACATGCCCGGCGTCACGACTCTCTGCCGCAAGATCGTCGCGCGCGACCGCAACCCCGTCGCCGCCATCGCTGGGCGGGTTTCGTCGGGTGCCGAGATTCCCGCTATCAGGTGAGCCCGCTACGGCGTCACTTCGTGCCGCCGAAGGTGGCACAAGTGCCGATCCCGCTGCGAAGCTCCTGACGGAGCCATCGCAGATGGTTTCGCCAGCCGAAATGGCCGAACGATACGGCCCCGAGACTCCCGTTCCCGAGTGGCGAGTCTGCTCCCGGTGCGGGAGGCGGCTTGTCGCCGAAAGAAAGGGCCGCGACGTTGGCTGCGGCCCTTTTCCTGGAGGCAAATCGCTACGACTTGGGTTAAGTCGAACTCGGCTTGTTCACATTCGGCTTGGCCCCAGAAATTGCCACTAGCTTCTCCATTGCGTCGTTCATTTTAGCCGTCCCTTCCAATAATGGTTTTAAATCATCAAAATTCAATCCAAAATCGGTCAATTGGTTGGAATAGTCACTCAAAGTGGTTGAAAACTTGGGCCAAAATTCCAAAAGCAACTGTACCTCTTCTAATGTTCTAATGCCAACCCTGTTGGCTCTGACTATTGTATGAACTAGCACAAGCTGATGTTCCAATTGCTTAACAATGTATGCGAAAGGTTTAGATGAACTAATAGATTGTTGCCTTGTCAGAATAAGAATTTCTTCTAACTTCTTTTCTGTTGGGTTCAGGTGACGTTCTTTATCAGGAGTGAACTCGATCTCGCTAATACTCTTCACCAGTTCGGGCCAAAACGCCGTGAACGCCTTTTCCAAACGACTTTCATCGAGCTTCGGTTCCTCACCAGCGTTGTTGATGCTTTGCAACACTCCATACATCTGGTCTTGACCAAAGTTCACCATCTGGAATTGCGCCAAGGGGCCTTGCACATCGCTTTGCTCTAATTTGAACAAGATCGGTACCAAACGAGACCGATCAATCATTTTTGACAACGAGCCTGCTTCGAAGTGTATCCATGGAGCGATGAGATTGTCCGGTGTCAGACAAATCAGACCAAAATGGCAATCCTGTAGCTCAGTTGTCATAGTGCTAAGCCATCTTGCTCCTTTTTCGATGTCTTCGCTTGACATAAATGGTTGAATATTTTGGAGGACGTTCGGCAACCAATCGTAAAACGACTTGGCGATTTTCTGACTGATCGCTCCCGACCAGCTTATAAACACCTTCATCCAAATGATTCCCTCTGTCCTTGACAGTGGCCCGATCCTGATCGGAGAACCTTAGCATGAAACGGCACACCGGCCCACCGATGACCCTCGGGGGCGCGGCGGCTGCCCAGGTTCGGTTCATCGTGTGGTGCCTCCCCTTCGGGGAGCCTCGCCTTCCGCGAGCCTCACGGCTTCGCCGGGAGCCGCACGGCTTCACCGGGTGCCGGGATTGCCGTCATCAGGTTGAGCCCGCTACGGCGTCACTTCGTGCCGCACCCGCCCTGCGGGCGAGTGGTGGCGAAGCCGCCATCTCCGAAGGTGGCACAAGTGCTGATCCCGCTGCGAAGCTCCTGACGGAGCCATCGCAGATGGTTCCGCCAGCCGAAATGGCGCGACGATACGGCCCCGAGACTCCCGTTGCCGACTGGCATAAGCGGCTGGTCTGTTCCCGCTGCGGGAGTCACGATACGGATATGGTGGTGACTGGCGAGCGGCGCTGAGGACTTTATCAATCATTGAACCGCAATCATAACCGGCCAACCACATGCCTCTGGAGGCGAAGTATCGGAATCCTCGCGCTGCGCTTCGCGGCAACGGTTGTTCTATTTGCACCAAATGGATTTGCTCGTGGTCAGATTGTCAGGCTCGGCATTGGGCCAACAGGAGAAAATTGGTTACCTCGGCTTGCGGGCAATCTCATAAGCTTCATTGATCTCCTGCGTCCGTTTTCGGGCGAGAGCCCGAAGATCCGGCCCAAGGCTTTCTACCCGGTCCGGATGATATTGCATGATCTTTGTTCTATAGGCGGCTTTCACTTCCTGCAACGTCGCTGTTCGGTCGATTTCGAGGACCTCATACCACTCACGCTGCTGCGGATGGTCTTCTGGTGCGACCGACGACGCCCCAGCCGCGCCTTCGTGGGTTGTTCCATTCGGAGAATACCCGAGGGCCAGCCCCGCTGACGAAGAAGGATAGATCACGGTTTCTCAGCGCACTCGATACGGCCCTGCAGGCTGCACTGCAAGAGGCAGCGCCAAGCTAAGTCGGTTGTGCGGTAGTGGCTCAGGAGCGGAGAGTGCGGGTGAACCCTCGTCAATCCCTGACCCGGTTTAGCCGGGTTTTGAAATGGCGACATGCTTCGGTCTGTGAAGTCCCCCGGCCAGCACGCTCGCGGACGCGACGGGCCACATTGGAGAAACCGCCACGGTCTGCGGCGTGGTGGCCTCCGCTGAATACGAGGCGCGGCCGACGTTGTTGGACCTGGGTAACGCGTCTCCGAAGGCGGTTTTCACCGCGGTGATCAACGGCGACAATCGGGCGAAATTCGGGACCCCCGAAAACTCCCTTCGCGGTAAGCGCATCTGTGACGGGGCAGATCAGCGAGCACGAGGGAAAGCCGGAGATCGTTCTCACCGATCCGAGCCAGTTGACCCAATAGGGCGCTTGGGGCTCGTCTCGTCGGCCCATAATTCTGGGCGGTGCGATACCCAGGCCCGACCCCTTGGACACGGGCGTTAGATGCCGCGCTGATCATCTCGGGTCGCCCGGACGGTTTAGCACCGTCGTGAGCATTGCGATGCTTTGCAAAACTGGGTAGCTCATGGCCTCCAGCATTCCACTCGCACGAGGGTTGCGGCATCCTGAGGCCATGCGTCATTCCCTCCTGATGCTTGCCACTTTGCTCCTTGTGCTCTCCGGAACAGCCGAAGTTGAGGGCATTGAATTGCCAACTGTCCCGACGCACGAGATCCCCAAACCATCTGCTGAGCCACCCAAAATTGTCGGCCAGCCGATACCGCATCCACCACCCGCTGCGCGCTTGGCCGAAACAGCGAGCTGGTGGGAACGCCTCTGGACTGATCCCGTCGCCACCTTCACCATGGCCGTTGCCCTGTTCACGCTCTGTCTGGTCGCTGTGAGCGCTTACCAGGGCAAGCAACTGAGCCGCACCGCAAGTGTCGCCAATAGGGCCGCTGAGGATGCTGAACAGGCTATGCAAGCCGCCCGAGACAATGCGATCGCTGCCGCTGCGCAGGCTGAAGCAATGGACAGCTTACGCAGCACGGCGGAGGCGCAAGAGCGTGTCATGCAAGAACAAGCCAAAGCGATGTCTGCCACCGCAGGCGCAGCGCGGCAGTCGGCTGAGATAGCCAGCAGGGCCCTTACTGAGTTGGAGCGCCCGTTCGTCTACGCCGAAGTAACCCAGCCCGGTCTCGCATTCACCCTGAGTGACCATCAGCGAGGCTCCGAATTGCAACGCGGTACATTGGAACTCTCGTTGCTCAATTTCGGTCGAACGCCCGCCAGCCTGACGAGACTTGAGTACCAGATTACGACTGCGCCACACGGTGATATTGCCTCGCCCATCGACCCAAGGCGGGTGGGGGGAAGAGAGCTGCCTATTGGCACCGTATCCGCTGATGCGTACCCACATACTGAGGCGACAAACCTGCGCCTTTTTTTCTTTGAGGAAGAACAGGAGATCGTCGAGGGAAGGTGCTCAGTTTGGCTTGTGGGCTTCGTTCGATACAACGACATTTTCGGGAACCGCCATGTAACCGGATTTGCAAAGGTTTTCGATGGGATTGGCGGGCGCTTCGTCACTCGCGGGGGCGATGCATACAATTATGCTCGTACTGAACGGAGTGAAGAAATTCCGACCCCATCTTCAATGGGCTAAACCGCGATCGGCACACCCCCCTCACTTACACGATTATGATCCCGGCCCCCAAGGGACACCCTCGGCAGCTCTGCGGGCTCGATGCCTAACAGGCGCAAAAACCTAGGTCCCACGGGGAGGAGGACCGGAGACGATGGGCAGCCGTCAATGGACTCTGTCGTGGCTGATGTGGGGGGCAATTGGGGGCTCGCGCCCACGCTCGTCTACTGGGTGACCGGACTGATCGGGTGAGCCTTCCGGGGCAAGGGCGGGGCTCCGGGGGCGGGTAGCCGGCCCCTCGAAAACATTGGAGAGGGGCGACACTACCGGCGCGATGCAATTCCGCCTGGGTGAGGCGGCCCATCGGCGTGCTATCCGTCGTCAGGCATGCCTGCCCGGCGCAGGCCAGCGTTAATCGTGCTTTCGCGGAGAGCAACGTATCTGGGCTCGCTCGTGTAGGAAAGAGAGCCTTCGAAAGCCCGCAATCGAGAGATTGTTCCGAGGTCAGGTTTTCGCTTCAGGAACTCGGCAAGAGCTGTCTTTGCCTCATCGATATCGCCCTTCAGTCCTGCTGCCGCCGCAAGTAGTAGATAACTATATGGAAAATCCGGATTGGCGGCACGCGCCTTGCGCAGGAAGTCCACTGCTTCGTCGGCGTGGGATAAAAGAAGCTGGCAAAAGCCCTCCCAGAAATACCGATAAAATACGTTCTGATATGCGGGGTTAAGCTCAAGCGTTTTCTCTATCTGAGGAAGTGCTGCCTCCGGGCGACCCAAATAAATCAAGGTTATCCCGGACTGGAGGATGGCGCGCGTGTTGTTGCGGTCCAGCGCGATCGCCTTTTCGAACTCGATTTGGGATTCGATCAGACGTCCCTGAAGTCGACGGAGTCGGCCCAACTCAGAGAGCGCCCAGGAGTCATTCCGATTGCGTTCGAGAGCTTCGCTAAGCAATTGATCGGAGCGCGCCATATCTTGTTCACGCGATTTGCTCCATGTAAGGGCAAGCCGTTCATTCAGGATGGTTGCAATTCCGACCCGCGCATCGAACGATGCCTGATCGATCGCGAGCGCCTGCTCGAAAACCTTCTGAGCCTCTTGGAGGTTTGCCGCCGATAATGGCCGGTAAAACAACGCCCAGCCGCGCATGATCAAGTCGCTTGCTTCAAGATTGACCGGCTTGTCCTCCTCAATCTGACGGCCCACTGCCTCTAGCAGCTCGAGGTGAAGCGTCCGCGCGAGCCGTGTGGTGATCTCGCTCTGCGCCTTTGCAAGGTTTGCGCGGTCGGTATCGAACCTATCCGCCCAAATGTGGGCGCCGCTTTCCGCGTCGATAAGCTGAACATTGACTTGAACCTGCTCGCCCAGCCGTCGCACGCCGCCTTCAAGGACATAGCGAACACCGAGATCGTGACCGATCTGCCTGACGTCGACCGATTTGCCCCTGTAGGTGAAAGCCGTCGTTCGGGAAATCACGAAGCTGTTCACGATGCGCGAGAGATCGGTGGTCAGATCGTCGGTGATGGCGTCGACAAAGTATTCCTGCTCCGGATCGTTCGACAGGTTGGTGAAAGGCAGGACGACGATCGACAGGCGCGGCGCCGGTTTCGCCACGGTGCCCGTGACGGTTGGCGAGCTTTGTGAACTCGCCGGCGCCTGGACCGATACCGGCGACGACCCGGTGCGCGGCCACGCCCACCAGGCGCCGAGGCCGATGCCGACCACCGCGACGAGGCTGGCTGCAATGACGGCGCGCCTAGGCATCATGCTGCGGCGGACCGGACCAGGTTGCGATTGTGCCGGAACGAGCGGCGTCGTGGCAGCGGCAGCCGCACTCATCCCATAGATGCGCACCGGCCGAGCGATGTTTTTGACGCTCTGCTCCCCCATGTCCTCGAACGGATAGGGGAGCTTGTCGCGGATCTGGTCGCGAACCACCCGTGAGATGCAGATGCCGCCCGGTTCGGCCAATGCCTCCAGCCGCGCCGCGATGTTGACGCCGTCGCCGTAGATGTCGTCGCCGTCGATGATCACGTCGCCGAGGTTGATCCCGATCCGGAAAGTGATGCGTTTGTCCTCGGGTATTTCGGCGTTGCGGTCGATCATCGCGCGCTGCACTTCGACGGCGCAGCGGACCGCGTCGACGACGCTCGCAAACTCCACCAGCATGCCGTCGCCGGTCGTCTTGACGATGCGGCCGTGGTGCTCCTTGATCTTCGGATCGACGAGCTCGCGGCGATGCGCCTTGAGGCGTTCGAGCGTGCCTTCCTCGTCGGCTCCCATCAGCCGCGAGTAGCCCGCCACATCGGCGGCGAGGATCGCGGCGAGGCGGCGTTCGACCGGCTGCTTCATCGGCCTCTCCCAACCGGGCCGATAATAGCAGAACGGCAACTTTCGGTATGGAAAAGGAGGGAATAACCCTTCGCGCCCCGTGCTCATTCGTCGGGGAAGCCGGCGCGGCGCAGGCCGGCGTACAGTGTCGGCTCGGCGAGAGCGACGAACTGGGGATTGCTGTACCACGGGTAATCTTCTGTCAATTTAACTCTATGTACAAAACTCCCCACATCAGCATGGCCCGCGAAGGTGCTTATTGTTTTGTACAAGTCGCGCAACGCTGGCACCAGAGGATGCGGCAGCGGTTTTCCATCGCGGATTAGATTACCCAAGTGTCGAGCGAAATTGTCGAAAGGCTTTTCGCGCTTGGTGTAGGCGACTTGAGAGGCCCGGTCGTGAATTATCTGCGCTGCGATCAATGCAGCATCGATCGCGGCCCGTGCTGACGCGAACGCTTCCGAAAGGTGACACCGCATCAGGGATGCGACTGAAAATAAAAATGGTAGTGGGTAAAACTGAGAAGTTGAAATACTACTATATCGTTTTCACTGGCCGATCTATTCGAGCACGCCGCGTCATAAAGACCTTGGATGTGCGAAATTGCCCTAAATGCCTTCCTGTCTTTAACCAGAGAGATCATGAATTGTTCATTTTCGACCGCTACGAACTTCAGCAGGTCGAGAGGTTTTCTCATCACAGTATGTGGCATGATCTTAAAACTTCTTGCACACTCAGAGATTTAGTTTTCGCAGATTTGTTAGGTCTTTCGGTTCATCACAAATTTGGATGAGGTCCGCAATTTCCCCGATCTCAGGCGTAAGGGCAAACGCGGCGGGCGAGAAATAGAACACATAACAGCGTAAGGCCGGTGCGCTCCGATCACGGAAAATTATCACATCTTTTGGCAGTTGTTTGTTTACATAAGCCCGCGTGACCACAGTAATGAGATGTCTACAGTCAGCGTCTGCTGCTGTTTCATCGCGGTTCTCTTTATCGATGATCACTTTTCGCCAGAGAGGGGCGTCGCTGTCGGTCCCGGCGGCTACGCGAGCCAGCTCGACGGCGTTCCAGAGATGCTTCCCGGACTCTTCCATGATGAAGGGGTTATGGAAGTCTTCCCGACCCCACAGCTCGCGCACGCGGGCCAGGGCGGCGGCGTTCGTCGGATAGGGTTCCTGCTTCATCATTGCGAGGCGGCGCGGACCGTATGGGTTAATGAACATCGGACCGTCGCTGTAGATCAGCGTTACCGGCCCGAGGTCCGGTCGAATTTGGCGCAGTCGATCTCCCCAAATTCGGCAGCTCGTTTCGACTACGGCGGGGATCGCGGTTGCCTCGCTCTCCCAATTTTGGATGGTGCCGCGGGATACGCCGAGCTTGGTTGCGGCATCGGCTTGGGTTAAGCCCGTGCGCTGCCGCCATTCTCTGAAATCAGCTGATTTCATAAGCCGCCCATTCAACAGTTATCGTACGTCATATATAGGGATTATCACGTAGAGAAAGCCGGCCGACGCGTTGGTGTCGGCTCCCGGTTTTGAGACTGGGAAAATCGGTCCGCTTCCCTGCTCGAAATAGGTGTTCCGCGGAATTTATTATGTCCTTTGCTCGCTAACGTATCGGGAGATCGACAGGGCAGCGTTCATGAGCTGTCGCGCCAGGCCGGCGGGCTTCCAGGCGACGATCGGGGAAACGGGCCGATCGGCTCCATCTGGCCACCGCAGCAAGGGCATCGGTTCCGAGCGCCGTCGGGACAATCGTTGTCGTCGCCAATGGGCGGGGGAGCAGGAGCAGCGAGCAGCCTGCGGCACAAGCTTGCGACCACCCCTTTCGCCTTCGCGAGCCGAGAATGCGACCCTTTTGTCCCGCCTGCCGCCGGCGTGCGCAATTCGCTGCCCGCGTCGGAAAAGTTCAGCACGCGATCGGCGTTTTTTGCCGCTGGCGGCACGCTACCAAGTCGACGCGGCGCCTCATTGGAATCACTATCGGCCGCATTCGCGCCGACCGCCGCGCTAAATCCCCATAACCCAGCATCTGTTGCTCTATCGACTTTGGTGCAGGATTGTAGGAGCGCCAGCGAACCCGAGACGGTGAGCGCGGGATGCTATGAACCTGTTCAAGACGCTCCAAGTGCCAGAAGTGCAGCGCTATTGGATCAGGCAGGCTCGCGTTCCGATCTGCTTCTTGTCCGGCGGGCCGAAAACAGCTGTTGATCGCGACGGCGCGACACTTATTGACCTCCCCGTCGACAATGAGAGGATCGCTGCGATCGAACCAGCAGGGGTGGCGGCATCCACCGACTTGCCTGCCATTGATCTCGAAGCGCACCACGTCTGGCCGACCCTCATCGACATGCACGCGCATCTCGACAAGGGTCACATTGTGACCCGCACCGAAAATCCGGACGGTTCCTTCGCCGGGGCGCTAAAGTCAACCGCCGAAGACCGAAGCCATCGCTGGACCGCTGAGGACATCAAACGGCGTATGGAATTCGGATTGTGCTGCGCTTATGTCCACGGGGTCGCGGCAATCCGCACGCATCTCGATTCGCCGGAACTGAGCCAAGCGCAGCGGAGCTGGGCAGTGTTTCGCGAGGTACGGTCCGAGTGGGCGGACCGCATCCTGCTGCAGGCCGTTGGGTTGGTGCCAATCGACGCGTTCCGATCCCCCTACGGTGAGGAACTCGCCGATCTCGTGGCCGCTTCGGGCGGCATTCTCGGCGGCGTGACGCGTGCTGTTGGGGGCGTTCACGGACGGCTGCTCGACGATATCGACCCGCTTCTGGATACGCTCCTTCGCCTTGCCTCAGAACGGGGTCTCGACGTCGATCTGCATGTAGACGAGAGCGGCGATCCCGCGGCGACCGCGCTCGCGCATGTCGCCGCTGCAGTGCTGCGCAACCAATTCAGGGGTCGCGTGGTGTGCGGCCATTGCTGCAGCCTGGCAGTGCAGCCAGAAGAGCAAATACGCCGGACCCTCGACCTCTGCGCCGAGGCGGGCATCGCGATAGTGACGCTGCCAACGGTCAATCTTTATCTGCAGGATCGGAGCGATGGGCGGACGCCACGTTGGCGCGGCGTCGCGCCCGTCCACGAAATGCGCCACCGCGGCATACCAGTCGCGATCGCGGGTGACAATTGCCGCGATCCGTTCCATGCCTATGGCGATCATGACATGGTGGATACCTTCCGTCAGGCCGTACGAATTTTGCACCTCGATCATCCATTCGGCAATGCAGTCGCGATGGCGGGTCCGGTGCCTCAGGCGATCATCCAGGGCGGGGCAGCTTGGGACGATCGCCAAAGGCGGTCCAGCGCGTTTCATCCTTTTTAATGCGCGCACCCTCAACGAGCTGATGTGTCGCCCGCAATCTGATCGCTTGGTCATCGACCCCGGACGGCGGGTATCGGCCGAATTGCCGGATTATTGCAACCTCGATGGCGTCTGATAGCCCGGATAGTACATAAGAGATAGCATCGCGGCGATGCGCCAATACCAGCAACGACGCATTGCAATGTCCGACTCCGGTCGTAATGGGTTGGGCAGGTCCCTTCACCGGTGTGGTCGTGCTCCGATCCGTTACTCTAATAGATCTATTCCGCGCCAGCGTACTGCCGGCCCCAAATTGAACTAGAAATCACCCGGTTCGCTAAACACCGAGCTGACACTGCGGGCGTGTCAATTCACCACGCCATGGCAACTTCAGCCTGCTGCCACCGGTCGTGGCCAGCCCCGGGTGCCCCGACGCGGGTGAAGCCGGCATCTGCCATGGTCTGACCTCCGATGTGCAGGTTTCGGACGCCGGCAGTGACGAGCCCTCGACGCTCTCGGCGGCCGGCGTCTAAAAAACGCCAAGGCACGAAATCGCTATCACCGGCGAGCCTGGAAAGGTCTGTTGCGGGTTGTTGTCTATACCACTCGATTACTGCGGAAGGTGACCTGGAGCGACACGGAGCGCGCCCGGGGTCTAGTTTGAAGACGCTAGGTCACGAAGAAACCGGCTTGCACATTTGAGCAACTGCGACTTCTCTGAGAAACGTCAGTTTCCATTCGCCCACAATAAAGGCGAGCACGTAGCCGATCAGGAAGAAATCGAAGAAATCGAGCATGTCGCCGAGGATCGCAGCGGAAATGATCTTCCACTGATTGACCGTCAGCCGCTGTTGCCGCTCCAAGAGCTCCAACATCGTTTCCTCCCGATCTCCCCCGCTACTCGACCGGAGTGGGGTGAGCAGATTTTTCCTATCAAGGGAGGTTAACTGCGACTGGCGGTGCTAGCAATCCCCATGGGGCCGGAGTTCCGGGAGGATCCGGCTTCGATCAGCGCCGAGGAGCAGGCCCGTCGCAGAAAACTCGTTTCAGACCAGGGGTGCAGTCGATTCCCCAGCCCACGGAAAGACGGCCAGACAAAGATCGATGGTCGTCGAGTTCGAGCGCATAGACCGTATTGGCGAGATCGAAACCGAGATCCTCGTTGGTGTACAGCCGTCTCGCCTGGACGATCAGTCGCTGAGCCAATTCCGCGTAGATGCGCCAGTCACGGGCCTCATTGGCATCGGCGTCGCACCGGGTCAGCGAACCCCATGGCATAGAGCTTGGCAGCCTGCGCCGACAGGCAGGTCTCGATGTCGCGCAGGCTCTCCCGGTAGGTCAACTGGGCAAACGCCATGGCTCGATACTGCTCGGCGCAGGACAATGTCCGCACCCGCCAATCCCCGCCATACCGCGAGACAATCCGTGCGAACGTGCTCCATGGCAGAAAGTCCATGAGCTGGGCGAAAAGCGTCTTGCCACTGTTCACCGGCACCTCCTCGGAGACCTTCCGAAAAGTGCCAGATCGAGTTCAAATCGACACCACGCTAGTTCGCCATAAACCGTCTTGCCGCCCCGCACCGTGTTGCGGCGATCTCGAACATTGGCTCCTCGCGTCCGATGCCGTGCCTCGCCCTGCGGCAAGCTTCTTGCAGCATTCGGCCGGTAGCGTACCATGCGAGGGCAAGGGTGGAAAACCCGGTAGGAACAGGAGAGCGAAATGTGGTTGCAGCCGAAGGGTTTGCCGTCGTCGGTGATAGCCGCGCTGGCTGCGCTGTGGCTCTCGGCGATGCCGGCTTGGGCGGAGTCGACGTTCGATCAGATCAAACGCACCGGCGAACTGCGCTACGGCGCCATCGATTACCCACCCAACTGGTTCCGCGATAAGACCACCGGCAAGTGGCAGGGTTTTCTGGTCGAGGTAGCGGAGGACGTCGCCAAGGAGATGGGCGTCAAGGCGGTTCCGGTCGAAACGACTTGGGCGACCTGCGTCCTCGAGCTGCAGGCCAACAAGACCGACGTGCAGTTCGGGCTGCAGGCGACGCCAAAACGCGCGTTGGCGATCGATTTTGCCGGCCCTGTCTACAACCTCTATTGGTACGCCATTAACCACAAGGGCTTCGAAGCCAAGAACTGGGAGGACTACAACAAGCCCGAGGTCAAGATCGCCGCCATGCTTGGCTCGGCCGACGTGACGATCCTGCAGAAGGTCGCGCCGAAGGCAACGCGGGTCGAGCTCAACGATGTCGCAAGCGTTGCGCTCGCCGTCACCTCCGGCCGCGCCGACGCCATGGTCACTGCCGTGTTCGGCGCGCTGGTCGCGAAGAACCGGAACCCCGATCTCGGCGATTTCGTTCTGCCGAGTCCGACCGTCTACCTGCCGTCCTACGCCGGCATGCGGCGCGAGCAGGACGATTCCTTCCGTAAATTCCTGCAGTACTGGGCTGAGTGGAACGAGCTGCTCGGCTACACCGACGTGCGCATCCGGAAGTATTTGAAAGAGGCGGGCGCTACCTATGTTCCGGATAATGTGAAGTTCTGAGTGGGCGGCGGCGGGCTGCGCTAAAGGGCAGGGCGCATGCATTACCACTGGGACTTGTCGATGGTCCTCGCCGACCCGTCGCGCTGGTGGAGCGCCGTCGGGGTGACACTGGCGTACTCGTTCGCGACGGTCGCCGGCGGCATCGTAATCGGGGTGGTGTGCGGGCTGGCATTGCTGAGCCGGCGGCGCTGGCTAACCATGCCGCTAGAAGCCTATGTCGAGGTATTTCGTTGCACGCCTCTCCTGGTGCAGATCGTCTGGTTTTATTACGCGCTGCCAATCCTGTTGAACTTCAGCCTGCCGGCGTGGATGGCAGCGGGTCTCGGGCTGACGCTTTACATGGGGGCGTTCTGCACCGAGATCTTCCGCGCCGGCGTCATGTCGATCGGACGTGGTCAATGGCAGGCCGGCCGCGCGCTCGGGATGACCCAAATCCAACTCATGCGCCGCATCGTCCTGCCGCAGGCGGTGCGGCGGATGGTGCCGCCGCTCGTCAATCAGTCGATCACCCAGCTGAAGAACACCGCGCTGCTCTATGTCGTGGCGGTGCCGGACCTGATGTACACTGGATCGATCGTCACTGCCGAGACGTACCGGCCGCTCGAGGTCTACACCAGCGTCGCGGCGATGTATTTCATCATCCTTTATCCGTTGACGCTGTTCGCCAAACGGCTGGAGGTGCGGGTTGACCAGTGACGGCATTGCGCTGCCCAACGGCGGCCCGATGATCGAGGTCGTCGATCTGGTCAAGCATTATGGCCAGGTCGAGGCGGTGCGCGGCGTGTCGCTCGGGGTCGAGCGCGGCGAGGTCGTCGTGCTGATCGGACCGAGCGGCTGCGGGAAGTCGACGATCCTGCGCTGCATCCACCTTCTGGAGGAGCCGACTTCGGGCACGATCCGCGTCGGATCGGACCAGCTCACCTTCGGTCACGGCGGTCGGTCGCTGAGTGGCCGCCGGCTCGCCGAATATCGCTCGCGCATCGGCATGGTGTTCCAACACTTCGAGTTGTTCCCGCATATGACGGCGCTGCAGAACGTCGTGGAGGGCCCGGTGACGGTCAAACGCGTTGAGCGCCGTGCCGCCGCCGATCTCGGAGGCGCGCTGCTCGCGAAGGTCGGTCTCGCCGGCAAGGAGGACAGCTACCCGAACCAGCTCTCGGGCGGCCAGGCGCAGCGCGTCGCGATCGCCCGCGCGCTGGCCATGGAGCCCGACGTCATGCTGTTCGACGAGGTCACCTCGGCGCTCGACCCCGAACTGGTTGGAGAGGTGCTCGCGGTAATGCGGCAGCTCGCCGAGGACGGCACAACGATGATCGTCGTGACTCACGAGATCAGCTTCGCGCACGACATCGCAGACCATGTCCTCTTCATGGACGGCGGCCAGGTCGCAGAGCACGGTCCGGCCGCCGAGGTGCTAGTACACCCGGCCAACCCGCGCACCCGCGCTTTTCTCAGCCGCTTCCACGGCACCGCCGCCGCGGTCCGCGCGGCTGGCTGAGAGCTCCCGGGCGCCGCTTCTTAAAAACACACATCCCGATGCGCGCCGCGGCGCAATAGTCGGGGGTCCGGCAACCCATCGACAAAAACGGGGCCCGGAGGAGGCGCACCGTAGGTTTCCTCTGGAGCTCCGCTCGCGCGGGTGAATCTCCGGCCGAAGCGATAGCCGCCGAATTGTACACCGCCTCCGCGCCAGATCTTGTTATGCTGGTCGTCGCCGGCCGCCAGCTGCGACAGGCGCTGGGGTGAGAAGGACGTGCCGCTCTGATGAGCAGCGCGCTTACATTGGGAGGATATCCATGAACTTGACACGTCGTGATTTGGCCGCCGCGGGCGTGTTCGCGCTCAGCGCAACAGCCCTGATCCTGCCGGCAATGGCCGCTACCGACGATGAGGAGGCGGTCAAACAGGCGGTCGAAGCGCTGCGCAACGCGATACTCACACAAGACAAGGCGAAGCTCGAAACGCTCGCAGCCGAACAACTGAGCTACAGCCACTCGGACGCCCACCTCGAAGACAAGGCCAAATTCATCAACGCGATCATGACGCGAAAGGCTGTCATCAAGTCGCTTGATTTTCCAGACCTCACAGTCGCGATCGTTGGCAACAACGCCATAGTGCGTCATCTGTGGGTGTCGGAAAGCGAACTCGATGGCAAAGTTACCAATACTAAGATCGGCGTTTTGCAGGTTTGGCAGAAGCAGGACAGCGGCTGGAAGTTATTGGCACGTGCGTCCTTCAAGTTGCCCCAGCCGGCGTAGATCCCAGCGGAAACCGTTAAGCTGGCATGCGGCCGATCGTACCCCTTCGGTCTTGCAGCGGCAGCGGCGACATAGCCGTTGTGTCGGGTGTCGTGGCTTCAGGCGGTAAATGACCGCCTTCAGCACATAGGCATCACCGGTCGGGCGTTAGCGTCCACGCTTGTGGTGGAATTTTCGGGTCGGTCCGCAGTGTAGGGCTGCGGTGTGGTTGAGGTGGCCATCGGGCCGGTCGGCTAAGGTGGAGTTGCCAAACTTCAACCTGAAGCACGCGAGAGGACCCGATGACCGAAGAGAGATTGGTGCTGGCCGATTTGCTGGAGAAGGCCGGCGATGGAGATTTTCTGCGAGCCGTGGCCGAGGCGGTGCTGCAATTGCTGATGGAATGTGACGTCGAGGGGTTGATTGGCGCCGGGCGCTACGAGCGCAGCGGCGAGCGCACCACTTGGCGCAACGGCTATCGCGACCGCACCCTCGACACCCGGCTTGGCGCGCTGCAATTGCGGATCCCGAAGCTGCGGCAAGGCAGCTATTTCCCGCCGTTTCTCGAAGCCCGCAAGAGCTCGGAGAAAGCGCTGATCGCGGTGATCCAGGAGGCCTGGATCGGCGGCGTGTCGACCCGGCGAGTTGATGATCTGGTGCAGGCGATGGGGTTATCGGGGATCAGCAAGTCGCAGGTTTCTAAGCTGTGCAAGGAGATCGACGAGCGCGTGCATGCCTTCCTCGACCGGCCACTCGCAGGCGAGTGGCCGTATCTGTGGCTCGATGCCACCTACCTGAAGCAGCGGGAGGGCGGCCGCATCGTCTCGGTCGCCGCGATAATCGCTGTGGCGGTCAACACCGATGGCAGACGCGAGATCGTTGGGTTGCACATCGGCCCGTCGGAGGCCGAAACCTTCTGGTCGAGCTTTTTGAAGAGCTTGGCGCGACGCGGCTTGCGCGGGATCAAGCTGGTGATCTCGGATGCCCATGAGGGGCTGAAAGCGGCGATCCGCCGGGTGTTCGGCGCCACCTGGCAGCGCTGCCGCGTGCATTGGATGCGCAACGCTCTGGCTTATGTGGCCAAAACCCAGCAGAGCATGGTGGCGGCGGCGCTGCGCCAGGCCTTTCTGCAGCCCGATCGGGCCCAGGCCAGCGCCATGCTGCGCCATGTCGCCGACCAATTGCGGCCGAAATGGCCGAAGCTCGCCGCCTTCATCGACGACAGCGAGACCGACGTGCTGTCCTACCTGGATTTCCCCGAGCAACACCGCAGCAAATTACACAGTACCAACCCGCTCGAGCGGCTCAACAAGGAGGTCAAGCGGCGCGCCGATGTCGTCGGCATCTTCCCCAATGAGGCCGCCATCATTCGGCTGATTGGCGCGGTATTGCTCGAGCAAAACGATGAATGGCAGCTGCAGCACCGCTACATGCAGGTTGAGGTCATGGCCGAACTGGCTGCGGCCGCCGCCACCGATCCCCGGCAGATCCCGTGCGCGGCCTAGCCAATCCCCAGCGATCCACTGCGCCGTCGAACGGCATGGATGCCAGAAGCTCGGCTGGAGTGCCGCTGTCAAGCCCCGCAGCCGCGCAGCGGTGCGCCGAAGGCGCAGGGCTTGATAGCGGCGCTCCAGCCGAAGCACAATCCGCCATGCCGTCGATCGCGGCTCTCACCATCGCATCGACCGCCGATCACCTTTCACCAACGCCGCTGCCTTCAATGGCGCCTCAGCTCCAGTCCCGAATCTCCACCAGCTTGACGGACGTGACCGGTCGGGCAAATCGGGATCGGCAGGAATCCACCCAAGCCGGTTGGTCGGGCCAAGCGAAAGTCGTAATCCGACCCACAACGGCCGCTCGCCTTAGTCGACAACGACGGCGAATGCCCCGTCAGGCGGTCACGTGACCAACATCGAACTCGGCCTACCTATCAGGACGGAGGCGCCGGTCGTTTCCGGGCTGGGCTTGATGGGAGGAGGTCCGGTTCGCAATAAACTCTCTCCTGGAGGGAGGTGGATTCGAACCTCCGGTCCCCGTCAGCGGCGACACTCCTCAGCGACCGCTAATCCACCTCTCCAGCTATCATTTTCCGCGAAAGGTCGGCTTGCGCTTCGCCCCAAAGGCTTCGACCCCTTCGCGGAAATCCTCCGAGCCGCGCAGGCCCGTTTTCAAAAATTGGAGCTAAAGCCCCGGCGCAGCGCCATGACCCTCTCCTTGCCCGCGAACCGACGCACCGGCCATGTTATTCTGGGCCTCGACCGGCTCACCACTATGCAGCCCAGATGGATCGCGAGCCCGAACTGAAAATCATCCGGCGCGCCTTTGCAAAGCAGGTCATGGCAGCCTGTGGCATCAGGAACCCTCGGGTTGAGGCGGCCTTCGCCGCGGTGGCGCGGGAAGACTTCCTCGGGCCCGGGCCGTGGCAGATTGTACGCTGGGGCTGCGGTTATCGCGCGACGCCGGATCCTGACCCGGTTTACTTGTACACCGATGACGTGATCGGCATCCTGCCGCCAGCAAGTCGCCGTCGACGTAATCGACGGTAGGAAGGGTCCAGAGGCGGCCGGTTTACGCCTGATCTAAAGCGTATAATTCTCTTTCCCGCAGACCCACCAGCGCACGTTCTCGTAATGCGTCCCTAACGTCCCTAAATCCTGTCCCAGGGTGAAACGCTTCCGCCTGTTTACGAGTTGGCCTCGCTGTCGCGCTAGGGAGGCGAGTGCTCCGACGCAGGGCTGACGGAAGTTGCGGCTATCGGCGCCCGGGCGGTCGGTCCGTGAAGGCTCGTGCGACAGAATTTTCCAGTGGGGCGCCAACATGTCCGGTACACAGCGATTGCCAGGCGGCCAGCGCCGCAAGGCAAGTCAACGGCACTCTCGGCCCGCGGCACCTTTGCAACCCGTGATTAGCCGCCTTTGGCATCCCGGGGAGCGAGTGCGCTGGCGCGACCGCATTGGTGTTTTCCGTCGCGATGTTGGTGACAGTGAACACGCCGAAATCGTGATCGCAGATCGAACCTACCGAGTGCGTGTCGCGGACCTTGCCTGAGGGCTTGGAGGGAGGGCAGCCGGAAGTAGTTGGCTGATTGCACCGCTCATGGTCTTTTGTCGAAATAGGGAACTTTGATCGGATAATTTGGCAAGCAGACCAAGGCAATTCCGCTCATGATTATCGCCCCACCGATTATGACACCGAGAGATACGGCTGTGGGATGTCCACGTGTCAACGCGGCGACAAGGGGCACTACCCAGACAATGAGGCCGCAGATGCAAACACCGATCCCAACGATAATCTTCATTTCAAATCTTCCTCTCGAATGGGATAGATGAACGATGTCGTCAGATCGTTAACCGCACGAAGTCATCGACCGTGCTGCAGGCGATCGTGTGATCCGAATCCCCCTTTTTGCGGCATCTGATTTCGAAGTTGCGGGCGTGACGGGCATCTTCGATCCGACCGTAAGTGTACCCGCGGCTGAGCCCTTCCTCCGGCGTCCAGCAGTCGAAGGCATAGCCACCCTTCCTCGTTAGAACAGGTCCAACAACGATATGCATGGCGGTTCCTTTCAGCAGTTCCGAATGCCATCGGCTTGTCCAATCGCGCTTGCCCAGCCGGGACACGCACTCAACTGATCTTCTGCCAGACCGCCCAACGAGCATGTGAGTTGGCTCACACGATATGCATTTTGTAGAAATCAGGTTGCCGAAGTCGCCGTGGCAGTGACTTGTTGCGGCCCCAAGTCCATCGCGATGCAGCGGCCCAACTGTCGCCGCCCTCTTCTCCTGAGCTACATTTTCTCGCAGTCCGACCTCCCCGTCGAGACCAAAATTAGACTGGAGAAGTTAATTTCCCGTAAAATTTACAATTAAGTCTAAAACATTCGAGGTTAATTGTCCCGCGGCTTATGATCCACCCCTTCACGCCGAAGGTCAGGGCAGGACATCAATTGCCGGATTGGCAGCCTACACTCTTCGGGTCGGCGGCGCACGGCCTTGGCGGTTCGATCGCTGTCGCTCTCCGCAGCCCGCTGTCTGAGCCGTCAGCGCAACAACTCCGAGGGGCTCGTCCTCGGGCATCTCTCGTCCGGGCGAACACTGTTTTTCAACGGCCGATTTGCACAATCCCGATCTCATTTGGAGGAAGTTCCCGGCCTTTACGATCCGATCTCCCATAGGGCACTCGTCCATCAATCCAGCTTACACCCCCACGTAGTATCTCACGCGACATAACCACAGGTTCGCAGTGGACTCCCCGCTGGAGGGAGAGGGACTGAAATAGTCAGTCGATATCAGCAGCTTACAATGGCTAACCCGGGTATAGACGGCTATTGAAAACAAAAGCGCTTTTGCCGATTGGCTAACCGGCCGCCGGCTTCGAGCGCGCGCCGTTGCCGCCGCTGCGTCCCTTACGAGCCGCCGGGCGCCGGGCGACGGCGGCGGTGAAGAAGGTGGGCCCCGCTGGGGACGCTCGGGCGGAAGCCTCGCCCGAATGTCGCGCGGCGCCTTGAGATAGGGCAGCCGAAACGCGACCGGGTCGGTGCCCATTGCGGCGGCGATCTCGTCCATGAAGGATTCGCTGGCGAACTGGATCTGTGGACCGAGCGGGTTCGCGGCCGAACGCCCATATCCGCTTATCGCACGCCCGCCCGTGAGGGAAATCATGCCGCAGTCTCGACATCCGCTCATCGAAGCTCGACGCGATCAGATGTTCCCCGTGCTGGAGCCGGCGGAGGTCGGTCGGCTGTGGAGGTTCGGCGAGCTCAAATCCTATGCGGCGGGCGATCGCATCGCCGCGACGGGCGAAATCGCACCAGGCGCTTTTGTCATTTTGGCAGGCCGGGTCGAGGTCACTCACCGCGGAATGCCGGGACATTCCGAGCTCATCGTGACGCACGGTCCGGGCTCGTTCATGGGCGAGCTTGCGCAACTATCGGGCCGCCCGTCCCTGGTCGATGCCTATGCCAAGGGGGCCGCCGAGACACTCGTCATTCCGTCGCGCCTGCTGCCCAATCTTCTGGTGGAGGAGGCCGAACTGGGGGAACGCATCATGCGCGCCTTGATCCTTCGCCGTGTCGGCCTTCTCGATAGGGGGGCCGGCGGGCCGGTGATCGTCGGCAGCGCGGATCATGCCGATGTTCTGCGCCTCGAAGGTTTCCTTACCCGCAACGGGCACCCGCATCAGCGGTTCGACCCAAAGAC
Organism: uncultured Alphaproteobacteria bacterium; assembly: GCA_963789025.1. GTDB lineage: Bacteria > Pseudomonadota > Alphaproteobacteria > ATCC43930 > CGMCC-115725 > AP-15. The sequence goes on from CAWBIT010000008.1 coordinate 420,022, forward strand.
CGATCCGTGTGCGCAAACCTTGATCGAGCGCTTTCACATCGACTCTCGTGAATTGCCGATCGTTCTCTGTCCCAATGGACAACTGCTGCGCAATCCGAGCGATGTCGAACTCGCCTATCGACCCGGACAGGATCTATGACGTGGTTATCGTCGGCGCCGGCCCGGCGGGTCTCGCGGCCTCGGTGTATGCAGGGTCCGAGGGTCTGTCGGCGTTGGTGGTGGATTGCCGTGCCTTCGGCGGCCAAGCGGGGGCATCGGCGCGCATCGAGAACTATCTGGGCTTTCCGACCGGCATCAGCGGCTTGGCCCTGATGGCGCGAGCCTATCACCAGGCCCAAAAGTTCGGCGTCGAAATGGCGATCCCGGATGAAGTCGGGAGCTTGGAGGGGCCGACCGTTTCGGATGATGGACGCTTTTTGCTCACTCTCGCCAACAAGGAGCGCGTTCGCGCCCGCACCGTCGTCATCGCCAGTGGTGCGAGGTACCGCCGTCTCGATCTCGAAAATCTCGCATCCTTGGAGGGCTCATGCGTCCACTACTGGGCGTCGCCGCTGGAGGGACGGCTGTGCGCAGGGCAGGAGGTGGCGCTGGTGGGCGGGGGCAATTCCGCCGGCCAGGCTGCGGTATATCTATCGAGTCAGGTTGCCAAAGTCTGGCTGATCGTTTGCGGCTCCAGTCTCGAAACGAACATGTCGCGCTACCTCGTCGAGCGCATTACCGCAACGCCGAACGTCGAAATCCTGACCGAGACGACGGTCACCGCTCTCGAAGGGCAGGACGGGATTCTCGAGGCGATCCGCTGTCGCTGCCACCGATCCGGTAAGGAGGCAAAGCTCGCGATTCGTCACCTTTTTCTATTCATCGGCGCAGACCCGAATACCGATTGGTTGTCTCGGTCGGGTGTGATGCTCGATGACAAGGGCTTCGTGTGCGCCGGCGCTAACATCCACAGGGCGCTCGAAACCAACCTGCCTGGCGTATTCGCGATCGGTGATGTGCGCTCGGGATCGGTCAAGCGCGTTGCCGCTGCCGTTGGAGAGGGCGCACAGGTAGTTGCCGCGCTGCACGCCTTTCTCGCGGAACTCGGCGACAGAGCCGCGCTCCCCGCCAACCCCAGGAGGCACTGATGTCCGACGAATGCATCCATGCCGACACCATTCGCGAGGTGACGCCAAGCGCGCTCGGTTGCGAGGAGTGCTTGAAGATAGGTTCCCCATGGGTCCATCTGCGTTTATGCCGGACCTGTGGCCATGTCGGCTGTTGCGACAATTCGCCGAACCGCCACGCTACGAAGCACTTTCACCAGACGCGCCATCCAGTCATCGAAGGTTATGACCCGCCCGAGGGCTGGGGGTGGTGTTACATTGACGAGATCATGCTCGACCTCAGCGATCGCGCCACCCCACACAACGGCCCGATCCCGCGCTTTTACTGAATTGGCGGCTAAAGGGGTTTGTGCGTATGTGCAGATGCGCCTAACAGGGCCTGCACATGTTCAGCACATGTGCAAGTGGCTGTGCGCCACTTGTGGGCCAATGTCCTGGCACTGCCGCCGGCGTCGTTCGGCCGCACCAGTTTGGCGACCTCGCGGTGATGGGCAGGATCGCTCGGCTCCGGATCGAGCGGCGTAAGTGGCTTGAGGGTCGAGAATTCTAATGCATCTTCAGATATCTGATCTGGCACTCTCTAATTGGCAGAGTTGGTGAAATTTTTATCCGGCGCATACAGGTGAGCCGCCGATAACCGTGATTATCGCCGGTCAGAACGATTGCACGCGTCGTATCTCCTCTCTGCAGCCGATGACTGCTCCGCCTCCTATCGGAAAAACCAAGATTTAATGAGGCACCCGAAGGCCCGAATTTGTCGGCAGACTATCTGTCTGTGGAGACCACTGTGGTAACCGCACAAGCCCTCGTAACATCTCGGATTTCTGCTACATCAGGCGGAATGGTTCCACCTAACGGGCGCCTATACCAGCCGGGCTTCAAAACCCCCCTCGTTTTTTTGGACCCGTCTCTAGTTGCCACCACAATGCCAGATCGAGACGGGTCGAGCGCCCCTTAGTGGGTTTGCCCGCGCTGGCTCCGCTGGACATCACCGCCATTCCGTCGCGCTGCGACGCGCAAAACGTGCCGCAGTTTTTCCGCGAGTTGGACACGTCTGAACGGCTTTTTTAGCAACTCGCGTTGACCCCGTTGGCTCACCTGGCCCGGCTCGGCATAACCCGTCACGAACAGCGTCGGCACGCCGGGGATGAGCACCCGGGCCCGCGCTGCAAATTCGTCGCCGTGCATGTTGGGCATCGCCAAATCGACCATCAATAGGTCGAAGTCTCGGTCTCGTTCCAAAAGCTCAAGGCCATTCTCACCGCCAACCGCTTCGACGGCATCGTGGCCAAGTGTTCGCAGCATGATCGCCGTGATGGCGCGGACGGCGCTGTTGTCGTCGACGACGAGAATGCGAGAGGGTGGCCCGGCGTTCCATCGGCTTTGCGCGTCCGCTTCCTCGGCACCCGCCGATCGATGCGGGGCGCGCGGCAGATAAATCCGAAGGGTGGTCCCGTTGCCGATCTCGCTGTCGATCGTCACGGTCCCGCCGGACTGCTTGGCAAACCCATAAACCATGCTCAGGCCGAGGCCAGTGCCCTTGCCCACGTCCTTGGTCGTAAAGAAGGGCTCAAAGGCACGACTGCGGACGTCCTCGCTCATACCAGTTCCCGTGTCAGCTACCGAGATCATCACGTAATCGCCAGGATCAAGGGGAGGCAAGCCGCGGCCATATCCGCGAGCGATATTCTTCGTTCCAATCGTCAATTTTCCCCCTGCCAACATGGCGTCTCGTGCATTGATCGCGAGATTGAGGATGGCCAGTTCCAACTGGCCCGGCTCGGTCATCGCCCACCAGGCACCTCCATCGGGAACCGTGTCGATCGCGATCGTCGGCCCGAGTGTGCGGGGCAGCATCTCGCATGCTTCCGAGACGACCTGATTGACATCGACCGGCTCAGTGATGAGCTCGTGATGGCGCGAAAAGGCGAGAAGCTGATTGGTTAGCTGCGCACCTCGCTCTGCGGCGCGCATCGCACTCTCTAAATATTTTAGAACGCGCTCTTCTTTGATATGGGGCTGGGCCAGTTCGAGGTTCGGGATAATCGTTGCGAGAAGGTTATTGAAGTCGTGGGCCACCCCGTTGGTGAGCTGGCCGACGGCCTCCATCTTCTGCGACTGGCGCAGCTGCTCGTCCACGGCGCGGCGCTCCGTCATGTCGCGGGTGATCTTGGCAAACCCGATCATCTCGCCGGCATCGTCGTGCACAACGTCGATAACGGCGTTCGCCCAAAACCGCGAACCATCCTTGCGGATGCGCCAACCCTCCGCCTCCACCCTTCCATCCCGAGCTGCAGTCATCAACGCGCGTTGCGGCAAACCGTCTTCCCGCTCCTTGGGGCTGTAAAAGACCGAAAAATGCTGACCAATAATCTCCTCGGCCCGATAGCCCTTGATGCGCTCGGCGCCGGCATTCCAATTCGTGATCACGCCGTCTGGATCCAGCATGAAGATGGCGTAATCGGTGACGCCGCCGACGAAAAGCCTGAAGCGTCGTTCGCTCTCACGAAGCCGCGTCAGCGCTTCCGTAAGCTGTCGGGTGCGTTCTTTGACGCGCTGATCGAGCATGTCATTGAGATGGCCACGCGCCTCGTCGATCTCTTTGGCGGCGGTGATATCAACCAACATATTTACCGCACCGACCAGGCTCCCCGAAGCATCGTGTAGCGGCGTCGGATAGGCCCTAAAGGGGACACGCGTTCCGTCGGGCCGCTCGGCGATAGCCTCACCACCTCGGATCGGACGGTCTTCCTTCAACGCCCTGGCCATCGGGCACTCGTCATGCGCCATCCGCCGACCATCGGGCCAATAGAGACGCCACGTTACGCACCATTGGTCGCTGCCGATTTCGGGCCTACGGCCCGAGAACTCCGCTGCGGCCTGATTGAAGAAGGTGATCCGACCGGCGGCGTCGGTCGTATAAATCGCCACCGGCAATGCGTCGAGCAGATCGCGAAAATGCCAGCGTCTGTCGCAGAGCTCGCTCTTCGGCTTCATCTGCCGCTCTCCGCCCCGCCCGATTCCGTTCTGAACGGCGCTGCCGTCCGGCGCTGCCGACCGCCCAGCGGGTGCAGGGCGCATTGCGACGCTCGGGTCTCGGTCAATTCTTTCGCTCATCTCGGTGCCGACCGCCCATCTTCCATCGCTGATCCTGCTTCGGGTTCCCAACGCTACCTCAACGGTCGCCCGGCGGTCTTGGTTCCCCGCGTCCGGGCGCACGACGAAATGGGAGCGCGGAACAAGTAGAACATCTCATCGTAAAGAGAGTTGCCAACCCCTTATCCTTATAAATGGTGCTATAGGTCGAGATAAATGGTGCTATAGATCGAGCAAACACTCCGACGGCATCTGTGACAATCACATAAAATTGGCGAAGATCCTCGAAGTTTGAACGGTATTCCGGCAGCTGCTTTGCCAGCGAGGATATTTCCCGCAGGACGATGGCAACGAACCCGAGCATGGCGAGAAAGGCTATCAGCACCGTCAGAGTAGCAGCAGTCACCCTGCCCAGATGCCCTCGGCGGAGCCAACATACTGCCGGTGCCAACAGAAAGCTCAGCAGGACTGCGAGTGCGATCGGGACAATGACGTTGCGAGCGAGATATAAGAACGTGACGACCAACCCAGTAGCAAGGACAGTCAGCACACCGAAAAATCCTGGCGGGACCTGAGACGCGTTGTGGCCGTAGGCTCGCGGAGGCTGGTCGGCCACGTTGATCGCTTCGCTGGACGGTGAGCTCGCCCGTGGTCAGCGAGGACCGCGAACGAGCAGCGTTAGTATTTTAGGGGCCGGTGGATTAGGTAGGCAAGCCCATAGCCGATAACACCGGCGACTAGCAGAGCAGTCAGCGGCTGTTCCGCGGTGTATCGGCTGACAGTACCCCCTGCACGCGCGCCCTGCTCGTAAACGGTGCTGGCGGCCTGGCTCGCCTGGTTACCCACGTCACGAGCGGCACCTTGGACCGCATCTACCGCCTGAGCTCCGGCAGTCGACACTTTGCGAGCCAGGTCGGCGGTCTTATCCACCGCCGCCGCGGCGCTCCCCTGAAGATCTCGGAGCACGGACTTGCTCTGATCGACCTTGTCTTGAACCTTAGCGCCGAGATTAGTGACCGTGTTCTCGACCCTTTCTGTCGCATCGCTCACGACGTCCTCGCCTTGCTGCTGATCCATCGACCTCTCCTTATCCAAGCGGCATCGCGCCGGTATCAGCCTTTAAACAAATCCGCGAGCCAATACGCTCCACTCGTGATCATCCGATCAGCGAGAAATCTTTCGTAGATTGGCCATCGGTACGAATTCGCTACTTATGCAGAGCGTGTTCGAGTTCTCTTTTGCTTCTCGGTTGCACCGTGTCGTTCGCGCCCTTGGTCCGCTTCAGATTTTCTCGGTTTTTCTTCTTGCCCTCGTATTTTGAAGCGCCGGCCTCGTTTAGCCCGATTGCGATAGCCTGCTTCGGGTTTCTCACCTTTCGCCCGCTACTGCTTTCGAGCTCCCCGTGCTTGAACTCGTGCATAACGCGGCTGATTGTTTCCTTTTGCGCCTTAGATTGATGAGTCGCCATCGGTTGACCTCGCGAAATTCAACTATTGCAAAGATCGTTCGCCGACCGGCATCGGTTCCCGATTCCATGCAACCGCGCCCCGATTAATACGCGTGATCCTCGCTTCCCGGCTCATTGATTGGTCACCGGAACCGATGGCTCGCGCATCTCGTTCGTGACGGCGAGGTGCAGTTGGATAGAGGTTGCTATCGGCGTGAAAAATCGTGCCGGCCCGCTCGACCGCGCTCTGCAATCGTTGTCCTGTTGCTTCCTTTTTTTGGAAACAGTGTCGGGAACTCATACCATGGGTAGGGGCCTACTGCTTTGGTTGCTGGGAATTCCCATTCCGGTAATCATTCTTCTGTACGTGTTCCACGTCGTCTGACTTCCGTACGTGTTCCACGTCGTCTGACCATTACCAGAGGGGCCGAACCAGACCAGAGCCTCGAGTGACATCACCGGCGGAACTGCCGTCGTACTTCCACTGTTGGCGGCATATCTGATCTCAATCAGGAGGAAAATGTGTTGAAAGCAACCACGACCGCAATGTTCGCCGCCATCGTCGCTGCAGCAGCGCCCGGTGCCTATGCACAGACGAGCGCAATGCCGGCCACACGCGCCGCAGTGACGAGCCATTCAATCGGACGAGGTCCGCGCCAGTAAGATGATCGGTAGCACGGTCTACGACCTGCAAAACCGCGACATCGGCAAGGTCAAGGATCTGGTCCTCAATAAGGACGGTGCCGTCGATGTCGTTGTACTTGATGTCGGCTCGTTCCTCGGTATGGGCGGCAAATACGTCGGCATACCGATCAGGGACATCAAGACCGACAATAACCGTCTGACGCTCGACCGCACCAAGGAGCAACTCCAGCAGATGGCGGCCTACCAGCTCGAGAATCCGGACACCGGGGCGGGGACTTCGACCTCGCCGACCACTGGCGGACACCTCGGCCGATAAACGGAGCGAACTCGTCATGGCGAGCCGGGCGGAGGTCCTCCGTCCGGCTCGTTTTGCTTGGGGCAAGAGGATCAAAATTACGATTGACGAGGGTCTTCCCTTGGCGGCACCTTCCCAGAGACCTGGAGAGACGACGGCGAGAAAAATGCGAGGGATTACCGCCGCCTTGGGTACCGACGATTTTCCTCCGGGGATAAATCGACCGCAGCGGTACTCCCTCCGCTCCGCCCTTCGTGTGAATCACCGCTGTGCTCTGGAGTGGCTTATGGCAGCGCTACCCGCTCGATTTTCCCTGCTCCATTCTTGAGCTGGATTCCGTCAGTGAACCTCACACCCTGGATGAGTTTTGGCAACTGGTTATGGCCGTCGATGCGGCGCCAATTTTTCTGCGCGCCTTCGACAAGCTTGAAGACCATGGCAAGCGCCGTCTTGTTCGACAGGCAGCCTTTTGACCGGGTGGTGCGGTGCCGGACGGTCGCAAAGGTGCTTTCAACGGGGTTCGTCGTTCGCAAGTGCTTCCAGTGCTCGGCCGGGAAGTCGTAGAACGCCAGCAGCGCGTCGCGGTCCTTGGTCAGGCAATCGGCAGCTCTCTCGTATTTTGATCTGGTAGGTTTCGACAAAGGCTTCCAAGGCGGCAACGGCATCCTTCTTGGTCTCGGCCATCCAGATCTCCTGCAGCGCGCGCTTGGCCTTGGTGTGTAAGCTCTTCGGCATCTTGTTCAGGATGTTGGCGGTCTTGTGCACCCAGCAGCGTTGCTCACGGGTTGTCGGCCACACCTCGCCGAGCGCCTTCCAGAACCCGAGCGCGCCATCGGCGACGGCAATCTGCGGCGCCGTTGTCAGACCGCGACGCTTCAAATCGAGTAGCAGATCACGCCACGATTGTGAGCTCTCGCGCATGCCATCGGTGAAACCGACCAGTTCCTTCTTGCCTTCCGGCGTCGCGCCGATGATGACCAGGATGCACTGCGCCTGTTCCTCGAGCCGGGCCTCCAAATGGATGCCGTCGGCCCAGCAATAGACGTAGCGCTTGGCTGACAAATCGCGCTTCTGCCAGTGCGCATGCGACGGCGAGTACCGAATGCGCGCGCCCTCGGGAGCTTCGCGGTCGCGCACACGCGGCTGGCGAACCGCGACCGGGCCGATGCCGGTCATGATCTCGCGTTCCGGAAGCTCCTCGGTCCATACCTCCTTGAGGCGGGCGGTGGTCGACGCCGATAGACCTGGCGCGCCCTTGCCGACAAGGGCCGCCAGCGCTTCCTCGAAGTCGCCGCTTGAAATGCCCTTCAGGTAGAGGATGGGGATCAGTTCCTCAAGGCTCTGCGATCGCCGCGCGTATCGCGGCAGGATCGTCGCCGCGGGTCAGATAACCATGCGCAAAGTCGACGGATGGCAGACCCTAAACCAGAAACTCGCTGACAGGCCGATTGACCTCGCTGCCTGACCCCGTATCCTCATCCTGCCGGAGACCGCGCCATCAATTTCAAACACAGATCGCGACAGCACCTGGCAAGCTATTGTTGTGGAGTAGTGAACTCTACAACCGGAATCGGCACGATGATCAAATCAGCACTGTTGGGGATCGGGCTCGCAGCGGTGGTGGCTACAGCCGCAGCTGCGCAGGCTTATTACCCCAAATTACTATCCGGGGTACAGCTACTCCTATCCTGGGTACCACCCGACGTACAGTTACCCAACCTACGGCTACCCCTACTCTTCTTACTATGGATCACCTTACTCTCACCCGGCTCCCGCGTACCGGCCGGCCCCAGCGTATTCTGACCCCTATGTCGCGGCGCGCCCCTATTCGGACAGCGCCGGGCCGCGGGCCAGCGGGCACGTAGGCTACTGATCGTCGGAGCCAGCATCAATGACCGAAGAGCAAGCTCGCTCCGATGCAGAGGCGCTCGCAATTGCTATGGGCATTACCTTTTATGTCGTGCGCAGCCGCGAAGGCGGTTTATCGACGGTGCAAATGCCGTCGCAGGACTGTGAGGTTGTCGCCACCATCGCCCCGCCGAGCAGCGGGCACGCTTCGGGGATTGTGTAAGAAACGGGGAGGCGGCCCGCGTGAACAGCGGCTTCTAGAGCACCACATCGACGAAGAGGAGGACGAGTTTTTCGAGATTTCTCGGAAGAATTTCGAGCGCGATGACCTAAAAATGAACCGCCGCGATAGGAGAGGAGTATTGAAGATTTCCGTTCTCTAGCTAATTATTTTAACATCTTAAGGTATTATGTTTCTTGAAAATTTACCCACAATCCCCAGATACTATTTATCCTACAGCTGCAAATTTGGATGTGCACATGAAAACCAAACGGCGGACTGGCGCCGACCTCCGCAAAGTGACGAAAACGCTCACTGGTGCTGGCGCAAATTCGGCGAAAGGAGCTGAACTTGCTATGGCCAGTAGCCGTGTGGTTTCCAAGCGAACTGAGCTGGGCGTTGCTGCAATAGCTGATCCGCTCCAAGCGGAGCACCGAGAATTGGAGCGGATAATTCCGGAAAAGACGAAAGCGTTCTCCGCATCCAACGCTGTTCTGATCAAAGGCTTGGGCGAGATGGCCGAACAGGCCGCCGGCTTTGTGATCAATGAAATGGCGATCGCAACGCGCATGACCTCCGAGTTGGCGCTCTGTCGTACCCCGGCCGCCGTGTTGGGTCTGCAGAGCCGGTCAGCGATGGAATGGTATGGGCGCCTCTTCTCTCAATATATCGAATTGGCCGCGTTGGCGGTCCGCTCGCAGGGAGCGATGCTGACCCCCGTGCATCGTGCGGCAACGGACAACGCCCGGCGGCTCAACGCGTGAGAGGTTGACGAGAACACGACGCTCCCGTCGCGAAGCCTGGTCGGCCGAAGTCAGGTCGCAGCGGACTCGCCGCTGGAGAAAAGAGGGATTCGAACCCGCGGTCCACGCTCGCGAAAGAGAGGGTCCCTTCGGCGGAATGGGAACGCCGGCGGCGTCGCGGTGATCCGCGTCGGCGGTAGCAGCGAGGTCGAGGGTTATCAGCCAGCCGCTGTTGGATCAGCCCGAGCACCTTGGGTTCGGCCGGCCGAACCCGTTCTGCCGCTGCACCCATTGGAAGCCCTCATGCTTCGTGATGGCGGCGATCGCGATCGAGCCGCCGACGGTTTTGGGCCGCGCGATGGAGAACTTCACAAAGCCGATTGTCGTCTCCACGAGAAAACGCGCCAGGTCGACCGCATCGCGGATGGGCATGGCTTCTACGAAGAGAAGCTCGAAGAGCGCGGGCGAGAGCTTAGCATGGAGGTCGCGCGCTGCGTCAGGTGTGAGCCCGCTGCCGGCGGCCGCGTCCTCAAAGTCGGTTCCGAGCCCAAAGATCAGACGACTTAGCGCCTCGTACTCCCCGTCCTACCGGATGCCGAAATCCTGCTCGCCTTGCACCTGGGTTGGCGCCGGAGAGTTGGGCCCGAGCAGCAGTATCTCCCAGACCTCGGCGAGCGGCCGGTCCGCGGAGTAGCCGCACAGCCGCACTCGGGTCCAGACCTCCCCGGCGTAGGCGGCGGCCTTCTCCTCGAACAGGAAGCTGCGAAGGCGGCTCACGACCTCCGCGAGAGTGTATCGGGCCGGATCCAGCGCCCAGTCCCGCCGCGCCTCGTCCTCGCCATTGAAGCGGCGGCGCAGGTCCTTGAGGAGCGTGTCGATCGACTCGTTTCCGATTCCTCCTGCGCCGGTCACCATCGCCCCGATCGGCAGGCCCTGACGCAAATTCACGATCTTGTCGGCATGCCGGTAGACCATGCCGCTCTCAAAGTAGCTGGCGCTGTCCGCCGCCATGACCACCCCATCATTGATCTTGACGGAGACGAGAACGGTCATAATGCTGACTCACCCGTAAATTTTCACGATGGCTCGGCTATTCTCCGCACCCTTTGGGATTGTTCCCGCCGGGCGCGATCTAAAATTAAGACGTCGCAAAAAACGACGCCGCCTTTTCGGGGTCGTACCCACGCCGATCGTACAGCTTCGTCGTGCTCGGGTCGCGATGCCCGGCCGCTTCCTCGAGCACGTCGCGAAATCCTGCGGTCGTCAGCACCGCGGTGCGCGCGCCCTTCTCTCGATGATCGTGGTGGTCGCAACGGTCGTGCCATGCACGAGCTTGGCGATATCGGCGAGATCGAAGTCGAGCCGCGCGGTCCCGGCGTGCACGCCCCGCGACGGGTCGACCGGCGTGCTCGGCACTTTGTCGACGATGAGCCAGCCGCGCTCTTCGTTCGTAAAGAACGAGGTCGGTGAAGGTGCCGCCGACATCGATGCCGAGCCACTTCATGCGCCGCTCCGTGCTTTCCGCGGCCGGCAGAGCCGAGTCTAGCAGCCTTCGGCGACCGCGCGAGGTCATGCCGGCCCGAAAGTCCTGTCATCGCCAAAGCCTGTCGCGGCCGCCCTAAATCGCGCTCCCCCAGCGGGGAGTCTCCTGCGAACCCAACTCCTCTCCCTGGCGCCAAAATGCCGCGAGGCCCGTCTCCGAGATCGACCACTCTCGGCGGGAAACCGATACCCGGCGTAGCGGGATCCCACCCGACTAACGCTCCGCGATGCTGCCGAGCGCTCAGACACCGGCACACTGTGGTTCGGCTCTGAGTAGAGATATTCGCCAGCTCGGAGCCGCTCTCGTATCGGTGAACGAATTTACCCCAAAGCCGTCGGCCGCGATGGGATCACTGTGGAATCCCCCATTTTTTGTAACTTCGACGCGCTCGCACAGCGACTGTCATTCTGACCGGCCGCTGTGCCGCTGTGGGCACTGATTTACACCGGGAATCCGGCGCGGTGGGGCGAGAGGCGGATGCCGCCGTGGGCTGCCTCGATCATGTAATAGCGGGTCATCTGCACAATATCGGTGCGCCAATAGAGCTGCTGCGGCTCGTCTTCGAGAAAATCGGTGCCGGCGAAGGCGTAGCAATAGGTTTCGACAAAACGGCGGCCCGCGTCGCCCGCAATCGGCGAATCGCGCCAGCCGAATTTCCAGCCGGCATGCTCGGCGCCGATGCGCCAGCGCTCTAGACCCACCGCAAGGGTGCTGGCGTCGAGTGCATCGAGTGCCGGCACGCGATAAACAACCACGAGCCTGTGAACGTTAAGCTGCAGCTGCATCAACAGCTCTTCGCCGAAGGCGTTGATGAGGTAGGTGGCGTCGGAAGCGCCTCGCACATGGCGGATCTCGACACGCGCGCGGGCGACCTCCGCCAAGTCCACATCGTGCAACTGGGCATCAAAGCTCGGCAATTCGTATTCGACGGCGCGCAGCGCCTCCAGCATCTGGCCGGTCAGGAAGAGCTCGGTCCGCCGTTGCGCCTCGCTTATGGTCAGCATCTCGCCAATCCACTTCTCAGGCCTGTGCTGCCCCAACTGTGTCGGCCATTTTTGCGCCTCGACTCCCGATCGGCTTTGGTTGTCCAGTGGTGCTTTCGCGGACCGTCTGATGTTCCATCTCCGCATTGAGCTTGGCGCCGACTAGAACGACGATGATCGAGATCCAAATCCAGGTCATGAAGCCGATAACCGCGCCGAGCGAGCCATAGGTCTTGTTGTAGCTGCCGAAACTCGCCACGTACCATGAGAACAGGGCCGAAGCAGCGAGCCATACGATCGCAGCAGATACACTGCCCCAAGTAATCCAGCGCCATCGCGGCTCGGTGCGGCTTGGACCGTATTTGTAAAGAACCGCCAACGCGGTTGTGACTAGCGCGAAAAGAATCGGCCATCTGCCGATTTTAACAACAAGAGCGGTCACCTTAGGAAGCGGAATATATGTTAAAGCAACCGGAATAACGACAATTGCTGCAAGCGTGAGCAGGATAAAGGCAACTATCCCTAGCGTGACAAACAACGCCACGACATTGAGTTTGAGAAAACCACGCTTTTCCTCTTCTCCGTAAACAATGTTGAGCGCATCGAAGATAGCTTTGACGCCTGAGTTAGCGGTCCAAAGCGAGATTGCAAGGCTGACGACAAAGCTGACCCCCAGTGTTGTCCCGCCTTGCGAGGCGAGCCGGGTCATTTGTTCGCGAAGCACCTCGACCGCCCCACCGGGGGCGACGCTCGCAATCGTATCGACATGACCGGCTACGGTAGCCGGGTCGGCAAAGAGTCCGTATATCGAAATCAGAGCCGCGATGCCCGGGAAAATAGCGAGGAGCGAGTAGAACGTCACGCCAGCGGCGACCAAGAGGATGCGGTTTTCCGAAATACCCTGATAGACGCGCAGAAGAATGTCCTTCCACCCCGGGCCGGGATTCGCGATGGCGTCTCTGCAGACCGGCCGCGGCCGACTTCAAGCGACCGGCGATCGCCTGCCACGGGGCTCGCATCCCCAGACCGCCGCCGGGCAAATCCGAGTGCGATCAGCAGGGCGCTCAATCCGATGACCCACAAACGCGCGTGGTCTGATGACGTTACGCCCGTAGTCGCAGATCGATGCACACCATCATTGGTGCTCATGCGCTTGCTCCCGGCGTCATTCTCGACGCGTAGCTCTTCCAATGTTTCGGTTAGCCGGGCGCGGGCCTGCTGGGCTTTTCGCTCAAGTTGCTCGCTTTGGGTTCCCGTGGTTGCTATTGCATTGGCGCTCTAGGAGTTCAATACCAAGGAATGCCAGAAGGTCCCGCACTAGGCATCCCATATGGCAACGGTGCCGACGCCGAGTAGTTCCAATCCCGCTGACCGCTCATCGCTCTGCCAGCCGGCGTCTGTTCGCACGCACTTTGCGTCGGTAGTGCGTCAGCATTTTAGTCGCGACGCGTGAAGCCGTAAGGCCAAGCCCGCCGGTCAGCGCCAGCGCCTGCAGAGCCAAACCGGTCTCAATCTTTTCGCTGACAATCCGACAAGCCTCGATCTCGGCAACCACACCGCCGGCAAGGTCTTCAGCGTGCGAAAAGCGATGACAGACGAAGCGTCGATGCCCAGAGACCATTCATGCCAAAGCCAAACGATGTTTCTGAGCATCATCGGTGCGGCTGGAGCCTGCGGTAATGATCAAAGGAAGCGCTTGACCTTGCCGCGTCCATCGGGTTTTCAGCGATGCGTGTTTCGCAAGAGACGAGCCCTCACGCATTTTCGGGGGCCTCAACAGGGGCGCTCATCTCGAGATCGTGACCCGTGAAAGTTCGTGTTTCGGGAGACGGCAGACCGTCAGCCTCGAACCGTGCCATCAACTCCTGTTTGCGCGCCAGCATGCGAGCGCCAAGGCCGTCCATGTCGAGCCCCGCTGCTCGCGCCTGGGAAAACATCCCTTCCGACCGCTTCTCTTCTTCGTGGACATGGTGTTCGATTTGTTCGGAGAGAACCTTGACCTTGGAGTCATAGAATTCTTGATCGGGACCGCCAGCCTCAATCTCGGCGATTAGCACCTTGGCGCCATCGTGCTCCACATAGGCTTCCCTGACCAGATCATCTTCGATCTTGCCCTTGCATGCGGGATAGAAGATTTCCTCTTCGAGGATGGTGTGCACGGTCAATTCAGTGCAGATCTGTCTTGCCAGGTGCTTCTTCTTACTGGCTTCCCCGGCGGCTTCGAACCTGGCGAACAGATCTTCCACCTTGCGATGATCGGCCTTCAAGAGGGCGATTGCGTCGGGTTGCGCGTCGGCCATTAAAATCTCCATCGAACGAGAGGCGTTACGAAATCTCCCGTCCTCTGGGTCATTCAGATTTCGGGCCAGTGTCTGAATGAGGACACCCCTGCGAGTGCAATCGTTCCTCCTGACATGAAAGAACTTAGCCGCCCGACTGCTACGTTGCGCGAAGAGGACACATTAATAGAGGCCTGCGATTTTACTGGATATTTTGGCTTCGGCGATTGGGTTATAGCGTCCCGCGAGGGACTCGCATTCGAAAACCGCGATCGAAATCAACTGCGAGCCGGTGGCCACGCCGGTGCTCGAGCTAATTCAGGGCAAGCGTATGGCGGAGCCGTTCATTGCCCACGCGATCTCACCCGCGGCGAAGGCGGAGTGGAGGGAGACGGATTCGGACTCGCGGTCCCCCAACAAGACGATCACACGACCGCGACAATCGCCAATTCGCCGGTCTGGCTATCCACCAGGATCGAACCCATCCTGTGGCCATTGACGGCGAGCCTCACGCACCATGACGAATGGAAGTAAATCCTCGTGACGCCATCAATAGCCTGGCTTGATACGGAAATGCTCATCAGATGCGGCTCGTGTGTTTACCACCAGAGGCCTTGGCATGTAGCGGTAATGGAAGGTCTCGACGATCTTTACTCGATTATCGCGGTGCGCACTGATGCAAGATCACCCCGAGTGCGTCTCCTCTTTACTTACCCCGCAGTAAAAATACGGCCTCTCGGTTATTGATCCGATTAAATCCGCGCATTCCGCCATTGCACATTACGCATCGTAGTGATAGACGCCCCAAAGATTGATCGATCCTGGTCAACCTTCACTCTGTCTCGAAGGCAATGAATGTCAACATTCGACGAGATCACTAAGGAGAAGCAACGGCTCGGCGAAGCGCTCGCGCGCGTCGATGCTCAGCGTGAAAAGCTCGCCAGCCAGCTCAACGAACTGGAGGCAACCGAGCGTGTGCTCGCGCGCTACAGTACGGGCACGCACGCGAGGAAGATGTCCTCAGCCAAAATGCCGACCACGGGAGTGAAGGCGGCGCCTCCAGCGAGACTACGCGGGCGCCGGCGCAGTGCGACCGCAAAATCAGCTGGCGGCGGCCGCCGCTCGCCGAACCTCAACGATCAGGTTCTTGCCCTGGCAACCGGCAAGACGCAGCAAGAAATCACCGCTGCATGCAAAGGCGTTCGCCCGAACCATGTCGGCGCCGCGATTGCCCGGCACAAGCGGGCCGGCCGTGTCGAAGAGCGCGATGGGAAGCTCTATGCCACACAGCCGAGCGGGACGGAGCAACGCGTCGCGGTCTGAGGCGCGATAAAAAGAGCGCCGGCCGACTCCGAAGGGAGCCGGTCGTCGTGTTTGCGTCACTCCGGTGAGTGTCCGCGTGGCGGGACGGCTCGCGGGGGCCGATTGCTCGAATCCATTTTTTTTTCCGGCGAGTCATACAAACCCAATCACCGCGACAAATCGGGTGCCGAGCGACAAGCAGCTCGGGAAACCGGGGAATGTCGGTGGACCGGGGGAAACGCAGATGACGATTACTCGTAGAGAAATCCTCCGTCGTGTCCCCCCAGAGGCTAAAATTGGCTGAGCAACAATCCTGGCAGGACATCGCCCAATCAAAGGGGATGACCTATTTGCAGCGCCTACCCGAGGCCATCCCGGACGGGCAATTCCTCGTGCACAATTCCGTGCTACCGACGCACCCCCTCGGGTCGCACGGTTTCCGCGTGTGGCTGCAAGCGCAAGATGAGCACCTTGAACCCTGCGACTGTGGGTGGACCCCCGAGCTGGGTAGGCACTATCGCGTGAAGCTAAAGATGCCGGTGCGCGTCAAAGCGGCTCGAGCCACCGATTTCGCCTGACTTCTCTGGTGGAAATCAAAAAGAGGACGGGCATGCCATGTATCGTCGTTTCGTTTTTATCGTAACAATGGTATTACTTGTGTATGCTCCCATTGGCAATGCACTCGCCGGTCATGGGAGCGGCAGTCAATCCAGAACCGCTCACTTAAGTGCGCGCCATGCGATCTCGCCGCGTCACCACGCCCTAAGCGCTGATAACAGCAACGAAAGTTACCGTTCGCAGCGACTACGGGCCAAATCCGAATGGCGTCAAGCTCTACACCGCGGGAATACGTCAGCGCCATTTCAAACGGCCACGCCGTGAGGGCTGACGGCAGCCATCGAGAACCGCGTTCGCCTCTCAGAGCCGGTGCTGGGAGTATTGGTCAGTATATGAATTAACCCACCGAGCGCCGAGCTCGAGGCGGGCCGCCGGGTCGAGGAAGCACTCGAGCGGAATGCCCCGAATCTGTTGGCGGACTATCTTTATCTGTGGGAAACCACAACGGTACGACAAGCCATTGAAACAGCTAGGACTTCTGTCTCGTCAGGCGGACATTCGTCGAGTTACTGGTGCCAGCAGCGTCAACTTGCGGCAAGCTGTCGAGCTCGCCGGGGAACCACGCGCCAGCACGCTGTTACGTCTGGTTTGTGATCGGTGGTCGGCCCTGCCGGTGGTGCTCCATCCTCGACGGCAGACCAAGCCAAGGATGCATCAACTCCTCCCAAATCGAGTCGCTGGGCGGTGGAAAGGCTGACGCGTCGAATGCGCCTACCGCGACCCCGCAGACCGCTGGGTTGCGATCCCCTTCCCAATAAAGGGTGGTGCCGCAATTCGGGCAGAAATGAAATCGAATGCGGTAGCCGCTGTCCGCGTCGCGTTCGTAGATCTTCCGCTCGCCGTCGAGCCGCACTCGCTCTTTGGGATATGTCGCACCGAAATGGAAAGCCGTGCCGGTGCGACGCTGGCAAGCCTTGCAATTGCACAGATAAACCCGATCCGGTTCACCCGTGGCAATTACTCGAAGCGAGCCGCAATGGCATTGCCCGATCCGTTCCACCGCCTCCTCCCGACATGGTTTGGCCGCATTTTGACCGATCCTACGGGTTGCCGTCGAGCCGCTTCGAGCAGAGGGGCCATTGGCGAGTGCATCAGGAAAGCTCGGTGAAGCGAACCTGTAACGTCAGGCCCGCTCCTGGACTATCACGTGACGACGCTCATGAAACGCTCGTTCAATTCGCGCTGATAATAAAAGATCGCCTTGCCGATCTGATCCATCGACCACACCCGCTTTGGGTTATCGGGGTAATAGATGAAGCCGCCTGCGAACACCTCATTGCGGTTCCCAGACGGATCAAAGAAGTAGATCGTCTGACCGCGGGTGATGCCATGCCGGGTCGGGCCGATGTCGAGCGGGATGTCATAGCGCGCGATGATGTCCGCGGCTTGGCCGACCTCATGCACGAATTTAGCGAGAAAGCGACGTGGTGGAATTTGGCTGGCTCGGCTCGACGAATGAAGGCAACATCGTGCGCCTTGTTTGAACAGCTTAGGAACGCCGCCGCGATCCCGTTAGGCGTCTCTGCGGCTTCGGTCAGCGAAAAGTCAAGAACCTCAGTAAAGAACTCCACGACCTGATCGATGTTCGGCCCATGCAAGTTGCAGTGGTCGAACCGGGTCACCCGCATCCCGTGCGGTTCTTCCCGCCATATCTCAGGGTTGCGCGTCATCGGCCCGTGATCCGATAAAGTCATCTCCGAGAACAACTCGATCCGATGGCCGGTCGGCACGATGAAGCTCAGGCGGCGTCCGAGGCCGGGCTGTTGTCCCGCCGCGATTTCCTCGACCTCGATGCCGTGTTCCTTGATCCGGCGTGCCAAGGTGTCGAGATCGGATTCGCTCGCGACTTTGAATCCCGCATAGTCCATCCCCGGCATATCCGCTGGGCGGAGAACGATGCTGTGGCGGTCAAACTCGTCCCAGGCACGCAAGTAGACGCGGCCATCGGCCTCGCGGCTGACCTCGTGCAGCCCGATGCGCTCGACATAATGCGTGACCGCCGCATCGAGATCGGTCACCCGGATCTGAATGTAACCGGGTCGCAGCACACCTTTCAGCGCCATGATAGCCTCCCGTTCCATGCTGTCATTCGGGCGAGCGCCGCCCTTCGGTCAATTTGGAATGTGCGTGTACACCCTCCCGCTAATTGGGCAATGCAGCGTCTAGATCCGGACCCTACGATCGCGGATTCAGGGCGGGTTGCGTCAGGAGCCAAGCTCGCGAACCGCTTGCCCCACTGCCTCGGGTGTCTCCCGTGGCAGGAAGTGTCCCGCGATCGGCACGACCCGTCGCTGATATGGGCCGGTAAAAAACGCGGTCGTGGCGCTCTGATTACCGAGGTGGCGAGACGCCATCGCTGCCGCCATGCAAGACAATCGTAGGGACCGTGATTTCGGGCTGTTTCACAAGCTCGGCCTCGACTGGCTCGAATGCGGGGTCACTCTCCGCCGCCCCGTAGCGGTGTCGGTAGGAATGGATCGCAACTTCGACAGGATCAAGGCAGGTCGCTTGCGATGAGACTTTTGGTCGCTTCCCGCACGAAGGCAGGCAGCCAAGCAACATCCGTGGCAGCCGACCGGGTAATAGCCATATGAGCATCCTGCTGGGGCACGATCGGGACGTTCGCCGCTTGCGCAGAAGCGACCCAACTCGGCAGAGTGGCATACCCATGTCTGAGACATCGGACGCGGCGGTCACGATCGAACCTTAACAACCTCGTTGGTTTGGATATACGCGAAGGCATGAACGCTCTAACTGACTTTGGTGATGCAGCCGTATTACTGCCACTCTCGATTGTTATACTCTTGTGGATGCTGATACATCATGGGCGGACAGTATCCGTATCATGGGTTATCGCAGTTAGTCTCTGTGTTGGTGCAACCACACTGCTGAAGGTATACTTTTACGCTTGCCCTCCCCAGCCCAATCTCGTCAGCCCGAGTGGTCATACCAGCCTCAGCGTCCTGATCTACGGGGCGATAGCGCTCGTGATCGCCGCCGAGCAGAGAGGATGGTCACGCGCCGTGATCTTTTTCTCCAGCACCGGCTTGATCGTGGTCATTGCCGGGTCTCGGTTATGGCTCAATGCCCACACCGCGCCCGAAGTCGCTATCGGTATCGTCATTGGCATCGCGACACTGACCCTATTTGCTGATCGCTACAGACGCTCTAGAACGGAGGGGGTCTCGCTGAGCCCGTTCATTCTGTCGGTGGTTATGGTCATAGCCATCCTCCATGGACAGGAACTCCGCGCCGAAGCTTTCCTACACGCTATCAGCAACCATCTTCATCTTAAAAGCATCGCCTGCACGAGATGAGACAACGTTGATCTACGCGATCTTTAACCCGATTCCAATTTCGCAGTCAGGATCGTCTTCCTATCGCCGATCCGGCCAATGGGGACACCGCTGAGTGCGTGATTTATGCTGCCGAAGCGATGTTGGCGGTGCCTTCCTCCGCCGCCTTTAGGACACCTTGCCAATCCAGGAACCCGACCGTGTTGTTGTCGTCGTCGATGTAGCGGATCGGGCCGAAGTTGGTGAAATAGAGGACGGTATCCTCGGGGAAGTTGGTCATGTCGTGGATGACACCGTTCGGCTCGTAGCCGTAGTCTCCGGTGATAGCGGTGATGCCGCCGTTTTCGACGCCGCCCCGCACCTCCATTTTCCCGGAAATGACGTAGTATTCACCGGCTCCCAGATGTTCGTGCCGGGGAATGCTGGAGCCCTTTGCGCAGTTCAGAAGAACCGTCCAGTGGCCGGTCTCCTGGGTGGCGCGCAGAAGCTTGAACCCGATCCCCGGATAGAACTGAATCCAGGGCTCCTGAGAGACAAGTGAGGGCAAGGACGACTCCCGCCCGCCAAGTTATCCGGTCGAGATCCCCCGAGATTTCCGGCGACGACAAAGCCGCTCTTCGGATGATAATGACTGCACCCAACACAGCATTGGGCTGATATAGCAGGCGTCGGATCGGGCAAAGGCGTGGAGTATTTTGTCTTTGAAATGCTTTCCCGGCTCGTATATTGATCCGGTGAAAAATAAATCTCGGAGACTGCCATGGATGCTCAAACCGTCAGTCCACTTCTCACGGCGAAGATCGTCGGGAGCTACCTGCGACATAATACAGTCGGGGCCAGTGGCCTTCCTGACCTCATCGCTACCGTGCACCGAAGCCTTCGTGAGCTTGGACGGCAGGCTCCCGTCGAAGAAGTGCTTACCCCCGCCGTCTCGGTGCGCCAATCCGTCCGTCACGACTACGTAGTTTGTCTGGAATGCGGTTATCGGGGGAAAACCCTACGCCGCCACATTAGCACCCGACACGGATTGAGCCGGGGTGAATATTTGCAACGCTGGGGATTGCAGCACGATCATCCATTGACCGCCCCGGCCTATTCAGAGCGTCGATCCACACTGGCAAAGCAACTCGGTCTGGGCCGCAAGCCAAAAACGGAGGCGGCACTGGCACCGAGACCAGCGGAAACCGCCGCAGAACATGTAGACAGGGAAGTCGAGGCGGCTCCAGAACCGACCCGGACCACTCGCTCCCGGTCGAAGTCCGATGTCGTGAATAAGTCACCCTCAGGGCCCACGAAGGCGAGGCAGAGGCGACCGCGCTCTCGGGTGGCACCGCCACAATCTGAGCCAGTCCCGACACCCACGGCGGATGCTTGATCGCGAGCCGAATTCAGGCTCGTGGGTCATAGAGGTTCCTGATTACGCACTATCCTCAGCCATCAAGGAGTGGTACAAAACAGGAACATGCGGCTGTTTATGCGGGTTTGAACGATGGCGCGCAACAAGGTGCAATTTCAAAAGGGGGTCAGCGAGGCCCAGTTTGCTGTTCTTTACGGAACAGAGGATCAGTGCCGGGAGGCGGTGATGCGCTGGCGCTGGCCGTCCGGCTTTGTCTGCCCGGTTTGCGCAGGGCAGCATCACAGCTTGGTCAAGACCCGGGCGCTTTACCAGTGTGCCGCCTGTCGACGGCAGACATCCGTGATCGCCGGAACGATTTTCGCGGCAACCAAGGTGCCGCTGTGCACTTGGTTTCGCGCCATGTACCACCTCACTCAGAGCAAGGGCGGCATCTCCAGCATTGAGTTGGGCCGCCGGCTTGGCGTCACCCAGACCACCGCCTGGAAGATCAAGCACAAGCTCATGCAGGCGATGATGGAGCGGGACGCCACAAAGCGCCTGACGGGACGGATCGAGATCGACAACGCCTATCTCGGCGGGGAGCGCAACGGCGGCAAGCGGGGCCGCGGTTCGCCGGGCAAGACGCCGATCGTGGCGGCGGTCGAAACCACACCACAGGGCAAGCCAATCCGTTTGAAGTTGCGCCGCGTGAAGGGTTTCCGCCGTGCCGAAATCGCGACCTTGGCGCAGCGCAATTTCCAGCCCGCCAGCACCGTTGTCAGTGACGGCCTGCACTGCTTCACTGGGGTCGGCAACGCCGGCTGCGTCCACCAGCCGATCATCACTGGATCCGGTCGCAAGGCCGCCCTGAACCCTGCCTTCAAGTGGGTCAACACCACCCTCGGCAACATCAAGAGCGCCATCACTGGCACTTACCGCACCATCCGCGACAAGCATGTACCCCGCTACCTCGCCGAATTCGAGTACCGCTTCAACCGCCGATACGATCTCGCCGCGATGCCACGCCTCGGCTATGTCGCAGTCCGAACCCCGCCGATGCCATACCGCCTCCTCAAATTGGCTGAGGATCATGCGTAATCAGGTAGAGGTTTACCGGAGCAAGGATCTTCGCTTCTCGACCCGCTGTAACCGATCAAGTCGGGGGCACGCAAATTCCTGGAATGGAAGGGACTAAAACACCTCCCGACGATGGGTACCCCTTTTGTGAATTGACGCCCCCGGTGTCAGGAAGGGCGAGATCGGGCGAGGCCGATCGAGGGGAGGCCCCCACGGAGCCTCCGGTCGGCTACGGATGGACGCATTGTTCCATCTTTCCGGAGTCCCAATCTGGAACGACGGCGGCTCCGCGTTTCAGGTGGGCCGGTCGTGGGACAATAATCTGATCGACACCTCTGCTCGTCCCGCGGCGCTGGAGCCCATTCCGGACTACACCTTAGGTCAGTTTGACGCCCCGCACCTCGCTGTAAAGACCACCGACATAATTTCAAGACCGAGTGTTCTCCGCGCGCGGCAATGGGGAAGTCTGGTGCCGGGATTGCAACCACCAGATCGAGCCCGAATCGCCAGTGCTCCGATTGGCGCGAGCGGCTAGTGTGCTCCCGCTGCGGGCAGCCGGTAGGTGTACACGGGGGCAATCGGGGACGAAGCAGCGAGAATAGCCGGCTCTTGATCGAAAGACACGCGCGGGCTGGGTCACGGGAGGCTTCGGCCTACATCGCGAAGCGGGCGCTCGTCGCCGGTCAGAAATCGGGCGTTGTCTACGCGGTAGATCCGGATCGACAGGGTGCCATTATCTGGCAGCGTCGTCTTGGCGAGGGCGGGAAGCAGGGCGGGGTGCAGTGGGGCGCAGCCGCGGACGCACACAATGTCTATGTCGCGCTGTCCGATGTGCGGACGCGGCCAGTTCCGGACTCGACGCCCGGCGCGCAGAAATCGTCCCGCGGGCCGAAGTTTCCTGCTAAACCCGACTGTGGGCGGCGGTCTGTTCGCTCTGGCACTTGAGACCGGAGAGGTGGTCTGGCACACGCCGCATCCTGGCTGCGGCGACGCGCCGGGCTGCAGCCCGGCGCAATCGGCAGCGGTAACGGCGATCCCCGGCGTGGTCTTTTCCGGCGGCCTTGATGGCCATCTCCGCGCCTATGACGCGGCAAGCGGCCGGATCCTCTGGGACGTCGACACCAAGGGGAGCTACCAAACCGTCAACGAGACCACGGCCTTTGGCGGCTCCCTCGATGGGCCGGGCCCGGTCGTCGTCGACGGGATGCTCTACGTTACTTCGGGATATGCGCATTTGGGGGGCGCACCCGGTAACGTCCTCCTCGCCTTTTCGGTCGGCGGCAAATAGCGACTTTCTCTAACCGCGCTCGCCGTTCTTTGGGTGCGAACCCAGCGCGGATCGCGAGCGTGTTCGTTGGAATGTCCGCTTGTGTGCAGGTTTTCGGACGCCGGCAGTGACGACCCCTCCAGGCGTTCGGGCGGCCGGCGTCTGAAAAGCGCCAAGGCACGAAATCGCGGGAAGTGGGGCACCGTCGGTGCCGCGGGCTCTATGGGGATTTAGCCGCGGCGTCAGGTTGGGCGAGGTTGGATCAAAGCGCCCGCTCTATCGGTTTGCCTCGCAGGATGGGTATGGGTGACGGGCTGAACGAGCGCAGTGGGCGTTTCTGGACATGGTTGGCGGGGCGACTGCGGGCCGATTTATCGACCTGCAGTAAGCGAGGGCTGTGCTGGCCGAGAGCCAGCCGGAATGGCGAGCGTCACTGGGCTGGTGGATCAGTGGCGACGGCGTCATGAGGTGTCGATCCTGATCGCTGCCGTAGCGGGCGCCGGGTGGTGTTTGGGCTGGCAGCCGCGCGCGAAAGTCTCGATGATGATCATGCGGCCACCGCAGGAGCGACATGGACGCGGCAGCACGCGGGGTTCGCCGGCAGCTGCGGTTGCGGACGGCTCGGGCTGTTTCGCCCGGGACGGCACGGCGAGCAACTCACGCGCCCGTGCGATGTTGGCGGCGCGGTTGCCGTTGGCGAACAATCCATAGTGGCGGATGCGGTGCAAGCCCTTGGGCAGCACGTGCGTCAGAAAGCGCCGAATGAACTCGTCGGTTGGCAGTGTCATGGTCTTATAGCGATCAGGCCCCTCGATCCGGTAATCCTTCCAGGTGAACGTGACGCCGGTCTTGTCGGCTGAGATCAGCCGGTGATTGGAGATCGCGACGCGGTGGGTGTAGCGCGACAGGTAGGCGAGCACGGCCTGTGGCCCGCCGAACGGCTTCTTGGCATAGACCACCCACTCGGTCTTGCGCAGCGGCGTTAGGAAAGCAGCGAATGCTCGCGGCTCGGTGAGGGCGGTGTGGTCGCCGAAGAACGCGAGGCGTCCCGCCTGGTGGGCAGCGAGGAGCTTGCCCAGGAACAATCGCCGGAACAGGCGCGAGAGAACCCGCACCGGCAGAAAGAACGCCGGGCGGCACGACACCCAGCGCGTGTCATCAAGGGAGATGCCGCCGCCCGGGACGATCATGTGCACGTGCGGGTGATGCGTCATCGCCGATCCCCAGCTGTGGAGCACGGCTGTGATGCCGATCCTGGCGCCAAGCCGCTTGGGATCGACGGCGATGGTCATCGTGGCTTCAGCCGCCGCCGTAAACAGCAGACCGTAGATCGCGGCTTTGTTGTGGTAGGCGATATCGGCGATCGGACCCGGCAGCGTAAAGACGAGGTGGAAGTAGCCGACGGGGAGCAATTCGGCCTCGCGCTCGGCAAGCCATTCCTTGGCGGCGGTGGCCTGACACTTGGGGCAATGCCGGTTGCGGCAGCTGTTGTAGGCAATGACAGTATCGGCGCAGTCCTCGCAGCGCGCGACATGGCCGCCGAGCGCCACCGTGCGGCAGCGCTCGATGGCCGACATCACCTTCAGCTGGTCGAGGCTGACGTGCCCGGCATTGGCTCTGCGCCACGCCGTCCCGTGGTCGCGGAAGACATCTGCAACCTCCAACGCTGGACGGAGCACCGCGGCAGGCGGCTACGCCGGCGGCGGGTCTTTCCGGCTCTTCCTAGGCTTTTTGCGAGGCTGCGACAGCAGGTCGAGCGGGCTCTCGACGCCGGCGATCATGCCGGTGGCGACACGCGTGTAACGCGCCGTTGTCTCCAATTTGTCGTGACCCAGCAGTGCCTGGATAATTCTAATATCGGTGCCACGCTCGAGCAGGTGGGTCGCGAAGATGTGGCGCAACGCGTGCAGCGTCACGGCCTTCTTGATCCCGGCCGCCTCGGCCGCCTCGTGAAACAGGCGGCTCAACTGGCGGGTGGTCATCGGCTTGCCGCGCTTGTTGCCAGGAAACAGCCAGCGTTCGGCCACGGGGGCTCCGGCGTCGTAACGAGATGGGCGCGCCTTCCACCATTGGCGCAACCGACCGAGCGTCTCCGGCGACAGCATGACATTGCGGTCCTTACGGCCTTTGGACTGCTCGACCCGAATGATCTTTTGCGCGCTGTCGATATGCTTGACCTTGAGCCTGACCACCTCGCTGGCGCGCAGGCCGCAGCCGTAGCCGAGACTGAGCAAGGTGCGGACCTTGAGGTTGCTGGCGACGGCCAGCAGGCGCCGCGTCTCGTCCGGGCTCATCACTAGCGGTATCTTTTGCGGCTCACGGATGTGATAGATCTCAGCGGCAAGATCCAGTCGCCGCAGTGTCACGCGAAACAAAAACCGCACCCCGGTCATGATGCGGTTGCGATTGCAGATGCTCACACCGGTCTCGGCCAGGTGCAACTGGAAGCGCCGGATATCCTCAGTCGTCGCCGTGTCAGGGGAGCGGTTGAGAAACACAGCAAACCGCTTGCAGCTGTGAATGTGGCCCCTCTGCGTGCCAGCGCAGAGCTTCCGTGCGTTCATGTCCTCGATCATGCGATGACGCAGCGGGGTGACGGCATCCGTATTCATGGAAAACTCCTGTCTTGGATGAGGTTGACGACACCTCGATCCTCAAGACAGGACGCCTCGCCCGCTATCGACGATCTGTATCCTGCTTAGCGGGCCCGCAGATAAGCCGCTTCAGCTGACTATCGCGCAGCGATTTAGTGCTCTGGCACATCGGCTGCGCTGGCCACTGGCCAGCCGGTCCGCTTACTGGGATGGTGCGGCCTTTCTCTAGTGTCCCGAGTATCTCAGCCGTTCAGTCCCCCGATCGAAATAGCGCAATCGGGCATGTGGCCCGATTCCGTTCTGTTCGGGAAGTGCCGCCGCCTCTGCCGATTGGGGCTGATCGCGGATCGGCCCGCTCGTGATTTGTCGACGTCACGATCACCCGCCGCTAAGGAGAATGTTCGCCCGACGGCAGCTCCCGTAACTGTCGATACAATCGTAGCGCGAAGAGTAGAGCGACCGTGCCAACAAGAACCCAAATAAGAGGCAAGGGTGCGATCGCAGTCGCGGCCCAGGCGATGACCGAAAACAAGCTTAAGGTGACGGCGATCGAGATAAGACCAGCGAAGAAGCGGTGATCGGCCCGCCGCCACCCTTGTACCCAGAGAGCGGCGGTTGCCGCGACGAGCCCCACACCGCTTGCCAACATCAGCAGGCTGGGCACCTGTAGCCTCCTGTCTCTGATGGCACGGCCGAAGCCCGGGAGAGCAGCTACGAAGCCTTTGCCGTAGTTGCGGTCAGGATGTCCGCCTTGCGGTTGAGCGCGGCGATCAGGCCGTCGATGCCTTGGCTCTTTAGGATCGCGCCAAATTCGGAACGGCGGGTCGCCACCTCGCTGATCGCGCCGTCTAGATAGATGTCGGAGATCAGCCAGCTGTCGCCGTCGCGGCGCATCATGTAGTCGACATTGACCGGCTCGCCGTTGGCCTTGACGATCTGGCTGCGCACCATAATGCCAGCCACCGCGGGCTGCTCGCCGATCACCTGCAGCTTCTGTCCATCGTAGCTGTCAAAGCGGTCGGCATAGATCGCCGAGATATAGCGTCCGAAGCTCTCCGTCACCTGCTGCCGTTGCGCACCGGTCAGAGTGGCCCAGGACGGGCCGACCGACAACCGGGCCATCGACTGGATGTCGAAAGTCCTGCGAATGACCGGCTCCAGCTGCGTAAAGCGCCCGCTCTGCCCCAGGGTGCGGCCATTCTTCATCGTGCTGAGCAGCGCCTGGTAGAGGCCCTGCACGGTGTCGCCGCCGCTCACCGGCGCGGCATGGACCGGGTAGGAAAGCATGGCGAGGCCGATCCCGGCGCCGAGAGCCGCGGCTTTCCATACCAGTATCTTCGAGAGTGTTGCCTTGCCCATATCCAGGCCCTTTAGTAGAACGTTGGATAGACGTTAACAGGGCCCTCCAGACCGTGCCATTGCACCTGCGGATGCATGGATGCCGCCTCAGAATCATTCGTATTAGACTTTAGTTTAGGGGAGCTCTAAGGAGGCGTCCGGCACAGCCGCGACGATGGGCCCGGAAATCTTACGGGGAACACCTTTATCGGCCCGGAATTAATCGCCAAACGCTTTGGGCTGATTGGTGAAGGGTAGCACGACAATTAACAGGCGCGGCGCCTGGGCAGAGATCGAGCGCTGACCGACACTAATGAGATACCCGCGGGGAGAGCGGGTGAGGCGATTGACGGAACCCGTAGTGGCGACGACCATGCGACCACTGCCGCGGCCCGCTGTCGGTTAGAACTTCGGGGAGGATGAGACGGTGAGACTCGCCATTTGGTCGACAACCACGCCACGCGAAAATTCGAGCCATCCAGAAATGTTTCGGCGCCAACTCGAGGAGGTCGAGCTCGCCGAACGCATCGGGATCGATCAAATTTGGTTCTTCGAGCATCATCTTCAGCCGACGGCGCCCGTGCCGTCGCCCAATTTGCTGATTGCCGCCGCGTCGCGGACCACTTGCCGTATCCGCTTCAGCAGTATGGTCAACATCCTGCCGTTCCGGCACCCGCTGCTCGTGGCAGAGGAGGCAGCGATGCTCGACAACCTGACCGATGGGCGCCTCGACATGGGCCTCGGCCGCGGCCTGCGTCCTCCCGAGTTCGAGGCTTTCGGTGTCGACCAGCAGCAGTCACGCGAGATGTTCCTTGAATCCTTCGAGATCATCCGCCGAGTTTGGGCCGACGAGAAATTCGTCCATCGGGGTCATCGAAGGCGAAGGTTCCCTGTTTCAAGGCCGCTTGGTTCATCAGAACAAAGAGCAGGTTGACCGCCGCCATCGCGACGAGCTCGGTTGCCCGGATACGCCCGAAGCCAAGAAGCCATATGACTACCATCGTCATCAACTTTGCGGGATTGCCCGGAACCCAACCGAGTGTCGCAACTGTCGCAAGCACCTGAAAGAGTAGGCGCAGACGCATCCGGGACACAGCGAATGCAGAAACAACGTCGTCAAAGCTGATCATACCCCTCAGTCACTCTTCGACTCGAGTAGGCCTATGAGGTTGTATGACAACTCATCCGACCCTAGCCATCACCCGCGGCCAAACCTCCGAAGCAAATGTTACGATCGTCTCCTCGACCGTACCGCCCTCTGGCGCGAACGGCCTGATGATGATTCCGTCGATGCCGGCCCGAGAGAGCGCCAGGATTAGTCGTGATTGTGATGGTCGTGATCAAACTCGAACATCACGAACAAATCGCTGATCGCCGGGCCGTTCACCGGCACATAGGGATCATCTTCGTCCGCAATCGGATTGGGAAGATTGTCGCGGCTGCGAGCGCTCAGCGGCGCCAGGTGCCAGTTGCGCTCGATAAATTTCAGGATCGAGACGTGGTCGGCATAGCTGTGCGCGACATGTCCTCCCTTCGAGTAGGGCGACACCACCACCAGCGGCACGCGCGGCCCGTCGCCGAAGAAATCGATCGGCTGGATAAAGCCGCTGTCGTAATACCCGCCTCCCTCATCGAAAGTAATAAACAGAGCCGTCTGTGCTTCGAGCCCAGGATTGGCCGCGAGTGAATCCAGGATTTTTTGCAGCATGCCTTCGAAGAGATCGAGCTTGGAGGTTGCGGAACTGCCGTCGATCAATCCGTCCGGCTTGACGAATGACACGGCCGGCAGCCTGCCGCTCGCGACTGCCGTGAAGAAATCCGTGGCGTCCTTTATGTGCTCCGAGCGCTGCGTCGGGTTCCCCATGATCGACGACGCGTAGGCCTCGAAGTTGCAGATTTTGCAGTAGGCTTGGCCGATCAGGACGTCTAACGCATTCATCCGATTGGCGGCGGCGTTGTAGGCGCCCGCGTAGTACCCCCAGGAGATGCCTTGCTCGTTGAGGGCATCGCCGATCGTTCGGACAGTGCTCGGCGGGATCGAAGTCCCGTTCGCGATACCTGCCGTATCGAGCTGACCATTCGGTAGGAAACCCGGGTTCGTATTGTTCAGCACGTAATAGTGACCGCTGTCGCAATTTGCTTTCACCTCATCGCCCAGGGAGTCCAGATAATGCACAATTGGCAACACCCCCGGAGAACCCACTGGATCCGAACAATTGCTGAAACGTCCGTCTGCAGTGTATTGGTTGTTGGTGCCGGGCATCGGGTTGGGATTGGCGATTTGCGCGGCGGGCGGCACGGTCGGGTTGCCATTACCGTCACTCCAGAAGACGTCGTCGCCGGTGCCGAGGAAGACGTGCTGAAGGCCAGTACCGCCCATTGCCGGCTGGTGATAGTTGTCGCTGATCGTGTACTGGTCAGCCAGCTTCTTCAAGATCGGGGCGTCCCCGTGCTGCACGTTGTAGAACGCCATCGAATTGCCGCCACCCCTGTCCGCCATCGGGCCGGCATAAGTGGTGACGACAAAGGGGTAGAGGTCGTTGAGGCAGCCGGCCGGGTTGTCTTCCGTGGCGTGGCGGATGCTGCAGTCCGACTGCTGCCACATTTGATAGAACCGGTGCGTGGTGTCCCCGACATAGGAATCGTAAGGAAGGTTGGGACCGGTCAGCTGGAAAGGCCCGTTCGGCAGAGCCGAGCCGTTGACGATGCGCGGATCGGGCCCGGTCGTGCCGGCGGCACCGGTGGCTCCCGTTGTGAGCAAGAACAGGTCGCCCGGTTCCAAGGACGGCTCGATTACCGCCAGCAGGTCCTCGGGAAGGGTGAAGGGCGGCGAAGTCGGGCTCGGCTTGTTCGGCGCCCCGTTCAGGGTTGGTGCCGGCAGGGTCGTGTAGCGGGTCTTGTTCTTCGTGGCGAAAGAGATGAAATAGCTGGTTTGGCCCGAGGTCGTGAACTGCTGTGCTTTGGCGAAATGCGGCCCCGGAGAGCCGTCAGGGCGGACGATGCCTTTGGCCAGAAGGTTCGAAATCGAATCCCCGCTCGGCGGAACGTAGGTGCCATAGAGGTGATCGAAGCTCTGGTTCTCGCCGATAACGACGATGACGTGCTTGATCGGGCTGACTGTCGTCGGACGATCCGTTGCGTCACTCGGATTGGCGCTGGAAGCGGATCCGGCAATCCCCATGCCGAGCAAGGCAATGGCAACTGCGACAAAGGCGCTACGATACCACCGCGCTTGGCGGTTGACTACAGTCGCTGGCATGGTTCCCTCCCCTTCGTTTTGATTCAGCCGATATTCCCCGCATTTCCGGGTGGTTGCGAGGCAAGGATCGTCTCTTTGGGCGTCTCGGGCAACGGCAAATCGCACTCTGTGTGGAGGTAAGAGGCCAAAGCCGTCGGCTTCATAGTCTCGCCTCCCTCTGATTCGTGCACGGGTTCGACGATAGCGAAGATCGCCGATGAAGACGGATTCCTGAACGAAGCTTCAGTCGCGGAAACACCTCCTCTATCAGGAGACGAAATACCTACGAAAGTCATAGCGCGCCCAACGCGCCTCTGATGTCTCTGTGGGAAAGATGTTGGCTCAGCTCCCGCTCGGACCTGCTGCGCGCAGAAGCCCGTTTCGCAGGGCCCAGTCGATCATTGCGGCCGCCTCAGCCGCCGTAAATCCTCTGCGGCCCAGTGTCTGTATCAGACCGCTCGTCCGCTGAACGCTATCGCATTGCGCCTTTAATTCTAAGACGTCGAAACGGCCCAGCCAACGGACCGGAGTGCCGGCTTGCGTCAGCGCGACGTCGGCAACATCGATACCATCCTCAAGCCCGAGTGGAGTGCGCGCTTCGTTCCCCGACCAAACGACGTGCGAGGGCACTGGCTGCGGCTGCGGCGCTTGCTTCTGGTCTCCGGATATAAAAGCCAGATGCCGCCGTTTTTCAGCAGCCACATAATCTGCATAGTAGGCCGCCGCGTGCTGCCAGCGCGTCGGGTAATCGCGCCATGTCTGCAATACCGCTGACGCAGCAAAGGCGGAGCCGAGCGCAAAGGACAAACCCCGGCCGCCGATTGGGTCATGGCTGAATGCCGCGTCGCCGATTGCGAGCACTCGACCCCGCAGCGGTGTGGCTGCCGACTGCGGAAAGGCGGGGCGGCGGCCGAGATATATCAGCAGCCCATCTTGCGCCAAGCCGAATGCTGGCCGGATGGCGCGCTCTATCTCTAACCGAGGCAGCCCGCCATCGTGGATCACGGCGATCGTTGTTCCGGCCTCGTCTGCGGCAGCATAACCCCAGGCCTCGCTCAAGCCGACGACGAGCGCGGTGAAGCGGCTGGCCGACCCCGGGGCGGAGAACACGTCAGCCACGCTGCGGCCATACCGTTCGACCGGGTGTGACCACGCGGCTCGCCGGCCAGTCGCATCAATTGACGCGAAGGCGCCCGCATCCGGTTCGGGCAGCTGGCGAAGGGTGCGGATCTC
Source organism: uncultured Alphaproteobacteria bacterium (assembly GCA_963789025.1). Lineage (GTDB taxonomy): Bacteria > Pseudomonadota > Alphaproteobacteria > ATCC43930 > CGMCC-115725 > AP-15. The sequence continues at coordinate 451,526 of CAWBIT010000008.1, forward strand.
CGCCCCGCGGGATGCAGCCTGGGCAATCACGGCGCGGCGGAGCGCGAGGCGGTCGACGTGCAGCGCGCGGCCCTCGCGAAACTCCGGTACACCCCCGTCTAGGCAACGCAGCATGCCGACGCCGTATCCCGGCCGGATTGTTGTGAGTGCCTCGTTGAGCCGCAGTTCGGAGAGCAGGTGGCGGGCGCTTGACGGAATGATCTCGACGCCGCCAATATCGGGGCGCGGCACGTCGAGCAGAATGACATCGAGGCCGAGTTGCAGTGAGCGGAGCGCCATGACCCCGCCGGCGAAACCGCAGCCCGCAATGACAATTCTAGGCATGCAGGATCTTGTTGAATGGCTCCTGCCATTAACCGTATTCTGTTTTCACCGACCCAACCATAAAAAAACTGGGAGACCCACGCGTGACCAGCCTCCTTAACGTCTACGTGCTGCCGCCTTTCGCCGTCGCGCGGCTCGGCGCCAGCGATACGCCCGTGGACGCGTTCGACTGGGTCGAGAACCCGGCGACGCACGGCGCCGGCAAAACCGTGATCCGACCAGCGGTGAGCCTGCGCGTGCTGCCCGATGGTTCGATCCAACCCTACATGCCCTCCGTCATCCTGTTTCGCGACGGACCGGGCCAGAAGATTCGACCCACTGCGCCGTTCTTCGAACTGTGGGGGCGGTTTGACGATGCCGCGGACCCGCAGCCGCTTACGGAGACGCGGCTGGAACAAATCGGCGGCTCGCTCGCGCGGGTTTCTTGGCGGATCCGCGGTGCGAATCTGAAAGCCGCACGGCGCACCAACTCGCCGACAGACGGTTTTGGCGCCGAGGTGACGGTGCGCGCCAACGAGCATGCGGCGGTGCCGCTGCTGGCCACGAGCCCCAATGTCCCCGGCGCCGCTCCGCTGGTGTTGGCAAATGCGCCGATTCTGCTCGGCCGGGTGCAGGCGATCCGCCCCCATCCCGGCACCGAGCTCGGCGTAGACCTCGATGTCATCCGGATCCGCTTCACGCCGGGTGCGGGCGAGGTCTTTGGGCCGCCGAGCGCTACAACGGCCGCTGACCCGGACGCTCCCGAAGGTTCGATACGGCAATATGAAATCGTCCCCGAGCGCAACCGCATCCTCAACGGCGAAGCCAGCTGGGCGAAGTTCCGGCCGACCAACGATTTGGAGCAGCCGGAACCCGCCGACACTTTCGACGGCGTGCTCGACACCTCCACCGGAATCGGCGGGCAGAGCTGGGGTGTGGTGGATGATACATGCGATGTCGTCATCGAGGCAACGGTTGAAGTCGGCTCCGACCGCTTTATCGCGAATGCCCGGGCGAGCGCTGGTCCCCCGGATTTCGCGCCTGATCGGCGGCCGTTCATGTCGCTCGCCGATGATCTTGCAGATCGCGAACTGCCGGCGCTGACACCCGCGCAGATTGCCGAGCAGGAGACGGTCGAGGAGGTCGCCGACCTGTTGCGGCGCGTGTTCGAAACGGTGAGTCTCACAAATCTCGACGCGCTGCGGCGGATGACGATGTCCGGCCAGCAGGCGAACGATCCCGATCCCGTTCCTGTGACGAGCCTGCCGGGTTCGATGACCCAGGTGGACCAGCCTCTGGCGGACAAGATCCCGGGCATTCTCGGCCCCGGGGTTCCCGACACCCGCCTCGGCTACACGGAGGTGGCGCAAGACACGCACAGCGAGATCGCCGATGTCGACAACATGCTCAACCTGTTCCGGACGCAGGCGGAACGCATTCGGCACCTGCTGAGGCCGCCCTTTGCGCGGATAGCGGACCTGCCGGAAAAGCCGCCGGACAGGTTGCCCACCGACGAGCTCGGCCTACAGCCGAAACCGGTGCTCACACCGCGGGAGCGCGACCCGCGAGTGTTGCGCGACGGCTTGCATGACATGCGAATGCCGCCCTACATGCGCGATTCCGATGCCGCGCCGCTGTCTCTGACATGGCGGCAGTACCGCGAAGTCATGGCTCTGATCGACCATCTGGCGGCGATCGACGAGGATGCATTTGCGCAACTGGCCCCGGTGCGCCGGCATGTCGCTCAGGTTGTGCAGCGCCGGCGCGCCGCGGAGAGCGAGCACCCCCGCGCTCGAGGGACACGGAGGTGACGGCAACGCAGGCTAAGGAACAACCCTGGTTCCACCTCGTGGCCGGATCGCAACCCGCGGTGCTCGTCGTGCCGGGCTCGATGGTGTTCGAGCTCGACGACGACATGATTGCCGCGCTCGACCGTGGCGATCCGGATGCACTGGCAGAGCTGCGCTCGTATGTGAAGCCGGCGCGCGTCGAATTGGGCGAACTACCGCCTGTCACCGCACTCTCGCTGAACGTCGCGCAGGCGTGCAACATGTCCTGTGCGTATTGCTATGCCGACGAAGGCCGATTCGGCGGCGCCGCCCGCCTCATGGATAAGGACGTCGCGTTCCGCGGCATTGACACGCTGATAACCAATGCCTCGGGACGCTCCGTGACGGTCGGTTTCATCGGCGGTGAGCCGTTCCTAAATCGGGCACTGGTGCACGACTGCGTCGATTACGCACGCGCTGCGGCCGCACGAGCCGGTATCGCAGTGCGCTTTTCGGTGACCACGAATGCGACGCTGCTGCGGGATGACGACATCCGGCTGCTGCGCGAGAACCGGTTCGCGGTAACCGTCAGCATCGATGGCGGGCCACCTCACAACCAATACAGGCGCTTACACGGCAGTCGTGAGAGTGCGGCGGCAGTGGCGAGCGGAATTTTGCCGTTGCTCGCCGACCCCGGTGGGGCCCGTGTCGCAGCGCGGACGACGGTGACGCGAGACAACCTCGACGTTGCCGAGCGGATCGCTTGGCTGAAGGAGCTGGGGTTTATGGAAGCGGGGGTGGCTCCGGTGCGAACTAGCCCGCGGCCCGAGTTGATACTTGGTGAGGACGACTGGCCGTTCTTTCTCGAGAGCATGATTGCGGCTTCGCAGATCGAGCTCGATCGAGTGGGCTCGGGCGGGCAGCCGTTTTTTTCCAACCTTTGGGTGGCGCTCCGGGAAATCCACCGCGGTACGGCGCGGCCGCTGCCGTGTGGATCGGCCGCCAACTACCTCTCGCTCGACGCCAAAGGGCAGTTCCACAGCTGTCACCGAACCATCGATGCGCCGGGGTTCGGCATGGGCTCGCTCGACGACGGCATGGACGCGGCGGCGCGGCGCGCCTTCCTCGACGCGCGCAATGTCGACACTCAGGAGCCCTGTGCGTCCTGCTGGGCGCGTTACCTTTGCGGAGGCGGTTGCCACGCGGAGGTGGCTGCAGCGGGCCGCTCCGGCTGTGACTACATTCGCGGCTGGCTCGATCATTGCCTGCGCACTTACCTTTACGTTGCAGCCCGGCATCCGTCGCTGCTCGCCAGGGGGGACGAATGAACCAGAAGATCTTTCCGCGGAACCTGACTGCGCGCGCCGCCGTCGCAATCGCCGGCAACCCGATTACGACACGGCTGGAAAGCGGGGTCGGCAACTGCTTTCCCGGTTTGGAATTCGACCATCGCAACCTAGACCGCCGGTTTTTTCCAGGGCTCATTTTCAATTTTGGCGTAACACCTCCGGTGCTCGCGTCGACCGACGACGGCGACCCGGCGCTCGCGGATCAGGTACCCGCAGACGCCCAGCAGCTCTCCGCCGCCGTCACGGCGGCGTTCGATCAGCTGGGCCAAGGCGAGTGGCGGCTGACCTCGCTTGCACAAGGCGGGAGGACGATCGATCTGCAGGCCCTCGCCAATACCCAGCAATTCGATGCCGCGAGCTTCTGGCGCTTTGTCCGTAGTCTGACACGCGACAAGGTCACGATCGTCGTGACCCAGACGCCTCCAGCCGCAGCGAGCCGACAGACCTCGCTGGGCGCCGCCGCGCCACCGGCTGCACCGGTTAGTGTCACCCTGGCGCATTATCGGCGACAATATGTCGATCCTGATACCGGCGTAATCTCGGCCGCTTATCTGCCCGGTGAGCTCACACAGAGCCTCTGCTCCCCGTGGATGCACGATTTCCGCGATTGCGCCTGCAATTATTGGGCAGCAAATCATCCGGACATTGCACTGGGCGTCGACGAGGGCTTGTCGGCAGGAGGCCCGGCCGGGGCGGATCCGGCTCTCGCCGTGCGGCCGCTCGACTGGCTCAGGGCGGACCGCGACAGCAGGGCTGCAGCCACGGACTCACCACGCCGGAATGATGCGTTCCGGCTTCGCCATTACCAGATCAATCAGGAATGGACCTCGCTCGCCTTCGTACTGGAAGGGCGCGAGAACCGCGGCCTCTACGCTCCGGGCTTCGAAGCCTTTGCCGAACCTTTTCCAACCGCCGAGGCCCTGGCCGACGAGCTCGTCTCGTTGTGCGGGCTCGAGCACGTCGTGCTGCTCGAATATCTCTATGCCTATTACTCGCTCAAGCAGCCGGAGGACTTTACCAATTCACGCAACTCGGCCGACGTGCTCTTCGTCCGTCACGAGTTGCTGGGGATCGCAGTCAGCGAGATGCGCCACCTGCGCTGGGCGAACCAGCTGCTTTGGACGTTAGCGCAGCGCCGCCTGATCCGGGACCGCGGGCCGGCATTGGAGCCGGGCCGCAAAGTGCCGACTGCAACCGGCGAGCGCGACCGTCAGCTTCGGCAGCTCGCCCTCGCGGCGCTCGATGATTTCATCGCGGTCGAGCGGCCCAGCGGGACATTGGACGGCGCCTATGCGCGCGTCGTCGCGACACTGCGCCTGGGCTATCCGGAACCCCTGCTGCAACTCGCCCGGCAAATCGTGGCGGAGGGGATGGATCACTACAACCGTTTCCGGGAGATCAGTGTCGTCCTGCGTTCCTGGCCGAGCGTGCCGAGCAGCATTGGAATCCCCTGGCTTCGCCCAGTCCAAGTCGGGAGCCCCGAGACGGCTGGAAAGGCCCTCGATCTATATCACGGCATCTTGCGCGATCTCGCCGACGCGTACAGGCGCGGCGATATGGAGGATGCCGGCAAGATCCTCGACGCGCGGCAGCAAATGATAGCGCTGGATGAGGCCGCCGAACAGTTAGCGGCCAATGGCATTGGGATCCCTTTCTTCTAAGGTACCCTCGCTCTTGTCGTTCTCGCGAAAGCGTCGCGAAAGCGGCAATCCAAATGCGGCCTGCGAACTCTCCCAAGCGAGCGGCGCGAGCTGAGGTTGTAGGCGCCCGAGATATGGCCGCTAGCGACGGTCCGATTTTGGATCTGCTTCCACCACACCTGATAAGGACACCGCTCGCGATTGGAGCTACCACGTTGATTCGACGCCAATAGCCAGCGTTTTGGTGAGGGTCCCTATCGGCACCGATCGGGACCCTCCTGTTCAGCGGATTCTCGACCTCGAATCAAAGTGGAAACCCCGCGCTGGAGCGGGGTCCCGGTTCGCTGCTGATTCACACCTTCGCCAATATGAGCGGCGATCCGGCAGGGTTTGACCGCCACGGAGCTTCGACAACACCGCCGGATGGCTATTTCTACACCTCTGGTCGCGAACGGCGCGCGCGGGCTGCGAGAGGTCAGCCGCAAGCGATAATGCCCTCGACGTGAACGGCGCGGGTGGACTTATAAGGCTGTTCCTGCGAGGGTTACCTCGAAAATTCCGTCATTCCGACCTTAGGTTCCAGCGCCGCCTACGGTGAGACCCCTTCGGCGCCGAATATGCGCTGTGTCGCATATTTATCGCCAACAGCAAGTTGCAAGCATTATATAATTCCGCCCCCTATAAGGACGCCGTAACAAGCTCGATAACGTCCTGATCGGAAAATTGGGCCGCAGGGAATAAGCGATCAAATTCGTCAAGGTTCGGATCGGGCATAGTTGCCAGGCGGGTCTTGTCCGGGTGGAGTGAGAGTGCGAACTTCCCAAGTCCCACGAAAGCGGCCGCTACGGGCCGGTTACAGCGCTAAAACCGCGGCCGTGATCGGCGCCCAGAACTTAAGAAAACTTAAGGTCGCCGAAATGATCGAGAAGGCCCAGACGAAGCGGGCCGAGCTTTGCGAACATGGCCGACTACATGAAGCCGACCCCAGAGGGCGCCCCCTCTCTCGACTTTTCGGACCTCACTCGCGACCAGACGGCGGCGCTCAGCCAAGTGACGGTCGAGGACGTCGCCTGCGGCAAGCGCGTCCAATTCAAACTCCACGACAAGCGCGCCGCCGCGCCGGCCCGTATAGCTTACCCTGGTGCGAGATGCGGTTGACGGCGCTAGCCAATCCCACGGTGTCATCCGGCCGCCCTCAGGGCGCACCGGTCACTGACCGATGTAGGTAGCAAGCTTTGGTAACGCTTGGGATTTATTCTGGCCGAATTTCTCCCAGCTTAGGGAAAGACCACCACGGGGTCCTTATCAGTGAGCCTGCAGACGGCTCCCAGCTCTGATCGTAATTTCAGCCCGCAGGCTTGCCGTTTGTTCCAATGTCATCGTTCTCATCCAGTTGGGACGTGCGGGAAGTAGCCCCGCGTTGCGACCGTCGATCTCCGCGACAAACCTTCAACGTCACAACCGGGCGCCCCAGCCACCGATAACCAGCATTATCGGGGCCCGCAGCCAAGGCACCTGATGTGCGTGCGGTGTCGTATCGGCTACGAGCGGGTTCCGGGCGGAACCCAGAGTATCGGTGCTGACGGGCCCGCTGCCTGGCGGCCGAGACTGACGAGTGCGGCCTGCTTGTCGTGCAGCTTGAACTTCACTCGCTTGGCGCCGTCTCCCAGATTTTCGATGGACACCTCGGAGAGCGCGGCGGTCTGGTCTCGCGTCAATGCCGCAAAGTCGAGGTCACCATCCACGCTCACGTAATCGGCCATGTTCGCAAAGCCGATCTTGCGCAGCTCGTCGACCACCATGTCCGGCCGCAAAAAAACCACGACCTCGCGTTAACTACGAAGATCCTTGTTATAAATAGCGCTCTGTGACAGACTTCCTCGATGCTGAACTCGACCACAACCATCGAAGCCATACTAAAGACGGAAGGCCCCTGCCTGTCAAACCGCGTTTGCGACGTGCTGCAAAGGGAGGGGTTGACACCCGCCGCAGCCCGACAACGTGTCTCACGGGGAGGTGGGGCAGTTCAGCGCCTGCCTCTGCTGACTTTTCCGCGCGGCGCGAAATTCCTTTTTTTGGGATCTCAACGTGGCACGCGTCGGTACTGGGAAGCGCTCATTCGCGAGATAAACACCGCTAGCCCAGCCTATGCGGCGGCGGTAGCGGCTTTACTCTCACGTGGCGGCGTCGTTCCACAGCGCCATTTTCCGATCGTGTGCGGTTCGCCCATCCGTCAGAGCGGTCAACTATCGGCCGACACAGTGTTGGAGCGCTTGAAGTCAGCGGACATCATCAAAGAGATCGAAGTCGAAGGGGTTGGTACCTGTCTGTCCCTCATCGACAATTTCATGCTGAAGCCGAACGAAGACGCCGCGCTGCGCGCACGGCTTCTGACGGAGAACATCCTTCTGACCGCGGTGAAGCAGTGGGCCCGTCAGCTTGGCGCGGCGAGTTACGACCGTATCTCGACGCGAGACGACGAGGGCGAGGTCCCGCGGGTCGGGACGTTCGCCTGGGATCTCGCCGGCCCGTCCTACCTTCGCCCCATGGTTCGCCGTGATCAGAACGGGAAACCGAAACCGGGCTTTCTCGTTTGCGACGCCGTGTTGGGAGAGGTTCTCAACGAAGCCGCATTGGCCGCGTTTGTGCGCAAATGCACCCTTCTCGGCGCGATGGAGAAGGTGCCGCCTGTGTGGCCGGTGCTCGTCGCCCAGGGATATTCCCGCGAAGCCTTCCGTTTCGGCCGCTCGCACGGCATCATGATGGCTACTCCTGACCTCCTGTTTGGGCGTGAGGTGGCCGAAGGCCTGGCAAAGCTCCTGCATACCCTGTCTAAGGCCGCCGCGATGGCGGTTCAAAGGCCCGAGGTGATTGATGAGCTCTTTAAGAGCCTTGGCCAGATCGAAGGTGCTGCCGGCAACTTGCGGGGCGCACTCTTCGAGATGCTTGTCGGTCACTGTGTCGTGAAGCTTGACGACGGCTCGATCGATATCGGCAAAAAAGTCCGCGATCGCCATACAGGGCAATGGGCGGAAATTGACGTGTTCCGCGTCAAAGAGCACCGCGAGGTTTGGAGCTATGAGTGCAAAGGCCATCAGCCGACGCAGGTGGAAACTTACGACCAGATTGAGCATTGGCTCACCGAACGTGTCGCTCGCATCCACCGCGCCATCAGCCAGGAAGAACGGTTCGGAGGCTGCGACTTCCACTACGAATATTGGACCTGCGGGACCTTTGCGCCCGACGCTCTGAAGCGGCTTCAAGAGGCGAAAGAGCGCACGGGTCGCTACGCCATTGGCTGGAAGGACGGCCCGGCGGTCCGCAAGTACGTCGAGAAGGTCCGTCCGAAATCGGTTGTCCAGATGCTGGATGATCACTTCCTTAACCATCCAATCGCGCGCGTCGAAGCCCGCCATGCCAGGCCGCCGGAGCCCGCTGATCTAGCCATCGAGGCGGAAGTTAACGAGTTCGTGCCAGCGCCTTCGCGCTACAAACCCATCCGCGCAGCATGAGCATCAAACGTCGGCAACGGGTCGGAAGCAGAGTAATGCCGGCAGGGAGCGTTTCGTCCGCTCGTGGCAGGCGCGACTTGCGGGAGGGGTCAGTAGTTCGCTAGCCTACTCGCCCTCGCCCTGGGTTCCCCAGTTCCAGCGCCCCTCAACCCAGGCCTATCCGCCGGAGTATTGTCGCCAATAGCCGGGAGTGAAGGTCGCACTGTTGGTTGGCTGGACGATGTACCTCCCGGGCTCCCATACGTACTGCGCCCCGTCCCAGGTCCAATGACCGGGGTTCCAAGCATAGCCTGGAAAAGGGGGCGGGGTGCCGTTTCCGCCAATGGCGCCGGCGGTGGCGTCGTTACAATAGCATCGGGTGACTGCGGCGGCGCTAGATCGTCGGCCTGCGCGAGCATTCTTTGGGTCTGCACCCCAGGCGTCAGTTTGCCGAGGTCGGCCGACGAAACCAGGGCTGCGCTGATCGGGGCGGCTGGCGTTGCGGAGACTGAGCCCCTGATTGCCGCCGGGCTCTCAGCCAATAGCGGGGCGAACCCGAGCCCGATCGCTAGGAGTATGCGAAATTCCGCGGGCCTTGCGTTCACCATCTAAACCCACACCTCTGGACGTTGCCGGGCGAGGTCTGCCCCAAAACCGGCCGCTTTCACGGCGATGCCTCCTTCACCCGAATTTCCTCCGCGCTCACCCCCAACACCCCGGCCAGCGCCACCCGCGGATCGGCCCCGTGCCGCGCCAGCGCCCTGGACCAGCTCGTCTGGCCGGGCAGGTTTCACTCGATCATACAATGTCTCATACCGCGGTTTGAAACTTCTCAGGGTTTCCGCGGGTCTTGGGCGGATTTAGCTGCGGCGCAGGGCCGATTTGCCGCAGGTGGACTGGCCGGGACCCAGCGAATTACCGATGTTCGCTCGGCACCCATACCGTACTTGGGCTTGTGACAAATGGGCTGCTCGGGCTGTTGCCCGATGGCGGTGCAGAGAACTGGAGCCTTAGTCCGCCGGGTAGCGCGAAGGTGTTTCCTCCGGATTGCCCGTTTGACATCTTGTCCGCAAGTTCATTCGGATCGGCCAGGCGGTTGCTCATAGTCTCGGGATTGACCGGCTGCGTCGAAAATGCCGATGCGGCATGTGTCGCCACCAAAAAGGCGACCACTCCAGCAATGACTAGAAGCGTTTTACTCATCGGACCCCCCCTTCAAGACGACAGGATTGTACGCCTCCGGCGGCTCCGGTGTCATCCCCCGTTGCCGCTAGGGACGCCAGGGGCGCACAGAGCCTGTGGAGATGACTTCGCTCGGGTGGAGGTTTGCGCCGGAACGACGGCCTGGTTGAAGTCGCCGACCGACAAACGAGTTCCGCCCTTGCCGGCCTGCTCCGTTTGATAGGCCATGGCCCATTCGACGGCCTCCCGGGTCTTGCCCAGCCCTGATGGGCTTCTGACGAGCAGCCGTTCAACGCGCTTCCCGTCGTTAGTCCTGAGCCGCCGGAAAAAGAACCCCTCTGCGATCTCGCGCAGCCGGTCCTTGGCCTCCCCGGCCGAGAGGAGAGCGGTGCTGGAAGTTGGCTGTAATGCGTCCAAAACGGCCCATGGATGGCGAGGGTAACGGCAACCTTGATCGCGCCGGGCCGCCAGCGGCAGGCCAAAACGGGCACACAGGCCCAGTGAATAAGCGAGTTGGGTTAAGGGGGGCTTAACCATTGGACCGGGTTACCGCCGGTAGGGAATTGCTGGGTTGGGCGTGCCCTCAACTTGCCGTCGCAGGTGGGGCACCTATTCGGGGCGTTTCGCGGGCTGTCGGCTGAACTGCTAACGTATGGGGGGAACGCCCTTTAATGCGCGAAAAGTCAGGAGGCGCAGCGTGGGCTGGGCAATTATCCATTGGTTTGAGCTGGGCACTTGGCGCTACTTTGCCTGAACCTTTGGTTTGTCTCTTCGGTACTGAAGGCTTTGCGAGAGACAAATCGCTGGCTGGCCTTCCTGACGCGCGTTCGATGGGATGAGACACACGGGCCAGAAAGTCCGACTGAGGGCGGGCGTGGTTCTCCGTAATGACACCTCATTGACCTGCCCGCGCGTAGGATCGATGGGCTTGGCGATCACGATCCGGCCGGACCAAGCCGAGGGGAGCGGCGTCGAGATGATCCCCCAGCCGCGCTCCAGTGCTTTCACTGGTCGTTGCTCACCGTTAGCTCGCTTCCGAGTGTCCGTCCTATCTCCTCGGTTCGCGCTGACACGCCTTCCCCTTTACGAGGGGACGCGGATATCATGGCACTGGCACCCCAAAGCGTGGCGAAGGACTAGGAGACTTCATGCCAGCATACCCGACGAGTGGTTACATGACCGCCGAGCTATGCCTGAATGGCCATGTGATTACCGGGGACACGGCGAACGAGCCGGAAAAAACGTCGAAATTCTGTGGAGAATGCGGAGCCGAGACCATTCGCTCTTGCCCGAAATGTGGCGCTTCTCTCCGAGGCGACCACGTATATATGGGCCACATCACTTGGATGACCCCGCCGCAATACTGCTATAGCTGTGGGGCGGGTTTTCCTTGGACGGTCGCGAAGATAGCTGCTGCAAAGGAGCATGCGGGGGAGATTGAGGGGCTGGATGAAGCTGAGAGGAAGCAGCTTCGGGAAGTGATCGACGATTTGACCGCGGGCGGTGCACGAACCGATCTCGCCGCCAGTCGTTTTAAGCGCCTCATGAGGAAAGCTGGCGTGGCGGTAGGAAGTGGGCTCTACAAGGTAGTCGTGGACGTAGCCTCGGATGCCGCGAAGAAGGTGCTGATGGGTTAAAACGGCCTGCGGCAGCGTGGCATCCTCATCCCGACGCCGCTCCTTCCCGATGTCGGGTGACCGGCCCGAGAGGCAGGGGCGGCCGCCCTAGGCTGACCTGGGCGCGAGAGCGCCCGCTTACCCGCCCTGCCCGCGCCACTTGACCGAGACTACCGCCCGACCCTTCCTCCCGCACCCGCGGCACCGCAGCCGGCCTTTGAGGTCGAGAACCTTCGTCGCCGCAGAAGGTCTGGCCGACCGAGCCTTGGCGGAATCGCCCCGCAGCCCACCTGCGCATTACGCCAAAGGTCAGGTGCTGCGCGCGCAGGCCCAGGTGCTGCGCATGCAGGGCCGATGCGAGGAGGCTATTCCTGAATACGAGACGGCGATCGCGCTCAACCGCAACTTGGTGTTCCCAATAGCCGCTCTCGGCTGGTGCAAACTCTTGACCGGGTCGATAGAGGAGGTGATCCCGCCTGTCGAGCAAGCCATCCGCCTCAGCCCCCGCGATCCCGCCATCTCCAATTGGTATCAATGGATTGGGGTCGTGCACCTGCTGCAATCGCATATTGACGAGTTTATCGTCTGGCTCGAAAAGGCGCGCAACGGCAATCCGGTACACCCGCTCATCCGCGCCAACCTCGCCTCGGCCTATGGCCTCAACGGCGAGACCGAACGCGCCGCCGCGGAACTCGGCGAAGCCCGGAGGCTGAGCAGCGACGGTCGCTTTTCCAGCATCGCCCGCCTGAAGGCCGCCCAATATTTCGGGGTGCCGAAGATCCGCGCCTTGTTCGAAGCCACTTATTTCGTCGGCCTGCGCAAGGCGGGGGTGCCGGAGGAATGAACGCCGTGTGTCGCCTTGCCGCGATCTTCGTCGCTAACCCGGCAGGCTGCTCAAACGCTGACGGCGTGATCTGCAGGGCATATGCGCCTGCTTCGGATCGGAAGCCGGTTCAAGCTTTAAATTTTCAAACGTGAGTAGTGCCATGAAAGAAAGGCTTGACGGCGGCAATCCGATTACAGGATGGGATCGTTGTCCTCCCTAAACCAACCGACCAATCGCGTTATCGCCCCTCAAGTCTAACCACCTTTAAGCGTTCGCCTCTGTGCGGCCAAGAGGGCAGGTTCATGTCGTGCCTTTTATCGGCGGTCGGGCCGATGCGGTCGATGTCCGCCATGGGGCATGAAGACCCGTTCCGGCGGTTGGGCCTGAGTGGCCGTTATTGTTCGGTTAAGGGACCTTCGCCGGAGCGAACGGCAACGAGCAGGATGCGCCGTAAGCGGTCGTCCGTCGCAGGACACCGCCGGTTTCGATCCAGGCTCGCTTAGTTCGCCACAGCTCATCCCGCGCGCTATTGCGCTGGTTGCCGGGCAAGATAGCTTTCGACCAACGGTCCCCAGATTTGCGAGCCACCCGCTCCGAAGAAGAAACGATGTCCGTCGTTGCTGTATGGAGCGACCTGGTCAAGCTCTGCCTTACCTCCGTTTCGCGTGAATGCATCGTAAAGCGATGAAGCCAGCGTCGGCGTGAAGTAAGCGACCGCGATGCCGCCCTCGGCGAGCATTGGACGCACACGCCGGTGGTGCAGGACGAAAGCGCCAATGCCAGTGAGTTCTTCCCGATCATCCATACCCTGTTCAGCAACATCAAAGCCTGGCTCGTCGGCACTCATCACGGCGTCAGCGCCAAGCACCTGCCGCGCTATCTTCGGGAATGGTCCTACCGGTTCAACCGCCGCAATTTGCCCGACGGATTGGACGGCTACCTCATTCGGCGCGCCGTCGAATGCGCCACCATCACCTACGATCAGCTCAAGGACGGCACCCTGCCAGACGGGGCCAAGCGCATCCGGCGGCTTCCCGCGGCAGTTGCGCAACCTGCTCTAGCCGGATAGGGAGATCGCATAGATAGCTAGCGCCATCTCTGCAGTAACGGTATTGGCACAATCGCCTACGAGTAGCGCGCTCACCAGATAAAGATGTCTACCTCAATATACTGCGTCCGGCGAATTGTTTTTGCCAAAGAATTCGATCTGGCGGGAATGGGTTTTTGTCGGCTCACCACTGACGCCCAACGCGCTGAATGGCGGACATGCCAACTTTCCCGAATATCACAACGTCTACATCGAGCCGGGATCATACGCGATATACAAGAAGACGAATGTATTTTCCGAAGGCACAATTATGTTCAAGGAATTGCAACTCACCAAGAAGCCCGAGGAAAATCCGGATGGCTCACGAACCGAGCCTTCGGGGCGTGGTTATTTCCCCGGCGCTTTCAATGGCGCGGATGTGACCGTCAAAGATTCGAAGCGCTTTGCCTCCACCGGGGGCTGGCGGTTTTTCGATTTCAATCATTTCGAGCCAAAGGCTCCGACCGCCAAGGTAAGGGCAGAGTCGGAATGCGCCTACTGTCACATGGCCGGCGCGAAGAAGGACCAGGTCTGGACACAGTTCTACCGCCTGCTGGATAAGTAGACCGCGCCGGACCAACCGACGTTTGCACGCACACGGACCACATTAGCGCCAGCATCGCGACTGGGAAAATCTTAGACGGAGGCAGCTCATGTCTGAACCTGAACGGTTTGAAGTCCTGATCCTCGGCAGTGGCTTCGGGGGCAAACTGTTGGCTTGGCATATGGCACAATCGGGGCGGCGGACGGCAGTCGTCGAGCGCCGGTGGATCGGCGGTTCTTGTCCCAACATCGCGTGCCTGCCGAGCAAGAACGAGATCTGGAGCGCCAGGATAGCGCATCAAGCGCATCACGCAGCCCAGTTCGGCACGATGATCACCGGTCCGATCACGACCGACATGGCAAAGGTACGCCAGCGCAAGCGCGACATGGTCGAGCGCGAGATCGAACTGCATTTGCACAACTACAGGACAACCGGCACCGAATTGATCATGGGCAGCGCGCGGTTTGTCGCGCCGAAGACTTTCGAGGCGCGCCTCAATGACGGCGGCACGCGGGTGCTGGCGGGCGACCAGGTTTTTCTGAACCTCGGGACGCACGCCTTAATTCCTGCGGTTCCCGGCCTCGAAGCCGCCCGGCCGCTTACCCATATCGAGGCGCTTGAGCTCGACTATGCACCCTCACATCTGGTGGTGCTCGGCGGTGGCTATGTCGGCCTCGAACTGGCGCAAGCTTATCGCCGCTTCGGAAGCCGCGTGACGGTTATCGAGACTGGTGCTCAGCTGATGGCCCGCGAGGATCCCGACGTCGTCGAGGAAGTGCACCGAATCTTGAGAGAAGAAGGCATTCAATTTCTCTTCCAGACGCAAACCCTCAATGTGCAGGGCCGATCCGGCGAAGGCGTCAGCCTCACCGTGCGCACCGCTTCCGGTGAGCAAAAGATCGAGGGCAGCGACATCCTGACGGCGGCGGGGCGCGTACCCAATACCGCCGGGATCGGGCTCGCGGAAGCCGGCGTCGAGTTGGACGCGCACGGCTACATTCGCGTCAATGACCGGCTGGAGACGACTGCGCCCAACGTCTGGGCGATCGGGGAGTGCGCCGGCAGCCCGCAATTTACTCACGTCTCAATCGATGACTTTCGGATCATCCGGGACAATTTGGCTGGCGGGAACCGCAGCACGCGCGGTCGTCTGGTGCCCTATTGCATGTTTACCGAGCCGCCACTCGCTCGCGTCGGACTGAGCGAACGCGAAGCGCAACAGCAAGGTGTGGGCGTGCGCATCGCCCGCCTGCCGATGACCGGCGTGCGGCGGACGGCGACGACCGACGAAACACAGGGCTTTATGAAGGTTCTTGTCGGGGCAAGCGACGACCGCATCCTCGGCTTCACGATGATCGGCGCCGAGGCCGGCGAAGTCATGGCGGTCGTGCAAACCGCGATGCTGGCCGACCTGCCCTATCCAAAGCTGCGCGACGCCATCTTGGCGCATCCGACGATGGCGGAAGGGCTCGGCGACCTCCTCGCGAAGGTACCGCCTCGCTCCGGTCCGTAGATCACGCTAACTGCAGTGTTGGATGCCGCTACTGGCGCGGCCGAACTCTATGGGAGCTCACGATGACCGATAAGCTCGCAGGCAAAGTAGCGCTCGTGACCGGCGGCAGCGCCGGTATTGGCGCCACTGCGCTTCTCGGTCGCCTGATCGCCAAGGGAACCGAGGAACCGTTGCTGGCGTTTGGAACGGCCACCAGGTCGCGCCGGGTGAATGGTTGAAACGCGCGTTGACCCCCGCGGTCACCATCGCGGATGGGCGCCGCTACGGCTATCACTGGTACCTCGGCGAGTCTCCTGCCGGCCCGTCGCAGCGCGGGGAACGCTGGGTGGGCGGCATCGGCTGGGGCGGCCAGCGCCTGTACATCTTTCCCGCGCTCGACCTCGTCGTGGCGCAGCACTGTGGCAACTACGACAAGCCGGGCACGGAACAGAGGCGTATCAACGATGCAATCATCACCGAGATCATCCTACCGGGCTTCGTCTGAGACTTGGGCGCAGCGTGACAGCCAGCAGCTTCTGATGGGCATCGCCGGCTTGTTTGGCGGCCCGCACCCTGGTTACAGGCGGCCATTAACGCGGCTCGCCGCACCGATATTATTGCGACCGGCGAGCGAGCCGGTCAACGGCCTGGCGCCGATGCTCGGGGCTGAAGATTTTGCGTACTTCGTTGCCGCGAACCAAATGCCCTACGCGTTGATGGCTCTACGATTTGCGCCCGGAACCCACCGGCGGCTAGCGGCGCAATTGAGCCGATGGGCCGCGCTGACCAAGCGCGTATTTGATGCCCGTCAACTTCTTCAACTGACGTTACCGGTCGCCTGGCGCTACGAGGCCGAGCCTCTCGCCATTTTGGCTGTCTACGGGTCGGCTGCGATCGAATTTCGTTGCCGCGCGCCCTGCCGAGACCGAAAATTGCATCCAATGCACCGGGAAATCCGAAGAATGTCGGTGAAGGCGCCTACGCAAATCGGGGCAGGTTGAGGGCACACCATGTTTGAAAATTCCCGGCGCCACATCCCGGCTTTCTGTCCGCTGTGCGTCTCGCGCTGCGGCTGCGAGGCGGTGGTCGAGGACGGCCGATTAGTGGCGATCGCGCCGGACCCGTCGCACCCGACCGGGAAGGCGCTGTGCGCCAAGGGACGCGCCTCGCCGGCGCTGGTCGAGGCGCCCGACCGTCTGCTTTATCCGCTGCGCCGCACCCGGCCGAAGGGCGACGCCGATCCCGGATGGCAACGGATCTCGTGGGACGAGGCGCTCGGCGAGACGGCTGCTGCGATGCGCCGGATCGCGACCGAGAGCGGCCCCGAGGCGGTGGCCTTTGCCGTCACGACCAGCTCCGGGACCGCGATTTCCGATGCGCAGCCGTGGATCGATCGGCTGATTAACGCCTTCGGCTCGCCGAACAACTGCAACGCGTGGGAGATCTGCGCCTGGCACCGCCAATACGCCCGCGCCTTCACCACCGGCACCGGCATCGGCACGCCGGATTATGCCAAGGCCGGGTGCATCCTGTTGTGGGGACACAATCCGAGCACCTCGCTGCTCGCCGCCGCGACCAGGGTGGCCGCGGCGCGCGCCCGAGGCGCCAAGCTGATCGTCGTCGATCCGCGCCATATCGGGTTTGCGGTCAAGGCCGATTGCTGGCTGCGGGTGCGGCCCGGCACCGACGCGGCGGTGGCACTGGCGCTGGCCGGGGTGATGATCGAGCAGGGCTGGTTCGACGAAGATTTTGTCCGAGGATGGACCAACGGCCCGTTCCTGGTGCGCGAGGATGACGGCACCTTGCTGCGCGCCGAGGCGCTCGCGGCCGGCGAGAAGGGGTTCGTCGCCTGGGACGAGGGGCGCCGCACGGCGGTCCGCTATGACCCGACAGCGCGTGAATACGAGTTGCCGCCAATCCGGCTCGCGTTATCCGGGGCCTTCGTGGTCGCCGGCCGTGACGGGCCGATCGCCTGCCGGACGGCCTTCGCTCTCTATGCCGCGCAATGCCGCGCGATGTCCCCCGAGACTGCTGCCGAGATTTCGGGTGTCGATGCGGACGCGATCCGCGAGGCGGCTCGGGTGTTGTGGCGGCATCGGCCGGTGGCGCATTACACCTGGACCGGGCTCGAGCAGCAAAGCAATGCGACGCAGACCGACCGAGCGATCGCGATCCTGCACGCACTGACCGGCAGCATCGACGCGGCGGGCGGCAATCTTCAGTTGGCGCAGGTGCCGGTCAACGACGTCTCGGGCAACGAATTGCGCGAGGCGACGCAATGGTGCAAGGCACTCGGGCTTGCCGAGCGTCCGCTCGGGTTGGGCAAGTCCGGCTGGATTCTTTCTGACGACTTGTATCGCGCAGCGATCGAGGCACAACCCTACCGCGTCCGCGCGCTGGTCGGGTTCGGCGCCAACCTGCTGCTGTCGCACGCCGATGCGGCGCGCGGCGCCGAGGCGCTGCGTCGGTTGGAGTTTCACGTCCAGAGCGATCTCTATATGACGCCCACCGCCGCTTATGCCGATATCGTGTTGCCGATCGCCAGCGCCTGGGAGCGCGAGGGGCTGTGCGCGATTGCAGCAGATGCGATCATCGCGCGCTGGATCTCGGCGGCGCACCGAACGGCATCCACGACGCTGAAAAACTCCGCCAGCATTCCATCGCCGGTATTCTTCACGACGCGGCCACGGTGCTCCGCGATCTTCGGATTGACCAGCTCCCGGAGGTGCGCCTTGAGGCGTTCGTGCGTCCCCTCCTCATCCTCGCCCATAAGTCGCAAATACCCCGCCACATCGGCGGCGAGGATCGCGGTGAGGCGGCGGACAGGGGGCATGACTTGTCCGGCGATCGGTTGGTTTAACCAATTCTAGCTTGAAAGCAGCCTCAGCCCTAGCGGTCAGATCGCCGGATGGTCTCAAACCTGGGATCACGACCCGCTACATACCGCCGCCGCCACCTCCGCCGTCCCCACCACCGTGCTCCGGCACGTTCCCAGTGTTCTCGCGAGGATGGGGCGTATTTGGCGCTCCCGCTTGGCCGGTAGCCGCCTGTACGCACCCGGCGAGGGCCACTACGAGAGATAGCGCGGCGAGCCACCTGCGCGAACTCATCGCAGGCCCGCCGCTCACTCGATCACCTCGTCGGCCCGGGCGAGGATTGAGGGTGGGATCGTCAGGCCCAAAGCCTTCGCGGTTTTGAGATTGACCACCAGTTCGAAGGTGGTCGGTTGCTGGACCGGCAGATCGGCGGGCTTCTCGCCCTTGAGGATCCTTCCGGCATAAACGCCGGCTTGGCGATAAACGGCCGCGAGGCTGGTTCCATAGCTGACCAGGCCGCCGGCCGTGGTGTATTCGCGCCACTCGTAAATCGCCGGAACGGCATGGCGTTCCGCCAGCGCCACGAGCTGCTCCCGCCGACCGAAGAAGAAGGGATCGGCACCGACCACGAGCGCACCGACATGCAGTTGGACGAGCTTTGCGAAAGCGGTGTCGATCTCGCTTCCAGCGCTCGCCTTCAGAATATGGAGCTGCACCCCCTTTGCGCCCGCCACTTCCTGCACGTTTCTCACGACGTGCTCGGTACTCGGACTGGTCGGGTTAACGAGCAGGGCGATCACGGCCGCCTGGGGAACCAGCTCGGACAGCAGCTCGAGCCGCTTGGGCATCAGCTCGACAGTGATGTTGCTGAAGCCCGTGAGGTTGCCGCCCGGCCGTGCGAGACTGGCGACTAGGCCCAAGCCAACCGGGTCGCCAACGTTGGTGAAGACGATTGGGATCGTCGAGGTTGCATTTTTCGCCGCGAGCGCCGAAGAGCTGCCGCCGCTGGTCACGATCAAATCTACCTTGCGGCCGACGAGGTCGGCAGCGAATGAAGGCAGCCGATCGAGATGACCTTCCGCCCAGCGGTATTCGATCGCCAAATTTTGTGCCTCAACGTAGCCGGTTTCGTTGAGCCCCTGCCGGAAGGCAGTCACGCGGGAAGTCCCGGAGTTTGCTGACACGCTGCTGAGGAAGCCGATGACCGGCATGGCCTTCTGTTGTGCGTGTAGGGCATGCGCCGCCGTCATCATGCCGCCCAGCAGGAGCATCAGCTCCCGCCGCGTCATTCGATGATTTCGTTGGCGAAGCGGTTGAGCGCTCCTCCCGTCGGTCATCTCGCCTAACCCTCCCTAGGTGCGTGTTCTTCGTCGGCCGCGCCTATCAGCAGGATAGCGCGAGGGGCACCGTGCCCAAACCGTCGTTCCCCGAGGATGCCCGCTGGAATGCCGAGCGGCAGGCGGTGGAGTTCGGGGTCGAGATCGGCGAGTACCACGGCGCGAGCCGCCCGCCTCGTGACCCCTAGCTTCGCTCCTCTTTCGGGAGCAAAAAACTCGACATCACCGCGAAGTAACCAGGGATGCGGCCGACGACGGTTTCGTCATCGGCGGTTTCCCACCGAACCGGGCCGAGCCTCATTTCTGTCACCCAGCGCTCGACTTCTCGGCGCGCGTCGGCCTGCTTCCAATGGAGGCGCTTGCTGCGCCGCACGGCACCGGCCACATCGCGACTGTCCGCCACATAAATCATTGCGCACCAAGCGTGCGGCTCAATGGTCATCTAAGTCGAAGTCCAGAACGGCGTGAGCCACAGTCTCTTCGGGCACAGGCAGTTTCTCCGAGACCGTCACAAGACCGCTAAAATGCCGGAGCTAAGTCAATAATTCGTCCCAGCGGCCTACCCCCAGCGGTGCGTCGAAGCGTACTACCTACAGGGGACCCGGTTCGAGAGCATCGCCGAGTGAAAACTCCGACGCCGCCAGTTGACCGAGGATGGGAACGTCGAGATCAGCGCGCGCGACTTGCGTCAGATGGCAAAGCCGATGCTCACCAGGTTTCCACAGACCGCCGTGGTCGAGCCATAGTACCCGTCAGCGGTTGCTGTAAAGGGAGAGGTCTGTCTGCGGAGCGACGGCTGCCAGCTCAACAAGCGTAATAGTAGCGGTAATAGGGGTTCCAACAGCTCCGTGCGGGCGGATAATACGCCGCCGGTGGATAGTAAGCGGGGGCGGGCGGGTAGTAGCCGTACGGGTAATAATACGGGTTATAGTAGTAGGGGTTCGCGAGCACGGAGCCAAGCGCGAAGGCCCCGAGCCCAAGCCCGACGGCGGCACCAGGGCTGATCCCACCCCCACCCCAACCCCAACCTGCATCTGCGGGTCTTGCCAGCGTTGTCAACCCGATAGCGGCAAGGATCGCCGCGGCGATGGCGAGCCCGCGAACGGTTTTTCCAAAGAACCTGCCAACAGTCATATACCCTCCTTAACTCGGCTCAGTAACCCGCGGGCGCGTTTGTCGAGGCGGCTGTGGCGGTGCTCCCCGCGGGGTGATGTCTTCGCCCGTTGTTGCTCGCGTAGTGGCGGTGATTGTAGGAGCCGTAGTATCGGTGATTGTAATAACCGTGATAAGCAGGCGGTGGTGGCGTGGTGATAAGGCCTGTGACCGCCCCCACAGCTCCGCCGACTGCCGCCCCGAGAGCCGCACCATGACCGCCCGCAGCGGCAGCCCCGATTGCAGCCCCACTGCCTGCGCCGATGAGACCGCCGCCAACGAAACGCTGCACGGGATCGTAGGGATTGGTGCAAGCCGACAGGCCTAAGATCAGTCCGGTCGCGACCACGCCGGGAATGATTTGTGGTCTTATCATTCTGAGGATCTCCAGCGTTCTGCTTGACCGACCGTTTGGGGCCATCGACCGGGTACAAACGGTCCACGTCAGGAACGGCCACACGGCAATCCTACACTCACACGAATGACACATTGTGACGCCACCACGGTGTGTCATTTTTGGAACCTGCGCGTGCAAAGACTGTTGAAAGCACCCAGTTACCGCGAATTGGCCTGTCTCGAAGGACATGCGATCTATCGGCAAGTTGGCGGGACAGGGCTACGACCGTGCCTGTTGGGCAGAGCCTCGGACCAGGAGGACGTCGGCTCTCACCCCAAGCACCTCCGCCAGCGCCGCGCCCGGTTCGGCCCCGTGGCGCACCAGCGCCTTTGACCAGCGCGTCTGGCCCGGCGGGCGGTAAGTGTTAAGGACCCCCCAAATCCTAATTATATCTCTATACGGCTCTGGGGGGTTCTTCCCGCACGCCAACTGTCGTTATGTGGAGCACCCTCGGCCTACCCCTGGGACAGCCAGCAAGTCTGCCCTGAGGTGTGAGAAGATCCGGGAGTATGCTGATACGATCCTGCAAGGGTACGATGCGATCCCCTCTACGTCCAGGACCGGCTCCGGCGGAACGAGAAAAAAACTACCGAACGCGAGGAATTCCGCGAAAAATGGTCCGAGCTGCGGATTCCGGGGGAAGTCGCCCGCGAATCCGCGCTGATGTCGCGCACCATTCCGATTTGATCTCGCTCGGCGTTCCGAGATGATTTCGCCCGGCATTCCGGGATGATGTCGCCCGGTTAAGCGGCGCCTCTGCTGGCCCGATTAGGGTCCGCTCCTTTGGCTTTTTGCATGGGGGAGCGGATGCCAGCAGAGAGGACAACGATGCGCCAGGTGCGCGAAGTGCTTCGTTTGAGAACCGCCGGGGTCGGGCTCAACGAGGTTGCCCGCCGCGTAGGGGTTGCGCCGTCGACTGTCCGGTTGACATTGAAGCGACTGGCGACTGCCGGGTTGAGCTGGCCATTGCCGGCTGAGATGACCGACAGCGCGCTGGAGACGGCCCTGTTTGCTGCTGCCGGCACCAAGCAAGGCCATCGGCGTCACGGCGAGCCCGATTGGGCTGAGATTCACCGCGAGCTCAAGCGCAAGCACGTCACCCTGACGATGCTGTGGGACGAGTACATCGAACGCTGCCCCGAAGGGTATCGCTATTCGCGCTTCTGCGAGCTGTACCGCGGTTGGGCGTCGCGGCTGTCGGTCACCATGCGGCAAGCTCACATCGGCGGCGACAAGTTGTTTGTCGATTACGCCGGCGACACGGTGCCGGTGATCGTTGACCGGCTTACCGGCCAGGTCCGAGCGGCGCAGATTTTTGTCGCCGTCATGGGCGCCTCCAATTTCACCTATGCCGAGGCGAGCTGGACCCAGGCGCTGGCCGACTGGATCGGCGCCCATACCCGAGCCTTTGCAGCGATCGGCGGCGTGCCCAAGCTGCTCGTGCCGGACAACACCAAGGTCGCTGTCATCAAGGCCTGCCTCTACGAGCCGCAGGTCAATCGGACTTACGCCGAGATGGCGGCCCATTACGACACCGCGATCCTGCCGGCACGGCCGCGGCGGCCGCGCGACAAGGCGAAAGTCGAAGTCGCGGTGCTGATCATCGAGCGATGGTTGCTCGGCCGCCTGCGCCACCGCCGCTTCTACAGTCTGGCCGAACTCAACACGGCGATCGGTGAGTTGTTGCGGCAGCTCAACGACGAACGCCTGATCCGGCGGCTCGGCGTCACCCGCCGGGCGCTGTTCGAAGAGCTCGACCGGCCCAACCTCAACTCGTTGCCGGCGCAGCCCTATTGTTTTGCCGAATGGCGCGTCCGCCGGGTTGGTGTCGACTACCACGTCGAGCTCGAAGGTCATTTCTACAGCGTGCCCCACCGCTTTGCGCGCAGCGAGGTGGAGGTCCGGTTAACGCCGCGAGCCGTCGAGATCTTTCTGAAGGGCGAGCGGATTGCCGCTCATCTGCGCGCCAGCGGTAATCATCGCCACACCACCGTGCCCGAGCACATGCCGTCGAGCCATCGGCGCTACGCCGACTGGACCGTCGAGCGCATTCGCCGCGAGGCTGCTTCGATCGGCCCAGCCACCGCCGCGCTCTGCGAGCTGATCCTGGAGCGCCGGCCCCACCCTGAGCAGGGCTTCCGGGCCTGCCTCGGCATCGTGCGGCTGATGCGGCCATTCGGCGCCGATCGTCTCGAAGCCGCCGCCACGCGGGCGATCGAGATCGGCACCCTGACCTACGGCTCGGTGCGCTCGATCCTCGACAACAAGCTCGATCGCCAGACGGCGCAACGGTCGCCCGCCAACGGCGTGCCGATCCTCCACCCCAACATTCGCGGACCGCGCTACTACCACTGAGGAGAATGCCGTTGCTTACCCATCCAACGCTCGACCAGTTGGGCCAGCTTGGCCTCTCCGGCATGGCCCAGGCCTTTGCCGAGCTCGAGGCCTCCGACGAAACCGCCACGCTCACTCATGCCGACTGGCTCGGGCTGCTGGTCGATCGCGAGCTCACCCATCGCCGCGACAAGCGGCTTGCCGCCCGGCTGCGCTATGCCAGACTGCGCCAGCCGGCCAGCGTCGAGGACGTCGATTACCGGGCCCCGCGCGGGCTCGACCGCGCTCTGTTTCACAAGCTCACCAATGGAGAGTGGATCGACGCGCACGACAATCTGATCCTGTGCGGGCCGACCGGGGTCGGCAAAAGTTGGCTTGCCTGTGCCCTCGGTCACAAGGCTTGCCGCGACAACCGCTCTGTTCTTTATCAGCGGGTTCCCAAGCTCTTCCCCGAACTCGCGCTCGCCCGCGGTGACGGCCGCTATGCCCGCATCCTGCGCGGTCTCACCGGCGTCCAGCTCCTCATTCTCGACGATTGGGGCCTCGAACCGCTCGACGCCGGTGCTCGTCGTGACCTCTACGGGATCCTCGAGGAACGCTATGGGCGCCGCTCGACCATCCTCACCAGCCAGATTCCGGTCGACAAATGGCACGCCTTCATTGGCGACCCGACATATGCCGACGCCATCCTAGACCGCCTCGTCCACAACGCCCACCGCATCGATCTCGCCGGCGAAAGCCTCCGGCGCAAACGCTCCAGATCGATCGCAAAGGATTGACCACCAGCCCCAACTTTGGCACAAATCTACTGCCAGCAGAGCGCCCGCCAACCAGGCGACATCATTTCGGAACGCCGGGCGACATCATCTCGGAATCGGCGGGCGACTTCGTCGGAATCTGCACCGAGCGCCGGAAGCGCCTGTGACGCTCACTATGAACACGTCCAGATACCCGGAAGCCGCTGACGCAACCAGAACTCCAAAGCGGCGATATCAAGCAAAGCGCAAGCGCATCTTGGTCGTAGAAGACGATCGGCTGAGTCTTATAGTGTTGCGCCAGCTTCTAACGGCGCAGGGCTACGAAATATTGCAGAGTTCAGAGGGTTGGGATGGGATACATCGTGCTCGTAATGAGCAACCTGATTTGATCGTGATGGATATCAAATTGCCTGACATCTCCGGGCTCGACGCCACCCTTCTGCTGAGAAAAGATGATCTAACAAAGACCATCCCTATCATTGCCGTCACCGCCTTCGTAACGCCCGCCGATAAAGCGAACGCTTTGAGGAGCGGATGCGATGCCTATATCGCTAAACCAGTAAACATGAATAATCTGCTGGGAACAGTCGAAGCGTTCCTGTCTTCCTCGTCCGCGTAGTAGCCGGTCGGCAATAAACAGGCCACATCAGTCTAATATCGGTTTCGGATCTCAGCCCTATCGAATTGGTTCCGTACCGCATCGATTACGCAGTGGCCCGCCATCAGCGATTACCATGACGACGAGGATCTCATCGGGTCGTGGCGCTGGCCCGAGGTTACGCCTGGAGCCCTGGAGAGTGGGGCCGACCGAAATGCTGGTATCGCGATGTGTGCGACGCCAACAAGGCGACGGAATTGACGTGGCTGCGAGCAAATGTGATGGGGTCGGTCAAGCCGTATGGGCGTTGCGCATCACGGCGAAAATTCGGTATTCCGAGCGATGCTGGGGATGGGGTGAACAGATACCAACGATCGTGCCGAGCTTGCGCTTGGAGACCGTATCTTCCGTTAATCAAACAACTTAAACCATTTCGAGATCCGCGAGCGCTTTCTCTTCTACTCGCGCTGGCTCAACGTTGATCACTTCGGCATTGCGGGGGCACAGGCTCCGCAGTTCGTCGCGGATCAATTTCGCTTCTTGATTGCTGTCGAAAAGCTTTTGCCGCGTATGATCGGTCGACCACCTGCTGCCGCTACCGTCGTACCAGCCGGTAATCTTTGCATCAGTCCTGGATCTAAGGGTAATGGAATAGTACATTGCGCGCTTCTCGCCTCAGAATGGTGCGTTGCGTTCACGTATTCGCATGGCGAAGCGCCCGAGGAGCGTTCCTTTCTCCATACCGCCTGCAATGCCGGAGAAAGATTGCGGAAGCGTAAAATTTTAGACGGTCAACTCTCATTTTTTAGTCGTAAAGCCATCCAACAGATCGTCGATCTACTCGCCGCCTGACCTGAGTGCCGCGATTGTTGAACTCTTCTTGTCTACGATTCTCCCGCGTAGAAGCTAACAATTGCCGCGAACACGTCCTGCGCGCGAGGTCCTCGACATGCTGGTCCAGGGTCTTGATGTCGAGCGCGACCATATTGGCGTCGAGCTGGCCCAGGAACAGCATGCCCTCGCCCATCGGCAGCTGGCCATCGACTAGCGGCCCAGCATCGCCAGAAGCGCTCGCGTCAGAACGCTGCCTGGGCAAACGCGATACGGTTGATCAACTCAATCTTGATTCGCTATAGCGGATTGGAACGGAAGGGAGCTTGCCCATGATTCACATCGCTGGAAGGGCATCAAAGGAGGACTCGCAGATCCTCCATGCGGCCATTGGTTTGGGATCGCAGATCCGGGCGGCGAGCGAGGAGATTGAGGAGGGCCGTCGTATCCCACCGCCGCTTGCCGCGGCAATGAAGGGAGCTGGGGTATTCGGTATGGTGATGCCGCGCGCGTGGGGTGGGCCTGAACTGGATCCCATGACCCAGTTCCGCGTAATCGAGGCTTTGGCGATGATGGACGGCTCGGTCGGGTGGTGCGCGATGATCGGCTGCGACGCCGGTTACATAAGTGCCTTTCTCGATCAGGATGTCGCTCGCGCAATGTTTCCGGATCTACTTTCCGCAATGGGAGCCGCGGCGACACCGACCGGAACCGCAACCGTAGTGCCGGGGGGCTACCGTGTCAGCGGACGCTTTCCGTTCGTTAGCGGATGTCACCACTGCGAATGGCTGTGGCTCGGATGCCACGTCGTGGAGGACGGCGCGACGCGAATGAACAGCACGGGTGTTCCCGAAACGCGGCAATGTCTGCTGCGCCTCGAGAAATGCGAGATCCTCGACACTTGGTATACGACAGGGCTGCGTGGCACCGGTAGCAACGACGTCGCCGTGCACGACCAGTTCGTTCCAGGCGACCAAAGCTTCAGCTTCCAGGATCCAGCGCTGGTGAAGCGGCCTGGGCCGCTATACGCGTTTCCGTTCATGTTTGCCGCCAAAGGCCCTGCGGTGGCGCTGGGCATAGCACGCCACGCGCTGGACACGCTGATCGAGGCCTCCGGTAAGCCCGCGCGGCGCTACACGCTCGGTGAGGGGGTCGAGCCACCGAAGCGGTTGCGCGATGATGTATTCGTGCAGGAGGCGGTGGGGCGGGCCGACACGCTGCTGACCTCGGCCCGCGCCCATCTATTTGAGGTTGTTGGTGATATGTGGGAAAGCCTCGCCGCCGGCGAGCCGTTGTCGGAAGTGCAGCACGCCCGTTTCATGACGCTGAACAGCCACGTCATCGCGCTATGCGTAGAGGTCGTGCAGCTTGTGTTCAAGGCCTCGGGCGGTACTGCGGTGTATCAAAAAGGCCCACTCGACCGCTGTCTGCGGGATGTGCTGACAATGAATCAGCATGTCGTCGCGACGCTGCGCACCTGGGAGATGTCGGGCCGCCTGCTGTTGGGCCTCGACCCGCTGCGATGGCTGTTCTAGCCTCATCCCCGCTTCTGCGCCAAGCGAGCAGGTATTGTGGGGTTTATTTCGGGGGCCGACTGGCCAGAGAAATCACAGCTCTCCACCGACCCAGCCAAGCGCCAAGCCTAAGACGGACGGCGGTTGCGCGGGTCGCCGAGATCCGGGCGTTGCGGCGGACGGCCAGTGTTCTTTTCGATACCTATGTCGGGCACGACGCTGGCGAGCGGATCCTCGCCGGGCGGATCCGCCGTGGCGACATCGAAGAGATCCACGCGGCGATCTGGCTGTCCGACCGTCAATTTCGCCGCGCGAATTGGATCGGCCGGCGGTTTATCTGGCGGCCCGGCGCCGACGTCGAAATTTCGGAAGGGCGGTTCGGGCTGTTCGATACTCCCGAGTTCCGGGAAAACCCCGTCGCTCGCGTCTACGCGACCAAGACAGCGATCCGCCGCCGGCTCGCCGACCCGGGTTGCGCGATGGACTCCCGATCTTGCAGGAACTCCGCGCCCCAACTCGCCGGCCAGCTTTTCAATTCGCGCGGCGGAATTGACGGTCGGACAGCCAGATCGCCGCGTGGATCTCTTCGATGTCGCCACGGCGGATCCGCCCGGCGAGGATCCGCTCGCCAGCGTCGTGCCCGACATAGGTATCGAGAAGAACATTGGCCGTCCGCCGCAACGCCCGGATCTCGGCGACCCGCGCGAGCGGGGTCATAATCGCCTCGATCCCAGCCACCTGCCCGTCGGTGAAACCGCTGGGCTGCCAGGTCGTACAAGTGACCAGGTTAACAGAGCCGTCGGTGAAGAAGAGTGGCAAGGCCAAATAATCGGTCACACACTCCGCGCGGAGTTCCTGCAAGATCGGGAGTCCATCGCGCAACCCGGGTCGGTGAGCCGGCGGCGGATCGCTGTCTTGGTCGCGTAGACGCGAGCGACGGGGTTTTCCCGGAACTCGGGGGTATCGAACAGCCCGAACCGCGCTTCCGAAATCTCGACGTCGGCGCCGGGCCGCCAGATAAACCGCCGGCCGATGTCTCGGTCGAGCGCGGCCAGCGGAGGGACGAACACTGATGTTTCGACCGCGAGAACCGCGTGGGAGAATTGGATGGGTGGAGAACGACCACGCATCACAAAAATCAAATTTGACCAAATTCAGGTCGCAGGCTTAATAAAAGCGTGATTGTGACGCACTTACGCAGGGGGAGAACCCCAATGAACACGACGTGCCATCACTCGCGCCAACCGGGCTTCCTCGCCGCAATTGCGGTCGCGATCCAGGCGATGGTGATCGGCTCCGGCCTGTCGGTGCCGGCCACGGCGAGCGTCACGACATTTACCAGCTCGGCCGCGTTCAACGCCGCGACAAGCGGCCTAACCGCCGAAACCTACGCGACCGGCACCAATGGGCAGACGATCGCAAATGGCGGCCAATTCGACACTTTGACCTACAATTTTTCTACAGGAACCGATCCTTTCGCTACCCTATTAGGTGGTATCATCACCAATCAGTTCAACAGTTTCAGCGGTCTCAGTCTCGGCGGTCAACAAAGTACCGGTCAGCATTTCTTCTTCGGGGGCAATAGCGTCACCGTTACGTTTCCAACGCCGGTATTGGACGTCGGCGTGTTCTTCAATGTAAATCAGAATTCCGGAACTTTTACACTTACCGCATCGGTGGGCAGTGTCGGCACGAACAGCGCAACGTTCGATACCAGCACGTTCGTGTTTGCCGGAATAGTGTCGACCACACCGTTCAATAACATCACGTTCGCGAGCACCGACGTCAACTTGGGATCGTTCAACATTCCGGAAATCGAATTCGGACCGGCTGCCACTCCTGCCATTCCCGAGCCTGCCACTTTCGCCCTGCTCGTGACCGCTCTGGCTGGTCTCGGGATTATTTTAAGTCGTTTATCGCGACGGTCGCAAGCGCGGGCATTCGACTGGGTGGCCTTCCCTCGATGAATTGATGACCATCGCCGAGAGTCGGCTGTCAGTCGTGACCGGCATCCCTGGTAGTGGGAAGAGCGAGTTCATCGACGCCATCGCTAATCGAAGCTGCGGCTCAGCACGGCGGCGGGGAATTTGCTCTCGGTGGTGCTGTTGCGGCCGCTTTCCTTGCGACCGCGCGTGAAATCTGCCCTCGGCCCGAGGATCAGCATTCTTCGGGCGCCCATCGGGTGCCTTGGCTGCGGGCCCCTATAATGCTGGTTATCGGTGGCTGGGGCGCCCGGCTGTGACGTTGAAGGTTTGTCGCGGAGATCGACGGTCGCAACGCGGGGCTACTTCCGCACGTCCCAACTGGATGAGAACGATGACATTGGAACAAACGGCAAGCGGCTGCTGTAAGTCATTTCCAACCCGGCTGCTGGAAATCGAAGAAGTCCAGGACAGCAGCCAATTCCAGATGTCCAAGGCCATTCCCGCGGACATGAAGGCGTGCCCGGCCGATTGGATGTCACGAATCCCTCATTAGGGATTGGACGGACCTTAAGCGAGGCGCCCGGCCGTAGTCTTTCATCCGACCGAGCCAACGCCGCGGCTGTGCATCACTCGGCGCATCGACCAATCCTTAAAATCGTATTCTTCTCTAGCGAGCTCGACGGTCAGAACGGAACGGTTACACGCTACCGATTTGTGGCGGCGCTCTGTGTGGAAAATAAGCTCCGCCACACCTCGTTATTCGAACCTCACGTCAGTCATAGCTATAGTTCGTACTTGAACCTGCTCATTCGGCCGGACGGAACAGGGTGGGAACAATTTGAGCCGGCGCTAAATCCGTCAAAACCAGCGTTCGAGGGCGGATGGCACGACGATTGGACTTGGAGAATCTGCGAGCCGCAGGGGCGACTAAAAAAAGAGGTGATCGCTGCCGGTAAACGGCACGTCGCCGGGGCGCCTCTCACGATCGGTGAGCATCCTCTTCAAGTCGGGGAAAACTACATTGTCTTCTCGACAACATCGGCGGTGCTTGCTGGCGATCCGCCGCTTGTCGCCATACACCGGAGGGGGGACGACGGCGAGAGATGGGAGACCGATGCCCGAAGTGATCATATTCGCAAACTCGTTTTTGCAGATGCTCGTCGCGGGTTACGAACGCGCAATGTTCAACAGCCGCATCGCCACTTCCGAAGGCGGCTCGATAACTCAAATTGGCCAGATATTCTGCGAGAGGTGCTCGCTTAGTAAAGTTCGCGACCGCCAACCTCGCTGTCCGTAGTACCGGAGTTCCTGCAGCGGCAGATTGAATTTCACACCCGGCCCGTCATGTCGGAGCCCAAGAGAACGGGGAATTTCGACATGACAAATTCAGCATTTTACGCAGTTTTACGACGATTAACGCGACGAGCGCGTAACGTCATGCCAAATTGTCGGCCGTAAACAAAAGGGAGGGCGCAAGATGACGACGAATGCCTGCGCCAAGTGCGGCTTCTACCCCGAAAACCGCTCAGCGCGATTATCGAAAGCCATCGCTTTTGCCGGTTAGCTCGTTCTCGGTCTTTATTCCGGTCCGCTCCATGCCGCGCCGTCGAGCGGCGGCGATGCTGTGCAGGGCCTCTATGACGCGCTGCTCAGCACAATGAAGAGTGGCAAGGCGCTGGGCCAGAGCGGCCGTTTCACGCAGCTCGAGCCGGTTATTCGCCGCAGCTTCGACATTGCCGCGATGGCGCGACTGTCGGTCGGCCCGACCTGGGCCAGCCTCACGGAGGCACAGCGCCAGCAGTTAAGCGAGAGCTTCGGACGCTATATGTCGGCG
The DNA here is from genome assembly GCA_963789025.1 of uncultured Alphaproteobacteria bacterium. Classification (GTDB taxonomy): domain Bacteria; phylum Pseudomonadota; class Alphaproteobacteria; order ATCC43930; family CGMCC-115725; genus AP-15. The sequence continues at coordinate 482,321 of CAWBIT010000008.1, forward strand.
ATCTATGCCGACCGCTTCGACAGCTATGGCGGCCAGAAGCTGGAGGTGACCGGGGAGCAGCCGGCTTCCTCCGGCGTCATCGTGAAGAGCCAGATCATCAAAGCCAATGGTGAGCCGGTCCAGGTCGACTACATGATGCGCCTCAGCGGCGACAACTGGCTGATCTCTGATATCTATCTCGACGGCGCAATCAGCGAGGTGGCGACCCGGCGCTCCGAATTCGCCGCCATCCTGAAGAGGAAGGCATTGACGGTCTGATCTCGGCTCTCAATCGCAAGGCCGAGGTCCTCGCCATGAGCGCCGCCAGAACCATCTAGGAATTACCATTCGAATTTCCGGCTGCAATTCGACCATGCGGTTATAGCCATCGCCGGATTTCGTCTACGCCGAAACCAACTCGAAGCGGAGAAATCGGATGAACCAGCTCACGACTAAGTTCGACACCACCACTGGCGAGAGCAACGGTACCCGGCTCCCAGCCAGCCGGAGCTTAATGGACCGGCTTGCAGGGGTCTTGATCAGGCTCGGAATTCTCACAGAGGACCTCGACTACCATTTAATTCGCGCATCGATGGTCATTATCTTCTTCTTCTTTGGATACCAGAAATGGTGGGCGTACGAGGCGGAACGGCTGATCCCCTATATCAGCAACGGCCCGCTGATCTTTTGGCTCTACCCGGCTTTTGGCATGCGCGGCGCCACCTGGTTTTTAGGCGTCTCGGAATGGACGTTCGGCACGCTCCTGTTTTTAGGCTTCTGGAATAAAAGATTGGGAATTCTTGGGGCTTTGGGTTCCTGTGCCACATTCATAGGTACCGTCACCATCATTCCGTTCATGCCGGATGGTTGGGACGCGTCTGCGGGCGGGTTCCCGGCCATGACCGGCAACGTCCCTTTCCTTATGAAGGATATCGTTCTCCTGGCCGTATCGGTCTATTTGCTGAGGCAAGATGTAATGAGAGTCTCAAGTGCCGCCAAACAAAAGCATGGAATGAGCGCAGTAATACTGTCCCATTAGCGGGAAATCCTGCCTTATTATGTGAAGCGGGTAGCGACGACAGCTCTTGTACTTGAGCGCCTGCCCGCTCGGCAGCGCGGACGAGGCATCCGCCGCAGCCGGCGCGAAGGCCATCGAACAGTCTGATCTTCCGTGACGCCCGGGAGGTATGAATAGAATTGATGTCGACGGAGGGAGCCGCGAAAGCCGATCCAGGAACTGACGATAAAATGGTCATCGTCTACGACGGAGAATGCCCGTTTTGCAGAAACTATGTCCGTTTGATGGAGCTCAGGAAAGCGGTCGGAAACGTCGATCTGGTCAATGCAAGAACGCCGCACCCGGCCGTCTGGAAACTCGTCGAGCTTGGCTATGACCTGAATGAAGGCATGGCAGCGATCTATGGCGGCAAGATTTATTACGGGAGTGACGCGGTCGTTCTACTCTCGTCGATGACGAACGGGCGCGGCTGGGCGGGCCGCTTCCTCGCGGTCTTGCTTCGTCGCCCTGCCCGGGCAAAATTCCTCTATCCATATATGAAAGTTGGCCGGCACTTTGCGCTCAAGATACTCGGCAAGCCCCTGATCTGATCACCTTTCGCAAAACGCCAGGGTCCAGATTCAAATTAGAGAGATCAGACTGCAAATCTAAGCAGGACACACTATGACGACCGTCGAGCTTTTCCCCATGGACGTTGGAGCCTTTCACCTGAAACGGCGTTAGCGCCCCAGCGTTCCCGCTGGAGGGCAGAGCTATCGCCGAATTTTGGTGACGGCCTGAAGGATCAGGCGGCGGCTTGGGCTTGAGGCGCGGCAGAATTGCCGGTGACCTCGACCCCGTCAGTGAACATGATACCCTGGATCAGTTTTGGCAACTGGTTGTGGCCGTCGATGCGGCGCCAATTTTTCTGCGCGCCGTCGACAAGCTTGAACACCATGGCAAGCGCCGTCTTGTTCGACAGACAGCCTTTTGACCGGATGGTGCGGTGCCGGACGGTCGCAAAGGTGCTTTCAATGGGGTTCGTCGTTCGTAAGTGCTTCCAGTGCTCGGCCGGGAAGTCGTAGAACGCGAGCAGCGCATCGCGGTCCTTGGTCAGGCAATCGGCAGCTCTCTCGTATTTGATCTGGTAGGTTTCGACAAAGGCTTCCAATGCCGCAACGGCATCCTTCTTGGTCTCGGCCATCCAGATCTCCTGCAGCGCGCGCTTGGCCTTGGTGTGTAGGCTCTTCGGCATCTTGTTCAGGATGTTGGCGGTCTTGTGCACCCAGCAGCGTTGCTCGCGGGTTGTCGGCCACACCTCGCCAAGCGCTTTCCAGAAGCCGAGCGCCCCGTCAGCGACCGCAATCTGCGGCCCAGTCGTCAGGCCGCGGCGCCTCACATCCAGCAGCAGATCACGCCACGATTGTGAGCTCTCGCGCATGCCGTCGGTGAACCCGACAAGCTCCTTCCTGCCTTCAGGCGTCGCGCCGATGATGACCAGGATGCACTGCGCCTGCTCCTCGAGTCGCGCCTCTAAATGAATGCCGTCGGCCCAGAAGTAGACGTAGTGCTTTGCCGACAAATCGCGTTTCTGCCAGCGCGCATGCTCCTCGCTCCACGCCTCCTTGAGGCGGGCGATGGTCGACGCCGAGAGACCTGACGCGTCCTTACCGACAAGCGCCGCCAGCGCTTCCTCGAAGTCGCCGGTTGAGATGCCCTTCAGGTAGAGGATAGGGATCAGCACCTCAAGGCTCTTCGACCGCCGCGCGTACCGCGGCAGGATCGATGGCGAATACCGGATGCGCTCGCCCTCGGTAGCTTCGCGGTCGCGCACACGCGGCTGGCGAACCGCGACCGGGCCGATGCCGGTCATGATCTCGCGTTCCGGAAGATGGCCGTGGCGCACGACGCGCTGCTGGCCCGTCTCGGTCTTGAGATCGCTATGCCTTGCGAGAAACTCAGCAACCTCCGCCTCGACTGCCTGGGTCAGCAACGCACGCGCGCCGCTGCGTAGCACCTCTGTCAGAGAATCGGTGAAGGCCCCTGGCTGGGCGAGCTTGATCACGTTATTGTCGGACACGGCGTATCACTCCCTCATTGGAGAAGTGGAGGCGTTGAACACCACCACGATACGCCGCCTTACCCCGTCACGCCGTCACCAACTTCTGGCCATAGCTCTGGAGGGCATCTGCCCCAATGCAAGCGTGTGGGGCGACTTCGAGATCATTTGTACAGAAAATAACGCTAAGTGGCTGGCCAAAAATGAATTGAGTGATTTCAGTGAGTTGTGATATCCGAGCTGTGTCATGAAGCATCGGAGCCACAACATGTGGACTGAAACCACTCGCCGTCAGTATCGGCGCGAAGAGCTTCGTTACGCAAGCGATATGACGGATGCGGAATGGGCCCTGATTGAGCCCCACATGCCGACCCAGAAAGTGTTGGGGCGACCCCGAAAAGTACAGTTGCGGGAGGTTGTGGAGGCTCTCCTGTATATTCTGCGAACGGCGTGTCCGTGGCGTCTGTTGCCGCGCGATTTTCCGAAGCGGTCTTCGGTGCAGCACTACTTTTACGCGTGGCAGAAACAAGGTCTGTGGGAGCAGATCAATTTCTTTCTCTTGCAAATGGCCCGCGAACGCGACGGTCGCGAAGCCAGCCCCTCGGCCGGAGTGATCGATAGCCAGTCGGTCAAGACTACCGAAAGCGGGGGTCCGCGAGGTTACGACGCGGGCAAAAAGGTCAAGGGCCGCAAGCGCCATATCATCACTGACACCAGTGGCATCTGGTTGGCGCCCAGGTGCACACCGCCGACATCCAGGATCGCGACGGGGCGCCGGGGGTGCTGGCGTCGATCCGCTATCTCTTCCCCTGGCTGCGTCACATCCCCCGCCTTCGCGAGGGCAGGCTTTTGCCGACGGCGCTTACGCCGGCGAGAAGCTGGAAACCGCTCTTGCCGGGCTCGGGCAGTGGACGCTTGAGATCGTCAAGCGATCGGACCAGGCCAACGGTTTTGAGGTCCTGCCACGGCGCTAGGTGGTCGAGCGAACCCTCGGCTGGTTTGGTCGCAACCGGCGGCTGGCGAAGGATTTCGAAACGACCATTGCCAGCAGCGAAGCGTGGCTTTATCTGGCTTCGGTTCAGCTGCTGGCACGCCGGGTGGCGCGGGCGCCTACAACTAATTGACAAATCGCCAAGAGGGGAACAACTTTTACGATTCTTGGCCAGACACTAAGAGGGAGGAAGCATATGTCTTACAGAATTCCTGCAATAGCAATAGCAATCGCATTTGCGGTTTGCACCATCTCGGCGGCGGCAATATTTGCACAGTCATCCACGAATGATCCCGCGGTCGCCAGATCACGATACCTGCCTCAATACACCGCGTCCGGTGAATTGATTTTGCCAAAGAACTCTATGTGGCGTGAATGGGTTTTTGTCGGCTCACCATTGACCCCCAATGCGCTCAATGATGGGCATGCCAACTTCCCTGAGTACCACAACGTCTACATCGAGCCGGGATCATACGCGATATACGAGAAAACGGGTGCGTTTCCAGAAGGGACAATTCTGTTCAAGGAGTTGCAGCTCACATTGAAGCCCGAGGAAAACTCCGATGGCTCCCGAACAGAGCCTTCAGGACGGGGTTACTTTCCCGGTGCTTTCAATGGCGCCGATGTGACTGTCAGGGACTCGAAGCGGTATGCAGCCACTGGCGGTTGGGGGTACTTCGATTTCAATCATTTTGAACCAAAGGCTCCGACCGCCAAAGTAAGGGCAAAATCGGAATGCGCTTTTTGTCATATCGCCGGCGCGAAGAAGAACCAAGTCTGGACGCAGTTCTACCGTCTGCTGGACAAGTAGCTGGCGTACCGTCAGCCTCAGGGCAATGAGAGTCGTATACGGAGGGAGCTCATGGCTGAACCAGAACGGGTGGAAGTGCTGATCTTCGGCAGCGGATTTGGCGGCAAGTTGCTGGCTTGGCATCTGGCGCAATCGGGGCGGCGGACTGCCGTCGTCGAGCGCCGGTGGATCGGCGGCTCCTGTCCCAACATCGCTTGCCTGCCCAGCAAAAACGAGATCTGGAGCGCCGGGATCGCACATCAGGCCCGGCACGCGGCACAATTCGGCACGGCGATCACCGGTGCCGTGGGCGAGATCGGGCATCAGACCTTGGGTGCGCATTGACGATGATCCGGCTCTCGGCAGCCTGCCGGAAAACCTCGGTCAAGCGCACGACCGGCACCGAAACCAAATGTTTCACGCGACGTCGCGATCACCGATCTCCGCCGGAACTGACACCGGAGGTCGTAGCCGCGCCCGGCTCAACTGCGGCCGATATAGGGCATCTTTGTCGCCATCACGGTCATGAACTGCACGTTTGCCTCGAGCGACAGCGAGGCCATATAGACCGATTGCCGGTCAGTAGGCCGACAACCTCGTCGATTTTCGGCGCGTTTGTCCTCATCGAGCGCCGCCATCGCCTGCCGCGCCGTTTCCTACAAACCCGGGCTCGACGGGGCGGGGCCGGGCCACTCGTCGAGCACGGCGGTGTGGGTAACTAGGCCGCTATCCTGCTGTAATCTTCGATCGCGAATTGCAGGTAGCCCTCGGCCGGCAGGTAGCGTGCGTCCCGAAAAGCAGCGGGCCTTTCCGCCCACTCAAGTGGAAATAGATCGATACCCGCCGGTCACCCATCCGATCGTCCGGACCCATCCCGTAACCCGGCGCAAATGCGTCTATGTCATGCGCGACGATTGCACCGGGATCGAGGGAATGGAAGGAGGGGAAGCCGAGACGCTGATCGCCGCACTTGCCGATCACATTGTTAAGCCGGCCTTCGTCTATCGCCACCAATGGCGGGTCGGGGACCTGTTGATGCGGGACAACTGCAGGGTGCAGCACCGGGCGATCCAGGACTATGACCTGCCGCAATGCCGGCTAATGCACCGAACGACTATGGGCGGCACAGTTCCACTGTAGGGGCGAGTGATAATAGAGCTGTTCTATGGGTGGATGAGTGCCCGCTCGCCTCACGCGGCGACTTCGCCAAGAGATTGGGCTTGACCCGCCGCGGGACGCGGGGGGAGGGATGGTGCGGAACGCCATTGGGGCCGCGGAGAACTCCTCAGTTTACGGCGGGATCGACGTTTCGAATCTGCCTTCCTCTGGCAGAGAGAGTCCGTGTCCCTCAAAATGCGATGAGACCTCAGCCCAACGCTTGGCTCAGATCCACAATCAGGTCGTCGGGATCCTCAATCCCGACCGAAATGCAAATCAGCGCGGGCGTGATCCCCAGCCGCAACCGTTCTTCTTCCGGAATGTCCGAATGAGTCATCGCGGCAGGATGCGAAGCGAGAGTCTCCGTGCCACCCAGGCTTACCGCGAGCTTGATCACCTTGAGCCGATCCAGGACAGCAAAGGCTTCGGCCTCACCTCCCTTCACTTCGAAGCTGAAAGTGGAGCCTGGACCCTTGCATTGGTGCTCAAAGACTGGACGATCGGGATGGCCCTCCGGCAAGAATTCCAGATACCAGACCGATGCGACCTTCGGATGAGTATTGAGGAAGCCTGCGACCTTGCACGCGCCTTCCGCCGCGGCCGTCATTCTGAGCTTCAGGGTCTCGAGTGAACGCATCAGCAACCAACCGGTATGCGGATCGCACATCGTGCCCAGGATCGTGCGCATGCCTCGGATCGGTTCGAGTATAGCCGCCGTTCCCGAACATGCGCCGGCAATCAGGTCGGAATGACCGCCGACATATTTAGTAAGCGACGTGACGACTAGATCAGCACCATGTGCCAGAGGGGTCTGATAGATCGGTCCTAACATTGTATTGTCAACGATGATAACCGGCCGATTGCCGTCCGGACCGGGGAGGGCGGACACGATCTTCCGGGCACGCTCGAGATCCACCATTCCGTTTGTGGGGTTTGCTGGCGTTTCGATATAAAGCGCCGCCATCGGCCCCTTGCCGCGGGCCAACTCGACGGCTTCTTCCATCGCCCTGTTGCCGCCCTCGCTATGAAAGCCGATCGAGGTCACACCGAATTGCGGCAGGATCGTCTTCAGTAGGAAATCGGTGCCGCCATAGACGGGACCCGAATGGATGATCACCGTGCCCGGGCGCGCATAGGCCCAGAGCGTGGTCGAGATCGCCGCCATGCCCGAGGCGAAGACGAGACTGGCCTCGGCCTGATCCCAGATAGCCAATCGATCCTCGAGCATTTCGAGGTCGGGATTGTTGATCCGGCTATAGATCAATCCGGGCTCTTCATTCGGGCGCTTTTGCCGCAAGCCGTAGGCGAGCTCGAAGAACTCTTTCCCGTCCTGCGCCGATCGAAAGACGAAAGTCGAGGTCTGGAAAATCGGCGGCTTGAGAGAGCGCTCGGACAGAAAAGGGTCATAACCATAGCCCATCATTAGGGTTTCCGGTGACAGTGGGCGATTTCCAAGAAATTTATTGTGACTGTCTGTCATGAGCGTCGCTCCGATTTGCATTTCAAAAAGTTAGATATCGAATCCCGCTCTCTCCAGCGGTGAGTCTAGTGCGAACCTGACTTTGTCGTCTGCACTCTGGAAGCCGATAAGACTTCCCACCAGCTATGCTGCCTGGTCCAGCGGGTCGTGGTCGGCCAAAATAGCCAATATTTTCCGTGCTAAAGTTCGAGGTTTCGTTCCGATACGGTCCACAAAAAATTAGCCGCTTTCGGCAAATTCTCTCGACCCGAGATGAATCGGAGAGGCGAGTGCTGGCCTTTCAGCTATGCGCGCGATCAGCCCGATGTATAAAAAATAAGGTTAACGTTTTTTGATACGTTTTTCGGCTTGCCACTGGTGACAAATTAACTAAAGTGTCAAAGATGGGGCACAAATACAATGTCATGTTGTATTCATAAATATCTAATCGCTGTAGGATTGCAGAAAGGGGAGGCGTCATGGCCCGGCAGGAAGGAGAAGAAGACAGCTCGACTGGTTTAGTTATTCACAGTGATCGTGACTGGACCAACGGATTACAATCGGCAACTGATTGGGTAGCCATTACGCTTCCGGTGATTTCGGTAGCAGTCATCGACGAACATGCATTCACGCGCGAATGCATTACCAGATCGTTGCGGGAGTTTGGTGACAGCCTTGACGTAGCGTCGTTTGCAGCGTGTGACGATTGTTTGCAAAGCACGAGAATGCATGATCTCGTCCTCTATCATTTGCATGAGAGCGTGGCACATCCGCGTGAAAGGGTGGCACATCATGGCGATGATGAGGCGCGATTTGCATGTCTCAGGAGATTACTGAAAATCGCTCCAGTGATCATATTGTCCGGCGTTGACTGCCCCGCATCGATAGCTGAAGCATTCGAAAGCGGTGCCCGTGGTTACATTCCGACAGCCAGCACAACCGTTGAGCTGGCTGTCGCGATCATGCGCCTTGTTCGAGCCGGAGGAACATTCGTGCCCCAGACCAGCCTGTCTCTGCAGGGGACCAACCCTCGGGGTGCAGCCCCTCAGGTGATCACGACCCACCGATTTACACCGTGCGAGATGGAGGAAGCTAACAAGATCATCGTACACGAATTAGAAGTGAGTGAGAGCGCGTTTCTCGCTGCCAAAAACTCGTGGTTGCAGCGCCAATTCCACACGCCGCTCGGGCTCGGCGATCGGCCGTTCGTTGTTGGCCGCCAGGCGGCTGCACGGGAAGGTCTGCCGCCGTGCCAGCCAGATCTCAAGCTCGACAACACAGCGCCGTTCACGTTATCGCGCAACCACTTCATTATCGAAAACCGCGACGGAGGTTATCAAGTGCGCGACCTCTCCAGCAGGCTTGGAACGATCGTCAACGGTGAGCCCATCGGCGATCATTTCTGCGCTGATAATGCGCGGTTGCGGACCGGAGAAAATGAAGTGATTGCCGGCGGCGTGGATTCACCGTTTGTCTTCTCCGTGTTCATAGGTTGCAATTTGGCGTTCGCCCCTGGTGACAAATCCGATCATTGACGCCGTAGGTCGTGTCGCGCGCGCCCGCGGGCAGCGAGCTCACCGTAATGGGGGATCGACGGTTCGAATCGTCTCCCTCCGGCGGCCAGACCGTTGCGAACCTGACTTCGTCGATCAGGGTCGATCCGGGCCGAATGGCGCCAGGGCTCGCGGCGTCAGAGGTAAAGGTGGCGTTGCGAGTTCATTGCGCTTCTGCCTTCGCGCCTGGCAACTCGGACCCGGGCCTGGTCAAGTCCGGTCATTGCTGGATAAATGGGTTGGGGCGTTGGTGATTGTTGCGCCTGCTGCCGGGGCATTGCGGGCAGCAAAATCTTTGTCGATCTCGTCGCGGATTGCCGTCAGTTGACGCTGCTCGAACTCGGTGATGTGGATGCCGCGCCAGTGTTCGGCGGCGCGGATGAGCACGGCGTAGACCAGCTTCAGGACGGCGCGCTCGCCAAAGGCATGCGGGATCACTTTGGTGCGCCGGCGCGCCTCGCCGAACAGCCGCTCGAGCAGATTGGTGGTACGGATCGCCCGGCGATGGCCGAGCGGGAATTTGAGCTGCGCGATGCACGCCTCAAAGTCGTCGTCCAGACACATCACCGCCGCGGCCAGGTCCTTGCCGTAGGTCGTCACGATGTCCTCGCGCAACAGGCGCGCCAAGGCTGGCGAGGCCGCCTTGTAGCAGGCGGTGGCGCGGGCCTTGAACTCCGCCCAGAGGTCCTCGGGCACCTTGCTTTGGAGGTTGCGCATCTTGTGCTCCAGGCAGCGCTGGCGAAGCGAGCGCGGCAAGCATTCCTCGATCGCGCGGATCACGCCGGGCGCCCCGTCGCTCACCACCAAAAGCGGGTCGGGCAGGCCGCGCCGACGCATGTCGTGGAAGAACTCTCGGCAGCTGGCGGTGTCCTCCTTGGTCCCCGGCGCCAAATGCAACAGCGCCTTCTTGCCGTCCGCCAGGATGCCCCAGGCGGCCAGCACCGCCTCGCGCGGCTGGCCCAGATGCAGCCGCTCGGCAATGCCGTCGACAAACAGGTAGATGACCGTGAATTCCGCCAAATCGCGGCTGGCAAACGCCTCGTATTCCGCCCACAGCCGCTCGGTGACCTCGCTGACCGCGGTGCGGCTCAGCAGGCTGCGGCCATCCGCCCCGGCAAACACCGCCTCGATGTCGCGCGTCGACAGGCCGCGCGCATACATCTCCACCGCCAGCGCCTCCAGCGCCTCGGTGCGGCCCCGCACCGCCTCGCGAAGGCGCGAGCAAAACGGCTCGTCCCGGTCGGCGATCTGCGGCGCGCTGTACTCGATCGCCCCCTCCGCGCTGTGCACGCGGCCCGGCCGATGCTGAAATTGACTGAGCAACAATCCTGGCAGGACATCGCCCAATCAAAGGGGATGACCTATTTGCAGCGCCTACCCGAGGCCATCCCGGAAGGGCAATTCCTCGTGCACAATTCCGCGCGGCCGACGCACCCCCTCGGGTCGCATGGTTTCCGCGCGTGGCTGCAAGCGCAAGATGAGCGCCTTGAACCCTGCGACTGTGGGTGGACCCCCGAGCTGGGTACGCACTATCGCGTGAAGCTGAAGATACCGGTGCGCGACAGAGCCGCTCGATCCACCGACTTCGCCTGACTCTCTGGTGGAGGGGAATGAATTCGAACTTCCGGTTCCGCGCGCGATAAGAAGGCTTGGGTTCCGAACTTCGCTTTGGCCTGCCTTCGGTGATGTCCGCCGACGGCAGTCGCAAAAAACGAGCCGCGGCGGCTTGCGGCCGAAGCCGGTGATAATCGCCTTAGGCCGCCCATGCATCGCATGCGGAACCGGAAGATGCTATGGGGCGGACGGCGAGGAAATGGCAACTTCGTCGCTGCATCTAACCGATGGAGTGCCGCGATGCCCCAGCCGAACGACTTGAGCAGGTCCCTCGTCGCCCTGGACCAAAATAGCACGATCATTGCCGTCGTCGAGCTGAGCCAGTCGAGCTGGCTGGTTGGCGGCGTCATTCCGGGTATTGAGCGTCAGCCGTGCAAGAAGCTGGAGCCGAGCCCAGAACGGCTGCTTGCGGTGCTGCATCACTGGCGGGATGAGGCGGTCAGGGCCGGTAAAGAGGTCACGCGGATTGCGCTGGCCTTCGAAGCCGGCCGCGACGGCTTCGCCGGGCAAAGACCGACCGGCTGGACACCGAGTTGCTGAAGCGCGGGTTCTTGGGGTGGCTGCGTGGCGAACGGGGCCATTGCAGCATGGCGCGCGTGCCCACGATTGCCGAAGAGGACGCCAAGCGGCCGAACCGCGAGCGCGACTTCCTAGTGGGGGAACGCACGCGGATTGTGAACCGGATAAAGTCCACCCTGGCCCGGCTGGGGATTCGCAACTTCAAACCGACCCTGCGCAAGGCGGCCGAGCGTCTTGCAACCGTGCACACCCCGGAGGGCGTACCGCTGCCACCAAACACCTTGGCCGAGCTGCAGCGCGACATGGCGCGACTGGGCTTTGTTGTCAGCCAGATCAGAGAGATCGAGGCAGCTCGCCAGAAACGATTGGAGCAGCAGCCTGAGACCGGGCCCCACGCCATGGTTCAGCAGCTGGCTCCGGATTGTCGGCGTCGGCATTGAAACGGCTGATATGCTGGTCCATGAGGTGCTGTCACGGCCACTGCGTGACCGCAGAGCCGTGGCACGCTACGCCGGCCTAACAGGCGCGCCGGATGAGAGCGGCGCGCGACGGCGCGAACAAGGGCTCGCCAGAGCCGGCAACGCCCGGGTCCGCCGCGGCATGATCCAACTCGCCTGGCGCTTTCTGATGTTTCAGAAGGAGAGCGCGCTGGCATTGTGGTATCGCGCCCGCACCGCTGATAGCCGTATTGGCACGCGCAAGGCAATGATCGTCGCGCTGGCACGCAAACTAATCATTGCGCTCTGGCGCTTTGTCACCACTGGCGAGCCACTGGAGGGCGTCGTCTTACGTCCAGCGTCCTGAAAGGGCTTGCCGGAGCGAGCATACCACGGAGCACCATTCGGCGCGCGCTGGCTTTTCAGCACGACTGCCGAATTGACGATCCGAGGTGGCGGGAAGCCGTATTCGAACATGGCACTTGATGCCGACCGAAAGAATGGGCCCGCCGCCCGGAGCTTCGCCGCCGATGCGCATGACTGCATCATGGTCAGGATCAAACGACCCTACCGTATACAAGTCTGTGGCACGAAGATGTGTCCCAAATGGCGAGCTCCCCTCGGATCCTCAACAGACAGACAGGCACCGTCCAGACGCTGAAGCTATGCAAAAAGCCCCTGTCGCAGGTCATCGTCGCTCCGCGTGCTCAGGCGTCAAGGCGCTGCGAAACACAAGCCACGCTAGGCGGCAAGCCGCCAAGCTTTGCTACCGTTTCGTCCTTCCGCGCGCTCCGCGAACCTGATCGCAGGCGACGGGACATGGCGTAATCGCAGGGCGTCAGCTGCTGACCAGCAGCCGGTAAGCTATGCGGTGTCAAACGTCACCCGGAGGAAAGCATGGATCAGCAGTGCCATTATGTCGGCCTCGACGTTTCGCTCGAGACGACCTCCATCTGCGTCATCGACGATGCCGGCGCCATCATCTGGCGCGGGAAGTGCTCTTCCGACCCCGACACGATCACCGCCATGGTGCGCCAACATGCGCCAGGCGCGGCCCGGGTAGGTCTGGAGACCGGGCAGCTCTCCAACTGGCTCACGCTCAGTCTACGTCGACGCGGCGTGCCCGTTGTCTGCATGGATGCCCGGCACGCCAAAGCTGCGCTCGAGCCTTCAGATCAACAAAACCGACGCGAATGACGCATTTGGCCTGGCGCAGGTAGTTCGCACCGGATGGTACCGGGAGGTCGCGGTGAAAAGCATGGATGCTCATACCCTGCGCATGCTGCTAGTGGCCCGATCCCGCCTGGTATCGCAACGCCAAGCAACGGCTAACACCATCCGTGGGCTGCTCAAGACCTTTGGCTTGGTCGTCGCGAAGGGCAGCAAAGGCCTGTTTCCTGTGCGCGTTCGGGAGCAGATTGCCGGCAATCCTGCACTGATCGCGATTATCGAGCCGCTGCTTTCGGTCTGGCACGCCATTCGCGACCAGGTGGCGATGCTCGATCGGCAAATGCTTACCCGAGCCCGGAACGATCAGGTTGCTCGCCGGCTGATGACAATCCCTGGGGTTGGTGTTGTGATCGCCCTGGCTTACACTGCAGTAATCGACGATCCCGCACGCTTCCGACGATCGGTCTCGGTCGGTGCGTATCTCGGTCTGACCCCCCGGCGCTACCAGTCCGGTGAGGTCGACACCACTGGGCACATCTCGAAATGCGGGGACAGCCTGCTACGCGGATATCTCTACGAAGCCGCCGCAGTGCTGCTCCATCGGGATGGCCGCGCCTCAGTCCTGAAGAGCTGGGGCCTCGGGCTCGCGAAACGAATTGGCATGCGACGCGCCAAAGTCGCGGTCGCGCGCAAGCTCGCGGTCATCATGCATCGGATTTGGAGCGATCAGAGCGAATACCGCTGGACGGCGATACCATCGACTACCGCCTGAGGGCCATCCCCGAAGGCAATAGCTTCTCGAAATCCGCCGACCCTAGGCGGCAGCGCGTCCCGCTGGGACGAGGCAGGGCAACCCCGCGTTTTTCGTTGCGACACGCTCACCGCGTTGATCGCGCACGGGACATAGCGGTGCCCGCCTCCCCGACGCCAAGTTGCGGCTCGCTCATCATCGGGCAGACCGCGGAAAGAACCATGACCCCGGCTGGACGCAGCTTATTCAAAAACCGCGGCTGAGTGCCACCCCGGCTTGCCCCGGTGGGCAAACAGGCAACCTCCCGCGCGCGCCGCTCCGTCGCTTGTGAGGGCACTGCGCGACGCGCGCGGGGCCCTCCTGTTCGCTACCGGGACAAGCCTGCCCCAACGCCAGAGAGGGATCCTTTTTGCACGCCGATCGACAGGCCACGGAGAAGAAACGGCCTCAAGTGGAAAAAAATCTCTTGCCACCTGCGGCGCGATTAAAGAACGAAAAACGGCCTTTCCCGCTCCGAACAAAAAACTGTCAGCACAACCCAAAACAACCGCTTGACAGGAAAAGCCCCATACAAGTTCGAATCCATTCCCCTCCAGCGGTGATTCTGCGGCGATGCTCGTTCGCCAGCGCGTGCCAGTCGGGCTCGATGCCTTGGGCGGCGCCCCATGCCGCGAACGCCGCGGTCAAACCGGCATGCCAGTCGAGCACCGTGTCACCGGTGTCGAAAGCGAGGACCTTTATGTCTTCCATGCGCTCCTCAACCGCCACGCACTCTTGCGGCGGGCACCACGAAGTTGCTGACGATCAGCCGCAGCCGCTCGTCTTCGTGCGCCTGCAGCACCTCGCGCAAAACGTGGATCGCCGCCCCCGTCGCGGCCTCGTTCCAGAACCAGTCGGTGAGCTGGCGGCTCGACGGTTTCGCGGCTCCGGCACCGGCCGCTTCCAGGCCATACGCCTTCAGATCGTCGACCGCGAAGCGCAGGATCAGCGGCGCCGAAAAACCGTCACGGGGGCTCGGCGGCGCCTTGCCGCGCAGCCAATCCGCGACATAGCGGGCGCAGTCGCCGATTGCAAACCCGCTCAGCCCCACCGAGCTGCGCCCGTGTTGCGCCATCCAGCGCCGATGTGCTCCCTGAAGCAGCAGGATTTCTGCCTCCAGCCGAGATGCGAGTGACTTGGCAGAACCATTCGCGACCGCCGCCGGCATGAAGGGCGGTTGCCACGCCGGATCGGGGCGGGCGCGCGGATCGTCGTCGGGAAAATCGATGATCCGCACCGGCCCGCCGTCCTCGACCAGCATGCCGAGCGCAGCCAGGATAACACGCTTCTGGAATGCCGGGTCGTTTGGAGGGCCGAACGGCCGCCCCAGCTCGAACGGTACCCACAGCGCGCGCGGCGGCTTCGTGTTCTCGGCCTGCGGCCGGATCAACACGACGGCGACGGTCGCGATGCCCTCTTCCTCGAGATAATGGCCCAGCGCGCTCACGGCGCGCGTGCAGACCGGTCAAACGGGGGCGAGCAGGACGCTATCGACTTTGTCCTGCTTTAGGCGGCCGGCGAGTTCGCGGGCATGCGGTTCCATCTGCAACGGGTCGGTCGCGCCCATGAACGAATAGTGGGTATCGGCCATCGACCCGATCGTCCCCTCGGCCGCGAGCTCCCACAACCGGTCGATCGGAAAGGCGACGTTCCAATCTTCCTGAAGCCCGGTGCGGTCGAAATTGATCGAGATGTGGCTGCACAGCAGGTCTTCTGGCCGCGTCGTCGCGGGGATAGCGTGATAATGCGGGTCGCGGCCGCGGAATGGGTCCTCGCCACGTACGACGAGCCCGGCGGACGAGACAATCGCAACGCGACGCTGCGATAACGCCGGGCCCATCACCCAAGGCCGCGTTTTAAATTCCGGGCATTCGACCTCAGCTAGGCGTTTGGCCTGGTCGGGCGGCAAGTCGGTCAGTCTGGTCACTGAGCTCTCCTCGCATCAGCTCGCGGCGATGGCTCGCCTCGTTCCGGAGGAGCTTATCACGTGTTTTAGATCGATCAATCTAAAATGGTTTGCGTGCTTTGCTTTTGCTTGCTTTGCTAAGGAGCGCCAAAACTCCGTTGGCTGCGCCTTCCAGCACCTCGCGCTGCGGGCGCGTGCGCGCCAGGACACGGATGCCGAGCAGCACGCTCAATAGCAACTTGGCGAGTTCGTCCGCGGGACGGGTGTCTGCGATCGAACCGTCTTTCTGCCCCGCCTCGATACAGCGGCGAAAGAAAGCCTCGATGAAGATCATCTCTTCCGCCACAAGTTGGTGGAATTCGGGGTCGTAGGGCGCCAATTCCAGTGCGGCGTTGACCAGCATGCAGCCGCGGCGCTGCTCGTCGTCAACCGACCGCTCGATGATCTCGTCAAAAAATGTCCGGATCGCCAAAGCCGGCGGCAGCTTTTCCAGCCGGGCAACGCGGTCCCGCACCGTTTGTGCGAGGTAATGGACGAAGGCCTGCCGATACAACGACCGCTTGTCTCCGAAGGCGTTGTAGAGGCTGGCGCCGGTGATCCCCATCCGCTCGGCGAGATCGCGCACCGACGTCTGCTCGAAACCCTGCGCCCAGAAGCAGTTCATCGCCGCCTCCAGCACGGTCGTCTCGACAAACTCTCTCGGTCGCGCCATCGGCCTCCTCGCGCCAGCAGCACGCCGGTGCCGCTATCCTCATCATCAGTCGATAAAATTTTAGAACACGCGCGCCAGAACGGCAAAGCCATTGTCAGCATCCGCGTCCGACAACACTGGGGTCGTTGAGGCTCGCGTTACCACTCATTCTCGATTCCGAGTGCCCGACCAGCGCTGACCGCACTTCGACGCGAACGCTCGGGATAGCCTTGTTGCTGACGGCCGAAGCCCGCGGTCTTCAAGATATCTGTGGGGTTGCACAGCCAGTTTGTGGTTCGGCGCCGAGACGGGACCCCACCATAGACCGGCTCAAGTTATTCAACTGCTTCGCAAATTCGACGCGGGGTGGGGGTCCCGATCGGCGCCGATTGGGACCCCACCAGTTCGGTGATTTTAACGATCGATCAAAGAGATAGCGCAGAATCCCGCAGGGTCCCGGTTCGACGCCGATTCACACCACATCGGCGAGCGGTATGCGGCGGACTGGCCCAAACCGGCCCATGCCGATCGGCAGCAAGGCATAGGAATGGACATTCGGCGGCAACCCGAGAGCGGCCTCCGCTTCCGTTTCGAACTGCAAGTACAGCGTCGTCAGAGTCGCGCCGAGACCGAGCGCTCTCGCCGCCAGGAGCATATTCTGAACCGCGGGATGATTTCCTAGGACTCCGAGATCGCGCTGGCGAGAACGGTACCCAGGCTTAATTCCGAACCCGCAAAGAGCCGAAAACTTGCCATCGAGTTGCGCTTTTCGTCCGCAGCAATTCGCGGGCAACTGCATACTCTGCGAGCGCCGCTTGATCGGCGAGGCTAGGCGAGCCTTGCGTGGGGACCACACAGGCAGCGGGACAGCGGGTTACTCCTTTGTTTCGGAGGAAAGCGGCAATCTCGACATTGCGATCGTGGTGAGACATGACCTGTCCCTTCTCGCGGGATAACTCCGGACACGGCGCTCTTTTATGATGTCCTCGAACAGTACTCCGAAGTGGCACCGCTGCACCGCGTTACGAGCTATATTTACATAAACATTAACTTACCTTTGTGTTAATCTCTTGATGTCGCGTCCTTTGTATGCACGCTGCGGAGACTAGTGATGCGGCTTTGTTTTACGTTAACCGAATGACGGACAAGAGGATGAAGGTCTCTCCGCGTATAGCGTTCGCTATGAGCAGGTTCTCGAATGTCAAAGCACTATATGAAGGCTTCATTGCAGAGATAGAGGATTGGACTGTCCCATAATGATGTTGGGAGAAACCACAGTAGCATTGCTGGCGGGTAATGAACCTGAGGAGTAAGATGGATACACTCGCCCGTGACTCTGGGGGCCGGTCGCGCTGATAATCGATACCACCCTTCATAATTTCGAACAGGTCGGCGTTGTTCCAAGATGCGGCGGTTGAAAACTCCGTACCACCGACAGCGACCTTTCCGATGCAGGGCGATCTATCCGATCCTATCCTGTGTACTTTCCGTCCACATTTGGCCAGGGTCGCCGAGATCGAAGGCTCATTCCGCTTCGAAGCGTCAAAATGCTGTCAGTGCCCACCTGAGGACTAACCTTCCGCGGGATCACTCGGCGGCGCATACCCATAGCGACACCGCGAGCTATCGTGGAGGCGGAAATCGACGGTCTCCTGGCCGAAAAGGCTGAAATCGAGAAATGGGCGGCTGTGGGCTCGGCCTAGCCGCCTTCAACAGAGGCGATCGGCTACCCCATCACACCTCAAATCTTGACGCGTTCCGCTTGCCCTTCCGCTATGGCCTCTCTGTGTTCGACAAAGCGGTCGATCAGCAGATCTTGAAGCTGCATGATCCTGGCTCGCTCCTCTGGGGTTAGGAGCCCTCTGTGCTAACTCATTCTTTTCGACCTCGCGAGACGCGGCTGCTGTTTGGCTGAGAAACGCACGGGAGGAATCATCAGCTTCTTTCCTGGTCTTGCGTGGCCAACTCTCTTCTCCGGACCGCAGTTGGGGCAGCGGCGGCGCGGGCGAGCCGTTCGAAGCTTTCGGCAAGCTCCAAGACCGCTTTCCTCGCGCCCGGATCGTTCAACTGCCCAGCTACCTCCCGCGCTTGTTCGCCGCGGTCGAGCCACTCCAAGGCTTCGTTCAAAATCGACGGCATCTGGTTTTCCCTCAATAGTTTCCTGTCACTGCTCCTCTCGCTTTCAAACTTGCCTCTGCGCTACCAAGGCCACACCGAGCCCAATGCAGAGACCACCAGCCACACCGCGCCCCAAAGGCCGATTGACAGAAACAGCACCACGATGAGCCCTACTCCTGGGCGTAGTACTCGCGCCCCAGGGCGTCTCGCGCTTCGCCTTCCAGCGCTTCCTCGATGATCAGCCGTGCCGCCAGCCGCACCAGCTCCGAACGCCCGTCCTCCACCTCGCTGCGGCCCTCTATCAGCTCTCTCAGCTTGTCGCGTGTCCGCTCGGTTGCAGGTATCCTTTGCATCGGGGTGCTCCTCGCCGAGCCCGGTCGCCAAACCGGACCTCGTTGGTTTCGCCTATCCGGCGAGGGTGCACCCCAACCCTTTTTCCAGCAAGCTTAGGACTTCACCGCGAGCCGCGTTCGGGTATCGTTGCGGTATCACGGTAAAGCTCGGAATTCGGCGGCTCGAAATTCATTCGACCGGTCAGTGTCGGCCCCTTGACGCTTAGGACTTGGAGAACCCCCCCCGTTGTCCTTTGCGCGCCCGGATGCAGCAACTTCTGCCTTCTCCTTATCCGCCGAATTTGTCTTTGGCGCGGCTTGTGGATTGACAACGCGGTCTTGCTCGTGATCACCTAGCCTATGGAACGAACAAGGAACATGGCGTTGAGATGGTTCCGCTTTATGCGGCAAGGATCGAGGATCTCGGGTCGGGCGACTTCGTGAAGGTTACGATCCAACGCTCGGCGGCCTTCTTCGTGGCCCAGAGGTTCGGGAACAGCCGGCTCATCTCCTTGGTCGCCAATGGCAACGCATCCCACCCCCTCGCATCGCATTCCGCCAGCGCGTCGCTCAGGCGACGGTCCCCAATGAGCTGCTTCCAGGTCACCAGCTCGTCAATCGGGAGGTCGAGCGGAATGCTGAGATGTGCGATGCAATTGAGCCGGGCTTGTTTCTTGTTGGGCTCGCGTTGCAAGCGGTCCGCCGGGGTCGAGATCACTCGAACGTCTGAGCCGAACGGTCGCAATCGGAACGGTCAGAGTGCCCGTCTCGATACAAATTTCAGATCGCAAATTATGGCGCGGTGGGCAAGACGTTGCTCGCGACCACGCGATGATGGCAGAGTTTTCGATTTTTCAATGGGTTCTACCTTTAGAGCGATCGGTCAATCACCGACGCGGAACGCGCTAGTGAGCGAAATTCGACGCGACTGCACACGCCGCTGCACACCAGACGCGACTGGGCCTGAAATGACTTAAATCGGTCGCTCGGGGCTACCAAAAAAGTTCCTGAAACCATGCGGCCTATTCGCGGTTGCATACAGTGGGGGTTCTGTGTCCCGGCCCCGGAGAAAAAGTTTGCACCTGACGGATGCGATATTGCTCTTTCGAAGGCTCGGGGTCGATGTGCACTCATTAGCGGCGCACGAGTTCACGCTAGCCTATTTCCGGCTCGCCAAAAAATACCACCCCGATCGAGGAAATCGGGATAGCCACGAGCTGATGGCCCGCATCAACGCCGCTCGGACAGCGATCCTGAAAGCCCACCAGCTGAGACGAAGATAAGAACTGACGCGGAGATCTCGCTAATTAACCTCGAATGCCGCTGATTTAACCATCAATTTTACAGCGCATCGACTTTGCGAAGTTTAAGTTCAGCCCGCGACAGAGACGGTCGAATGGTGCGCAGTCAACAGGACACCGCGGCGCTGCCAGCCTCACGCCCGTTTGCCGTGGGGCAGGCCGGTTATGATTATTTTGCCGATGAGCAGCACTGCCGCTCGCTTGCCGACCGCGTCCTTGCCGGATTACGGCAAGGTGGCCGGATCGTGCTCGTCACTGGGGATCCGCCGGTAAACCTGTCGAGCCTCGCCACGGCGCTGACCGAGGCGACGGCGGGAAAACACACAGTGCTTGCGATTGTGTGTGGGGGCGAATTCAACGAGCAGGAGCTGCGCGGTGCCGCCGGCCCTTCACCGCTCATTTTGTTCCATCAGGCGGAGAGGCTGTTGGATGGACAGCTCGCAAAACTCTGCAGCTATCTGGCCTCGGGCGGCAACCGCCCCGCCGGCGTGCTCCTGGGCGTGCCTGGCTTGGTCCCTCGGCTCGAAAAGCTCCAGCCGAGCCTGTTCGAAGACGGGCGTGCGATCCACTTCAACTTTTACGAGCTCGGCCGCGATGAGATCGATGTCTTTATGCGCCGCCAGCTTCGCCAGAGCAGGGCGGCCGGCGGCTTTGCCGTGGATGAGATCAATTGGATTGCCGATCTCTCGAGCGGCGATCCGGCGCAAGTCAATCGGCTGTCGCGACTGATGCTGGAACTTGCCGATGGTGTGGGCGGCGGTGATACGCGGGGTGACAGCACGTCCCACCAGACGCTTTCGCCGAGCGCGCCGAGGTGGCGCCGAGCGATGAGGCGCCCGGCCCGGATCGGCATTCTGCTGTGTCTTGGCCTGAGCGTCCTGCTCCTACTGGCAGGTAGGCCCGAGTTCGGCGGCAGGATCGACGGTCCGGCACAGAGCGGCGGCAATGGCTCGCTGGCGCCGGAGCAGGTCTCCATCTCACCCCCAGCTGTGGTTGCCTCCTCCCTCGAAACTGCGCCGCCCGCCGCACCAGCCTCGATCGAAACCGCGCCGCCAGCCGATCCGACCACCGCACCAGCCGCGGCCGAAACCGCGCCGCCCGCCGAGCCGACCGCCGCACCAGCCGCGGCCGAAACCGCGCCGCCCGCCGAGCCGACCGCCGCACCAGCCGTGGCCGAAACCGCGCCGCCCGCCGAGCCGACCGCCGCACCAGCCGTGGCCGAAACCGCGCCGCCCGCCGAGCCGACCGCCGCATCAGCCGTGGCCGAAACCGCGCCGCCCGCCGAGCCGACCGCCGCACCAGCCGCGGCCGAAACCGCGCCGCCCGCCGAGCCGACCGCCGCACCAGCTTTGGCCGAAACCGCGCCGCCCGCCGAGCCGACCGCCGCACCAGCCGCGGCCGAAACCGCGCCGCCCACCGAGCCGACCACCGCCCCAGCCTCGGCCGAAACCGCGCCGCCCGCCGATCCGACCGCCGCACCAGCCTCGGCCGAAACCGCGCCGCCCACCGAGCCGACCGCCGCACCAGCCTCGGCCGAGACCGCGCCGCCCGCCGATCCGACCGCCGCACCAGCCTCGGCCGAAACCGCGCCGCCCGCCGATCCGACCGCCGCACCAGCCTCGGCCGAAACCGCGCCGCCCGCCGATCCGATCGCCCCACCAGCCTCGGCCGAAACCGCGCCGCCCGCCGATCCGACCGCCGCACCAGCCTCGGCCGAAACCGCGCCGCCCGCCGATCCGATCGCCCCACCAGCCTCGGCCGAAACCGGGCGGCAGGCCGTACCGGCCGCGGTGACCGCCGACAAAGCCCGGACGCCGCTGCCGCTCCCAGCCGAGCAGATTACTGCGTTGCTCATACGCGGTGATGCATTCGTGCGGGCGCGCGATATCGCCTCGGCACGGCTTTTTTATGAGCGCGCGGCGGATGCTGGAAACGGCCGCGCGGCATTGCGAATGGGAGAGAGTTTCGATCGGGCTTTTCTTGACAGCATCGGGATTTACCGAATGATCGGTGATCGCCAGCTCGCTCTCTCCTGGTACCGCCGCGCCCGTGATTTAGGCGATACCGAGGCGGCCCAGCTGCTCCACAAGTTGGAGCCACGATAGCTTAATAGCGGTCAAATTAAGCCAACCTAAGTGATGTTGAAGCGGCGCGTGCTGCGAAGCAGTCGCATCCGGGAAACGATCGAATTTCCGGCCAGTATGGGCGAGAAATGGCATTTTTAGAGCCCCGATATCATCCAGAATTGCGCCGAACTCCAATTCCTTGATACGGCGGATAATTTCCCTGATCACCTGTTCTAATTCCCTGCAAGCCCCCACAAATTTCCCTGTTCGGATGCGTAGGGAATTAGCCGGTAAAGCATTGATCGGAATGCCAATTCTGGGGCATCTCGGGCACCGCTGGGCCCAGATCGGCGAGAAATCCCTGTTAATTCGCTTCTAGCAGACCTCACCTCTGTCACCGCGTCGAGGTTCCGGCCACCCGACGGTTTCACCGCCCCGCCTTTGATCCGCCCGGTGCGTTGAACGACTAGGTAGATTCCGAGGCTGTGAAATAGCTATTTTGCAACTACATATAGATAGTAAGTTCCACATCACATGTTTGGAGGAAATTATGGATCTCATTCTCATTATCGTCGTTGTTCTTCTGGTCTTCGGAGGTGGTGGCTATTGGGGATATAGCCGGTGGAGGTAACCAACCGCTTATGATTTATTGGCAACAGGTTGAGGTAGGCAGATGATAACATCTTTCTCTACCCGCCAACCTCATTTTCCTGGTGAACGCTTCACCACACAGAGGAAACCCCTACGATGAAATCGCTCTTGATTCCGGCCGGTCTTGCACTTGCACTCGTGGCTGGCACGGCCGCTGCACCGGCGCAGGCAAGTGGCTGCCTCAAAGGCGCCGCGATCGGCGGCGTCGCCGGCCACTATGCAGGTCATCACGGCCTCCTCGGGGCCGGCGTCGGCTGCGTGATCGGCGGGCATGAAGCCCACAAGCGCGACCGCGAACGGGCGGAGCAGGGCTACGGCTCGAGCTATAACGACCGCCGCCACGGCTACCACGACGGCTATAACGACCGCGGCTACGGCAGCCGCTACTACGACGAGGGTCGTTAGCAGGCGGCGAAACACAAGTCAGAACGTCCCCTAATTTCGAGGGCGTTTTTGTTCTCCTGGTAGATAATTGTGCATCGTGAGCACCGGGCCCCTATCCTGGTATCGGGTCCAGTGCGGCTCGGTCTGCGATCGCCGCCGATGCCCGCGCGGAGGCGGCAGGGTTAAATCCTCGCTTCTCTTCCGCGCCGTAGCAGATGTTGACGGCGGTCATCAGCATCCCCGTTGCCGACCACATGCTCCACAAGGCAAGCAGGACGCTGACGATGAGGCCGATGCCGAACTTTGCGGTCGGGCCTTGGACAAGGGCCTGCAGCCACGTGGCGATGAGTTTGACAGCCTCCAGCGGCAGCATGCCCTGCATGGCCGTGATCTGCCGCTCCACCATGTTAGGGTCGGCGACGAGGCCGTAAAGCGAAACCACCGCCGTGAGCGTCGGAAAGAGGGAGAGGAGGGATTGAAACGCGGCTCCGGCGGCGAGGGCCGAGATATTGTCCTTGCCCATCTGTCGCCGCGTAGCCGCCAGGATCGCCCACCAGCTTGCCATATCGGACTGGCCGACGGAAAAGCTATTGTTCACCGCTCGGCCGCACCGAGGACATTGCTAACCAGATCGCCCAAAGCGACAAAAACACGATTACGCTCCCAATGCCGTCAGCGCTTCCAGTCGAGGATTGGGCGCGGTCGGGCGGGGTCGGCGCGGAGTGTGACTTGGTGTGCGCCCGCCCTTTCGAAATGCCACGCTGCCGAACGGTAAGGGACTGCGTTAACGATTTCGAGACCGCAAAATTGCGGCGCGGTGTCCAGGCGTGCCTGCAACCAGATCGAACTCAAGACGATTCCAAATTATTGCAAACTATTCAATGAGTTTCTCCCCTTACCCCTCCGGTTAACACCGACGCGGGGCGCGCTGGTGAGCGCAAACTGACGCGGCTGCGAAGGCGGTTCCCTGTGGGCCGGCGGAGTTCAAGCGCGAGATGATGCTGGAACGGCAGCGCGAAGGCACCCGCCCCCGAGCCGAAAGGAGATTACTCATACTCCAAGTCGCATCACAGTCTTATGCCGCTAACGGGGATCCTGATACCATTTTTGAACCGGATAGCTTCCGACCGCACCATCAGTCAGGCCGGATGGACTGCCACCGGGCACGCAGTCGTGAGGCGGTGCCGGCTCAGCCATGCCGGAATTCCAGCCGTCGACGCCGACCATCTCCGGTCGGTTCAGCGGTTGCCCGCCGAGTCTCGACCATTGCCAGGGCAAGGGTTCGCCAGAAAAATTGAAAATTGAGAGGCGGAGAGGCGATCAAGAACTCGTAAAGTCGCGAGCAGGTCTTCTTCATTAACTATATTTTTTGTTGTCTTTCCCCCACAATCTGCCCACAGTTGCACAAAAGGGCGACAATGGCCCGGTTTCGCACGGGGAGGAAAAAATGAAGCGGTTTTTGCTGGCGGGGGCATTGCTTCTGGCGGTCGCTACGTTGGGCCCGACCGCGCGCGCCCAGCGGTTCGAATTCAGTTACACAGGGAGCCTCGTTACCTTCACCGTGCCGATCGGCGGGATCTATCAGATCGTCGCCGACGCCAAGCTGAAGGCCGCCGTCAAAGCGTTCTGCCAAAGCGTGCCGACAACCTGACGCCACATCATTATGAATTGGCGTCGCATATTCTGTCGATTGTTTCGTCGCCATGTATGGACCGCAATCGAGCCGGTCCTCGACACCGTAGAGTACCAGCGGTTCACCTTCCGTTTGCCGGACGGCCGCTGGTATCGGCTAACCTACGAGCGTTGCAGATTTTGCGGCAGATCCCGATCCCGCTATCTCTTGACGAGGAACAGCCAGAGGGTGCGATGCGAAGAGTTGGCATCCGATCGTCACCCGCACCTCCGGGGCGCTCAGCCTCCACACCCAGCGGTCGTACAGAAAGTGGACGAAGCCCAAGGCGAGACGGGTGCATATCACAATCGGTACGACGCGCAGCAGTGTCCCGCCTGGAGTCGGGATGAGCCACAAGAAGCCGACGGTGCCGACGAGCAGCATGATTGGCACAAACAGCCAAGCGTGCCCGCTGACCTGCGACGACAGTCCAATCGCCACGAGCCAATGGTTAAGACTGTAGACGGCGATCCCAATAATCGGCTGCCACCAGGCAATCAGTCGCATCTATGACATGCAGCGCGACCCCCGGTTTGCAGACGCGCTGAGCTACTGCAGCGAGGCGGGCGAAGTCTGTGCGGTCACCCTCAAGCTGCCATGCACGCGCGCCGACTGGTGCGCCAAACGCGCCGCGGTCGAGGCAGTGCTGAACGACATCGGCGGCGTCGTGACGCGGGTCGGCACCGCGACTGGTCGTGGTGATCATCAGCGCGCTCGGAAGGATCGCCCTTGCACAGGCCGTGTCACGACAGAATGAGACATTCATGTCCTGTTCGGCGATCCACCGACACTTTGCAGGGCTTTCGAGGAATACGTTTCTTCTCGCCTTCTCCAGTTTATTTGCCGATAGCTCCACGAGTTGCGCTCGGTCGAGGCAGTTGCGGAGTTTGAGGATTACACAACCCGGCGCTCTATCGGAGAGTACCGCTCCCTTCGCGCGGAGCGAAATTACTGTAGGATGCCCTTGCGGGAGAACTAGAGCAATTGCGACCTGCCCGCCCGGGCGCCGCGGCTCAAATGGCTTCACCAGCGACCTGCCGCCGGAGCCAGGGGCAGCCACCTTCCTGATCGGCTCCTTGGGCCTCGCACACACCATCATCCGTTGCCGGCGCTCGCAGCGGAAGTAATCGTCGGCGGTTGGCCGTTCCCGCTCGCAGAGAGGAGATACGACGCGTGCAATCGTTCTGACCGGCGATAATCACGGTTATCGCCGGCCCGCACCCACTCGCGGGCGCCGCCGCGACGGGCCAGCGACCAGCTCTTTTGTGTGTCCAAAGGATACGCCAGGCGTCGAGTTTCTTGCTGATTTTTACAGATCAGCCTGCGTCTGCCGAGTGCGTAGGCCTTTAAAGAGCCGCAGCAAAATTGTAAACATGCGCTCAACCTTCTACCCCCAACCAGACCTCTCGGATTAGCACGGGGAGGAGTGGAAACTTGTGATCTGCTCCGCGAGTCGACGCTGTTTGGAAGGCAAGGGGGCTTGCTAAAGCCGCAAAGCAGCTAACTAACCTTCAAAGCCGTACGACGGACAGATTGAGCCGGTCCCGCCGTCTCCTCGCGCCCCGACATGGCCGACGGCGCAAGCCGGTTAGCCACCCACGCGCTTTCAGGCCGTGTTACGGGCGCTGCCTCGCCGGCCGGTAAGGGCTTGCTCCGCAGCCTGGCCGACGGCCGCACGCGATTGTTGCGGCGAGCATCTTCCGGCGGTGCGGCGAGCTTGCGCGCAACGTAGTTTCGCCAACTCTCGATGACGACCAGCCGCCGTCGCCCCACCGCGATGGTTTCGATCTCACCCGCCGCGATCAGGGCCCACGCCGTCGATACCCCAATTCCCGCAATATACGTAGCAAAGAAAGGAACCGGCGCCGTAATCAAATAGCCTGACCCGGCGGTATTGCCGCCGTGATCCGAATCCATGGGGTATTCCAAAAACCAAAGTAAGCATCGAACAGAACGTGAACATACGACACCCGGCGTCCGGCAATCGTCCGAATGCGACTACCTGTTCACGCTGCCGCAGTAATCGGCCCAAGCCTGCATGAGGCACCGACGTTTTTCGATCGCTGTTGAGCGTCGATAAGCGGTTTCGGATTTGTCGCCGACGACATGCGCCAATGCCGCCTCGGCGAGCTCGCGCGGAAATGCTGTGCAGTCACCAGCCCAATCGCGAAATGCGCTGCGCATACCGTGGGTCGTCACACCCCGGTACCCAAGTGCCGCAATTGTCCGCAGCAGTTGACCGTGGCCCAATGGCCGACCGCGTCTCCGGCCGGCAAAGACAACGCCGGCGCCCGGCTGCCGGATCATACGCATTTTCGCCAGCACCACGAGCACCGCGTCACTTAATGGGACAATATGGTCGCGTTTGGCTTTCATGCGCTCGGCCGGGATCGTCCACAGCTTCGCCTCGAGGTCGAACTCATCCCAGGTCGCAGTGAGCGCCTCGCCGCTCCGCACCGCGGTCAGGATGGCAAATTGCAATGCATAATCGGCAACCCCGGTACGCTGACGCAGCAACGTCATGAACGCCGGCATCGCGGCATACGGCAGCGCCTGGTAGTGCTTGACCTGTGCGACCTTGCTCTTACGCGGCAGCAGGTTTGCGAGATGACCGCGCCATCTTGCTGGATTTTCGCCGCTCCGATAGCCGGCGCTGGTCGCGAAGTCCAATACGCTCTCGATGCGGCCGCGCAGTCTCGCTGCAGTCTCTGGCTTTTGCGTCCAGATTGGTCCCAATACCGACAGGACGGCCGCTGTATCGATCCGCGAGACCGGCAAGCCGCCGAGGGCCGGACAAGCGTAAGCCTCCAGGCTGCTCGTCCATTGCTTGGCATGCCGCGCGCCTTTCCAGGCGGCTTTGTGATTGGCGATATACGCTTCAGCGCACGCCGCAAACGTGATCGCCCGCGCCGAGCTCCCGGTACGCTCTACGCGACGCGCCTCGATCGGATCGATGCCTTGCTTGGCGAGCTTGCGATATTTGGCCGCCCGCTCGCGCGCCTCCGCGAGACTGAAGTCGGCGACCGCGCCGATACCCATGGCATGAGCGACGCCGGAGAGCATGTAGCGCAGTACCCACGACTTCGCGTTGCCGTCGCCGACCCGCAGATAGAGACCGTGACCGTCGCCATAAAGACCCGGTTTCGAGGCGCGCTTGACCCTGAGCGCCGATAGCTTTTCGAGCTCCATTCCGCTCGTTCCGCTCTACAATCCGTTGTACAAACCGAACGTGGATTGTGGTAGAAGATGGTGGAGGATGTCAACATGGAGATGGGCTGTAAACGATTGATTTAAAATTGTGCCTTAGAAGATGGCGTGTCTACCATCTTCCAATGGGCTCTGCTTCCTCATCCGCCCCCATCAGCCGCGAATACCCCGCCACATCGGCCGCGAGGATTGCCGCCAGCCGACGGTTCACGGCTTTTAACGCGCAAGGGTAGAACAAGGACATCCAGACGTCTACCGGTCGTGGGCTGCAGGCAGGTAGATTTGGCCCTGACTACGCCATGGCTGCGTTGCCGGGCGCTGCATAGGCGTGCGCTCGGAGGTGATCACTGCTCCCCTCCAGTCTGAGCACCGCCGAGCGAGGTGCCGGCGGCCCCGGCGCCGACCGCCGAGGCGGGGCCGGAAATTCCGGTCCCGCCTGGTTCGGCCCAGAGCCGTGACCAGTAGGCGTTCGGTTCCGGCGGTAATTGCAGGTTGGCGTTATTGCCGTCGTACATCGTTCCGGTCTGTCCGATGACCGTCGGATGCTGCGCCTCCTGCGGTGTGACGCCTTGCGCGAGGGCGGACATGGCCGCAGCGACCAGGACTGTTGTCGCAATAAGGATGGGTTTGATCATGCACTGCGCTCCGTTAGCGGCTAAGGCGCTTGCGCTTCGCGGTGCAGCGTCTGCCGCATATTGGCAACCTCGCTGGCCGAAACGGCAGGCGCGGCATTGCCCCAGGCGTTGCGGATGTACGTAACCACTGCCGCCACATCGACATCGGACAGCTGCCAGGCGAAGGACGGCATCGCCGGGCCGGTCGGAGCCCCGTCGGTGGCGACTGCGCGCGAGCCTTCGAGCACCACACGGATCAGGCTGGTGGCTTGTGACTGCTGCACCAGCGGGGCTCCATTGAGGCGCGGGAAGAGCCCCACGATGCCTTCCCCCGCCACCGTGTGGCAGGCGGCACATCGCTCGTTGTAGATCGCCTCTCCCCGCTGCATCGCCGGATCCTGTGCCGAAACCGGCTGCAGCGGTACGCTGCCACCGGGCGGCAGGTCCTTCAGATAAACGGCGATCGCCCGCAGGTCTGCATCGGTCAGATGCGAAGTCGAATGCGTGACTGCGTCCGCCATCGGTCCGGAAGCGATGTCATAGCGGTTGCGCCCGGTCTTGAGGTAGAGGGCGATGTCGTCGACCGTCCAGTCGCCGATGCCGAGGCGGCGATTTCCGGTCAGGTTCGGCGAGTACCAGCTCTGCAGCACGGAGCCCTGCATCGCGCGGCTGTTCTCGTCGCCGCCCATCGCGTTCTTCGGCGTGTGGCACAAGCCACAATGTTCGACGCCCTCGACGAGATACGCGCCGCGGTTCCACTCCGCCGTCTTGCCGGGGTCGGGCTTGAATTCACCAGCCCTGAAATAGAGCTCGTTCCAGCCCGCCATCACCTCGCGCTGATTGAACGGGAAGGGCAGCTGGTTCGCTTGCACCAGGTTGCGGACGGGCTCTACCGTGCCGAGATAGGCGCGGATCGCGATCACGTCCTCGCGCGTCATCTTCGTGTAATAGGGATAGGGCATCGCCGGATAAAGATGGATGCCGCCGTGCCCGATGCCGTTTTGCACCGCATTGATAAATTCGTCGTCGGTCCAGCCGCCGATCCCCGTCGCTACGTCGGGTGTGATGTTCGGGGCAAGCAGGATGCCGAACGGCGTTTCGAGGGCGCCGCCGCCGGCGAGCGGCTTGCCGCCCGGCGCCGTATGGCAGGCGGTGCAATCGGCAGCCGACGCCATATAGCGGCCATGCTCGATCACCTCGAACGACTGCTTGTCCGGGTATTGCGCGCGCGCCGCCGCGTTGGCGAACAGCAGCAGCGCACAAGAGAGGAGGACTCGCATTGCGGTGGTGCGTGCTTCGAGACGCGCCCTTTGGGCGCTCCTCAGCATGAGGTATTTCTCTATAGGACCAAGAACATTCCTCATCCTGAGGAGGCCGCAAAGCGGCCGTCTCGAAGGACGCACGGCACTTATCCAGCTCATGCGTGCACCAGCGGGCCCGGATTTTTCAGGTATTGCTTGTGGATCGCGTCGAGCGACCAGTAAGTCAGCGCTCCGATTGTGCCGGTCGGGTTGTAGCCGGCGTTCTGCGGGAAGTTCGTCGCGCCCGTCACGAACAGATTGTGCACGTCCCAGCTCTGCAGATAGCGGTTGACTGCGCTGGTCTTCGGGTCGGCGCCCATGATCGCGCCGCCGCAGGTGTGCGTCGTCTGGTACGGCACGATGGAATAATGGCCGGTGCGCGGCAGCTTGACGATCTGGCGCGGCCCCATCCGTTGCACGATGTCGGCGAGCCGGTCGGTCAGGAATTGCGACATCTTCAGCTCGTTTTCGTGAAAGTCGAAGGTCAGCCGCATCAGCGGCCGGCCGAACCGATCCTTGTAGGTCGGGTCGAGGTCGAGGTAGCAATCGCGGTAGCTGTAGCAGCTGCCATGCGCCGCCGGCAGGATCGTGCTGAGATAGTTGTCCTTGACCGCTTTCTTCCATGCGGCGCCCCATTGCGGCGTGCCCGGCGGCGTCGGCGTTACCTCGATCGGACGCGCGTTCGGCTGCACCATTCCCATATAGCCGCCGCCGACGAAACCGTACGGCCCGTGATCGAAATTGTCGCCGTTGTAATCGTCGATGCACATGCCGATCGCGCCGCTGGCAATGAACGGATTGAATATCTTATTGTCGAAAAACGCCTCGACGCTGGACGTGACCTGGTAGGAAAAGTTGCGGCCGATCACGCCCTGGCCGGTGTTCACGTCATAAGGCTGGCCAACGCCGGACAGCAGTAATAACTGCACGTTGAACATCTGGAAGGCGCAGAGGAACACCATCTCGGCCGGCTGCTCCCACTCGCGGCCTTGTGTATCGACATAAGTCACGCCGGTCGCCCGCTTGCCGGTATTGTCGAGATTGATCCGCGTGACGTCGCATTCGGTGCGCGCCTCGAAATTTGTCCGCCGCATCAGCACCGGCAGGATCGTCGTCTGCGGGCTTGCTTTCGAATAGTTGCCGCAGCCGAATCGCTCGCAGAAGCCACAATAGGTGCAGGGGCCAATCGTGACGCCGAGCGGGTTGGTGTAGGCCTGGGACAGATTGCCGGAGGGTTGCGGGAACGGGCTGTGGCCCATCTCTTTCGCCGCCTCGGCCCACAGCGCCGGTCCATAGGGCTGCTTCTGCGCCGGCGTCGGATAGGGACGCGACCGCGCTCCCTCGAACGGATTGCCGAACGGCTGCTTTTGCCCTTTGAGGTTTCCGGCGGTTCCCGACGTGCCGCACAGATATTCGAACGTGTCGAAATGCGGCTCGAGCTCGTCGTAAGTGACGCCCCAATCCTGTATCGTCATGTCCTCCGGCAGGAATTTCGCGCCGTAGCGCTGAGTCAAATGCGTTTTCAGCACGAAGTCGGTCGGCAGGAAGCGCCAGGTCTGCGCATTCCAATGCACGCCGGCGCCGCCGACGCCATTGGGCAGCAGGAACGAGCCCCAGGTGCGGATCGGCAATGCCGTCTGACTGGAATTATTGCGAAAGGTCAGCGTCGTCTGCGCCGGGCGGACGAACAAATCATGCTGCACGGCATAGCGCAGCTCGTCCGGCGCATAATTGGGGGGAAAGTCGGTCGCGGTGTCGCGCCACGGCCCGCGCTCGACCGCGACGACATTGAAACCTGCTTTGGTCATCGACTCGGCGATGATCGAGCCGGTCCAGCCCAAGCCGATAATGACGATGTCGGTTGCCGGCAACTTTGTCGCCATTGCGTCACTCCAGTTCGGGCGCCGTGGTTACGGTTGCTGTGGGGTCGATTCATTGCGCCCGGCAATGCTGATGGGCGGATGCGGATAGCGCTCGTTGTGCCGCTCGACCCAGTCGCGATAATCGTAGCGCGCGCCGGGGAAGCCGATCATCTTCCACGCCGCCATGTCGCGATTGCCGCCGTAGACGGGGTCCGCGAAGAAACCATAGCGGGTATCCTGCAGCAGTATCCCGAAGAACGGCGTGGCGCTGGTTCCCTGCAATTGCAGCGAGCCGTTCTCCATTCCCGCGATGATCCGATCCTTCTCCCCGTCGGGAAGCTGCGCGTAGGTCTTGCTGGCGTAAGTAGCGCGACAGAATGCGTCGAGGGCCGCGAGCATGCGCCGATAGAGCTGCGCCGGGGTCGACGGCGCCTGCAGACCCTGCTCCGGCGTCGCTTGCAGAAACGGCGGACTCATATAAAGGCCGCGCGCGTTGCCATAACCGCCTGCCAACTGGCGGTCGATGAAGACGGCGCATCCGCAATCCTTGCCGCCGGGGGTTTCCGGATCGGGTGGGATCAACCGATCCACCAACGCCTCGACTGCGGCGCCTTCCTCGGGCGTAAGGAAAACCCATGGACCCGGCTTGACCGCTTGGGGGGGATCGCCGGCGAACGGCCGCCAGGGCATGCCGGCGCCGCCTGGCAAGGTGCGTGCGCTCGCCGATCGAGCGACCAGCAGCAATGCGGTAGAGGCAAGCAACGCCCGTCGGCTGGGCAGCCCCGCCGAAAGTCCGGCATCCAAGTCGGCGGGGCCGGACGACGCGATATTGACGGGTGCCGAGTTTGTGGACATGGCATTGCCCTCGTTATCTGCGATCGGCTTTTTTAGATCGGGCCAACTCGGTCAAGATGAATTTCGCCTGCGACGGAGTTAACGATCCGCCCCGCGCCCGACCGAGTAAATTCAAGTAAATATCGGTAAAATGCTGGGGCGGCGCTGTACGACGCATCTAGCCGAGGGCCGCCGATTCGGCCCGTCGGGTTTTCCAGCCTTGCGCCTGGCCGGCGGGAATGCGGCGGTTCTCGCCTGATATTTCCCGGTCTCGCTGCTGCCCTTTTTGGTTGATAAGCTTCCGGTGTGTTTCGTCGAGAGGGGACCAAATCCCGCAGCCGTCATGGCGTCTGCGGCGTGCTTACGGGAGTTTGCGCGGCGATCCTGCCTGTCGTGGCCGATGCGCAAGATGCTGCGATCGACCGAATCGAAGCCATCGAACGTCAGATGCGAGGTGTCCAGAGCGAGCTGCAGCGCCTCAAGCATGAGCTTGGGGAGGCGAAGCGGCAGCTCCGCCAATCGCGGAGCGAGGCGCAACGCGCGCAAGAGGAGGCTCGCGAGGCCGAGGAACGAGCGCGACAAGACTCGCCCAAGGCTGCAGCCGCCGAGCCCCAAACAACGCAAGCCGCACCACCAGCGCAGATGGCCGTTGCCGCTCCCCCGAGCGCTGCCGTCGCCTACGAGGCCGTAAAGGTCGGCATGCCCGAAGGGCGGCCGACCATCGCCACGGCGGATAGCCGGCTGTCTCTCGCGAATGGCGGGTTAATGCAGTTCGACATGGGCGGTTACTTCCAGAACCCGAACCCAAACACGCAATTCCCCAAGCTCAACGACGGGGTAAACCTGCGGCGTGGTAGGCTTTATTTTGTCGGCAAGTTCGATGATTTTACGGTCAACATCACACCCGATTTCGGCGGCTCACCGGACGGGTCGCCGACGTTGTTTGAGGCTAACGTCAACTACACCGGGATCAGGCGGGTAACCGCCACAGCCGGATACTTCCATCCGTTCGTCTCGTTGGAGGACGCGACTTTCCCGGGCGATTTGTTGTTTCTCGAGCGGCCGAGCATCATCAACATCGAGCGAAGCGTGGCGGCGGGCATCCAGCGCGCTTCCCTCGGAGCCAAGGCATCGACCGAAGACTATTTCGCCTCCGCCTATCTGACCGGTCCGCTTTTTGGCGCCCAGACCAATACACTGCTCAATGGTGAGCAGCTGGGGTTCATTGGGCGGTTGGCGGCGCGGCCCTATTACGACCAGGACTGGAACCTACATGCGGGCTTCTCCGGCCAGACGGCGTTTCACCCGAACATTAATGCCAGCGGCACGCCCGGGGTGAGCCGCACTACATTCGACTTTGGAGACCAGCCCGAGCTGCGCATCGATTTCAACAAGCTTGTCGACACCGGCTCATTGTCCGCGCGCGACGCCAGCGCTTACGGCGGCGAGCTTGGCCTCAGCTGGCGTAACTTCCTGGTGCAGGGCGAGTACTACCAAATCGGGGTAACCCAATCGAAATTGCCCGACATGCCTGCGCCCAGACTCGGCTTTAACGGGGGCTATGTCGAGGGCAGCTGGGTCTTCACCGGAGAACCCCATCCTTACGATGCCAAGAAGGCTTCCTGGGCGAGGCCCGAGGTCGATCATCCGTTTAGCCTTGCGGATGGCGGGGTTGGTGCTTGGGAACTTGCGGCCCGCTACAGCACTGTCAGTCTCAACAGCAACGTCGTGCCTGGCGTGTCGCAAAGCGTTACCGGCGGAATCTTTGGCGGCCAGCAACAGATCGCTGCTCTCGCGCTCAGCTGGTACCCGAACGACTGGCTGCGGTTCATGCTGCAATTTCAATATGTCGACGTAAACAAGCTTAATTCGGCGGGCACGGTCCAAATCGGCCAGCGCTTCGAGACACTCTCGGCGAGGGCCCAGGCCGCTTGGTGAGACCACATCTTGCGCTGCAAGCCCGACGGCGCCCGCAATCGCCCCTCGGCATAGCCGATGCCGTATCCCACATACCGTTGATGATCTTGACCGCCATCCCGCGAGAGCAACTCGACGAGGTTCTCGACCGCTTCATGGCCAACCTCGAGGACCCGTTCTCGTGCGCGGTGTTTCGCCGGATCCGCGCGACCTCGGCGGTTCGCGCCGTCGGGGCGGCGGCCGAGCGGCATCGGCGGGCAGCACTTTCCCTGGCTCGCAGCCTGGGCATGGCGGTCCATGCTGACGGGGTCGAGTGCGCGTTCAATTGGGACGGCCGGGCGCTCAATGGCGCGACCGAGGCCTATGTCATCCTGCACGAGGCCGCTCATTTCGCGCTGGCCCCGAGCGAGCGCCGCCGGCTCGTCGATTTTGGCCTCGGGCCCGGCCCGGATACTCGCGACCGCGATGCCGCCGCGCGTGCCGCGGTCCTCTCCCCGCTGGCGCGCGAGGAGGACGAGGCGGCAGCCTCATTGCTCGGGATCATCTGGGAGGCAGAGTTCGGGCAGCCCGCGCTCGCCTCCTTCCTCGATCAGAACTGGCTCGAAGGGCTCGAACGCTCGGCCCACTCCCATTTCGCTGCGGTACTGGGCAAATTGCAGCGCCGCGGGCTGCTCGACCTTAGATCGCCCGCCGTATTCGATAGAGCGGCGACGCATCGAACCGGCCGAGCCGCCGCAGCCAGAACCGCAAAACCGGATGCCTTCGCTGAGGCGCCGGGCGAATGCGCGGAGTTGGCGCTCCCGCGCCGATCCGCGAGACCCGCCAGCATTCGGCGCTCTTTTCGACCGGCCGATACCCGATCGCTGAGAGGCGGTTCTGCAGATCTTCCATCCGAACCTCCGGGCCGACCGCTGGTTAAACACGGGATCGGCCTCCGGGTTCCCAGAGGATAGAGAGAAAGCGAAGAAGTGATGAACCGGATCGATCTCGGCGGGCGGATTGCGATTGTTACTGGCGCGGCGCGCGGCATCGGCCGCGCTATCGCCGAGCGGCTCTCCGCCTCCGGTGCGAAGGTGGCTATATGGGATGTCGACGGCGCGGCCGCGGCGGCCGCCGCGCTCGCCGTCGAGAACGCAACCTATGACATCGTCGACGTGACGGACCCGGCCGGCATCGCCCGGGCCCGCTTAGATCCATACGGATGACGCAGTGCGATGCGCCCGTCCTCGTCTTCCCGGCGAAGGAGGGTGTAATCCAATTGGCATGCCGGAAAATGGTGGAGAATTTTCGTCTGCTTCCGAGAATTTTCGATCGCATATACCAATCTATGATAGGTGCTCCGGGTCGAATTTCCGAAAGATTTCTGCTGCAAACCAAAGCAATCCCGCATTTTCTGCAACCGCTCACGGAAAAAGCCAATTGGATTACACGCTCGAAGGCCGGGACCCATTCCTCCAATGGGCACCGGCCTTCGCCGGTGTGGCGGGGTTGAGCCTTGTTCCGCCCTTGCCGAGCGAATCTTCCGTATGCACTACGATCAGGCGCTCCGCTGCTCTCCGATAGCGGCGGCGCGTTCGGCGAGACGGCGCACTGTCGCCCAGTCACCGGCGGCCACAGCCTCCCTGGGCGCCATCCATGACCCGCCGACCATCGGCACATTGGGCAGCGCCAGGTACTTGGCTGCGGAGCGCTCGTCGATCCCGCCGGTCGGGCAGAATGCGATCCCCGGGAAGACCGGCGCGAGCGCTTGCAACAGCGCGAGCCCGCCGACCGCCTCCGCCGGGAACAGCTTCAGGAAGCTGATGCCGAGGTCGCGTGCGGTCATGACTTCGGAAGGGGTCGCGACGCCGGGAAGATAGGGGAGCTCGGTCGCCAGCGCGGCCGCCGCAAGTTCCGGCGTCATCCCGGGGCTGACCAGAAAGCGCGCTCCCGCCGTGCAGGCCTGCACGACATCCGAGGGCCTTTGCACGGTCCCGGCGCCGACGACGACTCGCGGCACCTCTCGGACGATGGCGGCAATCGCGGCCAGAGCGGCCGGGGTCCGCAGCGTCACCTCGAGCAACGGGAGCCCGCCATTGAGCAGCGCGCCGGCGAGCGGCACCGCGTCTTCTTCGCGCTCGATCGTCAGGACCGGGATCACGGCCACACCACGGAACAAATTATGCACGCCTTATCTCCCCGGCTGTGGCGCCATTTTAAACCAGGCTTCGATCAAGTTCAGTCTAACCCCGACGGGCCCGCGCATCTCATTGAGTCGGACGCCAGTGCCGGCGAATAAGGCTCGAGATCGGCGATCCGAAGACACCCTGCCTTATCGAATCGATTCGATTTCGGCCCGCGAGATTGACAGCCCGCGCCGCGAAGGCTTTGATCCGCGCCCGACGAAAGGGAGGTTGCGATGGAAAGACGCACGCTCGGCCGGACCGGGCTCGAGGTGTCGGTGCTCGGCTTCGGATGCGGCGCGGTCGGCGGGTTGATGGTGCGCGGCAGCCCCGGCGATCAAGAGCGGGCAGTGGCGCGGGCGATCGAGCTCGGCATCAACTATTTCGACACCGCGGCGATGTACGGGAACGGCGAATCCGAGCGCAATCTCGGGCGCGTCATGAAAAGCCTCAGACCCGACATCCGGGTCGGCACCAAGGTCCGAATTCCGGCCGGCGAGCGCAACCGCATCGTTGCGGCGGTGACGGCATCGTTGGAGGCCAGCCTGCAACGGCTCCAGCTCGAGCAGGTCGATCTGTTCCAGCTGCACAACCACATTACCACGGAAGGCCGCGACGGCGATCTGACCCCCGGGATCGTCCTCGGCGAAGTCGTACCGGCATTCGAGCGCTTGCGTGAGCAAGGCAAGACCCGCTTCTACGGCATCACCGCAGTTGGCGATACCGCTGCCCTTCACCAGGTCGTGGACGCCCGCGTCTTCGACACGGCGCAAGTCAGCTACAATCTGCTCAACCCGAGCGCCGGCGCGGCTGTCGCGCCGGACTACCCGGCGCATGATTTTGGCAATCTGCTGGCGCATACCAGAGCCGCCGGCATGGGCGTGATCGCGATCCGCGCGCTCGCCGCCGGCGCATTGAGCGGGACCGAGCAACGGCATCCGCTCGGCTCCCCCAGTGTCGAGCCGATCGGCTCGGGTTCTTCGTATCGGATCGATGTCGAGCGGGCCCGGCGGCTCGAGCCGCTCGTTCGCGAGGGTTTTGCCGACAGTCTGATAGAATTGGCCGTACGCTTCGTCATTTCTCACGAGGCGGTTTCGACGGCGCTGGTCGGCGTTTCGACCCTCGAACACCTGGAATACGCCGCCGCTGCGGCCAACAAGGGACCGCTCCCCCGCGAGGCGATCGAGCGCATCGCCGCGGCGCAGAAGACTTTTGTCGGCGAGCCTCGGTGAGCGGCGCGCGGATGGCGCCGAAAAACCCACGGGTAAAATGGCCAAGGCCGATCGTTGCGGCCCTGGCTATCTTCGCGGCTGCGGCGCCGGCGACTCTCGCGGAAACGCCGAAACCGGGCGGCATCTTGACCTATATGATCCCGGCCGATGCCCCGCCGAGCTTCGATGGTCACCGAGAGACCACCTATGCGACCGTGCATTCGGCAGCGCCATTCTACAGCACGCTGATCCGGGTCGATCCGAACAACCCGTCTTCGCCGAACGACTTTGTTTGCGACCTCTGCACCGCAATGCCGCGGCCGACCGATCACGGCAAGACTTACACCTTCAAGATCCGTGAAGGCGTCAAGTTCCACGACAGCTCGCCGCTTACGGCAGCCGATGTGGCGGCGAGCTGGGACGAAATCATCCACCCGCCAGAAGGGGTCGAGAGCGCACGCGAAAGCTACTACACAATGGTCGACACGGTGGAGGCGCCCGACCCGACGACCGTGGTGTTTCATCTAAAGTTTGCAACCGGCGCGTTTCTGCCGGCGCTCGCCGACCCTTATGCCTGGATCTACAAAAAGGAGATCCTCGACAAAGACCCGCACTGGTACGAGAAAAATGTCATGGGCTCGGGCCCGTTCAAATTTGCCGGATACGAGGTAGGCCAGTCGATCAAGGGGGTGCGCAACCCCGATTATTATCACAAGGGGCTCCCTTATCTCGACGGCTTCACCGGCATCTACGCCGCTAAGCAGGCGGTGCGAGTCGACGCGATCCGTGCGGACCGGGCGGCAATGGAATTCCGCGGCCTGCCGCCATCCGCGCGGGACCAGCTTGTCAAGGAGCTGGGCGACAAGATCGCGGTGCAGGAGAGCGACTGGAACTGCGCTCTCGTCGTTACACCCAACCACAAGAAGAAGCCATTCGACGATGTGCGGGTCCGTCGCGCGCTGACCCTCGCAATCGACCAATGGCGGGGCGCGCCGGCGCTCGCCAAGATCGCGATCGTGCACCGGGTCGGCGGCATCGTGTTCCCAGGCTCGCCGCTGGCAGCGACGAGGGACGAGTTGCAGCAAATCGCCGGGTTTTGGCCGATCATCGAAAAATCGCGGGTTGAAGCAAAGCGTCTGTTGGACCAGGCGGGAGCCGAAGGGCTGAAATTCGAGCTCTTGAACCGCAATGTCGACCAGCCCTACAAATTTGTCGCCACTTGGCTGATCGACGAATGGAGCAAGATCGGGCTGCGCGTCACGCAACGTGTATTGCCGACGGGTCCGTTTTTCGACGGGCTGCGTAACGGCACCTTTGATGTCGCGATCGACTTCAATTGTGGGAGCGTGGTCAACCCGCTGCTCGACGTCGGCAAGTATCTGCCGCGTTCAGCCTATTCCGAGAACTACGGCAACTATGAGGACCAGAAGGAAATCGATCTCTATCAAAAGATGCTGCACGAGACCGATGTAACCAGGCAGCGCGTCCTGATGCGCGCCTTCGAGAAGTACGTGCTCGATACCGAAGCGCATATGTTGATAACTCCCTGGTACTACCGAATCATCCCTTACCGGTCGTACGTAAAGGGCTGGAAAATCAGCCCGAGCCACTATCTTAACCAAGACTTGTCGACGATCTGGCTCGACAAGTAGCCAAATTCTCCTCTTTCGGATCAGATTGGCGCTGTCATTGCGAGGCGCGCTCTGCGCGACGAAGCAATCTCGACCCATCGAGCGCTCAGCGGCCCGAGATTGCTTCGCTGCCACTCGCAATGACAGTTGGAGTGAGCGATGCAACCTGACCGGAATCTGCTCAAAGGAAATCAGTGAAAGGTCTGGCGTATTTCAACTGTAAGGATTATAAGGACGCTTTTTTGGCGGAGAGCGTGCAGCCGTTCAAGGCCACGGGGATGGCGCGTCGATGCCTTCCATGCTTCGGTTGGCGTAGGTTACAGCATTGGATCATTCTGCTGTTCGGGGCGGTCTGGTTGTCGGCGTTTGCGGTGTCCGGCGCTGCGCGCGCGAACGCCGTCATCGATGTCAACAACGCCCTCTTGAACATCATCATAAACACCTCGGCTGCGCTGGTTGAGCATCGGCATCGATCTGCCGCTGAAACTCGTCGTCTGGCAGGCTGGCTCGGGGGAAAGTGTTCATCGCCTTCAACAGCGCAGACTACCTGGCCCACACGCTACTGCCGCGGCACGGTATCGCGCAGATGCCGGACCTGCTGAAGCGCGGTGTCGATCTGGCCGACAAGCTTAGCGCCGCCGAAGGCAACTGAACGGCGTGTGCGTTTCGTAAGGTTATCGATATCGTCTTCACCCGCAGCGTCGACGGGGACCGTCTAATCGGACGCGCTCTCCGCGTTGGAGCGCGAGGCGCGCTTTCCGGGTGCTGGACATCGCTGTCCGGCCGACAAGCTTTCCTCAGTCGGTCGCACTCGATAAGCTAAGGCGCAGCGTAAAATTTCAGCTCTGGTTTGTGTGGTGAGTAAGCCCGATCGTTGCTTCAAGAACATCAGGTCCTTCGAAATCTGCACTTCTTATGAGGTGAGCAGCGCGAGGGCGGCGCCGATTGGCTCCCGGGTAAAATGGCCAGGGCCAATCGTTGCGGCCCTGGCGATCTTTGCAGCTGCGGCGCCGGCGAGCCTGGCGGAAACGCCGAAAACGGGCGGCACCTTGACCTATATGATCCCCGCCGACGCGCCGCCGAGCCTCGATGGCCACCGAG
Organism: uncultured Alphaproteobacteria bacterium; assembly: GCA_963789025.1. Lineage (GTDB taxonomy): Bacteria > Pseudomonadota > Alphaproteobacteria > ATCC43930 > CGMCC-115725 > AP-15. Next base: position 522,798 of record CAWBIT010000008.1, read on the forward strand.
AGACCACCTATGCGACCGTGCATTCGGCAGCGCCATTCTACAGCACGCTGATCCGGGTCGATCCGAACAACCCGTCCTCGACCACCGACTTTGCGTGCGATCTGTGCACGGCGATGCCGCAGCCGGCCGACAACGGCAAGACCTACACCTTCAAGATCCGCGACCATGTCAAGTTTCACGACGGGTCGCCATTGGCCGCCGCCGATGTGGCGGCGAGCTGGAACGCGATCATCCACCCGCCGGAAGGCGTGACGAGCGCGCGAGAGAGCTATTTCATCATGGTCGACAAGGTCGAGGCGCCCGACCCGGCGACCGTAGTCTTTCGCCTGAAATTCGCGACAAATGCGTTCCTGCCGGCGCTCGCCGATCCGTTTGCCTGGATTTACAAGAAGGAGATCCTCGACAAGGACCCGCACTGGTACGAAAAGAATATTCTGGGCTCGGGCCCCTTCAAATTCGCCGGCTTGGAGATCGGCCAGTCGATCAAGGGGGTGCGCAATCCCGATTACTATGTCGAGGGACTGCCGTATCTCGACGGCTTCACCGGCATCTATGCCGAGAAGCAGGCGGTGCGCGTCGAAGCAATCCGCGCTGACCGCGCGGCAATGGAGTTCCGCGGCATGCCGCCGGCGTCGCGCGATCAGCTCGTCAAGGAGCTCGGCGACAAGATCGCGGTGCAGGAAAGCGACTGGAACTGCGTCAATCTGGTGACCCCCAATCACCAGAAGAAACCGTTCGACGATGTACGGGTACGTCGCGCGCTGACCTTGGCGATCGACAATTGGCACGACGCGCCGGCGCTCGCGAAGATCGCCAATGTGCACACGGTCGGCGGCATCGTCTTCCCCGGCTCGCCGCTGGCGGCGACAAAGGAGGAATTGCAGGCGATCGCCGGGTTCTGGCCCGACATCGAGAAATCGCGGGCGGAGGCCAAGCGGCTGCTGAAGGAGGCGGGCGCCGAGGGGCTGAAATTCGAGCTGATGAACCGCAACGTCGACCAGCCTTACAAATACGTCGCGACCTGGCTGATCGACGAATGGAGCAAGGTCGGGCTCCGCGTCACGCAGCGCGTATTGCCGACGGGCCCCTTTTTCGAAGGGCTGCGCAACGGCTCCTTCGACGTGACGGTGGACTTCAACTGCCAGGCCGTGGTCAACCCGCTTCTCGATGTCGGCAAGTTTCTGCCGCATTCGGTCTATACCGAGAATTACGGCAACTACGAGGACCAGAAGGAAATCGATCTCTATCAGCAACTGCTGCACGAAACCGATCTCGCGAAACAACGTGCCCTGATGCGCGAATTCGAGAAATACGTGCTCGACACCGAGGCGCACATGTTCATGACGCCGTGGTGGTACCGGATCATTCCATACCGGTCCTACGTCAAGGGCTGGAAGATCAGCCCGAGCCATTACCTGAACCAGGATCTGGCGACCGTCTGGCTCGACAAATAGGCGGCGTCGACGGGAACGAGGCAATGTACCGATACATCATAAAGCGGCTGCTGCTGGTGATCCCGACCTTGGCCGGGGCGGCGGCTTTGGTGTTTCTGCTGATGCGCCTCATTCCGGGCGACATCTGCGTCGTGCGGCTCGGCTCGGGCGGTGGCACTTTTGACGAGCGTGCCGTCCAGGCTTGTCACGCCCAGCTCGGCCTCGATCGCCCGATGTTTCTGCAGTTCGTGGATTTCGTCTGGGGATTTTTCCGCGGCGATTTCGGCATTTCGATGTGGTCGGGAAAACCCGTCCTGTACGAGATCGCCGCGCGCTTCCCGATATCGCTCGAAATCTGCATTTTGGCGGTCGTCGTCGCGAACCTGATCGCGATCCCGCTCGGCACGATCTCGGCATTGAAGCAGAACAGCCCGATCGATTTCGTGATCCGCGTGATCTCGATCGCCGGTCTCGCGACGCCGTCGTTCTGGCTCGGCATCCTGTTCATCCTGGCGATACTCGACCTGTCGCAGGCGGCCTTCGGCTCGCCGTGGATGCCGCCGATCGACTATGTGCCGATATGGCAGGATCCGCTGCGCAATCTGTCGATGGCGATCTTCCCGGCGCTGACCGTCGGCTACCGAACGTCCGCCGTAACAATGCGCATGACCCGTTCGGCGATGCTCGAGGTGTTGCGCGAAGACTACATCCGGACAGCCCGCGCCAAGGGCCTGGTCGAGCACCTCATTATCAATCGGCATGCCCTGAAGAACGCACTGTTGCCGGTCGTGACCCTGATCGGCATCGAGGCGGCATTTCTGATCGGCGGTCTCGTGGTGACCGAGCAGGTCTTCAACCTCAACGGGATCGGCCGGCTCTTTGTGCAATCCGTGCAAAACCAGGACTACACGATGACGCAGGCACTGGTGATGCTGGTCGTTGCCGTCTTCGTGTTGACCAACACCGTCGTCGACCTGGCCTATGCCTGGCTCGACCCGCGCATCCGCTACCGGTGAGCCCACCATGACGATCGCCGCCCCGACATCTCACGCGATCCCCGCCATTGCCGGCGATGTGCCGGAGATCCGCCGTTCGGTCTGGCGCAGAGCGTGGGTCTTCTGCCGGCGTCAGCCGCTCGGCAGCTTCGGGATGGCGCTGGTGATCATCATGGCGCTGGCCGGGCTCTGCGCCGACTGGATCGCCCCCTATAGCCCGACCGCGAACGATTTTGCGGCGATGACCGAGCCGCCGAGCTGGGAACACTGGCTCGGCACCGATCAGTTCGGACGGGACCTCCTCTCTCGCATCATCTTTGGCGCACGCACGGCGCTGATTGTCGGCTTCTCCTGCGCGATCGTCGCCAGCGTCGCCGGGATGGTGCTCGGCGTCGGCAGTGCCTATTTCGGCGGCCGCCTCGACCTTTACCTGCAGGCGGTCCTCGACGTCGTGATGGCCTTCCCGCTGATCATCCTGGCTCTCGCCGTCGTCGCGATCTTCGGCACCGGCATCCACAACGTGATCGTCGCGATCACGATCCCGCTGATCCCGCGCTGCGCGCGCGTGTTGCGTTCGAGCGCCTTGTCGATCCGCGAGGTGCCCTATATCGACGCCGCACGCGCCTGCGGCTTTGGTCATTCGCGCATCATCCTGCGCCACATGGTCCCCAACGTCATGGCGCCGTTCCTGATCCTCCTCACCGCCTTTGTTGGGCAGGCGATCCTCGCCGAGGCTTCGCTATCCTATCTCGGTCTCGGCGTGCAGGAGCCGGTCGCGGCCTGGGGCCTGATGCTGCAGGGCGGCGCCGAGGAATACGCCTCGACGGCGCCGTGGATCGCGATCTTCCCGGGCCTCGCGATCGCGCTGACCGTCTTCGGCTTCAGCCTCTTCGGCGACGCCCTGCGCGACGCCCTCGACCCCAAACTGCGCGACCGCTGAGTCTGCCCCTCACCCCGACCCTCTCCCCGCAAGCGGGGCGAGCGAGTCAGCCACTAATCCCCTCGCCCTGCGCAAGCGGGGAGAGGGAGGGGCCCGTCGCGACAGCGGCGGGAGGGTGAGGGGCAGGCGCGCCGCCAAAAGCTCAGGCGTCCGGTAGTTGCACGCCGCTGGCGGCGAGTTCGGCGGCGAGTTCCTGTTTGAGGCGGGCGAGGCCCTCCGGGGTGGCGGATTCGGCGCGGGCGACGAGGACCGCCTGCGTGTTCGAGGCGCGCAATAACCACCAGCCGTCCGCAGTGCGCACGCGTACGCCGTCGATGTCGGTCATCTCGGCCCCCATCCGACGCAAGCGTTCGCGGACCTCGCGCACGACCTCGAATTTGCGGCTCTCCGAGCACGGAAAGCGCAATTCCGGCGTGTTGACGACCGCAGGCAGCCCGTCGCGTATGTCGGCAAGGCTGTGCCGGGCGCGAGATAGGATATCGAGCAGCCGCACCGCGACATAGACCGCGTCGTCGAACCCGTAATAGCCGTCGGCAAAAAAGATGTGCCCGCTCATTTCGCCGGCGAGCGGCGCGCCCGTCTCGGCGAGCTTTGCTTTGATCAGCGAATGTCCGGTGGCCGCCATGACCGGGCGTCCTCCCAGGCGCGCGATCTCGTCGAACAGCACCTGACTCGCCTTGACATCGGCAAGGATCGGCGCGCCCGGATGCCGGTTCAGCACATCGCGCGCCAGCACCACCATCAGCTGGTCGCCCCACAGGATCCGGCCTTGCGAGTCGACGACGCCGATGCGGTCGCCGTCGCCGTCGAAGGCAATGCCGAGATCGCAGCGCTCGCGCGCCACGGCCTCTTGCAGTTGAACTAAATTCTCCGGGATCGTCGGATCGGGATGATGGGCCGGAAATCTGCCGTCGATCGTCTCGTTCAGCAGGATGTGCCTGCCAGGCAGACGTGCGGTGAGCTGCTGGATGACGTCGCCGGTCGCGCCGTTTCCGGGGTCCCAGGCGACGGTCAGCGGCCGGTCGCCGTGATAGTCGCGCGCTAGTCGCGCGACGTATTCGTCGCGGATCGCGTGCTCTTTAACCCTTCCTCGCTCGCCGCGCGGAGCTCCAAGGCGCCCCGCCGTCTCGCCGAGCTTCTGGATCGCCTCCCCATAAAACGACTTGCCCCGGAAGACGAACTTGAAGCCGTTGTGGTCGGGCGGGTTGTGCGAGCCGGTGACCATGACCCCGCCGTCGACCCCGAGCGTCGCCGCCGCGTAATAGAGCATCGGCGTCGGCCCCCGCCCGATCCGCACGACATCGGCGCCCTCCATCGTAAGCCCGTCGACCAGCGCCGCTTCGAGTTCCGGCGAAGTGAGCCGGCCGTCATAGCCGACGGCGACGCGGCGCCCTCCGGTCTCGCCAAGGGTGACCGCGTAGGCCCGCCCGATGGCCCGCGCGTCAGCGGCGGACAGGGTTTGCCCGACGATCCCGCGAATATCGTATTCGCGCAGGATCGTCGGGTCGAAATGATGGGGCATCCGTGGTTCCGATCAGAGGTAGGCGGAAAGGATCTTGCGCAGCCCGGGCCCCAGGTCGGGGTGCTGCAATCCGAGCGCGACCGTCGCTTCGAGAAAGCCGAGCTTGTCGCCGCAATCGAAGCGCCGGCCCTCGAAGCGCAATCCATGAAAGGCCTGGCCCTCTTCGATCAGCTTGGCGAGCGCGTCGGTCAGCTGAATCTCGCCGCCGCTGCCCGGCTCGGCGTTGGAAAGGTGGCCAAAAACTTCGGGCTGGATGATATAGCGGCCGATAATCGTCGAGGTCGAAGGCGCCTCGGCGGGATCGGGCTTTTCGACCACCCCTCTCGCCCGCACCAGCCGGCCGTCGTCGGAGACGACGTCGAGCACGCCGTAGCGCGCGGTGTGCGCCCGCGGCACCTCGATGATAGCCGCGAGATTGCCGCCGGTGCACGCATAGGCCTCGACCATCTGTGCGAGACAGGGCTGCTCACAGACCATCAAATCATCGGCCAGGAGCACCGCGAAGGGCTCGTCGCCGACGAGAGAACGCGCGCACCACACCGCGTGGCCGAGGCCCAGCGGGGTCTGCTGGCGCGTATAGGCGATCTGTCCGGGTTCGGGCAGCCGCGCTTCGAGTTCCTCGAGCACGTCCTCCTTGCCCCGCTCGCGCAGCGTGGCCTCGAGCTCGAAGGCGCGGTCGAAATGATCGTCGATCGCGCTCTTGCCCCGGCTCGTGACAAAGAAGAATTCTTCGATGCCGGCCGCCTTGGCCTCCTCGACGGCGTAATGAATGAGCGGCTTGTCGACGATCGGCAGCATCTCCTTGGGCATCGCCTTGGTGGCCGGCAGAAACCGGGTGCCCAACCCGGCGACCGGGAAAACGGCCTTGCGGACAGGTTTGTGCATGAACTCCTCGATCGGGTGCCCCTGGGAGATCCGGATGGGAGATCCGGGCAATTCATGTGCCACGAACCCTCGCCTATCGGCAAGCCGAGCAGAGCGTATAGTGGCGGCGTCGGGTTAACGGCGGATTGACCCGGACATTCCATCGAGACATTCCATAAAAGGCGAAGAAGCCGGTGGTTGAAAACGGAATGCGCGGGACGAGGGCGGTCGAGCCGATCGACAACCGGCTCTTTGTGCTGGTCCTGCAGCACCCGCAGGAGAAGAAGGAGGCGATGGCGACCGCAGCAGCAACCTGCGCCGCGCTACGGCGGGCTGCGCTCGTCGTCGGGCTGTCATGGCCGAACCTGGCGCGCGCGCTCGGCCGCCCCGCCGATCCCGGGCAATGGGCGGCGCTCTATCTCGGCTCGACTCGGCCCGCGGCCTTCGGAGTGGAGCGGGAGATCCTCGCGCTCGACCGAGCGGGAATGCCGGCGGCCAACCAGGATGCGATGCTGCGCGGCCTCGAAGGCGTCGTGTTGCTCGACGGCAGCTGGAGCGAGGCCAAGACCCTGTGGTGGCGCAACCCGTGGCTCCTCCGGCTCCGCCGCCTCGTCCTCAACCCGCGGCACCGGTCGCGCTTTGGCCGGGTGCGCCGTGAGCCGCGCCGCGAGGCGCTCTCGACGCTCGAAGCCGCCGCGCTGCTATTGAAGCACCTCGACGGCGGCCCCGAGATCGAAGCCGTGCTCCTCGATCAACTCGATCGCCTGATCGCCGAAGCCCGCCCCGCCCGCCCGGCGCAGGCTCGCAAAGCGGCTCGATCGAACCTATAATCGGCAGTCCTGTGCGACAGGAACTTTGAATTTTTTGCTGATTTTTTCCGCATGAACGATGTTGTGCAAGTGCCGGCCAGCACGCGAAAACCGGTGGTGCGGCCGCGTGATGCGGCGTCCCTGATTTTGCTGCGCGGCGCGGGCCGGAATCTCGAAGTCCTCGCCGGCCGCCGCCCCTTGCATGTCAAATTCATGCCCGGGGTGCACGTGTTTCCGGGCGGTGCGATCGATCCACCCGACCGGATCGCCTGGAGTCACGAATCCGGAAGCGATGCGTTGGGGCCTCGGCTCGCGCGCTCTGCCCGTGCGGCATTGCGCGAGACCTGGGAGGAGGTCGGGGTGCTGGTAGGCCGGCCCGCCGCATCGCATAACGCGCCGCCGGCCACCAGGCAGATCGAACGAGCCTATCGCGAACGCGGCCTCGTCGCGGCATTGGACCTGCTGACCTATGTCGGGCGGGCGATCACCCCGTCTTACTCGAACCGCCGCTTCAATACCCGGTTTTTCCTCAGCGATGGCGCCAATGTGTTCGGCGAACCGGTGTCGAGCGAAGAGCTCGAAGATGTGCGCTGGTACCGGATCGGGCAACATCCGCTCGAATCGTTTCGCGATGTGACGCGGTTCATGCTGGCCCGGGCGATCGCCCTGCACGGCGGCGCCGCCAAGGGCGAGACGCCGCTGTTCTACTGGGCCAAGAACGCGCGCCGCATCGGCGTCTGCCGCGAACGCAGCCGCGCGACTTAGGGGCGGTCAGCGCGCCTCGGTGCCGAGCACGCGAGGATGCGGGCGTACCGCGGTCTCCTCACCGCCGAGAGCCATTGCTTTGCCGTGCGTCTCGACACCGAGGAAGAGGAACGACAAACCGACCAATGCCATACAGCCGGCGAGGAAGACGAAGGCCGGCAACACCGCGGCCTCCGTCGCCTTTGGTGCGATGACATTGCCGCTACCGGCAAGCAGAGCCAAAGCGAGCGGGCCCAGGATCTTGCCGACCCCGTTCGCCGCTTGCCCCAAGCCCGAAGAGCGCGAGCCAAGGCGCACCCCATATTGCTCGACCGTATAAGGCGCGAGATTCGAGAAACCGCCCTCCACAAAGAAAGCCGAGGCGGCGACCAGGATCACAAATAACGGAAACTCGCCGACCAGTACTCCATTGTAATAGCCCGCTAGAGCAAGGAAAATAACCGCAGCGAATCCGAAGAGTATGCCGAGGGCACGCCGGCCCAATAACGGGGCGATCAGCGAGACAATGATCTTGCCGATGATGCCGGTACCCGAGACATAGATAAAATACTTGGCGGCCTGCGCAGGCTCCACGTGCAGAGCGAGCGCAACGATCGTCGGCCCCCAAAGATAGTAGCCGTAGGCTGCCGTCGCAGAGCCGCCCCAGATCAGGATCGTTTGCCAGAAAAGCCGCGGATTGACCGTGAAGAGCTCCGTCAGGCTGGCGCGGGGTTGCGCGGCAGGCTGGATCGTCGGCAATGGCACCCTGTTGAGCGGGAGCTCCAATTGCTTCGCAACCTCCTCCCGCGCCTCGGCGAAACGCCCCTTGGCGGTCAGCCAGCGCACCGATTCCGGCACAAAGATCCAAACCAACAGCCCGATCGCGACTGCCACAAAGCCGGTCATCGCGACCCCGCGCCAGCCGAACGCCTCGAGAAGCGCAGCCGCGGTGAAGGAGGCGAGCAGCGTGCCGGCACTGGCGAACACGATAAAAAAGCTCGTTATCCCGGTGCGCCAGCGCGTGGGCGTCAGCTCGACGATGATCGTCAAGGCAGGGGTGACCCCGGCCGCGAGACCGAAGCCGACAAAGAAGCGCAGTACCGCCAACAACACCCACGCGCCGGTCGGCACAAGACCGATCAACCCGGCACTGATCCCGCAAATGAGTGTCCCGGTGACGGTCTGCTTCTTGCGCCCGAAGAGATCGCCGAGAGAACCCCAGACGAGCGAACCGATGATGGCGCCGATGCCGGCGCCATAAAGAATGATCGCACCCTGCCCATAGGTGAGCTGCCATTCCCGTCCGATCACCGACATGACAAAGGCGATCAGAAAGAAGTCAAAAAAATCGAGGACGAGAACCCCCGACATCAGGACGAAGGTCACCCAGTAGCGCCGATTGAGGGGCGCCGCATCGAACAGCGCCAGGAGATTGTCGGAACTCTGCCCCGGCATCGCTTCCTCCCACGGCGCCATCCGGCGCCCACGATTTTGCGGCGTTAACGAATATGTCCGCGCCTCCGGGCCGTCAACTAGCGCGGCATCGCCGCCCCGGGGCTCGTGATGCTAGTGTTCAGATCCATTCAGAAGATTCACTCGGCAAAAGCAGACCAAGGCTGACATCAAGGTTTCTGCCACACCGGCGAAGGCCGGTGCCCATGCCACACATGGGTCCCGGCTTTCGAGGGTGTAAGGAAATTCACGATCGGCTGGATCAGCGCCGTGCGTCCTTCGAGACAGCTGCTTCGCAGCTTCCTCAGGATGAGGGATTTTCTTACTGCCATCAAAGGCTTCCCTCATGCTGAGGAGCGCCCGAAGGGTGCGTCTCGAAGCACGCACGGCCGCGATACAGCCAATTTCCTGACAGCCTCCCTTCGCCGGGAAGACGAGAACCGGCGCATCCCGGTGAATGAACCGTATGAATCTGAGCACTAGCACGCATGAAGCCTTCGAGCTCGCCGGCGGCCCAATCCATCGCCTGGTCCATGGTCTTCCCTTGTTGGGTGTACTGGGCGATCATCTTGGTCGTCGTCGCCTGGGCGAAGATCTGGTTGCCGATCCGCATTGGCGCCAGCGAGCCCGACACCAACTCGATCACCTCGCCGCGCGGCGGGTAATTCCAGATGCCGCCCTTTGGCGGACCCTCCTCGGCCCAGGTCTTGAAGTCCCGCAAAGTTCCAAAGGCCGGGATGTCGTACCCCTTGCTGCCGGCGACCAGCTGCTCCACCAAGTCCTTCTCCCACAAATGCAGCAGCAGGCTCTTCCCAGCCGATTTGTTGGGAGAGAAATTCCAGACCCCCCAATAGGAAGGTTGCGCCGGATCGAACCGACCTTTCGGCCCCTTTGGCGACGGGAAGTGCCAGCACTGCTCGGCGACCTTCGGTGCATCACGCGCCGCCACCGCCCAGGCCGAAGGCGGGTTCATGATCAGCGCACCCTGGCCCGAAATCAGCGCTTTGTTGTTGCTCGAATCATCCCAGGCGAAGACGCCGTCCGGCAATAGCGGCACCAGCTTTTTGAAGAAATCGAGCATGTGCGTGCACCGGCCAGGGTTGCGGCCGCCGCCGCGCTCTGCATAAGGGACCGCCGCGTCAGCCGAGTCGTTTCCATCCACCCCTCCCGTCAAATGCCTACCGGTGATTGTAGCGCAACCGCGGACCGTTGCCATCTCGGTTGATAAGCGGCAAATCGAAGCTGATTGGACTACTCGATGACGGCGTTGCAGCTGCTTCTTTGACAGGAGATCGTGTATTTAAGTCATGTTTTAGTAAGTATTGACAAGCACCCGAATTTTAACTGCTCTCGCACGCGCAGCTGATTTCAGCTAATATTTCGCGCGTGCGAGAGCGATAATCTGTTGTACAGGGCTGAGCGGAACCCGCTCAGCCTTTGACCAGCAACGCCAGGATCGGTTCGAGGTGGTCGTCGGCGAGTTTCTTTAATTCGTCGTCGGTGCGGTCCTGCACCGGGTGGGGAACGAATACCAGAGCCGGGTCGATGCCGAGCGATTTGGCTTGGGCGGCGGCGCCGTCGCTGAATTCGGTGGTGGCGACGCCGACGGTTGGAATGCCGCGTGCTTCGAGATCCGCTATGTCATGCGTACAGCACGAAATGCAGGACCCTCAGTCCGACAACCCTTCGACGACGAGGTCGACTTCGGCGGCGATCTGCTGCCGCAGCGGCAACGGCGCCACCCGCGTGTTGGTCGGCTTGGCGTAGTGCTTGACAGCGATGCCGCGCTCGGCGAGCCGCTCGCCGAGCCGGTGCAGAAACACATCGCCGCGCGGCTTGGCGATGTCGAGAATTCCGATCGTCAATCCGTCGAGCCGATCCGGCCGCGGCAGGCGCGGCCGGATTGTCGGACTTCGCTCCGAGGTCGGGTCGAGAAGTACAGTCATTGCAACCTCCTTTAACAAGCGACTAAAACGTGGTCCCTGCATCAGCGTCGTGCGTGCTTCGAGACGCGCCCTATGGGCGCTCCTCAGCATGAGGGCTGTTCCTGATGGCATGAAGGAAGCGCCTCATCCTGAGGAGGCCGCACGGCGGCCGTCTCGAAGGACGCACCGCGCTGATACAGCGATCCTCAATCATGGTCTGACCTCCTTGGTGACCGGAAGGCTGCCGCGGGGGCCGCCCGCGGACCAGCCGCCGATGATGCCGGAGAACATCCCGGCATCGCCGCCGGCGCGGGCGATCATCAACCCGCCCGGACGGAATTTTTTGACGGTCTTGCCGGCCAGCGAAGGCGGACCGCCTTCGGCAATCCCCGTGGCTCCGGCGACGAGCTCGTCGCCCGGGATCTCGCACAGCCTATAGAGCTCTTCGTAAAGCCGCGCCTTCGTCCATCCGGCATTCTTGAAGGTCCGGTGATGCTCGGGGCACACCACCAGGAGAGCGTCGCAAGAAGGCGCGTGCTTGACGTTGCTGATCGCCTTCAGCGATCCGGCAAAGCTCTTCGCCAGGCTTTCGGGGTCGCGCGACTTCTGGTCGACGATCCCCTGCAGACCATACCCGGCGAATACCGTCACCGCCGACTGGCCCGGCTGCAGACCGCGCTCGACCGACAGCGGCTCCCAGCTCGACCCCTCTTCGTCCTCGGCAAAGCAATAGGTGTATTTGCCGGGATTGCCGAGGGTAGCGCGGTCGACCTCCTGCGGCCGTCCCTCGCCGATATTGCGAATGACGAGCTGCAATGCCCGGCCGATCGCAGCATTCGCGCGGTTGCCTTGGCCGAGCGCGTTGCCCTTGGCGTTCATGCCGATCCGCCGGCGAACCGGGCCGTTCACGATCAACACCGGCCCGACGAACATCGTCGTCGCCAATACGCCGTGCATCGCAAAGCTCTCCTCGAGCACTGCCTCGACCGCACTCAGCACGACCGGCAAATATTCCGGCTTGCAGCCCGCCATCACCGCATTGATCGCGATTTTCTCGACGGTTGCCGCGGCGCGCGCCGGCGGCACCAGCCCTACAACTTCCTGCGGGTCGCGCGCCGTGCCGTCGAGCATGCGCAAGACGCGTTCCTCGGTCGGCGCCACCAAGGGCAGCCCATCCGACCAGCCGCGCGCGAACATCGCCTCCTGCTCGTCCTCGCCCTCGCCGATTTCGATGCGGCGTGATTTGAGCCCGGTCTCGTTGAAGCGAATTCTGAGCCGCTCGAGTACCCCGGGCTCGACATTCTTGGCGCCGCAGCCGGGCCGGGCCTGCGGCAACTCCCGCCCGAGCCCGGCAATGCCGCTGAGCCGCTCCCATTCGCCGCGGTCCCAGCCATAGGTGCGCCCGACCTCGCGACCACCCTCGAAGCGGATCAGGGTCGGCACCACCTCGATCCCGAGCCGGTGCGAGACGTCGAGCTTCGTGTCGTCGACGCGTATCGGCACCGTCTCGGGAAAGGACGGATCGTCCTGCGTAAAAACAGTCAGCCCAATCAGGCGCGACAGCTCGCCAAGCACCGGCGCCGCCATCACGCAGGTCGGACAGTCGCGCTTGACGACCGCCACCAAACCGTCCCGCGGAAGCTTCTCCGGCATTACCCCATCCATTCGTCTATTGGCGTGGTCAGAATGAACCGAGCCTGGGCGGGCGACAACAGGCACGGCGTGGGCCAAGTAGTGTGCAATTATTGAGTAATTGACAATTGGTTAGTTTTATGATATCCCTTCAGCAAAGAGAACTTCGTGCCGAAACTGGTTATAGCGGCGCTCGGTGATGGTTGCCGCTCATACGAAAAACAGCCAGGAACAGCGACGGAACAGCCGGGGTTTTCGCTGTTTTTGTCTCCGGGACCCTTGCAGACCCAGGATTACTGCGGAACACGGAATATCGCTGACTGATAATTCCCGTCCGATAACAGCAAGAACAGCCAGAGGTGCCAGCTTCTCCATACGCTTGCGTACTCGCCGTCGCGGCCTCAACTTAGCCCGGCACGTTTTCTCGGAGGGCGGATCATGCGGGTCGGGATTCATCTGCCGCATATCGGGCGCAAGGCCGGGCCGGAGGCGGTCCGCCGGGCGGCCATCCAGGCCGAGGAGCTCGGCTTTGCCGATGTCTGGTCGAGCGAGCACATCATCATTCCAAAGGGCGCGCCCTACCCGCCTTCGGCGATCTTCTACGACCCGGTGCTGACCCTGACCTGGGCGGCCGCCTTCACGAAGAGGGTCGGGCTCGGCACCAGCGTGCTGGTGTTGCCGATGCGCCACCCGCTGCCGCTCGCCAAGGAATTGGCGACATTGCAGAACCTGTCCGAAGGGCGGCTGATCCTCGGCGCCGGGGTCGGCTGGATGGAGGCCGAGTTCGCAGCACTCGGCGTGCCGTTCCGCGAGCGCGGGCGGCGCATGGACGAGGGCATCGCGATAATGCGAGCGGTCTGGAGCCGGGATCCGGTTACTTTTGCAGCGCATCACATCCCCGCGGTCATCGAGGACATGCGCATGCTGCCGCAGCCGGTGAAACCGATCCCGATCTGGATCGGCGGCAGCTCCGAAGCCGCGCTCGCCCGCGCCGTAAGATTGGCCGAGGGCTGGCACGGCTCGCGGCTGTCGCCTGAGGAGGCCGCGCCGATTGTTCGCCGATTGCGCGAGCGGCGGCCCGAGCCGGGGTTCGCGATTTCGCTGCGCTATGGATGGGACGGCAAGGACGACGGCGCGCTCCGCGCTCGCCTGGCCGCCTATGGCGCAGCGGGTGTCGAACATGTTTTGGTCGAGCCGGCCGAGCGCACGCTCGAGGATTGGCTGCGCGCCGTCGAGCGGATCGCCCGCGCGGCAGAAGGGGTTAAACCATGAAATTGGCCCTTACCCTTAGGGTCTCGCCGACCACCGGTGTCGACATGGAGACGGTTTGGGAGGCGGAGCGGCTCGGCTACGAGGCGGTGTGGAGCGGCGAGGCCTACGGCACCGACGCGGTGACGCCGGTCGCCTGGGTCTTGGCACAGACCAAGAAGATCAAAGCCGGGACCAGCATCATGCAGATGCCGGCGCGCACGCCAACCTGTGCGGCGATGACGGCGATGACCCTGCAGGCGCTTTCCGGCAATCGGTTTCTGTGCGGCATCGGACCGTCCGGCCCGCAGGTCGTCGAGGGCTGGCACGGCGTGCCGTTCGGCAAGCCGCTGCTGCGCACCCGCGAATACATCTCGATCATCCGCCAGATATTGGAGCGCAACGCGCCGCTCGAATATCACGGCGAGCATTATCAGATCCCCTATACCGGGCCGGGCGCCACCGGGCTCGGCAAGCCGCTGCGCAGCATCATCCACGGCGATCCGAGCCTGAAGATCTATACCGCCTCGTTCGCGCCGGCCGGGCTGCGCACCGCCGGCGAGGTGGCGGATGGCGTCTTGCCATTCTTCATGGCGCCGGAGAAGGCCGAGGCGATCACGGCTCCGGTGCTCGAAGGGATAGCGAAGGCCGGCGGCAGAAACACCCTCGCCGATTTCGACATCGCGCCCTATGTCCGAGTGGCGATCGGCGACGATCTCACCGCCTGCCGCGATAAGATCAGACCGCAGCTCGCCCTCTATATCGGCGGCATGGGGGCGCGATCGAAGAATTACTACAACGATCTGGCGAAGCGGCTCGGCTACGAAGCCGCGGCAATCGAAATCCAGGACCACTTCCTCGCGGGCCGGCGCAAGGAGGCCGAAGCGGCGGTGCCCGACGCCTTGATCGACGAAACCTCGTTGGTCGGGCCGAAGGAGCGGATCAGGGACCGTCTCGAAGCCTGGGATGAGGTCGCGAAGGATCACCGGGTCGGCACATTGCTGTTGGCCGGCGCGACACGGGAAGCCCTGCGGGTCGTGGCCGAAGCCGTCTTGTGAGGATCTCACGATGACAGATTCGCTCGCTCCTCTCGCTGAAACCATCACGCGCGACGGCTTTGCCTTTGTGCGCGCGCCGGAAATGGGGCGCCTGCTGGAGGAGGATGGCCTTGCCGATTGGGAGGGTTTTGCCGCGACCTGGGGCGATCTCGGTGTCGACGCCTACATGGCCGATGGCGGACGCTACCGCCGCCGCCGGTTCGGGGTCTTTCGCGCCGCACCGGCCGGGATCACCAGGAAGCCGCACCAGCCGCACTACCAGAGCCGCGACTACAACCCGCTCAACGGCGGCGTCGAGCGCTGGTTCGAACCGGTCACCGACGCGGCCGCGCGCCACCCGGCGCTGACCGCGATCCTTCACACCTGCCAGTCGCTGTTCGACCGGCTGACCCCGGCCGAGCTGCGGCCCGAGGCCTGGCATGTCGAGACGCACCAGTTCCGCATCGAAACGCGGTCCGGCCAGGAGGGTCGGCCGACCCCGGAAGGCATGCACCGCGACGGGGTCGACTGGGTGTTGGTGCTGATGGTCCGCCGCGAGAACGTCGCGAGCGGCGAAACCACGATCTACGACCTCATCCGGCGCCCACTCGGCAGCTTCACGCTGACCGCTCCGCTCGACTCCGCGCTGGTCGACGACAGCCGCGTCTATCATGGCGTGACCCCGGTCGAGCCGCTCGATCCGGCGCGCCCCGCCTACCGCGACGTCTTGGTGGTGACGTTCCGCCGGGAATAAGCCGGGCAATTGGTGACAGCGGGTGGGCCTGACGTTATCGTTCCCGCCGGCCCACCACTCAGCAAACGAAAAAGGAGCTTGCGATGCTCGATCTCCACTTTTGGCCGACGCCGAACGGGAAAAAGGTCACGATCCTGCTCGAAGAATTGGGTCTCGATTACAATTTGGTTCCCTGCAATATCGGGCGCGGCGACCAGTTCAAGCCCGACTTCCTAAAGATCAATCCCAATCACCGCATGCCGGTCCTGGTCGACCACAATCCCAAGGGCGGCGGCGCGCCGATCAGCATTTTCGAATCCGGCGCGATCATGATGTATCTCGCGGAAAAGGAAGGCCGCTTCTTCCCACAGGACCTTCGCGGGAAATACGAGGTCACTCAGTGGGTGATATGGCAGATGGCCAATCAGGGTCCGAAGCTCGGCGAATGCGGACATTTCCGCCGGGCGGGCCCCGACGCCGGCGACCTGACCTATCCGATCCGCCGCTTCACTGACGAGGCCAACCGGCTCTACGGCGTCATGAACAATCGGCTCTACGACCGGCGCTATCTTGCCGGCGACGAATACACGATTGCCGACATGATTTCCTATCCGTGGACCGCCAACGCCGAGGCTCAAGGGCAGGATATCGGCGAGTTCAAATACTTCAAGCGCTGGTTCGACGAGGTCGGCAACCGCCCGGCGGTCAAGCGCGGGATGGAGACCGGCAACAATCTGCGCGTCGACCCCGCCACATTGAGCGACCAGGAGCGGGCGCAGATGCGCAAGATTATGTACAACCAGCGCGCCATCCCCGCCCCGGCGTAAGTCCCACTCGCGCGACGGCGGGCCGCGCGCGCTGGTGAGACGTCTGCTCATACTCGGCGATCTGCGGAAAGGGAGACGGAAATGCCCGAGAACAAACGGACCAGGCCCACAGCTTCCGTCGCACCGCCAAGGCCGCCTTTGCTCGTGCCTCACCCGCCGAGCGCCCCGTTGCTGCCGCCGGCGCATGTCGTCGATTTGATGACCGTCGAAGGATCGGCGGTGTTCGACGCGCAGTGGAAGGCGATGGAGGCGAAAATCGTCGAGTGCCCGGCATTGACGGACGCCATGCCCGAATTCAGGACGACCTACGACATAGAGCCATATGCCGGGGTGAGCGGGTTTGACGATTCCGCGTGGCCGGTGGTTGCCGCCGACGATTTGGGCGCGAGGCGGGGCGGCGGCATGGTGTCGTTCTTCTGGTATCGCACAAAGCTGACGATCCCGGCAAATGCCGCGGGCTTCGACACTTCCGGCGCAATGATGGTGCTGCGGGTGAATGTCGACGATTACGCGGAAATCTGGGTCGATGGCGAGATGCCGCGGGCTGCCGGCCGGCCGAGCCCCGGCACGATCCAGGGGTTCAACATGCCGCATCGCCTGGTGCTCGCCAATCCCGTCACCCCCGGCGACAAGTTCGAGATCGCGGTCTTCGCGATCAACGGGCCGATCTCGGCCGCGCCGGCCAATTTCCTCTGGTTTCGCGAGGCGAAGATCGAATTCTTCCGCTGACGGCGCTTCAGCGCGGCGGATAGCGGATTTCGACCAAATACAGGCCTTCGGGGGGTGCGGTCGGGCCGCCGGCGCGACGATCGCGGGCCGCGAGGGCGCGGGCAACATCGTCGGGACGCCACCGCCCGAGACCGACCAGCTTCAATGTGCCGGCCATGTTGCGCACCTGGTGATGGAGGAACGAGCGGGCGTGAGCCGTGATATGGATCTCATCGCCGGCGCGGCCGACCTCCAGCGCATCGAGCGTCTTCAGCGGCGACCGCGCCTGGCACAGCGAGTCGCGGAAGGTCGAAAAATCGTGATGCCCGACCAGGTGACGGGCGCCGGCGCGCATTGCCGCGACGTCGAGCGGCGGCGCGACTTGCCACACCCGACCGCGTTCGAGCGCCGGCGGGGCGCGGCGGTTGAGGATGCGGTAGAGATAAACCCGGCCGACCGCCGACAGCCGGGCGTCGAACTCGTCGCAAACGCGCTCGACTGAAAGGACGCTGATCGCGTTCGGCCGAAGATAATGGTTGACGGCGCCGCGCAGCACCTCCGGCGCCGCCGCGCGGGCGAGATCGAGATGCGCAGTCTGGCCTAATGCATGCACCCCGGCGTCGGTCCGCCCCGCCCCGTGGACGGTGACGGTCTCTCCGCAGAATTTATGGATGGCAGTTTCGAGCGCTTCTTGAACCGAAAGACCGTTCGCCTGGCGCTGCCAGCCGACCAGCCCGCTGCCGTCATATTCGATGGTCAGCTTGTAGCGGGGCACGGCAGCCTCGTCCCGGGGGGGATTGGAAATCCGCGCAGGAAGGCCGGGGTGTCGAGCACGGCCCGGCCCGGCCGCTGCAGCCGCAACAGGCGCAGAACTCCCTCGCCGCAGGCAACGGTCAAGCGGTCGTCGAGCACGGTGCCCGGAACGCCTCCCGCCGGACCGGGGAGATCGACCGCCGCGTGCACTCGAATCCTCTCGCCGCCGGTCTCGAAAAAGCACCCCGGCCAGGGGTCCAATGCCCGGACCCGCCGCTCAAGATCGGTCGAATGCAGCCGAAAATCGAGCCGGCCTTCCTCCCGGCCAATCTTGGCCGCATAGGTGACGCCCTCCTGCGGTTGTGGCGTGGCAATGAGCCGGCGTTCGGCGACCCCGTCGAGCGCCGCCAGCATCAGTCGTCCGCCGAGAATTGCGAGCTCGACCGAGAGGCTGGCGGATGTCGCATCGGACGCGATCGGCACCGTCTCCTGCAACAGGATCGGGCCTGTATCGAGCCCTGCCTCCATCTGCATGATCGTGATCCCGGTCTCCCGGTCACCGGCGAGCAATGCCCGCTGGATCGGCGCCGCGCCGCGCCAGCGCGGCAGCAACGAGGCATGCACGTTGAGACAGCCGAGCCGCGGCGCGGTCAGGATCGGCCGCGGCAAAATCAGACCGTACGCGGCGACCACCGCGGCATCGGCGCCGAGCGCGGCGAAGGCGGCTTGCTCCGCTTCGTTCCGCAGGGTCGCCGGGCAGCGGACCGGCAGGCCGTGCTGCGCCGCCAGAGATTGAACCGGTGAGGGCTGTGGCCGGTGTCCGCGGCCGGCGGGGCGCGGCGGCTGCGTGTAGACGGCGGGGATCCGGTGCCCGGCCTCGATCAGCGCGCCGAGGATCGTCGCGGCGAAAGCCGGCGTCCCCATGAAAACGAGGTAGAGCGCTCGTCGCGGACCGATCGTGTTTATCCTTTGCGCCTCTGGGGTCAGGCGGCGGTCGCAGCTACCCGGCTGCGTTTGGCCTTGGCGAGCTTGCGCAGGATCATCCCGCGTTTCAGCGAGGAGATGTGGTCGACAAAGAGGACGCCGTCGAGGTGATCGATCTCGTGCTGCAGGCACATCGCGAGCAGCCCCGACGCCTCGATCTCCCGAATTTCGTTCTGGTAATCGAGGTAGCGCAGCCGGATCTTCGCCGGGCGCGTGACCTCGGCATAGTGTTCCGGCAGGGACAGGCAACCTTCATTGCCGGTCGTCAGCTCGGGCGACCGCCAGAGGATTTCCGGATTGGCCAGCTGCAGCGGCTGCGGCTTCTCGCCCTCGCGCGCGACATCGAGGACAATGACCCGGCTCGATTGCCCGACCTGCGGGGCGGCGAGACCGATGCCGATCGCTCCGTACATCGTTTCGAGCATATCGTCCATCAGGCGCCTGATCTTGTCGTCGACCGCAGGCACCGGTCGTGCCTTGATCTTGAGCCGAGGATCGGGAGCCGTAATGATTGGAAGTTGTGCCATGCCAAGTAGTTAAGCGGCGGGCCGCTCAGCGTCAATATCGCAATTCGGCCGCCGCGAGCCGCGGTTTTCCCTCTCCACCCCTGGGGGCGGAGAGGGTCGGGGTGAGGTGGGGGATTCCGGAGAGCTTCCCCGCGACCCACCTCACCCTCCCATCGCTGCGCGACGGGCCCCTCCCTCTCCCCCCTGAAGGGCGGAGAGGGGCTCAGATCCCAGGGCGCCGATAAATGTTTCGGCGATCTCATCTGCCGGGCGGCGCAGGATCGTTTCGTTGGTGAACAGCTCGAACTCGGCGCCCTTGGGGGAGGCGTGCAGGGCAGGCCGGATTGCGATGCCGCGCGCGAGCAGCCGCTCGGGCAGGCTCTCGGCACCGGCCCCGAAGACCTGCAGGCGCGTCACGTTGGTCGCCGCTGCGGGGCGTCGAACCTCGCAGGCGGGGTGTCGGCGCAGGGCCTGAAACAGGGTCTCGGCGGCAGCGACGGCCCGCTGACAGCGTTCGCCGAAGCCGTCGAGGTAATGCAAGGCCACCGCCGCATAGGGCCAAGCCTGGCGAAGACTGCCGCCGAACATGCGCCGCTGATGATAGAGGTTCTCGATCAGCTCCCTCGGCCCGGCGAGCACGGCGCCGGCGGCGGCGTTGAAGTATTTGTAGAGCGAGACGTAGACGGTGTCGAACAACGCGGCGTAGCTCGCCGGGGTTATCCCCGTGTAGGCCGAGGCGAGCAAGATGCGGGCACCATCGAGGTGAAGCCCGATCCGATGCTCCCGCGCAAAGGCGACGATCCGCTGCATCTCGGTGAAGTCGAAGACCTCGCCCTGGAGCCGGCGCACCGGGGATTCGATCGAGATCACGCCGACCGGGGTCGACACGCGGGCCTCCGGGAGGCGGGCGATCTCGTCCTCGATCTCGGCGAGGGTAAAGGTCGCGCGCTGCGGAGCGAGCGGGATCAGGGTCAGACCGCTCAGCTCCTGCGTGCAGTCACCGGTATCGTTGTAAATATGGCTCTCGCGCTGCACGAGCACCCGGCGGCCGCGCGTGGCGAGAACACGCAGCGCCAGATGGTTGGCGAGTGTCCCGCTCGGCAGAAACAGCGCCATCTCCTTGCCGAGCAGCGCCGCCATCCGTTCCTCGAGCTCAACGACGACTCCCTCCCGCGAGAATTCGTCGGCGGCAATGCCGCGCTCCTCGGCCAGCTGAACCAGCAACCGGGCATACTCGGCAGGCGACAAGCTCAAACCGTCGGAGCGAAAATGCACGGCGCGATCCATTCTCTGCCGCTCCTATGAAATTTACCGCACGAGATCGGCGAGCACGATTGCCCCGACCTTGCGGCCCGCGGCGTCGGATACCGGCAGCCGGTCGGTGCGGCGCGTGGTCATCGCCGAGAGCGCGTCGCGCAGCGATGTGTCGAGAGAGAGCGGCTCACCTTCGGCGGTTTCGCCGGGACGCATGCGGTCGGCGATCTTCCGCACCGAGAGGAGCTTGAGGCCGATGCCCTGTCTGCCGACAAAGTCGGCCACAAACCCGCTCGCCGGTTGCTCGAGGATGTCGATTGGCGAGCCGAGCTGGGCGATCCGGCCTTCTTGCATCACTGCGATATGGGTGGCGAGGCGCAGCGCCTCTTCGATGTCGTGGGTCACGAACACGATGGTTTTCTTCATCGCCCGGTGGATGCGCAACAGTTCCACCTGCAAATCGTCGCGAGTCAGCGGGTCGACCGCGCCGAACGGCTCGTCCATCAGCAGCAGTTCGGGATCGGCAGCGAGCGCACGGGCGACCCCCACGCGCTGCTGCTCGCCCCCCGAAAGCTGGTGCGGGTATTTCCCGCGATAAGTTTCCGGCTCTAGCCGAAATATCTCGAGCAGCTCGGCGACCCGCTCGACCCGCCGCGCCCGCGGCCATTTGAGGAGGTGCGGGACAGTGGCGATGTTGTCCTCGACCGTCCAATGCGGAAAGAGGCCGATCGATTGGATCGCGTATCCGATACGACGCCGCAGCTGCTCGGCCGGGACGGTCGCGATGTCCTCACCAGCGACCCGGATTTGTCCCGCATCGGCCGCGATCAGCCGGTTGATCATCTTCAATGTCGTCGATTTGCCGCAGCCGGACGACCCCAGCAGCACACAGAAATCGCCCGCTGGGACGGTCAATGATAGCCGGTCGACGACCCGGCGGTCGCCGTAAACTTTCGTGACATCGTCGATCTCGATCATAGCGCAAAGCGCCGGCGCAATATGGCGGTCAGGATCTGCAGCATAAAGTCGGCGGCGAGCGCGAGAAAGATGGCCGGCAGGGCGCCGAGCAAGACGAGATCGACGGCATATTGGCCGAGGCCCTCAAAGACGAAGGTTCCGAGACCGCCCGCGCCGATCAGCGCGGCGACCACCGCCAAGCCGATCGCCTGCACGGTAACGATGCGCAGCCCGGCGAGCAACACCGGCAAGGCGAGCGGCAATTCGATCTCTCGGAAGATCTGGGCGGGGCTCATCCCCATGCCGCGTCCGGCTTCGATCGCGGCACTGTCGACGCCCGTCAACCCGACCGAAGTGCTGCGAACGACCGGCAAGAGCGCATAAAGCACCAGCGCGATGATCGCCGGGGTCACCCCGATGCCGCCGATGCCGTAGGCGGCGAGTCGCGGCACCGCGGCGACCAGCGCCGACAAGGGAACGATCAGCAATCCGAACAGCGCAATCGACGGGATCGTCTGCAGGATGTTCAAGACGGCGAATACCGGACCCTGCAACCCCGGGCGCCTGGCAGTGGCGAGGCCGAGAGGGAAGCCGATCGCCGCCGCGGCTCCGACCGATGCTCCAACCAGGGTCATGTGACGCGCCATCGCGTCGGCAAAGACCTGGCGGTGGATTTCGTATTCCTTCGCGAGCGAAAGCGCGTCGAATAAACCGCTCGCCGCCAGCAGCAGCATGCCCGAAGCGATCCCGACCACCGCGACCAGCTGCGCAATAGTGCCGGCGCCGAGGCGCTGCAGCGCATCGCCCAAGGCGAGGGCGGCGCATGCAGCGAGGACCCAGAAAGCCGGACCCAGCGAAACGCGGGAGGCGGGGCTTGCGCTCCGCGCCAGGAGGCTCGCCGCCTGCCCCGCGGCGGCCAGGACAAGCAGCAGCAGTGCAGCGGCGAATGCGGCGACGGCGCAGTGGACCGCGCTGCTCGGCCGTATCAGGCATGCGGCCGCCAATGCCGCGCCCAGTACTACAACGCCGGCCGTCGGCAGAGCGCCGGCTGCCGCCCACAGCGGGATCGGCCTGCCCGAAACGAGCCGGTTCGGCGCTTCGCCGACAAAGCCCGACAGCACAACTGCAGCCGCCGCAACGATTACCAATAGAGAGAGCACCTGGTTGCGAACGCCGATCGAAAGGAGGAGGGCAGGGCGGCGCGCGGCTAGCCTCGGCTGGACTGTCATTGCAGGAAATTCTTCGATTGGAGGTAGGAGACCGCGACCGCTGCGGCATCTTGCCCATCGACGGCAATCTCCGCGTTGAGCTTTTGCAGGGTCTCGAGCGTCAGGGAGGCGAAGACCGGATCGAGCACCGTCCGGATTACGGGATGCTCCTGCAGCACCGGCTCGCGGACGACCGGGGCCGGCGCGTAGACGATTTGCGCGCCCTTGTCGTCCCTCAGCGCGACGAGCCCGAGCGCCGCCAGGGCTCCGTCCGTGCCATAGGCCATCGCCGCGTTGACGCCGGACATCTCCTCGGCCGCGGCGCGCAGAGTAGCGGCGGTGTTGCCGCCCGACAAAGTCAGCAACTGCTCGTCCGATAGCCGGAAGCCGTATGTCGCCTCGAAAGCTGGCAATGCCGACGGGCTCTCGACAAACTCCGCCGAGGCGGCGAGCTTGATCCTGCCGCCCTCTTTTACGTAATTCGCAAAATCATCCATCGAGGCGAGATGTTGGCGCTCCGCCAAATCCCTGCGGACGGCGATCACCCAAGTGTTGTTCGCCGGCGCCGGGGTCAGCCACACGAGATGGTTCTTTTCCCGGCAGAGCGCCTCGACCAGCGCATAACCGCGCTGCCAATTCTTCCATGCCGGATCTTGCTCCTTGTGAAAGAACAGCGCGCCGTTCCCGGTATATTCAGGGTAGATGTCGATCTGTCCCGCGAGAATGGCGGCGCGCACGATGTTGGTCGGCCCGAGTTGGATCTTGTTTTCGACGGCAACGCCATGCGCCCGGAGCAGCGCCAAAATCATATTGCCGAGCAAGGCGCCTTCGGTGTCGATCTTCGACGCCACGACCACAGCCCCGCCGCGCGCCAGCGCCGGCGAGCCAATCAAAGCGGCGGCCAAAATAAGCGCGAGGGCGCCGTGAGAGCGCACGGCAGTTACACGGGTCTCTGAGATTTCAAGGACGTTTGCCCCGGCCGGCCGGTAGCGTGGAAGCGTCTCAGTGTGGCCCTCGGCTTCCCGCTCCCTGGTAATCCTGCAGGATTACCAGGGAGCGGGGGACGAACCATACAACTTCTCCGGCATGTAGTGGGTCAGCTAGTCGCTGTCGAAATCCTCTAGATGCAGCTGCTGGCCCCAATCAGCTGCTAGCGCGGATTGGAAAGCCCCCCTTTCCTACCCAGGGCTATGCGGCGTGGAGGAGTTCGAGATACTCCTCGTAGACGGTCATGTTCTTGCCGAAGGAGATCGCGGCGGCCTGGGCGCCGCAGACGAGGTGCATCCAGCGCCAGGGCTCGCGGGTGGCGTGGTATTCTTCGACGATCGACTGGTGGTGCTTGAAGGCGTGCATCTCGGTGAAATTGTCGTGGCACACGATCTCGGCGAGGCGCGCGATCAGCCCCTGCGGGTCGTAGCCGGCCTTCATGTACTGCGTGGCTAGGTTCACCGTCTCCTTGACCTCCGGCACCGCACGCATCACGCCGAGATTGGTGACCTTGGACCAATCGGTCGGCGGCTGGTTGTAGATGCTGTGCCTGATCGCGTCGAGCAGCTCTTCCCGCGTCCGCGCTGGCAGGGCGGCGACCGCTTCCATATCGGGCTGCGGGTAGGGCTCCATGCGACCCGCGGTCGAGCGGATCTCCGGGCCCGACTGCCACGTCAATAATAGCATCAATTTGTTCTTGAGGCTGATGCCGTCGAGCCGCAGCAAATAGCGCCGGAGATTGATGCTGGTATGGAGGTGGACATCCATCGGATTGCCGCCGAGCGAGCGCAGGAAGAGACCCGCAGCCCCGATCGACAGCGCTTCACCGGCACCCTCCAGGGAAATGCCGCCCGCCAAGGCCTTCGCCATCAGCACAGGGATATCGGCAAAGACGTCGACGGCCGAAATCGCCTCTCCGAGCTCGCCGATCACCGCGGTTTCATCTTCGCCGGTGCGCTGGCGGTAGATGCGCTGCAACAGCTGATGCTCCTCGATCAGCCCTTCGATCTGCGGCAGCGGCGAAGGCATCGGGTTGTTCGGAGCAACCGGAGAACGGGTCACAAAGCGCACCACTGGGCGCATCACAGTTGTGAAGAACTCCTTGTCGAGAACGCCCTCCTCGAAGGCGCGCCACACGGTGCCCGGGAACATGAAGTAATGGTCGTCGTGGAAATTCTTCGGGATCGCCACGCTCAGCAAGAGATCAAAGGCCTCGATCCGCGGCGCATTATTCCACAGCCACTGGTAAAGGTGATCCGCCTTGTTCCACTCGCCGCGACCGACCGCCATCAGAAACGCCGCTTTGGTCGCTTCGACGCCGCCGGCATCTTCCGGCTCGAATTCGAAGAGGGCGTACGGTCCCATCGCCGGATGGTTGATGTGTTTGTTCGTGAGCGCCACGTGTTGCAGCACCGGGACAAAACTCTCTTCGCCCTCCAGGCGCTCGACGGTCTTCGAGATCGCATAGAGGCCTGCCAACGGGTGCAGCGGGCCGCCGTGATGACCCGGCGGCATTTCGGTGGAGCGCGTCACCGCGAGAGCCGAGGCCGTCAGCATGGTTTCCGTGGGTACCCCGGCACGTAGCTTGTCCAGTGTGCGATCCAAAATCTCCGAGGGGGGCGTCTCCTCGATAAACTGGACCAACGGCTCGATCGCGTCGGAATACTGGACACGTTGCGGCATGGGCATGGTGAGTTTCTCCTTGAGTGCGGTTTTCGGCTTTGTTGGCTTTACTCTTTCAATTAGCGCAGCGCCTCGCGACCGGCGCCGTCCCCTCCTCGCTCGACGGGAAAGGCAGGGCAACGGGCGGTCTTCTTCACATTCCAGGTAATCGTCCTGCGCAATTCGCAGACTGTCAACTCCGAACGACGCATCAGCGATATGCGCCAGAAGCCCCCCTCAGCGGTTTCCCACGCCGAGATCCGCTCCGCTTTGCCGCCCTACCCCGCGCCTGATACCGGGTTGTCCCGGGTCTCCGGCATCACGGTCCAGACGAGAAGAGTGGCGCAGAGCCCGACGGCAGCGAGGCCGAGGAAGGCCGCCTCGCTCCCCAGATGGTCGGCAATCAAGCCGGCTGCCGTGGTGCTCAAGGTTGCGCCGCCGCCGATCGCCAGTCCAACCACCCCGAGCGCGGTCGTGTAGCCGCCGGTATCGCGCGTGATGTCGGCGACGATCAGCGGGGTCAGGACGCCAAGGGCTGCCGCGCTCAATCCGTCGAGCAGTTGGATCAACACCATCAGATACGGGTCGGCGATGCCGGCGAACAGCACGCCGCGGATCGGCAACACGGCAAAGCCAAGGAGTAGGAGCGGTCGGCGGCCCCAACCATCGGCGGCTCGCCCAGCCCAGGGCGAAATGGCGGCCGTAACCGCCTGTGGCGCGACGATGCAAGCTGCGATCACCAAAGAGGCTTCGCTGCCGGCCCGCTTTGTCACCATCCCCGCAGCTATCGGCAGCATCGCCGCATTGGCAAGTTGGAACAGGCTTGCGCATGCAGCATAGGCGAGCAGCCTGCGGTCTCTGAGAAACCGCCATGACCAGCCGGGATTCTCGGGCTTTGACTTCGGTGCCGGCTTCGGGTGGATCTTCGCCGAAGAAAGATCCGCATCTCTGATCATCTCGATCGCGGCCAATGCGGGGATGCCAAGTGCCGCAGTCAACAAAAATACGGCACGCTCCCCAACGTAATAGCCGAAGGTACCCATGAGTCCGGCAGCGAACGCGTTGCCGATCGCCAAATAGCGGGCGTTGCGACCGAGCCTTTCGCCCAAGGCGGCGTGGCCGACCAGCGCGAGACTCAATGCCGCGATCGCCGGGCCGAGGACCGAGCTGGCAAAAGCGTGCAGTACTTCCGCCAAGGCAATCGGAAGCAGGGCAGGCCATAGAGCGATGAAGAGGGCGCTCGCCATGATCGCCAGGATCGCCGCGGCTGCTGCCGCCCGCTTGCTGCGTACGGCATCGACCAACATCCCCCCGGGGACCTGACTGACCATTCCTGCGACCGTACCGGCGCTCAGCGCCGCGCCGATCGCGCCTTGGGTCCATCCGACGCCGGTGAGATAGACCGAAATGAACGGTCCAAATCCGGTTTGAAAGTTCGCGACAAAGAAATTCAGCCAATCGAGCCCCCGCAGACTGCGGGTCATCGGCTCGGCGGCGGGTCGCACCCACAACCCGATCCGCGACGGCGATCGCGTCATCATCCTGAATTGCGTCAGCGACCGGGATCCGGCGCGGGTTCGTGCGGGGGCGGCTGCGGCTGTGCTACTACAGGAATTGGCTTGTCCGATTCCGTGTATTTGTACTCCGGTGCGGCCTTCAATTGCTCGCGGCCGAGATCGAGAGCGATCACGTTCTTCTTTTCGCCGAGGTCAAAGCGCAGCGCGCTCCAGGTGATCGCAATTTTTCGGGTTCCCATACCAAGGAACCCGCCAAAGTCGATCACCGCGGCGCGCGCCTCTCCTTTCTCGTCGAACAGCACGTCGACGATCCGCCCCATATCCTCACCCTTTGCGCTCAGCACCTCCTTCCCCAAGATCCGGAAGAGGTGGTCTCGCGGGAAATAGTCGAGACTGGCGCCGTTCAGCGCCGCATCCCCCGTCGCCTGATTGGTCGGAGCACTCGTCGGCGTTTGCGCCGCCACTACGCCCAAAAACAATGCACCCGCTATGATGCTGCCGACGCCGACAAAGGGTAGTCGCAAACTCTTGATGAAAAAAATGCGGATCCGCGGCACTCCGCCACCTCCTCCTCGGTCACCCGGGAATGCGGATGGTTTTAAGCCTAGCCGGACGTGAGATCCTGGTAAATCCTCGTATAATCTTCCGCCATCCGCCGCGCGGTGAACCGCTGCTCGAATATAGTCCGGATTAGTGTCCGGTCCAGCAAGTGAATCTGCCCCGCAGCTCTCGCCGCTGTCGCCTCGTCGTCAACAATGAAGCCGGTGATCCCGTCGTCGACGACTTCAGGCACCGAGCCGTTACGCAGGGCGATGACCGGTGTCCCACAAGCCATCGCTTCGATCATTGACAATCCGAACGGCTCACGCCATGCGATCGGGAAAAGCAGGCCCGCCGCATTCCCCAGGAAGTCCGATTTCTGGTGCTCTGCAATCTCGCCAATAAACTCGACGTGGGGTTGTGCAAGAAGCGGCTCGATCTCAGCGGCGAAATACTCTCTGTCGACGCGATCGATTTTGGCCGCGATCTTCAGCTTCATGCCGGCCCGGCCGGCGATGCGGATCGCGCGATCAGGTGCTTTCTCCGGTGAAATGCGGCCGAGAAACGCGAGATATCCACCTCCGCCATCGCCCGGTGACAGGAGCTGCTCCGGCAAGCCATGGTAGACGGTCGCGATGTAACGCGCCTCGGGTAAGGGCTCGCGCTGCGAATTGGAGATCGATACCACCGGGACATTGGCAAACGTCCTATAGACCAACTTCAATTCCGGCAGGTCCAAACGGCCGTGCAGAGTGGCGAGGAGCGGCACTCCGGCCCGCGACAACACCGAATAGGCAAGGTAATCGCAGTGGAGATGGATCACATCGAACTCGCGCGCGCGTTGCGCAACGGTTTCGAGCATTGCGATGAGCGGAGCGATATGATCGCGGATCGTCGGGTCGAGCCGAAGCGCCTGAGGATAAGCGGCCTCCAGCCTCGCCGTCGTCGTACTATCGCCGCTGGCGAACAGGCTAACTTCATGGCCCATCGCAACGAGCTCGTCCGCCAAATAAGCGACAATCCGTTCCGTGCCGCCATAAAGCTTAGGGGGAACCGCTTCCATCAGCGGTGCAATTTGAGCAATGCGCATTCTCGGCTCCGTTGATCGAGCAGGTCCGAACCGGAACGGCCCAGCCGTCACCAATGTTCCTGCGAGGAAGAAGTTTCGTGCTGCGACATTTCGGCGCCGGCTCGGCGCAAGACAACGGCCCGTTGTTTGCAATTGAGAGGCTTGCAATGCCGGTTTGCAGCGAATGGAAAATCTGACCGGGAATAATCTATCGGGTATCAGCGTTTCGCCGCCGATGGGACAAACTCTGCAGCGGTCCTGTCAGATCACAATAAGAACTAGGGCGTGCAGCCTGTGGATCAATGCACGCAAGGAGGGAGGCGCCGCCAACGGCAGAAAACCGATTTCAAAAGTTGGGACTGCGCCCGATGAGTTTTGTGAAAGCGATCCGGTTCATTACACACCGGTGGAATAGCACCGACTGTTTTTCGGCTGCGCCGTTGAGGTTGGTCGATCCGCGGTCGACCGCGAATTTCGCCGACGGAAGTATAGCTGGGGAGGCGGAGTTTCCTCGCCGGCCGGTGGCATTTTTGTGGCACTACATCAAGCGGCGACCGATCCTGCATGCCGCTGCCGTCACCTCGGTCTTGGGAGCGGCTGCCTTCGCCTGCATCGCGCAATTCGGCCTCAAGCTGATTGTCGACGCGATGGCGGCGGGCCCGCAACACATCACGATAGTGTGGTGGGCGCTCATGATCTTCGCGGCCTTGCTGGCTGCCGAAAGTGCATTGTGGCGTGTAGGCGCCTGGCTCGGCTACCGCGCCATCCTGATCGACAAGGCGGAGGCCAAGCTCGATCTGTTCAACCATTTGAGCGGCCACTGCAGCCGGTATTTCGCAGACCGGCTTGGCGGTGCGCTGGCTAACCGCATCTCCGCGACCGGGGATTCGGTTCAACAGGTATTCTCGATCATCCTGTTCAACCTCGCCCCGGTCTGTGCCGATTTTTGCGCCGCGATGGTCATGCTCAGTATGGTGGGATGGCAACTGGGCGCCGCGCTCGCCGTGTTTGTGCTGTTGGCCGGATGCGCCCTTGCCCGTACCGGCCACCGCGGCACACCGCGACACCGCTTCCATGCCGACCGCGCCGCCGAAGTGGGCGGAGAACTCGTCGATGTCCTGTCCAATATCTGGGTGGTCAAGGCGTTTTCTGCGCGCAGCCGTGAGCGCGGGCGCTTCGCGCGGCTGCTCGAAATCGAGAAGACGGCGCATCGCGAGAGCCTGATGTTTATCGAGCGCACCCGCGCGCTGCACGATCTCGGTCTCTGGCTGATGGCGGGCGGCATGCTCGCCTGGACCTTGTATCTGTGGAGCAAAGGGCAGGTGAGCCCCGGCGACGTGGTTTTGACTGTTTCGATCTCTTTCCGGATCCTGCATGGCTCGCGCGATTTCGCCTTCGCGCTCGTCAACGCCACCCAATTCATTGCCCGCATTGCCGAATCCATCCAGGTCATCGGCGAAGACCATAGCGTTGTTGACGAGCCAGGCGCCCGACAGCTGATCCATCTCGGCGGGAGCATCGAATTCGAGAACGTCGACTTTTCTTACGCCGGCGGACGCCGGGTGTTTCATGGCTTCGACCTGCGCATCGATCCAGGACAAAGCGTCGGTCTTGTCGGACCCTCCGGGGCCGGCAAAACGACCTTGATCGGCCTAGTGCAGCGGCTGGCCGATGTCGATGGGGGCCGAGTGCTGATCGACGATCAGGACATCCGCGCGATGACCCAAGACAGCCTGCGCGCTGCGATTGCCGTCGTGCCTCAGGACATTTCGTTATTCCACCGCTCGGTGCTGGAGAATATCCGCTATGCGCGGCCCGAGGCGACGAATAACGAAATTTTTGCGGCGGCCGAAGCAGCTCGCTGCGACGACTTTATCCACGCGCTCCCGGAAGGCTACGGCACGATTGTCGGCGAGCGCGGAACGAAGCTCTCGGGCGGTCAACGCCAACGGATCGGAATTGCCCGGGCGCTATTGAAGAATGCTCCGATCGTCGTGCTCGACGAGGCGACCTCCTCGCTCGACAGCGCATCGGAGATCGAGATCCAGCGAGCGCTCGAAGTGTTGATGCAGGGCCGCACCGTGCTGGCGATCGCTCACCGGCTGTCGACGGTAAGCAAGTTCGACCGCGTCGTCGTGCTGCAGCAGGGCCGCGTCGTCGAGGACGGGCCTCCTGCGGAGCTGCGCCGCCGCCACGGACTGTTCGATCGTATGTGCCGGCTGCAAGAGGGCAACGTGCTCCGGCTCGCTAGCTGAGCCTAAAACGGCCCCCTGACCGACGACAGGTCAGGGGGGTTCCTCTCCCGGTTAAGACACGATCAGGCGTGGGCGTGGTAATAGGTGTTGCGCAGCACGCGGCCGGGCAAAGCCCCGGTGTGCTTGCCGTTCTCCATCAGAACTTCGCCGTTGACGATCGTCGCCATGATGCCGGCGGCCGGCTCCTTCATGCGCCAGCCCCCGGCGGGAAAGTCGTGAACGACGCTCTCCGGCAAAGGCCGCACCGTGTCGGGATCGAAGATCACGATGTCTGCCGCCATGCCCGGGCGGATCAGGCCACGATCGTACAACCCTAGCGCCGAGGCGGAGTCGAAGGTCAGCCGCCGAACCGCGTGTTCGAGCGTCATGACCTGCTTTTCGCGCACCCACTCGCTGAGGAGGCGCGTGCTGTAGCCATAGCCGCCGTGGAACTGGACATGCGCCCCGCCATCCGACAGCCCGACAATGGCGTTCGGATAGGTGAGGATCTTGGCCATCGCTTCGTCGTCGACATTGTTCTCGGACTGCATCAGGCCGGTGTCGAGGTTCTCTTCGACGACGAGGTCGAGGAAAGCATCGATGACCCGTTTGTTCTGCTCCTTGGCGATCTGGCCGATAGTCTTTCCCTTCAGCCCCTGGTTTTTCTCCAGTACCGGGGTCTCGACCCACATGTAATTGTACCACTCGCGCGAGTAGCCGGCGGCCGGGACCTGGACCGTGTGCTCGACGACTTCGTCGTGCAATTTCTGCCGGATCGCTGGATCGGCATAGGCGCGCAGCTTTTCCTCGTCGGACGACAGCAGAATCGGATGCCAGGTCGGTGAGCCGCGGAACACCTGGCAGTTGCGCATCGTGAAGGTCTGGGTCACTCGGTTCGGGCTGCACAGCGGATAGGCCCGGATGCCCGCCTTCGAGGTCTCCTCGACCCGTGCCATGTGCTTCTTCCAGGCGTCGGGCTCGCGCACGGTCTGGCCGAGATTGTTGTAGATGACGGTGCGGCCGGTGGCTTCGGACAAGCGGGCCATCAGACCGTCCTTCAGCTCGGCGGCGCGCCCGCCGCCCGACTGGATGATGCCGGTGCCCATCTCGCACAATACGTCGCCGAGCGCGAAGATCTCCTTCTCCTCGGCCCACAGGGCCGGGATGTGAACCCCCTGCGGGTCATAGTGGCCCTTGTTGCGCGACACCGACAACCCGAGCGCGCCACCCTTGATGCCGTCGCGCACGACATCCTGCATCTTCTTGATCTCGTCGTCGGTCGCGGCGCGCTTCTGGCTCTCGTCGCCCATCACGTAGTAGCGCACCGTCGAGTGGCCGATCAGATTGCCGACATTGACGCCGAGCTTCTGGTCGAGCCGGTCCATGTATTGCGGGATCGTTTCCCAATCGACCTCGACGGTGTTGAGGACGTCCATCGGGATCGCTTCGACATAGGACAGGAACTCGGCCACCCGCTTTGCGGCGCCGGGTCGAACCGGAGCCAAAGCCAGCGAGCAATTCCCGAAGACGACCGTAGTGCAGCCGTGGTCAGGCGAGAACGAGCACAGCGGGTCCCACGTGACCTGCGCGTCGTAGTGGCAGTGATTGTCGACAAAGCCAGGCGCGACAACCTGCCCCGCGGCGTCGATCGTGCGTTTAGCGGGGCCGCTCAGCTTGCCGATCTCGGCGATCTTGCCGTTTTTGATACCGATATCTCCGCGAAATGCCGGCATTCCGGAGCCGTCGACGATCCGGCCGTTCTTGATCAGCAGATCATACGCCATCGCTACCCCTTTCTCGGTTCAGGTCACAATCCACCGTCTACTCGAGGGGGAGTGTAGCACCGCAAAATCGGCTCACCCATACGAAATGCGGCGAATAGACGCGCTTCACCGCATGATTCTGCATGCCAGTCTGGTTTAGCTCAGCCGTTCAAGCTCGTCGATGAAGCCGGCGATTATCGACAGACCCTTGGACCAGAAGGAGGGGTTGGCGGCATCGAGGCCAAACGGCGCGAGCAGCTCGCGATGCCGCATCGTGCCGCCCGCCCGCAACATTTCGAGATAGCGCTCCGCGAAACCTTGGTGCGCGTCCTCGTAGACCGCGTAGAGCGAGTTCACCAGACAATCGCCGAAAGCATAGGCATAGACATAGAACGGCGTGTGGATGAAATGTGGGATGTAGGACCAGTAATGGCGGTAGAGGCCGTCGAGGCGCAATGCGGGACCGAGGCTCTCGCGCTGCACGTCGAGCCAGATCTCGCCGAGCTTGTCAGGGGTCAGCTCCGCCTCGCGCCGCTCCTCGTGAACCTTCTGCTCGAAACTCACAAAGGCGATCTGGCGCACCACCGTGTTCAGCATGTCCTCGACTTTGCCGGCGAGCATGATCTTGCGCCGGCGCGGGTCGGTCTCGCGGGCGAGCAATGCCCGGAACGTCAGCATCTCGCCAAACACCGAGGCGGTTTCGGCCAAGGTCAACGGCGTGTCGGCCATCAGATAGCCTTGGCGGTTGGCGAGCAGCTGATGGACGCCATGACCGAGCTCGTGCGCCAATGTCATCACATCGCGCGTCTTGCCCTGGTAGTTCAGCAGCAGATAGGGGTGCGCGCTCGGTACCGTCGGATGGGCAAAGGCCCCCGACGCCTTGCCGGGCCGCAGCGGCGCGTCGATCCATCGCCCGGCGAAAAAACGCCCGCCGACCGCTGCCATCTCGGGCGAGAAGGCGCCGTAGGCCGACAGCACGGTCTCCTTCGCTTCCGGCCACGAAATCGTGCGCTCTTCCTCGTCGGGCAGAGGCGCGTTGCGGTCCCAAAACGGCAATTCCTCAACCCCGAACCACCGCGCCTTCAGCTCGTAGTAGCGGTGCGACAGGCGCGGATAGCTGCCGCGAACCGCCGCGATCAGCGCATCGACGACCTCGTCCTCGACAAAGTTGGCGAGATTGCGCGACGAGATTGGGCGCGGGAAGCGGCGCCAGCGGTCCTCGATTTCCTTGTCCTTGGCGAGCGTGTTGGTGACCAGAGCGAAGGTGCGCGTGTTCTTGCCCAGCACCTCGCCGATCGTCCGCGCCGCCTCGCGCCGGATTTCCGGATCCTTGTCGGACAACAAATCGAGGGCTTCAAGCTCGGTCAGTTCCCGCCCGCGAAACGGGAACCTCAGCTCAGCGATCGTCTCGTCGAACAGCCGCGTCCAGGCGGCGCGGCCGGCGACATATTTCTCGTGCAGCAGCTTTTCGATCTCGTCGCTCAGCTGGTGCGGGCGGAAGGCGCGGGTGTCGCGCAGCCACGGCCGAAAACGGGCAAGCGCCGGGTCGGCGAGCTTTGAGTCGAGTTCGGCCTCTTCGAGACGGTTGATTTCGAGGGTGAAGAACAGCAGCGTCGTCGAGACCGCGTTCGTCCGCTCCTGCATCGTCTGGTAGAACCGGCCGATTTCCGGATCGCTCAGGTTTCCGGCATGGACCAGCGAGGCATAGCTCATGATGCGGCCGATCTTTTCCTGGAGCCGCTCATAGGTCTCGACCGCGGCGCCGAGCTCGGCCCCTGAGAGCGCATCGAGGCGCTCCTCGTAGCGTTCGCGGAAAACTTCTGCTTCCTCGGCGAGTGTGGTCAGGTCGAGCGTCAGAGATTCGCTGTCAGGGCCTGGATAGAGGTCCGATAAATCCCATTCAGGCAGCGCGCCGAGCGCCGCTTGCCGCTCTGCCAATGCCGGTTCCGCCGCCGCTGTTGGCACATTCATCTCCCGTTCTCCCGATCTGTCTCAAGGCGTGCATATGGGCTCCGGCGGCGAAGCCTCCAACCGAGCGCGCTCGGCCGTCGATCAGCCAAAAGTCGTCTGGCGCGGACTTGATCCGCGCATCCACGCCTTGGTTTCGCTTGAAGGCGTGGATGGCCGGGCCAAGCCCGGCCAAGACGAAACCGAAAATCGAATGGCTGGCTGTTCTTGCTGTTTTTTGCAGCGAATTAACAGCCAGCCGCGCATCGTATTCCGCGGAAAGTCTGGCCCGCTGGTGGTGCGGCGCACGGCAGAACAGCCAGAGAGCTGGCTGTTCTGCCGCTGTTTCTGGCTGTTCCTGAGCCGGCAAGTATCGGGAAGGCGAACCTGCCGCCAGGCCGCCTTCGGAGAGCCGTTTCTGAGTTATTCATTAGACAATTATACCTGCGCCACGCATTATTGTCAATTTGGCACAGAAGGTCCGGTCCCCGTGAGCTACGGGCGCGCCGCGGTCGCGCGCCGGTCACATCACCCAGATCGGCCGCACCTCGACGGTGCCGTAACGCGCAGCGGGGCAGCGCGCCGCCCAGGACAGCGCGGCGTCGAGATCGGGCACGTCGATCAGGTAGTAGCCGCCGAGCTGCTCCTTGGTCTCGGCGAACGGCCCGTCGAGCACCTGGGTCCGACCGTCGGCGACGCGCACCGTCGTTGCCGCCGAGGTCGGTCTCAGCCGATTGGACCCGACCCACACCTTGGCGTCGCGCAAGGCCTGGGTATAGGCCATATAGGCGTTGATGATCTCGGTCATCTGCTCGCGCGGCATGCTCTCGGTCGCCCGCTCGTCGCCATAAATCGCCAGGATGTATTGCATTGTTCCCATTCCTTGGTCATCGAGCGCCGGCTATCGGCGCCCATCCAGATGACGTTCGAAGCAGACCGATTTCGACATTTGGCGCTTCCCAACCTCCCCCCGACGGTTCCGCTCGATCCACCCAAAATCGTCGAGTTAACCACGTTAGGTCACAAATTAGCTCTCACTTCTACACAGGCAGGGTTTCGTAGCATCGCCGATGATATGCGATAAACGGTTCCGTTGCGGCTCGCCGGGGGGGACATGTCTGGGACCAATGGGCAGGCGAGCTCGATGCGGCGGGCGGCGGGCATACGGCCGTGCAAGCAGGCAGCCTCGATCAATGGCTGATCTGCCGCCGTCGAACACCAAAAGATGGGTGGCTCGCCGCAAGGCTGCCGTCCTCGCGGCCCTGCGCAGCGGCGCCATTACAATGGAGGAGGTTTGCCGGCGATACGCTCTTTCGGAGGAAGAGCTGTTCGCCTGGCAGCGAGCGTTCGAGACCCATGGCCTCCCCGGACTGCGCGCCACTCGCCTTCGGGGGCGACGCACCCGTCGATCAAAAGCCGCCGATCCGCACCTATGATGGGCGTTGCGCCCCGAGTTGGTTTTGACGCGTTTTGGACTCAAGTTACGATATCGAGACCAACCTTGATCGGGGGCGTCAGCGAGGAAGATCGGGCGGTGACCCAGGGCGCGCACGCTACAATCTCCGAGCTGCACGAGCGGTGGGCGAGCCTGGAGAACGAGTGCCATCAGCTCGCCATCATAATAGAGGAGGCACGTAACGGCGGCGCCGATGTCACGCTGCTGCGCGATCGGGAGGCCCGCCTCTTGCTCCACATCAGTGCGGTCGTGGCCGAGATTCGCGAAGCGCCGGCGACCACGCTGCACGACCATCTCGCCCTGCTCGACGTCGCAATCGAGCATGAAATCGATCTCGCGGCTGACATTGCCTTCTACGGCGCGAGAGATTTTCCCATGATCACGCGTCTGTTGAGGGCGTTGGCGCGATCTGCGCCGGGTTTCGAATTCAACTCGTTGCGGCGGTCGTTGTCGTCGCCCGGCCAATTCGAGCAACTGATGGACGATGGTATCGAGGCGGGCGGACCAATTGGCTTTGGCCGTCGATAATCGGCATTGGATCACTGGCGCGACGCAGATCGCTCAACAGTTCGGACCGGCTCGACTACGATATTGCCGCTTTCGCTGTGGCCGGGTCCGGCGATCGGTGTTCCCGCGAAGATGACGTTGCCGAACACCGACTGACCTTGCCGCGCTGGGCTGCCGAACTCGATGCCGATATGCGGCGAATAGATCTTGTTGTCGAACACCTCGGCCAGTTTCAGCATCATGATCGCGAAAAACCGCAGCAGCCGGCTCTCCGCCGATCAGCACATTGTCATGGAAGCTGATGCGGCCGGAGCCCTGAAAAAGGGCTTCGCGCGGGTTGTCGATCAACAGATTGCCATAGATCTGATAGAGGTCGTTCGAGCCCGCGCCCTTTTCGGGAAAGCCCCCCACCAACAAGTTCGGCCGATTGCCGTCAGGCGAGGGCGACCGCTTTTATTGAACACATTATACCTGATGATCGTGGCTTGTGCTCCTTCCGGCATGCCAGGCAGCTCCGGACGCGCGATCTGGTACTTGATCTGCATGCCATAGCCGATCGGGTCCACGACCAAATTGTTTTCGATCAATCCTGCAATGAACCGAGCGGTGCCGTCCGAATCTCCGAGATAAAGCGCAGTGCCGGCGGAAAGGATCGTATTTTGCCGGATGACCCAGCTCCACGTCGGGGTCTTGGTCGCAATTCCGTCGGTCTGCTGGGTCGCTCCGGCGCCAATGATCAGATTGCCGTCGAGAACGATGTGATGGGTGGCGGGATGCGGCGATGCCGGGGCCTTGATGCCGTCCGCGCCGGGCAGGCCACGGCCGTCGATTACCAGGTTGCTGACGACGATGTAGCTGGAGTCGATGATCTCGACCGTCTTGTTTCCGGTCTCTCCAAAATGACTGCGGACCGTTCTCCGGCCGGTCCCGTAATGGTGATGCAACGCCCGGGCGCGCCCGCGAGGTTCGTTATCGTGAGGCGGGGGTACTCTCCCGCCGCCAAGACCAGCGTATCGCCGGGGACGAGGCCGGGAAGCATTCTCC
Source organism: uncultured Alphaproteobacteria bacterium (assembly GCA_963789025.1). Classification (GTDB taxonomy): domain Bacteria; phylum Pseudomonadota; class Alphaproteobacteria; order ATCC43930; family CGMCC-115725; genus AP-15. Next base: position 560,055 of record CAWBIT010000008.1, read on the forward strand.
GCTAATTGGAGGGATCCGCGCGTAGAATTCGCCCTGGTTCCTGTGCAGCGCAAAAATCCGAAGGCGGCGCGCTACCCGGCTCATTGCCCGCCGCAGCCACTGTTCCGCTGCCGCCTTGACAGGCCGAGAGGACGGAGGCAGCGGCAGCAAAATGCAAGGCGACGAGCGTCTCTCGCCTCATCTGCGCGCAACCCCGCCCCCTTGCCTAATGCGGCAGTCGCCCGGTTACTCCGCGGCCGCTCTAACCGGTTCGATGAACCGTGCGATCCACTTGTTGCGGCGCTTCAGGTTCTCCCGATACATCGCCTCGAACTCGGCGGCCGGGAAGGAGTGCGTCGAGGCGCGATTGAGCAGCGCTCCGCACCATGCTTTGAGCCGCGGGAATTTCTCGATGTGGCCGAGCTTCTTTACCCGGTCGAGAAACACGTAGCGCTGCAGGAACGGGGCATAGGCCGCGTCCACCAGCGAATACTTTGCGCCATTGAATAACGGGCCGCTGCCCTGCTTTTCCAGCGCCCGCTCGAGGCGCTCGAAGGGCACCGGGATCTGCTCCGCAGCCTTGTTGTAATCGGCCTCGGTGTCGGCGTAAGCCGTTGCCGTGACCGTGTTGGCGAAGGTGGGCACATAATCGGTCCAGGCGCGGTTGATGGCGCGCTCGACCGGATCCTCGGGATGCAGGCGCGGCGAGATCGTCTCGTCCAGATATTCGTTGATGGCGTTCGATTCGAACAGCGAGATCTTGTCGTCGACGCGCAGCACCGGGACTTTCTTGTGTGGCGAGATCGCGAGGAACCAATCGGGCCGGTTATCCGGTTCGATGTGGCGGAGCTCAAACTCGGTGTTTTTCTCGCGCAGGACAATCGCCGAACGCTGCACCCAGGGGCAGGTCTTAAAGCTGACCAGCATGTATTTTGCCATGGCGACCTTCGGTTGGTTGGTTGAGGCCTACATGATTGCACGCCCGTGACGCGGGGTTAACCGCAAAATGGAATCGGGCTTGCCGATCCCGCTCACCTGCCCCCGAAAACCGACCGGCGCTTTTCGACGAAAGCTCGGCTCGCCTCCAAATGGTCCTCGGTCATTGCGGTGCGCGCCTGATGCACGGCCTCCATTTCGAGCACCGCAGCCAGCGGTTCGGTCTCCGCGGCGAACAGGTTGCGCTTCATGTAGCCGTAGGCGACGCGCGGCCCGTCGGCGATGCGGCGGGCGAGGGCGGTGGTCTCGCGATACAGCGCCTCGTCCTCGACAACCCGATCGACAAGGCCGAGCGAGACCGCCGACGCCGCGTCGATGACCTCGCCGAGAAAATAAAGTTCGCGGGCCTTTGCCGTGCCAACCAGGCGGGTCAGCGTCCACGACCCGCCAAAGTCGCCGGAATAGCCGACCCCGGCGAACCCGGTGCCGAAACGGGCGGAACGGCCGGCAACGCGCAGGTCACAGGCCAGGGCGAGCCCTAAGCCGGCACCTACCGCCGGGCCATTGACCATTGCGACGACGATTTTCGGGATCGTGCGCAGTAGCATCGGGAGCTGGTGCATTCGGCGCAGCCCCTCGACGCGCTCCTCAAATCCCTGGGTGGCTCGGCTCTCCATCGTCTTGACATCGCCGCCGGCGCAAAAGCCGCGTCCGGCGCCGGTGACGACGATCGCGCCGATTTCGGCATCGCTGCCCAGGCGCTGCAGCGCCTCACCCAAGGCCAGCAGCATCGCCGGCGAGAACGCATTGAGCCGATCGGGCCGATTGAGGGTCAGCCAGGCGATCCCGTCTTCGGTCGTTTCCAACAGGTCGCTCATTTCAGGCCTCGAACGAGTGCCGCGTTACCACGGCGGCGGCTGATAGTAAGGCGGCGGCGGATAATAGTAGGACGAAGACGCCGCCGCGGCGCCGGCTGCAGCGCCGACTGCCACCCCGGCCGCCACGGCACCGGCTGCCGGGGCGCCATAATAACCGCCACGATAAGCCGTTCCGCCATAGTAGGCTCCTCCGGGCGCGCGATAGGCGGTCCCGCCGTAGGGTCCGCGAACGGCGGCGCCGCCATAGGGCCCGCGCACGGCGGCGGCGCCCCCGGGACCACGAACGGCTGCGCCGCCCATCGGGCCGCGGTATGCGGCGCCACCGTAGGGGCCGCGAACCGCGCCCCAACCGAACGCGTCGGGCGCCACCGACGAGGCCAACATTACACTGAGACAAACGACAGTCAGCCGCTTCATGGCTTGCCTCCTCTGCCCTTCGCCGGCGTCGCAACCGGCTTCAATTGCACCTGCGTCGCGTCTGCCGGCGGCTGAAAGGTGAAATCCGCGTCGGACGGATGGATATTGAAGTTCCAATCCGAGAACTCGGCGACGAAGTTCGGTTCGCCCGCCAATGTTCGGTAGGTCACGATCAGCCGGCGCGGTAGCGACTGATCGTTCTTCTCCACCCAGAGCTCGAGCTCGATGCCGGGCGGCTGGGAGAAGAACATGTGAAGGCACGGGATGCCGTCGATCGTCACGGTATTGACCACTGCGCCCTCGGTCACACCCGTGAGAAACGCCTTGTCTGGAGCGTCGGTAAAAAGATCGGCAAGCGGGAAATCGATCCCCAGACCCACCGCCTCCTTCACCATTCCCGCGATGGTGCCCTCGGGCACCGGAATGCTCGCGTATTTCTTTTCGGTAGCGGAGTACACAATGGCGGTTTTGCCGTCAAAAACGAGCTTGCTCACCCCATCGTCTCCAGTCCTATCGACAAGCAGGCGGTTCGGCCGGTGCACGGTGATCTTGTCGGTATGGACGATGTGGAGCGGCTCACCGTTCGCCCCCCTGTATACCCGGATGGTGCGCGACTGAAACGAGTACTGCTCGGCGTGCAGGCTCTGGCCCATGCGCGTCAGAGCCGCGCTCGCCTCCTCGCTGATCGCCGGCTTTTTTTGCGGAGTGGCGGCGTGCGCTGCGGGTGCCGTAAACGGGAGAATGCCGAACAGGCCGCCAGCGAACAAGGCCTCCAGGACGACGATATATCTGAGCTTCACGAAATTTCCCCTACCTTGGTATCCTGGTGTTCACCATAATCAGCGCTCTCCAAACCGTCTACGCTCGGAGCCGATTTACTTTGGTCCATATCTCTCGGGGGGTATCCTTGCACGCAGCAATCATCGCTGTTAGATAGAATTGAGAGTCTGGCATAGGACGCTTAGGTTTCGGTGGGGAAATGCAGACACCGCGCATTCCAAGGTCGAGCGTAACCCTCCGGTCGGCAATTATGGGCGCATGCCTCGCATTGTTCGCCATGCTGCTCCCTGCAAATTCGCGGGCGCAGATCTACATCGGCGCGGAAGGCGGATGGACCGGCTTACCCGATCGGACCGACGATATCCTCAACGTGACCTCGGTCAAGGCGCGCTTCGACGCCGGCTTTAACGCCGGCGTTCGCGGCGGCTACGAGTGGGGCGCCTGGCGCTTCGAAGAAGAATACAGCTATCGCCAGAACGGCGCCCGCGACCTCGTTGGAACCAACTTCATAGTCAAAGGGGTCAGCGGCGACCGGCACACCAATTCGATCATCACCAATGTGCTCTACGACTTCACGCTCGGCTACCCGATTACGCCGCATGTCGGGTTCGGGGTCGGCGCGGTCGACGTCTTCGACGGGCTGAAGGTCCCGGGCATCGGACAGTTGTTCAACAACAGCAGCTGGCAATTCGGTTATCAGGGGATTGCCGGGATCCGGTACAATCTCAGCCCGACCTTCACCCTCGATCTCGACTACCGCTATTTCGCCACCACCCGGCCGACGTTCAATATTCCGAAGACCAATCTGCGTTATCGCACCGCTTACGACACGAACAACTTTGTCGCCAGCCTGATTTATCAATTCGCGCCACCGCCGCCCCCGGCTCCGGTTCCGGTCGAAGCGCCAGCGCCAGCCCCGCCGGCGCCGCAGGTCTTCCTGGTGTTTTTTGACTGGGATCGGGCCGATGTGACCCCCGCTGGGATGGAAGTCGTGCGGCTGGCGGCAAACGCCTACAAGGCCGGCGGTTCGGTACGCCTCCAGGTGACCGGGTACACCGATCTTTCGGGCTCCGCCGGCTATAACCAGCGGCTTTCGGAGCGACGCGCCAACAATGTCGCCAACGCTCTGGCGAATTTGGGTGTCGCGCGCAGCGACATGGCGGTCACCGGCCGCGGCGAGAACGACCCGCGCGTGCCGACCCCGAGGGGCGTGCGCGAACCGCAGAACCGGCGTGTCGAGATCGGCTTTTCGTAGGGATCGGCCGCCGCGCGTGCCGAGCAGCGTCCCTCGGGGATGATTGCAATGGACACGACGCACAATTCCCGGCGTTAGCAGCAGGTCTGCCGCGGGTTTCGGTCGCATCGCTATCACCGTGGAATCATATACATAGCTGGCAACTCTTGCAGATCCGGCGCCGTTTAGGCGTGTTCGGCCGGAAAGGTCCCCGATGCTGCCAATATCCGCTGTCTTTCAGGTCGCCGATATGCTGGGCGATGCGTTTGCGCCCTTGCGCGAACCACTGAGCGCCGATCAGCTGATCGCTCTGGCGCGCCGCCGCACGGGGCTCACCGAATTTGGCGAAACGGCCTTCCTGGATCCGCTGCAGACGCTTATGCATGCCTGTTACGAGGATGCAAATTTAAGCCTGGTCGGACGGGTCGCGACCCGCTGGGACGTGGTGCGGTTCTTGTCGAACCTGCTTCGGCTCTTTGACGAAGAGCAGAGGGCGCCCGAAATTCTCGCTCTGCCGGTCGATCGGCCTATCTTCATTTCGGGGCTCCCCCGCTCGGGCACGACCTTTCTGCACAGCTTGTTGGCTCAAGATCCGGCCAATCTGGTGCCGCGAGTGTGGCAGCTGATCCACCCTTATCCGCCCAGAAATTCCGAGTCGGGACTCGACCGCCGGGTGCGGCGGGTCGCCCGCCAGCTGCGGCTCTTCGGCTTGCTGGCGCCGGATTTCCGCCGCATGCACCCGATCGACGCGGGCTCGCCGCAGGAATGTTCCGAGATCACCGCCCATGTCTTCGCCAGCCTGCGCTTCGACACGACTTACCGTATTCCGAACTACCGGCGCTGGCTCGACGCAACCGGGCATCTCGAGGCCTATCGCTTTCACAAGCGCTTTCTGCAGCACCTTCAATATCAGACGCCGGATGGCGGGCGCTGGGTGCTCAAATGCCCCGACCATGTCTTCGCACTGAACGCGATAAGGGCGGTCTATCCGGACGCACGCCTGGTCTTCGTGCACCGGGACCCGCTCGCCGTCCTGTTGTCGGTTGCGCGATTGACCGAGACCCTAAGGCGGCCATTCACCCGCAGTATCGACAAGGCCGAGATCGGCCGTCAGGACAGCGACCGTTGGCTGGCTGCGACCGAACTAATGATTGCCGCGGCGCAAGAGAACCGCTTCGCGGAGCCGATTTTTCATGTTCAATACCTTGATCTGGTCAAGGACCCTGTTGGCACGGTGGCGGCACTGTACAGTCACTTCGGGGACGCATTGCACCCTGGTGCCGCGGCCCGGATCGGCCGGCTGGTCGAGGCGAAGCCGAACGGCGGCTATGGCGCACACGGCTCTCGGCTCGAGGAATACGGCCTCGACGCCGCGCTCGAACGCGAGCGTTACGCGAGATACATGGCGCATTTCGGGATCCAGCCGGAACCGCAAAGGCGCTCCACGCAGTCGGCGAGGTCTTCGCCAATTCTCGCCTCGCCGCGGTCCGCCAAGCCAATCGAATGACCCGCTTCGGGGACGTCGCGGGCATCAGCTCGGGCCATCTGGTGGTCAGCGCGCCATCAGAACCGGGAGCTGCGCTTCCATAATAATGTGCCGAGTGCCGCCGCCGAAGATCATCTGGCGGATGCGGCTCTGCGTGTAGGCTCCCTTGAGCAACAGATCGGCACCCGCCGCCGTTGCTTCTTTCAGAAACAACTCGCCCTGGGCCTTCTGCCGGCCATAGGCCATCCGGATGCTGACATCCATGCCATGCCGTTCGAGGGCGCGCGCCAGTTCTTCGCCCTCGGGGCCGGGCTCAGGCATATGTTGCGGGCCCACTGTAACAATGACGACCTTGCGCGCCTGCTTGAGGAACGGCATTCCCATCGCCACGGTGACTGCGGTCTCGGTGCTGCCATTCCAGGCGATCGCGACAACCTCGCCCAAGGTCGGCAGGCTGCGCTTTGGCACCATCAACACCGGGCGGCCGCTCTCAAACAAGGCATCTTCGAGGGTGGCCTCGGCGATCGAGGCGAGCTTTTCGGGCTGCTCGACCACGATCAGGTCGAAGACCCGGCCGATCATCCCGACAACGGCATTCTGCCGCCCGTCCTCCTCGCGCCAGGAGGCGCTCGGACCGTTATGTCCCACCGGCACCGGATCGAGCGGGACGCCATTTGCATTCATGAAATCGCGAAACAGCCGGCGCGCCTGGTCGCGACGCTCATGGCCCTCGCGTTCGAGGGTGCGATCGACCTCCGACGAGATCGAAAACCCCATCTCGCCGCCGAACACCACCGCGTATTCGGTTGTGAGGCTGTGCAACCCGACCACATGGCTGTTGAAGCGTTGCGCCGCCATCAAAGCGGTGTCGAGCACCGGGCCGGCATTGCCGTCGCCGACTACGGTTAGCAAGTTCTTCATCGCGCGCTCCGCCGCCTCGCCCGCCCCGATCGGAGCGGGGTCTTTATCGAACCATACACGATTGTGTCATGCTTTGCGAGAGCAGCCGGGTGACGGCCGGCGTGCCTCGGTCTAGAGTTGCAGGCGCACGGCAATCGGAGTTGGCGGGAATGCGGGTTCTGATCGGGGCCTTCATGTGGGTGGCGGCGGGTCTGGCTTTGGCGCGCGTCGCGACAGCCGCGGAAACAATCACCTTTGGCACGGATTGGAAAGCCGAGGCCGAGCATGGCGGCTACTACCAGGCCGTCGCCACGGGGATTTACCGGCAGCACGGGCTCGAAGTTACGTTGCGGCAGGGCGGACCGCAGGTCAACCACGCGCAGCTGCTCGCCGCCGGCCGGCTCGACTTCAACCTTGCGCCAAACTCCTTTATTCCGCTGAATTTCGTGCAGGAGAACATCCCGCTGGTCGCGGTTGCGGCGATCTTCCAGAAGGACCCGTCTGTGCTGATCGCCCATCCCGGGCAAGGCAATGACAGCCTCGCCGCACTCAAAGGCAAGCCGATCATGATCGGCTCGGACACCCGCGTCACCAGTTGGGTTTTCCTCAAAAGCAAGTTCGGCTACACCGACGACCAGATCCGGCCCTACACTTTCAGCGTCGCGCCGTTCCTTGCAGATCCCAACGCGGTCCAGCAGGGCTATCTGTCGAGCGAGCCGTTCACGATCGAAGCTCAAGGGGTAAAGCCGGTGGTCCTGTTGCTCGCCGACGCCGGTTATTCGAGCTATGGATCGCTGATCCAGACCTCCGAGAAACTGGTGCAGGAGAAGCCCGATCTCGTGCAGCGCTTTGTCGACGCCAGCATCGAGGGCTGGTACAGCTATCTCTATGGCGATCCGGCACCGGCCAACGCGCTGATCAAACGCGACAATCCGGAGATGACGGACGCCTTGCTGGCTTATGGCATCGCCAAGATCAAGGAATACGGCGTTGTCGACAGCGGCGACGCCAAGACCAACGGGATCGGGGCGATGACCGAGACGCGCTGGCGCGAGTTCTTCGACACAATGGCGAAGGCCGGCATCTACCCCAAGGATCTCGACTTCCGCAAGGCGTTCACTTTGCAGTTCGTCGACAAGAAAGTGGGTATGAAACCCTGACCGACGCGCGGTCGCCAACTCGGCTGACGCAATTCCCGGAAACGAATTCGCTCGTCACGTTACGCGGTGTCGGCAAACGCTTCGCCACGGGGGTGACGGCGCTCGACGGGATCGATCTCGATATTAATCGGGGCGAGTTTTTGAGCCTGCTGGGTCCCTCCGGCTGCGGCAAGAGCACGTTGTTGCGCATCATTGCCGGGCTCAGCGAGCCGAGTTCCGGCGTCCGCCGCCTGTTGCTCGAGACGAACCGCGCCGGGCATATTCCAGCGGGGCGGATAGGCTTCGTATTCCAGGACCCGACATTGATGCCGTGGAGCACAGTCGTCGACAATGTGCTGCTGCCGTTTCGCCTCGCCGGACGTATCGGGCCCAGGGAGCGCGAACGGGCCGGCGCCGAGGTCCGATCGGTCGGCCTCGCCGGGTTCGAGCGGGCGTATCCGCGGCAGCTGTCGGGCGGCATGCGCATGCGCGTCTCGATCGCCCGCGCGCTCGTCACCGATCCCGACTTGCTGCTCCTGGACGAGCCGTTCGCCGCGCTCGACGAGATCACCCGGATGGCGCTCAACGACGATCTCATGGGCCTTTGGGAGAGCCGCCGGCCGACCGTCGTCTTCGTCACCCACAGCGTCTTCGAATCCGTTTACCTGTCGACTCGCATTGCCGTGATGACGCCGCGGCCCGGCCATATCGTCACCGAATTGACGGTCGACCTGCCCCAGCCGCGCGAACGCACGCTGCGCACCTCGCCGCATTACGCCGCGCTCTGCGCGACGATATCGGAGCAGCTCGTAAGTGCGATGGCAGCGACATCGGCCGGATCGAAATGACTCCGCGCGTCACCCTCACCCGCTTCGCTGCGCTCAGCACCCTCTCCCGCGGTGCGAGGATTTTGCAGAAGTAGCGAAATTTGCGATCCTGGCGTGGGGATTGGGGGGATGGTGATGGCTCATCGCGATTGGGGGCAGTTGGGTTTTGCCGACCACATGGTGATGCGGCACAGCCGCCCGAACGAGTTGCTGACGCGGCTGGCCGAGCTGGTCGACTGGGCGGCGCTGGGAGCGATCGTCGGCGGGCTGCACGATTCGCCGCACGGCGCACCGTCCTATCCGCCGCTGGCGATGGTCAAGGCGTTGCTGTTGCAGCAGTGGTACGGCTTGTCCGATCCCGCGCTCGAGGAGGTCTTGTGGGATCGGCTGTCGTTCCGGGTGTTCTGTGGGCTGCCCTTGGGCGAGACCGCGCCGGACTATTCGACGATCAACCGGTTTCGCAACGCGCTGCGCGAGAACGGACTGGACCAGCAGATCTTTGACGAGGTCGGTCGGCAGCTCGACCGCCGCGGGCTGATGCTGCGCAAAGGCACGCTGGTCGATGCCAGCCTGGTGCCGGCCGCGGTCAACCCGCCGAAAAAGCCGAAGGAGCCGTTGCCGCCGGGTCCGGATGGCGAGGTGCCCAGCCAGCTGGTCAAAAGCGACCGTGATCCCGAAGCGGAGTGGGCCAAGAAGGGCGGCAAGCGGTATTTCGGCTACAAGGTTCATGTCGGGGTCGACCAGGGCTCGGCGCTCATCCGCCGGGTCAAGCTGACCGGCGCTTCGGTCAACGACACGGTGCCGGCCGACGAGCTGATCTGCGGCGATGAAGCCGCGGTCTATGCCGATGCCGCCTACCACACACATCGCCGCGAGCAGCAATTGACCGAGCGCGGCATCGAAGCCCATTTGATGCGGCGCGGCAACAAGCACCACGCGCTGAGCCAGGCCGACAAGGAACGCAACGAGGCGATCGGCAAGCAGCGCGCTCCGGTCGAGCAGGTGTTCGGCCGGATGAAGACGACCTACCGGTGGGCCCGCGCGCGCTGCCTGGGGCTGGCGCGCAACACCACCCATCTGCTGCTGCTGTGCACCGCGATGAACCTGAAACGCATGGTGGTGCTGTGCCCGCCGTGATCGCCCACCGCAGGCAAACTCTGCCTCGACCTCGGCCAGGCCGCCCGGTGCGGCGGCCCGGCCGCGCCCGCGGCTGATATTGGCCTCGGTCTTGTACAATCTCACCGTGCAACGAACGTGAAAAATCAGCCTCAAAGAGCAACCCGGACGGAACCCCGCAATTTGCAAAGCCCTCGCGGTGCGGGAGAGGGGCGACCATGCGACAGAATTAAAGCTCCTCTCCCGCACCGCGGGAGAGGGGGGACCAAGCCCGCAGGGCTTGGTGGGTGAGGGTGGCGCGAGCCGAAGATGCGGCGGCCGCGATTGCATTTTTGGCGCATCGCCGCGCCACTGGCCGTGGGAGCGGTTCTCCTCGGCTTGTGGGAGATCATCGTCCGCGCCGAGGGCATACCGCCTTACATCCTGCCTGGCCCTTTGTTGATCGCGCAGACCTTGTGGACCGACGGGCCGAGCCTTATGGGCTCGCTGCTGGTGACCCTGCGCGTCACCCTGGCGGCACTGGCGGCGGCGGCCATTCTCGGCGGCGGGATCGCGCTTTTGTTTTCTCTCTCCCGCATTCTCGCGCTCAGCCTTTTTCCTTATGCGGTGATCCTGCAGGTGACGCCGATCGTCGCGATCGCGCCGCTGATCATCATCTGGGTGCGTGAGCCATTCCTGGCGCTTCTGGTGTGCGCCTGGATCGTCGCGTTCTTCCCGGTCGTCGCGAACACGACGGTCGGGCTCAACAGCGCCGACCGCAATTTGCTCGCGCTGTTCCGGCTCTATGGCGCCCCGACCGGCAAGACATTGCGCTATCTGAAATTGCCGACGGCGCTGCCCTATTTCCTCGCGGGCCTCAGGATCAGCGGCGGGCTCGCGCTGATCGGCGCGGTCGTCGCGGAATTCGTCGCCGGTACCGGAGGGACCGAGACCGGCCTCGCCTTCCGCATCCTCGAGGCAGGGTACCGGCTCGCGATCCCCCGTCTGTTCGCCGCGCTGTTCCTGCTGTCGGCGACCGGCATCGTCATCTATCTCACGCTCGACCTCTTGTCGCGCCTGCTGTTGCGCCACTGGCATGAAAGCGCGATCGAGGAAGAGGAGGAGTGAGGCCTCAGCCGCGTCCGACAAACGGCATCTTTGTCGCCATCACCGTCAGGAATTGGACATTGGCTTCGGGCGTGACGGTCGCCATCAGCACGACAGCGCGCGCGACGTTCGCTACATCCATCGTCGGTTCTTCTATGACCGTGCCATTGGCCTGCGGCACGCCGCGCTGCATTCGCGCCGTCATTTCGGTCAGTGCGTTGCCGACGTCGATCTGGCCACAGGAGATGTCGTATTTGCGGCCGTCGAGCGAGGTCGATTTGGTGAGGCCAGTAATCGCGTGCTTGGCCGAGGTGTAGGCGGCCGAATTGGGCCTCGGCGCATGCGCCGAGATCGAGCCGTTATTGATGATCCGCCCGCCCATCGGCTGTTGGTCCTTCATGATACGGAAGGCCTCCTGGGTACACAGGAACGAGCCCGTCAGGATCGTGTCGATGACGGCTTTCCAGCGCTCGAAGGCCAGTTCTTCGATCGGCGCCGCCGCTCCGAAACCGGCATTGTTGAACAGCACGTCGAGCCGGCCGAAGCGCTCCTTGGTCTTGGCGAACAAATTCTTGATCGAGGCGGGGTCGGTGACATCCGTCGGCACGGCCAGTACCTGGCCGCCGGCGCCCTCGATCTCGCGCGCCACCTCTTCCAGCCGGTCGGGCCGGCGGCCGGCGATGACCGCGGCAAACCCCTCCTTGGCGAGGGCGACCGCCGCCGCCTTGCCGATCCCGCTACCTCCGCCGGTGACGAGGGCGACCTTTCCGTTCGAGCTCATGCGAATGTCTCCTTGCTATATGAACTCGGGAACGATAGCAGTTTGGCCGCCGCCGCACGGACGAAATTGCAGTCGCAGCGTCAGGGGACGATTCCGCGCACCGCCCACGCAGTCGCGGTCAACGAGCGCGGACCGTCGGGAGCGCCGGAGAGAAATGCGGCGCGGACGCGCTCCCCGATCAGCCGGCGCCGCTCGGGGGCTAGGCCTTCGACATAGGCGCCGACCGGTCCCTGCCCGCCGAGCAGCGGCTCCCAGTAATCGGCAAAATCGGCGTATTCCATGCGTATCGTGATCGAGCCGCGCTCGACTGCGGTGAGCCCGGCGTCATGCCACAGCACCGGCAGCCCGTTCGGCAGGGCGAGCGGGCCCGAGAACAGCCGATCGCGCGCCGCCCCGGCCCCGGGGTCGAGCCCGGCCGCGGTATCCCAGAAGAGGCGCTGAAACACGAGCCCGCCGCGAAAATCCCAGACCGCCGCCGCGACGACGCCGCCCGGCCGCACCACTCGACGCATTTCGCGCACGGCTTGCGCGGCATCCGGAACGAAATTCAGCGCGAGCTGCGCCAGAGCCGCGGCAAAACGGCCGTCGGAGTAGGGCAGGCAGCAGGCATCGCCGACCGCAAAACCGATGCCGGCGGCCCCCGGGCGCGACCGCGCGAACGCGATGTACGGCGTGGCGATATCGATGCCGGCTACCTGATCCGGCGCTCCGCGTTCGGCCAAAGTAAGGGCGAGGCTCCCGGTGCCGCACCCGACATCGAGCACGCTCCCATGATCCGCCGGCCGCGCGAACTCCGCGAAGGGACCGGCGAGCAGCCGCGACCACCGCCCGAGAAACCGCTCATAGGCGGCCCCGTCGCTGGCGTGGTATGTCGAGGAGGATGAGGCCGAGCCGATCGTCATCGCGACTTTTCTTTTTCTGGCGGGCTAACGCGCAGCGCTGTAGCAATGCCACAAGGTGGTCACTCCGGGACGGCCCTCGGGCCGGGCCCGGAGTCCATGGACACGGACGAAAGCAATTGTGCTCAGACAGCGGTGCCATCCCCTGCAGGCGACGGTATTCATGGGTTCCGGGTTCTCGGCTGCGCCCCGCCCCGGAATGACAGTGGTCGTGAAATCCGGGGAGAGGCAATAGTGAACGGCATCGAGTTGAACGGGAGGCGGTACCGGAAGCCGCAGCGGTCGATTGTGGTCATCTGCGTCGACGGGTGCGACCCCGAATATCTCGAGCGCGGCATTCCGGACGGCATCTTTCCGACAATAGGCTCTTTCCGCCGAGAGGGTTATTTCGGAGTGGCGGATGCCGTGGTGCCGACCTTCACCAACCCGAACAATGTCTCGATCGTGACCGGTGCGCCGCCTTCGGTGCACGGCATTGCCGGCAACTACTACCTCGACCGCGAGAGCGGGCGCGAGATCATGATGACCGACGAGAGCCTGATGCGCAGCGAGACGATCCTCGCGCTGATGGCGCGGGCCGGCGTCAGGACGGCGGCGGTCACCGCCAAAGACAAATTGCGCAAGCTGCTCGGGCGCAACCTCGAGGGCATCTGCTTCTCATCCGAATATGCCGACGCGGAGGTCGAGGCGCTCGTCGGCCGCGCCCGGCCCGACATGTATTCGGCCGATCTGTCGCTGTTCGTGCTCGACGCCGGGGTCGCGCTCCTCGCGCAGGGCATGGCTCGGCTGCTCTACCTGTCGCTGTCAGATTATGTGCAGCACGCGCACGCGCCGGGAGCGCGGGAAGCGGATGCGTTCAACCGGGCGGTCGATGATCGCGTGCGGCGCTTTGTCGAACTGGGCGCGGTCGTCGGTCTTGTCGCCGACCATGGCATGAACGACAAGGCGCGCCCGAACGGCGAGCCCAACGTGATTTTCCTCGAAGACGAGCTCAACCGCCGTTTCGGCGCTGGGGCAGTGCGAGTGATCTGCCCGATTACCGACCCGTTCGTGCGCCATCACGGCGCGCTCGGGTCGTTTGTCCGCGTCTACGCGCGAGACGCCGCGGACATTCGCGCTCTGATGGCAGCGAGCGCGGAATTGCGGGGGATTGCTCTGGTGCTCGACGCCGCAAACGCCGCGCAACGGTTCGAATTGCCGCTCGACCGAGAGGGCGATTTCATTGTGCTCGGCGACGCCAATACCGCGATCGGCGCCTCCAAGGTAGAGCATGACCTTTCAGGACTCGCCGGCCATCGCTTGCGCTCGCATGGCGGGCTCGACGAGCAACCCGTGCCGTTCATCCTGTCGCGGCCACTGACCGCCGAATACCGTCGCATCGCCGAGACCCGCAGGCTGCGGAATTTCGACATCTTCGATTTCGCGCTGAACGGCGTCGAATGACTTACATCGGCGGCTTGACGCCATCCTTCTCGGCGGTCACCCCGGAGGCCGTCAGACTGCCATCGGCCCCTTTCTGGGCAATGATGAACACCGACGCCCCAGGTTTCAGCAGGCTGGGATCGCCCGGCACATAGCCGACAATCGGAGTACCGGGGGGAATCGTTACCTCGGCTTCGCCGTCCTTGTAGGTGACCTTGATCACCTGGCCCTGCGGCGCGCTGGTGATCTGCGCCGCAGTTGCATTGGTCATCAGGCTGTCGGGGACGAGATCCCAAGGAAATTGACCTTCCCGAGCGACGCCGCGCAGGCTTTCTGGAAGGATGTGCACCTCGATCGCCCGGAGCTTCCCGTCGGGGCCTTTGACCGAGGTCGAGGCGACGAAGTCGCCCGGCTTGATGTCGGCGATCGTCTTGGCGACGACTGCACGCACGGTAAAATCCGGCGCAAGGGCGATCGACAGCGACTGGCCGTCGCGTGATTTGACCATCAAGACCTGGCCGTCGAGCTTCTCGACCGTGCCGCGGATGCGCGTCGGCGGGCTAGCCGGCGGGTTCTGCGCGATAGCCGGCAGCGCCAGCACTGCGACGAAGACGGCGGCGAAAAACGATTGCGAGCGCATGGTAAGCGCCTCCCTGCAACTTCATTAATGGATGCGGCCCAACATGCCGTCAGATCGCACGGCCCGCACCTCACATTTCGGTGACCGCCATATCGCGAGAATGGCGGGTCACTGCACGATTTCGTCGGGGTAGACGCCCCAGAGATCGCCGCGCTGCACCCAGCCGGCATGATCGGCGGCGTCGATGCGGCACCAGTCGGCGCGGCATTCGAGCAGTCGTGCAATGACGCCGGGCTGCGCGCGGGCAACCGCCGGCGACGCCGGATCGGGCTGACGATGCAAGGTGCGGATGCCGCCCTTGATGACGACCGCGCGCTTGCCGGTCAGCATTCTCTCGTGCACCCAGCCCTCGGTGCCCTGCCAATCGCGGATCATCCGCCAGTTCTCGAATTCCTTGACGATCTCGACCGGCATCTCCTTGCGCGTCAGCACCCATTCGATCGGGTAATTCTCGCCCGGCCCGACCCGCAAATTCACCTGGTCCGAGCGCAGGCTGACAAAGCGCGGCAGCTTTTGACCCGCCTCGCTCTCTGCCGCCACGGTGGGCGGCGCCGCGAGGACGATTGCCGCCGCCACCAGCAGACACGCCGCAAACCGGTGCCGCGTCTGCCGCCTGGACATCTGACCCCCGCTGTTGCTAATGGCGGACCCCGCCCTCTGCGGAACCTGTCGCCATGCGCTCGAAACGACCGTTCGTCATCGTCACCCGCAAGCTCCCGGACCCGATCGAGACCCGGATGATGGAGCTGTTCGCCTGCCGGCTCAACCTGGACGACACACCCCTTTCAAAACCTGAGCTGATCGCGGCCGCGGAAAGGGCCGATGTCCTGGTGCCGACCGTCACCGACCAAATCGACGCCGAGGTGCTCGCTGCAGCCGGTCCCGCTCTCAAGCTGATCGCTTCGTTCGGGACCGGGGTCGACCATGTCGACCTCGCCGCGGCGCAGCGGCGCGGCATCATCGTGACCAACACGCCCGGCGTCCTGACCGAGGACACAGCGGACATGACAATGGCGCTGATCCTCGCGGTGTCGCGCCGGCTCGCCGAAGGCGAAAGGCTGATCCGCAGCGGCGGCTGGACCGGCTGGGGTCCGACCTCGATGCTCGGCCACCGGATCTGGGGCAAGCGGCTCGGCATCGTCGGCATGGGTCGGATCGGCATGGCGGTCGCGCGCCGCGCCAAGGGGTTCGGCCTTGCGGTTCATTACCACAACCGGCGGCCGGTCCCGGAGGAAGTCGAAAGCGCGCTCGAGGCGACCTATTGGGAGAGCCTCGACCAGATGCTCGCCCACATGGACATCGTCTCGGTCAATTGCCCGCACACGCCGGCCACCTACCACCTGCTCTCGGCGCGCCGGCTGCGTCTGCTGCAGCCGCAGGCAATCCTCGTCAACACGGCGCGCGGCGAGATCGTCGACGAGGAGGAGTTGCTGCGCCTGCTCGAGATCCGCGCAATCGCCGGCGCCGGTCTCGACGTGTTCGAGCACGAGCCGGCGATCGATCCGCGGCTGCGCGCCCTCGATAACGTCGTGCTGTTGCCGCATATGGGCTCGGCGACGATCGAAGGGCGGCTCGCAATGGGCGAGAAGGTCATCATCAACATCAAGACCTTCGCCGACGGTCACCGCCCGCCCGACCGCGTCCTCGGCTCGATGATGTTGTAGAAGGCACGAGCGCAGGTCCTTATACGTTGACCGGGGCGAGCGGTGCGCGGCCGCGGATCAGGTCGGCGGCCTTTTCGGCGATCATGATGACCGCGGCGTTGATGTTGCCACCGAGGAGGTCCGGCATTACCGAGGCGTCGACGACACGCAGCCCATCGACGCCCAGGACCTTGAGGTCGGGATCGACGACCGCGGCAGGGCCGGCCGGCCGCGCCGTTTTGCAGGTGCCGAGCGGGTGGTGCACGGTGATCGCGGTGGCCCGGATATGCGCGTCGATCGCGGCGTCGGATCGGCAATCCGGGCCCGGCGAGATTTCTCCGGTCGTGAACGAGGCGAGCGTCGCCTGTCTGGCGATCTCGCGCACGAGCCGCACGCCGGCGCGCAACGTCGCCCGGTCCCTTTCGGTCGCGAGGAAATTCTGGCGGATGCGGACCGGGACGCGGGGGTCGGGCGAGGCGAGCTCGATCCGGCCGCGGCTTTCCGGGTGCAACAGCACCGCCCGGCAACCGAAACTATCGGCATAGGGACGCACAACGGGCGGGAAATAGGCATGCGCCGTCATCGGCGCGGCAGCGAAAAGCAGTTGGACGTCGGGAAGGATCAGCTCGGGCGAGCTCTTCAAGAACGCCATTACCCCGCCCGGCCAATCCGCCGCGATCCCTTCGCCGCGCAGATAGGCCCGGCCGAGTTCCACCGCGATGCGGTCGGCGCGCATCTTTGCATGCAGCGGACCGGGCTCTTTCCGGCCATAGGCGACCGTGACCGAAACGTGGTCCTGGAGGTTGTGGCCGACGCCGGGCAGCGGCACATTTACCGGGATTTCATGTGCCCGAAGCACTGCGGGATCGCCGATGCCGGAGAGCATCATGAGTTGCGGCGAGTTGATAACCCCGCCGGCCAGGATGACCTCGCGCTCGGCCCGAGCTGAGCGGGGCTCCTTTCCCTTCAGATATTCGACCCCGACGGCGCGGTGGCCTTCGAACAGGATCTTTGTCGCCAGCGCGTTTGTCTCGACGTCGAGATTTGGCCGAGCCAGCGCCGGCCGCAAATAAGCCACCGCCGCGCTGCAACGTCGCCCGTCGCGTATCGTCTGTTGCGAGCGGCCGAATCCCTCCTGGTGTGCGCCGTTATAGTCCTCAGTGCTCGGATGGCCGGCCTCTTCGGCAGCCGCCAGATAGGCATCGACGAGCGGGTCGCGGTAACGCGTCGCCCGGGTCGTCAACGGCCCGTCGCCGCCGCGATAGGCGTTGGCTCCGCCTTCCCAGGACTCCTGGCGGCGGAAATAGGGCAACACATGCGCGTAGGACCATGCGGTCAGCCCTTGCTCCGCCCAGCGCTCGTAATCGCCGCGATGGCCGCGGACATAAGCCATCGCGTTGATCGAAGACGAGCCGCCGATCACCTTGCCACGGGCGCATTCGACCCGCCGCCCGTCCATCGTTGCCTCGGGCTCCGCGAAATACATCCAGTCATGCTGCCGCCGCTGGAGCATCCTGGCCCAGGCGAGCGGAATATGGATCCACGGATCGCGGTCCCAGCCGCCCGCCTCGAGGAGCAGCACGCGCGCGTCTTCATCCTCGCTCAGCCGATTCGCCAGAGTGCAGCCGGCCGAACCCGCTCCGACGATGACGTAGGCGTATTCCTTGCCGCGAATGGCCGCCTCCTCTGCCGCTGGTAACCGGATCGCAACGCGGGCGGAGCTATCACCCTCGGCAAGCGTTACCACATATCGGAAAGCGCTGCCTCGAAGAGGCGAAATATACCACTGGGTGTGCAATGCCGCCGTTTGAAACCACCGAGCAACTTCTCGCGATTACCGAGCCGCGCCGGGCGCCGCTGCCGCCCGCGGTCGCGCGGTTCGAGATCCGTTACAGCCGCTTTCTCGACCCCAAAGGCAATGCGGTGCGCCCCCTGCCCGATTTTGCCAGCGACCGCGCCGAGCTGGTCGCGCTCTACCGCGCGATGGTGCTGGCGCGGCGCTTCGACGCGAAGGCGGTGGCGTTGCAGCGCACCGGACGGCTCGGCACCTTTGCCTCCGCGTTGGGCCAGGAAGCGGTCCCCGTTGGGGTTGCGAGCGCAATGCGAGCCGAGGACGTATTGCTGCCGAGCTTCCGCGAGCACGGCGCGCAGCTGTGGCGCGGGGTCAGCCCGGTCGAGCTGCTCTTGTTCTGGGGCGGCGACGAGCGGGGCAGCGACTTTGCGGAGGCGCGCGAGGACTTCCCGGTCTGCGTGCCGGTCGGGACCCACGCGCCGCACGCCGTCGGCGTCGCGCTCGCCTTCAAGCTGCGGCGTGAGCAGCGGGTCGCCGTGTGCGTCTTCGGCGACGGTGCGACTTCGAAGGGCGATGTCGCCGAGGCGCTCAATGCCGCCGGGGTCTGGCAATTGCCGGTCGTTTTCGTGATCAACAACAACCGTTGGGCTATCTCGCTGCCGCTGGCCCACCAGACCGCGGCCGAAACCTTGGCGCAGAAGGCGATCGCCGCCGGCATCGAGGGCGAGCAGGTCGACGGCAACGACGTCATCGCGGTGCGCGAGGCGACGTCCCGCGCCCTCGCCAAGGCGCGCTCCGGCGGCGGTCCGCATCTGATCGAGGCATTGACCTACCGGCTCGGCGACCACACGACCGCAGATGACGCCAGCCGATACCGCAGCGGTTCCGAGGTCAGCGCGCGCTGGGCGGAAGAACCGATCGCGCGGCTGCGCAACCACCTCGTCGCGAACGAGATGTGGGGCAAGGCGGATGAGGAGCAGCTGCTGGCCGAGATCACCCTGACGATCGAGCGCGCGGCGGAGACCTATCTCGCGACCCCGCCTCAGGGGCTCGAAACGATATTCGACTTCACCTACCAGGCACTGCCGAAGGATCTCGCCGACCAGCGCCAGGCGGCGCTCGACCTGGCCAGGAAGTGAGGCCCGCTATGCCCGAAATTACCCTCGTCCAGGCCGTCAATTTGGCGCTCGCCCGCGCTATGGCCGAGGACCCGTCGGTCCTCGTCGTTGGCGAGGACGTCGGCGCGGAAGGCGGCGTCTTTCGCGCGACCGAGGGGCTGCTCGACCGCTTCGGGGCGGACCGCGTGCTCGACACGCCGCTCGCCGAGGGCGTCATCGCCGGCATGTCGGTCGGGCTTGCCGCGCAGGGGTTTCGTCCGGTTTCGGAAATCCAGTTCACCGGCTTCATCTATCCGACGATCGACCAGTTGGTGAACCATGCCTCGCGCCTGCGCACCCGCACCCGCGGCCGGCTCAGCTGCCCGATGGTCGTGCGCTCGCCTTATGGCGCCGGGATCCGTGCCGTCGAACATCATTCCGAAAGCCCGGAGGCGATGTTCGTCCACATTCCCGGCCTCAGGGTCGTGATCCCGTCCTCGCCGGCCCGCGCCTATGGCCTGCTGCTGGCCGCGATCCGCGACCCCGACCCGGTCGTCTTTTTCGAACCGACCCGGCTCTACCGCGCGGCGCGCGAGGCGGTCGAAGACAACGGCGCGGCCTTGCCGCTCGACCATTGCTTTGTGCTGCGCGAGGGCACCGACATCACCTTCATCAGCTGGGGCGCGATGACAAAGGAGACACTCGCCGCCGCCGATAGGCTGGAGGCGGACAGGGTCAGCGCCGAGGTCGTCGACGTCGCGACATTAAAGCCGCTCGACAGCGACGGTCTTCTCGCCTCCGTCGCCAAGACCGGTCGCTGCGTCATCGTGCACGAAGCGGCGCTGACCGGCGGCGTCGGGGCCGAGATCGCCGCGCGAATTGCCGAGCGTGGTTTGGTCTCGCTGCTCGCTCCGATCGAACGGGTCGCCGGCTGGGACACGGTCATGCCGTTGCCCCGCCTCGAGCAGCAATACCTGCCGAGCGAAGCCCGCATCCTTGCCGCCGCGCGGCGGGTCTTGGCGTATCAATAGTTCACCACGGAGGCACGGAGGACACGGAGATAACGCATAGTATTAATCGAGACTCTGTGACCTCCGTGCCTCCGTGGTGACTACTTCTACTTCGGGACAATATAATGAGTATTTTTGTGCTGCCGGATCTGGGCGAGGGGTTGCAGGAGGCGGAGCTCGTCGCCTGGCATGTCGGCGAGGGCGACCATGTCGTGGCCGATCAGCCGCTCGTCTCGGTCGAGACCGAGAAGGCGGTCGTCGAGGTTCCCTCGCCGCAGGACGGCAAGATCGCCCGGCTGTGCGTCCACCCGGGAGACAGGGTCAAGGTCGGCGCGCCGCTGATCGAATTCGAAGAGGGCCCCCGGACCGACACCGGCACGATCGTCGGTGAGCTTTCCGCCGCCCCGCCGGCGCCGATTCCTCCATCCTCACCGCAAGCGCCGGCGGTCAGGGCGGCGCCGGCGGTCCGCGCTCTGGCGCAGCGGCTCGGGGTCGATCTGGCCGAGGTTACCGCGAGCGGGCCCGGCGGCGCGGTCACCAGCGCCGATGTCGAGCGCGCCGCACGGGCGCAAACCGAAGCCGGGCCGGTCGAGCCGCTGGCCGGCGTGCGCCGCGCGATGGCCGTCAACATGACCCGCTCGCACGCCGAAATCGTGCCGGCGACGGTATCCGACGAAGCCGACATCGAGGCCTGGGCGCCGCAATCCGATGTCACGATCCGGTTGGCTCGCGCGATCGCCGCTGGCTGCGCCGCTTCGCCCGGCCTCAACGCCTGGTATGACGGCCGCACGATGGAGCGGCGTCTCTTGAAGCAGATCGATCTTGGGCTGGCGGTCGACACCGAGGACGGGCTCTTCGTGCCGGTGCTGCGCAATATCGGTGACCGCGACGCCGCCGATCTGCGCCGCGGGATCGAGGCGATGAAGGCGGATGTGCGCGCCCGCACCGTGCCGGTCGCCGAATTGCGCGGCCAGACCATCACTTTATCGAATTTCGGAATGTTCGCCGGGCGTTTCGCGGCGCTGGTCATTGTCCCGCCGCAGGTCGCGATCCTCGGCGCCGGCCGCATCGCGGAGCGGCCGGTCATCGCGGACCGGAAGCTCGCCGCCCATCGCATTCTGCCATTGTCGCTGACCTTCGATCACCGCGCCGTCACCGGCGGTGAGGCCGCCCGTTTTCTCAAAGCCGCAATCGAGGACCTCGAAAAGCCGCAATAGCAATGCCTCTCCTCCGGCTCTTGCTCAATATCCTGTGGATTGTCACCGGTGGAATTTGGATGGCTGCGTTATGGCTGCTCGCCGCGATCATCATGGTGATTACGATCGTCGGCATACCGTGGGCGCGGGCGGCGTTCAATATCGCGGTCTACACCTTGCTGCCGTTCGGTCAGACGGCGGTTAACCGCGCCGACTACACAGGGCACGAGGATCTCGGCACCGGTCCGCTCGGCACCATCGGCAATCTGATCTGGCTCATGCTGGCCGGATGGTGGCTCGCTCTGGCCCACTTAATCATCGCGCTCGCTCTGGCGATCACGATCATCGGAGTGCCCTTCGCCTGGGCGCATCTGAAGCTCGCCGGCCTCGCCCTGTGGCCTATCGGCAAGACGATCGTCCCGATCGACGACCTCCGCCTTGTCCCGTGAATGAGCCATTGCTGCCGGAGACTGGCCGGGACTCCCAAACCCCCAATCAAAGTGCTCCCCGGTAAGGTAAAAATTAATCTTCTATATTGATTATGGTTTAGATCCGGAGCTTTTACCGAATGGTTCTTGCATGGGCGCACTCCAAAGATTGCTACAAGATCGGCTTGGCGTCACCGCGATAGAATATGCGTTGATCGCCGCGCTGATTGCGGTCGCGGCGATAGCGGCGTTCGCCCTTACCGGCACGCACCTCAGCACGACTTTCAGCACCATCGCAAATAAGCTGTAGCGAACTCGAGTTCTCGATGTTTCAGTTACTTACCCGGAGGCGCCAGATATAGTCTTAAAACCCGCCCCTATTCCATCATTGCCTTCCTAGGACTGCTCCCGGTCCTGGGTGTCGCCGCTTGCATTAGTGGCCGTCGAATTGTCCCGGCACGATGATGCTGCCCTGGATCGCGTGGCCCGAGGCACGATCAATCTTGAGCGCGTCAACGGGCTCGTCTATGCCATTGTGATGGAATCGCGCGGCATCTACATGTCTGCGGATTGGACGGCAGCGGAGCCGTTCGCCAAGAACCTCAGCCGCCAGCTCGGCGAGCTTCAGGATGTGGCGCGGGCGTGGAAGTCCGACGCCATCGCCTCGCAGCAATCCAACATCGAAGATTTGGCGGAGCGTATCGACCAATTCGTTCGTTTTCGCACAGAGCTGGTGCGCCTCGGCAAGGAAGAGAGCACGGCAGCCGCCCGCGTGTTTGGCGACAATGACGCAAACCGCTCCGTCAGGACTGCGCTCAACAACAGTTTGCATACGGTCGCCCGCGCGTATGAGCAGGAAATCGCGCGAGCGCGCAGTCAGGTCGAAGCGGACGAACGTTTTTTTCTGGCGATCCTATTGGCTGTCGCGATGCTCGGCGCCATGGCGCTGGCCGGCGGTCTGTTATTCGTCAAGGCCGGGCTTCTGACACCTGTGCTGCGAATGCGAGACTCGATGCTGCGCCTGGCGCAAGGCGACCTCGACTTTGCGGTCGATGGGCGGCAGCGTGCACACGAACTCGCCGAAATGGCGAGGGCCGTCGAGGTATTCCACACCACATTGTTGGAGCGTCAGAAGCGCAATCGCGAGACGCGATTGCTCTCGGACCTCAATGAATGGCTCCAGTCCTGCAACTCATTGGGCGAACTCTACCGGATGGTGGCCGAATTCCTCGGCCGCTTGCTGCCCGGCTGCGCCGGCAGCCTCTATATCTACGCCAATTCGCGGGACGTGTTGGAAAGCGCCAAGGCCTGGAACGGCGGCAAGATGATGCCGGCAATGCATCCCGACGATTGCGGGGGCTTGCGTCGCGGACGGCCCTATACCTTCGGCGAAAACGAGATCGATTTCCGGTGCTCGCATGTCGATCCGTCGGTGCAGAGCGAATATTGCTGCATTCCGATCCTCGCTCACGGTGAGACAATCGGATTGCTGAATCTCGAATTCCGGTGCGCCAGCGGATCGGAGAGCGGGTCAGACGGCGAAAAATCTCACAAAGAAGCGAACGCGGAGCAGCGCCGGTTGGGGCTGGTTTGCGCCGAGCAGATCAGCCTGGCGATAGCCAATGTCAAATTGCGCGATCAGTTGCGCGACCAGTCGATACGCGACGTGCTGACTGGACTTTTCAACAGGCGGTACATGCTGGAGACCTGCCGCCGCGAATTTTCGCGAGCGGCGAGGGCCGGTCAAAGCATCAGCATACTTTCGATCGATATCGATCATTTCAAGAAATACAATGACAATCACGGCCACGATGCCGGAGACATGGTGTTGCGTGCGGTCGGCAATTGCCTGGAAAATTTGTTCCGGAACGAAGACATCCCTTGCCGGTTCGGTGGCGAGGAATTCGTCGTCATTCTTCCCGGGGCGGACGCGGATGCCGCGTTGCGCCGGGCCGAGCAGCTTCGCAGCAAAACGGAGGAGATCGTCGTCCGCTACCTCGAAAAGAACCTGCCGCGGATCACCGTGTCGATCGGCGTGGCGGTCTTCCCGGAGGCCGGTGACAATCCGCAGGCAGTACTGAAGGGCGCCGACGAAGCCTTATACCGGGCAAAGGAAAAAGGCCGCAACCGCGTCGAGCTGTCCGGCGCCGCGGCAATGAACGCCGACGCGCCGGAGCTGCACTCCGCGGCAATGCACCGCGCATTGGCCCCCAGCTTCTACGTTCCGGCTGAGGAGCTGGACGAACCGGCGGCATCGCTCGGGAATTAGCGGTCCAGCCCTAACCGGCCGATCGCCGGCAACTTCAGCGCCGGCACGGCGGCGTCGACGCCGATATTGAGCCCGAGGAGGTTCAGCTCGAACCCCTCGTCGACGGCGAGGAGCACCCCGGCAAGGCCGAAGAGCGAAACCTGAAACCCGGAGCCGCTGGGCGCCGCGGCAAACAACGCGCCCCGGGGCAGGAAATCCTTGCCGACCGCATTCGACGGCAGGTCGAGGCCGAGTTCGGGGACCTGGCGGGCAACATACGCGGTGAACGTGTTGCTGTTGGGGCCGGGCCAGGCGCGATACTCGTGCGGATAGGGATAGCGGGTGACCGCGGCACGGATATCCTCGATCATCGCGTCGACACCCGGTCCGCGCCTGTCAAGGACGATCTGCGGTCGAGCACCGAACCAATAATTGTCGGGGCCCATCCGATCGACGCGAACCGCCGGGGCGCCGTTGGCGACACCGAAACCCAGCACCTCGTATCGTGTAAAGCGGTCGGCCCCGGTCGGCTTTACTGCGATCCAGGTATGCACTGCAAACACCCCCCGCCACGAGACCGCGCGGGCGGCATAGACTTGAACCACGGCCTCCGGCGTGGCCGCCGGGTCGGGCGCCAGGCCGGTCGGGTCGCGGCGCGCCTCGTACCACGGCACCCCATCGCGCCCATTGGGCAGGCAACCGTTAACCAGCGCCGGCAGCACGAAAAGCCCGAGCAGCGACAGACTTAACGAGGTCGCAAAATTCATCGGTGCTCGGGCTGGCTTACACCCACGGATGGGACCTTTGAACCCAGTTACTCAGCGCGCCATGCCCGGCGCCCCGGCCGGCACGTCGTAAAAGGCCAGGGTCATCGAGACGCTCGTGTAGTAACCCATAAGGGTGATTACATCGGTGATGCCGACATGGCCGAGTGCCTTGACCGTGCGGTCGTAGAGCCCCTGCGGGACCCAGCGCGAATTGGCGAGCGCCATTGCCATCTCGTACACGACCTGCTCGCGCTCGTCCGCGAATGAAGTCTGCAGGCCGGCGATGAGTGCCTCGACCTTATCGGGTGGCAGCCCGACTGCCTTGCCGCGCCGCTCATGCGCGCTCGTCGGGTATGCCGAATGCCATTTGCTGTTGATGATGCAGACGGCGATCTCGCGCTCGCGCTCGGTAAGCGAGTAATGCCCGGGATGGAAATGGGCGCCGAGCGGAGCTGCAGCCGTCGCCAGCTTGGGGTTATGGACCCAGATCTTGCTCGGCCCGCCGAGCTGACCGCGGACCTCGATCAGAAAGCGATAGCCCTCCTGCTGCTCCGGCGTCATCTGGTCATAGGGGATTTCGGCGTAACGGCCAAAGGTCGGCGTATCGGGCATTTCGGGTTTCCTTCCCAGGGTGGATTGGCGGCGCATCCTGCAACGGCCATGCCCGCCCTGTCGACCAGCACGGACGCGACGTCGCAGTCAATGGCGCTTTGCTTCAGTCAACGACGACGGCGAAAAGATCGAGGAGGCTCCCGCAAGGCCTTGCGCCAGTCCGGGCTATTCTCCAGTCTGGGCTATTCTCCAGTCTGGGCTATTCTCCAGTCTGGGCTATTCTAGAGCGCCTCCGGTTCCGTGTACTCGAACAGATCGGATTGCTCGCGGAGGCACGGCAAATTGCGGTCGCGGTCGGATACGATTGCGGTTTCGATGGTGACCGGCCAGGTAATCATCAGCACCGGGTCGTTCCAGGCAATGCCGCGATCGTGCACCGGGCTGTAGAAGTCCGTTGTCTTGTATTGCACCTCGGTGTCGTCCTCCAGCGTGCAATAGCCGTGGGCATATCCCGGCGGTATCCACAGCTGATACCAGTTGTCGGCGGTCAGCACTGCGGCCGCATGCCGCCCAAAGCTGGGGGAGCCCCGGCGGATGTCGACCGCGACATCGAAAATCGCCCCGCGCGTCACCCGTACGAGCTTGCCCTGCGCCGTCGGCGGCACCTGGTAATGCAGCCCGCGCAATGTGCCCTTCAGCGGGTTGCGGATGTGGTTGTCCTGCACGAACGCCGCCTCGATCCCGATCGACGCGAAATCGCGCGCGTTCCACACCTCGGAGAAAAAACCTCGGATATCGCCGACGCGTCGCGGCATGAGAACTTTGATTTCCGGCAGTGCCGTTTCCATGGTGTGCATGGGAAGAAGCCTTTCGTAATTTCCGTTCTTATAGCCAAGCCGACACGGGGTGATAAAAGATACCTCATGAACATAGGTTGATGGTGTTGATCGCTCCCCATTAAGGAGTCTTCATGACCAAAACCGTGGTTAGTCAGCCTCGGAAAAATACCGTTTCGCGCCGAAGGCTGCTTGGCCTCGGCGGCGCCACGGCCTTCACCTTTTGGCATCGCAAGGCGCGCGGTTTTCCGGCGGCCGAGCAATACGTCGACCGGGTCGCGGCTGAGCGGGTCGCCGATCGCGCGCCGCCCCGCCCGCCGATCCTCGTCGACGCGCAGACCCATGTGTGGTGGCGCGCAGGCGGCGTCCGCCAGATGAGCGAAAGAGGGGAGCATTTCCTCAAATCGCTTGCCGGCTCGCGCGCCGGGGTGGTCGGCCATCCGGTGCCGATCGCCGATATGGGGCGCGTCATGTTCCTCGAGGACGTTTTTCTCGGCAGCGAGACCGATATCGCCTTTTTGAACAGTTTCGGGATGCGGGCGGCATTCGATGGCGTTGACCTTTTTTCACCGCGCGAGGCGGCCTTCATCCGCTCGATGGCGCCATCGCGCATCCGCGTTCTCGGGACTGTCGACCCGCCCGACGGGACCTCCGCGCTCGAATCGCTGACCTATCAGTGCGAGACGATCAAGATCGACGGGCTGAAGCTCTATCCACCGGGGCCCGATGCCCGCGGTTGGGTCCTCGATGACGAGAAGAACACCCATCCGCTATTGGAGGCGCTGCGCCGGCGCGGCGTCAAGAATGTCTGTGTGCACAAGGGCCTGCCCGGGCTGTTTCTCGAACAATATTGCCACACCGACGATCTGGCGCGAGCGGCCGCCGATTTTCCGGACCTTAACTTTATCGCCTTCCATAGCGCCTTTCCGTGGGAAGCCGAGCTCGCAGGTCAGGCCAAGGCGGCCAAGGCCAAAAATATCTATGCCGAGCTGGGCAGCTTGGCCCGGATGATGCGGACGGATCCGGCGCGGTATGCTGTCCTTATCGGGAACCTGCTCGACGGCTTTGGCGCCGATCACATTATGTGGGGGACCGACACACCGGTGATCGGGCCGCCGCATTGGCAGATCGAGGCCTTCCAGACCTTCGCGATACCCGAAGAGCTGGCCGCGCAACACGGTTATCCGCAGCTGACGCCCGAGGTGAAGAATCAGATCTTCGGCGAGAACGCCGCCCGGATTTTCGGGATCGACATCGCTGTGGCGCGCCGGGCTATAGAAGGCGACCTGCTCTATAAGCTGCGCGACAACCGCAATCCCTTCCCGGCCGACGCAGCGCCGCTGTAAGCGCACGGGCAACGGCGTGGCATCAGTCGCCACCGGGCTTTTCCCTTTGTAACCTGCAAGCGAAACTTAAACAGGAAGAACGGAATGCTGAGATGGCTGGGACTGGGGCTCTTGCTCGGCGCGGGGCTTGGGAGCGTCGCGTGGGCGCAGAGTTCGACTAAATTCGATGGCCAGTACGTTGGAGAACTTACCCTCACGAAAGTAATGAATGACTGCACCCGGCCGCCGCTGGGGGCGCTTTACCCGCTAACAATCTCCCGGGGTGAAGTTCGGTTTAAATATGTCCCGCGATTCAATACCACATTAACCGGGAAGGTTGGTGATGGTGGGATGTTCAAAGCCTCCGCCCGCTTGCGGAGGGGATCTGTACAGATGACGGGGCACATCCAAGGGAATAACCTTACCGCCTACATCGTCTCGCCAAGTTGTAATTATACCTTCCAAACGAAGAACTAGACTGCCGTTAAGCTCTGCCTATTTTACCACTCCTCCCTTGTGGTGCTTTTCTGGTTGGGGTGCTGTCGCCGATACATACAAGCGGGGAAATTCTCGTAAAACGCGACAGCAACAACCGGCCGAGCCGTTCGACCGCGGTCGCGGTGCGCGAAAATAGCTGCTGAGGCGGCTCTTACACAATTTCACCACGATTAACGGGACCGGCGCATAAGACCGCGCCAAATTGTAGGCCGTGAACCAAACGGAGGGTCTGTGATGACGACACGCTCATTGTGCAAAGCTGTGGCCTTTGCCGCCGGGCTTGGCCTCAGCGTGCTTTCCTATCCGGTCCATGCCGCCCCCACGAGCGGCGGCGATACCGTGCAGGGCCTCTACGACGCGCTGCTCAGCACGATGAAGAACGGCCGGATTCTGGGACAAAGCGGTCGTTTCACGCAACTCGAACCGGTCATCCGCCGCAGCTTCGATGTCGCCTTGATGACGCGGTTGGCGGTCGGCCTGCCCTGGGCCGGTCTGACCGAGGCGCAGCGCCAGCAGGCAACCGAGAGCTTCGGCCGCTACATGTCAGCCATCTATGCCGAGCGCTTCGACAGCTATGCCGGACAGAAGCTGGAGGTGACCGGCGAGCAGCCCGCCTCCTCCGGGGTCATGGTGAAGAGCCAGATCATCAAGGCCAGTGGCGAGCCGGTCAAGGTTGACTACCTGATGCGTCGCAGCGGCGACAACTGGCTGATCTCCGACATTTACCTCGACGGCGCGATCAGCGAAGTGGCGACGCGCCGCTCGGAATTCGCCGCGATCCTGAAGAACGACGGCATAGACGGTCTGATCGCGGCCCTCAACCGCAAGGCCGACATCCTCACGGGAACCACGGCAAAGTCCTTCTAGCAGGATGTTGAAAACTCGCGTGTAATTCCGGGACGGCCTGTCAGGGCCGGGCCCGGAACCCATGAACACAGGCCAAGCGATTGATTTCTCTGGTCCGTGTTCCTGGTTTCCGGGCTCGCGGGCGGAGCCCGCGCCCCGGAATGACAAAGTTCCTGCCTTTTTCCGCAGCCTGCTAGGACTTATGCCCATTGGAGTACCGGCACGAATTTCACGCAGGCGGACCGGGAAGCAGGGAGCTTTTTGCATTAATCGAAGCAGCACCTCGCTGCTCCAAATAAAACACCGAAGCAACCAGAACATTTAACGATTGCGCGCCTCCTGCTGGTAATCGCAGCGGTCGGCAATCCAACCGTCTCGCCCGAGAAAAATGATCATAACTTGCTGGAAGGCGGCGCTCCCTCACCCACCGAGCCCGGAGCCTGTCCTCGGGCCGCGCTCCGAGGCTGGGCAAGAAATCCCAATCGGCTGGATCGGCGCCGTGCGTCCTTCGAGACGACCGCTTTCGCGGTCTCCTCATGATGAGGAATTTCCTTATTTATATCAAAGGTTTATCTTCATCATGAGGAGCGCCCACGGGCGCACCTCGAAGGACGCAAGACCGTGACGCCACCCTCGTGCCAATTCTTGCCCAGCCTTTTCGCGCAGACCCGTGGGGACTTGGTACCCCCTCTCCCGCACCGCGCCCTCTCGGCGCACGTGTGCGTGCGCCTGCCGGCTGCCGCATCTCCGATGCGCCAGGGGCGCCGAGCGCAGCGAGGCGGGTGAGGGTCTCGGCGCGATTCAAATTTTCTCCCAGCGTGGGGCGCGCGCCGCGTTGGTTTTCTCTCCCGTAACGAAAAATAAATCGTTGTGTGAGCTACCCCACACAAGGGGTTGGGACGGGCCGATATAGCCCTTGACATTCGCTTGTTGCCTCGATCGAACCACTCGTTATGGTTGGGCGAGGTCGCCGCCTCGGCTCCTCCCATTCGCGTTCTTTTGTACACAATGGTTGAATTGAATGAGCATTACAACAACCAATGAAGGTGCTCCCGGGGAAATCGTCTCCAGCGAGACCGCGCTCGCTTGTCTCTTCCGCCTCGGCGCGCAGAACGGGGTCTATGCCGAAATCGGCGCCGTCCGCCGCCGCAACCTGATCGAGGGAGATAGCCTGCCGGTGGCGCGCCTCGTCGAGCTGGCCGGGGAATTCGGATTGCGCGCCGAACGCGTTCGGCTCGATTGGGAGGGTTTGCGAAACACCCCGTTCAGCCATCCGATCCTGCTGCTGCTCGACAACAAGAACGCCGTCGTGCTGGTCGGGGTCCGGCGCAACGGGCCGGAGGAGGTGGCCGTCTCCGACCCGGTATTCCGGGACGGCGAGCCGTTCTTCCTAGCGCGCGAGGATCTGGAGCGCGCCTGGCGAGGCGCGGCGCTCATGGTCACCCCGCTGCCGCCGACCAAGGCCGATACGGCATTCGGCTTCTCGTGGTTCACGACCAAGCTGTTTGCCGAGCGCCGCCTGATGCGCGACATCGTCGTCGCGGCATTGGTGATGCACTTGATCGGACTGTCGGTGCCGATCTTCTTTCAATTGCTCGTCGACAAGGTGGTGCCGAACCAGGCGTTCTCGACCCTTTATGCGTTGAGCGCCGGGGTCGGCGTGCTGATCCTGTTCGATGCCGGGTTCAACTACCTGCGCAACTATCTCCTCGCCTTTATCACGCGCCGCCTCGATCACCAGGTCGCCAACAGCACGATCGAGCATCTGCTGCGCCTGCCGATCGATTATTTCCATGCCAACCCGTCCGGTGTCACCGCCTACAAATTACAGGAGGCGAACAACGTCAGGGATTTCCTCGCGAGCCGGTTGTTCAACACGTTTCTCGATTTTCTCGCCGTCATTATCTATCTGCCGGTGCTGCTGCTCTATTCGTGGCAATTGACCCTGATCGTGCTCGGCGTCTCGGCGACGGCTTTTGTCGTGCTCGCGGCGATGTCGCGCACCTTCCGCAAGCGGCTCACCGAGGTCAACGAGATCGAGGGCCGCCGCAAGGCCTTCCTGTTCGAGATCCTCAACGGCATTGCGACGATCAAGACGTTGGCGCTCGAGCCGCGCTCGATGCTGCGCTGGCGGCGCCATACCGAAGAAGCGGCGAGCAAGAGCCTGTCGCTCGACCACACTGCGGCGGGCGCGCGCAGCGTCGTCACCAGCCTCGAACGCGGCATGAGCGTCGGGATCGGCGCATTGGGCGCATTGTTCGTATTGAGCGACCAGATGACCGTCGGCGCGCTCGTCGCCTTCAACATGCTGGGACTGCGGCTGGTGCAGCCGCTGATTCACGCCTCGTCGCTGATGCAGGAATATCAGCGCTCGGTGCTGTCCTTGAAGCTCCTCGCCCAGCTGATGCAGACCGCGCCCGAACCGTCGAGCGGCCAGCTCGCCCCGACGATCCGCGGCCACATCGAGTTCGACAGTGTGACGTTTCACTATCCGGGATCACCGACGCCGGCGGTCAAGGAAATCTCGTTCGCGGTCGAGCCCGGCCAGATCGTCGGCATCGTCGGCCGCAGCGGCTCGGGCAAGACGACGATCACGCGTCTGATCCAGGGTCTTTATCGGCCGCAGGCCGGTCTTGTGAACATCGACGGCCAGGATCTGAAGGAGCTCGATCTGGCTCATCTGCGCACCCAGATCGGCGTCGTCCTACAGGAGAATTTTCTGTTCCGCGGCACCGTGCGCGAGAACATTGCGATGACCAAGCCGGCCGCCTCGCTGGACGACGTCGTCCGGGTCGCGCAGCTGGCCGGCGCGCACGAATTCATCCAGCGGCTGCCGCAAGGCTATTCGACAATCCTCGAGGAAAGCGCGACCAATCTTTCGGGCGGGCAGCGCCAGCGCCTGGCGATCGCGCGCGCCCTCATCCACGACCCGCCGGTGCTGATCTTCGACGAGGCGACCAGCTCGCTCGACCCCGAGAGCGAAGCGATCATCCAGCAACACCTCGCCGCGATCGCCCGCGGCCGCACGATCATCCTCGTCACCCACCGGCTCTCCTTTGTGGCGCGCGCCGATGCGATCATCGTCGTCGACGGCGGCCATCTCGTGCAGGTCGGCCCACATGAAGCCCTCCTCGGCAGCTGTCTGCCGTACAAGCAATTGTGGAGCCAGCAGGCGAGGATGTACCAGTGAGCCTCACCACCGTACCGCCGGCTCGCGGCGGCGCAATGCCCGCCGCGCCGTCGAGCGCGCCGACCCCGCGCGCGCTGATCGACTACGATTTCCAAACCGTTCTGAGGGTGCCGCCCAAGCGCCGGCTGGTGCTCTGGCTGATGGTCGGTTTGATTGCCGCGGCGGCAATCGCGCTGGCGGTGCTCAAGGTCGACATCGTCGTCAGCGCCAACGGCAAGATCGTCACCACCGACAGCGAGATCGTGATCCAGCCGGTCGAGACCGCGGTCGTCCGGTCGGTCGCGGTCAGGATGGGCCAGCAAGTCAAGGCCGGAGACGTGCTGGCGACATTGGACCCGACATTCTCGCTGGCCGACAGGGACGAGCTGACCGCCAAATTGCGCAACCTCAGTGCGACCTACGACCGGCTCGACGCCGAGCTCGCCGGCCGCGCCTATGACCCGAAAAATCCCACTGCCGACGAGCTCACGCAGCGCGACGTCTTCCGCAAGCGGCAGGCCGAATACGCCGCCAAGCTCGGCGCCGCGGAACGCAAGACCGAGCAGTACAAGGCGGACCTCGCCACTCACAAGACCGAGGTGAAGGGCTTGCAGGAGCAGATCCGGCTGGCGAGCCAGGCGGAGGACATGTACCAGCAGCTGGTCGCCAAGGATCTCACCTCGAAATTGAAACTGATCGATGCGAGCCAACACCTGGTCGACGCCAGGACCCGTCTCGACACCAATCTCGGCGAACAACAGAAATTGGCCGAACAGATCGCCGGCGCGGAGGCCGAGCGCGACGGTTTCGTGCAGGAATGGCAGCGCAAATTATCCGAGGACATCGCGCAGAACCGCAGCGACCGCGACGCGACTGCGGCTCGGCTGTCGAAGGCGCAAATGCGCCACGACCTCGCGGTGATCACCGCGCCCGAGGACGCCACCGTGCTCGAGCTCGCCCATCGGCCGGCCGGCTCGGTATTGCGCGAAGCCGAGACTTTGATGCGGCTGGTGCCGACCCACGCTCCCCTGTTGTTCGAGGTGCAGATCGATACGCGCGACGTCGCGCGGCTCCATATCGGCGACCGCGCGACGATCAAATTGGAGGCGCTGCCATGGCAGCAATTCGGTCTCGCCTATGGCGAGCTGAAGGCGCTGACCCCGGATACGTTGAGCGACGACAATGCACGCGAGACGGGCGAGGAGGGGTCCTCGCCCGAGCTCAGGAAGGAGGCGCGGCAGAGCCCCACCCATTACCGCGCGCGCATCGAGCTCAAAGAGACCAAATTCCGCAACCTGCCGGAAGGCTTCGCAATGCGGCCCGGCATGCGCGCCGTGTGCGACATCAAGGTCGGCCGCCGCTCGATTCTCGAATACGTGCTGAACCCGATCACCCGCGTCATCGGCGAGAGCCTGCGCGAGCCGTGAGAGCCGACCAGAAGCATTGCCCCTCTCCGCCCTTCAGGGGGGAGAGGGAGGGGCCCGGCGCGGAGCGACGGGAGGGTGAGGTGGGCAGGCCGCAGTTCCGAGCCAGGCTCCCCCACCTCACCCCAACCCTCTCCGCCCCGAGGCGCGGAGAGGGAGGATCTGCGGCGCAGCCGCTACAACATAGGGAGGACCTGCAATGACCACATATTTCTGCGACGGACTGCGCGAGGTGAGCGTCGTCAACGGCGTCGTGCGCCTCGAATTCCATCGCCTCGAAGCCGTGCAGCGCGGCCAGAACCGCGAATTGCAGCCGGTCGTCGAATTCACCGTCGCCTTGCCGGTGCAAGGCTTCCTGCAGGCCCTCGGCGTCCTCGAAAGCGTCCGCGCCCGCTTCGTCGAGCAAGGTCTCATCCCGCCTGCGGCCTCCGCCGAAGGCGGTGCCGCGCCACCGCCACCGGCGAAGTCGCCGAACTTTTCCTGACGGGAGCCGCTCAACACGGTCGTGTTCGAGGCGAATCCCCGCGGTGAGCAAGCGGTAGCCACAGCAGGCACTTCGTTGATTTTGTCAGCTCTTAATAAAGGTTAACATGGGCGATGCATTGTAACCAATGTTCGCAAGGTTTTTCTTTGAGACCATTGGCATTTTCGTAAAATGCATGATAAATGCCGTATGCCATGCTGCGAGTCAAACAACCTATTATTCGGGACAGAGGCGCAGCTCATGGGCCGAAAATCCTGCATTAATAATAGGCGCCAGCCCCGTCCCAAGCCTGTTGGATAAGGAGACAGAACTATGACGACACCCCGAGCCGTGTTTGAGAGCATAGACGCGCACGGCCACTTGAACCTGTGGGTGACAGACGGAACCCCCGCGGCACAATGGAATTAATTCCGACCGGTGCCGACGTCAATGGGCTGTTCTCCGGCAGCGCCAGCCCCGATTTCACTGACCTCGGCAGCAAGGCCCTTTTCGAGGGCTCAGATGCGGATTTCTTTCCGAACCTCTGGGTAACTGACGGGACAGCGGCTGGCACGCACGAGCTGACCGGTGTTAGCGGCGCGTTATCTGGTGGGCTTCACCTTTCCGACATGACCGTCTTCGGCAACCAGGTGGTGTTCGCTGGCGAGGATGCAAGCAATCGTATCGACCTATGGATAACCGATGGAACCTCCGCTGGAACGAAGGCGCTGATTCCCGCTGGGGCGGATCCCACGGGCCTGCTGGCCCAGCCTGCTGGGGGACCCGATTTCACCGTCTTGGGCAACAAGGTCTTATTCGCCGGCAGAGACACCAATTTTCATCTCGACCTTTGGGTAACCGATGGGACCTCTGCTGGAACGAGCGCGCCGATACCCGCTGGGGCGGATCCCGTGGGCCTTTTATCGGTTGGTGTCGGCGGGCCCGATTTCACGGCAATTATATACTTGACAAAAGAGCGCGACATTAACCAAACTGCCAGCCGACAGGCCGGCGTGGAGATTGAGATCACCGAGGAGATGATCTCGGCAGGCGCTGAGATCATTCTCCGCGCTCACGGGGATGCCGTGATCGAGGGCGAATACGGTTCGTTTGACGTGCGCGAGGTTGCTGAGCGGGCTTATAGAGCCATGCGCCTATTTGAACCGGACCCAAGCGATCAATCGCGTCGCGCTCACCTTCCGGTATCGCTAGACAAGCAAATTCGTGAACAAGAAAAACCTGAATCCTAAAGAGATCATATTGCATATCCATAAGTATGGCAGCAGAGATCGGGATCTCCTTGATTCGCTCTGCTGTTAAGGCGCGGCCCACATTGGAAATGGATTGCACGAGGCTACCGCTGCGCCATTTCTCCGACGTGGGATGGTGCAAAATAAGATTACGAACATCGTTGATTATTTGCAATTGGCCCAATACCTCGTCCAGTTCGGCGGCTAACTGAGCGCCTCTAACCTCTGCGATTTGCTTTATATATGATATGGCATCCCGTATCCTCACGCCTGAGAACACTGCTCTTGCGGTGTCGTGATCTACACCGACCAACGCAGCAAGGTACAGAAACATGACCTCTTCGACGTTGGCAAAAGTATCTACGAATTCGCCCAAGGCTCGATAGTAGGCGGCTACGTCTTCCAGATTGATCCTGGACGGCATACATCCCTCCCCAATGGTGAGGGACGTTATGCCACGAAAGCGAGACACTGACCCACCCAAGGGCGGAGATCAAATCAATGGAGGGCGCTTCCAGCGCGCGCTTACGGAAGGCGCTCAACATTGCACGGTCTAATCGCGGTGGCTGTTCCATCTCGGCTCGATCGCGAGTAGCCTGTCAGGCATGCGGAAGCCTACAAAGCTACCGGCGTCAGCGCCAGATACGACCGAACCTAACGAAGCCGTCGCGATGGAGACGGCGAAGCGCATAATGAAGCGCCTCGCCGAGACGCCGCACAAGCCGCATGAGTCCCTCGGCGTTCGTCCGAAGGCTAAGGAGCGGCCGGCATCAAAGGGACGTATTCACAAAGGCAAGACGCGAGGTTAGGCGAGCCAGTTTGCCCTCATCTCTGGATCGTCACAAGTATCCCATTGTCGAAATAGAGGTAACTGCGCCGGCCTGCACCCATGCCGGGTGTGCCATCCTCGTTGCATTCGGGACCTGCATCGTAGACCCATTGCTCGCGCGTATGCCCGGCTGTCTCCGTCGTGTTCACCCGCCCGACAAGGAGCTGCCCCCATTTGCTGGCCGATACTTCTTGCTGAGTCATGCCAATTGCAACGGACGGCCTGCGTTTGCAATCCGCCAGGGCGCGGGTTACGCGCTCGTGCACGGCCTGCTTCCTAAGCTGGGGATCTTGAGTGTACCATAAGGCGTCGTCGAGGCGACCGTATCCGGTTCTTCCATCGTCCAACCTGACCTTCACGTATATCTGATCATCGGCCAAATAGGCATAGGCACCAGTGGGGGGCTCGCTTATGCCGGCAACAGTGAACCCAGTGTCGTCCTCGACCTTTCCGGGGCTGGGGTAATTCAAGCAGCTTTGCGTCCCTCTCGGGGGGCAGTAGCGCATAAAGCGGTATCCTTCGAAACTCGGCCCCGTCCAAAAGTGACGGCCAATCATCGTTCTGATGTTTTCCTTGGTGGGCCGGATTGTCTCGAACGGATCCGGGTGCGGGCGCTCTGCGGCCGGGGTAGGCGGCATGACCCCGGATAGCGGTGCTGGCGCCGTGGCCCGCGATGCCTGCGATTGCGGCGACTGAACCGGCGGAAGCCCGACGGCGAGAGTTGGCTCCCGAGCTGGCGCAGCCGATGCGGGCACCGTAGTCGGCGATTGCGACCGGGGCGGCAGCGCCACCGCTATCAGAATGACGATTCCCAACAGCAACACGCCAAAGCCGATGGCACCGTTGATCGGTCTCTTCATTGTGCGCCAATCCGCCGGCGATGGCGGCGGCGGTTTCGCCCCCGGCGTGCGCCGGGCCCGCTGCAGAAACTGCGAGACCGAGACCTTTTTGTCCATGAGTTGGCTGCTCAGCCCGCATGGTTGCTTAATGACTTAATCGCCGGGAAGGCGCGGCGTCTCGGAAATTTTTCTGAGTCGCGCAGTTAAAGAGAAGCCTTTCGATCGAATATCGGCGTGATTGAATGGCGAGAATGGGCACCATTTGCGCATATCAACATCGCGCATCCTGGCTCTGTGACGTGCATGATTAACTCCATTTCTTTTTCTAACTCATCTCCGACAAGAATTGTATGAAATCGATATTGTCCAACATCATGAGTCTTGCATTCGATTCCGATAATAATACTTGAATGACCATCCCACCTTAATTCATGATTCCATCTGTATTGAAATCGAGAGTTTACGACATGCCCGGCCGTTATCGCTGGCCGACTGCCTGGTTCTATGAGGCCTTGACCATAAACATCAACCAATCGGATGGGGCGCGGCTTTTTATGCCGAGAGGTAACGCTCCCATCGTCGTGGCAACCAAATATCAAATGCGTCGTAATGAATTTTGTCTTCGGGTGAAGACGAAGTTCCACTAGAGTTTTCGCGCGCGGCGGAAGGATAATTTCGTTGAGTAGATGCTCGTCGTCATCTTGTTCTGCATATTCGACTGATCGTTGGCTGCGCTCTGGGATCAAAAAATGTAAATCTATTGGGTAATTTAATTCCTCCTCTCGCCGGAGGCGGTGTCGTTGTGGCGCAAATATTTGGAAGTCAACTTGAAGATAAGCGACCGCCGCGGCCACCAACAGCGTCAGGGCGATAACGCCGAATGTGAGCCATTCGCCGGATCCCCATTGTGAGATCGGAACGGGCATCAGAAGCGTTCTGGCTGCGAAACTATCGGCAAGGACAACGATGCCGAGCACGCAAATCGAAAGAAACCATCCCAGACTCCGCC
Source organism: uncultured Alphaproteobacteria bacterium (assembly GCA_963789025.1). Classification (GTDB taxonomy): domain Bacteria; phylum Pseudomonadota; class Alphaproteobacteria; order ATCC43930; family CGMCC-115725; genus AP-15. Next base: position 597,796 of record CAWBIT010000008.1, read on the forward strand.
GTTTTTGCGCTCGGCAAAGCATCGTGACAGCTACCCCGTTCCGCGTGTAGAGTGCTCCACGCGGTCGGGACACGGCCATTATCTCCGGGCAGGAGCGCCAACTCCTTACCCGCCATCAACATACCACGGAACGCGAGGCCGGCTAAGCGCCGGCCAGCTTCCATTCAATCGCCAAACGGAAGCTTTGGCTGGACGGGCTCGACGTAGGGCGAGCCGTCCGGCCAGAGCGGCTCAGGCGGCTCCGGCTTCTTCGGCTTGGCCACGAGTTCGCGGATAGGTGAGACGTTTACCCGCGATGCCTCGCATAATCGCGTCGGTGCGCTGCTTGTCGGTAAAGCCGAGCGCCACGCGATAGTTGTAGCGGAAGTCAAATTCACAGAGATAACGTTTCAAATGATCCTGACTCACATGGTGATAGACGCCATAGATGCCACGCTTGAATATTGAGAAGTACCCCTCAACCGTATTAGTGTGAGCATCGCCACGAACATATTCACCAATAGAGTGAACGACTGTTTTGTGGCTAGCAAATTGCTCGCCGATGCTCCAATAGACGCCGCTCTCGTCGGTTCTGAAATGCAAGTCCTTGGCGATTGCATCGACGATGATCGGCTTCAACGTTGCCGCTGTCACTTCCGGGACGTGATAGCTGCGCACCTTGCCGCCGCGTTCGACCAATGCCAGGACCGGTTCCTTCGGTGGTGGAGCCTTATAGGCGCGGTTTCTCGCTTTGCCGCCTGTAAATGTCTCGTCGCTCTCGACGAACTTTCCTTCGCCGCCGAGCGGCCCGAGATGGCCCTCGCGCATCGCTTCGCGGATTCGCATGGTCATAAACCACGCCGTTTTGTAAGTGACGCCGAGCATGCGATGAAGCTGATGCGTGCTCATGCCCTTCTTAGACGAGCCAAGCAGGAACGTAGCGAGCCACCACTTCGTCAGCGGAACCTTTGATCGTTCAAACACGCTTCCGACTGTTACGGTGAACTGTCCTTTGCAGTTGTTGCAGTAATAGAGGCCGGCGCGGTGGGAATGCTTCTCTCCGCCGATCAAGACGATTCGCTCGACGGAACCGCAATGAGGACAGATCGGACCGTTCGGCCAGCGGCAAGCCTCAAGCGCTTCGCGAGCGGCGTTTTCGTCGGTGAAGATCGGATTTTGTAGCTCGGCAAACGACATAGCGGGCGGCTCCGTTGCTGCCCCTAAATATGGCTACCTATCGCGCTTTTGTCAAGTATATAATTGCCGATTTCACCGTGCTCGGAAGCAAGGCGATCTTCGTGGGCAGCGGCGCCCGCCCTGGCTCGGACCTCTGGGTCACGGATGGAACATCCGCGGGCACGACCGAGCTGAGCGCTAGCTACTTTCCGGCGCAAAAATCCCGGATGTAAGCCTTTGAGATAACAGCGTTGCGCCGCGCAGGAAAGTGCGAGGGCGGACATTTTTGTGCGCGCGTCGCGGGTAAAGGGCGATTGGTAGCCGGATCGCGATAAGTTTTTTTGCAAAAAGCTGTTGACGCGAAGCGATGGGGTGCGTATCATTTATTTAAATGACACAAGATCAGCTCATAGCGACGCGCCAGGCGCTCGTTAGCCTGCTACCGGTGACGGGGGAGATCCTGCGCGGCTCGTTGTTGGAGCGGAGGGTGCGCCACAGCCGCGGCTGCACGATCTGCGCCGGCGGCGGTGGACACCCGCTGTCGGTTCTGACCGTCACCTATGCCGGCGGCCGCACCCGCCAATTCAGCTTGCGCCGCGAACAGGTCGAGGAGGTGCGCCGCTGGCTGGGCAACTACCACAAGCTCAAGGAGGCCCTCGAAGAGATCTGCGAACTCAACCATGCGCTGTTGCGTGCGGACGACGCCGTGCCGCGCCGCACAAGGACAAAGCGTGATTAAAACGCACCGTGCACAGCGCAGCTTCGGTGACGGGCTGATCGCCGAAGAAGTGAAGGATCTGCACGAAGCGTGGATGAAGCACGCCGATCAGCTGCTCGGCGATCCGCAGATCGTGGCGGCGGTCTACGAGGCCCTGGCCCAGCGCCATCCGCAGAGCCGCAAACGTGGGCGGCCGGGCACCCCGGCCGAGGTGGTGCTGCGTTTGCTGGTGCTCAAGCACATGCGCAACTGGAGTTACGGCGTGCTCGAACGGGAGGTGCGCGCCAATCTGGTATACCGCGATTTCACCCGCGTGGGCGGCACCAAGATGCCCGACGCCAAGACCATGGGCAAATGGGGGGTGGCACTGGGGCCGGAGGTGATCAACCAGATCCACGAGCGCGTGCAGATCGCGCGCGACCATCGCGTGGCGGCAGGCCGGCGGATGCGCGTCGACACCACCGTGGTCGAAACCAACATTCATTATCCGACCGATAGTAGTTTATTGGGTGACGGGGTGCGGGTGCTGACTCGCACAATGAAGAAGATCACCAAGATCGCCGGCGCCGCCGGCGCCACGCTGCGCGACCGCAGCCGCAGCGTCAAATTGCGGGTACTGGAGATCGCGCGTGCGGCGCGCGCCAAAGGCCGTCAGAACAGTGACAGGCTGGCGCAGGCGTACCAAAGATTACTCGAGGCAACCGGCCGGGTGGTGGGTCAAGCCAAGCGCTTTGCCAGCGAGATCGATGACGGCGTCAAGCGCGCGGCGGAAGGCTCGCGGCAAGGCGTGCTGGAAGGGCTGCACCGCGAGCTGGAGAGCATGGTGCCGCTGGTGCAGCAGGTCATGCGCCAAACCAGAGCCCGCGTCTTCGCCGGCGATACCCACGCCGAAGGCAAGATCGTCAGCCTGTTCGAACCCACCACCGAGGTCATTCGCAAAGGCAAGGCCGGCAAGCCAACCGAATTCGGCAAAATGGTCAAACTGCAGGAGGCGGAGAACCAGATCGTCATCGCCTACGAGGTCTACGATCAGCGGCCCAGCGATTCGGACATCCTGATGGCGGCGATCGAAACCCATCAGGCGAGGCTGGGGCGCACGCCGCGTCTGGTGGCCGCCGATGCCGGTTTCTACTCGGCCAAGAACGAAGCCGCCGCAAAGGCTAAGGGCGTCAAGCGCGTGTGCATCCCCAATCGCTCCACCAAAAGCCCGGAGCGCAAGCGCGAGCAGAAGAAGCGCTGGTTCCGCAACGGGCAGAAGTGGCGGACCGGCTCCGAGGGCCGCATCAGTGTGGTCAAACGACGGCACGGTCTGAACCGCAGCCGATACAGGGGTGACGTCGGCATCAAGCGCTGGGTCGGCCTCGGTGTGATCGCCGATAACCTCGTCAACGTCAGCCGCGCCATGGCCAAGCAGCCCGCCCCGTAAGCTGGGACTTCTGCCCGCAAAAACCCGACACATTCGTCGGATGATCGCGCGCGCCCAAATTCTGGCGCCGCCTTTTCAAAAACGTGCTTTTTGCGCCGAAAAGTAGCTAGCGGGCTGGTTGGGGCCGTTATCGGGCTGCCCCAGCCGGGTTTCGCCGTTCTGGGCAACAAGGCCGTATTTGAGGGCATTGACACGAGTTATGCGACAGGGCTCTGGATCACTGACGGAACCTCGGCGGGAACCAGCGAGTTGACCGTCGCCGGAGCCTCCTTTTTGGGTCCGTTTTCTAGGCACCACTCCGGACTTTACGACCCTTGGCAGCAAAGTGCTGTTTGCGAGCCGAAACGCAGGCGGTGCCCCCAACCTAGGAGTTACGGACGGAACCTCGGCAGGGACCACCGAACTCACAGTTGCTGGAGCCAATTCGGGTGGGTTGTTTGGCGCCAATCTTCCACCTGACTTCACCGTTCTTGGCAACGTTGCGCTGTTCGAAGGCTATGATACGCTTGGTAACGTCGGCCTTTGGGTGACGGACGGGACATCCGCGGGGACGCGCGAGCTGGCGCCTTCCGTGCCGCTGAGCCTTGACGGGAAGCCGGACTTTACCGTGCTCGGCACCCAGGCGCTGTTTGTGGGAAACGGGAATTGGGTGACGGACGGGACATCTGCAGGGACGAGCGAGCTGTCAGCCGCAACATCCTTTAGTCCGCTATATCCTTCCGATATTACCGTCCTCACTAACGCCAACTCACCATCCCCGCGCAGCGACTTCAACAACGACGGCAGGTCCGATTTTCTGCTGCAGAACAGCAGCGGTCAAATCTTCACCTGGGAGATGAACGGCACCAGTATCATCGCCACCGGAAATTTGCCTAATCCCGGACCCAGCTGGCACCCGATCGCGACCGGCGATTTCAATGACGACGGCAAAGCCGACATTCTGCTGCAGAACGGCAGCGGCCAAGTCTTTGTCTGGGAATTGTCCGGCGGCAGCCTGATCGGCAGCGGCAGCGTTGCCAATCCCGGGCCGAGCTGGCATGCGGTCGGGTCGGGCGACTTCAGCGGCGACGGCTTCTCCGACGGCGTCCTGTTGCAGAACAGCGCCGGCGAGGTCGATATCTGGGAATTGAACGGGACCAGCGTGATCGGCGTCGCCAGTCTCGCCAATCCCGGGCCGAGTTGGCACGCGATCGGGTCAGGCGATTTCAACGGCGACGGGCATTCCGACATCCTGTTGCAGAACAGCAGCGGCGAGGTCGATATCTGGGAGCTGAATGGCGCCACCATGATCGGGGTCGGCAGTGTCGCCAATCCCGGACCGAGCTGGCATGCGATCTCCACCGGCGATTTCAACGGCGACGGCAAGTCCGACATCCTCTTGCAGAACGACGGCGGCGAAGTCGTGGTCTGGGAGATGAACGGCGCCAATGTGATCGCCAGCGTCAGTCTCGGCAATCCTGGGCCGAGCTGGCACGCCGTCGGCACCGGCGATTACAACGGAGACGGCCATTACGACATCCGGTTTCAGAATTCGAGCGGCGAAGCTTTTATTTGGGAACTGAATGGAACCGCCTTGATCGGCAGCGGCAGCGTCGCCAATCCGGGGCCGAGCTGGCATGTCGTGGGCGACAGCACTCCCTTTGAGCCGGCGAAGGCGGATTTGACCTGGCAGACCGATGGCAACGCCATCGAATTCGAGAACGACAGCGGCCAGGCCGCGACCTGGTTGATGAACGGAACCACCCTGACGAGCGGCGCCAGTCTCGCCAATCCGGGGCCAAGTTGGCACATCAAGGCTTCAGGCGACTTCAATGGCGACGGCAGTCCCGATCTGCTGTGGCAGAACGACGACGGCACTCCTGCAATCTGGGAAACCAACGGTTCCAGCGTGATCGGCGGCGGCAGCCTCGCCAATCCCGGGCCGAGCTGGCACGTCATCGGGGTCGGCGACTTCAACCACGACGGCCGCGCCGATATCCTGTGGCAGAATGACAGCGGCGAAGCGGCGATCTGGGAGATGAACGGCGCCAATGTGATCGGCGCCGCCAGTATCGGCAACCCTGGGCCGGACTGGCACATCATGGGGACCGGCGACTACAACCACGACGGCAAATCCGACATCCTGTGGCAGAATTCGAGCGGCGCAGTTTCGGTCTGGGAGATGAACGGCACCAGCGTCCTCGCCGCCGCCGCCATCGCCAACCCCGGCCCCACCTGGCACGCTTGACCTGGGTTGGTGTCGGAGACACACAGCCGACTGACGGCCCCAGCTATTCTAATAAAGTTAAAAGCTTAATTTGTTGACCCCGGGCGGCCGCCGGGCGACACGGTCGCGCCCGGAGGTCCGTCATGTCCATATCTCGAATTGTCTTTGCCGGCCGGGATGCGAGCGGCAATACCAATCTCGGGGTCGCCACGAGGACCTCGGCAGGGACCAGTGAGCTGACGGTTGCCGGTGCCAATGCCGGAGGGCTGTTCAATTCCAGTAATTTTCAATCCGGCTTTTCTCCCGGCTTTACGGTCCTCGGCAACCTCGCGCTGTTCGAAGGCGACGACGCGACGGGTGCGGCTAGTCTCTGGGTGACCGACGGGACCTCAGCTGGCACCAGCGAGCTAAGCGTCGCCGGCGCCAATGCCAGAGGGCTGTTTGCTAATGTCATCGCGCCTCACCTGACAGTCTTCGCCGGCAAGGCGCTCTTTGTCGGCGAAGACGCGAACGGCACGATCAACCTGTGGACCACCGGGGGGACGGGCTCGGGAACCAGCGAATTAGCGGCCGCGGGAAGCTACGCCAGCGGGCTGTTTTTCGACGTCGCCGCGCCTGATTTTACCGTCCTCGGCGGCAGGGTGTTGTTCCAGGGCGAGGACGCGGCCGGTAATGCCAACCTTTGGGTGACCGACGGAACCTCGGGCGGGACCAGCGAGCTGGCCGTCGCCGGCGCCAATTCCGGCGGGCTGTTCGATCTGGGTTTCTTTCCCTCCGGTTTCTCTCCCGCCTTCACGATCCTCGGTACTCGTGCGCTGTTCGAAGGCTACGATGCGAGCGGCATTGACGGTCTTTGGGTGACCGACGGGACCTCCGCCGGCACCAGCGAGCTGACCGTTGCCGGCAGTTTTGCCAGCGGCCTCTTCTTCGACGTCAGCGCGCCTGATCTGACTGTATTTGGCGGCAAGGCGCTCTTCGTCGGCGAAGACACGAGCGGCAACATCAGCCTCTGGTCCACCGACGGGACGGGTGCCGGGACCAGCGAGCTGACGGTCGCCGGAAGTAATGCGACTGGGCTGTTTTTTCGCGTCACTGCGCCCGATTTCACGGTGCTCGGCAACAAGGTGCTGTTTGCGGGCCAGGATGCGGCCGGTAATTCCAGCCTGTGGGTGACCGACGGGACCGCCGGCGGGACGAGCAAACTGGCGGTCGCCGGCGCCAATGCCAGCGGGCTGTTCGACCTGAGTTTCTTTCCCACCGGTTTTTCTCCGGGGTTCACCGTCCTCGGCAATGTGGCTTTGTTCGAAGGCTACGATGCGAGCGGCGTGGACGGGCTTTGGGTGACCGACGGGACTGCGGCGGGCACCAGCGAGCTCAGCGTCTCCGGCAGTTATGCCAACGGGTTGTTTGCTAACCTCTCTGCTCCGCCCGATATTACAGTTATCGGCGGCGCCGCGCTGTTCGCCGGCGAAGACGCGAGCGGCAACATCAATCTGTGGGTCACCGACGGGACTTCGGCGGGAACCAGCGAGCTGACTGCCGCGGGCGCAAGTTCCAGCGGTCTGAGCCCAAACGACCTTGTTGGCCTGCCGACTTCAGCGGGAGGCCCGACTAGCGATTTCAACGGCGACGGCAAGTCCGACATTCTGTTTCAGGACAGCAGCGGGGGAACCGACATCTGGGATGTGAACGGAACCAGCGTGATAGCCAGCGGCAGCATCGGCAATCCGGGGCCGAGCTGGCATGTCAAGGATACCGGCGATTTCAACGGCGATGGCCATACCGATATCTTGTGGCAGAACAGCAGCGGCGAAGTCGCCATCTGGGAGATGAACCGCACCAATGTGATCGGCGCCGCCGATCTCGGCAATCCCGGGCCGGGGTGGCACGTCGTCGGCACCGGCGATTTCAATGGCGACGGTCGTTCCGACATCCTGTGGCAGAGCAGCAGCGGCGAGGTCGATATCTGGGAATTGAACGGGACCAGTGTGATTGCGGCCGCCAGTCTCGGCAATCCCGGGCCGGACTGGCACGCGATCGGGTCGGGCGATTTCAACGGCGACGGGTTTTCCGATATTCTGTGGCAGAACAGCAGCGGCGAGGTCGATATTTGGGAATTGAACGGGACCAATGTGATCGGCAGCGGCAGTCTCGGCAACCCTGGGCCGACCTGGCATGCGGTCAGCACGGGGGACTTCTACGGCGACGGCCATTCCGGCATTCTGTGGCAGAACGACGATGGCACGGTGGCGGTTTGGGAATTGAACGGCGCCAGTGTCATCGGCGCGGCGATTGTCACCGACCCGGGGCCGAGCTGGCATGCGGTCGGCGCCGGCGATTACAACGGCGACGGCTTCTCCGACATCCGCTTTCAGAATTCGAGCGGCGAAGTCTTTATCTGGGAAATGAACGGCGCCGGCATCGTCGGCAGCGGCAGTCCCGGCAATCCGGGCCCGAGCTGGCATGTCACGGGCGACAGCAGTCCTTATAATCCGGCGAGTGAGGACCTGATTTGGCAGAGCGACGGCAGCGATATCTTGCTGCAGAACGACACTGGCGCAGCCTTTCTGTGGGCGACCAACGGCAGCGCCGTGACAGCCAGCGGCAGTCTCGGCAACCCGGGGCCGAGCTGGCACATCAAGGCGTCGGGCGACTTCTACGGCAACGGCAATCCCGATCTGCTCTGGCAAAACGACGACGGCACCGCCGCAATCTGGGAAACCAACGGGACGGGTGTGGTTGCCAGCGCCATCATCGGCAACCCCGGTCCGAGCTGGCACGTCATGTCGGCCGGCGATTTCAACGATGACGGCCGCTCCGACATCCTGTGGCAGAACGACAGCGGCGAGGCCGCGATCTGGGAGATGAACGGGACCACTGTCATCGGCGGTGCCATCGCCGGCAACCCGGGGCCGAGCTGGCACGTCAGGGGCACCGGCGACTTCAACAGCGACGGCTTCTCAGACATCTTGTGGCAGAACGATGATGGCTCGGTCGCGATCTGGGAAATGAACGGTACCAATGTCATCGGCAGCGCAGTCGTCGGCAACCCGGGGCCGAGCTGGCACGCCTTGGGCACCGGCGATTTCAACGGCGACGGCCGCGCCGACATCCTTTGGCAGAACGACAGCGGCGAAGCGGCGATCTGGGAGATGAACGGCACCAATGTGATCGGCGCCGCCAGTATCGGCAATCCGGGTCCGGACTGGCACATCATGGGGACCGGCGACTACAACAACGACGGCAAGTCCGACATCCTGTGGCAGAATTCGAGCGGTGAAGTCGTGGTCTGGGAGATGAACGGCGCCAGCATTCTCGCCAGCGCCAGCCTCGCCAACCCCGGCCCCACATGGTATGCTTGACCCGAAGAGATGAACGGCAACCAAATTTGTCGGCAACGCCAACCTTGGCGAGCCGTGAGACACTCGAGATACAACGGATGCGCCTCGAATTTCACCGCCTCGCGGTCATTCAGCGCGGCCAGAACCGCGAACTGCAGCCGGTCAGCCAATTCAGCGTAGCCTTGCCGGTCCGTGCCGATGCATGGCTTCATGCAGACCCTCTGCGTCCTTGAGAGCCTCCGCGCCCGCTCCGCCGAGCAGGCCTCCTCGACCCCGCCGGGCGTGGTTTCGGCGATGAATTGGGGGCCCGTCCGCGGCAGCAGGCATAGCGCCGGCGGCGTTCAGGCGGCAAGCGAGGTGAGGGAGATGGATCTATGACCGAATTTCGCGTGCCGCTTGATGGCGACGACGGGAACGCACAAAACAACCCTTGGATGATGGATGAGACGAGCAACTCGACGGCTGCCGAAGCCTACGCCGATGGGTTGCTTACTCACGTTTCTCCCGGTTTCATCGATTTCAAGCTACCCGCTGCCGGCGACACAGACCCAGGAGGGACGTCTGCTCTGACCGGCAACAGGCCAGTATTGCCGTCGGGACCAACTGCGGTCGCTGCGACCACTGCCGGTGCAGTCCTAACTTCTTCCGCCGTCGTGACGCGCAATGCGATCGCCCTCACTCCTCCGACAAATATCGACCAACCAGTCGAAGCCCCGATTGCCTCTTCCGGCGCCGGAGGCGCGACGACGGAAAGTTACGGCGCTGCTGGTGGCCTCGTGTTCGATGTGACCTACGACGCCAGCGTCAATAGCGCGCCCGCAGGGTTCACGGCAGCGTTCGCCGCAGCCGTCGAGTTTTACACCACCAAGTTCAGCGACCCAATAACCATCAACATCGATGTCGGTTGGGGGGAAGTCGATGGAATACCGCTGAGCGCCGGCGATCTCGGTGAGAGCGATTGGTCATTCAACCGCTTTAGCTACAGTCAGGTGAGGTCCGCCTTGCAGGGCGGTGCCACCTCCGCCGACGATCGTGAGGCTGTCGCCACCCTGCCAGCCAGCGATCCGACCGGGGGCGGCAATTTTTGGATCACGACAGCCGAGCAGAAAGCGTTGGGATTGCTCGGCGCCAGCACCGCTGTCGATGGCTATGTCGGCTTCAGCGCCAATGACATCTTCACCTTCGATCCCAGTAACAGGGACGTTTCCGGCGCCTACGACTTTATCGGGGTTGCCGAACACGAGATCTCGGAGGTGATGGGGCGGGATTCGTTCTCCGGGCAAACCATCTCGGGCCGAAGTCATTCCTATTCTCCGATGGACTTGTTTCGGTATGCCTCGCCGGGCACGCGCCAACTCGGCACCGGCGCCGCATCCTATTTCTCGATCGACGGGGGTACGACGGATCTGGGCAATTGGAACAACTTCGTCACGGGTAACAGTGGGGATTTGGGTGATTGGGCCGGCACGACGCCGTATACGCCGGACGCCTATAACGACAACAACGATCCTGGCGTCGTCAATCCCGTCACTCAGAGCGACATTCGATTGCTGAACGTGATCGGTTGGGATCTGGCGCCGTCACAGCCACCGATCGCTTACGACTTCAACGGCGATAAGACCTCCGACATCCTATGGCAAAACACCAATGGCCAAGCGGCGGTCTGGCTGATGAATGGCACCACCCCGATCAGCGGACCGGTCGTCGGCAACCCCGGACCGAGCTGGCAGGTGATCGGCGCGGGCGACTTCAACGGCGATGGCGATGCCGACATCCTGTGGCAGAACACCGATGGCCAGGCCGCGGTCTGGCTTATGAACGGCACCACCCCGATCAGTGAGGTGGCGGTCGGGGCAAACCCGGGACCGAGCTGGCAGGTCGTCGGGGCGGGCGATTTCAACGGCGATGGGGACGCCGACATTCTGTGGCAGAACACCGACGGCCAAGCGGCGATCTGGCTAATGTACGGGACGACCCCGATCAGCGAGCCGGCGGTCGGGGCGAACCCGGGACCGAGCTGGCACATTGTCGGCACCGGCGACTTCAACGGCGACGGCGATGCCGATATATTGTGGCAGAACACCGACGGCCAGGCCGCGATCTGGCTGATGAACGGCACCACCCCACTGAGCGGGCCGGTGATCGGCAACCCGGGACCGAGCTGGCATGTCGTCGGTGTGGGCGACTTCAACGGCGACGGCGATGCCGACATCCTATGGCAGAACACCGATGGCCAGGCGGCGATCTGGCTGATGAACGGCGCCACCCCGATCAGCGAACCTGTGATCGGAAACCCGGGACCGAGCTGGCACATCGTCGGCACCGGTGACTACGACGGCGACGGCAAATCCGACATCCTGTGGCAGAACGACAACGGCCAAGCCTCGATCTGGCTGATGAACGGCACGACCCCAACCGCCGAAGTGCTGGTCGGCAGCAACCCCGGACCGAGCTGGCATATCCACGCGGCCTCCTGACGTCACCCCATGGGGTCACCTTTTAGGATCATGTGGCGTGGGAACTGTGTCAGAACAGCAGCGGCGCCGTCGCGGATCTGGGACATTATCGGCACCAGCATTCTCGCAAGCGCCAGCCTCGCCAACCCCGGCCCCACCTGGCATGCGTGACCGCCAAATCAATATCGACCGCGAGACATTGCGGGTCGCTCCCTGCCTCGAACTCGCGGTGACCTGGGGGCGGGAGATCCGTGCCGGCATTGAACGCATCTGGGAGAATGTCTTCGACTGGGAGCATCTGCCGGTACTGCACGAGATGTATTTCAATGCGGTCGAGCTTATCGAGATCGGCAACTGGGGCTGGCGGGTCGCGCTGACGAAGAATCCCGGGACGCCGGACCGGCAGATGGTGCTCGAGCTGCGGGCCGATCGGGAGAATGCCCGGTACCGCGTTCAGACCCTGTCGGGCGACGGCGCGGGGACCGAGATCTGGACATTGCTGACGCCCGCCGGGCCGCATCGCACGGCCGTGGAAGTGCGGTACTATCTGCCGGAGCGGCATCCGCAACGGCTCGCAGCGCTCGCCGACAAATACCGCGCCAGCTGCGCCCGCCTGTGGGACGAGGACGAGGCGATGATGAGGCGCCGCAACGAAATAATCGCGCGCGTCGCGAGGCGGAGCCCCGGCTCCAGGGCAGCGGTTTCGCTCGGCCCCTCAGCCAAGCTGCGGCGGCGCCTGCCGCTGCTCGTCGAGTTCGACGGCGAACCGTTCCGCATCGTCGAGTGTGATGACGGCAGGCTCCTCGCCCATGCCACAACCTGCCCGCATTGGCTCGGACCGCTCGACGAAGCGGTGCCGCAGAACGGGATCCTGCGCTGCCCGTGGCACGGCTACTGCTTTGACATGCGCACCGGCGAGAGCACCGACGGGCGCGGTTACCGGCTGGCGCCACCGCCGCGGGTCGCAGTCGATCCCGTCACCGGCGAGGCGAGCCTCGTCCCCTGCGGTCGGCCTATATTGGGCAACAGCACGGTGAATAGCCCGAGCAGCGGCAGGAAAGCGCAGATCTGATAGACGTAATCGATGCTCGTCGCGTCGGCGAGCCGGCCGAGCGCCGCCGCCCCGATCCCGGCCATACCGAAAGACAAGCCAAAGAACAGCCCGGCTACTGTGCCGACCTTTCCCGGCACGAGCTCCAGTGCGTAAACAATGATCGCCGAGGAGGCCGAGGCCAGAATCAGACCGATGGCGACGGTCAGAATGCCGGTCCAGAACAGATCGGCGTAGGGCAGCACCACGGTGAACGGCAGCACCCCGACGATCGAGCCCCACAACACGTATTTGCGGCCGATCCGGTCCCCGACCGGGCCGCCGACCAATGTGCCGACCGCTACCGACGCCAGAAAGGCGAACAGATAGATCTGCGCGCTCGAGACCGACACGTGAAATTTGCTGATCAGGTAAAAGGTGTAATAGCTGTTGAGGCTCGCCGTGTAGAAGGACTTGGAGAAGACCAGCACCAGGAGGATCGCCACCGACCAGGCGACCTTGCGGCGCGACAGGTGGCTGCGCTCGACCGATTGGCGGGCGCCGCGCCGGGCCGGGCCGGTGTGCTCTCTGCGGTACCAGTTTCCGACGCCGAACAGCACGGTCATGGCCAATAGCGCGGCCGACGAGAACCAGGCAATGCTCGACTGGCCCTTCGGGATGACGATAAAGGCGGCGAGGATGGGCCCCAAAGAGGAGCCGATGTTGCCGCCGACCTGGAACAAGGATTGAGCCAGACCATGCCGCCCGCCCGAGGCCAGGCGCGCGACGCGCGAAGCTTCCGGGTGAAAGACCGCAGAGCCGGTCCCGACCAGGGCCGCCGCCAGCATCAGGATCGGGTAACTGCCGGCGCTCGCCAGCAGCAGCAGACCGATCAGGGTCGCACCCATCCCGACGGCCAGCGAATAGGGTTGCGGCCGGTGGTCCGAGAACAGCCCGACCGCCGGCTGAAGCATCGAGGAGGTCACTTGCGTCACCAGGCTGATCAGCCCGATCTGCGCAAAGCTGAGGCCGTATTCGCTCTTCCACATCGGGTACAGCGCCGGCACCAGCGATTGCATCATGTCGTTGAGGAAATGCGAAAAGCTCAGCGCCATGATGACCGAGAACGCGGCGCCTTGCGCGATATGGCGGGTTTGGACAGTGCGGGCCTCGCCGGCCTGTGCCGATACGCTCGTGCCTATCATCCTTGCTTGCCCCAATGTCGGCGCGCCGGACTATGCACCGGCTCTGCCCAAATTCTGAGCGCATTTCCGCGATGGCAGCCATTCGGCTTGCCGGGCGGTCGAGGCCGGCCTAACTTGCGCCCATCTGAGGCATCGGAGAGCCAAAATGATCAAGCTGTCAGGCATCGGGCACGTCAATCTGAGGGTCGCCGACCAGGAGGCTTCGAAGCGGTTCTACCGCGACGTGCTCGGGTTCCGGATCGCCGAGGAGGACCCGGATCATGGCGGCGTCTTCATGACCCTGGGTGAGAATTTCCATACGCTGGACATCGGGCAGCACCCCTCGCCCGATGTCGCTCCGCGTCCGCAGCGCGGACAAATCGGGCTCGCCCACATCGCCTTCCAGGTCGCCAGCTACGCGGCATTGCGCGACGCCTATGCCCATCTGGTCGAACGCGGCGTCCCGATCCTGCGCGCCGCCAACCACGTCAACCAGCGCAGCTTTTACTTCGCCGACCCTGACGGCACTGTTCTCGAGATCTATTACGAGATGCCCTACGCGCTGGAGCTGTTCTCCAACGGCCGCAGCGACGAGGACGAGGCCCTCCCGGTCAGCGGCCCCGGCGACCCACTCCCGCAATGGCTCCTCCAAGATTGGCCCGCGGCGGACATGAAGGCCAGGATCGAGCATTTGCGGCGCCGGAAAGAGACTGCATCCGCCTGACCTTGCAGCACGCTTTCACGGACCTCCTCCCGCATCTATCTTCGGAGTCGTCGGCGACTGGTTAATATTGGGTAAAATTAACGTTAACTTGTTTCGCCAAATATATCCTCGTTGAAATTAACCTTAGACGTACGTCGTAGAGTATTTCCATCGCCAAAATATCTGCTAATTTGCCCCGGTCGTGAGAAGTCGGCTGCGGCGCGAGTTTCTGCGACGCAAAACAGGGCGATGGGGCGGTCCCGCCCATCAGACGGAGGGAGAGACATGAAAATTCAGCATTGGATCATCGCCGGCACTGTCTGTCTTGCTGTTTCGTCGGCGGCGGGTTCGGCAGTAGCGGATGGTAATTCAATCTGTTCCGGCTTGCCGAGCCAGGCCACCCTCCAGTCCGCGCTCGATGGCGCGGTTGGCGCAACCGGCAATAACGGTCTCGGTTTCAATATGTGGGGGACGATCGTCGCCAATGACGGCACCGTTTGCGCGGTTGCGTTTTCCGGTTCTGCGTACACCAGCCAATGGCTAGGCAGCCGCGCCATCTCTGCGCAAAAGGCGAACACCGCAAATGACTTCAGCCTGGGTAAGGACGGCAGAAAAGGCGCCTTCGCGTTGTCGACGGCCAATTTGTATTCGGCCGTGCAGCCGGGCGGCAGTCTTTATGGGCTGCAGCACAGCAACCCGGTCGATCCGGAGGTCGCGTACCAGGGGTCGGCATTTTTGTTCGGAACGCGGAACGACCCGATGGTCGGCAACCGTGTCGGCGGAGTAAATGTCTTCGGTGGTGGGCTG
This sequence comes from uncultured Alphaproteobacteria bacterium, assembly GCA_963789025.1. Taxonomy (GTDB): domain Bacteria; phylum Pseudomonadota; class Alphaproteobacteria; order ATCC43930; family CGMCC-115725; genus AP-15. Next base: position 612,822 of record CAWBIT010000008.1, read on the forward strand.
GCGCTCTATGCAAGTGGCGGCGTCAAACTCGGCGGCGTCGGCGTTAGCGGCGATACGTCCTGCACCGACCACATGGTTGCCTGGCGGGTTCGCCATACCCTCACTCTCGACCATTTGGGGACGGTTGGCGGGGTGTCTGGAGATCCGGCTCATCCCGACAATATCATTTTCGACATCAAGCCGAACCCCGACGGAGGCACGGGTATCAGCGCGGGCGGCTTCGGTCACCCGACCTGTCTCAATCCTCCCGATCTGACCACCCTTCCAGCCGTGCGGAACCCCTGAACGGCTAATCGCCAACGGAAGCGGCCATCGCCGCTTCCGTCGGCTCAGCCGAGCACGATGTCGAAAGTCCCGGAGAGGGCGCTCGGTTCAATGTCAGGAGCCGGGCGGAGCGGCACGATCAGGCGGGCGCGGTCGCGCACGCCCATCAGCACACCGTCGCGCTCGTTGAGGGGCTCGCCGGCGATGTACATCTGGGTCGTGAAGCGCGGCAGGCCCGGGGCTGAAACCGCGAAATGGATGTGGGGCGTCCGGCCGGGATAGGGCACGGGCCGGATCGTGCGGAACCGGTAGCCGCCAGTTTCATCCGCGATGGTCCGGCCGTAGCCCTGGAAATTGTCGTCGAGCGGCGTGTCGGCGCGGTCGTCCCGGACGTAATGGTAGCGGCCGTTTGTGTCGCACTGCCAGATCTCGACCCGCGCGCCGGATAGAGGTCGACCTTCCGGATCGAGGATGTGCCCGCTCACATAGCTGACGGTGCCCTTCGCGGTGCCGTTGTGTCCGCTGACTTGCACCAAATCGTTGTCCGAATCGGCGGGGATCGACAACGGATAGTACGGCCCCGCCGTTTGCCGCGGCGTGGGCGGCAAGGTTGCCGCCCATCCGGCCCCGCCCAGCGAAAACACGGCGGCGCTGCCGGCGGCAATCTCGAGCATCCGGCGTCTTGCAATCATCGGCCAACCTCCTCGACGCGGAACACGGGTTAAATGTGGTAGGCTTCGACCGCGAACCGCATCCCGGCAGCGGGCGGTCATTTTGACCCAGGGGAGGGAACAGCATGCGTCCGATATCCGGTTGCCTCGCCGTCGTCGGCCTCATCGGCGCGCTGGCCGCGCCCGCGGGTGCACAATTGCTCACCGAGAAGAGCCTCTCGGCCGGAATGGCGATGACGATCGCCCAGACGGCGCTCGAGACCTGCACCAAGCAGGGCTACCACGTCTCGGTGCATGTGCTCGGCCGCAACGGCGAGGTCCTCGTCGCGGTGCGCGGCGACGGCGCCCCGCCGCATACGATGGAGAACAGCGAGCGTAAGGCCTATACCGCGCGCACCTTCCGCATCCCCTCGGGCGAGTTCGCGCAGCGGGTCAAGGATAATCTGACCCTCGGAGCCGTGCACCTCACAGGGATCATCGCGGCGCGGGGTGCGCTGCCGATCAAGGCTGGCGACGAGGTCATCGGCGCCGTCGGGGTCTCCGGTGCGCCCGGCGGTGAAAAGGACGAGGCGTGCGCCAAAGCCGGCATCGACAAGGTCGCCGACCAGCTCAAATGATCTTTCCCGCGGATCGGGCGCGGATCGCGGGAAGGATGTAGTTCTGTGGACCACACCCCCGATCCGCCTCACGCTACCGATAGCGTCGAGGCCGAACGCCTGGCTCTCTCGCGGCGTATCGCGCGTGTCTTGCTGGCGATCGCCCTCGTCGCGCTCGGGGCGTGGATCCTGCACCGCTTTTTGGCCGCGCTCGCCTGGGCCGGCGTTCTGGCGATCGCCCTCTGGCCGCTCTATCGCCGGGTCGCTTCCGCTCTTCCCGGCGGCAAGTCCCGCATCCTTGCGCCTCTGCTGGTTACTCTCACGGTCGGGTTCATTTTCACCGTCCCGTTCATCTATGTCGCGATCGAAGGCGCGCGCGAGGTTCGCATTGTCGTCCACTATCTCGGTGAGGCCGAGCGCAACGGTGTTCCGGTCCCGGAATGGGTGCCGCAATTGCCGGTTGTCGGCCAAGCCGTCGAGGAGTGGTGGCGCACCAATCTCAGCGACCCCAATGCGGCTCAGGAGCTGTTGGGAAGGATCAACCCGCGATCGATCGCTGCATCGGCCCGGCTCTACGGCGCCGAAATCATTCACCGATTGATCATCTTCGGCTTCACTCTTCTGACCTTGTTCTTCCTGTTCCGCGACGGAATGCTGTTCAGCCGGCAGCTGCTGCGCGTCAGCGACCGGCTGCTCGGCCCGGATGGGGAGCGGGTCGGGCGCCACATGGTTCAGGCGGTGCTCGCGACCGTAAACGGCTTGGTGCTGGTCGGGCTGGGGGAAGGGGCGTTAATCGGAATAGCCTACATCATTGCCGGCCTTCCCCATGCGGTCTCGGTCGCGGCCTTGACCGGCGTTCTCGCGGTCATCCCTTTCGGGGCGCCCGTAGCATTCGGGGCTGCCGCGCTGTATTTGGCCGCGAGCGGCAGCACGATCGCCGGCGCAGCGGTTTTCTGCTTTGGTCTCGTCGTCGTCTTTGTCGCGGATCATGCGGTCCGACCGGTCATTATCGGCGGCGCGGCGCGTCTACCGTTCTTATGGGTCCTGCTGGGGATTCTCGGCGGGCTGGAGACGTTTGGCATTATCGGGCTGTTTCTCGGCCCGGCAATCATGGCCGCATTGATCTCTCTGTGGCGGGATTGGACGGAAACGCCCAGCGCCGGCGGCGACGCGTAGCAGATCGGCAACGCACCAGAAAAATGCTGCTATAATGAGCAGCGAGGGTTAGCGAGCCTTGTCGGCGTGCCGTCCTCCGCCGATAATGCTGCACCTGCCCGATGGTTCGCGATCCTAGCTCCTGGTAGGAAAATTGGGAGGATGCATGAAATACGTTTGCGATGCTCCAGGCGGGAAGACCTGGTTTCGGATCGAGACCGAAGCCGAGGCCGCGGTAGAATCCGAAGGCATGCGCCACGCCGTCGAGAAGTTCTTTCGCAAGGAGGAAGAAAAGGCGATACAGAGCTTCCAGCCTGCCTCCAAGGTTTACTTCGAGCAGGAGATCGGCCTCAAAGCGCATGTACAGCGCGAAATGCCGTTGTTCCTGACATTGCGCGACGACGAAGGTAATCCGCTGGTTACGGCCATGCTCGCGCCGGGCGGTCGCGACAACCGGAGCTTCCGGCCGATCATCGTCGGAATAGCGAATGCAGACCCCTATGTCGAGCATGCGGACGCGATCCGCGCTCTCGGCCAACATTACGGCCTCTCCCTCGAGAGAAGCCGCTGCTACCCTTACCGCCGCGACTGATCCGCCACTCGCGGCAAGACCCTCACCCGCCTCGTTGCGCTCGGGGGGACCAAGCCGCCACGGGTCCGCGCGGAGAGGCTGGGCAAGAAATCCCAATCGGCTGGATCGGCGCCGTGCGTCTTCGAGACGACCGCTTTCGCGGTCTCCTCAGGATGAGGAATTTTCTTAATTCCATCAAAGGCTTATCCTTATCCTGAGGAGCGCCCAACGGGCGCGTCTCGAAGGACGCAAGACCGTGCGCCGCCCTCGTACCAATTCTTGCCCAGCCTCGGAGCGCGGCCCGAGGACAGGCTCCGGGCTCGGTGGGTGAGGGAGCGCCCGCTCCCAGGAAGTTGCGATCATTTTCTCCGCAGAGGGGGAACCCGCGACGCGCGAGCAATTCAGCGGATGGCGACTTTGACCGGCGTCGGCGGGACCACCGAACACTCGATTTTCTTCTTGTGAAGCGCGGCGCAGGCGCCCTGTGCTTCCTGCGGCGAAAAGTTCAGCAGGCGCGCGCGGTAGACGTGCTCCTTACCGCCCTTCGAGGGCTGCACGATCTGTACCGGCTTTCCTCGGGCTCCTGGGACCGTAGCGGCGGAGCGCGCCGCCTGCTCGGCCGCGCTCTCGACTTGGAACGCACCGAGCTGGATGCTCCAGCGATCGGTTTGATGCGCGATCGGCGCCGCCTCCGCCTTGGCGACGGGCGAGAGATGGGCGGCGATCTTGCGGGCGGCTTTAGCCAATTGTCCAATTTTCTCGCGCGGGCGGACAACTTCAGGCTGGTCCGTGTCGGTCTCGGCCACCACCGGCGATGGCACCGGTGCCTCGCGCCGCGCCACTAGGGTGGGCCCGGCCCCCACGTCGGCGAAGCCCTGATCGAGGAGAGCAGCCATTTCCCGGTCGCGCGAGCCGGCCGACGCTCCGCCCATGACGACGCCGATCAAGCGGTGGCCATTGCGCACTGCCGAAGCTGCGAGGTTGAAGCCCGAGGCGCCGATGTATCCGGTCTTGATCCCGTCGGCGCCTTCGTACCAATCGAGCAGGTGGTTGTGCGTGAGAATGACCCGGCCGCGAAAGTAGAATTCGCGGGTCGCAAAATAGCGATATTCGCGCGGAAAGTCGTTGTAGAGTGCAAGGGCAAGCTGCGCCACATCGCGCGCTGTCGTACGTTGCTCAGGGTCTGGCAAACCGGAGGCGTTGCGGTAGATCGTGTTGGTCATCCCGAGCTGACGTGCCTTGGCGGTCATGCGGTCGGCAAAGGCGGGTTCGCTGCCGGCCAATCCCTCGGCGAGCACTGCGGCGGCGTCATTGGCGGATTTCGTGACGATGCCGAGAATGAGGTCGTGAACCTGCACCGAATCGCCCGGCACGAGGTGAAGCTTTGTCGGGCTCTTGCTCGCCGCTTCGCTCGAGACCGGCAGATACTGGTCGAGACCCAGCCGGCCCGAGTTCAGGGCCTCGAACGTCAAGTACAACGTCATCATTTTGGTCAGCGAGGCCGGATAGGTGATCGCGTCGGCGTTCATCTCGTTGAGTACCCGGCCGGTTTCGGCATCGATGACGATCAATTCGGCTTCCCGCGACGGGTCGACACCGGAGAACCCGTGTCGCGCATGGCCATGATATCCCGGGTGGTGCCGCGCCGCGGCCGGATTTGCGCCGAGCATCAAGAGAGCGGCAACGGCGCTGATGCCAGCGCCGACGAGAAAGCGCCGCGGCAGCAGCGCAGCGCGCGACGTCCACCGCGCGGCGTTCCTGAATACTTTCACTTCAACCCCCCATTCCCCCAACAGACTGTGCACGATCAGCGACCGCGCACAGTCATCGTCAGGTAGAATAGAAAAACCCGGCATCTCTGTCTACGTTTTCGACCGTACAAATCGATCAAAAGCCTCGAACGGTTTTCGGCCCGCAAGCGCGAGGTCCACCCTCGGAGCGCCATCTGGCTGCTGCTTGCAAGCCGCTAATGCTATCGCAATGAGTGGTGGATAGAATACCAGGAAGCAACTGCCGATGGAACGGTGTCATGCTGAGCGCCTTCTCCGTCTTCGTACTCTTCGTGGTCTTGTTCGCATTGATTTTTGTCATTCTTGCGGTGCAGAGGGTCCCCCAAGGGAATGAATGGACGGTTGAGCGATTCGGCCGTTATGTTCGCACCCTCGAGCCGGGTCTCGCGCTCATCGTCCCCGTAGTGGACCGGATCGGGGCCAGGATGAACATGATGGAGACCGTACTCGATGTCCCCTCGCAGAGCGTCATCACGCGCGATAACGCCGTGGTGACTGTGGACGCCATCGTCTTCTATCAAGTGCTGGATGCGGCGAAGGCGGCCTATGAGGTCACCACGCTCGAGCTTGCGATCCTCAATCTCGTGATGACCAATATCCGTACGGTCATGGGCTCGATGAGCCTCGACGAGCTGTTGTCCGAACGCGACCGCATCAACAGCCAGCTTCTCACTGTCGTCGATGCGGCGACCACCCCTTGGGGCGTAAAGGTTCAACGCGTCGAAATCAAGGACATCACACCGCCGCAGGAGCTTGTGGCTGCGATGGCCCGGCAGATGAAGGCCGAACGCGAGAAGCGTGCCAACGTTCTGGAGGCGGAGGGTTTCAAACAGGCGGCGGTGCTCAAGGCCGAGGGCGAGAAGCAGGCCGTTATCCTCGCTGCGGAAGCCCGTCGCGAGGCGGCCTTTCGCGACGCCGAGGCGCGGGAACGACAGGCCGAGGCGGAGGCCAGCGCAACCACGTCTGTTTCCGAGGCGATCGGGCGCGGTAGCATTCAGGCGATCAACTATTTCGTGGCGCAGCGCTATATCGATGCTATTGGTCGTCTCGCGGCAAGCCAGAACCAGAAGGTGATCCTGATGCCGCTCGAGAGCGCATCGATGATCGGATCTTTGGCTGGGATCGCCGAATTGGCGCGCGAGAGCTTCGGCACGGCCCGTCCTGCGACGAATCCGGCGGTAGGGCCGCCATCGGGGCGTTGATGCCGTACTGGTATTGGGCCGCCTTTGGCGCTGTTCTCGGAGTGATCGAGGTCGCCGTACCGGCGATGGTCTGCATTTGGTTGGCCGCCGCGGCGCTTGGCGTCGCGGCGATCTCTTGGCGCTATCCCGGGCTCGCTTGGGAGCACCAGGCGTTGATCTTTGCGGTCCTCGCCGTCGCCAGCGTCGCGCTCGGCCGGACGGCATTCGCCCACACCCGAGCCAGTGCAAGCGACCGACACCTCAACCGGCGTGCCGAGAGCTACATTGGTCGGATGTTCACATTGGATGGCGCGATCGTCGATGGGCGCGGACGCCTCAGAGTTGACAATTCGGTCTGGCTCGTCGCAGGACCGGACCTCCCAGCCGGAACTCGAGTGCGCGTAACCGGCGCCGAAAATACGCTGTTGCGTGTCGAGCCGATCTGATCATCTTGTGCGGCGCACAATTTTGCTTGAGAACGCCGATTGTTTCGCTTACCTTCGAGGTTGTGCGGCGCGAGATGTACCGCGGCGAAGGACAAGGCGAAAATCATGGAAACCAAGGGCAGACGCTCTGTACGCGCGCCCGGGCCGACTGAGGCCCCGGCCGCGCCATTCAAGCCGGTCGCAGCTCCGCCTCCGACAAACGGGGCGAGCGAGGCCGAACCGCGTAAACCCGCCGAGCTGCTGGTCGAGGCGGGCAAGTCGGCGGAAACAGCTGTGGATCTCGCGGCTGCTGCCGCGACGGCGGCACCGACGCCGAGCATCGGCGCACTCGCACCAGCGCCGAAGAGTGCGAAGCCCGATTTTTCCCGGCATTTCGAGGGGGATGCCGCGGCGGCGCTCGCCCAATCACAAGCGGCGCTGGCGCGTGGCCTCGAAGCATTGAGCGCCGAGATGGCCGGATTGGCACTCTCGGGCATGAATGTGCTGGCGCGCACAGCAACAAAGTTGCTTGCGGTGAAAACGCTCTCCGATGCGATCGAGGTGAATGCCGGGTTCACGTGCAGCAGTTTGGAGACGCTGGTCGGCGGTTCCGCGAAACTTTCGGAACTTGGGGTAAAGCTCGCTACCGAGACCTCTCAGCCGCTCTTCGGCCAATTGGCACGGGGGTGGAGCAGGGCGGCTCGGCCCGGCGGCTGAGACCGCGGCTGGGAGAAAGGGGCGGCGCATCAGCCGGTTATTCGACCTTGGCCAGAAGGGCCCGGATCTGACGGTCGATGAACTCGCCCTCGGGTGTTTCCGGCGCGGGGCGCGCCGCGCGATGGCCGAGGTCTGACGGGATTTCGGCATAGCTCGGCTGCTTGACGCCGTCACGAATCCGGCGCGCGCCGTCGACCCCGAGCAGCCGGTCACTCGCGCTCGGCAATATCAGCGTCGGTGCCGTGATCTGCGCCAGAGCGGCGCTGAGGTTGCCACCAAACGGGCCGGAGATGTCATGCGCGCGGCTCGCGGCATAGCGGAACACCAGCGAGTTGGCGTCCCAATTGGCGAATGCACGAGCGCTATCCTCGATCTCCTTCGCCAATTGCGCCGCTGGCAACCGGTCGAGATAGGGCGCCGACACGGTCCACGGGTAATAGAGCATGCCGGCGAGCCGCAGTCCCTCAACCGGGTTTCGTGTATACCGGCCGCCCTGCCAATCCGGATCGAGCGCAATCGCTGAGGTCATCAGATCGACGGTGAGCTGAAAATTGGCTTCGGCTCGGGGGCTCGGAACCAGAAGGAGCAGACTGCGCACCATTTCCGGGTGATGAATGCCCCATTCGAGGGCTTCGAAAGAGCCCATCGAGCTGCCGCCGACAGCCCGCACGCTCGTCAGCTCGAGCCCGCGGGTGATCAGTGCATGCTGCGCGGCCATCATGTCGCGGATCGTGTAGCGCGGGAAATCCTGTCCCAACCCGTCCTTTGGCGAGGATGAATCGCCGCCGCCGATGGCGTCGATCGTAATCACGAAATTCTTGTCCGTGTCGAAGGTCTTCCCCGGCCCGATCATTGCGTCAAAGGAATGACGGTTGCCGCTCGTTCCGTGCAGCAAGAGGATTGCATTGTCGCGCCCGGCGCCGAGCTTGCCGTGGGTTTCGTAGGCGACCCGCAATTCCGGCAGGGTAGAGCCGTCTTCAAACGCGAAGTCATAGACGTTGAAAATCTGCGGTTCGGCGCGCGCCGCGGCGGAAATGCAAACCGCCAACGCGCCAGCCAGGAGAGCCCTCAATTGCAACTCGCAGGTGTTTGGTTAAGATTTTGTTCGACACCGGCGTCGCGCAGCAGCTAGACTGGGTTTCCGAGCTGCTGAAGCTGAAGGAGCGACGCCATGCGTATGCTGCGGTCAGCCTATCTTTCTCGGGTAGTGCCGGATTCAGCCCGGGTGCAAACCCTTCTCGCCCTTCTGCTGTGGAGCGGGGTCACGGTCTTCATCTTCGGCATCCTCATCGATTGGTTTCACTGACCGCCTGCCTTGTTTCGTGCCGCAGCCATCGCTCGAGGCGCGCGAACGACAGGTCGGTGACGATCGCAAACAACGCGACCAGAACGGCGCCTTCGATGACGAAGGGCAGCTTGTCGGCGACCAAGCCATTAAAGATCGGAGTGCCGAGCGTCAAGGCGCCTACCGTCGACCCGATCGTCGCCGTTCCGATGGCGATCGTGACCGAGACGCGTATTCCTGAAAGGATCACCGGAGCAGCCAGGGGCAACTCCACCTCGCGCAGCTGCTGCCAAGACGAAAGGCCGAGCCCCGCGGCTGCTTCGCGCACCGCGCGAGGAACTCCTTCCAGACCGGCGATCGCGCTCGCGATGATCGGCAAGAGACCGTAGAGAAACAGTGCCAGCACTGTCGGGCGGGAGCCGAAACCGACGGCCGGGACGGCAATCGCCAGAACAGCGGCGGGCGGCAGGGTCTGGCCGACGGTAGCCAGCGTGTTCACCATCAATCGGAAATCCCGTCCGACGGGGCGGGTGACGAATACCGCGAATAAGAGACCAACCGATATCGCCGCAAGGCTTGCCGCTGCAACCAGCGCCAGATGCGACAGGAACAACGCAAGAAAGCTGCTGCGCTGGTAGATCACGGGCTCGACGCCTGGAAACGCCCATTGGAAGACCGGTCTCAGCGCTTCCATCCGCAGCAACAGCACCGCGAAGAGGAGCCCGACCCATAGGATTGGGCTCGCGAGGATGCGAACCCTGTTCATCCTATGCGGCGGTGCCGGGCCATGCCTTCATCCACGCTGTCGCACCTCGCTCGAACCGGGGCGGATAGCAGGCGCGAGCCCTTATAATGCTACCATAGGAATCGGACCCGCCAACACGCAGTTGATCGACCGGTGCGATGACGCGCTTTCGGCTTTACTCCACAATTCTGTGTTTGATGCCAGCCGCCCTCCTCTGGGAGCCTTCGAAGTGTTGGGCGTGGGGTGGCGAGGCGCACGAGATCATAGCCCTGCTGGCCGATCGGCTCCTGCAGACCGGGGATCCGCCCGTCCAAAAGAAGATTGCCGACATTCTCGCCGCCGACAAATCCAATACCTGGACGAAGACCGACATCGCCGGAGAGGCGATTTGGGCCGATGCGCTGCGCGAGAAGAGCCCGGAGGGACGAATTGCAACCACGAAGTGGCATTACGTGAAACTCGATCTCGATAAACCCGATTTGAACAAGGCCTGTTTCGGCCGACCCGCCCTGCGAGCGATGATGCCGGCGAGCCACGGGCCGCAAGACGACTGCATCGTCGACAAGATCGAGCAGTTCGCAAAGGAGCTGCGCGAGCCCGGTACCTCAGAGCCGGAGCGGCTGATGGCTCTGCAATTCTTGCTGAATCTCGTCGGCGACATACATGACCCGCTTTTCGCGGTCGAGCGCGGCGACCAGAGCGGGCGGTGTGTCGCGGTTCTCCCGCCCGGAAGCAAGACCCCGGTTCGGCTCAGCGTCTATTGGGAGGACGACTTGGTTGCCGAGGCGGAGGGGAACGACCCCGCCAAGGCCGCCCAACAGATCGCCGCCAGGCTGACCGCCATCGAGATCCGAAAATGGTCAGGTGGCGCCCCGGAAGAATGGGCGCGGGAATCGTACGAGCTCGCGCAATCGGTAGTATACAAGTTTGCGGCCGAACTGGGCGGCAAGTTCAGCTTTCCGACGCGGAAAGGGGAAGCCGATGCCTGCGGCCCAGTCCCGTTACACCGGCTGGATGCTGGCTATCGCGACCGCGCCGTTGCCGCGATCAAGGAGCAGTTGGCGAAAGCAGGCGTCCGTCTGGCTGCTCTGCTGAGAGACAGTTTGCAATGAGCTTTGCGATTACCGGTCTCTCGCCGGGCGCGACTTGACCAGCGTGGCTGCGATGTCGATTGCGTCGTCGTCGGCTCCGGCGAGGTATTCGACTGCGCGCGAAACCGGAAGATTGAGCCGATCGGCCAATTCGGCGATCTCCGAGATTGGCACCGGCCGCGCCTCGAGGTATTCGACGCACTGGCCGAGCACTCTTTCGAGAACGAAAGCCACCGTCACGCGGCTCGACGACATCGACGATGCGACACATCCGCGGGCGGATATCGCCAGTTCCAGCAGAGCGTCCAAACTGCCAAACCGGCCGCGTTGCGCCTGATAAATAAATTGACGCCTGAGATGCGCCGCCGCCAGGTCGATTACCGATTGGCTCAACTGAAATCACGCCAGGTGAACACGGATTCGAACCTGATGCCCCCCGCTCGAAAGTTCTCTTCGGCTCCTTCCTGCCGATCGACCACGGAAATGACTTTCAACACCGTGCAATCCAATTGCCGCGCCTGGTTCACTGCCTCCATCGCCGAGCCGCCGGTAGTCGTGACATCTTCGAAGAGAATGACTTTCGATCCCCGTTGGAGCAGGCCGTCAATCCGTTGGTCGGTGCCGTGCCCCTTGTTTTCCTTGCGCACAAAAAAGCCCTTGAGCGGCTTTTCGGGCCAGCTTCTTGCGCACAGAGCGGTGACGATCGGGATCGCTCCGGTTTCCAGCCCCCCGATGTACTCGACATCCTCGGCCTTGATCGCGTCGAACAGCAGGTCCGCCAACAACGCCGCCCCCTCCGGATCAAACATTGTCCTTTTCATATCGAAAAAGAAATTGCTCGATCGTCCCGAAGTGAGCACAAAGTCCCAATTCTGTAACAGCGACTGCCGCCGAATAATAGCGATCAGTCTTTCTCTTTTATGACGAAGATCGTGCGGGTGTTCTATTTCTGTCGCTGAGGGGTGGCGTGCCATCAGGTGGTGAGCCGTGCGGCTGTTCGATTAACAGAATTAAACCTGAACAGAAGCCTGAAGACAAGTGACCTCGGTGCCCGGCACAAAGCCCGGAGGGCGAGCTTGACGGGGTGGTACGGCGATCGTACTGCTTGAGTTCTTTACCCGGTATAGGAGGGGGTCATGGCAGTTCGGCTTGTCGTCACGATCACGGCCGCACCGGGAAAAGGGTCCGAGCTCGCGCAGACATACCGGGCGCGCTGCGCGCTCAATCTGGACAAGCTGGTTTTGCTCGAACGTTGGTCCGACCAGGCGGCGCTCGACACTCACGCCAAGCTGCAGGCAACTCGGCCCGCCCTGAACCCGCAGCTGCGTGTCGGCAGCGGCGAGCGCGAGGATTACCAATACAATCGAACACGCTGATGGTGACCGCTGCGATTTGGCCGGCGCTCGATTATAGCCGCGTGCCCTATCGCCTTTATCACGACGCCGAAATCTATGCCTGCGAGCAGGAGCGGATATTTCGCGGGCCGGTGTGGAGCTATCTCGGCCTCGACAGCGAAATCCCGACGCCGGGGGATTTCCGGGCGACCTATGTCGGCGAGACGCCGGTCATCTTCAACCGCGACAAGTCGGGCGCGGTCAAAGCCTTCGTCAACCGCTGTGCCCATCGCGGCGCGCTGGTCCGCCGCGAGCTTTCCGGTAATGCCGACGAGCACATCTGCATCTATCACCAATGGTGCTATGGGCTCGACGGCTCGCTGATGGCGATCCCGTTCCGCCGCGGCATCCGGGGCAAAGGCGGGCTCGACCCGAGCTTTGAGATGCGCCGGCACGGGCTGCGCCCGCTGAGGGTCGGCATCGTCAACGGCGCGGTGTTCGGCACCCTGGCCGAGGATGCCGAGCCGCTCGAAGAATACCTCGGCCCGCCGATCCTGGCGCAATTGCGCCGCCTCTTCGACCGGCCGGTCCGGGTGCTCGGTTACAATCGCCAGCGGATCCGCGGGAACTGGAAGCTCTATGCCGAGAATACCCGGGACAACTACCACGCCAGCCTGTTGCACGAATTTCTCGTCACCTTCGGGCTCGACCGGTCGACGCAGACCGGCGGGGTCAAGATGGATGCGCGCCACCGCCACAACATCACCTGGGCGGAGGCCGACAGCGACACCGACGAGTTCGCCCACCAGGCTTACGCCGGCGCCGGAGTGCGAAACGACTTCCTGTCGCTGAAGGAGCCGTCGCTCGTCACCTTCCGCCCTGAGCGCGACGACAAGCTCAACCTCGTGGTCACCTCGGTTTTCCCGTCCGCGGTTTTTGTCCAGATCAGCAACAGTCTGGCGGTGCGGCAGATCCGGCCGCGCGGCATCGACGAGGTCGAGGTGTTCCAGACGATGCTCGGCTACGAAGACGATCCGCCCGAGATGACGCTGCACCGGTTGCGCCAGGTGAACCTCGTCGGTCCCGCCGGGCTCGTCTCGATGGAGGATGGGGAGGCGATCGAGATCGCGCACCGCGCCTCCAAACCCGACCCCGACCGCACCACAGTCATCGAGCTCGGCGGCGGCGGGGTGATCTCCGACCGCGACTATCGGGTGACCGATGTGCCGTTGCGCGGCTTCTGGTCGTATTACGCCGAGCTGTTGGGCATCGAACCGGACGGCGCGGTGCGATGAAGGCCGACCGCGCCGCGATCTGCGATCTGCTCGCCGAGTACGGCGTGCTGATCGACATGGCAAAATTCGACGAATGGCTCGATCTCTTCGCCGAGGAGTGCCGTTATCAGATCGTCCCGCGGGAAAATTTCGACCGCGGCCTGCCGGCGGGGCTGGTCTTTTGCGACAGCCGGGCGATGCTCGAAGACCGCATCCGGGCCTTGCGCGAAGCCAACAAATACAACATCCACACCGATCGCCACGTCATCGGCCTACCACGCATCCTTGATGGTCTCACTGTCGAGGCGCCGTTCGCCGTCTATCAGACCGACCAGGAAGGCGAGACCCGGCTGTTCGCGACCGGCCTCTACCGCGACCGGCTCGAATTTTCGGGGCAGCGCCTCAAAATCCGCGACAAGCTGATCCTGCTCGACAGCTTCGCCGTGCCCAGTCTGCTGGCGACGCCGTTGTGACCCGAAACCGGGCTTGCCTGTTACAATTATCAATTGAGCCGAAAATGAACTCCCGCTGCTTCTGCAGCAAATCTGCAGCAGGAACTCCCCCAAAAATTGTACGAGCCGTAACGCCTCAAACCGCAAGCATGCATCGCGAAGACGGCAATTCTATGACCGTCACGGTCGGGCTGGGTTATGCTCCGTCAGGCAAAATAGCCGCTATGGGTGAGAGAGGACCTATCCGTGGCGTCCTCAGGTCGTCCTCGGCAGCGGCCGATATTGGCGCCGCGCTTTCGATCCAGCTGCTATTCTCGTCCTGACCCGAGGGCGCTCGTCCCGCTATCGGACATTTGGCTCGCCATTTCGGACATTTGGCTCGCCATAAAGCTCACGAAAGCGCGGGCTTTGGCGCTTGCCTGCGGTCCGGTCGGAAACACCGCCCATAGATCGGCCGGCGGCAGCGACCAATCGTCGAGCACAGATGTGACCGCTCCGGATTGCAGCTCCGGGGCGAACATCCATTCAGAGGCGACAGCAAAACCCAGCCCGGCAAAGACTGCCTCCCGAACACCCTCGGCCGCGGTGACGTGGACCCGGCCCGCGATAGTGACCGATGTTTCCGTGGCCCCCTGCCGGAACGTCCAGGTCGCGCCACCGAGGCGTTGCTCATAGATGATGGCCTGACGTGCGACGAGATCGGCGGGGGTCTGCGGTAAGCCCTTCGCTGCGAAAAAGGCAGGCGTGCCGATCACGCGTCTTTGACAATGGCCGATCTTGCGGCCCGTCAGCGCTGAATCGCGGAGCGGGCTCATGCGCAGCGCCACGTCGATCCCCGCTTCGATCAGGTCGATATCGCCGTCCTGGAGATCGACGTCGACATCGAGCCCCGGATGCTCGGCGAGAAAGATCGGCAGACACGGGATGACGTGCAAGCGCGCGAAAGTCACGGCCGCACAGATGCGCAGGCGGCCCGACAGCGTCGCGGCCGCGCCGCGCGCGGCCAGTTCCGCCTCCTCGGCCTCCTCGATCGACCGTTTGGCGCGGTCATAGAAGATCCGGCCCGCCTCCGTCGGCGTCAGGCCGTGCGTCGAACGCAGCAGCAGTCGGACGCCAAGCCGATCTTCGAGCTGCGCGATCGTCTTGGAGACAGCCGGCTGCCCGACATGAAGCTGCTTGGCCGCGCCGGAGAACGAGCCGGCCTCGATGACGCGGACGAATGTCTCCATCGCAGTCAGGCGGTCCATCTCCATTCGCTCGGGAAATGAAGCCTATCACCCGGGCAAGGTTACCAGAAAAATGTCCGGAGAGCGATCAGAGCATCTCTAGCACGCTGCGGAAAAATGCAGAACATCGTCATTCCGGAGCGCGGGCTTTGCCCGCGAGCCCGGAATCCAGGAACACGGACCCGAGAAATCAATGGACTGGCCAGTGTTCATGGTTTCCGGGCCCGGCCCTGACGGGCCGTCCCGGAATGACACGCGAGTTTTTCAGCAGCCTGCTAGAGGGTTGCTCGGGATGGACGTCGTCACCTGGGTGCCATCGTGCGATTTGGCCCGGTTGAACGGGTAGGCATTGGCGTTCTTCGGTAACCTAGAGAGCCTCATTCCGAGCAGGAATAATCGCTAATCCACCGCGACCACTACCGCACCCCCAGCCCAATTCGTAGGTGTTGCCATCAACTCCAATGAGAATCGGGTTGACCAACTCGAAGCGGAGAAATCAGATGAACCCGTTCACTAGGAATGGCGATGTGATCACCGGCGATAGCGGCGCCGCCCGGCTGGCATCCACCCGGAGCTTAATGAACTCACTTATAAAGAACGTTGATCAAGCTCGGAATTCTCAAAGAAGACCTCGACTATCATTTAGTCCGCGCAGCGATGGTGATTATATTCCTGTTTTTTGGCTATCAGAAATGGTGGGAGTACGAAGCGCAGGTCTTGATTCCGTACATCAGTAACGGTCCGCTGATTTTTTGGATGTACCCGGCTTTCGGCATCCGGGGAGCCAGTTGGTTTTTAGGCGTCTCGGAATGGTTGATTTGCACGCTCTTGTTCTCAGGGTTCTGGAATAAGAAACTAGGCATCCTTGGGGCTCTCGGCTCATGTGCTACATTCATCAGTACCGTCACTATTATTCCATTTATGCCGAATGGCTGGGCCGCGTCGGCCGGCGGGTTCCCAGCAATGGCTGGCAACGTTCCTTTCCTAATGAAGGACGTGGTTCTGCTTGCGGTATCATTCTATTTGCTGAAGCAGGATGTGCTGAGATTGTCAGTTTCTGCCAAGTACAAGCGCGAGGTCAGCGCCGAGGCACTCTCCCATTACTGAGAACAGCGAAGGAGAAAGCTCATGTCTGCAGAACAAATTGAAATCCTGATCCTGGGCAGCGGCCAAGGCGGCAAGCTGCTGGCATGGCACATGGCGCAGTCGGGGCGGCGGACTGCCGTCGTCGAGCGTCGCTGGATCGGCGGCTCCTGTCCGAATATCGCCTGCATGCCCAGCAAGAACGAGATTTGGAGCGCAAAGGTGGCACATCTGGCGCACCACGCCGGACAGTTCGGCACGGTCGCCGGTCCGGTGGAGACTGACATGGCGGCGGTCCGGCAACGCAAGCGCGACATGGTCAACCGCGAGGTCGAGCTGCATCTGCAGAACTACAAGGCGACCGGTGCCGAGTTAATCATGGGGAGCGGACGCTTTGTGGCGCCGAAAACGCTCGAGGTGCACCTCAATGACGGTGGCACACGCGTGCTGGCTGGCGACCAGGTTTTCCTCAATCTCGGATCGCACGCAGCAATTCCGCGGGTGCCCGGTCTCGAGGCCGCCCGACCGATGACCCACATCGAGGCTCTCGAACTCGACTACCTGCCGTCGCATCTAATCGTGCTCGGCGGCGGTTATGTCGGTCTCGAAATGGCGCAGGCCTATCGCCGCTTCGGCAGCCGCGTGACAGTCATCGAGACCGGGCCGCAAATCTTGGCCCGGGAGGATGCCGACGTTGCCGACGAAGTGCAGCGGATTCTCAGTGACGAAGGTATTCGGTTTTTAAATGCGGCCGAGACCCTCAGTGTAAACGGCCGATCCGGCGAGGGGGTCAGTCTTACCGTGCGCACGCCTCCTGGTGAGCAAAGGATCGAGGGCAGCGACATCCTGGTTGCGGCGGGACGCATTCCGAACACCACAGGGATCGGGCTCGAGCCAGCCGGCGTCGAACTGGACGCTCACGGCTATATTCGCGTGAATGAGCGGCTGGAGACGAGTGCGCCCAACGTTTGGGCCATGGGCGAATGCGCCGGCAGCCCGCAGTTTACGCACGTGTCGGTCGACGACTTTCGGATCATCAGGGACAATCTGGCAGGGGGGAAGCGCAGCACGCGCGATCGCTTGGTTCCCTACTGCGTGTTCACGGACCCGCCACTCGCCCGCGTTGGACTGAGCGAGAGCGAGGCGCAACGTCAAGGTGTGGCCGCGCGCGTCGCCCGGCTGCCGATGAGCTCTGTGCTGCGGACGCAGACGACAGACGAAACACTTGGCTTCATGAAGGTTCTTGTCGCGAACGACGACCGGATTCTCGGTTTCACGATGATCGGCTCCGAAGCGGGCGAGGTCATGGCCGCGGTGCAGACGGCGATGCTGGCAAACCTGCCGTACCCGAAGTTTCGCGACGCCGTCATCGCGCATCTGACGATAGCGGAGGGATTGGGCCCGCTCTTCTCTATTGTGCCGGCCCAGCCGGCACAATAGGTCATCGCGATCGTCGCCACTGGCCGCAACCTGAAAGGAAATCGCCATGACCGGGAAACTTGCAGGCAAAGTCGCTGTCGTCACGGGCGGCAGCGCCGGCATTGGCCTCGGCATCGCCGAGCACTTTGCCGCGGAAGGCGCACGCGTGTTTATCACCGGCCGCCATCAATCCGAACTGAACAAGGCAGTCACCGCGATCGGCCGCAATGCCGCAGCGATCCAGGGCGATACCTCCAACCTCGCCGACCTCGACCGCATCTACACAACCGTCAAGGCGCAAGCCGGGCATATCGACGTGCTGGCGGCGAATGCCGGGGTTTACGAATTCGCCTCGTTGGGAGAGATCACCGAGGAGCATTTCGACAGGACGTTCAACACGAACGTGCGCGGCCTCTTGTTCGCCGTGCAGAAGGCGCTGCCGCTGCTCGCCAAAGGTTCCTCGGTGATCCTGACCGGCTCGATGGTGTCGATCAAAGGCTTCCCTGCCTGCTCGGTGTACAACGCGTCAAAGGCCGCAATACGCTCGTTCGCGCGCGGCTGGATTGTCGACCTCAAAGGACGCGACATCCGGGTCAACGTGTTGAGCCCCGGCTACACGGCGACTCCCGGCCTCTCTCATTTCATGACTGACGAGCAAAAGGCCGAGGCCATTGCATCAGTTCCGCTCGGCCGGATCGGCACGCCGGACGATCTCGGCAAGGCGGCGGTGTTCCTGGCTTCCGACGATAGCGGCTACGTCAATGGCATCGAGCTGTTTGTGGATGGCGGTGCGGCTCAAATCTGATTGTCGAGCAGCTCCTGCCGTTGCTTGTGTGATGCCCAGGATGGCGCAATTGCGGTATGGTGGGCGAAGTTCGGGGAATTCGCGCCGAGGGATAGGGGCACGTTGGCATCGTCCGGGTCTTCGCTGCGCATCCTGTGCCCCAACGGGCATCTCGGCTTTGCGCCGATCAAGACGGCGAGCTTTCAGATCGGGCTCGACTGCGCGCCCGACCTGATCTGCGCCGATTCCGGGTCGTGCGATGTCGGTCCGGGGCCGCTCGGCGCGGACGTGTCGTCGAGCCCGGTGCAGTGGCAGAGGCACGATCTCGAGCACATGCTGCTGGGGGCACACCGGCTCGGCGTGCCGGTGATCGTCGGCTCGGCCGCCGACACCGGCAGCAATAGCGGGGTCGACCGGTTCGTCGGCATCATCAAGGACCTCGCCCGCGAGCATCGCCTGCCGCGGTTTCGCATCGGTTATTTCTATTCGGAAGTCGGTAAGGACCATCTACGCCGCAAAATCGCGGCGGGCGACCTAATCACAGGGCTCGACGGACGGCCACCGCTCGACCTGGCGACCCTCGGCGCTACCGACCGCGTCGTGGCCATGGCCGGCGTGCGCCCTTACATCGAGTTGCTCGACCGGGGTGCCGATGTGATCATTGGCGGCCGCAGCAGCGACTGCGCGATCTTTGCCGCGCCAGCGATACGCCGGGGACTTCCGGAAGGGCTCGCGTACTTCGCCGGCAAGGTGCTCGAATGCGCATCGTTTTGCGCCGAGCCCTATGCCGGCAAGGAATCGGTGCTGGGCGAGATCACGATGGAGGACTTCAAGGTGACCGCGCTGTGCCCGGAGCAGCGCTGCACGATCGCTTCGGTCGCGGCCCATACGATGCATGAGCGGCCCAGCCCGTTTTATGAATATTTCCTCGGCGGCCATATCGATATGAGAGAGTGCCGCTACGAGCAATCTGACGAGCGCACCACCCGCGTCACCGGGCCGAAATATGTTCCGGCCATGGAGTTGCGCCAAGCTCGAAGGCGCCGGCAAGCTCGGCGAGCGTTTTATCGGCATGGTCGGGGTGCGCGACCCTTACACGATCGAGAATATCGACGCGGTCATCGCCTGGGCCCGGCAACAGGCAGCCGAGCGCTTCGGTTCGGCGGGTTACGAATTGCACTACACCGTCTATGGCCGCGACGCCATCCTCGGAGCGCTCGAACCGCTGAGGCGTTCGCCTGGCCACGAATTGTGCGTCGTCGTGCAGGCGATCGCGCCGACGCGGGAGATGGCCGAGGAAGTGTGCATGACCGGCACCCGCCAGATGTTCTATGCGCGGCTGCCGGCGGTGAAGGGCACCGCCGGCGGGGTCGCCTTTCTGCTCGACGAGGTGATGCCGGCGAGCCCGGCCTATCGCTGGACGGTCAACCACACGGTGCGCCTCGACGACCCGCTCGAATTGTTTCCGACCTTCATCACCGAGCCGGCGTGTGAGATGTTGTGAGAGCGTGCCCATCGGACGGTTATTCCGGGGCGCGGGCGCAGCCCGAGAACCCGGAAACCATGCACACGGCCGTTTTCAATTCTCGCAGGCCCGTGTTCATGGTTTCCGGGCCTGCCCCCTTGGGGGCATCCCAGAATGACATGCCTTTGGTGCCGACTTCGAACTAACCGCGGCCTGCTATGACAACGCGCAAGCTCTCCGAGATCGCGAAGACGATCCGCAGCAAGAATGCCGGGGTCGACAAGATCACGTTCGACGTGATCTTCGCCGAGCGCGCCGACTACGATCTCGTCCGCCGCAGCGGCGTGCTGTCGCGGGCCGCGGTGTGCCGGATCTTTGGCATTCCGGAGAGCCGGATCACCGATTATGTCGAGTTCAACCCCGCATTGGCTATCAAGTTCACGATCCTGCGGTCGATCACCAGCGGCAGCCCGGGCGACGCCGACATTTTCGGCAGCCAGCAATACGGCCCGTTGATGGAGATCGCGGTTCCGACGGGGTGCTGATGACGCTCACCCGCGCTCGGCCATCATTCGCTTGGTATTGGAAATCGCACGCGCCGGGTTGAGCCCTTTCGGGCAGGTCTTGGTGCAGTTCATGATGGTGTGGCAGCGATAAAGCCGGAACGGGTCTTCGAGCCGGTCGAGGCGCTCGCCGGTGCGCTGGTCTCGGCTGTCTGCGAGCCAGCGATAGGATTGCAATAAGATCGACGGGCCGAGATAGCGGTCCTGGTTCCCACCAGTAGCTCGGGCAGCAGAAGCAGAGAATGCACTCCCACAATCCGTCGAGTTGCGCGCGTTCCTCTGGCGACTGGTGACGCTCGCGGTCCGGGGGCGGCTGGTCGGTCTGCAGCCAAGGCTCGATCAGCTCGTACTGCGCATACAATCCGGTGAGGTCGGGAACGAGGTCCTTCAGGCCCCGCGGTTGATCTGAGATCTCGCCGGCATTCGAAACGTCGTGACTGCCCGCAGGATGGATCGCCGTTCACGCCAATTTATCCCGGGTCACCGGTAACCGAAGTAAAGCGTCGTTAAACGTCGTAAATCAATAGCCGCCGCCTTCGCCTTCCGCCCCGCCGAAGGGCGGCTCGCCCAAAATCTGCTTGCCAAACATGATCATGTTTTGTTCTATTATGCGCAGGGACGATGAACCTCCGAGGAGATGACGATGAAGAAATGGACGCTCCCAGCCGCCGCGGCGGTCCTGCTCGCAATGGCATGGTCGCACTGGCCGGCGGTTGCGCAACGAGCGACCGAACCCGCTGCGGCGGGCGAGATGATCACCTTCGACCAGTACCGCGACTTCCGCGCGCGCGACCTGCAGCAGCGCCAGGCGCGGCTCGCGCGTCAGCTGGCCGACCCCGGCCTTTCCGCTGCGGAGAAAGCGAGCATCGAGCGGCGCAAGGCCTATTACGATCGGTTGGCGGCGATGCCGGCCGAGGAGCGCGACCAGCTCTATCGCGAGCGGTTCGACCAAATCGACAGCAACCACGACGGCAAGCTCGATCCGGAGGAACGGGCCGCGTGGCGCGAGAAGCAGCGGGAAGTCTATCGCCAGCAATCCGCCGACCGCGCCCGGCCGGCCGACCAGCAGCCTTGATCGCGCGGCTCCTGCCGGAGCGCCTTTAGGGTCCTCCGCGACGAGCGAATTGACGCTCGTGGCGGTCGGCTCTTAGCTTGGGCCCGTTCCATTCACAGGAGGTGTGAGCGATGGCCAAGATCGAGCAATATGCTGCGCGCGGGGTCTGGGATCCGCCGACCTATTCGCAGGCCGTCAAGGTGACCGGCGCGGAGACCGTCCTCTATATCGCGGGCCAGGTGGCCTACGGCGACAACGGCAGTGCCGCGCATGCCGGCGATTTCAAGGCGCAGGCGCGAGCGGCCCTGCAGGCGGTGAAAGCCCAGGTCGAGGCCGGCGGGGGCACGATGGCAAATATCGTCAAGGTCAACACCTATCTGATCGACATTCGTCATCGCGCCGACTACGCGGCCATACGCGAGGAATTCTTCGGCAAGAAAATGCCGGCCTCGACCCTGGTGGCCGTCGCGGCATTGGCACAGCCCGAGTTTCTGATCGAGATCGAAGCGATCGCAGTGATCTAGACCTCGGCAAGCCGGACGCCGTCCTCTCGCCTAAGAGGGCGTTAAGATTTGCGCCTTTTGCGGTTGTTCTGACGATACTGCTCGCCGGGTGCGGACCGGGGGCCGGGAATGCCATCCTCGGACCAGATCCGGGCGGCGGCTTCTCTTGTCCCCACAACGCCTTCGAAGGCTGCGCAAACCCATAGTTTGCGTTGTTAGTGGGCCCCCTCCGGGATGGCGCCGCGCTCGAGCGCCGGGTTGTGCCCGAGGATCAGCATGAGGATGGCCGACAAGAACGGGAAGAACGCGACCGCCAAAAGGCCGGCAGTGAAGCCGCCGGTTGCATCCTTCAGGTAGCCCATAACGTAGGGGGCGGCAAATCCGGCGAGATTGCCGATCGAATTGATCAGGGCAATGCCGCCGGCCGCGGCGGTGCCGCTGAGCAACGCGGTCGGCAGTGTCCAGAACAACGGTGCGATCGCGAAGAGACCGACCGCACAGGTCGAGAGCACCGCCATCTTCTGCACCGGGTCCGGAAAATAGGTCGACAGCGCGAGGCCGCCCGCGGTGACCAGGAAGGCCAGGGCCGTGTTCCATTTCCGCTCGCCCATCCGGTCCGAGAGGAGGGGCCACAGAAATACCGCGACCGCGCCGATCACATAGGGGACCGCGGTGATCAGCCCGGTCTGGAAATTGGTGACGCCAAAATTCTTGACGATCGTCGGCAGCCAAAAGCTCAAGGCGTAGCTGGCTGCGGCAGTGCCGAAATAGACCAGACTCAGCGCCCAGTACGCGAGGGTGGGCCAATGCCTGCCAGAGCGTGTGTCTTGCGTGAGCCTCGCGTACCATTCGCTCGCGGCGCAAGCGGTCGATCAGCCAGTCGCGCTCATCGGCGGCGAGCCAATGCGCCTTTGCCGGACCGTCGGTCAGGTAAAACATCACGACAAGGCCAAGCAAAACCGTCGGGAGGCCCTCGCAAATGAACAGCCACTGCCAACCCTTGAGGCCCCAGATCCCGTCCATTCCGAGGATCAAGCCGGATAACGGGGCGCCGATCACCGTCGAGATCGGGATCGCCGCCATGAAGCGGCCGACCATGCGAGCGCGATAATGCGACGGGAACCAATAGGTCAGAAACAGAATGATCCCCGGGAAGAAGCCGGCCTCGGCCGCGCCGAGCAGGAAGCGGATGACGAGAAAGCTCCATCCGTTCCAGATCAGCGCCATCGCGGCCGACAAGAGGCCCCAGGTCACCATGATCCGGGCGATCCACAGCCGCGCCCCGAACCGCTCGAGTGCCAAATTGCTCGGCACTTCGAAGAAGAAATACCCGAAGAAGAAGATGCCGGCGCCCCAACCGAACATCGTCGCGGTGAACCCGAGATCCTTGTTCATCTCGAGCGCGGCGAAGCCGACATTGACGCGATCGAGGAAGCAGACAAAGTAGCAGAGCGCCACGAACGGCACGATCTGCCAGCTGACCCTGCTGATGACCCGCGCTTCCATGGTTTCCTCCCGGATGGCGGCGCCCCTTACCGCGCAGCATCATCGTGACCCGGCGATCCTGCCGCGGGTCCGGATCAAAGGAAAGGCCTGATGCCAGCGCCCCCGGCCAGCTGGCGCGCTATTCACCGCGATCTCGCACGACCCGGAAGACGGCCTCTTATGAAATGTGAGGTTGCTTCGCAAGATCAGCCGAGATCGGGATCCCCCGCCCCGCCGATCGGCGCCTCCAGCGTGATCGGTTGCTTGGCTATATTCAAGACTTTGCGTACCTTTTCGAGCGGCATCGCCAATTTTTCGGCGAGTTCCTCGGGGGTCGGCTCCCGGCCGATCTCGGTCAGCATCTGGCGCGAGGTCCGCACCAGCCGGTTGATCGTCTCGATCATGTGCTCGGGGACTCTGATCGTGCGATCGCCAACTTCTTCGCGCTCGGCCATTTCTCGGTCTCCCAAAGTGATGTCACCGGTAACGTGATACGCTGCCAGCCGCTACTCAAGCCGGGATCCGCATCGGACTAAAGTCGCCCCGTTGCGCCGTCGTGCCTCGTTTGTACGCCAGCGGTCTCCGCCAGCAGCTCGAGTGCCCGCCGCACCTCGGTTGGGCGGCGCAACTGCAATACCACCAGATGTGCGCATTCCCTGTGCGCCAGGCGCTCTGCGGTTTCGCGGCGGCGGCGCTCCCAGGTGTTCCAGGCCCAGCGGATCGGGTGGCTGGGCCGCAGCATCTGCCGCCAGCGCTCGCGGTTGCCGGCCCACAGCTCGGTGCGCAGAACGGCGCGGAAAAGCGTTCGGGAGATCACTCGAGCCATGATCACCGGGCGTTCATAATCGAGCCAGACGAGGTGGGTCGCACGCGGCCAGATCCTGTCGCGCACGGGGCCGTAATTGCCGTCGACCACCCAAGCCTCGGCCTCGATCGCCTCATTGACGCGGCGGACGAATTCCTCCGGATCGTGCCGCGTCAGATCGTGCCATCCCGACTGCCAATTGATGGCATCGAGTTCGATATGCGGCAGCTCCAACAGCGCCGCAATTCTGCGTGCCAACGTCGTCTTGCCGGCCCCCGAGGTGCCGACCACGACAATCCGCATCCGGCCGCCTCCGGGTCTTGATCCGCAAACCCTCACCGACCCGGCGCAGCGAGGCGGGTGAGGGTCAGCGGGCCAATTTCCGTTCGGCCAGCCGCACGAACAGGCTGGCGCCGAACGGCAGTGCCGTGTCGTTGAAATCGTAGCCGGGGTTGTGGACTTCGCAGCCCCCGGCTCCGTCGCCGTTGCCGATTTGGATGTAGGCGCCGGGGCGGCGGTTCAGCATGTACGAGAAATCTTCCGAGGCCATCACGAGGTTGCCGTAGCGATTGACGTTCTCGGCGCCGACCAGCTCGGCGGCAGTCTCGGCGATGAATTTGGTCTCGACGGCATCATTGACCAGCGGCGGAAACAGAATCCGGAAATCGAGTTCCGCAGTCGCGCCGAACCCGCTGGCGACGCCGGAAGCGATGCGCCGCATATTGTCCTCGATGAGCCGCAAGGTTTCGGGAGCGAAGGCGCGTGCGGTGCCACGGATGAAGGCCTGCTCCGGGATCACATTGTAGGCGTCGCCGGCGTGGATCTGGGTAACGCTGAGGACCGCCGTGTCGAGCGGCCTCACATTTCGGGAGACGATTGTCTGCAACGCCGTCGTGATGTGGCTCGCGACAATCACCGGATCGATGCCCACCTCGGGGCGGGCGCCGTGCGCGCCGCGGCCGGTGACGGTAATATCGAAGTAGCCGCCGCCCGCCATCATCGGGCCGGTGCGGATATGGAACTTGCCGATTGCGAGCCCCGGCCGGTTGTGCATGCCAAATATCGCATCGCACGGAAAACGCTCGAGCAGCCCGTCCTCGACCATCGCCGCGCCGCCGCCGAGCCCCTCTTCGGCGGGTTGAAAGATCAGGTTGACGGTTCCGTCGAAATTGCGGGTCTCCGCGAGGTACCGGGCCGCGCCGAGCAGCATCGCGGTGTGCCCGTCATGGCCGCAGGCGTGCATGCGACCCTGATGGCGCGAGCGGTAGGGGAGATTAGTCGCCTCCTCGATCGGCAGCGCGTCCATGTCCGCCCGCAGCCCGATCGAGCGCGGCGACGTGCCGGCGCGCAACTGCCCGACGACACCGGTGCGGCCGACGCCGCGATGCACCTCGTACCCGAACTCGGCGAGCTTTTGCGCGACGAAATCGGAGGTCCGCCGCTCCTCGAACCCGAGTTCCGGGTGAGCATGGATGTCGCGCCGCCAATTCGTCAGATCGTCGTAAAATTCCGCAATGCGCTCGATGACACCCATTGTCGCCTCTCCACCTCACTCTCGGCCGAACGTCATAACCTGGACTCCGGCCAGTGTCAGCGGGAAAGCGGCCTCGAGTATTCGGTCGTCGGCTGACACAGTCTTGACACGGCAAAGGCGCGGCGATCGGGTGCGGGACTTTGCACTGAGGGCGTCCACGAGCTGATCATCGAGTGCCAATCCCCGCAAATAAAACCTGCACGCGGGGTTTCGCCCCGTTCCACACTTTACGAGCAAAACCGGGGTGCCGCGTTTTTAAGGGGTACCCTCCTAGTTTTGGTTCCCGCAACCGAACAGTTAATGAGTAAATAAAGTCGACGTTTTTCTGAAGAATAGATCAGGTAATTCTGGGGTTGTGATCCTGTGGCCTGAACAGCGCAGCCGGTTTCTAATGTGCAGAAAAAAAGAATGGCAGGGTTGACACCGGTGTTTTGGCCTGTTTAGCCTCGCTCCGTCCTGCCTGTCCTACCCGGTTTGTCGGGGACAATCCGGGAAGACACCGATCTGCATTCCCTGGTCCATACCAATACGATTGGCATGGCGGCCCGACCGCTATTGCCTGCGACCGGGGGGTGCCCAGCAAGAGGGGGCAACGCAATGCCAATGCGTCAAACGATCGGTATTTCGCTCGCGTGTCTTATGATCTCGACCGGTGCGATCGCCAAGACGCCGGGCAAAGGCTCATCGCCGCATCCCGGCCAGCTGCAGGGGAAACTTGTCAAAGCCGAAAGATGGCACGGCAAAGCCCAGTTCCCGTCTTGCGGCGCGGACGCTCACGCGCGCTCGCGCGATGCCGACTCCGATTCCACCGAGTTGGCCGGGGGTGCGGCCGATGCGTATCTAGGCCCCGTGCATACGATCGGAAAAAGCGAGGTCGGCAGAGCGGCTTGGTACAACTGGGTGGGCTCCCGTACCGCGAGCGGCGAGATTCTCGATTGGGTCACCCCGACGGCGGCCCATCGTTCGCTGCCGCTTGCTTCCTACGCAAGAGTCACAAACCTCGACACCGGCCGCGCAGTGGTCGTCAAGATCAATGACCGCGGACCCTATCGGCGGCGTTTCATTATCGATCTTTCGCCCCGCGCCGCCGAAGAGATCGGTGTCGTTCGCAGCGGTATCGCGGCCGTCAGCGTCGAACCCCTTGGCGGCGGGCGAGCGTCGAACAGCGCGACTGCTCCAGCCTCCGAGACGCGCGTTGCGCGCGCCTATTCCGAGGTAATCCCTTACACTCAACCGGCTTGGGTCGATCCGCGGCTCGATCGGCCCGCGTCGAAGAATGAGGCCGCCCCAACCACCGAGGTACACGCCGCGCGCGCCAATTCCGGGGCAATCCCCTACAATGAACCGGCTTGGGTCGATCCGCAACTCGAGCGCCCCGCGTCTAAGGATGAGGCCGCCCCAACCACCGAGGCGCACGTCGCGCGCCCCAATTCCGGGGCGATCCCTTACAATCAACCGGCCTGGGTCAATTCGCGACTCGAGCGGCCCGCGTCGAAGGATGAGGCCGCCCCAACCACCGAGGCGCACGTCGCGCGCGCCGATTTGGGGGCGATCCCTTACGATCAACCGGCCTGGGTCAATTCGCGGATCGAGCAGCAGTGAAACGGGGTCGATGGCCGGGCCGAGCGGCGGAATAACGGCGCGGGCGCGTTCCTACGCGAGCGGGTTACCGCCGAAATAGGCGACGTCTTCGGGGCGCGGTTTCCAGTCGGAGTTGCTCGGCCATTCCTTGGTGCGGCCGGACATCTCGTCACCGTAGCGCACGCGGAACAGCAAGGTGCGCTGCGGGCCGTTGGCGTATTCGTGCAATTCACCCCGCGGATGGACGACGAAGGTCCCCGGTCCGATCTCGATGGTTTCGGTCGGGGTGCGCATCGTGCCCCCACCCTCGAAGCAAAAGTAGATCTCGGTCGCGTTGGGGTGGCAGTGACAGGGGCTCGTCTGACCCGGCTCCCAACAGGCGATCGTGACGTCGCCTTCGCCGATCCTGCCGAGCACTCTTTCCATGTGTTTCTTGGGGTCGAACGCCTGCTCGGCCGTCAGATTGAACACGTGCATTTGCCCCTCCTGGGATCGTACTCTAGCGTTACCTTGGAGGGCATTATGGGAGGCGGCGATGACCCAGGCGAGAGGCTTTCGAGAGCTGCTGAAGCGGGAGCCGATGGTGGTGGCGCCCGGCGCCTATGATTGCATCACCGCCAAGCTCATCGAACAGGCGGGGTTCGCGGCCGTCTACATGACCGGCGCCGGCACGGCGGCGACGTTGGGATACCCCGACTTCGGTCTCGTCACGATGTCCGAGATGGTGGCCAATGCCGGGCGCATCGCCGCCGCGGTCGAGCTCCCCGTGATCGCCGATGCCGATACCGGCTACGGCAACGAGCTCAACGTCTTTCGCACGGTGCGCGAATTCGAGCGCAGCGGCGTTGCCGGGATTCACATCGAGGATCAGGAATTCCCGAAGAAATGCGGCCACCTCGAAGGTAAGCGGGTCATCTCGTGCGAGAATTACATCGCCAAGATCCGCGCCGCGGCCGCCGCCCGCCGCGACCAGGATTTCCTGATCATCGCACGTACCGACTCGCGCGCCGTCGCAGGTTTCGACGAGGCCATTGCTCGTGCCAATGCGGCGCTGGCGGCCGGGGCCGACATGGCGTTTGTCGAGGCGCCGCAGACCGAAGACGAGGTCGCTGCGGTGCCGCGCCTGGTCAGTGGACCATGCCTCATCAATGTCGTATGGGGCGGCAAGACGCCCGATCTTGATCTGCGAGAGGCCGAAGCGATGGGCTACAAGCTCGCGATCGTGCCGGGGCTGCTGATCAAGAGCGTGGTCGGCATTTGCGACCGCATGCTGGCCGAACTGAAGACTGCCCACCGCCACCCGACGCCGATAAAAGAGATGACCGTGCCGGAGATGTTCCGCCGTTTCGGGGCGGACGAATGGGACGCGCTGCGCGACCGCTTCCGGACCGCCCCTGCGGCGCGCGAGGCGGCGGAATAATCCGAGCAACAAATTTTGCCATTGTCGAGACCACAGCCGAGCCCCCACCCAAACCCTCCCCCGCGGGCGGAGGAGGGAATGGCCCGCGCTGCCCCCACCCTTCCCTGCCCCGCAGGCGGGGGAGGGTTAGGGTGGGGGCGGGGTGAGGGGCAGCTCACCGATCGCGTCCTTTATCGCGACGGTCTGATCATCGTCATCGACAAGCCGGCCGGGATTGCCGTGCATCCCGGCCCCGGCGGGGGTCCCAATCTCGAATCCCGGTTCGACGAGCTGCGCTTCGGCCTGCCGCAACCGCCGGCTCTCGCCCATAGGCTCGATCGCGACACCAGCGGCTGCCTGGTATTAGGGCGGCACCCGAAGGCGCTGCGGCGGCTGGGGGCGTTGTTCGCCAGTGGGAAGGCTGAGAAAGTCTATTGGGCCGTCGTCGAGGGCCGCCCGCCCGAGACCGAGGGACGGATCGAGACCGGGCTCAGAAAGCTCAATCGAGGCAGCGGCTGGCGCATGATCGTCGATCCCGCCGGACAAAGGGCCATCACCGGCTACTGTGTTCGCGGCGGTACGGATGGTCGTGCCTGGCTCGAATTGCGGCCCCGCACCGGCCGAACCCATCAGTTGCGGGTCCACTGCGCCGAGCTCGGTTGCCCCGTGGTCGGCGACCCCGTGTATGGCAATGGCGGAAGCGGAGAACCGCTGATGCTTTACGCGCGGTCCATCACATTGCCGCTCTACTCGGCGCGGCCCCCGCTCGAAATCACCGCCCCGGTCCCGTCCCATATGCTCGCGGCGCTGCACCGGTTGGGCTGCGAAGAGGTTCGAACGGCATGATCCCGCGTTACAGCCGCCCCGAGATAAGCAGGATCTGGTCGTCGGAGAACCGGTACCGGATCTGGTTCGAGATCGAGGCGCATGCTTGCGACGCGCAGGCGGCGCTGGGGATCATTCCCGAGAGCGCCGCTCGCGTGGTGTGGGAGCGTGGCGGCTTCGAGGCCGAGCGCATCGACGAGATCGAGCGCGAGACCCACCACGACGTGATCGCCTTCCTGACCAACCTTGCCGAGCATGTCGGCCCCGAGGCCCGGTTTGTGCACCAGGGCATGACCTCCAGCGATGTGCTCGATACCTGCTTTGCAGTGCAGTTGACGCAGGCGGCCGACATCCTGCTGGCCGATCTCGACGGCCTCCTCGCAGTGCTGAAGCGCCGCGCCTTCGAGCACAAATTGACGCCGACCGTGGGGCGCAGTCACGGCATTCATGCCGAGCCGACAACCTTCGGATTGAAGCTCGCTGGGCATTACGCCGAGTTTGCGCGCAACCGCGCTCGCCTCCTCGCCGCGCGCAAGGAAGTCGCGACCTGCGCGATCTCCGGCGCCGTCGGGACCTTCGCCAATGTCGATCCTCGGGTCGAAGAATATGTTGCGGAGAAGCTCGGCCTCGAGCCGGAGCCGATCTCGACGCAGGTCATTCCGCGCGACCGCCATGCCCAATTCTTTATAACCCTGGCGCTGATCGGCGCGGCGGTCGAACGCCTCGCCACTGAGATCCGTCACCTGCAACGCACCGAAGTGCGCGAGGCCGAAGAATATTTCGCGCCGGGGCAAAAGGGCTCCTCGGCGATGCCGCACAAGCGCAACCCGATCCTCGCCGAGAATCTGACCGGCCTCGCCCGCCTCGTCCGGTCCGCCGTGGTGCCGGCGCTCGAAAATGTCGCGCTCTGGCACGAGCGTGACATCTCCCACTCCTCGGTCGAGCGGGTCATCGCCCCGGATACGACGATCGCACTCGATTTCGCGCTGGCGCGGCTGACCGGGCTGATCGACCGGCTCGTCGTTTATCCCGAACGCATGCGCCGGAATCTCGAATCCTTGGGCGGGCTCGTCAATTCACAGCGCGTGCTGCTGGCGTTGACCCAAGCCGGCATGAGCCGGGAGGACGCCTATCGGGCTGTGCAGCGCAGCGCGATGGCCGCGTGGGACGGCAAAGGCCGCTTCTCCGATCTCCTGAAGGCGGACCCGCAGATCACCCGCCATCTCGACCCGCAAACCATCGTCGGCCTATTCGACCCCGCCTACCATCTCAAACACGTCGACACGATCTTCGCCCGCGTGTTCGGTCAGCAGGCGTAATAACGCCGATAATACGCGTCCCAACAGCGCCGCTGCGGATAATACGGTGTCGCCGGATAATAGGCCGGGGCAGACGGGTAATAGTACCCGTAAGGATTATAGTAATAGGGGTTGTAGTACGGGTTCCCTGCCGCGCCGAGCGCAGTCCCTGCTGCGAAGGCGCCGAGCCCGATCCCTACCCCGGCAGCGGGGCTGAGGGCATGAGCCGGCCGCGGCACGGTGGTCAACCCGACCGCCGCAATAACCGCTGCCCCAATCGCTAAGCCACGACCTGTCCGCGTAAAGTGTTTACCAAGAGTCATTTGCCACTCCTGCAGTTGACTGGGGCACTGGCGAATCTACGACCAGACGCCCGGTGTTCTATCGATGATAACAGTCACGGCCGCGGAGAATTCCAATCCCGATTGCTCAGGGACGCGTGGGGCACGAAACACGTTGATACTCGAAAGCGGCGGAAACCAGCCGGTTTCTCTGAGGAAGAAAAATCGAGCCCCTGGTTTCGTCTTGGCCGGGCTTGTCCCGTGGGCCTTCAGCCCACGGACTGGTTCCGTGGGCGTCCACGCCTTCGAGCTGCCGACATAAAGGCGTGTAATCGGGACCTCCAGAGCCTCCCAACGGGTGGCGGTTTTTTTGATTATAGCGCTCCTAAAAACGCCACCTTTGCGGTGCATGCTACTGGTGCTGTGGTGAGCGGGTTTGATGGCGCGCTACAACCGTCAGGAGAGGCTTGCTGCTGATCTGCTGCAGGTGCAGCAAGGTGTCATTTTAGGTTCAATCGATGATTGTAAATCGTGATTTGACATGCGGCTAAATGATGAAGAAAGGGCGATGCTCGTGGGTGAGCTAGGGGCGGTCCGGTGCTGGGGGATAACGCATCAGATCGCGGTCGGGGAGTTCTTCGATGCTGCGGATTTTGTCCCGGTTTCGCAGGCCCACATCATGGCCGACACCGAATCCCTGGGCGAAGCCGGGGTGCGGTTTCTCGAGGGCCTCGCCGCGGCGCCCGAGGCCGAGCGGCGGGTCCGGGTCCCGACGATTACCGACCCGCGGGGGCTCGATTTCGCGGTCTATCGCCGGCTCGGGCAGACCGACGAGATGGCTGCGCTCGAGCAGCGGGCGATCGCGGCACTGCGCGCCTTCGGCGTGCTGATGACGGATACCTGCATCAATTATCAGACGATCATGGCGCCTGTTCGCGGCGAGCATATGGCTTATGGCGACACCGGGGTCGTGATCTACTCCAACAGCGTGCTCGGCGCCCGCAGCAATTTCGAAGGCGGGCCCTCGGCACTGGCTGCCGGGCTGACCGGCCGCACCCCGCGCTACGGCTACCATCTCGACGCGTGCCGGCGCGCTACCCGGCGGTTCCGCCTCGCCGCGGCGCCGCGCGACCTCAGCGAGTGGGGGGCGCTGGGCGGCATCGTCGGCGAGGCCTGCGGCTCCTATTGGGAGGTCCCGGTCATCGAGGGCATCGAGACGGTCTCCGGTTCCGATGCGCTGAAGCATTTGGGCACTGCGCTGGCCAGCTTTGGCTCGGTAGCGCTGTTCCACATGCCGGGGATCACAGCCGAGGAAGCAGTCTTCGCGGGATCGCCGCCACCCGCGATCACCATTGCGCGGGCCGAGATCGAGGCTTTTCTCGCCCGCTACGCTGCGCCGGAGGCGAAGCTCGACGTCGTGGTCTTTGGCGCGCCGCAGTTGTCGCTGTTCGAGATCGAGGCGGTGGCGCGCGCCCTGGACGGGCGCCAGGTGCATGACGGCACGACGGTAATCGTCGCGACCTCTCCCGAGATCAAGCATGCCTCCGACCGGATGGGTCTGACGAGCCGGATCGAAGCCTCTGGCGCGGTCGTCGCGCAGGGCATTTGCTTTTACCAGAGCTATGCGCGCGAGATGGCCGAGGCCAATGGCTGGACGCGGCTGATGACAAACTCCGCCAAGCTCGTCAACATCATCGGCGGCTATGGCTATCGGCCGACCTTGGCGAGCCTCGAACGCTGCGTCGACTCCGCCGTCGCCGGCCGGGTGCTCTGATGCCGATCCTCCTGCGGTGCCACAAGGGCATCGGACCGGCGGTCATTGGACCGGCGCTGGTTGCCGCCGATAATTTCAGCGCGCGCTACGATCTCAACCGCGATAAAGGCGTATTCTCGCGCCCGAGCCATAAGTTCGCCGGCCAGAGCTATGCCGACCGCATCCTGGTTCTCGACACGGCAAAAGGCGGGGTCGCCACCGCCTGGATGCTTCACGAGATGTCATCGCGCGGCGTCGTGCCAAAAGCGCTGATCTTCAACCGGGTCAACCCGATCCTCGCGCAAGGCGCGGCCTTCGGCGGCGTGGCGCTGGTCGACCGCTTCGCGGGCGATGTGACCCAGATCTTCCGCACCGGTGACGAGCTGCGCGTCGATCCCGCCGCCGGGCTCGTCGAGATTCTCAATCGCGACTGCTGATCCCATATAGGGGTGGGGTGAGCCCGGAGGGATCCGATGTCGACAACCTACCGCTATGTGCTCCCGGTCGAGCAGACCGAGTGGAAGTTCGACGGCAACACCGAGACTTGTTTTACCTGGGAATACGACGAGCCGCGGGAGGCCCTGTTGCAGCTCTATGCCAAGGGCAAGAAGCAGCAATGGGACGCCGCCGAGCGCATCGATTGGTCGCTCGACCTCGATCCGGAAAACCCGATGATGCTCGACGACCGGGTCGTCCACATTTACGGAACCGACCTGTGGAACCGCATGAACGAGCAGGAGCGCCGGCGGGTTCGCCATCACCTGCAGGCGTCGCAGATCTCTCAATTCATGCATGGCGAGCAGGGCGCGCTGATCGCGACCGCCAAGATCGTGCAGACCGTGCCCGATCTCAACTCGAAGTTCTACGCCGCGACTCAGGTCATGGACGAGGCGCGGCACGTCGAAGCCTATTCGCGGCTATTGCACGAAAAATTCGAGCTCGCCTATCCGATCACCCCGGGTCTCAAGGCTCTGCTGGAGGACGGGCTCACCGACAGCCGCTGGGACATGACTTATCTGACGATGCAGATCCTGATCGAGGGCCTGGCACTGGCCGCCTTCCAGCGCATCCGCGACCAGGCGCAGAACCCGCTCGCGGCGGCAGTCAACGCCTATGTCATGCAGGACGAGGCCCGGCACGTCGCCTTTGGCCGCCTAGCGCTGCGTGACTTCTACCCGCAGCTCAGCGACACCGAGCGCAAGGAGCGCGAGGATTTTGTCGTCACCGCCTGCTGGCACATGCGCGACCGGTTCAACCAGCGCGAGGTATGGGAGCGGCTCGGCTTGCCGGTCGAGGAGTGCCTCAGGATCGTCGACGAGTCCGAGCCGATGAAGGTTTTTCGCGGCCGGATCTTCAGCCGCATCGTCCCGACCGTGAAGGATATCGGCTTGTGGGGGCCGCAGGTCCAGGAGGCCTTCGCGGCGATGGGCGCGATCGAATTCGCCAAGGTCGACGCCGGCGCCCTGTTGGAGAACGACGCCCGCGTCGCCGAGGACTTCGACGCGCGCACGCGGCCGGGTCACGTCTCTGCCGATTAGGTGACGCAGGTGGCTGTGTCCGGGTAGTGAGTGCTTCGAGACACCCCTCAGGCTCAGCTGACGGCGGAAGCCAGGGGAAGTAGCCCCAGACCGGGGTTGGATCTCCGGTACCCTCTTGCTCTGGTGAGTTGGCCGCGATAATGAAGGTTAATCGTGCGAGCAACCGGCGAACGGAGAGGGGAGATGGAGCTTAAACCCGACTTTGCCTTTACGCCGCTTCCCGCGATCGAAAGACCGCTGCGGTTTTCTTCTGTCCACACTGCCGACAATCCACTCGGGCTCCTTGAGGGTTTGAAAGGAAGCTGGACGGGAGCTGGCTTCAATGTCATCTGGCGACCATTTCAAGGGGGACCGCCGGATCAGGATCGCTTCCTGGAGCTCAACCTCACCGAGGAGACGTTGAGATTTGAAGAGATCCCGGGCGCGATACCAAATCGCGGTTTGCTTCAGCCCGACATCAACATGTTTGGGCTGTGGTATCTGCAAACAATCGCCGATGCGAACATCAAAGATGCGAATGGCAAGCCTTCGGGACTTCACCTCGAGCCCGGCATCTGGGCAACTGTGCCGCAAACCGAGCATCCCCAGGAGGTGCCGACAGTTGTTCGCATGGCGTCGATCCCGCACGGAACGACGGTCATCGCGCAGGGTGTCGCGTTCCAGAGCCCGGAAGGGCCAAGGATCCAGGATATAAACATCACCCCGTTTGTGATCGGGAACCCCGCGAAACTCATAACGACCTTTCCGGAGCCCAATCTTTCCAACCCATCTGAATTTCGCACACCCCCCGAAGGCCTGGTCGGCATCGATCAAGCCATCGTCGACAACCCGAATTTGGTTCTCAAGCGTGCCTTGGAGGGGAAAACGATCAAAACTACGGTCGTGCTCGATGTCTCATCGGATCAAAGCACTCCGGTTTTTGGCGGAGGGCTCGCAAACACGGCGTTTTTACAAGGAAGCCCCAGTGAAGGGCCCAATGCTCAAGCTGCGCTCGTCAGAGCGACGTTCTGGATCGAAACCGTGCCGGGCCCAGTTGCGGACGGCCCAGATTTTCACCAACTGCAATATACACAGACCGTGTTGCTGAACTTCAATGGACTGAGTTGGCCACACATCACCGTCGCAACACTTCAAAGGTCGGTCCCGTATACGGTGAAGCAGGGTGAGACCTTATCCGCTATTGCCCTTCAGTTCTATGGTAATGGGACGGAACCGCTCTGGAGGAGGATTTATAACGCGAATATTGCTGCGATTGGACCTGACCCGGCCGTAATTACATCTGGCCAACAGCTCAATATTCCTACTTAGGCAGACGCAATCGACGTTGGCAGCCGCGACAATTCACTGCCGAAATCGCGATGGCGACGAGGAGCAATCGGGGCGGCATTTGATTTAACAACTTTGAATTGCACCAGAACCCGGTACTTCGGGCGCAAATGGGAGCAGTCGAGGATGTTCTTGCAAATTACCGTATAATGTGATATTAGAAATCGCAATGCTTCGGGTGGCCTAAACTCCTCAACGTTGCTGTTGGCGGGATTATTGCCGTTGAGTTTCCCGTTGCGAGTGTCTCCCTAGCCGGCCCACACGTTCCAGGACGGCTGCTTGAAGGGCGCCCATGCCTCTGCCACAGTGTTGGGATGGGAGTGACGCCCAGGGATTTGTATCGTTGTGGTAATACCAGTGGTCCGAGAATGGATCATGTCCGCCGGAACCGTGACATTGTTGTCACGCAGCAGAATGGTGTCGATTGGGTTAATCCGCAGCACGGTGGAGTTTCGACACCGGAAAGACCGTACTGGCCCCACCCTCATTGGTGGCGAATTCTTCAAGGTACTCCTTTCACAGATTTATTGGTCGTCCGAAGCGACCATAGTGGCCATTGGGTATGGGAGCCCGCACAAGGAATGGAATTCGCTGAATATGTGCGGCTGCTCGCAACCCTCAACGGGGATTTTATTCATGTGTAGAGCGTTACAGCCGCTAGGGATTGAGATATGATAACTCTTACGGCGAAAGGCCGGTTGTTCGTTCAAGCGGCATTGAAAGAGGCGAAGACGGCTTCGCTGGTTGACGAAGCAGCATCGCTTGGTCCCGATCCGTGGTCGTTTCCATTGTCCCCCTGCGCCGCAAGCATCGCGATCAATGCGCTCAGCGAGATGGAGAATAATATCCGAGATCGGCTGGGGGCGCCCGATCTCGACGTAAATGAAAGGGCCGATCTGATTAACGATCTGGGCTTTGCTGCTGCCGTGCGATACGATATCCAGAGAGATATAGGAAACCTTTAGCAAATATTTGCGCGAGATCCGTTTCCATCGCATGGCCCGTCCGCGCCCCATCTTCTCGACTTCTCTGCGTCGATGCATTGTCTTCCCAATACTGGACAACAGTTAAGTCGGCGCTATTTTCGAGATAGGTTTGTTGGCGGCAGGCACATGGCTGCGATGGTTGCAGAGTTTTCCAAGCTAGTTAGGGCGCTTCGCCTGAGAAAACCGCCGGGCGGCTGTCTCGAAGTACCGCCCCGCTAATCCGGCTGCCGCCGGGGGATCATTCCGGCAGGCCGAAGACTTCTTCCGGTTCGAAAAGGCCGCGGACTGGCTGGAAGCCGAGGGAGACGAGCGGGCGCGGGCAGATCCGAGCGAAGGCGCTCGACATCAGGATCGGCCGCAACAGCCGCTTGGTCAGGCCTTCGATCCGCGAGGCGAGGTTCACCGCCGGACCGATGACGGTGAAGTCGAGGCGGTCGGCAGAGCCGACATTACCGAAAATGACTTCGCCCAGATGGAGGCCAATACCGATTCTGACCTCGGGCTGGTCGGCTTCGCGCCGCGTCTTATTGATCTGGCCGAGACGCTCGAGCCCCTCGAGCGCCGCTTCCAGCGCCTGCACGCTGGCTTCCGAGAAATCGTCGTCGTCCGCGGCCGGAAAAATCGCAAGCACGCCATCGCCCATGAACTTCAAGGTTTCGCCTTTGCGCGCTCCGACCGGGGTGACGATCGCCTCGAAATAATCGTCGAGCAGCTCGATCACCTCCGCGGCCGGCAGCCGGTCGGACAAGGCGGTGAAACCACGCATGTCGGCCATCATGATCACGGCCCGCAGCTGCTCCCCTTGTGCGCGTTGGATCTGCCCGGCGAGCACCCGCCTTCCGGCTTGCGGCCCGAGATAGGTGGCGAGCAGGTTCTCAGTGACCCGCCGGATGGCGCGAGGCTCGACAATCGCGGCGAGCGCCGGATTGAGTTTTT
The DNA here is from genome assembly GCA_963789025.1 of uncultured Alphaproteobacteria bacterium. Lineage (GTDB taxonomy): Bacteria > Pseudomonadota > Alphaproteobacteria > ATCC43930 > CGMCC-115725 > AP-15. The sequence goes on from CAWBIT010000008.1 coordinate 650,217, forward strand.
CGAGTGCTGCAATATCGGTGTCGCTGAACCCGCTCGGCCAGTCGGTGGCCCAAGTCACGACCGGAAAGCGCCGGAAGGTCCGATTGAGCGCCAGCGCGAAATAATCGGTGACGCCGAAATCCCTGAGCTTGGACAACAACGGATATTCCGGGGTGTCCTCGGTAAGGCGGCGGCGAAACGGCGTTCCACGCTCGATCGTGGCGCGGATCGGGCTGCGCAAAAACTCGTCGGTCGCTTCGTTGCCCTGCAGGATGCGGTATTCCTCGATGACCTTCAGCGGGCGCAGCCAACGCACCCCAAGCCCCCGGATCTGCGGATGTAATGTCCCCATGTGGAGGGTCGCGCGGAACAACGGCACACCATCGCCGACAAGGCGCCAGCACAGCTCGTCGAACAATTCTACGTCACTGTCGATGTGCGGGCCTTCGCGCAGAAGCCAGCGCCCGACTTGCCCGCCCGCTATCGGTGCGCCCAAGCTGGTATAGGCGCCTTCGGTGCGAAAGAATTCTTCGCCGCTCAAGGTCGTATCGGGCGGGACATCCAGGGGCATGCTTCGCATCCGTTCGGGAAACTTCTGGGATCGGCACGCAGAAAGCGACCGTTATGCGAGGATAAATAGGTGACCCGGCGGCTTTTACGATGGCGCGGCTTTTACGATGGCGAGGGGCTTCGCTTGACGTGCACTACCGCCTGCATGAGCATTACGGAACCATTTCGGAGAAACGCGATGCGCGCCTTCACTACCCGGCCCGAGATCCGCGGCGCCTTTGGAGTCGTCGCCTCGACCCACTGGATTGCTTCCGCCATCGGCATGAGCATTTTGGAAAAGGGCGGCAATGCATTCGACGCGGCGGCAGCCGCCGGTTTTACATTGCAGGTGGTCGAACCGCATCTGAACGGTCCGCTTGGCGAGGCGCCGATCGTGGTGTGGAGCGAGGCGACCCGCCGCTGCGACATGATCTGCGGCCAGGGCGTGGCGCCCGCCGCGGCGACGATCGCGCGATTTCGCGAGCTCGGCCTCGATCTGATCCCCGGCACCGGGCTGTTGGCCGCCGCAGTTCCCGCGGCCTTCGGCGCCTGGATGCGGCTGCTGCGCGATTACGGCACGATGCCGCTCGCCGAGATTCTCGGCCCGGCGATCGGCTATGCCGAGAACGGCTACCCCGCGGTCCATCAGATCGGCATGACGGTCGCCGCCGTCGCCGAGCTGTTCCGGCGGGAATGGCCGAGTTCTGCCGCGATCTACCTGCCGAACGGTGCGCCGCCGGAACCGGGCAGGCTGTTCCGCAATCCCGCTCTCGCGGCCGTCTACCGCCGCATCCTTTCGGAAGCCGCCGATGGCGGCCGCGAGGGCCAGATCGAGCGCGCCCGCCAGGCGTGGTACCGCAGTTTTGTCGCCGAGGCGATCGATCGCTTTTGCCGGCGCGAGAAGGTGCTCGACGTCTCCGGACGCCGCCATGGCGGGCTCTTGACCGGCGACGACATGGCGCGCTGGGAGGCTCCGGTCGAGGCGCCGCTCACCTTCGATTATCACGGCTACACCGTGGCCAAGGGAGGGCCGTGGAGCCAGGGGCCGGTTCTGCTGCAGCAATTGGCGCTGCTTCAGGGCTTCGATCTCGACGATCTCGACCCGCTCGGGGCGGATTTCGTCCATATCGTCGTCGAATGCGCCAAGCTCGCCTACGCCGACCGCGAGGCGTGGTACGACGACCCCGATTTTGTCGATGTCCCGATGTCCACTTTGCTCGGAGCCGCCTACAACGATGCGCGCCGCAAGCTGGTCGCCGAGCATGCCTCGATGGATTTGCGTCCGGGTAGCCCCGACGGCCGCATGCGGCGCGTGCTGGTCGGCGGGTTGGAGATGGCTGCGGCCGGGGGCGGGATCGGCGAGCCGACGGTTGGCGGCATCGGCGAGCCGACCGTCACCGAGGGCGGCCTCGTCGCCGGCGACACCTGCCATGTCGATGTGATCGACCGCTGGGGCAACATGGTCTCGGCAACGCCGAGCGGCGGCTGGCTGCAGAGTTCGCCGGTTATCCCGGAGCTCGGCTGCTGCCTCGGCACGCGGATGCAGATGTTCTGGCTCGAGGAGGGGCTGCCGGCGAGCCTCGCGCCGGGAAAACGCCCGCGCAGCACCTTGTCGCCGTCAATGGCGTTCAAGGACGGCAAGCCCTATCTCGCCTTCGGCACACCGGGCGGCGACCAGCAGGACCAGTGGTCGGCGCTGATGTTCCTGCACCACGTCCACCACGGCATGAACTTGCAGGAGGCGATCGACTGCCCGGCCTTTCACACCGAGCACATGCCGAGCTCGTTCTACCCGCGCGCCGCGCAGCCTGGCGTCGTGGCTCTTGAGAGCCGCTTCCCGGAAGCAACGCGCAAGTCACTCGCGCAACGTGGTCACCGCGTGCGCGTCGGCGACCCGTGGTCGGAAGGCCGTCTCTCCGGCTGTGCCCGCGAAGAAACGCCGGAGGGCCGGGTCCTCAAAGCGGCCGCCAACCCCCGCGGCATGCAAGGCTACGCCATCGGCCGGTGATCGCTTTACCTCGGGCGCTAGGCGCCGGCGATGAACGAGCGCATCGAGCGGGCCTCAAACTCGACTTCGTCGAGCCGGTTCTTGACGACGTCCCCGATGCTGACGATGCCGCAGAGCCGGCCATCCTGGACCACCGGGAAATGGCGGATGCGGCGGTTTGTCATTTCCGCCATCAGCTGGTCGACCGTATCCGACAGCTCGCAGGTCACCACCCGCCGGGTCATCATCTCGGCGACGTTGAGCGACAGCAGAGCGGCTCCGTGATCGGCGAGGCCGTGCACGATGTCGCGCTCCGAAATGATTCCATCGACGGTTTCGCCGTCCTCGCTGACGACGAGGGCGCCGACGTTGCGGGAAATCAACTCCTTCACGGCGGTGCCGACCGTCTCATCCGGCCGGATCGTCGCTACTGCACTCCCCTTGGCGCGCAGAATGGTTTCGACGTTCATCGCAGGCCTCGCATGATGGGCGCGGTCGCCGGAGCAACCGCCGAAGCGCTCCAGCTTAGGACAAAATGCCGCATCTGGGAATAGGTCTCGGCGAGCAAGGGCCACGCGGATCACGATCATTCCCGCGGGAGTTTCGGGGGCCGGCGAAGAGGGACGGAGATGGAGCGCATCCAAATCAATGAAGTTTCGGTCGAGCTGCTGACTGCCGGAGACGGTCCGCCACTGCTGTTTCTCCATGGCGGCGACTATTTCGCGCAGCACCGCGAATTCTTCGACAGGTTGGCGCGGCAATGGCGGGTGGTCGTCCCGCGGCATCCCGGCTTCGGCAATTCCGAGCAGCCGGAGGGGTTCCGCACCGTCCACGATCTCGCCTACCTCTACCTCGATCTGCTCCAGCGCCAGAATTTCGGCGAGGTGACATTGGTGGGCTCTTCTTTCGGCGGGTGGATCGCCCTGGAAATGTGTGTGCGCTGCCTCGAACGGATCGATCGCCTCGTGTTGATCGACTCGGTCGGCGTCAAGTTCGGCGGGCGCGAAGAGCGCGACATCGCCGATATTTACGCGCTTCCGAGCGAGGAGCTGCTGCGGCGCAGCTTCTTCGATCCGGCACGCATGGCGCCGGATTATTCCCGGCTGGATGACGACGAACTCACTACGATCGCTCGCGATCGGCAGGCGACCGCGCTCTATGGCTGGCGCCCCTACATGCACGATCCCGGGCTTCGCCAGTGGCTGCACCGTGTCTGCACGCCGGCCTTGGTGATCTGGGGCGAACACGACGGCATCGTCACGCAAGATTACGGCCAGAAGCTCTGCCGGTCGCTGCCCAATGGCCGGTTCGAGGCAATCCGTCAGGCTGGACACTATCCGCAGATCGAACGTCCTGCCGAGGTCGCCGACGCGATCGGCCGTTTCGCGCGGGCGGAGGTGTTGTGATGAAAGTCTGGCATTTCAGCGAGATGGCCTACCACCCGGCCTGGCCGCAGCTCGGCGACTCCTATCGGGTCACGATCCCTAGCCGGCTCTTCGACCCGAAGATCGGCGCCGATCTCTATCACCGCTATCTCGACGAGTGGGCGCTGTGCGACGAGCTCGGCATCAACATCATGACCAACGAGCACCACGCGACCGCGACCTGCGCCGACTCGGTGTGCACGATCCCGATGGCGATATTGGCGCGCGAGACCAAGAAGGTGCGGCTCCTCGCGCTCGGCATGCCGATCGGCAACCGTAACGACCCGATCCGCGTTGCCGAGGAATATTCGATTCTCGATGTTATTTCGCGCGGCCGCATCGAGATGGGCTTCGTGAAAGGCGTGCCGTTCGAAATCGCCCCCGCCAACACCAATCCCGCCGATCTGGTGGGGCGTTTCTGGGAAGCGCACGACCTGATCTTGAAGGCGATGACCAGCCATGACGGCCCGTTCAACTGGGAGGGCACGTATTTCCACTACCGCTCGGTCAACGTCTGGCCCAGGCCGTGGCAACAGCCGCACCCGCCGGTCTGGATGCCGGTCGGCAGCACCGGCAGCGCAATGGAGGCCGCCGAGCGCGGCATGACGATCGGCGTGCTCAACACCGGCTGGGTGCGCACACCCCCGATCTTCGAGGCCTATCGCAAGAAGGCGGCCGAAACCGGCCGCCCGATGTCACCTCAGCGCCTCGCCTATATGGCGCTGATCGGTGTCGGCCACACGCGCGAGGAAGGCTGGCGACGCGCCGACCAGATCTTGGGGTACAGCCGAACCTCGGGCATCGTCGCGCCGCAATTCATGAACCCGCCGGGCTACGCCTCGCCGGCGCAGAGCGCGCAGGCCCTCAAGGCGAGCGGCGTCGGCTTCCGCGCCGGCCGCATCCAATCGCGCGACGGCCGCAACATCGATCCGCGCACGATGACCGTGGAAGACGCGATCGACGCCGGCCTCGTTTTCGCCGGCACGCCGGACGACGTCTTCGACCAGCTGCGCGCCTTCTACGACCATGTCAGCGGCTTCGGGCACCTGCTGATGATGGGCCAAGGCGGCTTGCTGGATCATGGCGAGACCGTCGCAAACCTCACGCTTTTCAGCAAGGAGGTGCTGCCGCGGGTAGCGGACCTCGCAGCCTTGTAACGAGCCGAGAATTTTCGGCCAAACCTCTGCCTCATCGGCACCTAGAAATTGTCGAAATGGGGGGTAAATTTTCGCATGGCAAAACCGACCATCGGAGGAGAAATGCCCATGTGGAAAGCACCCGCCTCTGTCCTCTGTGGCTGCCTGGCTGCGCTGCCGCTGATCGGTTGCGCAGGGGACGTCGCCACCTCGGGGCAAGCAACGACCGTGACGCCGGCGGCGGTCGCCGAACTCGCGCCTTATTATGCCCCGGCGCCGCGCGTTTACGCGGTCGGCCCGGCGGCGCCGGCTGCGGTTCTCGTGTTGTGGCCAGGCGACGACAGCCTGGCGCGTGATCCCGCGCTGTGGACTGCTCAAGGGTTTGACGTCGTGACGCCGCAGCCGGCGGACATTTACCAGCTGGTCGCCGACCAGCAGGCTGCGTTGGCTCAGCTCGTCGCTTCTGCGCACGCGCTGGCAGACGCGCCGGTCTCGGTCTGGGTCATGGGTCCCGGTCCTGTGATCGACGCCGCCCTCGCTGCACCGCAGTTCGGGCGCGGGGTGTCGGGTGTCGTGATGACCTCCGTCGCTTCGGGTGCAGGCAGCTGCAGCGAGAGTTTCTTCTATTCCGACCCCGGCACCGGCGCGCCGCCCAAAGTCGAGGTCAAACGGTCCGGCGATTGCGGCAGCGGCACGCGCGCGATTGGCGGGCGGCAACCGTCGGTGCTTCCGGTGCCCCCGGCACCTCGGCCAAACCAGCCGCGCCTTATCGAGGCATCGGCGGTCGGGAAGAATTTGCCACCGGCCGCAAAGGTACGTGATCTCGCCGAACTGATCAAATCAGCGCCCCCGGGCTGAGGCAGACGCCGCGAACGCTAATAGGAGGGGTAGGCAGGTGGCGGGGCAGGCGGGTAGCCGTAGCCGCCCGGAGCGGGCGGCGGATACCCGTAGCCCTGGCCATAGCCGCCCGGAGCCGGTGGATACCCGTAAACCTGGCCATACGCGCCCGGGGGAGGTGGCGGTGGCGGGGTCGTAGCAGCGCCGGTTACCGCACCGGTGGCGCCGCCGATCGCCGCGCCCAGAGCGGCGCCATGTCCGCCGCCAACCGCACCGCCGATGGCCGCCCCCGCACCGGCCCCGAGCAGGCCGCCGCCGACCGCGCGCTGGCCCGGATCGTATGGGTTCGTGCATCCGGCCAAGCCCAAAACGAGGGTCGCGGCGACAAAGCCGGGAGCGATCAGTCGCTTCATCATAACTTCCTTTTGCAAAGGTCGGCGCGACAACGAGTTGAACGCAAAAATAGTTCCTGTTGACGTTTGCGCCTTCTTATGTGGTCGAATTTTTCGATCGAATATCCAGCTTTCAGCTAGCGAGGAAATCTCATGGAACAGCGCGTCGCAATCGTCACGGGCGGCTTGCGGGGCCTCGGCCGCGCGATGGCGTTCGGCCTCGCTCGGGAAGGACACCACGTCGTCGCGGTCGGCCACATCGAGGTCGATATCGCCGCGGTCGAGGCGGAGACAGTCGGCACCAAGCCAAATGGGCAGATCCTGCCGCTCGTCGCCGATCTGCGGCGGCCCGCCGATTGCGACCGCGTCTTTGCAATGGCGCTGTCGAGGTTTGGCGGCGTGCACATCCTCGTCAACAGTGCTGGCCTGACCTTCACGACGATCGACCCGGCCCGCTTCCGGCGGGCCGAGCCGCAGAAGTTCTGGCAGGTGCCGGACGACATCGTGCGCGCCGTCATCGAGACCAATTACATCGCCGCCGACCAGATGGCCCGCCGGGTGGCGCCTCTCATGATCGAGCAGGGCTGGGGCCGCATCGTCAACGTAACGACAAAGCTCGACACGATGAACCGCCCGCACACTTCGCCCTACGGCGCCTCGAAGGCGGCGCTCGAAATGGCGACCGAGGTCTGGGCCAAGGAGGCCGAGGGAACCGGCCTGACGATCAACATCGTCAACCCCGGCGCCGGCGCCGACACGCCGGGCATGGCCGAAGAAATGCGCGCGATGAGCCGCGAAGGCCGCGCCCCGCGCCTCGTCGAGCCCGACGAGATGGTCCCGCCGCTTCTCTATGTCGTGTCGCGCGCAGCCGACAACGTCAATGGCTGTCGCTTCGACGCCAACCTCTGGGACTCGTCACTGGCGTCCGCCGAAGCCGCGCGCCGCGCCGGCCGCCCCGCCGGCTTCGAAATGCACCCGCAGCCGATTTGACGTAACGGCGGCAATTGGGTCCCGTGTCTCGGGTCCACCGCTGCTCCGCCATGCCTGAGCCCTTCGTGAGCAACGAGCCACAGCTTTAGGAGCTCATCGCCCTAGCAATGGTTGGGTCCGATCCAGCTAGACCCGTCCAGATCATGGCCACGCCTTGACACAATTGCCGATGCAGTGTATCAATCTGTAAAAAATTGTATCGAAAACGGCGAATCCCTTCGAGTAATTCGCGGGAACACGTAATTAGGGGATCTGCCTGAAGTATGTGTGGAAAGTATGAAAATAACGGGAGGGCTCGTTGGTCGATATCAGCCTGACAGCACCTAGGCGGTTCTTTCCCCAGCTGGGCAAATTCAGCATTCGCACGCAATTGCTGCTGCAGGTTGTGGCGATCACCCTGATCGCGTTTTCGGTGTCGTTTTTCTCGGTCTGGAAGCTGTACGAAATCCGCGATTCCTTTGAGGAAGTCCGGACCTCCCTGCGTCCTGCCAGATCCGCATTGCAACTCGCCCAAGAACTGGAGCAGATCTACGGTCTCTCCGAGGCCTATCAGCTTAGCTTTAATCAGCCGGAACAACGCCAGGCGATCTTCGCTGAAATCGAGGAAGCAAAGGGAAAATTGACCGCCAACCAGAGACGGGTCTTAAACTATAGTGGACCGGAGGTCGCTGCTGGTATCAGCTCGTTTTTAGGAAGTGTCGAAGATTCACGCAACACCTCCGACCAATTTACAAGGGTTTTTGAAGCGAGGAGAGAGCTCGTTTCCCGCGAAAGCAAAATTGCGACTGAAGCGACAACCCTATTTCGCCTGCGCGCAAACAATGAGACAGCGCTTTTGCGTTACAAAGCGTTGGTCCAAATTGTAGAACAAATCCAAAATATGCACAACGCGCTCACGCGAGTTCTCGGCCAGCAGCAGTTCGAGATTCCAAAGGAATCTGTCGAAGCGATTAAGGCGCAGCTGGAACAAATTGCTGCTGACGAACAGAAGAAGAGCGCCGTGCTCACGCAGGCGCGCAAGGATCTCATAGCGAGGTACCGCCAGCAGCTAGATGTCGCGTTCGCGGAGTTCAGTTCAGCACGAGATTCGCTGCAGACGGTTCTGGCAGCCGGCACAGTGGTGTCCGGTGAGGAGGCTGCCGAGCTACGCAGCGTGCTCGCAGAGTTTGGGGCCCTTTTCGGCGACCCGCAGGGACAGCCGGACCCGAAGACGTTTACAGGTAACGCGCTGCTGCGCGCAGAGATGTTCACAGGCTTCCGCCTCAATGTAATGGCTCTGCGCGCGCTGGTGGTGCAACTGTCGAAGAGCGTCTCTGATATTGTCGCCAGGACGCAGAGCGAGATCACAACGGCCGGGGACGGGGTGCATAGGGCCTTTATATCGGCGCTTTCGGCATCGGTCACGGGATTGCTCGTTAGCATCGGGCTGGCGATTGTGTTCGTTATCTTCATCATCGACCGCAACATCCTGCGTCGGCTCAACGGCATCACGCAGCGCATGCGCGCGCTGGCTCGGGGCGAGGCGATTGTTGTGACCGGTGCGGAGAAGCGGGACGAGCTGGGGGAAATGGCCCGGGCACTCCAGGGGTTCTGGGAAGCGGAGCTCGAGCGGCGCGAGCTGCAGCGCAAACTCGAACTCGCCAACAGGGAATTGCAGCACGAAGTCGACGAAAGCATCTCTGTAGCGCAGCGCATCCAAAGTGGGCTGCTGCGCGACGAGCTTCCGGCCGGACCGGGGCTGGCCGACCAAGCTCTGCTGAGCCGGCCTTGCCGGGAGCTCGGCGGAGATTGCTATTGGCTCGAGCGCTTCGATGACGGCTATGTGGTTGCTCTGATCGATTGCACCGGGCATGGCGTGCCAGGCGCCATGATGACGATCGTCACCTCGATCTATATGAACACCATCCTCCACAAGGAGGGCCACCACGACCCCGCCGAAATCCTGCTGCGTCTGGCCGAGCAGGTGCAGAACTCGCTTGCTAGAAAAACGGAAGATGTCAGTTTCGACGCGGGGTTCGATGCTGCGATCTGTGTCGTTGATCTGCATTCACAACGGCTGCGTTATGCTGGTGGCGGAATCCCGCTGCTGGTCCTCGACGGCGATTCGGGAGACATCCGCATGGTGAAGGGCGCGGGTTTCGGCATCGATCAATCGACGATCGGGTCGGGTCCGCGGCCGGTAACGTGCGAGGTCGAGCTGCGCGCCGGCTTGCGCTTCTATCTAGCAAGCGACGGTCTCGTATCGCAGCCCGAAAATCCCTTTGGGGTCGGCTTCGGATGGACGCGGCTGACCAAGGTTTTGCGCGAAACGCGCAGCCTGTCGATCGGCGACCAGACCGACCGGGTGTGGGAGAGCTTCCGTGAGTTCTCGGCCAATACCGAACAGCGCGACGACGTGACACTCGTCGGATTTGCGGTTTGACAATCGAAGCTGGGTACACGGCAACACCATGGATCCTCAAGACGTCCACAGCCTGACCAAGATGCTCGCGCAGCAGCACATCTCGCTGTGCTATAGCGGCTATCTTTCCGAGGAAGTATTAGCCGGGCTCGCCGATGCACTGCGCTCCAAGATGGCGGCCGATAACCAAGACGAGAACATGCGAAAGCGAGTGTTCTCGGTCTTCATCGAGCAGGTGCAGAACGTCATGCGGTATTCGGCCGACCGACTACAGGATACCGATGGCACCGGCCACCGCTTCGGCATTGTCACGTTTGGTGTTCACGAGAAATTTTTCGTGCTGACCGGCAACCGCATGCTGACGGCGGATGCGGAGCGATTGCGCGCCAAGTTGAAAGAGATTCGCGACCTCAACAGAGAGGATTTGCGCGCCTATTATCGCGAACAGCTCAACGCGCCGCAGGAGGAAGGTGACAAAAGCGCCGGGCTGGGATTGATCGAGATCGCCCGTCGAGTGAGCCAGCCTTTCGAGTTCGACTTTATCCCGCTCGACGACGACACGTCCTTCTTTTGCCTCAAAGCGTATATTTGAAATCGAGGGCCGACCGCGATGAGAGCATTTCGCAGGAAAGCTACCCACCAGACCCCAGCGATTGACTTCAATTACGAGGCCCACGAGCTAAGTATATCTGGCGAAAGCTGGCTCGAGGACGCCGCAAAATTCTGGGTGCCGGTGCTCAATTCGGCACGAGAATATCTCGACGCCGCCACCAATGCAAAAATCAAGATGGACGTGCAGCTGAGCTATTTGAACACCGGCAGTTTCAAGGCAATGGTCCAGCTCTACCGCAGTCTCGACGAAGCCGCCAAAAGGGGAAACGCGGTGGTTTTCAGCTGGCGCTATCGCATGGACGACGAGATGGCGCGTGGCTATGGTGAAGACCTAGAAGCCTCGGTGCGGACGACTGCGCTGCAGATCACGTTCAAGGAGGAGGCCCCGTGAGCACGCGAGCGCTGCGCCTCCTGCGGCGGTCCGAGACCGATCAAGCCGATGCCCTTTACGGCGACGAAGTAAAGGTAATCTTGGAGGCCGAACGGCTGCTCGGCGCCGGCCTTGATGGTCACGATCCGAAAACCTGCTATGAGGAGCTGCTGCAGAAATACCGAGACCTCTTCCAACAACACAAGCGCGTTCTGCGCCGCAGCGATCAAGCATCGAGCCGCATGAGGGAGGAACAAGACAAGTCGAAGTCCCTATTGACCAAGCTCGAGGGCAAGGTCAGGGAGTTGAACGGGCTCGCCAACATCATCCAGACGGTAAATTCCTCGCTCGAGCTGGAGCGCGTGCTGAACGTCATCGTCGAGCATGCGGTGGCTCTGTGCGGCGCCGACGCGGGCTCGGTCTATACCCGCGATGCCGTGAGCGGCCGCTACGAGCTCCGCAGCAGCTGCAACACGAGCGAAAAGCTGGTGGAAACACTGAGCTCGGCCGGCGAGCTGATGGGCAATACCGGCGCCATCAGACAGGCGGAGGCGCTGCGCCAGCGGGTCGAGATCGCCGATCTCGCAGCTGAACCTCCCAGTGCGCTGCGCGCGGCATTGCTGGCCGAAGGATTTCGGTCTCTTCTCGTCATCCCGCTGGTGCGCGACGACAAGGTTCTCGGTGTCCTCGTGCTGCGGCGCAAGAAGCCGGAACCGCTGGCGGAGAGCTCGCTGGAGTTGTTGGAAACTTTCGCGCGGCAATCGGCGTCCGCGATTTTCAACGCCGGGGTCGCCGACGAGCGCGAGCGGCTGAATTCCGCATTGAGCCGGCAAGTGCGCGAACAAGAGCGCAGTGTCGACCGGCTGAAGCGCTTTTTCTCTCCAGCGGTCGCCGAACGCATTCTGCGCGAAGTCGACGACAAGACCTCCGCCAGCAACCCTCACCGCGCCTACATCACCGTCGTCTTTTGCGACCTTCGCGGCTGGACCGATTTTACCATACGGACCGAGCCGGAAGATGTGATGCAGGTCCTCGAGGAATATCACCGCGAAATCGGGACAGTCATTTTCCGCTACAATGGTACGCTCGAGCGGTTCACTGGCGACGGCCTAATGGTTTTTTTCAACGATCCGTTTAAAATAGACCAACCAGCGTTGCAGGCGGTGCGGATGGCGGTCGAGATGAGGGATCGAGCGCTCGAGCTCATCGACATTTGGCGCAAGCGCGATCACGAGCTCGGTTTCGGCATCGGCATCGACCAGGGCTTTGCGAGCGCCGGGACGATCGGTTTCGAGGGACGCTACGACTATGCTGCGATTGGCGCCGTCGTCAACCGCGCGGCGCGGCTGTGCGCTGCCGCAAAGCACGGCCAGATTCTGATTTCGCAAAAGGTTCTGGGAGACACCAGCAGCGAGATCGAAGTCGAGGCTGTCGGCAAGCTGAAGCTCAAGGGCTGCGGACCGACCAGCGCCTTCAATGTGACGAAGCTCCACTCTACGGTGGCCGGCGAAACCACAGGACCGAGAACCGAGACGGGCGACTACGGGATTGGCTGAGACGGGCGCCACCCCGACCGACGCTCGCGTAGCATCGGCTCCTCAAGTCCGGCGGGATATCCACCCGGTCCGTGCGGCAAGCCCTGCGCAAACCTCGGCAGACACGGCTTCAGCCGGCATCGTACGTCTCGTTGCCTGGGCGTGGGAGCTGTTGTCGGACAGCCGATGGCACATCGGCGGTGCCGCTGCGCTTTCCTTGCTGGTGTCCCAAATTGCACAGTTCAACGCTGCGCTGCTGGTCCACGCCTTCGCCCTGCTGAGAGTGAGAGGCGGGACCGCCGCAGATGGGCAGGACGGTTTTCTCGCCTTCTTCATGCCCAACAGTCTCTACGCGACGGCGGTTCTCTTCGGCGTCCTTGCGATCAGCTTGTTCGGGCTACAGTTTTTGGACCGATTTGTTACTCTCGCGATCGATACCGTGGTCATTTACCGGCTGCAGGAGAAGCTGCATCAAAAGGTGCTCCGACTGGGGGCGCGCTATCATGCCCGCAACAACACGGGTGCGCTCCAGATGCTGTTTACCCGGTATGTGTCTCAAAGCGCCGGGATCCTTCGTGAAGTTCTCGAATTTCCCGTGGTGAACGGCATTCCCCTGATCACGGCGAGTATCTACCTTTGGTACAGCCTCGCGCCCTTGCAGCAGAATAAGGCGATGATGCCCTTCATCATCGGCTCGCTGATCGGGCTGCCGATTGTCGCATGGCGCGTTTCGCTGGCAATGCGGGCAGCGATCCGGACATCGATTGCAGCGGATGTCGCGGTCGGCGACGAGCTGGTCAACACGCTGCGTCGCCCGATCGATCTTCAGCTGCTCGGCGCACATGCGACGCGTAATCAGGCCTTTGCGGCGCGCTTGCGGACCGCCCTCGGAGCGCGCCTGCGGTCGCTGCGGCGATCGGAATTGGCAAACCAGATTCAACGCGGCATGCCGCAATTGCTTCAGGCCGGGATCCTGGTGTTCGCAGTAGTCCAGTTCCTGCAGTTCTCGGAAAAGAACCAGCAGGATGCGGTGGGGCAGGCGATCATCGCCATAGTTCAATTCGTGCCGATGATCCTGGCCCCGATCCAGCAGGCTATCTCGTTCTACAACGCAGCGACCCAATCTGTACCCGTAGTGGCTGAGCTGGTGAACATGATCCACGCCGAAGAGGAGGTCGGCGAAGCGGCGAACGCGGCCGTGCTCCGTGTGACCCAGGGGACGATCTCGGTCAGGGACGTGTCCGTCGACGGGCCGGACTCGGCCACCCCAATCCTCCAAGGCGTCACGCAAGAGTTCGAGGGCGGTCGAGTGTGGGGCGTCGTTGGTCGTTCGGGCTGCGGCAAATCTACCCTTCTGACGACAATCGCCCGAGCGGTCGATCCGAGTCGCGGACAGATTTGCATCGACGGTATGGATACGCGTCAAGCCAAGCTGGCCAACCTACGGCAGGCGGTCTCGTACTTGGGTCAGTTCCCACCCTTCATCGACGACACGGTTCGCGGCAATCTCAACCTCGCCGCGGCCCCAGCGTCCGACGCGACTTTGATTGAATCCTGCCGGGCGACCGGCATACTCCTCCGCCTGCAGGAGCTGGCCGCACCGGCTTCGCCCCTCGACCTCCGGATTTATGCGGAGCCCAACAAAGGTGCTCTCTCCGGCGGCGAGCGGCGGCTGCTCGCTCTCGCCCGGGTGGTCGCACATCCCGCGCGCATCGTTTTGCTCGATGAGCCGACCTCGGGCGTTGATGCGGGGACAAGGGATCAAATCGTCGACCTAATCAAGACGCAGCTGGCAGGCTCGACCGTGATCGTGGTCGACCATGACCTCGATTTCATCGCCGGTGTCGCGGACGCCGTTGTCTGTATGGAGCGGGGCACCATTGTAGGCTGGGTCCCGCGGCGCGAGCTTTTCGAAACGCCGAGCCCGTTTCTCGATCTCTGGCGCTTGCAGCGACACGTCGCCGGTGATGCAATGAGTGTGACAAGCTTTTCTGGCCCGTCTGGTTGATGATCCCTGGAAACTGCCTGCACGAGACTTGCGCCCCGACTCCCAAGGTGGAAGAGATGAGCGAGCAATGAGCGAAGACCATGGAACACGGTGGCTGGCGCGGGCGATCGGCGTGGGCGGAACTGGGCTCGAGGTCCAGGCCCTTCGTCGACTTCTAACGCTCGCCATCGCCACGGTCGATGCCGAAGAAGGCTCCCTGCTGGTCTGGGACGAGCAGATTGGCGAGCTCAGATTCATCGCCACCGTGGGCAACGAGGCCTCCGAAGCCGCACTGATGGGACAACGTGTTCCCCTCGGGAAGGGAATTACCGGATTGGCGGCGGTCACCCGCGAGGTGCAGGTCGGCGCGCCCACCTATCGGGATATCCGCCAGACCGAGCGCCTGGCTGCTGGCCCGGAAGCCGTCGTGGCTGCACCCCTTGTCGTCGCCGACCGGCTGCTCGGGGTGATCACCGGCGTGAGCTTCAAGCCCGGACAGCGGTTTGGCAGAAGGGAGGCGATGGCCTATGGCGAATACGCGGCAGTCATGGGGGTACTGCTTGAACAGGCGCGCCGGCTCGCCGAGGTGGCGGCGCTGGAGAGCGGCATCCACCGGGTGACGCCGGGCACCGCGATAACCGAGCGGGAGATTGTCGAAAGGCTGGCGCGGCTCGTGTCCAACAGGGGCGAGGTTTTGGGTGCCGTCGCCCGGCTGCTCGAAGCGATCGAGGCGTTGGCCGACTTGCAACGCGGATAACGGATTGTACAGGTTGGTCCTATTCGAATGGCGCGCCTGATCAACCCGACCAATTTGCGGTCTTGCGTGGCCTCGGTTCGGACCTCCGAAACGAACCGTGCGAGACCTGTGGGCCGCGATGGCGCGGGCCGGATGAAGCCTCGCCATGACGAGACCAGCAGAGCCAGCCCCTGGTTTGGAGCGGCACACGAATGGCTTCGTTCGGCACCGGCCTCTCTTCGCCGGCTCCGCCAATCTCCGTTTCCCTCGCGTCGCTTGGGAAGAAGCGGGTGGGAGCCAGCTTCCGGGACCCTGTGGACATGAAAACAGCCATTTGTCGGGCCTTCGAGGTTCCTTGGGAAGAACTCGCCCAAATGGATCTCGCACCCGTCGACGTGGCGATCCTCGACAGCGGCATCGATGCGACCCACCCCATCCTGGCGGGGCGCATCATCGAGGCATACGGGGTAGAGACGATTGACGGACGCCAGCAGGTTGTCGCCTTGCCGAGCGATTCCGACAACGACCTGTTCGGCCACGGGACTTCGGTCGGCTCAATCGTCGCCCGGGTCGCGCCCAATGCACGGCTATACGATGTCCGCGTGCTCGGGCGCGGCAATTTGGGCGGGGAAGATGTCTTATGCGCGGGGATAAAGCACGCGGTGAGTCATGGATGGCCGGTGTTGAACCTCAGCCTGGCCGCGGGCTATCGCATGCGTGGGGAGCTGCAGGCGTTATGCGATCAAGCCTATTACCGGGGACAGACGGTGATCGCGGCACGACGCAACATTCCGGTCGGGGGCGACGGGTTGCCGGCAGAGTTCTCGGCCTGCATCGGCGTCGATCTTGGCGCGTATGAAGCCCCCTTTCATTTCGGGTTTCAGCTGGGTTCTCCGATCGAGCTGATCGGCGGTGGCGAGGGCGTCACGGCGGCCGCGCGCGGCGGCGGCTGGACGACCGTGACCGGAACGAGCTTTGCCACCCCGGCGGTGAGTGGCCTCTGCGCTCTCCTCCTCGGCGCCTTTCCCAATCTGCAACCGTATGAGATCAAGTCGATCCTCCGCTTTCGCGCTGCGCACGAGGCAACTGGGCGGTAACCCGCCGCTGGGCTCCGTCTCCACCTGTTTCCATCTTTCAATTGGAAAGGAGCTATGATGATAGCTGTCGGCCAGAAGTTCGAGCATCAGACAATATCACTTGATGGCGGGACGTTCCGCGACTGTGAGTTCGAAAATTGCGTCCTTTTGTATTCCGCAACATTACCGGTCATTTTGGAGGGCAGCTCGTTCAAGGAATGTCGGTGGGAGTTCGTCGGTCCGGCGGCGGCTTCGGTGAGTTTCATGCGTTTTCTCTATCAGCGAGGCGAGAAGGACCTTATCGAAGCGATTTTCGAGAATGTGCGCAGTGGAGATGGCCATGCGCACCACCACCACCACGGCTCGCCTTCACATTGATAAAAAAAGCGCGGATAATGTGACCTACGTCACAGATCACCAACCAACGCTACGTATATTGCCACTATCTCCTTGGGTGTCGGCTATGGTATGCACGGCACACTGGGGGAGGATCGGCGCGCCTCCGGGAACGGATCCGCGGCCTACTGAAATGTCTTGGGACTCAATAGAGGAGAGAGTGATGGCAAAAGAAGTAAGGGCCAATCTTGGCACCAGGTTGACCGAGGAAGAAGAGAAGGCCGTGGACATCAGCAAAGTGGTACGGTTGACCGCTCAACCGAGCGATACGGTTGTAGCCGGACAGGACTACGTGGCGGTGCAGGTATGTCCCTATTGCGGCTGCGTCGGCTATGGTGTGGAGGGCGAATATTACTATCGCACCTTCACCTGCCATTGCTGTGGTCGGCATTTCCGGGCTTAGTCCGCACCAGAGAGGACATCCGGATTCATTTACGCCGGTCACGGTATGTGGACCAAGAAAAACGTCCGCACTGTGATCTCAGTCACAAAAGCGGCGTCGAATGCAAGCGTATGATGGGTTACTCTGCCGGGTGCTTCGATAAGCTGAGATGCGGAGTATCCGGGTTTTCTTCAGGAGCAAGCAATGGCACAAGAGATCAAGGCGAACCTCGGCCGGAAGTTGACCGAGGAAGAGGAGAAAACGGTTGACAAGAGCAAGGCCGTAAGGTTGACCGCGCAACCGAGAGATATGGTGGCGGCCCAGTGGGGCGATCGAATCCAGATATGCCCGTATTGTGGCTGTATCGGCCACGGCTATGAGAGCGATACCCGATACATGCTCTTCACCTGTCACTGCTGCGGCCGGGACTTCTGGGCCTAAGCAGACTCGGATCGCGGGCCGGCACGATTTCTTCGGTCGAGCCCGCGATCCGCATCAACGGCTCGGGTCTCAACACTACGCGCAATTGGCGATGTCGTGCAGAAAATCGCGGTCGCGAACGCGTAGATGCGCAACATGCATACGCTGGGAGCGGCACGGTACACCCGCCTACAGCTTCGTCGTCGGCCACCAACCGATCAGAAACGAAAGGTGCCAAGGTGAATGTCCGGGTGGTTAGGATCGTTAGGTACATCCAACGAGCCTGGAAAGATCTCGTCCGTTTCTGAGAACGAATATATATCGCGGTTAGCGAACGTGATTTCTAGTACATTGGGAATAATGACGTTCGCAACATTGCTAACCCCCCCGAAATTGTTGGCATGCACATGCACGACGGCATAGGCCTCCGACATCTTCTTCAAGACACGGGCGTAGAGCCGTCGCCACTGAAAATCCGAGAAGCTGTTGAAAAAATGAAATTCAACTACAATCTGAGAAAACCTTTTTAACATTTCAGGAGGCGTGGCATCGAAGACTGCCCACTCGTCATTCTCAATGTCGATCTTGAGCAGAATATTGGGGTGCGCATTCTGTTTGTCGTATCGATTGATCAGCGACGGCACGCTTTCGCTGTCAGGCCCAGCTTCCGTCGAAATCCGCTTTCTCGCGAAGATCAAGCGCGCATTATCCGTAACAGGCGCATCGACAGTGTGGTCGAACTCATAAACAGTTACGCCCTTTTTTGCGACTTCCAAATCCCACGAAGCATTCTGCTCGATGCCGAAAGAAAATGCCGTGTCGACGCCCCGGAAATCGTCGAGAAGTACATAGCCGCCATCGTGGGCGCTTCCGAACCGCGCCTTATTAAACCCGTTGACTGCATAGGGCCGAAGCAGACGCAAAGTATTCCTAACCTCGTCATGGGTTTCGAACTCGCCCGACAAGATCAATGATTGATTATGGCGCTGATAATCATTGAACCGCGCATCTAGCTGACCCAGTCGATCTTCGAACTGCGCCACACGGGCGGCAAGGCCCTCCAGCTTGCTTCCAAAAAGGACGAGGTCGAGCGATTCAGTCATCTAACTCCCACCATCAGGTCTGCATAGTTTGTGACGCGAGCTAAATAATGCGTTCTCCATTCGAAAGCAGCTTCAGCAACGCAGTGAAAACTTCGTCGACCGAGATGCTCGTCACGCAGGCGACATCTTTACCACACTCGTGTGCGTCATAGTCAAAGTAAAGAAGGCAGCCGGCACAAGGTACCTTGCGACTGATGATCAGCCCTCCAATCTCCTGACCCCACTCGTTCCAGTTGAGTCGTGACGAGTGGGTACTAACCACCTTTGCACCACGAAGGGCTGCAAGGTGCTTCGGCCCGGAATCATTACCGACGAAAACTTCGCAGAACGACAGCAAAGCGTCGAGGTCATCGAATGGAAGCCGCCCTTCCAACAGCTGGAAGCGTTCTGAACCGGACAGATCCGACGTAAGCTTATCGCGAACTGCAAAATCATCCGCAAGTAGAACCACTTTTAGGTCAGTTTGTTCGAGAACTCGCGAGGCAAGCTCACAGTAGCCAGGCCAGCGGGCAAAACTGCG
Organism: uncultured Alphaproteobacteria bacterium; assembly: GCA_963789025.1. Classification (GTDB taxonomy): domain Bacteria; phylum Pseudomonadota; class Alphaproteobacteria; order ATCC43930; family CGMCC-115725; genus AP-15. The sequence continues at coordinate 669,049 of CAWBIT010000008.1, forward strand.
GCCACCCGAATGCAGAACGGCGAACCGGTCCCCCTCCGAAATGCCATACGACGCCAACGCGTTCCGAGTTAGGTCAGCCCTCCGAATGCTTTGGGCCTTGCTGTTGAGCATCGCGCCGAGACGCTCAACGAAGGCCAAGACCTTTGTGGAATGCGGTAGGATCTCCCTCTCGTTCTTGGGATCGTGGGAGTGGCCTTCGAAACCGGCGGACAGCCACGGCCATTCCCGATCATAAAAGCCATAGAGAAACCGAGCTCCCGAAAGAAGGAGCAGCGGACGTGACATTCCGCTATCGGCAAGATCGATGGCCAAATCGAACCGGTACTGCTCCAATCGTTGCCTTAATTCCCCTTGTCGTTCGAGGGGCATGATCCTGCGTCTCTCAACCTGGTCGTCCGGGAAATCCACAACGATGATCTCATTGAAGAGGTTGAGGGTCTCAGCGAGTTCTGAGTTGGACGAAGTCAATAGGCCCACGAAGTGAGCGCTTGGCATCAGCTCTCTTAGGCGACGTATGGCCGGAATAGATGCAACCATATCGCCGAGCTGATCCGTCCTAAGGATCAGCACATTGTGCGGATCCCGGCCAAACAAAGCCGGTTTCGGCGATCTCACCATGCTTGCACGCGAGTTGATCTGCTCTTCAACGGAGCGCGGATCCGTTTCTGAGACAGAAATTACGGAATCTGAATCAGGGAAGTCTTCTTCGAGCAATGCAGCCGCAACTACGATTTGCTCGCGATGCACCCGCCGGACGGTGGTTGGTGAATTTAAAAATCGCACTTCGATTTCGTACCGGCCATGCGCGAATTGCGCAAAATTATACCAGATATTAAAAACATATTGTCGCAGATGGGGGTTCTCTTTTTCGAACTGAAGCTTGTATCCTCCACGTGGCGGGCCACGATGGACAATTAACCCGTTTAACGCAATTTGGACTTCAACGATGGGCTCAGACGAAATGCAGAAGCCGCGAATGGCTTCCACGCCGCGGAAGGTCGGCAACATTCCCCACGCACTGCGTTCCCGCTTCCCGAATCGGCGCAAAAGGATCAACTCATGGTGGTTCTCGAGCATCTCCTGAGGCTTGCGCGGCACGATCTCGGGTACTAGACGCTCAACCGTTATCATAGCCTGCAACCTACTCGCCTCATCGTCAAAGTTGAGGCGCCATCTACTTGCATCAACTGGGATTTGAGCTTCGGCTGCTAACTCGATATCTCCTCGCCAGCCCATCTGGCGGAGATGCGTTAATTCGGCTTTTGGCTCCGGCCAACCCGGGCTGAGCTCAATAGCCCTCCTGTAAGCCGCAACGGCCTCGCGCGTGCGCCCGGAAATTTTGTAAAAATGGCCGAGTTGCAAGGCGAGGTCGGGATCTTGCGGAATCAACCGGCTTGCCGTGTCGTAGTGAAACTCAGCACTACGAAGATCGCCAGCCTCCTTATACATATGCCCACACTGGACATAAATCGGGGCATTGTCCGGGCTCAGATGCAACGCTTCGGTGTATAGAACCGCTGCATCTCGGTATTGCCTGGCATCCCGAGCGGCATCAGCTCTCGAGATCAGATACTTAAACAATCTTCGTAGGTCAGCGCGGTTCGGCGCAACGCGGTGGCCCGAAGTTTTCTCCTTACGGCGGTCCCGAACAGAAACAACGTTGCCAAACAAAGCTCCAGCCTTCCGCGTGTTCCAGGATGTTGTCACCGTGACGAGGTGGCTCGCAAATGCAGCCTCATAGTAAGCGGCTATACTTCGGGGAAAGGGGACGATGTCGCAGAAAGAGAAGTGAAATCAAAGAGGTTCCAGCAGAGAAACATCTCGCAAAGTACTTTCTGCGCTCTATATCATCTCACCCGACCAATCGCCACGGTGGGCCTCTCCGTGCGCGCTTATACCATCGGCAAAGCTGCCTGCCTAGATGGTGTCGTCGAGGTGGATCTGCGGCATGATGACTTTGGAGAGAGTTCGGGACTTCGTTGCGCAGTTCGAATGAGTCGAGGCCTGCAGACGCCACTTACCCTGAAACGGGTGATGAAATGAACTCCCTCATCGGCGGGCCGCCTCGTCGCCGATAGTAATCGTGCTCGCCTCACTTCGATCGCCAGCAGCTCGTCTCCGATTTGAGCGTAGCAGTTTCCGTGTGTCAGAGCTTCCGAAGCCTCCATTGATTGCGAACCGCTCGAAACGTCCGATCTGGAGGGCCTTCAGCCGCTCTATCGCCCCTTTGTGGGCGGGCTCGATACGGAGCGCTCTCAGGAATGATGCATTGGCTTCTTCCATTTGCCCGTAGGTTCCCTCGATTTCACCAAGGACAATCCATTCGATTGTGCTATAGGGCGACCACCGCAGCACCTCCTTCTGCGCTGCCAGCGCAAGCGAGACGTCGCCGTTATCGAGCCCAGCATCCCGGATGCACCACAATATGCCCAAATCCGGAAAAACGTCAGATTGTCTTACGGTTCGAGCGTAGATGCCCCAAATCGCTCTGATCAACCCCAGATCGGCCAATTCCTCAATGAATTCGTGCAACAGGGATCCATCGAAATACTGAGACAGCCGAACTGACCACGTCTCTAGAATTTCGCGTTCTACAGTACCGTCCGAGCTGGTGCCGGCCGCCAACTGGATCATTCCGAAAATATCGCGGCAGTTGCGAATAAGCTGGGGCATGTTGGTCAGGTAGGGGCCCAGCCCTGAGCCATTGAGACGCGCCGTAATATGGAACAGCTCTGTTGATCCGAACGGAGGATAGGCAAGGTCGTAACTCGAGAGAAAAAACGACCGAAGACTGTTGAACGCCAAGGAAGCGGCCATTAACGGGATTGCAGGGATGTGGTTATGAAGGTCGAGGGGCGGCCTGCTCAATATCTCGTTTCGAATTCGTCCTAGCAATCGATCCAACTCCTCCCGCGAACGATTAGTTAGCGGATCCCGGAGAACTTTACACAGCTGTTCACATAAATCGCCGACGCTGTTCCCGATCGCGGCCGGTGTAGCAGTTCGATCCCTGACCGCTTCGGGTGATGGCGCGGCAAGCCGCTCGGCAACTTTCCCTTCTCGGGTCGATGCAAAACCGCTTCCAGCTTCAGAATTGACGATTTGCTTCAATTCACCGATCGCAATCGCAAAGGGATGGCCGAGTTGCGATATGGAGGGTATCGGTGAACGCACCGATTTAGCGTCTGTCCACAGGCGCGTCCGCGATGCGATTTCCGCGTGTTTCCTGGCGCCGGGCTCCCCAAAACCAAGGCGGAGAAAAATGACGTTGTAAAGCGCTTGAGCCGAATCCCGCAGTTCTCCCGCGCACAAAAGCTCTGCGCAGTTGATTTGGTCCTGAACGGCGTGAAGATCACGCGTGCAACGTAATAGCGAGGTACGCAACAGTGAGGACATCGATGTTTCAATCATCGCTACGCGCTTTTGAGAAGCTCGGGGCGGTGAGATGCCCCTCTCTGCCTAACAAAATGATGGTCACTCTCGACTGGCGCGAAGGTGTGAGCTTTCACAAGGGCTTCTCCCTTCAACAAGAGCTTCATGCCAAGGCGCTACCCTTCTGTACGCTGGGTGAAAAGCAGCTGGATGAGCACCGCTCAGCCTCCTGCGCCTCCATCAATGCCGGGTCGCCCGTGCCTCGACCTAGTGTCTCGTTGCCGGAGTTCGGCGTAGGTGATGGCAGCTTTCCTGATAGCGCGTCACTTTGAATGGTAACAGCCCTTGAGGCTCCACAGGGGCCCGGCTTGATCGATTGGGTGCGAGCTTATCGACACGCGGTCCGAGCCGGCCGGCGGCCCGCCGCCGTCCCAGCGCAGGACTTCCGTGATAGTCATTGCATCGCCTCGCGAGCATTCAGCCCAAGAACCGATTAAGAGCCTGGTTTCGGGACGGCCCAGCGCCGCGCGGTCTGCGAAGGGGGATGCCCCCCGACACGGGAATAGACATAATTGTAGCGCGCCGGTTCCCAATGCGCCTCGGCGGTGAACGGCTTCTGAAACCGCCGGCGCGCCTCACGCGTCGCGACAAAAAACGCGTTGCAGCCGCTCAATTCGCAGCCGACGAGGCTCATTCCCTTAGCGGCGGCGACGTGTTCCAACGCCTTCAGACTGGCACCAAACCAGTTGCTCCCGTCCCACGCGCCCTGCGGGTCATAAGGCACTTCCAACGCGACGGAAGCCGGGAGCGAGCCATTATATTCGATGCAGGCGGCGCGCGACCGCCGGTTCAGCGCGCGCCAGACATGCGAGGTGTTCTGGTCGATGTCCAATGACAGGAAATCGACCTCTGCGGGCACTCCGCGTTCGTCGAGCAACTCGTTGATGTTTTCAGCCGTGACTAACCCCTCGATCAGAAGCAATTGCTCGGTCTTGATGAACTCGGCAAAGATGTTCCGCCCCTCTCCAAAATTGCTGTCGACCCACACCCCGCGCCAGCCTTGTTCGAGCAACAGGCGCGTATTGTTCTCGACGCCGTTTTGAGTGCCGACCTCGATAAACAGCCGGTTGCGCGGGGTGATGCGCCGGAAGATCTCGGCGATAATCCCGTCCTCACCGGCTATGCTGTAGACGCGCGAATGATAGGGTACGAGCGACAAGGAGTGATTGTAACGCCCGCGGCTCACCGCCACTGCGAAAATCAGGTCGTCCAAGGCTTTGCCAAGCATTTGAGCCCCGCTGATTAGGTGCGCCATGAAACTCGATCGGCTCCTTGACCTCTCGGTCCCCGGAGCGAAGCGCGAGATCCGGTGCGCTGGTCGTCCGATGACTGTTACAATTCAAAGTGAGACACTACCGAGGACCTTGACTGATTGATAAGATGCCTGTACGGGTCATTCCAACCAGCGAGCCATACCATCCGTAAGCCTCGGCATCAACTATCAAGACGTCAAGCACGTACGTCATGATCCTGAACAGAACTCATGCACGGGCTCCTTGAGCTTGTAACACGGTTGGATTAGGTATCGAGACTTGCAGCTTAGATCTCCGTACGCCGACCTCGTTGAGGTTGTGGCCATTGATGTCTAGGCGAACGCCCGTGGACAATCATGATTTTCAACGCTGGGCTCCGCAAGAAAAAGCAGATAATCCGGGATGCAGATAACGCTCGCGATGCCAGGGAATACGGTCGGGCAGCCCTTCTATATGAGAAAGCCTTGCGTCTCGCGCCGGACGACGCGGCTATTCACATTCAGTGTGGACATATGTTTAAGGAGGCTGGGGATTTAGCCAGTGCCGAGCCTCATTACCTCTGCGCGAAACAGCTTACCCCGAGCGATCCTGACCTTGCGTTGCAACTCGGGCATTTTCACAAGGTCGCCGGACGACTGAAGGAAGCAGAGCGTTCCTACCGACGGGCCATGGAGCTGGACCCGGCCTGGCCTGAACCGGCGATTCAATTGGCGATACTGTATCGATCCGGCTGGCGAAACCACACCAAGGCTATCGAGAAAGGGCTGGTGCCTGAGCTCTCACCGCAGCCACCAGAGAGCCTGCTCCAACACGACGCGGAGGAGGTGGTCGTCAGGTCGCTAGGGCGTCGCGAGCGAACCCGTTGGGGGATGCACAATACCCTTCGGGGCGTCGACGCCATCCGTGGGTTCTGTATCTCGGCGACGCCGATTGTAGAGTTGCGTGGCACCGTCAATGGAGTCCGGTTCTATAGCGGAACGGTCCAGAGGGGGCTCCCGCTCAAATATGAAAGGTACGACAAAAATAAACGCAAATATATTTTTAATATATGGTGCGATTTCTCGCACTTTACTCCAGGGCTATACACCCTTCAGCTGGAGTTCGTTGATGAAAATGGCGAGCCTCGTACCCGGCGTGAGCATTTAGTAATAGATACGCCGCTGCTCGAAGCAGATTTTCCTAATTCTGACGCTATAATTTCCCTTCCCGAAACGGATCTCCGTTCCGTCGACGAGCAGATCAACTCGCGGCCGAGCGTAGTGAGGTCGCCCAAGTCCTCCCTGTTTGCCGAGCCTCCGCGGAACGTGCTGATCCTCAGAACGGATCAGCTCGGCGATATGGTAGCGTCGATCCCGGCCATGCGACGGCTAAGAGAGCTTATGCCAACGGCGCATTTTGTGGGACTGCTGACGTCATCGAACTCGGATCTCGCCGCGACTCTCAACCTTTTCGATGAGATCATCGTCATCGATTTCCCAGACGACAAGGTCGAAAGGCGCAGGATCATGCCCCTCAGCGCGCAAGAGGAGTTGCGAAAGAGATTAGAGCCGTATCGCTTCGATTTGGCGCTCGACCTCGCTGACAGCGGTGTTTCGCGCCCGCTCCTTCTTTTGTCCGGCGCCCGATTTCTGTATGGCTTTTATGACCGGGAATGGCCGTGGCTTTCGGCCGGTTTCGAGGGCAATTCTCACGATCCGAAAAACCACGCGGAAATCGTGCCGCACTCGACAAAAGTCGTGGCCTTGGTGGAGCGGCTGGGCGCAATGCTGAACAGCAGAGCGCAGATTGTTCGCAGGGCCGACCTAACGCGCGACAAGCTGGCAGCTTACGGAATCTCGGACTCGGACCGGTTTGCAGTTCTGCACACCGGCGGTCGCGGATTGAGCCGCTGGCCCCGATACTGCGAGCTCGCTTCGCGCATCCTGGAAGAAACGGATCTTAAGGTCATTCTATTAGCTGAGGATGCTGCAATCCGGGAAAAGCTTGCTAAAGATCAACTTAGCTCTGAACGCTTTCGAGTGTTGGAAGGAACATTACGGTTCGACGACCTTGATGCGTTGCTTTCCTTCTGCACAGTGTTCGTGGGCAATGACTCCGGGCCAAAGCACCTCGCGGCGCTCCGCGGCAGTAAAGTCGTCAGTATTCACTCGGGCCGCACTAATTGGCTCGAGTGGGGTCAGGAGATGGATGGGTTAATAATTAGCCGGAAGGTGCCTTGTGTCGGGTGTCTTCTTTACCTTGATGATGCAGATGAGTGTGGGAAGGACCTTGCTTGCGTGACTAACATCTCAGTCGATGAAGTTTTGGCTGCAGTTATAAAAATATTACAGCCCTCGCTGGACGATAATTAGCCAAGAGACATGCGCCCCCGGTCGAGGGATGATTTGCGGTGCTGCATACCGGCGCACGCCTCAAGTTCAGCCAGTGGCCCCATTATGACAAGCTGGCGTCAATGATTCTCGATCACACCGACCTCAAGGTCGTGATGATGACCGACGATCCGATGGTGAGGTCCAGGCTAGGCCATGAGCTTGCGACCTCTGACCGTTTTCAATTGCTGGATAAGCGGCTGCCGTTCGACGACTTCGACGCCTTTCTGTCGTTCTGCACGGTTTTCGTCGGCAATGATTCCGGTCCGAGCCATCTCGCGTCATTGCGCGGCGCAAATGTCGTCAACCTCTTCCTCGCCAGGCAGAACTGGAACGAATGGGGTCACGAGAACCGAGGCTACGTCATCAGCCGCCGGGTTCCGTGCGCCGGGTGCAATATCTATTATGATCCCGAGGAATGCGGGAAGGGATTTGCCTGCATCGTGAACATCTCGCCGGAGGAGGTGTTTCGCACCGTTATGGAATTCGTCTAATTCTTGGAAAGCCGCTGGCGAGCCCATTCGCCGATTAAATCGAGGCTCTGCCCGGCTAGAGATTGTTGTAAACCTGCAGCGCCAAGTCGATGTCGTCGAAGAGGTTGCCCCGCCCATGGTGCATGACCAGCGCACGTGAACAGTAAGATTTGATCACCTCGCCCATATGAGAGGCGAGGATGAGGGTGCGATCGGCCCGTTTTTCGAAGAGCTCTTCATGTGAGCGGCGTTGGAAGCGTTGATCGCCCGCGGCGATGACCTCATCGATCAGGTAGCAATCGAAATCGATCGCTAGCGACAATGCGAACGCGAACCGGGCCCGCATTCCGATGGAATAGATTCTGACCGGCTCCGACAGATAACTTCCGAGCTCAGCGAAGTCTTCGACATACTCCTTTATTTCGTCGAACGGCTTGTTATAAATCCGCGCAATGAACCGCATATTGTCGTTGCCAGTCAGGCTGCCCTGAAACCCACCTTGCAGCGCAAGCGGCCACGACACGGACATGGTCTGTTCGATCGTGCCCCTGGTCGGGAGCTCGACCCTGCCGAGTAGCCGGATCAGCGTCGACTTCCCGGCACCGTTGCGGCCGAGCACCGCCAACTTTTCCCCTCTGGCCACGCGGAACGATACGTCGCTCACCGCGCGGTGCACGCGTCCCTCGGTACGATACTCTTTCGTTACACTGACCGCTTCAATCATTCCGTCACGACGTATTTCCGGCTTTCGCGCATCAGCAGCAACCCAATAAATGTCAAGACCGCTAGAACCAGGCTGGTATAGGCGGGGTCGCCATATGTCTTGACCGCGTTGCCGAACATGCCCCCTCGGATCATTTCATAAGCCTGAAAGGACGGTTGCAGCAGCGCCCAGCCGCGTATGTTTTCGGGCAGCCATGCCGCCATAAGAAAGAAGCCCGAGAAAAAAATGTATAGATATGAATATGGTTGCCATATTTTCTCAGCCCATTCCGTGCGCTCGCTGATGCCGCCGACGATCAGCCCCACCGCCACCGACCACCAGATCATAAAAAGGTAGCCCAGGTAAAACATCGGCAAGTCGCGTGGCAGATCCACAAATCCTATATTGTAGAACAAGGCGAATGATGCGACGAGAGCCGCCAGGTTGGAGGCTATCTCAAGCAGGCAGCGTGCAAGGAAAATATCAAAGATCGTGACCTGCCTGTGGTACAGCAGGCCCGCATTGACCCGAACAAACAGCAGCATCCGGGCGCCGACGTGCCGGAACAGCAAAAGCGGTAGGTAACCGCTCCAGAGAAGCGGCATCATAGGCACACCGTACTCGTACGGAGCCCGTGCCACTGACCAAACCAACAAGACCGGTATGGCAAAGATCAGAGGCTCGAGCAGGATCCAGCCAAAACCAAGACCTTCGCGCCCGAAACGCGTATAGATCTCACGTATCAGAAGGGCGCCGACAACCCGCCATTGGGTAGCAAAATTTTCCCGAAATTCGCCCATCGTCCAAACCAACGCTAGGCGGCGGAATGCTCACGAACGTTCGCGACGAGCAGCCAAGCCAGTCCGTAAACGAGCAGGCATGTCGCGACAACGGTGATGAAAGAGACGATCCGCTTCGGAAACAGCGGATAATCCGCGAGGTTCGGCTGGGCAATCGTTTCGAGATAGAGCTGTTGCCGCTGCGCCTCGATGCGCGCCGCCTCCAGCGATGTGAAGGCCGAGGCCAGCGTCTTTTCGGCGAGTTCGTGCTGCGTGTTCAGGCGTTCGTATTCGGTCAGCGCCGAGACGACCGAGTCGCTCTCCCCGCTCAGTTTCGCCCGCTCTTCGGCGATCAGCTTATCGAGCGAGGCGATGCGGGTCTTGACCAGCGGGATCTGCGGGCTGCTCGGCGAATTGTTGAGGAGCTCGCCGAGCTGCGCCCGGGCGTTGGCCTGCGCCGCATTCATTTGCCCGAGCAGCTCCAACACGCCCGATGACGCCGATTTCGGATCGAGCATCTTTTGCTTGACGCGATAGGCCGTCAGCTCGGTCTGAATCTCCGCAATCCGCTGCTCGGCGCGGTCGACCTCGCGGCGCGCCGTGTCGAGGGCGTCTCGGCGCGCCCGCTCGTTGAGATCATTGATCAGCTGCTCGCTATAGCTCAACAGCGCGCTGGCGAGCGCGTGGGCATCCTCCGGCCGGTAAGCTTTGACCCGAAGGGCGGTAACACCGCTACTGGTGTCGGTTTCGACGGAAACGAAATGGTCATAGCGCGAGAACAGCGCTTCGAAATCTTTGCGCCAATACAGGATACCCGGAAACCGCGTAACGAAATCGCCCTCCGGCCGGCTGAAGAGCGTCCGCAGGTCATTTTTCTGCTCGAGTTCGCGAACCGCATCACGCGACATGATGAAGTCTTGGACGGCGCTGGTGTCTTCCGCTGCGCGGCCCAACCCGGTGGATTGAAGCAGCGCCCCGATCCCACTCGTCTGCACCTGTTTCGGGCTGCGGACGATGAATTTGGCCTCCGATAGGTAGAGATCCGAGGCGATCGCGAAATAGTAGACGCCGGCGATCAGGGTCGGCAGGCCGACAATTCCCCATAGCCATGGGTTGAACGCCCGGGACAGCCGGCGGAATCGCGCCACGCTGCGCGGCGGCGCCGTCCCGGCGTCGACCACGGCTGCGCGGCCGAGCGGCTGGACCCTATCCAGTTGTCTGATTTCTGCCATTTGGAACACCAGAGTGAACTTGAAACAAGCCGATCAGCCGATTTTGACCAACATAAGGCAACTATCGGAGCGAGCATTGCCCCGGCAGAAGCTGCTACTGTAACCCCCTGTTAAGGGGAATGAAACCGTAGAACACCCCGCTTTTTAATCATGCAGTTTATGCCGCGGCGTTTCAACGCAGCGCAGCGTAGACTTCCGCGACCCGCTCACGGTAGCGCTCGACCGAGAATTTCGCGGCTTGCAATGGTCCGCGGCGCGCGAGTTCGGTTCGCAGATCGGCGTCGCTGACAATCGTCACAATCGCCCGCGCGATCTGATCGGTATCGTAAGGGTCCACCAGAAGAGCAGCCTCGCCGGCGACTTCGGGCAATGCGGCTTCGCGCGAGGCGACAACCGGCGTGCCGAGAACCATCGACTCGAGGACCGGCAGGCCGAAACCCTCGTAGAGCGACGGAAAGATGACGGCCCGCGCCCCGCGGATCAATGTCACCAGTGTCGCAAAGCTCACGTAATCGAGCCGGTGGATGCCGCGCCCGAAACGTTTCCGCACCCCCTCGCACTCATTCTGATCGGCGAGCAGCCTCATTTCGGCATCGTTCTGCCAACCTCCGGCGACGACGAGCACCAAAGGGACGTCGACGTCAGAGGCCAAATAGGCGTCGATTAACCGCCGGACATTTTTTTTGGGTTCCAACGCTCCATAAAACAGCAGATATTCGTACAAGCCGAGGCCAAAATGTCCTTCCAGCTGGTTGGCGACCGCCGCCGCTGGCCGCTCGATCCATTCGCGAGGAAAATCCACAGTCTGATAGGTGTTCGAGATGCGATTTTCCTCGACGCCGAGCAGCTCGATGATGTCACGCTTGGAATTTTCGGAAACCGTGACGATATGGTCCGCCTCCTTAGCAACCTTTTTGAGCAGGCGAAAAAGCTGCCGCTTGTTGTCTTCGGTCGTGAACGGCAGCCGCAGCGGGACAAGATCGTGGATGGTATAGATGTTGCACGCCGATTTGACCCGTAGAGGCAGCGGATAGGTGCAATGCAGGATATCCGGCCGCGGCTCAAAGGCCAGGTTGACAAATTCCTTGGTGCGCGAGAAATACGTCCGTGCGTTCGCGAAAAGATTGCGGGCGACGAAAACCCGATCATGCGCATCGAGCGTGCGCTTGAATTCCCGGGCGACAACGGCGCCGCTCAATTCGACCGGCAAGGGCTTGACAGGAAGGTGATACCGCGTCTGGTCGATGGCATGGTGAAGGGCCCGTCGCAAGGTAAGCTTTCGCTTGCCCGACATGCTCGGTCGCTTCTCATCGAAAAACGCGATCTCGCGCAGCAGCCGATCTTTCGCCGGTGTGAACGGAGTGCTGTAGAGGACCCCGACCTCATGGCCGAGATCGTGGGCGGCACGCGTCAACATGCGCGTGTATGTCGCGATTCCTGTCCCTCTCGCCAACGAAAGGTTCAAGCCATCAAAGATGATGCGCTGGGATTCCCCACTCGAAGCGAACGGTATCGCCGTCATTTCAAGCCGGACTTTCTGTGCGCCGGCGCGGTCGCCGGCCGCGGATATTTGTTGCACCCAATAGAGCCCCTTACTGCGGATCGAGGTTCCGCGCGTTCACCGGCAGCCGTCGGATATTGCGCCGCAGCGTGATTTTCGTGGACAGCGCCGGGCGGATTGTCAAGAGTTACCGACGCTAGGGCAAGAACGTTTATACCGACGCGATGATCGGGGTGGGGATGCGGCAATGTGATCTCGTCTCCGCGACGGCGCCGACTTCGCGTGATGCCGGCTCAAGACTCTCTGCGGTGTCCGCTGGTTCCGGGCTGCTCGCAGCGGGGATTGCGGCGGGAGAGGCCAGCGCGCTTAAAGCGCTGTTTCCAGATTTTACGATCGGCCGACGGCTCCCGGATTTTGCTGCCATCGGAGTGTCCGGGGTCGTTGGTTGGTCCGATATACGACACAGGGGCGGAGCGAGAAGGCGAGCCGCCGCACTCGGGCTTCCTTTTCTGCTGTTCGGCCCAGGCCTGCTGCGCGCTCCACCGGGCTGGGGTGCCGCGCCCCCGATCCTGAGCGTGACGGCGCATGAGATTACCGGACCGAGCTCGCCGGTCGACATCCTCAGCCCCGACCGGCTCCTCGCGAGCAGCGGTTGGGAGAGCCCTAAGCTTCTCGCGAGGGCGGCCGGCTTGCGGCATGAGATCGTATCGCGCCGCCTCGGTGGTCCGTGGTGGAATTCGGGAGCCGATCCCAGACTGTCGTGGGGCGGCCGCCATGCGTTGGTTCTGGGCGACAGAAATTCGGTCGGCGCCAATGGATCGACCGCCCTAGAGCTGCTCAACGCCATGCTCGTGGCGGCCAGGGCCGAAAACGCGTCGCAGGAAACCGTGCTTGTGGCTCCGGGCCTTGGAGGCCGTCGGAGTTTGCCGGCCTGGTTTCTTAGAGACGCCGCCGCGCGCGGGTGCACCGTCCTGACCGGAAAGGTGGACATTTGGGAAGCGGTCGCCCGAGCCGAAGCGGTCTACACGGCGGGTGGCGAGACTGGCTTTCTCGCGCTGCTGGCCGGAGCCAGAATCCGCTGTTTTGCCGATTCGTTCTATTCGGGTTGGGGCATCACGACGGACGAGCCGGGCGTATCGCGAAAACCGCTCCGCCGGACGGTGGATGAAGTATTTGCCGGCGCTTGCCTCCTCGCGACCCGCTATCTCGATCCGTACCGCCCAAAAGCCGCCTCTTTCGAGGACGTTCTGGAGATCCTCGGAGAGTGGCAGAAAATCGAAGCCGTCAACCGGGATGTCGCGGTTTGCCTCGGAATGTCGTTCTGGAAGCGCCGTCAGGTCCGCGATTTTCTGCGGTCGAGTGCAGGCACGCCGGCCTTTCGGCGTACCAAGAATGCTGCGCTTGCGGCCGCCCGCCGCAGGCCGCGAGGCAGCATCGGCGTTTGGGCCTCGCGGGCGCCGGCGGGGCTCGCCGAAGCAGCCGAGCAGAGCGGTATTCCGCTGATCCGGGTCGAAGACGGGTTCGTCCGCTCGGTTGGGCTCGGCTCGGACTTCATACCCGCGGCCTCGCTGGTGCTCGACAGCCGCGGCATGCATTACGATCCGGGCGTGCGCAGCGATCTCGAGCAACTCCTCGCCGAAACCGAATTCGACGCTGCATTGATCGAGCGCGCCCGCGTTCTGATCGCCCGGCTCATCGCTCGCGGCATCACCAAATATAATGTCGGCGATACGGCGCTTCCGATCGAATGGCCCGCCGGCAAGCGGCGTATTCTGGTGCCGGGACAGGTCGAGGACGATCTCTCGGTTCGCCTCGGCGGCGAAGGGATCGCACGGAACCTCGACCTTCTCGCCCGCGTGCGCACAGCCAACCCCGATGGCTTTATCCTCTACAAACCCCACCCCGACGTCGAGGCCGGCCACCGCGAGGGAAAGATCGCCGACGGGGTTGCCACCAACTTCGCCGACGTCGTGATCCGCGATATCTCGACGGCGGTAGTCCTGGCCGAAATCGACGAGCTGCACACGCTGACATCGCTCGCCGGTTTCGAGGCGTTGCTGCGCGGTCGACGGGTCGTCGTTTACGGCCGACCCTTTTACGCCGGCTGGGGGCTCACCAGCGATCTCGCCGGTGTCGACCGGGGGCGGCGGCTTACCCTTGAGGAGCTCGTCGCCGGTGCTCTGATCCTCTACCCGCGCTACCTCGATCCGGTTACTCGTCTGCCTTGCAAGCCGGAGCTGGTGATCGAACGCCTGGCCAGTCCGGAGCTTTGGCGACCGGGTCTTCTCGTCGGCGCGCGCCGTCTGCAAGGGCTGTTGGTGCGGCGCTGGAGCGAAACTTTGGCCAGATCTGCTAAGCTTTTTGCGAAATCCGCTCCGTCATCCCGATCATGACGGCTTCAGGACATCGGTAGGTTCTAGGAATTCGGGGATGCGCGCACCCTTTAGCGTCGTAATCATTACCGGCGCTTCGAGCGGGCTGGGCGCGTCGCTGGCTAGAGCCTATGCCGCGCCGCGCGTTGCCCTCGGACTTCATGGCCGTGATCAGCAGCGGCTCGATGCCACGGCGCGCGCCTGTGAAGCAATGGGGGCAACGGTGAACACGGCCATCATAGACGTGACCGACGCCTCCGCCATGGCATCATGGTTGCGGGAGTTTGATGCCCGGCACCCAGTCGATTTATTGATTGCGAATGCCGGCACTTCGGCTGGGCCCGATCCCGACAGCCCCTCGGAGGGCGTTGAAACAGCAGCGCGGCAAGTCCGAGTCAACCTGCTTGGCGCCATAAACACCATCGAGCCCCTTCTGCCGGCGCTGTGCGCGCGCAGACGCGGCCGCGTCGCCGCTGTCGCCTCGATAGCCGCTTACCGGGGGCTTCCCTACAGCCCGGGGTATTGCGCGAGCAAAGCCGGGCTGCGCGCCTACGCCGAGGCCTTGCGGCCCCGCCTCGAACGTCACCGCATCGGTGTGAGCGTGGTTTGTCCGGGGTTCTTCAACTCGCCGATGACCGATCGGTTCGACGGGCCAACTCCGTTTCTGCTCAGCAGCGATGAGGCGGCTCGGATCGTCAAACGCGGCATCGATCGCGGGCGACGGCGCGTCGCTTTTCCGCGGCCGCTGGTGCTCGGCCTGCAATTCTGCGATATCGCGCCCGCTTTCATTGGGGACGCGATCTTGCGCCGCTACCGCTTCCAAATCCACTCGGCATGATCGCGATGAGCGAAGCGCTGCAGATCGTGGTGGGCTGCGCGCTAGCGCTCGGCGCATGGTTGCTGCCTCGGCACGTCGCCAAGGCTCGTACCGATAGCACACCCGCTCTTCTTCTGGATTTTCTCCCGGTTCTGTTGGCAGGGAGCTTCGTGCTGACCGCTACGGGTCGCCCGATTTTTACCGGCGTATTGTTGATCTCTCTCGGCGCCGGTTTCGCGTTAGCCGATCGGACCAAACGCGAAGTTTTGCGCGAGCCGGTGGTGTTTTCCGAAATGTCGGAGCTGCGCCATCTTTTCACCCATCCGCAGCTCTACCTGCCTTTTGCCGGACCGGCGCTGGTGATGGGCGGCGCCGCTGCAGCAATTGCTCTCTGCATCGCCCTGCTCTCCTTCGAGCCTCCGTTATGGGAGCTCGATCCTCTGCTGCTTTTCCTCTACGGCGGGCTAATTGTAGCAGCAGCATGGCTGATCTCGCGCGAGCCGACCCTCAGCGCCGCAGCCGCGGCGCTGAGGGAGCTCGGCGCCACCGGCGAGCCGTTCAGAGATGCCGCGACATTGGGTCCCTTCGCGATGGTGCTGACCTACGGTGTGATTGCGAGATCCGAACGCGCCGCACGGCGCGCCTGCCACGTGCCGCAGCCGGGGCCCGCGATCGGCCGGGCACGCCTGCAGCCCGCGGTTCCTCTCATTTTAGTGCAATGCGAATCGTTCTTCGATGCCCGTCGGCTGTCGCCAATGATCCCGCAGGCGCTATTGTCGGGGTTCGACGCGTGTTGCGTCAGCGGCGGGACCTTCGGTCGGCTCGACGTCCCGGGCTGGGGCGCCAACACGATGCGCGCCGAGTTTGCGGTGCTGACCGGAATCCCGGAAAGCGACCTCGGCTACGACCGGTTCAATCCATACCACGCCTTTGCGCGCGCGCCGATCGCCTCGCTCGTCTGGCACTTGCGCGGCCAAGGGTATCGCACCGTCTGCCTGCACCCGTTCGACCGCAGCTTCTTCCGGCGCGATCTAACGCTCCCGGCGCTGGGCTTCCAAAGCTTTCTGGGCATCGAGACCCTCGGCGGTTCGCGGCGGCCCCCTTATTACTCGGACCCGGAGCTCGCAGATCATGTCCTCAGGGTGCTCGATGCCGAAGGGCCGCGCGTCTTCATCTTCGCGATCACGATGGGCAATCATGGCCCTTGGCGCGAGGCTGGGCCGCCGATCAATCCCGAACTGCGGCGTAATTTCGACGCGATTGGCCTCCCGCGGGGCGGCGAGTTGTTGCGCTATCTGGACGGTCTGCGTCAATCGGATGAAATGTTGCAGATTCTGCTGACTGGGCTGCAGCGGCGCCACCGCGAGGGAGTTCTGGCGTTTTACGGAGACCACTTGCCGAGCCTGCCTCGCGCCTTCCGTCACTTTGGCTTCGAGGAAGTAGGTAGCGACTATGTCGTGTGGCGGAGCAGCGCAACCGATACCCGCCAGCTCGATTTGCCGGCGCACCGGTTGCCGCGGGTCGTTATCGATGCGCTGCGGGCGACCGGGGCCATCGAGGCTCAAGGTACACCGGCATTGGTCTCGGACTACTGATCTCGGCGAGGCCGTACCAGTGAGGACAGCATGGAGATGCAAGGCCAAAGCGTCATCGTTACCGGTGGCGCCTCCGGGATCGGAAAGGCTACCGCCCTTCTGCTGGCTCGCGAGGGCGCAAGGGTCTTTGTCGGAGATGTCGACGAGGCAGGCGGGCAGGCGGCAGCGGCGGAAGCCGCGGCAGAACGGCTGGCGGTCGAATACCTGCCGCTCGACCTGACCGACCCCTCGTCGATCGCGGGCTTCACAGCTGCCGTTCATCAGCGGATAGACCGCGTCGATGGCCTGGTCAATGGCGCCGGTTGGGACCAGATCCAGCCGTTTCTCGAAAATCCGCCGGAGATGTGGGATCGCGTCGTCGCGGTCAATCTGATGGGCGCGGTCCGCCTGACCCGGGGCGTATTGCCGGCGATGGTGGCGGCGCGCGCCGGCAAAATCGTCAATATTTCGAGCGATGCGGGGCGGGTCGGCAGCACGGGAGAAACCGTCTATGCCGCCGCAAAGGGTGGGCTGATCGCCTTTACCAAATCGCTCGCACGCGAACTCGCACGCTATCAGATCAACGTCAATTGCGTCTGTCCCGGCCCGACCGACACGCCGCTGTTCCAGCGGCAACCGGAGCGCATGAAGGAGGCATTGACCCGCGCCATCCCGTTCCGCCGGATCGCGCAACCGATGGAAATCGCCCAAGCGGTCCTGTTCTTTCTGAGCCGCCGGTCGGATTACATTACGGGTCAAGTGCTGAGCGTCAGCGGCGGATTGACCATGGTGGATTGAGCAAAGAAAGTGGGCGAGAATGCGCTGCATTGGTGGCGTGCGTGCTTCGAGACGCGCCCCGGCTGTGCCGGGTCGTTCCTCAGCATGAGGGCATGTTGTTGATGGCATTAGGAAAACGCCTCATCCTGAGGCGCCTCGCGAAGCGATGCCTCGAAGGACGCACGGCATTCTTCCAGCCCTACGGCATTCTTGCGAAGTCTCAAACCTCGATGCCCCGCCATTATCTCAATCACAACCGACACGGAAGGAGTGGATGATGCCAAGGCAAGTCTCGTGGGCCCTCGCCGCCGCGCTGGTGCTCGCGCTCGGAGGCCCTGTCTCGGCGCAGCAAACGCCGCCCGACCCAGGCGCGGCGGCCAACGTCCGGCAGAGCCAAACATACGAGCAGGTGCTGCAGAGCAACCCCTCGTTCCGCGCCAAGCGAATGCAGCAGGAATGCGGCCCGGTGACCGATCCGGAACTGCACGCGAGTTGTGTTGCCTCGTTTGGTGGCAACGAGGCGCCGCCGCCGCGCAAGTCGCGTCAACATTGAGCTGAGATGTGAGGAAACCGAAATGCCGAACCCTGCCCCGGGCTTTGTCAGCCGTCCCGATCATCGTGTCGATCTGCTCGCCGAAAGCCGCCGCGTCAAAGTCGTATTCGGCGGAGTGACGATCGCCGATAGCGGCGCAGCCCTGCGAGTCGAAGAGACCGGCCATGGCCCAGTCTACTATGTGCCGGGAAAGGACGTGCGGCTCGACTTGATGCGTCCGACGGAAGAGCACACCCGCTGCCCGTTCAAAGGCGAGGCGTCGTACTGGACGATCGAGCTTCCGGCGGACGCCGGCTCGGCCCGGCGATCGGAGAACGCCGTATGGGCCTATCCCTCGCCCTATGACGAAGTGTCGCGGCTCGCCGGCTATTACGCCTTCTATCCCAATCGAGTCAACTCGATCACCGTCAGCTGAGCGGCGAGCGGGCATGCATCTCACGCAGAACTGGGACATCCACAAGCCGCCCGTGTCCTCGCGGGGCGGTGTCGTTGCCTCGCAAAGCGGAACCGCGGCCCGGGTCGGCGCCGAAGTGCTCAAGGCGGGCGGCAGTGCGGTCGACGCCGTCGTCGCCACCGCTTTTGCCCTCGCGGCGGTCGAGCCGTGGAACAGCGGCCTCGGCGGGATCGGGTTCATGGTGGTGCACCAGGCAGGCGCCGACCGTGGCGAAATCGTCGATTTCGGTCCGGTTGCACCGCACGGCCTCGACCCGGCCGCGTTCCCGTTGACCGGGGAGATGAGGACCGAGCTGTTCACTTGGCCGCGGGTCGTCGGCGACCGCAACATGCACGGGCCGCTCTCCTTTACGATCCCGAGTGCAGTGCGCGGCTATGCCCTGGCGGTCGAGCGCTTCGGGCGCCTGCCGTGGCGCGAGCTGGTGAAGCCGGCGATCGGGCTTGCGCTCACCGGCTTGCCGGTCGACTGGTTCACGACGGTCAAGGTCGCCAGTGCTGCGGCTGATCTACGTGATTATGAAGAGAGCCGGCGGATCTGGCTGCCGGATAATTTGCCGCCGGTCTGCCCACCCGACAGCGACAGCATGAACCTGCCGCTCGGTCGTCTTGCCGAAACGCTCGAGCGGCTCGCCCAAACCGGACCCACGGATTTCTATGAGGGTGAGATCGCGCGGTCGATTGTCGCCGACACGCGGGCCGCCGGCGGCGTCCTCTCGGCCAACGATCTGGCGGGTTGTTGTGCACGTATCTTGCCGTCGCTCGAAATTCCCTATCGGGGCGTTACGTTCCAGACGACCCCCGGAATGACCGCCGGACCGACCCTCGCCGGTATTCTTCGAACGCTCGGCGGGAGTAAATTCGCCGGCATACCCGATGGCGATTACTTCGGGGCGCTCGTCGAGGCGCTCCGGCAAGCTTATGCCGAGCGGCTCGACACGATGGGGGATGTCGAAACCGGTTCGAGGACCTCGACCACGCATATTACCGCCATCGACCGTCAAGGCGGCATAGCGGCATTGACGACGACGCTCCTGTCGTCGTTCGGCAGCCGCTATGTGCTGCCCGGCACCGGCATCCTGATGAATAATGGGGTGATGTGGTTCGACCCGCGCCCCGGCCGGGCGAACTCGATTGGGCCGCGCAAACGCGCGCTAACCAATATGTGTCCGGTGGTGGTGGCTCGAGGCGGGGTGCCATGGTTTGGCGCCGGCGCGTCCGGAGGCCGACGAATTCTCGGGGCGGTGCTGCAGCTGGCGAGCTTCATCGTCGATTTTGGCATGGATCCCGAAGCCGCAGCCCACCATCCGCGGGTCGATGTCAACGGCAGCGAACGTTTTGGCATCGACCGCCGGCTCCCCGTTGAGATCCTAGAGCGGCTCTCTCGCCAACCGGGCGCAGCACTCGCGGAGCACACGGTCTTTCCGACCCGGTTTGCCTGTCCGAACCTGGTCCTGCGCGGCGCCGATGCGATGAATTACGGCATATCCGACGTAATGTCGCCGTGGTCGGCGGCGGTTGCCGAACCGGGCGCTACCCTCACCCACCAAGCCCTTCGGGCTCGGTCCCCCCTCTCCCGCGGTGCGGGAGAGGAGCTTTGAGTTGAATGTCTCATAGCCCCTCTCCCGCACCGCGGGAGAGGGTGCCGAGTGCAGCGAGGCGGGTGAGGGTCTCGCGGCGGCTCAAATTCTTCTAGCGTCGTGCGCGCATCAGGGGCGGGTCAGCAGATAGAGCAGGATCGCCGCCGCCGCGGCCACGTTGAGTGACTGTACGCGGCCGCTGCCGGGGATCGACCAAATCTGATCACACGCGGCCATCGTGGCGGGATCGAGACCGGTCTCCTCATTGCCGAAGATCAGCGCGACCGGGGAACCGCTTCCCGGACTGTCAGGCACCGGACCGTGCCCAAGTGCGGTGCCGATCACGCGATAGGCCGGCCGCAGTTCGAAGAGAGCGGCCGGAAGCGGCGCGCGGTGCAAATCCAAGTGCTCCAACCCACCCTCCGCCACGCGGTAGCTGGCATCCGATGGCAGCGCCTGGTCAGGGCGGTCGGCCAGGACCATACGCTCGAGCCCAAAGAAAGCGGCGCTGCGGGCTATCGCCCCCAGGTTATGGGGGTTGCCGATACCGTCGAGGACAAGAAGTGGTCTGCCGTTTTTGGCCCACGTCCTTACACCGTTTCGATCGAATTCGGCCAAAGGCTGCGGCGCGGCGATCGCCACGACGCCGCCGTGCAGTAGGGTGCCGGCGGCGCGCGCGAGTTCCGCTTTGCCTACTTGACGATAGGGCTTACGAGCGCGGGCGAGAGTGCGGCAGAACAGCCCGACCGCGCCCTTTACCCTTTCCTCGAAGAAAAGCCGCTCGACCCGCTGCGGATCGCGCTCGAACAAAGCGGTCACCGCTGCAAGCCCGCAAATCCGCAACAGCTGCCGTGAATGCGGCGGGCGGTTCTCGCCGTCCTTCATCTCGCTATCGCGAAGTGGAGAAATTGACGTAGTGAATGACCGCATCCCCGTGCAAGCGGGGGCCGAAAGTCTAGGAGCTTGCGGGAATGGCGGCCTGGATCGAGACCTGTCGCAGCGTCGTGTCCCCTTGGGAGTGCGACGTCACCGAGCATTTTACGATCGCCTATTATTTCGACCGGCTGGCGGATGCGGCCGCGACGGCGGCGGAAAACCTGTGCTTGCGCGATCTTGCCAACTCCGCCCTCCACCGCTTTGACGTCCGGTTTGTCCGCGAGCTTCGCGCCGGCGCCAGCTTTCACATTCTGAGCGTTCCTATCGCATTCGACGAGAACTCGGTTCGGTTCGGTCACCAGGTCATCAACTCGGCCGATGGCCAAGTCACGGCTTGGGTCCAGCAAACCGTCGACCACGCGGCGTCAGCGTTACCGCGAGATCTTCGTGAGACCATTGGCGGGCGTCTCCTGGCCTGGCCGGGACCCGCCGTCGAACGCCGTCCCGAGCCGACGACGATCGAACAGTTTATTCCGACGGTGCGCGATCGGATCAAGCCGATGGATTTGGATTCGGGCGGGAGGCTCGCGCTCTCGGCGTTTGTCCACCGCTTCACGGCTGCCTCCATCCAGGCGCTCGCCGCCATCGGCGCGACATCCGCCTACATGAAGACTGAGCGCCGCGGCTATTCGACATTTGAGCTCGCGCTAGATGTCACCGGGTCGCCGCGATCAGGCGATCCGATCGCCGTCGAAACCGGCATCGTACATCTCGGCAACTCTTCGATCCGCTTCGTTCATCGGATGTGCGACCCCGCGACCGGAGCCGAATACGCCCGGCTCGGGCAATTCGGGGTCCAGCTCGATCTCGACACCAGGCGGCCCGTCGCGTTGCCGGCGCCCCTGCGTGCAGCTGCCGCCCGGTTGCTGGTCCCAATTGGCACATAGGGGGATGGACAATGGCGCCGATCGGACTTCCGGATATTGGTCTATTTGAGGCGATCTATTCGGCACGATCAATCCGCCGCCTCAAACCCGATCCGGTCCCGGAGGAGCTGATCACCAGGATCCTCTATGCGGCGATCCGCGCACCCTCGGGCGGCAATGCTCAGAGCTGGGGCTTCATCGTCGTGCGCGACCCGGAACTGAGACGCCAACTCGGCATCGTCTACCGCAAGGCTTCCGACATCGCAGAGGCGGTCTATGCGGCGCGCGGCCGCCCGCCCCATTTGAGCGAGCAGCAATTCGCCCGGTTGATGGCCGCCGGCAGGCATCTCTGGGACCACATGGGCGAGGCGCCGGTTCTGCTCGTCCCTTGCTCGCATCGCCCCGTCTTGCCCGCGCGCGAGGCGCTGCCGCCCGACATCGCCGCAGGCTGGGAGGAAGAGGCGGCCTATGCCGAGCGCATCCGCGGCGCCAGCATCTATCCGGCGGTGCAGAACATCCTTCTCGCCTGCCGCGGCCTCGGGCTCGGCACCGTGATCACCACCAACCACATCCGCTGCGAGGACGAGGTCAAGGCGCTTCTCGGGATTCCCGACGATGTCTCGACCTGGGCGCTGATGCCCATCGGCTGGCCGCTCGACAAATTCGGACCGCTGACCCGCCGGCCTCTCTCCGAGGTGGTCCATGCCGATCGCTGGGGACGCGCCTGGGCTGAGGGGTCGTGATCGTGCACAGATTTGCCACAACTACGCGATAGTCTGACGCCTCAAAATCGAGGCAACTGAGGATCCGAACGGTGGCCGAAAAAACCCTGGTGCCTTTCCAGTTGACGATTTGCGGGATCGAAGAGCTGGAGGGTCATTGCGCAGGAGGCGTAACGCATGTTCTGTCGATCCTCGATCCCGGGTGGCCTGAGCCGGAATCCTTGAGCGGGTTCGACATCCACCATCGCTTGCGGCTGCGCTTTCACGACGTAATCGAATCGCAGCCGGGCTGGATCGCACCGGAGCGCTGGGACGTCGAGTTGCTGCTTGCCTTTTCGCGCGACCTCGCCGCCTCCGAGAAGGCGCATCTCCTGGTCCATTGCCATGCCGGAGTATCCCGTTCGACGGCGGCGGCGACGTTGGTAATGGCGCAGACCCGCCCCGACCGGCCGGCCGCCGAGGTGTTGGTGGAAATCGTTCGCCTGCGCCCGCGGGCCTGGCCCAATCTTCGCATCCTCGAACTCGGCGACGAGGTCCTCGGCCGTCGCGGCGAGATCGTCGAAGCCGCGCGGGCGCATTACCGCCGCGCGCTCGAACGCGAACCCTGGCTGGCGGAAGCGATGATCGACGGCGGGCGCGGCCGCGAGGTCGCCGCCGCCGGCCTACCTTAGCCGGATGCGGTAGCACTCTGCTGTCGTTCCGGGGCGGCCCGTAGGGCCGAGCCCGGAACCCATGAACACCGGCCAAGCCCTTTGATTTCTCGCGCTGGTGTGCATGGATTCCGGGCTCGCGGGCAAAGCCCGCGCCCCAGAATGACCACATCCCAGCATTCTTCTGACTTTGCTGGACGCTTCTCGCGTTCAGCGCAGATATTCGACCCGCAGCACTACGAAGTAATGGTGGTCGGGATCGATGACGATGCCGTCGGGGCCGGCGAGGTGACCATCGGCGGTGGTCGGGATGTGCTTCATCGAGACGGCATTGTCGACATTGCCGCCGATCACATCGAGATAACCGGACTGGATTGCGACGACGATGTCGCAATGGCCCGGAAATCGGCCGGTCGGCAGCTCGTCATAGGTCACCGGTTGCCGGCCTCGCCAGTAGCAGATCAGATCGCCGCGTTGCGGCGCATAGTATTCGATCCGCTCGGCCGAGAGGGCGGTCCCAGGTTCGAGACCGAGAGAATGACGCCGCGCCGCGTTGATATAGTCGGAATGGGTTTCCGAATAGGGAAAGCGGCTGCCGGCTGCGGCGATCCGCATCACATACGAAATAAAGGCGGCAGACCAGGCGTAATTACCGTCTTCTGAAGCCGGGAAAATGACGCCGTTCTCGTCGTGTATCCCGGTCCAGCCTTGCTGTCGCCAGCGCGGGTCGAGACCGAGCCACCAATATTCACCGACCCGTTGCCACAGGCCCTCTTCGCGTTCCTCGTCTTCCGGCAATTCGATATTCGGGTACACGACGGGCTGCCCAAACGCCCGCCATTCTCGCAACGCTATCTGCACGGCGGCCTCGCGAGAGAAGGCTTGATACGGCCACCGCGCGAAGGGCGGGATATGCGCATCGAGGGCTGCCGTCGGCGGCGGCAGAACAGGGGACGGCGGCGCTGGCGAAGGCGGAACACAGCCGGCAAGCATCAAGCCGAGCAGTAGCGCCGAGCGTCGGATCACCGCGGTACCTGGAATGCGACGAGCTGCAGAGGAGGAGCACTTGGTTAACAGTTTGTCTTATGCCGCGGCGATGTGACGATAATCAAGATAAGGATTTGGAGAAATTGTCGCTCGCGATAATCTAGACAGTGAATTGATCGCTGGAAGGAAATTCGAAGAATGCAGTTCGGCCTTTTCGGCAGCGCCGCGGCGCGGCGCGGCGGCCCAGAATTCGACAGCAGCGAAGGATTTCGCGATTTCATCGAATACAACATCGAGGCCGAGGCGCTCGGCTTTCACAGCACTTTTGTCGTCGAGCATCACTTTACCGGATACGGCCAGGTCTCCGCGACCCTCAACTTGCTGACTTGGCTTGGCGCCCGCACCCGCTGGCTGCGGCTTGGAACTGCGGTAATCGTGCTCCCCTGGCACAATCCGGTGCTGTTGGCGGAGCAAGCGGCAACCCTCGATCTACTCTCCGGGGGCCGGCTCGATTTCGGCATCGGCAAGGGCTATCGATACAACGAATTCGCTGGGTTCTGCGTGCCGATGGAAGAGGCCGACGTGCGGTTCGACGAAGCCCTTGACGTCATCATCAAGGCGTGGACCGCCGAAGAGCCGTTTTCGCACCGCGGCAGGTACTGGCAGTTCGACGACATCGTCGTCGAGCCGCCGACCGCGCAAAAGCCCCACCCGCCGATCTGGATGGGCGCCGGCGGGGAGCGTTCGGTCCGCCGGGTCGCGCAGCAGAGTTACAATCTGCTGCTCGGCCAATACGCCTCACCGGCGGATGTCGGCCAGTCGATCGCGGTATACAAAGACGCCGTCGAAGCAACCGGACGCCGCTTCGACCCGATGCGGGTCGGGGTCACCCGAGCGTTTTTCGTCACCGACAGCCGCGCCGAAAAGGAAGCCGCAATGGAGCGGCGATTGCAAAACCGCATGCGCCAGCTGAAACTGGCGACGCGGCCGGACGGCACCGTTCATGGCGGGCCGGACCGTGCCACCGGTGATCCGCGCACGGTCAACAAGGTCAGTGCAATTTACGGATCACCCGAAGAGATCGCGCAGAAGCTCGACGAGTTGCGCGAATCGGGGGTTGGTTACGTACTGATCAACGGCGGCGGCTCTGGTGGCGGCGCGCGAGGCCGCGACAGCCTGCGCCGCTTCGCGCGCGAGATCATGCCACTTTTTGCCGAGGCGCCACCGAAACGAATTGCGGTCTGAATTGGCAAGTACGTTGCCCTATAAGCAACCATAAAATTGCCACAATGTTCGCGTCTCATGAACTTCGGAAAAGCGCCGATGCGGGGCGCTGGCTGGGCGGACGAGGTGGAGAATGGCTGTTATTTGGCTGCAGAAACAGCCAGGAGAGCGGCGGGGAGAACCGAGCCTGATCCGCACCTGATAAAACAGGTGGAACAGGTGACAACGTTCGTTTTGGCCGGCGCCTGCCAGGATTCGGATCATAGGGATGAAGAGGGGCGGTAGAGGTTGTGGCATTTTCAATTTGACAATTATTTGGTTCGCTGATGTTTCGCTGCAAAAAACAGCAAAAACAGCAAGGAGCTACCGACGCCGGGGCGGTCAGGCCGTCGCCTGTAGAAGGCACTTTTCCATGTGCGAACCGAACACTGTGGCAGATTGACGCTGTTTTGCCGAATGCTGAGCTATGATCGCGCAGACCGATTCGGCATTCGCTCAGCAGCAGCCGCACTCGAGCGGCTCACGCCCGTGAAGCCGGCCCAAATTCTCTGTAGAGAGACAGCCTCGCGCCGCATCCGGAAACGGTATTTACGCCTTGGGCACTTCTGAGGGCTAAACTCCGTTCCTCAGCGAAGTCAGATACTCAAAGGGAAAATTGCCCGATGTCCGTCCGCTCTTCTAACCGGCGTGTCCTCCTGCGGCTCATGCTCGTCATCATCGCCGTCGCGCTGGGATGGGGCCGCTCCGCGACCGCGTCCGAGATTACGGCACCGGTCGAGCAGCTGCATGCCGGGCTTATCTCGATCATGAAGGCGGGCAAGTCGGCATCCTTTCGCCAACGCTACGAAACGATTGCCCCGGTGATCGGCCGGACTTTTGATCTCGAGGCAATTCTGCGGCAGGTCGTCGGCCCGCGCTGGGCCTCGCTGCCTGCGGATCAGCAGGCAGCGCTGGCGGATGCCTTCCGCCGCTACACGATTGCCTCCTACGTCGCCAATTTCGACACCTATTCGGGGCAACGCTTCGATACCGGGCCGGCTGTCAGGCCAGTCGGCAACGATCGCGTCGTCGAAACCCGGATCGCTTCGCCCGGCGGCAGGATGCACGCTCTGGATTACGTCATGCGCCAAGAGGGCGGCGGGTGGAAAGTGGTCGATGTGCTGGCCGAGGGTTCGATCAGCCGCGTAGCCTCGCAACGCTCCGAAATGCGCTCCCTGCTTGTTGATGGCGGCGGCGCCGAGCTGCTTGTCAGTCTGCGGCAGAAGACCGCCGAATTGTCGGGAGGCCTCTTGCAGTAACCTTGCCGGCCGCGGGCGAATCCCTGTCCGCAGCCGTTCCGGGACCGGTTGCCCCGGCCGAGTGATCTTCCGATATAGGCCGAGACGTTCGCCATCGACCGCTGCAAGCGACACCGCCTCGGATCCAAATGACATTTCCGGCTCTGCTCGTCGGCTTGGTCGATTTTTGCCGGCGTAATGCTCTCTCCGTGGTTCTCGCGGGCGTGCTCCTGGTTATTTTTTCCGGGTGGTACGCGTCCGGTCATCTCGGCATCACGACCGAAACCGACGAAATGTTCGCCGCCAGCCTGCCGTGGCGGCAACGAGCCGAGATGTTCAAGAAACTGTTTCCCCAGTTCCAGGACCTTCTGGTCGCCGTCATCGATGCCAAAGAGCCGGAAGAGGCGGACGCCACAGCCGCCGCGCTCGCCAAGGCGTTAGCCGGCGACCACGAGCATTTCCTCAGCGTCCGGCGTCCCGATGCATCGCCGTTCTTCGACCGGGAAGGGCTGCTCTTCCTCGACACCGCTAAGCTCGAATCGCTGATCGAGCGCATGATCGACGCTCAGCCATTTCTTGGCGAGCTCGCCAAGGATCCCAGCGCGCGCGGGTTGTTTGATGCGCTCTCCCTGCTGGGCACGGGTGTCGAGCAGGGCCAAGTCAACCTCGCGCCCTACCGCACCGCCCTGGCGGGGTTTCACGAGGCGATGACGAGCGCACTCGCCGGCCATCCGCACCCGTTATCCTGGATGCGCCTGCTCGGCGGCGACGTGGCCGACCTCGGCGGCCGCTACAAATTTGTCCTGGTGAAGCCCAAGCTCGACCACACCGTCCTCCAGCCGGGCGGCGCGGCGACAAAGGCGATCCGTGAGGTCGCGAGCAACCTCGAATTCGTCAAATCAGGAGATGCCCGGGTACGCATCACCGGGAATGTGGCGCTCTCCGACGAGGAATTCGCTTCGGTAGCCCAGGGTGCGGCAACCGGATTGATCGGCAGCGTCTTTTTGATCGCATTATGGCTGTTCCTCGCCGTCCACTCTTGGCGGTTGATCGCCCCGATCCTGATGACGCTGGGGGTCGGCCTGATGCTGACCCTGCTGTTCGCAAGCACCGCGGTCGGGACCCTGAACCTCGTCTCGGTTGGCTTCGGCATCCTGTTTGTCGGCATCGCGGTGGATTTCGCCATTCAGTTCTCGGTGCGCTACCGCGAGATGCGCCTGCTGTTCCCCGAGGCGGCGCGGGCACTGGCAGAGACCGGGCGCCGGGTCGGCGGGCAAATCCTGGTGGCGTCGGCGGCTACGGCGGCGGGCTTTCTCGCTTTTGTGCCGACCGATTTTCGCGGTGTGGCGGAGCTGGGTTTGATTGCCGGGATCGGCATGCTGATCGCGTTCTTGTGCACGATGACCTTCCTGCCGGCCGCGATAAGCCTCTTTCGGCCACCCGGCGAGCGCGCCGAGGTCGGATTTCACTGGGCAAGGCCGTTGGACGACGCCGTCCGACGCCGCCGCAGGCCGCTGCTCACTGCGTTCGTCATTCTCGGGCTGCTGGGCCTGATCCTCCTCCCGCGGATCGGCTTCGATGCGGACCCGCTGCACACCAAGAACCCGAATACCGAGGCGATGCAGACCTTGTACGACCTCGGAGATTCGCCGCTGACCAACCCGTTCACGATCGACATTTTGGCCGCCGATCCCGCCGCCGCGGCCAGCCTGGCGGAAAGGCTGAAAAAGCTGCCGCTGGTATCGGGCGTACTGTCGATCAACACCTTCGCACCGAAGGACCAGGAGGCCAAACTCGCTCTGATCGCCGACGCAGCCACCTTGATGGGCCCGAGCCTTGCCCCTTCTGACACCCCCGCGCCGCCGACGGCGGGCGAGATCCGGACCGCTGCGAAGAGCGCGCACGACAAAATCGCGCCCGCGCTGGCGAAGCTCGCGGATGATCACGTCCTCACCGCCATCGATGAGGATCTGGCCAAACTGGCAGCCGCGCCCGACGCCGTGGTGATCGCAGCGGACCGGGCGCTGACCCGTTTCCTGCCGACCCAGCTCGACCAGCTGCGCAAATCGCTGGAGGCCCAGCCGGTCACATTGCAGTCAATCCCGCCGGATCTGGGCCGCGATTGGCTCCTGCCGGACGGGCGCGCCCGCGTTCAGGTCCTGCCGAAGCCGGAGGCGGGCAATACAAAGGGGCTTGCCGAGTTCGTCGCGGAGGCGACCGCGGTGGCGCCCGACGCCGGCGGCTCCGCCGTCACCATCGAAGCGACCAGCGCGACGATCGTCGGCGCTTTTCGCTCGGCCGCGATCTACGCCGTCATATCGATCGCGATCATCCTGTTCATTGCATTGCGGCGCCTGCTCGACATGTCCCTTGTGTTGGCGCCGCTGTTGCTGTCGTCGCTGATGACCGTCGTGGTCATCGTGCTCGCCGGGCTGCTGCTGAACTACGCCAACATCATTGCGCTGCCGCTGCTGCTCGGCGTTGGCGTCTCCTTCAATATCTATTTTGTGATGAACTGGCGAGTGGGTCAGACCGCGGTGCTGGGATCGGCGACGGCGCGGGCGATCCTGTTCTCGGCCTTGACGACCGGCACTGCGTTCGGCTCGCTGGCGCTGTCGGGGCATCCGGGGACGGCGAGCATGGGCGTATTGCTGCTGATCAGCCTCGCCTGCACTCTGGTGGCGAGCCTCGTCTTCATCCCGGCGCTGCTCGCGGCGGTACCGCGCCGTGTCACCTCCCGCCCTGACCCTCCCACGCTAGCGAGCGGGGAAGGGAGGGCGAGTGCGAACAACGTTACGCAAAGCGCGAGACGTCGACCGCCTTCTCGGTGATGAATTCGAGCAAGGCCGGGGTGCCTTCGCGGGTCTTCTCGATGCCGCGGCGGATTGCCGGCACGATCTGCTCGGGCTCGGTGACCCGCTCGCCATAGCCGCCGAGCGCGCGGGCGAAATCGGCGTAATTGCCGCTGATGTCGGTCGAGCGGTACTTCTCGGTCGCCACCGGCATGACCTTCAATTCGATCGCCATCGAGAAGTTGTTCATCAGGATCGACAAGATCGGGGTGCGCTCGCGCACCGCCGTCTCGAAATCCATGCCGGTGAAGCCGATCGCGGCATCGCCCCAGACATTGATGCAGAGCTTCTCCGGCTTTGCGAGCTTCGCACCCATCGCGAGGCCGAGCCCGTAGCCGAGCTGCGTCGTCTTGCCCCAGCCGATATAGCTGAGCGGCGTCTCGCTGACCCAGAACGGCGACAGCTGGTCGCGCGGGCTGCCGGCATCGTGGGTAATGATCGTCTCCTTGACGTCGACAGCGTGCAGCAATTCCCAGATCACCCGATAGGGGGACAGCGGCGTGGTGTTCTGCGTCAGCCGCGGCATCCACTGCTCCATCCACTCTTTCTTCAGCGAGCTGATGCCGCGGGTCACGCCGTCGAGCCGGCCTCGTGGCTTCCCATGGAGCCGGTCCTTCACTTCTTCGAGCAGCGCGTCAAGCGTCAGCCCGGCGTCGCCGACCGCTGCCAGCTCGACCGGCACATCCTTGTTGATGTCGGTCGGGTCGAGCGTCGCATGGGCGATGCGCATGCCCTTCGGCATCGGCGTCGCAAAGCTGGAGCGGGTGAAGCTGCAGCCGATGCCGAAGACGAGGTCCGCGTTCTGCAGGAAAGTATGCAATTGCTTCGAGATCCCGATTCCGCCCGAACCGAGCGCCAGCGGGTGGTTCTCGGGAAAGGCGCTCTTGCCCGGCAAGGTCGTCATGACCGGCGCTTCGAGCAATTCCGCGAGCTGCTGCAACTGCTTCCAGGCCTTCCCGTAATGGACCCCCTGGCCGGCGACGATGACCGGGCGCTGGGCCGCGACCAGCGCCGCAGCGATTTCGGAAACCGAGCGCGGGTCGGGACCGCTCTTTAGCCGCGGCGTCTTCTGGTACTCGATCGGCCCGCTGATCTCCTCGCGCAACAGGTCGGACGGGAATTCGATCAGCACCGGCGCCGGCCGGCCGTTCTTGACCTGCGTAAAGGCCCGGCGCATCGCCTCCTCGGTGGCGCCCGGCACCGTCACCTGCTCGATCCATTTGGTGACGTGCCGGAAGTTCAGCGCGGCATTGAAGTTCGGGCGGACCTGGTTGACGTTCCGCGCATAGCCGGCCGGCAGCACGACAACCGGGCAGGAATCACCATAGGACTGCGCAACGCCGCCAAAGGCATTTTCGGTGCCGGGGCCGTGCTGCATCGCAAAGACGCCGATCCGGTCACCCGAAGTCACCTTCGCAATCGCGTCGCACATGTGCAGCCCGATCCGCTCCTGGCGCACCATGATCGTGCGGATGTCGGCTTCGGCGGCGGCCTCGATGATCGGGTTGACCGGGTAGCCGATCAGAAACTCGATGCCCTCGCGCTTCAGGATTTCGGCGACGGCGTTGGCAACCTTCATGGGAACCCTCCTCGGTATTCGGCGATGGTGCGGGTCATTGTGACACAACCGAAGCCGCAAGTGCGTCGAAAAGCCAACGGCCATCGATACCCGACGAGACGGTGAGCCCGGTCCGCGCCGCCCGCAATCCTAAATTGTGTAGAACAAGGGTCTTGGCTGTTTCTGCAGCAGAACTACAGCGATGTTTCCCGTCAAGGTGGAAGGACAGTTCCCCGCGCGCATGGCAACTCCTATCAGCCCGTCTCCGCAAATATGGCATGCGAAAGCGGCAATTTTACGATCGCCGATCTCGATGGCAAAGCCGACTACGGCCCACTGAATGGATTGTCCACTGATCTCGTGAAGCTCAATTCGATCGGCGAGCGGAGAGGGAAAACCCCGGCAGCACTTGACTATCGGTGAGGCCGGTGACGTTTCTATCGGTGATCTACACGGTCGGTGTCGCAGAACGGCGATTCTTGAAAATGGTCGAGGAACCTGCACTCACTTAATTGGCTTAATGTGGGTGATGGCGAGCCGTTAATTTTCACAATCCTTTTGGTCAATAGTATCGTCGAGTATGGGCAATAATAAAGCTGCCTCTGTTAATGATGCTTCCGTTCCGGGAGCCATTTTAAGGTTGATTGTCGCATAAGCGAGTAACCAGAGTCGCTGCTGGCAAGGCTCATCCCGTTGTCCCAGGTTGATCAATATCTAGGGCCGGCGGGCCGAATCCGAAACGGGACTGTGTTCGACTTTTTCGGGAGGCCTTGATCGGTCTGCCCGCATGCCGGTCGCTGTCCTGCGTCGCCGCGGCTCGCGCCGGACCGTCGGCACGCCTTTGCGGGGATTGTCGCGTCCGACGATATCCCAGTAACTCGTCGGGTGATGGTGCGCGGCGAGCCCGAGCATGGTCTCGAACGAGACGTGCCGGTAGAAGCGCCGATTGTATCGGAAGACAAACTCGTTGAGGTAGGTGTCGACGTGTTTGCGGCGCAGCCCATGATAGGTGCCGAGCCCCCAACGCTTCATCAGCGCGAAGACTCGATGGATCCAGGGCAGGACCACATGGCCGGCCATCTTGCCTACCGTCCGCGGGTCGTGTCGGTAATCGGCGAGCCCGGGATACGATCTGTGGCCGTCGGTGAGCAGCGTTGTTCCGGTCTTCACGTTGGCCCGCACAAACGCCTCGATCGAAGCCGCGGAGTTGTCCGGGATGGCGGCGAGACGGATGCGGCCAGACCGAGTATCCAGGTATTTCGCTCGTTTCCGCCTTACCTTGGCCTGGTTTGTGCCGCGGTCAATCACCTCGACAGCGCCAGCGATAAGGATCTTCCCGGATTTCAGGGGATCGAAAAAGCTGTTGTCGGCCCGGAAAGGTAGTTCGGCCTGGTCGACCTCAACCACGCCCTCCAGCGGCTCGCGCTCGGGATCGATCATCGATCGTCGGAGCTTCTGCGCCAGCAACCAAGCAGTCTTGTACGTGATGCCGAGCTGGGCCTCGAGCTGGACTGCCGACATGCCATTCGAGTGGGTCGCCATGAGATGCGCGGCCCAGAACCATACTGTCAGCGGCAATTTGGACCGGTGCATCACTGTGCCAGCGGTGATCGACGTCTGACGACCGCAACCGAGGCATTCGTAAGTGTGCGCCCGGCTCTTCAGCGCTGCCGCGCGTCCGTTGCCACAGGCTGGGCAAACAAAACCCTCTGGCCAGCGTCGCTCGAACAGAAACGTCGCGCAGCTCGTCTCGTCCGGAAAGCTCGTCTGAAACTCGCTCAGCGATCGCGCCCTAGCCACCCAATGTCCCTCCCGCCCGACGCTGATCGCCGGCGCACGGCACCCTCATACTACATATTGACCTACCTGGGACAGCGGGATGAGCCTCCTGCTGGCTCGATTGCTGCTCACTCGGTATAGATGAAAGAAAATTGGCATATTTTTGTACTCGTTCAGCCACAGACCCGACGGCCTCCAAAGCTTCTATCTTCCGTTTAAATTCATACTGTTCGTCGCCCATATCTTCACCTTTATCGTTCAAGCGCCCCCGACGCTTTCTTCCGAATCCAAACATGCTGCGGCCTCATGCTAGGGTGCTTGGCTAACCTAGTGGTTTGCGGCCACAAACCTTGCCGCATACGAATTTAGCTGCGGCTGCAAAGCATCCAGATTAAGCAGGCTGAGTGCCATCCGCGACAACCGCCAGTGCATTGAGAATGCCATAGCTACAGCCCTATGCGTTTCTGCGTCTAGATCGGTTTGTTCTATATAGTAGGCATGGCTGCCAAGCGCACTCGGATGGACGAGTTTAGAAGTACTCCAATAGATAAAATGATAGTCGCATTCCCACTCTCCCCCCAAATCGGTCGCCATGTCCTTAAGCCTTTTGAGCGGCACAAATCCCGACGGCATCTTCACCTCCTGAAAGACGGGCTCTCCGGCCTCAATGTCGTTAATCCAGTCGAGACATTTTCCTTGCCGCTTAAGATTTTCCAGCTCCTTCCGCTTCTCGGCACGCTGCCGCTCCCCATCGTAGATCAACAACTCTGCCCTCAACTGTCTTTGCTCCGGCAAGTCCGGGTGAGCAATGGTGCCTAAGTGCAGGCACAGCTCAAGGATGGTTCTTCCCAAAACGAGGGCATCTTCGTTAAAGGTGTTCTGACAAAGCACGCAGACGGCATCTAAGCTCTTAGTCGCTTTGCGCAAAAAGAGGTCGGAAACTATCATTACCGCGTTCCCCGCCTTGGGAATACTCCGGACCTTTGGGAGCATGTCTTTGGCGACAAACTCTGCTATATAGTCATCCCGGATAAATGCTATTTGATCGCTCTGGGTTTGCACGTTCACACTCTCTTCGGATGTGGGCATCGGCATGGCATCAGCTAATTGGTCATGTTTTCGGGTATTGTGAAACAGGTGCGGGAATGGCACGCCGTGCGAAAGTGGGGCCGAACCACAATCGGCCGCGCCCTTCAGATACACACGCACAAGTATTTCAATGAAACAATCTTGCGCACTCTCTCACCAGATGCCAAGAAACGGCACGCCCTTGTTTTTTTCGCCCGCGTGTTCGCGTTGCCGCAAACACCGAATCCCTTTCTTGCCTATCGGCACGAATTATCTTTGGCTGCATGGGCTTATGCCGATATTCAGTCCTCTGCCTCACGCCGGCCGAGTGCACGGATATTTTCGCATCATCTTATATTTCCGGAGAGCTTTACCGGCATATCCGGTCGTGTGCAAACCACAACAAGGAGATAGAGAGGATGATTTGGCAATACCCAGAGGCGACGGATCAAGAGGTGCACGCCACTCTCAACGCCGAGGCGGTATTGTGCCTGTACCACCTAAACGGCCTCAATATTGTCCGCGGCGAATTCGAGCCTAGAGATTTAGAAGACCCAAAAGATTGGTTTAACCCGTTCATAAAATCCGCGATGATTTTCGCGGAAGATTGTCACCGCGGCAACCTACATCTTCCACGTTTATGCCCGAACGATCTTCTTCCCCTTCAGCACAGCACTTTTATGAATATCGTGGAGAACGGCCATCAGCAACCGCTCTTCGAATGGGAGCGGCATTATAACCTTGTTCACAGCGAAGTAAGCTAGACGGGGGCCGCGCCTAGGAGCAGCCCCGGCGTCACGGGTCTATTCTGGAAAATCGCTGGCGGCGCGAGCGGGACGACCTCAGCCGAAAACGCACATAGCTAGGATCAGCGCTAGGGAGCCAAAAAACACCATCGTTAGGCATCCCAGTGTTCGGCTCTTTTGGAATCCGCTCAACATCAAAAAGAACAAGCCGATAAATATGGCGATCAGGACTATGGCGAGGATAATTCCGTCAGCAACCGTCAGCATT
The DNA here is from genome assembly GCA_963789025.1 of uncultured Alphaproteobacteria bacterium. Taxonomy (GTDB): domain Bacteria; phylum Pseudomonadota; class Alphaproteobacteria; order ATCC43930; family CGMCC-115725; genus AP-15. The sequence continues at coordinate 703,847 of CAWBIT010000008.1, forward strand.
CAGTGTTCACCTCAAACTCTTGAACTGAACGGGACTTCTCCTTACATCACCTCTCGGCTAGTAGTTCCCATTCTGGTTGTAGCTCGCCTCATCCACAAAGGGGTGAAATTGTGACTGACGGCATAGAACGCATCCTAAAGGAAATATTGGAAAAGGCCCGAGAGCCGTCCACCAAAGATCAGCGCAAGGCTGGTGAAGCGTTGAATCTCGGGGTCGGATCAGTCAAGGACCTCACGGACGCCAATCGACGCGCCCGCGAATCCCGGTCGCGACGCTAAAGACGCGCCCGGTTCAATATCTAGTAGGCGACGAGGCCGGGCGGACCCCGGCCTTGTCTCTCACGGATAGAAAAGTCACAATTTCTCACCGATAGAAATGTCACAAGGAGGTGGGCTGGACGGACAATTAGGCATTGAACTGATGGTGGAACGGGCTGCGGCGGGCGAGGCGCCGTCAAGCCCGCAGCCGCCGGAGGCGGGGGCCCGCAGGGCCAGGCTTTACGGCGCCTTGTCCGCCGCAGAGAATCGGAACCGAGGGACAATGCCGTCAAGCCGGTGCGGTGCCGGCTTGTCGATGTGGCAACCCGACTGGCTTCAGCGGCTTTGAACATATGGCCGACCTGCCCCTGACGGCGCGGCGCGGACTGACTGCGAGCTTCCGCGCGTTCGATCTGCTGCTCACGGATCTGCGAGAGGACGGCGCCGGGGTGCCTGCATCGGTCCCAGAATGCCGCGAAGTCGGCATCGGTCTGTTGCCGCCAGCCGGGGGGGCGCACCTCGACATAGCAGTTTTCGCAGGCAATCGCCCGCGCATGCCGCTTGCCGATGATCCTAACCGCGCTGCTCGCACAGAACGGGCAGAGCGCTAGGTCGGTCATTCGGCGTCGTGCAGATTAAGCCGGGTTTCGATCCGCTCAAGGCGCAGGTCCATTTGGACCTGCACCGTCCCGCGCCGCAGGTCGTCGCTGCGCAGATTGTTGATGTCTTCGCGAATGCACGAACCGGACAGACGCGGACCCGTCGAGCCGGAGTTGAGGTCGGCAGCACCCCGACCCGGAGACGGAGGCTCCCCCGGTTCACCCTGATCCTCTCTGCCCCAAGCGCAGAGAGGCGAACCGGCGGTCGGCGCTCACCGCGGCCCGCGGGCCGTCCCGGAATGACGATCTATCTTGAGATGACAGCGCTTTTCGCCTCTGTTTTAGGGGCGGCAAGCGACGGGTTTCGCCGGTAGTGTTTCAGTTGAACTGTAACAGATAGCTGGGTACCTGACAGCTCACTGACGAGGGCTATGGTAAACGAATCGCTTCGCGCCGGAACCCGGCTCCGAGCGGGGTGTTGGGTTTGCGACAATAGGGGTGTAGCTTTGCGCCTTTACGGCTCCGTCAGAACGCGACAGCAAGAAGTTTGACGGAGGAAAACGTCAGAGGACAAACCTCACCTTAGCTGTGCTAATGTGTAGACGCGTTTCGCGCGGTGGGTCACCATGCCGATCGACGATCTTGATACCGATTTCTTCCTAATGGCGAATTTGCGCCCCAAGACGACCGGCTTGCCGATGGTGGTCTGGGTTAGCGAGCGCGGTAATGCGCGGCACGACGTTCGAGTTAAGGTCGCATTGCAGCATGGCGATCGAATTGATCCGTCGCACACTGCGGTTTTCGGGGTTCGGCCGAACCCCGGCTTGATCTCCGGTTATCTATCGGTGGCGGACCAGCGTGCGGTATCGGACTGGATCAAGTTGAACGAGGCTGCGATCGTCGATTATTGGGATGGCGTGATTGATACTAGCGAGCTATTAGGGCGGCTAAAGCGCGTCTAAGTTTTCGCAATCGCGGCGCGTCATCGTGTTAAATTTAACTATCCGACCCAGGAGTGTGCCCAACCGGAAATCCTCGGGTGCCTCGATCAGCTGAACCACAATTCAAACCGAGACACTACCGTTTGGCTAGTTTGGCGCAGGCTCGGGGTCGCCTCTATGCCTACCCCTCCCTGTATTTGACCGAGCAGCTGTAGGCGCGGGTCGAGGCGACTGCGACCGGCTGGCCGGCGGCGATCGCGTCGAGCGTGGCGGCGACGTAGTTATGCGCTGTCTTGATGTCGGCGAAGCGGGTCGATGGCGTGTCGTCGATGGCACCCATATAGACCACATGACCGCCGCATATGAGGCTGTCAGGAAATCGACGATTGGCTGGATCAACTTTGCGCGTCCTTCGAGACGGCCGCTTCGCGGCCTCCTCAGGATGAGGGTTTTCTCAATGCTATCAAAGGATTGCCTCATGCTGAGGAGCGCCCGGCGGGCGCGTCTCGAAGCACGGACCACCTCGCTGCAGCTCTGCCTTCGCCGCATTAAATCAATTTCCTGACAGGCTCATATACGGGGTCGGCGGCGAACTCTTCAGATATTGAGTGGCCGGGCGCATCTGGTAGAACGGTTCCAGATGTAGGTAGATTGGTAATACCCGTGAGCTTGAACATCAAGAGCAAGGAAGCCCTGGAGCTGGCGCGGGTTACTGAAGAGAGTATGACCGCCGCTGTCACGCAGGCCCTGCGCGAGGCCTCGATCGCGTGCATCGTGAACGGGCGGGTGGCCTGGCAGATCGCCTATTGGCGATCGGCAAAGATTGCGCGGCGCATCTCAAGGAGCCCTTCCGTACAGTCGATCACGGTGACCTGCTTTATGATGAGAGCGGGTTGCCGCGATGATCATCGACACATCGGCGCTGATCGCGATCCTTCGCGATGAGCCCGAGGCGGCGGCCTGCGCCGAAGCCATTGAGGCAGCTCCCCATCGCCGCATTTCGGCTGCGAATTTTGTCAAGTCGCGCACGGGAGCGGCAGGCGGATCATTCCGTCTCCAACGCCTCGGCTACGATCTAACCCCCCACCCTAGCAGGCTGCGGAAAAATGCAGGAACTTTGTCATTCCGGGGCGCGGGCTCCGCCCGCGAGCCCGGAAACCAGGAACACGGACCAGAGAAATCAATCGCTTGGCCTGTGTTCATGGGTTCCGGGCCCGGCCCTGACAGGCCGTCCCGGAATGACACGCGAGTTTTTCAGCATCCTGCTAGTGCTCAGATTCATTAAGTTGATCCAGCTCGACGTCCCCTCCGCGCTCTCCCGGCGTAGGCCGGGATCCACTTTTGCCGTGGGCACCGGCTTTCGCCGGTGTAGCGGGATTTGGTATGAGCGATGGTGCGTCATTGCCTGATGAATTGGGTGAATGACTCGGAACACTAGGCGGGATGATCCGCCACCGGTTACGGGTTTCCTCGGGACGGATGGCGGGAGGGGAGGTAATCCGTGGACATGCTCGATCGGGTATCGGATATTTTCCCGCCACTCGAGACCCGGACGGGGAAGCCATGTCCAACCGCATCAATCGTGCCATCGAACTTTTGGAGCAGGACCAAGCGATCTATTACACCGGCGGCCATAGCGGCCACGTGCTGACCTATCCGCAAGGGTCCGAAGACGCGCATGTCTGGGCCGATTACGTCAATGTCGGGATGGAGCACGGGGCGTTCGACATGGCGGGGCTCGCCGAATATATGCGCGGGCTCGTCGAGGGCGGCCCGACGCGCTCGGGTCACCGCATGCCGACGGTCATCGTCGAGGCGCCGGTCAACGGCACCGACGCTGCCAACGTCCGCTTCAATGCGTGGCAATTCCGCCAGATCCTCGGCCGCGGCGTTCACGGCGTGCTGCTCTGCCAGGCGGAATCGGCGCCGGCGGTCCGCGCCTTTGTCGAAAGCTGCCGCTATCCGCACCAGCCCGCTGGCGTCGATCGGTCTTTGCCCTCGCCCGGCGAGCGAATGGGCGGGGCAACCGGAGAGGCGAGCGATGGGCGCCTCGGGATCGGCACGCGCGGCCGCGGTTCGGAAGCAACTGCGGCTCCGATATGGGGGATTTCGCCGGAAGAGTACCTGCGCCTGTGCGATCCCTGGCCACTGAACCCGAAAGGCGAACTGCTGCTCGGCGTCAAGCTCGAAAGCCCGGAGGGGATCGCCCGTTGCGAGGAGATCCTCGCCGTGCCGGGCCTCGGCTTCGCCGAATTGGGACCAGGCGATCTGGGACTGGCGCTCGGCTATCTCTCGGTTCCGCGCGACCCGTATCCGCCCGAAATGAAACGGGCGCGTGAACGCGTTTTCGCCGCCTGCCGAAAAAACCGCGTGCCGTTTCTCGAAACCTGCTCGCCCGAGAACATCACCGCCAAGCTCGACGAGGGCGTGCGCGTGATCGCCGGGCACCGCGAGGAGACAGCGCGGATCGGCCGGGCGCACCAGCGACGCGGGATGCCGGTTTAGCGAAGGAAAGAAATCCGGTCGTGAAAAGCGCTCGCGGTAAAACATTCAGGTGAGGTGCGCGATGGCGGAACAGAAATGGACGATGCGCGGCGAGTATATGGAGAGCTGCAACTGCGATTATCTGTGCCCGTGCATCTACACGAACCCGCAGGCGCCGGTGACGTACGACCACTGCACGGCGGGGCTGGTGTTTCGGATCGATGCCGGAAGCTGCGGCACTGTCAGCCTCGATGGGCTGAAGTTCGCGCTGGTGATCCGCTCCGGCAAAGTCATGGCCGACGGCAACTGGATCTTCGCCGGTGTTGTCGACGAGCGCGCGGATGAGGCGCAACGCCAGGTACTTGCCGCAATCGTCGGCGGGCAGGCGGGCGGCCCGCCCGCCTTTATCCGCGAAAACCTGGTCAGCGACTTCCGTGGCATCGCCTACAAGCCCATAGAATTCGATCTGGATGGGCTGAAGCGCTCGACCGTGATCCCCGACGTCTTGTCTTTCGAGATCGAAGGCGTCGCTTCGCGCAACCGCACCGGCGAGCCGTTCTACCTCGACAACACCGCGCACCCGGCGGGCCGCCGCCTCGCCTTGGCGCGCGCGAAGGAGATGCATATGCATGGCTTTGGCCTCGATCTCGATCTCGTCGGGAAGGGCAACAACGGCCATTTCGCGCCCTTCAGCTGGGCGGCATAAGCGCTGACCAGCCCGCCTGCCGCCGCTTCGGCAAACCGCGGCAGCCGGGTCGCGGGGCTGCTGCTGCGCGATCGCGTCGTCATTTGGCTGGCTCTCGGCGGCGTGACTGCGCTGTCCTGGCTCTACCTTTATCGGCAAATGGATGCGATGGAGGGGATGACGGACATCGCCATGCCCGCCGTATTCACACCCTGGACGGCCAGCGATTTCGCCCTAAACATGGCGATCTGGTGGGCGATGATGCCGGGCATGATGCTGCCCAGCGCCGCACCGATGATCCTGACCTTCGCGACGATCAACCGCCACAAGCGCCGGCGCGGCCAGCCCTTTGTTCCGACGATGCTATTCACAACGGGTTATCTGATCGCCTGGGGGCTATTCGGCGTCTTTGCGACCTTCGCAGATTGGGGGCTCGAACGCGCCGCCCTGATCGCGCCGATGACGGGAAGACTCTCCCCGGTATTGGGCGCCGTCGTCGTCATTGCCGCGGGTATCTACCAGCTTACCCCATTGAAATCGGTCTGCCTCACGCATTGCCGCTCGCCCTTCGACTTCGTCCTCAATCATTGGCGGGAGGGCGGCGCGGGCGCAATGCGGATGGGGGTGGAGCACGGGCTTTTCTGTCTCGGCTGCTGCTGGTTTTTGATGGCGCTCTTGTTCGCGGCCGGCATTATGAGCCTCGTATGGATGGCCGCGATCACCGTCTTCGTCTTTGTCGAAAAGCTGTTCCCGGCCGGACACTGGATCGCGCGCACCGGCGGTGTTGCGATGCTGGGGCTCGGCATCTACCTTATCTGCCAGGCTTGACCTCGGGTGGAGGCGCGCATGCCTACAAAGTGGCAGCTTTCGGGAGATTATTTTGAAAACTGCAACTGCAGCGTCGTCTGTCCGTGCCTGATTTCGCCGGCGCCGCCGCTGACCTCGCGCCCGACCGAGGGAGTATGCGACGTCGCGCTGGCTTTTCACGTCGATAAGGGCAGCTACGGCACGGTGGCGCTCGACGGGCTCAACCTCGCCCTGATCGCGCACACTCCCGGGCCGATGGCGGATGGCAACTGGACGATTGCCATCTACATCGACGAGCGCGCCAGCGACGAGCAGGCAGCGGCGCTGGGGGCCGTCTTCGGCGGTGCGGAGGGCGGACCGATGGCGGCCTTCGCCCCGCTGATCGCTACCAATCTCGGCGTCAAAAAGGTGCCGATAATCTACCAGGTGACCGGTAAGACACGCTCGGCCGAGATTCCGGGGGTCATGAATATGTCGGTCGCGCTGCTGCCGAGCCTACGCGAGAACGAGGAAATCTGGGCGGTAACCGGCCATCCGATCGCGCCCGACAGGCTGGCGCTCGCGGTCGGCAGGCCGGGCAGCACCTTCACCGATCACGGAATGCGCTGGGACAATTCCGGCAAGAACGGCCATTACGCGCCGATAAGCTGGTCCAACCAGTAGCGCCGCTGGACCAGATGCGGTTACTTAGGCTCGGCTAACCGGGCCGGCGCGGCAGCGCGCGGCGCTCCACCTGAAATGCGGGCTGTTTTCTTGGCTGCGGGCGCGGGGTGAAGGTGGTCGGCCTTTCGTCATAACCGTCGCCGGGCCGCGGCATCACGCGAGGCTGAGAACGCTGGGGCTGCGAACGCTGTGGCGCCCCGTCCGCCCGCGGCTTCTGGCCCGTTACCGGGCGCTCGCTGATCCGCACGTCGAGGTTATAGCCATCGATTGTCGCACCGTTCATCAACTCGACGGCGAACTTGGCGGCACGCTCCGTCGCGATATCGACGAACCCATAGCGCAGCCGCTTTCCGGTCTCCGGATCGCGGGCGATCGACGCGCTGAGCACGATGCCGAAAGCGTCGAAGGCTTCGGCCAACTGCTCGTCGGAATATTCCGGCGGCAAATTGGCCACGAACACATTTCCCCGGAAATGTTGCGATCTCATTGGCTCCGCCTTCCCTGGCCCGCTTGTCCCGCCACCAACGGCATGTTCTAGGGTGAGTTCGGCTGCGGCATCCCGGGCATGTAGACTTTGCACCGCTGGTTTGCAGGATCGCACAGGGTGGCCAATCGCCGCGCCACCCAAAAGGGTTATGCTTCAATCGATAACGATCGGGAGGTCATCATGATCCCGCGTGAACGCTGCACCTATTCGGCAATCGTCGACCGGCCGCCGCTCGTCTTGCCGAACCGCGCCCGGCTCGTCGTCTGGACCATCGTCAACCTCGAATTCTGGGACATCGCGCGGCCGATGGCGCGGCAGGTTTTGCCGGCGCCGACCGGCCAGGTCCTGCTGCCGGACGTGCCGAACTGGGCATGGCACGAATACGGGATGCGGGTCGGCGTGTGGCGCTTTTTCGAGCTGTTCGCGCGGCTCGCGATCCGCCCGACCCTGTCGATCAATGCACGGGTCTGCGAGGAATACGAGCGGGTCGCGCGGGCGGCGCGCGATGCCGGCTGGGAGTTCATGGGCCACGCCTGGGAGCAGATGCCGATCCACAACGTCGAGGACCAGTTCGCGATGATCAATCAATCGCTCGGCATGCTGGAGCGATTTACCGGCACACGGCCGGTCGGCTGGCTCGGGCCGGGCTTGACGGAGACAGAGGACACGCCGGATCTGCTCGCCGCTGCCGGGGTCAAATACGTCGGCGACTGGGTCTATGACGACGAGCCGACGGAAATTCGCACCGCGCACGGCCCGCTCGTGACGTTGCCCTACTCGGTCGAGCTCAACGACATCCCGATGATGCTGGTCCAGCACCATGAATCGGCCTATTTCACGCAGCGCTGCATCGACAGCTTCGAGCGGCTCTACCGCGAGGGCGCCGAGCGGGCAAAGATCATGGCGATCGCGATCCACCCCTATATCAGCGGGCAGCCGCATCGCATCAAATACCTCGAAGCCGTCTACGACCATATCAACCGCTGCGCCGGCGTGTTGCATTGGAACGGGGCCGAGATCCTCGACTGGTACATGTCCGCGAGGGGAAACCACTGATGCTGCCGACCGAACGCCTCGACTTTTCGGCCATCGCGCACCGGCCAAAGCTTGCGCTGCCCGACGGGGCGCGCCTCGTCGTATGGGTCATCGTCAATGTCGAGGAATGGGACCCGGCGCAACCAATGCCGCGGACGGTGCTGACCCCGCCAGCCGGCGGGGCGCCGATGCCCGACATCCCGAACTGGGCCTGGCACGAATACGGCAACCGGGTCGGGTTCTGGCGCATGCTCGACGTCATCGACGAGCACCGCATCCGCGCCGTGCTCGCGGTCAACGGCTCGGCAATCGGGCGTTACGAGCCGATCGCCCGCGCTGCGCTGGAGCGCGGCTGGGAATTCATCGGCCACGGCTTTACGCAGAAGAACATGCAGAAGGTCGCCGGCGAGCGGGACGACATTCGAAAGACGGCCGCGGCGATCCGTGACTTCACCGGGAGGAGCCCGCGCGGCTGGCTGGGACCGGGCCTTACCGAGACGTGGGAAACCCCCGACCTCTTGGTCGAGGAGGGTTACGAATATGTCTGCGACTGGGTGCTCGACGACCAGCCCGTCCTGCTGAAGACCCGGACCAAGCCGATTGTCGGCATCCCATACACACAGGAATGCAACGATGTCGCGATGATGCTGATCCAGCATCACAAGGCCGTCGAATATTACGACCGTGCGGTTGACCAGTTCGATGAGCTATACGCTGACGCAAGCCAATCAGCGCGGGTCATGGCTTTGGTGGTGCACCCCTACATTATGGGCGCGCCACACCGCTCCAAATACTTCCGCGCCGCCCTCGCCCACATCCGCGCCTATCACGACGTGCTGTTCTGGACCGGCGAGGAGATCCTCGATTGGTACCGGGCGGAGCACGCCTAATCCAAACCGCTCACCGCCGTGCGGGGGCGCCTATGGCGCGGCTTTGGCGGCCGGGTTTTGTTCACTTCTGCCGGGGAGGAATTTGCTCAACAGGTAGACGCCATTACTCAGGCCCATCAATCCCAGAAAACTGGGCGGAATTTCGGGTATCTGGAAGCTGTCGATTACGTGAATCGACACGAATACCGCGATCAGAACGGTGAAGAACAGCATCTGCAGTCGGGTCACGTCGATCTCGCCGTCCGAGGCGATCAGGTCTCGCCAGCTCGGCTCCGCAACCGCCTCTCTCGCCGCAACCGCCTCTGCCTGGTCTGCCGCGCCGCGGGGTGCGAGCTGTGAGCCGAGGGTCGCGAGACCGCTGATGCCGAGAAGGGCGAGGGTGCCTTCGGTCAGCGGAATGAGATTTCCGGAGAGCACCATTACATAGGCCGTCGCCGCGCCGATCACGAACATCCAGAGGACGATCTGGAATTGCGACAAGCTCGCCCGGCGGCCTCGGGTCTCGATGATCTGCAGCAAGAGATTTGAGCCCTTGAGGTCGGCTGGCCTGAACCCTTTGAGAAACCAGGCGAGCAGAAAGATTGCCCCAAGCGCCGCTCCCAGGGCAGCCCAGGTATTGGTAATGCCGATCAACTCCACGACATCGGCAAGTGTTGCATCGCCGGCATTGCCGTTGGCGCGCAACGAGACCCAGACCTCTGCGACTGGAACCAGACCCAGGAATTCGCCGACCCCATTGCCATTGCCGGAAATCCAGCCCAGAAGCCCGTTCAACGGAGCAGGAGGCAGCTCCGGGACCTCAGCCGCCACGGTGAGCTTTTGGGCGTTCTGCAGATCCACGACATGGACGTTGGGCGTCCGCATCCATTCGCCAGTGTTGGATTTTGTCCGCCAGCGAAAGTAGACGGACAGGTTGCTGTCGGCGAGATTGGCGTTTCCGGTGCTCTCGAGAGTGATCCGGATCTGCCCCGAGCGCGGTTGCCAATGAGTAAGGGGATCAACCGAGGCTTTTACTTGCGTCAGAAAAGGGTGCGCGGTTTCGAGGGTAGCCGCTCGCTCGGGAGTCTCGGGGGCCAATTAGCAACGCCACTGCAATGGCTGCGGCAACCCCCAAACCGATCGTGAGCGGAAAATGTGGAAACGCCGTTCCGAACCCGCGGTGCCCAGTCGGTCTCGGCTGCTGCCCACTACTTGCGATGCTCATGGCCCTCTCCCTCCAAACGAGGTCTTATCCGCGCCGAAAGAGGAAAGGTGCGGGTAATGCTCTACCCCCGGTGTCCTGGACGCTCATAGCAGGTCCAACACAAATCTTGCTCCGCCTCCCCGAAAACGCATGTGAGCTGCCTCACACCTTGGAAATATTCCTGACGAACGGGGACAACCTACGAGTTCCCCCGGGCGCGGTAGTGCACCCAATATTCATAGACCGAGCCACGCAACTCGAATCTGCGTTCGCACACCGCGCCGAGCCGTTCCGCGACGCGCTTCGATGCATGATTGTCCGGCCGGATGAAGCTCGCAGCCCGCGGCAAGGGAAAGTGCTCGAACAGCCAGTCGCGAGCGGCCTTCGCCGCTTCAGTCGCGAAACCCTGTTGCCAAAAGGGCCTGTCGAGCGAGTAGGCGATCTCCGGTTCCGGCCAGTCGAGGGGCTGAAAGATGCCGACGCTTCGGACAAATGCACCGTCGTCAATTTTTTCGCAGGCCCACATTCCGTAGCCGCGCAACGCCCATGCCCCGATGGACATGGCCATTGTCCGCCAGACTTCCACCGGGGTAGAGGTGCGCCCGGTGACCAGGTAGCGCATCACTTCCGGGTTCGCCTGCATCGCCGCATAGGCATCGAGGTCGCTTGCTTTGAATGCGCGCAGCCGCAACCGATCCGTGGTAAGTGTCGGAATCTCGAATATTGTCATCTTCTTGCCTCAGCGGAGAGCGGTAGGACGGGTTGATCGTAGCGAACCCCATCATTTTCGCCCGGTTCGGAAAGTATCGGTGGGTTTCGGGATGCTCAACCCACCCTACGCGCTAGACGCTACGTGCTGCGCAATGCCCGATCCGCTCCGGAATGGCTAATCGCAGAAGGCACCGCTGCCGGCGGCCCGCGCAACGCGGTGAGATGATCAACGCTCCGACAACCGCCGCCAATAGCTGCACCACCGCCGACTACCGCGATTTCCGTGGCGTCGTCAATTGCTTCAACCCACCGTCGTTTAGAGGTTGATGCAGCGGCGTCGCATCGCGGAACACCGAAAGCGAACGTTCCATGCCCATCTCCGACCTTTTGATCTCGCATCCGGTTCTAACTGCGATCGCCGCAGTGCTCCTGATCTTCATTTTGCGCAGCATTCGGATCGCCAACCAATACGAGCGCGCCGTCGTCTTCCGGCTGGGCAAGTTCAATCGAACCGCGGGTCCGGGTATTTATATCGTGTGGCTGTTGTTAGAATGGCAGAGCAAGCTAGACCTGCGCACCGTAACTGCTGCAGTCGAGCAGCAGGAGGGCATTACCAGCGACAACGTTCCGATCAAGGTCGATGCCGTCATTTGGTATCGTATAACCGACCCGGAGCGGGCTGTCGTCGAGGTCCGTGGCGTCGCCAATGCCGTCGAACAAGTGTCGCTGACCACTTTGCGCACAGTCCTCGGACAACACACGCTGGACGACATCCTGAAGGCGCAGGACACGATCTCGACGCTGATGCAGCAATCCATCGACGCCGTGACCGAGCCCTGGGGCGTCAAAGTCGAGCGCGTGCAGATGAAGAACGTGGAGATCCCGCCAACAATGCAGCGGGCGATGGCGCAGGAGGCCGAGGCGCTGCGCGAAAAACGCGCTCGGCTGATCAAGGCCGAGGCCGAGCTCGATGCTGCCGAGCAATTGCGCAACGCCGCTCAGGTTATCATGCAGAACCCCGCTGCGCTCGAGCTGCGGCGCATGCAGATGATCACCGAGGTCGGAGCCGAGCAGAACACGATGACAATCGTCATGATGCCCAGCGAATTTGTCGCCATGGCCCGCAGCATCGGCGAAATCGCGGGAAAGACGGGCGGTTAAAAGCAGCGGTAGGATGGGTTGAGCGTAGCGAACCCCATCATTCTCGCTGCGGTTTGGAAAGTATCGGTGGGTTTCGCTGTGCGCTCAACCCATCCTACGTGCTCACGCCCTCCGTGCCATTTTCGGCTTAGCCAGTGACGGCTTCGGCGATTGCGCGGCGGCGTCGGGCCCGGCGGTGCGGGCGATTTTGGCGAGGGCTTGCACCAGTTTGGTGGCGCCGGTGAGGCGGGCTTTGGCGTCTTCCCAGTTGCGCTGATAGAGGATCTTCTGGTCGGGGCGGAGCTTTAGCGTGCCGGCGTTGCGCTGCATCAGGTCGACGAGGCCCGCGGGGTTGGCAAAACGGTTGTCGCGCAGGGAGATGACAGCGCCCTTGGGGCCGGCTTCGAGCTTTTCGATGCCGGCTTCGCGGCAATAGCGCTTGATCGCGATAATTTCGAGCAGGTTCTCGACTTCGGTCGGGAGCGTCCCGAAGCGGTCGATCAGCTCGGCGGCGAAGCCGTCGATCTCGCGGCGGTCGGTGAGTCCGGCAATGCGGCGATAAAGGCCGAGCCGCACGCCGAGGTCCGGGACATAATTCTCCGGGATCAGCACCGGGGTGCCGATCGTGATCTGGGGGCTCCAATCCTCGCGGGCCGCCTCCTCGCTGCCATCGGTGCGCGCGGCGGCGACCGCCTCTTCGAGCATGTGCTGATAGAGCTCGATCCCGACCTCGCGGATGTGCCCCGATTGCTCGTCGCCCAAGAGATTGCCGGCGCCGCGGATGTCGAGGTCGTGGCTCGCCAGCTGAAACCCGGCGCCCAACGTGTCCAAGGTCTGCATGACTTCGAGCCGGCGCTGCGCGGTCGGCGCGAGCTTCTTCTTCTCCGGCAAGGTCAGATAGGCATAGCCGCGCAATTTACTGCGCCCGATGCGGCCGCGCAGCTGGTAGAGCTGCGCCAGCCCGAACATGTCGGCGCGGTGCAAGACCATCGTGTTCGCCGACGGGATGTCGAGCCCGCTCTCGATGATGTTCGTCGACAACAGCAGATCGAAGGCCCGCTCGTCGAAGGCGGTCATTACGTCTTCGAGCTCGGAAGGGGCCATGCGGCCATGCGCGACCGCGTATTTGATCTCGGGCACACTCTCGCGCAGCCGCTCGCGCACGTCGTCGAGATCGGCGATGCGCGGCACGACATAAAAGATCTGACCGCCGCGGTCGCGTTCGCGCATGATCGCCTCGCGGATCGTCACCGGATCGTACGGCATCACGAATGTGCGCACTGCGAGACGATCGACCGGCGGCGTTGCGATCAGGCTCATCTCGCGCACCCCCGACAAAGCCAATTGCAGAGTGCGCGGGATCGGCGTCGCGGTTAGGGTCAATACATGCACATCGGCCTTCAATTGCTTCAGCTTCTCCTTCTGCGCGACGCCGAAATGCTGCTCCTCGTCGACGATCAGGAGCCCCAGATGGGCGAACCGGAGGTCCTTGGCGAGCAATGCGTGCGTGCCGATCACGATGTCGAGCCGCCCGTCGGCGAGCTCCTTCTTGACCTCGCGCGCCAATTTCGCGGGGACCAGCCGCGATAGCTGCGCAATCCGCAAGGGCAGCCCGGCAAAGCGCTCGGTAAAACTGCGGTAGTGCTGCCGCGACAGCAGGGTCGTCGGCACGACCACCGCGACCTGCGACCCGGCCATCGCGGCAATGAAGGCGGCGCGCAATGCCACCTCGGTCTTACCAAACCCGACATCGCCGCAGATCAGCCGGTCCATCGGCTTGCCCGAGGCCATGTCGGCGAACGTGTCGGCGATCGCGTTCAGCTGGTCCTCGGTCTCGGCATAGGGAAAGCGGGCGGCGAATTCCTCGTAAATCCCCTCCGGAGGCTGCAACACGTCGCCCGGCCGCAACTGGCGCTCGGCGGCGACGCGGATCAGCTCGCCTGCGATGTCGCGGATGCGCTTTTTGACTCGGGCTTTGCGCGACTGCCAGGCGACACCCCCGAGCCGGTCGAGCTGCACGCCGGCATCTTCCGAGCCGAACCGCGACAAGACCTCGATGTTCTCGACCGGCACGAAGAGCTTGTCGTCCCCGGCGTAGAGCACGCGCACGCAATCATGCGGCGCGCCGGCGACATCGATCGTCTCCAACGCCTCGTATCGGCCGACGCCGTGATCGTCATGGACGACGAGGTCGCCCGGCGTCAGCGCCGTCGCCTCGGTGATGAACTGGTCGAGGCTGCGCCGCCGGCGCGAGGTGCGCGCGAGCCGGTCGCCGAGTATGTCCTGCTCGCCGAGCAATACGAGATCGTCAGTCGCGAAGCCCTGCTCGACCGGCAATACCGCGAGCCCGACGGCCGATCCCGGCAATGCTTCGAGCTCCCGGCCATCGGCGATGCGGCGGATGTCGGAAACGCCGCGCTCGCGCAACACGGTCAGGAGACGATCCGCCGAGCCCGGACTGAACGCGGCAACCGCGGTCTTGCGGCCGGATTTGCGCTCGGCTTCGAGGTAATCGCGGACCGCCTCGAAGAGCACGATATTCGGGTCGGCGCGCTCGGCCGCAAAGCTGCGCGCCGGGCGGGCGCCGGCGTCGAAGGCATCGCCGTCGCTCGAATCCGCCGCGAAAGGCGATAGCTGCACGACGGGCCGTCCGTGCAGCGCCGACTGCCACTCGCGGCGGTCGAGGTAGAGCTGGTCGGGCCGGATTGGGCGATAGACCGGCGCACCGGCGCGCGCCGCCGGCGTGACGTTGTGGCGCGCCGCATAGGAATCGCCAATCGCCTCGAGCCGGTGGCCGCGAACCTCCTCCGCCTGGTAGTCGAGCGAGATCCCGGCCCCCGGCAAATAGTCGAAAAGAGTCTCCAGCCGCTCATAGTAAAAAGGCAGCCAGTGCTCCATGCCGGGATAGCGCCGCCCGGCGCTGACCGATTCGTAGAGCGGGTCGTCGGTGCCGGTCGCGCCGAACTGCTCGCGGTAACGCAAGCGGAAGCGGCGCACCGCGTCGTCATCGAGCAAGACCTCGCTGACCGGCCGCAATGCCGCCTCGTCGAGCTTCCCGGTCGACCGCTGCGTCAGCGGGTCGAAGCTGCGAACCGATTCGAGCGTGTCGCCAAAGAAGTCGAGGCGCAGCGGCTCTGCCGCCCCGGCGGGGAAGAGGTCGACAATGCCGCCGCGGATCGCGAATTCGCCCGAACTCGCGCACCGTATCGGTGCGAATGTAGCCATTGTTGCGGAAGAAGCTCTGCAGCCGGTCGAGCCCGACGCGGCCGCCGGTCCGAAGCGTCAGGACGCGGCCGTCGAAGAGTCGGCGCAGCGGCACTCGCTGGACCAGCGCGTTGACCGTGGTCAGCACGACCAATTTGTCGGGCGGGGCGGTCGCGAGCCGCGTCAAGGTGTCGATCCGCCGGCTGACGATTTCGCCGTTTGGCGAGACCCGGTCGTAGGGCAGGCAGTCCCAGGCCGGGAAAGTCAGCGCTTCGAGCTCGGGGTGAAAAAACGTCAGCGCCGCGGCGAACCGCGCCATCCGCCCGTCGTCGCGGCAGACATGCAGCCAACGCCCGGAGGCGAGCTCTCCGATTGACGCTGCGTCATACCCCTCCGGCGCGCCGAACAAAGTGACGGCGCGCGGCCGCTGGCGGAGCGAAACGGCGAGAGCGGGTATCCGACCGGGGCCACCCTCACCCGCCTCGCTCTGCTCGGCACCCTCTCCCGCGGTGCGGGAGAGGGGCGGCACCGCGGACGAGCTCAAGCCCCTCTCCCGCACCGCGGGAGAGGGGGGACCAAGCGCGCAGCGCTTGGTGGGTGAGGGTTGGCATTGCTGAAGGAGATGAGGAGGCGGGTCACGTCGTGGTCGTGTTCGGGGGGCGGCGCGGTGCGGCCGGAGACCCAATCGAAGATGTCGGCGTCGGCGCAGTCGAGGAGGGCCTCGTAGCGGTCGAGCTGCGCCTCGTCAAATCCGGCGAGGTGAGCGTCGGCGAAGCGGCCGAGGATCAGGTCGCTCTCGCGCGTGCCGCGATGCCAGGAACGGAACAACAGCCGCTTGCGGCGAATCTCGGATGATGAGGTCACGTGATGTGCTCTTGGCGGTGGCCCGCCCGGGATATAGAGATGCTTTGTGCGTCCCGCCATCCTCGACAAATTGTTTGCGCCGGTAGCCACGGTTCCCGGGATCGGCTCTCAAATAGCAAAGCTGTTCGAGCGTCTCGCCGGTCCGCTCGTCCTCGATCTCGTCTGGCATCTGCCGAGCGGCATCATCGACCGGCGCGCCTCGCCGCCGATCGGGCAGCTCGAGCCGGACCGAATCGCGACGATCGCGGTGCGCGTCGAGGCGCATCAGCCGGGCTTCGGGCGCCGGCCCTACCGCGTGCTGTGCACCGACAACACCGGCACATTGACCCTGGTCTATTTCAACGTGAAGGGCGACCAGCTTGCGCGCCTGTTGCCGATCGGCGCCGAGCGCGTCGTCAGCGGACGTGTCGAGTTCTACGGCAGCATGCCGCAAATGGCGCATCCCGACCTCGTGTTGCGGCCGGACGAGCTCGACCGGCTGCGGCCGATCGAGCCGGTCTATCCGCTGACCACAGGCCTTTCGCCGCGCGTCGTGCAGAAGGCGGTCGGGGCGGCGCTCGACCGCCTCCCGGAATTGCCGGAATGGATCGATCCGGCGTTGCGCGAGCGGCGCCGCTGGCCCGCCTGGGGCGATGCAGTCCGCCAGGCGCATGCCCCGGAGGCCGAAGCCGATCTTTTACCGACCACAGCGGCGCGAGAGCGGCTAGCCTATGACGAGATCTTTGCGAGCCAGCTCGCGGTGGCGCTGGTTCGTGCCCGGCGGCATCGCCAGAAGGGGCGGGCAATCGTCGGCACCG
This sequence comes from uncultured Alphaproteobacteria bacterium, assembly GCA_963789025.1. Lineage (GTDB taxonomy): Bacteria > Pseudomonadota > Alphaproteobacteria > ATCC43930 > CGMCC-115725 > AP-15. The sequence continues at coordinate 720,594 of CAWBIT010000008.1, forward strand.
GCGTCCTGACCGGCCCGATCGAGGCGGCGCTCGGCTTTTCGCTGACCGGCGCGCAGCGTCTCGCGATCGCCGAGCTCACCGCGGAGATGGCGCAGCCCCGACGCATGGTGCGGCTGCTCCAGGGCGATGTCGGGAGCGGCAAGACGGTCGTCGCGCTGATGGCGATGCTGACCGCGATCGAGGGCGGTGGTCAGGCAGCATTGATGGCGCCAACCGAGATCCTCGCCCGCCAGCATCATGCGACGTTGCAGCGCCATGCCGCGGCGGCCCGCGTCGAGATCGGGTTTCTGACCGGGCGTGAAAAAGGGCGAGCCCGCGCCTCGATGCTGGCGAGCCTCGCCTCCGGCCTGACCCCGGCCGTCGTCGGCACGCACGCCCTCTTGCAGCCGGATGTCGAGTTCCGCGATCTCGCCCTCGTCGTCATCGACGAGCAGCACCGCTTTGGTGTCGAGCAGCGCCTCGGTCTCTACGCAAAGGGCCGCGACGCCGACACCCTGCTGATGAGCGCAACCCCGATCCCGCGCACGTTGATGATGACCGCCTATGGCGATCTCGACGTCTCCCGGCTCACGGAAAAACCGCCGGGACGGCACCCGGTCGATACGCGGACCGTGGCGCTCGAACGCATCGAGGATGTCGTCGCGGCGGTCGGGCGTGCCCTGGCGCGCAAGGCCAAGGTCTATTGGATCTGCCCGATGGTCGAGGAAAGTGAGACCGCCGATCTCGCCGCGGTCGAAGAGCGTTACAAGGCGTTGGCGCCGCTCTTTCCCGGCCGGGTCGGCGTGGTGCACGGCCGCATGAAGCCGGCCGACAAAGATCGTGCGATGGCCGGTTTCGCCGGCGCGGAGCTCGACCTCTTGGTCGCCACGACGGTGATCGAAGTCGGTGTCGATGTGCCCGAGGCGACAGTCATGGTCATCGAGCATGCCGAGCGCTTCGGTCTCGCGCAATTGCACCAGTTGCGCGGGCGCATCGGGCGCGGCGACAAGCCATCGACCTGCCTTCTGCTATACCAGTCGCCGCTCGGCGACGTCGCGAAGCGGCGCCTCAGCATCCTGCGCGAGACCGAGGACGGGTTTCGCATCGCCGAGGAAGATCTGCGGCTGCGCGGCGCCGGCGAGGTGTTGGGCACGCGGCAGAGCGGCCTGCCGACCTTGCGCCTGGCCGATCTGGCGATCCACGAAGAGCTGGTCGCGATCGCCCATGACGACGCCCGCCTCGTGCTCGAACGCGACCCCCACCTCGAAAGCGAGCGCGGCCAAGCCCTTCGCGCTCTGCTCTACCTGTTTCGCCGCGACGAAGCCGTGCAGTACTTGCGCGCCGGGTGACCCGTTTCCCTGCCGATGCCGATAAACCGGGAAAAATCGATGCCAGCTCAGCAAATCCATTAAATATCAGAGGCTTACCCGGTTTTAACGTAGCGCCGGCAGGGAAGTTGGTTTCCCTGCCAAGGGGTCTAGCAGGGAATTGGCAGGGAAATCGCTCGGCCGGTTTGGATCTTGCTGATTGTGATAATCTCATTTCATTGCTATATTGAGGACGATGCGGCTCTGCACATGGGCGCCCGGCCGCGCGCCGGCAAGCCCTTGCGCGTGAGCATCACGTAGGTGCCCTGGCGCGCCTCGCGGCGGAAGCGCTGGAGGAAGAGCTCGGCGACATCGGGCTCGTCATCGACGACAATGATACTGGCGCTCACGCCGCCTCCCCGCCGCGAAGCTGTGAAAGAATTGGATCAGCACCGCGCGTCCTTCGAGACAGCCGCTGCGCGGCTTCCTCAGGATGAGGACATTTCTTAATGCCATCAAGAACACACCTCATTCTTAATGCCATCAAGAACACACCTCATCCTGAGGAGCGCCTATAGGGCGCGTCTCGAAGGACGCACGACATCGATGCAGGCCCTGGTGTGGAGCAGTCATGCCGCGGCCTCTGCTGGCGCCGCACGCATGCGCGGCAGGCGGATCGCGAACTCGGTGAACTCGCTGACCCGGCTGTCGACGGCGATCGTGCCGCCGTGCTGCTGGGTGACGATGTCCCAGCTGATCGAGAGGCCGAGCCCGGTGCCTTCACCGGTCGGCTTGGTCGTGAAGAACGGCTGAAACAATTTGTCCCTGATCTCGGGCGGGATGCCGGTGCCGTTGTTTTAAGCCGACCCTGACGGCGTCGACCTTCGATCTCGGCGAGGCGGTCGAAATCCGTATCCGCGACAGCCGGGTCGCCTCCCTCCTTCTGCCGCTTGGTCGCGGCGTAGAAGCCGTTGCCGAAGAGGTTGTTCATTTCGGGTCAGACACAATTGTTTGCGTCGCTTATGGACCTCTATCTGTTTCGTCGCGACGAAGCCGTGCAGTACCTGAGGGCCGGTTAAAAAAGCTATCGATCGCCAGCACGTTGCCTCGGCGCATAAAGCCGATGCAGAATGGCCAGGGGAGCTCGGCGTTGTTTCGGCGTCACCGAAAAGCCGCGTCGAGCCGGGTGTGAGGGGATTGGGGGATGAAAGGGCTTGGCCCGACGCGTCGTGGGCGCGCGGCGGTGATCGCGATTGCCTTGTTCGGCGTTACGATTTTAGCTTCGCCAATCCGGGCGTTCGAGCCGATCGCCGATACCGGTGGTCTCGGCGATCTAGGTGCGCGCATCATTGCGGCCGAAGGCGGGCCGGGGCGGAACCCGTTGTCGAGCGCGGCCGGATATGGGCAATTCCTATCGGGCACGTGGCTCGAAATGTTCGAGCGCGCCTATCCGCAGGTCGCTCAGACGATGACCCGTGAACAGATCCTGGCATTGCGGGACATCAAGCCGCTCGCCGAAGACCTGACCAACCGCTATGCTCAGGCTAATGCGGCGACGCTTCGCAGCGTCGGCCTGCCGGCAACCGCAGGTGAGTTGTCCCTGGCCCATGCCATCGGGCCGCGTGGCGCGGTCAGCGTGCTGACCGCCGAACCCGCCCGCCCTGCCGCCGAGCTGTTGCGCCCTGAAGCCATTGTGGCGAACCCCGTTTTGAAGGAAATGACGGCAAGCGCGCTGCGGCAATGGGCGATGATCCGCGTCAAGGCGCCAGCCGAGCAATCACCCGAGGGTGGAGCTCCAAATGCCCAGCAGTCGATACTACCGCTTAGACCTGGGGATGATTTCAGGCTCGACGAAGGCACGAATGCGTCCGAGGCCCTGGTAGTCAATCATAGCGCCGGTGCGGTTTTGCAAGACGTCGTCGACGCCTTGTCCAAGGCGGGCGGCGGGAAGGGCGCCCAGCTCCGTCCGTCGACGGCGGCTTGGCTTCTGTCGCTCGGTGTCGAGCCAGTCGAGTTGATGCGCGGCGAGCCAGCCACTGTGCGGATTTTCCACAGAGCCGCCTCACGGGCACTGCTCGATGCGATCCGCAACGTCTCCGACCGACCGGCCTTTAGTGAGTTCAAGGCAATCGAAATACATGCCGCCGCGCGCGGCGAACTGCCGCGCGGGGTAATCCGGGTGCTGGCGATCGCGCTGCTCGACAAGATGCGTCGGGAAAATGCGACGATCACCAAAATTGTTCAGCACCGCCGGGGGCTGGATTAGCTGCAGCGCAGCTGAACGTTGCAAGGAGCAATCGGCAGGCCTTGACGTTCACGGCGTGAACACGGTAACCTGGCCGCGGAGTCGGAGAGGGCTGCGGGTGTGGGGGACGAAAGCCAGCTTCAGGAGACCGGCAATCCGGGTATCGTGCTGAGCGTGCTCACCTCGATAGAGCGCGACAGCGCGATCACTCAGCGCAAGCTCGCAAACGAACTCGGCATCGCGCTCGGGCTGGCCAATGCCTATTTGCGGCGCTGCGTGCGCAAGGGCCTCATCAAGATGAGCCAGGTGCCGCTGAACCGTTATGCCTATTACTTGACGCCGCAAGGGTTTGCCGAAAAGAGCCGCTTGACCGCCGAATACCTGGCGGTGTCGCTCGATTTCTTCCGCCGCTCGCGCAGCGACTGCGTCGCCTTGTTTAGGCAATGCGAGGCGCTGGGCTGGCGGAAAGTTGCGCTCTACGGGGCCGGCGACCTCGCCGAGATCGCCATTCTGAGTGCGAGCGAGACTGCAGTCGAGGTGGTCTGCGTCATCGATTCGCGCCTGGCGGGGCGCCGCTCTGGCGGTCTGCCTGTCGTTGTGGACCTCGCAGCGGCATCGACGTTTGGCAACGCTGGCGGTCTCGACGGTATCATACTGACCGACACGCAATCGCCACAGGCGAGTTTCGATAGCCTGTCCTCGCTGGCGGAGCTGAGCGGTCTGCCTCGGAACGCTGTGGTCGCCCCGAGCGTCTTGCGCATCTCGCCGGTCACCGCGGCCGTTAGTGAGGCAGCGCTGTGACGCAGTGGTACGCCGTCTACACGCAGCCGCACGCCGAGCCGAAGGCGCTCGAGCACCTACAGCGCCAAGGCTACGGCGCCTATCTGCCGCGCTACCGCACAAAGGTGAGCCATGCGCGCCGCCGGCAGATCGTGCTGCGGCCGCTGTTCCCGCGCTATCTCTTTGCCGGGATTGACCGTGCGACGATGCCGTGGCGTCCGATCTTGTCGACTGTCGGGGTGACCGACGTCGTCCGTGCCGGAGACGAGCCGGCGCCGGTGCCGGCCGAAATCGTCACCGCGATTCGGGAGCGAGAGAACACAGGCGCCTTCGACCGGCTCGATTCGCGGCAGGTGCTGAGGCTCGGCGAGCTGGTGCGTGTGACGACGGGCGCGTTCGAGGACATGGTCGGCAGCTTGGTCGAGCTGCGCGATCAAGATCGGATCGTCGTGCTTCTCGAGCTGCTCGGCCGCGCGGTGCGGGCGCAGCTCCGCGCCGAGGTAGTGGAACCCGCCTGACCCCTGGTGGGGTACTGGGCGCCGCGAACCGGTCGCGGCGCGGGGGTGGCGCAGTGGAGTTCGGGTGACGTTCCAGTCACCCGAACTGCGGTAGCATGGGGGAAAGCATTGCCAAAGGACCCATTGATGGCCGGCCGGGAGGGGAATTGCCCGGTGCGGGTGGCGGCGATCGGCTGCGGATATTGGGGCAAGAACCTGGTTCGCAACTTTGCCGAACTTGGCGCCCTGGCTGCGATCTGCGACCCCGACCGCAACGCGGCGCGCCAGCTCGCCGAGCGGCACCAGGCGAGGGTCGCTGAGTTCGATGCGGTATTGCGCGACGACGAGATCGCCGGTGTCGCGATCGCGGCGCCCGCGGCGCTCCATGCCGAGCTCGCATCGCGCGCACTCGAAGCCGGCAAGCACGTCTTTGTCGAGAAGCCGCTCGCCTTGACGATCATCGAGGCCGAGCAGCTCTGCGCCATGGCAGAGCGCGCGGACCGAAGGCTGATGGTCGGTCATCTGCTGCAGTACCACCCGGCCTTCATAAAGCTGCGCGAACTGGTGCGCGAAGGGGTGCTCGGGCGGCTCGAATACATCTCCTCGACCCGCTTGAACCTGGGGAAGGTGCGGCGCGAGGAGGATATCCTGTGGTCGTTTGCGCCCCACGATTTGTCGATGATCCTCTCCCTCGTCGGACAGGAGCCTTCCGAGGTGACCGCGCAGGGTGGCTACTACCTGCACAAGACGATCGCCGATGTGACGACCACCCTCCTCGCCTTTCCGGGCGGCGAGCAGGCGCATGTTTTCGTGTCTTGGCTGCACCCGTTCAAGGAGCAGAAGCTCGTGGTCACCGGCGACCGGACGATGGCGGTCTTTGACGACGCGCAACCCTGGAGCCGCAAACTGCTGCTCTATCCGCATCGGATCGAGTGGCGCGAGACGATGCCGGTGCCGCAAAAGGCCGAGGCTGATCCGGTTCCGCTCGACGAGGGAGAGCCGCTGAACCTCGAATGCCGACATTTTCTCGATTGCATCGCCAACGGGACCAGGCCGCGCACCGATGGCCGGGAGGGTTTGCGGGTGCTGCGTGTGCTCGACTCGGGCGAGCGACGCCTTGAAGAAGGCGCAGGCTACGGCCCCGGCGCCGGCCGAAAAGATGCGGTCTTATCCGGGCGTGCAATTGCACGAGTCGGCTTATGTCGACGAACCCTGCGAGATCGGTTCCGGCACCCGCATTTGGCATTTCGCCCACATTTTGCCGCGCACTCGGATCGGCCGGAATTGCTCTCTCGGCCAGAATGTCATGGCGGGTCCCGACGTGACGATCGGCAATGGCTGCAAGATCCAGAACAACGTCTCGATCTACCAGGGTGTGACCCTCGAAGACGGAGTGTTCTGCGGCCCCTCCGCGGTATTCACCAATGTCAACAATCCGCGCGCCGAAATCGAGCGCAAGGACGAATTCCGCCCGACACTGGTCAGGCGCGGCGCGACGATCGGAGCCAACGCCACGATCGTCTGCGGCCATGCAATCGGCCAATACGCGTTCATCGCCGCCGGCGCGGTGGTGACCGCGGATGTCCCGGCCTTCGCGCTGATGGCCGGTGTGCCGGCCCGGCGCATCGGCTGGGTGAGCCATGACGGCGAACGGCTCGGGCCCGACCTCGCCTGCCCTCGCTCGGGACGCCGTTATCGGGAAGCTGGCCCCGATCGGATCGAGGAGATCGTCTGATGCCCGATGCCGCCACTCTCCAGGCCAGCGACGCGCCGATCGAATTCATCGATCTGGGCGCGCAGCGCCGGCGCCTCGGTCGCCGCGTCGACGAAGCGATTCTCCGCGTCGTCGACCACGGCAAATACATCATGGGCCCCGAGGTCGCCATCTTCGAACAGGAGCTCGCCGCCTTCTGCGGCGCCAAGCACGTCCTCAGCTGCGCCAACGGCACCGATGCTTTGGGCCTCGCGCTGATGGCGAAGGGCGTCAAGCCCGGCCAGGCAGTGCTGGTGCCGTCCTTCACCTTTGCCGCCACCGCCGAAGTCGTTGCCTGGTTCGACGCGGTCCCGGTCTTCGTCGATGTACTCGAACATACGTTCAACATGGATCCGGTGAGCCTCGAAACCGGCATTGCGACAGCCAAGCGCCTCGGGCTCGAACCGGCCGGGATCATCCCGGTCGACCTGTTCGGTCTGCCGGCCGAGTACGGCCAAATCCTGTCGACTGCCGCGGCACACCGCCTGTGGGTGATCTGCGATGCGGCTCAGAGCTTCGGCGCCGCTTACAAGGGCCGCAATGTCGGAACCATCAGCGATATGACGACGACCAGCTTTTTTCCAGCAAAGCCGCTCGGCTGCTATGGTGATGGCGGTGCTGTCTTCGTCGAGGACGATGATGTCTTCGGGGTGCTGAAGAGCCTGCGAGTGCACGGCCAAGGCAGCGACAAGTACGACAATGTCCGCATCGGGATGAATGCACGTTTGGATACGATCCAGGCGGCAGTGCTGAGCGAGAAGCTGACGATCTTCACCGACGAGATCGACGCGCGAAACCGGGTGGCGCAGCGTTACCAGGAGCTCTTGGACGAAGTGGTGATCGTCCCCACGGTACCGATCGGGCTGACCAGCGTGTGGGCACAATATACGGTCCGGCTGCCGATGGGGCGAGATCGCGATACGGTAGCGGCAAAGCTGAAAGCCGCTGGCGTGCCGACGGCCACCTATTATGCAGGGCCGCTGCACCGCCAATCGGCCTACCGCGACTACCCGGTCGCCGGCAACGGCCTGCCAGTCTGCGATCGTCTCGCGTGCGAGGTGCTGAGCCTGCCGATGCACCCCTATCTGGACGAAGACACCCAGGACCGCATCGTCGGAGCATTGCGCGCGGCGCTGCGGGATTGAGAAGCCGGACGTCCGCCAGCACGGTTCGGTAATATGATCTCCGGCCTCGCGGGTTCAGCGGCCCATCGGCACAATCCGTTCTTGATGATATGGGCCTACCGCACGCCATTGTGGCGTACGACGCTCAGCGAGGTTCGTCAGCGCTATGCCGGCTCGGCCATAGGGCTCTTCTGGGTGGCGCTGGCGCCGGCCTTGCTGTTGGCCCTCTATGCCTGCGTTTTCATCTACATTTACAAAACCATCCCGGAAGGGATGGACAGGACGACTTACCTGGTCCAGCTGTTTGCCGGACTGTTGCCGTTTCTCGCATTCAGCGATGGGCTGTTGAACGGGTCGGGCGCGGTGTTGAGCAACCGGGCGGTGCTCCTTAATACGGTCTATCCGGCCGAGCTCGTGCCGTTGCGCGCGGTGCTTTCGGGTCATGCCGTGGCGGCGCTCGGATTGGTGCTGGTCGCGGGCTTCGCATTGGCTACAGGACATCCGATCCGGGGATTGCCGCTGCTGCCGTTGGTCCTTGTGCTGCAAATCATGTTTGTTTGCGGGGTATCGTGGCCGCTGTCGCTCGCCAATCTCGTCCTGCGCGATATTCAGCAGATCTTGACCTTCCTCTGCACCGCATTGATGATCGTGAGCCCGATCGCCTATGCGCCCGATGCGGCGCCGGGGCCGCTGAAGCTGCTGGTATACCTGAACCCGGTATCGTACTTCGTTCTCACTTGCCAGAGCCTGGCGGTGACGGGGACCCTGCCGCCGACCAAGATCATACTGGTAATGACGACGCTGTCCTTTGGTGCATTTTTTGTCGGCTTTCGCCTCTTCCAACGCGGCAAGCTCGCATTCTGGGACTATGCTTGACACGCCCCCTGCCATCGTGCTTGACGGCATCGCCAAGGTCTATCGTCTGTACGACAGCCCGACCGAGCAGGCGCTCGACGTCTTTGGACTGTCGCGCCTGCGCTTCTGGCGAAAGCCGAGATATCACGACAAAGCCGCTCTGGAAGACATATCTCTGGTCGTCAAGCGCGGCGAGCGGCTGGGCATAATCGGCCGAAACGGTGCGGGCAAGACGACATTGCTCAAATTGATCACCGGCAATTTTGCGCCTACCCGCGGCACGGTTGTCGTCAACGGCACCGTCCAGGCGCTGATCAATACCGGGCTCGGTTTCCACCCCGAATTTACCGGGTATGAGAACATCCGCGCTTCGCTGGTCTACAACGGTCTCGCCGAGGCCGAGCTCGACGAGGCGATTGACGACATCGTCGATTTCGTTGAGCTGGACCAGTACCTGCATCAGCCGATCAAGACCTATTCTCTCGGCATGCAGTCACGCTTATATTTTGCCACGGCGACGGCAATCAGGCCCGACATACTGATAATCGACGAAGTTCTCGGCGCGGGCGATGCTTATTTCTCGGCGAAATCCGCCGACCGAATGAAGCGGCTGACCTCATCCGGGGCGACTTTGCTGCTGGTCTCGCACTCGATGACGCAGATCCTGCAGTTCTGCGAGGAGGCGATTTGGATCGAAAACGGCAGGGTGATGCTGCGCGATAGCGCGCTCACCGTAGTCAATGCCTATGACAAATTCATTAGCGAGCTGGAGCGACGCCATAAGGTCTCAGCAGTTACATCCGCGGTCGCGGAGCGCAACTGGCTGACGGAGAAGATGCTCAAACACCTCCTCGATGAGGTGCGCGCGGCCAAGGCTAGGGTGATGGACGACCGCGAATTCGAGGGTGGGGTATCCCGGTGGGAAGGCGTACCGGGACCACGAATCCTCGGGTTTGACATCCTCGGAGCGGACGGACAACCAACCGCGAACCTCAATACCGGCGACCAGGTCAGCTTCGTTGTCGAGCTGGGGGCCGAACAGCCGGGCATCTATCCTTGCACCGTCTGCATCCTGACGTACACGCTCGACGGAAGATGGCTCACGCGCCATCTCAGTGTCGAGTATGAGCTCGATTTTACCCACCACGCGCGGCACCAAATCACGTTGAGGTACGATCGGCTGATGCTGGGAAACGGCGGATATCTATTGTCGGTCGCGACTTACAAGGTACTCGACCTCAATGATCTTACAACCGCAGAGTTTTACGAGATCCTCGCCCGAAGCTACCGCATCCAGGTGCGCGATGCAGATCCCGCGGATGACACCATCTTTCATCATCCGGGATGCTGGAGCTTGTTGGCAGGCGAGAATCGAGACCTTTGTGGCGAATCCGGCGAGACGATCGCAGTCGGCGCACCCGCACTGAGTGGACTGTGACCCTCCCAATGCCGGTACCGTCGACGCGGCGTTCGCCTCCCTGCGGCGATCCGGCCGCAGCATCGGACTTTCATGATCATTTGCCCTAGTTGTTCGGCCGAGTTGCTACCGTCGCTGGCGTGCAGTTACTGCACCTGGCAGGCAGAGTACCGAGCAGGATTGCCGGTATTCCTGAAGGACAACGATCTGAATGATGCAGTGACACGCTCGTACGTCGAGAACTATGACGAGATTGCAAAACACGATCTCGAAGGCAAGATCATGGACGAGCGGTACATCGAGAATCTCTCGATCAACCTCTGCAACATCATCGATCTGCCGACCGGGGCGGAGGTTTGCGATATTGGGTCGGGGAAGGGGTTTCTCGTGCGCAAGCTCAAGGCGCGCGGAGCCGGCGCTGTCACCGCGGTCGACATCTCACTGCCCTATCTCGTCCGCATGGTCGGGGAGCCGGGCATCTCGCCGGTCCTGGCGAATGCCGAAAGCCTGCCGTTCGTCGATCATTTCGACGTCGTTGTAGCCACCGATGTGCTCGAGCATGTGCTCAATGTGGGGTCGTTCCTCTATTCCGCGAACCGTGCATTACGGAGGAACGCGCGCTTATACGTCCGTGTTCCGTACAAGGAAAATTTGCTTCCGTATTCGCCCCATTTCGGTTGTCCATCTCGCTTCGTACACCTGCGCACCTACGACCGGCCGCTGCTTCGCCAAGCACTCACTGAAGCGGGGTTTGCGGTGGAGCGCGTCTGGTATGACGGCTACGTTCCGGAATTGCCTCGTGCGCTGTGGCGCGGCGGGCGATTGCGCCGCATGATCTACGCCGGCTTCGAGTGGTGGCTGAACAGCACCGGGCGTGATTTTAACCGCGCCACATTGCGGCCCCATGGGCTATCACCGATTTTTCTCAGGCCGACCGTCGTCATCGCGGCGGCTCGCAAGGTGAGACGCCTCGTACCGTTGGCAGGACGCGGCTTTCAATTGGAGGCGACTTGACCGTCTCGATCGAGCAAGACGTCAACGAGCAACATGAGCTGGATGCGCTGAATGCCGTATTCTGGGATACGCTGTGCGGCGCGAACTTGGCCCGATCCATGGGGATCACCGACCATTCCCGCGAGTCGCTGAGCAAGTTCGACGATTGCTATTTCGCCTTCTACCCGTACCTGTTCGACCATATCCCCTTTCACGATCTGCGCGGTCGACGTGTGCTCGAGGTCGGGCTCGGCTACGGTACCGTCGCCCAGCGCATTATCGAAAGCGGCGCCGATTATACGGGACTCGATATTGCTCCCGGACCTGTCGCAATGGTCAACCATCGGCTGCAACTCAGTGGCTATCCCGGGCGGGCATTACGCGGAAGCATTTTGGATGCGCCGTTTCCCGGCGCCGGCTTCGACTACGTCATCGGCATCGGCTGCTACCACTGTACCGGAGATGCCAAGCGTGCCTTAGAGGAGAGCTACCGCATCCTTCGGCCTCGAGGCGTGCTCGTGGCAATGGTCTACAACGCGTACTCGTATCGTCGTTGGCTGAACGCCTTCCGGCAGACGATGCGGTATCTCCTCTGGGACTGGTTTCGGCTCGGGCAGATTTCCGTCGCCAGCGCTGCCGAGCGTGCCGCCTATGACATGGATTTGACCGGCAATGCCCCGCCCTGCACTGAATTTTTGTCGCGGCGCCGTTTGCGGCAGGTATGCCGACAATTCAGCTCATTTCACGCAGTGCTTCGCAATATCGATCAGGAGCCGCCGTTTGGCGGGCGCAGCCGCAGCGAACTCATGGGTACGATTTGGCCGTCGTTATGCGGATTGGACGTCTACATAGAGGCGCGCAAATAGGCCCCGCAGCGCAGAGTGGCCGGCAATTGCCCGGCCGCGGGAAATCGTAGAAATGACCGGTAGGCTCCTCGTCGCCTATGACAACTCTACCAATTTCGTCTCCACGATCGCCGAGTATCTGGACAGCTTCGGGCGGTTCTCGGATTGGGACGTTTGCTATGTCCACGTCACCCACGGGGCCGAGATCGGGTTTGACCTGAATGAGTTTGACGCGATCTTCCAAAGCTATTGCGCGAGCTATTGCGACCGGGTTGGCAGCGATTGGCACATCAGCCCGGATTACAAAGCAAAGTTGCGGGCATTCCGCGGTGTCAAGGTACTCGCCGTTCAGGATGAGTATCAGTATACGCAGAGAATTCATCAAAGCATCCGTGAGTTCAGCTTCCATATTGTTATAACCAGCGTGCCGCGAGAAATGGTCGACCGGATCTATCCGCGCACGATGTTTCCAAACACGGAGTTTCTGACGGTATTGACCGGTTATGTTCCCGATGGCCTCGCTGAGCGCGGCAAAAAAACGCCCCCATTACGGAACCGTCCGATAACCGTCGGCTATCGCGGTCGGGACATCGGCGCATTGTTTGGGCGTCTCGCCTATGACAAGCTCGAGATCGGGCGTCGCATGCGCGAGATTTGCGTCGAGCGCGATATTCCACACGACATCGAATGGAGCGAAGACAAGCGGCTCTACGGAGATGCCTGGTACGACTTCATCGGCTCGTGCCGCGCGCAACTCGGTTCAGAGAGCGGCTCTAACGTGTTCGATTTCGATGGGGGGATCGCAGCGAAATATCAAGAGCTCTCCGTTGCCCGGGGCGGGCCGGTTCCCTACGAAGAGTTCCGCATCTATACCGACCCGGTCGAACGGCAATATGATATGGGGCAGATCTCGCCGCGGGTGTTCGAGGCCGCCGCAATGCGCACCCCGCTGATCCTTTTTACCGGCCGATATTCTGGGTTGATCGAGCCAGAAGAGCATTATATCGAACTCCAAAAGGATTTCTCGAACGTCGATGCGGTCCTGGCGCGCCTCGACGACCTCGATCGGCTCGAAGATTTAGCCGAGCGCGCTTACAATCGGCTCGTCGGTTCTGGCGATTTTAGTTATCGGCGTCTGGTGCAATTGATTGATCAATCCATTTTTCGAAAGGCTGTCGAACTCGGTTTGAAGTTGCGTCTGCCGTGGGCCCCCGCGGACGGCACCGAAAGCTGCGGCGAGGCTGCGACACTATTCACCTTGCGTGAATACCCGGCCAAAACTCCGCGCCACTCCGTCTTCTTTCGCTACAAGCTCATGGCCAGGCACCAGGCTGAAACGGCTAGTCAGCAGGCGGAAATCGCTCGCCAACAAGGCGAAATCGCTCAACAGCAAGACGAGATTGCCCGACAACAGGATGAGATTGCCCGACAACAGGATGAGATTGCCCGACAACAGGCGGAGACCGCGCGATTGCGCATGGCGATCGCATCGTTGGGGGAAGAGATTAATCATTTGCGTGCGGTGATCGGCGAGTATCGGGCTCGTTTGCGGTGGCTGATAAAGGCCTACAAACTCTACAAAGCCGGTTTGGCAGCGATGAGGAAAACCGTGACTGATGACCGCCGCGTCGAGCACTGAGTAACGTTTCCGCAGCAACAAGGCCTCACTTAGGAATGCTCTCGCCGTGCAAATTTTGGTGCTCTCGGCGCAATATCCGCGTGTCGATAACCCAACTTCAGGGATTTTTGTTCAGGAGCAAGTCGCGGCGCTGCGACGTGCCGGTGTCGATGCTCGGGTTCTGGTAGGCGTCGAGTTGTGGCTTGGTCCCAGTCGACCGCTATTTTCCGCGGATGCGCTCGCTCGGTTTTTCTTCCGTCCGCCATGCCTGCAGTGGCGACAGCAAGCTGGCGGAATTTACGCAGAATTTCCGACAATCGTGCTGGGGCGGCTTGGGGGCGCCGTGCGCTCCGTTTCTTATACGATCGGGTTGGAACGAGTTCTGAAATTGCTGCGTCGCGAGTTTCCGTTCGCACTCGTGCACGCTCATACCGCGCTCCTTGACGGTGCAGCGGCGTGCAAAATCAAGTCCGCATTTGGTGTTCCAGTCATTTTGACCGAGCACACCGGGCCTTTCTCGGTCATTACGCGAACGCCCGCGATGCGGCGCAGGGTCAGACTGGCGCTGCAGACCGCGGATAGAGTAGTGGCGGTGAGCGCCACCCTTGTCGCGATGATCCGAGAGATCTTCCCGCAACTCGGCCGGAGCGTTGAAATCATCCCGAATGGCGTCGATGAAAGATTGTTCCGGCCAGCCGCGAATGAACGCCCGGTATCGGACCGCCGGACCATCCTGTGGGTAGGTTCATTGAACCACCTTAAACGGCCATTGCTAGCTCTGGCCACTTTCGCGGAGTTCGCTGCGCAGCGACCCGATTTCAATTTGCAAATGATCGGCTGGGGCCCGCTGGAAAAGCCGCTGCGCCGAGAAGTCGAACGGTTGAACTTGGCAACACGAGTGAAAATCGACGGCCATCACGATCGCAGTATGCTCGCCTCGGCAATGTCGGCAGCGGCCGTACTGCTGGTGACGAGCACTGTAGAGACGTTCAGCCTCGTAACCGCCGAAGCGTTGAGCAGCGGCATCCCGGTAGTTTCGACCCGATGCGGGGGCCCGGAAGAGATAATCGTAGAGCCGTGGCTCGGCCGGATCAGTGACCCCAGCCCCGAGGCGCTCTCCGCGGCCCTCTTGGACGTCACTGCATCTGCGACATGCTTTCCCCCGGAGCGTCTACACGCATATGCGGTCGATCGGTTCGGAATGGATGTCGTCTCGACCCGCTATCTCGCCTTATATGAGCAGCTGCTGGCCAGACCGGGGTAGACCGCCGGCCCCTGCTGGACCCTTATACTCCTAGCAGGCTGCGGAAAAATGCAGGAACTTTGTCATTCCGGGGCGCGGGCTCCGCCCGCGAGCCCGGAAACCAGCAACACGGACCAGTGAAATCAACCGCTTGGCCTGTGTTCATGGGTTCCGGGCCCGGCCCTGAGAGGCCGTCCCGGAATGACACGCGAGTTTTTCAGCACCCTGCTAGCAGGGTGCTGAAAAAGGCTGCGAGTGAGTTGGAAACCCACCGACAACCGAATTCACCGTCATTCCCGCGAAAGCTGGAATCCATCTAGATCAGCGGGTTATGGATTCCGGCTCTCCGCTTTGCTACGGCCGGAATGACGGGTTTTTTAGGACATCGGGCATTTTTCAGCAGCCTGTTAAGCCCGATCAATGCATGACTAAAATACATTGGGAGGGCGTACATCAGGGCACTCGCGTTTTGGATGCACTCCTGTGCGACGGGCATGAGGGATCACTGCCGCGGTGGCGGGTTTGTTTTCGGGATTGGGGCGGCGCTGGGGTTGAGAACGGAGGACGATTGCGGGGCATCACGCCCCGGCTCTCAGGTGACGAGACGCGGCAGGCGGTCGAGCAGCATGGCGAAGATCGCCTGATCGGGGGCGCTGGACGGCAGGTGGATCTTGACTTGGGTTTTCAGTTCGACGACGCGGGCGGCGAGTTTGACCAGGCGCAGCCGCAAGGTGTCGAACTGCATGACCCGCCACACCGAACCTTTGGGCATGACGCGGCGCATCGACCATAAGAGCCAATAAGCGCCGGCGTGCAGGAACAGACGAAACTGATTGGCCTCGGCCGCGTGGCAAGAAGTGCGGTCGGCAGCGAGATGGTTCTTCCATGCCTTGATGTGGTTCTCGGCCTGACCACGCGCGCAATAGAGCCGCTGGTAGAGGTGCTTGGCGCGGCCGCCTTCGAGGCTGGTGACGATGAACCGGGTATCGGTGCCCTCGAGCCCGGCTTCGACGCGGGCGATGATGCGCTCGACCCGGCTCCAGCTCTGCGCGGCATCGTGGAATTGCCCGAAGCGCCGCACCTTGCCGCGCTCGGGCGCGGCCTTGAAGCGCGCGGCGGTGCTCTTCTCCAACGCTGCGACATGACGGCAGAGTGCGGCGTTGGGGGCCAGGCCGAAGACCCAATCCACCCGGTTCTTCCGACACCAGTCGAACACTTCGGGGGACGCATAATGGCTGTCGGCGCGCAGCAGGATCTCGACCTTTGGCCAATGGCTGCGCAGGGCGCCGACTAGGCGGCGCACAAAGCCGCGGATCTCCACCCCGCTCGGCCGCTTGCCGGGCCGCAGCAGCGCGGTGACAAAGCGGCCCTCTGCGTCGAACACAACGATCGGCTGGAAGCCGTAATCGTCGTAGTGGGCGTTGAACAGGCGCAGTTGCTGGCCGCCATGCACGCGGTCGAAGGTGTCGTCGATATCGAGGACGATGCGCTTCGGGACCGCTCGGAACGAGCCGCAATACTGCTCGACGAGCGCCCGCCCAAGGCGCAGCAACGCTCGCCGGTCGGGGAGGTTTTCCAGCCGCGAGATCGTCGATTGCGAGCACAACTCCTCGCCCGCGGGCAAGCGATCCAGCGCCAGCTTGAACATCGGGTCGCGGCGCAGCGCGTCGGCGTCGTTGCCGTCCTCGTAGCCAGCGGCGATCATCAGCATGCGGAATCGGATGATCTCCGCCAAGCGATGCACGACCCTCTCCGGCGCGCGCGGGTCCACCAGGCAGTTCGCCAGTCGGTCCGCCAAGCCCAGCCGGCGCTCGATTTCGCGCAGCGCCAGCAAGCCACCTTCCGACGACAGCCGGCCGCCGTCAAAGCGAGCAACTACCGCCTTGCCCTGAACCAGTGACAGACCCGGAAGAAACGGCGTAAGATCAACCATGGCGGGTGTCGCCTCCGACAACCGGCAGATTCAGCTTTAGCAACCGAATCCTACGCCCGATCAATCGCTTGCGCTACACCCGCCAGCCCTCATGCATAGATCGGGCTAGGCGCTTCGGGGCCGGGAGTGCTCTACCCGGATGGATGCAATCGAAGAACATGGTAGCGGCAGTCGTTCCAATAGCGAAGGCCGAGAAGCCGAAGGCTGCCGCGAGCGGCCGGCCGACCACGCCATTCGCAATCGTATCCCATTATGTGCCGCCGTCCCGGTTTGGTCAGCCGCGGGTACTGTATCGCATTCTGCGGCAATTACCGGCGGAAGTGTATGGGCTATTGTCGACAACCCGGTACGATCGGCAGGCACCGGCAGCGGACCACGACGGACCATGGCTCGACGCACCCTATCTACATATCGATCTCGGCTTCCCGTGGCGGTTGGTTTCCCCTTACCCCGGAGCGTTTGAATTCCCACGCAGGATTTACACGCTTGCCAATCTTACGGTCGCGCTCTACCGCAGGGCGCACCAAATCGAGGCGGTGGTCAGAGAGCGTAAGTATCGGGCGATCATCGCGTGCTCCGGCGATCCTGTCGATCTCCCGGCGAGCGCGATTGCTGCACGGCGGCTGGGCGTTCCGCTGCTCGCGTACATGTTCGACGATTACGGTACCCAGTACAAGATTGTGCCGCCATACCAGCAATTCGCTGCGCGATGTGACCGCTTTGTCGCCCGCCGGGCCGATCGGATCATTGTGCCCAACGAGATGCTTGCGGCGGAATATGGAGCCCGCCACTGTGTCGAGCCGGTGATCATTCGCAACCCTCATGCCGGGGTCTACGGTAACGGCACCGACTGGCCGCTCGGGGCCAATGAGACGCGGATTGTCTATACCGGCTCAGTGTATCACGTTCATGATGACGCCTTTGCCCGTCTGCTCGAAGTCATCGAGAACAGCGAGCAATCGCTCGCTCTCGATCTCTACAGTTCCGTCGACACGGCTCGCAATGCAATATTCCAACGCAGCGGGCGGGTACGGCATCACGGCCATATCTCCGATGCCGAGGCGATTCGGGTGCAGGCAGAGGCGGAGATACTGTTCCTGCCGCTCGCGTTCAATTCTCCGACACCCGAGGTCGTGCGCACGGCGCTCCCCGGCAAATTTGCCGAGTATCTGGCCAGCGGGCGTCCCATCCTTGTGCACGCGCCAGCGGACAGTTTTGTTGCGTGGTATTGTCGGCGCCATCACTGCGCCGCGGTGGTGGACGAGCCCGATGCGCGAGCACTGGCCGACACCCTGCGGCGGCTGGTAAGCGACGGCGAATTCCGGCGCGCCATCATCCGCGAGGCCCTCTATCGCGCGCGCAAGGATTTTGATCCGGCAGTCGCACGGCAGGACCTGCTTGCCGTCTTGCGCAGCATCAGCAGTTGATTTGCGATGCCCCTCGAGGCCCCACTCCATGTCTATCCACTCGTCACGGTCATCGTGCCGACCTTCAATCGCGCCAGCTTTCTCGAGGAAACGATCGACACCATCCTCGGGCAGGACTACCCGAACATCGAGCTGATCGTTCTGGACGACGGCTCGATCGATGATACTCCGGATGTGTTGGCCAGATACGGCGACCGCATCATCGTCGAGCGCCATGACAACATTGGAGAGACGCTCACCGTCAATAAAGGGTTCAAATTGGCGCATGGCGATTACGTCTGTGTCGTCAATTCGGACGACCCGATTCTACCGGGGCTCATCCGGGCGGGGGTGATTGCCCTTGAATGCGATCCGGCTGCCTTTGCAGCCTATCCCGATTGGCGCGAGATCGGCCCGCACTCGGAGCCGCTTGCAGAACTAGCTATGATGGATCATTCGCTTGAGACGATGCTCCGACAGTTCAATGTCGCGATTGGGCCGGGAGTGATGATTCGCCGCAACGCCTTTGACGTTATCGGATTGCGCAATCCGCAGCTTCGCTACACCGGTGATCTGGATTTCTGGTTTAGAGTGATGCTGCACGGGCGAATGGTGCACATCCCGAGAGTGCTCGCCACTCATCGCGTGCATCCCGGAGCGGCATCGGTGACCGCGCGGGACGCCCGCATGAGCGAAGAAGTCGTGCGGCTCGCTTATATGGCCATCGATCACCCCAATTGCCCCGCCGGGGTACGCAGGCATCGCCGCCGGATCCTGGCGAATGCGCATTTTGAAGCGCGGAACTATTGCGGCAAAGACAGGTGGGCTCGTCGGCGCCATTACCTCCGCTATCTGACACTTAATCCCGTCAATATCTTACGTGTACCGGCGGCCTTCTGGCGTCAATTCGTTGTCATCCTGCGTGCGGTGCTGCGGCGCTGCCTTGGAACGTGGGGCGACCGGCTGTGGGCAGTCCTGTGCTTCCGCGTTATGGCGCTCCGGCGCCGTGCCGGCTTTCAAGGTCAACGGCTGTGGGCAGTCCTGTGCTTTCATATCATCCGGCTCTTCCTTCTCCGCGGTATCCGACGCGGTGGCTTGCCCGGTCGCGCTTCAGAGCGCTCGGTTGTCTAACGACACATGCGTATCGCACTCATCGCCATTTCAAATAGCGTCCATGCGGCCAAGTGGATATCTCTCATTGCCGACCAAGGTTGGGATCTGCATTTCTTGTCCTCCATCGATTTCTACGGTCTGCACCCGTTGGTTCGGAATGTCACAAACTGGATAAGCGGCCCGTTCGTCAGATGGCCGGGCGTTTATGGCGACGTGCATGATCGCGAATATCCGCCGCCGCCGCGCGGCCGCGCAGCCATACGCTCAGTGCTGCGCGACTGGCCGTGGCAGGGTGACTTCGTCAGGTATGCGCTGAAGAAGATGATGCCTGTGGCAACCGATCGGGTCCAGTGGGCAACCGAGATTATCCGCATGATCGAGCCCGATATCGTGCACTCGATGGAGTTTCAGCATGGCGGTGCCTTGGCGCTCGAAGTTAAGCGCCGGTTTGGCTCTGGTTTTCCGAAATGGATTGCCACCAATTGGGGATCCGACGTCTATCTCTACGGCCGATTGGCGAAGCATCGAGATACAGTGCGCCAGATATTACAGAATTGCGATTACTATTCCTGCGAGTGCGAACGCGATGTCGCGCTGGCGCGCTCCTTCGGCCTGCAAGGCAAAGTCCTGCCGGTTGTCCCGAACGCGGGCGGCCTAGACATCGATAAATTGTCGTTTTTCCGTCAGCCGGGCTCGTCCTCGTCGCGCCGAGTCATCGCCGTCAAGGGCTACCACTGGACCATGCACAGGGCTCAAGTGGCGCTTCGCGCGATCGAGATGTGCGCCGATGTTCTGAAAGGATATCGCGTCAAGGTGTACTCGCCGATGCCGCACTACATGACGGACCTGCAGGCGCAGTTGATCGCTCAGTCGACTGGGCTGGATATCGAGTTGATGACGCAGGTCTCGCATCACGAGATGCTCACTCTGCACGGCCAAGCGCGCATTTCGATCTCGCTGTCGATATCCGACGGGCTGTGCACGTCGTTTACCGAGGCGCTGGCGATGGGCTCGTTTCCGATCCAATCGGCGACCGCTTGTGCCGACGAGTGGATAACCGATGGCGTCTCCGGATTTCTCGTTCCAGCCGAAGAACCCGAGATCATTGCCGAACGCCTGCGCCGCGCCGTGCTCGATGACGCGCTCGTCGATCGGGCGGCGGAAATCAACGCCGAGATGGCGGCGACGCGGCTCGATCACCGGCGCATCCGCGATATCGTGATCCACGACTATTACGAATATGTGTTCCGCGACCGCGGCTGGTCGGATGGGCCGTCGTCGCTCGATATCGCGTCTTAGCCGTCATGCGCGTGCTGTTCGTCGGTTTTCCCTATAGCGTGCACGCGGCGCGATGGACCTCGCTGGTCGCCGATCAAGGCTGGGATCTGCATTTCTTTCCGTCGCAAGACAACGATTACATCCATCCCGATTTTCGTAATATCGCGTTCTGGTCGGGGTTCTCCCGTCGCCGCCCGTCGCATAGCCATCACAGCGTCCGCATGATCGGGTTCTGGCCCTTCGAGACAGGCCAAGTCATGACGCGCAAGCTGTTGTCTAGGCTCGGACCCGGATGGCTCGATCGCCCGGAGTGGCTGGCATGGGTCATAAGAATGCTCGACCCCGACATCGTCCATTCAATGGAATTTCAGCACGCCAGCTATCTTACTTTTGCCGCGACGCAGCGATCCGGCCGGCCGTTTCCCGCTTGGATCGCAACAAATTGGGGATGCGACATCCAGTTGTACGGCCGCTTGCCGGAGCATCGTTCCAAGATCGCCGACGTGTTGCGCAGCTGCGACTATTATTCTTGCGAGTGCGAGCGAGACGTCCGATTGGCACAACAACTCGGGTTACGCGGCAAGGTACTCCCGGTGGTGCCGAACAGCGGCGGACTCGACCTCGATTATGCCCTCTCGTTGCGCCAGCCGGGGCCGACCGCTGAGCGGAGGGTCATTGCGCTCAAGGGGTACCATCGGCATATGCATCGCGCCCAGGTAGGCTTGCGCGCGCTCGCGCTGTGCGCCGATGTTCTGCGGGATTATACCATCCGGGTCTTTTCGCCTGAACCGCGGGAGATCATCGAAGTGCAAGCCGAGGTGATCACCGGTGAAACTGGGCTCGCAATAGAGCTGATGCCACCGGTCAGCCACGACGAAATGCTTCGTTTGCATGGTTCTGCCCGCATCTCGATTTCGCTGTCGCTTGCCGACGGGATTTGCACCTCGATGCTGGAGGCGATGGCGATGGGATCCTTTCCGATCCAATCCAACACGGCGTGCGCCAATGAATGGGTGGAAGACGGCGTGTCCGCTTTTCTCGTACCGCCCGAAGATCCCCACGCGATCGCCGACCGCATCCGCCAGGCGATCGCCTGCGACAGCCTCGTCGATCAGGCGGCGAGCTTGAACGCGGCCACCGTAAGAAAGCGGCTCGATCGATCGCAGATCAAGCGGATCGCGGTCGAGGAGTTCTATCAGAGGGTCTTCGCTGAGCGATCCCGGCGGAGCGGCACGCAAGCGGCCGGGCATGCGGTTGTCGGGGGCTGAGTTGCTGCGCCATAGTCTTGCAGGATTCGACCGCCGTCGTGCGGCGCTATGGGCAAGACGCTTTGGCCTCTATCGCCGGATTACTGCGCGCACCGCGCCGCTAACCGGCCGCCTGCTGATGAAGCAGCTGCGCTATATCGGACTGCCCGACGCGCTCTATCCATTGTTCCGGCAAGACGGGTACTATCTGCTCAAGGAGCATTTCTATCGGCCGTTTACCAATCCCGACAGCTTGCCGCCGGATTATTGGGCGCGCCGATCCGAGCTCGCCGGCATCGCGATTGACGCCGATGCCTGCCTTGACCGTGCCCGCCGCAACCTCGCGCCCTATTTCACCGAGTTCCGAGAAACCTATCCGATCGAAAAGCCAGCAGAGAACGCGAACGGCTTCTGGCTGATCAACGGTTCCTATATGGCAGTGGATGCGCACCTCTATTATGCCCTGATCCGACACCTTCGCCCGAGACGGATCGTCGAGGTGGGAGCGGGCCGGTCGACGATAGTGGCTGCGGAAGCCTGCCGGCGAAACAATGTCGGTGTCCCCGGCAGCTCGCAGTTGATTTGCATAGAACCTTATCCCACGGCGATCGTAACCGGCGGGCTCGCCCATCTCGCCGAGCTCATGCAGACTCGCGTCGAGGAAGTCGACCTTGGCTTTTTCGAATCGCTGGAGACGGGCGACATTTTGTTCATAAATTCTTCGCACGCGCTGAGAGAAGCGGGGGACGTTCAGTTCCTCTATTGCGAGGTGCTGCCGCGATTGCGACCGGGGGTTGCCGTACATGTACATGATGTCAGCTTGCCGAAGCCGTACCCCCGCGTCTATTTCGATCACGGCTGGTTTTGGAACGAGCAATACTTGCTGCAGGCCTATCTCACTCACAATGCGCGCGCCGAGGTGCTGTGGCCCGGCAACTTCCTGATGTGTCACCGGCCCGACGAGATGAACGCGCTGTTCCCCGAAATCGCGATCATGCGACAGCACTTCCCCTCGTCCGAACCCTCGGCTTTTTGGTTTCGGACCAAATAAATTGGCTCGGGCGGCTGAATGATGCGAACGTTGGTGCTCGGGGCCGGCGGCATGCTGGGTCACAAGCTCATCGAGCGGCTCTCTGCCGGTGGTTGCAAAGTGATCGGCACCCTGCGCGGCTCCGGTGAGCCATACAGATCGACCCGGGCACTGGCAGGCGCACGCCTGCGTCTCGGGGTTTCGGCGGAGGATATCGAGTCGGTCGCCCGCGCCCTCGACGAGACGCGGGCGCATGCAGTTATCAATTGCATCGGCATCGTCAAGCAGCGCGAGGCGGCAAAAGACCCGGCCTCCGCCATCGCGGTCAACGCTCTCTTTCCACACCTTCTCGCTGGGCTGTGTCGGGAGCGGCGCGCGCGGCTTGTGCATTTCAGCACCGACTGCGTCTTTTCCGGGCGGCGCGGACCCTATTGCGAGAGCGATCCCTCCGATGCCGAGGATCTCTACGGGCGAACGAAGTTTCTCGGTGAGGTCGGTGGGGCCGGCTGCCTGACCATACGTTCCTCGATCATTGGACGGGAGATCGCCGGCCGGGCGGGGCTGCTCGAGTGGTTTCTGGCTCAGCGCGGTCGCCGGATCAAAGGATTTGCCGGTGCGCTCTACAGCGGACTGACGACCCTGGCAATGGCCGATCTCGTTTTCGACTTGCTGACCCGCCTTCCCGATATCGAGGGCGTTTGGCACGTCTCGGGCGAGCCCATCAGCAAATTTGAGCTTCTGCAGCTGATCAATGAAGTGTACGACGCCGACGTAACGATCGAGCGCGACAACAGCTTTCACTGCGATCGCCGCCTCGACAGTAGCCGGTTTCGTGCGCGTACCGGGTTTGAGCCGGGGTCGTGGCGGTCCATGATCGAAGCGATGCGCGAAGATCGGACCGCCTATGACGCGAACTGAAGATTGCCCAATGGCCGCTGGAGGTTGGTGAATGCACGTGCTCGATGGCAAGCGGGTATTGATCACCGGCGGCACCGGTTCCCTGGGCAAGGTGCTCTTGCGGCGGCTTCTCGGCGGCGGCGCGGGTGATCCGGCGAAAATCATCGTGCTGTCCCGCGACGAGGCGAAGCAGCATGCGATCCGAGTCGAGTATCAGCGGCGAAATTCCCCGACCGACGAAGTCATCTATGATAATTTCTCAAAAAAGCTCGAGTTCCGCATCGGCGATGTCCGCGATTTTCATTCGGTTGCATCGGCCCTGCGCGAGGCCGATATGGTATTCAACGCGGCGGCGCTGAAGCAAGTACCGACCTGCGAATATTTTCCGTTCGAGGCAGTGCAGACCAATATCGGCGGTGCGGAGAATATCGTCCGCGCGATTCGCGACCTGCGGCTCGGCGTCGAAACCGTGGTCGGGATTTCGACCGACAAGGCAGTGGCGCCGATAAATGTCATGGGCATGACCAAATCACTGCAGGAACGGATACTGGCGCGCGCCAATCTTGACGCGCCGCAGACCCGGTTTGTCCTGGTGCGGTACGGCAACGTGCTGGCGTCTCGCGGCTCGGTGATACCGCTATTTCACGACCAGATCCGAAGCGGCGGGCCGGTAACAATCACCGATCCGAGAATGACCAGGTTCCTGCTGAGCCTCGAGGATGCGGTCGACATCATCATAGCGGCCGTCGGCGAGGCGCGCCGCGGGGAAACCTATATTCCCCACGCGCCGTCGGCGAGAATTGTCGATGTCGCGGCTGCGCTGATTGGTCACCGGTCGATCAAGACGGTGATATCGGGGATCCGCCCGGGCGAGAAGTTGCACGAATTGCTCATTTCTGAAGAGGAATGCCATCGCGCCGTGCGCCGAAACGGCTATTACGCGATCGGCCCCATTCTTCCGGAGCTGCAAAGCCATGACTTTGACGGTGAGCTTTTGGGTAGGTCGTACAGTTCAGCCGACGAGGTCATGACGCCGGCAGCAACGCATGAGTTGCTGGTGCGCCGGGGATTAATGATCGATCATGATCTTCAGCTGGAGGGCGAATTTCTCAGATGAAGGTAGTGACGGTGCTCGGCACGAGGCCGGAAATCATTCGGCTGAGCCGGGTCATCGAACGGTTGGATCGGCTCTGCCGGCACGTGCTGGTCCATACCGGGCAGAATTTCGAGAGTGTGCTCAGCGACATTTTTTTCGACGAGCTCGCAGTGCGTCGGCCGGACCATTATCTGGCGGCACAGGGCGAAACCTTTGGGGCGCAGGTGGCTGCGATCCTGGCTCGCGCAGAGAGGATCCTGGCTGCCGAGAAGCCTGATCGACTGCTGATCCTGGGCGATACCAACAGCGGGTTGTCCGTCCTGGTTGCCAAACGGCTCGGTATACCTGTTTTCCACATGGAGGCGGGCAATCGCTGTTACGACGATCGCGTCCCCGAGGAGGTCAATCGCCGCGTCATCGATCACTGCAGCGATGTCCTGATGCCCTACACTGAGCGGAGCCGGGCAAATCTGCTGCGGGAAGGCATTCCGAGCGAGCGGATCTATGTTACCGGCAATCCGATTCTCGAAGTCATCCGTCGGTCGGAGCCACGGATCGCTGCATCCACCGTACTGACGCAGCTGGGTCTCTCGCCACGGTGCTACTTCCTGGTCACGCTGCATCGAGCGGAGAATGTCGACATCGAACCGCGCCTGCGCGCATTCGTACAAAGCTTCGCCCAGCTGCGCAGCATCTATCGGATGCCCGTGATCGTAAGTACGCATCCGCGGACGCGATCGCGCCTCGAGAAGTATGGCCTGCGCAGCGATGATGGTGAAATACGGTTTCAGGAACCATTCGGCTTTGCCGACTTCATCGCTCTCGAGAAGTCGGCTTTTTGCGTTCTGTCGGACAGCGGCACCGTCCAAGAAGAATGCTGTATCTTCGGCACCCCCAATGTAACCATCCGGGATGTCACGGAACGGCCGGAGACGATCGAGTGCGGGAGCAATGTCCTTTCTGGGGCGGACCCGGATATGATCATGACCTGCATCGCAACGGTACTGGACAAAGCCGGGGCATGGACGGCGCCGAAAGAATATCTGGAGGAGGAGGTGAGCCGCACGGTCGTCAACATCGTTTTGGGTTACCGACGCGGCCAATAGCCGCTTGAACGCTTAAGGGGGGTACACCCTGTGGTCCCAGTCGCCAGCTACCGGACCCAGATGGTCGAGGAGACCAATGACAGGAGACACTCGCTCGGCCTCGGTTTGGCAAGGCACGAGAGGCCCCGCTGATATAAATCGCGCCTGCCCAATCTAATGAACAACGGGATCTTCGCGGGGTACGCGTGCAATAGAGGGAGCCCGGCGACCGGTGTCACATCCCGTCATTTGTATCCTTGCGCTGTCGCGGATCAGCGATGATCCGCGCGCCCGACGGCAGGGCGATGCGTTCTGGGACGCTGGCTGGCAGGTCTTCGGCGTGGGCCTCCCCGGTGGCGTCTCGCCCGCGCCTGCGTGGCTGGTGGGACATCAAGGAGACGACGGGGCGCAGACCGCGGATTACCGGTGCAATAGCCGGTATTCGCGAAAATCCGATCTTCTCGGATTTGGCGCGGCGCGTATCCGCGATGGGGCCGATCTACTTGCAGCCCGCTTGGGCGGCGGTGTCGCGTGCCGGAGCTACTGGCGCCTGTCCGCGGACGCCCGCGAAATCTACGACAGGGCCAGCCGGATCGAAGCCGACGTGTGGCTCGCCAATGATTGGACGATGCTGCCGGTTGCCAGCCGGTTGGCGAAAGAGAAAGGTGGCTATTGCGGCTACGACACGCATGAGTTGGCCACCGACGAGTTCGCCGATCGCCTGCGATGGCGCTTTTGGAAACGACCATTGGTCCGGGCCATCGAACGGCGCTTGATCGGCAGGGCGGCGGTAATCACGGCGGTGTCCGAGGGAATTGCGGGACGGCTACGGGACCTCTATGCACTGCCACGGCTGCCGGTCGTCATCCGAAACACTCCGATTTTCGAGAGCACCCCTTTCAGTCCGACCACGGTCCCGATCCGCGTAATCTATCAAGGTATCATTGTTCCGGGGAGGGGGCTGGAGGCCGTAATCGACAGCGTTGGCGCGTGGCGCCCCGAGTTCGACCTGACCATTCGAGGCCCTGGCAACGATAGTTTCCTGCACGCGCTCCAGCGCCGCATATCTGGGCGTGGGTTGGAGGGGCGAGTCCGGCTGGCGCCGCCGGTACCGATGACTGCCCTGGTGCAGGAGGCCGCCGCCTTCGACATTGGACTCTTCGCGCTTCCGCGAAGTTCCCGGCACAATGAGCTCGCTCTGCCCAATAAGCTCTTCGAGTACATTATGGCCGGGCTGGCGATCTGTGTCACGGAATTGCCCGAAATGGCGCGGTTGCTCCGCCAACATCATCTTGGTGTGACGATTCCGCAACTCGACCCCGGCGCGATTGCCAAGACGATCAATAGCCTCGATCCTCAGAGCATCGACCGCTACAAGCGCAACGCGCTGATAGCCGCGCAGCAGCTCTGCTGGGAGCGCGAGCGAGAGTTGCTGCTGGCTGCCTACGCGCACTGTCTTGCGCGGCCGCGAAATAATTCCCGCCAGGCGCTGTAAGAATGTGTGGTATTTGGGTGTCGCTCGGCTTCCCCCCCGAGCCATCGCATATCGAGCTCGTCTCACATCGCGGGCCTGATGGGGCCGGCTGGAGGGTGTTCGACAGCTTAGCGGGACCGGTCGCGCTCGGACACCGGCGGCTCAGCATCATCGACCTTTCCGACGCGGCGCAGCAGCCGATGGCGTACGCCGAGGACCGCTATTGGATCGTCTATAATGGCGAAATTTATAACCATCTCGAGCTGCGCGAGGAGCTTGCCGCACTCGGGCATCGTTTTCGCACCCGCTCGGACACGGAGGTTCTGCTGGCGGCTTTGGCCGAATGGGGCGAAGCTGCCCTCGAGCGCTGCATCGGCATGTTCGCGTTTGTGCTGTGGGATAGGGTGGCGCATTCGCTGATTGCGGCGCGTGATCGGTTTGCCATCAAACCGCTCTATTTCTTCGCGACACCCAGAGGTATCGCGTTTGCCTCGGAAATTAAGCAGTTTATCGGGCTAGAGGGATTTTCCGCCCGCCTCAACATGCCGAGGGCTTACGATTTTCTGGTGGCGGGCATCATGGAGCACACCGACGAGACGCTGTTCCACGCCGTGCGCCAGCTGCGCGGCGGCGAATGCTTGCGGCTCGATCTGGACCAATGGCGCCCAGGCGATGCCGTGCCGGTACGCCGCTGGTACAACATCCTGGAACCGGCGACCCTCGACCTTTCCGAGGAGGAGGCAGGCCGGCGCTTTCGGGAGTTGCTCACCAACTCGGTCAAAATCCACCTGCGCTCGGATGTGCCGGTGGGCAGCTGCCTGTCGGGCGGGCTCGACAGCTCGTCAATCGTTTGCCTGATGGCGCGTGAGCTCGAAGCCGCGGAGAACGGCGCGAAAGTCAACAGCGTCAGTGCCTGCTATGACGTGAAGAGCGTCGATGAACGCCCGTTCATGGAAGCGGCGGTCGAGTGTACCCAGTGCACCCCGCACTGGTGCTATCCGCACTTCGCAGATGCGTTTGCGTTGGCCGAACGTCTCACCTGGCATCAGGACGAACCGTATGGCAGCACCAGTATCTTCGCGCAATGGTGTGTCTTCGCCGAGGCGCGTCGCGCCGGGCTCAAGGTTATGCTCGATGGACAGGGCGCGGATGAGCAGCTTGCGGGGTATCACGGGTGCTTCCCGTATTATTTCGCCAGTTTGATTCAGCAGCGCCGCTTCGCGACGCTGGTGTACGCCATGCTGCAACGCCACGCGTGGCACGGCATTTCATTTGCCGAACAGGCCCGCACTTTTCTTTTGCCGCTGCTGCCGACTCAGTTGCGTTGGTGGCTGCAACGAGAGCGGCGAGTCTTGCTGGAACACAATTGGCTCGACAGTGAGGCGCTGCGGCCGCATCTCGGCCGTAGCCCGTTCGAGACCGCTCGTGAGAGCATTGGACGGCCGGCCATAACTGGTATCGGCGAGCTCTGCGTCGTGCTGACCCAAGCGTCGAACCTGGCGATGCTGCTGCATTGGGAAGACCGTAACAGCATGGCGCACGGGATCGAGGCGCGAGTGCCGTTCCTGGATCACCGGCTCGTGGAGTTCGCGATCGGTCTCGGCGACCGGCACAAGATTGTGGGCGGCGACACCAAGCGCGTGCTGCGCCGAGCGATGAGTGGAATCTTACCCGAGAAAATTCGCCAGCGACGCGACAAGCTCGGGTTTACGACGCCGGAAGAGACCTGGTTTCGCGGACCATTGCGCGAGGCGGTGCAGGGCGGGGTCGAGCAGACCCTCGAACGCTATCCGGGGCTGCTCAACCCGCGCGGTGTCCGTGCTCATGTGGCGGATATGATCGAGGGGCGTCGGCCCGTCGATTTTTCCCTTTGGCGGATCATCAATCTCGGTATTTGGGGCCGCGTGTTCGCGGTGTCGGCCTGACGATGCCGCGGAGCGCTACGCGCAATACCGTGGTCTCATTGACGCCGTTGCCGCTCGAAGCCGACAGCCGGACCTTCCGCATCGCCTCGAGCCTCGCCGAAGCAGGCTGGCGTTCGATCGTGATCGAGGGCCGGGTGAGTGCGACCCGGTTTTGGGGAAAGGCGGTCGAAGTCCGTTCGCTGGGATCTCGGCCCATCCGCCGCGCCACGACCTCACTAAGGCGACGCGCCCGCGGCGGCGCTGCCGCGATGGCGCGCAATGGCCGGTTGGGAGGTGGCGGCGAGTTCGCCCTCTATCTCGGTTTCCGTGGCTGGGAATGGTGGCGCCATTGCTGGCGTCCGCGCGGATGTATCCCGACGGCCGAGCTCTATTACCTGCATTCCTTCGAGTTTCATCGCGCGGTCGCCCAGATAGCAGCGCGCACAGGGGCCCGCATTATCTATGACGCACACGATTTCTATCGCGACATCGACCCGCCGGAACGGCAGGCCGCCTTTGACCGCAATCGCCTGAGGCCCTTTTTGGATGCGCTCGAAGGGCGTCTCGTAGCTGCGGCGGATGCTACGGTGACGGTCAGCGACGGCATCGCCGCCCTGATGCAGCGAACCTTCGGCCGGCGTCCCACTGTCCTGCGCAATTGCCATGACGAGCGGCTGGACCAAGCCGTCGAGCCCGATCTGCGCACATCATTGTCCCTGGCGCCGGCCGATCGTCTCTGCGTCGTGGTCGGCAACCGCAAGCCGGGAATGGCGGTCGACACGGTAGTCGATGCGTTGGCCATGCTACCCGCGCGTTTCCGCCTTGCCTTCGTCGGACGCGGCTACGAGGCCGACAGCGAGAGGCTTCGGCGGCATCCGGCAGTCTCCCGCGTCCACTTCGGACGGCATGTCGCGCCAAACCAAGTGGTTCCGTTTATTCGCACCGCCGATCTCGGTCTGGTGATCTATGAACCTTATTCCGCCAATTACCGGTATGCTTTGCCCAACGGCTTTTTCCAGGTGATTGCCGCAGGACTGCCGCTCGTTCGTGGGGCGCTGCCGGAGATCGAAGCGGCGATCGGCCGCCACCCCGTTGGCGCGTGTCTCGATCGTCTCGACCCCCCGTCCTTGGCCGCGGCAATCTTGCGGTACGCCGAGGACACCGCCCGGTTGCGTACTGCGGTCGCGGCGCTTGCACGCGAGCTGCGGTGGGAGACGGAATCACTGCGGCTCAATCGCCTGGTCGATGAGGTTACGCACCGGCCGGTTCGCATCCCCCGACAGGCCCAAGCGATGGCGTGAGGATAGGATGTGCGGCATAGCAGGCATCGTTTCGACCGACGGAAAGCCGATCCCTCGACTGGCCTCGTCGCTCGCGGTGCTCGACCGCCTCGTCGCCCACCGCGGCCCGGACGGCAATGGCGCCTGGATCTCGCCGGCGCGTTCTGTCGGGCTCGCTCATCGTCGCCTGGCGATCATCGATTTGAGCGACGCAGCGCAACAGCCGATGGTGGCGCCTGGCCCGACCGCGATCACCTATAATGGCGAGATCTACAATTATCTCGAGCTCCGCGCCGAGCTGTCCTCGGACTGGAAATTCCGTTCGCATTCGGATACCGAGGCGATTCTGGCGGCCTACGACCGCTATGACACCGGCTGCGTCGATCGATTGCGCGGCATGTTCGCCTTTGCCATCTGGGACGACCGGCGCCGGCGCCTTTTCTGCGCGCGCGACCGTTTCGGCATCAAGCCCTTCTACTATGCACTGGTGGGAAATCGATTTGTCTTTGCTTCCGAGGCGAAGGCATTGCTGCCGTTTCTGCCCGAAATCGAAACCGATCCCGCCGCGCTCGCCGAGTATCTAACGTTCCAGTACACGATCGGCGAGGCCACCCTGTTCCGCGGCGTCAAGCAGCTTTTGCCGGGGCATGCGCTGACGGTCGAAAATGGCGAAATCCGCGTCTGGCGATATTGGGACGTCTATTACGAGATCGACGGCGACCACAGCGCACGGTATTTCGAGCGGCATCTCGCCGAGCTGCTCGACAATTCGGTAAAATTTCACCTGCGCAGCGATGTGCCGATCGGTGCTTATGTCTCGGGGGGCATCGATTCAAGCTTGATCGCGATCCTCGCCGGCAACAGCGAGCGCGGCATCGCCGACTGTTTTCACGGCCGCTTCACCGAGTTCGAGGGCTACGACGAGAGCGATTACGCCGCCGTCGCGGTGGAGCAGGCAGGTGCCAAATTGCATCTCATCGACATCACTGCCCGGCAGTTTCGCAACCACATAGACGACGTTATTTACCACCTCGATTTTCCGGTGGCAGGACCTGGTTCATTCCCGCAATTCATCGTCTCGCAGCTCGCGGCGCGCCACGTGAAGGTGGTTTTGGGCGGGCAGGGCGGCGACGAGATCTTTGGCGGATACGCGCGCTATCTGCTGGCTTATTTCGAGCAATGCATCAAGGCCGCCCTCGATGGAAATTACAAAAACGGCAATTTCGTCGTGACGATCGAATCGATCGTGCCGAACCTCGGGCTATTGCGCGAATACAAGCCGATGATGAAGGAGTTCTGGCGAGAAGGCTTGTTCAATGGCCTCGATGACCGGTATTTTCGGCTGGTCGACCGCTCGACCGACATGGAGAAGGAGATCGATTGGACACTTTTAGATAAGGATCGTGTATTTGCTAATTTTATGGAAATCTTTAACAACAAAAGCAACGTCAGAAAGGAAGCCTATTTTGACAAGATGACGCATTTCGACTTCAAATGTCTGCTGCCGGCACTACTTCAAGTCGAGGATAGGATGAGCATGGCGCACGGGCTGGAGAGCCGCGTGCCCTTCCTCGACCATCCATTGATCGAATTTCTCGCCACCGTCCCGGCGGACGTGAAATTCGAGGGTGGCCGGATGAAGCACCTTCTAAAGCTTGCTTATGCCGACGTTTTGCCTTCCGCGATCGCCGATCGCCGCGACAAGATGGGTTTTCCGGTCCCATTGAAGGAATGGTTCTCCGGGGAATTGCGCGGCCTCGTGCAGGACACTTTCCGCAGCCGTCACGCCCGGCAGCGCCCATTTCTCAACGCCGAAGCCGTGCTCGCCAATTTCGAAAACGCCGGCCGTTTCTCCCGCAAGGTGTGGGGATTGCTGTGCCTCGAGCTATGGCACCAGATCTTTCATGATCGCGCCGCCCATTACCGGCGCATGCTGGCGGAAGCCGCGTCTCTTGATACCTCGCCGGTTGCCGGGGCTGCGCAATAAAGATAGTGAAAGGATTGAGACCTATATGAAAGTATTCGTAACCGGCGGGTCTGGTCTCGTCGGCTCGACCGTCATCGATCTGCTGCTCGCCCGCGGCGACGAAGTCCTCGCGATTGATAATTTCGCGACCGGCCGGCGCGATAATTTGAAACCGCAGCCTCGGCTGCAACTGATTGAGGACAGCATCGCCGAGGAGCGCGTCGTCGACGGGCTGATCGGCGACTTTCGTCCCGACGTCGTGGTGCACACCGCGGCATCCTACAAGAACCCCGACGACTGGCAGGGAGATGCGCTGACCAATTGCGTCGGCAGCGCCAACATCGCTCGCTGCTGCAAAGACCACAAGGTTGGGCGGCTGATCTATTTTCAAACGGCGCTATGTTACGGCACCAAGCCGCTCGAGCAGCCGATCACGTTGGCCCATCCCCTCAATCCCGTGAACAGCAGCTATGCGATCTCAAAGACCGCGGGCGAGCAGTACATCCAGCTGAGCGGCGTCGACTGGGTCACCTTCCGCCTTGCAAATATCGTCGGCCCGCGCAACGTCAGCGGGCCATTGCCGATTTTTTTCGATCGCTTGTCGCAAGCGAAGCGTTGCTTCGTCACCGAGGCGCGGCGAGATTTCGTATTCGTGCGCGACCTGGCCCGAACTGTTGTGATGGCGGCGAGCGGAACCGGCGCCGGCACATATCATTTCTCATCGGGAAGGGATGTGGCGGTCCGGGAGCTATACGACGCAGTTGTCCGCGCGATGCAGCTCAATCATTACCCCGAGCCGGATACCCGTCCGCTCGGACCCGACGACGCGCCTACCATCCTATTGGACCCGAGCCGCACCTTCCGTGATTTCGGCGAGGTCGAGTTCACACCGCTCGACGAGATCGTTGCCGAGACCGTCGCTTATTACCGGCAGCACGGCGTACAAGGCGGATACACTCATCTGCGGACCGAGCAGAAACCGTGAGGCTCCTGATTACCGGCGGGGCCGGCTGCCTCGGCTCCAATCTTGTCGGAGAATACCTTGCACAAGGCGACGAGATACTCGTCATCGACAATTTTGCGACCGGCAGTCGCGAGGCGCTGGCTGCCTTTCGCCGGCTCGAAATCGTCGACGGGACGGTTGCCGACCGGCGATTGGTCAATGCCGCCTTTACCCGGTTTGCGCCAACACACGTGATACACAGCGCTGCCTCGTACAAGGATCCGACCGATTGGCGAGAAGATGTAGCCACCAATGTCGCGGGTACGATCAATACCGTCGAGGCGGCGCGGCACGTGGGCGTCAAGCGGTTTGTGTATCTTCAGACCGCGCTGTGCTACGGGCGGCCCGAGCGGGTTCCGATACCGGTCGAGCATCCGACCCGCCCCTTCACCAGCTACGGCATCTCCAAGACCGCCGGAGAGGCCTACCTCGCGATCAGCGATTTCCCATGGGTCTCGCTGCGGCTCGCCAACATTACCGGACCGCGCCTTGCGATCGGACCCATTCCAACCTTTTATAAGCGCCTCAAGTCCGGACAAGAATGCTTCTGCACCGATGCGGTCCGCGATTTCCTGGACATCTCGGATTTTTTCGCGCTGATGAGGATCGTGCTGCGCGACGATGCCCCGACCGGTATCTTCAACATCTCGACAGGCAAGGGCCATACGATCGCAGAAGTGTTCAACACGATTGCGGCTTGTCTCGGAAATACTCTGCCTGGGCCCGTCCGGGTCGTGCCGCCGGCCGCCGATGATGTCCCCGCCGTAGTGCTCGACCCGTCCCGCACCCGCGCCGCCCTCGGCTGGAGAGCGGAACTTGGCCTCTCCGAGTCGATCGCCCGCATGGTCCGCTGGTACGATGCCCACGGGGTTCCGGTCATCCATAGCCATTTGCGGCCCCCGCCGGCCGAAGAGTCGTGACAGAATCGGGTTTTGTCGGGTCGACGATTCTCGTCGTCGGGGGCGCCGGTTTCGTAGGCGGCGCCCTCGTCCGGCGGCTATTGGAATTGCAGCCGCAGCGCCTGATCATCGTTGATAATCTGCTGTCGGCCGATATCACCAACGTGCCGGAACATCCCGCGGTAGATTTCGTGTTCGAGTCTATCACTGCGGGTAAAGTGCTTGGAGCATTGCCGCCCGATCTCGATTTTGTATTCCACCTGGCCTGTTATCACGGCAACCAGTCGTCTATCCACGATCCGCTCACCGATCATCGGAACAACGCATTAACGACATTGAAGTTGTTCGATCGTTTGAAGCGCTTCAGCGCGCTGAAAAAAGTCGTCTACTCCGCGGCGGGCTGCGCCGTTGCAGAAAAAACGTTCGGTGAGGCGAGCGCTACAGCCGAGGACGCACCAGTCTCGCTGTTTCAGGACAGCCCTTACTCGATCTCGAAGCTGGTCGGCGAGATGTACGGCAATTACTATTTCATGCGCCACGGCTTGCCGTTTGTGACGGCGCGGTTTCAGAATGTTTATGGACCGGGCGAGATATTGGGTGCCGGACAATGGCGCGGAACGCCGCACACCGTGTGGCGCAACGTGACGCCCACGTTTATCTGGAAATCCTTGCGGCGTGAAGCGCTGCCCGTTGAAAATGGCGGCATCGCCACCCGCGATTTCATCTTTGTCGAAGATATTGTGGACGGTTTGATCGCCTGCGCCCTGCGCGGCCGCGTTGGCGAAGCTTATAATATCGCCTCCGGCGTCGAGACCTCGATTGTCGATCTCGCCCATGTGATCAACCAACTCACCGGTAATCCAACCCCGATCGCCCTCGCACCGGCGCGGGAATGGGACCGCTCGGGCAAGCGCTTCGGTGCGCCCGAGAAAGCACGCCGAGAGGTGGGGTTTGCAGCAGCAACGTCGCTGCGCGAGGGGTTGCGGCATACGATCGAATGGACCCGCGGCAACCGCGACATGATCTGCCGCTGCATGCTGCAGCACGCTCGTTTCTTGCCGGAAGTGCGTGACGCCGTCGCATGGCCGATTTGCGCATCCTGACTGTCGTTGGCGCCCGGCCACAATTCGTCAAAGCCGCCCCAATCTCGCGGGCGATCGCGGGCCGCGATGGCATTCGCGAAATCCTGGTTCACACCGGCCAGCATTTCGATGCCGGCATGTCGCAAATTTTCTTCGACGAACTCGGGCTCGAACCGCCGCGGCTCGATCTCGGCATTCACGGCGGCGGCCACGGCGCGATGACGGGCAAGATGCTTGCGGCGCTGGAACGGGCCATGATGGAGGAAAGGCCGGATCTCGTCCTCGTGCCAGGCGACACGAATTCGAGTCTTGCCGGCGCATTGGCAGCAGCAAAGCTGGAAATTCCGATCGCGCACCTCGAGGCGGGCCTGCGTTCGTTTAAACGCCGCATGCCCGAAGAGATCAACCGCGTGCTGACCGATCACCTCAGCACACTGCTGCTGTGTCCGACCGAAACCGGCGTCGTCAATCTCCGGCGCGAGGGCATCACCGACGGCGTCCACAACATCGGCGACGTGATGTACGATGCGGCGTGCTATGCCACAGCCGCATCCGGGCGGTCGCGAATCCTCGACCGGCTGGGTCTTGTCGAGCGCTCTTACGCTGTCGCCACGGTGCATCGGGCCGAAAGCACAGAAAGCAAAGCTGCACTCGCTGAGATCGTGGAGTTCCTGCGCCGGCAGGCACGCGATCGCATCATCGTATTCCCGGCCCACCCCCGGACACGCAAGCGGATCTCGGAATGGCGCCTCGATCTCGGCGACATACTGGCGTGCGAGCCGTTGGGTTATCTCGATATGCACCGGCTTCTGCGATCGGCGGTTGCGGTCTTCACCGATTCCGGCGGCTTACAGAAGGAAGCTTATTTCCACAAAGTTCCTTGCGTAACATTGCGCAGCGAAACCGAGTGGGTGGAGACCATCGAAGCCGGCTGGAATCGACTGTGGAAGGGACCGGATTACGCGCCGCGCCGGGAAATCTCCGCGTTTGGCGATGGTCACGCCGCGGATCACGCGGTGGAGCTTCTAATCAATTTTCTGAGATGCCAGCCGAGAGCCGGATCCGCATCGTCGTTCTGACCCTCCAATACGCGACCAGATCGTCCTATTACCTGGACTGGGTGGAGGCTTTCGAGCGCTCGCCGCTATTCGCGGTCACTACTTTCAACCTATTTCAACGCGATCAGCGTTGCGCAGCGGCCAGAGTGGTCGAGGACAGCGAGCTGGTCGTCGCCCTGCACTCGTGCTCGGCCGATACGCTCGAATACATCCAGCCCTTGATTGGCGCGCTGAAGGCGCGGCGCGGCCGCTTCTTGATGCTGGTGGGCAATGAATACAACCTCCCTTGGGCCCGACTAGGCGACAAGCGGGATTTCCTGCGCGCGGTCGGCGCCGACTATGTCGGGACGCAGCTGCCGATCGAGGCTGGGCGGTGGCTGTATGCCGATACCGGCGCCAGGGTGCTCGCGCTGCCGCACGCTCTGAACGACGGGGTTTTTCGCCGCGAAAAGCCGGATTCACATCGCCCGATCGATGTCGGCGGGCGTAGCGCCCGCTACCCGGCGTTCATCGGCGATGACGAGCGCAACCAGGTTCATGATTTATTTTCCCGGATCGGCCCGAAGATTGGGCTGCGGGTCGACATAGATACCGGCACCCGCCTCGATCGGGGAGGGTGGGCCAGCTTTCTCAACGATTGCCGTGGGACGATCGGGACCGAAGCCGGATCATGGTATCTCGAACAGGACGATCGAACCATTCTCGAAATCCGTGAATTCCTCAGCGCGCGGGCCGGCCCCGGCGCCATCAAAGCCGACGGCCTATTGCACTCTCTGAGCCGACGCCTCCCTTATCGAGTCAAGACTTGGCTCAAGGCGCTCTTGAAGGTTTCGCCGCTACGGCACGAGGCATTCGACGAGGGGGAGGTGAGTTTCGCAGATATCGAGGCCCGCTTCTTTGCCCGCCGCCCGCGCTGTCCGGTCTATTCCAAATGCATCTCTTCACGTCACTTCGATGCCGCCGGAACCGGAACCTGCCAAATTCTGCTGCGGGGCCGGTACAATGACATTTTGACCGCCGACGAGCACTATATCGCTCTCGACCCTGACCTCGCCAATCTCGGCGATGCGATAGCGCGTTTCCGCGATCCGACCGAGCGGCGACGGGTCGCCGAGGCCGCTTACGCTTTGGTCAAGGAACGGCACACCTATCGTGATCGGATGACCGCGCTCCATCAGGCGGTCTGCGCCCCCTGAGGGCCCGCGACCGCACGTCGCCCGATCGCGGCGCTTATGCCGGTCGGAACGCTCGCGCTCGCGGGGAAGGGGTGGGCGCCGGAGGTTTCCTTTTTGTCGAAACAAGTAACGCTGCCAACAGGTACCCTCGACGCGCGCGGCCCGAGGAATCAGGCCGGCTTTGCGCTGGTGCTGACTTTGGTGGTCATCGCGGCGCTGGCGCTGGTGACGGCAATGATGAGCGCATGGCTGACGACCGCGCTCGAGGACGCGATCGCGAACCAGCACGAGGCGGAGGCGCAGCAGCAAATGGCCGACGCTAAGGCAATCGCGCTCTATATTTTGGCGACTTGCCCGGTCAGCTTCCGTGGCCTCGAAATGACGGTTGGGCAAGTGCGATCGATCGGGCTGACCGAGGAGCCGCGCAACGCCGAGAATTTCATCCGGCTCGACGACAGCCCGTATCGCCTGGGCGACGGGCTGTTGCGCTTTCAGGATGCACGGGGCCTCATCAACCTGAATCTCGGCTTGCCAGGCGACATTTACGCGCTCCTGGGCGTATTGGGCGTTCCGGCGGAAGACCGGGATGGCCTGATCGATAAATTGCTGGATTACCTTGATGCGAACTCGTTCCGGCGCCTCAATGGTGCGGAAGCGCCGGAATATCTCGAAGCGGGACTCGATCCGCCGGCCAACGCGCCGTTGCGCACGCCTTTGGAAGTGCGCCGGGTGCTCGGTTGGCGCGATATCGAGGGGTTGGCTAGGGACGATACAGTGTGGCCGCGGCTGACCTCTATCGCGCCGGTCGCCGGGTTTAACGTCAATACCGCGCCGCGCCCGTTGCTGATGCTGATCCCCTCGCTAAATTCGGACATGGTAGACCGGATCATGGAGGTCCGGCGGACCACCCCGATCGCCGGCTCGTTGGCTTGGCAGGCATTGACCGGAATCCCGCCGGAGGCGCCCCCGGCGCGCACCTTCTATTTTCCGTCGAGTACCGTCGTCCTGACACTTGCTGCGGAACACTGGCCACTCGAGCGCCGGCTCTCGGTGCGCCAAACACCGCGCTTAGCGAATGGGCCGTGGGTCATCGATTTTGATTTGGAGACGCCGCGCTCCGCGCGCGATGGACCGGAAGAAACCCCCGAAAACCTCCCGATTTCCGAGCTAATTCCTCCAGTTCCCTAACGACGCCGACTCTGGCCGATCGAGACAAAATTGTGCCGTTTGTGTGACGGTCAGGATAATTGCATCCGAGCTACTTGACGTACAGGTTGCGGGGCTCTAGAGTCGGAATGGTTAACGAACTAAGGGGAATCTTAAGGACACCGCACCTTTGGCGTGAATTCCGAAGGTGCCGCGCTTCGAAAATGTCCAACCAGAGGGAGTGTCTCATCATGACCGCCAGGTATGCCGTCGCTTTCAGTTCCGCTGTATTGGCCGCTGTGAGCTTTGCTTCCGCCGCCCACGCAGTGAGCGCCCCCCAGGCCAACCCTGCCAACACCTTGACCTATTCGGCGCAGAGCGTGACGGCTAACGGCAACGCCGTAACGATCCCGCTCGCCGCCTTCAGCTTCGTGATCGCCGGCGTCGATAACAATACGACCCCGCCCGTAGCCGGTCAGGTGTTCATCTCGCCACCGCCCGGAACAACCTTCGCGTTGCCGGCGGCGGGAGGGACTTATTTCTTCGATTGCGGTCCCAACGACACCGTGACCGCCGGAAACGGCGGGTCCAGCCCAGGGGCGACCGCCGCCCCCTTCGCGACAGTTGCTGTGGATGCGAACGGCAACATCTCGAATAACGCCACTTTTAGTGGCGCCTGCAAAAACGGCGACCACGTAATATTGAATTCGACGAACAATGTCGGTGTTACGCTGAGCGGCGCAATTGCGTTGGCCTCTCCTGGCGGCGCAATGACCCTTTACGCGATATACACGACGGGCGGGGCGTTCGGCTCGGACAGCGCGCCGTTTCCGCTGGTGACTTTATTGTCCGAGGACCCCGTCGTATTTAGCCTGCGCGCAAACAATCAGGTCGTCGACGTCAGCGGTGCAGGCGGCAGCATCCCCGGGACGGTATTTACCGGCACCGGCAGCTCCTTGGCCGGTTTCCTGGGCTGGATCAGCGTCCGTGCCGACCAGCTGCTCAACGCCGCCACCGGCGGTCCGATAACCACCGCCACGGCGAGCCCGAACGCGTTTCCGACGGGCGAAACCACGACGATTTCGGGAAATTTCGGGTCGATCGCCTCCGCCTATCTGGTAATTGGCGCGACAACCGGAGGCGCTTGTGTGTCGCCCGCGCCGGGAGGGAATATCCCGGCAACTTCCGTGTCGCCGACGCAGCTGGTCTTCAACACGATCGCTCCGCCGAACTTCGGAACGAGGATCTTTTGGGCCGTCTGCGTGCTCAACACCGCGAGTCAGCAGATCCAAACGACGAGCACGATCATCAACGCCGTCGCCAACAATCCTGCATCCTCGCCCAACCTCACGGGAGCCAATGTCGCCTTCGGCTCGATCGCACCGAACGGCGCCGTGGCGTTCTTCCAGAACGTGTTCGGCACGGCAAATCTGTACCCGACCTTCTTCCGTGCCGCCAATCCGGGCACTAGCGCAGCCAACGTGCTCGCCGTGCTGACTTTCGACGGCGGGCCGGGACCGTTCCTGTGCACCAACCCATCCGCGCTCTCGCCCGGCGTGACCCCCGTGCCGGCGGGCAACGCCTCCTTCATTCTCGCGGATTCGATCGCTGCTTGCGTCGGTCAGTCGCTCTCCGCCGGCAGCAAGCACTCGACCGTAAGGCTGTTCTCGCCATCGCCGGGCGTTTTGTTTTCTGCGATATCGCAGAATACATCGACCACCGGCGATCTCAGCGCTCTGCCCTAGTCGAGACTATTCCCTCGGCCGAAGCCGATCGGCCTAGGCTCCAAACAAGGGCTGGGCCGCCGCTGCAAGGGGCGGCCCAGCCGGTCTTGATGCAGGCTTCTGGACTTGAGCCACTCGCAGTGATTCTCGATGTCGTCCCGCTACAGGCCGGGATCATTGATCCTGGCCACAGGCGCGGCTGATCCCGATGATATCCCGTTATCCCAACTTCTTTGTGCAGCACCGTGGGGGAGTAGAACGGCCTACGAATTGGCGCGGGCGGCGGATCTGGGTCGTCAGCCGAGCGAACTGCAGGTTTCGGGTATTCCGCCTGCTCAATGCGGAGTGGGCCAAGCTCAGAGATTTCGCCGCGCTCAAAGCGCGCGAATGGGCGCCTTACGACGAGGTAGGATTTCATCTCCATCTGACCGAGGATCGGGTTCGGATCTGGGCATGGGATGGCGCGCGGGTCAACGAAGCGATAAACGCGAGCGGGATCAACCGACGGTGGGTCGCGGTCCTCCCCGAAACCGCGTTGCAGGAGCCCCCAGGCGAGGGGCTGCATCTGATTGAGTGCGTTGAAGGATGCGAAGCTCAATTCTGGGCGGACGGCGAATTGCAGGCGAGCCGTTGGTGGGCCGACACTCCCAGCCGCGAGCAATGGATGGAGTTTCAGCGCGCCGCCGGCATGCCTCCGGTGGCGGATGTGTCGCCGCGCGAAATTCCGCGGTCGCGTAGACGGCCGTGGACGAATTCCGGGGAAGGGGTCGGCTTTGGGGTCGAACGACGCAGCCGCGAGCTGGCGCTAGCGGCGGCGGCGCTGCTGGTCGCCGGATACGGGTATTTCGGCGGCTTTCTAGCTCGCGATGCTGCTGCCCTTGCCGAGCTCGACGGGCGCTTGCAGCAGGCCGAGCAGCGCTCGGCGCCCGCCGTCGCCGACCGTGAGCGCGCCTTCGCCAATCTCGAATTCCTCGAAAACTACGGCAAGCTGAACCCGTTTCCGCCGCAATTCGCGCTCTTCGCGCGGGTTGCCGAAAAGTTGCCGCCCAACGGGGCGCGGCTCACTGCCTGGTCCTATCAACAGGGCGAATTGCAGTTCACGATTTTCTCGCCGAGCGCTATCGACATTCTGTTCTACGTCAAGACCTACGCCGGGGTTGAGGGATTTACCGACGTGACGGCAACTGCCGCCGATCACGAACAGAGCTTGCGCGTCAAGTTACGCCTGGCGAAATCATGAACATTTTCAGTCTGCGCCTTGCTCGGATTGTTCCAGGCGGAGCCAGCCGTTGGCTCCACACCCACCTCGCCGATCGCCGATCGCGGTTTTTGCTGGCTATTCTTGCGTTCCTAATCACCGCGAGCGGCTTGATTTTTCTCGACTCGATCGATGCAGGGATCCGGCAAACCCTGAGCCAGCGACGAATCCAATTGGGCCGCGTCGAGCAACTCGGGCGAGTCGAACTCTGGCATCAGCGCCGAACCGAGAGCGATCTGGCGCGGGTTCAGCAGGAGGCCCGTCTGTGGGAGGCCGAAACCGAAGGGATCGCCCAAGCCAACTTCCAGTCCTGGATCATCGAAGAGGCCAAGCGCGCCGGGATAGGTCCGGTCGATATTCGCCTCAGCATCAATCCAGGCGCCGGCAATACCTTGAAACTGCGCCAGCTATCGGCCCAGATTCACGCCCGTTTCGAGCCTGCCGCGCTGCTCAAACTGATGCACGCGATCGCTGCCCACGACCGGCTGCTGGTGGTCGAGCGGTTGGAGGTGCAGGCCACCGCCACCCCCTACTTTGAGATGCTGCTCGAGACCTATCTGCGTCCGGCGCGCGGTGCGTAGAGTTGGCCTCGATTACGATACGCCAGATCGGAGTAGCCGGCGCGCTCGCCGCGGTGGCCGTGCTCGCCGCCGCGCTGGGCTGGTGGCAAGACGACAGTGGTCAAGTCGGGCTCCCTGCCCTTGCTCCCGAGGCCTCCTGGAATCTGCCAAAGCCCGCTGCCTTCGATCTCGTTGGTTACACCACCATTGTTGCGAACAGACCTCCCTTCGGTGCGATGGCGAGCGTAGGATCGAGCACGGCAAATATGGTAGCTGCGCCGGCTTCTACTGCGGTCCAGTGGCGAGTTGGCGGCATCGTGCTCACCGAGACAGGCCGGCATCTGATCGTCCTGATTCGCCGACCGGGCGAGAATACGACCCGAGCCGAAACTCGGCAGCCCGGAGAAGAGCTGCCTGACGGAAGCATCCTTCGCGCCATCGAGCCCACCGATGTTACGATTGACCGTCAAGGTACGATCGTACGGATCAAAATGTTCGCGCAAAGTTGACGGGTTCGGTAAGTCCGAGTGCATAGGTCGTCGGCGCAATTCTGCTCTCTAGTCTGTTTGCTGCTCCTCACCAACTGTGCGCTTCCGGTGGGGAACCCGGGGGCCGATTTGCGGACCTTGCCGGAGAAAGGTGCAGAGCCGGCTGCACTGGTTCCGAGCAGCCCTCTGGTCGCTGCGGGCGGGGCTCACCATACCGCGATCCTCGGCGGCCCGCCTCCGCCGGCCACGGCCGAGCCGACGATCCATCCAGAAGCTCCTTTTACCCTGTCGGGCGCACCCGCTAGTCTGACGATAGAACAAATGCCGCTGCCTGCGTTTATCAACACCGTTTTCGGCGATACTCTCCATCTCAGCTTCGAGGTCGATCCGCGGATTGCCCAGCGGAATGATCTTGTGACTTTGCGCACCGGGCGGCCGCTGTCGCCGAATGAGCTGCTCTCCCTCACGCGCGCCGTTCTGCGCGATTATGGGATAGACATTATTTTTTCGGGCAATCTCGCGCGCGTCGTTCCCAACGAAGCTCTGATGTCCCAGTCGCCCAGCGTTGTCCGGGGGCGCAGCACTGCCGAAATTGCCGAAAACATGAGGCCGATCTTTCAGTATGTCAGCCTGCGCAGCGTGTCGGCAAACGAAATGGCCGCCTGGTTGCAGGCTGCCCTTGGTACGAAGGTTCATGTTTCGATGTCTCCACAGGGCAACGCGGTTCTTCTTCTCGGGCTGCCCGAGGACATCCAAGCGGCGAATGAGGTTATTGCGACGTTGGATCAGCCTCGTTTGGCGGGGCATCGCAGCCTCCGCGTCGAGCCGGTCTTTTGGTCCGCCGCACAATTATCCGAGAAGCTGATCGATATCCTCCGGGCCGAGGGTTATTTCGTTGGTCCCAACCTTCAAAATCCCGGAGCGGTTGTCGTACTCCCATTGAGGCCCAGCAACAGCCTGGTCGTTTTCGCAACTGATCAGAAGACGTTAGGTCATATCGAGGCGTGGATTCGCGATCTCGATCACGCATCACAAGTTGACCCGGAACGGAGCCTGTTTTTCTACCGCGTGCGTAATACCACCGCGGAAAGTCTGGCGGCCGTGCTGAATTCCGTGCTGCAGGGAAGATACGCGGCGCGAGCTGCTGCAGGTCCTTCCGAAGCGGCGGGCCCAGCGCCCGGCCAGCCTGCTCTCCCGGCAGGTGCACCTCTCGGCGCCCCTCCGACGGCTGCCGCTGCACCTCCCCCGGGAACCCCGCCGGCTGGGCGAATCGTCACCGACGCGGCGCGCAACGCCATAATCTTTCAGGGCAACGCCGAGGAATTTGCGCAGCTTCGACCGCTGATCGAGAGCCTCGATCAGGCCCCACGCGAGGCGATTATCGAGGCAACTGTCGCCGAGGTGACCCTCACCGACAATCAGACACTCGGCGCCGAGTGGGTGGCCAGCCTGGGTGCCGGGCCCAACGAGATCATCCAGAACGTCATGACGGGGATTGGCACTGCCGGCTTCACATTTACGGTGCTCAACCGGGCGGGAGCAACCCGCCTGATACTCAATGCCTTAGCGAACAATAATCGCGTAAAGGTGCTCTCGACACCAAAGATTCTGTCACGCAGTGGCGGCGAAGCCAAAATACAAGTCGGCGCGCAGGTTCCGATCGTGACCAGCCAAGGAACCAGCTCACAGCTTCAGCAGCAGGGGACTAGCGCAATACTTCAGAGCATTCAGTATAAGGACACCGGGGTTATTCTCACCGTGAAACCGACAATCTATGCCGGAAGCCAAATCGATCTTGAGATAAAACAGGAGGTGAGCGAGGCCGTTCCGAACAACACTTCGCAGGTGAGCAG
Organism: uncultured Alphaproteobacteria bacterium; assembly: GCA_963789025.1. GTDB lineage: Bacteria > Pseudomonadota > Alphaproteobacteria > ATCC43930 > CGMCC-115725 > AP-15. The sequence goes on from CAWBIT010000008.1 coordinate 765,205, forward strand.
CCCAATTATCAATACGCGCACGGTCAGCACTCAGCTGTCGCTGCAAGATGGGGCGACCGTGTTATTGGGCGGCTTGATCATGGAGAACGCCAGCAGCACTTCCACGGGCATTCCGGGATTGAAGGATATTCCGGGGGTGGGTTTCCTGTTCGGAACCCAGAATGTCATGAAAACCCGCAGTGAGCTCTTCGTCTTTATCACCCCTTATATCGTCAACTCCAGTGAAGACGCGGCGAGGCTTGCCGAAACGTTCAAGAACCAATATGAAACACTACCCCAACCGGCATCGAGTCTGCACTGGTGACACTCTGATGGATGGGGAGGAGACGACCGGCCTTCGGGCCGCCGTTGAGGGATCGACGCGCAAACCGGAGCCGCCGGTGCGCCAGGAGGCCCGGGCCACCCCTCCGATCGGCCAGTTATTGATCGAGGCCGGGTTGATCGGCGAGACCGATCTGGCGCGCGCGCTCGCATTTCAACAGCGGTATGGAGGTAGGCTGGGGAGCATCCTCGTCCGCCTCGGCGCCCTGTCGGAGGAACGGTTGATGCCGATATTGGCCCATCAGCTCAACCTGCCGTTGCTGGGTGAGAGTGATCTTCCTGGCGACACGGCGTCCTATTTCGAGGCGATCAAGACCTCCGGCTACTCGGTCGATTGGTGGATCGATCAGGAATCCTTGCCGTGGTTTACCGACGGCGAATTGTGGGTTGCCGCCCGCGATCCGTTGATGATGGATCTCCAGGAATTTGTTTCTTCCGGCTATCCCGGTACACCCATCTGTTGGAGCCTCGTCGCCGCTCAAACCCTCGACCGAGCCCTAGACCGGGTGCAACAACGGGTCGCCGCCGACGGACGCAACGTGTCGGATGAAGTCGGCCATCTGCGGGAACTCGCTGAGGAAGCCCCGGTCATCGAACTCGTCAACAACCTGATCGGGCAGGCCTTCGATGAAGGGGCGTCGGACATCCATGTGGAACCGGCCGAGTCCGATTTCCGGGTACGATTTCGCCTCGATGGCGTGCTGCAGACCCGGCTGACTCTGCCGAGGGATCGCTTTGACGCGGTGGCATCGCGCATCAAACTGGTTTCCGGTCTCGACATCGCCGAGCGGCGGCTGCCGCAGGATGGCCGGTTGGCCATACGCCTCAGCGGGGAAATGGTCGACATCCGCGTCTCGTCCTTGCCGAGCACGTGGGGCGAGTCGTTGGTGCTGCGCCTGCTGCCGAAGGAACGCAGGCAATTTCAGCTCGATCGCCTCGGCATGACCCCTAGCGATCTCGCGCTGTTCAGTCACTGGATCCGCGAGCCACACGGCATCATCCTAATTACCGGACCGACCGGATCCGGCAAATCGACCACGCTCTATGCCACCCTCGAGGAAATTAACGACGGCGCGACTAAAATCGTGACCGTTGAGGAGCCTGTCGAATACTCGGTCAAGGGGATCAGCCAAGTCCACGCTCAACCTGATATCGGGTACACCTTCGCACGAGCTTTGCGCGCGATCCTCCGCCAAGACCCCGATAAAATCATGATCGGAGAGATACGCGATCTAGAGACGGCCCAGATCGCAGTGCAGGCGGCACTGACCGGGCACATGGTATTCTCGACTTTGCACACCAACAACTCGTTGAGCGCCTTCACCCGGCTTGTCGATATGGGCGTCGAGCCGTTTCTCGTAGCATCCGCCGTGCGGCTTGTCATGGCGCAGCGGCTGGCGCGCCGTCTGTGCCGCCATTGCGCCGAACCGGAAGAGGTCCCCAGGGAAGTGAAAGGCCAGGTCGAAGTGCTGCGGCAGCGCACACCCCAGCTCTTCGAGGGCTCGCCGCAATGGCGGCGCCCGATCGGCTGCCGCGAGTGTTTCGGCTCGGGGTTCCGAGGCCGGCTCGGGCTCTACGAGATGGTCAGCGTCAACCCGGATATTCACGACGCCATCCTGCATCACGCCTCGGCACAGGAGATGCGCGAGATGGCTCATCGACAAGGAGTCAGGACGCTTCGAGACGATGGCTTGGTCAAGGCTTGGCGAGCGGAAACCAGCCTTGATGAGGTCTTCAGAGTGACTGGCGGCGCCGCCGGGTTGTAGGCGCCGATCGACGATGCCCACTTTTATGTACAATGCGCTGACCAGCGTCGGAAACAGCGTCAATGGAGAGCTGGTTGCCGAGCATGAGCGCGCGGCACTGCGGGAGCTGAAACGACGCGGTTTGGTACCCTTGTCATTGGCGATCGCCGCCGAGGCGAGACGCCGTCGCGTAATCTTAAAAAAAAAGGCAAATCTAGAAGACCATATTCGCCTCTTAAACGAGATCGCGATACTTATCGAGGCCGGTGTAAACCTCAACGAAGCCGTGGATATTGCCGCTCGATCGCCAAGTTTTCAGATCTTCGGCGATGGGCTCACCACCCTCGGCCGCGATCTTCGCCGCGGCGTTAGCCTGCCAGAAGCGGTACGCAGCAACATCAATACCTTTCCGCCCTATGTTTACCAATTGATCGAAGCCGGGAACATGACAGGCTCCCTCACCAGCGGGCTTAAAGATGCCGGCCTGCAAATGCAATTTGACGACCGGGTCCGCAAGGATGTTCGGAATGCGCTGATTTATCCGTCGTTCCTTGTTCTTATGGGCATTGCCTCCACTTTGTTCATCTTCATTTTCGTGGTACCGCGCTTTGCAGGAATGCTGAAAGGACGATGGGAATTGTTGCCGGCATTCCCGCACGCGATTTTTGCGACGGGATTGTTTCTGCACAATAACATCTACTCTGTGACGGGGCTGGCGGTCCTGCTGGCGTCTGGCTTGTACTTGCTATGGCAGAAGGCGTCGTTTCGCATGCAGCTCCAAGAGCTCGGAATCCGCCTTCCGCTATTGGGAAATTTCTTTTTAGAGGCTGAGGCAGGGCGCTGGACCTCGATGCTGGCCACACTCCTGCAGAACCGGATCCCGCTTGTTCAAGGCCTGGCCTTGGCGCGCAACTCGCTTCACGTCGAGAGCCTCAAGGGGCGTCTCGTCCAAGTGGAGCGGGCCGTGCGGGGCGGCGATGCGCTGGCCGCGGCATTGGAGGATTACGGCACCTTTGATGAGATCATCGTCAACCTCGTTCGGGTCGGGGAGCGGTCCGGACGTCTGGCGGAAATGCTGAGATCTGCCGCGGCTTTCGCCGAGCAGAAAGGACGTGACCGGATCAAAAGGGTAATGGCGCTGCTTGAACCCGCTGCTATTCTGGTTATCGGCATCGTGATCGGTGCGATCGTGATCTCGTTGTTTACCGCCATCGCGAGCATCAACAATGTCCGTCTTTGAGGCTCGCCTCCTGCATGAGCCGCGGCGCCGAGGGGCGCGGAGCGAAGCCGGCTTTACCCTCCTCGAGCTGCTGGTCGTTCTGGCCATAATCGGGCTGCTCGGTGCGCTGGTCGGACCGCGACTGTTCGAGAGGCTCGAAGGTTCCAAGGTAACCACGGCCCAAACGCAAGTTCGAATGCTGAAAACCTCGCTGGACACGATGCGGCTCGATATTGGCCGTTATCCGACGGCTGAAGAGGGGCTGGACCTGCTGGTTCGGGCGCCTACGGAATCTTCGCTTCGGGCGCGTTGGCACGGACCGTATCTTGAGGGCGAAGTGCCGCTCGATCCTTGGGGAAACCCTTATCAGTACAGTCCCACGGGTCGTGAGCTGAACGCGATCACGTTGTACAGCTACGGCCCGACAGGAAAGCCCGGCGGTGAAGCGGTCGGCTACCTCCCAACGGGCTGACAAGGGGTTCACGCTCATCGAACTGGTGGTCGCACTGGCGATTATCGGATTAGGGCTGACCTTTGTTCTGCCGAGAATGATGGCATGGGTGGATCGTCTGGCATTTTCGACTCGACAGCAACGCTTCGAGGACGCGCTCGGCGAACTGGGAAGCAGAGCGCGCCGCAGCGGCCGTTCGGTTGTGCTGCGATCGACCGATCTCGCGCCTAACTCCAGCGAACCGTCCCCGATCGAGCTTCCTCCGAGCTGGTCGTTGACTGTCGAGCCGCCGATCGCCTTCCGATACGATGGCGTCTGCACCGGCGGCAAGGTGCGTTTGAGCTTTCCTGCGGGCGAGAGAAGCTACCGGCTCCAGCCGCCGTACTGCCGGCCGGAGGCGATGTGAGCGCGGAACCACCCGGCGCTTCTGATCGCCCCTCCAATAGCGGTCAGGAAGGTTTCGCGCTACTCGAGGGCCTGGTCGCTATCGCGCTGTTGGCTGGAACAATGGTCGCGATATTCGCACTTGTCGGGAACATTCTCGATTCCGCCTCTCGCGTTGGGCGTTCCAACACGTCGGTCCAGATCACGATGAACGCTATCGAGACCATGACAGCGGTCAATCCGATGGTGCAAGGATCAGGAAAAATCGATCTCGGCCCCTACGCGGTTACTTGGACGAGCGCGGCGATCACACCGATTATAGAGCGTGCAGGCAGCCTCTATCAAATTGGCCTGTACAATATGGAAGTTCGGGTTGAAGACCAGCCTGGTTCGGCGCTGGCGAACTTCACGCTTCGTCAGATCGGCTATCGGCGGGTCCGTGACTTGGCCCCGACACTCGGTGATCAAGGTACCCGGCTAGGCGACCCAACCCGGCCACAGTAGCAAACTCGCGGTTCCGGCGATTGCCGCTAGTTTGGCGATAGCGCGGCACCGAATAAGTTAGGCGGCGGGAGGCGCGGTACGGGCGCCGCCCGCGGCGCAGCGACGATTGTCGGAAAAACCTCGCTCGGGAGTCCACCCAGTCGGACTAGCTGGGGAAGTTGCATGGCTGTCGCCGATTTATCCAGGTCGGTTGGCGGCCAAACACGACGCCATTCCTGGTCCTGACCGTAATAGCTGAAGACTGCGTCTTTACCGCTCCAGCGGGCAATCTCGACAGTGTCGTGGGGTTTCTCCCCATATTCAAGGAACGTAAGATCCAACGCGGCATCATAACGCAAGGCCCAGGCGAATGCAGTCGGTGTACCGGCCGGTCCCAGCAATGGCGAAGCCGTCAGCCCCGAAAACGTGTTCGCAGAAGCGGCAAAGCCGTTCTTGCCTGTATCATAGTCGGTGATCAGGGCCTGAACTGTTTGTCGGAACCAGCCCGCAACAAGCGCCGTTTCCTCGGATCGGTCTAGATAAGGCCTGAGACGGGCGCGGGCATTGAGCACTTGCCCGAGGCTACCGAGCACTACAGCCGCGACCATGCTCAAGAGAACCAGCGTAATCAGGACTTCGACGAGCGTGAAGCCCGTCTGTTTAGGATCGCGTATCACCGCTGCGTTGAAGCACTATCGTGTGGAATGATCAAGATGTGCAAAAAGGTGGGGTGGGAAGCTGAAAACCCGCGTGGACGCGCGCTCTCTTGCCCCGACCTCGATAGGACCATCGAATGTGCGGCGTTGGCGGTTTTCTTGTAGTCCGGACGGCGGCGACTCGCAATGAGCTGGAGGCGCGGCTGTGGAGGATGATCGCGACTCTGCGGCATCGCGGGCCGGATGACGAAGGCGTGTGGACTGATGGCCGGGCCGGTCTCGCGCACGCCCGGCTGTCCGTTATCGATTTGTCGCCGGCAGGGCATCAACCGATGGCCAGCGCCGACGGCGCGGCGTGGATCACTTACAACGGCGAGATTTACAATTTCGCCGAGATCCGGGAGGAGCTCGAAGCGCTCGGCTACCCGTTTCGCAGCCGCAGCGACACTGAGGTCATCGTTAATGGTTGGCAGGCCTGGGGGCCCAAAGTCTTCTCACGGCTGCGCGGCATGTTCGCCCTCGCCATCTGGGACCGGCGATCGCAGAGCCTGATCCTGGCACGCGATCGGCTCGGGAAAAAGCCGTTATATTACGCCCCCACCGCAACGGCATTTCTGTTCGGCTCCGAAATAAAGGCGGTGCTCGCCTGGCCAGGCTTATCTCGGGCAGCAGATCTGTCAGCAATCGATAAATATTTGACCTTTGGGTACGTGCCCGCCCCGCAGACCGCTTTCGACGGTATCCGCAAATTGCCGGCAGCTCACTACCTCGTCGTCGAGGCGCTGCCGGACGGCAGTCTCGGCGAGCCCGAGCTCGTGCGCTATTGGCGTTTGCCGGGACCGCGTGGGGCGCGGCGCCATCGAAGCGCGGAGGATCTGCGCCGCGAGCTGGTCGCGCAGCTCGAAGAAGCAGTGCGGCTGCGGCTGATATCCGATGTGCCGCTCGGTGCTTTTCTGTCCGGCGGCATCGACTCTTCCGCGGTTGTTGCGACAATGGCGCGCGTCGGGGGCGGGAGAGTGAAGACGTTTTCAATCGGGTTCTCTGCCAAGGAATATGACGAGACCCGCTATGCCCGGATGGTGGCGGACCGTTATGCGACCGACCACGAGGAGCTTGTCGTCGAACCCGATGCGCTCGCGGTGCTGCCGCAGCTGATCTGGCATTACGGCGAGCCTTTCGCAGACCCTTCGGCCATTCCGACCTACTACGTCTCCGAGATGGCGCGCCGCAAAGTAACTGTGGCGCTCAACGGCGATGGCGGTGACGAGTGTTTCCTCGGCTACAACCGATACAAGGCCATGCACCACCTTTCCCGCCTCGATCGCCTGCCGCGGTGGAGTAAGATCAGCCTGGGGCGGTCGCTAGCGCTGGCGCCCCCCGCATTGCAACGCCGGTATAAAATTGCTCGAATACGCGCGTTGCTCCAAACGCCCGACCAGCGGCCGAGCCGGTGCTATGGCTTTACGATCGTCTATTTTACCGATGAGGACAAAGCGACCGGTTATGGCGACGCGATGCAGGAGCACCTCGCAGGCGCCGCGCTCGATCTCCTCGAGCCTTACTTCGCCGAGGCGGACAGCCTCGTCTCCGGGGCCAACTGGGCCGACATCCACACCTATCTGCCCGACGATTTGATGGTGAAGGTCGATGTCGCCAGCATGGCCCACGGGCTCGAATCTCGCTCACCGCTGCTCGACCACGTGTTTATGGAGTGGGCGGCGGAATTACCCGAGCAAGTCAAGTTGGCGCACGGCAAGACCAAGGCGCTGTTCAAATCTGCGATGGAACCCTATCTGCCGAACGAACTGCTCTACCGGCCGAAAATGGGGTTCGGCTGTCCCGTCGATCACTGGTTCCGCGGCGAACTCAAGGAATTCGCCTACGAAACGCTGCTTTCGCGGAGCGCGCGAGAACGAGGCCTGTTCCACCCTATCCATGTCCGCCACCTGCTCGATGAGCACTGTGCGTTCACGCGAGATCATCATACGCGACTTTGGGCGCTCCTGATGCTGGAGCTGTGGTTTCAAATGTGGATCGACTCGCCTGCCGAACCGGGTGGCTTTCATCCGCCCGGGCGGGCAGAAATCGGCGCTTCGATGGGATCTCTCGCCCAACTGTGAGCAAGCGGAAGCCTTGTTTACTCAACCATGTGGCTTATCAGCCGCAGCATCGGGAACTCGGGCGCGAACCGCCCTGTTGTCAACCCAGAGGCCGCGATCTCCCGACCGGCCCTCAATGGAGGACGACATGCTCTACTGGGCCCTGGTATTCTTCATCATCGCGATTGTTGCCGCCTTCTTCGGATTTGGCGGCGTGGCGACGACCGCTGCCAGCATCGCACAGATACTCTTCTTCGTGTTCTTGGTAATCTTCCTGATTGCCCTGGTCATGGGGGTTACCGGCCGGCGGCGGCCGCCTATCTGACGTCGAGGTGGCTGGTGAAGGTTCCGCGTCGGGGCCTTCACCTGTGCTTCTCTAATTGTCGGTGGCGAGAACCCGAGCGAGCTGGCTCAGGGCTTCCTGGTGACGCTCATTGGGGATCTGAGCAAAGTTGCGGGCAAGCTCCAGGCACATCCTCTCGCGCGGGCTGATCGCGCGCTCGTTTTCCTTGTCCAGCCCATCGAAAAAGTAGTTGACCGGTACGCTCAGGACCTGAGCGACCTCGAATAGTCGGCCGGCCGACACGCGATTGATGCCGCGTTCGTATTTGTGCGCCTGCTGATAGGTCACTCCGATAAGATCGGCGAGCTGTTGCTGGGTAAGACCCAGCATGATACGGCGCTCTCGCATGCGCGCTCCGACATACCGATCGATGTCCTGGGTCCGGCCCGAAGACCGGCGCGCAGGGGAGGCCGTTGACGCTGGGTCGCCTTCGGCGCCGCGCTTGTCACCCAATCCGTGACGACGGTTTCCGATCTGCTCCTGCTCTCTCATTTTCTTCAACTCTCTTCCCGGCCTAGCCGCACGCCGATGGCACCGCGACCCGGTTCGGCCAAATCGGTTCCCGATAAATCGGGCAGTCCTGCTCAACCGGGCGGTGTCGATGCAGTGAACGGTTCCGATGTGTCAAAACTTAGGCAGGCTGTACGAGCGAGCCTGGGGTAACGCTGTTCACGTCTGCGTGCCGCGCATGCCCTCCGCGTTGACAGTCCCCCCTGCCGATGGTACCGACGGGCGCTCATCTGCTGTGAACGCGAATCGATGCCTCGCATCTCAATCGGCGACTGCTCACTCTATTACGAGCGGCACGGCATGGGCTTCCCGATCCTGCTCGTTTCCGGACTAGGCGGGTTTGCATCCTTTTGGCAGGACCAGATAGCGACTTTCGCCAAGCGGTTTGAGGTCGTGACGTTTGATCATCGCGGCATCGGGCAGAGCGATCCGGCGCGGATCGGGTACACCGTCGAGCGGATGGCGGCGGACGTCGTCAGCCTGATGGATGCACTGCGGATTAAGCGTGCCCATGTCGTCGGACATTCGACCGGCGGAGCGATCGCCCAGGTCCTCGCGATCGACCATCCCGGTCGGCTGGCGAGCGTCGTGCTGTCCGCCACCTGGACCAAGGCTGACGCCTATTTCCGCCGGCTTTTTACGTTCCGTAAAGAGGTTCTGCTGCGGCTCGGGCCGAGCGCCTATCTGCAATCGGCCACACTTTACTGGTACCCGAGCTGGTGGGTCGCCCGGAACAATGAACGCCTTCGCCAATTGGAGGCTCAGAACCTGGCGAACTTCGCGCCGGTCGAGATCGTCGCGAGCCGGATTGATGCAATGTTGGCGTTCGACCGATCGAACGAGCTGGCGCGCATCAAGACACCGACCCTGGTGGTGGGCGCCGAGGACGATATCGTCATGCCGGCCTACTTTTCCGAAGAATTGGCTCGGCTGATTCCGGCGGCGGAGGTCAAACTCTTTCCACGAGGCGGGCATTTTCTCGTGCACGTCCGCGCGCGCGAATTTGGCAATGCCGTGCTGCCCTTTCTGGCCTCCCACACGCCTGCTTGACCGACGCTCGCTTCTGATGCGGGAGTGTCGCGATTAGGAATTCTTCAAGATCTCGACGGCTAGCTTACGCGTGAGCGCGCCTTACCGAGCGTTGACGCGGTGGATCGGGCTGTGCGGGCCGGCACTAGTCGGGCGCGCAAGCCCCGTCACCGGACGTTCATAGAGCGCAAGAAAGCCGAGGCGCCGGACAGGTGGACCAACACCCGGATATCACGCACAAGGGGCGGCAACGGCGAAATTCGGCGATAGTCGGCACGGTAAGAGCCGCGCTGCGCCAGAACCGCCTGCTGTTTGCCTATCAGCCTGTGGTGTGCGCCGCGACCGGAATCGTCGATTACTTCGAGTGCCTGCTGCGGATACGTGACGAAGCGGGGAACATCCTGCCCGGTGCCGAGTTCATCACGGCCGTCGAGGACTTTGGTCTGATTGGCCTGATCGATCGCTTCGTCCTCGAAAAAGCAGTGCAGGAGCTCGGTACCGATCCCGAGGTGAGGCTCGGTTTCAACGTGTCGGGGCTGACCGCTTGCGACCGGCCGTGGCTGCGTACCTTGAGTTCCCGGTTGCGCAACCGGCCCGATCTCGCTGGGCGCATGATCGTCGAAATCACCGAGACCGCGGCGCTCGACGACATCGAGGAGACCGCGCGGTTCGTCGATACCCTACGCGACGCGGGGTGCCGTGTCGCGCTCGACGATTTCGGCGCCGGACATACTTCGCTGCGACACCTGCAAAGCTTGGCCGTGGACACCGTCAAGATCGACGGCTCTTTTATCCGAAACCTCGCGGACAGCCCCGAAAATCGGGTCTTTCTGCGTCATCTGCTCGGTCTCACCAAGGGTTTCGGGCTGAGCACGATTGCCGAGTGCGTAGAAACTGCTGCGGATGCGGCCCTGCTGCGCGCCGAGGGGATCGGGTATTTGCAAGGCTATCACATCGGCGCGCCGACCACAGAGCGCCCGTGGCTCGGGAACTCGGCGCCGGAGACCGGCTGAATCAGCCCTTATGCGGCCTCGGATCGCGCGGCATGGTCGGCGAGTACCTGCGCAATCACCAGCGAAACTCGCCGGGCAGTCGGGATGTGCAGGAATTCGTTGGGGCCGTGCGCATTGGAATGCGGTCCGAGCACACCCGTGACGACAAACTGCGCCTGCGGGAATTTCTCGCCAAGCATCGCCATGAACGGGATGCTGCCGCCTTCTCCCATGTAGGCGGGAGCCGCTCCGAAGGCGAGCTGGGAGCTGCGCGCGAGAGAATTCTCGAGCCAGGGTGACAAGGCGGGGGCGTTCCAGCCGGCGGAGCTCGACTCGACCTCGAACTTCACCCCCGCTCCGTAAGGCGGGCTTTTCTCGAGCAGAGTGCGGAGCGCTGCGCCGGCCGCCGCCGCATCGAGTGTCGGCGGCAGGCGCAGGCTCAGCTTCGCGGTCGTATAGGGCAGAAGCACGTTGCCTGCATCGGCCGGCTTCGGCAGGCCGTCGATACCGATCACCGCCAATTGCGGGCGCCAAGTCCGATTGAGCACGAGCTCGGTCAAGTCCTCAGTGATGGGGGACGTATCGGCCGGGAACGGAAACTTCGTGTAAACAGCGCTCCCGAGCGCCGCAGCGGCACGGCGGGCCTGGGTTACCCGTTCGGGCGGGATCTGGGCGTATAGCTGTGGTGGGCGTATCGCTCCTGTCTCCTCGTCCTCGATCCGTGACAGCAGGAAACGCAACACCCGAAAGCTCGACGGAACGACGCCCGAGGCATCTCCCGAATGCACCCCTTCCTCGAGCACCCTGACAGTCAGGGTTCCTGAGGCCAGACCGCGCAGCGACGTAGTCAGCCACAGCTGGTCGTAATTGCCACAGCCCGAATCGAGACAGATCACCAGGGATGGGTTGCCGAGCCTCTCGGCAAGGTGGTTGACATAGTATGGCAGGTCGTAGCTACCGGACTCCTCGCAGGCCTCGATCAGGACGACGCAACGGGCGTACGGGACCGACTGGTCGCGTAATGCCAGCAGTGCACTCAACGCCCCGAACATGGCATAGCCGTCGTCCGCGCCGCCCCGTCCATAGAGCTTGTCGCCTTCGAGACGAGGGATCCACGGGCCATACCCGTCGGCCCAACCGGTCATCTCCGGCTGCTTGTCGAGATGCCCGTAAAGCAGCACGGTGTCGTTGGCCTGGCCCGGCAGGTCGATCACGATGACCGGCGTCCGCCCAGGCAGCCGGACGACTTCCAGTGTCCCGCCCGGCACGTCGGCGAGCTTTGCTCGCGCCCAGCGCTCGAACAACCGCACGGCCTCGTCCATATAGCCGTGCGCCGCCCAATCCGGGTCGAAGGACGGGGATTTGTTGGGGATGCGGACGTATTCTATCAATGTCGGAACAATCTCGTCCGCCCAGCACTGATCGACGAATTTCCTCGTCCTTTCGATGTCCATCATATCGTCACCCACTAGCCTCCAATCCCCGTTTATAGGACCACGCAGGCACTCCAACCAACCAGCTGTTGACCTGCTCGGGCCATCGATCCTACGCTCGGCCAAGCCCCTCATTGCCCACAAGCGGGAAGGAGCAACCGGTATGGCTGAACTCGTCCTCGGGATCGGCACGTCGCATACACCGATGCTAAATGCTCCGGCCGAGGACTGGCCGCGCTTCATCGACCGCGATGCGGTTCGCGACTTCCTCGACAAGGAGGGGCAGCCAACGACATATGAAGAGCTGCTGCATCGGGCGGAGCCGCATGTTGCGGCCGAATTGACGCCGGAGCGGTTCGCGGCGCGTCACGCCGAGGCGCAAGCCGGGGTCTCCCATCTCAGGGATGCCGTGCGCCGCGCCGAGCTCGACGCACTGATCGTCATCGGCGACGATCACAAGGAAATCTACCAGGACGACAACCTGCCGAGCTTCGTGGTCTATCGCGGCAAGACGATCCGCAACGTGCCGCTCAACGGGTTTTCGGGCCCCGATTGGGCGCGGCGGGCGACAGCGCGCTACTACGAGGAAACGGAGCCGCGCGCCTATCAGGTCGAGAGCGGCCTGGCGTTGCACCTGACCACTGCGCTCGTCGATCGCGAGTTCGACCCGGTCTCCTCGGACGCTTTGCCCGACGGAAAGGGCGAAGGCCATGCCTTTGCCTTTGTCCGCAAGCGGCTCATGGATAACCCGACGCTGCCGATGGTGCCGGTGTTCATCAACACCTACTTTCCGCCGAACCAGCCGACGCCGCGGCGCTGCTACAAGCTCGGCCAGGCGATCCGGGAGGCGGTGGAGAGCTATCCGGGTGACGCGCGGATCGGGATCGTCGGCTCGGGCGGGCTGAGCCACTTCGTTGTCGACGAAGACCTCGACCGTGGCATTCTCGACGCCTGCGCCCGCAAGGATGCCGATGCGCTGCAATCTTTGCCCCGGCAAAAGCTCAATTCCGGCAGCTCGGAGATCCGGATGTGGATCTGTGTCGCCGGCGCCGCCGAGCATCTCGATTTCGCCTGGTCCCGCTATGTCCCTGGATACCGCACGCCGGCCGGGTCGGGCACCGGCCTCGGCTTCGCCCTCTGGTCGTAAAAGAGATTTGAACCCGCTGTCATTCCGGGGCGCGGGCGCAGCCCGCGAGCCCGGAAACCATGAACACAGGCCGACGATAAATGGGCGGAGGTCCGTGTTCATGGGTTCCGGGCCTGCCCCGATGGGGCATCCCGGAATGACAAAATAAATGAGGTCAGCAATGAGCAAGCAAAAGGACAGCGAAGATTTGGTCCGTGTCGGGTCCGGCACCGTCATGGGCGAAATGATGCGGCAATACTGGATCCCGGCGGCGATGTCGTCGGAGCTGGAGCGCGACGGCGCACCGATGCGGCTGATGCTGCTCGGCGAGCGGCTGATCGCGTTCCGCGACAGCTCGGGCCGGGTCGGGGTCATGGACCACCGCTGTCCGCACCGTTGCGCGTCGTTGTTTCTCGGCCGCAACGAGGAGAACGGCATCCGCTGCGTCTATCACGGCTGGAAGTACGACGCGGAAGGTAACTGCGTCGACATGCCAAACGCGCCCCCAGACCAGGACTTCAAGCACAAGGTCAAGGCGAAGGCGTACAAAGTGGCAGAGCGCAACGGCCTTATTTGGGTCTATATGGGCGCGCGCGCCGAGGCGCCGCCGTTGCCAGCGATCGAAGCCTCGCTGTTGCCCGAGGCCGAATTGCAGATTTCGTTCGTCCAGCGCGAATGCAACTGGCTGCAGGCGCTCGAGGGCGATATCGACACCTCGCATTTCGGCTTCCTGCATGCCGGCAACGTCCAGCCGGACGACGTGCCTGCTGACAACCTGATGCGCTATACGGTGACGAACCGGGCGCCGGAATTCCACGTGACCGACACCGGCTATGGCACAATGTACTGCGCCTACCGCGCGGCGGAGGCGGGCCAGACCTATTGGCGCTTCGCCAATTTCCTATTCCCGTTCTGGACGCAGACACCCCAGGGCCCATTCGATCGCGTCAACACCCGCGCCTGGGTGCCGATGGACGACACCCATACGATGTTCGTCAGCCTCAGCTGGCGCGGCTCGCCGCCGTCGATCCGCCCACTGAAAAACGGGCAGATGGTGCCGGGATCGCGGCTGGGCTTCGAATACCTGCCGAACACGACCGACTGGTACGGCCGCTGGCGGCTCACGCAAAACCCGTCAAACGATTGGCTGATCGATCGCGCGGCGCAGAAGAGCGGGGAGATTTTTACCGGCATCGCCAGCATCCATGGCCAGGACCAGGCGGTGACCGAGAGCATGGGCGGGATCACCGACCACGGCTTCGAGAATCTGGGGCCGAGCGATCTGATGGTCGCCCGCACCCGGCGGCGCCTACTGCGCGCCGCCCGCGCCTTCACGAAGGACGCAAAAGTCCCGCCCTGCGTTGACGACCCCAACATCTATTTCCATGTCCGCAGCGGCGATTTTCTGGCCGACGAACAGATCGCCTGGCGCGACGCGTACGAGGCTCAGCTGCGCGGCGCAATGCGACCTCTCGCCCAGGCGGCGGAGTGAGGGAGCGGCAGAACTAGAGAAAGGTACAAATAGCTCCGGCGTGACTGAGCGACGCGATGAGGGGGCTGGTCGGCCTCTATCTTGCGATCGGGATCGCGCTGGTGGCGATTGGCTTCCTCCTGCCGGGCCCTTGCCCCAACCGGAACATCGAGGTCGTCAACCAAATCGTCTTTGTGCTGACTTGGCCGGTCGGGCTGTATTCGGAGGTCTATCAGGGCCACCTGTCGGCGGAAGACTGGCTGCGCGCGCAGGCCTGCCAAGGTGGCGGCCGGCTCGGGCCGAAAACGGTTCCGGGTTAGCCGAGCCCGAAATCCGGGCTGGCGCGGCTCCTCAGGTCCTTGCCCAGCTCGGCGCCGAGTTGCTCGGGATCGTCAATGTCACCTTCGAGCCGGCCGCGGATCTCTTTGCTCCCGTCCTCGTTGAGCAACAGCCCCTCGATCGTCAAACGGTCGCCATCGGTTTCGGCAAACCCGGCGATCGGTGTTCGGCAGGAGCCGTCGAGCGCGGCGAGCATCGCTCGCTCCGCCCCGACACAAGCCGCGCTGATTGGATCATGGAGCGGTTCGATGAGTTGGCGCACCATCTCGTTGGCCGTCCGGCACTCGACGGCTAGCGCACCTTGACCGACGGCCGGCAGCATGACCTCGCGGGTCAGAATTTCGGTCGCGCGCCCACTCAAATCGAGGCGTACGAGACCGCACATCGCCAGAACCAATGCATCGACTTCGCCCGCTTCCAGCTTGCGCAGCCGCGTGTTCACATTGCCGCGGATCGGCATGATCGAAAGGTCCGGCCGATACCGCAGCAATTGGGCTTGGCGGCGTAGTGAAGCGGTGCCGAGCTTCGCGCCGCGAGGCAGCAAAGCAAGGCTTGCCCCGCTCGCCGATACAAACGCGTCGCGCGGATCGTCGCGCGGAGGCACGCAAGCGATCACCAGGCCCTCGGGAAGCCAAGTCTCCATATCCTTCAGCGAATGAACCGCCAGATCGACCTTCCCGGCGAGCAGCGCCTCCTCGATCTCCTTCGCGAACAGTCCCTTGCCGCCGATCTCGGCGAGCAGGCGATTTTGCACTCGATCGCCCGTCGTTCTGATGGTCACGATCTCGACCGCTCCCGCCTCGGCGAGCTCGGGATGTGCATCGATCAGGCGATCGCGAATGATGGCGGTTTGGCGCAGCGCCATCGGGCTGCCGCGAGTACCGATGCGGAGAGGACGGGCGGCCAACGTGCATTCTCCTCTTTGTTTGCGATTAGCTCTCCGGCAGCGCCGGTAAGGTTTGCGTCAAAGCCAGCCAAAACATCGCAAAGCCGATCGATATGATCGCGATCGGAACCCCGGCCCGGGCATGTTCGGCAAAGGTAAGCCTTGCGCCCATCCGATCGGCCCGCTCGGCGATCAGCACATTGGTCAGGCTGCCGGTCAGGAGCAGATTGCCGGCGAGGCTCGACAACAGGGCCAAAGCATAAAAAACGCCCGGTGGCGCGCTCGGCCAAAGCTGCAGAAAAAGCATCGCGGCGGGGACGCCGCCGATCGTATTGCTCGCCAGGAGGCTATACGGCGTCAACAGCACGAGACTGTTCGGCAACAGGCCATGCCCGGTCAGGAAGTCGAGGATTTGGGCGGCAATTCCGGATTGGTTGAGCGCTCCGGTGATCCCGAAGAGGCAGGCGACGAGAAGCAGCAGCGGCCAATCCACCGCCGCAATCATGGTGCGGCTGGTAATTTTGCGGCTGGCGAGCAGCAGAGCAGCGATGATCAGCGCACCGGTCTCGCGCGGCAGCGGCGTCGCGAACAGCACGAGCAGCACCAGCACGGCGACAGCCCCCTTGATCGTCTGGTTGCGGTCGAGCGGGTGAACGTTTATCGGCGGTGCATCGAGTGTCGCCGCGAGCACCGTCTGGCTGATACGCGTGCGCCATTGCAGCCAGACGACCAGAAAGACAACGATAAGGGTGAACATCGCCGGCACGGCGCAAATCGCCAGAAAAACCCAAAAGTCGAGCCGGCCGAGCGCCCCGATCAGGATGTTTTGCGGATTGCCGATCAGGGTCGCCGCGGAGCCCGCATTGGTTGCGGCTGCGAGCGCGATCACCAGCGGGCGAGGGTCGAGCCCGCGGCTCTGCGCTCCGGCGATCAGCAAGGGCGAGATCGCTATTATCAGAATGTCGTTTGCCAGTATCGCCGACAGCCCGCCGCCGATTGCGACCGTCAGGGCCAGCAGGGTCGCCGTACCGTGCCGGCTCTCGGTGATCGTTCGGGCGCACAAATCGATAAAGCCCAATTCGGCGAACTGGGCCGAGATGATCATCATCGCGAACAGAAAGGCGAGGGTCGGCAAGTCGACAGCGCTGCCGAAATCGTCGAGGGTCATCTCTCCGCTGGCGAGGAGCGCGATGACCGCGAGCAGCGCGATCCCGGTACGGTCGACCTGCAGCCACGCGATCCGGCCAGCGGCCATCCCGATATAGGTCAGGATCAGGATCAGCAGAACGATCGCGGTATGCATCAAGGGCCTGGCTTCGGCTTCCTCGGCGGGTGAGGGTGCATCATCCGGACCTCTCTTGCTATATCATGCAAAGCATGTCCGAACCTGCTGTCCTCGCTCGCCCGAACACCGAGGTGTTCGACCTCGGCGGCCTCAATGACGCGCAACGCCGGGCCGTCGAGGCGATCGACGGGCCGGTGCTGGTGCTCGCCGGCGCCGGAACCGGCAAGACCCGCGTGCTGACCACCCGCCTTGCCTTTACGATCGCCACCGGCCGTGCGTTCCCCTCGGAATTGCTCGCCGTCACTTTCACCAACAAGGCGGCGCGCGAGATGCGCGAGCGGCTGGAAGTGATGATCGGCCGCGCGGCAGAGGGCGTGTGGCTCGGCACCTTTCATGCCATTGCCGCGCGCATTCTGCGCCGGCACGCCGAGGCGATCGGGCTCAAGCCGAGCTTCACGATCCTCGACACCGATGACCAGATCCGGCTGTTGAAGCAGATCCTGCAGGCGGAAAACATCGACGAGCGGCGCTGGCCCGCCCGCCTTCTGCTTGCACAGATCCAGCGCTGGAAGGATCGCGGTCTCGGCCCCGAGAAGGTTTCGCCCGGCGATGCCGGCGGCTTCGCGCAGGGCCGGGCGGTGGATCTCTACCGCCAGTACCAGGACCGGCTGATGACGGTGAACGCCGTCGATTTTGGCGACCTGATGCTGCACAATTTGAGCCTGTTCACCGGCAATCCCGACATCCTCGCCGATTACCAGCGGCGCTTCCGCTACGTGCTCGTCGACGAGTATCAGGACACGAACGTCGCCCAGTACTTATGGCTGCGTCTGCTGGCGCAAAAGCGCCGCAATTTGTGCTGCGTCGGCGACGACGATCAATCGATCTACAGCTGGCGCGGCGCGGAGATCGGCAACATCCTGCGCTTCGAAAAGGATTTCCCGGGCTCGACGATCGCACGGCTCGAGCAGAACTATCGTTCAACGCCGCACATTCTGGGGGCGGCGGGGAATATGATCGCGCAGAACCGCGGCCGCCTCGGCAAGACCTTGTGGACCGACGCGGACGAGGGAGAAAAGGTCGTGGTGCGGGCCGTATGGGACGCCGAGGAGGAAGCCCGCTGGGTCGGCGACGAGATCGAGTCGTTGCAGCGCAAGCGGCACGCGCTCAGCGAAATCGCGATCCTGGTGCGCGCCGGGTTCCAGACGCGCGAGTTCGAAGACCGGTTCATTACGCTCGCGCTGCCCTATCGCGTGATCGGCGGCCCGCGGTTTTACGAGCGGCAGGAGATCCGCGACGCGCTCGCTTATTTGCGCCTCGTCAATCAGCCGGCCGACGATCTCGCCTTTGAGCGCATACTGAACACCCCACGGCGCGGCATCGGCAGCGCCACTGTGCAGGAATTGCACAGCTTCGCCCGCGCCGAAAGGCTGCCGCTCATCGAAGCGGCGCGGATGTTGATCGCTGGCGATCGAATGAGACCCGCCGCCCGCAATGCGCTCGCGGCGTTTATCGGCGCTGTCGACGGTTGGCGAGCGCGCGCCCAACGCATCTCGCACACCGACCTCGTGCAAATCGTGCTCGACGAATCGGGCTACACCGCGATGTGGCAGGCCGATCGCTCACCCGACGCGACGGGGCGGCTCGAAAACCTGAAGGAGCTGGTCGTCGCGATGGCCGAGTTCGAGAATCTCGGCGGCTTTCTCGAGCATGTCAGCCTGGTAATGGACAATGCCGCCGAGGCCGGCGGCGACATGGTCAATCTGATGACGTTGCACAGCGCCAAGGGGCTCGAATTCAACTCGGTTTTCCTGCCGGGCTGGGAAGAGGGGTTGTTCCCGAACCAGCGGGCGATGGAGGAGAACGGGCTTGCAGCGCTCGAAGAGGAGCGCCGGCTCGCCTATGTCGGGCTGACCCGCGCGCGGCACCGCGCCTATGTATCGTTCGCCGCCAACCGCCGCATTCACGGGCAGTGGCAGAATACGATCCGTTCCCGCTTTGTCGACGAATTGCCGAACGAGCATGTCGAGATCGTCGCCGAGCCCGGCCTGCAGCCTGCGGCAAATTGGGATGCCGGATGGACGAGCACGATCGAGGTCCCGCCGGCTGCGCCCTGGCGGCCGGCTGCCGCTCCGCGCCGCCCCTTGCTGGCCAATACGGGCCTGGTGCCGAAGCGCGGCGAAGAATTGCGCCGAGTGGGCGGCTTTGCCGTCGGTGGCCGGGTGTTTCATCAGAAATTCGGCTACGGCACGATCACCGCGGTCGAAGACAACAAGCTCGCCATCCATTTCGACGCCGCCGGCGACAAGAAGATCATGGACGCCTTTGTCGAGCACGCGTGAGCGCATGAGTGAACTGCAGAAGCTCGTCATTCCGGGGCGCGGGCGTAGCCCGCGAACCCGGAATCCATGAACGCCTGCCCGAGAAAACCTGGCACGGGGCTGTGTTCATGGGCTCCGGGCCCGACCCTTAGGGCCGTCCCGGAATGACGACCACCAGCTCCATTTGGCGCCTGTTCGCGGATATCCGCGGCACGGACGCGGCGAATGCCGTGTTCGTGCTCCTCGACGACAGTGCCGACGCCATATCGGCGTTTGAGACTGCGCCCGAGGAGTGGCGGGTCGAGGCTTATCGGCAATCGCCTTTGCCCAGCGCCGAGCTCAGGGCGCAGCTCGCGCTTGCCGCGGCTGCCGCGGGCGGAACTCTCGCCGAATTCGGCGAGGAAAGCCTGCCGGAGCGCGACTGGCTCGCGGAAAACCAGCTGTCCTTTCCACCTCTGCGGGTCGGCCGGTTTTTTGTTTACGGCTCGCACTATGATGGCAAGGTGCCGGCGGGAGCGATCGGGATCGCGATAGACGCGGCGACCGCGTTCGGCACCGGCGAGCATCCGTCGACCCACGGCTGTCTCTTGGCTCTCGAGCGGCTGGCGCGTCGACGGCGATTTCACAGACCGCTCGATATCGGAACCGGAACCGGGATCCTCTCGATCGCTACAGCCAAGCTGCTGCACCGCAAGGTATTGGCGGGCGACATCGATCCGAGGGCGATCTGCGTCGCCCGCCACAACGCCGCGCGCAACGGCGTGACGAGGCTGGTGCAAAACCGTAGCGCGCCGGGCTACGGTGATCGGCTCATCCGCAGATCACGCTACGATCTGATCCTGTCCAATATTCTCGCGCGCCCATTGGCGGTCATGGCCGCCGATCTCTCTCGCCGATTGGCTCCCGGCGGCTTCGCCGTGTTGTCGGGATTGCTGCGGCGGCAGGAGCCGATCGTGCTCGCACCACACCGCGGCTGCGGCATCGTGCTCGATTATCGGCTGGTCATCGACGGGTGGTCGACCCTGGTGATGCGCCGCCGGCATGCGCTGGAGATGACGATGGGGGCCGAAGCCCCCATCTGTGAATTCGGCTCGGTCAAAGGACCGGTCAGGCTTCCTTTGGCCGGGCGAGCTTCTCCGATTTCGGGAAAGGCACCGGCGCTGAGGATGGGTCGGGCATGCGGCGACCCTCGACAAGGCTGGCGATTTGCGAACGGTGAAGCCCGATATCGGCGAGCGAGTGATCGTCGAGCGCCATCAGCTCGGCATAGGCTTGCTGCCGGTGCCGCCAGTCGGAAAAGCGCCTTCCGGCGGAAATGAGAAGATTGACTACAGGCATGGCTAGAACTCCCGTGCGCCGCTTATGCTGCGCCGCACAAGGATCTGGTGCTGCACTGCAAAAAGAGCAACAGCGGCCTCGCAATTCAGCCATGCATAGAAAAAGGAGCAGTAGATGAGGTCGAGCCTGACCCAACCCAACCGGGACGAGACGGCGCGATTGTTGGAAGCGGCGGGTTCTACCTACGACCCCGAAGGCGTCGAGACTCTGATAGATGGCGTGCTGGCCGCCCCGCCCGAAGTTGGGACCGGCTGGCATAGGCTGGTCGCCGACCCGATGCCGCAACAGCTCGCCGACTGGCTCGAGGCGCTGCGCGCCGCCAAGGCCGCCGAGTACCACGACGGCCTGTCACGCGACGATTTCGCTCGACTGCCGCGAGCGGAGCGTCTCGCCCGCCTGCGGAGGGAACTCGTGTCGCGGGGACTCGACGGGTTCATCGTGCCGCGCGCCGACGAGCATCAGGGCGAATATGTGCCGCCACGCGGTCAGCGTCTCGCCTGGCTGACCGGCTTTACCGGGTCGGCGGGCCTTGCGATCGTGTTGCGCGACCGCGCAGCGTTGTTTGTCGATGGGCGGTACACATTGCAGGCGGCCACCCAGATTGATACCGGCTCGTTCGAGATCCATCACCTGGTAGAGGAACCGCCGGCGCAATGGCTCGTCACGGCGCTCAAAAAGGGCGAGGTTCTCGGCTACGATCCTTGGCTGCACACGCCTCACGAGGTGGAACGATTTCACGCCGCTGCAGAAAAGGCCGGAGCCGAGCTCCGCGCTGTTCACGACAACCCGCTCGACAAGGTGTGGTTCGGCCAGCCGGCAACGCCGATCGCACCCGTCGTGCCGCATCCCGAGCAATTCTCCGGCGAGAGCGCAGAATCGAAGCGCACCCGCCTGGGGCGTGCCTTGCAACAGGAGGGGGTCGCGGCGGTCGTCTTGACGATGCCGGAATCGATTGCCTGGCTTCTCAACATCCGCGGCGGCGACGTGCCGCACACCCCGCTGCCCTTGTCGTTTGCGATCCTGCGCCAGGACCGCTCGGTCAGCCTCTTCATCGACCGGCGAAAGCTCGTCCCCGGCCTCGAACGCCATCTCGGCAACGCCGTCACCGTGTTGCCGCCCGAGCAACTGGGACCGGCGCTCGACGCACTTGCCGCCGAGGGCGGGAGGGTGCAGGCCGATCCGGCCACCGCCGCCTCCTGGGTGTTCGACCGGCTCACAGAGGCGGGAGCGAAGATCCATCGCGCCGCCGACCCGTGCCTGTTGCCCAAGGCGTGCAAGAATGCCGCCGAGATCGACGGCACCCGCGCAGCGCATCAGCGCGACGGCGCCGCGCTGACGCGCTTCCTCGCCTGGCTCGCGCGCGAGTCGCCCAAGGGTGGGCTGTCCGAGATTGCCGCCAGCGACCGGCTCGAGGCGTTCCGACGCGAGGGGGAGAACTTCCGCGACCTCAGCTTCCCGACGATTTCAGGGGCCGGCTCGAACGGCGCAATCGTGCACTACCGGGCCATGCCGGAGACCGAGAAGCGCCTTGAACCGGGCACCCTTTATCTGCTCAACTCGGGCGCCCAGTATCTCGACGGCACCACCGACGTGACGCGCACGATCGCGGTCGGCGAGCCTTCGGCGGAGATGCGCGACCGGTTCACCCGCGTGCTGAAGGGCCACATCGCGCTCGCCCTGGCGCGCTTTCCTCGGGGCACCACCGGGACACAACTCGACGGTTTCGCGCGCCGCGCGCTGTGGCACGAGGGGCTCGACTACGACCACGGCACCGGGCACGGCGTCGGCAGCTATCTCGGGGTGCACGAGGGCCCGCAACGCATCTCCAAGGCCCCGAACACGCAGCCTCTGCTGCCCGGCATGATCGTCTCGAACGAGCCCGGCTATTACAAGACCGGCGCCTACGGCATCCGCATCGAAAATCTCGTGTTGGTGCAGCCGGCCGACGGCCCGGCCGAGCGCGAGATGCTGGGCTTCGAAACGCTGACCCTCGCCCCGATCGACCGCAACCTGATCGAGCCGTCATTGCTCGACGAGGACGAGATCGCCTGGCTCAACGAGTATCATGTGACGGTCCGAGACGCGTTGACCCGATTGGTCGACCGCGACACCGCGCGCTGGCTCGCCCAAGCGACCCAACCGATCGCAGAATGACCGAGCCGCAAGGCAGCGAGTTGTTTCCGAAGCCCGACTGGGTCGAGGCCGACCGCCAACGGGATTTGACGACCGGTCTGTTGCCGTCACAGCTGCTGCGCGAGGCGGTGGCGCAGGGCCGGGAAATTCTTTCGCCGCAGCCGATCGGCGACGATCAGATCCAGCCGGCCAGCATCGATCTGCGGCTCGGCGAGGTCGCGTACCGGGTACGGGCGAGCTTTCTGCCCGGCGCGCGGGCCAGCGTGCGCGACAAGCTCGAACTCCTCTCGATGCACCGCATCGACCTGACGGAGGGCGCGGTTCTCGAGAAGGACTGCGTTTATATCGTCCCGTTGCTCGAATATGTGTCGCTGCGCAAACGCACCGCGGCGGCTGCCAACCCGAAGAGCTCGACCGGTCGGCTCGATGTCTTTGCCCGGGTCATCACCGATTACGGCACCGAATTCGACCGCGTCCGCGAGGGCTACAAGGGGCCGCTCTTTGCCGAGATCTCGCCGCGGGCCTTCAGCATCCTGGTACGCACCGGCTCTTGCCTGGTGCAAATGCGCATCCGCCGCGGCTCGCCCGGGTTCAGCGATACGGCGCTGCGCCGGCTGCATGAGGAGGTCGGGCTGGTGGATGGTCCGGCTGGGCCGCAGACGATCCGCAACGGGCTCGCCTTCACCGTCGATGTCGCCGGCGACAAGGCGACCGGGATCGTCGGGTACAAGGCGCGGCGGCATACCGACGTGATCGATATCGACCGCAGCTTTCATTACGACCCGCGCGACTTCTGGGAGCCCGTTTACTCGCACCGAGGCCCAGGGAACCAGGGGGGGATCGTGCTCGACCCCAACGATTTCTACATCCTGGCGTCGCGAGAGGCGGTCGTCGTGCCGCCCGACCACGCCGCCGAGATGTTGCCCTACGACACCTTCGTCGGCGAATTCCGGGTGCATTACGCAGGGTTTTTCGATCCCGGCTTCGGTGCCCCCGAGAGCGGCGGGGCCGGCAGCCGCGCCGTCCTCGAAGTGCGCTCGCATGAAGTGCCGTTCCTGATCGAGGACGGCCAGATCGTCGGCCGCCTGGTCTACGAGCGCCTGATCGCCCGGCCCGACAAGCTCTACGGCACCCCGATCGGTTCTTCCTACCAGCGCCAGGGCCTGGCGCTGTCGAAACATTTCAAGCCGTTCGTGCCGCGCTGATTGCGCTCTAATCGACCGCCCAGAGCCGGCGGAGGTGGTCGCGGTGGCGCAGCAGCCAATAGAGGCCGATTAGGGTGTGGCCGCTTTCGATTCTGCCGGCCTCGAGTAGAGCTTCGATCTCGGCGAGGGTTTTGACGACGACGCGGATGTCCTCGTGTTCTTCCGCCAAGCCGTGCACGCCGCCGGCGGCTGTGGCGTCGACCCGTCCGCAGAACAGGAAAACGCTTTCGTCAGAGCCGCCGGACGAGGGCAGATAGCGTTGGATCGGGATTGGCTCGCCGATCAGCGCGAGGCCGGTTTCCTCCTGCGTTTCGCGGATTGCGACGGCCGCGGGCGTCTCGCCGCTGTCGATGAGGCCGGCGGCGGTCTCGAGCTGCCACGGCGAGCTGCCGGCGAGGAGCGCCGGCAGGCGGAACTGCTCGACCAGCACGACGCTCTCCCGGTCGGGGTCGTAGAGCACGATCGAAACCGCCTGCCCGCGCCGCAGCACGTCGTAACGGCGCAGGGCGCTCCACTCGCCGGAAAACAGGCGATGCCGGAACCGGAACACGTCCACCCGCAGGAATCGCTCGAACGCCCTTGTCGCCTCGACGATCTCGACATCCGGATGCGTCGGCGGCGTGTCGCTCAAGCCGAAGCTCCCGTCGCCGCAGCCGGCTCAGCAGCCTCCAGGCTGCGCGGCAGCCGCACCGTGAATTCGGTGAATTCGCCCGGGCGGCTTTCGACAGTGATGGTGCCGCCATGCTGCTGGGTGACGATGTCATAGCTGATCGACAGGCCGAGCCCGGTGCCTTCGCCGGTCGGCTTGGTCGTGAAGAACGGCGTGAACAGCTTCGAGCGCACCTCGGGCGGCATCCCGACGCCGTTGTCCCGCACCTTGATCTCGACTTGGCCGCCGAGATCGCGCGTCGACACCCGCAATGATGGTTGAAATGCCGGGTCGGTCCCCTCCTGCTGGCGCTTCCCGGCAGCGTAAAAGCCGTTGCCGAACAGGTTTAGGAGCACGCGGGTGATGTCCTGCGGGACGAGTTCGATCGGAGTGAGTTTGGTATCGAGATCGCGCTCCAATGTGATGTTGAAGCTCTTGTCGCGCGCGCGGGCGCCGTGAAACGCCAAATTCAGCGCCTCCTCGACGAGCGCGTTGAGGTCGGTTGCACGGCGCTCGCCGGTGCCGCCGCGCGAATGCAGCAGCATGCTGGTCACAATCCCGTCGGCGCGCCGCCCATGCTCGACGATCTTTGCCAAATTGGCGGTCAGGGTTTCGATCAGCTCGTCCTGCTCGGCGACGGGAGAAGCGATCGTGTCCCGCAGCTCCTGCAGCAGCTCGCGGGAGAGCTCTGAAAAGTTGTTCACAAAATTGAGCGGGTTTTTGATCTCGTGGGCGATGCCGGCGGTGAGCTGGCCCAAGGACGCCATCTTCTCGGCATGGATCAGGTTGGCCTGCGCTTGCTTCAATTGCTCGTGCGCCACCCGCAAGTCGCGCTCGCGCCGGCGCTGCTCCTCGAACAGCTTGGCGTTGCGCACGGCGAGCGCCGACTGGGTGGCGAAAGCCTCGATCAGACTGACGACCTCCTTGGGGAATTCGCCCGCCTCGCGTCGCGCGACAATGAGTCCCCCCATTATATTCTGCTCGTGCAACAAGGGCGCCGCGATCAGCGAACGGTACCCCCGGCGCGCGAGGGCATCGACAAATTTTGGCAAGGTGATTTGCCGTTCGGAGAGGAGGTCGCGGATTTGCGCCGGCGAGCCGGCGATCGCCGCGGCGCTGATCGCTCCTTCGCCGTGGCGGATCGGCGCTGCCCTAAGCTCTTCGGTGAGCTCCGCTTCTGCACCATGGCTGCTGCGGAACCGGAATTCCCGCGCCACGTCGTCGAATTCATAGATTATGCCGGCTTGCGCATGGGAAAACTCGACCGCCCGCGCGGCGACGATCGATAGCACGCCTTCGAGATCGAGGGTCGAGCCGACGGCTCGCCCGACCGCGCGCAACGCCTCGAGTTGCGCCAATGTCTCACGCAGCTCCCTCAAGGTGTCGCGAAACATCGCCAGGGTCTGCGCCATCGCACCGATCTCGTCGCGCCCGGCCTCGGGGATGGCCACGGCGACGTTGCCGGCGTTCAGGCCGTCCATCGCCACCGTCAGGCGGCGCAATGGCACGACGATCGAGCGCAGGATCAGGGAGGTCAGCAGAACTCCGATGACGACTGCCGCCGCAACGACGATTTGCGAGAGCCGTGTTGCTCTTTCGGCTCCGGCAACCACGCGCTGCCGAGCGGCGATCGCGCCGCCGGTCAGTTCCTGGACGATCGAGGCGATCTGTTGCTCGGCGACGACACTGTGCTGTCGCGCCCGGGCCAGCAGGGAGTTGCCGATCACGCGGCGGTCGTCGGTGTATTCGTCGACAGCCTTGCTGGCCAACTCCTCATACTGCGCGATCTCGCTGCGGACAGTCGCGATCCGCTGCGGGTTCCACGGCTGCAACTGGTCGAGATGCTGTTCTACTCGAGCGCGCGCCGCGGCTGCGTTGCGTTCCGCCATCATCAGCTGGCTGACTGCCAGATCGGTCATCCAATACCGCAACTCGCCAAAGGCGATTTGCGCGCTGTTCGCTTCTTCGATGCTTTTGAGGAGCTCGGCTGCGGTGACCATCCCCGCCGAATTCTCGGCGAGCTCCTTGTTCAAGAAAGCATTCGTCGCGATCAGGACAATCAGGCCGGCGCAGGTCAGCAGCATCAGCCGCGTCCGGATCGTCAGCCGAGCGATCATCGGATGCCTCCGCCCGGCCAGTTCAATGATAAAGGGTAATACTGATGGCGGCGCCGAGGTCGTTCAACTTCCCGCCCTCCTTTGGGTAACCGGTGATGTCCATTTCACCCTTTGGCGAACCGTGACAGGCGAGGCAGGATTCCACGTAATACTCGGGGACCATGACCCGGAATGCCGGCCGCCCGTTGGTCTCGACCTCAGCGGAGAACGGTTTGCCTGCGGGCCAAGCCGGATCGAGGAACCGCTTCTCGATGACCCCGGTCTCCCACGGGTCGGGGAGCGCCTTGCGGTTGCGGACGAGCTCCACGGGCGCAGTAACCTTGATCTCGGCTTCGCCTTTCGCCAGCTGGCCAAAGCTTTCGGCGACCAGCCTTGCAGAAACCGCCGGGATAAAGCCTTTGAAGCCGGTTCCTTTCTCGTTGATCGTCGCCTGATTGTCGTTCACGACTTCGACGATCGCCGCCATCATCGCGCGCAGCAACCGCCCCTGACGTGAGGCGGGATCGAGCTTTGTCGGGTCAACCCCGGTATCCTTCTTGTATTTCGCCACTGCCTGATCGAGCACGACTTCTCCCGTCAGGTGCTTGTCACCAAGCTGAGGATTGTTGATCAGATCCTGTTTGTCGGAAATGACCGTGCGGGCATCGCGCAACATTTCCGCCAGACTTTGCGCTATCGCCATATCGTCCTCGGCCGGAGCAGCGCTTGCCATCGCACATGGCACGACGGACAAGTAAGCCGCCAGGATAGTCTGCCGGACGAGCAAGAACGACGCCCGCACCGCGGTCACACCACCGAAATGTCGGGAGCGTCGACCGCTTTCATGCCGACGACGTGATAGCCGCAGTCGACATGATGGACTTCGCCGCTGACGCCGGCGGAGAGGTCGCTCAACAGATAAAGGCCGGCGCCGCCGACATCCTCGATCGTGACGTTGCGCTTAAGCGGCGAATTCAGACGGTTCCATTTCAGGATATAATTAAAGTCGCCGATACCCCTGGCGGCCAGCGTATTGATCGGACCGGCGGAAATCGCGTTGACGCGGATATTGTCGCCGCCGAGATCGACGGCGATATAGCGCACGCTGGCCTCGAGCGCCGCCTTTGCCACGCCCATCACGTTATAATGCGGCATCACCCGCTCGGCTCCGGAGTAGGTGAGCGTCAGCAGGCTCCCGCCGGCCGTCATCAAGGGCGCGGCGCGACGGCAGACATCGGTGAACGAGAAACAGGAAATTTCGAGAGTGCGCAGGAAGTTGGCGCGCGTCGTCTCGATGTATTTGCCTTTCAGCTCGTCCTTGTCGGAGAAGGCAATCGCGTGAACCACGAAATCGAGCCGACCCCACCGCTGCGCCAACGTCGCAAAAACCACATCGAGGCTCTCGGCGGATGCGACATCGGCCTCCAAGACGACATCGCTGTCGAGACTGAGAGCGAGCGGCCGTACCCTTTTCCCCAGCGCCTCGCCCTGATAAGTGAAGGCGAGGTCGGCGCCATGAGCGTGCAACGCCTTCGCGATCCCCCAGGCGATCGACCGCTCGTTCGCGACACCCATAATGAGGCCTTGCTTACCCGCCATCAGCGGCATCGTCTTCCCCGCCTTCCAATTCGCGGCGATCCTACACGAAGGAAAACGCCCCGGCCAATCAGGGTCGGCCCAAGGGTGGGACATTCGCCGGCCGCTTCTTGTTTAACAGCAGCGAGGACCTAAGCTTTTGTGATGACCTCTGCCGAGGAACAGGGCCGGCCCCCCCGCGGCAAGCTGCGGCAGATGTGCGCGACGTTGGCCGCTTTTGCGATGTATTCGCTGCGCCGCTTCCTCGCCGATGGCTGTTTTGCGGCTTCGGGCGCGCTCAGCTATACGACGCTCGTCTCGCTGGTTCCGCTCGCCGTTATCGCCTTTGGCACGCTGTCCGCCTTTCCAATCTTCGCGCAGGTGCATGACGAGCTGGTGGCGCTGGTTTTTCGCACCTTGGTGCCGTCGATCGGCGAGCAGGCGGCTTGGTGGTTCCGCGCCTTTGCCAATTCGGCGGCGCAGACCACGGCTATCGGGATCGCCGGGATTTCGGCGACCGGGATTCTGCTGCTGGTGACGGTCGAGGATCAGCTCAACCTGATCTGGCGAGTGACCTCGCCGCGGCCCTGGGTTCAGCGCATCCTCGCCTACTGGACCTTGATAACGCTCGGACCACTCCTGATCGGGATCAGCCTGTCGCTGTCGACCTATTTCGAGCTCGCCGCGCGTCAGGTCGGCCTCGGGCAGGAAGCGGTCGCGTGGCTTGCGAGCAGCTGGCTCCACTCACTCGCCCGCGCGGTCCCGGCCGTGCTCGAATTCGTCGCTCTGACGCTGCTCTATTGCCTGATACCGAACTGTGCGGTGCGCTGGCGCGATGGCGCGCTCGGCGCGCTGATCGCAACGATCGCGATCGAAATCCTGAAGGTTGGCTTTTCATTCTATATCGGCATCTCGTCTTTTTATCAGACGGTGTACGGCGCGCTGGCCATCATCCCGATCTTTCTGCTCTGGATGTACATATCGTGGATGGCAGTCCTGCTCGGCGCGGTGGTCGCCGCAGCGTTGCCGAACTGGCGGATCGACGAGCGGGTCGGCGCGATACCCTCGGGGGGCGTTCGGCTCGGCTTCAGTTTGTCGTTGATCGCATCGCTCGCTCGGGCGCAGCGGCGCGGCGAGTCGAGGTCGACGCCGGCGCTCGCCGCCGAGCTCGGCGTCGCGACGACAGTCATCGACGAGCATCTGAGGCCGCTCGCCAAGGCCGGTTTCGCGGCTCATACGCAAGAGGGGTGCTGGGTATTGTCCTGGGCCCCCGAGACCGCAACATTGCACGATTTGTACGAGGCGCTTCACCTGCCGCTCGCCGGCCGCTGGGTGGGACGGGCGGCCCAGCCGTGGCAACAGCAGGTGGCGCCGGCAATGGATCGCATCGTCAAGGCAGAGAGTGCGGCCATGGGCGTCACGATCGCCTCGCTTCTCGCCGAAACGCTCGAACCCGTTGCTCGCCGGCGCAGCCGTTGGCGCTCGGCCGAGACGGTGGCCGAAGAGGTGACGTCGAAGTAGGTTGGGACGTGATCGTCAAATGGCATCAGATTTCTCGAACAGCGCTCCTTTTTTCCTCTCCCCCCACCGGCCGGGGCGAGAGGGCAGGGTGAGAGGGGCCGATCCACAGAGCAGCGGCGGCTCCCACCTCACCCTCCCGCTTTGCGGGCCCCTCCCTCTCCCCCCTGAAGGGCGGAGAGGGGCTCACCGGTTGGGTCTGCGATGCTAGACGAACTTGATGAAGGCGAGCCCTTTACGCCGTTTCGGCGATGGCTCGACGAAGCCTGGCAGGGCGAGGCGAACGCGCATGCGATGATCGTGGCGACGACGACTTCGGAAGGCAGGCCGTCGGCTCGGGCCGTACTGTTGAAGGGGTTGGATGATCGGGGTTTCGTGTTCTACACCAATCTCGAAAGCCGGAAATCGAAGGAGCTGCTCACCAACCCGCACGCGGCGCTGTGTTTCCTGTGGAAGTCGCTGAACCGCCAGGTCCGCATCGAGGGTCCGGTCGAGTTGGTCACCGACGAGGAGGCCGACGCCTATTTCGCCAGCCGCCCGCGCGACAGTCAGATCGGCGCGTGGGCGTCGGATCAGTCGCAGCCACTCGCCAGCCGCGCCGAGCTCGAACGGCGGGTGGAGGAGTTTTCGCGCCGCTTTCCCGAAGGCGCAGTGCCGCGCCCGCCGCATTGGTCCGGCTTTCGGGTCGTGCCGCAGAGCATAGAATTCTGGCAGGAACGGCCGTTTCGGTTGCATGATAGGCTGTTGTTCCTTCGCGAAGGCACAGGATGGCGACGCGAGCGGTTGTTTCCATGATGCACGGACCGGCGGCCGACCGCCTGCGCCGCATGGCGACCTATGCCTCGGTCGCAGTCGCGGCGGTCCTGATCGCCGTCAAGTTCGCGGCTTGGCTGGAAACGGGATCGGTCGCGCTGCTGTCGAGTCTGGTCAACTCGTTGCTCGATGCCGTCGCATCGCTCGTCAATTTGGTCGCGGTGCGGCATGCGATGAGCCCGGCCGACCGCGAGCATCGCTTCGGCCACGGCAAGGCCGAGCCGCTGGCGGTGCTCGGCCAATCGGCCTTCATCACCGGTAGCGCGATGTTGCTGCTTGCCGAAGCGGTGAGGCGGCTGATCTGGCCGGTTCCGGTCGAGAACCCGCCGGCCGGCATCGCCGTGATGATCTTCTCCATCGCCGTGACGATCGCGCTCGTCCTGTATCAGCGGCATGTCGTGCGGCGCACCGGGTCGATCGCCATCACCGCCGACGAGCTCCATTACCGCAGTGATCTCGTATTGAATACGAGCGTTATTGCCGCGCTCTTGCTGGGCAGCGTCCTCGACTTTCCGCTGCTCGACCCGTTGTTCGGCGCGGCGATCGGTATCTGGATCGTCTACTCTGCTGTGAGACTGGCCCGCCTGTCGCTGTTCCAGCTGATGGACCACGAGCTGCCCGACGAGGAGCGCGAAAAGATCCGTGCAATTGCGCAGTCACATCCCGATGTGGCCGCCGCGCATGATCTGCGCACGAGGGTCGCCGGCCCGACGGCCTTCATACAGATCCATATCGAAATGGACGGGGGGCTGAGCCTAATCCGGGCGCACGAAATCTCCGACGAGGTCGAGGCCGAGCTACGCGCGGCCTATCCCCACGCCGAAGTCATGATCCACCAGGATCCGGAGGGGATCGAGGAGCCGCGGACAAATTTTCCGCGACGGGTTGGCGCGTAATGAGCAGTGAAAGGAAGGTTTTGCTGCTGACCGGGGCGAGCCGCGGGATTGGGCACGCCACGGTCAAGCGCTTCAGCGACGCAGGTTGGCGGATCATCACCTGCTCGCGGGAGGCAGTGCCCGAGGAGTGTAAACGCGACCCGAACTGGACCCATCACATCACCGCCGATCTCGGCAATCCACAGGACCTCAAGCACTTGGTGGCCGAGGCCGGCGCGTTGCTCGACGGGGGTCTGCACGCTCTCGTCAACA
This sequence comes from uncultured Alphaproteobacteria bacterium, assembly GCA_963789025.1. Classification (GTDB taxonomy): domain Bacteria; phylum Pseudomonadota; class Alphaproteobacteria; order ATCC43930; family CGMCC-115725; genus AP-15. The sequence continues at coordinate 796,773 of CAWBIT010000008.1, forward strand.
ATGCCGGCGTATCGCCCAAATCTCCGACCAAAGAACGGCTCGGGTGCCTCAACAGCGATATCGAAGCTTGGTATGCGGTGTTTCACCTGAATTTCTTCGTGCCGCTGATCCTCGCGCGCGCCTTCTCGACAGCGCTGGCGCAAGGGAAGGGTGCGATCGTCAACATCACCTCGATCGCCGGTCACGTGGTGCACCCTTTCGCCGGTTCGGCTTATGCCACATCGAAAGCGGCATTGTCGGCATTGACGCGCGAGATGGCCGCCGAATTCGCCCGGCTCGGCATCCGGGTCAACGCCGTCGCTCCCGGCGAGATCAAGACCGCGATGCTGTCTCCCGAGACCACGGCTTTGCTGCCGCGCATTCCGCTCAACCGGCTCGGCGAGCCCGAAGACGTCGCCGGAACGATTTTTTTCCTGTGCAGCGAGGACGCCGCCTACGTCACCGCGACAGAGATCTTTGTCAACGGCGGCCAGCACATCTATTGAGACGGGAATTTCTCGAGAGCCAACCGGAGAGATGAATTGATGACTCGAACAGTGCTGACGCGGCGCCGGTGTTGCAGACGACGGCGGCGACAGCGCTGACTACACCGTTCGTGCGCGGCGCGTACGCGGCCGGCAGGCTCTCCTTCGGCGTCTGGGACCATTGGGTACCCGGCGCCGCCGAGGAATTGAAGAAGATTTGCGCCGAACGGGCAGTGAAGGAAAAGGTCGACCTCAACGTCGACCTGGTCACCTCGAACGGCGACAAGGACCGGCTGACCTTGATGGCGGAAGGCCAGGCAAAGGCCGGCCACGACATGATGGGGCTGCGCACTTGGTACGTCTCGGCGCAGGCCGACAATTTCGTGCCGGTCGACGACATCGTGCTCCCGGTCATCAAGGAGTACGGCCCGATCGCGCAGGCCTCCGAGTACACCGGCAAGATCGACGGCCATTGGATGGCGGTGCCGACGGGCTACGGCAACGGTTCGCTGCCGCCCTGCGCCCGTATCGACTACATGAAGGAATATGTCGGGCTCGACGTCCAGAAGATGTATCCGGCCGGCGCTGCGCCTGACAAGGAGCTGGTCGAAACCTGGGAGTGGAACAATTTCCTCAAGGCCGCCGAGAAATGCTTCAAGGCGGGGCACCCCTTTGGCCTCGGGCTCAGCGCCTGCACCGACGCGATCAATATGGCAGGTGCGGTATTTCACAGCTATGGCGCCGATCTCGTAGACGCTAAAGGCGACATCACGGTCAATACCGACGCGACCCGGCAGGCGCTCGAATTCTTCAAGCAGCTCTCCCAATCCCTCGAGGGCGACGTTTACGCGTACGACAGCGCGTCGAACAACAAGGACATTGGTTTCCGGCAAGAGCGCGCTGATTTTAAACCCGCCCAGCGCCTATGCGGTGGCGAAGCGCGACCAGCCGAAGGTCGCCGAGCAATTATGGACCTTCCACTCGCCGAACGGGCCGCAGGGCCGCTACGACCCGTGCAACCCGTATTTCTGGGCAATCTGGAATTTCTCACCGAACATCCCGGCGGCGAAAAGCCTGCTGACCTATCTGATGACCCGCCCGGTGCAGGAAAAGCTGGTCACTGCGAGCGTCGGCTTTGACATTCCGCCTTACGACAAGTGGATGGACTTCAAGATTTGGGAAGAAGAGGGCGCGCCGAAGGGCACCAACTACAATTATCCTCCGCGCCACGACGCGATTCCGAGCCTCGTCGGGTATCCGGCCCCCTTGAGGATCGGGACCCAGATGTTTGCCCAGGCGACCTTGACGAAATTGATCGCCAAGGTGACGCAACAGCGCCAATCCGTTGACGACGCGATGAGCTGGGCCGAAAGCGAGATCGAAGGCTTTATGCGATCATAGCCGACAAAGCCCCTCCACCCTTAACCCTCTCCCCGCAAGCGCAGGGACAGGCGGTGACACAAAATTAACAGCTCCTGTGCCGATATTCTGGAAGGGGGTGCGCCGCCGTATAAGCGGGGTATAAGAGTTTGACAGGGCCCGAATGGGTGCTAGTAAACGGCCAACCGGTCGATTTCATTGGGGCCTTCGCCCTAATGGATAACAAGCTGCGCGCCCAGCTTCAGACAGAGTTGGCGCCCTGTTCGACGCAAGTGTTCATGGACGCCTATGCGACGGCGCATCGTGCTACGTTCGGGGAGGAGTTTAGCGTCATCACCTCCCCGTCCTGAATAATGCGAGATTATTCGACCGCATCCGCGCAGGCCGATGACCGACGCTGTCCTGGGCGAACCCGATGCAGCGGCACGACCCGCGATCCCGGCGACGGGAGGCGGCAGCTGTCGTCACGCAAGGTCCCCGACACGCACCCGGTAGGTGCGATCCACGATCACAATCTCGGCGTGTTCACCGTCACCAAGATCGCGATGGAAAACACCGATGCGGTCGCGCCAGCGCACCTGGTCCCCAGGACGCCAAAGGCGGCTTATCCGGGGTTGCAAAGGTGCCGCGGGCCGAGTGCGCCGTTGACTTGCCTTGCGTGGCCGGCCGCCTGGCAATCGCTGTGTACCGGACATTTTAATGCCTCACTTAAGCCCAGCGCTCTGACCTTCACCAAACCGGGACCGCCCGACCGGAAGGTCGACCGCCTGGGAGCACGCGCCTCTCTAGCGGCAGAGAGGCCGAGTGGTAAACACAAATCGACGCGGAAGCGTTTCTCCCGATCAAATTGAGCCTTCCCGGTCCGGTGGGGAGAGGGGGATTCGCACTCACGGGGATGGGGAAATGTGCTTTCGTCTAGAGAATGGGGACCGTGGCAGAAGCGACAAGAGGGAGTCTCGAACGCCATCTTACGCGGGGACCGAGAGTTCGCGTCCCTCTACCACTCAAAGCCGCTATTGGCTAGCGCGATTGTAGGCTGGAAGCGGCCTGCCGGGAGTCGCCCCGCAAGCCCCGCCCTTTTGCGCACCTGAAACGTTCGAGGGGCGCTTGCCCGCCTAATCCCGAACTGATTAAGATGCCTCTGTAGAAGTTCGGGCGCAGGCGATCCGGACAAGGAGGGGAGGTCATCATGCTGACGCGAAGAGGCTTTGCGGGTTTTGCGTCCTGCGCGGTTTGCGGGCTCACCGGGTTCATTGCGACAGATGCGTCGGCACAGGGCGCGCCGACCGGAACAACAACCCCCGGCGTCACGCGAAAAATCCTGTCGCAGATGGACGGTCCGGCGCCGGGCTATGTGACGGTGAATGTGGAAGCGGAAATAGAACCGGGGGTGCTGATCGCGCGGCACACCCACCCGGGAATCGAGTCCGGCTTTGTCCTCGAGGGTGGTCTTGATCTCCCGGTACAAGGTCAACCGACCCGCACGTTGAAGGTGGGCGACGGCTTTCAGGTGCCGCCCGAAACGCCTCATGCCGGCGGCAAGAATGGCGATAAAAAGACGAGGATCGCCATTACCTATGTCGTGCAGAAGGGCAAGCCGCTCGCGTCTCCCGCCTGATCCCGAATTGCAGCAGCGCTAATTGCGGCCGGCGACGAGGCCGCGGGCGATGATTTGCGCCTGGATCTCGGCGGCGCCCTCGAAGATGTTGAGGATGCGGGCGTCGCACAGGACACGGCTGATCGGATATTCGAGCGCGTAGCCGTTGCCGCCGTGGATTTGCAGTGCATTGTCGGCGTTCGACCAGGCGACGCGCGCGGCGAGCAATTTGGCCATGCCGGCCTCGATGTCGCAGCGCCGGCCGCCGTCTTTTTCGCGCGCCGCGAAATAAGTCAGCTGGCGGGCCGCCATTGTCTCGGCCGCCATCAGGGCGAGCTTGCCGGCGACGCGCGGAAAGGCGATCAGCTTTTCGCCGAACTGCACGCGCTCGAGAGCATAGGCGAGGCCGAGTTCGAGCGCATTCTGCGCGACCCCGACGGCGCGGGCCGCGGTCTGCACCCGGGCGCTCTCGAACGTCGCCATCAATTGCTTGAAGCCCTGGCCTTCGACTCCGCCGAGCAAACCCTCGGCGGGCACCGCGAAACCATCGAACGCGATCTCGTATTCCTTCATGCCGCGATAGCCCAGCACCGGGATTTCGGTGCCGCTGATCCCCGCCGCCGGAAAGGGATCCTCGTCACTGCCGCGCGGCTTCTCGGCGAGGAACATGCTGAGCCCGGCATAGCCGCGCTTGTTGGGATCGGTGCGCGCCAGCAAGGTCATCAGGTCGGAGCGGGCGCCGTGGGTGATCCAGGTCTTGGCGCCGTGGATACGGTAAACCTCGCCGTCGCGCACCGCACGGGTCTGCAGGCTGGCGAGATCGGAGCCGGTGTTCGGCTCGGTAAAGACGGCGGTCGGCAATACCGCGCCCGACGCGATCGCCGGCAGCCAGCGGGCCTTCTGCGCGTCGGTGCCACCGAGGCGGATCAGCTCGCCGGCGATCTCCGAGCGGGTGCCGAGCGAGCCGACCCCGATATAGGCGCGCGACAGCTCCTCGGAGACGATGCTCATCGCCGTCTTGCCGAGCCCGAGCCCGCCATGCTCCTCGGGGATCGTCATCCCGAAGACGCCGATCCGAGCGAGCTCTTCGATAACGGGCAGCGGGATCAGCAGGTCGCGGCGGTGCCATTCCTGGGCATGCGGCGCGACCTCCCGCTCCGCGAAACGGCGCACCTGATCGCGGACCATCTCCAGGGTCGGATCCGCGATGCCGATATCCCCGAACGCGCCCTCTCTAGCCTCGGCGAACCGGGCGCCGAGCTGCAAACGAGCTGCGGTGGCGCCGGCAGACAGGGCGCCGGCCGCTCCGGTGCGCAATGGCGCGATCTCCCCATCGTCGAGGCCGAGATCCTGGGGCCGCGCGAATTCCCCCTGCGCCATGGCAATGCCGCCGGCGAGCTGCGCGAGATATTCGCCATAGGCGGTTTCGACGATCAAGGCCTCGATCTCGCCGAGCTTTCCGCCTTCGTCGAGACGCACCGCCCAGTTCCGCATCTGGCGCAGCGCTTCGACATAGCTCGCCATCCAGGCCAGCGCATGGGCGGCCAATTGTTCAGTGGCGAAGCGCTCAGGTTCGACTTTGCCCCCGGGCGCCACCCGCACGACGAGACGCGCCCGTCCGGCCGCGAGGAACAGCTCTGCCGCGCCGAGCGCCCGCCCGGTCCGGGCCAGCAGCGCTGTGCGCTCGGTCGGCATGGCCCCAGGGCGCGACGCCGATCAGTCGGGCGGCAATTGGTAGTGGTGCGGGTAGACGGTGTGGGCCATCGGGTCGGCCGCGGACATGACGTCCGAATGGGTCATCGAGAGCGCCGCGATATCGTCCGAGATCGCGTTGAGGTTCTGAGTGTCGCTGGCCCGCTCCGGCGCGCCGATGATGCCGCAACCCACTGCAGTGGCGAGTAAAAGTACGACGAAGCCGAGCCGGATGGGGGTCATCAATCTCTCCGATCAGGAAAATAGCTCGTATGCTACCACGAATAGAACCACGACAAGCACCAGCGAAGCCAGCAAAACGTAGCGCACCACGCCCTCCTTGCTGCCGGCGCGGGCCTCGGTACCGGTCGCTACCGGGCGTTCCGCCACTTGTCTTCTCCCGAAATGGTGCGTCTCTTTGACGAACGTAAGAGCGGAAGTTTTCGATCCGGGCAGCATGCCGATCGAAAGCGAGTTGACCGCGCCGGCCGACCGGCTTACATCTCGGGGGTGTGGCTGAGATGACGATCCATGGCCGGATTGGCCGGCGAATTACAATCCCGAACCCGCCGAGGGTTCGGGATCGATCGATTCGCCCATTTCCTGCCGAGGACCAAGCTCATGCCGCCCCTTCTCGCGACCGTCGCTGACGACGATCTTTCCGTCACCGCCTGCTTTTCCGTTCACGCGCACGCCGAGCCCGGCGTGATGCCCCGCGTGCTGGAACTGTTCGCCAAACGCGGCCTGGTCCCCTCCGCCTGGCACAGCACGGTTTGTGGAACCGATCAGGCCGAGCTGACGATCGACATACAAATGCGCGGGCTCGGGCGCGATCTGATGGACTACATCGCCGCATGTCTGCGGCAGATCGCCTATGTCGAGGTTGTGCTGACCTCGGAGAAGCTCGGCGCATCGGGCTGATCAGGGCTCTGGGCGTCATGTCGTTCCGCGACCATATCGTTGCCTGCAACAACTACGCCCCGGCTCGCGTGGTGCCGCTCTTTGCCGGCAACGACCGAGTGGGGCTGCTGCGGCGTGATAACGCCGTAGCGCTGCGGCGATTTCCGGATGTCTTCGCGGTTGGCGACGACCGGGTCAGTCTGCTAGCCCGCGGTGATGTCGCGGCGGTCAGCGGTGCGGTCGACGCCGTGGTCGACGCGCTGGTCGCCGAAAAGCGGATCCCGAAATCGCGCAGCGAGACCTTTGACGTGGCGCCCCGCTGGGGTGCGCCAGTGGTGTTCCGTCTCGACCGTGGGGCCGTGCCGTTCTTCGGGACGCGCGCCTATGGCGTCCACGTCAACGGCTACCGCCGGAACGGGAGCATGCTCGATTTATGGGTCGGCCGGCGTTCCCCCGATAAGAGCGTCGCTCCCGACAAGCTCGACAACCTCGTCGCCGGCGGCATCGGCAACGGACACGGGCTCGAGGAAACCTTGCTGAAGGAAGGCGAGGAAGAAGCCTCGATCCCGCGGAGCCTGACCAGCCGCGCGGTTCCGGCCGGCGCCGTCTCCTATCGCATGGAAAACGAGCTCGGCATCCGCGACGACGTGCTGTTCGTCTTCGACCTCGAAATGCCCGCCGATTTCGTGCCGAAAAACCAGGACGGCGAAATCGTCCATTTCGAGCTGATGCCCGCCTCGGCGGTTCTCGACCGCGTCCGCACGAGCGGCGACTTCAAGTTCAACGTCAATCTGGTGATCCTCGATTTCGCGTTGCGCCACGGGGTTCTGCGGCCGGACGACCCGGAATATCTCGACGTCGCCACCGGCCTCCACCGCCCATTGGACTGAAGCGCCCCTCACCCTAGCCCAATACCCTCACCCGCCTCGCTCCGCTCGGCACCCTCTCCCGCGGTGCGGGAGAGGGGCTAGAACTTACTCGCTCAAAGCTCCTCTCCCGCACCGCGGGAGAGGGGGACCAAGCCCGAAGGGCTTGGTGGGTGAGGGGCAGCTTCGGCCATTGCGATAATCTCTGCCGGAATCATCCCTTGTTCCCGCATGGACCGGATCGTCGGCGCGCCAGCGCGCTTGGCGAGGCGGCGGCCAGTCGCGTCGGTCAGCAGCGAGTGGTGCAGGTAGCGCGGTGTCGGCAGGCCGAGCAGCGCTTGCAGAACGCGATGAATATGCGTCGCTGTCGCGAGATCCTCGCCGCGGGTCACCAGGGTTACGCCTTGGATCGCGTCATCGACCGTGACCGCGAGGTGATAGCTCGCCGGGAACTCCTTGCGGCCGAGCACGACATCGCCGAGCAGAGCCGGGTCGGCCTGCCGGGTGCATTCTCCTTCGATCCACTCGAGCGGGCCGGTCACCGCGAGAGCGCGCGCCAAGTCGAGCCGCAACGCATAATCGGTATCCGAGCGCAGCTTTGCGGCGACCTCTCCAGCTCCGAGCCTGCGGCAGGTGCCGGGATAAACCGGGCCGGCATCGCCATGCGGGGCGCCACCCGCTCGAGCAATCTCAGCTTGGATCTCGCGCCGCGTGCAAAAGCACGGGTAGATCACACCCAGCGCATCGAGTCTGTCGAGGGCGCGCCGGTAGTCGTCGAAATGCTCCGATTGTTTGCGCACCGGCCCGTCCCAGTCGAGGCCGAGCCAGGCGAGGTCTTCGAGGATCGCTGCGGCATACTCGTCGCGGCAGCGAGTCCAGTCGATATCCTCGATGCGGAGCAGAAAGCGGCCCCCGTCGCGCTGCGCCGCGCGCCACCCCTCGAGCGCCGAGCGGATGTGGCCGAGATGCAGATAACCGGTCGGGCTCGGCGCAAAGCGCGTCACGGTCGGGCGGCAAACCGCCGCTGCGGGTGACATCCAAGTCCCGTCTGGGCTAGGGTGCCGGGTCGCGCTTGCCATACGAAGGACCGCGTCGATGATGCCTCGTCTGTCCGGACCGTCGCGCCCACCCGCTTCCGGCGGCAAGCCGCGCCGTCTGGTCATATTGCTGCACGGGCTCGGGGCGGACGGCAGCGACCTGATCGGGCTCGCACCCTATTGGGCGAGGTTGCTGCCGCACGCCGAATTCCTGTCGCCCAACGCCCCGTTCCCCTGCGACACGGCACCATACGGCTATCAATGGTTCAGCTCGCAGGACCGCAGCCCGGAGGCGGTGTTGGGTGGGGTGCGGGCGGCGGCGCCGATCCTCGGCGCGTTCATCGACGAGGCACTCGAAGAACGAGGGCTCAAGAGCGACCAACTCGCGCTGGTCGGGTTCTCGCAGGGCACGATGATGTCGCTGTTTGTCGGCCTTCGCCGCGCCGAGTTGGTCGCCGGCATCGTCGGTTTCTCGGGGCGGCTGCTCGCTCCGGAATTGCTGGCCAGCGAGCTGCGCTCGCGCCCGCCCATCCTCCTGGTTCACGGCACCGAGGACCCGCTCGTTCCGTACAGCTCGCTGGCTGTGGCGGAAAGCGCGCTCAAGGCGGCCGGCGTGCCGGTGGAGACGGTAACGTCGGTCGGCATCGGCCATTCGATCGACGACCAAGGATTGCGGCGGGGCGGCCAGTTTCTCAAAAAAGTGCTCAGCGGGACGACGCCTTGACCACGCCATCGCCGGAGAGGAGGGGTTCGAGGACGCCAAGGATCTTGGGTGAGTCCCATTCCGCCGCGCCTTCGACGCGGCCGAGCACATTGCCTTCGCGGTCGATCAGAAAGCTGCTCGGCAAGCCGCGTGCCCCGAAGGCGTGCCCGACCTCGCTCTTGGGATCGATGTAGACCTTGACGGATTTGAGCCCGAGTTTGGCGATGAAAGGCTCGACGGTCTTGTTGCCGCCGCGATCCTCGGACACCGCAAGCACCGCGATCCGCTCGCCGAGCCGCAACTGCAACCGCTCGAGCGAGGGCATCTCGCGCAGGCACGGCTCGCACCAGGTGGCCCAAAGGTTGACAAGGACGAGCTTGCCTCGAAGCTCGGAGAGTTCGACGGAATGGCCGTTGGTGTCGGCAAGCGAAATCGCGGGCGCCGGGAACGGCTGCGAGGAGGGCACGAACTCGCCGAGCTTGGTTCGGTCGGGGATGCTCGCCTCGCCCTCGTCCGCCGCGCCGAAAGCAGGTGCGACGAGCAGGAACGTCACAGCGGCAGCGACGGTCGATTTCATCGTTTCGTCCTCTCGCTGCGACAGGAAGAGCAGCCGATGACCGGCGCAAGCAAACCGGCCAATTCGCTGTGGGGCGGCCGTTTTGCCGGTGGCCCCGCCGAGATCATGCGCCGCATCAATGCCTCGATCGATTTCGACAGGCGCCTCTACGCCGAAGACATCGCCGGCTCGAAGGCGCATTGCGCGATGCTTGTCGCGCAGAACATCCTGTCGCCGGAAGATGGCGCGGCGATCATCAAGGGTCTAGAGCAAATCAGGTCGGAAATCGAGGGCGGCAGCTTTGTGTTCAGCGCGGAAAACGAAGACATTCACATGAACATCGAAGCACGGCTCGCCGATCTGATCGGGCCTGCGGCGGGGCGGCTCCATACCGCGCGGTCGCGCAATGACCAGGTCGCGACCGATCTGCGGTTGTGGCTGCGCGGCGCGATCGACCGCCTCGACGAGGGGATGCGCGACTTGCAGCAGGCGCTGATCGATCGTGCCGAGGCGGAAGCCGGCACGGTGATGCCGGGCTACACGCATATGCAGATTGCGCAGCCGGTGACCCTCGGTCACCACCTACTTGCCTATGTCGAGATGTTCGGGCGCGACCGCGGTCGGCTCGCCGATTGCCGGCGTCGGCTCAACGAGTGCCCGCTCGGCGCCGCGGCGCTCGCCGGGACCTCCTTTCCGATCGACCGTCACGCAACCGCCTCTACGCTCGGCTTTGATCGCCCTGCGGCAAATTCGCTCGACGCGGTGTCGGACCGGGATTTTGCGATCGAGTTCCTCGCCGCGGCGGCGATCGCCGGCATGCATCTGTCGCGCTTCGCCGAGGAGATCGTGACCTGGTGCAGCAGCGAATTCGGTTTTATCGGGCTCACCGATGCTTTCACGACCGGCAGCTCGATCATGCCGCAAAAGCGCAACCCCGATGCGGCCGAGCTGGTGCGCGCGAAGACCGGCCGGCTGAACGGGTCCCTCGTCGCATTGCTGACGGTGATGAAAGCCCTGCCGCTCGCTTATGGCAAGGATATGCAGGAGGATAAGGTCCCCGTGTTCGAGGCCGTCGACGCGCTCGAACTCTGCCTCGCCGCGACGGCCGGCATGGTGCGCGACATGCGGCCCTGCCGCGAGCGCCTGCGCGCCGCCGCAGAGCAGGGTTTTGCGACGGCGACCGACCTTGCCGACTGGCTCGTACACGCTGCGGGCCTGCCTTTCCGCCGCGCCCATCATGCGACGGGGCGGATCGTCAAGCGCGCGGAAGCGCTGGGCTGCACGCTTGCCGAGCTGCCGCTCGCCGAATTACAGGCCGTGGAGCCGGCGATCACCGCCGCAGTCTATGACGTGCTCGACCCAACCTGGTCGGTGGCGAGCCGGATCAGCTTTGGCGGCACCGCGCCGGAGCAGGTCCGCGCCGCTGCAGCTGCGGCGCGCAAACGGTTTTTGGAATGAGCGGCGGATTGTCGAGGCCGGTACCCTCACCCACCCAGCCCTGCGGGCTGGGTCCCCCCTCTCCCGCAGTGCGGGAGAGGGTTTCCTGTCGCAGCCTTGTGCCAGATCGCCCCTCTCCCGCCCTGCGGGAAAGGGTGCCGAGCGCAGCGAGGCGGGTGAGGGTGCTCGCCGCAATTGCTTTATGCTTGTTCATTGCAGCGCTGGCGGGGTGTGGCAAGCGGAATGCGCCGACCGCGCCGCCAGACGAACCCGACACCTATCCGCGGCCGTATCCGAGTGAATGATATTTTTCGCTATCGCGGCGGCGAGCTTTACGCCGAAGAGTTGCCGGTGGCGCACATCGCGGCGGCCGTCGGCACCCCCTTCTACCTCTACTCGGCGGCCGGGTTCACCGCGCAATACCGCCGGTTTGCCGACGCGTTCTTACCCGAGCGGCCGCTGATCTGCTACGCCGTCAAGGCAAACTCAAACCTTGCCGTGCTCCGGCTCCTCGCCGGCCTCGGCGCGGGTGCCGATGTCGTCTCGGAGGGGGAGCTGCGCCGCGCCCTTGCCGCCGGCGTGCCGCCCAAGCGGATCATCTTCTCCGGGGTCGGCAAAACGGCGGCCGAGATGCAGGCGGCGGTCGATGCCGGCATCCATCAGGTCAACGTCGAGTCGGCGCCGGAGCTGGGCCGGCTCAGCGAAGTCGCCAGTGCGCGAGGCCGGATCGCGCGGATTGCGATCCGGGTGAACCCGGATGTCGACGCCCATACCCACGCCAAGATCTCGACGGGCCGGAAAGAGAACAAATTTGGCATCGAACTTGACGAGGTGGTTGCTGCATATCAGCTCGCCGGCGAGCTTCCCGGCGTCGAGCCGGTCGGCCTCGCCGTGCATATCGGCTCGCAACTGACCGACCTCGATCCGTATCGCCGCGCCTTCGACCGGGTCGCCGAGGTTGTTCTCAAATTGCGCGCCGTCGGACTCTCCATCACGCGTATGGATCTCGGCGGCGGCATCGGCGTGCATTACCATGCGGAGCGCCCGCTGGACCCGATAAGCTATGCAAATCTTGTGCGCGACATCTTCGGCTCGCTCGCGCTCGCCCTGGCGTTCGAGCCGGGTCGGGTGCTTGCGGCGCCGGCCGGGCTGCTCGTCTCGCAGGTGCTCTACGTCAAGGAGGGCAGCACCAGGCGTTTCGTCATTGTGGACGCGGCGATGAATGATTTGATCCGCCCCGCGCTTTACGATGCCTGGCACGACATCGTCCCGGTTCGCCTCCCCGCGGCCGGCGCTTCGCTCGCACCGGCGGACGTTGTCGGGCCGGTGTGCGAAACCGGCGACACCTTTGCGGTCGACCGCGAGTTGCCGCCGTTTGCCGAAGGCGACCTCCTTGCCTTCACTGCAGCGGGAGCCTATGGCGCGGTGATGAGCACGACCTACAACAGCCGGCTGCTGGTCCCGGAAGTGCTAGTTGACGGCCAGCGTTTTGCCGTCATCCGGGCGCGGCCGAGCTATGATGCGCTGCTTTCTCTCGATACCATCCCTCAATGGCTTTCCGATACGGGAGAGGAGCCCGTGCGGAAGCGAGGTGTCGCATGATTGACCGCTCGTCGCTATCCGGCGGCCGCTTCGCAATGCGGCTGCGGCTCGCCCGTTTTGCACTATTATGGGAGCGGGGTTGGCCGCCATGTTGGCCGGCGCTGGCGGCGCTCGGCGCGTTTCTGGTGCTCGGTCTGTTCGATGTCCTGCCGAGTTTGCCGGGGCTCTTGCACGCCGCAATTCTGATCTGCCTCAGCGCGGCTTTTGCGATCGGTTTGGCGGCTGCATACGGCGAGACCGTCATTCCCGATGTCTTCTCCGCGCGCCGCCGCATCGAGCAGGCGAGCGAGCTGCAACACCGGCCGCTGCAGGCTCTCGCCGATCGGCCGAGCGGGCGCCTCGACGCAGCATCGGCAGGGCTGTGGGAAGCCCACCGGCGGCGCATGGAAGCGGCGGCGCGCCGGTTGCGGGTCGGGCTGCCGCAGGCCGGTTTCGCCGCCCGTGATCCGTGGGGGTTGCGCGCCGTCCTGGCGATCCTGCTACTGCTCGGCGCGATCGATGCCGGGAGCGACTGGAAGGATCGTCTCGTCCGATCTTTGAGACCGGATATTGCCGGCAGGTCGGGGATGGCCGCCGCGAGCCTCGACATTTGGGTGACGCCGCCCGACTACACCGGGCTGGCGCCGCTATTCCTGCGCCCGGACAGCGCGGAAACGCTGCGTATCCCGATCGGCAGCAAATTGCTCGCCCAGGTGCATGGCGGCCGGTCGGTCCCGCGCCTCGCGATCGACGGGGAGAGCCGCGACTTCGATGCGGTCGACAAGCAGAACTTCCGGGCCGCCGCGACCTTGACGGCCGGCAAGCAGCTCATGGTGACGCAGGCCGGCGCGGCGCTCGGCAATTGGCAGATCGAGATCATCCCCGACAACCCGCCTAAAATCGCCTTTGCAAAACCTCCGGAAGGCACGGCGCATGCCGCGCTGCGCATCGATTATCAGGCTAGCGACGATTACGGAGTTGAATCGGCCAAGGCAGTGATCCGGCGCGAGGGCGGCAATCCCGAAGAGACCATCGACCTCGACATACCTCTGCCGGGCCTGCACCTGAAAGAAGCGCAGGCCACCAGCTATCACGACTTGTCGCCGCATCCCTGGGCCGGCCTGCCGGTCGAGATCCGGCTTGTCGCTACGGATGCGCTGGGTCAAACGGGGGAAAGCGAGCCGGTCCGGATCAAGCTGCCGGAGCGGAAATTCGAGCATCCGGTCGCCCGCGCGATCATCGACCAGCGCAAGGAGTTGGCGACCGACCCCGGGTCGCGGTTGGCGGTGGCCGATACGCTCAGCGATCTGCGCGAGCGGCCGCAGCTTTACCGCGACGATACCGTCGCCTTCCTCGGAATGCGCCTCGCAGAAGAGCGTCTGCGGATCAACGACGACGCGAATTCCTTGGCCGAAGTCCAGCAGCTCCTGTGGGACACCGCGTTGCGCATCGAGGATGGACGCATGTCACTGGCCGAGCGCGAGATGCGGCGGCTGCAGCAGGAGCTCCAGGATGCGCTCGCGAAAAACGCGCCGGACGCGGAGATCGATCGCCTGATGAAGGAGTTGCAGCAGGCGCTCGACCGCTATCTGCAGGCCCTCGCCGAAAACATGGCGCGCAATCCCGACCAGTACCAGCAGCCGGTCGATCCGTCCAAGGTGATCAGCAGCCGCGATCTGCAACGCATGCTCGACCGCGCGCGCGACCTGGCCCGCAACGGCGCGCGCGACCAGGCGCGCGAGCTGTTGTCGCAACTGCAGAACATGTTGGAAAACCTGCGCATGGCGAGACCCGGGCAGATGCCGCAGCAGGGGTCGAGCGAGGCGCAAAAGATGATGCGCGACATGCGCGAGCTGATGCAGCGGCAGCAACAACTGCTCGACCGCAGCTTCCGCGCCCAGCAGCAGCAAGGGCAGCAGCAAGGGCAGCAGGGTCAGCAGGGCCGGATGGGGCAGCGCGGCCAGCAGCAAGGACAGCAACAAGGGGGCGACCAGCCGGACCCCAACGGCCAGCTGGGCGATGCCGCGGGACAGCAGGAAGGGCTGCGCCGCATGCTCGGCGAGATGATGCGCCGGCTCGGCGACGGGCTCGGCGACATCCCCGAGCCTTTGGGCCGTGCCGAACGGGCGATGCGCGACGCCACCGAGGCATTGCAGCGCCGCCAGCCGGGCGACGCAATCGGCCCCCAAACCGAGGCGCTCGACCAATTGCAGCAGGCCGCGCGCGACTTTGCCCAACAGATGCAGCGCCGCATGCAAGGCCAATGGGGCAACCCGAACGACGACGAGGTCGGCGCCACCGACGGGACGCCGCGCGACCGGGTCGAGCGGGATCCTTTAGGCCGGCCGTTGTCGAATAACGGAACCTACGATCAGGGGGACGTCAAAATCCCCGACCAGAATACTCTGCAGAAAGCCCGCGAGATTCTGGACGAACTGCGCCGCCGTGCTGGCGAGCGCTTTCGTCCGGAAATCGAGCTCGACTACATCGATCGTCTGCTGAAGAGATTTTGAGCTTGACCGAAGGCAAGTCTGCGCCTTCAATCCGCTGACCTTTCTCCTCGTCATGTCCGGCTCGGCCCGGGCATCCAGCAGTGCCTTCCGTTTACGGAATTTCCGGTGATGCCGGCGATAACGTTTTCAGGTGATTGCACGAGAACCGAAAAGGCCATGGATCGTCGACTGTTTCTATCCTTGATGACCGGATTTGCCGCAGCGTGGCCGTCGATGGCACGCGCGGTTGCCCGTCCGCCGGTGGCGCTCCGCCGGCTGCGCCTCGTCAACTGCCATACCGGCGAGACGTTCGATGGGGCGTACCGCAACGACCAAGGCCCGATTCCCCGGGTCATCGACGAGCTTTGTATTTTCTTGCGTGACCACCATTCCGGCGAAAAGACGCAGATCGATGTCGGGGTCATCGATTTCCTGGCCGATGTCATGGATTCGGTCGGCCAGACCAAGGCCACCATCTTGTCGGCTTATCGCACGGCCGAAACCAACGCGATGCTCGCCCGCACCATGTTCGGTGTTGCCGAGCACAGCCAGCATATCGTCGGCCGCGCGCTTGATATACGTGTCGACTCGGGTCTCGCCGAGGCGATGACAAAGGCCCGCGCGATGGAGCGCGGCGGCGTCGGGTGGTATCCGCATTCCGGCTTTATCCACATCGATACCGGACCGGTGCGGAATTGGACGCTCGACGAACGCGGGCTCGACGGCCTCCTGGTGTTTGATGGCCAGCACCTGCGGATGGTCGGCAAGGCTGGCGAGGGAAACCATCAGCTGCTCGGCGGCGGAGCATGGCAGCCTCTGACGGTGAGCGACCGGCTCGTGTTGCAGCGCCAGCTCGCCCGCGCGGAATTCCTCGCGCGCACCAGAACCCTGCGCCTCACCCCGTGATGGCGACGCCGATCAGTTTGCCGACGCCGTAGGTCACGCCGGCGGCGGCGAAGCCGATCAGCAATTGGCGCAGACCGGAGAACCATACTCCGAGCCCGGTGAACAAGGTTGTGCCGGCGCCGATCAGGAACAGCGCCAACCCGCTCGCCGCGAGGCTGGCAATCACCGCCGGTGCTCCCGCCAATGTGAAATAAGGCGCCACCGGGAAGATCGCGCCGACTGCGAACAGCAGAAAGGAGGTTCCGGCGGCGGCCCAGGCCGAACCGCCGAGCTCCTCCGGGTCGATCCCGAGCTCCTCGCGAACCAAGGTGTCGAGGGCGGTTTCCTTGTTCGCGATCAACCGCTGCGCCAGCGCTTTCGCCTGGTCCTCGGGAAGCCCCTTGGCCTGATAGATCAGCGCCAGCTCTTCCTGTTCCTCTTCGGGCACCTGCTCCAGTTCGTCGGCCTCGGTTTTGATCTGCCGCTGGTAGGATTCGCGCGTCGTGGTGACCGACAGCCATTCGCCCAATGCCATCGAGCAAGAGCCGGCCAGAAGGCCCGCCAGACCGGTGACGAGGATGGCGTGAGGCGCGAGATCCGCGCCGGCGACACCCATCACGAGGCTCAGGTTGGAGCACAGCCCGTCACTCGCGCCGAGCACGGCGGCACGCAATGCATTGCCGGCCAATCCGCGGTGGCGGCCCTCCAGCCGCGCGATCGTCGCGCCGCTGAACCCGCCCGGCGACGGCGCCGCCAGCGCCTCGATGATGCGGGCGTGCGACCGCTCCGCTGCCGGCAGCCCGCCGGCGACGGCTTCCGGCTGCGCGTCGTAGGTGCCGCTGTCCATCTGCTCGAGCGTGTTGATGGTGGGCAATACGAACGCCGGGCCGAAACGCCGCGCCAGCCAGGCGAGTGCCCGTGTCCGGAAGCTCGGCCGCAGGCTGGGCACCCGCTGGCCGATCGCACCCATTTTGCGCTTCCAGAATTCGGCATGAGCCTCTTCGACCGCGCCGAGCCGAGCGTAAACCTGCGCCAGCTCCGGGTTTTTCTCGGTCTGCGACAGCGTTCGGTAGAGCGAGGCGCCGTCGATCTCGCCTTGAAGATTGGCGGCGTAGCGCTGGCTCGGATCTTCGTTGAGCATTTCAGCTCCCTTTGGCGCTGTGGGAATGCCCTAAAGGCTGACGAGTTTGCCGGGGTTCATGATGTTGGCGGGATCGAGGGTTCGCTTGACGGCGCGCATCAGCTCGATTTCGACCGCCGGTTTGTAATGAGTGATCTCGTCGCGCTTCAGGCGGCCGACGCCGTGCTCGGCGCTGATCGACCCGTGAAGCTCACGCACGACACCGTGAACGATGTCGTTGAACTCCTGCCAGCGCGCGAGATACGCTGTGGTGTCGGCGCCTTCCGGCTGGGTCAGGTTGAAGTGGATATTGCCGTCGCCGACATGGCCGAAGGCCATCGGCTGGATGCCGGGCAGCCTTTCGGTCACCCCGGAGGTGGCGCGGGTGATAAAATCGGCGACCCGGCTGACCGGTACCGAGACGTCGTGCTTGATCGAGCCCGAGTAGAGCTGCGCCTCGACAATCGCCTCACGGATTTTCCAGAGCTCGCTGGCTTGCGGCCCGCTCTCGGCGATAACGCCGTCAGCCACCAGATCCTCTTCGAGCGCCGTTTCGAGCAGCCTCTCCAAAAGCGCGCGGATGCCGCTCTCGGTCTGGCTCGACGACATTTCGAGCAGGACGTACCAGGGATGGGGCTTCGCCAGCGGATCGATGGTCCCGGGCACGTGGGCCAGCGCCAGATCGAGCGCGGCACGCGGGATCAGCTCGAAGGCGGTCAGCTGATCGGCGGTGGCGGCGCGGGCGTGAGCGAAGAGAGTCATCACATCCGCGACCCTGGCGAGCCCGAGAAACGCGGTCTCGACTTCGCGCGGCTTCGGGAACAGCTTCAACGTGGCGGCGGTGATGATCCCGAGCGTCCCTTCGCAGCCGATGAAGAGCTGCTTCAGGTCGTAGCCGGTATTGTCCTTGCGCAGGCTGCGCAGCCCGTCCCAGATCCGCCCGTCCGGGAGCACGACCTCAAGGCCCAAGGTCAGCTCGCGCGTATTGCCGTAGCGCAATACCGCGATGCCGCCGGCGTTGGTCGACAAATTGCCGCCGATTTGGCAGCTGCCCTCGGCGCCGAGGCTGAGCGGGAACAGACGGTCGGCCTCGGCGGCCGCCTGCTGTAGATGTGCCAGTATACAGCCGGCCTCGACGGTCATCGTGAAATTGACCGGGTCGATCTCGCGTATGCGGTTCATGCGGCCAAGGGCGAGAACGATGTTGGTCCCGTCCTCGGGCGGAACGCTGCCGCCGACGAGGCCGGTGTTGCCGCCTTGCGGCACGATCGGCAGCCTCACTTCGGCACAGATCCGCACCGCCGCCGCGACCTCTGCGGTCGCAGCCGGACGGACCACGAGCCGGGTGGCGCCGCGCCACAGCCGCCGCGCCTCCACCAAGTAGGGTTCCTGCTCCGCCGCATCTTCGATCCAGCCCCGGGGCCCCACCGCCGCCTTAATCCGTTCCAGCGCCGCCTCGATCTCCATGCCTCAGCCCCTTAAACCTGCAGCCGCCACCTAAGGGTTTCCCCGGCGCGAAACGGGACCACGGCATTATCGACTTCCCCGATCAGCTGCGGCACCACGAAAGGCTCGCGCCGCAACGTGATCCACGCATCATTTGGCGGAAGCCGGTAAAATTGCGGTCCGTTCAGCGATGCGAAGGCTTCGAGCCGGTCGAGCGCCGCCTCCTCGTCGAACACCTCGGTATAGATCTCCAGCGCGCACCCGGCGGTGAAGATTCCGGCGCAACCGCACGCCGTCTCCTTGGTGGGAAACGCGTGCGGCGCGCTGTCGGTGCCGAGAAAGAACCGCTGGTTACCCGACGTTGCGGCCCGGCGCAAGGCCAACCGATGCTTCTCGCGCTTGGCGATCGGCAGGCAGTAGAGGTGCGGGCGGATCCCGCCGGCAAAGATCGCGTTGCGGTTGATCGCGAGGTGATGCGCGGTGATCGTCGCCGCCAGGTTCGGTCCGCCAGAGGTCACGTAGTCCACCGCCTCTTCGGTCGTGATGTGCTCGAGCACGATGCGTAGTTCGGGCAGGCGTCGCCGCAGCGGGTCGAGCACCCGGTCGATGAACGCCGCCTCGCGGTCGAACACGTCGACCTCCGGATCGGTCACCTCGCCATGGATCAACAGCGGCATGCCGAGCCCGGCCATGCATTCGAGCACCGGCGCGACACGCTCGTAATCGGTCACGCCAAAAGCCGAATTGGTGGTCGCCCGCGCGGGGTAAAGCTTGACCGCGGTGAACACGCCTTCCTGATAGCCATCGGCAACCTCTTCCGGGTCGGTCGTGTCGGTCAGATAGCAGGTCATCAGCGGCGCGAACTCGCTACCCCTCGGGAGAGCTGCCAGGATGCGCCCCCGGTAGGCGCGCGCCGCCGGTACGCTCGTCACCGGCGGCGCCAAGTTGGGCATCACGATCGCGCGGGCGAACTGGCGGGCTGTGTGCTGAACTACCGTCGTGAGCATGTCGCCGTCGCGGAGATGGACGTGCCAATCGTCCGGATAACGCAACGTGATAGCTTCTATGCCAGGTGGCATCTATGTTCTCCCGCGGACGCCTCCGGAACCCAACATTAACTTCGTCCCCCCGATTTTAATAGCACTCTGCCACGGGGAGTGCTAAACCCTCGATGGAGGGCGAGACGCTGTACGCCTCGTCGAGGGCGGACGCCGTCGCTGCGTAAATCGACTGAAAAGGAAATCTTCATGGCTGCTAAGGATGTAAGGCTCGGCACGGATGCACGCGAGCGGATGCTGCGCGGCATCGACACTCTCACCGATGCGGTCAGGGTGACATTGGGGCCAAAAGGCCGCAACGTCGTTCTCGACAAGAGCTACGGCGCGCCGCGGATCACCAAGGACGGGGTCACCGTCGCGAAGGAAATCGAGCTCTCCGACAAATTCGAGAACATGGGCGCGCAGATGGTGCGCGAGGTGGCCAGCAAGACGAGCACGGTCGCCGGCGACGGCACGACAACCGCAACCATTCTCGCCCATGCGATGGTGCGCGAGGGTGTCAAAGCGGTGGCGGCCGGAATGAACCCGATGGATCTCAAGCGCGGCGTCGACATGGCTGTCAGCGCGGTCGTCAAGGACATCGAGAAGCGCTCGAAAAAGGTCTCGACCAATGACGAGATCGCGCAGGTCGGCACGATCTCGGCCAATGGCGACCCCGAGATCGGCCGCATGCTCGCCGAGGCGATGAGGAAGGTCGGCAATGAGGGCGTCATCACGGTCGAGGAGGCCAAGTCGCTCGAAACCGAGCTCGACGTTGTCGAGGGGATGCAATTCGACCGCGGCTATCTGAGCCCGTATTTCATCACCAACGCCGAGAAGATGCTGGCCGAGCTCGAAGACCCCTACATCCTCTTGCACGAGAAGAAGCTCTCCAGCCTGCAGTCGCTCTTGCCAATTCTCGAAGCCGTCGTGCAGAGCGGGCGGCCCTTGCTGATCGTCGCCGAGGATATCGAAGGCGAGGCGCTCGCCACGCTCGTCGTCAACAAGCTGCGCGGCGGCCTCAAGGTGGCCGCGGTGAAGGCGCCGGGCTTTGGCGACCGCCGCAAGGCGATGCTCGAGGACATCGCGGCGCTGACCGGCGGTCAGGTGATCAGCGAAGATCTCGGCATCAAGCTCGAGAACGTTACACTCGACATGCTCGGCCGCGCCAAGCGCGTGCGCATCGACAAGGAGAACACAACAATCATCGACGGCGCCGGAAAGAAGGAAGACATCACCGCGCGGATCAACCAGATCAAAGCGCAGATCGAGGAGACGACCTCTGATTACGACAGCGAGAAGCTGCAGGAGCGGCTGGCCAAGCTCGCGGGCGGCGTAGCGATCATCCGGGTCGGCGGCGGCACCGAGGTCGAGGTGAAAGAGCGCAAGGACCGCGTCGACGACGCCATGCACGCGACCAAGGCTGCGGTCGAGGAAGGCATCGTCGCGGGCGGCGGTGTTGCGCTGCTTTTTGCGAGCAAGGTTCTGGCTGCGCTCAACCCCGCCAACAACGACCAGAAGGTCGGCATCGAGATTGTCCGCAAGGCGATCCAATCGCCGGTGCGGCAGATCGCCGAGAATTCCGGAGTTGAGGGTTCTATCGTCGTCGGCAAGCTGACCGACAAGGACGACCCGAATTTCGGCTTCGACGCACAGTCGGGCGAGTACAAGGACATGGTCGCCGCCGGGATCATCGATCCGACCAAGGTAGTGCGGGTAGCGCTGCAGGACGCCGCCTCGGTTGCGGGGCTGCTGATCACCACCGAGGGGATGGTCGCCGACCGGCCGGAGCCCAAGAGCGCGCCCGGTATGCCGCCCGGCGGCATGGGCGGAATGGGCGGCATGGATTACTGAGCTAGCCTCAGCCGTATCCTTTTTTTCGTCATTCCCGCTTCCTTTATCCTCTCCCCCGCCGGCCGGGGGAGATGGCAGGGTGAGGGGGCCGCCGAGCTGGTTCTCGGCGCCGCCCACCTCACCCTCCCGCTTCGCGGGCCCCTCCCTCTCCCCCCGAAAGGCGGAGAGGGGCTCGTGTTCGGGCAGCGCGGCGTCATCCTGTCGGAGTGATCTCCTCGGTGACCACGGTGAAGCTGCTGAGCGTGTTCGGGCCGAAGGTCGTGGTGATCGCGACATCCGCCGCGTCGCGGCCGTGGGCGATCAATACCCGCCCGATGCGCGGGATGTTGTGGCGTGCGTCAAAGGTGTACCACCGGCCGCCGAGATAGGCTTCGAACCAGGCCGAGAAATCCATCGGAGCGTCCGAGACCGGCACCCCGATATCGCCCAGATAGCCGGTGCAATAGCGAGCCGGGATGTTCATGCAGCGGCAAAACGCGACCGCCAAGTGAGCAAAGTCCCGGCAGACGCCGGTGCGATCGCAGTAAGCTTCCCACGCTGTCCTGGTGGCGCGCGCGTGTTCGTAGCCGAAGACAATGTGCTGGTGAACGTAGTCGCAGATGGCCTTGACACGGGCCCAGCCGAGCGGCGTTTTGCCGAACAGCGACCACGCGATTTCAGACAACCTGTCGGTCTCGCAATAGCGGCTCCCCAGCAGGAACGCCAAAGCTTCGTCGGGCAGAGCCTCCACTGCGTGCTGTTGCGCCTCGCTGGCGACCACATCTGGTTCGCCCGTATCTTTAACGATCCCGTTGGCAGATAGCCGGGTTCGTCCGGTCGGCGCCACAATCCGATTGCACCAATTGCCAAAGCCATCGCGATAGGCCCGGATCGGGATCGAGGGGCTGGTCACGAGGTGATCCGGCACCACCATGTCGGAAATACGCGTGTAGTGGACGTTCAACATCAGCAGCATCGGCGTCGGCTGCGGACAATCATAGACCAGTTCGTAGCCGACCCTGATCTGCATCATTGGTATTTCCTTCCGGTTCGTAGTCGCCGGGCGACTACCGACGATGGCAAGCAGCGGCCCTGGAGAGCGAATAAGAGCGCAAGAAGCGTCACACCGGGAACCCCGTTTCGAATGGGGATGTTCCTGGATATCTTCTAAACCGTGAGGGCCTCCCGTTAAAAACGCTAGCTGGACGCTGAGCGGCGGGTAGGCAGGAGAACCCGATGGCGAACCGAGCCGACAGCACCGCGAGTTCGAGCGAGGTCATCCCGGCCGGGCACGCGGCGTTGACCGCCCAAGAGGAGCTTGGGGAGAACGCGCCGAATTCGTCCGCTGGGCTGGCTGCGCTGAGCGTCGCCGCACTCGGCGTTGTGTTCGGCGATATCGGGACAAGTCCGGTCTACACCTTTCGTGAATGCTTCAACCCCGAGCACGGCCTTCCCCTTGATGCGGAACACGTGCTCGGCGTTCTATCGATGATTTTCTGGGCGTTGATTATTGTCGTCACGGTCAAATACGTCCTCTTGATAATGCGCGCCGACAACCAGGGCGAGGGCGGCATTCTTGCTTTGCTGGCGCTCGCCCTGGATAAGGCACAAAGTGAGCGCTCGCGCAATCTCTTGGTGTTGCTCGCCCTCGGCGGCGCGGCGCTGTTCTACGGCGACAGCATGATCACGCCGGCGATTTCCGTGCTGAGCGCGGTCGAAGGTATCGGCATTGCGACGCCAGCGTTGAGCCGTTTTGTCCTGCCGCTGACCATTATCGTGCTGCTCGCGCTTTTTCTCTTTCAGAAGGGCGGCACCGGACGCGTCGGCAGCCTTTTCGGCCCTGTGATGGTCTTATGGTTCGCCGTAATCGGGATGCTCGGAGTGTTGCAGATCGCTGCAATGCCGCGCGTCCTTGAAGCCCTGAACCCTGCGCACGCAGCTCGCATCTTTCTCGCGACGCCGGGCGCCGGCTTCGTCGTACTCGGAGCCGTCGCGCTCGCTATTACCGGCGGCGAGGCGCTCTACGCCGACATGGGCCATTTTGGCCGTTTTCCGATCAGGCTGGCGTGGTTTGCGGTGGTGCTTCCCGCTCTCGTCCTCAATTATTTCGGACAAGGTGCGTTGATCCTCGGGGACAAAGCGGCTATCGACAATCCGTTCTTCCGCATGGCGCCCGATCGGGGCTTGTTCCCGCTGGTGCTGTTGTCGACCGCGGCGACGGTAATCGCATCGCAGGCAGTGATCTCCGGCGCCTTCTCGCTGTCGCGGCAGGCGATTCAACTCGGCCTGATGCCGCCCCTCGATATGTTTCAAACCTCGACCCGCGCGCACGGTCAGATCTATATCGCGCAGATCAATTGGCTGCTGCTGATTGCGGTTGTCGCTCTGGTTCTGGGGTTCCAAAGTTCGAGCGCACTCGCTTCGGCCTATGGTTTCGCAGTCACCGGCACGATGACGATCACGACCGTCCTCGCCGCAGCCGTCATGCGGGGCGTCTGGCGTTGGCAATGGCCGACAATCGCCGTCGTGCTGGTGCCGATCATGACGGTCGACCTTGCACTATTCGGAGCAAATGCCCTGAAAATTCCGAGCGGCGGTTGGTTTCCGCTGATGGTTGGGCTCGCCGTATTTACGGTCCTGAGCACCTGGCGAGCGGGAAGGCGGTTGGTGCGGATGCGGCTGGAGAGCGAGGCGGTGCCGCTTGCCTCCTTTCTCGCAACCTGTGAGCAGGCGCCAAGAGCGCGTGTCTCGGGCACGGCGGTCTTCCTCACTACCCAGACCAAAGATGTGCCCGTAGCCCTGCTGCACAACCTCAAGCACAACAAGGTTCTGCACCGGACGGTACTGCTGGTCCGCGTCGTCACCGAGAACATCCCGCGAGTGGCAGGCGCAGACCGGATCAAGGCACGCGAGCTCGGCAGCGGCTTTTGGCAGATTGAAGCGCATTTCGGCTTTGCTCAGACGCCAAACGTACCGCGGGAATTGCAGCGGGCGAACATCCCGGGGCTGGAGCTCGATCCGAGTGAGATTTCTTTTTTCGTCGGGCGCGCCAACGTCAAATCAAGCCCGCGGCCCGGCATGGCCCGGTGGCGCGAGCGCCTCTATTCCGCCCTCGCACGCGTCGCGACGCGGTCGCCCGATTTTTTCCGCATCCCGCCGGACCGCGTCATCGAGCTCGGCGCCGAGGTCGAAATATGACCGTGGTGTTTTTCACTAGGCTGAACTCGGTTGAGATCGATCAGGCGGGATGGATCGGCGGCGACATGCGACTGCTAGTCCTGTCGAGGACGCGGTATGTTTTCAACCCTAAGGCTCGCGCCACTGCCTTCGCTTTTTGTTTTGCCTCGTCCTTGCCTCCAACCAGAAAAATCGAAGGACGGCCCGTGATCTTGCCGTCATCCTCGCGTTGAGAAATGGTCGCTACCAGCCCTTCGCGTGTGTCTTCGATCTTAAGCCGCACGAACATCTTTTACTCCTTCAGCGCGAGCAAACCTATATTTCCGAAGCGTTGCTGTTGCGCCAGGCCATCTCTGTCATCATCTCTCGGAATTCATCCGGTTTGTAACCTGCACTGCGCAGAACAGGGGCCATCACCTCGTCCGCCAGTAGGTCGTTGAGTGTCGCCCGATAGCAGAAGCATTCGTTTCGCATGGGTTGACGAGCGTTAGCCGCCACCCTGCAATCCAGAGCCAGGAGAGGGAGGTGCAACGGAGCTGTCTTCGGGGACATGACCCGGCCGCGCCGGTGCAGCGAGCGGAGGCGGGCTGGTATTGGTGCCACCCGGCGGAAGGTTGCTCGTCTGAACGCCAGCGGAAGGTTCACTGCGGCCGAATACTGCGCCAAGAAAACTCGGACCACCAAGGAAGCTCGGAGGGGCGGATGACGCGCGCTTTTTTTCGGCCAGCTCTGTCTCCAAACCAGTGATCCTTATCTGCGCATCGTGCAGGCTCAAATCCTGGATAAGCACGGTTTGCACGAGGGAATAGGGCGCGTCCGGTAGCTCCGCCGTCGTCTCTCTGATCAGCGTCTCGGCCTCGGAATCCTTGGGTTGACCCTCGGTCTTGCTCAGACGATCGAGAAGAATCGTGGTCAGGTCTCTTTCCTGGGGTGTCATGAAGGCCTTCCATCATTAACTAGACCGGCGCTCGCGCTCGCGAAGGCGACCACAGGATTGTTCAGCGGTCGGGTGAGCGAGATCGCGATTTGTTTAGAGCCTGCCCGTACCGGGCACGAGCCATGGCCGATGCGGCGGCTCGGGTGATGTCATCACCCGATCGAGATCAAAATCTGCGGTGACATTTCCGTCGGCCTCATCCGCGCGAACATTTTTAGTGATCTCTGGCCGGTAAATGTCAGACCATTTCCTAAAACCCTTGAAACAGCTGTCTTCCAGAGAGATATACATTGAAGTTATTCCTTCTATTTGTTACGTATTATACATGGGGAGCGGTTTTCAATTTTTCCAGCCAATGCCACTGCGATCGGTGAATATATCACGAATCTCTGTGGATCGGTTCGATCGATCTGCCGTATATTTTGCCAGCAAATTTTGATTACGCTCCTGACGCGTAGGCGGGGTGGCGAAGCCATCGGCTCGGCGGACCCCTGGCCACCCCTCCTCCGGCAAACGTCGCCTGGAGTAAAAGCGTATGAAAATAAAAACCAGCCACGTACCGGCAAATTCCAAAAATCTATTGAAGAATATCTTGCGCTTATAAAAAAAGACACAATATACAAAGACAGAGAATTGGTCTGCCGCGCAAAATTCTGTACCACGGAACGACGTGTGGTCTATCAGACGAAGTCCTAGGTGCCCCGTCGGGTAGCAGACGAGTTTTCTCTCAGGGCCGCGATCCGCGGCGGTAAGATCAGGAGGGAACTCTTCCTCCTGACACCGAGGCATCGTAAATGAAAAAGTTTCCGAGTTTGAAACCAGGGATCTGGGGGGCCGTGATCGGTGCGGCCGCGATCTCTGTGGTTGGTTTCTCATCTTTCGGGTGGACACTCGGCAGCACTGCCGAACGGATGGCGAAAGAGCGAGCTCAGACAGCGGTCGTTGATGTGCTGGCGCCGATCTGCGTCGAACGATTCCAGCATCAGACCGATGCTGCGACAAAACTGATCGAGTTCAAAAAGGTGTCCTCGTCCTGGGACCGGCGCTCGTTCATCGAGAAGGGCGGGTGGGCGACAATGGCGGGAACCGATGCCCCGAACTCGGCGGTTGTTACCGCTTGCGCAGAACGACTTGTCGGCCCTCTCTAGGCCTTGTCTCGCCCATTACTGCGAAGGCCAGCTACTTGAGACGGAGCGATGATGGCGCTAGCCGCTCGATTTTCGTTGCTCCATTCTGATCTGAACGATTTTCTCTTCGCCTCGGTTGGCGAAGAACAAAATGGAGTAACGCTCAGTGTTGTCTCAGCGTTGACGCGGCTCGGCTTAGATCCTTGGGAAGAGGCCGCGCGGCTCACCCCCCTGCCCAAGGCTCGTGCAGCCGAGGTGTTGGCAACACTGATTGCTCGGCTGCCCATCCGTCGAACGCTCTCATCGGACAATTTGGTCATCAGCCAACGGTTGGTAAAGCTTTTGCCGGACGAAAAACCGGCACGTTTGGAGGAGCGGGCGGGTGCGGAGCAGAATAAGTATTGGCAGGCCATGATATTGCTCGCCTGCCTCGCCCTCGGCGCCGCAGTCGTCTCCAGCATGTTGTGATCTGACATCGACACGCGGCGGCCTTGCTCGGCTGGTGCAGCCAATCGCGTTCTCTTTAGTCTGGAAACCTCATGAAATACCTAGTCCCGCCGATCGTCATTCCGGTCCTGCTATTCATTGGTGTCGTGGCATACGGGATGCTTAAGCCGCCCATTATCGTCGGCCATCCTCCCGTTCCCGCGGTGAATTCGCAACCTCGTTAGCCTAACTGGAGCGGTCGCGGCCGAGGTGGTATAGATATTGCCGTTGCGACCGCGTCGTGGTCCATCCCGGAGGGATCAGCATGTCAGAGCACAAATACCGCGTCGGCCAGGCAGTGGAATTTTTCCCGGAGCGGGGCGTCGAGCATACGGCCAAGGGCCGCTTCAAAATAGTTCGCCAATTCCTAGGCGAAGGCAACGCGCCTCGCTACCGGATCAAGCATGAGGTGGACGGGCACGAACGGATGGTTGGCGAAGGCGAACTCGGTCCGCGGTAATCGACGCATCCGGAGGATGCGACCTCCGGCCGGAAGGATGCACCGAAGGCGAGGCCCCCCATATCGGGATAGAGTGGCGTGGTCTGGCTAGTTATTGTCACCACGCGCAGCATACTGGAGGGCGGCATGAGCGGGTGCATCGTCGGTTGGGCGCACAGCAAATTCGGCAAACACGAGGGCCGGGACGTCGAGTCGCTGATCGTCGAGGTGGCGCAAGCGGCGCTGGCCGATGCTGGGGTCGCGGCAGCCGACATCGACACGATCTATCTCGGCACGATGAATGGCGGCTTTGTTCGCCAGGAGTTCCCGGCTTCCCTGGTGTTTCAGGCCGATCCCGCGCTGCGCTTCAAGCCGGCGACGCGGGTCGAGGACGCCTGCGCTACGGGCTCGGCCGCGATCCACCAGGGTCTGAATGCGATCGCCGCCAACAGGGCGCGCCTCGCACTGATCGTGGGCGTCGAGAAGATGACCGAGGTCTCCGGCGCGCAGGTCGGCGACATCCTGCTCGGCGCCTCCTACCGCAAGGAGGAGGACGCGATCGAGGGCGGTTTTGCCGGCATCTTCGGCAAGATTGCGCAGAGCTATTTCCAGCGTTATGGCGACCAGTCCAATGCACTGGCCCGGATCGCCGCCAAGAACCACAGGAACGGCGTCGCCAATCCGCTCGCCCAGATGCAAAAAGATCTCGGCTACGAATTCTGCCGCACTGTTTCAGAGAAGAACCCGATCGTCGCCGGCCCGCTGAAGCGCACCGATTGCTCGCTGGTCTCGGACGGTGCCGCGGCGGTCGTGCTCGCCGACACGGCGACGGCGCTCAGCATGAAGAAAGCAGTGATTTTCCGCGCCGCAGAGCAGGTCAATGACTTTTTGCCGATGAGCCGGCGCGACATCGTCGCGTTCGAAGGACCGGAGCTTGCCTGGAAACGGGCCTTGGCCGCCGCCCGGCTCGGCCTTGACGACCTCGATCTGGTCGAGACCCATGATTGCTTCACGATCGCCGAGCTGATCGAATACGAGGCGATGGGGTTGACCCCGAAAGGCGAGGGCGCGCGGGCCATTCTCGAAGGCTGGACCGAAAAGGACGGCAAGCTGCCGATCAACCCGTCGGGCGGGCTCAAATCGAAGGGGCACCCGATCGGCGCGACCGGCGTGTCGATGCATGTGCTGGCGGCGATGCAGGTGACCGGTAAGGCCGGCGGCATCCAGGTGCCGGACGCCGCGCTTGCCGCCGTCTTCAACATGGGCGGCGCCGCCGTCGCCAATTTCGTCAGCATCCTCGAGCCGCTGCGCACATAACGTTATTCGGCGCAAGCGCGGGGCACTCCTTGGAAGTTACCCTCTCCCCCCGCCGGCCGGGGGGAGAGGACAGGGTGAGGGGGGCCGCCGAGCCGGTTCGCGGCACCACCCACCTCACCCTCCCGCCGCTACGCGACGGGCCCCTCCCTCTCCCCCGCAGGGCGGAGAGGGGCTCCTGTGCCGTTCGCGCTGGCCCCCCTTCGCGGGGGTGACGAATATAGGAGGCAAAGAATGGCGACGTTCCGCGCATTGGTGTTGCATGAGGAGGGCGGCAAGGTCGTCCCGCGGTTCGAGGCGGTCGACGAGGATCGGTTGCCGCCCGGTGAGGTCACCGTCGCGGTCGAATGCTCGACACTCAACTACAAGGACGGGATGATCCTACAGGGGATCGGCGGGCTGGTGCGCAATTACCCGCATGTTCCCGGCATCGATTTCGCCGGTACTGTCGAGCATTCGAATTCGCCGGAGTTCAAGCCGGGCGATCCGGTAATTCTGACCGGCTGGCGGGTCGGCGAGACGCAATGGGGCGGCTACGCCGAGAAGGCACGCGTCCGGGCCTCCTATCTGGTGCGCCGGCCGGAAGGGCTGAGCGCCCGCCAGGCGATGGCGATCGGCACCGCCGGGTTCACGGCAATGCTGGCGGTCATCGCGTTGGAGCGGCACGGGCTCGAGCCCGGAGCGGGCGATGTACTGGTTACCGGCGCCGCCGGCGGAGTCGGCAGTGTCGCGGTGGCGCTTCTTTCCCGGCTCGGACATCGGGTTGTCGCTTCCACCGGCCGACCAGAGCAGCGCGACTACCTGACCGAGCTGGGTGCGGCCGATCTGATAGATCGTGCATCACTCGCGACAAAACCGTCGCGGCCGCTCGACGCCGAGCGTTGGGTCGGCGCGATCGACGCCGTCGGCGGGACCACTCTGGCGACGATACTGACTCAACTCAAATACCGCGCGAGCGTGGCCGCTTGCGGGCTCGCCGGGGGCAGCGATCTGCCCGCGACGGTGATCCCGTTTCTGTTGCGGGGGGTCAATCTGCTCGGCATAGATTCGGTCATGTGCCCGCGCGACGAGCGGATCGAAGCATGGCAGCGGCTGGTGCGCGACCTGCCGCTCGATAAGCTGGACACGATGACCGAGACCGTGCCGCTTTCGGCGCTGCCCGACCTTGCGCCCAAGATCCTCGGCGGCGAGATTCGCGGGCGGATCGTCGTCGACGTTACTGGGTGATTGTCCGGGAATTCTCGGGCGTCTCCGCGCGTTCGCGGGTCATGAAGAACACCGAATCACGCCGCCGAACAATCAGCGTTGCTCAACGAGGCCAAATCGTCCAGCGCGTCATTGTCGATGGTTGGACGAGCGTAGAGGTCGCCGCCGCCTTCGGTGTGCCGAGGCGCATTGTCGAGGTTTGGGTTACCGATTTCCGCCGTCACGGTATGGCGAGCCTTCGCCAGGATCCTGGACGGACGATAGCCGCCGAGATGGTTCGCTTTAGGTTATGGCGTCCGGTGCGGGCGATGTGGCGCAAAATCTTGATCGGCGTCCACGGGTCTTTGGCGGCCGAGCCACCCGTCCAGCCCTTGCCGCTACGCCATTCGAACAAGGACGGCCCGCGCTAGGCTCAAGTCACCGGTTGCGGAAAGCGGGTTTGCGCTTTTCGATGAAGGCGGCCATGCCTTCTTTCCGGTCGTCGGTGGCGAAGGTCGAATGGAATAGCCGCCGCTCGAAACGCACCCCCTCGGCGAGGGTCGTTTCATAGGCGCGGTTGACCGCTTCCTTGACCATCATCGCGATCGGGCGGGACATCCCGGCAACACGCTCGGCAATTTTGACCGCCTCGGAGAGGAGCTCGGCCGAGGGAACGATGCGGCTGACGAGCCCGGCGCGTTCCGCCTCCACCGCATCCATCATGCGGCCGGTCAGGCACAAATCCATCGCCTTTGCCTTGCCGACAAAGCGGGTGAGGCGCTGGGTCCCGCCCGCCCCCGGGATCGTGCCGAGATTGATCTCCGGCTGGCCGAACCGGGCCGTGTCGGCGGCAATCACGATGTCGCACATCATCGCGATCTCGCACCCGCCGCCGAGCGCAAACCCGGCGACCGCCGCAATGACCGGCTTGCGGCACTGCGCGACCCGCTCCCACCCGCGGGTGATGAAATCCTCGCAATAGATCTCGGGATAGCTCTTCGACACCATCTCCTTGACGTCGGCGCCGGCGGCGAAGGCCTTCTCGTTCCCGGTAAGGACGATCGCGGCGATGACCGGGTCTTCTTCGAGATTGTCCAACGCCGCCGCGAGCTCGCTTATAAGTGCCGCGTTCAGCGCGTTCAGCGCCGCCGGCCGGTTGAGCGTGACGATAGCCACCGCGCCGCGCCGCTCGACGATGATGTTCTGGTAACCCGCTCCCTCGCTCATCTTCGCCTCTCTTTATTCACCACGGAGGACACAGAGACCACGGAGATAGATCACAACACGAAGCGACGCAAACCGTCTTTGAGCTTTACAGCATTGAAGTTGATCAACAATCCCACCGCATGACCGCTCAACCGAAGATAGGTAAGCATCTGAGCGTGGTGGATTGCCAGAAGTCGTTCGACTGATTTAACCTCAATAATGAGCTGATTGTCGACAACAATATCTATCCGGTATCCGCAATCCAGGCGGACATTCTTGTAAACTACAGGAAACGGTACCTGCCGAAAGTAAGCAATTCCGTCCTTGGCAAGTTCAAAACACAAGCATTCTTCGTAAGCGGATTCGAGAAGGCCAGGTCCCAGTTCGCGATGAACATCGATCGCGAGCCCAATGACACGCGCGCTGATTGCGCTGCCGCGCGACAGGCTCATCCGACCTTCTCCGTGTCCTCCGTGAACTCTGTGGTGAAAATCAGGGCGGTTGAATTGCTGGTTGGTGAATGAGCGTCTAACGCTGTCGTTTCGCACAGAAAAAGGTCGATCGGCCGGACTGCACGATCCGGCGCACGGCGCCGCCGCAATCGCAGCCGGGGCAGGGATCGCCCTCATGCCCGTAGACTGCCCAGCGGTGCTGGAAATAGCCGAGCTCGCCGTCGGCTTGGACATAATCGCGCAATGAGGACCCGCCGGCCTCGATCGCCTCGGTCAGGACCGTGCGAATCCCGACGACCAACCGTTGCGCCCGCCCCCGGCCGATCGAGGCCGCGAGGCGTCGCGGCGAGACGGCCGAGCGGAACAGCGCCTCGCAAACATAGATGTTGCCGAGCCCGGCGACGATCCGCTGATCGAGCAGCGCCGACTTGATCGGCGTCATCTTGCCGGCGAGCGCCGTGGCGAGATAGGCGTCGTCGAAGTCGGCTTCGAGCGGCTCCGGGCCGAGCCCTGCCAAGAGGGGGTGCTGTTTCTCCTCCCCGCGCTTGATGTAGTCGATCAGCCCGAAGCGGCGGGCATCGTTGAAGCGAATGACGGTACCGTCGTCGAGCCTCAGCACGACATGATCGTGCGGTGCGTCCGGCAGAGCGGTGGTGCCCGCCGTGACCCGTCCCGACATGCCGAGATGGAGCAGCAGCAACCCGTCCGAATCGAGCTCGATCAAGATGTATTTCCCGCGCCGACCGAGCGCGCCAATACGTGCGCCGTCGAGCCGCTGCGCGAGGGCGGGCGGAAACGGCCGTCGCAGATCGGTCCGGCGCAGCTCGGCCTGCAGAATGCGGCGGCCGCTCATCTTCAATGCGAGACCGCGCCGGACCGTCTCGACCTCAGGCAATTCGGGCATAGGTCTTCAAACCTCAAGCGCCGGTGAGGGCCCTACTACGAAAACAGAAGCGAAGAAGGCCATTAGTTTAAGGCAAAATTGTCATTCCGGGACGGCCCGTAGGCCGGGCCCGGAAACCATGAACGCCGGCCCATGAACCCTTTCTCCGAGGCCTGTGTTCATAGGTCCGGGCTCGCGGGCGAGCCCGCGCCCCGAAATGACCCGACGAAATTCGGCGCGAGCGGGGAAAGGAGTCGGCGAGTGAAGGGCGAGGGCGTTGGGATAGGCGGCTCATTCGGCGGCTCGAATTGGCAGATTGTGGCGTGCGCGATCCTAGATGGTTATTTTCCTGCCCGATGAGTGACGAAGACACAAGCGCTCGCAGCGATTTCGGCTTCCGCCGTGTGCCCGAGGCCGAAAAGGCCCCGCTGATCCGCGCTATTTTCGACAGCGTCGCCGCACGCTACGACCTGATGAACGATTTGATGAGCGGCGGCATCCACCGCCTGTGGAAGGACGAGATGGTGGCCGCGTTGAAGCCGCGCCCCGGCCAGCGTCTGCTCGATGTCGCCGGCGGAACCGGCGACATCGCTTTGCGCGCCTTGCCGAGCCTTCGCGACGGCGGGAGAGTATCTGACCGGGGCGTCATCGTCTGCGACGCCAGCGCGGCGATGCTGGCGATCGGCCGCGCCCGCGCGCTCGATCAGGGAATTCTCGCAGGGATCGAATGGTTGTGCGCGGATGCCGAACAACTTCCTGTGGCCGACCGCAGCGTCGACCTCTATACGGTCGGGTTCGGGTTGCGTAACGTCACCCGTATCGATCGGGCGCTCGCCGAGGCGCGTCGCGTGTTGAAGCCGGGCGGACGCTTTCTGTGTCTCGAATTCACGCCCGAAATAACCCCGCTTCTTCAGCCGCTCTACGACCTCTACAGCTTCCGGATCGTACCGTTGCTCGGCCAGGTCGTCACCGGTGATCGCGACGCCTACGCCTATCTCGTCGAAAGCATCCGGCGCTTCCCGCGGCAGAGCGAGCTCGCCGAGATGATCGCACGAGCCGGTCTCGACCAGGTCAAATTCCGCAATTTGACGGGGGGCGTCGCTGCGCTCCATTCGGCCTGGCGTCTCTGAGCCGCTCCGAGCCAGATTCGGGCTTCTGCGCAGCGTCCGCAATTTTGCGCGGCTGGTCCGGATCTGTCTTACGCTCGCCCGGCATGATGCGCTGTCTCCGTTGACGGCCCTCCCTGCCGCAGTGCCCTTTGTGCGGTTTGGTCACCTGTTTGCCCGCCGGCCCAGCAGGGTCTTGCCGCGACCGGGTCAGCGGCTCGCCGCCGCCTTCGAAGAATTGGGGCCGAGCTTCATCAAGCTCGGCCAGCTTCTATCAACCCGAGCCGATCTCCTCGGCGAAGAGATCACTGCCGATCTCACCACCCTGCAGGACCAGCTCCCGCCTTTCCCTGGCACCGAGGCGCGGGCGCTGATCGAGGCCGAGTTCGCCCGCCCGCTCGGCAGTCTGTTCGCATCCTTTGACGAGGGGGCGATAGCAGCCGCTTCTATTGCCCAGGTTCATTTCGCTCGGACCACCGACGGGCACGAGGTTGCCGTCAAGGTGCTGCGACCGGGCATCGCCGCTGCATTTGCCCGCGACCTCGACCTATTCCTGTGGCTTGCCGGTTTGGGTGAGCGGCTGCAGCCCGCGCTACGACGGCTCAAGCCGGTCGAGGTGGTGCAGACGCTCGCCGAGGTGGTCAGGTTCGAAATGGACCTGAGAATGGAGGCTGCCGCGGCCGCGGAGCTCGCCGAGAATTTCGCCGGGGATCCGAACTTCCATGTGCCTCGGGTCGATTGGCTGCGCACCGGCCGCACCGTCCTGACGCTCGAGCAGATAACCGGGATCCGCATCGACGACAAGGCGGCGCTCCTCGCTGCCGGACATTGCATCGAAGATCTATTGCGTAAAGCCGCCGCAGCCTTCTTCAACCAGGTCTTCCGCGACGGCTTTTTTCACGCCGATCTTCATCCCGGAAACATGTTCGTCGATGCCGACGGCGCAATCGCCGTCGTCGATTTCGGCATCATGGGGCGGCTCGATCGCGACACCCGCTTCTACCTCGCGGATATGCTGCTCGGCTTTCTGTCGGGAGATTACCGCCGGGTGGCGGAAGTCCATTTCGCGGCGGGGTACGTACCGACAAGCCGGTCCATCGACGTCTTTACACAAGCGTGCCGCTCGATCGGCGAGCCCATCCTCGGCAAACCGTTGCAGGAGATCTCGGTCGCCCGCTTGCTCGCGCAGCTCTTCGAGATCACTGAGCAGTTCGACATGGAAACCCAGCCGCAGCTTCTGTTGCTGCAGAAAACGATGGTTGTCATCGAGGGCGTCGGGCGCCGTCTCGATCCCGAGATTAACATCTGGGCTCTCGGGCGGCCGCTGATCGAAGAGTGGATGCGCGACAACCGCGGGCCCGAAGCAAGATTTCGCCTCGGACTGGAGACAATCGCGGATCTTGTCGAACGCGTCCCGCGGCTGGTGCGAAGCCTCGATGCAATGATTGCCGATTGGTCGCGCGAAGGGATTGTGATGCACGCCGAAACTTTGGCGATTCAGGCCGCCCATCGTGCCCGGCATCTGGCAATCGTAATAGTGCCGGTGTGGATCACAGCGTTGGCTTTAGCCGGGATCGCAATCGCGCTCCTACTTGGACGATAGCGATAGCTCTCGCCCTTGCCGCCGCGCGGTAGCATATTGACCTCGGCTGACAGGATCGGAGGGCCGATTTGCTTCAGGACCGGCGCATTCTGCTGATCATTTCCGGCGGTATTGCCGCCTATAAAAGCCTCGATTTGATCCGGCGGCTGCGCGAGCGGGGTGCCGCAGTTCGCTGCATCATGACCGCCGCGGCGAAACACTTTGTGACGCCGCTGTCGGTTGCCTCGCTCAGCGAGGACAAGGTCTATGACGATCTCTGGTCGCTGACCGACGAGAGCGAGATGGGGCATATCCGACTGTCGCGCGAGGCCGATCTCGTGGTCGTTGCGCCAGCGAGCGCCGATCTGATCGCCCGCATGGCCGCCGGGCTCGCCGACGATCTCGCGACGACCGCTCTGCTCGCCTCCGATAAGCCGGTGCTGATCGCCCCGACGATGAATCTGATGATGTGGGCGCATCCGGCGACCCAGGCGAATTTGGCGACCCTCGACGCGCGCGGGGTCGTGCGCGTCGGACCGGGCTCTGGCGAACTGGCCTGCGGCGAGGTCGGGTCCGGCCGCATGTCTGAGCCGCTGGAGATCATCGCGGCGATCGAGCACGTGCTGGCTGGCGATAGAAGGCTAGCCGGAAAGCGGGCACTGGTCACCAGCGGCCCGACCCGCGAGCCGATCGATCCGGTGCGCTACATCTCGAACCATTCCTCGGGCAAGCAGGGCCATGCGATCGCCGCAGCTTTGGCCGCACTCGGCGCCGAGACGGTGCTCGTTTCCGGACCGACGCAGGAGCCCTCGCCGGCCGGGGTCAAGCTCGTGCCGGTCGAGACCGCGGCGGAAATGCTCGCCGCCTGCGAAGCCGCGCTCCCGGTCGACGTGGCCGTGATGGCGGCGGCCGTTGCGGATTGGCGGGTCGAGGGCGCCACCCGCCACAAGCTAAAAAAAGACGGGGGCGGCCCGCCGGTGCTCCGGCTTGCCGAGAACCCGGACGTCCTGTCCCGCATCGCGCACCGCGGCAACGACCGGCCCGCTCTCGTCGTCGGCTTTGCGGCGGAGACCGACGATGTGGTCGAGAACGCCCGTCTCAAGCTCGAGCGCAAGCGCTGCGACTGGATTCTCGCTAATGACGTCTCTCCCGGAACCGGCACCTTCGGCGGCGACCGCAACACGATCCACCTGGTGGAAGCTGCGGGTGTGGAGGACTGGCCCATCATGACAAAGCGGCAAGTCGCGGCTCGATTGGCTGATCGTGTGGCCGGATCGCTCGGGCGTCAGCGGGCCTGACGCGGTGAGGATCGAGCTGAAAATCCTCGACCCGCGGCTGCCCGGCTGGGGGTTCCCGAGCCGGGGGTCGCGTCTCGCGGCGGGGCTCGACCTCCACGCCTGTGTCGACGGTCTGCTCGTCCTGCAGCCGCAAGCGCCCGCCACCCTGATCTCCGCCGGCATCGCCTTTCGCATCGGCGACCCCGAATGGTGCGCGCTGGTGCTGCCTCGTTCCGGCCTCGGCCACAAGCGGGGGCTGGTTCTCGGCAACACGGTCGGGGTGATCGACGCCGATTATGAGGGACCCTGCCTCATTTCGGCGTGGAACCGCAATTCTGCGCAGAGCGGCGACAGTATCGAGATCCGGCCCGGGGACCGTATCGCCCAGCTGGTCTTTACCCGCATTACGCGGCCGGACTTTGTTGTCGTGCCGTCGTTTTCGAGGCAGGCGGGCCGGCAGGAAGCCGGCTTCGGCTCGACCGGCGTCGAGGCCGCTTGTCCCGATCCGCTTCCGGGGTGACAATCCTCGAACAAAACCCGGAATAACGGGGTGACGGTTCGGGCAAACATGATTCGGTTAACCAAGAAACTGCTGTTCGCCATCGAGGCGGTGCTCGACATCGCCTACAATGGCGGTCACGCGCCGGTGCGTTCATCCGAGATTACAGAGCGCCAGGGCATCCCGCGCCGCTACCTGGAGCCGGTGCTGCAGGAGCTGGTGCGGCACAAGATCCTTCTCGGGATCCGGGGCCCCAGCGGAGGCTATCGCCTCGCCCGCGAGCGGCGCCGCATCAGCCTCGGCGACATCGTGCGCACGTTGCAGGGGCTCGAGACCGCTGAGGATCCGATCGCCGACCCGGCCGGCAGCGCTCTTGGCCATCAGATCGTGCGCCCGCTGTGGCTCGGTCTCCAGGAGGAAATGATGAAGCGGCTCGACTCGCTGACCCTCGACGATCTTTGCGGTCGCGCGCACCGGGCCGGCATCGCCGGCCGAACCACCGAGTACAGCGATTTCGAGATTTGAGCGGGCGAGCCTAAATAATCACAATCGCCTAAATCAAGTTCGAACCAGCAGAAGGGAAAGGCTGATGGATACCGCGACCAGCACCAGGGAGCAGAGCGCCGAATTTCGCGGCCGGGTCTATGACAGCATCGCCGATACGATCGGGGCGACGCCTCTCGTCCGCATCCATCGGCTCGCTCAAAATGCCGGGGCCAAGGCCGACATTCTGGCCAAATGCGAGTTCTTCAACCCCTTCAACTCGGTCAAAGACCGCATCGGGGTCTCGATGATCGCCGCCGCCGAGGCCGCCGGCCGGATCAAGCCCGGCACCGTGCTCGTCGAGCCGACCTCCGGCAATACCGGGATCGCGCTCGCCTTCGTGTGCGCCGCCAAGGGTTATCGGCTCATTTTGACGATGCCGGAGAGCATGTCGCTCGAACGCCGCAAAATGCTGCTGTTGCTCGGCGCAGAGCTCGAATTGACCCCGGCAGCGCAAGGCATGCGCGGCGCCATCGCCAAGGCCGAGGAAATCGTCGGGTCATTGCCGGACGCGTTCATCCCGCAGCAGTTTCAGAACCCGGCCAACCCGGAGATCCATCGCCGCACGACGGCCGAGGAAATCTGGAAGGACACCGGCGGCGCGGTCGACGTAGTGGTCAGCGGGGTCGGCACGGGCGGAACCCTCACCGGCGTCGGCTCGGTTCTAAAGCCACGCAAGCCCGGCCTAAAGATGATCGCGGTCGAGCCCGAGGACAGCGCAGTGCTGTCGGGCGGACCCCCGGGCTCCCACCGAATTCAGGGGATTGGTGCCGGCTTTATCCCGGATATTCTCGACACCAGCCTGATCGACGAAATCATCCGGATCGGCAACGACACTGCCGTCAACTGCGCGCGCGACGCGGCCCGGCTCGAGGGTCTCGCGGTCGGGATCTCGTCCGGGGCGGCGCTGGCCGCTGGTCTCGAAGTCGGCGCGCGGCCCGAGATGGCGGGCAAGACGATCGTCGTGGTGTTGCCCGATTTTGCCGAGCGTTACCTGTCGACGGTTCTGTTCGACGATATCTGAGGCGCCCGATGGAGCTTACCGAGGAGCAGTTTCAGCGCTACGCCCGCCATCTTATCCTCGACGAGGTCGGCGAGGAGGGTCAGGTCCGGCTGCTCTCCTCGCGCGTTCTCGTCATCGGCGCCGGCGGCCTCGGCTCGCCGCTGCTGCTCTATCTCGCCGCCGCCGGGGTTGGAACCTTGGGCGTCACCGATGCCGACCGGGTCGACCTGACCAACCTGCAGCGCCAAATCGTGCACGCGACCGACCGCATCGGCGCGCTCAAGGTCGACAGCGCCCGGCACACGCTCGCCGCGGTCAATCCGGGTGTGCGGGTCGAAACCCACCCGTTGCGGCTCGGGCCGGACAATGCCGAGGCAATGATCCGCGACTACGACCTCGTCGCCGACGGCAGCGACAATTTCGAAACGCGTTACCTGCTGACCGATATTTGCTGTCGGCTCGAAAAGCCTCTCGTCGCGGCGGCGCTCTCCCCGTTCGAGGGTCAGCTGTCGACCTTCAAGCCCTATCTCGGCCCCGGCCACCCCTGCTACCGCTGCCTGTTCCGCGATCCGCCGCCGCCCGACCTCGTTCCGCGCTGCGACACCGCCGGCATCCTCGGCGCCGTCGCCGGCGTTCTCGGCACATTGCAAGCCGTCGAAGTGCTCAAGGAAGTGTTGCAGCTCGGCGAGAGCCTCGACGGCACCCTTCTTCTTTATGACGCGCTGCGCGCCCGCTTCCATTCGATCCGCATCAACAAGGACCCCGACTGCCCGACCTGCGGGGCCCGCGGCTGAGTTTAACGCGGACCGGGTTCAAACAGCAGGGCGGGAGCGGATTTCGTCGGGGATCTTGCGTCGCAGGAACTGGCCGTCGCTGAGGCTGGCGTGGAATTGCCCGTTCTCGACGACGATTTTGCCGCGCAAGATCGTCATGGTCGGCCAGGCGGCGACTTCATGGCCCTCCCACGGCGTGTAGTCCGTCTCGTGTAGATCCTCCTTGCGGATTACGCGCCGGGAGCGCGGGTCGAGCAAGACGATGTCGGCGTCGGAGCCGACCGCCAGCGCGCCTTTGCGCGGGTAGAGGCCCATGATGCGCGCTGCATTGGCCGAGGTGAGGCCGACAAAATCGGCAAGGCTGTAGCCGCGCTTCTCGACCATGTGCGTGTACATCAGGGAGAGCCGCGGCTCGACGCCCGAATTGCCGCCGGTCGTGTCGTCGATGCGCCGTCCCTGCAATTTGACCTTCAACGGGCAGCAGACCTCGTCGGTGGCGACCGCCTGGATCGCGCCGTGATTGGTCGCCGCCCACAACGCCTCCTGGTCCTTGGCGAATTTGAGCGACGGGTAGGTGTGGAACATTTACCCGCTCGGACGCTTGTAGTCCTCGGCGGTGTAGAGCAAGTATTGGTGCAGCGTCTCGGCGTACATCGGGTAGCCTTGCGCCCGCGATCGGGCAATCGCAGCGACCCCGGTCGCCGCCGATACATGCACCATGTAGAGCGCGGCGCCCTCGATATTCTCGGCGAGCCGGATGACGCGGTTGAACGACAGGTCCTCCGACAACGTGTTGTGTACCTCGGCCATGTTCTCAAAGCCGACCCGGTCTTCACGGATCAGCTTCTCGTACATGTGCATGACGATGTCGTTGTCCTCGGCGTGGATCGCGGCGAGACCCCCCGCCGAACCGAGGATCTTCAACACTTCCCAAATATCGCCGAACTGCACCATCCGGCCTTGCCGGTTGGGCCGGATGTCGGTCGTGAACATCTTGACCGAGGCGTGGCCGTCCTGGATCGCCTCCGGCAGCGGGTCCAGCACGCCTTGTGACAATTTGCCGTGCAGCAGCAGGTGAAAACCGTAATCGCAGTAGCAGGCCCTGGCCCATTCACGCTTGCGCAATTCGATCGATTGCTGCAGCGGCTGGTCCGGCGGGCACGGCGCGAAGTCGAGCAGGGTGGTCGTGCCGCCATGGAGAGCGGCGCGGCTGACCTGCTCCGGCGGCGCGCTCAACAGATCCTCGTTGCGGCCGGGGAACGGGATCGGCGAACTGCAATGGATATGCGGGTCGACCCCGCCCGGCATCACGATCTGCCCGATGGCGTCGACGACCCGGGCGGCGCCGATGTCGGCGAGGCTTCCCGGCCCACCGACCGCCGCAATTCTTCCGCCGCTGACGCCGAGGTCGGCGGGCTCTGCGTTGCCGCTCGGCATCACCGTCGCGCCGCCGGTAACAATCAGATCAAACATGCCGCCCATTCCCTTTGCCATTCGGATTGCCGCCATAGTGCACGGGACTGCGCGGTCTGGCTACGCCCGAGCATTATTCGTCATCCACCCGGACCCTGGTTAAAGACCGCGTTGGCGGTTTGCTTTTGCGCGGGCGACAGGGTCGCGTAGAGCGCTTCCAGCGCCGGCAGAAACCTTTTCATTCCGGCGAGCTCGATCTCGTCGTACTGAATCTCGGCGCGCAGAGAGTCGACCGCGCTGGTGTTCGCCGGCGGCGCATGCGGCGCGCTCGCTTCCGCCCGGGCATTCTGCCGCATGACATTGGCGAGGGCGTTGAACTGAGCTTCCTGCGCCGGCGTGATCTGCAGTCTTTGATGGAGGCTCGCAATATTGGCCTCGACATTTGGCGGCTGCGCGGGGGGCTGCGCTTGTGCCAGCAAAAACTCCGGCGGCACGCCGGCCGCGGCGAGTTGAGGACTCGCTGCAATCGTCGCACAACCCAGGAACCCAACCGCCGCAAAGCGCAACAACATGTGAAATTTCCCTCGTGGTTGGCCCCCGGCAATACAAGGAGACAATGGCGGTTTCAGGGCTTGCAGCTTATCCTGGAGCAGCGCCTTGCGTCGCGACGTGGAGCATATAGAGCGACTGGCTCGCAGCTTTGAACAGGCGGTCGCACCTGGGCCCGCCGAAACACAAATTCGCACATACCTCGGGCCTCGGGCAGGCGAATGCGGCCGATCAGCTTGCCCGCCGGGTTGAACACGAGCACTCCGGTATAGCCGAGGGTCATCGCTTCTCCTCCATCGCCTTAAATTCGATCAACTGTGGCTCGGCAGATCCCAGGAGGCAACCGCGGGCCCCGCCGCAATCCAGCCATGCGGGTGAGGAAGACCCTGCCGTCGATTTCGCGTGGCGGGTTCGGCCGCTGCCGCGTGTTACACTTCCCCGGAACGATCAAAGAAAGGGGTAGTGATGGCGTACGACCTGCTGATCAAGAACGG
Organism: uncultured Alphaproteobacteria bacterium; assembly: GCA_963789025.1. GTDB lineage: Bacteria > Pseudomonadota > Alphaproteobacteria > ATCC43930 > CGMCC-115725 > AP-15. The sequence goes on from CAWBIT010000008.1 coordinate 838,244, forward strand.
CCGCATTGTCGATGGGTCGGGGATGCCGGGTTTCCGGGGCGATGTGGGGGTCAAGGATGGCAAGATCGCCGAGATCGGCAAGTTGAGCGGTCCCGCCACCCGGACGATCGACGCCGAGGGCCGGGTCGTCGCACCCGGGTTCATCGACAACCACTGCCATTATGACGCGCAGGTCACTTGGGACCCGCTGTGCTCCTTTTCCTGCGACCACGGCGCCACCTCGGTGATTTTCGGCAATTGCTCGCTGTCACTGGCGCCGGTGCGCAAGGGGTCGGAGCGGCGGCTGTCGGAGTTCCTCTCCTATGTCGAAGCCATTCCAATGGAGGTGCTCGACACCCTCGAATTCACCTGGGAGAGCTTCCCCGAATATCTCGACCAGATGGACCACCATCTCGGCGTCAATGTCGGCAACCTGATCGGCCACACTGCGGTCCGCTATTACGTGATGGGTGACGATTGCCAGAAGCGCACCGCCACCGACGACGAAATCAAGGAGATGCAGGGCCTCGTGCGCGACGGCATGAAGGCCGGCGCGCTCGGTCTCTCGGTGTCGCGCAACCAGGGCCATTTCGACCCGCAGGGCGTGCACATCCCGGCGATCTGGGCCGACGAGAAGGAGATCTTTGCGCTCGGCGATGTGCTGCGCGACCTCGGCGCCGGCCTCATCCAATCCGGCGGCGGCAACGGCGCCGAGATGAAGGATGCGCTGATGAGCCGGCTCAGCGAGGCGACCGGCCGCGCCGTCGTGTACAACAATCTCGGCCAAACGATGCGCCGGCCTGGTCAGTGGCAGAAGCAGATGGCCCAGGTCGATGCGACAACCGCTCGGGGCATCCGCGCCTTCCCGATGTGCACCCCGAACCGCATCACCGACTACTTCACGATGCGCAACACGCAGACCTTCCGCGGGCTGCCGGTGTGGCACCCGATCTGCCTGTCCTCGCCCGAGGAGATGCTCAAGGCCTATGCCGATCCGGAAGTGCGTCGGAAGCTTCACGACGAGGCGGTCGAATTCAAGGGCGGACCGGCGATCGGCATCTGCAGCACCTGGTGGGACTACATGGTGCTCCAGACCGCAATGCTCGAGAAGAACAAGTGGATGGAGGGCAAGACCCTCGGCGAGATCGCCAAGACCCAGGGCAAGGGCATCATCGACTGCTTCCTCGACTTGGCGATCGAAGAAAACCTCGACACCGAGTGGCTACACGGTGAGAACAACGTTGACGACAAGGCTGTCGCGCAGATTTTGAATTACCCCAATGCGATCATCGGCTTGTCGGACGGTGGCGCGCATGTGCAGTTCCAGAGCGGCTTCGGCTTCTCGACCCGGCTGCTCTCCGAATGGGTGCGCGAGAAGAAGATCATGTCCCTGGAACAGGCGGTGCGGCGGCTGACCTTCGAATCGGCCTCGATTTTCGGCCTTTACGACCGCGGTCTGCTGCGTCCCGGCATGGTCGCCGACATCGTGATTTTCGATCCCGACACGGTCAAGCCGCTGCCGCTCGAGGTATTGCACGACTTCCCGACCGGCGCAAAGCGCATCAAGGAGCCGGCGCAGGGCATCATGGCGACCGTGGTAAACGGCGAAGTGCTGATGGAGAACGGCAAACACACCGGCGCGCTGCCCGGCCGCGTCCTGCGCAACACCTATTACCACGCCAACCGGGCCTAGTACCGGCGGCACCCCTCACCCGCCTCGCTGCGCTCGTCACCCTCTCCCGCAATGCGGGAGAGGGAGGACCAAGCCCGCGGGGCTTGGTGGGTGAGGGCTGGCGCTGCTGTGCTATCCTCCTTCTTCCATCGAAACTGGGAGGATGTGGGATGACGCGCTCTTGGATCCATTTTACGCGCGGGCGCTTTGTGCGTCAGGCGCGGGTCGGGCTCGGCGATCTGCGTGAGGAGCATCTGAGCCGGCAGGGCTTTGCCGGGCCGGTGGCGATGCTCTATCGCACCGACGGGCCGAACGAAGTGGTGCGGTTCGAAGGCGACTACCGGCCGCGGCAGGTCGACAGTGCCGATGTCGTCGCACCCGATGCGAACGATCCGCGCGGCGGCTGGCGGACGTTGCTCACGAACGAGGATGTCGCGGTGGCGATCAGCCGCCGGCGAGACGCGATGCCCTACTGCTATCGCGACATGGAGGGCGATCTTCTTTATTTCGTGCACCGCGGCCGTGGTGTCTTCGCCACCGAATTCGGGCCGATCTCCTACGAGCCGGGCGATTGGGTGCTATTGCCGAAGGCGACGACGTTCCGGCAATTGCCGGAGGCGGGCGACAGTCTGTTGCTCGTCGTCGAATCGCCGCAGCCGATCCGCCTCTGCGAGCACGAGCAGGTCGGCCGCCACACACCGATCGATCCCACGATGTTGGAAGTGCCGGACGTCGCCGATTACGGCTGGCCGAAGCAGGACGAATACGAGGTGCGCCTCAAGCATGCCGGCGGACACAGCTCGATCTTCTACCGCAACGACCCGATGAAGGTGGTGGGCTGGAAGGGCGATCTGTTCCCGTTCAAGCTCAATGTGCGCGACATTCTGCCGATCATGTCGGACCGGATCCACGTCCCGCCCTCGTCCTGGGTCACTTTCGAGGCGCCCGGCTTCGTCGTGTTGAGCATCGTTCCGCAGATCGCCGTGGGCGATCTCGAAGCCGAGGAGCTGCCCAGCTATCACCGCAATATCGACATGGACGAGGTCATGCTGTCGCACGCCGACGAAGATCCGGGCGGCCGCCGGGCGGGCAATTTCCGCCATACGCCGCAGGGGATCTTGCACGGCGCCAACGAGGCTTACCGCGCGGAATTTCAGGCTCGCCGCAAGCCCGGCATGCGCCGGACGAGCACCATGGTCGGCGTCGATACCTATCGGCCGTTGAGACCCGCCCCGGAGTTCTCGCGTATCGCTGGATGACTGCCGCAGCCGGTGTCCGGCGCTAACCCGCGGTTCCCGCGGCGCGCGACCCGCTTGCTGTTTTGCGGTTCACGCCAGATGCTGTCTCGGCGGTCACCTCGACCTCTACGGTCATGCCGAGCGAATCCGACGGAAAACCGGTCCAGGTGCCGGAGACCGGGACTACCTGGCGTGGATCGCGTGCGACGGCCACGCGGATCAGATCGTGGTTGCCGACGATGCCGTTCGTCGGGTCGAACTCGACCCAGCCCGCTCCCGGCAGATAAACGCGCAGCCAGGCGTGGGTGGCGCCGCCGCCAACCCGCCGGCCCTGGTGAACATAGAGATAGCCGGATACGAAATGTGCCGCGAGCCCGAGTGAGCGCACGGCTTCCATCATCAGCGCCGTGAAATCGCGGCAGCTGCCGCTCCCCAGCCGCAAGGTCCTGACCGGGTCCTGGACGCCGCTTTCCTCACGCTTGACATATGTCAGGTTTTGCCTGATCGCATAGGTCATCGCGGCAAGCAGTTCCGTCGTCTCGGTGCGGCCGTCATGGCGCAAGAACTGCCGCGCCCACTGGTCGACTTCGTGCTCCGGATCGAGGTATTGCCGCTCCATCGCCCGCAACAAATCGGGCATTTCGTCGGCGCCGTAGGTGAAGGGGTATCGTCTTGCATATTCCTCGAGCTGAAAATCGAGGACATCGGTCGCGGACTGCTCGAGGCGAATCACGCTCTCGAAGCGCAGCTCCTGAGCTCGCCCGCTGAAGCGGGCAACGGCAACGCAGTTGCCGAACACGTCGTGGACCCATCGGATATCCGTGGGTTCCGGCGTGATCACCAGCTTAGCCTCGAGCAATTTCTGGTCGTAGTAATCGCGCGGCCGGAGCATCATGCGGTGCTCGCCGAATGCGACGGGTTGCTTGTAGCGATAAGTGGTGAGGTGCTTAACGGTAAGGACGGGCATGGGTCTGCCTATTGCGAGCTCGCCGTCTGCGCCTGATGCGCCTCGGGGGTGTAGCCGAAGAAGGCGATCGAGAGTTCGCGGGTGATCGCGATTAGCTGGCTCTGAATCGAATCGAGAAATTCGTGAAGCCCGCTGCGCAAGATGGCCGATATCTCGAACGTGCCCAGCACTGCCTGCAGCCGGTCGAGCTCCTCGGCCGCGTCGTTGCCGTTGCGCAGCCCATGGTGCGATTTGACCTCGCCGAGCAGCCGGCCAACCTCGCGCACGCAGTGATGGACCGAGCGCGGAAACGCGGTGTTCAGCAGCATAAAGCCCGCCACGCGCGCCGGCGTCGTGCTGGCGGCATGCAATCTCCGGTACGCGTGATAACCCGCGGCCGAGCGCAGCAGCGCATTCCATTGGCTGACATCGACCGGCGAGCCGACATCGGCAACACTGGGGAGCAGAAGATGATATTTGATGTCGAGAAGGCGCGTCGTCTGGTCGGCCCGCTCGATGTATCGGCCGATCTGGTAGAAGTACCAGCCCTGGTCGCGGAAGAACGTCCCTTCGGTGATGCCGGTATGGGTCTGGCAGGCTTCCTTTATCATCGCAAACAACGCCGCTAGATCGCCGGGTGCAAGATCTTCCGCACTCAACTCCGTCAGGCGATTGTAGAACACGTTGAGCTGAACCCACATCTCGGTGGAGATCAACGGCCGCAATGTGCGAGCGTTCTCGCGCGCGTAGCGGATCGTGCTGACGATCGAGGTCGGATTGTCGCCGTCGATGACATAAAAGTTCACGACGCTGTGCGCAGCGGGCGCATCGTGATTGGCGAAAAAACGCTCCTCATCCGAGTTCAGCTGAACGATAGACCGCCAGTTCTGACCGCCGCGGCTGTCGCGCGAGAAGGTCTCGTTGACGTCGAGAATCCGCGCGAGGTTCTCGGCGCGCTCGACATAACGCGCCAGCCAAAAGATGCAATCCGCGTAGCGGGCGAGAAGGACGTCAGGCAACGACCCAAGTATCCTTGGAGCCGCCGCCCTGGGACGAATTTACCACCAGCGAGCCGCGGCGCAACGCCACCCGGGTCAACCCGCCGGGCAAGATCCAAGTGCTCGATCCGGTGACCGCAAAGGGTCGCAGATCGACGTGTCGAGGCTCGACCTGGCCGTCGACCAGGGTCGGCGCGACAGAAAGCTTGATGCAGGGCTGGCTGATGTAATTCGCCGGATCGGCAAGCAGTTTCGTGCGGCATTCGTCTAGCTCCTGCCGGCTCGCCTTGGGACCGACCGTGATGCCATAGCCGCCCGCTTCGCCGACCGGCTTCACCACCAGCTCGGCCAAATTATCGAGCGTGTAGCGCAACGCCGCCGGCTCACGGCAGATGTGGGTCTCAACATTCGGCAATATTGGTTCCTGGGCGAGATAGTATCGGATGACCCGCGGAATGTAGGCGTAGACGGCCTTGTCGTCGGCGACACCGGTGCCGACCGCATTGGCAAGCGCCAGGTTTCCTGCGCGATAGGCTCGCATCAGCCCTGGCACCCCGAGCATGCTTCCAGGCAGAAAGGCCTCGGGATCGAGAAAATCGTCGTCGATCCGGCGGTAAATCACGTCGACCCGCGACAGACCGCGGGTGGTTCGCATGAAGACGCGGTCGTCCTCGACCAAGAGATCCCGCCCCTCGACCAATGGCACGCCCATTTCGCGCGCGAGGAAGACGTGTTCGAAATAGGCCGAATTGTAGGTGCCGGGGGACAACAGGACGACACGCGGTTCGGCGCTTCCTGCGGGCGCCACCTCGTGCAGCGCGGCAATCAATCTCGCGCCGTAGTTTTCGATCGGCCGCAAGCCGATCTCGTCAAGCAGATCAGGAAAGGCGCGCAGCATCATATGCCGGTTTTCGACAACATAGCTTACCCCGGAGGGCGTCCGCGCATTGTCCTCGAGAACCAGGAGCGTGCCCCGCTCGTCGCGCACGATATCGGTGCCGCAGATGTTGACGTAGGTCTTGTGCGGGAGATCGATGCCGCGCATCGCCGGGCGATAGTTGCGGTTGCCGAGGATCAGATCCGGCGGGACGATGCCGTCCCGCAGGACGTGCTGTTTATGGTAGATGTCGTCGAGCAGCAGGTTGATCGCGGTGATCCGCTGCGTGATGCCGCTCTCGAGGTGCTGCCACTCCTCACCCGACAAGATTCGCGGGATCACGTCGAACGGCAGGATCCGATCAATCGTTTTGGCATCCGAATAAACCGTAAAAGTGATCCCGAGATTATAGAGTTCCGCATTGGCATTGCCCGCGCGCTGCTTTAGCGCTGCGATCGACAGACCGGAAAGGCGTTCCCTCACCACCCGGCTCGCCGCACTTTGCAGCATCTCGCAATAAAAGCCTTGCGGATCGTAACCGTCGAGGACCGAGGGGTTCATCTGCCTACTCGAAAGACCGGTCAGCAGACGGAAGGAAGCATTTTCCGCGCCAGCGCGGTTAGTACCACGGATGCCGGCAATAGGGCCAGCCGAGTGCCCAATTCTAAGGCTATCGCCGCAACTGCGCTGATTTAATGCAGAGCAGTCACGCGGCCAGCTCGAGGATTTCCTGCAGCTGCGCCGGCCCGGCAATGGGCCGGGGGTTGCGCGGGACCCACGGTGTCTGCATCGCCCCCGCGGCGAGGCGAGCGAAGCTCTTCGGCCCGATCCGCACCGCCCCGAGGCTGCGCGGCATGCCGAGAGCGACGATGAACGCGTCGAGCACATCGCCGGCGTCCTCGCCGGGATGGCCCATCGCCGCGGCGACGAGCGCCTGACGCTCGGCGTTGACCGGCTTGTTCCATCGCATCACCGCCGGCAGCATGATGCACGAGGTGTGCCCATGCGGGATATCGAAAAGGGCGCCGAGCACATAGCCGATCCCATGGCTCGCCCCCATCGGCACGCCGCTGGCGAGCGGCCCCATCGACAGCCACGAGCCCATCTGACAATCGAGCCGGGCCTCGAGATCGCTCGGATCGGCCTTGACGCGGGGCAGGCCGCGCGTCAGCAGCGCCAACCCGTGCAGCGCCTGAGCGTCGGCGAACGGGTTGGCCTCGCCGGAGCAGATGCCCTCGACGCAATGGTCGACCGCGCGAATGCCGGTCGACAGCCACAGCCATTCGGGCGTGTGCACGGTGACGGCCGGATCGAGCATCACGGTGCGCGGGATGATTTGGGGATGCCGGAACAGCTCCTTGACCCGTCGCCGCTCGTCGGTGACGCCGGAAATGGCGCTGAACTCGCCGGCCGACAATGTCGTCGGCACAGTGATCTGCCGCACCGCAGGCGCGCTGCAGGGCGGCGGCCCGAGGGCGCCGTCCGGCCCCTCGACCGGGCGCAGACTGTCGAGCGCCTCCGTGGTGCGGATATCGTTCGCCAGGCACAGCTGCACCGCCTTGGCGCCGTCGGTGACCGAGCCGCCGCCGATGGTCGCGATCAAATCGGCGCCGGCCTCGCGCGCCGCCGCGGCGGCCTCGATCACGGCGCCTCGCGGCGTGTGTGGCGGCATTCGGTCGAAAATCCCGGCGAACCGGTTGCCGAGCGCACGGCGCACCTTGGCGACCTCGTCCGTCGTGCGGTTCAGCGTCCCGCTCACCATCAGAAACACGCGCTCGGCATCGAGCCGTCGGACCTCCTCGGCGACGGCCTCCGCGGCGGGCTTGCCGAACACCACCGCCTCCATCGCGCCAAACGCAACGCGCCCGGAATGTAGCATGGTCAGCTGGTCCCGCTCTGCGTCAGAAAACGGTGCGCGATCGACGCGTGCATTGCGATGCCGGCCGCCATGCAGTCCTCGTTCAACATCATGCGGTTGGAGTGGCACGGCGCGACATGGTCGTGCCCGTCATGACCTTCCGGCATGACGCCGAGGAACATCAGGCAGCCGGGCATGCGCTGCAATACGTAGGAGAAATCTTCCGCCCCCATGACCGGCGCCGGCCGGTCGATGTAGTTCTCCGGGCCAAGCAGATCCGCGGCGACAGACCGGGCGAAATCGACAAAGGCGGGGTCGTTGACCGTCACCGGATAGCCGCGTTTGACGGTGACCTCGGCTTCGCACAAATGAGCGGCGGCCACATTGGCCGCGACCCGCCGAAGACCCTCCTGCGCCTTCTCGCGTGCTCTCTCCGAGGTCGCGCGCAACGTGCCGACCATCTCCGCCTTCTCGGGTATGACGTTGTTGGTTGTGCCGGCGGTCACTTTGGCGCAAGTCAGCACGACCGGGTCGAAAACGTCGATCCGGCGGGACACCATCGTCTGCAGCGCCAAGCCGATTTCGAAGGCGACCGGGATCGGATCGACCGCGTCTTGCGGCATCGAGGCGTGGCCGCCGCGACCTTTCACCGTGATCGTCCAGTAATCGGCCGAAGCCATCATCGGGCCGGGCTTGCCGAGAATGGCGCCGGCCGGGACACCAGGCCAAATGTGCAACGCGAACGCCGCGTCCGGCTTGGGATCGGCGTCGATCAGCCCGTCCTCGATCATTAGCCGAGCGCCGCCGTGACCCTCCTCGCCCGGCTGGAACATGAATTTGACGGTGCCGGCCAGCTCGTCGCGGTGGCGGTGGAGCAGATGCACGGCCTGAACCAGCATTGCCGTATGCGCGTCATGCCCGCAGGCATGCATGCGCCCGGGTATTTTGCTGGCAAACTCCAGCCCCGTCTCCTCCGGCATCGGCAAGGCGTCCATGTCGCCGCGCAACAGGATCGTGCGGCCGGTCTGGGTCCCGGGCTTTCTGCCGGCGAGCGAGACCACGAGACCCGAGGTCGATGGTCCGCGGGCGATCTCCACGTCGAGACCCTGCAGCCCCTCGAGCACCGCCGCGGTGGTTAACGGCAGATCGAGCCCCAGCTCCGGTTCGGCGTGAACACGCCGGCGCAACGCGACGGCGGCGGGCAACAACCCGCGCGCCTCGTCGAGGAAACGGTACAATTCGGACATGGTCGCCTTTCTCTGCATCGATGCTGCCGGCTTGAAAGGACCAGCTTATGGCAGAACATGCAATATTGGTACGACGCCAACACGATCCAAAGCACGCTAGGGGCGAGCCGATGTCCGACGACGAGCCATTCGCTCTCGAAGAGGTAACGATCGATCAATTGCATGAGGCTATTCGAGCCGGCCTCACGACCTGTGTCGCAGTCGTCCAGCATTATATCGACCGCGCGCGGGCGTTTAACGGGGTCTGCAGCCGTCTCGTGACCGAAGATGGAGCACCGGTACCGGAGGCTGCCGGGACCGTCCGCGCCACGGCGCCGCTGCGCTTCCCGGGCGAGACCCTCAAAGCCTCGACGATCTTCCCCGATCTCGACAAATACAAGGGGCCGCCGCTCGAATTCGGCCGCATGGAGCCGACCGCCTCCGATCCTTCGGTGCAGCAGCAATATGGAATGATCGCGGGCATCCCGAATGCCGGGCAGCTCAATGCGCTTGCGACGCTCAACATCAGAGGGGAGCGCTCATTGACTTGCCGCGGCGAATTCGACCGGAACCCTTCCGAGGGACCGCTGCCCACGGGCGCACCGCCGATCTGTGAGCATTTCCGACAATTGCCCGATGCTCTCGAACGCGCCGCCGAACTCGATGCGGCCTACGGACGCAAGCCCGATCTCGACACGATGCCGATGTATGGGGTCGTCTTCTCCTTCAAGGACCCGTTCGACACCAAGGACATGCGCACGACCGCCGGGGGCGATGCGGCCTATGACATAGACTTTCCGGCGCGCGACCATATCCTCGTCGAGCAGTTGCGCAACAAGGGCGCGATCATCTTCGCGAAGGCGGTGTGCACCGAATACAACGGCCGGGCCGGCGATCCGGGCGGCCGGCACAAGCCCGAAAAGGTATTGCCGTCGCTGCTGGGGTACCAGCGCAGCAGCTGGGGCGGCAACCCCGCGAACCCGTACGACACGACGCGCGCCGCTTCATTGGGCTCGAGCTCGGGCTCCGGTGTCTCGGTCAGCGCAAATCTCGTTATGGTGAGCCTCGGCGAGGAGACTCGGGCATCGACCCGCGGACCGGCCAATCACAATGCGGTCGCGTTGATCCTGCCGCACAAGGCTATGCTGAGCTTCAATGGCGGTGCGATCGGCGCCGACATCTATTGCGACCGCACCGGCATCCTCGCCCGCACGATCGGCGACGCCGCCAAAGTGCTCGACGCGTTGAAGGACCCTGCGAGGGGCTATTACGATCCGCGCGACCCTTATACGACGGTCCCGCGCTCCTCGGTCCTGACGACCCCCTATGCGAGCCACACCAGGCCGTCGGGCTCTCTCCGAGGCATGCGCATCGGGATCATCCGCGAGTCGATGCTGGTCCGCCCCGGCGACCAGGCCGCCGGGGCGATAGGCACGGCTGCGGCGGCCGAGATCAAGGCGGTCCTCGGCGAGAAGCTCGGCGCGACCCTGGTCGAATTTTCCGACCCGCTATGGGAGCGTGACCGCGACCTGGAGCAAATGAACCCCGATTTCCGGCAGGCTCTCGCGCGATTGGTGCCGGTCTTTATGCCCGACCTGCTGTTCCGTGTCGGACCGGATGGCCAACCATTGTTCCGGGAATTCGCAGCGGCGATCCGCCCAACCGAATTCGCGCCTGGCAAAGTCTTCGGCGCCGGTACGATGGCCCCGATCGACTATTGCGTCGAGCTGGCCGAAGGGCGGATCGCGCCGCCCGCCAATCTCGACATCGCCACGATCCAGGAGCAGGAGCTGGCGATGTCTTTCCGCTTCCATGTCAACCAATACCTGTCGCGCCGCGCCGCCGACTGGCGGGAATGCGGGTTCACCGAAACCCTCGCCGACTTCGCCGCGCTCAACATGCGCTCGAAATTCTGGGGTGACGACGGCCGCGCGGGATTCAAGAACTGGGAAGAGGTCACCGACCGGCGCCTCCCGCTGGGCGGGCGCCAGGGTGTCGACGAGCGCATCATGCTGCGCGAACTGTTGCGCCGGCTCGATATGATGGTGCTGCTCGAAAACCGCCTCGATGCGCTGGTGCGCCTGCACACGCCGTTGCCGCCGGCCAAGATCGGCGGCGCCAACGACCCGCTCGGGGGCCGCAACAATTTGCGCGCCGAATCGTTCTACGGCCCCAACGCGGGCCTGACCGAGATCCTTATCCCCGCAGGCTACGTCACGACCGTCTACGACCCGGTCTTCGCCCTCAGCCCCGACGCCACGCGCTATGTTTCGGTCCCCTCCGACACGCCGACCACCCTGCCGCCGCCCGGCCTCCCGTTCTCGCTCGTCTTCCGCGCCGAGCCCGGCAAGGAAGACCTCGTGTTGCGTATCGCCGCCGCCTACGAAGCCGCCTCCAAGCGCCGCATCCCGCCGCCCGCCTTCGGCCCCCTGGGCGCGACGTCGCGCGGGGCCGCCCTTGGAGACTGAAGATTGAATACGGTGTGGTCAGTCCGGAAACCCGCCGTAGCGGACCCGAATCGCGGTGTCGCTCACTCGCTTGGGCATCGAGATGAACGCGGTACGCGCGGGATTGAACAGCACGTCGAACATGCGGATGCGGCGGGCGGCCTGCAGCTCCTGCGGCAGCCCCCCGAATAATGAAAAGATGTCCACTCCGTCACCCTCGACCGCCACGCAGAGGTCGAACTCGGTATGTCCATAGTCGGGAAAGTTGTAGCGCTCTTTCTGACCCGGGATGGCGGGGCGCTCAACGATCCATTCGGCGGTGGCGCCGGCAATGTCTGGCGTGGCCGTGGTCCCGTCCGGCAGCGGGACGGGCGGTGCGGTGCCCGTTACCGCCATACCGGTCATTGTGCTCAGGTCGACCATCACGAAGATCACGTTCTGGGAGTCCGAAGCCGTCAGGACGGACAGCACCTGATCGCCCGGCGCGACCGCGAGGCCGAGCGGCAGCGGCGTGGTGGCGGTCCCGCGCGCCCACCACTGCGTCCATGCCTGCGCGGTGGTGGTTCCGTTCGACTGCAGTGTCGAGACCGTGCCGATCTGCGGCAGCGAGGAGTCGAAATAAAGCCGCTGACCATCAAGACCGATCCAGTTGGAGCAGACATAGTCAATCCCGGGCGGCCCCTGGAATGGTCCCGGCGGCAGCCTAAGATTGACCGGTATCGTCCAGACGCCCCAGATCTGCAGGAACTGCTTGTCCCGGTTCGCCGTGATATAGGCCCCCGACCAGTTTGAACTGGTCTCAAACCGTGTCTCGGCGACCGGCAACTCATCGGCCCGCCTGAATTGCGGACGATATAGGGTGCCCTCGACCAGGTCCGGGCTGAAATGGAATTCCTGTAGCCGCAGCGGCGCTCCGAAGCCTTGGTTCCAGACCTGGCGGAGGAACGGCTGTCTGTCGGGGTCTGGCCGCGGCGGTAAGCCAAATCTGCGCAGCACCGCCTGGCTCTGGGTTGAAGGATTGAACGACCCGGTCGGAACAGGGAATCCTTGGAAGCGCTGTCGCAGCTCGTCGATGATGACGATCGGGACATTCTCGGCCTTGGCCAGGCCGTCATACGCGCTGCTCACTGCCATTCCCCCGCGGCTGCGGCGACTGTCTGCTGGTAGTGCGTTTGCCCGGCGCCGCTCAGCAGGTTGTGGATCCAATAGGCGAACGCCACGCCGGCGGCCGTGTCGCTTGGATAGTGCAGTCCGGCGATCTCGCGGTTGCGGGCAATGCAGTCGGCGAGCGTCCACAGATCGTCTACCATCGTGTTCTGCTGCGCCAACCCGTTGAACACATCGTTCATGCACAAGGCCATCAGATGGGCCTGTGTCGAGTGGCCGCTCGGGAACGACGCATGCCCCGGTATCTCGATCGGCGGCAGTAGCGCCGGGCAGAGCTGCGACGGGCGCGGCCTGCTGTACAGGTTCTTGAAGTACATCGCGACGAACGTGCCCACCAGGCTGGCAATGCTCAGCACCTTCGTGGTGGCCGGATAGGCTCCCGGCCGTGCCGTCATCATGTTCAAGAAGTAGCTGATGAATTCGTTGGACTGCGAAAGGATCTCGGCCAAAGCGTCGGCCCGCTCGTTCGACGCGGCGGTCACGAGATCGACGATTTCACCCTGCACGTTCGCCCCCGCGTCCAGCACCGTCCAGTTCCAGTTAGCCGGGAGCGGATACGGCACCCAGTTCGGCCAGCTCCATGTGCCGACGAAGCCGGGCGGCGGGTTGGTGGGGTTGAAGGTTTGCCAGCCGGTTCCCGCGAAGTCGTTGAGGGCCAGCCAGGAGTACCATTCGGCGGACCAGTTGCGGGCCGGGAAGTGCGGGAGGTTGATGGTAGGCAGCTGGCCGATCGGCTCGGGCGGCGCCGGCGCGTTGGGGCCGGTGTCGGGCTCGGTGACCAGGGGCAGGTTCACCCGGTCGGCGAAGAACCACCCCGCGCTGGTGCTCGTGGAATTGCCAGCACCACCGGCGTTGGCCGCGTTTCCGTCGTTGCCGTCGTTACCATCGAAGCTCGCGGGCATGCTCTGCCTCCTGTGGGTGATTGGGGGTTGCGGTACCCTAGGGCGCCTCAGTCACTCGGGCACTCCCGCTATTCTGAGGCGTTCGGCGAAAAGATCTCTGACTGCGCCGCGCAATGGGGTCCGCGCTAGGAACGTGAGCAACCGGAACGTGGGAACCAGCCGCAGTAAACGCTGAGCGACCGTGCGAGCCTCGTCCATCTCCCCAATCGCAACAAGGCTCGCGATCAAACTGCGGAGGTTGGAAGTATTGGCTCCCGCGTGAGCCGCCGACATCCGCCCCCACCCGACGGCGTCCTCATAACGGCCGATGAGATAATACGCCTGTGACAGATAATGCTCGAGCCAGAAGGCGTCCGGCCCGAGCGGGGAGAGGCGGACGGCTCTCTCCGCGCGGGCAACGGCCGTTTCGTAATCACCCAGGTACCCGCAGGTGAGACTGCTATAGCCCCAAGCCCAGGCACAGCTCGGGCCTACGGTGAGTGCGCGGTTAAAATAATCCGTCGCAGCGGTATAATCCTTCAGCAAATAAGACTGGACATGTCCGTAGATCGCGAGGCCGATCGCATCGTTGCGATCCCGCTCGATCGCCAGCCGCGCTGCGTTCGCCGCCTTCCGTCTGTCGGCCATCTCGTCATCCGACCATCCCTGGCCGATCCATCTCATATGCAGGGAGGCCACGTGCGAATAGGCCGGCGCATAGTCCGGGTCATGCGCCACAGCTTGTTCAAGCAATTCCCGTGCTTGTGCTATCGATGCGCGGTCCATTCGGTGAAAGAAGTCGAGCGCTTGCAAGGTAAGGTCATAGGCGGTCATGCTGGCCGGATGCTTGCGTAGAGCTCGGCTCAACTCGCGTTCACGCAAATGAGGTGCGATCGCCGTCGCCACCCGAAGTGCGATCCGGTCTTGCAGGTCGAACAGCTCTGCAAGATCGCCATCGAAACGGTCGGCCCAGATTACTTGACCGGATTGCGCCTCGGTCAGCTCGACCGCAATCCGGAGCGCTCTGTCAGAACGCCGAACGCTACCATGCAGGACATAGCGCACATCGAGCTCATGGCCGACACGGCGCAAGTCGAGCGGTGCGCGAGCAAACATCTGTGTGGAGCTGCGGGCAATGACCAGCAGATCCTTCAATCCGCCAAGCGCGCGGATGATGTCATCCACCATTCCCTCGGCGAAATACGCGTCGGACTGGTCTTTCTGCAGCGTTCGAAACGGCAGGACCGCTAGCGACGGGCGATACTCGGCAGCGTTCTCCGCCGAGCGGGTATCCGGTATCGCCGAACCCGTCAGCCGAGGAAGGGTCGGCATGCCCGGCCACGCGTTACACGTGGCCGCTCGGATGCCGTAGACCGCGACGGCATCTCTTATGTTTTTGAGGCGCTGCTCGCCCAGGAATTCATAGCTGGCCGTAACGATCCGCCTAACCTGCTCGAACACCGAGCTGGAGAGGCAGATCCCACCTGGCTCCGCAATCTGCTCGAGCCGAGCGGCGATATTTACCGCCGTTCCGCCGGTGCGCCCTCTTTGGAGCACAAGCTCGCCGGAATTAATACCGATCCGAAATAGTATCCTCTCCTCGGTCGGGAGCCTCGCGTTGCGCTTGCCGGCTTCTGCTTGAACGCGCAGGCTGCATTTCAATGCCTCGACCGCGCTCGGGAACTCGGCCATAAGGCCGTCGCCGGCAAAACTGAACACGCGGCCGTGTGATTTCTCGACCTCGCGCCGAAACCTCTCCAGCTCTGCCCCGACCCGGCTGTGCGTTTCTTCTTCGTTGCGCTCCATCAAAGCGCTGTAGCCCATGATGTCGGCGCCGAGGATGGCAGCCAATCGGCGTTCCAGCCTGCGCCGGCCAGAGCCCGGACCCGGCGCAGCCGAGCTGTAGTCGCCCAGGGTCATGGCTATCCTAGCGTGTGGGCGCCACAGAGGAATATGGCGGCCGTCGGTTCTCTGATGGAACCTTCGCCGACAAACCCGCTGATCGGACTCTAGAGCCAGGAACATAGACCGCGATTTCGCAAGAGGGCAAGATGCGATCCGCCGGCATGCGGATACCCGGTATTATCGACGAATTCGCAGCAGTCGAGTGTGAGCTAGCTCACACTCGACAGTCACTCGCGGGGATCTATTCGGCCTCGGATGGAGCACCAACGACCCGTTGGGTGGCCGCAGCAATCTGCGCCCGGAATCCGATCGACCATCAATTGCTATTACCAGAAAATGAGCGACCATAAAATTGCCAAATTACCATCGTATTCTGCTGCGAGATGGCGGCCCGCGACGGGCCGCTTTGCCACAGAGGAGATGGGCATGGCTGTAAATTCGCTGCAGAAACAGCCAGCAAGGGGGCCGGGACGGCCGTTCGAGAAGGGGCGGTCGGGCAATCCGGCGAGGCGCCCTCCCGGCGCGCGCAATAAAGCGACGCTCGCCGCCGAAGCACTCTTCGACAGCGAGGCCGAAGCACTGAGCCGGAAGGCCGTCGAGCTCGCGCTCGGCGGCAGCGAGGGAGCGTTGCGGATCTGCCTCGACCGCATCATAGCGCCGCGCCGGGAGCGGCCGATCCAGCTCGCCGTGCCGGCGATCCGGAGCGCCGCCGACATCGCCGCGGCGATGGGGACGATCGTCAAGGCGGCCGCGCAAGGCGCCATCACGCCCGACGAGGCGTTCAAGCTGAGCCAGATGGTCGACACCTTCGTCCGGGCGATCGAAACCAGCGACTTCGACAGGCGGCTGCAAATATTGGAGAATGCCGATGCCGAGAAGGCCGCAAACGCGGCCGGCTGGTATGGCCGCTGAGTGAAACTTAGGGGGTGAACATGTTGAGATGCCGACCGTCGGGGCGCTGGAAAGCCGTCTGCTTCGGGTTCCTCTTGGCCGCCGGGCTGGTCTTTCCGTTATCCGAAGCGCCGGCAACGACGGGGGCGCCAACAGATGTGGTGCGGAATTTCTATGGCGTGCTGCTCGATATAATGCAGCATGCTGCGGCGCTCGGACCGAAGGGCCGCTACCAGAAACTGGAGCCGGTCGTGCTCGGGACGTTCGACGTTCCGTTCATGGCGCGGCTGTCGGTCGGCCCGACATGGAGGAATTTGACGCCCGAGCAGAAGCGGCGCGCCGTACAGGCCTATAGCCGCTACATCGCCGCGATTTATGCCACCCGGTTCGACGACTATGCCGGCGAAAAGTTCGAGGTGCTCGGGCAGCAGCAGATCAAGCACGGCACCTTGATCAAAACCCGGATCGTCAAGTCAAACGGCGAACCGGTCGCCATCAATTATGTCGTCCACGACAACGATATTGCCTGGCAAATTCGCGATATCTACCTCTCCGGCTCGATCAGCGAGCTGGCGACGCGAAGATCGGATTTTGCGAACATCCTGCGCACCAGCGGCATCGACGGTCTGATCGCGTCGCTCAACAAAAAGGCCGACGATCTGCAAGGGTGACCGAGTGGTTAAGTTGTGCCTAGTGAGCTGTAGGGTGGTAGAGCAGCGCGAAACCCATCGCAACGAGCGCAAGCGATGAGTTTCGCTCAGAAGCTGGGCAAGAATTGGATGAAGGGCTGCATAACGGTGATGCGTCCTTCGAGACGCGCCCTTTGGGCGCTCGTCAGGATGAGGGTAAGGCTTTGATGGCATTGAGGGAAATTCCTCATCCTGAGGAGGCCGCTAAAGCGGCCGTCTCGAAGGACGCACGGCGTCCGATCCAGCCAATCATGGATTTCTTGCCCAGCCTCTCAGCTCATCCCATCCTGCGAGGATATAAGGTAAACGGGTTGGATCAGCTGCACTAGCGCCGCATCTCGGCATTATTTTTGAATTCGCAACCAGGAGGGCCCGATGTCGGAACGGCGGCTCAAACATTTCGGCTGGGGTCGTGAAGGCGAGGGTCTGACAGCCGAGGAGGAGGCTGCCACTCTCGACCGCTATCGCCGGCTGTTCGCCGTCAGCAGGTTCGACGAGCGCAGCCCGCCGGCGCTGTCCGAGATCGCATTGCGAGCGCCGCGGATCGCGCCGCCACCGGCCTTGGCGCCGCACTGCTCGAGCGAACCCTACGACCGGGTCGCTCACACCTACGGCAAGTCTTTCTCGGACTACGCGCGCGGACTCGCGGGCCTTTACGACAACGCGCCCGATGTCGTCGCCTATCCGCGCAACGAGCGCGAGGTCACCGCGGTCGCCGATTGGGCGGGCGGCGCGCAGGCCGCGCTGATCCCGTTCGGCGCCGGCAGCAGCGTTGTCGGCGGCGTCGAGCCGGCGATCGAGGGCACCGCGTGCCGGGCGGCGATCTCGCTCGATCTTCGGCATCTGGACCGCGTCGTCGAAGTCGACCGCACCTCGCGCGCCGCCCGCATCGAGGCCGGAATCTTTGGCCCCGCGCTCGAGGCGCGGCTCAAGCCCCATGGCCTGACTCTGCGGCATTTTCCGCAGAGCTTCGAATACTCGACATTGGGCGGCTGGATCGCGACGCGGTCGGGCGGCCATTTCGCCACGCTCTACACCCACATCGACGACCTCGTCGAAAATCTGCGCGTCATGACGCCGCGCGGCCTCGTCGAAACGCGACGCCTTCCCGGCTCCGGCGCCGGCCCCAGCCCCGACCGGCTGTTCATCGGTTCGGAAGGCATTCTCGGCGTGATCACCGAGGCGTGGATGCGGCTGCAGGACCGGCCGCGTTTCCGCGCCGGCGGCGCGGTGCAGTTCGCGGACTTCTTCTCGGCTGCCCGCGCCGTCAGAGCGATCGCCCAGGCCGGCCTCTACCCCGCGAACTGCCGCATCCTCGACCCGCAGGAGGCGTTCAATACCGGAGCAGGCGACGGGAAGTCGGCAATCCTGGTGTTGGCCTTCGAGTCGGGCGACCACCCGGTCGATGCGTGGATCGCTCGAGCCTTGGAATGCTGCGCCGATTACGGCGGCACGCGCGAACAGCCGGACAAGGCCGATGCGCATCGCGAAGGCGCGGCGGGGATGTGGCGGAACGCCTTTATCCGGATGCCCTATGCCCGCGAGCGGCTGGTGGGACGGGCGATCATCGCGGACACTTTTGAGACTGCGATCACCTGGGAGCGTTTCGAAGCCTTTCACGATGCGGTCAAGACCGCGACCGAATCAGCGATCCGCGAGGCCACCGGGCGGCCAGGGCAGGTGACCTGCCGGTTCACCCATGCCTACCCCGACGGGCCGGCACCTTATTTCTCCTTCCATGCCTTGGGGCGGCACGGCGATCTGTTGTCGCAATGGCGTGCGATAAAGAGCGCGGCGAGCGAGGCCTTGATCGCCGCGGGCGGGACAATCACCCATCATCACGCCGTCGGGCGCGACCACCGTCCGTGGTATGACAAGCAAAGGCCCGAGCTTTTCGCGCAGGCCCTGCGCGCCGCGAAACGGGCAGTCGACCCGCAAGGACTGCTCAATCCCGGCGTCCTCATCGACTTCTAGGACCTGGAAGGCGCCCGTCTGGCCCGCGAAGCCATCCTCAAACTAGCCTGCGGCGGCTTTACCGCACGTTGAATTGGCCGGAATACTCGGACGGTTGCAGAAACCAGCTAGCGACAACAGTCTTGTGGCTCGTCGCGTTCCCGGCGAGTTGCCTTCAATTCATGCGCTAGTGTGATCTGTCGCTTAGTGTTGCGGAAAAGACGCGGCGCGATGAACGGAGATTGGCTGAGTTAGAGCCAAACTGTTGCGGAAATGCCGCATCATCTGCCCTTCTGCATGGATTTGCCGGGAAGCGGTCTCGTTGAGAAAAAAACCGTTTGCCATCGGATCGGTGGATGGCGAAGATCCGCGATCGGTGGCGCGATGACCATCGTCACACGCGTATTTAGTGGCCGGAGGTAAGGGATGAAAAGTCGCTATCTGCTAAGCGCTGGCGCAGCGCTTGCCGTGGCGTTCGGGTGCGCCGAGGCGAATGCGCAATTTGCTTGGCTAGGGGGTCCCTATCCGACGGTCTTCTACGTCGGACCGGAGGGCGGCTGGACCAGCCTTGCGAACCAGAAGGACACGATCACAACGACGCCTTTCCGGGTCGACAGTGGACTTGTCCCTGCCAACGGTCCTTTTTTCAGCAACTTCAACGGTAGCGCTCGCTACAATAGCGGCTTCAACGCCGGAGGCCGACTAGGTATTCAGTATGGCCCGCTGCGTGTCGAAGAAGAGTACAGTTATCGGCACAATGGGCTGTCGAGTTTTGGCGGGTTTTTCAATCCCGGCGGCACCAGTGCGTTTAGCGGTCAGCGCAATACCAACGCGATTATGACCAACTTCATCTATGACTTCACCGTCGGCTGGCCGGTGACCCCGCATATCGGGTTCGGCATCGGCGCGGTGGAGAACGTAGACTCCATCTCACTCAACCCGGTCACCCTAACCGGGTTGGGCACGACGACGGTCAGCGGGCCCGGAGGCGTATTTGGCAGGATAGGGGCGGGGACGCCTTTTCCGAACCCGACCCTTGGGGGTACTTTCCTGAAGGGAAGCAACTGGAATTTCGGTTATCAGGCGATTGCGGGCTTCCGCTACGACATCAACCCGTTGCTCGCCTTTGATGTCGATTACCGCTACCTCGCGACCACTTCGCCGAGTTTCTCGAACAAAGGGATAGCCCCGTTCCCGCCCTTCGGCTTCACGGGCGTAAAATACACATCGGGCTACAACACTCAAAACATCGTCGCCAGCTTGACGATGAAGTTCGGCGCGCCGCCCCCGGCTCCGCCACCGCCGGCGCCTCCGGCCCCGCCGCCACCGCCGACCCATCAGGTGTATCTGGTGTTCTTCGACTGGGATAAATACAACATCACTCCCGAGGGCCAGCAGATCATCCAGCTCGCTGCGAACCAATATCACTCGGGCGGTCACGTGACGCTCCAGGTGACCGGCTACACCGATACTTCCGGATCGGCTGGTTACAACCAGCGGCTCTCCGAGCGTCGCGCCAATGCCGTCGCCGCCGCGCTCGAACGCCTTGGCGTGCCGCGCAGCGACATGGTGGTCGCCGGCCGCGGTGAGAACGACCTGCGCGTGCCCACACCGAAGGGCGTACGCGAGCCGCAGAACCGCCGCGTCGAGATCGTCTTCCCGTAAGGAAGGTTCCTCACGCGCAAGTTTCGGGGGGCCCGTCCAGGACCCCCGACAACCGCCGCGGATAATACGCGGCGGTTTTTCTTTGGCAAACCTTCGGCAGAGCAATGGCCGACGCTGCGGGGCGAACGACAAAATCCACGCTCCAAGCAAGACGCGGAAACCCGATTCGAACGAGCGCGCCACGAACCGCCGCACCGCGAGCGTTTATGACTCCGGTCGTGTATGGTGTCCTGATCGGGCCGGCGGCTCCGTCCGCCGGTTTGGTCTTATCTCCGACGGGTCCCGGCTCCTACTGCCAACATTTGCGGCTTTTCTTCTATGATTCTTACCTCATTCACCCAAGACGTGATATTGTAAGTGCGCGGCCCGAGGTCGCAACTATTGCGGCGGTAATGTTTGGTCACACTCTTTAAGAGTGCGAGAAAAACGGCGCGTCGTTATTTTGACTTAGGAGTTCACTGATGAAGGCGCTCATCTCAGCGTTTGCGTTGCTTACGTTTGTTGCCGGTACCGCGTTCCCGGTCGAAACCTATGCCCAGACCGGCGGGACGGGACAGACGATGGCCCCGGACACCTCGACATCGACTGCTCCGACGACCACGACCAAGAAGAAGCATTCCTCGAAGTCTCACCACGCCAAAAAGAAGTCGAAGAAGTCTTCCACGGCTCAGACCAGCTGAGTCAGATCAAGGTATCTTCGTCACAGCGTAAGCTGACGCAGTGCGGTGACGCTAGTCTGCCCGATGCTTCGCGTTGCCGCCGTCGGCGTGGCCCGGGGAAGGTCGGCGCGACGGCGGCAGGCGGCTTGTGGATTCGAGAGTTGTGCCTCGCGCAATCGGTGCTGGCAATCGAGTGAGCGTCCAAATTTCGCAGGGCTCCGCTCCTCCTTTGCAATGCCGCAAAGAAGACATACCGCCTACGCCGCGCTCCTGACTTGAAATCGAGGCATTCGCTTCGCTTATTCCGTTATTCGCTCGGTTGCTGGGCTACTGTTGCGCTTGCCAAGACGAGCTTCCCAATATAATATGCGACCAAGCGAGAGGAGTGTGAGTCGGGAAAATCGCTTGGTAGGGAACAGGACGACATGCTTTGTCGTTAATGACGGGCTGAGCCGCAGAAACGGGTGCCGCCTCCGATAGCAAGGGCCGCGGCCGTGCAGCAGCCGGTGATGGCGGCGGACTTTCCACAGAGCGTTGCGAATACCATGTGAAGCGTGAAGGAGAGGGACTTCAACCAAACGCCAGCCACCCCTAATCGTCCGACCATGTCCAACTGAGGACCGAGGAGAGAGGATCGTAGACATGAAACATCATCTTTTGACCGGTGTGGCGGTGGCCGCCGCGCTTGCGTTTTCGGCGCCCGTTTGGGCGCAGACTAGTCCATCCGGCGGCAACTCCATGGGCACCCCCGGTCCGAACCCCGGCGGACCGGGACTGACGCCGTACAGCACACCTGGTGGCGCGGGCCCGAACCCAGGCGGGTCGGCGCTGTCGGGTCCGCGCTTGGCGCCGCGCACGGCGCCGTCGGCGGCAGTGGCTCCGTCGGCGACGCCGCCGTCTTCGATGTCGGATACCAGTTCGGCGACGCCGCCGATGCACCGTCATGCCCGACATGCCTCGCACGGCAAAATGGCCGGGCATCACCGCGGGACGCAAGTAAGCAGCAGTACCGCCAACCAGCTGAACCAGGAGGAGCTGGCCCGTCTGCAGTCAGGAAGCACGTCTATGCCGCCGGCCCCTTCCTCGGCCCCAGGCACGATGCCCCCTGGCGGCGCGCGCATGACCCCTCACGGCACCGTGCAATAGCGTTAACCCGCCGGAAGTTACGTCGAGCGTCTAAGAGGCATCGCAAGGGGGCTCTTGGTCTCCTTGCGATTGCCGGCAGCGGCGATTAATGGGATTGGTTCCGCTCCGATCCGCAGCGCCAGGCGGTGTATCTTACGTGTTGGCGACGGGTTTGCGCTGTCGAGCCACCCGTTCCATATCCTCGAGCAGATCGTGCAACGCTTGATCGGCGACATAGGCCATCTTGGCAAAGGCCCGCAGAAAGGTGTCGGTACGAGGCAACTGGAAAAGCGTCTCGTCGCCGTCTTTTCCTTTCGCTGCGCCGATCAGCACCACGTTATCGAAAGGCTGGAGCATCAATTCTTCGAGCGGCTTGCCGGGACCGGTTACGTATTCGACGACCCGACAACGCTCGGTGGTACGCGAGTCCTGCAGGATTGACATGCGGTAGGCAGCGCGCGTTGTCGCCGCCTCTATCAGGGCCCGCGCGAAGGGGCGCAGAAAAGTTTCGTCGAAGCCGAGAATTGCCGTCGGACGCTCATCACTGACCGAAGAGCGCATCTCGAGGGCGGCCCAAAGCGAGGCACGTCCGCCAAAATAATCGGCCGAAGCAAGATCCAGGTTGATCGAATCGATCGGCATCGGCGAGGAAATCGAGCGTGGCGACAGAAAGGCGAAACAAGCCGGCTCCCGCTTCAGGGAAATGTTCGTTGTCGCTTCGAGGTTCCGATCGGTGATCGCGGGAGTGTCGGCCATGGCGAAACCCAGTTTCGGGAAGGCGGTACTCGGGTGATGGTCTCGTCTCCTCACAGCTCCGCGACCTGAGGACTCCCATCTCCAAAAAATGGATAGGCCGTTTCAGCCGAGTTTGTCAAAGTGTAACAGACGATGGCCGCAATCTGCGGCCTTTGGCCGCGAACCTCTGGCCTGATCTTGCCTAACCCCGGAGAGCCCGAAGAATCGCTAAATCGCGCAGGGACTTGTACAGCGTAATATTCGCCCGAAATTACGACGACCCGCCCGGCATCTGAACCTCACCCGGCTTCCCGCTCTATGGCTTCTTCGGCGGTGAGCCACTCGCTTTCCGCTCGCTCGATCAACCGCACCACCTCCGCGCGCCGCTTGAGCGCGGCAGTGAGCGCCAGGCCGTTGTTCCGCGGGCCTGGGGGCTCGGCCAAGAGGCGATCGAGTGCCTCGCGTTCTTTGGTCAGCCGCATGATTTTATCTTCGGCCCGGCGGGCGGCTTGGCGCAACGGCTCGAGCTCGCGCCGGCGCTCCGCGGCGAGCCGCCGGGTTGCCCGGCGGCTGCAGGATTGCGGCTCGCCCGAACGGGTTCCGTTCCCCGATCCGCCGCCGTCGAGCACCTGGCGCTCGTAATCCTCGAGATCCCCCTCGAAGGGCCGGGCCGTCCCGCCTTCGACCAGCCAGAGGCGGTCGGCAATGAGCTCCAGCAGATGCCAGTCATGGCTCACCAGCACCACGGCGCCGGGGAAATCGTTGATCGCCTGGACCAGCGCTTCGCGAGCCTCGATGTCGAGATGATTAGTCGGCTCGTCGAGGATCAAAAGAGCCGGGGTATCATGGGTGACGAAGGCGAGGTTCAACCGTGCCCGCTCGCCGCCGGAGAGGTCGCTCACGGCAACAAACGCTTTTTCCTGGCCGAAGCCGAACCTGCCGAGCCGCGCCCGAACCGCCTCCGGCGTATGATCGGGCATCAGTCTGGAAAGGTGATCGAAGGCCAATTCGTCGGGCCGCATCTCCTCGATCTGATGCTGGGCGAAAAAGCCGCAGGCGAGCTTTGGCGATCGGGTCACGCGCCCCGCCATCGGCGCGAGGCGCCCGGCGAGCAATCGCGCCAATGTCGTCTTGCCGTTGCCGTTCGCGCCGAGCAGCGCGATCCGATCGTCGGGGTCGAGCCGCAGATCGAGCCGCGACAGCACCGGCTTTCCGGGAACATAGCCTGCCGCGGCCCCGTCGAGCGCAATCAGCGGCGGGCTCAGCTGGGTTGGATCCGGGAAGGCGATTCGCGCCGGCGCTTCCTCAGCCGGCACAATGATCGGCTCCAGCCGCGCCAATGCCTTTAGCCGGCTCTGGGCTTGGCGCGCCTTTGACGCCTTATAGCGAAAGCGGTCGACAAAAGCCTGCATCCGCTGCCGTTCGAAACTCTGCTGGCGCGCCAAGGATTCGAGCCTCTCCGCCGCCTCGGTACGGGCGCGCAGATAGGCGTCGAAGCCGCCGGAATAGGCGGTCAGCTTCCCCTGTTGGAGATGCAGGGTTACCGTCGTCACCGCATTGAGGAAGCGGCGGTCGTGGCTGACCAGGATCAGGGTGCGGCGGTAATTGCGCAGAAACCGCTTGAGCCACAGCGCGGCTTCGAGGTCGAGATGATTGGTCGGCTCGTCGAGCAGCAGCAGGTCGGGCTCGGCGAAGAGGATCGCCGCGAGCGCAACCCGCATCCGCCAGCCGCCCGACAAATCTGCGACGGGGCGGCGCTGCATCACCTCGTCGAGCCCGAGCCCGGCGAGGATGCGCGCGGCCCGGCTCGGCGCCGAATGGGCGTCGATCTCGACGAGCCGGGCCTCGATCTCGGCGCCGCGTAGCGGCTCCGTCCCGGCCTCCCGCTCGGCGAGCAGGCCGGCACGCTCGGTGTCGGCGGCAAGGACTATTTCGAGCGCGCTCGCCTCCCCGCCCGGCGCTTCCTGCGCCAGAAATCCGATCCGGTGCCCACGCGGCAGCTCGATGGACCCACCATCCGGCTGCATGGCGCCGCGGATCAGGTCGAGCAAGGTCGATTTGCCGGCGCCGTTGCGCCCGACCAGCCCGACCTTGCTGCCCTCGGCGATCTGCGCGCTCGCTTGGTCGAGCAATGTCCGCCCGGCGATGCGGTAGGTCACACCGGAAAGGGTCAGCATCGCGCCCTCTTAACACATCCGCACGCAGCTCGGCCGACGCGCGTTCGCTGCGCGCCCGGTTGGGCTGAATTTCCCTGCCATACGGGAAAATACGGGAAAAAAATCGCGTCCGGTCTCCATATTTTGCCAAAATACCCTTCATTATCAGCGTGTTACGCGTCAGCCACGGCCCGCCCGGCAGGGAAGATCCTTTCCCTGCCGAGGGCCTTGGCAGGGAAAGAGGAGGGCGAATGCCGAGCGGCCTATCCTGCGCACAGAATAGCGTGTGATTTTGGTGCTAAGATGGCGCCGCGGCGGGGTCGCACGGCGACGGGGCCGGGTTGCATTTTCACGCCGGCTGCGCGAGCCTCGCCTTGCATTTGAGGAGCCCCCCGCATGACCACCCGCCCGCCGGCCGAGATCGGCATGACCCTCGACGAGGTCGATACCCCCGCCCTCATCGTCGATCTCGATCGATTCGAGCGCAATTTGCGCCGCCTGCCCGAGCGCATCGCCGGCACCGGCGTCAGGGCGCGGCCGCATGCCAAGACCCACAAATGCCCGGTCATCGCGTTAAAGCAGGTCGCGCTCGGCGCCGTCGGCGTGTGCGTGCAAAAGGTCAGCGAGGCCGAGGCGATGGTCCAGGGCGGGGTCCCGGACGTGCTGGTCACGAACGAAGTGGTCGGGCGCCAGAAATTGCGCCGCCTCGCATCGCTCGCACATATCGCCCGCGTCGGCGTGTGCGCCGACGATCCGAGCCAGATCCGCGCGCTCGACGAGGCGGCCGGCGAGGCCGGGGTCATCTTGCCGGTCTATGTCGAGATCAACATGGGCGGCAATCGCTGCGGCGTCGAGCCGGGCGAGCCGGCGCTCGCGCTGGCGCGGCAGATCGCGCAAGCGCCGCACCTCACATTTGGCGGATTGCAGGCCTATCACGGCTCGGCGCAGCATGTGCGCCAATGGGAGGAGCGCCGCCAGGCGATCGCCGGGGCCGCCGACAAGGCCGGACGGACCCGCGACCTGCTGGCGCGCCACGGCATCGACTGCCCGACCGTCACCGGGGCCGGCACCGGCACCTTCGAGTTCGAATCCGCGAGCGGCGTCTATACCGAATTGCAATGCGGCTCCTACATCTTCATGGACGCCGACTACGGCCGCAACCTCGACCGCGACGGCGCCCCGACCAAGGCATTCGAGCCGAGCCTCTTCGTGTGGGCGACGGTGATGAGCCGCCCCACGCAAGACCGCGCGATCGTCGACGCCGGCCTCAAAGCGCTCGCCTTCGACTCGGGCCCGCCGCTCGTCTGCGACGAGCCCGCCGCCACCTACGAGCGCGCCTCCGACGAGCACGGCCGGCTCGGCATCTCAGGCGCCACCAACCGCCTCCAGATCGGCGATAAGATCCGCCTCGTCCCCGGCCACTGCGACCCGACCGTCAACCTCTACGACTGGTATGTCGGCATCCGCGGCAGCCGCGTCGAGCAGCTCTGGCCAATCACCGCCAGAGGCGCGGTGTATTGATGATGATCGCCGCCACATAGGCGGCAGGCGTGGCCCCCGATCCCGACGCGGGCATCGAATGGGAGTGGAACCTTGAGGCGCGGACGTCGGCCATCACCTATTTTCTACGTCTCACAAGCAAGCGGCGCGGTGTCCGATCGATTCCGCCGGAGGGAGCATGACGAAGGTCCAGATTGAGCTGTCTGACGCGACAGCGAGAGCCGCGCGCGAGGCGGGGCTCTTGACATCCGAGGCGCTCGAACGGCTGCTCACCGATGCGATCAGGCGCCGGCAAGCGGCCGACGCGCTTCTCGCGATCGCCGAGCGCGTAGCCGAAGCCGGTATCGAGCCGATGTCGATGGAAGAGATCGATCGGGAGGTAAAAGCCGTTCGTGCCGAGCGCCGGCGACGTGCGGGCGGTCGTTGACACCAATGTGCTGCTGTCCGGCTTGTTTTGGCGCGGGAGGCCGCACGCGCTGATGGAGCAGGTTCGCGGCGGCACGCTCACCCTGATCACCAGCCCGGCTTTGCTGGCCGAACTCGCCGAGGTCATGAGCCGCCCAAAGTTCCAGTTGATCCTGGCCCGCTCCAACACCGATCCCGACCAGACGCTGGGTGAACTGAGGGGGTTGGCCGAGATCATCGATCCGCCGCCGCTGCCGGCCCCGGTCAGCCGCGATCCCTCAGACGACGCGGTGCTGGCCCTCGCAGCCGCCTCACGAGCCGATTTTATCATCACCGGCGATGCCGATCTCCTCACCCTCGGCAGCCATGCCGGTATCCCGATCATCGATCCGGCCGAAGCCGTGACCCGCATCGGCGGCTGATTGAACGCCCTAATCCATGGCATCGAATGCTTTGATATCACTGGGGCCGGCACCGGTACCTTCGAGTTCGAGACGGCGAGCGGCGTCTACACCGAATTGCAATGCGGCTCGTACATCTTCATGGACGCCGATTACGGCCGCAATCTCGACCGCGACGGCGCCCCGACCCAGGCCTTCGAGCCCAGCCTTTTTGTGTGGGCGGCGGTGATAAGCCGCCCGGCGCAAGACCGCGCGATCGTCGACGCCGGCCTGAAGGCGCTCGCCTTCAACTCCGGCCGACCGCTCGTCTGCGACGAGCCCGCCGCCACCTACGAGCGCGCCTCCGACGAGCACGGCCGCCTCGGCATCTCCGGCGCCACCAACCGTCTCCAGATCGGCGACAAGATCCGCCTCGTCCCCGGCCACTGCGACCCAACCGTCAACCTCTACGACTGGTATGTCTGCATCCGCCAGGGCCGCGTCGAGCAGCTCTGGCCGATTACTGCGAGAGGTGCGGCGCATTGAGGGACGCCAAGGCGAGGCCTGTTGCGGACGCTTCTTCCGTTCAACTAATGTCGGCAGTGGGTGAGAGAGCGGACCTTCGTAATTGCGGTCTGGGGGCAGCCCCCTGATCCGAAGCGGCCCCCCACCGTCGCCCAGCTCATCGAAGTTCTTCGGGACAGTGGATCAGCGCATACCGCCAGAGGAGTTTCACGATGGAGGAGCCCGCGAGAGAGACCGGCAGCCTTCCAGAGCCGAAACAGCAGCACCGAGGGGTATCGAACCTGCTAAGACTCCTGCCGGAAGTCGTGACCGCAACCGTTGGGTTAGTTGCGCTGGGAGAGCTGCTCGAAAAATTCGGCCCCAATGCAAATGAGATGATCACCCATATCATCAGTCTGCTTCAGACCTTTAGTCCATCTGACCAACAGTCAAGCCTTCCTGACGTAACTTTCGTACCTTGCAACATATTCGGCCGTGAGACCATCTGCCCACAGTCAAGCCCCCCGGTACCAGAACCAAGCTTGATGGATTTCTTGACGCATTTGTTACTGTGGCTGGTAGGAATAGGGCCAGCTGTTAATATGTTACGTAGCGGGCTTTTAGGCATCCTGATGTTGGCTGCCGCCTCTGGCTTAGCTATCGCCGTCGTGCTGCCTCAACGAAAACCGCTCTATTTATTGGCGCTCGGTCCATATATAGCATTCTACAGCATCATCCTAAAATACATTCTGATTGGAGTACTTACAGCACTTGGTGCTTTTCTAAGTCTTGTGACAGCATTTGTCTGCATGTTAGCAGGCATATTCATGGGAGTTAAAGCGCTGGCCGCTCCGTTGGAGGTGTACCATGGGTTACGCGCAGGGAAAAAAGTGGGGAGACATCTGAAGGGCGAATAGAACAGCAAGCGTATCTCGAATTAAGGGCCAGCGAAATCTCGCGATGAGGGGAGTGTCGTCTTCGCATAATAGTCTGATCGTTTATGAGATTCCAGCAATATTCTCGTGGTGGCAAAGGTCCGCTTCGGGTCGATCGAGGCTTTTCGGACGCCTGCCTTCGTGCTTGCCCTAGCGCCTGCGACTGGCAGGCGTCCGAAAACCCTTAACGACAGCCGACCAAGGCGCTGGCCTTCGATCCCGGCCCGCCGCTCGTCTGCGCCGAGCCCGCCGCCACCTACCGCCACCTATGGGTGCGCCTCCGACGAGCACGGCCGGTTCGACATTTCAGCTGGCACAAACCAGCTCAACATCAGCGACAAGGTGCGGCTGATCGCCGGCCGTTGCGACCGACCGTCGACGCTCGCGAAACGAGGCCGCAGACTGGCCGCGTGCATATCTTATATCTTCTTGACTACGTACCCCGATTCGGTAGATCTTGCGCTGGGTCTATACGCGTTTAGGGTTAGATCGTGCTTATCGGTCTGACTTCGTCGGGCGCTTCGCCAGACGGCACGTTATTGCGTCCGTTTATCGGCAGAAAACCGAGCGCTGATCTCTCGGCTTCGCCTCGCCGTAAACGGCCGATCATCACTCGGTTTTCCGCCTTTCCAAGGTAAAGACCCCACGTTGATCAAGGCTCTGCGTGCCCTTTACGACGATCAGGACCAGACCAAATTACGGTTCACACGCCCTAGCAAATTTGTCTTTCTCTGCGGCGGAGTCATCTCGCAGAACACTCCGCCAAATACCCTCCGCGATTATCTGTACCGCACGAAACGATTAGCCAATCACCTAAACGCAGACGTCGTTCTTGCTGAGGAGGCACGGGATCTTTACAGGGCCACTAAATATAGCGATTTGATTACTTTCGAGGAAGATATCGCACGCGTCGCTTCTCTTGTCATTGTCATACCAGAAAGCCCCGGTTCCCTTGCAGAGTTAGGTGCATTTGCAACGAACGAAATAATTCGGCAAGCGCTCTGCGTGATAGTACAAGAGCGCTTCGCGTACGATGAATCCTTCATTCGCCTCGGGCCTATTGAGCATATCATTCAACATCAAGGCCGTGATTTTGTCGGCGTCTACCCTTGGCGCATAGATAACTCTCGCATCTTATCTCGCTCCATGTCCCCGCATTACGGCGAATTAGTTGATTTCATAAATGTTCATCTTGACCGGTTGCCCGCCTCCACATTATTTCATCGAGTACCCGAACTCCAAGTATTTTATCTGATTTATTGGATAACGAATATGTTGGTTGCCGTTTCATCATCTGTTCTCAAAGACTGTGTGTCATTTTTGCTTCCGGATGCGCGCCCCGATGATATATCGAACAAGATATATTCTTTGATGATCGCCGGATGGCTAAAGAAATACTCGTATTCTCGCAAAGACTACTACTATGCCACTGTAGATAGCGACCCGTTTAATTATAGCTATAAGGCCGGGATTCGGGAGAGAGATAGTCTTCGAAGAAAGTCGGATATCAGGGCGAGGATGAAAGCCATCGAGCAGGTTCCTCCGTACGTCTTAAGCAAGGCGGCCGGAGATAGAAGGCCCCCGGCGAAATGAGCCTTATACACGAGTTGGTTGTTAATTTTCGCATCAGCCCCAGCGACTTACTGCGAATCATCAACACCGCTCCCGCTCGGTACAAACAGTACACGATTCCCAAAAGAAGGGGTGGAGTGCGGATCATCGCTCAGCCTTCCCGCGAGGTTAAGGCCATACAGCGTTATATCCTCGAAACCAAATTAGCGACACTTCCAGTTCACGCCGCGGCCACGGGTTATATCAAAGGCCAGAATATATTGCTGAATGCTGAGCACCATCGAGACAGCCGCGTCATTCTAAAGTTAGATTTCATAGATTTTTTTCCGAGCATCAAAGTGCGTGACTGGGATATCCTACTTAGGGTGTTAAAGACCCCTCTAATTGAACAAAATGAATCATCGTTCTATAAGAACATACTGTTTTGGGGGCAAGGTACTAAAACACCAAGATGCCTGGCAATTGGTGCGCCAACGTCACCTGCTCTCTCTAACATTATACTTTGTCGGTTGGATACGACATTTTCTCAAATAGCATCGAGACTGAAGGTCATATATACTAGATACGCTGATGACATCACCGTATCTGGCAAGAGTGTCGAAGATGTATTACAATTCGAAGCCTCGTTCATGCGCATCATAAAGGCTACAAAATCCCCGGTCCTTGCTAGTAATGATGAAAAACGTGGAATATACCTGAAAGGCCAAAGACGTATGGTCACGGGATTGATCCTAACGCCTGTCAGCGAGATTTCCATTGGCAGAGAGCGCAAGCGGTTAATCTCAGTGATGTTCCACAAAGTCCTTATTGGCGCATTAAATGCCGAACAAATGGGCTATCTGAAGGGGATGGTCGGATTTTGTCTAGCAAATGAACCAGAGTTTATTACGCGGATGCGCCGAAAATATGGAAATAAGACAATTGATCGCGTACTTACATTCACCGCGCCACCAAGAAGAGTGATATGAACCGCGAGGGCTCGACAAACCCAGCAAAAAGAACCGCTCGTGGCGAGGGCGGTCAATCGCGGTTTGGTGGTGGCCGGCACCGGCACCTTCGAGTTCGAATCGGCGAGCGGCGTCTACAACGAATTGCAATGCGGCTCCTACATCTTCATGGACGCCGATTATGGCCGCAATCTCGACCGCGACGGCGCCCCGACCAAGGCATTCGAGCCGAGCCTCTTCGTGTGGGCGACGGTGATGAGCCGCCCGACCGAGCACGGCCGCCTCGGCATCAAAGGCGCCACCCAGCGAGAGAAGCGTCTGAAGCAAGCCTGCCTCGGTATGCCCACGCTACGAGCGTCAATACGCCGCGCCGCGGGCGGGTGATCGGCCAGAGCTGCTCGACGCGGTTCCCGCGGATGCCGACATACCAATCGTCGGAGGCGCGCTCGTAGGTGGCGGCGGGCTCGTCGCAGGCGAGCGGCGGGCCCGAGTCGAAGGCGAGCGCCTCCAAGCCGGCGTCGACGGTGGCACGGTCGTCGGCAATGCATCATCGCGTTATGGGGGCCGATGAGAGCGTGATATCTTTGCCGAACTTGGATAACGGAGGCGATCTGATGACGACGAAGCATCTCTTGAACGGCGTCGCGGTGGTTGCCGCGCTAGCATTCTCCGCGCCAGTCGGGGCGCAACCAGCCAATCCGTCGGGCGGAAACGCAGTGGGTGTGCCTGGGCCAAACCCCGGCGGGCCGGGTCTGACGCCGTACAGCACTGGCGCACCGCCTTCGGCCTCAGACACAACCTCGGTGATGCCGCCACAGCACCGTCATGCGCACGCCCACCATGTGGTAAGCACTCACCAGCTTCTCCATGCCCATGGCCCCAAGTCGGGGACGGATACCACCGCACAGCTGAACCAAGCAGAGCTCGCCCGCCTACAGCAGGGTGCTCCCCCGATGGCCCCGAGCCCGGCCCCGCCCCCACCGCCGAGGCAAGGGGGGAACAGCATGGGTATGCCGGGTCCGAACATGGGCGGACCAGGCCTGACGCCCTATAGCAGCGGCACTCCGCAACGTTGACCCGCTTTGCGAGCACGGTGGAGTCACATAAGGAAACGTCTGATCTAGGATAATTCTACGGTACCGGGCGGAGAGCCGAGGGCCCTCAAGGAAATGGGCCGGCGCCTGTGCACGCTCACCGGCCTTTTTCTTTCTGGCGTATAACCGGCGCTGTGACCACAAGGGGGGCCCACGAAATCTGGCAACAGCTCCAAGCGCCGAAAGTGCGGCAAGCTTCAGCAGGATCGCAAGGGCTTGTATCATCGAGAGCGAAAGAGCTTGCCCGCAGCAGGCGAACTGGTTTCGAGGGTCTTCGAGATAGGTGCCGAAGGCGATGCGCAGGAGGCCGCCGAGATAGGCGGCGGAGGCGCTGCCGATCTGGTGGATGACGGTGATCCAGGCGACCATCCAGCGCGATGCGCTCGGGCTGCTCGTCCTCCCCGGCGAGGCGCAGGACCGGCGAACACATCGACCGGCCGCCCTGCCCGTGAACTTTCACGGAATTACCCGTCGTGCCAATGGCGGGTGGTCTTCAGATAGTCTGACGGCGAGGCGGCCGAGGTCCGAATCGTGGATTATCACTGACTGCAGGCATCGACAACACAGCGAGACGAGATGAGCGACGAAGAATTTGCCCCGGTCACTCCCGGTGAGATGCTGAAGGACGAATTCCTGGCGGAATATCGCCTCTCGCAGAGCCGTCTGGCAAAGGCGGTCGGTATCTCGCCCAATCGTATTACCGAGATCGTCAAGAACCGGCGGCGCATCACCGCCGACACGGCGCTGAGGCTCGGCCTCTATTTCGGCACCTCTGCGGAGTTCTGGATGAACCTTCAGAGCCGGTACGACCTGAAAATGGCGCGCCGGCACTTGACGCCGGAAGAGGCGGATCGGATCAAGGCGCAGCGGGCGGCGTAGTCGCCCGCGCGGCCCGAGATGCTCGCCCGCGCTGACGGCGGGCCCCGCGGAATGCGCCGGTGACGATTTCCTGATCTGCAATCCGGCGCGCCTGCGACGCTGCCCTTGCCTCCGCACGACCGAGAGAATTCTATTCGACCACCGGAGCCGAATGGCTCGGCTTCGAGCAAAGGCTGGAGAAAGGCGATGCCGTCGGTCGATCAATTCATCGTCTGGATCATCGTTGGCCTCCTCGGGGGCAGTCTCGCCGGACTGATCATCAGACGGGAGCGCAAGGGGTTTGGCATTTTACGAAATCTGGGTTTAGGCCTGATCGGCGCTCTCGTCGGCGGCTTGCTGTTCCGCGTGTTTGGGCTTTTCCCGCGTCTGGCCAACGTGGCGATATCGTTGCGCGATGTCGTGGCCGCATTTGTCGGATCGTTGCTCGTCCTCACGGCGCTGTGGCTTTGGCAGCGCTGGAAGGGATCGTCATGAGAGGACGCTCCGGAGCCGGGAGCTTTCCGTCGTACGCCCCGCCGTCACGGCTGTGGTTCGTGCAGCCTCTCCAAGCGTTGCAGGCGGGAGGGCTCCCATCGCGGCATCAGCCTTTGGCTAGACGCAACGACTTTTCGAGTGAGGGGCGAGGTTCCGATCCACCACCCTCGTCTAATGCGGAAATCGGGGCGACGCCAGTGGTTCGGGGATGGATATGGAAAAGACAAACGGGGAGCCCACGCCCCCGGCAATCACCTCGTTCTCGCCAAACCGCAGCACAACATCATCGGTGCCGAAGTCACCGCCGATGGGCTGACCGTTGACGATAGTTCCAAGGGTGCTGCAGAGGTCTCGCAGATGATGACCTTCGTCACGCTGCTCGATCATGAAGTGGTTCCGCGATAGCCTGAACGGCCCGGGGTCATCGAGCACGAGATCTGGCTGGCGCGGCGGCAGCCCCTCCCCCGCAACGGGTCGCCGGCCGACAACGAACGGCCGATCGCCGAGCCCGACCGGAGTGCGCAATTGGCGCTGCAGCCACGGGTTCCCGGCGGCGAGATAGGCGTTATCGACGGGGTAGCCATCCCCGGTGAGTTTCACAATGAACTCGTCGAGGGTCTGGCAGACGATCGCGGCCCGGGCGCGACTCCGGGCAGATGCCTTGATCTCGGCGTTTCGCGCGTAATATGCCTGATCGATCCGGCGATAAGGATAGCTGCGGGACACCCCCTTGCCGCCGATCCAGGTGTCGAATGCATACCCGTCAGCACGGCTCAGAACCGGTCCGATAACGATATTCATGTTGAGTACCTCCACGGATGACGCGCCGATCGATTGCGCGTGAGAGCTTGGCTGAAATTACCCGTGGCCGAGAACGAGCAGCGCTGGTGGCAAGAGTTCAGCCCCGCCAATCGGCTTTCAGATCTTTCGTGCATCCTCGCAACGGCTCTCTTCGCACTAGGAAAACTGGAGAGCCTTGCGATCGAGAGCTAATTAAGCTCTGTAAATCCCGGTAAATGATGGTGAAACGAGTTTGCTCGCCGAAGCAGAGCCGGTGTGAGCCTGGCGGCGGCAACACATCTATCTCGGGCTTATCCCCTTTTTCTCGCGCTATCGTGAATGGCAGTCACAAAGGCCGACGGTTCGACTGGCGCGGCGTCATTTCCCGCGGATTCGAGGCGGGTTGCGCTGCCCATCAGCTGTTCGAGCTGGCCCGGTGACAACCATCTCCGGAGGGAGTTGAATTTGAAGCCCGGCACCTTATGCGCTAGAGCACGTAAGAGACGACGGATCATGGGAAAATCCGCCGGCCCGTAGAAAGCGATGTCGCATGCGAGGTCGATTTCGTGCTCGAGCGCGACGTCGAGCAAGGCGCAGAAGTCTTCCAGCGTCGTCGCCGGCGCATCCCGGATTTCGGCGACAAGCGAATTAATATCGAGGAGCAGCCGCGCTTGCCGCTCGCGCATTGGTGCGAGGTCGGCCCTCCTCGCCCGGGCGGCGTCGATTGCAATCGCGAGCTCATGGTGCTCGTCCTCGAGCTCAGCCCATCGCTTGTGCAACACGGAGGTTGAGGAGCGCAGGCATTCAGTCACAGTTTATCCTCCCCTTGTCCCTGATCGGGATCAACACGCGCGACGGTGCGACCGTCCGAGCCGATTATTAGGAGCCATTTGCGTGCAAAGTTAAAGTTCAAAGCCGCCAAATCCGAATCGCCGATGATCGAGATCGGGTTTAAGATACCGCGCGGGCGCCAATCGCGACCGCTCGCTCACTCGCAAGAGATGACACTTTCTTTGCGCGCGCACTTATCATACGGTTAATGGAATCCCGGCGAGGGAGGGCCGGCAAAGGATACGGCTCCCGAGACGCCCGCCGTGTGTCATCCGGGACGCCTGGAAAGGGCGAAGGCGGTGAATTCGAATCTTAGCCCGACTGAAGAATACATCGCTCCTGGTTATGCAGGCGGGTGGGTGCCGCGGGCGCTGCCGAGAATTTATCTGGTCGGCGCCATGCGGGCGATCGCGCCCGGCGGGGCCGATTTTTTGCCGCGCGGACGAAAAACCCGCGGCCTGCTGGCTTGTTTGTGCCTCGCGCAAGGCGAACGCATCTCGAGAAGTCGTCTGGTCGGCCTCTTATGGGACCGCTCGGCCGACGCGCAGGCCCGGATGAGCTTGCGGCAATCGCTTTCCGAGCTCAACGGCATCGTCAATCGACACGTTTCAGGCCTCGTGGAGATCGGTCGCGACAGCGTCCGCATCGATGTGCGGAAGTGCTGGATCGACGCGCTTGCAATCCTTGATGCGAGCGCCGACGCGACCGCGGACTCCAGCAACCTCGTCCAGCCCTATAGCGAGCGTCTCCTCGAAGATCTCGACGGGATCACGCCGTCGTTCGATCACTGGCTGGCAGGCGAGCGAACGCGCTTTGAGGACCGCGTGCGAAAAATTTTGGAGGCAGAGCTCGACCGCCTGACTGAACAGAATGCGAAACCGGAAGTGCGCGCGGCGGCCGCGCGCCGACTTATCAACTTCGAGCCGACACATGAGGGCGCCGTGCGCAGCCTGATGAAGGCTTTTGCGCAAATGGGCGACCGCGCCCAGGCGATCCGCGAATTCGAGCGTTGCCGGCAGGCGCTGGTGACTGTGCTCGACTTGCCCCCCTCCGAAGAGACCACCGCCGTCTACGAGGCGATACGTGTCGAATTGCCCCAGATGGCTTCCCCGGCGATCTTCGCGGGACCTGCAGGCGCCGAGCCGAGCGAGACCGCGGCGGCGGGTTTGCTTACTCCGGCTCCTGCGCGCTGGAACGTCGAAAAGCAAAGCGATCCCGCCGCCGCTCACGGGTACGACCCCGGGCACGAGCGCCGGCGTGAACCCTCGATCGCGGTGCTGCCGTTTCGCAACATCACCGGCGATCCGGCACACGACTTCGTCGCCGAAGGGCTCGTCGAGGATCTCATCGAAGCCTTGTCTCGCGTCCCGAATTTCTTCGTGATCTCTCGGCTGTCGACGCTGGCTTTCAGGAACCAGGATCGCCACCCGCGCGAGATCGGCAATGTGCTGGGGGTCCGCTACGTTCTCTCGGGCAGTTTGCGGGTTCTCGGAGACCGGCTGCGTTTAACGATCGAACTGACCGACACGCAGTTGGAAGCGGCGCTGTGGCTCGCGAGGCTGGATGAAAGATTTCTCGACCTCTTCGAGGTTCAGGACCGCTTGTGCGAGATGATTGTTCAAAAGGTCGCGCCGCACCTGCATGCAGCCGAGATGAAGCGCATTCGCGTCAAGCGGCCGGACAGCCTCGAGGCCTACGACCTCTTTCTGCGCGCCCAAGAGAACATGCACAATTCCTCGCGCACGATCTTCGAGACGTCGGAAGCGTTGTTCGACGCCGCACTCACAAAGGATCCACATTACGCGGCCGCTCTTGCCTGGCGGGCTTATTGGCATGTGCTGCGCGTCGGACAGGGGTGGTCGCCCGATCCCGCGAACGACGCGGCACAGGCCGACCACTTTGCGCGGTCCGCAATCGAATGCAACAGCATGGAACCGATGGCGTTCGCCGTTCACGGCCACGTTGCGTCCTATCTGTACAAGGACTTCGATCTCGCATTCCGCCGTTTCGAGACGGCGTTGGGCATCAACGCCAACGCCGCCCCGGCATGGCTGTGGAGTGCAGCGGCGCAGGCCTGGATGGGCAATGGTTCTCGGGCCGTCGAAGAGATCAACAGGGCGATGGCGCTCTCCCCCTACGACCCTTTGATGTATGCTTATAGCGGCAACGCCGCTATGGCCTATCTCGTCGACGGCCAGTACGAGCGGGCGATCGAGTGTGCTCTGCGTTCCTTACGGGAGAACCGCACCTACACGTCGTCGTATCGACTGCTTGTAATGGCTCTTATGCTAGCCGGCCGGGGAAACGACGCCCAGGCGTCCGCGCGGCGGCTACTTGAGCTCGAGCCGGGGCTAACTGTAGCGGGCTTCCGGCGGCGTTACCCCGGCAGCGCAAGCCCGCGCGCCGATCTCTTCTGTGATGCCCTGGCGAGGGCCGGGGTTCCGCTTTCTGATCAGAAAGACGCGGTCACGAAGCGCAGATAAATCCGAGTGTAAGCGCTTAGTCGGCCAACTCAGCAGGAGTTGGGCATTTTTTGTCCTAAAGTCCTTGGAAGGCGAGAGTGCGTGAGCGAGCCCAATCCCGCCGCGGTACTCGGAGCCGCGAGCGAGTTCTGGCGAGCAGACCTCACCGCGCTCGACACTCGAAATGATCGGCTCGACGGTCGTAGTTGGCCGCGAGTTGCAGTAGCTCCCTTCGCGCGCCGGGGAAACGACACTGGCGGGCCAGCTTCCGGAGCCCGTGTGCCACCTCTCGGTAGTGCGCGCCGTCCAGAGGCTGGTCGTTGCCCCGTGGCAAGATCATAGGCAGTGGCGGGACGGTAGTTCGTGACCGTCTCATCAGCTAAAGCCTCCTCTGGAACCGGCCACGAGGCTAGGCGAAGGCACGAGGCTCAGCGAGCGAAGGCTGGTATGAGAAACTATAGAGAGGGTAGTTCATTGTGAGAGACTCGATTCAAGTCTCGGGTTTAACGACGCCGAAAGGGACTCGCGGGCGCCGCGTCCTGCGATATTGTTGAACGCGGGTCGCACGCAAACCAGGGAGGCCATGGATTTCGAACGCGCGTTCCCACGACAGCAGTTCTTCCTTCGACAGCTGGTAGACACGGCAAGCCTCCTCGATCGTGATCCCACCGCTGCGCACCGCGGCGACCACCGCGGCCTTACGACGTACTACCCATCTTTTTGTGTTCGGGGGTGGCAGGCTTGCCATGAGCGGGGTCGCAGCCAGTGATTCGCCGGAAAGTGTTTCATCACGCGGCAACTGGGACGCTGACGATCGGACCTCACCCGAGCGAGGCCCGCTGGTAACCGATCTGGCCGGAAAGATAGCTGCATTTCCGCTGGTTCTCGGTTCCACCACCCAACCCCTCCGCGCGATGCCATTCCCGATCGTTTCACGAATTTTTCACGATTTCTAGTGTGTTTGTCACCCATTTTTTTCATTTCTTTAAGGGCCTAAAAAAGGCTTCTCCCGCTCGGCGATTGAGCAGTTACCGCAGGAGATTAAGGATGCTGGAGAGGTGCTCCTGCCGTGAGGCCCATGCAACCCTTATGCCGCGATAGGTTTACTCGGCGGCGAATCCCTGATTCTCACGCATTTTTCACGATGAGAAAAAAAATTTTTCACGATCGCTTGTTGCGCTCTCTGAGAATCTCGCCCTCGTTAACGATGAGCAATTTTGCTCTACGTCCAATCGGGGAGAGACAAGATGAATTCGACTGAACGGCTAACCTGCGGATCGATCACCGTCGGCTTTCCGCCGCTGCGGCAGCCCAAGCCCGAGATCGCCGATCGCGGCGCCGTGCGGCTCGGCAGCGGCTGCATCACCGCCGGCCTCCCGCCGCTGCGGCAGCCCAAGCCTGAGATCGCCGATCGCGGCGCCGTGCGGCTCGGCAGCGGCTGCATCACCGCCGGCCTCCCGCCGCTGCGGCAGCCCAAGCCCGAGATCGCCGATCGCGGCGCCGTGCGGCTCGGCAGCGGCTGCATCACCGCCGGCCTCCCGCCGCTGCGGCAGCCCAAGCCCGAGATCGCCGATCGCGGCGCCGTGCGGCTCGGCAGCGGCTGCATCACCGCCGCTTTCCCGCCGCGTCGTTAGGACGATCGTCGGTAGCCGCGAGAAACGGAGTGTGAGAGATGGCTCAGCAGGCCGAATTTATCATCTGTAGATTCTACCGGCTCATCCCCGATGCTCCGGTCCCGCGGCGCGCCGACCGCTCGGCCGATGGCATGCTTCCGACCCGGGGCTATCGCTATTGCGAAGCCCTGGCGTCTGCCTCGGCATTCGGGTGGTATATCTATCCGCCGCTGAATTTCAGCTTGGTGTGGGACGGCGTCGAGATCGCGTGGACTTACGCAGGCGCCGAGGATTGGTACCCGTTGCGGGGCGCCCAGTTTCCTGGGTTTCGCCAGTTGTTTGAGGAAATAGCACCCGATCCGGTCAAGTCACTGGCTCCGCCTTTTCTGGTTGTCGCGCGCGAGCCCGGCGTCGTGCAGATCTGGAGCGGCTACCTGGCGCGGACAGCGCCGGGTTGGGCTTTGCTTTCTCGGGGTCCCGCCAACATCCCCCGGACCCAAGGCTACGAGCATTTCGAGGGCATCGTCGAGTCCGAAACCTGGTTCGGCCCGCTGTTTACCAACATCCGCCTGACACGCACGAACTCGCCAGTCGAGTTCCACGTCCGCTATCCGCTGTTTCAGGTGCAGCCGCTGTTACGAGAATGTTACTCCGAGTCTTCCTTCGAGGTCGTCGGCTTGTCGGAAATGAGTGCGGCCGATTGGCAAAGTTTTGAGGCGACCATGGAACCCAATACCGATCAGATGCGAATGCTGGGACATTACGCCGTGAGTACACGGCGGCGCAGCCGAAAGGAGTCATGAAGGCGGTTTGCGGGTGGTTACCACAACTCCGGCCACGACAATCCCGGTTCCCAGCCATGCCACCGCCCTGACTTGCTCGCCGAGGATGGCCCAACCCAGCAGGGTTGCCCAGACCGGCTGGAGATAGGCTACGAGCGCGGCCGGCACCGATGCGGTGCGCGCCAAAAGACGAAGATAGAGCGCCGTCGGCACCGCCGAGCAAAGCACCCCGACTGTCACCAGCAACAGCCACACCGAGGCCGGTTGGCTCCACTCGCCTAGGGGCTCGAACAGCAAAGAAATGATGACGGCAACTGCGCCGCCGCACGCTTGCTGACCACAGGCCAAAGCCGCAGGATTTGTCGAGGCAATATGACGGCCATAAACGGTTCCGCACGCATAGCATAATGCCGATAGGAGCATCGCTGTTATGCCGAGCATGGATCCACGGCCGCCGAAGACTCCGATTGGGCCGACGATCAGCAGGATACCTGTCAGACCGGTCATGATCCCGATGAATTGGCGGCGCCGGAAAGGCTCTTCGACAAAGAAAAAATGCGCCAACACCGCGACCATCAGCGGGACAGAGGCTTGCAGCATCGCGACCACGGCGCTGTCAACCCGGCTGACTGCCACGGCGACCAGAACGTTGGTCAGCCACCCATTGGTGGTCCCGAGAACCACCATGTGAACGATGTTCTTCCAAGGCGGCGACCGCGGTGGGAGGTCGGAAGCAAGCGGCGTTCGGCTCTGCAGTGCCAGCCAAGCGAGCAGAGCCGACATTGCGATGAACCCTCGTGACGCCGCGAACGCGAAAGGATGCATCGACTCGGTAATAAGTTTCACGAAAACGAAGCTGCTGCCCCATGTTCCTGAAATGACGATCAGATTCACCCACAGTGTAGAAAGCGGTATGTTCCTCATGCGCCTACCGCGAATCAACTTCCACTCTTTGAACGTGAGGGAGCTACCAAGGGAAGCTTTGGCCGAGATAACCCCCGAACAGGGTAATGATGGGTCAACCGCATTGCGACACTTGTTGTTGGGCTCGTTCTCCTTCTTCTCGCCGGCGTCGCCGTGGATGCTCGGTCAGCGGCCCTTGAAAGGGGCGGGCGGGCGCTTTTCGGCGAAGGCGCGGGCGGCTTCGTGGAAGTCTTCGGTGAGGTAGAGCTTTAAGGGGGCGGTCTGCATCGTCACTTCGCGCTCGATTTGGTCCATGTACCAGCGCCGGGTGCGCACGGAGGCGCGCACCGAGAGCGGCGGGTTTTTCGCGACTTCGGCGGCGAGCTCGTAGGCGGCCTCGAGGTGGCGGCCCTCCGGCGCGACGCGGTTGATGATGCCGGCGACGAGGGCCTCCTCGGCGGTGAAGAAGCGGCCGGTCAAGGTGACTTCGGTTGCGAAGGCGGCAGCGCCGCGGAAATTCAAGAGCGCCCAGTATTTGGCGCCGCCGAGACCGCGCGAAGTCTCGGTCACCTGGAACTTGGTGCCGGAAGCCGCGACGATCAGGTCGCATTCGAGCACGATGCCGAGCGCCAAGCCCATCGCATAGCCGTGCGGCGCCGCGACGACCGGCTTCCAGTTGACCGACCGCGTGAAGAGATCGCCGGAATTGGCGCCCCAGCCTTGCGGTCCGCCATGCTCCAGGAATTCCTCGCGCTTGCGCAATTGGCGCTGATGCACATCGGCGCCGCTGGAGAAGGCGCGGCCGTTGCCGCAGATCACCGCGACCTGGGCCTCCGGGTCGAGGTCGAAGCGGCGCAGCGCGTCCGCGAGATGCCGCACCAGGTCGTCCGAAAAGGCGTTGAGCCTTTCCGGCCGGTTCAGGGTCAGGGTCGCAACCTGGTCGCGGCAGGCGTATTCGACCAGGTTCGTTGCGCTCGTCTCCGCCATCCCCCGTCTCCTCCGCTATTCGCATTCTACTGACTGTTGACCTTCACCGTCAGCGCCGCCGCGGCGAGGCGTCCTTGGCCAATTGCGAGGTGATATCGGCGAAGGTGACTTCGAGCGACGTCATCACGTCGATGACGGTCGGGGCGCGCGCGGCGAGCGCTTCGCGCAAGGCCGGCCCGAATGCCGCCGGATCGGTGACCCGGACGCCACGGCAGCCCATCGCCTTGGCGATCTCGGCATGGTTGAAGTCGTTGAATTCGGCGGCGAACGGGCCCGAGCCATGCAATACCCACCCCAACGCCTTGTTGTTGAAGACAACGGTGATGATCGGGATGTCCTGCTCGATCGCCGTCATCAGCCCGTTCATCGTCATCGCGAACCCGCCATCGCCGCATACCGCGACCACCGGCCGGTCGGGATGCACGAGCTTGGCGCCGAGCGCCGCCGGGATGCCGAAGCCCATCGGTCCCGAGCCGGCGGCCTGCAGAAATCCCTCGTGCCGCTTTGTCTGATAGAAATGCGTCATCATGATGCGGTTCTCTCCAGCATCGCAGGTGACGATCGCATTATCCGGCAGGTTGCGCTGCAATTCGCCGATCACGCGCTGCGGCAGGATCGGCTGGTTGTCGGCGAAATAGGCGCGGTCGTTGAAGTAGCCGAGGCGCTCGCGATGCGCGGCGACCCGCCGCTCTGCCAGCTGCCGGCGGTCGCCGCTGCGCGAGCGGACCTCCTCGATCAGCTGGTCGAGGACGATTGCGGCGTCGCCGATCAGCACATGCTCGGCCGGGTAGTTCCACGACGCGTTGCGCGGCTCGATGTCGAGCTGCACGAAACTCTGCCGCGTCGGGTCGAGCAGCGCGCGGTTCTCCCAGGCCGTATCGCTCGGCGACAGTTTCGAACCGATGACAAGGACGAGATCCGCTTCGGCAATGCAGGCATTGGCCGCAGCCGTCCCGAAGGTGCCGAACACGCCGAGCGCCAAGGGATGGGTCTCGGCGAAGCAGCCCTTACCGGCCGCCGTCGTCGCCACCGGTAGGCCGGCCAGCTCGGCGAGATGGCGCAGCTGGTCATAGGCCTGCGCAATGCGGATGCCGTTGCCGGCGATCAGCACCGGCTTCTGCGCCGCGAGCAGCGCCGCCGCGGCCGCCTCGACCTGCCGCGCCTCGGCCGGCGGAGGAGGGGAGGGGAGATAGTGGCGGGTCGGGTAGAGCATCGGCTGCGAGTTGGGGATCACCGAGCCGGCCAATGCATCATGGCTGTACAGCACGGCGACGGGCCCTGGCTGGCCGGCGAGCGCATGCTTTATCGCGAGCTGGGTTGCCTGCACCGCGGCAATCGGGTCGTGCGCCTGCATGACGTGCTTGGTGACGCCGCTGAACGCGCGCCGCGCGTCCCAGCTCCCCCAATCGCCGGTCGCCTGCTGGTAGGGCGCATGTAACGCAAAGCGCGGCGCGTCGCTGAAATCTGTCAACAGCAGCATCGGCGAGCTCGACAGATGCGCCTCGATCGTGCCGAGGAGTCCATTGCCGAGCACCCATGGGCCCTGCCCGAGCAATACGCCCGGCCGCCGCGTCAGCCGCCCATAAACCTCCGCCATGACGCCGCCCAGCGACTCCTCGCGCACCAGCACGGTGCGGACCGAGTTCTGATACTGGCTCAGCCCCGATACGATCCGCCCGGTGTGTCCGCCCGAAATGCCGAAGACCATCTCTATCCCGGCCTCTTCGAGGACCCGCGCGACCAGCGCGTTCGCCGGCGTCTCTTCGGTCAGCATAGGCTCGATCGTCATCGCATTCCTCCCGCGGCGCTGTCACGTACCTGCCGCCGCAGCTTGCCTCCTCACCAGCCCGAAGACAACCGGCATCCGCCGACTTCTGCGCCGGCTAACTGATTGTCTTTTCAGCCACCAGCTCCCGGTGAGAGTATTTTTGAACTATGCACCTTCCACGCGCTGGGCGTGATCGGCGGACGGCAAGGGTCGTGTGGCCCGGAACAAAAAAACCTCAATGGCTAAAAAGGCCACGACCGGGATCGCCGCCCCCACGAAGCCGCCGACTTCATAGCCGATCCGGCCCGCCACATAGAGCAGGACAATCATGCTTAGCGCCATCCCCGGAGCACCCAAGCCCCGCATTGCGGCACTCCGATGATAGCCGATCCAAAAAGCGAAGCGCGCCAGCACCCAAACAACAGTGGTCGCCAGTACGGCCCGCATCGCGGAGCCGTCGGCGGAATAGGCGGCGAGACCAAAAAGCCCAACGCCAAACACGACGGTTTGCTCCAATGTGTTTTGCAGATGGCGTTGATTGACTCGCAGCCTCCGCGTTTCAAATCCGAAAAGCGGATCAAAGGCGGGCGAAGACAGCCGCTCATGAGCGACGGCCTCCACGCCTGTCACGAGGCAAAACAGAACCGCAAGGCAGCAGCATTTCAACGTAAAAAGCATCCTGCCATCTAGGCTATCCATGCCCGCTAAAGGCGGCACGAGATAGGCAATTGCCAGCCAGAGCAGAAGCGCGACCGGCATCGCCGCTGCGATGGCAGTCATGCCGGCGCGGCGCTCGCGTATAAAGCCGCCTTTCTCTGAGTTTGCATCATCCATCCGGTAACCTACAGCGTATCAACCGGTCGTAACCTTTGTATAATCCGAAGTTTTGCACGCCGTCTTCTAGCAGGCAGTGTAAGATACCGTTTTGGCCTT
Source organism: uncultured Alphaproteobacteria bacterium (assembly GCA_963789025.1). Classification (GTDB taxonomy): domain Bacteria; phylum Pseudomonadota; class Alphaproteobacteria; order ATCC43930; family CGMCC-115725; genus AP-15. The sequence continues at coordinate 883,060 of CAWBIT010000008.1, forward strand.
CGTATACGCGGTAAATCTTACGGTCCGCTATCCGGGCAAAGCGCGCGAGGCGGCGGGGCCTCCACAGCTGAATTAGAAGGAGAACAATGAATGGAACTCAGCCTGATCGTACGCGGCCAGCATCCAGCTGGCGACGACATGCGCGCCCGTCTCGCAGACGACATCGATCTCGTGATGCGGGCCGAGGATCTCGGCTTCAACGCGCTGGTCAAGGGCTCTCATTACAGCGCGCACCCGCTGCAATCCTTGCAGCAGATCCCGTTTCTGGCGCAGGCGGCGGTCTTGGCGCCGAGCCTGCGTCTCGTCTGCGGCCTCGTGCTATTGCCGTTGCATAAACCGCTCGAGATCGCCGAGCAGCTGGCGACATTGGACATCATGTGCGGCGGCAAATTGGTATTTGGCTGTGGCATCGGCTACCGCGACGTCGAATTCAAGGCCTTTGGCCTGACGCGGAAAGAGGCGGCGAAGCGCTTCGAGGAGTGCCTCCTCGCCGTGAAGCGGCTGTGGACCGAGGATTTCGTCGACATGGCGGGCTCGCATTTCGTTCTCGACCACGCGAACTCCACGGTCAAGCCATTGCAGAAGCCGATGCCGCCGGTGTGGATCGGCGCCAATGCCGATGCCGCGATCCGGCGCGCGGCGCGGCTCGGCGATTGCTGGTACATCAACCCGCACAGCACGCTGACGACCCTGGCGCGGCAGCTGGATCTCTACAAGCGGGCATTGGACGAGTACGGCAAGCCGTTCCCGGCCGAATTGCCGATGCGGCGCGAAGTCTTCGTCGCCGGCACACGCGAAGAGGCGATCCGGTTGGCGCAGCCCTACCTCGAAGTCAAATACAGGACCTACCGCGAGTGGGGCCAGGACAAGGTCATGCCGGCGGGGGACGATTTCGACCACGGTTTCGACGAGCTGCTCGACGACCGCTTTCTGATCGGCTCTCCGTCCGAGGTCGCCGAGCGGCTGATCGACCTGCAGCGGCGCTTCGGGGTCAACCACCTCGTCGCCTCGGTCCATTGGCCCGGCATGCCCAACACCCTCGCCCTCGAGCAGATGCAGATCCTCGCCGAGGAGGTCATGCCCGCCGTCCGCAGCGGGGCCTAGCCACCCCGCGGTGCGGGAAACGGGCCTTCACCCAGCCAGTGCGGGCGGGTCTTCGCGGACGATTTCCTCTGCGAGGGTGTTGTCGACCGCTTGCTCGAACGGGGCGGCCTGTTTGACAAAGCGGGCGGAGATCAGCCCGGCCCGGAGGCGGTCGTAGCCGGCGCGCGGCAGGATCGGGTTGCGGCCCCAGATGCCGAGCTCGAGATAGCGGGCGATGGCGGCCTGCAGCAGCGCGGCCGGAACCGTGGGGAAGAAGGGTTGTATTACCTCGGCGATGGTCTTGGGCGGGCTGGCGTGGAGCCATTTCTGGGTGCGATAAAGGCCTCGCACCAGCTTCTTCAGCTCCTCGCGCCGCGGGGTGAGCGTCGTGCGGCGGGTGTAGAAGCTCGTGTACGCGGTCGGCCCGCGGGTGGCGGCGGCATACCAGAGGTGGCCGTCGCCGGCAGCGATCAGCTCCTCGGCAAACGGCTGGAAGAGCTGCACGACATCGAGCTCGCCGCGGCGCAACCCCGCCGCGTTGTCGGCCATCGTGCGATCGGCAATCCGCGGCAAAACGTCCGGGTCGAGTTCGGCGCGGCGCAGATCATCCTGCAGGCAGAGCCACGGGGTCGGCACCTCGACGACCGTCGCGACACGCTTGCCATAGAGGTCGGCGAAGGTGAAATCGGGGCGCGGCTCGCGGCCGACCAGAAAGAACGGGTCGCGGGTCACCGCCTCGGCAAAGCAGACAAGGTCGCTATCGGGCCGGCGGTCATAGGTCTGCATGACGCGCATCGGCCCGCCCCAGGCGACATCGACCGTGCCGTCGAACAGGCCCTCGACCGCCCGCGCCGGTTCGGGTGCGCTGACGAACCCGACATCCATCCCTTCGCGACGATACGCGCCCAATGCCAGCGCCGCGTAAAAGGGGGTGTACAAGATGCCCCGGAGGTTTTCTTGCAGAGTAATCGGCATGGGCACTCCTGCTAAACGCCACAGTCGGCCTGGCCTTTCAGGCCATCCCGGAATGACCGGTTTTGGTATGTGATGCGCCATTCGATCCGCCGACAGGCTGTCCCTTGTCTCATTACGTCTACCTACTCGCAAGCCGCCGGCACGGGACGCTTTACCTGGGCGTAACGAACGATCTCGTTCGGCGGGTCCATGAACATAAGAGCAAAGCCGCGCCAGGTTTCACGTCCCGATACGGCGTCAACCGGCTCGTATGGTTTGAGACCTATGACGACCCTCTATCGGCGATAACACGAGAGAAGGACACAAGAAATGGCGGCGTGATTGGAAAATCCGCCTGATCGAGGAAGGCAATCCGGACTGGCTGGACCGGTACCCGCTAATCGCCTCGTAATGTCTTTACCTCGCGGAGCGCAGGATACGCTCGGCAGCGTCGGCGAAGACTTGCGCGCCGAGCACAATGTCTTCCTCTTTGGTGTCCTCGGACCAGTGATGGCTGATGCCGCGCAGGCTCGGGATGAACATCATGCCCGATGGCACGCGGTACGACAGCACTGCGGCGTCGTGCCCGGCGGCGCTCGGCATTCGCATGTGCATGCCCGGGGCGTGCCGTTCCGCCGCTGCTTCGATCTGATCCTGAAAGCCGGGATCCATCGGACGGGGCTCGGTGCGCGCGATCGTCTCGATCTCGCAGGCGCAAGGGCCTGCCCGGTCGGCTTCGCCGACAAGCTCGCGTAGCGTCTTCTCAATCGCGGCGAGCCGGTCGATGTCCGCGTCGCGGAACTGGACCATCATCTCGGCGCGCCCGGGGACCACCGAGGGCGCGTTCGGCTCAAGCAGCATGCGACCGATCGTCCACACCGTGCGCGGGCCGGCAATGTCGGGAAACCGGTCATGAATGCGCGTCGCGAGCCGCACCATTGCGACACCGGCATCCCGGCGCCGCACCATGCGCGTCGTGCCGGCATGGTTCTGTTCGCCGACCAGAGTGACCCGGTAATTCCAGATGCCGACGATCGTCTCGACGACGCCGATGCGCAATCCGGTCATATCGAGCGTGTCGCCCTGCTCGATATGCGCTTCGAGATAGCCGACATAGCGCGACGGAGCGACCCGCTCGCGCGGCCGTCCGGCAAACCCGGCGCGTTCCAGCGCCTCGCGCAACGGGGTTCCGTCATCGCGGCCGCGGGTCTGGTCGATCTCGTCTTCGGGAAGCGCGTCGGTGAACGAGCGGCTGCCGAGGTAACTGCCGTAATGGCCTTCCTCGTCCGCCCAGGCGGCGACCTCGATGCCGCAAGCCGGATCGTCGGCAAAAGCGCGGGCGAGCTCCAGCGCGTAAATGACCCCCAGGGAGCCGTCGAGCCAGCCGCCATAGGGCTGGGTCTCGCTGTGCGAACCGACCAACAGCCGGCGACGCGCCCTGGGATTGCGGCCGATCACATTGCCGATCCCGTCGATCACCGTCATGAGCCCGGCCTCGCAGAACTTGTCGGCCAGCCAATGCCGCAACTCGACATCGACCGGCGAATAGGTCGGCCGATGGACGCCGGTCTTGTAGCGGCCGAACTCGGCAAGGCGCTTGAGGTCGGTGAGGACCCGCTCTCCATCGATCTTCGGCATGTCCGAACCTTCTCTTTGACAGCAACCCCGTATCAACCCCCTATGCCTCGGCCGCAAACAGCCGCAATGGTTCTGAAAGTCCCTTTGCCGCGTGGCTTCCGCGGTCGTGGAAGCGCAGGCCCGAACCGGCAACAAGATCGCGCACTGTGCTGGAGACGAGCACCTCGCCGGTGCCAGCCAATCCGACGACACGCGCCGCGATGTGGACCGCGATGCCACCGACATCGTCCCGCTGGATTTCGATCTCGCCGGTATGGAGGCCGCTGCGCACATCCATGCCGAGCGGGCGCACCCTGTCGATGATCGCCGAAGCGCAGCGGACGGCGCGAGCGGGCCCATCGAAGGTCGCAAGAAAGCCGTCGCCCAAGGTCTTCACCTCGCGGCCGCGAAAACGGGCGAGCTCCTGGCGGACAGCGTCGTCGTGCCGATCGCGAAGAACTCGCCAGCCGCGGTCGCCGAGCTCGGCTGCGCGTTTCGTTGAGTTGACGATGTCGGTGAACATGACGGTCGACAATACCCGGTCCGGCTCGGCCTCCGCTCGCGATCCGGTCAGGAATTCCTCGATCTCGTCGGCGAGTTGGTCGGTGATGTCAAAGGGTACGTGATCCTCCCCTGGCAGCTCGACATACCGCGCGCCAGTAATGTGGGCGCCGAGATACCGCCCGCCCTCCACAGCGACTCGGGTGTCGCCTATGCGATGAAGAACCAGCGTCGGCACGCGTATCGCGGGCAGGATGTGGCGCACGTCGATCTCGTAGTTCATCCGCGTCAACGCGACCGCTGTCGAGGGGCTGCCGCCCTGACGCTCCCATCGCGCCCAACCGCGACGAGCCGCTTCGTCCGATGCCCGGCTAGACATGAAAAAGCGGATGCTGTCGCCGGTGCCCCAATCGCGTTCGACAGCCTCGATAAAAGCCTTGAGCTTCTCGCCGGAGAGCACCCAGGTCGGGTAATGCGCGTAGGTGCCATAGAGCGCGAGGGCGCGGGTGCGATCCGGGTGGGTCGCGGCGAACAGCATGCTCATCGCGCCGCCTTCCGACACGCCGACCACCGCGGCGCGCTCGGAACCGACCGCGTCCATCACGGCACGGACGTCGTCCATCCGCGTTTCGAGGTCGGGCACGCCGCTGATCCGGTCCGACAGGCCGGTTCCGCGCTTGTCGAACAGGATGACACGAGAAAATGCGGCCAGCCGGGCAAAGAAGCCGACCCAGGCGGGGTTCTCCCACCACAAGTCGAGGTTTGAGACGAAGCCCGGCACGAATACCAAATCGAACGGGCCGCTGCCGGTCACCTGGTAGGCGATGCGCACATCGCCGCTCTTCGCATAGCGCGTTTCCGGCACATCCATCTTGACGCTCCCGGCGCGATCGCATGGCGATCGACCGGAGACTATCCTAGGATTGCAGGCAAAGGAAACTGCGTGTGGATAACTGGCATGCCCGATCGCCCACCAGGTGTCGCGCTGCTCGGCTTCTCGATCGAGTGCAACAAATTCGCGCCGCCGGCCACCAAGGCCCACTTTCTCGCCCGCACCTATCTCGAAGGCGATGCGATCGTCTCAGAAGCGCGGTCGCCGACCCCGACGATGCTGCCCGAGACGCCGGGCTTTGTCGCGGCGATGGACGCGTCGGGCCCATGGGTGCCCGTCGGCATCGCACTGGCGATGACAGAGCCGAACGGGCCTGTCGAGCATGCCTTCTTCGCCGAGCTGCTCGACACGATCGGCCGCCGGCTGAAGGCGGCGCTGCCAGTCGACGCTGTCTACATCTGCTCGCACGGCGCGGGCCTCACGACCGAGGAGGACGACCCCGACGGGATCCTGTTCGAGATGGTCCGGCAGATCGTAGGCCCCGAAGTGCCGGTCGCGGCGACCTTGGACCTGCACGCCAATGTGTCGGAGCGCATGGTGCAGTCGATCGACGTTTTCATCGGCTATCGGACCAACCCGCATCTCGACATGCGTGAGCGCGGCGCCGAGGCGGCTGCCGCGATCCGCGAGATGCTGGGCGGCGTGAAGCCTCAGCGCGCCTTCATACGCCTGCCGATCGTGCCGCCGACGGTGACGATGCTGACCGCCGCGGGTCCCTACGCCGATATGATCGATTTCGGCCAACGCCGCATGACGCCCGAGATTATGAACGTCTCGGTGATGGGAGGGTTTGCCTTTGCCGACACCGCCAAGAACGGCCTGACTGTGGTGGTAACGGCGCGCCACGACCGGCACGCAGCCGAAAGGCTGGCAGGCGAGATCGCCGAACTCGGCTGGGCCAACCGGCAACGTTTCTATCCGCGGCTGACCTCACTCGACGAGGCCGTCGAGAAAGCTCTCGCCGTGGGCGGAGATCTTTCCTTGCCGGCTCTCGCCTTTGCCGATGTCGCCGACAATCCGGGCGGCGGTGGGCGTGGCAACACGACATTCCTGCTGCGCGCGTTTCACGAGGCGGGCGTGGCCGGCGCGCTGCTCGGCGTCTTTTTCGACGCCGATCTCGCCGCTGATGCGCACCGGCACGGTGTCGGCACCTCGTTCGAAGCGCGGTTCAACCGATCGGAGACTACCAAGTTCTCCGAGCCCTATACCGCACCGGTCAAGGTCTTCGCACTAACCGACGGGAATTGTGTCGGCCGTCGCGGCATCTATGCCGGACTGCGGCTGGAGCTGGGGCCGTGCGCCGCACTCCAGGTCGGCGGGGTCACCGTCGTCGTGATCTCGCATCGCGTGCAATGCGCCGATCCGATCTTTTTCGAGATGATGGGGCTTCATATCGCCCGAGCGCGCGCCGTCGTCGTCAAGTCACGCGGGCATTTCCGCGGCGGCTTCGACGAGTTCTTTGGACCGGACCAGATCGTCGAAGTCGACCTCCCCGGCCTCACCTCGCCGGTGCTGAGCCGCTTCGAATGGCAGGGCTTGCCCCGCCCAGTCATCCCGCTCGACGACAACGTCGAATGGTCATCGTTCGATTAGAGGGAACTACGCGACGGGCACCTTCTTCCGCCGCCTGGGTGATCGGGTTTGAAGGCTGCTTCAGTCTCATGGGATCGGCTAGGGGATTGAGACACGCCGAACCTCGCCCGGCGTCGGGTTTCGAACCGCCTGCAACAAGGCCGGAACCAGCGGAAGCAAATCTTCCAGAGCATTACTCGGCGCAACCAGAACCACCATGCAAAGCGAGGATTGCGCCATGTTCTGCTGGAATTGCAGATTCTGATCCGCAGTTACGAAGACGTCGAACCCGTCGGCGGTTGCGCGTCGCAACAACTCGCCGTTTCCCAATCCGGCCCAGCCTTGGTGCTGCACGGTACGGACTTCATGGCCGACGAATTGCCGGGCCAACCGTCGCGGTAACTGCTCATCGAGCAAGATACGCACGAGCTGCTAGTGTCTCATGGGCGGCTTCTAGCACCGCGACGACCTGCTCGCGCGAGACCGATGGGAAGTCGTCGAGGAAAACGTCGAGGCTGTGGCCTTTTTCCAGGTAATCGATGAGATTCCGCAGCGGCACCCTGGTCCCGGTGAATACCGGTGTCCCGCCCAAAATCTCTCGATCGCTATGCACGGCAAACGATTGCGTGGCCATGGTGATCGTCCCAGCACCTGATCGGTTGATATATAGGCCGTCCCTCACGCGGCATCGTGGAAGATGATGCCGAGCGTGTAACGGTGGCCGGAGCGCAGGCGGCTGACGCCGTGCCGCATTGTCACCCGGTATGGGCCGCGGGTCCCGTCGACCGGGCGATGATGGACCGGGAAGATTACGGCTGCGCCCTGCTGCAACGGCACGACCTCGCCCCTTGATTGCGCGCGCGGCCGCTGCTCGACGAGCAGGAACTCACCGCCGGTGAAATCCTCCTCCGGGGCGCTGAGCAGCACCGTCAATTGCAGCGGGAACACCAGATCGCCGTACAGATCCTGGTGCAGACAGTTGTAGTCGCCGGGCCCGTATCTGAGGAGGAGCGGCGTCGGCCGCTGCTGGCCGGCTTGGTGGCATTGCTCGAGATAGGCGGCGAGCGACGGTGGAAACCGCCCCTCCTCGTTCAGCCGTTCCCGCCAGCGATTGGCGCTCGGCACGAGATTCGGGTAGATCGCCTGGCGCAATGCCTCGATCGCGACCGGCAGAGGATACCTGAAATACTGATATTCGCCGCGGCCGAACGCGTGGCGTTGCATGACCACACGGCTGCGAAAAACCTCTTCCCGGGGGTAGAGCGCGGCGATTTCGCGGCACTCTCCCCTGGTCAGCAATGGCGGAGTGATTGCGTAACCCCGCTCGTCGAGCGAACCGGCGATTTCGCCCCAATCGATCGGCTCGGCGACAGGTTTCGCGTTAGGCTGCCGCCTCATCGGCCGTCTCCGGCGCGACGGCAGCGCGCTCCCGCGCGAGCAGCGCCCGCTTGCGCTCCAATCCCCAACGATAGCCGCCGAGATCGCCGTCGCTGCGGATCACCCGATGGCATGGCACCAGTAGCGCCACTTTGTTTGCTGCACAGGCCTGAGCCACGGCGCGGACCGCTTTCGGCGAGCCGAGCGCCGCAGCGATGTCGGTATAGCTCGCGGTCTTGCCGAGCGGAATCTTTTGCAATGCGCGCCACACCCGCGCCTGGAACGCGGTGCCCTGGATATCGAGCGGCAAATCGAGGTTCCGATCGGGAGCGGTGATGAATTGCACGATCCGGTCGGCCCAGTCCTTGAGTCCGCCATCATCGGCAATGATTTCGGCCGCAGGAAAACGCTGGCGCAGTGCACCGGCTAGGCTCTCGCGATCATCGGCAAGCGCAGTCATACAAATGCCGCGCTCGGTCGCGGCGACCAACGCCCAGCCGAGCGGGGTCTCGACCGTGACAAAGCGGATCGTCTGCCCGACGCCGCCGCGCCGCCGAGCCCCAGGCGTCATGCCCAGCCCTGCCGGGGCCGATTCATAGGCGCGCGAGCTCGAGCCGAACCCCGACGCATAGATCGCCTCGGTGACCGGCTGACCGGTCTCGAGCTTGTCGGCGAACCGGCCGAGCCGATGAGTCCGCGCATAGTCGCGCGGCGTCGCGCCGGTGATCTGCTTGAAGACACGGTGGAAATGAAAGGGGCTGATCCCCGCGGCATCGGCGAGTTCGGCAAGGCTCGGGATGGCATCGCTGTTGCGCAACAGCGCGCACGCCCTCTCTACCGCCGCGAGATGCCGCGAAGCGGGGGTGCCGTCAGTCGGCCGGCAGCGCTTGCAGGGCCGCAGCCCCGCCGCCTCGGCCGCTGCCGTCGTCTCGAAGAACATCGTGTTCTTTCGCAGCGGCAGCCGCGATGTGCAGCCCGGCCGGCAATACACTCCAGTCGTGCGGACACCGTAATAGAACTTGCCGTCGGCACCCGCGTCGCGCCGCTCGAGCGCCGCCCAGCATTGCTCAAAGTCCAACATCGTCACCTCCTCCAAACAACTCGTGTTCAGATACATTCAGATGCTTCAATGCCGCGCCACTCTCCCGCCATCCCGGCGAAGGCCGGGACCCATTCACCGATGGGCACCGGCCTTCGCCGGTGTGGCAGGATTTCCGATCCAGCGCTTATCCGCCGTCGCCCGCGGATGCTTATGAATCAGTCTGAACATTGGTGAGGCCAAGATGGAGGAGAGGAGCGCTTTGCGCTATCCGCCGCTTGCTTTTTAATTCGGTTGGTTCGCGTAGCGCTTCGGCAGCATAGCGTGGATGCCCTTGTTGCCGTCCACCAATTGGGTCACGCGCATGTCGACGGCAAGGCTGCAGAACATGTAGGCGTCTTCGGGCGCCAGGCCGAGGCGCTCGCCGATCAGCGTGATCATCTCCCGCAACGCCGTCTTTGCGGCATCGTCGAGATCCTCGTTGAAACCCATCGTGATGTGGTGCGACGGCGTCTCGGCGCGCGGGAGGTCGAATTGCAGGTCCTTGCGCAGCACCAGACGAAAGGTACCGCTGAGCGCTGTTTCGAGCGCCGTCACACAGACCTCGCCGTCACCCTGCACGCCATGGCCGTCGCCGGCGGAAAACAACGCTCCCGGCGCCCACACCGGCAGATACAAGGTCGTGCCGGCAACCAATTCCTTCAAATCCATGTTGCCGCCGAACTCGCGCGGCACGATCGAGGTTACCGCGCCATAAACCGGCGGCGGCGCCACCCCCATGACCCCGAAAAACGGCGCCAGCTCGATCTCCGCTCCCCATGGCACGGTGGCGATGCCGCGCTGACGGTCGATGGCGGTATGCCAGATCCGGCGGATCGGGAAATCTTCGGGCAAAGCGCCGGAAAGGGGCCTGATGCGGGTGTAGCCCCAATTCTGTCGGGGATCGATCGCCAGGATCTGGATTTCGAGCACGTCGCCGGCCTCGGCGCCTTCGACCGTAATCGGCCCCGTCAAGATATGCGCGCCGAGGCGCGGCTCGAGCGCACGCTGAATCGCCAGGTGGTCGGGCAGAATTTCGAATTTGCCTTCCTGCGGCAGCACATCGGGCCCGCCCGAGACGCAATCCATCGTCACCGTGTCGCCCGACGCGACAGTCAGCACCGGCTTCAGCCCGGCGTCGAAAAAACCCCAGTGACAGGTCTCCGGGCTCGCCCGCAATACATGATGCTGCGACATCGACAAACTCTCCTTTTGGTGGCTAGAGTTCCCTGGTGCGGCGCGCCATTGCATCCTCCCACAGGTGGTCGCGATCGTCGTCGAAGACGAGCTTCGGCTCCTCCGGAGTGGTGAACCAGTCGTGATGCGCCAACTCGCCGTCGAGCTGGCCGGGTCCCCAACCGGCATAGCCGAGCGCGAAGAGGGTCTTCTCGGGACCCTGATTATGGCCGATGTCGAGGAGGACCTGACGGCTCGCGGTCATCGCCACGCGGCCGTCGACATCGACGGTCTCGGCGCGCCGATATTCGGCGCTGTGGACGACAAAGCCGAGTTCCGGCTGCACCGGACCACCGGCGAAGACGCGCAGAATGCCCGCTACGCCGGCATCATCATGACCGGTCGCCTCCAGCAGGTCCGCAATCGAGCGCTCGCCGACCGGGCGGTTTATCACGATCCCCAAGGCGCCCTCCTTGTCGTGCCGCACCAACAGGATGACCGTGTGAGCAAAACGCGGATCGCCGATCGTCGGTGCCGCGATCAGCAGTTGGCCGGCGAGCGAAGTCGTATCGGAATGCTCGGGTGGAGCTGCCCCGAGTACGATCAACGCTGCCACCAGCGAGACGACAGCCGCAAAACTGCGGCGAAGCGAAATGCGGGGAACAAACATGCGCAACTCTACCTCGCCGGTCGGCGGTCCGAAAAGAGCATCGCAGAAATGCCGATTTCCCACGGCTTGAGCACCCCTTCATCAGTGCTAAGATCGACAAACGCAGAGCGGGGCCTCGAGCCGATGCCAGAACAGTCATGGATCATTACGACAGTGGTGGGAACCGGCGAGAAGGGCTATGCCGGCGATGGCGGGCCGGCGTCGCGGGCCCTGCTGAACGGCCCGTTCGACGTCGGGTTCGATGCACACGGCAACCTCTATTTTTCCGACACGTTCAATCATTGCATTCGGCGCGTCGACGCACGCACGGGTGTGATCACGACCTGCGCCGGCTGTGGCGAGGCCGGTTATTCTGGGGATGGCGGTCCGGCGACCCGCGCCCGCTTCAACGAGCCCTACGGCATCGCGGTCGACAGTGCCGCAAACATCTATGTCGCCGACCGGCATAATCACTGTGTTCGGCGGATCGACGGCAGCTCGGGCATCGTGACGACCTTCGCCGGCAACGGCTCTTCCGGGTTTGCCGGCGACGACGGACCAGCCTCGCGCGCGGGCATGGTCGAGCCGAACGGCTTGGCGCTCGACCCCGCGCAGACCCGCCTGTTCATCGCCGATGTCGCGGACCACCGGGTGCGGGTCGTCGATCTCGCCTCGGGGGTCATATGGACCTTCGCCGGCACCGGCGAGCCCGAGCACAGCGGCGACGGCGGTCCGGCGACAGCCGCCGGCATCTACGGCGCCCGCGCCGTCAAAGTCGCAGCCGATGGGACCGTCTACGTCCTCGAGCGGCAGGGCAGCACCTTACGCGCCGTCGAGCCGCGCAGCGGGATCATCACCACGGTAGCCGGGAGCGGGGACAGAGCCTATGGCGGCGACGACGGGCCGGCCCTCGCCGCTTCCTTCAATGCGCCGAAGGAACTGGCGATCGACCGCGAGGGCAATCTCTTGATCGTCGATACCGAAAACCACGCGATCCGCCGGGTCGACCTGCGCACCCGAACCGTCGCCACGATCGCCGGCAGCGGCCGGCAAGGCGGCGACGGCGATGGCGGTCCGGCCCGCGCCGCCGCCCTCGACCGGCCACACGGCGCAGCGGTCGCCGCCGACGGCTCGATCTATATCGGCGACACCAACAACCACCGCATCCGCAAACTCGCTAGACCGTCAGTTCGCGGCACTTGACCATACGCAGCGGCGTGTAGGTCAGCGCCACCATGCCTTCCTGTTTGACGACGCGAATGCGGGTGCGCACGAGGCCGCGGTCGGGGCGGCTCTTACTGCGGCGCGCCTCGACAACCTCGCATTCGGCGTGGATCGTGTCGCCGGCGAAGACCGGGTTCTCGACATTGAGCTCCATGTTTAGAAAGGCAAAGCCGGTGTGCTGCATCGTCGACTGCACCAGCAGCCCCTCGGCAAAGGCGTAAACCAGCGCCGCCGGCGCTAGACGCTGCTTGATGTCGGATTCATGCGCGAGAAATTCGAGGTTGGTGAACAACACCTCGACCATGCCGGTGCAGTTGACGAAATTGGTGATGTCGGCCTCGGTGACGGTGCGTCCGATCGTCCTGAACTGCCGTCCGACCGGCAAATCCTCGAAATGGAAACCGAGCCCCACCGTCTCCATAACCGTGCTCCTCAAACGAGTGATCCCCGTTTCCATCGTCATCCCCGCGAAAGCGACGCGAAAGCGGGGATCCAGAGTTTCCAATGCAGGAGCTTGCCATCCTGGATTCCCGCTTTCGCGGGAATGACGAGGAAAACTGTCCGCGGCCCGCCACTTGCTGGCAGAGGCTCGCCGCGCTTAATGGTCCGCGACGGGCGGCAGGCCGGCTTCGCGGCGGGTGTCGTTGACGATCTGCAATACGCGCTGCCGGTAGGGCAAATATTGCAATCCGAATTCCTGGATCAGCCGGGCGTTGTCGATCAGGTAGTTGCCGGAGGTCCCCTTCCCGCCGGTCTCGTGCTCGAAGCTGATCTGCGCGTCGGGCAGGAACTCGCGCACAAGATTAGCCAGATCGCCGAGGCTGATGGCGGTTCCGCCGGTATTGTAGACCGCGTGCCGCGGCTTGTCGGTCAGCAACACCCGGGCGAACACCTCGGCGATGTCGTCGACATGGACCGGGCAGCGCATCGCGTCCTTGTACGGGAACGAGATCGCCTCGCCGCGCGCCGGGAAGGTGATGCATTTGACGTGGTCGACCGAGCCGACGATCTTGTCGGGGCCGGTGACGTTGGCGGGGCGGATCGCAGTAATCTCCATGCCATATTTCTCGCGGTAGTCCTGCGCCTGCCATTCGTTGAAGATCTTGTGCATCGCATATTGGACGTGGCCGTGGCGGAAATCCTCCTCGGTGACCACGCGGTCGCCGTAGAAGTGCTGCTCGCCGCTGACCGCCAGCGAGCTCGCGAACACCACCCGGTTGACCCCGCACAGGCGCGCCGCCTCGAAGCAATTGTCCATGCCGACGATGTTGAGCTTGGTCGCGACATGCGGGGCATGCTCGCTGCCGAGAAAATAGGCGAGATTGACGACGCGCGACGGTTTCGCGGCGACGGTGACCGCGATGACATCGTCGAACTGGGTGACGTCGCCGCGCACGACCCGGACTCGGTCGCCCAGTCGCCCGTAGGACGCCGTGCCGGGGTTGAGGTCCATGCACACGACTTCTTCACCGCGCTGCGCCAGCAGCGGCACGAGACGCCGGCCGATAAAGCCGGTACCGCCGAGAATCAACGTCGACATAGGTGTTGTCTCCCTATAGCTATCCGGATTGCCCGCGCTGACGTTATCCCGGCCGCCAGCCATGGGCAACGACCCTGTAACAGAAAACCATGACTCAAATCACGACCAGCTTCTGGTGGGTGCGGCACGCGCCGGTAGCGCATGGCGGCCGGATCTACGGCCAAATCGATCTTTCTTGCGACTGTTCCGAAACGCCGTTGTTTACCGGCCTCGCGGAAAAACTGCCGCGCAGCGCAATCTGGGTGACGAGCAACCTGCGGCGCACCCACGAGACGGCGGCGGCGATCGTTCGCGCGGGTCTCCGCGGACCGCAGCCGATCCCCGGCCCCGACGCCATCATAATGCCGGAGCTCGCCGAGCAGAATTTCGGCGAATGGCAGGACCTGACCTACGAGGAGCTGCAGGAGTCCCGGGCCGGCGATTTCCACCGGTTCTGGCACGCGCCCGCCCACGAGACCCCACCGGGTGGCGAGAGTTTCGTAGCCGTCATCGAGCGGGTGTCGCGGGCAATCCACCGGCTGGTCGAGACCCATCCCGGACGCGACATTATCGCCGTCGCGCATGGCGGCACGATCCGCGCCGCTTTGGCATTGGCGCTCGACCTCCATCCCGAAGCCGCGCTCGCCTTCACGATCGAGAATTACTCGATCACGCGCATCTCCCGGATCGACGGCTCCGGCATGGGCCACGGCTGGCGCGTCGTCCGAGTGAACCAGCCTCCCCGCTGAGCCGAGAGGTGCTGGGGCGCAGGCATCGTCAGCCGCGATCCTGAAAAAATTGAGCCGATCATTGGACAGGTTCAAATTTTCTCTTCAATAAAATTGCGCCCGTGGAAAGGGCCGCGTCGCTGTGACCCGCCCTCAGCACTGCCATCGCCGCGAACCATAACGTGTCTTTCTAGAACCCGATTGCGAGATCGAGGCAAACTCCCGATTATCGAGCCGGGACGGAGAGGCATCAATTAAAGACGACGGAATGTCGTTGGCGGTGAATCGATCGTTGAAGCGGTTCGCATCCATGACGACTTAACCGATCGACTGCGCTGAGGAGGCGGGCATGAGCGGTTCGGGGCAGCTTCTCGCAGCCGGGCCGGTCGCGGTCAACCGTCCGCGGCGGCCGTTTTGGCGCGTTCGTCCGCATGGCTCGGAGTTCGCCTGGGCGATCGCCTTTCTTGTGCCGTATGTGGTCGTGCTGCTCGCCTTCGCTGTCTATCCGATCGCCTACGGGTTCTGGATGGCGAGCAACCCGTCGCTTTACGTCGAGCTGTTCTCGAGCGACGAATACCGGGAAGCGCTTGTCAGCACCCTGCTCTATGTCGGGATTGGCGTCAACGCCAACATGTTCCTCGCGCTGCTGCTCTCCGGTTTCTTCATGCGACGAAGCTGGTGGATCAAGGCCCTGCTGGTCGTCTCGATGTTGCCATGGGCGCTGCCGGCGCAAATGGCCTTTATCTCCATCCACTGGATGATGGTCTATTGGGGCTTTCTGGACAGCCTGCTGTGGAAGCTGCTCGGGATCGAAGGTGTGGACTGGTTGAACCACTACTGGCTGGCACTCGGAGCCAACATCGTCGCTTATACGTGGAAGACAATGCCATTCTGGACCCTGATCCTGCTTGCCGGGCGAATAGCCATCCCTCAGGACCTCTATGACGCCGCCGACATCGATGGCGCCACTGGCTTGCGCCGTTTTGTCCATCTTGTAGTGCCGCTGCTGGCGAACCTCTATCTTGTCTGCACATTGCTTTCGGCGTTTTGGATGATCGGCGATTACAACACTCCGGATCTTGTCTCCGGTGGCGCGCCGCTTGGGTCTACGGACGTGCTGGCGACGCAGGGTATCGACTACCTCTTTGACGATGGCAACCCGCAACTCGGGGTGGCAGCCATAATGGCGGCCCTGCCGGTGCTGATCCCAATCGGGGTCCTCCTGATACGCAGGCTCCAAACGACGGAGGTGCAGCTGTGAGCGTCATGCAGGCTTCTCTCTGGCTGCCGCGCCGGCTGCGCCTGCATGTGGGCGAAGTTGGTGCGGCGGCGCTCGCGGTCATGCTTCTGATCTGGTGGCTTTTGCCGGTCTACAATATGATGTTGATCGCTCTCGACCCCCAAGGTAATACGGAATTCACAGGCGATCTTTGGCCCACAGCTCCTACGCTGAAAGCCTTCCGCGGGGTCCTTTTTCAACAGTATTGGTACTTTGCGGATTTCTGGCACCAACTCGGTAACAGTTTCATTATCGGCATGGTGACAGCATTGGCTACGGTGCTGATCAGTTCGCTGGCCAGCTTCGCCCTAGGCAGAATATGGACGGGTAGAGGCGCGACGATTTCTACCGCCGCGCTGCTCATCTACACAGTTCCGGCGTACTTCTTGGTCATCCCGTTCTACTTGCTCATGCACCGCTATGGGCTGATGGATAGCCTCTGGGCGGTCATCGCGGCGAATGTGACCTTTGCCGTCCCCTATGCGCTGCTGATCCTGCAATGGTACGGGCGACTGATCCCGATCGAGCTCGACGAGGCGGCGCGGGTCGATGGCGCAACCCCTGTTCAAGTATATTGGCGGATCTACCTGCCCTTGATGGCACCGGCACTGGCGGTCGTCGGCACCTATGCGCTGATTACCGCCTGGAACGAATACCTTTACCAGTTTATTCTGCTCAGCTCGGAACGGAATAGGACGGTCGCAATAACGCTTGCCACGTTTTTCGAAAGCGACATCACGCCGTGGAACTATCCGGCGGCAGCCTCGTTGATTTATGCGCTGCCGCCGATTGCCGTCTTCTTTGCCGCTCGCCGCTACATCGCCGCCGGTCTGACGATAGGTGCTGTAAAAGGATAGCGAACGCGGCCGAGCGACGGGCGTATCCTCCTCCGGTAGAATGACAATCATCGGGCGATCGGATAAGAAAGCCGATTGCGCCGATCCCGGCCGATCCCCAATCGATCGGGAGCTTGAGTGACCACGAGCGCGCGCCTCATCCCTAGACATAATCCGGAGATTATGGTTCAAGGCGGTTGCGGAGCTGTCCCGGCCGTGGGGTTTGGCGGCCCCGAGCCGCAAATGAACAACTCTGTTGACCCGGCGCGCCGGGTTGGTTCAAATTGCAGCCTATGAGAAGAACGCGCTGACGGAGACACATGTGGCGCGAGCAGGGAAGGAGATGGGATGATCAATCTCACCAGGCGTTCGGTACTTCGGGGCTCTGCCGGACTGCTGGCGTCGGGCGCCTTGGCGCGGCCCTATATCGCCGACGCCGCGGCCTCGACCGCGACCATGTGGCTCGCGCAAGGCTTCGTGCCCGAAGAGGACGCAGCCTATAAGGCCCTCGTCGCCGATTACGAAAAGGCCAGCGGCAACACGATCGAGTACAGCATCATTCCATTTGCTCCATTGCGGCAAAAGGCCGTTTCGGCGGTTGCCACCGGCGTCGTGCCGGACCTGATGGAGACCGCCGATTTCCAGTTCCTTTACTTGAATACGTGGAAGAACAACTTTCTTGACGTCAGCGACGTCTTTGAGACCCAGAAGGAGCATTGGGCCCAGAATGCGGTGGAGTGTTGTTTTGCCTATAACAATGAGTTGAAAAAGCGCAGCTATTATCAGATACCATGGAAAGCGGCTGCGGTACCATACCACATCTGGAAATCGTTGGTCGAGAAGTCAGGGCAGAAAGTTGCGGATATCCCGAATACCTGGGATGCGTTTCACAACTTCTTCCGGCCGGTGCAGGACGGCCTGAAGAAAGCGGGGATGCGCAACGTCTATGGCTTGGGCTACCAGCTGACCGCGACCGGGGTCGACCCGATCAATACCTTCAACTCATTCCTGATCGCCTATGGCGGCGAGAATATCGTCACGGCACAGGGACAGCTCCAGACCAGCGACCCGCAGGTCAAGGAGGCGGCGATCAAGGCCGCCACCTTTATGGCGAAGGCTTTTACCGACGGCTACGTCCCGCCGGTCGTCCTCAACTGGAACGATGCCGACGACAACAACGCCTTCCACGCGAAACTGATGGCGATGGATTTCGACGGCACGATTTCGACCGAGGTCGCGCTCTACCACGACAAAGAACAGTACGACGATATTCTGACCATGGGCCTGCCGCTCAGTAACGAAGGGAAACAGTTACCCGCGCAGGTCAACACTTTCGGGGTGGTGATCCCACAGGGGGCAACGAACGTCCCGGTCGCCAAGGAGTTCATGAAATACACAATCCAGCCTAAGGTGCTGAACCAGTACCTGAAGGCTGGACTCGGCCGTTGGGCGCCGCCGATGCCGGAGATCGCCAAGAACGACCCGTTCTGGCTCGAGGAGGACCCGCACCGGAAGGCCTATACCAACTTGACCCTGTTCGGCCCGACGATCCCGATCTACGAGGCGCGCAACCCGGGCATGGCGCCGGTCGGGGCCGAGAATGCCCAGATGAACGCGGTGATCAACGTCATGAAAAACGGGATGACGCCGCAGGCCGCGATCGAAGCGGCGTTCAAGCGGATCGAGACGATTTTCGCGAAATACCCGATCGTGCAGAGCTGAGGAGCGATCATGGCAAGCGTATCGGCAATTCAGCTTGGCCGCCCGCTGGCCGGGCGGCAGCGCGGCCTGTGGGATTATTTGCGCGGCCACCTGAAGGGCTGGGAATACCTGTGGGCGCTCGCCTTTGTCATCCCCTATCTGGCGGTATTTGTCGTTTTTGTAGCCTATCCGATCGTCTACGGGTTGTGGATGGGCCACGACCCGGCGCTCTATCAGCAATTATGGGACGATCCGGTCTATCTGAATACGCTCGTCAACACCGTGATCTACTTGGCAGTCGGCGTCAATCTCAAGATGTTTCTCGCGTTCCTGCTGTCGGGCTTCTTTGTGCGGCCGGGCTGGTGGGTGAAGGCGCTGCTGATCGTCTTTGTGCTGCCGTGGGCGGTGCCGTTGTTGCCGACTTTCATCTCGGTCCACTGGATGCTCGACGGCCAGTGGGGGCTGCTGAACAACCTGCTGTGGACGCTGTTCGGCATCGACGGGCCATTTTGGCTGGATTCACATTGGATCGCCTTGGGCTCGATCATCGCGTCTTATATCTGGAAATTTATGCCGTTCTGGACGGTGATCTTTATCGCCGGCCGGATGGCGATCGCCCCGGAGCTTTATGAGGCGGCCGCCGTCGACGGCGCGACCGGGCTGCGGCGGTTCGTGCACATCACCTTTCCGCTGCTCGCCACGCTCTATTTCGTCAACACGCTGTTGTCGACGATCTTCTCGGTCGGCGATTTCGCCACGCCGTTCCTTATCACCAACGGCGGCCCGGCGTTGACAACCTATACCTTGGCGAACCTCGGCATCCGCAACGCCTTTGATTTGTCGGATCCAAATCTCGGCGTCGCCACCGTGATGTCGGCGCTGCCGCTGATGATCCCGCTCGTCATTTTCATGATGCGCAAATTGCGCTCGATGGCCGTGGAGCAGTAACGATGACCGTCATTGCTGTCGAGGGCAGGGCGAGAGCCCGCACGGATGCCGGCGTGCTGCACTCGGTTCGGGTGGCGCGGCGGCGGCGTTATTTAACAAATATCGGCGCGGCGATCCTCAGCATCGTGCTGGTGATATGGTCGCTCTTGCCGATCTACAACATGGTCATGGTTGCGCTCGACTCGCATAGCGATGTGTTGACGACCCATATCTTCCCGCCGCATCCCTCGCTCTATAGCTTCTGGGTCGTGATCACCCAGGGCTACTGGTATCTCCAGTTTTTCTGGGAACAATTCGGCAGAAGCGTGTTTCTCGCCGCGATGGTGGTGCTGCTGACATTGACGATCGGGTCCTTGGCGGCCTTTTCGGTCGGACGGCTGCGCGTCCGGCACGGCTGGCTCGTCACCAATTGCGCGCTGTTGACCTATGTGATCCCGGCCTCGTTCCTGGCGATCCCGTACTATCGCCTGATGGCGCAATACGGCATGATGAACAATCTGTGGGCCGTGATCGCAGCGCTTGTCGCCTTCACCACGCCCTATGCGATCTTCATCTTCCAGCAGTACGGCCGCAGCATTCCGATCGAGCTCGACGAGGCGGCCCGCATCGACGGCGCCTCTCCGGTACAAATCTACTTCATAATATATCTACCGCTGATGGCGCCGGCGCTCGTCGCGATCGGCACCTTTGCCATGCTGGCGGCGTGGAACGAATTTCTCTACCAATTCCTGCTCTTGTCCTCGACGAAGAGCATGACGGTGCCGATAGCGATCGTCCAGTTCCTCAACAGCGACGAGTCGCCGTGGAATTATATGATGGCCACCGCGGTCATTTATGCGCTGCCGCCAGTGGTGGTCTATTACTGGTTCCGCAAATATATGTCGGCCGGCTTGACGATGGGCGGCGTCAAGGGCTGAGGCGCCCGCTGCTGAGCCATCAAGGCTAGAGCCGCGGCGCGCTGCAGCGAGCCCCCGTCTCGGGCCGCATGCGGAAACCGGCCTGGGCGCGAATGGTTGAACCGGCCGTCTCGTCGGCGCATAGTTTCTCCCGGGTGAGGATCTCGACCACGAAGGGCCGCCGGCCCCAAACGAGGGAGGAATGCATGGACAAGCTGACGAGGCGCTCTGTGCTGCGCAGTTCGGTGGGGCTGGCGGCGGCGGGAATGATCGCGCGCCCCTATATCGCCAACGCCGCGGCCACGACCGCGACCGCGTGGTGGGTGCAGGGCTTCGCCCAGGAAGAGGACACCGGCTTCAAGCAGATGGTCGCCGACTACGAGAAGGCGAGCGGCAACCAGATCGACTACAGCATCGTGCCGTTCGCCGCGCAGCGCCAGAAGGAAATCGCCGCGATAACGAGCGGGGTTGTGCCGGACATCATCAATCTCGGCGATTACTTTTTCGGCGTGCTGAGCGCCTGGAAGGACCAGCTGGTCGACCTGACCGACGTCATCGAGACGAAAAAATCGCTGTTCACCCCGGCGTCGCTGGGTTACGGGTACGCCTATAACAATGTCGCGAAGAAACGCAGCTATTACATGCTCCCGCTCAAGGCTGCGGTCACCCCGTTCCACGCCTGGAAATCGCTGATCGAGAAGGCGGGCTACAAGACATCGGACATCCCGAAAACCTGGGACGCCTTTCTCGACTTTTTCCCGCAGGTGGCGGCGAAGCTGCGGGCGCAAGGCAGGCGCAACATCTATGGCTATTCCATTCAGATTTCGGCGGCCGGGTTCGATGTTGTCGCTCAGTTCGACCATGTCATGATCGCCTATGGCGGCAAGGACTTGTTCACGTCGGACGGCAAGGTGCACACCGACAACCCGCAGGTGCGTGAGGCCGCAATCAAGGCGGTCGAGCGGCTGACCGGAGCCTACAAAAAAGGCGACATGCCGCCGCCGATGCTGAGCTGGAACGACAATGACGACAACAACGCCTTTCATTCCAAACTCATTACCATGGATTTCGACGGCACGATCTCGACCGAGGTGGCGCTCTGGGACAACAAGGAGGAGTACAACGACATCCTGACCCTGGGCCTGCCGCTCGGCAACGACGGCAAAGAACTGCCGAGCGTCTTCGGCGGCCAGGCGGTTGTGATTCCCAAGGGCGCGAAAAATCTCGAAACGGCGAAGGAGTTCCTCAAATTTTCGATCGAGCCAAAAGTGCTGGGCGCCTATCTGAAAGGCGGGCTTGGCCGCTGGCTGCCGCCAATGCCGTCGATCGTCGAGAACGACAAGGCGTTCTGGCTAGACCCGAAGAACGAGCCTCTCCAGGCCTATACCACACAGGGCGTGCTCGGCCCGACAATCCCGCCCTACGAAGTGTTCAACCCGGCCCGGGCGCAGGTCTCGACCGAGCATGTGTTTGCGGTCGCGATGATCGATGTGATCAACAAGGGCGTGACGCCGCAGGCGGCGGTCGACAAAGCGTTCAAGCGGTGCGAGGTGATCTTTGCACAATACCCGATCGAAGAGGGCTGAGAGGCGATCATGGCTAGCAGGGTGCTGAAAAACTCGCGTGTCATTCCGGGACGGCCTCTCAGGGCCGGGCCCGGAACCCATGAACACAGGCCAAGCGGTTGATTTCACTGGTCCGTGTTGCTGGTTTCCGGGCTCGCGGGCGGAGCCCGCGCCCCGGAATGACAAAGTTCCTGCATTTTTCCGCAGCCTGCTAGTGGTTATAATCAGACAGAAGACACCGCCTTCCGCCGCCGCATGAGCGCCGGCTTGACGATGGGCGGCGTCAAGGGCTGAGCTTTGCAATAGCTGGATTAGTTCGAGCGCGGCGCGCTTGCAGCCACTGCCGCGCTCCCGACCCTGCGCCGGCTCGCCGCCGCCGCAAACCGTCGTCTGGCATTGTGTCGGCGGTTTTCTTTAGCGGTTTTCTTTAAAAGTGCGGCTCTCTATCGATCGGTTTATGGTAAAGTTGTTTCTTCCGTTCAAAGTAGGGAGGACTACACCATGAAGCATCTCTGGATCGCCATGGCGGCAGTTGCCGCTCTAGCGATCTCTGCACCAGTCCGGGCGCAACCGGCCGCCTCGACGGCGGCACCCGGTACCTCTCCGACAGCATCGGCGCCGCACACGGGCTCTTCGGTACGCGCTCATCACCGGCGCCATGCCGTCCATTCGGCGAAGCATCAATCTACCGGAAGTTCGGCCGACCAGCTGAACCGTGACGAACTCTCCCGGGCCCAGACGGGCAATCCAGGCTCGATGAACCGGATGCCCGTAGGCGGGAAGCCGACGTCAGGGACGACAACTCAGTAAGGCCGCGCCGCGCAGGTGCCGATCAGAACGGGTCGAGTTCGGTGTCCCAGTAGAGGTAGTCGCGCCAGCTTTCGTGCAGGTAGTTGGGCGGGAACGCGCGGCCGTTTTCTTGCAGCATGTAGGTCGTCGGCTGCACCGGGCGATGCCGCGGATACATTCCGCTCTCCCGCGGCAGGCGGTTGCTTTTCCACAGATTGCAGGTGGCGCAGGCGGTCACGACATTGGTCCAGATGGTGCGCCCACCACGGGAGCGCGGCACCAGATGGTCAAAGGTCAGATCATGCGAGGGATAAGGCTCGCTGCAATACTGGCAGGTAAACCGGTCGCGCAGAAAGACGTTGAAACGGGTGAACGCCGGGTGGCGGGCGGCGGGCACGTATTCCTTCAGCGAAACGACGCTCGGCAATTGCATTTCCAACGAGGGGCTGCGGACGCAGACGTCGTAATGATCGATGATGTTGACGCGATCGAGGAATACCGCCTTGACCGCATCTTGCCACGACCATAGTGACAGCGGAAAATAGCTCAGCGGCCGAAAATCCGCGTTCAGCACCAAAGCCGGGCAATTGTCCAGACTTACCGTCACGAAACACCCGTCCCGCTAACAGACGCTCGCGGGCCGGAATAGCACGCGAATGTGACGGCTTGATAACGAATTCACCCCCCAAGGGCAAGATATCGCAGCGAATATTGGAGTCACCGGGTTGGGACCGGCTTTTCTCCGTGATAGTCGTAAAAACCGCGGCTCGCCTTGCGGCCGAGCCAGCCGGCCTCGACATACTTCACCAGCAGCGGGCAGGGCCGGTACTTGCTGTCGGCGAGCCCCTCATAGAGCACTTGCATGACCGAAAGGCAGGTGTCGAGCCCGATGAAATCGGCGAGCTCGAGTGGCCCCATCGGGTGATTGGCGCCGAGCTTCATCGCGGTGTCGATCGCCTCGACGGACCCCACGCCCTCGTAGAGGGTGTAGACCGCCTCGTTGATCATCGGCAGCAGGATGCGGTTGACGATGAACGCCGGAAAGTCCTCGGCGGCGACCGGGGTCTTGCCGAGCTTCAAGGCGAGCTCGCGCGTCGCCGCAAAGGTGTCTTCGTCGGTGGCGATGCCGCAAATCAGCTCGACGAGGCTCATCGCCGGCACCGGGTTCATGAAATGCATGCCGATGAACTTACCGGGCCGGTCGGTCGCAGAGGCGAGCCTGGTAATCGAGATCGACGAGGTGTTGGTGGCGATCAGCGCATCAGGTTTCAAGTGGGGTGTCAGCTTCTTGAAGATCTCGCGCTTGACTTCTTCTTTCTCAGTCGCCGCCTCGATTACCATGCCGCAATCGGCGAACAGCGCGTAATCGAGCCCCATTTGAATTCGGGCGAGCGCAGCATTCTTGTCTTCTTCCCGTATCGTGCCGCGGACGACCTGGCGCGACAGGTTGCGCTCGATCACCTGCCGGCCGCGCTGTAGTGCCTCCTCGTTTATGTCGGTCACGACCACATCGATCTCCGCGAGCGCGCAGACATGGGCGATGCCGCCGCCCATTTGCCCGGCGCCGATAATGCCGATGCGGCGAAGCGGTTCAAGCGATACCGTGGCCGTGTTCACTTGCGGCGCTCGAGCTCATCGGCGAGTTCAGGAAGTATCTTGAACAAATCGCCGACCAGCCCGTAATCGGCGATTTGAAATATAGGCGCTTCCTCGTCTTTGTTGATCGCGACGATGACTTTCGAATCCTTCATCCCGGCGAGGTGCTGGATAGCGCCGGAAATACCGACTGCGATGTAGAGCTCGGGCGCGACGATTTTGCCGGTCTGGCCGACCTGGTAATCATTGGGCACAAAACCAGCGTCGACAGCGGCGCGCGAGGCGCCGACTGCGGCCCCGAGCTGGTCGGCAACCTTCTCCAAAAGATGGAAATTCTCCCCGGATTGCATGCCGCGGCCGCCCGAGATGATGATCCGGGCGCTGGTCAGCTCGGGCCGCTCCGATTTCGACAGCTCCGCCCCAACAAACTCCGAGAGCCCGGCCGCACCAGTCGACGCGACCGGCTCGACCGCCGCCGCGCCTCCCGTCGCCTCGCCCGGCGGGAACGCGGTCCCGCGCACCGTGATGACCTTGACCGGGTCCTTGGATTGCACTGTCGCGAGCGCATTGCCGGCATAGATCGGCCGCACGAAAGTGTCCGGTGAAATAACTGCGCTGATGTCCGACACCTGCATCACGTCGAGCAGCGCCGCTACCCGCGGCATCAAATTCTTGCCGAAGGTCGTCGCCGTGGCCAACAGGTGCGAGTAATGCTCGGCGAGCTTGACGACGAGCGGCGCCATATTCTCGGCGAGCCCGTGTTCGTAAGCGGCATCGTCGGCGAGCAGCACTTTTCTCGCTCCGGCGATCTTGGCTGCGGCCTCGGCAACGGCGCGGCAATCCTTGCCCGCCACCAGGATGTCGACCTCACCGGCGGCGATTTCGTTTGCGGCCGCAACCGCGTTGAGGGTCGCGGGCTTCAGCGCCGTGTTGTCATGTTCGGCGACGACCAGAGCAGCCATCAGATCACCCGCGCCTCGGTCTTCAGCTTGTCGACGAGCTCAGCGACCGAGCCGACCTTGTGGCCGCCCTGGCGCTTTGCCGGCTCCTCGACCTTGAGCACGACGAGGCGGGGCGTTACGTCGACGCCGAGCGCCTCGGGTGTCGTCGTCGCGATCGGCTTCTTTTTTGCCCGCATAATATTGGGCAGCGAGGCATAGCGCGGCTCGTTGAGCCGCAGATCGGTGGTGATCACCGCCGGCAATTTGATCGAGACCGTCTCGAGCCCGCCATCGACCTCGCGCGTGACTTCGGCGCCGCCGTCGCTGATCTTGACCTTCGAGGCAAAGGTCGCCTGCGGCCAGCTGAGCAATGCCGACAACATCTGGCCGGTCTGGTTGGAGTCATCGTCGATCGCCTGCTTGCCGATGATCACGATCTCGGGATTTTCCTGCAATATCACGGCTTTCAGCAGCTTGGCGACGGTGAGCGGCTGCAATTCGGCATCGGTCTGCACCAGAATACCGCGGTCGGCGCCCATCGCCAGCGCGGTGCGGATCGTCTCCTGGCATTGCGCGATGCCGAGCGAGACGACGATGATCTCGCTGACGGTCCCCGCCTCGCGCAATCGCAGCGCCTCCTCGACGGCGATCTCGTCGAACGGGTTCATCGACATCTTGACGTTGGCGGTCTCGACCCCGGTCTTGTCCGCCTTGACGCGGATCTTGACGTTGTAGTCGATGACCCGCTTGACCGCGACCAGCGCTTTCATCTCGTCCTCGCCGTTGCGCCGGCAGCACGCATGATTCCGCCGGCCGGATCATGATTTGGGCACGGGCCCAGGGCGAAGGCAAGGCCCTCCTCGATGCTCAGCGATTGGCGCCGGGGCGCCACAGCACATCGCGGGCGCCGCCGTCATTGACCCGACGGCCGAGCACAAAGAGGTGGTCGGAAAGGCGGTTCAGGTATTTGAGCGCTTCGGGGTTGACCGGCTCGCCGGCCGCGAGCTCGCTGACCAGGCGCTCGGCTCGCCGCATGATCGTTCGTGCGAGATGGAGATAGGCCGCAGCCGGCGTCCCGCCGGGCAGGATGAACGAGTCGAGCGGCCGCAAACTCGCGTTCATCGCGTCGATCTCACGCTCGAGACGCTCGACCTGGGGCGCGGTGATGCGCAATGCCCCGCCCGCGCGCCGGCCGTCCTCCGGTGTACAGAGATCCGCACCGAGGTCGAAGAGGTCGTTCTGGATGCGGTCGAGCATCTCGTCGGCTGCCGTGTCGGCATGCAGCCGGGCGATCCCGATCACCGCGTTGGCTTCGTCGACAGTCCCATAGGCGGCGACGCGCAACCCATGCTTTGGCACGCGCGTGCCGTCGCCGAGCGAAGTCTCGCCGCCATCGCCGCCGCGCGTATAGATCCGGGTCAGCCGAACCATGTTCGATCCCCTGGCTTCGATCCCTGGCCTTAGTGCCGCGCCAGCAGCATCAGCATTGCCAGCAGCACCAGCGCCAACGCCTGCATGATGACGCGCGACTGCATCAGCTTGTTCGAGCGGCGCGGGTCGCCGCCGCGCAGCAAGCTCGCGACGCCGAAGCCGAGCACAGTCAAGGTGCCGAGCATTGCGAGGACGAGCAGGATTGTCAGAAAAACCGTCATCCTGGGAATATGGCTGCTTAAATTTTTGTCGCAAGCAGCTCGGCTAAGTGCTTGTCGAGCTGGCCGATAGCATTGGGATCAGCGCCGAATAGCGCGAGGTGCCCATCGATGGTTTCGATCGGCCGGAACTCGGCATCGGGAATGAGCCGCCACTCGGCCTGACAATCGGCCGGTAGGAAGAACATGTCCGAAGACATCGGCATGACAAAGGTCTTGGCCTTGATCCGGCCCAATGCGGCCCGCAAATCGCCGCCGGTGTGGCGGCTGACGTCGCCGCGCTGCCATTTCCATGCCATGCACAGCAGATCGTTCGGATCCATCACGCAGAAATACGCATACATGAAGTTGACGATGAAATCGTCCAGGGACGAAAAGCCCAATGCTTGTGTCGATTTTCTTGAAAAAACTCAGTGCTCCAACCCATTACCGCCCACAATTTGGCGTGTCGCAGCAGACCTTCTCGCACATCCGCCGGCGATGAATAGAAACCCTTGTTGAAACCGGGGTCGGACGTGATCGCCTCGACCAGCGTTTCGGTGAAAAGGAAATCGTGGATGGTATTTCTCGCGGTGCCGGCGATAGGCGCGGCGCGCTTTACCATGTCGGGGTAGCGTACCGCCCATTCGTAGGTCTGCTGCGCGCCCATTGAGCCGCCCGTTACCAGCGCGAGGCTCTCCAGGCTGAACTTTTCAGTGACCAATTTGTGCTGCGCGCGCACGTCATCACCGATCCGCACATGCGGGAAATTCCCCATCCCGGCCGGCGGCGGCATGTTGTGCGGCGAGGTCGAAAGACCGTTGCCGATCTGATTGACAATGATGATGAAATACTTCTCGGGGTCGAGCGCGCGGCCCTCTCCGATATACAGCTGTTCGATGATCTTGTTGGTGCCGGAATACCAGGTGGGAATGAGGATGGCGTTATTCTTCGCGGCATTGAGCGTGCCGAAAGTCGCGTAAGCGAGTCGGCAACCACGGATGGTGCCGCCTTCTTCCAATTCGAGATTGCCGATGTCGTGCAGCTCGTACGGTCCGTGCACGCCCTGCGAATAGTAGTTGTTGTTGATCATTGTCCCCTGCCATTCCAGTTTAAATTGGGCGGGTTAGAACCGTTGTCCATATCGAGCGTGTGAAGAAATATCCAATCCCGTCATTCCGGGGCGCGGGCGCAGCCCGCGAGCCCGGGACCCAAGAACACGGGCCTGCGAAGCCTGGGCACCGCCGGTGTTCATGGTTTCCGGGCCCAGCCCTTCGGGCCATCCCGGAATGACCATGATCGTAACCCGGGGCAATCCCGACAGCGCACCAATTCATTCAGCCCAATTCAAATCCCTCGTACCCACTGGCCGCCACCTCGTCGCACTTCTTCCGGTAGCCGCCGACACCCTCCGGCCCCAAATACGGTAAGAAGGCGCGTGGTTTGCCGGGGATGTTGGCGCTCATGTACCAGGAGTTGGCGCCGGTCATCAGCGTCTGGTTGACGATCTCGTTGACATGGGCAACCCACTGGTCCTGCGCCTGGGGCGTCGCCTCGATCGTGGTCTTGCCGGTATTGCGCATGTTGTCGATGCAGTCGGTGACCCACTCCACATGCTGTTCGATCGACACCGGCATATTCGACAGCACCGACGGGCTCTGGGGGCCGGTGATCGTGAACAAATTGGGGAATCCGGCGACCGCGATGCCGAGGTAGCTGTGCGGGCCATCCGCCCACTGCTCATCCAAGGTGCGGCCACCCCGGCCCTTCAGGTTCAAGGCCTTCAGCGGGCCGGTCAGCGCATCGAAACCGGTGGCGAAAACGATGATGTCGAATTCGTATTCCTTGCCGCCTGCTCGAATGCCCTTCTCGGTAATTTCTTCAATACCGCCGTCATTATTGGCATCGACCAGCAGCACGTTATCTTTGTTGAAAGTCTCGTAGTAGTTGGTGTCCAGCGGCTGGCGCTTGGTGCCGTAGGCGTAGCCCTTGGGTATCAGCTTTTCGGCTACGACCGGGTCCTTTACGGTCTTGCGGATCTTGCGCTTGATGTAGTCGGCGCACAGGTCGTTAGCCTCCTGATCGAAGAACATGTCTTGGTAGTTGGCGAGCCAAAAGGCGAAGCCGCCAGTGTCCCACATCCTGTCGAACTCACGCTCTCGCTCTTCGGGGGTGGCCTCCAGCACCGACTTCGGAATGAAGGAATATTCGAAGCCGAAGAACAATTCGCGGATGCGCTTGACCACGCCGTCATAGTCCGCCTTGCGCGCCTCAACCAATTCGGGGTCCACCTTGCCATTGCGCGCCGGCACACAGTAATTGGCAGTACGTTGGAACACGGTGAGCTGCTTTGCTTGCTGTGCGATTTCGGGAATGGCCTGCACCGCGGTGGCGCCGGTGCCGACCACGGCTACGCGCTTCCCGGTGAAGTCGACGCCAGTGTGAGGATAGCGGCTGGTGTGGTACCACTTACCCTTGAATGTCTCCAAGCCTTTGAACTGCGGAATGTTGGTGGCCGAAAGACTGCCCACGGCCGCGATGAGGTAACGTGCCGTGACCTCTTCGCCCTTCTCGGTGCGCACCCTCCACAGATTGGCATCCTCGTCGAATTCCGCACTGGTAACACGCGTGTTGAATTGCATGTCGCGTTTCAAGTCGTGGCGTTTGGCCACATGCTCGAGATAACGGAGGATTTCGGGCTGCTCGGGATAGCGCTCAGTCCATTCCCAGTCTTGCAACAGCTGCTTGTCCCAGGTGAAGCAATAGATGTAAGCGTCGGAATCGCAGCGTGCGCCGGGGTAGCGGTTCCAGTACCAGGTGCCGCCGACGGTTTCACCGGCTTCATAAACCCGCACCTTCAGCCCCAATTTGTCGCGTAGTGACTTCAGCATGTGTATGCCGGAAAAACCTGCGCCGATCACGACAGCGTCAAAGTTTTGAGCTGCGCTAGCCATTTCTTCCCCTTCCATCTGTATTATTCGAACGCGCGTGGCGGCGTCGTATTACCCACGGTACCCGCCATAGAGCCAGCGTCTATCGACAAGATGACGCCTGTTACCCAGGCCGACTGATCTGACGCCAGATATACAACGCCATTGCCGACGTCCCAGCCGGTACCCTCGGTCTGCAACAGAGTGTTCTTGCGCCGCGCCTCACGCAATTCCCGCTCCATGCCGCGGGAATAGACCATGGGCGTATAGACGTAGCCCGGAGCAATGCAATTGACGCGGATGCCCTCCGGCCCGTGGTGGGCCGCCATCGAGCGCGTCATATTGACGACGGCGCCCTTGGAGGTTGAGTAGAACAGGCTCGGATTGCCGCCGCGCAGCCCGTCGATCGAGGCGATGTTGACAATCGCGCCGGCTCCCCGTTTTCGCATTTCCGGAATGGCGTGCTTTGCCATCAGCATCATCGAGGTCACGTTGACGCGCATGGCGGCGTCCCATGCCGCAAGGTCGACATCGACCGCATTGCCGATGGGCCCACCGATGCCGACGTTGTTGACAAGAATGTCGAGCCCGCCCCAGGCGTCGACTGTCGCCTTGACGGAAGCCGCACTCGAAACCGGATCGGCCACATCGGCGACGACAACCATCGAGGTGCCGCCCTCCGCATCGATCATCGCCTTGGTCGCCTCGGCCCATTCTTTCATCGTATCGAGCAACGCCACTTTGGCGCCTTCGCGTGCGAGCAAAATGGCGGCGGCCCGGCCGTTGCCGATGCCGTCCCCACGCGAGCCGGCACCCGTGACGATCGCGACTTTCTCCTCGAGACCCATTTGGGGCATCCGCTCACGCTCCTCGTTTCAGCCGACCCTCCCTGGATGGGCTGTCCAGCCCTGCAAAGGAGAGGTTAGCTGCTTTCGCCGACATTAGCATTGAGCTGTCCATGGAGAGACGCCGCGGATAACGGTGGGGGCGTGGTGTCCTTCACGCGGCAGCGCTAATCGGGCTCGGCACGGCGCAATTCCTTGATGGCGCTGCGCTTGGCTTTCGCCTGCAGCCGCCGTTCCTTGGCGGCGCGGCTGGGTTTGGTTGGCCGGCGCGGAATCGGCGGCACGGCGGCACGGCGGATAAGCCCGACCAGCCGGTCGAGCGCGTCCTGGCGATTGCGTTCCTGCGTGCGGTAGCGCTGGGCAATGATGACGATGACGCCGTCGCGCGTCAGCCGGCGCCCGGCCAGCCGCGCCAGTCTCTCGCGCACCTCTTCCGGGAGCGAGCGCGAGCCCGACAGGTCGAAGCGGAGCTGCACCGCGCTCGACACCTTGTTGACATTCTGGCCGCCGGGACCGGATGCTCGGATAAAGCTTTCCTCGATCTCGCTCTCATCGAGGAACAGATGACAGTTAATCGGGATCAACATAGCGCTTCACGCCGGATGGCATGGTAGTGTAAGCGTGAGCGTCATTCCTTTCGGGTCGCATCGTGACAGCCTGCCGTTGCACCGGTGCGCCCTGGTGATTGTCAGGAGCCGAGAATGCCTAGTCTGAGTTTCACCGCACCGACGACGGTCGACGAGGCCATCAATGCCCTCGCCCGCGCCCCCGGTTTGGCAAAGCCGTTGGCGGGCGGGACCGATCTGTTGGTGCAGCTGCGGTCGGGCCGGATGCGACCCGAAGTAATCGTCGACATCAAGAGAATCCCCGACCTGATCGGCATTCGCGAGGAGGACGACAGCTTTGTCATCGGCGCCGCCACCCCGGGGGTCATGCTGAGCGAGCACGAAACCTTTTCCCATGCTTGGCCAGGGATCGTCGAGGGCGTCGACCTGATCGGCTCGCAGCAGATCCAGGGACGCGCCTCGCTCGTCGGCAATCTGTGCAACGCGTCGCCCGCCGCGGACAGTGTCCCGGCGCTGATCTGCGCGCGCGCGGTCGCCGTCATCGCCGGCCCGGATGGCAAGCGCGAGGCGCCGGTCGAGGCGATCGTCACCGGGCCCGGGCAGACTTCCCTCAAGAAGGGCGAGTTCATCGTCGAGTTTCGCGTGCCAAAGCCCAAGCCGCGGCAATCTGACGCCTATCTGCGCTTCATCCCGCGTACCGAGATGGATATCGCGGTGGTCGGATGCGGCGTCAATGTCACTCTGGACGCCGCCGGACTTTGCACCGATGCGCGCGTCGTGCTCGGCGCCGTGGCACCGACCCAACTCATTGTCGACGAGGCCGCCAACGCCCTCAAAGGGCACCGGCTCGACGACGACACGCTTTCCCGGCTCGACACTGCCGCGCAGCGAGCCTGCAAACCGATCAACGACAAGCGCGGCACGATCGAATACCGAACCAAGGTCGCCGGCGTCCTCGCGCGACGGGCGGCCGCCATTGCATTTGAGCGCGCCGCCGGGCGCGTCGCGGGAGTCCACTAATGGCCAAACAACACGTATCGACGATCATCAACGGCGAGCCTGTCGAATTTCTTTGTGAGCCGCAGCAGACGTTGCTCGATGTTCTGCGTGACGAATTGAACCTGACCGGGAGCAAGGAAGGCTGCAGCTCGGGCGATTGCGGCGCCTGCACCGTCATTGTCGACGGCAACATCGTCTGCTCGTGCCTGATGCTCGGGGGCGAAGCCGAAGGCCGCAAGATCACGACGATCGAGGGCATCGCCGAAGGCGAGAAATTGCACCCGGTGCAGCAGAAATTCCTCGAGCATGCCGCTCTGCAATGCGGCTTTTGCACCCCGGGGTTCATCGTCGCGGCCAAGGCTTTGCTGGACCAGAATCTGAACCCGACCGAGGAAGAGACCCGTTATTGGCTCGCCGGCAACCTGTGCCGCTGCACCGGCTATGACAAGATCATCCGTGCGGTGCTCGACGCCGCCGCCGAGATGCGAGCGGGGGCGGCGCGATGAGTTACCTCGACAAAGACATGCTTAGGGTGGTCGGCACGCGCCCGATCCGCCCTGACGGCGTCGATAAAGTCACCGGGCGCGCCAATTTCGGCGCCGACATGAGAATGCCCGGCATGCTCTGGGGCAAGATCAAGCGCAGCCCCTATGCCCACGCCCGCATCGTCTCGGTCAACACCGACAGGGCGATGGCGCTGCCCGGCGTCAAAGCGGTGACCACGCGTGCCGATTTCCCCGACATCCCGCCGGACAAGCGGGTCATCGGCGCCGCGCCGCATAATCTGTGGGACCTGTCGCGCAACTGCATGGCCAAGGGCAAGGCACTTT
The DNA here is from genome assembly GCA_963789025.1 of uncultured Alphaproteobacteria bacterium. Taxonomy (GTDB): domain Bacteria; phylum Pseudomonadota; class Alphaproteobacteria; order ATCC43930; family CGMCC-115725; genus AP-15. The sequence continues at coordinate 915,779 of CAWBIT010000008.1, forward strand.
ACGAGGGTCATGCGGTCGCCGCGGTCGCCGCGGTATCGCCGGCGATCGCCGAGCAGGCGCTCGACCTGATCGAGGTCGAGTACGAAGTATTGCCGCATGTCATGGATGTCGAGGCGGCGATGGCGCCGGATGCGCCGGTGCTGGACGACAGCATCTTTACCTCGGGGGTCGAGCCCAGGCCGACCAAGCCGTCGAACGTCGCCAAGATGGTTCGTTTCGCCAAGGGCGATGTCGAGGCGGGGTTCCGCGAAGCGGAGGTCGTCATCGAGCGGCGCTATACGACACAGCCGGTGCATCAGGCCTATATCGAGCCGCATGCCTGCGTGGTGTCGGTGGGTTCGGACGGCCAGACGACGATCTGGAGTTCGAGCCAGGGCCAGTTCATGGTCCGCGCCTACACCTCGCGGATCTGCGGCGGCGAAATCGCGAACATCCGTGCCATCCCAGCCGAGATCGGCGGCGGGTTCGGCGGCAAGACGATCATCTATCTCGAGCCGGTCGCCTACATGCTGTCGAAAAAGTCGGGCCGGCCGGTCAAGATCGTGATGAGCCGCGAGGAGGTGTTCCGGGCTTCCGGGCCGACCTCGGGGGCGGTCGTCGAGGTCAAGCTCGGCGCCAAGAAGGACGGCAAGATCGTCGCGGCCGAGGCCGTGCTCAAATACCAGTCGGGCGCGTTCCCCGGCTCGCCGGTCAATCAGGGATGCATGTGCGGCCTCGCCGTGTACGATCTCCCGAATGCCGTCGTGACCGGCTATGACGTGCTTTCCAACCGCCCGAAGGTGGCCGCCTATCGCGCGCCGGGCGCCCCGATCGCCTCCTTTGCGATCGAAAGCTGCGTCGACGAATTGGCGCGCGAGCTCGGCATCGACCCGATCAAAATGCGCGAGATCAACGGCGCCAAGGACGGCACGAAGGCAACGCACGGCCCGACCTGGAACAATATCGGCTATATGAAAACGATCGAGGCCGCGAAGGCGCATCCGCAGTGGAGCGTACCGCTCGGCCCCAACCAAGGCCGCGGCATCGCCTCGGGCTATTGGCACAATGCCGGCGGCGAGTCGAGTGCGGCCTGCCACGTCAACGAAGACGGCACGGTAACGGTGACCGAAGGCCATCCCGATATCGGCGGCTCACGCGCGTCGATGGCTATGATGGTGGCCGAGGTGCTTGGGGTCCCGTTTGAGAGCGTGCGCCCGGTCGTCGGGGACACGACCTCGATCGGCTTCAGCGCATCGACCGGCGGCAGCCGCGTGACCTTTGCCGGCGGCATGGCGGTAACGCAGGCGACGCAAAAAGTAGTCGAGGAATTGAAGAAGCGTGCCGCGATCATCTGGGACATTAGTCCCGAAGCGGTCGAGTGGAAGGACGGCAAAGCGGTCCCCGCCGGCGCCAATGCCGGCAGCTTCGAGCCGCTCGATCTGACTGCGATTGCCGCTAAAGCGGCTCGGACCGGCGGCCCGATAAGCGCCGAGGTGCAGATCAACGCGCAAGGCCAGGCGCCGGGTTTCACGACCCATATCTGCGATGTCGAGGTCGACAAGGAGACCGGCCACGTCAAAATCCTGCGCTACACCGCGATCCAGGATGTTGGCCGCGCGATCCACCCCTCCTATGTCGAGGGGCAGATGCAGGGCGGAGTGGCGCAGGGGGTTGGCTGGGCGCTCAGCGAAGAATACATCTACGACAAGGATGGGCGGCTCGAAAATCCCGGCTTCCTCGACTATCGCGTGCCGGTCGCCTCGGACATGCCGATGATCGACACGGTCCTGATCGAGGTGCCGAACCCGCGCCATCCGTTCGGCGTTCGCGGCTGCGGCGAGGTGCCAATCGTGCCGCCAATGGCGGCAGTCGCGAATGCGATTGCCGACGCCACCGGCATCCGTCTGCGCGACCTGCCGATGTCGCCGCCGCGGTTGCTGGCCGCGTTGGATCAATCGGAGCCGATGCGCGCCGCGGCAGAATAGGTAACTGCCCCTCACCCTCCCGCTAACGCGAGTCCCTCCGTCTCCCCGCTTGCGGGGAGAGGGCTGGGGTGAGGGGCTCACCGGAGGTCAGATCTAATGACGTATATGCCGAAGGAACTGCAGAAGGTTGTCGGGACCCGCCCGATCCGCCCGGACGGCGTCGACAAGGTCACCGGCCGCGCCAATTTCGGCGCCGACATGGTCATGCCCGGCATGCTATGGGGCAAAGTCGCGCGCAGCCCGCACGCCCATGCGCGGATCATGTCGATCAATATCGACAAGGCGCTCAAGCTGCCCGGCGTCAAGGCGATCGTGACCTCGGACGACTTCCCGCCCATCGCGTCGGAGGAAGCTTTTGTCGGCGAGGGGCCGATGAACTTCCGAGACCTGTCGCGCAACTGCCTGGCGCGCGACAAGGTGCTCTATGACGGCCACGCCGTCGCGGCGGTGGCGGCGACCTCGCCCTCGATCGCCGAGGAGGCGTGCGAGCTTATCGAGGTCTCCTACCACGTGCTGCCGTACGTCATCGACGTCGAACAGGCGATGAAACCCGATGCGCCTCTGTTGCATGACGACCTCTTCACCCAGGGAGTCGATCCCAAGCCGACGCATCCGTCCAACGTCGCCAAGGTCGTCGCCTTTACCAAGGGCGACGTCGATGCCGGGTTCCGGGACGCCGACGTCATCATCGAGCGGCGCTACTCGAACGCGCCGGTACATCAGGCCTATATCGAACCGCACGCCTGCGTCGTCTCGGCCGCCGCCGATGGGCAATGCACGATCTGGAGCTCGAGCCAGGGGCAGTTCATGGTGCGCGCCTATTGCGCGAAATTGCTCGGCATCGACATCTCCGATATCCGCGCGATCCCGGCCGAGATCGGCGGCGGGTTCGGCGGCAAGACCCTCGTCTATCTCGAGCCCGTCGCGCTCGCGCTGGCCAAAAAGACGGGCCGGCCGGTCAAGATGGTGATGAGCCGCGAGGAGGTGTTCCGCGGCACCGGCCCGGCGGCCGGCGCCGTCGTCGAGGTCAAGCTCGGTGCGAAGAAGGACGGAACGCTGACCGCCGGCGAGGTCGTGCTCAAATACCAGGCCGGCGCCTTCCCGGGCTCGCCCGTCGGGCCCGGCTGCATGTGCGCCTTTGCGATGTACGACATCCCAAATGCGAAAGTCACCGGCTACGATGTCGTGTCAAATCGCCCAAAGGTCGCCGCCTATCGCGCGCCCGGCGCCCCGAACTCTTCCTACGGCGTCGAGAGCTGTCTCCACGAATTGGCCGATCAGCTCGGCATCGACCCGTTGGCATTGCGCGAGAAGAACGCGGCCAAGGACGGCGTCAAGGCCGTGCACGGCCCGACCTGGCAGAACATCGGTTACGCGCAGACCCTCGAGGCCGCCAAGAACCACCCGCATCTGAAAGAGAAGCTCGGCCCCAACCAGGGACGCGGCATCGCGTCGGGCTTCTGGTTCAACATCGGCGGCGAGTCGAGCGCGGCCTGCCACATCAACGAGGACGGCACCGCCGTCGTCGTGTCGGGCAACCCCGATATCGGCGGCTCGCGCGCCTCGATCGGGATGATGGCCGCCGAGGTTCTGGGTATACCCGTTGAAAAGGTCCGTACGATCGTTGGCGACACCAGCTCGATCGGCTTCTCATTCCTGACCGGCGGCAGCCGCGTAACCTTCGCGACCGGAATGGCGGCGACGCAAGCCGCGGAGAAGGTTGTCGAGGAACTCAAAAAACGCGCCGCGATGATCTGGGACATCCCCGCCGATGCGGTCGAATGGAAGGACGGCAAGGCCTATCCGGCCGGCCCCAACGCCGGCAGCTTCGAGCCATTGCCTCTGGCCGAGATCGCGCTCAAATCGGGGCGCACCGGCGGGCCGATCAGCGCCGAGGTGTCGATCAACGCGCAGGGTGCCGGCCCCGGCTTTGCGACGCATATCTGCGACGTCGAAGTCGACAAGGAGACGGGGCAGGTCAAGATCCTGCGTTACACCGCGGTGCAGGATGTCGGCCGCGCCATCCACCCGAGCTATGTCGAGGGCCAGATCCAGGGCGGTGTGACCCAGGGGATCGGCTGGGCGCTCAACGAGGAATATATCTACGACAAGAACGGGCGCCTCGATAACCCGGGCTTCCTCGACTACCGCGTGCCCGTAGCCTCGGATCTGCCGATGATCGAGGCGGTCATGGTCGAGAACCCGAACCCGCGCCATCCGTTCGGCGCCCGCGGCGTCGGCGAGGTGCCGATCGTGCCGCCGATGGCGGCCGTCGCCAACGCCATCGCGGACGCGATCGGCGTGCGCATGCGCGATCTGCCGATGTCGCCGCCCCGCCTGCGCGCCGCGATCGACGCGCAGGAGCCGGTGCGGAGAGCGGCCGAATAGGGTTTAGCGTCGTGTTCGGGTGGTGTTGTCATTGCGAGGCGCCGGCAGGCGCCGCGGCAATCTCGTCGACGAGATTGCTTCGCTGCGCTCGCAATGACGCCGCGCGGCATCCTTAAGACATGCCGCGCGTCGTCATCTCGGGCCAGGCCGCCCGCCGATTCACCGGCGGCGTGACCGAGCTCGAGGTGGAGGCGGACACTTTCCGCCGCATGGTCCTGGAGCTCGACCGACGCTTCCCTGGCCTCGGCCGCCAGATCGACGAGAGCATGGCGGTCGCGATCGACGGCGAGATCTTCCAGGACGCCTACCTGGTTCCACTCAACCCCGACAGCGAAATCTACCTGATCCCCAAAATCGGCGGCGGTTGAAGCGCCATGCAGCAGGGGAGCGAACCCGAGAGCGACGAACTCTTCGAGATGGCGAACCTGTTCCCGCGCACGACAGGGCTGCCGATGACCGTGTGGGTTAGTCCTCGCGGGAACGCCCGTCATGACGTCCGGGTCAAGGTCAACATGACCCACGGCAATCAGATGACCATCTCGAACACGGCGGTCGTCGGCGTCCGTCCGAACCCGCAAGTTATCGCCGGTCATTTGTCGCCGGATGATCAGCGTGCGGTATTCGAATGGGCGTTGTTGAACACCGCGGCACTCGTCGCTTATTGGGAAGGTCGGATCGACACGATCGAACTGGGCCAGCAATTGAAGCGGATCCCATCGCGACAACCCGGCGCTCCGTCGGCGCCGTGAATCTGTCCCGGCCCAGGGCCCCAGATCGACGAAGGCATGGCGGTGGCGATCGACGGCGAGATCTTCCAGGACGCCTACCTCGCCCCGCTCAACCCCGACAGCGAAATCTACCTGATCCCCAAAATCGGCGGCGGCTGAGCCGGAGGACCATTTGCGCGGCCGAGTTCGGCAGGACCATTGGACCGCGCGCAGAAAAAGAATAGCCTAGGGTCGCCCCGCGTTGATTTAATTTTCGTTTCATTGGTCTCAGCCGGCGCGCCATGTGCCGTGCCTAATTCTTGATCACGCTGTTTCCCCCGAAACAGGGTTAAGGATCAGTTCCGGCACTTTTGACGTTTATCACCGCTAGGGTTGAGAATACGGGAGCAGCGGTGATGGTCGAGGCGGTCTGGGAACGTTTGCTCCCGATCACTCGGCGCCGTCAGCGCGACCCGGGATGGTGGCTTCGCTGGCTGCTTCGCGTTGTTGCGATGCTGCGCTGGGGTGCGGCGCTCGCGGCATGTTTTCTGCTGGGCTGGGGGATCACGACCGAGATCCGGACCTCATACCTGCAGTCCCGGTTGCTGTCGCGCTGGGCCGCGGACATGAAATTCACGGTTCAACCGGGCCCCAGCGAGGACATCCGCTTCCCCAAATCGGGGCCTTATGACCAACGGCTCGGCTATGCGCAGCTGCCGTCGTTTATCGAAGCCCTGAGCGCCCGCCATTTCGTGGTCTCGCGGCAAGCGCGATGGTCGCCGCCGCTGGAGCGGTTTGTCGACCAGGGGGGCTACGCGATCTACGGTGAGAAATCGCGGGCCGGGGTGAAACTCTTCGACCGCGATCAGAACCCGCTCTACCAGGCGAGCTATCCGGACCGGGCTTACAAGGATTTCTCCTCGATCCCGCCGTTGGTGGTCGACAGCCTGCTGTTCATCGAGGATCAGGAGCTTCTCGATCTGCAAGACCCGGAGCGCAACCCGGCGGTCGAATGGGGCCGGTTCATGCTCGCCGTGGCGGGACGGGTTGCCAGCGTCGTAGATCGCCGCTTCAGAGAAGGCGGCGCCAGCACGCTTGCCACCCAGATCGAAAAGTTTCGCCATTCGCCGGGCGGCCGCACACCCGGGATCGCCGAGAAATTCCGCCAAATGGGCACGGCCTCGGCGCGTGCCTATCGTAATGGCCCGGATACAGCGGCAGCCCGGCGCGACATCGTAACGACCTATCTCAACTCGACGCCGCTCGGATCGCGGCCCGGTTACGGCGAAATCATCGGGGTCCCGGAGGCGCTGCGGCTCTGGTACGGCACCGATCTCGCCGAGGTGAACCGGTTGCTGACCGCACCGGCCACAACCAAGGCCCAATTGACGCGCAAGGGCGAAGTGTATCGGCAAGTCCTCGGCCTGCTGCTCGCCAACCGCCGGCCGGCCTATTATCTCAACGGCGACGGAGCCGCTCTCGCGGCCCTGACCGACGGGTATCTGCGCCTGCTGGCCGGGGCGGGGATCATCGACCCGGCACTGCGCGACGCGGCCCTAGCCGCCAAGCTGCATTTCCGCACCCCGCTGCCGCCCCCGGCAGCGGTGTCCTTTGTTCGGAACAAGGCGACGGACCGCCTGCGGGCCGAGCTGATGACGTTGCTCCACCTGCCCGATCTTTACGCCCTCGACCGGCTCGATTTGGCGGGGTATGGGACGGTCGATACGGCCGCCCAGAAACGGGTCACGGATGTGCTGGAGCGGCTCGGCGATCCCGCTTACGTCAAATCGCTGGGGCTCGTGGGCCACAATCTGCTCGGCGGAGAAAAGCCGGGCAGGCTCGCCTGGAGCGTCGTGCTTTACGAGCGCGGCGCCGAGCGCAATTACCTGCGCGTCCACGCGGACAGCCTCAACTCGCCCTTCGACATCAATTCCGGGGCGAAGCTGATCCTCGGCTCGACCGCCAAATTGCGCACCCTCGTCACCTATCTGAACATCGTTGACGAATTGCACCGCAAGCTGACGCCCCTGCCGCGGCGCGATCTGCTGGCCATGGCGGCGGCGAAGAACGACCCGATTACCGCCTGGGCGGCGGGCTATGTCGCCAAGACAGGTGATCACGGCCTTCAGCCGATGATCGAGGCGGCGATGCAACGCCGATATTCGGGCAGTCCTTCGGCATTCTTCACCGGCGGCGGCGTGCACGCCTTCGCCAATTTCGAGAAATGGGAGGATCATTCCAACCCGACTGTCCTCGAGGCCTTCGAGCACTCGATCAACAACTCCTTTATCCGCATCATGCGCGACATCGTCCTCTACTACCAGGCGCAGAGCGGGATAGAGACCGAGAAGCTCCTGTCGGACGTTGACGACCCGAACCGGGAAGCGTTTCTCCAGCGGTTCGCCGATCAGGAGGGACGCCGCTATCTCGGCCGGTTCTGGAACGACTACAAGGGTCTGACGCCGCAGGAGGCGGTGGACCAGCTGGCCCGCCGGACTCGCCCGGCAGCGCGACGGCTGGCGGCCGTCTACCTGACGGCGCGGCCCGAGGCGAGCCGGGCCGAGCTCGGCGAATTTCTCGCGCACCACTTGCCGCCCTCATCGGTGGATAACGACGAGCTCTGGGATTTGTGGAGGGAGTATGGCCCCGGCCGCTTTTCGCTGCAGGATCGGGGTTACATCGCGGGAATTCATCCGCTCGAGCTGTGGCTCGTCGCCTATCTCCAGGATCATCCGAACGCGCCCCGCCACGAGGTCGTCGAGGCGAGCGCGGGTGTGCGGCAGGAGGTATATGGCTGGCTTTTCAAGAGCCGCAACATGCACAAGCAGAACACCCGCATCCGCATGCTGCTCGAGGAGGATGCCTTCGACCGGATCCTGCAGGATTGGCGGCGGCAGGGCTATCCTTTCGGGCATCTCGTGCCGTCATACAGCAGCGCCATCGGCAGCTCGGGCGACCGACCGGACGCCCTCGCCGATCTGATGGGCATCATTCTCAACGACGGTGTGCGGCAACCGAATGTCGACCTGCAGCGCCTGCAGTTCGCTGCTGATACGCCCTACGAAACGGACATGACCCTCAAGCCCGAGCCGCAGCGGGTCATGGCTCCCGAGATCGCCAAGACGCTGCGGCAGGCGCTGATGGGCGTTGTTATGGAGGGAACCGCCACGCGTTTGCGCGGCGCTTACCACGCGCCCGACGGAACCCTGCTGCCGGTCGGCGGCAAGACCGGCACCGGCGACAATCGCCTGGACCGCTTTGGCCGTGGCGGCCGGTTGATCTCACAGCGCGTCGTCGACCGCACCGCCACCTTTGTGTTCTTTCTGGGCGATCGCTTCTTCGGCACGATCACCGCTTATGTCCCCGGCAAGGTCGCCGGCACTTACCATTTCACCAGCGCCCTTGCCGTCCAGCTGCTCAAAGCCCTCGAACCGCTCCTCGAACCGCTCCTCGATGAACCGGCGAGCGAAGCTGCGCCGATGCCGATCAAGCGAAGCACCGCCCGCCGTCACCGGGGCTGAGGAGGACCAGCGAAGGCAGCGCCGACTAGTGCCCCTTATGGGCGCTTACGACGCCCGGGCGACGCTTTGCAGCAGGTCGGTTTTGCGGTTCAGCGCCGCTACGAGACCGTCAACACCCTCGCGCCGCAGGATCGAATAGAACTCCGACCGATGGACCGCCAGCTGGCTAATTGTGCCGTCGAGATACACATCGGAGATCTGCCACGAGCCCTGATCGGGGCGCATCAGATAATCGAGCTTCGTCGTCTCGCCATTCGATTTGACGATCTTCGTTTGCACCATGATATTGCTGCCGGTTGGCCGCTCGCCGGTGACTTGCAGTTGTTGCCCGGAATAGCTGTCGAACTGATCGGCATAAGTGGCCGTGACATAATGCTCAAACGCCGCTTGCAGCCGTTGCTGCTCCGCCGGAGGGAGGGTATCCCAGGCCGGACCGACGGCTAGCCGGGTCATCAGCGGGATGTCGAAGGTACGGCCGACAACCGGCGCCAGCCTGGTGTAACGCCCGCTTTCCCCAAGCATTCGACCTTGCTGCATGTTGCCCAGCAAAACATTGTAGAAGCTTCGCACTGAGTCCCCGGGATTAGAAACCGCAGCCGAGCCGGGCGTGGATAGGCCAACGGCGACAAGCAGCGCGAGGCAAAGGCTCGCAATTTTGCCTCTCCAGGCATCTCGCATGTTCAGACCAGCCATATCTCCGTCTCCTCATCAGCTCACTCCCCCTCCCGCAGAGCCCAAAGGGCGGAATCCAACGCTACGCAATTCGAGATTTATCCCCTGCCGCCCTCAAGACTCCTAAGGAGGGTGGGACCTGTCGTTGCCTGATGCAACCCAGGTCAGCCGAAAGTTTTTCCGCTTTGCACAAAAGAGATCGCGAACAGAACTGAAGAAGATCAAAAGCTTGGGGCCGTTCAACGGGTGATTATCCCAAAATTGCCACTACGAATCGGAGATCGTGGCATCGCTGAATACGCTGAATACCGCGTCAAATTTCAACCTTTAGGACACAAACCAGGATTTCGAAACGGCGGACTGAACAATTCTCGCCGTCTCAATGTTTAGAGACAGTACCAGAGTTTGGGTTTGGAGGTGATCGATGCGAACACTGGCAACAGCAGCGGTTGTCGGGCTCGGGTTGCTCGCAGGAACTGCGGCCACCGGGCACGCCCAGTACTACAATTATTACGGAACGCCAAACACCTATTCGTGGTCCCCGTATAATTACCCGGGCTACCAGACCAGCCGGTCGGGCAACCCTTGGTATTATTATTACCCCGGGTATGGGTACGCGTACAACTACCCGATTTATAACTACTATGCTGGATCGGCGTTTCCGGCCCCGAAGGCATATTGGGATCCCTACGTCGCCTTGCGCCCCTATTCGGACAACGCCGGTCCGAAGGCCAGCGGCCACGGCAGCCCCTAGTCTTGATTACGGCTGAGTGATTCCTCGGGCGGGCCGTCGGCAAGCGGCCCGCCCGAAGTGCACCACCCGCTTCATCCGGCCGCCGTCCTGCGTTATTGATGGCGGGGAAACGCGCGGGAGGGTCATGCCGGCAACCCAGAGGATCGAAGATTATGCGCTGATCAGCAACTGCGCTACGGCGGCGCTGGTGGGGCGCAACGGATCCATCGACTGGCTCTGTTTGCCGCGGTTCGACTCGGCAGCATGCTTTGCAGCGCTTCTCGGCGAGCCCGAACATGGCCGTTGGCTGATCGCGCCGGCCGACCCCTCTCACCGCGTCGAGCGCCGTTATCTGAACGGATCCCTGATCCTTGCGACAATGTTCGAGACTGACGCCGGTGCAGTCGAGATCGTCGATTTCATCGGTTTGCGCGCCGGCTTCTCAGACATTGTCCGGCTGGTCCGAGGCTTGCGCGGCCGTGTCCCGATGCAGACCGAGTTCATTCTGCGCTTCGACTACGGTGCCGTAGTGCCCTGGGTCGAGCGGCTGACGGAGGGCGGGATATCGGCCATCGGCGGTCCCGAAAGAGTGGTCTTGCGCACGCCGGCGCCACTCCACGGCGAGGATCTCAAAACTGTCGGCGAATTCGACGTTAGCGCCGGAGAAACGATTCCATTCGTGATGAGCTATGGACCCTCCCATCTCCCGCGGCCACAGCCCGTTGATGCAGAGCAGGCCTTGCACCGGGTCGAAGCTTTTTGGCGGCGATGGTCGTCACGGTGCTCTCCGGCCGGTCCTTGGACCGATGCCGTCAAAGGCTCTCTGGTCGCCCTGAAAGGCCTGACCTTTACCGCGACCGGCGGAATTGTCGCTGCGCCGACCACCTCGCTGCCCGAGCAGATCGGCGGCTCGCGAAACTGGGATTACCGCTACTGCTGGCTGCGCGACGCCACCTTCACCCTGCTGGCCTTAATGCACGCGGGCTTTTATGACGAGGCCCGGGCATGGCGGGATTGGTTGCTGCGGGCCGTCGCGGGCAGCCCTGACCAACTGCAGATCATGTATGGGCTCGGCGGCGAGCGCCGGCTGACCGAGTGGGAGGTGCCATGGCTGTCGGGGTATGAAGGCTCGCGACCCGTCCGGATCGGCAATGCCGCGGTGCAGCAGACACAGCTCGATGTGTATGGCGAGGTCCTCGACGCCCTCTATCACGCCCAGTGCCATGGTCTGCCGACGGTGGACCGCGCGATTGCGATCGGCAGCACTGTTCTCGGACACTTGGCGCGAATCTGGCGCCAACCTGACGAGGGCATTTGGGAAGTACGCGGGCCTCCGCAGCACTTCACACATTCCAAGGTAATGGCATGGGTAGCCTTCGACCGGGCCGTCAAAATTCAGGAACAAGTCGGCGAGCAGGTCGGCGGCGCGGGTCAGACCGAGGCCTTGCGGCGGATACGCGACGACATTCATCAGGATGTCTGCCGGCGTGGGTTCGATGCGGATCTCGGCAGCTTCGTCCAGGCCTATGGGTCGAAATCGCTGGACGCGAGCCTCTTGCTGCTGCCGCTCGTCGGCTTTCTGCCCTCGACCGACCCGCGCATCGTCGGAACCGTCAAGGCGATCGAGCAGCGCCTTTTCGTCGACGGCTTCGTCATGCGTTACGACACCGGAGAGGTCGTGGACGGCCTGCCTCCAGGGGAGGGGGCCTTTCTGGCCTGCAGTTTCTGGCTCGCCGACAACTATGTCCTGCAAGGACGCGTCAATGAGGCCCGCGAGATTTTCGAGCGCCTGCTGTCTTTGCGCAACGATGTCGGACTTCTCGCAGAGGAGTACGACCCGCGCCTCTCTCGCCAGGTCGGAAACTTCCCGCAGGCCTTCTCGCACGTCGCGCTGGTCAACACAGCCTACAACCTGACCCGTGCGCAGGGGCCCGCGCAACAGCGCGCGGACCGCCGGAAAGCGAGGCGTCACCTCGCCTCTTAGCCGCCCGTTCCGAAGGGCCCTCACCCACAACGTTTTCAGCTCAAAGCTCCTCTCCCGCACCGCGGGAGGGGGGACCAAGCCCGCAGGGCTTGGTGGGTGAGGGTTTATGCGCTCAGCGCCTTGGTCAACGCCGCAGCACAATCGCCGACGGCGCGGCTTGCCGCTGAAATGAGCCGGCCGTAACGGATGAAGCCGTGATTCAGACCCTCGTATACCTTCAGCTCGCAGGCCACGCCCGCCTCCTTTAGGCGCGCGGCGAGGCGGTGGCTGTCGTCCAACAACGGATCCAGACTGCCGACGATCAGATGCGCCGGGGGCAGGCCTGACAGCTTGGCGAGCGCCGGTGCGGCGCGCCAATCTTTCTGTTGTTCCCGACTTTCCAGATAAGTCTCCCAGATCCAGCGCATCTGCGTCTGCGACAGACCGGCGCCGCGGCCGAAACGCTGCCAGGACGCGCTCTCGGTGTCGGTCGAGAAGCAGCCATAGATCAGCAGCATGAAGCCGAGCGTCCGCTCCCCCGCGTCGCGCAACGCGACAGCAGCCGCCAGGGCCAAGTTGGCGCCGGCGGAATCGCCGCCGACAGCGAGCCTGGTCGGGTCGGTACCGAAACCCGAACCCTCGCGGGTGGCTAGGCGGATCATCGCGATCACTTCCTCGAAGGCGACCGGAAACCGGTGCTCCGGCGACAGGCGATAATCGACCGACAACGCGGCAACCCCGCTTTGACGGACGAGCTCACGCAGCATCGCATCCCAGCTTGGCAGACTGCCCTGCATAAAGCCGCCGCCATGCGCATAGATCATCAGCGGCGGCCGTTCGGCGTTGTCCGGCAAATAGAGCCGGCACGGCACCTGGCCGTGCGGTCCCGGCAGGCTCAGGTCCCGCTCACGCCGGAGCGGAACGGACCCTTCGCCGAGAAACGCTCCGATGCGGTCGGTTGCGGCACGGACCTCGCTCAACGAGGCCTGCGTGCGGTCCGGCGCGACGAGGCCGCGGCTCTGCAGCAGCTGCCCCGCAGCGACGAGCTCGGGATCGATCCAGGGTGTCGCGTCATCCATCGTCTCTCTCCTATCTGCTACTCAGCGGCGCGGGCAGGCTCGGTCGCGGGCGTCGGCGTGGCCGCCGGCAGGCGCGGCAGCACCTCCTTGACGAGCAGCCTGATGCCCTTCTCGGCCTCCTGATGGTCGAGAAAGCCCGAGCGGCCGATGAAGATGAAGTGGCCGAACCCGCCGACCTTGTCGTAGATGTCCATGATCTGCTTATAGACGGTGTCCGGATTGCCGGCACACAGAATGCCGCGGGCGATCGCCTGCTCGGCGTTGATGCCGATCAGGCTGTCGGCTGGGCGCCGTGCGGCTTGCGCGGCGGGGCGCGGCTGCGTGCGATAATTCTGTGCCGTAACCTCCGGCGGCTGCCGCCCCGGCATAAGCCGCGAAAACTGCGGCGCCTGCTTGAGGCTGGTGTTGAGGAACCACAGGGTTTTGCTGCCGACCCGCACTCCCTCCTCATCGGTGTCGCCGACATAGCACAGAGCCGCATACGCGAACCGGTCGGTCCCGGGCGCCGGCAGACCAGCCTCACGGCGCGCCGCGCGGTACGCGTCGAAGGCACGCTTGCTGGCCTCCGGGCCGCGCAATACCAGGGCATTGATCATGCCGCGCCGGCCGAGCTCGGCCGAGGTCTCGGGGTCCCCGGTGGCGGCCCACATCGGCGGGTGCGGCCGCTGGTAGACGGGAGGCCAGATGTTGACATGGCGATGCGTGTAGTGCTTGCCCTCCCAGCTGAACGGCCCGTCATGCGAAGTCAACGTCTTCTGGATCAGGTCAATTGCCTCCCAGAAGCGGTCGACATACCCGACCGGGTTGGCGTTGCCCGAAACCATTTCGCTGTCGCCCGATTTGACAAAGCCGATCTCGAGCCGGCCGCGCGAGATCACGTCCGCCGTCGCGTACTCCTCGGCCACCCGCACCGGATCGGGGCGGATCGTGATCAACGTGCCGAGGCTGAGGATGCGCACCTTCTTCGTCTGCCGGGCGAGGATGCCGAGGATCATCGGGCTCGCGCCATAAAGGCTGTTGATCCCGGAGTGGTGCTCGATCGACACGACATTGACGCCGAGGTCGTCGCAAAAGAGGTGCTCGTCGAGGCATTCCTCGAACAAATCGGCCGCGATCTTGGGGTCGCAGTACTGGTTGGGGAGGCTGGCACGCACTGACTCGGCGCAGTCGAGCACCTCCTGCGGCACAAACGGGTAGACGTTCTCGCAATGATACCAAGCCTGCATGGCCGCTACTCCTCGAGGAAACGCGAGACCCGCTCGACAAAAACTTCGGGCTGCTCGATCTCAGGGTGATGCCCGGCACGTTCGATCAGCTCGAACCGCGAGCCCGGGATCAGGCGGCTGTAGGCGCGGCCGTAATCCGGGCTCACGACCCGGTCGCTTTCGCCCCACAGCAGCAAGGTCGGCACCTTGATCCTGCCAAGCCAACGCGGCAATTGCGGGTTGTACATATACGGGTGCCAGGCATAGAGGCAAAGCGCCTCGCGGTTGCGGGCGTAGACGACCAGCGCCTCGTCAGACATCGCGTTGAAGTCCGGTGCGAACCTGTCCGGGTCGTGCCAGCTGCGCCGGCGCACCTCGTCGGGCGATTTTTCGAACACATCGAGGATGTCGGGTGTCTCTCGGACGCTGATCTTGATGCCGACCGGATCAACGAGAACGAGTTTGCACAACCGATGACTGCAGGCAACCGCGACCTCTGCCGCCAGCCAGCCGCCGAAGGAGAACCCGATCAAGGTGACCTTGTCGCCGGGCAGCATGTCCAACATTTCGAGATAGAGATGCACGAGGTCATAAACCGTGTCGAAATCCTTCGGCCGCGGCGATTGGCCAAACCCTGGGCTCGACGGCGCAATCACTTCGCCATGCCGCCCGAGAAGATCGAGGAAGCGCGCCGCGGGATCGACGGTCTGGAAACCGTGCAGCAGGAGGATTGGGCGACCTGAGCCGCGTCGGACAATTTCAAGCTCGATCCCGCAAGCCGTGAGCCGCTCGCTATTCGCCATCACATCTTTCCGTCGGCCAAGTTATGGTCAGGTGTATAGCCTCGAACCATGGCGAGCCAACAGCTCCGTTGACGCGTGTCAATGGGCGATAGGATCGCGGTCATGGCGGTAGGAGACTCTGATGGGGAACCTGCAAATCAATGGCGAGCGGCTGTGGGCGAGTCTTATGGAGTTGGCGCAGATCGGCGCGACGCCGAAGGGTGGAGTGTGCCGGCTTGCCGCGAGCGACCTCGACGGCGAGGCGCGCCGGCTGTTCATCCGCTGGTGCGAGGAGGCCGGTTGCGCCGTCCGGGTCGACAGGATCGGCAACATCTTTGCGCGCCGGCCCGGCCGCGACGCAAACCTCCCGCCGGTCATGACCGGCAGCCATCTCGACACGCAGCCGACCGGCGGCAAATTCGACGGTGCTTACGGCGTCATGGCGGGGCTCGAACTGGTGCGCACGCTCGACGATCTCGGCTACGAGACCGAGGCGCCGATCGAGATCGTCGCTTGGACCAATGAGGAAGGCTCGCGATTCTCGCCCGCGATGGTCGGTTCGGGGGTGTTCGCCGGCGTCTTCGACCTCGCCGAAGGGCTCGCGCGGCCGGACAATCTGACCGGCGTTACACTGGGCAGCGAGCTCGAGCGCATCGGCTTTGCCGGCCCGGAGCCGGTTGGCGGCCGGCCGGTCGCCGCCTATTTCGAGGCGCATATCGAGCAGGGGCCGATCCTCGAAGCCGCGGGCAAGCCGATCGGTATCGTGACTGGGGCGCAAGGCCAGCGCTGGTACGAGATCACGGTCACCGGGCAGGAGGCGCATGCCGGGCCGACGCCGATGCCGCGGCGGCGCGACGCGCTGGTCGGCGCCGCCCGAATGATCGAGGCGGTCAACCGAATTGGGCATGCGCACGCTCCCTACGCCTGCGCGACGGTCGGGTTTGTCCAGGTCAGCCCGAACTCGCGCAACACCATCCCCGGACGCGTTTTCTTCACCGTTGATTTCCGCCATCCGGAGGACACGGTGCTGAGCGCAATGGATGGCGATCTGCGGCATGCCTGTGAAGACGCCGCCGCGCCGATCGGCCTCGAAGTCGAGGTCAAGGAATTCTGGTATTTCCCGCCAACTCCGTTCGATCCCCACCTTGTCACCGCGGTCCGCGAAAGCGCCGGGGCGCAGGGCTACCCGCATCAGGACATCATCAGCGGCGCCGGGCACGACGCGGTTTATGTGGCGCGCGTCGCCCCGACCGCGATGATCTTCGTGCCCTGCGTCGGCGGCATCAGCCACAACGAGATCGAAGACGCGAAGCCCGACAACCTAACCGCCGGCTGCAACGTGCTGCTGAACGCCGTGCTCGATCGAGCCGCCGGCTCTTCAACAAGAGACGACCGGGCGAGGCCTCATCCCTGACGCAGCGTACTCAGTTGGCACTTGTTTGTGGTCGCGTAACGCGTTACATAAACAATTCGTCGCGGCTCATAGAGGCACGAGATGGCTGCGCCGGCGGAACGAATGAGGATAATGCGCGAACGGCGCCGCCAGCGGGGCTTGCGCGAATTGCGTCTGGTAGTGCCGGACGCGCGATCTGAAACAATCCGCAGCCGGATCGCGGCCCAAGTAGCGCGCCTGAGCCGTGACGGTGAGCTCGAAGCGCTTGACTGGATCGAGGCGGTCTCCGACTTTGATGCAGATGAGGCGCGGTGACGTGGTAACTGTCGCCGCACGGGGCGACTACGGTAAGCCGCGGCCGGCGGTGATTGTCCAGACTGATGCCTTTCCGGAAAGTCATGCCTCCATCGTGGTCTGTCAGATGACTTCGGAGTTGGTGGTAGCGCCCGATTTCCGAGTCACGATCGAGCCAAACCCGGAAACCGGGCTGCGCGCGAGATCGCAGGTGATGGCCGATAAGCCGGTCACAATCCGCCGAGAACGCATCGGAAGGCAAATCGGCCGTCTTGGAGCTGCCGACATGGCGCGGCTCAATGTGGCGCTTGCGTTCGTAATGGGGCTCGCCGACTAGAATCTGGCGGGCGAGCAATGGCCTACTGGTGCGGCCTCACACGTTCGACACCTCTTCTTCAAATATACCGAGCCGGTTTATCCCGTCGAATGCTGCCACCTTGTAGCATTCTGCCAATGTCGGATAATTGAACACCGTCTCGATGAAATAATCGATTTTTCCACCGAACGACAATACCGCCTGACCGATATGGATCAGCTCGCTCGCCCCCTCGCCGATGATGTGGACGCCGAGGAGTTGGTGGGTCTCGCTGTGAAATATCAGCTTCAGAAGCCCGGTGACGTCGCCGAGTATCTGGCCGCGGGCGATCTCCTTGTACCGGGCCTTGCCGATTTCGTAGGGAGTGGAGGCGTCGCTCAGCTCCTCCTCGTTCTTGCCGACCATCGAGATTTCGGGAACCGCGTAGATCCCGTACGGGAAACGCTCGGGGACGCTCTGCGCCTTGACCCCGAAGGCGTGGCACGCCGCCAGACGGCCTTGTTCCATCGAGGTCGAGGCGAGCGCCGGAAAACCGATCATGTCGCCGACCGCGTAGATGCCGGGGACCTGGGTGCGATAGTGCTCGTCGACCACCAGCCGACCGCGCTCGTCGGGCGCGAGGCCAGCCTCCGCCAGATTGAGCCTGCTGGTCGCGCCGGTGCGGCCGACCGAGTAGAGCGCCTTCTCGGCAATTATCGTCTTGCCGCTGTCGAGGTGCAGCCTGACGCGCGGGCCGTGCTCGTCCTCGATGATCTCCAACCTGCCGACGCTCTCGTTGAGCCGCAGGGTAACCCGGTTTTCCCGCAGATGATGGGAGAACTCGTCGACGATCTCATGATCGACGAACGGCAACAAGCGGTCGCGCTTGTCGATCAGGGTCACCCGAACGCCAAGAGCGGCAAAAATGCTGGCATATTCGCATCCGATCACGCCGGCTCCGACAACCGCCAAGGTCCGCGGCAGCCGGTCGAGCTGCAGGACGTCGTCGCTGGTGAAAATCCGTTCGCCGTCGAACGGAATATTCGGGGCGCGGGTGGTTTCCGCCCCGGCGGCGATGACGATCTTTTTGGCCGTGACCGTGCGGGACGCAGCGGCATCGACATAGTCGAGGCGAACGGCGTCGGGGGCCACGAAGCACGCCGTCGCTGCGATCAGCTCGACATTGTTACGCATCAGCTGGTGGCGGGTGACGTCGATTTCGTGCTGGATCACCCGGTCGGTGCGAAACAGGAGGTCCTGCATCGTGATGTGCTGTTTGACGGTATAGGAAGCGCCGTAAAATTCCCGCGAGCGATACCCGCAAAGCTCGAGCGCCGCCTCGCGCAAGGTCTTGGACGGGATCGTGCCGAGATTGACGCTGCACCCGCCGAGCACGGTCCGCCGCTCGACGATCGCGACATTCTTGTTGAGCTTGGCGCCCTGGATTGCCGCGCGCTGGCCGGCCGGCCCGGAGCCGATCACCAAAAGATCATAGTCGAACGCGTCTCCAGCCATGCCCTAGCCCCTGTTGCCGAACCGCCTTTACGGTTGAACAATGCAATAAGCGTGCAACAGCACAATGACAATTCCATGAAGCCTGTCATCGGGCGTGCGTAGAATGGGTTGAGCGGACGGTCAACAGCGGAGGCGAGGATACATTTTGATCTGGCGCAGATCCCGGCGACGGATGCCTACAAACTGCTCGTCAGCACGGTGGTGCCGCGGCCGTTGCGCTGCGACAACGGTCGATGGCTCCGGACGCGTCAATGCCGCGCCGTTCAGCTTTTTCAATGCGGTCAGCTCCGTGCCGCCGGTCGTCGTGCTCGGGATCAGCCCGGGGGCGGCGAGCGAGGACGGCTACAAGGATACCGAGCGCAATATCCGGGACAGCGGCGAGTTCGTCGTCAACCTGGTCGACGAGGTGTTGGCCGAGCGGATGAACATCTGTGCCGTCGATTTACCCGCCGGGACCGGCGAGCTCAACGCTGCCGAGCTGACCCCGATGCCCTCGGTCGGCGTCCGCGCGCCGCGGATCGGGCAATCGCCGGTCAGCTTCGAATGCCGACGCGTCACCGGCGTGCCGCTCGGACCCCGTTCGATGCTCGAGATCGGCAGGGTCATCCATATCCACATCCGCGATGATCTGGTGGATCCAGAAAAGATGTACGTGCGCATTGAGAAGATGCGTCTGATCGGCCGCATGCACGGCCGCGGGTGGTATGCCCGGACCAGCGATCTGCTTCTGATGGACCGGCTCGACCCCGAAAGCTGGGAGGCCAGCAAGCGGTAACGAAGCACCGCGCCTCAGGGATCGATTCTCTCGAACAGCCCGAGTCCGGCATACATCCGCACTAACGGTTTCCGCGGGTTAGCAGCACAAATTTGGTGTTCCTCCGCCGTCCAGCTATGGAGAAAGCAGGGGGAACTGCAATGTTAAAGCTGACGATCACCTTTCTCGCGGGTGCGCTTTCCTTTGCGTGCCTGCCGGCGCTCGCCGTGGAACTTCCCGACTACGGTTCGAAAAATTTCAGCCCGTCGGACGACACGCCGAGTTACTTCGCCAACGAGGCCGCTCCAGTATCCGCCAGGACCGCGGATACAACTCCGCGCGACTGGTCTGCCGTAGATGAGATGGCCCCGGTACGGCCGACGTTCGAGGGAATCCGCTCGGCACATGGCCATAGGGGACACAACGGTAGATATGCCGTCGCCCAAACTTCCGGCCGACACGGCACGGGCAGATACGGCGGCAAAGCGGTCAGGGCGACGAGCGCAAAGCACGGCAGGCCGAGCGCCAGACACGCGAGCTCTAGTGCGGCGCATTACGCGGTGAACTGACCCACGGCACGGCCTGTCCGGCGCCCGGTCTCTGCGGCGTTGGACAGACCGGTCCCTGCCGCCATATAAGCGGCGCGATGGGCAAGGTCCCGTTTTTCAAAATGCACGGGCTCGGCAACGATTTTGTCGTGCTCGATTTTCGCCGCAACGCGATCCCTCTCGGCGCCGGAGCGGTGCGCGGGTTGGCAGACCGCCGGACCGGCATCGGATGTGATCAGGTGATCCTGCTCGAGCCGCCTCGCCACCCCGCGACCCAGGTCCTGATGCGCATCCGCAATGCCGATGGCAGCGAGGCCGAGGCCTGCGGCAACGCTACACGCTGCGTCGCCGATCTGCTCTACCGCGAGACCCGCAGCTCGCAGGTGCGGATCGAGACCGCGGCGGGTCTGATCGAGGCGGAGGCGCTGACCGACGGGTCATTTGCGGTCGATATGGGACCGGCGCGGACGGCTTGGCACGAGATCCCGCTGGCGCGCGCCATGGACACCGATCGGGTCGACTTGACATCGGGCCCGCTGACGGAGGCGGTCTGCACCAACGTCGGCAACCCGCACGCAACCTTTTTTGTGGACGACGTCGATACCATCGATCTCGCTTCGCTCGGGCCGGCACTCGAACATCACCCGCTGTTTCCGCAGCGCGCCAATATCGGTATCGCCAAAATCGGGGATCGCCGCAGCATCCGGCTGCGCGTATGGGAACGCGGCGCCGGGATCACCCGAGCATGTGGCACCGGCGCCTGCGCTGCGCTCGTTGCCGCGCACCGGCGGGGGCTCACCGAGCGCCGCGCGGCCGTCGAACTCGATGGCGGCACCCTCGACATAGCGTGGCGCGAGGACGGCCACGTGATCATGACAGGGCCGGCTACGCTCAGCTTCGAGGGCGTCTTCGACACGGACCTGCTGACGGCGGACTGAGCGTCATGCATGACAACGAGGTCATCACGTTCGGCTGTCGGCTGAACGCGTTTGAATCCGAGGTCATTCGCCGCGCCGCGGCCGCCGCCGGGCTGACCGGTGCGGTCATCGTCAATACCTGCGCGGTTACCGCCGAGGCTGAGCGGCAAGCGCGCCAGGCGATCCGCCGCGCACGCCGACGGCACCCCGAGGCAAAAATTGTCGTAACGGGCTGTGCCGCCCATTTGTCGCCGGAACGTTACGCCGCGTTGCCCGAAGTCGATCGCGTGCTCGATAATCAGGCCAAGCTGTGGCCGAGGAGCTATCTGCCAGAGGAGGCTGCGCCGCCCGATCCTATCGAAACCGCGCCGCACTTCGTCGACGGCTTCGAAGGCAAATGCCGCGCCTTTCTGCAGGTCCAGCAGGGTTGCGATCACCGCTGCACGTTTTGCATCATCCCCTATGCTCGCGGGGCCAGCCGATCGGTCCCGATGGGGGTCATTGCCGATCAGGCGCGCCGTCTGGTTGCGGCCCATTACCGCGAGATCGTGCTTACCGGTGTCGATCTGACCGCGTATGGGACCGATCTGCCCGGAAGACCGAGCCTCGGGCAGATGGTCAGGCGGCTCCTTGCAGCCGTACCCGAACTGCAGCGTCTGCGCCTCTCCTCGCTCGACCCGGCAGAAATCGACGCGGAGCTGTGGCGGTTGTTGGCCGAAGAGGAGCGGCTGATGCCGCATCTGCACTTGTCGCTGCAGGCCGGCGATGACCTCATCTTGAAGCGCATGAAGCGGCGCCACTCCCGCGCCGAGGCGATCGCTGTTGCGGCGCGCGCCCGAGCCTTGCGCCCGGAGGTGGCGCTCGGCGCCGATCTGATTGCCGGCTTTCCGACAGAGACCGACGAGAATTTCGCACACACCCTCGACCTGATCGGGGAATGCGGACTCGCCTTTGTCCATGTGTTCCCCTACAGCGTGCGGGCGGGGACACCCGCCGCCGGCATGCCGCAACTGCCCGGAGCAGTGATCAAGGAACGTGCCGCGAGGCTGCGGGCAGCAGGGGAGGCCGCTCTCGCAGCGGAACTATCCAGGCGGATCGGCAGTGAAACCGATGTCCTGATCGAGCGCCCCGGCATGGGCCGCGCCGCCTTTTATGCTCCCGTGAGCTTCTCGGGGTCTGGCGACGCGGGGTCGGTCCGGCGCATGCGCTTCGTCGGGGCCAGCGGACGCAATCTTCTCGGAGCAGCTGTTCAATGAGCGGCGGTTTCTGGCGGCGCAGCGTGCCGGCAGCGCACCCGGAACAAGCCGAACCCTCAGGGTCCTTCGAACCCGCGGCGATAGAGACAGCGGCAGCAGAGATTGCTCCTGAGAGCACCGAAGCCCAGGAGCGCCGCGGCTGGTTTGCCCAACTCAAGGTGGGGATGGCGCGCAGCTCGGAGCGGCTGAACGCGGGCATCAACTCGATCTTCAACCGCCGCCGGCTCGATGATGCGGCGCTCCTCGAGCTCGAAGAGCTTCTGATTGCGAGCGATATGGGTATCGGGATCGCCGCCGAGGTCACCGAGGAGCTGCGCCGGACCCGCTTCAACCAGGAAGTGTCCCCCGAGGAGGTCCGCGGCGCGCTTGCCGAGGAAGTCATTCGCCTCGTCGAGCCGGTGATGAAGCCGCTTCGGCTCGAGCTCGGCCGCAAGCCGTTCGTCATTCTCGTTGTCGGTGTCAACGGCAGCGGGAAGACGACGACGATCGCCAAGTTCGCAAAGCAATACCGCGACGCGGGACACGATGTGATGCTCGCGGCCGGCGACACGTTCCGCGCCGCCGGGGTTGAGCAATTGCAGATCTGGGGCGAGCGCACCGGCTGCCGGGTCGTCACCAGGCCGCCCGGGTCCGATGCGGCGGGGCTCGCCTTTGAGGCCCTCGAACAAGCCCGCGCCGAGGGCAGCGACATCCTGCTGATCGACACGGCGGGGCGGCTCCACAACAAGGCCAATTTGATGTCGGAACTGCAGAAGATCGTCCGCGTCCTCAAGAAGGTCGATCCGCAGGCGCCGCATTCGGTATTGCTCGTGCTCGACGCGACGACCGGCCAAAACGCGCACGCGCAGGCGGAAATCTTTCGCGAGATGGTCGGCGTCACCGGCATCGTCATGACCAAGCTCGACGGCACTGCGCGCGGCGGCGTACTGGTGTCATTGGCCGAAAAATACGGGATTCCGATCCACGCCATCGGGGTCGGCGAGACGGCCGACGATTTGCGCCCGTTCGAGGCCCGGGCTTATGCCCGCAGCCTGGTCGGGCTCGACGCTTGATGGCTCAATTCCTCCGGCGGGTCATTCCGGGGCGCGGGCTCCGCCCGCGAGCCCGGAACCCAGGCACACGGGCCTCGGAGAAAAAAGTTCATGAGCCGGTGTTCATGGCTTCCGGGCGCGGCCCAGGGGCCGTCCCGGAATGACGATCTCACCCATGAACGCCAGAGTTTTCACCCCTGTTTTGATGGCAGGGTCAGTCGAGGGCAGCGAGCATATCGGCGCTGACCAGGGTCACACCCCCATCGCTGCAATAGAACCGCTTCGCGTCCAGCTCCGGATCTTCGCCGATCACCAACCCCTCCTTGATCCGGCAGCCGCGGTCGACGACCACCTTGCTCAGCCGTGCGTGGCGCCCGACGAGAACGTCGGGCAGCAGCACCGCCTCGCAGGTCTGAACGTAGGAGTTGACGCGGCAATTCGAGAACAGCAGTGAGCGGCGGACCGTAGCGCCGGAAATAATGCAGCCGCCGGAGACCATCGAGTCCACCGCCATGCCGCGCCTATCGTCGTCGTCGAACACGAATTTCGCCGGCGGCAACTGCTGCTGATAGGTCCAGATCGGCCAGTTCGGGTCGTAGATGTCGAGCGAAGGGGTCGGCGAGACGAGATCCAAATTGGCCGCCCAATAGGCATCGACGGTGCCGACGTCGCGCCAGTAGGCTTCGGCTTCCGGCGTCGTCTTGACGCAACTTTCCTCGAAGGAATGGGCGACCGCGAGACCGCGGGTGACGAGGTTCGGGATGATGTCTTTTCCGAAATCGTGGCTCGATCCCGTGTGCCGGTGATCGCGTTCGAGCTCGTCATAAAGGAACTCGGCGGAGAAGATGTAGACGCCCATGCTGGCAAGCGCGCGGCCGGGTTTGCCGGCCATTGCCGACGGCTTTTTCGGCTTTTCCAGGAAGTCGGTGATCGCCATCGAATCATCGACTGCAATGATGCCGAAATCGGACGCCTGCTCGATCGGCACCTCGACGCAAGCGACCGTGCAATCGGCGCCCTTGTCGATGTGATCGGCCAGCATGTTCGAGTAATCCATTTTGTAAATATGGTCTCCTGCTAAAACGATGAAGTATTCCGGCCCAGCGGCGCGAAAAATGTCGAAGTTCTGGTAGACGGCATCCGCGGTCCCGCGGTACCATGTCACTTCATCCAAGCGCTGCTGCGCCGGCAGAAGGTCGAGGAACTCGTTCATCTCCGGGCGCAGAAAAGACCAGCCCATCTGCAGGTGGCGCAACAGGCTGTGCGCCTTGTATTGGCTCAAGATACCGATCCGGCGGACGCCTGAATTGAGGCAATTCGACAATGCGAAATCGATGATCCGGAACTTTCCACCAAAAAAAACCGCCGGCTTGGCACGCCGGTCGGTCAATTGCTTGAGCCTGCTGCCACGACCGCCGGCGAGCACCAAGGCGATTGACCGCTGCGCCAGTCTTTGTTGGATGCGAGCGCTCGACAGCATTTCCGCGACCCTTTCCCTGCCGTGCCTTTCGGCGCGCAAGGACGGTGCGCGACCCGAGCGCCCGCGTCAACTTCGACTGCATAAATCCGGAAAATGGAGCAGGCGGTGCGTGATGACGGGTTTCGCTGCGAGGCTGGGCAAGAATTGGGACGAAGGGCTGCATAACGGGCTTGCGTCCTTCGAGACGCGCCCTTTGCGGCCTCCTCAGGATGAGGGTAAGGCTTTGATGGCATTAAGAAAACCCCTCATCCTGAGGAGGCCGCAAAAGCGGCCGTCTCGAAGAGCCTGCCCTCGCGAAGGCGGGGGACGTGCGGCGTCGATCCAGCCAACCATGGATTTCTTGCCCAGCCTCAGCGATCAACCCATCAAGGGCTTCAGGCAGCGTGTCAGCGGGCGATCTCGCTGAGCGCCTGCAACTCCGCCTGGAGGACATTTTGCTGGCGTTCGAGACGGCGGAGCTCGACGAGCAGGGTGTCGCGTTCGGAGCCGGTCGCACGGGCAACCTGCTCGCGCAAGCTCGGGAGATTACCTTGGACGGTCTGCACCTCCGCCTCGACCGCGGCGCGATCGATCTCGTCCGGCGGCAGCGCCTCATCGGCGAGCACGGTGCAGCGCTCCGGGGTGACCTCGGCAATGCCGCTGACGACGAAGATGCGCCGCGTCACGGTTTGTCCCTCGTAAACATCGATCGTTCCGGGGCGGATCGAGGAAATCAGTGGCGCGTGGCCGGGTAGGACGCCAAAATTGCCCTCGGTGCCGGGGACCACGACCATCTCGACCATTTCCGAGAGCAACAGGCGCTCCGGCGTAACCAATTCGAATTGCACACGCTCGGCCATCGACGAAACGATCCGGCTCAGGCCGCCTCCGCCGCCATCTTGCGCGCCTTGGCGACCGCTTCGTCGATCGTTCCGACCATGTAGAAAGCGCTCTCCGGCATGTCGTCGTGGTCACCCGCGACGATACCGCGGAACCCCTTGATCGTGTCTTCGAGGTTGACGAAGACGCCGGGGAAGCCGGTGAACACTTCGGCGACGTGCATTGGCTGCGACAGGAACCGCTGGATCTTGCGCGCTCGGGCGACGGTCAGCCGGTCCTCTTCGGAAAGCTCGTCCATCCCGAGGATCGCGATGATGTCCTGCAGCGACTTGTAGGTTTGCAGCACGCGCTGCACCTCGCGCGCCACCCGATAATGGTCCTCTCCGATGACCCGAGCGTCGAGCATGCGCGATGTCGAGTCGAGCGGGTCGACAGCCGGATAGAGGCCGAGCTCGGCAATCTGCCGCGACAGCACGGTCGTCGCGTCGAGATGGGCAAAGGTGGTGGCCGGCGCCGGGTCGGTGAGATCGTCGGCAGGCACGAAGATCGCCTGGACCGAGGTAATCGAACCTTTTTTGGTGCTGGTGATCCGTTCTTCCAACGTCCCGAGATCGGTCGCCAAGGTCGGTTGGTAACCGACCGCGGAGGGCATGCGGCCCAGCAGCGCCGAGACCTCGGAGCCAGCCTGCGTGAAGCGAAAGATATTGTCGACGAAGAACAGCACGTCCTGGCCTTCCTCGTCGCGGAAGTATTCGGCAAGTGTGAGGCCGGACAGACCGACGCGGGCGCGCGCGCCGGGCGGCTCGTTCATCTGGCCGTAGACCAGCGCCGCCTTGGAGCCCGGTCCGTCGATGTTGATGACGCCCAATTCGATCATCTCGTGATAGAGGTCATTGCCCTCACGGGTGCGCTCGCCGACACCGGCGAAGACCGAGTAGCCGCCATGCGCCTTGGCGATGTTGTTGATCAGCTCCATGATGATGATGGTCTTGCCGACCCCAGCGCCGCCGAACAGCCCGATCTTGCCGCCCTTCGCATAAGGCGTCAGCAGATCGACGACCTTGATCCCGGTGACCAGGACCTCCGCTTCGGTCGACTGGTCGACGAATTCGGGCGCCGGCCTGTGGATTGGCAAGCGGCGATTGGTGACGACCGGGCCGCGTTCGTCGACCGGTTCCCCGATAACGTTGAGAATGCGGCCCAATGTTTCCGGACCGACCGGCATCGTGATCGGACCGCCGGTATCGACCACTTCGGCGCCGCGCACCAGGCCGTCCGTCGTGTCCATCGCAATTGTGCGCACGACGTTTTCGCCGAGTTGCTGCGCCACTTCGAGCACCAGTGTCCGGCCGCTGTCCTTGAGCTCAAGTGCACTCAAGATTGCCGGCAGCTCGCCGTCGAAGTGCACATCGACGACGGCGCCGATGACCTGGGTAACTGTGCCGATAGAATTCCTTGCCATGCTTTACAGTATCCCCGTGCGGAACATCACAGCGCCTCGGCCCCGGAGATGATCTCGATCAGCTCCTTTGTGATCACGGCCTGACGCGTGCGGTTGTAGTTGAGGGTGAGCCGGTCGATCATCTCGCCGGCATTACGCGTTGCGTTGTCCATCGCGGTCATGCGCGCGCCTTGCTCGCTCGCCGCGTTTTCGAGCAACGCCGTAAATATTTGGACCGCAAGGTTCTTCGGCAGGAGTTCGTCGAGGATTTCTTCCTCAGACGGCTCGAACT
Organism: uncultured Alphaproteobacteria bacterium; assembly: GCA_963789025.1. GTDB lineage: Bacteria > Pseudomonadota > Alphaproteobacteria > ATCC43930 > CGMCC-115725 > AP-15. The sequence goes on from CAWBIT010000008.1 coordinate 942,828, forward strand.
CGTAAACCGCACCGGCGCGCACTCCGACTTCGTCCTCGGAGCCGGTTTGCGCTTCGGCAGCGGGCGCAAAGGGGATCAGCTGCTGAACCGTAACGATCTGCGTCATCGCCGAGCGGAAACGGTTGTAGATGATCGTGCAGAGATCGAACCCGCCCGACCGATAGAGCAGCAGGACGCGCTCGGCGATGTCGCGGGCCTCGTCGAAGGTGAGCCGGCGCCGGCCAACATCCGTCAGGCTGTCGCGGATCAACGGGTTGTAGTCGCGCCGCAACCCATCGCGGCCTTTGCGCCCGATGATCAACAGCAAAACTCCCCTGCCGGCCGCCTCGATCTCGCGAATTTGCCGCCGAGCTTCGCGCAGGATCGAGGCGTTGAAGCCGCCCGCCAGACCGCGATCGGAGGTCGCAACGATGATCAGGTGCGTTTCTTCTTTGCCGGTGCCGACGAGCAGGGGCGGCGCGCCGGGAAGACCGCGCATGCGGCCGGCCAGCGACCCGAGCACGCGCTCCATGCGCTGCGCGTAGGGGCGAGCGGCTTCGGCCTGCTCCTGCGCGCGACGCAGCCGCGAGGCGGCGACCATCTTCATCGCGGAGGTGATCTTTTGTGTCGACCTGACGCTGCGAATGCGCAACCGCAGGTCTTTCAAGCTCGGCATCGCGCTGGGCTCGGGCTTGGGTCAGGCAAAGGTTCTAATGAACCCGTCGAGGAAGTCGCTCAGCCCCTTCTCGACCGTCGGCGAGATTTCCTGCTCGCTGCGGATCGACGAGAGCAGCTCGGGGCGCGTGGAACGCAATTCGCGCAGCATCGAAGATTCGAACCGGCCGACATCCGCCACCGCGATCGTGTCGAGGTAGCCGCGAGTGCCGGCAAAAATCGACACGACTTGTTCCTCGACCGGGACCGGGGAGAATTGCGGCTGCTTCAACATCTCGGTCAATCGGCTGCCGCGCGCCAGCAGGCGCTGCGTCGATGCATCGAGATCGGAGGCGAATTGCGAAAAGGCGGCCATCTCGCGGTACTGCGCCAACTCGAGCTTGATGCGCCCGGCGACCTGCTTCATCGCCTTGATCTGCGCCGCCGAACCGACGCGGCTGACCGAGAGGCCGACATTGATGGCCGGACGAACCCCTTGGTAGAACAGCTCGGTCTCGAGAAAGATCTGGCCGTCGGTGATCGAGATCACATTGGTCGGAATGTAGGCCGACACGTCGCCGGCCTGGGTTTCGACGATCGGCAGCGCGGTCAGCGAGCCGGAGCCGTGGTCCTCATTCATTTTCGCGGCGCGTTCGAGCAGCCGGGAATGCAGGTAGAAGACATCGCCGGGATAGGCTTCGCGCCCCGGCGGCCGGCGCAACAGCAATGACATCTGGCGATAAGCCACCGCCTGCTTCGATAAATCATCGTAGATAATCAGCGCATGCATGCCGTTGTCGCGAAAAAATTCGCCCATCGCGCACCCCGCATAAGGGGCGATGTACTGCAGCGGCGCCGGCTCGGAGGCGGTCGCCGCCACGACGATCGAGTATTCGAGCGCGCCGTAATCCTGCAGTGTCTTGACGATCTGCGCGACGGTCGAGCGTTTCTGGCCGATCGCGACGTAAATGCAATAGAGTTTTACCTTCTCGTCGGTCCCACTGTTTATCTGTTTTTGGTTGAGGACGGCGTCGATCGCGACCGCAGTCTTGCCGGTCTGCCGATCGCCGATGATCAGCTCGCGCTGACCTCGTCCGATCGGCACCAGAGAGTCGATCGCTTTGAGCCCGGTCTGCACCGGCTCATGCACCGAGCGGCGCGGCACGATGCCCGGCGCCTTGACCTCGACGCGCGCCCGGGTGACATCGGTCAGCGGGCCCTTGCCGTCGATCGGCTCGCCGAGCGCATCGACGACGCGGCCGAGGAGGCCGCGCCCGACCGGCACATCGACGATGGCGTTGGTGCGTTTGACGGTGTCGCCTTCGCTGATATGGCTGTCGTCGCCGAACACGACGACGCCGACATTGTCGCTCTCGAGATTGAGCGCCAAGCCCTTTTCCCCGTTCGGGAACTCGACCATCTCGCCGGCCTGGACCTTGTCGAGGCCGTAGACGCGGGCGATGCCGTCGCCGATCGACAATACCTGACCGACCTCCGCGACATCCGCTTCGGTACCGAAATTGGCGATCTGCTGTTTGAGGATCGCCGAAATCTCCGCCGCGCGAATTTCCATGAAAACCCCTTCAGGCAATGCTCTTCATCGCCAGCTGCAGCCGCTGCAGCTTGCTCTTAATCGATCCGTCGACCATGCGCGAGCCGAGTTTGACGATGAGGCCGCCGATCAGCCCCGGGTCGACATGGACGTCGACGGACACCCGGCTGCCGATGCTGCGCCGCAGCTGCTCGTTCAATGCCGCTAGCTGCGTTTCGCTCAAAGGCTGCGCCGCGAACACTTCGGCGGTGACTTCGCCACGCCGCGCCGCGAGCTCGGCGAGAAATGCCTCGATCATCGCCGGCACAGCAAAAAGACGCCGATTGCGCGCGACCACCGCGAGAAAATCCCGAACCAGAGAAGAAAGGCCGGCGGCCTCGGCGAGGGCCTCGATCCCCCTGGATTGCTCGCCGCGTGACAGAATTGGGCTACGGATCAGCCGCAGCAGATCCGGGCTCGCCTGCACCATCGCCCGGAGCTGCCGGAGATCCGAGGCCACCTCGTCGAGGATCCGGCGCTCGTCGGCGAGGTCGAACAACGCCGCCGCGTAACGCGCAGCCAAGCGGGAAACGCCTGTGGTCTCGGAAGCCAATGGAAATGCATCCTTATTGACCGCTCGGGCAAACGCCCCGCAGCAGCCCTTCTTCGTGCGTCATCGGATCGCAGCGGGCGAATTGGGCCTGCGCAAAAAGCGCCTCGCCAAATCGGCGCGGTTCCTAACATACATCGGGAGTCCGCGCAACAGCGGGGGCATGACAGTATGCCCCGATTTACGACCGCTCAGGGCCGGGGAGGTGCGGTGCCGCGTGGCTGCCGCGCGAACGCTTCGAGCTGGTCGAGAAACTGCGTGATGTTGTCCTGAATTGCCCGGATTACTTGAGTACGGTTCTGTGTCGCGATCGCCGGGTCGTCCAGGCTCGTCACCCCGGTAGCAAGACCGCTCAATCCCATATTGCTCATGATGTCTGTGCTGAATACCGGGTTGCCGGCGGGGACATCGAACAGCTGGTAGCGGGCAAACACCGACAAAATGTTTCCGGAGAGCGAGAATTCCAGGACCTTCACGGCGATCGACATCCGACGAGATGCGTCCGGACGAAAAATGCCTTGCCTCGTCACCGCGTCTTGCAGGGCCGCTTGCCACAGCGGCAGCAGCGGGGTCAGGCTGCGCGGCAGCGGGTAGACGGCACGGTCGCGGCTCGCCGGCTCGACGGTGACCGCTGCCAGCCCGGCATCGATCCGGGCCGTGGTCGGTGTCACGCTCGCCAGCGCGAACTCGGTCTCCGGAACAGGCGTGCAGGAACACAGAAGGGCAAAGAACAGGCCGGCGACAGCGTAGCGCATTCGCGTCACACGACCCCATTTCGCCTTCAGGCACACGATTTCCTCCAGCGCATAGAACCCCTGGTGATAGCCACCGCGCTTTGAAAATGGAAGCCGGGACTGTAAGATCTCGACCTTGCAAATTGTCGCCGACGCTACCGAAGTCCAAGCCATGAAAATACGATGGAAAATAGATTTGGCGATATCCGGCGCGTTTCTGGTCGGGCTCGGCTTGGCTGGGGTCGGCGCCTATACGATCCTCAGCAAGAATGCGCTCGAAGAAAGTCTGCAGAATGCCAGGATCATGATCGAGGGAGCGTCGGCGATCCGCAAATATACTGCCGACTACAATTGGCCGTTGCTCGAGCCGCAGCTAAAGATCCAGTTTCTGCCGCAATCGGTTTCAGCGTTCGCAGCGCAAACCACTCTGAAATTGGTGCGGCAGAAATTACCAGAATACACTTATCGCGAGCCGACGCTGAACCCGACTAATGTCAACGACCGGGCGGCGGATTGGGAAGCCGACATCATCAACGGTTTTCGCGACGATCCCAGCAAGTCGGAAACGGTGACGATCCGCGACACCCCGGGAGGGAAGTTTCTGACGCTCGCCCATCCGCTGAAAGTCGGCAGCCAAGTTTGCCTCAGCTGCCACAGCACACCCGAGAATGCCCCTGCGACGATGATCAACCTCTATGGCTCGCAAAACGGATTTGGCTGGAAACTGGGTGAAATTGTCAGCGCGCAGGTCGTCTCGATCCCGCTCGGCGTGCCGCTGGCCCGCGCCTATCAGGCGCTGTTCTGGTTCATGCTGGCGCTGGCCGGAACCTTTATCGTGACGATCGTCATTGTCGACGTCTTGCTGCGCGTGCTGGTGACGCGACCGGTAGCCGAAATCTCCGAGATGGCCGATAAGGTCAGCATGGGGCAGCTCGACACCCCCGAATATGTCCACGCCAGCCGAGACGAAATCGGCTCGCTGTCCGCCTCGTTCAATCGGATGCGGCGCAGCCTGCAGAATGCGATGAGCATGCTGGAAGAGCAAAGCTGAATTTTGGCTCAGCAGGCCAGCTCAGTTTGAGCCCTGAGAGATGAATACTGTCCGGTCGATCGGCCGCTATCGCATCGAAACATTGCTCGGTACCGGGGCGATGGGCGAAGTCTATCGCGCCCATGACCCGGCAATCGATCGCCTGGTCGCAATCAAGGTCGTGCGTCCCGAGTTGGTTGCCGGCAGCGGAGGCGAGCAATTGCTGGAGCGCTTCCGGCGCGAAGCGCGGGCCGCCGGGCGGCGGTTCCATCCGAACATCGTCGCGATCTGGGATTTCGGCGACGACAACGGCACGCCGTTTCTGGTCATGGAACTGGTGGACGGCCAAAGCCTCGATCACCTCATCAAATCATGCGGTTTCCTCGAACCGAGGCGGAGCGTCGCGATCATAACCCAGGTGCTGAGCGCCCTCGGATTTGCTCATGGGAACGGGATCGTCCACCGCGACATCAAACCGTCCAACATCATGATTTTGCCTGGCGACCAAGTTAAGGTCGCCGATTTCGGCATCGCGCGTCTCGAGGCCTCCGAATTCACCATCGTCGGCGATTTATTGGGAACGCCCGCCTACATGGCGCCCGAGCAATTGTCGGGAGGTCCTATCGATCACCGCACCGACCTGTTCGCCACCGGGGTCATCCTGTTTGAAATGTTGACCGGGGTAAAGCCGTTCCGGGGCAAGAGCATTACCGAGATCATATCCTTTATGGAAAAGCGGGGACCCGAGGATATCCGGGCATTGAACCCGGCGGTCCCCGAGGCCATGAAGCGAGTCATTGCCAAGTCGGTTGCCTTCGATCCGGCGCAGCGCTATGGCGACGCTGCGGCCTTCTCTAAGGCCGTTGCCGATGCGATGCCTGGCCTGCGAGGGGAGCCGCAGCTCACCGCCAACGCGGCGCAAACCACCGCGGGTGGGGCGTCTTTCAGCGCCGAACTGCTGCGGGAAACCGAGCGCGATCTGGCGACTTTCATCGGCCCGATGGCGTCGATCGCCGTCAAGCGGGCTATCAGAAACGCGAGCGATCTGCCGGCATTGTATGAGTTGCTCGGCAGGCAGGTGGCCGACCCGAAGGACCGTGCCGAATTCCTTGCGAGAGGGCGGCAGCGCGCCGCTGCGGGGCTCGGCCAACCGCGGCCGCCGCCCGCGCCGGCACCGGCCAAGACGATCGGGCAATCGTCCGTTTCTCCCGCCCAATCGCCGAACCCGGCAAGCATAGTTGCGATAGAATCCGACCTTACTCGCTATATAGGCCCAATCGCACGAATCCTCGTGAAGAGAGAACTGGGGAAGTTCGAGTCTCTGGCCAAACTGTGCCTGGTATTGGCCACCCACATCCCCGATGAAAGGGAGCGCAGGGCGTTCCTCAATGCGCACGGAGCAGAGTGATTGCCGGTCGAGTTGAGGACTTGAGAATGAACGGGCGTGACATCGCGCGGTGCGCGATTTTTTCACTGGCCGTCGTGACGCTGCCAATGCAACTGTGGTCCGCAACCCGGTGCGCCGCCGAGGTGGCTGGCAAGGTCGAAGACCTCGAGGTTAGTCCCTCGCTGGTCCGCGAAATTCAATTCATGCTGCTCCGTCTCGGCATGGAACCCGGGCCGATAGACGGGGTGATTGGACCTCAGACGACCAGAGCCTGGCGCAAATTTCAGCAGGATACCGGTCTGCCGCCGGTCGATCTGGTCAATGGCAGCAGAATTCCGGCGGCCGCCTTGATGCGCCTGCGCAGAGAAGCATCGCGGGTTATCTTCGAGGGCGAAAGAAGGCCGGAGCCGCCCGCCGCAGCCCCGACGCCCCCGGCGGCTGCGGTCGCGCCGGTGCAGCCGGCTGCCCCGGCGTCCGATCGCTTCGCCGCGTGCCCCTTCCACGCCGAAGATTTTAAGATCGGCACGACCCAGTACACGCCTGAAAAATATCTGCAGGAAGGGTTTGACGGCTCGACCGCGCGCGCGGTTTCGATGCTGAAAGACCGCCTAAACGAGGCGCGACAGATCGCCGGAAATATCGGCGGGCCTGCGCTGATCGAAGTGCAACGGCAGTCTCGCGTTCTCGATTACTTCACCTGCCGACTGAAGATCGAACAAGAATCTCAAAAATGAAAGCTTGAAGCAGATGCCCTGTCGATCCGCTGCACGGACCCATGTGGGGACGGTGCGCCGGCGAAATGAGGACGCGGTGCTCGAGCGCGCCGAGATCGGCTTGTGGGCGGTCGCCGACGGCGCGGGCGGACACGAGCGCGGCGACTACGCGAGCAGCCGCATCATCGCGGCATTGCGCGAAGTCGACGCGGTGCTGTCCGGTCTCTCGCTGGTGGAGCAAGTGAAGGGACGGCTCGCGGAAGTCAACCGCGAGGTGCGGGCGAAGGCTGCCACGATTGGTCCGAATGCATTGATCGGCAGCACGGTGGCGGTGCTGCTGATCTGGGATGACCAGAGCTGCTGCCTGTGGGCCGGGGACAGCCGGTTGTATCGGATGCGGGCCGGCCGGTTGCGCCAGCTGACCCGCGACCAGAGCCACGTTCAGGATATGGTCGACCGCGGCGAAATTTTGCCGGAAGCGGCACCAGCCCACCCGATGGCAAACATAGTCACAAATCTGGTCGGGGCCTTTGACCGGCTGGAGCTCGAAGAACGGCACGACCGGCTCGAACCAGGCGATATTCTGCTGCTTTGTTCGGACGGGCTCAGCGGCGCCCTCAGCGACGCCGAAATGGCCAGCATATTGACCGGATCCCCATTCGCAGCGACGGCCGACCGACTGATCGAGCGAGCGCTCGATCGAGGCGCGCGGGATAATGTCAGCGCCGTAGTGGTCGAATACACGGGATGAATTGACCGACCTTCAGCTCGGTGCAGCGCTCTTGAGGCCTTTCAGGCGGTAGGCGCTGAGATTGCCTTCATGCTTGGTCTCGATCGTGGTCAACTCGGCGTCGATGTGCCGCCACAGATGCTGATGCAGTGCCGGGCTGATCAGGATCTCGCCGCCCGCCGCGCCGGCGCAATAGCGCGCCGTCCAATTGGCGGCTTCGCCGATTATCGTCAGCTCCATGCGGTCATTCGAGCCGATGAACCCGTGCAGCACCTCGCCGCAGTGAACTCCGATGCCGATCGTACAAATCCTCTGCCCGCGCCGCCGGCGGTTCTCGCTGACTTCGATCATTGCGGACTGCATCGCCAGCGCGGCGCGCACCGCCTTTTCGTGCCGCAACGGGTCCGGCTCGGGACTGCCGAAGACCGCCAGGATGCCGTCTCCGGTGATCTTGTCGACAGTACCGTCGTGCTTGAAGATGGCCTCGACCAGAGCCGACATATAATCGTTGAGCAAGTCCATTACATCGTCGGTATCCATGCCCGAAGTCAGTAATGTAAAGCCGCGGATATCCGATGCGAGAAGGACCACCTCCGACCGCTCGCCGCCCAGGCGCAGGCGCCCGTGAGCCGCCCGCGACAACAGCGCGTCGCGGATCTTTGGCGAAAAGTTGGTCAGCAGCCGACCCAGAAGCGCGGCATTGCGGCGAAGCTCGCTCTGCAGCTGGTTCTGCATGGCCGCCATCGCGGCGTAATGCGCGACGGCGAGCATCAGGCGCAAATCGTCGGCAGTAAAAACCGTCCCGCCATCGCTGTTGTCGACGCACGCCACGCCCAATACCCGGCCCTTCCAGATCAGCGGCACATACATGCCGGCCTTGATCCGGTTCAAGAACTGGCTCTGGCTCGGATCCAAACCCTCGCGCCAGATAAATCCTTGGCGCCGCGACATTGTCCTTGATGCCAGGGTCATGCTGACCGAAGGCTGTCCCGCGGGAACATGCGCCTTGAGCAGAAGCTCTCCGGTCGTCTGATCCTCGAGCAGCAGGGCGCCGCGGGCCGCCGCCGGAATTATCGCCACCAGCCGCTCGATGATCGTCTGGAACAGCGCATCGAGCTCGGTCTGCTCGCCAAACTGCAGCGGCAGCTCGTAGAGCAAGGCCAGTGCTTGCGCCCGATCCGGATCGATCGGCTTCCCCAGCTCGAAAACAGGCGCCGCGGCATCGATCATCTCGGCGATGTCGAGGCGTGTATCATGGGTGTCGACCAAGGTCCGGTCGTCCGAGGCCCAGCTGGGCTCGGACTGAGCTTCCCGGGTCGGAATATCGACCGTTAACGTGGTATCGCTGATCTGAATCCGCTGGCCGGGCTCCAGCCGAACTTTTCCCACTCCCTTGATCGGCTGCCCATCAACTTCCGTGCCATTGGCGCTGCCGAGATCTTCGATCCAGTAATGGCCCTCGGCAACCCAAATCCGCGCGTGCGGCCGTGAAACGCGCAGATCCGGCGTCAAATCGATATCGACCTGCACCCCATGGCGCGGCCGGCCGACAACCACCGACTCGGCCGGCTTATCGAAGATCTTCTCGTTGCCCCGGTAACGGTAGTGTATCCGCACGTCGCCCATGCCAGCATTGCCGGGATACATTATCACAACAAGCCACACTATTTGCAGCCCCGCCACAGCAGAGCGAGTCGGGCGCGGCTTTTTGACGACGCAGCCGCGTTTCGCGAGATGCGTGCATTCGACCCGCCGCCCGACGCTTGCGCGGTAAAGCGGAACCTCGTCAGCGACAACCCTGTTGGGAGACTTAGCCGCGCGGCAGCGTTCGCACGGTAACTAGGGCTTTTCCCATCGAGGGGTCTGCGATGTTCTTCCACCGCAAGGAACTGATGTATGACGTCAAGGTCCAGGGCGCCGATCCGCGCTTTGGCGAGATGCTGCTGGAACAGTTCGGCGGCGCTACCGGCGAGCTGAGCGCCGCGCTGACCTACTGGACGCAGTCTTTCCATGTCGAGGACCCGGCGATCCGCGACATGCTGCACGACATCGCGCTCGAGGAGTTCAGCCATCTCGAGATGGTCGGACGGATGATCGAGCAGCACACCGAAAAGAGTAACGCCCGGGACGCCGCCTACAAGAGCACCCTCTTCGCGGTCCGCGGCGTCGGGCCGCATCTCGTCGACAGCAAGGGGCAGGCCTGGACTTCGGCCTATGTCAACGAGGGCGGCAACGTAGTGCGCGACCTGCGCGCCGACATCGCCGCCGAAGCGGGCGCGCGGCAAACTTACGAGGCGCTGATCAAGCTCTCGCCGGACGAGGGCAGCAAGAAGGCGCTGACCTTCCTTTTGACCCGCGAAATCTCGCACACCAACATGTTCATGAAGGCGCTCGAGTCGCTCGGCAAGCTGACCGATCCCAATTTTGGGTACGTCAAGCCGGACGAGACGGTCGATCTTTACTTCAATCTGTCCAAGGACGGCCAGCTCGACGCGCGGGGTCCCTGGAACAGCGAGCCGGCCTTCAAATACGTCAACGACCCGACGCCGCAAGGCAGCGTGCCGGTTGAGGTCAAGAACCCCGACGACGAGCGCCGCACCGCCAGAGCAGCCGAATAGCGCGCGTTCCTTCGAGCCCCGGGCGCCACGAGGACTGCATGGTTTTCGTTGATCCCTCGCGCGCCCGGGCGTTTTTCCGCGGCCCCACGCGGAAGCCGCTTTCAGAGCGAACCGTCGCGGCGGCCCGCCAGGTGCTCGACGGCCGGCGGCTGGGGTGGCATCGATATCTGGCCTTCGCCGGCCCCGCCGTCGTGGCGTCGATCGCCTATATGGACCCGGGCAACTTCGCGACGAATATCCAGGCGGGGGCAAAATACGGTTACGGCCTGCTGTGGGTCGTGATGCTCGCCAATTTGATCGCGATGCTGTTTCAGGCCCTCTCGGCCAAGCTCGGCATCGTTACCGGCCGGAACCTTGCCGAGATGTGCCGCGAAGAGTTTCCGCGGCCGATCGTCTTGGCGATGTGGGCCATCAGCGAGATCGCCGCGATGGCGACCGATCTCGCCGAGTTCCTTGGCGGCGCCATCGGGTTGTCGCTGCTGTTCGGCATTCCTCTGTTGGCCGGGATGGCCGTGACGGCGGTCATCGTCTACGGGATTTTGCTGTTCGAAAGGCGTGGATTTCGCCCGGTCGAGCTGATAATCGGCAGCCTGGTTGCCGTCATTGCACTCTGTTATCTGATCGAATTGTTCATTGCACCGGTGGATTGGGGTTCGGCCGCACTGCATACCATCCTGCCGCAACTCGCCGATACCCAGGCGCTGCTGCTCGCCGTCGGCATCATCGGGGCGACGGTCATGCCGCACGCGGTCTATCTGCATTCCGGACTGACGCAGGCGCGGATTCCGGCCCGCAGTGAAGGCGAAAGGCGCAGGCTCGTCAGCATCTCGAACCACGAAGTCATCGCCGCGCTCACGGTGGCGGGGCTCGTGAACATGGCTATGGTGGTGATGGCCTCGGGCGCCTTCCATTCGAGGCACCCCGAAGTGTCTGAGATCCAGACCGCCTACCACACCTTGGCCCCGCTGCTCGGCGGCGCAGCGGCCGGCGTGTTCCTCGTATCGCTCCTCGCCTCCGGGGTGTCGAGTTCGGTGGTCGGGACACTTGCCGGCCAGATGATCATGCAAGGGTTTGTCGGCTTCCGCATCCCGATCTGGGTCCGGCGGCTCGTCACGATGCTGCCGGCCTTTGTGGTCGTCGGCCTGGGCGTCAATGCGACGAACGCGCTCGTCATCAGCCAAGTTGTGCTCAGCCTTGCGCTCCCGCTGCCGATGATTGCCCTCATCATCTTCACAAGGCGGCGCGACATTATGGGGCATTTCGCCAATCGCAAGCTGACGCAAATCGTGGCCGGGATCGGCACCGCCGTCGTGCTGACGCTCAACGCATTGCTGATCGCCGAGACCTTCGGTCTCTCGCTGACGGTCTAGATCAGATTTCGACATATCGACACGCCGTCATTGCAAGTGCGCCAGCGGCCCAAGCGGCCGACCCACCCTGGATGGACCGTGGGCGGCCCGCTGTCCTGGCGAAAGCCGGGACCCACATACCCGCAACTCGTGCCGCCGAGAGATGGACCCCCGGCTTTCCGCCGGGGAAACGTCCAAGATGAAACACGGCGGGGTTATTCCGCCGGCGGCTGGGCGAGCGCCCAGGCATAGAGTTCAGCGAAGGAGGCTTTGGCGAAATCGGCCGGCGGAGCGCCGGCAAACCCCCGCGCCAGCGCCAGGATTTTGGTATTGAAGCCATCATCTGCCGCCGCGCGGTCCCGGGCCTCGCCCACCCCCGGACTATTGCAGTCGGCGCGCTCCAATTCCGGCGTGTCGGAGAGCGCGATCAGGGCCGCCTCTGCTTCGTCGGCGAGACAAAGGCGGTTGGCCTGCGCCGGATCGACGCTGGCGCGCGCCAGCGCGCAGCGGATGACCATGCCCATCGCGGCCTCGGCGCGCCAAATGTGACGGCGGCGCAGCGCGGCCGAGCCTTGCTCGGCGGCGCCAGCCGTTCGCCTCCCCTCGACCCGATCTAGCAGGTTGCGGAAAAAGTCGCATATTGGAGCGAGATCTGGGGTATAATCCATAGCGCGTGACGAGATGTGGGGGACGTCCGATGCGCGGTGGGGATCTCAGGAGCGAGGCGCTGTTCAGCTATTTGAGCTGCGAAGCGCGGGTGCCGTTGTATCATCCGTTGCGGCCGATCCAAAAGATTGTGGACGAGGCGCTTGGTGCACTGACGGGGGAATTCGAGAAGTTGTACGCGAAGCTCGGACGGCCGTCGATTCCCCCTGAGAAACTGCTTCGTGCGCTGCTGCTGCAGGCCTTCTATTCGGTGCGTTCGGAGCGGCAGCTGATGGAGCAACTCGGCTACAATCTGCTGTTCCGCTGGTTTGTCGGGCTGTCGCTGGATGCCGTGGTGTGGGACGTTACGGTGTTCACCAAGAACCGCGAGCGGCTGATCGACGGTGACATTGCCAGCAAGTTCATGGCCGCGGTACTGAACCAGGAGCAGGTCAAGACCCTGCTGTCGGACGACCACTTCTCGGTCGACGGCACCCTGATCGAGGCGTGGGCCAGCATGAAGAGCTTTCGCCCCAAGGACGGCAGCGGCGAGCCGCCGGCGCCGGGCCGCAATGGGGAACGGGACTTCCACGGCGAGAAGCGAAGCAACGAGACCCACGCCTCGGTCACTGATCCCGACGCGCGATTGTATCGCAAAGGGCCGGGCCAGCCGGCCAAGCTCGCCTATCTGGGGCACGTTCTGATGGAGAACCGGCATGCTCTGGTGGTCGGCACGCGTCTGACCCTGGCCACCGGCACGGCAGAGCGCGAGGCGGCGCTGGAGATGGTGGCGGCCCGTCCCGGCAACCACCGGATCACGCTCGGCGCCGACAAGGCCTACGATGTGGCCGAGTTTGTCGCCGATCTGCGGGAATTCAATGTGACGCCGCACGTGGCGCAGAACACCGCCAATCGGCGATCGGCGATCGACCGACGGACGACCCGCCATCCTGGCTATGCGGTCAGTGGCCGGGTGCGCAAGCGCATTGAAGAGGTGTTTGGCTGGACCAAGGCGGCGGCTGGCTTCCGCAAGACCCGTCACCGTGGTCTTGCCCGCGTCGGCTGGATGTTCACCCTGACTGCCACTGCCTACAATCTCGTCCGGTTGCCCAGGCTGGTGGGGGCCGCGGCATAGCCATGCCCGGAATCCGCCCGGGCCGGGCGAAAACGGGCAAAATCGATACAAAAACCTGCTTGCTAGTGGTTTTCAACAACCCTGGCGAGAATCCTGTACGATAACTCTACAAAACGACACACAAGCACTGAGTTTTTCCGCATCCTGCTAGGCGAGTATCAAGGGGACGGGCCATCGGCCGCCTCCAGCGCGCGAAGGCGCCGCTCGAACTCGGTTGCCTCGACCGCGCGGACATAGGCCTCGATGACATGGCCGAATTGCATCGCCTCGCGCGGGGTGACCGCACCCTGAGCCGTCGCGTCGGCGACCGCGGCCATTGCACCCGCCAGGTCGGCCGCGTTGCGGATTCGCGGCATCGTGAATTCGACCGCGCGCTCGCGATACGGCCCGACAATGCGTTCGAGGCACAGCCGCAATGCCGCCGGGTCGCCGGCGAGCGCCAGCTCGACGGCTTTGCGTGTCAGCGCCTCGCCCTCGCCGGGCGAGCAGCAGCCGGGCGGCGCGGTTGATGTGGTCGCTGCAGCCGCGCGGCCGGCCGGCGGGATTGCCCGACCGGCCCTTGGAAAACCGCCCGTGCCGGTCCCGCGCCCCCTGTTCCTCCTGTTTTATCAGGTCGAGATCAGGCATCTCCCAACTCCCTCCATCGCAATCTTGCGCCCCGCTCGCGGGCGCCAATGCCCAGGAGAGTACAATACGAATATGGCAATTGCGTTATTATCTATGCGCGATGCGTGTCGACAAAAGCGTCTTTGATCGGCAAGGCGATCTTCGAAATCCTATCGACCGCGATGCAGAGGCTCGATCATCCGCATAGCGCCATGCGCCCGATCGCCTCTGAAGGCGTGACGTAGTGCGTGGCCGCCGGGAACTGCAGAAGCGCCGCCCCTTCGACAGCCGATTTTCGAAAGTCCTTAGAATGGGACTGCGGATCCCCGATCTGCAAAAATTCTTGAGTTTTGCACGACAATGTCGGCACTGGGTGGTGAGCGGAATCGTGGGGCGGTGCTTCAATGAATGATGCGCAGGTACCGCTTCATCGGCGGCTCCGAGAGCGACGGCGGATGGCTTCGCGGAAGATGTTGACGGCCCTATCGTGAGAGAACCACAGGCCCTCTAAATCTTCGATTTGGCTTTTGTGCTCGGCTTTGAAGAGCTGCCGCTGGCACTTGGATTGGGAACAGTCCGGGTTGTAGCAGTCGCCGCCGAGGGGCATGGGATCGGAGAACTTCGCCAGTCTTCTCGCCTTGTGGTCAGCACAGGTCGCGTCCCTCCTATTGGGCGGGTACGGTCGAGAATATTAGCATCAGGAACGCGGCGAGAAGTACGCCGACAACCAAGCGAGGCGTGTCCAAACCAGGCGGCTTTTCGGCCATCGTTCAGCTCCATCAATTCCGATGGGCCGCCGATAAGAAGCACCCGCAGGCGGGACGCAACAATCAATATGGTGGGCCGCCGCAAAAACCGCAAAGCGTGGGTCGCGCGGCAGAAGCCAACAACTGGGAAGGCGAGATAAGGAAATGATTACACCGCTTGACGGCCTGCTGCTTGATGCCTCGCTCGGGGTGCTCGGCATTGCACAGACCTCTCGAACTAGTTAGCAAACATTAATGAAAGTTCGCATTCATCGGATTACAAGTTGACAAATTGCTAGAAATATTATACAAACTTCCCAAATTTTCGGTAAACGGTTAACCGAACCAAATATACCAAGTCCAGATTTAATTCGAAAGACAACAGAGATGGCCTCTGCTTCGAGCACGCGAGCTGTTGTACACAGGATATTTACGGTGATCTTGACTATTAAGGTAGTCGCGTCGAAGATCCGTCGCCTGTGTCAACGGTCGGGCGAGATGGCGCTCAGCTTTTGGAAGGATGTTAATGGCGGGTCACCGGCACGCGCAGAGTGCCAAGCGCTGCTGAATTCGTGGCCACGTGAGACGAAAAGCATCATGGCCCATGTCGCAGCGGTCGAGGCTGTTGGCAGCTTGAACAACAACGGCCCTCTTGCTCAAGCGCAGGTTTATACCGCACGGCCAGGGCCAATCGGCCCAGGTCGACTATATTGGTGGGAGGTTAACCGCGTTGGAGTGTTTTATGCATACGACGGAACGGATATGATAGTAGTGCTTATGGGCAGGGTTTCGAACCCGCCGACGTTTGGTGACCTCCTGTCGGCCGCGCAAGGAGGAGTATGATGGCCTTAGATCGGAAAAGATTCGACCCTTTCTCACCTAAGGACTTCTTAAAGGATGCGGGCGAGCTAGCCGATTTCGAGGAAGCAAGCCGTATCCAGCAGGCGGGCCTCCTGCTCATGCAGATGCGGGAGCGCGCCGGCCTGTCGGTCGACAACCTCGCGGCTCGCTTGGACGAAGACCCTGGGGAGATCATTCGGATCGAACGGGGTCAAAGTCTCGAAAGCCCCGCGATGACTCGTATGCTGCGGATTGCTGAGATTTGTAACCAAGAGATTCATATCGAGACCCGCCGGGGCGCTCGATAGCAGGGCACAGCACGGGAATGGGGGATGGCGTTTGTCAGTGGTGCGAGTACCTCTCCACATTCGCTGACCTTATAGGATTCATCGGGGCCGGCTTCCTGGCGTACCCTTTCCTGCGCAGTCAAAAACTGCGAGACCAAGCTCTCGCAATCGATACGAACCGCATTCCGGACCCGAAGGATGCGGCGTTGTTCGCAACAGCTAGACGGGAATTATTAGGAGAAATTTTAACTACGGTTCAGAGAGAATACCGGGCCGCAAGGATAGGTGCAGTGCTTATCGCATTTGCGTTTATCGGGAGGTTTGTGTCAGCGCTTCCGAGTGTATTTCCCCATTGTTTTGCCACGACTTCCTGAAAAGCTCCCCGGGCATTGCAGGATTCGGATTTCCAATCTCGGGCCCGAGCGACCGCAATGGGTCGAGAGCGGCCGGCCGGCTATGCAGAATTCTTGACGTCTGCGTCAGTGGCAAATTCTCTGAACGGGGCGCTCATGCTGCTTCCTCCGGGCAGGCCGTCACGAAGCGCGGGCCCTCGGCCACTTCGGCGATGATCAGGAGCGCTATGACACGGCCTTGGTACTATTCGACCCTCGGGTGCTCCAGCCAACGGCGGGAGCCGGGGACGGCATTCGCGGAGCCTCGGCCCACCAGCTCGTGACCAGCGCCGCGTCGGTATCGGCCGCCTTTTCCTAGAGGAAGCGTCCCGCGTCGATGATGGCGCGCTTGATCTTCGGCAGCCGCTCGCGGAGATAGCGGACGTTGACCGGCGGCACCACGGGGTCTCTCGCGCCGCTGAGGATTTGCGCTAGCCGGCGATGCTGCGGGCGAAGCGGACGATGCGGCGCCCGGCCTCGGCGAGGCGCGGGTCGGGGGCGGTCAACGAGATCCGCAGGTGCCCGACGGCGCTGGGCCCGAAGCCGTCGCACGGTAGAACGGCGACGTTCTCCCGGGCCAGTAGCTGGTGCGCGAAGGTTTCTGCCCCCAGACCTGTGCCGCGGATGTCCATCAGTATGAACATGCCGCCCTCCGGCGGCGTGACCCGGCAATTCGGCGCCTCTGCAAGGATGCGCGAGAGCAGTACCGCGCGGTCGCGGTAGGCGTCGCGGAGCGCGGCTACCTCGGGGAGGTCGTTTTCCAGGGCCGGCATTACCCCGTCCTGGATGAAGGCCGGGCTGCCGTAGATCATCGCGACCAGCAGTTCGAAGAGGTGCCGCGACAATGCAGCCGGACCGATGATCCAGCCAAAGCGGAAGCCCGGCATCGCGTGCGATTTCGACAGGCTCGAGACGACGACGGTGCGCTCGGCCATGCCGGGCAATGACCACGGACTGACATGCGGCCGGGCGAAGGCGAGATCTTCGTAGACCTCATCGGAAAGCAGCCACAAATCGCGGTTTCGGCAAAGATCGGCGATCCCGGCGACCTCGTCTGCGGCGAACACGACGCCGGTCGGATTGTGCGGGCTGTTGATCCAGATTACGCGGGTCCGCGGCGTGACAGCGGCGGCGATTGCATCGAGATCCGGATGAAAGCCCCGCTCGGCGCGCAACGCGACAGTCACCAGGCGGGCGCCGCTCGCGCCGATCACCGGCCCGTAAGTGTTGTAGATAGGCTCCGGCACGATGACCTCGTCGCCGGGGCCGGCGAGGCACTGCAGCGCGCAATAGACGCCGCCCTGGGCGCCGGGTGTTACGACGACGTTGTCGGCGCTGCACGGACGCCCGGTGCGCCGCTGGAAACGCGCGGCGATGGCTTCCCGCACCCTGGGATAACCGATGATCGAGGAATATCCGGTGCGATGCCGGCGCAGCGCATCGATCGTCGCGTCGACGACCGGCTCCGGCGGCGCCTGGTCTGGATCGCCGACCGTCAAAAAAATGACATCCTGACCCTGGTCGCGCAGCCGTGCCGCCTCCATGTGGATGCTCCAGGCATCGGCGCCCCGCGCGGCGATGCGATCGACCATTGGTGAGAACCGCACCTTCGTTTTCTCCGCAAAGCCAGATTAGGTTCAGGACATGGTGTGAAGGGGTCTGCCGTGACAGGCCGACCCCTTCATGTTTGCCATCGGGTCAGGGGCTGACCGAAGAGGGATATCGAGCAAGATGAGTGTGAGAGCCGAGATGGTCCGGGCCGGCCTGCGCTGGTTGATCAAGCATCGCAATCATCGCGAGCTGACGGTCGAGCAGCATCGGCGGTTTGTGACTGTTGCCGAGCGGTTGGTTCCGGACCCGCCCTCGCATACTCGGACCGTCCCCGTCGACGCCGACGGGGTCAGGGCGGATCTGATCGCCACCCCTGCTTCCGAAAGCGACCGCCTTGTCCTGTTCCTGCACGGCGGAGCCTTCATCATCGGCTCCCCTAACCTTTACCGCCACCTCACTTGGCGCATAGCAACCGCGGCTCGCGCGCATCTGCTGGCGGTCGATTATCAACTCGCGCCCGAGCATCCCTTCCCGGCGGCGCTCGAAGACGCTTTCACCGCCTACAACTGGCTCGTTACCCGCGGGACCAACCCGAGTCGGATCGCGGTGATGGGCAATTCGGCAGGCGGCGGGCTCGTCTTTTCGCTGATGCTGAGATTGCGCGATGAAGGCTATCCGCTGCCGGGCGCTGCCGTTGCGTTGTCACCCTGGACCGATCTCGCGCTGACCGGGGCCTCTCTTCGCGTCAACGCCATCTACGACCCGATGCTCAGCGCCGATGACCCGCCATTGTTCGTCAACGACTATCTCGCCGGCGCCGACCCGCGCGCTCCCTATGTCTCGCCGCTCTAT
The DNA here is from genome assembly GCA_963789025.1 of uncultured Alphaproteobacteria bacterium. Taxonomy (GTDB): domain Bacteria; phylum Pseudomonadota; class Alphaproteobacteria; order ATCC43930; family CGMCC-115725; genus AP-15. The sequence continues at coordinate 961,217 of CAWBIT010000008.1, forward strand.
GGTGATCCCGCCGGGCTGCCGCCGACGATCATCCAGGTCGGCAGCGACGAGGTGCTGCGCGACGACGCCGTGCGCATGGCCAATCGCATGCGCGCCGCGGGGTGTCAGGTCGAGCTCGAAATATGGCCGCGCATGCCGCACGTCTGGCATGTCTTCGTGCCGCTCATCCCGGAAGCCCGCCGCGCGATCGAGCGCGTCGGAGCGTTCGTGCGGGACAAGACAGGCTATGACGGCGCCGCCCCTCTTGCCCGGCCCGCCCCGATTATCTGAGCAACGGACGGAAGACGGCGAAGCGCGGCAACCGTGCTCCGGCTGAGGAACAGGGTACCCCCGAAAACCACCGCGCCCTTGACGACGGCCGGGAGCGCGATGCCGAGCAGCGCGAATTGCAGCCACACGACAAACGGGTAATGCACCAGATACATGCCGTAGGCGCTGTCTCTGAGCCCGGCGAGCGATTGCAAGCGCCGTGAAGTGAAGCGCAGCGCGACCGCCAGCACGGCAAAGCAGCTGGCGAAGCAGGCGAAAACAAAGCTCAGATCCGCGAGCATCTGCAAACCGAGGGAGGCCGATGGGCCTCTCTCCATGGTGAACCCGGTGAGCCCCATCCAAGTGAGCAGAGAGCCTACTGCGGCAATGATCCAGACCGGCCAGCGTCGCACCAGGGGTCCGTCGGCTGCGAGCAGGCCGCGTTCGACGCCGCCGGCGCCCAGCCCCAGGCCGGCAAAGAAATAGACGGCATAATGCAACGGGCGGCTGAGCTGGAACGCGAACGGTCCCAGCTGGAACCAAGCCGCGGGCGTGAAGGTGAGGGCCAATGGCACATAGGCGAGCGTCGAAACGCAAACGAAACCGACAAAATATCGGGCCGGATGCGCCTCGGCGGCTGACGAGAGGCGGATCAGGAGATTGCCCAGGCCTGGCGCAAATCGATGCAGAGCAGCGGCCGTAAAGTCGCCTACCAACAGCAACCATAAAAACCACATCGGTCCGCACGGCCAGAATGGCAATGCGAGCCAATGCCGCCAATAGGCGGCGACACTCGGATCGCTCGCCGTCTGCAGATAAGTCGGATAGAGGGTCGGCGGCATTAGAACCCCCACGACGAGAACGAACGGCAGGCCGAGCCGCAGCATGCGGCCATGGAGAAATCTCGCCATCCCCTTGCGGCCGAGGCTGGGCCAGACGAACAGTCCCGAAAGAAAGAAAAACAACGACATCAGAAAGACGTCTTGCCACGCGCAGTACAGATCGAAGCCGAGCCATCGATGGCTGTCGACAACCGGAACCGCGCGCCACTGATAGGGCGGGCTGTCGAACGGATAAGGCGCGGCGGGAAGAAACTGCAGATACGCCAGCACCGAGTGAAACGACAATACCAGCAAGATCACAAATGCCCGCAGATTGTCGAGCGCCAGGCTCGACCGACGCATCAGTGGGATGGACCCGGTCAGTTGCTCAGTTGTCGCGCTCATCACCGGGTGCCCGGTAGCTGTCGTGCATCTCCGCCAACGCGGGCCGGGCCTCTGATATCCGAGCTGGGACGCGCGGTAGCGCTGGCAAGCCGCCTCCAGCCGGGGCTTCGCGACGTACCACCCAGACACTCTTTGTGCGCGGCCGCCCCATCAGGGCGGGCTGGAACAGCACGGCCGCCGCCATCGTGCACACGAGCGCCAGCGCCATCAATTTGCCCATGCTGGAAGTGGCGGGGTCGCTGGACAGCCACAGGCTGCCAAACGCGCTCGCCGTCGCCATGGCGCTGAAGATCACCGCCCGCGTCAAAGTCGATTGCACCAGCGCGGTTTTCCCGCTGCGCCAGGCCATGATGTAATAGATCTTAAAGGCGACACCGACCCCGAGCAGCAACGGCAGCGCAATGACGTTGGCAAAGTTCAGTGGGATGTCGAGGGCGACGCAGAGCTCCAATGTCACCACCCCGGCGAGGAGAAGGGGTATCAAGGTGAGGAGGACATCGGAAATCCGCCGCAAGGTGATCCACAGCAGTATGGCGATAGCCGCCAGAGCAAAAATGCCGGCTTCGACGAAGGCCCGTACCACCGTATTGCCCGCTTCGTACATCAGAACGGCCGGACCGGTCGCCGCAGGCTCGACTGCCAGCACCGCTGTCACGAATTGACGCAATGCCGTGGTGTTGTCAGGGTCGGCCTCGGGGAGGACCTGGATTCGCGCACGCCCATCCGGCGCCAGCCACGCTCTCTCGAGATCCGGAGGTACGCTATCGATCGTGATCCGCTGCGGCTTCAGCTCTGCGCGCAGCTGATCCAGAGAAAAACGCAGCGGCCCTACGACCGCCTCTTCGACTTTCCGACGAACCGAAGCGTCGGATTTCGCCAGCTCTGACAACAGTCCGGAGAGACGCCTCGCCGCCGCTGCTCCCGGTCTTTGATCAGCGCCGGCAATGGCCGATAGCTGACTAGCGGTTGACGACAGAGCAGCAACGTTCTCTGCGTCGGTCGGGGGCGGTTTGACTTCGCCGGGACTTAGCGAAGGTTCGATCTTCTCCGCCGCCGCACTCGTCAGCTGTAGTTTTTCGTCTTGTTCGCGAGGTACCAAATCGTCGATTGTCATGGTCCGGGCAACTTGCGGGACCGTCGACAGGCGGTGGGCGATTTCCTCCGCTGAACCCAGGTTCGGCGCCATGATCTCGATCGCGTTTGCGCCGGTCTGCACATCCCTGCGCAAATCGAGATAGGTCGCGACCGAAGGCGCGTTCGGATTGCGCAGGTGAAGCGGATTGAAATCGAAGCGCACGAAGAGGAGCAGAGGCGAGGCGAGCACGACCACCAGCAGCGTCGTGCCGACGACCGGGATTCGGTATCGCTGCACGAACCAGTCGACTGGCGCGAGCGCGGCGAACCCCATGGGCTGCGGCTCGGCCGGCGGCTTCAGCACCGTCAGCAGCGCCGGCAACAAGGTAATGCTGGTGAGGAACGCTATGATCATGCCGCCGCCGGCGATCTGGCCGAGCTCGGAAAGTCCGCGATACGAAGTCGGCATGAACGAGGAGAAGCCGACCGCCGTCGCCGCCGCGGCAAGCGCCAACGGGGCCCCGGCCTTGCGCGCAGCGCTCCTCAGGGCCGGGCCCAGCGCGGCGTATTCGTGCCGCTCGGCCCGGTAGCGCACACTGAATTGCAGGCCGAAATCGACGCCCAGACCGACGAACAACACAAAAAATGCGATCGAAATCACATTCAGCGCGCCGACCACCAACAGGCCGAAAGCCGCAGAGATCGCCAGACCGGCAGCGAGATTGATGGCGACCGCCAGGATGATCCGCTTATAGCGCAGCGCCAGCCAAAGGATGACGATCACCGACACGAGTGAAACCGCGATGGTCAGCGGTGCGCTCTCTCTTATTGTCGCGAACTGGTCATCGTTCATCGGCACCTGACCGGTCAGCCGCACCCGCGCCTGGTAATCGTGGTCGAGCCGCAATTCACGCACCGTCTGCATGATCGCATCGCTTGCGGCGCGGCCGGGTTCCAAGGCGCTGTAATCGAGCACCGGCTCGACCTCGATGAAACGGCGCAATTCCTCAAGCTCCGGTGCTTTGCCGCCGGCGAGAGCACGCCAGGAGAAGCTTGCGGGCCGACCGACAAGCGCGTCCTGGACGGTGTCAGACGCCATGGTCATCGGGCGCGCCAGATCGTCCAGCTGGATCTGCCCGTATTGCACGCCCATAAGGCCGAGATCCAATGTGCCGAGGGCTCCTCTGAGACTGGGATCGGCGGCCAATGTCTGAAGCAGGGGATCGGCCTGAACCAGACCTTGCGTCAAGCGAGCCACTTCGCTCTCGGGCAGGTACAACAGCCCGTTTCGCTGGAAGAATGCGCTGCCTTGCATCTCATGCACCGCCCGAAAACGATCGGTGCGGTGAGCGAGGGCGTCGGCGAGCTGTGACGATGCCTGATCGACGAGCTCGGGGGTCGGCGCATCGACAACGACGAGCATTTCCGGTTGCGGAAAGGCTTTCATGAATTCGAAAGCCTGCTGCGCCCACGGCAGATCGTGCGGAAACAGGTCCTTGATGTCGGTCTTGATCGCGAAATGGCGCACCGTATAAACCGATGACACTGCCGCCAATGCGACCCCAACCACTATGACCCACCAGGCATAGCGGTTGCAGAAATCGACGGTCCGTAATATCGATGATCTGAGCATGTTCTTGCCAACCAGCCTGCGCGAGCCGCCCACTTTGGGATAGCGGCGTTAACGGGCGGTTGATCGCCCAGCGGCTAAACCGCGTAACGCTGCGAACCGCAGTCAACTACGGTCTGACTGTAAAACCTCCACGGAAACCCCTCGGTTCCCGGGGCTGGCTGCGCCAAAACGTGGCAATATTGTGGGTTGAACGCCGTCAGTATCCGGCCGCCGCGCCGGCTGGCAGCCGGCTGTCGCTGGCGCCGCGGAGCCGGCCAGTGGCGATCTCGATCAATTCGACCGCACCCCACGGCCGTTGCTCGACCAGCTTGTAGCCCATCGCGGCAAGCTGCGTGACCACCTCATGAGACATGGCGGAACGCTCGAAATAAACATCTTCCGGCTGCGCTTGGTGGTGCAGGCGCGGCGCGTCGACGGCCTCCTGCGCCGCCATGCCGTGGTCGACGATATTCATGATCGTTTCGAGGACGGCGGTGATGATGCGGGGGCCGCCGGGGCTGCCGAGCACCAGAACGACCTTGCCGTCCCGTTCGACCAGGGTCGGGGCCATCGACGACAGCGGCCGCTTGCCCGGCGCGATCGCGTTGGGCTCGCCTTGGACGAGACCGTAGAGGTTCGCCGCTCCCGGCTTCACGGTGAAATCGTCCATCTCGTTGTTGAGAAAAAAGCCGGTGCCCGGCGCCACCACGCCGGCCCCGAAATAGCCGTTGATCGTGTACGTGACCGCGACGGCGTTGCCTTCGCCATCGACGAGCGAATAATGCGTCGTCTCGGATTTTTCGCGCGGCGCATCCATCCCCGCCCCCTTTTCGGCGTTGCCGCGGGCGATGTCGGCGCGGAGCGAGGCGGCGTAGTCCTTGGACAGCAGCCGCTCCAGCGGGTTTACGACGAATGCGGGATCGCCGAGATAGGCGTTGCGGTCGCGATATCCGCGGCGCATCGCCTCGATCATCAGGTGCACTGACTTGGCCGAGCGAAATCCCGACCTTGCGATGTCATAACCTTTGAGGATGTTGAGGATTTCACATATAGTCGTGCCGCCCGAGCTCGGTGGCGGCGCCGAGACAAGCAGATAGCCGCGGTAGGTGCAGGTCAACGGAGCGGTTTCGGTGACCGTATAGGCGGCAAAATCGGCGGCGGCGAGGATCCCGCCATTCTCTCGGCTGGCCTTTTCGACGGCCGCCGCGACCGGGCCTTTATAGAACGCCTCCGGACCCTGCCGCGAGATCAGCTCGAGGGTGGCCGCGAGGTCGCTCTGCGCGAGGCGGTCGCCGGGCTCGAAGCGGCTGCCGTCCGGCCGAAGGAAAATCTTCGCAGCCCCGGGGTCTCTGCCGAACTGGTCCGCCCTCGCATCGAGGATGTCGGTGTCGGCGCGGCTCAGCGCAAAGCCGTCGCGCGCCAACGCGATCGCCGGCGCGATCAGTGCGGCGCGGGGCAGCCGACCGTATTTGGCCGCGGCATGGTCGAGCCCCATGACCGTGCCCGGCACGGCGGCGGCGCGATAGCCGTGACGGCTGAGGTCGCCGATCAGCCGGCCCTCCGCGTCGAGGTACATCGTGGCGCTGGCCGCCGCGGGCGCGGTCTCGCGGAAATTGACGAACGTCTCCCGCCCGTCGGCCAGGTGGATCGTCATGAACCCGCCGCCGCCGATATTGCCGCAGCAGGGGTCGACGACGGCGAGCGCATAGCCGACCGCAACCGCCGCATCGACCGCGTTGCCGCCGGCCTCGAGGATGTGCACCCCGACTTCGGAGGCCAGCCGATGCGCCGATACCACCATCCCGTGCTCGGCCTCAACTTCGGCCGCCGAAACGGCATCCACCGCGGCCAACAGCAAGGCCGATAAAATCACCGCAGCGAATAAGCCCCTCTCCGCCGCTCGGCGGGGGAGAGGGCGGGGCCCACGCCGAAGGCGTGGGAGCAACTGTGTCTTAACAGGGTTTAGCATGTTTCCAGGTTTGGTTCTCACGGACCATCGCGTTGAGGGTGACGAGCATTTTGCGCATCAGGGCAACGGTGGCGACCTTGGGGGTTTTGCCGGCGGTGATGAGGCGCCGGTAGAAATCGCCGAGCGGAGACTTGCTGCGAGCGGCGGCCCGGGCGGCCATGTAGAGGGCGGTCCGCACTGGTGTGCGTCCGCCGGCGATGGCTCGTGCTCCCTTCAGCTTGCCGCTGTCGTGATCGAAGGGGGCAAGACCGACCAGAGCGGCGATGGCGCGGCGGGTGATGCCGCCGAGCTCGGGCAGCTGAGCGAGCAGGGCGATGGCGGTGACGTCTTTGACGCCCTTGAGCGTCTTGAGCAGCTCGAGCTTGGCAAGCAGGCTGGGGATCTGGCCGATGGCCTCCCGGATGAGGGCGTCGGTTTGTTCGATGTGGCGCGCGATCAGGGCCAAGCGCTTGCGGTTCTGGGTCTGGAGGAGGCGGCAACCGAGGATGCCGGTCTGATTGCCGAGGGCGACGCGCTCGCCGATCAGGCGGCGCCGGTGCGCCACCAGCTCGGCCAGGCGCTCGCGTGCCGGATCGAGGGTTTCGGGCATGGTATCGGCCGCCTCGGCGTAACGGGCAATGACGCGCGCATCGATCCGGTCGTTCTTGGCGTTGCGGCCGAGGCTTTTGGCATAGAGCCGAACGCGCAGCGGATTGAGCCGCCGCACGTCGAAACCGGCCTCCAGCAGCGCTTGCCGCAAGCCGCGCTCATAGCCGCCGGTCGCCTCGAAAGCGACCACCAGACCGGCGGCGACACCGAGCGAGTTCAGCACGCCGAGGATTGCGGCCCAACCGGCCGCATCGTTGCTGACGCGCTCAAACCGCTTTGCCGGCTCAAGCCAAAGATCGAGCCAATCCTTCGAGACATCGATGCCGACAAAAATCCGTTGGAGTGCCATAATCCGCGTGTCCCTGCCTTGCATGTTCGGGCGCAAACCCGGGCAACTGTTCGGGCGAGTAACGGGACGGCTGCTGACCAGGCTCCCATGCGATGGTTCGCTGCCACACGAAGTGCATCAGAGGGTGATCGGTCGGACGGCCGTCGAGCGGGTGGGGCATGCCCCACCCGCTCGACACCTCTTCTGGCACAAACCGCGACACACAAGGGTGAGGTGGCCGTCCGGCGCAGCGCGTGCGACGGAGCCGCCCCCCTCACCCTCTCCTCTCCCCCCGCAAGCGGGGGGAGAGGAGAGATTTTTGCGGTTGGAGAGAGCGCGGCGCAAACTACCGAGCCAGCTGGTACAGCCGCTCGTCGTAGAGAGCGCCCTCGAGCGGCGTCAGCTTGTCGCGAAATTCTTTGTTGCGTGGCGCCGTCACGCTGGCATCGAAAGCTTTGCGGTCGCGCCAGACCTCGATCAGGGTGAAATGGTTCGGGTGTCCCTCCCACTGCACGACGTCATAGCGCAAATTGCCGTCGTCCTTGCGCGCCGCCTCGGCCTGCGCCTTGACGAGTTCGATCGCCTGGTCCTTGTAGGTCGGGAAAACATCGACGTGCGTCAGGACATAAAGAGCGTCGGCCGGAAGCTGCCCCTTCGGCGCGGCGACCGAGAGCCCGCCATGGGGCCGCGCTCCGAACCCACCGATCATCAGCGGCTGAAGCTTGCTGCGGAACCCGGCCGCAATGGTACTCGCGTTGTGCGCGTCCGCGGCCTTCTTGTCGCGCCAGACCTCCAAGGTCGCGAAACGGCTCGGCCTTCCAATTTCTTCGAATGCCTCGAAGCCGGCATTGCCGTCTTCCTTGCGGCTCGCATCGGCGAATTCTCGGGCGAGCGCGGTGCTTTGCTGCGCCGCAGTCGGAGCGATATCGAAATAGGTGACGATGTAAACGGGCCCGTTCATGGGCTCCTCCGCATAGAGCGGCCCCGCTGTCCCCAGGACGAGCGCGGCCAAGGCAAAAATCAAATATTGAAAACGCATCTCCATCCCTCCTGCTATGCGACGGGCGCGAGGCGGAAACGGGAGTCCTCGTCGCGGGCGATCTGGTTGACGAGGTCGATTTCCCAGGCGAGGTATTCGCGCATATAGCGCTCGCGGTCGGCGGGCCGCTCGCGCGCCGACAGCGCGACGTCGTCAGGCTCGCTGGCGAGCGGACCCATGCCGGTGTCGAGCGGCAGCCCCGCAGTTCGCCACGCCGCGGTGCCGCCGGCCAGCACCTTGACCGGCCGGCGAATGCGAAGCCCGGCCGCGGCATAGCGGGCAATGGTTCCGTCCTCGCTGGTCAGCACCAGCTCGCCTTGCGCCGGCAATTTTTCGATCGCCTCGGCAAGGCGGGCGCGGATCGCGAACCAGGCTCCCGGAATGTGGCCCTGCCGATGGTACCGGCTCAGCGCCAGATCGACCACGACGGCCGGGTTCGCGTGCAGCTCCGAGGGCTGGACTGTCGCGGGCTCGGGACCGGCGAGCGGGAAGGTATCATTCTTCTCAGCTGGCCTGCCGCGCTCGAGCTCCATGCCCTCGAGACCGCCCTCGAGCACCGCCGCATCCCACCCCATGCGGCGCAGCCACGACGCCGTCATCCGCGCCCTGACGCCGGTGTCGTCGGCCAGCACGACGCGGGCGCCCCAGACGCCGAGCCAGCTGTCTGTTTCTTGCACCAATTGGCCGCCGGGGGCCATCGCCGAACCTGGGAGGTGACCGGCGTGGTACTCGGCAGGGTCGCGGACATCCATCACATAGAGGGTGCGCCGGTTGGCCTCGCGCTGCCACTCGGCGAGCTTTGCCTTATCGATGACCGGCACGCCATAGCGCCGCGCGACGGCCTCGGCGCGCTGCCGCGCAGCCGCGACACCCTCGGCCGAGACCTCCGGGGCGCGGCCCGTGGCCCCCAACTCGACCCCGAGCCCGGCGAGGTGCCAAGCCATCGTGCCATCCTTCAAGGAGACGACACGGTTCGGCACACCGGCGTCGATCAAGGACTGTGCGCCAATAATACTGCGCGTGCGCCCGCCGCAATTGACGACAACGAAGGTCTCGGGCGACGGCACCAGCTCCCGGAAGCGATAGACCAGCTCTGCGCCGGGCACGCTGATCGCGCCGGGGATCGTGTTTGAATGGTATTCCTCGTAGGACCGGCTGTCGAAAATCGCCATGGGCTCACCGCGCTTCTGGCGCTCGGCGAGCTCCTCGGCGCTGATCCACGGCGTGCCGTATTGGTGCTCGACGACCTCGGCGAAGGCCTTGCTCGGCACGTGCACGCCGCTATAGACGGGAAACCTGGCCGCTTCCCACGCCGCAACGCCACCGGCCAGCACGGACACATCGGTATAGCCGCCTTCAATGAGCCGCGCCGCCGCGCGCTCCGCCAGCCCTTCGCCGGCATCGCACACGACGATCGGCACCGAACGCCGTGGCAACAGCCCCGGCGCAATCAGCTCGAGCCGGGAGAGCGGCAGGCAGGACGCCATCAACAGATGCCGCTCGTGAAAGCTTCCCTCCTCGCGCGCGTCGACAATCGCGATCTCCCCGCCCGAACGGTACCGCCGCCGCAATTCGACCGCCGTGATCCTGCCTGATGCTATTGGCATGCTCCGCTCTCCTGGATAGCCGCCGTGCGTCCTTCGAGACGGCCGCTTCGCGACCTCCTCAGGATGAGGAATTTTCTTAATGCCAGCAACGGAGCTCTTCATGGTGAGGAGCGCCTGCCAGGGCGCGTCTCGAACCACGCACGACAGCGAGGCAAATTGCTGCATTCCGTTTGCCCGAATTCTCGGCACGCGTCAAAGTCGCTGTCGGAGATCGCACCAAGGAGCCGAAATGTCCGAAGGTAGACGCGCGCGGCCGCAGCCGACACCGGAGACGCAACATTTCTGGGACGGCACGCGCGAGGGCGAATTGCGCCTGCAGCGCTGCAACGCCTGCGGCAAGGTCTATTTCCCGCCGCGGCCGTTCTGCCCGGCTTGCGCCGCGCGCGAGGTCAGCGTGTTCACGGCGAGCGGCAAGGGCCGGCTCTACTCCTATGTGATCCACCACCGCCCGGTGCCGGGCTTCACGCCGCCCTATGCGATCGCCGTCGTCGAGCTCGACGAGGGGCCGCGCATGATGACCAACATCACCGATTGCCCGCAGACCCCCGAGGCATTAGAGCTCGACATGCCGGTCGAGGTCGCCTTCGAGAAGCTCGACGACGAGATCACGCTCCCCCTCTTCCGCCCGGCGCGGAGGTGAGCCGATGCAGCCGAAATCGATCGCCATTGTCGGCGCCGCCGAGACCACCCGGCTCGGCGTGATCCCAGACATGTCGCAGATCCAGCTGCATGCCGACGCCGCGCTCAATGCGATGGCCGATGCCGGGCTCAAACCCGCCGATATCGACGGTATCGCGACAGCCGGAGAGACGCCGGTGACGGTCGCGCATTATCTCGGCCTCACGCCGAAATGGGTCGACGGCACTGCAGTCGGCGGCTGCTCGTTCATGATCCATGTTCGCCACGCCGCCGCGGCGATCGCCTCGGGCCTCTGCGAGACGGTGCTGATCACCCATGGCGAGAGCGGCCGCTCCGGCATCGGGCGCACCCGCAACGTGGTGTCGCCGGCGAGCCTCGCCGGCCAGTTCGAGCAGCCCTACGGACCGATGGGGCCGCCGACTTTGTTCACGATCCCGGTGCTGCGCTACATGAAGACCTACGGCCTGACGCACGAGCAACTGGCGATGGTCCCGGTTGTGCAGCGCGAATGGGCGGCGAAGAACCCCAGGGCCACGTTCAAGACGCCGATCACCGTCGAGGATGTCCTCAATTCGCGGATGATCGCCTACCCGTTCCGCTTATTGCAGTGTTGCCTGGTCACCGATGGCGGCGGCGCCCTGATCCTGGTCGCGGCCGAACGCGCCCGCGACTTCCAGCAAAAGCCCGTCTACCTGCTCGGCACCGGCGAGTTTGTCGAGACGCCGATGGTGAGCCAAATGGAGGATTTCACCTCCTCGCGCGCGTTCCGCGTCGCCGGCGCCAAGGCCTTTGCCGAGGCCGGCATCACCCACCGCGACGTCGACCATCTGATGATCTACGACGCCTTCGCGCATTTGCCGATCTACGGCCTCGAGGATCTCGGCTTTGTGCCGCGCGGCGAGGCCGGCGCCTTTATCGCCGGGCGCAACACCGCCCCCGGCGGCAAATTGCCGCTCAACACCAATGGCGGCGGCCTCAGCTACATGCATTCCGGCATGTACGGCATGTACGCCTTGCAGGAGAGCGTGCGCCAGATGCGCGGCACCGCCCCCGCACAGGTCCCCGATGCCAAGATCTCGGTCTGCCACGGCGTCGGCGGCATGTTCGCCGCCTCCGGCACCATCATCATGTCGAACGAGCCGCCTTGATCCCGGGCTACATGTTCCCTGCCGCGCGGGAAAATACGGGAAAAAATTCGTTCGGGGCGCAAAATTGTCGAAGTTCATCGCAAATAAATCCTTATAATCAGGTACTTACGAGCTCTTTCCCGACGCGGCTTGCAGGGAAGAATTTTTCCCTGCCGGGTATGCCAGCCGGGAAATGGCAGGGAACGCGAAAAAGAGGGACGGCAGGGCGTGCTGCCCATCCTACTCCATAGCATACGCGTCGATCGTGATCACAAGATGGCGAGGTTTGGACCTGGTCCAATGGCGGCGGCTCCCGCGCAGATGCCTGGCGCCAAGGTGTTCGTCCGGCATTGAATGCATTGCTGTCATCGCATACAATATACTTACTTGGGCTAAGTGACGACGCCGATGACCACGTTGACCATCCGCAACGTCGATGCGGCAATAAAGGAGCGGCTGCGCGTCCGCGCCGCGCGCAACGGCCGCTCGATGGAAGCCGAATTGCGCCAGATCCTGAGCGACACCTTGGCCTCGGAGAGCGGCCGTGAGCCCAACCTGGCCGAAGCGATCCGCCGGCGCTTTGCCCCTTTGGGAGGCGTCGACCTCGACCCGCATCCGCCCGTACCGGTCGGCGCGCCGCCCAAATTTGACCGGTGATCGTTCTCGATACCAATGTCATTTCCGAATTGATGCGAGCGAAGCCGCATCCGGCAGTGCTGGCCTGGGTGGCGGCGCAACCGCGTGCAATGCTCTACACGACGAGCATCAATCAGACCGAGATCCTTTACGGGATCGCGATGCTGCCTGCAGGACGGCGGCGCAACGCTCTCGCTGCGGCGGCCGAGGCGATGTTCGCCGAGGACTTGGCCGGCCGGGTCCTACCCTATGACGGCGCCGCGGCCGCCCGGTACGCCGAGATCGTGGTCGCTCGTCGCCGTGTCGGCAACCCGATCGAGGCGTTTGACGCGCTGATCGCCGCGACGGCGCTGACCGCGGGCGCCAGTCTCGCGACGCGCGATCTCGGCGGCTTCGACGGCTGCGGTCTCACGCTGATCGACCCATGGGTCTCATCCTGACGGACGGATGGCTGCGGCGCGCTGATCCTGGTCGCGGCCGAGCACGCCCGCGACTTCCCGCAAAGCTTGCCCCTGGCAGCGAACAGGGGGCCGGTCTACCTCCTCGGCACCGGCGAGTCTGTCGAGACGCCGGTGGTCACCTCGCCCTGTCATTCCCGCGAAAGCGACGCGAAAGCGGGAATCCAGGGCCGTAACGAGTTAGGCCTCGCCCTGGACCCCCGCTTCCGCGGGGGTGACGATAATTGATTGCCGCGCGGCGAGGCCGGCGCTTTATCGCCGAACGCAACACCGCCCCCGGCGGGAAGCTGCCGCTCAACACCAATGGCGGCGGTCTTTCGTACATGCATTCCGGCTTCGCGCCCTGCAGGAGAGCGTGCGTCAGATGCGCGGCACCGCCCCCGCCCAAATCCCCGGCGCCCGGATCTCGGTCTGCCACGGCGTCGGCGGCATGTTCGCCGCCTCCGGCACGATCATCATGTCGAACGAGCCGCCTTGATCCGCACCGCCACGTGGTTCAGCCAGGCCGGAGCGGGAAACCGCTATACGTTATAGCGAAATCGTCGCGAGCACTTGAATTGGCCGGGTGCCACCCGTTCAAAGAGCTCGGAATTTCCTCCTGGATTGCCGCAACGATGCTTATCCAGAAAAGCGTTGTACGTTCCGTTACCGAAGCCGGGGCACGCGGTTCGAAAATCCTGCTTAGAGAAGGGCTCTCGGAGTAATCCCCTTCTCACCGCGCCGACGATCGCTCGATAGACTTCGTGAGCCATCTTCACCCGATCCTTTCATCGTCTTCCTGGACCGCGTTCAATTTCATCGAGTAGCGGCGCCGGCGGGGCCGGTACGGCCGGTTTCTTGACGATCAAGCGTGTGCCATCCAATCTGTCGATCGCGCCATCCAGCGCCAGCAAGCGATCATCAAAAGTGTGGAACTCGTCAACATTCGCAATGCACGCGGTTGCAAGATGAATGGCATCGGGTGGTTTAAGTCCGGAGTAGCGGGCCAACATCAATCGTCGGGCAAAGTCCCCGAGATGCTTATCGACATTGACTAATAGGATATAATCGTTATCAAAAAAATCGCGGATTCTCTTGTCATCAATTCCAGCTGCGCGGCTGCGAGCGAGAACCTCGACCAACGCGATGGCTGACACAACGATCTCGATTATGCCTCTCTCTGCGGCATCGAGCACGGGTCGGCACATCGCGCCCCGGTCTTCTATAACCGCTTTCCCGTCTGGGCCCAGGATCCTCTCGCGCTGGATGTGCGCTATCCAAGTGCACGAATCCCAAGCTACTCGGCTAGGAGAGGTTGCCATTTCGCAGCCTCTCCAAGTATTCCTCCGACTTTAGGCCACCGGTGAAGTTCTCATCGACGATTTCGCCCGCGCGCGGCAATTCGTCTCTTGGCCGTAAGAATTGCACCGCATCTGCTTCAACCTGCATTATTTGGCCGAGCGCTTTGTAGTGGATAGCGCCGAAAACCCTCACTCGCTTGTTTTTCCAAATATCGGCAATCTCGTGATGCTCGACCTCGGTCTGTGCGTCCCCTTTTGCAATGCATTTGACGGTTTCACCGGACACCCTGAGCTTCACCCAGAGGAGCGGGCGCCCATAGCCGTCACGTTCTACTCGTTGTAGGTATCCCTCAAGGGATCCGATTTCTTGATACGGCTTTTCTTTGGGTTTGCGAACGGCCGTTATGTTCTTTGCAGCTAACTTCGCCTCTCGCGGTGTGATCTCAATGGGCGGGAGACCATCCCCGAATTCGATTCTTGTCAGGCTCAGACCGTTCGTGACTCGCTCAAAGAGCCTTTCTGCCTTCTCCAGGACTTGCTCTGTGAAATAACTGGGCCGTTCCGGTTTAGAGCGCAGCACCGATAGACCCGCGGATATCCCTTCCTTCACCTGCTTCGTGCGGCGTTCGATGTTCATACCGTGCCGGCGGGGAAAGGCAGTCAACTCAAACGATAGCGGGCTGTTCTTGCTTGCGCCGGTCACGCGCCATTCGATCTCGCTGGCGCCGTCTTCGGCTACCGCTTCCTCGACCCCGCGCAGGATCGAATTCCAATCGCCGATCTGGGCGAGAAGGTCGTCCACCGTGGGCGCGTCGGTTTCCGCGTTCTGCGCTCTTATCGTGAACCGGATCGGGTCGCTCATTCGCCCACACAACCGCCCGCGTTGATCCCAAGGCAACGTAAAGCTAGCCTATAATACGAGGCGTGTCGCCATCGTCGGCGCCGCCGAAACCACCCGGGTCAGCGTCATCCCCGACATGTCGCAGATCGAATTGCATGCCGACGCGGCGCTCAACACGATGGCCGACGCCGGCCTCAAACCCGCCGATATCGACGGCATCGCGACCGCCGGCGAGACGCCCGTGACGGTCGCGCATTATCTGGGCCTGACCCCGAAATGGGTGGACGGCACCGCGGTCGGCGGCTGCTCGTTCATGATCCACGTCCGCCACGCCGCCGCGGCGATCGAGTCGGGCCTGTGCGAGACGGTGCTGATCACGCATGGCGAGAGCGGCCGCTCCGGACGGGCGCACTCGCAATGTCACAGCACCCACAAGCCTCGCCGGCCAGTTCGAGCAGCCCTATGGACCGATGGGACCGCCGACTTTGTTCACGATCCCGGTCCCGCGCTACATGAAGACCTATGGGCTCTCGCACGAGCAACTGGCGATGGTCTCGGTCGTGCAGCGCGAATGGGCGGCGAAGAACCCGCGCGTCACGTTCGGGGCACCTTTCACCTCGAGCATCTTCACCGGCCGTGGCCAAGATAGCCATGCGGTTCGTTCGCCGCCTCTGGCACCATCACATGTCGAATGGTGCGCCGTGAGTGACGAAACCGTTTTTGCTCGCTTGTCGGCGACCGGGACAGCGTCAAGCATCCAACCGCTGCGGAACCGCTATTTGTCGAGCCAGACGTCTTCCATGCGCCAGCCATTGAAGAGGCTGTTGACCATGAGCGTCAGCCCCTTCACGTACGGTTGCCAGCAGGTCGCCCGGCGGTCGTAAAAGATGATCGGTCTGGCGCCATCCTCCGCCAATCTCCCACACCAGCAGCTTGCGCTTCGCCTGGTCGGCCTCGACCGATTGTCGGTCGATCAGACGGTCCGCCTCGGCGCTGCAGTAGCCGTTGTAGTTCAGCTCGGCGCCGCACCCGTAGAGCAGATGGAGGTTTTGGTCGGGATCGGGCCCGCTTCCCGACCGGCAAGGGCCACGATATAGTCCCTGCGCATGACCCTGGGAAACCAGTTCGTGGTGTCGATCGTTTCGAGCGGGCCGTCGATGAAGACTTGTTTCACCTGGTCGATCACGATCACTGCCGGGTCCCGCAAATAGAGGAGGTCGCGCACCGACACCTTGATCTCGAGCCGGTGATCCGGCCCATAGCCAAGCTTATGCATGATCTGGCGGGCATCCGCGCGATTTTTCTGAATATCAGGACCGTAGCCCGGCAGCGTTTGCAGGGTATCCGGCGGCATGCCCCACAGTCCTGCCGGTGGCGGCTGCATGACCCCGCCGATGTCACCCTCTCCTTCGGTGAGGATGTCGATGAACGCCTGGCGGTCCAGGCTCAGCGCCATTGCATGCCTTCTCGACGGAATCGAGTATACGATCATCAAGAACTTGTCGACGGCGGTGTTGGCGTTGGTAACGGAACCGTGAGGCTATACGGGAAGGCGGTGTCGAATTTTCCCGAAACCGTTCAAGGCGCCGATGCTTGGTAGCTTAACAAAATTTGATGAAGGGAGCAGGATCGGAGGAACCGGGCTTGTTCCTTGGGTCCCTAGGGGAGGGTTAGATGGTGGCGATCAAGGCGGTTGCTCATTTCAGCATTCCCGTGAGCGACGTTCCGAAAAGCAGCCTGTTCTACACGGAGGTCGTCGGCTGCAGGCATCTGTCCACGACGCCAAACGGGCAGATGGTGTTCCTCGACGCAGCCGGGACTTGCCTCATCCTGGTGAAGCGCGACCCGCCGATCAATCCCGTGCCCGACAATCACGGGGGCGTACATCATGCCTTCGCGATCGCGCACGACGAATACACGGCGGCACTCGACCATTTACGCGCCCATGGTATCCAGATCACGTTTGAGGAGGACCGGCAAGGCGGCGTGCTCAACGGTCCCCGCGCCTATTTTCACGATCCCGACGGCACGGTATTGGAGTTTATCGATCTGACCGGTTACTCCGGCAGCCAATCGTAACGATGCGCCAAACAGTCAGAAGATTGCGGCCCAAACTGCGCCGGCTCATCGCGAAATCCTGGATCCTCTCGCGGTGCTACTATCCGCTGCGCGGCCATCGCCTTTCGGGTCGGGCGAATGACGAGATCTGGTATTTCGCCTATGGCGCCAACATGCACGACAGCGCCTTTCGGGTGCGACGTCGGATCCAGCCGCTGGAGCACCGTTCCGGCCGCATCAAGGGTTATCGCCTACGCTTCAATCTCGAGGGCCGTCCTAGTGGAAAGGCTGCTCCTGCAAACCTGCAACCCGATCCGGACGCAGAAGTCTGGGGCGTGCTCTACCGCATCACGAGACGCGATTTAATTCGCTTGGATTCGACAGAAGGAGTGCCCGGGCGCGGCTACCGCCATGTTGTGATCGAGGTCGAGGACCGTAATGGTCGGGTGATCCCAGCCGTCACGTACATGGCGCCGGGCAAAGAAGTCGATGGTAAGCCGTCCTTGCGTTACATCACGCTGCTGCGGGAAGGTGCGAGAGCCCATGCACTCCCCAAAACCTACATCCAGTTTTTGGACGGGGTAGAGCATGCGCAATAGAATAATGCTGTGCCGCTGCTCGCTGACCTTGGTCCGAAGTGCAGCGTTAACCGCTATTCTCTTTTCCTTGATCGCGATGCTAATGGTTCCCTCGCAAACGCTGGGAATGGAACTAAAGGTTGTCGGAAATCAACTCATCCTCAGTGGTCCGGTAGTCGGTGACGAGCCGGAAAAGGTTCGAGACGCGCTCGCCGGCTCGCCAGCCATCGAGACCGTCATCCTGCGCAACTCTCCGGGGGGCAACGCGCCGTCGGGTTATCGAGTGGGTCAACTCTTTCGCGAGCACAAATTACGCACGGCCGTGTCCGGCTACTGCTACTCCTCGTGCTCACGAATGTTTCTCGGCGGCAGCACTCGCTATTTCACCGACGACTATCTGCCGGAGAGCAACAATGTCGGCTTTCACGGGCATTATGATCGGATGGGCCGTCTGGATGCCGACAGGGTCCGCCAATACGGTCTACGCGATTGGATCATCAAATACAGTGACGGCAAGGCAGATCCCTCGCTGGTAGAGCGCTGGATCAATATTCCGTACAGTCGTGGAATGATCCATTTCTTTCATCCGGGGCTGGTCAAGCGTGCTGGCGTATCGACCTTCATGTGCCAGGGGGACGAGTTTGCGGGTTCGGTATTCAAGTGCGAGTCGGTTGGCAAGACAGCGCTTGATCTCGGCATTATCACTTCGTTGGACTTGGTCCATAGCGCTGATCGCTGACAGCAGCGGCATTAGCTCTGTCCAGTCACCGGCGTACCGCCCACGCTGCTATCCGATGTCGCTGATCCGATACGCGCGAACAGCCGTGTCGTGAAACAGGGCGATGCGTTCGGACGCCGAGTAGCTCTTGGAGAACCGTTTGAAGCCATTGAACAGGACATGGTGGGAGAACGATACCTTGTCGACCGGGAAATTGCTCTCGAACATGCAGCGATCCGCGCCGAACTGCTCGATGCAGTAGCTCATGATCGGCGCCATAGAAGCGGCCAATTCTTCCGAGCCGATCGGCCGCGCCCGCGTATGCCAGTCGAAGCCCAGCCGGGGCATGCCGATCCCGCCCAGCTTGAGGTGGACGTTGGGGCACTTCGCTACGGCGGCGATACCGCGTCGCCATGTCGGCGTCACCTCGTCGTCCCGGTCGGCGTAAGGGCCGGCCCGCGTCAGGCCGCCGAGATGGTTCAAGATCATGGGCAGATCGGGCACGGCCTTGGCAAAGTCGGCCAGCTCGGGCAATTGCGGGAAACACACTCCCGTGTCGAGGGACAGCCCCATGTGCGCCAACACCCGAGCTCCCGCGCGATAACCGGCAGTCGCCAGAACCCCTTCCTTTTCGCGGTTTTCGATCTCCGGATGCGGGTCCCAGGTCACCGTGTGCCGGATGCCGCGAAACCGGTTGGGACTGGCGGCCCGCAGCGCCTCCAAGACCGGCTCGACCCGGTCTCCCAGCTTGAGGTCGGCATGGCCGACGATTGCGGATGCGGCCCGGCAAGGCCCATAGAGCGCGCTAGCGGCAGCAGCGGCTAGGCCCTGGACAAATTCGACCTCGCCAACGGGGCGCAGCTCCACCGGTCCATCGGGGCGGTACATGGACCGGGCCTCGATGAACACGGTCGAGCGCAGGTTGTGGCCGCAGTTCACGTCGGCCGCCAATTCGTGAAGAAGATACCGCTGGTAGGGAATGCGCTCGGATCGAAAGTCCCAGAAATGGTGATGCGGATCGCAGATCGGGATTTCCGGCTCCAACGTGGGTTCCCGGGTCAGCGCCAGCCAGTCGTTTCCTCCGTAGGGCACCGCGGCTCCTCCGTTTGTCTCGATTTCCCCGCCTTCCGCCGGCGATCAATAGCTTATCCTCTTCCAATTCCGTACTGATCACCGACTTGGCTGATTTTTCCGTTCGCAAAATCGATCTCGAGCAGGTCTTCCGACGATCCGATCACGCCGACTGGGTCATGTGTGCGGGCATCGAAGATTTCGGTTCCATCCGCGGTGTTTTTGTTGGGCGCGATGTAACCGTAGTCGCCCTTTATATCGAAGGTCAGCCAGTGCGATCCGCGGCCGCTGCGCAACTTCAACCTATCCTTCAGGACCGGGATCATCGGGTTGCGCATATCCCAGATGTAGACATGCGGGTCACTCCCGGTGCCACTCTGCCAGACCTCGGTTTGGTCAGGCGTCCAGCCGATCCCGTGCAGCAGTCCAGCATCGCCCGACGGATGGTCCGGGATGCCCGCGGTGATGATCTGACCGGTCTTGAGGTTGGCGACCTGCATTCCCCAGAGGTCCCTTACATTGTTCACGGCGTAGCTGCTCGCGCTGTCGACCGCGTAAGGTCCGAGGATTCCCGAATAAGGCCCGATCCGCGACACCGCATAGTTGCCCGGGTCGATCATATACAGATATTTGCCGCTGCCGTCGCCGGCCTTGGTCTCCTGGAAAATCGGTCCAGACATGGGGTATTGAGCGTCGTGCGACCGATTGGAGAAATACACCTGTCGAACGACATCACCCGTTTTGGCGTCGACGATATTGATGTAATCGGCCGAACCGCCTTCCCATGTCGGAACGTACAGCAGCTCCCCGTTCGGATTGATCGCCAGCCGATCGACGCCGGGGCTGAGCGCTCTGTTCCAGAGGATCGTGTTGTCGTAGAGGTTTAGGCAATAGACCATTCCAGCGCCCGCAACATCCTGGTAGGCCACGTAGAGCTTCCCAGTGACGGCGCTGACGGCCACTCCTCTGACGTCCCCGACATTGGGTACCGTTCGAATGGTCTTAACCAGTCGATGCCCGTCCTCGATATCGTAGACCGAGACGGATCCTCGATCGGCCGCGGCTTGATTGACGGCGTATAGCCAGCGCGCCGCGGCCGGGGGCGTCGTGGAGGCTGCTTCTGCAGAAGTCGAATGCAGCCCCAACAGACTACAAAAATATACCAGCAGGATGCCGAAAAAATTCCGCCACACGGCGGTTCGGATCCTCCGGCTCCAGCCAGCCTATTCCGCCGCCGCCTTCCGGCCGAAGCTCGGCGTGTCGGTGCGGTCGACCAGGGCTTCGGGACCCTCGTTCGGCAGGTTTTCCAGCCAATTGATCCCGCCATCGATGTCGTTTTCCCACATCTCGCGCGGCATCTCGTAGAGGAACTCGACGCCGTAGCCGTTCGGGTCGTTGATATAGACGCTGTGCGTCACGCCATGATTGACGCGCCAGTTGAACTTGACCCCCCGGCTTTGCAGGAAGGCGAGCTGCTTCAGCCAGGCTTCGCGATTGGGCATCGTCAGCGCGACATGGTTGATTGCGACCTGGCTGTTGGCCAGCACCCAATCGACGGGCGGCGGCAAATTCGCGCTCTCGACCAGGGCGACGGTGTGGTGGGTCAGCTTGCCTTCATTTACCGCGCTGTAAAAGCGCATCTTCGGCGGCGTCGGCCGGTCGGCCCGCGGATGCAATTCGCCGACCTGCTTGAAGCCGACGATCTCGGTCCAGAATTTGTGCGACTCGTCGATGTCGCGAACGTTGAGGACCAGATGGTTGATGCCGGAGGGGCTCACAGCCTCGGCCGGCGCCTCCGGAACATCGGCAATTTTGTCGGTCATCGCAGCGCTCCCAAGTTCGATCGCGTACCACGTACTCCGCCGACCTCGCTCTGACAAGGGCTGCGAACGCCCTCTCATGACGAAAGCGCAGTGGCAATCATCGAACGCTATGCGTTCATCCGACGCTCTTCCCGCTGTTTTCGATCCACCGGGGCATTGCCGTCGGATACGATTTCGGCACCTCGCTCGATGAGATCCACACCTTGAGGATACCACATCGAGCAATTCTTTGTCAAATCGCAAATACTTGTTTTGCACGAACCGCCTCCCCATGTCGCCCCTCGGCGTTTACGGGGCTCGATGCCGACTCCGCCCAAGTTCCGTGTTTCATCCGCGTCTCGGTTGGCGCGCGCTCAGCAACAGGCAGCCGTCGGCATTCTCGGTCCGTGGCGCTTGACCGGTGGGCAGGAATATTCTACCTATCTTTCTACCTCGGCGCCAAACCCATGCCCCTCAGCATCAAAGACCCCGAGACCGAGCGACTCGCCCGTGACCTAGCCCGGCGCACCGGTGAGAGCATCACGGTTGCCACCCGCAAGGCGCTGCAAGAACGCCTGCGCCGTGTGAGAGGCGCAGACCGAAAGTCGCTTCTTCTGGCGGACCTGGCGGCGATCCGGCGCCGATGCGCCGAACTTCCCCTGCTTGACCCGAGGACACCGGAAGAGATCATCGGCTACGACGAACGCGGGCTGCCGCGGTGATGGTAATCGACACCTCGGCGATCGCTGCCATTTTGTTTGACGAGCCGGATGCAGCCGCATTGGAAGGCAAGATCGCCGATGATCCGGTGCGGCTTATGTCAGCCGCCACATTCCTGGAAGCAGCGATCGTCATCGAGGCGCGCCTGGGCGATCCCGGAGGCCGGGAGTTCGATCTGTGGCTGCACAGGGCCGAGGTCGAAATACTGCCGGTGGACGCCGAGCAGGCCGACATGGCGCGCCGTGCCTGGCGGCGTTTTGGCAGGGGCAGACATCCGGCCGGGCTCAACTATGGCGATTGCTTTTCCTATGCGTTGGCGCCCACGCATAGCGAGCCATTGCTGTTCAAGGGCGCCGATTTCACGAAGACTGATGTAAAGCTCTGCCCATAACCCACATGCGGCTATACGTATCAACGAGCAAGGGCCTTTCCCGGGAACCCTTAGGCCGGGGGTCTGTTCAGGTCGGGGACACAACGGGGACTCCGGACCATGTCCAAAATTACGCCCACGCTCTGGTATGACGGCGCCGCCGAGGAAGCCGCCCGCTTCTATGTGATGCTGCTGCCGGGCAGCCGCATCGAGGCGGTCAACCGCTCGCCGATCGATACCCCGTCGGGGCCCGCCGGCATGGTGCTGACCGTTGTCTTCACGCTCGCCGGCCAGCGCTTCTGCGGTCTGAACGGCGGGCCGCAATTCCCGCACAGCGAGGCGGTCTCGTTCATGATCGAGACCGAGGACCAGGTCGAGACCGACCGGCTGTGGGAGGCGATCGCGTCGAACGGCGGCCAGCCCGGCCCGTGCGGCTGGATCAAGGACCGCTGGGGCGTTTCGTGGCAAATCACGCCGAAGCGGCTGCTCGAACTGGTAACCGACCCGGACACCAGCCGTGCGCGTCGCGCAATGCAGGCGATGATGCAGATGGGGAAAATCGACATCGCCGCGCTCGAACGCGCCGCAGCAGGGGAGGCGGCTAGGTAGCCGCGACCGGCAGCGCCTCCGAGCTTGCCGAGTCCATCCGCGGCTCAGCGCTTGTCGTACTCGTCGTGGTGGCGCCACCAGTAGCCTGTCTCGTTGCGCCCCTTGGGGGCGCGGTCGAGCCACTGGTATGCGCCCCATAGGCCGTCCAGTCCGCGCGCGTAGGCGGAATAAGTGTGGTAGACGACGCCGTCCTCGATCACGAAGGCGCTCATGCCTGGCCTCTCGCGCGCGTAGGCGGCGACGTCGGTGCCGGTCATGGCCGCGCCCTTGGCAGCGCCTTCGGGTGTCGCCCGCGAGGGTGTCTCGGCAACCGGCCGCGCCGCCGCGCGCCGGTAATTGTATTCGGAGCCTCCCTCGCGCTGTTGCTCCTCGGTGAGCGACACGTTGAAGTCGAAGTTGAAGTCGCCGCCGAGCGAGGAGGCCCACGGAAAACTCCACCCCATCCGCCGCTTGTACGCCTGCAGCTTCGCGAGCGGCGCCCGCGACACCGCCGAAAGCGTGACGTCGTGGTTCGCCAGGTGGACGGCGATGCCGTTGAACCCGTCCGCGATCGCCGAGCAGGACGGACACCCCGCCGTGTAGTCGGGCCCGAACATGAAATGATAGACGAGGAGTTGCGAGCGCCCTCTGAAGAGGTCTGCCAGCGAGGCGCTCCCTCCATCGATCTCGAACCGGTACTCCTTTTCGACCCGGACCCACGGCAGCTCCTGCCGCCGCCGCGCCAGCTGGTCGCTGCGGCGGGTCAGCTCCTTCTCTGCCTCGAGTAGCTCGAGCCGCGCGTTGAGCCACTGCTCGCGAGTTCCAATCGCATGGGTCGTCATGTCTGCCTCCGATAGCGTGGACGGCTGCTGTGGTCATTCCGGGGCCGCCCAAAGGGCGGCGCCCGGAACCTATGCACACCAGCCTCTGGAAAATGGTTTCCGGGCGCGCCGCGGGGCGGCGCCCCGGAATGACGGACTTGTGTGCGCTTTGTTAGAATGGGACCACTAGCTCAGCACGATGTTGCCCGTTTCGAGCAGCGATTTGAGGTTGGACAGGATACGCGGCCAGCCACCGGACACGGCCTCGATGAGCTTGGAGTCGGCGCGTTCGATCGTATGGCTGATGGTCAGCTTCACCGCGCCGTCTTGCGGCTCGAGCTCGATGGAGCAGCGCGCATAACCTTCGGCCGTCAGCTCGGGCCCAAACTCGTTTCGCCACTTCAACACGATCCGTCGCGGACGGTCGAGTTCGACAATTTCGCCAGTGTCGGCAATTCGACCATCGGGGAAGACCAGTTTCCAGGGCGACCCTGCCTTCCAGTCGGTCTCGATGTTCATCCCAAACCAGTACTTTTTCATGAACTCCGAGGTCGTCAGAGCGGCCCACAACTTTTCCGGCGTTGTGCGGATGTATGTCACGTAGACGAAACTACTCTTCTCATCAGCCATGGTCTTTTCCTTCCAGGGTTCTCTTGAGTTCAGAGAGTGCGTTCAGGCGCGGCGCCTCGAACTTGCTGATCCAACGCTCCGCGATGCTGTTGATCGGAACGGGGTTGATGAAATGCAGCTTTTCGCGGCCATGGCGGCGAACCGAAACCAAGTTCGCCTCCTCCAGGATGGCAAGGTGCTTCGCCACCGCCTGGCGGGTCATGTCCAACCCTCGGCACAGCTCGCCAAGCGTTTGGCCATTCTCCCGATGCAATCGGTCCAGCAGTTGCCGGCGGCTTAAATCGGCCAAAGCGCGAAACACAGCATCGTCGTTCATGCCAGCGATATGGAACCGTTTGGTTGCCTGTTATAGGGAACCTTTCGGTTACCTGTCAACGTAAAAACTGCGCTATTGCCCTAGCCCAGAGGAGGCCCGCTCACTCCCACTCGATCGTGCCGGGGGGCTTGGAGGTGACGTCGTAGACGACGCGGTTAATGCCGCGGA
Source organism: uncultured Alphaproteobacteria bacterium (assembly GCA_963789025.1). Taxonomy (GTDB): domain Bacteria; phylum Pseudomonadota; class Alphaproteobacteria; order ATCC43930; family CGMCC-115725; genus AP-15. The sequence goes on from CAWBIT010000008.1 coordinate 985,730, forward strand.
CTTCGTTGATGAGGCGGGTCGCGGTGCGCCCCAAGAATTCGTGCGGGAACGGGAAATAGTCGGCGGTCATGCCGTCGGTCGAGGTCACCGCGCGCAGGGCGCAGACGAAATCATAGGACCGGCTGTCGCCCATCACGCCGACGCTCCTGACCGGCAGGAGCACGGCGAAAGCCTGCCAGATTGCGTTGTAGAGACCGGCGTTGTGGATCTCCTCCAAGAAGACCGTGTCGGCCTTGCGCAGGATGTCGAGCTTCGCGCGGGTGACTTCGCCGGGGATGCGGATCGCCAAGCCGGGGCCGGGGAACGGGTGACGCTCGATAAACCCGTCGGGCAGTCCCAGCTCGCGGCCAAGGGCGCGCACCTCGTCCTTGAACAATTCGCGCAAGGGCTCGACGAGCTTCAATTTCATACGGGCCGGCAGGCCGCCGACATTGTGATGCGATTTGATCGTGACCGAGGGGCCGCCGAGCGGGCTCACCAACTCGATCACGTCGGGGTAAAGGGTTCCTTGCGCGAGGAACTCGACTTTGCCGATCTTGTGCGCCTCTTCGTCGAAGACGTCGATAAAGGTGGCCCCGATGGCCTTGCGCTTTTCTTCGGGGTCGGTGACGCCGGCGAGCTTTTCCAGGAACAAGCTGCTGGCGTCACGATGGATCAGCGGGATGTTGTAATGCCCGCGGAAGAGGCTCACGACCTCCTCTGCCTCCCCCGACCGCAACAGGCCGGTATCGACAAAGATACAGGTGAGCTGATCGCCGATCGCCTCGTGCAGCAGCGCCGCCGCAACCGCGGAATCGACGCCGCCCGACAGGCCGCACACGACGTGACCCCCGCCGACCTGTCGCCGGATCTTGTCGATCGTCTGGCTGCGGAACCGCGCCATCGTCCAGTCGCCGCGGCAGCCCGCTACCTTGTGCGTGAAATTGCGCAGCAGCTGAGCGCCCTGCGGGGTGTGCACGACCTCGGGATGGAACAGCACGCCGTAAAACCGGCGGCTGTCGTCGGCGATCGCGGCATAGGGCGCCGCTTCGCTCGACGCTACCGCCCGGAAACCCGATGGCAGCGCATCGACCCGGTCGCCGTGGCTCATCCACACCTGCTCGCGCCCGCCTTTCGGCCACAGGTCCTCGAACAGGTGGCATTCGTTGAGAATGTCGATGAAGGCGCGGCCGAATTCCTGATGCTCGCTCAACGTGACCCGCCCGCCGAGCTGCGCGCACATCGTCTGCATGCCGTAGCAGATGCCCAGCACCGGCACGCCGAGCCGGAAGACGATTTCGGGGGCGCGCGGCGAGGCGGCCTCGGTCAGCGAGGCGGGACCGCCCGACAGGATGATCCCGCGCGGAGCAAAGTCGCGGACCCGATCTTCGGAGATCGTGAACGGCTGGATCTCGCAGTAGACCCCGCTCTCGCGGACGCGGCGCGCAATCAGCTGAGTGACTTGGCTGCCGAAATCGAGGATCAGGATGCGGTCGGACATGGGGAAGGCCGCCCTAGGCAGGGAAGAGCTGGCTGAGTGCATTGGCATCGTGCGTGCTTCGAGACGCGCCCCTTGGGCGCTCCTCAGCATGAGGGGAAGCCTTTGATGGCATTAAGAAAGCTCCTCATCCTGAGGAGACTGCGAAGCGGTCGTCTCGAAGGACGCACGGCGTTGCTCCAGCGGGTGGCGCTCGAAGATCGCGACAAAAAAGCCGTCGGTGCCGTGCCTTGCCGGCGTCAGACGGAGATAATCCCCACCGCCCGGCGAGCGGCCGCCGATCGTCTCTCCCCAAACGCGCGCCATGGGCAGCAGCGAAAAATCGGTATCGGCGGCAAGGAACGCCTCCGCCTGTACTTCATCTTCCTCGCGCAGCAGCGAGCAGGTTGCGTAGATGAGGCGTCCGCCGGGACGGACGAGGCGCGCGGCGCTGCGCAGGATCAGCTGCTGGCGTTCGACGAGCTCGGCCAGATCCTCGGGGCGCATGCGCCATTTGGCGTCGGGGTTGCGACGCCAAGTGCCGGTGCCGAGGCAGGGGACGTCGGCGAAGACCCGGTCGAAGCCGCCTTTGTGATGCTTTACCCATTTGTCGCGTTCGCCGCTCAACGCCCGACGCTCCACATTCGTAACGCCGGCTCGGCGCAGCCGGCGCGCGGCGCGATCGAGGCGGCGCTGCGAGACCTCGCAGGCGACGAGCTTGCCGCGGTTGTCCATGCCCGCCGCCAGCGCCAAGGTCTTGCCGCCCGCCCCGGCGCAGAAATCGACGACCCGCATCCCCGGTCTCGCATCGGCGAGAAGGGCGGCGATCTGTGAGCTTTCATCCTGCACCTCGACGAGGCCCTGTTTGAAGGCCACGAGGTTGCCCAGCGGCACCCGTTCACGCAGACGCAGGCCGAGTCGCGACAGAGGTGTCGGCTCCGCGGCAACACCTTCCGCGGCCAGCGCGCGGCGCGCCTCTTCCCGTCCCGCCTTCAGCTGGTTAACGCGCAGATCGGTCGGAGCCTGTCCATTGAGGGCCGCCATTTCGCGTTCCAGCCCTTGGCCGAAAACTCGATCTAGATGGGGCTCAAGCCAATCTGGGAGATCGTTGGCCACCGCCCGCGGCATCTCCGGATGGCGCAAAGTCCGGGTCGCGAGATCGCAGATGAAGCGTTCCTCGGTCCGGCTGAGCGGCGCTGGACGAAAGCGGTCGCCGTCGCAGCACGCGAAGATCTCTTCGGGCCGCCATCCCTCGACCAGAACCAGGCTGGCCAAGATTCTGGCACGGGGTTCGGTGCCTATCGTGTATTTAGCGATCCACCAGTCGAGCGCCGCCCGGTGCCGGAGCACCGCGTAGACATGACCGGCGATCTGCGCCCGATCCTTGGAACCAATGTACCGGTGTCCGCGAAAATATTCGGCCGCCACGTCATCAGCCGGACGATGTTCGGCATCGACCGCGGTCAAGATCTCGATCGCCGCGGCGACCTGCGCGCCGCGGGTCATTTGGTTGCCTGACTCTTTTTCGTCGCCCCCGCGAAGCCGGGGGTCCAGGGCCGCCGCCGAGGATTGCACTCCTGGGTTCCCGCTTTCGCGGGAACGACAGAACGAGGCGTCAACGGTCCTGCGGATAATTGGGGGCTTCGCGGGTGACGGCGACGTCGTGGACGTGGCTTTCGCGCAACCCCGCACCGGTGATCCGGACGAAAGTGCAGTTCTTTTGCATCTCCCGGATCGTGCGGTTGCCGGTGTAGCCCATCGCCGCGCGAAGTCCGCCGATCAGCTGATGGACGATATTGCCGACCGGGCCCTTATGCGGCACCCGCCCCTCGACACCCTCCGGCACGAGCTTCAATGTGCTGGTCACTTCCTGCTGGAAATAGCGGTCGGCGGAGCCGCGCGCCATGGCCCCGATCGAGCCCATCCCGCGGTAGTACTTGTAGCTGCGGCCTTGATAGAGAAAGACTTCGCCCGGGCTCTCGTCGGTACCGGCGAACAATGACCCGAGCATTGCACAATCGGCCCCGGCGGCGACCGCCTTGGCGAGATCGCCGGAAAACTTTATGCCGCCGTCCGAGATCACCGGGACCCCGGTCTTTCGGCATTCCGCAACCGTATCGACGATAGCGGTGAATTGCGGCACACCGACGCCTGCCACCATGCGGGTCGTACAAATCGAGCCCGGACCGATGCCGACCTTGATCGCGTCGGCCCCCGCTTCGACCAAGGCGCGCGCGCCCTCCGCCGTCGCGACATTGCCGGCGATCACCTGGGTATAGTTCGACAGCCGGCGGACCTCGCTCAAGGTGCGCAATACTCGGTCGGAATGACCGTGCGCGGTGTCGACAACCAAAACGTCGAGACCGGCGGCGAACAGCGCTTCGGCGCGCTCGATGCCCTCGCTCCCGGTCCCGGTCGCCGCAGCGACCCGGAGACGGCCATGCTCGTCCTTGCAGGCCGTCGGATAGCGCTGCGCTTTCTCGATGTCCTTAACGGTTATCAGACCTACGCATCGATAGGCTTCGTCGACGACAAGCAGCTTCTCGATGCGATGTTGGTGCAGGAGGCGCTTGGCGTCTTCGCGCGCGGCATTCTCGCGTACCGTGACTAGGCCGTCCCTGGTCATAAGCTCGGCGACGGGCTGGCGCGGGTCGTCGGCGAATCGGACGTCGCGGTTGGTCAGAATGCCGGCGAGCCGACCGGGTGGACTCCCGCTTTGGCCGCGCTCGACGACCGGGATTCCGGAGATCTTGTGGTCGGCCATCAGCCGCAGTGCGTCGGCCAAGGTCTCGTCCGGATGGATCGTGACCGGGTTCACGACCATGCCGGCCTCGAATTTCTTGACCTTGCGGACTTCGTCGGCCTGCTGTTCGACCGTCATATTGCGGTGGATGACGCCAATTCCGCCGGTTTGCGCCATTGCGATTGCGAGCGCGCTTTCGGTCACCGTATCCATCGCCGCCGACACCAGCGGGATACCGAGCTCGATCTCGCGGGTGAGGCGAGTCCGAGTATCTGTCTCCCCGGGCATGATCTCGGACGCCGCCGGGACAAGCATCACGTCGTCGAAGGTCAGCGCTTGCCGAATTTCCATCGGCGCCTCCTTTCCGATGGCGACGCACTATACACCACCGCGCCGCCGCAAGAAGAAATTGGCGCCACCCGGTCGGTCAGCGCCATCTTCACCCTGATTTGGTCATCCGGCCCCTTCTCTACGAGAGATTGCGACGCTATGAAGGCGGGGAAAACTGCGCTTCCTATAGGACCTGAACACGAATGCGCATGAACGGGAGGATGGGGACCGCCGTTGTGGCGCTTGTCGCGGCAATCGGGCTCGGGGCCGTTGCTCGGGCCGAACCCTTGACGATACGCATCGGCTGGGTCGTCACTCCCGGGCATATGGCACCGCTGATCGAGGCGCTCGGCAAACGCGAGCCTGCGGTGTTCAAGCACCTCGGACAGAGCTATGTCCTGCACCCGCTGCGCTTCAACGGCACGACACCGCAAATTCAAGCCCAGGCGATTGGTGACCTCGAGGTGGCCTCCTTCTCGACGAGTGCGCTCGCACTTGCGATCACCAACGCCCATCTCGATGAGCGGCTTGTCGCAGATGTGGTTGAGGACGGCCAGCCCGGCTATTTCAGCGAAAACTTCGTCGTCCTTGCGGATGGACCGATCCACACGATTGCTTACATAAAGGGCCGCCGCATTGCCACCAACGTGATCGGCTCGGCGAGCGACACCGCGATGCGAACGATGTTTCGAACGCACGGCATCAAGGACAGCGATTTCACCACCGTCGAGGCGAATTTCGCCAACATGCCGGCGATGCTCAACTCCGGCAAAGTCGACTTTATCGGCACCTTGCCGCAATTCGCCCAGCAGCTGAAAGACACCGGCAAATACCGGTTACTGTTCACCGCGCGCGATGCAGTCGGGCCGACGCAGGCGGTCATCTGGGCGATGCGCAGCGATGTCATCGCCGCCCATCGGCCGGCATTTGTCGACTTTTTCGAGGATCACATCCGCGCCGTGCGATGGTTTCTCGATCCGAAAAACCACGAGGAGGCGCTCGCGATCCTTGCCGACGTGACAAAGCTGCCGAAGGAAACCCTCGCCTTCGCCTTCACCAAGGACGACTTCTATCACTCGCCCGATGCGCGGCCCGATGTTGCGTCGGTGCAAAAAGAAATCGAAGCGAGCGCCGAGATGGGCGTTATCCCGAAGCGCGTCGAGATTACGCCGAAATACGTCGATCTGTCGCTGATCGAGGAAGCCAAGCGGCGGATCGACGGCGAATAGGAAGATGGACGCAGCTGCGCAGATCGTCATCGACCGGGTGACTCATGTGTACCGCCCGCCGCGCGGCCGCCCGGTGACGGCGCTCGACAACGTTTCACTCGAAGTGCGTGACCGCGAGTTCGTTGCATTGCTCGGTCCCAGCGGCTGCGGCAAGAGCACGCTTCTTTACCTGGTCGGCGGGTTCTTGCCCGTGGAGCACGGCGCGATCTCTGTCGAAGGCAAGCCGATCGCCGGTCCCGGCTCCGACCGTGGCATCGTCTTTCAGCACTTTGCGCTGTTTCCGTGGAAAACCGTGCTCCATAACGTGCTCTATGGGCTCGAAAAGCAGGGCATGGCGCGCGAGGAGCGGCTGCGCCGCGCACGCGAGTTCATCGATCTCGTCGGGCTCAGAGGGTTCGAGGACAACTACCCCTCGCAACTCTCCGGAGGCATGAAGCAGCGCGCCGCCATCGCCAGGACCTTAGCGATCGACCCGCACATTCTCTTGATGGACGAGCCCTTTGGCGCGCTTGACGCGCAGACCCGCAGCCTGATGCAGGCAGAACTTCTCAGCATCTGGCAGCGCTCGCGCAAAACCGTCATCTTCGTTACGCACGATGTCCACGAAGCGGTATTCCTCGCCGAGCGCATCGCGGTGATGTCGGCCCGCCCGGGGCACATCAAGGAGATCGTCGAGACCCGCTTCGACAAGGGCGACCCGGGCCTCTCCCGCAGCCCAACCTTTGTCGCGATGGTGGATCACGTCTGGAACCTGGTGCGCGGCGAAGCGATCCTCGCCGAACGAGGCGGTACCGCATGACCGTTCTTCTGCCGCACTACTCTCTTCATACCGTCATTCCCGCGAAAGCGGGAACCCAGGAGCGGCTGGCACATCGCTCGGGTCTCCTGGCCCCCCGCTTTCGCGGGGGTGACGGGGTTGAACGCGGTGGCGCCGCATGACCGCCGTGCTGCCGCGCTACGCGCCGCTGTTGCTGCTCGCTGTCGCGTGGGAGGCGACGTCACGGCTCGGTATTGTTTCACCGGCGGCATTGCCGCCGCTCGACCAGGTCGCCAGCGCCTGGCTCAACCTCGCCGAAGGCGGCGATCTGTGGACCAACGGCGTCGCATCGATTTCGCGAGCTGCTGCCGGGCTCGGCTTGGCGATTGCCTGCGGCAGCGCGATCGGCGTGCTGATGGCCTGGTACCTGCCGGTCCGCGTCGTGGTCAACCCGATCGTCCAATTCTTCTACCCGATGCCGAAATCGGCGCTGATCCCGGTAATGGTGCTGTGGCTCGGCTTTGGCGACGCTTCGAAAATCGTGCTGATTTTTGTCGGCTGCATGCTGCCGGTTACATTGAGCGCCTTCAACGGTGCACGCGGTACAGAGCAGGTGCTGATCTGGTCGGCGCGCAGCCTGGGCGCGAGCCGCATACGGGTGCTGTGGGAAGTGGTCGTCCCGAGCGCATTGCCGGAGCTCTTGAGCGGCATTCGGACGGCGCTTGCCTTCGCGTTCGTGCTGCTTGTCGCCTCCGAGCTGATCGTCGCCCGCAGCGGGTTTGGCTACATGATCGGCTGGCTCGGCGACGGCGGCGTTTATGACGCGATGTTCGCGGTAGTGTTGACTGTGGCGCTGCTGGGATTTGCGGCGGATCGCGGCTTTTTGATGCTGATGCGGCGGGTTCTGGCATGGCGCGAATAGACAACGGGGAAAGCCTGGTGCTGCCGCGTCGGGCGGAACCCGGGTTGCGGCTTGACTTCCTCGCCGCAATTGGACGCCGAGTCGGCAGCCTATTGCCATTGATCGTGCTGGTGCTCGGCTGGGAAGCTCTGTCGCGCAGCGGCGCGGTCAGCACGTTTCTGCTGCCGCCATTATCCGCCGTCCTGCAGCGTGTTTGGGACGACGCGCTTTCGGGCGACCTGACGATCAATCTCGGAATGACGCTGTATCGTGCCCTGGTCGGGTTCGCAATCGCCGGCATCGGCGGTGTGGCGCTCGGCATCCTGATGACGCGCAACAAGTTTGTCGGCTGGTTTTTCGATCCGATCGTCTCGGTCGGCTTTCCGATGCCGAAGATCGCTTTCCTGCCGATCTTCATGCTCTGGCTCGGGCTCTACGACGTATCGAAGATCTCGATGGCGACCTTCAACGCGATCTTTCCGGTGATCGTCGCAACGATTGCCGCAGCCGAGGGGGTCGACCGGCAGCTGCTGTGGTCGGCGCGCAGCCTGGGCGCCAGCGAAAATCAGCTGTTGCGCGAGATCATTCTGCCGGCGGCGCTGCCGCAGATCATGACGGGGCTGCAGGTCGCGCTTCCCGTTTCAATGATAGTGACGATCGTCACCGAAATGCTGATGGGCGGCCAAGGCCTCGGCGGCGCGATGATCGCGGCCTCGCGTTTCGCCGACTCCCCTGGCGTCTTCGCCGGCATCGTCGAGATTGCGGTCGCCGGGTTGTGCCTGGTCAAGGGCATCGCCCTGCTGCGCAGGCGCCTCCTGATCTGGCACCAGGAGGCGCAAGAGCCGACTACGGTGTAGCCCTGGGGTGTAGCCCTGGGGTGTAGGTTGGGGCGCCCGCGTCGGCAATCGACGCGGGCGTCCCGAACTGCCGTTAGGTCTTCCGCCCGACCAGCGCGAACATCGCGCCTTGCGGGTCCTTGCCCTGGATGATCCAGTCGCCTCCCGGCACCTGCATCGGGCCGTTCAGAATTTGGCCACCACCTGTCTTCACGCGGTCGATTGCCGCGTCGATATCGGCGACGTTAATATAGTAGAGCCAGTTGGGGACCGGCACCATCGGAGGCTTGTTCATCATCCCGCCCACCGCTTGCCCGCCGATCGAGAAGATCTGGTAGGTGCCCATTGCACCCATATCCATTGCGTCGCCCTTTTGCCAGCCGAACAGCTCGCTATAAAAGGCAAACGCTTTCTGCCAGTCGGCGGCGGACAGCTCGTGCCAGCCGACGCGGCCCGGCGTGCCGGGTTCGGGAAGTGGCGCGTCGCAGATGTTCGGGGAGTTGAACAACGCGAACACCGCATTTTGCGGATCGGCAACGACCGAGAAGCGGCCGACATTTGGAATGTCCGTCGGCGGAACATGCACGGTGCCGCCGAGGCGCTTGATCCGATCGGCGGTGGCGTCTACGTCATTCACCGCGACGTATCCGATCCAGCTCGGCGGCGCTCCCATCTTCCGGGCGTCCTCCGGCTGGGCCATTAATCCGCCCACCGGCGTCTGGCCGTCGGTGAACATCGTGTAGGCCATGCCGGGCACTGACGCGTCCTGGGTGCTCCAGCCTACCACCTTGGTATAGAACGCCTTCGCGGCCTCCGTGTCGCGCGCCATCAATTCGTACCACACGAAACGATCCTGTTGATCAGTCATGTCTGTCTCCGGTCGGGATTTCTCGAACTCAAGGTGCGAGGCTGCGTCAGATCACGTTGATATCAACGTTATTGGCCTATGTCAAAGCCGGTTAATGACTGGCCGCCGCTTCGAGACGCTGGGCGGCGTCCTTGGCGATGCTGAGGTCCGCATATTTTTTGACTTCGAGCGGCAAGCGCAGGAAACCAAGCTTGTGCTGCAGATCGACGTTCGCCTGCAGCGCGTCCAGGTCCGGCAGTGCGTTAGGATCCCGGTAATAATCTTTTTTGGTGAAGATCCAGCTCTCGAACAGCGCCGGCTTCTGCTTTGTCGCCTCCGAGACGATCTCGATGGCTTCCTGCCTGTGCGCCGGGTCGGTCAGGTAGTGGAGCGTGTGGAGATAATCCTCCATGAAATCGACCACCTCGGCGCGATGCTGTTGCAGGAAGCCCTCGCGTGCTACATGGATGATCATCTGCGAGCGGCCCATCGCATCATGCTGTGTGAACAGGGTTCGCGAGAATGACAACAGCTCCGGGTCGAAGCCGAACGGCAAGACCGCAGTGATGAGATCCACCTTGCCTTCCTTCAGCATCGTCTTTTGATCGGGGAAGCGGACTTCGATGATCGTGACATCGCGCTTGTCCTGCAGGTGATGCTTTGCCAGCATCGCCCGCAGCGCCATATCGATCGCGCTGCCGACCTGATTTGACGCCAGGACCTTGCCCTTCAGGTCTTCGACGGTGTTGATCGGGCTATCATTGCGGACGTCGAACGCGTTGGTGTGATATTCAGGCACGCCATCCTGGAATTCATCGCCGATGACGCGCAGATCCGCCATCCCCGCATTCTCGACCCCCAGCGCAAAGGTCGAATAGGCAAGCGCCGCGCAATCGAGCTCGCCGGTGGCGAGAGCGGTCATCTCGGTCGGGGTGCCGGCGAAATGCGTGAGCTCGGGAATGTAGGTCTTACCGGCATGCGGCGCGAGACCCGGCTTCGTGAACATCACGCTCACCAAGTCGGCCGGCGTCACCACCCAGCCGAGGCGGAGATGATATGGTTCCGCTGCCCGCGCCGGCCCGAATGTCGCGAACGCCAGCACGACAGTTGCCGCGAGGAGCAGGAAATTTTGGCGTCTTCTCAAGCGCTGACTCCCACCTTGATTGGCGGCGTGTATGCATCGCTGTCGTAAAGGTGACAGGCGACGAACCGTCCTTGGACATCCGTGAGCATCGGTTCCTCCTCGGAGCAGCGCGGCATCGCATGGGGGCAACGCGGGTGGAAACGGCAACCCGATGGCGGGTTGAGTGGGCTCGGCACCTCGCCGGGGAGGATGATCTCCTCGCGCCGCTCGTCGGGGTGGCTCGGCAACGCCGCCGAAAACAGCGCCTCGGTGTAGGGGTGCTTCGGCGCGCGGGCGAGGGTATTTGCCTCGCCGCTTTCGACAATCTTGCCGAGATACATGACGACGATCGTATGGCTCATATGCGCCACCGCGGCGAGGTCGTGGGCAATGAACAGGTAGGAGAGCCCGAGCTCGGACTGCAAGTCGCGAAGGAGGTTCAGGATCTGCGCCCGGATCGAGACGTCGAGGGCGGAGACCGGCTCGTCGAGCACGACGAGTTTTGGTGACAATGCCAGAGCCCGCGCGATGGCGATGCGCTGGCGCTGACCGCCGGAAAATTCGTGCGGGAAGAGGTCTGCGGCCCGCTCCGGCAGGCCAACAAGGTCGAGCAGCTGCAGGACGCGCCGGCGAACTTCGCTCGCCGGCAAAAACTCGTTGGTGACGAGCGGCTCGGCGATGATCGCGCTGACCCGCATGCGCGGGTTGAGCGAGGCGTAGGGGTCTTGAAAGACTGCCTGCACCGATTTGCGATAGTGCCGGCGACCGGCGCCTTTGAGCTCCTTCAAGTCCTCTCCCTCGAAGCGGATCACGCCGCCGGTCGGCTCTTCCAGGCCGAGCACGAGCTTTGCCGTGGTCGTCTTGCCGCACCCGCTTTCGCCGACCACCCCGAGGGTGCGGCCGCGCTCGATCGTGAACGAGATCCCGTCGACCGCGCGCACCACTCCGCGATCGCCGCCAAAGATTCCGCGTTTCGCCTGGAAGTGCTTGCTGAGCCCCGCCGCTTCGAGAACGACCGTCACGCCGCCCCGCTCCCCGCGGCGAGCCAGCATCGCGCCGTCCTGCCTCTCGCCTCGATGAACTCGGGGGGAGCCGCGTCACGGCACCGGTCGAAGGCGTGCGGGCAGCGTGGGGCGAAAGAGCAGCCGGGGGGCAATGCCGCCAGGTCGGGCGGCTGGCCTTCGATCGCGATGAGCCGCTGCGCGTTGTCGGTCATCCGCGGGATCGAATTGAGCAGCGCCTCGGTATAGGGATGCGCCGGCGAATTGAAGATCTGCGACACCGGTCCCAACTCGACGACGCGCCCGGCATACATCACCGCCAGCTGGTCGCACATCTTGGCGACGATGCCGAGATTGTGGGTGATGAAGATCAGCGCGAGCTGGTATTGCCGTTGCAGGTCGCGAAGCAGATTGAGGTATTGCGCCTGGATCGTCAGGTCGAGGCTCGTGGTCGGCTCGTCGGCGATCAGCAGACGCGGCTCGCACGAGATGCCGATGGCGCCGACGATGCGCTGGCGCATGCCGCCGGACATTTCATGCGGGTACTGCGTCACCCGGGTTTCCGGCGACGGGATGCGCACCGCTTTCAGCAATTCTTTGGCACGGCTCCAGGCGGTCGCACGCGAGGCCCCGTCATGCACCCGGATCGGCTCGCCGACCTGGTCGCCGATCGTGAACAGCGGGTTCAGTGAAGCCATCGGGTCCTGCAGGATCATCGCGATCCGCTTGCCGCGCACGTGACGCATTTCGGCATCGGATTTTTCAAGCAGATCCTCGCCCTCGAACAGCATCTTGCCGCTGACGATGCGGGCCGCCGGCGGCAAGATCCGCAGGATCGTCAGCGCCAATGTGCTCTTGCCGGAGCCCGACTCGCCGACGATCCCCAAAGTTTCGCCGGCTTGAATGCGCAGCGACACGTCATCGACCGCGCGGACCACTCGGGTGCCCTGCGCCGAGACGTAATGGGTCGACAGGTTCTGCAGCTCGAGCAGCGGGGCGGCCGCTGCCGGCAGACCCCGCCGCGTCGGCTCATAACTGGCGGAGCTGGGGATCGAGCTTGACACGGAGCCAGTCGCCGAGAAGGTTTGCGGAAAGCACCATCAGCATGATGCAGCAGCCCGGGAATATGGTCAGCCACCAGCGGCCGACCATCAGGCCCTGCTTGCCGTCGGAGAGCATCAGGCCCCAGGCCGGCTGAGGCGGAGGTACTCCGACCCCGAGGAAAGACAGGGTCGCCTCGGTGATGATGACCACGCCCAGCATCAGAGTGCCGAGCACGATCGCGGAGTTGATGACGTTGGGCAGAATATGGCGCCGCATGATCGTCCATTTGGAGCAGCCCGCGACGATGGCGAGTCGGACGAACTCCCGCTCCTTCAGCGACAGCACTTCACCGCGAATGACGCGCGCGTAACGGGTCCAATAGGTGATCCCGAGGATGATAACGATGTTCCACATGCTCGGCCCGACGATGGCAGCGAGGAAGATCGCGAAAGTCAGCGCCGGCAAGGCGAGCCAGGTGTCGGTCAGCCGCATGATGACCTGGTCCACCCAGCCGCCGAGATAGCCCGAGATAATCCCGAGCCCGGTGCCGACCACGCCGGCGAAAATCACCGCAGTGAAGCCGACCACCATCGACACTCTGGCGCCGAAGATGAGCCGCGAGAGCACGTCGCGGCCCAGCTGGTCGGTGCCGAGCAGGTATTTGGTGCTGCCGCCGGTCTGCCAGAACGGCGGTTTGAAGCGCGCGACGAGGCTGCCGACCTCGGGATTATGCGGCGCAAGCACGTTGGCGAAGATCGCGACAAAGGCGACACCAAGGAGGATCAAGGTCGGGATCAGCGGAAAATCGCCGAGCCGGAACGAGACCCGACGCCAGCGCAAGCGCGGCGGCAGGACGACGGTTTCGGCTTGGGTGCTCATTGGCCTTTACCTCTCCAGCCGGATGCGGGGGTCGATCACGGCGTACAGGATGTCGACGAGCAAATTGACCGATACGATCATGGCGCCGCCCATGATCACGACGCCCTGAACCACTGGGAAGTCGCGGAACGTGATGCCTTCGTAGAGAAGCCGCCCGATGCCGGGCCAGGCGAACACGGTCTCTACGACGACTGCTACATTGACCATGATCACCAGATTGATCCCGGCCAATGTCAGCACTGGGATCAGGGCGTTCTTGAATGCATGCTTGGCGATGACCAGAGATTCGGGCAGCCCCTTTATGCGGGCGAGCTTGACATATTCCGAGCCCAATACCTCGAGCATCGAGGAGCGCGTCAGCCGCATGTGGGCGGCAGCAAAATACCAGCCGAGCGCAAAGGCAGGCATGATCAGGTGCAGCGGCGTGCCGGCGCCCGAGGACGGCAACCATCCCAAATAAACCGAGAACACCAAAATCAAGACCAGACCGACCCAGAAGGACGGCAGCGACAGACCAAGCAGCGCGAACACTTTTCCTGCGCTGTCCCAAAAGCGCCCGACCCGCACCGCGGCAAGAATGCCGCTCGGAATGCCGATCAGCAGGGACAGGCCCATCGCGACCACCGCCAGGATCAGCGAGTTCGGCAGCCGCGACAGGTAGATCTCCATGACCGGCATCCGGTAATAGAACGATTGCCCGAGGTCGCCGTGCAACAGGCTCGACATAAAGATCGCGTATTGCACCCAGAGCGGCCGATCGAGGCCGAACTGGTGGTGAATGGCGGCAATGTCCGCTTCGCTCGCGCCAGGCTCGACAAGCAGCGCCGCCGGATCGCCGGTCACGCGGACAAAAAAGAAGATCGTCAGCGACAACAGCAACAGCGAGAGCAGCGAATAACCAACCCGCCTGCCGACGTACTGTTTCATGACGTCCTCGACGGGATCGGCCCTATAACTACTCCCTCTCCGCCCTCGGGGGTGGAGAGGGTCGGGGTGAGGTGGGGGTATCGCCGGCCCCGAATTGGGGAGCCACCCACCTCACCCTCCCGGTTGCTGCCGCGCCCGGGCCCCTCCCTCTCCCCCCTAAAGGGCGGAGAGGGGCCAGCTACTGGAGCACTCATTTCGGGGTCAGGCACTAAGCGCCCTTTATCGTGATGTCCTCGAAGGGCGCGGTATAGGCAAAGCCTGCGATCAGGCCGAAAGCCAACTCGCCGACCCTAGGGCCGACGCCATTGAGGAAGCCCAATTGCCAGATCGGCGCGTAGATCGCCTTCTCGTAGACCAGCTGCTGCATCTTATCGAGGATCGCCGCGCGCTTCTCGTGATCGAGCTCGCCGGCCTGCTGCGGGAAGAGTTCGTCAATGTCGGGATAGCTGCCGTAGGAGTAGGCGCCACCCTTGACAACGAAGGAGGCCAACCGGGTCGCGGCATTGCCGAAGGCGCCGCTCGCTCCTTGGATGACCCCCCGCGTGTATTTCTTGTCCGCGTAGCCCGCAAAGAAACCGGCGCGCTCGATCGGTTGCAGCTGGGTATGGATGCCGATCTGCTGGAGGTTGTCGACCGACACTTCGGCCATGTTTGAATATGAACTGTCGCAATATAAGAGGCCGGCGTCGAAACCGTTCGCAAAGCCCGCCTCCGCTAACAATTTTTTTGCCTTGGCGGGATCGTACACCGCGGCCGGCGGCTGCCAATAGTAGTCGAAGGTGTAAGGAATGATGCTGTCGGTGATTTTACAGTAGCCGAGGAACAGCGCTTGGCTCATTCCCTCGCGGTCGATCGCGAGATTGGCCGCCTGGCGGACCCGCAAATCGTGCCACGGCGATTTTGGGTCCCATTGTTCGGGGAAATAGAGCCAGTTCGGCGCCTGCAGAACGACCGGCTTGAGGGCGAGGCCAGACGTGCGGCGGAGCTCCTCGGCCAGCTCGCTGCGGATCGAATAGGCGATGTCGACCTCGCCGCGCTTCAGTGCGGCCAGCCGAGTCGCCTCGTCCGGGATGACCTTCATCACCAGGCGCTTTACATTGGGAGGCTTGCGCCAATAGTCGTCGAAAGCCTCGAGCACCAGCTCGACACCGGGGTTGAACGAGACGAATTTGTAGGGGCCGGCGCCGATTGGCGCCTTCTTGAACCCCTCGTCGCCGACCTGCTCGACGTATTTCTTCGGCACAACCCACCCGGAGCCGCTGGCGGTGGAATAAAAGGTGATGAAGTCGGGCCAAGGCTTTTTCAGCTTAAAGCGAACGTGCTCCGAGTCGGGTGTCTCGATCGCCGCGACATTGTCCTTCATCAACTGGTGCGCTGCGCCGTGGTACCGCTCGAACGAGAACTTCACATCCTCAGCGGTTACCGGCTCACCATTGTGGAATTTGACCCCCTTGCGCAACACGAAGTCGTAGCTGAGCCCGTCGGGCGATGCCGTCCACGACTCGGCAAGGCACGGCGTCTGAGTTCTTGCCGGGCATCGGCTTCACCATCGCATCGTGCAGCGCGTACAGCACCATGTAGGGGGTAATAAGCGCCTCCGTCTCGGCGGGGTCAAACCAGGTCGGCGCCAGGGAAACGTGGATCGCCCAGGTCAATTGGCCAGTCGGCGCGGCTGCCCAAGCGATCCCGGGAACGCCGCTTGCAAAGCCGAGGGCCGTTAATGCGAGAAGCTCCCGACGCCTCAGATCAGTTCGTTTCGGAAAGCCGTTTCGTGTGCTGCCGCGCGACCCCATCGACCTCCTCCACATCGCGGCCTCTTTAGCGAGCCTTGCCCCGAACCTAGACGACCACTTCGAAAATGTCTCCACGTTTCTAGCGAGATGAGACGGGTGATGCGCCCTTAATTGTGATATCCTCGTATGGCCCGGTATAGGCGAAGTCCTTTATCAAATCGAACCCGGACACACCGACCCGCGGCCCGACGCCGTTGATAAACGCCAGCTGCCAAATCGGCGCGACAATTGTTTTGTCGTGCACCAGCTGCTGCATTTTCTCGAGGACCGCCGCCCGTCGCTTGTGGTCGAGCTCCACGGCCTGCTGCGGAGCCAATGCGTCAATCTCTGGATAGCTGCCATAGACATAGGTCCCGCCCTTGACGATGAAGGCGTCGAGGCGGGTGGCGGCGTTGCCAAACGCACCGCTGCCGCATTGAATCAGGTTCTTGAAAGCCTTGTCGCCCCAGCCCTTCAAAAACGCGGCGCGCTCGATGGGAAGCAGCTTGGCGCGAATTCCAACCTCCTGGAGGTTGTTGAGGACGGCTTCGCCGACATTCGCATAGGACGAGTCGCAATAATAGTCGCCGGCATCAAAGCCGCCCGGATGACCCGCCGCGGCCAGCAATTGCTTGGCTTTCGCCTGATCGTACACTGCCGGCGGCGGCTGCCAGTAGAAATCGTAGCTCGCCGGAACGATGCTGTTGGTGAGCTTCGAGTAGCCCAGGGTCAGCGCTTCGTTGATCGTCTTGCGGTCGAGGGCGAGATTGGCCGCCCGCCGCACCCGCTCGTCATGCCAAGGCGATTGCGGGTCCCACTGATCGGCGAAGTAAAGCCAGAAGGTGGCCGGCGAAGCCACCGGCTTTAAGGTAAGCCCGGGCGTGCTGCGCAGCTCCTCGGCAAGTTCGCCGCGGATCGAGTAGACGATGTCGACCTCGCCGCGCTTCAACGCCGCCAGCCGAGTAGACTCCTCGGGGATCACCTTGAACACGAGGCGTTTGACGCTCGGAGTCTTGCGCCAATATTGGTCGAACGCCTCGAACACCAATTCGACGCCCGGCGTGAACGAGACGAATTTGTAGGGGCCGGCCCCAATGGGCGCCTTTTTGAACCCGTCATCTCCGACCTTCTCGACATATTTCTTGGGCACGATCCAGCCGGCTCCGGTCGCCGTCGCGTAAAAAGTCAGAAAATCGGGCCAAGGCGCTTTGAGGTTGAAGCGGACGTGCCGCGGATCGGGGGCTTCGATATTCGCCACCCGATCCTGCATCAGCGAGTGGGAGGCACCGCGGTACCGCTCGAACGAGAATTTGACGTCCTCCGCAGTGATGGGGTCGCCGTTGTGGAATTTTGCTCCCTGGCGCAGCACGAAATCGTAGGAGCGCCCGTCCTCGGCCGCCGAGAACAACTCGGCGAGACACGGCGCCAGTGGCTCGCCCGGCATCGGCTTCACCAACGCATCGTGCAGCGCGTAAAGGATCATAAACGGGGTGATGAGCCCAGGCGTCTCGGCCGGATCGAACCAGGTCGGCGCCAGCGAAACATGGATGCCCCATGTCAGCTGCCCCTGAGGCTCCGCCGCCTGCGCCAAGCCGGGAGCGCCGGCGACCAGGCCCAGAGCGCTCAGCGCGAGAAGCTCCCGCCGGGTGAGCTCGGATTTTACCATGGCCTCCTCCATTCAGCGGCCCTATCTTCGAGCCTTGCAAGTAAGGTAGGCCAGCAATGCGCAATTGTCACGGCTCTCGCAAGGACCTCCGCGCGCGCTACGTCCCTTTCAGCGTGATGTCCTCATAGGGTGCGGTGTACGGGAAACGGGGGATCAGGCCGAAGCCCAACTCGCCCACGCGCGGGCCGACGCCGTTGATGAACGTCAATTGCCAGATCGGCGCGTAGATCGTCCGCTCGTACACCTCCGGCGTGCGGCGCAGATCCAATGCCGGCGACCGGCAGCGCGATTTCGGCCGCCGGTCGACAGCAGCGGTCGCCTAGCCGGCAACACTCTGTTCCGCACAATCCTTTTCTTAGTGTTCCTTGTGCTCCTTATACTTCTGGGTCACGTTCGACGCGGACCTCAACCGGACGCGACACGATGCCGTTGGCGATCACCACCAGACGGTATTCGCCACGCGGTAAATGCTCCGGCACTTCGAAATGAGTGTGATGGACCATTTTGCCGGTCGCGACGCCCATGGTCGAGTGGTCGAAGGTACGGCAGTACACGGTGCCGACCTCGGGTCGACCCTCCAAACGCACCAGCGGGTAGTTGGTCGCCATCTGCTGGTCGTCGCCGTATGCGCAGGCCTGCGAGAGTCCGTTCAACTGACGTCCGTGCAGCCGATAGGTATCGCCGGGATGCAGTCGCCGGGGTACATGGGTGACGTGCGGCCGCCAATCTGGCTGCGGACCGCCCGCCGGGGTATAGATCTGAAGATCGAACGCGCCGCCGTCAGAGGTGGCAGAGAGCATGACCTGCCCGGTCGGCAGCAGCAGCAGGCGACAGTTGTAAGTTGGGCTGACGCCGGCGATGGCGGGCCCGGGGACGGGATTGAGAGCCAACGTAGTCGGGTCGAACTCGAAGAACTCGGAGGGATCCGACCACCCTGCGGCATCTATCGGACCGACGACGCAGAGAACGTTGCCGTTCGGCAGCAGGCAGGCAGGCGCGTCGACCGCCGCCATTAGTTGACCGCCCGCGCCCACCGGAAAGTCCGGGCCGGCAGCCCATGTCCCAGGATCGCTCGGCACGGTGGTTGGCGGCGTGTAGAGCGCGGTGTGTCCGCTGGCGCCAATGGCAAACACGCGGCCGTCCGGCAACAGGATCTGAGGGCCCATCTCATATATGACAGGAGGCACGTTGACGGGCCTTCCTGGGAGCGTGGGCCCGGTGTTTCCGGCACTCACCCACTGATTGGTAGCGATGACGTATTTCTGCGCGTTCGGGACATTGACGCATTGCACCGCGAGCACGGTGCCGTCTGGCAGAAGCGTCCACCCTTCCTCAGAATTGAGATCGAGACTGTTCCCGCCGGCTGACCAACTGCCCGATTCCGGGTCCCAGATCGCAGTCGCGGTGGGTACCGAGTTTTTGTCGGCGTTGCCGAGCAGCAGACGGCCGTCTGGCAAGACACACGAGGCTGCATCGCCAATTTTCGTCCAGCCGGGAGGCGTCGCAATAGGTGTCCAGACATCGGTGACGGGATCGTAAAGCTCGGCGGTCAGCATGTCGGCTGGGGCGCCGGCATTGTACTCGCCGCCGGCACAGAACACGGTTCCATCGCGCAAAACGGCAGAAGCAAAATAAAGCGGCGCGTCGGCCGGACCGTTCTGCCCCAGCGGGGCGTTGTTCGGCATCGGGCTCAAGGTGTGCCAGGTGCCGTCGGCGTAGTCCGAATCTTTGTCGGGCACCAGCTTGTGCCAATTGGAGGTTTCGTATTCGTGGCACATGACGCTGCCGTCGGTGAGCAGCAGCATCGCGTCGACGTCGAAGGTCGCTTTATTGTTGAGGGGTTGCCATGAACCGGGCATAGGACTCTTCCTTCGCGAGAGGGTGACGGCGTACAGACTAAGTAGCGGCCACGCTGTCTGAACCGCTTCGCCGAACCGTACCGCGTACTGCGGAGGCGTTTTGTGGGTCGGGTCCGGCGACGCAATGACCCATCGATCGCCAAGCCTATCACCTGGGTCGGTATCTGTGTGTGATCTAGCTCACACCCTCGCAATTGGGCAGAGGATGAGTTTATGAAAGCGCCGGTAGTGAATTCCCAAGCGATGTTACCCGCGGCTCGATTACTGCAAAAATGTTCTTGTGAAAATCATCGCGATGAATGCCGCGAACTTGGCATATCAATTAGGTTGACGGCGGTCTCGTCGGGTGTCCAGGGCTCATGCTCCGCAATCTTATGAAGGTACACCCGGCGCCGGCGGCTGCCCGGCGCCGATTCCTGCGAACAGCGGAGCGCGGGTCTGGGTGAATTCCTCCACTGCTTCGACGAGCTTGTCGTGGTCGGTTTCGTCGAGGGCGATGGAGAGAGCGAACATGCCGCGCTTCGCAAACCAAAGGCCGCGCGCGAGGAGATCGAAATAGAAGAGGTCGCGCAGTGCGCCGTTGCCGCGTGCAGCGTCTCCCTGTGAGCGGATCGGACCATCGGTCATGTGCACTGCGATCATCGAGCCGAGCCCGGTGAACTGCATTGCCAGCCGATGCCGGCGTGCCACTGCATTGAGTCGCTCGCGCAGGCGGTCGCCCGCGGCATTGAGGGAGCGGGCGCGCTCGGGCGTGTAGATCTCGGTCAGCCCGGCGAGCCCGGCATTCATCGTCAGCACATTGTTGTTGAAGGTGCCGGCGTGCTGAAAGGCATCCGGGCGGCGCGGGTCGAACCGCTCCATCAGATCGGCGCGCCCGCCAAAGGCGCCAAAGCTCATGCCGCCGCCGACATATTTTCCCAATGTCGTCAGGTCGGGCAGGATGCCGTGCGCCTCCTGCAAGCCACCTGACGCCAGGCGCGAGGTCATGACCTCGTCGAAGATCAGCAGCGCGCCTGTTTCGTTCGCCAATGCACGCAACCCGGCGAGGAAAGAACGCTCCGCCGGAATGCAGCCGATGGTCCCCTGCATCGGTTCTATCAGGATCGCGGCTAGCTCGCCGCGGTGCGGCCGGACCAGTTCCTCCACCGCCTCCAGGTTGTTGTACTGCCCGAGCAGAAACTCGAACGGCGCATTGAGCGGGCTGCCATGGCCGCGAAAATAGAAGACGCCGCCATGGTAACCGCCGCTGAACACCAGGATCTTTGGTCGGCCGGTGATCGCGCGCGCCGCGCTGACCGCCATCAGATTGGCCTCGGTGCCGGAATTGGTGAAGCGCACCAGCTCGATCGACGGGAAGCGTGCACAGATCGCCGCGGCAAAGCGCGCCTCGGTCGCATTGTGCGCGCCGAAATTGAGGCCCTGGTCGAGCGCCGTCTCGATCGCCTTGCGGATTATGGGGTGCGAATGGCCGAAGATGCCGGCGGTGAACTCACTGAGGAAATCGACATACTCGTGCCCGTCGATATCCCACAGCCGCGCCCCCTCGCCGCGCGCCATCGTCAACGGGAACGGATCGACATGGATTGCCGAGCGGGTGTTGCCGCCGGGCATCGCGGCGCAGGCCTCGCGATGCTGCGCGAAACTCCTCGGGTTGCGCTCGCGGTAGAGGCCATCGGCCTCGGCGAGCGCCGCCGCGATATCGATGTTAGCCCGGGTAGGCACGGCGGCCGTGGTCGCGCAGCCACAGACGCACGAGATGGCGCCTGCGACCGGGGTCCGGGTCATCGATGAAAGCCGTGCGGCTGTGGCCCAGCGCCCGGTTGTCGACGAACTGGATCTGCCCCGGCTCGAGGTCGAAATCGACCGAGAGGCCGTCTTCCTCGAAGATGTCGAGCATTGCCGCAATCGCGGCCTCGCCGTCGCGGTCGATCGGCTCGCCCCGCAAGACGTATCCGCCGCCGATCTGGTGGGCGCTGAACCGCGCCTTCAGTTCTCCGGCATTCTCGAATACCGGAGCCGAAAATATCGCGCTCTCGCCCGGCCAAAATTCGCGCTGGCGGTCGAACCAGAAATCCCGATAGAGCCGCTCCAGCCGGTCCGGATGGCGCTCCCGCACGGCATTGTGAACGGTATGAAAGCTGATGACGTGGCTGTGCCCGCCGCTCTGCGCCTGACGCACGCAGAGCAGACCGACATAGCCGGGCGGCGTCTCGTTGTAGGCGTTGTCGTTGTGAAAGCGGATCTCGATGTTGGTCTTGTCGGGGCGGATGCCCGATCCGGGAAGCGCCTGCTGCCCGGTATCGAGAACGTCGTAAATCATCGTGCCGTCGAGTTTCTGCGCGACCGGACGCGAGACCATGCTCGACAGCAGCCAGTAGATCGCCGTCGCCTCGGTTGCGTCGATTTCGGCCATCGGCAGGCGGTCGACGATCGTGAAGCGTCGGCCTTTGTCGAGCATGTTGCGGACCCGCGCCATCTCCCGCCGGCAAGCCGGCATCGCAAAATCGTCCGGGGTGCGCAGGATCGTCGGCAATGGATGATCCCTGATCTCGTCAGCCGCCCGGCGGATCTCGTCGAGACAGGCGGCCGAAAGATCGATCCGGTATTCCTCGGGACGGACGTCCCGACGCGTCCAGACGCTCTCCCCGTCGATCAGTTGCATCATGTTGTCCTCGCTACTCCGATCTCGGTCAGATAGCGCAACACTTCGGTGTCTTGAACCACTTTTCGCGAGAGCCCCTCACCCCCACCCTCTCCCCGCTGGAGCGGGGCGAGGGCCGGGGTGAGGGGCAGTCAGCCGTGTTTGTGGATCGGGTCGATCCAGCGCACCTCCTGCGGGCGCTCGACCGGCTCGATGTCGAGGTTGACGACGACCGCCTCGTTGTCGCTGCGCACCAAGACGCATTCGAGCGTCTCCTCGGTCGAGGCGTTGATCTCCTGGTGCGGCACATAGGGCGGCACAAAGATGAAATCGCCGGGGCCCGCTTCGGCGACATATTCCAACTGCTCGCCCCAGCGCATCCGCGCCCGGCCTTTGAGGACGTAGATCACGCTTTCGAGATGGCCATGATGATGCGCGCCGGTCTTCGCGTTGGGGTGGATCTTGACCGTGCCGGCCCAGATCTTTTGCGCGCCGACCCGGGCCAGATTGATCGCGGCGGCGCGATCCATGCCGGGCGTCTGCGCGGTGTTGGGGTCGAGCTGGTCGCCCGGGATCACCTTGACGCCGTGCGTCTTCCAATTGATCGGCTCGTGCCGCGGCTGCTCGCTCATCTCGTTTGCCCCGTCCGCTTTGGGTCTCGACCTGATATGGTCCCTTCGTAGCGGGAAAGGAGTTTGCGATGAAGCTCGCGGTCCCCGACCTGATCTCGAATTCCTATTTCCCGGCGGTGGCGGCGGTCGCGCTCGGGTTCTTCGAGGAGGAGGGGCTCGACGTCTCGCTGGAGCTGATCTTTCCGGTCGACGAAGCCTATCGCGCGATGCGCGACGGCCGGGTCGATTTTGTCGCCGGTTCGGCGCATTCGGCGCTCGCCGCCTTTCCCGAGTGGCAGGGTGCAAAATTGCTGTGCGCGCAGGCGCAGGGCATGTACTGGTTTCTCGTCATGCGCGCCGATCTCGACGCCTCGCGCGGCGATGTCGGCGCGGTCCGGGGCCGCCGCATCGGGGCGGCGCCTTGGGTCGAGATGGGTCTGCGGCGGCTGCTGATCGAGGCGGGGATCGACCTCGAGCGGGATGGCGTGACGATCACTCCGGTGCCGGGCGCCTCCGGAGCGACCGTGAATTTCGGGCTGACCGCCGCCAAGGCGCTCGAAGACGGCAAGATCGACGGGTTCTGGGCGAACGGCATGGGCACCGAAGTCGCCGTGCGCCGGGGTGTTGGCACCATCGTTCTGGACGTGCGCCGCGGCGATGGGCCAAAGCTTTGCTTCAATTACACGATGGCTTCGGTGGCGGCGACCGACCAGCTGATCGACGGCTCTCCGCAAGTCGCGGCCGCCGCAATCCGCGCGATCGTCAACACCCACGCAGCGCTCAGGGCCGACCCGGACCGCGCCGCCGAGGTCGGTCGCAAACACTTCCCGTCCGGCGAGGCGGCGCTGATCGCCGAGCTGATCCGCCGCGATCTGCCGTTCTACGACGCCGCGATCTCGCCCGGCTTTGTCGCCGGCATGAACCAGTTCGCCCGCGACATCGGCATCCTGCACGGTGAGGTTTCCTATGACCGGGTAGTCGCCACCCGATTCGCATCGCTGTGGCATGGCTAAACCAAATGCTCCAGTAGCTGCACGAGCCAAAGGGTGCCCGGCCTTGCTGAAAGCGCTATAGCTCCGACGATTGCCGCGCGCGCGATCAGTACAACGGCGAGAGCAGCCAATCCCCGCCAGCCGTTTCCTCGAAAGTGGGTTTTCGCAAGTCTGAAATCATAATCGGTGACCACGGCTGTCCCCTCCGCACGAACTCGCGTTAGGATGTTCGCATTATGTTCTCATATCAGAAAATGTCAATTAATATTTAATTGATAACGAACAAAGCTCACCCGCGACGACCGCGAGAGGGTTCGACCAGTCGCGCCGGGCGGTCTGCCGGAAGAGCCGCGCGGTCGGATACCATGGGGTGCCGTCGGGCCCGATCCCCCAGCACCAATGCGGCGAAAGAGGCAGCGTGAGCCAAACCGGATGGCCCAAGGCGCCGGCGCAATGCGCCGCCATCGTGTCGACAGTGACGACCAGATCGGTCGCCGCCACCGCGGCGGCGAACTCGTCGAGCGGGATTTCCTCGGCGGTGGCGTCGATAATGCCCGGGTAGTCGGCGGCGAGCCTGCGGCCTGCCGCGCCGCCCTGCAGGTTGACGAAATCGATCCCCTCTGTCCGCAGCAGTGGCGCGAGGTCGCCGATCGGCAACGACCGCTCCGTCGCCGAGCCGCTCTCGGGGTTGGCCTGAAACACGATGCCGACCTTCGGCATCTCGGACCGGCCGGCCGCCTCGTATCGTCGCCGCCACGCAGCGGTGCGCAGCGGGTCGACGCCGAGATAGGGCGTCGCCGCCGGCACCGTGGCGAAGTCGGTCCCGAAATAGCGGGCCAGGCTCAGCAGCGGCACCCAGGCATCGAATTCGGCGCGCGACAAATTGATCTTGCCCAGCGGCTGCTCGGGTGGCGGCGCCAGGACCGCCGCGACTCCTGCGACATGTTCGAAGACCGGTCGCAACGGCGGACTGCACGCGACCGCGACCTGCGCACCGCGCTCGGCGAGCAACGGCAGATAGCGCGCGAACATGATGCAATCGCCGAGACCCTGCTCGGTGACCACCAGAATATGCCGGCCCTCGACCGGGTCGCCCGGCTGCAGCAGGCGGTGGCGCTCGGCAGCCCGGCTCGGTGCGATCGCCAGGGCTGTCCAGTCCGGCTTGTCGATCCGCGCCTCCATGAGCGAAAATCCGGCCGGGTAATCGCCCAATCGCAAGGTCGACAGCCCCAAATTGTATCTGAGCTGAGGCGCGTCCGGCAGCAATTCCACGGCACGTCGGCCGTGCTCCAATCCCTGCCGCCACTGCGCGAGCGCCTCGCAAACGACCGCGAGGACGCTGTGCGCATTGGCGGAGTCGCTATCCTCGGAAAGAGCCAGCTCGGCAACCGTCCGCGCCAGACCGAGCCGACCGAGCTCGAGCAATTTTGCCGCAGCAGCAGCCAGAATTTCGGCGGGGACCGAGGTCACACCGGACAGTATGAGGTCACACCGGACAGTATAAGGCAATCTCTGCGGAACTGTTTTTTCAAAACTCTCGATGCCAGCTTGATCGGAGTCAACGACGCCCGTCGGCTCGCTCAACCTAGCCGCGATGGATTGACAGGCTCGGCGCCAAGAGGCCTATGCTGGCGAGACTGCCGCCTGCCGAGAGGAAGCCATGCCGTCGCGCAATACCGATCCGGCGTTATTGCCGGCCCATGTGATGTCGGACGAGATTGCCGCCGGCCGGCTCTCGCCGGTCGACATCGTCAATGCGGCGCTGGCGAGGATCGGCGCCCAAGACCAAAAGCTGCACGCCTTTGTGGAGGTGTACGGTAAGGAGGCGCGGCTCGCAGCCGAGGCGGCGGACAAAGCGATCCGCTCGGGGCATCGCATCGGGCCGCTGCACGGCATTCCGATTGCGCTGAAGGATCTGATCGAGATCGAAGGGCGGGTGACGACCGGCGGCTCGCAGGTGTGGCGCGAGCGGCGCTCGGCCCATACGGCGACATTGGCGCAAAGGCTGATTGCCGCGGGCCTCATCGTCATCGGCAAGACGCATACGGTCGAGTTTGCGATGGGCGGCTGGGGGACCAACCAGCATAGGGGCACGCCGTGGAATCCCTGGGATCCCGAGGTCGCGCGCACCCCCGGCGGGTCGAGCAGCGGCTCGGGTGTGGCGGTCGCCGCCGGGTTTGCGCCCTGGGCGATCGGCACAGACACCGGCGGCTCGGTGCGATTGCCCGCCTCTTGGTGCGGTCTCACCGGTCTCAAGACGACGATCGGCCGCGTCAGCACCTACGGCATCCTGCCACTTGCCCCGACCCTCGACACGCCCGGGCCGATGTCCCGCTCGGTCCTCGACACAACCCTCCTCTACAATCTCATGCAGGGCCCGGACCCGCTCGATCCGCGGACTCGCGGCATCAGTCCCGACGATCCGATGCCGGCAATCAAACGCGGAGTACGTGGATTGCGGCTCGCCCGAATGCCCGAGGCGGAACGCGCCGGGGTCGCCGCGGAGGTGCTCGCCGCCTATGATGCGTCGCTCCATGCGCTGGCGCGGCTCGGCGCCGAGATCGTGACTGTCGAGCTGCCCCGCCGCTTCGCCGATTTCACCGACCTGACCGGGCGGATCATCGGCGCCGAAGGGTACTTCCTGGTCGGCCATCTGGTCGACGACATGACCTTGCCGATCGACGATGCGGTAAGACCCCGCATCGCCTCCGGCAGAGGGATATCGGCGCGCGACTACCTGCGGGCGCTCGGCGAGCGCGATGCGGCAAAGCGGGAATTCGCCGCAACGCTCGCCGATGTCGATGCACTGCTGACGCCGACCACCCAGACCGCCGCCATTCCCGTCGACCAGGTCGATCAGGCTTCGACCCCGGCGCATTTCACGCGTTTCGTCAATGCGCTGGAGCTCTGCGCGCTGGCATTGCCGAACGGGTTCACCGCGACGGGGCTGCCACTGTCGTTGCAGATCGTCTGCCGCGGCTATGACGAGGCGACCGCCTTGCGCATCGGCCGGGCCTATCAAGAGGCCACCGATTGGCACGAGCGCCGCCCGCCCGGGTTTGGTTGAAGACTGTTAGTCTAGCCGATGGCCAGGCCTGTACTTCTCGTGACCCGCCGATTGCCGCCGGCCGTCGAGGCGCGCGCCGGTCGCGACTATGACGTACGGCTCAATCCCGAGGATGTGGCGCGGAGCGGCGCCGATATTGTCCGCCTCGCGGGAGGAGCAGCGGCCATCCTGTGCTGCCCGGCCGATCGGCTCGATGCCGTGACGATCGCGGCGCTGCCCGAGACGGTGCGGGTCATCGCGACTTTCAGCGTCGGCTACGACCATGTCGCGGTCGAGGCTGCGGCGGCGCGTGGGATTACCGTCTGCAATACGCCGGGCGTGCTGTCGGTCGCGACCGCCGAGACGGTGATGCTGCTGATCCTCGCCGCCGCGCGGCGCGCCGGCGAAGGCGAGCGGCTGGTCCGCTCGGGCCAATGGCAGGGCTGGGCGCCGACCCAGCTGATCGGGACCCAAGTCTCGGGCAAGCGCCTCGGCATCTTCGGCATGGGCCGCATCGGCCGCGAGGTTGCGCGGATGGCTAGTGCCTTCGACATGGAGGTGCACTACCGCGACCAAGCCCGTCTGTCCGCCGACCTCGAGCAAGCGGCGATCTTTCACGACAGCGACGAGAGTTTTCTTCCGCAGTGTCAGGTGCTGTCACTTAATGCGCCGGGCGGCGCGTCCACCCACCAGTGGCTAAACGCCGAGCGCATCGCCCTCCTGCCGCGGGGTGCGGTGGTCGTCAACGCCGCCCGCGGCACATTGGTCGACGACACGGCATTGATCGCGGCGTTGCACAGCGGGCAGGTCGGCTACGCCGGGCTCGACGTGTACGACGGTGAGCCGGCGGTGAGCCCGGGCTATCTCGGGCTGGACAATGTCGTCCTGCTCCCTCATCTCGGCAGCGCCACGGTCGAGACCCGAGACGCGATGGGTTTCCTGGCGTTGGACGGGATCGACGCGGTCCTGGCCGGACGGACCCCGCCAAACGCAGTCACGTGACTGCGCCCTACGCCCAGCGGCCTTCGGTCCAGATCCAGCCGTTCGGTCCTTGCTGCCAGTAGCCGGGGACCCAGTTCGCGCTTGGCGTGGGCCGTTGCACATATTGCCCGGCCACCCAGACATATTGTCCGCCGCTCCAGCTCCAGTGGCCGGGTTGCCAAACCGCCAGCGGCGAGGGCGGCGCTGGCGGGGTCTCCACGTGTGGCGGCGGCGGAGCGAACGGCGCGACACTGACAAAAGTTGTACCGGCGTTGCTCGGAATGGCGGCGCCCGGTAGCGTCGTCGGCCCGTATGGCTGCGGACCTACCGCGCCGGTGAGTGGGTAGGGCGGGTTCGTCGCCGTCGGCGGGACATATGGCTGCGGCTGCGGTGGCGGTTCGGTCGTCGCGGTCGGGGGAACATATGGCTGCGGCTGCGGCGGCAATGCCGTTGCCACGTCGGACGGCGCATAATAGGGCGCCGGCTGCGGCGGCAGCGCCGTCGCCGCGCCAGGGGGGGCGGCCGCGACCGTCTCCGGGTGCGGCGGATAGCACGCCGACAATCCCAACGCGGTCAATGCGATCGCGGCCACGCCGCTCAGATGCTGGAAACGCTGCAATCCGTCCTCCATACGTTGCACAGCGGTCGAACAATCTCGGATCGCTGTTTACGGTGGTAGAACACGAACGCATCGCGATCGCTCCCAAGGTCTCACAAGCACCATGCCCCGGGCCAATCCGATCGATTGACGATATAAAGATATGTGTATATCTTTCTAGGCCTGCCCTTCAGCGTTGTGATCAAGGAGAGCCACGGATGCCCGTATTCACTGATTTTAAGGTTGCCGATATTTCGCTCGCCGACTGGGGGCGGCGCGAGATCGCCATTGCCGAGACCGAAATGCCGGGGCTGATGGCGTTGCGCGATGAATTCGGCGCCGCGAAACCGCTTTCCGGGGCACGCATCGTCGGCTGCCTTCACATGACGATCCAGACCGCAGTGCTGATCGAGACGCTGGTCGAGCTCGGCGCCACGGTTCGCTGGAGCTCGTGCAACATCTTCTCGACCCAGGACCATGCCGCAGCGGCAATGGCCGCTCGCGGCATTCCGGTCTTTGCCTGGAAAGGCGAGAGCGAGGAGGAATACGAGTGGTGCATCGAGCAGACCTTGCGCGGTCCAGCCGAGGGTCCATTGGCGGGCTGGACACCCAACATGGTGCTCGATGACGGCGGCGACGCGACCAAGGTCCTCCACGACAAATATCCCGAGCTGCTGAACCACATTCGCGGGATCTCGGAAGAGACCACCACGGGCGTGAACCGGCTCTACGAGATGGTGCGGGAGGGGTCTCTCAAAGCGCCGGCGATCAATGTCAACGACAGCGTCACCAAATCGAAATTCGACAACCTTTACGGCTGTCGCGAGAGCCTCGTCGACGGGATCAAGCGCGCTACCGACGTGATGGTCGCCGGCAAGGTCGCCGTGGTCTGCGGCTTCGGCAATGTCGGCAAGGGTTCTGCGGCCAGCCTGCGCAGCCAGGGCGCACGGGTCATGGTGACCGAGATCGATCCGATCTGCGCGCTGCAGGCAGCGATGGAAGGCTATCAGGTAACGACGATGAACGAGATGGCGTCGCAAGGCGACATCTTCGTCACCGCGACCGGCAATATCGACGTCATCACGATCGATCACATGCGGCAGATGAAAGACCGCGCCATCGTCTGCAACATCGGCCACTTCGACAGCGAGATTCAGATCGATGCGCTGCGCAACTATCCGTGGGAAGAAGTCAAGCCGCAGGTCGACGAGGTCGTCTTTCCCGACGGCAAGCGCCTGATCGTCCTGGCCAAGGGGCGGCTGGTCAATCTCGGTTGTGCGACCGGCCACCCGAGCTTTGTGATGAGCGCGTCGTTCACCAACCAGGTGCTCGCGCAGATCGAACTGTGGACCAATCACGGCAAATACGACAACAAGGTCTACGTGCTGCCGAAGCATCTCGACGAGAAGGTCGCCGCGCTGCACCTCGACAAGCTCGGCGCGAAATTGACGGCGCTCAGCCCGGCCCAGGCTGGCTATATCGGCGTCGAGCGCGCGGGGCCCTTCAAGCCGGACCATTACCGCTACTAGCCGGCCTTTGCAACTTTAACTACATTTGCGACGGAATCGCTCTTGCAATTGGGTAAATTATGCTCCTATTGTGGGGTCATGCGGCAGATCGATAGATCGCCGGTATCTATGATCCTAGCAAGGGCGAGTGGTTGTGCTCGAATTGGCTGTTGCGTTGTGCCTGCTCGTCGCATTGGCTTCGGTTGCCGCTCTGTTGCGCGCCCGCGCCGATCTCTACCAAGAGCGCGCGAGACGCGCGGTGCTCGAAACCGTCCCGCTCGAATGGTTTCGCTGGAGCCCAAGCCGGACGAGCGCTGACGCGCATGCTGAAGCGCCGGGCTATCGCCAGTTCCTCGCACGGTTGCTGGCCGTCGATGCGGAGCGGCTGGAGAAGGCCCGGCAGGCGCTGCAATCCGCGGGAGCCGCGTTCTCGACCACTTTTGTTGCCCGCGACGGGGTTGCCTACGCCGTAGAAGGGCGGCGCGCAGCGAGCGGCGACACTGTGCTCTGGTTTCTCGATGCTTCGGCGGCGGTAACGGTCCAGAGGGCGCGCCAAGAAGTCGCCGATTTGCGCCAGATGCTCGACGTCATTCCGCTGCCGGTGTGGCGGCTAGGCCCGGACCGCATCCTCGTCGATTGCAACCGAGCCTATGCGAGTGCCCTCGATACGACCGCCGATCTGGTTGTCGCGGAAAGCCGGGAATTGGCTTCCGGCGCTCGCCCCGGCGAATGCCGGCACGTCGTCATCGGCGGCTCGCGCCGGCTGGTCGAGATCGGCGAGGTGCCGTGCTCCACAGGAGGCACAATCGGTTTCGCCTGTGATCGCACCGATCGCGAGGCCGCCGAGACGGAGTTGTGGCGCCACATCAATGCGCACGCCGAGGTGCTCGAGACCATCCGCGCCTCCGTCGCCATCTACGGCCCCGACAAGCGGCTCGAATTTTTTAACGCCGCGTTTGCCTCGATGTGGGGTATCGCAGCGGACTGGCTCGCCGCTCAACCTTCTTTCGAGGAAGTTCTGGAGCGGCTGCGGGAGGCCCGTCTTCTCCCCGAAGCCGCCGATTTCCGCGCATTCAAGTGCAAGCAACTAGGGCTGTTCACCTCGGTCATCCGGCCGCAGCAGGATCTGCTGCATTTGCCCGACGGCCGCACCTTGCTGTTGTCCATCTCCCCACATCCATTTGGCGGCCTCACCTTCGTTTACGAGGACGTCAGCGATCGCTTGGCACTAGAGCGCTCGTGCAAAACCTTGACAAAGGTGCGGCGCGCCACTTTAGACCACCTCTTCGAAGGCATCGCGGTCTACGGCAGCGACGGCCGGCTGAAGCTTCATAATCCCGCCTATCTGGCGCTTTGGGAATTATCGGAAGACGATGTCGCGGGCGAACCGCACATCGGCGAAATCCTGGAGAAGACCCGCGCCCAACTCGATAATTCGGGCGATTGGGATGCGAGGAAGGGGAGAACTATTTCAAAAATCACCGCTCAGGCGCCGGCGAGCGGCCCGGTCTACCGAACCGACGGGTCGATGCTGCAGGAGGCGACGGTTCCCTTGCCGGACGGCAATGTGTTGGTGACCTATCTCGATGTGACCGATACGGCGAGGTATGAACGCGTTCTGCGCGAGCGTAACGAAGCGCTCGAAACCGCGGCGCGGCTGAAAAGCGAGTTCGTCGCCAACGTTTCGCACGAGTTGCGGACGCCGTTGAACGCCGTCATCGGCTTTGCCGACATATTGACCAACCAGTATTTCGGCGACTTGAACCCGCGGCAGCTCGACTACAGCCGCGGCATCCTCCAGAGCTCGCAAGAGCTGCTGGGGCTCATCAACGATATCATCGACCTCGCCACGATCGAGGCGGGTTACATGGTTCTGGAGACGGGCCGGGTCGAGATTTTCGAGATGCTGAAGACGGTGCTGGCGCTGACGCGGGGGCGTGCGAGAAGCAGAGAGCTCGAGATCGAGCTTTCTTGTCCGCCCGACATCGGCGCGATTGCGGCGGACGAACGCCGCCTCAAGCAGGCGCTTTTCAACCTGATTTCCAATGCGATCAAGTTCACCCCTCCGGGCGGCGCGATACGCATCGAGGCCGAACGCCGTGAGAGCGAGCTGCTGCTGACCGTCGCCGATAGCGGGATCGGGATTCCGCCGTCCGATAAGCCTCGGATGTTCGAAAAGTTCGAGCGTGGCATGCCGCGATCGGGTGCGGGGCTAGGTCTGTCGCTGGTAAAGAGCCTGATCGATCTGCATGGGGGAACCGTCACGATCGACTCGGCCGCCGGTCGGGGAACCACCATCACCTGCCGTCTGCCCACCGCCTTGCAGGAATCCGCCGGGGTGCCGCCTTCGGCCCAAATCGAGAGCCGGGCGGCGGCATAGGCGGCGTCTTGACCCGATTCGTGCGATAGCGGCGCCATCCGGGTGAAGCCAATCGCGGCGACTGCCGATCAGGGCCGCGAACAAACACCGATGCCGCACATATTGCGCCTAGCCGATGCCGGGTTGTACAACGCCTAGCTGATGATTGTTGTCGATCTGCCGGACGAAACTGCCACCGCAGCGCTGGCATCCCGCATCGCCGCGGTGGCTGCCCCGGCCGACATCATTGCGCTGAAGGGCGACCTCGGCTCCGGGAAAACTACCTTTGCGCGAGCCTTTATCCGCGCGTGCGGCAACCGGGACGAGGTCCCGAGTCCGACCTTCACGCTCGTGCAGGTCTACGATGCAGGCTCGACGGTGATCTGGCATTTCGATCTGTATCGGATCCGCGCGCCCGAGGAGGCATGGGAGCTGGGGATCGAGGATGCGTTCGTCGCAGGCATCTCGCTGATCGAGTGGCCCGAGCGGCTGGGACCGCTGCTGCCCGGCCGCCGGCTCGAGCTCGGCTTTGCATTCGGCGATGAGCCAGGCGCGCGACGTATTGCGATCGATCCGGGCAAGGAGTGGGAATCGCGGCTGGCGATGATCGCGGCCGATGCGTGATCCGAGCGCGCCCGTGCGAAAGCGGGCACTGGCAGCCTTTCTCGACGAAAGCGGCTGGGGAGGCGCCCGGCTGGCGCCTCTGGCCGGCGACGCGTCGTTCCGGCGCTATTACCGCCTCGGCGGCGATGGCCGACGCGCCGTCCTGATGGATGCGCCGCCGCCGCAAGAGGACGTCGTCCCTTATATCGCCGTCGCGCAGCTGTTGCGCCGGCTCGGGTTCAGCGCCCCCGAGGTCTTCGCGGATGACCCCGCGCGCGGCTTTCTGCTGATCGAGGATTTCGGCGACGAGACCTACACCCGCCTTCTCGACCGCGGGGCCGACGAGCCGGCCCTTTATGCGCTGGCGGTTGACACGCTGATCGAGCTGCAGCGCGCGGTCGAAGCGCGCGGGAGCCCGGACTTGCCCCCTTATGACGCGGAGCGGCTCCTCGCCGAGGCGGCGCTCCTGGTCGATTGGTATGCCCCCGCGTCTCTTGGAGAACCGTTATCCGACGCCCGGCGTGACGAGTATCTCGATCTGTGGCGAGCGCTTCTGCCGCAAGCAGCGCTTCCCGGCGATACCTTGGTGCTGCGCGACTATCACGTCGACAATTTGATGCTGTTGCGTGATCGCCCCGGCGTGCAGGGCTGCGGGCTCCTCGATTTTCAGGACGCGGTGTGGGGCCCGCCGAGCTACGATCTCGTTTCACTCCTCGAAGACGCGCGGCGCGACGTCCCGGCCGAGCTGCGCCGGCAGATGACCGAGCGCTATCTTGCTGCTTTTCCGGCGCTCGACCGGGCGGCGTTCCTGCAATCGGCGGCCATCCTCGCGGCTCAGCGCAACTGCAAGATCCTCGGCATCTTCACGCGGTTGTGGAAGCGCGACGGCAAGCCGCGCTACCTCGTGCACCTCCCGCGGATCTGGCGGCTACTCGAGCAAGAGCTTGCCCATCCGGCGCTTGACCCGATCGCTCGATGGCTCGACCGCCACCTGCCGCGCTCGGCTCGGCATCTATCCGCATGATCGTCCTGCCGCGGACGGCGATGGTGCTCGCAGCCGGGCTCGGCACCCGGTTGCGGCCAGTGACCGAAACCATTCCGAAACCTCTGATCGAGATAAACGGCCGCACCCTGCTCGATCATGCGATCGACCAGCTGGCGCTCGTCGGGGTCGAACGGGTCGTCGTCAACGTGCATTACAAGGCCTCGTTGGTCATCGCGCAACTGGCCCGTCGAGATCACCCCCGCATCGAGATTTCCCACGAAGCCGAGTTGGTCGATACCGGCGGCGGCGTCGCGCAGGCGCTGCCGTTGCTCGGCGACGTCTTTTTTGTCGTCAAC
This sequence comes from uncultured Alphaproteobacteria bacterium, assembly GCA_963789025.1. Taxonomy (GTDB): domain Bacteria; phylum Pseudomonadota; class Alphaproteobacteria; order ATCC43930; family CGMCC-115725; genus AP-15. The sequence goes on from CAWBIT010000008.1 coordinate 1,019,780, forward strand.
AGCGACGTGTTCTGGCTCGACGGCAAGGATCGCGCCTTGCAGCGGCTCGCCGCCGCCTTCGACCCCGAGCGTATGGACGCAATCCTCTTACTGCAGCAAACCGCGACGGCGGTCGGATACGAGGGCAGCGGCGACTACTCGATCGACCCGCGGGGATGCCCGCGTCGCCGCAGCGAGCGTGAAGTCGCGTCCTTTCTCTTCGCCGGCCTCCAGCTGCTGCACAGCCGTGCCTTCGCCGGTATTGCCGACCGCGTTTTCTCGCTGGTCCGGCTATTCGACCATGCTGAAAAAGCAGGGCGCCTGCATGCCATAATGCACGATGGCGAGTGGTATCATATCGGGACGCCGCAGGGCCTCGCCGCCACCCGCGAAAGGCTGTCGCCGCACCGCATCGAGCGGTAGCAAGGTTTGAAAATCGAGTGCAGCCCAAGGTCTATACGATTGCCGCGCACCGGCCTTTTCTGGCAACGTTGGCGGCTGGGCTGCTCGGGATGGCGGGAGACGACCCGCTTCAGCTGCCGCGGATTACCGTTCTGCTGCCGACCCGCCGCGCGGTGCGCTCGCTGCGAGACGCATTCCTGCGCGTAACCGCGGAGGGAAAAGCGGTCGGGACCCCGTTGCTGCTGCCGCGGATGCGGCCGATCGGCGATCTCGATTCCGACGAGCTGTCGTTGTCCGACGGCGCCGCGGAGGATTTGGCGGTGCCCCCGCCGATCCCCGAGCTGCGGCGGCGGTTGCTGCTGACCCGGCTTGTCCTGCACTGGGGCGACCGGGGCGGCGAGGAGCCGCTCTTGCCCGGACAAGCCGCCACACTCGCTGCGAGCCTCGCGCGGCTTCTCGACAGGGCTGCGACCGAGGGGGCGAGCTTCGCGAGGATCGCCGATTTGGTCCCGGAGGGGCTGGCGGAGCATTGGCGCGTCGTCCATCATTTTCTTGAAATCCTGCCGCAGCATTGGCCGCGGATCCTAGCCCAGGAGGAAGCTCTCGACGGGGCGTCGCGGCGCAATCGCCTGCTCGAACAGCAAACCGCCGCTTGGCGACGCTCTCCGCCTCGCCATCCGGTGATCGCCGCGGGGCTGATCGGCGGCATCCCCGCGATGACCGAGCTGCTTTCGCTGGTTGCGGGGCTCGATCAGGGTGCGGTGATCCTCCCCGGCCTCGACCGTGACCGCGACGCTGCCGAATGGTCGGCAATCGAAGAGGACGAGGCGCATCCACAGCATCTCATGGCGGGGTTGCTCCGGGCGCTGGATCTGACCCGGGCGGAGGTTCGCGATTGGCCTCCAAGCCGGCCGGAACCCATCCCAGGCCGCGGCTTCGAAGGCCTCTCCGATCTTCCCTTGTTCGCGTACCGACACCCTCACCCACCAAGCGCTGGCCCGCTTGGTCCCCCCTCTCCCGCGGTGCGGGAGAGGAGCTCTGACATTGTGGGCTTACAGCCCCTCTCTCGCATTGCGGGAGAGGGTGGCGACCGCAGCGAGCCGGGTGAGGGCTCGGCGTCGGCGGACGCAATTGCGCACCGGGTACGGTTGATTGCCGCGGCTTTGCGGCCGGCCATCACCACCGATGCTTGGCGGCGTTTGCCCGGGCAGGCCGCGGATACCCTCGACGGGCTGAGCCGATACGACTGCGCCGGCGCGCAAGAGGAGGCGGTCACCATCGCACTCCTGCTCCGCCGCAAGCTGGAGACGCCGGGCGCCACCGCCGCGCTCGTCACCCCCGATCGCGCGCTCGCCCGCCGGGTTGCGGCGGAATTGCGCCGCTGGGGCATCGACATCGACAACTCGGCCGGTCTGCCGCTCAACCGGACACCGCCGGGCGTCTTTCTGCGCCTGGTCCTCGACCTGGCCGCCAGCGGCCTCGCTCCGGTGCCCTTGCTGGCCGCGCTGAAGCATCCGCTCGCCTCCGGCGGGCTTGCTCCGGTCGCCTTCCGCGATCTCGCGCGCCAGCTCGAACAAGCAATCCGCGGGCCTCGTCCCGCTCCGGGCTTCGCTGGCCTCAGGGCTGCTCTCGCCGGTGAGAAATTCGGCTTGCCGCGGTTGGTAGACCGGCTCGAGGCCTGCCTCGGCCCACTGCCGGAATTGCTGGTCGCGGACGCCGTACCGCTGTCGCGGCTTGCGGCAACGCATATCGAGGCCGCCGAGCGGCTCGCCGCGACCGCAACCGAAACCGGCGGCGAGCGCCTCTGGTGTGAGGCGGCGGGCGAGGCGGCTGCACGCTTCTGCCATGAGCTGATCGATGCCGCGCGCGACTTTCCGAGTCTTCCCGGCGGGCATTATCCGGCTTTGTTCGAGGCGCTGGCCGCCGATGCGGTCGTCCGCCCGGTGTTCGGCCGGCATCCCCGGTTGGCGATATGGGGTCTCCTCGAAGCGCGGCTGCAGCAGGCCGATCTCGTCGTTCTTGGCGGTCTGAACGAGGGCACCTGGCCGCCTTCGGCCGAGCACGACCCATGGATGTCGCGGCAGATGCGGCGGGATTTCGGTATTGCCTTGCCCGAGCGCGCCATCGGAATAGCCGCGCACGACTTTGCCCAGGCGCTGGGGGCGCCGGAGGTGGCGCTGACCCGCGCTGCGCGGAGCGAGGGTGTTCCGACCGTGCCGTCGCGCTGGCTTCTTCGTCTCGATACGGTACTGCAGGCTGTCGGATTAGATGGCGCGATCGGACCGGATAATACCCTCCGGCACACCACGGAGCTGATTGATCGGGGGGACGGTTACCGGCCGCTGCCCCCGCCCGAGCCGCGCCCGCCTCTCGCGGCACGGCCGCGAAAGCTTTCGGTGACGCAGATCGAGGCCTGGCTGCGCGATCCTTACGCGGTCTATGCCCGCCATATCCTCGAGCTGAGGCCGCTGGACGAACTCGACGCCGATCCCGGGCGCGCGGAACTCGGCACCGTCATCCATCGGGCGCTCGATGCCTTCCTTCGCCGCTTCCCGCGGGCGCTGCCCGACGACGCCGAGGAGGAGTTGCTGAGCATCGGCCGCGAGCAATTCGGACCCATCCTGTCGCGCCCCGGCGCCTGGGCGTTCTGGTGGCCTCGCTTTACCAGGATCGCACGCTGGCTGGTCGATCTGGAGCGCGTCCGGCGCTTCGGTATCGTGGAGAGTCTCAGCGAATGCGAGGGCAGCTGGACAATGCAGGCACTGGGCGGGCCGTTCACGATTACCGCCAAGGCGGACCGCATCGACCGCCTCGCCGATGGCGGTTTTCTGCTGCTCGACTACAAGACCGGCGCCGTGCCCTCGGCAAAGCAGGTGCAAGCGGGGTTTGCGCCGCAATTGCCTCTTGAAGGCGCGATCCTGCGCGGTGGCGGTTTCAAAGGCGTCAGTGGCTCGGCTGCGGCGCTTGAATATTGGCGGCTGAGCGGCGGCGAACCCGTCGGCGAACGCTGCCCGATCGACGCGGGTGACCCCGGCGCGCTGATCGATCGCGTGGTCGCCCGCGTCGCGGCGCTGATCGACCGGTTCGACGATCCGCAGACCCCCTATCTCGCGGTTCCGTCGCCGCGCTGGGCGCCACGCTTTTCCGATTATCGGCAGCTCGAGCGCCTCGCCGAGAGCGAGGCCGAGGAGTGAGGTCGTTCGGCGACCCCGACACCCCGCAGCGCAGGGCGGCCGGCCCGCGGGCTTCGGTCTGGGTCTCCGCCTCTGCCGGAACCGGCAAGACGCGCGTCCTGATCGACCGCTTGCTGTGGCTGATGCTCGACGGGACCGATCCCGCACGCATCCTGTGCCTGACTTTCACACGCGCAGCGGCCGCCGAGATGGCAAACCGGCTGAACGAGGAATTGGCCAATTGGGCGACGTTGCGGTCAGGGGCGCTCGCCGAGACCCTGCAGAAGCTGACCGGCCATATGCCCAGCGACGCGACCATCGCCCGGGCGCGGCAGCTTTTCGCGCGCGTTCTCGAAACCCCGGGCGGCATCAAGATCGCGACGATCCACGCCTTCTGCCAAACTCTGCTGCGCCGCTTCCCGCTGGAGGCGGGAGTGACGACGGAATTTGCGGTCATCGACGAGCGCAGTGCCCGCGAGACGCTGATCGAGGCCGGCGAGCGTGTGATCCTTGCCGCGCGCGGCGGCCGCGAGCCCGAACTCGCCGACGCGCTTGCGGTGGTGGCTGGCCATGCGCCGGAAGAGCGCTTTGGCGCGCTGATGATGGCGCTCGCGGCCGAGCGCGGCAAGCTGCGCCAGGTGCTCGCAGACGGCCACACCGCGTTGCGGGACAAGCTCTGCCGGGCCCTGGATCTGCCTGCGGGAACGACCGAGGAGGCAGTCGTCGCCGCCTTCTGCGCGGCCGGCGCCGGGGACGAAATAGGGCTGCGCTCCACGGCGGCAGCGCTCTCCGCGGGATCCTGCTCCGATCGGGAGCGCGGCGCCATCCTCGCCGCATGGTGCGAGACACCTGGGCAGCGCCGTCAGATGCTCCCAGCATATCTCCCCGCATTTTTGACCGCCGAGGGCGAGATCCGCAAAATCCTGATCACTCGCGACGCGGCCCGCAGCGCGGGTTGCGACGCCGGGGCGGTACTGTGCGCCGAGGCCGAACGGGTCAAAAAATTCTGCGAGGTGCAGGCGGCGGCAGCGCTGGTCGAGGCGAGCGGCGCTGTGATCCGGCTCGGCGGCGCGCTGATGGATGCCTATGCCGAGCTGAAACGCGCCCAGGGTGTCCTCGACTACGACGACTTGATTTCCGCCGCGCTCGACCTGCTGCACCGACCCGGCATCGCGCCATGGGTGCTGTTCAAGCTCGACGGCGGCCTCGACCACATTCTGATCGACGAGGCGCAAGACACCAACCCCGAGCAATGGGAGATCGTCGCGGCGCTCGCCGAGGAGTTTTTTGCCGGTGAGGGAGTCGGCGACCGCCAGCGCACGATCTTTGCCGTCGGTGACGCCAAACAGTCGATCTACAGCTTTCAGCGCGCGGATCCGCGAGCCTTTCTGGCCATGCGTGACTATTTCGAACGACGCGTCAGCGACGCCCGCCAGGGATGGCGCGTCGTGCCGCTGGAAGTCTCGTTTCGCTCGACCGAGCCGGTGCTGCAGGCGATCGACGCCGTCTTTCGTCACGAGGCGGCCCGCGATGGCGTCGCTCTCGACGGCACCGAGATCCGTCATATCGCGTCCCGGGCGGGACACGCGGGAGTGGTCGAGCTGTGGCCGCCGGTAGTCGGGCAGCCCGAGGAGCCGACCGACCCGATGGCGCTGCCGGTCATTCGCCAGCGGACAACGGAGCCTCGCACACGGCTCGCAAACGCGATCGCCGCGACGATCGCGGCTTGGCTGCGCAATGGCGAGATGCTCGAGGCGTGCGGCCGACCGATCCGGCCGGGCGACGTCATGGTGCTGGTGCGGCGGCGCAACGAGTTCGTCGGTGAGCTTCTTCGGGCGCTCAAACACCGCAACATTCCCGTGGCCGGGGCCGACCGCCTCATTCTGACCAAGCAGCTGGCGGTGCAGGATCTGGTGGCGCTCGGGCGATTCTTGCTGCTGCCGGAGGACGATCTCACCTTGGCAACGGTGCTGAAGGGCCCCCTCTTCGGCTTCGGCGAGGAGATGCTGTTCGACCTCGCCTATGACCGCGGCGGCGAAAAACTTTGGCAGCAACTGCGCGCCAAAGCCGACAAGTCTCCGCAGCTTCGGCGTGCGGTGGAGACTCTAACCGCCCTCCTGGCTCGCGCCGATTTTGTGCCGCCCTACGAGCTCTATGCCGAGATCCTCGGGGCTCGAGGGGGGCGGCGCATGCTGCTCCAGCGCCTCGGGATCGAGGCCGAGGACCCGGTCGAGGAGTTCCTCGCACTCGCGCTCTCTTATGAGCGGGAACACGTGCCGTCTTTGCAGGGTTTTCTTCGCTGGCTCGTCGCCGGCGACACCGAAGTCAAGCGCGATTTCGGCGCAAGCCAGCGCGACGAGGTGCGGATATTGACGGTCCATGGCGCGAAGGGGCTCGAAGCCCCGGTGGTTTTTCTGCCCGATACGATGCAGCTGCCGAAACTTCCGGACACGCTGCTGTGGACGGAGAGTGAGGGGCTGCCGCTGTGGTGTCCGCGGGCCGATCTCGCCGTCCCGTTTTACACGAGCGAAAAACTGGCGCTGCGCGAGCGCAACCTGGAGGAATATCGCCGCCTGCTCTATGTCGCACTGAGCCGGGCTCAGGACCGGCTCTATATCTGCGGCTGGCAAACGCGGGAAGCGCCCAGTGAACGTTCATGGCACGGGCTCTGCCGCACGGGTCTCGCCGAGATTTCGACCCCTTTTCCCTTCAACTCGACGCCGTTGATCGGCGCCGACGGCTGGTGCGGCCAGGGTCTGAGGCTCACCAGCCTTCAAACCGTCCCGCCGGTTCGGGAGCGTCCGGCAGCAGCGGTAGCGGCGGCCGGGCCATTGCCGGATTGGGTGCGTCAGCCGCCGCCACCCGAGCCCGACCCGCTGCGGCTGCTCGCCCCGTCGCGGCCGAGCGGGGCCGAGCCACCCGCCCTCTCGCCGCTGGCGGCGCAAGGGCGTGACCGGTTCAAGCGCGGCCTCCTCATACACCGGCTGCTGCAGGCTTTGCCCGAGCTGCCGATCGAGGAACGCGAGGTCGCGGCGCGGCGCTTCTTGGCGTTGGCAACTCACCGCCTCGCGGCCGAGGAGCAGGACGAAATTCGGCGCGAAATAATCGCCGTCTTGGATCACCCCGATTTCACCGAGCTGTTTGGTCCGGGCTCGCAGGCCGAGGTGCCGCTCATCGGGTTAATCGGAGGGCAAGCCTTATCAGGGCAGATCGATCGGCTGGTGGTCGCAGAGGACCGCGTGCTGATCGTCGATTACAAGAGCCTGCGCCCGCCGCCCGCCGCCGAGGACGAGGTGGCGCCGATCTATCTTCGACAGCTCGCGGCTTACCAAGCCGCGCTCGCGCGGATTTACCCGGATCGCCAGATCCGTTGCGCCCTGTTGTGGACCGAAGGTCCGCGGTTGATGCCGATCAGCCCCGAAATCCTTGCGGGGTACGTGCCTTGACGGAGCATTTTCGGCTCCCCTAATCTGACCGGCAGTTAACCGAGGGAATACCAAATGAAACCGATCGCCGTCACCGACAGCAGCTTCGACGCCGAAGTGCTCCGCGCGAGCGGGCCGGTGGTCGTGGATTTCTGGGCGGAATGGTGCGGACCATGCCGCATGGTCGGCCCGTTCCTCGAAGAGCTCGCAACCGACATGGCCGGCAGGGTGACCGTCGCCAAGGTCAATATCGACGAGAACCCACAGACCCCGATGAAATACGGGGTTCGCGGAATTCCTACGATGATCCTATTCAAGGGCGGCCAGGTCGCCGCCACCAAGATCGGCGCCCTGCCCAAGAGCAAACTCTACGAGTGGGTCGAATCCGTGCTGTGAGGGCCGCCGGCGTCCGTCCCAGGTGAGCGAGACGGGGCGCGGCCATAGCCGTCCTCCAGACGGGAGCGAATGAAGATCCGTCGTCCGATCGCGGCCGGAGCGGATTGGGCGTTGGTGCGGCTGGCCTCCGGCGAATATCTCTGCGTCGACACGACCACGTTTGAGGCGCTCGGCTATATTCTCGGCTGGGAGCACGAAGCCGATGTCATTCGCGTCTTCCGGACCTTTCTAACGCAACGGTCGGTCGTTCTCGACATCGGCGCCAATTTCGGCCTCTACACCGCGCTCAGTGCCAGCATCGTCAAAAATCATGGTCGGCTCTACGCGTTCGAGGGCAACCCGCGTCTCTTCGAGAGCCTGCAGCGCACGATCGTTGCAAACGATCTTTTCTTCAATCCGAATATCGTCCTGGCAAATGTGCTGGTCTCCAACGAGAGCGGCCGCGGCGTCCTGCATTATTCGGCAAACCTGCCGTCCGGCGGCACCATGTCTGATGTGCAGCTGTGCGGCGGCAAGCAGCATGCGGTCGAAGTCGACATGACGACGATCGACGATTTTCTGCCGTCCGATCTGAGGGTCGACCTCGTCAAAATCGACGTCGAGGGCCATGAGCCGATGGTAATGCGCGGCATGGAGAAAACCATTGCCCGATCTCCCAATATCCGCATCGTCACCGAATTCGCCGATAGCCTGCTTGCCCATACGGTAAACCCGGCCGACTTCGCCGATTATATCCGCGGCCTGGGGTTCGCGATCTGCCGCGTGCTGCCGAACTTCAAGATCAGGCCGGTTCCCGCCGGCGAGGCTCTCAGCGGCATCAACTATTGCTTGTTGACCCGCACACCCGAGGAAGACATTCGGTCCGTCGAAGAGCGGCGGAAATTGTTGCCGATCCGCATCAAACGATGGCTCGATCGGCATCCGGTGAGATGGGGGCGCTGGCGCCGCATTTGGGGCCGCTGGTGATGCCGCCATCTCTCTGCCATGTCGCGACATCGCGCACATATTGATGTATGATTCGTGATCCAACATCGCAGGCCCGTGATGCGCACGACGATTGCCATCGACGACGATGTTCTGACGGCGGCTAAGGCCATCGCGCGTCAGCGCAACCAGACCGTTGGCAAGATCGTCTCCGAACTGGCGCGCCATTCCCTGCGACCGCCGGTGGTAGGCGCCGAACGAAACGGCGTGCCTCTTCTTCCGGTGCGCGAGAAAGGCGTCATCGTCACCTTCGAGATCGTCAATGCGCTCTGTGACGAGCTCACTTGACCTTTCTCCTTGACGTTAATGTGCTGATCGCCCTGATCGATCCGACCCATGTCGGGCATGACGCGGCTCATAATTGGTTTGGCGAGACGCGCAGATAGAGGTCGTAGGCGGTCAGATCGGCGGTCGGACGGCCGGCCGAGCGCGTGGTCTCGGAGGCCTGTAATGCCGGCTCGATGACGCCTGCGACGCTGGAGGCCACCTTGTCCTGAAGCTCGAAGACATCCTCGATCACACCGTCGAACCGGTCGGCCCAGAGATGCGTGCCGCTGACCGCGTCGATCAGCCGTCCGGTGATCCGCACCTGGTTGCCGCCCTTGCGCACCGAGCCTTCGAGCACATAGCGCACGCCGAGCTCGCGCCCGACCCGCTTCACATCGACGGCTTGCCCCTTGTACGTGAAACTCGAATTGCGGGCGACGACGAAGAGCCAGCGGATGCGGCTGAGCGCGGTGATGATCTTCTCGACCATGCCGTCGACGAAGTATTCCTGCTCGGGGTCGCCGCCAATATTCGCAAACGGCAGCACCGCGATCGACGGCTTGTCGGGGAGCGCCCCCACCCCTAACCCTCCCCCGCAAGCGGGGGAGGGTTAGCCCGGATATTTCCTAGGATCGGGAGAAAAGGGTACCGCCAAGCTCCGGATCATGCTGAGATTCCGCTGCTGAGACAAAATCCAGCGGGGGATCTTGGCGGTGACGGATTGTACCCAGGGGAGTTTTGGCTTTCCAGCCGGTCGCAAGCGCGCGGTTGAGGTTGATTTTGCGGGCGGTGCGGTGAGCAGCAACGGCGGGGTTTTGTTGTTGCGGGCCGCTGATCGCCGGCTCGGACCCAAATCCGCCTTCGGCATGAGCGCGGAGCGGGTGGAGGCATTGCGCGAACGGAAAGTCAGGATGGGCGAGACCCATCTCGGCCGCGCCGCGGTCGAGCGCGCACCCGTGCATGTCGACGACGTGCAGCAGGATCCGACGCTCTCTGGGCCTGACCGTGGCGTACCGGCTGATCCAGGCCGAGAAGATGGCCTCCTTGGGTCAGCTCACCGCCGGCATCGCCCACGAGATCAAGAACCCGCTCAACTTCGTCAACAATTTTGCCGGCCTCTCGGTCGAATTGCTCGACGAGCTGAAGGAGACCGCAGCACCGGCGATCGCCGGGCTCGCCGGGCTCGCCGAGGACGAACGCGCCGATGTCGACGAAATCGTCGGGATGCTGACCGGCAATCTCGAAAAGATCGCCGAGCACGGGCGGCGCGCCGACGGCATCGTAAAGAGCATGCTGGAGCATTCGCGCGGCGAGAGCGGCGAGCGCCGTGAGGTCGATCTCAACCACCTGGTCGAGGAGGCGCTCAACCTCGCCTATCACGGCGCCCGCGCCCAGGACCAGAAGTTCAACATCACCTTGGAACGCGATTTCGCTCGGGGCATCGCCCCGACCGAATTGGTGCCGCAGGACATGACCCGCGGCTGTCTCAACCTCTTCGGCAACGGCTTCTACGCCGCCACCAAACGCCAGAAGGAGGGAGGCGACCCCAAGTTCAAGCCGACCCTGACGGCGTCGACCGTCGATCTCGGCGAGGCGGTCGAAATCCGCATCCGCGACAACGGCGCCGGCATCCCGCCCGAGATCCGGGACAAATTGTTTCAGCCGTTCTTCACCACCAAGCCGACCGGTGAAGGCACCGGGCTCGGCCTCTCGATCAGCTGGGACATCGTCACCCAACAGCACGGCGGCACGATCGCCGTCGACAGTCGGGTCGGCGAATTCACCGAGTTCGCGATCCGCCTGCCGCGCACCCGCGCGGCGCCGCCAGCAGAGGCCGCGGCATGACTGCTCCACACCAGGGCCTGCATCGATGTCGTGCGTCCTTCGAGACGCGCCCTATAGGCGCTCCTCAGGATGAGGTGTGTTCTTGATGGCATTAAGAAATGTCCTCATCCTGAGGAAGCCGCGCAGCGGCTGTCTCGAAGGACGCGCGGTGCTGATCCAATTCTTTCACAGCTTCGCGGCGGGGAGGCGGCGTGAGCGCCAGTATCATTGTCGTCGATGACGAGCCCGATGTCGCCGAGCTCTTCCGCCAGCGCTTTCGCCGCGAGGCGCGCCAGGGCACCTACGTGATGCACTTCGCCGCCTCGAGCGAGGAGGCGCTGGAATTGCTGAACGGCGAGATCGATCCCGGGGTGATTGTCATCCTGTCGGACATCAACATGCCGGGGATGGACGGCCTGCAATTGCTGGGCGAGATCAAAGAGCGCTTCCCCGATCTGCCGGTCATGATGGTGACCGCCTACGGCGACGATGAGCGGCGGCGCCGCGCCAGCGAGCTCGGCGCCGCCGAGTTCCTCACCAAGCCGGTCGATTTCGACCGGCTGAAGGCGCAGCTGCGCCAGCTGCCTGCCGCTGCTGGCTGAAATTTCGTTGCGATTCTCGCACTTATTGCTTGACCTGTGGATGTGATTGTCGTATAATTGCAATGGCGGACGGTGGTCGAAGAAGCGGTTCTGGCTGTAAATTCGCTGCAGAAACAGCGAAACAGCGGGTGTGATCCGCTAGCCCGCCGCTTCGGCCTGCCGCGCCAGATCGCCGCGCGCCGCGAGTTAGGGAACCTTTGGTCGATACCGGGTCGTTACACGGAGCTTGTTTTGCGGGCCGAACATCCGAGCGAAGCCGCGATCCGAGACTGGTGTGTGGATTATCTGGCGCGCACGCTCGACTTGCCGGACCAATCGATAGACACGGAGATGACGTTCGCTCGGTTGGGACTCAATTCGGCAAACTCGGTGTTCTTGATCGTCGAGCTAGAAGATTGGCTCGGGTTGGAGCTCACGCCCGACCTGCTGTTCGAACATCCGACGATCGGCGAACTCGCCCGGCACTTGGCAACGCGCGCCGGTTGATGAACGAAACGAACACGCGAACCGAGTTTTCGTCGCTGGTCGACGTGCTCCGGCGCCGGGCGGCGGAGCAGCCGAACGACCCGGCCTATATTTTTCTGCCGGATCGCGGGGCCGAGCGGCTTTCCTTGTCCTTTGTCGAGCTTTATGCGCGCGCCCGCGCGGTGGCCGCGCGCCTGGCCGAGCGCGGACGGAAAGGCGACAGAGCGGTCCTGCTGTTCTCGCCGGGCTTGGATTTCATCGTCGCGTTCTTCGCTTGCCTCCTCGCCGGTGTAATCGCGGTGCCGATGATGGTCCCGCGGCGCGCCAGCTCGAGGGATGCCAGTGCGGCCATTCTGGCGGACTGCTCGCCGCGCTTTGCGATGACCCGCCGCGATTTGCTGACCGAGGCTCGGCCGGAGCTGATGGAGCGTTTCGGCACAGGGGAGCTCGATTGGGTCCTTGTCAATTCCTGCAGTGCGGATTCCGGCGAAATGGAGGCCCCGCTTCCGCTTCCCGCGCGGGAAGACATCGCGCTTCTACAGTACACCTCCGGGTCGACCTCCTCACCCAAAGGGGTCATCGTCAGCCATGGCAATCTGATCGAAAATTCAGAGATGATCCGTATTGCCTTGGGTAATACGCGAAACTCGACGCACCTCAGCTGGGTCCCGCTCTATCACGACATGGGACTCATTTTGAATGCACTGCAGTCGCTTTATAACGGAGCGCTGTGCGTTCTCTTGGCGCCGGTCAGCTTCATGCAGCGCCCGCTCAGCTGGTTGCGGGCGATCCACGATTATCGCGCGGAAGTCGCGGGGGGCCCCAACTTTGCCTTCGATCTCTGCGTCAGACGCCACCGCCCCGAAGAGCTCCACGGCATCGACCTCTCTTGTTGGAAGGTCGCCTTGAATGGAGCCGAGCCCGTCCGGGCGAGCACGATCGACCGGTTCGCCTCCACCTTTGCGCCCTATGGCTTCGATGCCAAAAGCATTCACCCCGCCTACGGCATGGCGGAGGCGACATTGCTGATTTCGGCGGGCCGGCGGGGGACTGGCCCGGTCACCCGCAGGATCGATCGGGAGGCCCTGCAGCGCAACCAGATGGTTGCCCCGGCGCGAGCGCAGGATGCGCAAATATTGGTGGGGTGTGGCCGGCAACTCGTCGGCGAGCGCCTCGCGATCGTCGATCCGGAAACGCGGATGCCGCTGGGGCCGGGGCTGGTCGGGGAGGTTTGGGTTGCCGGGCCGCACGTCGCGCAAGGCTATTGGCGCAACCCGGAGGCGACTGCTTCGGTGTTCAGGGCGCGCACGGCGTCCGGCGGCGCCCAAGACTGGCTGCGCACCGGTGATCTCGGCTTTCTCGACGAGGATGGCGAGCTTTACATCACCGGCCGGATCAAGGACCTGATCATCATCCGCGGCATCAACCATTACCCGCAGGACATCGAGGAAACGGTGCAGGACTCCCATGCGGCGCTGCGCCGCCACTGTGGCGCCGCTTTCAGCGTGCCCGACCGCAACGACGAGGAGCAACTGGTGCTGGTCCAAGAAGTCGAGCGTACGTTCCGGCGGCAGATCGCCATCGAAGAGATCATCGGCTCGGTCCGCGAAGCAATCACCAGGGAACATGAAATTGCCGCCCGCGAGATCGTCCTGATCCGCACCGGCAGCCTGCCCAAGACGACCAGCGGCAAGATCCAGCGCCGCCTCACGCGGCAAATGTTTCTGGCCGGCACGCTTTCGCTCGTCTAGCTTAATAAGCTGCGGGAAAACAGCATCGTAACCGCTGTCCGGCCAATTCCTGCAACGTAGCACCCTGCGCGCGCCGTGTGGTGGCCTCTTTCCGCTGCGCCGGTGTTTTTAGGGACGGGAGCCATCCCATGTGCTTTCCTCGGGCCTTGGCGCGGCTCCTGCCTTCGGCGGTGCGGGTGCGGATTAGATCGCGCTCAACATCGGCGAGGCCGCCGAGTACCGCCAGCATCAACCGCCCGGTGCTGGTGCCGGTGTCGGGCCACGGTTCCGCCAGTGACCGGAATTGCGCCTTGGCGTCCACGATGCGTTTGACGATGCCGAACAGGTCAAAGGTGCTGCGCGCGAGGCGGTCAATCCGCGTCACTGTCACCACGTCGTCGGGGGCCAGCTTGCCGCTGCATCCGGCCGCGCGAATCTGGTCAAGCTGGCTGTCAATGGTCTGCCCGTAGGTGCTGACGCGGGCATATCCTCAAGGCGATCGAGCGCATCCGCGCCGAGATGGCGGGCGTTAAAAGCTGTCGATGCCTAAATTCGATGCATCCCTGACCCGCTTGATGCCGCCTTGTTGAGCAAACCGAATTACCGGTAGATAGCGCCGGCCGGCTTCCGCTTTGCTCAATCGGGGGCGTTTTGCTCGATCAACCCACCACCCGGGAACTTTTGACGGACCAAACGGCCGAAGCCCGGGCCGCCCGCCGGCTTGTCATGACCGGGGTCATGCTGGCGATCTTCATGGTGGCGACGGACAGCTATATCGTCGCCACTGCGATGCCGACGATCGTCGCCGACCTCGGCGGGTTTCGCCTGTTCAGCTGGGCATTTGCCGCGTTTCTGCTGGCCCAGGCGGTGACGATCCCGATCTATGGGCGCCTCGCCGACCTCTACGGCCGCAAGCGGGTGTTCTTTGCCGGCACCAGTGTGTTTCTGCTCGGCTCCCTGTTGTGCGGCTGCGCCTGGAGCATGGGGGCGTTGGTCTTGTTCCGGGCGCTGGAAGGCGTCGGCGCGGGCGCCATCCAGCCGATCGCCACGACGATCATCGGCGACATCTATACGCCGGTCGAGCGGGCGCGGATGCAGGGCTACGTCTCGGGCATGTTCGGCATTGCCGCAATCATCGGCCCGACGTTGGGCGCGTTTGTCGTCGAGCATGTCAGCTGGTCGTTGGTGTTCTGGGTCAATCTGCCGATCGGCGCCGCCACTTTGGTCATGTTCGGCCTCTTTCTGCACGAGCATCGCGAGCCGCGCCGGCATCGCATCGATTATCTCGGCTCGGCGCTGCTGATGCTCGGGGTCGGGGCGCCGATGTTTGCGCTGGTGCAGGCCGGCAACGCCGACGCCCTGACCCTCGGGGCGCTGGCGACGGGCGGCGCAGTTGCTCTCGTGGCGCTGGCATTGCACGAGAGGCGCGCGGCGGAGCCGATGCTCCCCTTGAAACTCTGGCGCAACCGGGTGGTGGCGGTCGGCTGCTTCGCCGGCTTTTTCAACGGCGCGCTGATGATGGGGGTTTCCGGCTTTCTGCCGACCTACGTGCAGGGAGCGATGGGCCGCGACGTGGCGGCCGCCGGTGTGGTGCTCGCCGCGTCGTCGGTCAGCTGGGCCTTCGCCAGCATGGGGGCGGGCCGCCTGATGATCCGTACCTCATACCGGCTGTCGGCGTCGATCGGCGGCGTTTGCCTGGTCGTCGGCAGTATCATGCTGATCCTGTTGACCCCGGCGAGCACCTTGGTCTGGGCCGGCAGCGGCTCCTTCATGCTCGGGGTCGGCATGGGGTTCTGCAACACCGCCTTCATCGTGTCGACCCAGGCGAGCGTCGGCTGGAACGAGCGCGGCATGGCCACCTCGTCGACGATGTTCATGCGCATCGTCGGCCAGTCGGTCGGTGCCGCGGTGTTCGGCGCGATCCTCAATTTCGGCGTCTATCGCCTGCTGCCCAATGCGGGCGACGCCGTCAACCGGCTGATGTCGCCGGCGGCCCGCCAGAGCCTCGGCGCCAATGAAATCGCGCGCCTGACTGCGGCGGTCGGCAGCTCGCTCCACGTCGTCTACATCATTGCGGGCCTCGTCGCCGTCGTCAGTCTGATCCTGGCCCTGGCGTTGCCGGCGCGGCTAAGCCCGACCCGCCCGCACGCCCGGCACTCGCGGCAATAACGGATCGTTGCGTTGGGCGACCCGTTCCTATTCGCCGGGTTTTCGCAGGTTGCCAAGCGGGTCGTATTGGCGAACCTGCAATGAGGCGAGCACGTAGGCCACATCCTCGGGCCGCACCGCGGCCGAGTCGGTAGCGCAGATGCTCGCGTGCACGATGTAGATGAAGCCGCCTCCCCACTTTGGCCCGGCCTTTTGGACCGCAGCGCAATTGTGAGGGCCATCCGAGAACTCGATCGACTTGTCTTCGCCGTTGCTCACGAAATTATGCCAATTAGTGCCGCGCCGGGTCACCTGGTTCATGTCCTGAAAGTCTTCCTGGTCGTATCCTGGATTACCGTTGACATAGCAATACTGTGATGTTTGATGCCCTATGGCGGTAAGCTTGTAGGGATCGAATATCAATGTATCCGCTTCGATCGACAAACGGCCGGAGCTATAGATAGCAACATCGAGGGACAGATCGCAGTTGCTGCCGCCCTTCGGGTTGGTAATTTGGTCTGTCGCGCCCGGCAGCAACCGATACCCTTCCAGGCACTTGCCTCCCGCGGCGGGGGCGATGCGGGTCGCCGTACACGGGACCTCGCGAAATCGGTCCTCCTCGACGCGATACCGACCACTATAAGGGTTCCGCTGGTAGGCCTTACTAGGATCGCGCAGGTAGGGCGCTGCGGCCGGAGGAGCGGGCGCGGTGACGGTGACGTTGGGAAGCGACAGCTGCTCGGTTTGTTGCGCGCAGGCGCTAGCCGCCGACGCGATGATCGCTAACCCTGCGATGATGCCCGCCAGAGGTCGGTGGCGATTGAAATTCAACTTGCCGCGCGACGGCAGCTAAGCGGTGGCGAGTCGCGCCGCTTCGGCCGCGACGGCGGCGGAGCGCTCGCGCAGTTGCGGGTACTGAGTCGGAGTTGCGACCCGGAAGCGGGCGCGGACCGATGCCAGCGGCTGCGCCAGCAAATTCTCCCAATCGGCGCCGATCAGCCAAAGGGCGCGCCCGCCCTGGCGGTAGGCCTCCCAGACCGCGCGCGGCGCCCGCAGCGTCTTCAGCCGGCGGAGATTGCGGCAGGCGCCGACCATGGCGATGACGGCCGCGCCCTTGCTCCGGTTCTGGGCAAAGGTGAAGGCGAGGACGCAGGCCTCGCCGAGCGGGTCGCGACCGTAGCCGGCGGTCACATGCAGCAGATCGTGCATCTCGCGGTTGCGTTCGCGGAACCAAGTCAAATCGTTCGCCGGGGACGCCGTCGCGCGGATCTTCGAGGCCTCGACCAACCCGTCGGCCGACAGGTTCTGTTCGCTGACGAAGTCGAGATAGGCGCGCCCGAGCGAGCCGGACGGCAAGGCGGCAAGGCTTTTGCGCTCGCTGAGATGGGCGAGGAGGCTCGGCTTTTTCGCCAGCAATGCTCGCCCGTCGTCGGTCTCGCAAAAGCGGGCGAATTGGCGCAGCGTGGTCTTGCCGCGCAATGCCTCGACCACCAGAAAGGCCTGCCGCGTATCCTCGCGGTCGCGCAACAAGCCGCGCATCGCGCGCAGGGCGACGAGCGGGCGTATCCGGGTGCTGGCGGGATCCGACATGACGCATCTCCTGCGAAGCTTTCGGCCGATGAGAATTGGGCTGTGCTGACAATGTTGTCAATAGGATTTAAGGTGGCGGATGAACGAAAATATGCGGCGAGTGCGCCGCTCCCCCGAGGAGGCGCGGCGGCTCATTCTGGAGACGGCGCAAGCGTTGATCGCTCGCACCGGCCCGGAGGGGTTGCGCTTGCAAGATATCGCCGCCGAGGCCGGCATCTCGCATCCGCTGATCTTGCACCATTTCAAGAGTCGGGCCGGGCTGGTGCGGGCACTGACCCGGCAGACCGCCGCCGAGTTCAAGGACCGCTTTGTCGCGGCATTGGCGCAGCCCGAACTGACGACCGAGGCGTTGATCGACCGCGTGTTCGACGCGTTCGCCGGCGGCTTGGCGCAGCGCCTCGCCTGGCTCGCGATCACGGACCCCGAGGGCATGGACCCGGAGGGCGAGGCCGACGAACCGGCGACGGTTCAGCGCGAGATCGCCGAGACCTTGCACATGCGGCGCGTCGCCGCGGCGCCGCCCGGCCGCGAGGTCACCCGCGAAGACTCGCAATGGCTGATGCATCTGGTCGCCGTCGCCGCCTTCGGCGAAGCCATGCACGGCGTCCGATTGCGCCGCGGCCGCGGCCAGGACGAGGGTGAAACGCGCCGCTTCCGCGCCTGGTTCGCCGCCCTGATTCGCGAGCACGAGCAGGGGCGGTGACCGCCGACCGCGTCAAGCAGCCTTTGCCCGGGCGGCGGGACCGGTGGAGCGCGCTTCATCGAGGATCATGTCGGCGCCCTTCTCGGCGATCATAATCGTCGCCGCATTGGTATTGCCGGAAACGACGGCCGGCATGATCGAGGCATCGATCACCCTCAGCCCTTCGATGCCATAAACCCGCAGCGCTGTGTCGACCACCGCATTTTCACGTGACCCCATCATGCAGGTGCTGGTCGGGTGATAGGTCGTGCCGGCCGTCTGGCGGATATGGTCGCGGAAATCTTCGTCCCTCTGCGCCATTGGGCCAGGCAAGAATTCCTCGGAAACGCATTTCTGCATCGCCGCGGTCTGGAAGATGCCTCGCGCAATCCTGAGCCCGGCGATCAACGTGTCCTTGTCGGCCTGCGTCGACAGGTAGTTCGGCTGGATTGCCGGCGGCGCTGCGGGATCGGGCGAGCGGATCCTCAGCCAGCCGCGGCTTTCCGGCCGGCAGGGAATGCAGGTCACCTGGCAGGCTGGAAAATCGTGCATTTCCTCCCCCGGCCGCACAAAGCTGCCGGCGAGAAATTGATACTGCACATCCGGCGAATCGAGGCCCGGCCGGGTGCGCGCAAACAGCCCGATCGGCGCCGCTCCCATCATCAATGCGCCGCGGCGGGCCAGCGCGTACGAAAACCCGGCATGAGCCTGCCGCAGCCAGCTCCGCGAGACCTCGTTCAAGGTGTTGGCGCGCCGCGCACGATAGACGACGCGCGAGTTGAGGTGGTCCTGCAGGTTCTCGCCGACCCCCGGCAGATCGTGCACCACGGCGATGCCGTGTTCCTGCAGCAATTGCCCCGGCCCGATGCCGGAAAGCTGCAGCAGCTGCGGCGAGTTGATCGAGCCGCCGGCGAGCAGCACTTCGCGCCTCGCCCGGGCTCTGTGCACGATCCCGTCCTTGGAATATTCGAGGCCTACTGCGCGCTTGCCCTCGAACAGCACGCGGTGCGCCAATGCGCGGATTTCGACGCGCAGATTGGGCCGCCTCATCGCCGGCCTCAAATACGCCACGGCCGCGCTACAGCGCCGCATATTTCGGACCGTCACCTGCAATGGGCCGACGCCGTCCTGCTCGGCGCCGTTGAAATCCGGGTTGAACTTATGGCCGGCCTCCTGCGCCCCGGCGATGAAGGCGTCATGCAATTCATGGCGAGCCCGCAGATCGGAGACGCAGAGCGGTCCACCAGTGCCGTGATGCTCGTCGGCGCCGCGTTCCTGGTGCTCGGCGCGGCGGAAATAGGGCAGCACGTCCTCATACGACCAGCCGGTATTGCCGAGCTGGCGCCACAAATCGAAATCCTGCTTTTGGCCGCGGATGTAGATGAGCCCGTTGATCGAGCTCGACCCGCCGAGCACCTTGCCGCGCGGCCACAGCATGCGGCGCCCACCCAGTTCGGCGATCGGCTCGGTCTCGAACACCCACGTGATCTTCGGGTGGAAGATGTTTCGGTAGAACCCGGCCGGGATGTGGATCCACGGGTTGCGGTCCTTCCCTCCCGCCTCCAGCAGCAGCACGCGCGTCGTGCGGTCGGCAGTCAGGCGGTTGGCCAGCACGCAGCCGGCAGAGCCGGCGCCGACGATGATGAAGTCGAATTCTCCGGTGTCCTGCATACCTGCTCTCCGCGAACGACGATCCATATTCTGTGGCGCGGCCGCCGCTCGTTATATGATGTCTTGCAATTGCACGGAGCAGGACATGCGTCTACCGGCGCTGGCGATCATCGGCCTGATCGGGCTCACGACAATGTCCGCGAAGGTGTACGCCTTCCCGGCCGGTTCGATTGGGAGAGAGGCCGGTACCGCGTCGTATTTCGTCGCGGTCGCTCAGGGCTGCGGCCCCGGCTTTCACTGGGTTGCCCGACATCGCAATCGTTATGGTGCGTGGGTTCCGGGGCACTGCGCAAAAAACATCCATACATGAGCCAGACCTTGGTCCGGCCAAGTACTCGTTACATCCGGCCAAGTGATTTCACCCGCTGATGCCCAATTCGTTGCGCAAGTCCTTGATGACTTGGTCGCGCGTGCGGGTCTGCCAGCGGCGGCGCCGGCCGATCGGGGCGTTTTCGATTTCCGGAGCGACCTTTACGGCGACAAATACCGGGCCAGGTTTGCCTAGGATGTCGGGCAGAGCGGCGGAGAAATCGTCGAGTTCTCGGAACGCGAAGGCACGGGGATAGCCGGCGCCGCGGGCGATCACGTCGTAGTTGGTATTGTCGGCATTGGGGACCGGCTGGCCGCCCGTCGTCGCGTAGCAGCCATTGTCGATCAGGAAGTGATAGAAATTCGCCGGCTGCTGCTCGGCTATCGTGACCAATATGCCGAGGCTCATCAGGATGTCGCCCTCGGAATCGAAGAGGATCACCCTCTTCTCCGGCCGCGCCAGCGCGAGCCCGAGCGCAAAGCCGGCGTGCCCGCCCATTGCCGGATCGCCGACCGGCGCGTCGAGGTTCGGCCGCGTCGTGAGGTCGGTCCAATAGCGGCCGCCGCGGCCCGGAACGACGATCGCGTCCTCGCGATAGGGAGCGAAGACCTTCAACATATCGGCCGTGTGCATCATCGCCGAAGCGCTCCCTCTACCGATTGAAGCCGTGGTATTCGTCGCCGACGAGCACGACGACCGGTCTCTTTGTACGTTCCGCCTCCTCGAAAGCGATCGAGATGCGCGGCGCGTCCGCGTCGTTCTCGACGAGGTAATAGTTGATCCCAAACGAGATCAGAAACCGCTCGGTATATGTAGCTGCGCTGTCCTGATTGACGCCGTGACGGGTCCAGCCGCGATACCCAACCATCAGCACGACCGGGATGTTGAGGCCCAACAGCCAGCCGCGCAATGAATCCCCGGACTCCATCATGCCGGTGTTCTGGATCAGGATCAGCGGCTTGGCTCCGGCAACCGACAGCCCGGCGGCGATCGAGCAAGCATGCCCCTCGCGGCTGACGCCGACGAGCCGCAACGACGGCTCCGCCTTCATCAACAGATAGAGCCAGTTGGTTTCGCTGTCCGGCAGCCACACGACGTGCGTGACGCCGTTCTTCTTCATTTCGCCGAGCACCGTTTCCGGGCTCAGCGCGATCACTGCTGCGTCATTCATTTTGTCGCCTCCGTCGACCGGGGTCCGTCTATCATAGCACCATGGAAAAGCCCCGCGACGAACGCATCCTGTTCTTGTTCCGCCACGGCGAGACCGACTGGAACCGGCAAGGCCGATTGCAGGGGCATACCAATACGCCGCTCAATGCCACGGGTCTCGCGCAGGCCGAGGCATTGGCCGAGAGCTTGCGTCCACACCGGCTCGATGCGGTCGTGTCGAGCGATCTGGCGCGCGCCCAAACGACCGCGCAGATCGTCGCAGAGGCATTGCGGGTGCCGCTTTTCATTGAGGCGGGATTGCGCGAGACCAATGTCGGCGTTGCGGAAGGCCTCCTGTGGGCGGACGCCAAGACGCGCTTCGGCGAGGACCTCACCGAGCGCTGGTTCTCGGATGGCGATGTCGCCTTCCCCGGCGGCGAGACTGGCATCGCGACCCGCATGCGGGGGCTCGCCGGTTTGCGGCGCTTCACTGCGGCGCAACCCTTTGGGCAGATCGGTGTGTCTACTCATGGCGCGATGGTGCGTCAGCTGATGAAGCACGCCTTGCCGCCGGGCAGCCCGCCGGCGCCGGTTCGCAATACCACGCTCTTCGTTCTGCGATACGAGCCGGCCACTGATCGGCTGATGGTCGTCGAGCGGGAAGAGCTCGAGCTCGACTGAGTGCAGTCCCCGCCTCAATCGAACTGCATGCTGATGGTTTCGGCGACGAGGGCGGGGCGCGTGGCACCCTCGACCTCTACGGTATTTTCCGAAGTAATGCGCACGCCGCCATCGACCGGCTCGACCGATTTGATCTTCTGCCGCAGCCGAATGCGCGCGCCAGCTGTTACCTGCCCAGTGAAGCGGACGCGGTTGGAGCCGTAATTGAGGCCGCGCGAGCGGTGCTTGACGCGATAGAGCGTCTGGCCGAGGCGTGGCACCAGTGACAATGTCAGATAGCCGTGGGCGATCGTCTTGCCGCCCGGCATCTCGCGCTCGGCGCGCTCGACATCGACATGGATCCATTGGTGGTCGCCAGTGGCGTCGGCGAATTTATCGATCAGCGCCTGATCGACGGTAAACCAATCGCTGACGCCGATTTCCTTGCCGACATACTGCGCCAAGTCTGCCGGCCGCTCGAGTTCGATCATCCTTTGTCTCATTCTTTGTTTGCCGCAAATCGTCTACCCGATTTAGGGCCGCCTGGGGAAGACGTCAGGAACCGCCACCCGTCTCGTGCGGTTTATCCTGCGAGATTACTGATCAGTGAGGGATTTGGCGATGGCGACACAAGCGAAAACCAAGGCAAACCGCACGGCGGAACGCAAATCGAGCCGCTCACAAAATGCAAGTCAGAACAAACAGCGCCAGCAGGCGCCGCATAACGCCTTCGACGTTTTGGAAGAAGATCACCGGGAAGTCGAGGAATGGTTCGACGAGTATGATGAATTGAGGGACAGCGACGAAAAACGTAAGGCCGAGCTTGCAGAGAAGATCTGCCTGGCCTTGAAGGTCCATGCCCAGATTGAAGAAGAGATCTTCTATCCGCGTGCCCGCGAGGCGACCAAGGACGACGACCTGATCGACGAGGCGATCGTCGAGCATGCGACAGTCAAAAACATGATCGCCGAAATCGAAGAAATGGACGCCGGCGAGGAACTCTACGACGCCAAGATTCGGGTTCTCGGCGAAATGGTTAAGCGCCACATCCGGGAAGAGGAAGAGGAACTCTTTCCGGAGCTGCAATCAGCAAAGATGGACCGGGATGCGGTCGGCAAGGAACTCGCTGAGCGCAAGGAAAAGTTGATGTCGGAAATGAGCGTCTAAATTATACCGGCTTCCGGTAATCCCCAGATGTGGTAGAGTTATTGGGCGAGGGTACCGTGTTTGGGGGATGGACGATGTCGGTATACTTCTTTCGCCGCGAACCGGGGGCGGCGGAGCTGCGGCGCTTGGCACGACGGGAGAGCGGGCGTGTGTGCCAGCGGGTTCTGATGATTGCGAACATGCTCGAGGGGATGGAGCCCGAGGAAGCGGCGCGGCTGGCTGGGCTGAGCCGGTCGGTGGCCTACGAGTGGCATAACCGCTACGAAGAGGATGGGATTGAGGGATTGCGTGACCGGCCGCGCCCGGGTCGACAGCCACGGGTCGACGCGGTGACGAGTGTGCGGCTCAAGGAACGGATTGTCGCTGGCGCCGAGCTGGCGCGGGACGGGGTGGTGGCGTTTCGCGGGGTCGACGCGCAACGAATATTGAAAGAGGAGTTTGCAATTGAATGCAGCCTGTCGAGCACTTACCGACTGCTGCACCGGATGCAGTTGAGTTGGCTGGCGCCGCGTCCGCGCCACCCGCAGGCCGATGCGACGGCGCAAGCGGCGTTTTCGCAACTCTGGGATTGCAATTAGAGCGAGTCCGGGCGGCACAACCACACGGTGTACGAGTTGAGGTGTGGTTCCAGGATGAGGCTCGCATCGGCCAGAAAAACAGCCTGACCCGGGTGTCGGGGCAAACCGGCAGCCGGCCGGCGGCACCGAAGGACCTCGGCTTTGCCTCGGCCTATGTGTTTGGTGCGGTTTGCCCGTCGGACGGCAAAGGGGCGGGGCTGATCATGCCAATCTGCAATACCGTCGCGATGAACCACCATCTCCGCGAGATCAGCAGCCAGGTCGCCGCCGATGCCCATGCCGTGGTGATCCTCGATGGTGCCGGCTGGCACCGGAGCCAAGGCCTCGTGGTGCCCGGCAATATCACGTTGTTGGAGCTGCCGCCGTACAGCCCGGAGCTCAATCCGGTCGAGCGGATTTGGCACTATCTGCGCAGTCACTGGCTCGCCAACTCGGTGTTTTCCAGCCTGGCGGACATCATGGATGCCTGCGAGATGGCCTGGAACCGGTTTGCCAACAACCCCGGTCTGGTCCGCTCGCTCTGCGCGGTCGCCTGGGCCTCGGCTTCGCCCGCTCTGTAGGGGTGCCTGTTATCGAACCGTGGTCTGCCACAGAAGCACACTCAGGTCCGGAAATATCCGGAGATCCGTATTAGACATCATAAGTGTCATTGCGAGCGTAGCGAAGCAATCTAGTGCCTGTCGAGCCTCCTCAGCCACGAGATTGCTTCGTCGCCTCCGGTTCCTCGCAATGACAATGTAATTGGAATGAAAGCCCCGCCTTTGTTTGGCGGGGCTTTCATTCCGCCAAAGGAACCCGGAACGCGGGGTCCCGTTTTGGACCCATCCTGGCGGCCGCCCGATGCTGTAGGCGGTTTACAGCAGGTCGCGCAGCATTGCGACGAGCGGCTTGTCGGCCGGCGGCATCGGGTAGTCGCCGAGCCGGGCCGGGCGCACCCACGCGAAGCGCTGCCCCTCGCGGGCGGCAGGAACGCCCGACCATTTGCGGCAGACGTAGAGCGGCATGAGCAGATGGAAGTCGGAGTACGAATGGGACGCGAACGTAAACGGGGCGAGGCAGCTCGCCGCGACGTCGATCCCAAGCTCCTCGGTGAGCTCACGGATCAGGGCCGTCTCGGGCGTTTCCCCTGGGTCCACCTTGCCGCCCGGAAACTCCCACAGCCCAGCCATAGGCTTCCCTGTCGGGCGCTGTGCCAGCAATACCCGACCGTCGGCGTCGACGAGCGCTACCGCCGACACGAGCACGATACGGGTCTCAGCTGCGGTAGCTGGCATTGATGTCGATGTAGCGATGGGTCAAGTCGCAGGTCCACACCGTCGCCTTGCCTCGGCCGATGCCGATATCGACGGCGATCGTGATCTCGCGGCCCTTCATGTATTCGGCAACAGGCGCCTCGTCATAGTTGGGCACCGGGCCGCCCTCGGCAGCGATCGGAATGCCGCCGATTGAGATCGACAATCGGTTTTGATCCACCTTCTCTCGGGCTCTGCCGACCGCCATGACGATCCGACCCCAGTTGGGATCGCCTGCAGAGAGAGCCGTCTTGACCAACGGCGAGTTGCCGATGGTGAGCCCGATGCGGCGTGCCGCACGCGACGTCGCAGCCCCCGTCACCTCGATCGTGACGAACTTCTCCGCGCCCTCGCCGTCGCGCACGATCTGCTGGGCGAGATCGATCATGACCGCATCGAGCGCCCGGCGAAAATCCCCGAGCCGCCGATCGGCCGGGCTCGCCACGGTACGATGCGGCGCCTGCTGGGTGGCGCAAAGCAGCACCGTGTCGCTGGTCGAAGTGTCGCCATCCACCGTGATCGAGTTGAACGAGCGGTCGGTCGAAGCGGCGAGCAGCGGTTGCAGCACCGCGGGGGGTAACGCCGCGTTGGTGAAGACATAGGCGAGCATCGTCGCCATATCGGGCGCGATCATCCCCGAGCCCTTGGCGAAGCCGTTGAGGCGAACCTCGACGCCATCGATCGTGGCGGTCGCAGTTGCTCCTTTCGGAAAGGTGTCGGTCGTCATGATCGCGCGTGCCGCCGGTTCCCAACTCTCGGCCGAAAGCAACGGCATGACTTGTGGCAACGCCGCGATGATTTTTTCCGCCGCCGGCGGCTCGCCGATCACGCCGGTCGACGAGATGAACACCTCCTTAGGGTCGCAGCTCAACAAGCGCGCCGTCGCGGCTGCCGTGGTCTCGACTACCTCCTTGCCGGCATCGCCGGTAAAGGTATTGGAATTGCCGGAATTGACGACGATGCCGCGCACCTTACCGCCGGGCAGGCAGTCGCGGCACCACACCACCGGCGCGCCTGCGGTCAGCGAGCGCGTGAAGACTCCTGCGATTGCGCTGTCCGGCGCCAGCTCCGCCAGCATCAAATCGTCCCGCCCGGTGTAGCGGATCCCGCACGCGAAGGCCGCAAGGCGCAGGCCGGGGATCGGCGCCAGCTCGGGAAAGCGTTCGGGAGCCAGAGGCGAGACTGCGCCCATTCTCCGACCTAAGCCCCTCTCCGCCCTTTGGGGGGAGAGAGAGGGGCCCGCGAAGCGGGAGGGCGAGGTGGGTGGCGCCGCGGACCGAAACACCGGCCCCCCTCACCCTGCCCTCTCCCTCCGGCGGGCGGGGGGAGAGGATAAGTTCTGCGTGATTCGAGGCGAAAAAATCGTTCACGAGATTACTTCGCGGTGGATGGGAGCGGCTTGCCGTCCAGCCCGTAAGTCTCGACCTTCGCGGAGGCGCGCAGCTCTTTCAGCTTCGCGTCGACGACGTCGTGCGCCACCATTTTACTGACCTCCTGGCGCGCTTCGTCAAAGCTTGGCGGCGTGCTGACGCGATGGTCTTCGACCTTGATGACATGCCAGCCGAACTCGGTCTTCACCGGCGCCTTGGTGTATTGGCCGGCGGGCAAGGCAAAGGCAGCGTCCGCGAACTCCTTGACCATATCGTCATGGCCGAAATAGCCGAGATCGCCGCCCGATTTGCCGCCGGGGTCGGTCGAATCCTTCTTGGCGAGCTCGGCGAAATCGGCTCCCTTGTCGAGCTCGGCGATGATCGCATTCGCCTCCGCCTCGGTCTTGACCAGGATGTGCCGGGCGTGCACCTCTTCGTGCCCCGCTTTGTCTTTGGCAAAGGTCTGGTAGCGCGCCTTGAGCTGATCCTCAGTCTCGGCCGCCTTGATGGCCTTGTTGAGATAGGCTTCCTGGATCAGGCGATCCTCGTAGCGCTTCAGCCGGAGCTGCACCTCGGGATCCTGGTCGAGGTGATCCTTGCGGCCGGCCTCGGTGATCAGCATGCCGTCGACGAGCCGGTCGAGCAGCATCGGGTAGATCTGGGCGAGCGGCATTTTTTGGACCTGCGGCGGCAAACTCTGTTGCGCAGCCTCGAGATCCGAAAGGTGCAGCTCGGTTCCGTCGACACGCGCCACGACCGTGCTGCCCGGCGGCATCGGAGCCGGCATCGAGGCCGCGGGGTTCGGCTGAGGCGCCGGCCGGTCGGCTGCCAGCAAGACGCCGCCGCCGGCGACCGCGGCGGCGAGCCCGGCGGCACAGACCAAGCCGAGCGGAGTTATCGAGAGACGAGGATGCATCGCAGCACCTATAATGGGAGCAGCCGCTGCACTCCGGCGGCCGAGCGGATGATTGAATGCATATCGTTACCACGCAAACAAGGCAGCGAAAGGGCGAAGTCGCGCATGAGCTGATGGGGCGGCTTGAATTGACACGCCTTAGACGCCCGCCTATCTCTCGTTTGGTCGCCGTGCGAAGTCATCCGGCCTATTTTTTCCATTTTTCGAGGGTCTCATGCTTGGTGCCTTAGCCCGGCGCCTGTTCGGGTCCGCCAATGACCGTTACGTAAAGAGCCTGGGGCCGATGGTTTCCGCCATCAACGAATTGGAGCCGCAGCTCGAAGCGATGTCCGATGACGAGCTCCGGGCGCGGACCCGGCAGTTCAAGCAACAACTGGCCGACGGCACCGAGCTCGACGACATCCTGATCGACGCTTTCGCGACCGTGCGGGAGGCGTCGAAGCGCACTCTCGGCCAGCGTCATTTCGATGTGCAGCTAATGGGCGGCATCGTATTGCATCGCGGCATGATCGCCGAGATGAAGACCGGCGAAGGCAAGACGTTGGTCGCGACCCTCCCCGTCTATCTCAACGCGTTGACCGGCAACGGGGTGCACGTCGTCACCGTCAACGATTACCTCGCCCGCCGCGACGCCGAGTGGATGGGCCAGATCTACCGGTTTCTCGGCTTGACGGTCGGCGTCATCGTCCATGACCTCGACGACATGCAGCGGAAGGAGGCCTATCTCTGCGACGTCACCTACGGCACCAACAACGAGCTCGGCTTCGACTATCTGCGCGACAACATGAAGTTCCGGCTCGAGGACATGGTCCATCGGCCGTTCCAATACGCGATTGTCGACGAGGTCAATTCGATCCTGATCGACGAGGCGCGCACGCCACTGATCATCTCAGGCCCGACTGAAGATAATTCCGAGCTCTACATCCGAGTCGACAAACTGATCCCGGCGCTCGAAGGCGGCGATTACGAGAAGGACGAAAAGCAGCGCACGGTAGCCTTGACCGAATTGGGCGTCGAGAAGATCGAGGAGTTGCTGCGCCAATACGGCCTGATGACCACGGGCTCGCTCTACGACATCCAAAATGTCGGGCTGGTCCACCACGTCAACCAGGCATTGCGCGCGCACAAGCTCTTTGCCCGCGATACGGATTACATCAGCAAGGACGACAAGATAATCATCATCGACGAGTTCACCGGCCGCATGATGGAAGGCCGGCGCTACTCGGAGGGGCTCCACCAGGCGCTGGAAGCCAAGGAAGGCGTCACCGTGCAGAACGAGAACCAGACTCTGGCCTCGATCACCTTCCAGAACTATTTCCGGCTCTACCCGAAGCTCGCCGGCATGACCGGCACGGCGATGACCGAAGCGCAGGAATTCAGCGACATATACAAGCTCGAAGTCATCGAGATCCCAACCAACGAGCCGTGCATCCGCGACGACACCGACGACGAGGTCTACCGCACGACCCGCGAGAAGTACGACGCGATCGTGCAGCATGTGCAGGAGTGCCAGGAGAAGAAGCAGCCGATGCTGATCGGCACCGTCAGCATCGAGAAATCCGAGGCGCTGTCGGCGCTCTTCAAGAAGCACAAGATCCCGCACAACGTGCTGAACGCCCGCTACCACGAGCAGGAAGCCCACATCATCGCCCAGGCCGGCCGGCCCGGCACCGTGACGATCGCCACGAACATGGCCGGCCGCGGCACCGACATTCAGCTCGGCGGCAATCTCGAAATGCGGCTGCGGACCGATCTGGCGCTGATCGAGGATGCCGCCCAGCGTGAGGCGCGCGCGAGCGGGATCCGCAGCGAAATCGCGACGGCGCACGAGGACGTGGTCGGCGCCGGCGGGCTCTTTGTCGTCGGCAGCGAGCGGCACGAGAGCCGGCGCATCGACAACCAGCTGCGCGGCCGCTCGGGCCGCCAGGGCGACCCCGGCGCCTCGAAATTCTTTGTCTCGCTGGAAGACGATCTGATGCGGATCTTCGGTTCCGAGCGGATGGATTCGATGCTGCAGCGCCTAGGGCTCAAGGAAGGCGAGGCGATCATCCACCCTTGGGTCAACAAGGCCCTCGCCAAGGCGCAGCAGAAGGTGGAGGCGCGCAACTACGACATCAGAAAGCAGCTCCTCAAATACGACGACGTAATGAACGACCAGCGCAAGGTCGTCTACGAGCAGCGCCGCGAGATCATGAATGCCCGCGAGGTCGCGTCGACGATCGCCGACATGCGCAACGAGACGATCGAGGAGATGGTCGCGCTGGCGATCCCGGAGAATTCGCTGGCCGAGCAGTGGGATACCCCAGCGCTGCACGCCGAATGCCTGCGGCTCCTCGCGCTCGACCTGCCGCTGGCCGAATGGGCCAAGGAGGAAGGGATCACGGGCGACGAGGTGCGCGAGCGCATCACCGCCGCCGGCGACCGCAAGATGGCCGAGAAATCGGCCAATTACGGCCCCGACCTGATGCGCATGGCCGAGAAGAGCCTATTACTGCAGCTCTTGGACCAGACGTGGAAAGACCATCTCCTGTCGCTCGACCACCTGCGGCAGGGGATCAATTTGCGCGCCTATGCGCAGCGCGATCCTTTGAACGAATACAAGCGCGAGGCTTTCGAGTTGTTCGAGGCGATGCTTGCCAATCTGCGCCAGCACATCACCTCGGTGCTGTCGCATGTCGAATTGCGGGTGCAGCAGCCCCAGCCGGCCTACGCGATGGCCGGCGGCGAGCCCGAGGAGGCGATGGCCGAAGAGCGTGCGACCGGCACGACCGGCCGCCCGATCCCGGCGCCGCGCACCCAGCGCCGCACCGGCTCTGGCAACGGCGCCGACCGCGGCGGCCCACGCCCGGCCGGTCCCCGCGCCCGGTGGGCCGGCACCCCCCGCAACGCCCCCTGCCCCTGCGGCTCCGGCAAGAAATTCAAACACTGCCACGGCCGCGTGTAAGCGCCCGACTCTCGGGGGCGCGAGATTGCTTCGTCGCTGCGCTCCTCGCAATGACGGTTGGAATTCTAGAAATTACTTGCCGAGCTGGGCACGAAACCCGGCCACGGTTTCGAGCTGGCGGTCGGGATCGCCGACCAAGCGGACGATCACGTGACTGGCGCCGGAAGAGGTGAAGCCGCGCAGGAACTCGGCTGCACTGGCAGCCGGACCACCAAAGACGGCCTGCCTGCGGCGCAGCACTTCGGCCGGTTGCCCGTAATATCCTTGGAGAAAGGCGTCGATCCGCTGCCCGGCGCGGCTGGCATCCTCGTCGATCGCCAGGGTCACATAAATCGCGGCCACGAATTGGCTAACATCGCGCCCCGCTTCGCGAAGGATCTGCTGCACTTCGGCCCATTGCTGCTTCCAGCGGCCGAGGTCGGCCTCGTTCGCGAACCAGCCGTCGAAATACCGGGCCGCCCGCTCGAGGGCGGAGCGCACCGAACCCGCCATCCAGATCGGCGGCCCGCCGGCGCGGTGCGGGGTCGGCCCCAGCACTCCGCTTTGCACTGGCCAGCGGCCCTGCCAGTCGACCGGCTTCCCGGCCCACAAGGCGCGCGCGAGCCGCAGGCCTTCCATCATGCGCCCGACGCGGCTTTCGAACGGCACGCCCGCCGCCGCGAATTCCGCCCGTATATTGGCCACGTCGCTGGCGATGCCTGCCCCGAGGACGAGCCGTCCCTCGCTGATCTGATCGAGCGTGGCGAGTTGATGCGCCAGCACCACCGGATTGCGCAGCGCCGGCAAAAAGACGGCAGTGCCGAGCGCCACCTTTCGCGTACGTGCCGCCACCGCGGCCAGCAATGTGAGGGGATCATGGCGCGGCCGGGCCAACAGCGAGTCCCCGACCCACACCGAAGCGAAGCCCAATCCCTCGGCGCGCGCCGCGAGCTCCAGCAAAGGCGCGGTCTCCGGCCGGCCTTCCATGACCCGCTCCCGGGTCGGCAGCAGATACCCGATCTGTGGCGGCATAGTCACAAGCCTGCGGCTAATGCAGGCGCAGCGATGCGCTGACGTGGCGGAACCGGCCGCGGCCGGCAGACCGCGCCTGCCCGACCTTTACCGAATGGAGCTTGCCCTCGATGTTTTGGCTCCAGAATTCCAAGAAGCGGCGGAGCTCGGGAAAATCCGGAGCGAGGTCGAGCTTCTGCCAAATAAAGCTCTGCAGCAGATCGGGGTGGTCCGGCATCCGGTAGATGATCTCGGCGGTGGTCAGCCGATACTCACCAAGGCGGGGAATGGCGTCGGTCATTCGGGTCTCCTCTCGGCTCGTTCCCGCTGACCGTGAGCATGCTCCGCCGGTTTCGCCGCAGCAACAAAAAACTCGGCTGAAACAGGATGTTAGCAGCTAGTAGCGGGGAGTGCTGCCAACCCTGGAAACGAGCATCTCTTGAAGCCATGGCGCGAGAGGTTAGATTAGATCACCACCGGAAACATTCATGCTGGCGGTTTGTTTACCGGAGACGGGTGTCTGCCAGTCCTAAGGTCTCCACAGCGATGAAGCGGGTCTTGTCAGCGCTCGTTGTCTCCGGCGGAATCGCCCTGACGACGGGCATCGTATCCCCTGTGCTTGCCGGAGCGCCAATACCCTTGGCCGATGGCGCGCCGGTCCAGACCCTGGCGCCGGTGGTCAGCCGGATCACCCCAGGCGTCGTCGGCATCTCGGTGCGCGGTCGAGTGCGGGAAGACAACCCGCTATTGCAAGACCCAATGTTCCGCCGCTTCTTCAACCTGCAGCAGCAGCCGGTCGAGCGCGAGACGGAGGCGACCGGCTCCGGCGTTATTGTCGATGCCGCGCAGGGCTATGTGATGACCAACGCGCATGTCGTCGAGAATGCCAGCAACATCGAAGTCACGACCAAGGATAATCGGCGGCTGACCGCGAAATTGATCGGCCGCGACCCCGACACAGACATCGCCGTATTGCAGATCCCAGCGAGTGGTCTGACGGCGGTCCCGGTCGGCGATTCCGACCGCCTGCAGGTCGGCGATTTCGTGCTGGCGATCGGCAACCCGTTCGGCCTCGGTCAGACCGTGACCTCGGGCATCATCAGCGCGCTGGGGCGCAGCGGTCTGGGTATCGAAGGCTACGAAGATTTCATCCAAACCGATGCCTCGATCAATCCCGGCAATTCGGGCGGGCCGCTCGTGGATCTGCAGGGCCGCGTCGTCGGCATCAATACGGCGATCCTGGCGCCCGGCGGCGGCAATATCGGCATCGGTTTTGCCGTCCCGATCAACATGGCTCGCCAGGTCATGGACCAGCTGGTCAATTACGGCGAGATTAAGCGCGGCCGCATCGGGGTGGCGATCCAGGATCTGACACCCGACCTCGCCCAGGCGCTCGGCACCAGGCACACCCAGGGGGCGGTGATCGCTCGGGTCGAGCCGGGGTCGCCCGCCGACCGCGCCGGGTTGCGGACCAACGATTTGGTCGTGGCGATCAACGGCGCGCCGATGCGCAGCGGCACCGAGCTGCGCAATCGTGTCGGGCTGTCACGGATCGGCGACGAGGTCGAGCTCACCGTCGAACGCGGCGGCGCGGAACGCAGTGTGACGGTCCGAGTCGAAAGGGCCACGACCACTGCGCAGCGTGTGCGCCAGAGGCAGCGCTGACCCCGGATGGCAGCGCAAACACCGTACGAGGTTCTCGGCGTCAAACCAGACACGAGCGCGGACGAGATCCGCAAGGTCTATCGCAAGCTCGCCAAGCAGTTTCACCCGGATCTGAACCCCGGCAAGCCCGAAGCCGAGGCGCGCTTCAAGTCGATCTCCGCCGCCTACGATTTGCTCTCCGATCCCGATAAGCGGGCGCGGTACGATAGGGGTGAAATCGACGAAACCGGCGCCGAGCGGCCGCCGCGGGGCTATTACAGAGGCCATGCCGAAGGCGCTCAGGGGTGGCGATACCAGCCCGAAGGCGAGATGGATTTGAGCGATCTGGAGGATTTGTTCGCGGCGTACGGCTCCGCGGGCCGCGGCCGACGCGGCGAGGCGGGAGCGGGCTTCAGGGCGCGCGGCGCCGACCGGCATTTCACCTTGACCGTCGATTTTGTCACGGCCGCGACCGGCGGCAAGCAGCGGCTGTCGCTCGCGCCCGAGGAATGGCTCGACGTCACGATACCGGCCGGGGTCGAAGACGGTCAGGTGCTGCGGCTCAGAGGCAAGGGCGGCCCGGGCTTTGGCGGCGGCACGGCCGGCGATGCGCTGATCGAAGTGCACGTCGCGCCCCATCCGCTGTTCCGTCGGGACGGCGACAATGTTCTACTGGAATTGCCGGTGAGCCTGGCCGAGGCGGTGCTCGGCGCGAGGGTGTCCGTCCCGACGGTGACCGGACCGGTGACGATGGCGATCCCAAAGGGATCGGATAGCGGCAGGCAATTGCGGCTGCGCGGCAAAGGCATCCAGAAAAAGAATCAGGGCGACGAAATCGTCACTCTCAAGGTGTTCGTCGGACCCAGCTCGGATCCCGAGCTCGCGGCCTTTCTCGAAAAATGGGCGCCGCAACACCCGTTCGATCCGAGGCAGGGGATGCCCGCCGCATGATCGCGTTCGACGAGTTGCTGCGCCAAATGAAGGGACTCGACCGCGGCGATCTGATCCGGTGGGTCGAAAATCGCTGGGTTTTGCCGGAGCGTCGGGGCCAGACTTGGATCTTCCACGAGGTCGACGTCGCCCGAGTCGAGTTGATCCTCGACATCCGCCAGGAGTTCGCGATCGACGAAGAGGCGCTGCCGCTGGTCCTCGGCCTCCTCGATCAGGTCTACGAACTGCGTCGCCATTTGCGCCGAATGTGCGATGCGATGGCGGCCCAGCCGCCGGAGGTGCAGGCCGCCGTCAGGCGCGCGCTGCCGCCACGGACAGGACCGGAAATCCCGCACGACTGAGCCCCCTGGGCACCCTGGGTGAAGCCGCAATTGTGAAGCGGCGGCGGAGGAGGCACTATCCGCCTTGAGCTGGAGGAGAGGGAGGATGCCGTGCAGCTGAGCCGCGAGGAATTGCTCAAGGCCTATCGGGACATGGCGACGATCCGCCGGTTTGAGGAACGCGTGCAGGACGAGTTCTCGAAAGGCGGCATACCGGGCTTTGTCCATCTCTACGCCGGCGAGGAGGCCTCTGCCGTCGGCGTCTGCATGCATTTGGGGCCGCAGGATCAGATCGCCAGCACCCATCGCGGGCACGGCCACAGCATCGCCAAGGGCTGCGACCCGGCCCTGATGATGCAGGAGCTCTTCGCCAAGAAGACCGGGCTGTGCGGCGGCAAAGGCGGCTCGATGCACATCGCCGATCTCGACCGTGGCATGCTCGGCGCCAACGGTATCGTCGGCGGCGGGCCGCCGCTCGTCGTCGGCGCCGCGCTCACCGCCAAGACCCTCGGCCGCAACACCGTCGCGGTGTCGTTCACCGGCGACGGCGGCTCAAACCAGGGCACCACCTTCGAGGCGATGAACATGGCCGTGGTGCTGAAACTGCCGGCGATCTTCGTGTTCGAGAACAACCAATACGGCGAAGGCACTGCGTTCGAGTATGCGGTCGGCAGCCGCGACATCGCCGGGCGCGCCGCCGGTTTCGGATTGCCCAGTGTCAAAGTGAGCGGCGACGATTTCTTCGAGGTGCACGAGGCGGCGCGCGAGGCGGTCGAGCGCGCCCGCACCGGCGGCGGACCGAGCGCGATCGAGGTCGACACCTGCCGCTTCTACGGCCACCACTCGGGCGATGCGCAACTCTATCGCGCCAAGGACGAAGTGCGTCGGCTGCGGGAAGACCGCGATTGCCTGAAACATTTCCGCCGCCGGGTCGGCGAGGCCGGACTGCTCGACGGGGCGGAGCTCGACCGTGTCGAGAGCGAGGTCGCCGCGCTGATCGACCATGCGGTCGAAGTTGCAAGGGCGGCGCCGCCCCCCGACACCGATGCACTGTTGCGTGACGTCTACGTTTCTTACTGACGGAGCGGGCAATGGCACTGAAATCGATCCGCCAGGCGCTCAACGAAGCGCTCGCGCAGGAAATGCGCCGCGACCCGCGCGTCGTCGTGATCGGCGAGGACGTCGCGGGCGGCGCCGGCTCGCAGGGGCAGCGCGACGCCTATGGCGGGGTGCTGGGCGTCACGAAGGGGCTGTTCGGAGAATTCGGCGAGAGCCGGGTCATCGACACGCCGATCACCGAGTCGGCAATCATGGGCGCCGCCGCCGGCGCCGCGGTCACCGGGCTGCGCCCGGTCGCCGAGCTGATGTTCTCCGATTTCTTCGGCGTCTGTTTTGACCAGATCTACAATCAGGCCGCCAAGTTCCGTTACATGTTCGGCGGCAAAGCCAAGACCCCGCTCGTCATCCGCACAATGATCGGGGCCGGGCGCAGCGCGGCCGCGCAGCATTCACAGACCCCATACCACATCTTTACCTCGGTCCCCGGCCTCAAATGCGTCGTGCCGTCCAACGCCTATGACGCCAAGGGGCTGTTGATCCAGGCGATCCGCGACGACGATCCGGTCATCTTCTGCGAGCATAAGCTGATGTACGATTTGCGCGCCGAGGTTCCGGACGAGCCCTACACGATCCCGTTTGGCGAAGCCAACATCGTCCGCGACGGCGACGACGTCACCGTGGTCGCGCTCGCCCGCATGGTCCATTACGCCGGCGAGGCGATCGACACGCTTGCCAAGGCAGGGATCGAGTGCGAATTGATCGACCCGCGCACCACCTCGCCGCTCGACGAGGACACGATCCTCGAAAGTGTCGAGCGCACGGGCCGGCTCGTCGTCGTCGACGAGGCGACGCCGCGCTGCAGCATGGCGGCCGATATCGCGGCGTTGGTCGCCGAGAAGGCGTTCGCGTCGCTGAAGGCCCCGGTGAAGCGCGTCACCGCACCGCACACTCCCGTGCCGTTCGCGCCGTCTTTGGAGAAACTCTACATCCCGAGCCCCCAGCGGATCGCCGAGGCGGTGCGCGAAGTCCACGGGTACGGCCGCTGAGAATCAGCCTTTACTTCGTCACCCCCGCGAAGGCGGGGGTCCAGGAGCCGGGGGCCAACGTGCCAGCCGCTTCTGGATTCCCGCTTTCGCGGGAATGACGAATGAGGTGCGCAATGAGCTCTGAAATTACTGCGATCACGATGCCGAAATGGGGCTTGACGATGACCGAGGGCACGGTCGTTGGGTGGCTCAAGCAGCAGGGGCAGAGCGTTGCCGAGGGTGAGGAACTTCTCGAAATCGAGACGACCAAGATCACCAATGTCTTCGAAGCGCCGGCGGCAGGCACGCTGCGGCGGATCGTGGCGCCGACGGGCGCGACCCTGCCGGTTGGCGCCTTGCTCGCGGTGGTCGCGCCCGAGGAGGTGGGGGAAGGCGAGATCGACGCCTTTGTCGGCGGGTTTGCCGTCCCCGAGCCGTCGGCAGAACCGGCGGTCGGTGCCGAAACTGCCAGGCCTCGCGAATTGCAGGCAGCCGGCTTGCGCCTACGCTACCTTGCGCTCGGCGACGGCGACAGCGTCCCGGTCCTGTTGCTGCACGGCTTCGGCGCCGATCTCAACACCTGGATGTTCACGCAGCCCGCTCTGGCCGACGGAAGGCAGGTCATCGCCCTGGATCTGCCGGGCCACGGCGGATCCGCCAAGCAGCTGGACCGCGTCGATGCGGAGAGCTTGGCCGCCATCGTCGACCACGCGCTAAACGCGCTCGGCATCGAACGGTTGCACCTCGTCGGACATTCAATGGGAGGCGGCATCGCCATTTCGTTCGCGTTGCGCAAGCCCGAGCGCGTGGCGACCCTGACCATCATATCGTCGGCCTCGCTCGGGCCCGAGATCAACGCGGCGTTTATCGACGGTTTCTTACGCGCCACGCGCCGCCGGGAGGCGATCGAGGTGCTCCAGCTCCTGGTCAACGATCCGGCGCTGGTCAGCCGCACGATGGTCGAGGAGGTATTGCGCTACAAGAGGTTGGACGGGGTGCCGGAGGCGTTGGCGGCTTTTGCCGAGGAATGGTTCCCCGGCGGCCGGCAACGCGCCGCCCTCGGCGACGCCGTCGCGACGTTAAAGCTGCCGGTGCAAATCATTTGGGGGCGTGAAGACCGCATCATCCCAGTCGCTCACGCCGAAGCGCTCGCATCACACCTGCCGGTTCACATCCTCGAGCAAACCGGACACCTGCCGCATATGGAAAAAGCCGGCGAGGTCAACCGGCTGATAAAAAGGCTGATCGAGAACCAAGCCTAGGTGCGGCCGGCGGCTGCCAGGCGGCGACGCAGCAGGGTGCGCATGAATTTGTTGCGGCTGCGGCCGATCGGGGCCGCAGAAGTATTTGGTGCCGAGGCTGCGGGACGGGAGTGACCCGCTGCTCCCGATGCTTCTTCGGAGGAATAGCGCCGCTCGAAATCCTCGTCGCTGAAGGTCAAACCAGCATCTTCTTCGATCATTTTGAGCGCTTCCTCTTTGCTTGGTTCTGCTACTGCCGTTCGTATTTGACGACGCGGCGCACGCGGCCCCACTCGCCCGGCTGGACGACATAAAGATCGTGGTGTGAATCGACCCAGATGCCGTGGCATGACCGGTTGACCGGCCCGTCGCCCCAGCGCGCCAGGCGCTCACCGTCGAGCGTCAGGATGCTGATCATGCCGCCATTGTGCTCGGGGATGTAAACGGTGTCGTCATCGTCGACATAGAAGAACGCGGGGCCGATCAGCTCGGTCGCCCAGATCGTCAGCAATTTGCCGTCCTGATCGAACACCTGCACCCGATCGTTCTCGCGGTCGGCGACAAGCACGCGGCCGCGGCGGTCGATCCACACGCCGTGCGGCAGGTTGAACTGCCCGGGCCCATTGCCGGGTTCACCCCAGGAGAAGAGGTATTTCCCGTCCGCCGAGAATTTGTGCACGCGGGCATTGCCATACCCGTCCGTCATGAACATCTCGCCGCTCGGCGCGAAGGCGATGTCGGTCGGCAGGTTGAACGGCCCGCCGCCATGCGTGACCTTCTTCCACGCCGTGGAGCTGAAATCGTCGGCCGGCACCCCGGTATCCGAGCGCTGGCCCTTGGCGCCGATGGTCTGCAGCAGCCGCCCGTCGGTCGTGAATTTCATGAATTGGCCGTGATGCTCGTCGCAGAGCCAGACGAAATCGTTCTCGACGATGCGGATCGCGTGGGGAAATGTGAACATCCCCGCGCCCCAGGACGACAAGAACTTGCCGTCCCGGTCGAAGATGACGACCGGATGCTCGGCATTTCGATTGAAGCAGTAGACTCTGTCCTGTGAGTCGACGGAAACGGCGCAAGCCCTCAGTTCGATGCTTTCGGGAGGACGAGCCCAATCCTCGCGTACTTTGTAAGTGTACTTGCCGCTGCCGACGATCGGATCCATCGCTTCCTCTTCCGTTTTTATCAGCACCGCTACTCAGCATCATACGCGCCTGCAGCCGCGAAACATGAGCCTATTCTGCATCGGGAGTATGCAACAACATTCACCCGCCCGTCCGGCGACAACTCAGGTTTGGCCACTGCACATTGAAGAGTCTCCCATCCGACGGGACCGGCCGGGGCGGCCTTTGCCTGTGTGAGCCGGCGTTGCGCCGGGCGATCCTCGACAACCGGCCGTCACCGGCTCACATCGCCGATCGCGCCGTACGTGACATCGACGCAAACGGCGGTTTAACAGACCCGCGTATCGTAAGGAAAAGGAGACCAAAACATGCGTGCCAACCTACAGCGAGCCTTGCTGGCAACGGCGGTCATGCTGGGGCCGATTTCGGCGAGTGCTCAGGGTTTGCCAACTCGCGAAGGTGTGTGTGTGCGGACTAGGATTGCTCAGTTGGAGCACCGGCTGCAGTCCGGCGACAAGGGGCCTTTCGTGCCTGATTCGGGATCGGCAGTGCGCTTCGAAAATGGTGGTTACCAAGTCTCTTACGAGGAACTTGAAACGGTCAAACATTCGCGTAAAGGAGACCCTGTGTTCATGTGCTTGATGCGTATTCCGAAGGATTGCCCACCCGGCGACAACCGCGGACACGTGTATACAACCACTAACCTCCGCACGATGGAATCCTGGACGATGTCGGATTCCGAGCACGGATGTGGAGGAGCGTAACGTCCGACAGCCGCCAGAAGTTCTTCACCTACCTGCGCCCCGAGGCCGGTAAGCTGATTACAGCATCCCGAGTTCGAGCCGGGCTTCTTCGCTCATCCGGTCAGGTCCCCACGGGGGCGACCAGACGAGCTTGACGCGCACGTCGTCGACCCCGGGAACGGATCGGATGGCGGTCTCGACCTCACCCGGCATGCTGGCGGCGACCGGGCAGGCCGGCGTCGTCAAGGTCATTTCGACATAGACGATGCCGCCTTTCTTGACGATCAGCTCGTAGATCAGGCCGAGCTCGACCAGATCCATCGGGATTTCAGGATCGCGCACGGTCTTTAGGGCTTCGAGCACCGGCCCCATCAGAGCCGGGTCGTCTTCGCCGCCCTCCGGGCGCTCGACGTCCTCGCCGGCAGCGGGTGGGTTCGCATCGAAGTCGAACGGATCTCGGTCCATCTTTTCTACTCCGTCTTGACCGTCGCGCCCGGCGCTTTCAGCGCCGCTTCGAGCGCGTGCCACGACAACGTCGCGCATTTGACCCGGGCCGGGTAGGCTTTGACCCCGGTCAGCGGCTCGAGCCGCTCCATCTCCTCGGCCAAAGGCTCCGACAGGTCGGGTCCCGGCTCGCCGCCGGTCGCGCGCGCGTGGAATTGTGCGAATAGGGCGCGGGCGTCGGCGATCGTCTTGCCCTTCAGCACCTCGGTCATCAGCGACGCCGCCGCGGTCGAGATCGCGCAGCCGCGCCCCTGAAAGCTGACATCGGCGATGCGGTCGCCGTCGAGCGTCAGGTAGACCGTCACCCGGTCGCCGCACAACGGGTTGTGGCCCTGTGCGAAATGCGTCGGATGCTCGATCGCACGGAAATTCCGCGGGTGGCGGCCGTGGTCGAGGATGATGTCCTGGTAGAGCTCGCGCAGATCGATCATCGCGAGAACATCTCCCGGGCGGCCTCAAGCGCATCGGCCAACCTATCGATGTCGCTCTCGTCGTTGTAGACGCCGAGCGAAGCGCGGGTCGTGCCGGATAGGCCCAGGCGCTCCATCAACGGCTGGGCACAGTGATGCCCGGCGCGCACCGCGACGTGATGCTGGTCGAGCACTTGGGACACGTCGTGCGGATGAATGCCATCGAAGTCGAAGGACAAAATGCCGAGCCGACGCTGGCCGGCGCCGAGCAAGCGCAGACCCGGAATGCGCGACAGACGGTCGACGCCATAGCCGGTCAGCGCTTCCTCATGCTCCAGGATGTTCTCGCGACCCAATTCCTCGATGAAATCGAGCGCGATGCCAAGGCCGATCGCGCCGGCGATATCGGGGGTCCCAGCCTCGAAGCGGTGCGGCGGTTCCTGATACTCGGTCTTCTCGAAGCTGACATGCAGGATCATCTCGCCACCGCCTTGGTAGGGCGGCATCGCGGCGAGGGCGTCGAAGCGGCCATAGAGCACGCCGATTCCTGTCGGCCCATAAACCTTGTGGCCGGTGAAGGCATAGAAATCGCAGCCCAAAGCCTGCACGTCGATCGGCAGGCGCGGCGCCGCCTGACTACCGTCGAGCAGGACCTTCGCGCCGTGCCGGTGCGCCAGCTCGACAACCCGCTCCACCGGAACGAGCGCACCGGTCGCGTTTGCGATATGGGTCACTGCGACAAGCCGGGTGCGCGGGGAGAGCCGCGCCCCGAAGGCGGCAAGGTCGAGCCCCCCGGTCGCATCGATCGGTGTGACGACGAGGCGGATGCCGATGCGGTCGCGCAGCAACTGCCACGGCACGATATTCGAATGGTGCTCGAGCTCGCTGATCAACACTTCGTCGCCCTCGCGCAGAAAGGCCGGGCCCCAGCTCTGCGCGACGAGGTTGATCGCCTCGGTCGTGTTGCGCACGAAAACGATCTCGCGGCGGTCCGCAGCGTTCAAAAACCGCCGCACTTTGTCCCGCGCCTCCTCGTACAGCTCCGTGGAGCGCGCACTCAGCCGGTAGACGCCGCGATGCACATTCGCATAGTCGGTGCGGTAGTAATCGGCGGTGCCGTCAATGACCGAGCGCGGTTTCTGAGCGCTGGCGGCCGAATTGAGAAAAACGAGATCGGGGTTGCTCGCGAAAATCGGAAACTCGCGCTTTAAGATTTGCGGGTCAAAACCGCCCGGCCCGGGATAGATGCTCCTCAAACTCACCGGCCTCATGCCTACTCCTCCAATGTCGCCAGGCGTCGGGCGAGCCGTGATTGCAGGTGCTCGCGCAACGCGGCCTGCTCGACCAGCTCAACCGCCTCCCGGGCGAAAGCTTCGATCAGCATTCGGCGCGCCTCGTCGCTTGGGATGCCGCGGGCGCGCAGATAAAAAAGGGCCGCCTCGTCGAGATCGCCGACGGCGGCGCCATGGCTGCATTTGACGTCGTCGGCATAGATTTCGAGCTCGGGCTTGGTGTCGATCGCCGCGCGTGGGCCGAGCACGAGATTGCGGCTCAGCTGATGGGCATCGACCTTCTGGGCGCCGGGGCGCACGGTGATGCGGCCCTGAAAGGCGCCGTGGGCCCGCCCCGCGGCTACCCCTTTGAAGGTCTCCCGGGTCTCGCCGCGCGGCGCCATGTGATCCACCGTCGTCAGAATATTGGCCTCTTGACGGCCCGACAGCAAAAAGGCGCCGTTGAGATCGCAACGGCTCCTTTCGCCCTCGCTGCGCACAGTCGCTTCGTGCCGCACCGTCCGGCCGCCCAGCAACAGGACAAAGCTGGACAGCCGCGAGGCTGCGTCGAGCGTCGCGAGCGTCTCGCCGAAATGCACCGCTTCCACGCCTTCCTCGACGAGCGTAATTCGGGCGAGCTCAGCGCGGGCGCCGAGCCGCAGCTCGGCCACGTCGTTGCGCCAGTAATCGCCGACGCCGGCATAGCTCTCGACGAGCGTGACACGGCTGTCTCGACCGGCGACGACGAGGCTGCGGGTGTGCAGCGAGCCGCCGGTGTTGTCATCGGACAGATGGACGATCTCGACCGGCCGTTCCAGGGCAGTACCGGGCGCGACATCAAGCACAAACCCGTCCGCGAAAAATGCCGCATTGAGCGATACGAACGGCCGGTCCAGCGATAGCGTCTCCAGCCCGGCGCGTACCAGATCCGGCCGCTCGGCGATGGCCGCTGCCATCGGCCCGAGCCACACGCGCGAAGGAAGCTGATCGAGCCGAGACAGCTCCGGCGCAAACCTGCCATTGAGGAGCACGAGCCTATATGCCGGTTCGGTCAACCCGATTGCCGTGAGCTGCTCGCGCACGGCGGATGTGACGGCGGCGGCTCCAGTCCCGACCGGCAACATCGGCCGCTGCTCGAGCCGGTGCAAATCGAGATAACGCCAAGCCTCGCTGCGCCGAGACGGAAACCCCAGCTCGGCGAAGCGCGCGAGGCTGCGGTTGCGATAGCCCGCCAGCCAGTCCGGATCACCCTTGTGGCGGGCATGCCCGAAGGTTTCGAGATAAGGTCGCGTCTCGGGCTTGACCGGGAAATCGACGACGGCGCTCATCGGGGTTGTTCCGGTTTCCTCACGCCGCGTCTTCGACGACGCCGTAACCGCGCCGCTCGAGCTCCAGAGCGAGGCTCTTGTCGCCCGACTGGACGATGCGGCCGCCCTGCAGCACGTGCACCCGGTCCGGCTCGACATAGTCGAGCAGCCGTTGATAGTGGGTGATCAAGACAATCGCACGGTCGGGTGCGCGCTGCTGATTGACCCCGCGCGCCACCATTTTCAATGCATCGATGTCGAGACCGCTGTCGGTCTCGTCGAGAATGGCCAGACGCGGTTCGAGCATCGCCATCTGAAAGACTTCGTTGCGCTTCTTCTCGCCGCCGGAGAAGCCGACATTGACGGCGCGCTGCAAAAGGTCTTCGCCGATATCCAAAAGCTTGAACTTGGCGCGCACTATCCTGAGAAACTGACCGGCGTCGATCTCGGGCTCGCCGCGGTGGCGGCGCTGCGCGTTGATCGCGGTGCGCAGGAAATACATGTTGTTCACACCGGGGATCTCGACCGGGTACTGGAAGGCGAGAAACAAGCCTTCGCGCGCCCTCTCATCGGCCTCCATTGCGAGGAGGTCGCGGCCGAGATAGGTGACCGTGCCTTCCGTCACCTCATACCCCTCGCGGCCGGCGAGAACGGCGGCGAGCGTGCTCTTGCCCGAGCCGTTCGGCCCCATGACCGCGTGCACCTCGCCGGCATTCACCGAGAGATCGATCCCGCGCAGAATCTCGCGGCCATCAGCCAGCCGCGCATGAAGATTATTAATTTCCAGCATCATTTCCGCTATTCGGTTCCTCCCATCGGGCAAGCGGCCGAACCTGTTTCACCTGTTTTATCAGGAGCAGATCAGGCTGCCTCAACCGACGCTGCCCTCGAGGCTGACCGCCAGCAGCTTTTGCGCTTCGACCGCGAATTCCATCGGCAGCTCTTTCAGGACTTCCTTGCAGAAGCCGTTGACGATCAGCGACACCGCGTCCTCGGCGCTCAAGCCCCGTTGCCGGCAATAGAACAACTGGTCCTCGCTGATC
This sequence comes from uncultured Alphaproteobacteria bacterium, assembly GCA_963789025.1. GTDB lineage: Bacteria > Pseudomonadota > Alphaproteobacteria > ATCC43930 > CGMCC-115725 > AP-15. The sequence goes on from CAWBIT010000008.1 coordinate 1,063,133, forward strand.
TTTGACGTCGTCGCCTCGTGCTCGACCCGGGCCGAGGGATTGCGCACCTCGATATAAGGCACCGTGTGCGCGCCGCACCGGTCGCCGATCAGCAGCGAGTCGCATTGCGTGTGGTTGCGCGCGCCCTGCGCCCTCGGCTGCACGCGAACGAGGCCGCGATAGGTGTTTTGCCCGCGGCCGGCCGAAATGCCCTTCGAGACGATGGTAGAGCGCGTGTCCTTGCCGATATGGATCATCTTGGTTCCGGTATCGGCCTGTTGGCGATTATTGGTGATCGCGACCGAGTAGAACTCGCCGACGGAGTGGTCGCCTTCGAGCACGCAGCTCGGGTATTTCCACGTGATCGCCGAACCGGTCTCGACCTGGGTCCAGGAGATCTTCGAGCGCGCGCCGCGGCAGGCGCCGCGCTTGGTCACGAAATTGTAGATGCCGCCGCGGCCCTCGGCGTCGCCGGGGTACCAGTTCTGCACGGTCGAATATTTGATCTGCGCGTCCTCATACGCGATCAGCTCGACAACGGCGGCATGCAATTGGTTCTCGTCGCGCTGCGGCGCGGTGCAGCCTTCGAGATAGCTGACATAACTGCCCTTATCGGCGATCAGCAAGGTGCGCTCGAACTGCCCGGTCTTCGCGGCATTGATCCGGAAATACGTGCTCAGTTCCATCGGGCAACGAACGCCAGGCGGGATGTAGGCGAACGACCCGTCGCTGAACACCGCGGAATTGAGCGCCGCGAAAAAATTGTCGCTCTGCGGCACCACGGTGCCGAGATACTTGCGGACGAGCTCCGGGTGTTCGCGTACCGCCTCGCCCATCGAGCAGAAGATGATGCCGAGCTTTGAGAGCTCTCCCTTGAACGTCGTCGCCACCGAGATGCTGTCGAACACCGCATCGACGGCAACCCCGGCGAGCGCCTCACGCTCACGCAGCGGGATGCCGAGCTTCTCGTAGGTCCGCAACAGCTCGGGATCGACCTCGTCAAGCGATTTCGGCCCGGTATTCTGCTTCGGCGCGGAATAGTAGGTGGCGGCCTGATAGTCGATCGGCGCGAGATGAAGCTTGGCCCAATCCGGCTGGGTCATCTTCCGCCATGCGCGGAACGCCGCCAGCCGCCATTCGAGCAGCCATTCCGGCTCTTCCTTCCTGGCGGAAATGAAGCGGACGGTGTCTTCGGTGAGACCCGGCGGCGCCGTCTCGGCCTCGATATCGGTGACGAAACCGTATTTGTAGCCCTCTTGCGAGAGCGAGCGGACGGTGTGCAGAGTTTCGCTTGAGGCTGTCATGCGGAATATCTGGGCTCGTCGGGTTGTGACGGATTGGCCGAGGGAGAAATTCGAGGCGCGAAAGCCGCCGGGGTCAGCATCGCATCGAGGGAAACCGCCGACAGCGCCTCCCCCACCGCCCGATTGATCGCCGCCCAATGCGGCCGGGTCGGGCAGTAGGTCGTGCGCGCGCATTCGTCGACATGGACCGAGCATTGGGTCAGCCCGATGTCGCCGTCGATAGCGGCCACGACTTCGGCTACGGAAATCGATGTCGCGATCCGCGCCAGGCGGTATCCACCGCCGACGCCTCGTGCCGCCGTGACGAGGCCGGCATGCGCCAACGCCTTCAGGACCTTGGCGACGGTGGCCTGCGGCAGTCTGGTCTCGATCGCTACCGTGCCGGCGGTGACCTGCCGGTCGGGGTAGGCGGCGAGGTGAGTGGCGACGATGACGCCGTAATCGGCGAGCTTGCTGAGGATGATCATCGCTTCCGGTGGCCTGGTTTGGAATTCGGACCGATTTAGTCCGTTAATACATCGTCGCTCGATGCACTCCGGTCAAGGCAAAAACGAGAAATGCCGGGCTCGCCTGTAGCCGCAACATCGACGCAGGTAACTGCCGCCGACCCCCACCCTCCCCGCGTTTTTATCCCTCACCCACCAAGCCCTTCGGGCTTGGTTCCCCCCTCTCCCGCGATGCGGGAGAGGAGCTTCGAGTTGAATGCATGTAGCCCCTCTCCCGCAGTGCGGGAGAGGGTGCCGAGCGCAGCGAGGCAGGTGAGGGTCTTACTGTGTCGCTTCACGACCGAACGCTTGCTCCGCCCGGCCGTGCATACCACCTGATCCCCATCCCTGAGATCGCACCTTGCTCGATGAAAATTCTTGTCGTCGAAGATGATCGTGAGACTGCGACCTACTTGACCAAAGGTCTGAGCGAAAGCGGCTATACCGTCGATTGCGCCGCTGACGGACGCGAAGGTTTGTTTCTCGCGACTTCCGGCGATTACAGCGCCATGGTTCTCGACCGCATGCTGCCGGGCATGGACGGCCTTTCATTGCTGGGCGCGCTGCGGGCAGCCGAGATCCGCACGCCGGCGCTGATCCTAAGCGCGCTAGGCAGCGTCGACAACCGCGTCAAGGGGTTGCGCGCCGGCGGCGACGACTACTTGGTCAAGCCATTCGCCTTCAGCGAACTGCTCGCCCGGCTCGAGGCATTGCTGCGGCGCGGCGCCGGGCCGACAACCACGACCAGGCTGCGGGTCGCCGATCTCGAGCTAGACCTGTTGACCCGCAATGTCAGGCGGGGCGGCAAGGCGATCGAGGTGCTTCCGCGTGAGTTCCGCTTGCTGGAATACCTGATGCGCAACGCCGGCCATGTGGTTACACGCACGATGCTGCTGGAGCATGTCTGGGACTATCATTTCGATCCACAGACCAACGTGATCGACGTCCACATCAGTCGATTGCGCCAGAAAATCGATAAGGGCTTCGATCATCAGCTGCTGCACACGGTTCGCGGCGCCGGTTATTGCCTGCGACCCCCGGAGTAACCCGCGAGGCGGGCATCGATGGTCATCGAAGAATCTCGAGTCACATCTGAAGGACACCCATCGGCTGCACGAATTCTCCGCAACGCTCGACTGATCGTCGGGACTCATGCGTTCCGGCTGGCCGCGCTTTACTTTCTCGTCTTTGCGGCCTCGGTGCTCGGCGTTCTGCTGTTCGTCTACTTGACCAGCGCAAGTTTCGTAGAGCGGCAGACCGAGGCAACGCTCGACGCCGAGATCACCGGGCTTGCCGAGCAATACGCGCAGAGAGGATTGAGCGGGCTCATCCAGATCGTGGCGGCGCGCAGCGCCGGCGATCGCGGCGACGCGATGATCTATCTGGTGACCGACCCCGACGGACAGCCGCTCGCCGGAAATATTGCGGCCTGGCCGGCCGGCGCGCCCACCCATTCCACCTGGCTGTCCTTCGCTCTCGAACGAACGATCAACGGTCGCCATGAGGTTCATCCCGCGCGGGGCAGACTGTTCGTCATCCCGGGCGGATATCGATTGCTGGTCGGGCGCGACATCAGCGACGCGGCGGCGTTTCGAAGCCGAGTCAGAGCGACCCTGTTGTGGGCCGGGTTGATCGCGCTCGGCATCGGTCTGGTCGGCGGCACCGTGATGAGCCGCAATTTGTTGCGGCGTGTCGAGCAGGTGAACCGGACGAGCGAACGCGTCATGGCCGGGAATCTTTCGGACCGCATCCCGGTGCACGGCACGCGTGACGAGTTCGACCAGCTCGCCGCCAACCTCAACCGGATGCTCGACCAGATCGAACAGCTTATGACGGCGATGCGCGAGGTCACGGATGACGTCGCCCACGATCTGAGGACGCCGCTCTCGCGACTGCGCTCTCGGCTCGAACGCGCATTGGTCAATCCCCCTGGGGCCAATCCATCGGGGGCCGATCCATCCGCCGGCGGGAGCCAGAGCGAGGCAATTCGCGCTGCGATCGACGAGGCCGATCGCCTGCTCGCGACATTCAATGCGCTCCTCAGAATCGCCGAATTGGAATCGGGCGCGCGCCTCGATCAGACCGCGCCGCTAGACCTCTCTGAAGTCGCCCGGTCAGCGGCTGAACTCTACGAGCCGGTCGCGGAGGAAAAGGGGTTCGCTCTGTCTGTGGTGGCCGAGCCTGGTGTGAGAATAAGCGGCGACCGGCACCTCTTATCGCAGGCGCTCGCTAATCTTCTCGACAACGCGCTCAAATATGCCGGTGGCGGCCAGATCGAGCTGAGGGTCCTCCACGATGACGGGCAGGCGATCCTCGAAGTAGCGGATCAGGGACCGGGCATTCCGGAGGCGGATCGGCAGAGCGTATTGGACCGTTTTATTCGCCTCGAACCGAGCCGCACGACTCCCGGAAATGGCCTCGGACTGAGCCTCGTGCGCGCCATTGCGCGGCGGCACGACGGCTTGCTCACTCTGGAGGACAACAGGCCCGGGTTGCGGGTCCGGCTGCAATTCACGAGACTGCCGACGTAAGCCCGGCCGCGAACTCCTTACCTCTTGTCCCGCCGCCGCGCCCGATCCTCGATCCGGCGGGCAGTTTCCACCATCATCTCGCGAAACTGCTGCGCCTCGAGACCGGCACTGCGCAGCACGGGCGTCATCACCTCGTCCGCAAGCAGATCTTCGAGGCTCGGCTCATAGCGGCAGCACTCAAAGCGCTCGTCCATGACTCCCCTCCTTACCTGTCCGATTTTACGCAGGATGACCGCGAAGCATGTCCGCTTTATGTCCGCAGATCGATGATTTCGCGGCAATTTGTATAGACGCCGGTCGTTATTATCCCGCCGGTAGCGTCAATGGGGCGTCAGCGCCCGCGTGGCGATTTGGCGCCGATCCCCTTCGATAAATCGCTGTAGCCGCCCAGCCCGATGCCGAGCTCGGCAACTAGGCTTTTGGCGGCTGGGCTCAACAAGGCCGCGAGCTCTTCGTCATGACGGTAGCCCGGTATTGTTGCGCTCAGCGCGGCGATGCGCATCGTTGCGGGGTGAAAATAAATCTCGCTGACCCCTTGCGGTAGGTGCGGCAGGAGCCGCAGCAGCCGCCATTCCACCATCCCGCCTGTCCAAGTGAGGCCGAAAAGGCTGTCGTTGACGAACAGACCGGCATTCTGCAATCGACGGCGTAACCACTCGATCCAAGGGCGGTAAAGCGGCGCCGAGTAGTGCTCGTTGGGGAAAGCGGCGTGCAACGGCTCGATCGGCTCGAAGGGCAGCCGCACGGCCATCATGTCGTAATCGCGCCCGATTTCGATTATTGCCCGCGCGACCGTCGGATGAACATGCATGTGCTTGTGGGTGTTCACATGGTCGAGAAGCAGACCGGTGGCGTGAAACGCCTCGAATTGCGCGCGGATCTCCATCGCGAGCTGACGGCGAACTTGCGGGAGAGCAAAAAACCTTGCGCCGGCGCGGCCCATATTCGGATCGAAACGGCCGTCCCGGCGCACCAAACCGGGAATCTCGGCGCAGGGGAGCGTCGGGTGCCCATCGACGAGCACCAGATGCAGGCCGACCCGCAGGTCCGGCAAGCGACGGGCGCGGTCTACGGCGTCGGCGACGGCCGGAGCGCCGACCATCAGGCTCGCGGTGGACAGAATGCCGTGCCGGTGGGCCTTCTCGACAGCTTCGTTGACGGCGGGGTCGAGCCCGAAATCGTCGGCGCAGACGATCAGGCTCCTCAGCTCGCCATCTCCCGGCTGCGCAGAAACTGGAAGAATTCGACCCCTTCGCGCAGGCGGCGCCGCATCATCTCGGGGCTCTTGATCATCTCGGCGACCAGCGAAGCAATCTTGCCGCGGCGGAAATAGAAGCGCTTGTAGAAGGTCTCGAGCAACTCGAAGATCTCCGTGTGGGACAGGTGCGGATAGTGGAGCGGTGCGATCTGCACGCCGCGGTCGTCGATCAGCTCGGCATGGCCGACGTCGAGCCAACCGTTCTCGACGGCCTGGCGGTGCAGGTAGGTGCCCGGATAAGGCGCGGCGAGCGAAACCTGGATCGTGTGCGGATTGATTTCCGCGGCGAAGCGGATCGTTTCCTCGATCGTCTCCTTGGTTTCACCGGGGAGGCCCAGGATGAAGGTGCCGTGGATGGTGATGCCGAGCTCGTGGCAGTCTTTCGTGAAGCGCCGAGCGATGTCGATGCGCATGCCCTTTTTTATATTGTTGAGGATCTGCTGGTTGCCGGTCTCATAGCCGACGAGCAACAGCCGCAATCCGTTGTCGCGCAGCACCTCCAACGTCGCGCGCGGCACATTGGCCTTGGCGTTGCACGACCAAGTCACACCGAGCTTGCCGAGCTCGCGGGCGATCGCCTCGGCGCGCGGGCGGTCATCGGTAAAGGTGTCGTCGTCGAAGAAGAACTCCTTCACCTGGGGGAAATAGCTCTTCGCCAGGCGGATTTCGTCGATGACGTGAGCCACGCTGCGCACCCGGTAACGGTGGCCGCCGACGGTCTGCGGCCATAGGCAAAAGGTGCATTTCGACCGGCAGCCGCGACCCGTATACAGCGACACGTAGGGGTGCTTCAGATAGCCGATGAAATAGTCTTCGACCCGCAAGTCGCGCTTGTAGACTTCGGTAACGAAGGGCAGCCGGTCCATCTCTTCCAGGACCGCCCGGTCGCGGTTGTGGGCGACGGAGCCGCTCGGGCTGCGAAAGCTCAGACCGTCAATCGCATCGTAGGGCCGGCCTGTTGCGACCTCCTTGATCGTAAAATCGAATTCCTCGCGGGCGACAAAGTCGACGGCCGTAGAGGCCCTGAGGCTGGCTTCCGGCTCTACTGCAACCTTGGCGCCGACAAATCCGATCTTGAGCCTCGGATTCATATCCTTGAGCGCCTCGGCGACCCGGAGGTCGGAAGCGAAGGACGGCGTCGAAGTATGGAGCACCGCCAGTTCGTAGTCCCCTGCGAGCGGCAGTACGTCTTCGAGCTTCAAACGCGCCGGCGGAGCGTCGATCAGCTTGCTGTCGGGAAGGAGGGCCGCCGGTTGGGCGAGCCAGGTCGGGTACCAGAACGAGCGGATCTCGCGTTTGGCCTGATAACGCGAACCGGCGCCGCCGTCGAAACCGTCGAAGGACGGCGGGTGCAGGAACAAGGTCTTCATCATAGGGCCTTATCTCCGTCGGCTGTCATGCGGCCGCTTGCCTCGACCTGAAAGACCTGATCCCGCCAGAAAACCGTCCGCCCGAAGAAGCTGGCGACGAACACGGCGAACGACAAGGCGTCGCGAACCGGCAGCAGCCAGGGCTTGGCCGGTGAAAGGCCGAGCGCATCCGCAATGACCCGCGCCGTCGCCCATCTGAGGACGCAGGAAATCACAAGAAAGATGGAGGCGGTCAAGCCAAATCCCGCCGCTGCTGCGGCGAGCGCGGCAATGACGACCGGATGGGCCAGCACCGACCCGGCAAAACCGGCGGGCGCGATCGCCCGCACTGTGCGCGCCCAACGCAGCTCGTGCCGCCACAGATGAGGCAGGCTCGGCTCGAAGACACGAGCCTCGACAATGTAAGAGGACAGGACGACCGAAAGTCCGACCGCGCGGACTTCATCGCCGATCCGGTGGTCGTCGGCGAGTTCGTCGCGCAAACGCACAAATCCACCGATACGTTCAAGGGTCCCGCGGCGGAGCGCGATCGTCGCGCCAAAACACCCCCCGCCCAATCTCAGAGATTCAGCGACGAGCGCGCTTGGGAGAAAGCCGAAATTGATGTGCATGGCCCCGAATTCGGACCATTTCCCGCCGGTCGGCACACCCTTGTAGAGACAAGTCACGACCCCGGTCTGGCGATCGTGCAGCGGCGCGGTCACCTTGCCGAGATAGTGCCGATCGACGCGCATGTCGCTGTCGGCGAGTACGATCACGTCGTGGCGCGCCACCCCGAACATGTTTTCGAGATTGGCGACCTTCTTGTTCGACCCGCTCGCGCGCGCGTCGACAACGAGGGCGATGTCGCGGGTCGGGAGATCGCGAATCAGGGCACGAGCAGCCGGCAGCGCTCCATCCTGCGGGTCATTGACGCCGAGCACGATCTGTAGTCCCGGATAATCCTGCTCGGCGAAGGAGCGGAGGTTGTCATAGAGGCCCGGCTCGTCGCCGTGCAGCGGCTTCAGCACCGAGACCGCCGGCTGATCCGAGGCTGCCGGCAATGGGCGACGGGCAAACCGCATGACCGCCGCGGCCGCCCCGATCAGATACATCCAGGCGGGAAACAGCACGATGGCGATGGCAAGATTCAGACCCATGGCATCGTCGACGAGTTTTCGGCGCACATAGTCCAATCGCTTGCCGCGCGTGTTCCGACGTATGCTGATTGCGCGTGCATTGCGCCGCGGATTGTGTCAGGGACGTTGCGCGTTCATATAGTCGTTTTTGCGAGTACGGGCTGAGTTCGGGTCCTGCTCGCGCCGCGGCAACGAGGCGATGTCATGCGGGTAGTGCTAGCCCAGCCACGAGGCTTCTGCGCGGGGGTCGAACGCGCTATTGAGATCGTCGAGCGCGCGCTCGAAAAATATGGCCCGCCAATTTATGTCCGCCACGAAATCGTGCATAATCGCCACGTCGTCGAGCGCTTGCGTGCCAAGGGCGCGCATTTCGTCGACGAAATCGACGAAATCCCGAAGGGCGCCGTCACCATTTTCAGCGCGCATGGGGTCGCCAGCGCGATCGAGGAACGCGCGACCGACCGCGGGCTTCCGGTCATCGACGCGACTTGCCCGCTGGTCTCGAAAGTGCACAGCGAGGGCCAGCGCTACGCCAACCAGGGCCGCGAGATCATCTTGATCGGGCATGCCGGACACCCGGAAATCGTCGGGACGATGGGGCGAATTGACGGCCGCGTGCATCTGATCTCGACGCCGGAAGAGGTCGTGCGGCTCGAGGTCGCCGACCCCGACAAGCTCGCCTTTATCACCCAGACCACCCTCAGCGTCGACGATACGCGCGCCGTCATCGAAGCGCTCAAGGCCCGCTTCCCGACGATCGTCGGCCCCGACACCAAGGACATCTGCTACGCAACGCAAAATCGCCAGAGAGCGGCCCGGGAACTCGCTACGATTGTCGATGTTGTCCTCGTCGTCGGGGCGCCGAACAGCTCGAATTCGAATCGGCTGCGGGAGATCGCGGCCGAAAGCGGGGTGCCCAGCTATCTTATCGAGGACGCCCGCGCGCTCGACCCGAGCTGGATCGAAGACGCCACGGCCGTTGGCATCACCGCCGGCGCATCGGCGCCGGCGGAACTCGTCGAGGAGGTGATCAACAGGCTGCGCGAGCTGACGCAAGTCGAGCTTTCGGTGCTGCCCGGCGTCACCGAGAACGTCCGTTTCCGGATGCCTTCGCAACTCGCCGGCGTCGCCGGCTGAGGTCGGCTCCCACTCAAACTCAGGCAACGAGGTTTCGCCGTGCCAATTCCGCTGCGCCAAACGATTCGGGTCGGCGCCTATGTCGTCGCTCAGCATCTCAAGGGCGTCCGGCGCTATCCGCTAGTCCTGATGCTCGAGCCCCTGTTCCGCTGCAACCTCGCCTGCGCCGGTTGCGGCAAGATCGATTACCCGGACGCAATCCTCAATCAGCGCCTCAGCGTAGACGAGTGTGTCGGAGCGGCGGACGAATGCGGCGCGCCGATGGTGGTCATCGCGGGCGGCGAACCCTTGCTGCACCGTGAGATCGACGAGATCGCCCGGCGCATGATCGCCAGAAAGAAGTTCGTCTATCTGTGCACGAACGCCCTGCTGCTCGAAAAGAAGATCGAGCTGTTCGAGCCGAGTCCCTACTTTGCCTGGACCATCCATCTCGACGGTGACCGTGAGGATCACGACCGCTCGGTGTGCCAGACCGGGGTCTACGATCGCGCCGCCGCGGCAATCAAGCTGGCAAAGGCTCACGGGTTTCGGGTCAACATCAACTCCACACTGTTCGATACCGCCGACCCGGAGCGCATCGCCCGCTTTTTCGACGACGTCATGGAGATCGGGATCGACGGCATAACGGTATCACCCGGCTATGCCTACGAACGGGCGCCGGATCAGGAGCATTTTCTCAATCGGCGCCGCACCAAGGAATTGTTCCGCGAAATCTTCAAACGCGATCCGCGGCGCCGCTGGTCATTCAACCAATCGAGCCTCTTCCTCGATTTCCTGGCCGGCAACCAATCCTACCATTGCACTCCATGGGGCAATCCGACTCGAAACTATTTCGGCTGGCAGCGCCCCTGCTATCTGCTCGGCGAAGGCTATGCGAAGACATTCAAGGAGTTGATGGAGGAAACCGACTGGGACTCCTACGGCACCGGCAATTACGAGAAATGCGCCAACTGCATGGTGCATAGCGGCTACGAGGCGACTGCAGTCATGGATTCGGTGAAGCACCCGGTGAAAGCGGCGGCAGTGGCGCTCCGCGGGTTTCGCACCGAGGGCGAGATGGCGCCGGAAATTCCGCTAGACCGGCAAAGGCCGGCTAAATACGTTTTTTCCCGGCACGTCGAGGAGGCGGTCGCGCGGCTAGAAGGCCGCGGCCAGCCCGCGGAGAGCGTGAGCGGGTCCGGCTAGCGCCGACAAAGCCATCCGGGTCTCTCGAGCGAGCGCGATCAGAGCCGCGATCTGCCGCGGACGGCGCAGCACGGAGCCGAGCACGCGAGCGAGGTTCGGCGTCCCGGCCTCGCAGAGCGGGATCAGAGCGGCCGGCGGAAGTTCCCGATAGGCGGTATCGGCAATCGTGCGCGCGACGAGAAAGGGGATGCCGGCCTGCGAGGCGATGCGGGCGACAACATCGCTCTCGAGATCGACGGCGAGGGCGCCTGTGTCGCGCCAAGCGCGGCTTTTTTCTTCCTCGGTTGCGAGGATCGCGCTCGCTCCGAATACCGCGCCCTCGAAAGCACCTATTTCCTGAGCGAGAGCGGCCACGCGGGTTTGGAAAGACCCCGCGGCTGTCCAGCGATGGTCGGCCGACACGACCTCGGCCGAGATCACCACGTCACCCGGTCGCAAATGCGGTGCCAGAGCGCCCGCAATACCGAAGCTCATCAGGCAATTCGCGTGCTGGACGGCGTTCTCGACGAGAGCAGCCGTGCGTTCCCGGTCTCCTGCGCCGATCACAACGGGAAATCCCGCCGCGCGCGCTATCTTTGCTTCTGCAGCGAGGCCCGAGGTGCAGAGCACGGTCGACAAGCTGTGCATCCGCACCTTCCCAAATAGCCACAGCTCAAGGGTCGGTCTTTCGGACCGCACCCGGACCGGGCTGACGTCCGATCCTCGCCTAATGGTTGACGACATCAAGTCTGGAGGCAAGCATCACGTTATCGCAGGTCGGGCCGCCGGCGCATCGGGCGAAACCCCTAGCCGCCCACCGGGTGTTTGGCCATGGGCAAAAGGACGCGGCCCGGCTCACTCGTGTCCCACCCTACCTCAAATGCCGAACGGAACCTGCCGCGAGTTGCCCCGCGACAAACGGCGAAACCGGGCGAGAGCCCATAGCGGGAAGAAAGCGCGGTAGCCGTGATAGCGCAAGTAAAAGACGCGCGGGAAACCTACCGCGGTGTACCAGGGCTCGTCCCAGTTGCCGTCTTCGTCCTGGCTGTCGATCAAGTATGCGATCCCGCGAGCGACCGCCGGACGGCCGACCTCTCCGGCCGCCATTAAGGCAAGTAGAGCCCAGGCAGTCTGCGACGAGGTACTGTACGGCGAATCGCCGCGGGGCGCCCCGGGCCAGTAGGATTCGCCGCCTTCCCCCCAGCCGCCGTCCCTGTGTTGGCGAGCTGCGATCCAGTCGACGGCGCGCCGCATCTCGGGCAAATCCGCCGGGAGACCGGCGCTGTTCAACGCGGTGAGTACCGACCAAGTCCCGTAGATATAATTCGTTCCCCACCGGCCGAACCAGCTGCCGTCGGGTTCCTGCTCGGCGCGCAGATAGTCTATTGCCGCAGCTACCGCCGGATGGTCGGGCCCATAGCCGATTTGGGTCAGGAAGCTCAGGCAGCGGCCGCTGACGTCCGCTGTCGGGGGATCCAGCAACGCGCCGTGGTCAGCGAACGGGATGTGATTCAGATAAAAATGCGTGTTGTCGGCATCAAAAGATCCCCATCCGCCGCCACGGCTTTGCATGCCGATCACCCATTCCGCCGCCCGGTCGATCGCAACCCGATAACGCGTCGATCCAAAGCGGTCGAGGGCGAGAGCGACCGCAGCCGTGTCGTCGAGATCCGGGTAGTAAGGGTTCTCGAACTGGAATGCCCACCCACCGGGCCGCAGGCCAGGGCGGGCCGACGCCCAATCACCGACGACCTCGAGCACCTGCTTTGTCTGGAGCCAGTCGAGCGCCCGCCTTATCGTTGCTTCCAGGCGGATGTCCTCGACCTCCATCAGCGCGTGGCAAGCGAGGGCCGTGTCCCAGACCGGGGACAAGCAGGGTTGGCAGTAGCTGCGCTCGCCGTCGAGCACCAGCAGCTTGCGAAGCGAGGCCAGAGCTGCCGCGTAGCCAGGGTGATCGGGGTCGTAGCCCAAACAGTCGAACATCATCGCGGCGTTGGCCATCGCCGGAAATATGCCCCCAAGGCCATCTTCGCCATTGAGGCGCTCGGTGACAAAGACGACGGCTTTGTCGATCGCTCGCCGTCGCGCATCGGCCGGGAAGAACGGCTCGGCGACCCGCAACAGCCGGTCGAGCATGCCGAACGCTACGGAGAGCGGCGAGGAGGTCGGACCGCCGATCCAATCCCGCACCGTTTCCGGCGGCTCCAGAAAAAGCTCGCCGACGGTAATACCGAGCGGATTGCGGGCCCGCGGCCGCAGGGCCATCAAGACAAGCAGCGGTATGAGAACAGTGCGCGACCAATAGGATACTTTGGCGATGTGAAAGGGAGACCAGTTCGGAAGCAGCATGATCTCGACCGGCATGACCGGGACCGCCCGCCACGGAACCTCGCCGAACAACGCAAGCAGGATGCGTGTGAATACGTTGCAGCGCCGCGCGCCGCCGCCCGCCAGGATCGCCGTCCGGGCCCGTTCCATATGCGGCGCGTCAACCGGATCGCCGGCCGCCTTCAGCGCGAAATAGGCCTTCACCGAAGCGCTGAGGTCGAGAGCGCCCCCGTGGAACAGCGGCCAGCCGCCGTCCGCGCCTTGGATGGCACGAATATACTTGGCGATCCGCGCTTGCAGCTCCGGCTCGATGCGGCCGAAATAGTGTTGGAGCAGGATGAACTCCGACGGGATCGTCACGTCGGCCTCCAACTCGAAGACCCAATGTCCGTCGGGGTGCTGCAAGGCGACCAGCGATTCGCCGGCTCGCCCGATCGCCTCATCGAGGCGCGCTGCGTCGACGCGACGGCGCAGCGTCGCCATTTCTTTTGTGTTTATATCATTCATGGAAGGGCGCGGGGTTCTTGTTCGAATTCCGTGGCTAGTGCGCGGGGGTCCAGGCCACCGCTCGCAACAGTTTGAGAGAACGCCTGAAACCGACAATCGGTTGCGAGGCTGGCCGCAGCAAAGCCGGAGCGAATAGCGCCTTCGATCGTCGCAGGCAAGCCCGTATCGACATAATCGCCGGCAAGTAGAAGGTTCCTCCATGCCGTCATTTGTTGCGGACGGCGCTGAAGCTGCTCGGGGCTCGCCAGAAACGTCGCGCGGCGCTCCTTGACAAGCCGAACCGGTGGAACTGGACGCGACGGAAGATGATAGGCGACTGCGACATCGTGCCAAAAGAGATCGCGCAGCTCCGGTGCGGCGCGCTCGACGAATCGGTCAGCAGCGCTGACCGTCACCGATAACACTCCGCGCTTGCGAAAGATCCATTCCGCGGCGCCGCCGATTACCCCCACAAAAAACGGCGAGCCGGCCGGTGGAGCGCAGCGGAAATGTGCGTTGACGATCGGCGAGTGCCGGTCGGGGACGATCAGCCCCGGAACAAGGCGGGCGGCGATCGCCGCGGGTACGGCAAGGATCACAGTATCCGCGCGATCGAGCACGATCGAAGCAGCTTCGAAGACGAGATCCGAAACCCTGTCGGGCCCGAAGATCAGCGCCCTCAGGCGCGCGCCGAAGCGGATTTCCGCGCCCTTGGCGCGCAAACGGGCGAGCGCCGGCTCGACAAAGCTCTCCGACAGCCCGACGCGAGGGAGCAGCGGACGGCATGCCGCGCCACCGCGCCCGAGCGTCTCCGCGAGCATGCGCCAGAAGAGAGTGGCTGAGCCCTGCTCGGCGCCGGTATTCAGGCCGGCAACGGCGAGCGGCTCCCACAGCCGGCGAAACAGGTTCTGCCCGGGATCGAGCACGGCGGCGATCGTTCCCGACGGATCCGCTCGCCGCAGCTTCAACGCGGCGAGATAATCACGCGCGCGCGTCTGCGGAACCCGCCTTTTCGACGACAAAACCCACCAGGGTAAAGAGCCGCTGTTCGGCTGCACCGTCCAGTGCTCCCCGGTCTCGGCGTCGACGAATGGGAAGACGGCCTCGGAGGGACCTTCGAGAGAACCACGCGCGCCGATCCTGTCTAGATAATCGAGCGCCGCTTGATTGCCGGCCAACAGGAGATGGTTGCCGTTGTCGATCCGGCACCCGAGCTCGGCATCGAAATAGGAGCGGCAGCGTCCGCCGGCGTGGGGGGCAGCTTCATACAGAATGACGAAGCGACCAGCTTCGGCGAGTGCGATCGCCGCCGCGAGCCCGGCGAGGCCCGCACCAACAACATGCACGCAACCTGCGCTCGCCGCCGCCCTCATAGCAAGCCGTGGCGCAACACCAGCCAGAGCTTGAGCGAAGTCGGCACACTGACGCGCTCGGTGGGATTGCGCCACCCTGAGCGCTGCAAAGACGAGAGGATCGCGCGGTAGAGCGCGGCCATTACCGCCGCTGGACGCATAGCGCGACGCGAGCATTGCTCCATTGCCCGCGCGGCCTCCCGGAAGTGGCTTTCGGCGATGGTGGCGACGTCGCGGCACGCCGCTGGTAACGCCGGATGCCGCAGGACCGCGGCGGGCTCGGTACTCCGCATCCCATGCCGCTCGAGGATTTCGCGAGGCAGGTACAGACGCCGTCGAGCGGCGTCCTCCGCGAGATCGCGCAGGATGTTGGTCAGCTGCAGCGCCCGGCCGAGCAATTCTGCGACGGCATGAGCGGGGTCGCTGGAATCGCCGAAGATATGAACCGAGAGATGGCCGACCGCGCTTGCGACGCGGGCGCAATAGAGGTCCAGGGTCGCCAAATCGGGAGCCCTGATGTCTCCCCGAGCGTCCATCTCCATGCCGGCGAGAATCGCAACAAAGTCTTCTCTGCGAAGCCGATAGCTCCGCACCGGCCCCGACAATGCACGAGCCATGAGGTGGCGCGGACGCCCGTCGTAAAGCGCCTCAATCTCCTCCCGCCATCCGGCCAGAGCCGCGAGCTTGTGTTCGACCGGCCTGTCGCCATCGGCGATGTCGTCGACCTCACGGCAGAACGCATAGATCGCGTACATGCCGTTACGGCGATCCCGCGGCAGCAGCCGCATCGCCCAATAGAACGAGGTCCCGGCAGCCTCGACCCGGTGCCGGATGGTTTCGCGCAGCGCGTCCTCGCCCAGCTGATCGGCAGCGGCATGGAGCGCGGCGTCGCTCACCCCCGAAAACCTTTCGAGACGCCGACTGCAAAGGCCGCGAGAAAATCGGATTTACTCAGCGCGACACGGGCCGCGACGGGATCGCCATGGCGCAGCCGGTGCAACAGCCGCCCAGCCAGATCGACGATGACAGCGGACTCCCAGCGCAATCCGCGGGAGGCGACGAGCGGCGGCAAGCCGCGGGCCTGTTCGATCAAATCCGCGGTGCGGTCCAGCAGCCGGTCGAGCACGCGCCGCAGTCCCGGGCTCGACACACGGGCCGCCAGCCCCTCGATCCCGGTTCCTTCCGCAGTAAGATCTTCAAGCGGCAGGTAGACGCGATCAAGCCGCCGATGGTCGTCCGCACAATCCTGCAGGTGATTGAGCACCTGCAGCGCCGAGCAAAGGGCATCGGAAGCCGGCCAGCAGGCGCGGCTTTCGCCGTGCAGGTCGAGCAGCTGGCGGCCGACCGGCGAAGCCGAGTAGCGGCAATATCCCATCAGCTCGTCCCAGTCGCGATAACGCAGCTTGACCGCGTCGAGCCGGAACGCGTGCAGCACGTCATGGCAGTGCTGAGCGGTCACGCCGGTCTCCAGCAGGCTTTCACGCATCGCCGAAGCCGCGGGAGAAACTTTGCCCGAGGCTCCGTCGAGGATGGCCCCCATGCGGTCGAGCCGCCCGATCTTTTCATCGGCGGTCAAGTCGGGATTGTCGGCGATATCGTCGGCGTTCCGGGCGAACCGGTAGAACGCGTGAACGTGCACTCGCAAGTCGCGCCGAATCAGAAACGATCCGACCGGGAAATTTTCGCTGCCGCGCCACTTGCCCGAGGGAGTTTCGACGCCTTCGGCGCCGTCTTGCTGCTGGATTGCCTGGGTGCGCCCTTCGAGACGGCCGCTACTCGGCCTCCTCATCAGGGTGAAGACCCTTCTTGATGCCATCAACCGCAGACCTCATGCTGAGGAGCGCCCCCTTCGAGACGCCGCCCCCGGCGGCTCCTCAGGATAAGGGGGCGCGTCTCGAAGCACGCACGGTTTTGATGCAGCCCTCCCTCCCGTACCACAGTCATTGCAAATACCCGTTATCCCGGAACCAGCTGACAGCGTCGGCAATGGCCTCGCGCGCCGGCCGGGGCGCGTATCCCAGTTCGCGCGATGCCTTTTCCGAGGTAAAATACATCTTTTTCCGCGACATCCGAACGCCGTCGAGTGTGACGAAGGGGTCGCGCCCGGTTATGCGGGCCGCCAGCTCCGCCCCGATCGCGACAGGAAACAGAACGCTGTGCGGAACCCGGAGCCAGGGTGGGCGCCTGCCGACCGCCTGCGCGACCTGGGCGAGGATCTCAGCCAGCGCCATATTCTCGCCCCCGAGAATGTAACGCTCGCCGATCCGTCCCTTTTCGGCCGCGGCGAGATGGCCTTCGGCGACGTCATCGACATGGACGATGTTCAGACCAGTGTCGACAAAGGCCGGCATCTTGCCGCGCGCGGCCTCGACGATCAGCCGGCCGGTCGGCGTCGGCTTGATGTCGCCGGGCCCGACCGGGCTGGAGGGATTGACGATCACGACCGGCAATCGGCGCTCCCGTGCAAGCCCTCGCGCCACCTCTTCGGCCGCGAATTTCGACCGCTTGTAGGGCCCGATCATGTCGTCGATGCTGCTCGGGGTTTCCTCGTCGGCCGAGCCGCCCGGCACCAGGCCGAGCGTCGCGACGCTGCTCGTATAGACGATCCGTTCGGCGCCGGCTTCGAGCGCCGCGGTCAGCAGATCCCGAGTGCCGTCGACATTGGCACGAAACATCGGCGCAGGATCGGGCACCCAGATCCGGTAATCGGCCGCTACGTGGTACACGTATCGGCACCCGGCGACGGCGCGCGCCAACGAGCGAGGATCCTCCATTGCCCCCTCGGCGATCTCGACCGGAAGACCTGCAAGGTTGCGCCTATCACTATTTGGCCGGGCGAGCACGCGCACCCGATGTCCCCGCGCCAGCAAGGCGCGCGCCACAGCTGATCCGACGAACCCGGTCGCTCCAGTCACGAGGCTCAAATCCGGCGATGGCGGCATTGTCTTCGAGGTTAAAGGCTGGTAGCGCCGAAGTTCAACCGCTCCGATCGTAGCTCGCGCGAACCGGCAGATTTACTCGCAGTTGTACGATGAAGTCACAGACAGGTGTCGAGGCTACTTTCCGGCCTCGGGCACTTGTGCGGCGCGGGCGCGTGCTCCTTCGGCCTTCTCCGTTTCGCCCAGCACATCATAGGCGTGAGCGAGCCGGGTCCATCCGTCCTTGTCGTTCGGATTCTGCTCGACCCGCGCGGCGAGCCGGTCGACCATAGAGCGAATCATTGCCTGCCGCTGCTCCGGCGACATCGATTGAGCCGCGGCGACGTCCTGTGCCGTCGGCCCCGACGCCTTCGCAGCGGGGGGCGGCTCACCCGGGGCAATCTCGGCCAGGCGTTCTTGCACGACCTTGCGCCATGGCGCCTCCGCCGGCGCCGTGGCCAGCAGAGCGCGCAGCGTAGCTTTGGCTGCCTCGCGATCGCCGCGCTGTAGCGCGGCCTCTGCGCCGTAGAAGCGGGCGCGCGGGTCATCTCCGGCCTTGGCAAATTCGGCCTCGGCCTCCGCGGTGACGTCGCCCCCCGCCGCCAGCACGAGCAATTCCCCTAACTCTGCATGGAGCCGGGGCTCTTTTGGCGCCAGCGCGATTGCCTGAGCGTAAGCCTCGCGCGCTTCGGGGTAGCGCTCGAGAGAGGCGAAGGTGCGAGCCAGCAGGACCCAGCCTTCGACATGCCCAGGCTCCTGCTGAAGCCGGGCCTTGAGTTGTTCGGCTGCGACAGCGAGTTTCGCCCGGTCGTCGGTCGCATTGGCTGCGGCGGCACTCCCGCCCCGTTCGATCGCCGCCGACGCGCCGACCACCGAGTAGATGGCGAGCGCCGCTGCCGGCAGCAGGGCCGCTATGCCGATGGCGACGCCGATGCGCCACGAGGTAGCGGCCGAGCCCAAGACGGCCGGCCGCGAGTTTTGGGTTTCCTGGTCGGCCGCCGCGAGCATGCGCCGGGTGATTTCGGTGCGCACCGCCGCGGCCTCGTCCGCAGCTAGCCTTCCCTGCGCAATTTCGGTGTCGAGGTTCGTGAGCTGTCGGCGAAATACCGCAAGGACGGATTCAGCCTCATCCGCGCTCTCTGGGGTTGCCCACAGCAAAGGCTTGAGCAGCGCAATCAGCGCCGCCAGGACCAGCAATCCCGCGATGATCCAAAACCAGATCATCCAGGTTCACCGAGCAATAGCGCAGCGCGGGCGCGCTCTTCCTCGGTCAAGGCCGGGAGTCCGGGGTCGGGACGGCGACGCCGCGCGCGGACGACCAAAAAGATACCAGCGCCCAGCACCAAGGCAGGCGGCGTCAGCCACAACAGGTATGTCGCGGGCGCAAAGGGCGGGTCGAGCAGCACGAAAACCCCGTAGCGGGCGGCGATATAATCGAGCACCTGCTGATCCGTGTCGCCGGCCACCAGGCGTTGCCGCAGCAATACGCGCAGATCGTGGGCGAGATCGGCGTTCAACTCGTCGATCGATTGGTTCTGGCAGACGAGACAACGCAATTCCTGGCTCAGCGCCCGGGCGCGCGCCTCGAGCGCCGGATCGGTGAGCCGCTCGGCGGGTTCGACCGCATGGGCCGCGGGTCCGCCGAGACCTGCCGCCAGCGCAACCGCGAAAAAAAGCCGGCGGATCATCAATTGTCGGCCGATCCAGCCGAGGTGACGGTGATGGAGGTCCTCGCCGCCGGCAGGCGCAGACGCAACCGGCGGTCGCTCAGCGAGACGACCCCGCCCAGAGCGGCGAGGATCGCGCCAAACCAGATCCAAGGAACGAGCGGGTTGTAATAGGCCCGCAACACCCAGCCGCCTTGGCCATCCGGATCGCCGAGCGCGAGATAGAGGTCGCCCAACCCGTTCGTCGCGATCGCCGTATTTGTCGTCTGGCTGCGCGCCACCGGATACCAGCGGCGCTCGGGGTAGAGGGTCATCGGTGCAGTGCCCGGGCGATCGACGACGATTTGCGCCCGCTGCGCGTGGTAATTGGCGACGTCCCCTTCGGTGACCCCGACCAGGCGCAGGGTGCGGCCGGCAATCTCGATGCTCTCCCCGGGACGCAATGTCTCGATCCGCTCGCTGCGCCACGCGGTCGACACGGTGATGCCGGCGATCAGCACGCCGACCCCGAAATGGGCGATTGCGTAACCCCAAGTGCCGCGCGGCAAATAGCGCAGCCGCCGCCAGGATATCAGGGCCGGCAGCTTCGCCACGCCGCTCCTATCAGCCAGATCGGTCAAGACGCCGAGCATCGCCCAAACTGCGAGCGCGATACCCACCAATGCCGCCGGTGGTGCGGCGCGGTCGACGGCGAAGACAACGGCCGGGACGAGAGCGGCGCCGATCAGGGCAGGCAGCAGTCGTCGGATAGCCGCCACGAGCTTGCCGCGGCGCCAGGCCAGGACCGGTCCAATCACCATGGCGATGATGCCGGGTGCCAGGATCGGCACAAAGGTCGCGTCGAAGAATTGCGGGCCGACCGACAGCTTGACGCCGCTCCACACCTCGGCGAACAGCGGGTAGAAGGTGCCGAGAAAAACCGTCGCCATCCCGGCGCAGAGCAGCAGATTGTTGAGGACGAGGGCACCTTCGCGGCTCACCGGAGCGAACGGGTTGCCGGTTTCGAGACCGGGAGCGCGCAGCGCGTAAAGCACGAGGCCGCCGCCGATCACCAGCGCGATCAGCACCAGGATGAAGACGCCGCGCGTCGGGTCGACCGCGAAGGAGTGGACCGAGGTCAGGACGCCGGAGCGCACGAGGAAGGTCCCGATCAGGCTCATGCCGAAGGTTAGGATGGCGAGCAATACGGTCCACCGCTGCAGGGTTTCGCGCTTTTCGACGACGGCCGCCGAATGCAGAAGCGCGGTTCCGAGCAGCCATGGCATGAAGGAGGCGTTCTCGACCGGGTCCCAATACCACCAACCGCCCCAGCCGAGCACGTAATAGGCCCACCAGCTGCCCATTGCGATGCCGATCGTCAGCCCGCACCAGGCGGTCAATGCCCAGGGCCGCACCCAGCGCGCCCAGGCGGCGCCGACCCGCCCCTCGATCAGCGCGGCGATCGCGAAAGAATAGGTGATCGAGAACCCGACATAGCCGAAATAGAGAAACGGCGGGTGGAAGGCGAGACCCGGGTCCTGCAGCAGCGGGTTCAGGTCGCGCCCGTCGACCGGGACCGGGAATAGGCGATCGAACGGGTTCGACGTCCCGATGATGAAGGCCAAGGTGCCAAAGCCGAGCAAGCCCTGAATCGCCAAAGTCCGCGCCCGCAAGGTGGCCGGCAACGACCGGCCCAGGGCCGCGACGAGACCGCCGAACAAGGTCAGCATCAGGACCCAGAGCATCATCGAGCCTTCATGACTGCCCCAGACCCCGGTCACCTTGTAGAGCATCGGCTTCGCGGTGTTGGAATTCTCGAACACGTTCCGCACCGAGAAATCCGACACGATGTGGGCGTGCATGAACACCGCAAAGGCGAGCGCGACCAGTCCGAACTGCAGCAATGCCGCCGATCGCCCCAGATCCATCAGCGGCCGGCTGCGCACCGACGCCCCGACCAGCGGCACAGTGCCCTGCACCAGCGCCACGAGAAGCGCCAGCACGAGAGCGAAATGGCCAATCTCTACGAGCATGCTGCGGCGCTCCTCCCGCTCTTTCCCTGCCGGACAGGGAAACTCAGGGAAAAATCCCCGATTTGGCTCGGCTCATTGCCGATTACCCTTTCTAAATCAGTTACTTGCGCAACCTGAGTCGGTTGACCGGCAGGGAAAATTTTGCCGGCCGGCAGGGAACAGAATTGGGCCAACAGGGAGATGGCAGGGAAACCCACGAGGTGGCCTCCTTAACTTTAGCTCGGCGGGGCAGCGACGGTAAAGTATACCCCGCGATCTTGCCGCAAAGATGGCGATGCGCAACAAAACGGCATAGCCCAGGAATAGCAGATGCGTCATTCGATCGAGGAGGCCCGGCAGCGCTACGCAGAAGAATTGCGCTTCACGGCCAGATTGCGCTCCCGCCCGGTGGTCGAAGCCTTCGCGACGGTGCCGCGGGAGCACTTCTTCGGACCGGGGCCTTGGCGCGTCCTCAGCCCGATGGCCATGCCGGAGTATTGGACGACGGAGGATGCCGATCCGCGCCACCTCTACCATGACGTACTGATCGCGATCGACGAGGGGCGGCGGCTAAACAATGGACAGCCCAGCCTTTGGGCTCGCATGTACGACCATCTCGAGTTGAGCCGTGGCGGCCATGTCGTCCATGTCGGCGCCGGGACCGGCTATTACAGCGCCATCCTCGCCGAGATCGTCGGCCGCGCCGGTCGCGTCACCGCGATCGAAATCGACCCCGTCCTCGCCGCCCGAGCCAAGGGGAACCTCGCCGCCGCTTGGCCGCAAGCGACGGTCGTAGCAGCGGACGGCTTCCTATTCCGCCCGGACCAGCCGGCCGACGCCGTCGTCGTCAACGCCGGGGTGACGCATTTTTCTCCCGTTTGGCTCGATGCGTTGGCGGCAGAGAATGGCCGTCTGCTCGTCCCGCTGACCAATGCCGAACGATGGGGTTGCTTCCTGATGATCACCCGCCAGCCCGGTGACCCGTGCCGCTACGCTGCTCGGTTCGCCGGCCGGGTGGGGATCATCCCGTGCGTCGGCGGGCGAGATCCGGCCGCAGAGGAGAAATTGACGGCGGCGTTGGTGGGGGGCGATTTCACCGCCATCCGATCGCTGCGGTGCGCCCCCGAAGAGGCGGATGACACATGCTGGCTTGCCGGCGAGGGGTGGTGGCTATCCACCGCCCCGCCGGCTCCGGTTGAAACCCGTTAGGCCGCGGCGGTCGGCAGCAGCTCGGTGCGGTAGGTCGGCCGCAGAATTTCGAGCCGCATCGGCACCGGCGTGCCGAGCCACAGCGCATTCTTGCTGTGGTCGTCGTATGAGCTCTCGGTCAGCGGATGCACGAGAACGTCGAGGCCCTCCCGGTTCAGCATCAGCCAGGGCACGATCTTTTGGAACTCCTCGGTCTCGAAGATGACGCTGAACTGCGAGATCGGGTGCGGGCCGATCGGTTCATCGCTGAAAGCCCCGGGTCTGACGGCGAATTTGCTGACGATCGCGTCGCGCAGGCGTTCGGCGGTCGGCCGGGTGGCGGGGTCGTAATAGACGTGCGCGTGGTAGCCTTTGAGGTCGGTCATTGCAGGTCCTCCTGAAAGCGGGTGGGGAAATCAAAATCGGGCTGGCGAACCGCGGTGCGTCCTTCGAGACGGCCACTTCGTGGCCTCCTCAGGATGAGGAATTTTCTTAACGCCATCAAAAGCTTGCCTCATCCTGAGGAGGTTGCAGAGCGACCGTCTCGAAGGACGCACGACCGCCATGCAGCCCTTCGCCTCAATTTTTAGGCCTCGAGCTTCTCCGCGATCTTCTTGCTGATCTCGGCGCGCCATTCCTCGATCGGCTTGAACCCCTCGCGGTCGCGGCAATAGGCCTCGGTCTCGCGGAAGAGCTCGTCCTCGGTCTTGCCGAGGTCGATCTTGAAGCCCAAGGGCTGCGGCACATACCACGGCGTGTCACAGAACATCTCGATCTGGTTGCCTTCAGGGTCCTGGAAATAGACCGACCAGGCATTGCCGTGGCAGATCGGGCGGATGCCCTCGCAGCCGGCATCGCGCACCTTGCGGAACGCCTTCTGCACCTGGGCGAGGGTGCCGACATTGAACGACACCTGCTGCACCATCGGCACCTCGGCATCGGTAGTGCGGCCGCGCACCAGCACGACCTGGTGATGGTCGCTGGGGTTGCGCGAGAGGAAGGTTATGCGGCCGTCCTCGGCGCCGTCGCTGATCACAAAGCCGAGCACGTTGGAGTAGAAGTCGATCATCTTCGGCACGTCGTGGACATAAAGCCCGACATGGCTGAGGCGGGGCGCGGTGTCCTGCGGCATGGGGTGACTCCGGATGGGTTGCTTACTGAGGCAATAAGATGGGATCACGAGCCATCTATCAAATCGATAGATTATATATTACCAATTCGCCGTATGGATATCCGGGCAGTCGACCTCAACCTACTGAAGGCTTTCGATGCGCTGACCAACGAGCGCGCCGTGACCCGCGCCGCAGAACGGATCGGCCTGTCGCAACCGGCAATGAGCCACGCGCTATCACGCCTGCGCAGCCTTTTTTCTGACGATCTGTTCGTGCGCACCCCGAGGGGCATGGAGCCGACCGCCCGCGCACGCGAGATCGCCCCGCTGGTTGCGGCGGCGATCGAACATATCGAGGCCGCGCTCAACCTCGGCATCGGCTTCGACCCAGCCAAGAGCACGGGCATCTTCACCGCCGGCATGGCCGAATATGCCGAGGTCGCGCTGGTCGGGCGGCTCGCCGAGGCCTTTGCCCGGCACGCCGCGAGCGCAACGCTGCGCCTGACGCCGCTGACCGGCATAGACGCCGCCGAGCAGCTCGACCGCGGCGCAATCGATGTCGCCATCGCCCATCTCGGCAGCGTGCCGCCGCATATCGAGTCGATCCTGCTGTTGCGCGACCCGTTTGTCGTCATCGCCCGACGCGGCCATCCGATTGCCGGGCAAAACCTGTCGATCGAAGACTACGCGGCGCTCAACCACATCCTCGTCTCGCCGCGCGGCGATACCAGCGGCGCGCTCGACCGTATTCTCGTCGACTTTGGCCTGCGGCGCCGCATTGCGCTATTGGTTGCGACCTATCTGGCATTGCCGGTCGCTCTTGCCGCCTCCGATCTCGTCGCGACCGTGCCGAGCCGCACCGCCCGCCAGATCGCCGCCGCCGCCGAAATCGAGATCATGCCATTGCCGATCGACTTCTCGACGACCGTGTCGATGGCCTGGCACAGCCGCGCCGCGAGCGAGCCCGCACAGGCCTGGTTCCGAGCGCTGCTGATCGAAGCGGCGAGCGATTGATCGGAGCGTCACCGCGCTCGGCGGCGGTGCTCCGCGTTTAGACCAGATTTCGACCAAATTGCCCTTGTCATTGCGAGGCGCGCCTTGCGCGACGAAGCAATCTCGGGCCGGGGAGTCTCGGTGGGCACGAGATTGCTTCGCTGCGCTCGCAATGACAGTTGGAAATTGGTGGCGCAACCTGATCGGAATCTGCACCTACTAGAACGCCGCACAAGAGTTGCGGGTGATGATGCCGACCGATTGCTGGTGGAACTGCGCCTTGTAGGCGTCGATTACCGCCGACAGCCGCCGCGAGAGATCGGGCTCCGGCTTGGCCGCGACGAGCAGAATTTTGGTCCGGCCGCCGGCGATCTGCCCGGTCTGCGGGTTGCGCCATTGGCCCTCTCCGTCGAAGGCAGTGAAGCCGTCGGGGAAGTTTGGCGCGATGCTCTGCGCCGCAAATCCAGACCACTCGGCATCGGTCACCGGTTGGCGCCCCCTGATATCGCGGCCGAAGAACAATTCAGCGACGAGCATGTGCCGTTCGGCCGGCAGCAGACAGGAGTACGGAGCGGCCGGCGACGATAACGCTTCCGGAAAATCGGCGCAGCTGCCGAGCAGCAATATCCACGCCAGAACCGGCATGGCCCAATATTGCGGCCGGCTCGGCACGAGAACCCCTTCCTCCCAACGTGGGAGCACACTATATTTGGGGCGTAACGATCCCGCAGGCCCCGGGATCTTCTGAGTTGTCACGTTAAACTTTTTCCTGATTACGCACTATCCTCAGCCATCAAGGAGTGGTACAAAACAGGAACATACGGCTGTTTCTGCGGGTTTGAACGATGGCGCGCAACAAGGTGCAATTTCAAAAGGGGCTCAGCGAGGCCCAGTTTGCTGTTCTTTACGGAACAGAGGATCAGTGCCGGGAAGCGGTGATGCGCTGGCGCTGGCCATCCGGCTTTGTCTGCCCGGTTTGCGCAGGGCAGCATCACAGCTTGGTCAAGACCCGGGCGCTTTACCAGTGTGCCGCCTGTCGACGGCAGACATCCGTGAT
Organism: uncultured Alphaproteobacteria bacterium; assembly: GCA_963789025.1. GTDB lineage: Bacteria > Pseudomonadota > Alphaproteobacteria > ATCC43930 > CGMCC-115725 > AP-15. The sequence goes on from CAWBIT010000008.1 coordinate 1,088,570, forward strand.
CGCCGGAACGATTTTCGCGGCAACCAAGGTGCCGCTGTGCACTTGGTTTCGCGCCATGTACCACCTCACTCAGAGCAAGGGCGGCATCTCCAGCATTGAGTTGGGCCGCCGGCTTGGCGTCACCCAGACCACCGCCTGGAAGATCAAGCACAAGCTCATGCAGGCGATGATGGAGCGGGACGCCACAAAGCGCCTGACGGGACGGATCGAGATCGACGACGCCTATCTCGGCGGGGAGCGCAACGGCGGCAAGCGGGGCCGCGGTTCGCCGGGCAAGACGCCGATCGTGGCGGCGGTCGAAACCACACCACAGGGCAAGCCAATCCGCTTGAAGTTGCGCCGCGTAAAGGGTTTCCGCCGTGCCGAAATCGCGACCTTGGCGCAGCGCAATTTCCATCCCGCCAGCACCGTTGTCAGTGACGGCCTGCACTGCTTCACTGGGGTCGGCAACGCCGGCTGCGTCCACCAGCCGATCATCACTGGATCCGGTCGCAAGGCCGCCCTGAACCCTGCTTTCAAGTGGGTCAACACCACCCTCGGCAACATCAAGAGCGCCATCACTGGCACTTACCGCACCATCCGCGACAAGCATGTACCCCGCTACCTCGCCGAGTTCGAGTACCGCTTCAACCGCCGATACGATCTCGCCGCCATGATGCCACGCCTCGGCTATGTCGCAGTCCGAACCCCGCCGATGCCATACCGCCTCCTCAAATTGGCTGAGGATCATGCGTAATCAGGAACTTTTTTGATGACCCGGTAGGGTGCGGACGCGCTGGCGCGATCGTGAACACTGGGCGGGTGGAGGACATGAGGAAGTGCGGGTCCTCAACAGCAAAACGTTACTTGATTTCGGAAAAGAGCATGCAAATGCGGGGGATGCCTTCCGAGAACTAAATAGGACCCTTCGTAATTCTGCATGGTCAAAGATGCAAGAAATCGTGCACGCATATCCGTCAGCGATCGTGCTTAATGCGGAACGCGTCGTCTTCCGGGCCAAGGGTAATGACTACCGGGCTATCGTGGCATTCGATTTTCGGCGCCAAGCGGCGTTCATCAAATTCGTTGGCATGCATGCCGAATACGACAAGGTAGATGCTCTTACGGTTGACTTCTTTTCCAAACGTGAACCGAGCCAACGGCGATAGAGTGAGTAAAACAGCCAAACCGATTGTGCCGATTCGGGACGAGGCGGGGCATCGCGCCGCGCTGATAGAGATTGAAGAACTGTGGGGTGCCGAACCGGGCACACCCGAGGACGACCGGCTGAGCGTCCTCATGGCGCTCGTCGACGACTATGAGCGCACTAATTGGCCTGACGAGGATCTAGACCCAGTAGATGCAATTCGCGCTCGCATGGAAAACTCAGGACGGAGTCGAAAAGATTTCGAACAAATCGTTGGCTCCTCGGGTAGAGCGTCTGAGATCCTTAGTCGTAAGCGACATCTAACATTACCGATGATCTGGAGGCTGGTCCGAGACTGGGGGATGTCTGCCGAGATTCTAGTGCGCCCCTACGAGGTTACATCACAGGGGAAGCGCAACACCAGAAGGGCACACGCTGTTCGCTGACGGGATGGATCGCCGGTGGTTATGTTGAGGAGCCGCTATTCGGCTGCGATCATGGCCAGCTCGACCTTGGCGGCGCAGAATTTGAATTCGGGGATCTTGCCGAAGGGGTCGAGCTGGGGGTTGGTCAGCACGTTGGCGGCGGCCTCGGCATAGCAGAACGGGATGAAGACCTGGCCCGGGGCGACGGCGCTGTCGCTGCGCGCCTTGAGTTCGATCGTGCCGCGCCTGGTGGTGACGCGGACGCGATCGCCGGCGGCGATGCCGAGCCGCCGCAATTCGGCGGGGGCGAGGCTGGCGACCGCCTCGGGCTCCAGTTCGTCGAGCACGCTCGCCCGGCGCGTCATCGCGCCGGTGTGCCAGTGTTCGAGCTGCCGGCCGGTCGTCAGCACCATCGGGTATTCGTCATCGGGCTCCTCGGCCGGCGGCACGATCGCGGCGGGGACCAGGCGGCCGCGGCCGGAGGCGGTCGGAAACCCGTCACCGAAGACGATGTCGTGCCCCGGCTCGGTCTCGGAATCGCAGGGGTAAGTTACCGAACTCTCGCGCTCGAGCCGCTCCCAGGTGATCCCGTTCAAGGACGGCATCGCCAGCTTCATCTCGGCGAACACATCGCGCGGATGCGTGTAGGTCCAGTCGAGTCCGATGCGGCGCGCGATCTCCTGGATGATCCACCAATCGAGCCGGGCATTGCCGGGCAACGGCAAGGCGACCCGGCCCATCTGCACCTGCCGGTTGGTGTTCGAGACGCTCCCGTCCTTCTCCGGCCAGGCCGAGGCCGGCAATACGACATCGGCGTATTTGGCGGTTTCGGTCAGGAACAGGTCCTGGACGACGAGGTGTTCGAGCTTGGCGAGTGCCTCGCGGGCGTGCGTCGCGTCCGGATCCGACATCGCCGGGTTCTCGCCCATGATGTACATGCCGTTGATCTCGCCGGCATGGATCGCGTCCATGATCTCGACCACGGTGAGGCCGGGCTTGTCGTCGAGCCCGGTCTGCCACAATGCCTCGAAACTCTCGCGGACTTTGGGGTCGGCGACCGACTGGTAGTCGGGATAGACCATCGGGATCAGCCCGGCATCCGAGGCGCCCTGGACGTTGTTCTGGCCGCGCAGCGGATGGAGCCCGGTGCCCGGCCGTCCGATCTGTCCGGTGACGAGGGCGAGCGCGATCAGGCACCGCGCGTTGTCGGTGCCGTGCACGTGCTGCGAGATGCCCATGCCCCAGAAAATGATCGCTGCCTCGGCGCGCGCGTAGGTCCGCGCGATGTGACGCAAGGTCGGGGCGTCAACGCCGCAGATTTCGGCCATCTTTTCGGGCGAATAATCCCGGACGTGCTCGCACAGTTTCTCGAAATCTTCAGTGTGCGCCTGGACGTATTGCCGGTCGTAGAGGCCCTCCTCGATGATCGTGTGCAACAATGCGTTCAGCATTGCGACATCGCGCGCCGGCTTGAAGCGCAACATGTGGGTCGCGTAGCGCGCCATGACCTGACCGCGCGGGTCCATCACGATCAGCTTGGCGCCGCGCTTGGCGGCCTGCTTGAAGAAGGTGGCCGCGACCGGATGGTTGTCGGTCGGCCGCGCGCCGATAATGATGATGACATCGGCGTCGGCCGCTGCGGTAAACGGCGCGGTGACCGCGCCCGAGCCGATCCCTTCCATCAATGCCGCCACCGAGGAGGCGTGGCAGAGGCGGGTGCAATGGTCGACATTGTTGCTGCCGAAACCGGTGCGCACGAGTTTCTGGAAGAGGTAGGCCTCCTCATTCGAGCCCTTGGCCGACCCGAAGCCGGCCAATGCCCGCTTCCCATCCCGATCGCGGATGCGCTTCAGCCCCGCCGCAGCGAGGTCGAGCGCCTCTTCCCAGCTCGCCTTGCGAAAATGCGTGTACGGGTTGGCCGGATCGATGTCGATGTCGTGCTTCGCGACCCCCTCCTTGCGGATCAGCGGCTCGGTCAGCCGGTCCGGGTGCGCGACGTAATCGAAGCCGAACCGCCCCTTGACGCAGAGCCGGTTATGGTTGGCCGGGCCGTCCCGGCCGTCAACGGCGACGATCCGGTCGTCGCGGATGCGGTAGGTGATCTGGCAGCCCACTCCGCAATAGGGGCACACGCTCTCGACCTCGCGGTCCGGCGCGTTGGTGTAGACGCCATTGGCGTCCACCAGGCTCGCCGGCATCAATGCCCCGGTCGGGCAGGCCTGCACGCATTCGCCGCAGGCGACGCAAGTGCTGTTGCCCATCGGATCGTCGAAGTCGAAGACGATCTTCTCGTGGTGGCCGCGCGCCGCCATGCCGATCACGTCGTTGACCTGCACCTCGCGGCAGGCGCGGACGCAGAGCGTGCATTCGATGCAGGCGTCGAGCTGCACCGCCATTGCCGGATGGCTGCGGTCGGGCGCCGGCGGCGCGTGCCGCGGGAAGCGGCTGTCGCTGACCCCGAGCTTGTCGGCCCATTGCCAGAGGCGCGAATTGGGGTCGTGCGCCGCGGCCCGCGAGGGCTGGTCGCCGATCAGCAGCTCGAAGACCATCTTGCGCGAAAACCGCGCCCGCTCGCTCGCGGTCTGAACCTTCATGCCGGCGGCGGGCTTGCGCACGCAGGAGGCAGCGAGCACCCGCTCCCCCTCGATCTCGACCATGCAGGCGCGGCAATTGCCGTCCGCGCGATAGCCGGGTTTCGGCAGCCAGCAGAGGTGCGGGATCTCGATGCCCTGCCGGTTGGCCACCTGCCAGATCGTCTCGCCCGGCTCGGCCGATACCTCGGTCCCGTCGAGAAAGAAGCGGATGGGTTCGGTCACCGGGAAGTCTCCCGCAAGAACGCCATCCCGGCGATTTGATTTCGTTGCCCGGATACGCCGATCACCGCAGATCCCCGCGGAAATGCTTCAGCACCATTTTGACCGGGTTCATCGCGGCTTGGCCCAAGCCGCAGATCGAGGCGTCGCTCATGACCTGCGTCAGCTCCTGCAACAACGGCTCGTCCCAATGCGGCGCGGTCATCAGCTTGACCGCCTTTTCGGTGCCGGCGCGACAAGGCGTGCATTGGCCGCAGCTCTCGTCCTCGAAAAAGCGCAGCAGGTTGAGCGCCACCGCCTTCATGTCGTCCTTATCCGATAATACGATAACCGCCGCCGAGCCGATAAGGCATCCTTCGGGTTCGAGCGTCCCGAAATCGAGCGGAATGTCAGCCAGGGCAGCCGGCAATATGCCACCCGAGGCGCCTCCCGGAAGATAGCCCTTAAATGCATGGCCCTCGGCCATGCCGCCGCAGAACTCCTCGATCAGCTGGCGCACGGTGATCCCGGCCGCCGCGAGCTTGACCCCCGGATCGCGCACCCGGCCGGACACCGAAAAGGTACGCAGGCCTTTGCGCCCGTTGCGGCCCTGGCCGGTGAACCACTCCGGCCCTTTCTCGACGATGTCGCGCACCCAGTACAGGGTCTCGACATTGTTGCACAGCGTCGGCCGGCCAAAGAGCCCGACCTGTGCCGGGAAGGGCGGCCGCTGCCGCGGCAGCCCGCGCTTGCCCTCGATGCTTTCGAGCATCGCCAACTCTTCGCCGCAGATGTAGGCGCCGGCGCCCCGGCGCAGGTGAATGCGGGTATGCGGCGCCAGTCCTGCTGCGTCGACCGCGGCGATCTCGCTTTCGAGGATCGCTTGGCATTGCGGGTATTCGTCGCGAAGGTAGATGTAAACCTCGGCCGCCTCGACGACCCATGCCGCGATCAGGGTGCCCTCGATCATGCGGTGCGGGTCGGTCTCGAGAAAATAGCGGTCCTTGAAGGTGCCGGGCTCGCCCTCGTCGGCGTTGACCGCCAACAGCCGGGGCGCCGGCTCCTGACGCACCAGACGCCACTTGCGTCCAGCCGGAAACCCGGCGCCGCCGAGCCCGCGCAGGCCGGCGTGTTCGAGGATCTCGATCAGCTCCTCCGGCTTGCGCTCTCCGGCAAGGCAGGCCGCAAGCAGGCGATAGCCGCCGGCCGCGCGATAGGCATCCAGGCCGATAGAATCCGGGATCACCGGGTGCTGCTGGCCTACGGAAACCGCGGCGGCGACGTTGTCCGCGGTGGCGTGCTCGTGCAGGGCGTGGCCGATCGCGACGACTGGCGCGCGATGGCACCCGCCCATGCAGGGGGCGCGGACGACGCGGACACCATCGCCGAGCTTGCCGCGAAGATTTTCGAGCAACCGCGCCGCGCCGGCGAGCTCGCAGCTCAAACTGTCGCACACCCGCACAGTCAGCGGAGGCGGCGATGCCTCGCCGTCCATGACGATGTCGAAATGAGCATAGAACGAGGCGACCTCGTAGACCTCGACGAGGGCGAGCCGCATTTCCTCGGCAAGCGCCGCGAGATGCCGCGCATGCAGGCACCCGAAATGGTCCTGCAGCAGATGCAGATGTTCGATCAGCAGGTCGCGCCGGCGCTCGCGTTCGCCGAGCAGTTCCTGCACTTCGCCGAGCGCGGCGGGATCGACCTGCCGCCCCTTCGGATGATCCGGCCCGCGCCGCCGCCCCGAGCCCGGATGGACGCGGCGGTGGTGCCTTGTCGCAAGAGCCACAACGAGACCTTTCACGCGTGATCGTCATTGCGAGCGAAGCGAAGCAATCTCGATGGGCTCGCTGCAAATCGGCCCGGGATTGCTTCGTCGCCTAACGGCTCCTCGCAATGACAATACGTCATCATGGCGGTCTACACCGCCCCTTCCGTATGCATTGCGGCGATGTCGTCATCCGCATACCCGAGCCAGTCGAGGATCTCGTCGGTATGCTCGCCGAGGAGCGGCGAGCGCTTGACCTCGACCGGCGAGTCGGAAAGCTTGATCGGCGAGCCGACCTGGACGTAGCGGCCGCGCGTCGGATGATCGACCTCGACCAGAAAGCCGCGTTCGTAGAGCGACTTGTCTTCGTAAATGTCCTTCATCGACAGGATCGGGCCGCACGGCACTTCGACGTCGTTGAGCGCCTTCATGACCTCGAATTTGGTCTTGGTCATCGTCCATTTCTCGATGATCGAGAAGCACTCGGGGATCTTGGGCAAACGCGCCTGCGGCGTCGCGTATCCCAAGTCGGTGATCAGCTCCTCGCGGCCGCAGAGCTTCATCAGCGGCTCCCAGCTCGGCGGTTGGATGATCACATAGACATAATCGTTCGGGCCACCGGGCGCGCAACGCAACGCCGCGCCGGGTTGGCCGCCGCCCGAGGCGTTGCCGGCCCGCGGCACCGCATCGCCGAATTCCTTGTTCGGGTATTCGGAGAGCGGTCCTCGCATCAGCCGCTGCTGGTCGCGCATCTTGACCCGGCACAAATTCAGCACTGCGTCGGTCATCGCGACCTCGACTCTTTGGCCCCGGCCGGTGCGTTCACGCTGATACAACGCGGCGAGAATCCCCGCGATCGTGTGCACGCCGGTGCCGCTGTCGCCAATTTGCGCGCCGGTCACCGTCGGCGGTCCGTCTTCCCAGCCGGTCGTGCTCGCCGCCCCGCCCATGCACTGCGCGACATTCTCATAGGCCTTGCAATCCTGGTACGGCCCCGGTCCGAACCCCTTGATCGAGGCGTAGATGATCCGCGGGTTCAACTGTTGAAATCGTTCCCAGGTAAAGCCCTGCCGATCGAGCACGCCGGGGCCGAAATTTTCGATGACCACATCGCAGCGTCGAACCAGCTCCTCGACGACCTTCTTGCCCTTTGGGGATTTGAGATTGACGGTGATGCTGCGCTTGTTCGAATTCAGCATCGTATAATAGAGGCTGTCGGCGCCCTTGACGTCCTGAAGTTGGCCGCGGGTGATGTCGCCGCGTCCGGGCATCTCGACCTTGATCACATCCGCGCCCATCCACGCCAGCAATTGCGTGCCGGTCGGGCCGGCCTGGACATGGCTCAGATCGAGAATGCGCACACCTTCCAGAGCTTTGCTCATCCGAACTTCTCTTCAACAGTTTGCCGCTGCGATCTCATTGCCGCGACGAGATTGCTTCGTCGCTATGCTCCCCGCAATGACAGCCATTTTGCCGTCATTGCGAGCGAAGCGAAGCAATCTCGATCCATTGTACGAGACCCGCCGTTCATAGTTCCGGGCGCGTAAGCGTTGGGGTCGGCCCGGGGTGTGCTCGACGTATATGGTGTACCAGCGGTCTCGGCAACCCGCTTTGCGCCCACGGCGCGGTAGACGCGCGGGATTGGCAAGTCGCGCTGTTCTCACTAGAGTTTATGGTTGAGGATCGAGCCCGACGTTAGCAGCGTTTTCGGTGGCACCCCCTGTAGCGCAGGCCTCCCATGCTCGACTGGCCTTACTCGACCCCCGGCGCGCCGCACGAGTTCCGGCGCTCGCGTTTGCTTCGCTCACTGGTCGTATGCGCCGCGCTGCTGCTGTCCTCGTGCCAGGGCATCTTGGATCCACAGGGGCCGATCGCGTCGCAGGAGCGGCTCCTCCTTTTTAACGCGACGGCAATAATGCTCGTCGTCGTGGTTCCGGTGATCGTGGCGACGTTGGGGTTCGCGTGGTGGTACAGGTCGTCGAACGCCCGCGCGAGCCGCGCCTCGGATGAGGCCTATGAAGGGCGCATCGAGTTCGTCACCTGGTCGATCCCGGCGCTGATCGTGATCCTGTTGGGCGGGGTCATCTGGATCGGTTCGCACGAGCTCGATCCGCGGGCGCCGATCCCGGCGGGCGCCGACCCGCTCCGGGTGGACGTCGTCGCGCTCGATTGGAAATGGCTGTTCATCTACCCCGATCAGGGCATTGCCGCGGTCAACCAATTGGTCGTGCCGGTCGGAACCCCGGTGAGCTTTCGTCTTACATCGGCGACCGTGATGAATTCGTTCTTCGTGCCGCAGCTCGGCAGCCAGATCTACACGATGGGCGGCATGACCACGCACCTCGACCTGCTCGCGGCCGAGCCGGGCGAGTATCCCGGTTTCTCGGCAAATTTCAGCGGCGATGGGTTTTCGGAAATGCGGTTCGTCGCGAAAGCGGTGCCCACCGGCGATTTCGACGCCTGGGTCACGCAGGTGCGCGGCGCCGGCTCTGCGCTCGACGATGTTGCCTATGCCGAATTGGCAAAGCCGAGCATAGCCGTGCCGCCGACGACCTACCGCTCGGTCGAGCCCAAGCTGTTCGACCGCATCATCGAGCAGACGACGGGGGAACCCGAAAGGCCCGCCGGCGCGGCCTGGTGTCCGCCGGCGCGACAGGTAGGAGGTTGAGATGCTGGGCAACCTGACCTGGGCGGCCATCCCATTCGACCAGCCGCTCCCGCTGTATTCCATGGCGGTGGTCGGCATCGTCATTCTGGCCGTGCTCGCGCTCGTGACCGTCAAGGGATGGTGGCCTTATCTGTGGTCCGAGTGGATCACCAGCGTCGACCACAAACGCATCGGCGCGATGTATTTCATTCTTGGGCTGGTCATGCTGCTGCGCGGCTATTCTGATGCGATCATGATGCGCTCGCAGCAAGCGATCGCCGTCGGCAACGCGCAGGGATACCTGCCGCCTGATCACTACGACCAAATCTTTTCAGCGCACGGCACGATTATGATCTTTTTTGTGGCGATGCCGTTCGTCATCGGATTGATGAACTTTGTTGTGCCATTGCAACTGGGCGTGCGCGACGTCGCTTTTCCGACGCTGAACTCGGTCAGCTTTTGGCTGACGGCATCGGGCGCGCTGCTGATCAACGTATCGCTCGTCATCGGCAGTTTCGCCCGCACCGGCTGGATGGGCTATCCGCCGCTGTCCGAACTCGCCTTTTCGCCCGATGAGGGCGTCGACTACTACCTCTGGTCATTGCAGATCTCCGGCATCGGCACTTTGCTGACCGGCGTCAATTTCGTCACCACGATCCTCAAATTGCGCTCCCCGGGCATGACTTATTTCCGCATGCCGGTGTTCTGCTGGACCGCTCTCGCCGCAAACTTGTTGATCGTTGCCGCGTTCCCGATCCTGACCGCGACATTCGTGATGCTGCTGCTCGACCGTTACCTCGGCATGCACTTCTTTACCAACGACGCCGGCGGCAACCAGATGATGTATGTCAATCTGTTCTGGGCGTGGGGCCATCCGGAGGTCTACATCCTGATCCTGCCGGCGTTCGGCGTCTTTTCCGAAGTGGTCGCGACCTTTTCCGGCAAGGGGCTGTTCAGCTACCGCTCGATGGTTCTCGCGACATTGGGGATCTGCATCCTCTCATTCATGGTTTGGCTGCATCACTTCTTCACAATGGGGGCGGGCGCCGACGTCAACGCCTTCTTCGGCATCATGTCGGCGATCATTGCAGTGCCGACCGGCGTCAAAATCTTCAACTGGCTGTTCACGCTGTTCCGTGGTCGGATCGTGTTCACGACCCCCATCCTGTTTGCGATCGGCTTCATGGTCACCTTTGTCATCGGCGGCATGACGGGGGTTCTCCTGGCGGTGCCGCCGGTCGATTTCGTGCTGCACAACAGCGTCTTTCTGGTTGCCCATTTCCACAACGTCATTATAGGCGGCGTCGTGTTCGGCGCGTTGGCGGGCTACAATTATTGGTTCCCCAAGGCGTTCGGGTTCACCCTCGACGAGTGGTGGGGCAAGGCCAGCTTCTGGTGCTGGCTCATCGGCTTCTATCTCGCCTTCATGCCCCTCTACATGCTGGGCCTGATGGGCATGACGCGGCGCCTGGAGCACATTCCCGACCCGAGCTGGCAGCCGCTGCTGCTGGTCGCGGAGGCCGGCGCCGTCGTCATTTTCCTCGGCATTCTTTGCCAGATCGCGCAGCTCTATGTCAGCATCCGCACGCGTGAAATCCGCCGCGACCTGACCGGCGACCCGTGGAACGGTCGCACCTTGGAGTGGTCGACCTCGTCGCCGCCGCCGGCCTACAACTACGCGGTGCTGCCGAGAGTCGAGACGATCGACGCCTTCTGGGAGATGAAGCGCAGGGGACTGACTCCAAACGGACCGCCTGGGGTCGAACCGACCTATCAGACGATCGAGATGCCGCGTAACAGCGCGATCGGCTTTGTCATCGCTTTTTTTGCGGTGATTGCCGGCTTTTCGGCGATCTGGCACATCTCATGGTTGGCGATCATCGGCCTCCTCGCCATCGCCGTCACGGTCCTAGTCTTCGGCTGGAGCGAGAACCGCGAGCGCGAAATCCCGGCAGCCGAAATTGCGCGAATGGAACGGGCCCGGCTGGGCTTCGGGAGCCCCGCATGACGGTAGCAACGATCGACTTCGTTCCCACCGAGCTCGCGCGCGGGCGGGGTGGCGGCGGACCGGCCCCGACGCGGATCGTCGTCGCCTATGGCTTCTGGATCTTCATCCTCAGCGACTTCGTCATGTTCTCGGGGCTGTTCGCGGCCTATGCGGTGTTGTCGGGCAACACGGCCGGCGGACCGACCGGGTCCGAGCTGTTCAATCTCCGCAGTGTCTTTATCGAGACTATGTGTCTGTTGTTCTCGAGCTACACATGCGGGCTCGGGGCGTTGTCCGCTGAACGGCGGCAGCGGGAGCGTTTTTTGCTCTTCGCCGTGTTCACTTTCGTGCTGGGTGCGGCCTTTCTCTTCATCGAGATCTCGGAATTTGCCGGCATGGTCAGCAGGGGCGCCGGGCCCTCGCGCAGCGGCTTTCTGTCCGGCTTCTTCACCTTGGTCGGCACGCACGGCGCGCACGTCACCGGCGGCCTGATCTGGCTCATCTATATGGTGGCCCAAGTCATCGCCAAGGGCTTGCGCCCTCACGTGCTGCGACGCCTGTTGTGCTGGAGCCTGTTCTGGCACGCGCTGGACATCGTCTGGGTCGGCGTATTCACGTTGGTCTATCTGATGGGAGACTTCCGGTGATGGAAGGTCACGATCGCGTGTTCGACGACCGCACACCGGGTGTCGAACACGAAGAGTCCACGGCTAACGTTCTGTCGTACACGGCGGGGCTCGGGCTCGCCATCCTGCTGACGATCGTTTCGTTCGTCGTGTCGCAAACGAATTTGCTGTGGGCCCCGGGCATATCGGTCGGGCTGGTCGTGCTCGCTTTCGCGCAGATCGGCGTCCATCTCGTCTTCTTTCTGCATCTGGGCAGCGGGGCTGATAACACGAACAATATTCTGGCCCTTGCCTTCGGCCTGCTGATCGTCTTTCTCGTCATCACCGGCTCGATCTGGATCATTGCCAACCTTCACGACAACATGATGCCGTGAACCTGCCGCGTCCCGACCCGAGGCTGTGCTAGGGACTCCGAAAGGCCGGTGCGCGAGAGGTCTGACTGCGAGGCTGGGCAAGAATTGGTACGAGGGCGGCGTCACGCTCTTGCGTCCTTCGAGACGCGCCCGTTGGGCGCTCCTCAGGATGAGCATAAGTCTTTGATATCATTAAGAAAATCCCTCATCCTGAGGAAACCGCGAAAGCGGTCGTCTCGAAGGACGCACGGCGCCGGTCCAGCCGATTGGAATTTCTTGCCCAGCCTCCGCGGTCAGGCTGCGGAAATTGTCACCAGCCCCTCCTGCTCCAACGTATTGGCCCGGTCCGACACCGTCGTGCGGTGCAGGACGCGGCGCTGGGTGGCGTCGTAGGGGCGGCCGCGATGCATTGTGCAGCGATTGTCCCATATCACGAGGTCGCCGACCGTCCAGCGGTGCTGGTAGACGAATTGCGGCTGGGTCGCGAAGGCAATCAGCTCCTCGAGCAACGCCCTGCCTTTCTCGACCGGCCAGCCGATGACGTGCGAGGCGTGCGAGGCGAGGTAGAGGCTGGCGCGCCCGGAGGCGGGATGATGCCGCACCAGCGCCTGCGGCACCGGCGGCAATTGCTTGAAGATCTCGTCGTTGAAATCGGCGAAGCCGATCTGGCTGCGGGAGCGGAAGATGGTGTGCTCGACGACGAGCCCCTCGAGCTCGCGCCTTCTCGCCTCGGGCAGCGCGTCCCACGCCGCGCGCAGATCGGCGAATTCGGTCTCGCCGCCGCCCATCGGACCCGATGACGGCAGCTCGCGGGCCGACAGCAGCGAGCATTTAGCCGGGATGCGCTTGAACGAGCTGTCTGTGTGCCACAGCTGGTTGCCAAGGTTGAACAAGTTGCGGCGGTCGTCGCGCGCGAGCACCCGCCCTTCGGCATCGAGGTTCGAAATATCGGCGATATCGGGGCGCAGCCGCATTTTCGCGCCGGCGTAGTTCGGATTGACCTCGAGCGGGCCGAAGAGCCGGCTGAATGCCAGCTGCTGTTCGTCGCTCACCGGCTGGCCCGGGAATACGACGATGCCGTGGCGGTTGAAGATCGCTTCGATCTCGGCAAAGACGCCGGCCAACACTGGATGGGTGAGATCGACGCCACGCACTTCGGCGCCTAGAGTTGGGTGAAGCGGAGTGACCTCGATCGCCATGTTGCTCCTCATCCTAGCGAGGTACCTGTAATATGAGCCGCGAGGTGGAAGCGATCAATTCGGTCCCGCTGCCCAACACGAACATCAGAGCGATTGTCGAATGGCTGGTCGACGGCGCCCGGTCGGCGCCGCAGCCAGTCCAGGTACTGGCGCAATTAAGCGAGCGGCTCGTCGCTTGCGGCATCCCGCTGTGGCGGGTCGCAGTATTCGTGCGCACTTTGCACCCGCAAGTCATGGGCCGGCGATTTATTTGGCGGCCGGGGACCGAGGTCGAGATTTCAGAAGCACCGTTCGAGCTTCTCCAAAGTGCGGATTTCCTCGAGAACCCGATTGCGCAAGTCTATGCGACCGGGCGCGTGCTCCGCCGCAAGCTTGCCGACCCGGATTGCGCCGTGGATTTTCCGGTGCTTTCGGAGCTTCGCGCTGAAGGGATAACCGATTATCTCGCGTTGCCGCTCGTCTTCACCGACGGCGCGATTCACGCGGTGACCTGCACGACGCGGCAGCCCGGCGGCTTCACCGACGCGCAGATCGCCGGTATCGAGGCAACCATCACTCCGCTGGCAAGGGTCGCCGAGATCCGAGCGCTGCGGCGGATGGGGAGCACGCTGCTCGACACCTATGTCGGGCACGACGCCGGCGAGCGCATCCTCGCCGGGCATATCCGGCGCGGCGATATCGAGGAGATCCACGCGGCGATCTGGCTGTCGGACATGCGCGGGTTCACCGCATTGGCCGACAGTCTGCCGCCGCCGGTTCTGATCGACCTCCTCAACCGCTATTTCGATTGCCAGGTTCCGGTGATCCTCGAGCATGGCGCCGAGGTGCTGAAATTCATGGGCGACGGGCTGCTGGCGATTTTTACGATCGCGGGCAATGAAACCGAGGTGTGCAGACGCGCGCTCGCTGCCGCGCGTCGAGCACAGGCAAACGTCGCGGCGCTCTCAAATTCGGCCATGCCGGGGTTGCGATTCGGCTTGGCGTTGCATATAGGCGATGTCCTCTACGGCAATATAGGCAGCGGCAATCGGCTTGATTTCACTTGCATCGGTCCGGCCGTCAATTGTGCCGCCCGCATCGAAAAGCTGACCGGCCAGTTGGGCCGCGCAATCCTCGCCTCCGGTGAATTCGCGCGCCACTGCGCAGGAGAATTCACCCCTCTCGGTGAATTCAGGCTGGCCGGCTTCAGCGCGCCGCAAACGGTATTCGGGCTCGAGGACTCAGTCCAGCCTCAATAGGCGGCCGTACCCCCCAATGATCTGCCGCACGCCGGCAAGACGCAGCGCGTGCCACATCATCGCGGAAGCACTCGAAAGCACGGGTTTCCCCAAATCCTGTTCCAGCAGCTCCAATACCGGCAATGTCGGCATGCCGGTGCCGCTGAGGAAGACGGCTTCGGCGTCCTCTCTGTCGACCAGCCGCGCCAGCCCATAAGCCCGCTCGGCGGTCTCGTCGTAGATGTTGGTGACCCCCTGCAGATTGGCGAAATTGACGACCTCCAGGCCGTGCGCTTCCAGATGCGCCTTGCCCTGCGATGTCGTCTCCGCCGAATAGGGGGTGCCGAGCGCGAGCCGGCGCACATTGAGCCGCTCCAATGCGCGCAGCACCGACCCAAAGGCCGTGATCACGCGCTTGGCGGTCGATTTCTCGAGCCGAGCCAGCAGATCGGCTTCACCTTCGCGGCCGAGATAATAGCTGGTCGCGGTATGAGCCACGACGATGACATCCGGCTCGACCGATGCAAGCAGCTCAATGCTGCCGTCGATATTGTCGATCATCGTGCGAGTTCGCTCGTCCTGGCCCTCGAGAGAGCCGGGGGCCCCGTGTGCGGCCATGCGGTGGAAATGCACGGACACGCCCTCGGGCGCTAATGCGATCATCTCGGGCTCGACCGTCGGGTTTCCCGGCGGCAGCAGAAACCCCAGCCGCGCCCTCCAACCGATCATCGTATCTTCCTCATCGGTTTCTTCGTGACCTCTACGACCTGAGCATGCAAGAAAATCAACCGAAAGCAACCTCGCCCCGCTCGCGGGGAGAGGTCGGAAGCCGCGCCCGGTGCGGCTTCCGGGTGAGGGGCAGGCTCCCTCCCGACCTGCAGCTGCCGTTCAGCCGCGAAAACGCCCCTCACCCCAGCTCTCCCCGCGAGCGGGGCGAGGGAGCAAAGCGCGGCTCACGTCTTCAATGTGGTGCGGTAGTAAATGTCGTCCAGTGAAAGCGGCTTGGTCAGCAACCTTTGTTCTAGAGAGCCCCGAATGGCGCGCTCTATGTTTCTACCCATCGCATTGAGCCCGAGCGGGTACGGGTCTTCGCCAAACACCGTGTGTTGCTCCTCCAGATCCTTTCCGGGGAAGTTTAGAAAGGTCGACTGATAGCGCCGAGCGCGTTCATAAGCGACTTCTTTCGACCGCCGGAAGGCGTCGTACAACTCCAGAGCCACCCAGGGGTGGTCTCGGAGGATGCGGTTCTGCACGATCACGTGGTGGTTCGCCTGGAAAAAACCGGTTTTCCTATAATATTCGAAAACTACGGCCTTGCCGTCATCCTCGCACAATTTCCGCAGGCGCCGGTTGCCGCGGAGCTGTGTTCCTCCCCAGCGGTCGATGACGGTGCGATCGCCGGCGGTGACGCAGCTTTGCGGCCGGATCGCCGTGCACGCGTCGATCTCGCCGCTGTCGAGCATCACGTCCAACGTCTGATCTGCGGTGAGCCAGTGATGGGCGACGCCCACCGGGCCCGCCTTGTCGAGACCCAGCGCCCCGCCATGGCTCAGCTCCCTCGTGCGCCCGTTGAACCAGGTATTGTCCCTCGCCTCGATGCCATAGAGGTCTTTCAAGGTGATGCGGAACCACAGCGCTGCCGTCATATCGTAATCCGGCACACCGATCCGCTTACCCCTCATATCGGCAAGACTCGCGATGCCCGCGGCCGTGTTGACGTAGAGGTAGGGCCAGTGGTGCCCACGGCTCAGGAATACCGGCAGTGCAGACCAGTCCCATTTCTTTCCGTCAGTCCGCTCCCGCGCCAGCAGCGTCTCCGAAATCGACATTTCCGACACGTCGAATTCGTCGTAGAAGAGGTTGCGGTAAAATAGCGTGCTCGGATCGAGCGTGATGCAATCGAGCTCGATGTTCTGCGGCTTTACTGTGCCGTCTTTCAGCGGCTCGACGCGGGGATTGTCGGAAAAGGCCATTGTCAGTCGTATTGTCATGGCTCTCACACCACGCCGTCCTCGCGCAGTCGTTTACACTCCTGTGTATCGATCCCGCAGAGCTCACCGAGCAGCGCCTCGGTGTGCTCGCCGAGAAGCGGCGGGCGACTTACCTCGGCCGGTGAATCCGACAATTTGATCGGGCAGCCGACAGTCTTGTAGGAGCCGCGGGTCGGGTAATCGAGATCGAGGATCATCTCGCGCGCCTTCAGATGCGGATCGGCGAGGACCTCGCCGGTGTCCTGGCAGGCGCCGCAAGGAACTCCCGCCTCGCCCAACAGCCGCATGACTTCGTGCTTGCTGCGCCGACGCGTCCACTCTTCAATAATTGCATTCAGCGCCTCGCGGTTTTCCCAGCGCATCTCCGTCGTATTAAAGCGGGGATCGTCGGCTAGCTCGGGCCGGCCCATCGCCCCCACCATCGCCGGCCACATCTGCTGCTGCGCGGTGATGAAGACATAATCGTTGGGACCACCCGGTGCGCAGGGATAAGTCGTGCCCGGCACCCCTTGCCCCATCTGGTTGCCCCGCCGCGGCATCGCATGCCCAAAACGCTGGTGGTCGCGCAGGCTGACGCGGATCAGGTTGACGACCGCATCCTGCATCGACACCTCGACACACTGGCCGCGCCCCGAATTGTGGCGCTGCTGCAATGCCGCGAGAATACCGATCGCCATGTGCATGCCGGTGCCGGAATCGCCGATCGCCGGGACGACAAAGGTCGGCGGGTTCTCCGGATAGCCGGTGACGCTCATCGCCCCGCCCATCGCCTGCGCGACCGGCTCGAAGCTCTTGTAATTCGCGTAAGGTCCGTAACTGCCGAAGCCCTTGATCGTCGCATAGATCAGCCGAGAATTGATCTTCGACAGAACTTCCCAGCCAAGGCCGAGCCGGTCGAGGGCACCCGGGCTGAAATTCTCGACCAGCACGTCCGATTTGCCGATCAGCTGTTTGAACAATTCCTTGCCGCGGGCTGTCTTCAGGTTCAGCGTCAGGCTGCGCTTGTTGGCGTTGAACAGGAGGAAAAAGAGGCTGTCGCTGTCCTGCTGGTCGCGCATATTGCGGCGAGCGATGTCGCCGCCCTTCGGCTCTTCGAGCTTGATCACATCGGCGCCGAGAAAACCGAGGATCTGCGCGCAGGCGGGCCCCGCCTGATTATGCGTCATGTCGATGACACGAACCCCCGACAGCGCTTTGTCCATGCTGATTCTCCCGATTAAAGGCCTAAAGAAAATCGCGGACGCGCTCGAGCTCGTCGAGCGTGCCGGCGGGGGAGACGAGCAGAACTTCGTCGAAGCCGATTCGCTCGAGACGCTTCAGCCGCTGGCGCGCGTCGTCGGGCAGACAGACGAGCGAGACCTTGGCGCGCTCGGCCAGGCTGCCGGCTTCGGCCTGCGCGCTGAGGTCGACGACGACATTGGCGAGGACGGCATTGGTGCCGCCGGCGTCGCGATAGAGGCGCATGCCGTTTTCGAGATCCTCCCAGCTGCTGTAGAGACCCGAGGCAATCCAGCCTTGGCACTGCTTTGCGGCATAATTGATCCAGCGCGGATTGCGCCAGGCGCCGAGCATCACCGGCGGCCCGCCCTCGCATCCGGGCCACGGCGACAATGTGCCGCCGTTGACCGGCTCGCCGCGCCAAGCCCGCCGCATGATTTCCAGCGAGCTCATCAGGGTGCGAAAGCGCTGATCGTAATTCGCGCCGAGGAGATCGAAATCGGCTTGCGTCGATCCGCTGCCGACGCCGAGGCGCAAGCGGCCGCCCGACACCGCCTGAACCGACTGCACGCGATGGGCGAGTTCGATCGGGTTGCGCAGCGAGACTTGCAGCACCGCGGTGCCGAGCTCGATGCGCTCGGTTGCGGCGGACAGCACCCCGAGGGCAACGAGCGGGTCGAGGGTGGGCCGGCCGCGTCCGAGCGAGTCGGTGACCCAGATCCCGGGGAACCCCCGCCTTTCGATCCGGCGGGCATAGTCGACGATACGGCCGAGCGGACGATCGCGCGCCTCCGTTCCCGGACGTAAAAACGTCACCACGCTCAGTCGCATATCTCCCTCTCTCGACACGTGCAGCTGGATAAGAATGCATCGATCCTCGCCGCCCGCCAACTGCCTAGTGGTTCGATCCGGCGGTTGCCGGCACCTCGGGTTTGCGCGCCGGCACGTCCCGCGGCATGCTCTCGCTGAAAGCCGCTCGGCATAGCTTCGGGACGGGGCGAAATGGGCAGCAAGAGACCGGTGGGTGAAGCGCCGGAATTAGCCGCGGGAAACGGGCTCTTGGATCGGCGGGCGCTGCTCGCCGCCGGAGCAACCTTGGGCGGCGCGGGGGTGATCCCTGCTCGACCTGCGTTCGGCGCCGCGGAACTCTCGGTCGAGCCGTGGATGACGGAGCCGGGATCGCCTTTTACCGGTTACGGGCAGCCTTCGAGGTTTGAAGCGAAGGTCGTCAGGACGTTCTCGAGTGCGCCGGGCACGACGGGTACCGGCTCCTCGCGCACGCCGCTGCAGCGGCTCAACGGGACGATCACCCCGAACGGCCTCCACTTCGAGCGCCACCATTCCGGCATCCCCGACATCGATCCGGATGCTCACCGGCTGCTGGTCCACGGCCTCGTCAAACGGCCGCTCGTTTTCACTCTGGAGGCGCTCGCCCGATATCCGATGGAGACGCGTATCGCCTTTGTCGAATGCGGCGGCAATACCGGCGCCCTCTATCAGAAGGAGCCGGCCCAGCTCGATTTGCAAGCGAGCCACGGCCTATTGTCGTGTGCCGAGTGGACGGGTGTCAGGCTCGCGCTCCTGCTCGAGGAAGCCGGTGTCGAGCCGCAAGCACAATGGCTCCTCGCCGAGGGCGCCGATGCCGCCGGCATGAGCCGCAGCGTTCCGATGAAGGCGGCGGACGAAGCCTTGGTCGCGCTCTACCAGAACGGCGAGCGCGTCCGGCCGTCGAACGGCTATCCGCTGCGGCTGCTGTTGCCGGGCTATGAAGGCAACATGAACGTCAAATGGCTGCGGCGGATCAAAGTCACCGCAGGCCCGACCATGACAAAGGACGAGACCTCCAAATATACGATGCTGTTGCCCAGCGGTAAGTCATTGCAATTCGTCTTCCCGATCGAAACCAAATCGGTGATCACGCAGCCCTCGCCGGGTTTGAACATGAAGGGTGCCGGCCTTTACGAGATCTCGGGACTCGCCTGGTCGGGTTACGGCAAGATCACCCGGGTCGACATCTCCGCCGACGGCGGAAAAAGCTGGGCCCCGGCGGCCCTGCAGGAGCCGGTCTTGTCAAAGGCGTTGACCCGGTTCCGCATGCCCTGGCGCTGGGATGGCGGCCCGGCGGTGCTGCAGAGCCGCGCGACGGACGCCTCCGGCTATGTCCAGCCGACGCGTGCGGCGTTGATAGCCGAACGCGGCGCCAAGACATTTTATCACTTCAACGGCATCACCAGCTGGGCGGTCGACGAGCATGGGGAGGTCCGGCATGTTTATGCCTAGGCATTTGAGCGCCGCTTCGGCCTTGCTATTTCTGTCGACAGCCGCGCTCGCGGAGACGCCCGACGTCGGGCATCCCGCGACACCCGAAGAAATCGCGGTATGGGACATCAGCATCGGCCCCGATGGCGCCGGTCTGCCGCCCGGCAACGGGACCCCGCAGCGAGGCGAGGCAGTCTATGCCGCAAAGTGCCTTGGCTGCCACGGCGAGAAGGGCGCGGGCAAACCCAACGACCAGCTGGTCGGCGGGATCGGCACATTGACCGGCGCGCAAACTCCCGTGAAAACCGTGGGCAGCTTCTGGCCGTACGCGACAACCTTGTTTGACTATGTGCGCCGCGCAATGCCGGCGAATGCGCCAAGATCGCTGGGCAATGACGAGGTCTATGCGGTTTGCGCCTACATTCTCCAGCTCAACGGCATCATCGGCGAGAGCGCGGTCATGAATGCGCAGACTTTGGCAAAGGTGCAGATGCCGAACCGCGAAGGCTTCGTGCCTTTCTCTAGACAGAAATAGGTGCGCTCTTTCTGGCTATGAAATTTCCCTTCACTCCGGTCTCGATTACCACCCGCAGGAAGCTGGCATCGATCCTGTTGGCCGTCGCGATCTTTGCGTTGCTTGCCGGGCTGGTGAGCACCGCCAACGGGCGCCCGGCCGTCTTTGCCGTTCTCAACGCCACCCTTGTCGGTGCGACGGTCGGTCTCTTCGAACAATTCTATGTCCAGAGCCTCCGCGGCCGTTGGATACGCAATCTTCACCCGCTGCGAGCCATCGCGATTTACACGGTCGTGGTGGTCATAATCTTCGTTGTAGTCATCAATTTAACCCATCTGCTGCTGTGGCCGTTCTACCGATTGCCGGTACCGTATGGCCGGATGCCGTTTGTGATCCCGGTGGTGATCGCATTTTCGGTCATCGGGATCGTCGTGATGCGAACCGCTCATTTCATCGGTATCGACACGTTGTTTCATCTGACGGTCGGCACTTATCATCGCCCGGTGGTCGAGGAAAAGGTCCTGCTGTTTCTCGACATCAACAATTCCACGGGGATCGCCGAGCGACTGGGCGCGATCCAGACAAAATCCCTGGTGGGTAAGTTTCTTTTCGACGTGTCGAAGCCGATCACCGATCACGGAGGCGAGATCTATTTGTACAAGGGTGACGGTCTGATCGCATTGTGGGATTGGCGCGAAGCGGTCAAAGAAGACAGGATCTTGCGGGCGATCGACGCGGTGTTTGCGACGATCGCGCGGGAGCAAAGGGAGTTCTTGGAGCAGTTCGGCATCGTTCCGCGCTTCCGGATCGGCGTTCATGGCGGCGAGGTCGTCGTCAGCGAGCAGGGCGATACGAAGCGGGCCATCGGCGTCTACGGGGCCACGATCAATATCGCGGCCCGAATGGAGGAGGCAGCAAAAGCGCACAATGTTTCGTGTGCGGTTTCCGGCGATGTCGCGGCCGCGCTCGTCGACGATGACGGCCGATTGCGCCCGATCGCAACCGAAAAAGTCAGAGGAAGCGCCGTTGAAATCCCGATTTTCGAATATCGTGCCGCAGGCGAGGGGGGCAGCGCACCTCACACAGCGATTTCGTGGAATACTTCTCGGGCGGGGCCCATAAACGCAGCACGATGAAAGGGAGGCTCCAATGATCGGCAGACAAGCGCATCCAGGCAGTGAACTGATCTGTGCTGATGCGCCGGGAGCCGGCCTCTCACCCTCCCGCTGACGCGGGCCCCCTCCCTCTCCCCGCTCGCGCGCTAGGGTATGCACACATT
This sequence comes from uncultured Alphaproteobacteria bacterium, assembly GCA_963789025.1. GTDB lineage: Bacteria > Pseudomonadota > Alphaproteobacteria > ATCC43930 > CGMCC-115725 > AP-15. The sequence continues at coordinate 1,109,968 of CAWBIT010000008.1, forward strand.
TCGAGCGCGCTGTATTTCCGGCGCTTTTTGCCCCTCTCCGCCCGCTTGCGGGGGGAGAGGGAGGGGCCCACGCCGAAAGGCGTGGGAAGGTGAGGTGGGTCGTGCCGCCGATCGGAGCCTGCGGCTCCCCCCACCTCACCCCGACCCTCTCCGCCCCCAAGGGCGGAGAGGGGGATATTTGGGCTCTGGGATATGTGCATGCCCTAGCGCTCGCGCGGGGCGAGGGGATTTCACCGTATGCCCCCTCGCCCCGCTTGCGGGGAGAGGGTCGGGGTGAGGGGCTTCTTCGCGCGGTAATGGACGCGCTCTACCGCTTCTGCGTCATCGTCGCCGGAGGCGCCTTGGTGCTGATCTCGGCGGTGATAGCGTGGGGCGTCTTCACCCGCTATGTGCTGAACAGCGCGGCGTCCTGGCCCGAGCCATTGGCGATCTTATTGACGATCGTCCTCACATTCTTTGGCGCGGCGGCCTGCTATCGCGCCAGCATGCATATGAGCGTCTCGGTACTGGTCAGCCGCGTGACGATCGAGCAGGTCGTGCGCGATCTGGCCGTTTTACGGGGTGATGTTCTTCGTGCTGATGCCGGTTACTTATATTCCGTCCGTCTCATTATGGTTGCCGCGGATGCTCGGATTGTGAGGTGTACCCAATTCGTAGTTAATTTGGTCGATTTGGAATTGCTATTTCGGTAGAATATCGGCATTTTGATGGCGGCATCGTTATGTCCCCCAACGATGCGGATTGGCCTGTTGGACCGGCACACCGGCAGGCCACAGAAGCCCCGGTCTTCCCCGACCGGGGCTTTTCTGCGTCTGCCGCTCGATGGTCTGGTGCACGATCGTCTGGTGTATGGGGCCGCTCGGTCCTTAAAATGACAAAGTCGATCCTTTGTGAGAGGAGCCCCTTGATGGCGCTCGATCGCGATGCCGAGCGCGTTCTCGAGATGGTGCGGCTGTCCGGGCGGCCGCCCTACGAGACGCTGAGCGCGCCCGAGGCGCGCGAATTGTTTCTCGCGGCGCGCGAGGTACTGGCGCCCGATCCGCCGCCGGTGGCCGAAGTTCGCGAACTCTCGGCGCCAGGAGCAGCCGGTGCGGTCATCCCGTTGCGGCTCTATCGCGGCGCGGCGACGGCTCGCGGGGAAATCCTTCCCGCCCTCGTCTATTTCCATGGCGGCGGCTGGGTCATCGGCGATCTCGACACCCATGACAGCCTCTGCCGTCATCTCGCCAATGCGGCGCGATGCATCGTCGTCGCGGTCGATTACCGCCTCGCTCCCGAGGATAAATTTCCGGCAGCGGTCGAGGATTGCTTCGCCGCGACGTCATGGGTCGCGCAGGAGGCCGCAGCCCTCGGCATCGACCGCGAGCGCCTCGCCGTCGGCGGCGACAGCGCCGGCGGCAACCTCGCCGCAGTGGTAAGCCTGATTGCCCGCGATCGGGGAGCGCCAAAGCTGCGTTGTCAGGCCTTGCTGTACCCGGCCGTCGAGTGCGGCATGACGCATCCTTCACACAACCGCTTCGCCGAGGGCTACCTGCTGACCCACCCGACGATGAAGTGGTTTTACGAGCAATATCTGCGCGGGCCCGCCGATGTCGATGATTGGCGCGCGTCGCCCTTGCGGGCCGCCGATTTCTCCGGGGTCGCGCCCGCCCTGGTCCTGACCGCCGGCAACGACGTGCTCTGCGACGAAGGCGAAGCCTATGCCCACCGGTTGCAAGAGGCCGGCGTCGCAGTGCAGTTGCGGCATTTTCCGGACCAGATTCACGGTTTCCTGACTATGGGCAAGATAATCGAGGCGGCAAAGCCGGCTCTCGAGGACATCTCGGCGGCGTTGCGGGCGGCGTGGAACACGCGATGAGCCCGAACACAATGCCACGACCTATTCCGATCGATAAGGCTCGTCGTAAATCGCGGTGTGGATCGCCCCGCCGTCCCGGACATAGCCGCGATACATTCCCGCGGTGCTGAACGGCAAGGCGACCGCGCCGGCGCGGTCAACCGCAACGACCCCGCCCGAACCGCCGGCGGCCGCCAGCTCGTCGATGACCGCCCGCGTCGCCCGCTCCAGAGATTGACCGGCATGGCGCAGACGCGCGGCAATCGCAAAGGCGGCGACGTGCCGGATGAAGAACTCGCCGTGACCCGTCGCCGAGACCGCGCAGGTCGCATTCTCAGCGTAAGTGCCGGCGCCGATGATCGGCGTGTCACCGACCCGGCCGGGCGCCTTCCCGGTCATCCCGCCGGTCGAGGTGGCGGCAGCGAGATTGCCGCGGCGGTCGCAGGCGACGGCGCCCACCGTGCCGTATTGGGGCGGCTCGTGGCGCGGATGTTCGACGGCGTGCTGCAGTTCCCGCCGGCGTGCTTCGGTATGGAAATAAAGGGGCTCGCAGAATGCGACACTGTTCTCCCGGCAAAAGGCCACTGCCCCCTCGCCGATCAGCAGCACATGACGCGACTGCTCCATCACGGCGCGCGCGGCCCGAACCGGGTTGCGCGGTCCGAAGACGCCCGCCACCGCACCCACCCGGCGTTCCGCGCCGTCCATGACGCAGGCGTCCATCTCCTGCGTCCCGGCACGGGTGAACACGCTGCCGCGGCCCGCATTGAACAGCGGGTCGTCTTCGAGCGCCGCGACGGCCTCGGTCACGGCGTCGACGGCGTTGCCGCCCGCCGCAAGAACGTCGCGGCCCGCCGCCAAGGCGCGGCGCAGGCCGTCATGATATGACGTCGTACGGGAAAGGCCGGTCTCGTCTCGCGGCATCGTTCCCGCCCCGCCATGAACGGCGAGGGCGAAGCCGGTTCCAGTCAATCGTTCCGCTTGCGACATTTCAGGGAAAGATACACGGCACGATGCCGGATATCTTCCGCAAACGCCGATGACGCCGCGTCAGGTCGTGCGGCTCGCCCTGGTCGGTCTAGGGACATCCGTCGTTCCGCTCGACACGGCGGTCAATATCGCATTCCCGGAGATTACCGGCAGCTTCGGTCTGCCGGTCGAGATGATTCAATGGGTGGTCATCTGCTACGTACTGACCTATTCCAGCCTGATGCTCGCCTTCGGGCGGGTCGGCGACATCTGGAGCCACGGCCGCGTGTTTCGCATCGGGCTCCTGTGGAGCAGCGTCGCCTACCTGCTCTGCGCCGCAGCGCCGAATTTTGGCTGGCTGCTCCTCTGCCGATTTCTTCAAGGGGTCGGCGCTTCGCTGATCGTCAGCTGCGCTCCGGCGCTGGTGACCGGGATGTTTCCCGAAGACAGGCGCAGCCGCGCGGTCGGCATGTTCACGTTTATGTATGCGATCGGCTCTGCCGCCGGACCGTTGCTCGGCGGACTGCTCGTCCAATTCTGGGGTTGGCCGGCAGTATTCTGGTTTCGCGCCCCGCTCGCTCTGCTGGCGCTCCTGTTCCCAGCAGAATTGCAGACGACGTCTCGGCCGGCAGTGCGCGAGCCGGTCGACATCGTCGGCGCCATCCTGCTCGCACTCGGCATCAGCACGGTTTTGCTGACCCTCAACCGGCTTCAACACCTGCAAGGGCAGGAGCTTCTCGCGATCCTGCTACTGGCGACGGCCGCTGCCTGTCTTTTTGGACTTTTCCATTGGGAAAAACGGGTCGCCCAACCGATCGTCAATCTCGGATTGTTCCGAGCCGGCGGCTTCACTGGGCTCAATATTGCAAGCGTGCTGATTTATTTGACGAGCTTTTCGGTTCTTTTGCTCGGCCCGTACTACCTCGTACGGCTCACCGGACTGTCGGCGATAATAGCGGGCGGCGTCCTCGGGGCCTCTTTTGTCGGCAGCCTCGCCGCCTCCCCACTTGCGGGATGGGCCGTAGAGCGTGTCCCGGCGGGCCGCGTCGCCGCTCTCGGCGCCTCACTCTGCGCTGCGGGTCTGGTGCTGATCGGCAGCTGGCAGCCCGGCGCTGCCGGGCAAACGATCACCATCTTGGGTACCCTGGTGTTGCAAGGGTTTGGGGTCGGCTTGTTCCAAGTCGCCTATATGGACATCGTCATGCGGACCTTGCCGCGGCACCAGCGCGGAGTAGCCGGCAGCATAGCGATGTTGAGCCGCTCGGTCGGGGTCGTCACCGGCGCGACGCTGCTGACGCTCGTGTTCCACACGATCGAAGCGACGCGGCTGGCCGAGGGGGATATTCCAGCGGCGAGCTTCTTGACCGGCTTCAGAGCGACCTTCTGGTCAGCCGGCGCCGTCGCCGCGCTCGCCGGCCTCCTCGTGCTGTTTGCGACAAAGCGCAGCGGCTGATCCGCCGCCGCGCTTGGGAAAGTTCAGCAGTCTTCGAGGGTAAACCCGACTTTGAGAATGACTTGGAAATGGGCGACTTTGCCCTCTTCAACGTGGCCGCGGGTCTGCAAAACTTCGAACCAGCCTACTTGGCGCAAGGTGCGGGAGGCCCGGGCGACCGCGTTCCTGATCGCGTCCTCGATGCTGCTTTCCGAGGAGCCTGCGACTTCGATGATACGGTAGACATGGTCCGGCATTGCTTTCCTCCCTGGCGAACCGCCGCAGCGGGGGTCTGACGCGCGACCAACTGACCACCGACTATTTCGTGACCTTTGGGGAAAATTAAAGCCCTCCGCCCCAGTGGTTTTTCCAACCCAAGGCTACGCGCCTCCGCCGTGAAAACGGAGGCGAAAAGCGGCGTTATTTCAAGGGCAAGATCGTCCCGGAATGACCCGACGAAATGACAGACCGTTTTTATCCCGGATGGCGCACGCCGGGCTTCGGCATCGCTGGAAATCTCACCCGGGTCAGATCGCCGGCGACGAGAGCGAGACCGGTAGGGGTGCGGTGATCGCCCCCGCCGACCGCCGGCCGCCGGATTCCTCTTGGCGCAACGCCGCGACGGCCGGGTTCACCGGCATTTCGCCGATTACCGGCCGCAGGGCCAGCGCAGCGTTTCGGCGCCACACTGTAACCGCGGCGACCCGGCCGATCGGCGTCTCGGCGACGACTAACGGCAAATCGTGCATTCGTCTGATCTCTTGTCCGTTGATCGACAAAATGACGTCGCCTTGCTCGAACCCGGCTGCCGCGGCGGGACTGCCGGCTCCCACCTTGGCAACGAGTGCACCGGCGGGGTTCGGCAGTCCGATATTTCGGGCGATTTCGGCTGTCACGGGCCGGATTTGAATACCGAGCCAGCCGCGCGCGACCTTGCCGTGCTCCTTCAACTGCTCGACCACCGGCCTGGCCCGGTTCGCTGGTATCGCGAAACCGATGCCGACGGATCCACCGTTGGGAGAATAGATGGCCGTATTGATGCCGATGACATTACCTTTGAGGTCGAAGGTCGGACCGCCGGAATTGCCCCGGTTCATCGCTGCATCGATCTGCAGAAAATCGTCGTACGGACCGGCGTGGATGTCACGCCCGCGCCCGGAAATGATGCCGCTGCTGACGGTATTGTCGAGGCCGAACGGGCTGCCGATCGCGAGTACCCAGTCGCCAACCCGAGCCCCGTCGCTGTCGCCCCAACGGACATTCGGCAGCGGGCGCGCCCCATCGATTTTGAGCAGGGCGATATCGGTCAGCGGGTCACGTCCGACGATCCGAGCCGAGTACTCGGTCGCGTCCTGAACGACGACGGTCACCGCTTCGGCATTTTCGACAACGTGATCATCGGTGACGACATACCCGCTGGGGTCGATAATAAAGCCAGAGCCCAGAGCGACACTGGCGACCTTCGGGTCGGGCTCGCCTTTATGGCGGCGCTCGTCGAGGAAGCGGCGGAGCAGTTCGTCGACCACCGATGGCGGGATGCCGCTCAGGGCAACCCGATCTTCGACGCGGCCGGCTTGCGCCCCCTCCCGGTCGGCCGCCGCCTTGCTCACCCTCTGGACAGCCGAAACATTGACCACCGCAGGCATCACGTCCTGCACGATCGGCGCAAAGCTCGGCGCCGGCGCGCCGCCGCCCGCCGCGTAAAACCGATCTGCCGGAGTGCAACCCATCGCCGACGCGACGATCCAAAACGAAAGGACGATCAATCTCATTCGGGGCGACGGCTGCGGGACGAGGGCGAGCATCGAAAGGGCTTTCATAACCGGGCCGGCTTGGTTTGGCGGAGCACCGTTCCGACCCGAGCTTCGTTCATGATGCCCTCCATCATCTAACGCATGTTTAAAGAACGATGATGCGCACCCGTTGATGCATCCGGCGCGGCGCCGCAGCAGCAGCCTGTTATATATGGCACCGGGAGGCCCGGTTACGACACACTGGGCAACCCCCTTCTTCCCAGCCGATTAACGGGCCGCAGCGCTCATCTCCGGTAGCATTCGATCAAATCAATGAACTAAAACAATCAGAGGCCCTTTTCGATTTACGGGACTTGCTGCGCACCAATTAAACCAAACAACGAATTTTTGCATCAGCGGTCTGTATCTTGAAATAGTTAAGAACATGACCATTTCGTTTTGAGCACCTTTCGGTGCGCCGATGTGATGGCCGGCGGCGTTTGCGACTGCAAAGCCAGAAAGTTCGGCGGCGCCTCTCGCGCGATAGCGAGTTCCGTGAAAGATGCGCAGAGGCCTCTGACAGACGAAGCAGGAGTAGAAATGTCCAAAATTCCGCAAGGCGAATGGAGCGCCATTGCGGCACGGTATGCAAAGGGCGAGTCGATAACCAGAATTGCCCAGAGTTACGGCTGCACCCCGCCGGCGATCCATTACATCCTCAAGCGAGGCAGGCAGCGTGGCGCGCAGCACCCCGAGCAAAGGGTCAACGGGAAATCGGATTCGGCAATGACCTTCCCCGGCGAACCGCGAAACTCGACAGCACCGGAGTTCCCGCGCGCCGTTGAACGGCGCGGCGACGAGAACGGAATTGGGCGAATGGTTCCGAGCGAAGCCAGACCGCCCGCTGGACCGCCGCCGCTTGAGCCGCGCCCGCCCCGCGAACCGGTCACTCCGATGCTCAGCCAGCGAAGCCAGCCCGCTCCCCCACCACGAGGTGCGGGCCGAGATTCGGCATTTACCGCAGGTCTGGATCGTGAGCTTCATGGCCGCGCCGAAGCCGCCATCGCGGCATTTCGCTCCAGCTTCGACGCCGCCCTCGCGGAGGGATCGCCGGATGTCTGCCAACGGCTTCGCCAGGCTGCATCGGATCTGATGCGGGTGGCGGCTCGCACCACGATCGTGCTCGATCGATTGAACGCAAATGCCGAACGCGAGCCCGCGCGCATGCCGGACCATTTGAGATGGAACCTCGGTCGTTAAGCACGACCGGCTTCCTTATAGCATCATCCGATCAGGTTGCGTCGGCCCTCGTCGCCCCCGCGAAAGCGTCGCGAAAGCGGGGGTCCAGGCTAACCGGCCCCTGGGTTCCCGCTTTCGCGCCGCTTTCGCGGGAATGACGAACCAACCTAATCGGAAACCGGTCTAGGCTAGCGTCTCTGGTATTGTCGCTCATCGAGCAGCGAGGCGAGTTCGTTGCGAGCCTTCTGCATGCGGTCACGGCGGATTCCGGCCAATGGATATTCGCCGCCAATGACCATGCTCAGAACGGCATTGCACCGGTCAAGGCGGTCGCCGGTCTCGCCTTCTCGCCGTCCCGCGGTCAATTCAGCGCACAAATGGATTGTACAAGGTCGGGATATCCGTGCTGCCCTGAATGCTGGAATGCCCGCGCAGTGCCAGTATCCCGCCGCCCGGCCGACCGACGTTGCCGAGCAGTCCCTGAATGATGGCGGCTGCACGGATCATCTGGACACCAGTCGTATGGTGCGTCCAGCCCACCGCATAGCAGATGGTGCGGTGCGTTCGCGGCCCGAATTGCGCGCCAATGCGTCGGCGGTTTGGACAAAGACGTCGCGAGCGCAGCCGGTCGTGCGTTCGACCATCTCTGGCGTGTACGCGGCGTAATGGCGGCGCAGGATCTGATAGACGCAATGCTGATGCCGCAATGTCGGGTCGCGCGGCGGCGGCCCCTTTCCCATCCGCTTGGTTTTTCGGCGAAGCTCTCCGTGGTATTGACGTGGTGCTCGGCCAATGACGCCGACACGTCCTCACCCTGGTACTGCCAGATATCGTATTTGTAAGAGCGGCTCTCCTCGTCCCAACCCGAGAAAACCCATCGAGCTCGCTGGCATCATTGAACCTCTCGTCGCCAGGATGATGACGCGTTCCGCCGATTGGATGCGGATCACCAAGTCAGCCGTCGTCCGACCTATGACGAACGCCAGAGTGACTGAAAGTTCTCAGGACCGAGGAATCGGATCAGCGGCGGTGGTTCTGGTCCTTGGCCGGAGCGGATCGAGACCGCCGATCGAGCGCCTCGAGATCGAGCACCCTGCCGATCCGGGCGCGCAAATCAGGCAACGCCTCGTTCTCGAACCAGGGATTGCCGCGCAGCCAGCGGATCGTATGCCAGCTCGGATGCGGCAGCACAAAATATTCCGGGAGAAAGTCACGCCAACGCACGACGGTCTCGGTCATCGAGCGCCGTCGCAAGTGAGGCAGGTAATAGTAGATGGCGTAGCTGCCGACCAGCAAAGTCAGCTGGATGGCGGGAAGGGCGGCGCGCAGCCGCGTGTGCCAACGCGGCGCGCATTCGGTGCGCGGCGGCAGGTCGTTGCCCCTGGCATCGCGGCCGGGATAGCACAAACCGATCGGCATGATCGCAACGCGGCTCTCGTCGTAGAAGATCTCACGATCGAGAGCGAGCCATTCGCGCAGCCGGTCGCCGCTGCGGTCGTTGAACGAGAGCCCGGTCTCGTGGACCCGCGTCCCCGGCGCCTGGCTGATGATCAGCAGCCGGGCCGAGGGCCGTCCGCGCAGGACGGGTCGAGGCCTACGCGGCAGGTGGGGCGCGCAGACAGTGCAGGCGCGCACCTCGGCGAGGAGTCGGTCGAAGGCCTCGCTCACTGTCCCCTCATCGCGCCTCTCCGTCCGAAAAACGGGGGCGAATTGACTCGCGCCACCTCACTGTCTACAAAGCCTGCGGCATGCGCCGTGTCGACCCCACTCATCGGTGGAGGGGTGGCCGAGTGGCTGAAGGCGGCGGTTTGCTAAACCGTTATACGGTTAACAGCCGTATCGTGGGTTCGAATCCCATCCCCTCCGCCACTCCGTTGATTTTGCTATATAACTTGCTGTCTCGGGGCGCCGGTCGAGGGTCGCTGATAGGAGATTTTCCGTCCGTTTGCCACCCGCTTTGCCACCGAAACTGTGCCGGGTTGTGCTCGAAGCGTTCTCGTCATCATCAGCCGGCTAGGGTGCTTGCGAGAGCGGTTTCGACGGCCTCTGCGGCGCGCTCATCGGTGTTGCCGAATAAGTGACATTTTCCTGGGGGTTTCCCTAGCGGCGGGCCGGCTAGTGCGCGGTTTGAAGGCTGCGCAGGACGCCTGGGCGACTCGATGTTTTTGTCAAATTTCGCAACCATTCAATCTCTGTAACGGACAGCATGTTTGCGGGGCAGCGCCAGCGCCAATTGCCCTCAGCGCGCCCGGGCAGATTCATACGCGCCTCGGCTCCGAGGTTGAGTACATCTTGTAGTGGCACGATCGCGAGCGCAGCAGGCGAGGACCACGCCAGTTCCATCAAGGCCGGGGCGGCATCGCTGCCGCGGGCTTCCGGCCGTTTCAGATAGCGCCAAGGAAATTGCCGCTGGGAGGCTGGCAATTCCTCGCACCACTCGCGCGTCGGGGGATTGTCGTGGGTGCCGGTGTACACGACTGTATTCGCGGTGTAATTGTTCAGCAGATGCGGGTTATCCGGATGCCCATCGAAGGCGAACTGCAGCACCCGCGTCCCGGGCACATGGAACCGGTCGCGCAGCGCGGATACGTCAGGCGTGATGACGCGCAGATCCTCGGCTATCAGCGGCAGACCACCCAGTTCTCTCTGCACCACCTCGAAAAACTCGGCGCCGGGGCCGGGAACCCAATGGCCGCATTGCGCTGTCGCCGTGCCGGCCGGCACATGCCAGGCGGCGGCGAAACCGCGGAAATGGTCCAAACGCACAGCGTCCACATGACGCAGAAGCGCGCGCAGACGATCGACACACCAGCGGTAGCCGGTGCATTCCGCTTGGCGGTACAGCAGGAATTGGGCAAACCGAACCTGATCGATCTGGCTCGCCAGCTCCTGGCGCGCACGCGCCAGAGCCGCGGGAATGCGTCGGATCAGCTCGACCGGCCACTCGAGGTAGTAGGCGTCGTTGTGTCTGGCTTTCAGCGCACGGAACAGCGCATAATCTTCCAGCCAATGGGAGTGAAGATTGCGGAACTGCTCATAGGCGGCCTGCAGTTCTGGGTGGGCCCCGGCGCAGAAATTTCTCCAAGCCGTTTCGAGGATCCGTCGCTTGAACGGGATGAAGGCGTTATAGTCAACCGCTGATGCTGTAAACGACGCGGCCTCACAGTCGCTGGACCGCAGCAACCCGTCCTCGATCAGACCTTCCGGGCTGATCAGGAGCTCATTCCCGGCAAAGGACGACAGCGCCTGGTATGGGGAATTGCCATACCCCGTCGGACCCAGCGGCAGCGCCTGCCACCAGCTCTGCCCGGCCTTGCGGAGTTGGTCGAGCCATGTCAGCGCAGCCCGCCCCAGATCGCCGATGCCGTAGGGCGAGGGCAGTGACGAGACGTCAACGCGGCTCAGTCGGCGGCGGCCAGCGCTTTGTTCACCATAGCTTGAGCTTCGGTGACGATAGCATTGAGGTGCGCGTCGTCCTTGAAGCTTTCGGCGTAGATCTTGTAGACCGCCTCGGTGCCGGACGGCCGGGCCGCAAACCAGCCACTGCGCGCGACCACCTTGAGGCCCCCGATCGGGGCATTGTTGCCCGGGGCACGGGTGAGCTTCGCAGTGATCGGTTCGCCGGCCAGAGTCGAGGCCTGGACGTTCGCGGGGGACAGTTTTTCCAGCTTCGATTTCTGCTCGGCTGTCGCCGGCGCGTCGATCCGCGTGTACAGCGGCGTGCCGAACTCCGCGGTCAGCGCCTGGTAATGCTCGCCGGGATCTTTGCCGGTGCGGGCGGTGATCTCGGCCGACAGCAGGTTCATGATCGGCCCGTCCTTGTCGGTCGTCCAGACGCTGCCGTCGTGGCGCAAGAAGCTGGCGCCGGCGCTCTCCTCGCCGCCAAAGCAGCACGAGCCGTCGAACAGCCCCGGTACGAACCATTTGAAGCCGACCGGCACCTCACAGAGTTGGCGCCCGAGCCTCTCCACCACCCGATCAATCGTGCTGCTGCTGACCAGTGTCTTGCCGACGACAGCATCGGCGGGCCAGCGCGGGCGATGCGTCAGCAGATAGGAGATCGCCACCGCCAGATAATGGTTGGGGTTCATCAGTCCTGCCGATGGCGTGACGATGCCGTGGCGGTCGGAATCGGGATCGTTGGCGAAGGCGACCCGATACCGGTCCTTGAGGCCGACGAGCCGCGCCATCGCATAAGGGCTGGAGCAGTCCATGCGGATCTTGCCGTCGTGATCGACGGTCATGAACGAGAAGGCCGGGTCGACGTTCGGGTTCACCACCGCGATGTCGAGCTTGTAGATCGCATTGATCGGCTGCCAGTAATGCACGGCGGCGCCGCCGAGCGGGTCGACCGCGAGCTTGAGGCCGGCGGCGCGAACGGCCTCCATATCGACGACGTTGCACAGGTCTTTGACATAGGGCAGCACGAAATCTTGCTGGCGCGTCGTATCCGCGCCGAGGGCTGCCTCAAACCCGATCCGCCGGACCTCTTTGTTCCGATTGCGCAGAATTTGGTTGGCCCGGTTCTCGACCCATTGGGTCACATCGATATCGGCCGGTCCCCCATGGGTCGGGTTGTATTTGAAACCGCCGTCCTCCGGAGGATTGTGCGAAGGGGTGACCACAATGCCGTCCGCCAGATGTTCGGTGCGAGAGCGGTTGTGGACGAGGATCGCGTGCGAGATGACCGGCGTCGGCGTCACGCCGTCGGCCTGCTGAATAACCGTCTGTACCCCGTTTGCCGCCAGGACTTCGAGCGCAGTGCACTGGGCGGGCCCGGAAAGCGCATGGGTGTCCTTGCCCATGTAGAGCGGACCATTGGTGCCCTGAGCGCGCCGGTAGTCGCAGATCGCTTGCGTGATCGCGAGAATGTGGGCCTCGGTAAACGATCCGCGAAACGGCGAGCCGCGATGACCGCTGGTCCCGAAGGCGACGAGTTGCTCGGGATCATCGAGATCAGGCTTGCACTCGAAATATTCGCGGTCGAGGCGGGCCAGATCGACGAGCATCTCCTTTGGCGCCGGCTTGCCGGCCAGCGGCGAAATGGTCATAGGTCGATCCTTCTCATGGCACCGGACAGGGCTTCGCATTCCAGATCTCGGCGGCGTATTGGGCAATCGTGCGGTCGCTCGAGAACTTGCCGGAACTGGCGACATTGAGGATAGCTTTGCGCGCCCAGGCATCGCCATTCGCGTACAATTCGGTCAGCCTGTGGTCTGCCTCGAGATAGGATTTGAGGTCCGCCAGGTGCATGTAGTGGTCTCCGTGGGTCAGCAGCGCCTCGCGCAGCGGCGCAAAGATGCCGGGCTCGTGTCGACTGAAATAATCGGAGAAGATCAGGTCGAGCGCGGCGCGCGTTTCGGGTTCGTTGTCGTAATGCCAATGCGGATTGTACCAACCGCGGCTGCCTTCCACCTGATCGGCGGTCAGGCCGAACAGGAAGAAATTCTCCTCGCCAGCTTCCTCGGCCATCTCGATCGTCGCGCCGTCGCGCGTGCCGATCGTCAATGACCCGTTCATCATGAACTTCATGTTGCTCGTGCCGCTGGCCTCGTACCCGGCAGTGGAGATCTGGTTCGAGACGTCGGCGGCCGGGATGAGCCGCTCGGCCAGCGAAACGCAATAGTCGGGAAGAAACACGACCTTGAGGCGGCCCTGCGCACCCGGATCGCCGTCGATCGTTTCAGCGAGGTTGTTGACGAACTTGATGATCAGCTTGGCCAGGCGGTAAGCCGGTGCGGCCTTGCCCGCAAAGAAGAACGTCCGCGGCGTCATCTCCAGGCCAGGATTTTCCCGCAGCCGATTGTACAGCACGACAATGCGCAGCGCGTTGAGCAATTGCCGCTTGTATTCATGGATGCGTTTGACCTGGCAGTCGAAAATCGTGTCCGGGTCGACAATCTGCCCGGTTGACGATTTGAGCCAGTCGGCAAAGTGCCGCTTGCTCTCGTGGGCGGCTTTGCGAAAGGCGTCGCGAAACGCTTTGTCGTCGGTAAACGGCTTGAGGTCGCTCAATTCGCTCAGATCGGTCACCCAGCCGTTGCCGATCGCCTCGGTGATGGTGGCAGCGAGCGCAGGGTTCGCCAACAGCAGCCAACGGCGCGGCGTTACCCCATTGGTCTTGTTATTGAAATGCTCCGGAAACATTTCGGCCAGGTCTTTGACCGTCATCGTGCGCAGCAGCCGGGAGTGAATTGCGGCCACGCCATTCGTGCTGTGCGAGCCGACAATGGCCAGATCGGCCATCCGGATTTTGCGCTCGGCACCCTCCTCGACGAGGCTCATGCGCCGCGCGCGCTCGTCTTCTCCCGGGAAGCGAGTCCTGACGGCATCGAGAAACCGCCGATTGATCTCGAAGATGATCTCCAAGTGGCGCGGCAGCATTCCCTCAAACCAGGCGAGAGGCCATTTCTCGAGGGCTTCGGGCAGCAAGGTGTGATTGGTGTAAGCCAACGTCCTCTGCGTGATGTCCCAGGCCTGGTCCCAGCCGAGATGTGCGTCATCCAGAAGAATGCGCATCAACTCCGGCACCGCCATCGTCGGATGCGTGTCGTTCAACTGAATCGCAACCTTGTCGGGGAACGTGCTCCAATCGGCGTTGCTGCGGCGGAAGCGCCGCACCAGATCGGCCAGCGAGCAGGCGACGAGAAAATATTCCTGCACGAAGCGCAATCCCTGCCCCATTTCCGTGGAGTCATCGGGATACAGCACTCGGGTCAGGGATTCGGCTGCGAGAGTACCAGCCAACGCTGCGACGAAATCGCCGCGGCTGAACGCCTGAAGGAGTGTAGCGCGACCAAAGACTGTTGGTCACATAACCGGTTTTTTTCGATCAATGGGCGTTTTTAGCGCAACCCGCTGCGGCCTTAAAAAGAACACATCGTGAATTTATGTTTCGAGCTCGTTTCGTACTGGAGGCCCGCTGATGCCGGAAATCGTTGCCGATTCGCCCTCGCCGTGGTGTTGTCACCTGTTTCCCCCTATTCTCACCTGTTCTTCGCGGATGGAGTCCAGTCATTTCAATGACTTGGTCCTGATCCATCGCCCCCTCGCCGCGCAAACGACCCACAACCGGCAGGCCACTGATCCCGTGATCGAGCATTAGACAGATGGCGTCACTGACCAGACCATCGCGACCTATCGTAACGACGTTGCTATTCAGCGACGAGGGCAGTCAACAGAGGGGACAATGAATGGCGGCTCCGAAAGGGGCGGACGTGGCCAGGAAGGCCAAAGGACTTAGCTAACACCATGCGCCTGGCGACCGACGAGGCACGACGAGCTAAATGAGCCTCACTGCCGCTCAAGTCGGACATAAGCGAAGTAACTGATGCTGGCGGTGTGCGTGTCGTCGCTGTCGCAGAACACGGCCACAGCGACCAGGTGCGCCGGGGCCGCATCCTTCCAGATCTCGGCATAGACGCGGGCGAGGTTGATCCTCTCATCAAGCCAGCGCCCGACCCGGTCGTCGCCGGCATCGGCTACGAAGTGCGGGAAGCTGCCGATGTACTTGTAGTCTCCGGGCTTCAGCCGATTGCCCCAAATCACCTCCATGGCGCGCCTCTCGCCGCGGTCGGTTAGGAACCGAAGAAACAGCCGCGCAGGATGATCGTCGCCTTCGCGCGTGCGTTCGTCGAGCGGGCTGCGGATCGGCAATTCGATCAACCATCGCCAAGCAAGCATCGGGTAGGCGGCGAGATCGATATCAACCTGGCGGAACAGCATCGACGCGCTGTCATGGGTTTCGAACCGCATGCTCGGCACCCCGTCCTTGACCGCAAACGCCATCGACATCGGGGAACGGGTCCAGAATTTCCGATGTCGCCAGCCGGAGGGGAGCGGATCGAGGGGAAAGCTTCGCCCGAAATCCATCACGGTCACGGTCGGGCCGCCATCGGGCCTCAAGACATCGCCCTGCCGAGGCCATAAATGCCATCCGATCAGGCCGACAGCCGCGACAAAGGCGACACCTCCAATAAGGAAGTATCGCGCCCGGAAGGTCATGATTTCCTCAACCGCCGCCTGCACCGCGCTACCTAACCATAGGAGCGTTGCGTGCGCGGGCAAGGCGGGCGATGTTAGGCAGCGTAGAACCCGTCGGAGTAACGCGATGCCCACGCAGATCGGCGAGAACCGCGCCAAGAAGATGCTGAAAGCCAAGGAACTGGTGCTCTGCATGGGGGTCAACCAGTTGCGCACTCCGAACATCGCGATGATTGCGGCGGCGTGCGGGTTCGACGCGGTCTACATCGACCTCGAGCACAATCCGACCTCGCTCGAAACCGCCGCCGGGGTGTGCGTCGCGGCGTTGGGCATGGGGATCACGCCGATCGCCAGGGTCACCTCGCACGACCCGCATGAAGCGACCCGCATCCTCGATTGCGGAGCTCAGGGGGTCATGGTACCGCATATTCAGAACGCCGGAGAGGCCAGGGCGATCGTCGAAACCTGCCTCTATGCGCCGAAGGGCCACCGCTCGGCCTTTGGCAGCGGGCCACAGCTCGGCTATGCGGCTATTCCGCAGGCCGAAGTCTGCAAGGTCCTCAACGAACAGACCCTGTTGATGGCGATGATCGAGACACCCGAGGCGGTCGAGAACGCCGATGCGATCGCCGCAGTCGACGGCATCGACGTGCTGCATATTGGTGCCTCGGACCTGTCGACCGAGATGGGTATCCCCGGTCAATACACTCACGCGCAGATGCGGGCCACTTTCGAGACCGTCGCCCGAGCGGCGAAGGGCCACGGCAAGGCGATGGGGGTCGGTGGCGTGCGCCAGGATTTCGAGTTCCAGAGCTGGCTGTTGCGGCTCGGCGTGCGTTACCTGACCGGTGGCTCCGATGTCGGCTACATCCTCAGCGCCGGCCGCGAAGACGTGAAGCAGTTGCGCGAGCTAAAGTTATAGGGGAGCCGACAGTAAGCTGCCGCGTCCCTCGATCCGGTCGACGGCAGCCTTTCCGTTTTGGCCGACTATATCGGGCCGGACAAGATCATGTGGGCGACCCATTATCCGCACTCGGACGGCTTCTTTCCAGGGGGCACCGTCAAATGGCTATTCGGCCCGCTTACGGGCATTCTGCCGGCCTTGTCGTGGCCCAACCCCTTTTATTCGCCGAAAAGACCCAACTTCAACTGCAGGAGTACGCCACACAGTAGGTTGCCAGAGTCGTCGCGGACCGAAACCGCGCCGTGGTCGCCGTCTTCGAGTAGCTCTCGCGCTCTGCGGAACGCCTCGTATTCGCTGGAAAATTCTTCTACCTCAACCGCACCTGCTTCTCGCACGTCCTCAAGTGTTGTCGTCATGCCAACGTCATAGGAGACTCGATAGCTCATTTCTCCCTCCCTGGCTTATAAACCAGATCAGCTCGCACAGTATCAATCGCACTTGGTATGGTTGAATTGAGGATCAGAGAGTCCAGAGCACCTATGGCATCAATATGAACTCATATGAATTGAAAGGTAACATTAAATTATGTGGCAGTTTTGTGAGACCAGAGTACGACGCCATAAATAACTATATGCGCGGGACCGGAGCAGGAGTTGTCTGCATCGGCCACGGCCTATCCCAGAGACCCTGTTGGGACGGTCGATGCGGCGAGGGACGCCAGAGCTCGATCAGATGAGAGACTTCGGCAGTTGTCGGTTGAGGGTCGACCGTCCGCTGGTGATATTCACCTATCCTGCTCGCCTCCGTCCTTGCGGGATTCGAGCCCTACCCTACGCAGCTCGAATCCAGTCCGCGGGGATCGGCTGCGCCCGCTGGTCCGCGACGAGTTTTCTGCGGCGTGCCTGCTCCTCGGCGCTGATCGAAGCCGGATCCTCCCGGAACTCCGGGCCCATTGCCATTGCTTTCTTGACGGCCGGCCGTTCACCGATTTCTTCCAGCCAGCGCTTTACATTCGGGAACTCGTCGATTTCGATCTTCCGGGTCGCCCAGCTCGATGCCCAGGGATAGCAGATCATGTCGGCAATCGTGTAGGCGCCGGCGGCGAGATAACGTTTGTTGAACAAACCGAGGTTCATCACGCCGTAGATGCGATGCGCCTCATTGTCAAAGCGGCGAAGGGCGTAGGAAAGATCGCCGTTGTTTCCGCTCTCGGCGGCGCGTCGGAAATGGCCTTGCTCGCCGAGCTTGGGTCCCTGATTGGCCAATTGCCAGCCGACCCATTGGGCGACCTCGTATTTGCTGCGCGGGTCCTGCGGCCAGAACCGTCCGGTCTTTTCGGCGAGATACATCATAATCGGACCGGATTCGAAAATGGAAATCGGGGCGCCTCCTCCCATCGGCTCATGGTCGACGATCGCCGGCATCCGGCCGTTGGGGGAAATCTTCAGAAAGTCGGGAGTGAGCTGGTCGCCGCGGCCGATATTGATCGGCTTGATCGTGTAGGGGAGCCCCAATTCCTCGAGAAGAATGATGATCTTTTTGCCGTTTCCGGTCGGCCAGAAATAGAGGTCGATCATTAGGTTTTCTCCTGTTTAACGTGGCAGCGCGTGAGGCGCGTCAGTGTTCCGACGATCCGGTAGCCCGCACTCCAAACCATAATCCGATAACCGATGGCAGATTGCGAGTCCGCGGCGCATCCGACCGGCAGCTGGTCGTGGAACGAATAGGTGGTATCCTTTCGAGCGTCGAGACCCGCCACGAGAGCCCAGCAAATGGGCCTAGCATGGCAGCGGCGACCGCGGGTTTCGCCGGGTCCGGAGTCGCAAAGTCGTGCGGAGAAGCCAAGGGAGGTACACGGAGATGAAGCGGATTCTGAAAGGATTTGCGGCGGTGGGCTCGTTGTTTCTTGCGATGTTCGCTGCTGAGGCGGGATTCGCCCAAAAGCAGGGCGGCATTCTGAAAATGTATAATCCTGACAGCCCCGCAAGCATGTCGATCCACGAGGAGGCGACAATCATCTCGGAGCGCCCGATGATGGGGGTGTTCAACAACTTGGTGATGTTCGACCAGCACGTGCCGCAAAACAGTCTGGCATCGATTGTGCCCGATCTGGCCACCGGGTGGTCATGGAACGAGGACGGGACCGAGCTGACGTTGGCGTTACACCAAGGCGTCACCTGGCACGATGGCAAGCCCTTCACCGCCAAGGACGTCCAGTGCACGTGGGACATGTTGACCGGCAAGTCGAGCGAGAAGCTTCGCGTCAATCCGCGCAAGTCTTGGTATCGCAACCTAGCGGAAGTTACTACCAACGGCGATTACGAGGTCACCTTTCATCTCACTCGGCCGCAGCCGGCCTTTCTCGCGCTGCTCGCTTCCGGATATTCCCCGGTCTATCCCTGTCACATCCCGCCGCGCGACATGCGCCAGCATCCGATCGGCACCGGCCCGTTCAAACTCGTCAAGTTCAAGCCGAACGAGTACATCAAGGTGACGCGAAATCCGGATTACTGGAAGAAGGGTCGACCTTATCTCGACGGCATCGAATATACGATCATCCGCAACCTGTCGACGGCAGTATTGGCGTTCGTTGCCGGTAAGTTCGACATGACTTTCGCGTACAGCGTGACCGAACCCTTGCTGAAGGACGTGACCAGCCAAATGCCTGACGCAATGTGCGAATTAGCACCGATCGGTGTCAATCGCAGCCTGATCGTCAACCGGGAAAGGCCACCCTTCGACAATCCCGATTTGCGGCGCGCGATGGCGTTAAGTTTCGATCGCAAGGCATTTATTGACATCATCACGGAAGGCAAGGGCGACATCGGCGGTGTCATGCAGCCGCCACCCGAAGGACTTTGGGGAATGCCCGCGGAGATCTTGAAAACCCTGCCAGGCTATGATCCCGATGTGCAGAAAAACCGTATGGCTGCTCGCCAGATCATGGCGAAGCTCGGCTATGGGCCCGATAGACGGCTCAAGGTCAAAGTGTCGGTACGTGACCTTCCGTTCTTCCGGGACCCCACGGTGATCATGATCGACCAGTTGAAGGAGGTCTACATCGACGGCGAGCTCGAGATGATCGACACCGCGAATTGGCTTCCCAAGGTCATGCGCAAGGATTACACCGTTGGGCTCAGTCCTGTGGGAGGTGGACCCGACCCCGACCAGAACCTCTACCTGAATTACGGCTGCGGCGGTGAGCTGAACTATAACGGTTACTGCAACCCGGACGTGGACAAACTGATCGATCAGCAGTCTGCCGAGGCCGACCAGGAGAGGCGCAAGAAACTGGTGTGGGAGATCGAGAGAAAATTGGCGGAGGACGGCGCCCGGCCGATCATCTTCTACGACCGCCGCGCCACCTGCTGGCGGCCCTACGTGAAGGGCTTGACGATCATGGTCAACAGCATCTCCAATGGTGCGCGCATGGAAGACATCTGGCTCGACAAGTAGAATGGGCGCCCTCGGGGAGCATGATTCAGGGCTGCCTGCTGTCGGCCACAAATACAACTCTTGGTCGTTCCCTCACTTCGAGACCATGATTGTCTCGGTCGCCGGTGCGCCCTGCCAGAAAGAACAGTCTCGTGGGTATGGCCATCGCCAACGAGACGGGGCAGCTTCGAAACCGATGCGGCGCTGAGCCCGTCCGGGGTGCCCATGGAAAGCATGCGGGATCTTGGCGCTGCACTGAGAGGGGATGTGGGTGATGCACGCTGAACAAGTGGGGTCCCTGGATCGGGCATATAGGGAGGCGGTCGCCGTAACGGGCGGTGCTCCGAGATTGCCTTCACTGAATGCGGTTTTGATCAGCAGTGATAGCAAAGAATCGGGCTTATGGCTGTGGCAGGGTGAGGCACCGCCAGCGCCCGCCCGGCCAAAATCTCGTGCCCAGCAATTTCTTCGTCGCATCACGCCCGCTGCGGTATGGGCTGGCTGGATAGCGCTGCCTACCGGTTTGGCCCTCGCGTCGATCGCGGTATCAATGATGCCGCACCCGGATAGGTCGGTGTCAGCGGATACGCCCGCCGTCGCGCTCTCATCGGCCCCGTCGCCCACCGTAGCGCGCCCGATCGCCTCCGTAGTCCCGGCCGAGGCCACGGAGGCTAAATTCAATCAGGTGCAAGTGCCATCGGCGCGGCCAGCCGCTAAAATTACGACGCAAGGGCCAGAACCGCCAGCGGTGAAAGCGCGTGCCCAATATAAATTGTCGCGAACTGCGAGAAAAACCCGCGCATCGCATGTTCGGAGAGGGCCGCCAGTCCCGATGGCCGGAGTGCTCACGCCACCGGTCACGACATGGCCTGGTGGTGGTTACTGACCCGCTTACTGACCCGCCATCGCGCGACTTAGCCCTTCAGCCCCGCTCGGTCGCCGGCACGTCGGTGAGCGCGTCCACCCAAGGCAGTGCAGACCGCCGCCAGATCTGCCGCCGTGCTGAGAACTGGGCGCGCTGTCTGATCGTCCCAGCACGCAAGCCATAGCTCTTAAGCTGGTTATATTCTTATTCGACCTTTTCGAACTTCTGCAACGAGCGCAGGTCGGCGGGGTGTGGTTTCCCTGGGTAAATCTGTGGCCAGGCGGTCCAGGAAACCTCCCCGACATAGATGTCGCCGCGAGAGTCGACCGCGAGACCGTGCGGCGCCAGGAACTTGCCGAGCTCGGTCCCCGCCGGCGTGTCGCCGAAGCGGCCGATCAGCTTACCTTCATGATCGACGATGCTGACCCGCGGCCCGAGATTTGGGATGTCGCGGCTGACGGCAGCGGCCGGGCCGACTTCGCCGATATAACAGATCGGCTGGTGACCGTAGGGCATGTAAAGGCCGCACGGGCGATGCAGGTTCTTCCATTGCGTCTCGTACCTGCCGTTGCCGTCGAAGACCTCCACCCGGTGGTTCTCGCGGTCGGCCACGTAGACCCAGCCATCGGCGTCGCAGCAGATGTTGTGGACGATGTTGAACTCGCCCTCGCCGGTGCCGGGCTCGCCCCATGACATCAGCAATTTGCCGTCAGGTGAGTATTTGTGCACACGGGCGTTGCCGTAACCGTCGGAGACATAGATCTCGCCCTTAGGGGAGAGCGCCGTATGGGTACAGCGGTGAAACGGCTCGCCGCTCATAAAGGGCGCCGGTTTGCCGGGTGACCTTGCGCACGAAATGGCCGCCATCGTCGGTCAGGAACATCGTGTCGTCCGGCGCCATGTGAACGCCATGGGGCCGCGGATACTGGCCCTCGCCCCACGAACGCAGGAAATTGCCCCGGCGGTCGAACACGATCATCGGGTGCTCGCCGCGATTGAACACATAGACGTTATCTTTGCTGTCCACACCGACCCCGCCGACCTCCTTGAAGGACCAACCGTCGGGCAGTTTCGCCCACTCGGCATCGACGCGGTATTTGAACTGGCCGCTTCCGACGATCATCGAACACCCCCTCGCGCGTGCATCCATTGACATCGTAGCATCGTCACCCGCCGTTGAACGCAAGCATCGCGTGCCCGCACGGCAGGCACTGTTCGGTCAATGCCTTCTTCAATATGCTGTCCTTGGGATAGGAGATCGGCCATGCGCGACTATCGTTACGACCACGTTCATCTGCGCAGCCCCGGCCCGGATGCGACCGGTTCTTCGAGACCATCCGCCGTGGAGGAGTTGCACGCCAAAGGTGCCGAGATTGCCATTGGCCCGCTGACCCGCAACCCTGGCCTGCAACTCGCCTTCATCCGTGGACCCGAAGGCATCGTGATCGAGTTCGTGCAGCGGTAGGAACGCGCCGAACCTCGGAGAGGCACCCATGGCGACAAGCAGCAAGATCCGCATAGGAATTGTCGGGGCGAATCCGAACCGCGGGTTTGCGTCGATCGCTCACATCCCAGCCCTGCAGGCGCTTCCGGATTTCGAGATCATCGCCGTTTGCACAACCCGGCAGGATTCTGCTGAGGCGGCGGCGAAGCATTACGGGGTGCCGCTGGCGTTTTGCGACGCCGAAAAGCTGGCTCAGCATCCACACGTCGATCTGGTCACGGTCAGTGTGAAGGTACCCGACCACTATCCGCCGGTCATGGCGGCGATCGAGGCCGGGAAGCATGTCTATTGCGAATGGCCTCTTGGCCGAAACACTGACGAGGCGGCCCGGATGCGTGATGCGGCAAACCGAAAGGCCATCCGCCACGCCGTGGGGTTGCAGGGCCAGGTATCTGCGGCGATCAACTACACCAAGGATCTGATCGCCGAGGGCTATGTCGGCCGCGTTGTGTCGGCGACGATGATCGGCTGCGCCCCGAATTGGGGACCCACCATAGACCGCGCCTACCAGGCCGATTTCGCTAACGGCGCCAATTTGCTGACCATTACCGGCGGCCACACGATCGACGCGCTCTGCTATTGCCTGGGCGAATTCCGCGAGCTCACCGCCTTTGTCGTGAGCCAACGCGCCCGCATCCCTCTCGAGGAAACCGGCGAACTGATCGCGAAGACTTCGCCCGACCAGCTCGTCATCAACGGTATTGTCGGTGACGGTGCTGTCGTATCCTTTCAGATTCGTGGCGGCATGAACCGGGGGACAGCGTTCCTGTTCGAAATCCACGGCGAAGAGGGCGACTTGCAGCTCACCGCCACCTCGCGCGCCTCTATGCAGCGGCAGGAATTGAATGTGAAAGGGGCGCGAGGTGGTGCGACAGAATTGGCCGAGCTGGCCGTCCCAGGCAAATATCGCTGGGTGCCGGAAGGAGTTGCGTCCGACTCTCGTTACAATGTCGCACAGCTCTACGCGAGATTGGCCGAAAGCATCCGCGACGGCAAACCTGTCAGCCCTGGATTCGATGCCGCCGTCACCCGTCATCGCCTGCTTGATGCTATCGTGCGTGCCTCAGCGAGCGGCCTGAAGCAGGTGCTTTAGAGAATTGACCAAGCGTCGCTAAACGCTTCGGCAATGCATGTCGAGGAATGCGCTCAGCGATCCACGAGTACTGGGATCTTCGAGTGTGTGAGCACTTTGACCGTCTCGCTGCCGAGGACAACCGCCGAGACACCACGACGCCCGTGGGAAGCCATCACTATCAAATCGCACTTTCTCGCCGCGGCGGCATCGATAATTGCCTGGTAGACGTGTTCGTGCTCGACGTGGAGCGTCTCGCAGTCGACACCTGCTGACTTGGCTGCCGTTGATACGGTGCCGAGGACCTTCTCGGCGTGAGCCTCCGCATGCTTCTTGTATTCGATCGGAGTGTATTCGAGTTGACTCGGCGCGACCGAGAGCAAATGGAAAGGCTCGGTGACCGTCACAGCAGTGATCTTGGCGCCGATCTCCTTGGCGAGAGAGACGCCTTGCTCGACGGCCTTGGCGGCGAGGTCCGACCCGTCGGTGGCGACCAGGATATTCTTGAACAAGGTAATTCTCCTTCTGTTTCGACTTTTTTGACGAGACGATTGGCGTCGCGCATTCACGGCAATCGAATTAAAGAAGGCATTGATTTGGGTCAAAACGCTACGCTGCACGGACGAAGTGGCTGAAGCACGGCTGAGGCGAAGCCGTGGATGGTGCCGCGGCGGCTCGGGACGTGGCTGGTGCCTCAGCTGATCAACACAAGGGATCCTTCGCGCTGCTTTTGTGGAGAAATTGACAGAACTAATGCAAGCCAGCCGCCAATGGTCTTCGCGGGCCCCGGACTTGCAGCTGATAACGAACCGCCACGAGATGACTTCGACGAGCGCGGGGAGATCCCCTGTGTGCCTTGAAGTCAGCGCCGGAGAATGTGCAAATAGCCTTACACGGGATCAGAGACTGAGGGAGGGAATCATGCCATGCTCTCTTTACATTTGCCTGCAAGATGAGGACAAGATCGTCACCTTCGACGTCGGGGCCGATACCGGCCAGATTACGCGGCAGGCCGAAACGCCGGTCGCGGGCGGGCCCTCGGTGCTGTCGATCAGCCCGGATCGGCGGGTCTTGTATGTCGGGCAACGCACGCAGCCCGCGATTTCGAGTTTTCGGATCGACCAGGGCACCGGACAGTTGACGCCGCAAGGGACGGTGTCGGCAGAACACGCGCCCACGTTTCTTGCTCCTGACCGCACCGGCAGCTACCTGCTGTCCGCCTATTACCAAGGCGGGTATGCGGCGGTTCATCCGCTTGGAAATGACGGCGCGGTAGGTCCCCCGGCCCTCGATCGGCAAGACACGGCCAACGGCGCCCACGCCATCCAGACCGACCCCTCCAACCAGTTTGCCTTTGTGCCGCACATCGCTCGCCTCAACGACAACGTCCTTGAGGCTCCGAAGGATAACCCTGGCCCCAATTTTATTGCGCAGTTCCAATTCGATGCGCCGACCGGCCGGCTGACGGCAAATTCGCCGTTCCGGGTCGAGCCGACTGAACGGCTTGGCCCCCGCCACTATTGCTTTCACCCAACCCTGGATGTCGCCTATTTCTCGAACGAGCAGGGCTGCAGCGTCACCAGCTATCGTCTGGACCGGGCGACGGGTACGCTCTCGGCGGTGCAGACGATCACGACGCTTCCCGCCGGGCACACCGCGCGCAACACTTGTTCCCAGATCCACCTCACGCCCTCGGGGCGATTCCTCTATGTCGCTAACCGGGGGCACAACAGCATCGCCGGGTTCGCCGTCGATACCGCCACGGGGCAATTGACGGCCGTTGGGCATGTGACGACCGAAGCGGTCCCCAGTGCCTTCGCTCTCGATCCTGCCGGCCGCTTCGTCTTCGCCGCCGGAACCGCAACCGGGCGGCTCGCGTCCTACCGCATCAACGACGAGACGGGGACCTTGAGCGCGCTGGAGACCTATGCGGTGGGACAGCGACCCGCGGCCGTGCTTGTAACTCAGCTGGGATAAGGGGCGTGTTCAGCCGCGGCTTGGCGGCGGCGCGCTGGTCGGAGTGTTGCGCTCAGGTCGCGGCATTATGCCTAAGCGACGGCGAACAAGAACAAAACGAGGGACGAGGTGTTGTCGAGAACTAGTCGTCCACTACCTCGGCGATCGCTATTCCGCTCTCCCCCGCCACGGCATAAAGGAGATATACCCGCCCGTTCTCCTCGAAGATGGCGGGATCGCGCAACTGGTTGACGTGCCCGTAGGCGGTGCTGCGGATCGACGGGACGAGCGGCGCATCGGCGCCCTCCCAAATGCGTTCCGGCCGGAGGATTTCGGTAGCTGGGCCTTCCTTCCAACTACTCCAATCGCCAGTAAGATCGATGCGGCTGAGGAGAATCCGCTCGGGAGCATGGCCGACCTCGGTCCAGAATACCCACAATTCGTTGCCGCGCTTCATGACGGCAGAATGGCGCATGTTGGGATTGAACAGCGTCGGGCCCGGCTCGAAATCATGCAATCCGTCCTTCGAGCGGTAAAACAGTCCGGGCATCGCCAGCGCGTATGTCATACCGCCATACCGGAAAATGCGCATGTAGCTGCGCCCCAGAACCTCGGGCTGCGCCTCGAAGTCGATCCCGTCCCGCGAGACCGCAGCGCGTGTGACCTGCGTCCCGACGTCGTCGAGCCCGTGATAGTACATGATGATTTGGCGCCCTGACCGATCGGCATGGACATCCGGCGAAGCGATATGCGGCGTCGTTATCTCCGAAAGCACATCATGCGAAAGTTCGATGCCCGCCGCCTTTAGCCTGGCCTCGTAGAACGCGAGCTGCTCCGGCCTAGCCCTTGGAGCCTCAGTCAGAAAACCGGATTTCTCGAGTTGCAGGCTGCCGGGCGCATAAATCGTCCAGGGCCCGGTGAGCTGACGGGCGTAGCCCAAGCGAATGTAGCGGCCCTTGTGATCGGCGAAATAGAGATAGTAATCCCCGAGCCGATGCTCGATCCAGTCGGGCACGCGGATCGCCGATGGGCCCTGGATGTTGCGGCCGATGCTAGGATGCAGGTCTGGCGCAATGATGGGTCGGTCAAGCAGTCGGACTGCGCGCATGCTTGGTTCCTCTCGGTATAGTGTATTGTGCCGCGATAATATGTCGGCCCGACGCGCCCATTGCTTGACCGCACCCGCCGCGAGGCCCGACGCCATCCGCGTCTGCAGCGGCAGGAAGAGGAGCAGGGTCGGCAAAGCCATCAGCGCAGACCCTGCCACCACGTTGCCCCACTCGACAATGTTCTCGCCGAAAAACGCGCTGAGCAGCAGCGGCATCGTCTTGAGTTCGGTCTGCGTCAGAAAAGCGAGCGCGAACAGGTATTCCGACCAGAGCAGCCGTCGAGGATTGCCGCCTCGTCGAGGCTGCGGGGTACCGCTTCGAGATAACCGACGAGCAGATAGATCGAAAACGGAATGCTGACCGAGACATAGACGAAGATCATGCCCAGGTAATTGTTGAGCAGACCGAGCCGCGCGAACAGGATGAAGAGCGGCGTCGCCAGGATGATCCAGGGGAAGGTCTGCCCGAGCATCACCGCAGCGAAGAGCGGGCGCTTGCCGCGAAAGCGCAACCGCGAAAAGACGTAGGCCGCGACAACCGCGACGACGGTCGAGAGCGCGACGCTGCTGGCACAAAGGAACAGGCTGTTGAAGATTGCGCGGCCAAAACCGGAGCCGAGCAGGTGGACGTAATTGTCGATCGTGAAAACCCAGCCGCGCGCCGCGAACATCGTTGCCGGCGTGCGGAACGACGCGATGAAGATCCACGCGGTCGGGTAAATCAGTGCGAAGATTACGACGAGCGTCAGGCCGAGCAGCGCGTACTCACCGAGCAGCATCCGGGCGGCGCGCGACGCGCGACACGGTCGGGACCGGACGTGGCGATCGCAGCCATCAGTGGGCCTCCCCGAACTCGCGCTGCGCGATCACCCGCACATAGAAATCGGATCCGCGCGGGCCTCTTCTCAGGCGACGCCATCTCGGGCTCCGACGGCAACACCGAAGCCTTTCTTCTTCTGGATAACCCTCCTTCAGAGCCTTCAGCTGCCGAGAGCGCGTGTCCGTTCGGCATCGGGCCGGCTGAGCAGATGACCACAGCCGGCCTTGTTCGCCCAGTATTCCCAGGCGCGCCAGGTCTCGGTCGAATAAGGGCTGTACCCGCGGTTGCGGGCATCGATTTCGCCCTGTGACAGGTACTTGATCGTGTCCCCCAGCTGCTTCGCCCGCATCAGCGTGCGTGCGTTGCGCGGCAGATAGACCGACATTCGCACGACCTCGATGAGCGTGCGGCCGGCTGATGCAAAACCGTGGCCGCGCATCAGCGCCACGTTGTTTTCACCGAGGCATTTCGCGAGATCGCGGCCCTGCTCAATATTGCTGACGAGCAGGTTGGTGTCGCCAAAATTGTCGGCGATATCCCAGACCGGCACCTCTGCCCCGATGAAGCTCCCCGAATGGATCACCGGCCGCAGCTTCGTCGCATTGGCAATACCGAAGGCCAGGGTGTCCTCGGCATGCGCGTGCACCACCGCCATGACGTCCGGCCGGGCCTCAAAGATCGCCGCGTGAATGAACCGCTCCAGGTAGAGCGTACGCTTTTCGTCGCGCACCGGCCGCCCGTCGAGGTCGAGTTCGACGATATCTTCGGTGGTGACCAGTTCCGGGGCAACCGAGCGCGCGATCAGAAAATGCCTTGGATTGTCGGGGTGTCGCACGCTGACGTGGCCGTACGCGTCCACCACGTCCTCCTTCGCAAGGATGCGGTTGGCGATCACGAGATCCTGGATAAGGGTGTCAAAGCTGCTCATTGCCATGATGATCCAAGCGAAGCGGAGCGAACTCGTGTTGGCGTCGACAGATGCTAAGGGTTGGGCCGTAGCAACGGCAAGCGATACGGTGGGTCCCAATGAGGGCAACGAAAGCAGAAAAGACTGAGGGTTTATGCTACGCGAAATCCGCTGGGTTGCAGCGCCGCCGGAGGACCCGAGAATAAGAGCGTCAAGTGTCGGTGCTGAATCTCCTCGCATGACGGCGGGCCCGCGAATGGCTTACAAGGGTCGAACGAAATTCGAACCGACACACTAGAGCGCTCAGCTACGCAAATTCTCGCGCATCGTGACGCCCGTATACTCGGTGCGCAGCAAACCGCGCCGTTGCAATTCGGGCGTCAGCATGCGGGCGAATTCCTCCCACATGACCGGCGAGATCGTCGGCGTCAGCACAAACCCGTCGCTGGCTTCGGATTCGAACAGATCCTGCATGGTGTCGGCAATCATCGCCGGCGTGCCGACCATCAGGTTGCGTGGCCGGCGTATCGCCTCGGCGAAACTGATGCCTTCGGCCCGCATGGTCTGGCGGATGCGGTCCTCCAAGCCTCCGTGCCCTTGATGACCCTTGTTTCGGCTGAGCTCGACTTCGTCGCTGGTCTTACTGAGATCGGCGCCGAGCATTGCCGAATTGGTCGCAAGGACCATTTCGAGCGGCACCAGGGAGGTTAGATATTCCGCCTTCTCATGCGCGATCGATTGGGTCTCGCCGAGCACGATCGTTGTCGACGTGCATATCGCGCAATCATTCGGCAAGCGGCCGAACCGAACCATCCGCCCCTTGATGTCTGCGTAGAATTCGATGGCGCCTTCCTTGGAGCCGGACGAGCAGAAGATCGCCTCGGCCCAGCGCGCGGCAAAATCGCGGCCGCGCGGCGACGATCCGGCCTGCATCAGCACAGGGCGCCCTTGCGGCGAGCGCGGGATCGTCAGCGGGCCACGGGTGCGCACATAGCGGCCCTCGTAATCGGCGTAACGCACCTTCTGCGGGTCGATGAACAACCCGCTCTCCTTGTCCATGACCAGCGCGTCTTCCTGCCAGCAATCCCACAGCGCGCAGCACGCCTCGACAACCTCGTCGGCGCGGTCGTAGCGCAGCTCTTTCGCGGGCAGATCGACCAAGCCGAAATTGCGCGCCTCGAAATCGGTCGTCGAGGTCACGACGTTCCAGCAGGCGCGGCCGTGCGAGAGATGGTCGAGCGAAGCCAAGGTGCGGGCCAGGTGATAGGGATGGTGGAACGTCGTCGAGAGCGTCGCACCCAGCCCCAGATGCCGTGTGGCCCGCGCCATCACCGGCAATACGATCATCGGGTCGAGATAGGAAAGCTGGCCGCCGTAGCGCAGATAGGTGTCGAAGCTGCCCTTATAAATGTCGGGCAGGCCCAGCGTGTCGGCGAAGAAGCAGCCGTCAAAGCGCGCCGCCTCGAGCACCCGCGCCATGTGCTCGTAGCGCTCTGGCTTGAAGATATCGTCGAGATCCGCCTCGGGGTGGCGCCACGCGCCCGCGAGCTGCGCGGTCGGGCCCGTCTTGACATAGGCCAAGAGGTGCATCTTGCGGTCGCGCATCGCTAATTCCTCCTCAAAGGACGGCCGGTCATCGCCAAACAGGAGGCGAGATATAGTGGTGAACGGTACCAGATGTGGCGCGCTTGGACCAAGATTTGGTCGGGAAGCTCGGCCGTAATCGAGTGACCGCTTCAGCTAAGCGTTATCAGACGCGGCCGTCACAACCCGCCGTCGTGAGCTACCACCGGCCAGCGGCGGGATGCACAACCGCGCGCACTCGTCACTAAGGTGTGCTCGCGGGGATCATCCAGACAGCGCGCGCCGAGATCGTACAGAGCTTTTTTGCCGGCGGCAGCTGAGCGGCCGACCGAGGGCAGGTTGGGACGACAAGGGCGACCGTTCTGTCGAGTTCGGGGCCGCTCGGCTGCTTCTGCTCGGCGCTATCGGGTGAAGAATCAGGAGTTCTTTCAACCTTAAACAAAAAATGGTATGATCGTAACTAGACCTCCATGGGTTAATGATTATGAGAACGTTCCCTGGCCTGCTGATTGCGGCATCGACGCTCAGCGCCTGCGCCATAGGCAGCTATGACCCGCAGACGGTCACTGATAACGCCGCGAGGGGCAGCGCACTCGCTCAGATCACGGCTGAGTGCCAAGAGCAAGCCCTCGCACCCGAATTGGATATGATCCGGTCAAAGGTCAACATGTCGATGACCGGCGCCAATCCAGCGCCGTTCATGCTGTCGAACATGGAAGTTCCTACCGCCGCCGAGCGTATTCAAATTGCCCGCTGGAGCGCGATTCGCAATTCCTGCTCTCAGCGTGTCGTCGCGTTGATTAGCGAGCCACCTGCTGGGATGTCGCAAGGGTTGTGGCAGAAGCTCGTCGAGATCACTGAGCACAACAGCCACAGGCAGCATGCCCTGATGATGGCGCTTGCTCGCGGCGAGATGCCCTATGGCCAATTCGTGCAGGAAGACACGCTGATCGGCGTCAGGACGGCTGCTGCGATACAGCCCTTCACTCAGCAAGCTGGAGTGGTCGATCAGGTCGCCACGGCGGCGCCCGCTGCCGATCAAAGCGCACCGGCCTCAGGCGCATTCTTTGGCAATCTCGTCGGCGCAACTCTAGAGTCTCCTGGCGGCGCCGACGATGCCGGCGCGCTCGGGGCCAGCGCACTCGCTCAGATCATGGCCGAGTGCCAAGAGCAAGCCCTCGCACCCGAATTCGATATGATCCGGTCAAGGGTCAACATGTCGATGACCGGCGCCAATCCAGCGCCGTTCATGTTGTCGAACATGGAAGTTCCTACCGCCGCCGAGCGTATTCAAATTGCCCGCTGGAGCGCGATTCGCGATTCCTGCTCTGAGCGTGTCGCCGCGTTGATCAGCGAGCTACCTGCTGGGATGTCGCAAGGGTCGTGGCAGAAGGTCGTCGAGATCACTGAGCACAACAGCCAAAGGCAGCATATCCTGATGATGGCGCTTGCTCGCGGCAAGATGCCCTATGGCCAATTCGTGCTCGAAGACACGCTGATCGGTGTCAGCATGGCTGCTGCGATACGGCCCTTCACTCAGCAAGCTGGAGTGAGCGATCAGGTCGTTACGCTGTCGACCAAAGCGCCGCGTCGTTAGGCGCATTCTGATAGCCGCGGCCGATGCCGCATTCGACCCGCCCGCCGCTGATCACATCGAGCAGCGCGATCTGCTCGGCAAGCCGCACCGGGTGGTGCCAGACGATGATGTTGGCGGCCTGGCCGAGCCGGATGCGCTTGGTGTGTGCCGCCACGCTCATCTGCACCATGAGCGGGTTCGGGCTCATCTCGGCGCCCTCGGGCTGGAAATGGTGTTCGGTGAGCCAGAACGACTGGAACCCGAGCTTTTTCTGCGAGCCGCGCCGAAGGGGTGGCCGACGCCAACATCTATGGCGCCTTGGCGGTATCGTTCCTCGACAAGCGAGAATCGATCCCCCGTATCGGCGCTCCATGGGCGCTGGGTTAGCCAAGGTCAGTCACGCCATCCGCCATCGCGAATATCAGATGCGATAGCCAATTGCGACCAGCACGGGGGTGCGAAATTCGACAGTCTCCCCGACGCACCGCTCTGCGATAAACGTCCGGATCGCCGCTCTGACCCGCTCACGAGCTGCCTGATCGAGCGCCGCATAGGGTTGCATGTAACCATGCAGCGCCTCGGTATCCTCGAAATATACATCTCCAACGCCCCCCTCCAGATGCCCTCGACCCGGTGAACCTGGACGGAGCTCAAGCCGGCGGCGCTCATCTCGGCCGATAGCCTGTCAACATCGGACAGGGCGAGCATGCCCGAGGGGGGCGGCGGCGGGCGGCTCACCCCAGGTGGCGACGGAAGCCTTGCCTCCGGAGCGAAGCACGCGGGCCTGCTCCCGCAGACCTCGGCGCCAGTCTGCAAACAGCATCACGCCAAAGATCGAGAATGCAGCATCGAAGCTTGCGTCTGGAACGGCGAGAGCCTCTCCGTCCATCTCCCGAGCCTCGCATCGATGAAAGGGACGGAGCCGTTCCGCGAGCCGCCGGACCATGCCGGGCGCGATGTCTGTTGCGAGCACGGCAGCTCCCCGCTCGGCGGCCGGACCGCTCAGCGCCCCGGCGCCGGCTGCGATATCAACAATCCGGGTACCCGGGCCGACGCCCACGATGTCCAGCGCGGTGTTCGAAACAGGTCCGGTGATCCGATGTGCGGTCGCCTCGTAGACTGCGGCGGAGTGTCGCCGCACTCGCGGCAGAACCAAGAACAACCAGCAAGGTCGTCAGAACGTACGCGCCCGATTTCCAAACAATCGTCGCAACTCGATCGACTGACTTCATGCCGCGTACTCCTTTCACTAGTCGACGACCATCGATCCGAGTCGCTTCCTGATCACCGCCTCGGCACCGCTTATCATCTCGTCGATGATGCTGGCGGCGCTCATCAGTCGCTTCGTCTGACCGACCAATTCACCGGCCAGCAGGCTCATCTCTTCGAGGTCACCTGTGAACTCTGGAGTTGGCGGAAATCCGCAAAACCGCTTCATGGGAAACTCCTGTCCATAAAAACGCGCCTGACCGATCACCGGAAGCTCCGAATCCGAGACGAGCTTGTATGCCGGCGGATCGTCGCGCCGTTCCCATTCCCGCACGATGCGGTTGCGCAACCCGCGGGTCGAAGCGTCGGGGAATTCCGGACCGAAGATTAGATGGCGAGCCGTATCCCCGACACCGGCAGCGACAACCCGGTCCTTGTACTGCGGATGGGCATTGGCCTCGACCCGACTTACGATTTGCGGCAGGGAGGGTGGCCGTGCTGAGCTCGAATTCCGACTGCGAGGGGAATGGCCGAGTTGAAGATGTTATCGGGATCGTAATGCCGTTTGGCGGCGATCAGCCGGCCGGCGTTGGGGCCGTAGCTCTGCTCCACACGCTCCGCATCGTCTCCGGCAAGGAAGTTCGGATATCCACCCGGAAGCGCCATCGGAGCGAAGGCTTCACGAGTGGCTCGAGCCCATCGGTGATGCCGTTGCTCCTCTTCCTTGTCCGAGCGATCGACGAAGGTGGCGAGGATCTCGGCTACCACGTGGTCGCTGCGGAGGCCGAAGGCTGTTGCCTCCGCCGGTACGCGCGAGGCGGCGCCTTTGAACTCGTGCGTGAAGACGGCGCACTGGGCCGAGGCGGCGGTCTCCGTCGCTTCGATAAAAACATCGATGGCGGCGCTGTCGAGCGCGGGCAGCCAGCACGTGTCCATGAATACACGCTGCCCATTGACGATATACGGGTCGTACAAGGTCAGCGAAGTGCCATAGGACATGGCTTCGAGGCTGCCGGCGAGCAGGGTTCCAAGTTTGAGAAAGGGCGCCACCCGAGCCTCGCCGTCGGCCGGAAGCCCGCACCACGTCGGATGTATTAGGACGACGGGTTTTCCGTCAGGGCCGCCGCCGACGCAGCCAAGCTCGACCGTCAGGTCTTCGGGGCTCGAGGCGGCAATGTCGGCGCAGCGTCGGAGAACGGCTCTCGCCTCTGCGAACGGGTAGACCAGCAAGCCCGT
The DNA here is from genome assembly GCA_963789025.1 of uncultured Alphaproteobacteria bacterium. GTDB lineage: Bacteria > Pseudomonadota > Alphaproteobacteria > ATCC43930 > CGMCC-115725 > AP-15. The sequence goes on from CAWBIT010000008.1 coordinate 1,143,337, forward strand.
GCGGACGCTCGGGAGATTGTGCAGACGATAGCGCATGGCGGTCACGACGCCGAAGTTCCCGCCGCCGCCGCGCAACGCCCAGAACAGCTCCTCTTCATTATCGCGGCTGGCGACAACGGTGCGTCCATCGCGAGCACGACCTGAGCGGCCAGCAGATTGTCGAGTGCCAAGCCGAAGCGGCCGACCAATGGCCCATAGCCGCCGCCCAGCATGAGCCCGGCCATGCCGACGGCGCCACATGTGCCCGTCACGGCCGCGACGTGAAGCGGATCCGTCACTGCAGCCAGGTCGGCAGCGCGCGCCTCCCGAAATTATTGCACTACGGTGATCGGCATCGACGGACACCCCGTTCATGCCGCTGAGATCGATGACGATGCCGGCGCACAGCGCGCGGCCGGCCCAGCCGTGCCCGCCGCCCCGCACCGATAGCGGCAGGCCGCAATCGCGGGCCGCTCGAATGGTCAATTGGACGTCGTCGGTCGTCCGGCAGTGGACGACGGCGCGCGGCAGGGGGCCCACCGGCTTCGCCCAGATCGCGGTCGCGGCGGCGTAGCCGTCCTCACCCGGCAGCGAGACACGGCCGGGCAATTGCCCGCCAAGCCGGCGGAGCTTTCGTTCGATTTGATCAGGCATATACTGTATCTCCGGGTCCGGGGTCTCTGTTGCGGTCCTCAGGCGGCGACCTGCACGATGGAAGCTGCCTGGATCCGCCGCATGATGTCCGGTTCATGCAGCGCTGATGAGGCTGCAGCAACTGGGCGACTTCGCAGGCGGATTTAGAAAAAGGCGCGCGGCCGATCGTGAAGATTCCTGCTGTTTTGCGATGGATCGAGGGCGGTGGCCGTCCGAGACATGCGCACAAAGCAATATTCCGCGCGGTTTCCGGCATGCCCGCCGCGGTGGCCGCGTCCAGCTCGGCAAACATGCTTGCTGCGTGGGAGCCGCCGGCGAGTGCAATATACGCTGTGGATCCCCGCTACCGGCTGATGTCGATGAAGGTCCGCGCCTTTGTCGATCACCTCGCCCGGTGCTTCGGGAAGCCACCCTATCGGGACGCGGGCCTCTAGTGTGCCGTCTCTGAAATCGCATTACTTTCTGGTTGGAGCGCGGCGAGCGTCTGTCTGGCAGCATCGATCTTGCGCAGGATGTCTTCGCCCTTGGCTTTCCACACGTAGCGCCGCGGATTGTCGTTGCGTGCCGCCAGGAAGGCGATGATGGCGTCGGCCAGTTCTCGGGTCGACGCGAAGCTCTTCTCGGTAATGAACTCGGTGAGGTCACGGAAGAAGCGCTCGACCAAATTCATCCACGATGACGAGGTCGGTGTGTAATGCATGTGAAAGCGGGCGTGGCGCTCGAGCCATCGCATGACCGCGGGATGTTTATGGGTGGCGTAATTGTCGGCGATGATGTGGATGTCGAGATCGGCCGGGGTCTCCTCATCGATGGTTTTGAGGAAGGCCAGCCACTCCTGATGGCGATGACGCGCGGCCAGACGGGTGATCAGCTTGCCCTCGAGATAATTGAGCGCGGCAAACAGGGTCAGCGTGCCATGTCGCACGTAATCGTGGGTCTTGGTGCGAATGTGGCCGATCCCCAGCGGCAAACCCGGTTGCGTGCGCTCCAAGGCCTGGCCTTGTGATTTCTCGTCGCAGCACAGCACCAGCGCCTTCTCCGGCGGGTTGAGATACAGCCCGATGACGTCCCAGAACTTCTCTTCAAAGCGCGTGTCGTTCGACAGTTTGAAGGTGCGCGAGAGATGCGGCCTGATGTCACTGGCCGCCCACAGGCGCTGCACGCTGGCCGGCGAGATCCCGGCGGCGCGGGCCATCGTGCGGCAACTCCACCGCCCCAGATGGGGCGGCGGCGTCACCGCTTGCTCCACCACCTGCTGCACCGCCGCCTGTGGCAGCCATGGCTTGCGCCCGCGCCCGGCACGATCGTTCAACCCGTCCAGCCGGTGCAGTGCAAAGCGCCCGACCCAACGGTTCACGGCGAGGCGCGAGATCCCCAGCTGCTCGGCGATGCGCTGTTGGGTTAGACCTTGCGCACTCAGCAGGATGATCTCAGCCCGCCGACGATCGCGCACCGACACGGTCGTCGCGCGAGCCCGGCGGCCAGTTCCTCGGCCTCTTCCACAGCTAACTCGATCCTTTGACGCGCCATAAGCAGTCCCCCCAATCGGCACGCCAATATACCCACCACCCCACCTCTTGTAACTCCATTTTAGATACGGCACACTAGCTCTAGCCGGGACCTTCGTCCCCCAGCGCAAACTGCGGCCAAATTATCGGTACGTCAGGCAGTCAGCTGCGTCAGAGAAACGCCATATACCCGCCGAACCCAACGCGACAAGTGGCTCTGGTCGGCAAAGCCGGTGCGGGCGGCGATCTCGGCGAGGCCCAATCGCCCGTCGCGAACCAGTTTCGACCGCCCGCCGCAATCGCAGATGTATGACATAACGATGGGGCGTCAGGCCGACGGCTTGTGTGAAATGGAACGGGCTGCGTGCCGCTATTCCGGCGAGCGCGGCAACCTCGATGGGCTCGTCGAGGTGCGCGACGACATACTCCTTGATGCGTTTGAGCGCATCGCTGCTCAACATGCCGCGGGCCCGGACCGGCAGCGCCGACATATGGCGAGCAGCCAGCTGATCGATGAAACGGCTCGCTACTTCATTCCAGAAGAGCGGCCCGTTCGGGTAATCGTCGGCGCTCTCGAATGCCAAGGTGCGGGCAAGCGCAAGCAGCGAGTGGTCGTAGCTCGACACACGCTCGATCAACTGCGCCTGGTGCTCCGAGCCCTCGGCAGCGGCGAGCGCGAGCCAGGCGGGATCGATCACGACGGTCAGCGTCTCGACGCTGTCGTCGGTATCGGCCGCGCAATCGAACCCGGCGGGCTGAATAGTCAGCGTCCCCGCGGGCTGCTCGTGGCGAACGACTTGACCAGCCATGCGGAGTTCAACGCGGGCCGGCGACATCTGGAAGCAGATGAAGTGGTGGGGCGGCGCATTGCGGAAATTCATGCCGCCGTAGAAGCGGTGACAGAAAACGGCAACCCCGCTTTCGCCCGGCGCACTGCCGGCCACCAGCGTCGTTGGCGGGTCGCCATTCGCTTGCGCGGCGCCCATTCGCTTGCGCGGCGCCTTTTTCACCGAGTGCTGCCACGATATCTGCTCGCACAGGGCTCCTCCGCGAAGGAACAAAGCAACCGGCGCACCATGATCGAGACCGCGCGCCGCGCTTATAAATGTTCTAAAGCAGGCCGAAGTGAGGTCAGGCCAGGCCGGTGTCAAGGCCAGCGATCGCAGAATTTGCCAGGTAGTCGACGATGGTCGGCCTCCCACCACCGGTGGACCTAGGTGTCAGCAGTCGCGCGTCAACGGGTTGACGAGGGTGATGCCTAAAAATATGCCCATCGGCAAGATACTCTGCCGGAAAGGTGCCGAATGAGCTTCGAGACTTTGACGCTAAAAAGGATCCAGGGGCGGCCGGTCGCGCTCAAGCTCAAGCGACCAGTCGAAGCGCGCATTGCGACGCTCGCCGATTGGCCCTTGATCTTGATCGATCTCTATACGGAAGAGGGCGTAATCGGACACAGCTACCTCGAGCCGTACATCCGCAGATCGATGCGCTACCTCATTCCTGTGCTCCACGATCTCGGTGAGATGCTGAAAGGCCGCCGGCTCGCTCCGATCGAATTTTACGAAGCGGGCCGCAGGTCGCTGCATTTCGTCGGCTACGAGGGCATGTCGATGATCGCTGCCGCCGGCGTCGACATGGCGGCCTGGGATGCGTTGGCAAGGGCGGCCGGCGTACCACTTTGCGCGCTGCTCGGGGGCAGCATCGGTCCGGTGTCCGCCTACAACAGCAATGGCCTCTGGTTGAGATCTCCGGAGGAGGTTGCGAGCGAGGCCGTCGAATTACGCGAGGAGGGCGGTTTCAAGGGTCTGAAGCTGCGTCTTGGCCGTGAGCGTCTTGCCGATGACCTCGCAACGATCGAGGCCGTCCGAGAGGCGCTCGGGACCGATATAAACCTGATGGTCGATTTCAACCAGGGACTTCAGTTTGGGGAGGCGCTGGAACGGTGCCATGCGATCGATGATCTCGACCTCGCCTGGATAGAGGAGCCCATTGTCTACGACAACCTTGAGGGTTACGTGCGACTGACCGCTGACTTGAAAACACCTGTCCAGATCGGCGAGAATTTCTACGGGCCGCGCGCGCTCTATACCGCCTTGCAGATGAAGGCCTGCGATTACGTGATGCCGGATTTCATGCGGATCGGCGGCGTGACAGGGTGGCAACGAGCGGCCGCCATCGCTGCAGCGGCGGGCATTCCTATTTCTACCCATCTTTATCCCGAGGTGGCTGCTCACGTCATGCGGGTCACCGAGACTGCGCACTGGCTCGAGTGGCAAGATTGGGCAAACCCGATTTTGCAGCAGCCCTACGAGGTGAAAAATGGCCAGCTGCATATTCCAGACGTGCCGGGCGTCGGGCTGGAGTGGGACGAAAAGGCAGTCGCCGCTCATTTGGCTGACAACTTCTGAACCAAATCCTTTGGAAGATGCTCGGAAGGCAGAGGCGGCAACCAGCTAAGGGGAGCAGCTACTTGGCAAAAACGAAATCATTTCGCATTTCGGGCGCAGCCTGAAGCGCTGTCCCGACACTGTGGGCTTAATATATTCTGGTTATGATGGAACAGGTTCGCCGGGCCATACTAGCTTCATAGCCACAAGCCGGTCGTCATTAATCCCGAAGATCGCCTGATGCGCTCAGACCCTTGATTGGCGGCACCTCTACCGCGCAGCGCACCGCATCGACAACGTTTGGAAATTCCACCAGCATGCCGTCGCCGGTTGTCTTGGTGGTCCGCGATTTTCAGATCGGCGAGCTCGCGGCGCAGGCGGCTTGAGGCGTTCGAGCGTGCCCTCTTCATCCGCTCCCATCAGCCGCGAATGGTCCGCCACATTGGCGGCGATGATCGCAGCGAGACCGGCGATTTCGCGCGTCATTGTTCGGGAAACCCTGCTTGGCGCAAACCGACATTCACCGTCCTTTCGAGAAGCACCCAATATTCCGGATTTTTGGTCGCCGCTGCGGAGCGACGCCAGCGTATCATCGAGTTGATCTCCGGCATTATTTTGACCGCCTCATCGAGAGCCGCCTTCGCCTCGTCGAGATCGCCCCTACACCCAAGGGCTCCCGCGAGGAATAGATGGATAAAAAATAGCCGAGGGTTTGCCGTGCGTCCCCTTCTGAGAAAGTCTACACTCTGGTTTACGTCGCCTAGAAACAAATAACAGGTGCCTAGACCCCAATAGAGCGCGGCCAGATTTGGATCGTGTGGATTTAGCTGCATTGCCTTCTTAATGTGCGGGATTGCCGCCTCTGGTCGACCGGAAATCGTCACGATGATTGCACCCGGACCGCGGGATATCGTGATCAAGAAGCAGAAGCCGTCGGGCTTTTTTGGGACGAACCCCTCACCTCTAATCTCATGCTGCTCGGCTGCGACAGTGTGATCGTCGTCGGGACAACCACCTCAGGCTGTGTGCGCGCAACCGTGGTCGACGCGTTCAGCCTCAACTACCGGGTGACCCTGTCAGAGGAAGGCTGCTTCGACCGTGGCCAAGTCAGCCACGCCCGTCAGCTTGTGCGACATGCACGCCAAATATGCCGATGTCGTTCCGACCGCTCAAGTTCCGTCCTACTTCGATGAACTGCCCTCTGATCTCTTTGATCTGCCCGGCGCGGGGGTTCAGCCTGCACCGCCCGTCAAAGTAGCAGCCGAATGAGGGCATCTCGAGGGGCGGCCGGCCGGCTACGACCCACCGGGTATCTCGCCGAAAAAGCTGCCTTGCTGCTAATCTGGTACGCACAGATCTCGCTCAGATCTCGATTTGACCACCTAGCTCGACGACGCGGTTCGCCGGAATTCGAAAAAATTCGGTCGCGTCGAGCGTGTTGTTCGACATCAGGATAAAAAGTGCGTCACGCCAGCGCCACAATCCCTTGTGGTGCGGACGCGGCCGCTGCCGCAGCTTTTCGCGTCCGATGATGAACGAGGTCTCCATCAGGTTGAAGCGAAAGCCGCCGACCCGGCATTGCGCGAGGGCGCGCAGGATATTCGGCTCGTCCATGAACCCGTAGCGGATGCGGATCGTATAGAAGCCCTTGCCGAGCTCGCGGATTTCGAGGCGTTGCTCGTCCGCCACATGCGGCACGTCCTCGGTCTCGACCTGCATGATCACGACGCGTTCGTGCAGCACCTTGTAGTGCTTGAGGGCATGCAGCAACGCGACGGGGACACGGTTCAAATCGCGCGACATGAAAATTGCCGTTCCCGGGACACGGGCCGGTCTGTCGGGCTTGAGCGCTTCGACGAAATCCCGTAGCGGCATCGCATCCCGGGCGCGCTGCTCGGCGAGCAATCGACGGCCGCGCCACCAGGTTCCCATTATCGTGAACACGACGATCGCGACGACGACCGGGAACCAGCCGCCATCGGCAATCTTCAACAGATTGGCGCTGAAGAAGGTAAGGTCGATGATGCCGAAGGCGGCAAAGACCGGTACTGCGACGGCGAGGCTCCAGCCCGTGCTGCGCATGTACAGAAAGGCCAGCCCCGTAGTGATGGCCATCATGCCGCTGACCGCGATGCCGTAGGCGGCGCCGAGATTGTCGGATGACCGGAACCCGACGACGAGGATGATGACGGCGACGAGCAGGGCGCTGTTGATGCGCGGCACGTAAACTTGCCCGATCTCTTGCTCGGAGGTGTGGCGTATCTGCAGCCGCGGCAGATAGCCCAGCTGAACCGCCTGGCGGGTTATCGAGAACGCACCCGAGATCACCGCCTGCGAGGCGATGATCGTCGCGACCGTCGCCAAACCCACCAGCGGATAGAGGCCCCATTCGGGCACTAGGCGATAGAACGGGTGCTCGAGCGCATCGGGATTGCCGAGCAGCACCGCCCCCTGTCCGAAATAGTTGAGCAGGAGCGCCGGAAAGACGAGCCCGACCCAGGCCCTCCGCAGAGCATTCCGGCCAAAATGCCCCATATCGGCGTAGAGGGTCTCGGCGCCGGTCACCGCAAGGAAAACCGCTCCGAGCATATAGAAACCGCGCCACGGGGCGTCGAGAAGCAGCGCGAAACCGTGGATCGGATTGAGTGCCAAGAGAATGCGTGAATGGTGCATGATTCCCCATATGCCGAGCAATGCCAGCACCGCGAACCACACCAGCATCACCGGTCCGAAGAGTCTCCCGACTGCCGCCGTTCCGCGGCGTTGCATCAAAAACAAGCCGGTCAGCAGAACGACGGAAATCGGAACAACGTAGGGGTCGAAAAACGGCGTCGCTACTTTGAGGCCCTCCACCGCGCTCAGCACCGAGATCGCGGGCGTGATGACACCGTCGCCGTAAAACAGCGCGGCGCCGACCAGGCCCGCCGCCATGATCCATAAATATCGCTTATGCGCCGGGTTGGTCCTGCGCAGCACCAACGCGGTCAGCGCCAACAGTCCGCCCTCGCCGCGGTTGTCGGCCCGCATGATGACGAGGGCGTATTTGACCATGACGATCAGCACCAAGGCCCAAACGATGAGCGAGAGGGCGCCGAGGATGGCGTGCTCGCTCATGTCGCCGAAATCGATCAGCGACTGCCGGACGGCGTAGAGCGGAGAAGTGCCGATATCGCCGAATACGACGCCGAGCGCGGCGAGCGTCAGGCTCGAACCAGCGCTTAGTTGAAATCCGCTCCGTCGGGCGGGCGTCTCTAGGTGCAATGGATGGATCCGGTCCGCCGGCACAGCGCATAGCTCCGCGCCGCCATTCCACATCCGCCGAATTAAGATCCGATGTGGATCGGCGCCGTTCGATACCAACAACCGATAAAGATTTTGGTTCGCGGCGTAAAGACCGTCGGAGAGCGGCGTTGCGCCGCGCGCTATCGTCTGCTCAGACGCGCTGCTCGGGCGGGAGCTGCAGGCGGTAGCCGACGCCCAGTTCGGTCAGGATGTGGGTCGGGCGGGTCGGGTCGGGTTCGAGCTTTTGCCGCAGCCCGCGGATAAAGACCCGCAGATACTGCACCTCTTCGGCTTGCGCCGGGCCCCAGACCTCGCGCAGCAGATGGCGGTGGGTCAGCACCTTGCCGGCGTGCATGACGAGATGACGCAGGAGGTCGAATTCCTTCGGGGACAGCTTTACCTCATGGCCGCCGCGCGTGACGTGGCGGCGGACCAGGTCGACCATCAGATCGCCCGAAACAAAGTTCGGCAATTCCCCCTGCGCCTGGAAGGCGTGACGCAGCGCGGCGCGCATTCGCGCCATCAGCTCCGCCATGCCGAAAGGCTTGCCGATATAATCGTCGGCGCCGAGGTCTAAGGCCTCGACCATCGACCGCTCGTCATGGCGCGCCGAAAGCACGATTATCGGCACCGCCGATGTCTTGCGGATCTCGGCGATCAGCTCGAGACCGCTCTTGTCCGGAAGGCCGATGTCGAGAACCACCAGATCGGGCTTTTCGGCCGCCAGGAGGCGTGTCGCACCTGCCGCATCCTCGGCTTCGACGACGCGATAGTCGGAAGCGGTCAGGCTGGTGCGCAGAAAACGGCGGATCGGCGGCTCGTCATCGACGACCAGGACGGTGTAGGCATTAGCCATGCGCCAATTCCGGCTCCCGCTTCGCAGGAAGCTCCGGCACGACCGGCATCCGGATCGTCAACACTGCACCGGAACGGTCGCGCCGGTTGCGCGCGACGATCCATCCCCCCAGCGCTTCGACAAATCCGCGGCAGATCGCCAGACCGAGGCCAGTGCCGGCACGCCGGCGATCCTGGGCCTGGACACGATAGAACTTGTCGAAGATGCGCTCGAAATCGGCGGGCGGGATACCGGGCCCCTCATCGACGACCTCGATCTCGACGAGTTCCCCGTCGCGTTTGGCTCGGAGGTCGATTCGGCTGCCGGCCGGAGAATATTTTGCCGCATTGTCGAGCAAATTGAACAACACTTGCTCGAACAGCACCGCGTCCAGGCGCAGCATCGGCAAGCCCGGCTCGATCTCGACCTCGACCCGATGTCCGGCGACGACATTCCCGGCCCGCTGCAACGCCGAGCCGACGATTTCGGTCACATCGATCAGTTCGAGTTGCAATTCGATCGCGCCGGATTCGAGACGCGTCATGTCGAGGAGATTGGCGACGAACCGGTTCAAGCGCTCGGCTTCTTCCTGCAGGGTGGCGAGCAACTCTTCGCGTTCGGTCGCGCTATATTTCTCCGGGAAGCTGCGCAGGCTCGATACGGTGCCGAGGATCGAGGCGAGCGGTGTTCGCAGATCGTGTGAGATCGAAGTCAGCAGCGCCGCTCGCAGCCGCTCGGTCTCGGCGAGCACGCGGGCTTCGTCGAGCCCCTTGGCGAGCGAAATCCGTTCGATCGCCACAGCCGCCTGGTCGCACAGTGCGTCGAGCAGCCGCCGCTCGTCCGGCGTCAGCAACGGCCCAGCCGCATCACGGTCTATCCCGATGACGCCGACCGGGCCGCTGCCGGTGCGCAGGGGCAAAAACAACCGCTTGCCTCCGGGCAAGGTGTCGGCACCGCGCCCGGCCGCCCGATTGTGCTCCCAGCTCCAGCGCGCCGCTGCCATGTCGGCATCGTCGAGCTGGTCCTCGGGCGGGTAGCCCGAGGCAACTTCGAGGCCCTCCCCCTCCTTTAGCGGCATCAACAGAACCGTGCGAACGTTCAGCATCGAGGAGATCTGATAGGCGGTCGCCCACAGCAAGTCGTCTAGCGCGCCAATACCGGCGACCTTGCGGCTAAAGGCGTAGAGTTCGGCTGTAGTCTTTGCCCGTGATCGCGCCGTCACAATTTGGCTGCGCGTCCTGGAGGTTAGGTTACTAACGATGATCGCGACAATCAGGAAGAAGAATAAGGCGAGGACATTCTCGGGATCCCCGACGGTAAAAGTGTAAAGCGGTGGCATAAAGAAGAAATTATACGCGAGCATGCTCAAAATAGCGGCGAACAGCGCGGGCCACAGGCCCCAGGCGATCGCAGAGGCAAGAACCGCGGTTAGAAACACCAGCGAGATGCTCTGGACTGCGATGAACTGTTTGAGGAGGAGGCCGATGCCGAGGGCGCCTGCGACGGCGACCGCACTGCCGAGATAGGGCTCGACCCGGACCGGCTCGAGTTTGGGGCGGGTTTGGACAGATTTGGGCGGCACAGATTCGCTGTCATCGGCCGAGATCACATGAACGCTGATCTGCCCCGTCTTGCGCACGAGCTCGTGCACGACGGAGCCGTGGATCATCTCGAACCATCGCGAGCGATCGGACTTTCCGATGACGATCTGGGTAATGTTGTTCGCCGTTGCGTAGGCAAGGACCTCCTCGGCAATGTTGCGGCCCGGGATCGTTATCGTTGAAGCGCCGAGCCGCTCGGCAAGGCGCAGGAAGTCGGCGATGCGGTCGCGCTCGGCATCGTTGAGACGCTGCGTTCGCGCCGTCTCGACATAGATCGCGGTCCACGGGGCTCGCAGGTGATCCGCCACCCGCCGCGCATAGCGGATTAATCCCGCGGTGCTCGGAGCTTCGCTGACGCAGACGAGGACCCGCTCTCCCGCCGCCCAGGGGCCGGAAATCGCATGCGCCCGCATATGCGACAGCAGTTGCTCGTCGACCCGCTGGGCGGTGCGGCGCAGCGCCAGCTCGCGAAGTGCGGTGAGGTTGCCGGCCGAGAAATAGTGCCGAATTGCCCGTTCCGCCTGTTGCGGCACATAGACCTTGCCCTCGCGCAGGCGCTTGATCAGATCCTCGGGCGAAAGATCGACAACCTCAATGTCGTCCGCCTGGTCGAGGATGCTGTCGGGCACCGTCTCGCGCACCCGGATCCGGGTGATCTTGGCGACGACATCGTTCAGGCTCTCGACATGCTGGATATTGAGCGTCGCAAAAACGTCGATGCCGGCGGCAATTATTTCCTCGACATCGAGATAGCGCTTGGGATGCCGGCTGGCGGGAGCGTTAGTGTGGGCGAGTTCGTCGACCAGAACCAGTTGGGGACGGCGCTCGAGGATCGCGTCGAGATCCATTTCGGCCAGCAGATGGCCCTTGTACTCGACCTGCTGCCGCGGGATCACCTCGAGGCCTTCGAGCAATGCCTCGGTCTCCCGTCTGCCGTGAGCCTCGACGACGCCGACGACAACGTCGACGCCGTCTCGCCGCTTGGCCTGAGCCGACAGCAGCATCTCGTAGGTCTTGCCGACCCCCGGTGCGGCGCCGAGAAAAATTTTCAGCCGCCCGCGACCCTCTTGTTTTGCCGCGGCGAGCAGTGCTTCGGGTGAAGGTCTTCCCTCGCGCTCCGCCATCCGACTAGTTTAACTCATTTTCGTTCGTCAATACCGCGAAAGCGCCTGTGAAGGAGTTGATGCACGGGCTGCATCAGGGTGGTGCGTCCTTCGAGACGCGCCCTTTGGGCGCTCCTCAGGATGAGGGAAAACCTCTGATTACATTAAGGAAATAACTCATCCTGAGGAGGCCGCGGAGCGGGCCGTCTCGAAGGACGCGCTGCAGTTTCAGCTGACCGCATATTCTTCCACACACGATTGCGCCGGGGGTGAGGGTGAAGTCGGCTTTCAGTGCAGTTGATCGAGCGCCAGATTGAGCGCGAGCACGTTGACCCGCTTTTCGCCGAGGATGCCGAGAAACCGGTCTTGGGTCATGCGGTCAACCAGATCCTGGACCGTGTCTAACGGCAGATTGCGCGCCTTCGCGACGCGCGGCACCTGGAACTTGGCGGCTGCGGGCGTAATGTCGGGATCGAGGCCGCTCGCCGAGGTGGTCACGAGATCGACCGGGATCGGGGCCGATGGATTTTCCGTCTTGAGCTTTTCGGCATCGTCCTTGACGCGGTCGACCAGTGGTTGGCTGGTCGGCCCGAGGTTCGAGCCGCCGGAATTGTCGGCAGCGTAAGGCGCCGAGACCGTCTTCGTCGGATCATTCGGATCGGGTTCGGTCGTAGCCGAGGGGCGGGGATGGAAATACTTGTCATCGGTGAAATTCTGACCGATCAGCTCGGAGCCGATCACTTTGCCGTCCTTCTCGATCAGGCTGCCATTGGCCTGATGCGGGAAGACGAGCTGCGCGATCCCGGTCATGCCGAGCGGGTAGATGAGGCCGGTGATGACGGTCATCACGACGATCATCATGATGGCGGGGCGGATTTGGCGGAACATTGTGGGTGATCCTCAGGCAAGGCCGATCGCGGTGATGACAAGGTCGATGAGCTTGATGCCGATGAACGGCACGATGATGCCGCCGACGCCATAGACCAGCAGGTTGCGGCGCAAGAGCGCCGCCGCGCCCGCCGGGCGGTAAGTCACGCCGCGCAGACTAAGCGGGATCAGCGCGATGATGATCAGCGCGTTGAAAATAATTGCGGAAAGGATCGCGCTCTCCGGGGTCTGCAGATGCATTACATTGAGGACGCCGAGCTGCGGATAGAACGCGACAAAAATCGCCGGGATGATCGCGAAATATTTCGCGACATCGTTGGCGATCGAGAAGGTGGTCAGCGCCCCGCGGGTCATCAGGAGCTGCTTGCCGATCGCGACGATCTCGATGAGCTTCGTCGGGTCGCTATCGAGGTCGACCATGTTGCCGGCCTCGCGCGCCGCCATCGTGCCGGTGTTCATCGCGACACCGACATCGGCTTGAGCGAGCGCGGGCGCGTCGTTGGTGCCGTCGCCGCACATCGCGACGAGCTTCCCTTTCGCCTGTTCCTCGCGGATCAGCTCGAGCTTGTTCTCGGGTGTCGCCTGCGCGAGGAAATCATCGACCCCCAATTCGGCGGCGATTGCCGCCGCTGTCAGCGGGTTGTCGCCGGTGATCATCACCGTGCGGATACCCATTTGCCGCAATTCGGCGAAGCGGTCACGGATGCCGCCTTTGACGATGTCCTTGAGGTGGATCACCCCCAACAGCCGATTGTCTTTAGCGACCGCGAGCGGGGTGCCGCCCTCCCTCGAAATCCGCTCCCCGATCGCAATCGTCTGACGCACCGCATCGGAGACCGGCGCGGCGCGCAAAGCGGCTTGCGCCCCGGCAGCCGCGCTGCGCCACACTGGGCCGGTGCTACCCCCCTCAGCGAATTCGATGATTGAATCCACCGCGCCTTTGCGGATCGAAACTCCCTCCAGGTTGATGCCGCTCATTCGAGTCTGCGCCGAGAACGGCACGAACTGAGCGTTGAGCGGCGCCATCTCGCGCGCGCGCAGCCCGTATTTCTCCTTGGCCAGCACGACGATCGACCTCCCCTCGGGGGTTTCGTCGGATAGCGAGGCGAGCTGCGCGGCGTCGGCAAGCTCTCCCTCCTCGACGCCGGGAAGCGGTAAGAATTCGGTTGCCTGACGGTTGCCGAGCGTGATCGTGCCGGTCTTGTCGAGCAGCAACGTGTCGACATCGCCCGCGGCCTCGACGGCACGGCCGGACATCGCGAGCACATTGAAGCGCACGAGCCGGTCCATCCCGGCGATGCCGATCGCCGACAGGAGAGCGCCGATCGTCGTCGGGATCAGGGTAACGAACAGCGCGATGAGAACGACGACCGAGACCGCACCTCCTGCGTATGACGCAAAGCTCGGGATCGTGACGGTGGCGAAGACGAAGATCAGCGTCATGCCGGCGAGCAGGATATTGAGCGCGATCTCATTGGGCGTCTTCTGCCGCACCGCGCCTTCGACGAGGGCGATCATGCGGTCGAGAAAGGTCGAGCCCTGCGCCGCGGTGATCCGCACCCTGAGCCAGTCGGATGTGACGCGCGTGCCGCCGGTCACGGCCGAGCGGTCGCCGCCGCTCTCGCGGATCACCGGGGCCGATTCACCGGTGATCGCCAACTCGTCTACCGAGGCGACGCCTTCGATCACCTCGCCGTCGCTTGGGATCAGGTCTCCGATCTCGACGAGCACGAGATCGCCCGGCTTGAGCGCGGTCGCATCAACCAGCTCGAAGCTGCGCGAGTTGGCCGCCTGCAGCCGCTTCGCCTTCGTCTCGGTCCGCGTCCGGCGCAAAGTATCGGCTTGCGCCTTGCCGCGCCCCTCCGCGACCGCTTCGGCAAAATTGGCGAACAGCACGGTGAACCATAGCCAAAGCGTGATCTGCCCCGAAAACACGGCGTTTGTCCCAACCACAGTGCCGCTGCCGACAATCAGGTCGCGCAAGAAGAAAATCGTGGTGAGCGCAGCGACCAGCTCGACGCAGAACATGACGGGGTTCTTGATGAGGGTCCGCGGATCGAGCTTGCGAAACGAGGCCCCGATCGCCGGCACTATCAGTGAGCGGTCAAAGATCGAGAGCGGCCGGAGCTGACGTTTGTAAAGCCCGGTCTCCGGAGAGCCGATCATGATTGGGGAGATGTCGGTCATATGAATGTCCTCTCTACTCGTCACCCCCGCGAGAGCCGACGAATGTCATTCCGGGATGGCCCAAAGGGCCAGGCCCGCAACCCATGAACACCAGCCTTTGCCAGACTTGGTGGGCCCGTGTTCCTGGGTTCCGGGCTCGCGGGCTGCGCCCCGCGCCCCGGAATGACGGGCGTATTGAGATTTCGCCACACGCCATTTTCGCGGGAACGACGATTAACCTGACCATCCGAAATGCAGCCTTACGGGCCCGGGTAGAGTTTACCTTGGTTCATGGCGACCTGCTCGACGGCTGGCCCGAGCGATATCGCCGGGAAGTAGGTGAGGCCGCCGATGATCAGCACGACGCCGACCAACAAACCTACGAAGAGCGGCCGGTTTGTCGGGAAGGTGCCGGCAGACGGGGCGAGGAGCTTCTTTTGCGCAAGTGAACCGGCCACCGCCAAGAGCGGGATGACCATGATGAACCTCCCGATCAGCATCGCGAACCCGATCGTCGTATTGTAGAAGAGCGTATTGGCCGAGAGTCCGGCAAAGGCGCTGCCGTTGTTGCCGGTGCCTTCGGTGTAGGCGTAGAGGATCTCGCTGAAGCCGTGCGGCCCGGTATTGGCGATACCGGCGAGGCCGGCCGGTAAGACCGTCGCGAGCGCGGTCCAGCCGAGGATCGACAATGGCAGGCAGAGGAGCGCGAGGATGGTCATCTTGACCTCCTTCGCCTCGAGCTTCTTGCCGAGATATTCGGGCGTGCGCCCGACCATCAGCCCGGCGACGAACATCGCGACGATCGCAAAGGCGAGCATGCCGTAGAGGCCGGAACCGACGCCGCCAAAGATCACCTCGCCGAGCTGCATGTTGACCATCGGCACCATGCCGCCGATCGGCAGGTAGCTGTCATGCATCGAATTGACGGCGCCGCACGAGGTGTCGGTCGTCACCGTGGCCCACAAAGCCGAAAGCGCCGGGCCGAACCGCACCTCTTTCCCCTCCATGTTGCCACCCGTCTGAGTGGGGCTGGCTGTCGAATCGATGTTGTATTGCGCAAAGGCGGGGTTGCCGTGCCCTTCAGACCAATAAGCGGTCGTCACGCCGGCGAGGAACAGCAAGCCCATCGCCGCGAAGATTGCCCAGCCCTGACGCTCGTCTTTGACCATCCGGCCCAGGACATTGGTGAGCGCGGCGCCGATAGCGAAGATCGCGAGCAGCTCGATAAAATTGGTCACCGGGTTCGGGTTCTCGAAGGGATGCGAGGAGTTGGCGTTGAAGAAGCCGCCGCCATTGGTGCCGAGCTCCTTGATGATCTCCTGCGAGGCGACCGGGCCTTGTGCGATAACCTGTTTCGCTCCTTCGAGCGTCGTCGCCTCGGTATAGGCGCCGAGATTCTGCGGCACGCCCAGCCCGACCAGAACCAGCGCCCCGACGATCGAGATCGGCAGCAGGATGTAGAGCGTACAGCGCGTCAGATCGACCCAGAAGTTGCCGATCGCCTTGGCCTCGCGCCGCACGAACCCACGGATCAGCGCCAACGCCATTGCGATGCCGGTCGCCGCCGAGACGAAATTATGCACGGTGAGCCCGGCCATCTGCACGAGATAGCTCATCGTGGTTTCCGGCGTATAGGACTGCCAGTTGGTATTCGTCACAAAGCTGACCGAGGTGTTGAAGGCGCTGCTCGGCTCGACGCCCGTTTGCTCCTGCGGATTGAACGGCAGATACCATTGCAGCCGCTGCAGCGCGTACAATGTGAGAAACCCGACGACGCTGAAAAACAGCACCGCGACCGCATAGGTCAGCCAGTGTTGCTCCTCTTTCTCGTCGACGCCGCAGCACCAATAGATTGCGCGTTCGACCGGCCGCAGAACCGGGCTCAAGAAGGTCCGTTCGCCGGCAAAGACGCGCGTCATGTAGCCGCCGAGGGGCCGGGTGATGAGGATCACGATCACGCTGAACAGCGCAATCTGGAGCCATCCGCTGACTGTCATCGGGAACTCCTAGAAGCGCTCGGGGTTGATCAGCGCGTAGACGAGGTAAACCATAATGACGATGGTCACGATCGAGCCGAGCACATAGTCGAACAGCATGGCTGTCTCACATTCTTTCGCAGGCGAGCACGTAGAGGATGGAGGCGACGAAAAAGCCGACGCCCATTGCGATCATCACGAAATCGAGCATGTGTTACCTCAGCAGGTATCTTGCAGACCCTGGAAATTTTCATTCCGCGCTTTGCTATGAACGCCGAGCCGGGCGGCTCTGACACACTTAAATCGACGCCAGTTCACCGAATCCAAAATCGCCAATACCCGCGTGTTGTCCCGACTCGGATCGGGTTTGCGCGGTTCAAATGCACCTTCCACTATTAGGATTCGAGAGGCATTGACGTTTTGTTCTATAAAAGCGCCATAAAGATTTCGCCCCGCTTTGTCGGTCGGGCCGATAAGGGAGCAGCTGGACTAACGGCGCCGCGCTTATGTAGCCTGCACTATCCCGCTAGCTATTTTAATTTCCCCCGGTATTTTTCCTTCTCGAAGCTTTTTGCGGATGTCGCCTTATCCTGAAACCACTGATGTTGGAGCCCTCACCCAGCAATCATGCGTGAGGGTTGGGATCTGTGGCTGTCTCTGGTGCGCGAGCCAAGACCGGATCGAGATAGCATGTCCGATCTGCTGATATCGGCGCTGATCGAACGGGCCCGTCGCAAAAATGCGCATAAACCCGTCGCGGCTGCAAAACATGCGACTGTGGTCGTACCCGTGTTGGCGGTCGCAGGCTCGCTCGCCGCCAAGCAGATCGTGTCCCGGTTCGCGGGGACTTTGCCGACCAGTGGCGGCCTGTTCATCATTTTTCTCGTCGGCGTAATCTGCATCGTTGGCGGCCTTACCGTCCTTCCCGCCTTGTCACTCGGGCCGATCGCCGAGCAGGTGGCGATGCAGGCCGGACGGTTGTACTGAAGCCTCGTAAATCAGTCCGCCGAGATTGTGCCCGGCCTCCCAGGCGAGTTCCCTAGCGATGCAGCCGAGCGGCGGCGCCGGCGCATCCTGGTGGTCACCACGCTGGGGTACATCGGCTGCTTTGCCGTATGGACGATCTTCGCGATCATCGGGGTCGAAATTCAACGGCAGTACGGTCTTTCGGACACGGAGTTCGGGCTGCTCGTGGGCATCCCGTTCCTGTCAGGCTCGCTGATGCGCGTCGTGCTCGGCATATGGGCCGACCGGCACGGGGGAAGAGGCTTTTTCTCGGTGTGATGGTCATCGCGGCGGTCGCGACCTGGTTCGTCGCCGACGCGACCGCCTTTCCGATGCTGCTCGCTGTTGTTCGGCATCGCATCGTTGAGCCTTCTATGGATGCACTTTGCGATCAGACGCCAGGAGAGGGCATCGGTCCCCGACACCGTCGAGTTCCAATTCCTACCCGAGTTGCAGCCGAGCCTGGAGGAAGCCGGCCGCGAGCGGTCAGAAGCCGGGAAGGGCCGAAATCGCAATCCTATCCGATGAATTGCTCGTGCTCAAACTCATTCATGCGCTTCATTGGTCGACGGTGGTCCAATGCCGCCACCAAAATTCTGTCACACCGGCGGCGCTGTTGACCCTGATTGGCTATTCCGTCACCGACATGGTCGTCGTCTATGACCGCATCCGGGAGAATCTCGCCCAAATTCCGGACGATCCCGTTGCGCGCGCTGATCGACCTCAGCATCAACCAGACCCTCGGCCGCACGGTTGCCACATCGCTGACCGTCGTCCTCTCGATCCTGCCTCCTGCGTTGATCGGTGGCGAAGTGATGCGCGGCTTTGGTCTGGCGATCATAAAACGGCTGCGGCCGGCAGCGGTTCGTGCTCCTCCGCCGAGCAGTTCGGCTGCCGCACAATAGAATACCAGATCAAATCGACGCTGTTGCGCCGCGCCAGAGAAACGCGAATCCAGCAAAGTCTCTCCATTTCGGTGTCCCGGCGGCTCGACCGACGCTAAAATCCGGTCCGAAGCAGGGCATCCGATCGGCCCTCCTTTTCTGGATTTAGCAATTCTCGGCATCGATGCTCGACATCGCCTTTGTACTGATCGTCATTACCGCGCTGCTGGTTGTTGTCGGTCTATGCCAGCCACTGGCTGCTTATTTGAAGCTGCCGCCGCCCGTTCTGCTTGGCGTGGTTGGCCTGGCCCTGGGAGGGTTTCCTGCCCTGGTGACGCATCTGGGCTGGTCCCGCGAGACCGATGCATTTTCCGAAGTCTTCGCAGACTTCCCGGTCAGTTCCGGCACCTTTATCTATGTCTTTCTGCCCCTGCTCGTGTTCGAGGCCGGTATCGCCACCGACGTCAGGCGCATGCTGGAAGACGCAGCTCCGATTCTGCTGCTCGCGATCGTTGCCACGTTGATTTCCACTGCGCTCGTCGGTTTGGCGCTTTGGCCGTTCGGGCGGGTCTCGTTGGTGGTCTGCCTGCTGCTCGGCTCCGTGGTGTCGACCACCGATCCCGCGGCGGTCATCGCGATCTTTCGCGACATCGGCGCACCGGCGCGCCTGACCCGCCTGGTCGAGGGCGAGGCTCTCCTCAACGATGCGGCCGCGATCGCACTCTTCGCCGTCTTGCTCGGAATGATCGGAACCGCTCGGGAGCTGGACATCGGTTCCGGGCTGAAAGAGTTCTTCATGGCGTTTGTCGGCGGCGGTCTGTTCGGAATGCTTGCTGGCCGGGCGCTGCTCGCCGTCATTCCAATAGTTCGCGACGATCGCCTCGCAGAAGCCACTTTGACTCTGGCCCTTTCTTATGGCGTTTTTATCGTCGCCGACCGCCTGCTTCATGTATCGGGCGTCGTCGCCGTGCTGGCCTCCGCCATGACCATCAGCGCGCTTGGCCGTTCTCGCATCGCGCCCTACAATTGGTCGTTCCTGACCGATCTCTGGGACCAGATCGCCTTTTGGGCCCGCTCCTTGATCTTTATCCTCGCGTCGATCCTTGTTCCAAGGCTGCTCGGCGATATCGATACCCATGATCTGTTGCTGCTCGGGGTGCTGATAGCGGCGGCGTTCGCCGCTCGCGCCCTCGTGCTGTTCGTGCTCATGCCGCTCCTCGAACTCGTCAAACTCACCCAGCCGATAAGTGCCGCCTACAAATATGCGATCATCTGGGGCGGGTTGCGCGGCGCGTTGACTTTGGTGCTGGCGCTCGGAGTCACCGAAAACGCAGCCCTCGATCAGCACGCACAGCGCTTCGTAGCGGTGCTCGCAACTGGCTTCGTACTGTTCACGCTGTTCGTCAACGGCACGACGCTGCGTCTGGTGATCGCCGTGCTCGGCCTCCACCGCCTTTCGCCGCGCAACCAGGTCCTCCGCGACCGAGTTCTCGCCGTTGCTTATGCCGAAGTGGCCGCCTCGGTGCGCCACATGGCGCACTACCACGGGCTCGCTCAAAGGTCGGTTGAGCAAGTCGTCGAACCGTACCAAACCTGGATCACCGCGGCGGACGCCCGCGATGAAGCCGAGCGGCTTCCCGAGCGGGAGCGCCTGGCGATCGCACTCGTTGCTCTCGGCAATCAGGAGCGGGTGCTCGTCCTGGAAACCCGTGCCGACCAGGTCGCGTCGCAAGCAACCGTTCAGGTGTTGCTGCGGAATGCAGACGCCCTGGTCGAGGGCGCACGTTCCGAAGGCCGTCTCGGATACCATAGAGCTGCGGAAGCGGCGCTCTCCTTTCCGCCGGCATTCCGCATCGCCTATTTCGTCTACCGGCATTTCGGAATTCAGCGGTTTCTTGCCGATCGGCTGGCTGACCGTGTCGAACTGCTGCTGGTAACGCGGCTGCTGGTCGAGCGGCTGGTCAGCTTCAACGATGAGCGTTTAGGTACCGTCTTTGATGAGCGCTTAACCGAGATCACGAGGGAAGTCATCGAGCATCGCCGCGAAGAAGTGGGTGACGCCTTGGATGCGCTTCGCCGGCAATATCCTGACTACGTAGCGGCTCTGGAAGAGAGGTTCCTGCGCCAATCGGCGCTGCGGCAAGAGATGGGCCGGTACCAGGCCTTATTCGAGGAGGGGTTGATCCCGCGGGAGCTCTACGATGATCTGAAGCGTGGAATATCGGGTAACCGCGCCGAGCCACGGCCACGCTTCGAGATCGGCCTGGACACGCATCGCCTGATCGAGAGGCTGGATATCCTCTCGGGCCTCGACGAGCGGCAGCTCCAGCGTTTGGCCCAGCTGCTGCGGCCGCGCTTTACTGTGCCGAACGAGCGCATCATCCGCCGTGGGGACCGAGGGGACGCCGTGTTCTTTATTGCATCCGGTGCTGTCGAGGTGCGGTTGCCGGCACGCCGCGTGCGGCTCGGCAGCGGCGAGTTCTTCGGGGAAATGGCTCTGCTGTCGGGTCGGCCGCGTCAGGCCGATGTGGTCGCTCTAACTTATTGCCGGCTGCTCGTTCTGCGGAAAGCCGATTTTGAGCGCTTCCTCGCAGCAAATCCGGAGGCGAACGCGGAGATCAACCGCATCGTCGAGGCGCGTCTTTCGGTGAACCAGGAGGACGGAGACCGAGCTGCCGAACCTGTATCAAACTAACCTGAGGTTTGCGGGGCTGGCTGCAGAACTCGGATGCCGCGGTCCTCTCAGCCAAGCGGTCAGCCGGTTCCATGGCGCTGCTCCGCCCGATCAGGTCGTGCAGGCACCGCGCGGCTCCCCTTTATTTCAGAAGCTACGAGCGCTTTTGGCCACCCGCGCTCCTGATGGGCCACGATGTACATCCCGTCGACATACAATTCGATAGTAGCCGGGGCCGCATTGCATGCCTGGCGGGCATAATCGATGCTCGCCGACAGGCTGGGGAAATCGGACACCGGCACAGGCGACAGCCCATGCACACTCCAGGTTCCCCCAACGTCACGACAGATCTTGATGTGCAAACTCATTGTAGTCGGCCTTTGCTCAGTGCATGACGCCATGAATAAGGACCAGCGCAAACCGAAGCGTCAGAATGCCCACCGCGATCCCCGCCAGGACGAAAAAAGTCCCAACGGCCTCAAGCGTCGGTTGACCGAGCCGCCCGGCGGCGACGAAACTGCGACTTGAGTTGCTGCCAACATGAGCGCCATTGCTGCTGTCCAGATCCCGCCCGACGACGGGTGCAGCCATTAATGAGCGATCATCCGATAAGTTTTCGATTGGAAACCCCCGCCGCCGCCATGAAGAACCCATAAAGCTGGCTCCGAGCAACGGACGCCCGTAGCCGCGCCAAGCGTTTGCTTGGCGACACGGCTGACTATCGCGACCGGCGGGTGGGCCTCTCCGGCGCCACTCACATCGGCCGGCCGGGTTTCGCTTCACGCAGTCGCGTACCGGTATCGGCGAGGCGGCGCAGGAGAGGGGAGGGGGTCCAGCGCTCGCCGTATTGCTGGTGCCACGCCTGGATCTGGCGGTAGACCTCGGCGACGCCGATGCCGTCGGCCCAGTACATCAGCCCGCCGCGGTAGCGCGGGAAGCCGAAGCCGCCCAGCCACATCACGTCGATGTCGCTGGCGCGGTAGGCCTTGCCTTCTTCGAGGATTTTGCAGGCCTCGTTGACCGAGGCGAACAAGAGCCGGCGCAGGATCTCCTCGTCCGAGAAGCTGCGCTGCTCGACCCCTATCTCGGCCGCCTTTTCCTTGATGATGCGGGCAACTTCGGGGTCGGGGTGCGGGGTGCGGTCGCCCTTCTCGTAGCGGAACCAGCCCGCGCCGGTCTTCTGGCCCAAGCGCCCCAATTCGACGATCGCGTCGGCGATCGGCATCTTGCGGTAGTTCGGGTTCTCTGCCGCGCGCCGCTGGCGGCTGTCATAGCCGATGTCGAGCCCCGACAGATCGGCCGTCGCAAACGGGCCGATCGGATAGCCGAAATCGACCATCGCCTTGTCGACCTGCTCGGGCAATGCCCCTTCCTCGACCATGATGTTCATCTCGGTGCCGAACGGAGTGCGGCTGCGGTTGGCGACAAACCCGTCGCCATTGCCGGCCATCGCGCTGATCTTGCCGATCTTGCGGCCGAGATCCATCGCCGTCGCGAGGGTGTCGGGTGCGCTCTTCGCTCCTTTGACGACCTCGAACAATTTCATCACATTGGCCGGCGCGAAGAAATGCGTGCCGGCAACGTCCTGCGGCCGCTTCGTCGCATTGGCCATGATGTCGATGTCGATGCCCGAGGTGTTCGTGTACAGCAGCGCGCCGGGTTTCATGACCTCGTCGAGCTTTTTGAACACCTCCTCCTTGACCGGAATGCGCTCGAACACCGCCTCGATGACGACATCGCATTGACCGATGTCGTCGTAGCTGGTCACCGGCTCGATCAATGCCATGCGGCGGTTCATCTCCGCTTCGCTGAGGCTGCCGCGTCTGACGCTGGTTTCGTAATTGCTGCGGATCCGCGCAATGCCGCGATCGAGCGCCTCTTGGCTCGCTTCGAGCAGCTTCACCGGGAAGCCGAACTCGGCAAAGCTCATCGAAATGCCGCCGCCCATCGTGCCGGCGCCGACGATCGCCGCGGTCCTGATCGGGCGCAGCGGCGTGTCGCGCGGGATGTCGGGCAGTTTGGCGACCTCGCGCTCGGCAAAGAAGGCATAGCGCAGGGCCCGCGCTTCGGCAGAATTTTCGAGCTCGTCGAACAGCTCGCGCTCGCGGCTGATGCCGTCTTCGAACGGCATCGTGCACGCCGCTTCGACCGCAGCGATGCAATGGTAGGGCGCCTTCTGGTTGCGGGCGCGGCGCGCGATCGATTTTCGCATTGCATCGAAGATACCGGGATCGTCCTTGGCTTCGGCGAGTTTGTCGTCGCGGTCGCGGATGCGCGGCAACGGCCGAACGTCGGCGATGCGGCGGGCAAACGCGATCGCCGCCTCGCGCAGATCGCCGCCCTCCGGGACCAGCTCGTCGATGATGCCGAGCCGCTTCGCCTCCTCAGCCGGAACGTGGCGGCCGGAGACGATCATCTCCATCGCCGCCTTCGGGCCGATCAGCCGCGGCAACCGCTGCGTTCCGCCGCTACCCGGCAGAATGCCGATCAATACCTCCGGTAGGCCCACTTTGGCGCTCGGCACGGCGATCCGGTAATTCGAGGCGAGCGCTACCTCCAACCCGCCGCCAAGCGCATAGCCGTGGATCGCCGCGACCACCGGCTTTTGGCTGTTGTCCAGCACCTCATGCGTGCGCCTTCCCGGTACAGACGGTGGTCGTCTCGTGCCGAATTGGCGGATGTCGGCGCCCGCGATGAAACTGCGGCCGGCACCGATCAGCACCATCGCCTTGATCGCCGGATCGGCGTTGCCGCGCTCGACATTCTCGACGATGCCCTCGGGCACCCCCGGGCTCAGCGCATTGACCGGCGGGTTGTCGATCGTGATGACCCCGATCCCATCCACATTCTCGAAGCGAACCAATCCGCCTTCCGCCATTTCGATCTCCTCCCTTCAGAGGCCCGTCGCGGTTCAGACAATTCCGCGCAACGCCGGCATCCTAGCCTAAGGCGGCCGTGCGCGGCAAAGCCGGCGGTCGTCGACCGTGAAGCGCCGGGGCGCACGCGCCGCGTGAGTCATTGGCCCGCTCGCCCGTCATCAGATTGCCGCCCCGCCCAAATCGTATAGAGAGCGGTTCCCGAGCCGTGAACTAGAATGCCGGCCGCGATCAGCGCAAGGGGGAGAAGCAGGCAAAGCTGTGCGAGAGTTGCCGCCGCGATACCGAGCGCCCGAGCGCCGCCGGCGAATTCTACCGCCAACGCATAAGCGAATTGCAGTGTGCCGAGAAAAGCCGGGCCGGACGGCACGAGCGTGCTCAGGCCCGCTGCGCCGAGCAGGACCAGGGTGTCGGAAAACCCCAGCGTCAACCCTACCGCCTTGACGAGAACCCACAAGGAGAGCGCATCCGGCACATAGATGATGAGCGTAATCGCGATGACCTCCAACGTCCGCCACGTTCGCAGGATCTCCAACCCTTGCTGCACCATTGCCATTTGGGCCGATAATGCGGGGAAGCGTCCGGCAATGCGGGACATCATCGAGCTGGAAAGGTAGAACGCAGCAAGCAAGACGGCGCCGAACAGCACGCTGCCGGTCACCAGCACGTTTATCAGCAGCCCTGAGTTCGGCTTTGCTGCGGCGGCGAACAGCAGACCGGCCCCGAGGCAGCAGACGATGGTAATCCCGTCGAACAGCCGCTCGATGACGATCGAAGTCAGCCCCCATACCCGCGACAGTCCAAAGGTTTTCTTGAAGAATTCAGCGCGAAAGAGCTCGCCGAGCCGCGCCGGCATGACGGCATTGAGCCCGTAGCCGACGAGCAGCGCGCGCGCCACGATCGGGTAAGGAATTGCCGCCACCGGGCGCAGGATGACTTGCCACCGCCAGGCTCGAAGCGCCAAACTCACGGCACATATCGGCATCGCCGCCGCAGCCCAGAGAGGATTGGCTCCCGCCAGAGCCGCGCTGACCGTTCCCAGCTGCACTCGATAGAAGGCGATCGCCAGAAAGAACAACGTGCAGGCGAGGCCGACTACGAGCTGTATCAGACGCACCTTCATATCTGTTGGCCGTGCAGCTGTTGGGGTCAGGGAACGCGGATCCGGGGCCGCGCTCGATCAGGGATAAAAAAGCGGTTTGTAAGCGCGATACCGGATTTGGCGTGGCGGGGTTTGCCAAACCCTTAATGTCACAGATTCGGGTTCAAATCGTCGTCTGTGTTCCGAGGATCACCGAGCTCTGCGACGACAGCACGCCGCCGTTGCCGTGCGCGATCGCGGTTTCGCAATCCGCGATCTGGCGAGCGCCGCATTCGCGGCGCAACTGCCGCGCCGCCTCGATCAACAGGAACAATCCGTACATGCCGGGATGGCAATAGGAGAGGCCGCCGCCATTGGTGTTGACCGGCAGACCGCCGCCCGGCGCGAACCCGGGCGCGATATGGCCGTCGGATACGAAACGGCCCCCCTCGCCTTTCGGACAGAAGCCGAGATCCTCCAGGAACAGGATCGTGTTGATCGTGAAGGCGTCATACAGTTCGACCACGCCGATGTCGCCGGGAGAGAGCCGCGCCATTCTGTATGCCGCACGTCCCGACTGAAGGGCCCCGGTCACCGTCAGATCCGGCATGCTCGAAATATTCGCGTGAGTGATCGCCTGGCCGCAACCAAGGACATAGACCGGCGGCTTTTTCAGCGATCGGGCGTGCTCGGCGGTGGTCATGATCACGGCGCCGCCGCCATCGGTGATCAGACAGCAATCGCGCACGGTGAACGGATAGCTCACCATGCGCGCCGACAGCACCTCATCGACCGTCAGCGGCTTCTTTTCCCAAGCGGCCGGGTTGAGCAATGCCCATTCCCGCGCCGCCACGGCGACCGCCGCCAATTGCTCGCGGGTCGTGCCGTATTGGTGCATATGGCGCGATGCCGCCAATGCATAGGCGGTCGCGGGCAGAAACGGCCGGAATGGAGTCTCGTAGGGATTGTATTCGCGCGCCGAGGCCTGACGGCGGCCGACAGTCCGCTGGGTGCTGCCATAGGCGATGACCGCGACCTTGCACAGGCCGAGCTGGAGCGCCGCCTGCGCGTGCGCGACATGGAACATGAAAGACGAACCGCCGAGGATCGTCGTATCGATAAAGGCGGGCGAGATGCCGAGATATTCGCTCAATGCGAGGCCCGAGGTGCGGCTCTGCGTCGTCGCGCAGATAAGGCCGTCGACATCGCGTAGATGGAGACCGCAATCGGCAAGCGCCCGCTGGACGCCCTGCGTCATCAGATCGATCGGGCTCATCTCCTTCGCGACCGCGCCCAGATCGGATTCGGCGATGCCGACGATCGCCGCGGAGCCGCGCTGCAGCCCGCCCATCACGCCGTCTCCAGCGGCACGAAAACCGGGTAGGGCGGCTCCTCGCTATCGGGCCGGTGAACACGGAACCTGACCCGCATGCCGATCCGAACCGCCTCGGGCGCGATGTCTTCGACCCGGCTCATCAGCCGGAAGCCCTCGTCGCAATCAATGAGGGCGACATTATAGGGCGCGCCTTCACGCGGATGGGTGACCGTCGTGGCGTAAACCGTCCCGAGACCCGCGCTGACCCGCCATTCGAGCCGGTCGCTGCCGCTGAAGGGACAAACGACGCGCGGGTAGAACACCGCCTTTCCGGCCTCGGGGCTCCATTGATAAGCCAGCTCGCCTGCTTCCAGGTGCGCCTGATAGAGCGCCAGAGGCGATTCCTTCATCCGCTCCATCTTCGCGCAAGGCTCCGGCACGTTGAATGTTTTTCCCGGCGAAGGCCGGGATCCATGTGGCAGCAGGCACAATGTTCTACGTCTATCTGCTCGCGAGCAAGCCCAATGGACCGCTATAACAAAAGAGAACGCTTTTAACGCAGAGGACGCAGAGGATACGCGAAGGTCGCGAAGAGAGCCGGTCGCCTTCGCGTCGTCTGCGTATCCTTTG
The DNA here is from genome assembly GCA_963789025.1 of uncultured Alphaproteobacteria bacterium. Lineage (GTDB taxonomy): Bacteria > Pseudomonadota > Alphaproteobacteria > ATCC43930 > CGMCC-115725 > AP-15. The sequence continues at coordinate 1,170,181 of CAWBIT010000008.1, forward strand.
CGTGGCGCTTCGCCGCGGGCACGGCTATCGTCGCCACGGCGGAGCGACAGGGGTGAAAGATGGCGACAAAGATGATTCTTACCGGTGACGTCAATCTGATGAACGCCACTGATCCGAGAATGCCGTTCTCGCTCGTCGAGGGCGAGTTCCGGGCCGCCGATATCGTCTTTTCGAATCTGGAATGCTGTCTCTATCGGCCGCCGGCCTGGCATTCGGTCGAGCACGAGGGGTTTTATGCCGATCCCTCAGTAGCCGGCGAGGCGCTCAAATCGGCCGGCATTCATGCGGTCGGCGTCGCCAATAACGTCAACTATGGGGAAGCGGCAATTAGCGGGTCAATCGCCCGCCTGGACGAAATCGGGATCGCCCATACTGGGGCCGGGGCGAACCGGGCGGCAGCGCGGGCTCCGGTGATCCTCGAACGGGACGCGGTACGGTTCGGCTTTCTGCAGCGCAGCTCGGTCTATTGGCCGACCAACCACGAGGCCGGCGACAACAGCGCCGGCATCGCGGTGATCCGCGGGCATACCGCCTATCATGTTCCGCTGCACGGTGGCCGCCCGCCGGCCAACCGGCCGGGCATCCCGCCCGAGATCGTGACCTGGGCCGATCCGGCCTATCTGCAATGGCTCGACGAAGACATCGCCGACCTGCAACGGCGGGCTGATGTCGTTGTCGCGTCGTTTCACTGGGGGTTGCACGAGGAAGTTCTTCACTACATGACCGAGATCGCCCACCGGGCAATCGACGCGGGCGCCGGCATGGTCATCGGCCACGGGCCGCACTTCTCGCTGCCGATCGAGGTGTACAAAGGCAAGCCGATCTTCTACGGGCTGGGCAGCTTTTCCTTTCACACCGGCCATGGCGGCAGAAGGCATGGCGACTGGCTCGGCATGATGGTCCGGGCATCCTGGGAGCGAGAGCGGATCGAGAAGGTGGCGTTCCAATTCGTCCGCCACGATGACCGCAACCGCACGGTTCCCTGCGCGCTTGCCGATGAAGGCGCGGCGTTCGACCGGATTGCGCGGGAGAGGGCAGGAATGGGCGCCAAGCTCGTCGCGCATGCCGATGAGGTCGCGATCGACCTCGGGACTTGACGCCGGGTGGCCGGTGGCGGTTTAGATCGGCCTTGGCTTTGCCCCGTATCCAACCGACAGGAAAAAGATGCCGAAAGTCACTTATGTACATCCGAACGGGGCGCGCGAAGTGCTCGATGTGCCGCTCGGCACCAGCGTCATGCGGGCGGCGATCGTCAACGGCGTCGATGGCATCGTTGCCGAGTGCGGCGGCGAGATGATGTGCGCCACCTGCCATGTCTATGTGGAGCCGGACCAGCTCGATCGCACGCCGTCCCAGTCGGACGACGAGAAGGCGATGCTCGAATTTACTGCGAGTGAGCGCAAGCCGAACAGCCGGTTGAGCTGCCAATTGGTCGCAACTGCCGAATTCGACGGTCTCGTCGTCTACCTGCCCGAGACGCAGGTCTGATGCCGGCTCCGGTCGTCGCCATCATCGGCGCCGGCCAAGCCGGTTTCCAGGCTGCTGCCTCATTGCGCGACGCCGGCTTCGCCGGCCGCGTCGTGCTGCTTGGCGACGAGCCCGTTCTGCCCTACCAGCGCCCGCCGCTGTCGAAATCATACCTCGCCGGTCAATCCGGGGTCGATGATCTGTGGCTGCGGCCCGCCGAGTTTTACGCCAAGCAGCAGATCGATCTCGTCTACGGCGATGCCGTGACGGCAATAGACCGCGGACAGCGGCGCCTGCATCTGGCCTCGGGCATTAATATCTCGTGGGACCATCTGGTCTTTGCGACCGGTGCCGGGTGTCGTCCGCTGGCTGTGCCCGGAGCCGAATTGGACGGCGTATTGACGCTGCGCACCCTAGCCGATGCGGATGACCTGCGGCAGCGGCTGGAGGAGGCGCGCGCGGTCGTGGTCGTCGGCGCAGGCTTTATCGGCCTCGAATTCGCCGCCGTTGCACTCGCGCGCGGCACCGCTGTCCACATCATCGAAGTGACCCGTCAGCCAATGGGCCGGGTAGTTTCCGAGCCAGTGTCGCGGTTCTTTACCCAAGCGCATATCGGCTGGGGAGCCGAGGTCGCGCTCGGCACCGGAGTAGTCCGAATGTTCGGCGCGGGCGGCCGTGTTGCCGGGGTCGAGACGACCGATGGCCGGCGTATTCCCGCGGATCTGGTGCTGATCTGCATCGGCGTCATCCCGCATGCCGAACTGGCCCGCGATGCCGGACTCGCGGTCGATAACGGCATCGTTGTCGACGAATATTTGATGACCAGCGACCCGGCGATCTCCGCCATTGGCGATTGCGCCAATTTCCCGACCCCTTTCGCGCCGGTTCGCGTGCGCCTCGAATCTGTGCAGAACGCGGTGGACCAAGGACGCTGCGTCGCCGACCGTCTCGCCGGCCGGCCGCTGCCTTACCAGAAAGTACCGTGGTTTTGGAGCGACCAGAGCGATCTAAAATTGCAGATCGCCGGCATTACGATAGGCCACGAGACATCGGTTCTGCGCGGCAACCCGGCCGACCGCAATTTCTCGGTATTCTGCTTCCGCGGCGGGCGGTTGATCGGCGTCGAGTCCGTCAATCGAACAGCCGACCACGTCGTCGCGCGGCGGCTGTTGGCGGCCGACCCGGAATTGTCGCCACAGCAGGCAGCCGATGAAAGTTACGATCTACGGGCCCACGCTCGCAGGCTGCCTGGCCGCTAGACATGTGAGGAGCGAATGGCAAACAAACCCTACATCATCGCGTTGGAGGAGCATTACTTCGACCCTGAGGTGAAGCGGCACATCACCGGATTGGACATGACCACTGCGCCCCGGATCGTCGAGCGTCTCGACGATGTCGGCGCGTTGCGGCTGCGGGAGATGGACGAGGCCGGCATCGATTTGCAGGTGTTGTCGCACGCCAATCCGGGCCTCCAGAAACTGGATGCCGAGACCGCTGTCGGGTTGGCGCGCGGCGCCAACGACCGGCTCTACGAAACAGTGCGAGGGCATCCCGACCGGTTCGCCGCTTTTGCGGCAATCCCCACTCCCGATCCGAAGGCTGCGGCCGACGAGCTGGAGCGCACTGTTACCAAGCTCGGCTTCAAGGGTGCGCTGGTAAACGGGCTGACGAATGGGCTCTTCCTCGACGACAAGCGGTTCTGGCCGATTTTCGAGAGGGCACAGGCGCTCGACGTGCCGCTCTACATGCATCCCTCGACTCCGCATCCCGCCGTCATCGAGGCCTATTACAAGGATTATGTGGCGCAGTACCCTTCACTGCTGCGCGCCGCCTGGGGATTCACGGTCGAGACTGCAACGCAAGGCGTTCGTCTGGTGTTGAGCGGCGTGTTCGACGCCTATCCCGGTCTGAAGATCATTCTCGGCCACCTCGGCGAGGGCCTGCCGTTTTATCTCTGGCGCATCAACATGGGGCTGGCGCGAGACGGCAAGGGCGGCAAGGGCTTCCGCGACACCTTCTGCGAGCACTTCTACATTACGACGAGCGGCTTCTTCTCCGATCCCGCCCTGCTGTGCTGCATGATGGAAATGGGGATCGACCGCATTCTCTTCTCGGTCGACTATCCGTTTGTCGACAACCCGCCGGGCACCAGATGGACGGAAACCTTGCCACTATGCGCGGAAGACAAGGAGAAGCTGTTGAACGGCAATGCCAAGCGGCTGTTGAAAATCGAGTAGCGCTGATCTGGAAACACGATCGATCGCGCGCCGATTGGCTCGCGAAGATTTAGGTTGGGCGCAACCGAGCAGCCGCCCTCAGCGCGCCCAATCGTCCAGAGCCCGGTGGGGTCAGCCGGTCATCGCGGCGTGGTCTGATTGCTCCCGCTGCCCCGATGCCGGCAGGTGCCAGCGCTGATCGCGGTTGTCGAGACGGCCAGCGCGCCGGTGCCGTTGCAGCGCGATACCGAGGTGGTTCGGCCGGACCGTCATGCCGAATTCCCGCGACAAGTGATTGAGGATGTCGGTCGCGGTGGCCCCATCGGGATGCGCCTTGACCGCCCGCAGAGTGGCATCGCTCAAGGACACGCTCGCCGCCGCCTGCTGGCTGCCGCGCGCTCTGCGCTGCGGGGCGGCTGCCGGGGCAGGTCTTGCCGGACGTCCGCGCCGCCGTCTTTCGGCTGTAGCGGCACTGCCGCCGAATCGCGTCAAAACGCGTTCGGTGATCTCCAGTTCATTGAGCTGATCAGCCAGCTTTGTCCGTTCGGCATCAATCCGCGCCAGCCGCTCGGAAATCCGCTGCTTTTCCTGCCCAATTTCATCCAACGTCGCCATCTGGTCTACTCCCTCCTCGTCTCCCAATAGCGAGCCCTCACGCTATTGCGCCGTTATTCTCCGATAAATGGAGGATTAGCGCATCGAAAAAAGGCCGCGTGCAACAAATTATTACTGTTTGATGTCGGGGCAACGGACTCGCCGCACTGCGGTAGTCACGATCGCGACCCCGAGCCGTAAGGATGCCGATCCGACGGGACGCAGTTCCGGGTGCGAGATTCGCCCTCTGGCGGCGTGCGATACTACGTCAGGTTCGACAGCGGCAAACATAATCGAAGCGATGTTGGCGAAACGGAAGACCGATCCCGAAAATAGCCGTAATGGCATGGTATCGAGTCAAATTTGGGCGGCCGGGCGCAGTTTCCGCTGAGTTAAGGATTTTTACTCGAATGCCATTTAAATTCGAATCCACAGATGCTCAGTTCGCGAACTTCCAGTGTCAGTAGGTCATCCGTCACTCATCGGAGGGCGGGGTGTGCCAGTTGCTCCTGTTCAAGCCCCTACAGCCACGATCCGGCGATTTACCTGGCTGTTCTTGCTGGCTGTTATTCGGTGTTATTCCGCCGCCCTGCGGCCAAAGAAGCGAGGATTTCCGCGGCGCATCCCGGCTCCTCTGCTGTTTTTTTCGATGCATATCAGCGAAAACAGCGACGGCCTCGGCTCGGGCGGTGAGCTGCGTTGACACTGCAGGGGCGGGTCGATCATGTTGCGGCGCCCTCGAACACCGCCAGCCCACTCGGGACAGCCATGACCGACGCTAATCTCGCCGCCACTATCGATGCCGCCTGGGAAGCCCGCGACACGCTCGGGCCGCAGAGCCGCGGCGCCTACCGCGAGGCCGTCGAGGAAGCACTCGACGCGCTGGATGAGGGTCGGGCGCGCGTCGCCGAGAAGACAACCCAAGGATGGCAGGTTCACCAATGGCTCAAAAAGGCGGTATTGCTGTCGTTCCGCCTCAGCGACATGGTCGAGATCCCGGGCGGTCCGATCGACCCCGAGCGCGGTGCGGCGCGGTGGTGGGACAAGGTGCCGTCCAAATTCGCCGGATGGTCGTCGAACCGCTTCCGCGATGCTGGATTTCGTGCTGTGCCGGGATCGATCGTGCGCCGCTCGGCCTATATCGCGCCCAATGTCGTCTTGATGCCGAGCTTTGTGAATGTCGGCGCCTATGTCGACGCCGGTACGATGGTCGACACCTGGGCGACGGTCGGCTCCTGCGCGCAGATCGGCAAGAATTGCCATCTCTCGGGCGGCGTCGGGATCGGCGGGGTCCTCGAGCCGCTGCAGGCCGAGCCGGTGATCATCGAGGATAACTGCTTCATCGGGGCGCGCAGCGAAGTCGTCGAAGGAGTCGTCGTCGAGACCGGTGCGGTTCTGGCAATGGGCACCTTTATCGGCGCCACGACCAAGATCGTCGACCGCGACACCGGCGAGATCCTGATGGGCCGGGTGCCGGCCTATTCGGTCGTCGTGCCCGGCTCGTTGCCCGGCAAGAACCTGCCCGGCGGCCGGCCGGGCCCGAGCCTCTATTGCGCGGTCATCGTCAAGAAGGTCGACGAGGGCACCCGGGCGCGGACTTCGATCAACGAGTTGCTGCGGGAATGACCGAGACGGCTCTCGACCCGGCAGCGCTCGCCGCCGCGCTGATCCGCCGCCCGAGCGTCACCCCGAAGGACGAGGGCGCGCTCGACCTCGTTGCGGCTGCATTGGAGAAGCTGGGGTTCGATTGTCGCCGTCTGGTCTTTGGCGATATTCATAACCTCTACGCCCGCCGCGGCAATCGCAGCCCCAATCTGTGTTTCGCCGGCCATACCGATGTGGTGCCCACCGGGGCTGCCGAGGCCTGGTCCTTCGATCCCTTCTCGGCCAGCCTGCGTGATGACGCGCTGTGCGGCCGCGGCGCTGTCGACATGAAGGGAGCGATTGCCGCCTTCATCACGGCGGTGGAGCGCTTCCTCAATGAGCGCGGGGGTGAGCGCGGGCGGGACCTTGCCGGATCGATCAGTCTGTTGATCACCGGGGACGAGGAGGGCGACGCGGTCAACGGCACGCGCAAAGTGCTGGAATGGCTGGCAGAGCGCGGCGAGAAAATCGATGCCTGTCTCGTCGGCGAGCCAACCAGCGCGCAATCACTCGGCGATATGATCAAGATCGGCCGGCGCGGCAGCATGACGGGCCGTCTGACAGTGCACGGCGTGCAGGGTCACACGGCCTACCCGCATCTCGCGGACAATGCCGCTCATCGTCTTGTTGCAATGCTTCACGCGCTTACTGCCGCCGAGTTCGACCGGGGCTCTGAGCATTTCCAGCCCTCCACTCTGCAGATCTCGACAATCGACATCGGCAACCCGGCCTCGAATGTAATCCCGGCGGCCGCGCGGGCGGTGTTCAACATTCGCTTCAATGATTGCTGGACGAGCGAGAAGCTCGGGCGCTGGCTCAGGCGGCGGCTCGATGAGGTCGGCGGGCGTTACACGCTCGATATTTCAGTCGGCGGGGAAGCGTTTGTCGTTGCGCCGGGTATGCTCAGCGACTGCCTTGCCGAGGCGATCCGGCGGGTCACCGGCAGGACGCCCGAACTCAGCACCACCGGCGGCACCTCCGACGCACGGTTCATCCGGGCCCACTGTCCAGTCGCCGAATTTGGCCTCGTCGGATTGACCATGCACAAGGTGGACGAGCGGGTCGAGCTCTCGGACCTCGCCGGTCTGACCGAGATCTATCACACCTTTCTCGACTTGTTCTTCGACCATTCCTGAGAGCGGCGTCGGAATGATCTTTCGCTGCATTGCGGCCGTGCGTGCTTCGAGACACGCCCTTCGGGCGTTCCTCAGCATGAGGTGGGTTCTTGGTGGGACATAGAAATACTCCTCATCCTGAGGAGGCCGCGGGGCGGCCGTCTCGAAGGACGCTCGACGGTTATCCGGCCCCAAGCCGCTGATGCCGACGGCATGGTCGGAAGTACGGCTGGCGCTCATCGGTGCGCTGCGGCTGGCGCGCGGGGACCGCGGCGGCCTGGCGTGTTTCGACCGCTCGCTAGACGGGTTCTGGCGCTCTTTCCGTGCCGCCGTCATCAGTTATCCGCTCTATCTGGTCCTACTGTCGTTGCGCGTGACCATCGCCGAGTGGGAGAGGTCGGGGGCTTTCTTGATCATCACGGTCGAGACGATTGCCTATGTCATCGCCTGGACCGCGTTCCCGCTGATGATGCTTATCGTGACGCAACGGATCGGCCGGCCTCACCGCTTCTTCGATTTCATGGTCCCGTACAACTGGTCGCAGGCGCCTCAGAGCGCGCTCTTCGTGCTTGTCGGCTTAGAGGCCGAGAGCGGGGTATTGGGTGCCCAAGCCGCCCAGGCAATCGAGGTCGCGGCTGCCGTCGCTGTCCTCGTCTACGAGTGGTTCATCGCCCGCGTCGCGCTCGACACGACCGCCTCGGCCGCGGTGTTCGTTGTCGTCGTGGACCTTTTGCTCGGCGTACTGATCAGCCACTTCGCGAGCGGCCTCTATTGAGGCTCTTGGGGCAGTAGCCGCTCGATTTCAGCCGTGATGCGGCGGTCGCTCGGGGAGACTTGCGCCGGCCACGCGCCAGCGAGCTGGCCGTCGGGTCCCACCAGATATTTATGAAAGTTCCAGCGCGGCGTGCCGCCTTCACCGAGACTTTCCGAAATCCAGCGGTAGAACGGGTGGGCCTCGCCGCCGATGACTCGGTACTTTTCGGTCAACGGGAAGCCGACCGAATAATTTGTGCTGCAGAACTCCTTGATTTCTTCGGGCGAGCCCGGCTCTTGCCGGCCAAAGTCGTTGGACGGAACGCCGAGCACAACGAGTCCACGATCGCGATAGCGCTGCCACAAGGCTTCGAGATCGCTGTATTGTGGGGTGTACCCGCAAAAGGAAGCGGTATTGACGACGAGCACCGGCTGCCCGCGCCACGCATCGAGCGGCAGGCGCTCTCCGTCGATCGAAACGAACTCGAATTGGTAGGCGTCATCGGTGTCAGTCATCGCGACCTCCGGCGGCTCGAAAGTTTGCAGCAATGCCGAATAGCATAGCGCGCCTTCGGTCACACTGCAGCGACGGGATTTCAGATTGCTTTTAGCATTCCTGCTGAAGGGCATCGCTGTCGGCATCGTGATCGCCGTGCCGGTCGGCCCGGTCGGCATCATGTGCGTCCGTCGGACGATCTTCGAAGGCAAGCGGGCCGGCTTCGTCTCCGGGCTCGGCGCCGCGACGGCGGATGCCCTTTTCGGGTGTATCGCCGCGTTCGGCCTGACCTTTGTTTCCGATTGGCTGATCGGCTATCACCAATGGCTGCGCATCGCCGGCGGGTGTTACCTGCTCTATGTTGGCGGCTCCGCATTGCTCGCCGAGCCCGAATCCAAGCAATCCTCCGAACCCGATGCCGAGGGGGTGCTGCGGGATTTTCTGCCGACCTTCGCTTTGACCTTGACCAATCCGATCACAATCCTGGCCTTCCTCGGCATCTTTTCCGCCCTTGGCCTCAGCGGCGCCGACGCCACCTTCTCCCGCGCAGCCATCCTGGTGCTCGGGGTGTGGCTCGGTTCCCTGCTGTGGTGGCTGGCGCTGACCTTCGGGCTCGGATCGCTGTTCCGGTCCTTCGAAGCGCGTCATCTGAAATGGATCAACCGTGCCTCGGGGATCATCCTTTCGCTGTCCGGGGCAGGGCTGCTCGCCGCACCGCTGATTGCGCATATGAGCTGATGCCGCCGAGGCTCGGCTACGGGAGAAAATTGCATGGTTTACCTGCCACCCGCTTTCACCGAAAAGCGCCCGGAAATACTGATGGAGCACATCGAGCGGTACGATTTCGGCCTGCTCGTCACGCACGGCCCCGAAGGGCTCGTGGCGAGCCATATCCCGTTCCTGATCGAGCGCGACGGCGACCAACTGCACCTGCATGGCCACCTCGCCCGCCCCAACCCGCAAGTCGGCGATCTCGCTCGAGGCGGCGAAGTGCTGGCGATTTTTCATGGGCCGCACGCCTACATTTCGCCCAATTGGTACACGACCAGTCCGAGTGTGCCGACCTGGAACTACGTCGATGTGCATGCCTATGGGACGGTGCAGCTGGTCGAGAATGCCGAATGGCTGCGCCGGTTTTTGGTCCGTTTGTCGGAACGTCACGAGGCGCGCAACCCGGTCGCGTGGCGAATGCAGGATCTCCCCGAGGCCTATGTCGATACGATGCTGAAGGGCATTATCGGGCTCGACATCCTCGTCACCCGGCTCGAAGGCAAATACAAGCTGAGCCAGAACCGCCCTGCGGCCGACCGCCCCGGCGTCGTCGCCGCGCTCGAAGCCCAGGGTGATCCCGAATCCCACGCCGTCGCTCAGCTGATGCGCGACCGCGAGCCGGTTTGAGGTTGCGCGGAAAAGGTCAGTCGGGCTCCACGCGTGCCAGCGCCTCGACCGCCGCGATATCGGGACAGGCGAGCACCGCCTCCGCCACCCGGCGACTGAAGCCGGCTCGCGCGAACGCGCCGAGCTCGCGCGCATGGTCCGCGGTAGCTCGCCGAAACGGCCCGAGACGGCGCCGCCGGGCAAAGACGCAGGCCGCGGCTAAATCGGGGTCGGGCGCGGCGGCCCGCAAGCCCAACACGGCATCAGCGACATCGGCAGCCAGCACTCCCTTCGCCGCCAGCTGCGCTCGCATCGTGCGCATCAACTCGCCGCGGCGATGCAGCGACTGTACGCGCGCGGCGGCATAAGCCGCGTCGTTGAGCAGCCCCGATTCCCGGCAGCGCACGACAAGCCCCTCGATCAGCGCGCCCGCCGCCGGCACGGCCTCGGGAGCACGCCGGCGCACCCGCCTCGTCAGCACCCGCCGCAGATTCTCGGCCGAACTGGCATAGCGCCCCAGATAGTCGAGGGCCCAGCGCTCGAGGAGGTCGGAGCCTATTTCATTCTCATCCACCTTTGGACCCCACTGCCGCTTCACAATCGGCTATGGTCTCGACGCCCTCCGAGTGTCAACCGCAAGCGGCAAAAAGCCGTAAAGAACCGAGCGTCCCAGGCTGAGCGAGACGAGCCACCTCTCCGACACCACGCGGAAACCACGCCTCGGGATCATTGTCCCGCTGGTGGTCGGATGCGCCTTTTTTATGGAGGGGCTCAATTCGACGATGATTGCGGTCGCGATCCCCGACATGGCCAAAGGCCTCGGCGAGAGCCCGCTGCGGCTCAATCTGGTGATCACCACCTACCTCTTGAGCCTGGCCGTCTTCATCCCGGTCAGCGGCTGGATTGCCGACCGGCTCGGCACGCGTGCCGTGTTCTGCGTTGCAATTTCGATCTTTGCCGCCGGATCCGCTTTCTGCGGGTTCTCGACAAGCCTGCCGATGATGCTGGTAATGCGCGTTTTGCAGGGGTTTGGCGGCGCCATGATGACGCCCGTCGGCCGCCTCATCCTGCTGCGCAGCTTCCCGCGGTCGGGTCTCGTCTCGGCGATGAACTGGATGACGATCCCGGCGATGATCGGGCCGACCGTAGGCCCGATCATCGGCGGCTTTCTGACGACTTATCTCTCGTGGCGCGCGATCTTTTATCTCAACCTGCCGATCGGGGTCGCCGGTGTCGTGCTGGCGCTGTGCCTGATCGAAGATTTTCGCGCACCGGCGCCGACGCGGTTTGATCTGCGCGGGTTTTTCATCGCCGGACTGGGTCTCGCCTTGCTGGAGCTGGCGATCGAGAATGTCGGGCGCCCGATGATCCCGGGCCCTCTCGGGGCTGTTTTCTTCGCCGCTGCCTTGGCCATCCTCCTGTTCTATCGCTGGCATGCCGGGCGCCGCGAAGATCCGATCCTCGATCTTCGTCTGCTGCGCATCCGCACCTTCCGCATCGGCACGGTTACCGGCAGCATCTGCCGGATGGGCCTCGACGCGGTGCCGTTCCTGTTGCCGCTCATGTTCCAGGTCGGGTTTGGCTTCAGCCCACTGCAGTCCGGCCTCCTGTCGTTTTCGTCGAGCCTCGGCGCGATGCTGGTGCGGACGCTTTCGGGGACCATTCTGCGCTTCTTCGGGTTCCGTCGGCTGCTCGCCGGCACCGCCTGTCTCGCCGCGGCGGTGACCGCCGGTTGCGGCCTGTTGCGCCCTGACACGCCGGCCTGGCTGATCGTTCTCTTTGTTCTTTTGTCCGGGTGCGTCCGCAGCATCCAGTATCTCGGCCTCAATACGATCAGCTACGCCGACGTGCCCGGCGCGGTGTTGAGCAAGAGCACCAGCGTCGGCGGCGTCGCTCAGCAATTGGCCAGAGGCTTTGGCATCGCAATCGGCGCCGCTCTGCTCGCCCTCATCGCCGGTCCACGAATGCCGACAGCCGAGGATTTTCGGGTGGCCTTTTTCCTGATCGCCCTGCTGCCGCTCGGCTCCACCCTCGGGTTCTTGCGCCTTTCGCCGCTCGATGGCGCCGAAGTCAGCGGCCACCGACGCGTCCAACCCCGCTCGGCGTGAGAGCGATACATGACGTAGTTACTCAGTAATCCCAGTCCTCACCGTCGCGCCGCACGAATTGACAGGCGCTCTAGCCCTCCCCATACTCTGTCGCTTTCCTGCTCGACGGACGGGGCGGCGGAGCCGACCCGGCGAAGCGAGGAGAGGGCGATGAAAGGCGATCCCGGCGAAGCGAGCCGGCGTTGGGAAAAGGGCCGGGGAGCCGCGCGTGCGGGGCTCCGGCGACGACGATAAACCTGCGTTCTCGCTGAGTTTCCCCCAACTTAATCGCGCAGGAGAGATCCGTGATACCAGCCGTTATGCCGACCTACGGTCGGTGGGATGTTGCCGTCGAACGCGGCGAAGGCCCGTATCTTTATGCGACCGACGGCCGTAAATTTCTCGATTTCACCAGCGGGATTGCGGTGACCGGCCTCGGTCACTGCCATCCGTATGTCGTCGCCGCCGTCACCGAGCAGGCGAAGCGGCTCTGGCACACCTCGAACCTGTTCCGGATTCCGGGGCAGGAGAGGCTGGCGCAGAGGCTCGTCGATAACACGTTTGCCGATACGGTGTTCTTCGGCAATTCCGGCGCCGAAGCGTGTGAGCTGGCGATCAAGATGGCCCGCAAATACCAGTCGGAGACCGGCCATCCCGACCGCTATCGTGTGATCGGCTGTCGCGGCTCGTTTCACGGCCGCACCTTTGCGACCTTGGCCGCCACGGGCAACGAAGCCTATCTGAAGGGTTTCGGACCAGCGATGGAGGGCTTCGACCACGTCGCCTTCGGCAATCTGAACGAGATGCGCGCCGCGATCGGCAAGGAGACCGCCGCGATCATGGTCGAGCCGATCCAAGGCGAAGGCGGCGTCAGGGCCCCGCCCGAGGGATACCTGCGCGGGCTGCGCGACATTGCCGACGAGTTCGGCCTGATGCTCGTCTATGACGAGGTGCAGTGCGGAATGGGGCGCACCGGGAAGCTCTTCGCCCACGAATGGGAGGGCATTCCGCCCGACATCATGGCGATTGCCAAGGCGCTCGGGAACGGCTTCCCGGTCGGCGCCTGTCTCGCAACCGAGCGCGCCGCGGTCGGGATGGTCGCCGGGACCCACGGATCGACCTTTGGCGGGAACCCGCTGGCGATGGCGGCCGGCAATGCCGTTCTCGACACGATGCTCGAGCCCGGCTTCTTCGCCCGTGTGGACCGGATGGCCAAGCTGCTGCGGGGGCGGCTCGAAACCTTCGCCGGATCCTATCCAAAGCTATTCGCGGAAGTGCGGGGCGCTGGGCTATTGCTCGGGATCCGCTGCATCGTGACGGCCGGTGATTTCGTCACGAAGCTGCGGCAGAACGGGCTGCTGACCCTGACGGCGGGCGACAATGTGCTGCGCATTCTGCCGCCGCTGATCGTCGGTGAGCGCGACATCGACGAGGCGCTCGACGTCATGAACAAGGTGGCTCGGGAATGGCCGGCGTGAGAAGCGCGGCGCGCGAACTGGCGTCGATCGGCGAGCGGCATGCGCCGCCCGATCCGCCGCGGCATTTCCTCGACATCGACCAGTTCGACCCCACGGAGCTGCGCGCGATCCTCGATACCGGCTTTGCGTACAAGAACGGCCGCCGAGACCGGCCGCTCGTCGGCAAGATCTTGGCGATGGTCTTCGAGAAACCGTCGACGCGGACCCGCGTGTCGTTCGAGGTCGCGATGCGGCAGCTCGGCGGGGAGACGATCTATCTCAGCGCCGCCGACAGCCAGTTGGGGCGCGGCGAGACCGTGGCCGATACCGCTCGCGTCCTGTCGCGCTATGTCGACGCGATCATGATCCGCACCAACCAGCCGCGCAAACTCGACGATCTGGCACGGCACGCCACGGTTCCGGTCATCAACGGACTGACCGACACCTCGCACCCCTGCCAGATCATGGCCGACGTGATGACCTTGCAGGAAAAGAAGGGTCCGATCGCCGGCAAGGTGGTGGCGTGGAGCGGCGACGGCAACAATGTCGCCGCCAGCTGGGTTCACGCGGCGGTTCGTTTCGGCTTCACATTGCGGCTCGCCTGCCCGGAGGAGCTCAGCCCGCCGCAGCGGCTCTTCGACTGGGCGAACCGCGAGGGCGGCCGCGTCGAATTGACGGCCGACCCGATTCAGGCGGTTTCCGGGGCGGATTGCGTCGTCACCGACACCTGGATATCGATGGGCGTTGAAGCGAGCGTCAACCGCCATAACATGCTGGCGCCGTACCGCGTCGACGAAAACCTGATGGCGAACGCCAAACCCAACGCGATCTTTATGCACTGCCTGCCGGCAAAGCGTGGGGAAGAGGTTACCGCCGGGGTCATCGACGGTCCGCAATCGGTCGTCTGGGACGAGGCGGAGAACCGGCTGCACGCCCAGAAGGGTATTCTCGCCTGGTGTCTCGGGTAGCGGTGGGGGCGTCGAGCCCCCAACCCGCAGTGACATTGGGCCACTATATTTTTCCAGCATTGACGCCGGAGCGCCCAAGCTTGAATACACCCACTCAGACCGCACCTGACGATCTGATCCAGCCGTTTAAGATCGATCCCTTTGCGTTGCGCGGCCGCCTCGTACGGCTGGGCCCAGCGATCGACCGTATTTTGTCGCAGCACGACTATCCGGAACCGGTCGCGGCGATGCTCGGCGAAGCCATCACCTTGGCCGTAATCCTCGCGGGCGCGCTCAAATATGAGGGGATCTTCACGCTCCAGACCAAAGGCGACGGACCGATCCGGATGATGGTCGCCGACGTCTCGACCGAGGGCGCCTTGCGTGGTTATGCGCAATACGACGAGGCAAAGCTCGAGGAGGCGCTGGCCCGTGCCCGCGCGGCCTCGCCATCGGTGCCGCTGCTCGTCGGCTCCGGCTACATCGCGTTCACCGTCGATCAAGGCGAGGACACCGATCGCTACCAAGGCATCGTCGAGCTCGCCGGATCGACCCTGACCGAATGCGCGCACCATTATTTCCGGCAATCCGAACAGGTTCAGGCGGGGATCAAGCTGTCGGTCGGCCGCTCCGGACCGGGCGGCACGTGGCGGGCCGGCGGCCTGATGCTGCAGCGCGTGCCGCCTGAGGGCGGCTATGCGGTCATCGCCGATGATGTGGAGGACGGCTGGCGGCGGGCGATGGTCCTGATGAGCTCGGCGACCCCCGAAGAGCTGGTCGACCCGGATTTGCCGCCGCATGGCCTCCTCTACCGGCTGTTTCACGAGGAGGGGGTGCGGGTCTACGATACGCATTCGCTTGAAGCGCGCTGCCGCTGCTCGCGCGAGCGCATCGAGGGGATCCTGCGCGCGTTTCCGCCGGATGAACTCGACGAGATGCGCAAAGACGGCGTCACTACCGTAACCTGCGAGTTCTGCAACACGCGCTACGTGTTCGACGAAGCCGATCTCGACCGGCTCATGCCGGGCTGATCAGCTCGACTCGAATCGCCTACCGCTAGACCCGGCCGCCTTGACCGCGCCGCACCACAGAAACTTGCCGAGGACAGGACGGCAATTACCGTCACCTTGACCCCGGGGGCGGGGCTGAGGAAGATCCGCGCGCCGCTCCGACGCGGAATACCGAACAGACGATGTGCGGAGAAATATTGGTGCTCGAAACCGATCGCCCCGTTCGAATCGCCGGCCGCAAAGGCAAGTCACGGGTCCGTTCGGCCATCGTCTTCGGGTTGGTATTATGCTGCGCCGGATGCGCCGCTGCGCCCCGCGATGCGGCCGTGGCGGATGATGCCGATGCCGAGCATGATCCGGCGGAGCCCGTCAACCGGGCCATCTTCAAGGCTAATGTCGCCGCCGATCATGCAGTCATGAAACCGGTTGCCCAGGCGTACTCCGACCATGTGCCGGAAGGCGTGCAACAGGGTATTCACAACGTCGTGCAAAACCTCAAACAGCCCGCCGTCGCGGTTAATGATGCACTGCAAGGGAATGTCAAGCAGGCCTGGCAATCGGTTCAGCGCCTCGCTGTAAATTCCACGGCCGGGGTCGCCGGCATCTTCGATGTGGCCGACAAACTTGGTCTGCCACCGCACAAGGCGGATTTCGGGCAGACCTTGGCGGTTTGGGGTGTCGGAGAAGGCCCGTTTGTCGAGCTCCCGCTGCTCGGTCCGTCCAATGCGCGCGACACCGTCGGCACCGTCGTCGACATGGCGATGAACCCGCTGACCTTTGTTGGCGGCGCGCCGGCGACCTACGCGAGCGTCGCTACCGGGAGCGCGAATGTGGTCGACACCCGCGCTCAACATCTTCACGATCTCGATGAATTGGAACGCAACTCGCTCGATTATTATGCGACCCTGCGCAGCGTCTACCGGCAACACCGCGATGCCGAGATCAGCGCCGCCAAAGAGCGGCAACCGCCTGAAGGACAGGTCGACATTTCGGTTCCGGCAACCCGCCCTTAAGGCCACGCTCGGCCCCATATAGCGGGTGATGGGCGTAGCCGCGAAGATTTGTGGTTTGTCGACAGAGGAGGCGGTGACGGCGGCGAGCGCTGGCGGCGCCGCCTACCTCGGCTTGGTGTTCTATCCTCGGAGCCCGCGCGCCGTGACGCCGCAACGTGCCGCGCGGCTGTGCGCCGCCGTTCCCCCTGGAATCGCGCGAGTCGGCCTCTTTGTCGATGCCGACGATCGCGCGATCGAGGCCGCTCTGACGGCGGCGCCGATCGACATTCTGCAATTTCATGGCGGCGAAACCCCGGAACGAGTCGCCGCGGCCAAACGGCGCTTCGGCCGCCCGGTCATGAAGGCGGTGGCGATCACCGGGTTGGAAGATGTGCTCGGCGCCGCCCGCTACGAGGACGTCGCCGATATTTTGCTGTTCGACGCAAAGCCGCCACAGCGGGCGGACGCTCTTCCCGGCGGCAATGGCCTCGCTTTCGACTGGACGCTGATCGCGGAACGCTCGTGGCGCGCTCCGTGGATGTTGTCGGGCGGGCTGACCGCCGAGCTGTTGCCGGAGGCGGTGCGCATTTCGGGGGCCGAGGCAGTCGACGTCTCTTCCGGCGTCGAGAGCCGCCCCGGGGTCAAGGACCTCGACAAGATCCGCGCGTTTCTCGCCGCCGCCTCCGCACTTCAGACACCGCCGCCAATGGCGCGATAACGAAGCAGGTGATCGGCTAGGACGCAGGCGACCATCGCCTCGCCGACCGGGACGGCGCGGATGCCGACGCAGGGGTCGTGCCGGCCGTGGGTTTCGATCTCGACTTCGTTGCCGTCGACGTCGACGGTGCGCATCGGTCGCAGGATCGAGCTGGTCGGCTTTACCGCAAACCGCGCGACGATGTCCTGGCCGGTCGAGATCCCGCCGAGGATGCCGCCCGCGTTGTTCGACAGAAACACGACCTGGCCATCCTCGATCCGCATCTCGTCGGCATTGTCCTCCCCGCGCAGCGCCGCCGCAGCGAAGCCGGCGCCGATCTCGACCCCCTTGACGGCGTTGATCGTCATCAGGGCACGGGCAAGATCGCCGTCGAGCTTGTCGTAGACCGGCTCACCGAGCCCGGCAGGGATGCCGCTCGCAACGATCTCGATGACCGCGCCAGCGGATGAGCCGGCCTTGCGGATGCCGTCGAGATAATCGGCCCAATGCAGCGCCGCGGCGGCATCCGGGCACCAAAACGGGTTTTCTTCGGTGGCGCGCCAGTCCCAGGTGCTGCGGTCGATCGCATGCGGCCCAATCTGCACAAGCGCACCGCGGATCGTCACCCCGGGGCCGAGAATCTTGCGCGCGACGGCTCCCGCGGCGACCCGCGAGGCGGTCTCGCGCGCCGAGGCGCGCCCGCCGCCGCGGTAATCGCGGATTCCGTATTTTTTCCAGTAGGTGTAGTCGGCGTGACCCGGACGGAAACGGTCGGCGATGTTGCGGTAGTCCTTCGAGCGCTGGTCGGTGTTTTCTATCAACAGCTGGATCGGTGTGCCGGTCGTCACCCCGTCGAAGGTGCCGCTCATGATGCGGACCAGATCGGCTTCCCGGCGCTGCGTCGTGTAGCGCGACTGGCCGGGCTTGCGCTTGTCGAGCCAGTGCTGAATGTCGGGCTCGGCGAGCGGCAGCCGCGGCGGGACGCCGTCGACGACGACACCGATCGCGGGCCCATGGCTTTCGCCCCAGGTCGTAAAACGAAACAGCGTGCCGAACGAATTGCCCGCCATCGTCTTCAGCCAAGCGGCCGCATCAGCTGGACGAGCTGCTGCTTCAATCGGTCGAAGTCCACCGGTTTGGTCAGGAAGTCTGCGGCGCCCAGTTCGTCGGCGCGATGCCTGCGCCCTTCGTCGCCATAAGCGGTCACCATCAAGACCGGCAGCTCCGGCCGCAGCCGCCTCACTTCCCTCAGCAATTCCAAGCCGTCCATCCCCGGCATATTGATGTCCGATAATATCACGATCAGCTCGGGACGGATCTCGGCGAGCCGGCGCAAGGCATCTTCGCCGGAATCAGCGAAATGGAGCACGTACTGCCCTTGCCGCATCTCTCGCCGGAAACGTTGGCGAAACAATTCGGCGATGTCGGGCTCGTCGTCGACGATCAGGATGCTGAAGCTCATGCGCTCCCTTCGGCTGCTCGGCCGTTCCTCAAACAACTCTCCCGTCTATCACGCTTCCCGCCTCGCGATGCTCGATCTCGACGACCCAAATGTCCGGATCTCGTTGTCGTTGGCGGGCTATGTAAGCATCCGCATCGGCCTCGGCGACCGGGACGAGACCAGTTGCCCGCATCCACAGAAGCTCGCCATCTTGTCCACGCGCCTGCGTCAGCACCGAACAGCCTTCGGCGACGCCGCCGTTGAGCTTGAGCAGCATAGCGCCGGCGTCGTCATCGCCGCGGGCGACAACCGCGATCGGGATCGCGGCAAGGTCGCACCGCCGGATCAGCGCCTTGATCCATATTCCGCTCTTCAACCTCGCTTCCAACGCCCAGCACCCGGTTCAGCCACGCTCGGGCGCCAAAGGCAGGCGTACATGGATCGCCAATCCCTGCGGCTCCAGATTTTCGGCTTCGATTGTCCCGCCCATTGCCTCGACATTGCGGCGAGCAATCCACAACCCAATCCCGAAATAGCTCGACGTCGCGTCGCTGGCCGCCTCGGTGCGACGCTCGGAGTAGTAGCGGTCGAAGATCCGCTCGAGCTGCTCTGCGGGTACCCCCGTACCCCGATCTGATACAGCCAGGTGGGCGAACGGCCCATCGTGGGCCAAATGCACCAGGATTTCGCTTCCCGGCGGCGAAAACGAAACGGCATTCTCGATCAGGTTTTCGACGACGGTCTCGATCATCTCTTCGGTGCCGAGCACGTATAGACCGGGCAAAAGGTCGGCCGAGATCGTCAGGTCGTGACTGGCGAGAATGATGGAGACGTCGTGGTTGGCGAGGATGCCGGAGCGGATCTGGATCAGGCCGCCGATCACGCGGCCGAGATCAACCGGCGCATGCGGCTCGGCGATAAGATCGGCGGTCGCTTCATCGAGCCTGCGCGCCGAGGCGACGA
Organism: uncultured Alphaproteobacteria bacterium; assembly: GCA_963789025.1. Lineage (GTDB taxonomy): Bacteria > Pseudomonadota > Alphaproteobacteria > ATCC43930 > CGMCC-115725 > AP-15. The sequence continues at coordinate 1,189,437 of CAWBIT010000008.1, forward strand.
GCCCGTCGAGCCGGTCGAGCGAGTGTTCGAGAACGCCGATCGCCCGCTGCGCGCGCTGATTGTCTTGCGCTAGGGCACGACGCAATGGCTCGATCGATTGGCGAATGACCGCAATTGGCGTCTTGAAAGCGTGGGCATTGTCTTCCGCCGTTTGCCGAACGTCCGCAGCGTAGCGATGCAGGGCCTCGACCATCCGGTCGAACTCGGCCGCGACGTCGGCCAATTCGGGGAGGTTGTAGCGGTCGGCGAACGATCCTGCGTCCAGCCCGCGCTCGCGAATGCGGCGGGCGCGCAGCGCAAAGCGGCGCAGTCCACCGCGTACGCTCAGCAATGTGGCAAAGGTAATGGCGGCCATCGTCACGTAGATCGCCGCCGCGATGATGACCGGCGGTGTCGCCCAATAGGGCTGGCCCAGATGAGCGCCCGGAAAAGCATCCTCGGAAGCCGACGCCACGATTGCCCAGCAGCCTGCCGCCGTCGACACGGGTGTTACCGCCGTGACTATCTCGGCGCCGCCGGTCGGCCGGTGGTAGATTAGTGAGAACGGCATTTCGTCTCTGCAGTTCTCGGAGAGACGGTTGAGCACGCCCTGGCTCGCCAATGTATCGCGCTCCGCCTCCAGGTTGCTCGCTGCCACCGGAGGCCAGGAGGCTACATAATAAAACCCTTCCGTGCCGTTCTGGTTGGAGGCCGGCTGCAGCAGCAACTTTATGGTCGTTACCTCGCCGGCATACCGGGCGAGATCGCGACCGATCTCCGGCAGTGCGGAAGGATCGGCGTTCGTCAGCAAGGGCAGCAAGGACTGGCTGATCGCGCGTCCCTCGGCGCGCACGCTGTGCAGCAGCAGTTCTTGGCTCGTCTCGTGAGCGGAGCGGAACTCGATATAAAGGAACACCGGGACCAGTACGAAGACAACCCCGAGAAAGACGGTCTTGGCCGTGATCGACCATGCCCACTGGATACCGCGGGGGATGCCGCGGCGGGTCTTAGTCTTCTGCGGTCCAACGATATCCAAAACCAGCGTAGTTTTCGATGTGGCCGAAACCTGAGTCGACATCGCGGAATTTTTTGCGGATACGCTTGATGAAGGTGCGTACATTGGCACGATACCCCTCGGAGCCGTGTCCGGCGATGAAGTTTTTGCCGTGGACCAGATCGTAAATCTCGCGATACCCGACATCCCGCCCTGCTTTCTCGGTCAGCAGGGTGAGGATCTTGAATTCCGTCAGGGTGAGGTCGACAGCTTGCCCGGCCCAAACCGCCCGACTGATATCAAAACGCAGGGTAAGCCGGCCTAGCTGCAGCGCCGAAGCCCGAGCCGGTTCCAGCTCGCTAGACGGCCGGCCCCCCTCGGCGATCAACTGCAGACGCTTGAGCAGGATTGGCAGGCGGCGGGACTTGTCGACGAAATCAACCGCGCCGCTCTCGAGCGCCGCCTCCTCGTAGATGTCGTCAGACAGTACCGTCAGGAAAATGACGGGGATCGTCGTACCGGCTGCCCGCATCTGACGCAGCACATCAAGGCCCGTCAGGTTGGGCATGCGCCAATCCAGCAGCATCACATCGGCGCCGCCGCCCTGATCGAGATAGGCGAGCACATCGCGCCCATTTGCAAAACTGGTGACCTCGTAACCTTCGTCGATCAGATTGAGACCGAGCGACTCGCGAAAGAGGTCGTCATCGTCAACGAGAAGAAGATGCGGCATCGGCGAACCGGCCTAGCCGCCTCGAGCGGCGATCAAGGAACGCCAGCATTCCTGCCGTCTCGCCACCTCGGCGCCCTCGCCTTTGAAGGAGTAATGTAAGGTTCGCATGCGGCCGCTGCGCAGGTCGAGGTAAAAGAACAGGTCGAGCTCGCAGCTTGCGGCCTTATAGCGCCAGACCGTCGCCGGCGGTTCGTCCGATTTCTCCGTCGCCGGCCCCAAGAGGCGCAACGCCCCGGATTGATCGAGCCCGATCAGTTCGGGTTGCGAAGGGATCTCGCCCTGCCGGCCCGGTGAGGTCGACAGCGCCGCCAGATCGGAAGATGGGGAGGAACTCTCGGGGCCGGCCGCACCCTCCGTCGGTTTCGGCCCGGTTGTCGTGAGATCTTCTCTATCCTGCGCCGGAGCCGGCATGCCGGCCGGTGGCGGCGGGGTCGGCTTGCGGGCCGGTCGCGGAGCGCTGTGCACGACTGGCGCCTCCGGGTGCGGCGGCAGCGGGCGAACCGCCGAAATCTGGGGCGGCGGCTGCGGTTCGTCTGCTGCGCATGACGCGAGAACACCCGCTCCCAGGCTCAGTAGAGCGGGGTAGACGAGGGACCATCGCCGCTCTCCCATGATCGATCGCACCGTTAGCCGCCTCGCAATGGGAACATCAGCCAATCAACGGCGTGCCAGGCGTTCTATTGCGCCGATGTCGCCGTCGCGGTAGATCGCGAGCAATTGACGATCATTCAGCAGGACATAGGTCTGATCGCCTCGGTCACAATTGAGTTCAGCGACCGGATAGCTCTGCTCAACCAGGATGTCCGAAATTTTCTGGCGGAGGTCGGGCTGGCGTGGCACCAGGCCGGTGAGGTCTTGGCGGCTCTTCGTGCCGTGGGCGAAGCGAAACATTCCGCGGCACGCGGTCTGGTCGAGTGTGGTGCTCTCGCCGTCCGGCTGATGCTGAACAATTGTATCCGGACGGATGGTGATGCTGGCGTTCTCCGCGGTGACCCAGTTTCCGACAAACGGGTCTTCCACGCGCACGGCTGGCGAGGGCGTGCAGGCAAGCACCAGCGCGGAACATGTTATGACCGTAGAGAAGCGCAAGATTCGCATCGTATCGCGCGAGTTGTGCACCACTCGCACCTTCCTCACTAGATACGCGCGCAGGTGCCCGCGCCAGGATGAGGGCTGTGTTCGTCTCCCCAAGGTTCCTCCCGCGCGCGAATTCGCTGTTATGGTAAATCCGGTTTGCCACAGAGTTGAGAATTACACGTGAGACGGCCAATCTATGCGGGCGCTGATCGGGCTTTGGTCCGCCTCGCTTCCGGCGAGCACATCTGCGTCGACACCAATTCGCTCGATGCCATCGACTACCTCCTCGGCTGGGACATGGAGGCAGATGTTCTCCCGTTATTCCGGAATTTTTTGCAACCAAAGTCTGTGGTTCTCGACATCGGCGCAAATTTCGGCCTCTACACTGCGACTTCGGCCTCGCGGATCAGGGACCATGGCCGCCTTTATTCTTTCGAGGCGAACCCGCACACTTTCGACCTGCTGAAGCGAACTCTGTACGCGAACAGGCTGGTGCATCGCCCGAATATAACCGCCGTCAACGCCCTGGTCGGCGAGAGTGCCGGGCGCGGAACCCTTCATTACCTGCCGGAATTCCTCGGTGGCGCGACGATGACCGATATTGGGACGTGGGGCGATGCAAAGCGCTCGATCGAGCTCGATATGATCACGATCGACGAATTCCTGCCGGCTGGGTTGGGGGTCGATCTCGTCAAAATCGATGTCGAGGGTCACGAGCCTTTTGTCATCAGAGGCATGCAAAAAACGATACGCCGTTCGCCGAATATTCGGATCTTTATCGAATTCGTCGAAGCCTTTTTGTCGCATACCGTCAGTGCGGACCAGTTTGCCGCGGAAATCGAGGGATTGGGTTTGCGAATGTGCCGCGTATTGCCGCGCTCGAGGCTGGAGTTGATCGAGCGCGGGCAGACACCGCGCGGCGCTAACTTCTGCTTGCTGACCAGGACGCCGGAAGAGGATATCGCGCATGCTCAGCGTACCGGGAAGCATCTAGCGGCTCGCGTCGAGAGGTCCATCAAGCGCCTGGAAGCGGGATGGGACAGATACCGCCATGCGCTGCACCGCAGCTAGAGGACCGTGGTGGGAGCCTATGTCGACCAACTGGGCACGGCCTTGGGCCATGCCGATCGACGGGAACCGCTGCACGATTATTGCCTGGGCCTATTGATGCCAATCGATCGCAAGAGCGTGGAGCCGATGGCGGCGGTGACCGCGCCGGCGCAGGTCGCGGCAAAGCATCAATCTCTGCTGCACTTTGTCGGCAACGCACCGTGGTCGGACGCGGCGATGCTGGCCAAGAGCCTGCCCTCGCGAAGGCGGGGGTGAGCGAGTTGGTGCTGCCGGCGATCGAGCGTGGCGGACCGATCGAGGCGTGGATCATCGACGACACCGGTTTTCCCAAAAAGGGGCGGCACTCGGTGGGGGTGACCCGACAATATTGCGGTCAGCTCGGCAAGCAGGACAACTGCCAAGTCGCGGTATCGCTGTCGCTCGCCAATCACGATGGCAGCTTGCCGGTCGCCTACCGGCTGTACCTGCCGGAGGAGTGGGCGAGCGACCGGGAGCGGCGCGACAACGCCAAGAGCCTGCCCTCGCGAAAGCGGGGATGCCCGACACGATCGAGTTTCAGACCAAACCCGAGATCGCCCTTGAACAGATTAAGTCGACCACGCGCGTGCGCTGATCCGTCGGCAAACAAAGTCGAGGCTGTCTCTTGTTTGCGTTGCCTTACTCGCATGAAGATTGTTGACAATTTAGCAAAAATCTGCTAGGGTCGGCAGTTGCCAATCGATTTGGGAGTTATCGCCGTGAGCATGGCGGATCATCGCGCTATTATCGGTGTTGGCGGGCCCCGCCCGCGGTTCTTCGACCTTTGGGGAGAACCGAGCCTGATCTGGACCTGATAATACAGGTGGAACAGGTGACAATTTCGGCTTTGGAAAGACCGGCCTGGCGCTTCGCGGCGATCCCGAGCGAGGGGATCACTGACGCGGTAGAATTCCTCGTATTTCTGATTTGGCAATTACTGCATTGGCTGTTATTTGGCTGCAAAAACAGCCAGCAGCGGCCGAGGGCGGCCCGTTTGCGAAGGGGCAGTCCGGCAATGCTTCCGGCCGCACCCGGTGGTTCCACGAACCGGGCCACATGAGCGCAAAAAAGAGTAAATTAAGACCCGCTCGCGCGCGACGCGGTGCAGGGGGCCGGATCCGAAATACCAAGGGAGAGCCACATGACCGCTTTCGCTGAAGTGTTGCGATGGACGGCGCTGGTCATGCTCAGCTGCGTCGTACCGTTCGGCATCTTTGTCGGGCGCAACAACATTCGCGCCTTCAGACGCGAAATCGTCCGCGACCTGGAACGGCTGTTCAGCTTTGCCAGCCTGCCCAACGGCGCCCCACTGATCATCCCCTCTTTCGAGCTCGTAAAGTACAAGTACGATCCCGAGTCCAATCCCGAGCGCGACTTGCACGACGATCCCCACAGGTTCGCCTACTATTTGCTGCCTGTCGCGATCTACGTAATCCTCACGGCGCTCGGGTTCCGCATGGCCTTCATGCCGGATGTGGCGCCTTTGCCGAACTATTTTGCTTTCCCGATCAGTGTTCCCGATGATTTAGCGGCCGCCGATCGCCCTTTTCTCGGCGCTCTGACCTATACATTCATCGGCGGGTATGTCTGGACGATTCAGTATTTGGTCCGACGAATATCGAATTTCGATCTCGCGCCGATCTCGTTCTTCCAATCAATCGGCCACTTACTGCTCGGCGTATTCACGATCGCCGCAATCTGGCAGAGCCAGATCCTCGCCTCGCTGGGTCCGCATGCGATGGTCGTCATCGCGTTCCTGGTCGGCTTCTTTCCGACCCTGTGCATGGACGCGCTGATCGCCAAATTCCCCTGGCTGCGGCTGCGGCGAGTGAGCCCGGAAAGCCGAACCCTGCAGGAGGAGTTTCCGCTCGACATGATCCTCGGGATCGACCCGTTCATGAAACTGCGCCTTGCTGAGTTTGAGATCGAGGACGTGCAGAACCTGGCGACGATCAACCCGATTCAGATATTTGTCGAGACCCCCTACGGCCTCTACGAGGTCATCGATTGGGTCGCGCAGGCGCAGCTGATCCTGGCGGTCGGCTCGGCCCGCACCCTGCGGCTGCGCGAACTCAACATCCGCACGATTTTCGATCTCGAAAGGGCGTTGGACAGCCCGGCAGTGCAAAGGCGGCTGCTGTCAGCGCTCGTCGGAGAGCCGCCCGCGCCAGGCGAGACGATACAGTCGCCAGCCGGACAGTCGCCAGCCGGCGCCTCAGGAGGCAAACCGCACCAGCCCGTAGCGCCCGGCAGCAGTGAAATGCAACTTGATCCGGCGCTCGAGCTCGACTCGCTGGTTGCGATCATTCGCGACGATCTGCACGTTCAGCGCTTGCGGCAGATCTGGGATGTGATCAGCGATCGGCTGCAACAGCGTCCGGTCTCGCCGGCGGATGTGCCGGTTCGAAATGTCCAACTCCCGGCAGCCGCGGAATGATCCCGAATAAGCCTCAGGCCGCCTTCAGAGCGTCGTAAACGGCGCTCTCGAATTCGCTGTAGAGCTTGACGGCCTTGTGGTCGGCGAAAGGCAGAATCTGGGTCAGGATGACGCCGGTGACGCGCTTTTGCGGGTCGATCCAATAGTAGGTGTTGAAAAGCCCGGCCCAGGTGAGGGTCCCGGCGCTGCGGCCGTTGGGACCCTGCTGCGCGTTGACCACAGAGGCGAGGCCGTGCCCGCAGCGAACGCCGGGAAACAAATCGACATCGTTCGAGAGTTCCGGCATCGCCGTCTTCATGATGCGGAGCGGGAGATTGCCGATCTGATTTTGCCCGATTTGCTTGACCGTCTCGGGCCGCAGCAGCTCGGCGCCGTTGAAGCGGCCCTGGTGCAGAAGCATCTGCAGGAAGACCAGATAGTCGCGCCCCGTCGACAGCAGGCCCCCGCCGCCGCTGAAGAACTCGCGATGCGGCACCTCCATTGTGATCGGCTGCAAGCTTCCGTCAGGTCCGCGGCGATGCACGCGGACAAGACGGGACGCCTGGTCGGCGGACGGCACAAAACCCGTGTCCGTCATGCCGAGCGGGGCAAAGATATGCGCGCTGAAATAGGCATCGAGCGGCTGTCCGGCGACTGCTTCGACTGCGCGGCCGGCCCAATCGATGTTGATGCCATATTCCCAGCGTTCGCCCGGATCGAAAACCAGCGGCAACTGCAGCGCAGCGAGCTTGCCAGTCATGAGGAAGGGCATGCCGGTTGCGGCGACATAGCGGATCAGCTCCGGGTTCCACATCTCGTAGCCGAACCCGGCTGTGTGAGTCAGCAGATGGCGCAACGTGATCGGGCGTTTGGCCGGGCGCAATCGCGGCGCGCCCGAAGAGTCGAAGCCCTCCAACACCTGGGGCGCGGCCAGATCGGGGACCACGTTGCCGATCGGCTCGTCGAGCTGGAGCTTGCCTTGCTCGACGAGCTGCAGCGCCGCGACCGAGGTTACCGCCTTGGTCATCGACGCGATGCGGAACACGCTGTCGCGGGTCATTGCGGGGCCGTCGACAAGGTCACGCAGTCCGAACGCGCCCTCGTACAACACTCCGGTGTCGGTCGCCGCCAATGCAACGACGCCCGGCACCTCTTTGGCTTCGGCGGCTCGGCTCAGGGCTGCATCGATGCCGGCGAGCGGTTCCATCGTTTCCTCCTTGCGCAGTTACTCTAATTCGCCGCCAATTCGCTACGCAGCGGTGTGGAGCGCGCCCCGCGCAGCGCCAGCAGCCCTGTCGCCACCGCGGCGATTACCGCAAACAGGCAGGCGCTCAGAAAGATCTGCCGCGGCGGCAGGCCCAGCGACAGCAGATACCGGCCGAGTTCCGGCGCGGCGATGCCGCCGAGCCGCCCGATGCCGAGTGCCCAGCCGAGACCGCTGGTGCGCATGCGTGCCGGATACAGCTTTCCGCAGGCGGCGTTGGCCCCGGTCTGGCTGCCGATGATCGTCATCCCGGAGAAAAAGATCACGACCGCCAGCAGCAGGTAAGGCATCGCGACGAGCGCGATCGCGGCGATGAAAAGGATGCCGGCGGCATAGTTTGCCGTCAGCGCCCGCTCGGGACCGAAGCGGTCGATCAGCACGCCAAGGTAGAGCACCGCCGCAATCGCGCCCAATTCGCGGAAGCTCGTGGCGCGGGCCGCCGAGGCCGGCGTCATGCCGGTCAGGTGCAATACCTCGGGCATCCAGTAGACGAACAAGAACAAATTCATCAGGCTGCAGAAGAAGATCACCCACAGGAGCACGGTCTGCAGCGCGTAGCCTTTGCTGAACAGCATCTTGACCGGGTTGCCCTGGGCGAGATCGAGGCCGGCGGCTGCGGTCTGCCCCGGAGTGACGTCGAGACGCCGCAGCAATGCGGCCTGGTGCGGCGACAGCTTGCCTTTCGCGGCGAGAAAGCGCGGCGACTCGGGAAGCCACAACGCCATCGCGACCACCAACGCCAACGGGAAGATGCCGCCGATCACGAAGATGCTGGGCCAGCCGAGCGTGGGCAGCAGCAGCCCTGCGAGCTGGCCGCACAGAAACCCGCCCAGCGGTGCGCCGGTGAAGCTCACCATGATCATCAATGCCCGCCGCCGATGCGGCGCGTAGTCGCCGGTCAATGTGGCCGCTCCGGGAAAGGCGCCGCCGATGCCGAGCCCGGTGAAGAAGCGCAATATGGTCAGCATGCCCAGCGAGCCGACAAACGCGCACAGCAGCGAGGCCAGGCCAAATATCGCGAGGCTGCCGATGAGCAATGGCTTGCGCCCGAAGCGGTCGCCGATCGGCCCGGCCGAGAGCGCGCCGATCATGATGCCGATGCTCGACCACACGAAAGCCTGGGTAAACGCCGGCCCCGGCAGGTTCCAGGCATGAGTCAGCGCCGGCACCGAAATGCCGATCGAATTGACGTCGTAGCCGTCGCACATCTGGACCAGCGTGCAGATCGCCGCGACGCGGATCTGCAAGGGGCCGATGCGCTGGTTCTCGAGCGCCGTCTCTGTCGCCGATAGAGCCGCTTCCGCCATTGCCGCCTTCCCCTTGCCTCCCTGTTAGAGGTCTGTTGCATGTTCGGGGGCGCGGTGCAAGCCTCGGATGAGGCGCATCAAGCCGGCTGCGGCGCGGCCGGCGTCGGCTCTTGCGATTGCGGTTCCTCCTCCTCGATAACTTGCTCCGGATGCGGCTCATCGCGCACCCACGGCACCGTGACGACCGCGAGATTTGGGCCGCCGTGACGCAGCAGCGCCGTTCGCAATTTACGCACGCGCGAGCTGTCCAATAGCAAATAGTCCCACCAGTGCTCCTTCACGACTTCCGGGATGACGACAAATACCGGACGGCCGGGATGCTGCGCTTCGATCTCGGAGATGTGCTTGAGCAACCGCCCGGCGAAGCTCCGATAAGGCGAGGGAGATATGATCAGCTGCGGCGGCGCCACGCCGGCCTCCTCCGCGGGACTGTCGACATCGTCGCGCCATTGCCGCCGCAATCCGCCCAGATGCTCTTTGGCGTCGGGGCCCTGGAGCTTCGTCAGATGGATCGCGACGACGTCCGGCGACAACATCAGTGAATAGCGAATTGCCTTTTCGGCTAGCCGGTCCCAGCGCTGCAGCACCATCACCGCAATCGGCGACTGCAGGCGCTGCAGGTGGACCGGCCCGTCTTCGCGAAGCTGGAGGTCGATCAGGTCGTAGTACCGCTTGATTGCCTTCAATAAGGCCAATACCAACGGAATGGCAATAACGGTGATCCATGCCCCTTCGATGAACTTGGCTGCGAGGATCACGGCGAGCGCGGCGCCGGTCGCCAAAGCCCCCGTGCCATTGATCGCGAGCCGCAAGGGTCGTCCTTGCTGGCGATGCCAATGCATCGCCATGCCTAGCTGCGACAATGTAAAGGCGAGAAAGGCGCCGACCGCGAACAACGGGATCAGCCGTTCGGTGATGCCGCCAAACACGATCAGCAGCGCGCCTGCCGTGAAGGTCAGCCAGACGAGGCCGACCGAATAGACGAGCCGGCGTCCCGGCATTGTAAAGGCGCGGGGCAGATACCCGTCTTGCGCCACAATCCGGCAGAGCTGTGGGAACGCGACAAAGCTCGTATTGGCGGAAAGGCAAAGGATGGCGAGCAAGCTGCCGATCGCTATAAAATAGATTGCGCCGCGCCCGACGACCGCCGCGGCGATTTGCGACAATACGCTTTGGTAGCCGGGTTGCGACTGGTCCATTGCAACAACGTGATAGGCGGGCGCGAGATACGCGATGCCGGCAAGCAGTACGGCCAGGGTGATCACGATGAGGGTCAAGGTGCGATGCGCATATCTCGTCGTCGGGTCGCGGAATGTGCTGACGCCGTTGCTGACCGCCTCGACCCCGGTCATGGCGGTGCAGCCGCTCGCAAAAGAGCGCAGCAGCAGCCATAATGTGACTGCCTCGGTACCCGCGGGGAGCGGCGGCGGCACGACCGGGACCGGATTACCACCTGTAACAAGGGTCTTCGTGACCCCGAACAGCAGCAGCCCGCCAAAGCTCGCGACGAACAGATATGTCGGCACCGACAGAACGATGCCGGCCTCCATCGTGCCCCGGAGATTGACGATTGCGATCAGCGCGAGGATCCCCAGGCACAGCGGCAGTGTATAGTGATGCAGTTGCGGGGCGGCCGAGGTCAGCGCTCCGACCCCTGCCGAAATGCCTACCGCGACATTGAGCACGTAATCGATCATCAGCGCGGTGGCGCCGAGCAGTCCCGCATTGGCGCCGAGATTCTCTCGGGCGACGGTGTAGGCTCCGGCGTTGCTCGGGTAAGCCTCGATCGTCTGCCAGTAGGAGACGAACAGCATCAGCAGCAGCAAAAGGACGCCGAGCATGACCGGGCGGAGCGCGTCCGACCCGGCCGCCCCCGCCGCCATCAACAGGAGCAGTGCGGCCTCGGGGCCGTAGGCCGAGGAGCTGAGCCCGTCGAGACCCATCGCCGCGAAGCCTTCGACCGCCGTGATCTTGCGGCCGTGGGCTTCCTCATTGGCCAGCCTTCGCCCGATCAGAATGCCAAGAAAATCCATGGTCGCCCTTTGCCCCTCATCGCCGCACCTAAGCCGTAAACGGGACCGAAGGGATGGATGTCCCGATGGAGGGATATTCCGCCGGTTGGGAAATGGCGTTATGCTTCGAGTTCGCACTTCAGGCGGCAACCGCCGCCACCGCGGAATAGCGAGGACTCCGATGAACGACCTATCTCCGATGCGCCAGCTCAGCCCTATCACGCAGCCGATCAGCCCGGCCAAATTCGCTCATTTCGTGTTGCGGACCGGGCAGTTCGATACGATGGCCAAGTGGTATCAGACGGTCCTCGCGGCGCGGGTGGTGTTCCGCGACGAGCGCCTGTGCTTCCTGTCGTATGACGACGAGCACCATCGCCTGGCGTTGATCAACATCCCCGGCCTACCGGTGCGCGACCCCGACGCGGTCGGGACGGACCACGTCGCCTACGCCTACAACAACCTCGGCGAGTTGCTGTCGACCTATCGCCGGCTGAAAGCGGCCGGCATCGTGCCGCATTGGCCGATCAACCACGGCGTTACCACGTCGATGTACTACCGCGATCCCGACAACAACCGGGTCGAGCTGCAGATCGACAATTTCGCGACGCCGGCCGAGCTCGACGGCTATTTCCACAGTCGTGCTTTTGCCGAGAATCCGGTCGGCGTGACCTACGATCCCGAGGAGCTTTGCCGCCGCTACGAGGCCGGCGAGGCGATGGCCGATTTGCTCCGCATTCCGCCCCTGCCCGAGGGGAAGACCCCTTGGGACATGCTGGCGAGGCACTGATCGCTTCTCAACCCCGATAAGGGTGGCGGGAGGTTGCGATGCCGGCAGGACCGCAGCGGCGCGACCTGTGGGACAATCCGATGGGGACGGACGGGTTCGAATTCGTCGAATACACCGGACCCGACCCGCAGGCATTGGCGGCGCTGTTCGATCGAATGGGGTTTGTCGCGGCAGCGCGCCACCGCTCGAAAAACGTCACGCTCTACAAGCAGGGCGAGGTCAATTTCATCCTCAACGCCGAGCCGGGAAGCTTCGCGCAGGCTTTTGCCCGGTTGCACGGCCCGTCGGTTTGCGCGATCGCGTTCCGCGTCGCCAATGCCGCCAAAGCCTACGAGCGGGCGATCGCGCTCGGCGCCAAGCCGGTGCACGGCAAAGTCGGGCCGATGGAGCTCAACATTCCGGCCATCGAGGGTATCGGCGGCAGCCTGATCTATCTCGTCGACCGGTACGGCGACCGGACGATCTACGATGTCGACTTCGTCCCGCTCGTTGGCGATCCGGCGCCGCCGGGAGTGGGGCTCACCGCGATCGACCACCTGACCCACAATGTCCATCGCGGCCGGATGGAGCTGTGGGCCGAGTTTTACGAGCGCCTGTTCAACTTTCGCGAGATCCGATACTTCGACATCGAGGGCAAGCTGACCGGCCTCAAGTCAAAAGCGATGACCAGCCCGTGCGGGCGGATCCGCATCCCGATAAACGAGAGCGCCGACGACAAATCGCAGATCGCCGAATACCTCGAAGCTTATCACGGCGAAGGCATCCAGCACATCGCACTCGCCACCGCCGGCATCTACGCGGCCGTCGAGGCGCTGCAATCGCGCGCCGTCTCGTTCATGTCGGTCCCGGACACTTATTACGAGACGGTCGATAGCCGGGTGCCGGGGCACGGCGAGGACCTTGTGCGGCTGCAGCGCGATCGGATACTGATCGATGGCGCGCCCGGTGCCGGGCAAGGGCTTCTGCTGCAGATTTTTACCGAGACCGTGATCGGCCCGATTTTCTTCGAGATCATCGAGCGAAAGGGAAACGAGGGTTTTGGCGAGGGCAACTTTCGCGCCCTCTTCGAATCGATCGAGCTCGATCAGATCCGCCGCGGCGTCCTCAAACCCGATTGCGAGTGACTAAAGCGTCGAATGGAACGCCCTGGCCTTGGGGGGCGGACAGTGCTACACCACCCGTGCTGTATGCACGCCCGCAGGAGAGGTCGCGCGACTGGGCGCGGCGCCGAAGGAGCAACCGCCCCGGAAACTCTCAGGCAAAAGGACCGCGGGCGGAAGGGCGCTCTGGAAAGCAGCGGCCGGAAGTAAGTTCCGGCAGCTCACCGAAGGAGTAAGCCCCGGTCGTGGCTCGCCCGCGGCCGGGGTGAATCTCTCAGGGTCCACGACAGAGGGGGCAAGGTTCGGGCGCTTCGGCGTCCGCTCTGTCGGAGGTGTGCGGGTGACCCTTGCCGAGACGGCGGCGCCGCTCAAGCGGACGCCGCTTTACGCTCTCCACCGCGAGCTCGGCGCGAGAATGGTGCCCTTCGCCGGCTACGAGATGCCGGTCCAATATCCGAGCGGCATCCTCGCCGAGCATGTTCATACCCGGTCGCAGGCGGGGCTTTTCGATGTCTCGCATATGGGCCAGATCCGGCTTACCGGCGGGGGGTGCGTCTCGGCCCTAGAGGCGCTCGTGCCGGGCGATCTCGAAGCCTTGGCGCCGCTGCGGATGCGCTACACCCTCTTTCTTAACGAGGCCGGCGGCATCCTCGACGATCTGATGGCGACGCGGGTTCCGGATGGACTGTTTCTCGTCGTTAACGCGGCGTGCAAAGAGGCCGATCTCTTACACCTTCACGATCGTCTCGGTGCGAGGGCGAGCATCGAGCCGCTCGCCGATCGCGCCTTGCTGGCGCTTCAGGGCCCCGCTGCAACCACTGTGCTGTCCCGCTTCATCGAAGGGATCGCCCGGCTGCGGTTCATGTCGGCGGCGGAGGTGACCATCGGCGGCCGGCAGTGCCTGGCCACCCGCTCGGGCTACACCGGCGAGGACGGCTTTGAAATCTCGCTGCCGGCCGGCGAGGCCGAGGGATTCGCGCGGCAGCTGATCGCCGAGCCCGAGGTGCTGCCGATCGGCCTCGGCGCCCGCGATTCGCTGCGACTCGAAGCGGGCCTCTGTCTCTACGGGCACGATATCGACGAAACCACAACGCCGATCGAGGCCGACCTTGCCTGGACGATTGGCAAGCGCCGGCGCGCCGAAGGCGGCTTCCCCGGCGCCGCCACGATATTGCGTCAGCTCGCCGAAGGAACGCGCCGCAGGCGCGTCGGCATCCGTCCGGACGGGCGCGCGCCGGCGCGTGAAGACACCGAGATTGTCGACGACGCTGGGAACAAGCTGGGGCACGTAACCAGCGGTGGCTTCGGCCCCTCAGTCGGGGGGCCGGTCGCGATGGGCTACGTCAACTCCGCTCACGCCACGGAGGGCGCAACCCTGCTTCTTCTGGTGCGAGGCGCTCCCCGGCCGGCGCGAATCACCCGGCTGCCGTTCGTTCCGACCCGCTATTACCGCGGCTGACGCCGCAGGAGGGAATCCCGATGAGCCTGGTTCGCTTCACGAGGGACCATGAATGGGTGCGGCTCGACGGCGATCTCGCCGTCTTCGGCATAACCGACTATGCACAGTCCCAGCTCGGAGATGTCGTCTATGTCGAGCTGCCCGAGATCGGCCGCCGGGTCCAGAAGGGCAAGGAGGCCGCAGTCGTCGAATCGGTTAAGGCGGCAAGCGACGTCTATGCGCCGGTCTCGGGAGAGGTCGCCGAAGTCAATGATGCGCTCGCCTCCGACCCGGCCAAGGTCAATGCCGACCCGATGGGTGAAGGCTGGTTTGTCAAATTGCGCCTTGCCGATCCGAAAGAGCTCGACGGGCTTTTGGACGAAGACGCCTACCGGCGCTTTGTCGAGGAGCAGCATTGATGCGCTATCTGCCGCTCACCTCGAGCGATCGCGCGTCGATGCTCGCCGCCATTGGGGCCGATTCGATCGATGCGCTGTTCGACGACGTCCCCGAGGCGGCGCGGCTCGCCGGGCCGGTCCATCTCCCCAGGGCGATGGGCGAGATCGAGGTCGAGCGGTTGGTATCGCGCATGGCGGCGCGAAACGTCGCCGCCGGCTCGGTCCCGTTCTTCATCGGCGGCGGGGTGTACCGCCATCACGTACCGGCAGCGGTCGACCACCTGATCCAGCGCGGCGAGTTCCTGACCTCCTACACGCCGTACCAGCCGGAGATCTCGCAGGGGACATTGCAGTATTTGTTCGAGTTCCAGACCCAGGTCGCGCTGCTGACCGGGATGGAAGTCGCCAACGCCTCGCTCTATGACGGGGCGACCGCCTGCGCCGAAGCGGTGATGATGGCCAACCGTGTCACCGGCCGTCATAAGGCCATCCTCTCCGGCCGTCTCCACCCGCATTACCGCGAGGTTTGCGAGACTTACGCCCGCTTCGTCGGGTTCGCGGTTGACGCGCAGGATCCCACTCCGGGCAGAGGAGACCTCGCCCTCGCCTTGTTAGTCGACCGCGACACCTCCTGCATCGTCGTGCAGAACCCTGATTTCTTTGGCGAGATCCGCGAGTACTCCGCTCTTGCGCAGCGCTGCCACGAGGCCGGCGCCTTGCTCGTCGTCGTGGTGACTGAAATCCTTTCGCTCGGCGCGATTCCCCCGCCGGGCGAGATGGGGGCGGACATCGTTGCTGCCGAAGGCCAGTCGCTCGGCAATGCCCTCAATTTCGGCGGACCCCATGTCGGGCTGTTCGCTACCCGTGATAAATTCGTGCGTCAAATGCCGGGGCGTCTCGTCGGGCAGACGGTCGACGCCGATGGCCGGCGGGGCTGGGTTCTGACCCTGTCGACCCGCGAGCAGCACATCCGGCGCGAACGGGCGACCAGCAACATCTGCACCAATTCGGGATTGTGCGCGCTCGCTTTCACAATTCATCTGGCGCTGCTCGGCGAAGCGGGGCTGACGCAACTCGCGGGCCTGAACCATGCCGCGGCCGTCTCGGTCGCCGAGCGGCTCGAGCGGGTGCCCGGGATACGCCTCCTGAACCGGGCCTTTTTCAACGAATTCGCAGTGCAGCTGCCGCGGCCAGCGGCAGAGATCGTCGAATTGCTCGCCGCAAAGGGCGTCCTTGCCGGGGTTCCGATCAGCCGCTTCTATCCCGACAACGACCCGCTGGCGGATCTGCTGCTAGTGGCCGCGACCGAGATGACGACCACGGAAGACATGGACCGGCTCGAATCAGGCTTGCGCGAGGTGCTGTCATGAACGATTGGAGCCGGGCCGTCAGCGCCTACGAACCCGACGCTTCGGCGTCGTTCGCGACCGTTACCGGCAATCGCGGGCTTCAGATCGAAGAGGGCCTGATCTTCGAGCAGGATTCGCCGGGGCATTGCGGCGTCGACCTGCCCGAGCCGGCGCCGTTTCGCAACCGCCTCGGCGGCCTCGAGCGGCAAGGCATCATCGGCCTGCCCGGGCTCAGCGAGCCGCAGGTGGTGCGCCACTTCACTCGCCTGTCGCACAAAAACTACGCGATCGATACCGGGCTCTACCCGCTCGGCTCGTGCACGATGAAGCATAACCCGCGCCTCAATGAAAAACTGGCGCGCCTGCCCGGCCTCGCCGACATTCATCCGCTGCAGCCAATCTCGACCGTGCCGGGAGCGTTCGAGCTGATCGACACCCTCGCGCATTGGCTCAAGACATTGACCGGGATGCCGGCGATCGCATTGAGCCCAGCGGCGGGCGCCCATGGCGAGCTCTGCGGCATTATGTCGATCCGCACGGCGCTCGAGGCGCGCGGCGACCGGCGGATCCGCGTTCTGGTTCCGGAATCCGCGCATGGCACAAACCCGGCGACCGCCGCGGCGTGCGGCTATACCGTCGATCCTATCCCCGCCGATATGACAGGGCGGGTCGACCGCGCCGCCCTGGAAGCGAAGCTCGGCCCCGATGTTGCCGCGCTGATGCTGACCAACCCGAACACTTGCGGGCTGTTCGAGCGCGAGATCATCGAGATCGCCGAAGCGGTGCACAGGGCAGGCGCGTTCTTCTACTGCGATGGCGCGAACTTTAACGCGATCGTCGGGCGCGTGCGGCCGGCCGATCTCGGCATCGACTGCATGCACCTCAATCTGCACAAGACGTTTTCCACGCCGCATGGCGGCGGCGGGCCGGGAAGCGGGCCGGTGGCGCTGAGCGCGAGCCTCGCCCCCTACGCGCCGTTGCCGTGGATCGTGCACGGACCGGACGGCCTCGAACTGATCGAGCACAAGAACGGCCCGGCGGAGAATTCACTCGGTCGGCTGAAGGGGTTTCACGGCCAGATGGGCATGTTTGTGCGTGCGCTCGCCTACATGATGAGCCACGGCTCGGACGGGCTGCGGCAAGTGGCCGAAGACGCGGTGCTCAACGCCAATTACCTGCGCGCCCGGCTCGCCGACGATCTCACCCTGTCCTTCCCCGGCCCGTGCATGCACGAGGTGCTGTTCGACGACCGCTTTCTGAAGGACACCGGGGTGACGACGCTCGATTTCGCCAAGGCGCTGATCGACGAGGGCTACCACCCGATGACGATGTACTTTCCGCTGATCGTGCACGGGGCGCTGCTGATCGAACCGACCGAGACAGAGAGCAAGGCCTCGCTCGACCAGTTCATCGCCGTCATAAAGGCGCTCGCCGCGGCCGCGCGGTCGGGAGACACGGCGCGTTTCCGCGCGGCTCCAATCCACACCCCGCGTCGCCGGCTCGACGAAACCACCGCCGCCCGCAAGCCTGTGTTGCGCTGGCGCCCCGAGCCGGTGCATCGCCAACAGGAAATTAAGCCCCTCGCCGCCCTTCAGGGGGGAGAGGGAGGGGCCCGCCGCGCAGCGGCGGGAGGGTGAGGTGGGGGGCGCCGCGAACCTGCACCTTGACCCCCTCACCCTAACTAACCCTCTCCCCCGGCCGGCTGTACGGACCGGGGAGAGAGGTCGCAGCGATGGACGTGCTGGCGCCGGGGATCGGCGAGATCATCGGCGGCGGCCAGCGCGAGGAGCGGCTCGAAGTCTTGGACCGCAATATGACCGAGCGCGGCATCGACCGGGAGCACTACGCCTGGTACCGCGATCTGCGCCGCTACGGCACGGTGCCGCACGCCGTCTCCGGCCTCGGCTTCGAGCGCACCCTCGCCTACGTCACCGGCCTCGCCAACGTCCGCGACGCCATTCCCTTCCCGAGGACGCCGGGCAATGCAAGGTATTGATGCGCTATTCCAAACTAGAATTGGTGCCCTTGAGATTTATCGACCCGTCGAGGCCTGCGACGAGCAACACTTAAACTACTCAAAGCCACCAGACCGCTCCCAAGAAGCGCCAGCGAGTTCGGTTCAGGGGCGGAAGTAAGCGGCAGCGGCGTGATGTCGAAACTGGCTGTCGCCGTACTGAAGTCCAGCTGAAGTGGGAACGGCTGTGCGCCGCAGGCCGGATCTATTCCGCTCACCATAAAACTTGTAGTTCCGCCTGGAAATTGAAATGTGTCACCCGCATGAAACAAGCCCTCGTCGACGCCACCAACGTAGACTTCAAACGAGCTGCAAACGTCGCTCGGAAAGCCTGCGATCTCTGTAAAAGTGGAGTGTAAAAAAGCAGTATCCGAAAGCATAGTGTATTGGAAACTATCCGCAATTACCGGATCGATCCATGATCCACTTGGAGCATTGTCGAACTCATACGTGCTCGACCCTGCGATGGTGGAAATGGAAGTCGGTGATATGGAAAAGTTCTGGGTGGAACCGGCGCCACAACCGTCCGCTGCCGAATCAGAAATAGCCCCAGAGGCAACCACGCTATTCGTCGGAAATGGATTTAGAAGTGAGGTCGGTCCGCTTCCAGTGGATGCAGGGTCATACCCAGAGATGAGTTGGCAGCCAATATAGAGTTCATAACCTGGAAAGAATTTGGTCGCGCCGGAGACCGTGTAATCTATCATATCATCAGCGGCGGGAGAGAGATCAATCGTATATTGTTGCACTATCGACCCCACCCCCAAAATCGACCCAATTCCTGCCGCCGGCACGAGGGGATTACTACCAGAACCGTTGATCTGCACGGTTACACCGTTTGCATTCTCTGTTGCACTCTCGGTAAGACCGCTGGTTGGTGCACGTCCGTAGTGTGGGTTTCCGGAAGTGTCGTAGCCAATTGTCAGCCCTGAGTTGTTCTGAGAGGAAATAATTGGAGATGAGTCACCTGGGCTAGCATCCACTGTGATGGCCTGAGGAATTCTGAATGAGGCGCCAGGCTCGCTGCTAATACCTCGGTTATCACCAGCGAAAGTCGGATAACCACCGGACCCGGGAAGGCATACGCCCGCGATGCAACCCGGATTACTCAAAGTGGCGGCCGGGATAAAGGCGTCGGCATAAATATTTACGGGCAGGAGTTGCGACACGGTGAAAATGCCGGTACTGTCCAATAATGCAAAGTTGCTGACATTGCTTAGTGGTGCCGTCAGGTTGAGATAGCTACCACCGGATGAATAGAGGTTGGTGGCGAAGGACCCGAGCTATCGCCGAATTTTGGTGACGGCCTGAAGGATCAGGCGGCGGCTTGAGGCGCGGCAGAAGTGCCGATGACCTCGATCCCGTCGGCGAACTTCACACCCAGGATCAGTTTTGGCAACTGGTTGTGGCCGTCGATGCGGCGCCAACTCTTCTGGGCGCCCTCGACAAGCTTGAAGACCATGGCGAGCGCGGTCTTATTCGACAGGCAGCCTTTTGATCGGACGGTGCGATGCCGGACGGTCGCAAAGGTGCTTTCGATGGGGTTCGTGGTTCGTAAGTGCTTCCAGTGCTCGGCGGGGAAATCGTAGAACGCCAGCAGCGCATCGCGATCCTTGGTCAGGCAATCGGCAGCTCTCTTGTATTTGACCTGGTAGGTTTCGACAAAGGCTTCCAATGCCGCAACGGCATCCTTCTTGGTCTCAGCCATCCAGATCTCCTGCAGCGCGCGCTTGGCCTTGGTGTGCAGGCTCTTTGGCAGCTTGTTCAGGATGTTGGCGGTCTTGTGCACCCAGCAGCGTTGCTCGCGGGTTGTCGGCCACACCTCGCCAAGCGCTTTCCAGAAGCCGAGCGCCCCGTCAGCGACCGCAATCTGCGGCCCAGTCGTCAGGCCGCGGCGCCTCACATCCAGCAGCAGATCACGCCACGATTGTGAGCTCTCGCGCATGCCGTCGGTGAACCCGACAAGCTCCTTCCTGCCTTCAGGCGTCGCGCCGATGATGACCAGGATGCACTGCGCCTGCTCCTCGAGTCGCGCCTCTAAATGAATGCCGTCGGCCCAGAAGTAGACGTAGTGCTTTGCCGACAAATCGCGTTTCTGCCAGCGCGCATGCTCCTCGCTCCACGCCTCCTTGAGGCGGGCGATGGTCGACGCCGAGAGACCTGACGCGTCCTTACCGACGAGCGCCGCCAGCGCTTCTTCGAAGTCGCCGGTTGAGATGCCCTTCAGGTAGAGGATAGGGATCAGCACCTCAAGGCTCTTCGACCGCCGCGCGTACCGCGGCAGGATCGATGGCGAATACCGGATGCGCTCGCCCTCGGTAGCTTCGCGGTCGCGCACACGCGGCTGGCGAACCGCGACCGGGCCGATGCCCGTCATGATCTCGCGTTCCGGAAGATGGCCGTGGCGCACGACACGCTGTTGGCCCGTCTCGGTCTTCAGATCGGCATGCTTTGCGAGAAACTCAGCAACTTCCGCCTCGACCGCCTGGGTCAGCATCGCACGCGCGCCGCTGCGCAGGATCTCCGTCAAGGAATCGGTGAAGGCCCCTGGCTGGGTGAGCTTGATCACGTTACTGTCGGACACGGCGTATCACTCCTTCATTGGAGAAGTGGAGGCATTGAACACCACCACGATACGCCGCCTTACCCGGTCACGCCGTCACCAACTTCTGGCCATAGCTCAAGGACCCCGTTTGGAACCCGAGCCCTGGTAAATCGAGGTACGGGGCCGGATAGTATAGGACATTGTCATTGGGCGGAGAAGAGCAGCACGTCCTCGGCGGGATCAGGCCTAGCAGGATGCGGAAAAACTCAGTGCTTGTGTGTCGTTTTGTAGAGTTATCGTACAGGATTCTCGCCAGGGCTGTTGGAAACCACTAGCAAGCAGGTTTTTGTATCGATTTTGCCCGTTTTCGCCCGGCCCGGGCGGATTCCGGGCATGGCTATGCCGCGGCCCCCACCAGCCTGGGCAACCGGACGAGATTGTAGGCAGTGGCAGTCAGGGTGAACATCCAGCCGACGCGGGCAAGACCACGGTGACGGGTCTTGCGGAAGCCAGCCGCCGCCTTGGTCCAGCCAAACACCTCTTCAATGCGCTTGCGCACCCGGCCACTGACCGCATAGCCAGGATGGCGGGTCGTCCGTCGGTCGATCGCCGATCGCCGATTGGCGGTGTTCTGCGCCACGTGCGGCGTCACATTGAATTCCCGCAGATCGGCGACAAACTCGGCCACATCGTAGGCCTTGTCGGCGCCGAGCGTGATCCGGTGGTTGCCGGGACGGGCCGCCACCATCTCCAGCGCCGCCTCGCGCTCTGCCGTGCCGGTGGCCAGGGTCAGACGGTGGCCAGGGTCAGACGCGTGCCGACCACCAGAGCATGCCGGTTCTCCATCAGAACGTGCCCCAGATAGGCGAGCTTGGCCGGCTGGCCCGGCCCTTTGCGATACAATCGCGCGTCGGGATCAGTGACCGAGGCGTGGGTCTCGTTGCTTCGCTTCTCGCCGTGGAAGTCCCGTTCCCCATTGCGGCCCGGCGCCGGCGGCTCGCCGCTGCCGTCCTTGGGGCGAAAGCTCTTCATGCTGGCCCACGCCTCGATCAGGGTGCCGTCGACCGAGAAGTGGTCGTCCGACAGCAGGGTCTTGACCTGCTCCTGGTTCAGTACCGCGGCCATGAACTTGCTGGCAATGTCACCGTCGATCAGCCGCTCGCGGTTCTTGGTGAACACCGTAACGTCCCACACCACGGCATCCAGCGACAGCCCGACAAACCAGCGGAACAGCAGATTGTAGCCGAGTTGCTCCATCAGCTGCCGCTCCGAACGCACCGAATAGAAGGCCTGCAGCAGCAGCGCACGAAGCAGTTTCTCAGGGGGAATCGACGGCCGTCCGAGCTTCGCGTACAACTTCTCGAATTCCCCCGTCAGTGCACCAAGCGCCTCGTCCACAATCTTTTGGATCGGCCGCAACGGATGATACAACGGCACCCGCGCTTCGCAGCTCAAATAGCTGAACAGCGCCTCGCTCCTGAGATCCCCACCGCGCATCGGACGTCCCCCACATCTCGTCACGCGCTATGGATTATACCCCAGATCTCGCTCCAATATGCGACTTTTTCCGCAACCTGCTAGGATTGAACCCCCGTCATAGGTTCCTGATACGGAATTATGCACTTGACAAATGTCGCTCTACATTTAGTGCCGCAGACCGAGGGTCAGCCTAAGACGGCGCGGGTTTCTTGAGCCGCGTTTTCCGCGTCCGCCCTTGCTTGGCGCGTCGTTCGTGCTCTGCCCATCCTTCGGGCGGCGGCTTTACCTTCAGTGCGCGTCGCATCGCTTCGTCGAAATCCATTGGAATGGACAGCGGTCCCTCATTCTTTGGCTTTGGCTTCGGCCTCGTCATCGGTAGACGTCCTTTCGGTTGTCTATATCGAGAACGACGATTTGCTGCGGACTGTTCTTTACCACATACAGGACGCGATAATCGCCTGATCTAAGCCGATGCACGGGCGAACCACCATCGGTTATCCCCTGAAGCTGTTTTGATCCGGACGGCCTAGGGTCGCAGGCGAGGGTTTGTATCTTGTTGATAATCTGTCTCCGGATCTTTTGTGGAATCGTTTTTAGGTATGCGAGCGCCTTCCCGCTGTAAGCGAAGCCGTAAAGTGCGCCCCTCATTCGTCGGATAAGAGGCGGCTCAGTTCCGATTCCAGATCAGCGCCGCTTATCAAAACGTCCGAGGCGGTAGTGATTTCGGCAATTCGCTCTCTTGCAATCCGCTCGTCATATTCGTCCTCGGCTTCCTCTAATGCCAGCCGCTTAATCTGTCCCGCAGAGTCGATATGGCGATGGACTAATTTCAAGACCGCTTCATCGGATGGCAATGGAAAACCAGCGATGCGATCAGGCGTGATTTTTCTGCCGTAGTTGAAACGCCACCGCTCTTTGCGCACCACCGACGCCGCGACGTACATCAGTTCTTTAGGCACACCCTCTTTTGGCAATAGGAGAAGGCAATCATCGGTTACCCCACAAGGCCACTCCTGGACGTGAGCACGCCCGATACTGCCGGTGCTTGGGACCGTAACGAAATCTGGTTCAATCAAATCATCGAAATCGAAAAATCCATAGCAGCCATTATCAAATCCGCTCGACGATATGACGAGCGCCGGTCCCGGTGCCAGTCGTTCCTTACTGTGCAGTGCCTTTTGTCCATAAACGATCTCGAAATGGTCGCCGATCGTATTTCCACCAGAGTTCAATAAATGCAGTTGCTTGCCAGCCTTAGGGTGCGGATGAGGTAGCAACTCGCCGCGTTCTATTGCAGCTTCCATCGCCAAAAGTTGGTGGGCATGCGATACGACAAATGCGGCATCGCTTCGGGCCAAGCCGGCAGATTGCTCCGCGATCTCTTCATGCGAAAGCACGCGGGCCGGAATGTAATACCCCGAATCCCAACCAGCGCCAGGGTCGACCGCTGACCAGCCACAAAATCCTGGTATCGTTTCGCGGCTATGGAATGCACGGATCGCAAGCGAGACCTGTTCGCCCTCTTGCGGCGCGCGGATGTTTTTGCGGCGTCGGAACCCGTCATTCTCAACACGGGCAAAAAACACGCCATGCCCCTTCGGGTGGGGGACGCCCTTGGTGATAAGCACGATTGCCGTGTAAGAAGACGCATAGGGAGCGAACAGTTCATCTGGCAGTACGATCACGGCGTCCAGGGTATTGCGTTCTAGAATGCCCGCTCGCCAGTGCGCTTTTTCCCGTTTGCCAAGTGATGACCGGGGCATGATGACTGCAAGTTTCCCCCGATGATGCAAACCCTGCAATGCGCGCTCAACAAACCGTTCGGGCGGCGTATCTGTCTTAGCGTGCGGGAACGGGGGGTTCATTAGAACGACCGATGCCTGCTCGACGGGATAGATTGGTGCCGTCAATGAGTCCGCGCGATGCACTCCGGTTGAGCCGTCACCCCGCAGGATCATGTTGGCGACGCATAATGCCGCCGTGACTGGCTCATCCTCAAATCCGATTAGATTGGTATGCTCTTTGATGAATGAGACCATTTGTTCTCGCGAGAAATGATGCTCCCGCAAGATGCGGTCCATACAGGCAATCAGAAAACCACCAGTTCCGCACGCCGGGTCGAGAACAGTATCGTCTTTTGTTATCTCGCATAAATCAGCCATCATCTTTGTAATGTGCCGAGGCGTAAAGTATTGTCCGATTGTATTACCCCCAGTATAGCGAAAGAATGCCTCATATAGTTGGCCAAGATAATCGTGTTCCGCCGTCAGCACAGTGACGTTCAGCCGCTCCAAAATCGTTGCTATGCGCCGTGATTTTTCTTTGAGTTTGTCATTTGCCTCATCAACCCGGAGGCTTCGAGCCATATCGGCTTTACCGGCAGCGATAAAGGCATCGCGGCATTCTGAATTGATGTCACGGAGAATGCCCGCAGGGTCCCGCCTGATCCTGCCCCGCGAATGCCAAAGCGCCAACATCATCGCGCCGACTACCGCTGGGCGCTGCTGATCTTGAATGCGGGACTCCCGTAAGAGTCGGTTTATCTCGTCTGCACGCGCAGCCAAAACTTCCAGCGGCGGTATGCTTGGTCTGATCTCAGTCGGCCCACTAGGAACCGCTACGCGTTCAAGATCAACCCGTGTGGGTATCCACCCTATTGGATAGTTGTCGTAAGTGACTGGCCGCCATTGAGCTCCAACACGTTTATAGATGCGCAGCCGAAATTCATCGTCCGCCTGCCCGGCCAGCCCAACGGCCAACGGTTGCCAACCGGCATCCCAAAGCGCATCGGCGTATCTCTCGGCTTCCGAGACGGCGAGGTCAATTTCATCAACCGCGCCTTTTGTTTCGATAACCGCAAGCGGCGCTGCAGAGATCCGATCCATCAGGATCGCCTCGGGTATCCCATGTCCGGGACCGCTCTTGCTCGCCCTCGCCAGAGCCTCATTAAGTTCGGGGAAGCGTCGGTATTCGTTCTGAAACAGAAGATCGCCTTGCGGCGGCGCGCGCAGATCCCATCCCTGCGAAATGAGCAAATCGTTTAGCAGATGCTCCGCACGTCTCTCCGAAAGGCGGATATTGGCAGTTGCCATCTACCCCACCGGTCGCCGGAGCATCAGACGTTTGCCATCGACCTTTCGTAAACCTGCGACCGTCCGCGCACCATCCGTGGTCGACCGGTAGCTGTAGCGGAAATCGAACTCGGCAAGGTACTGGTCGAGGTATTGCGTTCCAATATGGTGATAGATGCCCATTATCCCGCGCTTCAGTAGCGCGAAATAGCCTTCGGCGGAGTTCACGTGCGCGTCGCCGCGCGCATATTCTCCAGCACTGTGATTGACGGTTTCATGTCCGGCAAATTCGGCGTCAAGCCCGCGGTAGGATGGCCATTCGTCAGTCATGATCCGGGCTGAGCGATCGACACTGTCTCGGATTGCCGTTTTCAGCGTTTTCGCATCGGCCCCGGTGATCATCTTCGAACGTGCACGCCCGCCACGTTCCACGAGCGTCACGACTGGCGTTTTCTTTGTGCCACGCCCGCGCTTCGGTTTCTCTGCGCCAGCTTCTGGACGAGGCTTACCGCCGACATATGTCTCATCTACTTCGACAACGCCCCCGTCACCGCCGAGCTTGTCGGCGAATACGGGATCCCGCAATGCGTAGCGGATACGGTGCATCATGAACCATGCAGAGCGATAGGAACCGATATCGAGTTGACGTTGAATTTGAAGTGCGGCCACTCCCTTTTTCGATGAGCAAAGCATGTACCAAGCGACTAGCCATTTGCGAAGCGGGATATGCGAATCCTCGAAGATCGTTCCGACCGTCACGGTAAACTGGCTGTCGCAAGCCGCGCAATGCCTCAATCCTGGACGGATTTTCTTTGCCGGATTAGGGGCGATATCGTAGACGCGATCGGGGTCGGCGTTGCCGCAATGCGGGCAAACCGGGCCATTCGGCCAGCGAATCAGTTCGAGATATTCGCGCGCCGCGTCATCGGTCGCGAACCGCGCCATGATCTGATCAAGGGTCAGATCCGCGGGCGTCCGGTCTGTCGGAATATCGGAGAGCGTTGCCATGCCCTATTATCTAGGGCTAGAGCGACATTTGTCAAGTGCATAATTCCGTCCTGATATTCCTGTGATCGTGGCTTGGCCAGAGGTAAGTGGGGTCGTGGACAGAGTTCCCGAAGCCGCGTCTCCGCCGCCACCGATGTAGGTGAAATTCCATTGGTCGGCAAGCGCAGAACCTCCAATGCCACAAACCACGGCTGCCAGGACGAGCCACTGGGGCAGCCGGCGGGTTGGCAGCCAAAGAGCGCCCACCATGCTTCGATTTCGGCAGGTTTGCATAGTTCCACCCGTGATCCTGGCCTTAGCCGTCCCGGTTCCAAATAGAAGGCTCAGGACAGCGGTCAACTCGCGTCGCATAAGGCGTCCCCCGACTTGTTTGGTTTCCAACCAACGGCTTTATAGCAAAACTTGGGCCAATCAGGCGGATTCAATGATTTAAGCGGAAGTACCTTGAGTGTTAGGCGAGGTCTGTAAGATTATCCGACATTCACTTTAATATTGAATAAACCACATCGACACACGCTAAAAGAGAATTTAAGGTATATTTATTATCGGTGATGGCGCTAATTCTCTCGAATAAGGGCGTCGATCGTCCGTAGTGGAGGTGATAAGGTCTCTGACGAAACTTCTCCCTTGCAGCTCGGTGAGAACCCCGTTTTGTTCAAACCCTGCGAAGCGTGTAAAAAATTCCGATACTCGAGGAGGGTGCTGGGATACCCTGCATGGGCTGACAATTTGACCTCTGGTT
Organism: uncultured Alphaproteobacteria bacterium; assembly: GCA_963789025.1. GTDB lineage: Bacteria > Pseudomonadota > Alphaproteobacteria > ATCC43930 > CGMCC-115725 > AP-15. The sequence goes on from CAWBIT010000008.1 coordinate 1,216,239, forward strand.
GTCCCATGATTTTGAGTCCTTCCGATGTCGCGCGGGTTCCTGACGGTCTCGGGCCAATTCCGCATCGAGACGTACTGCATAGCGCTGACCAAGGTCTACACCTTCGGACCGACCTTCCGCGCCGAGAACTCGAACACCAGCCGCCACCTCGCCGAGTTCTGGATGATCGAGCCGGAGATCGCCTTCGCCGACCTCTCCGACAATGCGGCATTGGCGGAAGCATTGCTGAAATACACCTTCGCGGCGCTACTGAACGAAAGGCAGGAAGACCTCGCGTTCTTTGACGAGCGGATCGAGAAGGGGCTGGTCGCGAAACTCGAAGGGATCGTCGGCCGGAATTCGTGCATATGGATTACGGCGAGGCGAACGAGACATTCGAATTCCCGGTCGAGTCGGAGCACGAGCGCTACCTGACCGAGAAATACGCGAAGAAGCCGGTCATCGTGATGAACTACCCGAAGGCCATCAAGGCCTTCTACATGCGATTGAACGACGACGGCCGCACCGTCGCGGCGATGGACGTATTGGCGCCGGGGATCGGCGAGATCATCGGCGGCAGCCAGCGCGAGGAGCGGCTCGACATATTGGACCGCAACATGGGCGAGCGCGGCATCGACCGCGAGCACTACGCCTGGTATCGCGACCTGCGCCGCTACGGCACGGTGCCGCACGCCGGCTTCAAGCGCACCATCGCCTACGTCACTGGCCTTTCCAATGTGCGCGACGCTCTGCTCCCGAGAACCCGCGGAAGCGCGCGGTATTGAAACGCCGGTCAGCAGACCAGGTTGAGCGGGGGGTCTTGGTCACGAGCTGGAGTCGATGTGACCGCCGGGGATGTCGTCGAACCAATTGCCGCCATACTCGCTGTCCGGGACTTGCGGCATCGACGACCACGCAATTGCCATAATCGCATTGTATGTTCACGGCTCCGAGCGAGTGCGAAATCATCGAATGGAGTTGGCGACACCTGATCTCGACCTGATAAAACAGGCGGAACAGGGGCGCATCATGATGAACTACCCGAAGGACATTCAAAGCCTTTTACATGCGGCTCAACGACGACGGCCGGACGGGAATTGAGGGCGGTCCATGTCTCAAAAATCATCGCCGGGAGTTGGGTGGATGTCGTCAGATCGAATTCATCTGAGCGTCGCGCAGGCGCGGGAGCATTCGGAGCGCGCGCTGCGCGGCATCGGTTACGACGCCGAGGAGGCGCGGATCATTGCCGATCACGCGGTCGATGCGGCGCTGTGCGGCTACGAGTATTCGGGACTGGCGAAGCTGCTCAACATCCCAGAGCACCGGCGCTTCAAGCGGCCGCGCCATGCGATGAAGGTGCTGCGCGACACGGAGCTCTCGACGCTCTACGACGGCGGCAACAATGTCGGCATGCTGGTCATGTATCACGCGGCCCGGGCCGCGATCGAGAAAGCCAAGGCTCGCGGAATCGCGGTGGTCGGCGTCACCAATAGCTGGATGAGCGGGCGCAGCGCCTATTACATGGAGATGATAGCCAACGCGGATCTCGTCGGCATGCACACGGCCGCCTCCGCGCGCAGCGTCGCCCCGTTCGGCGGCACGCGACCGGCGCTCGGCACCAACCCTATCGCCTTCGGCATTCCGTCGTCACGTGGGCCAGTGGTCCTCGACATGGGGACCTCGGCGTTCATGGGGACCGACCTGGCCTATCGCGCTCGGATCGGACAGCTGCTTCCTGAGGGGGTGGCAGTCGATGCCGAAGGGCGTCCGACGCGCGACCCGGCCGAGGCAAGGCTCGGCGCGCTGCTCCCGTTCGGGGGTTATAAGGGCTTCGGCCTCGCCTTCATCGTTCAGGCTTTGGGGGTGCTGGCCGGCTCGGCGCTCGACCCGGACAAGGACGACGGCTACCTGTTCATCGTGCTGAAACCCGATTTGCTGATCGATCCCGACGACTTCAAGCAGCAAATCAGTGCGCTCATCGACCGGATCAAGGCGACGCCGCGTCAGCCAGGCGTCAGCGAAATCCGCATTCCGGGCGAGCGGGCGTTTCGCAGCCGGGAACAGAAACTGCGCGACGGCATCGAGATCGACCGCGTCGTCTATGACGCGCTCAAATCCCTGCACCTTGACTTAAGGCCGGCCCCGAGTTCACAGAACTAGGATGGGATCCAGTCGGCTCTCCTGGGTCTTCGCGCCATGGCACATCGCCGCTCTGGCAACCGGCGCGAAGTCTTTCCGCGACAATCCGATAATCGGAAGCCCGAGACTCAATCACGCCGGATTGCATGTTGCGCGGATTAGGCTGGCCCATCGAATGGCCGAATGGCGCCGCCGGAGACTGTCGGCACTGGTTTGCGAAGAGGATCGTGCGGCTTTCGAGCGCGACGGCTTTATTCTCAAACCCGACTTTCTGCCCGCGGCCGATTATGCCGCGCTCAAAGAGCAGGTCTTGTCGTTCCGCGGACCGGTGCGGCATCAGCTCCAGGGCGATGCGCTGACCCGGCGCATCGCCCTCGACCACCGAACCCTGGCCAATCTGCCGGCCTTGCGCGCCATCGTCGACAGCCCGGAATGGCTCGGCCTCGTGCGCTATGTCGGCTCGTACATGCTCGAACCGCAGATCTATATCCAGACGATCTTCTCGCATGTCCGGCAGTCGCCGCCCGACCCGCAGACGCGGCTGCATGCCGACGCGTTTCATCCCTCGGTCAAGGCCTGGTTCTTTCTGACGGATGTCGCCGAAGAAGACGGCCCGTTCATTTATGTGCCGGGGTCGCATCGGCCGACACGCCGGCGCCTCAGCTGGGAACGCCGCGAGTCGATGACGGCGGCGCGCAGCTCGGATTTTCAATCCGCCCGAGGCTCACTGCGGATCACACCCGGTACGGTGCGCCGCCTAGGCTTTGGCGAGCCCAAGGCCTTCGCGGTGCCGCAAAATACACTAGTGGTGGCCGACACCGTCGGTTTCCATGCGCGCGGGCTCAGCGCTCGCCCATCGGTTCGTCTCGAGATCTGGGCTTACGGACGGCGCAATCCGTTCCTGCCCTGGCTCGGTCTCGACCCGGCCGCGATGCCGTTCGTCAAGGGCCGTGCCGTGCCCCTCTACTGGTCGGCCATGGACATTGCCGAAAGACTGCATCTGGGCGGCAACCCGTGGCGAAGCGCCGGAACCGCAACCCCGATCGAACACCCCCGCCCACACTAGGCGAGGCAGGCGTTTACCCGGCGTTCATGGCAAATGCCCGCCCATAACGGGCGAACACCTCATTGAATTCGGCGACCGCCGCACGCGGGCCCTTGGGGTGGGACCAGATCGCGCTGATCACCGCGAGAAAGTCGGCGCCGGCTTCGACCAGATGCCCGCAATTCTGTTGCGTGATGCCGCCGATCGCGCAGCACGGGACGACGGTCGTTTCGCTCCAGTCGCGCAGCAATTCCCGGTCGGCGTGGTGCTTGGCGGCCTTGGTCGCGCTTGGGAAGAAGGCGCCGAAGGCGACATAGTCGGCGCCGGCTTCGGCGGCGGTTATGGCGCGGTCGCGGCTAGCGCCGCAGGTCACCCCGACGATGCGCTCGGGGCCGAGGAGGCGCCGGGCCTCGGCATAGGGCGCGTCGTCCTCGCCGACATGCACGCCGTCGCAATCGAGCTCGGCGGCGAGGTCGGGGCGGTCGTTCATGATGAACGCGACGCCATGATCTTGAGCGATCGGCTTCAGCACCTTGGTGGCGCGCCGCACCTCGTCGTCGCCGCAGTCCTTCAGGCGCAGCTGCAAGGAGGCGACGTCGCCGCCGGCGAGCGCCTCCTCCAATTCTTTCGCAAAGCGGTCGAGGTCGAACGCCGGCGGCGTGATCAGGTAGAGCCGCGTCGTCGCCCGCGTGTGGCGCTGGGCCAAGACTCAGCCTTTACCCTGGTAGATCGTGACGGAGCCGGTGAGTTCCATCGGCTTTCCTTCCTGGCGCGTGGGGGCACCCTTGTTGACAACGCCCGATGCCGGCTTTTTATCAAATCGGGCGGGATTACGCGAGAACCTGGACCGCTCGAGCATATCGGAGACACACACGATGGCGAAATTTCCCGCCCTTTTCCTATCCGCCGCCTTGGTATCGGCGGGCGCTCTGTCCTCGGACGCGGATAGCGTGCTCGCGCAGGGGGCCCAGCCGGGGCTGCCTGGCGCCGCGCAGCCGGGTCTGCCCGCCGCCCCTCAGCCGACCCCGAGCTTTCCAGTCGGACCGCGGTTGCCGGGAGGCGGCGGCTCCGGCAATTATGCCGTCAGCGCCGCGGCAAACGAGCACGCCGCCTTTCTGTGGGTTGTGGACAACATTCAGCACGCCGTGGTCCTTTGCGAAAAGGCCGACGGCGGGAGGGATTTCACCTGCGCGAGGAAGCCGCTGCCTTGACAGCGGAGCCGTCGAAGCGCGACACCGAAGCCTGGGGGAACTAATGGCGGGAACTCAGCGGATGGCGCTCTCCGACGTGAAGGCTCTCACTTTCGACGTGTTCGGCACCGTGGTGAACTGGCGGGACAGCATCGCCCGCGAGGCGAAAAGTTTTCTCGGGCCGAAGGGCTACGAGAAGGATTGGCACGCCTTCGCGGATCGCTGGCGGGCCCGCTATCAGCCGGCGATGGAGAAGGTGCGCAAGGGCGAGCGGCCCTGGGCCAGGCTCGACAACCTGCATCGCGAGAACCTGGTCGAGCTTTTGAAGGAATTTGAAATCAGCGCCCTCGACGAGGCTGACATCGACCACCTCAACCGCGCCTGGCATCGCCTCGACGGGTGGCCCGACAGCGTCGAAGGGCTCACCCGCCTCAAACGCAAATTCATCCTTGCGACATTGTCGAACGGCAATGTCGCGCTGATGGTCAATATGGCCAAATACGCCGGGCTGCCGTGGGACGTCATCCTCGGCGCGGAGGTCGCCCACGCCTACAAACCGCAGCCCGAGGCCTACGACCGCAGCGCTGCGCTGCTCGACCTCAAACCCGAGCAATGCATGATGGTGGCCGCGCATAATGGCGATCTCGTCGCGGCGCGCAGCCGCGGGTTCCACACCGCCTTTGTCAGCCGGCCCCTAGAACACGGCCCCAACAAGACCAGGGACCTCAAAGCCGAGCACGATTTCGATGTCGTCGCCGGCGATTTTATCGATCTGGCTGCCAAGCTCGGCTGCTGAGGAATTCAACCGCCGGCGCCCGTGACAGGCGGCGCCAGTATCTGCGAGGGCACACGATGATCACGAAATTCGACAGCTCCTATTATGGCACAGCCGACATGGAGAATCTCGGCTACACCGGCACGCCGATCAACGAACGCCGCTATTCGCAAGCGGAATTGGGCCGCGCGCTGCACAAGGTCATCGAGTACGCCAAGTGCATGGATGAGCGCGGCTACGACACATTCTGGATGGCCGAGCACCATTTCCAGCCGGAAGGCACCGAGCTGATCCCGAACCTCTTGATGATGGCGATGCACCTGTGCGGGGTGACAAAGAACCTGCGCATCGGCTGCGGCTTCAACGTCGTGCCGATGTGGCACCCGCTGCGCCTCGCGGAAGACTATGCGATGGCCGACATCCTGACCGGCGGCCGGGTGATCTTCGGTGTCGCGCGCGGCTATCACACCCGCGAGGTCGAGACGTTCGGCGCGCCGCTGCTCGACCAGGAGGCCAACCGCGAATTGTTCGAGGAGGGCGTCGATATTCTGTTCAAGGCGTTCGCGGGCAAGCCGTTCTCGCACAAGGGCAAGTACTACACGATCCCGCCTGCCGTATCGCGGCTATACGCTAACGGAGATCACCCTGGTGCCGGGGCCGGAGCGGCTGCCGGTCGAATGCTGGCAGCCGATCCAGAGCGGCTCGGAGCGGGCCTTCGACTTCATGGCAAAGCACGGCATCTGCGGCATCATCGGCGGCGGCTCTGCCGAGGGCGGCGCCGTCGAGCGGCACATGATCGGCTTCCAGGCCGCCTATGCGCGCCGCAGCGTCAAGCTCGAGCTCGGCGAGCGCCTTGCGCTGGGCTTCCAGTTTCACATCGCCAAGAGCCGCGAAGACGGCATGCGCGAGGCGGCCAAACACTACGAAGAGAACATGAAGATGTTCGGCGAGTTGCGCCTCGTGCGGGCGCTGACCGACGAGCAGATCGCCGCGATGCGCGATCCGCGGCTTGCCGCCACGACGAAATTGCCGCGCATCGAGGACGCAGTGAAGGCCGGCGGCTTCCTGACCGGCACGCCCGCCGACATCATCGAGCAATTGAAGGCCGTCGAAAAACGCTATCCGGGCGTCGACCGGGTGGTGTGCGCCCACGCCGTTGGGGACTCCCCGAGACGTCCAGCTGGAAGACCTGGACCGGTTCGCGAAGGAGGTCATGCCCGCCTTCCGCGACGCCAAGATCGCCGCAGCGGCGGAGTAGGACAGCGCGGCGGCCCGCCCGCGAAAGGCTGCCGCGTCAATCGCCACGTTCTTGCCGCGCTCGACATAAGGTTTGGCATATGGCGGCACCGCCGCCGCTCTTCGCCCAGCCAGAAATCCGTTCGAAGGCGCGACGGGGGCATCGCCACCAACATCGATCTGTCCCCGGTGTCTGACCCGTGTCGGCCGAGGGGCGAGGGTTGCTGGCGCTCTGATGCGAGTTGAGCTAAATCAATGACGCTGCGCCTGGGGGGTGGCTAATCAACGGCTGGTTTTTCGGCAGTAATCTTCGTTGCAATCGCTACAAAGTACCTGAACGTCTCCTGCCAGAGAGCCGTCTTCGCCACTGCTGGGCGGCCGAACCATAGATCCCGGAGGTCATTCGAGATGAAACAGTTTGTACTCGCCGTCATGGTTGGGCTTGGCACCCTCGCTCTCGCCCATCAGAGCCACGCCGCCTGCGCCAATGGCGTCTACCGAGCGGGATGCGCCGGACCCAATGGGGTTGCGGTCGTCCACAAGTCGACCCCCGCCAAACCTGCGGTCTCCTGCGCCAAGGGGGTCTACCGAGCGGGATGCGTCGGACCGAATGGGGCCGCGGTCGTCCGCAAGCCATAGTAGCGCCGTGGGGTCAGCGGGCACCGACGAGGGCGCCCGCCGCCCTCATGCGCTCATGATCGGCGCATTCGGCCTCGGCGGGATTCTCCTTTGACCGGTGTCGCGACAGATGTTCCAAGAAACCCAGATGTCGGTCGCCCGAGCTCGCGCCACGCCGATATGGTGTGGATTGCCGGCGGCACCTTCCGCATGGGGTCGGACAAGCATTATGTGGAAGAGGCGCCGGTCCATCGCGTGACGGTCGACGCCTTCTGGATTGATCGCACTCCGGTGACAAACCGTGAATTCCGCGAGTTCGTCAGGGCGACCGGCTATATCACCTTCGCCGAGATCGCACCGGATCCGAAGGACTATCCGGGCGCGCTGCCGAACATGCTCAAGGCCGGCTCCCTGGTTTTCAATCCGCCGAAGCATGCGGTCGATGATCTACGCGACTGGAGCCAGTGGTGGACGTTCAGGTTTGGCGCCAACTGGAGGCGGCCCTACGGACCGCGGAGTTCGCTCAGTGGGCTCAATGATCATCCCGTTGTTCACGTCGCCTACAGCGATGCGTTGGCTTACGCGAAATGCGCGGGCAAGGACTTGCCGACCGAGGCGGAGTGGGAGTTTGCGGCCCGCGGCGGGCTCGACGGCGCCGAGTTCGCCTGGGGCGATGAACTTACGCCCGGCGGCAAGCAGATGGCAAACATCTGGCAGGGCGCGTTCCCGCACGAGAATCTCGAGCTCGATGGTTTCGAGCGCACCTCGCCGGTGGCCGCATTTCCGCCGAACGGCTACGGCATTCACGACATGATCGGCAACGTGTGGGAGTGGACCAGCGATTGGTACTCACCCAGACACGAGGCCGATGCCGGCAAGGCCTGCTGCATCCCGATCAATCCGCGGGGCGGTCGCGAGAACGCCAGCTACGACCGCTGCCAGCCCGAAATCAAAATTCCTCGTAAAGTGCTCAAGGGCGGCTCGCATCTGTGTGCGCCGAATTACTGCCGCCGTTACCGCCCGGCCGCGCGTCATCCGGAGCCGGTGGACACCTCGACGAGCCATGTCGGTTTCCGCTGCATCGTGCGCGAACAGCGCAAGCCCTGACCCAGTCTTATCCAGGGGGAGTCATATGAACCGACGCAGCCTGTTCACTTCAACCGCCAAGGCAGCGCTCGCCACGGCGCTCGGTGGCTTCTGGTCCTCCGCGACGCGCGCCCAGACGCCGATCTCCGCGCGGGAAACCCTGCCGATCCCGCAGGCGAAGAACAGTCTGGTCACCCCGCTGGACGCGCGTGACGCCCAGGCCCCGCCGATCCGTCCGCTGCGTGCGCCCTCGGGCGCACCCAATGTCGTCATCGTGCTGCTCGATGACATGGGGTTCGGCGCGTCCAGCGCCTATGGCGGCCCGTGTGTGATGCCGGTGGCCGAGCGTCTGGCGAAGAATGGGCTCACCTATACGCGCTTTCACACCACCGCACTCTGCTCTCCGACCCGACAGGCGCTGCTGACCGGGCGCAACCATCACTCGGTGAACATGGCGGGTATCACCGAAATCGCGACTTCTTTCCCGGGCTACACCTCGGTACGGCCCGACAGCGCGGCGACGATCGCTCAGACTCTGCGGCTCAACGGCTACAACACCGCCGCCTTCGGCAAGATGCACCAGACCCCGGTGTGGGAGACCAGCGCCTCCGGCCCGTTCGACCGCTGGCCGACCGGCGACGGGTTCGAGCGCTTCTACGGCTTCCTCGGCGGCGAGACGAACCAGTGGAATCCCACGCTGTTCGAGGGCATCACGCCCGTGGAGCCGCCGGAGGATCCCAACTACCATTTCAGCGAGGATATGACGAGCAAGACCATTGCCTATATGCGCGAGCAGAAGGCGATGACCCCTGACAAGCCGTTCTTCGTTTATGTCTCCTTCGGGGCCGTGCATGCGCCATTCCACGTGCCGAAGCGGTATATCGAAAAGTACCGCGGCAAGTTCGATCAGGGTTGGGACAGGCAGCGCGAGGAGACCTTTGCGCGGCAAAAGCAGCTCGGCGTCATCCCGCAGGATGCCCGGTTGACCGAGCGGCCGAGCGAAATCGCGGCGTGGGATACATTGTCCACCGACGAGAAGCGTGTGGCGGCACGGCTGATGGAGGCCTATGCCGGGTTTGCCGATCACACGGATGTCCAGGTCGGCCGCGTCGTCGACGCGCTACAGGACATGGGCGCCTTGGACAATACGCTATTCCTCTACATTCTTGGCGACAATGGAGCCAGCGCCGAGGGCGGCCCCCTCGGCACGCTAAACGAAATAGCGGCGCTGAACGGCATTGTGCAGAACGCCGCCCAGATCCTGCCGCATCTCGACGAAATCGGCGGCCCGATGACGTATTGCCACTATCCGGTCGGCTGGGCGCACGCGATGGACACGCCCTATCAATGGACCAAGCAGGTCGCCTCGCATTGGGGCGGGACGCGCAACGGGATGATCGTGCACTGGCCGGCCGGCATCAAGGCGAAGAGCGAGATCCGCAATCAGTGGTGCCACGTGATCGACATCGTGCCGACGATCCTGGAGGCGGCGAAGCTGCCGGCCCCGGAATTCGTGGACGGCATCCAGCAGCAGCCGATCGAAGGCAGCAGCATCGCCTACTCCTTCGACGACGCGAAGGCCGCCGAGCGTCACACGACGCAGTATTTCGAGCTGGCCGCCAATCGCGGCATCTATCACGAGGGATGGACGGCCTGCACCAAGCACAGCACACCCTGGCTCTTCCTTGCCAAACTCCCAAAATTCGACGACGACGTGTGGGAACTCTATGCGCCGGATGACTGGACGCAAGCCAACAACATTGCCGCGCAGAACCCGGCGAAACTGAAGGAATTGCAGCAGCTTTTCCTGCTGGAGGGTGCCAAATACCACGTCTTTCCACTGGATGACCGCAGGCTAGAGCGCTTCAACTCCGATATGGCCGGCCGGCCCGATCTGGTGGAGGGGCGCACGACGATGACGCTCTATCCGGGCATGGGCCACATCAACGAGAACACGGTCCTCAACGTCAAGAACAAGTCGCACGCAGTCACCGCGGAGATTACCGTGCCGGACGACAAAGCGACCGGCGCCATCGTCGCGCAAGGCGGGCGGTTTGGCGGCTGGTGCCTCTATCTCAAGGGAGGGGTGCCGGCGTACTGCTACAACTTCTTCGGCTTCAGCCATACTTACGCCCGCGCCGCCCAGCCCCTCGCGCCCGGCAAGCACACGCTGCGCTATGAGTTCGCCTATGATGGCGGCGGCGTCGGCAGGGGCGGCACCGGTACGCTGTTGGTCGACGGGCAACAGGCGGGCCAGACGCGCATCGAGAGGACGGTGCCGTTCCTCTTCTCCGCCGATGATCTGATGGATATCGGCAGGGACATCGGCGCGCCGGTCACGGAGGATTATGAGACCCCATACGGCCGGTTCACCGGCAATATCGCCTGGGTGCGCATCGATATCGGCAAGGATGTTTTCCAGGATCCTGCCGGCATGGATGCGGCTCTCGCGGGCCGGTCCTAGATGTGTGTGGCTCAAAATGGTCGGTAGCGGCCGTGGCCGCGCGTAATCCGGAGCCGGTTGACCACCTCGACGAGCCATGTGGGTTTCCGTTGCGTCGTTCGCGAGGCGAAATCGTCGCGATGACCGACGCAAACCCTAAGACGCTGCCCAAGCCATTGCTCAGATGCATTCAGATGGTTCAATGCCGCGTCTCCCTACTTCGTCTTCCCGGCGCAGGAGGCTGTCAGGAAATTGGCTGCATCGCGGCCGTGCGTGCTTCGAGACGCACCCTTCGGGTGCTCCTCAGCATGAGGGAAGCCTTTGATGGCATTAAGAAAATCCCTCAGCCTGAGGAAGCTGCGAAGCAGCTGTCTCGAAGGACGCACGGTGCTGATCCAGCCAATCGTGAATTTCCTTACACCCTCGCAGGCCGGGACCCACGGCCGAAATGGGCACCGGCCTTCGCCGGTGTGACAGAGATTTTGGTGGCAGCATCGGTCCGCCGTCGACCTTTACGGGCCAAGACCACTGTGAAATGGCCAAAGTAAAAACCAAAAATCCTCGTCTTCATATCCGCAATGCAAAGGGCGATCAGACGATGAGCAGCGCAGACAAGAAGCATCGTTCACACCTCCCGATCCCCTCGCCTGAGCGAACCGGGCTGATCACGTATGACGCGAGGGACCCGGACACCAAATTCCCGCCAATCGAGCAGTTGCGCCCGCCCAAGGGCGCGCCCAACGTGCTGCTCATCCTGATCGACGACGCCGGGTTCGGCTCCGCGAGCGCCTTTGGCGGCCCCTGCCAGACGCCGAACGCGGAAAAGCTGGCGGCGGCCGGGCTTAAGTACAACCGCTTCCACACTACCGCCCTCTGCTCCCCGACGCGGGCGGCGCTGCTGACCGGGCGCAATCACCACTCCGCAGGCATGGGCTGCATCACCGAGATCGCCACCGGTGCGCCGGGTTACAGCTCGGTGCTGCCCAATACCATCTCGCCGCTTGCCCGCACCCTGAAGCTCAACGGTTATTCGACCGCGCAGTTCGGCAAATGCCACGAAGTGCCGGTGTGGGAGACGAGCCCGGTCGGGCCGTTCGACGCATGGCCAACGGGCGGCGGCGGGTTCGAATATTTCTACGGCTTTATCGGCGGCGAGGCGAACCAGTGGTACCCTACGCTGTACGAGGGCACCACACCGGTCGAGCCGAAGAAGACGCCCGAAGCGGGCTACCACTTCATGGCGGACATGACCGACAAGGCGATGGCCTGGGTGTCGCAGCAGAAGGCGCTGGCCCCGGACAAGCCCTTCTTTGTCTACTTCGCACCGGGTGCCACCCACGCGCCGCACCATGTGCCCAAGGAGTGGGCCGACAAGTACAAGGGCAAGTTCGACCAGGGCTGGGACAAATTGCGCGAAGAGACCATCGCCCGGCAGAAGAAGCTGGGCGTCGTCCCGACGGACTGCCAGCTCACCGCGCGCCACACGGAGATTCCGGCGTGGGACGAGATGCCGGAGGCGCTGAAGCCGATACTGCGCCGCCAGATGGAGGTCTATGCCGGGTTCATGGAATACACCGACCACCACGTCGGACGCCTGCTCGATGGCCTGCAGAAGCTCAATATCCTCGACGACACGCTCGTCTATTACATCATCGGCGACAACGGCGCCTCGGCCGAGGGCACGTTGAACGGTGCCTACAACGAGATGGCCAACTTCAACGGCCTGGCGGCCCTCGAGACCCCGGAATTCCTGATGGAGCGGTACGAAAAGCTCGGCGGGCCCGAATCGTACAACCACTACGCCGTGGGCTGGGCGCATGCAATGAACGCCCCTTACCAGTGGACCAAGCAGGTCGCCTCGCACTGGGGCGGGACGCGCAATGGCACGATCGTGCACTGGCCCAACGGCATCAAGGGCAAGGGCGAAATCCGCTCGCAGTTCCACCACGTCATCGACATCGCACCTACGATCCTCGAGGCGGCGGGGCTGCCGGAGCCGATCTCGGTCAATGGCGTACAGCAGCGGCCCATCGAGGGGGTCAGCATGCTCTATTCGTTCAATGACGCCAAGGCTGCGGAGCGGCATGAGACGCAGTACTTCGAAATGTTCGGCAACCGCGGCATCTACCACAAGGGCTGGACCGCGGTGACAAAGCACGGCACACCTTGGGTGCTCGTGGGCCGGAAGACTGTCGCCCTCGACGACGACGTCTGGGAGCTCTACGACACCAGCAAGGACTGGAGCCAAGCCAACGACCTCGCCAAGCAGATGCCGGAGAAGCTTCACGAGCTGCAACGGCTGTGGCTGATCGAGGCGGCGCGCTACAACGTGTTGCCGATCGACGACCGGGTTGTCGAGAAAATGAATCCGGACACTGCAGGCCGCCCGGTGCTGATCAAGGGGAAGACCCAGCTGCTGTTCGGCGGCATGGGGCGCCTGTCGGAGAACTGCGTCCTGAACATCAAGAACAAGTCCCACTCGGTCACCGCCGAGATCGAGGTCCCGGAGGCGGGGGCCGAGGGCGTGATCATCGCCCAGGGCGCGAATATCGGCGGCTGGAGCCTCTATGCGAAGAACGGCAAGCTCAAATACTGCTATAACGTAGCGGGGGTGAATCACTTCTATGTGGAAGCCGCGAGGGCATTGCCGGCGGGCGGGCATCAGGTGCGCATGGAGTTTGCATACGCCGGCGGCGGTCTCGGCAAGGGCGGACAGGTGACGCTCTATGTCGACGGCGAGAAGGTCGGCGAAGGAGCCATCCCAATGACGCAGGCGATGGTATTCTCCGCCGACGACGGCTGCGACGTCGGCGAGGACAGCGGCGCTCCCGTCTCCCAGGACTACGGCTCGCGCGGCAATGCTTTCAACGGAACGGTCAAGGGGGTGCAGCTCGCCATCGGCGACGCGGCCGAGAGTTCCGATCACCTCGTCTCGCCGGAGGATGCAATCCGCATCGCGATGGCGCGGCAGTAGGGGACTGCGGCGGGCCAGCCGAGTCCACAGGGTCGTCGAGAGTGCGCGCAGGAAGCTAGAATGAAAAAGAAGCTTCCCCTCATCGCATGCGCGCTCGTTGTGATAGGTGCGGCTGCAGCGGGAGTTCTATACTATGCTTACCCGGTTCAGGCGTCGACATTTGCGGGTCTGACGCGCAATTATTTTCTTTCTTGGTCTGCACCTACGGGCACGACAACTACGGAATTGAATACGGCTTACAAAGGCGTCGTGGCTGCCGCGCCCTCGCTTCCCGCCGCGTCTCTTTTGCCGAACACGACCACCGGGGACTGGCCAAGCTACAACAAAACGTTGACTTCCGAGCGCTATTCACAGTTGAGTCAGATCAATACGAAGAATATTGGTAAGCTGAAAGTTCTGTGCACTTACGACATCGACGAGTTCGCTGCCTTTGAGTCCGGTCTGATCATGGTGGATAACGCTCTGATTGGCACTACCCAATTCGATATTTTCTCCCTCAACCCGGCTACTTGCGCCGAGAATTGGCGAACGCACGAGTACTACCCTCTCAGCCTTCTGCCGGTCAACCGAGGCGCCGCTTACATGGACGGCATGCTGTTTCGCGGCACCCAGGACGGGCGGGTATTGGCCTATGACTTCAAGACCGGCAAACGAGTATGGGAAGCGACCATCGCGGTCGCGAAACTTGGCGAGTCGGTGCCGTCGGCCCCGATCGCCTCGGACGGCCTTGTCTTTGTCGGCAATGCAGGCGGAGACTTCAGGGGCGGGAAGGGGCGCATGTACGCGCTCGAGGCCAAGACCGGCAAGATCGTCTGGGAATTCTTTCTGGTACCCAGAGCCGAGCGCGAGGCGACCCGCGGACCGCAAGGCGCGACGCCGCTCAACATGTCGACGTGGGAAAACGTGTCCGGCATACCCGTCAGCGGTGGCGGGACCTGGACGTCTTACACCCTCGACACGGAGACCGGGGAGTTGTACGTCCCCGGCGGCAATCCGGCTCCCGACTTCGATTTAAGTGCGCGCGAGGGAGAGAATCTCTATACCGACTCGGTCGTCGTACTCGACGCCAAGACCGGGGACTACAAGCGCCATTTCAAACTTGTACCGAAGGACTGGCACGACTGGGACGTCTCCAACCCGCCCGTCCTGATTCAAACGATAGGCGGCAAGCAGCTCATGTTGGTCGCGCCGAAAGATGGCCACCTCTATGGCTTCGATCGCGCCACCAACGCCCTGCTCTACCGCGTGCCGGTGACCCGGGTCGAGAATGCCGACGCACCTTTCTCACTCGACAGGGCCGTCCATTTCTGTCCGGGCTCGGTAGGGGGCGCGGAATGGAACAGCCCGGCTTACGATCCCCAGACCAACCTTGTCCTCATCGGTGAGGTCGAATGGTGCAACACGGTGAGGTTGGAGGACAGCAAAAAACTTCGGGCGGCGCCGCCCGGGCAGCTATGGACGGGAATGGCGACACTGAACCCGTTCGGCAAGGCAGGCTATGCGGACGGAAATTGGGCTGGATGGGTCTACGCCACCGACGCCGACACCGGCGTCTGGAAGTGGCGCCTGAAATCTAACTACCCAATCGTCGGCGGTATGAGTCCGACGGCCGGAGGCCTCGTGTTCTTCGGCGATCTGGGCGGCAACTTTTATGCGCTCGATGCCGCCGACGGCCAGAAACTTTGGGGCCAGGAGCTCGGCGGCGCGATCGGCGGCGGTGTGATCACCTATACCGCGAACGGTGCGCAAAAAGTTGCTGTGGCGAGCGGCTTTACGATGATCGCCTGGCCAACGAAGCCCGCGACCGCCAAGATCGTAGTATTGGGCCTCGACAGCGCCTCTGCGAACCACTGAAATGTAACGTCGATTGCCGCGTAGCACGGAGGCAGCGATGAGCGATGGCCAGCAGACCACGGCCGGCAACGCGGCCCGGTTCGAGGTAAGGGTAACGGCAGACAGCCATTTTGCCTGGGTCCGCACCCGCCTCGCCCTCGAACGCACGATAATGTCCTGGCTGCGCACCGCGGTGGCGCTGATCGGCTTCGGATTCGCGATCGTCCAATACATCAGTCATTTGCAACAGATCCGAGGAGCCCGTCCCGCCTATCTTCCAAGCGCGCCGGAATATTTGGGGCTCGCGCTGATTTTGTGCGGCATCCTGGCGCTGGTGATTTCGATTTGGCAGTACCGGTGGTCCATTCGCTATCTGCGGGGTGAACCGTTCGCACCAATCGCCGGCGTTACCAATGAGGGGATGCAATCGCCGGTTATGGCGGTCGCCATCCTCCTTATATTTGTCGGCCTGTTCGCCTTCTTTGCGGTCCTGTTGCGCCTCACGTAGCCATACCGGCCGGACACCAAGACCAATAAGCACTTTCGAAACCCGACCAACGAAAGGAGATCGAGATGGCTAGATCTAGAGCGGTCAAGCCGAACATCGTCGTCATCTGGGGCGATGATATCGGCATGACCAACCTGAGTTGCTACAGCGACGGGTTGATGGGCTACCGCACGCCCAACATCGACCGCATTGCCCAGGAAGGCATGCGTTTCACCGATCTCTACGGCGAGCAGAGCTGCACGGCCGGACGATCGTCGTTCCTCACCGGTCAGCACGGATTGCGCACCGGCTTGACCAAAGTCGGTCTGCCGGCCGCCACCGTTGGTCTGCACAAGGAAGACCCGACCATCGCCGAGCTGCTCAAGCCATTGGGTTATGCGACCGCGCAGATCGGCAAGAACCACCTCGGCGACCGCAACGAATATCTGCCGACCGTGCACGGGTTCGACGAGTTCTACGGCAATTTGTACCACCTGAACGCCGAGGAAGAGCCGGAGCTGCCCGATTACCCGAAGGGCTCGGATTTTCCTCACTTTCGCGAGAGATTCGGTCCGCGCGGCGTCTTGGAGTGCAAGGCGACCGACAGGGACGACGCGACGGTCGACCCGCGGTTTGGCAGACTGGGCAAGCAGACCGTTCACGATACCGGCCCGCTGACAAAGAAACGAATGGAAACGATCGACGACAACATCGCCAGCCGCGCCGATGAATACATCAAGCGGCAGGCCCAGGCCGGCAAACCCTTCTTTCTGTGGGTGAACTTCACGCACATGCATTTCCGCACGCATGTGAAGCCGGAGAGCAGGGGCCAGTCGGGCCGCTGGCAGAGCGAATACCACGACGCCATGATCGATCACGACAAGAACGTCGGCACCGTGCTCAAGGCACTCGACGATGCCGGCATTGCCGACAACACCTTTGTCATGTACAGCACCGATAACGGTCCGAATATGTTCTCATGGCCGGACGGGGCGATGACCCCGTTCCGGAACGAGAAGAACACCAACTGGGAGGGCGCCTATCGGGTGCCGTGCGTGGTCCGCTGGCCCGGCAAGATCAAGCCGGGCATCGTGTCGAACGAGATGGTCGCCCATCACGACTGGCTGCCGACTTTTCTGGCCATGGCCGGCGACCCGGATGTCACCGGCAAGCTGTTGAAGGGCTACACGATCGGGGACACGACCTACAAAATCCACCTCGACGGTTATAATTTGGTGCCGTACTTGACCGGCCAAGCGGAGAAGAGCCCGCGGGTCTCGTTCATCTACTGCAACGACAACCAGCAGGTCGTGGCATTGCGCTACGACAATTGGAAGATCGTGTTCGCGGAACAGCGGCAGCCCGGCACGATGCGGGTCTGGTCCGAGCCGTTCGTTACACTCCGTGTCCCAAAGATGTTCAATCTCCGCACGGATCCGTTCGAGCGCGCCGACATCACCTCGGTCACCTACTATGACTGGCTGATCGATCATGTCTACCTGCTGGTGCCGGCACAGGCCTATATAGGGGAATTCCTGCAGACATTCAGAGAATACCCGCAGCGCCAGAAAGCCGCCAGCTTCAACCTCGACGACGTGCTGCGGAAGATGCAGGAGAGCACCCACACGTAACCCGTCCGAACGGATCGAGGGGCAGCTCCCTCGCCCCGCTTGCGGGGAGAGGGCCGGGGTGAGGGGCAAGGCTACTCGGCAGAGGAATTGCGGCATTGCGAGGCGAGGACCAAAAGCGGGCTGAGCGCGCGCGATCGTTGCGGGGCGCACTCACGCCAGCAGAATTCGCGTTGTGGTCGCGCATTCGCGGCCGCCAACTCGGCGGCTTCAAATTCGTCCGCCAAGAGCCCATCGATCGGTTCTACGTCGACTTTGTTTGTCGCGAGCGGCGTCTGATTATCGAGCTCGATGGCGGCCACCACTCGGACCGCCCTGAGGACAGGCAGCGCGACAGCGAGCTGGGCTCCCTCGGTTATCGCGTGATCCGCATCTGGAACAACGATGTCATTGAGAATCTGGACGGGGTTCTCGAAACGCTCCTGTCCGAACTCGAAAAATGGCCCCTCACCCCTTCCCTCTCCCCGCAGGCGGGGCGAGGGGGAATGGATGACGTTCGTGCTTTCTACGAAAGCCACCCGTATCCGGCGCCGCTCGGCAACCTGGATCGACACCGCGAGCTTTATCGGAACCCGGATCGGCGTCGGGCTTTGTCCCTTCTGCTGTGGCCAACGGAGAAGCCGCGGGCAAATCGAGAGATCCTGGTCGCCGGCTGTGGAACCTCCCAGGCTGCCATCCACGCACTGCGCGAGCCTGAAGCTCGGGTGACGGCAATCGACATCAGCGAAACGAGCCTGCGCTATACGCGCGATCTGCAGCGAAAATATCGCTTGCAAAATCTCGTTCTCCATCGGCTGGCGATCGAGCAGGTCGGGGAGCTCGGCCAGATGTTCGACCAGATCGTCTGCACGGGGGTGTTCCACCACCTGCGCGACCCGGATATTGGCCTTCGGTCGCTGCGCAGCGTTCTCGCGCCCAATGGCGCAATGCACCTGATGGTCTATGCAACATATGGCCGTGCCGGCATCTACATGATGCAGGAATACTGCCGCCTGTTGGGGGTCGACGCCTCGGACGCGGAGCTGCGGGACCTCGGCGCCATGATCGGTGCGCTATCTGCCGACCATCCGATAGCGGGCGTGGCGAGGCGGGCGAAGGATTTCAGACATCCAAACGCGCTCGCCGATGCGCTGCTTCACCCTCAAGACCGCGCCTACACCGTGCCGCAGCTCTATGCCTGGCTAGAGCGCTGCGGCCTATCGTTCGGGCGCTGGTTCGAGCAGGCTCCCTATCTCCCGCAATGCGGGGCAATCGCGGAGACGCCACACGCCGCGCGTCTCGCTTCGCTCTCTCCGCCATTGCGGCACGCCGCGGTCGAATTGCTGCGCGGCACCATGGCCAAGCACACCTTCATCGCCTATCGCGACAACCGCCGGGGCGCGAGCCAGCCGATTACGTTCGACGGTAATGCCTGGCGAGCTTATGTTCCTCTGCGTCTGCCGTGGACCCTGTGCATCCGGGACAGGGTGCCTCCCGGTTTCGTGGCCGTCCTGATCAATCGGGCGCACACCTACCCCGACCTCGCGCTCCCCATCGATTCGGCACAGGAGCAAATCTACGCCGCAATCGACGGCAACCGCTCTATCGATGAGATCCTGCGGGGCGCTGCGGGAGCGGGTGGTGACGAGCAGGGCCGCAGGTTTATCCAGCAGCTGTGGGAATACGACCAGATCGTGCTCGACGCGACAAGCTCACGCTGATCAACAACTTGTCAGAAGCCGGAAACCGCGGCATCTGAGTTGCTACAGCGGCGACAGGGGTGGGCCACCGGACGCCCAACATCGACCGCGTTGACCAGGAAGGCACGCGTTTCAGACTCCGCGGCACGAAGGGGAAGGAGACCACAATGGCAACCGAAGCAACCGCGAAGGCGACGCTGGGCCAACGGGCCGTGCACGAATTCAAGGAAATCGCGATCCTCACCGCCTACCTCTATGTTACCCTCGGGGCGGTGATCCTGATGAAGGCCGCGGTGCTGCACGGCGCGGGGATCAGCTTCGTCCCGTGGGGCATTGCTATCGTCAAAGCCCTCGTGCTGGCGAAATTCATGCTGATCGGCCGTGCCATGATCGGCGAGCGCTTCAAAGACCGGCCGTTGATCTGGCCGACATTGCATAAATCGTTCGCTTTCCTCGTGTTGCTGATCGTCCTGACCGTCATCGAGGAAGTCGTCGTCGGCCTGTTCCACCATCAGTCGGCCGCCGCCTCGCTCGGCGAACTCACCGGCGCCAAGCTCTACGAGACCCTCGCCGGCTATATGATCATGCTGCTGGTGCTCATTCCGTATATCGCTTGGGGCGTGCTCGACGAGGCGCTCGGCGAAAGGAGGCTGGCGCGGATGTTTTTTGTCGATCGGGGTCGGGCTGCTTCGTCATCCGGCGCCGCTACGGTCCGACGCAGCGCTTCTTGAAACAACAAAGAGGGGGAAATCTGTGTCCGAGGATACTCCGCTGCCGGCGGGCGCGCGCCGCGGATTAACGCGGCGGCTCTGTAGGCTTGCCCGAGCGGCGCTGGCGTCCCTTGCCGTCAGCTTGGCCGTGATCGGCGCGTCAACGCCTCCGGCCGCCGCGCAAGATTCGGGCGGCCTCGGGCATCCCCAGATCTTTATAACGCCCTACCTCTGGCTCGCCGGCGTCTATGCCACCACCGCGACGCCGCTGGCGCGAATACCCGAGGTCAATTCGAGCGTCGGCCCCTTTGAGCTGTTGGGGCACCTCGACGGGGCGCCGTTCATGGGGTCGGCCGAGATCCACGACGGGCCGTTCGGCCTGCTCGGCGATGTGCTGCATGTCCCGGTCAGCACCAACATCACCACCCGCAATGTACTCTTCCAGGGTGGCAAGGCGGAGCTGTCGACCAATACGGGGACCGCATTAGTGTTGTACCGTCTCCTCGAATCGCCGACCCAGTTCGCGGATCTGGGTGCCGGCTTCCGCGCTTGGGGATTTGGAGCGAATTTGGAGCTGAACCCCGGTCTGCTTGCCGGTCAGAGCGTCGACCGAAGAGCGGGCTGGGGCGATCCGCTGATCGGCGGACGATATCACTTCGATTTCGGCAACGGGTTCGGCCTGAGCGCCTATGGCGATATCGGTGGTTTCGACCTGGGCGCGCATACCGATTGGCAGGTAGTGGGCACGGTCGACTACGCCCTCAACTCGTGGATCAACCTTCACGTGGGCTATCGCAGCCTCAACTTTAACTATACGTCGAGCAACGGCAATCTGGGTTTCGACGTCCATATGAGGGGGCCGCTCTTCGCCGGCACATTCCGGTTCTGACGGATCGTCGAGAGCCGCGGGCAGTGCAAGAGCTCGGCGCCGGGGGGATAATCCGCCATCGCCGATGACGATCTTAGAATTGCCTCTTTCGCATTGCATAGTTACGTTGAGGCGAGCCTCAAAGGCGCCGGCCCGCGGGTGACGGGGCAGGCGGGACGCATGATCCAGCGCCAGTCTGGACGCCACAACCGAAAGGAGAGCTTTTGCTGCAGACTTGCTGCAGATGCAACGGCGAATAATAATTCTCTCAACCGGTGATAGTAGCGATTGGCAGCCAAACGTCAATCAAAGACTCTGATCCTGTGCCCGTGCGCGTGGGGTCCGTGAAGCGCACTGCCACGGCCGGAGAGGCTCGGATTGGTCATGAAGTAGACGTGTGCGCTCTGAGGCTTGGCTCCGGGGAGGAGCCGATGCCATGAGCCGTCGGGGCGCAGGAGCCAGCTCTGTGCGTCGTCGTGGAGGTTTGCCTCCATGATCTGGTCGAGGATTTGCTGGTGCACGGTCGGGTTCTCGATTGGGACGAGCGTTTCGACGCGGCCGTCGAGGTTTCGCGGCATCCAATCGGCCGACGATATGAAAACCAGGGCGTCCGGCGCCGGGAGGCCGTGCCCTCCGCCGAAACATATGATCCGGGCGTGCTCCAGGAAACGTCCGATGATGCTCTTGACCGTAATGTTTTCGGAGAGCCCGGCCGCTCCCGGGCGCAAAGAGCACATGCCGCGGATGACGAGCGAGATAGAAACGCCGGCTTGCGAGGCGCGGTAAAGGGCGTCGATCATGCCGACATCGACGAGCGCGTTGAGCTTTGCCCAAATCGCCGCCGGCCGGCCGGCCTCGGCATGGACAATCTCGGCCTCGATAAGCTCCATCAGCTTCGCCCTGATCCCGTCGGGCGAAATCGCCAGCTTTTCGAGATGCCGGGGCCGGGCATATCCGGTGATGAAGTTGAACACCCGGGCCGCGTCGCGGCACAGTGCCGGGTCGCAGGTGAAGAATGACAGGTCGGTATAGATCTTGGCGGTAACCGGATGGTAGTTGCCGGTGCCGAAATGCACGTAGGAACGCAGGGCCTCGCCTTCGCGGCGCGCGACCAGCGAGACCTTGGCGTGGGTCTTCAGATCGACAAAACCGAAGATGACTTGAGCGCCGGCCTGCTCTAGCCGGCGAGCCCAACGGATGTTGCGCTCTTCGTCGAACCTCGCCTTCAACTCGACCAGCGCCGTCACCGACTTTCCGGACTCGGCGGCGTCGACCAGCGCCGCCACAATCGGCAAGTCTTCCGAGGTTCGGTACAGCGTCTGCTTGATCGCGATGACGTTCGGATCATCCGCCGCCTGTCGCAAGAACTGCACGACGACATCGAAGGATTCGTACGGATGATGGACGACAATGTCTTTCGCGCGGATTGCGGCGAAGCAGTCGCCGCCGTAGTCCTTTATGCGCTCGGGAAACCGGGGCGTGAACGGCGGAAACAGCAGATCCGGCCGGTCCGAGGTGATCAGCTGCCGCACATCCGAGAGAGCGACCATCCCGTCGAGCACGATGACATCCTGAGGCTGTGTGCCGGTCTGCTCGATCACAAATTCACGGAGCCGCTCCGGGGTATCGGCCGAGAATGTCATACGGATGATCTGACCGCGCCGCCGCCGCTTCAGCGCAAATTCGAACATCACGACCAGATCTTGCGCCTTCTCCTCGATCTCGATGTCGCTGTCGCGCAATGCGCGAAACAGGCCGTGGCCGAGCGGTGCCATGCCGGGAAACAGCTCCGCCAATCCCACGGCGAGCAGCACCTCCTCGACTAGGGTAAACCGTCCCTTCTCACCCGGCAGTCGGATAAATCGCTCGACCCGTTCGGGGACGAGCACCAGCGCATTGATCTGGGAGCCGTCCTCTCGGCGCAATTCCACAACCATGGCCAATGCGCGATTGGGAATGAATGGGAACGGGTGCGCCGGGTCGATCGCGATCGGCGTCAGCACCGGAAGCAGCCGATCGACGAGCAGCTGCCGCAACCAACCGCGGTCGTCGCCGGTCAACGCCTCATGGTGGAGGATGGAAATTCCTTCGGCGCGGAGCCTTTTCTGCAGATCGGCCCAGCACCGCTGCTGTCGCTGAACCAGCCCTGCGGCGACTTCGGAGATCGCGGCCAGCTGCTGGTCCGGGGTAAACCCGTCTTCGCTCTTCACCGGTACACCGCCGGCCGCCAATTCCTTGAGGGCGGCGACCCGTACCATGTAGAACTCGTCGAGGTTGCTGTCGGAGATCGACAGGAACCGCACCCGCTCGAGCAGCGGATGAGCCGAATTGCTCGCCTCCTCGAGGACGCGTTCATTGAAAGCGAGCCAAGACAGCTCGCGATTGATGTATCGCTGCGATGGAGGCAGCAGCGCGGTCTCCGTTATTGCATCCGGACGCGGCCCGTCGATCGCCAATTCAGCCATTCGCATCCTCGAATCTTTCAGCACAGGCGGAAGTTCGGTATTCAGTCGCGCGGATGCCCGCCTCAATACTGCGGCCATAGGCCGAGATCATTTCGTCGGAAACCCGTGACATCCGGGTACTCCCGCTGCCAGCGCGAGCAGGCCTTGCGATATCGGTTTCGCGCCCCTGCGTCGACATCTGCATAGAGGGCTGTACCCCACGAACAACAGCCCCGCGCCGAGCAGCCCAGGAAGATGACCACGGTGCAAGTATCAAACCCGCGGTTTGAGGTGCGAGCGGACGCCAATCGTGCCGGTCCGCGTTTGTGTCTGCAGCGCGGCGTCCCCCATTTTTCGGCAGCTAAACAATTATCGCTGTTTAACCTTACATTTCTGTGACAGTTCACGCCCATATCCGGACTTGACTATTGGGGCCGACCCGTGCTGCGAAGTCGCGGTTCCACGGAGACAGACGGGTGCAAGAAAGCGCAATCAGTTATGCCGGCCTGACTGCGCGAGGCTTGGTCCCGAACCGGTGGGACATCATTGCCTTTCCGCTGGTCTTCGGGCTCTTGCTGCTTGCCGCCAGAGGCGCTCACGAAACTTTAGTGCCCCTATCGGCGCTGAAGGAACCGGTGGCCTCGCTCGATCCGGTCAACCTGCCCGAATACGCGCTGCGCACGACCCTGCGCATGCTGGCCGCGATGGTCGCATCGCTGATCTTCACCGTCACCTACGGCACGCTTGCGGCCAAGAGCCGGCGCGCCGAGCTCGTTCTCGTCCCGTTGCTGGACATCCTCCAATCGGTGCCGGTGCTGGGCTATATTTCCTTTACTGTCGTCTTCTTCATATCACTGTTTCCCGGCCGGGTCGCTGACGCCGAAGCCGCGGCTATTTTCGCGATCTTTACGAGCCAAGCCTGGAACATGACCTTCAGCTTCTACCAGTCGCTGCGCACCGTGCCGCGCGACCTCGAAGAAGCGACCCACAGTTTCCGCTTCTCGGCGTGGCAGCGCTTCTGGCGGCTCGAGGTGCCGTTTGCGATGCCGGGCCTCATTTGGAACATGATGATGAGCATGTCCGGGGGCTGGTTCTTCGTCGTGGCGAGCGAGGCGATCACAGTCGGCGACAAGACGATTACCTTGCCGGGCATTGGCGCCTATCTGGCCCGGGCGACAGCGGAAAAGAATCTGGCCGCCGTCGGCTGGGTGGTACTGACGATGACCGTCGTCATCATCCTCTATGACCAGCTGATGTTTCGGCCGTTGGTCGCGTGGGCGGATAAATTCCGCTTCGAGCAGACCAGCGCTCAGACCGCGCCCGGTTCCTGGTTCCTCGATCTGCTGCAGCGCAGCCGCCTCTTCCAAACCGCGACTAGTCCGCTAAGCCTGTTTCTAAGAACGCTGTCGCGGTGGCGTTTCGCCCCGCTGCGGGAGGGTACTGCGCGAGTCCGCCAGTCACGCTCGACAGCGCTCGACGCCGTTTGGTTTGCCGTAGTCGCCTTAGCGGCGGCTTACGCAGCATGGAAAATCTTCAGTTACGTCGCCTCGGGGGTGGGCTGGGGCGATGTCTTCAACGCGTTAGAGCTCGGCCTTTTTACACTGATCCGTGTGGTTGTACTGATTGCCGTCGCCTCCTTGATTTGGGTTCCGATCGGGGTTGAGATCGGCCTGCGCCCAAACCTCGCCGAGAAAATCCAACCATTGGCGCAGTTCCTTGCGGCCTTCCCCGCCAATCTGCTGTTTCCGGTATTCGTTGTCGCCATCGTCCATTTCGCCCTGAACCCGGACATTTGGCTCAGCCCGCTGATCATCCTCGGAACCCAATGGTACATCCTGTTCAATGTGATCGCCGGCGCCATGGCGTACCCCAACGACTTCCGCGAGGCAGCGACCAATTTTCGCATGCGCGGTTGGCAATGGTGGCGTCAGGTCATGTTGCCCGGCATCTTTCCATACTTTGTCACCGGGGCGATCACCGCAGCGGGCGGCGCATGGAACGCCAGCATTGTTGCAGAATCGGTTTCCTGGGGCGATACCAAGATCACCGCGCACGGTCTTGGAGCCTATATCGCCGAGAATACGGCTGCCGGGGATTATCCGAAGATCGTGCTCGGCATCGCCGTTATGTCGCTGCTTGTTACTCTATTCAATCGCCTGCTCTGGCGGCCGCTCTATGCCTATGCGGAAGAGCGGCTGCGCCTGGACTGAGAAATCGCGATGGTCGTAACTGAAAGACTGAGTGAGACGACAATCGGCGAGCCGATCCTGACGGTGCACAATGTGAGCCGCGGTTTCGCTCGCGGGTCGGGCGAGGTACGGGTTCTGGCCGATGTCGATCTTTCATTGCGCGCCGGCGAGATCGTTGGTCTGCTCGGCCGATCCGGCCCGGGCAAATCGACCCTTTTGCGCATCATCGCCGGTCTCATCCGGCCCAGCGGCGGCGAGGTGGTATATCGTGGCCGTCCGATCAACGGCCCCGCAGAAGGGATCGCGATGGTGTTCCAGACCTTCGCGCTCTTTCCGTGGCTGACTGTTCTGCAGAATGTCGAGGCGGGTCTGGAGGCCTTAAGCGTGCCGGCCAAGGAAAGCCGTCGACGTGCGCTTTCCGCGATCGACCTTATCGGCCTCGACGGTTTCGAATCGGCCTACCCGCGTGAATTGTCGGGCGGCATGCGCCAACGCGTCGGGTTTGCCCGCGCCCTTGTCGTCGAGCCGACTATTCTGTTGCTGGACGAGCCCTTCTCGGCCCTCGACGTTTTGACGGCCGAAACGATCCGTACCGATCTTCTCGATCTCTGGCTGGAGCGCAGGCTGCCCATCAAATCGATGCTGCCGGTCACCCACAATATCGAGGAAGCGGTCTTCATGTGTGACCGCATCCTGCTCTTTTCCTCGAACCCGGGCCGCGTTGCGGCCGAAATTGAGGTCACTTCCCGCACCCGCGCAACCGTCTCGACACAACCTTTCGTGACTTGGTGCATGACATATACGCAAAAATGACGGCGCGCGCGACCACCGGAGCCGCCGGCCAGGGGCCAAAACTACAGATCGGCAACCGGTTCCCGCCGATCTCGACCAATATGATAGCGGGTCTCATCGAGACCGTCGCCGCCCCACCCTATGACGGCAAGGCGGATCTGCCGGAAATCGCGCGCACTCTGCAGCTCGAGATCGACGATCTGTTCCCGGTCGCCGAAATCCTCCACTATCTCGGGTTCGCCGAGATCACGGAGGTGACATTCTGCTGAGCGCCGCAGCGCGCAATTTCGCCAACCTCGACACGCAGGCGCGTAAGGAGATGTTTGCCCACCACCTGCTTGCGTCGGTGCCGCTCGCCCAGCACATCAAGCGCGTGCTCGACGAGCGCCCCGGCCACCGAGCACCGCGTGTGCGCTTCGAGCAGGAGCTGGAGGACTATCTGAGCGACGCGGCCGCCGAGGAGACGCTCGATGCCGTGATAGATTGGGGCCGCTACGCGGAAATCTTCGCCTACGACGATCAGTCCGAAATGTTCAGCCTGGAGGACCCAAAAGGGTGAAGCTTCTCGTCGACCATCGCCTCGAAGGTGGTCACCGCGACAACCGCTGTATGATCCTGAGTCAGCGGCAGGCGTCGAGAAACCGTCCGGAGCAATGACGCTCGCGGTGGCGTCCCGCTCGGCACGGTCGCAGTTAATGTATTCCGGGCAGGGAGGCTGTGTTGCAGAACGTGCTTCTGGGAAATTCGACATTTTTCGGAGTGAAGCACGGCGCGGCGTTCTGCCGTTATTAATACGTAACGTCTCCTCACAAAAGGTATTATACATCGAAAGTGCCCCTTCGCTCGCTCATCTCCCCGGACAGAGTTCCCATGCCTGAAGGTATCGTTTACATTCTTATCAACGAATCTATGCCGGGATACGTCAAAATCGGCAAGACAGGCGACGATCTGATTAACCGCATTAAACAACTCGATACCACGAGCATGCCTTACCTTTTACCTGCTTCTATGCATCCAAGGTAAGCAACTATGATTTAGTCGAAACACTATTGCACGATGCGTTTGGCGATCATCGCGTCCGGGCCAATCGTGAGTTTTTTCGGATCAGCCCTGAGCGTGTCAAAGCTGCCCTATCTATTGCTAACGGAACGGATGTGACACTCCGCAATGATATTGTAGAGGAGCAAGACGACGAGCGTGCTCTGAATGAACCGCGAAAAAGACGGAGCCGCTTTTCTTTTGATATTGTCGGCCTTAAACCAGGCATCGTATTACAGTCAGCTTTGATGAGAACATCACCTGCGCAGTCACAGCTAATAACAAGGTGATTTTTGAAGGGAACGAAACCAGCCTGTCAGCCTCCGCATTGGAAGTTGCAAGGCGTCAGGGATATACGTGGCCAACCATAGCGGGGCCTGATTATTGGCTCTACGATGGCAAAACTTTAACCGGTCTGCGGGATGAAATGGAAACTGGGGACACGATGTTGACCACTTGAGATTGAATTTCGCTGTTTTCAACATCTTGTGTTCGCGCCGCCGAGCCGTGACCTTACCAACGTCGCATAAGCTGTGATTCTCGAAAATCGCCGACCCAAGAGGCATAATATTTCTGCCATGCCGGTGACCGCGACACGCGCCCTTTACATCAAACTCGGCCGGAAAAATGGCTGGGCACAGCTTGCGTTTGACAGCAAGCGTAGCGCGGAAAAGCGCAGAGGCTGGGCAAGAATGCGCGGTGTCGGGTGCCGTGCGTGCTTCGAGACCGCGCACCGGCTGCGCCGGGTCGCTCCTCGGCATGAGGTTATGTTCTTAATAGCATTAAGAAAAATGCCTCATCCTGAGGTGCCTCGCGAAGCGAGGTCTCGAAGGACGCACAACATTCTTCCAGCCCCGTGGAATTCTTGGCCAGCCTCGCAGCGCCTTCCGCCGCTTACTCTCGTCTGCGTATCGGGCTGCGCCCAACAATGATGGGAATGATACGTTCTGCCTGCGCCTGCCTTGGCCGTTTCGATCCATCGCCGCTCACCCGTCTCCGGCGGCTCACCGCTTCCGCCCAGCCACCCCGCCGGGTACAGCCCGCCGGGAACACAATGACGAAAGGAGGAATGCGGCCACTCCGCCGGGTGCTCGACCAAACCGTGCTTCACCGGGTTGAAATGAATGTAGTTCAAATGCGCCGCCAAATCCCGGTCGTCGCGGATCAGGTGCTCCCAGTATCGTCGCTGCCAGATGCCGCGTTCGCCGCGGCGGATCATGACCGGTGATCACAGTTCACCGATGCGTTACGGATTTCGAAAACCTTTTCTTGATCGCCCGCCAACGCCCGGGGAACTCGGTATCGTCTTCCGGCAATAGCCTGCCCCTGGCTTGAACAGGGGTCCACAGGCAGTGTATGTGGTCGGGAAGCACGACACAGGCGTCGGTGTGGAACGGCGCGCCGGCGCGGACCTGCCGAACCGCATCCCGCAACGCGTCGATTTGCGTCCCCAGCAAATCCGACCGGCGGTCGAGCAGGTTCGCCGTGAAGAAGAACGTTCCGCCCGAAACCTGATTGCGTCGATAATCCGGCACGGGGGGAGTACGCCCTGCGTTTGGGAGAGGCGGAAGGCGCTCCGCTTTTCCGCCCTACGCTTGCTAAACAATGCCACCAATCCGGCAGGAATGAATTTGCCGGGTTTGCGGCTCCACCCATTGCGAGGCGAGCGGCTCGGGCAATGGGCCGTTTCGGTATCGGGCAATTGGCGCGTCGTTTTTGAGTTCTATGGGCCGGACGCGACCGACGTCGATCTGGTGGATTACCAACGACCGCACGCGAGGAGGCGAGAAACCATGTCGAGAATGCATGACCCGCCGCATCCCGGCGAGATCATCAAGGAGCTGTGTCTCGAACCGCTCGGCCTTTCCGTTACTGACGCGGCGAACGGCCTGGGTGTGACGCGCAAGGCGCTGTCGGAACTGCTCAACGGCCATACCGGCGTGTCGCCGGAAATGGCGATACGGTTGGTACAGGCATTCGGCAGCACCGCTGAAACGTGGCTCAAGATGCAGTTCGAATATGATCTGTGGCAGGCGAAACAGCGTCCCGGCAACCTGAAGGTGACGCGCTTTGCCAGCCCGGTTGCGTGCTGACCTTCGGGGCCGTGCCGCGGCACGGATAAGGCAGAAATCGGGGTTTTCCGGTCACCTCTTTGGCTCGATGTGGTCGCCGCCGAGATTATCACCACCCCATTACTGGGCGCCCCGGCGAGCTCAAGGAACGGGGTGCTCTTCCGGTTGCTCGCCCGACTGCTGCGGTTGCTCGGGCGCGTCTTCGGGGTGCGCCTTGAACCACAACGCATCGCCGCAGAAGTCGAGTTCGCCCGGCCATTCGAGGCTGCGCCCGCCTTCGCCCACGCGCGCTTGCGCGAAGAAGGCCGGATCGGCGACGGCCGCGAAAACGCCCTTTCCTGCTAGATGACGGAAGCTGCTGACGGTCGTCTCGCCGTTCGCCCAGGTCAGGGCGACGGTGTAGGTAGCCGGGTCCGGCGCGGCGGCGGTGATGATGTTGTCCAGTACCTTCGGCATCGTCAAATCCTCTCCGGCAGCAAGCGCGCGGCTGTCCGGTTTAGAGAATTGGTTGTGTCACTGCTGATTGTCTCGATTGAAGTCGTCATCACCGGGCTTGACCCAGTGATGACGACTTTTTATAGAGAAACTCAGCGGTGTCACAACCCATTTCCCTAAACCGGACAGCCTTGGATCAAGTCCAGCCATGACGATCAGAGGCGTTAGCCATGGGATAAGCGTCACTATGACAAACCCGTTTTGATGCTTGGCTAACAGCCTTACATACCGAGTCACGCCTTCAGCAAGGCCGCCATCACGCGGTCGCGGGTCAGTGGCAGGTCGCGGAGGCGGGCGCCGAGTGCGTGGGCGACGGCGTTGCCGATCGCGGCGACGGTCGGGCCGCCGCTCGCTTCGCCGACGCCGAGCGGCGGGAGATCGGCGGCGGGGTTGACCAGCTCGACCAGCACCTCGGGCACCTCGCTGAAGCGCAGCACCGGATAGCTCTCCCAGTCGCGCGAGCTGATGCCGCCGGTGTCGAGCCGCACCCCTTCCTTCAAGGCCCAACTCGCGGCCTGGATGATGCCGCCTTCGAGCTGGTTGAGCGCGCCGTCGGGGTTGATCACGAGACCGGCATCGGAGGCGCACCACACGCGCAGCAGACGGACAACTTCGTCGACTTCGACTTCGGCTACGACGGCTGCGTAGGCGGCGAGGTTCTTGTAGCGCGCGAAACCGATCCCGCGGCCGCGTCCGGTGCCGGGCGGCAGCCCCGCTTTCCAATCCGCGAGCCGGGCGGCGTGTTCGACGACCGCCCGGGCCCGCCCGTCCGACAAAGCCGAGAGCCGGTAAGCGACCGGATCCATGCCGGCCCGCTCGGCCAATTCGTCCATGAAGGACTCGATCGCAAAGACGTTCAATGTCGCGCCGAGCCCGCGCAGCGACGAAGTCCGCACCGGCGTTTCGGCGATCAGGTGATGGAGGATGCGCTTTGCCGGGAAAGCGTAGAGCGGCTCGCCGTTGCGGGTGCCGGCTCCCGGCGGAAATGACGATTCCGAAGGGGGCGGCGCGGGTGGCGGGTTCGGCAGGGCTTCGGCGGCGAGCAAATTCCCGCCGCCGCCCGGACGGCTGGTGTGCCGGCCGCTCCAGATCTCGGTGGTCCAGTCGGCCGGCCGTTGCGTGCCGTCGAGCGCGGCGCTGACCGTCACCACCATCGCCGGGCTGACCGGTTCGAAGCCGAATTCCTCCTCGCGCCGCCAGCGCACCCGGACCGGCTTTCCCGGCCGGCGAAACGCGATGACCGCCGCATCGGCCGCAGCATCGTCGGCGCCATTATGGCCGTAGCAGCCCGGACCCTGGACGTGCTTGACCGAAATCGCCGCCGGATCGAGCTTCAAACTCCGCGCCAGCGCATCGCGTAGCGGGTACACGCCCTGCGAATGGGTCCACACCGTAAGCCGTCCGTCGCGATAGAGGGCGAGCCCGCAGGACGGCGCGACCGACGCGTGAGCGATGTGCATCCGGGTATACGTCGCCGATTGGCGGCTGCCCGCCGCTGGAGGATGGGGTGGGGGAGGGGGGCCGACCGTCCGGTCGATCGAGGGCTGTTGCAAGAGCCAGCGCGCCTCTTCCTGGAACGGATTGATCGCATCGACCCCGTCCCAGGTAACGTGATTTGGCGCCACGGCTGCGACGGCTTCGACGACTGTCTCGTCGCCGCCGAGGATCGCGAGGAAGTTGCCGTCGCGAACGATTTCGATCGGCCCTTTGGCGGCGCGCCGCAGCGCGGCCCCGTCGACCGTCGCGATTGTCGCGTCGCGGCGTGGCTGGCGCACAACACGGGCATGCACCATGCCGTCGAGGGCCATGTCGTGGGCAAAGACGGGTTCGCCGAACACCTTCGCGGCGAGGTCGAGGCGCGGCGCGCTCTGCCCGACGACGCGATAATCTCTGACGCTCTTGGTTGCCGGCAGGCCGGTCGCATGCCGCCCGAGATCGACGGCGCCGGCGAGCGACCAATAATCATGGCCGGTCGCCTCCCCGCGATGGATTATGGCCCCATCGCGCACCGCCAAATCCGGGCGGGAGTAGCCGAAATTCGCCGCGGCATGGTCGAGAAACGACGCGCGCACCTCGGCGCATGCCTGGCGCAACGCGACGCCGCCGAATTGGATCGACTGGCTGCCTGCCGTGTAGCCTTCATTGGGTGTCAGGTCGGTGTCGCCGGTCTGCAGCAGAATGCGGTCGGGGGCAACGTCGAGCTCCTCGGCGGCGATCTGCAGCATCGCGGTCAGCACCCCCTGGCCGATTTCGACCCTGCCGGTCGAAACCGTGACATGGCCGGGCGAGGGGAACCGGATCCACTGATCGAGGCGCGGATTGGCAGCGATCAGCGGCGGCAAAATCGGTATCGCGCTCATCACGCAGCTCCCTCGCGCAGCAAACGCGCGGCGCGCTCGACGGCGCGCAGAATGCGGATGTGGGACCCGCAGCGGCAGATATTATCGTCGAGCGCCTCGGCGATTTCTTTCCGAGAGGGCGACGGGTTATGGTCGAGCAATGCCTTGGCCGTCATAAGGATGCCGGGCAGGCAGTAGCCGCACTGGCCGGCCTGCTCGTCGAAGAAGGCTTGCTGCAGCGGATGCGGCCGGTCCGGCGTGCCCAAGCCTTCGATCGTCACGATTTCCTTGCCGGCGACGGCCGAAAGAGGCTTGCCGCAGGATTTCTCGGGTCTGCCGTCGACCAGCACCATGCAGCAGCCGCATTGTTCGAGGCCGCAGCCGAACTTGGTCCCCATCAGACCGAGGTGGTTGCGCAGAATGTCGAGCAGCGGGGTTTGTTCGTCCGCGGTCATACTGACCGCTTTGCCATTCACCTTCAGACAGATCGGCTCCATCGACGGCTCCTTGCAACCCCTTGTGGGCACGGCTTAGGTTGACCTAACCCGCGTCATCTCTCCAGGCAAAGGAAAATCCCGATGATCTGCGACGTCCATGCGCACTATACGCCGAGAAATTTCAGCGAGTTTATGGGCGACCGGTTTGCATCGCCGGTTCATCTACCGGTCAAACGCGGGATGGCGCGGCACCCGTTCTCGGATTCCCCGGAGGATATCGAGGGCCGGTTCAAGCTGATGGATGAGGCCGGGGTCGAGAAGCAGGTATTGTCGCCGAACCACCCGCCCTACCTGCCCGACGAGGCGGAGTGCGTCAAAGCGGTGCAGATGCTGAACGACGGCTACGCCGATTTGGCGCACCGCTACCCGAAGCGGATCGCCTCATACGTGATGCTCCCATTGCCGCATATCGATGCCGCGCTGAAAGAGATGGAGCGCGGCTTCGACCAGCTCGGCTGCGTCGGCGTCAACATGAACATCATCTGCCTCAACCGATCGATCGCCGAGACCGAGTTCGAGCCGATCTATGCCGAGATGAACCGGCGCGGCGCGGTCCTCTTCGTGCATCCGGCGGGGACCGGGATCTGCTCGCCGTTCATTGTGGATTACGGCTGGCGCGCGGCGGTCGGCACCTCGCTGGAGGACGCCACTTTCGTGCTGCACATGATCGCCAAGCAGATCCCGCACCGCTACCCGAACATCAAATTCATCGTGCCGCATCTGGGCGGCCCCGTCCCGATGCTGCTCAATCGCCTCGACAAGCAGGGACAAAGCCAAAGCGGCCACCCCAACCTCGCCGAGGCGCCGAGCGTCACCGCCAAGAAATTCTATTACGATACCGTGTGCTACGGCTCCAAGTCGGCGTTCGTCTGCGCCCTCGAAGCCTTCGGCGCCGATCACCTGGTGACCGGCAGCGACTATCCGGTATTGCAGGATTACGAAGAATACAAGGAGACCTTCGCCTATATCGAGCGTCTGGGCCTCCCAAAGGCCGACACCGACAAGATCCTGCACCACAACGCGCAAGGCCTGTTCGGCTTCAGTCACTAGCGCCGGCGTAACGGGCATTTCCATCATACCGCGAAAGCGCTTGGGAAAGAATTGGCCGTGCGCCCAGTCGCCTCGCCCCGCTTGCGGGGAGAGGTCGGCATCTGCGCGCCGGCGCGCAGATTCCGGGTGGAGGGGCGAGGCTCCTTTCCTTAACCGCGGGTGGATGTACAATCGGGAAGAGGCCACTCACCCCAACCCTCTCCCCGCAAGTCGGGCGAGTGAGAATCGTGCGGCTGCGACTCAGCCAGCGCCTGATTCCGTCGCACGCTCGGAATCGAGGCGCTAGTTTGCCGGGGTAAAGGAGATGACGCATGGATGATTTCGTCGATCCGGCACTGCTCGATCTCGATCGATATGCGATCGGACAGCCGGTGCCGCGCAGCGAAGACCCGGTGCTCGTGTCCGGGAAGGGCCGGTTCACCGACGACATCAACCTTCCGGGCCAAGCCTATTGCGCGATGGTGCGCAGCCATTATGCGCACGGGATCATCCGTGGGATCGATACCGCCGCGGCGCGCGGCATGCCGGGGGTGCTCGGTGTCTATACCGCGGCGGATCTGGAGAGAGGAGGTGTCGGCCCACTGCCGCCGCGGCAGGTCATGAACAATCGGGACGGGACGCCGATGCTGAGCCCGGTCCGGCATGCGCTGGCGACCGGCAAGGTCCGCTACGTCGGGGACCCGATCGCCGCAGTTGTCGCCACGGCCGCCGCGCAGGCCAAGGACGCCGCGGAGGCGGTGGTCGTCGACATCGACCCCCTGCCGGCCGTCACGACGGCCCGGGAGGCGGCCGCGCCCGGCGCCCCTCAGCTGTATGATGATGTGCCTGGGAATGTCGGGCTGGATTTTCACTACGGCGACAGCGAAAAAGTTGCCGCCGCTTTTGCCGCTGCCGCGCACGTGACGCGGCTCGAGCTGCGCAATAACCGCATCGTCGTCAATGCGATGGAGCCGCGCGCCGCAGTCGCGCAGTACGACCCCGGGCGCCAGCACTGGACCCTCCACGTCCCCGGTCAGGGGGTGTTCGGGTTCCGCAATTACATCGCCGGGGTGTTCGGGGTCGGGCGCGACAAATTGCGCGTGATAACCGACCGGGTCGGCGGCTCGTTCGGCATGAAGCAGCCGACCTATGCCGAATATTACTGCATTATGCACGCGGCGCGCGAGCTCGGCCGTCCGGTCAAATGGACCGACGATCGTTCGGGCAGCTTTCTCTCCGACACGCATGGCCGCGACGCCGAGGCGACCGCCGAATTGGCGCTTGACCGCGACGGCCATTTTCTGGCGGTGCGCCTGACCATCTACGGCAATCTCGGCGCCACTTACGGCGCGCCAGGCCCGCCGACCCGTAATGCCGTCCGAAACACGCTCGGCGTCTACAAGACCCCGCTGATCGAGGTCTCGACAAAATGCGTGTTCACGAACACGACCCCGGTCGGCGCCTATCGCGGCGCTGGTCGGCCGGAGGCCAATTACTACATGGAGCGGCTGGCGGATGCGGCCGCGGCCGAGATGGGAATCGACCGCGTCGAGCTGCGTCGGCGCAACCACATTCCGCCGGCGGCGATGCCGTACAAGGCCCCCAACGGCACGACTTACGACAGCGGCGATTTCACAAATCTGCTGAACCAGGCTTTGGCGCTCGCCGATTGGGACGGCTTTGCCGCGCGCAAGGCGGAAAGCCGGGTGCGCAGCCGATTGCGCGGGCGCGGCATCAGCGACTACCTCGAACTGACCGGCCCGCCGGGCCGCGAGATGGGCGGTATCCGGTTCGAGGCGGACGGTACCGTCACGATCATCACCGGCACGCTCGATTACGGTCAGGGGCATGCCTCGCCCTTCGCGCAGGTGCTCAGCACACGTTTGGGGATCCCGTTCCACAACATCCGGCTGCTGCAGGGTGACAGCGACGAGCTGATCGCCGGCGGCGGCACCGGTGGGTCGAAATCGATGATGACGAGCGGCACCGCGATCGTCGCGGCGGGCGACAAGGTCGTCGAGACCGGCAAGCAGATCGCCGCGCATGTGCTAGAGGCGGCGGCCGCGGACATCGAGTTCCGCGCCGGCCGGTTCGTCATCGCCGGCACCGACCGTTCGGTCGGCATCATGGAATTGGCCGACAAGATCCGCTCCGGCCTGACCCTCCCGCCCGAGCTGCCGCAGAGCCTCGATGTGCAGCTCGTCGCCGACGGGCCGCCCTCCGCATTCCCGAACGGCTGCCATATCGCCGAGGTCGAGGTCGACCCCGAGACCGGTATCGTCGAGGTCGTCCGTTACTGCTTCGTCAACGATTTCGGGACCGTGATCAACCCGTTGCTCGTCAACGGCCAAGCGCATGGCGGCATCGTCCAGGGGATTGGCCAGGCGCTCCTCGAAAGCACGATGTACGATGAACAAGGCCAGTTGCTGACCGGCTCCTACATGGACTACGCATTGCCGCGCGCCGAGCACGCGCCGCTGTTCGAGCACGAATTCCATCCGGTTCCAGCGACGACGAACGTCCTCGGCGCGAAGGGCTGCGGCGAGGCCGGCTGCGCGGGCGGGCTTCCGTCGGTCATGAACGCTCTCGTCGACGCCCTCTCCGAGTACGGAATTCGCCACATCGATATGCCGGCCACACCGGAACGCGTCTGGCGCGCCATCAGGGAAGCCTGCAAGTCCCCCGGAGGATGACCCCTCCCGTTCCCTGCCTTACGGGAAAACCACGGAAAAAAAGTTAATGCGGAGCTGTCCCCGGCGCGAAAAACCTTTGCATCCCAATAGCTTGGAAACCGCGCGCGGCAATGACTTCGCCTCGATGGAGCGCTTCGGATGTTGACGTCGACCCCTCATCACGTCATCCCGCCAGTGGAGAAGCTCTACCGGACGCTCCTCACCGAGGTTGTTAGCTCGCCGCACGGCAGCGCATTCGCCGACGCTCAGATCGCCTCCGTCCTCGGAGTCCCGGCGCTGCCCTACACGTCGAACGACGTCGACGCTCGCAAGCTGCTCCCGGCCGGCTGGCACTGGGGCGTCACGGCGCACGGCAACCCGTCCGCTGTGAGGGATTCGGACGGCGCGGC
Source organism: uncultured Alphaproteobacteria bacterium (assembly GCA_963789025.1). GTDB lineage: Bacteria > Pseudomonadota > Alphaproteobacteria > ATCC43930 > CGMCC-115725 > AP-15. The sequence goes on from CAWBIT010000008.1 coordinate 1,252,906, forward strand.
CACCAATGACTTCTACTACCCCACCCCCGGAGCGTCGACCGTCGCGTCGGTCCCATCCCCCCTGATGCGCTGCTGCGCCGCCGTGATAGCGTTAATGATGAATGAGGATGTGGTGGCATGACGCGAGCGGTCACGTTCAACGGCAGCACTCAGCTCTTGAACGGCAGCATAGGAAAGAGCCTTCCGTTCGCGTTCCCTCTTGGGTCTGGGATCCTCTCCTACTGGTATCGAGCCGTCAACCAGACCGGTGGGGTCGTCTTCCTGGCGTACGCTAATCGTCCCTACAACCTGCAAGGGCATCACGTGCGGTTGACGCACTTCAACGATGGGGCCAGTAGGCCTTACCCGATACTGTACGTCCAGAACCCTACCTTACCGAGGAACACCGCCAACGCCATCTTCGCTGGAGGTCCGTTGCCTGCGGACAGCGACTGGCACCACATGGCTTTCAGCTGGAACGTGAACGTGATTCCGTATGAGTTTGTGTGGGCGGTGTCTTCAGCGGCATTATCTGGAAGCCCTTGGCGGCGTTGGATGTGAAGTCGTCTTCACCGCGCCGCGGGCTATGACGCTGCAGGCGGTCACCCTGACCGTCGAGGTCCCGACAGCTGCCACCCCGTCCCTGCTGGACGTCTACGCGGTTCCGTTCGGCACGCCGTGCCTCACATCCGGAACGCCGAACGGCGTCCAGGTCCACACCGGCGACCTGAACGCCAACCCCAGCGCCGCGGGGGCCGTCCAGTTCGCGATCCTGTCGTCAAGCGCGACGGCTCTGGCCAGCGGCGACAGCCTCTGCGTGGATTCGCAGGAGCCGTTCCCCCTGACCGGACAGGCGACCATCACGGTCACGGCGCAGTAAGGTTCGTCTTCAGCCGAGCCGGTGAGGGCGGGCGGTTCCTGGTCCCTGGTCGCTCACACCGCGCAGGTCGGGAATGGGGCGGGCGTTAAATCGTGCCCTCTCCCCCCGCTAGCGGGGGAGAGGGAGACTGAGTGGGCGCTTTATTCGTTGTGCCCCTCGGCGTAGCATCAACGTCCGAACACCATCACCGGGGGCTCTCATGGAATTTGGCGCTTCGATCTTTTTTACCGATTACTCGATCTCACCCACCGAGCTCGCCGTGGCCATGGAGGAGCGGGGGCTCGACGCGCTGTGGGTGGCCGAGCATTCGCACATCCCGGTGCCGCGCCGCACGCCGGCGCCCGGCGGCGGCGAATTGCCGAAGCGATACTACGATGTGATGGACCCGTTCGTGACGCTCGCCGCGGCGGCGCCCGTTACCAAGCGGCTGAAGCTCGGCACCGGCGTGTGCCTGGTTATCCAGCGCGACACGATCCAGACCGCCAAGCTCGTCGCCTCGATCGACCACGTATCCGGCGGGCGGTTTCTGTTCGGCATCGGCGGCGGCTGGAATGCCGAGGAGATCGAAAACCACGGCACGGAGTTCACCTCTCGCTTCAAAAAGATGCGCGAGCAAATCGAGGCGATGAAGGAGATCTGGACCAAGTCGACTGCGGAATACCACGGCGACATCGTCGACTTCTCATCGATGATGACCTGGCCGAAACCGGTGCAGAAGCCGCACCCGCCGGTCATCCTCGGCGGCGCTTTTCCTTGGGCAGCACGCCGGGCCGTGCGCTACGGCGACGGCTGGTACCCGAACGCCAGCAGCGGCAATCCGCAGGAATACCTGCCGCGCTTCCGGCAGATGGCCGAAGAGGCCGGCCGTGACCCGAAGTCTTTGCCGGTGACGTTGGGCGGCCCGCCGGAGGACCCGGATATGCTGAAGCGCTTTCGCGACCTCGGCGTCGTGCGGGTCAATTTCCCGGTGCCGCCGGCCAAGGCGGACGAGGTGCTGCCGATCTTGGACCGCGTCGCCAAGCTGAAGCAGCAGGTGGGAGCGTAGCGATGAGCAAGATTGTCCGGGCCGTCAGTCCCGAGGTGGCGGAGCCGCAGGCCGGCACCTGGTCGAACTGCCTGGTTGTGAACGGGGTCGCCTACGTCGCCGGCATGACTGCCGCAGGGACTGAAGGCGACGAGTACGCCCAGGCCAAGGTGATCTTCACCAAGATCCGCCATCTGCTCGAGGCAGCGGGCGGCAATATGGCCGATGTCGTCAAGGTGACGATCTTCGTCACCGACATCACGCAGCGCGAAAAGGTGTGGCAAGCGAGGCGCGAATTCTTCACCGGCAACTTCCCGGCCTCGACCCTCGTCCAGGTGGCGGCGCTGGCAAACCCATCCCTCAAAGTGGAGATCGAGGCGGTCGCGCATATCGGCGCTGGTCAAGCCTGAGGACCTGAAAAGGAAGTGCAACCTTCATGCCGCCCCGGCGCGGTGCTATAGTCAATTCTATGTGCGGGCGCTTTTACCTCACGGCCAGTGCGGCTGAAATAAAGAAGAAGTTCCTAGTCGACCACGTGCCGGACCTGGTCCCGCGGTACAACATCGCTCCGACCCAGGTCTCTCCGATGGTGGTCGCGGTGGAGAAGCTCAGGGCGGTCCGTCTCGCTCGATGGGGCCTGGTGCCGTCGTGGTCGCGCGATCTTTCGCTTGGCGCTCGAATGATCAATGCGCTCGCCGAGGAGATCGACGACAAGCCGGTCTTTCGGTCGGCGTTTCAGACGCAACGGTGTCTGGTCCCGGCGAACGGGTTTTACGAATGGCAGACGAGAGGGGCTAGGAAACAGCCTTACAAGATAATGCTGCGCAATGGAGCGTTGTGCGCGTTTGCCGGGCTTTGGGAGAAGTGGACGCCCGAGACTGGCGAGCCGGTCGAGACGTTCGCGATCGTCACAACACGGGCGAACAAATTGGTCAGCGAGGTGAACGAACGGATGCCGGTGATCATTGCGCCTGCCGATTACCAGCGTTGGCTCACCGGCCCCCACGCGACGGCAAAGCGGCTGCTGGTCCCCTATACCGGCACGATGACCATCGCCCCGGTCAGCGATCGGGTCAACAACATCAAAGAAGATGATGTGGGGCTCATCGCGCCAATGCAGGCGTAAGGAGCCTTTCCTCACAATCCACGACCGTATGGAAGGAGGCTCCGATGACGGTCGCTGGCGAATTGGCCGAGTTTCTGACTCGGATGCGCCCAGCCGACCTCCCGCCGCAGGCGGTCGACCATGCCGCGATGCTGATCGCCAGCACGCTCGCCAGCGCGGCGCTTGGCGCAGGGATAGAATCAGCGGACATCATCCGCGACCTCGCGCGAGAACGCGGCGGGAAACCCGAAGCCTCGCTGTGGTTCGATGCGGGGCCAAAACTACCGATAGCCGAGGCGGCGCAAGTCAATGCCGTGATGAGCGACGCAGCGGCTTCCGACGACAGCGATCTGCGCAACATCGTCCATGCCGGCACGATTCTCGTCGCCACGGCGCTCGCCATGGCCGAGCGGAATGCTGCGACCGGCGAAGATGTGCTGACGGCAATCGTACTCGGCTACGAGGCGGCCGGGCGCATCGGCGAGGCGATCACGCCCGGCTTTCGCGCTCGCGGGTTTCACGGCTGCCTGGTTGCGATTTTTGCCGGCGCGGTTGCCGCCGGCCGGCTGCTGCGGCTCGACCCGCCGCAGATGGCGCAAGCAATCGCGCTGTCGGCGACCTCGATCGGCGGGCTCATGGCGGCGGCAAACACCAGCACCGCGCGCGAATATCATGCCGGACTGGCGGCAATGCTGGGTGTTCGAGCCGCGCTCGCGGCGCGGCGCGGATATCGGGCGGAAGAGAGGATCCTCGAGACAAAGCGTGGATTTCTCGAAGTCTATGGCGGGACCGAGGGTGCGTCGGCCGGCGCGAAAGTGACGCGCGACCTCGGACAGTCCTGGGACATCATCACGGACATGGCCGTCAAGCTGGCGCCCGGCGGTCATCCGTACCATGCGCTCGCCGAGGCGGCGGCGAACGCAGCGACGGAAGGGAACATCGCGCCACAGGACATCGAAAGCATCACCGTGTCGCGCCCCGGCTTCACCGCGCTGACCGGTCCGCTGCACCCGACCGATCTGATCGGCATGGCGCACAGCCCCGCCTATTTCCTTGCGGCGGGGGCGGCCGATCGCGACTTCTCGTGGGTGCACGCGACCGCCGCCAAGATCGCCGACCCGGTCATTCATCGACTGATCGACCGGGTCCGCGTCGGACCTCCGCCGACCGGCAATACCGAGCGCTATCGGCAGGGCGCGACTGTGACCATCCGCACAACGGATGGCCGGGTCACGACGAGCACTGTCTTTGTACCCAAGGGGGCGGGCGCCGGCGGTCTCGCATGGGCCGACATCGACCGGAAGTACCGCGCCTTGATGCCTCACGCCCGCTTGCGCGATCGGCAGATTGAGGCGAGCCTGGCGGCGATCCACGATTTCCGCCGCGTCGCGCACGTCTCAGAGCTGACGAGCTTACTTCACACCTGAGCTGTTTGGAGGGCACCATGGATGTCGGCTTGATGATGATCTTCGCCAGCTACGGCTGGGAAAACATGAGCGACGATCAGGTCTGGGACGAGGACCTCCGGTTGGCGCGTCAGGCGCCTGGCCTTGGCTTCGATGTGCTGTGGTCGGCCGAGCATCATTTCTTCGATTACTCGTTCTGTCCCGACAATCTCCAGCTGATGACGTATCTCACCGGGGTGTGCCCGGACATCGATCTCGGCACCGCCGCCGTGATCCTGCCGTGGCACGACCCGCTGCGCGTGGCCGAGCAGGCTGCGGTGCTCGATCTGCTATGCAGAGGCCGGTTGCGGCTCGGCTTCGGCCGCGGCCTGGCGCGGCGCGAGTTCGCCGCGTTCCGCGGCACGATGGACGAGAGCCGGGGGCGGTTCGACGAAGCGGCGCCGATGATCGTCAATGCATTGCGCACCGGTTGGATCGAGGCCGCCGGGCTCTATTACAAGCAGCCGCGGGTCGAGTTGCGCCCGCGCCCGAAATACAGCTTCGACGGGCGCATCTATGCCGTCGCGTCGAGCGAGGATTCGGTGGATTCGGCAGCGCGGCTCGGCGCCCACATGGTGATGTTTTCCGACCGACCGTGGCCGATGCGGCTCCCGGCAATCCAGCGCAACCGCGAAATGCACCGCAAATTTCACGGCATCGACCCCCCGACGATGATGATCACCGATTTCTGCATCTGCGCGCCGAGGCTCGACGAGGCGGAGACGCTGGCGCGCAGGCACATGGGCAAATTCGTCGAGAGCAACTTCGATCACTACGAATTCCTCGGCGAGCACTTCGCCACCGTGAAGGGCTACGACGCGTACGCGCAGAAGGCTGAGATCGCCCGCAAGGGCGGCCTCGAAGGCGCGGTCGAGGGCTTCATGAAGGCTGCCGTGTGGGGCGCCCCGGATCGGATCCTCCGGGAATTGGAAGCACGGCGCGGCGTGATAGGAGATTTCGAACTGAACGTCTCGTTCCGCTTCGGCGGCATCCCGTACGACAAGGCGGAGGCCTCATTGCGGCTGTTCGCCAACGAGGTATTGCCAGTATTGAAGAGCTGGCAGTCTCCGTTGGCCAAGGCTGCGGAATAGTCACCGACGAGCGCCGATATCTGTCATGCCTCGCCCGCACCGCAGTGTTCTCTTCATGCCCGGCTCGAACCCGCGGGCACTGGAGAAAGCGCGGGAACTGCCTGCCGACGGACTGATCTTCGATCTCGAAGACGCCGTGGCGCCGGAAGCAAAGGAGAGCGCGCGGACGATCGTCGCGGCGGCGCTGACCGAGGGTGGCTATGGCGGGCGCGAGCTCGTATTGCGCGTCAACGCGATCGACACCCCATGGGGACATGCCGATCTCGCGGCCGTCGCCACGCTGCCGATCGATGCGGTGCTGTTGCCGAAGGTCGAGCATCCCGACCGGGTGGCGCTGACTATGTCGCTGCTCGACGCGTTCGGCGCTCCGGAACGGCTCGCGGTGTGGTGCATGCTGGAGACGCCGCTCGGCATCCTCTATGCGCGCGAGATTGCGGCAGCGAGCTCGAGGCTCGCCGCGCTCGTCCTCGGCACCTCGGACCTGACCAAAGACCTGCACGCGTTTCCGACCCACGATCGTCTGCCGCTGATTGCCTCCCTCAGCCTCGCCATTCTGGCAGCCCGCGCCTACGGGCTGGCGGTTCTCGACGGCGTTCACCTCGACCTCTCCGACGATGAGGGCCTTGCGGCCGCATGCCGGCAGGGCCGCGAGCTCGGCTTCGACGGCAAGACTTTGATCCACCCGAAGCAGATCGCCGCCGCCAACGCAGCATTCGCCCCGACCCCCGGGGAGGTCGAATGGTCGCGGCGGATCATCGCGGCGCACAGCGAAGCGGCAGCCGCGGGCAAGGGCGTCGTGCTGGTGGAAGGCCGGCTGATCGAAAACCTGCATGTCGAAAACGCACGGCGGCTTTTGGCGTTAGCCGGCGAGATCGAGCGGCTCTCCGGCGAGAAGTGAAGCGACCGCTTGGCGAGCCTGCGTTGACACTCCCCGGCACGCGGGCTAATTCACAGCGGTCGACCGCAAGGGAAATCCGGAATTGCCGTAAATGAGATCCGCCGACCGGCCGCTTTCGCCGCACCTTCAGATCTACCGATGGCAAATAACCTCCGTGCTGTCGATCCTCCACCGCGCTTCCGGCGTGGCGCTGAGCGCCGGGACAATTCTGCTCCTATGGTGGCTGGTTGCCGCCGCTTCCGGGCCGCAGGCCTATGAAGGCGTCCAGGATTTCCTCGGCTCCTGGATCGGCCTCTTGCTGTTGTTCGGCTGGACCCTGTCGCTGTTCTATCATCTGTGCAATGGCATCCGTCACCTCGTCTGGGACACCGGCCATGCGCTCGATCTCGAATCGACGTATACTGGTGGTTGGATTGTTGTCGGGGCGACCGCCGTCCTGACCTTGGTTGCCTGGATCGCCGGGATAGCTCGCTGGGTATCCTGATATGATAGCGTCGCGGATGCGGTCGCCGCTCGGCCGCGCAATCGGGCTGGGTTCGGCGAAGGAGGGGGTCGAGCACTGGTGGGCGCAGCGCATTACCGCGATTGCGCTGGTCCCGTTGAGCCTTTGGTTCGTGGCCTCCGTCATTGGCCTGGCCGGTGCCGATATCGAGACTGTGCAGAACTGGGTCGGCCTCCCGCTGCCGGCCATTCTGCTGGTATTGTTGCTTATTGCGACTTTTTATCACGCGTCGCTCGGGCTGCAGGTGGTAATCGAAGACTATGTCCATACCGAGCTCGCCAAGCTCGGCCTCGTCGTCGCCGTCCGTCTCTTCAGTTTCGGCTTCGCCGTGGCGGGGATCTTCGCAGTGCTCAGCATTGCTCTTGGATCGACGAGCTGATTGGAGCCCCGCATGCCAGCCGCCTACAACATTACCGATCACAGCTACGACGTGGTCGTCGTCGGCGCCGGCGGCGCGGGTCTGCGAGCGACATTGGGAACGACCATCGAGGGGCTCCGGACAGCCTGCATCAGCAAGGTTTTTCCCACGCGCAGTCACACGGTTGCTGCTCAAGGCGGGATCAGCGCGGCGCTCGGCAATATCGGCCCGGACGACTGGCGCTGGCACATGTATGACACCGTCAAAGGTTCGGACTGGCTCGGCGACCAGGACGCGATCGAGTACATGTGCCGTAATGCAATCCCCGCGGTCATTGAGCTCGAGCATTTCGGCGTGCCGTTCTCGCGCACCGAGGACGGGCGGATCTATCAGCGGCCCTTTGGCGGGCACATGATGGAGTACGGCGAGGGCGATCCGGCGCGGCGCGCCTGCGCCGCTGCCGACCGCACCGGTCACGCGATGATCCACACGCTTTACCAGCAATGCCTGCGCAACAATGCCGAATTTTTTGTCGAGTATTTTGCGCTCGACCTGATCATGGACGAGGAGGGCGCCTGCCGCGGGGTCATGGCATGGAACCTCGAAGATGGCAGCCTGCACCGGTTTCGCGCGCATCTCGTCGTGCTCGCCACCGGCGGGTACGGCCGGACCTACTTCTCCTGCACCTCCGCGCACACTTGCACCGGCGACGGGAATGCCATGGTGCTGCGAGCCGGTTTGCCGTTACAGGATATGGAGTTCATCCAGTTCCACCCGACCGGGATCTACGGCGCCGGCTGCCTGATCACCGAGGGCGCGCGCGGCGAGGGCGGCTATCTGACCAACAGCGAGGGCGTGCGCTTTATGGAAGCCTACGCGCCGCACGCCAAAGACCTGGCGTCGCGCGACGTCGTCAGCCGCGCGATGACGATCGAAATTCGCGAGGGCCGCGGCTGCGGGCCGGAGAAGGACCACATTCTCCTCCACCTCGAGCACCTCTCGCCGGAGGTGCTGCATCAGCGCCTGCCGGGGATCTCGGAGACGGCCAAGATCTTCGCCGGGGTCGATGTCACCCGCGAGCCGATCCCGGTGTTGCCGACCGTGCATTACAACATGGGGGGCATTCCGACCAACCACCACGGCGAGGTATTGCGGCCGACCCGGGACGAACCGGACGCCACCGTCCCCGGGCTGATGGCGATCGGCGAGGCGGCGTCGGTCTCGGTGCACGGCGCCAACCGGCTCGGCTGCAACTCGTTGCTCGACATCGTCGTGTTCGGCCGCGCCGCCGCCCATCGCGCCGCCGAGCTGGTGCGCCCCGGCACAGCGCAGAAACCGATGTCAAATGGCGCCGGCGAAGAGGCGGTGGCCCGGCTCGACGCGGTGCGTCAGTCGCACGGGTCCCGCAAGACCGCCGAGATCCGGCTCGACATGCAGCGTGTGATGCAGACCAACTGCGCCGTGTTTCGCACGGCGCAAGTGCTTCGGGAAGGGGTCAGCCGGATCGACGTAGTGGCGAACAGCTTTGGCGAACTCGGCATCTCCGACCGGTCGATGATCTGGAACACCGATCTGGTCGAAGCGTTGGAGCTGGAGAATCTGCTCGAGCAGGCCGTCGTTGCCCTGCACTCGGCGGAGAACCGGACCGAGAGCCGCGGCGCGCATGCCCGCGAGGATTACCCCGAGCGCGACGACCGCAACTGGATGAAGCACACGCTCGCCTGGCTCGGCGGCGACGGCGGTGTGAAGCTCGGCGATCGCCCGGTCCACCTCTTCACATTGTCGAACGAGGTGCAGACCTTCCCGCCCAAACCGCGCGTGTATTGAGTTTCGAGCATGGTCTGCACATCATTGGGCTACCTCCAGCGACGCTCATTTTACCCTCTCCCCCCGCCGGTCGGGGGGAGAGGGCAGGGTGAGGGGGGCCGACGCGCTGGCCTGTGGCCCGCCCACCTCACCCTCCCGTCGCGGCGCGACGGGCCCCTCCCTCTCCCCCCTGAAGGTCGGAGAGGGGCTCTTGCGCATCGTTTGCTGTCAGTTCCGCGCGGAGACTAAGACGCTCGATGGCCGAATTCAGTCTGCCGCGGAACTCGAAAATTGGCGTCGGCAAGACCTTCGCCGGACCGCCCGGCGCCACCCGATTGCGCGAGTTCAAGATCTACCGCTGGAACCCTGACGACGGGAAGAACCCGGTCATCGACACGTTCGAGATCGATCTCAACGATTGCGGCCCGATGGTCCTCGACGCGCTGATCAAGATCAAGAACGAGATCGACACGACTTTGACGTTCCGCCGCTCGTGCCGCGAAGGGATTTGCGGCTCCTGCGCGATGAACATCGACGGGACCAATACGCTGGCTTGCCTCAAGGCGATCGAGGACATTGAAGGCGCCGTACGAATCTACCCGTTGCCGCATATGCCGGTCGTCAAGGATCTGGTGCCCGATCTGACGCATGTCATTGCGCAATACCAATCGATCCGGCCTTGGCTGCAGACCGCGAGCCCGCCGCCGCCCGACCGCGAGCGGCGCCAATCAATCGAGGAACGCGAACAGCTCGACGGCCTCTGGGAATGCATTCTGTGCTTTTGCTGCACGACCGCCTGCCCGAGCTATTGGTGGAACAGCGAGCGCTATTTGGGACCCGCCGTGCTGTTGCAGGCCTATCGCTGGATCGCCGACAGCCGCGACGAGAAAACTGGCGAGCGCCTCGACGAGCTTGAGGACCCGTTCCGGCTCTACCGCTGCCACACGATCATGAACTGCACCCGAACCTGTCCGAAGAACCTCAACCCGGCCAAGGCAATCGCCGAGATCAAGAAATTGATGGTGCTGCGCCGGTAAGCGCAACAGATGCGCCGGCAAATCATTATTGATACCGATCCCGGCCTAGACGACGCCGTCGCGATCCTGCTGGCATTAGCAGCAGCCGAGGAATTGGAGGTCCTAGGCGTAGTCGCGGTCGCGGGGAACCTGCCGCTCGCCCAGACCGAGCGCAATGCGCGCCGGGTTTGTGAACTGGCCGGCCGTCCCGATCTCCCGGTCTATGCCGGGTGCGCGCGGCCGATTTTGCGCCCGCTCGCGACGGCTGAGCGAGTTCACCGTGAAACCGCCCAAGATCGATTATTGCTGCCCGATCCGACAATGGCGCTGCAGCGTCAGCAGGGCGTCGACTTTCTCGTCGAGACGTTGAGTGCCTCCGAGGCGGGGACAATCACGTTATGCGCTCTGGCGCCATTGACGAACATTGGCATCGCGCTGGCCAAGGCCCCGGAGGTCATCGGCAAGCTCCGTGAATTGATAGTGATGGGCGGATCCTGCTTCGAGCTCGGCAATGTGACGCCGGCGGCCGAATTTAATATCCATGCCGACCCGCACGCCGCGGCGATCGTCGTCGACAGCGGCATCCCGATTACGATGATACCGCTCGATGTCACGCATCAGCTGGTCACCACCGAGCCTCGGCTCGCGGCGCTACGCGCTCTTCCTAATCACTGCGGCGAGGCGGTTGCCGCATTGCTGGCGGCCTTTGAGAGAAATCGCCGCGCCAAATTTGGGCCGCGCGCCAGGGCGCTCCACGATCCTTCGGTTATCGGATACCTGTTGCGCCCGGACCTTTATGAGGGAGGGGAGGTCAATGTCGCGATTGAGACGCAGAGCCCACTGACCACCGGAATGACCGTCGTCGACTGGTGGGGTGTCACCGGACGCAAGTCGAACGTGCGGTTCATGAATAGCGTCGATGCCGACGGCTTCTACGATCTCCTGGTGGAAAAGCTGGCGCGCCTGCCTTAGCCGCTGATCCAGGAGCCGCGAACCTCTCGTCCCTGGTCGATGCCGGATTCTTTTACACACCGGGTGAATTCTATTGAAGAGCTAACGTGCTGATCAGCTTGGAGTCGTAACGCGCCTGCCCATAATTTCGGCGGAAAGGTCTGTAAAGTTTTCCGACAATCGTCGCGCGAAGACTTTCGAAGCTCGCTCCTCGTGTGTTGATCGCCTTTGACAATCGTCACTTACCACGAACTGGCACGCGTTTTGCGTTAACGTTAACGGACCTGATCTCAAAGGAGGCCAGTATGAAAATTTGCGCGTTCGATCCTGGTGCCTCAGGCGCCTTGCGATCCCGCCTTAAACTGGCGTCTGGCGCGCTGACCGCGTTAGCGCTCATCTGGACCACGGGGCCTGCACAGGCAGTCACGTACACATTTCAGGATATCATCGATCCGGTAAACCCGACATTCACCCAGGCGCTTGGCATCAACGACGCCGACACCATCGTCGGTTACGGCAACATGACGATTTTCAACGGCTTCCAGCTGGTCCTGCCGCCGGTGGCCGCCAACTTCACCCGGCTGAATGTCCCGGGCGCGACTGGCGGCACCCAGGTGTTCGGCATAACTGCCAACGGCTTGACGACCGACGGCTTCTCCGTCAGTCCCACGGGGGTCAATAGCGGGTTCGTGCACACCGGGACCACATTCACTCCGATCTTTCAAGCGGCCTTTACCCAGCTTCTCGGCATCAACGCATCAGGCACGACGGCGGCCGGCTATTCCTCCACTGACCCAGCCGGAATGATCAACCAGCACGCGCTCACGGTTTCGGGCGGTCCGTCTTTCACGACCCCGACTTTCACCGACATTAACGCGTTGTTGCCGGCGAATTTCAACAGCCAGGCGACGGGTGTAAATAATAGTGGCGAGGTCGTCGGCTTCTACCAAAACGCAGCGGGCGATTTCTCTGCCTTCATGGATGTCGCCGGCACGATAACATCTTTCGAGTTTCCGGGGTCCCTCTCTACCCAGGCTCTCGGTGTTAACAATCTGGGCGAGATCGTCGGCGATTATCTTGATGCGGGCGGAGTGATGCACGGGTTTTTGGACAATCTCGGCGCCTTCACTACGCTCGATCCTACCGGTTCGACTGCAACCACCATCAACGGCATCAACGACCAGGGCACGGTCGTAGGCTTCTTTGTCGACGCAACTGGCAATACGATCGGCGTCGTGGGCACGCCGGTGCCCGAGCCTGCTTCCATGCTGCTCCTCGGCACTGGACTGCTCGGAGTTGGTCTGCTGTGCCGCCGTCAAAAGCCCGTGTAAAGAAATCTGACACCTCAGAGCCCGCGTATCACAAGCGGGCCACTTAACGAATTAAGACAACCCGGCGCGATGAACCGTTTCGCGCTGGGTTTGACTCGCCCACCTGCGGTTCTAGAATGCCGGCGCTGAACCTCTATAGGGAGCAGGTCGATGATCTTTGAGATGCGGACTTACCGTTTGCAGCCCGGGTCGGTGCCGGAGGTCGAGAAGCGCTTCGCAGAGGCGCTGACCGAGCGGGTCAAGGTGTCGCCGCTCGGCGCGTTCTTTCATACCGAAGTCGGGCCGCTGAACCACATCATCCACATCTGGCCCTATGACGATCTGCAGCATCGGACCCGCGTGCGTTCGCAGTCGATCCCGAACTGGCCGCCGAAGATCCAGGAATTCGAGGTCGAGATGGAGAGCAAGATCGTTAACGCGGCGCCGTTCTGCCCGGCTTTCACGCCGCGGCGGCACGGCAATCTCTATGAGATCCGCACCTATACGATGCTGCCCGGAGCGGCGCCGACCGTCATCGAGCGCTGGGCCGAGAGGATCGAAGGGCGGGTGAAGCTGTCGCCGCTGGCAGCCGCCGGCCATACCGAGCTCGGGCCGCTCAACCAATGGATCCACATCTGGGCGTACAAGGACGCGGCCGAGCGCTTCCGCATCCGCGACGAGGCCCGCGCTGCGGGTGCCTGGCCGCCCAATACTCGCGGTCAGTTCATCAAGCAGGAGAACATGCTGGTCGTGCCGGCAGCGTTCTCGCCATTGCACTAGCTGCGTTACCCTCACCCATTCGAGCCCCCACCCTAACCCTCCCCCGCTTGCGGGGGAGGGGATGTTACACCCCCTTTACCTCGGTCTGAAAAGCCCGAAGAGATTGTCGAAGAACCCGCCGCCCGAGCGCGGGGGCGCCGCAGCCAGCACTCCAGCGGGCGGCAGTGGTGCATTCGGCAGCGGCCGCACCGGCATCGCCTGGGTCGCAGCCAGCATGAAACGCCGCCAGGTCTGCGCCGGCAGCGAACCGCCCGCCACCTTGTTCATCGGCGCATTGTCGTCATTGCCGAGCCAGACCCCGGCGACGAGGTCGGCGGTGTAGCCGATAAACCAGGCGTCGCGATATTCCTGCGTCGTGCCGGTCTTGCCGGCGGCTGGGCGGGGCAGTGCCGCGCTCTTGCCGGTGCCGTGCCCGATCACGGCGCTCAGCATCTGGTTCATGGTGCCGGTCAGCTCCGGGGCGACGACTCGTCCGATCCCCGAGCCGGTGCGGCGAAACACGATCTTTCCGGCGCCGTCGCGGATCTCGGTGATGCCGTGCGGCCACACCCCGAGGCCGCCATTGGCGAAGGGTGCATAGGCCGAAACCAGCTCCAACAAATTAACCTCGTTAGTGCCGAGAGCGAGGCTCACCTCCGGTGCCAGCGGTGACGAAATCCCGAGCCGGTGGGCGACCGCCACGACGTTGGGCAGGCCGGCGCGCTGCGCCACCTGGACCGCGATCGTGTTGACCGACTGGGCCAAACCTTCGGCCAAAGTCATCTCGCCTTGATAATGCCCGGTATAATCGCGCGGTTGCCAATTGCCGATGCGCACTGGCTCGTCGACGAATTGGTCGGAGGGTTGTAATCCGGCCTCCAACCCGGCCAGATAGACGAATGGCTTGAAGGCGGAGCCCGGCTGCCGCTGCGCCTGGGTCGCGCGATTGAACTGGCTCCGGTCGTAATCGCGGCCGCCGACCATGGCGCGGACCGCGCCGTCCGGCGACATCGCGACGAGCGCGCCCTCCTTCACCGCCATTTTTCCGCCCTCGCGAGTGATGACGTCCGCGATCGCCGCCTCGGCCTGTGCCTGCATGCGCGGGTCGAGTGTCGTCACCACCGTCAAGTCACGATTGCCGGTGTCGGCAAAATCTCCCAATTGCTCGGCCACCCAATCCCCGAAATAGCGAGCGCCTGGCCGCGTAACGGGCACCGCGGCAAGCGAGCTTCCGCCGTTGAGGGCGGCCATTGCCTGACTGCTGGTGACAACTCCGGCGTCGACCATTTTGGCAAGCACTTGGGCAGTCCGCGCCGCGGCCTTATCGCTGTCGCGAATCGGGTTGAAGCGGGTCGGTGCTTTCAACAGACCGGCAATAGCGGCGCTTTCGTAGAGGCTCGTTTGCCTCGCCGATTTGTTGAAATAGCGGTGCGCCGCGGCATCTACGCCATAGGTGCCGGCCCCGAGATAGACGCGGTTGAGGTAAATCTCGAGGATCTGGTTCTTCGAGAAACGGTGCTCGAGCCACAATGCCAGCAGCGTCTCTTGGATTTTGCGGGAGAGGCTGCGCTCTTGTGTCAGGAAGAGGTTCTTGGCGAGCTGCTGGGTTATCGTGCTGCCGCCCTGGACTATATGTCCGGCGGCGAGATTAGCCAAAACGGCCCGGACGAGCCCGATTGGATCGACCCCGAAATGGCTGTAGAAGCGACGGTCTTCGGTCGCGACGACGGCCTTGGGCAGGTAGGGCGACATCTCCTTCAGGGTCAATGGCTGCCCAAAGAGGTCGCCATAGGTCGTCAGCAGACTGCCGTCCGAAGCCAGGATCGTCACGCTCGGACGCCGCTCGGCGCGGGTGAGCTCGCCGGTGTCGGGCAGCGTGAGGGCAAAATAGCCGAGAACGAGGCTGCCGACGATCGCCGTCCACAGGAGCAGCAACAGGCCGAGCTTGGGGGCCCGGCGCAGGAATCCCTTGCGACGCGCGCGTTGCCGTGATGCAGGACTGCGCGGTGGCGGCCGGATGCGATCGGCGGGGTCGAGCCGCAACCTCGGCTCAGCCATTGGCTCCCGCCGCTATCGTTTTGCTTTTCGACACCCCCGCTCCCCCGGCCGACTGACCCGGCACGACACGTTCTCAATTATCAGGCAAACTGTGGCAGCGGTTCGACAACGAAATGAGAGGGAATTCCCGCCGCGCCGCAGGAACCTGAGGTCGAACAAATCCGTTGTCCGAGCAGGATGGCGGGTTACGAGTTTTTCGGAGGGCGACGCATGGCTGACAGAGATGATGCCTCCTCGAGCACGATTACCCCGACCGGGGCAACGGGGCGGGTTCACTCGACGGCGGACACGGAGAGAGGTGACAGCGGAAGCGTCGTCACAGAATTCCTGGACGCCGCCCGATCGGCAGCCGAATCGCTGCTCGAAGAACAAAAGCGTCAGATCGCCGACAGGGTGTCGGGAATAGCCAGGGCGCTGCGAAGCGCTGCGCAGCCGCTCGACGAATCGCAGAGCCACGTCATCGCTCGCTACCTCGAAGAGGCGGCGGCGCAGGTCAACAGCTTGTCGCGCACGATGCGTGAGAGACACTGGGGCGAATTGGTCGCCGACACCGAGGATTTCGCACGACGCCAGCCGATGTGGTTTGTGCTCGGCGCCGCTGCCACCGGCTTTGTCGTCGGGCGCCTGTTATGGACATCGACCGGCGGGCGGCGGCACGGTACCGCCTGGTCGTCTCGGAGCAGTGAACCGGCGCGTACGGTTACGGCAGCCGTATCGAGCGGAAGCGGCACCGCCGCCGGTGAGCTGACCGGGAGCCCGCGCCCGATCACCGGAGCCGTGGAGGCCCGTTGATGCTTGCCGGTAACGGCCGCCTCGGGCCGGACATCGACGAGCCGCGCGCGCGATCCCATCGCCCGGTTGCCGCGCTCATCTCCGATCTCGCCGCCGAGACCAGCACACTGGTCCGCCAGGAAATCGCGCTGTTCAAGGCGGAGCTCAATGAGAAGCTAACCCGGATCGGCGTGGGCGCGGGGGCGCTTGCCGCAGGCGGGATGATCGCCTTCAGCGGCTGGCTCGCGCTCGTGGCAGCGGCGATCATCGGTCTTAGCTATGTTTTGGCTCTCTGGCTCTCCGCCGTGATCATCGGGGTGGTCGTAATTGCGCTCGGCGCCGCGCTGGTATTGTTCGGTAAGAGCCGTCTGAAGGCCGACGCCTTGGTTCCGCGCCGGACGCTGAATTCGCTTCGTGAGGATGAGGCTTGGATCCGGGATCAGGTCTCGTGACCCCCTGATCGGGATCTGCTGAATGGAACGAAAGGGATTGGAAATGTTTACAGATTCAAGGAAGGACAGCGGGCTCGGCGAAGCAATTCAGGCCAACAGCGTGCCGCTCGCGTTGATTGGCGTCGGTATCGCATGGCTCGTGGCAAGCAATACAGGTTTGGCGGATCGCGTTGTGAATGACGAGCGCGTCCAAGCGGCACGACGGCGAATCGGCGAGCTTGCCGGCGATATCGGGATTGGCGGTACGAGCGAAGGGGCCAGCGGACAAGTCCTGGGACCCGACGGCGAACCACTGACCCGCTCCGATTCCTCCCGGGGCAATGGTTGGGTTCATCAGGCGGCGGGAGCCGCGCGCGGCGCCATTACCTCGGTCCGCGATGCCAGCAATGCGGTCCTCGATCGGGCGGGCGCTGCGACCGATCTGGCCAGCAGGGCCAGCAGTCAAGTGACAGAGAAGGTGTCGACCGATCCCTGGCTGATCGGCCTGGCCGGCTTGGTTGCAGGCGCCCTTCTCGCAGCGGTGCTGCCACCCACCAGAATAGAACAGGACTACATCGGCGAGGCCCGTAACGGATTGTGGAACAAGGCCAACGAGCTCGGCCACGAGGCCGCAGAGGCGGTCCGGGAACTGGCTGATTCCGCGACTCGGACCACGACCCATTAGCCGGCCGGCGGCGCGCGTGATGATCCGATTGGCGCTTGGGATAACTTTCTGTCTGGGCTTGGCCGCGGTGCTTGCGCCCGGAGCAACGAAAGCTCAGGTGCCGCTGCCGCCCGAAATGGCCGAGATCAGGGCGTGCCTGTGTTTGCAGCAGGAGGTCTCGGCGTTCTCGGCGGATATGAACGCAAAAAAACAGGCGTTGGACACGGTTACCCGGCAACTCGCCGACCTCGATTCGCAGCTCGCGCGCGATAAGTCGACGATAAACGTAAACAACCCCGATGACGTCGCTCGCTACAAGGCGCTGCTCGAAAGACGCGATGCCGCGTATCGCCAGTCGATCGGCCCCGTTCACGCGGACGCCGAGCAAGCAACCGCGCGCTACAATGCGCGGGTCAGCGAATACAATGCCCACTGCGCCAATCGCCCGTTCAACTCGGCGGTCGTGGCGCAGATGCAAGTCAACCTAGTGTGCCCGCCGCTGCAGTAGTGCTGAACCCCGACAGGGACCTGAAACTCGCGCGGTCGGGCACGCCGAGTTAACCCGCCACGAACATCCGGGCGCGCGGCGGCTCCTCGCTCAGCGGGCGGAAACCGCCAGCCCCGTCATCAATGATCCGGCCATCCTTGATGATCAGCGAGATCTCTTTCGGCCGCTGCAGAAGGGTGATGTCGGCCAGCGGATCGCTGTGCCAGATCACGATATCGGCCAGCTTGCCGGGGGCAATGACGCCGACCTCGCCTTCGAGGTTCATGAGCCATGCATTGGCGCTGGTGTTGGCGACGATCGCCTCCATCGGCGTCATGCCGACCTCTTTGACGAACAGCTCGGCTTCCTTGCCGTGCCACTTGCCGTGGCTGAAGGCCGACGCATTGCCGGTGTCGCTGCCGCTGAGGATCGGGATGCCGCGGTGGCGCGCATTGCGGATCATCTGAAAGGAGGCGTCGAGCTGCGCCCGCAAGCGATCGCGCACCCGGTCGCCGAAACCCCGCCCGGCGGCGCCGTGCTCGACCCCGATCCAGGGTGAAGTCAGGACCGGCGCGATTGGGACCCCAGCCTTGGCGATGAGGTCGAGGTCGGCCTCGCTCGCCCAGTCGCCGTGGTAGATCAGATCGACGCCCGCCTTCGCGGCGGCGCGGGTCGAAGTCGAGCCGCGCGAGTGGATCGCGACCCTGACATTATGCCGGTGGGCCTCATCGACAACGGCAGCGATCTCATCGTCGGCTACCGTCTGGATATCGCCCCAGGTGGAATCGGCGATCTTGATCAGGTCGACCCCGCGCTTGCATTGCTTGCGGGTCTCGCGGATGAACTCGTCCCGCGTGTTGCACAAGACGCCCGCCGCGTCGGCCGGGGTTCCGTCATAGGCGGGATACGTGTCGGGATCGAAGATGCCGCCGTAATTGCCGAGCGCTCGCCCGGCGACGACCATCCGCGGGCCTTCGAGCAGCCCGCCCTCGACGGCCTCGCGCACCGTCACATCGGTGAACCATTTGCCGCCCGGGACGGCGATGCTGGTGACGCCGGCGCGCAGCACCCGCCCGATCGCATGCGCCGCCCACAAGGTGCAGAACTCCGCGCTCGACGTGTACCTGACGCCCGGCAAAGCGCCCTGATGCAGCGAGATGTGGCAATGCGCGTCGATGAGGCCAGGAAGGATGAACTTGCCCGCGGCGTCGATGACCGCGTCGTCCGGGGTTTCCGGCCGGAGCGAGCCGTCGCCGCGGCCGACATGGGCGATCCGGTTCCCCTCGATGACGACGAGCATGTTCCGGACCGGATCACGGCCCGACCCGTCGATCACGGTCCCATTCTCGATCAGCAAACGGTGCGGCACAGTGCTCATGACGGCCCCCTGGAATTCCGACGGCGAGCTTACGGCAAAACCGGAGCCGCCGCGAGCGGCGGCGCTGTTTTCGCTGTTCTTCCCTGGAAAAAACAGCAGCCCGCTCGGCGAATGCCGCGGATTTCCTCGGCTTTTCGCAATCGCGGCAACCAAGTAACAGCGAGAAAAAGTGAGAAACAGCGATCAATAACAGCGAAAGACCGCGGGAAACAGCGAAGAAGAACAGAAAAACGCCGCGCTGGCATCTCGTGCATCCACGTCTCATCCAAGGAAACCAAACCCGCTATGTTCCCGAGGTGAGGGTTGATATCACGACATTACGGCGATTTTTGGGTCGAGCACTCTTACTTACATTTAGTTCCAATCAATTATCACCGGCGGCGCTCCGGCAGGATCATGCGGAGTGCTGCATCCTATAGATGTACTCCAAATCATCAGTCTCCTGACGCGTCCAAGCACGGGGTCAGATCGCCCCCTGGCATGAGTGCGCCAACATTCTGTGGAAAAACGTCAGGCGAGGCGAGGTGACCATCGAGGAGCCTGCGGTCGCCGCGCAAACGTTGGAGCAGGCCGACCTCACCGTGGTATCGACAAAGGCCTATCTTGGTGCCGCCACGTCGATCGCGATTGAGCTGGACCATCCTGTCTATGACACCATGTACCTGGCCATGGCTGAGGCGCAGGGTTTGCGCTATGTGACGGCGGATGACCGGCTGGCTCGCAAGGTTCGGGATGGCAAGAACCGGTTTCAGCAGATGCTCGTCGTGCTCGCGGACACGGCGTGAGGGGATTTGGCCGATAATTTGAGACCGACTTCAATGCCCGGCGGTCATCAAATCAAACCAAAGGTGAGCGAGGGTTGGCATTTTATTAGTTGATCTTACTCTTGTCGTCGCTCGTAACGGTTGATATGACCGGCGGGGGAGAGGAGGAGCGTCTCATGACGAACACGCGACCCCCAAGCCTGATCGCTCCTTACATCAAGGCGCTTCAGGAACTCGAGCGGGGTGTCCGAGTTCCTCGGACAGCACTGCAGATGCACTTCGTTGAGGTCTGCAGGGGTGGCGCTCTGCCGACAACCGCATATGAGCGCGCTTACTTGGCATGGCGTGCTAAGGAACAGCAGCGCCTGAAGCTCGAATTTGAGGAGGAGGCTCGCCCAAGGGAGTTACCCGGCAATCGAGGCAATGAAACAGCCGCGGTGCCTCCAAAGCCAGTGCCGGGGCGCTGGTCGGATCCAAAACCTTACGCACGCTTCGTGGCTGAACCGCTTGGGACGCGAGAGGACTTCAAGAGAGACAGAGGCGCCAATTTAGCGGCGTCTCGCCGCAATAAGTTGTAGAAATCCAAAAACGTGCGAGGAGGGGCGAGGTTAACCGCCCTCTAGTTTCGGGATGAAGAAGATTTCGCAGCCCTCGCGGATCGGCTGGAAATAGGCGGTCTCGTGGATCGCGCCATCGATCGCGACGGTGGTCTCTTCTTCGAGGCGCTCGCCGAGTCCGGGGTAGAGGCGATCCATTTCCTTGATGACGCCGCGCAGGTTCTTGGCTTCGACCTCGAATTCGCGCACGCCGCCGGTGTAGCGGCGGCTGAACCCGGCGGTGAACTGAACCCGCGCAGCCATCGCTTCTAGTCCTCCCCGTTACTCAGACGCAAACATCGGGTCCGCTCGCTCCATGTTTCCCGTCTTCCCGGCGGAGGCCAGGCGGAGGCCGGGACCCATGGCAGCCATGGGCACCGGCCCCCTGTTCCCTGCCAGGGGCAGGCTTCGCCGGTGTGGCGGAAAAGGCCGGCACTAATCGTCCGCGTGGCCCTGGTCGAGGGCGGCGCGCACCTTGGGCGGCGACATCGGCAGTTCGGTGAGGCGGCGGTGGATCGCGCTGTCGATCGCGTTGGCGATCGCGGCCATCGGCGGCACGATGTTGACTTCGCCGACCCCTTTGGCCCCGTAGGGGTGGGCCGGGTTCGGCACCTCGACGAGAAGCGTCTCGATCATCGGCATGTCGGAGGCGACCGGCACGCGGTAGTCGAGGAAGCCGGCATTGTCGAGCCGGCCGCTCTTGTCGTAGATGTATTCCTCGTTGAGCGCCCAGCCGATGCCCTGCGCGACGCCGCCCTGGATCTGCCCCTCGACATAGGAGGGGTGGATCGCCTTGCCGACATCTTGCGCCGCGACAAAGCGCAGGATCGTCACCTTGCCGGTCTCCGGATCAACCTCGACATCGCAGAACTGGGTCGAGAAGCCGGGCGCCATGCCGCCGGCATTGACCGAAGCCGCGGCGGTGATCGGGCCGCCGGTCAGCGCCTTCTTCGCCGCCAATTCCTTGAACGACAGCGGCGCGAAATCGCCGACATTGCTGCTCGCCGGCTTCGCACACCCGTCCTCCCAGATGACGCCGTCGACATCGACATCCCAAATCATCGCGGCCCTGGCGCGCAGTTCGTCGACCACCTTCTTGCTGGCCTCGACGACCGCCATGCCGGTCGCGAAGGTGACGCGCGAGCCGCCCGTCACATGCGTGTAGCCGACCGAGGAGGTGTCCGCGACGATCGAGCGGATCTGGCTGTACTCGATTCCCAATGTCTCGGCCGCCATCAAGGCCATCGAGGCGCGTGAGCCGCCGATGTCGGGGCTGCCGGTCGCGATAATAACGGTGCCGTCCTCGTTGACCTGCACCGAGGCGCTCGAACTCGCCACCGCCGTTGAACCAATAGCCCGACGCGACGCCGCGCCCCTGGTTTGGGCCGAGCGGCGTCTTGTAGGCCGGGTGATTGACCAGCGCCTCGACGGTCTCGACATAGCCGCCGTGGCCGAGCTTTGGTCCGTAGATCATCGGCGTGCCGGCCCGCGCCGCGTTTTTGAGCCGCAATTCCAGCGGGTCCATGCCGATCTTCTTCGCCAGAATGTCAAGCACGCTCTCTGCCGCAAAAGCCGAGATCGGCGAGCCGGGGGCCCGATACGCGGCCGATTTCGGCCGGTTACACACGACGTCATAACCGATCGTGTGTTGGTTCGGGATGTTGTAGGGCGCAAAGGCGCACATGCAGGCGTTCATGACCGGCGAGCCGGGAAAGGCGCCTGCCTGGAATTTGAAGACGCCTTCGGCAGCGGTGATCGTGCCGTCCCTCTTGACGCCAATCTTGACCCGCATCGACGAGCCGGAGGTCGGCCCCGACGCCTTGAACACCTCGTCGCGGCTCATCACGATCTTGACAGGCCGCCCCGACTTCTTGGCGAGCAGGGTGGCGACCGGCTCGAGATAGACAACCGTCTTGCCGCCGAAGCCGCCGCCGATCTCGGCGGGCGTCACGCGAATATCGCCGACCGACATGCCGAGCAGTTTCGCGGTCAGCGCGCGGATCACGAAATGCCCTTGGCTCGACGCCCAGATCTCGGCTTGGCCGTCGGCGTCGAAACGAGCGACGCAGGCATGCGGCTCGATATAAGCCTGGTGCACGGCCGCGGTCTTGAACTCCTTTTCGACGATCTCGTCGGCCTCGGCGAACCCGGCGTCGACATCGCCGATTTTGAACTCGACCCGTTTCGAAATGTTGGAGGGCTTGGCCGGCGCCGGCTCGATGCCCCGCGTGATCTGGTCCTCGAAGAGCAGCGGTGCGTCGGGCTTCATCGCCTCGTCGACGTCGATGACGTGCGGCAACACCTCGTAATCGATCTCGATCAGCGCGGCGGCGTCCTCCGCGACCGATTTGCTGATCGCCGCGACAGCGGCGACGGCGTGGCCTTCGTAGAGCGCCTTTTCACGCGCCATCACGTTGCGCGTGATGTGCCAGAAATTCTGCGCAACCCGCTCCGGACCCTGATACTCGAATTTCTGGTCCGGGAAGTCCTTGCCGGTTACGACCGCCTTGACGCCCGGCAATGCCTCGGCCTTCGAGGTGTCGATCGAGCGGATGCGGGCGTGCGCATGCGGCGAGCGGATGACTTTGCCGTAGAGCGTGCCGGCAGTCGCGAAATCCGCACCATACATCGCGCGCCCCGTCACCTTCGGCACCCCGTCCGGACGGATCGGCCGAGTTCCCACCCACTTGAACCGCGTCGGCGCAATATCGTTCACCGCACCCTCCACTCACCAGGTCGATCTGTTATGCATTAGCGTCGCGCGACGCGGCGGCAAATGCAAGACCGGAGGAAAACCATGGCACTGGAAGTACGGCGGATCGTCACCGGGCATGCCTCGAACGGGAAGGCGGTCGTCAAGACCGACGAGCGGCTGCAGAGCGTTAGCCGGCTCGGGCGCCCGCATATCGCGGGCTGCGAGATCTGGTCGACCGACAAGATGCCGGTCGATAATTCCTCGGACGAGGCCGAAGCGGCGCAGCGTGCAGGTTTTGTCAAACGCTACAACTACGTCGGCACCGGTCAAGGCACGGTGATCCGCATCACCGAATTCGCGCCCGGCGCGCCCAAATTTATGCACCGCACCGAAACCGTAGACTATGCGGTGCTACTTTCGGGCGAGTGCGATCTGGAGCTCGACAGCGGCGAAATCGTGCGCATGAAGCCGGGCGACATCGTCGTGCAGCGCGGCACGATGCACGCCTGGGTCAATAACGGGCCGGCGCCGTGCGTCTTCGCCTTCATCCTGATCGACGCCGACCCGGCCAAAGCCGGAGGCCAAGAGCTGCGCACGCATTTCCCGGCTCCGTGAGCCGGGTCGGTATTAGGTCTCGACCAGGTCGAGCCGCTGCTCGATCCGATCGAGGCGGTCGTGCTTGCGGTCGAGGCGCAGCCCCATCTCCGCAATTTCGCGGGTCATGTGCGAGATGCTGCGCTCGATCGAGCCGAGCCGGCCTCTTTGCTCGCGCTGCTCCTCGCGGATCTCGTGCAGCTCCGTCCGAATGGCCCGGAGGTGATCGAGAACCAGATTGGGCGTGTCCTCGCTCATCGCGATTATTGTGTGTTCGCGACCGTCGCTTTGCAATATTGCTCTGCCATCGCGCCCAGAACGGGAGATCTTCGCATGGAATTCGGCATGTTTCACCAGTTTCCAGCTCTCCCCGGGCGGAGCGAACGAGACGCTTTCGCCGAGGCGTTCGAGCAGGTCGATGCGGCCGAGCGCTGGGGTCTCGATACGATGTGGCTGGCCGAGCTGCATTTCGACCCGCAGCGCTCGGTATTGTCGGCGCCGCTCAGCATCGCCGCCGCGGTCGGTGCCCGCACCGAGCGGATCAAGATCGGCATCGCCGTCCAGGTCCTGCCATTGTGCCATCCGCTGCGTCTGGCCGAGGAGGCCGCGACGGTCGATCACATCAGCGGCGGCCGGCTGATCTTCGGGGTCGGGCGCAGCGGCCTGCCGCGCACTTATGAAGACTACGGCGTCGCTTACGCCGAAAGCCGCGACCGCTTTACAGAGGTTCTGGACATCGTCGAGCTGGCGTGGTCGCAACCGGGTTTCTCCTATGAAGGCAAGTACTATAATTTCAAGAACATCACGGTGGCCCCAAAACCACTGCAAACGCCCTATCCGCCGATCCGGATCGCCGCCGCGAGCCCCGATACCTATCCCGCCGTCGGCGAGCGCGGGCTGCCGATCTTCATCAACGCCCGCTACGGCTCGTTTGCCGAATTCACCCCGGAGATCCGGGCCTACCGCCAAGCCTATGCGGCGGCAGGCCACGAGGGCAGGGGGCAGGTCTACCTGCGGGTCCCGGCCTATCTGGCCGAGACCGCGGAACGGGCGCGCGAGGAGCCCAGGGAAAGCCTGATGCATTTCTACCGCGAGCAGGCGCAGAGGCTCAGGGATTCATTGAGCCGCGCCGGCACCCGGGCCATCGAGGGCCGCGCCGAGCGGCTCAAACGGATCGAAAATCTGACCTACGAAGAGGCGCTGACGGGGCAAGTCCTGGTCGGCACGCCGGACGAAGTGAGCGAGCGCCTGCGCGGCTTACAGGACGAGCTCGGCATCGACGGCATCCTGGCCGAGCTCAATTGCGGCGGTCTGGTCCCGCACCGCCAGGTGATGACGGCGTTGCAGCTGCTCTGCCAGGAGGTGATGCCGCGCTTTCATTGATTTTAAACCCGTCATTCCTGCGCAAGCAGGAATCCAGAGCTGCAGTGTTCCGACCGTCGGCCCTGGGCCCGCGCTTTCGCGAGGGCGACGACAACCAAGGACTGATTTATGCCGGGTCCTCTGCACGGGTACCGCATCGTCGATCTGACCTCGAACGTGGCGGGACCACTCGCGACGATGATCCTCGCCGATCAGGGCGCCGACGTCATCAAGGTCGAGGCGCCGGGCGGCGGTGACGCGACGCGCTCCGGGGGTAACCGGCGGGCCGGGTTCACGGCGTCGTTCCTCAACAACAACCGCAACAAGCGCTCGATCGTGCTCGACCTGAAGACGGCGGGCGGCCGCGAGGCGTTGCTGCGGCTCGCCGCCGGCGCCGATGTCTTTGTGCAGAATTTCCGTCCCGGGGTCGCCGACCGCCTCGGCGTCGGCGAAGAGCCGGTTCGCGCCGTCTCGCCGAAGATCGTCTATGTCTCGATCAGCGGCTTCGGGGAAAAGGGCCCCTACGCCGAAAAGCCGGCCTACGACCCGGTGATCCAGGGTTTCTCTGGGTTAGCGACGGTCCAGGCGGGCTCGGACGAGGTGCGTCCGCGGCTGTTGCGGACCATTCTGCCCGACAAATTGACCGCGATCACCTCTTCGCAGGCGATCACCGCCGCACTTTTGGCGCGCGAGCGGACCGGCGCGGGACAGCATGTCCGGCTGTCGATGCTGGAAGCCGTTCTCGCGTTTCTGTGGGCCTCCGATATGAGCGGCCAGACCTTTGTCGGCGATGAACCGGCGCGGCAAGAAGCAGCGAGCGCAATCGATCTGATCTACGAGACGGCGGACGGGTATGTCACCGCCGCCGCGCTGACCGACCGCCAGTGGGCCGGGCTGGCGCGCGCCGTCGAGCGGCCGGAATGGCTCGAGGACGAGCGGTTCAAAACACCGGCGCTTCGCCAGAAAAACATTGATGCGCGGCTGCAGCTGACGCAGGAAGCGCTGATCACGCGCCCGACAAGCGAATGGCTCGAGCGGCTGACGCGGGTCGGTGTCCCATGCGCCCCGGTGCTGACACGCAACCAAGTCATCCGGCATCTTCAGGTGCAGGAGATGGGCATTGTCGTCGAGACCGAGCATCCGGTGGCGGGGCGTCTGCGCCAGTCCCGTCCGGCAGCCCGGTTCTCGCGCACCCCGGCCGCCATCCGCCATGGCGCTCCTGGGCCCGGCGAGCACACACACGAGGTTTTGGCCGAACTCGGATATTCGGCCGCGGAGATCGCGGCATTGCGCTCGGAGAACAGCCCGTGATCGACTTTTATTATTGGCCGACGCCAAACGGCTGGAAGGTCGCGATCATGCTCGAGGAATGCGGCCTCGAATATCGCGTGGTCCCGGTCAATATCGGGCGGGGCGACCAGTTCAAGCCGGAATTTCTGGCGATCAGCCCCAACAACCGCATGCCGGCGATCGTCGACCACGACGCTCCAAGGGAGTTTGGCGACGGGCCGGTGCCGGTCTTCGAATCCGGCGCCATCCTCATCCATTTGGCCGAGCGGACCGGGCGTTTCATGCCGCAAACCAGGCTCGGCCGCAAAGAATGCCTGGAATGGCTGTTCTGGCAGGTCGGCAATCTCGGCCCGATGGCCGGCCAGCTGAGCCACTTCGTCAACTACGCGCCAGGCGAACACCCCTATTCGCACAAACGCTACTCCGACGAATACAATAGGTGCCTGGGCGTCTTGGAGCGGCGCCTCGACGGGCGTGAGTTCATCCTCGACGACTACTCGATCGCCGATATGGCGAGCTGGCCTTGGGTGCTGATCGCCAAGCCGCTCGGCCAGCCGCTCGACGATTTCCCCAATGTCGCTCGCTGGCGCGAGACGATAAAGCAGCGCCCTGCCGTGCAGACCGGCGTCGATTTGGGCAAGGAGTTGCGCCGCTCGGCCCCGCCGAGCGACGAGGAGCGCCGGGTCCTGTTCAACCAAACCGCCCGGGATGTGCTGCGGCAGCAGTGATGGATTGCCGCCTGCTCGGTTACTTCGCGGTGGCGGCGTCGACGCCGGCCTTGGCGACCTGTCCATCCTGAGGAGCAGCCCCGCCGGAAGCTCCGATGGCCCCGATGATTTTGCCGTCGACAATAATCGGGAAACCACCCTCGATTGGGGTCGCTCCACGAAGGCCGAGCGTACGCAAGCCGAGGCCACCTTGCGCAACCAAATCTTCGAAAACCTTGCTCGACCGGCGAAAATCCAGCGCGGTATTTGCCTTGTCTTCCGCAACACGAATTGAGCCGTACTGCGTGTTGTCCATCTTGTGCAGCATCACCGTATGGCCGGTACTGTCGAGAATGACTATCGCCATGTCCCAGTGGTTTTTCATGGCCTCCGCCTCGGCGGCTGCCATCACCTTTTTGGCCGCATCGAGACTAATCGGCAAGCCGTAAGGCATCGTCGGGGGCGGCGCGGGGGCGGCGGATTGCTGAGCGCCGCTGGGAAAGGAACTGCCGACGAAAATTGCTGCCGCGACAACGAGAGGCCTGAGCCTGCACATGGCGTTTCCTCCTTGGGCTTGAACCGACATCGCCGATAGCTGCACTCAGGTCTGGGCAGCGCGAGAAGAATGGCGTGAGATATTGGCGTGTGCTAGCCTCAAATTTGCGATGCGACAGGGAAGTCCGGTGCGAGACCGGCGCTGCCCCCGCAACTGTAAGCGGCGAGTCCGCGGCAAACCGCCACTGGCTGGGTCACACCCGGCTGGGAAGGCGCCGCGGACGACGAACCCGAGCCAGGAAACCTCCGCATCGCGCGAAGTGGGACGATTCCTCGGGAGGAGGAGGGGCCTTTGTCAACATGCGGCGCGGACCGGCTGCGGCTACCCCGAGTTACTTTGGTACTAGGCGGTGCCCGCTCGGGCAAGAGCCGCTTTGCCGAGCGGCTCGTCGAGGACGCCGCGAGGTGCGGAACATATTGCGCCACTGCGGAAGCGGGCGACGCCGAGATGGCCGAGCGCATCGCCGCGCATCGGGCCCGGCGTGGCCCCTTTTGGCGCACGGTCGAGGCGCCCCTGGCGCTGGCAGCGGCTATCGCTGCCGACGCGCCCGAACGTCCGGTGCTCGTCGATTGCCTTACCTTGTGGTTGTCGAACCTGCTCCTGGCCGGTAGGCAACCCGAGGCCGAAGCCGACGTGCTGTGCCGGGCTTTGCACGAGGTTGTTGGGCGGGTCGTGCTGGTCAGCAACGAGGTCGGGATGGGCCTCGTCCCCGAGACGCCGCTCGGCCGCACCTTCCGCGACGCCGCCGGCCGTCTCAATCAGGAGATCGCAGCGCTCGCCGACCGCGTCGTCTTTGTCGCGGCCGGCCTGCCGCTCGTCTTGAAAGGATCCTGAGTTGATGCCCGCTGAAGCCCGCCCCTCACCCTCCCACGCCTCCGGCGCGGGCCCCTCCCTCTCCCCGCACGCGAGGCGAGGGGCTGGTGACTACTCCCTCGCCCCGGCTGGCGGGGAGAGGGTTGGGGTGAGGGGTTATCGCACGATCTCGCCGTTACCCGGGAACGACTGACATGCGCCGCGTTCCGGCGACGGTCATTACCGGCTTTCTCGGCGCCGGCAAGACGAGCCTCGTGCGGCATTTGCTGGCGCATGCCGAGGGGCGGCGGCTCGCCATCATTGTCAATGAATTCGGCGAGCTCGGCATCGACCGCGAGCTGCTGCTCGGCTGCGGCGACGCGGCGTGCGACGAGAACGACGTTGTCGAGCTGGCCAATGGATGCCTTTGCTGCACCGTAGCCGATGATTTCGTGCCGACCTTGACGCGCCTTCTCGACTGCGAGGAGCCGCCTGAACACATTCTGATCGAGACCTCGGGTCTGGCTCTGCCAAAACCGCTGGTGCAGGCTTTCGCCTGGCCCGAGATCCGCACCCGCACCACCGTCGATGGCGTGCTGACAGTGATCGACGGCGCGGCGGTTGCCGCCGGGCTGTTCGCGGCCGACCCCGATGCCGTCGCCCGGCAGCGCGAGGCGGATCCGGCGCTGGCTCATGACAACCCGCTAGAGGAGGTCTTTTCCGATCAGCTCGCCTGCGCCGATCTCGTGATACTCAACAAGACAGACCTGATCGCCCCGGAGCGTCTGACCGCGCTCCGCCGTGAGATCGAGGCGCAGCTTCGTCCGGGTGTGAAGCTCGTCAGTGCATGCGAGGGCAGGGTGCCGTCACAGGTGGCGCTCGGTGTGGCGGCCGCCGCCGAAGATGACCTTGCTGCTCGCCCCTCGGTCCATGAGCTCGAAGCCGGGCACGATCACGACGATTTCGAGAGTTTTGTCGTGACCGCTGGGTCGGTAGAGGACGGGAATGCATTCCTTGCCCGGCTGCGTACTGCGATCGGCTTGCATGACGTGCTCAGGGTCAAGGGTTTTGTCGACCTGCCCGGCCGCGATCGCCGGCAAGTCGTGCAGGCGGTCGGCGACCGGTTGCAATGGCATTTCGACCGGCCTTGGGTTGCCGACGAGAAGCGCCAGACGCGGCTGGTTGTGATCGGGCGCAAAGGCCTCGATCGTGCTGCCATTACGGCGGCATTGGGCAGCTGAATGCACCTGCTCGCAACGACACCAGGGACCATCGCCGACGGGTCGACCGCGCTCGATCTCGCCCAGAGCCCGGGCGACATCGTGGTGTTGTCGAGCGCCGACACCGAAATCGCATTGCTCGCAGCAGCGCAGAGGCTGCGCCGGAAGCAAGATCCGGCAGCGCCATGCCTGCGGCTCGCGCCGATCCTGCGCCTTGGTCACAACTTCTCCGTCGACCTCTACATGGAGACGATCGCCCGCTCGCGGCTGGTTGTCGCCAGACTGCTCGGCGGCAGCGCCTATTGGCCCTATGGGCTCGAGCGCCTGGTCGAAACCTGTCAGAGGCACGGCATCCCGCTGGCGCTGGTACCTGGCGACGACAGACCCGATCCGGAGCTGGAGCAGTTCTCCACCGTGGAGCCCGACCGGGTCCACCGGCTGTGGCGGTACCTTGCCGAAGGAGGCCTCGCCAATGCCGACAACCTGCTCCATTACGCCGGATCTCTGATCGGCTGCGAGACGCAATGGGCGGAGCCCGCGGCGCTGCTGCGGGCCGGGCTGTACTGGCCCGATCGCGCCCTGCCGAGTCTCGACGAAATCGCCACGTCATGGTGCGGAAACGGCGGGATTGTGCCGATCGTGTTCTACCGGGCATTGGTGCAGTCGGGGAACACCGCGCCGGTCGATGCGCTCGTCCGAGCCCTGTCGACCCGGCGCCTTCGTCCGCTGCCCCTTTTCGTGCACAGCCTAAAGGATGGCGAAAGCGCCGCTCTGATTGGCGAAATCCTCGCGGCAGCGCCGCCATCGGTGATCCTCAACGCGACGGGTTTTTCAGTCGGCGCCGGTGGCGCTGCGGACCCGCTGGCCCGCGCGGACTGCCCGATCTTGCAGGTGGTCTTTGCAGGCGGAGATGAGGAGAGCTGGCGCACCGACACGCGAGGACTTGGCCCGCGGGACCTCGCGATGAATGTGGCGCTTCCGGAAATCGACGGCCGCATTCTCTCGCGGGCGGTGTCGTTCAAAGCGCCGCTCGGCCGCGATCCCGAGACCGAGGTGGATCTCGTCGGCTACAAGCCGGTTGCGGACCGCATCGCCTTTGTCGCCGATCTCGCGCGCAGTTGGGCGCGGCTGCGAGCAAAGCCGCCTGCCGAACGCCGCATCGCGCTGATCCTCGCCAATTATCCCAACCGCGACGGCCGGATCGGCAACGGCGTCGGGCTCGACACGCCGGCTTCGGCGATCGCGATCCTACGTGCGCTGACAGAGGCCGGCTACCGGATTGCCGACGCGCCGGACGATCCTGAAGAATTGATCCGCCGGCTCCTCGACGGTCCGACCAACGGCAACCCCGGCGCTCCCGCCGAGGAATCGCTGTCCTTCGCCGATTACTCTGCTTTTTTCGCCACTATGCCAGTATCTGTGCAGCGCGCGGTAGCGGAGCGCTGGGGCGCCGCCGAGCGCGATCCATTCTTCCGGCCGGGCCGGCTGGATTGCGGCCGCTTTGCGATCCCCGGCTTCCGCGCCGGCAATCTCGCGGTGCTGATCCAGCCGGCCCGCGGCTACAACATCGATCCGAAATCAACCTATCACGATCCGGCATTGGTGCCGCCGCACAGCTATTTCGCGGTATATGCCTGGCTCGCCGAGGAGTTTCGCGCCGACGCCGTCGTTCATCTCGGCAAGCACGGCACCCTCGAATGGCTGCCCGGAAAGGCGCTGGCTCTGTCGGCCGAATGCTTCCCGGAGGCCGTGCTCGCGCCGTTGCCGCATCTCTATCCGTTCATCGTCAACGATCCGGGCGAGGGGACGCAGGCCAAAAGGCGCGCCCAAGCGGTGATTATCGACCATTTGACGCCGCCTTTGACCCGCGCCGGCAGCCACGGGCCGATGGCCGAGCTCGAGCGGCTGATCGACGAGTACTACGAGGCTGCGCTCGGCGATTCCCGCCGGCTCGCCGTGCTCGCCTCGGCGATCCTCGAGCAAGCCCGCGCCGCCGGGCTCGAAGGTGATTGCGGCATTACCGCGGGCGATGAGACCGCAGCCGCGCTGCGCAAGCTCGACGGTTTTCTCTGCGAGTTGAAAGAGCTGCAGATACGCGATGGGCTACACGTCTTTGGCCTGAGCCCGGAGGGC
The DNA here is from genome assembly GCA_963789025.1 of uncultured Alphaproteobacteria bacterium. GTDB lineage: Bacteria > Pseudomonadota > Alphaproteobacteria > ATCC43930 > CGMCC-115725 > AP-15. The sequence continues at coordinate 1,284,528 of CAWBIT010000008.1, forward strand.
GAGAGGCTGCACTCGCTGCTGGTCGCCTTCGCCCGGCCGGGCCGCGGCGCCGCGCCGGAAGATGCCTCGCTGCTGCGGGCGCTTGCTACGGATCTCGGCCTCGCAGGGGATCCGCTCGACGAAGATCCTGCCCAGCCCTGGAGCGGAGCACGGCCTTTGGCGCTCGCCGGTTCCGGGCCGTGGCGTAGCTGCGGCGATACGGTCGAGCGTCTGGAGGCATTGGCCTTACGTCTCGTTGCAGGCGAAGTGGCCCCCAAAGCGAGCTGGTCGCAAACCACGGCGGTTCTCGACTGGATCGAGCGGCAATTAGGCCCGGCGGTGACGGGAAGCGGCGCCACCGAAATCGCCGGGCTCCTTGCCGGGCTCGACGGGCGTTTTGTTCCGCCGGGACCCTCGGGCGCGCCGAGCCGCGGCCGGCCCGAGGTATTGCCGACCGGCCGCAACTTCTATTCGATCGACACCCGAGCCGTGCCGACGCAAGCGGCTTGGCAGCTCGGTTGGAAATCGGCGGCGTTGCTGCTCGAGCGCCACGCCCAGGAATACGGAAACTACCCGGCGCGGGTCGCGTTGTCGGCTTGGGGCACCGCCAACATGCGGACCGGCGGCGACGACATCGCCCAGGCATTGGCGCTGATCGGCGCGCGCCCGGTATGGGAGCGGTCGAGCGGCCGGGTGACCGGGTTCGAGATCCTGCCGGCCTCGGTGCTCGACCGGCCGCGCGTCGATGTCACGCTGCGCGTGTCGGGGTTTTTCCGAGACGCATTTCCGGGGCTGATCGCCCTGTTCAATTCGGCCGCACGCGCCGTCGCCGCGCTCGACGAGCCGGCCTCGGTCAATCCGCTCGCTGCGCGCGTCGCCGATGACCGGCGCGCGCTCGAAGCGCAGGGTGTTCCGCCGCACGAAGCTGACCGGCGGGCCGGGTACCGGGTCTTCGGCTCGAAGCCCGGCGCATATGGGGCCGGATTGCAGACCCTGATCGACGAGCGGATCTGGGACGGCGAAGCCGATCTCGCCGAAGCGTATCTCGGCTGGAGCGGGTACGCGTATGGGGCAGGTTGCGAGGGGCGCGCCGATCGGGTCATGCTCGAAGCGCGACTGGCCGGCACCGATGCGGTGCTGCACAACCAGGACAACCGCGAGCACGATTTGCTCGACAGCGACGACTACTATCAGTTCGAGGGCGGCCTCGCCCTCGTCGTCCGATGCCTCTCGGGCCGCGCGCCGGCGGTGTGGCACAACGACCACTCGCGGCCTGAGAGGCCGCGCATCCGCAGCTTGCGCGAGGAATTGGGACGTGTCGTCCGCGGCCGTGCGGCAAACCCGCGCTGGATCGCCGGCGTGATGCGCCACGGCTACAAGGGCGCCGCCGAGATCGCCGCTACGGTCGATTACCTTTTCGCCTTCGCGGCCACCTCGCGCGCCGTCGACGATGCGCATTTCGATGCGCTCTACGACGCCTATCTCGCAGACGATTCGGTGCGCGATTTTATGGCCGAGCACAACCCCGCCGCCCTCGCCGAGACCAGCCTCCGCTTACTCGAAGCGATCGACCGCGGACTGTGGCGCCCGCGCCGCAACAGCGCCCGCGAGGATCTGAAACAATGGTGCGGGTCGTGAGCGAGCTTGTCGAAACCGAGGAGGAGGAGGTCAACCAGCGCCACAACGAAAAGATGGCTAGGCGCAAGGCGGCGCGCGAACGCATGCTGGCGACCAAGACGGAAGAGCGCGGCCTCTTGATCGTCCATACCGGGAAAGGGAAGGGGAAGTCGACGGCCGCTTTCGGCATGGTGCTGCGATGCCTGGGGCACGGGATGCGCGTCGGCATCGTGCAGTTCGTCAAGGGAGCATGGGGCACGGGGGAGCGCACCGCCCTCGAACGGTTCGGCGATCTCGTGACCTGCCGGGCGATGGGCGAGGGCTTCACCTGGGACACGCAGGACCGCGCCCGCGACATCGCCGCCGCGCGCAACGCATGGGAAGCGGCGAAGGCCATGCTGTCGGATCTGTCCTACCGGCTGGTCTTGCTCGACGAGCTGAACATCGTATTGCGGTACGATTACCTGCCGGTCGACGAGGTCGTGACGGTGCTGACCGGAAAGCGGCGAGACTTGCACGTCATCGTGACAGGCCGTAATGCCAGCTCCGAACTGATCGAGGCCGCCGATCTTGTGACCGAGATGACCCTCGTCAAGCATCCGTTCCGCGCCGGGGTCAAGGCGCAGCCGGGGATCGAGTTCTGATGGCGCGGGCGCTGATGCTGCAGGGGACCGGGTCGGATGTCGGGAAATCGCTGCTGCTCGCGGGATTGGCGCGCGCCTTCACGCGGCAGGGGCTGCGGGTGCGGCCGTTCAAGCCGCAGAACATGTCGAACAACGCCGCGGTCACCGCGGATGGCGGCGAGATCGGCCGGGCGCAGGCATTGCAGGCGCGCGCCTGCGGCGTGGCCCCGGTCACCGACATGAACCCGGTGCTGTTGAAGCCGCAATCGGAAAGCGGCGCGCAGATCGTGCTTCAGGGCCGGGTCTGGCGCGCCGCGGGCGCCGGCGAGTACCGGCGGCTGGCCCCGAGCCTCATGTCGGCAATTCTCGGCTCCTTCTCCCGCCTCGCCGAGGCGGCCGACCTCGTCCTCGTCGAGGGGGCGGGGAGCCCGGCGGAAATAAATCTGCGCGACGGCGACATCGCGAATATGGGGTTTGCCGAGGCGGCCGATGTTCCGGTGGTGCTGGTCGGCGACATCGAGCGCGGCGGCGTCATCGCCCAACTGGTCGGCACACATGTGCTGCTGTCGGCGACCGAGCGGGCGTTACTTGCCGGGTACATCGTCAACAAATTCCGCGGCGATGTCCGGCTCTTCGAGGGCGGCATCACCGCTGTCGCGGCACGCACCGGGATGCGGTGCTTTGGGGTAGTGCCGTTCTTCCCGACTGCGGCAATTCTTCCCGCGGAGGATTCTCTCGCTCTCACCCAACCAGCCCCCACCCCAACCCTCCCCCGCTTGCGGGGGAGGGACGGGGAAGCGGCTGCATTGCCCCTCTCCCGCATTGCGGGAGAGGGTACCGAGCGCAGCGAGGCGGGTGAGGGTAGGGGGCGCGTCAGGATCGCGGTCCCGCTATTGCCGCGCATCGCCAATTTCGACGACCTGGACCCTCTTCGGGCCGAGCCTGGCATTGAGATTGTCATGGTCCGGCCGGGGCAGCCGCTGCCGAGGGACGCCGCGCTTGTCATTCTTCCCGGCTCTAAGGCGACGATCAGCGATCTCGAATTCGTTCGACGCGAAGGTTGGGACATCGATCTCCTCGCACACCGGCGACAGGGCGGACGAATCCTCGGGCTTTGCGGCGGATATCAGATGCTCGGCACCAGCATCGCCGATCCGCTCGGTGTGGAGGGACGGAAACAGACGGCGCCCGGACTCGGCCTCCTCGACATCGAAACCGTTCTGACCGGCACCAAACGCCTAGCCGAGACTTGCGGCGTCGAGCTGGCGACCGGAATGCCGGTTCGGGGGTACGAAATGCACATTGGAGAGGCCACCGGAACGGGCCTCGACCGCCCGATGCTGCGCTTGACAGGCGGCCCCGATGGCTGTGTCAGCGCCGATGGGTTGGTTGCCGGCTGCTATCTGCACGGGCTATTTACGAGCGACCCTTTCCGCAGCGCGTTTCTAGCGTCATTGGGCGCCGAGCCCGGCGAAATCGCATACGAGCACAATATCGAGACAACCCTCGACGCGCTCGCCGATCACCTCGAGAACTGCCTCGACCTGTCGGCGCTCTTGGCCGGCGCTCGGCCGCCCCGCCTCAGGCGAGCAGCGTAGCATGCGTCGCCAGCCAAGCGCCCACCAACAGCCCACCTTCGAGGAAGCAGGCGAGACGGTAGAGCCGCAGTCCCCGCATGATGTCGGAGACCCCGGCCCGGGCGCTGCCGTCGCCGAGCCACGGATCGGCGACCAGACCCTCGGGGTAGCGGCGCGGTCCCGCCAATGCCAAGCCGAGCGCCCCGGCCATTGCGCTCTCCGGCCAGCCGGCATTGGGCGAATGGTGCTTGCGCCCGTCGCGCAGCATGATGGCCAGCGCGTGACCCGGCCGAGCGTTCATGGCGAGCACCGCCGCGACAGCGAAAAGCACCCCGCTGAGCGGCGCCGGCACGGTATTGAGAACATCGTCGAGGCGCGCCGCGGCCCATCCAAAGGCGCGGTAATGCGGGGTTCGATGGCCGATCATGCTGTCGAGCGTGTTTGCCATCTTGTACGCGAAGAGCCCGGGCAAGCCGAGCAGCAGGTACCAGAACACCGGGGCTACGACACCGTCGCTGAAGTTTTCCGCCAAGCTCTCGATCGCCGCGCGGGCGACGCCGTGCGCGTCGAGGCTCATCGGGTCCCGGCCGACGATATGCCGCACTGCCTCGCGGCCCCCTGCCAATCCGCCGCTGGCAAGCGCACCTGCAACCGCGGCGACATGCTCGTAGAGGCTGCGCTGCGCAACGAGCATCCCGATCAGCACAGCTTCGACTATGCCGCCGACCAAGCTGCCGCGGCAGACTTGTTCGACGATGAGCCCAATCAACGCCGCACCGCCGACCAGCACGACGACGGTGACGATGCCGCGCTCGCGCCGCGCGGCCTCGCTGCGATCTTCACGGTTGAGCTTGCGGTCGAAGAACGCGATCGCGCGGCCGGCAAGGACGACGGGATGCGGGATGTAGCGAAAAAGCACGGGCGCATCACCGAACACGGCGTCGACGACGAGGCCCGCCACGAGGAACGACAAGCGGTCGGCGACGACCGGAATCATGCTGGCGCTGGAAGGATCGGCCGATGAGCAGGACAGCGGTGCTCCTCTGCGGACACGGCAGCCGCGATCCCGAAGCGATCGAGGAATTCGAGCTGGCGGCGGCGGCCTTGCGCCCGCGTCTGCCGGAGTTCGATTTCACCACCGGTTATCTCGAATTCGCCCGCCCGACGATCCGCGACGGTCTGGCCCTGCTGGCGGGGCGCGGCGCACAGCGGATCTTGGCAATCCCCGGCATGCTGTTTGCGGCGAGTCATGTCAAAAACGACCTGCCTTGGGAGATGAACAGCTTCATCGCCGAAAATCCCGGTGTGGATGTGCGCTTGGGCCGCGATCTCGGGATCGACCCCAAGCTGCTGCGCGCGGCGGCCGATCGTATCGCAACGGCGGCCGACAGCCGAATGCCGCGCAGCGAGACCCTGCTTGTCGTGGTCGGGCGCGGCACCAACGACCCGGACGCCAATTCGAACATCTCCAAACTCGCCCGCATGCTGTGGGAAGGCCTCGGCCTGGGGTGGGCCGAGGTCGCTTTTAGCGGCGTCGCCCATCCGCGGGTCGACGCCGCGCTGATGCGGGCCGCCACAATCGGTTTCCGCCGTATCATCGTGTTTCCCTATTTCCTGTTTACCGGGGTATTGGTCAAACGGATCTATGCGCAAACCGACGCCGTCGCCGCTCTCTTTCCTGGGATCGAGTTCGTCAAGGCGCAATATCTGCGCGACCACGAGGACGTGCTCGATGCTTTCCGAGACCGCGTTTTCGAGCTCGATGACGGACAGCCCGCGATGAACTGCCAGTTGTGCAAATTCCGCACCCAGATCGTCGGTTACGAGCAAGACGCGGGCCTGCCGCAGACCGGTCACCATCATCACGTGCGGGGTATCGGCACTGACGGCCATCACCGTCACCACGGATGATGTTCGATACTTTCGTGATGGTCGATTGGAGCGCGGCGGGCGTACCGCGCACCGGGCGGGACAGCATCTGGATCTGCTGGCACGGCACAGACGGGGAAAGGCTGAAGAATCCTCCTACCCGGCACGCCGCAAAGTCCATTCTCGCCGATTGGCTGGCGGCGGCGGTGGAACGCGGCGAGCGGGTCCTTATCGGTTTCGACTTCCCGTTCGGTTATCCCTCGGGCTTTGCCACCCGGCTGGGCCTTTCCGGGCCTCCTTGGCGTGCCGTCTGGGACGAGATCGCCGGTCTCCTCCACGACTCTGAGGAGAACGGGAACAATCGCTTCCAGATCGCCGCTGAATTCAACCGGCGAGTATCCAACGGCTTTTTTCCGTTCTGGGGTCGTCCGCCCGGGTTTGACACTCCCTTCCTCGGACCCAAGCACCATCGGGCGCACGAGAGCGGCGGGTTGGCCGAGCGGCGGCTCGTCGATCTGCATATCCCGAGCGCCCAGCCTTGCTGGAAATTGCTCGGCGCCGGTTCGGTGGGCGGCCAGGCGCTGACCGGCATACCGGTCGTGCGCGCGTTGCGTGATGACCCGCGCTGGATCGATCGCGCGCGCATCTGGCCCTTCGAGACCGGTTTGCAGGCCCCTGAGGAGGGCGCGGTCGTCATCGCCGAGGTCTATCCCTCGCTGTGGGCCGTATCGCCGGCCGCCGACGAAGCCAAGGACGCGGCCCAGGTGCGCTCGGTCGCCAGATTCTTTGCCGCGAGCGACCGCGCCGGCAGCCTCGCCGCACTCTTCGCAGGCGATCCAGCTCTGACCCGGGAACAGCGCCACCGGGTCGAAGCCGAAGAGGCGTGGACGCTCGGCGTGACCGCGGCAAGGCAGCGCCCGATTCCGGTGCCGTGCCCGATGCCAACCCTCACCCACCCAGCCCTGCGTGCTGGGTCCCCCCTCTCCCGCATTGCGGGAGAGGGGGCCGAGCGCAGTGAGGCGGGTGAGGGTGACGGTGCACGGTCATACACCTACGTTCGCGATCCGGCCCAGATCTCGCGGCGCTCGTTCGCGCTGATCCGCGAGGAAGCCGATCTCGCCCGCTTCCCGCGGGCGCTCGAGCCGTTGGCCTTACGTCTGGCGCATGCCGCCGGGGACAGCGCGATTCTCGCCGACCTCGAGTGGTCCAAGGGCGCGGTTGCGGCGGGCCGCAAGGCGCTCGGCGCCGGCGGACCGATCTTGGTCGATGCGGCTATGGTCGCGGCGGGCATCACGATGGATCCGGATCGGATCATCTGCACGCTTCGCGACCCCGAGACGGCACAGCTGGCCACGGCACAGAGGACAACGCGCTCGGCTGCTGCCGTCGAGCGATGGCAACCGCACTTGAAAGGCGCAGTCGTCGCGATCGGCAACGCGCCGACCGCGCTCTTTCGATTGCTCGAGCTGCTGGCGAGCGGCGCCCCTACGCCCGCGCTCGTTCTCGGCTTTCCGGTCGGGTTTGTCGGTGCGGCGGAGGCAAAGGCGGCGCTCGCCGCCTTTGGGCATCGGCTCGAGTTCATTACCCTCCGCGGGCGTCGCGGCGGGAGCGCGCTAGCCGCCGCCGCGGTAAACGCCCTCGCGGGCACGGTGTGACACCCTGGCTATCGGTCATCGGCGTCGGCGAGGACGGGATCGTCGGCCTCGCGCCGGCTGCGCGCACGCTGATCGAAACCGCCGAGGTGCTGGTTGGCGGCGCGCGCCATCTCGCTATGGTGCCGGACTACGGCGCCGAGCGGATCCTTTGGGAGCGTCCGCTTGCCCTGACGATAGACGCTATCGCAGGCCGCCGCGGCAGGAGGGTGGCCGTGTTGGCCAGCGGCGACCCGATGTGGTACGGCGTCGGCGTCACGCTGTCCCGCCGCTTTCCGCGGGAGGAAATGACGATTCTACCGCAGTCGAGCGCCTTCAGCCTCGCCGCCGCTCGCCTCGGCTGGCCGCTCGCCGATTGCGCGACCGTCACCTTGCACGGCCGGCCGCTCGATACCTTGCGGCTACATCTCGCACCGCATCGCCGCATTTTGATCCTCTCGGAGGACGGCGGCACGCCGCGTGAGGTCGCCGAGCTGCTCACCGGGCTGGGTTGGGGGCCGAGCCGCCTCACCGTGCTGGCCCATCTCGGCGGCAGCCGCGAAACCATCGTCGCCGACGAGGCGCGGGCGTGGGGTGATCGGCGGGTTCCCGACCTCAACACGATTGCGGTCGCCTGCATCCCCGGCCCGGGTGCTCAAGTACTGTCGCGGAGCCCCGGCCTTCCAGACGATGTCTTCGAGCATGACGGCCAGCTTACCAAGCGCGAGGTCCGCGCCGCGACCCTGGCGGCGCTCGCGCCATTGCCCGGCGAAACCCTATGGGATGTCGGAGCAGGTTGCGGCTCAATTGCCATCGAATGGCTGCGGGCGGGCGAGGGCCGTTCGGCCATCGCCATAGAGCGGGATCCGGCGCGCGCCGCGATAATCGCGCGCAACGCCGCCGGGCTCGGGGTCCCGGAATTGCGCATCGTGCTCGGCGCGGCACCCGAGGCGCTGAAGGACCTGTCCCCACCGCATGCGGTCTTTATCGGCGGCGGGATCGGCGCGGCCGGATTGCTGGCGCAGGCATGGGCCAGCCTGCCGCCCGGCGGGCGCCTCGTCGCCAACGTCATTACGACCGAGGGCGAGGCGCGGCTTCTCGATTGGCATGCCCGACACGGCGGTGCGCTGACCCGCGTCGCGGTCAGCCGCGCCGAGCCGGTCGGCCCGCACCACCTGTGGCGACCTCTGGCCACGGTGACCCAGCTCGCCGCCGTAAAGGCAAGCTGAGCCGGCATGCACCCTCACCCGCCTCGCTCCGCTCGGCACCCTCTCCCGCGGTGCGGAAGAGGGGCTACTACAGGTTCAACACAAAGCTCCTCTCCCGCACCGCGGGAGAGGGGGGACCAAGCCCGCAGGGCTTGGTGGGTGAGGGGGACCAGAATTCGGCCCTATGCGATGCTGTGTTTTCTTTGTCTGATCCTCTATCTGCCCGGGCTCGCGGCGATCCCGCCGCTCGACCGCGACGAAGCGCGTTTCGCGCAAGCGACGCGGCAGATGCTGGAGACCGGCGATTTCGTCCGCATCCGCTTCCAGGACGAGGCGCGCAACAAAAAACCGATCGGGATTTATTGGCTTCAGGCGGCCGCCGTTGCTGCATTCAGCTCACCGGAAAGCCCGGCGATCTGGCCCTATCGCCTGCCTTCGGCATTGGCGGCAACCGCCGCGGTGCTGCTGATCTTCGGCCTCGGCGCCCGGCTTTTCGCGTCTCGCCCGGCCGGTTTTATCGCCGCCGTGCTCACGGCGAGCGCGTTGGGCGTAGTGGTCGAGGCGCACCTCGCCAAGACGGATGCGGCGCTCCTCGCCGCTGTCGTCGCCGGGCAGGGCGCGCTCGGGCTCGTCTACATAGGGGCCCGCACCGGTCGCCCGGTCGGCTGGCTGCTTCCGCTTTTCTTCTGGCTGGCCGAAGCCATAGCGATCCTGCTGAAGGGGCCGCCCGGCCCGGTGCTGGCGCTGTTGACGGCGGGTAGCTTGTCAATCGTCGACCGCGACATTCGTTGGGTCAAAAGATTGCGGCCGCTTGCCGGGATGTTGATCATGGCGGCGGTGGTGACTCCGGGGCTGATCGCGGTGCAAAGCGCCACCGCGGGCCATTTCATCTCGAACTCATTGGCGCACGACCTTTTGCCGAAGCTGGTCGGTGCGCAAGAATCGCACGGCGCGCCGCCCGGCTATTACCTGGCGGTGGCAATGGCAAGCTTCTGGCCGGGCTCGCTTTTCATCGTACCGGGGCTGATCTGGGGCTGGCGGCAGCGGCACGCCGCGGCCGGTCGTTTCGCGCTCGCCTGGCTGGGTCCGGCCTGGATCTTGTTCGAGCTCGTTCCGACCAAGCTGCCGCATTATGTCCTGCCGCTTTACCCCGCTCTGGCATTGCTCGCCGGCGGCGCGTTGGCCGAAGGGTCTGCACAACGTCTCGCCCGCGCGGTGAGGTTTTTCGACCGCGCCGTTGGAGCGCTTTGGGGAGCGGCTACGATCGCGCTGGGAGCCGCTCTGCTCATATTGCCGCTGTGGTTCGGCGGCACAGTTTCGCCGGCGGCCGTCGTAGCCGTCCCGGTGATACTCGGCTTGGCGTTGCTCCTGATGTTTCGAGATCCGCAGCCGGTGCGCGCCGCCAGTCTGGTTGCTGCCATTTCCGCCGCCTTCGTGGTGCCGGCTGCGCTCGCGGTCGTGCCGGAGCTCGATCCGCTGTGGCCCAGTCGCGCCGCCGCCGCCATGCTCGCCCGCCACCCGCCGGGTCCGGGCGAGGCCGTTCTTTCGGTCGGCTACAGCGAGCCGAGCCTCGTTTTTTTGCTCGGCACGGCGACCCGGCTGGTTACCGCGGAGCCGGGAGACGGCCAGCTGGCCGGCGCCGGCATGGCGTTGGTCAATGACCGCGAAAACGCGGAATTCCTGCGATCATTGGCCCGCCGCGGGCTGACCGCCCGAGCGCTCGACCGCGTCGAGGGGCTCAACTATTCGGCGGGCGGCGGCAAGCTCGTTCTTACCCTCTACCGGTTGGAGCCGGGTTGAATGCCGCTACAGTCCGGTCGGCTCTACGGGCTTGGTGTCGGGCCGGGCGACCCGGAGCTGCTGACGTTGAAGGCAGTGCGGCTGCTGCGGGCGGTGCCGGTGGTCGCGTATCCGGCGCCGGAGCACGGCGACAGCTTCGCGCGCTCGATCGTCGCCGCCTGGATCGAACGGCACCAGCGCGAGATCGCGATTCGCTTTCCAATGCGCCCGGGGCCACCGCCCGTCGAGATTTACGATGGTGCAGCCGCCGAGCTCGCCGCCGAACTCGATGCCGGCCATGACGTGGCCCTGTTGTGCCAAGGCGACCCGCTTTTCTACGGAAGCTTCATAAACGTATTCACCCGTCTCGCGGGCCGGTATCGGATCGAGATCGTTCCGGGCGTCTCGTCCTTGACTGCAAGCGCCGCCGCCGCGGCAATCCCGCTGGTCTCGCGTGATGATACGCTCGCGGTGATCCCAGCGACGCTCGACGAGGAACAAATCGCAGCCCGGCTCGCCGAGAGCGACTCCGTCGCGATCGTCAAGCTCGGCCGCCACGTCGCGAAAATGCGTCGGGTACTGGACCGGCTCGGCCTTCTCGATGTTGCGGTTTATGTCCAGCATGCGACCTTGCCAACTCAGCGCATCGCCCCCTTCGCTTGCATCAATCGAGACATGGCTCCATATTTCTCAATGGTGCTTGTCCGTTGCGGAGGGCGGCTGTAGGAGCGGAGTGACCGCGCTAACCATCGCTTTGAGCGACGGCTGGTCGTCTTGGTAAATGCTGGATCTGCTCGGCGATCTTGGCTTCCGCGACGCGAATGTCATAAGCGGCCTGAAGGTTGAGCCAGAACTGCGGGCTTGTCTGAAACCAATGACCAAGCCTGAGTGCTGTGTCGCCGGTAATTCCTCGCTTGCCCTGGATGATTTGGGTAATGCGGTTAACCGGCACATTAAGCTGACGTGCAAGTTCCGTCGGAGTAACGCCGAGTTCCGACAACTCGTCGGCAAGAATCTCGCCGGGGTGAATGGCAGCACGCGGCATCGGCTTCCCTTTTGGTTTAATGGTAATCGACGATCTCGACGTGCAACGGACCGGCGCCAAGCCGCGGCCACTCAAAAGCAAATCCGCCACTGGGTCTTTATCCGGATGCTGTACTGCCCATCCCGGTCGCCTTTGAGCGATTTAAGGCGGTTGCTTGGGAGCGCAGCGAGATCCGTAAGGGTAGTAGCAGCGTCGAGGACCTCCAGCCGTTTGTAGGCCTGTCGAGCAAATCCTTGGAATTCCCTGACGAACTCACCTCGCGCAAACGCTTCGGTTCACTTGTCGCGATAATTCAGGATCATGCAGCTTAAATATGCAGGATTGACGCTGTACGTCAATCGTAATTATGCGTGTGCCACTGGAGACATAATGGATGAAGTTGAGTGCGTCGTGGTCGGGGCCGGAGTCATCGGCTTGGCGGTGGCTCGGGCGCTGGCTCTCGCAGGTGTCGAGGTGCTCGTGCTCGAGCAGGCCTACACGATTGGGTTCGAGACCTCTTCGCGCAACAGCGAAGTCATCCATGGCGGGCTCTATTACCCGGCCGGCAGCTTGAAGGCGCGCAGCTGTGTCGAAGGGCGCAATCGGCTCTACAGGTATTGCCGCGAGCACGGGGTCCCGCATGCTCGGCTCGGCAAGCTGATCGTCGCCACCAGCGAGGCGGAGATAGGCGGTCTCGAAAGGATCGCCTCCACAGCCCGCGGCAATGGGGTGGACGATCTGGAATGGCTGGATCCGACGCAGGCCCGGCAACTCGAGCCCGCCCTCAATTGCGTGGCGGCCTTACTGTCGCCCTCGACCGGCATCATCGACAGCCATGCGCTGATGCTCGCCTATCAAGGCGAGGCGGAGGCCGCCGGTGCAATCGTCGTGCTGCGTTCCCCAGTCCTCTCCGGCCGTGTGCGCCATGACGGTTTCGAGCTTGCAATTGGCGGCGATGAGCCGACCGGGATCCGCTGCCGGTCTCTGGTCAACGCCGCCGGTCTGCACGCGCCGGCTCTCGCACGGATGATCGAGGGGATACCGCCGGAAACGATCCCGCCGGCCTATTTCTGCCGCGGGGTCTATTTTACGCTGAGCGGGCCCGCGCCGTTTCATCGGCTCATCTACCCCGTCCCGGTGGCCGGCGGGCTCGGGGTGCACATCACGCTGGATCTGGCAGGGCGGGCGCGGTTCGGGCCCGATGTGGAGTGGATCCCCTCGATCGATTACACGGTCGATCCGGCGCGCGGCGAGGTGTTCTATGCCGCCATCCGCACTTACTGGTCCGGTTTGCCGGACGGCGCGCTGCAGCCGGGTTATGCCGGCATCCGGCCGAAGATCAGCGGGCCGGCCGGGCCGGCCGTAGACTTCGTCGTGCAGGGCCCCCATACCCACAATGTGCCGGGTCTGGTGAACCTATACGGCATCGAGTCGCCGGGGCTGACGGCGTCCTTGCCACTCGCCGACGAGGTGGCGCGACAGCTCCGCTGGGCCGGAAGTTAATCGAGAAAGCCCCGGCAAAGCCGCCAAAGCACAACAGGCCAGGCGAGAACTTCAGGCAGGCTGTCGCGAAACGCATCCGCCTGATTGCGCCAATGGAAATCCCAGGGCATCGCCTGGCCGGGGATCAACGCGAACAACACCGCGCCGACCGCGAGATAAATAAGGACGAACTCGACGACTGTTTCCAATGATGACTACCTGTGCAAGGACGCCGATTTCGGTACACAGTGTCGACGGATTTCGGACGGCGTACAGGCCAATCACCCGAACGCGACAGAGTGTCGCGGAAGCAACCTATGTTCATGACCAGTGTTAACGCGCCTTCGTCGGCCGAGCGGAGTTTCCGATGCTGATCGGTGTGCCAAAAGAGGTGAAAAGCCACGAATACCGCGTCGGTCTCACCCCGGGAAGCGTTCAAGAGCTCGTGCATCGCGGCCATGAGGTTGTCGTCGAAACCGGCGCGGGAGCCGGCATCGGCTTCGGGGACGCTGCCTACGAGGCTGTCGGGGCCAGGATATCGTCGAGCGCGGCCGAGGTGTTCACCGCCGCAGAACTGATCGTCAAGGTCAAGGAGCCCCAGCCGCAGGAAGCGGCTGCGCTGCGTGAGGGCCAGGTGGTATTCACCTATCTGCACCTGGCCGCGGAAAAAATGTTGGCTCAAGCGCTGATCCGGTCGGGCGCCGTTGCAATCGCCTATGAGACCGTCACCGACGGCCGAGGCGGGTTGCCGCTCCTCGCGCCTATGAGTGAAGTCGCGGGGCGGATGGCGGTGCAGGTCGGGGCCCACTGCCTGGAGAAAGAGCAGGGCGGCATCGGGGTGCTTCTGGGCGGGGTTCCGGGTGTCCCCGCCGCGAAGGTGGTGATCCTCGGCGGCGGCGTATCGGGGACCAATGCGGCGCGCATGGCGATGGGGATGGAGGCTTATGTCACGGTTATCGACCGCTCCTTGCCGCGGCTATATGAGCTCGACCTGCAATTCGGGGCGCAGCTCCACACGTTGTTCTCGACGATGGAGAATATCGAGCGCGAGGTGACCGCGGCCGATCTGGTCATTGGCGCAGTGCTGATCCCGGGCGCGGCGGCACCCAAGCTCGTCAGCCGCGGCCTCGTTCGGGCGATGAGGCCCGGTGCGGTGGTGGTCGACATCTCGATCGATCAGGGCGGCTGCTTCGAGACGAGCAGGCCGACCACCCACGCCGCGCCGACCTATGTCGAGGAAGGTGTCGTCCATTATTGCGTGACCAATATGCCGGGGGCGGTTGCCCGCACCTCGACTGTTGCGCTCAACAACGCAACCTTGCCGTATGTGCTGGCAATCGCCGGTCACGGCTGGCAGCGCGCTCTGCGCGAAGATGCGCATCTGCGAAATGGCCTGAACATTTGCCGGGGGCGAGTCACCCATCCCGCAGTTGCCCGCGATCTGGATTTTCCGTTCACGCCTCCCGAGCAGATAATCGCAAAAGCATAAACCTTTGAGTTTCGAATACCTCGCTATGGATTGACCTTCGAGCCATCCCTATCTGAAGCCAAACAGGCTGGAGGCGGGGGATATGGCGCTCCTTCCGATCACTGCACCAGCGCATCTTGAAATGCGACCCGACGCGTTCGCCGGTTCCGAGCTGGCGCGCGCCCGACAAATCGACGCGGCTGCGATCGCTGCCGTCACTAAGCTCTACCGTGAGGTCCTGCCGCCCGGCGGCGCCATTCTCGATCTGATGTCGGGTTGGGTCAGTCATTTGCCACCGGAGATCCCTTATTCGCGCGTCGTCGGGGTCGGCCTCAATTCCGGCGAGCTGGCGGAAAACCCGTTTCTCGACGAATGGCACGTACAGGATCTGAACTGCGATCCGCACCTGCCTTTCGCCACCGCCGAGTTCGACGGTGCAGCGATTTGCGTCGCCATCCAGCATTTGACGCGGCCCTGCGAAGTTATCCGCGAAGCCGGGCGCGTGCTGAAGCCGGGCACTCCGCTGATCGTGACATTCTCGAACCGCTGCGTGCCGACCCGCGCTATCGGGTGCTGGTGCCTGCTCGACGACACCGGGCATCTCTGCCTGATTGCCCAGCATTTCGTGCAAGCGGGGAATTGGGGCGATATTCGCTGTCTCGACCGGACGCCGCCCGGCGGCGGCGATCCGCTGTACGCGGTGATCGGGCGCAGCCTCGGTTGCGCGCCGGCAATGGCGGATGATTAGCTCTCGTACGCGACCATCGATGTGAACGGCACGTCAATGCGGCTACGTCCTTTCAAAAACGACAGCTCGATAATGCATGCCGCAGCGGTCACTTCGCCGCCGCGCTGACGCACGAGATTGATGGCGGCCTGCATCGTCCCCCCGGTTGCCAGCAGATCGTCGAGCACGGCGACCCGCTGGCCCGGCGTGATCGCGTCCTCCTGGATCTCGATGGTGTCGGTGCCATATTCGAGATCATAGGTGAAGCGGGCGGCGCGGCCGGGCAGTTTGCCCTTTTTGCGAACCATCGCGAAACCGCGGCCGAGCTGATACGCCAATGGAGCAGCAACGAGAAAGCCTCGGGATTCGATGCCGACCAGCAGGTCTGGCTCGTGGGGTCGGAGCGCCTCGGCGAGGCGGTTGACGGTGGTCTGCCAAGCCTCGGGATGGGCGAGCAGGGTAGAGATGTCGTAGAAGAGGATACCCGGCTTCGGAAAATCACGTATTGGCCGAATATGCTGCTTGAGGTCCATAGGTGTCGTCCCTCGACAATCCGGTGGTGGCGACGATCCGGCGGCGGCGATCGAAACGGAGGTCGTTGCGACATAGCCGCTTTTCTTGTAGTTGGGAAGGCCTCGCTTGGCGGCGGATAAGCGCACTCTGAACCCGTGAACCTCATGGCGTCCGTCGTCGCCGCTACCCTCGTCGAAAAAGAAGAGCCCGGGGGATTCGTCCTCGCCGCTGCCGGTGAATGGCTGGTGGCGAGCGCCGCCGAAATCGATCGGCGGCTGCATGCTATTCAGATGCCCAGTGGCAAGCGGGTTACCCTCGATTTGGCCGGGATCGACCGGCTCGATACCGCCGGCGCCTGGTTGTTGCTGCGGACCGAACGCGATCTGAGCGAGCGCGGCAATGCCGTCGAGATGCGGAACTTGCAACCGAGCTTCGAGCCGCTGATCGATCAGGTGCGCGCCGCCGGACTGGTTGCGCCGGCCCGCCATCCGCGGCCCGCACACCATACCATCGCCGGCTTCATCGCCCGAATCGGGGAGATTTCGCTCGCGCTGATCGCCCGCGCGTACAGCATCCTCGGCTTTTTCGGCGTGGTCTCCGCAACCGCGCTTCGGCTGGTGCGCCACCCGCGCCGGCTGAACATGACCGCGATTGTCGCCCAGATGGAGCAGACCGGGGTCAATTCGCTGCCCATTGTCAGTCTGCTCACTTTTCTGATCGGCGTCGTGATCGCCTATCAGGGCTCCGATTATTTGCGCTTCTATGGGCTGGAGAGCTACACGGTCCAATTGACCGCTGTGAGCATCCTGCGGGAGCTCGGAGTGCTGCTGACGGCGATCATCCTCGCTGGCCGATCGGGCAGCGCCTTTACCGCCCAGATCGGGACGATGCGGGTCAACGAGGAGATCGACGCGATGCGTACCATCGGCCTCGACCCGGTCGAGGTCCTGGTGCTCCCGCGTCTTTTCGGTCTTATGCTGACCTTGCCGATGCTCACCCTCTGCGCCAATTTTATGGGGATTTTGGGCGGTGGCTTAATGGCGTGGGCTAAGCTGGGCATCGGCATTCCGGAATTTCTCAACCATTTGTCCACGATAGCCTCGTGGTCCTATTGGATCGGAATGATCAAGTCGCCGTTCTTTGCCATCATCATCGCCTTGATCGGCTGCTACGAAGGGTTTCAGGTAGCACGCAGCGCCGAAAGTGTGGGCCGCCTCACGACGCTTTCGGTGGTCGAAGCGATTTTTCTCGTAATCGTGACCGACGCAGGTTTTTCGATCTTCTTTTCCGCATTGCAGATTTGAGCATGCCGGGTCAGCCGGGCGAGCCGATCATCCGCGTACGTGGCCTCGTCAACCGGTTTGGGGCCGAAACGGTACATGACGGTCTCGATCTCGACGTCTTCCGCGGCGAAGTTCTGGGTGTCGTCGGCGGATCAGGGTCGGGGAAATCGGTCCTGTTGCGCACGATTATCGGACTCAACCGCCCAGTTGCAGGCGATGTCGAGGTCTTCGGGAGCCGAATTCTGACGATGAGAAGTAATGATCAACGAGAGATTGAAAAACACTGGGGGGTGCTATTTCAGGATGGCGCGCTGTTCAGTTCGCTGACAGTCGCACAGAACGTCGAGGTCCCGTTGAAAGAATACTACGACATGCCGCTGCGATTGATGGATGAGATCGCGGCGTTCAAGGTCGGCATAGTCGGGCTTCCCGACGGTACCGGTGAAAAATACCCTTCCCAATTATCGGGGGGGATGCGCAAGCGTGCCGGCCTTGCCCGGGCCCTTGCGCTCGATCCTGAGATCGTTTTTCTCGACGAGCCCACCGCAGGACTGGATCCGATAGCGGCCGGCGACTTCGACACCCTGATTCGGGATTTGAGGAGCAGCCTGGGCCTCACTGTATTCATGGTAACCCATGATCTCGACAGCTTGTTTGCCATTTGCGACCGCGTCGCGGTGCTAGTCGACAAGAAGATTCGGACCGGGACTCTGGAGGAAATGCTGCAAGACAATCATCCTTGGATTCACTCCTACTTTCACGGCCCACGCGGGCGTGCAGCGCTGCTGTCCGAAACCGCGCAATTAGGAAAACAAGGGATGCGGGCGCCAGCTTCTGTTTAAGCTGTACTGCATTGGGAGAAAAAAGATGGAGACACGAGCCCATTATGTCGCAGTCGGCGCCTTTGTTCTTGCAGCAATTTTGCTTGCCTTTGTAACAGTTTTATGGCTCGGGCGGGCCGAATTTTCCGAGCAGGCAAAGCGTTACTACATATTTTTTCGGGGGTCGGTGGCCGGGCTCAACAAGGGTTCACAGGTGCAATATAGCGGCATCCCCGTCGGCCGGGTCGTCGATATCCGGGTCGATCCGGACGATGTGGAAAAGATACAAGTGACGGTCGAGATCGACACCAGCATTGTCGACATCAAAACCGACGCCCGTGCATTCCTCGATGCCAACCTCCTCAACGGCGTCGCCACGATCCAGATCCGCGGTGGAACCAAGGAGGCCAAGGAGCTGCAGCCGGAGCCGAACCATCGCTATCCCGTAATCGCGGCAGGACAATCGGAACTTGAACAATTGAGGGCCAACCTCCCCGAATTGCTGGGGGATCTGAAAGAGGTCGCCCACAACCTGAATGCCGTGCTCGACGAACAAAACCGAAAGGCCATTGCCGATAGTCTCCAGAATGTCCGAACGGTAACCGAAAATTTTATCGCCCCCAGTAAGGAGGTGAGCGAGGTCGTCGAGAACGCCAACGCGGCCGTACTCGCGCTGAAATCGTTTTTTGGGCATGTCGATGAGAGCTATATCGGCAAAGGTGGACTGAAGGATGAGCTTTCGCAAACGCTCAATGACGCCGACAAGCTGGCAAAGAACCTCGGCGACACCAACCGGCAACTTCAACAAGTACTGCAGGAAAACCGCCCGGGTCTGCATGAATTCACGCAGTCGACCTTGGCCCAGGTCAGCAACCTGGTGAGCGACATGCAGCATTTCATCGCCGGCCTCAGTCGGTTCGTTGCATCGGTCGAGCGGGATCCGGCGCGGCTGCTGTTCGGCGAGCGCCGGGAGGGATACAAGCCGCAATGAGACGGCCGGCGGCTCGCCTGTCGCGCCGATTCGTCCCGAGCGTCCTGATCCTCACCCTGGCCGGCTGCTCAGGCTTGTTCGGGGGCGGGGAGCCCGCACACCTCTATCGCCTCACCCCGAAGAGCACCTATCCGCCGAATTTGCCGCACCGCTCCGTGCAGCTCCTCATCAACGAGCCTCTCGCCCCGGCAGGGCTCGACAAATCGCGCATCGCATTGAGCCGGTCCCCGGTCTCGATCGATTACTTCGCCGATTCGGAATGGACGGATCGCGCTCCCCTCCTGGTTCAGACGGCGATTCTCCAGTCTTTCGAGAACAGCAAGGCGATCACTGCGATCGACCGGGAATCGGTTGGGCTGCGGGCGGACTTCATCCTCGATCCCGAGATTCGTCACTTCGAGGCCGTGTACAATTCGGCTAATGGGCCGCCCGAAATCTGGGTGGCGGTCAACGTCCGGCTCGTCAACCCCTCCAGCCGCGAAGTCGTCGCGCAAACCTCGTTCGAGCAGCGCCAGCGCGCTTCGGCCAATGACGTTCCGAGCATCGTATCGGCATTCGATGAGGCTCTCGGCGGGGTGATGAAGGAAATCGTCGTTTGGACAGTTACCAATCCCGCTTTGTCGGTGAAGCGCGGTTAGCTATCTTGGACGCGTTTTGTTCGCGCGAGGATAGTCGAGTGGCGAATTCGGACCGCGACGAGGGCTTGCGGGTCAGCCCAACCGAAATCGAGCAGATGATAGCCGCCGCGGCGATCATCCGGGATTGTCGGCGCGCCCTTGCCGCCCGCAACGCCGACCTCGTCGGCGAGGTCATGGGGAATTCGACGATTTGCGCTTGGCTTCATTACCCCGAGGGGGAGGTGTTCGATTCGACGAGCCATGCGCAATATTTTTTTCATGCGCATGCACCGGACACCCGGCCGCCCTCGGAGCGCGGCCACTTCCACACCTTTCTGCGAGCCGAGGGCATGCCGAACGGCGTGGCGCCGCTGCTGCTTCCGGAGCTGGCGGTCGCCGATGTCCCAGCGCTGCCGCCACAAGCCGCGCCGCTCAAGCGCGGAGAGCGGGACGAGGTGAGCCACCTGATCGCAATCGCCGTCGATGTTCGCGGCGAGCCGATTCGCTTGTTTACTACCAATCGATGGGTCACCGGCGAGACGTGGTATCGGGCCGAGGATGTGACCCGAATGCTGGATCGTTTCGTGATCGCTGAGAGGGCGCCGTCCGCCGTGCTCAACCGCTGGATCGGCGCGATGGTCCACCTCTTCCGTCCGCAGATTGCGGCGCTGTTGCAGGCCCGCGACGAGACTGTCATGGCGTGGCGCCGCCGCCGCCGCACGCATGTGTTCGAGGACCCTCGACTCGAGATTACCTCCAGCCTGGATATCCAACTCGACACTCAGCTCGCTTTTGTCGACAGAACTCGCGACAGTTCGGACGAAGGCGCTTTTCGGCGCGTCCCCGCGTTGCCGCTGATGGCGGAAGGCTGGGAGGAGGGCCAGGCCGGCTGAGCGCCGTCGGCGACCGACACCCTATTATCCAGACCCAAGATTATCGGGACCCAAACCTATCGGGACGGGGGCTGCGCGAGCGGCGCTCGCGGGGGGAGGCCGTTGAGGTTCAGGCATTCCTTCAGCTTGGCGTCGCGCTTGGCGTTCAACTCGGCGCTGAAATCGGGATACGCGGTCTGCGCCTGCCTCGCGCAGGTGTCCGCCGTCTTCCAGCCTCTCAACACCGATTGACCCTGTTGGGTCGCGCCGACGCTGAGCGGCCACAGGAGAGACACGGCGGCGAGCAGGAAAGCAAATCGGTTCATCGGCACCTCCTCCCCCAATCATGCAGCGGGCGATCATATAGCGGCTCGCCTCGCCACGCTGTTGCGCTTCGGAAAAAACTGAGGCTCCATAGGCCGAATCCAATCGGAGGGGCTCGAATGCTGAAGATCTGGGGACGCAGGACGTCGTCCAATGTGCAGAAGGTGCTGTGGTGTTGCGCCGAGCTCGGGCTCGAATATGAACGCGTCGATTTAGGCGGTCCATTCGGCGGGAATCAAGATCCGGAATACCTCGCGCTGAACCCCAACGGCCTCGTGCCGACCGTCAAAGACGGCGATCTGGTCATGTGGGAATCGAACACGATCTGCCGTTATCTCTGCTCGACGCGCAACGGCGAGCGGCTCTACCCGAAAGACCCTGTGGCGCGCACGCATGTCGAGCGATGGATGGATTGGCAACTCTCCAGCGTCGGCCCGCCGATGGGCGCCTTGCTGTTCGGTCTCATCCGTACCAGGCCGGAGCAGCGCGATCACGCCGCGGTGGAAGCGGCGTGCCGCAAGGCGCTGGCCGTCTGGACGATTGCCGATGACGCGCTCAAGGGCCGTCCCTACCTCGCCGGTGCGGAGCTCAGCCTCGCCGAGATCACGCTGGGAACCTTGGTCTATCGCTGGCACGCTTTTCCGATCGAGCGGCCCCCGCTGAAGAACCTCAAGACCTGGTTCGAGCGGCTGCGTGAGCGCCCGGCCTTCAAAAAGCATATCGAAATCCCGATCACGTGATGGGGACTCCGTCGGTGCGAGCGGACGAGAATATACAACCGACCATCGGGGTTGGCTTTACGTCGATCGGGCGTGGATCGGCTCCGCACCCTGTTCGGTTTGGGAGGTCAGGGATGGGTATTCACCATGTGCCAGCATCGCGGCGCTGTCGATTACCCGGATAGCCAGCGGTGCGCTAAGACCGCGCACTCGAATGTCGTGCCTGGGGAAGCCGCCGAGGGGGATGCCGGCTAACGTCCCCACAACTTCCGAGACGACCAGCTGGCAGTAATATTCCTTGGTCAGATCCTGCAACCGCGAGGCGACATGGACGGCCTCGCCGATCGCCGTCATCTGCGCGTGTTCACGATAGCCCATAGTGCCGATGATGACTTCGCCGCCATGGATGCCGATGCCGAAGCCGATTGGCTGTTGCAGTTCGTTGGCCAGGGCGCGGTTCATCTCGGCCAGGTGCCAGTCGATCAGACGGGCTGCCTCCAAGGCCTGACGGCAGGCCTCCGCGGCATCCGTTTTGGTGCCGAACATGGCCATCATGCCGTCGCCGATGAATTGATTGGGTGCGCCACCTGCCGCGATGATGGCGCTGCCGACCGCCTCGAAAAAACGGTTGAGGATGAAGACGACATCGTAGGGCAGGCGGCTTTCGACCAGTTGCGTCGAGGCGCGGATATCGACGAACAGGATCGCGACAAAGCGCTCCGCCCCGCTGTCGGCGACATTGAGGCGGTCCTGGTCGCGCATCGTCGCAGCGGGCGGCATCAGTGGCCAGATGCTGATATCGGCGATCGGCTTGAGCTGGCAGGCCAGCCGGACCGCGCGATCCGCACCGAGCGGGGCCAGCGCCCGGGTTTCGACGGGTGACGGCGGCGCCAGGCTCTCTGCCCCGAGCAGCACGCGCACCCGGCAGGTTGTGCAGCGCGCCCGGCCGCCGCACACCGAAGCATGGGGGATGCCGGCGCGCCGGCTGGCGTCGAGTACGCTCAGCCCCTTCGGAATGCGCACCGCGCGCCCATCGGGATAGACGATCCGAACCGTCCCACCACGGCGTTCGGCGAGCGCCCGTACAGCGCGCGCGACCAGGACCAGGACCAGAGCGCCGGCGTACCCGCCCCATGACCATAGCGCTATCGTCCAAAGGGTGGCCGCGGCCGCCGCGTCGCCGCCATGTCCCGTCGTGCGCAAATCCGCCAGCCAGGCCGAATCGGTGCGGGCCTTCTCCGCGACCTGGCGAGCTCCTTGAACCACGCCGAGCGCGGCTGTGGTGGGCAAAAGGACGGCGACAACGAGCAAGAACGGCGCCACCCGACGGAAATGGCGCTTAACCCGCAGCCACAGATAAAGCCCGATGCAGCCATGCAACCAGGCGACGCAGAACAGGGCGAGCTGCTTGAGCCCGGCGACCTGCGGGCTCGCAACCCAGTATAGAAAGAGAGCATGTCGGTAAATCCGATGAAAGTCGAAATAGGTGTAAGCGAAGCGTATGCCGAGGGCGTGTTGCAGGACCAGCAGCGGTATCAGAAATCCGAGGGCGAGGCGCAAACCCTCGATCCAACCCATCCGCAGGCTGCGGCGGATGTAGAGCGCCCAGAAAGCGAGCGGGAAGTGGATCGCAAACGCGCCGTAAAGCGCCACGGTCCCGACAGGGCCGCGCCAGATCCATTCCTGCACCACGGCGCCCCGCTCCATCGCCTCGAAGGAGATGTTGCCGAGGCTGTGATTGACAAAATGCAAGAACACGTACGAAAACATCACTAGGCCGCTGGCGAGCCGAATCCGGCGCACGATCGACGGCCCTCGCCGCACCAGCCCCGCCCAGCCGGCCCTGAGTGACGGCGTCACGCCGTGTCCTCCACCATCCACCCTCTCTTGAGAAACACGGCTGTCCACGGCCACTGAAACTGTATTTTACCTCAATATCATAGGCGGCAGTATACCCTCTAAATTCACGTGATGGTGAACGCCGGTTCCGGAGATTGCTTTCCGGCCGCGCGTGAGTATTCTCGGGCAGCGCTAAACGAGGTGAAAAAGGGAAATAGATGCCGTCGGTGAAACAACAACTCATTGCGGCAATGGTAGTGCTGGCGATCGGTGGGGTCGGCGCCGGTGTGGCCTTGGCGCAGGACAAAGACAAGATCATTGCCGACCGGCAAAACCTGATGAAGGATCAAGGTCGACAATGGCTCGTCGTCAGGAATTATGTAGAGGGCAAAGCTGATCAGGCAGCGGCGTTATCTGCCGTGGAGTCCTTGACCAAATCCATCCCGACGGTGCCGAATTATTTTCCGCCGGGAACGGAGGGTCCGGCTCCCGATGGCAAATGGGCGACGAAACCTGAGGTCTGGAGCGAACACGACAAATTCCTGGCGGCCGTCAAGAAGGTTGGTGATCAGGTTGCAGTGCTCGACGTGGCGCTCCGTGGCGGCGACAAAGCCAAGGTCGAGGCCGCATTTAAGGATCTCAACATCTGCAACGCGTGCCACGAGACGTTCCGCGCAAAGTTGCAGTAAGGGCTGTCGCCGCTGCCGCCATGCTGCTGGCGGCGCCCGCCGGTGCCGCCGATCCGGACTTGATCGCCCGCGGCGCCTATCTCGCCGCCGCCGCCGATTGTGTCGCCTGCCACACTGATCCCGCGCATGGCGGCCGGCCTTACGCCGGCGGCCGCGCCCTCGCGACGCCGTTCGGGACATTCTACAGCCCGAACATCACCCCCGATCCGGAAACAGGGATCGGCCGCTGGACCGACGAACAGTTTTTGCGGGCATTGCGCGACGGCGTCCGCCCCGATGGCGCGAACTATTTCCCGGTCTTCCCGTATCCCAGCTTCACGAAGATCACCGATGCGGATGCGCGAGCGATCAAAGCCTATCTCTTTTCGCTGCCGGCGGTGCGGCAGGCCGACCGAGCACACGACGTGCCGTTCCCATTCTCGTGGCGCTTTCTGCAAACCTTCTGGAAACTCTTGTTTTTCACCCCGGGGCCGTTCCGGCCGGCGCCGGACCGCTCCGCAGCGTACAACCGCGGCGCCTACCTCGTGACCGCGCTCGCCCACTGCGGCGAATGCCACACACCGCGCAACTGGTTCGGCGCGACCGAGCCGGACCGCTTTCTCGCCGGGAACCCGCATGGGCCGGACGGCAAGAGTGTCCCGAACATAACTCCCGACCCGCCGACCGGCATCGGCAACTGGAGCGAAGAGGACATTACGACATTGCTGAAAACCGGCCAGGCCCCGGACTTCGACTTCGTCGGCGGCGCGATGGGCGAAGTCGTGCGCAGCACCTCTCGTCTCGACGATGCCGATCGGCGGGCGATCGCGGTTTACCTGAAATCGCTTCCCCCAATTCATTCGCCAAAGAAGGGGCGGTGAGCGCGGCTTTCGAGACTGGACGCGCCGGCAGGAGTTCCTATGATGACGGGCCGCGCCAGATCGGGATCCTGCGGGTAGTCTTCAGGCGTTAATTGATCGAGTGGTCGACTGACGATAGGGAGTGCGTCTTGGCGCGAGGGCGTCCGGATAAGAGCTTGGCCCGTTTCGAGCGAGTCGCGTTGGTGCTGTCGGGCGGGGGAGCACTCGGCGCCTATCAGGCTGGCGCCTATTCGGCGCTCGAGAAATGCGGGGTCCGGCCAAACTGGATCGCGGCGACCGCTGTAGGCGCCGTCAACGCGGCAATCATTGCCGGGAATTTGCCGCATGAACGTGTGATAAGGCTGCGCCAGTTTTGGCGAGAGTTGAGCAAGTGTACCGCAACGCGGCGCGCCGGCGGTCCCGCCCGGTGGGCCAAATCGGCTCTCACGACCTTTCTGTCGGGAGGCCCGCGCTCCCCGCCATTGCAGGCGCGTAGCGACGAGCCTGTTGTTTCCGCCGCCCAATTGCGGGCGCTGATCGCAGAGACGGTCGACTTCGAGCGAATTAATTCGGGAACCATCCGGGTCGTTTTGGGCGCATCGAACCTTACGACCGGAGCCGAGACATTCTTCGACAACGACCGGCACGTGCTCACCCCCGACCACGTGATGGCCGGCGCGCCGCTGCCGGGATTGCCGCCGATCACGATCGATGAGCAGCTCTTCGGCGGCAGCGCAATCGCGGTTTCGGCGCTGGAGGATGCGCGTCCCGCCGATACTCTGTGTTTCGCGATCGATGGCTACGATCCGGTCCCCGGGACGCACGGCGGCATCAGCCGGACGGCGCGGGAAATCGCCGCGATGCGCCGCACTCACGACCTGCGCCGCAGAATTGCGTTGCTCGGTGAGCGGGTTCCCCCGACCCAGCGCAGCGATGTCGACATCCGCCGATGCCTGTCGGAGGCGAGCAATGCGACAATGACGATCCTGCATCTGGTTCACGAGGTCAGCGCCGCCGAGTTTGCCGTCAAGATGGCCGATTTCTCGGCGGCTGCGGTTACGCGGCGGTGGCGGGCCGGAGAAAGCGACGTCGGGACCAGCCTTGCGCATCCCCGCTGGCTCGCGCCGCCGCCGCGTATTTCCGGCATTGTCGTGCACGAGGTCCGCGGCGGAATGGCCGCTCCGCCGCGCTGAAACTGGCGGATTTCGCCGCCACAACGCCCATAATATAAGCAACCGTATCGAACTGCCCTTTAAAACGCCGTATTAACCGAGTTTTCAAGCATCACAGCCCACAGTTGCAAGGCTGGGGGGAGAGATGTCTTGCGCCCTTGCCTAAATGA
Organism: uncultured Alphaproteobacteria bacterium; assembly: GCA_963789025.1. Lineage (GTDB taxonomy): Bacteria > Pseudomonadota > Alphaproteobacteria > ATCC43930 > CGMCC-115725 > AP-15. The sequence goes on from CAWBIT010000008.1 coordinate 1,310,361, forward strand.
CTGGCAATACAAATATACCCTTGAAATCGCAAAAGTTTTGCGATGGGATGATTTCGCCTTTGGATGGATCGAAATGGGAGCCGTTTCGACAGTTTGGAGGTTCCCGGACACGGGGCGGTAGATTCGAGGATATATGCTTTACGACACGTACCAGGTACACAGCGACGTACTCGCCCCGATTCGCCTGATGGCCGAGTTCTTCCGCGGCGTGCTGACCCAGCCATGGCCGCTGATCGAGAATGCCCCGCTGGTGAGGAGCGCGGCGGCGGCGATGGAGCTGCTCTCCAATGCCGGGATGTCGCACGACCGGCCGGAATTCGGCATCCGCAAGGTGACCGTCGATGGCGAAGAGGTCGGCGTGACCGAAGAGGTCGTCGCCTCGCATCCATTCTGCCAGCTCTTGCATTTTCGCAAGGAAGAACCCCGCGACGAGCCGACGGTCCTCGTCGTGGCGCCGCTTTCGGGTCATTTCTCGACCCTGCTGCGCGGCACCGTCGCGACCCTGTTGCCCGACCACAATGTCTACATCACCGACTGGGTGAATGCGCGCAACGTCCCGCTGCTTTATGGCCGGTTCGACCTAGACGATTTTGTCGATGTGGTGAGCCGGTTCGTTCGTCTCCTGGGGCCGAAAATCCATGTCATGGCGGTGTGCCAGCCTTCGGTCCCGGTGCTGGCCGCGGTCTCGCTGCTGGCGGCCGCCGGCGACCCCTGCCAGCCGGCGTCGATGATCCTGATGGGCGGTCCGATCGATCCGCGGGCAAACCCGACCGAGGTCAACCGCTTTGCGATGGCGCACTCGCTCGAATGGTTCGACCGTACCGTCATAACCACGGTGCCGGGGCGATATCCCGGGGCGTTTCGCCGGGTCTATCCCGGCTTTCTGCAGCTCGCCGGCTTTCTCAGCATGAATTTTGACCGGCACGTCTCGGCGCACTGGTCGATGTTCCACAATCTCGTCAAGGGCGACGGCGACAGCGCGGCGGCGACCCGCGCCTTTTACAAGGAATACAGCTCGGTCATGGATCTGCCGGCGGATTTCTACCTGCAGACCATCAAACGCGTCTTTCACGACCACGATCTGCCGCTCGGGCATTTTCGGGTCCACGGCGACCCGGTCGAGCCGCAGGCGATCGCGCAGACCGCCTTGATGACCGTCGAGGGCGAGAACGACGACATTTGCGCGGTCGGGCAGACCGTCGCCGCGCACGATCTCTGCACCGGCATCCGGCCGGCGAAGAAGCTGCACCACCTCCAGCTCAAAGTCGGCCATTACGGCGTGTTCCACGGCCGCCGCTGGCAGAGCGAGACCTACCCCAAGGTCAAAGCGTTCATCCGGGCGCAGGGGTAACATATGCGGGAGGATGCGGTTATGGTTTCTCGTCTTATTGCCGAAGGATCGTGTGAAAGATCATCCATCTTTAGTTTATACGCTTCCCCGGCGAAAGCCGGGGCCCATCGTTCCGCCGCACGAACCGATCTTCGCCGGCAAGGTATGGCGATTGCTTAGAAGCTCCGAGTGGCGGGGCAATAGGTCCCGGCTTTCGCCGGGAAAGCGAGGGGAAAATTTGCCGATTGCATGTCAAGCGCGATTTCTTCACATGCGCGAAGCCCGGGGCCCATTCTAGCCATAGGCACCGGCCTTCGCCGGTGTGGCGGAAGAGGCGGCGTGGTCCCCACCGGGAATATCGGGCAGCGCGACGCATTGCGAATGATCCAGCAGGGTAAGGCCAATCCAGAGAGGTCGTGTTCGGTACCCTGGCTCAGCGGTCGCGCGCTGATGACCGACGGCTCGTCCCCTCGGTGCAGATCACGCGGCGGCGCGGGAATGGTCCTTTGGAAGCGCCAGCCATTGAGCCATCAGCTTGCCGCTGTCGGCCTCGAACCTCTCGTCGAGCAGCTGCGAGCCGAGGATGCGGTCGACGCGAAAATTGCGAAAGTCTCTGCGCAACTCGCACCAGGCACCGAGAAGGGTTACGTCGACGTAATACGCCATCGCGATCGGCCAAATCGTTCGCTGCGTATGACGGCCTTCTTCGTCGACATAGGCGATGGCAAGCTTGCGCGTCTCGCGGATCGCGCTCCGCAGCTGTGAGAGGTCGATCCCGTTGACCGCCGGGGCGCTGCCCTCGGATACGAAAAGCGGCGCCGCGACGAGCTGCGATTGTAACTCCCGCGGAACCACAGCGGCGAGCTTGGCGAGCACGCTTTCCGCCGCTTTCTGGAGCTTCGGATCGCGCAGTCGCCGCAATAGCCGCACACCGATCGCAATCGCGTCGGTCTCCTCGAGAGTGAACATCAATGGCGGCAGATCAAAGCCGCGGCGCAGCACATAGCCGAGCCCGGGCGCCCCTTCGATCGGCACGCGGCTCGCCTGCAAGGCGGCGATGTCGCGATAGATCGTGCGGACCGTCACTTCCAGCTTCTCGGCGATCGCGGCTGCCGTGAGCGGGTTCCGGGCCGAGCGTAATGTCTGGATGATGTCGAACAGGCGGTCGGCGCGGCGCATTGTCGGCTCCTGACAGAACGCTGTCAGTATCACCCTGTTAACCTCCCTCCGCAACATTTGGAAGGATGGACGGATGGTTTCGATCCATATCGATATAGAAGAGGCAGAGTGGACACCCGGGATCCCATTCTATGGACCGGCAGCGCGCTATGACGGCAAAGACATCGTGCAGCTCAAGGTACTCAGCGACCGTCGGGCCGAGGGAGGCGGTATCGCGTGGCTCGGCAAATTCTCGCCGCCGCCGGGGAAATTGATCAAGATCGTCGCGACCGCCCTGTCCGACGAGCACGTCTTCAATCTCGAAGGCGGCCGCGCGACAAAATCGGGCGCACCGGCGCGCGCCTCGGGCGGTTACACGTTAAACCCGACGGGCCAGCCGCACAGCGCCTTGATCGCGGCCGAAACGGTCAGCCTCATCATCTATTCCGGCGAGCCCGACCGGATCGTCTCGATGGAAGTCATCGATGTCGCCCCCTCCTGAGAGATGGATCCGGAGCCGGCCGGCAACCCAGGATGATTTGCCCATCCTTTGGGATTTCCTGGCGATCGCGGGATATGAGCCCGATGTCGACACAGCGAAGGCAGTACCGTTCGTCGCTGCTCATCTCGCTGGATGGCAGCGGCCCGAGGATTTCGGATTCATTGCCGAACGAGACGGCGCAGCAATAGGCGCGGCGTGGGCGCGGCAATTCACACCCGATGAGCAACCGGCATTCTTCGTCGACGAGCGGACGCCCGAGGTCACGATCGGGGTAAAGCCGTATGTTCGCGGTCAGGGGGTCGGAGGAATGCTGCTGCAAGCTGTGTGTGCCGAGGCTGCGCGGCGGGGTGTTGGCCTGTGCCTCAATGTCCGGCACGACAATCCGGCGCGACGCCTCTACGAGCGCGTCGGCTTTCGCCTCGTGCCGGGCTCGGGCGTGCCCAACAGGGTCGGCGGCACGTCATTCGGGATGGTGTGGGCTACGCTTAGGTAACGGTGGACGCACCGCCTCGTCTCTGAGAAGCTGCTGACCGGTGGAGAACTCGCAGGAATCAACCCAAAGTCGTCTTGCGCGGACTTGATCCGCGCATCCACGCCTTTGTTTCGGGGCTCGACCGCGTGGATGGCCGGGACAAGCCTGGACAAGCCCGGCCAAGACGAAACCATGGGGCCGATTGGCTCCGTTATCCCGCCGCAAAATTTTTCCCGGACAGCTTTGCGCGAAAGCCGAAGCGGGTTCCCCGGTCTCGTGTAGGGGTCGGCGATGCAGCCAGCCGGCGCGAACTATCTGAAAGGCGCCGTATTCGGCTTCGCCGCAGTATCGATCTGGGCGAGCTGGAGCGTTGTCACGCGGCTGGCCGTTACGACCAGCCTGGACGCGTGGGACATCGTGGCGCTGCGCTTCGGCGTGGCGGGTCTCCTCTTGTCGCCGGTCCTCGTGCAGCGAGGCCTTGCCCACGACCGCCTTGGATGGCTTGGACTGGCCGTGATCATCGCCGGGACAGGCGCGCCTTATGCACTGGTGGCGGCGGTCGGGCTGCGCTTTGCACCCGCCTATGATGGCGGCGCGCTCAATCCGGGTTGCATGCCGCTGTTCGTTGCTCTGATCGCCGCGCTCGTTCTGGGAGAGAAGCTTTCGACGGCGCAAAAGTTGGGCTCTCGCTGATATTGGCTGGCGCCCTGATTATCGTCTGCTGGCACGCCGCAGCCTGGAGCCCCTCGCGCACGTTCGGCGATGCGCTCTTCCTGTTCGCGGCATTCTTGACGGCATGCTTCACCGTAGTCATGCGGCAGGCAGAACTCGATCCAGTCCATGTCGCAGCCCTCGTCTCGACCGGATCGCTGGTGATCTACCTGCCGATCTACCTGGCATTGTACGGAACCCACCTCGCCCGACTACCGCTCGCTGATATTGCCGTTCAGGCGATTTTCCAGGGCGTTCTCGTGACCATTGTGTCCCTGCTTCTGTATGGCCGTGCAGTCGCCATCCTTGGCGCTTCAGGTGGCGCAGCCTTTGGAGCTTTGGTGCCCGCGCTGTCGGCACTCTTAGCAATACCGCTCCTCGACGAGTGGCCAAACGAAACAGACTGGGCCGGCATCGCTCTGATCTCCGCCGGCGTCTATCTGGCCAGCGGAGGACCATTGCCGAGCCGAAACTCCAAACCGCGCTCTGTGGGTTGAGACGCCTCACAATTGACGGCAACCGAATAACCGCCGAGTGGGATCATCCGCAGTGACATTGCCGCCGGCCTAAGAGGTCACAGCCGAGCCGATGAAGGTGGGTGCCCGGGCGCTGGCGTTCTGTTCCACGATCTCGGGAGTGACAACCGTGCGCGTCGCGCGCATCAGGCTGCGAGAATGTCCGGTCATGGGCAGCCTCCCGCAGCCAGCGTTGTCGTCCTTTCCCCGAAAAATCGGGTCATGATGGACCTTTAGAAAAAGATCCATTAGGCGGGATATTTGCCAGTAGACAGCTACAAACTTTGAGATTGAGCGGCTTATTATAATAATGGCTTCATACCTTGGTATATTGACCTCGTCGGGTTCGATGTAATGCTTAAGCCAATTTATAACCATGTTGTGGTCGAACTCGGCAAATGGAACCACACGCATGAGTCCTTTCAACAAATAAGGGTCTGCTGTATTAGGCAGTTGCACCTTCCGCAGCGGCGGCTAACGTTATCGCACACTCCAATTCTCCCTGGAGAAAATGGCGTATAGCGGCGCTAATTTGACGCTGGGCGGACAGCATTCTGGTGCTGGGGCGATGTGTCGGGAATTCATCGGCTGTCCCATGGGGTGGCCCTTCTGGCAACCGTCCGAAGTCGCCCATTCAGGGGTACCGTCCCGTGGGAGGTTCGGTCGAGTCAGTATGGGCTCGAATCCGAAAACCGTCGATTGCCCAGCACGCAGCGAGACCGATCACAAACGCGAGCGCCGGAATTCCAACGAACAATTCCCCAATATCCAAATAATTGACCGGACTATGCCCCATTCCAACGAAAAACTTGCAATCATATCGGCTACAATGGAGATAAAATTGCATAGCGCAAACAATTAGCCACAAGCCGGAAGCCACTACCCAGACTCTGAACAACCCGCTCCGAAGGTTTGTCGCAAAACTACGTCCGGCGGCTGATCTATGATTGCTAAGCAATGCCAAGGCTGTGATAATGATTATTGCGCTCATCAATTCCGCAAGGCTAAATTCCGCGATCGCTTCTCTCCAATACGCAGGCATATGCACCTCGAAAAATGCAATAATTCCTATGTTTATTCCAAGAGTCAGTAAACCCCAATTGGTGCCGTTGCGGCGATGACCTCTTCGTGCATATACCCCGAGTAGGGGCGGCTGAACAATGAATAACCAGAGGACCGGTCCTGCAACGGGCTCACGAGATACCCAGCCTAATACGACGCAAAAGGTCGTCAATATAATCAATACTACTACGATCAAAACTTTCTCGAAGATAGTTAGCCCTGGGAGCCGGGTAGCACCTACGATTTGTTTCTCGTCGGTTGATCCGTAGCGGAGAACTGGGGCTTGGGCAGCGAAGAGTTCTTTCATGGGGACTACATCACGGCTGATCGCGGGATAACGCCCATAAAACCATTATTCTCCGGTTAACCGGTCCCGGTCACCCGAGGAGGGCAATACGAGCCGTCTAGCCGCCCTGTTAGGAGCTTCGGAACGATTGGGGCGGAATATACGGGTCTGTGTCTCAAACAGGACAGCCCGATGATGCGCATTTGGAAACTCACCCCCATTGATCCGTCGCTTCCGGTATGGAAAGGTCACGACACGAGTCCGATTTTCGTCCGTGCCGAGAGTGCGGCCCAGGCACAGGATTTGGCACAGTTAGCCCGATCTATGCACGAGGGCTGGCGGGTGTAGCGCAAGCGATTGATCGGGCGTAGGATTCGGTTGCTGAAGCTGAATCTGCCGGTCGTCGGAGGCGACACCCGCCATGGTTGATCTTACGCCGTTTCTTCCGGGTCTGTCACTGGTTCAGGGCAAGGCGGTAGTTGCTCGCTTTGACGGCGGCCGGCTGTCGTCGGAAGGTGGCTTGCTGGCGCTGCGCGAAATCGAGCGCCGGCTGGGCTTGGCGGACCGACTGGCGAACTGCCTGGTGGACCCGCGCGCGCCGGAGAGGGTCGTGCATCGCTTGGCGGAGATCATCCGGTTCCGCATGCTGATGATCGCCGCTGGCTACGAGGACGGCAACGACGCCGACGCGCTGCGCCGCGACCCGATGTTCAAGCTGGCGCTGGATCGCTTGCCCGCGGGCGAGGAGTTGTGCTCGCAATCGACGATCTCGCGGCTGGAAAACCTCCCCGACCGGCGAGCGTTGCTGCGCCTTGGGCGGGCGCTCGTCGAGCAGTATTGCGGCTCGTTCCGAGCGGTCCCGAAGCGCATCGTCCTCGATATCGACGACACCTTCGACCGCGTGCATGGCGGCCAGCAACTGCGCCTGTTCAACGCCCACTACGACGATTACGGCTTCCAGCCGATCGTTGTGTTCGACGCAGAGGGCCGTTTTGTCACCGCGCTGCTGCGGCCCGGCAAGCGGCCGAGCGGGGTGGAGATCCGCGGCTTTGTGCGCCGCCTAGTCGGCGCCCTGCGCAGCCATTGGCCAAAGGTCGAGATCCTGCTGCGCGCCGACAGCCATTATGCGTCCCCCGAAGTGTTCGACTGGTGTCGGAAGAACCGGGTGGATTGGGGTCTTCGGCCTGGCCCCCAACGCCGCACTCTGCCGTCATGTCGCAGCGTTGGAGAAGAGCACCGCCGCGCGCTTCAAGGCCGCGCCCGAGCGCGGCAAGGTGCGGCGCTTCGGGCAATTCCACGATGCCGCGCAGAGCTGGAGCCGGGTCGAGCGCATCATCGCCCGCGTCGAGGCCGGGCTCGAGGGCACCGATACCCGGTTCATCGTCACCAGCCTCGAAGGCGGCCGCGCCAAGCACCTCTACCAGCGGCTCTATTGCGCGCGTGGTCAGGCCGAGAACCACATCAAGGCATGGAAGAACCATCTCGCTGCCGACCGCACTTCTTGCCACGCGGCCGAGGCCAATCAGTTTCGTCTGTTCCTGCACGCCGGCGCTTATTGGCTCTTATGGTCGATGCGCCGCGTCATGCCCAAAGGTTCGGTGTGGCGGGTCATGCAGTTCGACACCTTGCGGCTGCGCCTGGTCAAACTCGCCGCCCGCGTCGTCGAACTGAAAACCCAAGTCAAGATCCACCTGCCGTCCAGCGCCCCCGATCAGGCGATCTTCGCCATGCTGCTCGACCGCCTGCCGCGTCTCGTCACCTGAGAGCCGGGGCGTGATGCCCCGCTATCGCCCTCCGTTCTTCAACCCCCAGCGCCGCCCCAATCCCGAAACACAAACCCGCCGCCGCGGCAGTGATCCCTCACGCCCGTCGCACAACAGTGCAACCAACACGCGAGCGTCCTGATATACGTCCTGCCAATGTATTTTAGTCATGCATTGATCGGGTTAGCAACAGTTCACTTTGCCGAACCGCAGCTCGGCCTAATGGAAGGCAATCCTTGGGTCGGATACAGGACTCGGTGTGAAGACGTAACCGATATTAGTGGCTATTCGGTGGATGGCCCAGCTGAGGTTTTAAACCGCCGCAAGCAGTAATCGGGCGCGAGGGAGAGCCCACCATAGGCTCTCCCCGTCACGATCCAGTTTTGAACCGTTACGGACTAGATCAGTCGGTCAAAACGATTTCTATCCAGCTAAAGCAGGCTGTGCAACTTTAACGGGAAGCCGACGGACGCGGTTGGCCCCGCCCGGCATGTTGCCGGCCTTGAGTTGGTCGTAAGTGATGGTGGCGCATTCGACGGCGCGCCGAATGAGGTAGCCGTCCAACCCGTCGGGCAAATTGCGGCGATTGAACCGGTAGGACCATTCCCGGAGATAGCGCGGCAGGTGCTTGGCGCTGACGCCGTGATGGGTGCCGACGAGCCAGGCTTTGATGTTGCTGAACAGGGTATGGATGATCGGGAAGAAGGCGCCGGCATTGGCGGCTTCGTCCTGGACCACCGGCGTGTGTTTCAAATGCTCACCGAGAGCGGCGTCGCGGCCGCGATAACCCGCGAACCCATCGGTCAGGAGATGGGACCCGGCCGCGACATTGTCTTTGAGGAAGGTGCCGAGCGCGGCACCCGTCGCGGCCGGCAGCACCGCGATGCGGGCGTTGCCGGCGAAGAACCCGTGTTGGCGCTTCACCGCATGCCCGTGTTTTTCTTTCTTGTTCTGCGGCGCCGGCACCTTCTCGACGGCGGCGGCGACCAAGCTCTTGTCAGGGTTGGCCGTACTGCGTCCGCGACTTGTCGGATCGCCGCGGCCGCCGATAAAGGTCTCGTCCGCCTCGAGCAAGCCGCGCAGCGGACGAGTGGGGTCCTCGCTGAGCCCGTGACGCAACTTGTGCGCCATGGTCCACGCCGTCTGGTACGCCACCGCCAGTTCGCGCTGCAGAAATTTGGCCGAGACGCCGCGCTTGTCGCGGCCCATCAGGTAGGCGGCAACAAACCACTTCGACAATTCCGTCCGCGTCCGATGCAACACCGTTCCGGCAGTGACCAACTCCTGCCGGTGGCAGGCGGTGCATTCATAAACACGCGGGCGCGCCTTCAACCGCCAGGCTTGCCGCCCGCCGCACCCGGCGCAGACAAATCCACCGGGCCAGCGAAGCCCCGCCAGGTGCTCGATGCACCGCTCCTCCGTCCCAAACCGCGCCGCGAATTCCAGTAGCCCCGCCATCCGATCCCCCCCTTTACCGACCGGAGCCATGCTACCCTTGCGCGAGATCCGCTACAAGAACATTTAGCGAACCTGCGCTACCTGGACAGGGATACAAAACGAAATCTTGTCATCCAACGATATGGGCTTGCTCTTTCATTCGTCTCGCGGCGCGACTCTGAGATTGAAATTACGATTATTGTATTCTACGAAGGATCTATCCGAGCTGGCACCTGCAAGCTGCCCCTTCGATTTAATGTCAGGCAACCATTTCGTTGACAGTAGCCGTTTCCTCAACAGCACTCATTCTTTACGACGTTAGGTATTACGCCCTTTTGCCCCTCAACGCCTCTGACACTCTACCAGGTTTGAGGTTAAGTCGTCTGCCGATCTCGGCTTGTGAGAGATGAGGCTCGGCGGTTTTCATCGCTCTAATCTGAGCCTGCAGTAAATCGGTTACCGGTATAGAGGTATTCGGTGCGCATTGGCGGGGTGATCGGCGTCCGATTTCGTCAGCTAAATCGTTCAACTCGTCTCAGCCTAAATCTATAGCCAACTCACGTAACCGCGTTGCCACGTCTGACAGCCTCATGACGCACTATTCCTTTATCTTTAAAGCTGATTCAGCGGGCGGAAAATCCCGATCGCGATTCCGACACAGTATAGGAGCACCGCCATACAGAACCCTCCGATCAGCCATGCAACGACCTCGCCCGACATTTCCTCGAAGGTAAAATTGTGTTTGATGCGAAAAATTCTAAGAACGAGGAGAACCAGACCCGCGATTGGGATGGCAACTAAACCTATCGCTGCCCCCGACCCGCGCATCTGGAAACGCCTCGAATCCTAGATGCTTTACCAATCGAACAGATCATCATCTCCGATTCTTTTCCGGATAGCTTCGGGGGTATTCGCCCTCTTGTTCCTCTCCTGTCGCAGTCGTTCCCGACTCAGTTTTTCGTTTTCGTCAGGCTTTACTTCTAAGCGATCCACCGAGACGCCGAGTGCCTTAGCGAGATTCGGCAAGGTATCTGCGGAGACCGCGTACCGCAGATGCCCCTCTGGATCGACGGACTCTATCACCGTTATCTTTTCTGTCACGGAAACCTCCGAGTAAACCTGCCAGAGGTAGCAAGGGGCAGTTAAGGAGCCACTAACCGAGTCCGATAATCAGGGCGTCAGCCTCGACGAGGGCGAACCCTTGCCGAGATGCCCGTACCGGATGATGATCGTAAAATCGCCTTGTTCCCATTGCATACTTTGGCCGTTCGGCGAGTTCCGCGGGGACGGGCCCTTGGTTGGAGAAGAAGGTGCTGTTGGCTGATAGGCTGCCACGAAAAGCAACGCGCCGGCACAGAGCTGCGGGCATGGCGCAGCGTTACAATCATTCCGAGAAGCTCGCTGCTGATTGGCTGCAGATACAGCCAGCTGAAATAATCAGGTCAATTCATGGTTGCAGGAACGGAGGCGGCGGACTTACTCCCGCAAAAAGTCGCACCACCTGCGGCGCAAACTCGGCCATATGGAGTAGGTCTGTGGCCGTCGGCGGGAGGGAGAAACAAGATGCCGCTGCGTGGCAAGGTCGTCATCACCTGCGCCGTTACGGGGTCGATCCATACCCCGACGATGAGCCCCCATCTGCCGCTGACGCCGGATGAGATCGCCCGCGATGCGATTGCCGCGGCGGAGGCGGGGGCGGCCATTCTGCATCTGCATGCGCGCGATCCGAAGGATGGGCGGCCGACGCCGGACCCCGATGTGTTCATGCAGTTTTTGCCGCGGATCAAGCAGTCGACCGGAGCGGTCGTCAACATCACGACCGGCGGCGGTCACGGCATGAGCCTCGAGGAAAAGCTCGCTGATGCCTGATCTCGACCAGATAAAACAGGGGGAACAGGAGGGCGGGACCGGCGCGGGCGTTTTTGTAGGGCCGGTCGGGCAATCCCGCCTGCCGGCCGCCCGGTCCGACTACTGGTCGCCGGCGCGGGCGAGACGCCGACCCGCAAAGGCATCGCAACCGTTCGGAGAATTTCCTGCTGATCCGCTGCAGATGCAGCAAACGGAAATAATTTGGTCAATTCATGGTTGTAGGAACGGAGGCGGCGGGCATCCTCCCGTAAAAAGTCGCACCACCTCCGGCGCAAACTCGGCCATTATAGGGTAATCTGCGTCCGTCGGCAGGAGGGAGGAACAAGATGCCGCTGCGTGGCAAGGTCGTCATCACCTGCGCCGTTACCGGGTCGATCCACACCCCGACGATGAGCCCGCATTTGCCGCTGACGCCGGATGAGATTGCGCGCGATGCGATTGCCGCGGCGGAGGCGGGGGCGGCGATCCTGCATCTGCATGCCCGCGACCCGAAGGATGGGCGGCCGACGCCGGACCCCGACGTGTTCATGCAGTTCCTGCCGCGGATCAAGCAGTCGACCGGAGCGGTCGTCAACATCACGACGGGCGGCGGCCACGGCATGAGCCTCGAGGAGCGGCTCGCCGCACCGCTGCGCGCCAAGCCCGAGATGTGCTCGCTCAATATGGGATCGATGAATTTCGGGCTCTACCCGATGCTCGACCGCTACAAGGAATGGAAATACGAGTGGGAGCCGCGGGCGCTCGAAATGACGCGGGACTTCATCTTCCGCAACACCTTCAAGGACATTGAGCGCATTCTGAAGGATTTGGGGGAAGGGTGCGGCACCCGGTTCGAATTCGAGTGCTACGACGTCGGCCATCTCTACAACCTGGCGCATTTCCTCGATCGCGGGCTCGTCAAGCCGCCGCTCTTCGTGCAGACGATCTTCGGGATCCTCGGCGGCATCGGGGCTGATCCCGAGAATGTCGTTCACATGAAACGGATCGCCGACAAATTGTTCGGCGATTCCTATGCCTGGTCCGTGCTGGCTGCCGGCCGCCACCAATTGCCACTGGTGTCGATGGGCGCGATCATGGGCGGCAATGTCCGGGTCGGGCTCGAGGACTCGCTGTGGATCGGTCGCGGCAAGCTCGCCGAGAGCAATGCCGACCAGGTCAGCTGCGTCCGCTCGATCATCGAGAACCTGTCGCTCGAAATCGCGACCCCGGACGAGGCGCGGGCGATGCTCGCGCTGAAGGGTGGCGACGCGGTGGCGTTCTGATGATCGACAAACGCGTCGAGAGCCTCGCCGAAGCCGTCGGCGGCATCGCCGATGGCGCGACGATCCTGTGCGCCGGGTTTGGCGGCGCCGGATTGCCGGATGCGCTGTGCGAGGCGGTCGTCGAGCAAGGGGCGCGCGATTTGACCGTCGTCGCCAATAATGCCGGGACCGGGAGGAGGGGGCTCGCTGCCTTGCTCGCCGCCGGCCGGGTGCGCCGGATCATCTGCTCCTTCCCGCGCAGCGCCGGCTCGACCGTATTCGAAGAGCTCTATGCCGCGGGCCGCATCGAATTGGAGCTGGTGCCGCAGGGCATCATCAGCGAGCGCATGCGCTGCGCCGCCGCCGGGCTCGGCGGTTTCTACTCGCCGGTCTCGGTCGGAACCCGGCTCGCCGACGGCAAGGAACACCATGAAATCGACGGCCGCATGTATGTTCTGGAAAAACCGCTGAAGGGTGACGTCGCGCTGCTCTCCGCCGATCGCGGCGACCGTTGGGGCAATCTGACCTACCGCAAATCGGCGCGCAATTTCAACCCGACGATGGCGATGGCGGCGGATCTCTCGGTCGTGCAGGTGCGCCATATCGTCGAGCTGGGCGAGCTCGACCCCGAGGTGATCGTCACCCCCAGCATTTTCATCGACCGCGTCGTCCACGTGCCGGTGTGACCCTCACCCGTCTCGCTGCGCTCGCCACCCTCTCCCGCATTGCGGGAGAGGGGCTTATAACCGATGCCTACCGAAAGCCCCTCTCCCGCATCGCGGGAGAGGGAGGGGCCCAGTCCGCAGGGCTGGGAGGGTGAGGGAGAAACGTTGGAGGAGTATAATGCCGCTGAAACGTCGTCAAATCGCCTGGCGGGCCGCTCAGGATCTCGCCGACGGGGCCTATGTGAACCTCGGGATCGGACTCCCGACGCTGGTCTCCGATTTCATTCCTACCGATCGCGAGATCGTGCTGCACAGCGAGAACGGCGTCCTCGGTGTCGGGCCGGCGCCGGGCGACAACGAGATCGACTGGGATTTGATCAACGCCGGCAAGCAGCCGATCACGTTGGTTACCGGCGGGAGCTATGTGCACCACACCAACTCGTTTCTGATGATCCGCGGCGGTCATCTCGACCTGGCCTTGCTCGGCGCCTTCGAGGTGTCTGAGAAAGGCGATTCTGGCGAACTGGACGACCGACGATCCCGCCTTTCCGCCCGGCGTCGGCGGCGCGATGGATCTGGCGGTCGGGGCCAAGGAAATCCGCGTCCTGGTCGAGCACACGACCAAATCCGGCGCGCCGCGCATCCGCCGGCAATGCGGATACCCGTTGACCGCCGCCGCGGTGGTCCGGCGGATTTACACCGATCTCGCCGTGATCGACGTCACGGCCGATGGCCTCGTCGTGCGCGAGATGGTCGAGGACATCGATTTTCCAGCGCTGCAGGCCAAGACCGAGGCGGCGCTGAGCCCGGCCTCGGACCTTCGCCCGCTCCGCGCGCCTGCCGTTTAAGGTTGCTTGTCCCGCATACTCTCATAGCGTCCCATCGGCACGATTTCGGCGATGGTGCCGTCGGGTGAGCGGTACTTGATCGGCAACTCGCCCGGCTTCGACAGGATCGTGCCGCCGTTGGCGACCACCTTCTCGGCGAACCCTTGGTGGTCCTCGACCTCGATACCGAAATGATGGATCGCCGGCCCGGGGCCCACCAACTTGGCCTCGGGGTCGGCCTCGCTGTCATAGACCATCAGCGCGAGATCGACGTAGCCGTCGGTCAGGTGCCGCGAGATGTGCCCGCGCGAGCGGCCGGTATGTACCTGCCGGAAACCGTAGACGTTTTCGTAAAACCGAGTCGCCGCCTCGAGGTCGGTGACCTTGAGTGCCAGGTGGTTGATGCGTGCCATTCGCCTCTGTCCTATTCGCCGCTGCCGCTATAGGGCGCGATCACCGAGCCGGTGCGGTATTCCGCCGGCTCAAGAATGGCCTCGGTCTTGGTGTCCTTGAACTCGTCGAGATTGTTGCTCTTGATATTTTGCCATTGCACTTCGAGCACCCTTGGCTTGGCCCATTCGCCGTCCTTGCCGAAGCTGATGTCGCCGACGATGGTCTTGAACGGATGGCTGCGGATGTAGTCGGCGATGGCGTTCTGATCGAGGCTCTTGGCGCCTTCGATCGCGTCGCCGAGCACCTGCAGATCGGCGTAGGCGAAGGGCGGCAGGTACCAACCCAACGGGTCGACCCCAGCCTCTCCGGCCTTCGACTGGTATTCCTTCAGGAAGTCGAGAATACCGGTGAACTGCATCGTCGGCGCCGGGATCCACCAATCGTAGTCGACAACGCCGTTGAGCTTGGGCCCGAATTGCAGCTTCACCGGAATGAATTGCAGCCCCACCATGCCGCCGCCGAAGAACCGGGTCTTGAGGCCGCTTTCCGTTGCCGCGCGCAGCACGCCGACCGAGCCCGGCGGGTAGGAGGCGACGAACACCATGTCGGGTTTGGTCGCCTGGATGGAATGTATAATCGGCGTAAAATCAGGCGTCCCCGGCGGGTAGGTCTTGTCGTAGACGATCTCGATGCCTTCGCGCTTGGCAATGTCGTGGATGCCCTCGGAGGCGTTTTTTGGGAACTCGGAATCTTCGGCGAGGATGGCCAAGGTCTTCGGCTTGGGGTCCGCTGCCATCGCGACGTGGAAGAACGGCTCGGAGAAGGCGTGTTTCGGGTCCGGCCCGGTCGGCAGCATCGAGAAGTATTTCGGATAATGGAATTCGCTGTTGACCGCGAGCCCGAACAACCCGAGGAACACCCGATCGTGCGAGATCGCCACCGGCATCGCCGGTGCGATCATGTTGGTGCCGTAGCCCGAAACGATGAAGTCGACCTTGTCGACCTCGAGCAGCTTTGTGTAGATGCCCGGGACGGTCGCCGGATTGCTCTGGTCGTCGTAGTTGATCAGCTTGACCGGGCGGCCCATCAGGCCCCCCTTGGCGTTCACGTTGTCGCGCCAGATCTGCATCGCCAGCAAGGCCGACTTGCCGCCGGCGGCGAGCCCGCCGGTCAGCGCCATGCCCAGGCCGATCGTGATCGGCTCCGCCGCCCTCGCGCCGCTCGCGACAAGCGCCCAGGAAGCGACTACAGCGGCTGCAACGAAGCGACGGTTCACCCGCTGGACCAATGCTTCCTCCCATTTCTTGTCAACATTCGCTGAGGGCAGATGTATATTTCTTGATCGGCCGCACGTCCAGCCTCGACAACACCCTCATCGCCGGGGTGCGACCCGCGAGCGTCCAGTTGAGAACAACGGCTGCATAGGCTGATGTCGATGCATCCTCGATGCCCCTGGCCCGTTGACCTGCCGCAACCACGAATTGCAGCGGCGATTGCGCCTCGCTGCATCTGCAGCGAATCTGCAGCAAAATCTCGCCTCTGAGTTGAAGTATCCATCCGGCCCGGCGCCGTACATGCCCGCCGCGGCACGAGCATAGCTGGCCCCGACGAGCTGCAGCGCTGGTCGAAGTCGCTCGTCTCGATCGCAAGCAACGGCTCGGCAACCGGAGTGGCCGGTTGGTAGACTTGCGGCCGCCAGAATTGGTGGACTGGCCCTTCGCGAACCGTCACGCTCGACCGTTCCTGGCTGTTTCTGCAGCGAAACAACAGTCATCGCTCCACCTCGTTCGCCCATCCTGCGCCGCCCCTCGTGCTCCCGGAGCGAACATGGAACACGAACATTATGGCAATTTTATTGTTGCAGATGCGGCACCAGATGAAACCGACCGACTGGCAACCGCTCGGATGAATTCGGCCCTTTTCGGAGTGCGGATCGCCTCGCGCTGCTGCCTACAGGGGTGAGCTTGGACCTTTTGGCTGAGATTCTGTCCTTTCAGACTTTGAGCGAGTTGCGCACAGTGGCGTAAACCACAACATCTGGAGAAAGTCGGCGGGCGCTTGTGCCGACCGGCGAAAACATCAGCTTTTCCCTAGGCAGGACGTGTGATAATATACAGATAGTGTACGGGAAATTTTATGGCCGAGCCACCAGTGACAAAACTTCTCGATCAAGCGCTCGCGGCCGTGCGCGGCCTTCCCGCGGAGGCACAGGACGACATTGCCCGTGTCATACTCCGGCTGAGCGGTGCGGATGACGAACCGCCGGTCTCGCTCACGCCCGAAGAGCAGGCCGCCATCACCGCTTCAAAAGCTGCCGCTGCCCGTGGCGAATTTGCGACCGATGAGCAGGTGCGGACGGTGTGGGCCAAACACGGTCTGTGAGGCTTCGCTACACTCTTCCGGCCCTTGCCGATCTTAGAGGCTCACCCAAAATGGGTTCCGCGCAACGGGTTATCGTCGCCCCCGCGAAAGCGGGGGTCCAGGGGCAACCGCTGCAGCCTTGCCGACTCTGGATTCCCGCATTCGCGTTCGCTTTCGCGGGAATGACGAGGAGGAATGGTAACGCGCTCAGATTCTGGATTCATTCTTGGTTAGGCTCTTAGCGCGATCCTCGATTACATCGCCGTCCATTCGCCGTCGGGCGCGCGGCGAGTTCAGGCCCGTATTCAGGCCCTCACCGACCTTCTGTTACAGCATCCTCACATCGGACGCCACACGGTCAGCGCTTTGGATGGGTGAATGCCAGCACGGCTTGAGAGGACGATACAGTTTCGCAGACCAAAGGTGGGCGCTGTGAAGAAAATTTGACAGGCAAGCTCTGTAGCACACTCGTAAGCGAGGCCCGGAGCCGTAGGGATTGAGATCCGCGATTATCCTATCCCAAAGCGGAATTCCTTTGGGACCAGGAATTCTTTAATGAGCTTTTCCTTGCAGTGAACCACGAGGTAGAGGATGTGGACTGGCATGGGGGTCTGCTCGGGCCAGCTCTTGCCAACGATGGTGGCATGGCGAAGGGCGAAATAAACGATTGCACCATGCCCGTCCAAATCGCGCAGCAGCGCATCCAGCTCCTGGTGCACGTGCAACCTGTCAACGTTGGAATAAAGCTCCGCGGCATCGCCATAGTCATTTAAATAGTCGAACAGCGTCGCGGCAACTTCCTTGGCCTTTTCAGTGATCTCGTCGTCACAGACATAGTTGTAGGCAGTGGCCGCCTCCGCCAGGCCGCCAAGCTCCGCGCCGTTGCGAACGCGTGTGCCCGGCAAACGCATTTTGTCCGGAAACTGCTTCTGCAGAGCCTCCTTGCCTATGTTTTCGATATCGCGGAAAAGGCCAGTGATCTTCTGGGCAAACTGCGCATCAAAGAAGATCTCCGCATTGTCGTAGCCCAAGCCTCGAGCGAGCGCGCGGCGGGTGGTGACGTCCGTCCGGCGGCCCGCTTCGACGCGCTGGATCGTGCGAACATCGACGCTTGCAGCCTCTGCAAGCGCCTCCTGCGACCAATTAGAGGCCTCCCGGATGGCGCGGGTCCACCAGGCAAGGATTGAGGGATCAAGGATCGGGGTGGTTTCAGCGCTCATGGTCGGTTGCCTTGTTGATGGTAGCTCCTTCGCGATGAATTACCCGGGGATGGCCCATTCCGACACGACACAACCCCGACAGAGACCCGACAGTTTCGTCATCGTACCTTCTCGACATGCAGGCTCCCGGAGGGAAGCGGGCGTGTCACCGGGCAATGGGAAGGCTGAAATCAGAAGCGGTCTTTGCTTCTCAACTCGCGGGGAGGCCGGAAGCGTCCGGCTAGCCGCGGCTGGAATGCTCGAATGAGGGGCGAAACTGCTCTGCGACCTTCCCAATAGCCGTGAGCACCGGCTTCGGGATCTCGTCGGTCAGCTTGTCCAGGGCCAGCTTGATGGCGTCGTCGCAGCTGTCGCGAGGAAATCTCTCCTCGCCCTTGCCAAGGAGAGGTTCAACCCGCCGCGGCGGCGGTTTCCAGGAGTAATGCCCGTCCTCGTTCTGGCGGGGCAATGGAGATCCGCTGAGCGGGTCGAAGGACAGCATCCAGCGGTCCCGGCGGGTGAGGTCGTCGATCTCCAGATACACTGTCGCCAATAGTCTTCGCGCCCCGTCAGGGGTGTGTGTCCGCCGCAGGGACAGCGACGGCTGGTACTGCTCTCCAGTGCCGACGGCCGTTGCTGTCGTCCAGACCGGCACATGAACGCGCCACTCGTAGATGTAACCCTCGCTGTCCTGCTGCATCTTTTCCCCGCCCATTCCGTGAATAGGCGGGTATCTGGTGTAAACCATTCATCTTACAAGGGTTTCGAAGAAGGCGGGCCGATGACAGCCCGGCTGGTTGGCAGGATCATGGCCGCGCCAAGACCGACCCGGCGCAGGTTCGCCGCGTGCTCGACCAGCTCGACGCCAGCGGCGTGCCGACGTGACACGGCTCGACCGGGCTCGCGCGATCCACTCGCGATCTGTTGAAGAGCTCACGGCGATAACCGCGAAGAAAGCCCGTTTCCACTCGCTCGGCGACGCATGGGCGGACACGACCACCACGCGCGGCCTCTTATGCTAACCGTTCTAAGGGGCTTGGCGGAGTTCGAGAGGGATTTGATTTCGCACGCGCACCGGCGCAGCGCGAAGTGAATTTCGGCGAACTTGGCCGCCGGGCGACGACGACGGTTATTGCGCCGGCAACAGTGTGGGCGCGGCTGCCTTTTGTCACCGGCGGCGGGTTCCATTTGCCGGTCAGCGCGTCGCTCTTTGGCGCGTAGAGACGCATGGTGAGGTTGAACGGCCCTTTGGGTGCCGGCAGCCAGTTTGCTTCCTTGTCGGCGCCGGGGCTTTCGTTCTGGAAATGGAGGTCGAGGGAGCCGTCGGGGTCGTATTTGAACGGCATCCAGCTGCTGACGGCGAACCGATTGAGGCTGTTGGGCACCTGGTAGCCCTCGGCGTCGTAGAGCGTCACCGACCAGAAGGCGTTCACCGGCGGGATGGCGCTGCTTTCGAAATGGAGGACATAGCGGTTGGCTCCATCCAGCGGCTTGCCGGTGTCGTCTGCGAGGTTGATCGGATAGATCGCGTCCTCCGGCAGGTTCGCGCCAGACCGAGCTGGGTGACGATCGCGCGCTTCAGGTAATAGTTGCCGTAGACACCCATCGTGTCGGGGTTCATCGACCAGCCGTTCACGACGCGCGCGAGGCTGGCGACCTTCCACGCCATCAAGGCCAAGGCGTCCTTGGGCACGGTCTCCAAGCGCGTTCTTGATCACCGGATGGAGCTTGTCGATATCGGAACTCTTGCCGCGCTCGATCCCGATCTGCCCCAAGGATCGGTTCATCGATGATGTGCGGCGGCTGCAGTTTGAGGATCTCGGCGGCGTAGGCGAAGAACTTGCCGGCCGGCATCGTGTCGATCTGGATCTTCGGCGGGGTCTTCATGTCGACGCCGCGATCGACAGTGCCGACCACCGGCTCGACAGCCTGACCAGGGCGCGAGATCGGCGTGACCTTGAGGCCGGCCTGAATCCCGTGCACGACCTCGTAGCCGGCCGGCCCGTCGGTCTTGGTGCGGCCGATGATCCAGACAAAGGGTGTGGGCGCATCGATGCGAACGACACTAGCCGGTATTCGCGCCGCTCCAACCCGGGGGCACCAGCGCGAAATCGCCGGCTGGGGCCCAGTGATGTGCCAGCCGGGAGAGGCGAAGACGTCGGTCCACAGTCGAGCATCCGCAGCCGTAATAGCGCCGCTGCCGCGGACTCGACGCGGGTGTCATCGCAGCACTATGGCCGACCCGCCGATCTCGCCGAAGGCGACGCGCTGGCGCGGCTGCTGGACGTTACCGGTTGGCGCGCCGCCGAGGGGGCGACTAAAGGCGGGTCAAATTCATTGCACCGTGCCGTGCTGGCTGATGTGCGGGGGGTAGCCGGGTCCGTAGTAGACAGGCGCACTGTAGCCGTATCCGGAGTAGGTAGGGCCGCTGTAGCCATACCCGGTGGTGCTACTGTAATAAGCCGGGGGCGGGACCGCGGAGGCGCCAGCCAGGCAGCGGGCGCTATAGGCGGCGGCCATCTGGCTGTATTCGGGAGATAGGGGAGCGGTCCGGTAGAGCGCCGTCACGCGATTGTATTGATCGAGACAGCTCTCGGATTGGGCCAAAACGGGTGCGGAACCCACCGCGGCGCAGAGGGCAACAGCGGCTAACATGATGGCGGGTTGTTTGAGCGACATGGAACATTCTCCTTCGCGTTCTGCGGGATTGCAGAACTGTCGATTGTTCCCGGCCCAAACAGACGAGATGACCGGATGGTTCCGGCCGCTCAGGTGTCCTCAATTAAGACCGTCATTGCCGGGCTCGATATTGTCTAGTGCTCCGGCTCGTTCAGGTGATTCAGCAAGGCCTGAATGACACGTTCTAAGCTGATGCTTGGCCTTTGGCGGTGACCAAGATGCGCCGCCTCTTTCCCGGCGTAACCCGGGATCTATCCCTGTCATGGGCACCGGCCTGCGAGGCTGTCAGGAAATCGACGATTTGCCTGGATCAGCGCCGTCCGTCCTTCGAGATGGCCGCTCGGCGGCCTCCTCAGGATGAGGAATTTTCAAAATGCCATCAAAGGATCATCTCATGCTGAGGAGCGCGCGCAAGGCGCGTCTCGAAGCACGCACAACTTCACTGCTGCGCTTCCATTCGCGGGACTGGACAATTTCCTGACAGCCTCCTGCGCCGGTGAGACAAGATCTGTTGGTGCGCGTCTGAGCACTAGCCGGATGACCGGATAAACCGGTGGACGCCGTCCGCGCCGAGCTCGCGGTCGAGGGCGCCTTGGTGCATGAGGTAATTCAGGTGGGCGAGCGCCTCGCCGAGGGCGAAGCCCATCTGGTGACGGTCGAGGGCGCGCCGAAAGAGAACCTTGACCAGTTCGAGGGCGGTCTTCGGGACGGCGCAAGCGGCAATCACCTCACCGCAGCGCGCCCGGTGATGCGCGGCGAGGCTGTCGATCCGAGAATGCAGCCCTAAGAACGGGAGGTTGTGCGAAGGCAGGGTGAGAGTCTCGGGCGGGACCGCAGCGCGCAGTTTGGCCAAGGACGCGAGGTAGCGGGCGAGGGGATCGCCATCGGGCTCGTGCGCCTGGACGCTGATGTTGGGCGAGATCCTCGGCAATACCTGGTCGCCCGAGACCAGCACACCGGTCTCGTCGCAATATAGGCATGCCAGCTCCGGGGCATGGCCTTCGCCGACGATGACCCGCCATTCCCGTCCGCCAATCTCGATTGCCATCCCGTCGGCAAGCCGCTGAAAACTCGCCGGCACCGACGGGACGCCGCGGCGATAGCTGTTTTCCCGCTCGCCGAAGAGCTCGGCCGCCGTGTCGTCGAGACCCGCGCGATGGGCGAAACTTTGCCGCAGCGGGGCGAAATCCTCGTCGTCCCGGCTCATCACACGGGCGAACAACCACTCCTTCTCGGTGACCCACAAGGGTGTCTGCCAGCGCCGGACCAGCCAATCGGCGAGCCCGATGTGGTCCGGGTGGTAGTGCGTCACGATGACTCGAGTGACCGGCAATCCTCCGAGCCGCTCGGCAAAGATCTGGTCCCATAGCTCCTGGGTTTGCACCATCGAGTAGCCGGTGTCGACGATCGTCCAGCCCGCGCCGTCTTCGAGCAGCCACAAATTGATATGGTCGAGCGCGAAGGGGAGCGGCATGCGCAGCCAGTGCACGCCCGGGGCGATCGCCAATGTCTCGCCCGGCCGGGGCGGCGCCGCAACCGGAAACTGCAACAGGGTCGGGCTTCCGTCCATAATTTATGCTTTTCTCGGCTGGCGAATTGACCGGCAGGTTAGGACGCGGCATTAGTCCCTTACAAGCGGGATGACCGCCGGCGAGCGATGTGCCGATGGAGCGACCGCAACATTTCGGCAAATGGCTCGATTATGCGTGACTTCAATATTCCCGGTCGGTCGGCGGCGATGGCGGCGAACGGCATGGCCGCGACCTCGCACCCGATGGCGACTTTGGCTGCCCTCGACGTGATGCGTTCGGGCGGCAATGCGGCCGATGCCGCGATTGCGGCGGTCGCCATGCAGTGCGTCGTCGAGCCGGAAAGCACTGGGATCGGCGGCGATTGCTTCATCCTCTATTCGCGGCAGAGCGCCTTGCCGGTCGCGCTCAACGGTTCCGGGCGCGCCCCCGCCAAGGCGATGGTCGATTGGTATGTCGAGCACGGGATCGGCGAGATCGGCGTGCAGACGCCGCATGCGGTGACGATCCCCGGCGCCATTGATGCCTGGTGCACCTTCAATCGCGAGTACGGCACCCGCCCCCTTGCCGAACTGCTCGAGCCGGCAGCACGCGCGGCCGAGGAGGGTTATGTGGTGACGCCGCGCGTCGGGGCCGACTGGCACCGCGCCCAGGAGAAGCTGCGCGATCCCGTCACCGCCGAGCTTTTCCTGCCGGGCGGCAGACCGCCCAAGGCCGGCGACAAAATGAGCAACGCGCCGCTCGCGGCCACTTTGCGCCGGATCGGGCGGGAGGGCCGCGAAGCCTTTTACGACGGCGCAGTCATGCGCGAGATCGTCGCCCGACTGAAATCGCTGGGGGGTCTGCACGAGGAGGAAGATTTTGCGGCGCAGCGCTCGAACTGGGTCGAGCCGATCCACGCCTCTTATCGCGACTACGAGATCTATGAATGCCCACCGAATGGGCAGGGAATGGCGGCTCTGATGATCCTGCGGACGCTCGCCGGCTATGCGCTCGACGGGGATGCGTTCGGCGAGGCCGACCGGTTGCATCTCCTCGCCGAGGCGAGCAAGGCGGCCTATTGGGTGCGCGACAATTTCATCTGCGATCCCGAGCACGTGCCGGTGGATGTTGCGGACTTCCTGTCGGAGGCGCGCGCCGAGCGCGTGCGCCGGACGATCCGGCTCGACCGCGCAATGCCGGGGCCGCGCTGGGCCGAGATCGAGCACAAGGACACCGTCTATCTCTGCACCGTCGACCACGACGGCAATGCCTGCTCGTTCATCAATTCGCTGTTCTCGTCCTTCGGCACCGGCATCCTGGCGCCGCAATGCGGCGTGCTATTGCACAACCGCGGCACCGGGTTCCGCACGATCCCCGGTCACCCCAACGCGATCGCGCCGCGCAAGCGGCCTTTGCACACGATTATCCCGGGCATGCTGGTCAAGGACGGCCGCGCGGTGATGCCGTTCGGGGTAATGGGCGGGCACTATCAGGCGGTCGGCCACGCGCATTTCATCCACCGCCTGCTCGACCGCGGCATGGACCCGCAGCAGGCGGCCGAGCAGCCGCGCATCCTGCCGCTGAACGGCGCGCTGCAGGTCGAGCGCGCCAATCCCGAGCCGGTTGTTGCGGAGCTTGCGCATCGCGGGCACGAGATCCTGATGCTGGAGGTGCCGCTCGGCGGTTGCCAGGCGATCTGGATCGACAATGAGCGCGGCGTGCTGATCGGCGGTTCCGATCCGCGCAAGGACGGGTTGGCCCTCGGCTATTGACCGAGGGCGCGGCTGATATCCGCTTCGGCCAGCGCGACGGCATCACCCGTCTGGCCCAACTCTATCAACGCGACCCCCTGCGCGTCTTGTTCCCGGTGCCTGCCGCAGGCGATCCGCCGGTCGCGGTCATCGTCACGACATCGGGCGGGCTCGTCGCCGGGGACCGGCTTGATATCCACGTCGATCTCGCCCCCGGAGCGGCGGCGCATGTCACCGCGTCCGCAGCGGAAAAGGTCTACCGGTCAACCGGCCGGACTACGGTCATCAAGCAGACCCTATCGATCGGGCTCGGTGCCGCTCTGGAATTCCTGCCGCCCGAGACGATCCTTTTCGACGGTGCCCGCCTGCGGCGCGAAACGATCATCGATCTCGCGCCTGGCTCTGGGTTCTTGGGCGGCGATATCATCGTCTTTGGTCGCCGCGCGCGGGGAGAGCGCTTTGCCAGCGGCCTCCTGCGCGACGTCTGGGAATTGCACTGCGACGGTGACCTCGTCTGGGGAGACGCGCTGCACCTCGAGCACGATGTTGGGCGAATCATCGATGATCCCGCCTGTTTCGACGGCGCAGCGGCCTTTGCGACGATGATCTTGTCGCCGCCCGCAGGAGACGCGCGGAGCCTCCTCGATTGTGCCCGGGTCGTACAATCGGCTTGTACGGCAACGGGGTTACGCGCCGGCGCGACGACCATCGCCGGCCTCGTTATCGCCCGGTGGCTCGCCGTTGACGCGGTGATGTTGCGCCGGGCCTATGCCGAACTCGCTTGCCATTTCAGATCGGCGGCGTTGGGATTGCCGGACCGCCTGCCGCGGGTTTGGCACGTTTGATGCTCCAAGGTCGCCAATGAACCTCACCCCTCGCGAGAAAGACAAACTGCTCGTTTCGGTCGCTGCAATGGTTGCCGAGCGGCGGCTCAAACGGGGGGTCAAGCTCAACTACCCCGAGGCGGTGGCCCTGATCACCGATTATGTTCTGGAAGGCGCGCGCGACGGCAGAACCGTGGCCGAATTGATGCGCGACGGCGCGACCGTCATCGCGCGCGAGCAGGTCATGGAGGGGGTAGCCGAGATGATCCACGAAATTCAGGTCGAGGCCACCTTCCCCGACGGCACCAAGCTCGTCACCGTCCACGAGCCGATTCGGTGATGGAGACGGCGTCATTGCGAGCAACGCGAAGCAATCTCGCGCCAGCAGAGGCTCCTCGGCACGAGATTGCTTCGTCGCCTATGGCTCCTCGCAATGACGGTGACGGAGCATGATCCCCGGCGAGCTCTTTACCGCGCCGGGCGAGATCGAAATCAACGCCGGCCGTCCGACGGTGACCCTGATTGTCGCCAACACCGGCGACCGCCCGATCCAGGTCGGGTCTCATTATCATTTCTACGAAACCAACGCCGCGCTTGCCTTCGACCGCGAGCAGGCGCGCGGTTTTCGCCTCGATATCCCGGCCGGGACGGCGACGCGCTTCGAGCCGGGGCAGAGCCGCGAGGTGAGGCTCGTCGCCTATGCGGGCGAGCGCCGCGTGGTCGGCTTCAACGGCCGGATCAACGGCAAGCTGGGATAGCGCAATGCCGAGAGCGATTCCGCGCGAGGCCTATGCCGCGATGTTCGGGCCGACCACCGGTGATCGGTTGCGGCTCGCCGACACCGAGCTGATCATCGAGGTCGAGAGCGACCGCACGATCTACGGTGAGGAGGTCAAATTCGGCGGCGGCAAGGTGATCCGCGACGGCATGGGGCAGGGGCAGGCGACCCGCGCCGACGGGGCCGTCGACACGGTCATCACCAATGCCGTGATCCTCGATCATTGGGGCATCGTCAAAGCCGATATCGGCATCCGCGACGGCCGCATCAGCGGGATCGGCAAAGCCGGCAACCCCGATATCCAGCCCGGCGTGGACGTCGTGATCGGCCCAGGGACCGAGGCGATCACCGGAGAGGGCCGGATCATCACCGCCGGCGGCATCGACTCGCACATCCACTTCATCTGCCCGCAATTGGTCGAGGAAGCGCTCTACAGCGGCATTACGACAATGCTCGGGGGCGGCACCGGCCCCGCTGCCGGCACCGCGGCGACGACTTGCACGCCCGGGCCCTGGCACCTCGCGCGTATCCTGCAGGCGGCCGAGGGTTTGCCGGTCAATCTCGGCTTCTTCGGCAAAGGCAATGCTTCGGACCCGCGCGCGCTCATTGAGATGGTCGAGGCCGGCGCTTGCGGATTGAAACTGCACGAGGATTGGGGAACGACCCCGGCGGCAATCGACACCTGCCTCGGCGTCGCCGAGCAATTGGACATTGCAGTCGCGATCCATACCGACACGCTCAACGAATTGGGTTTCGTCGAGGACACGATCGCGGCGTTTAAGGGCCGCAACATCCACGCCTTTCATACCGAAGGGGCAGGCGGCGGCCACGCCCCCGACATCATCAAGTTATGCGGGCTGCCGAATGTGCTGCCTTCGTCGACCAACCCGACCCGCCCGTTCACGGTCAATACCGTCGACGAGCACCTCGACATGCTCATGGTGTGCCATCACCTCGACGCGCGCATCCCCGAGGATGTCGCCTTCGCCGAGAGCCGCATCCGGCGCGAGACGATCGCTGCCGAAGACATCCTGCACGACCTCGGCGCGTTCAGCATGATGTCTTCGGACAGCCAGGCAATGGGCCGGGCCGGCGAAGTCATCATTCGGACGTGGCAGACCGCGGACAAGATGAAGCGGCAGCGCGGCCGGCTGCCGGAGGACGGCGCCCAATCGGACAATTTCCGGGCGAAGCGCTATATCGCGAAGTACACGATCAATCCGGCGCTGACGCATGGCCTCGCCGAGCACATCGGCTCGGTCGAGACCGGCAAGCTGGCCGATCTCGTGCTGTGGTCGCCGGCCTTTTTCGGCGTCAAGCCCGACCTCGTGCTGAAGGCCGGCATGATCGCCGCGGCGTTGATGGGCGATCCCAATGCCTCGATCCCGACGCCGCAGCCGGTCCATTACCGGCCGATGTTCGGCGCCTTCGGCCGCGCATTGTCGGCCTCCTGCGTCACATTCCTCCCTACGATTGCAATCGAGCGCGGGATCCCCGAACAGCTCGGGCTGCAGCGCACCGTGCTGCCGGCCTGCGGCATCCGCGCGATCGACAAGAAGCGCATGGTGCTGAACGACGCAACGCCCCACATTGAAGTCGACCCCGAGACCTACGAGGTGCGCGCCGACGGCGTCCACCTGACTTGTGAGCCGGCTACCGTATTGCCAATGGCCCAGCGTTATTTCCTGTATTGAATGACGATAAATCCACAATGAGGCGGCGAGGCGATGAGATGACGATAATCTGCAGGCCGGACCGGTTCATCTCACTGCCTCAGTGCCTCATTGTGAAGTCTTGATGCGGCGAGCGATTGCGGTGCATCGGCGGGGGGCATGGCCGGAGGAAGCGGCGCTCGACACGATAACCCTCGCCTATGTTGACCGGCATCGGCGTCGGATTCGCTTGGTCGCCGATTTAGGGGAGGCCTATCTCCTCGACCTGCCGAGAGCCCATCACCTAGTCGACGGCGACGGCCTCGAGCTCGAGGGCGGGGATTATCTGCGGGTCCGCGCCGCCCCCGAGCCGGTCTTTGAAATCGAAGCTGCCGACCCGGCCGACTTGCTGCGCATTGTCTGGCACCTCGGCAATCGGCATCTGCCGCTGCAAGTAGCCGGTGCGCGAGTCCGGATCGGGGCGGATCACGTCATCGCCGAGATGGTAGCCGGGCTAGGCGGACGGATCACTCGCCTAGAGGCGCCCTTCGACCCCGAAACCGGCGCCTACCATGAGCATGAATGATCCGAAAAACCCCGTTCCTGCACCGCTGGAGAGGGGCTCCAATAGCGGGCTTTATCGATTGTTAGCGTGGCTGTCGCCGGGATTTCCGATCGGCTCCTTCGCCTTTTCGCACGGCCTCGAAGCGGCGGCGGCGAGCGGTGCCGTCAGCGACCGGGACTCACTGCAACTGTGGCTCAGCGCCATTGTCGCTTCGGGCGGAGGTCGCATTGATGCGGACATCCTCCGCGATGCATATCGGGCGTCCTTGGCGGGCGACATCAGAGCGCTGATGGACGCCAACCGGCGTGGCGTGGCGTTTCGCGGCACTGCCGAAACCCGGCTCGAGACAACCGCGCAAGGCGACGCGTTCCTTGCCGCGTGCCGCGCCGCGTGGCCCAATCCGGTTCTCGATTGCTGGGCTGAACGGATTAGCGAGAGAGGCGAGGCGGTGTGCTACGCCGCAGCGGTGGGCGCCGCGACGGCGCAGGCGGGTATCGCCCTCGACTGCGCTTTGCTCGGATATCTGCAGGCTTTGGCGTCCAATCTGGTTTCTGCCGGCTTGCGGCTCGGAATTATAGGGCAAACCGATGGTCAGCGCATCCTCGCAGCGCTAGAGCCCGTCATTGCAGCCGCAGTGAGCGGCGCATTGACCCGCGACCGGACCTCGTTCGGCAGTGCGACCTTTGCCGTCGAGCTCGCCTCCATGGCTCATGAAACCCAATACACTAGGCTCTTTCGCTCATGAGCAATCCGCTGAGGCTCGGGATCGGCGGTCCGGTCGGGTCCGGCAAGACCGCGCTGATGGATTGGCTGTGCAAGAGGATGCGCAGCCGGTACGAGATTGCCGCGATCACCAACGACATCTACACCCGCGAGGATGCCGAATTCCTGACGCGAAGCGGCGCATTGCCGCCGGAGCGGATCCGCGGCGTCGAGACCGGCGGATGCCCCCACACAGCGATCCGCGAGGACGCCTCGATCAATCTCGCGGCGGTCGCCGAGATGCACCGCCTTTTTCCAGGTCTCGATCTGATCCTGATCGAGTTGGGCGGCGACAACCTCGCCGCGACCTTCTCCCCGGAGCTTGCCGACCTGACGATCTACGTCATCGACGTCGCCGCCGGCGACAAGATCCCGCGCAAGGGAGGCCCCGGCATCACCCGCTCCGACCTCCTCGTCATCAACAAGATTGATCTCGCGCCGCTGGTCGGCGCCAGCCTCGAAATCATGGACCGAGACGCCAAACGCATGCGCGGCGGTCGCCCCTTCGTCTTCACCAACCTGAAGACCGGCGAAGGAGTCGACCGCGTCTGTGATTTCATAGTGATGCAGGGCGGTCTTTGAAGGCTGGGCTCACCGGTGCGCCTCCGCATCGAGCAGCCGCAGCGCCACTTCTAACGCGGCCTGCCGCACTGCCTGGCGGTCGCCGGGAAAGATGCGGCGTTCGGTGCGGCATTCGCCGCCGCGGCGCGCCAAGCCGAACAACACCAGCCCCACGGGCTTTGTCGGGGTGGCGCCGCCGGGGCCGGCGATGCCGGTGACCGAGACCGCCAGGTCGACCGGGGCGCGGGCGAGGGCGCCCCGCGCCATCGCTGCGGCAGTCTCGGCGCTGACGGCGCCATGAATAGAGATTGTTTCGGGAGCAACCCCCAGCAGCTCCGACTTCGCCTCGTTCGAGTAAGTCACGAAGCCCCGTTCTACGACATCGGACGAACCCGCAATCGCTGTCAGCGCTCCCGCCACCAGCCCGCCGGTGCAGGATTCCGCGGTCGCCAGCCGCCAATTCCGGGCGCGGCAGGCGTCGAGAACCGATTGCGCCAGGGTCAAGGTTTCAGCTTCGAACACCGAGCGCTCCACCTGCGGCCGACAGGACCACGAACACCAGAACAGCGTAAACGGCGGCCAGCAGATCGTCGAGCATGATGCCGAGCCCGCCCTGGACCCGACGGTCGGCCAATCCTACCGGCCAAGGCTTCCAGATGTCGAAGATCCGGAAGAGCACGAAGGCGGCGGCATAGGACAAGGGGTCGGGCGGCGCCGGCAGCAGCACCAGCCACTGCGCTGCGACCTCGTCGATTACGATTGCGCCGGGGTCTTTTACGCCGCTCGTTTTGGCGAGCATCCCTGCCGCCCAACAACCGACGGCGAAGACGATCACCGCGGCGAGCGCCAGCCCCGTGACGCCCCACCGGCTGCGGATCGCCCAGGCGCAGGGCAGGGCGGCGAGCGAACCCCAGGTTCCCGGCATCACGGGCAAGAGGCCGACCCCGAACCAGGTTCCGAGCACCAGCGCCGGATGCCAAAGAGGCAGGCCGAGCGCGCGTGGGGCGGCTGTCAGAGCGGCAGACGCACGGTAGTGACGGCTTGCGCGGCAATGCCCTCGGCACGGCCGGTAAAACCGAGCTTCTCGGTGGTCGTCGCCTTGACGCTGACGCGATCGGGCGTGATGCCGAGAATGGCCGCGATGCGCTCGACCATCGCCGCGCGATAGGGCGCGATCTTGGGCCGCTCGCAGATGATCGTGACATCGACCGCGGCAACGACGCCCCCTCGTGCCCGCACGAGATCGGCGGCGTGGTTCAAGAACTGGTCGGACGCGGCGCCACGCCAGCGCGGGTCGCTCGGAGGGAAATGCATGCCGATGTCGCCGGCGCCGATCGCGCCGAGCACCGCGTCGGTCAGTGCGTGCAGCCCGACATCGGCATCGGAATGTCCGGCGAGGCTCATGCCGTGCGGGACCCTGATACCGCATATCCAGAGGTGATCGCCCGGCGCAAAGGGGTGCACGTCGAAGCCCTGGCCGACGCGGACGTCCCCCTGCCGGGCGGCAAGCAGGCGCTCGGCCGCGACAAGGTCCTCCTCAGTCGTAACCTTCAGATTGTCTTCGCTGCCGTCGACGATCAGCGGCGCCAGGCCCGCTGCCTCGGCGACCGCGGCGTCGTCGGTCAGCTCACGGCCGATCGCGGCGCGGTGGGCGGCGAGGATCGCATCGAAGTGGAAGCCCTGCGGGGTCTGGGCGCGCCACAGCGCGGAACGATCGATCGTCTCCCGAATAATTCCGTTCTCGGCGCGCTTGATCGTGTCGCGCAACGGCAGGCAGGGGATCGCCGCGACCGCCTTGTCCAGTCCCTCGATCACCCGATCAACAAGCTGCTTGTCCGGAAACGGGCGTGCCCCATCATGGATGAGCACGCGGTGCGGACGGAAGGCCACCAATGCTTCGAGCCCGAGGCGAACGGAATCCTGCCGCGTGGCACCGCCCGTTATCGGCGGCATCACACTCAACCCGGAGAGGCTGCTATAGAACAGCGACCTGTCCTCAGACCGGATCGCGACTAACACATTTGCGATGAGCCTGTGCTCGCTGAGCGCAGCGACTGCATGGCGAAGGATCGTGGCGCCTGCGAGCGGCAGGTATTGCTTGGGACGAGGGCCGCCAAATCGGCTGCCCTGGCCCGCCGCGACCACGAGCGCATAAACCGAGGACATGGCTGAGCTTAACCCGCTGGTCGGCCTGATGCCATTACGCCGCAATTTTCCCCTTAGGGATTGATGTTGCGGCGCAAAATGAAAGAAGCTAACATCTGCCCAATCGATAGGCAAACGGTCTAATTGCGTATTCTATGGGCATATCGGTCGGAGCTGTAACCCTCGATGATCCGGTCATCCTCGCTCCGATGTCGGGGGTCAGCGATCTGCCGTTCCGCAGGCTGGTAAAGCGGCTCGGCGCCGGTCTCGTCGTTTCCGAGATGATCGCGAGTGAAGCGATGATCCGCGAGACCCGCCAGTCTATGACGATGGCCAAAAGCTGCATCGACGAGCAGCCGATGGCCGTCCAGCTGGCCGGCTGCGAGCCGCGCGTAATGGCTGAGGCGGCAAAGCTCAACGCCGATCGCGGCGCGAGAATTATCGACATAAATTTCGGTTGCCCGGTGAAAAAGGTGGTCAACGGGCATGCCGGCTCCGCGCTGATGCGCGACGAGACTCATGCCGCGCGAATCCTCGAAGCAACGGCAAAGGCGGTCGACCTGCCGGTCACCTTGAAGATGCGCACGGGATGGGATGAGCGCAGCCGCAACGCGCCGCGTCTCGCTCGCATTGCCGAAGCCTGCGGCATCCGCATGATCAGCGTGCACGGCCGCACTCGTTGCCAGCTTTATGCTGGCTCAGCCGACTGGAATTTCATCCGCCAAGTCAAAGAAGCGGTGGCGATTCCCGTCATCGCCAACGGCGACATTACGACCTGCGACGGCGCCGACCGGGCATTGCGGGAATCCGGCGCCGACGGTCTTATGATCGGCCGCGGCTGCTACGGACGGCCCTGGTTCGCCCGTCAGGTTATCGAATGGCTGACGACCCGGCGGCGGGTTCCGGACCCGCCGCTCGCGGCGCAGCTCGAAATCGTGCTGGGCCATTACGAGGAGATGCTCCTGCATTATGGGACGGAGGTGGGTTCGCGGATCGCGCGCAAGCACGTCGCCTGGTATTCCAAAGGCCTTCCGGGGTCGGCGGAATTTCGCGCGGCAGTCAACGAGACCATCGATGTCGCGCGCGTTCGGAACCTGATTCGATCGTTTTACGAGCCGCTGCTGGCCCGCGAGACGGCATGATCAAGACGCCGTTTCGGCTCCGCGGAAGCCCTAACCCGAAACGCCGTCTTCTCGGGGTGGCGCAACCCGACGCGGCGGTGATCCTGGCAGCTCTCGCCCTTCCGGTGATCGTCGTCGATCGGGCCGGAGGCATCCGCTTCGTCAACCCAGCCGCCGAGCAGTTTTTCGGATCCGGAGCGTCAGCGCTGTGCGGCAGCGCGCTCGCCGATCTCGTGGCGCCGCATAGCCCCCTGCTGGGGCTCGTCAACTCGGTGTGGCGGATCGGCAACACGATTTCCGAGTACGACATTCTCCTCGAGGGCCCACGGTTCGCGGGCCGCCTGGTCACCATTCAGGGAGCGCTGACGGGCGACGGTGCGGACATGCTCGTGCTCACCCTGCACGAGCGCTCGATAGCGGAGATGATGGACCGCCACCTGACCCACCGGAACGCCGCTCGGTCGATTACCGGGATGGCGGCAATGCTCGCCCACGAGGTCAAGAACCCGCTTTCCGGGATTCGCGGCGCGGCGCAGTTGCTGGAGCAAGATGCCGACCCGGCCGGCCGCGAGCTGACCCAGCTGATCTGCGACGAAACCGACCGCATCGTCGCGCTCGTCGACCGCATGGAAGCGTTCTCCGATCACCGGCCGATCGACCGCGAAGTGGTCAACATCCACGAGGTGCTCGAGCGCGTACGTAGGGCGGCGCAATCCGGTTTCGCCCGCCACGTCCGACTCGTCGAAGAATACGACCCCTCGCTGCCATCGGTTCACGGCAATCGCGACCTGCTCGTTCAAGTCTTTCTAAACCTCGTCAAGAACGCCGCCGAGGCAGTACCGAGTGCGGAAGGCGAAATCATCCTCTCAACGGCTTATAGGCACGGTCTGCGCCTCACGCGTCCGGGCGGCGAGGGCCGGCAGCATTTGCCGCTGATGGTGTCGGTGACCGACAATGGCAGCGGCATCCCGGATGACCTGCGGCCTTATCTCTTCGAACCGTTCGTCACAACGAAACGGAATGGCACTGGCCTCGGTCTTGCACTGGTCGCCAAGGTAATCGGCGACCACGGCGGCGTGATCGAATTCGACAGCCAGCCCCGGCGGACCGTGTTCCGGGTGTTTCTGCCGGTGGTCGAGCAAGACGGTGCTGCGTGATGGCGTCGACAATCCTGGTGGCAGATGACGATCGCGCGATCCGGATGGTGCTTAATCAGGCGCTGATCCGGCTCGGCCACGATGTGCGGATGACCGGCAATGCCGCGACCCTCTGGCGATGGGTTGCCGACGGCGAGGGCGACCTCGTCATTACCGACGTGATCATGCCGGATGAGAACGGCCTCGATCTGATCCCGCGCATCAAGAAAATCCGCCCGGAGCTGCGCATCATCGTCATGAGCGCGCAGAACACACTGCTGACTGCCGTCAAGGCGACGGAGCGGGGCGCGTTCGAATATCTCCCCAAGCCTTTCGATCTGCGCGAGCTGGTCAGCGTCGTCGAGCGGGCATTGAGCGCTCCGCATGACGCCCCTGCGCCCTATGCCGACGAAGAAATCGAAGACCAGCTGCCCTTGATCGGCCGCTCGCCGGCGATGCAGGAGATCTATCGGATCATCGCCCGGTTAATGGGGACCGACCTCACGGTCATGATCATGGGCGAAAGCGGCACCGGCAAGGAGCTGGTCGCCCGAGCCTTGCACAATTACGGCAAGCGCCGCAACGGCCCTTTTGTAGCGATAAACATGGCCGCGATCCCGCGCGAGCTGATCGAGAGCGAATTGTTCGGCCACGAGAAGGGGGCTTTTACCGGCGCGACGTCGCGCGGCATCGGACGGTTTGAACAGGCGCAGGGCGGGACACTTTTTCTCGACGAAATCGGCGACATGCCGATCGAAGCACAAACCCGGCTGCTACGGGTGTTGCAGGAGGGAGAATTCACCGCAGTCGGCGGCCGCGTACCGATCCGCGCCGAGGTGCGGATCATCGCCGCCACGCATCACGAGCTCCGGCAACTGATCCGGCAGGGTCTATTTCGCGAGGACCTGTTTTACCGTCTGAACGTGGCGCCGATACGCTTGCCGCCGCTGCGTGAACGAAGCGCCGACATACCCGCGCTGGTCCGCCACTTTGCTAGCCTGACGGTACGCGAAGGACTGCCATTGAAGCGGCTCGACGATGCCGCCATGGAACGGCTGCGCACCTATCGCTGGCCCGGCAACGTGCGTGAGCTGGAGAACTTGGTTCGGCGGCTGGCGGCGCTCTATTCGCAGGAGGTTATTGGGGTCGGGATCATCGAAGCCGAGCTCGGCGAGGCGCAGGCGACGTGTGATCCCGCGGAGGGACCGAGCGGGGAGGGGCTCGCGGCAGTGGTCGAGCGACACATCAAGGGTTATTTCGCCGCGCACAAAGGCGGGTTGCCGGCGGCCGGACTCTACGATCGGGTGCTGCGGGAAGTGGAGCGGCCGCTGATCCTATTGACCCTTGGGGCGACCCGCGGCAACCAAATCAGGGCCGCGCATCTACTCGGCCTCAATCGCAACACATTGCGCAAGAAGATCCGCGAATTGGACATCCCGGTGGTCCGTGGCTTAAAATAAAGAGGATCGACCTACCCCGCCACGCCACTGAGGCATCGGCCGGAGACAATTTGAGTCATTTGTATCAAAACCGTCCCCGGCAGAATTCGGGTAGAGGTCTTGGATGAACCCGATGCGGCGGATGGGAATTTGGGCCGGCCGTATCGGCTTGGGCCGCAAGCTTGCTATTGCCCTTGCAATCCCGGCTCTCGCCTCGGGGATTGCGACCTATCTCGCGCTGACCGGCGCACCGCCTTTCGGGCCGCATCCCAGCGCCGTCCTGGCGCTCCTGAACCTCGACCTGATCTTGCTGCTGGCGCTCGGTGCGGTAATCGCCAAGCGCCTGATCGAGGTCTGGGCCGAGCGACGGCGCGGCCTTGCCGGCTCGCGGCTGCAAATCCGATTGGTCGTCCTGTTCAGCCTGATCGCGGTATTGCCGACAATCATCGTCGCCGGGTTCTCTTATCTTTTCTTCAGCTTTGGGGTGGAGTCCTGGTTCAGCGACAGAGTGCGTACCGCAATCACCGAATCTCTGGCCGTCGCTGAAGCCTATCTGCACGAACATCAGCAGGCGATCCGCGCCGACGTTTTGGCGATGGCCAACGACCTCAACCGCAATTCAGTGCAGCTTGCGCTCAACCCGCAGCATCTGCAGCAGGTAGTCTCGGCCCAGGCGGCCCTGCGCGGCTTGACCGAGGCCATGGTATTCGACCGCGCCGGCCATATGCTGGCGCGGTCCAGTCTTTCGTTCACTCTGGGTTTCGAGCCCGTTCCCGATGACGCGATCCACCTCGCCGACACCGGCGACGTGGCGATAATGACCAACGACAGCGATGACCGGGTGCGGGCTCTGGTGCGCCTCAACCAGTTCGGCGACGTCTATCTTTATGTCGGGCGGTTTATCGAGCCGCGGGTGTTAAATCACATGGAGGAGACCCAGCGCGCCGCCGCATTGTACGAGCAGATGGAAGGTCAACGCTCGGGGTTTCAGATTACCTTCGCGTTGATCTTTATGTTGGTGGCGATGCTGTTCCTGGTGGCGGCGGTCGCCATCGGCATCCATTTTGCCGCCCAATTTGCCGGTCCGATCAGACGTCTGATCACGGCGGCGGAGCAGGTCCGCGGCGGCGACCTCGCGGCTCGTGTACCGGAAGGAGAAAAGGACGACGAATTGGCTTCCCTTAGCCGCGCCTTCAACCGAATGACGTACCAGATCGAGAGTCAACAGCGCGAGCTCAGGGAGGCGAATCGGCAGCTCGACGAGCGGCGGCGGTTTACGGAGACCGTGCTGACGGGTGTCTCGGCGGGGGTGATTGGGCTCGATAGCCTGGGCCGGGTCAATCTGCCCAATCGTTCAGCCTCCGCGCTGCTCGGCACGGACCTTGAACAAGCCATCGGACAGGACCTCGCCGAAGTCGCGCCGGAAATGGTGGGCTTGCTCGACGAGGCGGAACGCCGTCCAGATCGCCTGGCCCAGTCGCAGGTGGAGCTGCTTCGCGGGAGCAGCACCCGCACCTTGCTCGTTCGCATCGCCGCCGAGCACAATGGCCGAGTTATCAGCGGCTTTGTCGTCACGTTCGACGATATCACCGAGCTGTTGTCGGCCCAACGCAAGGCGGCCTGGGCCGACATCGCGCGTCGCATTGCCCACGAAATCAAGAATCCGCTGACGCCGATCCAGTTGGCTGCCGAACGATTGCGGCGCAGATACCTGAAAGAGATCAAGAGCGACGCCGAAACCTTTACGATCTGTACGGACACGATCGTTCGGCATGTCGGGGATATTGGCCGGATGATCGACGAATTCTCGTCCTTTGCTCGAATGCCGACGCCGGTACTGAAGCCCGAAAATCTAGTGGAACTCGTGCACCGGGCCGTATTCCTGCAGCGCACCGCCCATCCCGAGATCGTTTTCGAGCCGGTGTTCCCGGCGAGCCCGGTAGCGGTTAACTGCGATGCGCGCCTGGTTGGTCAGGCGCTGGTCAACATTGTTAAGAATGCAATCGAATCGATCGAGGCGCGCAAGGCAGAGAATAGCGCGAGTCCGCCAGGGCATATCCGGGTGTCGGTTGCGGAGGAGGACGGTCAGGCCGCCGTGATTATCGAAGACAACGGGAAGGGCTTGCCGCAGCATGGGCGCGAGCAGCTGACTGAGCCTTATGTCACGACGCGGACAAAGGGCACCGGCTTGGGTCTGGCCATCGTCAAGAAGATCATGGAAGATCATCACGGAGAGCTGGTGCTGGAAGATGGGGAGATGGAGGGCGCCTGCGTCAGTCTCCATTTTGCCGCGTCGGAGATCCGCGCTGCCCAACGTCTCGATGTAGCGGATGAGCCCATGGAATTGAGCCCGATCAGCCATGGCGCATGATGTTCTGATCGTCGACGACGAAGCCGATATCCGCATGCTGATCGCGGGCGTCCTGAAGGACGAGGGCTACGCCACCCGCGAAGCTGCCGACACGGCGCAAACCTTGGCCGCGATCCAGGCGCGGCAGCCCACGCTCGTCATCCTCGATATCTGGCTGCAGGGAGGGGGGCTCGAAGGGATCGAGATCCTCAAGCAGCTGCGCGTCGAGATGCCGTCGGTGCCGGTGGTCATGATCAGCGGCCACGGCACGATTGAAACGGCTGTCGAGGCGATCAAGCTGGGAGCCTATGATTTTCTCGAGAAGCCCTTCAAATCAGACCGCTTGCTGCTGGTTGTCGAGCGCGCGATCGAGGCGGCGCAGTTGCGGCGCGAGAACGAGGAATTGCGGCTGCGCGCCGGAGGCGACCTCGATCTCGTCGGCATCTCGTCGGCGGCCAACCAGCTGCGGCAACAGATCGAACGGGTAGCGCCCACCGGCAGCCGGGTACTGATCACCGGCCCGCCGGGCTCGGGCAAGGAGGTTGTCGGGCGCCTCCTGCATGCGCGGTCGCGGCGCTCGAAGGGACCCTTTGTTCCGGTCAATTGCGCCACGATGCGCCCCGAACGGCTCGAAATCGAGCTGTTCGGGACCGAGACGCGGATCGACGGCGCACCGCGCAAGGTGGGGACGTTTGAGCGCGCGCATGGCGGCACATTGTTCCTCGATGAAGTGGCGGACATGCCGCTCGAGACGCAAGGCAAGATCGTGCGTGCGCTGCAGGAGCAGACTTTCGAAAGGGTAGGGGGGTCGAGCCGCGTCGAGGTCGATGTTCGGGTTGTGGCCTCGTCGAACCGGGAACTCGGCGGGGAGATCAGCGCCGGGCGCTTCCGCGAGGATCTGTTCTACCGGCTGAGCGTCGTGCCGATTCGCCTGGCTCCGCTGCGCGACCGGCGCGAGGACATCCCGCTGATGGCGCGTCACTTTATGGCCCGGGCGTCGGAAGCGGCACGGCTGACCCCGCGCGAGTTCGGCGAGGATGCGATGGCGGCGCTGCAGGCTTACACATGGCCGGGCAATGTGCGGCAGCTGCGCAACGTCATCGACTGGCTGTTGATCATGGCCCCGGGCGACGTACGCGAGCCGCTGCGCGCCGATATGCTTCCGAACGAAATCACTGCGATCGCTCCCACCGTCGTGAAATGGGACAAGGGAAGCGAAATCATGACCTTGCCGTTGCGCGATGCGCGCGAGGTGTTCGAGCGGGAATATCTTATCGCTCAGGTTACCCGCTTTGGCGGCAACATCTCGCGGACCGCGGCCTTTGTTGGGATGGAGCGGTCCGCCCTGCACCGGAAGTTGAAATCCCTGGGTGTTTTCGGCAATGATCGTCCGTTGAAGGTCGGCGCCTGAACCTCTGTCCCAGCTCTCGGGGGAAGGCGAGGGCGGGGTCATGGGGGATAAAAATCAATGGCGCGTGCCGCTCAGGTCAACGGGCAATATCTGCCGAACCGTTCAGCAACCACACATATCGAAGATCGCGGGTATCAGTTCGCCGCCGGGCTGCTGCCGAGCGCCGGGAGTATGGTGCCCGGCCCCATCCCTAAAAAATGCCTTGCGATGCACCGACACCCTCACCCACCAAGCGCTGGCGCGCTTGGTCCCCCCTCTCCCGCGGTGCGGGCGAGGAGCTCTGCGGTGGTGGGCTTACAGCCCCTCTCCCGCACCGCGGGAGAGGGTGGCGAGCGCAACGAGCCGGGTGAGGGTTACTCGGCTCATATCGCGCAAGCGGCGTGAGCGCCGTCAGCATCGCGGCGGCAGCGCCGCAAGGTCTCACCCGGCCGCGGGCGATCTTGTTCGACTGGGACAACACGCTGATCGACAGCTGGACGACGATCCACGAAGCGCTCAACGTCGTTATGGCCGCGATGGAGAAGCCGTTGTGGTCGTTGCGAGAGACCAAAGAACGCGTCCGGCTGAGCCTGCGCGAGAGCTTCCCGCTTCATTTCGGCGACCGGTGGGAAGAGGCGCGCCGCATCTATCTCGACGTCTTCCGCACGATACATCTCGACCGGTTGAGCCCGCTGCCGGGCCGCGGTGACTTGCTCCGCGGGCTCGTCGCAGATGGTATTTTCCTCGGGGTGGTCAGCAACAAGACCGGCGCGCTGCTGCGGTGCGAGGCCGAGCGGATCGGCTGGTCCGAGCTGTTCGGCAGCATCATCGGGGCAGGGGACGCGGCGCAGGACAAGCCCAACCCCGCCCCGGTCGCGCTCGCTCTCGAGCCGAGCGGCGTCGAGCCCGGCGAGCGAGTTTGGCTCGTCGGCGACACCGGTACCGACATGGAGTGCGCCTACAACAGCGGTTGCATTCCGGTTCTGCTCGGCAACGGACCGACCGAGGAGGAGTTTCTCCGTTACGAGCCGCGCCTAGTCTTCCCCGATGGTGCGTCTTTGTTTCACTTTGTGCGGGGCTTGTGATTCGCCGGCGCGCGCCCATCTGGATTGCAGCAACTCGGCGGTCTCGCCCGAGTGCTTCAGCGTGAACTGGCAGGCTCGGTTCCAAGAAGGGAGTGGGGGAAAGACCCATGACTCCGGAAAAATCGCAAAACGTTCAAGACGTTTTCTTGAACCATGTCCGGAAAAACAAAACTCCGGTAACCATCTTTCTTGTTAATGGCGTCAAGCTCCAGGGGATTATTACTTGGTTCGATAATTTTTGCGTTTTGCTGCGCCGGGATGCGCATTCGCAACTGGTGTATAAGCACGCAATTTCGACGGTGATGCCGGGGCAGCCGATCCAGCTTTTCGAACAGAAGGAAATGGCCAAATCCTGAACCGGACAGACACCGTAACGGTCGTAGACGCAGATTCGACGGGGCGGGCTCTCGTCGTACATCCGGTGTCGAAAACGGCGCCCGGAGGGCACTTTCGAGAAGTCTCCGGCCGTTCGGTCGAAGCGCGGCTGGAAGAAGCGGTCGGTCTCGCGAAGGCGATCCGTCTGGACGTAATCCGTGCCGAGATCGCCAACATTGCACGCCCGCGCCCGAGCAGCCTGCTAGGCAGCGGCACTGTCGAAAACCTCGGCGAGCTGATCGGCGAAAACAACGTCGGGCTCGTCGTCATCGACGCCGCGCTGAGCCCGGTGCAGCAGCGCAATCTCGAACGGCGCTGGCAGGCCAAGGTCATCGACCGGACGGGGCTCATCCTCGAGATTTTCGCCGCGCGGGCCCGCACCCATGAAGGCCGATTGCAAGTCGAACTGGCGGCGCTGACCTATCAACGATCCCGTCTGGTGCGCTCCTGGACACATCTCGAACGCCAGCGCGGCGGGTTCGGCTTTCTCGGCGGCCCAGGCGAAAGCCAGCTCGAGATCGACCGGCGGCTGATCGGTGAGCGCATCGCCAAGTTGAAGCGTGACCTCGACGCGACCAGACGGACGCGGAATTTGCACCGCGAAGCCCGCCGCCGCGTGCCTTATCCGGT
Source organism: uncultured Alphaproteobacteria bacterium (assembly GCA_963789025.1). Classification (GTDB taxonomy): domain Bacteria; phylum Pseudomonadota; class Alphaproteobacteria; order ATCC43930; family CGMCC-115725; genus AP-15. Next base: position 1,350,906 of record CAWBIT010000008.1, read on the forward strand.
GGTGGCGCTGGTCGGCTATACCAATGCAGGGAAATCGACGCTGTTCAACCGGTTGACCAGCGCGTCGGTGACTGCCGGGGAGATGCTGTTCGCGACCCTCGATCCGACGATGCGGCGCCTCGGCTTGCCGTCGGGGCGCCAAATCATCTTATCCGACACGGTTGGCTTCATCTCGGAACTTCCGACACACCTTGTCGCCGCCTTCCGCGCCACGCTCGAAGAGGTCACCGAAGCAGATATCATCGTCCATGTCCGTGATGCGCATCACCCCGACAGCGAGGCGCAGCGCAACGACGTGCTGAACGTCCTCGTCGATCTCGGCCTCGATCAGCCGGTCGAGGAGGGGCTGATCGAGGCATTGAACAAGATCGACTTGCTCGATCCGGCGACGCGGCAAAGCCTGCAACAGCAAAAGCTGCGCAATGTGGCGAGCATAGCCCTATCGGCCGCGACGGGTGAGGGATGCGACGGGTTGCTCGAGCTGATCGACAGCCGGCTCGAGAGCGATACCCGCGTCGTGCGGCTTGATGTCCCGCTGACCGACGGCAAGACGTTGGCGTGGATATACCAACGCGGCGAAGTGCTGGGCCGCCGCGACGACAATGAGGCGGCGCACATCTCGGCTCGATTGCCGGAAGACGACATTGCGCGGCTCCGCCATCGGCAGCGCCTGCATTAGACCAGCTTCCGATCATATTGGTTCCTGATTACGCACTATCCTCAGCCATCAAGGAGTGGTACAAAACAGGAACATACGGCTGTTTCTGCGGGTTTGAACGATGGCGCGCAACAAGGTGCAATTTCAAAAGGGGCTCAGCGAGGCCCAGTTTGCTGTTCTTTACGGAACAGAGGATCAGTGCCGGGAAGCGGTGATGCGCTGGCGCTGGCCATCCGGCTTTGTCTGCCCGGTTTGCGCAGGGCAGCATCACAGCTTGGTCAAGACCCGGGCGCTTTACCAGTGTGCCGCCTGTCGACGGCAGACATCCGTGATCGCCGGAACGATTTTCGCGGCAACCAAGGTGCCGCTGTGCACTTGGTTTCGCGCCATGTACCACCTCACTCAGAGCAAGGGCGGCATCTCCAGCATTGAGTTGGGCCGCCGGCTTGGCGTCACCCAGACCACCGCCTGGAAGATCAAGCACAAGCTCATGCAGGCGATGATGGAGCGGGACGCCACAAAGCGCCTGACGGGACGGATCGAGATCGACGACGCCTATCTCGGCGGGGAGCGCAACGGCGGCAAGCGGGGCCGCGGTTCGCCGGGCAAGACGCCGATCGTGGCGGCGGTCGAAACCACACCACAGGGCAAGCCAATCCGCTTGAAGTTGCGCCGCGTAAAGGGTTTCCGCCGTGCCGAAATCGCGACCTTGGCGCAGCGCAATTTCCATCCCGCCAGCACCGTTGTCAGTGACGGCCTGCACTGCTTCACTGGGGTCGGCAACGCCGGCTGCGTCCACCAGCCGATCATCACTGGATCCGGTCGCAAGGCCGCCCTGAACCCTGCTTTCAAGTGGGTCAACACCACCCTCGGCAACATCAAGAGCGCCATCACTGGCACTTACCGCACCATCCGCGACAAGCATGTACCCCGCTACCTCGCCGAGTTCGAGTACCGCTTCAACCGCCGATACGATCTCGCCGCCATGATGCCACGCCTCGGCTATGTCGCAGTCCGAACCCCGCCGATGCCATACCGCCTCCTCAAATTGGCTGAGGATCATGCGTAATCAGGTACCTTTTTAAGAGAGATCGACGGCTAGACAGGTCCGCGGGACCATGCCAGTATGCGGAGAACAAACGTGGAACATCAGATGCCAGGGAACTCGCGCGAGATGATCACTATCGGAACAGCGCTTTCCCGTCCGCATCAGGATCGCCGTTCCGCTCGGCGGCCTCGGCCGGCGCCATACTCAGATCACGGCCTGGTTAGATGAGAACTGCGGTTCCGACGGATGGGCGATGACGCCTTCGGGGATGCGCGGGGTGCTGAATGACGCAATCTCGATCTATTTCGCCGAAGCAACCCTCGCGAGCGCCTTTGTTGCGCGGTGGTGCGCCGGGTCAAAGGTCGAGACGGCCGGCGGCGTATTTCAGGTGCGCGAGGATGAGCCGGCGCCGCGGCTAGGGGCCGGGCTGCACCGGACACCCTGACATCCGCGGCAAGATCCGATCGGAGTCGGCACATCAGCCATTACCCCGTCGAAGCGATATGAGCCGTCGCGAGCTGTGGCGACGCCGGCGTGCCGGCCGCTAACGTTTCAGTGCCGGCAGCAACATTATGAATACCAACAGGCCGACAATCGCCCAGAATGCCCATTCGGGAGTTTCGTCGATCATGGCGCGTCCTGCCGGGCACGGAGTTCGAAATGCTCCGCTCGGCGCTCGTACCGGCCAGCGAGATTGAGCAGCTCCCGGCGCGCGATTGGGAGGCGGCACTTTGCAGCGATCCCGCGCAGCCAACCCGCCAGTTCGCGGTAATGCGTTCCGCCGTCCCCGAGCCACCAATCCCGATCGGCGGCAATTTCCTGCAATGTAGGCGTGTATTCATCTGTCGTTCCGCACGGTGTGGCAAAAAGAATTGCTAGTCCGTAAAATTTTAGTCGCTTAACGCTGATTGCTCGCAGTCGAAAACCCGTCTCGCGGGCTGAGTCCGACCCACGACAGGAATGGTTGATCCGAACTCCGTAGGAAGCGTTCGGTAGCACCCGCGCAATCGACTACGAAATCGCCCGGCCCGAGATCCTCGATCCGAACCAGTACTGCGGCGCCACCGTCCCATGAGTTCCTGGGTTCTTAACATCACGGCTGCGGCGTCATCGCCGAATTTGGACTGGCCTTCTCATCATCTATTCGTCGACGTCCAGACGAAGTGTGCGGCAGCCTATCGCCTCCAGGCATTGGACGAAGAACGCCGCCGTGAAAGTGCCGCGAGACAGCTTATTGGCGATGTTCTGCTCACTTTGGTTCACCCCAATTGCTGCGAGCCGGTTTACGAGTTCCGTATACGTAACATCCCGCCGCGCAAGTTCGGCCTTCAGCAGACCGCGGACCCGCTGTTGCCATTGCTCTGGTGGGCGGACCATCTCTCTTCCGTACCTGATTACGCATGATCCTCAGCCAATTTGAGGAGGCGGTATGGCATCGGCGGGGTTCGGACTGCGACATAGCCGAGGCGTGGCATCATGGCGGCGAGATCGTATCGGCGGTTGAAGCGGTACTCGAACTCGGCGAGGTAGCGGGGTACATGCTTGTCGCGGATGGTGCGGTAAGTGCCAGTGATGGCGCTCTTGATGTTGCCGAGGGTGGTGTTGACCCACTTGAAAGCAGGGTTCAGGGCGGCCTTGCGACCGGATCCAGTGATGATCGGCTGGTGGACGCAGCCGGCGTTGCCGACCCCAGTGAAGCAGTGCAGGCCGTCACTGACAACGGTGCTGGCGGGATGGAAATTGCGCTGCGCCAAGGTCGCGATTTCGGCACGGCGGAAACCCTTTACGCGGCGCAACTTCAAGCGGATTGGCTTGCCCTGTGGTGTGGTTTCGACCGCCGCCACGATCGGCGTCTTGCCCGGCGAACCGCGGCCCCGCTTGCCGCCGTTGCGCTCCCCGCCGAGATAGGCGTCGTCGATCTCGATCCGTCCCGTCAGGCGCTTTGTGGCGTCCCGCTCCATCATCGCCTGCATGAGCTTGTGCTTGATCTTCCAGGCGGTGGTCTGGGTGACGCCAAGCCGGCGGCCCAACTCAATGCTGGAGATGCCGCCCTTGCTCTGAGTGAGGTGGTACATGGCGCGAAACCAAGTGCACAGCGGCACCTTGGTTGCCGCGAAAATCGTTCCGGCGATCACGGATGTCTGCCGTCGACAGGCGGCACACTGGTAAAGCGCCCGGGTCTTGACCAAGCTGTGATGCTGCCCTGCGCAAACCGGGCAGACAAAGCCGGATGGCCAGCGCCAGCGCATCACCGCTTCCCGGCACTGATCCTCTGTTCCGTAAAGAACAGCAAACTGGGCCTCGCTGAGCCCCTTTTGAAATTGCACCTTGTTGCGCGCCATCGTTCAAACCCGCAGAAACAGCCGTATGTTCCTGTTTTGTACCACTCCTTGATGGCTGAGGATAGTGCGTAATCAGGTATTGGTTTGCGGGAGAGATTGCACCCGAGCGCCGCCGCTTTAATTAACCCTCTCCCCCCGCCGGCCGAGGGGAGAGGGTAGGGTGAGGGGGCCGACCGGCCGGTTCGCGGCGGCGCCCACCTCACCCTCCCGGATATCGCCGACGAAAACCCGCCCATAGAGCGAAGCGCATGCGCTTACCTACTCCCCATGCTCTTCGCGCTTGACTTGCTGCCACAGGGCTTCGAGCGAGTCGAGATCAATGCCTGCCGCACGCTCGGCGGCGAGCGTCTCGACACGCCGGAACCGGCGCTCGAATTTGGCGGTGGCACGCCGCAGTGCCGCTTCGGGGTCGATATCGAGCTTCCGCGCCAGGTTGGCCGCGGCAAAAAGAATGTCGCCCATCTCGTCTTCCAAGGCGCCGCGCTCGGCGGGCTTCAGGAGCTCGGTCTCGAGTTCGGCGATTTCCTCTTTGAGCTTGTCGAACACCGGTCGCGCGTCGGGCCAGTCGAAGCCAATCCGCGCCGCGCGTTTCTGGATTTTGTCGGCTCGAAGCAAAGCCGGCAGGGCCAGGGCAATACCGTCGAAGACGCTTTCCGCCGCTCCGCTCGCTCGGGCGCGATCCCGACGCTCGGCGGCTTTGTGTTCTTCCCAGGCCTTGTCTTGCTCGGCTACTGAATCGATTTGGACGCCGCCGAAGATGTGCGGATGGCGCCGCTCCATCTTGTCCGCGATCGCTTCGGCAACATCTTCGAAGGCGAAGAGGCTCCGTTCTTCGGCCATTCGCGCATGGAAGACGACCTGAAACAGAAGGTCGCCGAGCTCGTCCTTTAACGCGGCCATGTCACCGCGCGCGATCGCGTCGGCCACCTCATAGGCCTCCTCGATCGTGTACGGCGCGATTGTCGAAAAGTCCTGCTGCCGATCCCACGGGCAACCGCGCTCCGGGTCGCGCAACCGCGCCATGACTTCGAGCAGACGATCGAGGGAGCTCATGCACGTATCGCTCATTCATCTGATTGGACGCGGCGTTCTCTGGCAACATGGTAGCGCACCGATCCCGCAAAGAGCACTCGGTTCGTCGGCGGCATGGATGTTTCTCACGGATAGAGAAGTCACAATTCCTCACCGATAGAAATGTCACAAGGAGGTGGGCTGGACGACAACAATTCATTGATCTGATGGTGGAACGGGCTGTGGCGGGCGAGGCGCCGTCAAGCCCGCAGCCGCCGGAGGCGGGAGCCCGCAGGGCCAGGCTTTACGGCGTCTCGTCCGCCACAGAGAATCGGAACCGACAGACAATGTCGTCAAGCCGGTGCGGTGCCGGCTGGCCAAGGTGGCGAGGGGATGCGGTTCAGCCGACTTTAAACATGTGGCCAACCTGCCCCTGGCGGCGCGGTGCGGACTGGCTACGAGCTTCTGCACGCTCGATCTGCCGCTCGCGGATGTGCGAGAGGACGGCGCCGAGGTGCTTGTTCTCGACGATCGTCGCCTGCGAAACCTGCCGCAACTTGTCGAAGGTGGTGTAGGGCAGGTCGAGCCCACGGTAGCGGATCGCCAGCCGGCCGTCGGGATAATCGACGGTGCTGACACCCTGAAGACGAAGCTCCTTGACCAGGCGATCCTACAGGGTCTTGTTGGCGCGCTCGACGCGGCCCTTCGCCTGCGGCGTGTTGGCGCACAGAATGTCGATGTTGAGCGCGTGCAAAGAGCGCCCGAACTGGGTCATGCCGTCACCCTGGACTGCCCCGGCGCTATTGACCCGAAAGACGCCGTGCTTGTCGCTGTAGAACGCGATCGGCTTGCCATGCGCCTCGAGATACTCGCGGGTCGCCTGGAAGTAGTCGAAGGTTGATTCCGTCTCGACAAACCGCAGGTGCATCAGGCGGCTGGTGGCATCGTCAACATAGACGAGCAAGGTCGATTGCGGGCCGCGGTCCTCAAACCACCAATGCTCGGAGCCGTCGATCTGCACGAGTTCACCCAGACAATCGCGCCGAGCGCGAGGTTGATGGATACGCTTTAGCCGGTCTTTCCGCCGAACCCAAAGGCCGGCGCCGATCATCCATTGCCGCAACGTCTCGACCCCGAGATCCAGGCCATGAAGTTCCGACAGCTTCTCGGCCGCCAGGGTCGGGCCAAAATCGGCGTAGCGCTCACGCACAATGGCCAGCACGGTCTCCCGGAACACCGAACCCAGAGCGCGGTTGCTCGGCCCGCCGCGCTTGCGCGAAATGACACCGTCCGCACCATCCGCCCGGAAGGCTTGCAGCAGTCGATAGATCTGTCTTCGTCCGACGCCAATCAGCCCCGTGGCGTCTGCGACAGACAGGCGTCCGTCAGCGACATCGACTAGCACCCGCAGGCGGCTCAGCTCGTTGCGGCTCATCGTGATCACCGTCATGCCACGCCACCCCGACAAGCCTCACGCGAACCGACGAGCGTGACATCTCTATCGGTGAGGCCGGTGACGTTTCTATCGGTGATCTACAATGGAAAGTCGCATAATATATATTATGGAAAATCTCGGTGAGGTCCCGGAGGGTGCAACCGCCGGCATAAAAAAGAGCCGGTGGGATCACCGGCTCTATTGAGAGACTATGCGCCGAATGTTGCGGCGGTCCTTTAGAAGAGCGCGAGACCTCCCAGGCCGGGATGCCATTGCTTGCGCACCTGCTCTTCAACCGAAAGGCCGGATGCCGTTACCGAAGGATGCGTCGTCCCCCTTTCATCGGCTTTCGAATAGACGGCGCGGACCAAGTGATCGATGGTCGCCTTTTCCCGTACGTGCCGTCTCCTCGTGCGGCGTTTAGACGAGGTGGCTTTGGTCATCGCTGACCCTCCCGATCTGTAGGCGCTGTGTGTGGACCCAGCCATCCGTGGGGGACGGTGGCCGGGGTCGAATCGGGTGCGACATTCCAACCCACCTGCGGCAAAAAAAAGGCAGATTGAGGCCTCTTTCTGTCATATTTCGATACACGGCGACAAAAACTGACACAAATTAACCGAAACCGCAGCAATTGTACGGATCTGTCATCGCGCCAAATGCGCGGTTGGCCGCTTGCCCCGGGTAAACTATTTTCGCCGAACCAGCAGCCCGGAGGTCCTGATGCAATACGGCTTGTTCACGATGCCTTCGCATCCGCCGGAGTGCGGCCTCTTCGAGGGTCATCGATGGGACCTCCAGACCCTGCGCTGGGCTGACGAGCTCGGGTTTAGCGAGGGCTGGATCGGGGAGCACCACACGGCGCCCTGGGAACCGCATCCCGCGCCCGATCTGTTGATCGCGCAAGCCCTGATGGAGACGCGCCATATCCGGCTTGCTCCCGGCGGTTTCCTGTTGCCCTACCACCATCCGGCGGAACTCGCCAACCGGGTCGCGATGCTCGACCACATGGCTCAGGGCCGGCTCAACTTTGGCGTCGCCGCCAGCGGCCTACCGAGCGATTGGGCAATGTTCAAGTCGACGGGAATGCCGGGCAGCACCGCGAGATGACACGCGAGGCACTCGCCATCATACTGAAGCTGTGGACCGAGGAAGCGCCCTTCGATTACGCCGGCAAGTACTGGAAGGTAACCAAGACCGGCTTGATGCTGGAGAGTTTGCGCCCGCATATCCGGCCGTTTCAAAAACCGTATCCGCCGATCGGCGTCGCCGGGGTCAGTAAGGGTTCGGATACCTTGAAGCTCGCCGGCGAGCACGGCTTCTTGCCGATGAGCCTCAACCTCAACCCCGGCTATGTCGCCAGCCACTGGGAGTCGGTCGAGGAAGGCGCCCGCCGCACCGGACGCCGGCCCAGCCGCGCCGATTGGCGCCTGGTGCGCGAGATCTTCGTCGCCGACAGTGACGCCGAGGCCTGGCGATTGTCAGTCGGGGGGATGATGGGGCGGATGATGCGCGAATATTTTCTGCCGTTGCTGACAAATGTCGGCGTCATCCAGTTCCTGAAACACGATCCCGAGGTCGCCGACAGCGACGTCACACCAGAATATTGTGCGCAGCACAACTGGCTGATCGGCTCCCCGGCGACCGTAATCGAAAAGATCGAGCGGATGTACGACGAGGTCGGCGGGTTTGGCGCGCTACTCCTGTTCTGCTTCGACTACAGCGGAAACGCCGAGGCCTGGCACGAGTCGATGCGGCTTCTCTCCCGGGAAGTGATTCCCAAAGTCGCGCACCTTACCCCGAAATCCGCGTGAGGGATGCAGGGCCGCATCGTCGCCCCGGTTCAAGCCAGGGGCAGGCTCTTGATCCCCGCTTTAGCAGGGGCGACGATAACCCGTTGGGAAAACTCAGTTCATGTTGAGCCAGGCTGTCAGAGAACGGCATAATCTCTATTAATTAAGTTATCTAAAGATAAAATTCGTGGTTAATGAAATTGTCATGTTTGTAATCGCACATAATTTCAAATAATCTCGTACGCTATTGTGATAAACCTCTAGCAGCTTTCAGCGGGACCGGCGGGCGCCTGTCGCCGGAGCGACAGTCGCGGCCTTCACCAGGGAGTTCGGATGAAACGGTTGATCGGCTTGCTTTTTCTTGCGACCGCGCTGACCGGTTCGCAAGCTTTCAGCCAAACTGTCTCTCCCGAGTCGGAGCACCGCCTCGATCTCTTTATCCGCGCCCTCCGTCCGCCCTCGGACGGCTCGACCTCGGGCGGCGCAACCATATCGCAGTCAAAGCTCGAGCAGGTGTTGCGAATGGTCCCGCCGGTGAGCACCGGCCACGGCGGCGGCGCACCGTTGGTTCAGAGTTCGCAGGCCGCCGCTGCAGCCGGCCTGGATACCTCGGTCTATGGGTTCTGCTACGAGGCGTGCGCAACCGAGCGCGCTGTCGGCAGCTGCGGGACGCCGGCCCCGGGCGAGGCGCACGCGCCGATGCAGATGTGCGAACCGATCGAGTTCAACCCGACCCTTCGCGCCATCATCGGCCCCCGGCTCGGGACCGGGGCAAGCCCGTTTGTCGATGACAACAAGACCGCGGACCCCGCGCAGCAACCCGCGGGCTACACCTTTTTCGGCCAGTTTATCGACCATGACGTGACCCGCACCCAGACTGCGCTGTCGGCGCTCGACGAGCTGAACCGGCGCGCTCAGGGAGATGCCAACATCCGGGCAAAACTCGCCACAGCCGGCATCACCCCGGATCAGCTGAAACAAGCGATCGCAAACGCCGCAACACCAACCTCGGCGCTGAGCCTCAACACAGGCAAGCTCGACCTCGACAGCGTGTACGGCGTCACCGATTTTACCGCTCTGAGCGGGACCACCGCGCCTTGGTTCGAGCAGAGCAACGGCGCCTACACGGGCCGTTTCGCGCAGCGCCATGTTCAGGCCCCCGCCTCCGTCGGAGCGGCGATCGACGGTTTCGACTACCAGCGCACCCCGGCGGGCACCGCCGAGGTTCCTGACCCTCGCAACAGCGAGAATAAGCTCATCTCACAAATCCAGAATCTCTTCGAACTGGCCCACAACAACTGCATGGATCGTGCGCTCGGCGCCGTCAGCGCACCGACCCAGCAGCAGATCGGCGCGGCGTTCGATGCGTGCCACAAGAAGGTGTTGTGGACATACGAGACGATCGTCGCGACCGATTTCCTGCCGCGCTTCTCCGCCGAAGCGACCCTCGACCGTGTCGCTCCCGCGGCACTGCACGCCTATCAGCGCGGAACCTCGCCGACCTCGCAATTGCCCGGCCGGGATGGTGTCAAGACCTTCCTCTGTAGCTGCAAGCCCGGGCTCGGAGAGAACGTCACGATCCATATCCCGCACGAGTTCACGGTGGCGGCGTTCCGCCTCGGCCACACCCTCGTGCGTGACAGTTATGTGCTGCATGATCCGGTGCTAGATATCAATGGCAACCTGCTGACCGGTCAGCCTCGCCCGATCTTCGCCTCGGCTAACGATCTGGAGACAGTCGGGCTCGTCGGCGATAATCCGGTGCAGCCCGGCGACGTCATCGACTGGAGCCAATTTTACGACGTGTACGGCGTCGACCAGAAAGACGAGAGCGCCCAGCCGGGGCGCCCGGTTGATACCTTGATCTCCGACAAACTCTTCAATCTGCCGATCGCCGCGCTGCCGCCGGGCCCCGACGCGAACGGCAAGGACACCTCGACCGAGCGCAATCTGCCGCGCCGCAACATCATGCGCGCGTCCGAACCGACCGCCCTGATCACCGGTTCGGTCGGGCTGGCGACCGGTGAGGAGATGGAAGCCTACGCGCAGCGGCGCATACCAGGTCTTCACGATGCGACGAAAGAGGTTCGCAAGGTCCTTGCGGCCCGGCTGCAGAGCGCCGGCTTCGACCCGAACCTGCTGGCGCGGCGCACCCCGCTGTGGCTATTCATCCTGGCGGAAGCGGAGAGCACTCAGGCCAGCCAGCGTCTGGGCGAGCTGGGCAGCCACATCATCGACGAATTCCTGCTCGGCTCGCTGCACTGCGACCAGGGATCGGTTCTATATGCCGCCACCAGCGACCTGCAAGGCTGGGGTCCGACCGAGACGATCGCGCAGAATAGGCGCTACTCGATGCCCGAACTGATCGGGTATCTGCAGGGGAACGCGAAGATCGACGGCCAACCGATCCGACTTTACGGCAACTAGGCGCGGCTATTCTGCAGGCAGCGGCACGGGTGCTGCCGCGTCTCGGCGACGCCCGATGAACAGCACCATCAGCGAGGCGATCAGGCAGAGCAGGCCCGACAGCATGAATGCTTCGAGGTAGGTGCCGAGGGTCACCCTCAACACACCGGCGGCGAAGGCGGCCAGCGCCGCCCCCAACTGGTGCGCGGCGGCAATCCAGCCAAACATGATAGGGCCGCGGTCGGTGCCGAAAATCCTCGCGGCGAGGCGCACGGTCGGCGGCACCGTCGCGATCCAGTCGAGCCCGTAGAACACGGCGAATAATGACAAGCCGTAGAACGAAAGGTCGAAGGCAAACGGCAGGTAGATCAGCGACAGCCCGCGCAGCCCGTAATACCAGGCGAGGAGCCCACGGTTGCTCCAGCGGTCGCTGAGCCAGCCCGACAATGTCGTCCCGACGAGGTCGAAGACCCCCATTGCGGCGAGCAGGGTGGCGCTCGTCACCTGCGGGATGCCGTGATCGAGGCAGGCGGGGATCAGGTGCGTGCCGATCAGGCCATTGGTCGAAGCGCCGCAGATGAAGAAGCTGCCGGCGAGCAGCCAGAAATCGCGTGACCGCAACCCGTCGCGCAGCGCGAGCAGCGCGGTCGCCGCCGGGTTGCCGCGTACGATTGCGACAGGCTGGCGATTGTCGGCCGCGCCGTAAGGTGCGAGCCCGACGTCGCGCGGCCGGTCGCGCATCAGCAGAGCGACGACTGGAAGCAGCGCCAGCGCGACCCCGGCCACGGTCAGCGATACCGTGCGCCAGCCGTAATTTTCGACAAGGTTCGCCAATGCCGGCAAAAAGATCAGCTGGCCGGTCGCGGTGCTCGCCGTCAACACGCCGATGACCAGCCCGCGCCGGGCGGCGAACCAGCGCGCCACGACGGTCGCCCCGAGCACCAAGGCGGTAGCTCCGCTTCCGGTGCCGACCACCACTCCCCACAGCAGGATCAGCTGCCAAGACCGCGTCATGAGCGGCGTCAGGGCGACTCCCGCCGCGATGCAAATCAGCGCCGCCAGCATTGTCCGGCGCAGCCCGAACCGGTCCATCACCGCCGCAGCAAATGGCCCGATCAGGCCGTAAAGAAAAATGTTGAGCCCGATCGCGAAGGAGATTGTCGCGCGGGACCACCCGAACTCGGTTTCGAGCGGTACGATCAAAACGCCGGGGGTGGCGCGCAGCCCAGCCGCCACGAGCAAGGTCAGAAAGGTGACGCCGGCGACAATCCAGGCGTAATGCAGCTTCCTTTGGCTTGCCATCCGCCCTACCCTTCTCCATTTGGAACAGGTCGAGGCAAAAGTGAGAGACAGGTCTGTCTCTGTCAAGCCGAGCGGGCGCGGGGCAGGAACGCGGTGCGAGGCGGAGGAGAAAAAGCCGGCGCGGCAGCGCATCCTCGATGCCGCCTCGGAGATGTTCTATCGCGACGGCATTCGGGCAGTGGGGATCGATGCGATCATCGCGCGATCTGGCGTCGCAAAGATGAGCCTTTACCGCAATTTTCCGTCAAAGGATGCCCTGGTCGCCGCCTGGCTCGCGGACCGCAACGGGTTTTTCTGGCGGCGCTGGGATAAGGCGGAGGCCGCCCGCGTCGGTGATCCACGCGGTCAGCTCGAAGCGATCCTCGACATGATCGCGGCAACCGCGTCGCACCCGAAATGGCGCGGCTGCCCGTTTCTCAACACCGGCACTGAATTTCCCGAGCCCCAGCACCCCGCGCGCGCCGTGATCCTCACCCATAAGCGCGTGGTGCGCGAGCGCCTCCGCACGCTGGCTGGCGCGGCGGGTGCCCGCGACCCCGACCTCCTCGCCCAGCAATTGCAGCTGCTGATCGACGGCGCCTACGCGATCGGCCAATCGCTTGGCCCGAACGGGCCGGTAAAAACCGTCGTCGGCGCCGGCCGCGCGCTTATCGCAGCTCAAATCGATGCGGGAGAGGGGCTACGGGAGCGCAATTCAAAGCCCCCCTCAAGAAAATGACCGCGACTTGCTCGAAGGCGGCGCTACCCTCACCCACCAAGCGCTGCGCGCTTGGTCCCCCCTCTCCCGCGGTGCGGGAGAGGAGCTATGAGTTGAATCCGTTCTAGCCCCTCTCCCGCATTGCGGGAGAGGGTGCCGAGCGCAGCGAGGCGGGTGAGGGTCTTGCCGCCCAGCCCGCCAGGGCTGGGTAAGTGAGGGCTGCACCGGTATCCTCGCTTGCACAACGTGATGGAGCACTTGCGATGCCGTCAATTCCTCTCGACGAAGGTCTTTCCCTACATTGCGCCGTCGACGATTACTTGTGGCCATGGGAGGCGCCGATACCCGTGCTAATGATGCACGGCTTCGCGCGCAATGCGAATTTCTGGAACCGCTGGATCCCGGTGATCGCCGAGAGCCGCCGCGTCTATCGCCCCGATCTTTTGGGGTGTGGCAAGTCCGACGCCCCGGCCGCGGGCTACGCCTACACTCCGGAGAAGATCGGCGCCCAGATCTTGGCTGTGCTCGATGCCCATTCGCTGTCGCGGGTCCACTGGGTCGGCGAATCCTCGGGCGGGATCATTGGGTTGCTGCTCGCCGCGGCACATCCCGAACGCATTGCCAGCCTTGCCTTATGCAATACCCCGACGCGTATTCCCGACGAGATCCGCGGGATATACGCCCTCGGCCGGGAGAGTACCGGCGCAGCGATCCGGGCCCATGGCACCGGCGAGTGGTGCCGGCAAACCCTCGGCTACCGGCTCGACCTCGATCACGCGAGCCCAGAGCTGCAGGAATGGGTCATCGCCCAGATGGACAGGACGCGCCCCGATATCGCCGCCGCCCTGCACGAGTGTTTCGAAACTATTGATGTAAGGCCGCTTCTTCCGGGGATCAAAGCCCCGGTGCTGCTGCTGAGCGGCGACAAGAGCCGGATCGCCTCGGAGCAGCAAAAGATATTTGCCGAGACCCTGCCGCGCGGCCGGCTCGAGCTGTTCGCCGGGTACGGGCACGGCGTCAACCTGCTCCAGGCTGAGCGCTGCGCTCAGACGGCCGTCGAATTTTGGCGCACAGTCGAAGAGGCACGGCAGTGAAATTCGGGGTTTTGCAGTTCTTCAGCTGGCCGGAGCGGCGGGTCGATCTGGGCACGGTCTACGCCCGCGCCTTGGAGCGGATCGAAATAATGGACCGCACCGGCTATGACGCGGTCTGGCTCGCCGAGCACCACTTCAGCGGCTTCAGTGTCTGTCCTTCCGTGCACATGGTAGGGACATTGGCTGCCGCGCGGACCAAGCGCCTGCGCATTGGCACGGCGGTGTCGCTCGCTCCGTTCTACCATCCCCTGCGGCTGGCCGAGGAGGTGGCTTTGCTCGACGTGCTGTCCGGCGGCCGGGTCAATTGGGGCGCCGGCCGCGGCTTCGCGCGCGTCGAATTCACCGCCTTTGGCGTGCCGCCCGAGGAAAGCGCGTCGCGGTTCCGCGAGGCGGTCGAGATCGTATTGCGGGCGTGGACCGACGAGCGGCTCAACTTCACCGGCCAGCATTTCCAATTCGAGGACCTCGAAGTGTTGCCGAAGCCGGCGCAATTGCCGCATCCGCCAGTATGGATGGCGGCGAGCTCGGAAGGTGCGATCGAATGGGCCGCCGGCCGCGGCTTCTCGATCCTAATGGACCCGCACTCGTCGGCCACCGAGATTGGCCACAAGCGTCGTTTTTATGGCGAGAAGCTTGCCGCCGCCGGATTTTCCGGTGCCGGCCGCGACATCCCGATCGCCCGGCTGGTGGCGCTCACCGACAATGCGCGCGACGCGGCGGCGGTCGCGCGCAACGGCGCCGAGTGGATTCTCAATTCTTATCTCGGCGCGCAGCATCGGCCGGTCATCCAAGGATCCTTTACCCCGGCCGGCGTCGACCCGGTCCAGCGCTACCTCGACGAGGTGATCCTGCACGGCACACCCGACAAGGTCGGCGACGAGATCCTGCGGTTGCGCGAGGAGATCGGCCTCGACTATCTGCTGTGCGCGCCGCTCAGCCACCAATCCTTTATGCTGCTGACCGAAAAGGTGCTGCCCCGCATCATGTGAAAGCGTTGCCGCCGCTCACTCCGATCGTTCTTCACGCCGCCGCGGCGTCCTCACGGATCATCGCCGCGCCCTTTTCGCCGATCATGATCGTCGGCGCGTTGGTGTTGCCGGTCGTCACGGTCGGCATCACCGAGGCGTCGACGACGCGCAGCCCGGCGAGCCCTCGAACCCGCAGCCGCGAGTCGACGACGGCCGTCGGGTCCTCGCCCATGCGGCAGGTGCCGACCGGGTGATGCAGGTTCATGCCGGCCCGGTGCATGAAGTCGATCAGCGCGTCATTCGAATTCATGTCGGAACCGGGCATTGTCTCGGCGGCGCTGTGGCGGGCCAGCGGCGGCGCGACGAAGATCCGCCGGGCATGGCGGGTGCCGGAGAGCAGGACCTGCTCGTCGCTCGCCCCCGAGAGGTAATTCGGACGGATCGCCGGCGGCTGGAATGGGTCCGCAGACCGCGCCATAATTGTCCCGCGGCTGTTTGGGCGCACGGCGCACACGACGATGGTCATGCCCGGCTCCCGCTCAAGGCGGCCGATACCCTTCGGGTCGTAGCTGCCTGGAGTGAACAGCAATTGCAAATCCGGGCTCGCTAGCCCTTCGCGGCTGCGGCAGAACACCATCGCAGTGGTGACGCCAAAAGTCAGCGCACCGCGGCCGGTCGCGGCAAACCGCCCGACCTCGCGCGCCAGCCGCACGCCTCGCGCCAGCTGGTTGACCGACACCTCGTCTTTCACACGGTGAGTCACGCGAACCGCGAAATGGTCGGAAAGATTGGCGCCGACCCCGGGCAATTCGTGCACCACCTCGACGCCGATCGATTGCAGATGGCCGGCGGGGCCAACGCCCGAAATTTGCAGCAGATGCGGCGAATTGACGGTGCCGCCGCTGACGATGACCTCGCGTTGCGCGGCGACCCGCCGGTCACTGCCGTTCTGGCGGAACGCCACACCGGTGCAGCGCTTTCCGTCGAACAGCAGCCGCGTCGCGACCGCCTTGGTCTCGACCCGCAGGTTTTGGCGCCGCCGCGCCTCGGCCAGAAAAGTGCGCGCAGTCGACCCGCGCAAACGTCCCCGCCGCGTCATCTGCGAATAGCCGACCCCCTCCTGCTGCGCACCGTTGTAATCGCGGGTCAACGCAAACCCGGCCTGTTGCGCGGCTTCGACAAAATGATGGGTCAGAGGCAAAATCGTCCGGTAATCCTCGACGAGAAGCGGGCCGCCCTTGCCGCGATACTCCGACTCCCCGGACACATAATGTTCCGACCTCTTGAAATAGGGCAGGACGTGCGCGTAGCTCCAGCCGCGGCAGCCCATCTGCGCCCAGCCGTCGTAATCCGCCGGATTGCCGCGGACATAGAGCATTCCGTTAATCGAGCTGGTGCCGCCCAGCACCCTGCCGCGCGGCCAATGCAATGACCGGTTGCCGGTGCCCTCCTCCGCCTCGGCGTAGTAATTCCAGTTGACCAGCGGATTGGCCCGCAGATGCAAAGCGCCGGCCGGCACGTGGATCATCGGATGCCAGTCGCTGGGGCCGGCTTCGAGCAATACCACCCGCGCGCCGTCCTCGCTCAACCGATCGGCGAGCACGCAACCCGCCGACCCCGCCCCGACAATGACGTAATCAGCCTCCAGATCCGTCATTACCTCCTTCTTTCGCTCGCGCCCCTCCCCTCCCCTGCCCCGCTTGCTTTCCGGGGAGACAACCAGCGCGCGGCCCGCACACCACGTGGGAAAAATTTGCGCCGCGCACGACCCTCACCCGTCTCGCTGCGCTCGCCACCCTCTCCCGCAGTGCGGGAGAGGGGCCGCGACGCATTCAGCACCAAGCTCCTCTCCCGCACCGCGGGAGAGGAGGGACCAAGCCCGCAGGGCTTGGTGGGTGAGGGTAATGCCGTTTTCCAGCCTCAGAACTCACGCTAGCTGCCGGATGCCGTTGACGACAACCCATAAAATCAGCCCCTCTGCCACGGGAGCGAGCACCGACGAGGAGATGAGCATGAGCTACGAGGCTGAGTGGCGGGCGCGCTTCGGCGAAGAACCGGAACCCGCGCCGGATCTGCCCGACCTGCCATGGCTGCGCCAAGTCCTGATGCGGCGTACCCATCGGCGTTATGCCGAGCGCCCGGTCCCCGAAGCCTTGCTGCGCCTTTTGCTGGGAACGGCCTTTTCGGCCTCCTCGAAATCGGATTTCCAGCAAGCCACGGTCATATGGGTCAGGGACCGCCAGTTGCGCGACCGCCTCGCGGCGCTCGTGCCCGACATGCCGTGGGTCGGAAATGCCCCGGAATTTTTGGTCTTTTGCGGCGACGCCCACCGCCTCGAGCGGATCGGCGAACTGCGCGGCCACAGCAACGAGAACGGCCAGCTCGAAGGGTTCTTCAACGCGGCCATCGACGCGGCGCTGGTCTTGCAGAGCTTCATCCTGGCTGCCGAAACCGCGGGTCTCGGGTGCTGCCCGATCAGCGTCATCCGCAATCACGCCGACGCGGCCGCCGAGATATTGGGGCTGCCGGAGAAGGTATTCCCGGTAGCGGGGCTGTCTGTCGGCTACCCCGCTGCCGCCGGACACGTCAGCATGCGCCTTGCGCTCGAGACAACCGTGCGCATCGATGATTATGACGACCGGGCGCTCGCCGAAGCTGTCGATGCCTATGACCGGCGCCGCGATGCGCGATACTCGCTGCCGCGCGAGCAGCAACGCTCCCCCGACGTCTTTGGCTACGCGTCCTTTTACGGTTGGTCGGAAGACAAGGCGCGGCAGGCCGTCCAACCCGAAGGCCAGGGGTTCCCGACCTTCTTGCGCAGGCGCGGTTTTTCCCTCGATTGACCGTGCTCGGCCAGACCCGCCCTGGAAGCCGGCCTCCCAGAGACTACATTCAGCGCGGCTGATCCGCGCCAGACGCTCCGCGAGAACCCGATGACCAACATTTCACGCCAGCACCACTCGGCAGTCAGAGCCGCTGCCGTCGTTCTGGTCTCGCTGATGCTGTCCGCCTGCGACAGCGCCGGGGCGGGCACCGGGGCCTACCCGGCCGACAACGGCGATCTCGGCCTGGTCCAGGATGCGATGAAGCAGGTGGAGAAAAATTACGTCGCGCCGGTGACCGGCGGCGAGCTCGCCAAGGATGCCCTGAAAGGCATGCTGACGCGCCTCGATCCCCATTCCGATTACATGGATCAGGAGCAGTATCAGCAGATGACGGCGGTGACCCGAGGCCAATTCGGCGGCATCGGCGTCGAGCTGACGCTCGAAGGTAAAGTGCCGGAGGTGATCTCACCGATCGACGGCACGCCGGCCGCCGAGGCGGGCATCGAGCCGGGAGACCGCATCGTCAAGATCGACGCCTTGCCGACCACTGGCATGGACGTCGAGGAAGTGGTCAAGCGGCTGCGCGGGCCTGCGGGCAGCAGAGTGACCCTGTCTATTGCCCGCAACGACCGCGGCGCTTTCGATGTGACGTTGACGCGCAACGTGATCCGCGTCGTCTCGGTCAAATCGGACCTCAAGCCGAACAACATCGGCTATGCCCGCATCACCACCTTTACCGAGAACACCGCCTCCGAGCTCGCCGGTGCGATCGAGAGAATGAAGGCACGCACACAGGGCCGGTTGAACGGCTTCATCCTCGATTTGCGTAACGACCCCGGCGGCTTGCTCGACGCTTCGATCGATGTCGCCGGGGTTTTTCTCGACGGCGGCGTCGTGGTCACGACGCGCGGCCGCAACACGGCGGACGACCATGTCTACCGTGCTCCGGCGACTGGCGACCTGCTGCACGGGACACCCATCGTCGTGCTGATCAACAGCGCCTCGGCGTCGGCCGCTGAAATCGTCGCCGGCGCCTTGCAGGACCACCACCGCGCGACGGTCATGGGAACCCGCAGCTTTGGCAAGGGCTCGGTGCAGACGATCATCCCGCTGGAGGGCCGCGGCGCGCTTCGCCTGACCACTGCACTGTACTACACACCATCCGGCCGTTCCATCCAGGGTCAGGGCATTTCGCCCGACATCGTCGTCAATGTCCCGAAAAACCAACAGGTGGCAAATGCCGTGATCAGCTTCGAGAGCGATCTCTACGGGGCTCTGAAAAACGGCGGCTCGATCAGTTCGCCAGCGGGCGCCAGCTCCGCAACCACCGGTCGGACCGCTACCGCCGACGCGGAGCACCCGATCAAGCCGATGATCATCGGGACCGGCAACGACCCACAGGTCGCCGCCGCTCTCGATTTTCTGCAAAAGGCGGTGCGTCGAGAGTCGGGAGCGCAGCACGGCTGAAACCGCCAATTCTGGAGGTTGGGAACCTGGGGGTTGGATGCGCGCCGCCGCCTTTATGCTGACGCTGGCTCTCGTCGCCGCCTGCGCCCCCGAGAGCGGGTTGGCGCCCTTGCCAGCGGATCAGGTCCGTGCCCGCTTCCCTCCCGGTGGTGTCGTCAACAGCATCGAAATCGATGCGATCGACCGGCTGCCGTTGCGTACCGCAGAGCTGGTCTCGCCAGACGGCCAGACGACATCGGCTTCGTACCTCCATGTCAACCCGTCGCCGAGCGTCGCATTTTACCAACGACAGATCGATACTCCGTACGAAGGCAACATCTCCGGCATCGGCAATGTCGCGCCGGTTCCCGCCGTGGTGAGCGGCGCACCGCAGGGCAATGCGCAATTACTGGCGATGGTCTCGACTGCCTCGATCCCGTTGCCCGACGAAATCGAGTATCGCCGGGACTGGCGCAGCTACCGCATCTTTCTCAGTTTCGGCGATCTCGCCGGCGAAGTCGAAAGGCGCGTCCTGCCCGCTCCCGAGCCGCCGCCAAAAGGCTAGCCGCTCAGACGTTGTCCAGCTTGGCGCCGCCCGGAGTGCCGATCATCGACAGCACCTCGCGCCGGCTGAGCGGGTCATCGCGAAACGCGCCGAGCATCCGGCTGGTCACCATCGTGACGCCGGGCTTGTGCACGCCGCGCGTGGTCATGCATTGATGAGCCGCCTCGATCACCACCGCCACCCCCTTGGGCTGCAACACCTCATCGAGCGTGTTGGCGATCTGCGCCGTCATTTTTTCCTGAATCTGCAATCTCTTGGCATAGACTTCGACAAGCCGCGCGAGCTTTGAGATGCCGACCACCCGTCTGTTGGGCAGATAGGCGACGTGCACCTTGCCGATGATCGGCGCAATGTGGTGCTCGCAATGCGATTCGAAGCGGATGTCCCTCAGCGCGACGATTTCGTCGTAACCATCGGTTTCCTCGAAGGTGCGCTGCAGCAGCGCTACCGGATCGACGCCATAGCCGCTGAAGAACTCCTCGTATGAGCGTACGACGCGATCGGGAGTGCCGAGCAGCCCTTCACGGCTGGGATCGTCGCCGGCCCAGCGCAGCAGGGTGCGAACCGCGTCCAAGGCTTCCTCACGGCTCGGCCGCCGCGCCGGGAGAGGCTGAAGGGAATTTTCGGACCGGGACACGGAGGAGGCGAAAGCGCGCGGCATCAGGGCTTCTCTTTTGGTTGGGGCTTCTCTTGTTGGTTGGAAAGGCTCACCAGCGGAAACGCGATGTGAAGCGCTCCGGCCAGCGGTCAGTTGAGCCGGACCGGCTGATGGGGGCTGTCGAGCGAGAAGGCGGGGATGCGGACCGAAAAGCTGTCGCCGCCCCTCGTTTCCATCTCATACGTCCCGACCATGATCCCCGACGGCGTCGGCAACGGGGTGCCGCTGGTATATTCGAAGCTCTCGCCGGGAGCGAGCACCGGCTGCTCGCCGACCACGCCATCGCCGCGCACCTCCTTGATCTGTCCGCGGCTATCGGTGATTTGCCAGTGCCGGTGCCGTAGCTGGACGGTTTCCTTGCCGCGATTCTCGATGCGGACATGGTAGGCCCAGACATAATGGTTCTCGACGGGCGAGGATTGGTCCTCGAGGTAGAACGGCTTGACCGTGACCTTGATCGATCGGGTGGTTTCTGAATACATGGTCATAGCCCTCTAGCATTCCGATCCGGTACGGCAGAAAGCCGCGCCGGCGAGCAGATCGATCTACAATGTCGGCCGCGCGTCGAAACGCGTCAAGATCGGCGCGCGGGGGCCAGCAATTCGAGAATTCTATCGTCGACGACCAGCCGCGAGCCCTGCGCATTGATGGGCTGGATGCAGACATGGTCGGCGCCGGCGTCCCAGTGCTGTTGGACCCGCGCGCGGATTGCATCCTCGTCGCCCCACGCGACCATCGCGTCGAGAAAGCGTTCCGAGCCGCCCCCGGCGAGGTCGTCATCCCCGAAACCCTCGCGCCGCCAGCTGTTGACGTAGTTCTCGAGTTGCAAATAGCGCGAAAGCGCCTCACGCGCGGCGCGGCGCGCCGCGGCCGGGTCGGTCTCCAACAGGACCCAGACTTCCGGGCAGAGGAGCTTGCCGGGCCCGAGGATTGCGCGGGCCTTCGCGGTATGCTCCGGCGTCGTGTTGTACGGGTGCGCACCATCGGCGAGTTCGGATGACAAGGCCATCATCCTAGGCCCCAACGCCGCGACAACCGTCGGCGGCTTCTCGCGCGGCATCGGCGCCTGGTAGGGCGCGTCGCGCATGCCCGCGAGATAGGCCCGCATCGTTGCGACTGGCTTGCCGTAGGTGTGGCCGCGCAGTCCTTGCACCATCGGCCGATGCGACACGCCGACCCCCAGCAGGAATCGGCCATCCGATTGCTCGGCAAGGCCGCGCTGTCCATTCGCCATCGCCATAGCGTCGCGGGCATAGATGTTGGCGATGCCCGTCGCCACGATCAGCCTTTGCGTATTGGCGAGCAGCCAGGATGAGTGCGACAGCGCATTCCGTCCGCGGCTTTCGGGGATCCACAGCGCGGCATACCCCCACGCTTCGACCCGTTTCGCGAACGCCGCCGCCGCCGCTGCGGTCATGCTGTCCATCGAAACCCAAACGCCGAGTTTTCCCAGTTCCATTGCCGCCTCTCCTGCAGATGACCGGGCGAGTGTAAATCGCCGCGCCGGCTGCGTCCAGCCTTGCGGCACCGCACGAGCGGAACCCATCGGGAACATGAACGCAATCCCCGACTGAAGCATTCCGGCCCGCCGGTTGGGTTCATTGGCGCGCCTGACCCCCTGAACATCCGGTATGGCGCTCCTCTATTAACGACTTAGCTACGGGTTGTTGGAGATGAATGCGTCGGGGACCGGGAGAAGAGTGATGGACCACAAAATCACAGAGTATTCGCTCGCCGAGCTGGTTGAAGATCCCCTGGTCGGCCTTTTGATGAAGAGCGACGGCGTCGATCGCCGCAGCATCGAGCTTCTGTTCGAGCGCGTCGCACGCAGCGCCAGGTACCACGAGGCCACACCATGCCCGAACTGCTGATCGCCGTGGGTAGTGTTGGGGTGGTCGCGGCGGCCGCCGCGCTTTGGTTGGAAAGCAGGCGCCGGATCGGCCGGCGCTGCTTCGCCGGTCTGGTCGCGCTCGCCGTAACCTCTACGCTGTTTTCGTTCCTCGCCTGGACCACGACTGCGATCGCTCGCACCACGCCGTTGCCGCTTACCTGGGCATTCGTCATCGCACTCGCCGTTCTCATCGCGGTGCGCTTGTATCGGGAATTGCGGGTTTTGCCAGGCGGGCCCGGCCGATCTCCCGCTGGGAAGTTTCCATCTTAGACCCTCACCCACCCAGCCCTACCGGGCCGGGTCCCCCCTCTCCCGCGGTGCGGGAGAGGGGCTTTGCCCTGAAAGCGTCATCGCCCCTCTCCTGCACCGCGGGAGAGGGTGCCGAGTGCAGCGAGGCGGGTGAGGGTCCTCACGGCAAGCTCCAGCAGTTTCCACGGCGGGGCTCTTGCCCGGCCGCGGCGGGTGCGCGATATCAGGGCGGCACAGATGCCGACCCTTTTCCTCATCGTTTTCGTCGATCTCGTCGGGTTCGGCCTCGTCATCCCGCTGCTGCCGTTCTATGCCGTGCGCTTTGCCGCCTCGCCGGAACAGGTGACGATGCTGCTTGCGGTCTATTCGCTTATGCAGCTGTTCGCTGCGCCCCTATGGGGAAGGCTCAGCGATCGCGTCGGCCGGCGGCCGGTGCTGATGGTCAGCATGGCCGCCTCGGTGCTCGCCTATCTTTGGATCGGCAGCGCGACGGCGCTGTGGATGCTGTTTGCGGCGCGTGCCTTGGCCGGCACTTGCGCAGGCAACATTGCTGCAGCTCAGGCCTATATCGCCGATATCACCAAACCGGAGGACCGGGCCAAGGGGATGGGCCTGATCGGCGCGGCCTTCGGATTGGGCTTCATCATCGGCCCGGCGCTCGGCGGGCTGCTGGCGGGCCCTGATCCGGCAACCGCCGACGTCCAAACTCCGGCATGGGTGGCGGCGGGGTTTTCATTTGTCGCGCTGTGCGGCGTGGTTCTGCTGCTCAGGGAGAGCCTGCCAGCCGACCGGCGCGGCGTAGGCGGGCCTTCGCGCGGCCGGGTCAGCGCGATATTGGAGGTGCTGGGCCGCCCCGTGCTGTCGCGCCTGATCCTGATCTTCTTCTTGGTTATCCTGGCCTTTGCCGCGATGGAAAGCACCTTCGCGCTGTGGGCGATTGCGCAATTCGGCTGGGGGCCTGGCCAAGTCGGATATGTCTTTTCCTATGTCGGCGTCCTCTCAGCGATCTTGCAGGGTGGGCTGATCGGCAGGCTGACGCAACGTTTCGGAGAGGAGCGGCTGCTGCTTTGCGGTCTTGCTCTGATCGGTATCGGGCTCTTGATCATGCCGCTGGCGCGCAACGTGCCGCTGCTGGCGTCCGCTATCAGCGCGCTGGCGCTCGGCATGGGGCTGACGCAGCCCTCGCTCAACAGCCTGATCTCGCGCCGGGCCGGGCGCGAGGAGCAGGGCGAAGTGCTGGGCGTGTCGCAATCGGTCGGCAGCCTCTCGCGCGTGCTCGGCCCGGCAGCCGCCGGGTTCTTCTTTGGCGAGTTCGGCCGGAATGCCGCGTTCTTCTGGGGAGCGGGGTTGGTCGCCGCCGCCTTGCTGGTGGCGTTCAAGCTGACACGCGGCCTCGGCGCAGCCGAATTGACGGGCCCCGAACCAGCGGAACCCACACGATGAGCGCGCGCGGTCGTCCGCTTCTGATCCTTGGCGCGCCGCGCCAGAAGGGCCGTCTGAAGCACGAGCTGCGCGCGCTCAAATCGCTGGCGCCTTACCTCTGGCCGCGCGATTCCGTTGGGCTGCGCGTGCGGGTGGTGCTGGCCCTCGCGTTTCTGCTCGCCGGCAAGCTCGTCAACGTCTGCGTCCCCCTCTTCTACAAGCATGCCGTAGACGCGCTTTCGCCAGCCAACTTAGTGATCGCCGTGCCGGTGGGATTGGTCATCGCGTACGGCGTCGCTCGGGTGATGTCGCAGGGGTTTAACGAGCTGCGCAACGCGGTCTTCGCGAAGGTCAGCCAGCGCGCGATCCGCCGGATGGCGCTGTCGGCGTTTCGCCACATCCATGCTTTGTCGCTGCGTTTTCATCTCGAACGCCGCACCGGCGGGTTGTCGCGTGCCGTCGAGCGGGGCACAGCGGGGATCGATTTCCTGCTCTCTTTTATGCTGTTCAACGTCGTTCCGACCGTGTTCGAGATCCTGCTGGTCTGCGGGATCCTGTGGCGCTTGTTCAATTGGACCTTTGCGGCCGTCACGCTCGCGACAATCCTCGTCTACATCACCTTTACTTTCTCGATCACCGATTGGCGGGTGCGCTTTCGGCGCGAGATGAACGAGCGCAACACCGAATCCAACACGAAGGCCGTCGACAGCTTGCTGAATTACGAGACGGTCAAGTATTTCGCCAACGAGGAGCACGAAGCGCGCCGGTATGATTCGGCGCTGCAGGCCTATGAACGCGCCGCGGTCAAGAGCGAAACCACCCTCACCCTGCTCAACCTCGGTCAGGGCACGGTCATCGCGAGCGGGCTCGTCGCGGTGATGATCCTGGCGGGACAAGGCGTCGCGGCAGCCGAAATGACGGTTGGCGACTTCGTGCTGGTCAACGCCTATCTGATCCAGCTCTATACACCGCTCAACTTCCTCGGAATGGTCTATCGCAATATCAAGCAATCAGTGACCGACCTCGAGCAAATGACTGCGCTGCTGGCGGTCAAGCCTGAGATTGTGGACCAGCCCGATGCTGCGGAGCTGGAGATCCGGGCGGGCGCGGTTGGGTTTCACGGCGTCGGTTTCCATTACGATCTCCGGCGGCCGATCCTGTCCGATGTCGATTTCCACGTCGCGCCCGGCGCGACGGTCGCCATCGTCGGCCCGAGCGGAGCCGGCAAATCGACGATCGCGCGGCTTCTCTTTAGGTTCTACGATGTCAATGCCGGCTCGATCGAGATCGACGGCCAGGACATCCGCAATGTGACCCAGGACAGCCTGCGCCGCGCGATCGGCGTAGTGCCTCAGGACACGGTGCTGTTCAACGACACGATCTATTACAACATCGCCTATGGCCGTCCCGGAGCGACACGGGCGGAAATCGAAGAAGCCGCCCGGCTCGCTCGTATCCACGATTTCATAACGACGTTGCCGGACGGGTACGGAACAATGGTCGGCGAACGCGGTCTGAAGCTATCGGGCGGGGAGAAACAGCGCGTCGCGATTGCCCGCGTCATTCTGAAGGCGCCGCAGATCTTGATCTTCGACGAGGCGACCTCGGCGCTGGACACCAAGACCGAGCGCGAAATCCAGGAGAGCCTCGCCGAAGTCTCCACCGGCCGCACCACCCTCGTCATCGCTCACCGGCTGTCGACAACCGTCGATGCCGATCAGATCCTGGTGCTGGATCGCGGGCATATCGTCGAGCGCGGCCACCACGCGGAATTGCTGCTCCGCCGCGGCGTCTATGCAACTATGTGGACGCGCCAGCAGGAGGCCGTTCGGCGCGAAGCCGCCCTCGCGGCGGATTGAACGAACCAGCTGCTATAACGGGGAGGCAAATGGCGCGGATTTGCAAGGTGCTGATCGTCGAAAACGATGACAACGTGCGCGATCTGTTCGGCGACATCTTCCACGACGAAGGTTTTCGTTTCGCGATGGTCAAGACCGGTGCGCCAGCGGCCGGCACTATCTGCTGAAGCCCTTTCGCGTGCAGCATCTGGTCGAGATCGTCGACAAGATCCTGATGGAGACGGCCGTTAAATGCGTGCGCCGCAAGCGCGGCGACGGGTCCTTCTTTCCCGCCCGGATGAGGTGACCGGCGCAGCGCTGCACCAGGGTTTGCGGCGGGGTGACCGGCGGGCGCTCGCGCGGGCCATCACCCTGGTCGAATCGTCACGGCCTGACCATCGCGACGAGGCCGAGAGGGTAATCGATGCACTGCTGCCCCAAACCGGGAAGGCCGTGCGCATCGGCATTTCCGGGCCGCCTGGGGCCGGCAAATCCACTTTTATCGAGCGCTTCGGCCTCGCCGGCATCGCGCGCGGACGGCGGATCGCGGTGCTCGCGGTCGACCCCGCCTCAAAGCGAGGCGGCGGTGCGATCCTCGGCGACAAGACCCGCATGGCCGAGCTGGCGCGCGCGTCGGAAGCCTTTATCCGGCCGTCCTCCGCGGGCGACAGTCATGGGGGCATCGCGCGCCGCACGCGCGAGGCCATCCTGCTGTGCGAGGCGGCGGGGTTTGACGCGATATTGGTCGAGACTGTCGGCGTCGGCCAAGCCGAAACAGCCATCGCCGAGATCGTCGACATGTTCATCCTGATCCTGCCGCCGGCGGCAGGCGACGAACTGCAAGGAATCAAGCGCGGAATTGTCGAGCTTGCCGATCTGGTGCTGGTCAACAAGGCCGATGGCGAACTCGCCGCCGCGGCGCACCGCACAGTCGCGGATTACGCGAGCGCGATGGGGCTGATCCGGCCGCCCTATCCCGAGTGGCAAGTCCCGGTCCGCGCCGTCTCCGCGCTGGAGGGGACCGGCATCCGCGAGGTCTGGGAAGACGTCGATCGCTTCCGCGCCGCGCTCGAACACACCGGCGTCTGGTCGCGCCAGCGCGCCGACCAGTCGCGCACCGCGCTGTGGTCGGAGATTGGCGACACTCTCCTCGACCATTTCCGCACCGCTCCCGGCGTCGCTCGGCGCCTCGCCGCCGCCGAGGAGGAAGTCACGGCCGGCATACGCACCCCGACTGCGGCAGCGCGGGAGTTGCTGACGTTGTTTGTCGGCGAGGCTTGCCAAAGCCCGGTTCCTCGCCGACATACTGGCTTGACCAAAAGCGGCCCAAAAGCGTAGGAGAACCGTCGCGCGGCTCTCAAAGGAGCCGCGCGACGCGTATTTGTGTCGGTGATTTGTCGAGGTGGGTATGGCGCGCAAATGTGGGATCACCGGCAAGGGTGTCCAGGTCGGGCACAATGTCAGCCATTCCAACGTTAAGACGAAGCGCCGGTTTCTGCCGAACCTGCAGCGCATCTCCGTCCTTTCGGACACTGTGGGATCGATCCGCTTGCGCATCACTGCAGCGGCGGTCCGGACCATCGAGCATAAGGGCGGCATCGACGCGTTTTTGCGCGACACACCCGACCGCAAACTGTCGCCTGAGATCCGCCGCCTAAAGCGCCGCGTCGAAAGAGCAGCGGAGCGGAATAGCGGCTAGCGTCGCTAATTCCCGCCCACCGTCGGCGGCGGTGTGGGTGATGCGCTCGGCCGGGCGTCCGGAATGGGGTAGCCGGGTCGCTCGCTTGGTCCGCTGAAGCCTAATTCGATCCGTCGCGGCGACATGCTCTGCGGCACCATCTTCGCCGGTGGCGGAGGTTGGGCATCCTCTCCGACCGAGGCTGGCGGGTATTGCACTGCTCCCCCGACCTGCGCATTCGCATTGTTCAAACCAATCAGCAGAGCAGACCCGATCACGGCAACGAGCAGCGCTTCACGCGTAGATCTTCCGATCTGACCCATCTCGATTACGTTGCCGCCCACTCTTTGATTTCCTCCTTCTCGCGCTGGAGCGCTTTAATTTCCCGCCCAATCACCTTCGCACGGGCGTCATCGCCTCTTTCGCGTGCTTCCTTTTGTTCTACATATCGGTCTATAAGAAAGTCTTGGATGTCGGTTATCCTAGCCCGCTCTTCTGGGGTCAACCTCTCGTCCTGTCGCATTGCGCATTCTCCTTTCCTCCCCGCAACACTCTGCCAACTCGCAACACTCTGCCAACTCAAGGCGTCACCTCGGCAACACCCGAGAAAAACACGGGGTTCCCTCGCTTCGCCGGATGTTACAAGAGAGATTACTTGTGATCATATGGATATCAACTTGATACCTGACTCAAATATTTGCCCTTGCCCAGGAGGAAGCCTCCTGTCTCGGCGAGCTGCGTCGGATCGGCAGCCTTTGCCACACCGCTGCCCAAGAGCAGCAGCAAGGGAGTGGTGACGGCAAAAGCTGAACGCATGGGAAGCTCCTAACCGATACGCCTCCCAAATCTTCCGACAGTCGAACGGGATGGTTGGTGCCGGCTAGAGCCAGTGTAATTTGAAGATTTCTGGTGTTCCACTTGTGTCATTTTTTGCACATTTTGGCCGTTTCGGGATTTGCTGATCGGACCGTCCGGCAAGATTTGGAGAGATGCCGGAACCCGCTGGACTAGTTCCATGTTTGACTCAGAGGCGGAGTGAAGTTCGCCGGGCGGTTGGGAGATAGACAATGGGACACGATGCAGTGACACACGATGTAGTGTTGGCCCGCGGGGATGGTCCTAGAAGGAAATTCCGAGTATACGGTCGGCCAATGCCAGGGAACGGCGACACGATTGCACTCCCAGTTGACGGGCGCCTGATCAACGCGCGCGTAACCGTGCGCTCCGAGAAACCCGAAATGGACCAATCGGTAGATGCCGAGCTAGTTGAGCTAGTTGAATGAGGCGGAGTGAATAGTTGGTGTAGACAAACAAGTTGAACTGCTGCTAAACGCGGTCGGCCTCGGGAATATCGTGTTTCGGTGCGCCGTTCCCGGTCGGGGGACGGCATGGGGGTTAGACGGTTCTTCCTGGCGGTAGCGCTGACCACGGTGCTGGTGCCAGGTTCGGCTGTCCGCGCCGATCTGAATTACCGGGCTGAGATTACCGGCGCGGAGGATAGCGACCTCGCCGATCTGCTGGACAAGGTCTCCGATCTGAAGACGCTCGAGGACAAGCCGCCGGCGTCCGAAGAAGCGTTGCGCCGACGCGCCGACCGCGATCTCG
Organism: uncultured Alphaproteobacteria bacterium; assembly: GCA_963789025.1. Taxonomy (GTDB): domain Bacteria; phylum Pseudomonadota; class Alphaproteobacteria; order ATCC43930; family CGMCC-115725; genus AP-15. Next base: position 1,379,834 of record CAWBIT010000008.1, read on the forward strand.
GCCGGCTTGCGGACGCCGCGCACAGCCTCGGCTATTGGGATGCGGAATTCTCTTATGACGTAAACACGGAGGCCGAGCCGGCGAAGGTCACCGTAAAGGTCGAGCCAGGCCCACTCTACCATGTCGGCTCGGTCACGGTTCAGGGCCCGGACGGTCAGCCCTTGGCGATCCCCAACGAACCCAAATTGCCGCTCAAACCCGGCGACCCGGCACGCACTGCCCCGGTGGTCGCAACCGAAACGGCGCTGGTCGCGGCGCTCGGCGACAGCGGTCATCCTTTTGCCAAGGTGGAGGATCGCCGGGTCGAACTCGACAAGACCGCGCAGACGATGGACGTGACATACACGCTCGATCCGGGGCCGGTGCAACATTTCGGCCCGCTCGCGATCACCGGCCTGGAGCGGCTCGATCCGGCTTATGTAGAGGGGCGGATTCGCTGGCAGCGCGGCGCGGTCTATGACGAGGCCAAAGTCGAGGAGACCCGCCGCGCGCTGATCGCGAGCGGGTTGTTCAGCACGGTCCGGGTCACGCCGCTGGCGGACCCCGACAACCCCGGGGATGCGCGGATGACGGTCGATGTGACGGAGCGATTGCACCGCTCGATCGGTGTCGGCCTTGCTTACAACACCAGCCAAGGCTTCGGCGCCCGCGCGTTTTGGGAAAACCGCAACCTATTCGGCAATGCCGAAAATCTTCGGCTTTCCGCCGAGGTCGGCCAGCAAATCGACGCGTTCCGGGCCAATTTCCGCCGCCCCGATTTCTTGACCACCGATCAGGATTTCCTGGCGACCGCCGAGATCGCCAACGACACGCCGGTCGCCTACAACAGCCGGCGCGCGCTCGCCACGGTCGGGATCGAGCGCCGGGTCGACCGCTGGCTGACCGGCGGCCTCTCCCTCTTGGCAGAACAAGCAAATGTCACCCAGCTGGCGAATGTCCCCGGGATGGGGACGCAGCGTTACGAGCTGGCCGGCTTGCCCGCCTATATAAAGCTCGACCAGACCGACAATCTGCTCAACCCGACAACCGGCTACCGTGCGCAGCTCAGCGTCACGCCGGCGCACACCTTCTCCGGCTCGCACCTGACATTCGCGACGAATTTGCTTTCGGGCAGCACCTATTGGCCACTGGGTGCCGAGCAACGGGCGATCCTCGCTGGCAGGCTGGCGCTCGGCTCGCTCGACGGCGCCTCGCTGTTTCAGTTGCCCGCCGACCAGCGCATTTATGCCGGCGGCGGCGGATCGATCCGTCCCTACGGCTGGCAACTGGCGGGACCGCTCGCCCCCAATAAAGACCCGATCGGCGGCAGATCGAGCTTGGTGCTCAATTTGGAGGGCCGCATCAAGATCACCGAAACGATCGGCATCGTCCCGTTCTTCGATGCCGGCAGCTATTACGAGAGCCCGGTGCCGCAGCTCGGCCGCACGCTGCTTTACGGCGTCGGCCTGGGTGCGCGCTATTACACGGCGTTCGGACCGCTGCGGTTCGACCTCGCGACCCCGCTGCACAAGCGCAGCGGCGACTCGCCGATCCAAGTCTATATCAGCCTCGGCCAAGCCTTCTGAACCGATGGGCAAAGGAAGGCGGCGCTACCCTCACCCACCATCGCTGGCGCGATGGTCCCCCCTCTCCCGCATTGCGGGAGAGGGTGCCGAGCGCAGCGGGGCGGGTGAGGGTCTCTCGCAGCATGGTGCGTCCCGAGGGGGAGGGCAGGTCTGATGGGCGGCGTTTTCAAACTGCTTCGCTGGGTCGGTGGCGCGCTCTGTGTTCTGATCGTTGTGCTCGCCGCAGTTTTTGGGATGCTGCAGACACCAGTCGGCAAAGCTTGGGTTGAGAGAGAGATCGCGCAAGCGGTCAGTGATCCGGATTTCGCCCTAGCGATCGATGGCCTCAAAGGATTTGTGCCGTTCCACATGACGGTCGAGCGGATCGACGTCGGCGATCGCGACGGCACCTATGTTACCTTGCGTGACGCCGGCCTCGATATCTTACCATCGGCGCTGCTGACCGGGACGGCGCATATTCGTTCGCTGACGATCGCGGAGGTGGATATGGCGCGATCGAGCACGGCGCCGTCGACGACGCCTTTCATCGACTACCTCACGGTGCCGCGACTTCCGATACCCGTCAGTCTCGACCGGCTCTCGATCGGCAAGCTTGCGCTCGCGCCGCCGGTGTTGGGCGAGAGCGTTGCCGCGACCGTCGAGGGAAGCGCCGAGTTGGCGGACGGCAAGGCGCACATTGCGCTCGACCTACACCGCGTCGACAACTCGGCCGGGAACATCTTGCTGGCGATGGAAATCACCGGGGATACCCCGGTGCTGAGTCTACGGCTCGAGGCAATCGAGCCGACCGGCGTGGTGCTCGACCGGCTGCTCGCCCGCACCGACCGCCTGCCGCTTACGTTCTCGCTAAACGGCACCGGACCGCTTGCGGATTGGCACGGCCGATTGAATGCCTCGGCCGGCACGTCAGCCCATTTGGCAGCGGATCTGACGCTCGCCGCAACGGATGAAACCATTGTTGGGATATCCGGCACAGCGGGGATTGCCTCATTGCTGCCGTCGGAGATCGCGCCGCTGATCGGCGACCGCGTCGCGCTCTCAATGCACACGAAATTCGGCGACCGGATCGTCGTCGATCCGCTCTCTGTCGAGATCGCAGCGGGCGCCTTGACGGGCAATTTCGCGATCGGTGGCCCGGAAAAAGCTGTTGCGGCGGATTTGCGCGCCACTCTCCCGGACCTCTCGACGCTTTCGGGCTTGCTGGGCCAGCCGCTCGGCGGCTCGGTCGTCCTCACCGCGTCGGTGACCGGCACCGAGAGCCGGCCATCGCTTCAGCTGAATTTGTCGAGCGATGGAACCCGCCTTGGCTCCTCCGGAGCAGAGCACGTCGAGGCCGACATTCGGGCAAGCCCGATTGGTGCTCTCGACAATCCCGAAACCCGCATCGACCTGGGGGCGACGGGGCGCATCCTCGGGCTGGTTGCACCAGAGGGGGTTGTGGTGCCTCCCGAGCTCGGCCGCAACATCGCTTGGTCGCTTGACGCCACCGCTGCTCGCGATGGACGCGCCGTCGATCTGACCCGGCTTTCCGCGGAGGGCGCCGGCATTACCCTTGCGGGCTCGGGGCGAATAACCGAAACGGGGGCGATCGAGGGGAGTGCCGGCCTGACGATCGCCGATCTTCGCCCGTTTTCCGGCTTCGCCGGGCATCCGTTGGCCGGCTCGCTCGAGCTCGAAGCAAACGCCGAGCGCAAAGGCGCCGCCGGTTTCACGGCGACGGTGTCCGGTTCGCTAAAGGAACTGAGGACCGGGGTTGCGGCCGCCGACGCATTGCTCGGCGGCACGGCGACGGTTGCCGGCGCAATCGAACGCGACGATGCCGATGTCCTGACCCTCGACCGGCTGGCCGTCACCGGCGCGGCCGCCAGCCTCTCCGGCGACGCGCGGTTTGTTCCGGCGTCGAACGAGCTGACCGCAACACTCGCTCTCGAGTTGCCGCGTTTGAAGCCGCTCGGTGCGGCATTCGGCACGGACTTGACGGGGGCGGTCTCGGCCCAGCTCAACTTCGCGGGGCCGCTCGACCATATGCGGATCAGCGGCGACGTCGCTGGCGCCGAACTCACCGCTGCCGGCGCCAAACTCGATCGGCTGCTGCTCGCCGCACAAATTCCAGACCTCTCCGAGCCTAAGGCGTCGGTCGACGGCACTTTCCGCGCCTATGGACTCGACGGAAAGCTGACCCTCGCCGCGGAGCCAAAGGGGAATTCCGAGCTGGTGCTGCCGCGGTTCCGGCTCGCCGCTGCGGACAGCACGATCGAGGCCAGTCTTCGGATCGCGCTCGACACCGGCCTGATGCGAGGCTCGGTTGCCGGCCGTTCGGCCGATCTCGCGACCTTGTCCAAGCTCGCCGGCACATCGCTCGGCGGCAGTCTGGAGTTCGGGATCGGATTGGACGCGCCTGGCGGACAGCTCGTCGATTTCTCGCTAAACGGAACCAAGCTCACCGCCGGCATCGGATCTTCGCGGATTGCGGCGAGCCGGCTCGCAGCGACGGCACGTTTCGCCGACATATGGCGTGCTCCCTCGGGGAACGCGCGTCTGTCGTTGAGCGACGCCAGTTTCGGCGCGAGCGAGATCGCCACGGCCACCTTGAGCCTGGATGCGCCGCGGCCGGGCCGTTTTGTTTTCCAAGGCGATGCCAAGGGCCAGCCCTTGACGGTTGCTTTGGCCGGCGACGGCGCGCTCGAACCGGGCCGGGCCGACCTCCGCCTCAACCGGCTCGCCGGATCCCTGGGCGGCGAGCGCCTGTCGCTCGAGCAGCCGCTGACTCTCTCCAAACACGGCGGTGATCTCGCGTTTTCCGGTCTAGGACTGGACTTTGGCCCGGGTCGGATCACTGGCAGCGGCGCCGTGCGGGGGGACTCGGTGTCGCTCGCCTTGAATGCGGCCAACTTGCCGATCGGATCGGCGGGGCGCCTCGCCGGCTACCGCCACGTACGCGGCACCCTCAACGCGGCCGCGACCCTCGGCGGGACCCTTCGCGCGCCGCAAGGCCGTATGTCGCTAAATGCCCGCGAACTCACCGTCGCCTCGTCGAGACATTCGCGGCTGAAGGGTCTGGGGCTCGCGGTCGATGGCAGCTGGAACGGCCGCAGCCTCGATGTCAAAGGGCAGGTCACCGGGCTCGAGGGGGATCAAATCGCACTAACGGGCTCGGTTCCGCTGCTGCTGACCGCCGCGCCGCTCGGGATTTCGGCGCCGTCCGACGGCCGGCTCGCGCTGCAGGTCCAGGGCGCCGGGCAGATCGAGCACCTGGCCGATCTTCTGCCGTTGGGCGAGGACCGGATCAGCGGTCACTTCGCGGCCGATGTCGCGGTCGGCGGCACGGTCGCATCGCCTGCCGCAAGAGGTAGCCTCAGGCTCTCCGACGGGCATTACGAGAATTTCGCGACCGGAGCGGTCCTCAGCAACATGCAAGCCGATCTCGTCGGCGATCGCGACCGCTTCACGTTGACCGCGTTCTCGGCGGCAGACAGTGCGGGCGGAAGCCTGAAGGCGCAGGGCAACGTCGTCTTGAGCGGTCCCAACGGCCCCGCCGCCCAACTCTCCGCGACCCTCGCCAACTTCCGGGTCGCCGCACGCGACGAGGCGGTCGCGACGGCGAGCGGGACCGTGACCATCGCCGGTCCGCTGACGGCGCCCAAGGTCACCGCACCGCTCACCGTCGATCGCGCCGACATCAACCTACCGGATAGCCTGCCTCCCAATGTGGTGGTGCTGAAGGTCGTCGAGAGAAACGGTAAAGGCGGCAAGACCCCCCTGCCCGCCCCCGCCGACAATCAACCGGCGCTTCCCGCGACCCTCGACATCACTCTCGACATGCCCGGCAACATCTTCGTGCGCGGGCATGGGCTGGAGAGCGAATGGCGCGGCCGCCTGACGATTACCGGGACGAGCGCCGCTCCGGTCATAGCCGGCTCTCTGGAACAGATCCGCGGCAGCGTCGATCTGCTCGGCAAGACCTTCACCCTGACCCGAGGCGCGATCACCTTCGACGGCAGCCCAAAACTCGACCCGGTGCTCGATATCGTTGCCGAGGCGAGCGCCGCCGATATCACGGCGCAAGTAAACATCAGCGGACCCGCCTCGGCGCCGAAGATCACATTGTCCTCGACACCCTCGGTGCCGCAGGACGAGATCCTGGCGCGCGTCTTGTTCAACCGCGGGGTCGGCCAGATCTCGGCCGGCGAGGGGATTCAGCTCGCCGCGGCGGCCGGCGCCCTCGCCGGCGGCGGTCCCGGCGTCCTCGACCGGTTGCGCGGCGGCCTCGGCCTCGACTGGTTCAAACTGGGATCGGGGCCGAGCGGGCCGGCGAGCACCACCCTCAACCCGCGGGCGACGACCGGCTCCGCCACCGGCGGCACGGCGCTCAGCGCCGGGAAATACGTCGCGCCCGGGGTTTCCGTCGGCGTCAGCCAGGGGCTCTCGCCACCGACCAGCAAGGTCACAGTGGAGATCGAGTTGCGCCCGCATCTGACGGTGCAAGGCGAGGCCGGCCAATCCGGCAGCACCGGCATCGGCCTCAACTACAATTACGATTACTGAGCAGTCTGGGTGTTATGGCGGCAAGACCCTCACCCGCCTCGCTGTGCTCGGCACCCCGGGCGCATCGGAGATGCGCCACCCGGCAGGCGCACGCACGCGTGCGCCGAGAGGGCGCGGTGCGGGAGAGGGGCTACAACGCATTCCGCTCCAAGCTCCTCTCCTGCACTGCGGGAGAGGGGGGACCAAGCTTCCCATTCCCTCCCCCGCGATGCGAGGATTTTGCAGAAGTAGCGAAATTTGCGATCCTGGCGTGGGGATTGGGGGGATGGTGATGGCTCATCGCGATTGGGGGCAGTTGGGTTTTGCCGACCACATGGTGATGCGGCACAGCCGGCCGAACGAGTTGCTGACGCGGCTGGCCGAGCTGGTCGACTGGGCGGCGCTGGGAGCGATCGTCGGCGGGCTGCACGATTCGCCGCACGGCGCACCGTCCTATCCGCCGCTGGCGATGGTCAAGGCGTTGCTGTTGCAGCAGTGGTACGGCTTGTCCGATCCCGCGCTCGAGGAGGTCTTGTGGGATCGGCTGTCGTTCCGGGTGTTCTGTGGGCTGCCCTTGGGCGAGACCGCGCCGGACTATTCGACGATCAACCGGTTTCGCAACGCGCTGCGCGAGAACGGACTGGACCAGCAGATCTTTGACGAGGTCGGTCGGCAGCTCGACCGCCGCGGGCTGATGCTGCGCAAAGGCACGCTGGTCGATGCCAGCCTGGTGCCGGCCGCGGTCAACCCGCCGAAAAAGCCGAAGGAGCCGTTGCCGCCGGGTCCGGATGGCGAGGTGCCCAGCCAGCTGGTCAAAAGCGACCGTGATCCCGAAGCGGAGTGGGCCAAGAAGGGCGGCAAGCGGTATTTCGGCTACAAGGTTCATGTCGGGGTCGACCAGGGCTCGGCGCTCATCCGCCGGGTCAAGCTGACCGGCGCTTCGGTCAACGACACGGTGCCGGCCGACGAGCTGATCTGCGGCGATGAAGCCGCGGTCTATGCCGATGCCGCCTACCACACACATCGCCGCGAGCAGCAATTGACCGAGCGCGGCATCGAAGCCCATTTGATGCGGCGCGGCAACAAGCACCACGCGCTGAGCCAGGCCGACAAGGAACGCAACGAGGCGATCGGCAAGCAGCGCGCTCCGGTCGAGCAGGTGTTCGGCCGGATGAAGACGACCTACCGGTGGGCCCGCGCGCGCTGCCTGGGGCTGGCGCGCAACACCACCCATCTGCTGCTGCTGTGCACCGCGATGAACCTGAAACGCATGGTGGTGCTGTGCCCGCCGTGATCGCCCACCGCAGGCAAACTCTGCCTCGACCTCGGCCAGGCCGCCCGGTGCGGCGGCCCGGCCGCGCCCGCGGCTGATATTGGCCTCGGTCTTGTACAATCTCACCGTGCAACGAACGTGAAAAATCAGCCTCAAAGAGCAACCCGCACGGAACCCCGCAATTTGCAAAGCCCTCGCAAGCGGGGGAGGGTTAGGGTGGGGGCTTGGTGGGTGAGGGTAGTGCCGCCTCCCAGCAAGTCGCGATCATTTTCTCGGGGTAGCTTTCGTCAGGTGCTTCGTCTTTTATCGTTGATTGGATCAGCAGCGCGGGGAGCAGGACGATGGACGGGCTTGATAACGAATTCCAAGAACTCATGCCCCGCATGCAATGGAGCCGGCGCGGGTTTGTCATGACGTCGCTGATTACCGGTTTTGCGCTGTCGATGCAGCCGGTCTCGGCCGAGACGATCACGACGGACACGAACGGCCTGGACGCGGGCGAGGTGAAGGTCGCGGTTGCCGACGGATCGATCCCGGCCTATCGCGCGATGCCGGCGCAGGGCGGGCCCTTCCCGACCGTGCTCGTCGTGCAGGAGGTCTTTGGCGTGCACGAGCACATCAAGGACATCTGCCGCCGGTTGGCCAAGGCCGGCTATTACGCGATCGCTCCGGAGCTCTACGCGCGCCAGGGCGACCCGTCGAAATACACCGACATCCCGACCCTGATTTCCGAGATCGTCGTCAAGGTCCCGACCGATCAGGTGATGTCCGACCTCGACGCGGCAGCCGCCTACGCCAAGGGTTCGGGCAAGGCCGATACCACGAAGCTCGCGGTGACTGGCTTCTGCTGGGGCGGCTGGGCGACGTGGATGTATTCGGCGCACAACCCGGATCTGAAGGCCGCGGTCGCGTGGTACGGAACCGACCGCAAGCCGAGCGAGCTGACCCCAAAGAACCCGCTCGACATCGCCGCCGACGTGAAATGCCCGGTCCTCGCCCTCTATGGCGGCGCCGACCAGAGCATCCCGCGAGAGACGATCGAAAAGCGCCAGGCGGCGTGCAAGGCGGCCGGCAAGACCTGTGAATTCGCCATCTACCCCGACGCCCCGCACGGCTTCAACGCCGACTACCGCCCGAGCTATCGCGCCGACGCCGCCAAGGATGGCTGGACGAGAATGCTGGCCTGGTTCAAGGATCACGGGGTCGCATAGGCGGGGAATTCACCAAGGCCGGTCACCGGGGTTGGCTGTGGCCGGCCCCCTTTCGTCAAATTTCAAACGTAATCCGGTCGAGCAGTTCGCCGGCACTCACGACGCGCGTCGGGCCATAGGATGCGTGCGGAAAATCGCGCTTATTGCCGGTGACGAGGTAGTCTGCTTGGGCGGCCTGCGCGCAATGCAGGAACTTGGTGTCGGTCGGATCGGAAGAGGCGGCTGCTGAAATGTCCGGCAGGAAGAACTCCCCTTGGCTCTGGAACATGGCGAGCACCGCTTCGATCTCGTCCGGCGGAAACGCAAATTTTGGCCGTGCGAGCACGCCCGCGTATTCCTGGAGGATGTCCTTCGAGAAGCAGGGCCGAACCAGCCCTTGATGCACTGCCAGCAGGATCGACGCCTCGTTGCCCGCGGGAGAGAGGAGGCCGGAAACCAGCACGTTGGTGTCGATGACCGCCCGGATCACCTCGCCCGGCCGGGAGTGACAGGATCCGTCTTTTGCCGGTGCGCGGTAATTTCGGCGTCGATATCGGCGCGCGCCAGGGTGTCGAGCCCGCGCCGTTTGGCGCCGCTCCAGGCTTTCTGCAGCCAGTCGGGCGGCGGTGCGGCGGTTCGGATGAAATCCTGCACGCTCATGATGACGACGGCAGGCTCACCGCGCCGATCGACGATGAAGCGTTCGTTGTTTTTGGTGGCGAGGTCCATGATTTGCCCGAACTGGGTGCGGGCGATGTGGGCGTCGAATGCGGCGGTCCATGCAAGTCTCCCCATGCATTAATCAATTGATGCATACATCATAGGCAAGATGGCCGCGCGGTCAAGTGGTGACAGCGCCGCTCACAGCCGTGGCGCGCGATGACCAAAGCTGTGGGGATGTGTACACCGCCATCTTTGCATCAAGATCGCAGCCTATGATGTGCGCCAGGGTGGGCAGTTTGGCGCACGGATGGGTGCCCTTGGCTGGCGCGAATTGTCCCGCTCGCGCCCCTCGTGCGACCGCGGATCCGGGCATCTTTTAGGTTTCCCTGCTATCTCCCTGATACCCCGATTCGGTTCCCTGCCAGCCGCCGAGATATTCCCTGCCGGGCCGCCGGGCCTTGGACTCGTAAGTGCTTGATCGGACATAGGTTATCGGCAAAGGGGCCGGTCGATTTTCGTATTTTTTCCCGCAGTTTCCCTGTTTGGCAGGGACGCCAGGATTGCTGTGCCGTCACTCCGCTGCGCTGCGCATCTCGGCCGGGTGGGTCGGCAGGAAGCGGTCGAGCACCCGGCCCGGGCCCTTCGCGAGCCGGCAATAGGCCGTGCCGTCGAAGACTTTGGTGCCGTTGACGAAGACGCCGTGGACGCCGAGCGGGTCGCGGATCGTGCGGGGGCCGCCGCCGGGCAGGTCGTTGACGCGGCGGGCCGGCGAGACGCCTACGCTCGCCGGATCGAACAGCAGCAGATCGGCGAAGGCGCCGACCTCGATGCGGCCGCGGTCGGGGATGCCGTAGAGACCGGCTTGGTGGCTGGTCAGGCGGCGGACGCCCTCGGCGAGATCGAAGAGGCCCCGCTCGCGGACCCAGTGGCCGAGCAAATAGAGGCCGAAACCGGCGTCGCACAGGTACATCAGATGGGCACCGGCATCGGACAGCGCGACGACGCCGGCCGGGTGCTTCAGGAGCGGCGCCACGCCGTCGTCGAGGGCGTTGAAGAACCGGCCGATGAAACCGGTCTCCAGATCCTCTTCGAGGCCGAGATCGAGGAAGACGTCGAGCGGGTCCCGCCCGCGTTCGCGGGCTATATCGGCGATGTTGCGGTTGATCAGCCCGGCATTCTTGGCCGAGGCCGGAGCCGCGACGATGATGCGGTCCCAGTTTCCCTGAAAGACCGTTCCGGGCTTGGGCTGGCGCAAATCTTGGCGGAAACGGTCGCGGAAGCCGGGGTCGGCGAACACTTCCTTCAGCGCGCCGGGCGCAAGCGCCTTGATAGGATCGAAGGCCGGATGGGCGTAAAACGGATAGGCGCTCTTCAACGTGAAATCGAACGACAGCGGCTGGCAGGTGATCTGGATGTGCACGCCGTGACCGCGCGCCTGGGCCGCGGCGCAGGCGTCGAACATCTCGATCGCACGCTGCGGGTACTGCTCGTTGTAGAGCGCGAGGGCCGTGCTCATGAAGATGCGCCGGCCGTGGCGCGCCGCGATCTCCTCCATCTCGGCGACGGTTCTGGGACCGGAGGAGATCTCGACCACTCCCCTGCCCCGCTCGCCCATGGCGCCGACCAGCGCGTCGAATTCGCCGATATCGCTGATCGTCGACGGCATCGGGAGGCCGCCATGGCCGGAATGATTGAGCGAATAGGAGGCGCCGAGCCCGACGGCGCCCTGTTGCATCGCCTCGGCGACGAGGCGCTTCATCTCGGCCATTTCATCGGCGGTCGGCTGTTTGCGGACCGAGGCGTCCTCGCCCATCACGGCCGTGCGCACGGCGGAATGCCCGACAAAGACCGCCAGATTGGCGTAAGGAGCACGGCGCCGGACGGCCGCGAGATACTCGGCGAAAGACTGAAATTCCCAGTTGATGCCGGCGCGCAAGGCGTCGAGATCCATGCCTTCGACGACCGCGAGATTGCGCATGATGAGGTCGCGCAATGGCGGCGGGCTCGGCACGATGCCGAAGCCGCAATTCCCCATGACCGCCGTCGTCACGCCGAGCGAAGGCGACGGCGACAGGGTCGGATCCCAGGTGACCTGAGCGTCGTAATGGGTGTGTATGTCGATGATGCCGGGCATCAGGGCCAGACCGCCGGCGTCGATCACCTCGGCGCCGCCGCCGCCGATCTCGCCGATCGCGGCGATCCGCCAATTACTGATCGCAACGTCGGCGCGGCGCGGGTCATGCCCGAGCCCGTCGACAACCGTGGCGCCACGGATCACCAGATCGTACATCCCGGCCCTCCTCCTGCGATGAGCGGCGTTCGCCGATATCCGGCGCCATACTAGACCGGGCGTCTGGTATTGGGATGCTCGGATTTCGCACAGCTGCTCAGAGGCTGAGCACTGCGAGGGCTGGTCCGGGAATGAGGTCCGGATGAGATCCGGCGATCCCGGCCCGGATCGGCCACGCGGCACGCCGCGAAGGCCCGGACCTGCCAATCTTCGCTACAAGAACCGTGCCAGCTCGCGGCAGCGGAGATGCCGAGCTACTTCTTAGACTTTTTCCGTCCCGAACTCGCGACGGCTCGCTCGGAGGCCCTTTTCTTGGGCTTCGCGTCAATATGCACGTCTTCTTCGGTCTCGATCTGCCGCGCCGCACGGTGCCAATGCTCCTCGTGCCTGCCGTGCGGTTGCCCTTCGGCTTCCCAAAACAGATAGGCGCGCTCCTCAATGCGCTTTTGCTTCTCCGTGTTCACTCCACAGCTCCCCCAACTTTTCCCCGCCGGCAAGCTAACCCTTGTCGCTCGCGGCCGCAAAATGCCTCTGCCCGCCTCGGGAGCGCAGCTTGCCGGCCGCGCGCCGGCGCTCGTAGGATGGCGAATCGGCCTGTTCGAGAAAGGGGAGTCGCGATGCCACATCTGACGACCGACGACGGTATCAGCCTCTATTACGAGGAAACGGGTAGCGGCGCCCCGATCGTGTTTGTCCACGAATTCGCCGACGATTATCGCGGTTACGAGGGGCAAATGCGGTATTTCGGGCGGCGCTATCGATGCATCTCCTACAATGCCCGCGGCTACCCGCCCTCCGACGTCCCGGAGGACCCGGGCCGCTATTCGCAGGACCGGGCGCACGACGACATTCGGGCCGTACTCGACGCGCTCGCGATCGAGAAAGCCCATATCGTCGGCATTTCGATGGGCGGCTTTGCAACCCTCCATTTCGGCTTGGCTTATCCCGAGCGCGCTCTGTCGCTGGTCGTCGCCGGCTGCGGCTACGGCGCAGAGCCCGGCAAGCGCCAGCAATTCCATGACGAAACGGCGAAGACCGCAGCGCTGATTGAAAGCGCCGGGATGCGGGTTGCCTCCGAGACTTATGCGATCGGCCCCTCGCGCGTGCAATTCCAGAACAAGGACCCGCGCGGCTGGGCCGAATTTGCCGCGCACCTGGCCGAGCATTCGACTTTGGGCTCGGCGAATACCATGCGAGGCGTCCAGGCGCGCCGGCCTTCGCTGTGGGATTTGACCGACCGCATGCGCAATCTCGGGGTGCCGACCCTGATAATGACCGGCGACGAGGACGACCCCTGCCTCGAACCGGGTCTCCTGATGAAGCGCACGATCCCGACCGCCGCGCTCGTCGTGTTCCCAAACACTGGGCACGCGGTGAACCTCGAGGAGCCGGACCTGTTCAACCGGACCTGCACCGATTTCTTCCACCAGGTCGAGAGCGGCCGCTGGCCGCGCCGCGATCCGCGGTCGGTGAGCGGCTCGATCCTCGGCGTCAGGTGACTGCCGAATCGGAATTTACGCTCGGCATCGAGGAGGAATATTTCCTCGTCGACAAGGCGACCCGCAATGTCGTCGGCGACCCGCCCGATGGGATGCTGGCCGAATGCGAGGCATTACTCGGCGCCCAGGTCAGCCCGGAATTTCTGCGCTCGCAGATCGAGATCGGGACCCGCGTCTGCATGACCCTCGACGAGGCGCGGGCCGACCTCCGGCGATTACGTGGGACGATCGCGGCGGTCGCGGCGCGCCACGGCATGGCCCCGATCGCCGCCGCCACGCATCCGTTTGCGCGATGGGAGACGCAGAAGACCACCGAGCGTGTCCGCTACCAGAGCCTCGAGAGCGATCTGCAGGGGGTCGGGCGGCGCCTCGCGATCTGCGGGATGCACGTCCATATCGGCATCCCGGACGACGAGCTGCGCATCGATTTGTTGAATCAAGCCTCGTATTTCCTGCCGCATCTGTTGGCGCTGTCGACCTCGTCGCCGTTCTGGCAGGGCGACAATACCGGGTTGAAGTCCTACCGGCTCGCCGTCTTCGACGAGATGCCGCGCACCGGCACGCCCGAGCGGTTCGCCAGCTGGGGCGAATACCGGCGCCATGTCGACATTCTGGTCGGCGCCGGGCTAATCGAGGACGCCACCAAATTGTGGTGGGATCTGCGGCCGAGCGACCGCTTTCCGACCCTCGAAATGCGCATAACCGACTGCTGCACGACGTTCGAAGATACGCTGTCGATCGCCGCCCTCTTCCGCTGCCTGTTGCGCATGCTGTGTCGCCTGAAGCGCGAGAACCAGCGCTGGCGGCTCTATGCGCGCATGCTGATCGACGAGAACCGCTGGCGCGCGCAGCGCTACGGGTTCGACCAGGGTCTCGTCGATTTCGGCCGAGGCGCGATTGTCCCCTACGCCGAGCTGCTCGAAGAGATCCTCACCCTGGTCGATCCAGACGCCCGCCATTTCGGCTGCCTTGCCGAGGTAACCCACGCCCGCGAAATCCTCTCCCGCGGCACCAGCGCCGACCGCCAGCTCGCCCTCTTCGAGCAGGCCCTCTCAGAAGGCGCGACGCGCGACGAGGCGCTCATCGCGGTCGTCGATTGGCTAATCGCCGAAACGGTGCGGGTTGTGCAGAGGCCAAGCCCGCGAGGCTAACTCTCACTTTAGATCCGGGCTCCGGTTTGCGCTCGAAGTGCCGTTTGAAGCCGCACTCAGTGGCGCTTCACCCTCCCTGCATCTTGTATCATGCCCGAAGGCGGCACCATATGTTGCGCGAAGCAGCAAAATCACCATTCATGCCACGAGAAATCCTTAGATCAGATCCGCTTGGGATCAAAGGCGAGAGTCGTTTCCAGGAGATATGCGCAGACGCCGGGCTCATCTGTAACAAATCGACCTGGGACCGCACAGGATGGGACTACATTGTCGAATTCGGATTCGAAGAGGCCACTTCCGCGCGCCCGCTTGACAGCAGAAGCACTCCGCTGTCGTCTCACGTTCAGGTCAAAACTTTACTTGCTCATAACGATCGAGTCAAAATCAGCTTGTCTGCAGCGGAACGTCTTGCAAAGGAGGTAAAACCTGCGTTTGTGTATGTGTTTAAGGTGGTTGGCACTGAGATTACGGACGCTTTCTTGATCCATATTATTGACGATCCTCTCGCGAGCATTTTGAAACGGCTAAGACGAGAACATGCGAGTCGCAACGCCGCTCAAATTAACAAAAAGGATATCTCGTTTGGCGCGTCCGTGGTCGGAGCACGAATCGAACCGACCGGCAAGGCGCTTCGAGGCGCAATTCAAGCCGCCTGCGGCCCTCGCCTCGACGCCTACGCCACTCGAAAAATGAGTCAGCTAAATCAGCTTGGATTCGAGCCGTTTCCCTACAAGGGCACCTTAAGGTTCCGTCAACTCCGGGGGCTGGACAAGCTGGTAGATGTCTTTTTGGGCCTGGAGAGAAATATCGAAATTGATCGTTTAGAGGCCTTTGAAGTGAGGTTTGGCATTCCGCTCCCACTTCGGCAATTTGCGCCCGCTACTCAAACGGTGAGCATAGATCCTCAACCGTTCGATAGCTGCACAATCACGGTTAGGAACGATGAACTGGGATTGCCAAGCGTTTTCAAGGCGAAGTTGTTTGTCCCTGCAATACCAAATTTACCGATTGGCTCATTCAAGTATCTTGTTAAATCATCCCCGTTTTCATTTCTTATCTCCCTTCGGGGACAAGTGAGTTTCTGGCAAGACGATGACATCAGATCACAAAAACACCCACCTGAACGCTGGGTTAATCATGCTCGCCTTTTAGTCGGATTAGCAACTGGCAAAGCCAACCTGGAAATCCGTGCCGATAACAGATTCGATCACTTAGAATTTGGTATCTACGAGGTCGATTACCCGCTCGACCTCGCTCGTTGCGAGGGATGGTTGGCTCTGTGTGAGTACACATTGGCGCTTTTTAAATTAGCAGGTGTCCCGCAAGACATCGGAATTCGAATCAACGATATTGACGACACCAGTAAGCCCATTATTGAGGCCTTTGCGGTCTTCAACGGTAAGGTCAACGGACTTTCATTCGTAACGAGTTGACCTCAGGATTTTCAAGTCAATGGGGATTTGCGGGGCATTCTTGCAAGTTCCGTCAGCGTCGGCGATGTTGTACTGGCATACTATGTGCTCGCAGATCTAACGCCTGAAATTCGCGGCGATCAGGTCGTGTGGCAATCTGCTAATATAACCCCCGGAAAGGTTCGGTTTCTACGAGGAGCACCCGGAGAATTTTTGAACTTTCTCGAATACGCAAGAGCTGAGACGAAAGCCGATGTTTTCGGGGTGTTGCGCTCGCCCGAGGGCTCTACCTTGTCCGGGCAAACATCCAAGCTCCCGAGCTAATCGGTGACGGTTTAGCTGCCCGCCTAGCTTCAGAAAGAAACGCGCTCGCCCCCGATGCTGGTGACTCGTCGATACGGAGGCGCGCCATTTCGATTACTTCGATTAGGCCGCAAGATCCTCGCCCGGGCGGCGGCAGCTTTCACGCCAACTCGCGATATTCGAGGAGGCGCGCTCCGAGGGGGCAGCGCCCGCCGACACGCTCGCTGCCGTTATCGATTACCTACGGCTTGTAGCGCTGCATTACCCGCCGAGAAGAAGGCAGCTGAGGTGTCTTCGCGCTCCCACTCTTCTCTGACCAGGGGATCTTCTTCGCGGCCTAGCCGGCTTGCTCGCTCGGCAGCGCATCGCGCCGCCGGCGCCAATCGCGTGAACGCCCAGACCGCAGTGGCGCGAACGAGGGCGGCATGGTCATCGAGGCAGCGACGTGCCGCTTCTATCAATTCCGGCTCCCCTGGGGGTGCGTTGCCGATCGCGATCAGCACATTGCGGACGAACCGGTCGCGGCCGGTGCGTTTGATCGGGGACCCGGAAAACATCTGGCGGAATGCCGCATCGTCGAGCGCGGTCAACTCGGCCAGTCGCGGCGCCGTCAGTTCCGCGCGCGGCAGAAAATCGGGCTCGGTCGCGGCTCGGGCAAATTTGTTCCACGGGCAGACTGCCAGACAATCGTCGCAGCCATAAATGCGATTGCCGATCAGCGGGCGCAGCTCTGCGGGGATCATCCCTTTGTGTTCGATCGTCAAATACGAGATGCAGCGCCTCGCATCGAGCCGGTGGGGCGCCGGAAACGCCGCTGTCGGACAGACGTCGAGGCAGCGATGACACGAGCCGCAGTGATCGCGTTCGGCGGCATCGGGCTCGAGCTCGAGGCTCAGATAGATCTCGCCGAGAAACAGCCAGGAGCCGAACTCCCGCGAGACCAGATTGGTGTGCTTACCCTGCCAGCCGAGTCCGGCCTGCTCGGCGAGCGGTTTTTCCATCACCGGCGCTGTATCGACAAACAGTTTGAGCGCGCCCGGCCAGCGCTCCTCGATCCAATGGGCGAGCGCCTTCAGCCGACGCTTTAAGGTGTCGTGATAATCGCGGCCGCGCGCATAGACCGAAACGACCCCGCGGTCGCGCCTTTCGGCCGGCGCCAGCGGGTCGTCCTCGGGGGCATAGTTGACGCCGAGCACGACGACAGTGCGTGCTTCGGGCCACAGCGTTTTCGGATCGCCGCGCCGTGCCGCGGTGCCGGCGAGCCAGCCCATGTCGCCGTGGTAGCCGCGCGCGATAAATTCGCCGAGCCCGGCGCGCGCCTCGGCATCGAGATGCGCCTCGGCAAACCCGACCGCATCGAAACCCGAGGCAAGCGCCCGATCGCGGATCGCCTCGCGGATCGGATCGGCCATCCTGCCTTCAGCCCGCGCAAAGGGAGTTGCCTGATGCCTGGATCAGCGCCGTGCGTCCTTCGAGACGTCCGCTCCGCGGCCTCCTCAGGATGAGGGATTTTCTTGGTGCCATCATAGGCTTACCTCATGCTGAGGAGCGCCCGAAGGGCGCGTCTCGAAGCACGCATCCACGTAGTGCAGCCCGTGGCCCGCTCATTCATTGCAGCCTTCACCCCCGTCCGCGATAGGGTGCGACGCCCGGATCGGGAAGCCACAGCCCGGCGGGCGGCTCGCCGGTCTGGTAGAATATGTCGATCGGAATGCCGCCGCGCGGGTACCAATAGCCGCCGATCCGCAGCCATTTCGGGGTCAGGGCGCCGACCAGCTTGCGCGCGATGGTCAAGGTGCAGTCTTCGTGAAAGGCGCCGTGATTGCGAAACGCGCCGAGATAGAGCTTGAGCGACTTGCTCTCGAGGATCGTGGCCTCGGGCACATAATCGATCACGAGGTGGGCGAAGTCGGGCTGACCGGTCACCGGGCAGAGCGAAGTGAATTCGGGGCAGGTGAAGCGCACGGCGTAGAGGAGCCCGGGATGCGGGTTGGGCACCGTCTCGAGCACCGCCTCGTCGGACGATTCCGGCAGTGTCGAGCGGTGTCCGAGGTGAGTGAGGCTCATTCGGCGCTCTCGAAAGCGGCGGCAAAGGCGGCGAATGAACCGGCCTCGATCGCCGCCCGCATCGCCGTCATCAGGTCGCCATAGTACTGCAAATTATGCGCGGTCAGCAGCATGCTCCCGAGGATCTCGCCGGCGCGGCTGAGATGGTGGAGATAGGCGCGGCTGTAACCGGTGCAAGCGGGGCACCGGCATTCCGGGTCGAGCGGTGCCGGGTCGTCGGCGTGGCGGGCGTTGCGCAGGTTTACGACGCCTCGCCGGGTAAAGGCTTGCGCGGTGCGTCCCGAGCGCGTCGGCAAGACGCAATCGAACATGTCGATGCCGCGCGCCACGGCGCCGACCAGATCGGCGGGTTTCCCGACCCCCATCAGATAGCGCGGGCGATCCTCGGGTAAGGATGGCACGGTTGCGTCGAGCACCGCGAAGGTTGTCGGCTGCCCCTCGCCGATCGCCAGCCCCCCGACCGCGTAACCATCAAAGCCGATGCCGATCAGTTTCGCCGCCGAACGCAGGCGCAGATCCGGGTGGACCCCACCCTGGACGATCCCGAAGATGCCGTAGCCCGGCCGCTCGAAAAACGCGAAGCGCGAGCGTTCGGCCCAACGCATCGACAATTCCATCGAGCTCTCGACCACCTCGGTCGGCGAGGGGTAGGGCGTGCACTCGTCCAATGCCATCGTTATGTCGGCGCCGAGCAGATGCTGGATCGCGATCGACCGTTCCGGCGTCAGCTCGTAGAGGCCGCCGTCGAGATGCGAGCGAAAGGTGACGCCCGCTTCGGCGATGGTCCGGCGGGCCGCCAACGACATGACTTGAAAACCACCGGAATCGGTCAGAATCGCGTAGGGCCAATTCATAAAGCGGTGCAGCCCGCCGAGCGCCGCGATGCGCTCTGCGCCGGGCCGCAGCATCAGGTGATAGGTGTTGCCGAGGACGATCCGCGCGCCCGTCGCTGCCACCCCCTCAGGGGTCATTGCCTTGACCGTGCCGGCGGTGCCGACCGGCATGAATACCGGCGTTTCGACAGCACCGTGAGCGGTCGTCAGCCGCCCGCGGCGCGCCGCACCGTCGCGCGCCAGGATCTGGAAGCCGATCATGTAACTCGCCGCTTACCCTCACCCGTCTCGCTGCGCTCGCCACCCTCTCCCGCAGTGCAGGAGAGGGGCTACCACTTATTCAGCTACAAGCTCCTCTCCCGCACCGCGGGAGAGGGGGACCGAGCCCGAAGGGCTTGGTGGGTGAGGGTAACGCCGCCCCCCGGCTAGTTGCGATCATTCTCTCGCGAGCGGGCTAATAGGTCTGGAACGCGCGTTGGACCTCGACCACGTCGTTGGTCGACAGCAGAGCGAGCATCAGCAATATGCGGGCCTTCTGCGGGGTGAAGTCCTCGCCGGCGACGATGCCGCTCTCGCGCAGCCGCCGACGCGGGGCGACACGGCCCGTCGCACGGCTGCACTGCACGACGACGACCCCGGATTTGGCGGCGCGCTCGAAGGCGGCGCGCTGCGCGGGAGTCGGGCTTCCCGGGGCAAAGCCGGCCGAGACCAGGCCGCGGGCGCCGGCCGCAACCGCGGCGTCGACCAGCGCCCCGTCGGCACCGGCATAAGAATAGATAATGTCGACCCGCGGCAGCGCGGTCAGATCGAGGCCCGCAAAGGGGGTATCGGGCATGCGGGCGCGCGACGGCGTGCGATAGAAGTGCACCCCGTCGCCGTCGACATGGCCGAGCGCACCGAAATCGACCGAGCGGAATGTCTGCACCCGGTAGGTCGAGGTCTTGACGACGTCGCGGGCCGCATGGATCTCGTCGTTCAACACTACGAGGACACCCTTACCTCGCGCATCGGGTGAGCCGGCGACGCGCAAGGCGTTGACGAGGTTCATCCCGGCATCCGTGCCGAGCGCGCTGGCGGGGCGCTGCGCTCCGACGAGCACGACGGGATGCGCCATGGCCAGGGTCAGGTTGAGGAAAAAGGCGGTTTCCTCGAGGGTCGCGGTGCCGTGCGGAATGAGAAAGCCGGCGACCGCAGGCTCGTCGCGCGCGACGCGATGGATCAACGACCTGATCTCGACCCAATCTTTGGGGCCAATATCGGCGCTTGCCACCTGGCGGAAAGTCACGGGCATCGGGTCGGCAACGAGGCGGGTCTCGGGAAAACGGTCGAGCAACGCCTCGCAAGTGAGCTTCTGCCCGAAATCGGGATAGTCGAGCACGTCGAGGCTCGACGCCCCGAGCGAGGAAATCGTGCCGCCGGTGCCGATAACGGCAATGCGCGGAAGGGCCGTCGGCATTAGGGATACTCCTTCACCAACTCACGACAGCCAGCGCTTGCGCCGCTTGTAATGCTTGACGTCGCGGTAGGATTTGCGGGCGCCGACCTCGTTGAGGCCGAGGTAGAACTCCTTGATATCGGAATTCTGGCGCAACGTGTCGGCCGGCCCTTCGAGCACGATGCGGCCGTTTTCCATGACGTAACCGTGGTCGGCGATATCCAGCGCCAGCGCGGCGTTCTGCTCGACCAGCAGCACGGTCAGGTTGCGCTCGTCCCTGAGACGCCGGATGATGCCGAAGATCTCCTCGACGAGCAGCGGCGCGAGGCCGAGGGACGGCTCGTCGAGCAGGATCACCTTCGGGTCGGACATCAATGCCCGGCCGATCACGAGCATCTGCTGCTCGCCGCCGGAGAGATAGCCCGACTGATTGTGGCGGCGTTCCTTGAGCGCCGGGAAGGCGTCGTAGACCCGGTCGATGCCTACCCGAACGGCCGCGGAATCGCCGCGCGTGTGTGCGCCGGCAACCAGATTTTCCTCGACCGTCAGGTTCTCGAATACCCGTCTTCCTTCGAAGACCTGTGTCACACCGCGGCTGACGACATCGTGCGGGGGAAGCCGGTCGAGCCGCTCGCCGTCGAGCTCCACCGTGCCCTTGGTCACCTGTCCGCGTTCGCTGTGTAGGAGGCCCGATATCGCCTTCAAGGTCGTGGTCTTGCCGGCGCCATTGGCCCCGAGCAGGGTCGTGATGCGGCCCTCCTCGGCGAAGAGCGAGACGCCCTTCAGCACCAGGATCACGCCGTCATAGACGACTTCGATATTGTTGAGCGCGAGCATCGGATTTACTCGCCCGTCACCCACGCGAAAGAGCGTGTGAAAAGAATTGGCTGCACTGCCGGGGTGCGTCCTTCGAGACGCGCCCCTAGGCGCTCCTCAGGATGAGGTATGTTGTTGATGGCATTAAGAAAATTCCTCATCCTGAGGAGGTCGCGAAGCGACCGTCTCGAAGGACCCACTGAAGTCGCCCAGCTCAACTTTCAACCTTTCACTAGCGCGAAAGCGGGGCGCACGGGATGCCGCTATTCCGTCTTCTCCGCAGCCTTGACCTGCTCCCATACGACATCGCGATAGGCGCGGAACCAGTCCGTCTCGGGGACGAGTTTCTCGCCCTTGACCTGGAAGATCCGCACGTATCCGCCACCTTCGTGGTCGGTCGGCGAGATCTGCAGCGGCGGGACCAAACCGCCAAGCGTAAAGTCGTGGATCTCTTCGAAGCCCTTTTTCACGTCCGTCCCGGTCGGCTCTTTGCCGTTCGTCAGTTTGAGCGCGTTCTTGAGCGCCTCGACTTCGATTGCCGCCTCGAAGAGGCCGCGGTTATAGTAAACCGTGTCGTCCATTTCTTTGGGTGGCGTCTTTCCTTCCTTCTTGTACATCTCCTTGATTTGCTGGCGTACCGGGTAATCGTCGCCGGCGCCGGCGAACTGCATCGTGTTGTAGCCCTGGGCGACCCCCCAGCCGCCGGCAGCCAAGATGTCGCCTTCGGCCGAGGCCCAGACGAGCCCGAGCACTTTCGACAGCGGGTAGCCGTTGCGCTTGAACTCCTTGATCGACACCGACGGCGAGCGGCCGAACAGGTGCGAGATCACAAAGTCGGGCCGGTAGCGCTGCGTGATGTCGAGAATCTGCGCCCCCATTTCCACGCCCGGCGGCGGCACCGCGAAGGTTCGCAGCTCGAACCCTTCCTGCTTCTGCAGGTCTTCGATGACCGGCAACGGCTCCTTGCCGGCGGGATTGTCATAGTAGATGTAGGCGATTTTCTTGCCCTTGAGACTGCCGCCCAGTTTGTCTTTGACGAATTGGATGGCGGCGGCGCCTTGCGAGAAATAGCTCGCGGCGATCGGGAACAGGTAGGGATATTTCTTGCCGTCCGCCGATGCCGCGATGCCGAAACCGGGCGTCGTCGTCGGGATCTCGTCCTTTTCAAGCCTCTCGTTCAGCGCGTGGGTCTGCGGCGTGCCGTACACCGCCATGAGCACGGCACCTTGTTGCTTTTGGTGCTCATAGGCTTCCATCGCCGGCGGCACCTTGTACGAGGTATCGATCTCGGGTGCCTCGACCGTATAGCCATCAAGCATATGGCTGGAATTGACGAGGTTGAAATAGTCGTGCATCGCCGGGCACAGCACCGTCCCGACGATCTGCGTCGGGCCGGTGCGGTCGCATTGCACGCCGATCACGATTTTTTTCTCCTGGGCCGCCGCCGTCCCGGCGAGGCCGAGCACGGTCGCCGCGCCCACGATGAGCGCGAGCGGCGTCGTCGATTTGCTAGTCATCCAAGATCCTCCCTTCGTTGCACTCTACTAATACGAAAAAGGCCATACGCGGAAGTAATTGCGGATGTTCCGCCACAGCCGAGCCAATCCCTCCGGCTCGACGACCAGGAAGAAGATGATCAGGCTGCCGAAGATCACCAACCGCAAGCTCGGGATAATGTTCGCCAGATCGGCCTCTGAAAAGATCAGGCTGCCCGATGACTGCAATGCCCAGCGGGTGGCGATGGGCAGCAGCGTGACGAAGACGGCGCCGAAAATCGATCCGAGTACCGACCCGAGACCGCCGATGATGACCATCGCCAGGTAATCGATCGAGACGTCGAGCTGGAACTGTTCGTAATTCGCAATCCCGAGATAATAACTTTCCAAGACGCCGGCCACTCCGGCATAGAAGGACGAGATCGCGAACGCGTAGAGCTTGTAGCGGAAGATGTTGATGCCGATGATCTCGGCGGCAATGTCCTGATCGCGCACGGCAATAAAAGCGCGGCCGATGCGGCTGCGCACCAGGTTCAAGGTACCGACGATCGCCAGCACCGCAAAAAACATCAGGAACTCGTAGATCTCGGCCTCGGAGGTCAGCGGGATCCCAAAGACGGACGGGCGCGGAATCTCGATCGAGGACTGCACGCCACCGGAGATCCAGGTCACGTGATTGATCGTCCACTCGATAATCAGCTGCGCAGCAAGGGTCGCGATCGCCAGGTAAATTCCCTTGATTCGCAGGGACGGGATCCCGACCACGATGCCGATCAGCGCAGCCATGAGCCCGCCGGCCGGGATCGTGATCCAGAACGGCAGGCCAAGCCGCACGATCAGATTGGCGGCGGTATAGGCGCCCACCGACATGAAGGCGCCGTGCCCGATCGAGATTTGCCCGGTGTAGCCGACGAGAAGGTTGAGACCGAGCGCGCCGACGATTGCGACCAAGCACAGATTGAGCAACGACAAAGAGTATTCGGAGAACGCGAGCGGCGCGACGGCGATGAACAGCCCGGCGAACGCCGCCACCGCCCATTTGGCGATCGGCAGCGGATAGAGCGCCATGTCCGCGGCGTAGCCGGTCTTGAACACCCCGGATTCGCGGTGGAACATGGCTAGGCCTGCCCACCCTCACCCACCCGGCCCTGCGGGCCGGGTCCCCCCTCTCCCGCATTGCGGGAGAGGGTGCCGAGCGCAGCGAGGCGGGTGAGGGTTCATCACACCCGCTCGATACGCCGCCGGCCGAAGATGCCCTCGGGCCGCACCATCAGCGCGACGATCATCAGGATGTAAGGCGCGAAGTCCTTGGTGCCGCCGCCGACATAAGGGTCGAGATAGCCGGCGGCGAGGTTTTCGACGATGCCGACGATCAGCCCGCCAACCACTGCGCCGATAATTGAATCGAGGCCCCCCAGGATCACCACCGGAAAGACTTTGAGGCCGACCAGGGCGAGTTGGTTGTCGACCCCGAGCATCGCTCCCCAGACGACGCCGCCCAGCGCGGACACGATCCCGGCCATCGCCCAAGCGAGCGCGAAATAGCGCTGGACATTGATGCCCATCGCCATCGCGACCTGCTGGCTGTCGGCCACCGCCCGCATCGCGATGCCGACCCGGCTCTTCAGAAAGAACCAGCTGAAGGCGGCGAGAAAGACAATGCTGACGGTGGCGCCGACCAGCTGGACCTGTGACAGCGAGACCGGTCCGAGATAAAGCGGCGAGTCGCTGACCGGCATCTCGATCGCCCGGGTCCCGGCGCCGAACGCCAGCACGGCGCCTCCTCTCAACACCGCGGCAAGCCCAATCGTCGCCATCACGACGGCGATTATCGGCCGGCCGATCAGCGGACGCAGCACAAGGCGTTCGAGACCGAAGCCTAATGCCACCATGCCGGAGACCGAGAGCAGCGCCGAGACCCAGAATGGCGCGCCGGCAAGATCGGCCGCTCCGGCGGCGATAAACCCCGCGAACATGACGAACTCGCCCTGCGCGAAATTGATCGCGTCGGTCGCCTTGTAGATCAGCACAAAGCCGAGCGCGATCAATGCGTACATGAGGCCGATCATCACGCCGTTGGTCAGCAGGACCAGCGTAAATTGCCACTCGAACTCAGGCATCGGCGCGCTCGGCCATAACCACCGTCATTCCGGGGCGTGGGCACAGCCCACGAGCCCGGAATTTATGAACACCGGCTTCGGGAACTCGCAAAGGGCCGGTGTGCATGGATTCCGGGCCTGCCCCTTCGCAGCATCCCGGAATGACGACGACGCCTCAGGCATAGGCCGGTTCCGGCGCCGGCTCCGCAGGTTCGAGGATGTCCTCGATCACGATCGTCGAGGTCAGGGTCGCCTTCCGGCCGTCCTCATAGGTGATTTCGGTGGTGACCTCGACCTCCGCCTCGCCGCTGTAGAACGCGTCGATGACGGCAGCGTATTTCTCGGCGACGAAGCGGCGGCGGATCTTGCGGGTGCGCGTGATCTCGTTGTCGTCGGCGTCGAATTCCTTGTTGAGCAGCACAAAGCGCCGGAGCCGCGCGGCCGCGGGCAAAGAGGCGTTGACCTCGGTGACCTCCTCGGCGATCAGCCGCCGCACCTCGGGCTTGGCGCTCAGATCCTGGAACGAGGTGTAGGCAAGGTTGCGCCGCTCCGCCCAGTTCCCGACTGTCGTCAGATCGATCGCGACGATCGCCGCGACAAATGGCCGACGATCGCCAAAAGCCACCGCCTCGGCGATGAACGGGCTGAATTTGAGCTTGTTCTCGACAAATTGCGGCGCGAACGGCGTGCCGTCGGCAAGCTTGCCGACATCCTTGGCGCGGTCGACGATCACGAGATGGCCGCGGCGGTCGACAAAGCCGGAATCGCCGCTGCGCAGCCACCCGTCGTCGGTCATCGTCTCGCGGGTGGCATCCGGCTGCTTGTAATATCCCTTGAACACCGCGGCGGAGCGGATCAGCACCTCGCCGTCCTCGGCAATCCGCACGTCGGAACCCGGTGTGACCCGGCCAACCGTGTCCGGGTCCGCTTCGCCGTCGGGCTGCAACGAGGCGAGACCGGCGAGCTCGGTCGAGCCCCAAACCTGTTTGATGTTGACCCCGAACGCGCGAAAGAACCGGAAGGTATCGGGGCCGAGCGGCGCGCCGCCGGTATAGACCCAGCGCGCCCGCCGCAGGCCCAGCTGGTCGCGCACCGGCGCGTAGACCAGCACCTCGCCGAGCGCAAGGCCCAGCCTGGAGATCAGCGAGGTTTGCTTGCCTTCCCCTTTGCGCTGCTCCGCCCGCTCGGCGATCCCGCGGAAGAATTCGAAGAGCCGACGCTTCAGCGGCGTCGAATCCGCCGCCCTGACCCGCAGCTGGGTCAGCATGTTCTCCCAGATCCTCGGCGGCGCAATGGCGATCGTCGGACCGAGCTCGCGCAGATCGCGCTGCACGGTCTGTGGCCGCTCCGGACAGTTGCAGGTAAACCCGACGAGCAGGGTCAGCACCAGCGAGAACAGCAAATCGCCGATCCACGCCATCGGCAGGTAGCACAAGAGCTCGTCGGTGACGCGGATATCCTCCGCTGCAATAAACCCCTGCGCCGAGCCCAGCAGATTGGCGTGCGACAGCATCACACCTTTTGGGCGGCCGGTCGTCCCAGAAGTGTAGGTGAGGAGCGCCAGATCATCCGGATCGCCGTTATCGATCTCGGCCTCGACATATACCGGGTGCGCCGCGCCGAACTCGCGGCCGGCCGCCTGCATATCGGCGAATGACTGGAGGCCGCCGCTGGAATAGTGCAGCAGCCCCTTCGGATCGTCATAGATGACAAGTTGCAGATGCGGCAGCTCGTCCCGCAATGACAGGATCTTGTCGACCTGCTCCTGGTCCTCGGCGACGACGACCGAAACCTCGGCGTGGTCCAGCACAAAGACCAGCTCGCTGGCGATCGAAGTCCTGGTACATCGGCACCGCGGTGCCGCCGAGGCATTGGGCCGCCAGCTGTGCCCAATAGAGGCTGGGCCGGTTGTCGCCGATGACCGCGAGCTTATCGCCGCGGCGAAAGCCGTGCGCGGCCAGGCCCAGCGCAAAGTGGCACACCTCTTCCCAATACTGCGCCCAGGTAAAAGTCTGCCAGATGCCGTGATGCTTTTCGCGGATCGCCGGCCGCGCCGCCATTTGCTCGGCGTTGCGCTGCAACAGACGCGGGAGTGTCGACGGCGTCATGCGGCGATCTCTTCGCGCGCTTTGGCGGTACCCAGATAGGCGCGGATCACGTCCGGGTGACGCTGAACCTCGCCGGGGCTGCCCTCGGCAATCTTGCGGCCGCGGTCGAGCACGGCGACGCGGTCCGAGATGTCCATCACCACCGCCATGTCATGCTCGATCAGGATGACCGTCGTGCCCCATTGCTGGTTCACGTCGAGGATGAAGCGGGCCATGTCCTCTTTTTCTTCCTGGTTCATGCCGCCCATCGGCTCATCGAGCAGCAGCAATTTCGGGTCGAGCGCCAGGGCGCGCGCCAGTTCGACGCGTTTGCGCAGGCCGTAGGCGAGACCGCTAGTCGGCTGCTTGCGCAAATCCTCGAGCTCGAGAAGCTCGATCAACTCCTCGGCCCGCGCGCGATGCGCGACCTCCTCCTTCTGCGCCAGGCCCCAATAGATGAAGGAGGACAGTATTCCGGCCTTCATGTGCACGTGACGCCCGAGCATGATGTTGTCGAGGACCGTCATGCCGGCGAACAGCGCGATGTTCTGAAACGTGCGGGCGATCCCGAGCGCGGCGACATGCGACGGACGGGCGCCGGTGATGTCCTTGCCCGCAAAAACGATCGCGCCGGTGTCGGGCCGGTAGAACCCGCTGATCATGTTGAGGAGCGAGGTCTTACCGGCGCCGTTCGGGCCGATGACCGAGATCAGCTCGCCGGCGCGGACCGAGAGCGTCACCGCCTCGACCGCCCGCACTCCACCAAAATGCTTCGACACGCCAGAGATGACGAGTTGCGCCTCTCCGGGAGAGACATCGCCAGCGTTCACGTCACCGCCCGCATTTCCCCGCCCTTCCGCTCGCGCGCATATGCGCGCCACTTATGGCAGGCATGATGCAGACGCGGGTGGCAGAACGCAATGGCCTATGTCACTGCCGCGCTTTACTTTTGCTGCCGTCTTGTCGCCCCGGCCGGGACGTGAAACGATCGGTGCCGGATATCCCAGCGGAGAATGGTTAAGCGTGGGTGTATCGGAAACTCTGGCCACGACCGTGCTGACCGGGTTTCTCGGCAGTGGCAAAACGACGCTGTTGCGGCGTGCGCTCGTCTCCCCTGCCCTCGCCGATACTGCAGTCATCATTAACGAGCTCGGCGAGATCGCGATCGACCATCACCTCGTCGATTTCGTCGAGGGCAGTGTGCTGGAGCTGCCGGGGGGATGCTTGTGCTGCGCGGTGCGCGAGGACCTCGCGCGCACCTTGCGCGGCCTCCTCGAGCGCCGCGATGCCGGTGAAATCAGGCGGTTTTCCCGGGTCGTGATCGAAACCACGGGGCTCGCCGACCCGGCCCCGATCCTCTTCACATTGGGCGCCGATCCAACGCTCGACCACTCGTTGCATTTGGCGCGGGTTGTTACTCTCGTCGATGCATTAAATGGCGCCGACAGTCTCGACCGCTTCGCCGAGGCGGGGCGGCAAGCCGCCCTCGCCGACACTTTGGTGATCACCAAGACCGACCTCGCACCGCTCGGTCCGGATCTCGTCCGTCGTCTCGACGCGCTCAATGACCGCGCCGACCGCATCCTCGCAGCCGAGACCCCGGATGCCGGCCTCGTGCTGTTCGGCGGCGGCAAACTATCGACCGCTCCGATAAATCCGGCCGAGCCGGTGGCCGTCCATACCCACGGCATCGACGCTTTTGGCGTGGTCCTGGAGGGCGAAATAAGCCGCCTTGATTTCGCCCGCGCTCTAGGGGGCCTCGCTCGCGAGCGCGGCACCGACCTGCTGCGGGTCAAGGGGATCGTGCGCTTCGCCGACCGGCCCGACCGCCCCGCCGTCGTGCAGGCGGCCCAGCACGCGATGTTCGCGCCGGAATGGCTCGACGACTGGCCCGACCAGGATCACCGCAGCCGGCTGGTCTTCATCGTCCACGATATGCCGCGCAGCGAAATCCTCACGCATTTCGCCTTCGCCCGCCCCCTCCCCTTCCCTTCCCCGCGCCCCCTCCCTAACCCTGCGCGCGTTGGGGCTGTCCGGGAAAGTTGAAGGACGGTCTTTGAGAATCGTTCGCCGGCGAAATTCAGCTCCAAGGACGTTTCCTTTACCCTCTCCCCCCGCCGGCCGGGGGGGAGAGGGCAGGGTGAGGGGGGCCGACATGCCATTTCGCGGCGCCGCCCACCTCACCTTCCCGCCGCTACGCGACGGGCCCCTCTCTCTCCCCCCTGAAGGGCGGAGAGGGGCTCTTGTACTGCTGGGATATTCTTGCCGCGTGCAGGGGAGGGTTAGGGTGGAGGGATCTGGCGAAGGACCGGGCGGGAGATTTTCATCCATAGGGAGGCCCACATGCTGGACATCGTCATTTCGGGGGGGACCGCCGTCCTGCCCTCAGGTCCGGAACCCGCCGATATCGGCGTCGCCGGCGAACATATCGCCGCGATCGGCGCGCCGGGCAGCCTTGGCGCCCTCGGCGCGGCGCGGGTGGTCGACGCCGCGGGGCAGATCGTGATCCCGGGCGGCATCGACCCGCATGTCCATTGCCGCTGGCCGATTGTCGTGCCGGGCACGACCGAGCACCAGCTGACCGACCCGGCGTCGGTGGTCAGCCGCGCCGCGCTCTTCGGCGGGACCACGACGATGATCGACTTCGCGCTTGTCGAGTTGGGCGACCGGGTCCAGAGCGCGATCGAGCGGCGGCAGAAGGAATGGGCCGGCGCCTGTCACTGCGACTACGCCTTTCACACGATGGTGCAGGGTAAGATCACGCCCGAGATCCTGCCGCAATTGGCCGAAGCCGTCGAAGCCGGTCACCCCTCGGTCAAGATCTTTACGACCGATATCACCCCGAGCCGGAAGGGCCGCATGGTGGATTTCGGCGACATCTGGGAGGTGCTGAAGGTCTTGGCGCAGGCCGGCGGCATCGCCGCGATCCACGCCGAGGACAACGACATCGTCATGCACATGTACGAGAAGCTGTTCCGCGAGGACCGGACCGGCTTCGAGAACATGGCCGAGGTGCACAACACCTTGTCGGAGGATCTGTCGTTCAATCGGGTAATTCGGCTGGCCGCCAATATCGAGGGTGCCGCGCTCTACATGATGCACACCTCGGCGGCGACCGGGGTCGCCGCGATCGCAGCGGCGCGCGCCGAAGGCGTGCCGATCTACGGCGAGACCCTCCACCAGTACCTGATGTACACCGCCGAGGACTACAAAAAGCCCAACGGCCAGATCTACCACACGTACCCTTCGCTCAAATTCAAGGCGGACCAGGAGGCGTTGTGGAAGGCGACCGACCACGGCGCGATCCAGACTGTCGCTACCGACGAGATCTGCTGCCCGCTGCGCATCAAACTGCAGGGGCGGCGGATCGACGACACGACCGGCGGCAACGCCGGGGTCGAGCCGCGCCTGTCCTTGATCTACACCGAGACCGTCGAAAAACGCGGCTATGCGTTGTCGGATTTTGTCGGCCTAGTCTCGGCCAACGCCGCCAAGATCATGGGCCTATACCCGCGCAAGGGCGCACTGGCGGTCGGCTCGGACGCCGATATCGTGCTGCTCGACCCGCGCCGTCGTAAAACCGTGCGCGCCGCCGAACTTCACGAGGCCGATTACAGCCCCTGGGAGGGCCGCGACCTGGCCGCCTGGCCATCTCTTACGATGCTGCGCGGCAAAATCGTCGTCGAAGGCGGCACCTTCACCGGCGACCTCAAAGACGGCCAATTCCTGCCGCGTAAGGTGCCAGACGAGATTAGAGCGAGGCCCAATGTTTAGTCTTACGCAGCAATTCAGGGGCGTTCCGGCGTTTGCTGTCATGGCCGGAATTTTGGTCGGCATGGGTGCCTTCGCGGTCAATGCCGACCAAACTGCGGTAGCACCCCCTCAGGGCTCCGCGCCGTTGCTTGCGGTCGTGGCAGACGGCGTCCAGATCTACACCTGCGAAGATAAAGGAAATCTCTTCGAATGGTCTTTCAAGGCGCCGGAGGCCAATCTCTTCGACGAGCAAGGCCGGCAGATCGGCACTCACTTTGCCGGTCCGACCTGGAAGATGGCCGATGGTTCGGCGGTCGTCGGCGAGGTCATTGCGAGGGCTGATGCGCCAGAGAAAGGTGCAGTTCAGTGGCTCCTGTTACGCGCCAAAGCCCATGAAGGGCGGGGTATCCTTGCGGATGCTGCCTTTATTCGCCGGACGGAAACCAAGGGCGGAGTCGCGCCGACGACCGGCTGCGACGCCGGCCATGTCTCGGAACAGGCGCGCATGCGCTACTCCGCGAGTTATCAGTTCTTCAGCGCGCCAAAGGGTTGAGCGAGGGGTCGAATTTGCCGATGCTCCTTCGGTTCCCCTCGCGGCTGCTCCTCGCGGCCCTTCCGCTCGCCTGCGCAGCTTGCGCGCAGGCGCCTGAGGTCCTGGTGGCTTTCCGGACCGAGCAACAGGCGCAAGAGCATTGCCCAAAGGATACCGTCGTCTGGGTGGATCCTCAAAGCGGCGGGTATTATCTCAATACGAGCCCGTCATATGGCCATGCGGGAACAGGCCGCTACGCCTGCCGTCGCGAAGCGGAACTGGCGGGCATGCGTGCTATGGCGAACTGATCGAGTTGGCAAATCGGCGCGACCCGAAATTAGCCGTAATCGAATGGTATAGTTTCGGATTGGAATGATCGCTGTGGAGGCGCCATGTCAGGCGATTGGTTGTGTTCCCGGGCTTTTACAGCGCCGATCAGCGAAAGGGTTCGCTGTTATTTCGCCGACACGGCCCCCGAGAATTGAGGGATTCCGCGGCCCAGGCGAACCTCGTCGCTGTTATTTTGATGGAATATCAGCGAAAACAGCCAGCTCCCATCGACGCCCTCAAAATGGAGCGACGCGCGCAATCACTGGAGGTACTAAATGATTAAAGTAAGCGTTCTGTACCCAAATAATGAGGGCAGCAAATTCGATATGAGCTACTACTGCAATTCCCACATTCCGATGGTTCAGGAAAAATTGGGAAAGGCGTGCAAAGGTGTTCGCGTCGAGCAAGGGGTGTCCGGCGCGACGCCGGGATCACCGCCCGCCTTTATTGCGATGGGCCATCTCTATTTCAACTCGGTGGCCGAATTCCAATCAGCTTTTGGGCCCCATGCGAATGCCATCATGGCGGACATTCCCAGATACACCAACATCCAACCGACCATTCAGATCAGCGAAGTCAAAATCTGAGGGGCCGCCGCACAGTGAGTCATTCGTCATTCCCGCGAAAGCGGGAATCCACCACGCGAGCGTTCGAACAGTTACCCCTGGACCCC
Source organism: uncultured Alphaproteobacteria bacterium (assembly GCA_963789025.1). Lineage (GTDB taxonomy): Bacteria > Pseudomonadota > Alphaproteobacteria > ATCC43930 > CGMCC-115725 > AP-15. The sequence goes on from CAWBIT010000008.1 coordinate 1,411,825, forward strand.
CGCTTTCGCGCCGCTTTCGCCGAGGCGACGAATGCTAGCTTCTCTGCGCCGGCACTGGGAGACCAGGGATTTTCAGGTTGACGGAGCCGAGGTGGTTGCGGCTGGTGAAGTATAGGGTTTTCCAATCGTCGCCGCCGAAGGCGATATTGGTGGTGGCGGGAGCGCCGTGGACGATACGGCCGAGCTGCTTGCCTTGCGGGTCCATGATCCAGATCCCGCCGGCGCCGCCGCAATAGACATTGCCTTCGACATCGACCTTCATGCCATCTGGGACGCCGGGCTCAGGCCCTCGCAAATCGGCAAAGACGCGGTCGGTGTGCTTCGCGAGCGTGCCGTTGGGCAACAGCTCGAAAGCACGGATGTGGGCACGCCGCGTATCGTTGATGTAGAGCACTTTTTCATCGGGCGAGAAGGCGAGGCCATTAGGCAATACAAAGTCGTCGATCAACAGGCTCATTGTGCCGAGATCGGGGGTGACGCGGTAGACGCCGGAAAAGGTCAAATCCCATTGCTCCGGCGCCGCCGGGTTGGTCCACGGGTCGGTGAAATAGATACAGCCATCGGATTTGACGACGACGTCATTGGGCCGGTTGAGCCGGCGGCCCTGAAAGCTGTTGGCGATTACCGTGGTGGTGCCGTCGAGCTCCCGCCGGGTGACCCGCCGCGAATCGTGCTCGCAGGCAACGAGCCTCCCCTGCAGGTCTCGGGTCAGCCCGTTGGCCCGATTGGTCGGCTCCTGAAAGACCGTGACGCTCTTACCGGGCTCGTATTTCATCCGCTTGTCATTGTGAATGTCGCTGAACAGCAGATAGTGGCCTTCTTTCCACCACACCGGTCCTTCGGCCGGGCCCGAGGTGCCGCCGAACCCGTCGGCCAGATGCCGGATCGGCTCCGACGCGGCGATGATCCTTTCCAGCTCGGGAGCCATTTGCTCGATCCGCGTGGCACGACCACCGGACATAGCAATTCCTCCTGTTGCAATTTGATTGCGTCAGTCGGCGGGGATTTCTCGAAGGATCGCCCGCTTCTGCCGCACGCCGCGCTTGTCGGGCTTGAACTCCCAGCCGGCAAATTCGTACCGCTTGCGCCTTATCCGTCTCGGCCGCGCGGCTCGGCCGATCGGCGGGGCAACGGTTTCCATCGGCGGGGTCTTCGCCGAGCCCTCGAGCAGACGCTGGCGCTGCGCCGCACGATCCGGACCCAAATAGGTGTAGCCCGATTTGTGGCTGATCGGAGCGATCATATGGGCACGGCGGGCGGTCTCTGCCGCGGCTTCTGCAGTGCCGCAGTCGAGACAGCAATCGAAACCGAGCCGCGCTCTCGCCTCGGGAAATTCGTTGCCGCAGCGGCAGTATGGCATTACCGCGTTTTGCCGGCGTAAACCGGCGATCTGAGGATGCGGTCAATCTCGGCGACGGTGACCCCGTAGAGGTCGGCAACTTGCACCGGCGTCATGCCGTAAGTGGCCAATGTACGGACGCGGCCGATTTGCGAAGGAGGCACGGTGCGGGTTGACTGTTTGGCAACCGCCCTTTGCCGTATTGGCTGTGCTGCGACCGGAGGTTCTACTTTTGGGTTCGGCGGAAGCCGCGGCGGGGCGGTGAAAATACGTGGTTGGCGCCGCGGTTCCTGCTCGTGTGTCGCATCGCCATTTGGCAACGGTCCAGCCGTCTCGACATCGGCGTTGGGCTGCGCCCGCTTGAACAGGTCTTCAGCCGCTTGCCGCGCCCGGGTGATCTTTTCTCGACTATTTCGCTCGTCCGCTGACTGCCATTCGTCCACCGAGCGTGTCTCCAAGTAGAAATCGTTAATATGTGCTACCGATATAAGTCCCACCGGGAAATCTGCAAGACCGCCGCCCTTTACCTTCTTCCAGGACGCGTCAGATAATGCGGACGGCCGGTAAGCGCGGGGAAAGTCGCATGGATAAGCCCGGACCAGATGAAACGGTCGTCGCGGCGCGGGACGGCGCCGGGCTGGCGACGGATGTCTATCGTCCAGCCGGAGACGGTCCGTTTCCAGTGTTGCTGGGAGCGCAACCGCTCGACTACAACTCCGACCCGCGCAATCCGGTGCCGACGATCGGCGGCGCGCTCAGCTCGGGCGAACCGGTCATGCGCGGCGGCGCCTACGACCAGCGAAAGCTCGGCGAACGTCCCGATGTGCTGGCTTTCTCGACGCCGCCGCTCGAGCGCGACCTGGAGGTTACCGGACCCGTTACGGTGCGGCTGTGGATCGCCTCCGACAGCCCCGATACGGATTTCACGGCAAGCTGATCGATGTGCATCCGCCAAACGAAGATTACCCGAACGGCTTTGCAATGAACCTGACCGAGGGCATCCTGCGCTGCCGCTACCGGGACAGCTGGGAGCGGCCGACGCCGATGGCGCCGGGCGAGGTCTACGCCATCACGATCGAGTTGTTCCCGACCGGCAACCTGTTCAGCCGGGGCCACCGGCTGCGTCTCGACATCGCGAGCAGCAACTTTCCGCACTTCGACATCAACCCGAATTCGGGCGAGCCGGAAGGCGCGATGGAGCATCCGCGCCTCGCCCGTAACCGGGTCTTCGTCGACGCGGCCCACCCCTCGCATATTGTGTTGCCGGTCATTCCACCGGGCGCGTAAAGAGAGTAATGCAGCGCTTGGTCCTGCTGTTCGCGGCGTTGACCGCCGTCGGCCCGGCCGCCGCGCAGAAGGCAGCTTCAGGAAATCCCATCCACGACCGCCTTCTGGCGATGCCGCCCGCCCAACAGGCAAAGACCCTGGCGAAGAACGTCGGGCACGGTTGTGTCGGCACCTCCGCCTTCGCGATGGGCGTCGTCGATACCGCCAAATGGAAATCTCTCGCGTACTGGAGTGTACAGTGTAAAGACGGCAGAAGCTTTGCGATTCAGATCGATCCGGACCCAAAGGCGCCGTGGATAATCACTGATTGCCGGGTCCTGCAGGCAAACGGCAAGGACTGCTTCAAGAGGTTCTGATCGAAATCGGTCACCAGCGCAGCGACTGGCGGCAGACCGAATACCAGAGACCGAGGTTCTCTTGCTGCCATTTCGGGTCCGAGCAATCCTTCTTGAGGATCGCCGCCGAGGCTGTGGGATCGGAGGGCGGGGGCGGGGTCGAGCTCGAGCACGCCGCCAGAGCGACCATCACAGCGGCCAAAATACCCAGTCTCACCAGCGTACCTCTCTTTTTATTCGCGACGGACGCCCGTGATGCAAGGTAAGCGCAACACCTCCACGCCGGCATAGTTCCGCGCCGATCTGCCATTTTGCTTGTGAAGCCCAAATCGATGTAGTTTCGAAAGTCCAGTGCCCGTACGACGGAGAGTAGCTTTATGAAAAGCGGCAACGGCGACCGAAAATATCGCAAGGATACCCTCCTCGCTCATCTCGGGCGTCATCCGGAGGCACAAAACGGCGCCGTCAATCCACCAGTCTATCACGCCTCGACGATCCTGTCGGCGAATATGGCGGAGTGGGAAGCCAAACGAGACCCGAGCACGCGCTTCGACGTCGTCCGCTACGGATTGTTGGGCACTCCGACCACCTTCGCGCTGGAAGAGGCGGTAGCCGCCATCGAGGGCGGCTATCGCGCAATGCTGATGTCATCGGGCCTCGCCGCTATCACGGCGCCGCTGCAGGCCTGCCTCAAATGCGGCGACCATCTCTTGATGGTCAATTCGTGCTACGGCCCGGCGCGAAACTTCTGTGAGAGAGTGCTGACGCGCTGCGGTGTGGAGACGACCTATTACGACCCGCTGATCGGCGAGGAGATCGCCCGGCTCATGCGTCCGAACACCCGGGTCGTCTACGTCGAATCGCCGGGCTCGCTGACATTCGAGGTGCAAGACGTGCCGGCGATCGCCGCGGCCGCGCACGAGGGCGGCGCCAAGGTGCTGATGGACAACACCTGGGCCTCACCCTACCTGTTCCCGTCCTTCGCCCACGGCGTCGACGTGTCGATCCACGCGGCGACCAAATACATCGTCGGCCATTCCGACGTCATCCTCGGGGCGGTCATCACCAATGAAGAGATGTACCTGCCGGTGCGCACGATGGCAGCCGATCTCGGCCACTGCGCCGGCCCGGACGACGCCTATTTCGCCTTGCGCGGGCTGCGCACTTTGTCGGTGCGGCTCGAACGGCACGAGAAGAATGCGCTTGCGGTAGCACACTGGCTGCAGACCCGGCCCGAGGTCTCACGCGTGCTCTATCCCGCCTTGCCGGAAGACCCCGGCTACGAATTGTGGAAGCGCGATTTTCTCGGGGCCAGCGGGTTGTTCGGTGTCGTGCTCAAACCAGCCTCCAAATCGGCGGTATACGCAATGATCGACGCCCTCGACTTATTCGGGATCGGGTCGAGCTGGGGCGGTTATGAGAGCCTGATCTTGCCGACCAATCCGGTGCGGGGCCGCACCGCGACGCGCTGGGAGGCGGAGGGTCCGACCCTGCGCCTCCACATTGGCTTGGAAGACCCGCAGGACCTGATAGAGGACCTCGAACGCGGGTTCCACCAGCTGCGCACAGTCGCCGCGGCGGCCTAGCCCGCGACCCCGAACGCCCTAATCGTCTGTTCATCGAATTTGAGCCCGAGGCCGGGCGCCGTCGGCATCGCAAGCTCGCCATTAATGGGCTGGGGAACTTCCTCCCACAATCGGAAGAGGCGGGGCATGTACTCGACGGTAAGGCCGTTTGGTACCGCGCCGACGAGGTGCACGTGGATCTCCGGGACCCCGTGGCTGACCACCGGCAGGTTGAAGGCCTCGGCCATGCCGGCGATCTTGAGCCACGGGGTGATCCCGCCGGAGCGCACCTGGTCGATCATGACGATGTCGACCGAGCGGGCTTCGAGCATATGGCGGAACGGCACGATGCCGTAGAGGTACTCGCCGCCCGCTACCGGGGTCGCCAATGCCGCGGAGACCCGAGCGAGCCCGGCGTAATCGTCATGCGCCGTCACGTCTTCGAGCCAATAGAGCCCGACCCCGGCGTCTGCGACGCGTTTGCCGATATCGATCGCCTGGTCGACCCGCCAGCGCTGGTTGATGTCGCACATCAGATCCATTTCGGGGCCGACCGCCTCGCGGATGAGCCGGGCTTGCTCGACTTCGCGCGCCGGCGAGGTGACGCCTGGCAGGCCGAGTTGCATTTTGGTCTGCCGATGCCCCTTTTCGCGAAGTCTGCCCGCAGCGGTGACCGCCTCTTCGAGCTTGAGGCCGCGCCGCAAAGCGCCGCTGGCATAGGTTGCGATATGGTCGCGCCCGCCGCCCAGCAGCCTCCACAAGGGCAAACCCAGCGCCTTCCCCTTGATGTCCCACAGCGCCACATCGATCGCCGACAGCGCCATCGTAAAGATCCCGGCCGGGCCAGAACCGCCCGCAGCCGCCCGCAGTTTCGCCGCGACCGCCCCGACCTGCATCGGGTCCTCGCCGATCGCTAGCGCGCCGAGTTCGTCGACCGCGCGCCTCAAGGTGCGGGTCAGCGCGCCGCCGAAATAAGTGACCCCTAACCCCTCCACACCGTCATCGGTGCGGATTTGCAATGTGACGATCGGGTTTTTCCCCTCCGGATTTTCTGAAAACCCGGCGAGCGGCTCGTCGTTCGGCAGCGCGACGATGCCGGTCTGGATACTCGCGATTTTCATCCGGCCACTCCGAGCCCGTCGTCTCTTGCTGGGATTGCAGCGATCGCCCGATCTGCTCCGAGCCGTGTCCCGGGGGCCGATCGCGAAATTTCCCTGCCGACAGGGGAATAACGGGAAATTTCCTCGATATCCAGCGGTGATCCCTCGATAATCAATACCTTGCGAGCGGATTCCCGTAAAACGGCAGGGAATTTCAATTCCCTGCCGGAGCGCTTGGCAGGGAATCGGCAGAGAAATGCGAGGTAAGGTGACATCATCGACAGCGTGGCGTGTTTCTGGTACGTTCTCATATGGGCTTACGGGCGCATCCACGCAACTTTCAAACATACGGGGATAGGCCGTATCGAGCGCCAACGGGCGGCCAGAGACGCCGCTGATTTTTCAACCGGCATGGTAGCGCTCGATCGCGGCCTGGTCGAATTTCAGCCCAAGGCCGGGCGCCGTCGGCATCGCCAGCTCGCCGTTCTGCGGCTGCGGCACCTCCTCGAAGAGGCGCGTCAGCCACGGCATGTATTCCACCGTCAGTCCGTTCGGGATCGCGCCGATCAGGTGGACATGGACCTCGGGGATCAGATGGCTGACGACCGGCAGGTTGAACGCCTCGGCCATACCGGCGACCTTCAGCCATTGCGTGATGCCGCCGACCCGAACCAGGTCGATCATGACGATATCGACCGAGCGCGCCTCGACCATGTGGCGGAAAGGCACGATCCCCCAGACATACTCGCCGCCGGCGACCGGGGTCGACAGCGCCGCGGTGACCCGAGCCAAGCCGGGATAGTCGTCCGCCGTCGTCACGTCCTCGAGCCAGAAGAGGCCGACCCCGGCGTCTTCGACCCGGCGGCCGATGTCGATCACCTGCTCGACCCGCCAGCGCTGGTTGATGTCGCACATTAGCTTGATGTCGGGACCGATCGCCTCGCGCACCCGGCGCATGCGCTCGACCTCCATGGCGGGAGTAGTCTCTCCGGGGAGCGCCAGCTGCGTCTTCATTTCGCGGAAGCCCTTGTCCTTGAGGCGCCCGGCGGCGGTGACGACGCGGTCGAGCGAGAGCCCGCGCATCAAAGCCCCGCTCGCATAGGTCGGGACCCGATCGCGCGCGCCGCCGAGCAGCTTCCACAGCGGCAGGTTCAGCGCCTTGCCGCGGATGTCCCACAACGCCATGTCGAGCGCCGACAGGGCCAAGTGGAAAATGCCGCCGGGCCCGGCGGAACCGGCCGCCGCGCGCAACTTCGCCACGACCGCCTCGACGCGCAGCGGATCGTCCCCGACGATCAGTTGGCCCAGTTCGTCGATCGCGCTCCGCAATGTGCCGGTCAGCGCGCCACCGAAATATGTGACCCCGACGCCGGACACCCCATCGTCGGTTTCAACCTCCAAGGTGACGATCGGCCGGGTTGCGTTCGGGTTTTCGGCGGCGTCGGCAAGCGGCTCGTCGGCAGGCAGGTCGACGATTTGACAGCGAGTGCCGGATATCTTCATCGCAGGACCCCAGGCTAAAGAGCGGCAAGACTTACACCCCCGGGCAAATAAGGGAAGGGTGCTTGTCGGCGGTAGCGAGGCGCCGGCTGATCAAGGAGATAGAGGCGGGGGCTAAGAGGCTGACCCAAATGAATTCCGCCTTTGCAACGGGTTATCGTCACCCCCGCGAAAGCGGGGGTCCAGAGCCTGCCCCTGGCTTGAACAGGGGGGCAACCGCTGCAGCCTTGCCGGCTCTGGATTCCCGCTTTCGCGCAGGGCTGTCCGGGGAAAGTCTTTGGACAATTTTTCCGAGAGTCCGCCGGAAATCTTTCGCAGAACGGCGCCCCTCTTTATCCTCTCCCACCGCTGGCCGGGGGGAGAGGGTAGGGTGAGGGGGGCAGACGACCCGGTTCGCGGTGCCGCCCACCTCACCCTCCCGCTTCGCGGGTCCCTCCCTCTCCCCCCTGAAGGGCGGAGAGGGGCTCTCTCCCCAGGGCCCCATGCCTGGGCCGGCACCCTACGGTTGAAATCGCCGTATTCTTGCAACGGAGTTAAATTCCCCGGATAGCCCTGCGCTTTCGCGGGAATGACAAGGAGGAACGGTAACGCGCTGAGATTTCTGGATTCATTCTTGGTCAGGCTCTAAAGCTCATCACCGCTTTTGCCGCGGTGCCTCAATGGCCTAACCCCGAGCGATAATCCGCAGTCGAGCTCAATTTTCGCCCCTACCCCAACTTTTGGTTTCATCAGCAAACACCGATTGCTGCACCTGCAACGAATCAGCAGTAAAATTTCCTCCTTTGGTAGAATACCCTCCGCCGGCCCGTCGAAAGCAGGGCCCGCGCCGGCGGCTTTGCCGAAAGCCATCCTTCTTCGATATCCGCTGCCCGTTGGCGCCGATTTCATTCCAGACCACCCAGTTTCGAACGGACTATGCTCCCCGAAGATGGCAATTTCCCGGATCGATCGAAGCATTCGGACGTCCGCTCGCCGCACCACGGCCACCATCGGCCCGACCCATATCTTGTATCCGCCCGCGTTAAATAGGTTAGCGTCCACGCTTGTGGTGGAATTTTCGGGTCAAGCCGTAGTGTAGGGCTGCGGTGTGGTTGAGGTGGCCATCGGGCCAGGTCGGCTAAGGTGGAGTTGCCAAACTTCAACCTGAAGCACGCGAGAGGACCCGATGACCGAAGAGAGATTGGTGCTGGCCGAGCTGCTGGAGAAGGCCGGCGATGGCGATTTTCTGCGAGCCGTGGCGGAGGCGGTGCTGCAATTGCTGATGGAGACCGATGTGGAGGGGCTGATCGGCGCCGGGCGTTATGAGCGCAGCGGCGAGCGGACCACCTGGCGCAACGGCTACCGCGACCGCACGCTCGACAGCCGCCTCGGCTCACTGCAGCTGCGCATCCCGAAGTTGCGGCAGGGCAGCTACTTCCCGCCGTTTCTCGAAGCTCGCAAGAGCTCGGAGAAGGCGCTGATCGCGGTGATCCAGGAGGCCTGGATCGGCGGTGTTTCGACCCGGCGGGTCGACGATCTGGTGCAGGCGATGGGGCTGTCGGGGATCAGCAAGTCGCAGGTCTCCAAGCTGTGTAAGGAGATCGACGAGCGCGTCCATGCGTTCCTCGACCGGCCGCTCGCCGGCGAGTGGCCGTATCTCTGGCTCGACGCCACTTACCTGAAGCAGCGCGAAGGCGGCCGTATCGTATCGGTCGCCGCAATAATCGCCGTTGCGGCCAACACCGACGGCCGACGCGAAATCGTCGGGCTGCATATCGGTCCCTCGGAAGCCGAGACTTTCTGGTCGGGCTTTCTGAAGAGCCTGACACGGCGCGGCTTGCGCGGCGTCAAGCTGGTCATTTCCGATGCCCATGAGGGGCTGAAAGCGGCGATCCGGCGGGTATTTGGCGCCAGCTGGCAACGCTGCCGCGTGCATTGGATGCGCAATGCTCTCGCCTATGTCCCCAAGACCCAGCAAAGCATGGTGGCAGCGGCGCTCCGCCAGGCGTTCCTGCAGCCGGATCGTGCCCAGGCCAGCGTGATGCTGCGCCACGTCGCCGACCAATTGCGGCAGAAATGGCCGAAGCTCGCCGCGTTCATCGACGACAGCGAGAGCGATGTGCTGTCCTATCTCGACTTTCCCGAGCAGCACCGCAGCAAGCTACACAGCACCAATCCGCTCGAACGGCTCAACAAAGAAGTCAAGCGCCGCGCCGACGTGGTCGGGATCTTCCCCAACGAAGCCGCCATCGTTCGGCTGATCGGCGCGGTGCTGCTCGAGCAAAACGACGAGTGGCAGCTGCAGCACCGCTATCTGCAAGTCGAAGTAATGGCCGAGCTGATCGCTCCGGCAAGTGCAACCGACCCCCGGCAGATCCCATGCGCGGCCTAACCAGCTTGGCGCGATCCACTGCGCCGTCGAACGGCATGGATGCCAAAAGCTCGGCCGGAGTGCCGCTGTCAAGCCCCGCAGCCGCGCAGCGGTGCGCCAAAGGCGCAGGGCTTGATAGCGGCGCTCCGGACGCAGCACAATCCGCCATGCCGTCGATCGCGCTCCCTTGCAGTGCACCTACCGAAGACGAGTTTCGACCAAGGTCGCCGACCCGTGGCGCCTCAGCTTCAGTCTCGAATCTCCACCAGCTTGACGGACGTGACCTTAAATAGAGGCGCTGCCGGTCAAGTATTCGCGCCGCGACCAGGCCGCGTGCTTCCGAGCGTAAATACCTGAGCGCGACGGAAAATTCTTGGAAGTTAAGATGAGGACTTAATTTCCACTTCGGTAGATTTCACATAATGTGCAGTTATACGACTTTGACAGAGAGGTACGCGCAGCGCCGAGACACAACATTTAGAAAGACGGCGTTGACGTTGTGTCTGTAGTCGTCTTGCGGCGGGTGGCAGAAGTGCCAAAGGAGGAGAAAGCGTTCAGTACTTGTCAGCCTGAAGGTCTTTCAGCGAGATGCCCACTGCGTCGCTCAGTTGTGAACCGACGAAGCCCCTGTCCATTGCCCACTGCACAACGTCCCGCTTGCTGACACCCGCCGCCAGCATCTTCGCGGCCTCTTTCTTCATCGCCGTTTCGCAGCCTTCTGGCGGTCGAGCACCCGCATTAGGGCATCGCAGGCGACCGTGTTGCCGTCCTGGCCCGCTAGGCACATGTCGTAGATGGCGTCGTCCTTAGCCGAGCGCTCAGGGCGCGGCTTCCACCAAACCGACGCAGCCCCGACAACTGCCATGAAGGTGATGCCGCAAAGCACACCCGCCAGAAAGATTCGCCAACCGCCATTCCTAAACATCGCGGGGCCAATGATCGAAAACCTTTGCGATCTTCATTACCTCGGCGAACGAGTGAACCACAATTCCATCTTGCATTTTTCGCTTCCATCCACGAGCGACAATTTCTGCCGCCTGAAGTGCGGGCTTCTCGCGTGAAAGTGCGACTATGTATTGTGAAATATATGAGTCTTCCCAGTTTATGATATCAAAATATTTCCTAATCATAGTACTTCTAATTTAGCCAGTTTTTGCAAATACTAGCGATAATTGTTCGCCAAACTCTCTCGCTACTCTGGCTGCATCCATCGTAACACTAGCCAATGCGGTCTCATAGGTGTCTTTGAAGTGTCTGTTAGATTGAGCGGCCTGAAAAGTGACGGGGTAGGTGTATGCGCAGAAGTGACTGACGTTCCTGCAAAGGATATCGACAAAACGATTAAGCTGTCGCTTCCGCCCGTCACTCCACCGGTCATAGCTCGCCTCATCGGAGGCGAAGTCCGCCATGTGAAATGATGACATTGCCTCAGTATCCAGCGCACCCTTCCAGTCAAGAGAGAGCTGCGTAATTGTCTCCAAGGGAGCAATAAAGCCGCCTACCGTTAGCTGCGTCAGGCGTCCCGTCGGATCGTGCTCGCCGCTTTCGTCATAGAATCCGAACAACATGATGATCGATAAGCTAATACCGGATGCGTTGTTTGCAACTGGCCTAGCGCGCCGCGATTTTCCTCGATTACCCAACTCCCGCGCCGTGTTCCAAAATTCAAGACTTTCGGGAAATTTGTTTGCCCCTGCCCGGATCAAGTGGTTACACTTCCCGTATCTTATGACCGAAACTCACCCGCAAAACCGCCGTTTCGGCTATGCCCGCGTCAGCACCGTGGGCCAGACGCTCGACAGCCAGCTTGAGCAGCTACGCGCCGCCGGATGCACCGCCAGGATTTACCGGGAGAAGGTAACCGGCGCGCACAACAACCGGCGCGAGCTTCTGAAAATGTTGCAGGCCCTCGCCCCCGGCGACGTGGTGACCGTGACACGGATTGACCGCGTCGCGCGCAGCACCTTCGACTTGTTCGCCATCGTCAAGCAGATCGTGGACGCCAAGGCGCAGTTTCGATCATTGGCCGAGCCGTGGGCCGACACCGGCACGCGCCCGGATGCGAACCTCAGCGGGTAGCCGGTAGTTGCCTGGTCTGCCTCGGCGCTCGGAAGGCAGGCTCCCGGCACCGTCTTGTTCGAGGCCACAGCAGACGAAACACCTGACGCAGCTGTAGGCCGATCAGCACACAGACGTCACTGACATGCAGGCGACCCGACTGAACCCGCAATAGCACGTAAAGACGGCTGAAGTCCTACTTGCTCGTCGACAACACCGCTACGGCGCCCCCAAGCCACGCTATTTTGCAGAGGGGTGTTCTCCCTATAGACGAAATTCCGCTTGTAGGTGTTCCACCGCACCCTAAGCCGGCAAAGCCGGAACCAAACAGGCGGCCGAAGACAAAACACTTCCTCGGCCGTGCGGGCAATTTTGGATGATCCGCCAATTCACATCCGCCCAGTTTGTTCCCGCAAACGCGGGTGCGAAGGCCAAGAACCCTGTGGGTTCAACGCTTTTCAGCACGCCCATGGAAGCGCGGGCAGCACATGGGCCGACCCTCGAAATTGACGCCGGCGCAGAAGGCCGAAGCACGGCGGCGGCGGGGGCAGGGCGCTACGCTCGCAGAACTCGCGCGCCGCTACGGCGTGGGCAAGAGTACGATTTCGCGGCTCACCGCGTGACGGCGCAGGTTGAGGTTCCGACCCACCAGATGCAGGAATTAACCCTTGACCGTTGTATCGAACCGACGCGCGCCACTCCACCCAAGAACAGGACGGAGAATGTGAACCGCATGGATCGATTTTTTAACGAAGGCGCTGCGAACTGGGCTGGCCTCCAGACCCTCCCAAATCACGCGTTTATTTGTGGCTTCTGTTCCACAAGCGTATCGTCCAATAAAGGTTTCAAGTTAGGCGGTTTCGCTGATGGAAGCGGCACGCAATTCGGCGCGGTATATATTTGTCCTAACTGCGGTGGGCCAGTATTTTTTCACTCGGGGATCGGGCAAAAGCCCTCTCCGGCATTTGGTAACGCCGTTCAACATGTCCCCGATACCTTAAACGTAGTTTACGAAGAGGCTAGGCGCTGCACGGCAGAAAATTGTCATACAGCAGCCGTCCTTCTCTGCCGCAAGATATTGATGCACATTGCCGTCGAAAAATCAGCAAAAGTCGGGTTGAATTTTCTAGAGTACGTGAACTTTCTTTCCGATAAGGGGTATATACCGCCGGACGGAAAGCATTGGGTCGATCATATACGCAGAAAAGGAAATGAAGCGACACACGAAATTGTACTTATGAGTGATGCAGACGCACGCGATCTAATAAGATTCGTTGAAATGCTGCTTCGGTTTGTCTACGAGTTTCCTAAATTAGTCCCTAACCCGAGCGGACCCTGATTGGCATAGCCGGTCAACGGCCGGGGCAGGTGCCGCACTTCTGCCTCACCAAAAGGGCGTGAATTTTCCAGAACACCAATTCCGCGGCTTTTTGATTGGCGCGCGACCCGAGCGAGGTACGGGCCAGGGATAGGTGGCTTTTGAAAATTAAGGCCACAAATTCGCCGTACTAGGTTATTATCGTGGGGTCAGGTAGGCGGGTCGGGACGCCGATTTAACGCCCCTTCCCCATCACCTACTTGAGCAGTTCTGCGAGAAAAGCGCAGAGCTGCGCGAGGCTGGCAATCAGCCTGTCGAACGGGTGCGGAGCAATCGGTGCACCTGCCGATAGGATGAAAGCCAAGACCGTCAGTAGGCTATGCCACACCAATTTCATGGGCTTAGCCTCCGGATGTTGGAACGGAGACGTGTTAGCCGCACGTCTCCGTTCGACGTAGAAATTATCGCAACACTTTGTGGCGAGAGTGCGAGCGTGGAGTGCTCGCGTTGGAGACAAAAGTGTCCATTTCGAACACCAACAAAGTCATTTACCCGATTACCTTCCTCTCTGGGCCGAGACGACCATGGCCGCTTCCTCTTTTTAGTCTCTTACGAGCTGACTCGCGACAACACGTGCGAAGAATCTTGTGGCCGGGGTCGCGGAGGAGTGCAACCAGCACCGGGCGATTGATGATAGCAGTGTTAGGCGGCCTGGCGGACGTGGAGCGCGATCTAATCCGCACCCGCACTGCCGAGGGCCGCAGCCGGGCGAAGATCCATCACGGGGGAGCGGTATTGCGACTTTGGTCTGCGCTTGGCGGCGGAGAAGCTGGCAGAGCATCGCGGCTGTTCGGTGGCGCGCGAGGCGGCGCGCGGTGGGAGGATGGCCGATGGACTATGGCAGAACCGCCGGCACCGTCTCCCCTCGCCGCATCAGCCCGCGCCGGCGGCGCGATCCCTGTGTGAACTGGTGCAGATCGACAACTCGGAGCACGACTGGTTCGAGGACCGCGGGCCACCGTGCACGCTGCTGACTTTTGTGGATGATGCGGCGAGCCGGTTGATGGAGCTGCGGCTCGTCACCGCGGAAGCGGCGAGGCTCAATGTGGGAGCCTCACCGACAGTCAGCCGAGCGACAGCCCAGCTATCGCCGAAAATTAGAAGGATCGTGCCGTGGTCCCGGTCAGCATGTCGGCCTTGCGATTGAGGGCGGCGATCAATCCGTCGACGCCGTCGGCTCGCAGGATCGCGGCGAATTCGGAGCGGCGGGTCGCCACCTCGCTGATCGCGCCGTCGAGATAGATGTCGGAGATCAGCCAGCCCTCGCCGTTGCGGCGCATCAGGTAGTCGACCTTGACCGGCTCGCCATTGGCCTTGACGATCTGGCTCTTGACCATGACGCCGCCCGGATTGGGCTGTTCGCCGGTGACCTCCAATTTCTGTCCGGCATAGCTGTCGAAGCGATCGGCATAGATCGCTGAAATATAACGGCCGAAGCTGTCGGTGAGTTGCTGGCGCTGTGCCTCGCTCAGCCCAGCCCAGTACGATGGGCCGACCGACAAGCGGGTCATCGACGGGATGTCGAAAGTCCGGCGGATGACCGGCTCGAGCTGGGTGAACCGCCCGCTCTGCCCGAGGATGTGGCCGTTCTTCATCGTGCCGAGCAGCGCGTCATACAGCCCCTGCACCGTGTCGCCGCCGGTTGCCGGCGCGGCATGAACGGGATAGGCTAACGCCGATGCCGCAAGCATGGCGACCAGGCAAAGCGCTTTCCGCGCCGGTGCTTTTGGCACGATCGACTTCCTCATGGCTTGGTCTCCCTGGCTCTCCTCAGCCTTCAATTCCTACAAATTTAGGTATTCGCTTCTAGGTGTTCGCATCCCTGCGGCTTTCAAGCGCATGGCTGCACTGCGGTCCTTTTCTCCCCGGCGCACGAGGCGCGGTCTTGAAATTTACCGAGCATTCGTTTTACGGATTAGTTGGTTGATTCGTTCAGGGAGACAACGTGCAGTGGCAATATGGCCGGTTTGAGCTAAGGAAAAGTTTTCGGCGGCGGGGCGGCTTCAAATCGATCATGCACTCCCAGATCCCTCAGGGCGTTTATAATTCGCGGCAGTGGCGCGCGAGATAAGGGTTCAGGCGTTCATGGATGCGACGGACAAGAAATTCCACATCAATTTCTGGTATGTCATTGCGGCAGTGCTCGGCATGGTGCTGATCCAGGACCTCTATCTGGAGAGCAGAAAGCTGACGCCGATCCCGTATAGCCAGTTCGAGAAACTGCTCGGCGAAGACAAGGTTAACGAGGTCTGGATCAGTCAAAACCAGATCCAGGGTACCTTGAAGGAGGCCCTACCAAACGGGACCAAGGATTTCGTCACGACGCGGGTCCAACCACCTGAGTTGGCCGAAAACTTGACCAAGCACGGGGTGACTTATAGCGGCGTCATCGAAAGCCACTGGATCGCCGATCTCCTCTCCTGGGTCCTGCCGGCGGTTTTCTTTGTCGGGATCTGGATGTTCGCGATCCGGCGCATGGGACAAGGTGGGATCGGCGGGTTGATGCAGATCGGCAAGAGCCGCGCCAGGATCTATGTCGAGAAGGAGACCAAAGTCACCTTCGCGGATGTTGCGGGGGTCGACGAGGCCAAGGACGAATTGGTCGAAATCGTGGAATTCTTGAAGGAGCCCGTCCGATACGGGCGGCTCGGCGGCCGTCCGCCCAAGGGCGTGCTGCTGGTCGGTCCGCCTGGGACCGGCAAGACGCTGCTCGCCCGCGCCGTCGCCGGTGAGGCCGGGGTTCCGTTTTTCTCGATTTCCGGCTCGGAGTTTGTCGAGATGTTCGTCGGCGTTGGCGCCGCCCGGGTGCGTGATCTGTTCGAGCAGGCGCGCCAACACGCGCCGGCGATCATCTTTATCGACGAACTCGATGCGCTCGGCCGTGCCCGCGGCGGTTACTTCGGGGGCGGGCAAGACGAGAAGGACCAGACATTGAACCAGCTGTTGGCCGAGCTCGACGGCTTTGACCCGTCGAGCGGCCTTGTCCTGCTCGGCGCGACCAACCGGCCCGAAGTGCTCGATCCGGCATTGCTGCGCGCCGGACGTTTCGACCGGCAAATCCTGGTCGACCGCCCGGACAAGAGGGGACGGGAGCAGATCCTGGCGGTGCATCTGAAGAAGGTGGCAAAGCTCGGCGACGACGTGAAGCCCGAGCAGATCGCGGCGCTGACACCCGGCTTTACTGGCGCCGATCTGGCGAATTTGGTCAACGAGGCGACCTTGCTTGCGACGAGGCGCAACGCCGATGCGGTGACGATGGCCGACTTCACGGCCGCGATCGAGCGCATGGTTGCAGGGTTGGAGAAGCGTAATCGCTTGCTCAATCCGCTCGAACGGCGGGTGGTGGCGTACCACGAGCTCGGTCACGCGATGGTGGCGCTGGCGCTGCCGGGCACCGACACCGTCCACAAGGTCTCGATCATCCCGCATGGCGTCGGCGCGCTCGGCTATACGATACAACGGCCGACCGAGGATCGATATTTGATGACCCGTCCCGAGCTCGGGTACAAAATGTCAGGGTTGCTCGGCGGCCGCGCCGCCGAGCAGCTGGTATTCCGCGAGATATCGACCGGCGCTGCGGACGACCTCGCCCGTGCGACCGACATCGCGCGCGCGATGGTCCTGCGCTACGGCATGAGCGAGGCCCTCGGCAATGTGACCTACGACCGAGACCGCTCCCCTTTCTGCAGCCCAATGTGCCGGTTCCGCAGGAGCGCAACTACAGCGAAGAGACCGCAGAAGCCGTGGACAGGGCGGTTCGCCAACTCGTCGACGGCGCCTTCCAGCAGGCCTTTGGCATTTTGCAGCAGAACCGCTCGCTGCTCGACCGTACCGCAGCGGCCCTGCTCGAGACCGAAACCCTCGACGAGCCGGCGATCGAGCGGCTCAAAGGCGAGATCGTGACCGCCCCGGCACTGCCTGCACGCGAACCACAACAGCCTGTCGTAGCGGAATCTTCTGACTAAATAAGAGGCATTCTTGTCGGAAATCCTCCAGGGGTGGGGCGCGCCTGCGGCAACGCTGCCCCACCCGATGTTCAGGGCAATTCTCAACCGAACTACCGCCCTATTCAGCGGGCTCCCCCACGGTGATTGCATAAGCGGTCTCGCCGTGCACCGCGTCATCTCCGACCACCAGCTGCGCCTCATCCATGCGCAGCGGCACGAAGATCGAGATCACCTTGAGGATGATAAACGTGGCAATGGCGTTGTAGATGATGATAAACGCCGCGCCCTCCAGCTGGAGCAGAAGCTGGTTCCCAGTGTCGCCGTAAAGCAAGCCGGTAACGCTGACGCCGGGCGCTTCCTTGTCGGTGCCGATGTATTCGAGCATATCCGGGTTGGCGAGGATGCCCACGAGCAGACCACCGCATAAGCCGGCGATCCCGTGCGTGGAAAACACCCCTAAGGTATCGTCAACTCTCACCATGAAGCCGGTCTTCTGGAACTTATTCATCGAAAGCCACGGAATGATGCCGGCAACGATACCGATGATGATGGCGCCCCAGCCGTTGACGAAACCGGCGGCGGGAGTGATTGCCACCAATCCTGCGATCATGCCGTTGACCGCGCCGATGATCGACGGCTTGCCATAGGCCATCTTGTCCATCAGCGTCCAGACGAGGAGGCCTACCGCCGTGGCCGTGTTGGTGTTGAGCACGGCCGCGCCCGCGTCGTGGTTGGCGAAATAAGGATCGCCGCCGTTGAAGCCGTTCCAACCCAGCCACAAGAGGCCGGCGCCGATCAAGGTGACCAGTAGGCTGTTCGGCGGGAATTGCTCTCGATCTACTCGCAAGCGCGGCCCAACCACGGCTGCGGCGACGAATCCGGATGTACCGGCGGCGAGATGGATCACGTAGCCGCCGGAGAAGTCCTGGACGCCCAACTGCGAGAGCCAGCCGCCGCCCCATATGCTGAACGCCCCGACGGTGTAGACCAGGGTCATCCACACCGGGCAGAAGATCACCCACGCAGTGAAGTTCATGCGGCCGAGCACCGAGCCCCCGAGAATGATCACGGTGATCGCAGCGAACACGAATTGGAAGAAGATCAGGGTAGCCATCGGGAACGTCAGCTCCGGCATGCCGGAGGACGCTGCCGGTATCACCGCCTGACCCGTGAGGAAGTTGGCGGAGGTCGCCAACGCCGGTTTGCCGAGGAACGGAAACCACTGTTCTCCGAACGCCATGTTGTAGTCGAATAGAACCCACACGACCAAGACCGAGGCGAATGCGTAAAAGCACATAAACGCGGAATTGATCGCCCATTTCTGCTTGACATACCCGGCATAGAGAACCGCCAGGCCGGGAATGCTTTGCAGGCCGACGAAGGTCGCAGCGGCCAGCTGCCATGCGTTGTTTCCGGAATCGAGCCACTTGGGTGATGGTACGAGCATTGTTTGTCCCCTAACTCTTCTGTCGTGACGAAGCGCACAACCTCCGGTATCAGAAACGTGCGGTTGAATAAACACACATGTTAAGGAACTCGACGCAAGAGCCGTGCCAGTCGAATTGCTTATCGGATCGCTCGCGAAGCAGCCCTGACGACCGGTAGCCCTCCGGAGTTGCCGAGCGAAATTTACCTGGACTCTGCCTAAAAAAAAGGCAACGTGATCGCCATTTTTATGCTTCCGTGGTCGAAATTATCTGTGACCTCTAATCTACGGCTTGCTTCACAGGGATTGTGGATTTGGGCATAGATCGGCGAATCGCGAAATGGAAGGAACCATGTTCCACACCGGCATTCTAGTGGCAGGGATAGCCGGCCTGGCAGCGTGTTTGGCCGTTTCGACGGTCAACTGTCACGCGCAGGAGAGCGCGACCGCGATGACCTGTGTCAATCCGGTGAGCGGCACGTCGTGGCAGATTGTGATCGATTACGGGAAAGCCACCGTGGATTCCAATCCCGCCGAGATTACAGGAGCCGGAGTCTCCTGGTTCGATCCCAAGGACGGCGGCAACTATAGGCTCGACCGCAATTCCGGCGATCTTACCGCAAGTGTTGCCTCGAGTACCGGCGGCTACTTTCGACATGGTCGTTGCCGCCTGGAGAAACCGCGGTGACGGCGAGGACCGATGGCGACGGTTGAGGTCGGCGTACAGGCAAGCGTAGGGTTCTCCTCAAAGACCGGTCCGCGCAAGGAAAACGAGGATTTCGCCGGCGCGCTGTTCGGCGCGGAGTTGCCGGAGCCGCGCCAGGAAGTGGTGGCGGCGATCGCCGATGGAATCGGCGGGGCAAAGGGCGGCCGCATCGCGGCTGAGACGACGGTGCGGGGTTTCCTGGATGGATTTTGCGATCTGCCCGAGACCATGGAGGTGCAACGAGCCGGCGCGAAGATCGTAAGTGCGCTCAGCGGTTGGATCAATACTATGAGCCGCCAGGACCCCAACCTCGCCGGGATGGGTTGCACCTTGACCGCGCTGGTGCTGCGCGGCCGCATCGCCCACCTGCTGCATGTCGGGGATACCCGCGCCTATAGGTTGAGTGCCGACCGCCTGACATGCCTCACCACAGACCATGTGCGCCAGGATGGCACGGGTCGCTCGAATGTGCTCAACCGTGCGCTGGGCGTGGAGCCGGATGTGCGGCTCGACTACGCCTCGCAACCGGTGGCGCTGCACGACCGCTTTCTGTTGTGCAGTGACGGCGTGCACGGGTTTCTGACGGAACAGAACATCGCCAACATCTTGCGCGAACGCTCCGCTCCCGAGGATACCGCCGGCGCTTTGGTTGCGGCCGCGCTCCAATCGGGCAGCACCGACAACTGCACCGCTCTGGTTCTGGATGTTGTCGGCCTGCCGACGGCGGGATCGGTCGATATCAGCGCTGCCATCCTGCAACTGCCGATAATTCCCGTGCCGGTTCGCGGCGAGACGATCGATGGATTTGTCCTGAAGGCGTTGATTTCCGATGGCCGCTACACGCGGCTGTTCGGCGCGCAGGACGAAATCGAGGGCGGCATCGTTGCCTTGAAGTTTCCCAAGCCCGAAATCGCCAGCGTCGACGCCTACCGCGCGGCGTTCGTCCGCGAGGCTTGGGCCGGCGCTCGGGTGCATAATCCCTCCCTAGGGCGCGTCATCGAGCTGCCGCCCGGGCGCCAGACCTGCCTGTACACGGTCATGCCGCTCTATCAGGGCGAGCTTCTGGAAACGCGGCTTTCGCGCAGTCCGGCTCTGGGTTTGGAAGAAGGGCGGAACATCGCGGTCAAGCTGGCCCGCGCGGTAGCGGCGCTGCATCGCGCCGGCATCATCCATCGCGACATCAAGCCGGACAACGTAATTCTCGAAGCCGGCGGATCGCTGAAGCTGATCGATCTCGGGGTCGTTCGAGTGCCTGGCCTGGAGGAATTTCCGCCCGAAAACATTCCCGGCACCCAGGCCTATATGGCTCCCGAAATGTTCGAGGGTGAAGCCGGGAACGAGGCCACAGACATCTATGCGCTCGGCGTCACGATGTTTCGCGCGTTCACGGGGCAATACCCCTACGGCAATCTCGACGCCGCCAGTCCGCCGCGCCGGGATCGGCCGAAGGATTTTTCCGCGCTCCGGCCCGATCTTCCCGCCTGGGTCCAGGCGGCGCTTTCGCGCGCGATTGCGGTTCATCCTGCGAAGCGCTTTCACGATATGACCGAGTTCGCGTTCGAGATGGAGGCCGGACCGTCGCGCGCCCCAACCGCAATTCGCCGGCCGCGCACACTCTACGAGCGCGCCCCGCTCCAAGTGTGGCAAGGTGTGGCCGCGTTGTTGGCGCTTGCGCTCCTGGCTTCTTTGCTGGCGCGTTAAGCCCGGCGCGTCGATGTCAGAGCGTATCGCGAGCAAGTCCCAACGGGCACCAGGATACACATGCTGCCTAAATCTTAATCTCCCACCGGCTCCCATTCGGGGGCTCCGATTGGCAAGCGGGCGGTCGCGGGCGACTCCGTCCGAGATCTGCCGGTCCAGGGTCGATTGGCACGATTCTTGGTACCCAGCGGCAACGCGTCCGGCACATGGATCAGGAGACGGTTCGCCCCCGCGCTTATCGGTCTCTTGGAGGAAGTTGATGAAATCCGTGCACCTTGCCTTGCAACGATTGATGCTGGCCACCTCGACGCTGCTACTGCTAACCCTCTCGGCTCTTGCGCAAGCCCCGGCGCCGGCTGCCCCGGCGGCCCCGAAGCTCGATTCGGGCGACACCGCGTGGATGCTGACCTCCGTGGCGCTCGTGCTGATGATGACCATCCCTGGTCTTGCACTGTTCTACGGCGGCATGGTCCGCAAGATGAACGTGCTGGCGACGGTGATGCAGAGCTTTACAGTGACCTGCCTGGTGACGGTGTTGTGGGTGGTCATCGGCTATAGTTTCGCATTCACCCCGGGATCTCCATTCCTCGGCGGCACGAGTCGGTTCTTGCTGTATGGGATGACTCTCAACTCGGTGAACGATCTGGCAAAGACCATTCCCGAGTCGGTCTATATGTGCTTTCAGATGACCTTTGCGATCATCACCCCAGCGCTGATCTGCGGCGCTTTCGCCGATCGCATGAAGTTCTCTGCATTCCTCTGGTTCATCGGGCTGTGGAGCGTGTGCGTCTATTGTCCGATCGCCCACTTTGTGTGGGGACCGGACGGGTTCCTCAATGATGCGGGCGTGCTCGACTTTGCCGGCGGAACCGTCGTGCACATCAATTCCGGTTTTGCCGGCCTGATGGCGGCTCTAGTTATGGGCCGGCGGCGCGGATATGCGACCGAGCCGATGCCGCCCCACAACCTTGTACTCAGCGTCATCGGCGCTTCGCTGCTCTGGGTCGGCTGGTTCGGTTTTAACGCCGGCTCCGCAACGGCAGCCAATGGTAACGCCGGCATGGCGATGGCGGTGACACAGATAGCGACCGCGACGGCGGCTCTCGCATGGATGCTCGCCGAATGGATGCTCAAGGGAAAGCCGAGCGTGCTCGGGATCATCTCGGGCGCGGTCGCCGGGCTTGTCGCGATCACGCCGGCCTCGGGTTTTGTCGACCCGCGCGGCGCCCTGATTATCGGCGTTGCGGCGGGCGCCATCTGCTATTGGGCCGCCACGGGTCTAAAGCACGCGCTCAGATACGACGACAGTCTCGACGCCTTCGGCGTGCATGGTGTCGGCGGCATGGTCGGTGCAGTCTTGACCGGTGTGCTGGCCGTTTCATGGGTCGGCGGCGAGGGCAAGAGCGGCTTGATCGACGGCAATCCGCATCAGGTCCTCGTGCAGCTCTACGGGATCACGGTCACGGTCGTGTATGATGTCGTCGTCTCTCTGATCCTGCTCAAACTGGTCGATCTTACGGTAGGACTTCGGGTCGACGCCGAAGTTGAACGCGAGGGTCTCGACCTAGCGCTGCACGGCGAAGCAGTCCAGTAGTCCCGTCGAGCTCAATGCGAGGCGAAATGCGATGAAAAAGATCGAAGCGATCATCAAGCCGTTCAAGCTCGACGAAGTGAAGAACGCGCTCCATGAGGTCGGCATCACGGGGATGACGGTCACTGAGGTCAAGGGCTTCGGGCGGCAGAAAGGGCACACGGAAGTCTATCGAGGGGCGGAGTACGTGATCGACTTCCTGCCCAAGCTCAAAATCGAGGTCGTGCTCGACGATGCGATTGTCGAACGAGCGTTGCAGGCAATCGAGGACTCTGCCCGCACGGACAAGATCGGCGACGGCAAGATCTTTGTGTTGCAGGTCGATCAGGCCATCCGGATCCGAACCGGCGAACAGGGACCCGACGCCGTGTGATGGGGTGCCGGCAAAGCCGGAGCACCCCTTATTCGAGCGGCTCGGTTGCGCTGATCTCGATGCCGAAGCCGGCGAGCCCGACATAGGTGCGCGAGCGGGTTGCCAGCAGCTGAATCGATGAAATCCGCAGGTCGCGCAGGATCTGCGCTCCGAGTCCTACTTCGCGCCACTGGACATTGCGCTCCTGCTCCGAGCCGGTGCCCTCTTCTGCAACGGGAGAGGCCGGCACCCCCGACGTACCGTCTCGCAGATATACGAGGACGCCCCGCCCGGCGGCATTGAACCGGCTCAGCGCGGCATGGATGGGTTTGGCGCCGCCGAACACGTCTTCGAGCACGTTGGCGCGGTGGAGCCGTGTCGGGATGTTGCTGCCGTCGCCGATGTTTCCATAAACGAACGCGTAGTGGTGGACCTTGTCGAACGGCGTTACATACGCGTAACCACCGAGTTCGCCGATCTCGCTCGCCACGGTGAATTCGGCCACCCGGGTCACGAGCTTCTCCCGTGCCTGGCGATAGGCGATCAGATCGGCCACCGATATTCGCCTCAGGCCGTGGTTTTTGGCGAAGCTCCGGACCTGCGGGCCGCGCATCACGGTGCCGTCGTCGTTGACCAGCTCGCAGATTGCCGCCACCGGCTCGATGCCGGCGAGCCGGCAGAGGTCGATCGCCGCTTCGGTGTGGCCCGAGCGCATCAACACGCCGCCATCCTTGGCGATCAATGGAAAGATATGACCGGGCCGGACGAAATCCGAGCGGCCTGCATTGTTGTTGGCGAGGTTACGGATTGTCGCGGTGCGGTCGTCGGCGGAGATCCCGGTTGTCGTGCCGTGCCGATAATCGACCGAAACGGTAAATGCCGTGCCGTGAATGGCGTCGCTGTCGGCAACCATCGGCGCAAGATGCAGGCGCCGCGCGATTTCGGCGGTCAATGGGGCACAGACGATGCCGCAGGTATTGCGGATGATGAACGCCATTTTCTCCGGCGTCGCGAGTACCGCTGCGAGGATCAGGTCGCCCTCGTTCTCGCGGTCGTCGTCATCGGTGACGACGACGATTTCGCCGTGGGCGAATGCTTCGATTACTTGCGGAACACTGGACTGCGACAAAGTTTGATCTCCCACCGCGGCTAATTGAAGCCATTGGCGTTCAAGAACCTCGGATTGGCGTCGCGCAGCTTGGCGATCGTCAGGCGCCACAGTATCTCGCGCGCGTGATGTCCGCGAGGTCCACCTTTCTCGAATGTGCCGGCGCGAAGGTCGCGCGCGAAGCGGCGCAGGAGCCCTGGCTCTCCCTCACCCCCCTCGCCGTACAATTCCTCCAGCTCGTGGCGTATCCCCAGTGCCGGGGCGGTGCCCGAGAGAGCTTCGCGCTCGGCGATGGCCATGCTGTTGGCGATGAGGCGCGCCTCGAGATGCGCCGCCGGCGGCAGTAGCGGCATCAGCTCATTCAACAGCACGTCGCGGGCGAGGGCGAGCAGCGCCGGTCCGGTCGGCAAATCACGCACGGCTCGCCACTCCACCCGGGTCGAGTAGCATCAGGATCTCCAATTCGCACTCGGTCGCCCGCCTTCCGGTCAGCGCAATATCGAGATTGCGCTCCCCCCCGATCATGTGGCGGTCGCTTTGCTGCAGCGCGATCACTGCCCAGCGAATGCTCGCGAGCACCTCCCAAAAGAACACCCGCCGCGGGTCGACCGGTCGCCTCGACTCGCTCTCGTATCCCCGATAAAAGGGCGCGCGGTCGGCGATCCCGCCGGCTTCACGGTCGAGCCGCGCAAAGCGCCACCCTTTGCAGCAAAACCAGCCGATGTCCTCGTGCGGGTCGCCCCAGCCGGAAAATTCCCAATCGAGAATCCCGGTCAGCGCGGCGCCGTCCAACAGGTAATTGCCGGTACGAAAATCGTGATGGCAAAGGACGGGGTCGGCCGGCGGCGGAATATGGGTTTCAAGCCAACGGATGCCCCATTCGAGCACCGGCCGCGGCGTCGGATGATCGTCGAGATAGGCGCGAAACCCGGCGATCTGCTGCGCCGGCCCGACCTGTTCATAGGGGGCGAGAAATGCGAGATCGGTGCGCGGCGGCCGGATCGTGTGGATCCGAGCGAGCTCGCGCCCGAGCCGCTCGGCGATCGCGGGGAGCGCCGGTTCGAGGGCAGGATCTCGGGTAATCCTGTGGGCTGCGGCGGTCCCCTCGGCGCGCCGCATCGTGAAGAACGGCTTGCCAATTATCTCCCGATCGTCGCTCGCCCAGAGCGGCTCGGGAACCGTCACTCCGGCCGCGAAGGCCGCCTTCAGCACGGCGAACTCTTCGAGCCGGCCGAGACTTGCGGCAACCCCGGTCGGCGCGGCCGTGCGCAGCACCAGGCGCTGTTCCCCGGCGAACGCACCGCCGGAAAACCGCGCATCGACGGTCCAATTCTCCTGGATTGCGCCGCCCCGCAACGGCGCCAACTCAGTCACCTCGACTGCATCTGCGCCACTCGCGGCGGCGAGAAACCGCGCCAACGGCGCGCGGCGATCCTCGGCCGCTGCACCGGGTACGCGCGGCTCAGATTGCGGCGACCCCGTGTCCGCCATCGACTGCGATTACCGCGCCGGTCATGTAGGCGCCCGCCGGCGACGCCAGCAGCAGCATCGCGCCGTCGAGGTCCCGCGGCTGCCCGATATGGCGCAGCGGAATGCGTGCTTCGAGCCTCTTGCCCGCCTCGGAACGAAAGAAATCGCGATTGAAATCGGTCTCGATATAGCCGGGCGCGATCGCATTGACGAGAATGCCGTAGCGCGCCAGCTCCATCGCCAATACCCGGGTCAAGTGGATCAGGCCCGCCTTTGCCGCGGTGTAGCTCGGCACGCTGGCGATGGTGCGCTCGCCGAGGACGGAGGCGATATTTACAATCCGCCCGGGCCGCTGCCGCTCGACGAGATGTTGGGCGAACTCGCGCGCCATCAGCCAGGCGCCCTTGAGGTTGGTGTCGAGGACGTAATCCCACTCCTCTTCGGTATGCTGCAGCACTGGCTTGCTGACGACAACGCCGGCATTGTTGACCAGGATGCTCAGCGGCCCGAGCTCGTTTTCGACGGTTGCGACAGTGGTGGCGACGCTGTCGGACCGGGTAACGTCACAAGCGATCGGCAGGCTGTGGCCTCCGCCGGCTGAGATCTCGGCGGCCGCTTCGGCGAGCCGATCCCCTCGGCGCGCGGCGAGTGCCACCTTGGCCCCCGCGGCGGCGAGAAGCTCGGCGAGGTGTCGGCCAATCCCGCTCGACGCGCCGGTGACGAGCGCCACTTGGCCATCGATGGAGAAGCTCGGCAGGGGAGTCATCGCAAATCCCCCTCCCCCTGGCCTAGCCAGCACGAGGGCGCCACCCTCACCCACCAAGCGCTGCACGCTTGGTCCCCCCTCTTCCGCGGTGCGGGAGAGGAGCTCCGCCGCGGTTTTACGATAGCCCCTCTCCTGCACCGCGGGAGAGGGTGCCGAGCGCAGCGAGGCGGGTGAGGGTGCGTCCGCTGTGTGTTCACGGAGCAATTTCCTTGGCGCGGTCGCGCAATTCGAATTTCTGGATCTTGCCGGTCGAGGTCTTCGGCAACGGACCGAACACGATCGTCCGCGGCACCTTGTAATGCGCGAGATTGGCGCGGCACAAGGCGATGATGTCCTCGGCCGATGCCGGGCCGACGTCGGGTTTGAGCGTGACAAAGGCGCACGGGCTCTCGCCCCAGACCGGGTCGGGTCTGGCAACCACCGCCGCCTCCATGATCTGCGGATGGCGGTAGAGGGCGTCCTCGACTTCGAGCGAGGAGATGTTTTCGCCGCCGGAGATGATGATGTCCTTGGAGCGGTCCTTGATTTCGACATATCCGTCCGGATGGCGGACCGCGAGGTCGCCGGTATGGAACCAGCCATGCTCGAACGCGGCTTGGGTCGCGGGCGGGTTCTTTAAATAACCCTTCATCACCGTGTTGCTGCGCAAGACCAGTTCGCCAAGCGTGCCGCCGTCCGCCGGAACATCCGTCATCGTCTGCGGATCGATGACGCGCTGGCATTCGAGTGTCAGATAATTCACCCCCTGCCGGGCCATGCGGCCCGCGCGCTCAGATAACGGAAGGCCGGCCCATTCCTCCTGCCAGGCGCAGACCGTCGAGGGCCCATAACTTTCGGTCAAGCCATAAAGGTGAGTGACGCGGAATCCCATCCGTTCCATCGCCTCGATCACCGCGGAGGGCGGAGCAGCGCCGCCGGTCGCGACCTCGACGACGTGATCAAACCGCCGCTTAGCGGTGTCCGGCGCGTGCACGAGCATGTTCAGCACGATCGGGGCGCCGCAGAGATGGGTAACCCGATGCTCGGCGATCGCGGTGAAAATCGCCGCGGGATCGACCCGGCGCAGACAAATATGGGTGCCGGCCACTGCCGTCACTGCCCAGGGATAGGTCCAGCCGTTGCAGTGAAACATCGGCAGGGTCCACAGATAGACCGAGCGGTGATCGAGCCCGAAGGTGATCGCATTGCCGAGCGCATTCAGAAAAGCGCCGCGATGGTGGTACACGACGCCTTTGGGATTGCCGGTCGTGCCGGAAGTGTAATTGAGCGCGATCGGCTCCCATTCGTCTTGCGGCCCCGACCACGCCGCCGCGGGATCGCCTTCGGCGAGAAAGCTCTCGTATTCCGTCCCGCCGGGCGGAATACCGCCGACCTCGTCGTCAATTTCCACGAGAGGGATTGGTTCCGGGAGGGCGACTAGCGCCTCCTTTACGATCGGCCAGAATTCGCGGTCGTAGATCAGCAGTTTCGCCTGCCCATGCGCAAGGATGAAGGCGATCGACCGCGGGTCGAGGCGATAATTCAGCGCGTTGAGGACCGCACCGGCCATCGGCACGCCGAAATGTGCTTCGAGCAGCGCCGGCACGTTCGGCGCCAGGACCGCTACGGTATCGCCTGGCGTTATTCCGCGGCGGCGCAAGGCATCGGCGAATTGGCGGCAGCGCTGATAGAATCCGAGATAGGTGAGTCGGGTGGTTTGGTGAATCGCTGCGAGCTTGTCTGGATAGACGTGGGCGGCACGCGAGAGGAATCCCAAAGGGCTCAGAGCCGCGAAATTCGCCGTGTTCCGCGCGAGGTGCGGCGCATCGTAGAGTTTCCGACTTGGCGGGGGTTCGACCGACGACACGGTAACCGTCTCACTGCCTCATACGATCCCGGCATCCTCACGGGGCGCCGCGTCAAGGTCAAGCGGCGGAGTGGGGCTTTGGACATGGATCGGATTTATCCCGGTCAATGTAGGTTACCGCGTGGGATACGGACTTAGACGAGAGGCACTCCAGCATCGGTGATGTCGTCATACTGGATATTGCGACCTTAGGAAGAGGGGCCGGGACGACCCCCACGTGGAGGGTTCAATGCTGGGTGGTGATCCCGCGGAAGGCGACTTGCACCCTTTTCTGGTACGCTTCGAAATCTCGAAATAGGGCCTCTTTCTGGTACGCTTCGAAATCTTGGAATAGGGCCTCGCGTTTTTTCTGATCGAGTGGGAGCCCGGCCTTTTTTAGCCATTGCTCGGCACCGGGGTACCGGGTCCATCCTGGCACCGTGGAGGTCACATCAAACTTCTGCCACTTCGGATGGGCGGCTTGGATGTCGTTGAGATGAGTAAAGAACGCTTGCACAAAGCGAGTCACTCGCTGGGACCGGTCAGATTTGCCGGGCCAGTTGTAGGCTACCAGAACGGTTCCAAGCTCGACAGTGTTGACCGGTGTCTCTTTCGAAACGAGTTCTGGGTAGTCATCATTGTAGATCGTGACTGGCGTATAAGCGTCTGGTAAATTTCCACCGATCTGGATGAAGTGAAGGTTTTCATCCGGGCGAATACCCCGGAACATGCGCGCCGGCTTGGTTGCCACATAAACCATCGCGGCGATCTCGCCGCGACGCAGTTGATCCAGGGCTACCTGATGGGGCAAAGTTGTGACATCCGGTTGAACCCCGTGGGCGTTAAAGATGTTCGTGGCTGTAATAAAGGTTCCGCTGTCTCGTCGCCCAAAATTGACCTTCCTGCCCTTCAAATCTTCAATCCAATGGAAATCCGGACCGGCTAGCACATGAACGTGTTGATCATAGAGCTTTGTGATGTATCGCAGATAGTTTTCTACACCCGGGAATGGCGGTTTGCTCTTGATCTCGTCGAGAACATCCATTTGGATGATGCCGAAATCAATGCCGCGGGTCAGCAGCACGTCTTTCACATTCTGCGCGGCTCCCGCACCAGCTATTGGCAATAATCGAACGCCACCTTGGTCTGCGGCCAGTGCAATTGCCATATCGGTGGTATCGTCGGTGCCTTCTGAGACAATTCCAACGAGACCCTTGTTGGCCTGAAGCCGCATTTGAAGACGGACCTGCTCTGCCGGGTCCATCCGGTGAGCCGCGGGCTTGGGTTTCGGCCTGGATTTAGGAACCGGGACGGAATATTGCTGTTCACTTTGGACAATCTCCTCGTCAATCTGATCAGCCCAGATTGTCGGTGGCAGCAACAATCCAGACATTGCGATTGCGATTGCGATTGCACTCGTGTATCTCAATGTCACCTCCCACACGTGTTTTAACCGGGAATCAACACGCGCAGGATGATCTTGGTTCCGAAGTGGCTCGTTGGACCAATCTCACCGAAATCGCAGAGCAGTAGCTCGGCAGCCCATGTGGCCCGCTTCGCGGAACCACCGGGTGGGGCCGGTGGCATTGCCGGACTGCCCCTTCGCAACCGGGTCGCCGTCGGCCGCTCCTAGCTGTTTTTGCTGTTCTTTGCAGCGGAACATCAGCGAAACCAAATAATGATTCAATTGTCTGCCGACGGATCAGCGAGCCGTGCTCGACTTGCGCGTCGCGGCCTCCTTGCGCTGGGCAGTGGATGCCCGAAGGCCCGGTCAAGCAGGTTAGAGGCGGGGCGGACACCATGCGCGTCGACATGGGCCGACCTCGGCCGGGCGGAGACTTTTTCGATGTCGCCGTCGGGTATCGTCGACCGGCAGAGGCCTGCCGCCGCCGATTATCGGTTCCGCCCGGAAAACAGCCAAGATAGCGCGCGGCGGTTGCTTCGCTGCCGCCGCTTGGCACGGAAGCTCCTCGCCGCCATAACGAGCCCGACATGATCGGCGCCCTCGAGAGCCAGCACCTCCGCATCACTGAGGCCCGCAGCCCGGGCAATGTCGGCGGGCCGTCGCAGGAATTCGGCGAGAGTGGCCTCGTCGGAATACAGCCGGGCGAGGAACCCCTCCAATGCCGGCGAGCTCATATGGCGGCTTCCCGACCCGCAGCCAGCGCAGCCCTGGCTCGATCGAGCTGCTCGAGAAGACAAGCGATTGGCGGAAACCACCCGTCGCGCTCGATGACGATCGTCAGCGGCTGCGGAGCGAGACGGCCGAGTTCGAACAAGAGCGCGAATACCTCAGGGGGTATGTCGTGCAGGTGGTCGTCGAGCAGACGACGTGCCCCGTTTGGCCCGTCGATCCATCGTCCGCCAGCCAAATGCACGGCGGCGACCCGCCCGAGCGGCATTCGGCAAAGCAGCGAATGCGGATCGTCGCCGAAATTGATCGCGTTGGCGTAAAGATTATGAAGATCGAGCAACAGCCCCGCGCCGCACCCGCAGACGATCCGCTCGATCCACTCTGGTTCGTCCAATCGGCTCCCCGGCGGTGCGACTAGAGTGGCGATATTCTCGATCTGCGGTGCACGGCCGACGATTTGTGCGGCGCGTTCGAGGTTTCGGCAGGCGCCTTCGATCGAGGTTTCATTGCGCGGCGGCGCCGCGAGATGACCGATTTCGATACCGCCGCCGCGGACGAAGGCTAAGTGCTCCGACCAAGTCTCGGCGCCGATCGCTCCGATCAGCCGCGCAATGCGATCGAGCCGCCTCGGTTCGACGCGCACTGTCGAAGCAAGGCCCAGTGACATGCCGTGCAACACAATGCTCACCTGGGCCGCCAATGTCTGCAATGCCTGGAGCTCGCGGCGCGGCGCGTCGAAATAATCCTCAGCGATGACCTCTATCAGGTCGATCCGGTCGAGATTGGCAAGTATCCCCGCAGCGAGCGCGGGGCGCCAGCCAAGCCCGAACCGGTCGCGGCTCTCAACTGCCGCCGCCGCCACACCCGCCACAGCCGCCTCCACCTCCACCCCCGCAACCCGATCCGCACGATGATCCGCAGCCGTCGCCCGAGCTGGCCGCTTTCTTGTACACGCGAAGGAAGTCGGCGAAACCGGTGGCCGGCCGTGCGGATGTGCCGAACACTGCCGCCAATAGCATGGCATCGCTGGTCATTGCTCCCGGGCGGATGGTTGCGGCCCGCTGGCAGAGCGCCTTGAACAGCCGCTGCAGATCTTTCAGCATCCTGTTGCCGAGGCGAGTGCGACGGCGGCGGACGAGAAACCACACCACTCCCAACGCAATCGCCGTAAGAATTATAAGAAACTCGACATTGTACCGGCCACGGCCGAAGGCGATGACGATTTTGCCGAGCGCAATGCCGAGCAGGAGCGCCGCGGCGATGGTGAACCAGCGGTACCGTTGTGCTCGCATTGCCGCATCGGGCATGAGTTGCATGCGCTCCAATCGCGCCCGATAAGATGCGCAGGCGCGTTCGACGGCGGGTTCGCTGAGGACAGCGGTCGCCGGCGTACCGGATTGAGCGCAGCGTGCCAGGATGGCCCGTTCGATCGGTTCGCGAACAACGGATGGCGTGGCGCTCAGATTGACGAGGTTGTCGCCGCTGACTGCGAGGAGGCCGCGATCGATCAGCGACAATACGGCAATGCGCGCGGCCTCCGGCGTCCCACCGCGCAACCAGGCGATCTGGTACGGGTCGCTCAATGGCAGAGCCCGCGGTGCGCCGCCCTCCGCCTCGTCGATCGCGAGCTTCAATGCGATTATGACCATCAGCGCTACTGCGGCATAAAATACCAGAAACTCCGGGCCGGTCAGATCAAAAGGGTTCATCTTGAGATTACGAGCGTATTCCGATCAGGTTGCACCGCTGACTTAAATCCTCATCGCGAGCGCCAGCGAAGCAATCTCTGGCCGCTGAGCGCTCGATATGTCGAGCTTGCTTCGTCGCGCAAGGCGCTTCTCCCAATGACACGCCGCTTTGGTCGAAATCTGCACTAACAGGGAGCGGAAAAACTCGCCGTCATTCCGGGACGGCCCTTCGGGGCCGGGCGGCCCCGGAATCCAAGAACACAGGCCAGTACATTGATTTCATAAGTTCGTGGTCATGGATTCCGGGTTCGCGGGAATAGCCTGCGCCCCGGAATGACGATAATTGAGCATTTTTTCGCAGCCCGCTAAACGAGTCGTTCTGCCCGCTCTGCAAGTCGAGTCGCGAGCTCAATTGCGCCGACGAGTGTAGCCGTGGCGCCGATTGCCGGAACCCCACCGGTCTCGCGGGCCTCGGTGATAGCGGCGAGGGCGGCAGTGCTGCCGGTCTCGTCCGCGATCTGCCGCAATGCATCGCGCGGCGCGACCCTCGCTCCCGATTCAAGCCACAGCAATACTGCAGCGCTGGCCCGCAAAGGTCCCACGGCATCGGCAGCCGCCCTCGCCAATTGCTCGTCATAGGCAGACGACAGAGCGTACCGTTCACGCAGCCGGAGCTGCAGATTGACGAGCACCTGCAGCAGGCGGTGCAATGCCGCTTCGCGTGAGACAATGAGCCCGACAAAAGGATCGGGTCCAAAGAGCACCTCGTGCCGCGCGATGATGTCGGCGAATTTCACCGCGAAAGCGTCCTTTGCGACGCCGATCTCGGTTTCGAGAATGAACATCGCCGACAATCGGATCGCGGCATGTGCGAACCGGTAGGCATCGCCGATGGCCTCGATCCTCTTCGGATCGACGCGGCGCAGTACAAGGACGACGTTGACGTCCGAAGTCGCTCGCAGGCGCCCCTCGGCAGCTGAGCCGAACAGCACCACCGAGAGAAGATCTTCGGCAAACGCCTCCTGCGCCGCCGCGGCGAATTCGTTCAGCGTCGTGCGCACCGCCTCCGGCAGCTGGGAAACGGCCGCCACTTAGCAGCCGGAGGGCTCTTAAGCCGCGAAGCCGTAGAGCCTGGCGGCGTTGGCGCGGGTAATCTTGAAGCGGTCCTCGGGGCTGGCGTCTTTGAAGTCGCGCGCAACGACGTCCTGCGAATGCGGCCAGGTCGAAGCTTGGTGCGGGTAGTCTGAAGACCACATCAGCTTGTCGACGCCGATGAAGTGTCGGTTGGCGACGCCGACGTAATCATCGATGTAGGTGGCCCACATCTGGCGCTGGAAGTATTCACTCGGCTTCAGCTTGTTCGTAAAGCCGGCAGAAATGCGCTGGCGCTCGAAGGCGCGGTCCATGCGCTGCAAATAATACGGCAGCCAGCCGATGTTGTTCTCGGCCGAGACGATCTGCAGCTGTGGGAAGCGGTCGAGCACGCCCGAGAAGATCAGCACGCTGAACGATTTCTCGACCTCGTGCGACAGCACGGTCGAGCGCATATAGCGCTCACCCCAATTGTACTGGCTCTCCATTCCCATTCCGGTGATCGCATGCAGGCTGACCGGCATCTTGAGATCTTGCGCCGCCGCCCAGAACGGGTCGTAGATGTCCGAGCTGTAAGGCTGAGCCTCGGGTGGCGAGCACCAGATCATCGCCCCCTTGAGGCCCATCTTGGCGCAGCGTTCGAGCTCTTGCGCCCCCGCCTTGGGGTCGTAAAGCGAGATCATCGGCAGCCCGGCCATGCGCTTCGGGTCGTAGCTGACGAATTCGGCGAGCCAGTCGTTGTAGACGCGGAAGCAGTCGGCCTGCAGCCCGGGATCCTTGAGCCAGAAGATGCGAAAGCCGAGGGTCGTGTAGAGCACGTCGGCCTCGACCCCGTCGAGCGCGTTGTCCTTGAGCCGCTCGGCCGGGTCCCAGCCGCCCGGACGGGCATCGGCATAGGTCGCCTTGGTCAGGAACTCCTTCAGCTCCTCGGGGCTCTTGCCGGCGCCGAGGCCGATGCCGATCGGGTGCGGCGCGTAGCCCTCATAATAGAAATAGGCGCCCTCCTTGCCGGGCGGGTTGACCATCAGCTGCGGCGCCCGCTCGCGGTATTGCTTGTCGACTCGAGCCGCCCACAGATCGGGCGGTTCGCTGACGTGAGAATCGGCGGAAATCAGCTTGTAATCCGGCATGTAGACCTCCTCCCCAATAAATTCGTTATCAGCCGCGCTTTTCGACGGGCACGTAGTGGCGCTCGTCTGCTCCCACGAAGAGCTGGCGCGGGCGCATCAGCTTGGCGTCGGCATCCTCGAGCATCTCCTGCCACTGCGCGACCCAACCGACGGTGCGCGCGATTGCGAACAGCGCGGTGAACATCGACGTCGGGAACCCGATCGCCTTCAGGATGATTCCCGAATAGAAATCGACGTTCGGGTATAATTTCCTCGTAATAAAGTAGTCGTCGTTCAGCGAGATCTTTTCCAGCTCCATCGCCAGGTCGAGCGTTGGATCATCCTTGATTCCCAGCTCTGCAAGCACTTCGTGGCAGCTGTCGCGCAGAACGCGGGCCCGCGGATCGTAGTTTTTGTAGACGCGATGACCAAAGCCATACTCGATGTCGTTCTTGTTTTTTACCTCTTTGATAAATTCGGGGATGTTCTTCTTGTCGCCAATGCGGTCGAGCATCTTCAGCACCTGCTCATTGGCGCCGCCATGCGCCGGCCCCCAGAGCGAGGCGATGCCCGCGGCGATACAGGCGAACGGGTTGGCGCCGCTCGATCCGGCGTTGCGCACCGTTGCTGTCGACGCATTCTGTTCGTGATCGGCATGCAGGATGAAGATACGATCGAGCGCCCGTGCCACGACCGGGTTGACTTTGTATTCCTCGCACGGCACGGCGAATGTCATATGGAGGAAATTTTCGGTGTAACCCAGTGAGTTCTGCGGGTACATGAATGGTTGGCCATGCGTATATTTGTAGGCCATGGCCGCGATCGTCGGCATCTTGGCAATCAGGCGATATGAGGCGACCATCCTTTGGTGTGGATCGTGAATGTCGGTCGAATCGTGGTAAAACGCGGATAATGCCCCGACCACTCCGCACATGACCGCCATCGGATGCGCGTCGCGGCGGAAGCCGTGGAAAAAGCTCGAAAGCTGTTCGTGCACCATCGTGTGGTGGGTAATGTCGTAAATGAACTGGGCCTTTTCCTTGGCGTTCGGCAATTCTCCATTGAGCAGCAGATACGCGACTTCGAGAAAATCACTGTGCTCCGCCAGCTCCTGGATCGGATAGCCGCGATACATCAAGATCCCTTCGTCGCCGTCGATATAGGTGATGCCGGAGCGGCAGGCGGCGGTCGCCATGAACCCGGGATCGTAGGTGAAATGCCCGGTCTGCGCGTAGAGCTTGCGGATATCGATGACCCGCGGACCGATCGATCCGCCAATCACCGGAAGATCGATCGACTTGCCCGTCTCATTGTCGGTAAGCGTCATCGTTCCGGTGACCATGTTGTTCCCGTCCATCGATCCACCTCTATCGCTAAGCCTGCTGGCGGTTGCCTGATGCAGTGCAAAATAGAACTGTCGAGCGCGCTTGGCAAACGCGCGCGTCAACCCGCCGATCCGGCCGCATCGGCGATCCGCCCAAGGCTCTCCTCACGCCCCAGGATCTTCATTACGACAAAGATGCCCGGCGAAGCGAGCGAACCGGTCAGAGCGGCGCGCAACGGCTGGGCAACCGAGCCGAGCTTAGTTCCCTTCTGATCAGCAAAGGCGCGGATCTCGGCTTCGAGGCGCTCCGGCTGCCATTCCGCGGCGCGCAGGCGGTCGATCAAATCGGCCAACAGCCGCCGCGTGTCGGGGGTCAACAGCTTCGCGGCCTTGTCATCCAGCCGGATCGGCCGTGGCGCGACCAGAAAGCGGGCATTGGCGGCGAGCTCGGCCAAGGTCTTGGGGCGCAGCTTGAACTCGGGCATAGCCTCGCGCAGGCGACCGAGATCGATACCGGTGAGCGACTTTCCGACAAGCTTTTCGAGTCTCGGCGCGATTAGCGCGACGAGGCGCTCGTCCTCGGCAGCGCGGATATAATGGCCGTTCAGATTGTCGAGCTTGGCGAAGTCGAAGCGCGCCGGCGCGCGGCCGACGGCATCGATGTCGAACCACTCGACTGCCTGTTCGGTCGAGATGATCTCGTCGTCCCCATGGCTCCAACCAAGGCGGAGAAGATAGTTTCGAAGAGCCTCGGGCAAGTAGCCCAGTTCGCGATACGCGTCGACACCGAGCGCGCCATGCCGCTTCGACAATTTCGCACCGTCGGGTCCATGGATAAGCGGTACATGGGCGAATTCCGGAACGTTCCAGCCGAGCGCGTCATAGATCTGCTTCTGGCGAAACGCATTGTTGAGGTGATCGTCGCCGCGGATCACATGGGTAATGCCCATGTCGTGGTCGTCGACGACAACCGAAAGATTGTAGGTCGGTGTGCCGTCGGCCCGCAGGATTATCAGATCGTCGAGCTCGGTATTGGCGACCGTAACCTCTCCCTGGACATGGTCACGGATCGTTGTCGAACCGTGCTGCGGCGCCTTCAGCCGGATCGCCGGCGCAATGCCGGCAGGAGCCTCGGACGGATCGCGGTCGCGCCAGGTGCCGTCATAGCGGACCGAGCGCTTCTCGGCCCGCGCCCGTTCGCGCATCGCCTCGAGTTCCGCCGGCGTGCAGTAGCAGTAATAGGCCCGCCCCGCTCCGACCAGCTGCCGAGCGACTTCGGCGTGGCGGGGCGCGCGGGCGGATTGATGGACGATTTCGCCGTCCCAGACGAGGCCGAGCCAGTCGAGCCCATCGATGATCGCCGAGACTGCCTCTGGCGTCGATCTGACACGGTCGGTGTCCTCGATCCGCAATAGGAATTTGCCCCCATGGTGCCGCGCAAACAGCCAGTTGAAGAGCGCGGTACGCGCTCCGCCAATGTGCAGAAACCCGGTCGGAGACGGTGCGAATCGGGCGACAACGCTCAATTTAGGTACCGTCGTCATTCCGGGGCGCGGGCGCAGCCCGCGAGCCCGGAATCCAAGAACACCGGCCAGCGACCGCCGAATGAAGGCCTGTGTGCATGGCTTCCGGGCCTTGCCCTTTGGGCAATCCCGGAACGACAGGCATCAAAGGCACAGCGCCGATGCGGCAAATGCTCATCCCTCCGAGGATGGGGACGGGTGCTGGGGATATCAACGATCGGGCAAGGGGTGGCCGCGAAACATCTCGCGCAGCTGGGCCTTCATGATTTTACCGGTCGCGGTATGGGGCAACTCGTCGAGCACCACTACGTCGTCCGGCAGCATCCAGTGCGGGAAGCGTTCCCCGAGAAACGCGAGGAGGTCATTGCGCTGCGGCCGGCAGTCCGGCCGCGGGGTCACGATCAGCAACGGCCGCTCGGCCCAGCGCGGGTGGGGGACGGCGACCACCGCGGCTTCTGCGACATCGGGATGCGCGATGGCGGCGTTTTCGAGATCGATCGAGCTGATCCATTCGCCGCCGGATTTGATGACGTCCTTCCGCCGGTCCATGATTTGCATGTAACCTTCGGGGTCGATCGTCGCGACATCTCCGGTGCGAAACCAGCCGTCCTCGTCGATGGCTGCGGCGCTCGCTTCAGCATCCTCGAAATAACCGTTAACGATCCACGGGCCGCGCACCAGCAATTCGCCCATCGATCCGCCGTCATGGGGCTGGGCCTGCCCGGCATCGTCGACCACCTTCATCTCGACCCCGAAAACCGGCCGGCCTTGCTTGCACTTGACCTTGATCTGCGCCTCCGGGTCGAGGGCGAGATGCTTCGCCTTCAGCGCCGCGGTCGTGCCGAGTGGGCTCATTTCGGTCATTCCCCAGCCCTGACGCATCAGAATGCCCCGTCTCTCGAAGGCCTCGATCAGCGACGGCGGCACCGCCGAGCCGCCCGACAGGACCCAGCGCAACGTCGAGCAACGCGCGCCGCTGGCGGTAAGATAGGCCTCAAACCCGAGCCAGACGGTCGGCACACCGAGGCTCACCGTCACGCCCTCCGCCTCGAACAGCTCACAAAGGCTCTGCCCGTCGAGGCGTGCCCCGGGCAGCACCAGTTTTGCCCCGTTCATCGGCGCTGTATACGCGATTCCCCAGCCGCAGGCGTGAAACAGCGGCACCACCGGGCACACCGTGTCGCGGGCCGACAACGGGATCGCGTCCGGCAGCGAGATCCCCAAGGCGTGCAGCACGGTGGACCGATGGCTGTAAAGCGCGCCCTTGGGCTTGCCGGTAGTTCCAGAGGTGTAGCAGAGGGCAGCAGCGGACCGCTCGTCGAATTCGGGCCACTCGAAGTCCTCGTCCTCAGCCGCAATCATCGTCTCGTAACAGGGGAGGCGCGGGAAGCTGGTCGCGGGCGCGACGCCCTCTTCAGTCATCAATACGATCTCGCAGTCGTCTGGGAGATGCGGCGCCAGCCGCTCGATCAGCGGGACAAAGCTCAGGTCGACGAAAAGCAGCCGGTCCGCGGCGTGATTGATGATGTAAACGATCTGATCTTCGAACAGCCGAGGGTTGATCGTGTGGCAGACCGCGCCGATGCCCGAGATCGCGTAGTACAGCTCGAAATGGCGAAAGGTGTTCCAGGCGAGAGTCCCGACGCGGTCACCGGGCCTGATCCCCAGCCTCAGCAATACCCGAGCAAGCCTCTTGGATCGGCGCTCCGCCTCGCCGTAGGTATAGCGGTGGATCGGCCCCTCGACGGATCGCGACACGATTTCGGTGTCGCGATGATAAATCGCCGCATGCTTAATGATCGCGGAGACGAGGAGCGGCCGCTCCGACATCAACCCGTGCATCGCTTCCTCCCGTACGTCATCCCCACCGTTTTTGCCGGGCAATTCGACATGGACGCACGATCTTTGTTCCGCTGCGGCCCGACTTGCAAGACCGGCACTTGCGACCGACCGGAGAGACCATGACGATGACCGTCGAGCTTGCCGCGGCCGAACACGGCGCAGGGCCGCCGGTTGCGATCCTGCACGGACTATTCGGCTCCGGCCGTAATTGGCGCTCGGTCGCCCAGAGCCTCTCAGCGCGCCACCGGGTTCTGACCTTTGATCTGCGCAATCACGGCGCCTCGCCTTGGGCCGACGGGATGTCCTATGGCGAAATGGTCGAGGACCTGCGGGCGTCGATCTGCGCCCGCGGCCTCAAGCATGCCGCCCTGCTGGGGCACAGCATGGGCGGCAAGGTCGCAATGCTGATGGCCTTGCTTCATCCGGGCGAGGTCGATCGGCTGGTCGTCGTCGATATCGCCCCGGCTGCCAATCCGCCAAACCTGCTCGCCTATATCCGCGCCATGCGGGCGGTCGATCTCCGCGGCGTCGCGCGTCGCGCCGAGGTTGATGTCGCGCTCGCCGGGGCCATTCCCGACCCCGCCGAACGTGCTTTTTTGGCGCAGAATCTGGTGATCGACGAAAACGCTGCCCGTTGGCGCCTGAACCTGG
Organism: uncultured Alphaproteobacteria bacterium; assembly: GCA_963789025.1. Taxonomy (GTDB): domain Bacteria; phylum Pseudomonadota; class Alphaproteobacteria; order ATCC43930; family CGMCC-115725; genus AP-15. The sequence continues at coordinate 1,450,992 of CAWBIT010000008.1, forward strand.
AGGCGATCGAGCGCGGTTTCCCGCAGATCGTCGGCTTTCCGGATCTCCCGGCGGGCGCTGCTTACCGAGGACCGGCACTGTTCGTCGCCGGCGCCCGCTCCAACTACATCCTGCCCGAGCACGAACCCGGCATCCGGCGGCTGTTCCCGCGGGCCCGGATCAAGCGCATCGACGGTGCCGGGCACTGGGTCCATGCCGAGCAGCCGCAGGCCTTCCTGCAGACCGTCGGTCCTTTCCTCTCAGGCGCTGCCTAACGCTCAACTCCCCGTCGCTTGCCCGCCGTCCGCATTTTCGCTACACCCTCGTCCCCACCCCGACCGTGGTCACGGGCGCGTAGCTCAGCGGGAGAGCACTACGTTGACATCGTAGGGGTCACTGGTTCAATCCCAGTCGCGCCCACCATCATTTATCACTTTAAATCAAGTACTTAGGAACGACGCGACGAACCATCGGAGGCGCTGCAGCATGCAAAACCATGCAAAACCATGCAGAACGGTGCAGCAACATGCAGGGTGCGTTGACACGGTCCTGACACGCGTTCGGCGGCCGTTCCGGCGGGAACGAGAGCGTGTCCGCTCCAGGCGGCGAGAGCACGTCTGGGGCTCGTGCGCATGGCCGTCCGCCCGACGGCTGAAACAGCCCTAAGGCCTGGGTCAACGCCGCGAACAACAGCCTGCGCTCCGGCATCGGAGGCCCTTGACGTGAAATCGGGCGTCGTAGCGTCCGCGAAATATGAGAGTCGCACTGGCGACTAATCTCGAGACCGTAGATGACGGCTACGAGATGCAACTTGGGCCAGCCCTCGTTCCTGTCGAAACGCCGCCAGCAGTGTAGGCGCGGCATTGCCGCGCACCCAACGGGGAAAGGACGGGCCGACCCGGTACACTAATAAGCCCGCTTCGCGGCCTCCTGCTCGGCCCCCCTCCCCTGCTCTTTCGATCCGGTCGGCCGGTTCGCGCAATGCCCGACACCTAGCCGGCCTTGCAAAGAAGGGTTGTGGCCCGTCGCGGGCTCGCAACTTGGTTCGCCTTGCGAATAGGGATGCAATCCGGCCCAGCGATGGCCTTTGTCTCGTCGCCGAAGCCAACGTGAGCTGGTGCGAAATCGCCCTTTCACGGCGGTAACAGGGGTTCGAATCCCCTTGGGGAC
>CAWBIT010000009.1:0-154977 GCA_963789025.1 uncultured Alphaproteobacteria bacterium
GCGGGCTATCCTAGTGCTCAGATTTATTCGCACGATCCAGTGCAACGCCCCCGTCCTCGTCTTCCCGGCGAAAGCCGGGATCCATCCCTACCATGGGCACCGGCTTTCGCCGGTGTGACAAGGTTTTTTGGTGCGAACGTTGGTCCGCCGACGCTTGGTGAATCTTATGTCTGTGTCTGACCACTAGCGGGTCGGATCCGGTGTGCCGGCCGTGGCGCCGCCGCGTGTGCCGGTCATGCTCTCGGCAACGACGGCGATGATGGCGGCGCCATAACGTTCGAGCTTGCTGCGGCCCACCCCCGGAATCTCGGCCAACGCCGCCAGCGAGGCGGGGCGGCGGCGCGCCACTTCCGTCAGCGTAGAATCGTGAAAAATCACATAAGGCGGAAGCTCCTGCCGCCGCGCCTCTTCGAGGCGCCAGGCGCGCAGCGCCTCCCAGAGCGGGCGGGCTGCCGGATCGAGGTCCGCGGCGCCGGCCCCCGATTTACGGTCGGTCCGAGCCGTCCGCCGTTCGCGCCCGCGCTCTTCGACCCGAAAGCGAACGGATCGGGAGCCGCGCAGGATCTCGGCGGCGCCGGGCGCGAGCGACAAACCCCCGTGGCCGGCAACATCCGGCAAAACCACGCCCTGCGCGACCAGTTGGCGATAAACCGAGAGCCACCCGCGGCGGTCCAGCTCGGCGCCGACGCCGAAGGTCTTCAATCGATTGTGCCGGAACTTCTGGACGCGCTCGGTTTCGGCGCCAAGCAACACGTCAACGAGGTGATGCGCGCCGAAACGCTGTCCAGTGCGGTAAATCGCCGAAAGGGCTTTTTGCGCGGCGATCGTTCCGTCCCAGCTTGGGACCGGCATCTGGCAATTGTCGCAATTGCCGCAGGGTGGGTGATCGGCTTCTCCGAAGTAGCCGAGGAGGACCTGCCGCCGGCACGAGACCGTCTCGCAGTAGCCGATCAGCGCCTCGATCTTTTGCCGCTCGATCCGGCGTTGGCGGTCAGTGGCCTCCCCCGTCTCGAGCAGGCGAAACAGGTTCATCACATCGGCCATGCCGTAAGTCATCCAGGCGTCCGCCGGCAGCCCGTCCCGTCCGGCGCGGCCCGTTTCCTGGTAATAGGCTTCCAGGTTTTTCGGCACGTCGAGATGGGCGACGAAGCGGACATTCGGCTTGTCGATCCCCATGCCGAAGGCGATCGTCGCAGCAATGACGATCCCTTCCTCCCTGAGGAAGCGTTCCTGATGCCGCTCGCGCACCGCTGGTTCGAGGCCGGCATGATAAGGCAGCGCAACACGCCCGCGCGCGCTCAGCCAGGTCGCGGTCTCCTCGGCAGAGCGTCGCGTAAAGCAGTAAACGATTCCGGCATCGGCCGGATGTTCCGTGGCGAGAAAACGCCACAACTGCTCCAGCGGGCTTTGCTTCGCGACGATGCGGTAGAACAGGTTCGGCCGGTCATACCCCGCGGCGAAAATGCGCGCTTCCGCCAACCTCAACTGAGCGATGATGTCGCGCCGCGTCGGGCCGTCCGCGGTGGCGGTCAGCGCCATGATCGGCACCCCTGGGAAGCGCTCCTTGAGGATCGAGAGCTGCTGATACTCCTGGCGGAAATCATGTCCCCATTGCGAGATGCAGTGGGCCTCGTCGACGGCAAAAAGGGCGATGCGAGTGTCCGACAACAGCTCCAGGCAGCGCGGCGTCATCAACCGCTCCGGCGAGACATAAAGCAGATCGAGGGTCGCGTTCCGAACGGCGCGCTCGATCTCGGCGGCCTCGCGCGGCGACAGCCGTGAATTGAGGGCCGCGGCCGGCACCCCCGCCTGCCGCAGCGCGTCAACTTGGTCCTTCATCAACGCGATCAGCGGAGATACCACGACGCCGACCCCCGAACGCAGCAGCGCCGGGATCTGGTAACATACCGACTTGCCGCCGCCGGTCGGCATCAGCACGACGGCGTCGCCCCCGGCAATAACATGTTCGATGATCGCGAGCTGCTGGCCGCGGAAGCTGTCGAACCCGAAAACCTCGCGGAGCACCCCCTCAGGGCTGCGTTCGCCTTGGCCGTTCACAGGCAAATCCGCTTCGCTATCTGCGGTGAGACAAGTCCGCGGTGAGATCGCAGGCATTACGCGGAACACCCTCTCATGGGCCAAATCCTACACGAGCCATATCGATCCCACAGCCACCGCAGCATACGAACCACTGCCGATGCTTTCGCCCGCGCCGCGCAAATCCGGCACATTCTAACTCTGTAAGTGTTAGTCATTGCGGTAGATGCAGGACGATCCTGCTTGCCGCCTCATAGCGGCGCTATTAGGGGACTGCTTTGTACCGAAAAAGGGTGAGATCTTCGCCTGGAGATTGTGCATTCAGTCGGGAATCGATAAGACGGCGAGCGCGCGCGTCGAGCGGAGTTGGGGCCGCAACCGATTGTCCCAACCGAGGCTATCTCCGCCGGGTTGGCTGTGCCGCGCGAAGCGAGGTAAACGTGTTTATTCGTCGTAGGGTTCGACACGGAAAAGGGTTGGTCTTGGCGGCTGGCGTCGTGGCCCTCGCTTTTGGCTTTTGTGGTTCGGTGCCGTCGCGCGCGGCCGTCGCCGCAGAGACGAATTCGGCGGCAAGCCCTGATGCCCCCCCTTTTAATGCCGATACCCCCGATCAGACCCCCTTCACTGGCAATCCCGAGCTCAAGACGCGGCTCGACGCGGCAAGCAACCCGACGGTCGCCGGTGAACGGCTTCATGGTTGGCTGCTGCGCCGCTTCTATATCGCGCACGGATATCAAACGGTGTGGGACGGGCACCCGGAAGAAGCGAGCCGCTTGTTGCGTGACGCCGTGCTGCGCGCCGCTGACCATGGTCTCGACCCTGGGTTGTTCCACGCCAACACATTCGGCGAGCGCGGCCAGAACCTCTCGCCGGTAGAACGGGATCTGCTCCTCTCCGACGCATTTCTTTCTTATGCCGATGCGCTGGCGCGGGGGGCACTGCCGATCGAGGAGCGGATGGACGACGAGGATCTGACACCCGAGCCGGTCGACATCGCCGCGGTGATTGATGCCGCGGTTGCCGCTCCCGATCCGGCAAAGGTGATCGAGGCCCTCGCGCCCGTCTCCGCCGAATACGAGACCATGCGCCGCGCCTTCGCCGAATACCGGGCGATCCCCGGCGGTACTCAGAGCGTGCGGAGCAAAACCGTGCGCACATCTTCGGAACGGGCCGCGGCAGCCGAACAGCGGATGCGGCAGCTGGTCGTCAACCTCGAACGGCTGCGCTGGCTGCCGCGTCAAATCCCCCACGACCGGGTTGTCGTCAACGCTGCCATCGCCCGCCTTCAGCTGTTCCGCGACGACCGGCCGGTATTCACCACTCGGGTGGTCGTCGGCGAGACCGACAAGCAGACGCCCGAGTTTCAATCGACGATCAACGATATCCTGTTGAACCCGCCCTGGAATATTCCGCGGTCGATCGCCCAGAAAGAAATCCTGCCGAAATTAGCTGCCGATCCCGGTTATTTGGCCAGCCATCACATGAGGTTTCGCAGCAACGGAGCGATCCAGCAGGAAGCTGGGGCTTACAGCGCCCTGGGCCGGCTGAAATTCGAGATGGACGACCGCTATGACGTTTATCTGCACGATACTCCCACCAAGTCGCTGTTTCAGTCCGCTGCGCGCATGATGAGCCACGGCTGCGTTCGCGTCGAAAATCCGCGCGCTCTCGCGGTCATGTTGCTCGGGCAGCCAATCGAGGCGATCGACAAGGGAATCGCCACCGGGCACACCAGCCGGCGGGCGTTGCCCGTCTCGATGCCGGTTTTCATCGTCTACCAGACTGCCTACGTCGAATCGGATGGCTCGATACAGTTCCGTGGCGATCCGTATGAGCGCGACGCGGAGATTTGGCACTACCTCACCCCGGCGCAATCGCGGCCGGTTGCCCAAGATTTTCCTGCCGGCCAGCGGAAAGGATGATCTATCTACTATCCTCTTCAACCACTGCACAGTAAAATGAGGACAAATCTCCAGCGATTTGGTTGATTTGAAACGATCGGGCTTGTTTGGGCAGTTTCGAGGTGCTATGGCGTCCCTCGGGGAAATTGGGGGGGTTGCCAGTGCCAGCATCTACTTTGCTGAGCCGGCGCCGACTGTTCGGCGTTGCGGCTGCGGTTACTACGGTTGGTCTCATCACACCGGCTCCGGCCATTTCTTATGCGCCGCGATCGATATCACTTTACAACACCCATACCGGCGAATGGCTGCGTACAGTGTATTGGGCCGACGGCCACTACATCCGCGAGGCCGTCAGGGACATCAACTGGATTTTGCGGGATCACCACACGGACGAGATGCGCCCGATGGACGCTGGGGTTCTGGACGTCCTCGGCTTCTTGCGCGAACAGCTCGATACGCCAGATCCCTTCCTGGTAGTTAGCGGTTACCGCTCGCCCGCCACCAACACGAAACTATATCTGCGCGGTGAGGGAGTGGCCAAACACAGCTATCACATAAAGGGCATGGCGGTCGATCTGCGCTCCGAGAGCCGCAGCTTGACGCAGGTGCGCGACGCGGCAATGGACTTGCACTGCGGCGGCGTCGGTTATTATCCGCGATCGGATTTTGTTCACGTCGACTGTGGACCGATCCGGCGCTGGTAGAGCGCGGATTCTCCAATTATAGCATCATCCATCAGTTTGCGTTGGCCCTCGTCGCCCCCGCGAAGGCGGGGGTCCAGAGCCTGCCCCTGGCTTGAACAGGGGTAACCGTGAGGTCGCTTTTCCCTGGGTTCCCGCTTTCGCGGGAATGACGAACCAATATGAACGGAAACCGGCCCGGCAACCGGACGTGGAACTCCCGGCAGTGCGCCAGGTTGTACATCCGGACAACAACTTTGCTGACGGGCGAGCATGCTGGGCACAATTCTGCTGATAATTCTGATCATCTTGCTGATCGGCGCGTTGCCGACTTGGCCATATAGCGGCGGGTGGGGCTACTACCCGAGTAGCGGGCTCGGTTTAGTGCTGGTCATCATTATCGTTCTACTTGTCCTCGGTCGAATATAGCGGCAGGGTGGAGCGGGTTCGGCGGGATCAACCCGGCCGCGGCCCTCTCCGCAACACCTCGACGCGCAATGGCAGAGGCGCTCCGAGCCACAGCGCAAATTGCGTGTGATCCGCGACACTGTCATCGGTGAGCGGGTGCACGAGAACATCGAGCCCCTCGCGGTTCAGCATCAGCCACGGCACCAGCCGGGGGAATTCTTCGATCGCGAAGGCGACCTGATACATCGCTACGGGATGAGGCCCGACCGGTTCGTCGTGCCAGCCTCCGATCCGAGCCTGCGGGAAATTTTCCCCAATGGCGATACGCAGCCGCTCGGCGGTCGGCCGGGTCTCCGGCGCGTAGTAAAGATGCGCATGGTATCCCGTGATGATTCCGGGATCGGCGAATGCTTCGGCCAAGTTGACCTCCCTTGTTGGATTAACCAATCTCGCGCGGCGGCGTTGTTGCGCCCGAACCGAGTGCTCGCTGCATCAGGACGCAGTCGACCCAGCTACCGAATTTGAACCCGACCGCGGGCAAGAGACCGGCTCGCGTAAAACCGAGCGTCTCGTGCAGCCGGATCGACGGCCACTGGTCGCTGCCGCCGATCACGGCAACCATCTGGCGATAGCCGAGTTCGCAGCAGCGCTCAAGGAGGGTCGAGAGCAGAACTCGGCCAATGCCGCGACCGACTTCCGCGGCGTCGACGTAAATCGAATCTTCGAGGGTGAACCGATAGGCCGACCGCTTACGATATCGTGAAGCGTAGCAGTATCCGACCACCCGTCCCGACCGTTCGGCCACCAAATAGGGCAGCCTCAGCCCAAGAAGCTCCCCCCGGCGACGCGCAACCTCGTCGTCGTCAGGCGGAATGTCTTCGAACGAGGCGACTCCGTGAAGGACGTGATGCCGGTAGATGGCGGCGATTGCGGCTACATCGTCGTCGCGCGATGACCGGATCGCGATATTCATGGGCAATCGCGCATGGCGTCAGCCCTGGATGACGCGCACCGGGTTGCCATCGAGAAAAGCGACGATGTTCTCGACGATCTGCGGATAGGAGCTGCGATAGTTCTCCTCGGTCACATAGCCGATATGCGGCGTTAGCAAAACGTTGGGCGTGCGCCGCAGCGGGTGATCGGCCGGCAGCGGCTCGCGGTCATAGACATCGAAAGCGGCGTAGCCGAGCCTGCCCGCCTCGAGCGCTTCAATGACTGCATAGGCGTCGACGATCGGCCCGCGCGACGTATTGACGAGAATCGCCGTCTTTTTCATCAGGGCGATATCGTTGCGTCCGACCAGCCCACGGCTGCGGGGACTGAGCACCATATGCACCGACAGTACATCCGATTGCCGCAGCAGTGCTTCCTTGTCGACGCGCTCGACGCCGACGGTGGCGGCGCGTTCGGCGGTCAGGTTCGGGCTCCACGCGATGACCTTCATGTCGAAGGCGAGGCCGACCCGTGCGACGGCGCTGCCGAGCCTGCCGAGCCCGAGGACGCCGAGGGTTTTGCCCTCGAGGCGGTTGCCGATCCGGGTCTGCCACAGCCCCTCGCGCATAGCGCGGTGATCCTCGGCGATCCGGCGCGCGGCGCCGAGGATCAAACCCCAGGTCAGCTCGGCGGTGTCCAAACCGCCGCCCTGCGTGCCGCAGACCACAACGCCGCGATCGCGCAAAGCCGGCAGATCGAACGACGCGTTGCGCATTCCCGTGGTGTTCAAAAGCTTGAGATTCGACAACCGCTCGACCAGGCTGCGCGGGAACGGCGTGCGTTCGCGCATGGCCGCCACGATCTCCGAGCCCGCAAGCGCGCGCGCCGCCGCGTCTTCATCGGCGAAGGGCTTGCGCTCGACAACGATCTCGACACGGCCCTCCAGCGGCGACCAGTCCGCCATTTCGCGGGCAACGCCCTGGTAATCGTCCAAAATGCTGAGCCGCATTTAAGCCATAGCCTTCCTCAGGTTGGTGTCGAGCTTGTCGAGGAACTGATTGGTGGTGAGCCACGGATGATCCGGGCGGATCAGGATCGCGAGGTCACGCGTCATTTCTCCGCCCTCGACCGTGTCGATGCACACCTTTTCGAGGGTTTCGGCGAAGCGGACGACATCGGGGGTGTTGTCGAACGTGCCGCGATACCGCAGGCCGCGCGTCCAGGCGAAGATCGAGGCGATCGGATTGGTCGAGGTCTCCTTGCCCTGCTGGTGCTGCCGATAATGCCGGGTGACCGTTCCGTGCGCCGCCTCGGTCTCGACCGTCTTGCCGTCCGGAGTCAGCAGCACGGAGGTCATCAAGCCGAGTGATCCGAACCCTTGGGCGAGGGTGTCGGATTGAACATCGCCGTCATAATTCTTGCACGCCCAAACAAAGCCGCCGTTCCATTTGAGCGCGAGCGCGACCATGTCGTCGATGAGCCGGTGCTCGTAGGTCAGATTGTGGTCCTTGAATGCGCCGGCAAATTCCTGTTCGAACACCTCCTCAAAGATGTCCTTGAAGCGACCGTCATAGGCTTTGAGAATGGTGTTCTTGGTCGACAGGTAAAGCGGCCAGTTCCGCTGCAGCGCGTAGTTGAAGCAGGAACGCGCAAAACCTCTGATCAACTCGTCGAGGTTGTACATGCCGAGCGCGACGCCCCCGCCCTTGAAGTCGAAAACCTGACGCGATACCGGCGCACCGCCATCGGCAGGCGTGAAGGTCATCGTCAGCTTGCCGGCGCCGGGGACGACAAAATCGGTCGCCGCGTACTGGTCGGCATAGGCGTGGCGGCCGATTACGATCGGCCTGGTCCAGTTCGGAACCAGACGCGGGACATTCTGGCAGATGATCGGCTCGCGGAAGATTGTGCCGCCGATGATATTGCGCAATGTACCGTTCGGCGACTTGTACATGCGTTTTAAGTTGAATTCTTTCACGCGCGCTTCGTCGGGCGTGATGCCGGCGCATTTTATACCGACCCCGTAGCGTTTGATCGCCTCGGCGGCCTCGACGGTAATTTGATCCTCGGTAGCGTCGCGCTTCTCCATGCCGAGATCGTAATATTTCAGCTCGATGTCGAGATAGGGCAGGATCAGCTTGTTCTTGATAAAGCTCCACATGATCCGCGCCATCTCGTCGCCGTCGAGCTCGACGATCGGCTGGGCCACTTTGATCTTCGCCATCGAATTCATCCTCTTATGTGGCCGCACGAAGGTGCTGCCCGGCTTGACGGTTTGCGAAAAATAAAGACCGGGGTAATCCGAGGCAAGCCGGAGCCGCCGGGTTGATCACAGCTGCGAGCTCATCAACCGAGACGCGGCGTCGCGGCGCGGCTCCGCAGCTACTTCGAGCGCCGCCATCAGGGCCGCGACCGTTGGGACCACCCGGAGCAGATCTCGTGTCTCGGGCCGCGCAAAGCCTTTTGTGACGATATCGTCGAGGAGAGCGCGCAGCGGCGCCCAATAGCCGCCGATATCGGCGAGCAGGATCGGCTTGCCGTGGAGCCCGAGTTGTTTCCAGCTGAGGATCTCGAACATTTCGTCGAGGGTACCGATGCCGCCGGGCAAGACAGCAAACGCATCCGCTCTCTCCGCCATCAGACGTTTACGCTCGTGCATGCTCTCGACCACCACCAGTTCCGTCGCTCCGGGATGCGCCAACTCGGCGTCGCGCAAGCGCGATGGAATGATCCCGATCACTTCACCGCCGCCGGCCAACACAGCATCCGCGAGGAGACCCATCAGCCCGACCCGCCCGCCGCCGAAAACCAGCCCGATCCCGGCCGCCGCCAGGCGAGCCCCGAGCTCGGTCGCCGCCTCCCGGTATTGCCGGTCGACCGTACCGGCCGAACCGCAATAGACGCACAGCCGTTGGATGTTCGACATTCCCGGTCAGGCCCGCTCGGGTGGTGAGGATTGCAAGCGCATCTGGCGAGGCATACACTGGGCTCTGTTGCAATTCGACAATTCTTCGCGAGGAACTGTGCGGCACGCCTATCTAGTCGGCTCGGCTGTCGCGGTTCTGCTGGTTGGTGCCGCTGCTGTCCTGGTTCTTCCGCGCAGCAGTACACCTCCGGGCGGGAAGGCCAGTACACAAGCGGCGCGGTCGCCCGGCGGCCCTGCGCCTGCCGGGGAGGAGCGAGCCGAACCCGGTATAGTACCACCGCCAAATGCGCCACAGCCCAGCGCGCCGGTTTTGCCGAGCTTTGACGTCGTCAAAGTCGGTCCGAGCGGAACCGCGGTCATTGCCGGACGCGCCGAGCCGGGAAGCAAAGTGACGGTCCGCGACGGCGACAAGGTCATCGGCGAGGTGACAGCCGATCGCCGCGGAGAGTGGGTCCTCGTCCCGGATCAGCCAATCGGCCCCGGCGACCGGCTGCTCTCCCTCGAGGCCTCCGGCCCCAAGGGCGGCGCGACGGTCAGATCGGACGAGACCGTGGCACTGTCGATCAGTCCGCCCAAGCCGGGCGGGCAGGCAGAGACGGCGCTCGCGGTTGTCTTGCCGCGGGACGGCAACGGAGCGGCTCGAGTGCTGCAGCGCCCCGATGGTTCGCTGCCGAGCGGGCAAGGGACACCTTCCGCCGACAAGCCGCTCGCGTTGTCGATGGATACGCTGGAATACGATGATCAAGGCCGGGCTGTGCTGTCGGGCCGCGCCACGCCCGGAGCGACCGTTCAAATCTATGCCGGCAACCAGCCGCTCGCGACAGCAACGGCGAACGCGGCCGGCGAATGGTCGGCAACCTCAGCCCGAGCGATCGATCCGGGGCGGGTTCAGTTGCGTCTCGATCAGCTGGGGAAAGACGCTCGCGTCGTGCAGCGCATCGTCGTGCCTCTGGCGCAGGCTGCCGCCGGGGAGCTGAGGCCGGGCGAAACCTATACCGTGCAGCCCGGCAACAATCTGTGGCAGATATCCCGCCGCGCCTACGGCGTCGGCACCCGTTATCTGATCATCTATTCGGCCAATCTCGGCCAGATCCGCGATCCCGAGCGGATTTACCCCGGCCAAGTTTTCAAGCTGCCAAAATCCTGAGATTTCGGCTACCGGGCGCCGTCCTGGTGCGGTCTTGCCCAGGGACGCTGGCGCGCCAGCTCAACAAATTTCGCCCGCTGTTCGGGCGACAAATTTGCCAGAAATTTGAAAGTCGCCGTTCCCAGTTCGCGCCGGAAGGCGCGCCGCTGTTCCCCGGCTTGGTCGAACAGCTGCATGATTTTCGCTTCATCCGCGTCGGGTTTGGCGAGTTCGGACCACGCGTTTCCAACCAGTGGCTCGATCGCCTCACGCATCGACTGCATCCGCAAACGCACGGTTCGAGCGTATCGGTCGAAGGCCGCCCTTTGCTGAGGGTCGAGAGCAAGCTGCGGCTCGATCTGCTGGAGCCGTTGTTCCGGGCTCATCGGGAGAGGGGGCCCCTGGACACGGATCCACAGAGCGCCGGCGATAAAGCAAAGGTTGAGCGCCAGCGACAAGATCAATACCACCCAAAACAGATGCTGACGCGAGCTGGGACGCAATGCAACCGAGGCTGCGATCACGTCCGCAGACCCTCGCCCAGATCGCGCAACAAGCCCGTTCCCGGATCGAACAATTCGGGAAGCAGACCGGTGTCGCCGGGCTGTCGATGATCGCTGAGCGCAAGCGAGGTATCGCTGCCCATGGCAAACCCGAGCCAGCCGGCCAGGGCGATGGCCGCGGCAAGGCTTCCCCACTGTGCAAGACTTTGGAGAAGGCGGCCTTGCCGGGGAGCGAGCGGGATTACCTTCCCACCAACGGAGCCCGTGTCAGGCGATATCGCACTGACTCGCGCGATAATCCGCTCGAGACCGGCGGACGTCCGCTCGGCAGCAACGAACGCGTGGGCAGCGCGCACGTCCGCCGCGGCCTCCGGATCTGCGGCGAGCAAGGCGGCGACGCGCTCCCGCTCCTCGATATCGAGAAGCCCATCGGCAAAGGCGGCAAGGTCGAGAAACCGCGCCGCCTCGTCCTCGGCGGCATCCATCGTGCGGCATCGCTGCCACAGACGGCGATCCTCCGCCGGGTTTGGCGCTTGTTCTGGTTCTTCGCTTTGCGTCATCGCAACGTCTTCCTACCGTGTTGTTTACGCGGCGCGAAGCTGGAGCATCCCCGCAACCGAGGCGTTCATTCGACTTCGGCCCGGAAGTGGGCGCGCAGCTTGATCATCGCCTTGTGGTGGGCGCTGCGGACGGTCTGCGGGTCGATCCCAAGGGCGAAAGCAACTTCGGAAACCTCCATGTCACGATCATACAACATCGTTAAGATTTCCCGTTGGCGCGGCGACAACAAGGCCTCCGGCAGTTTGAGCTTGCGTACCGGCTCGACGGGGTCGATCGCGAGGCGCCCCTCCGGCACCATCTCGATCGGCACCGACACCGGCCGGTGACGGCGCATCGCGTCCCGCGCGGTGCTGCGGGCGACGATCGTGATCCAGGTGGAGAGACCGGCGCGAGACGCGTCGTAGCTGCGCAGCAGCCGGAAATTGTCCTTACAGAGCCGCAGAAAGACGTCCTGCGTCAGATCCTCCACCTCAGCCGCCTCGCGCGCGACGCCGCGCACCGCGGCAACGACGAGGCCGGCGTAACGCCGCACAAACGCGTCCCAGGCTCCCCTGTCGCCGCGCAGAAGCCTGCTGAGATCACCGTCTTGCGCCAATCAGGACGCCCCGCCGCCACTCGGCCCAGCCGCGCGGTCAAGCAAGCCCGGCAAAGAAGTCGTTCCCCTTGTCATCGATCACGATGAAGGCAGGAAAATCGACCACTTCTATACGCCAGATCGCCTCCATCCCGAGTTCCGGATATTCCACGACCTCGACTTTGCGAATGCAATCCTGCGACAGGCGAGCCGCCGAGCCGCCGATCGAGCCGAGATAAAACCCGCCATGCTTATGGCACGCAGCGCGGACCTCGGCGCCGCGATTGCCTTTAGCGAGCGTGACGAAGCTCCCCCCGGCCGCCATGAACGCATCGACATAGCTGTCCATGCGTCCGGCGGTAGTGGGCCCGAACGAGCCCGAGGCATATCCTTCTGGGGTCTTGGCCGGCCCCGCGTAATAGATCGGGTGGTTCTTGACATAATCCGGCAAGCCTTCGCCCCGGTCGAGCCGATCCTGCAATTTGGCATGCGCGATGTCGCGCGCGACGATCAACGGGCCTGTCAGGCTCAGGCGCGTCTTGATCGGATACCGGGATAGCGTGCAGCGGATCTCGGTCATCGGCCGGCCGATATCGATCGGGATCACTTCGCCGCCCAGCCCGGCGGCATCGATATCGGGAAGAAATCGCGCCGGGTTGGTTTCGAGCTCTTCGAGAAACACCCCGTCCGCGGAGATCTTGCCGAGGATCTGGCGGTCCGCCGAGCACGAGACGCCGATCCCGATAGGCAGGCTCGCGCCATGGCGCGGCAGCCGGATCACGCGCACATCATGGCAAAAATACTTGCCGCCGAACTGTGCACCGATGCCGAGGCCGCGGGTCAGTTCCAGCACTTCTTCCTCGAAGCCGCGGTCGCGATAGGCCTGCCCGTAGCGGTTCCCTTGCGTCGGCAGCGCGTCGAGAAAACGGCAGCTGGCGAGCTTCACCGTCTTCAAATTCATCTCGGCCGAGGTGCCGCCGATAACGATCGCGAGATGATAGGGCGGGCATGCCGCCGTGCCGAGAGTGCGGAGTTTCTCGTCGAGAAATTTGACCAAGGACTTCGGGTTCAGCACCGCCTTGGTCTGTTGATAGAGGAAGCTCTTATTGGCGGACCCGCCACCCTTGGCGATGAACAAGAATTTATACTGGTCGCCGGGCTCGGCGTAGAGGTCGATCTGGGCGGGAAGGTTGTCGCCGGTATTCACCTCCTCGTACATCGACAACGGCGCTACCTGGCTGTAGCGCAGATTGGTTTCGGTGTAGGTGCGGCAGATGCCGGCCGATAGCGCGGCCGCGTCGTCGCCGCCGGTCCAGACCTGCTGACCCTTTTTCCCCATGACGATTGCGGTGCCGGTGTCCTGGCACATCGGCAGGACCTTGCCGGCGGCGATGTTGGCGTTCTTCAACAGATCGAAGGCGACGAATTTGTCGTTCGCCGATGCCTCCGGATCATCGAGGATCGCGCGCAACTGCGCCAGGTGACCGGGGCGCAGCAGATGCTGACAATCGACAAAGGCGTCGCGGGCGAGCAGGGTCAACGCAACGGGGTCTATCTTGACAACGCGCTCCCCCTCGAACATGCCGGTCGAGACGTGATCGCCGGTCAGCTTGCGGTATGACGCATCATCGGGCCCGAGTGGGAAAAGTTCGTGATAGGCGACATCGCTCATGCGTCGCTCCGCGCTACAATTTTGCGCAGAATCATCCTTTCAGCGCCCGCGTCAAGCGAGCCGCGCCAAGCAAGCCCGCCGGGGCTAGCGCTGAGGGGGCTAGCGCTTGCGGAACTGGTCGAGGGTCACGATTTCGGCGGCCGGCCGCGCCGGTTCTGCCGGCTCGGGCGGGGGGATCTGCGCCGAGAGAGCAGCGACCTCGGCCGGCTGCGCAGCGGGGACCTGAAATTGGAGCCCGAAATTGACCGAGGGATCGACAAAGGTCGTCACGGCGGCGAACGGGATCCTCAGCCGCTCCGAGCGGCTGTGAAAGCTGAGATTGACCGAAAATTCGTCTTCGCCGACTTCGAGCGCCCGGAACTGGTGCTGCAGCACGATCGTCATCTCGTCCGGGAATTTGCCGAGCAGATAGGACGGCATCCCGACCCCGGGGGCACGAGTGCGAAAAGTGACGTAGAAGTGATGGTCGCCGGGCAACCCCTCGCGGGCCGTCCGCGCCAAGCCTTCGCGCATGACGCCGCGCAACGCGTTCTCGACCATCTTGGGGTAATCGAAGAGGTCCTGGGCCATTTCCGGCGGCTCATTTATTCGCAAGGGACACGTCGAAAGGTCGAGTGAGGGGCTTCTGTTGCCCGGTGCCCCTCGGACCGCGATTTGCTCTAGGCTTTTACCCCGCTAGGGGTTAGGCCGCGAGCGCCTCTTGTGCGAAGTTGTCGTTCGCAGCTAGATTATGACCCGATAACGGTGGTATCATGCCGGGCGACGGATCTTGCCTTTACCACGCGCGTCGAGCCTAGTTCGCCCCCGTGGACCGCCGGCCTAGGCCGGCGGGAAATTGGTGGAGGCGCCGGGTACTGCCCCCGGGTCCGCAACGCTTATTTCACAAGCCGTCTATCGCCATAGTCGGTTGCCCGACCCCTTAGATATAAGCCCGCCGGCCCGTCGACGCAATCCTGATCGGAGCGCCGCGAGGCAAACCTGAAAATTGCCGTATTGTCATGGTATCGTGCTCCCAATTGAGCGACTCAGAGAAATAATCATCCATCATATCCTTCGATTACGATCTATTCTCAGTGCCTGCAATTTGCTGTCTTGTTTAGTGTTGCCCGCTGTTTCTGCTGGCTGTTCCTCGCTGTTATCCCACCACCACAATTGCCGGAAAAGCGAGGATTTCCGCGCCGAACGCCGGAATCCCTGGCTGGTATTGTCGGGATTAACAGCGAGAACAGCGGCGTAGGGCGGAAAAGCGCAGAGGCTGGGCAAGAAATCCCAATCGGCTGGATCGGCGCGGTGCGTCCTTCGAGACGACCGCTTTCGCGGTCTCCTCAGGATGAGGAATTTCCTTAATGCTATCAAAGACTTATCCTCATCATGAGGAGCGCCCAACGGGCGCGTCTCGAAGGACGCAAGACCGTGCCGCCGCCCTCGTACCAATTCGAGGGAGGGGACTAAGCCGACAGGGCCTCGTCGAGGTCGCGGATCAGGTCCTCGGCGCTTTCCAGGCCGATCGACAGGCGGATCACGTCGGGGCCGGCGCCGGCGGCCTGGCGCTGCTCGTCGCTGAGCTGGCGGTGGGTCGTCGAGGCGGGGTGCAGGATGAGGCTGCGGGTGTCGCCGATATTGGCGAGGTGCGAGAACAGCTGGACGTTTTCGACGAGCTTGATCCCGGCCTCGTAGCCGCCCTTGACGCCGAAGGTGAAGACCGCGCCGGCGCCTCGCGGCAGATATTTCCGGGCGAGGTCGTGAAACGGGCTTTCCTTCAGCCCGGCGTAGGAAACCCAGGCGACGCGAGGGTGACCCGACAGGAACTCGGCGACCCGGAGGGCATTCGCGACATGACGCTCCATGCGCAGATGCAGGGTTTCGATGCCGGTGATCGTCAAAAACGCGTTCATCGGCGACAAGGTCGGGCCGAAATCCCGCAACGCCACCGCCCGCGCCTTGGTCGTGAACGCGAAATCCCCGAAATTCTCGTAGAATTTGAGCCCGTGATAGGCAGGCTCGGGCTCGGTCAAGGACGGGAACCGGTCGCCCTGCCCCCAGTCGAACCGGCCGGATTCGACGACTATGCCGCCCAATGCATGACCGTGGCCGCTCAAAAACTTGGTTGTCGAGTGGCAGACGATGTCGGCGCCCCAGGCGAAGGGCTCACAGAGATAAGGGGTCGCGAGGGTGTTGTCGACGATCAGCGGGATGCCGGCTTCGTGAGCGATCGCCGCCACGCGCTCGAGATCGACGACGATGCCGCCGGGATTGGCAAGGTTTTCGAGAAAGATCGCCTTAGTGCGCGGGGTCAGCGCCGTGCGGAAGTTCTCCGGGTCGGTCGGGTCGACAAAATGGCACCGCCAGCCGAGCTTTTTGAACGACAGCCCGAACTGCGTCAGCGAGCCGCCGTAAAGGTTGCGCGAGGCAATGAACTCGTCCCCCGCCTCCAGCAACGTGAAGAAAATGAGGAACTGTGCGGCGTGCCCCGAAGCGGCGGCAACGGCGGCGCGGCCGCCTTCGAGGCTGGCGACCCGCTCCTCGAGGACAGCCACAGTCGGGTTGTTCAGACGCGAATAGATGTAGCCGAAATTGTGCAGGTTGAAGAGCGAGGCGGCGTGGTCGACGTCGTCAAACACATAGGAAGTCGTCTGGTAGATCGGCGTCGAGCGGGCGCCGGTCACCGGGTCTGGCGCCGCCCCGGCATGAATGGCGCGGGTCTCGAACCCGTAGGTCATGTTGTGTGAGGGTGTGGGCCGCTCCTTGCCGTGTCGGGCGATCGGAGGCTGCGGCGGCCGGTTGCGGATGATGCCGCTGTTGACCCCGCTCCACGACAGCTCGCCGCCGAGCCGGCCGAACTCGATCTTCGGGCAGCGGTTCATGACGACCTCGATCCCGGCTCTCTCGGCTATCGCAGCCGCCTCGTCGTTGCGGATGCCGAGCTGCATCCACACCACCTTGGCGCCGATCGCGATCGCGTCGTCGACGATCGCCGGGGCGTCCCGGGCAGGACGGAACACATCGACCATGTCGACCGGCTCGGGAATTTCGCGCAACGATGCGTAAGCCGTTTCGCCGAGCAGCATCTGCCCGGCGATGCCGGGGTTGACCGGGATCACCCGGTAACCTTTGCCCTGCAGGTATTTCATCACGAAGTAGCTCGGGCGGTTCCAGTTCGATGAAGCGCCGACCATCGCGATGATCTTGACGCGCTGCAGGATCGAGCGGAGCTGCGCGTCGGAATAGGGGATAGGATCCAGGCTGCTCATGGCCGTCTCACAAGTGCTCGCGCGTGCCGAGCCGGGTCACCTCACCGGCGCGCCGCGCTCGATTGCGTCACCGGCGAGCCATTTACCAGCTCCGGCCGGTACTCGAAATGCATCGCATCGTAGTGGGACCACTTCCCGCCCCAGATGAAGCCGTGCCTCTCGAAGATGTCGATAATTTCGGCCGGTATGGTATCGGCCGATCCGGCGCGGGGCCACAGCCAATACTCGGCATGGGCCGCATTGATGTCGATCGCCGCGCCCCAGGAGTGCATGCTCGGCTCCCCGGTGTCGGCTACGATGCGGCAGTTGTAGGTGCCTGCCGGCGGGTAGACATACCGCTTCACGGGCGCGGGCAGTGCGTCCAGTTCCGCGGAGATCTCGGTCAGGCGTTCGGCTACGCCATTGACCGATGTGACGCGGATCGTGTGGCCCCAGCTCCGCGGAAGCCAATCCACCGGCACCAGCCGTGGGGTTACCTCGCCTCGCCAACAATCCCCGTACATCTTATCGAAGAAGGCGCGGTTCCGGATGCGGCCGGGATCGCCTTGGGGAACCAGCGCGGCGGCGCTGACGCCCGCCGGATAGGGCAGCCGCATTTG
Organism: uncultured Alphaproteobacteria bacterium; assembly: GCA_963789025.1. Taxonomy (GTDB): domain Bacteria; phylum Pseudomonadota; class Alphaproteobacteria; order ATCC43930; family CGMCC-115725; genus AP-15. Next base: position 17,172 of record CAWBIT010000009.1, read on the forward strand.
GTCGAGGATCGAACCGTGCCGCAGCATCTCCTCGAAGCTCTTCTGGGGCTGCCCGTCGGACAACAGCATCCGCGTGCCGTCCCGCCAGATCAGATAACTCCCGTCGTAGCCGGCCAGCTGCTCGGGATAAGCCTGGACGAGTGCGTCAAGGCCGGCTCCATCCGCCACTGCGGCAATGACGGAGAATAAAAGAGCCAAGCCGGCTATGCCCCTCACCCTAACCCTCTCCCCGCAAGCGGGGCGAGGGAACCCCAGTCTATTTCTCCCTCGCCCCGCCTGCGGGGAGAGGGTCGGGGTGAGGGGCAAATCGTCAGCCAGGCAGTTTCCAGCCGAGCCAGTCGCACACCGCGCGGCCGATGACGAGCTCGAGGTCGCGGCCCTTGAGCCACGGCATCTCCTCGGTGAACATCGTCACGCATTCCTTCCACGAGCACGGCATGCGGGTGATGTCGGTGCCCCAGAAGGTGCGCGCGGGCCCAAACGCCTCGACGATCTGCTGCGTGTATTTGTGGATGTTGCGATAGGGATAGGGCTGGCTCGAATTGCCCGGCGCGCCGGTCGCCTTGACCGCGACATTGGGATATTTGGCGAGCGCCAGCAATGCCGGCTGGTTGCCATGCGCGGCGTCATCCTTGCCGTCGCGGACCCGCGCGTAGTGGTCGATGATCAGCTTCAGTCCCGGATGGCGCGCGGCAACCTGCCCTACCTGCGGCAGATAATTCGACGCCATCAGCGCGATCGGGATCCCGGCTTTCTCGGCTGCCGGCCACAGCCAATCCATCGTCCCGTCGGTCATCCAATTGGCCTGGTGCGGCTGGGTGAACGCGTAACGCAGCCCGAGCATGCCCGGGCGCTGCTTCCAGGTATCGATGAGCGAGCGGTTTTCCGGCTTTTCGGGTGGGAAGTTGCCGAGAATCCCGAAGCGGTTCGGGTACTTGGCCGCAGCCTCCTCAGAAATCTTGCCCGAGTTCGGGTCCCACCCCGGCGGATGCAATAGGCAGGCATTGACGCCGGCCGCGTCCATGTCGCGGATGCATTCCTCCGCGGTATAGGAATTGACTTGGCGGTGCGCTTGATTGGTGGGTGGGCCGGCCGACCAGATGTGGACCTGGGCGTCGACGATCAACATGGCGTTTCTCCTTCTCCGTTCCTTGCAAGCGATCAGCGCTGCAGGCCTTCGGCCCCGGCGGGGACGTCGTAAAACGCGAGCGTCATCGACACGCTGGAATAGAAGCCCATCAGGCAGATCACGTCGGTAATGCCCTCGTGGCCGAGCGCCTCGACCGCGCGATCATATAGGCCCTTCGACACCCAGCGCGATTCCGTCAAGCACTTCGCCATCTCGTAGATGACCTGCTCGCGCTTGTCATCGAACGAGGTCGGCAGGCCGGACAGCATGGCCTCCACCTTGTCCGCCGGGAGGCCCGCCGCCTTGCCGGCGCGCTCATGCGCGTTGGTCGGATAGGCCGAATGCCATTTGCTGTTGACGATGACGACGGCGATCTCGCGCTCGCGTTCGGAGAGCGAATAGCCGGTGCGGAAATAGGCGCCCAAGGGTCCCATCACCTTCACCAGCTTGGGGTTGTGAACATAGATCTTGTTGGGGCCCGGAAGGCGCCCCCGGACCTCCATCAGCGAGCGATAACCCTCTTGCTGCTCCGGGGTCATTTGGTCGTAGGGGATCTCGGCATAACGGCCAAAGGTCGGCGTTTCTGGCATCAGGCAAATCCTCCTTTGTGTCAGCGTCAAATGGCCGGGTTCGACCCCGGCCATTTCGATCGTCGGATATTGTGAGCCGACTGGCTCGGCTATTTCTGGTCGGGCTGCAGCATCAGCCGCTCGACCCGGCCGCCGTCGATCAGATGCGTTTGCAGGATCTCGTCGACGTCTTCCCTGCTGTCATAATGGTACCAGACGCCCTCGGGATAGATCACCATGTTCGGGCCGAGCTCGCATCGGTCGAGACAGCCCGAGGCGTTGACACGAATGTCCTCGATACCGAGAGCCTTTGCTTTCTCGCGCATATAAGCGCGCAGCTTCTCGCTGCCGCCGGCGCTGCAGCAGCCGCGGGGATGACCCTCGGGACGGACATTCGTGCAGCAGAATATGTGGCGACTATAAAAAAGCGGCGGGTCGACCGGCGCACTGGCCATTCCGATTCTCCATGTCGGTGTGATGGCGGAGCGAATGTCGCATACCGCCGTTCGGGAGTAAGGTAGGAACCCTACCGCCTCCTGCCGGCGGCGGCAACGCTGCAATGACATCACCGGGAGTTATCATGGACCGTAATCGCCTCGGCGAGGAAACGAGCCCCTATCTGCTCCAGCACAAGGACAATCCGGTGCACTGGCAGTCGTGGGGGGCGGAGACCCTTGCCGCCGCCAAGGCCGAGGACAGGCCGATCCTGCTGTCGATCGGCTATGCCGCGTGCCATTGGTGCCACGTGATGGCCCATGAGAGCTTTGAAAACCCGGAAATCGCCGGGCGGATGAACGAGCTGTTCGTCAACATCAAAGTGGATCGCGAGGAGCGGCCTGACCTCGACGCGATCTACCAGCACGCGCTGGCATTGATGGGCGAGCAGGGGGGCTGGCCGCTGACGATGTTCCTCACCCCCGAGGGCGAGCCGTTCTGGGGCGGGACCTATTTCCCGCCGGAGCAGCGTTGGGGCCGGCCGGGATTTCCACAGGTCCTGGAGGCGATGAGCAACGCCTATGCGCGAGACCGCGACAAGGTGACGAAGAACGTCGTCGCACTGCGCGAGGCTCTGCAAAGGCTCGGCCGTCCGGAGCGGGGCGGCGCCATCGGCCGGGAGCTGCTCGACAAAGTCGCCGAACGTCTGCTGCGCGAGACCGATCAGCTGCATGGTGGGATCGGCGCGGCGCCGAAATTCCCGCAGACCGGGGTTCTCGAACTGTTGTGGCGGGCCTGGAAGCGCACCGGCCAGCCGCCCTATCGCGATGCGGTCGTGAAGGCCCTCGATGCGATGTGCCAGGGCGGCATCTACGATCATCTCGGCGGCGGGTTCGCCCGCTATTCGACCGATGCGCGCTGGCTCGTTCCGCATTTCGAGAAGATGCTCTACGACAATGCCGAGCTCGTCGATCTGCTGACCTTGGTCTGGCAGGACACCAAGAACCCCCTCTATCGAGAGCGGGTCGACGAGACGCTCGGTTGGATCAGCCGCGAGATGGTGACCCCGGAGGGCGGGTTCGCGAGCAGCCTGGACGCGGACAGCGAGCATGAGGAGGGGAAATTCTACGTCTGGTCTGAAGCCGAAATCGATCACGTGCTCGGCGAACACGCCGGCTTGTTCAAGCGCTTCTACGACGCGACGCCGGAAGGGAATTGGGAAGAGAAGAATATTCTCAACCGGTCGAAGGCGCCCGAACGTGCCGATGACCAGACCGAGCGCGAGTTGGCGGCATGCCGGGCCCTTTTATTGCGGGCGCGCGAGCGCCGGGTGCGGCCGGGGTGGGATGACAAGGTGCTTGCCGACTGGAACGGGTTGATGATTGCGGCGATGGCCAATGCGGGGGTCGTCTTCGAGCGTCCGGAGTGGATCGACACTGCTCGCCGTGCCTTCGATTTCATCCGCGGAGAGATGACCGGCGCCGATGGCCGACTGCTGCACGGCTGGCGGGCCGGCCGCGCCCGGCATCCCGCCAATGTCGACGATTACGCCAATCTCTGCCGCGCCGCGCTTGCGCTGCACGAAGCGACCGGCGACGAAGGGTTCCTGGCGCAAGCCCGCGATTGGGTGGCTGTCCTCGATCGGCATTATTGGGATGAGGCCGAGGGCGGTTATTTCTTTGCGGCCAAAGACACCGAGGGACTGATCGCCCGCGCCAAGACCGCCGCTGATTCTGCGGTGCCCGCCGGCAACGGCACCTTGGTCGGCGTGCTGACCCGGCTGGCTATCCTGACCGGCGAAGAAGCCTATCGCCGCCGCGCCGAGGCGATCGTCCAGACCTTCTCCGGCGAAGTGGCGCGCAACTTCTTTCCGCTCGCCACCTTGCTCAACAATCTCGAACTGCTCGAAAAACCCCTGCAGATCGTAATCGTGGGCGTACGTAAAGACCCCGTGTTTCAGTCGCTGCTTCGGGCGGCCTACAACATCTCTCTGCCTAACCGAATAGTCCTTACCTTCCCGCCAGGGGCGCCGCTTCCCGTCGACCACCCGGCATCCGGGAAGGATGTTGTCGGCGGCAAACCCACCGCCTATGTCTGCGACGGCCCGGTCTGCTCCCTGCCCGTCACCAATCCGCAAGCACTATTCGACGAACTCGATAGAGCGTAGGGCGGAAAAGCGTAGCGTCTTCCGCCGATCTCTCTCTCGGGGCTGGCGGAATGCGCTGACACTTTTCCGCCCTACGCTTCTTTGCTAGCGTCCGATCCTTTCCAAGAACCCTAGGGGGAAGCTCATGGCGCACGCGATTCGTTTCGAGAAAGCAGGCGGGCCGGATGTCTTGTCGTGGCAACAAGTCGAGGTCGGCAAGCCGGGTCAAGGCCAGGTCCGCCTTCGCCAAAAAGCGGTTGGGCTCAACTACATCGACACCTACCAGCGTAGCGGCCTCTACCAGCTGCCGATGCCGAGCGGGCTCGGCTCGGAGGCGGCGGGGGTCATCGAAGAAGTCGGAGCCGGTGTCTCCGGTCTGAAGCCCGGCGACCGGGTAGCTTATTCCGGTGGTCCGATCGGCGCCTATGCCGACGAACGTGTGATGCCGGCCGACCGGCTTGTCCCGCTGCCCGACGGCATTACGGACCAGCAAGCCGCCGCAATGATGCTGAAGGGCATGACCGCCTGGTATCTCGTCCGCCGCACGCATCCGGTGAAGCGCGGCGAGACGATCCTGATCCACGCCGCAGCGGGCGGGGTGGGCCTCATCGTTTGCCAGTGGGCAAAGCATCTCGGCGCCACCGTGATCGGCACGGTTGGGGACCAGGAGAAGGCGGCGCTCGCCAAACAGAACGGCTGCGACTACCCGATCCTCTACAGGCACGAGGATTTCATCGCCAAGGTCAGCGAGCTGACCCAGGGCAAGAAACTGCCCGTCGTATACAACTCGGTGGGAAAGGACACCTTCTACAAGTCTCTCGACTGTCTCTCGCCGCTCGGGCTGATGGTGTCGTTCGGCCAATCTTCAGGCGCAATCGGACCAGTCGACATCGGGATTCTCGCGGCCAAGGGCTCTCTCTTCCTCACCCGGCCGACTTTGAACACCTATACGGCGAGCCGAGAGGATTTGCTGACCGCCGCGCAAGAGCTGTTCCAGGTCGTGCAGAGCGGGGCGGTGAAGCTGGCGATCAATCAAACCTACCCGCTACGGGAAGCTGCTCGCGCCCATCGCGATCTCGAAGGCCGGAAAACCACGGGATCGACGGTACTTACAGTCTGATTAACATTTGCGGCGAACTTAGCGGTCATTCCGGGGCGCAGGTATGCCTGCGAGCCTGGAATCCATGGACACGGACCTAGAGGAGCAGATTTCCGACAGGTCATTGTTCATGGATTCCGGGCCTGACCCTTCGGGTCATCCCGGAACGACTGACTGAACTTTGCTCAAGTATTCATAGCGTCGAAGAATTCGGCGTTGCTCTTCGATTCCTTGAGCTTGTTGATCAGGAATTCCAAACCGTCGACGGTGCCCATCGGAGTCAAGACGCGGCGCAATACCCACATCTTCGACAGGACACCGCGATCGACGAGCAATTCCTCCTTGCGGGTGCCGGATTTGGTGATGTCGATCGACGGGAAGGTGCGCTTGTCGGCGACCTTGCGATCGAGGATGATTTCCGAATTGCCGGTGCCTTTGAACTCTTCGAAGATCACCTCGTCCATGCGCGAGCCGGTGTCGATCAGCGCGGTTGCGATGATCGTCAATGAGCCGCCTTCCTCAATGTTCCGAGCAGCGCCGAAAAAGCGTTTCGGCCGCTGCAGCGCGTTGGCGTCGACACCGCCGGTCAGTACTTTCCCGGAAGAGGGGACGACGGTGTTGTAGGCGCGCGCGAGACGGGTGATCGAATCGAGCAGGATTACGACATCCCGCTTGTGCTCGACGAGGCGCTTGGCCTTCTCGATCACCATTTCGGCGATCTGGACGTGTCGTTGGGCAGGTTCGTCGAAAGTCGAACTGATGACCTCGCCCCGCACGGAGCGGGCCATGTCGGTCACCTCCTCGGGCCGCTCGTCGATCAGCAGTACGATCAGGTAGACTTCCGGGTGGTTGGCCATGATCGCATGCGCGATGTTCTGCAGCATCACCGTCTTGCCGGCGCGCGGCGGCGACACGATCAATGCGCGTTGTCCCTTGCCGAGCGGCGTAATCAGGTCGATGACCCGCGTCGTCAGGTCCTTGCGCGTCGGGTCTTCGAATTCCAACCCGAGCTTCTCCTCGGGGTAGAGCGGCGTCAGATTGTCGAAGTTGATGCGCTGCCGCAGGCGGTCGGGTTCGTCAAAGTTGATCGCATTCACCTTGAGCAGCGCGAAATAGCGCTCGCCGTCACGCGGTGAACGGATCTGGCCTTCGACCGTATCGCCGGTTCGCAAGCCAAAGCGCCGAACCTGGCTCGGGCTGACATAAATATCGTCCGGCCCGGGCAGGTAGTTGGCTTCGGGAGACCGCAGGAATCCGAAGCCGTCCGAGAGCACTTCGAGCACGCCGTCACCGGAAATCGGCACGTCGTTTTCGGCCAGCTGCTTGAGAATGGCGAACAGCATGTCCTGCTTGCGCAGCGAGGACGCATTCTCGATTTCCAGCTCTTCGGCAAAAGCAAGGAGCTCTGCCGGGGTTTTACGTTTCAATTCCTGTAAATTCATGGGTTCGTGTCGAGATGGGGACTGGGGCGCCTGTCGGGGCGGACTCCCGCTGAGAGAACGCTTCAAGCAGGGTCTTAGGTTCAGGCGAGGAAGGGCAGGGACTAGCAGAAAGAACCGATTACTGGTTCGGCAATCCCTTTATCCCGCTTGAGATAAGCCGGTCAAATGCGATTACAAGACCTCTGCTCATCAGAGAACGCAACGAAAACCGGGGCTAGAACGGTTTGACGACAACAAGGATAACGATCGCGATCAGCGCCAACGTGGGTAGCTCGTTGACCAATCGGAAAAACCTTGTCGAATGAGGATTTTGGTCTACAAAAAACTTGCAGCGCCAGCCGGCGAGCGCGAAATGAAAAACGGTCAATCCGACAACGAGCGCAAGTTTAATCCAAATCCAACCCATCCGCCAGTCGACCACCCCCGGTATTCCTGCAAGCAACAGCCCGAATCCCCAGGTAGCAAGCATTGCAGGTGTCATGATGCCGCGTAGCAGACGTCGTTCCATGACCTTAAAGGTCTCCGACAGGTCCGATCCGACCGGCGCCATCGAGTGATAGACATAGAGACGCGGCAAATAGAGCAGGCCGGCCATCCAGGCGACCATGCTCACGATATGGAACGACTTGATCCAGGGATAAGCTGCGGAAAGCCACCCGATCAAGCGGTGAGCCCGGACAAGGCGCACCGAACAAAATCGGAAGCACACCCGCCGACGCGATCCTCGGCGGAAGCGCGGAGGACGAGCGCGGCAAGCGATTGGATGAAGCCCGGCTCGGTCCCGACTGTCGGAACCCGATGATACGCCGGCACGCCCGAGGCCGTAGCCAGATCGCGGTAGTCGAGGTCCAGCTCGACCAAAGTTTCGGAATGCTCGGAAACAAAAGAGATTGGCGCCACGACGACCGGGACCTTGGCCTTACCCGCGCGGCGAATCTCGTCGTCGGTTGCCGGACCGATCCATTCCAGCGGCCCGACCCGACTTTGATAGCAGACCATCCAATCAAGACCAGGCCGGTTCAGCGCGGCCATCACGGCCGCGGCAGTTGTCTCGACCTGGTTTGGGTAGGGGTCACCAGCCTGGACGATCCTTTTCGGCAAGCCGTGGGCGGTGAGCAGCAGACGAGGCGGTTTTTCGTGACCGGCAGCCGCATCGAGCGCCGGTCGGATCAGCCCGGTTATTGCTTCGACAAACCCCGGATCCGCGGGATAGCAGCAGACAACTCGCGTTGGGCATGCAATTCCGCGGCGTGTTGCCGAAGCACGCCAAGCGGCGAGCGACGAAGCCGTCGTCGTTGTCGAGAATTGCGGATAGAGCGGCAGGCAAACGACTTCGTCCGCCGCCCAATCGGCAACCTCTCGCGCGGTCTGCTCGCTGGTGGGATCCCAATACCGCATAGCTACGAAACACCGGTGCTGCGGCCCCAAAACTGCTTCGAGCGCTCGTGCCTGCGCCTCGGTGTTGGCGAGCAGCGGCGACCCGCCGCCAAGCTTGCGATAGATCTCCTGCGCCACCCGGCCTCTACGCCATGCGATGACGCGCGCCAGCGGCAGCCGAACGAGCGCAGGCAACCGCAGGATGGCGGGATCGCTGAACAGGTTGAACAGAAACGGCTGCACCGCTTCCGACCGGTCCGGACCTCCAAGGTTCATCAGCACGACCGCAATACGCGCCACCTCAGGCGTCCATCGGTTCGGCCAGAAGGCGGGCCAGCGCCTGCACGTTTTCCGGCGGTGTTTCCGGCAGCACACCATGGCCGAGGTTGAAAATGTAGGGTCCCCGGCCGAGCATCCGGCGCAGCCCCCGCACCGCTTCTTCGAGCGCCGCCCCTCCAACGATCAGCAGGACAGGATCGAGATTGCCCTGAACCGTCCCGTGCGGCTGCAGGGTCTGATGCGCATAGCCTGGCGGCACCACCGTATCGATGCCGATCCCGTCAACTCCGGTCTCGCGAAGATAGCGCTCATGCAGCGTGCCGGCGCCGCGTGGGAAACCGATGACCGGACAATTGGCAAACCGCCGTTTCAGCGCCGCTACGATGCGCCGGGTAGGCTCGATCACCCAGCGTACGAACGCCGGTTCGGGCAGGATGCCGGCCCAGCTGTCGAACAGCTGCACGACCTCCGCGCCAGCCTCGATCTGGCCGGTCAGGTACTCGATCGTGGCTTCGGCAAGCAAGTCGATCAGCGCATCAAACCCTTGAGGGTCGCGATAAGCCCAGCTTTTGACCCGCCGAAAATCGCGGCTTCCGCCGCCCTCGACCATGTAGGTCGCTACCGTCCAGGGCGCACCGGCAAAACCGATCAGTGTCGTCCGAGGATCCAGGGCGCCTCTGACCCGCCGCGCCGTTTCGAACACCGGCTCGAGAGACGAAACGATGCGGCTGGAGTCGAGCCTTGCAACCCCGGCAGCGTCCTCGATGCGCTCCAGCACCGGCCCTTCTCCCTCGTGGAAGGCCAACTTCTGCCCGAGGGCGTGGGGCAGCATCAGAATATCCGAGAACAGGATGGCGCCATCCATGCCGTATCGCCGGATCGGCTGCAGCGTCAACTCGGCGGCCAGTTCTGGGGTCAGGCACAGCTCCACAAAATCTTGTGCTCTAGCGCGAACCTCTCGATACTCCGGCAAGTAGCGTCCGGCTTGCCGCATCAGCCACCACGGCGGTGGCGAAAGCGCGTCGCCTGCCAGCGCGCGCAGCAGAGGCTTCGCTGCCCCGGTCTCCATCGATGCGCCGCCCTCCTTCCCTCACAAGTTAGGTATAGTTAAAATAGTGGTGTGTTGATGATCCGTGTGGATACCGGGGATTGAATGTTGTCCTCGGACCGTTGCACGAGTGCGAGCACTCGAACGCCCGACCATGTGGGATGTGTATAAGATTGTGGCTTACTTTGCGTCGTGGCAGAAGCTGGGCTCTGTGGTCGGAAAGAGAGTCGGGGATGACCACTACAGCACATCTGGCCTATGCCCGATTTACCCAGGCTGTGAAAAGTCGATTGCACCGTGGCACAACAGATTGGGCCGCGGAGGTAAGCCGGGGAAAATCCGAAGATGGAGCGCCGTTCAACCGAGTTTTCCCACGTTCGCCTCATAATGACTCACACCGTGGCGGGATAATTTGGGCGAGGTTGCGGTGACCCGCTTTCATCTTCACCTCGTTTCCGATTCAACCGGAGAAACCGTGCATTCGGTGGCCCGGGCCTGCCTTGTGCAGTTCGACGATGCTCAGGCGGTCGAGCATGTCTGGAGTATGGTGCGCACTCGCAGCCAGATCGACCGGGTGGTAGCTGGAGTCGAAGCCAATCCCGGGGTTGTCCTGTTCACGATGGTCAACGACGCTCTTCGTCAATTGCTGCAGGAAGGATGCCGCCGGCTGCAGGTGCCGGCCATCCCGGTTCTCGATCCGGTTATCGGCGCGCTGGCCTCCTACCTTCACCGCAAGAGTCGTGGCGTGCCGGGCAAACAGCATCTCCTCGACAGCGAGTATTTTGCGCGCATCGACGCCATTACCTTTGCGCTCAATCATGATGACGGCCAGTCGAGTTGGGGTCTCAACGATGCCGATGTCTGTCTTGTCGGCGTGTCTCGTACCTCGAAGACGCCGACTTGTCTCTATCTCGCCAACCGGGGCATCAAGGCTGCCAATGTGCCCTATGTGCCGAGAGTGCCGTTGCCGCCGGAGCTGACCACAGCCGAGCACCCGTTGATCGTCGGACTGACCAACGACCCCGAGCGGCTGATCCAGCTGCGCCGTAACCGTTTGGACCTGCTGCAGCATGACGGCGCGACGGAGTATACGGATATCGAGGCAGTCCGAGCCGAGGTGCGCGAGGCGCGGCGGATCTTCGCTCAGATGCATTGGCCGGTGATCGACGTGACACGCCGCTCGATCGAGGAGACGGCGGCGTCGGTAATGAAATTACTCGCCCGCCGTCACGGTATGAATGACTGAGGATTTGGTCCTCGCTTCCGCGAGTACCATACGGGCGCAGCTGCTCGCCGCCGCCGGCGTCGCTTTTCGGATCGAACCGGTGGAGCTCGACGAAGGTGTCCTCAAACGGGCCTGCCGGGCAGAGGGGCGTGATGCGGCCGGCTGCGCGCTCGCTCTTGCCGAAGCGAAGGCGCGCTAGGTTTCAGCGCGCTATGGTCGAAGTGTTGTCATCGCCGCCGACCAGCTTCTGGTCTGCGAGGAGGTATGGTTCGACAAGCCCGAGGATCTCGGCCAGGCCCGCATCCAGCTTCAGGCTCTGCGCGGTCGGACCCACGAGCTTGTGACGGCAGTCTGCGCGGTTCAGGACGGATCGGGATTATGGTATGCCGTGAGCAGGCCGCGGTTGACGATGCGATATTTCACAGACGCCTTCCTCGAAGACTATATTCCTGCCGAGGGAGCCGACATTCTCGGATCGGTTGGCGCGTACCGGCTCGAGGGCAGAGGGGCACAGCTATTTGAACAAATCGAAGGAGATTATTTCGCGATCCTTGGGCTGCCACTCATCGAGCTTCTCGGTTTCCTGCGAACTACGGGCATGATTCTGTCGTAAACCGGGAAATTACCTTTCGGGTGAGGCTCTCTGGATGTTGTCGGGGTCATTCCGGGGCGCGGGCGTAGCCCGCGAGCCCGGAACCTATGAACATAGGCCCCGGAGAAAGAGTTCATGAGCCGGTGTTCATGGTTTCCGGGCCCGGCCTACGGCCGTCCCGGAATGACGATCTTGCCCTTGAAATGACCACGTTTTTCGCCTCTGTTTTCGTTGCAGAAGCACTTTTAGCGAGAGGCATTGCGGATGAAAATCGCCGGGACGACCCGGCTGGCGGGTATCATGGGTTGGCCCGTCGCCCATTCCCGATCACCGTTGCTGCATGGTTTCTGGCTGGACGAGACCGGGACCGATGGCGCCTATGTCCCGTTGCCGGTGAGGCCGGAGCACATTGAGCAAGCACTTCGCGCACTGCCGGTCCTAGGCTTTCGCGGCTGCAATCTGACGATACCGCACAAACAGACGGCGCTTCGTATTGCTGATCGGGTTGAACCCCTGGCGCGTCGCATCGGTGCGGTGAACACGATCATCGTCACGCCCGACGGCAGTCTCGAAGCACGCAACACCGACGTCTTCGGGTTTCGCGAGAACCTTCGAGAAGCGGTGCCCGATTGGCGGCCGGCGGCCGGTCCGGCGGTAATCCTCGGGGCGGGCGGATCGGCGCGGGCGGTCGTGGCGGCGTTGACCGACGCCGGGGTCACCGAGATCCGGATCGTCAACCGCACGCTTGCGCGCGCCGAGATAGTGGCGCGCGATCTCCAGACGCCGGCGACGCGGATCACGGTCCATTCCTGGAGCGAGGTGAGCAATGTCCAGCGGCATGCCGGGCTGCTCGTCAATACAACGAGCCTCGGCATGACCGGCGAACCGCCTCTTGTTCTTGATATGTCGTTGCCGCCTAGCGCCCCGGTCGTCGATATCGTATACGTGCCGCTCGAAACGGATCTGTTAAGCGCCGCTCGACGGCGGGGAAATCCCGTCATCGATGGCCTCGGCATGTTGCTGCATCAGGGCCGACCCGGATTTGAAGCCTGGTTCGGTGCGCCGGTGCGGGTGACTCCAGAGCTGCGCGCGGCGATCGTCGCGACCCTGGCGCCACCTTGATTGTTCTCGGCCTTACTGGCTCGATCGGCATGGGCAAGAGCACCGCCGCGGCGATGCTGCGGTGCCTCGGAGTGCCGCTGTTTGACGCGGATCTGGCGGTTCACCGAGTGCTGGCGCCGTCCGGGGCCGCGGTTCCGGCGGTTTCCGCCGCGTTTCCTGGTGTTGAAACAGAGGTCGGCGGTATCGATCGAGGGTTGCTCGGGCAACGGGTTTTCGCCGATCCCGCGGCGCTGACGCGGCTTGAAGCCATTCTTCACCCGATGGTGGCCGCCGAGGAAAGGCGGTTTCTCGCTCGGTCGCGTGCCCGCCGGGTACCGCTCGTCGTGCTCGATATACCGCTGCTGTTTGAAACGGGCGCCGAGCGCCGGTGCGATTATGTGCTCGTCGTTTCGGCGCCTACCCTCGTGCAGCGGCAGCGTGTCATGCGGCGGCCGGGGATGACCGAGATTCGACTAAACTCAATCCTGCGAAAACAGATGCCGGACCATCGGAAGCGCCGACGCGCGGATTTCGTGGTGCCGACCGGGGTGGGCCGCAACCTGACCTTGCGTCGTTTGCAGGCGATCGTCAAACTCCTTCGCAAAAGGGGGAGACGATAATTGCGCGAAATCGTGCTCGACACCGAAACGACCGGTCTGGATCCAGGCGAAGGTCATCGCATCGTCGAAGTCGCCTGCATCGAGCTCGTCCACCACGTCCCGACCGGCCGAAAATTTCACCGTTACGTCAATCCCGAGCGCGACATGCCCGAAGAGGCTCTCGCGGTCCATGGCATCACCGCAGAGTTTCTGGCGAACCAGGCGCCCTTTGCCGCGATCGCAGACGAGCTGCTGGCCTTTATCGGTTCGGACCGGCTGGTTATTCATAATTCCGAATTCGACCTCTCGTTTCTGAATGCTGAACTGGCCCGCTTGCAACGAGATCCGATCCGCTGCGCCTTCGTCGATACTCTCGGGCTGGCGCGGGTGCGGTTTCCCGGAGCGCCGGCAAGTCTCGACGCCTTGTGCCGGCGCTTCGAGATCGACCTGTCGGACCGCGTCGAGCACGGGGCCGAGATCGATTGCAGATTGCTCGCTGCAGTCTATCTGGAATTGCTCGGCGGCCGGCAACCCGGTCTCGATTTCGCAAGGCCCGCCGATGAGGTGGCGCTAGTGGAGAGGGTCATGCGGCCGCCCCGTCCGCATTTCCCTTCGGCGGAAGAGATGATCGCTCACCAGGCGATGCTGCGAATGATAACCGAGCCCATCTGGCTCGTGGAGGGCTGAGCCTCACACCACCAGGTTGCCGGGTGGGGCGGCGATTTGGGCGTCAGCCTGCTGGCGGCGCAACAGCTCGGCGAAGTCGATCGGATTGATCATCAGAGGCGGAAAACCGCCGTCACGGGTGGCGTTCGCGATGATCGCGCGGGCAAATGGAAAGACGATCCGCGGCGTCTCGACGAGAATCAGTGGAGCCAGCATCTCCTGCCGCGCGTTCTTGACCGTTACCACTGTCCCGTAGGCGAGCTCGACGAGGAAGACGGGTTCCTCCTGAATGCGGGCCGTCGCGTTGATCGTCAGGACGACTTCGAAAACCTCCGGTCCCAGGTTCTGTGCTTTGACATCGACATTGATGTCGACCGAGGGCTGGGTCGTTTGCTGAATCAGGCTCTGCGGCGCGCGCGGATTTTCAAACGACAAATCCTTGATGTATTGCGCGTTGACGATCAGCTGCTGCTGACCGTCGGGCATTGCCGGCGGCATATCGCTTTGGCCGTTGCCTTTTGCCTCTTCCGCCATAGCCGCCTCCCCAAGACCGCAGCCTGCTGGCCTAACACGGATCGGGAAGGCGCATCAACGGTCGGCCCGGCCCTACCCCGCGTCCGGCGCAAAACGCAGCTCGGCTCGCACTCGGCTGGGGGTCGCCGGGGTCCCGGCCGGTGATGAAGAAGACCGGGTTGAATTCGGTTTGCCCATGGCGGATCAAAATCACTCGGGTTTTCGTCAATTCGGGAGGGAGCCGAGGAAGCCCGAGTTCTTCCGATTGGGGGCGCTAGCGCCGGTAGAGAAGCCGCGTATCCTCGCGCCAACCCGCTTGCCGTGGCGCCACCCGCGCCCCATGTAGTCAACATCCAGCCGAGGCCCGGAGCCCGGTATGTCTCTACGGCGGCAGGGCGCGGAAGGGAGATGGGCGACTTTCAGCAATACTTCGATATCATCCTGTTCGCGATGGTTGCAGGCTTTTTGGTGCTTCGCCTGCGCAGTGTGCTCGGGCGGCGGACCGGAAACGAGCGCCGGCGCGAATTGTTTGTGCGGCGCACGCGACCCGCGCCGGAAAAGGGACCGACTTTAATGGAGCCCAGCCCCAGCGCCGCGGCCGCTGCGACGGCCGCCTCGCCGGCCGATCCCGTCGCGGAAGGATTGAACCAGATCCATCGCGCCGACCCGAGTTTTGACCCCTCTCAATTCCTCGAGGGTGCTCGCACCGCATTCGAGATGATCGTTACCGCGTTTGCGAATGCCGACAAGGCGGGGTTGCGGCCGCTGCTGAGTGATGAGGTTTTCCAGCAATTTGTCACCGCGATCGACGAGCGTACCGCTGCCAAGGAGACGCTGGAGACGCGAATTCTGCGTTTGGACAGCTCGGATATCATCGAAGCCGAATTGTTGGGGCGCAACGCGCAGGTGACGGTGAAGCTGACTTCGCAGCAAATCAACGTGACACGCGCGATGGACGGCAGCATCGTCGACGGTGACCCGGAGCACCCGACCGAGAAGACCGATTACTGGACCTTTGCGCGCGATACCCGATCGGCCGACCCAAACTGGGTTCTCGTCGCGACGAGTAGCGGCTGAGCGTCAGCCGCGGACCAGTCGCGCCGGCCGCGCCGCGGCGGCCGTACTCCTCGGTATCTTGGTCATTGCCCTAGAGCATGACAGCGGTCCGAAGCAATTCAGCCTCGAGCCGGTTGGGTTTGATCGTCTATCCGGTTGGACGCAAGATCACATTTCGGCGGCGGTCCCGGTTTTCCTGAAATCCTGTGCTCGGTTCTTGACCCGGGCAGATGCGGTTCCGCTCGATCCAGTTGCCATGAGCGGTGATTTCGGGCGGGTCGGAGACTGGCGGCCATTATGTGAGGCGGCGGAGGCATTGCCGTCCGGGGACGATGCGGCGGCCCGGGAATTTTTCGAGACGGGTTTTATCCCGTTTGCCGTAGCAGACTACGGCACGGCGGAAGGACTGTTCACCGGATATTACGAGATCGAGCTCAACGGCTCGCGGCAACGCCATGGCCGCTACCAGACCCCGCTTTACCGCAAACCCCCAGATCTCGGCCCCGAGCCGCCGACGCGCGCCGAGATCGAGGATGGGGCGCTCGCCGGGCGCGGGCTGGAACTCCTCTGGGTCGACGATCCGATCGACGCTTTTTTTCTGCAGATCCAGGGGTCGGGGCGCGTCCGGCTGAAGGGGGGAGGCACGGTCCGAGTCGGCTATGACGGGCAGAACGGCCGACCATACGTGCCGGTCGGGCGACTGCTAATCGAACGCGGCGTGCTCCCGCGAGACAAGCTCACGATGGCGGCGATCCGGTCGTGGATGAAGCAGAATCCCGAGGCTGGAGCCGCCCTGCGGCGCGAGAACCCCTCGTATGTTTTCTTTCGGGAAGTCAAGGGCGATGGACCAATCGGGGCCGAAGGGGTCGCGTTGAGCGCAGAGCGGAGCTTAGCGGTCGATCGCGCGTTCGTGGCTCTCGGCATCCCGGTCTGGCTCGAAGCGGATGAGCGGTTCGCCGCCGCGGACAGTGTGCGTCGTCTGATGGTCGCGCAGGACACCGGGGGTGCGATCAAGGGCCCGGTGCGCGGCGATGTCTTCTGGGGCACCGGAGATGCGCCGGGCAGCCGTGCCGGTGTCATGAATGCCAGCGGCAGGTATTACCTGTTGCTGCCGCGCGCAGTAGCGCGCCGTCTTGCTCCCGGCCGGTTGGCGCGGCCGGATTGATTTGCCAGCCGGAGGAAGCCTAATTTTCGGTACCCTTGCTTTGAGCCGATGACCACAGGCCGAGTTGAATGCGTGTAGCGTTGTTCGTCACATGTCTTGTCGATTTGTTCCGCCCGACAGTGGGCTTTGCGGCCGTCAAATTGCTCGAAGACGCGGGATGTACGGTCGAGGTCCCGCGTCGGCAGACCTGTTGCGGTCAGCCCGCATACAACTCCGGTGACCGGGCCGATGCCAAGGCAATTGCCCTGCAGGTATTCGACGCCTTTGCCGGCTACGACTATGTCGTCGCTCCCTCGGGGTCTTGTGCCGGGATGCTGCGGGTACACTATCCCGAGCTCTTCGCTGGCGATTCCGAGAACCTCCCACGCGCGCAAGAACTCGCCGAGCGGAGTTGGGAGCTCGTGTCCTTCCTCGTCGATACCTGCGGAATGCAGGCGGTCGCCGCGAACTGGCAGCGTCGAATCACCTACCACGACGCCTGCTCGGGCCTTCGGGAACTCGGGGTCAAGCTCCAGCCGCGCCAGCTTCTCGCATCCGTTGCCGGTCTGAGTATCGAGGAATTGCCGGGGGCTGAAATGTGCTGCGGCTTTGGCGGCACCTTCTGCGTCAAATACCCGGAAATTTCCGACAAGATGGTGACCGACAAGGCCGCCGACATCGCCGCGACCGGCGCCGAAGCGGTCTTGGCCGGCGATCTCGGCTGTCTGCTCAATATGGCGGGCAAACTCTACCGGCTAGGCCGGCAGGTCGAAGTTCGCCACGTGGCCGAGGTTCTCGCCGGCATCACCGACAGGGTCCCGGCGATCGGCGCGCCGCGGTAACGGGGATGCTCGCGACCAGCCGCAATTTCGAGGCCGCGGCCCAGGCCGGCTTGGCTAACCAAAATCTGCAGCGCGCGCTGGGTCTGGCGCGAACCGGGTTTCCGCTGCGGCGGCGTCTGGCTGTCGAGCGGTTGCCGGAGTTCGAGGCGCTGCGCGAAACCGGCCGATCGATCAAGGATCACACTCTCCAGCACCTCGACTTCTACCTCGAGCTGTATGAAGCCAAAGTCGAGGCTTCCGGCGGCAAGGTGCATTGGGCGCGCACCTCGCAGGAGGCCTGCGCGGCGGTACTGCAGATCTGCTGCTCGGCGGGCGCCAAGCTCGTCGCGAAGGGCAAGTCGATGGTCGCCGAGGAGGTCGGGCTCAACGATTTCCTCGAAGCAAACGGCATTACTCCCGTCGAGACCGATCTCGGCGAATACATCATCCAGCTGCGGCACGAGCCGCCCAGCCATATCATCGCGCCGGCGATCCACCTGGTTAAGGAACAGGTTGCCGAGACATTCCGGGCCGAGCATCGCTCGCTCGACCCGGACCGGTTGTTGGCCGAGCCGCGCCAGATGTGCGACGAGGCGCGCTCGGTTCTGCGCCCACGTTTCCTCGCCGCCGATGTCGGTATCACCGGCGCCAACTTTCTGATCGCCGAGACCGGTTCGAGCGTCATTGTGACCAATGAGGGCAACGGCGATCTGACGCAGACCTTGCCGCGGATCTATATCGTCATGGCCAGCATCGAAAAGCTGGTCCCGACATTCGAGGATGCCGCGACGTTGCTGCGTTTGTTGGCGCGCTCGGCAACGGGTCAGGAATTCTCGAGCTACACGACGATCTCGACCGGACCGCGCCGGCCGGATGATCTCGACGGTCCCGAACAATACCATGTGGTCTTGCTGGACAATGGCCGCAGCGCAATGATCGGAACCGAGTTCCAGGACATGCTGCGCTGCATCCGCTGTTCGGCATGCATGAATCACTGTCCGGTCTACGCCGCGGTCGGCGGCCACGCCTATGGCTGGGTCTATCCCGGGCCGATGGGCGCGGTATTGACGCCGAGCCTCATCAGCATCGAAGAGGCCGGACACTTGCCAAATGCCTCGACGTTTTGCGGGCGCTGCGAGAGCGTATGCCCGGTCAAGATTCCGTTGCCCAAGATGATGCGGCATTGGCGTGAGCGCGAATACGCCAAAAAGCTGAGCCCGCGGGCTTATCGCAGCGGTCTTGCGGCGTGGGCATGGGTGGCGCGCCGCCCGGCGCTCTATCACGCGCTTACCGGGATAGCCAGCCGGGCGCTCGGCTGGGCTGGCGGCCGGCGCGGCCGGTTCCGCACTCTGCCTCTGGCCGGCGGCTGGACCGGGATGCGCGATATGCCTGCACCGGAGGGCCGCAGCTTTCACAGCCTTTGGGCAAAGCAGCAGAAAGGCGGAGCAGCGAGGTGAGCGAGGCCCGCGAACGGATACTTTCCACTGTTCGGAGCTCGCTCGGTCGCCGCCGGCTCGATCCTAATGGGGAGGCGGAATTGCGCGCCCGCCTCGCAGCGCATCGGCGAAATCTGGTTCCCGCCCGGGCGACGGTGCTCGACGAGCGGGGGCGGATCGAGTTGTTCGCCGAGATGGCCGAGGAGGTGCAGTCGACGGTGGCAATGGTAGGCTCACTCGCGGCGGTGCCTGAGGCGGTCGCGCGTTATCTCTCCGCGGAGAACCTTCCGGCTGAACTCGTGATGGCTCCAGACCCGAGCCTCGAGGAGATCCCGTGGAACAACTGGCCCTTGCTGCAGATCCGCCGCGGCCGCGCCGAGGCGGAAGACCGGGTCAGTCTCACCCCCTGTCATGCCGCAATTGCCGAAACCGGCACTTTGATGCTGATTTCGGGAGCGCAGACCCCAACGACACTCAATTTTCTGCCGGAGACCCATATCGTGGTGGTCCGCCGCGACCAAGTAGTCGCGACTTACGAGGACGGCTGGGACCGCCTGCGAGGCGGCAAAACGGCGGAAGGATTGCCGCGAGCCGTCAATTTCATTACTGGTCCGTCGCGCACGGCGGATATCGAGCAGCACATCGAACTGGGTGCGCACGGGCCCAGGCGTCTCCATATCGTTCTCGTCGATGACGGTGAGGCGGCGAGAAGTGAAGGGAACGAGGGAGATAGCGGGCCCGCGGGGTGATCGCGGACTATGGCAGGAAGCCGTTCGCGACGTTCGGCCGTTACGCGGCGCTAGGCCGGCCAATTCGGCGGAGCCGCGCCGCGCGGCGGACACAGCTTCGGCGCGAGTTGAGCGAGCCCACACTACACCGCGGCTTATGCCGCTGCCGCCGCTCGATCGGTTTGCCGGGATCGACCGCGCCAACGCCGAACGGCTGAAGCGCGGCCGGCACAGGATCGAGGCACGCCTGGATCTTCATGGAATGACCCAAGCCGACGCGCATGGGGCACTCTCTGCCTTCATCACCGCGTCGTGCGCCACGGGACGGCGTTGCGTGCTCGTGATCACCGGACGGGGACTTGGCCAGAGCGGGCCCGGCATCCTCAAGAGTTCCGTTCCGCGCTGGCTGGAGGAGCCGGAGCTGCGTCAGCACATTCTCGCGATCGCGCCGGCTCAGCCGCAGCACGGGGGGCCTGGGGCGACTTATCTGCTGCTGCGCCGCCGCTGAACCAAAAAACGAAGCGAATAGTCGAATTTCGCGCGAGAATGGCAAAAATGCCGCGGCATTTCTCTTGCACGGATCTATCGATACCGGCAAAAGACGACCCAACTTCCATGTCACGAACTGTCAATGGCCGACAACAGCGAGCTCCTACCCTACGTCGATCGGCTAAAAACGGCGCGCGTGTTGTGCATCGGCGACGTAATGCTCGATCACTACGTTTATGGCCAAGTCGAGCGAGTGTCGCCCGAAGCACCGATCCCGGTGCTGTGGATCGAACGCGAAATGAAGACGTTGGGCGGCGCGGGAAACGTGCTGCGCAACCTGCGCGCGCTCGGAGCAGCCGCATCGTTCATCTCCGTTGTCGGCAACGACGAAGCCGGCCGCGAGATCGGGCGTCTGGTGGAAGCGCAGGACGGCGCCGAGGCGCATGTCCTCGTCCAGCCGCAGCGCACGACCACGGTCAAGACGCGCTATATCGGGGGCAATCAGCAGCTCCTGCGCGCCGACCGCGAAAGCGCAATCCCGCTCGATCCGTACATCCGCGAAGACATGTTGCGGCTGGCGCGCGAGCTTGTGGCTGATCATTCGGTCGTCGTCATCTCGGATTATGCCAAGGGGGTCCTGACCGAGGGGGTGGCGCTCGAGATCATCCGGGCGGCGCGCGAGGCTGGCGCCCGGGTCATCGTCGACCCGAAGGGCGGCGATCACATACGATATCGCGGCGCCGATCTGGTAAAGCCGAATCGGCGCGAACTCGCCCACGCCACGGGAATGCCCGTGGCTACCGACGACGAGATTATCGCCGCTTCCCGCTCGCTGATCGAGCGTTGCGGCTTCAACGCGGTTCTCGCCTCTCTCGGCGCGGAAGGGTCGGTGCTGGTTTCGGCCGCCGGCTCGGCCGACGTTCAACGCGCCGAGGTCCGCGAGGTCTTCGATGTCTCTGGCGCCGGCGACACTGTCGTAGCGGTAGTCGCCGCAGCACTGGCGGTCGGCGTCGATTTAATCGACGCGGCGCGCCTCGGAAATGCCGCTGCCGGCATAGTCGTCGGCAAGATCGGCACCGCAGTGGTTTATGAGAGCGAGCTTACCGCCGCTCTCAATGGCCGGGATCTCCACGCCGCGGAAAAGGTCGTGCCGCGCTCGCACGCGCTCGATTTAGTGGCGCGCTGGCGTCTCCACGGGCTCAAGGTCGGCTTTACCAACGGCTGCTTCGACCTGCTGCACCCCGGGCATGTGGCGTTGCTCGGGCAAGCAAAGGCGGCATGCGATCGGCTCGTTGTCGGGCTCAACAGCGACGCGTCGACAACTCGGCTGAAAGGGCCGCGTCGTCCGATCCAGAGCGAAACCGAGCGTGCGGGTGTGCTGGCCTCGCTCGCGGCGGTGGACCTGATCGTCTTCTTCGAGGAGGATACGCCGATGGAGCTGATCCGCGACATCCGCCCGCAGGTTCTCGTTAAAGGCGACGACTATCGCCTCGACGAGGTCGTCGGGGCCGACTTCGTCAAGCACGCCGGCGGTGAGGTGCTTCTCGCCAAAGTGGCGCCAGGGTACAGCACGACGGCAACGATCGCGCGCCTCGCCAGCTGAGAGGCGTTAAGGGCCGGAGCCGTCTGCCCGAGCCATTTCCGCGAACATCACATTCCGCCCAATCGCCCCGCCTCGGGGTCGAGAAGGCGGCGCAGCCGCGTCGCCGCGATGCGAGCAAAGCGCATTGTCAGGGCGCGGCGGCGGCCGGCATCGAGCTTCGTCGTGCTGCCGTCGCGAAACACGGCCGCGCTGAACGAATCTGCCACCATCAAGCCACATTCATCGGGGATCAGCGGGCGCGGAAAGTCGTTTGGTACGGCAAAGTAAAGGCGATCCGAGAAGTCGCGGTAGGCGCTCCATTTGCGGTCGGCGCGAAAATCGGCCACGGAACTCTTGATCTCGACGATCACGAGGTCACCCGTCTTGCCGAGAGCGAGAATATCGGCGCGCCGGCCATTAGCGAGCGGGAATTGCGCCAGGCTGACGTAGCCGAGCTGCTCCAAGGTGCGGCAGACGCCGCGCGCCAGAAGGGCGGCACCGGTCGGCTCGGCGGCGGACGCAGTCATGACGAACCGGGGATGATAAGGCGTATCATCAGGCAGGGCGAGACTGGCGGAGGTAGATGATGGCGGTGCCCACCAAGCGGGGATTCCTGCGCCGGGCCTGGAGACTTGCCTGGCCATATTGGAAGTCGGAAGAGAAATGGTGGGCCATCGGGTTGCTCGTCGCCGTCGTCGTGCTGAACTTGATCACCGTAGGCCTCAACGTACGCTTTAATACCTGGTACAAAGACTTCTACGATGCTCTTCAGCAATATAACTGGGTGCAGTTCTGGCGACAATTGGCCATCTTTGGGATCATTGCCTTTTTATTCATTGTGGTTGCGGTCTACTCGCTTTATCTAAGGCAGATCCTGCACATCCGGTGGCGACGTTGGCTGACCGATCGCCTTTTGCACAATTGGCTCGAAAACCAGTCTTATTATCGCCTCCAGCTGAACCAGGCGACGACCCCGGACAACCCGGATCAGCGCATCTCTGACGATCTCGACCGTTTTGCGACGTTGACCTTGGGATTGTCGCTTGGGCTGTTGAGCTCCTTTGTAACGCTCGTCTCGTTCCTATCGATCTTGTGGACCCTGTCTGGTGCGCTGACGATACCATTGGGTGGCGGCGCCACGATCCATGTCCCGGGTTATATGGTCTTTGCCGCGCTTATCTATGCCGTCGGTGGTACTGTGCTGACCCGCTGGATCGGTTACCCGTTGATTCAACTCAATTTTGATCAGCAGCGCTACGAAGCCGATTTTCGCTTCAGCATGGTCCGGCTCCGCGAGAATGCAGAGAACGTCGCCTTCTATGGTGGTGAAGCGCGCGAACTCGATACATTTCAGATCCGCTTCGCGCGGATCATAGCGAATTGGTGGGGGATTATCAGGCGTCGCAAGAAGCTGACCTGGTTCACCACCGGCTATTCCCAGCTCGCGATCATCTTCCCTCTCGTCGTCGCAGCTCCGCGGTATTTCGCGAAGGCCATCGAGCTCGGCGGCCTGATGCAGATAGTCTCGGCCTTTGGCCAAGTGCAGGACTCGCTGTCTTTCATCATCAGCTCGTATACGGAGATCGCCGAATATCAGGCTGTGGTGCAGCGGCTCTCCGGGTTTCAGGAGAGACTGAACGAGATTATGGCGGATCGGGAAGCGCCCCAGCCGATCGAAATCGAACATCGCGGAACCGGTGTCGAGGTCGACATGCTCGATCTCAATCTGCCCGATGGCCAAATGTTGCGCCCAAATATCTCGCTGGCGGCAACTCCGGGAGAGGCCCTGCTGATTAGCGGTGCGTCCGGGCTCGGCAAGAGCACCTTGCTACGCGCAATTGCCGGTATTTGGCCGTTCGGGCGCGGCCGCATCCGCGTCGGCGAGGGTCGGTCCCTATTTCTGCCCCAGCGGCCCTACCTGCCGCTCGGCACCTTGGCTGACGCCCTAGCCTATCCCCGGGCCGCTGCCGAATTGTCGCGCGACAACCTGGCCGAGGCACTCCGTGCGGTCGGGTTGTCGCATCTCGTCGACCGGCTCGGTGAAGAGGCGAACTGGGCTCAGCGCCTTTCGATCGGCGAGCAGCAGCGCCTCGCCTTTGCGCGCGTCTTCTTGGCTCGCCCCGAGATCGTGTTTCTCGACGAAGCGACCTCGGCGCTTGATGAGGCGGCGGAACTTTTCCTTTACCGGCTGTTGCGGGAAGCCCCGTGGCGCCCGACGATCGTCAGCGTCGGCCATCACAGTACCTTGCGGCGTTTCCATGATACGGTCGTCGATCTCGCGCGCAGCCCGGTCTCGCGCGCTGTTGTCGGCTGACAGATCGGAATTAGCCACGTTGCGAAGTGGAGGAGCCGAGCGATGACCGATGGCGAGCGCCCGCCGCGAGACGCGGAGGACCCGTTGCGCTCTGTTCGGATAGGCAAGCGCGAGAGTCTCGAGGCGCTCGGGATCGATCCCTACCCCTACGGCTTTGAGCGGACGGATGAGGCGGTCCAGCTCGAGCGGCGGTACACCGGGCTCGCAGCGGGCGCCGAAACCGAAGATCGGGTACGGGTCGCCGGCCGCATCCGGGCGATGCGTAACAGCGGCATGTTCATCGACCTGCACGACGCCTCGGGCAAGATTCAGATCTTTTGCCACAAGGATTTGGTCGGTTCCGAAGCGCTCGGAATGGTGCGGCTGCTGGACATCGGCGATCTGATCGGAGTCGAGGGCTTCGTTCGGCGGACCCCGCGCGGCGAGCTTACCGTCAACGCAACCGGAGTTACTGTTCTCGCGAAGACGCTGCGCCCCCTGCCCGAGAAATATCACGGCCTCGCCGATGTCGAGCTGCGCTATCGCCAGCGCTATCTCGACCTAATCATGAACCCGCAGAGCCGCGACACGCTGCTCCGCCGCAGCCGGGTCGTAGCGGCGATGCGCGGCCATCTTTCGGAGCAAGGGTACATCGAAGTTGAGACACCCATGCTTCACGCGATACCCGGGGGCGCCTCGGCGAAGCCGTTCGTGACGCATCACAACGCGCTCGACATCGACCTTTATCTGCGGATTGCGCCCGAGCTGCATCTGAAGCGCCTGTTGGTTGGCGGCCTTGCCGACAAATTGTTCGAGATCAACCGGTGCTTCCGCAACGAGGGCCTCTCGCCCCGGCACAATCCGGAATTCACCACGCTCGAGCTCTACGAGGCCTATGTCGACTACACCGCAATGATGAAGCTGACCGAGGATCTCATTACCACCGCGGCCGAGACCGTTCTCGGGACATTGCGGATCGACTACGGCGGGACCGAGATAGATCTATCGGGCCCGTGGCCGCGCCGGAGCATGGCCGAACTCGTTCGAACAGCGACCGGCGTCGATTTCCTCGCTCTCGACAGCGCCGAAGCGGCGCGCGAGGCGGCGTCGCGGGTCGGCGCGGCGCTGGCCGGGGACGAGAATTGGGGGCAGGCTCTGGAGGCGGCCTTTTCCGTGCGCGTCGAGGACACTCTGATCCAGCCGATCCACGTCACCGGATTTCCCCGCGACATCTCACCCCTGGCCAAGGCCGACCGTAACGACCCGCGTCTCGTCGAGCGGTTCGAGACCTACATCTACGGTTGGGAGATCGCAAACGCCTTCTCCGAGCTCAATGATCCGCAGGACCAGCGCGAGCGGTTTGAGGCGCAAATGCGGGCACGCGCGGCAGGTGACGAGGAAGCGCAGCTCCTCGACGAGGACTACGTGACCGCGCTCGAATATGGGCTGCCGCCCTGCGGCGGTCTCGGCATCGGCATCGACCGGCTGGTCATGCTGCTGACCGACAGCCCATCGATCCGGGACGTCATTGCTTTCCCGACCCTGCGGCCGCGCTGACCAGAGCCGCGGCTGCGAGAATTAGCGTCAGCGGATCGTCGTCGATGTACAACGGACGCTCTTGATTGGGGTGTTGCATGAGAGAGAACAAGAATTCGGCAGCGTGCTGGTTGATGGGCGTTACGCAGGGCGCGTTGGTCATGGCGATGGCCGGCTGCTCTCAGCAGGCGGTGACTGCCTCGGTCAGCATTCCGCCGATCCCGGCAGGAGAGGCTCGGATCTGGTTCTATCGCGATTACGAGCCCTATGCCGGCAAGGGCCTTCCGGCGATCGCCGCCAATGGGGGCTATGTCGGAGCGGCCGAATTGGGTGGCGCGTTTTATCGCGATGTGCCCCCCGGACATTACCTCGTGACCGTGCAGACCGTCGGCATAGACACCAATCAAACCGCCAATTTCGAGCTCGCCCCGACCCAGGAGGCTTATGTAAAGATCGTCTCGCTGCCGAGTTGGGACACGGGCGGGGACAAGAACCAATGGGAGCGGCCGACATTTTACGCCTGGCTGATCCCGAACCAAGTGGCGCAAGCCGATGTCGCGCATCTCGCTTTCTACGGTGGCACCTAACTGTCAGCGCTAAAGTAAGGTGCGCTTAGCAGCCCGTCGCAAGGCTCAGAAGTTTTCCAGGCTCAAGACCTCGCTGTCGTAGTCGTAGGCGAAGATCTCGGCGTGCCGGCCCCAGTTGATTACAGTGTCGAGCACCCGCTCCGCCTCTTCCTCCGACAAGTGATCCTCGAGCTCGCGCAGAAACCGAGCCGCGGGCGCGCGATGGCCGGGCCGCTCATCGAGGACGCGCCGGATGTGGGCAGCCAGCGGCACATGCTTTAAGAGCGCCTCGGCAAAGATCTGCTTGCGGGCGAGCATGTCCGCCTCGGCGTACGCACGCCCGAGCGGCGTCAGCTCGATGTCGCCGCTGCTGACATGGGCGAAGCCGAACAGCTGCAAGGTCTCGATCAGCGGGAACAGCTCGTCCATGACGAGGTTCTCCTCGTCGGCGAGATGGGGCAGATCGGCGCGGCCATGATAGGGCGCTTCCGTCAAATTCTCGATCAGACCCGAGAGCTGCTGGACCGAAGCATCGGGCAGGCGAAAGCCGATCCCGATGGGCTCGGCCTTTGCCCCACGACGCCCGTCGCGCCCGGGTTCGGTCGTCAACAGGGTGTAGACCTGGTCGACGATCTGGCGAAAACCGGCGCTCTCCGAGGAGCGCGGGCGCGGCAGCGAGATCGGGATTTGCGCGCAGATGCGGCCGGGATCGCTGCTGAAGATCAGAATACGGTCGGCGATTTCGACCGCCTCCTCGATGTTGTGCGAAACGAAGACCATTCCCTTGGTCGGGATGCGGTGGGCATCCCACAAATCGAGGAGATCGCCGCGCAGAGTTTCCGCGGTCAGGACGTCGAGCGACGAGAAGGGCTCGTCGAGCAGCAGGATATCGGGGTCGACGACGAGCGCGCGGGCAAAGCCGACGCGCTGCCGCATGCCGCCGGACAGCTCCTTCGGGTACGCATTCTCGAACCCGTCGAGCCCGATCAAATCGATCGCGCTGACCGCCCTCCGCCGCCGCTCCCCCCCAGAGATGCCGAGAGCCTCGAGCCCTAGCTCGACGTTGCCGAGCACGGTCAGCCATGGAAACAGCGCATAGCTCTGGAAGACCATCGAGATGCCGCGAACGGGCTCGGCGACGTTGAGGCCGCGATATTCGACAACTCCCTCGTTGGGCGGCACGAGCCCCGCGAGAATCCGCAAAAAGGTCGATTTTCCGGATCCCGATTTGCCGAGGATCGCAACAATCTCGCCATCGCGCAGGGTGAAGTCGATGTGGTCGAGCACGAGCCGCCCGTGGTGATCGGGAGTGCGGTATGTCTTCGAGACGGCTGCGGTGCGCAGGAGCGGGTCGTTCATTACAGACAGATTTTTACCAGGACTTGCTCAATCGAGGCGCAAGCGTTCGGCGGCGAGATCATAGAGCCGACGCCAGAAAAGCCGATTGAAGGCGAGGACATAGAGGCAGAGGACGCCGATGCCGAGCGCGATACGGGCACTGTCGCCGGCGGCGGTAGTCCGCGCGATATAGGCGCCAATCCCGGTGGCGGTCAGCGTTGTGTCACCCCATTGGACGACTTCGGACACAATACTCGCATTCCATGAGCCGCCGGCCGCAGTGACGGCGCCGGTCACATATGCTGGAAAAATCGCCGGCAGGATCACACGCCGCCACCACAATGATCGTCTCACGCCGAGATTCTGCGCCGCGCGTTGCAGCTCCACCGGCAGCGCCGTGGTGCCGACGATGACATTGAACAAGATATACCACTGTGTTCCGAGGATCATCAGCGGGCTGAGCCAAATCTCCGGGTTCGCTTGAAACCGCAGGATCAGCACCACCGCCACCGGAAAGAACAAATTTGCCGGAAAGGCGGCGAGAAACTGCACGATAGGCTGAATGCGATCTGCCAGATGCGGGCGCAATCCGATCGCCACCCCGATCGGAACCCAGATCAGGGAAGCCACGCCGATCAGGATCAGCACCCGCGCGGCGGTCGCCAGACCGAGAAGAAATACCCACCCGATCTCGGCCAAGTCGACCGTCTGGCGGATGAAGCCGATGATCCATATTGCCGCCGCGGCGGCAAGTCCCAGCAGAGCGACGTCGAACAACCGGTCGAGATGCGGCCACGGCCGCTGCTCGACCGGTGGCCGGCGGCGCCGAGCCATGCCGGCGAGCGCGTCGTCGATGATCCGGTTGAGTTCCAGCACTCCCGCCTGGACCAGATCGAACAGGCGGGCGCGCTGCAGCACGATAAAAAACCAAGGCCTGACATTGTCTTCGTCCGCCAACGGGTCGGCCTGGAATTTGCGCGACCAAGCGAGGAGCGGGCGAAACAACAGTTGATCGTACAACAGGATGACGACGAACATGACCAGCACCGCGTAGCCGATTGCCGCAAGATCGCGCTGATTGATCGCGGTCGCGATATAGGAGCCGATGCCGGGGAGCATGATCGTCTGGCCGGCGACGGTGATGGCTTCCGAGGCGACGACAAAGAACCAGCCGCCCGAGACCGACATCATCATGTTCCAGACGAGCGACGGGATGGCGTGCGGCACTTCGAGGCGCCAGAACCGCTTCCAGGGCGACAAATGGTACATTCGCGCCGCCTCGATCAGCTCGGTCGGCACGGTTCGCAGCGACTGGTAGACGCTGAAAGTCATATTCCAGGCTTGCGACGTGAAGATCGCAAAGATCGCCGCGCATTCGACGCCGAGCAGCCGGCCCGGGAAAAGGGCGATGAAGCCGGTCACGGTGATCGACAGAAAGCCGAGGATCGGCACCGATTGCAGGATATCGAGGATCGGGATCAGGATCTTTTCGCCCTGTCGGCTCTTGGCCGCGACCGCCGCATAGACGAGGCTGAAGACGAGCGAGGCGACGAGCGCGCAGCCCATGCGCAGCACGGTACGAAGCGCGTATTCCGGCAGCTGCCTGGGGTCGAGGCTGATCAGCAGAGCCTCGCCGATGTGATAGCGCGCGCTCATCGCTATCCCGCCCCAAGCGACGAGCGCAATCGCCCCGAGCACCATCGGCAGCGCGACGAGATCCCAAAAATTGGGGCGCAGCCGGGACGGCCAGGCAATCAGGGGCAGGCCCCAGCGCTGTTCCATGCTCCCTCTTGCCGATGGTCGCCGTCGCGGCGGCGGAGCCTACCAGTACCCCACGCCCGGCGGGCTGGCTAAACCTAAATTGGTGGAAGCGGCGAGGTCGCTTGCCGCAAGTTGGCTGCGATTCTTGCTTCGGACCGCCGAACTCCTGACAATGAGCTTCGTTACCACTGTGACAGGGGTTCCGGCCGTGGATATCGGCGAGAGGCGCCAAGCAAACATCCTGGTATTGGCGCCGGTCGGACGCATCGACAATCTCACGAGCGCCGAGTTTCAGGCGCGGCTGCTCGCCGCCGTCAGCTCCAGCTCTGCGGACGTCGTCGTCGACTTTTCCTGGGTCGAATACATCTCGAGCGCCGGTCTGCGGGCGCTGATGGCCGCCACGCGGCTGAAGCCGAAGGAGCGCCGGCTTGCCGTCGCCTGTCTACATACCGTCGTGCACGAGATCTTCGCGATTAGCCGGTTCTCGCATGTCGTTCCGGTCTTCGCCACCGTCGAGGAAGCGAGTACTGCCTGGCAGGCCCCACCGAGACCCGAAGGAGCGGTTCCCGATGCCGAAACCGAACCGGCTGGACCGTTGCGTGTCCGCTTTTGGGGTACCCGCGGCTCACTGCCTGCGCCGCTGCGCGAGCGGGCGGTCCGTGCCAAGATCCGCGATGCGCTGCTCGCCGCTCGCGGGCATGCCCTCGAGACCGAGCAGGCGATCGATGCCTTCATCGACAACCGGCTGCCATTTTCAGTACGCGGCACGTTCGGCGGCAATACCAGCTGTGTGGAGATCGTTACCGGCGGCAACCAATATGTGATCTGCGACCTCGGCACAGGCGTGCGCGAATTCGGCAATCGGGTGCTGCGGGAGCACGGCCCCGGCCGCAAGCACACCTTCAACATATTTTTGTCGCACCCGCATTGGGACCACATCATGGGCTTCCCATTTTTTGCCCCCGCTTACATTCCAGGCAATCGGATTTGCGTCTACGGATGCCACGGCGTGTTGCGCGAGGCGCTGCGCACCCAACACTCGGCTCCGTGGTTTCCCGTCGATTTTCACTCGCTCGGCTCGAGCATCGAGTTCATCACGTTGGAGCCCGGCCACACCTACGAAATAGCCGGTCTTTCCGTTACCGCGATCAAACAGTTTCACACTGGAGATTCCTACGGGTATCGCTTTTCCCAAGGCGGGAAGTCGATCGTCTATTCTACCGACGGCGAGCACAAATGCTCCCAATTCGACGAGACTTACCCGTTCGTCGAGTTCTACCGAAACGCCGATCTGCTGATCTTCGATGCAATGTATTCGCTTGGTGACTCGGTCTCGGTCAAGGAGGATTGGGGTCATTCGAGCAATGTCGTCGCCGTGGAGCTGGCCCAGGCCGCCCGGGTCAGGCGCCTTGCGCTGTTTCATCACGAGCCGGCATATGACGACCGTATGCTCCAGGAAATTTTCGCCGACACCGTCCGCTTCGAGGCGATCAGCAAGCCTGGCCACGAGGTCCCTGGCCACCGGGTCGAGGTGATCTCGGCCTATGACGGGCTAGAACTGGAGTTGTGACGGGCGATCCCGCGGTGGGTCGGGGGATCGCCCTGCTGCGCGGTCCGGGCCGCGCGTCTGCGCTGGCGCTGGTCGCGGGCGCCTTGGTGCTGCGCGTCATCGACCCCGGCATCATCACCGAATTGCGCGTGCGCAGCTTCGACTTGGTGGAACGAGTGTGGCCTCGCGAAGCGAATTCGGCACGCGTGGCGGTTGTGGACATCGACGAGAAGAGCCTCGCGCAAGACGGGCAATGGCCGTGGCCGCGGTACCGGGTGGCCGAGCTCGTCCGCCGCATCGCCCAAGGGAAGCCGCGCGTCCTCGGTATTGACATCCTCTTCGCCGAACGAGATCGGCTTTCACCCACCGAGATCGCGCGAGAACTGCCCGACCTGCCTCCAGCATTGTCGGAAGCGTTGGCGCAGCTGCCGCCGAGCGACCGCGACCTCGACGACGCGATAGCAATGGTCCCGACGGTGCTTTCGCTCGCTCCCAGCCATGAGGAGGTGGCGCAAGATTCGGGCCGGCTCCGCCCCGCCCCGATCCGCCAGGCGGGAGACGATCCGAGGCCTTTCTTGAAGAGCTACAGATCCCTGGTGCAAAGCCAGCCCGATCTCCGCGACGCTGCGTTGGCCGCCGGGGCCATCGGGGTTGAGCCGGACGCGGACGGCGTCGTCCGGCGACTTGCTCTCGCTGTGGCCCATCAACAAACGATTGTCCCGAGTTTTGCACTTGAGGTCGTGCGTGTCGGCGCCGACGAGCACGCGATCGTGATCGATACCGGCGCGCTCGGGATCGAACGCTTCAGGATCGGCGGCATCACGATCCCGACGGACAGGCGCGGCCGGGCGATACTTCACTTCTCGCCATCGCAGGCGCGGTACATTTCGGCCTCGGACGTGCTCGATCCGGCGTTCGACCCAGCCGAGCTGCGGGGGCGGGTAGTCTTGCTCGGGGTTGCGGGCGTCGGCATCGCCGGGCTGCGGCAAACGCCTCTCGGTCTCGTCCGCGCGGTCGACCTCCATGCCCAGCTGATCGAATCGATCCTGCTCAACGACTTGCTTCACCGCCCCCCATTTCTCGATTGGTTCGAGCTCGCTGCGGCGCTCGCGGCCGGGCTCGTGGTCATCTGGCTGCTGCGCTATGGGAGGCCGCTGCGAGCGGTCGCTATCGCTGTCGCGCTCGCGGCGGGGCTTTTTGTCCTCGAACTCGCGCTCTTCCGCTTTGCCGATCTCCTCTTCGACAGCACCTTCCCGGTGCTGACCCTACTCGGCGCGTTGGGTATAATGCTGGTCGGCAGCCTTCGCGCCGCGCAGGCGGAACTTGCTCGCGAACGCGAGGCGACACTGCAAGTCGAGGGCGAGCTTGCCGCGGCGCAGGCGATCCAAATGGGCCTGCTGCCGCGGCGCTTTCCTGCGTTTCCCGATCGTCACGACATCGATGTGTACGCCCGCATCGAGCCGGCGCGAATGGTCGGCGGCGACCTCTACGACTACCTGCTGATCGGCGGAAGCAGCCGCCTTTTCTTTCTGATCGCCGACGTGGCGGGCAAGGGCATTGCGGCAGCGCTGTTGATGGCGGTGACCAAGGAGGTCGTCCGCGACGCCGTGCTGACATTTGGGCCGGCGCTCGACCGCATCCTCGCGGAGGCCAACCGCAAGACGGCGGCGGCAAGCGCGGAACTGCAAAGCGAGGGCGGCGTCTTCGTGACCGCTTTCGCCGGAATTCTCGACCTCGGCTCGGGCGAGGTCACCTATGCCAGCGCCGGTCACGACTCACCCTTTGTCCTCGGCGGCGGCAGCGGCTTGCGGCAGCTCGCCACCGAGGGCGGTCCGCCGCTCGGTGCGGTCGAC
Organism: uncultured Alphaproteobacteria bacterium; assembly: GCA_963789025.1. Taxonomy (GTDB): domain Bacteria; phylum Pseudomonadota; class Alphaproteobacteria; order ATCC43930; family CGMCC-115725; genus AP-15. The sequence continues at coordinate 49,544 of CAWBIT010000009.1, forward strand.
GACTTCCGCTTTCCGATCGATCACGACCGGATCGAGCCTGGTGAGGTCTTGCTGCTCTTTACCGACGGGATCACCGAAGCGGAGAATGCCGACCATGCGCTTTATTCCTCCGATCGGCTGGCTAGGGCGCTGGCGGCGGCAGCAACCGTCGATGCCCAGCACGTCGTTGCGGCGGTAATCGACGACGTCGTCCGCTTTGTCGGCGGCGCCGAGCAGGCGGACGACATGACCGTCCTAGCGCTGCGGCGGGTCGACGCCACCGCTACCTGACCGTGATTTCGACGCGGCGATTGCGGGGCTCGGGGGTTTGGTCGGCGGTCGGCACGAGCAAATCGTGCTTGCCACGGCCGGCGATCGAGATCGCCTGTCCGTCGAGCCCGTCGCGAACCAACTTGTCGCGGATCGCCTCGGCGCGCCGGAGGGATAGCGCTTGGTTGTAGCGCAGATCGCCGAGCGTGTCGGTGAAGCCGATCACCTCGATTTCGTAAACCGGTCGTTGCTTGATATCATCGAACACGGCGTCATACGCAGCCTTGGATTCGGGGGTCAAATTGTCGCTCCCGAGGATAAAATAGAGGCGGAAGTGGTGCGGCAGGATCGGCCGCACGGCGATCGCGCTCCGGAAAATCACGCTGATATTTCCTTGGATTTCTGCGGTCGGCGCAGTGCTGCCGGCCCGCGACTCTGCCGTAGCATAGGGCTGGTCGAGAGTCGTGACCGTCTTGCCGTCCTCGACCGTGATCGCCCCCACGCCACTGCCTTCGGCATTGGGCAGCACCACGAACAACGCTTGCCGGGGACAACCTGCGAGGAGCAGCATTGAGGCGATTGCCAGGATCGTCCGCCACATTGTTAGTGGTCGCCATAGACTTGGACCGCAAAGGTCGTGCCGCGCACCCCGAGGATTGCGGTCGGCGTCTTGATCTTCATCGCTCCGGGGCCGCTGCGCGCGATGTCGCCGGAGACGACTGCCAAGGTTCCCTGCCGCATATCGGACAGCATCGCGCCGCGGAAGTCGTTCGAATCGAACTGGAAATCATCGAGCGCGATCTGGCTGCTCGGGCCGGCGGAGAATACCGTGTTATCGATGAAGGTAATGCCGATCCCGCCGTCCGCACCTGTTTCGATGACGTCCTTGACGAACAGCATGTCCCCGACAATCGCGGGCCGACGCTCACCGGAGCGCACGATCGCCGCCTGCCCGGTTACCTTCTTGATCTGGGCGATCGGCTTCTGGGCGATCGGCGGAGTTTCGGCCGCCGAAGGAAGCCCCGCCGTCATGATCAACAATGCCGCGGCCAACCACAGCCCAAAGCCCAATTTCTTCCTCCCCGCCAATTTCTTTCTCCTTGGTTGATCGACGTCTTCTTAATACACCAGATCGGTAGACTGTTGGCAGCAAGATGACCAAGCTTCGGTGAAGAGAGCGTCGATCACGCTATGTGCCGAGCCCGCGGAGCTCTCTCGGCTTCAAGCCTTTGCCGTGAAGTTCGCGCACCAAAGGGGCCTGCCGGATGACGAGCGGTCGCGGCTTCTGATCATCCTCGACGAGCTCTTCACGAACGCGGCAACGCACGGTTTTAGTCCGCATTCGGTGAGAGGAACAATCGCGGTGGCGCTCGGGTGGAGGGCGGGCCGCCTCCGGATAAGCTTTGTCGACGATGGCCAGCCGTTCGATCCACTCGCTTTCCGCGGGTCGGATTTGGAAGGGGCAGCGGAAGAGCGCGGCATTGGCGGGCTCGGTATCCATATTGTCCGCTCGCTCGTCCACCAGGCCCGTTACCGCCGCCAAGGCGACCGCAACCACCTCCACCTGGTGCGGCGCACTGCGTCGCCCAGCTAGACCGGCAGTTGAACCTGGCTCATCTCGCCGATGCGGCGAGCAATATTACGATCTCTGCGACTTGCTGGAACGCGCCGAGAACATCGCCCGTGTAGCCGCCGATCTGGCGGCGTGCGAGCTTGGCCATGGCGAAACCGATCACGCCGGTGAGACAAAGCGCTACCGCACCTCGCACCGGTCCCAGTGCCGCCAAGGCGATCGCGGCGCCGATCAGCGCCGCCGCAATCGCGCCGCCCGCTCGAGGTGTTCCCGCCGTCGCCCCGAGACCATCGGGGCGCGCCGGCGTCAATCCGATCATCGCCGCCGGCAAAATGGCGCGCGAGGCGGCGTGCGCCGCTATCAGCGCGAGACCCGCATGGATCGCGTCACCAATGCCGGCGAGTGCCGCGGCCCGCAGCAGCACGCTCAGAACGATCGCCAGCACACCGTAAGTGCCTTGTCGGCTGTCCCGCAGGATCGCGAGCTTTTCTTCCCGATCGCACCCCCCGAAGAACCCGTCGGCGGTGTCGGCGAGCCCGTCCTCGTGCAACGCTCCCGTCAATACGATCCCCGCCAATACCGACAGCAGCGCCGCCGGCCAACTCGTGAGGCCGATCAGCTGGGCCAACAGAAGAGCGAACGCCGCAGCGCCGCCGATCCCGGCGCCGACGAGCGGAAATGCCCAGGCCGAATCGGCCAGCCGCCAATCGCCCGCCGCCCGCGGATCGACCGGCAGCCGCGTGAAGAAGGCTGTGGCCGCCAGGAAGCCGGCGAAAAAGCCTGCGGGGGAGCGCAACGGATCCTCGGAGTGGCTCATGGCATCACGATAACCGGTTTGGCCAAGGACTGGGCGAATGACTATATTTCAGTGCGATGGCGACGATTACCGGAGGCGGCGTTGACGTTGCTCGATCTTGATCGCCTACGGGCGGCGCCACTGTGCCGCGACCCATTCGACTTTGTCGTCGTCGAGAATTTTGTGGACCGCGACGAGCTGAGCCCCCTCGTCGCCGATTTCCCGCCCGTCCCCGGTCACGGCAGTTTCCCTGTCGAAAGCCTGGCATGCGGGCCTGTCTTCTCTCGTCTGGTTGCCGCCTTGACCGGGCCGGCGCTGCGCAATGCGGTCGCGGAAAAATTCGGTCTCGACCTCGGCAGCCGCCCGACGATGGTGACGGTGCGCGGCAGGAGCGACGGCAAGGACGGTCGCATTCACACCGATTCGGAAAGCAAGATCATCACATTGCTGCTCTATCTGAACGGCGCCTGGGACCGCCCCGAGGGCCGTTTGCGGCTGCTGCGCGGTCCCGACGACATCGACGATTATGCGCGAGAGATCGTACCGCTCGCCGGCACCATGCTGGCGTTTCGCCGCAGCACCCGCTCATTCCATGGGCATCGCCCGCATGTCGGCGAGCGCCGGATGGTTCAGCTGAACTGGGTGACCGAGCCGGGTGTTGTACAGCGTGAGCTCAGCCGCCACCGCTGGTCGGCTCGCTGGAAGGCGCTCAACCCGTTTGCGCCGCAATCCTAACGCCCGAGGCGGGGGGGTTGGCGTCGGGCGAGAAATCAATTAACTGATTGCGCGATATCAGATGGGCGGTATACGCGGATTGAGAATAACGAAAATGGTGCGAATGCGCGGCTCCTTGATTGGGGCCGCTATGCTTGTTGCCGCTGTCCCGGCTGCAGCGCCAGCGCAGACCCAGGTGGTCGACGAATTCAAGTTTGGCGTCCTCGCCCATGACGTCGGACTGTTCGACAGCCACGTCGAATCGGGGTCGGACATCAATTTCGAGATGCTGTTCACCCCGCCGGAATTCTTTCGCGTGATCGGGTCGCCGCGGCCCCATCTCGGCGGTACACTTAACACTGCGGGCGCCACAAACACCGGGTATTTCGGCCTGACCTGGGGGATCACGCTGATACAGAACCTGTTCGGGTGGGGTGGCAGTGTCTTCGCGAATGGCAGCCTCGGGGGCGCTCTGCAGGACGGCTATACCGACAGCGCCCCGCCAGACCGCAAAAAGCTCGGCTCGACCGCCCTGTTCAGAGAAAGCGCCGAACTCGGTTATCAGCTGACGCCCACTGTCAGCGTATCGGGGTTTGTCTGGCACATGTCGAACGCTAATCTGGCGCCGCACAATGCCGGGATCACCGACGCCGGCGCACGGCTCGGCTTCAAGTTCTAACGCGCGTTCCAATCAACTTGCATCGCCTGGCCAGAGCGTCGTCCACGGGCTTGACCCGCGGATCTCCGAGATGGCCGGGGTCAAGCCTGGCCATGACGAATATACGAGGCGATCCTGTCTGATTGGATACCGCTCTAGCGCTCTCCCTCTTCCTCCCCGCCGACGCTGTTTTTGCTGTTTCTCCATCAAATTATCAGCCACCGATGTCATCTGCTCGGCAGAAATCCTGGGATTCCGGCCGGAATGGGCCTGAAGAACAGCCACCGCCGTCGCTGATCCTGGCTGATATCCGCTGTTTTGAAACGGCATGTTCGGGTTGGGGCACCACAGTATTGTCAATACAAATTATCATAGCACGCTAGTGAGAAAATAGCAAATACAATTCTATTTTTCTCACTAACCAGCTTCAAGATCGACCCAGCCGTCACGGACCCGCTGAACAGGTTTTCGCGCATCCCGCTAGCGCGATCTGGTCGATAAAAACGAACCAATTCGTCATTTGAGGTTTCAGAGACTGGCTACAAGCATTTAATGAACTCAATGTCTTGTAATGGTATGTTGCAGTTTCGCCACGCTGAGACGAAAAGACCACGTAAGCAGCAAAGCTTTCTTGATCGACCCCCGCCCCTGCATATCATGGCGTGAGAGGCGCGAGCGTCCTTTGCTCGGCTGACTGCAACCTTTGATTTCCGGGGGAGCAATGATCAGAAAGCGGAATATCGGCAGGGTGGCGGCGATTGGGGGTATGACCGCGGCGGTCGCGCTACTGATGGGCTTGCCGGCGGCGAGTGCCGACGAGCTGGCGGATTTGCGCGCCAACCAGGAGCTGCTTCAGCGCCGGATCGACCAACTGGCGCAAAACCCGCCCGGGCCCGGTATTGGCGTTCCCGGGGCCTACGGCGCGCAGGCACACCCTGGTGAAATGGCCATCCAAGGCAGCTTCCCGCGTTCCTTCTTGATCCCGGGCACCGACACGTCGATCCGCGTCGGTGGGTTTATTGACGAGACCTTCGACTATTACTTCCAGGGCGGCCCGGTAAACGGCCCCCAAAACACGACCGTCGGGGCCACCGGCAATTTGGAGTCGATGCCGCTCAATGTGCATTCCAACTCGATAGTCTCGGGCTTCCCGACGCCGGGTAATCTCGTGCCGGTGCAGGTACAAAACTCGCGCGGCAACGGCGTGTTTTTGCAGAGCCCGCGGGAAACACGCCTCAACGTCGAGACGCGAACGCCGACCGCCTGGGGCAAGTCAAGGACTTTCATTGAGCTCGACTTTGCCGGATGCAGCAATTTCACCTGCAGCGCTGCGACGACGGTCTCTGATAGCTTGAGACCGCGGTTGCGATATGCCTATGGCACCCTTGGCGGTTTCCTTGCCGGGCAGGCTAACTCGAATTTCTCCGACCCCGATGCCAACGCAGAAACGCTCGATTTCGGCGGTCCTACCGGCCAGGCCGGTGTCGTCCGCATCCCTCAGGTCCGTTACACCTATAACGGGCCATATGGCAGCGCCTGGTCGATCTCGGCCGAAACCCCGGAGACCGACCTCGTCACACCGGCCGGCAATGTGTTTACGGACACCGCCCTCGGCCAGAACCCGGTGACCAGCGGGACGACAACGGGTTGCGTCGCCAACGGAATCACGATCAGCGCGGTCGCGGGGTGTGCCTTGGCCTTCAATCCCACCAAGTCCTCGGCGCCCGACGTAACCTTCGCCTCGTACTGGTCACAGCCTTGGGGCCATGTCGATTTTCGTGGCGTGGTCCGTCCGACACTCACAGTCAACGACGGCCATTTCATCGACAGGAGTTTCGTCGGCGGCGGCGGCGGTGTATCCGGCGACGTCAAGCCCGGCTGGTTCGGTTGGGAGAAGGACGACTTCCTGTGGCAATTCACCGTCGGCAATGGCCTCGGCCGCTATCTGAACGATGGTTCCGGTGCGGCGTTGGCGACAAATTTCCTGTCGCCGCCGGCTACCGCGGCGGCGGCGGCGAACATCCTCGTCAAGCCGGTAAGTGAGTTCGGCTATCAGCTCGGCTATCAGCACTTTTGGTTGACGAATTTGCGGTCGACCGTTGTCTACGGCTATTCTTATTTCGGTTATCCCACACAGCTGATCGGGCCGACGCAGTCGATCGTCTCGAACAAGCAGCTACAGACCGCCCACGCCAACCTGATCTGGAGCCCGGTCGCGTTCATCGATGCGGGCATCGAATACACATGGGGGCAGCGCGAGACCGTCTCGAACATCAAAGGTCAACAGCAAGCACTGATCGGCAAATTCAGGGTCAAGTTCTAGAGCGGTTTTCGACGGAGTCGACGGACTCGGCGCGCATCACCCCCACCCCGACCCGCCCCCATCGAGGGGGCGGGAGTACAAATAGGAGTACTGATACAGCCCTCCCCCTTGATGGGGGAGGGTTTGGGAGGGGGTGAGCGAGGTGCAATTTGATTGGAAACCGCTCTAACGCAATAAAATCCAACCTTGGAGGCCCGTCGGCTGTCGGCGGGCCTTCTTCATTGGACCTGGGCTTGCGGCTTCTGCGGTGCGGTCGGGCGGAGTTCGCAGCCGGTGGGTCACAGGCCGGCGGCGACCTCCCGCAAGACATTTCGTAGCCAGGCGACGGCGCGGTCCTCGCCATGGTCGCGGTGCCACAATGCCATGATGTCGAAGGGCGGCGACGTATAGGGGGGTTCGAACAGCTGGAGGCGGTATGGCTCGGCGAAGGCGGCCGCCAGACGGCGCGGCAGCGGCGCCGCCATGTCGGACTGGCTGACCACTGCAAGGGCGGCCGGGAAATGCGGCGTCGTCAGGCCGACCACGCGGCGTAATCCGCGCGCCGCCAGCGCGCCTTGCAGCAACCCGACTTCGCTGCGGGTGACCAGCCGTTCGAGGCCATGATCGCTGACATAGCCGTTGATCGCATGCTCGTCTTCTCCGGTACCGGAGATGATCAGATGCGACAGTGAGGCAAGGCGTTCGAGGGTCAGTTCGCCGCCCGCCGCCGGGTGGTCGGCGCTCAATACCCAGACCCGGGTCTCCTGAAACAGGGATTCAGATACAAATGGCTCCGGCACTCGTCTGAAGCTGCCGATCGCTATATCGACGCGGCCCGCCAACAGCGCCTCGGTCACCCCCATGTTGCTCGGCCGGATCCTGAGTTCGGCATTCGGGGCTAGAGCGCGGATCCGGGCAACAAAACCCGGCATCAGAACGGTGCCGACATACTCGCCGCAGGCGACCGTGAAACGGCGCTCCGTCAGTTCCGGTACGAATTCGGTCGGCCCGAGAGCCAGCTGAAGCTGCAACAGCCCCTCGCGGAGCCGCGGCGCGATTTCGGCGGCCCGCGGCGTCGGCCGCATGCCATCTGCCACCCGCACAAACAGTTCATCGTGGAGCACATAGCGCAGCCGGTTCAGCGCATGGCTGATCGCCGACTGGCTCAACCCGAGCCGCTCTCCGGCGCGCGTTACGCTGCGTTCCTCGATCAAGGTGTCGAAGACCCGCAACAGGTTCAGATCGAGCGAGTGAAAATGCAGATCATTCATGCGTGCGATGCACAATTATCATTGGCGTGCAAGGGCGATTTGGGGCAACCTCTCGTCGAGCCAACTACGGATCTGGAGACGCCGCCATGTCGAGCTTGCTAAAATCGACCGTTCTGAGTTTAGGGGTATTGGCCGGCACCGCGGCGGTTGCGCTGGCCCAGTCGGTTACGTCGCTGCCGCCGAGCAGCCCTGCGACGGCTTCGGCAGTTACAACGCCCTCATCTGCCCCTTATGCAGCCGACAAGTGGCAGCATCCCTATTCGACGTCGGTCGGCCCGCAGCCAGGATCACACTCCTCGGGCAAAGACGAACATTATCAGGCGACCGAGGGCGACAATGCCCCGAGCCGCCATCCATACACCTCTACTCTTGGTCCTAAGCCAAACTAGCACTCGCGCGGCGCACCCGCGCCAGTATTTCGGTTGTTCGAGACCCGCCGGCCCGTCCGGCGGGTCTTTTGCGTTTAGGCTGCGGCAAGCCCCTCACCCGCCTCGCTGCGCTCGGCACCCTCTCCCGCAGTGCGGGAGAGGGGCCATGAGCCCACGATCTAAAAGCTCCTCGCCCGCACCGCGGGAGAGGGGGGACCGAGCCCGAAGGGCTTGGTGGGTGAGGGTAGCGTCGCTGGGCGAGAGCGCAATGGGCTGCGGATCAGGCCGGCAGACAACCGGAGCTTGATGCGGCGGTTCGGTCGGGAGCAGATTGGGCCGGGCTAATGACGCCTGCAGGCGAGGGAGGCTTCGGGTGGAGACGCAGTTCTACGACAACCTCGAGACACGCGATCCGGCTGAGCGCGAAGCGGGTTTGATGTCGGCGCTGCCGCAGATCGTTGCCGCAGCGAAGGAGCGCGCGCCGGCCTATCGCCATCGGCTCGCCGGGGTTCGTCCGGAAGGTGTCGTCGATCGGCGCAGCTTGGCCGAATTGCCGCTGACCCGCAAATCCGAACTGATCGAGCTGCAGCGGCAGAACCCCCCGTTTGGCGGCTTGACGGCGGCGCCGATGTCGGCCCTCCGACGCGTCTTCGTGTCGCCCGGGCCGATCTACGAACCGGAGGGCCGGCGGCCGGATTACTGGCGCTTCGCGCGCGCCCTCTTCGCCGCCGGGTTCCGCGCCGGCGATCTGGTGCACAACACCTTCTCCTATCACCTGACCCCGGCGGGCGCGATGGTCGAGAGCGGCGCCGAGGCGCTCGGCTGCCCGGTGATTCCGGCCGGCACCGGCCAGACCGAGCAGCAATTGCGGACGATCGCCGATCTGCGGCCGGTCGGGTATGTCGGGACGCCGTCCTTCCTTAAAGTCCTGCTCGACCGCGCGGTGAGCGAGGGCGCCGACGTTTCCTCGCTGAAGAAGGCGCTGGTCGGGGCGGAAGCCCTGCCGTCGGCGCTGCGCGCCGAATTCCGCAGCCGCGGGCTCGGCGTGCTGCAGTGCTACGGGACCGCGGATATCGGCATCATCGCTTATGAGAGCATGAGCCCGGGGGGCGAGCTTTGCGAAGGCATGGTGGTCGATGAGGGGATCATTCTCGAGCTGGTCCAGCCGGGCACCGGAGAGCCGGTGGCTCCCGGCGAGGTCGGTGAGGTCGTCGTAACAACATTGACGCCCGAATATCCGCTGATCCGCTTTGCCACCGGTGATCTGTCGGCGATGCTGCCGGATGCGAGCCCATGCGGCCGGACAAACCATCGGATCAGGGGGTGGCTCGGGCGCGCCGACCAGACCACCAAGGTGCGCGGCATGTTCGTGCACCCCGAGCAGGTCGCCGATGTTCTGCGGCGCCACAAGTCGATCATCCGCGCCCGCCTCGTCGTGGAGCGGCCACGCAACACCGACGAGATGACCTTGTTGGTCGAGCTCGGCGAAGGGGCGGAAGATCCGGCACGCATCGCCGAAACCCTGCAGATCGTCACGAAAATGCGCGGCACGGTCAGCTGCGTGCCGCAGGGCAGCCTGCCCGCCGACGGCAAGCTGATCGAGGATCGACGGCAATTGAATTGAGATCTCCCGAGATTGAAATTCACTGAAAGGTCACAATTTTTTCAAACCGGCGTCCCAATCGACACCCCATATGGTATGCGTAAGGTTGATCCTTACGGGTTTGTCCCCCAAACCTCGTACTCGGTCGAGCAATTCGACCGTGGCCACGCGGCTCCGGTTTTCCCCCACCGGAGCCGCTTTTTTGCCCGCCGAGCCAGTTGACCGAACCCGATCTGGTCGCCGAGGCTCTCGGTTGCCGCCGCGGCGAACGCTTGGTCTTTGCCGGGCTGTCGTTTCGCCTGCCGGCAGGAGGCGCTTTGCTGCTCACCGGAGCCAACGGCAGCGGCAAGACCAGCCTGTTGCGTGTTCTCGCCACATTGATCACGCCGGCCAGCGGCCGTCTTCTCTGGGGCGCTGCGCCAGTCGAAGCCGAGAGCGCCGCCTATCGTGCTCAGCTCGACTTGGTCGGCCATCAGGATGGCGTAAAACCCGGTCTTACGCCGCGCGAAACCCTGGCCTTCTGGGCAGCGCTTCGGGGTCGGGAGTTGAGCCGAGTGTCGCGCCTTCTCGACGCAGCGCTTGACGCATTTGCCCTCGACCGGGTTGCCGACTGGCCATGCCGTTGGCTTTCCGCGGGCCAACGTCGGCGGGTCGCGCTCGCCCGTCTGGTCGTGGCGCCGAATTCGATCTGGCTCCTCGACGAACCGGCCAGCGCGCTCGACCGTGAAAGTCAATCACGACTCGAACATGCGATCGCCGAGCATCGTGCCGCAGGCGGACGCGTCGTCGTCGCCAGCCACACGCCGATCGACATCGGCGCCGCCACCGCCATTACCCTCGATGCCTTTGCTCCGCTCCCGGACCATGCCGCCGCCGGCTGAGGATGGCGGCGTTTCTCGGTCTCTTCCGGCGCGATCTGAGCCTCGCCTTGCGCCAGGGCGGCGACACCGGTCTCGTCGTCGGGTTCTTTATTCTCGCCGTCGTGCTGTTCCCGTTCGGCGTCGGTCCCGAGCCGGAAGTTCTGCGGCGCATTGGCGCCGGCATCATCTGGGTGGCGGCACTGCTGGCGGCTCTGTTGTCGCTCGACCGCCTGTTCGAGGCGGATTATCAGGACGGCGAACTCGACCTGCTGGTCCTGTCGAGCCTGCCTCTCGAGCTCGCGGTGCTCGCAAAATGCGCGGCGCATTGGGTGGCAACCGGTCTGCCGCTGGCGCTGACCAGTCCATTTCTCGCGCTCTTGGTCAATCTCGATCCGGGGTCGATCGCGACATTGTTCGCAAGCTTGTTGGTCGGCACGCCGGCGCTGAGCCTGATCGGCAGCGTCGCCGCGGCATTGAGCCTGGGGGCCCGGCGCCAAGGCGTCGTGCTGTCGCTCCTGGTGCTGCCTCTCTACATCCCGCCGCTGATCTTTGGCGCCGGCGCAGTCGAAGCGAGCGCAGCCGGCAGCGGCGCTCGCGCCTATCTGCTGATCCTGTGCGCGGTCACCTTGGCGGCTCTGGCGCTGTGTCCATGGGCGAGCGCCGCGGCCTTGCGCCAAGCGCTGGAGTAGGCGCAGCATCACCGCCGCTGACTTGACGCATGATCGGCATTACATTTGAGCCGCGATGATTAATTGGCTCGCCAACCCGGCGCGGTTCATGCGGCTGAGCGCGAAGGCTATGCCGTGGTGCGGTTGGGTGGCCGTGCTCGTCCTGACGGTGGGTCTCTTCTGGTCCCTGGTTGTGGCGCCGCCGGATTATCAGCAGGGCGACACGGTGCGGATCATGTATGTGCATGTTCCGGCTGCCTGGATGGCGCTCAGCGTCTACCTGTTCGTCGCCGTGGCGAGCGCGGTTGCGCTGGTCTGGCGGCATCCCCTCGCCGAAGTGGCGGCTCGCTCGGCCGCTCCGATCGGCGCGGCGTTCACCTTCATCTGCCTCGCGACCGGCTCGCTGTGGGGGCGCCCGATGTGGGGCGCCTGGTGGGTGTGGGACGCGCGGCTGACCTCGGTGCTGATCCTGTTCTTTCTCTACCTCGGCTACATTGCGCTGGCGAACGCCTTCGACGATCCCTCGCGCGGCGGCAGGGCTGCCGCGGTGCTGGTACTGGTCGGCGTAGTCAACCTGCCGATCATCAAGTTCTCGGTCGATTGGTGGAACACTCTGCATCAGCCGGCGAGCGTCATGCGGATCGGCGGACCCCGGATCGACATCTCGATGCTCGCCCCGCTGGTGATCATGGCTTTGGGATTCACGCTGCTGTTTGTCGTGCTGCTGATGCTGCGCATGAGGACCGCGCTGAACGAGCGCAAGGCGATGGCGCTGCGGCTCAATGCCGGCTCGGCGCCCGCTCCTCGCCGGGCGCGCGAGCGGGCCGTTTCGGCTCACACCCCTTGATGGGTGACATCAGCGCCTTTCTGGCGATGGGTGGTTACGCTGCCTTCGTGTGGCCGGCTTATGGCGTCGCCTTCGCGGTTCTTGGGGGCCTCGCCTTATTCTCGTGGCGGCGCTACCGCGAGAGCATCGCCACCCTGGAGCGGCTGCAGTAGGATTTGCGGAAGAGACGATGACCCGCAAGCACCAGAGACTGGGATTGCTCGCTCTCGGCATGGCGGCTCTCGGCGGAGCCACCGTGTTGGTGTTGAGCGCGTTCAACGACAATCTGGTATTTTTCTACAGCCCCAGCGAGTTGAAGGCGAAGGCGGTCGCGGCGGATCGCCGGGTGCGGATCGGCGGTCTGGTCGAGGCGCACAGCCTTTCGCGTGGCGCCGACGGGCGCAGCATCTCGTTCCGCATCACCGATGGCGCGAATGATGTCGGGGTGGTCTACCAGGGCCTGCTCCCGGATCTTTTCCGCGAGGGACAAGGCGCTGTCGCCGAGGGAAAATTGCGCCCCGACGGAGTGTTCGCCGCATCGAGCGTGCTGGCCAAGCACGACGAGAACTACATGCCGCGCGAGGTTGTCGACGCGCTGAAGAAAAGCGGGCATTGGCAGGAGGGAAGCGGCGTTCCGGGTGCTGCTCGGACCAGCGATGGTCCCTCTCTACGCGAGCGGGGAGGGTAAGCGGTGCGTCCTTCGAGACGGCCGCGTCGCGGCCTCCTCAGGACGAGGGCTTTCCTCAGTGCCACCAAAGACTTCCCTCATGCTGAGGAGCGTCCGAGGGACGCGTCTCGAAGCACGCACGACCGCCGTGCAGTCCTCTCAGTTCTCCTGAGCCGGGGAAGAATGGCACGCAAGCTCCTATTCCTGTTACCGGTCGCACTGTTCGCCGTGCTGGTCGCTGCATTTGCTATCGGTCTGAGGCATGATCCGCACCTGCTGCCGTCGGCGCTGATCGACCGTCCGGCGCCCGATTTCGCCTTGCCCGGCCTCTACGAGAGCGCCAACGGGTTAACCCGCAACGATCTCGATGGTCGCGTGACGCTCGTCAACTTCTTCGCGTCCTGGTGCGCCCCGTGCCGCGAAGAGCACACCGAACTAATGGCCTTGAGCCGCCTCGCCGGGGTCACACTCGACGGCATCGCGTATAAGGACAAGCCCGAAGAGTCGCGCCGTTTTCTCGAGCGCCTCGGCAACCCCTTCGGCCATATCGGGGTCGACCGCAACGGCACAACCGCGATCGATTTTGGGGTTTACGGTGTGCCGGAGACTTATGTCGTGGACGCCACCGGCCACATCCGTTATCGCCATGTCGGTCCATTGACCGCCGAGGACGTCAAACGCGAAATTTTGCCCCTGATCCAGCAAATCGGTCGGGCCGAGTAGCTCGGCGCGGGCAGTCAGGGTTCCGACTCGCGGTCTTCGCTGGAGACCTCGGCGAGAAAGCCGGGAAGATCACGCCAACCGTAGGCGATGGCCTCGATCGCCGTGCCGCCGACTGCGATTGGCTTTCGGCTCACTTGGTGGGCGCCGAGCCGCTCATAGAAGAACCGAGACGGATTTTCGCGCAGCACCCAAAGGATCGCCGACCGCCGCCCTGCAGCGACGAGCCTGCGGAATAGCGCGATCAACAACCGGCGCCCAATCCCTTGGTTCTGCCAATCCGGGGCGACGTATAGGGTGAACACTTCACCGGTGAAGGAGCGGTCCCCACGATTGGGTCCGCAGCTGCCAAAACCGAGGATGGCGCCGTTCGAACCTACCGCGACGCGCACATTCCGCGGCTCCTGCAGGATTACGCCGCGCCACCCTGCTTCACGGCGCCGTTCCGACAACCCGACGAGGTAGGCCGTGGAGAGCACCCCGGCATAAGTCGTGCGCCAGGTCTCGACATCCAGTCGGGCAATCCCGCGCGCGTCTCCCGGCCGCGCCGGCCGAATCGTGATCTCGCTCATAAAGGCCATTTTGCCCGGTTTCGCGCGCCGAGGGGAGAGCCATCCGAGCGTGGCCTTGAAACGCCGGCCCCGTTATGGTGCCGGGATGAGGGGATGCCGGCTGCTTCATTTCAGTTTTGTTGTCGGGCTGCTGCTCTCGGTTCCTGTTGCGGGCCATTCAGAGAGCTCGAAAAAACCAGGTAGTGCCAAGCAGACCACCGTGGGGCCGCCGGCCGAGCAGCTTGGCGCCGCCGATGCGTGGACAGCATACAGCTACATCGAGAAAACCGGGAAAGTGTGCTATCTGACCGGCGAACCGAAGAAGAGTGAGCCGGCCGGCGGCAAGCGCAAGCAGACTTTGGCGATGATCACCCATCGGCCGGGTGAGAAGATCGCCAACGTCGTCAGCTTTGTTGAAGGCTATCCGCTCAAAGAGGGCAGCGAGGCGTCGCTCGATATCGGCGGTGCGAAATTCGACCTGTTCACCAAGGGCGACAGCGCCTGGGCGCGAACGCCCGAACTCGACAAGGCGATCGTCGAGGCGATGACCAAAGGAAGACAGGCGATCGTCAAGGGGACGCCACAGAAAGGGCCTGCTACCACCGACACCTATTCGCTCATTGGCTTTGCACAGGCGCTCGCGCTGATCGATAAAGCCTGCGACGTGAAGCGCTGAACCGCACGGCTCCCCATATAACGGCATAACGGCGAGTCATGCTGACTGATCCCTTATCCGAACCGACGCGCCGCAATCTTGTCGGATTGGGCCGTGAGGCGCTCGCCGCTGAAATGGCCGAATTCGGCGCTGAACCGTTCCGCGCGCGCCAGCTCTGGCACTGGATCTATCGTCGGGGTGCCACCGATTTCGCGGCGATGACCTCGTTGTCGAAGCCGTTCCGCGACAAGCTCGCGGCGCGCTACGTGCTGCGGAGGCCGGTGATTTCACGCGCGCTCGCCTCGGTCGATGGAACCCGCAAATGGCTGCTGCGCTTTGCCGACGGCGAGGAGGTCGAAACCGTTCATATCCCCGAGGATGATCGCGGGACTTTGTGCGTCTCCTCACAAGTCGGCTGCACGTTGACCTGTTCCTTCTGCCACACCGGCACGCAGCGGCTGGTGCGCAATCTGGCGTCGGAGGAGATCGTCGCGCAGGTGATGATCGCGCGCGATGCGCTCGGCGAATGGCCGTCGCCGCAGGATGACCGGCAGGTGACGAACATCGTTTTGATGGGCATGGGCGAGCCGCTCTACAATTATGAGAATGTCGCGGCTGCCTTGAAGATCGTCATGGACGGGGAAGGTCTGTCGATCTCACGGCGCAAGATCACATTGTCGACCTCCGGGGTGGTTCCGATGATCCGCCGGTGCGGCGCCGAGCTCGCGGTCAATCTCGCGGTCTCGCTGCATGCGGTGCGCGACGACATTCGCGACCGCCTGGTGCCGCTCAACCGCAAATACCCGATCGCCGAGCTGCTCGAGGCGTGCCGGACCTATCCGGGGGCGAGCAATGCCCGCCGCATCACCCTCGAATACGTCATGCTGAAAGGTATCAACGACAGTCCGAGCGACGCCCGCGAGCTGGTGCGGCTGGTGGCCGGTATTCCCGCTAAAGTCAATCTGATCCCGTTCAACCCGTGGCCGGGCGCGCCCTATGAGTGCTCTCCGGATGCGGCGATCAAGGCGTTTTCCGACATCGTCTTTGCCGCCGGTTATTCGGCGCCGGTGCGCACGCCGCGGGGCCGCGACATCCTTGCCGCCTGCGGCCAGCTCAAATCGGCGAGCGTCAGGGTGCGCCGGAGCGAGCGGCCGTCCCTGCCCGCCGCCTGACTTTTGCCGCCGCCATACTTTCGGCTGCGCCGCGTGTTGTATGCGCTCCTCGGATCTGCGCTCGCCGCCTATGGGGTGCTGGTCGGCGGGCTCTATGTTTTTCAACGCCATCTGCTCTACTTTCCCGACGTCGCGCGGCCCGAGCTTGGGGATCTCGCTGCGTTCGGTGTCCGCGAAATTACGCTGAAGACGGCCGACGGGCTGTCGCTTCTCTCCTGGTACCTGCCGCCGCGGGACGGCCATCCGGTCATTGCGTATTTGCACGGCAATGGTGGCCATATCGGATACCGCACCGAGCGTCTGCGGTGGTTTGCCTTCAACGGGTACGGGGTGCTGATGGTCGAGTACCGCGGCTATGGCGGCAACCCCGGGACGCCGAGCGAAGCAGGCCTGGTCGCCGACGGTGCCGCGGCTCTCGATTTTCTCGCCGCCGAGGGGATCGCGCCGATCCGGCTCGTGATCTACGGCGAGTCACTCGGATCGGGGGTTGCCGTGCCCTTGGCGGCGCAGCGGAAGATCGCGAGCCTGATACTCGAAGCGCCCTTCACCAGCGTCGGCGAAGTCGCCCAGTACCATTATTCGTTCATACCGGCTGCCGCACTGGTGCGTGACCGTTTCAACTCGCTGGCGAGGATCGGCGAGGTCAAGGCGCCGATCCTCGTCCTTCATGGCGAGCGAGACCGGGTCGTCCCACTTCGCTTTGGCCGAGCGCTGTTCGATGCAGCACCGGAGCCCAAGGAGCTCTGGATCTCCCGAGAGGCCGGTCACGAGGATCTCGTCCGGTATGGCGCATTCGAGGCGGTCCTCGACTTTTTGCAGCGTCGGGTCGGTTGACTTCATCCGCTCTGTGGACGGTTTGGGGGATAGAGTCGCTATTCTGGGGGTAAGCCTGTGGGCAACAATTCTGCCGCTTGTCCAGTAAATATCGCGCGATAATCTATCTCGCGTGGTTGACACGGTGAACTCGAGGCCGTGGCCGACGGGTCGGCGGGCCAATTTAGGGGGAAAACGGGAGCCCTCAGACCACGCCAGGGGCGGTCCATTCGGACCGCCCCTTTTGATTCCCGGCAGACTTCAGGCGCGGATCTCCTGGCGTTGAAAGACCACATAGGCGATCGCGAAAATCACGATCATTCCGGCGATGAGGCCGGTCATCTGCGGCCATACCAGGATAAAGCTCTGCGCCGCCGGCAAGGGCGCGCCGAGCAAAGCGCCCTGAACCTGACTGTAGAACACCGGGCCGAGGGCGCGGGTCGCCGGCTGCAGCAATGCTAGGGCGATTTCCGCGTAGAGCGTATTCGGCGAGATCCGGTCCAATACTTGGGCGGTCTGCAGGTAGTCGAGGTTTGGGCCGAAGATCCCTTCCGGCGGACCGGCAATCAATGTCGCGACGAGCGGCGTGACGACCGACCAGAACAATGAGAACAGGAGCCATACGCCAAGAGCGGCGAGCGCCGCGGTGGCGGGCGCGCGAAACACCACCGAAAAGAGGAAGGCCACCGCCAGCCAGACCCCGCCATAGGCGATCGTCGCGGCGAGAAACCCCAGCATGCGTATCATTTCTTCGGTATTGGGCGGCAAACCGAGGAACAACAGGCCGAGACCGATCGTCAAGAGCCACAGCGAGAAGAGGCCGATCGTGAGCGCGACCAGCCCGGCGAGGAATTTACCGAGCAACAGGGCGTCGCGGTAGATCGGCTGCGCCAACACTCGGCTCAAGGTGCGGCGGTTGAATTCCCCGTTGATCGCATCGAAGCCGATCGCAATCGCGACCAGCGGGATCAGGAATCCCAGCAATGCAATAAAGGACGGCAGTGGATCCTGCGCCATGGTCAGCAGCCGCAGGAAGAGGAACGGGCTCTCGCCGATATTGGCGCGGATCGACAGGATCGCGGCGTAGGTTGCGGCGATCGCGGTCAGAAACACCAGGGCTTCGAGGAGCCACATCCGGGCGCCCGAAAGGTAATCCGCCGCCTCCTTGGCGAGGACCACCCCAACCCCGGTAAAGGGGGACCCTCTACGCCGCATCGCGGACCTCGTCGAAATATCGGGTATAGACCTCGTTGAGGCTCGGCTCGGCGAAGCGGATGCCGAGCAGGTCGCATGACGGGGCGAGGCGCCGCGCGATCTCGGCTCGCAGATCGCGCTCGCAATCGACCCGGTAGAGTTCGGGGGCCAGCACCTGCACCCGGACCACACCGGGCACCGCGGCGAGCTGATCGCGGACCGCGTCGCCGCGAGCCTCGACATCGATCACATACCCGCCGCCGAGCACCCGCTGCGCCAGTTCGGTCACACTGCCCGCCAGCGCGATGCGCCCGCGGTTGAACAGTGCGACCCGATCGCACACGCTCTGCACCTGATCGAGATGGTGCGAGGAGAGGAGAACCGCGGTGCCGTCGGCCTTCAGCCCCCGAATCATGCCGAGAAATTCTTGCGTCGAATGCGGGTCCAGTGTCGCCGTCGGCTCGTCGAGGATGGCGATGCTCGGGCGCTTCATCAGCACCTCGGCGAGACCGAGACGCTGGCGCATGCCGCGCGAAAAGGTGGACACCCGATCCCGCCCGGCATCGGGCAGTCCGACCCGCGCCATGGCCTCGGTAAACCTCTGGTCGATGTCTTGCCGAGACAATCCGGCCAGCCTTCCCGTGTAGGCAAGGTTGTCGCGAGCCGACAGGCCGTCGTAGAACCCCACCGTATCAGGGAGATAGCCGACCCTGCGCTTGACCTCGAGCGGGTCGCGCAATGGGTCGAAACCGGCCACTTCGGCCCGTCCCTCGGTCGGTTCGGTCAGCCCAAGGAGCATCAGGATCGTCGTCGTCTTTCCCGACCCGTTGGGCCCGAGAATGCCGACGATCTCGCCGGCGCGGACATCGAGATCGACGTGGTCGACCGCGACCGTTGCGCCGTAGCGCTTGGTCAACCCCTGCGCCCTGATGACGACTTCTTCAGCCATATCCGCCCTCACCCACAAAGCGCTGCGCGCTTGGTCCCCCCTCTCCCGCGGCCGCGGGAGAGGAGCTTTGCGCCGAATAGGCTATCGTAGCCCCTCTCCCGCACCGCGGGAGAGGGGGCCGAGCGATAGCGAGGCGGGTGAGGGTTTGCCGTCATCTTACTCAACGCCGGCCGAAGCGGGCGACGGCGAAAACGACGACCAGCAAAGAGAGCGCTATTATTCCGATCCCGACGGCGCCCCACAGCGTCGAGGTCAGCACAGTGATGCGAAAATTAGCCGATTCGGACTGGCCGCCGGCCGCATTGGCGCGGATCGTCGTCTGGTAATCTCCGGCAATGGCGCGCGGCGACGGGGTCAGGCTGACCTTGATCGTTTGGGATTTTCCGGCGGGCAGCTCGGGCAGCTGCTTGGGGTCGAAGCTGGTCTTCCACCCCTCCGGCGCCGTCGCGCTGAAATCGACGTCGCGCGCCGCTTCGCTGCCGTCATTGCGGACGACAACGGTCAATTGGCCGTCCTGGCCGGCATAGGCCTCGCCGCTGAGGCGACCGCCCTCGCCGGCCAACGCCAGCCGCGGCTGGCCGACGATCGTGATGCCGAGATCGAGATCGGCGGAAGCCGCCTCGCTCTTGGCGTGCAGCGCCAGCTTGTAATCGCCGGCCGGGGTGTCGCGCGGCAAGGCCACCGAGGCTTCGATGTCCTTTGATTTCCCCGCCTCGATCGGAATGCTGGTCAGCTGCTGGCTGCCATAGGCTTCGGTGAAGGTGACCTGGAAGTTCTTCGGCGCGTCTGCGCTGAAGTTAATCGTGGCGTCGCGCCCGCTGTCATTCGCGACGGTCACCCGGAACTTGAACGAAGTTGTCGCGGTGCCGCGCAGCGAGGGGAAGTTGGTGGTGAGTTTGAGCTTGGCCGGGAGCTCCTGCCCGATCGTGACGGTGATCGGCAATTTGAGATCGCTTCCCTCACCCTTGGCATCGACGAGAAAATGATATTCGCCCGGTCCGGTGCCGGCCGGCGGCTCGAGCCGCAGCTGCAATTTCTCTTCGGTATCGGGCGCAACGATCGCCAACTCGACCGGCTGCCCGCCGCCGAGGATTGTTGCCTTCCAGCCCTGAGCGACATCCGGGACCGATAGAGCCAGCTGCTGCGGAGGATGATTGAAGTTGCGCAACGACAGGTCCATCGTCGTGGTCTCGCCGGCGCGTACGGTCAGCGCGGGATAACGTGTCGTCAAAAAAACGCCGGTAATACCATTCGCGGGCTTGTCCGCGGCGCCGGCCGCTGTCGCCGTCAATAGGACAAGACATAATGCGACAAGGCGCAGCAACATCCTCGACACCTCCGACACGAACTGACCTAGTTGGCGCGCTGAAATACGTCAGTCGGGGGCAGGCGCGAAATTAACAATTTTTCATGTTATCGGGGCAAGTCGGACTGCCGAAGCGGGTCAGAAGGCGCTTCCGAAATTACGGGCGAACCAGCCTTTGGGCGGCGAACCGGGTGTCCCGGAAGTGACGAGGGAATACGCATCGACGTACCACTCGCTGCCCGGGTAATTGTGGCCGAGCACCGCGGCATTCGCCTGGGCCTCGTCGTTGAGGCCGAGCGCCAAATCACACTCGACGAGGCGTTCCAGCGCTTCGGGAACGTGCGTCGTCGTCTGATAATTGTCGATGACCCGTTTGAAACGGTTCATCGCCGCCAGATATTGTCCGCGCTTCAGATAATAGCGGCCGATCTCCATCTCCTTGCCGGCGAGATGATCTCGCGTGAAATCCAACTTCAGCTTGGCGTCTCGCGCGTATTTGCTGTCGGGAAAGCGTTTCACGACGTCGTCGAGCGCCTTTAGAGCGAGCTGGGTCGTCTTCTGATCACGCCCGATATCGACGATCTGCACGTAATACGAGATTGCCTTCAAATAGTAGGCATAGGCGATGTCACGATGGCCAGGATGAAGTTGAATAAAACGATCAGCCGCGATGATGGTCTCCCCATAATTTCCTGCTTCGTATTGAGCATAGGCCGACATCAGCTGGCTCTTCGTGGCCCAGACGGAATAGGGATGCTGACTTTCCACTTCCTCGAATGTCTTGGCCGCCGTGGGATAGCGCTCTTCGACGAGCTCATCCATGGCTTTGTTGTAAAGATCGTCGACCGGCTTCTCGACATAAGCCTCCTTCTTCGCGCCACCGCACGCAGTCAGTGCGGCGATCAGCGCGGCCACGCCGAACCAGCGAAGGAAGGGCAACAAACGCATCGACCTACTCTGAACAGACATGTCGATGTGCCGCTTATAGCACAACTCGCCAGCGGGCGAGCAAGCCGGCGCGCCCGTCAATCGCTGGCGAGCTGGAGCCCGTCCTGCCATTCCCGCTCGCCGCGATGGGTCGACCGGCTCAGAGTGGTGTAGCACCATGCCTCACGGTCGGCGAACAGGGCCGAGAGCAGGCGCCGGGTGTGGGCATGCCCCGAGCGCACGCCGCGGAAGGATCCGAGCAGCGGGCCCCCTGCGAGATAAAGGTCTCCGAAGGCGTCGAGGAGCTTGTGGCGCACGAACTCGTCGGCATAGCGCAAGCCCCCGACGTTCAAGACGTGGTCGCGGCCGACGACGACGGCGTTGTCGAGCGATCCGCCGCGCGCCAAGCCCGCGGCCCGCAGCCGGTCCAGTTCGTCGAGAAGGCCGAAAGTGCGCGCCCGGCTGAGCTCGGTCTTGAACGTGTCCGCATCGAACATCAGACAAATGTCCTGCCGGCGAATCAGCGGGTTGTCGAAATCGATCTCGAAGCTCATCGAGAAGCCGTGATCGGGGAGCAGCGCCGCCGTCGCGCCGTCTTCGGTGATGCTGACTTCTTTCAATACTTTGATCGCGCGCCGTGCGGCATCCTGTTCGACGACTCCAGCGCACTCGATCAGAAACAAGAAGGGTGCCGCACTCCCATCCATGATCGGCACTTCGCGGCCATCGAGCTCGATGATCGCATTGTCGATGGCAGCACCGGCCAACGCCGCCATCAGGTGCTCGACCGTGCCCACCGTATTGCCCTCGCCGTTGGACAGCACGGTGCAGAGCGGCGAGTCGATCGCATTGGCCCAGTTTGCACGAATCTCGGCCGCCGAGGCGGCTCGACGGAACACAATGCCCGTATCCGGGGCGGCGGGGTGCAATGTCATTGCCACCCTTTCGCCCGAATGAAGTCCAATTCCCCGGCACCCGATAGATGTTTTCAGCGTCTGCTGAGACGCCGTCGCGATATCCCCCAACATGCGACAGACTTCTGTAAAGTGGTCCCCTGGCGAGCCGGAAGCTACTTTCGCCCCGACTTCGCCTCAAATCACTCTTTGTTACGAATTGTTGCACGGCCCGAAGATGTTTCTGGCGCCGGTCAAGACCCTCACCCGCCTCGCTTTGCTCGGCACCCTGCTCCCGCAGTGCGGGAGAGGGGCTACAGCCTTTTTGTCTAGCTTGAAGCTCCTCTCCCGCCCTGCGGGAGAGGGGGGACCGACCCCCGAAGGGGTTGGTGGGTGGGGGGCAAACTCAGTTGGCTTGGCGGCGCAGGAACGCGGGAATATCAAGCAGATCATCTTCCTTGCTCAAATTCGGCCGGTCGTCCGGCTCCAGCGGCGCCAGCCGGGGCTGCGCATTCGGCTGGGTGGCCGGCTTTGCGGGCTGGACGGGCGGGCGCGGCGCGGGCTCGGGCGCGGTCGCGCGAGCGCGGCCCACCCCGGTCACCCGCTCGATCAGGCTGGGCACCCGCCCTTTCGGCTTCGGCGCGGCCTCCTTGGCGGCAGGAGGAACGGCCGGCTGGGTCAGCGGGACGGGGCGCGCCGCCCCGGCATCGGCCGGTTTTGGCGCAATGAAGGCGCCGTTCCGGATTGCCGCGGTCTCAGCCGCCTCCGCCGCCTGCGGCAGCGGTTCGCTGTCGATCTCCGGACGCGGCCGCGTCGATTGCGCCGCATTCTGCGTGAGCACGGGCTGGGTGTACCCGCCCGTCGTCGCTTCGCGCAGCGGGGGCACCGAATCGCGGCTGCTGACCAGGCTGATGGCCGGGCGCGGCTGCGCGACCGCTTCGGCGTCGATGCCGGTCGCGACGACGGAAATGCGCATTTTCCCTTCGAGCCTCTCGTCGAAGGTCGAACCGAAGATGATGTTGGCCTCGGGATCGACCTCCTCGCGAATGCGATTGGCCGCCTCATCGACCTCGAACAAGGTCATATCGAGACCGCCCGTAATGTTGATCAGGACGCCTCTGGCGCCCTTCATCGAGACGTCTTCGAGCAGCGGGTTCGAGATCGCGGCCTCGGCGGCATCGGTCGCCCGCTTCTCGCCTTCGGCCTCGCCGGTTCCCATCATCGCCTTGCCCATCTCGCCCATCACGGTTCGAATGTCGGCGAAGTCGAGGTTGATGAGGCCGGGCATGACCATCAGGTCGGTGACGCCGCGCACCCCCGAATGCAGCACGTCGTCGGCCATCTTGAAGGCATCGGCAAAAGTGGTGCGCTCGTTGGCGATGCGGAACAGGTTCTGGTTAGGAATGATGATCAAGGTGTCGACAAACTTCTGTAATTCCTCGATGCCGGCCTCGGCGCTGCGCATCCGATGGCTGCCCTCGAAGTGAAACGGCTTTGTCACCACACCGACGGTCAGGATCCCTGATTCGCGCGCGATCCGTGCGATCACCGGAGCACCCCCGGTGCCGGTTCCCCCACCCATGCCGGCAGTGATGAACACCATGTTGGAGCCGCCCATCGCCTCGAGGATATCGTCAAGCGCCTCCTCGGCCGCAGCCCGCCCGACATCCGGGCGTGAGCCGGCGCCGAGCCCACGGGTGACGCCGATCCCCATCTGAATTTTGCGCGGTGCGCTCGATTGCTGCAGCGCCTGCGCGTCGGTGTTGCAGACCACGAATTCGCAGCCGATCAAATTCGAGCGGATCATGTTGTTGACGGCGTTCCCCCCGGCGCCGCCGACCCCGACCACCGTAATGCGGGGTTTCATCTCGTGCTCGTCCCTCGGGATGCTCAGATTGATCATGCGGTCCCCCTCCACTGCTGTGCCCCTAACGATACCCGGTCCGGTCCGGGCTCCCCCCTCGCTGGCTCACATGGTGGCCGGGCGAGCAACAAAGCCGAATCTGCCTCAAAAATTGTCCTTTAGCCAATGCCCCAATCGGCCGAGAACACCCCAGCGTGAGCCCTGCGGGCGGCGCCTGACACCCGAGACCTCGGCGCGTTCGGACAGCGCGAAGTGCAGTAGCCCCGCGGTCGTTGCAAACGCCGGCCCGCCGGTCGCCTCGGCAAGGCCGGCGACCCGCTGCGGCCGCCCCATCCGCACCTGTTTATCCAGGATCAGCCCGGCAAACTCGCGCGCCCCGTGCAGCTGGCAAGCCCCGCCGGTCAGCACGACACGCCGGCCCGCGACCTTGTCGAAGCCGCTCGCCTCCAGCCGATTGCGCACCAGCTCGAAGGTTTCCTCGATGCGCGGCGCGATGATGCCGACGAGCAGAGATTTCGGCACATGATTGACGTGCCCCTCCTCTTCCTCGCCGATTTGCGGGACGGCGATCATCTCACGCTCGTCGGTGCTCGCTGAAATCGCGGTGCCGAACAATGTCTTCATGCGTTCGGCATGGGCGACCCCGGTCGAGAGGCCGCGGGCGATGTCGTTGGTGACGTGCATGCCGCCGACCGGGACGTAATCGGCAAAAATCAAATTCCCGTCGAAGAACACGCCGATCGTGGTCGTTCCGCCGCCCATGTCGATAACGGTGACGCCGAGACCGATCTCGTCCTCCACGAGGCAGGAGAGCCCCGAAGCATAGGGGCTGACAACGAGAGCCTCGACCTCGAGATGCGAGCGCCCAACGGCGGCGGTGTGGTTGCGCACGCTGGCGGCGCTCGCCGTCACCACATGCATGTTGACCCCGAGCCGCTCACCGAGCATGCCGCGCGGATCGCGGATGCCGCGGCTGTCGTCGACCGAAAATCCGACCGGGACGGAATGGATGATCTGGCGATCGCCCGGGTCGCGCATCACGTAGCCATGCTCGAGCACTCGCCGCATTTCGGCATCGGTGATCTCGCGCCCGGTGATGCCGATCTCCGCTTTGATGATCCGCGAGGCGGAGAAACCGCCCGACAGGTTGGCCACGACCCGCTCTATCGTCTCGCCGGCCATCTCCTCGGCCGCGTGCACCGCATTCAGCACGGAGGTGCCGGTCGCTTCCAGGTCGACAATTCCCCCGTTGCGCACTCCACGCGAGATCTGATGGCCGATGCCGAGAACCCGCGGCCTGTCGTCCCCCACCCGCGCGATAAAGCAGCAGATCTTTGTGGTGCCGATATCGAGGGCGGTGATCAGACTGCCGCGCGTTCGGGTCGCCGGTCTGCGAGGTTTGGCCTGGCGATCGGCCTCGGTCTTTGCCGCCTTTCCGGCGCGCTTGGCGCGAGGCGGCGCTTCATCCAGTGTCGTCATGTGTTCTTCGCCGAAGGGCGTCCCTTCTTGGATGCCGGCGACGTCGGCGCTTCTTTCGGCACCTCCGGGGTGACCCGCAGAACGAGCCGGTCCGGCAGGCGTACATCGACGGTCTGCACGTCGCGTTTGAGGATCGCGCTCGACCGCTCGAGCTGGGCGAGCTGGGCCCAGGCGCCGGCCGGCGCGTCGGCCGGGAGGAGGACATCGATCGCATTGTCGATGCGCAAGTTCCAGCGGCGATCGCCAACCCGAATCGCGGCATTGACGCGCGCCGCGAGTTCGGGCTCGGTCGCCAGCATGTCGAGGAGCTTCGCGGCATGTCTGGCCGCACCTTCGCCGACGACCAGGGGCAGCTTGGCGAAACGGTCGAGCCGGGTCACCGGGATTACGCCGCCCTCACGGTCGATCAGCTCGAGCTTGCCGCCGTGCTGCCACAGGGCGAGCGGTTTGCGCTCGACGAGGCGGACGTAGAGCGTGTCCGGCAAGCGGCGCTCAACCACCGCCGAGCGAACCCAGGGCAATGTCTCGAGTTGCTCCTTGGCGCGTCTCGGGCTCATGGCGAGGATCGGCGTTCCTGGGCCGGCGCCGAGCGCGACGAGGATCGTGTCGCGATCCGTCGTCTCGCGTCCTTCGACTTTAACGTCGGTCACGACAAGTCCCAGCCGCGCGGTGCCGTCGAGCATCCGGTCGGCCGCATACTGCAGCATCGATTGCCCGAGCGGCGAGCGGCCCAGCTCAACCGCTACATAGAGTCCGCCCGCTAGCAAACCCGGGATCCCGACCCACACCCCAAAACGGTGGAGGAAGGCGGAGACACGGCCGCGTCGCGGGCGTCGCGGCGCTGGTCCCTTCATCCGCCGCATGATGCATACTCCACCATCCAGGCGACCAGTTCGTCGAAGCCGATGCCGACATGACGGGCGATATCGGGCACGAGTGACGTTGGCGTCATACCGGGTTGCGTGTTCACCTCGAGGAGATAGAGACGGCCGCAACCTCCCGGCGTGTCGTCGTAGCGCAAATCGGCGCGGCTGACGCCTCGACACCCGAGCGCGCGATGCGCTCGCAGGCCGATGTCGAGCGCGGCCTCATAGACAGACGGCGGGACCGGCGCGGGCGTCAGGTGATCCGACCCGCCCGGCGCGTATTTCGCGGTGTAGTCGTAAAAGCTGCCGCGCGGGACGATCTCACAGGCGCCGAGCGCCCTATCCCCCATCACTGCCACGGTGAGCTCTCGTCCGGGAACAAAGCGCTCGACCAGCAACTCGGCGCCGTAGCGCCACTCCATCACCTCCTCGCGCCAGGAATTGTCGTTGATCCGCACGATCCGGACGCCGACGCTCGATCCCTGATTGGTCGGCTTGACGACAAAGGGAGCCGGCATCGGGTCGCTCTCGACCAGGGTTTCGCGGCTGGCGACCACGCCTTCGGCGACCGGCAGACCAGCATCGCGGAATACCGCCTTCGCCGTCGGCTTGTGCATCGCCATTGCCGAGGCGAGGACGCCCGAATGGGTGTAGGGGATTCCCAGCATCTCGAACACGCCCTGCACCGTGCCGTCCTCCCCACCGACACCATGCAACGCGTTGAAAATAAAGTCGGGGCGCGGGTCCAGCGCGCGCATCAGCGCCGGCAAATCGCGGCCGACGTCGATGATGCGCACCTTATAGCCGCGGTCCACCAGCGCCTTGGCGCATTCGCGCCCGCTCGACAGCGAGACCTCGCGCTCAGGCGACCACCCGCCCATCACCACCGCCACGGTTTTGGTCACCGTCCCCCCTCGTCTCATACCGTCACCCCCGCGAAAGCGTCGCGAAAGCGGGGGCCCAGGGGCGACCGGCCGAAACTTCGGGATCTCTGGATTCCCGCTTTCGCGGGAATGACGAAACCATGTGCTGAATGTCAGGAAGCGGGGAACCGATGCGCTCGATTTCCCACTCCAGCAGAACCCCGGAGGTGTCATGAACGCGCCGCTTGACCTCTTCACCGAGGCCTTCGAGATCGGCCGCTGTGGCGATGCCGGTGTTGATCAGGAAATTGGTGTGCTGCGGCGACACCATCGCCCCACCACGAACTAGACCGCGACACCCGGCGGCGTCGATCAGGCGCCACGCGCTGTCGCCCGGCGGGTTCTTGAACGTCGATCCGCCGGTACGGGCGCGCACCGGCTGGGTCGCTTCCCGCGCGGCGCGGATCTCGTCGAGCCGACGGCCAATCGCGGCGCGATCCCCGGGCGCGCCGCGCAGCCGGGCTTCAACCAAAATCCAGCTGGGATCGAGGTCGCTGCGGCGGTAGGAGAGCCCCATCGCGCGGCTGCCGACGGTATGGGTTTCGCCGGTGCGGTCCAGTGCGATTGCCGAAACGAGCACATCCTTGATTTCCCGGCCATAGGCTCCGGCATTCATCCGCATACTGCCGCCGATCGACCCGGGGATGCCCGACAGGAACTCGAGCCCGCCCAAACCAGCATCGGCCGCGGCAAGCGCGACGATGCGGTCGAGAGCCGCCGCGCCGGCGTGGACCTCGTCGCACTCGATCTCGACCGCGGCGAACTCGCGCCCGAGGCGGATCACGACACCGGGGATGCCACCGTCCCGCACAAGAAGGTTCGAACCTACCCCGATCATAGTCACCGGAATTAGCGGCGGCAGCCGTGCAAGAAACCCGGCGAGATCGGCAAGGTCGGCGGGCCGGAACAAAACCTCGGCGGGGCCCCCGACGCCAAACCAGGTCTGCTTGCCGATCGCCGCGTCCGCGGTCAACCGGCCGCGTACCGGAGGGAGCTGCGCAATCAGCGGGTTCATGCGACGCGGCTCGGCGATTGCAACGCCGCGAGATCGGCCGGCAAACTGTTCGCCCAGCCGGTGATCGAACCGGCGCCTAGGCACACCGCCATGTCCCCGGGGCGCGCCAGCTCGAGGATTATCGAAGCGAGCTCGCTCGGATCGGCCAAGGGGCGGACGTTGCGATGGCCGTGCTCGATCAACCCGGCAACAAGAGCATCGCGGCTGACGCCCTCGATAGGCGCCTCCCCGGCGGCATAGACGTCGGCGACCAGAACAACGTCGGCGTCGTTGAAACACGTGCAGAAGTCATCGAACAGATGCGACACGCGCGTGTAACGGTGCGGCTGGACGACGGCGATCAGCTTTCCCGCGACAATCGCGCGGGCTGCCTGGAGAACCGCCGCGATCTCGACCGGGTGGTGGCCGTAATCATCGATGACGGTCACGCCGTTCCACTCGCCGGTTCGCGTAAATCTGCGTTTGACCCCTTTAAAATTGTAGAGCGCGGCCCTCAGAGCGTCGTCGCCGAGCGCCATCGCCTCGGCGACCGCCGCTACGGCGAGCGAGTTCTGCACGTTGTGCCGGCCGAACATCGGCAGAAAAAGATCCGCAATCGTGCGCCCCCGATCCGCCAGCGCGTCGGAGACCACGATATCGTATTTCGCGCCTTCCCGTCCGAGCCGAATGTCCACGGCACGGATGTCGGCCTGCGGGCTGAACCCGTATGTCAGGACCCGCCGGTCGGACAGTTTTGGGATCATCTGCTGCACCACCGGATGGTCGATGCAGAGCGCGGCAAAGCCGTAGAACGGAATGTTGCCGACAAAATCCTCGAAGGCTTGGCGCAGCGCGTCGAAGCTCTGGTAAAAATCGAGATGTTCCGGGTCGATGTTGGTGACGACCGCGATCGTCGCCGGCAGCCGGGTGAACGTGCCATCGCTTTCGTCGGCCTCGACGACCATCCAGTCGCCCGCCCCCAGCCGCGTGTTGGTCCCATACGCATTGATGATCCCGCCATTGATCACGGTCGGGTCGAGCTGCGCCGTCTCGAGCAGCGCGCCGATCATCGAGGTCGTCGTCGTCTTGCCATGGGTTCCGGCAATCGCCAGCGACCATTTGAGCCGCATCAGCTCGCCCAGCATTTCGGCGCGGCGCACTACCGGGATGCGGCGCACTCGGGCGGCGATGACTTCGGCGTTGTCCGGTTTGACGGCGGAGGAGATCACGGCGACCTCGGCGGCTCCGAGGTTCTCGGCTTCGTGACCGACAGCCACCGGAATTCCGAGATCGATGAGCCGACGAACATTGGCGCTGTCGGCCAGGTCACTCCCCTGCACCCGATAGCCGAGATTGTGCAATACCTCGGCGATGCCGCTCATCCCGATCCCGCCGATGCCGACGAAATGGATGGGCCCAATCGATCGGGGGAGGGCTCTCATGCCGCCCGTCCTTGCGGCCTCGAGCCGAGACCGAGCTCGATGGCGAGCTGTGCAAGATCGCGCGCCGCGCCGGGCCGCCCGAAATCGCCTGCGCGCTGAGCAGCGCCGCTCAATGCCGCCGGGTCGCCCAACAGATTTTCGAGATAAAGAGCAAAGGTATCCGGGCGCAACTCCGGCTGAGCAATGACCCATCCGGCTCCGGCGTCGGCAAAGGCTCGGGCGTTCGCGGCCTGGTGATTGTCGGTGGCGTAGGGGTACGGGATCAGAACAGCGGGCCGGCCGATAACAGCGAGCTCGGCCACGGTCGAGGCGCCAGCGCGACAAATTGCCAGATGCGCGCGCGCCAGCCGTTCCGGAACGTCGGTAAAGAAGCTCTGCAGCTCCGCCTGAATGCGATTTTTCCGATAGATCGCCTCGGCGGCGGGAAGATCCTCCGGGCGCGCCTGGTGGCTGACCCGCAGCATCTCGCGCAGCCGGGTCGGCAGCGCGGCGAGCGCCGGCGGCACGGCCTCGCTCATGATCCGCGCCCCCTGGCTGCCGCCGAGGATCAGCAGCTCGATCGAGCCGCCCCGTTGCGGCGCCTTGTACTTGATTCGAGCAAGGGCGAGCACCGCCGGTCGTACCGGGTTGCCGGTTCGGACCGTACGGGCGCCATCGGCCGGGCGCAGACCAGCGGTCGCCGGAAAGCCGGTCGCGATCCGCCGCACGCGCGGCGCGAGGAGCCTGTTGGCGCGGCCGAGCACGGCATTTTGCTCATGTATTGCCGTCGGCAGACCCAGAGAGACCGCCGCGAGCATTGTCGGGATCGAGGCATAACCTCCGAAACCGATGACGCAGATCGGGGATAGACGGCGCAACAAACGGCGCGCCTGCAACGTCCCGAGCGCCAGCTCGCCGAGCGCGTGGGCGGTATGCGCCGCTCCACCCCCCAGCTGCGCGGCGCGCACATGGTGCGTCTCTATCTCGCCAACCCGCCCGGCGAAAGCCTCCGCTCGCCCATCGCTGAGGAGATGCACCCGGCTGCCCCCGCCGAGCAGCTCGATGGCGAGCGCCTCGGCCGGGAACAGATGGCCGCCGGTGCCGCCGGCCGCGAGCGCGAAGGACCCAATCACAGCTCGCTTCCTCCCAGTCGGCGTCGCGTCAGGGCGAGCATCATCCCCATGCCGAGCCCGAGCGCCAGCATCGAGGATCCGCCATAGGACAGAAACGGCAAGGTCATGCCTTTGGTCGGGATCAGGTGCAGGCTCGAAGCCATGTTGATCGCCGCCTGCAGCCCGAACTGGACGAGCAGGCCGCTCGCAGCGAGAAGGACGAAAAGGCTGCCTTCCTGCGACATCCGCGAAAACCCGCGCAGCACGATGAACGCGAACAGCGCGACGATGACGAGACACACCACGACTCCGAACTCTTCTCCGGCGACGGCGAAGACAAAATCCGCATGCGCGTCGGGGAGGACGTCCTTCACCGTGCCCTCGCCCGGACCCCGCCCCCACAACCCGCCATTGGCGAAGGCCTCGATCGAGCGGTCCACCTGATAGCTGTCGCCGGTCGAGGGATCCAGGAAGTGGTCGACCCGGACCCTGACATGCGGCAGGTACATATAGGCGCCGACCAGTCCGCCGAGCCCGGCGAAAGCGCCCGCCGCAACCCAGTAAAGCCGCATCCCGGCCATGAAGAATTGCGCAAACCAGACGGCCGCGACGACCGCCGCCATGCCGATATCCGGCTGTTTTATCAGCATCGCTAGGACGACGAGGAATAGCGCAATGCAAATCAAATTGCCGGGAAAGCGGGGACGTAGTTTCTGCTCTGCAAATAGCCACGCGGCAACGACGGCGAGGGTCGGCTTCACGAATTCGGAGGGCTGTAGCGACAAGCTCGGGAAATTGATCCAGCGCCGGGCGCCCTTGATCTCGGCTCCGATGACAAAGGTCAGCGCGAGCAGGACGAGCGAGATGCCGAAACCGATCACCGCAATGCGGCGGATGGTGCGGGGCGGCTGGAGCGAGACCGCGAATATGAGGCCCAACGCCAACGGCAGCATCGCCAGATGACGGCGGACAAAATGCAGCCCGTCATAACCGATCCGCTCGGCCACCGGAGGGCTCGCCGCCAAGCTCATAACGACACCGAAGCCGATCAGCATGCCGAGCGCGGCAAGGCTCCAACGGTCGACGGTCCACCACCAACGCGCAACCTGGCTCTGATCGATCCGCGCGAATTTCATTGGCGACGCTTGCCCCTCACCCTCCCGCTGGCGCGGGCCCCTCCCTCTCCCCGCAAGCGGGGCGAGGGGCACAGCGCGAAACTCCCTCGCCCCGCTTGCGGGGAGAGGATCGGGGTGAGGGCCTATCACCGGCCGAGATCGGGTCCATGCTTATCGCAGCTTCAGGGTGGCGAGGCCGGCGATCGCCAGGATCCAGGCGATGATCCAGAAGCGGATCACGATTTTCGGCTCCTCCCACCCCAGCTGCTCGAAATGATGGTGCAGCGGCGCCATGCGGAAGACGCGCCGTCCGGTCATCTTGTAGCTCGCGACCTGGACGATGACCGATACCGCTTCGAGCACGAAAAGACCGCCGATGATGGCGAGCACCAGCTCGTGTTTGGTGACGACGCTGATCGTCCCGAGCGCGGCGCCGATCGACAATGATCCCGTGTCGCCCATGAAGACCATGGCCGGCGGGGCGTTGAACCACAGGAAACCGAGGCTCGCCCCGACCATCGCACCGCAAAACACCGTCAACTCGCCCGCCCCGACGACGTGATGGATCTGCAGGTAGTTGGCGAAGACCAGATTGCCGGCGAGGTACGCGATAACGGCGAAGCAGCCCGCCGCAATCATAGAGGGAACGATCGCCAGCCCGTCGAGGCCGTCGGTCAGGTTGACCGCGTTCGAGGCGCCGACGATGACGAAGGCGCCAAACGGCACAAAGAACCAGCCGAGCTCAAACAGCAGGTTCTTGAAGAACGGAACTGCCAGAGCGTTCGCCAGCCCCGCCGGCGCCACATAGGCGATGGCGATGCAGGCAGCGCCGGCCAGCACGAATTCGAGAGCGAGCTTGGCGCGGCCTGAGAGGCCGCGATGCGAATTCCGGGTAAGCTTGCGATAATCGTCGAAGAAGCCGATCAGCCCGAAGCCGGCGGTAGTAAGCAGCACGATCCACACGTAGGGGTTGGTCAGATCCGCCCACAGCAAGGTCGATGCCGTCAGCGCGGTCATGATCAGGAAACCGCCCATCGTGGGGGTTCCCTTCTTGCGCAGCAGGTGCCCGTTGGGACCATCAGGACGAATCGGCTGACCGTTCGACTGCTTGCGCCGCAGCCAGAGGATCAGGTGCGGGCCGAGAATAAAGCTGATCAGCAACGCGGTGACGACCGCCCCGCCCGAGCGGAAGGTGATGTAGCGGAACAGGTTGAAGAACTGGAATTCGTCGGCAAAAGGGTAAAGCAGCGGGTACAGCATCGGTTCACGTCTCTGGCCGGCTTGGTTCAGGCCGGGCGGATTGCGCGCGCAACAACTCCACGACACGGCTGACGCGCACGCCGCGGGAGCCCTTGATCGTCACGACATCGCCGGGTTCGAGAAAGTGCAGCAGTGCAGGCATAGCTTCCTCGGGCGATGGCCACAACCCGGCTCTTTTCCCCTCGGGAAGAACCTCGTCGAGAGCAGCGATGGCTTGGCCGATCAGGAAGACGCGATCGACCTCGGCAGCGGCGAGCGGTTCGGCGAGCTCGCGGTGCAGGCGCTCCGATTCGTCGCCGAGCTCGAGCATGTCGCCGAGCACCGCCACGCGTCGGCCGCCGTCCCGCGGCTCGGTGGCGGCGAGCACGGCAAGGGCAGCGCGCATGGAGGGCGGGCTGGCGTTGTAGCTCTCATCGATGAGGGTCAAGGCGCCGCCGCGCCAAGCGAGTTGGTGGCGCCGACCGCGGCCCGGCAGTGCTTGGATCTCGGCCAGCGATTCCGCGGCGCGATCGACAGACGCGCCGGCGGCTCGCGCTGCAGCCAACACAGCGAGTGCGTTCATGACCCAGTGCCGGCCCGGAACCGGCACCAGAAACCTGATAGCGGCGCCGCAGACTGTAGCCTCGACAGTGCTGCCGCGCGAATCGAGCACGCAATCGACGAGCCGCGCGGCGGCTTCCGGATGGGCTCCAAAGCCGAGGATCTCGACGGCGCCGGCGCGCTTTGCGGCCGCAGCCAATCTTGCGTAATGCGGGTTGTCGCGGTTGAGAACAGCACTGCCGCTGGGTTCGAGGCCGAGGAAAATCTCGGCCTTCGCATCGGCAATCGCCTCGACCGACGAGAAGAAGCCGAGATGCACCGGCTCCACCGTCGTGATCACCGCAACATGCGGGCGCACGAGCCGCGTGAGGCTCGCGATCTCGCCGGGATGGTTCATGCCGAGCTCGAAGACGCCGTAGCGGGCATCCGGCGGCAAGCGGGCGAGCGACAGCGGCGCGCCCCAATGATTGTTGAGCCCCCCGGCTGAGGCATAGGTCGGACCGGAGCTGGCGAGCGCCAGGCGTAACGCCTCCTTGGTTCCGGTTTTGCCGACGCTGCCGGTGACGGCGACGATCCGGGCTCGGTTGCGGTTGCGCCCCGCCGCGCCGAGCGCGGCGAGACCGGCCAGCGTATCGGCGACGCGGAGCAGCGGCGCCGCCATCGGAGCCTCCGGGATTTCCCGATCCACCATTGCCGCGACGGCGCCGCGTTGCAGCGCCGTCGCAACAAAATCGTGGCCGTCGTGGTTGGGGCCGTGCAGAGCGATGAACAGATCGCCCGCGACCAGGCTGCGGGTGTCGATCGAGACCCCTGTCGCGGCCCACTCCGTCATGCTCGACCCACCGGTCGCGGACGCGGCATCAGCAGCGGTCCACAACGGGGTCATCAGCCGGCCCGTCGACGGGATGACGGCCGGGACTCGCCCGCGAGTTCGCGCGCGATTGCAGCATCGTCGAAGGGATGGGTCTCGGTGCCGATAATCTGGCCGGTTTCGTGCCCCTTGCCGGCGATGACCAACAGATCGCCCACACCCAGCTCGGCAATAGCCGTCGCGATCGCCTCGCGTCGATCACCGATCTCGATCGCGCTCGGCGCCGCCTCGAGGATGGCGCGCCGGATCTCTCCCGGCGGCTCGGTTCGCGGATTGTCGTCGGTGACGTAGACCCGGTCGGCCAAGCGGGTCGCCACTTCGCCCATCAACGGACGCTTGCCGGCGTCGCGGTCGCCGCCACAGCCGAACAAGACGGCGAGGCGGCGGTGGGCATGCGGGCGCAGCGCCGTCAGAACCGTCGCCAGTGCATCGGGCGTGTGGGCGTAATCGACGACGATCGACGCGCCGCCCTGGTGCCCGGCGACGAATTGGAGGCGGCCGGGAACACCGGTCAGACCGGCGAGAGCGGCGGTGGCGGCAGCAACGGCCCCGCCGGTCGCGATCACCAACCCCAACGCCGCGAGCGCGTTCATGGCTTGAAACTCGCCGGCAAGGGGCAGCACCAGCTCCTGCCGGCGGCCGAAAACCTCCAGAACGAGGAATTGACTGTCGACCCGCGGCTCGCGGGCAACCAGCCGCAGATCGGCTGCGGGATCGGCGCCATACGCGATCACCGGATGGCCGCCACCGCGGCAGAGTCCCTCGAGTCGCGAAAACTCGGCGCTGTCCCCGTTGAGAACTGCGGAGCCGCCCGGCATCAGAAGGGCTGTGAAGAGGCGCTCCTTGGCAGCGCGATAATGTGTCATCTCGCCGTGGTAATCGAGGTGATCGCGCGTCAGGTTAGTAAACGCCGCAGCGGCGACGGATAGACCATCGAGCCGAAATTGGTGCAGGCCGTGGCTCGACGCCTCGACCGCCACATGATCAATCCCTTGCTTGGCGAGCCCGACGAGATCGCGGTGCAGCGCAACCGGATCCGGGGTCGTCAGCGCGCCGGGCCGGTGTTCGGCGGCGGTCACGATCCCGAGCGTGCCGAGGCTCGCTGCCGGGTGGCCGAGCGCCGTCCAGATCTCACGCGTGAAATGGACCACCGAGGTCTTGCCGTTGGTGCCGGTGACGGCGGCGATCGTTCGCGGCTGCTGGCTGTGAAAGCGTGCTGCCAGCAATGCCAGCCGGCGATGCGGGTTCGGGTCGGTGACAATGCAGACCCTGTCGCGCTCCTCCTGCGGAAGCGCGAGCGCAGCGGGTTCGTCGGTCAGAATGGCGACGGCGCCGCGCGCGATTGCGTCAGCGGCGAAACTGCGCCCATCTTGTCTCGCGCCGGGCAAGGCAGCGAACAGAAATCCGGCTTGCACATTCCGCGAATCGGCAGTGAGGCCGACAATCTCAGGATCGTTCAATCCCGCGGGCGCCGACACAGGGGCAATCAGCTCAGTAAGCTTCAATCCGCTTGCCCTGCAGAGTGT
Source organism: uncultured Alphaproteobacteria bacterium (assembly GCA_963789025.1). Classification (GTDB taxonomy): domain Bacteria; phylum Pseudomonadota; class Alphaproteobacteria; order ATCC43930; family CGMCC-115725; genus AP-15. Next base: position 85,250 of record CAWBIT010000009.1, read on the forward strand.
CGACCATCAGCGTCCGCTGGACCTCGGGCGACAACTCGTCGACCGGCTGCACGCCGACCAATGGCGCCATGCGCTGGACTATCCGGCTGGTTGCGGGGGCGACGGTCCAGCCGGCGGTGGCGTAGCCGTGACTCTGCTTGTTGGGGTGAGGTTCGTCGACCACGGTCAAGATCAGATATTTCGGATCGTTGATCGGGAACACGCCGACAAAGCTCGAAAGCAGTTTTTTCTCTGCATAATGCCTGCCCGAAATCTTCTCCGCCGTGCCGGTCTTACCGCCCACCACGTAACCCGGAGCCGCGGCCTGCGTGCCGGTCCCGTGCTCAACCACTAATCGCATAAGCTTGCGCATTTGTTCCGAGGTCTTCGGTGAAATCACCTGCTCACCCTGCGGCACATCGTCGGGCGGCCGCTTGACAAGGGTGGCCTGGCGCAGAACCCCGCCATTGACGAGAGCCGCGGCCCCGCTGGCAAAGCTGAGCGGAGTGACCGAGATGCCGTGGCCGAAAGCAATCGTCATCACGTTGACTTCACGCCATTTTGCCGGGAAGTGCGGCGCCGCCACCTCCGATACCTCGATCTTCGGCGCCCGCAACAGGCCGATACGGGAAAGAAATTCTTTCTGTCTTTGACCACCGGCGGCCATTGCTATTTTGGCTGCACCGATGTTCGACGAATACATCAGAATTTCCGGGACGTTCAGGACTCGATGCTTGCCGTGATAATCCCCGATCGTGAAACGCCCAATGTGGATATCGTGGGTCGCGTCATAGGTGCTGGCGAGCGTGGAGGTGCCGGCATCGAGCGCCATTGCTACGGTGAAGATCTTGAAGATCGAACCGAGCTCGTAAACGCCGAGTGTGTTGCGGTTGAACATCCGGTCGGCGATGGAGAGGTCGGGACGGTCCGGGTCCGGGGCGCCCGGGTGGTTCGGGTCGAAATCGGGCAGCGATACCATCGAAAGCACTTCGCCGGTGTTGACGTCCATGATCAACCCGGCAGCGCCTTTCGCAGTGAAGTCGTCGATCACCCGCTGCAACTCCTCCCGGAGGATGTATTGGAGGCGCAGATCGAGCGACAATTGCAAAGGCTCCTGCCGGTCCTTCAGCGTGTCGTCGAGGCCACGCTCGATCCCCGCAAAGCCGGCATTGTCGATGCCCGTGTAGCCGACGACATGCGACGTCAGCATTCCATCCGGATAGACGCGGCGCTCTTCGTGCTGGAACTGAACCCCTGGAATACCGAGCTGATTGACCTCGTACTGTTCGTGAGGAGTCAAGTGGCGCTTCAGGTACACAAAACTCTTGCCCGAGGTGAGTTTGGCGTACACCTCGAGGGTCTTGAGGCTCGGGAAGGCCTTTACCAACTTGCGGGTGGCGTCCGCGGGGTCGAGGATCTGCTTCGGATTGGCGTAGACCGAGGGGCTGTCGAGGGTCGTGGCGAGCAGCCTGCCGTTGCGGTCGACAATGTCGGCGCGGGCCGGCACAGGGGGTTCCGGAATTCGGAACCGGGGCATATGCGATTGGGCCGTACCGCCTTCGAGCAGCACGACTTCGACAACCCGCAACGCGACAACACCAAAGACGCAGGCAAACAAGATGCCGGTAAAAAACAGCCGGGCTCGGCAGGCCTCCAGCGCCTTCCTCGCCGGCCCTTCGAGGACAACGGGCGCGCAGGGCGGCGGCTTGAAATGTCGCGGTCGGCACGGGTTGTCGTCATAGGCTTGAAAGGGTTGGGCTGCAATCATCACCGGCTCGTCATGATCTGGGCAATCAAGTCGTCAAGCGATTTGGCTCGCTTGGGTGAGATGGGCTTTACGACCGCCTTCGCCGGCGCGGCCTTGGCCAATTGCGACGCCGCCGCCGGCTTCTCCAACAGGGCGGGCATAGCGCGCAGCGCGCTTTGCGTCACGGGCGGCTCTGCCGCAGTTTGGGGAATTGCTGGTTCCGGAGCGCGCACCGGAACTCCTTCCGGAATACTTGGAGCTGCACCCCCCGCCGGAACCGGTTCGGCCGCCGCGACAACGGCAGGCGGTTCAACCGCGGGCGGTTCGGCCAAAGACGGTTCGGCTGGAGGCGGCGGCGGGGCGGGCGGCGGAGGCCGCAATGGGATGTCGCTAACCGTCGTGTGAAGCTGTTTGGTTACCAACGGGCCGAGGGACAGGAATTGCCGGTTCATCGCCTCGAGGGTCTCGGGCCGCGTCAGGTAAGCCCATTCGGCATCGAGCACCCGCAATTCGTGCTCTTCCGCTGCGGTGGCCCGATTGGTTCTCGCCAGCTCGTCCTCGAGTGCCTGAACCTGGTATTTCACCCCGAACATCGCAAAGCCGGTCGCCGAGACGAGGACGAGCCAGAACATCGCGCCGAGCCTGATCATGCGCCCTGTCCGCTGTGCCGGCCGCCGATACGGCGCTCGCCATTGCGCGGCCATGGCGGCGCCGCAGTCCGTGCCGCGGCTCGCAGACGCGCCGCGCGAGCGCGCGGGTTATGGGCGATTTCGGCTGCACTGGGCTTGACCGCCCGGCGCGTCAGCAAGGTGAAGCTCGGCGGCGGCGATTCCGCTCCGACGGGCCGGTGCCGCGAGGCTCGCGGGGCCATGTCGCTGCGCCGGCGCAGGAACTCCTTGACCCGGCGATCCTCGAGCGAGTGGAACGACACGACGGCGAGCCTGCCGCCGGGCATCAATAGCTGCTCGGCCGCGGCGAGGCCGCGATCGAGCTCGCCCAATTCGTCGTTCACGGCGATCCGCAAGGCCTGAAATGTCCGGGTCGCCGGATCCTGCCCAGGCTCGGATTGCGGGATCACCGCGCGAACGATTTCCGCGAGCTCGGTGGTGCGCCGGATGGGCCGGCGCTGTCGCGCCGCGTTGATCGCGCGCGCGATCCGCCGGGCAAACCGCTCTTCGCCAAGCGCACGGATCACCTCGGCAAGGTCGGATTCCGACAAGGTCGCGACCAGATCCGCGGCGCTCTGTCCGGCGCCGCTCATCCGCATGTCGAGCGGGCCGTCGAAGCGGAACGAGAAGCCGCGTTCCGGCGCGCCGAGCTGGGTCGACGAGACGCCGAGATCGAGGGCGATTCCGGCAACCGGGTCGGCGTTCTCCGAAGCCAGGAGCTGCGCCATGTCGCCGAACCGACCTTCGAGAATGCGAAGGCGTTCGCCGTAACGCTCGGCTAAGTCGCGGCCCCGCCGCACCGCCTCGGGATCGCGGTCGATGCCAAAGACCCGGCAGTGCGCGGCATTGAGCAACGCTTCGCTATAGCCACCCCCGCCAAAGGTGCCGTCGACATAGACGGCATCGTCGCGCGGGGCCAGCGCATCGACCACGGCGTCAAGAAGGACCGGAACGTGCCCGACAGATCCTATCTGCTCGGGCCAATCGGCCTGTGCTGCTGGTTCAGGGGGGTATGAGCGCCGCCCGGTCATTCCCGGCGCCGCTCGGTGGGGCCGCCCGGCGGCGGCAACCTGGTTCCCTGGCGGCGAGCGCGCTCGCGCAGCATCGCCTGGTGATCGGCAAAGCGGGTCGGCTCCCAGATCTGGAAACTCTTCCCCAGCCCGACAAACGCCGCGCTGTCGCCAATGTGGGCGTGCTCGGCGAGGATTTCGGGCAGTATGATGCGGCCCTCGGGATCGAACGGGAGTGAGTGCGATGAAGCGAACAGCATTCCAAGGTTCTCGTGATCCTCGGAAAACTCCTCTAAAGTATCCATTCGCGAGCTCATCTCCTCCATCCGCTTGATGCCGCTGGCATCGAGCGCCGTATACTTGAATGAGGGGAAGACGATAATTCCGGGAAAGCTTTGGTCTGCTACCGCAGCGCGAAAGGTCGCCGGCACTGAAACTCGCCCCTTGCGGTCGACCTTGTTCACGAAAGTGGAGAAAAACAAGTCCACTTTTTCCCCCAACGCTCACCCGTGGACGCTCGGCAAGGGGCGCCCGATAGGCACTGCCGAGTTTCCCCCCGTCGGCAATGCCCGTCCATGGGTAGGGATGGGATATCATGGTATAATATGGGCGTCAATGGTCTTTCTAAATAAAACCATCAATTTCTTTTGCTGCCGGAGTGAGTTCTTGAAATGTTCCGAAAAAAAGCGCCAGACGGCGTGTAAGCCGGGTTCTGTCCTGCCCGAGGAGCTGGTCCTGGGGCGGGGATGGCCATTCCTCTGGGACGCCCGTTGCCGAGCGCCTCGTGCGACCGACCCGAGCGGCGGCGCGAAGGCCCGCCCGGCATTCCCGCGAGCGGGATGCCTGCCGCTCCTACTTGGTCTTGCTCCCGGTGGGGTTTTCCCTGCCGCCGCCGTTGCCGGCGGCGCGGTGCGCTCTTACCGCACCGTTTCACCCTTGCCGCCCGCCCGGTGTTCCGAGACGGACCGGCGGTGTACTTTCTGTGGCACTTTCCCTGGGGTCGCCCCCGCCGGGCGTTACCCGGCACCGTACCTCCGTGGAGCCCGGACTTTCCTCCCTCCGCCTAGCGGCGGAGAGCGGCCATCCGGCCGTCTGGCGCTAGAAAATTTGGGAGTTCGCGACGCGCCTGTCAAAGCCAGAAGGGCCACGCACGTACATGGCCGTATGGGATTTTATGGGCTGTAACACCTCAGCCACGCGCGGCTGGATCGGGATTGTGCCGCGAGAGTGCGCTTCTATAATCGCCGCAAACCATCCCAGGACCTTAGAGAAGGGGGAACGCTATGTCGGTAGTACTCGGTATGGACGGTTATCGTTACGAGGTTGCCGACAATTGGGCGAAGCTGCCGCCGGGAATGGAGTTCAACGCCGACGTCGCCGCGGTCGGCGTCGACAAGAACGACAACGTCTATGCCTTCAACCGCGGCAAGCACCCGATGTGCGTGTTCGACCGGGGCGGCAATTTCCTGCGCTCGTGGGGCGAGGGCATCTTCATGCGGCCACACGGCGTGCACATGGCGCCGGACGGTACGATCTGGCTGACCGACGACGGCGACCACACGGTTCGCCAGTGCACCCTCGACGGCAAGGTGCTGCTGACCATCGGCGTCCCCGGCAAGCCGGCGCCCTATATGAGCGGCGAGCCGTTCCACCGCTGCACTCATACGGCATTGTCGCCGCAAGGCGACTACCTCTACATCTCGGACGGCTACGGCAATTCCCGCGTCCACAAATACACGCCTGACGGCAAACGAGTGACCTCATGGGGCGAGCCCGGCACCGATCCCGGCCAGTTCAACATCGCCCACAATATCTGCTGCGACCCGGACGGCTGGGTCTATGTCGCCGACCGCGAGAACCATCGCGTCCAGGTGTTCGACGGCAACGGCAAGTACGAGGCGCAGTGGAACAACATGCACCGCCCCTCCGGCCTCTATATGGAAAGCGGCACGAGGACTCCGCGCTTCTTTATCGGCGAGATCGGGCCCGACATGGCGGTCAATATCGACCTGCCGAATTGCGGGCCGCGGGTCAGCATCTATACCAGCAAGGGCGAACTCTTGGCGCGGCTGGGGCACGCCCATGCCGGGCTCAACCCCGGCCAGTTCATCTCGCCGCACGGGCTCGCCGTCGACTCGCGCGGCGACATCTATGTCGGCGAGGTGTCGTTCACCAATTGGGGCCGCCGCGTCCGCGCCAAGGGCGAGGAATTGCCGCCGGGGCTGCGCAGCCTGCAGAAGCTCGTCAAGGTGAGCTGACCGTGACCGAGAACCCGCGCTGGAAGCGCCGCCCGCCGGGCTCGACCTGGGGCGATTGGGGGCCCGACGATCAGCTCGGCCGGCTCAATCTGCTGACGCCGGAAAAGGTGCTCAAAGGCGTCGCCGAGGTTAAGGAGGGGAGGACCTTCTGCCTCTGCCTGCCGCTCGATTATCCGGGTGGGACGGTGGTCAATCCGCGCCGCCATCCGCCGCGCCTGATTGCCAACAAGCGCAACGGCATGCCCTACATCGCCTACCCGCTCGCCCGGGAGGACCCGAAACTGATCGACGTGGTCTGCGACGACATCGTCGAGATGACGTTGCAGTATTCGACGCAGTGGGACAGCCTCGCCCATGTCGGGCAATTGTTCGACGCTGACGGAGACGGCACCCCCGAGATCGTCTTCTATAACGGCTACCGCGCCGGCGAGCACATCATCGGGCCGATGGACTATCGCGGCGGCGGGGCCGTCGAGCGAGGCGAGCATGTCGGGGCGCTCAAGCTGTCGATCGACCACATGGCGGCGCATGGCATGCAGGGTCGCGGCGTGATGATCGACCTCGCGCACCATTGCGGGCGCGGCGAGAGCTTTGTCGGCTACGACCAGCTGATGCGGATCATCGAGGCGGACAAGGTCGAGGTCGAGGAGGGCGATCTCGTCTGCTTTCGCACCGGCTACGACCGGGTCATCCTCGGCATGAACAAGAGCCCCGACGCCGCGGTGCTCGCCGCCAATCCCGGCGCCGGCCTCGACGGGCGCGACGAGCGGCTCCTCAACTGGATCACCAGATCAGGCGTCGTCGCGCTAATTTCCGACAACCGGGCCGTCGAGCAGATGCCCTCGCGCCCCTGCGAGAGCGAGGATCACTGCGCCTCGTTGCCGTTGCACGCCCACTGCCTTTTCAAGCTCGGCGTCTATCTCGGCGAAATCTGGCACCTCTCCGACCTCGCCGATTGGCTGCGCGCCAACGGCCGCTCGCGCTTCCTCTTGACCGCCCCGCCCTTGCGTTTACCGGGCGCCGTCGGCTCGCCGGCCAACGCCATCGCGACGGTTTAAAGGCCCCTCACCCTAGCCCTCTCCCCGCGAGCGGGGCGAGGGAATCAATAGCCTCTCCCTCGCCCCGCTTGCGGGGAGAGGGTCGGGGCGAGGGGCCTTCCGGCTGCATCACCCCATCGTCGAATTGAAGGCGCCGCCGTCGAGCAACAGGTTCTGACCGACGATGAAACCGGCGGAGGCGCTGCACAGAAAGGCGCAGGCGTCGCCGAACTCGGCCGGGTCGCCGACTCGGCCGGTCGGGTTCGACTGGCCGCGCTTGGCGAGCATCTCCTCAAACGAGACGTTCTGCCGCCGCGCGTCGTATTCGATGCCCGAGCGCAGCCGGTCGGTCAGAAACGGGCCGGGCAGCAACCCGTTGATCGTCACATTGTGTTTTGCCACTTGGCGCGCGAGGCCGGCGCAGAAGGCGGTGAGGCCGGCACGGGCCCCGTTGCTCATGCCGAGATTGGGGATCGGCGACTTCACCGAACCCGAGGTGATGTTGACGATGCGGCCGAATTTGCGCGTGCACATCCCGTCGACCGTCGCCTTGATCAGCATGATCGGCGTCAGCATGTTGGCGTTGACCGCCTTTTGCCAGTCCTCGACCGACCATTCGCGAAAATCGCCGTGCGGGGGGCCGCCGCAATTATTGACCAGAATGTCCGGGTTGGGGCAGGCGGCAAGCGCAGCGGCGCGGCCGGCCTCGGTGGAGATGTCGCCGGGCACCGCCGTCACCTTGGCGCCGGTCTCCTTGCGGATCTCCTCAGCCGTCTGCTCGAGGGTCTCGGCGGTGCGCGCGGTTATCGTCAACTCGACCCCGGCGCGCCCCAGCGACATCGCACAAGCCCGACCCAACCCCTTGCTAGCCGCGCAAACCAGAGCCTTCCGGCCGCGAATTCTCAAATCCAACATGGCATCCTCCGCTGCGACCCCGACATATTGTTATAATAGAGAGCTATGAAACTGACCCTGATCCTCGACCCCGCGCCGATCGGCGTACGCGCCAGTCTGATAGAAGAATGGGATGAAGTCGCCCGCGGCACCAAGATGGCGCCGCGGGTCCGGCTGTTCGATACCGAGGAAGAGGCGCTCGCTTGGGGGCGCTTGCTGGCGCACCGCCGCGGGCTGAAACAACTGTTCCTGACCGACAACAGAAAGAAGCCGCCGTCGGATGATCCCGGCCTGACGCATCAATAGCCCGGTTGATATTCCGGAGGCGGCGGGGCCGGCGCTCCGGGATAGGCCCCCGGATAGCCCCCGGCATAGCCCCCTGGACCGTAGGGCGGCGGGCCCGGCGGACCCGCGTAAGGCGACCGGCCGGGCGCACCATAGGACGGAGCGCCGGGCGGCGGCGATAAACCGGGCACCGAATGACCATGGGCGCTCATGCACTGGGCGTACATGACGTCGTATTGCTGCTGCAGCGACATCTGCGCAAAGCCGGAACCGCTCGCCCCGGCCACTGTGCCGAGCGCGGCGCCCGAGGCAGCGCCGATCCCGGCACCACGCCCGCCGCCGATGGCACCGCCGAGCGCCGCTCCGAGCGCCGTGGTGAGAATGGCCCCTCCCACCGCCTGGTTATTGGCCGCATACACCCCCGGCGCGGTCCGCGCCGCGGCATATTGCTGGCAGGCCGCCTGATCGGCCGCGAAGGCGTCGAAGCTCTTGTTCGGCCCAGGCGCGACGGCGATCGTCGGCCCCAATGGCGGCGCGACGCACGCCGTCAACGAAATCGCCCCGGCCACCAAGGCCAGTACACGCCGATCGATACGCGCCACGTCCCCCTCCCTCTCGCTCAAACGCCAGCCGATCTTGCGGCGAGTGTTTCTATGCAGGCAAGCGGTAAGCGATCCCTCGATGGAGATGCGACAGCAAGGCCGCGTCTACAAAGCATCTTTCGCAACATCTCCACGCAAGGCGGGGGGCGGCCCGGGCGAGAAGAGCTCATGCGATCCGGCAAGACCGCGCAATTCATGCCGGCCGAGCGAGCGCAGATCGCCGCGATAGGCGTGAGCGAACGCGTCGCTGACCACGATCGGCAAATCAAGAGCCTTCGCCACGGTCTCGACCCGGCTGACGAGGTTGACCGCGGGGCCGATCACGGTGAAATCGAGCCGCGCGGCGGCGCCGATATTGCCGTAGATGACAGTCCCGCAGTGCAGCGCGACGACCATGCGCACCGGCGGCTCGCCGGCGGGCATCGCCTTGGTGAGAGCGTGGCGCACTGCCGCAAAAGCCTCCCCTGCCGCCGAGAGCGCCCGCTCGGCAGCCGACTTTTCTTCCGCCTCGTCGGTGATCGGGAAGATCGCCAGCAGGCCGTCGCCGATGAACTTCAATATCTCGCCGCCATGGCTCTCGATCGCGATCGCCTGCGCGTCGAAGACAGTGTTGAGCATCGTGATAATGCGGTCGCCCGAAAGCCGGTCGGATGGCTGCGTGAAACCGCGCAGATCGGAGGACCAGAGGATCGTCTTGAGAACATTCTCGGCGACCGCGCGCTGGGCGAACATGTCCGCCGGTATTGCCAGGCGTTGCGAGATCCCCGTCAGCTCTTCGATTTCCGGCGCCGTGAAGCCGCCCGGCCGGTCGGTGACGTAGGTCGCCATGCAGCGACGGCTACCGAGCGCGCTGGTTACTGGCAGGGCGTAAAAATCGGTCGCACCCCTTGCCTTGAGGTCGTGCAGCACGGAAAAATCGAGCACCGCGCCTGTGCCTTCGAGGCGGCGCCGCAGAACTTCGCCGCCCTCGGTCACGCGCCGCACCGGGCTGTCGCGTTAGGGAATGAGATCGGCGACTTCGTGCGCGATCATGACCGCCCGTGTCCGGCCGGAGATACGCCACCAGGTATAGGTCGCGCCGAGAAATTGCGGGTGCAGTGTGCCGCAGTGCAACGTCACCCGCAGCAGAGGCAGGCCGGCGGCCAGCATCCGCCACGCAAACTCGTCGACAAAGCGCGCTGCCGAAGGAAGCCGACGCGCCTCATCGACGATCCAAGCGGCAACGGCCGCAATCGACTGGTCGCGCGGCCGCTCCGCTCGTGGCAACTCCACTTCTTCTGTCAGGATCAAATTGCGCCCTTCGGCAAGCAAAGGGGTCTGGGCGCTCCCTGTGCTCATTTCATGCAGATTCCGCGGGGGCTGTGTCATCGCCTCCGACCTATCTACGGTCGAGACGGCCTTTCTGCTCGTCTAAGCGTCGGCGACCGCGAGCCGCGCGCCGATAGTCAGCGCGGCGAGCTGATAGACCGCATTGCGGCCCGCGCGCCAGTCCGCGAGCTCCTCTTCGTCTAGGCGTTCGGGGATGCGCGGGTGCCATTCGCCGGGTTCGGGCCGGATCACGGAACCGGGATCGAGCTGACCGCAATCGACGCGCATCGTGCAGCGGAAGCGGCGGCCGACCTCGAAGGTCGATTCGATGATGGTGTTGCGGGCGAGGCGCGGCGGGATGGGCTCGAAATAGGTGACTTTCCGGGGCGGGCTGCGGCGGGCCATTCCGTATCCTCCTCGTTGGGTCGGGTGAGGTGATCCTCAACTCTATGTGGGATGAAACGGTGCCGCCTGCATGGGTATTGCCCCTACGGCCTAGACATTTTTTCGCCGGTCCTCTCCGCGCGTCCGGTCACGCAAGGCAGATCGAAATCCTGACGCGGGAGGTCTAGTGTCCGCCGCCGACCGCTCCCGGTCCCGGCAACTCGCCTTGATAACCCGGATAACCCGGCGAGTTGGGCGATGGCGAGAAACCGGGCACGACATAGCCTCTGGCAAACATGCACTGAGCGTACATCGTGTCGTAGGGGAGCGCGTGCTGAGCGGCGGCGTATCCCCGGCAGATCGCCGCTACCGCCGAGGCGCGATCCCAAACCTCGCCTGCTGCCTCCGCGGCCGGGGTGGTCTGCCCGACCAGCGCGAAAGCGACGCCGAACGCTGCACCAGCCGCGATCTTGATGTTCGGTCTCCATTTATAGGCAAGCGCATTATGCGGGGGTGATGACAACCGCGCCACCGCGCACTAAGGTCGTGATATGGATGGTGAATTCCTGTCCCGGCCGACCGCGGCCGGGGTTCTCGACCTCTACGAACCGGCAGCGCGCCGGTTGCCGCTCGTCCTCGCCTCGCCCCATAGCGGGTCCGAATATCCAGCAGATTTCGTCGCGGCGTCGCGGCTCGACCCGCTGGCCCTGCGGCAATCCGAAGACAGCTTTGTCGACGAACTGTTCGCCGCCGCCCCGCAGCTCGGCGCCCCGCTACTCTCGGCCCGCTTTCCGCGGGCTTATCTCGACGTCAACCGGGAAGCCTATGAGCTCGACCCGACGATGTTCTCCGACGCCTTGCCGAGCTACGTCAATGCCGGCTCGCCGCGGGTTCGCATCGGGCTCGGCACGATCGCCCGCATCGTTGCCAGCGGCGAGAACATCTACGCCGCGAAGTTGCGCTTCGCAGATGCCGAACGGCGCATCGAGTGCCTCTACCACCCTTACCACCAGGTGCTGCGCCGGCTGGTCCAAGAGACCGCCGGCATGTTCGGCGGTTATCTCCTCATCGATTGCCATTCGATGCCGTCGAGCTCCGGCTGCGGCCAAGACGGTGCCGATATGGTCCTCGGCGATTGCTACGGCGCGGCTTGCGCCCCCCGCATCCTCGAGGCAGCCTGCCGGTTTCTCGCCGACCGCGGCTTCAAGGTCGCGATCAACGCGCCCTATGCCGGGGGCTTCACGACAGGATCTTACGGACGGCCGAGCGCGCATCGCCACGCGCTGCAGATCGAGATCAACCGGGCGCTCTATATGGACGAGCGCAGCTATTGCAGAAAGCCGTCTTTCGCGCGGCTGGTCCAAGACCTCGCCGATCTGATCGAGCGGTTGAGCCGGGCCACGCAGGACTGCCTGCCAAAGACCGCGTGAGGCTCGACAACCCAATTGATGCGCCACCTCGTCAGTCACATTTGAGGGGTGGCGCAACCACGCGTGGGAGGGCGCGAAGTTCGGGGTAGCTTGATGGCCAAGATCGGGCAGGATTTTAATTCGGATTTTTCGATCGAGCAGAATTGGCAGGATTATAGCGAGGAAGAGCACGCGATCTGGCGGCTGCTGTTCGAACGCCAGCAGCGGCTGCTGGTCGGTCGCGCTTGCGATGAGTTTCTCGACGGGCTCGGCGCGCTCGGGGTCGCCGCGGACGGGATCCCGGATTTCCGCCGGCTGAGCGAGGTGCTCGACGCCGCAACCGGGTGGCGGATCGTCGCGGTGCCCGGACTGGTTCCCGACGATGTCTTCTTTGCCCATCTCGCCCGCCGCCGCTTTCCGTCGACCTGCTTCATCCGGCGGCGCGACCAGCTCGATTACCTCCAGGAGCCCGACATCTTTCACGACATCTGCGGCCACGTACCGTTGCTGATCAACCCGGTTTTCGCCGACTACATGCAGGCCTACGGGGAGGGCGGGCTGAAGGCATTGGGCCTCGGGCACTTGCAACATCTGGCCCGGCTGTATTGGTACACCGTCGAGTTCGGATTGATCGCAACCCGAGAAGGCCTGCGCATCTATGGCTCGGGCATCCTCTCTTCCGCCGGGGAGTCGGTCTATTGTCTCGAGGACCCCCGGCCAAACCGCATCCGTTTCGATTTGCGGCGGGTGATGCGGACCCGGTACCGGATCGACGATTTCCAGCAGACCTATTTCGTGATCGACGATTTCCAGCAGCTGTTCGAGGCGACCCGGCCCGACTTCGCGCCGATCTACCGCGAAATAGCGGCCCAGCCAGACATCGAGCCCGATGTACTGATCGGCTCCGACCGCGAATTCGATCAGGCTTCTCGGGATCCGCTGAGCGCAGGCAAAAAAATGGGCCGCAGATTGAGCGCGGCCCAAGTTTAGGGAGGAAACGCCTAGAAGACGTACGGTAAAACCACAACCAGTGATCGTTACCGCACTGCACAATCTAGTGCGTTGCCCCGTGAAGTCAAGCCTCTTTTTCGAAACGCGTTGGCATGGTTGAGGAATCACGGTCAGATCAGGCATTTAGCGTGTGCCCTGCGGCGGAGAAATGTGCAACGCACAAAGACGCCTCATTGACGCTCGCCGAATCGCGAGCGCCGCCGCTCGATCCGGGATCGGCTCTCTTCCTCGATGTCGATGGGACGCTGCTCGAGATCGCTCCCCGTCCGGAACTTGTTCGAGTACCGGACGGCTTGCCGTCCCTGATGATGCGGCAGTCAGCCGCGCGCGACGGAGCGCTTGCCCTGGTCAGTGGCCGCCCGCTGGCCCAGCTCGACCGGCTGTTTCAGCCGTGGCAAGGCGCCGCAGCGGGTCTGCACGGGCTCGAACGACGCCGCGCCGACGGAATTATCCATTGCGTGGTCGACGGCGACAGTGCGGCGGCACTCGATCGCTTGCGCCCAAAGCTTGCGGCGCTCGCGGCGGATGGAACCGGTCTCACACTCGAGGATAAACGCGGAACATTAGCGCTTCATTACCGCGCCGCGCCGCAACGAGAGCCGGAAATCCGCGCCGTTGTCGAGGCGCTCCACCGCGAAATCGCTTCGGCGTTGCGCCTGATCACCGGCAAGATGGTGGTCGAATTTCAGCCCCGCAGCGCCGACAAGGGGCGGGCCATCGCCGCCTTCCTCGCCGAACAGCCGTTTCTCGGACGCCGGCCCGTCTTTGTCGGGGACGACACGACCGACGAGGACGGCTTTGCGGAAATCCGCCGCCGCGGCGGCGTCGCAATCCGGGTCGGTCCGTTCGACGGCGCGACTGCCGCAAATTACCGCCTGCCGAACGTCGAAGCGGTTCTCGCTTGGCTCGCGAGCAGCGACTTGGGGTAAGCATCGTCAAGGTTAAAATTGACGTAGCTAAATGATCGCGACCGGAACATAATCGAAGCGTCCGGCGTTAACGGTGCGGCGAGGCGGAAATGAGCGAAAGTGATTTTGCCTTCACCGGTCGTGCCGCGGCAGCCGGAAGACCGCGATTGGCAAACTCGATATTCCCCCGAGCAAACGCGGCGAACAGGCGTTTGGTGGTTGTTTCCAATCGTGTAACGCCGAACGCCGCCGCAAAACCCGACTCGGGCGGACTGGCCGTCGCGATACGGGCTGCTCTGCAGCATAGCGGTGGCATCTGGTTCGGTTGGAGCGGCGAGGTTCAGGACACGGTCCGGACCGAGCCCGGTATCGCCGCCGATGGGGAAATAACCTTAGCGACCGTCGATCTTTCGCGGCAGGATTTCGACGAATACTATATTGGCTATGCCAACCGCGTTCTCTGGCCTTTGTTCCATTTTCGCAGCTCACTTGTCCAGTTCTCACGAGGTAATCTCTCCGGCTATTTGCGCGTCAACCGGATGTTTGCGCGCGCCCTGGCGCCGATGCTGTTGCCGCAGGATCTCGTCTGGGTTCACGACTATCATCTGATCCCGCTTGCCGAAGAGCTGCGCAAGCTGGACCGGACCGAGCCTATCGGCTTCTTTCTGCATACGCCCTTTCCTGCCGCCGAGCTGCTGCGGGTGCTGCCGAACCATCAGTCGTTGATGCGATCACTGTGCGCTTACGATCTGGTCGGCTTCCAAACCCAATCGGACTTAGACGGTTTCAGAGATTATCTGCTGCGCTGGGCCGGTGGAGAGGAACTGGGGGATGGCGTCCTGCGCGCCTTCGGGCGCGTCGTGCGCGCGCAGGTCTTCCCGATCGGCATTGACGTCGCGACTGTTTCAGCGCAGGCCGCGGCCGCCGACGGCAGCCGGCACATGCGGCGCCTGCGCCAAAGCGTTGGGGACCGGGCCTTGATGATCGGCGTTGACCGGCTCGATTACTCGAAAGGCCTCGAAGCTCGCTTTCAGGCTTATTCGCACCTCATCGAGACCTATCGCGAGACGCGCGGCCGAACTGTGCTCATACAAATCGCGCCGCCGTCGCGCTCCGAGGTCCCGGAGTATCGAGATATACGCAGGAACCTCGCAGCGGCCGCCGGCCAAATAAACAGCCGCTACGGCGAATTCGACTGGACACCGCTGCGGTACATCAACAAGAGCTTCAGCCACCCGATCTTGACCGGGTTCTTCCGGGTGAGCCGGATTGGCCTGGTCACGCCGCTGCGCGACGGCATGAACCTGGTAGCCAAGGAATATGTCGCATCGCAATCTCCCGACGATCCCGGAGTGCTGATATTGTCGTGCTTTGCCGGTGCGGCGCGTGAACTCGGCGAGGCGGTGATCGTCAATCCGTTCGATGTCGAAGGAATGGCCGAGGCCATCCTGCAGGGACTCGACATGCCGCTCGGCGAGCGCAAGGAGCGCTGGAGCGCGATGATAAAGGTCCTCGAACGCAACGACATAACTGCGTGGCGCGAGAGGTTTGTGCGCGCCCTGACGGCGACTGCCCGGGGATGGTGAATTCCGCGCCGAGCGCGCCCGAGACCTGGCTGGTCGGCGACATCGGCGCCACCCATGCCCGCTTCGGCCTGGTCTCGCCGGAGGCAAAGCTGCTGCACTCACGCACGCTCGCCGACGAAGACTATCCGACGATAGATGATGCGCTCGCCGCCTTTCTCGCCGAGCGCGGGCCGTTACCGATGCCGCGGCAGGGGGCGATCGCGATCGCCTCGGCGATCACCGGCGACCGGGTCGCGATGACCAACCACCCCTGGAGCTTCTCGGTCCAGGAATTGAAGGTCCGGTTCGCCTTCGAGCGGTTCGAGGTCATCAACGATTTCACTGCCCTGGCGCTGGCCCTCCCACATCTTGCCCCGAAGGACCGGCAGGCGGTCGGCGGCGGCGCTGCGGTCGGTGGCGCGCCGCTCGGCGTGCTCGGCCCGGGATCAGGGCTGGGCGTCTCCGGACTGGTGCCGTCGGGCAAAGGCTGGATCGCGCTGACTGGCGAAGGCGGGCATGCGACGATGGCGCCGGCCAGCGATCGCGAGAGCGCCGTCCTCGATCGTATGCGCCGACACTTTGATCACGTCTCGGCCGAACGAGCCTTGTCCGGCCCCGGGCTCGTCAACCTCTACAACACTCTGGCGGTCATCGATGGCGTTCCTGCGAAGGGCTACACGGCGGCCCAGATCACCGATTTGGCGATCCGCGCCGAGGACCCTCTCTGCGTCGAGACGACGACAATGTTCTGCGCGATGCTCGGGACGATGGCGGGCAACCTGGCGCTGACGCTCGGGGCGCGCGGCGGCGTCTATATCGGCGGCGGGATCGTCCCCAAGCTCGGCCAGACATTCCTCAATTCGCCCTTTCGCGAACAATTCGAGGCGAAAGGCCGCTTGCGAGATTATCTCGAGCCGATCCCGACCTTTGTGGTGACCCATCCGCTGCCCGCATTTCTCGGCTGCGCCGCACTGCTCGCCCAATAACCGATTACGAAGCGCGCTCGGCGAGGTGGAGCCCGGCCACCCCGAGCACGATCAGGCCCAGACAAAACAGCTTCCAGCCCCCGGCACTCTCGCCGAACCAAACAATGCCGATAGCCGCCACGACCGCCGTGCCGACGCCAGACCACACGGCATAGGCGATCGACAGCTCGATGCCCCGCAGCGCCAGGGCCAACAGTGCAAAGCTCGCTACGTAGCAAAGGACGACCGCGCCCGACGGGCCGATGCGGGTGAACCCGTCGGACAGCTTGAGCGAGGTCGTTCCGCAGATCTCCAAAATGATCGCCGCGGCAAGAAAGACGCCACTCATTGCGCAAACTCGGCGCGCACCGCCGCGGTGTGCTCGCCGAGCGCCGGCACCCGGCCGGGGAGCCGCTCTTGCTCGAATATCGCCGAGGCCGGGGGCAGCCGAACCGGGCCTTGCGGGGTCTCGACCGTAATCCGCCGGAGATGCGGATGATGGGAAAAATCCTCGACCGTGTTGAAATTGCCGAAGGCAATTTCCGCGGATTTCAGCCGCTCGGCGAGCGCGCCGCGCGAATGACGGGCGAACTCTGAGGCGACCCGCGCGTCGACCTCGGCGCGGTGCGCGACCCGCCGGTTGTTGTCGCTGAAGCGCGGGTCCTCGGCGAGGGCCGCATCGCCGAGGATTTCGGCGCAAAAACGTTGCCATTCCCGCTCGTTCTGGATGGCGATCAGGATCTCCTTGCCATCGCCGGTCGCAAACAGGCCGTAGGGCGCGACCGACGGGTGGGCAAGCCCCATCCGCTCCGGCGCGCGGCCGCTATAATCGAAATGGATCAGCGGCACCGCCATCCATTCTGCCGTCGCGTCGAATAAGGATACTCGGACCAGCGCCCCCTCCCCGGTCCGCTGGCGGGCAATCAAGGCTTCGAGGATTGCGGCGTATGCGTTGAGCCCGGCCGCGATGTCGGTCACCGAAGCGCCGACCCGGCCCGGCGCCTCTTCCGGCCCCGTCAGCGAGGCGAGGCCGGTTTCCGCCTGGATCAGCATGTCGTACGACTTCATGTCACGGTAGGGGCCGCTTTCGCCGTAGCCCGAAATCGAGCAGATGACGAGCCCCGGATGATGCCGCCGCAGCTCTTCAAGGTCGAAGCCCGCGCGGGCCATGGCGCCCGGCATCAAATTCTGCACGAGCACATCGGCGCGGGAGATCAGCCGCGCGAGTAGGTCATGGTCGTCCGGGTTCTTGATGTCGAGAACGACCAATTCCTTGCCGCGGTTGAGCCATACGAAATAGCTGCTCTGGCCGTGCGCGGCGCGGTCGTAGCCGCGCGCAAAATCTCCTTCCGGCCGCTCGATCTTGATGACCCGGGCGCCGGCATCGGCAAGGCGGCAGGTGCACAGCGGTGCGGCGACCGCCTGCTCGACCGACACCACCAGCATTCCTTCGAGCGGCCGACCCATTTTCTCCTCCCAAATCGCACGCACGAAGCGCCGGTTGAGGCTACGACATTTCCTCCCATATTCGGTACATGAAGGAAAAACCTCGCAATACTGCCGAGCCGCGTCCCGCCGCTCTCCCCGAAGCGGCTCAACCGCAGCAGCCGCGCGAGATCGGCGGCCCGAAGGGGCCCGAGCCGACCCGCTACGGTGACTGGGAGTACAACGGGCGGTGCACCGATTTTTGAGGCGCTGATTCGCGCTGCTTACTCGGCCCAGGGCCTGACGCCGCACCCGCCGCCCGGTACGCCGCCCGAGCCGCCGCCCGACCCTGACCAGCCGCCGCCTATTATCGAGCCGCCCGACCCGGTCCCGGTGCCGCCGGTCGAACCCCCACCGCCGCCCGTGCGCGATCCACCGGTGGGCAGTGGGGCGCGGGCATAGCTTGGCACGCGCGCTCGATCGGCCGTAGAATTGCGGGCACGAGGATGGGGATAATTCGATGGATTTAGGGTCTTCGCGGGCTGTCGAAGCCGGTAGGCGGGAGCGGATGCGGATCCGCTCTCGGGACTTCTCGGGGTCCACGGCCGGACTGGCGGCGGGCAACGTGCAGGCGAACCTCGTCATTCTACCGCAAGCGCTGGCCCACGACTTCCTGCGCTTCGCTCAGGCTAACCCGAAACCCTGTCCGGTGCTCGCAGTGTCCGAGCCCGGCGACCCACGCCTGCCGAGCTTGGGCGAGGATCTCGACATCCGCACCGATCTGCCGCGTTACCGCGTTTGGCGCCGCGGCGAACTGATCGAAGAGCCGCCGGAGGTTTCGCATGTGTGGCGCGACGATCTGGTCAGCTTTGCACTCGGCTGCTCGTTTTCATTCGAGCATGCCCTCGTCGAGGACGGGATCGAACTGCGCCACATGACCTGCGGCTCGAATGTGCCGATGTACCGGACCAATATCCAATGCCGGCCGGCGGGACGGTTCGCCGGTCCGCTCGTCGTCTCGATGCGGCCCCTGAAACCGAGCGATGCAATTCGCGCGATCCAGATCACGTCGCGCTTTCCCTCGGTGCATGGCGCACCGGTTCATATCGGCTTGCCGGCAGCGATCGGCATCGCCGATCTGGCCAAACCCGATTATGGCGACGCCGTGCCGGTGGAAAACGACGAACTGCCGGTGTTCTGGGCTTGCGGCGTCACTCCGCAAGCAGTCATCGCCCAGGTCAAG
Source organism: uncultured Alphaproteobacteria bacterium (assembly GCA_963789025.1). Lineage (GTDB taxonomy): Bacteria > Pseudomonadota > Alphaproteobacteria > ATCC43930 > CGMCC-115725 > AP-15. The sequence continues at coordinate 103,948 of CAWBIT010000009.1, forward strand.
CCGGAGTTCTGCATCACGCACGCGCCGGGGTCGATGCTGATCACCGACCTGGTCAACTCGAAATTGGCGAGTCTATAGGCTCCATGTCGGCCCCGAGTGCAGGCATGCGTCCGGTCGCAACGCCCCTCTCCCCCGCAAACGGGCGGAGAGGGAGAGGATGGCGACGGATGACCTTGCAATAGCGATGGCAGACCGGACGTCTACGCATTCGCTGGTCGATCAGATCGAAGAGCTGATCCACGTCGATGTCGGGCGCCATGTCACCGCCCTATTCGAAGCTGCCAGGGAAGGCTTGTGGAGCGCCGCCTCGGCTCTGGCAGCGGCGCCTTCCGCCAGGATCGGATTGATCACCGGCTTTTACGTTCCGCTAGGCTCGCCGCCTGCGGCTGAGACCGACGGGCCAGTCGGCGCGGCATTGCTCGCCAAAGGACTTGCAGACGTCGGTATCCCCTGCCGGCTCGCCACCGATGAGCCGTGCCGCAACGCCTGCGCCGCTGCATTGGCGGGGGCAGGAGCGGCCGGCGTGCCGGTCGATGCGACCGACGTCGCCGCGACGACGGCGACCTGGCGCCGCGCCGGAATCACTCATGCGATCTCGATCGAGCGTTGCGGGCGCAGCGCCGACGGCGCTCCGCGCAACATGAGAGGGCTCGATATAAGCTCGTATACGGCGCCGCTCGACGAGCTCTTCACCGCCGGGCCGTGGGAGACGATCGCGATCGGGGATGGCGGCAACGAGATCGGCATGGGTTCGCTCCCCCGCGAGCTGGTCGCGCAACATGTCGATCATGGCGAGACGATCGCCTGCGTCACCCCGGCGCGGCATCTGATCGTGGCCGGGGTCTCGAACTGGGGCGCCTATGGTCTTCTCGGTGCGCTCGCCGTGTTGCGTCCGGATTGGTGCGAGCGGCTGCTCGCCTGTCTTGACGACAAGCTCGATCAAGCGGTGCTCGAAGCGACCCTCAATAACGGGCCGGCGGTCGATGGCGTCTCGCGCGTGCGCACCATGACCGTCGACAATCTCGACATGGCGGTACACCACTGCAAGTTGCGGGAGATCCGCGCGCTAGTTCAGGCCGGGCATGGTCTATAACGAGTTCGTCTTTGAAGACTACCGCTACGACCCGGCGCGATCGACCCTGTCGCTCTGCTACACCTACAATGGCGGGCTGCGGTTCGAAGAGCAGCTGATTTTTGATTTTGTTCCACCGCAGCTTTCGTCGGCGGCCAGAGAAGTCCTCGACCGGCTTTTCCGGCTGATCCTGTTGCTTTCGGGGGTCAGCTACTACAAGGCTTTCATACCAAGGGTACTGACATGCCGAGCCTTCGAACTGGATGAAAGGACCGCAGAATTTCTCCAGAGATTCTACGAAAGAGGCTTGGCCGAATTTGCATTCAGAAATGACGTCTCGCTGCACGGTCATTTTCGCGTTCAGTCGAGTTCGGCGCCGGCAACCGCACCGATAACTGTCGATTTTCCGAGGAGGACATGCGTACCGGTCGGCGGCGGCAAGGATTCGATCGTCACGATCGAGTGCCTCAGGCAGGGCGGCGACCCGCTGATGCTCTTCTCGCTGGGTGACGCCGAACCGATCGCAGCCTGCATCGCAGCCGCAAAGCTGTCCTTCATCAGGGTTCATCGCCGGCTGGACGCCAGCCTCTTGAAGCTCAATGCGGCGGGCGCGCTGAACGGGCATGTTCCAATTAGCGGTATCCTCAGTGCCATCGCCCTGGCCTCTGCCGTGATGTCCGGCTGCGATGCGGTCGCGATGTCGAACGAGCATTCCGCCAGCGCGCCAAACCTCAGCATCGATGGCGTCGAGGTCAATCATCAATACAGCAAGTCCTTAGAGTTTGAGCGGGATCTCGCCCGATATGTCGAACGTTTTATTTCACCGAGCATCAGCTACTTTTCTTTCTTGCGGCCATTGTCGGAGATCGAGATTGCCCGGAAGTTCTCGCAATACCGGGAATATTTTGGCGTCTTCCGAAGCTGCAACACGGCATTCCGGCAAGCGCGCGAGGCGCGCGGGCGTCACTGGTGCTGCAATTGTCCGAAATGCCGTTTCGTTTTCCTGGCTCTTTCGCCTTTTGTCGCGAAGCCGGATCTGATCGAAATTTTCGGCGGCAACCTGCTGGACGACGAGACCCAGCGCGACGGCTTTGCCGAATTGTGCGGCTTGCGCGCAATCAAGCCGTTTGAATGCGTCGGCGAAACGTCCGAAAGCGCCGGCGTGATATCTCACCTCGCAAATCATCCCGAATGGCGCGACGACAGGGTGGTGCGCCGGCTGAACGAGGAATTTCCTTCGTTGCGGCACAGAGGCCCGACCGAATTTCGGGCGCTATTGGAGGTCAGGCACCCGCATCGGGTGCCGGCACCATATCTGGCAATGCTCGATGCGTGCGGCTGACATCGGGACGCAGCGGGTCGCGATCTGGGGGCTCGGCCGCGAGGGCCGGGCGGCGATCGCTTTCCTGCGCCAACGCCATCCGACCCTGCCTCTGCTGGTGCTGGATGATATCGAAAATGGGCACCGGCCGGACGGGCTCGGCGCCGGCATCGAATACGCCTTTGGGGCGGAACGGATCGCGGGTGCCCTCGCCAACATCGATGTCATCGTCAAATCCCCCGGCGTCAGCCTCTACCGGCGCGAAATCCAAGCCGCCCGGGCGGCGAGTACGCAGGTCACATCGCTGTTGAACCTGTGGTTTGCCGAACGGCTCGATTTCACGACGATCTGTGTGACCGGGACCAAGGGGAAGAGCACGACGGCCTCGCTGATTGCGCACAGCTTGGCAAAGCTCGGCCGACGGGTGGCGCTGGTCGGGAATATCGGCGTCCCGATCACCGGGATCGACAGCGTGAGCGCCGATATCGCGGTGATCGAGGTCTCCAGCTATCAAGCTGCTGATTTTGACGGGCAATGCGATATCGCTGTGCTGACCTCGCTCTATCCCGAGCACATCGATTGGCATCTCTCGGTCGAGAACTATTATCGCGACAAGATCAACCTGCTGAACCACAGCCGCCGCCGTATCATTCACCGTGCCGCGGCCGAAATCGTCCAGCGGTTCGCCGACGGCTCGCCTCCGCGACAGGATTTTTTTGCTGACGAACACGGAATTCACTGCTGCGGCTCCGAGGTATTGGACGGCGCAACGGTAATCGGGCGAGTGCGCAATCCCTATCTCGCGCGACCGCAGAACCGGTCCAATCTGTGTGCGGCGTTGGCCGTGGCGAAGGCGCTCGATCTCGATCCGGCGGCGGCCCTAGAGGCGGCCAGCGGGTTCCGCGGCTTGCCGCACCGCCAGCAGGAGCTGGGTGAGATCGGAGGGGTGCTGTTCGTCGACGACAGCATCTCGACGATACCGGAATCGACTCTCGCAGCCCTGGCGGTCTATGCGGGGCGCGACATAACGGTCATCCTCGGCGGACACGATCGCGGCATCGACTACGGCAAGCTCGCCGAAAAGGCGGTCACAGGCGCCGCCAAAGCCGTCATTTGCCTCGGCGACAGTGGGGAGCGGATCTATTCAATTGCGCGGGCGGTCGCGACCCGTCGGGACGACGTCGCCTGCAAGATCCACCGTGCACAGTCGATGGGGGACGCCGTTGCGTACGCACGTCAAGTGACGCCCCCGGGGGGCGTTGTCCTGTTGTCGCCGGCAGCGCCGAGCTACGGGTATTATCGCGATTACATCGAGCGCGGGCGCGATTTCGCTGCCAAGGCCGGGCTAGCCGCGGCAGAGAATTCCAGCAGCTATTCGCATGCGGAATAGCTGTAATCGGCAGCGGGCGGGAACGTCCGGGAAGTGGCTTGCCTATCGTAACAGGAGAGAACGTGCGACGGCTGGCACAGAGGGACCGTCATGAGCCCGACACCGCACCGCCGCGACCTGTTCGCCTATGGCAGCAGTCGGCGCGGAACATTCTCCGCCTGGACGATGGCAATCGTCTTTGCTACCGTGGCGATGCTCAGTTTCGCTATCGATCAGACGCTCGATCTCGCGCCAAATGCCGAGGAGCAAAACGCACCCTCCCTGCTCCACCCGGTTCAGCTGATTCAGTCTTTGATGGACGCTGCCTCGGACTGAGCAGCTATAATCGAGCCGCCGCTCGGCTGCTCGCTGTTTCACTTCTCTTCGGAGCGCTGGGCTCCGCGTGCACCGGGTCGAAGCCGTTCCTGCTGCAGGGCGATGCGAATTCCGCCCAGGTAGGCTATTCGGGCGAGATCGAGGGCGCGGCCCTTGTCGCTAGGCAGCATTGCGCGCAATACGAGCGGGTGCCGCGGTTTCTAGAGGCGCAGGAGAATGTCGCGTTCTTTGACTGCGTTCGGCCGTGACGCAGACGATTGGCGCTTGATACCGGGCGCGATCACGGGAATCCTGAGGCGAGTTGGAAAACCATTGTCTTAGGAAAGGCCGGTCGCGATGAGCATCGAACTTCACACCTGGAACACCCCGAACGGCCGCAAGATCAGTGTGGCCCTCGAAGAGATGGGCCTGCCCTACACCGTGAAGACGGTCAACATCTCCAAAGGCGAGCAATTCGCCCCCGCTTTCGTCAAGATCAGCCCCAACAGCAAGATCCCGGCGATCATCGATCCCGAGGGGCCGGGCGGGCAGCCCATCGGCATCTTCGAATCGGGCGCCATCCTCATTTACCTGGGCGAGAAGACCGGCAAGTTTTGGCCCGCAGATTTGGGCCGCCAGGTGCCGGTGCTCGAATGGCTGATGTGGCAGATGGGCGGCTTTGGTCCGATGCCCGGTCAGGTACACCATTTCCTGCAAGTCGCCAACGAGCAGGACCGGCGCTACGGCCTCGAACGGTATTCAAAAGAGACCCGCCGGCTCTACGGCGTGCTCGACAAGCGGCTCGGCGAATCCGAGTTCGCCGGCGGCGATCTCTCGATTGCCGATTTCGCTATTCTCGGCTGGGCGTGGCGGCACGAGCGTCATCAGGTCGATTTGGCCGACTTCCCGAACGTTAAGCGCTGGTACGAAACAATGATGGCCCGCCCCGGCGTGCAGCGCGGTTTCTCGGTCGCGCTGAGTTAGGGGGTTTAGTCAAATTAAATAAGAATGACGGGATGAGGACGAGGGCGACCCGATACTATGCAAGCGGTGTCGCGAGATCCGGTCGCTCGATGGTTCAGACCCTACGAAGGAGGTTTTTCCTCGGCTGTTTGGCGCTAACGTTTGCTTATACGGTCAGCGGCAAGCTTGCATTGCTGTTGGCGGTGCCGCCCGGGTATGCTTCACCGATCTTTCCGCCAGCGGGGATCGCTGTCGCCGCCATGCTGATTGGCGGGCCGGCGATTCTGCCTTGGACGTTCCTCGGGTCCCTCTCGCTCAACATATGGATCGGTTATTCGGCCGCGCACAGCATCGATGTGGCTCCCGTGGCTGCGGCGATTGCCATCGCTCTGGCATCGACGTTGCAGGCGGCCGTTGGCGGCATAGCCTTACGGCGCGCAGTTGGCTATCCAGCGCCCCTAGACAATGGTCGCGACCTGGCGCGCTTTTTGTTGTCATCGCCGGTTTTCTGCCTCACTAGCGCGACCTTATCAATGGGCAGCCTTTCGCTGCTTGGTGTCGTAAAGCTGCCGGATCTGCTGAGCAATTGGGCTTCATGGTGGATCGGGGACACGCTCGGGGTCCTCGTTGTACTGCCCCTGATGCTCATCATTGCCGGAGAGCCGCGTGATCTGTGGCGCCGCCGTGCACTGCCGGTGGGAGTGCCGATGGTCCTATTCTTTGCTTTGTTCGCTTCGATCTTCGTCCGCGTCAGCGAATGGGAACAAGATGGGACCCTGCTCGAGTTCCGCCTGCTCTCCCAGGAAATCGTCGACAAAATGCGCGCTGGGCTTGAAGAGCAGGAGGTCTTCCTCCAGCAGCTCGAGCGGTCTTTTACTTTGAGGCCGGGGTTGTCGCCGTCAGATTTTCAATATCTCGTTCAAAGCTTACTACAGCGCTTTCCGTTGATACAGGCGGTCGAATGGGCGCCGCGAATTGATGCAACGTCGCGGTCAGATTTCGAGACAGCGAAAAGGGCCGACATACCGGGCTTCGAAATTCGCGAGGTGGGCCCTTCAGGATATCCACAGCGCGCCGCAGATCGCGCCCAATACTTCCCTGTCACTTACGTCGAGCCCCTTCGGGGGAACGAGGAGGCGGTCGGCTTCGACCTCGCCTCAGACCGCGATCGAAAAGCCGCCGTGGAGGCGGCGATCACGACCGGGAAGCTGGCCGCGACTGCGCCGATCCGCTTGGTCCAAGAGAAGGGCGAGCAATCGGGCGCCCTCCTGCTCTTTCCCGTGGTTGGCGGGCCTAATGGAGCCGGCGTGCTCTTGGTCGTACACCGGATGGGCACTTTCCTTGACGGGCTGCTGGCGCCCTTTGATGCGATGGTGGCCGTCCGGCTCGTCGATTTGGACGCAGCAAAGCTCATCTATAGCGGTCTTTCGCCTGAACACACCGTCGCCTCCTATGAGGACATATTCACCTTCGGTGGGCGCCGGTACAGCGTCGCGACTGTGCCCACTGCCTCCTACCTCGAGCGGCATCGCCGGTGGCAGAGCTGGGCAGTCCTCGCGAGAGGGGTAATCGGCATCAGCCTATTGGGAGCATTGCTGCTGCTCGGCACCGGCTATGCGCGTCGAGTAGAGCTGGTGGTCGAAGAGCGCACTCGCGATCTCGAAGCGAGCAATCGAGGCCTTCAGCGCGAGATTCAGGAGCGCCAGCAGGCCGAAGCAGCGCTCCGCCAGGCCCAGCGAATGGAAGCGGTAGGGCAACTCACCGGCGGCATCGCGCACGATTTCAACAATCTAATGACGGTGGTAAGTGGGAATGCCGCGCTACTCAGCGAGCAAGCCTCGGATGATGCCGTACGCAAGCGCGCTTCGGCGATAATGCGCGCGGTCGAGCGAGGAGAGCGGTTAACACGGCAGTTGCTCGCTTTCTCACGGCGGCAGGTGCTCAGGCCTGAATTGGTCGATCTGCGGCAACGCACGAGCGAGATCCTCGAGATGCTCGGGCAGGCGTTACGGAGCGATATCGAATTGACAATCGATACGCCCGAGGATCTCTGGCCGGTGATGGTCGATCCCGCCGAACTCGAACTCGCGCTCCTCAATATTGGCGTCAATGCAAGGGATGCGTTGCCGAATGGCGGCCGCTTTCATGTGGAAGCGCGGAACGTTTCGTTCGCGTCCAGTGCCGCTGCGAGCGAAGGGCTCAACGGCGACTTCGTTATGCTGAAACTGTCGGACACCGGCGCCGGCATGGCGCCAGAGGTGCGGGCGCGAGCGTTCGAGCCGTATTTCACGACCAAGGAGGTCGGTCTAGGGTCGGGGCTTGGCCTATCTCAGGTGTACGGCTTTGCCAAACAGAGTGGCGGGGCCGCATCGATCGACAGCGACATCGGCAGGGGCGCGACGATCACGCTCTACGTACCACGTGCCGGCGCCGCGCCGGTTATGTCCGAAACCATGGGCAGCTCCCCACTGAACCGGCCGGACAACCAGCAGAACCCGCCTCAAGCTGACCGGATTGCCGCGAACGAATGAGATGTCTTGCGGAATTTATAACGATCTTAAATTTGCCTGATTGGCATTGTATACTTTTCAACGGTGACCGGTGCATGGGGCTACCGACCGAAGCGATTTGAACGTCAATTCAGGAATCAGCTTGTGCTGAAGGTGAGCACAACCACTCAGGGAGGTTTTGCTGTTGATTTGCTGCAGATGCAGCAAAGTGCAATGACGCACGCAATCAATGGTTGCGGCTTGGTTCTGATCGAACGCGCCGGCTGGCGTGGCGCCTATGTCTGCCTCGCAGCCTTCGCCCTGATGATTCTAAGGGATCGATGGTGGAGCCGAGGGGGATCGAACCCCTGACCTTCGCATTGCGAACGCGACGCTCTCCCAGCTGAGCTACGGCCCCACGGCGTCCGTTGCCCCTTTTAGGGGGCGCGGCGGGACTATGGTGATCGTGCTGCAATGTGTCAAGCGAGGCTCCGGACCGAGCGCGTCCGCACCTTGCGGACCCCTGCGGCTGGCGGTACGGTCTGCCTGCCATTCGCCGCCCGAGGTTCCCGCCAGATGTATGCCTTCCTGAACCTCGTCAGCACGGTGATCTGGATCTACGTTTGGTTGCTGATCGCCCAAGCGGTGCTGAGCTGGCTCGTCGCTTTCGGCATCGTCAACCGGTACAACCGTGTCGTCGCGACAATCGGGGATTTTCTGTGGCGCGTAACCGAGCCGCTGCTGCGGCCGATCCGGCGTGTGCTTCCCGATCTCGGCGGGATCGACATTTCGCCGGTGATCCTCATTTTGCTGCTCTGGTTCCTGCGCAACCTGATGTTCGAGTACCTTGTCTGACGGCCCCCTCAACGTGGCGGGCGACGGACTGCGGGTAGCGATTCGCCTGTCGCCGCGGGCCCGTACCGATCGTCTGGTGGCCGTCGCAGCCTCGGCCGCAGGCGGGCATGTGCTCAGGGCGACGGTTACCGCACCGGCAGAAGCCGGGCGCGCCAATGAGGCGCTGTTGCAATTGCTCGCCCGCGCCTGGCGCCTGCGGCGCCGCGATCTCTCGATCGTTGCGGGCTCGACCAGCCGCAACAAGGTCGTGCGCGTCGCCGGCGACCCGCAGCGCCTGGTCGAGCAGGTCGCTCCCGAGATCGCCCGTCTGCCCGGCGGGTAAAGCAGCGGCGCGATGAGCCACGGTCTCCTCTCGCTGGCCATCGCCGCAATTGCGTTCTGCGGCAGCCACGTAGTGCTGTCGAGCACCTGGCTGCGCGGAGCCTTGCGCGATCAGCTGGGCGAACGGGGCTTTCTCGCCGTCTACTCGCTGGTCGCTTTGGTGACGTTGGCGTGGCTTCTGGTGGCCTATTCGCACGCGCCGACCATTCCTTTGTGGCCTCGGGAAAGGTGGATGGCTCTTTTCCCGATTGCCGTCATGCCGTTGGCGACGATATTGCTGATCGCCGGCTACACCACCCCCAATCCGACCACCGTCGGGATGGAGCGATTTGCCAGGGCCGACGATCCAGCCCCGGGCGTGCTGCGCGTGACCCGCCATCCGGTCATGTGGGCGATCGGGTTGTGGGCGGTGAGCCACGTCATCGCCAATGGCGATTCGCGCTCGCTGTTATTCTTTGGCGTCTTCGCCGCCCTGTCGCTCGGGGGCACCTTGCTGATCGACCGAAAGAAGCGCCTCGCCCTCGGCAGCAATTGGGCGCGGCTCGCCGAAGTCACCTCGAACGTGCCGTTTGCCGCGCTGGTCGCCGGCCGCACCCGGTTGCGCTGGCGCGACATCAGCCTGTTGCGGGTCACCGCCGGTCTGCTGCTCTACGCGGTCCTTTATAACGGTCACTCAATCATCGCCGGCGCTCCGGTCGTGATCCCTTGAGAGTACTTCGACACATCTGACGAGGAGGAATTGCCATGCTTTTGCCGCTCTCAGGACGTCGCCTCTATTACGATCTTGCCGGGCCGGAGAACGGGCCCGTGGTCTGCATTACCCACTCGCTGGCCTCTGACGGCGGCAGCTGGGCCGAGCAGGTGCCGCCGTTGCTGCGGGCCGGGTTTCGCGTGCTGCGCCTCGACATGCGCGGCCATGGCGGCAGCGACCCCATTGCCGGCGACTACACGATGCAGGCGCTCGCCGGCGATGTCGCGACCCTGCTCGATGCGCTGGCGATCCCGCGCGTGCACTACATCGGCCTGTCGATCGGCGGCATGATCGGCCAGGCGTTCGCGATCGAGCACGGCGCCAAGCTGATCTCGGCGATGTGGTGCGACACGCTGCCGGCGAGCCCCTCCGGCGCGGCGGCGATGTGGGAGGAGCGCATGAGCACCGTGCGCCGGGCGAACTCGCTCGAGCCGCTCGCCGACGGCACGGTCGAGCGCTGGTTCACCGATGCCTTCAAACAGAGGAAACCCGGCCGTTGGAAGCAGATCCGCGACACCGTCGCGGCGACGACGCAGGCGGGCTATTTGGGGTGCTCGGCGGCAATCATGAATTTCGACTTCACCGCAAAGCTGCCGTCATTGCGCATCCCGGCCTTGGTCGTGTGCGGCGCCGAGGATCCCGGCACCCCGGCGAGCGAGAACCGCCGGCTCGCCGGTCTCGTCCCGGGCGGCCGCTACGAGGAAATCCCGGGCATGCGCCATTTCCCGAATGTCGAAGCGCCCGACGCGTTCAACCGGATCATGATCGGCTGGCTCGAAGCGCAGCGCCGCGCGCGCTGACCGTTCAACCCGCACTACCCTCACCCACCAAGCCCTTCGTGCTTGGTCCCCCCTCTCCCGCATTGCGGGAGAGGGTGCCGAGCGCAGCGAGGCGGGTGAGGGTGCCGCTTCCGGGACGAAATTGTCCTCAGCGGGGTAAGGGATGTATCGTGTAACTGTCGAAGTCGGCGCCGGAGGGAGTCATGCCTCGCAAAGAACTCGCGGTCGATAACGTGGCCGAGGCTTATCTCGCGCTGCTCGCCGAGCGCGGGGTCGAGTATCTGTTCGCCAATGCGGGCACCGATTTCGCACCGCTCGTCGAGGCGTTCGCGAAGGCGGCGCGGACCGGGATGCCGGTGCCGCAGCCGGTGCTCGCAACGCACGAGAACCTCGCCTTCTCGATGGCGCATGGATACGCGATGGTGACGCGGCGGGTGCCGGCGGTCATGGTGCATGTCAGTGTCGGAACTGCGAACGGCATTTGCGGCGCCCTCAACGCAGCGCGCGAAAACGTGCCGATCTTCCTCACCGCCGGCCGCTCGCCGCTGACCGAGAGCGGGCTTCCGGGAGCCCGTGACGTCTATATCCACTGGGCGCAGGAGATGTTCGACCAGGCCGGCATGCTGCGCGAGGCTGTCAAATGGGACTACGAATTGCGCAATGGCCAGCAGCTCGAAACGGTAATCGACCGTGCCCTCTCGATCGCGACGACCCCGCCCGGCGGGCCGGTCTATTTGTCATTGCCGCGCGAAGTTCTGGCGGCGCCACTGCCGGGCTTTTCCTACGATAGGCCCGCGCGTCGCGTCGCCGCCGCCCCGCCGGGCCCCGACAAGGGAGCGATCGAGGAAGCGGCGCGCATACTCGGCGCGGCCGAAAACCCGCTGATCATCACGGCCAGCGCCGGGCGCGACCCGGCTTCGGTCGAAGCTCTCGCCGATTTCGCCCGGCGCTTCGCGATCCCGGTCGTGCAGCACCGTCCGCGTCATTTGTGCCTTCCCGCCGACCATGCGTGCCATCTGGGCTATGATGCGGGCCCCTATCTCGCCGGCGCCGACGCGATCATCGTTCTCGAATGCGATGTGCCGTGGATCCCGAGCCTCGAAGCGCCGCGGCCCGATTGCCGCGTCATTCATCTCGGCGTCGATCCGCTGTTTTCGCGTTATCCGATCCGCGGTTTTCCGTGCGACCTCGCAGTGACCGGAGTCGCCGCAACGGCGTTGCCGGAGCTCGGCGCCGCCCTCGACCGGCACGTTACGGCCGCCGCCGTGTCGGAACGGCGGCACCACGTCGCCGAACGGCGCGAGGCGCTCGTCGCCGGGTGGCAGAAGACGCGCGAAAGCGTCGCGAGCATGCGCCCGATCCACATGGCCTGGGCCAGCGCCTGCATCGCCCGGGTCAAGCCCGAGGATGCGATCCTCGTCAACGAATACACTTTGATGCCCGAGCATTGCGGGTCGAACCTTCCGGGGAGCTACTTTGGTTCGAGCACGGCGTCGGGTCTCGGCTGGGGCGGCGGCGCCGCGCTCGGCGCCAAGCTCGCCGCGCGCGACCGCCTGGTGATTGCCGTCCTCGGCGACGGCTCACACCTGTTCGGCAACCCGGTCGCCGTCCACCATGCCTCGGCGATGCACAAATTGCCGGTGCTGTTCGTCGTCATGAACAATTCGATGTGGGGTGCGGTGCGCCGCGCCACCGTGGGGATGTACCCGCAGGGTGAAGCCGCGCGCAGCAACAAGCCGCCCCTGATCGACCTCGACGAATTACCGGCCTTTGAGCAGGTCTGTGCCGCCGCCGGCGGCTATGGCGAGCGGGTCGAGGACCCGGCCGCCCTGCCGGCAGCGCTCGACCGCGCTGTGCGCGCCGTCACCGTCGAAAAGCGCCAAGCGCTCCTCAACGTGATCTGCCGCGGCGTATAGGGAGCCAAGTCAGAACGGAGGCGGCTTGGTCACCTGGAAGCTCTGCCGCGTCTCCATCTGCTTGACCCAGTTCTGCAATTTCGGGTGCTCCGCCATTGGTTCGCGGCCTTCCGGCACGTTGCCGAAGTAATAGAGCAGCGGGATGACCATCAAATCGGCGAGGCTGACATGGGCGCCGGTGAGGAACCGGTGGTCCTCCATCAGGCGGTCGATTTCCGACAGGCATAGCCGGGCGCGCGGCAACGCCGCCTCGATCACCTCCTCGTCCGATGTGCCGCCGAGAAGACGCGGCACCAATACGCGGTTGAACAGGATCGCGCCGGCAATGCTGGGCCCGGCATAGGCGTCGACAATGCCGATGATCTGGTTCATCCGGGACCATTCGTGCACGTCTTCGGGCTGCAGCGGCGTTCCTGCGAAGCGCTCGTCGACATAGCGCATGATCGCTTGCGTCTCGTAGAGGGCAAAACCGTCATGCTCGAAGGCGGGGATCTTGGCGAAGGGTTGGCGCGAGAGGTGCGGCTCTTGCCGGTGGGCGCCGATCGGCACGTCGACCAACTCGTGCGTGACGCCTTTTTCCGCCAGAGCGAGCCGCGCGCTCCACACATAGGTGCTGCCGGGAGGGCCGTAGACGATCGGGTGCGCCATGGCGATGCACAGTCACTTCTTCGAGGATTGCCCGCTCAGCGCCGGCGTGGCGCCGCCGCCGTTGTTGAGCAGCGCGCCGAAGATCGCCGCAGCGCTGTCGAGGCTCGCGCCCTGGCCCCCGGTGGACACCACCGTCTGCGGCACCAGCCGCCCGATCAGTGAAACGACTTCAGGTTTTTCCTGGATGGTTTTCAGCAATTGTTGGACGAGTGTGATCGTCAGCACTCGGTCCTGCCCAAGCACATCGGCCTGCGCGCGCTGACCTTGGGCCACTTCCTCGAGCTCGAGCTTCTGCCCTTCGCCGCGAAGCTTTGCAGCGTTCTTGTTCTGCTCGGAGACCTGAACGCCGATCACCGCCTCGACGAGCTGATGCTGCTGTTCGGCGGTCGCCCGAGCCTTTTCGGTCTCGATCCGTTGCGTCTGCGCCTTCTGCTCCTGCTGGTAGGTGACCTGGAGCTGATCGGCCAATTGCTGGCGCTTTCGCGAAACCAGCAGCTCGGGCGGCAAGGCCGGATCACCGAACTTGACTTCCTTGATGACGATCCCTGCCCGCAATCCCTCGGGGCGGATCGCATCTTCGACCGCGTGCTCGAGCTCGGCGCGATTGTCGGCGAGGTCCAGGACGTGCCGGCCTTGGGCGCCCACGACGTTGCGGACAATCGAGCGGATCGTCGGGACCATAATGTTGTTCTCGATCTCGGGCAGCCCGCCGACCGACGCGACGACAAAGGGCGCGTTGTCGGGGGTCACCTGGGCGAGAACTCGCAGCTCGAGCGGCACCAGCCATCCCTCGACGACCAAGGTGATCGCCGGGTCGGCCGACCCCGGCGGCACCGGAACATCCTGCTCGTGTTGCGACTGGGTCAGGCTGCCCGCCTGATCGAGGCTCAGATCGATGGAACGTCTCTTGTAGCCGCCTTTGAACTCCCAGGTCTGCACCCGAGTGCTCATCATCGTGACCTTGTAAGCCGCCTCATTGGCGTAATAGCGCCCGGGTTGCAGCGCCTTTTCCCAGATTCCGATGCAGCCGACCGGCACGAGGATCGCGGTGAGCTTGCCTTCATCGGTTTTTGCTTCCTTGGCGACAACGGCTTCGCCGCTCGCATTCGTCGACACCATCTTCTGCTGGCAGGAGGCCGGCTTGTCTGCGGCCAGGTTGCCGAAATGCACCGAGTTGACCACGTTGGATTTGACGACGCCGACAAAGCCTTCGGCGACATCGACGGCGTTATAGACGCTGATGTCCCACAGATACGTGTTGAGCCGGTAATTTCCCGGCGTCAGGACCGTCGTCTGCGGTCCCCGCTGACCGCCATGAGTGAGAAAGTACTCGGCGTCGAGCATATCCAGCTCATGCCCGGCGGCAAACGCATCGGCCAGAAACTGGTCGGGCCGCAATGGCGCCCCGTCCTTGGCGTTCAGAAACCCGTATTTGCCGGACGGGATGGAAACGACCTTCTTGTTTTCGACCTGATAAATGACGTTGACGAGAAACCACGGATGCCAGCCGGGCGTCAGGATCTCCGCCTGCGGCCCCTTTTCCCCATTGGTCGCGATGATGTGCTCGCCGGGCAGCGAGGTCGTCCCGTAGATCTTGTTCAGTACGGCGATTTCATCCAACTCGACGTGAACGTACGACGTTGCGGCCAGACAGATCAGCGCGATCGCCACAAACACGATGCGCAGCGACACCGAGAGCGTCCCAAAATCCGGCCGCGCGCGATTGACGAAGAGGCCGAGGATGCTCGGCGCCACCGCTGCGAGTACGAAATACAAAAGTGCTACAACTACCCAGAACATAAAAACCTCCCCGACCGGGCGTTTTCCGGTCGCATCAGCTCAAGACGAGCTCCGCGCTGCCGAGACCTGAAACTTCCACCAGGACCCGATCGCCCGCCATCGGATATTGGATCGGGACCATGCTGCCGGTCATGACGATCATTCCGCGGCGCAATGGGGTTCCCGCCGCCGCAAGCTTGTCCGCGAGCCAGACAAGCGCGTTCAGCGGGTGGCCCATCACATCGCCGCCGTTTCCGCCGCCGATCTCCTGCCCGTTGATCGAGAGCCGGGCCGCAGCCCGAGCCAAGTCCTGGTTCCGCCAGCCGGTTACCGGCGTCCCCAGCACGACCCCCGCATTCCATACATTGCCGGCCACCATCGCCGCAGCATCGAGCCGCTTGTAATCATAGTGCAAATCCTCGATCAGCTCGATCGCCGCCATGCAGCTGTCGACCGCCGCGGCGATCTCGCCGGGGCCGTTGCCTTGCGGCAGGTCGTCCCCCAGCCGAAAGGCAATCTCGGTTTCGACCCCGAGGCGGCAATAATCCGCGGCTGCCAGTTCGGCGCGGCCGTGATGAACCTCGCGCGCGAAGATCGCGCCGTAGCAGGGCTCGCCGACCCCGCAGAGCTTCTGCATGACAGGCGTCGTAAGCCCGATCTTGTAGCCGGCGATGGCGCCCCGCCCCTCGGTTTCCTCGATCTCCTGAAAAGCCCGCCGAATGGCGTAAGCCTCGTCGAGATCCTGCGGATAAAGCTCTGCCGGCAATATTTCGATATGCTGGCGGCTGCGGAACAATTCGACTATCCGCTCGGCCTTTTCCCGCACGTCAAGTTCGGTCATCTATATTCTCCGGGAAGTTTTTAACACGAAGAGACCGAGACACGGAGTCCTATCGTTCTCCCTGTGCTTTTGCGATGAATCTTTAGGCCGAGTTTGCGGCTCAAGTTCTTTCCGATGGCGGTCATGGCGCCGCTGGTCTCCTATATAGAGGACCATGGAATCCTTCGTTCAGCCGACGCTCGAATTCATCTCCACGCATTCGAGCTGGGCCTTTCCGGTGATGTTCGTCACCGCGTTCGGCGAGTCGTTCGCGTTTTTGAGCCTGCTCTTTCCCGGCACCTCGATCCTGATCGTTGCCGGAACCCTGATGTCGGCAGGGTCGCTGCCTTATTGGCCGGTTCTGGTGGGGGCGGTCATCGGGGCGGTGCTCGGCAACTCGGTCTCGTTTTGGCTCGGTCACCGCTATGGCGGCGGGATCGGCCGGATATGGCCGTTCACGCGCAACCCGGACCTGCTGCCGAACGGCATGCGATTTTTTCAGAAGCACGGCGGAAAGAGCGTTTTTATCGGCCGCTTTTTCGGCCCGGTGCGCGCTGTGATACCGCTCGCCGCGGGCATCATGCGCATGCGCCGCGGGCGGTTTTGGTTCGCCAATGTCACCTCGGCGATCGTCTGGGCCCCGATGCTGCTGTTTGCCGGCGATGCGGTCGGCGATGTCGGCGATCGGCTGATCGGATCCGCGAATACGGTATTGCTCGTCTTTGGCGGCCTGACCGTGTTCGGCGTCATCGCGGTGGTGTGGGCGATGATGAAGTCCGGCAGATCGCGATCGTGAGGTAGGACGAATGCCCTCGTTCTTTTCGCCTTACAGCCACGAATTCGTCCGCGTCGGAACCTGCGTTCCGCATGTCGCCGTCGCCGATCCGCGGCAGAACGCCGACAATGTGCTGGAGCTCCTCGCCGCCGGCGACAAGGCCCGCATCGGCTTGATGGTGTTCCCGGAGCTCGGGATTTCCGCCTATGCGATCGATGATCTGTTGTTCCAGGACGCGGTGCTCGACGAAGTGGAGCGGCAGCTCGATCGCCTGATCTCGGCCAGCCGCGACCTCTTCCCGGTCTTTGTCGTCGGGGCGCCGTTGCGTCACCGGGGACACCTCTACAATTGCGGCGTGGTCATCCATCGCGGAATGCTGCTGGGCGTCGTGCCTAAGGTCTATCTGCCGAATTACCGCGAATTTTACGAGTGCCGGCAACTCACCTCCGGCGAGGACATCGTCGGTCATTCAATCGAAATATCCGGACACGAAGCCCCCTTCGGCCGAGATCTGCTGTTCGCCGGCCGCGGAAGCGCGGCGTTCAAGTTCCACGTCGAGATCTGCGAGGATCTGTGGGTGCCGCACCCGCCGAGCACCGATGCGGCGCTCGCCGGGGCCGAAATCCTGCTGAATCTGTCGGCCAGCAACATCACGATCGGCAAATCGGACATGCGCCGCCTGTTGTGCGCATCGCAAGCTTCCCGCTGCATCGCGGCTTATGCCTACTCCGCCGCCGGCGCCGGCAAGTCGACGACCGACCTCGCCTGGGACGGCCAGGCCGGCATCTTCGAGTTGAGCGTTCTGCTCGCCGAAACCGAGCGCTTCTCGCCCGACCCCGAGATGGCGGTCGCCGATGTTGATCTCGGCCGCATCCGCCAGGAGCGGATGCGCACGAACACCTTCGGCGACAATGCGCGGCACTTGAGAGACAAGCGCCCCGGGTTTCGCATCGTCGCGTTCGAGTTCGCCGCGCCGGATGAAGCTCTCGAATTGCGCCGGGCGGTCGAGCGCTTCCCGTATGTGCCGGCGGATCCGGCAATGCTGCGCGAGAACTGCTACGAGGCCTACAACATCCAGGTCCAGGGCCTCGCGCAGCGCCTGCAGGCAACGGGCTTGAAGAAGCTCGTCATTGGCGTCTCGGGCGGGCTCGAACTCGACCCAGGCATTGATCGTCTCGGCGCGGGTGATGGATCGGCTCGGAATGCCGCGCACCAACGTCCTCTCCTATACGCTCCCCGGTTTTGCGACGAGCAAGACGACAAAGGCCAACGCCTGGCGGCTGATGAAGGCGCTCGGCGTCACCGGTGCGGAGATCGACATCCGGCCGGCAGCGCAGCAGATGCTGAAGGACATCGGGCACGCCTCGGCCACCGGCGAAGCCCTCTACGACGTGACCTTCGAGAATGTCCAGGCCGGGTTGCGCACCGACTATCTGTTCCGGTTGGCGAACCACAATGGCGGGTTGGTGGTCGGCACGGGCGACCTCTCCGAGCTCGGCCTCGGATGGTGCACCTACGGGGTCGGCGATCAGATGTCGCATTACACCCCGAATGCCTCGGTCTCCAAGACCCTGATCCAGCATTTGATCCGATTTGTCGCAGCCTCGGGCGATGTCGACGAGGAAACCGCGCGCGTTCTCCACGATATCCTCGCGACCGAGATTTCACCGGAGCTGGTGCCTCCCGGCGCCGACGGGGTCATCCAATCGACAGAGAGCATCGTCGGGCCCTATGCATTGCAGGATTTTAACCTGTTTTATGCAACGCGGTTCGGCTTCCGGCCCTCCAAAATCGCCTATCTCTCGTGGAATGCCTGGAGCGACCCGGAACGCGGCCGCTGGCCGCCCAACATTCCCGATGCGGCAAAGCGCGCGTACAATCTTTCCGAAATCAAGCAATGGCTGCGCGTATTCCTTTACCGCTTCTTCGAGCTCAGCCAGTTCAAGCGGTCGGCTTTGCCCAACGGCCCGAAAATCTCGTCGGGCGGCTCGCTGTCGCCGCGCGGCGACTGGCGCGCCCCCTCCGACGCCACCGCCAAAGTCTGGCTCGAAGAGCTCGAAGCCGCCGTCCCCGACAGCGAATAACCCGGCCCTCGCTGATTTCGCTGTTAATACAGCGAAATAACAGCCAGCAGGACAAGTCTGCCGCGCAAAACCGTCGCGTTTTGCCCAAGCGGCGGCCAAAAAACAGCCAGGAACAGCCAGCAATTTTGCTGTTCTTTGTTGGTAATTGCGTCATCCATCCAAAACTAACCCCAAAACCTCGGGCTACTTAACGCTTTACGGTCGAGGGATCTCTCCGTGGCGCGGAGCTCCCTCGTCGCAATACCAATCCGGTCGAAACGAGCACGACGATACCATGCCATTATGGCAATTTCGCGGTGAAGCGCGCGGCTCGACAATGCTGCCGATGGACAAGACACCACGTAGGTGCGACGCTGGTTTTTCTGGGTTTTGAATTCGGGGGGAGCGGTAATGAACCGTCTCGACGGCAAGGTCGCGCTGGTTTCGGGGGCGGCGCGCGGGATCGGCGCAGAGACCGCGCGGCTGATGGCCGAAGCCGGCGCCAAGGTCGCGATCGGCGATGTGCTCGACGAGCGCGGGTGCGACACCGTGCGTGCGATCGAGAGTGCCGGGGCCGCGGCGACTTACACGCGTCTCGACGTTACCCGCGAGGAGGATTGGACCGCGGCGATCACCGCCGTCACCGATCGTTTCGGCGGCCTCGACATTCTCGTCAACAATGCCGGCGTTTTTCTCGGCATCAACATCGAGGAGGCAACCCTCGCCGATTGGCACCGCCTCTGCGCCGTCAACCTGACGGGCGTGTTTCTGGGCACCAAGCTCGCGTTGCCGGCATTGCGCGACAGCGCGCAACGCAGCCCGCACGGCAGTGCGATCGTCAATCGGTCTTCGGTGGCCGGTCTCGTCGGCTCGTCGAACGATCCGCTCTATTCGATGACCAAGGGTGGGGTCACTTTGTTCACCAAATCGGCGGCGCTCGAATTCGCCCGCAAGGGCTACCGGATCCGCGTCAACTCGATCCACCCCGGCACGACCGAAACCGATATGGGCGACCAGGTCCTCGCGATACGTGCGCGAAATCTCGGCACCAACGACCTCGAACCGGCCCGGCAGCAGGCGCTGACCCGCATCCCGATCGGCCGCATGGGAACCGTGACCGACATCGCCAAGGGCATCGTTTTCCTCACCTCAGACGACGCCGCCTTCATGACCGGCGCGGGTCTCGTCGTCGATGGCGGCACCACCGCGCAGTGACAGGCGCAGGCTCGAGAATTGCAGTCATAGCGTGCTCTACTCTAGTCCGGGATATAGACGTGTCCGATATCGCAGGATGCGCGATTCAGTTTAGTCAACTGTCAGTGCGTCAGGCGAAGCTGACGTGATCCAGCCGGTGGAAGTCCGGTCCAGGTAAGGGGTAGCGCCCGCCTGGTAGCGAGTGTTGCGTGGTCGTCGGCGACGACGGTTGCGAAGCGTACGCAGCGATCGTGTGGGGTGGGCTATTGAGCCGCGAAAGTTACACATCGCAGAGGCCGAGGCCGTTGACAGCGCCGAAGGCAACATGGGCAGCGCCGCTATCGCGAGGCGCTGTCGCTCTGCCGTGGTCGAAGACCCCATCACGCAGGAAGGGAGCACGTCGGAACCTGAGAGATCTCGTGTCCCGCCGGGCGGTCGCGGCCGCATCGGTCCGCGTCGGGAAGGTGATGAGCTTTAGCCGGCGATGAACGGGCGCGAGAAGTCAGACCCCGCCATAGTAGCAAGGAAGCCGACGAACGAAGCCGGGCAACCGGCCGAGGAGCCGGTGGAGCGAAGGGCGGGGGCCGAGGGGAACGCGGACCAGCAAAGCACACACCGGACGCAGATCCGGGCGCGTGTGACCCAAGCGCTGGACCGCGTACGGCAAGCGGCAAGGCAAAGGAAGAAAGAGCGGTTCACCGCGCTCCTCCACCATGTCAATCCCGACACGCTCCGGCTAGCGTTTTACGTGCTGAAGCGTAAGGCCGCCCCGGGCGTGGACGGCGTGAGGTGGGATGACTACGAGGCAGAACTGGAGCCCCGGCTCGCGGATCTGCATGGTCGTATTCATCGTGGAGCGTACCGGCCGCAGCCCGCCCGCCGGGTGTACATCCCGAAGGCGGACGGGCGGCAACGGCCGCTGGCGATCGCTGCGCTCGAAGACAAGATCGTCCAGGGCGCGGCCGTTATGGTGCTGAACGCGATCTACGAGGAGGACTTCCTCGGGTTCTCGTACGGGTTCCGGCCCGGACGCGGACCGCATGATGCGCTCGACGCCGTTACGGTCGGGATCACCAGACGGAAGGTGAACTTCATACTGGACGCCGATATCCGGTCGTTCTTCGACACGGTCAGCCAGGACTGGCTGATCCGGTTCGTCGAGCACCGCGTCGGCGACAAGCGCATCGTCCGCCTGATCCGGAAATGGCTCCGGGCGGGTGTTCTCGAAGACGGGGCCGTGACGGTCGGTGACAGAGGGACGGGGCAGGGGTCGGTAATCTCGCCACTGCTTGCCAACATCTATCTGCACTACGTGCTGGACCTGTGGGCCGAACGCTGGCGACGGCAGGAGGCCGCCGGCGACATGATCATCGTGCGCTATGCCGATGATGTGGTCGCGGGCTTCGAGCGCGAGGCCGACGCAAGCCGGTTCCTCGAGGCGATGCGCGCGCGGTTTGCAGCGTTCTCGCTGTCGCTCCATCCGGACAAGACCCGCCTGATCGAGTTTGGCCGCCATGCCGCGGCCCAACGCGCACGGCGCGGGCAGAGCAAGCCGGAGACCTTCGCCTTCCTCGGCTTCACCTTCATCAGCGGCAAGTCCCGTACCGGCAAATTCCTGATCCACAGGAAGAGCCGGCGCGACCGCGTGCGGGCCAAGCTCAAGGAAGTCAAGCAAGAACTGCGACGGCGGATGCATGGGCCGATCCGCGAACAAGGCGAATGGCTCAAGCAGGTGGTCAGCGGCTTCTCCAACTACCATGCGGTGCCGACCAACGTCCGCACCCTCGTGGCCTTCCGCTACCACGTCATCGATCTCTGGCGGCGCACGCTCCGGCGGCGGGGTCAGAAACATCGAGTGACCTGGCAGCAGATCGGGGCGCTCGCAGACCAGTGGCTCCCCAAACCCCGGATCCTCCACCCCTGGCCCAACCAACGCTTCGCCGTCAAACACCCAAGGTGGGAGCCGTATGCGGGAAAGCCGCACGTACGGTTCTGTGCGGGGGGCGTTCAGTAATGCGCGTCCCTACCGCAATCCGTAACCCATCAAACGGTTGTAGCCGCTCCGCGTATATCAACTTCGGGGTCGGCCTGGCCTGGACGATCACACAGATACCAAATACGGTTTAATCGACTTGACATTGGTCAACTCGATGCACCCGGGCACGACAGAGACCGATATGGGGGACCAAGTACTGACGATGCGGGCCCGCAATCTGGGCACCAACGACCTTGAACCGGCCCGCCAGCAGACGCTGAACCGCATCCCGATCGGCCGCATGGGGAATGTGACCGACATCGCCAAGGGCATCGTCTTTCTCGCCTCGGACGATGCCGGCTTCATGACCGGCGCCGGCCTCGTCGTCGACGGCGGCATCACCGCCCAGTGATGCGCCGGGCCAAGCGATGATGCGGGGTCGGCGGCCTTCGGCTGGCGGTAGGCGCGAAAGGGAATCGAACCCCTGACCTCTCCTATGTGGTAGGAGCGCTCTGCCACTGAGCTACGCGCCTATTGCGGCCGGTGAGGTCGTGGTGGGCGCGACAGGGATTGAACCTGTGACCCCACCCGTGTGAAGGGTGTGCTCTCCCGCTGAGCTACGCGCCCGTCCAGGCCGGCCGCATTTAGCGGGTCGGGCCGCCGAAATGTCAAGGAGTGAGGCCGAGGCGTTCGAGAGCATCCGGCAGTTCCGAGAAGCGGTCGAGCAGAGCGTCGGCCGCCAGCGTGTCGGGGTCGACGCGGGCGTAGCCGTAGCGCATCAGCACGAGCGGCACGGCTGCGGCGCGAGCAGCTGCCGCGTCGTTCTCGTTGTCGCCGATCATGGCGCTCGCCGCGGGGCTGGCGCCGAGTTCGGAGATGACCCCCAAGAGATGGCCCGGATCGGGCTTTCTGACCGCAAACCGATCGCCGCCGGCGATGCCGTCGAACAATGGCAGAAGACCCACACCCTGCAATACCGCGATCGTTGCGCGCTGCGGCTTGTTGGTGCAGATCGCGGCGCGGTATCCGCGGTCGCGCAGCTCAGTCAAGGTTTCCGGCACGCCGGGATAAGGCCGCGTCAGCTGCGCCGCATTCGCCTCGTAGATTTCGAGAAAGCGCGGCAGCGCCGTGATCGCTTCGGACGGATCGGCACCGCTGGCGGCGAGGGCGCGCGTGACGAGAGCCGGCACGCCGTCGCCGACCATGCGCCTTACCTGCGGCGGCGACAACTCCCGACGTCCGCGCTCGCGCAACATCTCGTTGAGCGCGGCGCGCAGATCCAGCACGCTGTCGACCAGCGTGCCATCGAGATCGAAGACGAGGAGAAAGCCCTTCATAACGAAACTTTGCGTTGTCGTGATATATTCTGCAACAAACTGTGTGTTGTAAATTCGGCGGCGGCGAGCAACCGTGCCGCCGCTCATATCCTCGAGCTGTCGATGAGCCAACCGTCTTTTGCCGCCATCATCCTCGCCGCCGGCAGCGGCACGCGGATGAAATCTGCTCTGCCAAAGGTCACGCATCCGATCGCCGGGCGGCCGATGATCGCTTATCCTTTGGAGGCGTTGCGCCCGCTATCGCCGGCCGCGACCCTCGTCGTGATCGGGCCGCAGATGGAAAGTGTCGCCGAGGTCGTCGCTCCGGCCGAATGCGTCGTTCAGGATCCACCGCTCGGCACCGGCGATGCGGTGCAGACGGCAATGCGGGCGCTCGATAGTCGCCTCGCGCCGCGGGGCTCGATCGAGGATGTTCTCGTGCTCTACGGCGATACGCCGTTTCTCGCCACCGAGACATTGTCGCGGTTGCTGACGGAGCGGCGCCGCACCGCGGCAGCAGTCCTCGTCTCGGGTATGCGTCCCGCCGACCCCGGCCCCTACGGCCGCTTCGTGCTGGCATCCGACGGCGGGCTCGAGCGTATCGTCGAGGCGGCCGACGCCGGCCCCGAAGAGCAGGCGATCGGTCTCGTCAATGGCGGCATCATGGTGATCGAGGCCTGCCGCCTCGCCGAATTCCTCGATGCGCTCGACAGCGACAACGCCAAGCGCGAGTTTTACTTGACCGATGTCGTCGCCATCGCCCGTCAAAAAGGGCTCGCCTGCCGGGTGGTCGAGCTGCCGGCGGAGGAACTGCTCGGCGTCAACACCCGCGCCGAGCTCGCCGAGGCGGAGGCGCTGATGCAGCGCCGGCTGCGCCACGCCGCGATGGACTCGGGAGTGACCCTGGTCGCGCCGGAGACCGTGTTTCTCAGCGCCGACACGGGGCTCGGCCGCGATGTCGTCGTCGAGCCGAACGTCACCTTTGGCCCTGGCGTTACCGTTGGGGAGGGGGCGAGGATCTGCTCGTTCTCGTATCTCGAAGGGGCGGCGGTCGGGGCGGGCGCGCGGGTTGGTCCGTTCGCGAGGCTCCGCCCCGGCGCGGTCCTTGAGGAGGATGTCCATATCGGCAACTTTGTCGAGGTCAAGGCTTCCCGGCTCCGCGCCGGCGCCAAGGCCAACCACCTCTCCTATATCGGCGACAGCGATGTCGGCGCGCGCACCAATATCGGCGCCGGCACGATCACCTGCAATTACGATGGCGTTAACAAATTCCGCACGATAATCGGCGAAGGCGCGTTCATCGGCTCGAATACGGCCTTCGTGGCGCCGGTCACGGTCGGCGGCGGGGCGATCGTCGCGGCCGGCAGCGTGGTGACCCACGATGTCCCAGCCGACGCGCTGACGATTGCCCGCGCGCAGCAGGTGGACAAGCCGGGGCGCGCGGCCGAGATCCGGGCGCGACTACGGAGGAAGAACTGATGTGCGGCATCATCGGTATCATCGCCGGGGATATGGTCGCGCCGGGGCTGCTCGAAGGTCTGCGCCGCCTCGAATACCGCGGCTATGACTCGGCCGGGATCGCGACCCTGGTCGACGGGCGCATCGAGTGCCGCCGCGCCGAGGGCAAGCTCGCCAACCTCGCCCGGCGGATCGATCATCAGCCGGTGCAAGGGGCCATCGGCATCGGGCACACCCGCTGGGCGACCCACGGCCTGCCGACCGAGACCAACGCCCATCCGATCGCCACCGGCCGCGTCGCAGTCGTCCACAATGGCATTATCGAGAATTTCCAGGCTTTGCGGCAGGAGCTCGAAGGGCTCGGCCATGCCTTTCGCACCGATACGGATACCGAGGCCGTCGCAATCCTCGCGACGCATTTTCTCGAACAGGGGCTGTCGCCCCGAGAGGCGGTGGCCAAGACCTTGGCGCGGCTCGACGGCGCATTTGCTCTCGCCTTTCTGTTTGCCGGCGAGCACGATTTGCTGATCGGCGCGCGCCGCGGCAGCCCGCTCGCCATCGGCTATGGCGACGGCGAGATGTTTCTCGGCTCCGACGCACTGGCGCTGGCGCCGCTGACCCGCCGCATCACTTATCTCGAAGAAGGCGACTGGGCGGTCGTTACGTCGCGCGCAGTGACGATTTTCGACGCGGCCAATAATGAAGTCCAGCGTCCGATCCGCGAATCCGCAGCCTCGGGTGCGCTGATCGGCAAGGGCAATTACCGGCATTTCATGCAGAAGGAGATCTTCGAGCAGCCGGCGGTGATCGGCGACACGTTGAACGCACTGATCAACCCGGCAACCCGTACCGTGCATCTGCCGGAGCTGCCTTTTGAATTGGGCGAGCTGGAGCGGGTGACGATGATCGCCTGCGGCACCGCTTACCATGCCTGCATCGTCGCCAAATACTGGCTCGAACGGATCGCCCGCATCTCGGTCGAGATCGACATCGCCTCGGAGTTCCGCTACCGAGCGCCGGCGATGCCGAAGGGCGGCGCGGCGATCTTCGTGTCGCAATCGGGCGAGACCGCCGACACCTTGGCGGCGTTGCGCTACGCGAAGGCGCAGGCGCAGAAGATCATCGCAATCGTCAACCAGCCGGAGAGCTCGATCGCCCGCGAAGCCGATGTCGTCTTGCCGACCTTGGCCGGCCCGGAGATCGGCGTCGCCTCGACCAAGGCCTTTACGACGCAGCTCGCCGTGCTTGCCTGTTTGACGGTCGCGCTGGCGCGGGCCCGGGGTGCCATCAGCCACAACCGCGAGGCCGAGCTGGTCGGCGTCATGACCGAAATTCCCTCGCGCGCCAGCGACGTCTTAAACCATGACGAGCGGATCCGTGAGATCGCCGTCGAGATCGCCGAGGCGCGCGACGTGCTCTATCTCGGTCGCGGCAGCGCCTATCCGCTGGCGCTGGAAGGCGCTCTAAAGCTGAAGGAGATTTCCTACATCCACGCCGAAGGCTATGCCGCCGGCGAGATGAAGCACGGCCCGATCGCGCTAATCGACGAGAATGTGCCGGTCATCGTGCTGGCGCCGCACGACGATCTTTTCGAAAAGACCCTCGGCAATGTCGAGGAGGTGATGGCCCGTGGCGGCCGCGTCGTGATGATCTCGGACGCAGCCGGGGTCGCCAGGCTCGCCGACCGGCTCGCCTTCGGCATCGCGGTGCCGAATTGCGACCCCTTCGTCGCCCCCCTCCTCTACGCGATCCCGATCCAGCTCCTCGCCTACCACGTCGCCGTGCTCAAAGGCACCGACGTTGACCAGCCCCGCAATCTGGCGAAAAGCGTCACAGTGGAGTAGCGGGTCAGCTGGCACAAGCGAATTCCGAGCCTAATCATCTTGCCCGGCCTTGTGCCGGGCATCCACGGAAACCGGCAAGCCGTGTGCCGCGACTCGTGGATGGCCGGGTCAAGCCGGCCAAGACGATTAGAGTAAATCTCCGTTTGATATGAGACCGAAACTTACGGCTTCGCCTCGAACAATTCGGCGACGGTCTTCGCCATGTCGAGGAACTGGCGACGGATTTTCGCGTCGGGGATCGCGTAGTAGAGCCGGATGAACTCGATCGTCTCCGGCCGCTGCAGGTACTCCCGCCACTGCCGATCTTCGGGGCTGATCTCGGCGTCGTCGGGCCGCAGATCGCCGAAAAAATAGGAAATCGGCACGCTCAGGATTTCCGCCATCGCGGACAAGCGGGACGCGCTTACGCGGTTGGCGCCGCCCTCGTACTTCTGCACCTGTTGAAAGGTCAGGCCGAGCGCGTTGGCGAGCGTCTCCTGGTTCATCCCCAACAGCAGACGGCGCATTCTGATGCGGCCGCCGACATGCACGTCGATCGGGTTTGGCACGCCGGTGCCGCGCCCGTATTTGGGAGCCGAACTGGGCTCCTCCAACTTTTTTGCCGACCGCTTCAACGCACGTTCCCCTCTGCACCGCGCCACATAAGGTTGCAACGGGTTCGCCCGAAGCGCAAGCAAGATTCGACAAATGCAGGCATCGCGGGCCGCCGAATTAACCTACGGTCGAGTAACCGCCGTATTTAAGGTTAATTTTGTTTTAATGCAATAGTTTCCTCAAGCCGTCTCTGCGGCCGATCTCGTCATAGCCGCGGCGGTTGCTGATAAAGACCAGCGCCATGAGCCCGATCCCCAAGGCGAGAGTGGCGACGACCCCCAATCCCATCGCTAGCCAACCGGCGACGCTGATCTCGGAATCGCCGATGCCGATCCACAGCGCCGAGATCAAAAAGCCGAGCACCAGAACGACGATGCCGGCGATCGCGGCCGCGACCCAACTGAGCGTCGATCTCACCGAACTTCCCCCGCCAGGATCGCCGCGACTTGACGTAGATCCTCGATGAAACGATCGATCTCGCTGCGGCGGATCTCCTCGTCCGGGGCGCGCAGCAATGCCGAGGGATGCACTGTCGCGAGCGCGCGAGGCGCCAGCGCAAAGGGAACGAGCCTGCCGCGGTCTCGAGTCACCCGGAAAGCCCTTCCGAACAGGGCCTGCGCCGCGGTCGCTCCGAGCGCGACGACAATTTGCGGCTTGACGACGCTGATCTCGGCCTCGAGCCACGGAAAGCAAGCCTCGATTTCGACCGCGCCGGGTTTGCTGTGAATGCGCCGCGGTCCGCGCGGCACCCATTTGAAGTGTTTGACAACATTGGTGACGTAGGTCTGCCTGCGGTCGATCCCTGCCTCGACAAGACAGCGGTCCAACAGCCTTCCCGCCGGTCCGACGAAGGGATGGCCGGCGAGGTCTTCGGCATCGCCCGGCTGCTCGCCCACGAGCATGACCGGTGCGCTTTCCGGACCTTCCCCGAACACCGTTTGTGTGGCGTTCTTGTATAAATCGCAGCCTGTGCATCGAGCGGCGGCGTCGCGCAACGCGCCAACTGTCGGCTGGGACGGCGTCTGGACGCCGACGCTGTTGTCGTCTTCGCTCACTGGGAGCTGTCCGGGACGCAACACATACCGGGTAAACGCCGTTTCCGCCCGGCTGTGTCCACAGCAAACGGAACCCGGCTGTTCCTGCGGCCCTCGTCATGGCAAAGTGCCGAACCGGCGCCCTTCCACGGAGATTTGAATGCCGACCAAGAGCCAGCATCCGGAAACCCTCGTGCTTCATGCGGGGTACCGGAGCGACCCGGCGACCAACGCCGTAGCGGTCCCGATCTACCAGACCACGAGCTACCAGTTCCGCGACAGCCAACACGCCGCCAACCTGTTCGGTCTGGCCGAGCTGGGGAACATCTATACCCGCATCATGAACCCGACCAACGCGGTGCTCGAGGAGCGTGTCGCCGCGCTCGACGGCGGCGTCGCCGCGCTGGCGCTCGCCTCGGGCCAGGCTGCCTCGCTGTTTGCGGTTCAGAACATTTGCCAGGCGGGCGACAATTTTGTCAGCTCCACCGACCTCTACGGCGGCACATGGAACCTCTTCCTCAATACGATGATGAAGACGATGGGGATGGAGGTGCGTTTTGTCGACCCGGCCGATCCCGAGAACTTCCGGCGCGCGACCGACGAGCGGACCCGCTGCTACTACGCCGAGACCCTGCCCAACCCGAAGCTCGAAGTGTTCCCGATCGCCGAGGTGGCCAAGATCGGCCGTGAGCTCGGGGTCCCGCTGATCGTCGACAATACCGCCGCTCCGGTCTTGTGCCGGCCGCTCGAACATGGCGCCGCCATCGTGGTGTATTCGACCACGAAGTATATCGGCGGGCACGGCAATTCGATCGGCGGCATCGTCGTCGACGGCGGCAATTTCGACTGGGAAAGGCACGCCGCCCGCTTCCCGCTGCTGAACCAGCCGGACCCGAGTTATCACGGCGCGGTCTGGACGCAGGCGGTGAAGGCACTGGGCCCCATTGCCTATATTCTCAAGATGCGGGTGACTTTGTTGCGCGATCTCGGCGCGCCGATGAGCCCATTTAACGCCTTCCTGTTTATCCAGGGACTCGAAACCCTGCCGTTGCGCATGCGCGCCCATTGCGCCAATGCGGCGGCGGTGTCGAAATTCCTCTCCGAGCATCCCAAGGTGACGCGGGTCATCTACCCGAACCAGATGACCGGCGAGATGCGGCGGCGGGCCGACGCCTATCTGAAAGGCGGCTATGGCGGGCTCGTCGGCTTCGAGCTGAAGGGCGGCAGCGAGGCCGGCCGCCGCTTCATCGATGCCCTGAAGATGTTCTACCACGTCGCCAATATCGGCGACGCGCGCAGCTTGGCGATCCATCCGGCGACGACGACCCACTCCCAGCTGTCTCCGGAAGAGCAATTGCAGACCGGTGTCGACGAGAATTATGTCCGGCTGTCGATCGGGATCGAGCACGAGGAAGATATTCTCGCCGATCTGTCGCAGGCGCTGGAGGCTGCCTGATCCGCCCTGGGCAAGAGCGCCTTGGGCAGCGGGCGGTTCTGAAATTTCGCTGGCCCATCGATCTCGCGCTGACCGTCGCCAGCCATGGTTGGGTTTACCTTGCGCCGTGGCATTGGGACGCCGAACGCGGCCGGCTCGCCCGCGCCGAAAGGATCGGTGATCGTCTCGGCACGATAGAAGCTGCTCAGCATCGCGCCGACGCAGTTGCCGTCAGCTGCGAAGGGTTCGGCGCCGCCGACGCATCCGAGGTCCTGGGACGGGTGCGGCGCTGGCTCTCTGCCGATTGGGAGCCGGCGCCGGCGATTGCGGCATTGCCCGATGTCGCGGAGTTGATCAAACGCGGCGGGGGCCGAATGCTGCGCGGTTCATTCTTCTACGAAGATTTCGTCAAGACCGTGCTGACGATCAATACGAGTTGGTCGGCAACGTGCCGTATGGTGGCGGCGCTCGTCGCCGAGCCGGGCGGCGGCAGTTTCCCCGGACCTGGGGCGCTGCTCGACTATGGCGAGGAACGGCTCCGGGTACGAGGAAAGCTCGGGTTCCGCGCGCGCACGTTGATCGCGGCGACGCAACAAATGCTCGATGACGGCGCGGTCACCCCATCTGGCGAAGGCTCACCTGAGCGGTTGGACCACGATTACCTGCTCGGCCTTTACGGCATCGGCCCCTATGCGGCGGCTCATTGCCGCGTGTTGCTGCACGATTTCAGCCGCATCCCGGTCGATGCCTCGGTGGTCGCCTATTTGCGCGAGCGATACGGTTGCGATGCTGCCGCTTTCGCCGCCGAGCGGTCCTCATGGGGCGCCCATCTCGCGCTCGGCTACCGGCTCATCCGGCTGGGCGAGAAGCTCGAACAGCAGGCTCGGGCGAGATCAGAATGAGACGTCGGGCGGCAGGTCGCTCGGCTCGATTCCGAGCTTGGCGAGCCCGGCCATAATCCAATTTCGGATCTGACCGATTCCGCGATTGTCTTCGCTCCAAGCATCGACGACGCCGCGGAAGCGGCGGTCATCGTCATATGGCACGGCCGGGCAGAAGGCGGCGCGCAGCTGCGGGGTAGGCACGACAATTTCGCCGATCTGCGGCTCCTTCTTCAGCGCCGCCAGAGCAAAAAAAACAGTCGCGACAAAGCAATCCACACGGCCCGATTGAACTGCGAGCAGTGCCTCATCGCGGGTCTTGAACCCGGTGATCGCGGCATTCCCAGCAAAGCGTCGGACCGCCTCTTCGCGGGCCGAACCGGTGTCGACGCCGACCAGAGATTCCGGGACGTTGAGCTCGGCCCAGCTCTTTGGCGCAAAGCCCTTCCGGGCGAGGATCGCATAAGTGTCGTGGAACAGCGGAGTGGAGAAATCCGCGAACATCGCGCGCTGCGCGGTGGGACTGGGCCCAAACGCGAGGTCGATCTTACCAGTGTGCAGGTCGGTGACCATCTCGGCCCAATTTGTTTCGAGGATGGCGAGTTCGACCCCGAGCGCCGCCGCCAGATCGCCTGCCATCGTGACCAAAAAGCCGCGCCATTGGCCAGTGGCAGAATTCTTGTAGAAATAGGGATCCTCGCTTACAGGTCCGCCGACGCGTAATCTCCGGGTGCGCAGGATGCGAGCGAGATTGGGCTCCTTCGCCGGCTCCGGCGGTGCCGCCGGACGCTCCGAACCACGCCGGCGAAATACCGCGCCAGCGGCAAGCCCCCCACCAAATTCTCTGCGGCTCAACATCACCTCGCTCCTCGACTCAGGCAAGAGACATACCAAGCCGGAAATCTCGCTAATGCTGGTGTTTCCGCCATAATGGTCCTTTGTGAAGTTCCGGTGTTTGCCTTTATGCGTCGCCGTCCAACCTAAGGAAGCCCTCCCGATGTCGCAGCAGCCGCTCACCGTTTCGATCCCGCACAGGCTCGGCCGCCAAGAGGCAAAGCGCCGGCTCGACAGCGGCATCAGCCGTCTGCGCCCCGAACTCGCCGGCCTGATCAGCACGCTCGACTACAGCTGGGATCAGGATCGCCTCAACTTCAACGTGTCGGCAATGTGGCAAACGATCACCGGGGCGATCGAGGTGCTGGACGACGCGGTTCGCATCGAGATCCACCTGCCCTGGATCATGAACCTGCTCGCCGAGACAGTCGCCAAGCAGGTACGCGGGCGCGGCATCGCAATGCTCGAAAAGCCGCCGGGCGACGCCTAGAAACGCCAGGGCGACCGAGGCTGGCGGATTGCGCTTTGCTTATCCGCCCTACGGACCGACAATGCCCGATGATCTGAGCCATGTGGCGGAACAGAGGGAACTTCGGGATGAAAACAAACACGAAGGGAAAGCAAGTCGCCGTAGTGATCGGCGCCACCTCCAAATGGCAGGCCGAGGGCCGCAACACGCTGTTGGCGCATGGTCACCCGGTCGACGACAGCGATGTCGAGGTCGGCGTGCGCTGGGGGGTCGGCGGCGCCATCGCGCAGAAATTCGCGCAGGAAGATTTCTTCACGGTATTGACGACCCGCCGGGAAGCCAATGCCACGCGGCTGGCGGCGGCAATCCACGAGCAGGGCGGCGAGTGTATGATCGTCGAACTGGATCTTGTCTCGCAGGAGTCTATCGCGTCGGCCTTCGCCACGATCCGCCGCGAAGCCGGCGATCCCGACGTGCTGATCTACAACGCCGGCTATCTTGAGGGCCGCGACCTGCCGCCCGACAAAGAACTGCTCGAATACGTGCCGGTGGAGATCCTCGACACCGGGCTGCACATCGCCGCCCGCGCGCCATTCCTCGTCGCCAAGGAAGTGCTGCCGGCGATGCGCAAAAAAGGCGGCGGCTCGTTCTTCTTCTCGAACAATTCCAGTTCGTTGCGTGGCAAGAAGCGGATGACCGGGCAGTCGCTGTACTATCCTCGAGTGCTGATGCGCACCTTGGCGCAGGTGCTGACCGAGGAATATTCCGAGCACGGCGTGCACGTCGCCAACATCGTCATCGACGGATCGATCGACTCGCCCGGCAGCCGGGCTCTGCCGCGCAACCAGAACCGCCGCGATCTGATCATCAACCCGGTCAAGATAGCCGAGGCGTACTGGTATCTGCACACCCAAGACCGGTCGTGCTGGACGCACGAGATTCAGCTCACGCCGTTTGCGGCAAAGCCGAGCTACTGACAGCGCGTCAACCGGGCTCTGCTGACGGCGATGAACGAACATCCTCCCTCGCAAGCAGCGCATTACCCGGAAGACGCTAACTTCACCGTCGGGCATTCGACGCTGCCGATCGAGCGCTTCATCGCCTTGTTGCAAATCTATGGCATCGAACGTCTCGTGGACATCCGCACGATGCCGCGTTCGCGGCACAACCCGCAATTCAACGACACCGCCCTGGCCGCCAGCCTGACAGGGCACAATCTCGAATATGTGCACGTTCAGGCGCTGGGCGGCCTCAGGCACGCGCGCAAGGATTCCCCCAATACCGGCTGGCGCAATGCGAGCTTTCGCGGCTTTGCGGATTACATGCAGACCAGCCCGTTTCAGGACGCGCTCGAAGCGCTCATTCATATGAGCCGCCAGAAACGCATTGCGATCATGTGCGCCGAAGCGGTGCCGTGGCGATGCCACCGGTCACTGGTGGCCGACGCACTCAATGTGCGCGGTGTGCCGGTGGTCGAGATTTTATCGGAGAGCAGCTACCGGATGCATCAGCTCACGCCTTTCGCGCAGGTGGAAGGTGTGCGAATTAGCTATCCGCCTCAGGAACCGACACTCCTGTAGTTCAGATCCGTTCCCAGAGGCCGGTCTCCTCGTCGAGGCGATCCAGCTCTAGCCCGCTGAAGTCGAAACGCGAAACAATCCCGACGACCTTTCCGTCTTCAACGATGGGCAAGTGCCGGTAGCGGCGGTCTTCCATGAGACGCAGCGCTTCGATCGCTTTTTTGCCGGGCGTGATGCAGTCGGGATCACGCGTCATGACCTTGGCCAGCGTCGTGTCGACGCTTCTTCCCTCGGCCAGCACGCGATGCACGGCATCGCGCCCGGTGAAGATGCCGACGAGCTGCCGGTCACCCTCGGTTACCAGGACCGCCCCGACACGGTGGTCGCGCATGTGCCTGCATGCCTCCCTGACCGTAGCATGGGCTGGCAGGGCAACGGGGTTCTGGTTCCTGACGATATCGGACATTTTCCTCATGATTACGACCCTCCCCGCCCCTACACGCTCACTAGCCGGACACGCTCACTAGCCGGCAAATTGTGCAGTGCCGGAATCGCCCGGCATTGACTTGGATCAAATACGAGGCGGCGGGGGCCCTTTCTGAGGGCCCGGCCGCACGCCGGCCGCGAGGGCGAGCCGTACCAGCTGAGACAAGCTGCGGGCTCCCATCTTGTCCATCACGCGCGCGCGGTGAATCTCGACCGTGCGCGGGCTTATCGCCAAATCGTAGGCGATCGACTTGTTGGGCAGTCCCGCGACGAGCCCGGCGAGAACCTCCCGCTCCCGCGGCGAGAGCAGCATGAGTTTGGCTGCGGCCGCAACCGCCGTCGGATCGGGTTCACCAGGCGCTTCCAACCTTGCGAGCGCGGTCTGAACGCCGCCCAGGATCGCTTCCGCGGTGAACGGTTTCTCGATGAAATCGACGGCTCCCGCTTTCATCGCCCGCACCGCAAGCGGAACATCTCCATGTCCTGTGATGACGATCATCGGGAAATTGAGGGTCCGCTCGATCAAGCGCTGTTGCAGTTCGAGGCCACCCATTTCGGGCATACGGATGTCGACGATCAGACACCCGAGCGGCAATGACTGGGCGGCCGTCAGAAACTCCGGCGCCGAACCGAAACTTTTGACCTTGTAGGCTTTGGATTCGAGCAACACCGAGAGAGAGTCGCGCACCGCCTCGTCATCGTCGACGATGTAGACGCGCCGCTCAGGAGGCATCGGGCAACTCGGATTGGCCCGCCATAGGCAAGCTCACGCGCAATATTGTGCCGCCGGCGGGTCTCGGCGCCGCGGTCAGGCGGCCGTGATGCGCTTCGACGATCTCTCGGCAGATCGACAGACCCAGACCCATGCCGGTCGGCTTTGTCGTCACAAACGGTTGAAACAGCCGGTCCGCCAATTCCGGAGCGATGCCCGGCCCTGTGTCGGCGACGGTAACCTCGACTATATTCTCGTCCGGGATCGCCCGGGTGCCGATCGTGATTTCGCGGCGCTCGACCGGCTCCATGGCTTCGACTGCGTTGCGCGCCAGGTTGAGCACGACCTGCTGAATTTGCACATTATCGACAAGCACTGCCGGCACCGTATGGTCGAACTCGATCGAGACGCGCACGCCGCGCTGTCTCGCCCCGACGAGAGCCAATGCGAGAGCCTCTTCGACCAGTTGATTGAGGCTGTGGATCCGGCGCTCGGTCTCCCCTTTGCTGACGAACCCGCGTAGCCGGCGGATCACATCACCCGCGCGCTGCGCCTGAGCCGCCGCCTTCTCGATCATCTCGCCGACGCGTTCACCGGCGCCGCTGGCGAGCAGCTGGCGGCCGGCCGCCAGATAATTCACCACTGCCGTCAGGGGCTGGTTCAGTTCATGTGCCATCGTCGAGGCCATCTGCCCCATTACACTGAGCCGCGAGGCGTGCAACAGCTCGGCCTGGAGATCCTGAATGCGGCGCTCGGCGTCCTGGCGTTCGGTCAGCACGCGGCTGAGAACCATCAGGAACCGCTCGTAGCCTGAACTCCAGCAAATCCGCCACTTGAACGACCCCGCAGGAGTCCAAAATGGGAGTCCACAACCCCCGCCGGGGATTGTCGGCTCCCGACCGAAGCGGGAGTTCCAAAATCATGCGGGTTGCCAAGATGCCTTACCTGCAACTGGTCGATGATTCCTTCAGGGTGCGGATCACGGTCCCGCCCGAGCTTCAACCGCATTTACCGCCGCCTCATACCGGCAAGGCGAACCTGACCAAAGCCTTGGGAACCGGCAATGAGCGCGAGGCTAACCGGTTGGCCGTACCATGGATTGCCGAGTTCCAGGCCGCGATCACGGCCGCCGCCAGGGTTCAACAGAACCCGGATCTGCACGATTGGATCGCGCGCTATGCCTATCATCACCCTGGCGGGAATCCATTCCCTCCGGAGCAGCGGATCATCACACCGAACCCGGCGATCGCGTTACCGGCCAAACCCGTCAGCTTCGAGTCGATGATTGACAAGTGGGCGAACTATACGAACGCCCCGAAAAAGGGTCGCCAGAATATGGAAACGAAGTGTGGTGATTTCATTGCCTATCTCGGTCACGATGATATGGCGCGGGTGACGTTCGAGAACTGCCGCGACTACCGAGATTTCCTGATCGACGAAGGCGACTTGGCGTCCAGCACTATTGGGAATTACCTGAAGGCATTAAAGGCGCTGTTCACCTATGCCTTCGATAATTACCCCGACGACTTCCCCACGAACGCGATGGCACGCATCAAGTACCAGGCCGGGGATGGTGAGGAGCGCGACGATTTCACCCCGGAAGAACGCGCCCGAATTCTGACCGTAGCCCGTGAAGCCGGGCCGGTTATTCGTTGGCTGAATTGGCTTTCCTCGTTCAACGGCGGTCGCCTATCCGAACTGGTCGAAGCCGATACCCGCGATATAGTCCTGAAGGAGGGCGTCTGGGTCATGGAAATCAAAAAGACAATTCGGATACCCGACCAGCGCCGCAAGACCAAGGTGTCGTCCCGCGACGCGCCGCTGCACTCGGCATTGCTAGCCGAAGGCTTCCTCGACTACCGCGAGGGAGTAATCAGGGAATACGGCCACGGCCCGTTGTTTCCGCAGATCGGGCTCGACGCATACGGCCGGCGCAACGGTAGGGTATCGAGCCCGCTCTCCAAATGGCTGCGCCACAAAGTCGGGATCCGAGGAAGCCGTTTCATTCGCATCGCCACACGGCGACGAGTTTTCTGCGGAACACCCGCCTGCCGGATGGCTCACCTGCCGTCAAAGAGGATGTGGAAAGGTATCTGCTCGGCCATGCGGGCAAAGGCGCGCACGCCGGTTATGGCAAGCAATGGATCGAGACCCTGAAAGCGGCGATCGAGATCATCCCCAACCCGCTTCAGAACGTTTAATCATCTATTGATCTTGCGATTGTAACCCCTATACGTAGTCCCTCAAAACCATTGGAATGAAAAATGCCCTCAATCAAACTTACGCCCGGTGAGCTGGCGGAGATTGCTGCGAAGATTGCAAATGAACTTGAAACGTATCAGGATCAAGCGACTGACGATCTTCGGTCAGGGTTTCTGAAATTGGTTGAAGCGTGTGAGGCTTGTGATGAGCATATCTATGTGACCACGCTAATGGCGAAGTGGGCAGGTGTTATCCGCCGAAGCTAAATGCCTATCGCGCCGCGTGGCTGGCCCATCACAGCGTGCCGAGAAGTCGGCTATGGTGAAGGGTTTCGGATGCCGGCCGGTCGTGACCTATCCAGCCGTACTGGGGCCGGCGTCCGAAAGCCCCCCAGGAAGGAACCCGCGGGGAGCTGGTGTGCGGTGTCCGGTCTATGGGGATTTTACGGGGCGGCTTGTTGGGTAGGGGATGCGCTGGCCGGTGTGGTTGGCGGCGGATCGACGATCACGGTGGCGAGTTTGCCGCCGCGGCAGCGATCGCCGCGGTGATTTTGGCGTGATCGACGGCGTCGCAGGCGCCTTCGGAGGCGCCGAGGCGACGGCGGTGCGGCGCCGGAAGCGAGGTTCCCCGGCGGGCGGGCAGTGCGACAAGGCGGTGACCGGCGTCATGGCATCGCGGTCCTGACCCCGGCTCGGGGTGACGGCGGGGCGCGGGGTGCGCCGCCGCGCCCGAAGCTCTCGACGATGATCATGCGGCCGCCGCAACAAGGGCATGGCGGGCGATGATCCACGCTGGCGCCGGTGGCCATGTCGGCGTTGTCGTGCTCGCTTGACGGATCCATCTCCGCTACTGGCGCGGCGATCAGCTCTTTGGCGCGAGCGATAGTCGCTTTGCAGGTGGCACTGGCGAGCAATCCGTAGTGGCGGATGCGATGGAACCCCCCGGGCAGGACGTGGAGCAGGAAGCGCCTGATGAATTCGCCGGGCGCCAGCGTCATCGTGCAGTGCCGCGCCCGTCCGTTGCGGCGGTAGTCCTTGAAGCCGAAGGTGACGCCACGGTCATCGAGGCCAATCAGTCGGCTGTTCGAGATGGCAACGCGGTGGGTGTAGCGCGCGAGATAGGCGAGCACCGCCTCGGGCCCCGCAAAAGGGGGCTTGCCGTAGACGAACCAGTTCTTCTTCCTCAGTGGCGCGAGATAGGCGGCAAAGGCCGCCCGGCTGCGCAGACCGTCGAGCTCGCCGAAGAATGCCAGCCGGCCCGCCGCATGGGCGTCGGCGAGCCGCGTCAGGAAGAGCCGCCGGAACAGGCGGGACAGCACGCGCACCGGCAACAGGAAGCCGGGTCGGCAGTGCACCCAGTGCTTACCATCGAGCGATATTCCACCGCCCGGCACGATCATATGGAGGTGTGGATGGTGGGTCATTGCCGAGCCCCAGCTGTGGAGTACGGCGGTGGCGCCAATGCGGGCGCCCAGGTGCCGGGGATCGGCAGCGATCGTGAGCAGCGTCTCGGCCGCCGTGCGGAATAGCAGGTCGTAGACCACCGACTTGTTCTGGTAGGCGATTGGCGCGATCTCGGCCGGCAGTGTGAAGACCACGTGGAAGTAGCCGACCGGCAGCAGATCGGCCTCGCGGGCGGCGAGCCAGTCCTTCGCCGCCGCGCCCTGGCACTTAGGACAGTGGCGGTTGCGGCAGGAGTTGTAGGCGATCCGGCTGTGGCCGCAGTCCTCGCAGCACTCGACATGGCCGCCGAGCGCGGCCGAGCGGCAGCTCTCGATGGCTGACATCACCTTGAGCTGGCCGAGGCTCACATGCCCGGCATTGGCCTTGCGCCAGGCGGCGCCATGGCGGTGAAAGACGTCTGCGACCTCCAGCCTCGGGCGGCGCACCGCCGCCGGGCTACACTCCGGGTCTCGGCCTCCCCACAGGCAGCGGTGCGAGGCGGTCGAGCGGGCTGGTCACGTTGCGGATCGTGGTAGTGGCGACGCGCGTATAAAGAGCCGTGGTGTCGAGCTTGGCGTGGCCGAGCAGCACCTGGATGACACGGATATCGGTGTCCTGTTCCAGCAGGTGGGTGGCAAAGCTGTGCCGCAGCGTGTGCGGCGACACTCGCTTCTTGATCCCGGCGGCCTCGGCAGCAGCATGGACGGCGCGGTTGAGCTGGCGGGTCGAGAGCGGTTCGACTGGATTGCGGCCCGGAAAGAGCCAGCCTCGCGGCAGTAGAACGCCCAGGCGCCGGCCCTCCGACCACCAGGCGCGCAGCACTTGGAGCAGCTGCGGCGACAACATGGCGTTGCGATCCTTGCGGCCTTTGCCCTGCTCGACCCGCAGCAGCATGCGCTCGGAATCGATGTCGCCGACCTTCAGCGCGACCACTTCGGAGACGCGCAGTCCGGCGCCGTAGGCAGTGGCCAGCGCTGCCTTGTACTTCGGCCCAGGCGCCGCCTGGAGCAGCAGCGTGACCTCCTCGACGCTCAGCACCGCCGGCAACCGGCGCGGTTCGCGCACGATCGTGAGCCGCCGGGCGAGGTCCGGCCGGTCGAGCGTCACGGTGAAAAAGAAGCGCAGGGCCGCGACCGCACTGTTGACGCTCGGCGGCTGCATGCCGGTCTGTGTCTGGTGCAGCTGAAAGCGGCGCAGATCCTCCGCCGTCGCCGTATCGGGCGACCGGCCGATGAAGGCCGCGAAGGCCCGTACGTTGCGAACGTAGTCGTTGCGCGTCTTCTCGGTGAAGGCGCGCACCCTCATGTCCTCGATCATGCGCGCCCGCAGCGCGCTGACGGGCCGGTCGGTAGGATGGGAGGTCATCGTGGGCTCCTCTCTCAAGCCGAAGGTTGCTGGACCTTCGATGCTCGGGATCGGATGCCCCGCTAGTCACGCCTTACGTTCACGCACTCACCAGCACCGCCAAAAACGCACTGGCGATGATCCACGCACCCTCCCGCGAGAGCGGGTTCGTTCTCGGGTGGCAAGGGGTCCTTCGCCGCGGTGCCAGTGAACGGCGGCAACGCGCCGTAAGCGGTCGTTCACTTTAGCGCGATCGAACTAGAAGCCTCGGAACCCGAAGCCGAACTTTCGCGCTGGGTCCGGCACTCCCTCTCGCGACGGCCAATAGCCGACCTCACGGCGTCGCGGGAGATGCTGGCCGACATCCCTGTACTTCACCGGTTCAAGAGTAATCCGACCGCGACGCCCGGACACCGCCGACAAAACTCGCTATGCTCTGCGGCATCGCATCCGATCGGAGAGCCCGGATGAACGGCATTCCGAGCTGGCATATTGTCGGGGACTGGTTCGACAACTGCAGCTGCGCAGTTCCTTGCCCGTGCACCTTTGCCCAGGCGCCGGATAACGGCTTTTGTGAATCGGTGCTGTTTTGGCACGTCCGCGAGGGCCATTATGGCGGCGTCAAGCTCGACAATCTCAGCTTTGTAAGGGTCGGTCGCTGGGAGGGCGACCTCTGGGCGAGAAAGGCGACAGGGGTCGCCGGGCTTTATATCGATGATCATGCCGACGACCGGCAGATGGAGGCATTACCGGCAATCATCGGTGGCCGTGCTGGCGGCTTCCCCGGCTGGGTCAACGAGTGCTTCGCCGGGGGGCGGCAGAGCCGCGGCATCGAGCGGGCCAAAATCAGATATGAGATCGCGCCTGATCTGGGCCATTGGGGTGTCGAAATCCTCGGCAAGGTCAAAGCCTGGGCCAAGGCGATTAGCGGACCGACTAGCCCGCCGGGGAAGTACCCACAGCTGATGAACGCGCCGGGCAGCGAAACCGGGCCCGGACCGCAGCTGGTCACCTGGGGGAAGTCCACAATTCTGTCAGTCGACGCGCACGGCTTCAAGTTCGAATACACGTTGAATTCGGCCAAGCACATCCCGTTCGACTGGAGCGGACCCTGACCAATCGGGCGCAAGGGATCCGTCATACCCATTCGTGGCGGCCACTTTCCGTCTCCACAGACCACGCGGAATGCGCAGCAACCTGCCTGGCTTAGATCGCCGGTGAAACAAAACGATGACGGCCACTGACACGACCCTCCTTGAAGCCGTGCTGCGGCGAGACCGTGCAGTGGTAGTCGCCGCTCTCGTCGCCGTCATCACGATTGCGTGGATTTGGATCCTCCTTGGCGCGGGCACCGGCATGACCACGATGGACATGGCCCTCGGGTCGGGAATGTCCGGCATGGCGGGGATGATGGTACCGGTAGCATGGACCCTCGGATACGCCGGTCTGGTGTTCGTGATGTGGTGGGCGATGATGGCCGCTATGATGCTGCCGAGCGCGGCGCCGATACTGCTTCTATTCGCTCGGGTAAACCGCAATCAGAAAGCTGGCGGTCGTCCCTTTGTTCCCGCGGGAATCTTCGCCGCCGGGTATTTGGTAGCCTGGGGCGGTTTCAGCGCACTCGCGACAGCATTGCAATGGGAACTGGAGCAGCTTGGTTTGCTGTCGCCGATGATGGCAACCACAAGCTACTGGCTCGGCAGTGCAATCCTGCTCGCCGCCGGCGTGTGGCAATTGACTCCCATCAAGGCTATCTGCCTACGACATTGCCGCTCGCCCATGGGGTTCCTCGTCCAGAGCTGGCGGCCGGGCCGTCGTGGCGCCTTCAGAATGGGGCTCGAGCATGGAAGCTATTGCCTAGGGTGCTGCTGGTTCTTGATGGGGCTGCTGTTTTTTGGCGGCATCATGAATCTGTTCTGGATTATCGGTTTGGCTGGCTTCGTCCTGTTAGAGAAGACTTTCCCAATGGGCTCCTGGATCGGACGGATCGTTGGCATCGGTGTCGCTGCGTGGGGCGCGCTGATGCTCGCGACCACGACGCTCACGACCGCCGCCCTCAATGACTACCGTTTTGAGGCGGTCGAGGTGCAGCCCGCCGGGCCCGGCAAGACCACGGTCGTGGTTCGTCTCGTGCATGTACCGGACAAAAAGCCCGTCGACGGAGCTCTCATCCTCGAGTCCAAGACGGACATGGGCCCGAGTGGTATGGGCGAGATGTTCGGCAAGGTGACGGCAACCCCATCCGATCAGCCCGGGATTTATCACTTTTTGATTGAGACCGGGATGGCTGGAAAGTGGGAGCTAATTCTCACGGTGAAGGTGCAAGGGGAGGCCGGCCCAGTTACAGGCGAGATCACCTACGACGCCAAGTGAGTCGAACGACAACTCTTGCCTATGCCGCGCATGAGCCCATAGGGGAGTGCAGGGTTGTTGTTGCGCGACCACGTCCGGGTCAAGGAGGAAACCATGAACATGGGTCGTCGACCCGGTAAGTGCGAGCAGGCGGTCCGCATTGCGCGGCCTTCGCCATTATCTCGATCCGGCGCCGAGAGGAGATAGGGTCCAGACTGCGGCAACGCCGACGGCGAGCCTCGCGTCATCGCGTCACGCCGCGCGCAGCGTCGTGGCGTTGTTCAGCCGGCCTTTGTGACTCAGATGGGTATGCACAAACTGCCACTTGTCTTGCTCGTGCCGCTGCCTTCAAAACTCCCCGGAAAATCGATCCCGACACGATGTTCAGCGCCTGTCGTGGGGATTGCGGATGGGTTCACCTATCGAGCGCACGAAGCCAAGGACTTCAAGCCGCGCTCGGCGCGCGTCGAAATCAACATTAAGCGGATCGGATAAAACACGGCTTGTGTTTGGTCGCACACATGGTGCTGAAGACCCATCACACCGTGGCAATGTCCTCGGTTTCCTCTCCGGACAGGTGCCGGTACCGGGCATCGGGCGGGGGCGCTACCACTAGCCCCCGACGTGTCAGTATGGATCAGGCGCTCCAGTTGAACTGGTGCAACGTCCCCGAATCTCCTTGCCATTGGCGCAGCTTTGGATCGGACCACTGGCTGCCCTTGCTGCTGGCCAAGTCCATGCTGGGAAACTGGAATGCGGCTTGGGCAGCGGCGCCTTCCACCCGCGTCCGCTTTCCGGCCTGATCCTTTAGGACGGTCAGCGTCGCTTGTCCGAAACTTCCGACTCTGAAAAACGGTGAGCCGCCCCATCCGATCTCGACCGCGGTCGTCTCGGTAGGCAGCCAGTTGCTGATCACGGCCCCCCACAATCCTTCGAACAGACCACCCTTCTTTCCCGAAAAGATCACCTCCAATTCGTGGCGCTGCGCGGCATTGGCGGCCTCGCTGATGTACAAACGAGCCGTCCCCTTGCCGTCGAAGAAATTGCCTGGGCCACTCAGCTGCAAGAGCGACCGCTGAGATCGACGCCATCGGAACTGCCACGTTCGATGTCGAAACCGAGTGCGCCGCCACACCAGCCTAGATCAGGCACCCCTTCCGGACCGAGCCAGCATGGGCACAACATTTTACAGCTGCAGAGCTCCATACTCCGCCCAGAAAGCTGCCAAGCCATTGCGTTTGCCTCCTTCTGCTGATCATTTTCTGATGAATTCGCGCGCAGCAAATCTGCGTTTTTGGAGCATCTCTCCAAAACGCCCTTGGCGCAATAGGCGACGTTTGAGTTGGCGCGGGTCCGCTGGCTCCTCCCGGGCCAAGCCGGCCATGCCGAATGGATCGGCTTTCCGAACGCTCCGGTTACACCGCGATCGGCACGGTATGTAATCTTGCCGCCCGCCTCAAGGACGGACAGATCCTTGTCGCCTAACGAGTCACCGTCGCGGTTGAGGAGACGAGGGCGCTCGAAGAAATCGGTGCGCTTGCCGTGAAAGGGTTAGCGCAGCCCGTGGTGGCTTTCAACGTGCCGGCACAAGGCGGCGGGGCTACCACTAGCCCCCAGTCGAGGTGTGAGTGCACGGGCGCCTTCCTGAAACCACGATGGTCTAGACCAACTGTCAGAATTCGACGCTATCTAGCGGGTCCCGGTCGCTCCGGTGAATGGCCGGAAGGGGCAAGAAGAGCACTCCCGACCTGCGAGGTCGAGCGTCGGCAGCCGGTTCAGTAAGCGGACCTTGGTCGTGACACTCGGCAACGGGCGAGATGCGCCGATACCGGACTTTTCTTGGTGGCTATGACAGACATTCGTGACGCCGCGTCGCATGGTCCGCGTTTGCGCCTCGTCTATCGGATACGACAAATTCCGCGTAAAAACGATCAGCAATAGTGCAGCAGGCGCAGGGGATGGCTGCCAGAAAGAAGCCACCGTTGATCGGGGAGCGAAGCAACGTCGAGCTCGCGGCCGAGGTGAAGCGGCTCGCCGCCGAGCGGGACGAGGCGCAGGCGCGCGAACGCGCGCTGGCCGAGGTATTGCAGGTCATCAATTCGTCGCCGGGCGATCTTGCTCCGGTGTTCGACGAGTTGCTCGACCGTGCTCTGCGGCTGTGTCGGGCGCCCTTTGGCGTCCTGTTCCGCTATGACGGAACCGCGATGCATTCCGCCGCAATGCGGGGCGACATGCTGGACGAGGCGGCGACGGAGTGGTTCCGGGTCTGGGTTCCGGAACCGGACAGTGCCGTTGGGCAGATCCTGAAGGGCGCTCCGTTTCTGCACATAGAAGACGTGCGCGACACCGAGGCGTACCGCTCGGGCATGCCATCGCGGGTCAAAATGATCGACGCCACGGGCGCTCGCACCGCGATGTGGGTCGCGTTGCGGCACGATGACCGGCTGCTCGGGGTCATCGTGATCTACCGTCAGGAGGTGCGGCCGTTCGCCGACGCAGAGATCGCGCTGGTCCGCAGCTTCGCCGACCAGGCAGTCATCGCGATGGAAAACGCGCGGCTGTTGACCGAGACGCGCGAGGCCTTGGAGCAGCAGACCGCGACCGCTGAAGTGTTGCAGGTCATCAATTCCGCGCCCGGCGACCTCGCGCCGGTGTTCGACGCGATGCTCGAAAAGGCGGTACGTCTCTGCGAAGCCGATACCGGCCATTTGTTCCGCTTCGAGAACGGCGCCTTCTTCCGGTTGG
Organism: uncultured Alphaproteobacteria bacterium; assembly: GCA_963789025.1. Classification (GTDB taxonomy): domain Bacteria; phylum Pseudomonadota; class Alphaproteobacteria; order ATCC43930; family CGMCC-115725; genus AP-15. Next base: position 148,021 of record CAWBIT010000009.1, read on the forward strand.
CGAGCCGCGGCGTATCGGAAGATTTCGACGAGCTTTTCCCGCCCGATCGGCCGGTGCCGCTGGACCCGAATTCAGGGCCGGCACGGATGATCGCCACCCGGTCGGTCGTGCATGTCCTGGATGTGCGCGAGGACAAATCCTATTGGCTCCACCGCTGCCGCGACGAGGTCGCCGCGGTCGAGGCCGGGATTCTGACGGTTCTGTTCGTCCCGTTGATCAAAGAGGGCGAGGTCGTCGGCCATTTCACGATGCACCGCATGGAGGTGAAGCCTTTTTCCGACAAGCAGATCGCCCTCCTGCAGAATTTCGCGGCGCAGGCCGTCATCGCGATGGAAAACGCGCGGCTCTTAACCGAGACGCGCGAGGCCCTCGACCAGCAGACCGCGACGGCCGAGGTGTTGCAGGTCATCAATTCCTCGCCCGGCGATCTTCGGCCGGTGTTCGAGGCGATGGTCGAGCGGGCAGTGCGCCTGTGCGCCGCCGACGAGGCGCTGGTGCGTACCTTCGACGGCGAGAGGCTCCACCTCGCCGCCGTCCACGGCGCGCCCGGCGAGGCCGCGATGCTGCGACAGCTCGGTCCGGCACAGCTCTCCGGCATGTATGAATTCCTCGCACGCGGCCATAGCGTGTTGCATGTCGCGGACGTGCGGGAAACGGCCGCCTACCAGATCCCGCTGGGGCGCGCGCGGCTTGACGCGCGCCATGTCCGTTCCTGGCTCGGCGTGGCGTTGCGCAAGGACGGCGCGCTGCTCGGCGTCATCAACGTTCACCGCCGCGAGGTCCGGCCGTTCTCCGAGAAGCAGATCGCCTTGCTGCAGAATTTCGCGGCGCAGGCCGTCATCGCGATGGAAAACGCGCGGTTGTTGACCGAGACGCGCGAAGCCCTGGAACAGCAGACCGCGACCGCCGAGGTGCTCGGCGTCATCAATTCCTCGCCCGGCGACCTCGCGCCGGTGTTCGACGCGATCCTCGAAAAGGCAATGCGTCTGTGCGGGGTCGAGTGTGGCGATTTGGAGCTGTACGACGGCACGAATTTCCGGGCCGTCGCGACATACGGCCTGTCTGATGCCTTCGCCGAGCAGGTGCGGCGCGGCTATCCGGGCGCCGACAACCCGGCGACCCGGCCGCTGATCGCCGGCGAGCGCCTCACGCACATCGCCGATCTGTCGGCGGCCGATTTCTCGAAGGTGTTCAAAGAGGACCCGGTCGCGGACGAGGCCCACCAGACGTTGCTGTGCGTGCCCTTGCAGCGCGATGGGCGGTTGCTCGGGATGATCGCCTCAGCGCGCAAGGAAGTGCGCCCGTTCTCGGACAAGGAGATCGCGCTCCTCGAAAACTTCGCGGTGCAGGCGGTCATCGCGATGGAAAACGCGCGGCTGATCACCGAAACGCGCGAGGCGCTCGAAAAGCAGACGGCGATGGCGGAGATCCTGCGGGTGATCTCCAGTTCCCCGACCGACGTGCAGCCCACCTTTGACGCGATCGCGAAAGCCGCGAGCACCCTCACCGGCGCTTCGAACGGAGGCGTCTTCCGCTACGACGGCTCGCGGATTCACTTCGTCGCTCATTACGGGTGGACAGCCGATCAACTTGCTGCCGTCCACCGCGTGTTTCCGATTGCGCCGGGCCGGGGGAGCATCACGGCGCGGGCAATCATGACCCGAGAGGTGGCGCATGTCGCGGATTTCACCGCTGATCCCGATTTCGCCCATCCCAGCCTCAGCCTGGTCGGGGGAGACAACACCACGCTGTCGGTGCCGATGCTGCGCGACGGCGAGCCGATCGGCGCGATCACCATCACCCGCAGGGAGAAGGAGCTGTTCGGCGACAAGCAGGTTGATCTGTTGAAGACCTTCGCCGATCAGGCCGTCATCGCGATCGAGAATGTCCGGCTGTTCAACGAATTGAACGAGCGCACCGCGGATTTGCAGGAGTCGCTCGAATACCAGACCGCGACGAGCGACGTGCTCAAGGTCATCAGCGGATCCAGCTTTGATCTTCAACCGGTCTTTGACACGATCAGCGCTACCGCCGCGCGGCTTTGCGGCAGCGATGGTGCCACGATCACGATCCGCGAGGGTGAGGTCTTTCGCTATGTGTCTGCTTATGCCCTCGACGACGAGTATTGGACGACCCTGCGCCAGCGAACACTTGTCCCGGGTCGCGAAACCGTCCATGGGCGGGTGGCGCTCGAAGGCAGGGTTGTGCATGTCGCGGACATCACCGCCGACCCGGATTACGCGGCGCCCGAGACTGTGACGGCTGGGCGACGCACCATCCTTGGGGTGCCGCTCCTGCGAGAGGGAACGGTGGTCGGCACGATCAGCATGGGACGTTCTCGCGTCGAACCGTTCAGCGAGCGGCAGATCGAGCTGGTGCGCACGTTCGCCGACCAAGCCGTGATCGCGATCGAAAATGTGCGGCTGTTCAATGAATTGAACGAGCGCACCGACGATCTGACGGAATCGCTCGAATACCAGACCGCGACGGCGGATGTGCTCAAGGTCATCAGCCGTTCGACCTTCGACCTGCAGCCGGTGCTCGACACGCTGCTCGAAACCGCGACGCGGCTCTGCGTGGCCGATGGCGGGGCAGTCACGATCCGCGAGGGCGAGGCGTTCCGTTTTGCTGCGGTTCGCGGAATTTCCGACGATTTTGCCGCATCTGAGCGCAACCGAGTGGTGACGTCGGATTCCGCACCCTGGCGCCTGGTGCAAGAACGCATCGCGCAGGAGGGAGTCGCACATATCGTCGATATTCTCGCGCTGCCGGAATTCAGCGAGGGCCAATACGCGGCCATCAGCAAAATGCGGACGATCCTGGTGGTCCCGATGCTGCGTGACGGCGCGGTGGTCGGATTGCTGCACTTTCACCGGTTCCACGTCGAGCCGTTCAGCGAGCGGCAGATCGAACTGGTGCGTACCTTCGCCGATCAGGCGGTCATCGCGATCGAGAACACCCGCCTTCTGACCGAGCTGCGCGAGAGCCTCGCACAGCAGCAGGCGATCGCCGAGGTCTTGGCGGTCATCAACGGCAATCCCGGCAATCTCCAGCCGGTGTTCGACGCGATGCTGGAACGGGCGACGCGGCTCTGCGAAGCCCACACGGGGCACCTATTCCGCTTTGAGAACAACGCCTTCTGGCGTCTGGCGAGCCACGGGGTGCCGGAGGATTTCGACAACATGTTTCCGCCGGCGACGCCCATACCGCTGCTGCCGCATCCGTCCCCGCCGATGCGAATGGTCGAGACCCGATCGGTCGTGCATGTTCCCGCTTCGAAGGAGGACGAGTCCTATCGGACGGGCAGCCCCGACATGCTCGCCGCCGTCGAAGCCGGGATCCTGACGGTTCTGTTTGTTCCGTTGATCAAAGAGGGCGAGGTCGTCGGCCATTTCACGATGCACCGCATGGAGGTAAAGCCGTTTTCCGAAAAGCAGATTGCGCTCTTAGAAAATTTTGCCGCGCAGGCGGTGATCGCGATGGACAATGCGCGGCTCTTGGACGAAATCCGCCAACGCCAGGCCGAATTGCGCGTGACATTCGACAACATGGGCGACGGCGTCGCGATGTTCGACGCCAATTTGCGGCTGGGGGCGTGGAACCTGAATTTCCAGCGGCTCCTCGACGTGCCGGACGCGGTTCTCGCGGCACGGCCGAGCTACGAGGACTACCTCCGCTTCCTGGCCGAGCGCGGCGAATTCGGTCGCGATGATGTCGAGGCCGAGCTGCACTCGCGCCTCGAACGCACCGATGAAGACATCCGCTTTGAGCGGGAGCGCCCTGACGGCCGCGTCATCGAAGTGCGCCGCAACGCGGTACCGGGTGGCGGCTTCGTGCTGATCTATGGCGACATCACCGAGCGCAAACGCGCCGAAGCGGCGATCCGCGATGCTCGCGACGCGGCGGAAAAAGCCTTGGCCGAACTCTCGGCAACGCAGCAGCAACTGGTCGTGCAGCAGAAGATGGCGGCGCTCGGACAGCTCACCGCCGGTATCGCCCATGAGATCAAGAACCCCTTGAATTTCGTCAACAACTTCGCCGGCCTCTCGAACGAACTCCTGTCGGAATTGAAGGAGGCGGCGGCGCCGGCCTGGGTGATGCTTGACGCGGACAAGCGCGCCGAGATCGACGAGACGATCGAATTGCTGACCGGCAATCTCGATAAGATCGCCGAGCACGGAAGGCGCGCCGACAACATCGTCAAATCGATGCTGGAGCATTCGCGGGGAAGCAGCGGCGAGCGCCGCACGGTCGATCTCAACGCGCCGGTCGAAGAGGCGCTCAACCTCGCCTATCACGGCGCCCGCGCGCAGGACCAGAATTTCAACATCACGCTGGAGCGCGATTTCGCCGAGGGTCTCGCGCCGATCGAAGTGGCGCCGCAGGAAATGACGCGGGTCTTCCTCAACCTCTTCGGCAACGGCTTCTACGCTACCGACAAGCGGGCCAAAGGCGATGGTGACCCCGCCTATCGTCCGACCCTGTCCGTTGCCACGCGCGACCTTGGCAATGCCGTCGAGGCGCGGGTGCGCGACAACGGTACCGGCATCGCGACGGAAATCCGCGCCAAGCTGTTCCAGCCGTTCGTCACGACAAAACCGACCGGCGAGGGGACGGGGCTCGGCCTGTCGATCAGCTACGACATCGTCACGCAACAGCACGGCGGCACGATCGAGGTCGACAGCCAAGAGGGCGCCTATACCGAATTCGCGGTACGGCTGCCGCGTCAGAGCGGTCCCTCGGCCAACGGGAGGTCAGCCGCATGACCGTCAGCATCCTGGTGGTCGATGACGAGGCCGACGTCGCCCAGCTATTCCGCCAGCAATTCCGGCGGGAGGTGCGCGACGGGCGGTATGCCATGCACTTTGCCGCCTCGGGAGAGGATGCGCTTGCTCTACTGTCAAATGGCATCGAACCGACGCTGATCGTGATCATGTCGGATATCAACATGCCGGGCATGGACGGGCTGGCGCTGCTCGGCGAGATCAAGCGGCAGTTCCCCGAGCTGCCGGTGATGATGGTGACCGCCTACGGCGACGACGAGCGCCGGCGCCGAGCTATCGAACTTGGGGCCTTCGAGTTTGTCACCAAGCCGGTCGATTTCACCTATCTGAAAGAGCGGCTGCGGCAATTGCCGGCCGCAGCCAATTGAGCAAGCCGCTTCCGATTGAACAACCGGTTACGGGCTTAGGTGATCGATCCTCGCTGTGGCGAATGACAGCATCGGGGGTGCGCCGTGACAAGGCGGCGCTTTCCAGTGGGTGCGAGGCCCACCCGGCGATTCGCTCCAGCCGGAAGCAACCGGAGCAGGCATGGAGGTGACGAAATGTCTGAAGCCTTCGGATAGCGGGTCACGAAATAAGGTGACCGCGCGAGTGTGCAGGCCGCAACGTGAGTAAACGCCGAGCAAGCCTCACATGACGAGGGCTTGGTCAAGGGGTCGCATCACGGGGGCATCGAAACGTCTCCAGTTGCTTCGGTATCCAAGGTCCAAGCCCATTTGCGCGACGCGGCTCGTTTCCGAGCACGGTCAACCTCACATGCGGTCGCCGCTCATAGCAGCTGCACCAAGATCCCGCTTTCGGCGGGCAGGGCTCAGGAAGACGAGAACCATTCTCGAAAGCGGCATTTCAGGCCATGGCTTGCTACGGTTCGTCTACCTGGATCCGCCAGGACTGATCAGGTCCTGGGAGATGACGGGATTACGTTGGTGTATTCGTTAGGCAACCTTCATCGTAACGCCTTCGATAACGACACCGGCGGTCACGTATTTCCAGAGCGCGACCAGTAGCTTTCGCGCCAGTGCCACGATGGTTGTCTTGCGCAGGCGGCCGCCGTTGCGGCTCACCCGTTCGTGAAACCAGACGCTGAGAGCTGAGCGCGGCTAATTGCGCAGCCATAGCCAGGCGAGCTGGATCAATGTTGTTCGCAGTCGCGGGTTGCCGGCTTTGGACACTCCCTGTTCTCGATCGACCGCGCCGCTCTGCCAGGGTGTCGGGGCCAGACCCGCATACGCTGCGATCTGCCGTCGGTTTTCAAAGTGTCGGAATAGCCCCTCCGACCAGAGTATGGCGGCGAATTCCGGTCCGATGCCTCTTATGTCAAGTAACATCGCTGCGGGCCCCGACTTGGCCGTTTGTTCCACCGCCAGCAACGCGTCCCGCGCGGCCTCCACGGTTTTGATCTGTTTGAGAAGAAGTTCAAGCCGATCGAGCTCACGGTTGACGAGCGCTTTAAGATGCTGAGGGAAGGCGCGGCCGTCGCCGGTTTGGAGTTCTTCCAGCCGCTGGCGCCGGTCGCGGCGCAGCGGCTGATATCCGGATACGCCCTGGCTGAATAAAAATCCTTTGATACGATTGACGTGTCGCACTCTTTCGGCGGTTAGCGCTTTGCGCTCGCGGCAGAGGTGGCGGCGGTCTTCCTCGCCGGGAGTAGGCACCTTGACCATTGCACAGACCCGAGGTTCGCCGCGCTTGTAAGCGAGCAGCGCTCGAACCAGCGTTTCACCATCGATCTTGTCGGTCTTTGCCCTCCGGCGCCGACGCGACGTTGCAATCGAGGCCGCGTCGACGACGTGGCTTTCGATGCCTTCGTTCTGGAGCGCCCGGTGAATCCAAAACCCGTCGAGACCGGCCTCCTGTACAACGATGATCCGAAAGCTTTGACCCGTCCGCCGCCTCGCCTTCTCCTGAAGTTGTGCGAAGCGCTCCATTAGCCCGGCGAAATCGCCGCCGGGAACAGAATGCTTTGACATCTTTTCCCCACCTCCTGGCGACAGTGAGGTGATCAGCCAGCTCGAGCGGCTCAATTCCAACGAAACGAAAATTGCACCAAGGTCGGTATGGACCGCGGTCAATGGTTCGGATTTGTCAGCCCCGACGTTCATGGTCAGCTCCAAAATGGACGGTAGCGATCCTCACTTTGATGCAGAATCAATCGCCACCCACAACACGTCAT
>CAWBIT010000010.1:0-240113 GCA_963789025.1 uncultured Alphaproteobacteria bacterium
GTCCATGGAGCGCAATGCGTTTCATGGCAGGGGGACTTGACCGGGTTGGTTTGGATCACTAGTAATATTGGCCCCGCTTGGGGCTGGCCGTAGGAAGCCACCTAGACGCAGCCCTAGATTGACCCTGGCTCGGCGCTTCTGTGAGGAGGCGCGCAAAGAATTAGGTACGGAAACTCTTCGACCCGGCGGCGTGATCGCCCCGGGCGTTTGTTGTGCTTGGCGATTGTCGTGTTTGACGAGGTTGTGACGATGCCGACGATAAACCAGCTGATCCGCAATCCGCGGCGGCCGGAGGTGGCACGCAACAAGGTTCCAGCAATGGAAGCCTGCCCGCAGAAGCGCGGGGTGTGCACGCGCGTCTACACGACCACGCCGAAAAAGCCGAATTCCGCGTTGCGTAAGGTGGCGCGCGTCCGCCTGACGAACGGGTTCGAGGTCACGAGCTACATTCCCGGGGAGGGCCACAATCTTCAGGAACATTCGGTCGTTTTGATCCGTGGCGGCCGAGTGAAAGATCTCCCGGGGGTGCGGTACCATATCATCCGCGGCACGCTCGACACCCAGGGCGTAAAGGATCGGCGCCAACGCCGTTCGAAATACGGCGCCAAGCGTCCCAAGTAGGGAGAACGTCATGTCGCGCCGTCGCGCCGCGGTCAAACGCGAAGTCTTGCCGGACGCAAAATTCGGCGACAGCGTATTAACCAAATTTATGAATTGCCTGATGTACGAGGGCAAGAAGTCGGTCGCCGAACGCATCGTCTACGGGGCTTTCGACCGCATCGCCAAGCGCAGCGGCCAAGACCCCCTCAGGGTTTTCCACGACGCGCTCGGTAATGTGCGACCCGCCGTCGAGGTCCGTTCGCGCCGTGTCGGCGGCGCCACCTATCAGGTACCGGTCGAAGTGCGGACCGACCGCAGCCAGGCGCTGGCCATTCGCTGGCTCATTTCGAGTTCGCGCGGGCGCTCGGAGAACACGATGGAGGAGCGGCTTTCGGGGGAGCTGCTCGATGCCGCCAACAATCGCGGTGCCGCGGTGAAGCGGCGGGAGGATACGCATCGCATGGCTGATGCGAACAAGGCCTTCTCGCACTACCGCTGGTAAGCGACGAAGCAGACCACGACCGAGACACCATTTTCCTTGAGGGCGCCCGCGCCGCGTGGCGCCGGCGGAGTTGCTTTCATGGCACGCACGACACCTCTCGAGCGATACCGAAACATCGGCATCATGGCGCATATCGATGCCGGTAAAACAACCACCACCGAGCGCATCCTCTATTACACCGGCCGCGCCTATAAGATGGGCGAGGTGCACGAAGGCACCGCGACGATGGATTGGATGGCGCAGGAGCAGGAGCGCGGCATTACGATCACCTCGGCCGCGACCACCTGCTTCTGGCAAGACCATCGCATCAACATCATCGACACGCCGGGCCACGTCGATTTCACGATCGAGGTCGAGCGCAGCCTGAGGGTGCTCGACGGGGCCGTCGCGGTATTCAACTCGGTCGCCGGCGTCGAGCCCCAATCGGAGACCGTCTGGCGGCAAGCCGACAAATACGGCGTCCCGCGGATCTGCTTTGTCAACAAGATGGATCGCATCGGCGCCGATTTCCCTCGCTGCGTCGCGATGATCGATGATCGGCTGGGCGCCAAGCCGGTGGTGCTGCAATTGCCGATCGGCGTCGAGAGCGACTTCGTCGGGATCGTCGATCTCGTCGGCTTTCGCGCGGTCAAGTGGCGCGACGAGACTCTCGGTGCGGAATTCGACATTGTCGAAGTTCCACCCGAAATGGCCGAGGAGGCCAAGGCCTTCCGGACAAGGCTGGTCGAAGCCGCGGTCGAGCAGGACGACGCGGCGCTCGAAGCTTATCTCGGCGGCGAGGAGCCGAGCGAAGACGTGCTGAAGCGATGCATCCGCAAGGGCACGGTCGGCGGCGTCTTTGTTCCCGTGCTGTGCGGTTCGGCATTCAAGAACAAAGGGGTACAGCCGCTGCTCGATGCAGTGGTCGACTATTTGCCGGCCCCGACCGATGTCACGGCGATCAACGGCATCAGGGTCGGCTCGAAGGAGCCGGTTGTACGCCGCTGCTCGGATGACGAGCCGTTTGCCGGGCTCGCCTTCAAGATCATGAGCGACCCCTTTGTCGGCTCGCTAACCTTCGTCCGCATTTATTCCGGGGTCGTTACCGCCGGCAGCCAGGTGTTGAACAGCGTCAAGGGGACGCGCGAGCGGATCGGCCGCATGCTGCAGATGCACGCTAACCACCGCGAGGACATCAAGGAAGCCCGCGCCGGAGACATCGTCGCATTCGCCGGGCTGAAGAATACCACGACGGGCGACACCCTGTCCGACCCCGGCGATCCGGTCGTACTCGAGCGGATGGAGTTTCCCGAACCGGTCATCGAGATCGCGGTCGAGCCCAAGACCAAGGGCGATCAGGAGAAGATGAGCCAGGCGCTCGCCCGCCTCGCGACGGAGGACCCCTCATTCCGCGTCACCGTCGACCATGAGAGCGGACAGACCGTGATCAAGGGGATGGGCGAGTTGCACCTCGAGATCATCGTCGACCGCATGAAGCGCGAGTTCAAGGTCGACGCCAATGTCGGCGCGCCGCAGGTGGCCTACCGCGAGACGATTACTCGCACCGCAGAGGTGGATTACACCCACAAAAAACAGACTGGCGGAGCCGGACAGTTCGCACGCGTCAAGTTGCGGTTCGAGCCGCTGCCGCCGGGCTCCGGTTTTGTTTTCGAGAACGCGGTGGTTGGCGGCGCCGTCCCGAAGGAATATGCGCCAGGAGTCGAGAAGGGGCTGAAGGCGTCGACCGAAACCGGCGTGCTCGCCGGTTTCCCGGTCATCGATCTGCAGGCGACATTGATCGACGGCGCCTTCCATGACGTCGATTCGAGCGTGCTCGCCTTCGAGATTGCGGCCCGCGCCGCGTTCAAGGAAGGCGTCATGAAAGCTGCGCCGAAGCTGCTCGAACCGATCATGCGGGTCGAAGTGGTGACGCCGGAGGAGTATATGGGTGACGTGATCGGTGACCTGAACAGCCGTCGCGGCCAGGTCACCGGGATGGACACGCGCGGCAATGCGCGGGTCATCGATGCGATGGTCCCGCTCGCCAACATGTTCGGATACGTCAATACCTTGCGGTCGATGAGCCAGGGGCGCGCCCAGTACACAATGCATTTCGACCATTACGAGCAGGTACCGCAGGCGGTGGCGGACGAAGTCCGCGCCAAAATGGCTTAATATTACAGGTTTGAAAATCCAGCCAGGCTGGGTCGGACGGAGAAGAAGACGATGTCGAAGGCGAAGTTTCAGCGGACGAAGCCGCACTGCAATATCGGGACGATCGGTCACATCGACCACGGCAAGACGACATTGACGGCGGCGATCACCAAGGTCTTGGCGGAGAAGGGCGGGGCGACGTTTGTGCCGTTCGACCAGATCGACAAGGCGCCCGAGGAACGCGCGCGCGGGATCACGATTGCGACGGCGCATGTCGAGTACGAGACCGGCAAGCGGCACTATGCGCATGTCGACTGCCCGGGTCATGCCGACTACATCAAGAACATGATCACCGGGGCGGCGCAGATGGACGGTGCGATCCTGGTGGTCTCGGCGGCGGACGGCCCGATGCCGCAGACCCGCGAGCATGTCTTGCTGGCGCGCCAGGTCGGGGTGCCGGCGCTGGTGGTGTTCATGAACAAGGTCGACATGGTGGACGACCCGGAACTGTTGGACCTGGTCGAATTGGAGGTGCGCGAGCTGTTGTCGAGCTACCAGTTTCCCGGCGACGACATCCCGGTGGTGCGCGGCGCGGCGCTGTTTGCGCTGGAGGGGAGAGACCCCGAGCAGGGGCACGATTCGATCATCGCGCTGATGGACGCGGTGGACAGCTACATCCCGCAGCCGGAGCGGGCGAAGGACCGTCCGTTTCTGATGCCGATCGAGGACGTGTTCACGATCTCGGGGCGCGGCACGGTGGTGACCGGGCGGGTCGAGCGCGGCGTCGTCAAGGTCGGCGACGAGGTCGAGATCGTGGGGCTGCGGCCGACCGCCAAGACGGTGGTGACCGGGGTCGAGATGTTCCGCAAATTGCTGGACCAGGGCGAGGCGGGCGACAACATCGGGGCCTTGTTGCGCGGCACCAAGCGCGAGGAGGTGGAGCGCGGCCAGGTGCTGGCGGCGCCGGGGTCGATCACGCCGCACACCCGCTTTCAGTGCGAGGCCTACATCCTGACCAAGGAGGAAGGCGGGCGGCACACGCCGTTTTTCGGCAATTACCGGCCGCAGTTTTATTTCCGCACGACCGACGTGACCGGCACGGTGCACCTGCCCGAGGGCACCGAGATGGTGATGCCGGGCGACAACATCTCGATGGAGATCGAGCTGATCGCCCCCATTGCGATGGATGAAGGCTTGCGCTTTGCGATCCGCGAAGGCGGCCGCACCGTCGGCGCCGGCGTCGTCGCGAAGATCATAAAATAGCAGCGAACTGAAGCCGAGCGCGCGAAAATAGGACTGGAAACAGCAAATGGCGACCGACAACCAGAACATTCGCATTCGGCTGCGGGCCTACGATCACCGCGTCCTCGACCAATCGACCAGCGAAATCGTCACGACGGCCAAGCGAACCGGGGCGCGGGTGCGGGGTCCGATCCCGCTTCCGACCAAAATCGAGAAATTTACCGTCTTGCGCTCGCCGCATGTCGACAAGAAATCGCGCGAGCAATTCGAGATCCGCACCCACAAACGCATGCTCGACATTGTTGATCCGACGCCGCAGACCGTCGACGCGCTGATGAAGCTCGATCTTGCCGCTGGCGTCGACGTCGAGATCAAGCTCTGAAGGTTGCGTGATGCGGACCGGTTTGATCGCTCGGAAGCTCGGCATGACGCGCGTCTTTACCGACGAAGGTAGCCACATCCCGGTGACCGTGCTGCAGGTCGACAACTGCCAGGTCGTTGCGGTGCGCACCGAGGACACGGACGGTTACATCGCGGTGCAGCTCGGCGTCGGTACGGCCAAGACCAAGAACGTGTCGAAACCGCAGCGGGGTCATTTTGCCAAAGCCAAGGTAGAACCGAAGGCGCGCCTCGCCGAGTTCCGTGTCTCTGCGGATGCGCTGCTGGACATCGGCGCGGAAATCACCGCGGCGCATTTTCTCCCGGGCCAGTTTGTCGATGTCGTCGGCACCAGTATCGGCAAGGGGTTTGCCGGGGCGATGAAGCGGCACAACTTCCACGGCTTGCGTGCCAGCCACGGCGTCTCGGTCTCACATCGCAGCCACGGGTCGACCGGCCAGCGGCAGTCGCCGGGCAAAACTTTCAAGAACAAGAAGATGGCAGGTCACCTCGGAGCCGAGCGGGTAACGACCCAGAGCCTCGAGGTGGTTGCAGCCGATGCCGAGCGCGGCGTCCTGATGATCAAGGGCTCGGTGCCTGGGAGCCCCGGCGGCTATGTGCTGATCAAGGATGCTGTGAAGCGCAAAGCTCCCGGAGGGCTGCCGTTCCCAGCAGCTTTGCGGGAGATGCCGGCGACTGCCGAGGGCGCGCAGGGCGGAGCCGCCTGATGAAGCTTACCGTGCGCAATCTCGATAATCAGGAAGTCGGCGATATCGACCTCGCCGAGGAGGTATTCGGCCTGCCGATTCGCCGCGACATCCTCGCCCGGGTCGTCAACTGGCAACTGGCAAAACGCCGCGCCGGGACCCATAAGACAAAGGGGATCAGCGAAATACAGGGAACGACTAAGAAACCCTACAAACAGAAGGGTACCGGGCGCGCCCGTCAGGGCAGCCTGCGCTCGCCGCAATTCCGCGGCGGCGCGGTGATTTTCGGTCCGGTCGTACGCAGTCATGAATTCTCCCTGCAGAAGAAGGTTCGCAAGCTGGGCCTCAAGACGGCGCTGTCCTCGAAGCAGCGCGAGGGCAAGTTGATCGTGATTGACGCGGCCCGCATCGACGAGGCCAAAACCAAGGCTTTGCGGGCACGTTTCGAGACGCTCGGCTGGGACTCGGTGCTGATCATCGACGGGCCCGCTGTCGACGAAGGATTCATGCGCGCCGCCCGTAACCTGCCGCGCGTCGATGTGCTGCCGCAGCAAGGCGCCAACGTTTACGACATCCTGCGCCGCGACACGCTCGTTCTGACGCGCGAGGCGGTGCAGCACCTCGAGGCGCGCCTCAAATGAGCCGGTTTCGCGTCATCCCGCCCGCCGTCACGCGGCTCACGCGGCAGCAAATGTACGACATCATCCGCGGCCCGGTCATCACCGAGAAGGCGACGAATGTATCCGAGCACCGCCAGGTGATCTTTCGCGTGCCGCTGACGGCCACCAAGCGCGAAGTGAAGGCGGCTGTGGAAGGGTTGTTCAGCGTCAGCGTGACAGCGGTGAACACGATCCGGGTCATGGGCAAGCTCAAGCGGGTTCGTGGCCGACCGGGCCGGCGTTCCGACTACAAAAAAGCGGTCGTGACGCTTCGCGAAGGTCAACGGATCGACGTGACGACGGGGATTTGAGCGATGGCACTGAAGACATTCAACCCGACGACGCCGTCGCGCCGCCAGCTGGTGATCGTCGACCGCAGCGAGCTGTGGAAGGGCAAGCCGGTAAAGGCCCTGACCGAGGGGCTGCGCGGCAAGGGCGGCCGCAACAACACCGGCCGCATCACGATGCGCTGGCGCGGCGGCGGAAATAAGCGGCGCTACCGGATCGTCGACTTCAAGCGCTCGAAGGTCGATGTGCCGGCCACCGTCGAGCGGCTCGAATATGACCCGAACCGCACGGCGTTCATTGCGCTTATTCGTTACCAGGACGGCGAGCTCGCCTACATACTGGCACCGCAACGGCTCAAAGCGGGCGACACTGTCGTCTCGGGCGAGAGGGTGGACGTCAAGCCCGGCAATACGATGCCGATGCGCAGCATGCCGGTCGGCACGATCATCCACAATGTCGAGATGAAACCCGGCAAGGGCGGCCAGATCGCCCGTTCGGCTGGCACTTATGTCCAGCTGGTCGGCCGCGACCAAGGCTATGCCCTGTTGCGCCTCTCTTCCGGAGAGCTGCGCATGGTGCGCTCCGAATGCCGGGCGACGGTCGGCGCCGTATCAAACCCCGATCAGCAGAACATCGTAATCGGCAAGGCCGGCCGAAACCGCTGGCTGGGTCGCCGGCCTTCGGTACGCGGCGTCGCGATGAACCCGATCGATCATCCGCATGGCGGCGGCGAGGGTCGCAGCTCGGGTGGCCGGCATCCCGTCACGCCATGGGGCAAGCCAACCAAGGGCAAGAAGACCCGGCACAACAAGGCGGCGGACCGGCTGATCGTGCGCCGCCGTCACAAGCGCTAGCCGACGGGAGGAAAAGCTTGGCACGCTCGGTATGGAAGGGGCCGTTTGTCGACGGCTATCTCCTGAAAAAGGCGGAGGCGGCGCGTGGGTCGGGACGCAATCAGGTGATCCGGACCTGGTCGCGCCGGTCGACGATCTTTCCGCAATTTGTCGGGCTCACCTTCGGCGTCTATAACGGGCACAAATTCATCCCGGTGCTGGTCACCGAGAACATGATCGGGCACAAGCTCGGCGAATTCGCGCCGACCCGAACCTTCTACGGGCACGCCGGCGACAAGAAGGCGAGAAGGAGCTGACATGGGTAAGCCAGCCGCCGAACGGCGGCTCGAGGAAAGCGAAGCCGCCGCTTCCATGCGGGGCCTGCGCACGAGCCCGCGCAAGCTCAACCTCGTGGCGCAGACGATCCGTGGCAAGACTGCCTCGGCCGCGCTCGCGGAACTGACCTTCTCACGACGCCGCATCGCGCGCGACGTCAGGAAGGTTCTGCAAGCGGCGATCGCCAACGCAGAAAACAATCACCAGCTCGATGTTGACCGCCTTTTTGTGAAGGAGGCTACGGTCGGCCGGGCTTTTGTACTGAAACGCTTTCACACCAGAGGCCGTGGGCGCTCGGCACGCGTCGAGAAGATGTTTGCGCATCTGACTGTCATCGTCCGAGAGAGCGCCGAGGAGGCTCAGTAATGGGACAGAAGGTCAACCCGATCGGGCTTCGGCTCGGCATCAACCGAACCTGGGACTCGCGCTGGTTCGCGCGCAAGGAATACGGCAATTTGCTGCTCGACGACCTCGGCTTGCGGAAGTTTCTGCAGCGGCGGCTGAGCCAGGCCGGCCTCTCCCGCGTCGTCATCGAGCGCGCCGCGCGACGGACGAGGATCACGCTGCATTCGGCCCGGCCCGGCGTGGTGATCGGGAAAAAGGGTGTCGACATCGAAAAGCTGCGCACCGATCTCGCCAAGGTTACCAACAGCGAAGTCAGCCTCAACATCGTCGAGATCCGCAAACCGGAAATCGACGCGAAGCTGATTGCCGACGGCATCGCGCAGCAGCTGGAACGCCGCGTCGCCTTTCGCCGGGCGATGAAGCGGGCCGTGCAGTCGGCGATGCGGCTCGGCGCGCAAGGGATCCGGATCAACTGTTCGGGCCGCCTAGGCGGAGCGGAGATCGCCCGCATGGAATGGTATCGGGAAGGCCGCGTGCCGCTGCATACATTGCGCGCCGACGTCGATTTCGGCTACGGCACCGCGAAGACCACCTACGGCGTGTGCGGCGTCAAGGTCTGGGTCTTCAAGGGCGAGATTCTCGCTCATGACCCGATGGCGCAAGACAAGCGGCTGAACGAAGGGCAACCCGCGAGCCACGAGCGCGGCCGGCGCGAAGCGCTGGGGTAATGGATCATGCTCGCTCCGAAAAGAAGCAAATATCGTAAGGCCCATAAAGGGCGCGTCCACGGTCTCGCGAAGGGCGGGACGGACTTGAACTTTGGCGCCTATGGGCTGAAGGCCTCGGACCCGGGGCGGATCACGGCCCGCCAGATCGAGGCGGCACGGCGCGCGATAACGCGCCACATCCGCCGCGCCGGGCGGGTTTGGATCCGCATCTTCCCCGATGTGCCGGTATCGCAGAAGCCGGCCGAAGTTCGCATGGGCAGCGGCAAGGGTTCGCCGGAATTCTGGATTTGCCGAGTAAAGCCCGGCCGCATCATGTTCGAGCTCGACGGCGTGCCGCCCGATATTGCCCGCGAGGCGTTCGATCTCGCCGCCGCCAAATTGCCGATCGCAACGCGCTTCGTCGCTCGGCAAGGCGAGGAGGTCGTGTGATGAAGGTTATCGATGCCAGGGCCAAAACCGAAGACGAGTTGACGGGTGAACTCGACGTTCTCGGCAAGGAGATCTTCAATCTGCGCTTCCAACGGGCCAATGGCCAGCTCGAGAATACTGCCCGCGTACGGCAGGTGCGGCGCGACATTGCCCGCATCAAGACGGTGCTGGGCGAACGGCGCCGCGCCGCGGGCCTAGGGAACACGTAATGTCAAAACGCGTCCTTCAGGGTGTGGTCGTCAGCGACGCTTGCGACAAGACGGTGATTGTTCGGGTTGAGCGACGCGTGATGCACCCTGTCTACAAGAAATTCGTCACGCATTCGAAGAAATATGCGGCGCATGACGAGAACAACACCTACCGCTCCGGTGATGTCGTCCGGATCGAGGAGAGCCGTCCGATCTCCAAGCGCAAATGCTGGGTCGTGATCGGCGGCCCCCCAGATGCAACGCCGGGTCGCCGCTCCACTCGTAGGCCCACCGATCCGGTTGCCGCGCCGGTCGATATGGCGGAACTCGAACCGCCAGATGTCGGCATCCAAACCGCCGAGCCCGCGGAAGGTGCATCATGATCCAGATGCAGACAAATCTCGACGTCGCCGATAACTCGGGCGCACGCCGGGTGCAATGCATCAAAGTGCTGGGCGGCTCGAAACGCAAGACCGCGACGATCGGCGACGTGATCATCGTCTCGGTCAAGGAGGCCATCCCGCGCGGCCGGGTCAAGAAGGGCGACGTGCATCGCGCGGTCATCGTGCGCACGGCGAAGGAGATACGCCGCACGGACGGCAGCGCTATTCGGTTCGACCGCAACGCCGCCGTGCTGATCACCAATCAGGGTGAGCCGATCGGGACCCGCATTTTTGGTCCGGTGACCCGTGAATTGCGGGCGCGCCGGTTCATGAAGATCGTGTCGTTGGCCCCGGAAGTCCTATGAAATCAGCCGATCGGTGCCGTCAATCCGTCATTCCCGCGGAAGTGACGGTAATGGGCTGCTGAGGTGCAAGCATGCCGAAATTGAAGATCAAGAAGGGCGACAACGTCGTCGTCATCAGCGGTCGCGACAAGGGCAGGACCGGGGAGGTGTTGCGTGTCTTTCCCGGCGAGGGGCGGCTCATCGTGCAGGGGGTGCACGTCGCCAAGCGGCATACCCGGCCGCGTATGGGCGAGCCCGGTGGTATCGTCGAGAAGGAGTTGACGATCCACATCTCGAACGTCGCGCACGTCGACCCGCAATCACGCAAACCGACGCGGATCGGGTACAAGATTTCTTGAGGATGGCCGCAAGGTCCGGTTCGCCCGCCGCTCGGGCGAAATCATCGACAGGTGAGGGGATGGCTAGGGCGCGCCTGCACGAACAGTATGAGACGACGGTCCGCTCGGCGCTGATGCAGGAGTTCGGGTACAAGAACCCGATGCAAGTGCCGCGCCTCGAAAAGATCGTGGTCAATATGGGTGTCGGCGAGGCGGTGCAAGACAGCAAGAAAGCGGAGGCGGCCGCCGCCGACTTGACCGCAATCACCGGCCAGCATCCGGTCATCACCAAAGCGAAGCGGTCGATTGCAACCTTCAAGCTGCGCCAGGGCATGCCGATCGGGTGCAAGGTAACGTTGCGCCGCGAGCGGATGTACGAGTTTCTCGATCGCCTGATCACCGTGGCTCTGCCGCGGGTTCGCGATTTTCGCGGCATATCGGGCAGGAGCTTCGACGGACGAGGCAATTTTGCCCTCGGCCTCAAGGAGCAGCTCGTTTTTCCCGAAATCGACTACGACCGGGTCGATGCGACGCGCGGCATGGATGTCGTCATCGTGACGACCGCTCGGACCGACGCAGAGGCCAAGGCGCTCCTCAAAGCTTTCGACATGCCTTTTGCCAATTGAAACTGGGAGATCTAGCTAGGTGGCAAAAAAGAGCTCAATCGAGAAAAACGCAAGGCGGATCAGGCTCGCCAAAGCCGTTGCCGTTCGGCGGGCAAGGCTGAAGGCGGTCGCGATCGACCGGACAGCGCCACCCGAGGACAGGTTTGCGGCACAGCTGAAGCTGGCCGAATTACCGCGCAATGCATCTGCGACGCGGGTTCGCAACCGCTGCTCTCTGACCGGCCGCCCGCGCGGATATTACCGGAAATTCAAGCTGTCGCGAATTGCCCTACGGGAGCTCGCCTCTGCCGGGCTGATTCCGGGCATGGTCAAGTCGAGCTGGTAGGCGGGAGCGCGGCCGATGACGATGAGCGATCCCCTCGGAGACATGCTGACGCGGATCCGCAACGGGCAGAGGGCGCGGCAGGCCGTCGTCGCCTCGCCGGCCTCAAAGATCCGTGCCAATGTACTCGAAGTGCTGAAGCGCGAGGGATACATCCGCGGCTTTAGCCGCGAACATATTCGGCCCGGTGTCTCAGAGCTGCGTATCGAGCTCAAATACGTCGATGGCGAGCCGGTGATTCGGGAGATTTCGCGCGTGTCGAAGCCGGGGCGGCGCATTTATTCGCGCATCATCGACTTGCCGCGCAGCTATAACGGGCTCGGCATCTCCATTCTGTCAACCCCGCGAGGGGTCATGTCGGATAACGAAGCCCGCGCCGCAAAAGTCGGCGGCGAAGTCCTCTGCCGCGTGTTCTGAGGTTCGCGATGTCGCGTGTTGGCAAGCATCCCGTCACAGTGCCGAGCGGGGTCGAAGTGCAGATGTCGGGGCAGACCCTGAGCGCCAAGGGCAGTCTCGGCACATTGCGCCTCGTCGTCAGCAACGAAGTCACCGCTTCGATTGCCGACGGCGCGGTCACGATAGCGCCGAAGAACGACACGAAACATGCCCGAGCGATGTGGGGCACGACGCGGGCATTGGTGAACAATATGGTCACCGGCGTAGCGAAAGGGTTTTCGGTCACCCTGGAAATCAATGGCGTGGGGTACCGCGCCGCGGTGCAGGGCGGCACGCTCAATCTGCAGCTCGGCTACAGTCACGAGATCGCGTATCCGATCCCCGGCGACGTCAATATCGTCTGCGAAAGGCCGACCCTGATCAAAATCAGCGGCGCTGACCGCCAACGGGTCGGCCAGATCGCGGCCGAGATCCGCGCCTACCGTCCACCGGAACCCTACAAGGGCAAGGGGATCAAATACTCGACCGAGACCGTGCGCCGCAAGGAAGGCAAGAAGAAGTAAACCGATGTCCGAGAAAGCCAAAGCCCTGTTTCTGCGCCGGCGGCAGCGGGTTCGGCGCAATCTCCGCCGCGCCGGCAACAACCGGCCGCGCCTCTCGGTGTTTCGCTCCTCCAAGCACATTTACGCGCAAGTCATCGACGACACGACCGGACGGACGCTGGCGGCGGCCTCGACCCTCGATGGCGGGCTGAAGACCGGCCTCAAAACCGGCGCCGACATCGCCGCGGCGAGTGCCGTCGGCAAGCTGGTGGCCGAGAGAGCCAAAGCGGCCGGGATCGAGCAGGTCGTCTTTGATCGCGGCGCTTATCTGTTTCACGGCCGGGTCAAGGCCTTGGCCGATGCCGCCCGCGAGGGCGGTCTGGATTTCTAAAGGGATCGGCATGGCACGCACACAGGCACGCACACAAGGCGACCGCCGCGGACGGGACGGCGACCGACAGGGGCGCGAGCGCGAGGAGAGCGAATTCACCGAAAAGCTGGTCAACATCAATCGCGTCGCCAAGGTGGTGAAGGGCGGCCGACGCTTCGGCTTCGCAGCGTTGGTCGTGGTTGGGGACCGCAAGGGTCGGGTCGGCTACGGATCGGGCAAGGCCCGAGAAGTGCCCGAAGCCATCCGCAAGGCCACCGAGCAGGCCCGGCGCGGCATGATTCGCGTACCTTTGCGCGAGGGGCGCACATTGCATCACGACATCGTCAGCAGCTATGGCGCCGGCCAAGTGGTCGTGCGCGCCGCCAAGCCGGGGACCGGAATCATCGCCGGGGGTCCGATGCGCGCGATTTTCGAGGCGCTCGGCGTGCACGACGTGGTGGCCAAATCGATCGGCAGTCCAAATCCGCACAACATGATCAAGGCGACTTTCGTCGCCTTGGGCCGGGCAACCAGCCCGCGTGCCGTCGCGGCACGCCGCGGCAAAAAGGTCGGCGAGATCCTCGGCCGGCGCGACACCGAACCTCGCGAGAACCCGTGATGGAGGGCAAGAGGACGGTCACGGTCGAGCAGCTCGGAAGTCCGATCGGGCGCAAGCCGGACCAGGAAGCAACACTCAAGGGTCTCGGGTTGAACAAGCGGCATCGCCGGCGCGTTCTCGAAGACACGCCCGCGGTTCGGGGTATGATCAACAAGGTGAAGCACCTCGTTCGGGTCGTGGAAGAGGGATGAGAAGCCCCTCACCCGCCTCGCTGCGCTCGGCACCCTCTCCCGCAATGCGGGAGAGGGGCTCTAAGGGGTGCGGAAACAATCCCCTCTCCCGCAGTGCGGGAGAGGGGGGACCCAGCGCGTAGCGCTGGGTGGGTGAGGCTTCGCATGGGATTGGTCAGGTGATGAAGCTCAACGAGATCAGGGACAATCCCGGGGCGCATTACCGCGCCAAGCGGATCGGGCGCGGGATCGGCTCGGGCAAGGGCAAGACCTCGGCGCGCGGCGGCAAGGGCCAGACGGCGCGGACCGGCGTCGCATTGAACGGCTTTGAGGGCGGCCAGACGCCGTTGCATCGTCGGCTGCCGAAGCGCGGCTTCAACAACAAGATTTTCCGCAAAGATTTCAAGGTGGTCAATCTCGGACGCCTGCAGACGGCGCTCGATAGTGGTAAACTTAGGGCTGATGGGACACTCGACGGCGCGGCGCTCGTCTCGTCGGGGGTGTTGCGGCGGCTCGGCGACGGCGTCCGTCTGCTGGCCAAGGGCGAGTTGCGCACCGCGATTACGATCAAGGTTGCCGGTGCCTCCGCTGCGGCGGTTGCCGCTGTCGAGAAGGCCGGAGGCAAGGTCATCCTTCCCGCCGGGCGTGCGAAGGAACAGAAGCCGGAGGACACCGCCTCGGCCTAAACTCGGCGGCGCCGCTCGGGGCTATTTGGTGAGGAATGGTAAATGGCGTCAGCCGCCGAACAACTCGCTTCGAGCATAAATTTCTCGGCCTTCTCCAAGGCGACCGAGCTCAAGAGCCGGATCTGGTTCACCCTCGGCGCCTTGGTGATCTACCGGCTCGGCACCTATATCCCGATCCCCGGGATCGACCCGGCGATCCTGCAGGACGTGTTCTCGCGCAACGCCGGCGGCATCCTCGGCATGTTCGACATGTTCTCGGGCGGCGCGCTCGGGCGGATGACGATCTTTGCGCTGAACATCATGCCGTATATTTCAGCATCGATCATCATCCAGCTCTTGACAGCGGTGTCCCCGACCCTCGAAGCGCTGAAGAAGGAGGGCGAGAGCGGGCGCAAAAAGCTGAACCAATACACCCGCCTCGGCACTGTCCTGTTGGCGGCGGTCCAGTCCTATGGGATCGCCGTCGGGCTTGAGGGGATGCGTGCCGGGGCGCAGTCCGCGGTGCTCGATCCCGGGCTGTTCTTTCGGCTGGTGACCGTAGTGACATTGGTCAGCGGCACGGTCTTCCTGATGTGGCTTGGCGAGCAGATCACGGCGCGCGGGGTCGGCAACGGCATTTCCCTGATCATCATGGCCGGTATCGTCGCGAACCTCCCGCATGCGCTCGCCTCCACACTCGAGCTCGGGCGAACCGGTGCGATCTCGACCGTCTTCATCATCATTTTTCTGGTGATGTCGGTGGCGGTCGTCGCGTTCATCGTCTTCATGGAACGCGCGCAGCGCCGCATCCTCGTGCAGTACCCAAAGCGCCAGATGGGCAACAAGATGTTCGGCGGCGACGCGTCCCACCTGCCGCTGAAGATCAACACCTCGGGTGTCATCCCGCCGATCTTCGCCTCCTCGCTGTTGCTGCTGCCGGCGACGGTGGCGAATTTCGAAGCCAACGGGTCGAGCGTTGGCTGGATCGGCGAGATCACGGCCTACCTTGCACACGGCCGGCCGCTTTATATGGCGCTCTATGTCGGCCTCATCGTCTTCTTCTGCTTCTTCTATACGGCAATCGTCTTCAACCCCGAGGAGACCGCGGACAATCTACGGAAATACGGCGGGTTCATTCCCGGGATCCGGCCCGGGAAGAACACCGCCGATTATCTGGACCATATCCTAACCAGGTTGACGGTTGTCGGTGCCGCATATCTCTCGGCGGTTTGCATCCTCCCCGAGATCCTGATCTCGGAATACTCCGTCCCGTTCTATTTCGGCGGAACCAGCCTTCTGATTGTCGTCAGCGTCACGATGGATACCGTTGCGCAGATCCACTCGCACCTGCTCGCCCATCAATATGAAGGCCTGATCCGGAAGGCGAAGCTGCGGGGGCGCCGCGGATGAACATCATCCTGCTCGGACCGCCGGGCTCGGGGAAAGGCACCCAGGCAAAGCGGATCGAGCAGACCCACGGCATCGTCCAGCTGTCCACCGGCGACATGCTGCGCGCCACAACCGACTCCGACACCGAGTTCGGACGCCGCGTCAAAGCCATCATGGACTCCGGCCAGTTGGTGCCCGACGACATCATCGTCGAGATGATCGACCAGCGCATCCGGCAGCCTGATTGCGGCCGAGGTTTCATCCTCGACGGGTTCCCGCGCAACGTGCCGCAGGCGAAGGCGCTCGACGCGATGCTGGCCGAGCATAAGTTGAAGCTCGACCATGTGATCCTGCTCGACGTCGACGAGGCGGCGCTGGTCGATCGGTTGTCCGGGCGGTTTACCTGCACCCAGTGTGGCGCGAGCTATCACGAGCGGTATAACCGGCCGAGCCGCGAAGGGATCTGCGATGTATGCGGCGCCAGCGAATTCGTCTGCCGCGCCGACGACAGGCCCGAGGCGGTCAAGGCCCGCTTCGAGGTCTATCATCGTCAGACCGCCCCGATCCTGCCCTATTACCGCGAGCGCGGCATTCTGCGGCGGGTCGACGGCATGGCCGACATCGACGCAGTGACGCGGGAGATCGACAAGATCCTCGGGTGAGCCGCCAACGATCTTGATGGGGATCGGAATGATCGAGCCTTACACCGCCGTGGGGTTGATCCCGAGCTTCTGGGGCATCCGCCGCCGCGACGACATCGATAAGAACCTGGAGCACCTGGAAAGCCTGACAAAGGCAGCGTTCTGGTTGTCCAATCTGGACATCCCTGTCCGCCTCGTCGCCATACCCGAGGGTGCGCTGCAAGGGTTCAACGACGAGGTTCTCGACGTCGATCACGTCGAATTTGCCCGCAACTGCGCGATCGACATTCCGGGCCCGGAGACCGATCGCCTCGGGCGGCTAGCGCGGCAGTGGGGTGTGTTCATCATGGCGCAGGCCAAGGCGCGCCACGAGGACTGGCCCGATCGCTTCTTCAATATCGGCTTCGTCATCGATCCCGACGGCGCCGTCGTTCTGAAGCATTACAAGATCTCGGCGCTGTTGCCGTGCGAGCGCTCGGTCTCCCCGCACGATCTCTTCGACTGGTGGATCGAGAAATACGGCCGTACCCTGCAGGCCTTCTGGCCGGTCGCCGACACCGCGATCGGACGGCTCGGGATCATGATGGCGATGGAGGGCAGCTACCCCGAGAACGGCCGCGGTCTCGCCCTCAACGGCGCCGAAGTGGTCTATCGCGCCTCGCTCCCCGCGCCGTTTACCGAGAACGATTTTTTCGAGATCTCCAACCGGGCGCGCGCTCTCGAAAACAACATGTATGTCGTCGCGCCTAATATCGGCGGCTATCACCTCTACCCGGACAGCGAGACCCCGATCGACGCCGGCGGCGGCCAGTCGATGATCGTTGATTACCGCGGCGCGATCGTCGGCAAACAGCGCGACACGAACGGCTCGACCTTCGTCGCCGGGGTAATCAAGATCGAGGCGCTGCGGCATCACCGCCAATCGGCGCAGGTGACGAACTGGCCCAAGGACATCCGCGCCGAGCTGGCCCAAATTATCTACGAGCAGCCGATCTACCCCAAGAACCTCTACCTCGACAAAATTCCCGGCCGGCACGCCGACTACAAGCAGGAGGTGATCGACCGACAGGTCCGACTTATGCAGGAGCGCGGCATCTGGAAGCCGCCGGCAAGGGGTTGAATCGAGGGTGAGCTGGCTGAGCGCGCCGCGCTGATCCCACATGACGCTCGACTACGCGCCGCTGCAACGAGACCTCGCCGATGTTGGCTATATCGCCGACGACGCGCTGGCAATGGCGCTTTGTTTGATGATCGGGCTGGGGCGGCCGCTGCTGCTCGAGGGCGAGGCGGGGGTCGGAAAGACCGAAATCGGCAAGGCATTGGCTCAGGTGCTGAAGACGAGGTTGATCCGCCTGCAATGCTACGAGGGCCTCGACGCCAACGCGACCATCTACGAATGGAACTACCAGCGCCAGCTCCTCGCGATCCGCGCGCATGAGCGAGACGCGATGACATCCGACGCGATCGAGCGTCACATCTTTTCCGAAGACTACCTGCTGCAGCGGCCGCTTCTCGAAGCCATCTCTCAGCCGACATCGCCGGTGCTGCTGATCGATGAGATCGACCGGGCCGACGAGGAATTCGAGGCATTCCTCCTCGAAATACTCTCCGATTTCCAGATCACGGTCCCCGAACTCGGCACCATCACCGCGTGCTCGATACCGCATGTGGTCCTGACCTCGAACGGAACCCGGGCATTGTCGGACGCCTTACGCCGCCGCTGCCTCTACAGCTATCTCGACTTTCCCGACGAGCGGAAGGAGCTCGTCATAGTGCGCGCCCGCCTGCCCGGTATCGATCAACGCCTCGCGGAGCAGGTCGTTCGTTTTGTGCAATTGCTGCGTCGCGAGGATCTGGAGAAGAGGCCCGGCATAGCCGAAACGCTCGACTGGGCGCGTGCGCTTGTTGGCCTCGACATTGACTCGATCGACAAGGACCAGGGCGCAGTACGCGCAGGCCGGATTTGTCTGCTCAAGAGCGAGGCGGATCTGAAACGGGTTCCGCCCGAGGTTGCCGCCCGGCTCATCGGCAAAGTGGCATGATCGCTGATGCCGGCGCTGCGGCGCGGGTGAGCGGGTTCATGACGCATCTGCGCCGCCACAGGTTCGCCGTCGGACCGTCGGAGACCGAGATCGTCCTCTCCGTCCTCGCGGCAGAAGAATTCCTTGACGCGGCTGCCGTCCGTCTCGTGCTCAAGACCCTGCTGTCGGGCAATCGCGAGCAATGGACCCGCTTCGACGATCTCTTCGATGCCTATTGGCTCGGTCGTGGCCTCAGGGTCGTCGCTGCCGCACAAGCCGGCGGCGTTCGGAACCGCAGTGCCCGGCCCGAGATCTGGGACAAGGTGCTGCCGCGCGAAGAAACTGCGTCGGTGACGAGCCGGGCCGAACATCCGCAGGGGAACGGCGAAGGGCCGGACGGAACAGGCACCGGTCGACTGATCGCAAGCCGGAGTGACGCGCTCTCCCGGACCGATCTGCGCACGCTCGTCACCCCGGAAGAGGCGGCAGAGGCTGAGCGGATCGCCGAGCGCCTCGCCCGCGCGATCCGTTACCGCCTTAGTCGCCGGCGCACACCGGCCCGACGCGGCGAGACCATCGATATCAGACGGACCATCCGGCGCAACCTGTCTCGCGGCGGCGAACCGATCGAGCTGCGGCGCAAGCATCGTCCGGAACGGCCAGTCAAGCTCGTGGTGCTGCTCGACGTGTCCGGATCGATGTCGGTCTACAGTCGGTATTTGCTCAATTTCGTGCGCGGCCTGATTGGTGGCGGGCTGCACGCAGACGCCTTCTTGTTTCATACCAGGCTCGTGCATATCGCCAATCCTTTGCGCGAGCGAGACCGGAACGTCGCCATGGCAAGGCTGTCGCTGATGGCCGACGGGTTTGGTGGCGGCACCCGGATCGCGACCTCCCTCAAGACCTTCAACGATGAATATTCAAAGGAAGCACTCGGCTCGCGCAGTGTCATAATTGTCATGAGCGACGGGTACGATACCGACTCGCCGGAGGCGCTGGCGGTCGAGCTCAGGCGGCTGAAGCGGCGCGCGCACCGCCTGGTCTGGCTCAACCCGCTGCTCGGGTGGAAGGGGTACGCACCGGTGGCGCGCGCTATGGCGGTCGCGCTCGATCACGTCGACTGCTTTGCGACCGCCCACTCGCTGGCGAGCCTGGCAGCTCTCGAGGACCAGCTCGCGCGTCTCTGATTGAGAGCTGACGGGGGCTGGCGATTTACCTATGTTTAAAGATTCTGGCGCAATCTGCGATTACTTTACTCACCCTGAGGAGAATCCGCTTGCGCACCGTACTTTCCAATCTGGTCCGGGACGAGTCCGGGGTTACAGCCATCGAATATGCCTTGATTGCCGCATTGATCGCGGTCGCGGCAATCGCGGCTTTCACTCTCGTCGGCACCAATCTCAGCACTACCTTCAGCACCATCGCCGCCAAGCTCTGAAAAAAGCGCTCGATGGCCTTCACGCGCCGTCGAGCGATCCCTCCGCGCATATCGTAGCGGCGTGGCGCCCGCTGCCGGCCGCAAACAGCGCCTCATCCGGTTTCTCTCACGGGGATCGGCTGAAATCGCACTGGTGGTATTGGTGGCGCTGGCAATTCTGCTGCGGCTACTGCCAATCCTGGTCGAGCCCAGCGCGGTATGGCCAGACGAGATTTTTCAGACCTCCGAGCCGGCCCACCGCCTCGTTTTCGGCAGCGGGCTGGTGGCGTGGGAATTCCAGCTCGGCGTGCGATCCTGGCTGCTGCCCGGCATTATTGCCGGGCTGATGGAGCTGTCGCGGATCATCGGCGACGGTCCGGATTATTACCTTCCGGTGATCGCGGTCGGTTTTGCGGGGTTGGCCACTGCACCGGTGGTGTGCTGCTTTCTGTGGTGCCGCCCGCCGTTTGGCATCACGGGCGCGCTTCTCGCGGGGCTCGCTGTCGCGGTCGCCGCCGAACCGGTCTATTTCGGCGCCCGCACCCTCTCCGAAACAGTCGCCGGCCATCTGCTCGTCGTCGGGATTTGGGCACTGGAACCGGGCTATCTGGTCGTCTCCCGGCGCCGGCTGTTTTATGGCGGCGCCTTGCTCGGCCTCGTCTTTGCGACTCGTGTGCAGCTCGCTCCCGCAATAGCCGTCGCGATGCTGTGGACGAATTGGCGGGCAGACCGCGGGCGGCTCGCCGCGACCCTCGCCGGTGTGGCCGCCATTCTGGCCGCGGCGGCGGTGCTCGATACCCTGACCCTCGGCTATCCCTTTGCCTCGGTGTGGCGTTACGTCCTCTATAATGTCTTTTACGGGGTGAGCTCGACCTTCGGGGTCGAGCCCTGGCCGTATTATCTTCTCGGCGAGCTCGGCGTCTGGGGCGGCGCCGCCGCGACGATGCTGCTGCTGATCGCGATCGGTGCTTGGCGGCTGCCATTGCTGCTGGTCGTCGCGATCGTCATCCTCGCCGTCCACTCGGGGATCGGCCACAAGGAATATCGCTTCATCTACCCTGCGATCGTGCCCCTGACCGTGCTCGCCGGGATAGGTCTCGCGCAGATGGCGAGTTGGGGACGGGAATGGCTGATCGGTCACGGCATGCCAAACAAACTCGCCGCACTCTCCGGCACCGCTCTTGCTCTCGGTTGGTGGTGCTGGGCGTCGCACCAGGTCTGGACTGGCGCGCCACTGAGCTCGCAACGCCAGCGCATGCACGACAATTTGTCGGCGGCGTCCTTCGTTGCCCACCGCCCGGCTCCCTGCGGGATCGGGCTCTATGGTCTGGGCGGCGAGGACTGGGAGGCTTACGGCGGGTACACCTATTTCCACCAGACGGTGCCGATGTACTGGCCGAAGGACGAGCCCGCATTGATCGGCTCTGCCGGCGGGTTCGATACGCTCCTTTACACGCAACCGCCCCCTGCAGTCCTGGGTTTTACCACCTTGCGATGCATCGGTCAGGTCTGCGTTGCGCACCGCCCCGGCGGATGCCGGTCAGTCCCCGTGGCACCCATCCCCCTGCCAGGTGTTTTGGTCAAATTGCGGGACGCAAGAAGACAGTGAACTGAAGGTCCGGAGACGGCGGCTCCGCGGCCCGCGACCGTGTCTTGCGCTAACTGGCCGGCATTTCGAAGAGGCAGAAATGTCCATGCTTAACCATTTCTAATCTATTCTTCGGCAGCTTCGCAGCTGAACGGAGGACCCTCGATGATTCCCCTAGCACGGAGGCGCGCCGTCGCGATCGAAGCCTTATGCGGCTTCTTCGGGTTTGCAGGTTGGAGCTTCTATGCAGCCGCTTTCGCGCACCATCTGGGTCAGGACTGGATGGTGTTCTATAACGCGTCGGGAGCCTATCTCGAAGGCAACCTCCCGCTTCTATTCCACGGAGCCGATTTCACTGCTCGGATTAATGAGCAGCTCGCGGACTGGCTGTCGGCTCCATTGTCGTTTCATCCCTGGATGTACCCGCCGACTTTCCTGTTGTTTCTCGTCCCGTTCGGAGGGCTGCCGTTCCCGATTGCCTACGCCTCCTTTCTTCTAGTCACGGGTGCGGCTCTGATCGCGGCGGTGTGGTATTACGACGACGACCCGGAACACAGAAAGCTGATGCTGGGGTTGCTGATGCTCTCTCCAGCTGTCGCGTGTACCGTTGTCCTTGGACAGAACTCGTTCCTTACCAGCGCTGTTCTCATCGGCGGCTTCGCGCTAATGAAACGGCAGCCGATCCTCGGCGGAACTGTGCTCGGCATTCTCAGCTTCAAGCCCCAGCTCGCGCTGATGGTGCCGATTGCGCTCATTGCCGGCCGTTATTGGCAGTCGCTCGCCGGCGCTGCCGCCAGTGCGCTGCTGTTGGCGTTCTTTAGTCTTGTGGTGTTCGGACTAGGTGCTTGGCGGGGTTGGGTCGCGCTGATGACGGTTCCGAGCGATCTCTACAACGCCTGGAACATCGTTGGGCGTCTCCACGGGCAGAGCGTCTATACCTGCGTAGCCTTGCTCGGTGCATCACCCGCTGTAGCCAACGCCGCCCAGGCTATCGCCATCGTGCTCGCTGCCGGTGGCGTCTATTGGTGTTTCCGCCAGGCAGTGCCCCATGAACTACAACTCATGATGCTGCTTGCAGCGACGATGCTCTCTGCGCCGCACGTTTTCAATTACGATGGTGTCATGCTAGATATTGCCGCCAGCCTGCTGCTCTGTCGCGCACTCAACGACGGATTTCAATTCGGCGAGCTGATTGTGATTCCCCTGACCTGGGTGAACCCCCTGATCAATCCCCCTATCCTTTTCCCTGTAGGGTTAATCACGCCTTTGGTCATTGGTCTCTTCATGGCGTGCATAATCGCCAGGGGACGATCTCTTGCTCGTGCGCCGGGAAATAGCGTCCTGTACCCGGCTTGATGGATGCGACGCGCGCGCTCCATTCCACTTTCCACTCCATCGCACTCACGAAGGCGTCCGCGAGCTGCGCGCCCTCTGTCTCGGAAGCGCGATCGTCAATGTGGGGCGAATACCTGCGGCAGGCGCTCGGCGGCGGGTTCGGGTTCTGGCAGTATTATCTTCTCGGCGAGCTCGGCGTCTGGGGCGGCGCTGGCACGACGATGCTGCTGTTGATGGCGATCGGGGCGTGGCGGCTGCCATTGCTGCTCGTCGACGCGGTCGTCATCCTCGCCGTTCACTCCGGCATCGGCCACAAGGAATATCGTTTCATCTACCCGGCGATCGTGCCGTTGACCGTGCTCGCCGGGGTCGGGCTCGCTCAGATGGCGAGCTGGGCCGGCACTGGCTGATCGGCCGCGGCGTATCCGTAACCGCAGCCGCCGCCACCAGCGCCGCTTTGGCCGTGGCCTGGTGGGGCGTGGCGTCGTCCCAGGTCTGGAACAGCGCCACCCTCGGCGCTCACCGTCAGCGGATGCACGACAAGCTCGCCGCCGCGTCCTTTGTCTCGCGTGGGCCGGCGCCGTGCGGGATCGGCCTCTACGGGCTCCACGGCGAAGATTGGGGAGGTTACGGCGGATATACCCATTTCCATTGGCCGGCGCCGATGTATTGGCCGGAGGACGAAGCCGCGCTGACCACGGCCGCAGACACCTTCGATACGCTGCTCTACACCGACCCGCCCCCACCGGCGCTCGGTTTCACCACACGGCAATGCGTCGGCGAGGTCTGCATCGCGCAGCGCGCCGGTGGCTGCCGAACGGTCCCGATGACCCCCCTTCCTTTGCCCGACCCGCTGGTCGAGTTGACGGGCCACTAGCTCGCATGCGCCGACGAGAAATGCCCGCCTGGCTCTGCCGGTTTGTCCCGGCAGGTTCGGCGCTCGCCATCTTTCTCGCAATGTCCTGGCTTTATCGGCAGGGGCACAGAGAGGTGTATGACGACGTTTTGCGGTACTGGGGGGTAGTGCCGTTCCGAATCCCGTTTCTAGATATCAGCTTTGTACTGGCGGCCTGGGACTGCGCGCGGCAGAGCTGGGACGTCATCTCGGACAACCCTTGCGACCTCTTACACCTGCCGTTCAATTATTCGCCGTTCTGGCTGGTGGCTGCGCCGATCCCGCTGAGCCTGCGGGACACCACTGCCGTCGGATGCTTGCTCGAACTTCCTTTCATCGCCTCGTTGACCCTGCTGCCGCCGTCGCGACGCCTCATCGAACTGCTTCTGATGCTGGCTGCCATTTTTTCGACAATGGTGGTTTTCGCGCTGGAGCGAGCTAATGCCGACATCATTCTGTTCATGTTGGCGCTGGCGGTCGGCTTTCTCGCCGAGCGCGGGCCAGCGGCGCGGATGGTCGGCTATGCGTTCGCGCTCTTGGCAGCGCTCCTCAAATATTATCCGATCATGTTGCTCGTCGTCCTGTTCCGCGAGCGGCTTGCGGTGTTTGCGGCCGTCGCGATGGCTGTGGCGGGTTCGCTCGCCGGTTTCTGGGCGGCTTATCATGTCGAGATCGTGCGAGGATGGGCGAACATCCCGGTCGGACCGTACAATACCGACCTGTTCGCGGCGAAGAACCTGCCGTTTCTGATCGGGATGATGGTCGAAAACACGATCCCTTCCCGCTTTGGGGCGGCAGTCGGATGG
Source organism: uncultured Alphaproteobacteria bacterium (assembly GCA_963789025.1). GTDB lineage: Bacteria > Pseudomonadota > Alphaproteobacteria > ATCC43930 > CGMCC-115725 > AP-15. The sequence continues at coordinate 24,236 of CAWBIT010000010.1, forward strand.
GTGGTAACCGCCGGCCTCTATGGGGGGCTGGCAGGCGCGGTGCTCGCGATCTGCCGCCGTTTGTCGCACTTCGCCGAGTGGCGCGCCGCCATCGCCGAGCTTCCCGATGGCGAGCGGGCCTTCATGGTGATCGGCAGCGCAGTGATCGCCGGATGCTTCTTCGCCGGACAGAGCATCGGGTATCGCGGTATTTTTCTGTTGCTGGTCATGCCGGGACTATTGGCGCTGTCGCGCTCCGCCTCGCGCGAGCTGCGCGCCCTCTGTCTCGGAAGCGCGATCGTCATCGTGCTCCTGATGTGGGGCGAGTGCCTGCGTCAGGCGCTCGACGGCGGGTTCGGGTTCTGGCTGCTGCGCGAGCTCGGCTGGTGGTGGTCGGTCAGCGTCATGCTGGCGTTGGTCGCCGAATTTCTGCGGGAGTCGCCAGTCTTGCGCAGCGCGTCCGCTTGGTTCGGCCGGCAGCCGGTCCGCTCGCGGTAACCGCCCTCAAAGCCGCGGGTCAGCGGCGCGAGCGCGGGCCGCGCGGACGCGGACCGCGATATTGCTGCAGGCGTGTGCTGCGCAAGCCGGGCAGACCGTGCTGCTCGAACGCGCGCTCCCAAGACCGGTACTCCTCCTCGGTCAGCTGGTAGCGTTGCAGCGCCTCTTCGAGGGTGATGCGGCCGGTGCGCACGGCGGTGACGACCGCGGCCTTGCGACGCACGACCCAGCGCCTGGTGTTCGGTGGCGGCAGGTCGTCGCTCATGGCGAGGGCTTCCCGCGGCGACCGCTCGAGCGCATTACTCACCGTGCCCTGCCAGGACTTTGGCGGCCCAGAACGACCGGTCGCGTGCCGCGGCCTGCTGCCGGCGGGATTGGCTGCGCCGTGCCGCGTAACGCTGCAGCGCGGCCTGATCGGCGGCGGCGGGCGCGGCTTGCGTCGGCAATGCACAGGCGGTCGGGCAGCGCGTAACGCCGTTGCGGCGGATAAACGCGGCCACCGCGGCCTCATATTCTTCATGACACATCGTTAACGTTCCCAAATCGAACCGGTAGGTCTCGGCAGCGCCGAGCATGAATCCGACCTTGCTCAACAAGGGAAAATGTTCAACGATATTTATACTTAAACGAATATAATTTGATAGTTAAAGCAAAGGTTAAGGGCTATTGAGGCTCCCAGAATTGTTAAAGGGTAGCAATTTGCCGTATCTTACCGGCAAACGGTGACCTCAGTGGACTTGTTTGCGGTAGAGGCGTGGATGAGGCGCGGCCCGATCAGATTTGGTCTGCGCGGCAGCGCCTCTGCAGCACGAACAACGGCCGATGGCCTTGATGATTTTCGCATCGCCCCGATGATCAATATCCCGTTGTCTTGTCGACTTCCTGCAATAGCCTGCCGCCGGCCTCGAGCCTGCGGATGTTCGCGGCGATTTCGGTCACCAGCTGGGCGACAGTCGGCCGGCGCGCCACGTGCGGCATTACGGTGACTTTGGGGTGCAGCCACAAGGGGCTGTCCGATGGCAGGGGCTCGGGCCACAGCGCGTCCAATGCGGCGTAGGACAGTTGTCCCGAATCGAGCGCGCGGATCAGATCTTCGGCCACCACATGCTTGCCGCGCCCGACATTCACCAGCATCGATCCCCGGGGCATCATCGCAAAGGTGCGAGCGCAGAAGATGCCCTCGGTTTCCCGCGTCAACGGCAACAGGCAGACGGCGATGTCGGTGTGGTTGAGAAACGGCTCGAGCTGGTCGGGCCCGTGAAAAATCGGCACCTCCTCCTTCTCGCGCGGCGATCGGACCCAAGCCGAGACCGGGAAGCCTAGCGACTTCAGCACCAGCGCCGGCGTTTTCGCCATCATGCCGTAGCCAAGGAAACCGATGCGCCGTTCCTCGGGCCGGACGATCCTTGTCCGGCGCCATTCCCGATCGGCCTGAGCGGCCTGATAGCCGGGCATGTCGCGATGAAAGCGCAACACATGCATGATGACATATTCCGTCATCATCGGATCGCCGCCCGGCGGCTCCATCTTGCCGAGAGGGGCCTTCGGCAGCTTGGGGTGGTTGACAAACGCCTCCACCCCGGCCGAGCGGCTGAACATTGCTTTCAGATTCGGGAATACGGGAAGGGCATCGAAATCGGGATGCATGAAGGCGAGGTATTTGATATCCGCCAGCTTTCCCGGATCGGGCCAGATGCGGATTTCCAAATCGGGTAGCTTTGCCGCGAAGGTGTCGCGCCACGCCTTCGCGTTGCCGATACGCTTGTCGAGATCCACGATGAGCAGCGCCATAATTTCTCCCAAGCTCCCTTCAGTGCCGCCCAGCCTGCGCGCGGGCTTTGTCGAGATCGGGGACGTTGCTGGCGGAAGCCACGTCGCCTAGCCGCGAACCCCGCGTAACCGCGAGCGCGGCGACCGCGGCTTCGTTTTCGGTAATCTTCGCCATGATCGCTTCCTTGGCGCGGTCGAAGACGCCGCGATTGGTGGCGACGAACTGCTGTGAGTCCCGCAGCCCGGCGAGATAGCCGTTGATTTCCGGCACGACGTAGCGGGCCACCATGTCCCAACTGCGCATCGTGTTTTCCGGGTTGGCCCAGTCGTGGACGAAACCTACGAGGGTTCCGAAGCCGCCGCTGATTTCGAGCACAGACTTGATCCGGGCAATCAGATCGTCCGGAGTGCCAATAGTCGCCGACGCCCCCTCCGAGAACGCGGCTTTGTCAACTGCCTCATCGGGATCTTTGAACGGCTTCGCATCGGGCCGCTGCAATGTCCCGACAATGTACTGGTTGTGATGCCGCAGCAGGCCTTCGCGGGCCTCGGCACGCGCCTTCTGGCGAGTTTCCGCGATGTGCCAGCTCAACAGGACGCGCCAGTTCTTGCGGTCGACCGTCTTGCCGTGCTTCTTGGCGGCGGCCTCGGCAAAGCCCCATTGCGTCGGCAGCGCATTGAGACCTTCGCTCGACATCGAGCCGATCGAGATAATGCCGATGCCGTGCTTTCCCGCCAATGTCATGCCGGATGGGCTGATCTGAGAGGCGACGGCGAAGGGCATCTCCTCCTGCAATGGCAGAAGCTGCAGTGCCGCGTCCTGCAGGGTGAACCAGTCGCTTTTCGCGGTCACGCGCTCGCCGTTGAACAGCCGCCGGATGATGCCGATCGCCTCGTCCTGGCGGTCGCGCTGCACCATCGGATCGATCCCGAGCGTGTGCGCGTCCGATGCGAGCGCGCCGGGGCCCGATCCGAAGATCGCCCGCCCGCCGGTCATCCAGTCGAGCTGCACCATGCGCTGTGCGACATTGAACGGGTGGTGGTAGGGCAAGGAGATGACCCCCGTGGCGAGCTTGATGCGCTTCGACCGCTCACCCGCGCCGGCGAGGAACATCTCGGGCGAGCCGATCATTTCCCAACCGCTCGAATGGTGCTCACCGCACCAGAACTCGTCGTAGCCGAGCCGGTCGAGCTGCTCGACCAGGTCGAGATCGCGGCGGAACTGCAACATCGGATGCTCGCCGACCGGATGGTGCGGGGCGAGGAAGGCGCCGAAATTCAAACGCGGCATGACGGACTCTCCTGGAGGTCGCTTCACGGAATCTCGCACATGGCGCAACCCAGGGGAAGGTGAGAGACTGGGCATAGAGTTTTTGCGGTGTCGAACAGCCAACGAGGTGATGCGATGACAGAGACGAAACCCGGGCACGCGCATCTGATTGCCGGCGGTTTTCCGCCCGGATCGTACGCCGGGCACGACCACGACTATGCCCGCCTGCGGCTACTGGGGCTGTTGGCCGAACGCGACATACCGGCCTCGGTCGCCAACGATTTTGCCGATGTCGAGAAATGGCTGCCGGTCAGCCAGCTGCTGATCACCTACGTCGCCGGCCCCTACCCCGACGCCGCGCAGACCCGCGCCATCGAGCGCTGGCTGGAGGCGGGCGGCCATTGGCTGGCCTTGCATGGGACGAGCGGCGGCCGCGCCGAGCGGGTGGAGGGCGCCCGCCAGCGCCGCACCGTCAAGACCGAGCACCACGCCCTCCTCGGGAGCTATTTCCTGACCCATCCGCCGATCTGCGAGTTTCGCGTCGAGGTGAGCGCCGCTGATTCCCCCCTCACGCGAGGGCTCGGCAAATCGTTCGTCGTCGAGGACGAACCGTACTTCGTCGAGATGCAGGATCCGGGCTCGACGCAGATCCTGCTGACCGCGGATTACGGCCCGAACGCGGTATCACCCGCCATCGGGACGCTGTATGCCTCCGACACCTCGCTCCGAGGCGACGGCAGGACCCGCGTGCTCGGCTATACCCGTGCGGTCGGCAGTGGCGGCGTCACCTACTTTGCGCTCGGCCATTGCCACAACCCTGCCATCCGCGCCGCCCGCGCACCCGACCCGACGGACAAGACGCCGCCAACCTTCCGCGGCGCGTGGGAAACCGACGCGTTCGCGACATTGCTGCGCAACTCCATCGCCTGGGGCCTGGCGGCCTGATCGCCCGGGCCCCTCGGCCTCGGGGCGGTGACGCGCTTCAGGCGGTCCGGTCCCAGCCCCACCAGGCACAGAGCGCCTCCCCCATGACGAGCCGCCTGTCCTGATCGCTGAGCCACGGCAATTCCTCGGTGAACATCGTCACGCATTGGCGCCACGAGCAGGGCATCTTCGTTATGTCTGTGCCCCAGAACATTCGGTTCGGACCAAAGGCGTCGAAGACTTGCCGTAGATAAGTGTGCAGTGCCGGGAACGGATAGGCCTCGCTGGAATAGTGCGGCACGCCGGTCGCTTTGACCGCCACATTGGGGAATTTCGCCAATGCAACAAGCTCCGGCATATGGGTCATGGCTGCGGCATCTTTGAGTGTGCTGGTGCCGCCTCTGCCGCCGAGGTGATCGATCGTCAAGCGAAGTCCGGGGTGGCGCTCGGCGATCCGGCCGAGTTCCGTCAGCGAACCCGTCGCCAGCGCGGCGATCGGGACGCCGGCCTCTTCGGCGGCCGCCCAAAGCCAGTCGATCGTGCCATCGTGCAGCCACCGCCGCGCGGGATCGGACAGGAACCCATACCGCAGGCCGAGCATTCCCGGTTGTTCTCTCCAGCTCGCGATGCGGGCACGGGATTCCGGCCGGTCGAGCGGCACTGCACCCATGATCGCGAAGCGGCCGGGGTAGTCCCGAACCGCCGCAATCGCCATTTCGGTCGAATTTGGGTCCCAGCCCGGGGGATGAATGACGGCGGCGTCGACACCGCCCTCGTCCATCAAGACGATGGCCTGCTCAGGGGTAAAGGCGGTCACCTGGCGATGCGACAGATTGCTCGGCAAGCCGCTTCCCCAGAGGTGGATTTGCGCGTCGACTATCTGCATCGCATGCTTCCGCCCCGGTCACGCCGCCTCGGCAGGCCTGCGCCCTTCCAGCACCTCACGAACCCCGGTCATGATCCGCTTGCGGTCCGGGAACACGTGGCCTTCGAGGATTGGGCTGTAGGGGATCGGCACCTGCAGGGCGCAGATCCGCTTCACCGGGGCCTGGAGACGCGCGAATGTCGCCGCATCCTCGGTGGCAACCGCTGCGACCTCCGCCGAGAAACCGGCTGTCGGCCCAGCCTCGTCGGCGATGACGAGGCGACCCGTTTTCTGCACCGAGCGGCGGATCGCTTCGGAATCCAGCGGCACCAGCGTGCGCGGATCGACGACTTCGACCGAGATCCCCTCACGGGCCAGTTCTTCGGCCGCGGCAAGCGCCTCGTGAACGAGCCAGGCGAGGGCGACGATGGTCACGTCGCTGCCCTCGCGTTTGATGTCGGCCTTGCCGAAGGGGATCGTGTAGTCCTCCTCCGGCACAGGTCCCTTTCGCGTCATCAGCCGGTTCGACTCGAAAGAGATGACGGGGTTGTTGTCGCGGATCGCCGTCTTTAGGAGCCCCTTGATGTCGTAGGGCGTCGAGGGCAGGAACATCTTCAGGCCGGCCAAATTCATGAACATCGAATAGGGAGACTGCGAGTGCTGTGCCGCGAGTTGCGTGCCGCCCCCCACGGCCGCCCGATAGAGGATCGGGAAGGTCACCTGGCCGCCGAACATGTAGTGGATCTTCGACGCCTGATTGACGATCTGGTCCATCGCGACAAAGCAGAATGTGACCTGCCGCCAGTCGACAATCGGGCGAAAGCCGCAGCCCGCCGCGCCGATCGCCATGCCGGTCAGTGCGGCTTCGGTGATCGGCGTCGCCCTGATGCGCCCGGGGCCGAACTCCTCGAGCAGCGGGCCGATGGGGTCGGTCGACATGTAGAAGATCTTGGGATCGCGCCGCATCTCCTCGGCGACCGCCTCGACGGCGGCCTCGTTGTAGGTCAGCTCTCGCATCGTCCGATCCTCCCGTCAGGCACAAAAAAGAACGCTTCTAACGCAGAGGACGCTGAGGATTCGCAGAGGGCCCGAAGGCAACAGAACCCCTTTGCGACCTCCGCATATCCTCCGCGACCTCCGCGTTAAAGCTTTTATTTCCATCAGGCCGCAAAGGCGTCTTCGGTCGCCTGCTCTGGTAAGGGGAAGGGGCTCGCCTCGGCGAAGTCGACGGCGGCCTCGAGAGCGGCCACGATTTCGCGATCCATGGCCTGGATCCCGGTGTCGTCGAGGTGACCCTGCTCTCTCAGCTGGCGCTCGAGTTGCGCGATAGGGTCCTTTCGCTGCCACGCTTCGCGCTCCGCTGGGTCTCGGGGATCGGGCTGCCCGCGGCGCTCGGTATGGGCGCGCTGACGGTAGGTCTTGCATTCGATCAAGGTCGGGCCGCCGCCCGACCGCGCCCGGTCAATGGCGCGGTTTGCCGCCTGATAGACGGCGAAGATGTCGTTGCCGTCGACCACGACACCCGGGATGCCGTAGCCGGCTGCGCGCGCCGCCACATCGCTCAGCGCGTGCGTCGCGGCGGCGGCGGTTTGCGCGGCATACATGTTGTTTTCGCACACATAGAGCATCGGCAATTTCCAGGTCGCCGCGATATTGAGGCACTCGTGGAAGGGCCCGGCGTTCGAGGCGCCGTCCCCGAAGAAGGAGACGGCCACGCCTCCCTTGCCTTCCATCTGTGCCGCAAGGCCTGCGCCGGTGACGATCGCGATGCCGCCCGCGACAATGCCGTTGGCGCCGAGCATGCCGATGCCGAAATCGGCGATGTGCATCGAGCCGCCCTTGCCCTTGCAGTAGCCGGTTTGCCGCCCATAGAGCTCGGCCATCATGCGGTTGAGGTCGGCGCCCTTGGCGATGCAATGGCCGTGGCCGCGATGCGTCGAGATAATCCGGTCGCCGCGGTCGAGCGCGCTGCAGACGCCGACGGCGACTGCCTCCTCGCCGATATAGCAGTGCACGACGCCGTAGATCTTGCCGGCCAGATAATCGGCCGAGGCGCGCTCCTCGAAGCGGCGAATGGTCAGCATCCGGCGCAGCATCTCGCGCTGCGTGTCGGGCGGCAGGTTCGGCGAAAGGCTTTGCATGGGGGTGATCCCTCCGGGCCGGGTGGGGGTCTGCATGATGAGCCAGCGCCGTAAGGGTGGCAACCGGAACCTCGGGATCAGAGGCCCAAGTCGGAAAGGCCGGGGTGATCGTCGGGCCGCCGCCCGAGCGGCCAGTGGTATTTCCGGTCAGCCTCCTTGATCGGCAGATCGTTGATCGAAGCGAGGCGCCGCTGCATCACGCCAGCGGCATCGAATTCCCAATTCTCGTTTCCGTAAGAGCGGAACCAGTTGCCGCTGTCGTCATGCCACTCGTAGGCGAACCGCACGGCAATTCGGTTGTCGGTGAAGGCCCAGAGTTCTTTGATCAGGCGGTAGTCGAGCTCCCTGTTCCACTTACGGGTAAGAAAGGCGACGATCTCGGGGCGACCATTGATGAATTCCGCCCGGTTTCGCCACCGGCTATCCTCGGTATAAGCCAATGAAACCCGGTGCGGATCGCGGCTGTTCCAGCCGTCTTCTGCCATCCGGACCTTGACGATCGCGCTCTCGCGTGTGAACGGCGGGATCGGAGCAGCCATCGAAAACCTCCTTTGCCAGCCAGCAACGGGCAACCGCGCCGCGACTCGCAACGTCAGCCCCGCCGCGACTTGTGCCCGGCTTCGACGAGCTGCTGTGTGCAATGAGAATTGGTCAATTTTATGGTTTGGGCCGCGCCGAGTGCGGAGCCGACGCGATCGGGCCAGGTCGCCGCGTCAACGCCATGCTGGGGGCCAAACCACTTGACCGGTACGGTCGTTGAGCAGCAGCGGGAGGTCGTCGCGACTGTCGCGGTAGCGGTCGTCGAAATCGAACAGGCCCTCGATCGAGCCCGCGAGCTGGTCGAACGAGCCTTGACCAGGGGGCGCTCCGCCCGGATTGTCGAGCGAGTCGATCCGGCCGAGTTGCCAGTTATCCTCGATGAAGCGCAGCACCGAGGTCGTATCGAGCGTTGCATGATCGACGTAGTTGCGCTTTGCATAAGGCGAAATGAAGAGGAAGGGCAGACGCTGGCCATAGCCGCAGCGGTCGTTGAACGCAGTTGCGGGCGGCGGAACGATGGCGCAGATGCTGTCGAGGCCTCCCGGCTCAGTGGCGGAGGGATCGTTCGAGTGGTTGACGATCGGCGGCATGACGTGGTCGTACCAGCCGTCGCTGTCGTCATACGTGACGATGATCGCCATGCTTGGCCAGTATCTGGATTTCTGCAATGCGTTGATCGTGTCGACCAGGAAGGTCTGCTCTGAGAGCGTGCTCCCGTCCTGAGGATGGCCGGTCGCAGTAGACGGCGCCTTGAGGAAGCTCACGGCCGGCAGATTGCCGGCATTGAGCGCGGCTGAGAACGAATTGAGATCGTATTGATGATTTGCTTGGTCCCCTTGGTGGCCGATCAGCGCGGTCGAGGTCGGAGGCAGATGATGGGGGTTGACGGTCGAGGGGTAATACTGGAACGGGTCGTAATGCACGTCGTAGTTTGAGCAAACGGCCTGCGTCGGGGTCGAGCCGGGCTGTGCGGTGAAGTCGGCATAGAACCAGCCCCAGGTAACCCCTGCGTTGTTGAGCAGGTCGCCGACATTGTGGCCGGTCATCGCGACCGCGGCGGCTGGCGGCGTCGATGTGCAATCATCGAGCGCAGAATCGAGATTGGCGACGACCGAGCCGTTGCGGATGACGGTTGTCAGGTTTGCTGTATTAGTCTGATGCGTCTGGCCCGAGATCAGGTTGAGGTGACCCAACACCGTGGCGCCAAACTCGGTGTCGAAGAAATTGTCGCTCATCGCGAAGTGCTGCGCATAGTTCCACAATGCCGTAACCGTGTTTCCATCGTAATAGCCCATGACGATCCCGGCAGGACACGGGACTTCGGCGCCGCTGCCAGGAGTGGCCGCGGCGCCGGTATTCAAAGGGAACGCGTCCATCAGACCGTAGTCAACGGCCAATTGCTCGTTCTTATAGGCGTTACTGTTATTGCAATCGAGGAATGCCTGATTGCGGTCGAGTTGGAACGGGTTGATCGCGACCGCTCCTTTCGTAGAATTGTTATTCGCAGGATTGTTGGCATTGGGATTATCGGTCAGCAAAACGCCTTGCGGCACTCCGTTGACCAAAGTGCCGAGTCCATTGACCGTAGGCGTGTCTTCCAGCGCGAAGAAAGGCGGCTCGCCCGGCGGGTTGAGCGCCACGGGATAGGTCCCGAAATAATGGTCGAAGGAATTGTTTTCCTGGAAGATCACGACAAGATGCCGGATTGGCATCGTCGTCCCGGGCGGAGCCGCGGCAACAACAGCCGCGCCCGCGGCGAGGACCACAAGGCTGAGCAAGCATGTCCTTCCGAACGCCTTCATGTGCGCTGCGCCCTAGCGAATTTGCGGCGATGTTAGGGAACTTTTGTTACGATGTTGTTGCTATAACGTGTGACTTTTGTTGCAGTGGGAGGCGGGCGCGGCTCGCGACAACCAGCAATTAAATCAGCGAATTGCCGTTCGCTGCATCTGCAGCGGATCTGCAGCAAAATCTCTCTCCATAGTTGAGCCACTGTCTTCATCCGGTGCCCCCGATCCGGGCCGCGCCGCGCGACGCGTGGCCGGCTTCGACGAGATGCAGTATAAAATGAGAAATCGTCAATTTTGTGGATGACAGAGATCGCAAAAGGCGTCTTCCGACGATGACCGCGGAGCCGGGGATTTGGCACCGAAGCCAAAGCGGGTCGAGCAACGACCCTCTTGCTGCAGTCGGCGCTGCCCGCATCGAATTTAGACGTCCCGGTATTCGCGACTGCGCGCGGGATGCTGAATCGTGAGGATGACGATCTCCCTCTGCTCCCTCGTCGATCATGTAATAGACGCGGTAACTAGGGCGTCACGAGTGTCAGATTCTGAAGAGCGCGCAGTATTGCATCTCTCACCGCAAGCGTCGCGGACGGATTTACGGGTACGCAGATACTCGCCAATCTCTGCAAGGTCGCGCGTCGTGCGCGGAGTGAACCGCAACTTCACCGATCAAAGCGGCGGAAAGCAGCCTCGACTTCGACATCCGTGGCAAACTCGCGCCGCTTCGCCTGCGCCAACCCTTCGAGCACTGTCGCCAAATGAGCCGGATCGACCGGCTCGGCCTCTAGCTCACTCCCCGCCAAGTGAGAATGGCACGGGCGATATCATCCTGGGAGTCCGCAGGTAGCCGGCGCACGGCCTCGATTGCCTGTTCCAGGAGCTTGGTCACGCGCACAAGATAAGAGCTAAACCGCCCTTTCGAAAGGAGGAACTCCAGTCCGGTCTCGGCTCGGGGAGACGCGGGCGCCGAGGGCCGCATGCGTCAATATCTTGCGTTGCCGGGGGTGCGCGGCAACGGGATCGTGTCACGCACTTTTGGCGTTCAATCGCATGTCGGCTTTAATGGCCTTCAGGTAGTTCATCACGATGAGCGGCTTCTCTTGCGCTTTTTTTCATCAGATAGCGTTCGTGATCCGACTGCAGGTCCAGCGACCGAGAGGAACGGGTCATGATCGAAATACTGGAAGGCTTCCCGGATGGTGTCGTGGCGGCCGTCGCCAAGGGGCGCGTGACCAGGAGGGACTACGACGAAATCCTCATCCCGGCCGTCGAGGCAGCGTTCAGGCGCCGAGAGAAGGTGCGGTGCTACTATGAGCTGGGGCGAGAGTTTTCGGGAATGGATGCCGGCGCCGTATGGGAAGACTTTCGGGTCGGGATCGGGCATCTCTCGGGCTGGGAACGGATCGCGGTCGTGACCGATGTCGAGTGGATCCGGCTCGCGATCAACGTGTTCCGGTTCCTGGTCCCGGGCGAAATCCGGATTTTTCCGACAACCGAAGCGGCCGAGGCGCGGCGCTGGATCGTGGCCGGGCTGGAGTGAGGATCGCCCGGGGAGGCAACGTCGCAGCCGGCCGAGCCTTGGTCCTCCTTAGCGGTTCCTGTAGCCGCGAGTGCTGCTCCGATAGGCGTCAATACCGCGCGTTTCCCGGCGTCCACAGGACGGGGATCGCGCCGTGGCTCGTGGCGAGGCCGAAGCCGGCCTGCGGCACCGTGCTGTAGCGGCGCACCCCCACCCCTCCCTCCCCGCTCGCGCCCGCTCGCAGGGGAGGGAGGGGTGGGGGCGTAGTGCTCCTGGTCGATGCCGCGCTCGAATTCCGAGCCGACGATCCCCCCGAGCGAGCGCGGTACAGACGCCGGCAGCGACCGTCTCCTCGCCCATGCAGCGCGGCACGACGCCGTAGATCTTGCCGGCCAGATAGTCGGTCGAGGCGTGCTCCTCGAAACGGCGGATCGTCAGCATCCGGCGCGGCATCTCACGCTGCGTGTCGGGCGGCCGGCGAAAGGGTTTGCATCGGCGTGATCCCTCGGGGCGGGTCGGGGCACCTTCGTGATGGGCCAGCGCCGGAAGGGTGAAAACTGCAAGCTCGGGCCCGCGCTACGAAGCCAACCGACCGCTCCTGAGCCATTCCGGCCGTTGCGGCAGGGGTGGAGGGCATGCGGCCCCACCCCGCCTTGTCCCTAGGTTATTTGCTGATCTCGGCTTCGGCTTTTGCCATCGTCGGGTGTGCACTACACGCCCCGCACTCGGGAGCGCTGAGCCAAACCGTCCCCAAATCCTGGTTGGAGTAGTGGCTCGGGCCGATCTTCCAGCCGTGGACGTAAGAGCGCAGCGGCACCAACCGGTTCCACCAGAACGTGAGGATAAAATGCGCCTCCTCGTCCAGCACGCGGTTGTTGTACTGGAGCATCAGAGTGCGCTGCTTCGCGAGATCGGTCTCGTGCAGCATCTTCTCGTAGATGTCGAGCTCTTTCGGATCCTCGTAGTAGCCGTAATTCGAGTCGCTGACCGAGCGCGGCAACCAGGGCTGGACATCCAAAACCGGGTTGACCATGCCGTGGCAACTGCCGCCGGTCGAGACGCTGAAATCGCCGCTGCGCAAGGCGGCGAACCACGGCCCGGTCGGCACGACCTGCTGGGTGACGTGCAGTCCGATCTTGCTCCATTGATCAATCAGCCAAGTCCCGAGATATTTGTATGGCTGATCGACGTTGCGGTTCATCATCTCGAAGGTCAGGCTTTCGGCGCCCGCCTCTTTCAGCAGCCGGCGAGCCTCGGCTCGCGACTTTTGGATGTCGGGCCAGAAGCCGGCCATTTTTTCGAGCTGGTCCTTGCTGGGCGCCAGCGGCGAGCCCGGAAAAACAAGACCACCGACAGTGTGCATGAGGGATACCTGGGAAAGGCCCGGGGCGCTGCCCCAGCGGTCGATCGCCAGGGTCAGGGCGCGGCGCACCCGGACGTCGTCGAACAGCTTTTTCTGGTGGTTGATCCAGGCCCCAGGGTGCAGTTCCAGTCGCTCTGCTGCACCACGATCTTGTCGCCAAGTTCCTGCTTCAGCTGCTCTATCGCCGACGGCGGGTAGCCGCGAAACTCAGTCGCGGCGCGGTCGGAGCGGATCGCATCGAGCTGCACCGCCTGCTTCGGCGCGTAGATTCCGATGAACCCGTCGAGATAGGGCAGGCCCTTGTGGTAGTAATCTGGGTTGCGCACGCCCTTGATCGACTGGCCGGTTTCGAACCCGGCGAACTTGAACGGGCCGGAGCCCAGGATGTTGTGCTCGTACCAATGGACGTCATTGTCGAGCACCTTCTTCTGGTAGATCCAGTTGAAGGGATCGGCGAGCGCCGGCAGAAAGGCGCTGGTTGCGAACTTCAGATGAATGACGACGGTGTGCGGGTCCGTCGCCGTGATGTTGTCGACCATCATGAAAGTGGCGGCGCGGGGGCTGACGACGCCTTCCGGCGGAAAGGCGATCTTGTTCAGGCTCGCCGCGACGTCGGCAGCGGTCAGCTTCTCGCCGTTGTGGAACTTGACGTCGTCGCGGATCTTGAAGGTGTAGGTCTTGCCGCCATCAGTCGGCTGCGGCATCGCGGTGCACAGGTCGCAGACGATGTCAGTGGTCGACCCCGGATTGTTGGGGTTGATCCTGATCAAGACGCTGTAGAACGGCGCCGCCGAGTGGATCGTCGCATGGTCTCCTCGCGCTGCGCGTCGAAGCTGGGCGGCGAGTCCGCCGGGATCATGTAGGACAGCGTACCGCCATACTTCGGCGTTTCCTCCGCCTGTCCAGGTACTGTCGCTATGAGGGCGAGGGCGAAGTCGGCACCGAGACCGGCCGCCCAGAACCAGAACCCTGGTTTCATCGCTTCCTCCTGTTCGATCAACCCTATTGCTAAGTCTATGCGTAATCGTATAGGCGCGATGCAAAAAGGTCTATTGTGCTTGCGCCGAAATTTTTCCCGACAACGTGATCGAGACAGGCGGAACCCACCCGCCTCTCAAACCCGGTCCACGTGAACCGTGAGCCGGTGGCGGCCCGTCGAGGCGGGGCGCCGCGGCGGTGCCCCAATACCTCGCGTTGCCGAGGGTTGGCGGGAAGGGGATTGCGTCGCGCACGTTGGCGAGGCCGGTGACGCAGGCGAGGAGGGAGGGCTCGTCGTTATCGACGCCGGGCCCGATCCAAGGGATTTCCCGGACGGGAGCTGCAAGTCCCGGGCGACGGGCATCCGAACCGGCGTCGCGAACCGGGCGCGCGCTCTGCTGGTGCGCGATGCCTCGGCCGGCTTGACCCGTTGACGCGATCGCGCCAGCGGTCCGGTGATGTCGTCAATCAGGCTCGAACATGCCCCTGTAGTCGACGCGAAGCGAAGAGTCTTGGTCTTCCTTGCGCGCGACGCAATTGCCGGCAACCAGGAATTCGATGTCGGTTCCCATAAAGCAGCGGAACGCGTCTTCCGGGGTGCAGACGATCGGCTCGCTTCTGATATTGAAGCTCGTGTTCACCAGTGCCGGGCAGCCGGTGCGCGCTTTGAATGCGGAGAGCAGCGCGTGATAACGCGGGTTTGTCTCTTTGTGAACTGTCTGGATACGCGCCGACATGTCGACATGAGTAACGGCCGGGATTTCCGAGCGGATGGTGTTGAGTCTCTCGATCCCAAAAAGCTTTTTGTCTTCGTCCGACACAGGGTGACGCCGATCCTCGAGGACATCCGCAACGACGAGCATGTAAGGGCTGTCGCCATCGATCTCGAACCACTCGGCCACGTCTTCCCGTAGCACGGACGGCGCGAAGGGGCGGAAACTCTCGCGGAACTTGACCTTTAGATTCAGCTGCCGCTGCATATGGGGCGAGCGCGGGTCACCGAGGATCGATCGGGCCCCGAGGGCGCGGGGACCGAACTCCATCCGTCCCTGGAACCAGCCGACAGCCTTCTCTTCGATCAGCGCGTCGACGGTGTGCTCAATTACCGCCTCGTCTTCCACAATCTTGAAGACCGCCCCGGCATTGCGGAACCGGTCCGCGATCTCCGCATTTGAGAAGCCGGGCCCGAGATAGGCCCCCTGCATCCCGTCAAGAACGTTTCCAACTCTTCGCGGCTGATCGAGGAATTCATGATAGGCAGAGAGTGCGGCGCCGAGCGCGCCACCGGCATCCCCGGCGGCCGGTTGAACCCAAAGCTCGTCGATCCCCCCGTCGCGCAATATCTTGCCGTTGGCGACACAATTGAGCGCGACGCCGCCAGCCAGGCACAGCCTGCGCAGCCCGGTTTCCGCAACCAGGCTGCGAACCATGCGCACAATCGCCTCCTCGATGACCGCTTGGACCGAGGCAGCCAGATCCATGTGACGCTGCTCGAGCAATTCGTCCGGGGCCCGCGGTGGCCCGCCGAACAAACGATCGAAGCGGCCGTTGGTCATCCGCAATCCAACGCAGTAATCGAAATATTCCTGATTGAGGCGAAACGAGCCGTCTGGCTTGAGGTCGATCAAATGCTCAAGGATAGCATTGGCATATCGTGGCTCGCCGTAAGGCGCCAACCCCATGACCTTGTACTCGCCGGAATTCACCTTGAAGCCGGTGTAATGGGTGAACGCCGCGTAAAGCAGGCCAAGGGAGTGGGGGAAGTGGATTTCCTTCAGCATGTCAATGCCGTGATTTCGGCCAATTCCCGCACTTGTGGTGGCCCATTCTCCGACACCGTCGATTGTGAGGATCAGCGCCTCGTCGAAGGGCGAAGGATAAAAGGCGCTAGCCGCGTGGCTCCGGTGATGCTCGGCAAACAGCAGCTTGCGCTGCCAGTCAAAGCCCGGCGCCCGCGACTTGAGCCGCTTGCCAATCAAGTCCTTCTGAAACAATTTCTCCTTGAGCCACAGTGGCAAAGCGATGCGGAACGAGGCAAAACCGCGCGGCGCGAAGGCGAGATACGTCTCGAGCAACCGTTCGAATTTCAGAAACGGTTTCTCGTAGAACACGATATAATCAAGCTCGTCGAGAGAAAGGGCGCCCTCCTCGAGACAGTAGCGAATCGCATTCTCAGGGTAGCGCGCATCCTGTTTTTTACGGGTAAAGCGCTCTTCCTGCGCCGCGGCAACAATATGGCCGTCCTCGACCAGCGCCGCGGCACTGTCATGATAAAAGGCGGAGATCCCGAGAATGCGCACGCGGCGCCCCCCTTCTCGTCAAAACAACGTGTAAATGAACGGCGCGATCGCCGAGCCCTGGCTTGCTATCAGCAGCGCGCCGAACAACGCCATAGTTATCATTATGGGGGCGAGCCAAAATTTCTTGCGAGCGCGCAAGAAACACCAGAACTCGACCAAAAAGCTGCCCATCTGAATTCCCCTCAAAACTGCCGCCTCATAGTCGATGCCCCGCCCGCCGGCGTCTCGCGCTCGATCCAGTAAGTGGCTGCAGTCGGATCGGCTGCGAGACGCAATGGCCGTTTGCCAACTATTCTCATAAACAACGCCATCGGGGTGACTACTAGAAAGAAGAGTAGTGCCAAGATGATGGGATTCACCACCTTCGCAATCGCGGTACCTACTTTCAACCAGAGCCGGTTCAGCGTAGACAACCGCGAGGGCACAAAAATTCCAAGCAACAACAGTAAAGCGCCCAAGCCAAAGATCAAGCATGCAACCGAAGAGATTGCTCCCGCCACGAACGTTTTTGCTGCACCGATCAGCATCAATATGCTGCCGACGGTGCAGCCGAACGCTCGGTCGCTGCCAGCTTCTGTCGGCTCCTCATCACGATAGTTTTCGTGCAGCGAAGAATTCTGGCTCACTGACGATCCCCCGCCCGGTGAAACGGCTTGTAGCTCAAGTCTTCTCTAGTATCCTATCGAAGGGGTCCAAAAAATTCATACAGGAGAGTGATTGGAACGTCAAGCCATCCCCACGAGAACGTTGTTGCTTCTATAATATCCGCTGCGCTATTCCTCGGCGCCCAGTTCGATTGAAGCGCGTCATCGGCGCCCTTTAAGACTAGGATCGCTGTTCGGACTATCCATGGCACTCCGAACAAACCGAAAGCCGCGAGGGCAGCTACGGCTCCAGCGAGCAGCCTTCTATATCGTATTCGTCGAACACGCTCTCGGCGACGGCATATGGCGGTCCGTTGAACCATCCCTCGGCCTCCGCTTCGGCGCGGCCCAGTACGCAGCGACGTTCGGGCGCGTTGCTTCCGACCTCGACGCGATCGAGGCGAATGGCGATGATCGTGCGTGTGCCGATATCGGTGCAGCGCCATTGCCTGCCGCCACACTCAAAGGCGCCGCCGATTTTGAACTCGGAATGCTCCATGTTCGTTACACCGTTCCGACCAACGGCACATTCTCCGCTCGCGCGGCCCGCACCAGCTCGCCGTCAAGCGTCGCAAGCGGAAGCCGACGCCGCAGCGCCAGTTCCAGATAAGCGGCATCGTAGGGAATGAGCCGGAACCGATCGCACAGGCGCAGCGTCGCCGACCAGGCTTGTCGATTGGTGCCGGAATCGATCGCGATCACCAGCGACTGCAAATCAGTCAGTGATGCGTCCCGGTATGCAATGTCTATGCGACCGCGCCGGATCGCGACTTGAAGGCCGTTGAGCACTTCCAGTCGCCACAGAGCGGGGACGATCGCGCCCTCTTCCGCCACCTGATTGAGGACGGCGATGCTCGCCGCCGTCCGCTCATCCTCGAAATACCACGTCAGGGTCATCGAGCTGTCGATGACCAGGCTCACTGACGCCCTTCGTTGATCAGGTCCTTGATCTTGAGCCCGCCGAGGGTGACGCCCTTGCCGCGCGCGATGATGTTGGCGGCGGCCTGGCGTGCCTTGATGCGGCTTTCCTCATCGAGCACGATCCCCGCCAGGTCGCGGCGCTCTCGTTCCAGATCGTCGAGGGTGTATGGCTCGAACACGTCATGTGCCCTCAAAAACTCATCGAGCTTGGACCGCGTGCCGTAGCCGAGCAGACGCCGCAGCTCAGGCTTGGTCAGATGGCCAAGCTTGTATTCTTCGAGGGCTAGCGCTTCGAGCGCGCGGCGTTCGATCTCGCCAGCGCTACCGAGGCGCCCCGCCAGATCGTCGGGGATGCGAACAGTGATTTCCATGTTGGTGACCTGATCCCGCCCGGAGTGAATGTCAATCAATACCGCGCGTTGCCGGGCGTTCTCGGGAGGGGGATGGCGTCGCGCACGTTGGCGAGGCCGGTGACGTAGGCAAGGGTGCGCTCGAAGCCGAGGCCGAAGCCGGCGTGCGGCACCGTGCCGTAGCGGCGCAGGTCGCGGTACCAGGCGTAGTGCTCGCGGTCGATGCCGCGTTCAGCCATGCTGCCGTCCAAAACCTCCAACCGCTCCTCGCGCTGGCTGCCGCCGATGATCTCGCCGATCCCCGGCGCCAGCACGTCCATCGCCGCAACCGTCCGGCTGTCGTCGTTCAATCGCATGTAGAAGGCTTTGATGTCCTTCGGGTAGTTCATCACGATGACCGGCTTCTTTGCGTGTTTTTCGGTCAGGTAGCGCTCGTGCTCCGACTGCAGGTCGATGCTCCACTTGACCGGGAATTCGAACTTCTCGTTGGCCCGCTCGAGCACTTCGATCGCCTCGCTGTAGTCCATATGCACGAATTCCGAGCCGACGATGCCTTCGAGTTTCGCGACCAGCCCCTTCTCGATCCGCTGGTCGAAGAAGGCGAGATCTTCCTGTCTTTCGTTCAGTAACGCCGCTAAGGTGTATTTCAGCAACGCTTCCGCCAATGCCGCATTGTCGGAGAGGTCGGCGAAGGCGATCTCCGGCTCGATCATCCAGAACTCGGCGAGGTGCCGGCTGGTGTTCGAGTTCTCGGCGCGGAAGGTCGGGCCGAACGTGTAGACCCTGGTCAGCGCCAGGCAGTACGCCTCGACATTGAGCTGGCCCGAGACCGTCAGAAACGCCTCGCGGCCAAAGAAATCCTGCCCGAAATCCACCTCCAGTCCTGGGCGGACAACTATGGCGTCGCCGGCGAACGGCTCAGCTTTACCGTTTTTCGAACGTTCGGCTCGATCAGAGAGCAGGAGGTCCCGTCTGTACTGGGTCTGAACGCAATGCAACCTATACGTTCCTGCCAGGGGCACGATTCCTGCACTAATCGTGTTGCTTAAAGGCCCGAAACGCGCTAAGGTTTTGCCAAATATCGAGAATCAAGTAGAATGACAGTTTAGATTAAATCCTATCGAGTCCACCTCCACGATTGCATCGCAACATGGTCGACTACATTCGCCAGTTGTCCGGTCCGGAGATCTTTCGCGCGAGCCTGTCGATTTACTTCAGCAACTGGCGCGTAATATCAGCAATCTATTTTCTCCCAGTTCTGCCTTTGCTCGTTTTATACTCCCTCCTCGAAACGCAGAAATCGGTAGGCATAAAGCTTTTTTCATTTCTATTGTTATTCTTGGGCAGCGTCATTACTACCGCGGCCCTAACTATTGCTGTTGCGGATGTCTGCCTACAGCGCCCACCGAGTGTCACCCGATCCTGGCGCGTCGCGCTCAGTCGCGGGTTCGGACGGCTACTTGGGACCCAGCTCCTTGCCGGCGCCCTGGTGGGGCTCGCCATGCTGCTCTTGATCATACCCGGCCTAATCGTTGCAATGATGTTCATCTTCTCGCTCAGCGCCGTAGCGCTAGAGAACCTCGCGGGTATGACGGCCATCCGCCGTAGTCGTGAGCTCGCGCGTGGCAAGAAACTGCGAAATTTTGGGGTGCTAATTCTGGTGTCTATCCCAATATATCTCGTTAGCTTTTTGGTGGGGTTTCTAGCTGCTGCAGCGTCCGAGAGTTCCGCCTCCGAGAATTGGCTGTTTGTATTGGTGATAAACACCTTACCGCAGGTAATGGCCCCGCCGTTGCTGATCGGGACTGTCCTGCTTTACTATGATATGCGCGCCCGCAAGGAGGCTTTCGACAGCACGGCGCTGGCCCAGGAGTTGATGCACTGAGTGGAGGGACCCATGACGGGCGAGCAAATCATGTACATCGTCGTCGCCGTCATCGTTGCTCTGGTTGTGGTTTTCGTTGTCTCCCGGCGGCGCGGCGGAAGAGTCACCGCGAAATGGGGCGACAAATCGCTTATCGCTGAAGGGCAATCGCCACCGGGTCGTGTCGAGGTCGGCAAAGGGGCCGAACTCAAATCCGTCGAGAACGTCACAGCCTTAGGTGTGAGCGGTTCGAACGAAGGGGCAGCGAACGCTGCGGAGGGGGGTGTTGCGGTCGCTGAAAAAATGAAGATCGAGGGTGCCAAGAATGTCGATCTCACCGGCGTCGACTTGCGCAGCAAAACGCCGGGCCAACCCTGAGGCGGCCATGGCCGATCAGGTCTTTGTAAATCGCGGAGAGGAGCTTGAGCGGTTTCGAGCCGTCACCCAACCGCATGCCAAGCCGGTGCTCGTCGTTTGCGGCGACGGCGGTGTCGGCAAGTCGGCACTACGCCGCCAGATGGAAGCGGCGTGCACCATCCGCAAAGTGCTCATCGAATGGCGTAAAACCCGTCCATACGACTACGTGGATATCATGCGGTCTGTGGCGAGTGGTAGTGAGACCCCTCATTTCGAAGAATTCCAGCAGCTGCTGGCGCGTTTCGAGGAGGCAGACCGGAGCATCACAATCAACCTGCAGACCACCGGCGCGATCGAGGTCGCGAGGGAGGCCGTCCTCCAGAATGTGGGGTCCGTCACGGCGACGGCCGTGAACATCGAGCGCTTCGTGGCGGGACCGCGGCAGAACGGACTTGCCGCCAACCGCATGACCAGGTTGACGGACGCCTTCCTCCGCTGTCTGGGCGTCGCTACGACGGGCGCACACATCATGATCTTCCTCGACGCTTTCGAGATGGCCGACAAGGAGACAAAGGACTGGGTGTGGAGCGAGTTTGCGACGGCCCTCGACGACGAGAGTTTGCGGCGCGTGCGTCTTACCGTCTTCACGCGTGAGACGCCGAGCCTCGAGCCAAACCTCCGGCCGCTGGTCGATATACTGCCGCTGGCGCCGTTGAGACCGCTTCACGTGGTTGAATACATGCGGCAGCGCGGCGTCACGTTGCCCGGCGACGCTTTTTTCAGCGTCGTGGCAGATGGGATAATCGCTGCTACGAGCGGCAGTATGATTAGCATCGTCACTGCGGTCGAAGCGATGTTAGCCGGTCAGAACAGGGTGCTCGGGTCCCCGTGACCGAGCTGCCGGCGTATGTTCGAGATCTCCTTGACAAGCTAGCCTCCGGCGGAAATCCGCTCGAAATACTACTTGCCGCACTGCCGACCGACGAGGGACGGTTCCTCCGTCTGTGCGCGATTCCGCATACCTTCAGCCCGCCTTTGTTGCCGGTCCTCGACCCGCAGCTTTCTGAAGCAGAGGCTGCGGCGAAGTACGCCGGTCTTGCCAAGCTCGCGATCGTCCGGCAGGTCGGCGACCGCCTCGCCCTCCACGACGATGCCCGGGCGCACCTCTTCCGTAGCTGGCTCGAAGGGGCTACCCTCGAATTCGCGGAAGTGAGCGGGCGCCTTGCGGGATACTTCCGAGGGCAAGTCGTGGAGCTTCGAGCGGATATTGCAGCCGCCGAAGAAGCCCAGCTTCGAATGGTCTTCCACCTGATCGGAGCTGACGAGCGCCGAGGCATTGCGGAATTCGAGCGCACTTCCCGCCAGCTCCGTTATCGCCTGCATTGGGCGATGCTCGAGCGGCTTCTCGGTCTGGTCGATGAATATGCCGCCGTCCTGAACTCGACGAGCCGCGCCGCGGTTCAGTACCATCGTGGTAAGCTCGCCGCCGACCTGCGCCAATGGGAGGTCGCAAAGACACAGTTCGAGGGAGTGATGGCGTGCGAGGCGGCCGGCGACGATCGACGTCTCCACAGCCGGATTCGCCTCGGCATGGTCGAGGCGTCGCGCCGCGATTGGGACGCAGCAATCGCAGTTTTCGAGCGGGCGCTTGGCGAACTTGATCGCGGCAGTTCCTCGACCCCGGATCGCGAGAAACTCGTCGCGCTTACGCTCCTGGACCTCGGAAGCGCTTGGCGCGAAAAACACAATTATTCGAAAGCCGCCGACTTTATAGGGCGCGGGCTTCAGCGGGCGGAAAATCACCCCAATGCGTATATTCAGGCTAATGCCTATAACAGTCGCGGGCGGTTACATGCGGATCTGGACGAGCGGGAACACGCAATCGCCGACTACCAGCGCAGCCTCGAACTTTTGGAAAAGGACGGCGATAGTTTGCGGGCGGCTGATGTCCTCAACAATCTCGGTGTGGAGTACCTCAAGTCGGCGCGGTGGCAAGAAAGCCGGAGCTTTTTCGAGCGCAGCCTGCAAATAAAGCGAGAGGCGGAAGACGCTGCCGGCCAGGCGAGGGTGCTGAACAACCTCGCCCGATTAGAGCGTCGCGCGCAAGCGCAGCCCCGTGCCATAGCGTTGCTGGGACAAGCAGCCCAACTGTTCGAGGAAGTGCACGACTACTTTAGCGCTGGGGTCGCGAAGCGCAACCTCGCTCGCTGCCACCGCGCGATCAATGAGATCGCTGGGTTCACGGAGGGGTTGAAGGAGGCACGAAAATTATTCGAGCAGGCCGGCGCCGGACAGGAGATTGCCAATATCGATGCCGAGTTGAAGGGGCTCAAATGGCCGCGGGGTTGCACGCTTTCTCTGGTGATCGTTGTCGGCGTGTTCGCCCTCCTCATCCTCGGAATAATCATCGTCGCCGTCGTCGAGGGTTGAACCGCGGACCAGTGCCCGGATAGCACTATCTCGATCCCGGAGTTGCGTTGCCGCAATGAAAAATGGGCGGTCCGGTCAAGCTCGTCTAGTCTGCGGCTGACGTCGAGCCTTGCACGTCATCCAGCTGGGTGAGCATCGTTTTGGTGAACGTGCGGGACTCGTCAGCGTCGTAATGGCGTGTCCTTCATAATAGGACGAAGGCCAACCGGGGTAAGAGCGGTTTGAATGGCTACCACGCCCTTGCGGGGTGGTGTCGCAAATACCAGGATTTTCGCGCAACGGTGCCGGCGCTGGACAAACAATCACTTAGCAAGGCCAGAAATCCTGTGCGAATGTTCGCTTTCCACCTTACCCACGCAAAAAAGGGGTGGGGCGTTGAGGGCCGGCCTGCACAAATTGCGCTACGTCGATGGCGACAATATCTATATCGACTCTGTTGGGCGGAGCTTCCGAGATGGCTATAGCACCGAGCGACGGCGACCGCAGACGCGAGCGCTGAGGCAGGATGCATCAATACCGCGCGTTGCCGGGGGTGCGCGGGAAGGGGATGGCGTCGCGCACGTTGGCGAGGCCGGTGACGTAGGCGAGGGTGCGCTCGAAGCCGAGGCCGAAGCCGGCGTGCGGCACCGTGCCGTAGCGGCGCAGGTCGCGGTACCAGGCGTAGGCCTCCTTGTCGATGCCGCGCTCGGACATGCTCTGGTCCAATACCTCGAGCCGCTCCTCGCGCTGGCTGCCGCCGATGATCTCGCCGATCCCCGGCGCCAATACGTCCATTGCCGCGACCGTCCGGCCGTCGTCGTTCACCCGCATGTAGAAGGCCTTGATGGCCTTCGGGTAGTTCATCACGATGACCGGCTTCTTCGCGTATTTCTCGGTCAGGTAACGCTCGTGCTCCGATTGCAGGTCGACGCCCCACTTGACCGGGAACTCGAACTTCTCGTTCGCGCGCTCGAGCACTTCGATCGCCTCGCCGTAATCCATATGCACGAATTCCGAGCCGACGATGCCCTCGAGTTTCGCGACCAGCCCCTTCTCGATCCACTGTCAAAGAAGGCGAGATCTTCCTCTCTTTCGTTCAGCAACGCCGCGAAGGTGTATTTGAGCAATGCCTCCGCCAATGCCGCATTGTCCGAAAGGTCGGCGAACGCGATCTCCGGCTTTATCGCACTACGCGCTGCACAAGGGTGGCGGGTGTAACGATTGGGATTCCCCGGAACGGATTGAGCGCGAGGAGATCGGCGTCGCCGGAGACGATGAGATCGGCATGGCCGTCAACAGCCAGCTCCAGAAATTTGTCATCCTTAGGATCGCGGCACGCAGTGATTCGGTGGGTGATCGTGACCAGCTCAGCGGCCACCAGCAGTTCACTCAGCCAATCTCGGAAGCGCGGCGGGATCAGCGGGGCAAGACGCGGGCGGACGAGGGTGACGAATAGCTCACGCTCGGTGAGCGTCGACTTGAGGAGGCGGCCGCTCTCCGCCACAATATGCACGGCCATACCCGGTAGCGATTTTTCCTTTAGCGCCGCGCTGATAAAGACATTCGTGTCGACCACGACCCTCATTCGAGCAGCGGCTGAGCTTCGGTGCGAGCCTCATCGATCAGCCGGTCGATATCCTCGTCGGTCAGCCCGGCGGCGACCACGCGTGCACGCGCCTCCCGTCGGCCGGGGATCAACTCGTCGGCCTCAATCGTGACCGTGACGCGATCATTCGGATCGAGGCCTCGCCGTACCAACTCGTCGGCAACCTTGCTCACCGTGGTTTCGATCACTTCGCTTTGGGACGACATGGCTTTAGCTCCTTGGGCTCGGAATCTAGCCCCGTGCCGCCGTAGCGTCAAACCCGGTGCCGACGATCCGCGAAAGGGAGGCAAGCCGAATGTCGCCCTGCCCCGCGCTCTCGGCGCGCCCCTTCGATGCTATTGCCCACGCGACGGAGAGCGTCAGCGTCGCGGAAACGCCGTAGCAGCCGCTCTCCTCAACAGTCATGGGGTCGAGGTCAGATCAGTTTGGGTATACGACGTAACCACGTGGATTTTGATCTATTACGATCAACGATTGGAACGGCAAGGTCTTCGCACCACGTAGGCATTCCTGTATTGCCGACAAAATTACATCTCTGGGGTCTTCATCGATCAGGTCAAACCACAATCTTTCGGCGTAAACCAGAAGGCAATCAGCACTTCCAGCATAGATTGGCGCCTTAGCAATTTTGTTCTGTATCGCTTTAACCAATCCCGATCGCCATGCGCGGTGGTCCGTATCTGGCGAGAGCACTCGGGGTTCCGATTCGATCCGCCCGCTCGCGTCCCTCTTGGTTCCACCACCAAGGAACACGGCCAGGCCTTGGTTGACACCTTCGCGTTCCATCGAGGCAACGTAACCGCCGGATCGAGACGGCTCTCGTTCGACATACGCCATCGTGATCTGAAACCGCGTGACTTCCCCAGACAAAGCACGGAGTTCCGCATCGACTGGATGGCCTTCTGGCATTATCCTGAATTCTTCCTGGTCCGACTTCTGGCTGTGATTGGCATAGAGCCATACCGGAAATAGTTCTTCCGTCCAAAGCTTCGCCCAAGGCAGTTTTCGTGCTCGAACATCTGCCGAGAAATCGGGATTGTTTTGTCTTGCGGCACGCAATTCTGTTTCAAACGTCCGCAATTCGCGAATCGAGTAGAACCGATCTCGGATAAATGGGAAATTCACTATCCGGTGCAAAATTCGCCTCCTGCAACCATCAATCGGCTGTTCGCTCTGCAACGCGCTGCTATATGGTTTCTGCTGATCGAAGGTCTATCCCCCGTTGCGATTGGGATTTGGAATTGGTGGCGATGCCGGGAGCGAAACGCGAAAGGCGGCTCAGCGGTTGGCACCGCATCGTGATCATCCTTTCCTTTCTTTGGGTGCTCGGGGCTGGCTTTTATCAAAGGAATGCCGACATTCGAAATGCAGGCGAGTTCTCAAAGTTATCGTATAACATCTGCGCAGAAGGCGAACGCATCCGCCAGCAACGCGACCCTAACTACTCCGGTAGCTGCGTGGAGAAGGCAGGGACTGATTATCAGATCTGGTTAGAAGGGAGTTGGGGAAACGTCGCTTTTGTCGCCTTCGCGCCGATTCCGGTCGCGTGGATGCTCGTCTACTTGGTGCTCGGCATCGTGCGATGGGTTAGCGTTAGCGCAGGCTTCAGAATCAGGAGCGGGCAGTAGCACGAATCAATACTTCGCGTTGCCGGGAGTGCGGGGGAAGGGGATGGCGTCGCGGACGTTGGCGAGACCGGTGACGTAGGCGAGGGTGCGCTCGAAGCCGAGGCCGAAGCCGGCGTGCGGTACTGTGCCGTAACGGCGCAAATCGCGGTACCAGGCGTAGTGCTCGCGGTCGATGCCGCGCTCGGCCATGCGGGCGTCCAGCACCTCCAGCCGCTCCTCGCGCTGGCTGCCGCCGATGATCTCGCCGATCCCCGGCGCCAGCACGTCCATCGCCGCGACCGTGCGGCCGTCGTTGTTCACCCGCATGTAGAAGGCTTTGATGTCCTTCGGATAGTTCATCACGATGACCGGCTTCTTCGCGTATTTCTCGGTCAGATAGCGCTCGTGCTCCGACTGCAGGTCGACGTCTCGGCGCGGAAGGTCGGCCCGAAGGTGTAGACCTTGGTCAGTGGGAGGCAGCACGCTCACCGAGGGTGAGATAGTTTGCTGGGGACAGAATGCGAATTCCGCGCCACGGATGCATGGAAAGCAAGTGACGGGCGTCGCTGCTCACGATCACATCGGCCTTACCGGCGGCAGCCAGCGCCAAGTACTTGTCGTCCTTTGGATCGCGGCACTCCCGCACGGTCTCAATCGGCTCGACCCGCTCGGCCGCAACGACGACAATGTCGAGAATCCGCTGGCGCCGCTCGACGGAGACGAAGCGGTCGAACTTTCCGGCGAAAAATCACCTCGCGGTATTCGTCCTCGACCGCCTGCGAGAGGATAAGCCGGTCGGGCGGATCGACCGCGCGCAACAGGGCTCGCTCCGGGAGGCTGTTTGCCTTGAGGGCCGCGGAGACGAAGGTTGAGGCGTCGATGACGACGATCAAGCCCGCCGCTCTGCCTGCCATTCATCGAGTTCGGCATCGATCTCTTCGTCGGTCAGGCCATGTGCGCGCGCCTCGCGCTTGGCCTCGGCGATCGCCTCCGCAAGGACATCGCGGGCGCGCCCGCCTTTCAGCAGACTGCTCAAGTAACGACCGACGGCTTCGCGACGGGCCGGGCTATCGAGCGCCTTGGCAGCCTCGGCATCGAGCGGGATTATCACGTCGACCGTGTTGTCCATAAGGATCTCCTTTGCCGCGCATATAACAGCTCCGGCCGAGTTACGCATCTTTGTTTAGCCTTGATTTTGGGCAATCCTGATGGAGGGTTGTAAACGTAATTAGCGAGATGCTTCCGCGAACGCCGACGCCGACGCCGACGCCGATTGTCCGAGAGGTCGGCGAAGGCTATCTCCGGCTCGATCATCCAGAACTCGGCGAGGTGGCGGCTGGTGTTCGAGTTCTCGGCGCGGAAGGTCGGCCCGAAGGTGTAGACCTTGGTCAAGGCCAGGCAGTAGGCCTCGATATTGACCTGTCCCGAGACCGTCAGGAACGCCTCGCGGCCGAAGAAATCCTGCGCGAAATCGACCTTGCCCTCGGGGGTGCGCGGCAGGTTGGCGAGATCCAAGGTCGACACCCGGAACAGCGCCCCCGCCCCCTCCGCGTCGGAGGCGGTGATCATCGGCGTATGGACCCAGAAAACCTCTGCTCGTCGACGAATTATGCGTCCCGGTATTCACGATTGCGCGCGGGATGCTGAAGCGTAAGGATCACGATTTCCTCCGCGCCCTCGTCGATCATGTAATAGACGAGATAACGGTATTTGGCCGTCACGAGTTTGCGGACGCCTTCGACATTTTGGGGACGACCGATCGTCGGAAAGAGGATCAGATTTTCAAGAGAGCGCAGTATCGCAGCTCGCACCGCGAGCGCCGCGGACGGATTACGGGTGCGCAGATACGCGGCGATCTCTGCAAGGTCGCGCGTCGCACGCGGCGTGAACCGCAGCTTCACGGATCAAAGCGGCGGAAGGCAGCCTCGACTTCGTCATCCGTGGCGAATTCGCGTCGCTTTGCCTGCGCAAGACCTTCGAGCACCGCCGGCAAATGGGCCGGATCGACCGGCTCGACCTCTACCTCACTTCCCGCCAAGTGAAGAATGGCGCGGGCAATGTCATCCTGGGAGTCCGCAGGTAGCCGGCGCACGGCTTAAATCGCCTGTTCCAGGAGCTTGGTCATGCGTCAATGATAAAAGCTTGGCCGGCTCTGCGAAAGAAGGAACTGCGGTCCGGCCCCGGCGATCGTGAGACCGTCGTTCAGCCACGACGATCCCATTGGTGCCGACGCCGAAACCGGCGATGTGCACCGTAGCGGGTCATTCTGCCCGAAAATTACGATCGGTCATAGAATGCTATGCCGGTGCTCGCGCCCGCGACCCGCACTTGCGCACGAATTTGGTGACGGCCTCCCTGTTCCTGGAGCGCTGCGCCATACAGCTTTTCCGCCGCCTCAGCCTGGACCCTCTGATACGGATTTCCGTCCCATTTTCCATCCGGCCACGACTGAACCCAATATGTGGTCAACATTTCTATACTCCGTTGCCCGTCTCAGCCTGCCCATTTTGTGGCGCAGACCCGACTTTTCAACTATATGGCAAACACCGGAGCGGGGAGCCGGGA
The DNA here is from genome assembly GCA_963789025.1 of uncultured Alphaproteobacteria bacterium. Lineage (GTDB taxonomy): Bacteria > Pseudomonadota > Alphaproteobacteria > ATCC43930 > CGMCC-115725 > AP-15. The sequence goes on from CAWBIT010000010.1 coordinate 52,493, forward strand.
AGGAAACCGGATGGGACCGAAATTCGGTGCGCTCACGGGCTTTGTGGTGAGCCTTTCGCTCATGTCTTTCACGGCATCCGCTAACTGGCAATACACAAATGGGGAATGTCGCCCGAACAGGTGGTCGCCGCATCTCGGGGTTCAGCGCACTTGGAGCAGGACAATGGAGCACTTCTACCCTACCTATCTGGTTCCGCTAAGGCATTGTTACTGGCGAAGGGTCAAATTCAGATCGAGAACCGCAATTTCATCGTCGGGTTTTATTTTGATGTCAACAGACGAACCTTAAAGAGCGTGTTTCTTACTCTACCAAAGTGCTCTACAAGTGATGCAGGAAGGTTGAAAGAATTGTTGAATGCAAAATATGGTGTGCCTCGAGACAGATTCTATAATCTTATCACGAAATGGGTAAGTCCATTTGCTCCTGATATGATCACCTTTACGTCAGGCGACAGTTGTTCGATGGAATACGAGCCAATTCCGGCCGGCTTGTAGGCTAAGTCGGATCGCGGCCTCGCGATCCGCCGTCATCACACTGCCTGCGAGCAATCCATCCATCCAGGCTTTCAGTTCGGAGGCAACAAGCTATTTTAGTTCAGAAAGGCTCTGCTATGATGCATCACTACCTTGCATTTCCGGGGGTTCGCGGGAAGGGGATGGCGTCGCGGACGTTGGCGAGGCCGGTGACGTAGGCGAGGGTGCGCTCGAAGCCGAGGCCGAAGCCGGCATGCGGCACCGTGCCGTAGCGGCGCAGATCACCCCCGCCCCAACCCTCCCCCCTCGCGGTGGGAGGGAAGGGTGGGGGCGTAGTGCTCGCGGTCGATGCCGCGCTCGGCCATGCTGCGGTCCAAGACGTCGAGCCGCTCCTCGCGCTGGCTGCCGCCGATGATCTCGCCGATCCCCGGCGCCAAGGGACCCCCACCCCTCCCTCCCCCGCTCGCGGGGGAGGGTTAGGGTGGGGGCGACCGTCGACCGTCGTCGTTGAGGCGCATATAGAAGGCTTTGATGGCCTTCGGGTAGTTCATCACGATGACCGGCTTTTTTGCGTATTTCTCGGTCAGATAGCGCTCGTGCTCCGACTGGTGGCCGATCCGAGGCTGGTGAGGCTCCGGTGAGAAATCGTGAATATCGACCGCACAATTGCTACAATAGCATTATAGCCTGCCGCCTCCATCAGCGTCTGGCGTTGGATGCGGTGGGGCGGAGGACAATAGCGGTGCCTGATCTCGACCTGATAAAACAGGGGAAACAGGAGAGATGCGCGACGGCGGCGGGCGCTTCCGGAAGGGAGTGGGGCAACCCGGCCGAGCGGCTCGGTAAACTCGGCGAGGCGGGTGGCGGCGCCACTGCCCGGACGGTGAGGCCGCGGCGATGACCTGAGTGGCGGCGGCGGCGCAAGGCGCGATTACCCCCGACGAGGCACTCACTCTGTCGCAGTTGGCCGCCGTGAGCCGATGTCCGCGCGTCGCGGCGCAAGCGCCGAGGCCGGGTGTCTCAATACCGTGCGTTGCCCGGCGTGCGTGGGAAGGGGATCGCGTCGCGAACGTTGGCGAGGCCGGTGACGTAGGCGAGGGTGCGCTCGAAGCCGAGGCCGAATCCGGCGTGCGGCACGGTGCCGTAGCGGCGCAGGTCGCGGTACCAGGCGTAGTGTTCCCGGTCGATGCCGCGTTCGGTCATGCTGCGGTCCAAGACCTCGAGGCGCTCCTCGCGCTGGCTGCCGCCGATGATCTCGCCGATCCCCGGCGCCAATACGTCCATCGCCGCGACCGTCCGGCCGTCGTCGTTCAATCGCATGTAGAAGGCCTTGATGGCCTTCGGGTAGTTCATCACGATGACCGGCTTTTTCGCATATTTCTCGGTCAGATAGCGCTCGTGCTCTGACTGCAGGTCGATGCCCCAGTTGACCGGAAACTCGAACTTCTCGTTCGCCCGCTCGAGCACCTGGATCGCCTCGCCGTAATCCATATGCACGAATTCCGAGCCGACGATGCCCTCGAGTTTCGCGACCAGCCCCTTCTCGATACGCTGGTCGAAGAAGGCGAGGTCTTCCTGTCTTTCGGCCAGTAACGCCGCTAAGGTGTATTTCAGCAACGCTTCCGCCAATGCCGCATTGTCCGAGAGGTCGGCGAAGGCGATCTCCGGCTCGATCATCCAGAATTCGGCGAGGTGGCGGCTGGTGTTCGAGTTCTCGGCGCGGAAGGTCGGCCCGAAGGTGTAGACCTTGGTGAGTGCCAGGCAATACGCCTCGACATTGAGCTGCCCCGAGACCGTCAGGAAGGCCTCGCGGCCGAAGAAATCTTGCGCGAAATCGACCTTTCCCTCAGAGGTGCGCGGCAGGTTCGCGAGATCCAACGTGGACACCCGGAACAAGGCCCCCGCCCCCTCCGCGTCGGAGGCGGTGATGATCGGCGTATTGACCCAGAAGAACCCGTTCTCGTCGAAGAACCGATGGATCGCCTTTGCCAGGGTGTGCCGCACGCGCGTCGCCGCGCCGATTACATTGGTGCGCGGCCGCAGATGCGCGACCTCGCGCAGGTATTCGAGCGTGTGCGGCTTTGGCTGGATCGGGTAGGTGTCCGGGTCGTCGACCCAGCCGATCACCCGGAGCGCGCTCGCCTGCATCTCGAAGGGCTGCCCCTTCGCCGGCGACGGCACGATCACCCCCGTCGCCTCGACCGCGCAACCGGCCGTGAGCTTCAGGACCTCGCCCTCGTAATTGGGCAATGTGTTCGGCGCAACGACCTGCACGGGGTGGAAGGACGAGCCGTCCGACAGGTGTACGAACGAAATCCCCGCCCGCGAGTCGCGCCGGGTGCGCACCCAGCCCCGGGTCGTGACCGGCGCGTCCTGCGGCGCCTGGCCGGCCAGGATCTCGCGCGCGCTGAACTCTCGCTTGTCCATCGGTCCCACCGAATGGATCACCCTGTGGATGGCGTCCCCGGCAGGACTCGAACCTGCGACCCACAGTTTAGGAAACTGTTGCTCTATCCGCCTGAGCTACGGGGACGTATTTGCATTTCAATGATTTAGGTTTTCGTACCTTTGGCCATGTCTCCTCAATGTCTCCTAAATGCGGAGGAAGTATGCTATGGCCGGTAAAAAAAGTACACCTCCACTTCTTTGTCCGCGAACGCTGCCCAGCGGGAACACGAGAGATCGACCGGGGTGGTACCGAGGATCTGCACAACCTTCTGGGTGACGCAATCCACCGCCCAGAACCTGCCGCCGGTCTTGCTCCATGAGATGAAGTATTTTTCCGGCGCAGCCATCGCGGGCGCTGGCCATTCGACGATCCAGCCGCCGGGCGGGATGACCGTGGCCCGGGGAAAGAGCGTATACCGGTCGGCGTTTTGTCGCAGGAAATCGCTCAGCGGATTAGAGGTTCTCTGCGCCTGGGCGATGGTTTGATCGGTGATGGGGAACGCGCGAGTGGCGGTCGGCGGTTCGGGGTAGGAGCTATCCGCCCAAGCCGGTGAAGCGATGATGAGCGTTGCGGCGATTGCGATAATCCAGGCACGGTACATGCCCCCTTCCCCCTAACGGATGTGCGGCTCGCACCCTCTATGCAGCTCTTGTCTCGGACGCCAGCTCGGGCGCGGCGTCTTCCGTGAGCGGTAAGTTCTCCAAATCGCACGATCGCATCGTATCGGCACTGAACGGCTGCGAGGGGGCACCATCGATCATCAGCTTGAGATAAATCTGGTGGTTTGGAAGATTTAAGAGATCGATCGCCTGAAACTTCGGCTCAAATTCGCCTGACATAGCCGCCGCGTCGTTCGGGCCCAAGCGGAAGCAGATGATCGTGCCCGCGTTTCCGAGCACCGCATCAATCACCTGCGGTTCTACCTGCGTCAGGTATTGATGGCTTGCGACGACGCCGATGCCGTATTTCCGCAACTCGGCGGTCATCGTGGCCAGGCTCCGCGTCGTGAAGCTCTGGAACTCATCGAGATAGACGAAGAACGGACGCCGCCCGGTCGCTTGCACCTCGGAGCGGCTAAATGCGGCAAGCGCTACGGTCGTGACCAGGAGAGCGCCCAGGAGCGAGGCGGTATCCTCGCCAACCTGACCGCGTGCAAGATTGACGATGAGGATCTTTCCCTCGTCCATAATCCGGCGAAGCTGCAGCGGCTTTTCTGGGCTGGTGAGAATCCGCCGGAGCGTCGGATCAGCCAGAAAGGCGCCGACCTTGTTCTGGATGGGCGCGATCGCCTCGGCTTTCAGGCGCGGCGGATAGTGGTCGTAGTCCGTGATCCAAAACTGACGCACCTGCTCGTTTCGGATCCGCGACACAACAGCTGATCGGTACGCTTTGTCGTCGAGGAGCCGGAGGATATCGGCGAGCGTCGCGTCCGGCTGTTCGAGGAGCGTCAAAAGCGTGTTGCGGAGCACGTGCTCCATGCGAACGCCCCATGCGTCCGGCCACATCTTCTTGAAGGCTTCGAGGAGACCCGAGGCTGCAAGCGAGATCTTGTCCTCGCGCACGTGCTTCAGCGGGTTATACCCAAACGGCTGTGTCGGGTCCGGCACATTGAAGTAGATGACATCCTCGCGCCGGTGAGCCGGGACTGCCTTCGCCACCCGCTCGGCTAAGTCGCCGTGCGGATCAATGAGCATCATGCCTCGGCCATGCGCGATGTCTTGCAATGCGAGCGTCTCAAGAAGCGTGGACTTACCCGTCCCAGTCTTCCCTATGACGTACATATGCAAAAGCCGATCGGCCTGCTTGATGCCGACCGGAATTCCTTTATTTCGAAAATTAGTATGCGCGAAAAACGAGGGCGAATTGTCGGCAGGCGGTGTCATGCCGACAGTTTTACCTGCCCGGCATGCTCGACCAAGACGAGGGTTTATGCACAAGGCGGCATGTTGCCGTCGTTGGCCTTTTCGTTTGTGACCTATTGAATAAAGCGACCGAGCGCAGAGCGTCTTTTCCGCTCGGGCATGGCTTCGCAGAGCGGCCGGGTTGCCGGCTTTCCATGGAAAAGCTGGCGGGCGCTTAATCCGCCGAACCGCCGTGGTACGGACCCGTATGCCCCGGTCAACCCAGAGCTCGCGAGCGGGTTTACGGCCCAGGCGGGAGGCCGCTAACGTTCGCGGCGCGAGCGGATTAGCTTAGACGTGCCCGACGCCAAAAAAATCGCCGCGGTAAAGCGGCGAACTACATTGGGCAATGTTCTAAGCTAAGATGTTATGAGGGCCAAAATCCTTCCTCTCATTCAGATAACATCTTAAGAATGTCAATTCCTTTTCTGAAGGCTCTCGAAAATTGCAAAGATCATTTTTCGTGTTTCGTAATTGAGTTCTGGGTTTGATCTTCTCTTCCTACGCAGCTCCTTAGGATTAAGGCGCTTTCTGGACTTATCCTTAGGTCGTGAATGTTCTGATGCCATTGAGATGTCTCCAAAGACAGATAGGACTCCCCAAATCATACTAATTTAAGACAAAAGGTTAATATTGACTTTACGCGTTTTGTATTCGGAAATGTAAGATCGTTCGTGTCAGCGCTCTCTCAGATTGCCAGTAATATGGTGGCGTAAACATCTCTTCTGGCGAAGGACGGATTGATCCATTGAGGATCACCTCCTTACCCATGATTTCCGCTGCGGCGATTAGCTGTCCCGTGATCATTTCTTTTGTCGCAAAATACGGAACCGGCTGCCCATTATGCGATCGTTCCGGGAGACAAAATAAAATTTGTCCATGTTCCCTTAGTGCTCTGACCATTGCTGGGATTGCACTGCCATATAGCCGTGCCATCAACTCCACATCCTCGTAATCAGTGTTAAATCCATACGGAGGGTCTGTAATAATAACATCTACCTCGCCTTGCATTAGGGCGAGACAATCACATATGGCGTCGCCCGTTATAATCCTGTCCGTTGAATTTCGCGACAGTGCTTCGATTGCCTTGCTCGCTTTGTGATTTCTAACCTGCTTCCAATGCTCCTCGATACGCATTGCTGGGATCACGCATTCGGGAGAATAGCACCCGTCCTGGATCTCAAGGTCATCCGAGATCGTTTTGAGTCGCTTGCTTGCTCTTATTTCGATCAGCTTGAGAGCATCTGAATAGAATTCCTTAAATTCCGCAGAAATAGCGGCCTCTATGCCTTCGAACCGAACACCAATTCGATAGATATTCCGGAGGATAGCTCGCCAAATCAAATAGAACATCAGCCGAGCCCCAAAATGTTTCAATTCATCAGTGAATGCACTCAGGACTTCTGCGGAAAAATTGTGAGAATGTAATTCTCTTAGGCCTTCCAAGCTTCCTGTCCCCCTCTTCAGGTATGGTGTCACTTCACGAGAAACGATCGCTGCCCCCCAACGGAACAGGGAGACCGGATTTTCCCAACCCTCAGGGATTGGCGGCAGCGGAGCCCGCTGACGGGGGAAGCTGATCTTCCCTTTCAGGAGCTCTTGACATGTACTGACAACCTCAACCAGGCGCCCCAGCTTTTCAGCAGACAGGGAGAAAAACCATAGATTGTCCAAAATGATCTGGCGGCTAATCGCACTTACGTCGTTGGCAACAAAGCTCTGTTCCTTACCTAATTTCAGTGCTTCCAGATAGGTTGTGCCTGTTCCAGCAAAAGGGTCAACCATACAAATTACCCGTTCGGCGCTTTCACCTGAGCGGCCGCGAGCATGAATGTATGGACGGCTAATGTTCAACATCGCCGCCGAAAGCGTATGAGGAAGTGTGACAGGTGCAACCCAGCCCGGCTTTTTTTCGTTGAAAAAGATAAATGGGTTCTTATTTCGGTAGGCTTGGGCGTAACAAACATAATATCGATCATCTCCGGGATATTTGCTGCCACGTCGGATCGATTTTTCGATAAGCAACCAAATTGTGACATCGGTGTTGCTGTTAGGTTTGTCCTTAAACTCTTCGCGTTCGCGCCTGTAGGGTATGACACCAGGTGCTACGTAGAGGACATCCTTCAATGTTCTGTGGGTTTGCATACGCCTGATCACGTCCGAAAGTGGCTGATGACCAAAGTAGAATTTATCCAAGTAAACTTTTACGTCATTTAGCCCATGCCTAAGCTCTGCCTCATCTGACTTGTCATATTCCGAGAAGCTTTCGTGTGCGTAGGGAACAAAGAAGACACGTTCATGCCTCGTCCTGAAAGGTGCTAAATACCGACCCAAGTTTCCAAAAAATGCCGCTTCAGATGATTTGCTCGTTTTCCTTACGTAAATTGCGGTTCCGCATGAGTGTATATATCCCGATTCTCCACAAATTTTTGCTAAATCAATAGTAAGAGTTGGCGGAACATGAACAACAGCGGAACCGAAAAAGGAGTTTAATAATACAACGGATGAGAACAGATCAAAATATACATCGGTAATCAACTGGCATTTTCGTCGGGTAGCCCCTATGCTGGTCCCGTCTTCTCCGATTGATGCCCACAGGAGCTTTATGGTGTCTTTGAGGCGATCTGAAGACATGATCAAGACAGGTCCGCCCTCATGTTCCTGAAGGCGATTAAGATGAAGCTTGAGAAGTGCTGAAAGTTCAGCAAATGAGATATTTGTTATAAAAAGGTTTCTGTTGAACAGAAAAAAATATGACCCACCACCACTGGTGAACCATTTTCGGAATAGTAGGGTTACAAATCTGTTCACCTGAGACGTTTTTTCGTCGCGTTTCTGCCGACTGGATTTACGTGGTACCTGTACCTCCAATGCATCCTTTGCACAGGAAACCAGCAGGTCATAAAATTTGTCCTTCATCGTTATGTGTTGTACCTGGACTTGTGGCATTGCCTCCTCCAATTTCTTTTCCGTCTCTCCCATCAGCGCGACATCCACGCTCATGAGGAAATGTAAGTTCTAAACTAAATGCCTTTTGCTCCGACTGGACGGCCACGGTCAAGTGGCGGATAGTGGTCGTACTCCGTTATCCAAAACTGACGCACCTGCTCGTTTCGGATCCGCGGCACAATAGCTGATCGGTACGCTTTGTCGTCGAGGAGCCTTAGGACATCGGCGAGCGTCGCGTCCGGCTGTTCGAGGAGCGTCAGCAACGTGTTGCGGAGCACGTGCTCCATGCGGACTCCCCATGCGTCCGGCCACATCTTCTTGAAGGCTTCGAGAAGCCCCGAGGCCGCAAGCGAGATCTTGTCCTCGCGCACGTGCTTGAGCGGATTATACCCGAAGGGCTGGGTCGGATCGGGCACATTGAAGTAGATCACGTCATGACGACGGTGAGCCGGCACGGCCGTCGTCACCCGCTCGGCTAAATCGCCGTGCGGATCAATGAGCATCATGCCGCGGCCGTGCAGAATGTCCTGCGCTGCGAGTGTCTCCAGGAGCGTCGACTTACCCGTCCCAGTCTTCCCTATGACGTACATATGCGAAAGCCGATCGGCCTGTTTTGATCCTTTGATCCCGACCGCAATTCCTTTATTTCGAAAGTTTGTCCGGGCGAAAAACGACGGTAAATCGCTCGAGGGTGGGGTCATGCCGCCAGTTTGATCGCATCCAACATCGCGTCCAAGACGCGGCTTTATGCCAAATGCGGCGCCTTTTCATTCCTATAAAGACTTGCCTCTCTCGTGGTGAGGGAGGCATAAATGAAATGAGTATGATTTATTCAATATGCTGGCGAAATCTTCTTCCATACGTCAAGGCGATAATGGTTTTTATCGAGCGCACCTGCGGATTTCGTATCTATCACTGGTATTTTTCCTTTGCAGCTCCAGTCTGCTCCCGTGCCATTTAGCGACATGGGAGGGGTATCATTTGGGTTCCGGGCACAATATTGCTTCATATCCGTGGTCGCGGCCGCCGGTACTGTGTTGCAGAGCCTTGTTCCCATGCCATCTGCATCAGTTGCGCAGGCGTAGACATCGCTGTCCATACAGCGCCACATTGTAGGCCATCCCTTCATTGCAGCTTTGATGACTTTTGGGGCATCCATACCGCCGGTAGGATTTAATCCAGAATTTTTCACCGTCCTGCAATAAGCGAATGGATCCGAATTTGACCCCTGAGCGGCTGCCTGGCTTATTGTGGAGTATGTTAGGCCGATTAAAGCGGCGTAGATGATGATGCGCATCGCTTCTCTCCCTGTCAGTTGTTTGGGCACACCCTAAAGCACCTACAACTCTCGCGCAAGCTGATCGCCGCCTAACGATGACCGCCATCAGACCGATAAGGACGCCGATCGGATCCTCGCTTAAGAACCTGCTCAGCGTCGGTGCCTGATTACCGCGCGTCCATGAATGCGCGTCAAACACCTGCCACTCAGAGGTAGACAATCAGCCAGAATCAGGGTCAGTGTTTTATTCATGGACGACCGCCCGACATTCCAGAATTTCGCCAAGGCCTTTTGGCGGAGCTGGTTCGCCCTGATGAGCGGCATTCCTAGCGTGCCGGTTGCGATTGGGGCCTTTTATCTCGAAAACACGATCGCAAAAATCGCTTTGTGGGTTACAGCTGCGGGCTGCCTCATCTTGTCGGCATATAGTCTTTGGAAGACGGAGCGAACGAAGGTCCAGGACTTGCAAACTCAGCTGGCGAAAATTCGCGAAGATCGCCCCCTTAGCTTTACGGGTCTCGCGTTAGAACGGTGTGTTCAGCCTCGTCCCCCGTACGGCGAGTGGATCATCGAGCGCATCGAACTCGGGTTTGAGAATACAGGGGCCGAACGCATTTCGTGGACGCTCAAGGAGTTTTTCTTCGAATACGGAGGCACGAGAAGGGACGTTCCGCTGCCCGCTGCTGCGGGGAGGTACTGCCTCCTTGCACGAGAGGCTGTGGACTATGGCTTTGACGTGCCTGGGTTACAGATCCAGGTGAAACCTCTTGGAGTTCCCACGACTGTCCGCTTCGGCTTCAGCGTTGAATATGACAATGTGCCGCCTCTGAAAGTGCGTCGTATGGGTCGCGTTATCGACTGCAATATACGAAACCCTAGGCCAACAGACCCTGACTGGAATATCATCGAACAACGCGAATGTTAAAACCCCCACAATCGCAAAATTCACGGGCGTGGCCGGATCTGATCGAACGGAATCCTTGTGGTTGCACCTATAGACCCAACATTGTGAGTAATTCGCCCCCCAAAGAATGCGGCCCGTTGCCGAGCCGCTAGTTGCTAGCTGACAAATTCACATACTCCGTCGATGACCTGGTGGAGCTGGCGCGTCGCGGTCGGGTTTTCGGCTACCCTGCCGGCGAGGGCTTAGGTGGCGGCGTTGAAGAGCCGCCATGCGGTGCGCTCGCCCCAGTCGAAGGCGGGGTACAACAAGATCAATCGTTCAGAAAATAAGCCTTAAGAAAGGGGTACCCTACAGCCGGCACTGGCGAGCGGGAACTATATATATAGTCACCCTAGAGCTACAGAAGGCCTAGAGCCTTCCATAATTAGGACTGTATATACTAGCTTCCATCGTGGTTGGAATTTTGGGGTGCAAAATTTATACCCGCTCCACCATTCACGGTCTGCGGTACTGAGAGATAAAATGGTTGCGATGTAACTTTGGTTCCATCAGATGACGTAATCGTAATTTGAGACATGCCATTGACAAAATACGATCCAGCCACAACATTGTTTACGAGAGAAAACTGGTTAAAGTTCCATGCATAAGTACATAGCGTTTCTGCGAGGTTACAGTCTGCCTCGGTTCCTGTGCCGTCAAGACTGTAAGTTTTTGTCCACCCTGTATTTTGATCTGTAACAGTTAGTTGTGTGAGGTGAAAATTTATAGGTGCACTTGCTTGCAGACCCATACTACTATTTGAAAGAGATGCGTTGGTAATTACAAATGGTTGCGGTATGATGGCCGAAGAAGCAGGTACGCTCGTTGCTTGCGGAGTGGGTGACGTTAGATTTGATTGTACGGCAGTGGGCAATGAGCCGGATACAGATTGCAGATTACTTTCGATAAGCACCAGGGTCTGATTTGCCACCTCTAGAGATGCTAATTTGGCTGACTGGGAATATTTGGATTGGACTGAACTTGCGTTATCAAGGCCGAAACAGCTAATAGAAGAGAAACAATTGTGGCTGTCGTCATCATGTGCTTTGATTATTACTTTTGGTTGTTAAAGTGAGCCGACCGCCTTTGCTCCAAAAAAACAAGGAAAACGTCGCAGTGTAGAGTATAAATGCTACGAGTCAAATACAAAAACACCTGCCACTCGGAATTCTACCATAGGTCGACCGATATTGACGAACTGATTTGGCTCTTTGTGTGGATTATTTTCTGTCGCCGCGCTCGACACTGCCGCGCCAGAGAACGTCAAACCGAAGCCTCGCGAGGCTCGGCAGCTGGCGCTAAAATTGTGACCATTTACCCCGCCCCAATGGGCGGGGTTTTTCATTGTATCGCGACGATTAGAAGAAAGAACCCCGCTGTTTATGGCGGGGTTCTTCAATACATCGTCGTCGATGACTGGATTATATCACCTCTTTCTACGTCTGCGCGGCTTGAACGGATCGGTAAGCGCTTTTGCTATGGTCTTGGGGAGGTTGTATGGTTTGAAGCGCTCGCGCTTAGCTTTTTCGCGCTGTTCGAGCCGATACGTAACCATGCCTATGCCGCCATCTCGGTTAGAGCGGGAGCGTTCGAACTGGTAGCGGGAGCGTCGGGACATTAGCGTTTTCCTTTCCTGCTAGTTAGCTTGAGAGACACGCGGTGTATTTTCCGCTCAAAGGCTTTTTTGGATCGTCGTTTATCGGCTGTGCTCATGCGCGTACTCGCGCCGATGCGGTGGCGGACTTTGCGTCCGTCGAAGGGGTAGCCTGGCATCCAGTATCTCCTAAAACAGTGAGTAGGTGAGCGCGAGGTGAGGGTCTTTGAGGTACGTTTCCACGAAGCCTCGCTGATCGACGGGGAAGCGTTTGTGGTACTCAAAGTACGTCGCTTGGCCGATGATCTCGGCATTGATGATCGCGGACCAGCGCTCGATCCGCGGCGTGTTGCCGAACAGCTTTATGAAGTGTCGGCGCTGATCGGCGCACACGGCCTGCTCGCCGTGGAAAGTCAGGTCATGCCGGCCTGTCCAGTGCGTCCAGTCGTGCCAGGCACGGAACGCATGGTTGACGGCCGGATCGGCGTATATCGTGTGCTGTGACCCGCCACTGTAGACGACGAGGCGCTCTCCGGCGTCCAGGTGGGCCTTGAGCTTTTCGTAAGTGTCCGGCGCGTCGTCTGATACGTCGAAACCGGAGGGGAAGAGCCGCTTGGCGATTGCAATGATCGCGGCGTTGAGGTTAGGATCGAGAGCCTCCATGGGAACAGTTCCTCAGTTGCGGGAACCGTTCCAGTAAAGGCAAATCTGATGAAAAGATAAGGCGCTCGTGGTGCTTCTTGTCGCGTGGTGAGTACTCAGTACCCCCAGTGTATCCTTAACGATGAGCTAGAATTATTTTGCAGAGCTGTTATTAAAAAAAGCCGCCTGTCAAAACAGGTGGCTAGTTGCCTAACGCAACTGGTGGGCCGCGCTTCCGTTTCGGAAGCGGCCAGGGTGCCGACATTCAAGCTCTCGCGGTGTGTTCTGCGCCTTGGTCGCAGTTGAGACCACGACGGCGCGCGCTCTGAGTGCGTCAGGGTATACGAATTTTTACCATCGACCCGGAACTTCTGAGGCTCATCGACCATACCGATGCTCGACGCGGTAGACGTCCAGACTTGCGGTCGGCGGCTACGCCGGCTTAGGGGCTCTGCCCCTCGGCGCGCTGCAATCGGCTTCCGCCCAGCTTCCTCCGCTTCGCTCCGTGCAGCCGGTTCCCCGCGAAGCCAATTTCCGCTTGCACACCCCGGTCTCGCCGACGGGCAGGGTTGCAGCACGCTGCAACTGCCCATCCAAGAAAAAGACTCGGCAATATTGCTGGAACACAGTTGGGGCTGTTCTCGCCCCCCTCAGTCCGTCATCGTCCGCGGTCCGGGCTGTAGTCCGGTGAGGTAGTCGACTGCGGCACCCGCCCTGGCTGATGCAAGAAAGATCGCCCGCGGGTCACTGCCCAGCACCCTGATCCAGTTGCCCACATAGGCAGCATGGTCGGCTCTCGGCGAGTTGGTAACCGCGAGATCAGCGCAGAGGAACGCTGCTCCGAGCTCGGCCACGAGTTCCTCCATAGCGTAAGCGTTTTCGCCGAACCGCGCGGTCAGATCCCGATCGAGCCGCTTTTTATTCCCCGTCCAATGCGTCAGCTCATGAAGCTGTGTCGCATAGTAGGCTTCGGTGGCAGTGCTGGTAACAGTGCCGGTGAAACGGTGACGATCCGGCATCTCGATGTAATCTGGTTCCGGCAGGTAGCACGCCATTTCACCGCCTTCACGGATGTCGGCGCCGGTTTGCCGGATGAAGGCTTCCGCATTCGCCATAACTTCTACCGGGTTCGGTTTCGTTGGTGCCGCAGCCTGCCAGCCTCTCACCTGATCGGCATTGAACACCCAGGAAGCGCGAGCGACGAGGTAGTGTTCCGGGATTTCCTCGCCCGTGTCATTCATTTGGGCGCGCCGCTCGACTTCCTTGAAGAAGACGATGAGACTGCCCGTCTCGCCCTTCCGAACCTGGGCATCCAATGCAGTCCATTGTCGGTACGTCGCCCATATGCCGCTTCGGTATCCTTTTTTCTTCCCAGCGATCCATAGGGCCAGCACATTGACGCCGCGATACGGAATGCGGGACGCCGCATTTACTGGACGCGCCCCCAGCAGACCGCTGCCGTGCCAAGGCATTTCGAAGGTTGGGGCTCCGGCCGCGATAGCGGCGAGAATTTCTTCGGTGATGCGAGCATGGACGGTTTTCTGTGTAGGGATCGGGCCTTCGTTTTCCTGCATGGTATGCCTCCTCAGCGCTGCGGCAACACCGAACCATTCGGTGTTCCCGTACGCCGACGAGGCGCATGCAGAAATTCATTGCGAGATTTCGGACTGGGAAGGGCGCGCTCTCTTCTGAGAGTCGTAGAACGTCAATGCTAGCGATGCCGCATCGAACATGCCTAACCATCGATCCTCGCTCATCCAAATTTTCTTCGGAGGCGGCAGCCAAGGCGCGAGGTCGGGAAGCTCCCGTGAGACCGCATCGGCGATTTCGTATTTCGTCGATGCATTGCGGTTCACGAATGCGGCTCTGATGTCCGATCGCGTGAACTGTCGCAGTGCGATTTTGCGCGTCTTTGCGAGCTCCACCAATTGAAGGTGCAACTGCCGAATTCGCTCGGCCCGGCGCGAGCTGAGCCCGTGCGCATTCTCGAGTACGAGTACCTCCGGCCTGTACCAGGCCATGAGCTCCTCGATTTTCGCCAGAACTTTGCGGTTCTTATCTCCCCGCGCGTCTTTGACGCCCCAGTCGATCGTCCGCTGGCCTTCGAATACGACGAACCCAAATCCTCGGGTCGTCGGGTAGATCGCGAGGAGCAGCCGTTCGCGATCCTGTCTGCTTTTCATACTTAGTGAGAGGCAATCGTGCCTCGCGCCGTGATCGACGTTAGAAACCGGATTTTCCGTTTCGTGCGAGCAGAGTCGCTGTGTCGTTCTAAGCGGCGCGAGAGCAGATGTACCCGTGCGATTATCTTCCGTTCGACATCTGCGGTGATAATAGGAAGGAGGTCGTCGGCGGGTATGCCGAACACGGCCTGCAATCCGAGTGCAGTTCGGAAGCTCGGCCTCCGGGAGAGCCGCTCATAGCGCGACACCTTGGCACCACTCTCGGCACCCAGGAGAAAGGCCACCTCAGCTTGTGTAAGGCCACTCCGGCGCCTGAACGTGCGCAGATAGGTTTTAACCCTGTGGGTCATAGTGCGCGTGCCAGAGCGGCAGCTGCCGAAGGCACAGGCGCATTCTGAGGGATTTCCGGGGAAGGAAATAGACGAGAAAACTTGCCGCAAGCGGCAAGTTTTAGGTGGTTCTGAGAGTGCAGAAAAGCTGAAAAGCTCGCTGCCGTAGGGTCATTGTACCATGTGGAGCTCGCTGACAAGAGCAGGGGTGTGGATAATTGAACGGCTCTATTGCGGAACCTATGATCAACCCGCGTTCGGCGTCTCCGGTTCCACCCCATACTTGCGGAACAATACGTCCAAATGCGGAAGCTCCGTCACCGGAATCACATAGGTGCTGTGGCCCTTGCGGGTCTGCAGATGGAGCTTCCGGCGGAGCTGTGCGCCAATCATGCGATGATTGACACTGTGTGCGTACTGATCGCCATATCGCTCGGTAAAGAGGGCGGTGATCGCTTTGATCGAAACAGGCCCCCCATGCTTATCGAGCAGATCGCGGATGACTTCGAGCAGCTGCGTTTCGAGCTCGAACCCCCGGCCCGCGATCAGTTCGGCCTGGAGCTCCCGACCGACGGCCGTGAGCTCAGTGCGAAATGCGGCATCGGCGACAATGCTCTTCAGCGGAGCAAAGATCTGGTTGAGCCTCGGTTCGAGAACCGGATCTATGGCAGCGGGATCGACTGCGACGCCATGGAAGTTGCGCAGCCGATACAGCAGTAGCTTGTTGCGGAGCCTAAGGGCCTCGGCAGCATAGTCCGACGGCAGATTGATCGGCACGTCGCCGCGAAGCGGATTGCGGCCCATCTCCTCGGTAAGAAACCGGCTCTCAAGAGCGGGATCGTCGTATTCGCCCCGGGTCGCTACGATCTTCGGCCCGAACACCTGGAACGCCTTCGGATTATACTCGCGGCGGTCGCTGACCATCGTCCGCAGCACCGGGACACCCCGGATGTTGCCATTGTTCAGGATCTTCACGATCTCCGCCTTCTCGTCGCTGAAGCGGAAATCGCCCTCATCGATCACGAGCGTTCCGCGGAACGCGTCGAGCGTATGGAAGATGGGCGAGACCGTCGACGCGCCGCTCGCGAAGAACGGCTTGTAGCAGAGGGCACCGACAACAAGCAGGAACCGCGTCTTGCCGGTACCGTAGTCGCCGCGCACCCGGAGATACGGCACCTCGTTGAAGGCGTCATACACCCAGGACATCAGGACGTAGTAGCTGACGAGCCGCTCGAATGCCGGAGTGAGATCGACATAGCGGTGGATGTACTCCTGGATGCCCCGGATGAGCTCCTGCTCGCTGCCGTATTCCTCCGGCACGCTTGGGAGCAGGAGCGCGCCGCTGCGTATGAGATTGTTCTGAGGCGAGAACGGCACGATGCGACGGTTCGTCCCGCCGTCGAGTGACGGCGCGAACTGCCATTGGCCATTCTGCGACACGACAAACGAAGTCTCTCGCCGCGCAGGGTCGTATGCCATCTCAATGAGCGTGCCGTCGTCTCTCACCTCTGAGGCTACTCGGTCCGCGCGGGGCCCCTCCGGGTGTTCGTGCGAATGTTGATTATTCATGCCGTCACCATACAGTGCGGACGCATCGCGCAAAGACGCGAAGATATGATCAATGCGGCAAAGAACTGCTCGGGGAGAAGGGGGAGGTTGGGGAGATGATACCGCCTGCAGTCAGCTTGTCGAAACCGCTGCGTAACCTGACCCACCGTATCCAGAACGGTCCGATCCAGCAGTGCACGCCGTTGTCGTATGACGGCGTGCACTGCTATCGTCCGTTCTCGCTGCCGACATATGCTATGACGACGCGAAAACATGCCCAATAGCGCAAACTCTCGCGGCTAGCGTAGCTCATTGAACCGGTTAGCATTTCGCGAATGGTAACGGAACAATCAAACTCAGAGGTAGTAGAGCTTATCCGCTCACTATACCCCAATGCTTCCAATGAAGAGCTCACCGAGGCCCAGCAATCGCTCACTGAATACATAGCTGCAGTGCTGCGCATCTTCGATCGTATCGACCATGAGAAGCAGGGTGATTCGCGCGATGGAAAGGATCGTAGTAGAATCCGAGTCGCTAAACCGAACGATGTATGAAATACTTTCTCTATTGTCGAAAATCAACGGAAGCCGAAGATCGGCAAGTTCTCTCAATTGAGTCCCAATACACCGAGCTGCAGCGCGCCTTCGCCGACAAGCCCGACGTCGAAATCGTTGACATCTACCGCGAATTTTTCAGCGCCAAGGCGCCTGGACGGGCTCTGTTTAATCAGATGCTCACCCGCATCGAGCGGGGCGAGGCAGAGGGTATCCTCGCTTGGCATCCCGATCGACTGGCGCGCAACTCGATTGATGGCGGGCGAATTATCTACATGCTCGACCGCAAGGCGCTCAAGGATCTGAAGTTTGCAACCTTTACCTTCGAGAACAACCCACAGGGTAAGTTTATGCTGTCGATCATCTTCGGTTATTCGAAATACTACGTTGACAGTCTGAGCGAGAACGTCAAGCGCGGTAATCGAGCCAAGGTGGAGAAGGGGTGGCGGCCCAACCAAGCGCCGCTCGGCTATCGCAACGACAAAGAGACCAAGACCATCGTGCGGGATCCGATCCATTTTCCCCTAATCCGCAGCATGTACGACCTAATACTCACGGGTGCGTACTCGCCGAAACGGATTGCGCTCATCGCGCGAGACGAGTGGGGCTTCCGCACGCCACGAAAGAAGCGCATCGGGGGCCGACCCCTCGCAATGAGCTCGGTTTACCAGATCCTGACCAATCCATTCTACGCCGGCGTCATCGTCTGGGCCGGGCAGACCTACCCCGGCAAGCACGAGCCGGTCGTTACACTCGACGAGTTTGAGCGAGTTCAGGTCCTCTTGGGCCGACCGGGTCGGGCGCGCCCGCAAAAGCATGCCTTTGCCTTTACGGGCATGATCCGCTGCGGCACATGCGGGCTCATGATCACCGCCGAGCACAAGACCAACCAATTCGGCAGCCGGTACGTCTATTATCACTGCACGAAGCGGCGTCTCGAACAGCGGTGTCCGCAGCCGTCCATCGAGCTCCGCGAGCTGGAAAGACAGATCACTCAATTTTTGGGGCAGTTGACGATTCCGGAGCGCCTTCATCAGTGGCTCTTGGCTGAGGCGGAGCGTGCAAGGGCACACCGAGCGGAGGAGGAACAAGCGAAAACGCAATCACTTGAGAAAGCCTTGCACGAGGTGTCGGCACAGCTTTCGGAACTTACCTCTCTGCGCCTGCGCAACCTGCTTACCGACGACGAGTTCGTAAATGCGCGACAAGCACTTCAGCGGGAACAGCTTCGCCTTCAGGAGCGGCTCGGCCGGACCCGGATCAATTCGGCTCCGTTCGAACCCGTACGCGATGTGATTTGGTTCCGCAACCTAGCCGTTTCCAGGTTCACGCGTGGAGATCTGGAGACAAAGAGGCTAATTCTGGAAATTGTCGGTTCGAACCCAATACTCAGAGACAAAATATTAAGAGTTGAACCCGCGAAACCCTTTCAAAGGAAGATCAAAACACGTGAATATTCTGAACTGCTGGGGTTTATCAACGACGTTCGCACCCTGACGGACGACGAAACTGGTCGTGGGCTTCTTGCAAAGATTAAGCACCTCCGGGAGAAAATAGGCGAACAGGAAAACAGGTCTGCCGCTTAATTAGACAACGCACTATAGACCCCGTACGAAGTCCCCCGAGTCCCCATGCTCCCCAAACCCTTGTAAACTAAGGCTCGATTGGGTGACAGAAGTCCCCTGTGAAGTCCCCCAAATCCCCGTTTTTAGGCGAGTTGATCGAGAGCCGCGACAGTCACCAAACTCGAACTCATCCGCATGGTCGGCACCGCCGCAAACAAATCTTTGCCGATCGTGGCTCGCACCTGAGGGTCGCTCATCTTCCACACCCAGCGGTCATACAGAAAATGATTGGCGCCCATGCCGATACGGAAAGCCACCGCGGTCGCCGCAATCGTGGTCGGTATAGCGAGGTTTTCGAGATGGTGGAAATCCGCGTAGAGTCCGAGGTAGATCAGGATTCCAACAACAATGAGCGAGGGAGAGTACGCCCAGAGGTTTCTTTTTGCAACGTGACTGGAGAGCCCGATCGCCCCCAGCCAGTGGCTCATGAGGATCGTTCCGAGTCCGAGCGCCGGCCAGAGCATGACCGTGCCTGCGGAAATCGAACTGGTGAGGACGAGGACGATGCGGGGCAGGCACAATCGCCCCAATGACCACTCGCGCCATAGCATGATCGCCGCCCCGATGACGGCGACGGCCACGTAGAGTGAGAGCACGGGATAGAATCCCAGGATCGGCCATCGCAGATTGTTGGCGAGTGAATGAACCGACGAGAGCACGAGCGCGAGCCAGCACGTCACCGAGCAGTAGATCCGATCCATCAGGCGTTGGCTCTGCGGATACCATCCTGCCAGATGCCGATAGATCGACATAACCCCGAAGTGCTGCATGCAAAAATGCCAGACGTTCCAGTATACAAAAAACATGACGATCCAGTAGAGCGGGCTCGTAGGGTCGAACAGCATCGTAAAGCTGACGGGATCGATCGTGGGACGCGGCCAATAAAGTCCGCAGATGTACCCGATGATCATCAGGCTCGCCATGATGGTGAACGGTGCCCAGACAAACTTACCCGGCCTGCGCAGCATGTGCTCGCGAAAACCTCCATGGCTCCATGCCAAGACGATAGGCGACAGCGAATGCCCTGTCTGGAAGATGAGCGTAATGATGATCATCAGCCATGCTACAGCGAACCAATGCGAAAGAAACAGGAAGAAAAATCCCAGAGGCAAGCCGCTCAACATCCAACCCCAATCCCATTGCGGGCTTCTGATCCAGATCATAGACAAGACGACGGAAGTCCGATTAAGTATGATATAGTACTGAAATTGTCGGGTAACCACCGGTCTGCTCGCAGCTATCGTTCGTAGTGTTCCAGGTAGGGCAGCTAAACAGCCTCACGCTTTTAATGTTTAGAGTAGTCGGGGTTTGGCCAGTACTGCCGGTATAAATCATAATCCCGTTCACAACCGTAGAGAAGAACCCGGGCGTTATAGAAGATAGTGCGGCTAAGTTATCGAAACAATGAGTCCAGACGCCATCGATAGAGCCGCACTCGCGGTTTGGAGCAGTTAGGTCATTTTGGTCGACAAGACTGAGCCATCCATAGGTATGATACTGTGTGGGATCAAAGGCGTATGTATCAACAGGCACGACGCTCTGGGTCGCTGAGTCCCAAGGTCCGAAATTACACCAGCCAGAAACCTTGCCAGCTGCCCAATCCAGGCAGCCCCCCGGCCCACCTGTGGCAACCGCGCCGTTTACTCCACCCCTTCCTGCTGGGTGGATCTCCGTGCCATCGAGCTCTACGATATTTCCTGTGGCGTTTGGATCATAACATGAACCGCTGCAACCGGAACCAGGTGCGCCGCCAGTACTAGAGTACCAGAAATCAATAACCTGGCCGTCGTTGTTGTTGAACGACTGGGGGGTCGCCCGCATCGTGACTTCCATATAGAATGTTGGGTGGAATAAGAACGGAGATGACGGGCCGTTGTTCCCCCAAGGTGGCTGGAGCAGTAGGGTTGTAACCGGATGTCGTAATGCCCATAGTGCACGAACCCCCTGATTGTTGATACGCGGATCCCTGAGCAGCGTAACAAGCAGCTGCATCAGCCAAGGTATACGTCATACTGAAAACCTGCGTCCCATTATCGGTCGTGATGCTGTAGTCATTACAGTTAATGTAATTGAAGAAAATATCCACAGCTACCCAAACCGGATTGGCCGCATTGAGCGATCCGTTACAGTTGAGCCAGGTAGAAATATCGGACATGCTTGGCTGGGTAAAATCTGAGCAATAAATCTGTGTAGTATAGCCTGCTGCCTGGGCCTCCGCTGGGGGCGGCTGATTGCAGGGACTGCCACCGCCCGTCGTACCACCGATAGTTCCGCCAGTGGTAGCCTGCCTTGGATCCCCAGGTATCTGAGTCCACGAGGAGCCACTCCACTGGTACCAGTAGTTGCCGGCGCCCCAGTTGGCTTCCTGATAGACAGTGCCGTTGTAGTAGAGCATCAAGAAAACATTTCCGTTCGAGACAGTGGTCGGCTGGACTGTGTCATTTTCAGTTATGTGCTTGGAAGAATTGATGCTCCACACATTGCCCTGCCCATCGGTAATCGTACCGCTGCCGGGGGTGATGGTCGTGCCCGAAGCCGATGGATGGGTTTGTTGCCCCACCCTCTCATACGCCTGCAGCTGCCAGTAGCCCGTGGTACAGGAGGAGTCGGCACAGCCGCAGTGCCAGAAGAGTCCGTTCCAGGCACAGACGTAGCCTACGGCGTAGGTCCAGCTTGAGGTTATTGCAGAAGAAGGAATCGCGACGGAGGCAAAGGAGGTATACCAGTTGGAAGAGACAAGTTGGGAGGAAGAAGTGAGGTTTTCAGGCTGCCAAGAACCATCCAAGTAAATGTACGCCAGCTTATAGACGTAATCAGTTGATACGTTTCGTCCCACGTCGAGGGTGGGGGTGGCTTTGGCGCAGTTGGCAGTGATTTCTAGTTGTCCCCCGCCGGTGAGATCATACGAAGCTCCGTAGCCCGAAGGTATGGCGATGCCGGGGGTGTAGTAGTTGGTGCAGGGGGAGGGGGTTTGAGCGGAGGCCAGAGGGACAGCTGACGGGGGAAATTGAGCAGACAGGACGGCAAATATGAAAAATCCGCCAATGACAGCGAGGGCAGTGAAGGGAGATAAGATGAGTTTGGGCATATTAAAAAAGAGAAGAGGCCATGAATGCTTGTACTTCTCTTTAGTATAGACTGGATGTGTTTTCTTTTGAGAGGAGGGTTTGGGATAAGTGCGGGTGTGATTGAAATCCTAGATATCCGTGAGATGTTGACTGTTCTTCATCGCCGGTAATCTCGATCTCAGGAACAGCGTGCGCTTGCCGTGCGTGCACGAGAACGCGTCGACACCGGCGTAGATTTTCCCAGCCCAATCGATTTCGACAGGATCGCTTGGGTATTCCCCTACTATCACGCTATCGGTCCTCACGCTTCTCGTTGGGAAGCGGTCGTACGAGCAATTGGTACAGCGTCATGAGGCGGATGAGCATTTCCCGCGCATCGCCAACCGAGATATCCTCACTAAATTCTTCGCTATAAAGCTTGATGAATTCGCTCAGGCGTTCGTCTGAAGTATTCATCTATGAATTAATGACTCGTTTCTTTGAAACGTGCAAGACCTCATAAGCGCGTTCACCACAAAACCAGACGAGATAAAAGGCTTCATTCAAAGGCTGTGGGCTAGAGCGTTGATGTGGTGGGGATGTCCAAGAAGCTAGTTTTCTCGAACTTCATACGAACATAGTGCCGGATTGCTTCACGGATGAGCAAAGTCTCCATTCATTACGCCACCGCCTCGCTGCTCACCGGCACAGTGGCCAGCGCTTCTCTGAAACCGCTTGGCGGAGTCGCAAACAAATCCTTGCCGATAGTGGCCCGCACCTGCGGGTCACCGAGTTTCCACACCCAGCGTGAGTAAAGGAAGTGGACGAAGCCAAGACCGAGCCGCGCGCATATAATGGCGGGAACCACGCGGATCATCATGCCATAAGAGGTTGGCACTATCCACACGAACCCGATCACGCCGACCGCAAGTACGCCAGCGATGAACACCCAGCTCCGCTTAGCGACGCGGCTCGACAGACCAATGTCAACGACCCAATGATTGACCGAGACGGCACCTATCATTAATGGACCGGTCCACCACGCATTGACCAACCCAGGTAAGTGCCAGAAGCCTAGTACGCTAACGCCCCCCACCGCGAGGTAGATACCGATCAACCCCACAAGACAAGCCAGCCTCTTGACGCGGCGCTTGGCTGGCCCCGTGCAGAACATCAACACGCCGAAGTCCTGCATCGCGAAGTGGTATAGGTTCCACGCTGAATAGAACCACACCAGCAAGGGGAACGGGTTGTCCCACCCGGTGATCTGACCAGAAGCGCCCGGTCCCGGACTGTACGAAGTCCACCCCGCCTGCGTAGCGATACCGATCGCTAGGGCGGCCGAAAACACAAGCGAAGGCCACAGCAGGAATTTAAGGGGCTGCGAGTAGATTACCCTCCTGCGGAACTCTGCGTGCGTCCACGCGAGTACGATCGGCGAGAGCGAGTGTCCGGTTTCCAAGAAGACAAAGAGAAAGAAGCAAGCAAGCTGAGCGGCCGGTGGCAAGAAAATGAGCGCGATCCCCACTGGTAGGCCGCTCAACAGCCATAGCCATCCTACGAAATTCTTTGTCACGGTGGCGTCGTGGGCGGCGATGACACCGAGCAGGTGTTGCTGGTAGTTTGTGGATTGCCTGTGGTGGTCCACCCAGCGCACGACCAGATTCTGATCCAGGCAATATACAGGTGAACCGGGCCAGTCACGGCACCAGCCTTAGCCGCCTCGTTGCTCAGCACCAAATAGCTCTCCTGAACGTAAGCCGCTGGTGCTATGCCTGTATTGATTTTACAGGTATCAATCTGCGCCCCAACGCCGTCCACATAGTTGCAGCCGGAAAATTTGGTCGATCTATCGGACGACCAGAGCGAGCCGATCGTGTGGTAGTTACTGTCTACGGTCATGTGCATACCGTCGCCGGAAGCCGATCCTCCCGGACTGCACGAATTTATTGTTTGTCCGTTACCGGCCCCCGGCCCAACGGGAAAAGGAGAATAACTTCCGGGAGATCCAGACGCAAAATATTCAATATAATCAATCTCAATACAGCCGGAATTGCTGGTTGTGGAAGCGGGCCACGACCAAAAATTCATGTCGTGGTTAGTGGTGTTATTGAGTTCCGAATTGTCCTGCCGCCAATTAATCTCTGCGTAAATGTTGGTGCCGGGGATCACGAGGTAGCACGCATTTGTAGTGTCGCTGCATGGATCTACTGCTGTGGTCAGCCCCATCGGGGTTTGTCCATATGAGGGCTGGAGCGTTATTTGTAGGGCATTCACCCCCGACAGCGAATCGGGAGCCACAGTGACCGCGCCGCATGGCCCCCCGAGTGTGCCAGATATGGTGTCGTATTTGAACCACTGCTTCCCGGCGACAGCGCCTTGGTGCAAAGGATTGCAATCCAACCAACTCATGCGCGTCCAGTTGGTGGTCTGAGCGACACCGTTGAATACGTTATTTATTGACGACTGCTGCGTAAAGTCGGCACAATAGGTCAGTGTCGTGAAGCCGACAGCGGCGGCGGGATGCGGTGGGGTTGGATTTTTACAGGGGCTGCCTCCTCCTCCCGTCGTCGATCCCCTCGGATCCCCCGTTATTTGCGTCCAGCCGATTGAACCGGTACCCGTATATTGCCACCATGTGCCTTGAACAGTCTCTTGGTACATGTTGCCATTGTTGTAGACGAGAAGAAGGACAGCTGCAGCGGTAGAGTTAACCTGGCCAGCATTTAAGAGTATGAAATAATTGCCATCTCCTTTGGCTGCCCCAAACGTCCATCTCCCCGCACTCGTCGTGAGCGATCCCCCTGATGTCGGTGTAATCGTCGATCCGTCAGGAGAGTTGGTAGATCCAGTCGTCCCTCCTGTCGTCGTGGTTTGTGCCGGTCGCTCATACGCCTGCAGCTGCCACTTGCCGGTAGCACAGGCAGAGTCGGCACAGCCGCACTTCCAGGAGAGGCCGTTCCAGGCACAGACGTAGCCCACGGCATAGGTCCAGGAGGAGGAGAGGGAGGAAGAAGGAATAGCAACGTTAGCGAAGGCGGTATACCAGTTAGAAGAAACTAATGCAGACGATGAAGTCAGCGTTTGAGGGGCCCAAGCGTTATTCTGGTAGACATAGGCTAGTTTATAGACATAATCAGTTGAGACGCTGCGTCCCACGTCGAATGTGGGAGTTGCTTTGGCACAGTTGGCCAGTACTTCCGTCTGTCCCCCTCCGGTCAGGTCGTATGCTGCTCCGTAGCCGGAGGGGATGGGCACGCCGGGGGTGTAGTAATTGGTGCAGGGGGTTTGAGAAGTTTGGGCGCGGGCGGAGTGAGCTGTTGAGAGCTGGGTAGTCACAACAGCAAAAAGGTAAAAGAAGAGGGCGAGAGTGAGGAGGGTGAGGGATGGGAGAGAATAGAGTTTTGGCATAAAAGAAAGAGAGGTTGGGGACTTCTCTTTAGCATAACCGATGAGTGTTTTTCTGCATTGGGGATAAGTTGCCCTATTCGTGTAATGTTTGCACTACCTCATTTTGCGGAACTCGAAAATAGCGCCTAAGCGCTTCTCGAATAAGTTCAGACCGAGTGCGATGCTCTTCGTTTCGAACTCGTTTCGAGCTCCTCCGCCATATCGGAAGGAAGGGAGATCGTGAATGTAACTGTGGTGCGTGTCATATGCCCCACATTCTCAAGTGTGCTGGTTTTCAAAAGACGTGAAATGTTGCCGCAAACGACAAAATAACCCTAATTCTTCGTGGATCGGGTCTGTGCATACGCAGTATGACGGAGTATTACTGCTGGGGTTTATCAACGACGTTCGAACCCTGACAGACGACGAAACTGGTCGTTGGATTCTTACCAATATTAAACACCTGCAAGGGAAGTGGGGCAAACAGGGAAACAAGCCTGCCGCTTGATCTGCGTGGCCTTACCCTGGTTCATCCCAAGCGTTCAGTTATAAACTTCGTCTTTGAGACGGACCGCTACCGTATTGCCGCCCTCCGGTACGTCCTTCTCGCCAGGCGCGGGACCGATCAGCAGCGTATAGAGCTGCACGAGACGCGACGCCAAGGCTCTCGTGTACTCAAGCGACAGTGTCTCGCCGCTCTCTGCCTCATAGAGGCATATGAACTCATGTAAACGGTCGTCACTATTGCTCATGCTTGCAGCTTAGCAGGCCGGTCGGTGGAGTGTAGACGTGAAATGTTGCCGCAAAAGGCAAAATTTCGTGCGGTTAAGCACTTCGCGAACGATGCTGTAGAATAAGGGGCTATAGACCCCGTACGGAAGTCCCCCAAGTCCCCATACTCCCCAAGCCTTTATAAGATAAGCTCAAATTGGGTGGTGAACTCCCCTGCCGAAGTCCCCCAAGTCCCCCTGTGCCAGACAACATAGGTCTTACGAATTCCCCAGTGTCCCATAGTCGCCCAAGTCCCCGCCGAAAACTGCCCTCAATCGAGCAGGCGGCTTTACGAGAGATCGCCCGAAGACTTCGGAAGCTCGCATGGCACTGCCGGCTCCCAAATAGCCTGGCGAGGACTCCTCCACCTTGCCGCAATTACGATTGTAGGGACGATCATATCGACAGCCGGTCGACGCCCAGAGAGGCGTTTCTGGCTGCCGTCGCTCTCGGCGGCACGTGCTGCTTCATAGGAGGGGACACCGTTCGGGTTTTGGCCTCACCTTCGCCAAAATTTCCTCCAGTATTCCTCAAATGTGAAGAGGAATTTTACAATATGTTACGTTTATGACATTCGACATTTCAACCGATGAGTGCTACGCTGCCATGCATGAATCAAGATTTCTCGGACGGCGGACTGCCTGAAATTCCGCTTCAGATAATTGAAAAATTCATTCTAGAGCTGCCCAATGCGCAGGTCCCAAAGGACGTAGTTGAGCGACTACGTAAGGTGCTCTCGAAGGATCGAACCCTAAGCGAAGCCGCTATTCGCGCCGCCCTCTTCACATCGGACCAGTGACATGCTTCGCGCCGAAACAATACGAATTGAAGAATTTCGCGGTATTCGCGACCTCACGCTTGACTTCAAAGGCAAAAACTTCGCGATTTGCGGGCCGAATGGCACGGGCAAGAGCGGCATCGTCGACGCATTAGAGTTTGCGCTTACTGGAAACATCTCACGACTTACTGGCAAAGGTATGGGGGGCATGTCGCTCAAGGAGCACGCGCCCCACGTGGATAGCCGCAACCGCGCCGACAAAGCTCGGGTGACGCTGACTGCCACGATCCCACGGCTGAACAAGAAGGTAACCATCGCTCGTACGGTCAAGGAATTTGACAGGCCGAAAATCACACCAAGTGATCCGGATATCATCCAGTTCCTTGAGCAAGTGGCACAGCATCCTGAGTTTGTCTTGTCTCGCCGCGAACTCATTCGGTACGTGATCTCGACGCCTGGAGATCGCGCTAAGGAGGTGCAGGTCCTTCTGCAGTTGGACGAAGTTGAACAACTGCGGGCGGCGCTTCAGAAGATCATGAACGCGAGCGCAAAAGAAATCGCTCCGCTCGAGCGCACCAAAGAACAAGCGAAAGATCATCTCCTTCGCGCATTGGAAGTCTCGCAACTGACGTCGGAGAGCATGATCGTCGCGGTAAACGCGCGCCGCGCGGTGCTCGACTTGCCACCGATCAGTGCACTCACGTCAACGACATCGCTCCGTGACGGGCTGACCACTGCCACGCAGCCATCCTCAACCCGGTATATCGCAAAGGCCCAGGCCAACAGTGATATCAACAAGCTCCGATCGGTGCTCACGCGTCTGCGGAGTCCCGAAATCGCATTGGCCTGTACTGAAGTCATCGAGAAGTTACGGACCCTTAACTCCGATCCCGTCGTATCCGACAGCGTAACCCGCGAACGGTTCCTTCAGTCGGCCCTAGACCTCCTCGACGCCGAGAGCTGCCCCGTATGCGACACAGCCTGGAAGCCTGAGGAGCTCAGAACCATCATCAATGGCAAGCTCCGGCACTTCGAGGACGTGAAGGAAAAGCGCGCCACCGCGGAGCGGCAGCTCCAGCCGCTGCTTGCGATACTAAGAGAACTACGAGACTTGATAGACGTCATCGAGCGCTACGGGTCGCAAATGAAGACGAGACCTGCTGTGCAACACTTGGCCAAGTTCAGGTCGGCCCTTGATGTCCGCCACAACGCTATCCACGCCTTTTTGCCGATTCCCCAATCAATCCGTGCTCTTGAAAGCTTCACGGAAGTGCCTGCTGATGCGGTGACGGAGATTGACGATATCGAGGCAGTGATATTAGCACTCCCCGAGCCGACGCAACAGGACGCTGCGCGCGACTACCTTACAATTGGACAAGAACGGCTGGAGACCTACCGGGATCTGGCTCTTCGCACCCAGCAAGCTCAAGAGAAATCAGAATTGAGCCGCCGCGTCTATGAGACGTATGCCCAGATAAGCACAGGAGCCCTCAGCGACATTTATAAAGAGGTTCAAGACGATTTCAGTAATCTATATCGGTACATCAATCGAGACGACGAAAGCGCGTTCACGGCGCAGCTTACTCCTTCTATTGGCAAGCTCGGCTTTGATGTGGACTTTTATGGGCGAGGCAAATTTCCGCCTGGAGCATATCACAGCGAGGGGCACCAGGACAGTATGGGCCTTTGCTTGTATCTTGCTCTCATGAGACATTTGCTCGGCAGCACATTCACGTTCGCCGTTCTCGACGATGTGCTCATGTCGGTTGACGCGGGTCACCGCCGTGAGGTTTGCAATCTCCTCAAGGAACAGTTTCCAGACACTCAGTTTATCCTCACAACTCACGACCCGATATGGCTAGGACATATGCAAGCAGCAGGCCTCGTCACATCAGGTACGAGTGCACACTTCCGTACCTGGGATGTTGACCATGGCCCAACGGAATGGGATGACCGGGATATCTGGCAGGGAATAGATGACGCACTGAAATTAAACGATGTCCGCTCGGGGGCAACGCTCTTGCGAAGCTATCTTGAATACAACTCGGCGCAAATCTGCCATAAGCTTCGAGCACCAGTAGAATTCCGCGGTGATGCGCGCTTTGAACTCGGCGATCTCCTCCCGAGCGCTATGAGTCGATTCCGCACCCTCCTCAAGGAGGGGAAATCCGTAGCACAAAGCTGGGGCCAGAAGACCCGGTTCGAAGCATTAGCCGCGTTGGAAGAAAAGTTCGCTCAAGCCGTCGAGCGCACGGACGCGGAGCGATGGCAAGTAAATCCAGCCATTCACTACAACGAATGGGCAAACTTCCAAAAAGCGGACTTCGTGCCGGTCGTAGCCGCATACCGTGAACTCATGCAGTATTTCGTATGCAATGAGGAGATGTGTAATGGGTTGCTATACGTGGTCCCGGAGCGTGGGTCACGTGAAAGCGTTAAATGTCCTTGCGGCGCAACTGTCATCAACCTCAAGCGCAAACCAGCACACCTTGCGGCGGCGTGACTAACCACTCACCCTCTTTTCCACATTCTGCTGAATCACCGTGTACGCCATTATGTCGAAGATGGCGCCCTGCTCCGTATACCTTGGATCGATTAGCTCCTCGTAGCGCTCTCGCTCGTAGTAAGCAGACTGGATCTGCTTGTTGACCTGGCCCAGTAACGAGCGCGTTTTCGGAATATCTCATCGAACGTGTCGACGAGATTTTTACCCCAAAGATACTCGGGATAAATCTCGTCATAGAAAACAGAGCGGCCAGCGGCTTTTAGGAGGTTTGCGAGCTCTACGGCTTGTGGCCGTTCTGTGCCGGCAAACGGGATCGCCACATCGAAGTAGGGAGGCGCCAAATTTTTCTTGGCATCGCCGCTAATCGGTCGGGTGATGCGTTTTTCGATGTCCGTATCCATGCGCTGCTGTACACTGGGAAAGAACAAGAACCCGAAGCCGAATTTTTCCACCTCACTGTGTGCTGTAAGAAGCTTTCGAATTCCAGGTGAGAAGCGCGAAGCGTGAGCGTCAAACCAGCGGTGAGCAACGTCTGCATTGCTGTCGAAAAACTCATCAACCACGCGTGACAAAAGCTATTGAGCGCCAATGACACTGCTCAAAATCGAACTCGGGGCATTCGTTAAAGCGGTTGAGTTTGAAGTAGCGAAAGACACCTTCGAGCTCGGAGGAAAGGGGGGCGCGCTTGGGGCGATAGTGAATTACCCATCCCCTCTGATTTCCTAATTCCAGCCATGATAATTTGTACGAAAACGTGTCATCTTCGCTTTGCTTCATCGATTGAACCGACATCGCAGTGTGCCCGTCGCCGAGCACACCGAAGTCACGTCTAACCCGCCTTGACTCTCTGCCGGTGAAGTAACCCCAGCCTTCCGGCTGATCGAGGAAGAGCCCGCATGCTTCTAGGTCGTTTTGAGCTTCAGCGAGCATCGCATAGGCGGTATCGAAGCTCTTTGGGAACTCTCCAATATCGAAACCATCATTCACCCATCGGACGTAGCACTGTTGACCTACGAAAAATGAGCAGCCGCTCCGCTGGAACCCGAGATAACCGAGGAAGTCAGTGAGCTGAAATCCGGATGTGGACCACGTATTTGGGTTCGCGTGCAGGCTGTAGCCGATCTGGTCCTTACCCCATTGTAATTTCGCCAATACGAACTCGACGCCTCCCGAGCGCGCATTCGCTATTGTGGAGCTTCTCAGCGATTGATGAGGATCTCTGCTTTGCATGACATCTATTCTCAAACTAGTCGGCGAATCAGAAACGGCCAGCTACGGCTAGCTATCACCGCCTCTTGCTTGCTCTGTCCGTTACGTTTGTCCATATTACCATGGCGCAGCTTTGGTTTAAGAGGCTGCCGCCCCAACTCCCTACCGATGGCACGGCTCAAATGCTTCGCGCTTCTCACCGAGAAACACAGGGCGGAAGGTGGGCAGAAAGTCTCGCGCCGCGGTATGGCCCACGCCGATGAGATGCTGCAGCTTGCCTGCATTATCGAGCGAGAATGTGCCAGGAGCTACTACCGGATCGATGCGGAACAACCGTTGTTCCGTCTCCGCGTGTCCCAGCAGGATTTTCGCTGTCCCGAGTGCGGCCGATGATTGTCCCTCGGAGAACAGGGAAATAAGGCCTTTGTTCATAGTCGCCCAACCGGCGGCACCAGGGACATCGAGCGGCACGCTTGAACAACCGACGCTTAGCATCCTGATCTCGTCAGGTTGCCACCCAAGCACGCCGATCGCTTCCACCGCGGCGAGACCTGCCGGATTGTTCGCCCACACACCGCCATCAACTAGGTAGCTCCCGGCCTCGATCTGGTGCGCCGGGAAATAGGTCGGCGCCGCGGCGGTTGCCAATGCGACATCGACAGCGCGCTCCCGAAAATCAATTTCAAGCCGAGGATGATGCGACGTCTTAAAAATGTGAACGTGTCCTAGCGTCGAATCGAAGGCTGGGATAAGCAGCCTCGTTGCGCTCTCCCCTAACCGGCGCTCACCCAGGATTTTCTGAAGCGCTTCACGCAGCGCGGTGGGCTCGTATTTTGCCTTGGTAACGTGTCGCACGCTGGCAAAGAGCCCAAAGGTGCTGAAGATGCTCGGCCCTTCATTCGCATAGAATGCTTTAACCTCAGCTGCACTGAAACCAAGCCCCAATCCCAATGCGATAATGCCGCCGGTCGACGTGCCGGCGATAAGATCGAAATGGTCGATTACGCGCTCGCCAGTCGCTTCCTCGATCGTGGCGAGAAAGGACGCTGGCAGGGCGCCTTTTATACCGCCCCCATCTATGCAGAGAATCCGCTTCATACGCCTACAGACCACGGGAAATAGTCATCGCCCAGCAGGTGCTTCCACCACTGGATTGCTTCTTGGCGATCGACCTTCGATGCCGCAGTTTGAGCCAATATCGCCCAATTTGTCAGAGCCCCGTGGAGCAATTGCCAGGACGCCAATGTCCATTCAATGCTTATCCGGTTGCCACCCAAGCGCACCACATTTAGACTTGGTTTTCGGTTCGTCACCGACGCATAATCCGCTCTGGCGCGGCTAGGTTGGCCGCCGAAAGCCTGGAGACCTTGCCTGGGTTGCCGCGCCCCAATTTGAGCAAGGGTACCGCGCAAGGAGGTGCTCAATGGCGGACCAGCAGGCCCATGAAATGCTGGCGAAAATTAGCGCCGACATCAACGGTCTTTCACTTGTCGTGGGCGAGCTTATAGCAGAACAATGCCGAAAGGGCTTCTTGCGGATCATTCCGCGGAGAAAGCCGTCAGTCAAACTGGAGTCGATTGCCGCTAACATCAATCGCTTTTTGGATGACTTACCGTTTACGCCTGATTGGCAGAGAGAGCAGATGAAGGCGTGGACACGTGACCGGGTAGAGATTGTGATATCAAGGGCTCGGAACAGTCTAGCTGGCCCCTGAGCGCCGCCTCAAATTCACGCGTCCATGCGCGAATTACCTCTATCGACCACGATCCGTTCGCGTTCGGGCGTTCACTACCCTTCATGGCTTGCTCCTAAATATAGTGCGCTTGGGTGGCAACCGGATAAGCATGGTCCATTCGTCGCCCGTGAAAATATCGCGGTCGCCACACGGTGTCATAATCCGTTGCTGATAGCACCCTTCGGCGGTGACGCCCGCGATAAATGACAGTATACGCGGGATATACTCGGCCGGGCCTCCGAGGAATTGATTATCGTCGATGCGGTAAAGCAGGCTTTCTATGTGGAATGATACGGCGTCGAGCCCACCCATTGTCCGCAGGTGCTTCATCACTTTGATCGTGGGGATGAAGTTCCCGGCGGTAGTGAGGTTCTTTGCCGAAAGCTGGCTACGGTGTGTTGTCGCGTAGCCGAGCTCCCATTGATGGCGCTCAGGGCGCCAGAGGTAAAACGGCTCACGATCGGTCACGATGTTGCCGGAGTTCCTCACTACCGGCAAGATCTCCACTTTGATCCCGAGATCGAGCTTCACGCACATACTATCCGAATTGACCGGCATTAGCTTGTCGCGGTATCGTCGATCGCTGTGCAGCGCTGAGATGACCGAACTGAAAATGCGGTGGCGATCCCATGATGTCCCGGGCGCGCTGACCGATCCTGGCACCGGTGGGTAGTGCAACCCTTGGCAGAAAAGCACGATATCCACATCGTTGATGTCGTGGATCGCGGTTTTCCAGCCGTACGACCCTTGCAGGTAACATTGCGCACCGAGCGGTGAACTCAGTGTTGGATCACCTTCGAGAACACGTTTTATCGAATTGTATTCGCTAGCGGCTTGCGTGGTGACGCTCGGCGAAGGATTGATCCGTTTGAAAAAATATCGAAAGTTGTCTGTGAGTGCGTGCTGAGCCATGGCGAAAGCTTTTTATCGGAATGCGCATTATACCATCAGTTGACCTTCGCCTGCACGTAAGCCGTCCATCCTCGCTAAGAACGTTCTCAAAGCTCTCCGTTGAATGCACGGTGGAGCATCGACTGGTAGAGATCCTCGCCTCGTCGACGGCTATCAGCTTGCTTGGCTTCGAGCTCCCGGATTTCTCTCACCCACTTGGCGAACTCCTTTTGGGCCGTCAAGGGCGGAAGTGGGACTACAATGTTCCCAAACTCCTTAGAGTTAATGTTGAACTGCACCGCGGATTGCCGAGTATTATTGAGGAACAGCTGCCGCCCCCCGGCGCTCTCCAGGAGCGCCTTGAGCCATTCGGGTTTTGAACGTTGCTGGTTGAGGCGAACTCGCATCAGATGTGAGTCGAAGGCCCACTTTTCGTTCCTGGGATCAACTATTACGCACTTTCCTAAATGGTCTTTGGAGCCGATCGCGCGGGCCAATATGAGGTCACCATCTTTCAGCGTGTGTCGCTCCAACATGTCAGCCGGAAGATCCACATATTTACGATCTGACAAATCAAGTGTGGATTCTTGAATGTTTGCTACTCGTAATGATAGCCATTTCCCTTGGTCGGCGCGTGCCGGGATCATTGTGCCGTAATTCGGAGATATTTCTAGAAGTTCGCCTAGCCTGGTTACAGACAATCCCCGAGGGTTTTTTTGTGGATCTCCGAACATCTCGCTAAAGAGGGCGGGAATGAGGGCGCTGGTGCGATGGTCGGCTTGGGTGCGCAGTTTCCCCAACTCGTCCGCTTCGTCCAGGATTTTTACTATTCGCTCTTGTTCAGCCACAGGAGGAACGGGAACCGGAAGATTGCTTACCTTTTCCTTGTTGAGTACTTTGCCAAGAACCGCCATATCCGCAGTCCCCTCCCGTGATTCGGCTTCAAGCGCGTAACGGAGGAAATCGCGGGACAACTGTTTTGGTTTGCGGATCGGCAGCGCAGCGATCGCTTCATTTGTATAGAGAGGACACCCGGCTACGGCCATTTTGCCAATACTCAGCTTAAAGCTGAATAGAAGTGTTCCAGGAGGAACCGGCTCCGGCATACATTCTCTCACAGCAGCGTTAGAAATCATCTCCTTCGAAGAGGTAATTACACCACCATTCAATTCTCGAATTGTAACCCAGATCGCATCACCGCCCCAAAAGCGCGATTGATCGCGTCGCGGTGTTCTTCCAATCCGTACATCGCAGAGCTCGCCCAATGGCTTTATCGGCCAGCTGGTCATTTCTTTTCTACGATTTGAGCTAATAATGTTTCCGCGCGCCGAATAATTTCGCTCTCGAAATTTAGGACGTCACCCAAAATTTCTGCCGGCGTGTCGTGGTTCACGGCATTGGAAGTGACAGGCCTATAGCGGCCGGCAGCAAGGCTCCA
Organism: uncultured Alphaproteobacteria bacterium; assembly: GCA_963789025.1. Classification (GTDB taxonomy): domain Bacteria; phylum Pseudomonadota; class Alphaproteobacteria; order ATCC43930; family CGMCC-115725; genus AP-15. The sequence goes on from CAWBIT010000010.1 coordinate 86,728, forward strand.
GTCATTCTCGCAAATTTTTTCGATTGGCACGCGGTAGCTGTTCGGGCCTTCGTCGCGGTTGGGCCATTTTGCGAGCACGTCGGGGATGTCGTTGGCGTCGATGGGGATGCGCTTGTCGTCGAGCGAAAAGCCGTCTGCGGTGAGGTCGTAGAACCAGACGCTTTCGGTTGGGCTTCCTTTTTGAAATATGAGAGCAGCGGTACCGACGCCGGAGTAGGGTTTGAATACGCCGCTCGGCATACTTACGACCGCCTGCAGATCGCACTCAGTCAGAAGCAACTCGCGCAAGGATGTGGCTGCGTTGGTCGAGCCGAAGAGTACACCATTCGGCACGATGACACCTGCCCGACCCCCAGGTACCAGGTGGTCGATGAACCACTTGAGGAAAAGCAACTCCGTCGATCGAGTGTTGAGTTTGTAGTTCAGGTCGGAGAGAATGCTTTCGTCCTGCACTCTCCCCGCGAACGGTGGATTGGCGAGGATCACATCGAAACGCTGTCCGGGATACACGCCGCCGAAGCCCGTGGTCAGCGGGTTTCTCATCTCGATGTGTGCTCGTTCCAACTGATGAAGATAGAGATTGAGAATGCCAATTTTCACCATGTTGGCATCGTTGTCGTAGCCGGTGAATGCCTGCTCCTCGAGGAAGCGCCATTGTGCCGGCTTGAGTAGGGCGCCATCCACCTCGCCGCGCCTGAGGTCGGCGGGTTTTGTGTTTTGCCGCAGAATGTGCGTGAAGGAGGAGATCAGGAAGCCGGCGGTACCGCAGGCAGGGTCACAGATGCGCTGGCCCGGCTGGGGGTCTACTAGCCTGACTATCAGATCGATGATATGGCGCGGGGTGCGGAACTGACCGTTGGTACCCGACGCCGCAAGCTTCGACAGCAGGTACTCATACATGTCGCCCTTGAAGTCGTGGCTGTTATGCGCCGCGAGATCGAGGTTGTGTATGCCTTGGACGACCGCTCGCAGTGTCGGCCGATCGTAGATTTTTAGTGTCGCGCGACTGAACAGCAGCTTGCCGGTTTCGGTAAGGCCGGGCAGTTCATGCAAGCTTTCGATGGCTCCTCGAATGGCATCGAACAGGTCGTCGCCAGTGAGCGTGACGAAGTTTCCCCACGCAAATCTAGCCCAGTTGCCGGAGAAGATGCGACTGTATTTCTTGTCGAGCGTCGCGAGAGTTTCGTCCTTTTCGGTGAGCAGACGCAGAAAGAGCAGGTACGAAATCTGCTCGATCGAATCCATTGGGTTGTTCACCCCGCCGGCGTACAGGATGTCCATTAGCTGATCGACCTTCTGCCGAAGGCCTGAGGAGAAGAAGTTTGTGCCGTTGGTAGTCAAGATTTGTTGCATACCTACATTGTTAGGGCGGATTGGCGAATAAGCATCGACTGACGCAGCGCCTCAAAGACCTCATCTCGTGCCTCAAAGCGCGACAAAGCCGAGATGCCGCCAAGCCGATTGAACTGGCTCGCATTGAAGAGCGTCATATCGCCAGACATAAACTTTCCTGATTACGCATGATCCTCAGCCAATTTGAGGAGGCGGTATGGCATCGGCGGGGTTCGGACTGCGACATAGCCGAGGCGTGGCATCATGGCGGCGAGATCGTATCGGCGGTTGAAGCGGTACTCGAACTCGGCGAGGTAGCGGGGTACATGCTTGTCGCGGATGGTGCGGTAAGTGCCAGTGATGGCGCTCTTGATGTTGCCGAGGGTGGTGTTGACCCACTTGAAAGCAGGGTTCAGGGCGGCCTTGCGACCGGATCCAGTGATGATCGGCTGGTGGACGCAGCCGGCGTTGCCGACCCCAGTGAAGCAGTGCAGGCCGTCACTGACAACGGTGCTGGCGGGATGGAAATTGCGCTGCGCCAAGGTCGCGATTTCGGCACGGCGGAAACCCTTTACGCGGCGCAACTTCAAGCGGATTGGCTTGCCCTGTGGTGTGGTTTCGACCGCCGCCACGATCGGCGTCTTGCCCGGCGAACCGCGGCCCCGCTTGCCGCCGTTGCGCTCCCCGCCGAGATAGGCGTCGTCGATCTCGATCCGTCCCGTCAGGCGCTTTGTGGCGTCCCGCTCCATCATCGCCTGCATGAGCTTGTGCTTGATCTTCCAGGCGGTGGTCTGGGTGACGCCAAGCCGGCGGCCCAACTCAATGCTGGAGATGCCGCCCTTGCTCTGAGTGAGGTGGTACATGGCGCGAAACCAAGTGCACAGCGGCACCTTGGTTGCCGCGAAAATCGTTCCGGCGATCACGGATGTCTGCCGTCGACAGGCGGCACACTGGTAAAGCGCCCGGGTCTTGACCAAGCTGTGATGCTGCCCTGCGCAAACCGGGCAGACAAAGCCGGATGGCCAGCGCCAGCGCATCACCGCTTCCCGGCACTGATCCTCTGTTCCGTAAAGAACAGCAAACTGGGCCTCGCTGAGCCCCTTTTGAAATTGCACCTTGTTGCGCGCCATCGTTCAAACCCGCAGAAACAGCCGTATGTTCCTGTTTTGTACCACTCCTTGATGGCTGAGGATAGTGCGTAATCAGGTAAACTTTTCGAGCGCTCTCGCATCATCGGCGAGCAACTGCGTTGTCGCATCGAGCCATTTTTGCTCGTGGTAGCGAAGGTTGAACCGAGCGGCGATCAAATCGACCGTATCGGTGACGATGTCGTCTTTGGTCGGGAGCGGTTTCTTGCCAACTGCGTTGTATACGAAGGCCGGCGTCGGCGCCGGCACGCCATAGGAGCGAACGAGCTTATCGGGCGAGTAGTACATCTCTGGATTGTGGTAGAAGCGCTCGTTCATGATCGTCTCGACAGCATCATCATCCTCGTCGGCGATCGCCGCATTCAACTCCGGATCCTTGGCCGCAAATTCTTTGACGTCGCGCTCAAACGAGCCGCGGAACGTCATCACGTCGACCTTCTCGCCGCTTGCGCCGACCTCGACAACTTCGCGGCTGACCATGGTGTCATGGCCCTCCCAGGTGGGTATCTCTCGCGGCGGAGATGGCGGAGATGGCGGTTGTAGTTCCGTGTCTGGGCCTGCAGCAGTACGCTCCCCTCCTCCCGACGATTGCGGTTTCGGCTCCTGCTTTTCCCGTGGAATTTTGAGCGGTTGAGAGTAGTCGTATTTTTCTTCGAAGAACTCCGCGACCGCGCAGAAATCGAGCAAGAAGAAATTCTTCTTCTCGTACTCGGTATGACCGATTTTGAAAGTGTACGTGCGAGTGCCGCGTCCTTTGATTTGAATGTATTCTGTCGGCGAAAAGATCGGGCGCATGAGTTCGATGTTGAGCAAGTCACGACAGTTGTAGCCAGTTGACAACATGTCGACCGACACGGCGATCCGTTCCGACCGCTTGCCGTCACGGAAATCCTTGGCTATGGCCGAGGCCTCCGGGATGCGGGACGTGATGGTGACTGCCACCCCCGGCTGAAGGTCATTGAACATCTTCGTTAGGTCGGTCGCGTGCTTTTGGTTCACGGCGAAGACGATCGATCTGCCGATGACTCCGGTCGGATCCTTCTGGGCTTCCTCAAGAAATGCTTCGCACATGAGGCGGTTGCGTGCAGGCGTAAAAATCTTCCGCTCCAAGTCCTTAACTTTGAAGGTTTCTTCCTGCTCGTTGATGAGGACGGACCAACCCTTTTCGGCCAGGGCCTGGGTGGTGATGTCTGAGCGCAGGTCGAAAATTTTCGGGAGGCAGAGGAACGGGCCTTCCGGGTCTTTGAATGCATCGATAATGTCGTAGCGGAAAGTGGGCAAGCCGGGCTCGCACCCGAAGTAGTGATAGGTGTCCCGCAGCTGGCGCGCTTCGAGTGCCTTCGGGTTATCCGCCTCGAGCTGTTCGACGTTGATATTTTTCAGGTATGCCTTCGGCGTCGCCGTCAGCCCAATGCGTGTTGCCTGGAAGAACTGCACGACCTCGCGCGCATCGCCATAGATCGATCGGTGTGCTTCGTCGTTGATGACCAAGTCGAAATAGAATGGGGTGAACTCCTCTCGATACCGGCGATCAACTATCAGCGATTGTATGGTCGCGACCACGACCGATGAACCCAGCAATTCGCCAGGACGACGCCGGGCGGTCTTAAAAACGACGGGTTTGAATTCCGGCAGGACGACCGCAAAGTCCTCCATGGTTTGCTTTGCCAGTTCGATGCGATCTACGATGAATAGGACGCGCTCGGCATTCCGTGTGGTGAGGAAGCGCCGGATGAGTGCTGCACAGAGGAGTGTCTTCCCGGTGCCGGTGGCCATTTCGAGAAGAAACTTCCGCCGGCCGGCCCCATCGAAGAGGCGCGCGATCTCGTCCATTGCGTCAATCTGGTATCGGCGGAGCTCTAGATCGTGCTTGAGGCGCCGTAGATATTCAGGCGTGACGATCTCGCTTTCGAGCGGCCGTGGAGGCTGGAGATTTTTTAATCGGACGCGTTCTAAGTCGTCCCGTGATGGAAGACGCTCGATACGGTATGCATCGCGCTGGTCAGCGCGTTCGAAATTCCAAAACCAATGCTCGCGACCATTGGAGAGAATTATGAGCGGCGCCTTCAGGTTTTCGGCGTAGCCCCGGGCCTGCTCTTTTGCGTCATAAGGATCCAGGTCTTCGCGCTTAGCTTCAAGCACGCAGAGCACGCGGCCCAGTCTATCTTTCAAAAGGTAATCGGCCCGGCCGTTAGAAGTGTGGAGCTCGAATTGAACCTGCTGTGGATCAAGCAAATCCCAGCCGCTGAATTCCAGCGCCCGATCGATGAGGATACCCGAAAATGCTTCGTTTTGACCTTGGGGCATAGGAATTGTCAGATCTTTGGATTATAGCACTCTCAGCTTAATTTTGTCGGCATTTTTGTCGTTAGTCGGCTATTGAGAGTATCAGGTACGGCATAGCACAGCAAAAACTCCTCTGCAACCAAGAGACGATAGACGGCAACACCATCCGCTTGCACCGGCGTAAGCAGCCCCATATCATCATTGGAGACACTGTTCACTCGCTCGGCTGACCTGCATGAGCGTCTAGCCGCTCGTGCGCGGACGGCCGCGTCTCCCCACCGCGCGCCTACAGTGATCGCCACCGATCTCGACACGAGCAATTCCGTCGCCGTGGCGACTGGCGCGGTCAGTCAATGCCGATGCTCGCACTGTGACTCACAACCCCTTTAACCGGCCCTGGTAAGATTTTGACCTAGCTCGGATTTGTTTTTCAGGACATCATCAGCACGCCCAGATCCAAGAATGCTAGCGAGATCACCAGGCTGCATCGCCCAAACTTTGTCAGCCGCGTCGACCCCGCGGGAGAAAAGTGCAAGATATTCGCCGCGTGAGAGAGACACCGGGAGATCGAGCAAGCGAAGGGCTCCTGCCGGGATCCCCACTTCCAACCGACGCAGTAATGCCTCTATGGCTTCTTCGCTCGGGCCTTCCTCAACGAACAACACACTGAGGATCTGGTGCGCGGAGCGAAGATGGAAGCGCGTTGCATCTGCAAACCGCCTTATGTCGCCCTGCTGAATTCGGCCCTGGAACGGGTTTGGCGAAAACCGCTGCTCGATCGTTTCGACTGGAACACCCGTGATCCAGTCCCAGAGTATGGCTGCCCTCTTGCAGCGCGCGAAGTAATCGAATTCGCCCTCGGCATATCTCTGAAGTCCTCGGACGGCGTCAGGCCCATAACGCTCGCTCGCTTCTCGCGGTCGGACACTTTCCGCGCGGCCGCGCTTCATCAGTGGCGTGTAGCCTCCATCGGATTCCGAGAGCGCTTGCACAATCGCGACCAGCCGTTCGGCAGTAACCGTCGCCGGGTCGTTCGATCGCAGGAGGTCAACCAGCCGCATTGCTGACTCGAACGAGAGCGCCGACCGGCCACACGCGCGGCCGAGAAGCGTTAACCGAACAAACTCGGTCTCTTCCTCGACGAGCCCGAGGTTCAGCATCCGACCAAGGAGTTCCTCGAGTTCATTCGCAATGTTATGCCGCCAGTTTGGATCGTCGCGGCTTGCGAGAAAACCTCCGTACGTATTAGCGAGCAATTTCGAGATTTCTGCCCTCGCCACCCTCGGAACCTGAGCCAGGAGCCGGATGACCCAAGTCGGGAGCCTTGACGGGTCAAAGGAGGACGTTATCTCCTCCGGCTTCCCAAGGACGTATTTTCGAAACAGCGAGCTCCGATCGTATGTGGTCTCAGCCAGAATGATCGCCTTGCCGTGCTCGTTGAAACCGAGACGGCCGGCGCGCCCTGCCATGTTTTTGTACTCGGCCACCGTAAACGGTCGACCGTCCTCTCCGATGAATTCCTGCTCGGCGAGGATCACGGTCGACGCAGGCGTGTTGATGCCAGCGGCGACAGTCGTCGTAGCAGCCAGTACCTGCACTCCGCCATTGGGATCGCGAAAGGCCTGTTCAACAACTGCTTTTTCCTCGCGAGTGAGGTTGGTGTTATGGAAGGCTGTACCGCCTTCGAGACATTCTCGCAGCACGGCGGATGTGCTCGAGAGATCATGGCTGGGAAGACGGCCGAGAGCTTGCTGCGCTGGCGGTAGAGCAAGCTCTTTGGCAAGATAAGCGGCGCACCCTTGTGCCGGGCCGCGCTGATTGCGGAAGACGATCACCTGCTCGCCGTCGCCGATCAGATGCCGTGCCAGCGGCACGATGACATCTTGCGCACTTGGCTTCTCTCGCCGAACCCGGACAGCGTGGGAGGGCAATAGCTGGACTGTGCCCTCGCTGCCGTCGGGATTCAGGAACTGGTACACACCGTCCCGACCGAGGACGCCCTCGGTCAAGGGGACCGGCCGATGCGTGTTGACAAGTTTCCGGCAGCCAAGCCACGAGTTAAGATCGTTGGTGCCTCCGATGACGGCGGAGAGCGCCACAAGCTGTGGACTGATCCCTCGCTCACGTGCGGTGAGAAGCAGTGTGAGAAGCAGTTCGACGCTGATGCCGCGGCTCGGATCGGTCAGAAATTGTGCCTCGTCAAGCACCACGAGCCCGATTTGATTCAGCGTCGATGGAGTGCTGACGACGAGATTGAGGAACATCTCGTACGTGAGAATGCCGAGGTCGTACTTGCCACGAATAAATCCGCCGGTCTGGTCGGTGTAGTCTCCAGTGCATCGAATGACGCGCATCCCGAGCGCGCCATACAGGGCCTCGAATTCTTCGTACTTCTCGTTTACGAGCGCTCGATACGGGAGCAGGAGAACGGCTTTTCGCCCTGCAGTGATAGCCCGTGCGGCCGCAAGCTCGCCGATGAAGGTCTTGCCGGAGCTTGTTGGAGCGACGACGAGGAGCGATTCTCCATCTAGTATGCGGTATTTGTTAACAGCCTGGTGCTGGAGCTCGTTGAGACCGCCTGGGAATTTGACCTTCCATCCCGACACCACCTCCGGGGAATAGCCGAAGGCATCGAGTTCGGTAATGTCTGTGCCAATATGGATACCTCTCGCCTCCGGGAATGCTTTGAAGAAGCGCTCTCCGGGCGTAAGGCGGGGAAACACGAGGCCACCTTCGACGTAGCCTAACAGCACTGGCGTCTGCTGAACATGGATACGCGCCGCTTCGGCCCGCGTGCGATCCATCACCTTATCCATGATGGCCGTCACACTAATCGGGCCGTCGTGGTCCCGAACGGCATCAATGATTGCCTTCGTCAGTATGCCGTGCCCGCTGCCGGGCAGCTCCCATGCCTCCTCGTCGATGCCAGAGGCCGTAATGAGTACTCGGCCATTGCCCGCGATCGTGGACAACGGTGAGGTCGGGTCGCGTGAAACGGGACTGTCTTCCAGAACGCGCGCGGGCGCTCGTCCGCTGAAGCAGCAATCGAGAATGCAAACGATAGCCCGCGCTCGCGAGGTGCGGAATTTTTCTGCGAGCTCATCCATAGGTAACGTCGTCTGATCGAGCGTATCAAACGCTGAATTGTGCGCGACCAGGCGATGATTGCGGGTACCGTGGCCGGAAAAAGTCAGGATGACAACATCCTCCTCGGAAGCAACGCCGAGAGTTTCATCCAGAACTTGTCGGATGCGATCGAGTGTGGCGTCTCCGTCAGCGAGAAGCTTTGCCGAAATCCCTTCGATGGAATCGGCAAAGAGCGCCCAGAGTGCGGTAGCATCCCGCCGCGCCCCTGTTAGATCGCGGATCTTGGGGTCCAGATGCTTGTCGATGCCGATAAAGTTCGCGATGATCGCCATGCTGTTGACTTCGATATCGGCCGAATTATACCAGTTATAGAAATTCCTCGCATCCAATTTCTATATATGGGATGCTTTCTCTAAAATGCAACCTTCTTGAGCAGGAACGTTCCTCTCACCGGACACGAGCGGAAGATCGCGATCAGCATGCAGAGCCCTCCATGGAGCTCGTCGTCACCTATAGACAGCAACTGGGTCGATATCCGCCGAACTTGGACGGCGGAGATCGAAGCGGATCATCCTGGCGCTCTTCGCACTATTCGCGGTGAGTTGCGAAAAAGCTGCCAAAAGGCGTCGTTGATGGCCTTGAAGCAGAACTGCACTCGGGCATAGCCCAGAAAGGCTCCGATGTCTTAAGAAAACTAAGAAGCACCGTTAGTAGGGCGCCTTTCCCCACCTAAACGTTCGACGATATCGAATGGAGTATGCCCCGCCCGCGGCCACGGGTCAGCCATAAAGGAGATGTCCGGCTTCAGCGAGCCGTCCATACCAAGAAAGTCGGGAAATGGTTTGAAGAGGATGTTGATTGCGCCTTCACCATTCGTGATATCGAGCAGCAGCCGCTCGAAGTTCCTGCACTTGAGCTCGGAGGTGGTGACGAAAAGGACAAAGAGCGTCCTGAAACCGAAGTGCTTTCTGTATCCCTCGGAGATAGTGAAGGAGAGATAGTTGCGGAGCTTCGCTTCGATGTAGGGGCGTTGGGCGTCCGTAAGGTTGCGGTTACCCTCGGTGTCACGGTCGGCTTCAAATAGGAATGAATAAGCGCCTTTCGAGCCAACGATCTTGAACGGGTGGCCGTCAGGATAGAAGGTGTGATCTTCACCTCCCCAGTTCGCTGTGAGCTTGAACGGAGTATGCGATAGCGCTGTCTGATACGGGGTTTCTGGCAACGCCTTGATCTGCTCCCATGAGATGAATTGCAGTCCGAGCCTGCGAGCGGCTATTTCAATGTTGGCCTCGATGAGTGCCGCCAGGAGATTGTGCGCGAAACCAGTGCCATATTTTCTTTTTCCTCCTTTCTCATAAATATCATACTTGATACGGTGGCTCTCATACTTGTTCTGCTGTTTCGGCCGGTGGAGTTCGCCGGCCTTCCAGCGCTTGGTCAGGCGCCGGCGGAAGCCCTGCGTGTACCTTCCTTCAATAAGCTCCCCGAGGAAGTTAGAAGGCGCGTAGGTGTAGTAGTCGAGGTAGGCGTCGACCGCCTGGTCTCTGGTCGTAGTACGCATCCAGCATGAGATAGCTAGTGTCGTTCATGAGAACAACGGCACCTATACTTCACGCTGAACCATTATGGCGTCTCGTGAGCACTCATGTACTATGCGGCCGTCACTACAATTTAATCGTCGTGCTCTATTTCACAGGTGACGTCGGCGGCAGGCTCTTCGGGTGGGGTGGTTCAGGTAGGAGCTGGTATCGTTCGAGAATGTCTCTGACTAGCGGATCATCGTCGTCGGGCACTGAATCGGCCTTATTTTCGACGATTGTGTACTCAACGTCCGTGACGATTGGTTTCCCAGTGTATTTGAACGGCTCTGGCTCCGGCTCGGCCGCTTCCGGGTAAACGATCTCCGGTTCTTTATAATTCAGCTCTGGACCAACAAAGGTGAGGAGCGGCACGAGTGGAGGGACAGTGGGGTTGGAGAAGACGTGCATAGCCGCTTCGAGGTTGCGCTCCTTCTGGCTGGTGATCCGTTTGCGGTAGCGCACACCGGCCTCCGCGACGTGGATAGTGAGCGATTTTTCGTAGACCTGGGCCTTGAATATCCCGCGCTCGCCGGTGGCGGTGAGCTTCACGGCCGAGAGACCGTGGAGAGCACGGAGCACGCTCGGGTCTTGGATTTGCCAGTCTCCTTGATGGCTGATGGTTACGGCGACGTGAGCGCTACGCAGTTCTTCGAGGATTTCCGGTATCTTGGTATCACGCGCGATGCCACGGTGCGCCTCGTCCATGAAGACATAGCACGGGTGGTATTTCCGCCGTTTCCTTCCAGCTTCGAGCAGCATCATTGTCCACCATCTCTGCCACAGCTCGGAGCCTTTCGAGCCGAGGTCGGAGAGCTTAGCATTGATGACGATGACCGAGCCCTCGTCTATGAGCTTGCCGAGGTCAATCTGGGTCTTGGTTGCGACGAGGGTGGGGTAGAGCTTATCGGAAAATGACAGCAGGGAGTGTAGTCGTTCAAGCACGGCCAGCCTGGTCTCACGATAGTGCGAGCTGTCGAAGAGAGTGATATTCTGCGTTCGCCTACCAAATGTCTCGGTCATAGATTTGGTGAAATATTCTCTGATATGCTCCCGCGTTCGATAGATGGCGGCCAGGTGCCGAGTGGTGCCATTTGCTATCAGATCGCGGAGCGCGGGGATAGAAGGCGCATCACTGGCTTTGATGACGTGCAGGCAGTTGGTGAGTAGAGATCGTTGCGGGCCGCTCAGCTGGTGGCCGATGAGATCGGAGAGCATGTACTCGAAGAGCGGCACGATCTGGTCAATATCACCGAGGTCGAAGACATTGATGGCTAGGTTGTCACTGGCCTGGAAGTAGTAGACGTTCTTGATGCCCCATTCGTGCTCGTAGTCGAGGCACGGCCAGACTTCGAGCAAGCCGTTTTTATCGTTGCTCTTACTGTCAATGATGACCACGCTCGCCTCGCCTTTCGCGACTGCGGGCATCGCATCCTCGATCATGCAATGCAGTAAATTTGTTTTTCCTGCATTCGGCCTGGCGGGTATCCAGGTGCCTAGGTATCGCACGTCTTCGGAGAAGCGGTACGGCACGAGCACGTCATAGAGCTTGTCACCAGGGATAGCGTAAGGACCTGTTTTTTCCTTTTTCTCCATCAAGTCTGAGAGCGGCACTTGGAGATATGAGCCGAGCGGTAGGTTTTCTGGCAGGCCTTCAATATGCCGCTGGAGGATGATGTAGGTGTAATTCCATGCGTCGCCGAGTTGGCCGTCGTTGCGCAAATAGGTCATGTAGATATCGAGCGCCCACTCGCGCATGGCCGACCACATTTCGTCGGTGACAGTGCGAAATCCGTCGGCGTACTCCTTCATTTTTGACAAGATTTCGTGAACCTCTTTCGAGGCGTATTCAAAGCGCTCGTTAAAGGGGCGCTGGCTCCAAGGTAGGATTTCGAGCGGTGGGGCAGGACGAGGCCGGAAAAGCCGCTTGATTGTCATATATGGCCACATAATGAAGACGCACCAGACGTACCAAACGACCCATCCGGTGATGAACAGAAGGAAACCGACGAGTATGAGAGCAAGAACAGATACAACAGCACCCACAATGCCGCCGTTGGCTGCCCAGTAGGTCTGCCAGCTACGATAGACACCGGGGAAGTAGCTTTCGAGAAATGCTGAGATGGCGATGAAGATGATGATCGTCCATACAATCACCGGCCCCATGGCAAAGCCTCCCTATCCCGCGTTCTCTATTAATTTCGCGAGTGTCTCCGCAACCCGTGCTTTTGGCAACGCGCATTTTGCCCGCGAGCGGTTGCAGATTTTTCGCGGTCCCGAGGCAGCGTGTCCCTACCACCTCCCCTTGGTCACAAAGCGGTGCGCAATAGGGAATGGCTGTGTGGCTGACCTGCGTGGCTGTTCTTCTTTCGAGCGAGCGCCGTCCGACAGGCAAGCGAAGAGAAGAAAAGACAGACATGAAGGGCAGACACGGAGGGGATGGAGTCACGGCGCAAATCGCCCGCCACTATGTCTGCGGAATGGTTGGTCTCCAACGCGATTTCCAGCGGAATAAGCTATACCGTCTGGAGGGTATGAGCGGTGGTACGGTGGCATGGTATAGGGTTCGGGTCTCAAAAAAGGCTCCCCGATCGGAGCTATGAACTTGGCTGATCCGGTGCTGTCGGTACCTCCGGATCGGCGGGTAGGTACTTTCCACCTCGTCCTTGCGAGGTGATTTTTGCTTGTTGAACCAGTGCGCCGAGCGCGTTGGCGATTGACTGTTGGCCGATACCTTGAGGACCGAGCTCCTTGATGATTTCGGCTGCGGTCATCCCTTGCGGGTGCTCGGTAATCGTTTTGAGCACGGCGTTCTGGACGAAACCGCGCGGATGGCGTTCCCCGCTTCGTGCAGTTGGCGGCGTGAGCCGGCATGAAGGAGTTGGTTCGTCGGTGAAGTAGCGGGAGATGCGGCCAAGCCGCTGATTGATCTCAGAGAGCTCGGCTTCGAGCTCCTGCTTCCGTGTGGCAAGGCGCTCTTGCTCCGCTTTAAGAGCTGCGTCAATGTCGAGATGCTGGGTTTGGGCCAAAGGTACCTCCGTTGTGGTCTGAAGGCAGCTTTACCACAAAATGAAAAACAGGCGGTGCCAGTGGGCGCGTCCGCCTGTCTTTTCCTGTTACTGCGCCCCGCACTGTGCGGAACGGTATAACTCATCGAGGATGTACGTCGGGGCGATGCTTGGCGTGCGGCTCCGGCTGGCTCGAACCCATTCTATCGCCAACGAGCGGGCCAGAGGCGCTGGGTTATAGGGCTCCGACGGTAGGTTCCTCCTATGAGGGCTAGAGATTACGTCTTAGAGTAGTCCGGTACCAACCCCAGTGGGGGTTCTAAATGCTCTTCCTCTGAAGAGCGGGCCGTAGGTTCACGTCTAGGGCGGTTTTTGAGAAAGTCGTCAATTTCGTGCTCGTACCAGCCGACACGTCCTTCTGACAATTGTACGGCTGTAGGGAAGCCCAAATGCGCGTACTTAGGGTCATACATGAGCCTTCGGAGATGCGTGCGCGAAAAACGTATGCCTTTCTCATCTACCAACTGCTTGTAGGTCAGTAACCTCATCGGACAGCTCCTGAAAGAAGGAGCCGTCTCGACGGCTCAGGGATTGCCCTGGGCGATTATGAAGTAGGGGTGGTTTCCGGAGCTGCAAACAGAGTCCGCAAAAAATTTTCATAGTTAATCACGGCCTCGCGCATCTCCGGCTCGTATGAATGTCGCTGGTACAGGCCGACGATCCCGCCGAGCGAGCCGGAGACGTGCGAGAGCAGCCGTTCTGTCACCTCGAGCCGGACCCCTTGGGATTGCAGGATGGTCGCGTAGGTACGGCGGAAGGCGTGCAGGGTGAACGGCGGGATGGGACAGAGCGCGTAGAGCTTAGCGGTCGATTTCGAAAAGCCGTTGAATGGCGTGGTTTTGCCGCGCGCGGGGAAGAGCAGGCCTTCGGTCGGCAGCGTAGCGAAGATCGAGGCGGTGAGATCCCCGTACGGTACTTGGTGCGGCCGGTTATTTTTCATCAGCTCCGGCGGCCATTTGATGAGCCGCTTGTCCGCGTCAACGAAGGCGGCGTGGAGAGCGGCGATCTGGTGCGCCCGCTGACCGGTGCAGATCAGGAGCTGGCAGAGTTTTCCGAAAGCGCCAAGCCGCCCACTGGCCGCCCATACGATCTCGAGCTCGTCGGGCGAGAGCACGCGATCGCGTTCGCCTGCCTTGGGTGCGGAAAGCCCTGCAAGCGGGCTGTGAGGTATGTAGCGCCGCCTGGTGGCGAAGTTGAGGAAGAGCCGGATGGCGGCAAAGCTGTTGCGCTGCTCGGCCGAGAGCTTGTCGAGGACGGCGGTGAGGTGGTGCGTGGTGATGTCGCCGAGCGGGTAGTGCCGGAGAGCCGACAGGAAATTCCGCCGCAACAGCCGTCTCGTCTCTTCGGCCGTGCGCTTCTTGTTTTTGGCAAGGTGCACGGTTTCAAAGATCGCCAGCGCATCCTCGAAGCTGAGCGAAGGCGCTTTATGCTGGTTGAGGGTTTTGGCGGCGGCGAACTCGCGGCATTTCTGGCGGGCATCCTTGAGCGAGATGATCCCGACCCGGCCAAGTGTTTCTCGCGTGCGCGACCGTCCGTGCGTCCAGACGAACGCGCGGACGCCGGTGCTCGTCACCCGGACACCGAAGCCCGGGAGCGTATCGTCGGCATAGACCTTCGCGCCCTTCGCGGGGGTGGGCAGCCTGGGGATCGTCAGGTCCGTCAGGCGCAAGCCATGTCTCCTCTATGTCTCCGCAAAGGGCATCGTAGCCACCAGGCGACATGGTGATCCATGAGGCATTTACCACGGAGATGTCAATATTTTTCAGAAGGTTACGTCCGCCATGTCGCATGGTGGAGCAGATCGGCAACGTTTTAGGAAACTGTTGCTCTATCCGCCTGAGCTACGGGGACTATGTTTAGTTTCAATAGCTTGGCGAGATCCTCATCTGGCCTACCACGTTAGCTACCGATGAGCTATCACCGCGCGACCGAAACACTCATCCTATATACCACGGCGCGCCGAGCCCTACCACCCGCGCCGGCAAAGTCCCCGGAACGGGCGGCGATGGCCGCGCGGATATGTCCGCGCCCCCCTTCCGCGAAAGGGTGGTCAGGGCGGCAGGGAGGGACGGCCTCACTCCTCCGGCGCGTCGGCTACTTAGATCGACGGGCGGGGGATTCGAGGATGGCTTCGCGTAACCTACTCGCCCTCGCCCTGGGTTCCCCAGCTCCAGCGGCCGTCGATCCAGGCCCATCCGCCAGAGTATTGTTGCCAATAGCCGGGCGTGAAGGTCGCGCCGCTGGTGGGTTGGACAATGTACTTCCCCGGCTCCCAAACGTACTGGCCGCCAACCCAGGCCCAATGGCCGGGGTCCCAAGCGTAGCCGGGCAAAGGGGGTGGCGAGGCTTCTGCCAATGGGGCCGGCGGTGGCGTTGTCACGGTTGCATCGGGTGGTGGCGGCGAAGCCAAATCATCGGCCTGCGCGAGCAAGCGTTGGAGTTTGGTGACCTCGACCACCGAAACGATCGGATTGACCATCGTTGCGGAGACTGAACTCCCAACGAGGGGCGCACCTCCGGGCGCCAGGAGAGCGAACCCGAGGCTGCCGGCCAGGATTACCGCTACCCGAGCGGGGCTTGCAGTGACCACCATCTCAGACCCACTCCTCCGACCGCCGGCTTATGGAACTAACGCCCTCCCTCACCCGAATATCCTCGGCGGGCACCCCGCGCACCTCCACGAGCGCCGACTGGGGACTAGCAGGGTGCTGAAAAAATGTCGATTTTGGCGCGTTCTGGCTTCCGCGGTAGTCGACATTGCGGTGGTGGACAGTTTTGGAATGGGTTGCAGTGGGCGCGGGCGGAGCAGCAGTACACGGTTTGATGTGCGCGTCGCCTTATTGAACAGCCGCAGCGAGCAATTTAGGCAGGCGAACGAGGTCATACGCGGCCATTGCGAGGGTGAATTGCCAATCGACCTTGAGCCGGCCGCGATGCCGCATCTTGCGCAAGCCGGCCACTGTCTTGGCCCAGCCGAAAGCCTCCTCGACGCGTTTGCGGATGCGCTGCGAGATCGCATAGCCGGGATGACCGGCGGTGCCCTCGTCGATCGCCGAGCGGCGGCCAGTGGTGTGCTGCGCGACGTGCGGGGTGACTGCCTTGTCGCGCAGTGCCATCACAAAATCGGCACTGTCATAGCCCTTATCGGCGCCGAGCGTCACCGGCTGCAGGGTCGCGGCGTGCGGTTCGATCAGCGTCAGCGCCGCCCGCCGCTCGGCATGGCCGGTAGCGGTTGTGGTCACCGCACCGACAATCAGCCCGTTGCGGTTCTCCATCAGGGCATGGCCCATAAAACACAGCCGCGCCTCCTTGCCCAATCCTTTGCGGAACAAACGGGTTTCGGGGTCGGTGGTCGAGACATGCGTGTCGTTGCGCCGCGGCTCGCCGTGAAAATCCTGCTCGCCGTTGCGACCCGGGCCGGGAGGATCACCCGAGCCGTCCTTTGGCCGAAAGCTTTTCAGGCTCGCCCAGGCTTCCAGCAATGTGCCGTCGACCGAGAAATGCTCGCTCGACAGCAACGCCTTGACCCCGGCCTGCGCCAGCACCGCGGCGAGAAACTGAGCTGCGATATCGCCTTCCAGCAGGCGGTCGCGGTTCTGGGTGAAGGTCGTGGCGTCCCACACCGGGTCCTCGATGCCCAGCCCAACAAACCAGCGGAACAACAGATCGTGGTCGATCCGCTCGACCAGTTGCCGTTCCGAGCGGATCGAATAAAACGCCTGCAGCAGCAGGGCGCGCAGCAGCCGTTCCGGCGGGATCAACTCGCGGCCGAGCGGCGAATAAAGCTTTTCAAACTCGCCGGACAGCGATTTGAGCGCGACATTGGCAATCGCGCGAATCACCCGCAGCGGGTGATCCGCCCGGATCCGCTTCTCAAGGTCTATGTAGCTGAAAAGCTTACCGCAAATCGCATCGTCGCCGCGCATCGTCACCCCCTTGCCCCACCCCAAGGGATCACAATGCACAAATTTCGCCACCCTTTTTCAGCACCCTGCTAGCAGTAGATGGAAATTTCTGGGAGCAGCAGCGATCGGACGTCACGGCATTTGTTTGCCGAGTTCGCTCAATCGACGCTGAAGTCGGCATTTCGCTTCGAACGGCGCGCTTGACAGGCGACCCTCAGGGTTTAGCGTCGGCCTTGTGAGCCCGAAAACGGAGGAACCCCGATGATCATCGAAATGCGCACCTATACGTTGCAGCCGGGCACGGTTGCGACCTTCGAAGAACGCTTCGCCGAGGCGCTGCCGGTGCGAGCGAAGGTGTCGCCGCTCGCCGCCTTCTGGCACACCGAAGTGGGGCCTTTGAACCGGGTCATCCATGTCTGGCCCTATGAGAACCTTGAAGAGCGCACCCGGCTACGCGCCGAGGCGACCAAGCTTCAAGGCTGGCCGCCCAACACCCGCGAATTCGTCGTCGAGCAGCAGAGCGACATCTACCTGCCGGCGCCGTTCTCGCCAAAGCTCGAGCCGCGCCAGCTCGGCAACCTCTACGAGATCCGCATTTACACATTCAAGCCGGGCGGCATTCCGGCCACGATCGACCGTTGGAGCACGCAGATCGCCGAGCGCACCAAGCTGTCGCCTTTGGCCGGCGCCTGGTACTCGGAGCTCGGCGGCCTCAACAAATGGTGCCATATCTGGGCCTACAAGGATGCCGGCGAGCGTTTCCGCATCCGCGAGGAAGCAAGGGCGAAGGGGATATGGCCGCCCAAGGGGGGTCAGCCCGGCATGATGCTGAAGCAGGAAAACATGCTGGTCGTCCCGGCTTCCTTCTCCCCGCTGCACTGAGCCCCTTGCCTGGGGCGGGGCAGCCCGCCCCAGGCCCGATACGGTACGATTATCTGACGGAGAACAGTTCGATGCGCCACCTGTGGATCGTCGTTGCCCTGCTGGCCTTCGGATACACGCTGCTGCCGGCGATCCCCGCCGACGCCGGGTACGGCGTGCTCGCCTGGGACAGGGACACCGGCAAGTACGGCGCGAGCTGGAACCAGCCGACGAAGAAACGGGCCGAGGAAGTGGCGCTCGGCGAATGCGGCGCCAGCGGTTGCGAGATCGTGGGAAGAGTCGGTCCGCGGATGTGCGGTGCGCTGGCGACGACCGAGGACGGCAAGCACGCCGGCGCCGCCTGGCGTAAAGATCGTGAGGCCGCCCGCCTCGACGCACTGAAAAGCTGCACCAAAGACAAGGCCGGGGATTGCATCGTCCGGGTCACCGACTGCAACAAATAGCGGCTGCATTCAAAAGGAGCCCCGCACCTGAGCCCTCTCCCCGCAAGCGGGCGAGGACAACCCCGGAACCTAGGGCTGGGACCCCCGCTTCCGTGCGCTTCCGCGGGGGTGACGGTGACCGATGATGACGCGGCTCAGTAGGTGGAAATTTCGATCGAGTTCTGGTCCGGGTCGTCGATATAGACCGATTGGATCGTGCCGATCGCTCCGGCGCGCGGGCCCTGCATCCGCACCGGCACGCCGCAAGCTTCGAGATGGGCTGTGACCTCGCTAATTGGCGCTCCGGTGACGAAGCAAATATGAGCCGGCATCCGTTTTTCGCCGCTCATTGCCGCAGCACCGCCGGCGGCGTCGAGATGGATCTTCTGCTGGCCGAAATAGAGCGCCGCGCGGCCTTCGCCCATGCTCTCGGTCTTCATGCCGAGCACGCGCTTGTAGAATTCCACGCTGCGGCCCATATCGGCAACGGTCAGGTTCAGATGGTCTATGCGCTCGATTTTCATGGCCGGCCTCGTCGGTTTGCGGAGATCCGCAGCTTGCCACGGAACGGAGGCGTCTGGCCAGCGGGGCCGAGTTCGTGCAAGATTTTTGCATGCTGTCCGAACGCCAAGCCCGCTTTCTGGCCGGTCGCAGGGTCGGTCATCTGGCGACCGCCGATGCGCGGGGAACGCCGCATCTCGTGCCGGTCTGTTTTGTTGTCAGCGAAGGCGCGCTCTACATCACGATCGACCAGAAGCCGAAGGGCGACTTCAGGGCATTGAAGCGGCTGCGGAACATCACCGAGAACCCACTTGCCGCTTTTGTCGCCGACCGCTGGGACGAGGACTGGACCCGGCTCGGCTGGGTCATGCTGCGCGGCCCAGCCGAGATCCTAGCCGACGGTGCCGAACACGACCAGGCGCAGGCGTTGCTGCGGTCGCGCTACCACCAGTATCGGGAGATGGAGCTCGCCGGCCTCCCGGTCATCGCCATCCGCATCGAGCGCGCGACGAGCTGGGGCGACCTATCCGTATAAAATCGCCGTAATTGCGTTGTATCCTCCCGTAGTGGTGCATCACCCCATGGGCCGATGGGTTGGACGTGTTTCAACCTGAAGGAGAGTTATCGCTGTAAATTTGCTGTAGATACAGCGAACGGCGATATTGGACTCGAGTAATGGTTGTAGTCCCGCGATGCTGGCCGGACGTGAGGGATAGCGGGTAAGCTTGCTGATCACGGATACGGGAGAAGGAAGATGGATTTTGGCGCGGCGATGTTCTTCACCGATTACTCGATGACCGCGGCGGAGCTCGGCCAGGCGCTGGAGGCGCGCGGTTTCGAGTTGGTCTGGGCGCCTGAGCATTCGCATATTCCGAGCACACGCAAGACGCCGCCGGCTGGCGGCGGCGAGCTTGGCAAGCAGTACTACGACGTGATGGACCCGTTCGTCACTCTGACCGCGGCGGCGATGGCCACCAAGACCTTGAAGGTCGGGACCGGGGTGTGCCTCGTCATTCAGCGCGACACGATCCAGACCGCGAAACTCGTCGCCTCGATCGACCAGGTCTCGGGCGGCCGGTTTCTGTTCGGCATCGGCGGCGGCTGGAACCAGGACGAGATCGAAAGCCACGGCACCGTCTTCACGACCCGCTTCAAGAGGATGCGGGAGCAGATCGAGGCGATGAAGGAGATCTGGACCAAATCCGAGCCCGAATATCACGGCGAGATCGTCGAAGTGCCGAAGATGCGGACCTGGCCGAAGCCGGTGCAGAAGCCGCACCCGCCGGTCATCGTCGGCGGCGCCTTCCCGCACAGCGCGCGCCGCGCTATCCGCTACGGCAACGGCTGGATCCCCAATGCGAGCCGGGCGCACTACGCCGATGTGACCGAGTTCTTGCCGGAGTTCCGGGAAATGGCAAGCTCCGCCGGGCGGGACCCGGCGTCGATTTCAGTGACGATATGGGGCGTCCCGGAAGATTTGGATCGCCTGAAGCGTTACCGCGATCAGGGGATCGTCCGCGTCGTGGTGAGCCTGCCTTCGGCAAACCGCGACGACACCCTCCCCGTGCTCGACCGCTGGGCCGAGCTGATCCGCCAAGCTGTGCACTGATCTCCGCCGCCCACTATTTCGGGGACACGCGCTGATAAACGCCGGGTGAACCCTCGTCGTGGCGCAGATGGGGGTGCACGCGCCTCGTCCACGGGTTGCTGACGCGGGCTCGGCTCCAGGTGTCGCTCTCCGAGACCCGGGCGTGCTCGAATTCATAGACGGTCAGGTATTTGGGTTGCCCCTCGACCGCGACGAACCGCCGGGCGCCGAGACAGCCCGGCACCGCCAGATAGCCCGGAATGTAAGCGGTGTTGTACCAGGCGTTGAATTCTTCCTCGATGGCAGAAGATACATCGATCCGCCCCATCTGCAGGAACGGAGCCATCTCGACGGTCTGCTCGATCGGGTCGGTGTGCACCGGGAAGATCTGCCGGTAGAGGTTGCGCAGAAAATTGCGGCCGATCCGGCTCGTGCCGATCCTGGTGCGCTGCGGCGAGGGCTGGTATTTGACGGTATCGAGATAGGCCGTGCTGCGCAGCACGTTGTGGTCCTCGAGTTCGTACATGGCGAGGTATTTGGGCGCTCCCTTGACCGCGACGTAGCGCCCGGCACTGAGAAAGCCCGGCACCGCGAGCAGGCGCGGCAGGTGCTCCTCGTCATACCAATGGTTGAACTCCGCCTCGAACTCCGGATCGATGTCGGTCCACACCATCAGCAGTCCGGTACCGCGCGTCTTCGCCATCGCCCGACTCCTTCGTCCTGCCGCAGCTCGGTTCGACGAAGCTTATCACGGGCAGGACGCGCAACAACTCTTGTTGCGGCTGCTCAGCCTATATCGATCAGGGCGAGCCCGGTTTCGGGATCCTTGCGCTTGCGCAGATAGCTCGGCGGCTGGATCAAGATCACTTCCAGGGTCGGCCGGACATAGGCCTCGATCAGGTGACCGCCGACGACACTGCCGTCGGCCTTGCCGAGTACCGCATGGAGATGCAGGGTCGGGCCTTGATCTCCGACCGCGACATCGCCGAGCAATGATAGGACTTCAACCTGCTTGTCGACCGGGATTTTCTTGTAT
Source organism: uncultured Alphaproteobacteria bacterium (assembly GCA_963789025.1). Taxonomy (GTDB): domain Bacteria; phylum Pseudomonadota; class Alphaproteobacteria; order ATCC43930; family CGMCC-115725; genus AP-15. Next base: position 107,560 of record CAWBIT010000010.1, read on the forward strand.
TGCTTGGTTTCCCACTGGAAATACCCGAGCACGGCGCGGCTGAACGCGCCAATCGCAGTGAGCGAGGCGGCCTCGACTTCCTGTTCCCTCACGAATTTGCCGAGTTCGCCTATTGCCTCGTCGCCGGTGTCGAGCACAACCGCATAGGTGATCGGAGGATCGGCGTTGAGCAATTTCGAACGCATGTTCGGCCTCGTAACTCAGCCGGGGGTTGGAGTTGCCGTCGTGCCGGCGCGCAGGTTGCCCGACGTCGCCGAAATCGTGCAGATTGCCCGCGGCTCGTCGATCCGCAATACAATGCTCTCGGTCAGATAGAGCTGGTAGTGGACCCCGTCCTGGCCGATGTAGCCGGCCCGCAAATCTTGCCCCAGCACCAGCGCGCCGACGCGCGGGTCGACGAGCACGCCGCCATCGATCGGCGCCTTGTAGATGCCGCGGGTGCAGAGATACCGCAGATGCTGGATCTGCGAGACATCGGTGCCGGGATATAGCCGGAAAAGCCCATTGTACAGCGGCGGAGCCAATGCCAAGGCATATGGCCCGCGATAGCCGGCGTCGTCTAGCTGGGTCACGGCAGCGGCCTGCTCGACGGCTGCCCAGTCGCCGCCATCGAGCTGCTGCCGGCCTTCATGCGTTAAGAGGCCGGGAAGATTGCGTCGGGGAGATGCGACTGACCGCGATTGAGGTGGTCCATCGGCTACGCATCCCTCAGCGAACCGATCGTAAAGCCGGAATGGGCGCCGCTTCGGCTCGTCTCGGACGCGCCCCGGCTGACGCCCTCGGCGGTCGCGGCTTTTTCCTCCTGCAGGATCGAGCCTTCGGTGAAAAGGTAAGTCTTGAGAAACCGTTCGAAATCGGTGTCGCGGCGACGGATCCATTCTGCAGCATCGACGCGTGGTCCATCTCCTCGCGCATGTTATGGAGCAGCAGCTCCTTCAGCGTCTCGTCTTCGGCATCGTCGGCGCGCTGGCGATACCAGTCGATCGCATCGAGTTCTTCCATCAGCGAGACAATCGCGAAATGCAAATTGAGCGTCTGTCGCGACAGACGCTCGCGCGGTGCGTGCAGGCTCTCGCTCGACATATCCCGCTCTACCGCCCGTTGCTAATTGCTCAAGGCGATAACGCGGCCACCCGGCACCGGTTCCCTTGCCTCTACAAAAGCCATGGACCGGGCAGGGAGATCCGCCCGGTCCACGGCGTTACACCGCAGACGTCAACGACCGTTGGAGGTACCGTTGTGAAGATGGCCACCCTGCACTGGTGAGGTCGACGTACCGGCGCCGGTATTCCGATTCTCGAGGTTATAACTGGCCATTTGCTGTAACTGCTCTTTCGTGCGGTCGAGCGTCAGCCGGTTGTTGTCGGTCTTGATGTCGCTGGGCAGGACCGCGACGTCCTTGCCTCCCATTCCAAGGAACGAGCCGACATCGATGACGACGGCGTCGACTTTGCCGTCCTTGTTGAGGATCACGTCGGCGACTTTGCCGATTTTGCGGTTTTGTACGTCGTAGACCGCGTTGCCGATCATTCTGCTGGCGCGGATCTCGTCTGTCTGGACGCTGTGAGGCAGCATGTCATTCGCCGCTACAACTCGCGTCTCGTGGGTAGTGGCGGTTTGTGCGTAGGCTATGGGGGCCGCGGCGCCCAGTGTCAACGCGACAGCTGCTGTCAGATGGATTTTCGACACGATATTAGCCCTCTACCGTTAATTGACGTTCTGCCAACACCCCCCATGACGCGACGGTTCCCCAGTCAACGTTGGGTGGCAGCGTCGGGTGGGTCTCCAATGCTGATCCCGGAACTAATAATTACCGGACAACGATTTCCACACAGGATCAAATAGAGCGAGGTCAGCCGATGGCCACTCACCAGTCGAAGGCGCAAAAGGAAACCGTCGGGCGCGTCATGCACGAGTTCAAGCATGGGGAGCTCCAAACCAGCCGCGGCAAAAAGGTCAAGAACCCGAAACAGGCGATCGCGATCGGGCTGCACGAGGCGGGCGCCTCCAAATACGAAAGCAAGGAGAAGAACCGAGAGAATCTGAAGCGTACGAAGGCGCGCGAGCGGCGTGGCGCAACCGAGAAAGATCGCAGCGAACGGGAACCTACGCAGGTTCAGCTCTATGAAGAGGCCAAGCGTCGGGATATTCCCGGGCGCTCGAAGATGAACAAGCACGAACTCGAACGCGCTCTGCACTAATAAGTTTGAGTCGGGCGGAGCCTTTCATCGCGCCCAGTGTTGGGATAGCGCGACGGTGTCATGCGCGTTGGAGGAGAGAATGGACGAGCAGCGAATTCAGGACCGGGTGTCCGAGACGACGGAGAAAGTCGGCACGATGGCCAGCGACGCCGCGAAGCAGGCGGGCGCAGCAATGCAAGGCAAGCTCGATCAGGGCAAGGCGATGATCCAGGACGCCCAGACCAGCGCCGCCACATTGGCGCGCCAGGCTTCCGAGGCCGGCAGGCAAGCGATGGCTCAAGCCGGGGAGTTGGTGCAAGGCGCCGCACGCCAAGCCGGCAACCAGGCGACGCAAGCAGCGACAAACCTCTATCAGCAGGGCTCCCGAGCCGGCGATTTCATACGCCAATATGCGGCGGACCAACCGGTCACCGCTTTGCTCGTCGCCGGCGTAATCGGTTACGGCCTCGCTTACTTGATCCACCGCCGCTGAATGGTGTTGCGCACGGGGCTCCGAGTGAGCACGCCACGAGGGCGTGTCGGGCTGCGATATCCATAATTGCGGAGCGGCGGCTGAATGAGAGATCAGGGCGGCAAGCGTGCCGCCCTAACTCGATTGCGGGTGATGAAAATGGCCGAGGCTCCTGAGTTTGACGGCCGCATCCGCGCCGACTTCCCGCCCGGTGTGTTTGGGATGATGGCCGTTCTAGTCACGGCTACCGGCATAGCCATTCTTTATTTCGCCCGCGAAGTCTTTGTTCCGATTACGCTGGCAGTTCTGTTGAGCTTTCTGCTGGCGCCGGGAGTGCGATGGCTCCGCCGGTTGGGGGTGGGCCGAATTACCGCGGTCACCCTTACAGTGATGATCGCCTTCATGGCGATTGCTGGGTTCGCTGCGGTTATCGTGAGCGAAGCATCTTCACTGGCGCAGCAGCTACCGGAATACCAATACAATCTCGGCAGCAAAATCCGTTCGTTTCCCGGAATGGTTCCCGGCGGTGGAATCTTACGTCGGGCGACTGAGACGCTGCGCGAGCTCGGTGAGGAGCTTTCGAGGGCGGAAACTCAGGGTGCGGCAGAGAGCACCCCTTCCGCTACCGGCGCTTCCGAGCCCCAACCGGCCAAACCGATACCTGTCCGAGTAGTAGAGCCTGAACCAGGACCGCTGCAGATCATTCAAAGCATCATCGGACCGCTGCTCCAACCGATAGCGGCCGGCGGACTGGTCATTGTTTTCGTCATCATGATCCTGCTCGAGCGGGAGGATCTTCGGGATCGGCTGTTGCGGCTCGCCGGAAGGCGTGACCTGCACCGCACCACCGAGGCGATGAACGATGCGGCTCAACGGATCAGCCGCTACCTGTTGTCTCAGTTCGTCGTAGACATCAGTTGCGGGTTGCCGATCGGGCTCGGGCTGACACTGATCGGCATCCCGAACGCGGCGCTGTGGGGCATTTTAGTGGTTCTACTGCGATTCATCCCATATCTCGGGATTGTCATCGCCGCGGCATTCCCGCTGGCGTTAGCTATCGCCGTCGCCCCTGACTGGATGCTGTTTGTTTGGACTGCTCTGCTGTTTGTGGGCATCGAGCTTGTGGTCGCCAACTTCGTGGAACCGCTGGTCTATGGCGGCACGACCGGTCTGTCTTCAGTGGCGCTCATTGCCGCGGCTACGTTCTGGACTTGGCTCTGGGGGCCGATCGGGCTGCTGCTTTCGACCCCGATGACGGTTTGTATGGTGGTTCTCGGCCGACACGTCCCGCAGCTTCAATTCCTCAACGTGATTCTCGGCAACGAACCGGTTCTGACGCCAATGGAGACGTTTTACCAGCGCATCCTGGCGAACGATCCCGAGGAAGCGACGGATCAAGCCGAGGAGTTCGCGAAGAACGGCTCGCTGATCGAGTTTTTCGACGAGGTTGCGATACCCGCTTTGGCAAGAGCGCAGGCCGACAGCGATCGCGGCGTACTGCCGCTCGATGCCCGCGCCACATTCGAGAGCGCGATCGCGTCGATGGTCGAAAACCTGTCGGAAGATGAAGATGCCATTGCCGCGCCCGAGCACGCAGCAGGACCGAAACCGGAAGGTTTGTCCGGTATTGTGTGCGTGGCCGGCCGCAACGAACTGGACGAAGCTGCAGCCTTGTTGCTGGGGAATGTGCTGCGTCTGGAGCGCCATATCGATATCGGAGCGCCTCTGTCGGCGGCGGCTCTGTCGGCCAACACGGCCTATTTGCCACTGTTCAGGGACGCCTCGGTGGTGTGTCTGTCGCTGATCAGCACGAGTTCACCAGCGCGTGCGCGCTTCCTGGTAAGGCGTATCCGCCGGCGCGCTCCTCGGGCGCGCATATTGGTCGGGTTTTGGGGATCGCCCACGAGAGAGATTGTGGCCGAGGAGATAACGTCCGCCCAGGCTGTGGCATTCTCGTTGCGCGACGCCGTCGCCACTATCAATTCTATGCTGGCAATGGAGAGGGGCACGCGGCAGTGCGTTTGAATTTTTTTAAGGTCAGAGCGTCGCGGGCCAGAGCGTGAGCCACCCAGCTATCTGGACCGCTGGGTCGAGCTGCTCGTCGGCGATATCCGTTCGCCAAAGGCGGTGCGCCGGGCATTGACCGATACGGATTGCGTTATGCGTTGTTCGCCTGCTGACGCCGGTGCGCTCTCGGTTGCATGCGGCAAGGATGATCGGGCCGGATCGGCACGCGGCGAGCGGCGGGTGCGACCGTTCTTCTCACTCCCTGCGGAGCTGCCGGTCTCCTTTTGTTTCTTTTCCAGTTCGCCCAGACGCAATCGCAGGAACGCCGCCACCGCCGCCTCCTCGGCGCTCATCCCGGCCACGTTTTCGGCCAGATAGGCTTGCGTTTGGTCCTTCAGGGTCGTCAGCAGGGTGCCGTCGAGATAGCCGTCGAAAATGGCTGGGTGAATATAACAGCGGCGGCATATCGCCGGTGTATTAGGGTCGATGAAGTATCATAAGCCTGGTTCCGCGCAGCCAACTCACATCTCGCGCCAACAGGGGGGCAGGGTCGGTCCTGCCAACACCCCCGCCGAGCACGGCGTTCCTGAATTATTTCAAGGCGGAAATGAACCGGCAAACCGTTCGCGATACTCGCCTTCTGCGGAACGATACTGGGCATTGGCTGTATCGAACATCAGCTCGAGGCAGCGGCGGTCGATACCTTCGCTCGTCATTTCCACACCGAGTACCGGATGCTCGAGCAACTCCTCGAGTGAATACTCTTTCGATCCCCTAAACATGATGTCCTCTGACCCGTCGGAACGCGAAACTGGCAGATGACGTGGCCGACGACCGAAGCATCTTCAATTCTATTAAACATCAGGGTTGTTGCCGGTGCCTTGCTACGGTCAGGTCCTGCAACATCGAAGAGGAGCGCTGCCGCAAGTTCCCGCCTTGTTCCGGCCTTGGGTCACGCGAAATACAATCACCATGTGATCCCGTTTGTGGGATCGGCCTTCTGGCCACCGCCGGTGTGGCGACGGTGCGCCACTTGTTGGCTCGCCCGATTACCGGCCCTTCCAATCGCACTTCCCGTGTTCGTGTCGCCTATAATCGGCGACGGTCGCACATGTACGCCAGTCGCCACGCCCGCACCCCATAGCGCCAGCAGAACTTGATGCAATTCTTTCATCCCACAAAATGCGCGAAAGATTCACAGCCTCCGAGGGAGGAAAGGCGATGACGGAAGCCTCGACGCGGTTTGCCGGGTTCCGGCCGGCTGCGTTCGCGTTTTTCAGCGAACTGCGTGACAACAACGACCCCGCCTGGTTCAAGCCGCGCAAGGCGGTCTACCAGGCCGAAGTGCTGGGGCCGTTCCGCGAGTTGATCGCCGCGGTCGGGGCGGCCCTGCACGAAGCCGGGTTGCCGCTGGTCGGCGATCCCAGACACGGCATCTTCCGCATCTATCGCGACGTGCGTTTCTCGCCGGACAAGCGGCTGTACAAGACGCACGCCGGGGCAGTGCTGACGCGCTCCGGCCGGAAACGTGACCCAGGTCTGCTCTATCTTCACGTCGCGCCGGCGGAATCGATGGTGGCAGCGGGGTTCTGGCACCCGGAGCTCGACCTTTTGCGCCGGTTGCGACACGCCATCCTCGACGATCCCGAGGCGTTCCTCGCAGTCGCCGACGGCTTGGCTGCGGCGGGCAGCCCGCTCGCCAGCGACGAGCAGCTGAGCCGCCCGCCGCGCGGCTTCGAGGCGGAGAAGGGCACCAAAGTTGCCGGGTATGTCGGCTGGAAATCGTTTAGCGCCCACGCCCCTTTGAGCGACCATGAAATGCAGTCGCCGGCCTTGGTCGGCCGCATCGTCGAGTTCGCCCGCACGGCCCTGCCGCTGCTCGAATGGGGCTGGGCCGTGGTCGACGGCGAGACGCCGATGGCGGTGCCGATCCATGCCTCGTCCCGGCCGCTGCCGAAACCCGACTTCTAACAGGTCCTCTCCAGCATGGGTTCCAGCCGCCCGCCGCCCACCTGCGATGTTCCCTGCGGACAGGGAAAATTCGCGAAAATCGGCCGGGCTCTGCGCAGATAAGGGTTTCATATCAGAGATTTAACAGCCAAATTCGCGCGCCATGGCAGGGAACTCTTCGCGGTCCGGCAGGGAAGTTTTTTCAGTCGGCAGGGAATGGCAGGGAAAACCCGCGCGGCGGCCGCAACCCGCCCTCTGCCGCGCTGCGCGCTCTCGACGCGAGCGGCGGGAGGCTCGGCGGGCGTGACATCCCGGACGGTCAAAGGGCTCGGGACATCGGCTCATCGCCTTCGGCTTCGGCCGGTCAGTCTCATCCCATACCACAGGCGCAATATCATCCACATCCTCTACCCAAAGTCGATCCGCTGCCGGAGCTTTGCCGACTGTCGGTAATTATACCAAATTATTGTGAAATTAGCAAGCACTCGAAAGCTCCTCATCTGGTCCGTCCGCCCGGTACTAGATATGCCGTGGCCGGGTCCATGCCATGGGCCTGATCGACGGCGGGGCCTTCCCGAACGCCGCCCACCTGCGGCAAATCGGCCCCAAGCCGCAGCCAAAAGCGCCCAAGAGCGGCAGAAATCCTCGCGGGTTTCACACCGCGGTATGAGATCTCGTAGGGCGGACTGAAACCCGATCGGGTCGGGGAGAGTGTGCCCTATCCCGACCAACCTCCGGCGTACAGCCCGAGAAAGACCAGCGCAGTCCCCGCGGCCATGAGGCCAATGCTCAAAGCCCTCCCGGCCTGCCCCATGCGGTTCAGGGTAAGGGTGAGCCCCATCACGACGAAGCCGGTCAGGGTGAGGAGGTTCATGCCGAAGAGAATGTCCCGGGTGAGCACCGCCCTTGCCCGCGATCGGGTTCCTTCCTTTGGGTGCCCAACATACCGCGTTTTTAGGCCGCGATACCGTGTCCTCGCGCTAAGCGGGGTGCACTCTGGCCCGGTTGGTCCGGCTGGGGGGCTATTCTCGCCTATCGGCGCGCCGCGCGAAGAGGACCGTGATCAACGCGACAGGATGAGGACCAGCCGGTTGTAGTCGAGGGTCACAGTACCGAATTTCGACAGAAAGCTCTGGCCGAGAAGGGGTTCGCCCTGCGGTGGACTAACAGGATGCTGAAAAACTCGCGTGTCATTCCGGGACGGCCTGTCAGGGCCGGCCCGGAACCCATGAACACAGGCCAAGCGATTGATTTCTCTGGTCCGTGTTCCTGGTTTCCGGGCTCGCGGGCGGAGCCCGCGCCCCGGAATGACAAAGTTCCTGCATTTTTCCGCAGCCTGCTAATGCTGGCAGTCACATTCCTTACGATGTGCTCACCGACTTGAACCTCGTGGAGGACCACCAGGTCACCCGGATCAGTGTGAGCGCGACATCTGCGGGTATCACCAGATCGGCAGCGCCGGTATCTAGGAGAAACGGCAGAGTGATTGTGTCGTTTATCCGGACAGGTACGCGGTAGGTGTCGCCGCGTCTTTCGATTTTAACTTCCTGAGGTCCCCCCGACGCGGGAACTGACTGAGTTGACCGAAACGGCGACCCCCCACCGCTGCTGTGAGGAAGCCCACATTGTCGCAGCGCATCCTCGTCCTGCTCCTCGGATGCTGCAACTATTCCGTATCGTTCGCGCTCCTCGATGACGGACTGCAAGGCCCTGCATTCTAACGATGCTCCGTCACTCAACGCGGTTTGATATTGCCGCGGCGCCGCGCTTCCGCACCCGGCGAGCACCGCCGTAATCACCATGATAATCAACCCGCGACTGGGTGTCTGGGCGACGTGACCCATCGCTGGCCTCCAACCTTACCGGAAGTAGATGGCGATCGTGCCTGAACCAATCGTCGGATGCAACCGGGAGAGACGCGGCCAAGCCACTCGGCAGCCCCACTCTGTGATCTGGGGGCTACACGGCTTATATAAACCTCATCTCATCCCTGCCCCAGCGGCGACCGTCGCGCAAGTAGGCCCCGGAGCACGCCGCGGTACTCGCCGATCTCGACCCCTAACTCCACCGCCTGCCGCTCGGCATTTCAGCGGGCGTCCTCGGGGAAGGTGAAGAACATCGGCGTCTCCGGTTCCGCGCGGGCCTCCCTCAGAAATGTTCCCTATACGTTTGGAGGGAGGATTGCAGCGGGTGGCGCCAATTGCCTCAGCTTGGTGTTTGGGCCGATGGGTTCGCCGGATCGGGCACCTGGGAGGGAACTGATGCACTGGCAGAGATGGTTTGCGGCGCTCTTCGTGGTCTTGGCGCTCGCCGCGTGCGCCCAAGGGACCCCGAGCCAAGCCGGAGCCCCCGAGTGGCCCTCCTCGCCTGAGCACCAGGATCGAAACGTACCCGAGCACGGCGGAGGGGATGGCGGCGGCGGTGGCGGCGGTATGTAGCTACTTTCCGGCGCAAAAATCCCGGATGTAAGCCTTTGAGATAACAGCGTTGCGCCGCGCAGGAAAGTGCGAGGGCGGACATTTTTGTGCGCGCGTCGCGGGTAAAGGGCGATTGGTAGCCGGATCGCGATAAGTTTTTTTGCAAAAAGCTGTTGACGCGAAGCGATGGGGTGCGTATCATTTATTTAAATGACACAAGATCAGCTCATAGCGACGCGCCAGGCGCTCGTTAGCCTGCTACCGGTGACGGGGGAGATCCTGCGCGGCTCGTTGTTGGAGCGGAGGGTGCGCCGCAGCCGCGGCTGCACGATCTGCGCCGGCGGCGGTGGACACCCGCTGTCGGTTCTGACCGTCACCTATGCCGGCGGCCGCACCCGCCAATTCAGCTTGCGCCGCGAACAGGTCGAGGAGGTGCGCCGCTGGCTGGGCAACTACCACAAGCTCAAGGAGGCCCTCGAAGAGATCTGCGAACTCAACCATGCGCTGTTGCGTGCGGACGACGCCGTGCCGCGCCGCACAAGGACAAAGCGTGATTAAAACGCACCGTGCACAGCGCAGCTTCGGTGACGGGCTGATCGCCGAAGAAGTGAAGGATCTGCACGAAGCGTGGATGAAGCACGCCGATCAGCTGCTCGGCGATCCGCAGATCGTGGCGGCGGTCTACGAGGCCCTGGCCCAGCGCCATCCGCAGAGCCGCAAACGTGGGCGGCCGGGCACCCCGGCCGAGGTGGTGCTGCGTTTGCTGGTGCTCAAGCACATGCGCAACTGGAGTTACGGCGTGCTCGAACGGGAGGTGCGCGCCAATCTGGTATACCGCGATTTCACCCGCGTGGGCGGCACCAAGATGCCCGACGCCAAGACCATGGGCAAATGGGGGGTGGCACTGGGGCCGGAGGTGATCAACCAGATCCACGAGCGCATCGTGCAGATCGCGCGCGACCATCGCGTGGCGGCAGGCCGGCGGATGCGCGTCGACACCACCGTGGTCGAAACCAACATTCATTATCCGACCGATAGTAGTTTATTGGGTGACGGGGTGCGGGTGCTGACTCGCACAATGAAGAAGATCACCAAGATCGCCGGCGCCGCCGGCGCCACGCTGCGCGACCGCAGCCGCAGCGTCAAATTGCGGGTACTGGAGATCGCGCGTGCGGCGCGCGCCAAAGGCCGTCAGAACAGTGACAGGCTGGCGCAGGCGTACCAAAGATTACTCGAGGCAACCGGCCGGGTGGTGGGTCAAGCCAAGCGCTTTGCCAGCGAGATCGATGACGGCGTCAAGCGCGCGGCGGAAGGCTCGCGGCAAGGCGTGCTGGAAGGGCTGCACCGCGAGCTGGAGAGCATGGTGCCGCTGGTGCAGCAGGTCATGCGCCAAACCAGAGCCCGCGTCTTCGCCGGCGATACCCACGCCGAAGGCAAGATCGTCAGCCTGTTCGAACCCACCACCGAGGTCATTCGCAAAGGCAAGGCCGGCAAGCCGACCGAATTCGGCAAAATGGTCAAACTGCAGGAGGCGGAGAACCAGATCGTCATCGCCTACGAGGTCTACGATCAGCGGCCCAGCGATTCGGACATCCTGATGGCGGCGATCGAAACCCATCAGGCGAGGCTGGGGCGCACGCCGCGTCTGGTGGCCGCCGATGCCGGTTTCTACTCGGCCAAGAACGAAGCCGCCGCAAAGGCTAAGGGCGTCAAGCGCGTGTGCATCCCCAATCGCTCCACCAAAAGCCCGGAGCGCAAGCGCGAGCAGAAGAAGCGCTGGTTCCGCAACGGGCAGAAGTGGCGGACCGGCTCCGAGGGCCGCATCAGTGTGGTCAAACGACGGCACGGTCTGAACCGCAGCCGATACAGGGGTGACGTCGGCATCAAGCGCTGGGTCGGCCTCGGTGTGATCGCCGATAACCTCGTCAACGTCAGCCGCGCCATGGCCAAGCAGCCCGCCCCGTAAGCTGGGACTTCTGCCCGCAAAAACCCGACACATTCGTCGGATGATCGCGCGCGCCCAAATTCTGGCGCCGCCTTTTCAAAAACGTGCTTTTTGCGCCGAAAAGTAGCTAGGGGGGAGGCACAGAACAGCGGCGGGCGGTGCGGGCTCCGACAGTCGCCAAGTGTGTGCGGTCACCTTCTTCCAGATGGAAAAGGCTGCCGCAAACCATCTCGCCTGCGGCAGCCCCATTCTCAGACCGGACTAGGCTGGTCGAGGAACTCGATCAGGCCCTCTCGTGGGCTTTCTCGAACTCGCCTACCTGACGTTCTGCTTCCTCGCGGGTAATTCCATAACGCTCTTGGATCTTTCCAACGAGCTGATCCCGCTTCCCTTCGACGATCTGCCAATCATCGTTGGTCAAACGGCCCCACTTCTCCTTGGCCTTCCCGACGAATTGCTTCCAGTTCCCCTTCATCTGGTCGGTGTTCATTGCGGCTGGCTCCACTCAGTTAATCCTAGCTTGCCAACAGCGTCAGTCAGTTTTGGGTTCCTCTTCTCGGGGATCACAACCGCCCCTTTCGATGGGCGAGTGAGTGCCTCGTCAAGTCCCCGAAGGTTCGCCCACGTCCACCCCAATCTCCGCTCGATTTTAGGGGTTGTTTCATGGGTAGGACGGCCTGACTTGGCAGAAAATGGCAGTTTCGCTTCACTTTATCCAAATAAATGGCGGAGGGGGCGGGATTCGAACCCGCGAGACGGTTCATCACCGTCTACACACTTTCCAGGCGTGCGCCTTCAACCGCTCGGCCACCCCTCCAATGCCCTGCCCAGACTAGCGAAACGGGCAGGGGCCCGCAATGAAACGGCGTCAGAGCATACCAAGCGAGCTTTTGCCCTTGGGCGGCGGGAAAGCGCGGTCGAGTGAGGCCAGATCCTCCGTCGTCAACTGCACGTCGAGGGCGCCGCGATTTTCGCGGACATGCTCGGGCCGCGATGCTTTCGGGATCACGATCGTGCTCTTCTGGCGCAACAGCCAGGCGAGGGCGATCTGCGCGGGCGTCGCGCCGAGGCGGCGAGCGATCTCGCCGAGCGCCGGGTTGCCGAGCATGCCGCCCGTCCCGAGCGGCGTATAGGCCATGATCGCGACCTGGTGCTCGCGGCACCATGGCACGAGGTCCCATTCCGGGCCGCGACGCGCGAGGTTGTAGAGCACCTGATCGGCCGCGACCGTGTCGCCGCCTCTCAGCGCCAGCCATTCCGCCATGTCGGCGGGGTCGAAATTGCTGACCCCGTGGTGCCGGATCTTGCCGTCACGCTCGAGCCGCAGAAAGCCCTCCAAGGTCTCGGCGAGCGGGATCGAGCCGCGCCAATGCAGCAGGTAAAGATCGATCCGGTCGGTGCGCAGCCGCTCGAGGCTGCGCTCGCAAGCGGCGACGACGCCGGCGCGCGAGGCGTTGTGCGGATAGACTTTGCTGACAATGAAGAGGCTGTCGCGGAGGCCGCTGGCGGCGCGGGCGACAACCTCTTCGGCGCCGCCGCTGCCATACATCTCGGCCGTGTCGATCAGGGTCATGCCGAGATCGATGCCGAGCCTCAACGCCGCGGTTTCGTCGGCGGCATGGCGGCGGTTCTCGCCCATGTGCCAGGTTCCTTGCCCCAGCGCCGGCACGTGCTCGCCGCGGCGCAAGGTCACAAACTGCAAGCCTTCGGTCATCCTCTTCTCCCACCACGCATTCAACTCGGCGACATGTTAGCCGATCCCGGATGTTCAAAGACCCTTTAGCGGTTCCACGCGCTTGCGCAGGCAAGTGACGCGTCGCAATGTGCGCCCAGTTTCCCGGTCTTGGCAAAATCGAGTGGTCTCGATCGTCCCAGTGCTGTCGTGGCTAGCCGCTCTCGCCGGCACTGCAATTGCAGTCGCGCGCGGCCCGCGCCCGGTGGCGCGTGCTTTCGTCCTCGATCGTTTGCTGCGACATGCTTTCATCTTCCCGGTCGGATTGATGGGGTTATGGGCAGCACTCGGCCACATTGTCTTTCCGGCAAGAGTGGCGCAGACAATCGGGTGGCAGACGAGCCCCTTCCAATTCGAGGTCGGGGTCGCCAATCTCGGGATCGGCTGCGCGGGGTTGTATGCGGCGTTCCGCTCTTTCGAAGCGCGGCTCGCGACCAACCTGGTGCTGGCCTGTTTCCTGATTGGGCCGGCATCGGCCACATTCGCGACATCATCAGCGCCGGCAATTTCGCACCGGGGAATGCGGGCCCGATCTTGTTCACCGACCTGCTGACCCCAACGGCGATTTTTCTGTTGTTATGGTTTAGTCGGCCGCGCGGCGAAGAAAGAGAAGCCGCGCCGCGCCGTACACCCGCTCGTCAAGGAGGCTGAATCCGACGGGTGGCCTCAGGTGCTCGCGCGCCGCGAGCTCTACGACGGCAAGTGCATCCGGGGTGAGCCAACCGGCCGCGTCGAGCGCCGTCAGCGCCGCGGCGGCGAGGCCGCTGCGGTAAGGCGGGTCGAGAAACGCCAGCGCGTACGCCGAAGGTGCGCGCGGCGGGCGGGTGGCGTCGCCAGGAACAATTCGAGAGTGGGCATCTTCGTCGAGCGCCGCGATGTTCTGGCGAAGAGCCGCGAGAGCCTCGCGGTCCTGTTCGATGAACGCGGCCTCGGCAGCGCCGCGCGACAACGCCTCGAGACCCAGCGCGCCAGTCCCTGCGAAGGCATCGAGCACTGCCGCCCCGGCGAACGGGATGCCTTCCGCCGCCAGTTGCCCGTGCGACAGAATGTTGAACAGCGCCTCGCGGGCGCGGTCGCTCGTCGGCCTTACCGTCTCGCCGGGCGGCGCGAGCAGCCGACGGCCCCGATGTTTACCGGCGACGATCCGCACGCGTCGCCGCCGAGCGGGTATTGCCCAGCTGCTCGCCGAGCACCTTCTTCGGCACCTCGTCGACCGCGCCGCGCGCCAGATTGCCGAGCTGAAACGGCCCGTAGGAAAGGCGGATCAGGCGGGTCACTTGAAGACCGATATGCTCGAGCACTCGGCGGACCTCGCGGTTCTTCCCTTCCCGCAATGCCATCGCAATCCAGGCATTGCTGCCCTGCTCGCGTTCCAGGGTTGCGCGGATCGGGCCATAGGATACGCCGTCGACCGTGACTCCTCTATCTAGCGCGGCGAGCCGCCCCGGCTCGACTTCGCCATGGACGCGCACCTTGTAGCGCCGTAGCCAGCCGGTTGACGGCAATTCGAGCCGCCGCGCCAGCGCGCCGTCATTGGTCAGCAGCAAGAGCCCTTCAGAACTTAGATCGAGCCGGCCGACCGAAATCAGACGCGGCAGGTCCTTCGGCAGCGCATCGAATACGGTGGACCGGCCCTTCTCGTCGCGATGCGAAGTGACGAGACCGGCCGGCTTGTGATAGCGCCACAGGCGCGGACGCTCGGGTATCGGCAGCGGCTTGCCGTCGACCCGAATGTCGTTCGCGGCAGTGACGGTCACCGCGGGTGTCTCCAGCACTCGACCGTCTACCGAGACCCGCCCGTCGGCGATCCAGCGCTCCGCGTCGCGACGCGAGCACACTCCGGCGCGCGCCAGCATTTTGGCAATTCGCTCCGCGCGCTGGCCCGCGGCAGCATCGAGAGGATCGGCGCTCACTGCGCGGCTCAAAATGGTTCAGCCGCTATCCCGGTAAAAGGGGGTGCGGAAGAATACCGATGAGCAAGATTCATTCTTCAAATGAGCATCGTTCATTAGTTGATTTCTTTCCCGACTTTGTCTGTTAAAGTCGAGAGAAAATATTGCTGGCCTCTCCTGCGAGGCGTAGGCTTCGTTCTGCGCCATTTAAACGGTGCCGGTGGACCACTGGCCCAGTGGGAACGGCCCGCCGCCACGGCCCCAGGCTCATCCGGAGCGGGGCAATGAGGAGAACGCATCATGGCATATGACCTGCTCATCAACAACGGACGCGTCGTGGACGGCTCGGGTGAGCCTGCATTCCAGGCGGATGTGGCGGTGCATCGGGGGAAAATCGTCGGGGTCGGGAAATATAAAGGCGCTGCAGCCGAACGCGTCATCGACGCCGACGGGCGCGTCGTCGCCCCCGGCTTCATCGATCACCATACCCACTTCGATCCACAGGCAGTCTGGGACCCCTATTGTGGTTCGTGGGTGCACAACGGCCACACCACGGTCATCGTTGGCCAGTGCGGGCAGGTCATCGCCCCGGTTCGGCCGGGCGACGGCGAGTGGTACCTCGAATTCTTCTCCGACGCGGAACAGATCCCGCTACCGGTCCTGAAGGCTGGGGTCGACGTGGCCTGGGAATCGGTCGGCGATTATCTGAATGCGCTCGGCAAGAAGCGCGGCATCAACGTCGGCACCTTGGTCGGCCATTCCGGCATCCGCCGCTATGTGATGGGCGAGGCGGCCTCCGAGCGGCAGGCGACCCCCGAGGAGATGGCCGCGATGCAGCGGCTGATCCGCGAGGCGATGCATGACGGCGCGCTCGGCTTCTCGACCGCGCCGAAGGATCGTGGCGACCCGGCCGGGGTCGGCGATGACGCCGAGCGCTGGGCGCTCGCCAGCGTGCTCGGCGAGCTTGGCACCGGCGTGTTCCAGGTCGCCGGGGGCGCGCCGGGCGGCACCAAGCAAACCCGCCAGGTCGCCCGAGAGCTGGCGGCGCGTACCGGTCGTCCATCGATCTACAACCTGATGTCAGATCCGATCGGCAACCCCGACGAATGGGTCGAGCACTTGAAGTGGCTCGAGGACGGATTCAAGAGCGGCGCACGTTGCTACGGTTCGTGCCTGTCGACCGTCGCCGGCGGTATCTTCAACCTGGAGCGCGGCCTTAACGTCCCGCAGGACGAGGACATCACGCACCCCGAGGGCTTCTTCCGCGGCATGCCCACCTGGGACAACGTCATGGCGCGGCCCTATGAGGAGCGGATGCGCGCCTTCCGCGATCCCGAGATCCGCAGGGCGCTGTCGGCCGAGGCGGTCGAGGGCAGCGTCGAGCAGCAGGGCGGCATGACCGACCGGCGCGGCCGCGCCCGCGGCCTGTTCAACCGGCGCTGGGACCTCGTCGAGGTGTTCATGACGACGAAGGGCCAGAACCGCCACCTCGAAGGCAAGACGATCGAGCAAATCGCGAAAGAGCAGAACAAGGACATCATGGATGCGTTTCTCGATCTGTCGCTCGACGAGGACTTGCAGACCTGCTTCCAGGCGATCGACCGCAATCACGATCCGAAGACGCAGAAGCACATCCTCGGCTCGCAATACACCGTCATCGGCACCAGCGACGGCGGCGGCCGGCCGCACACCGCCGACCGGCATGAGACCAGCACCCACCTGCTCGGACACTGGGTGCGCGAGCAGCAGGTGATGCCGCTCGAAGAGGCGGTCTACCGGCTGACCGGCAAGACGGCGTTGATGCACGACATTACCGATCGCGGCTTTATCGCGGCCGGCAAGGTCGCCGACATCACGATCTTCGACCCCGACACGATCACCGAGAAGCCGCGTGAGCCGGTCGCAAGCCTGCCGGGCGGCGGCGTGCAGGTTAAGCGCGAGGCGGTCGGCATCGACCACGTGATCGTCAACGGCGCCGTCCTGCTGGAAGGCGGCGAGCTCACCGATGCTCTGCCGGGTCAAATCATCCGAGGCCCGCTCTACCTAGCTTAGGGCACCGGTGGCCGGGCTCGTTCCGGCCATCCGCGCGGCTCTCTAGACGCGGATGGTCGACCGAGTCCGGCCACTGGCATCGCGCAGCGGTCTTGCGAAGGGGCCGTCTGCAACGTAAGTAATACTGCGATACCTCACGCAGGGCCGCGGGCCGTCTATCCGAGCAGGCGCCCGTTCCGGTGTCGGCGCTTTCAGGCGCCGACCTTCTCCTGTGGCGGCTCAACCGGAACAAGGAACCAATATGGCAATACCAACCGCGTCCATGCGCCAGCTGCTCGAAGCCGGCGTTCACTTCGGTCATCATACCCGCCGGTGGAACCCCAAGATGGCGCCGTACATCTTCGGCGTCCGCAACGGGATCCACATCGTCGACCTCGACCAGACCGAACCGATGCTGCACCAGGGCTTGCAGGCGATCCGGGACGTCGTCGCGGGCGGCGGTCGCGTCCTCCTGGTCGGCACCAAGCGCCAGGCGCAGGAGCCGATCGCCGACGCCGCCAAGCGGTGCGGCCAATATTACGTCAACTACCGCTGGCTCGGCGGAATGCTGACAAACTTCAAGACGATTTCCCAATCGATCAAGCGGCTGCGCGAGTTCGAGGAACGGCTCTCCCAGGAGCAGACCGGATTGACCAAGCGCGAGCTTTTGCAGTTGACGCGTGCCCGCGACAAGCTCGAGCGGGCGCTGGGCGGCATCAAGGAAATGGGTGGGCTGCCCGACATCCTGTTCGTGATCGATACCAACAAGGAGGCGATTGCAGTTGCCGAGGCCAACACGCTGCGAATCCCGGTCGTAGCGGTCCTCAATTCGAACTCCTCGCCCGACGGCATTGCCTATCCGATCCCTGGGAACGACGATGCGATGCGGGCAATTCATCTCTACTGCGATCTTGTCGCAGGGTCGGTTCTCGATGGGCTGCAGGCCGAGCTCGCGGCCTCCGGGGTCGATATCGGCGCGCGGCCGGATCTCGCCGAACAAGCTTTTGTCACGGAGGCTCTGGAGGATTTACCCGACCAAGCCCCAGTCGAGGGGCTCGAAGGCGGATCGCAAGACGAGTCCGCTGCGGCTGCAGCGAATTAGGACCTCCTTTTTCCCGAACAACGGGGTTTTACACGCGAGGTCGATGTTATGGCCGAGGTGACGGCGGTGCTGGTCAAGGAGTTGCGCGAGAAGACCGGCGCCGGGATGATGGATTGCAAAAGGGCGCTCGACGACAGCGCCGGCGACATCGAAGCGGCCATCGACTGGCTGCGAAAGAAGGGATTGTCCGCGGCCGCAAAAAAGGCCGGGCGGGTGGCTGCCGAGGGCTTGATCGGCGTGGCGACCCGCGGCCCCGTGGGTGCTGTGGTCGAGGTCAATTCGGAGACCGATTTCGTAGCGCGCAACCACGCCTTTCAAAGCTTTGTCCGAAGCGTTAGCGAATTGGCTCTCGACGGCGATGGCGAGCTCGATACGCTGAAGGAAGCCGACTTCCCGGGAACCGGTCGGACCGTCGAGGAAGAGCTGACACATCTGATCTCGACAATCGGCGAGAACCTGGTGTTGCGCCGGGTCAAACGCCTCTCGACCGACGAGGGCGCCGTTTTCTCTTATGTGCACAACGCGCTCGGCCCGGGCCTCGGCAAGATCGGGGTGCTCGTCACGCTCGCTTCGACCGCTGCGAGCGACCAGCTGGCCGGACTCGGCAAGCAGCTGGCGATGCATATTGCCGCAGCGAACCCGCTCTATCTCGATATCGCCTCGGTGCCGCAGGCCGCGCTCGACCGCGAACGCGACGTGTTGCGGGAACAGGCGCGCGCCACCGGCAAACCCAACTCGGTCGTCGACAGAATGGTCGAAGGGCGGCTGCGCAAATTCTACGAGGAGTTTGTCTTTCTCGAGCAGCTCTTCGTCGTCGATCAGGAGACCAAGATATCGAAGGTGGTTGAGCAGGCCAGCAAAACCGCGGGCGCGCCGATTAGCGTTGCCAGCTTTGCGCGTTTCGCGCTCGGTCAAGGCATCGAGCGGCAACGCACGGATTTCGCGGCCGAGGTTGCAGCGCAGCTGAAAAATTGAGGAGGGCCCCCCGAAGCTGAAAGGTGCAACGGTAGGGTCGATTTGGTGTATCTTGGCCTGCCGGCGAGAGCGCTCGGTCAGTCGGGTGAGCGTAGGCCTCATGTCAGCCGATCTCAAATACCGCCGCGTTCTCCTGAAACTCTCCGGCGAAGCGCTGATGGGCGCGCGCGAGTACGGCCTCGACCCCGAGATGGTCGGACGCATCGCGAGCGAGATCCAATCGGTGCACGCGCTCGGAGTCGAAATCTGCCTGGTGATCGGCGGAGGCAACATCTTTCGCGGCGTGTCGGGCGCCGCGGTCGGCATGGAGCGCGCATCGGCCGATCACATGGGCATGCTCGCGACGGTGATAAACTCACTTGCCATGCAGAACGAGCTAGAGCGCTGCGGAGTGACCACCCGCGTCCAGTCGGCGATCTCCATGCAAGCGATTTGTGAACCATATATTCGACGGCGGGCGTTACGGCATCTCGAGAAGGATCGTGTCGTAATTTTCGCGGCCGGGACCGGGAACCCGTTTTTTACGACGGATACGGCGGCGGCTCTCCGAGCCTCGGAAATGGGTTGTGACGCGCTCCTGAAGGCTACCAAGGTGGACGGCGTTTACGATGCGGATCCCGAGCGTGAGCCTCGCGCCAAGCGCTTCGATAAACTCGACTATCTGGAGGTCCTGTCCCGCGATCTGCGGGTGATGGACGCCTCGGCGATTTCGCTGGCGCGCGAGAACCACATCCCTATTTTGGTGTTCTCAATCATCGAAAATGGCGGGTTTGCAGAGGTTCTGAGGGGGGGCGGACGGTACACGATCATTAACGGACAAAGCTGAACACGGGACAAGGGCATGCCGGAAGACACATTTCTGAAGGACCTCCGACGCCGGATGGACGGCGCCATAGAGGTTTTGCGCAAGGAATTCGGTGGATTGAGGACCGGGCGGGCTTCGGCGAGCTTGCTGGAGCCGGTCACCGTCAGCGCCTATGGCGGAACCGTGCCGCTCAACCAGCTGGCCAATGTCAGCGTTCCGGAGCCGCGGATGATCACGGTGCAAGTATGGGACCGCGCCATGGTCAAGGCGGTCGACAAGGCGATCCGGGAAGCAGGGCTGGGGCTCAATCCGCAAACCGAGGGCCAGGTCATCCGGGTTCCGATTCCGGATCTGAACGAGGAGCGGCGGCGCGAGCTGACGCGGGTGACGGCGAAATATGCCGAGCAGGCGCGCGTATCGGTCCGCAATATCCGCCGCGACGGCGTCGAACTGCTCAGGCGGCGCGAAAAGGACGCCGAGATCTCGCAAGACGAGCAACGCAAGCTGCAGCAGGGAGTGCAGCATCTGACCGACGAATACGTCGAGCGCATCGACGAGGCCCTGGCGCAGAAGGACAGAGAGATCCTTCAGGTCTGATGAGCGCCACCGCCGCGCCGCGGCCCGTGCCGCGGCATATCGCGATCATCATGGACGGCAACGGTCGCTGGGCGAAGGCTCGCGGCCTGCCGAGGATCGCGGGCCATCGGCGGGGCGCCGAAGCGGCCCGACGAACCGTCATCGCCGCCGCCGAGCTTGGGGTTCCCTACCTCACATTGTTTGGCTTCTCCTCGGAGAATTGGAAGCGGCCATCGTCGGAAATCCAGGATCTGATGGGGCTGCTCCGCTATTACCTGCGTGGCGAGATTGCCGAATTGCACCGCAACGGAGTTCGTCTGAAGGTGATTGGCGACCTCGGCACCCTCGACCCCGACATTATCAGCCTGATCGGCCATGCCGAAACGATGACCCTCGACAACAACCGGATCATTTTGACGATCGCATTGTCCTATGGCGGGCGCGCCGAGATCGTCACCGCGGTTCGAGCGATTGCGCGGCAGGTGCTGGAGGGGAGTCTTGCTCCTGATGTTGTTGACCAGGAGTGTTTCGCTCGTCACCTGTTTACTGCGGAAATTCCCGATCCGGATCTGCTGATCCGGACGAGCGGTGAGCAGCGCATCAGCAATTTTCTGCTTTGGCAGAGCGCCTATTCCGAACTCGTGTTTACCAAGACTCTGTGGCCCGATTTCTCAAAAAGCGATCTGCAGCAGGCGATCGATGAATTCTGCGGCCGCGAACGCCGCTACGGTGCCTCTGTTGGATCGCGCTGACCTTTCATTGCGGGGCACGGGCGCTGCCCGCGAGCCCGTAACGACGAATAGAGCTGCCTCCGCAACATCCAACACAAATCCGCTTTGGCTGCGGATCGTTTCGGCGCTGGTGCTGGCGCCTCTCCCGGTCGCCGCGATATGGTTCGGCTGGCCCTGGCTTCCTCTGCTGACCGGCCTGGCCGCTGCGGTAATGGCCTGGGAATGGGCGCGGCTATGCCGCGGGGGTCACTTTGGCCAGACCGGGATCTTGCTGGTCGCGGTCGTTCTGGCGGCGGTTGCGGCCGCCGCGCTCGCCTCTCCCGGGCCGGCGTTCGGGATCGCCCTGCTGGGCGCGGGTTTGGTGTTGTGGGCGGCGCGCCGTATACGGGATGCCGAGCCCCAATGGACGGCTTTCGGCGCGCTTTGGGTTGCGCTGCCTTGCGTTTGTTTCTTATGGCTGGCGGGCGATGGTCCGGCCAGTCGGGCCACCTTGCTATGGCTGCTGGCCATCGTCTGGGCGACCGATATCGGCGCCTACGCCATAGGCCGGAGCTTCGGTGGGCCACGATTGGCACCCCGCTGGAGCCCGCGAAAGACCTGGGCCGGGCTGGTCGGGGGCACGGCCTGCGCGTCTTTGGTTGGGTGGGCCACCGCGGCATGGCTCGGAACCTTCCCGACTGTGCCGCTGGTTGTCGTCAGCGCGGGCCTTGCGATTGTCGGGCAGTTCGGCGATCTTGCCGAATCCGTGGCGAAGCGCAGGTTCGGCGTGAAAGATTCGAGCGGGCTGATACCCGGGCATGGCGGGCTCCTCGACAGGCTCGATGGACTGCTCGCGGTTATCCCGGTGGTGGCCCTGCTGACCTTGATTGGCGGCCGCAGCCTGCTGGCGTGGCAATGAACTCACCCGCCCCCCGCGGCTACCGCAACGGTGGGATCCGACGAGTCACGGTTCTCGGGTCGACCGGCTCCATCGGCCAAAGCACGGTGGATTTGCTATTGCGTAATCCGGATGGCTTTGAAGTCGAGGCGCTCACCGCGAACCGAAACCCGGAGCGTCTCGCCGAGCAGGCGCGTGCTCTGCGGGCGCGATTCGCCGCGATCGCCGACCCTGACCACTACGCGGCTTTGAAAGAGGCGCTCGGGGGAACCGGAATCGAGGCGGCCTGCGGCGCCGAAGCGCTTAACGAAGCGGCGCTGCGTCCGGCGGAATGGGTAATGGCGGGTATCGTCGGGGCCGCCGGGCTGGCGCCGACCTTGGCCGCAATCCGACGGGGGGCCATCGTCGCCTTCGCAAACAAGGAGGTGCTGGTATGCGCCGGCAGGCTCGTCATGCAGGAGGTCACCCGGTGCGGCGCCACCCTGCTGCCGGTGGACAGCGAGCATAATGCGATCTGGCAATGTTTCGATCTCGACCGTGCCGATACGATCGAACGGATCATTCTGACGGCGAGCGGCGGGCCGTTCCGCGAGCGGGCTTACGAGGAGATGCGCGCCGTCACGCCACAAGAGGCGGTCGCCCACCCGAATTGGAGCATGGGGGCCAAGATCTCGGTGGATTCGGCGACGATGATGAACAAAGGACTGGAGCTGATCGAGGCTCATCACCTCTTTCAGCTGCCGCTGGAGCGGGTCGACATCGTCGTTCATCCCCAATCGATCGTCCACGGTGCAGTCGTTTATCGTGACGGCTCGGTGCTGGCTCAGCTCGGTTCGCCCGATATGAGGACGCCGATCGCTTACGCGCTCGCCTGGCCCGACCGCATTGAAACTCCGGCCAAACGGCTCGATTTGGCAGCCATTGGGCGCCTCACTTTCGAGCCCCCCGATGAGCACCGTTTCCCGGCTTTGCGCGTCGCCCGCGAGGCGCTTCTCTGCGGCGGCGGCTGCCCGACCGTACTCAACGCGGCCAACGAGACCGCGGTCCACGCCTTCCTCGAAGGTCGCATCGGTTTTCTCGATATCGTCGAGACCGTTGAGCGCACTCTGGAGGCAATCCCGGAAGGCGCGCTTGAATCGCTCGACGATGTCTACAATTTCGACAGGACGGCGCGCGAGATCGCCGCCAGTTTCTCTAGCCTGCGTAATTCTGCGCCGGCAACGGCTCGAACGGATATGTCATGGTCGAATTTCTCAAAGGCTTAACCCAGCTCCACAACTTGTTCTATTCCGTGCTGTGGTTCGTGGTGATCCTCACGGTACTCGTGTTTGTCCACGAGTTCGGCCACTACATAATCGCGCGCTGGAATCGGGTGCGGATCGAAGTGTTTTCGATCGGTTTTGGACCTGAGCTGTTTGGCTGGTGGGATCGCGCGGGAACGCGCTGGAAATTTAGCGCGATCCCACTTGGCGGCTACGTAAAGATGTTCGGCGACAGCGACGCCACCTCGGGCCTGCCGGCCCCTGGACTTTCGCGCCTCAGCGAGGTCGAGAGAGGCGTCTCTTTTCACTACAAGCGGCTGGGGCAGCGCGCTGCGATCGTCGCCGCAGGGCCGGCGGCGAATTTCATCTTTGCCATCGTAGCCTTGGCAGTTTTGTTCATGACCTACGGCCAGCCTTTCACGCCGGCCGAAGTTGGGCAGGTTCAGCCGGGGAGCGCTGCTGAGCAGGGGGGGATTCACCCGGGCGACGTCATTGTCCAGATAGATGGTCGGGCCGTTCATCGGTTCGAGGACGTGCAGCAGGCGGTACGCCTCAATCCGAATGTGCCGATGACGATCGTCGTGCGGCGCGACGGCCAGGAGCAGACCTTGCATGTAACGCCGAACCGGACCGAGCTTACTGACCGGTTCGGCAATCACTATGAGATCGGTCTGCTGGGCATCGCGCGAAGCGGGATGGAGTATGTCAAGCGCGATCCAGCTACCGCGATTGCGCAGGCCGGGGCAGAGACTTGGAACCTGACGGCCGGCACCCTACAGGCGATGTGGCAGATCATCATAGGGACGCGCGCTACCGACGAACTTGGGGGGCCCCTACGCATTGCGCAAATGTCGGGAGAGGTTGCGCAAGGCGGTGTTGTCGCGGTGCTGTGGTTTATGGCTGTTCTGTCGGTCAATCTAGGGCTGATCAACCTGTTTCCGGTCCCGATCCTTGACGGGGGGCATCTGCTGTTCTACGCGGCGGAGGCGCTTCGCGGAAAGCCATTAGGTCAGCGGGCTCAGGAATACGGATTTCGCATCGGTTTGGCCCTGGTGCTGACATTAATGGTGTTCGCCACCTGGAACGATCTCGTCCATCTTGGCATCGGAAATCTGTTCAAGGCCTTGTGATGTAACGCGATCGGCGATCAGGGGATAGATCTCGAGCCGCGGTGGGGGTGAGTTGCGTCGTATTGGTTGGGCTGCCATGTTGGCGGCGGTATTCGGCGCTGCTCTCGCGGCGACGGCGGCTTTGCTCGCGCCGGCTATGGCCCAGCCGGTTCGCGGCCCATCGCTCGCTCAGCTGGGCGGCACTGTTACAGACATTCGGATCGAAGGTGCGCAGCGGATCGAGCCGGAAACGATCCGGTCATATTTGCTGATCCAGCCCGGCGAAGCCTGGGACGACGAGTTGGTGGACAGATCACTGAAGGCGCTATTCGCGACCGGTCTTTTCGCCGACGTAAATCTGAGCCGAGTGGGCAATACCCTAGTCGTCAAGGTGGTGGAAAACCCGATCATCAACCGCATCGCGTTCGAGGGAAACAGCAAGATCGACGAGAAGGATCTAAACGCCGAGATCCAGCTGCGCCCCCGCGTCGTCTACACCCGCACTCGTGTGCAGAACGATGTGAAGCGGATCCTCGATCTATATCGTCGGCACGGCCGGTTTGGTGCAACCGTCGAGCCGAAGCTCATCCAGCTCTCGGAAAACCGGGTCGATCTCGTCTTCGAGATCAACGAGGGCGAATTCACCGGGGTGCGCAGCATCAATTTCGTCGGTAACCATCAGTATAGCGACGGCAAGCTGCGCGGCCTAATTCAGACAAAGGAAAGCCGATGGTATCGTTTCCTGAGCACCGACGATACCTATGACCCCGATAGACTGACGTATGACCGGGAGTTGTTGCGCAGGTTTTACCTGACCGAGGGATATGCCGATTTCCGAGTGGTCTCGGCGGTTGCCGAACTGACACCCGACCGCAATGGGTTCATTATTACTTTCACCCTCGACGAAGGCGAGCGGTACCGCTTCGGCAAAATCGACGTCAACATCAAGATCAAGGACCTGCCCGCCGAAGCGGTGCTGCCGCTTCTGACCGTTCACACCGGCGACTGGTACGATGCCGAAGCTGTCGAAAAATCGATTTCCGTGCTGACGGATGCCCTCGGCAACCGCGGTTATGCCTTTGTCGAAATCAAGCCGAACGTCACCCGGAATAGGGAAGAGCATACCGTCGATATTACCTTCGACGTCCAGGAAGGCCCGCAAGTCTATGTTGAGCGGGTCGACATCGTCGGCAATGTTCGTACTCTTGACAAGGTGATCCGTCGCGAATTTCAGCTGGTCGAGGGAGACGCGTTCAACAGCACCAAGATGCAGCGCTCGCAGCAGCGGATAAAAATCTTGGTTTCTTCAAAAAGGTAGAGGTCACCAACAGCCCGGGATCGGCGCCCGACAAAACCGTGGTGACGGCCGAGGTCGAGGAGCAATCGACGGGCGAGCTGTCCTTGGGCATCGGCTTCTCGACCACCGACGGCCCGCTGGCCGACGTTAATATCCGCGAGCGGAATTTTCTCGGGCGGGGTCAGGATCTGCGGATCGGCACCGTGGTTTCGCTGCGTTCGCAACAGGTTGATCTGAGCTTCACAGAGCCTTACTTCCTCGACCGCAACATCGCCGCCGGCTTCGACCTTTTCGAAATCAAGACCAGTCCGACGGCGAATTTCTTCAGCGGGGTGACCCCTCCTTACCAGCAATTCTCTTACGGTGGCGCGCTCCGCACCGGTTACCAGATCAGCGAGAATCTGCGACAGACTCTGAAATACACCGCGCGATCCGATAACATCACCGACCTTCAGAGCAACACCTCGCTGTTCATCGTGCTTCAGTCGGGCCAGCATACAACTTCCGAAATCGGCCAGGTTCTGCTGTACGACCGCCGGGACGACCGGTTGGATCCGACCGGCGGCTATTACGCATCTCTGGGCAACGACTTCGCCGGGGTCGGTTTCGGGGTCGATTATGTGCGCAACAAAGTAAACGCTGGCTACTATTATTCGGTATTCCCCGAATGGGTGGTGAGCGTCACGGGTGAGGCCGGCTATATATCTGGTTGGAACGGACAAAACGTGCTGATTCAGGATCGGTTCTTTGTTGGTGGTGATAATTTGCGGGGTTTCCAGAGCGCCGGTATCGGACCACGCGATTCAGTAAGTGGCGATGCTCTTGGCGGGCAAAAATATTATCTTGGTTCGGTGACGTTGGGGGTACCCCTCGGCCTACCGAAAGAATTTGGGATAAGCGGACGCGTCTTTACCGATTTTGGGACGCTCTACCAACTCGAGCCGACGAATATCGTGCTCACTCCCTCCCAATTGGCTTCGACCGGCGGAATACAGCCGATGGTGGAGCAGTCGCCGGCGATCCGCGCCAGCGCCGGCGTCGGCGTATCGTGGAAATCCCCGGTCGGTCCGATCCGGCTCGATATCGCCTATCCGATAAAGAAGGAACCGTTCGACAAGACCCAGCTGTTTCGGGTCAGCTTCGGCACGAGGTTTTGATGTTGGTTTGGCGTCTCAGACTTCTAACATTTCCGCTGGCATTCCTGTGGGGCCTTGCCGTTAGCGCATTTGCGCAAGCTCCGCCGGCACCCCCCGCTCCCGCCCCGCCTGCTCCCGCCCCGCCTGCGCCTGCAGCGACCTCGCCGAATCTGACCGTCCTGGTGGTCGATGTGCAGGCGCTATTGCAGAATTCCAAGGCGGCAAAGATGGTGCGCGGCCAGATCGAGCAGAAGCGCAACGAATACACCAAGGAAATCTCTCACCAGGAGGAGACGCTGCGCGCCGAACGCGATTCCTTGCAGCGGCAGCAGGCATCGATGTCGGCGGATGCGCTCAACCAAAAAGGGCGTGAATTCCAACAGAAGGTAAACGATCTTGAGCGCAGTGTTCAGGGAAAGCGTCAGGCTCTGGAGAAGTCGAATGGCGAAGCGCTCTCCAAGATACAAGAACAGATGTTGAAAATCATTGCGGATATCGCGAAGGACCGCAAGGCAAACTTGGTGTTTCAGAGAGCGGACCTGGTACTTTTCGACCAGAGCTTCGATGTTACCGACGAGGTGCTGCAGAAGCTGGACGAATTGATGCCGACGCTGACGGTCGATTTCGCCGTCCCCACTCCTCCTCCCGCCGCATCGGGTCCTGCCGCCACCGCCGCGCCGCCGGCGGCGAATGCACCGGTCAAGCCAAAGAAGAAATAAGGTGCGCTCGATGCCCGGACCGAACCGAGATGGCGGACCGACGGTTTTTTGATCGAACCGGACCTTTTACGCTCGACGTACTGAGTGCGCTGAGTGGAGCGAGACTGCTGTGCGCTGCAGACGGCGCCCGCCGCTTTAGCGATGTGGCGCCCCTCGAAACTGCGGGACCGTCAGATGTCAGTTTTCTTGAAAATAGGAGGTACATCGAAGCGTTTGTCCGCTCTCATGCCGGTGCCGCCTTTGTCGATGAGAACGCCGTCGAAAGAGCGCCGCCGGGCATGGCCCTCCTCGTCAGCAAGGAGCCCTATAAGGCCTACGCGATCGCCGCCCAGGCTTTCTATCCTGCAGCCGATGTGGTCGCCCGCCGAGCGCCATCCGCGATCATCAATTCGACGGCCGCCGTGCCGGACAATTGCAACATCGGCCCGAATGTCGTCATTGAGCTTGGCGTGCGGCTCGGCCAGCGCTGCCGTATCGGCGCAAATACGGTGATCGCCGCCGGGGTTGAGATCGGCGATGACTGCCGGATCGCGGCCAACGTGACGCTCAGCCACTGCCTGATCGGCTCGCGCGTCGTGCTTCACCCCGGGGTGCGGATCGGCCAGGACGGGTTCGGATTTGCACCCGACCCGAAAGCGCCGATCAAAGTCCCGCAGCTCGGGCGCGTCCTGATAGGAGACGATGTCGATATCGGCGCGAATACCACGATCGATCGGGGATCCGGACATGATACGGTGATCGGCTCAGGGTCGATGATTGATAACCTCGTGCAAATCGGGCACAACGTGGTGCTCGGTCGCTGCTGTATTCTAGCGGGTCAGGTCGGGATCTCGGGAAGCACGAGGCTCGATGACTTTGTGATGGTCGGAGGGCAGGGTGGGCTCGCCGGCCATCTGCATATCGGGAGCGGAGCCCGGATCGCCGCTAAAAGCGGTCTCATGCGCGACGTGCCCGCCGGAGAGACGGTATGCGGCAGTCCGGCAGTTCCGCTGAGCGAATTCATGAGGCAGACGGCCGTGCTGCAGCGTCTTGCGAAGAAGAAAGGCCGTTCATGATCGAGCCGCCCGGCGCCGCGGCGCAGGGGACGGAGATCGGCATTCAGCGGATCATGGAAATGATCCCGCACCGCCATCCTTTCCTGATGATCGACAAGGTTGTCGACGTGGTCGCGAACCAGCGGGCCACCGGCATCAAGAGCCTGTCAAAGAGCGAGTATTATTTCGAAGGCCATTTTCCGGCGCGGCCAGTAATGCCGGGTGTGCTGATCATCGAGGCGATGGCGCAGACCGCCGCCGTCCTCGTTGTGCATACGTTGGGACCGGAATCGGAGGGTAAGCTTGTCTATTTCATGAGCGTCGACAACGCCCGCTTTCGGCGGCCGGTTTTCCCTCCGACCAAACTTGAGATTCATGTCACTAAACAGCGCAACCGCGGGAACGTCTGGAAGTTCGAGGGTCGGGCCAAAGTCGGCGAGGATGTGATGGCCGAGGCCGTGTTCGCCGCCATGATCCTGGACGATTAGACGAGCCGCCGATGCCGAAGGTTCACCCTACGGCCGTTGTTGCGCCGGGGGCGACGCTCGCCGAAACCGTCGTCATCGGGCCCTATTGCATCGTCGGTGAGGATGTCTCGCTCGGCCCGCGGGTCACGCTCCGCTCCCACGCGGTGGTCGACGGCCTGACGTCGATCGGTGAGGGCACGCGGCTGTTTCCATTCGCCTCTATCGGGCTCGAGCCGCAGGACCTCAAGTATCGCGGTGAACGATCGGAGCTCGTCATCGGGCGCAACAACACGATCCGCGAATACGTGACAATCAATCCGGGAACCGAAGGCGGCGGCATGGTCACCCGGATAGGCGACGGCAACCTTTTTATGGTTGGCGCGCATGTCGCCCACGATTGCCGGATCGGCAACCATGTCGTTATGGCCAACAATGCAACTCTAGGGGGGCACGTCGTCATCGAGGATTATGCCGTTCTTGGGGGGCTCTGCGCCGTACACCAGTACGTCCGGATCGGCAGGCACGCGATGATCGGCGGGATGTCGGGCGTCGAGCGCGACGTCATCCCCTATGGCCAGGTGATGGGAGACCGGGCTCGACTGTGCGGGCTCAATATCATCGGAATGCAGCGCCGTGGCTTCAGCCGCGAGGATATCCAGGGTCTGCGCAACGCCTACCAGTTCCTGTTCGCCACTGATGGAACGTTGAGCGACCGGGTGACCGAGACCGCGGAGCGTTTTGGCGGAATTGGGCCGGTCGACGACGTCATCGAATTCATCCGCGCCGATTCGAGCCGGGCCATCTGTCAGCCGAAGGGGGCGAATGACGGATAGGCTCGGGATCGTCGCCGGTTGCGGCGGACTGCCCCGCCGCCTCGTCGAATGCTGCCGCGCCGCCGGACGCGACGTCTTTGTCCTTGCTCTCGAAGGAGCAGCCGAGCCGGCGACGGTAGAGGGCGTGCCGCACGCCTGGTGCCGGCTCGGGGCCGCGGCGAACGGCCTTGCCCTGTTGCGCGAAAATCACGTGACTGAGCTGGTGCTGGCAGGCGGTGTGCGGCGGCCGTCGCTGGCTGCGTTGCGGCCCGATTGGCGCGCAGCCAAGCTGTTTGCCCGAGTTGGCTATCGTGCGCTGGGCGATGACGGTCTTTTATCCGCGGTGGTCAAGGAGCTCGAACAGGAGGGTTTTCGAGTACTTGGCGCGGATCAGCTGCTCGACCGAGCGCTCATGCCGGAGGGGCCGCTCGGTCATACCCGCCCGGACGAGCTATCGCGAGCCGATATCGAGCGTGGAATGCGCGTCGCGCGGACCCTTGGCGCGCTCGACGTCGGCCAGGCCGTCATTGTCCAACAGGGCCTCGTGCTCGGCGTCGAGGCGATCGAAGGCACCGACGAGCTGCTGCGGCGCTGTGCGGCGCTCCGCCGCGAAGGTCCCGGCGGCGTGCTCGTCAAGGTCGAGAAGCCTGGTCAGGAAGCACGCGCCGATCGGCCGACTATTGGGGTGCGCACGATTTTGTTGGCTGCGGAAACCGGATTGCGCGGGATCGCTGTCGAGGCCAACGCCACGATCGTGCTCGATCGCGACGACGTGATCCGTGCAGCCGACGAGGCCGGGCTGTTCCTGGTCGGTGTCGGCGGATCGTGACTGCAAGCGACGCGACCTTCATCTTCATCGTTGCCGGGGAGCCGTCGGGGGATGCGCTCGGCGGCGCGCTGATCGCGGCGTTACGACAGCGCACCGGCGGGCGTCTGCGGATCGCCGGGATCGGCGGCGAGCGCATGCAGGAGCAGGGGCTCGAGAGCCTCGCCCCGCTCGGTGATCTGGCGATCATGGGAGTGGCCGAAGTTTTGCCGCGCGCCCCGGTTATCTTGCGCCGCGTGCGCGAAACGGTCGCAGCGATCCGCGCACAGCGCCCCGATGCCGTCGTGACGATCGACAGCTCGGGGTTCAGCTGGCGGGTGGCGCACGGGCTGCGTAGCCGCGGCGACACTTTGCCGCTCATTCATTACGTCGCCCCGATGGTTTGGGCTTGGCGGGCCGGGCGGGCCCGGCGAATGGCGCGCTGGTACGATCATCTGATGACCTTGTTGCCGTTCGAGCCGCCCTATTTCGAGCGGGTCGGGCTGTCCTGCAGCTTTGTCGGTCATCCGGTGATGGAAAGCGGCGCCGAAAAGGGCGACGGCTGGCGCTTCCGGACTGCGCATGGTCTCGCTCCGGACGATCTGCTGATCACGGTATTGCCCGGCAGCCGCAGCGGCGAGGTCCGGCGCTTGCTGCCGATCTTCGGCGAGACGCTGAGCCGGCTGGAAGACCTGGTCGGGCCCTTCCGCGTCGTCGTGCCGACGGTTGCGACAGTCGCAGCGACGGTCGCCGGTGGGGTCGCGGCATGGCCCGGAAACGCGATGATCGTGCAGCAGCCGCAAGACAAATACGACGCCTTCGCGGCCAGCCGCGCCGCGCTCGCCGCATCGGGATCGGTCGCGCTCGAATTGGCCTTGGCGCGCCTGCCGATGGTCGTCGGCTACCGGCTGAACCCACTGACCGAGGCATTCCTCGATCGGGTTCTGAAGGTGCGGCAGGTCAATCTCGTCAATCTGCTGCTCGGCAGGCCGCTGGTTTGCGAGCTGCTCGGGCGCAACTGCACCCCGGCGCGCCTCGCCGCTTCGCTCGCCCAGGTCGTCGGTGACGAACGGGTTCGCGCAGCGCATCGGCAGGGGTATGATGAGGCGGTACGATGCCTCGCCGGGGATGGTGTGTCGCCGAGCCTGCGGGCCGCCGACCAGATCCTCGAACTCGTCGCCGCACGCCGGTGCGGCACTTTAGGTTCCACAGCACGAAGGAGTGCACAATGACGATGACCGATTTGGCCGAGACTTCGAAGCCGGTGCCCGGCGCCGACAAGTTCCGGCTCTTGCACACGATGATCCGTGTGCGCGACCTCGACGCCTCGCTGAATTTCTATACCAACCAGCTGGGCATGAAACTGCTGCGCAAGCGCGACTACCCGAGCGGAAAATTCACGCTCGCCTTTGTCGGCTACGGCGACGAGACAAACAGTACCGTGATCGAACTGACCCACAATTGGGAGCAAGCCGAGCCCTACAATCTCGGCAGTGCTTTTGGGCACCTGGCGATCGCGGTGCCGGATGTGTACAAAGCCTGCGAGCGCCTTGCCGCGGCGGGTGTCAAAATTCCGCGCCCGGCCGGCCCGATGGCGCATGGCGGCTCGGTGATCGCGTTCATCGAAGATCCCGACGGCTATCGCATAGAGCTCATCGAGCGGTCGTAGTCCGCGCGCTTGCGCTACCCCCAGCCCTGGGCTGGGGGCTTCTCTGCCGCATCCTGTTGCCAGCGTGAACGGATTGCCGGTAGTCTCCGATCGCGGCAATCCTTGCGAGCAGTGTCGTTTCTGATCCTGCTCGACAACAAAAATATGCGCGGCCGTGTGCGACCGGAGCAGCCTAGGAGAGAACAGATGCTGGAGCTGTTGGAGCGTCAGAAGAAGCTGACGGCGAACCAGTGGAAGATCGCGGGCGCCGCGACGCTCGGCGACATGCTCGATTTCTTCGACTTCTTCCTGATCGGCTTCGTTTTGGCGTTCGTCGTGAAGGAGTGGCATCTGACCTATGGGCAGTCGGGCGCCATCCTGCTCGCCTCGGGGGTCAGCGCGCCATTCGGCTCGAACCTGTACGGCTGGATGGCCGACAAGATCGGCCGGCGCCCGGCGCTGATCACTGCCGTGCTCAACGTCTCGCTCGCCACCGGCGCGATGGCGCTGACGCCGGAGGGAGGGTGGATCTACCTGGTCGCCTGCCGCTTTTTCGTCGGGTTCGGCGTGACGGGCTTGTATTCGGTGGACATCACCCTGATGCAAGAGTTTTCCCCGGCCCACAAGCGCGGCTGGTTTACCGGGATCACCACCACGATGCTGCCGGCCGGCTCGTTGCTCGCCGGGTTGCTGGGGGCGTTCGCCGCGCCCTATATCGGCTGGCGCGGGATGGTCGCCGTCGGGTTGCTGCCCGCCTTCCTGTGCTTGTACATCCGCGCTTTCGTTCCTGAGTCGCCGCACTGGCTGCTGCGCCGGGGGCGGGTGGAAGAGGCGCGGCAGGCGCTAGCCTGGGCGCTGAAAATTGATCCTGCTCAAATAACGTTGCCGGCGACGCTCCCTGCGATCGAGCACACGCGTTGGCTCGAGATCTTCAAATACCCGCGCAGCATCATCGCCGGGTGCCTCACCGGGCTGACCCAGACCGGCGGCGTCGGACTTGCCCTGTGGCAGGTGACATTGTTTGTCATGGTGCTGAAGATCACCCCGCCCGAGGCATCCAAATTGGTGATCTGGCTCAGCCTGTCGGCGATCGCCGGCCGGTTTTTCTGCTCGTGGATATCGGACGCATGGGGACGCCGTGCCTCTGGCATCTTCGCCTGCTTGATTGCAGCGTTCTTCATGTCGATGGCCGGCTACCTGCACGACGTCTTCATTGGCGGCGTGTCGATGTTCTTTCTGACAATTCTGCTGCAGAGTTTCTTCGGTAGCGGCAACTATTCGATTGTCGGACCCTATATGGGTGAGATGTGGCCCTCCCGGCTGCGCGGCAGCGGCATGGGCTTCGTTTATGGCATCGGCAATCTCGGCAAGTTCATTGGTCCAGCCGGGTTGGCGCTGATCGCCGGTTCATCGAATCTGGTTAACCCGCAGGCGACCCTCGACGCGCTGATCCCCGGCTTCAACTACTTCGCGTTCTGGTATGTGCTGGGCGCGGCCGCCTTCTGGCTCATCGGCATGGAAACCCGCGGCCGCACGATCGACGAAATCGACCGTGAGCTCAGCCGACCGCGCGCGGCGCTCGCAGGTCAGCCGGGGCGCGCCGCCGGCGACTGAGCGGCCGGTTCTCGCGAGGCCTGCGCCGAGGTCATTGCCAGCGCCGAGCCGTCGCAGATACTCTCTACGGCGTGGCCTACGAGCCCGTCCGCGCCGCGGTTCATTGCACCCGAGCAGCTTCGCCGTCCGACAATAAGAAAATCCGTTCCGCCGCATCGCCGCGCGACCGGTTCAACATCGGGAGGACGCTTATGTTGGAGCTCTTGGAGCGGCAACAGCGGCTGACGGTCAATCAGTGGAAGATCATTTCCGCTGCGATCCTCGGCGATATGCTCGATTTCTTCGATTTCTTCCTGATCGGCTATGTACTCGCCTTCATTGTCGGGGAATGGAAACTGACGTTTCTCGAATTGGGGACGATCCTGTTGGCGGCCGGGATCGGCGCGATCCCTGGCGCCTTTTTCTGGGGGTGGATGGCCGACCGGATCGGGCGGCGCAAGGTATTCGTTGCCACCGTGCTCAATTTTTCGCTGGCCACCGGGCTCATGGCGGCGTCGCCTGACGAGTACGGCTGGCTGTTTCTGGCGTTCTGCCGCATGCTCGTCGGGATCGGCGTCGCCGGAATGGTCACCGTCGATCTGCCGCTGGTGCAGGAATTCGTGCCGTCCTCCAAGCGCGGCTGGGTCGGCGGGCTGGTCACTACGACAGTTTCGGTCGGCGGCGCGCTCGGCGCAACGGCGGGCGCCTATCTCGGGCCGACCATCGGCTGGCGCGGGCTGTTTCTGATCGGCTTGTTGCCGGCGCTGATGACATTGATGATCCGCGCCTGGGTCCCGGAATCGCCGCGCTGGCTGATCCGCCGCGGACGGCGCGAAGACGCGCGCGGGTCGATCGCCTGGGCCTTGCAGAGAGACCCGAACGACATCGAATTGCCGGCCGTCCTCCCCGAACTGCAGCACACGCGGTGGCGCGAGTTGTTTAAATATCCTCGCAGCGCGGCGCTGGTCTGCCTGATTGGATTGTCGCAGACGAGCGGCGTCGGACTGGCTTTGTAGTCGCCGACCTTGCTGCGGCTATTGCTCAAGATCACGCCGGCCGAAGCCTCCTATCTGATGATCTGGGTCGCCGTCTCCGCCTTTGTCGGCCGCATGGTGTGCATGTGGCTGCCGGATCTGATCGGGCGCCGCACCTCGGGTATGCTGGCCTGCCTCGGCGGTGTGGCGACCCTGATCATCGCCGGCTATCTCGCCGGCGCTTATATCGGCTCAGTGTCGGTCTTCTGGCTGATGCTGATGGCGCATTCGTTCTTCGGCGGCGGCTCCTACACCATCATCGCGCCCTACATGGCAGAGGTGTGGCCGGCGGGGTTGCGCGCGAGCGGCATGGGGTTGGGCTATGGCGTCGGCAACTTGGGCAAGATCATCAGCCCGCTCGGACTGGCGCTGATCGTCGGCGGGACGAACGTCATCAAGCCGGAGGCGTCGGTCGACGCGATGATCCCGGCGATGTACTTCCTCGCCTTCTGGGCGGCGCTGGCGGCGGCTGCGTTTGTGGCGCTCGGCATCGAAACCAAGGGCCGCTCGATTGAAGAAATCGACGCCGCGCTCACCAAGCCCGTAACTCCACTCGGACGAGCCTCTGCGGCGTAGGATCACCGATTCTGCGTCCAGTCATCGCGCCACAGGAAGTCGGGGCCGAGCTGGTCGAGGCTCGGGCAGCCGATCTGGGCCATGACGAGGTCGATCTCACCGCGGAAGATGTCGAGCGCCTTCTTGACCCCGGGAAGCCCACCGGCGACTGCGCCGTAGAGCGTCGGGCGGCCGAAGAACACGAATTGCGCGCCGAGGCACAGGGCGATCAGGATATCGGCGCCACGGCGCACGCCGCTGTCGAGCATCACGGTCACTTTGTCGCCGACCGCCGCCTTGATCGCCGGGAGAGCATCGAGCGAGGCTGGGGCCTGGTCGAGCTGGCGGCCGCCGTGGTTCGAGACGATGATCCCGTCAACGCCGATCTCGGCGGCGCGAACCGCGTCGGCCGGGTTGAGGATGCCTTTGACGACAAGGGCGCGCGGAAAGAGGCGCCGGTAGCGTTCGAGGTCGCGCCAAGTCTGCGCGGCGGCCGGGGTCTGTCCGCGGCCGAACGCGATGACATCCGACGTGCTCGCCCCATTGCCGGCGTGAGGCGCCCAATTCCCCAGGGTCGGCGCGCCGCCCAGCCGCATATATTCAAGAACCCAGGCGGGATGGGTGATGGCCTCCAACAGGATCGAGGGCTTCAGCTTCAGCAATTCCAAGACCCCGCCGCTGCGGATTCGAGAAAAGCCGTTACGGTAGTTGCGTTCGCGCTTCGGGTGCACGGGGACATCGACGGTCAGTACCAGCGCGCCCGCGCCGCCGTCTCGCGCCCGCCCGATAAGTGCATCCGTAATATCGGGGTCTTTGGCCGCATAAAGTTGAAACCAGACGTTGTTCGGGGCGACCCGCAGCGCTTCCTCCATCGAGGCGTTGCTGCCCCCCGACATGATGTAGGGGATGTTGGCCGCCGCCGCTGCTTCGGCCAGCATCACCTCGCCTTCCCGCCGGTAGAGGCCGACACCGCCCGTCGGTGAGATCCCGAACGGGCTCGAATAGGTGCGGCCGAAAACTGTCGCAGATTGGTCACGCTTCGACACGTCGACAAGGTA
The DNA here is from genome assembly GCA_963789025.1 of uncultured Alphaproteobacteria bacterium. Lineage (GTDB taxonomy): Bacteria > Pseudomonadota > Alphaproteobacteria > ATCC43930 > CGMCC-115725 > AP-15. The sequence goes on from CAWBIT010000010.1 coordinate 143,781, forward strand.
TCGCGGCAATAGCCGGTGCTTGTGAAACGCGGCCTCGTTACGCGCGAGGCCGCGCTCATCCTCGACCCCGCCTTCGATATAATCGAAGATGATCTTGGGCAATTTGCGCTTCGCGATCCGATGCAGGTCTTCGATGTTGACGGCTTGATCGAAGTTCATGGTTTGGTGATCTCTTACGTTCAGACGTTGCGCGCCCAGTCTTCGCGCCATAGAAAATCGGGACCCAGCTGATCGAGGCTCGGGCAGCCGATCTGGCCCATGACCAGGTCGATCTCGTTGACAAAGATGTCGATCGCCTTCTTGACGCCGGGCAACCCGCCCGCCGCTGCGCCATAGAGGGTCGGGCGGCCCATAAAGCAGAAATCCGCGCCGAGACAGAGCGCGATCAGGATATCGGCGCCGCGGCGAACCCCGCTGTCGAGGAGCAGGGTCAGTTTGTCGCCGACTGCCGCCTTGATTGCCGGCAGCACGTCGAGCGATCCGGGTGCCTGGTCGAGCTGGCGCCCCCCATGATTGGACACCATGATGCCGTCGCAACCGACATCGACGGCGCGCAATGCGTCGGCCGGGCTCATGATGCCCTTTACGACGAGGGCGCGCGGGAACAGCTTGCGATACGTCTCAAGATCGCGCCAGGTCTGGGCATTAAACGGGCGCAACGAACTGGAGTGTTTATAGACCTCTTCGGCATTCGAACCCGGTGGCGCGTAGGGCTCCCAGTTACCCAACATCGGCGTGCCGCCGCCGCGCTTGAAATATTCGACGATCCAGCCGGGATGGGTCAGCGCCTCGGCGAGGATCAAGGGTTTGAGGCTCAGCGCCTGGAACAAGCCGCCGCGGATATTGGCGAAACCGTTGCGGATATTGCGCTCGCGCTTCGAACTAACCGGCGTATCGACGGTCAATACCAATGCGCCGAGCCCGGCATCGGCCGTGCGCCTGATCAAGTCGGTGTTGATCGCGGGATCGCGCGCTGCGTAAAGCTGATACCAATGGTTCTTCGGCGCGATCTTGGCTGCCGCCTCGATCGTGTCGTTACTGGCGCCCGACATAATGTACGGAATATTCGCGTCGCGCGCCGCCTCGGCCAGCATCAAGTCGCCATGGTAGCGGAACAGACCCGCCCCGCCGGTCGGCGAGATGCCGAATGGGCTCGCGAACGTCTGGCCGAAGATTGTCTTTGTCTGGTCGCGTTTCGAGACATCGACCAGATAACGCGGCAGCAATTTGTGCTTGTGAAAAGCCGAGGTGTTGGTTTCGAGCCCACGCTCGTCCTCCAGCCCGCCTTCGATAAAATCGAAGGCGATCTTCGGCAGCCGCCGCTTCGCCATGCGGTGCAGATCTTCGATATTGACGGCTTGATCGATCCTCATGCTCGTGTGATCTCCTCGACGCGCGGCAAAATGCGGGTCGGCAACATTGCGTATTTTTGCATCACTCGACAATCCCTCGTCGAGCGGGGCTGCGCTGTGCGCGATGTAGATCTCGAAGCGGCGGAAACAGACGACAGGTGACGGATGGAATACACAACGCTGGGCAATACGGGATTGCGGGTTGGCGTCGCCGGGCTCGGCTGCGGCGGTTTCAGCCAGCTGGGGCTGGCGCAGGGCAAGAGTGAGGACGACGCGATTGCAATCATCCGGCAGGCGCTGGAGCTCGGGGTCAATCTGTTCGATACCGCGACGGCGTACGGCACCGAGGAGGTGCTGGGTAAGGCGATCAAGTCGGTGCGGCGCGAGGATGTCGTAATCTGCACCAAGGCGCCGTTCAGCTTCAGCAGCCCCCATTCGACGCCGGAGGGCATCGTCGCCAGCCTCGACAAGTCGCTGCGGCAGCTAGATACCGACTACATCGATGTCTATCAGCTACACGGGGTGCCGCCGAGCGCCTACGACCACGCGCTGAACGACTTGGCGCCGGTGCTGTTGAGGGAGAAGGCGAAAGGCAAGTTCCGCCATCTCGGCATCACCGAAACAGCGCCGCACGATCCCGAACACCAGGTTCTGTACCGCGCGGCGCAAGACAAGGTTTGGGACGTCGTCATGCTCGGGTTTCACATGATGCATCAGAACGCCCGCGACCGCGTCTTTCCGCTGACCCTCGCCAACCGGGTGGGCACGTTGCTGATGTTCGCAGTGCGCAACATTTTCTCGCGACCCGAGCGCCTGCGGGCCACGATGCGCAACCTGACCGCCGCCGGAGAGGTCCCGCAATGGCTCGCCGACAGCCCCGACCCGCTCGGCTTTCTGATCCACGAAAGCGGCGCCAGCACGGTGCCAGATGCCGCCTATCGTTTTGTGCGCCACGAGCCCGGCGTCGATGTCGTGCTGTTCGGCACCGGCGACCCGGAGCATCTGCGCACCAATATCGCTTCGCTCCTTAAGCCGCCCTTGCCCGAGGCCGACCGCCGGCTGCTCGCGACCTTATTCGGCCATCTGGTCGGGGTGGGGCTGGACGCACCGCATCTCTCCCAGCCCGCCGCTAGGCCCCCCTTCAGTTCGGGTATACGATAGTGCGCAGCATTATGCGGCGCTCCTCCGGGTGGTAGTCGCCGGCGCCGCGGTGCATCGTCGCCCGCTCGTCCCAAATCAACAGATCGCCGACCTGCCAGGAGTGGTAATAGGTGAAGCGTTCCTGCGTGGCGTGCGCGGCAAGCTCCTCGATCAGCTGCCAGGCCTCGTCGCGGCCCATCCCCTCGAAGCCGTGCGTGTGCATCGGGTTGACGAACAGGATCGGGCGGCCGGTCACGGGATGGTTGATGACCGCCGGGCGCGGCTGCTCGGCATATTTCTTGTCGGTCCGGCGCATCTCCTCTTCCGGATCGTAGAGCCGCGCGCCGGCGGGGCCATCGGTGCGGCCGTGCAACCCGACGAGGCCAGAAAGACGATTCTTCATTGCTTGCGGCAGCCCATCGTAGGCGGCGCGCATATCGGCGAACATCGTGCCGCCCTTCGTCGCGGGGATCTCCAGCGCGTGCAGCATCGCGAGCAGCGGCAGTTCTTCCTCATAGGTCGAATCGGTGTGCCAGTCGGTCGCGCGCTTGACCCCGTACCAATCGACGTTGCCCTCTTCGTCGACATTGCGCAGCCAAGATACTTCAGGGTGCTCTTCGTGGCGGTAACTGACCAGCGAGTGGATGCGCGGCGTCCCGAACCGGCGCCCGAAAGCGGCGATGTCGCCGGCGCCGAGGTGCTGACCGCGGAACACCAGCACTGGATGCTCGGCAAAAGCCTGATGGATCCAGGCAAAGGTGTCGTCGTCGAGCTTGGCCAGATCGACGCCGAACGCCTCGGTGCCGAGCGCCTTGCCGAGCGGGCGCAGTTCCGGTGTGGCCATGGATGATCCTCCTTTGTCGTTTGATCCTCACTTTACGAAGGTGAGCGTCACTCGTCTAATCGGACATCGCGTAGCGGAGCATTCGCATGAAAGCGCAGACCGACCTCTACAAGACGGCGGGCGTCGATACCGCCGCGACACAATCCGGCCTACACAAGATCGTCGAGCGCATCAAGGAGACCTGGCCTGCATCGGGCGGAATCGGTGCGGTCAAGCTCGATATCGGCTATTTTGCCAACGTCATCGATATCGGCGGCATCGGTCTGGCGATTTGCACCGACGGGGTCGGGTCTAAGTCGATCATCGCGCAGATGATGCGCCGCTATGACACGATCGGCATCGATTGCGTCGCGATGAATGTCAACGACGTGCTCTGCGTCGGGGCGCGACCGATCTCCCTGGTCGATTACATCGGGGTCGAGGAATCCGACGCTGACATGCTGGGCGGGATTGCGATTGGCCTGGCGGACGGCGCCAAGCAAGCCGGGGTTTCGATCTCCGGCGGCGAGATCTCGCCCCTCAAAGACGTGATGCGCGGCTTCGACCTGGTCGGAACAGCAGTCGGTATCGTGCCGCTCGACCGCATCATCACCGGCCGCGATCTCGTGCCTGGCGACGTCATCATCGGGCTCGAGAGCAGCGGCATCCACAGCAACGGCTTGACCCTGGCGCGCTACATCTTTTTCAAGCAGGGCAACTTATCGATTGATCAGGTCCTGCCCGAACTTGGCATTTCTTTGGGGGAAGAGCTCCTCCGCCCGACTTTGATTTACGTGCCAGAGATCCTTGAAATAATCGACAAGATCCCGACCGTTAAAGGCCTGATCAACATAACCGGCGATGGATTGCTAAACCTACCCCGAGTCGATGCGAAGGTGGGCTTCATGATCGACAACTTGCCGCCGGCGCCCCCGATCTTCCGACTGATCCAAAGCCATGGTGGAGTCAGCAGCGCGGAAATGTACCAAGTCTACAACATGGGAGTCGGTTTTTGTGTTCTCGCCAACCAAAAGGATCGTGACGCCATCTTGTCCGTTCTGCAGCGCCATGGCCGGCGCGCGCAGGTAATTGGCCGGGTGATAGAAGACGACAGCAAGGGCGTCTATCTGCCCGCCCAAAAGCTCATCGGACACGGCAAGGAATTTTGTGCGCAGTGACAAACCGCTTTCCCGGCAAAGCCTGCCCCTGGCAGTGAACAGGGGGCGGGGATCCATGACTGCCATGGGCACCGGCCTTCGCCGGTGTAGCGAGGTGGTGGCGTTTATTGCGAGCCGACACGCTCCAACTCGCGAAGCACCGCCAGATTGGCGTCGCGTGCCGACGCCACCAGCTCCTCGTAGGGCAGGTCAGCGACCGTGACGAAGCCGATATGGGCGTTCTCTCCATCGAGGGTGCGGCCGGTCAGCGGCTCGTCGAGGTACTGGAACCAGTGGGCGCCGACAAAGTCGGGGTTGTCGGCGACCCCGCGAAGGTAGCGCGCATAGGAGGGGCCGCGTTCGCTTTCTCTGCCGACCCCGACGAGCCCTTCCCAGAACAGCCCACGGTCGGCCGAGCCGAAGTGGAACTCCCCGATCAGGGCGGGCTTGCCGAGCGCATGGAACTTCGCCCATTCGGCGGGATCATCCGCGATCGAGCGTCGGTAGCGATTGAAGCTCACGACATCGCACCAGCGGGCGCAGGCCTCTACCGCCTCCGCGGTCTGCCAGGCGAAACGGCTACCGAGGTAGAGGTGGTCGGGGTCGTGGCGGCGCAGGGCTTCCGCCACTGTCCAGTAGTAGGCGTCGGCGAAGCGCCGGCTGAATGCCGCCAGATCCCGGATCACCGCAGGATTGTCGAAGGCCCTCCGAGGCAACGCGAACCCGGCAGTACCGAGATCATTCCATGAGTTTAATGGTATGCCCCAGGCTTGCCCGAGCTGCTCCGGGGAACGATAAGTCTCGGTCAGATGGGCGATGAAGGCCGAATTCGCCGGGCTCTCTCGCCCGGCGGCGAGCGCGTTGATTGCCAAGGCGTAGTATTGCTGCGGGTAGCCGGGCGTTGCTCGCCCCCAGGACAGTTCGTTGTCCACAAAATAGCCGATCAGGTAGGGATCGCCGGCGAACCGCGCCGCGGCGTTGCGCGCCATCTTGTCGGCAGCCTCGGCAAAACGCGGGTCGAACGGGTCGGGCATCGGTCCCCACCAATCCTCGGCCGAGCTGACCTTGGCATATTCCCCTTTGGGCGACAGCGGCACGGTATAGGGCAGCCGATGCAGCGCCCATAGATCGGGATCGCTCCAATTGCCTATGGTGTTGAACCCCCAGGCAGTCAGCCGGTCCGCGGTCTCCTCGCGCCAGCGCCTGCGCCATTCGGGGCCGAACTTTCGCTCGAGGTTGGCGGTATAAAAATCGAAGGTGTGACCATGATCGAAGGAGCGGCCGCGCTGGGCACCCAAGCCGCGGCGATCGTCCGCTTCGCTCCAATGCGCGGCAAGCTCGCCGTCACGCGCCGGCAGATCGCGAAACATGAACTCGCGGCCCTCGACGTAGGTCGCCCCGGAAGGCGCCACCGCGTCGATGCCGATCGAGAAGAAGCCGTGTCCTTCGGGGGTGACGAGCCACCATCTGCCGTCCCGCCGCTCGGTGCGGAAAAAGTCTGTCGCACGGAAGGCAAGGCTCGATATCAGCCCGCCGAACCGGTCGCGCTTTGGCGCGTCAGTGAGCCATTGCGCGAACTCGTGCACTTCTTCGGCGCCTTTGGCGCGCAGCATCTCGACCGAGCTCACCTTCTCCGGCCAGCTGCCCGGGGCGAACTGCCCGAACCCATCGACGATCCCCTGATAGACGGTCTTATCCGCGTCGCTCGGCGGCTCGGTGCGCAACGGGCCGATGATGACATTCCGCGGGATCGTCGGCCGCGAGATCCCGAGACGGACCGATGCGACCTGGGCGGAATCGATTGAACCTTCGGTTGCGGTAATCGGCAATGTGTCCGGCGCCACCCCAGCTGCCCGCAGGGACGGCCCGGCGATCATGCCCATTGCCCTGGGCGCCGGAGCGGCGGTCCAGATCGCGAGATCGACGGCACTGTGCGGCGCGATCGCCGCTTTGCCGCTCAACGAGCGGCCCGCAGTGCTGTCGATACGGAGCAGGAACGTTAGCGGTTCTTCTCCAGGGTTCTCAACCGGGATCACCAGCTTGCCGGTCGCCGACCAATCCCACGAGCCATGAGCCGGCTTGAACAGCACCGCCGGCTGTCCCTCAGCCGCGAATACGACCTGCAACCGCTGTCCATGCTGCGACTCGATTGCTGCGTGCGACGTTTCGATTGTCGGATCATTCCCGACCTGCCAGCCGCCGAACGCAGAAATCGGCACCAAAACCGAGATCGCGATGGACGGCGCCAATCGGCCAGAGGCTATGACGCCATCTCCTGCACGATTTCCAGGATTTCGCGCCGACGCGGGACCCGGTTGCCCCAGACGCGATCGAAATCGGCGACCAGCGGCTCGATCTTGTCGGAGCCGATCAGCGCCAGCGCCTCGCCGACATCGGCGAACTCATAGAATGCGTAATGCACGGCCGGGTCGGTGCGGCTCCAGCACCGCCACCCTCGTCGTGCCCCGAACACCCGGATCGCCCAAGGCAGGTGATCGGTCGCATACCAGTGATCAAACGGCGCCCGGTCGGCCGGATCGGGCACTTCTGCGCGCACCACGAGATGAGCTGGATTCATGAGCCATTTCCTCCTGCAGTTTCGATCAACCGAACCTTACCGACCCAACAGCCCCTTGACTGCGCGGTCGATGAAGTCGTCGTCCTCGGGGTTCTGCGTCGGGTTGCCGGCGCGGTGGCCCCAGATTGACGGAATCGGGCGCAGTTCGGCATGCCGCATGTGAGCGACCTCGCGCTCGTTGTCGGCGACCGTGAAATAGAGGTCGGTCGTGCTCGGCATGATCAGCGCATCGGCCGAGATCGCGCCGAGCGCCTTGGTCAGGTCGCCCCCATAGAGCTCGTTGGCGCTGATGTCGGCGTGCTGCCAGGTCCAGATCATCGCCAACAGGTTGTCGGCGTCACGGCGCAGATAATTGGCCTCCCAGCCGGCGATCAGAAAATCCTCGAGCGAGGAATAGCCGACCGTACGCCAGAGTTCTTCGCGGTAGAAGGCTTGGCTCAAGGCCCAGCCGGCATAGATCCGGCCCATTGCCCGCAATCCGCGCACCGGCGGCTCGCTGAAATAGCCGTCGCGCCATGCCGGGTCGGCCATCAACGCGTATTTGATGCCTTCAAGGAAAACATGGTTGTGCGGCGCGGTGCGCGCGCTGCCGCAGACGACGGCGATCCGCTCCACCATTTCGGGATAGAGCGCGGCCCAGTGATAGGCCTGCTGGCCGCCCATCGACCAGCCATAGACGAGGGCGACACGTTCGAGGCCGAGCTGCTGGGTCAGCAGACGGTGCTGCATCCGCACGTTGTCGGCGACCGTGACTTCCGGAAAGCGGCCGCGATCGTGCGGCGGACCGACATTGCTCGGCGAGGAAGACATGCCATTCCCGAACATGTTCGGGATGATGATGAAATACCGCTCCGGGTCGAGCGCGCGGCCAGTGCGGATCAGCCACTCCGTGTCGGTGTGTTGGGCGCCGTAGGAAGTCGGGTAGACGATCACATTGCTGCGCGCGGCGTGGAGCCGGCCGTATGTCTTGTACGCGAGCCGCGCATTCCGCAATGTCAGCCCGGATTGCAGCGCTACGTCCCCGAGCTCGAAGATTTGGTAATCGCGTGAGGTCATCCACACTTCCTGTTTCGCCTGCGAGCCTTCAGCGGTGATGATACGGTTTCCGTGGCGGAGAAGGGAGTGAACCTGAATGCGCGTCTTCACAATGCTGCCGATGAGGCATTGGCGCGAGGCGGGGCCGTTCGCCGCGGCGGCGGAGGCCGCCGGGTTCGACGCGCTGATGACCGTCGAGCTCGGGCACGATGTCTTTACGCCGCTCGCCGTTGCTGCGCTCGCGACCGAGCGCATCGAGCTGACGCCCTCGATTGCCGTCGCCTTCCCGCGCAGCCCGACGGTGATGGCGAGCCAGGCCTGGGACCTCCACGCCAACTCGAACGGCCGCTTCGTGCTGGGCCTCGGCAGCCAGGTCAAAGGCCACAACGAGCGCCGTTTCGGCATCACGTGGAGCGCGCCCGCGCCGCGGTTGCGCGATTACGTCCGGGCGCTGCGTGCGGTGTGGCATTGCTGGGAGACCGGCGGCAAGCTCGACTACCGGGGTGAGCATTACCAGCTGACCCTGATGACGCCGGATTTCTCGCCGGAGCCGACCGGGCTGCCGATGGTGCCGGTCACGATCGCCGCGGTCGGCGAGGCGATGCTGCGGGTCGCCGGCGAAGTGTGCGACGGGGTGCGGCTCCATCCTCTGTGCTCGCGCCGCTATCTCGAAGAAGTGGCACTGCCACGCATTGCAGAGGGGATGGAGCGCGGTGGGCGGCTCCGGCGCAGTTTCGATGTCTTTGGCGGCGGGTTCGTGGTGACCGGGGGCGATGCGCAAACTGTCGCCGAAGGCATGGAATGGGCGCGCCGACGTATCGCTATCTATTCCTCGACCCGCACCTATGCCCCCATCCTCGCTCTCCACGGTCTCGAGGAGGTCGGGGCGAAACTGCATGCCATGTCGGTCGCCGGCCGGTGGAACGACATGCCGGCCGAGATCACGGATGATGTCGTACGCATCTTCGCCGCCTGCGGCACCTTCGACGAGATCGCCGCGGCGATCGAGGCGCGGTACGGCGGGCTCGCCGATGCCATCGAGCTGAACTTCCCTGCCGGCACCTCCGCGGGGTTGCAGCGCGAGTTGCTGACCGACATCCGCCGCATTCCGCACCACTTCGAAGGCTTCGATACCAGCTTGTGAGAGCCTGACCCACATGAATTATCGTCGCCCCGCGGACGCGGGGGGTCCAGGGGCAACCGCTGCGGCCTCTCCAGTCCTGGATTCCCGCTTTCGCGGGAATGACGGGAAGTAGGGCCCGCCCCAGGTCCCTACCGGTCAGGCGGCCTTCGCGTCCTCGATGCGCAGAATCTCGACGCACGGAGGCGAGGTCAGGATTTCACTGAAGGCGTGCATCCAGTCGCCGGTCTCTCGTGACGAGCCGACGCCACTGCTGCGGAATTGGTCGAGCTGATCGAGATTCGTCAGCTCGACCTCGAATTGCAGGGCGGCTCCCTCCCCGTGACCGCGCGTCAGCGGCACGAGCAGCCGGGCATTCAGGCGGTTGGAGCGGGCCGCCGCGACTTCGCGGCGGATGAAGTCGATTGCGCGCTGGCGGTTGATCGGCAGCACGTCATAGCAAAACCGGGCCAGATACATAGCGATGCTCCTCTTCATATCGGGTCCGGCAACAGGCCGCCCGCCTCCTTAGTCAACACAGCCGAGCGCCTACCGCTGCATCCACTCGATGGTTTTCTTTGGCGGGGTCAGCGGCTAGCGTGGCTGGCGCTCGCCCTTTAGCGCCTCTTGGACCGTCTCGAATTCGAGGCGTTTACGCCGTTTGGGTGAGGCGGCGTCATACTCGCCGCGTTCGGCGGCGAGCTTCTTGCTGAGCCGAAGCCGCGGGCTCTGCGTGGCATGGCCGGAGACCCCGTGCTTATGGCTCCCCATGCCCCCTCGACCCTGCTGCATGTTTCTCTCCGCAATCCCTTCAGCGCAAACCTAAGCTATATTTCGCCGCGATCCGAGGCGCCGCAATGCTGCCATATTGGATTGTTAGCCACGCCGGGCCGAGCATTTCCGGCCCTGATGCCGACGGAGAGCGGCGCGGAGATCGATGGCTGGCCACTCGCAATTCAAGAACATCATGTACCGGAAGGGCGCGCAGGACAAAAAGCGCGCCAAGGTCTTCACCAAGATCATCCGGGAACTCACGACCGCCGCTCGCACCGGGCTGCCCGACCCGGCCGCCAACCCGCGGCTGCGCGCGGCCGTTCTCGCCGCCCGCCAGGCCAACATGCCGAAGGATACGGTGGATCGGGCCATCAAGCGCGGCTCGGGGGGCGGCGCGGACGAGGCTTACGAGGAAGTGCGATACGAGGGTTATGGACCGGGTGGGGTTGCGGTCATCGTCGAGGCGTTGACCGATAATCGCAACCGGACGGCGAGCGAGGTGCGCGCCGCTTTTACCAAATCAGGGGGAGCATTGGGGGAGACCAACAGCGTCAGCTTTATGTTCGACCGGGTCGGCGAGATCTCGTATCCGGCGGCCACGGCCAGCGCCGACGATATGTTCGAGGCCGCGATCGAAGCAGGGGCGAGGGATATCGAGAGTGACTTAGAGCAGCATCGGGTGACTTGCGCGCCGGAGGATTTGAACACGGTCCGCGACGCGCTCGAGAACCGATTCGGTCCGGCCGAGTCGGCTCGCCTCGTCTGGCGGCCGAGAACCGCTTCGGAAATCGACGAGGAAACCGCGACGAGCCTGTTCAAGCTGCTCGAGACGCTCGAGGACAGCGACGATGTCCAGAACGTCTACGCCAATTTCGACGTGGCCGAAGACGTGATGGCGCGGCTCGGCGTCTGACAGCGCCTGGCACGGAACTTGAGATGCGGGTTTTGGGGCTCGATCCGGGGCTGCGGCATACCGGCTGGGGGGTCATCGACGTGGCCGGCAATCGCCTGACCCATGTTGCCGACGGCGTGATCCAGGCCGCCACCGATCAGCCGCTGGCGGCGCGGCTCGTCTCGCTGTTCCGGCAGATCACCGCTGTGGTCGAGCGTTTCCGCCCGGACGAGGCAGCGGTCGAGGAAACCTTTGTCAACCGCAACCCGTCTTCGACCTTGCGGCTCGGCGTGGCGCGCGGGGTGGTGCTGCTCGCCCCGGCCGAATGCGGGCTGCCGGTGGCCGAATATTCGGCCAACTTCATCAAAAAGGCGGTGGTCGGCGCCGGTCACGCCGAGAAGTCGCAGGTGCAATTGATGGTCCGCCGGCTGCTGCCTGGCTGCGACGGCGGCCAGCCCGACGCTGCCGATGCGCTAGCGGTGGCGATCTGCCACGCGCATCACGCCACGGCCCGGCGCCTCTTGGACGCGCAAGCATGATCGCCACGCTCGCCGGCGTCGTCGAGCAGATCGAACCGGACGCGGCGGTCATCGACGTCAATGGCGTCGGCTATCTCGCGTTCTGTTCGACGCGGACGATCGGCCGCCTGCCGCCGCCGGGGTCGCCGGCGCGCCTGCTGATCGAGACGCACGTCCGTGAAGACCACATCCACCTATACGGGTTCATCGACGCCGCCGAGCGCGATTGGTTTCGCCTGCTGACGACGGTTCAGGGTGTCGGCGCACGACTAGCCCTCGCGCTCCTCTCGGCCATGCCGCCGGAGAAGCTCGGGCTCGCGATCCTGGCTCAGGACAAGCCGGCCCTGGCGCAAGCCGAGGGGGTTGGGCCGCGGCTCGCCGCGCGCATCGTCAATGAACTGCGTGACAAGCTCGGCAACTTGGCGGCCCCGGCATCGGCACCGGTGGCGCTGCTCAATGAGCCGACAAACGGCCAGGGAGCGACCACCGACGCGATCGCGGCGTTGGAGAACCTTGGGGTCGGCCGCAGCGAGGCGCTGCGCGCAATAGCCGAAGCGGCCCGGCGGCTCGGCAGCGAGGCCGGCGCAGATGTGCTGATCAAAGCGGGCCTGGAGGAGTTGGCGCGATGAACGACGCCGCGCCGCGTGTCGTCGCCCCGCAGCAGGCCGAGCAAGACACAGGCGAAAGCTCGGTCCGGCCGGCCACTCTCGATGAATTCGTCGGTCAGCATCAGCTGCGTGACAATCTGCGCGTATTTATCGAAGCGGCGAAGGCCCGCGGCGAGGCGCTCGACCATATCCTGTTCTTCGGTCCGCCCGGGCTCGGCAAGACGACGCTCGCTCAGATCGTCGCCCGCGAAATGGGCGTCGACTTCCATGCGACCGCAGGCCCGGTAATTCAGCGTGCCGCCGATCTTGTCGCGATGCTCAGTAAGCTCGCCCCCCACGAGGTGCTGTTCATCGACGAGATACACCGTCTGCCGCCGGCGGCGGAGGAATACCTCTACCCCGCGATGGAGGACTATCAGATCGATCTGATCATCGGTCAGGGGCCCGGAGCGCGATCGATTCGCTACCGTCTCGCGCCCTTCACTTTGATCGGCGCGACGACGCGTTCGGGTCTGATCACCCGGCCGCTGCGGGAGCGCTTCGGCATTCCGTTGCGTCTCGTCTTCTATGAGCCGGCGGAGCTCGGGACGATCGTCAGCCGAGCGGCGCGGGTGCTCGGTATCGAGCTGCTGCCCGACGGCGCCGCCGAGATAGCGCGGCGGTCGCGGGGCACCCCGCGCGTCGCGATACGCCTCTTGCGCCGTATCCGCGACTTTGCCGCTGTCACCGGTCTAACTAGCGTCGACGCCGTCGCCGCAGACGCGGCGCTGTTGCGGCTTGATGTCGATGCGCGGGGTCTCGACGGCATGGACCGGCGCTACCTGCGCTGCATTGCCGAAAATTATGCGGGCGGTCCGGTCGGGGTCGAGACAATCGCGGCGGCGCTCGGCGACGAGCGCGACGTCGTCGAAGAGGTCATCGAGCCCTACCTGCTCCAGGAGGGCTTCGTGCAGCGGACGCCGCGCGGCCGCTTGCTGACGCGGAACGCGTTCCGCCATCTCGACTTGCCGATGCCGGCGACCATGCCGGCCCAGCTCGATCTTCTGACGCCGTTGCCATGGGAAACGGAGAATCCATGCTGACGCCACCAACCATCCAAAAGACGCCATAAAGGGCCGACATCAATGCAGCCTAACGCCATCGACACTTTGCCGCTCGCCGGTTCGATTTCGCATGACCTTTCGATCATCGGCCTGTTCTTGCAATCCGATGCCATTGTCAAACTCGTGATGCTGATCCTGTTGCTCGCGTCGTTCTGGTCGTGGGCCGTCATCTTCGACAAGGTGATCCGGGTCCGCCGGCTGCGGCACGCCGCATCGAATTTCGAGGAGACGTTCTGGTCGGGCGGCTCGCTCGACGACCTTTACGAACGGGTCGGTCAGCGCCCGCCCGATCCGATGACCGCGGTCTTCTCCGCGGCGATGCGGGAATGGCGGCGGAGCGCGGCGAAAAACCTGCTCGGCACGCCCGGCATGCGGGCCAGTCTGCAGCAGCGCATCGAGCGGGTGATGAACGTGACGGTCGGCCGCGAGATGGAGCGGGTCGAGCGGTTCATGGCGTTCCTGGCGACGGTCGGCTCGACCGCGCCCTTTGTCGGCCTGTTCGGCACGGTGTGGGGTATCATGGACAGCTTTCAATCGATCGCCGCCTCGAAGAACACCAGCCTCGCGGTTGTTGCGCCCGGCATTGCCGAATCGCTATTCGCAACGGCGCTCGGCCTCGTCGCCGCCATACCGGCGGTCATCGCCTACAACAAGCTGGCCACCGATTTCGGTCGTTACGCCGGCCGGCTCGAAGCCTTTGCCAGCGAATTCAGCGCGATCCTATCGCGTCAGCTCGATGAGCGGCCCTGACGATGGCTGCCCCCGGTTTGGCCGGCAACGGCCATCGCTTGGCCGGGCGGTATCGGCCGATGTCGGAAATCAACGTGACGCCCCTGGTCGACGTCATGCTCGTCCTGCTGGTCGTCTTCATGGTGGCGGCGCCGCTGTTGACGGTCGGAGTGCCGGTCGATCTGCCGCAGACCCAAGCCCCGCCGATTACCGAGCCGAAAGAACCCCTCGTCATCACGATCAATGGTGAAGGCCGCATCTATATCCAGGAAACCGAAGTCGCGACCAATTCGCTGGTTCCGCGGCTGCAGGCGATTACCGGCAGCAATCCCGACGCGCTGCTCTATGTCCGGGGCGACCGGGCGATCAACTACGGCCGGGTCGTCGAAGTGATGAGCCTGATCAGCACCGCCGGCTTCCAAAAGGTGTCGCTGATCGCCGAATCGCCGAAAGGAGCTTCCGGCAAGACCGCCTCCGGCGGAACGACACCTGACCGATCGGCGCGGACGGTCAGGCACTGAGTACGGCCGCGCCCCTTCCGCCGATGAGCGTGGCGCTTGCAGAACCGGCGCTGACCGGAGCCGCCGAGGTCCCCGACGACCCGCCTGCGGGCATCGGCTCGCGCGGCATGGCTTTGTCGGCGCTGCTGCACGTGGTGCTCGGGATCGTCCTGATCATCGGCCTGCCGAGGCTGTTCGATCCACCGCCGCTGGAAGAGATGCCGATAGCCGTTCAGCTCGTCACGATCGCGCCGGAGACCCGAGCCATCCACCCAAATCCCAACCTGCCGCGGCCGGACGCCAAACCAGATGTGCCGGAGGTCGAGGCGCCCGCGCCGAAGCCGCAGCCCAAACCCGAGCCGCCGAAACCTGCCCCCGCCCCGCCTTCCGCGGCGGCCGTTTCGCAGCCGGCCGACGAGCCGGCTCCGCCCGAAACCAAGCCTCCGCCGCCCTCGCCCCCGCCGAAGCCCCCGGAACCCAAGCCGGTCGAGAAACTCCAAGTGCCCAAGCCCCAAGAAAAACCCGAGCCGCCGCGCCAATTGGCCAAGGTCGAGCCGAAGCCGGAAGAAAAAAAGCCGGAGGAGAAGAAGTACGATCCCCGGCAGTTTGACGCGTTGCTGAAGAACCTGACGCCGGTGCATGCGGCAATGACGGCCGACGCAACGCCGGTAAATCCCCGACCTGCGGCATCACGGGCGTCCTCGCAGCCCAAGGCTCCATTAGGAAGCCAGCTCACCGCGAGCGAACTCGACTTGGTCCGCCACCAGATCGCGCGTTGCTGGAACGTGCCGGCGGGCGCCCGCGACGCAAAGGATCTCGTCGTCGAGATCAGGGTCATTGTCGATCCCGACGGCACGGTCCGGCAGGCGACGATCGTCGATCCGGGCCGCCTGGGGAGCGACCCCTTCTTTCGCGCCGCGGCAGAAAGCGCGCGCCGCGCCTTCTTCAACCCGCTATGCCGGCCGCTACAACTGCCCGCCGAGAAATACGCCATCTGGAAGGATCTCGTCGTCGACTTCAGCCCCAAGGACATCTTATGAAAACCGGGGAGATCTTATGAGAAGAAGCTGCCGAATATTGGCCGGTGCGATCTTTGCCGCGCTGATCATGCTGCCGTGTACCGGCCCGTCGGTGCGCGCCGAATTGCGCATCGACATCACCAGCGGCAAGGTCGAGCCGATGCCGATCGCTATCCCTGCCTTCCCCGGCGGTGCCGCCAACGAAAGCCAGGCGGGAAGCGAAATCGCCAGCGTCGTCTCGGCCGATCTCGAGCGCTCCGGGCTGTTTCGTCCGATCGACCCGCGCAGCTTCATCCAGAATGTGTCGCTGGACGAGACACAACCCCGGTTTCCCGACTGGCGCCAGATCAATGCGCAGGCGCTGGTTACCGGCACGGTCAAGACGCAGGGGGATGGGAGGCTCCGGGTCGAGTTCCGGCTTTGGGACGTGTTTGCCGAGCAGCAGCTGACCGGTTACGGCTACACGACTACCCAGCAGAACTGGCGGCGCATAGCTCACATCATCGCCGACGAGATCTATAAGCGGATTACCGGCGAGGAGGGCTATTTCGACACCCGGATCGTGTACGTCGCGGAATCGGGCCCGGCGGACAAGCGCGTGAAGCGGCTTGCGATCATGGACCAGGACGGAGCCAACAACCGCTTCCTGACGGACGGCCGGGCGCTGGTGCTGACGCCGCGCTTCTCGCCGACGGCGCAGGAGATTACCTACCTGTCCTACGGCAGCGGCGCGCCGCGCGTTTATTTGTTCAACATCGACACCGGGCAGCAGGAGGTCGTCGGCGACTTTCCCGGAATGACCTTTGCGCCGCGGTTTTCGCCCGACGGTAACCGGGTGGTCCTCAGCCGCGCCGAGAACGGCGTCAGCAATCTTTTTGCGCTCGATCTGCGTACCCGCCGGCCGGTCCGGCTGACCGACAGCCAGGCAATCGACACCTCGCCCTGCTTCTCCCCGGACGGCAGCAAGATCGTCTTCAATTCCGATCGCGGCGGTTCCCAGCAGCTTTACGTGATGAATTCGGACGGCAGCGACGTCAAACGCATCAGCTTCGGTTCGGGCAAATACGGCACCCCGGTCTGGTCGCCGCGCGGCGACCTGATCGCCTTCACCAAAATCGACGGCGGATCGTTCTTTATTGGGGTGATGCGGCCCGACGGCTCGGGAGAGCGCCTCCTGACGCGGGATTTCCTCGTGGAGGGACCGACTTGGGCGCCCAACGGCCGGTTGCTGATGTATTTCCGCCAGTCGCCGACCGATTCTCGGGGGCACGGCTCGACGCGGCTGTTTTCGATCGACTTGACCGGCTCGAATCAGCGCGAGGTGGTAACCTCGCAGGATGCTTCGGATCCGGCTTGGTCACCGTTGCTTCGCTGAGTGGCCGGGATAGCATACGCCGCTCGGGGGATTGATGTTGCTCGGGGGTGCGATTTTCGCGAGATGGACAGAAATCACCGGCTCTCGCCGGCGCGGATAGAGTTCGAAAATCGATCAAGGGGAATCTAGATGTGGACCAGAACCATCATCATTTTCGGCGGCCTTTTGCTGCTGCTGGCCGCTTGCAGCAGCGCACCGGAGACGCCGCCCGCTGCCGCGGGAGGACCGGGTGTGGGCGGACCCGGCGGCATCGGCTCGAGAAACGCTCTGCCGGGATCACAGCAGGATCTGGAGGCCAGTGCTGGCGACCGCGTGTTCTTCGCTTTCGACCGATCCGACATCACGCCTGAAGCTCAGGAGATCCTTACGCGCCAAGCCGATTGGCTGCGGCGCTACCCGAACGTGACGGTCACGATCGAGGGTCACTGCGACGAGCGCGGCACGCGCGAGTACAACCTCGCGCTCGGCGAACGCCGTGCCCAGGCAGTAAAGAACGTCTTGGTCGCGTCGGGCATTCCGGCATCCCGCATCTCGACGATCAGCTACGGCAAGGAACGTCCCGCCGTTGTAGGGTCGAGCGAAGAGGCGTATGCGCAGAACCGACGCGCCGTGACCACCGTGAACTGAAAAACGAAACTGTCCCGCCGCCGGGGCGCGCCCTTTTTTTGCCCTAAAAGGACCCTAGTAGCACTGGTTGCTCAACCCCCGCCGCTAGTGCCCTCGGGCGGCGCGGGGGCGAGTCGCCCCGGCTCACGCGCGGTTCGAGAGGCTACTGATGATACGGCGTTTGATCCTGCGCCCTCCCCGCTCGATCGTATTCCTGGCGTTGGTCGTCATGACCTTGGCGATCCCGGCCGCACGCGCGCAGGACCGGGCAATGCAGGACCGCTTGGATCGCCTGGAGCGGGATCTCAGCATGCTGCAGCGGCAGGTTTACCGGGGTGGCCCTGCCCAGGTGGTCAGCGCTGGGTCGCCAGCGGCGGTCGATGCCGAGCTTCGCATGGACCGATTGGAAGCCCAGATGCGCGAATTGACCGGACGCGTCGAGGACGCGGTGAACGGGGTCGAGCAATTGCGGCGCCGTCTCGAGCAGATCAACAGTGACATCGACACGCGCTTCAGCCAGGGTCAGGGGCAAGGTCAGGGGCCGCCCAGGAACGCGGCACCAAGCGCGCATGCCTCCGCCGGAATAACCGATTCCAGTCCAGCGGGACAGTTGGCGATGCGAGGCCCCTCCCCGACCGCCAACTCGCCTCGGTCAGGGCTGGTCAGCGATTCGATGCCGCCCGGAACCTTGGCGCCGCCATCGGCTCGCCCGGGCGGAGCGGGTCCCCTGACCCCCCCGGGTACTCCCCTGAGTGCGACGCAACCGGTTCCGGACACGCTGAGCGTCGCGACCGTGGGGAATTTCCGGCCCCCCTCTGCGGGCGAGTTGCCTGCGGGTTCTACTTCTCAACAGTACAACGCGGCGTTCGGTCTACTTAAGCAGGCAGATTATCCTGCTGCCGAAGAGGCCTTGAAGACGTTCGTTGCACAACACCCCAAGGACCCGCTGGCCGGCAGCGCACAATATTGGCTGGGTGAGACCTATTACACGCGCGGGCGGTACGCGGAGGCGGCCAACGCCTTTGCCGAGGGCTACAAGAACTACCCAAAGGGGACCAAAGCGGCGGACGACCTGTTGAAACTCGGCATGTCACTCGCCCGCGCCAACCAGAAGCAGAACGCCTGCGTCGCGTTCGCCCAGCTGGATCACGATTTCCCCAACCCGGGAAGCTCGATCAAAGAGCATTCGCTCGCCGAGAAGAAGCGGCTGGGTTGCTGAGAAGCGGATCGGCAGCCGGGCCTCTGTCCCTTGGCGAGTTCGCAGCCTCGCTCGCCTCGGTCGCACAGTTTGAGAGCTCGCCGTTTCTCGCCGTTGCCGTTTCCGGCGGTCCCGACAGCTTGGCACTGGCCATTCTGGCGGACCGTTGGGCCCGCGAGAGGGGCGGGCGAATCTGTGCGCTTACCGTGGATCATCGGCTGCGGCCGGAAAGCGGCGACGAAATTCGGCGGCTCGGAGCCTGGCTGTCGGCGAGAACCATATGTCACGAAGTACTGGTCTGGGCAGGCGAAAAGCCGCGCACCGGTATCCAAGCAGCGGCGCGCTTTGCGCGCTATAGCCTGCTTGGCGGCTGGTGCCGCGATCACGCTTGTCTGCACTTGCTGACCGGTCACCAGCGGGATGATCAGATCGAGACGCATCTGATCCGCCGCCGAGCTCACAGCGGCCCGGACGGCCTCGCCGGAATGTCGGCGATTCGCGAGCTCAACGACTGCCGATTGCTGCGTCCGCTGCTCGGTATCGCAAGGGATCGGCTCCTGGCATTCCTCGAAGCCGAACGACAGCCCTTCATAAGCGATCCGAGCAACCTCGACCCGGCCTTCGAGCGGTCTCGCCTGCGGCAGGGTGACAGCGCGCCCGCCGGCAAGGAGGGCAACGCCCTCCTCCTCGCCGAGATCCGCGTCTTAGGCCGTATGCGGGCCGCCCATGAGCACGAGCGGGACACAAACCTGGCCCGATTTGTCAGCGTGCATTCCGCCGGCTTTGCGCTGCTCGATCCCGCTATGATGCGGGAAACGCCACCAGAGATGGCGGGGCGGCTGCTTTCCGCCGTCACCGCTGCGATCGGCGGGGCTTCTTATCCGCCGCGGCGTGCGCGGATCGCCCGGCTGCTTGCAAACCTGGGTGAGGCCGCGCGGTGCGGTCATACGCTGGGGGGGTGCCGGTTTATTCGCTGGCGAGAGCGTATCTTGGTGATGCGCGAACTCGCCAACGCGGCGCCGCCACTCCGCCTCCGCCAAGGGGAGCGGATGATCTGGGATCGCCGCTTTGAAATTATGACCCCGCGGGCTGACGGCGGCCCTTTTACGATCGGATATCTGGGCCTCCCAGAAACCCCGCGCCTCGATCGCTGCGCTCAGCAGCTGAGGCGGGTGAATCTGCCCCGGTTACTGTGGCCGATTCTTACGGGCGTGTGGGACGAGAAGGGCATCGCAGCCGTTCCTCATCTTGGATATAGACGCGAGGGAGTGGTCGACTTGCCGCAGATTGTGTTTCGACCCGTTACTCCATTGACGCAAGCGGGCTTTGCGGTTGTTTAACACCGTTCGCGTCTTATCTGTAAATCGAGCGAAATATGTCGCGGGTGCGGCTCTCGAAGGCGTAGTCTAGGAGGCGCGATGCCCAGCTCGTATGAAAGGCGTTCATCGTGAATAATTTCGGCAAGAATCTCGCCCTCTGGATCGTCATCGGGCTGCTTCTCGTCGCGCTCTTCAACCTGTTTCAGACCTCATCCAGCCGCGGACCGCAAGCCACCCTGGCCTTCTCGGATTTCCTCAACGACGTCAATCGAGGGCAGGTTTCCGACGTCACGATCCAGGGCAGCAACATCAGCGGCCACTTCACCGACAGCCGGGCATTCACGACCTATGCCCCGAACGATCCCAACCTGGTGAGCCGGTTGACCGACAAGGGCGTGCGCATTACCGCCGCCCCGGTCGACGAAAACGTGCCGTCATTGTTCGGCGTGCTGATCTCCTGGTTCCCGATGCTCCTCTTGATCGGCGTGTGGATCTTTTTTATGCGCCAGATGCAGGGCGGCGGCGGTCGCGCGATGGGCTTCGGCAAGAGCCGGGCACGTCTGCTGACCGAAAAGGTCGGCCGCATCACGTTCGAAGATGTCGCCGGCATCGACGAGGCCAAGCAAGAGCTTGAGGAGATCGTCGAATATCTGAAGGACCCGCAGAAATTTCAGAGACTCGGTGGCAAGATCCCGAAGGGCGTGCTGTTGGTGGGCTCGCCGGGCACCGGCAAGACCCTGCTCGCCCGTGCGATCGCCGGCGAGGCGAATGTGCCGTTCTTCACGATCTCCGGCTCCGATTTTGTCGAAATGTTTGTCGGTGTCGGTGCGAGCCGGGTGCGAGACATGTTCGAGCAGGGCAAGAAGAATGCGCCCTGCATCATCTTTATCGACGAGATTGATGCGGTGGGGCGGCACCGCGGCGCCGGCCTTGGCGGCGGCAATGACGAGCGCGAGCAGACGCTGAACCAATTGCTCGTCGAAATGGACGGCTTCGAGGCTAACGAGGGTGTCATCCTGATCGCAGCAACCAACCGCCCGGATGTGCTCGATCCCGCTCTGTTGCGGCCCGGAAGGTTCGACCGCCAAGTCGTCGTCCCCAACCCGGACGTCCTCGGCCGCGAGAAGATCCTCAAAGTGCACATGCGGAAGGTTCCGCTCGCCTCCGACGTCGACCCGAAAATCATTGCGCGCGGCACACCCGGCTTCTCCGGGGCGGACCTCGCCAATCTGGTCAATGAAGCGGCGCTGATGGCCGCGCGCAGAGGCAAGCGCTCGGTCGCGATGAGCGAATTCGAGCAGGCGAAGGACAAGGTCATGATGGGCGCCGAGCGGCGTTCCATGGTCATGACGGAGGACGAAAAGAAGCTGACCGCCTATCACGAGGCTGGTCATGCGCTCTGCATGCTCTATGCGGAGGGCCACGAGCCGCTCCACAAGGTGACGATAATTCCGCGCGGTCGGGCGCTCGGCGTGACGATGTTCCTGCCGGAGCGCGACAAATACAGTCAGTCCAAGATCGAGATCAAAGCCATGCTGGCGAGCCTGTTCGGGGGGCGTATCGCCGAAGAGTTGATCTTCGGGCCGGACAAGGTGACGACGGGAGCGGCCGACGACATCCGCCGTGCCACAGGTCTCGCGCGCCGCATGGTGACGGAGTTCGGGTTCAGCGAGAAGCTCGGGCCGTTGCGCTATGCCGAAAACGAAGAAGAAGTGTTTCTCGGTCACTCGGTTACGCAGCGCAAGAACGTTTCCGAGGCGACCGCCAAGGTCATCGATGAGGAGATCCGCCGCATCGTCGACGAAGGCGAGCAGACCGCAAGAGAGATTTTGAGTTCTCGCATGGACGAGCTGCACGCATTGGCAAAGGGGCTGCTCGAATACGAGACGCTGGCAGCCGATGAAATCCGACGGATCATCAAGGGCGAGCGGATAGTGCGCGAGACCTCCACGGGTCCCGTAACCGACGAACCGCGCCCCGGAAGGCGGAGCTCGGTCCCGCCTTCCGGCCGGCCGACCGGCCTTGAACCCGAGCCGCAGCCGGGCGGCTGAATCCGCAAGAGGCGGCCCACTGACCCAGCTTCGAGGACCGGTCGGGCGGGTCTCGAACGATAGGTCGCGTGGAAAGCCGCTGTGTTCCTGGCGTTTAACTTTCTTTTATTGGTTAAGAACTACAAATCTCGTGAGGTGGCACTTAGCGGAATGTCCTTTGACTTGTGAGGGCATGTCCCACGCAGTAGAGTAGGGCTACCTGATAACGATTAACGGGGGCGCCATGACGCGGAAGCTCTTCGGTACCGATGGGATCCGCGGGACTGCCAATAGTGAACCGATGACGCCGGAGACGGCGTTAAAAGTAGCAATGGCGGTCGGTGAATGCTTCCAGAACGGGGCCCACAAGCACCTCGTGGTCATCGGCAAGGACACGCGGCTCTCCGGTTACATGCTCGAACCCGCGCTGACCGCCGGCTTTGTGACGATGGGCATGGACGTCGTGCTGGTCGGCCCTCTGCCGACCCCAGCCATCGCCATGCTGACGCGCAGCTTGCGGGCCGATCTCGGCGTCGTTCTTTCGGCGTCGCATAACCCCTACGGGGATAACGGCATCAAATTGTTCGGCCGCGACGGCTACAAACTATCGGACGAATTCGAGCAGAAGATCGAAACCTGTCTCGATAAGGGGCCGAGCCGGAGGGCGAGCCCGGCGGAGCTAGGACGGGTGAAGCGGCTCGACGATGCGGGCGGCCGTTATATCGAATTCGTCAAACAGAGCTTTCCTCGCGGATTGCGGCTGGACGGGCTGCGCATCGTCGTCGATTGCGCACACGGCGCCGGGTACAAGGTCGCCCCGACGGTATTCTGGGAGCTCGGCGCCGAGGTCTTCTCGCTCGGCGTCTCACCCGACGGCCTCAACATAAACCGCGAGTGCGGTGCATTGTCTCCCGAGCAGATGCGGCAGGAGGTTTTGGCGCGGCGGGCCGATATCGGGATTGCACTTGACGGCGATGCCGACCGGCTGATTATCGCCGACGAGCGCGGCGTCATTCTCGACGGCGACCAGCTGATGGCGCTGATCGCGACCGGGCTCGCGCGGGGCGGACGGCTCGCAGGCGGCGCTCTGGTTGCGACAGTAATGTCCAACCTCGGCCTCGAACGGTTTCTCGCCGGCCACAGCATCGAGCTGCACCGCACCAAGGTCGGGGACCGCCATGTCGTGGAAAAAATGCGTGCGCTGGGCTGCAATCTCGGTGGCGAGCAGTCCGGCCACATCATCCTGTCCGATTACGCGACGACCGGCGACGGCTTGATTGCGGCCCTCCAGGTGCTCGCCTCGATTGTCGAGACGGGTCGGCGGGCGAGCGAGGTCTGCCGTCTGTTCACCCCGGTGCCGCAGCGGCTGCGCAGTGTGCGATTTGCGGAAGGTGACCCGCTCGCGTCGATCCCCGTCAAACGTGCCATGGATGACGGCAAAGACCGG
This sequence comes from uncultured Alphaproteobacteria bacterium, assembly GCA_963789025.1. Taxonomy (GTDB): domain Bacteria; phylum Pseudomonadota; class Alphaproteobacteria; order ATCC43930; family CGMCC-115725; genus AP-15. The sequence goes on from CAWBIT010000010.1 coordinate 167,104, forward strand.
CTGGGCGTGACAGGTCGCCTGGTGATCCGCAAGTCGGGCACCGAGCCGGTGATCCGGGTCATGGCCGAAGGTGAGGACGAGGAGCTCGTCGGCGCGGTGGTGGACGAGATCTGCGAGGCTATTCTGGACGCTGCTGCCGGTACCGAACATAACAGGCCCCGCATCGCGCGGCTGGGTTCGGCAGAGGCGGCCGAATAGCCGTGCTGGGGCGGGTGCTGATTATTGCCGGTTCCGATTCCGGTGGTGGCGCCGGCATCCAGGCCGACATCAAGACCGTCTCGATGCTCGACGCTTACGCGGCGACGGCGATAACCGCGCTGACCGCGCAAAACACCCAAGGCGTATTCGGCGTTCTGCCAATCCCGCCCGAGTTTGTTCGGCGCCAGATCGAGGTGGTGCTCGACGACATCGGCGCCGATGCGATCAAGACCGGCATGCTGCACGATCTGCCGGTCATCGAAATCATCGCCGCCGCGCTCCGCGAGCGGGCCGACGGCATCCCGCTCGTGGTCGATCCGGTCATGGTCGCCAAGGGCGGCGCCCGGCTGATCGATCCCGCCGCGCTCGACGGGTTGAAGCGGTTGCTGATCGCCCGCGCCGACATACTCACCCCGAATTTGCCGGAAGCCGAAATTCTCTGCGGTAGGGCGATCGGCAACCTCGCCGAGATGCGCGCCGCCGGCGAAAGCTTACTCGCGCTCGGCTGTCGGTCGGTGCTGGTCAAGGGAGGGCACCTCTCCGGGCAGACCGTATCGGACGTGCTGGTGACCAAAGCAGGCGCTCGCGTCTGGGAGAGCCCACGGCTCTCGACCCGCCATACTCATGGGACCGGCTGCACCCTCGCCTCGGCGATCGCTGCAGGCCTCGCCCAAGGTCTCGAAGTCGAAGGAGCGGTCGAGCGGGCTCACGCTTACGTCCAGCGCGCGATCGCCGGCGCGCCGGGCTTCGGACGCGGCCACGGGCCGCTCGACCACTCCCACCCCCTCCACTCGCGCTAGGATTCGGATAACCCGAAATTCTAAGAGAATCCCCCGGTCTGAAGCGAGTCTGTGGGTTTCGCGGTTGCTCAACCCACCCTACGATTTTAAGATTCATCCGGTCGGAGGTGGCGCGGCGGCATGGAGGACTCGCCATGGCAAAGAACTATCGGATCGCGGTGATCGCCGGCGACGGCATCGGGTGCGAGGTGATGCCGGAGGGGATCGCCGCAATGGAGGCGGCGGCGCGCGCCTACGGGTTTGGCTTCCAGTGGCACGAATTCGATTGGAGCTGCGAGCGCTACGTCAATCTTGGCATGATGATGCCGGAGGACGGCATCGACCGGCTGCGGCTCTACGACGCCGTCTATCTCGGCGCGGTCGGTCACCCCGAGGTGCCGGACCACGTCTCGCTGTGGGGCTTGCTGATCCCGCTGCGCCGCGGCTTCCACCAATACGTCAACCTCCGCCCGGTGCGGCTCCTCGCCGGGGTGCAGTCGCCCTTGCGCGACCGCGCGCCCGGCGACATCGATTTTTACGTCGTGCGCGAGAACAACGAGGGCGAATACTCGGAAATCGGCGGCCGGCTCTATGGCGGCACCGAACACGAAATGGCGATGCAGGAATCAGTCTTCACGCGGCGCGGCTGCGATCGGGTCATGCGCTACGCCTTCGAGCTGGCCCGCACGCGCAAGAAGCACGTCACCTCGGCGACCAAATCGAACGGCATCATCCACACGATGCCGTTCTGGGACGAGCGCTTCGCGGCGGTCGCGCGCGACTACCCCGACGTCAAGACCGATCAGTACCACATCGATATCCTGACGGCGCATTTCGTGCGCCACCCCGACTGGTTCGACGTGGTCGTCGGGTCGAACCTCTTCGGCGATATTTTGTCCGATCTGGGGCCGGCGGTCGTCGGCTCGATCGGCATCGCGCCGTCCGGCAACATCAACCCCGAGCGCGAGTACCCGTCGATGTTCGAGCCGGTGCACGGCTCGGCGCCGGACATTGCCGGCCGCGGCATCGCCAATCCGATCGGCCAGATCTGGTCGGGCGCGATGATGCTCGACCATTTCGGCGAGAGTGCGGCGGCCTCGGCCGTCGAGCGCGCCATCGCCGAGGTCCTCGCCGAAGGCGGCACGCGCACCCCGGATCTCGGCGGCAACGCCGGGACCAAGGATCTCGGTGCGGCAATAACGGCGGCGATCCGCTGAGCCGGCCTTCCGGCGCCGCTCGCTGTTCTTGCTGTTTTGCCGGGACATTATCAGCCAGCTGCATCACATCTTCCGCGGAAATCCTCCGCCGTCGAGGGTCCACAGATTGAGAGAACAGCCAAATCGCTCGCTGTTCTTTGGCTGTTTCTGGCTGTTCTTGCTGCAGGTTCTAGGAAGCATCATCCGATCAGGTTGCGTCGGCCCTCGATAGGCGAACCAACATGATCGGAAACCGGTTATAAGCACTAGCTATCATATACACAACATAGCTAATTGTCAATAAAGAATTGCGAATTGGACATTGGCGAGGCCGGCCCGCGCTCCATTCGTGCGAACTCGTCGGCTACCGATCCCTAGCCAGCGAGAAGCGCGGGTCGGCCGCGAGGCACTCGGCGTCGGGAAGGCCGAGCTCCTTTCTGACGATATTCGTGCCCAGCACCATCGCGACCATCTTGTAGGTCGCATGCCGGCGGCTCATGCCCTCGCGCCCCATGCCGCAATCCGACGAGATGATGAGCCGTTCGGGCGGGATGTATTTGAGCGCCTCGCGGATCAGATCCGCGACCTGATCCGGCCGCTCGACCTGCAACGTGTGATGGTCGATGACGCCAATCACGATCTTCTTGTCCGTGATGATTTCGCCGATCGCCCCGAGGTCCCCGGTGCCGGAAGAGCAGGTCTCGAAGGTTATCGCGTCGGCGTCGACCTGATTGAGCGCGGCAAGGGTCGGCTGATAGCTCTGGACGTCCCGGAAGATCCGCTGCTGCGAGGGGTTGCCCCAGCAGGTATGGCACCAGACCTCCGTTTTGCCGCGCAGACCCTTGACCGTGTTGCTGAAGAGCTTGACGAGGTCGTCGGTATCGAGCTTGCCGAAGGGCTTGCCGCGCACCGGCACCATATGGATCTGCGGCTCCTCCATCTGGATCACCGGGCAGCCGGCATCGGCCAACTCGCCGAGCTCGCTATTGAGCGCGTGGCTGATCGCCCAGACCCGTTCGACCGGATCCTTGTAGTATTCGTCCGCGACCGAGGCCGCGAGCAATTCGGGAAGAATGGTTCCGAATTTGACCGGCTTTTGGGTAAGCCGCTGCGCCACCTTCCACATCGCGGCGTATTGCAGATTGCCTGGGCCGACGGGCCCGATGATCTTGGGTAGGACGCGCGCTTCGAGGAAGTCGTGCAGAATATGCCCGCGGGGAGCGCCGGCGCCCATCTGGTACGGGGTCGGCTCCGCGGTTGTCGAGAAGCCGGCCATGTGCGTCAGCGGATAGCTCTGCCAGCTCATGCCGCTGATCTGCTCGTCGAAATGCGCGTCGCCGTCGGTACAGATGTCGAGGCCGGCCGTCTCCTGCGCGCGCAAATAGACCGAAACCGCGTCCTCGTATTGCTCGCGGTAGCGCAGGTTCATCATCGCCTCGAGAAAGCTTTGCGAACCAAGCCCCGCGCTGTACCAGCTCGGCCGCGGCAGCGAGCCGATGATCGAAGTCGGCAGGGTGACCCGGCTGATGCTTTGTACATGACTCCTCCCTTTCATGGCCTGATCGCGTCCAAACCTGCAGCACGCTGGGGGAAATTTGGTCTGCCGCAAGACCCTCACCCGCCTCGCTACGCTCGGCACCCGCTCCCGCGGCGCGGGAGAGGGGCTAACAACTCATCCAGCTCAAAGCTCCTCTCCCGCAGCGCGGGAGTGGGGGGACCAAGCCCAAGGGGCTTGGTGGGTGAGCGCAGCGCCGCATCCCAGCAAATTGCTCTGCGGGACATGGCGCACGATCCGCCCGAGCAATATTCAATGTGGCTTTTGGTGACCGATCGCCCACACGTAGTCAGCCACCGCGGCGAGATCGGCTTGCGAGAGCTGGGCGCCACCCATGGGCGGCATTACGCCGGTGTGGTTCTTGGGCTTCGGTACGCCATGGGCGATTGTCCGAGTAATCGCCTGCACGCTGCCGTTGCCCCATAGCCACTTGCCGCTCCTCAAATCCGAACCCATGCCCGTGCCCTTGCCGTTCGTGCCGTGGCATCCCGCGCATGTCCCCCCTGCGGCCTGTCCCTCAAAAATCCGCTCGCCCAACGCGACCTGGTCCGGCGATGCGCCCGGCGGTGTCGGGAGTGGATTGGCGCCGGCGCTCGGATGGATACCTTCCGGCGGCAAAGCGTTGCCGGATGTCGACGCCTGCGTGGAAGGAGGCGTCGGAGCCGCAGCCGCAATTCCGGCCGCCTTGTTCCCGCCCTGGAAGGTGACGCGCCAAATCCGACCGCCCTGATCGTCGGCGATATACAATGCACCGTCAGGCCCGACCGCGAGCCCAGTCGGGCGATGTGCCGCCTGGCCTGGTTGCTTGATCGCTCCGGCAAAACCGTCGGCGAAAACCACAAACGGGCCGGAAGCCTTGCCGTCGGCCAATGGCCGGAACACCACGTTGTAGCCCCCTTGCGGTTCTGGCGCGCGGTTCCAGGACCCGTGGAATGCAATGAAGGCGCCGTCTTTGTAGGCCGACGGGAACTGGCTGCCTTCATAGATCAGCATGTCGTTGGGCGCCCAATGGGCGGGGAAGGCCGCTACCGGTGCTTCCTTTTGCGCGCAGACGCCCACGGCCTTTCCGCCATCGCCACCATATTCCGGGGCGAGGACCAGCTTCTTCTGGACATCATCGTAATAGCATTCCGGCCAGCCGAAATCGCGGCCCTGCTGCAGTTCGACCAATTCCTCGGCCGGCTGATTGGCGTTCTGCTTCAATGTGTAGAGCTTGGGCCAGTTCTGCCCGAGTTGGTCGCGGCCATGCTGGGTCGCCAATATCCTGCCCGCGGAATCGAAGGAGATCCCCTCGCCGTTGCGGAGACCTGTGACGAAGCGCTCGGCGGGCGAGAAATGCTGATTCAACCAGTTGGCGTCGTAGCGCCAGGTGCCGGCTCGGGTTTCCAATTCCGTGCAGGGATTGTTGCCGGGCACATTCGGCATGCGGTTCTGGCTCTGGCAGGAGTTCGTGGCGGATCCCAGGTCGACATAGAGATTGCCTTGGGGGTCGATCGCGATGGGATGCATCGGATGATCGCCGGTCAGCGGCAACCCCGACACGACGGTCTCCGGCGCTCCGGTCGGCTCGATCCCACTCGACGGCAGCTGATAGCGTACGATGCGATCGTTCGTCTCGGCATAGAGTTGACCGTTGTAGAGGGCGACGCCGGTTCCTCCCGCGTTGCCTTCCGCCTTGGTTGGACCAAAGCGGACGATCTTGTCGGCCCGGCCGTCGCCCTTGGTATCCTGCAGGGCAATCAGAAACCCGCCCGGTGGGGGCGTGTCATTGTGGTAATAGACACCGCTCCAGGTGTTGACGTAGACGACCCCGTTCGGCGCCACTGCCATATGCCGGGCATGGCCCAGCTTGTCCGCGAAAACGGTTGCGCAAAAGCCGGGAGACAGCGTAATGCCGCCATTATCCCCGACGCAGGCGCCGGAACCTGCCGTCGACGCTCGGTCGGTGGTCTGAGCGTGGAACCGTGCGCCTGTCGTCAGCAGCAGCCCTGCGAGAACAACAGTCAGGGCCTTTACGGGCCACTCTGCTACACGATCAGCGTGAAGCTTCATTGTTGCCGGCTCCGTGGGATAGCGACTGCGATTGCGCCTCCTGCAAACGCTCCTCACCAAGCCTCGCTCCCGATCGGTCTGTGGGTACCCTCGCGGCTTGAGGGGGTGGTGCTTGCCGATTGCGGCGATCGGGCTCATTTTTATCGAAGACTGTTGAGAGGAGGCGCTCTTGACCATCGTTCTCGACCACACGATCGTTCCGGCCCGCGACAAGGAAGAATCAGCACGGTTCTTCGCTCGGATTTTTGGCCTCGAATACCAAGGCCCGGTCTCCCATTTCGCTCCGGTGCGGATCAACGAGAGCTTGACCATCGATTTTGACAATTGGGACAGCTTCGAGCGGCACCACTATGCCTTCAAGGTCAGCGAAACCGAGTTTGACGGGATCTTCGACCGGGTCCGCGGTGAGGGGCTTACCTATGGCAGCGGGCCGCGCTCCGCGGAGAACATGGAGATCAATCATCGCAATGGCGGCCGCGGTTTCTATTTCCGTGACCCGAATGGTCACCTGCTTGAAGTGCTGACCGCCTAGGCCCCGCTTTGGATTGCACTCAAACGAAGGGGTAAATCATGTCGCAGACTGTCGATCAGAGGCCACCGGTAGCGGTGGGCCATGTCCGGCTTCCGACAACCGATGTCGCCGCTGCCGAGCGGTGGCTCCAATCCGTCGGCTTGCGCCCGATATTCGCCGATGATGGCCTCGCCGTCCTCGAGCTTCGCGGCGGCACGCATGTCGTCGTCAGGAAGGCGGAACATCCGCCGGCGACCGGCTCCGCGGCGCCCTTCGACCTGATGGTGGACGATATCGAGGCGGCGCGCCGCGATTATGCGGCGAAGGGCCTCGGGCCCTCCGACATCAGCAGAGGCCGGATCCACGACTCCTTCCACCTCACGGGACCGGACGGGTACGACTTCACGGTCACCTCGTCGCATGCCGGTGGGAGGGCCGTCTAGGCAGCTGTCGCTGGCGTCTCCGCGACTTGCTCGGGTGGCGCGAGGCTTCGTTCGGCCTCTTCTAGCCGCATGAGGATTTCCCGCGCCCGGCGCAGAGCACGGTCGGGCCGCAGAAACACCTCGCGATACCCGTCGTCGGGGTAGTCGAACATTTGCTGCTGTTTTTCGAGCGCCCAGCGGTCCTCGGCGATGACGGCGGGAAACGTTTCCATGAACCGTTCGACGGCCGATTTCGCCGGGTCGGATTTGCATCTTTGTCCGGCCGGCATGCTGACGATCAGCCGCCACACGTGATTGCGCCGGTCGACCGGCGTGTGGGTGTGGACGATGATGTAGCCGCGCTCGGCACCCTTATCGCCATGATGGCCCGCCGGCCACACGCGCATGTCTACGCGGGTTACCGCGGGGCTCAGCATGTAATGCGTGTGGTCGCGATCGACGATGTCGTATCCCAGGTAATCCTCCAGAAAGGGCGGCTGCCGGTAGCCGCGGGCCTCGCGGATGGTCCCGACATAGGGGGTGCCGTCGCGGGTTCCTTCATCGAGCGTGACCGGGATGCGGCTGTTCTCGACATCGCCGATATTGCCGTCGTGCAGCGGGTAGAAATGCGAGATGTCGAGCAGGTTCTCGATCAGCAACAGCGAGTTGGCGGGCACTGCCATCGGCCCGGTATCGGCCGTCTCCCATGCCGGGTCGGCAATCTCCGGCAGGCGCGGCGCCCGGACAGCCTCGGTTTTGGCCACATCGCCGGTCCACACCCAGACAAGCCCGTCCTGCTCGATCACAGGAAACGGACGCAGCCGCGCCTGCGGCGGGATGCGGCCGTCGGGATGCGAGGGCACCCGGACGCATCGGCCGGCAGCGTCGTAACACAGGCCGTGATACGCGCATTCGAGCAGGTCGTTTTCGATCAGCCGCCCCTGTGACAGCGGCATCCTCTTGTGGCAGCACCGCTCGTCGAACGCCACGACCTCGCCTGCCGCGGTTCGCCAGATGACGAGCGGCTTTTCCGCGAGCACCTGACCGTGCAGCCGCTGCGGCGGGAACTCGTGCGAAAGCCCGGCCACGTACCAAGCGTTCCTCACCAACACGTCAGCAGCCATGATTGCGGCTCCTTGCGTCATCATTTTTCGAATTCTTTGTCGTTTTGTCGGTCAGGGGGACCACGGCGGTGATCGAAGCCCGTATCGCCAAGATCATAATGGTCGGATCACTCGCGCTATTCGCCTTCATCGTCGCTTTCGACAATATCACTGATTACGACACCAACTTCGAGTTTGTTCGTCATGTCCTCAGCACGGACACGATGTCCTCAGCATGGACACGATATTTCCCTGGGAGCACGCTGCTTTATCGGCGGGTGATATCCTCCGCTCTTTGGAATTTCGCCTATCGGCTCATCATCATCGGCGAGGGCGTCACTTCTTTGCTGCTCGGGATCATAGCCATAGCGCTGCTCCGCCATTTACGATCGGATGGGGCACGGTTCAATCGTGCCAAGCGTTTTCTGTTCATCGGCGCCACCTTGGGGTTTCCCGTCTGGTTCTTCGGGTTCATGGTGGTCGGCGGCGAGTGGTTTCAGATGTGGCAATCTCAGAAGTGGAATGGCCAGCAAGGGGCCTTTCGCTTTTATCTGACGACCCTCGCCGTCCTGATCTTTGTGAACCAGGAGGACGGAGATCTGGAGCGATAGCGCCCGCTATGGATCTGCTTTGGATCGGGGCGTACCAGGGTCCGGGTAAAATCTGAGCTGAGGTGGCGGCGATAATCGCATTGCGCTAAGATCTGCTGGCAAAACTCAACTCGCGACATCAGCAGAGTATTGGATGGTCAGATTTCGCACCCTCGACGATATTGAAGTGCGCGGCAAACGGGTGTTGTTGCGCGCCGACCTGAATGTCCCGGTCAAGGACGGTGTGGTCACCGACGTAACCCGGATCGAGCGGCTCGCCCCGACGATCGAGACGCTGATCGACAAGGGCGCCAAGGTTGTTGTGATGTCGCATTTTGGGCGCCCGAAGGGTGGGCCGGACGCCGCGCTTTCCCTACGGGTTTTGATTGTCCCCTTGGAGAAGGCGATCGGCGGGCGCAAGGTCACCTTCGCCGCCGATTGCATAGGCGACGAAGCCAAGCGAGCGGTCGCCGCACTCCGACCCGGGCAGGTGGCGCTCTTGGAAAACCTGCGCTTCCACAAAGGCGAGGAGGCGAACTCGCTCGATTTTGCGCGCGCCCTCGCCGAACTCGGCGACGTCTATGTCGATGACGCATTCTCCGCAGCGCATCGCGCGCATGCTTCGATCGAAGCGCTCGCGAATCTGCTGCCGGCCGCCGCCGGAAGGTTGATGGAGGCCGAGCTCAACGCGCTGACCGCCGCTCTCGACAGCCCGGCGCGACCGGTGCTTGCCTTGATCGGGGGCGCCAAGGTGTCGACAAAGCTCGACCTGTTGCGCTTCATCATCGGAAAGGTCGACCTCCTGGCGATCGGCGGAGCGATGGCAAACACATTGCTGTTGGGCCAAGGGAGGGAGGTCGGCCATTCGCTATGTGAGCGCGACATGGCCGGAGCGGCCCGCCAGCTGCTTGCTCTTGCCGGCGAACGGAACTGCCGCGTCATACTTCCCGAAGATGCCGTGGTCGCCTCCGAGCTGGCAGCCGGGGTCACGACCCGCGAGGTCGCGATCGATATGGTGCCGCAAGATGCGATGATCCTCGATATCGGAACACGAACCGTGGCGCGCATCGGCTCCGCTCTCGACGAGGCTTGCACACTCGTCTGGAACGGGCCGCTCGGCGCTTTCGAGACGCCGCCATTCGACCGCGGCACGAGTGCAGTCGCCAAACGAGCCGCCGAGCTGACGCGCGCCGGAAAGTTGCTCAGCGTCGCCGGCGGCGGGGACACGGTCGCGGCGCTCGCCGCGGCGGGAGTGATCGACGAGTTGTCCTATGTCTCGACCGCGGGAGGCGCCTTTCTCGAATGGCTGGAAGGCCGCGAGCTGCCCGGAGTCGCCGCACTCAGCGATGCCTCGCGAGGAGTCAAAAAATGAAGGCCTCGGATGTCATGACCCGCGATGTTTTGACCGTCGGGCGGGAAACATCGGTGGCGGACGCCATCCGGGTGATGCTCGACAATAATGTCAGCGGGTTGCCGGTGTTGGACAACGGCAAAGTCGTCGGGATTCTGACCGAAGCGATCTCCTGCGCCGCGGCGAGACGGGTACCGAAAGGCATCGGCCCCGCTGGCTCGAAATATTGATGGGGCCCGGCCGCATGGCCGGCGAGTATGTCAGGACCCACGGCCGCAAAGTCGAAGAGATCATGACCACCGATCTGATCGGCGTGGCCGCGGGCACGCCGCTTGATGAGGTGGTCGGGGTGATGGAACGCCGCCGGATCAAACGTGTGCCTGTCATCGAGGGCGAAGTGCTGGTCGGCATTGTTAGCCGCCTGGACTTGCTTCGTGCCCTATTGCGCGAGATCGAGGCGCAACGTACCGAGGGCCGCGGCGATGACGACATCCGCGAACAGATCCTGGCCCAGCTGGCGAAGGCTGCCTGGGTTCCGAGAGACGGGCTCTCGATCTCGGTAAAGGACGGCGTCGTCGATCTGCATGGCGTCATCCTCGAGGAGAAAGAACGGGATGCACTGCGCGTTGTCGCCGAGAACGTTCCGGGAGTGAGAGCCGTCGAGGACCATCTCGTCTGGATAGAACCGGTGTCCGGAACCGTCATCGAACCCCAGCGGGACGAGCGGCCGGCGAGGGAGCATAATTTTCGCGGAGGATCAGATGCGGACTAGTCTATTGGGATGCTTCGTCGCCCTCGGCTTGGCGGCGGGCCTGCAGACTGCAGGGGCAGCACCGTCGCTGTCGAGCAGCGTTAACGCCGGCTCTCTATCGACAAGCGTGCCGGTCGCTCATCACAAGTGCGGCAAGGGTCAGTACTGGGTCCCCGCCGGTTACGCAAAGCACGGCAAATACCGAGCTGCCCACTGCGCCCCCAGATGATCAGGCGGCGCTGCTGCTCGGACGGTGAATAGCCGCGGCCGTTCGCGCGGTGTCGATGGCGGTTAGGACACGTTGCAAATCGGAGAACCGGAACGGCTTATCGAGCAGCGGCGGCGGCCGGGACAGCTCATCGGGGAGAAAATTCCGCCCGGTCAAAGTAACAGTGGGAATCCCTAGCGCAGAGCAGCTTCTGCTCAACATGACCCCTTGTTGGCCGCGCAGCACGAGGTCGGTGACCAGGACGTCGATCGGCGAAGTCGCCAGCCAGACCTCCGCTTCGACGATGTTCTCGGAGGCGACAACATCGTGGCCGAACTCGGTTAAAATGCCGGCCATGAACTCGCGAATTGCTCGATCAGGTTCGGTCAGAAGAATGCGCGCCATCGCCTTGGGTGATCTCACGAATCCATGCTAGGGACATCGAACCCCTTATGGTTTAAGAACGCGTTAAAGAGATTTTCGGCTCCGGTGTCACGGCTGGAGGGCTCGTTGCAGCTGTCGGTGAAGAAAAGCGGTGCGGCCTGCGGCGCGGAAATCGGCTTCGATCTCGCGCAGGACATCGACGATCCGACATTTCGTCAGATCGAGCGCATCTTCCACGACAATATTGTTGTGGTCTTTCGCGGACAGCAGCTTACAAACGAGCGGCACATCGAATTCAGCTCTCGGTTCGGAGAGCTCGAAGTCCATATTGTGAAGAAGTACCTGCTCCCCGGTTCCCCGGAAATCCTGCTGATTTCCAATATCCGCAATGAGGCCGGCGAGCACATCGGCCTGGCCGATGCGGGTTTTACCTGGCATACGGACACTTCCTACCGCCGGCGGCCGAGCCGCTGCTCGCTGCTCTACGCCAAGGAGGTCCCGCATCGCGACGGCGAGGCGCTCGGCGACACGGTCTTTGCGAACACGGTCGCCGCCTACGAGGCGCTGCCGCTATCAATGAAGCAGCGCATCGAGGGGCTGAAGGCGATCCACCGCTATTCGGCGCGCCGGCGGGTCGCCGATAGCCCGCGCCCCAAGCTCACCGCGGAGCAGCTCGCGGAAACGCCCGACATCGCTCATCCGATAGTCCGCACCCATCCCTATACCGGCCGCAAATCGCTTTACGTCACGGCCGGTGAGTGCGCCGGCATCGAAGGCATGCCGGAGGACGAGGCGATCGACCTGATCGCCGAGCTCGATGCCCATTGCGTGCGGCCCGAATTTCTCTACCGCCACAAATGGCAGGTCGGAGATCTTCTGATGTGGGACAACGCCACATCCATGCACCTGGCGATTTGCGATTACGCGCTGCCGCAGCGCCGACTGATGCACCGCACGACGGTCATCGGCATGGTCCCCTTCTAGCGCCGGGACGAGAGATGCTCTCGGAAATGCGCCGGGCCGCGATGACGCCGGTTTGGATCGCCCAGCTGGCGACCGGAACGAAATCGTTCGAACGCAATGCCCTCATTGGCAGCCGGCGGCTCAATGAATGGGGCCTCCATACGGCCCGCGTCGGGCTCGCCTATCGGCTGGCGCAAGCTCGCCGCCGCAAGCTCGCCGGCCTCGTGTCCGAGGAGGACCAGAGGGCGTTTGACCGGGACGGTTTTGTGCTCCGCCCGAATTTCCTGCCGGCAGAGCAGTTCGCGGCGCTGGTCGCTCAGGTTCGGGCCTATCGCCGCCCGCTTCGGGAGATCTCCGAGGGCGACACGATCATGCGCAAGATCGCGCTAGACGGAACGGCCCTCGCCGCGCTCCCCGCGCTCGGCACAGTACTGCAGTCGAGACAATGGCGCGGGCTCATTCGCTACGCCGGCAGCCGCGACGCCGAGCCGGTGGTCTGGATCCAGAGCATTTTGCGCCACGCCTGCGCAGGCCCGGCGGATCCGCAAACATTCCTCCACGCCGACACCTTTCACCCGACGGTGAAGGCGTGGCTATTTCTGACCGATGTCGCCGAGGATGCCGGGCCTTTCACCTACGTTCCCGGCTCGCATCGGCTGACGGCTCAGCGGCTCCAGTGGGAACGGCGCATGAGCCTTTCCGCGCGCCACTCGCCGAATGCCGAGGACCGGCAAGGCTCCTTCCGCATCGACCCCGCCGAACTGGCCTCCCTCGGGCTGCCGCAACCGCGCGTCTTTGCGGTTCCCGCCAACACGCTGATCGTCGCGGACACCTTCGGCTTCCATGCGCGCGGCCCGAGCGAACGCCCGTCGTTGCGCGTCGAGATCTGGGCTTATGGCAGGCGCAGCCCATTCCTGCCCTGGGCCGCGCTCGTCCCCTGGACGACGAGCGCGCTGGGACGGCGCAGCCTATGGTCGTGGAAGTTCGGCGACGCCCTCGAAAGGGCGGGGCTGAAGAAAAACCGCTGGCGGGCCCGCACCGGCATATCGGCCTTCGACCCGCCATCAGAGTAATCCGGGTCAGAAATACTGCGCCAGATTGGTCCGAATCCGGGCCAGTATCGGGACGTCCGGTGATGGCGGCTCAAAAGTTTTCGCGGTAATGGTTTCGTACGCGTCGATATAGATCCGCGCGGTTTCGAGAATAACTTCGCTCGGGATCTCCGGTATCGAGTCCCGGTAGGGATTGCAGCGTGCAGTCACCCAGCGGCGCAGGAAATCCTTGTCGAGCGTATCGGGCGGCTCCCCGGCCGCGAAGCCGCGCTGGTAACTGTCGCGGATCCAATAGCGGCTGCTGTCGGGGGTGTGGATCTCGTCGGCAAGCATGATCCGCCCGGCTGCATCCAAACCGAATTCGTATTTGGTGTCGACGAGGATCAGTCCGCGTTCGGCAGCGATCGCGCGACCGCGCGCGAAGAGCGCCAACGCCAGCTCCGAGACCTTTCGCCACTGCTCCGCTGTCAGCAGACCGCGGCTGACGATCGCGCCCGGGGTCAGCGGCTCGTCATGGCCGCCTTCCGTCGCCTTGGTCGTCGGCGTGATGATCGTCGCGGGCAGCCTTTGGTTTTCACGCAGCCCGTCGGGAAAGCGAATTCCGTAAATTTCCCGCTGGCCTGCCCGGTACATCGGCCAGATCGATGTGCCGGTCGTCCCGGTAAGATAGTCGCGGACGACGATTTCGACCGGCAGGATGTCGAGCCGCTGACAGACGACGACATTCGGGTCCGGATAGTCGATGACGTGGTTCGGACAGACGTCGCGCGTCGCATCGAACCAGAACCGCGCGATTTGCGTCAGCACCTGCCCCTTGCAGGGGATCGTCGTCAGAATCCGATCGAAGGCGCTCAGCCGGTCGGTGGCGATGATGATGCGACGACCGTCGGCTAGGTCGTAATTGTCGCGAACCTTACCCCGATAATGGTTCGGGAGCTCGGGGATCGTCGCATCCGACAAGACATTACCGAGATGCGCCGCAAGCGCTTCCCGGTCCAACACCGGCAACGCCCTTAGCTGTTAGCGGTGCCCGCCACCGCCGCCGTGAAAGCCCCCGCCGCCGCCGTGAAAGCCCCCGCCGCCTCCATGGAAACCGCCAGCGAAACCGCGTCCCCCGAAACCGCGCCCGTAGTAACCGCGACCACCCCACCAGCCGCCGCCCCAGCCCCAACCCCACCATGGCCAACCCCAATAAGGGTAGCCGTAGGCGTAATAGGGATAGTAGTACGGATAGTACGGGTAACCATAGCCCGGGTAGGCGGCCGGATAGCCGTATCCATAACCGGACCCATAGCCGGGGTAATATTGCGCCTGCGTAGACTGTAGCGTCGCCCCCAGGGTAAGCGCGGCGGTCGCGAGGACTGCCCCGGCAAAAGCGACGCGCCGGAACCAGTTTTGCTTGGCGCGAACAAACATTGCTGCCTCCAAATCGGCAAAGCCCGAGAACTACGATAACGCGCTATATAGATACGCCATTCCCCACAGCAATGTCCCCGATAAGTAACTGCTCGCAGATCGAGGGCATCAAAATTCGGAGGGACAATGAAATCGGAGGTTAAGCGCGATCAGGCGCGGCCCACTTCGCTGGGACTGCCGACAGGCATGCCGCTGATACGCGTCGTTGCGATGCCGGCGGACGCAAACCCAAACGGTGACATTTTCGGCGGCTGGCTCCTTTCCCAGATGGACCTCGCCGGCGGCGGGCTGGCGGCTCGACGTGCCCGCGGACGGTGCGCAACGGTGGCGGTCGACGGCATGGTCTTTCACGAGCCGGTTTTTGTCGGGGACGAGGTCAGCTGTTACGGGGAGCTGGTGAAGACCGGGCGCACATCGATGACGGTGCGAATCGAGGCGTGGCGAAGGCATCTTCCGTCGGACGAGGCGCGCAAGGTGACAGAAGCGATTTTCACCTATGTTGCGATCGGCGAGGACCGCCGGCCGCGCCCGCTGCCGCCGGCGCGCGTCCCGTAGCCGTCGGAGAGGCTTCTATCTGCTCGAAGGTGCATTGGTGCGGGGCCTTGTCGGGCCGCCAGCGCAAGAGACGGGTCCCGTGGCGGAACCGACCCCCGCTGACATGATCATAGCGAACTTCGACGACGAGTTCGGGGCGCAGCGGCTGCCATTCTCCGGAGCGCTCGGTGCTCCACCGGCTGGGACCTCCCGGCGCGTTGCCGGTGAAGCCGGGCGGCATGATGAGCGCCTCGAGCCGTTGCGTCAGCTCCTTGCGGTCGAAATCGTGCAATGTCGCGGTAAATCCGACGTGATCGAGCATGCCCTCGTTATTGTATAGGCCGAGCAGCAGAGAGCCGACCAGGCGCGAGTTCCGCTCGTAGCGGAACCCGCCGACCACGCAATCCGCCGTGCGCCGTTTCTTGACCTTCAGCATGGCGCGCTCGCCCGGGTGATAGGTGCTGTCGAGGCGTTTGGCGATCACCCCGTCGAGCGCGCCGCCGCTCGCTTCGAGCCAACGCCGCGCTTCCGCGACATCGCGAGTGAAGGGTGAAAGCCTCACCGCTTCCACAGGACCCATCGATCGAAAAAAGGCCTCGAGAGCCGCACGGCGCTGCAGCAGCGACGTTTGCAAAAGAGTTTCGCCGCCGGGCGTCGCGAGCAGGTCGAACAGGAACAGGACGGCCGGTGTCTCGGCGGCGAGCTTTTTGACGCGGCTTTCCGCCGGGTGCAGCCGCATCTGCAGCGCCTCGAACGAGAATGTCTCGCCGACCGGGATGGCAAGCTCACCGTCGAGGACGAATCGGCTCGGCTTCAGCCGACGCAACGCCGCTGTCATCTCCGGAAAGTAGCGCCCCAGCGGCTTTCCAGATTTGGCGCGCAGCTCGACCTCTTCTCCGGCACGGAACGCGAGGCACCGAAACCCGTCCCATTTGGGCTCGAATTGCCAACCCGGCTCCTCCGGCAGGTCATCGACGAGCCGCGCCTCCATCGACGGCAAGTCCAAGGGAAGCGCGAACTTCGTCGCCTCAATTCCGCTCCTCGTCATCAGGCCAAGGCCGGCTCGATCAGCGACGGGTCTTTGTTGTTGACGTTCCCGACTCGCTTGTCGACGGGCCAAATGACCATGTCCTCGGCCGGGTAAGGAGCGAGCAGCGATTTCAGCTCCTCCGGGTCGGCCGCGCTCTCGCCGAGCCATGCGGGCCAATTTTGCGGCGCGAGGATGACCGGCATGCGGTCGTGCACCGGGGCGAGTAAGGCATTCGCGGCGGTCGTGACTATCGCGAAGCTGCGCACTCTCTCGCCGGCCGGCGAACGCCAAGTCTCCCAGAGGCCAGCCAGGGCCATCAGGCGCCGATCGGCGAGCCCGACGGCGTAAGGTTGCCGGTCCTTGCCGAGCTTCTTCCATTCGTAGAAGCAGTCGAACGGCACCAGACAGCGCCGTCGGGCGAAGGCCTCGCGGAAGGCCGGCTTGGTTTCGATGCCCTCGGCCTTGGCGTTGATGTTGGCGAAGCCGACCTTGAGGTCCTTCGCCCAGAACGGCACCAGCCCCCAGCGCAAGACGTCCAGACTGCGCTGCCCGGCCTTGGCATCATAGCGAACGACGGGCAAATCCTCGGTCGGCGCCGCGTTCCAATTAGCGGGTATGTTCGGGGTCGGCCGCTCCGGAGGGATCGAAAAGACCAGCTTTATCTCGCTTACATCGGAGGAGAGTCGGGCACGGCCACACATGCGCCGTTAGATGGCGCGCCACGCCGATCCCGGCAATGCTCTCACCCTTCACGATACCGGCCGGCTTCGCTATCGTTCTCCGAGCATCTTTTAGGGAAGAGGGAATGACGACGAGTGCGAACGAGACCTTCGACTTCATCGTGACCGGCGCGGGATCGGCGGGTTGCGCCGTGGCCGGGCGGCTCAGCGAGTCCGGGCGCTGGCGCGTGCTGCTGCTCGAAGCCGGCGGGCGCGACAGCAATCCGTGGATCCACATTCCGCTCGGCTACACGAAGACCTTCACCAACCCACGGGTCAATTGGATGTTCGAAAGCGAGCCCGAGAAGGAGCTCAACAACCGCACCCTCTACCAGCCGCGCGGCAAGGTGCTGGGCGGCACCAGCTCGATCAACGGCATGGTTTACATGCGCGGCACCCCGGCCGATTACGACAACTGGCGTCAGCGCGGCTGCGAAGGCTGGGACTGGGATTCGGTATTGCCGTTCTTCAAGAAGGCGGAGGACCAGGAGCGCGGCGCCGACGATTTCCACGGTGTCGGCGGACCGCTGCACGTCTCGAACCCGGTGCGCTCGCCGCTCGGCGACGCGATGGTCGCCGCCTCGATCGAGGCCGGAATCCCGGCCAACCCGGACTTCAACGGCTCTCGCCAGGAGGGTGTCGGCTACTACCAGACGACGACTACGAACCGGCGGCGCTGGAGCTCGGCGCGGGCCTATTTGGGCCCGGCGCGCAGCCGCCAGAACCTGATCGTTGCGACCAATGCGCACGCCGCCCGCATCCTGTTCGAGGGCGACCGAGCGGTCGGCGTCGAATACCATACGCCGGATGGGCCGAAGACTGCATGGGCGCGCGGCGAGATCATCGTCTCCGGCGGCGTTTACGGCTCGCCGCAGCTGCTGCAACTTTCCGGGCTCGGCCCGGCCGATCTGTTGGGCGAGTTCGGCATCCCGGTAGTGCGCGACACGTCCGGAGTGGGCAAGAACCTGCACGACCACTTCAACACCTATC
Organism: uncultured Alphaproteobacteria bacterium; assembly: GCA_963789025.1. GTDB lineage: Bacteria > Pseudomonadota > Alphaproteobacteria > ATCC43930 > CGMCC-115725 > AP-15. Next base: position 184,908 of record CAWBIT010000010.1, read on the forward strand.
TGGTGTTCCGTTGCCCGCAGAAGGTCACGGTCAACGACATGGCGATGAGCCCGGCATTGAAGCTCAAGGCTGCCGTGCAATACGCGGTCAACCGCTCCGGCCATCTGTCCAATGCCGGGATCTATGCCGGCGCTCTCGTCCGCACCGACCCGCGGCTGGAAGAGCCCGATTTGCAGATCAATATGTCCGGCTGGAGCGCCATCGAGCGGCTGCGCACCGGGATCAAGCCGCACCCGTTTTCCGCCTTTACCTTCAGCCCGGTGCACCTGCGTCCCGACGGCCGAGGCACAGTCCATATCAAGAGCCCCGACCCGCTGGCGCCACCGGCGATCCAGTTCAATTTCCTGGCCAGCGACTCCGATTTTCAGGCGCTGATCTACGGCATGCGGCTCAGCCGCAAGATCGCGGCGCAGCCGGCGCTGAAACCGTTCGTCGCCGAGGAAGTGCTGCCCGGCCCCGAGGTCGAGAGCGAAGCCGATATGATCGAAGAGATCCGAGTGCGCGGCGTCTCCAACCTGCACCCGGTCGGGACCTGCCGGATGGGGCGCGAGATCGACGCGGTCGTCGATCCCCGATTGCGCGTCCACGGGATCGAGGGGCTGCGCGTCGCCGACGCCTCGATCATGCCGCAGGTTCCCGGCGGCAATACCAACGCACCCTCGATCATGATCGGTGAAAAATGCGCCGCGATGATCCTCGAAGACGCCAAGGCGGCCTAGCGGGCCAGGGCTGGACAATCGCAGTGCGTCCTTCGAGACAGCCGCTTCGCGGCTTCCTCAGGATGCCGGGTTTTCTTACTGCCATTAAAGGCCTGCGTCATCCTGAGGAGCGACCCGGCACCGCCGGGGCGCGTCTCGAAGGACGCACGACGGTGATGCACGATACTTTTACGACCTAAGACGATAACCCGTTGCCCCTTAGCGAGTTTCCAGGTACCGGGATACCCCAGATCTCCTGAGCGTATTGGGCGATAGCGCGGTCGGAAGAGAACCAGCTCATTCCGGCGATGTTCAGGAGAGCGGCCCTGCACCATTTCGGAGGCGACTGCCAGAGCTCTTCAACCCCGCGCTGCGCCTCGCGATAGGCTTCGAAATCGGCGGCGACCATATAAGGGTCCGAATATCGCAGCGCGTGGACCAAGCCGGCGAAGCGGTGCGGGTCTTCGGGGGAAAAGCACCCCATCGCCACGGCGTCGACGACTTCCGAGAGATCGGGCGATGCGGCGATGATCTCGGTAGCGTCGAGACTGCGTCGCCGCCGTTCCGCGGCCTGGGGCGCGCGCAGGCCAAAAATGAAAATATTGTCGTCACCGACATGCTCGCCGATCTCGATATTGGCGCCGTCGAGTGTTCCAATCGTCAGAGCGCCGTTCAGCGCCAGCTTCATGTTTCCGGTTCCGGAAGCCTCCATTCCGGCGGTCGAGATCTGCTCGGAAAGGTCGGCCGACGGAATGATCAGCTCGGCCAGACTGACATTGTAGTTCGGCAGAAACACGATCTTTAGGAGATTACCAACCAAGGGATCATTGTTGATCACATTGGCGACATCGTTCGCCAGCTTGATGATCAGCTTGGCGCGAGAGTAACTCGGGGCTGCCTTTCCGGAGAATATTTTGACGCGTGGGACCCAGTCGCCGCCGGGATCGGCCAGGATCGCACGATAGCGGGCGATCGCGTCCAATATATTGAGCAACTGGCGCTTGTACTCGTGGATGCGCTTGATCTGCACATCGAACAACGCGCTCGGGTCGATGTGCAGCCCGAGGCGCTCCCGGACAATCCGGGCGAGCATCACCTTGTTGGCGCGCTTGACCGCGGCCAGGCGATCCTGCAGCGCTCCATCGTCGGCCTGGTCGCCGAGACGGCCCAACGCCGCAGGGTTGTCCAGGACGACGGGACCGCACGCCTCGCACAACAACCTGGTCAACCCAGGATTGGCCTGATGCAGCCAGCGGCGAAACGAGATGCCGTTAGTCTTGTTGACGATGCGGTTCGGATAGAGCCGGTGCAGGTGCCTGAACACGCTGGTTCGCATCAGCTCGGTATGGAGCGCCGAAACGCCGTTGACCCGGTGCGAGCCGACGAAGGCGAGGTGCCCCATCCTGACCCGCCGCCCGTCGCTCTCGTCGATCAGCGAAATCTCAGTCAAGAGATCGGGGTCGAGTCGACCCGTCCGCCTTGCCGCATCGAGGTGACGCGCATTGATTGTGTAGATGATTTCGAGATGCCGTGGGAGAAGGCGCTCGAACAACCGCACCGGCCAGCTCTCCAATGCTTCCGGCAACAGCGTGTGGTTGGTGTAGGAGAATGTCTCGACAGTGATCCTCCAGGCCTCGTCCCAGGGCACGTTGTGCAGATCGACAAGGATGCGCATCAGCTCGGCGATCGCCACGCTCGGATGCGTGTCGTTGAGCTGGATCGCTGCCCGTTCCGGAAGCGCATAGATGCTGCCAAAAGTTCGGGTATGTCGCCGCACGAGGTCCTGCAGCGAGGCGGACACGAAGAAATATTCCTGGCGCAGCCGCAATTCGCGGCCTGACGCCGTGTCGTCGCTCGGGTAGAGGATTTTGGAGAGCGCTTCGGCACGCGCCTGCGACGATAAGGCGCCCAAGTGATCGCCCTCGTTGAACGCGGAGAGGTGCAGCGGATCGACGGCACGGGCGGACCAGAGCCGCAACGGATTGACGTGCCGCTCCCGCCACCCGAGGACCGGAGTATCGTAGGCGACCGCCTTGATCGTCTCTTCCGCATGCCAGAGGCATTGCCGGCGGCCTTTAGGCAAAATCTTGTTCTCGACCCAACCGCCGAAGTGGATGTCGTAAGCCACCTCGGGGCGCTCGAATTCCCACGGATTGCCGAAAGACAACCAGTGCTCCGGATGCTCGTGCTGCCAGCCGTCCTTAATCACCTGCCGGAAAAGACCGTGGTCGTAGCGGATCCCATAACCGCAGCCAGGGATGCCGAGGCTCGCCATGCTTTCCATAAAGCAGGCGGCGAGCCGCCCGAGACCGCCATTGCCGAGGGCGGCGTCGGGTTCGGCGTTGCGCATCCGGCCCGGGTCGACGCCGAGGTCGCCGAGCGCGACCCTGACGAGTTCATTGCATCGCAGATTGCCGACCACGTCATTGAACAGCCGGCCGATCAGGAATTCCAGCGACATGTAATAGACGCGCTTGCGGCCCTTCGCATCGCTGACCCGGTCGACCGTCAGCCAGCGGTGAATGATGCGGTCGCGCAACGCGAGTGCGGTAGAGACGAACCAGTCCCGGTCCGTCGCGGTTGCCGCATCCTTGCCGACCGCCAAGGTCAGCTTGGCGAGGACCGTGGCCTTGAATTCTTCGATGTCCTGATCGTGCAACAGCGTGTCGGATAATGCGGGTGGCAGGCGTACCGCAGAATCACCCCCGCTAATCTTCGTCGGCATCCAGTCCAAACCCTGTCAATTCTTGGTTATCTGCGGCGCAGCGCAGGCTGTCATCGAAAAGGGAACCCATAGCTAAACCCCAAAAACATCCCGCGGCAACGCCTTGTGATACTGCGCCGCAAAAACCATGCCGAGGAAAACACAGAGGATATTGATCCTCCCCCGAGATTAGGGAACGGTTATCGCTCTGCGCTATTCCCGGTGTGGAAGCAAACCGACCCAACGAATAGCTCGTCACCCGCCAAGCGCCATCTTAAGATGTATGAGTCTCCCGCCCCTTGCTGCTCCTGCAGCAAATCTGCAGCAAGATCTCTCCTTGTGGTTGAATTTGGAAATCTCATTGCGCCCGTGCCAGCCGCCACTGCGTTGTAATCCGCATCATATCGGGGCACAGCATACAATGAGAATTGTCAACATTGCGATTCTAGAGCGATTGAACACCTGAGTCACCAAGACATCCCGAATGCGTCTTTGCCAGGTCGGAGGGCGGAAAAAACCACATCCCGCAACCGGCACTCCGCTTTACACTTTGCCATCCTGAGAGTGGACGCGCCCGTTTCGGTCGGTCAGTCGGCTGGTTCGGACGTGGCGGCGTATTCGGACTCTAAATCCGGCGCGGTTATGGAGCGCTTTCCGGCCATCGAGACGATGCGGCCGGCCAGGTCCGCATAAGCCGATTTCCAGTCGGCAGCCCGGCTGTGCAGGGCCGCGGCAAATTCGCGAAGGGCGGCGTTGCCTGCAGCCGCCCCGCGCTGCAGGGCGTCGGCGACGAAGGGTACGGCTACCGACGCGGCTACCGGCGGTCTGTCCGCCGGACCTGGGGGCGGCGGGCCGCCGCCGAGCGTCCAGCGGCCCGCCGCCGTAATGCCGGGCTCGGAGAGGACCGCGTCGCGCAGCACGCGGTTGCGGTAGCGCTCTACACCTAGAGGGAGCTTGTCGGCCGCCCGTCCGCCGCCGATCCAGGCATCGAGGTTGCCCGGACCCCAGTTGTAGGCCGCGATCGCATCTTGCCAGTTGCCGTAACGCTGATACATGCGGGCGAGATAGGCGCGGCCGAGCGCACGGTTTTGGGCGAGGTCGAACCGGTCGCCGCCGCCGACATCGAAGGCCGCCGCCGCGCTCACTTGCATCGGTCCCTGCGGCCCGCCCGGCTCCGGTCGCCACATGCGCAGATCGGCTCCGTGGCTCGATTCGGCGCCGTCGACGGCGAACGCGACCCGGTCGAGATCGGCCCCGGAAGCCGGGCCGAACAACTCCGTTTCGGTGGTGGCCGGAAGCCCCGCGCCCCGCAGAATGCTGACCGGCCGATCCCGCAGATCTGCAAAGGTTACCACTTGCATCGTCATTGCCGCTGGGCGGACCTGGCGCGGCATTGCCAGGGCGGGTTCGCCGTCGCCGCGCAAGACCCGGACGGAGCTCATCCGCGGATCGGCAAAGGTCACGATCTCGGCTGTCTCGGCCTTCTCCGCCACAGGCTTCTGCCCGCTCTTGTCGCGCGCCGGCGAACCGCCGCGCACGATTTTAACCGCACTCCAGGCCGTATCGGGGAAGGTGACCAATTGCACGCTTCCGGTTTTGCTTTCGACTGCGTGTTTTACAGTCTCGACAGAAATTTGCGGCTTGGCCTTCGAGGCAGCTTCTGCAGTGCATGCCGACCACAGCGCCATGCCAGCGCAGAAGGATACGCTCGCCCAAATTCCGCCCCGCATCGCCCCCTCGATCGGTGCGGGTGATCAAAAATCACCCCAAGTCGAGGCATTCTAGCCGAAACGGTTCCGGATTTGAGCGGAAATTACACAGCATGCCGGAGACCAGCGCCTTGTCATCGAATCCAGCGATCAACTAGCATCGCCGGCGAGGTCAAATCGCGAGGAGCGGGGCATGGCAAAGGTTTTGGTGATCCACGGCGCGGGGATGAACATGCGCGGCAAGGTCCAGACCGAAATCTTCGGTCCGATGACCCTGCCCGAGTATGACGAGCGGATCCGCGGCTATGCCGCCGAGCTCGGCCTCGAGATCGAGATCTTCCATTCGAATATCGAAGGTGAGGTCGTAAACAAGATCTATGAGGCGAACGACAAAGGCTTCGACGCGGCATTGTTCAACCCGGCGGCGTTCGGGACCGGCTATCCTGCGCTGGTCGCCGCGATCTCCCAGGTGAAATTCCCGACAATCGAGATCCACATCTCCAACCCGGTGCGGCGCGGCCCAGCTTCCGAAACGGCGCGGGTGAGCCATGGCATCGTCGCGGGCTTCGGAGTCCCGGGATATTATCTGGCATTGCGCGGTGTGCGCGACATGCTGACGGCCAAAAAATGATCAACGCCGCCATCGTCGGCCTCGGCCGCTGGGGCCGAACGCTCGTCGGTTCGGTCCAGGGAAAGAGCAGCGCGATACGCTTCTCGGCCACCCATACCCGCACTCGTGCTGCGGCCGAAGCGTTCTGCTCCGAGAACGGGATCGCGCTCAAAGACGATCTCGACGAGATCCTATCCGACCCGGCGATCGATGCGGTTGTGTTTGCGACGCCGCACAGCCAGCACGGCGCCCAGGTCGAGCGCACCGCGGCGGCCGGCAAGCACGTCTTCATGGAAAAACCGTTTACTCTCGACGTGAAGAGCGCCGAAGCGGCGCTCGACGCGGTGGCGCGGGCCGGGGTGGTGCTGGGCGTCGCCTATCCTCGACGGTTTCACCCGGCGATGATCGAGCTGAAGACGCGGATAGCGGAGGGGCGGCTCGGCACGATCGGTCACTGCGAGAGCGCGCAGGCATCGCCGGCCGGCCTCTCGATGGATCCAAATTATTGGCGGTCCGACCCGCAAGAGGCCCCGGCCGGGGCGATGACCGCGACCGGCGTGCACAATCTCGATGCAATGATCTTTCTGTTCGGCAGAATCGATGAGGTTTACTGCACGAGCCTGCGCCGGGTCATGCCGCGGCTCGAGGATACGACCACGGTTCTGCTCGGCCTCGCCAATGGGATATCGGCGACCCTCTACTGCTCGCTCGTGACGGCGCCAGCCTATCGCTTCGCGGTTTACGGAACGAAGGGCGCCGTCGAGCTTGCGACGCCGGCGCTCAAATTCCGCTTTACGCCGGTTACCGAACGGCCGGCGACGGGTCGCCATAGCGCCCCCACTCCCGAAATCATCGAATACAAAGGCTTCAACGCGCTGGCGGCCGAGCTCGAAGGGTTCGCTGCGGCGATCAACGGCGAGCGCCCCTACCCGATCACCGCCGATGAGGTATTGCACGGTGTCGCCGCCTTCGAGGCGATCGTCCGTTCGGCGGCGCTCCACCAGCCCGTGAAGGTCTCGTAATGCCTGTGACCGTCCTCTACCCCGAGGAACGGCAGATCCCGGACGATGGCCTCGAAGCAGAGATCTTCGGGCCTGAAATCCGCATCATGCGCCGACACGCCAAAACCCTCGCCGACCTCGACCCCGCCGATTGCGCCGAAGTCGAAGGGCTGATGATCATGAGATATGCCGTGGCGCCCGAGGACATCGCACGCTTCCCGCAACTGCGCGCGATTGTGCGCATGGGGGTCGGCTACGACAGGATCGCGCGGCCGGCTGCGGCGGCGCGCAACATTCTTGTCTGCAACGTGCCGGACTACGGCACCGCCGAAGTCGCCGACCATGCGATGGCGCTGGCCCTGTCGTTGCGCCGTGGCGTGATCCTTTATCACGAGCGCCAGCGGCAGAACCCGCCGGCGCCGTGGGGGCCGGTCAAAGGCGAGCTGATCCGGCGCTTCGGCGTGCAGACCTTCGGCATCGTCGGGCTCGGGCGGATCGGCACCGCGGTGGCGCTGCGGGCGCGCGCCTTCGGCTTCCGGGTGGTATTTTACGATCCGCACTTGCCCAACGGCGCCGAGCTGGCGCTCGGCATCGCCCGCGCCACCACTCTGGAGGATCTGCTGCGCCAGACCGACACGTTGTCTGTTCACACGCCGCTGACCCCGGAAACCCGCGGCATGCTCGGCGCTGCCGAGCTTGCGCTGCTGCGCAAGGGCGCGGTTGTCGTCAACACCGCGCGCGGGCCGATCATCGACCTCGACGCGCTGCTGGCGTTGCTGCGCGACGGACATATCGCCGCCGCCGGGCTCGACGTATTGCCGGTCGAGCCCCCGGTCGAGCCGATCCCGGAGCTGTTGCGCGCCTACCGCGCCCGCGAGCCGCGGCTCGAAGGCCGTTTGGTCGTCACCCCGCATGCCGCCTGGTTCACGCCCGAATCAGAGCACGACACGCGCGTCAAATCGGCCGAGACGATGCGCGCCGCCTTGCTGACCAACCGCCCGCAGAACGTGATCACCCCCGACATGTTCTAGTGTTCAGATCCATTGAAATGACAGGGGTAGAGCCCTGTAGGATGGGTTGAGCGGATAGCGAAACCCATCATAGGCGCTTGCCGGCATGGTTTTCGCAATGCTCAACCCATCCTACTGTCTCGGTATGGCGCTTAGGGGATTTTGCTATTCTAGTCGCGAAATGCAGCAGCTCGATCTGTTCCGCCACGTCCCGGTCCCGGCTGAACCGCGCCGCCCTGACGACGCCGTGCGGCCGCTCGTAGCGGTGGAAGCCATCGGAGAGGACGACCCGCTGGCCGCCCTTCCCCACTCGGGGATCGCAGATAGTGTTGCTCTCGCCGCCGAGGCGGGGCGGCGGCGCTTGACCGCCGCGATTCCCGCTGTTGAAGCGCTGTGCCGACGCTTTGCCGGTTTTGGCGCCGATCGGATCGTGCCCGAACAAGCCGCCGCGATCGATGCTCTCGCCCGGATCGGCGGCGCGGATGCGGCACAAGCGCTCGCTCGGCTGATCGCCAGGAGGACGGTTCAAGGGCCTTGCTTGCAACAAGCCGTCGGCGCGGCCGCACGCCTCGGTGCTAGGCTGCCGGCCGGCACGGTGATGGAGCTGCTGCGCCACGATGATCCGGCGATTCGCGCGGATGCATGCCGGTTCGCCCAGCTCTCGCCGGAAATGGTGGCGCAGTTGCGCGATCTGCTGGACGACCTGCAACGGCCGGTGCGAATGGCCGCAGCTTGCGCTCTGGGGCTCATGGGACGCAGCGAGGTTCGCCCGCTCCTCACCCGCTATCTTCGCGAGGAGCCGTCGGCGGAGCTCATCGATGCTGTCGTTCCAGTCGCCGATGAGGAGTGCATCGTCCTGCTCGGGCGCATCGCCCGCACATTGCCTGAGTTGTCGGCGGCAGCACTCGATGCGCTCGATGCGATCGACCATCCACGGGCGTTGAGAATCCTCGCCGAAATCGGGCCGAAATCGGTGTTCCCTCCAGCAACGGGTAATTCATGATACCGATCCGCTTCGCTTGCGCCGTCCTGGCGCTCGCCATCGCCGCCGCCGTGCCCCAGCTCGGGCGCGTGGACGCGGCCACCAACCAGGTGATCGAGATGCCGAATGGATTGAAATACACCGACACCAAGACCGGCGATGGCGCTACCGCAACGCCCGGCAGCAAGGTTTCGGTCCATTACACGGGGTGGCTTTACAACAACAATACAAAAGGCGCGAAATTCGACAGCTCGGTCGACCGTGGGAAACCCTTTGAGTTCAAGCTTGGCGCACATCAGGTCATTGCCGGGTGGGACGAAGGCGTCGCCGGAATGAAAGTCGGCGGCAAGCGCACTCTGATCATCCCGCCCGAGCTCGGCTATGGCGCCCGCGGCGCCGGCGGGGTCATCCCGCCGAACGCCACATTGATGTTCGACGTCGAGCTGTTGGGAGTTCAGTAGCGCCGCTCCGATGGTGGACAGCCACAGCCATCATCGGCGCGGGAACTCTCCAGTAAGTTATGGGCGCGCCTTCGCGATCGGAATCGCCGCGAACCTGACCTATCTCGGCGGCGAGGCCGTTGCCGGGATTTTTTCCGGCTCGCTCGCGCTCCTCGCCGATGCCGGCCACAATCTCGGGGACGTGCTGGGCCTCGCATTGTCCTGGGGGGCCGCGGTGCTGGGCCGCCGGCAGCCGAGCGGCCGGTTCACCTACGGGCTGCGCAGCAGCTCCATTCTCGCCGCTCTCGCCAACGCGATCATTTTGTTGGTCGTGACCGGCGGGATCGCCTGGGAGGCGATCTGGCGTATCAGCCACCCGGTGCAGGTCGCCAGCGGCGTCATCATCGCGGTCGCGGTATTTGGGATCATCGTTAATGGCGGGACGGCGCTGTTGTTCGCCTCGGGTTCGGCCGACCTCAATGTAAAAAGCGCTTTTCTGCACTTGGCCGCCGACGCGCTGGTCACCGCTGGCGTAGTGGCCGCCGGCGTCGTGATCTGGCTGACCGATTGGTTGTGGCTCGATCCGCTGGTCAGCCTGGTGGTTTCAGCCGTCATCGTCTTCGGCACCTGGGGCCTCTTGAAGAGCGCCATCGGCCTTGCATTGGACGCTGTGCCGGAAGGCCTCGACCCTGCCGCGGTCCGTGCGCATCTGCTGGCTCTGCCCGGAGTAGCCGGGCTGCACGATCTGCACATCTGGGGGATGAGCACCACGGAGACGGCCCTGACCTGCCATCTGATCATGCCTGCTGGCCACCCCGGCGATGCCGTGCTCAACGAAATGGCGCAGCAACTGCACCATCGCTTCGGCATTCAGCACGCGACGATCCAGATCGAGCTGGCCGACAGCGAGGAGGCCTGCGCGCTGACCCCCGAACACGTCGTGTGAGGCGTTGCCCCGGCGGTTTGTCGGGACTAGCTTTGATCCATCTGAGGCGTTCTTGCGTGGAGAAAAGAATGAGCGAACGCGCCCATGTCCGCGAAGTGGGGCTCCGCGACGGATTGCAAAGCATTGCCGAGGTCTTGCCGACCGAGCAGAAGATCGCTTGGCTCGATGCCGAATATGGCGCCGGGGTGCGCGAGATCGAGGTCAGCTCGTTTGTCCCGCCGAAGCTCTTGCCGCAGCTCGCCGATGCCGAGGCGGTCGTGCGTCATGCGCTGACCCTCCCCGGCCTTACCGTCTCCGCACTGATCCCGAACCTCAGGGGGGCTGAGCGCGGCCTCGCGCTCGGGGTCCACGAGATGAACTTCGTGCTGTCGGTCAGTGAGGGACACAATCGCTCGAATGTCCGCCGCAGCACCGCGGAATCGGTCGAGGACTTTCGCCGGGTCGTGGCGCTGTGCCGAACCGCGCCCGAAGACCGGGGCCCGCGCATCGCCTGCGGGCTCGCCACCGCCTTCGGCTGCACGATCGAAGGCGCGGTCGACGAGGACCGGGTGCGCCGCATCGCCGTCGAAGTCGCCGAGGCCGGCGCCGACGCGATCGCTCTCGCCGACACCGTCGGCTACGGTCAGCCGGCCGCGGTCGAGCGCGTCTTCCGCCGCGTCATGGCCGATGTCGCACCTTTGCCGGTGTCCGGGCATTTCCACGACACGCGCGGGCTCGGCCTCGCCAATGTGTTGGCGGCGCTCAACGCCGGCGCGCGCTCGTTCGACGCCTCGCTCGGCGGCCTCGGCGGATGTCCCTACGCCCCCGGCGCGACCGGCAACATCGTCACCGAGGATCTCGCCTTCATGCTCGAAGCGATGGGCTTCGAGACCGGGATTGACCTCGACCGGCTGATCGCCGTCCGCGAGCTCGTCCATGACGCATTGCCGAACATCGAGCAGCACGGCGCGATCGCCAAGGCCGGCCTGCCAAAGAATTTCCGCGCAACTCGGCTGGCCGAGGCGGCCGAGTAGATCGAAGACCCATGGCCGAAGCGCCCCTCACCCTCCCACCGCTGACGCGATGGGCCCCTCCCTCTCCCCGCTTTGCGGGGCGAGGGACTTGGCGCTCGACTCCCCCGCCCCGCTTGCGGGGAGAGAGTCGGGGTGAGGGGCAGTGGAAAGGAGAGCCCGCATGAGCAACGCAAAGGGTTTCGCCCATCCCGAATTCCTGATCGAGACCGAGACGCTGGAGCGGCAGCTCGGTAACCCCGATCTGCGAATTCTCGACTGTACGACGCATCTCATTCCCGACCCGAAGATCACTTACCAAGTCGTGCCGGGGCGGGCTGATTTCGAAAGAGGCCATATCCCCGGCGCGCAATTCGTCGATCTGCAGGGCGATCTCTCGGACAAAAACCATCGTTTCCGCTTTATGCTGCCTTCCGCCGGGACATTTGCCGCGGCGATGGGCGGTTTTGGCGTCGGCGAGGGCACACGGGTCGTGCTCTACAGCACCGCCAATCCGTGGTGGGCGACGCGGGTGTGGTGGATGTTGCGCCTCTTCGGCTTCGACAATGCAGCGGTGCTGAACGGCGGCTGGCAGAAATGGAGCGGCGAAGGGCGTCCGGTCGAGACCGGTCCCGCGAAATCCCGCGCGCCGGGACATTTTGTCGTGCGCGAGCAACGCCCGCTGATGGTCGGCAAAGAGGAGGTCCTAGAGGCGATCGGCAATGCGGGGGCCTGCACGATCAATGCTCTGACGCCGGAACAGCACGCCGGCGCCGGCGGCAACAGCTACGGCAGGCCGGGTCATATCAAGGGCAGCGTCAATGTGCCGGCGGCACATCTGCTCGATCCCGAGACCAACGAATTCCTGCCCGCCGATGAATTGCGCAAGCGCTTCGCGGCGATCGGGGCCTTCGACAAGAGCGTCATCACCTATTGCGGCGGCGGCATTGCCGCGAGCGCCGATGCGCTGGCTCTGGTCATGCTCGGGCATCCCGATGTCAGGCTCTATGACGCTTCGCTGAGCGAATGGGCGACCGACTCTAGCCTGCCGATGGAAACCGGCTGATGGATTACACGATTGCTCCGCTATCCGAGTATACCGGGGCGGAAGTCCGCGGGATCAATCTCACTGAGCCGATAGACGAGGTTGCGCGGATCCGGCTCAACCGCGCTTTCGTCGACCATTCAGTGCTGGTGTTTCGCGACCAGCATCTGAGGCCCCGGCAGCTGCTCGCGGCGGTCAGGCTGTTCGGCGAACCCTTCCCGCAGCACAATTCCCGCTTTGCCTTGCCCGAGTGTCCGCTCGTCCACTACATCTCGAACCAGGATTTTTATCCCGACGGCAGGCGCTACATTCCGGGCGAAGGCTATCACACCGACCACTCGAACGCAACCTGCCCGCCAAAGGCCACAATTCTGCATGCGGTGAGCCTGCCCGACCGGGGCGGCGATACCCAGTACGTCGATATGCGCCTCGCCTATGACGAGCTGCCGCAAGAAACCAAACGCCGCCTCGACGGGCTCAAAGCGATCCATGTCTATCAGAGCCGCTACAGCGATCGGAAGCTGATGGAGCTGAGTCCGGAAAGCCGCAGCGGTGTCCCCGACGCGGTCACCCATCCGATCGTACGCACCCACCCGGAAAGCGGCCGAAAGGCGATTTACATCAATCCGATCCGCACCGAGGGCATCGTCGGAATGCCCGACAAGGAAGCCCTGACCTTGCTCGCCGACCTGCTGGAGCACGCGACGCAGCCTCGATACCAGTACCGTCACCAATGGCGCCTGGGCGATCTCGTCATGTGGGACAACCGCTCGTTGCTGCACAAGGCCAACGGCGACTACGATATGAACCAGCTGCGATATCTTTACCGCATCATGCTGCAGGGCGGTGTGCCGGTCTGAGGTCTAAGAGCGCCAAGGATATCAGGTGCTCGGCCGGATCGAACCCGATCTGTATGACGAAAAAACCCGGCGCTGCGAGGTAATCCGTTAATCATTCATTAACTAATTTTAGCCAAATTGCCGCTAGCAAGGGAGCCCCTGTCCGCCGTGTCCGGGGCGACAATCTCGATTCCGAGCGATGCCCGAGGTTTCGGAGATAGGGCAAATGAGCACGCATGAAGCAAGCCCGGCGCTCGGCCATACGATAGCGGTTAAACGCCGACCTGCCTGGCTGCGCATTCCGCACGTCAGTTTGACAGTGCGTCTGATCATACTCGTCTTGATCGCTATTTGTCCGGCAATGGTCATTCAAGCTTACAACGAATATGAACTGCGCAAAGCGCGCGAAACCGACATTCGCCAACAGGTCGTACAGATAACAAGGCAATTCGGCGAAGAAATTGGCGAGCTGCGCGAAGGCGCTCGCCAACTACTGCTCGCGCTCGCACAACTCACTCCCGTCAAGTCACGGGAGAGTGACGCCTGCAACGCACTGTTTGGGTCATTGGCCTCACAGTACGCGAACTATAGCCTGCTGGCAGCGGCGGATACGGGTGGCCGAATATTTTGCTCGAGCAGCCCGCTTAGCTATTCCTCCGTCGCCGACAGGCCGTTCTTTAAGCGGGCAATGGCGCAGGACGGGCTAGCCGTCGGCAATTACTGGGCCGATCCGACGAACGGCGCGCGCATGATCCATTTTGCGCTGAAATTCGACAGCGGCGACGGCCGCACGGCCGGTGTCGTTTTTGCTGGGCTCGATCTGGGCTGGCTGTCTGAACATCTGAAGGAAAGGGGGCTTTCGCCGACATCCTCGATCCTGATCGCCGATCGCGAGGGCAACATCATCGCGCGACTGCCCAACCCGGAGGCTCTGGTCGGCAAGAACATGAGGAAAGGCCATGCAGAAATCATGGACGGCAACACCGCGGGCTGGGAGGAGTCGGTCGGCGTCGATGGCCTCACGCGAATATTCGGCTATGTCCCGGCAGCCCTGCCGCCTCGGGACTTCTTTCTGAGCGCCGGGCAGTCGAAAGCGGAAGCCTTCGCGGCCATCGATAGCGCGACCGCCCGCGGAGTGGCGCTGATAGTTTTCGGTCTGCTTGCCGCGACCTTTGCGGCGGTTCTCGGCGGCCGCAAATTCTTGCAGGAGCCGATAAGCGGTCTGGTTGCTTTTGCGACGGAGTGGCGCAATGGTAATTACAATTCGCGGGTAAAAGTTCGCCATCCCGCGTCGGAAATCGGCCATCTGGGAGCAACCTTCAATGCCATGGCTGATGCATTGGCTGCCCGTTACGCTGCACAAAAGCGGGCCGAAGCCGAGCTGCGCGAGCTGAACGCGACCCTGGAAACCCGCGTCGAGGAGAGAACGGTCGAGCTGGCCAATGCCAATCGGGCAAAGTCCATGTTCCTCGCCAATATGAGTCATGAACTGCGCACCCCGCTCAATGCGATCATCGGGTTTGGGGAAATGATGCACCGCGAAATCATGGGTCCGATCGGCATTCCCGCCTACAAGGAATACGCGCTGCACATCCACGAGAGCGGTATGCATTTGCTTTCCCTCGTCGAGGAAATGCTCGACCTCGCCAAGGTGGAAGCGGGGAAGCTGCAAATCGAACGTGTTCCGACCGAGCCCGGCAAGCTCTTTGCCGAAAGCTTGATGATGCTGCAATCGACTGCTGCGGCCGCCGCGGTCCTGATCATTATCGACGGTGATCCGTCAAACTGGCCGGTGCTCGAAGGCGACCCGGTTAAATTGAAGCAGGTGTTCGTCAATTTGATCGGCAACGCGGTAAAGTTCACGCCGGCAGGGGGGCGCGTCACGATATCGAGCGAAATCGACGAGGCCGCGTTGCATATTCGCATCCGGGATACCGGCATCGGCATCCGGGCCCAGGACATCCCGCTGGTGGTACAGCCTTTCTACCGCGTAAATTCGGTGCTCGACAGCACGCATCAGGGCGCCGGTCTCGGGCTGCCTTTCGCGAAGTCCGTCGTCGACCTGCACGGCGGCACACTCCACATCGAAAGCGAGCTCGGATCAGGGACGACGGTGACGATCAACCTGCCTCTACCCCGCAGGGCTGATGCGGTGGTGTGATCCTGACCTCGGCATGGCATCGACGGCCATCCTGGTTTGTGATCCATCCGACAATTGCGATGGCCGCCGCGATTATCAAATCGGTCTCAAACCCGCCGAACGCGATGGCTTGCCCGCCAATCAACGAGCCCAGCGATATTCCCAAAAAGAGGGCGCTGTTGTTCCAGGCCAGTATCGCTGCCCGGCTGTTGGGGAACTGGTTCGCCAGCCTGAGCTGCTGAGCCGGGAAGAACAGCTGCGCCGATAGCGAGGCGAGCCCAAAGACACAGTCGACGATCGGCCCGAGGTGCAGCGCAACCAACAGCAGCAGAAGGCACGAACCGAGTCCCGCGAGGCCGATCGAGATCGTCAGTCTTGCCCCGAGCCGGTCCGCGAGGCGCCCGCCGATCAAGGTGCCGGCGATTGCCCCACAACCGTAGAACAGGATCGCCTCGGCGATTTGCTCGGTCGAATAGCCCGATGCGCTCAGCCCTTCGCCGAGATAGGTGTACACGGCGTAGAGCGCCGCACTCCACAGCACCGTCGGAGCAAGCCATGCGGCGAGGACCGTTGGCGTCAGCCGATCCGGCAGCGCGGCACGGCTCTTGGCGACCGGGGAATGATGCCAAACGCGGTTGTTCGCCCATGCGAGGACCAGGCTCAGCACGGCGAGTGCTGCGAAGACAACCGGCCACCCGAGCGACGCGGCGGTCAGCAGGCCTAGTGGTGTGCCGACGGAAAGCGACATCAAGAGACCCGATACGACGATCGCAAGCCGGGTGGCGCGCCGCTCGAGAGCATATATGGAGGGCGACACGCCGGCGGCCGCAGCGCCCGCAACGATCCTCGTAGCGAGCAGCCAAGTGAAATCCCCGGCGATTGCCGTCAGCAGGTTGGCTGCCCCAAAGGCGCCAAGGCAGCAGGTCAGGACGCGAACACGCCCAACCCGGTCGGCGAGATGGCCAAGAGCCGGAGCGCTCAGCATATAGGTGACCGCGAATACGGTTACGCTCAAACCCGCTGCGGCGGGCGGCACCGCGTAATCGGCCGAGATCAGCGGCAGCAGCGGCGAGACCACGAACAGGTCGCTGCCGACCACGAACATGGTCAGCCAGGCGATCGCCAGCTGGGCGAATGCGCCGGCCGTATCGAAGGATCTTCGGTTGGCAGTTTCCATCGACGCTCGCAATACGAGAAACAGCCAACGCTACAATCTCTCGATAAATGAATAATTAATTCGGCTAACGAGTTTTGGATTTTAGAGGCTTAACCTTAAGTTTACGGATCGGCAATAGCGTCCGTGACCAGTACCGAAGCTGAGCTCGGCTGCGGCGGTTAACTGTAACCGGCTACAACCTGGGGATATGGGCCATGAGAGACGACGACCCGACTGGTAGAAAATCGAGACAATATGAGCCAACACCTTCTGCGATCGAGAATCTGCCAAACGCCTTGGCCGCCATACTCGAGGAACACCGCGCGTCGCGCATGCCGTTTTTTTTACGCCTGGCTGGCCTGCCTCACGCACTGGCGAGTGACCCCGGGCTCTTGGGCCAGATCCATCTGGTCTACCAGTCTGCCATGCACGCGACACGCGCGGCGGTCTATTATCTTCCGCATCTCGACTGCCCGGCATTGCGAACACGCAAGCTTCGGATATTCATCGACGATGACGGGCTCGCAGATGGCGATACCCATCATTACCAGCTGACCAGAGCATTTCGCAGCATCGGCGCAGAATGCCTGCTGGATGACGAGGAGTTCGGAGAACTCGGTGAGCTCTGCCACTATCTCGAAGGCGAAACGGCCGATTTTGTGCGGTTGGCTCCCAAACTCTATTCGCGGTCGCTCGGCGCGTGGTGCGCCGTCGAGATGCTGTCGGCCGACTGGATGCGGGCGCTCGCCGATGCCCTGTCGGTTCATTTCCCGCATTTCAGGCACGAACCGTATTTCGAGGAATGCTTCTCGCAACAGGTCGAGGAACGCCATGCCGCCGAGGCACTCGAGGTGACGCAAATTGTTCTCAGGTCGCGCCCGGAACTGCTCGACGAGACATTGCGCGACGCGCGTCTCATCGCCGAGGCGCTCGACGGAGTGTGGACGCATTTGGACAGGATCGTCCGGAATGCCCAGGCGACAATGGTGCCGTACGGCAGTATCAGGGTCCGACACCAACCCGGCACTCGCGATCCGGCGCCAGCCACGGCCCGGGATGCCGAAGCTATAGTCGCGAAATCACCTGCTCTTTAAACCGACGCATCGCTGCGACCGAATCATCGAGATCAGGGCGTTCGAAATCGATGTCGACGGCGCCGACCCCGAGATCGCCCAAAGCTTGCAAATCCGCGATGATGTCGCTGTTGCTCCCTGAGAACAATCGCCGCTCGCCGTCGGAAGCTTTTGCGGGCACCGCTTCTCCGTACCGCTTGACGCGGTAGGTCAGCGCAACGCTCGCCGGCTCGCGTCCGGCTTCGGCAGTCAACTGGCGCAACCGGGCGATCCCGGCACGGTACCGCGGCATCGTGTCGAGCAGATGCTTGCTGTTGCCGCCGATCGGATACCACGCATCGCCGAACCGCGCGGCGCGGCGCAGCGACGGCCCGCTTTCGCCGCCGACCCAGATCGGCGGGTGCGGCTTTTGCACGGGCTTGGGTTCGAAGGAGATCCCGTCATATTTGACCCAGTTCCCCTCGAAATGCGGTGCCTCCTCGGCCCACAAATTGCGGAACGCGTTTAGATATTCGTCCGTTACCCGGCCGCGCGCAGCAAAAGGCGGCCCAACGACCGCATCAAATTCCGCCTGTAGCCAGCCCGCGCCGATCCCGACGACCAGCCGCCCGCCGGATAGAACATCGATCGTCGACAGCATCTTGGCGGCGAGCACAGCCGGCCGGTGGGGCACGACCATCACAGCCGGTACGAGACGGATCCGGGTGGTCTTGGCGGCGATGAAGGCCGTCGCGGTCAATTGCTCGTGCCGGCGTTCCGGGTCTTCCCCGAAGAATTCGCCGCTCTCGGAATAAGGGTAGCCCGGCACCCGCAATTTCGGCAGCGCGACATGGTCGGTCAATGTCAAATAGTCATAGCCGAGCGCCCCACCCTGCTGCGCGATCCGGGTCATGCTCTCGGGCGACGACAGCGGGCCGCTGATCCGCAGATTGAACCCTATCTGCATATTTTCTCCTGACGACTGGAGTAGCAGACAGCACTTGGGCATAGTCGTGGCGATGCAGCAACGTGCAGCGATTACGCAGGATCTCGTCCTCGTCGGCGGCGGGCATGCGCATGTGCACGTCGTCAAGAGCTTCGGCATGCAGCCGGTGGCCGGGGTGCGGGTGACGCTCGTTACCCGCGGCGTCGAGACGCCCTATTCGGGCATGCTGCCGGGCTACGTCGCCGGGCACTATTCACTCGACGAATGCCATATCGACCTTGGCCGGCTCGCGCGATTTGCCGGCGCGCGGCTGATCCGCGACGAGGCGATCGGGCTCGACAGGGCCGATTGCGCATTGTTGTGCGACGCCCATCCGCCGATCCGGTACGATGTTCTGTCGATCGATATCGGCTCGGCCCCGCGCTCCGACGATGTCCCCGGCGCCGCCGAGCACGCGATCGCGGTCAAGCCGATCGACCGGTTCGCGGTGCGCTGGGAGGCGTTGCTGGAGCGGGCGCGCGAGATGCCGCGGCTTCGCCTCGCCATTGTCGGCGGCGGCGCCGGCGGGGTCGAGCTCGCCCTTTCGGCGCAACATCGCTTGGCCGAACTGAAGGGCGACGCGGTCGAGGTAACCCTGGTCACCCGCGAGGCGCTGCTGCCGTTGCACAATGCCCGGGTCCGCCGGCTGTTCGAGCAGATACTCGCCGATCACCCGGTGACCGTGGTCGCCGGCAGCGCCGTCGTAAGTGTCGCGCCGGGTGTCCTGCTCTGCGCCGATGGCAGGCGGGTCGAATTTGACGAGGCGCTGTGGGTGACCCAGGCCGGTGCCGCTCCCTGGCTCGCCGACACCGGCCTGCCATTGACGCCTGAGGGCTTCATCTCGGTCGACGACAGACTGCGCTCGCCCGGAGACCCGAGGATCTTCGCGGCCGGCGACGTCGCGACGATGCTCGCCCACCCGCGTGAGAAGGCGGGGGTTTACGCCGTCCGCCAGGGCCCGTCGCTCGCCGCCAATCTGCGCCGCGCCCTCGCCGGCCGCCGGTTGCGGCGCGCCGTGCCGCAAAAGCGCGCGCTGGCGTTGATCGGCACCGGGGACGAGCAGGCCGTAGCCTCGCGCGGGCCGTTTGTCGCGCATGGCCCGCGGTTATGGCAGCTAAAGGATTGGATCGACCGCCGCTGGATGCGGAGATACACGGAATTGCCCGAAATGCAGCCGGAGCCGGGTGAAGACCCGATGCGCTGCGGCGGTTGTGCCGCAAAGGTCCCGGCGGCGGTGCTCGGCCGGGTCATTGGGCGGCTCCATCCGGCGACGAGCGGCGCCGTCATGATCGGCCTCGACAGCCCGGACGATGCGGCGCTGATCTCGTTCCCCGGTGCGCCGCCGCTGCTGCAGACCGTCGATTTCTTCCGTGCGATGGTCGATGATCCGTATCTGTTCGGCCGCATTGCCGCGACGCATGCGCTAGGCGATATCTATGCGATGGGGGGAACGCCGGAGAGCGCACTGGCGATCGCCACCCTGCCGCCGGCGCGCCCGCCGATCGTCGAGCACGACCTGTTTCACATGCTGCGCGGCGGCCTCGACGTGCTGGAGCCGGCGGGTGCCGTGCTGATCGGCGGGCACAGCGCCGAGGGCGCCGAACTCGCCCTCGGATTTGCCGTGACCGGGCGCCCGCGGCCGGGAAAACTCCTGCGCAAGGCCGGGTTGCGTACCGGTGACCGGCTGGTCTTGACCAAGCCGCTCGGCACCGGCGTGATCCTGGCCGCAGCGGCGCGCGGGTTGATCTCGTCGCGTCTGGTAGAGGCCGCGATCGCGACTATGGTGCAGTCGGCGGCTTCGGCGGCCGCTTGCCTCTTAGAGTATCGGGCCAGCGCCTGCACCGACGTGACCGGCTTCGGGCTCCTCGGCCACCTTCTCGAAATGCTGCGCGCCTCGGGGATGGATGCGGTTCTCGATTCGGAGGCAATCCCCGCTCTCGACGGCGCGCTGCCGCTGCTCGGCAGTGGGATTACCAGTTCATTGCACGCCGACAACATCGCCGCGCTGGCGGCTCTCGACCCGGCGGCACAGCTTCATCAGATGGCCCCGCTGCTGATCGACCCGCAAACCGCCGGCGGGCTGCTGGCCGGCGTCCCGGCCGATCGCGCCGCAGCGTGCGTCGTCGAATTGCGGAGGCTCGGCTATCGGGCCGCACTGATCGGTCGAGTCGCAGGTCTGAGGGGGAGCGAGCCGCGCGTCCGTTTCGAGGCGGGCGCCGCGCAGCCGGTCCCCGAATTGGTCGCCGCGAAATGAGCGCGGAGGAGCGCCGGGGCAGATTGGGGCTGCCGGGGGTCGACCGGGTCCTGCGCTCCGAGACCGCCGCCGCGATGATCGCGCGATACGGGCGGCCGCTCGTTGTCGATGCGGTCAGGACGGCATTGGCCGCGCGGCGCCGGTGCGATGCCCCCGCCTCCGTAGAATCCATTCTCGAAGAGAGCGCCGCCTCGCTCGCGCGCGATATGCAGCCTTCGCAGCGCCGCGTGTTCAATCTGACCGGCACCGTGCTTCACACCAATCTCGGCCGCGCGCCGCTGCCCGAGGAGGCGATTGCCGCGGCGGTCGAGGCGATGCGCGATCCGACAACGCTCGAATACGAGATCGAGACCGGCAAGCGCGGCGAGCGCGACAATCATGTCGCGGGCTGGCTGACGCGCCTCACCGGAGCGGAGGCCGCGCTCACGGTCAACAACAATGCCGGGGCGTTGGTGCTGGCGTTGAACACCTTGGCCGAAGGTCGCGAGACGATCGTGTCGCGCGGCGAGCTGATCGAGATCGGCGGCTCGTTTCGCCTGCCCGACATCATGGCGCGGGCCGGTACGCGCCTTCGCGAGGTCGGCACGACAAACCGGACGCATCTCGCCGATTACGCCGCGACGATCGGCCCGCAGACCGGCCTCGTTCTGAAGGTGCACACCAGCAATTACGCCATCCACGGCTTCACCGCGGCGGCGCCCGCAGCCAAGCTCGCCGCTCTCGCCCGCGATCACGCGATACCGTTTGTCGAGGATCTCGGCAGCGGTTCGCTCATCGACTTTGCGCACCGGGGGCTGCCGCACGAACCGACCGTCGCGGAGGCGCTGTCGCGCGGCGCCGACCTCGTCACGTTCAGCGGCGACAAGCTGCTGGGAGGCCCGCAAGCGGGGCTCGTCGTCGGCCGCGCCGAGCTGATCCGCAGGCTCGCACGGAACCCGCTGAAACGGGCGCTGCGCCTCGACAAGATCCGGCTCGCGGCACTCGAGGCCGTGCTGCGGCTCTACGCCGATCCCGATCGTCTGGCCGAGCGCCTGCCGGCGCTGCGGCTGCTGGCACGGCCGGTGGAACAGATCCGGGCGCTCGCAGAGCGGCTGCTTTCCGCCGTCGAGCGCGCTTTATGCGATGTCGCCGAGGTCGCTCTGATCGAGACAAAGAGCCAGATCGGCAGCGGGGCGCTCCCGATTTCGCTGCTGCCGAGCGCAGCGCTGGCCTTGCGGCCTTTGGCGGCTCGCGCGGGCAGCGCGGTCACGGCGCTGGCGCGCGACTTGCGGGCGCTGCCGATCCCGGTTATCGGCCGCATCGAGGCGGGCCGCGTCATTCTCGACCTGCGCTGTCTCGAAGACGAAGCGGCGTTCGCCGCGCAACTCGACGGGTTTGTTCTGAAAAAGCATCGTGCGTCCTTCGAGACAGCTGCTTTGCAGCTTCCTCAGGATGAGGGGTTTTCTTAATGCTATCAAAGACTTCTTTCATGCTGAGGAGCGCCCCTTGTCCCGAGGAGCCGTCGCAGGCGGCGTCTCGAAGGGGGGGCGCGTCTCGAAGCACGCACGGCCGCAATGCCGCCCCACCGATGATCTTGGCGACGGCCGGTCATATCGATCATGGCAAGACCGCGCTGATCCGCGCGCTGACTGGGGTCGATGCCGACCGCCTGCCCGAGGAGAAGCGGCGCGGGCTGACGATCGATCTGGGGTTCGCGTATGCCACCTTGCCCGACGGTACCGAGCTCGGATTTGTCGATGTTCCCGGGCATGAGCGTTTCCTGGCCAACATGCTGGCCGGCGTGCTGTCGATCGACCGGGTATTGCTGGTCGTCGCCGCCGATGACGGGCCGCGCCCGCAGACCCTCGAGCATCTCGATATATTGGAGCTGATCGGGATCCACGAGGTCACGGGGGTCGTCACCAAGATCGATCGGGTCGATGGCGGCCGCACCGACGCAGTGGCAGCGGAGACGAGCGCGCTGCTGGTAGCGGTAGGCTTTCCGCAACCGGCGATTTTTCCGGTCTCGAGTCGGACCAGCGAGGGAATTGCCGCCCTCGCCGAGCATCTGCAACAAAGCGCGCGGGCCGCTGCTCGGAGCCGAGCGGCGGCTTCGCCGTCGGGTCTCTTCCGGATGCCGATCGACCGGGCCTTTCGCCTGCCCGGGATCGGGCTGGTCGTCACCGGCACGATAGCCGCAGGTACGGTAGCGCCGGGCGATCGGCTCGTGCTCAGCCCGCAAGGCACACCCGTACGGGTCCGTGGATTGCATGGACACAACCGTCCTATCGAGACAGCAGTCGCCGGCGAGCGGTGCGCGATCAATGTCGCCGCCTCGTTTCCGGAAGGCGGCGAGCCGCGCCGCGGGGACTGGATCCTCGCCGCGGAACGGCACGCGCCGACGACGCGGCTCGACCTCTCATTGCGCGTCTCGCGCTATGCCGAAGCGCCGTTGCGCGACGGGCTGCCGGTCCATCTGCACCTCGGCACGACAGACACCGTCGCTCGCGCCGCTGTGCTCGGGTCGCGGGAGATTGCTCCGGGCGAACGCGGTTTCGTGCAGCTGGATCTGGAGCACCCGGTCGGTGCGTTGTGCGGCGACCGGGCGGTGCTGCGCGACCACGCCGCCCGGCGCACCCTGGCGGGCGGCCGTGTCGTCGATCCGTTTGCGCCGCGCCGCGGGCGCCGGCAACCGGCGCGGCTCGCGGTGCTCGAGGCGCTCGCCACGACGGACCCGGGGCAAGCGCTGGCTCTCCTGCTCGCGGTTCAAGGGGTGGTCGATCTGACGCAATTCGCGTTGGCCCGCAACTTGGCGCCGAGCGAACTCGATCGCTTGACCGAAGCAGGCGAATTTCTGCGTGTCGGACCGGCGCGCGCTCCGGTTGCGGTGGCCCCGGAGCGGCTGACTGCGCTTGGCGACAAGATCGTCGACACGCTCGGCGCCTGGCACCAGGCGCAGCCCGACGCGCTCGGGCCCGGCCGGCCGGCGCTGATCATGCAATTGCGCGGGGCGGCTCCAGGGGCAGTTCCGGAGGCGGCGCTCGACGCGGCGCTCGACGCGCTCGCCGGCGCCGGCCGCATCATGCGTCAGGGTCCGATATGGCGCTTGCCCGAGCACCAGCCTCGGCTGACCCGGTCGGACGAGCGGCTCTGGGAGCGTCTTCACCCGCTACTCGCCGCCGCGGACCTGCGGCCGCCGCGAATTCGGGAGCTGGCCGCCGCGCTCGAACTCGAGCCCGAGGCGGTGGAGCGCTTTCTCACCCGCGCCGAGCGGTTGGGCCGGGTCGCCCGGGTCGCCAACAACCGGTTCTTTCTGCCCGAGACCCTGGCGCGCCTCGCCGAAATCGCGTGCGAACTCGCCGACGGCTCGCCCGAGGGCACATTCACCGCCGCAACCTTCAAGGACTGTTCCGGCGTCGGCCGTAACCTGACGATCGAAATCCTCGAATACCTTGATAAGATGGGCGCGACCCGGCGGACCGGCGACGCGCGCATCGTGCTTCGCGGGCGCGAGGTATTCGCCTGAC
Organism: uncultured Alphaproteobacteria bacterium; assembly: GCA_963789025.1. Lineage (GTDB taxonomy): Bacteria > Pseudomonadota > Alphaproteobacteria > ATCC43930 > CGMCC-115725 > AP-15. The sequence continues at coordinate 208,974 of CAWBIT010000010.1, forward strand.
CGGAAGAGGCCGGCGCTTCGACCTTTGATCCGGCGCAAAGAACCTGCAATATCGATCTCGGAAGAGCATCGGGTCCGGTGACTCGCGCGGGCTTCAAACCCGTTGGAGGGCGCCAGGCGTCCTCGGTAGGTTCGACTCCTGCCTCTTCCGCCGTTCCCCCGACGCGCCTGACTCGATGAAGGTCGAGCTGCGCTCCGTCTGTCTCGTTGCCGGGCTGCCGTTGTTCGCCCTCTGTGTAGCGCCGCCCGGGATCACCCCTGCTGCAGCACAAGGGAGCAGCCCTGCTCCGGGAGCCGCTATGCTCCTCGCACTGACACCGCGCTGATCTGATCGACCTTACCCCAATCCCCAGCCTGTTGGTGGATGATTGCCGGGCGCGGATGGTTGCCGGCCGGGACGAGCGCATGGTCCGAAGGGCGGCGGCGCGGGCGGCCGAAGCCGCTGAGCCATTCGCTCAGCCGCTCCATGTAGAGGTAGGTGACGGGGATCGTGAAGAGGGTCAGCGCCTGCGAGACAACGAGCCCGCCGACCACGGCAACGCCCAGCGGCTGGCGCAGTTCGGCGCCCGCGCCATAGCCGAGCGCGATCGACAAGATCCCGAAGATCGCGGCCATCGTCGTCATCATGATCGGGCGAAACCGCAAGACAGCCGCCTCGACGATCGCTTCCTCGGCCGACTTCCCTTCATGGCGCCGGCGTTCGAGTGCGAAGTCGATCATCATGATCGCGTTCTTCTTGACGATGCCGATCAGCATGATGAGGCCGATGACCGCGATGATGCTGAGATCGAAGCCGAAGAACTGCAACGCCAGCAGCGCGCCGACGCTGGCGGGCGGCAAGCTCATCAGGATCGTCACCGGGTGGATGAAGCTCTCGTAGAGCACGCCCAGCACGACATAAACCGCAAAGATCGCCGCCCCAATCAGGATGGGTTGTGACGACAGCGAGCTTTGGAAGGCCTGCGCCGTGCCCTCGAACGATGTCTCGATGGTGTGTGGCAGCCCCATCGTCGTCATCGCCTGATCGATGCGGTTTACTGCCTCGCCGAGCGAGGTGCCGGCGGCGAGATTGAAGGAAATAGTGACGGCCGGAAACTGGCCCTGATGGTTGACCGACACGGCCGTCGTCGTCGGCACCAGGCGGGCGAATTGGCTCACCGGAATGAGCTGGCCACCCGAACCGTGCACATAAATCCGCGACAGCGCGGAGATGTCCTTTTGGTATGCCGGCTCTACTTCGAGCACGACGTGGTAGGTGTTGAGCTGGCCATAGACTTGCGTGACATAGCGCTGGCCGAAGGCGTCGTAGAGCGTCGTTTCAATGACGTTCGGATTAACACCGAGACGGGACGCCAGGTCGCGGTCGATCTGGATCTTCAATTGCGGGTTCGCCAGCTGGAGGTCGCTCGTCACATCCTCGAGGCCGGGGAGTGTCTTCAGTTTGGCTTCGACTTTCGGCGCCCATTGCTGCAATTCGTCCAAATCGATGTCCTGCAATGTGTACTGGTATTCGGTCTTGGTCAGCCGGCCGCCGATCCGGATGGTTTGGAGCGGCTGCAGGAAGGTCTGGATGCCGGGCACCTCGGCGAGCTGCGGCCGGAGCCGATCGATGATCTGAGTCTCGGTCTCCTTACGCTCGTTCCACGGCTTCAGGCTGATGAAAAAGCGGCCGGTGTTCATGCCGGAGCTGGCGCCGCCGCCGATCGCCGAACCGACCGTCGCAACGTCGGGGTCCTTCCGGATGACTGCCGCCGCTCTCTGCTGCAGATCGGCCATACCCATGAAGGAAATGTCCGGCGAGGCTTGCGTAAACCCGAAGATCATCCCGGTATCTTCTTCCGGGATGAAGCCCTTCGGGATCGTTATGAACAGCCAGCCGGTCAGCGCGATCAGCGCCAAATTGACCAGCATCGCCCAGAAGCGAAACCGCATCACGACCCGCAACGACCGCTGATAGCCGCTAACCGCCGCTTCGAATGCCCGCTCGCTCCAGCGATAGAGGCGCCCGTGCTTGACCGATCGCGGATCCGCGAGGAAGAGCGCCGCCATCATCGGCGACAAGGTCAGCGCGATGATCGCCGACAGTACGATTGCGGCGGAAACCGTCACGCCGAATTCGCGGAACAGCCGGCCGATGACACCGCCCATAAACAATATCGGGATGAAGACGGCGATCAGCGAAATCGTGATCGAGATGATCGTGAAACCGATCTCGCCGGCGCCCTTCAGCGCCGCCGTCAGCGCATCGTCGCCCTGCTCCAGGTAACGGTAGATGTTTTCGAGCATGACGATCGCATCGTCGACGACGAGCCCGACCGCGAGCGTCAGTCCCATCAGCGACAGATTGTCGAGACTGTCGCCGGCCAGGTACAGCACAGCAAAGGTCCCGACCAGCGACAGCGGGACCGTGACAAGCCCCAGCATTGAGCAAGGTCATCGTCGCCTATCGCAACGGCGCACCGGTGCGCATCGAAGATATCGGGCAAGTCGTCGACGGGTCGGATGCGCCGCTGCAGCTCGACTGGGTCAACAACCATATCGGAGAGATGATCGGCATCTGGCGTCAGCCCGGCTCGAGCAGTACGCGACGTTGAGCTTGGCGGCATCGATCTGCGCCTGATCGGCCTGCAGCTGCGCCACCGTGGCCTGCTGGGTGTCGTATTGCTGCCGCGTTACCGCCAGATTGGTATTGAGCAGCGCGGCATAGCGGGCGAGGTCGCGTTGCGCATTTGCGAGATTCGCCTGATCTTTGGCCTTTGTTGCTTCGGCTTGCTCAAGCTGGGCTTGATAAGGCCGCGGATCGATCAGCACGAGCAGATCGCCCTTATGCACATATTGGCCTTCCTGATAGCCGATCTTTTCAATATTGCCGTCGACCCGGCTCTTGACGGTGACGGTATTGAACGCCTCGACCGTGCCCAAACCGCGCACGATAACCGGGAAATCCTTCGGTTCTGCTGTCGTGGCGAGAACCGGAACGGCCTGCGGCTGCCGATTTGGCTGGGCCTGCGCAGCATTGCCCGCGCCTTGCGCTGTGAGAAACCGCGCACCCAAACCGATGCCGGCAAGCACCAACAGTAGAACCGTCAGCTTGATCGACCGGCGGATCCAAGATCCATGCATACTTGCCATTTCGCTCTCTCTGCGCCTTCAACAGCAAGCGAAAAGGCTTGGTTGCGTGGATGGCTAAAAAGCCCACCACTCGATGCAGCAAAGTTAAATTAAATTTAATCTTCGTCGTATCCGCTCGCGTGCTGTCGCTGCATCATTCGGTTATACGGATATCTTGGCTATGCCATCCCTGTGATAGCAAGAGTAGTTCAGAGAGGCTGGACTATAACTTTTCCAGGACGAAGGGAGCCGCGCTGTGCTGGATCGTATTCTGATAACCAATGATGACGGCATCGAAGCGCCGGGCCTCAAAGTCCTCGAGCGGATCGCCGGCGAGTTCGCGCACGAGGTTTGGGTCGTCGCGCCGGAGCACGACCAGAGCGGCGTCTCGCACGCGGTCAGCCTGCATCACCCGATCCGGATCAGCGAGCGGGGGCTGCGGCGTTACGGGATCACCGGAACGCCCGGCGACTGCGCCGTCATGGGCGCATGCCATCTGATGCCCGAGGCGCCGCAATTGCTTCTGTCAGGGGTCAATCGCGGCGCCAATCTCGGTCTGGAAACGGTCTTCTCGGGTACGGTCGGGGGAGCGATGACCGGCATGCTGCTCGGCATTCCGTCGATCGCGCTGAGCCAGGCATGGACCGACCGCGCGCAGGTCCGTTGGGACACCGCCGCCGCTCGGCGCCAATGTCGTGCGCCAATTGCTGGCGATCGGCTGGAGCGTCGCGACCTGCCTCAATGTCAACTTCCCCGATCTTCCAGCCGAAGATACCGGCCCTCTGACCTTGGCCCGCCAAGGCCCCGGGCTGATCCAGGGCATGCAGGTCGAAACCCGCACCGACCCGCGCGGGCTGACCTATCATTGGATCAGCTTTCGGCGCGGGCCGCGCGACCAGGGGCCGGAGAGCGACGTCGAGGCGTTGCACACCGGCAAGATTGTCGTGACACCGCTGCGCTACGACCGGACGGACGAGGAAGCCTATGCGGCCCTCGCGAAGGTATTGCCGCGGTAATTCAGCCCCCGCGTTAATTTAGACCCTGGGCCAATCGTGGCGGATCGGGTCGCGGCCGTCCCAGTCGACCGCCGCGTCGCGAACCGCGTCGAAGATGCGGCGCCGGGTCGGCGTCAGCTCGGCCATCTCGATGACCGTGCCGGGATGGCCCTCGTTGAGGAAATAGACGAACGGGCCGCGCGGGCTCTCGCCGCGTTGGCCGATCGTCCAGCCGCCATTGACGGCGCGGTCGAGCAGCTCATGGTAATTCTCGGGCCAGCTCGACCAGTGCTGCAGCCCCTCATGGCCCACCGCGAGAAAATCGCGGTACATGCTCGGCTTATCGTCGCGTTGCTGGATCAGCTCGAGCTGGACGTCACCGGAATTGGCCAGCGCGATCGTCAGATGTATATCGTCGTAGCGCTGCTCTTTGTACCAGAAGCCGTGCAGCGGCAGCTTCTCGGCGATATACCAGGGCCCGACCCCGCAGACCTCGACCCAGTGGCGCATCGCCTTGTCGATGTCGCGCACCACAAACCCCATCTGCCGCAGCGGACCGAACAACCGGCTCATCTGTGTTCCTCCCTATTTCAGCTCATCACTTACCCCCCTCACCCCGCCCTCTCCCCGCAAGCGGGGCGAGGGAGCAAAAAAAGCCGGCACCACCTGGGTGCCGGCCGGATTTTTGCGAAAGTTGGGGCTTAGAAGTCGTCCATGCCGCCCATGCCATGGTCGTGCGGCATCGCGGGCGCAGCTTTCTTTTCGGGCTTTTCGGCGACCATCGCCTCGGTCGTGACGAGCAGGCCGGCGACTGAGGCGGCATTCTGCAAGGCGAGCCGCACGACCTTGGTCGGGTCGATGATGCCGGCCTTGACCATATCGACATATTCGCCGCTCTGGGCGTCGAAGCCGCGGTTCGGGTCGTTCGCATCCAACAGCTTGCCAACGACGATCGAACCGTCGGTGCCGGCGTTTTCCGCGACTTGGCGGACGGGCGATTGCAGAGCGCGCTTGACGATGTTGATCCCGACCCGCTGGTCGCTGTTCTCGGGTGTCAGCCCGTCGAGCGCCTTCGCGGCGTAGAGCAGCGCGACACCGCCGCCGGGGACAATGCCTTCCTCGACCGCCGCTCGCGTCGCATGCGTGGCGTCGTCGACCCGGTCTTTACGCTCCTTCACTTCGACCTCGGTCGCGCCGCCGACGCGGATCACCGCGACGCCGCCGGCGAGCTTGGCCAGCCGCTCCTGCAGCTTTTCGCGGTCGTAGTCTGAGGTCGTCTCCTCGATCTGGGCCTTGATCTGCGCGATGCGGCCCTGGATGTCGTCCTTCTTGCCGGCGCCGTCGATGATTGTCGTGTTTTCCTTCTCGACCCTGACCCGCTTGGCTCTGCCCAGTATGTCGAGCGTGACGTTTTCGAGCTTGATGCCGAGATCTTCGCTGATCACCTGGCCGCCGGTGAGGATCGCCATGTCCTCGAGCATCGCCTTGCGGCGGTCGCCAAAGCCCGGCGCCTTGACCGCGGCGATTTTCAGGCCGCCGCGCAATTTGTTGACGACGAGCGTCGCCAACGCCTCACCTTCGACGTCTTCGGCGACGATCAGCAAAGGCTTGCCGGACTGAACGACAGCTTCGAGCAGCGGGAGCAGCGCCTGCAGGCTCGACAGCTTCTTCTCGTTGAGCAGGATGTACGGGTCATCGAGCTCCGCGACCATCTTTTCCGCGTTGGTCACGAAATAGGGGCTGACATAGCCGCGGTCGAACTGCATGCCTTCGACCACGTCGAGCTCGGTTTCGAGCGATTTCGCCTCTTCGACTGTGATGACGCCCTCGTTGCCGACCTTCTGCATCGCTTCGGCGATCATCCGGCCGATTTCACGATCATTGTTGGCGGAAACCGTTCCGACCTGCTGGATTTCGTCGTTTGTCGAAACTTTCTTCGAACGTTTGCCGATATCCGCGACAACCGCATCCACCGCCCGGTCGATGCCGCGCTTCAGATCCATCGGGTTCATGCCGGCAGCGACCGCCTTGGCGCCTTCGCGCACGATCGTCTGGGCGAGAACGGTCGCTGTCGTCGTGCCGTCGCCGGCCAGATCGCTCGTCTTAGACGCGACTTCGCGCACCATCTGGGCGCCCATGTTCTCGAACTTGTCGGCGAGCTCGATCTCCTTGGCGACCGTGACGCCGTCCTTGCTGATGCGCGGCGCGCCGAATGATTTGTCGAGAACGACATTACGGCCCTTCGGACCCAAGGTTACCCTTACGGCATTGGCGAGAATATCGACGCCGCGCAGCATCTTGTCGCGAGCGTCGGTATGAAAGCGTACTTCCTTTGCAGCCATTAGCTACCTCCCCTTACGCGACGATACCCATGATGTCGGACTCCTTCATGACGACGAGGTCCTCGCCGTCGATCTTGATTTCGGTGCCCGACCATTTACCAAAGAGCACTCGGTCGCCAACCTTCACGTCGAGTGGATTGAGCTTGCCGTCATCCCCCCGGGCGCCGAGCCCGGCGGCGATCACTTCACCCTCCATCGGCTTTTCCTTTGCGGTATCGGGAATGATGATGCCGCCTAGCGTCTTTTCCTCCTGCTCGATACGGCGGACCAGGACGCGATCTTGCAACGGTCGAAAATTCACGGGATTCCTCCGTCGGAGTCTCAAATTTCAAAGCGTGATTAGCACTCTCCAAGAGAGAGTGCCAGGAAAATAAACCACGCGGCCCGAGGTTTCAAGCGCTCGCAGCGCCGGATTCTCCTATGGGTGGTTCCCGTTGAATTTGGCCCTTGACGGCGCCCCTGACCCGTACTTAGATCATGTGTGTCGACAACCAGCCGGGAGGGTGTGCCACAGACATGACGCCACCTGGAGAGAAGCAGTTGCCGACCGCTTGGCATCGGCAACCAAGTTGAAAGTCCAAGACAGAGCTCGGCGCATAGCGCCGAGCGCGAAGATCAGCTTCGCAACAGCGACCCCCGTCTGACGCCACTGAGCGCACGGGGGTCTTTGCTTTGAACCTCGACAGCTCCGGCCCGACCTCGCGGATCTATTTCTCGCAGCGGCTTCGCCTGCATTATGTCGATTGGGGCAATCCGGCCGCGCCGCCGCTGCTCCTCGTCCATGGCGGGCGGGACCATTGCCGTAATTGGGACTGGGTTGCCAGCGCACTGCGCCCGGACTGGCATGTTTTGGCGCCTGACCTGCGCGGTCACGGCGACAGCCAGTGGTCGCCCGACGGCAATTATTCTATCGCCGGTTACCTCTATGACCTGGCCCAGCTGATCCATCAGCAGGAACTGGCGCCGCTCAATATCATCGCGCACTCCCTCGGCGGCATGATCACGCTGCGCTACGCCGGCATCTATCCGGACCACGTCAAACGATTGATCTCGATCGAGGGGCTGGGCGCATCGCCAAGACGGCGCGACGAGCGGTCGAAACGCCCGATGGCGGAACGCATGCAACAATGGATCACCGAACAGCGCGCCCTTTCCGGCCGCCTGCCGCGGCGCTATTCCTCTATCGAGGACGCCTTCAAGCGGATGCAGGAAGCGAACCGGCATCTATCACCGGAACAGGCGCGGCATCTCACCCAGCACGGGGTCAACCAGAACGAGGACGGCACCTACAGCTGGAAATTTGACAACTACGTCCGAGCCGACCGACCGTACGAAATGACGGCCGCCGAGACCGAGGGGCTATGGCAGCGCATCGATTGCCCGACCCTCCTCGTCTACGGCAAGGAGAGCTGGGCCTCCAACCCGGCGAATGACGGGCGGGCTCGCCATTTCCGCAATGCCCAGATCGTTTCGATCGAAAACGCCGGCCATTGGGTCCATCATGACCGGCTCGACGCCTTTCTCGATCTGGTCCGCGGATTTCTTTAGGATGCGCGGATCGAGTGCGCGCAAGACGACTTAGGGTTGATTCCTGCGAGGTATCCTTCCGGGTTCGGGTTAGGACGCGTTCCCGAAGATCGGGTGAACCACCCGGTCTCCCGGCTCGATGCCGAGGCGCTCGGCGGTCCCGCCATTCAGCTCGATGACGGCGCGGACCGGCTCCGCCGCAGCGATCACGTCGTCCGACTGAGGCACGGCTCGCTCATGGATGTTGACGATCCGGCCCCGCGCATCGACGAACAGCATATCGAGCGGAATCAATGTGTTGCGCATCCACATCGTCGCCGCGGTCGGCTGCCGGTAGTCGAACAGCATGCCGGCATCCGGCGCCAGGCTCGTCCGGAACATCAGGCCCTGCGTCATCTGCTGCGGTGTTTCGGCGAGCTCGACCTTGAACCGATGCGGGCCGCTCGCGCTGATTATCGTCAGTTCCGAGGTTGGAAACTGCTGTAGATCGGCGCCGACCGAGAACCGGGATGAACCGGCCAAAAGTGCAGCCAGCATCGGCAACAGCGCACGGCGTGAGATCATCGGTATAAGGGGCTCCTTAATTCATTCCGGACCTTTGCCAGGGGCGGAGGCCCAAAATTACGGTTACCGGGAATTCGCGGCGCCGGTCAATGACCGAGAATTGTCGGTGTCTGCTGTTCGCCTTGTCGCGCAATGCCGTTGCCGGTAGGTTCTCCCCGGCCGGCCGTCATGACCGATACCATCCAGACCGTCTTTGCCGTTACCGCCCTGCTCGGGCTGGTCAGCCTGTTACTGCCGCTCGCTGAGCGGCTGGCGATACCTTACGCAGTCTTGCTTGCCGTAGTCGGAATCGCGATCGGCGGTATTGCCAATCTCCCGTTCGCCTCCCATCCCGGGAATATCATCAGCGATGTCGTGAGCTGGCTCCACGATTTCGGGCTCAGCGCCGAGTCGCTCCTGTATGTTTTTCTGCCGGCGCTGCTTTTCGACGCGGCGCTCAATGTTGACGTGCGCCAGCTGAGCGACGAGGTCGCGCCGGTTCTCCTGCTCGCGGTAATCGGCGTGATCGTCTGCACCTTTGTCGTCGGGCTTGCCCTGTGGCCAATTTCCCCGGTCGGGATTCTGGCATGCGTCATCCTGGGCGCGATCATCGCGACCACCGATCCGGTCGCGGTGGTCGGGATCTTTCACGACATAGGGGCGCCGCGTCGATTGTCGACCTTGGTGCAGGGAGAGAGCCTGTTCAACGACGCGGCGGCGATTGCGATCTACTCGCTGACTGTCGCGATGCTGGCCGGCAATCGGCCCGCGAACCCGGTGGACGGGCTCGTCACTTTTGTGCGTCAGTTCGGCGGTGGTCTCGCTGCCGGGTATGTCGCCGGTTGGGCCGTCACGCTGTTCCTCCCGAACTTGCGCGCGAGCCGATTGGCCGAAGCCACACTGACCATCGCTTTTGCCTATGTGATCTTCGTCGTTTGTGATCACTACCTCGGCGTCTCGGGTGTCGTCGCAGTCGCCGCCGCGGCGCTGGCCTTTAGCGCCGGCGGCCGGCGCCGCTTAGCGCCGTCGAATTGGGAAAGCCTCGTCGTCACTTGGGAGCAGCTGGCGTTCTGGGCGAGCTCGCTGATCTTCTTGTTCGCGGCGATGCAAACCCCCGAGCTTCTCGAAAAGGCGAGCTGGAGTGATCTCGGTCTCCTTGCCGCGCTGGTCGTCGCGGCCCTCGTCGCGCGGGCGCTGACGCTTTACGGCCTGATTCCGATGCTCAGTTTCGCCGGGATCGCAAAGCCGATCGACCGCGACCACAAGCTCGTCATGCTGTGGGGAGGCATGCGCGGGGCGGTTTCTCTCGCCTTGGCGCTTGCCGCAGCCGAGAACACCGCGCTGCCCCCTGAGGTTCGTCAGTTCGTCGGCATACTCGCGACCGGTTTTGTGTTGTTCACGCTGCTGGTAACCGCGCCGACGATGCGGCCCTTGATGCGCCTTCTCAAAATCAGCAGCCTCGCACCGGCGGAAGTCGCCGTCAGCCAGCGGGTGATCGGACTTTCCCTTTCATCTATTCCCCAGGAAATCGAGACGGTCGGACGCCAGCATCAGATCGCGCCCGAGATCGTCGCCGAGGTGGCGAAAGTCTATGACGGCCACGGCCGCGACCCCGCCGAAGCTGCGGTCGAGAATGCCGAACTTCCCGCCGAGCTGCGGGAGCGGGCAGCGCTCTACGTTCTGGCCGATCGCGAGCAGGAATTCTGTCTCGACTATTTCGAGAACCGGACAGTGTCGCGGCGGGTGGCTGCCAACCTTCTCGCTCATGCCGCGCGGCTCCGAGACGGAGCGCACAGCGACGGTGTCGCCGGTTACCAGAAGGCGGCGGCCCGGATCCTTGCCTTCAACAGGGCCTTGCGCCTCTCGCGTGCGATCCATCATCGGATCGCCATCGCACGCCCTCTGGCGCGGCTGCTCGGGGACCGGTTCGAGGTCCAGCTGGCGGCTCGTTTCGTGCTGCAGAACGTGATCGCGTTCAATCGCGATCAGATCGAAAAGGTGTTCGGCGCCGGCCCTAGGGCAGCGATGGCAGAACAGCTCGACCAACGCTTCGGCGCGATCGATCGCGCGATCGCCGCGCTGAAGCTGCAATATCCGACCTATGCCCGTCAGCTCGAAGTGCAGTATCTCGCCCGCCTGGCGGCGCGGCTGGAGGAGGAGCGGTACCGCAGATTGCGCGCCGAGTCGATCATCAACCAAGACATGTACGAGGATCTGCAGCGCAAATTGCGGCCGCGGCGCCGTGCGGTCGAGGTGCATCCGACCCTCGATCTCGGTTTGAAGCGCGAGGATCTGGTCGGCCGGGTCGCGATGTTTGCGGCGCTCGACGCGAAGACCCGGCGCTCTGTCGCCCGCATGCTGCGGCCGCGGCTTGCGGTACCGGACGAAGTCATCGTCCACAAGGGAGAGCGTGGCGACGCGATGTATTTCATCTCTTCGGGCGCGGTAGAGGTGCGGATCGCACCCACCCCCGTTCACCTCGGAAGCGGCGATTTTTTCGGCGAGCTTGCCTTGCTGGTCGCCGACCGCCGCACCGCCGACGTCGTGGCCCTCGGATACTGCCAGCTGTTGAGCCTGGCGGCGCGAGACCTTCATCGTCTCTTCGGGACCGAGCCGGCCTTGCGCGACCAGATCCACGCCGTCGCCCAGGCGCGCACCGCAGCAGTGGAAACATGATGAACCGTAAAACGCTGGATCCCGCCACCCTTGCCGCGCAGGCGCTCGGCTCGACCGACCCGTCGACGGGCGCCGTCGTTTTGCCGATCCACACGGCGACGACGTTCTTGCGCGACCCCGACAACCAATACCGGCGAGGCCGCAGTTACGGACGCGCCGACAACCCGAGCTACGACCAGCCGCAGGCATTGTTGACCGCACTCGAAGGCGGTGCCGCGACCTTGTTGTTCTCTTCCGGGATGGCTGCGGCTGGCGCCGTTTTCCAGAGCCTTCCGCGAGATGCCCATGTCGTCGCACCGCGGGTGATGTACTGGGGATTGCGCAGCTGGCTGAGGAATTTCGCCGAGGCTTGGGGGATCGCGGTCGACTTCGTCGATGCGACTTCGCTCGACGCGTTGCGCCACGCGGTCCGCCCGGACCTGACGCGCCTCATATGGATCGAGACCCCGGCGAACCCGCTGTGGTCAGTGACCGACATCGCCGGTGCAGCCGATATCGCCCACAGCGCCGGCGCGCTGCTCGCAGTCGACGGCACCGCCGCAACCCCGGTGTTGACCCGGCCATTGGCGCTCGGGGCCGACCTCGTCATGCATTCAGCGACTAAATATCTGAACGGCCACAGCGATGTGATCGCCGGGACGTTGACGACGGCGCGGGAGGACGCGTTCTGGGCGCGGTTGCGCACGGCGCGCAGCAGCGGCGGCGCAATCCTCGGCAGTTTCGAAGCCTATCTTCTGCTGCGCGGCATGCGTACCTTGGTCCTACGGGTCGAGCGCGCCTGCCGCTCGGCCCAGCAGATCGCCGAGGCGCTGTCGCAAAATCCGCGGGTGCTGGATGTGCTGTACCCGGGGCTGCCGAGACACCCCGGTCACGCGATGGCTGCGCGCCAGATGACCGGCGGCTTCGGCGGCATGCTCAGCATGCGCGTCCGCGGCGGCGCCGAAGCAGCGATCGCCACGGCGGCGGGCGTCGAAATCTGGAAACGGGCGACCTCGCTCGGCGGTGTCGAGAGCCTCATCGAGCACCGCGCCTCGGTCGAAGGCGCCGACAGCCCGGCCCCGCCCGACCTCCTGCGCCTCTCGGTCGGGATCGAGGACCCGGGCGATTTGATTGCCGACCTCGAATCGGCGCTCGGCGGGTAGGACGGGCCACACCACCCCAAACGAGTTTCGATTCACCATATTTTGGCTGTTAACTCCCGCAGAATGCGTGCCAGCGGTTGCAGCTTTGTTGCTTGTGCAGTCGGGCCGCGTAATATTAACGAATGTCTGCAACCGGCGCCGATCCTCAAGCGGAGCGCACGCGGCTTCGCGAAGAAAGCCGAACCTGGGGGCTGATCCGCAGGACGCTCCCCCTGGGCAGATCCATCGGCTCGCTGTTCTATCTGATATCGGTCGGGCTGATAGCCAGCTGGATCGTCGCGGTTTTCTTTGGCGTGGGCCTTTTCTTTCTTATGCCCCGCTCGGCGAAGCTGGAACCCGGTTTGAGGCCAGCCGGCACCAGCTTTGACGCGTCGTCAGCGCAAACACCTTCGCTGACGCAATCAACGAGCCGGTTGGATCGATTTTCCGGCCCGCCACCTCCTGAGCCGCCTCAACCGACGGGCGATGACGCCGCCAAGGTAAATCCACACCAGATGCCGGTCGAGGCGACAATCGCCCACGCCGTAGAAGAGCCTCCAGGGCAACCGCTTACCGTAGAGCTCGGCGCTATCTCTGGTGCCACCGGTGAAGCGGCCCCGATGCCCGCGCCGCAAAGCCAGCTTTCCGCTGCGCCCAAACCCCGCGGCGCCTCGCAATCCTCCCACTCTCCCTCTCGCAAGCCGCTCGAGCGGCGATCCTCAAAGACCCGACTGGCACAGCCGCATGCCCCAGTGAGCGCAATTGAAGACGTGCTGCAGAAGCACTCCGGCCTTCTCAAGTGACGGGTTTGCGGGATGCTGAAGACACTGGATCGTCCCGACCGTGAGCTCGTGGAAAAGGCGCAAGAGGCGGCAGCCCGAGCCTATGCCCCTTATTCGCTCTTTGCGGTGGGGGCGGCCGTACGCGGCAAATCGGGGGCGATCTATGCCGCCGCGAACCTCGAAAACGCGTCCGCCGGCCTGACGATCTGCGCCGAGGCAGCCGCGTTGAGCTCGGCCAATTCCGCGGGCGATCCCGATATCGATGCGATCGCGGTCGTGGGCTTCAATTTCACAGACGGGGCGGCGGGCGCCTCACGGGTAGTTGCGCCTTGCGGCTCGTGCCGCCAGCTCATAGCGGAGGCCGCGCAGCGAGCAAACTCCAGCGTGCGTGTAATATGCTGTAATGGCGAACTGAGTAGCATCGCCCTATGGACGATCGCCGAATTATTGCCGAACGCCTTTGGACCCGAGAATTTGGCGGTGAGCCGACAATGGCCGGCGTTGCAGGAAGAGTTGCGCGCGTGCGCCCAGCGGCTGATCGCGATCCGCAAAAAGCAATAGTCAGCGCCGGTCGGGTCTTTGGCCAGCTATCGATGACGCGGCCGTCGGGACCGCTGGCTGCTTGCTTGTGGACCCCCGGAGGCTATAGTTGATTGCGTTGCTGATTGCCTGTCGAGGGGCGAAAATGCCGCTGCGATCGCCAATTGCATGGATGTCGTTCCTACTCCTGGCGCTCCTCTCCGGGTCTGGCCGAGCGGCCGGGTTTGTCGACGCGGCCGAGCGTTACGTGGTGCTGCCCGATCGCATCGGGCGGGTCATGACGGCGAACCCGGCGGCAGATGTCCTCGTCTTTGTGCTGGCTCCGGAGAAGCTTTTGGGCTGGAGCGCGCCGCTGTCCCGCGGACAGCGAGCCTATATTCCGGCAAATTTCGCCCGGTTGCCGATCGTGGGCGGCGCAGTGCGGCCGAACCCGGCGGAGACCGTCCAAGTGGTCGCGCGGCTGCATCCCGACCTGATCATCGAGGCTGGCCCTGTCACGCCGGAAGCTGCGGCGCGCGCCGAACAAATCCAGCAACAGACCGGGGTCCCCTACCTCGTCCTCGACAACGGCATCGACGCAGCCCCCCCGAATTTGCGGATCATCGGCGCGCTGCTCGGCGCCGCCGAGCGCGGCAACGAGCTAGCCAAATATACCGATTACGCCATCGATTCGATGCGCGGCAGATTGCTGATCGCGCCGGCCGACGAGCGGCCGCTCGTCTATTATGGCCGCGGACCGGATGGGCTCGAAACCGGTCTCGAGAGCTCGCAGGCGATGGCCGCCATCGAGCAGGCCGGGGTCATCAATGTCGCCGGCCGGCTCGGCCGCGGCGAGCTGACGAGGGTGACGCGCGACCAAGTCATCGACTCGAACCCGGCAATCATCATCGCCCAGCAACGAAGCTTTTATGATGCCCTGTTGCACAGCACCGCGTGGCGGGGTCTGATCGCGGTCGCCAGCAAAAAGGTCTATCTCGCGCCTGCCGTTCCCTTCGGGTGGATCGACGACCCTCCGGGAGTCAACCGCATCATCGGATTGTATTGGCTCACTGGCCTGTTCTATCCCGATCAGTATCAGGAGGATTTGCGGACCGACGCCCGCGAGTTCTATGACAAATTCTATCGCATAAAGCTGACGGACCGGCAGCTCGAAGCCCTGGTTCGCCTGGCCGTGCGCGCTGGTGAAGCCGCCCGAATCGGCGTGCCGCTCCTGGGTGCCGAGCCCGTGCCGTTCCCCAATGCCGCGCCGAATGCGCCACCCCCGAGCGGCCGACCTCCCGGACGAGGCGGCTTCGTTGCGCCAGGGCCACCCAGCTCGCTGGGTGTCCCCGCCAATCCACAATAAGGCTCGGCGAGCCGCCATTCACAATTCGGTCGCCCGCACAAAGCAGAGGATCCCGCGCTGCGGGGTCCAGCACACGACGGCGCGACCGGTCGGATTGTCGGTGCGCTGTAGAATCTTGTCGGCCGGGACCACGAACCAGGCTTCGCCGATCAACGCCTCGTAATGGTCGCCTTCGATGCGGTACTCGGTGGCGCGGCAGTCCGCTACCGAGCAGCAGGAGATGCTGGTACCGGGCTGGACGAGGCTGCGGAACCACGGTGCGACGGCGGGATCGGCATTTGGCGGCGGGTCAGCCATGGCCGTGCCGGCGAGCAACATCACCGCGGCAAGAAAGAACGGCCTCATACGCGCCGCCGGCTTTTCGAACGAGCGCACGCCATTTCATGACCTCCGACCCGGGAGGCGGGACGCCGGATTAGAGCAGCACCGCGGCGATGCCCAAAGCCCTGAGCCCGACCAAGCAAAGAACGCGGCCGGTCGAACGTCGGTTGCGCTCAAGGCGTTCCCTTGCGAGAGGCCTCCGTCGGGGTTTCTACGAGTGCAATGATTATGCCGATCAGCAGAGCCATCAAAGCATCCGTGATTTCCGCAGAGCGGCCGGGGAGGTAGGTTTCCGCCCAGCTGGCGGCAAATAGCAAAATCGCGACGAGAATGGTGGACACTCCGGATCGCAATCCGCTCTTCTCGAGCAACCAAATCAAGGCGCCGTAGATAAAGGCCTTTTCGAGAAAGGACGTTATGTTGACCTCGACCGAGCCATACAAAAAGCTGCGGAATGGTATCCAGCCGAACGCCCGGCCGTAGGCGCTGAACTGGAACGGCTCAAGCCGCTCGGCAACGATATAGGCCGAGAACAGCAGGGCCGTGGCGGCGAAGCGGATCCGCGCACTGACGCCGACGGCGAGCAGGAGCCATACGGCAAGAGCGGTTGCCGCCCCGGCGATTTCCGCAGCGCTCAGTGTCTTACCGATGATCACCACCTTCGCGGACAGCACAGCGATGATAAAAAGCGGAAAGAGCAGCCACCCGCGCCGCCGTCCGCCAAGGGCCTCGATCAGGCTACCCACCGTCAGCCAGACCGCGGTGTAGCGAAACAGGTCATAGCCGGTCGGGCGCGGGTGGAAAACGACCGGCTTCAGCGCAGCCCAATATTTGTGCAGGTCGATCGTCGGTACATAAGGATACAGCCGATAAGCGAGCCATGACCCGAGCAACAGGCACGGAACGCGGTTGGCGGCGATCTCGCGAAATGGCAGCCAGAGAAAGTGTCCGCCGGCAAAATTTCCCGCGATTGCGCCCAGCACCGTCCCGATCAGGTTTGCATAGACGTCGTCCGCCGCGGATACCCGCCCTGCGATATAGTACTGTGTCAGCTCCATCGTCGTGCTGAGAGTCCCGCCGGCGAGGGCGACGAGCAGGATCCGGGGCAAGGTGCGGCCGCTTCCGGCGACAGCGAGGCTCAAGAAAAAGCCGAGCGGCAGGTAAAGGAATATGTTTGCGACAAAGTCGCCGCGGCCGGGCGTTTCCGCCCAGCTCTGTACGAGATGTTTTAGCGGACCGACGCCGCCTACGGGTTGGTAGAAGTCGAACGGGTAGAGAGAACCGTAGAGGATGACGGCGACGATGATCGCCGCCGCGATCAGAAAGCCCTTGTTGAGCCTGTGTGCGCCGCGGGAAGCCGATGGCCGATTTGCCTGTGTGCTCACTCCATCGGCAGCCCCGGATGCACCGCCCTTCCATCGCCGAGCGGCGTGAACTGCGGAGCGAGAGCGGGGATCGCAACCTCGGCGAGGGTTTCCGGCGTCCAGCCGCCCTGGCGGTGCACCATGCGGACCGGCCGCATATGACCGTAGAGCGACAGTTCGCCAGCGCGCTGATGGAATACTTGGCCGTTGACCTGGCTCGCCTGCTCGGAGGCGAGAAAGACGCAGAGCGGCGCGATTGCGTCGGCCCGGCTGCGGCGCAGCCGCTCCTCGCGAACCGCCGCCGCTTGCGGGTCCTTTGGCGTCGGGACCGAGCGGGTCATCCGGGTGTCGGCCGATGGGCAGATCACATTGACGGTGATCCCGCGAGAGGCGTTTTCCATCGCGACGATACGGGCCAGCGCGACGATCCCGAGCTTCGCTGCGCCGTAATTGCACTGCCCGAGATTGCCGAGCAGGCCCGAGGTCGACGAAACCATGATGATCCGCCCGTAATTCTGCTCGCGAAACAGGTTTATCGCCGCCCGGTTGATGTTGAAGTGGCCGGTCAGATGCACGTCGATGACGGCCTGCCAATCCTCGGGGAACATGTTGTGGAACATCTTGTCGCGCAGGATGCCGGCGGCATTGAAGACGATGTGCAGTCCGCCGAAAGTGTCGCGCGCCTGCTGCACCATTCCGAGGCAGTCGTCAAATTTGGCGACCGAGCCGTAATTGGCGGCCGCTTCCCCGCCCGCGGCCTTGATCTGGTCGACGATTTGTTGCGCCGGGGTCTGGTCCCACCCCTCGCCGCTGCCGCTGGCGCCGGGATCATTGATGACGACCTTGGCCCCGTGCGCGGCCATCAGCTTGGCAACTTCGGCACCGACCCCGCGTCCCGCTCCCGCACAGATCGCGACCCGCCCTTCAAGCATGCCCATCCGTCACATTCCCTCGCCTTTCATTCTCGCGCGGTTGTCGCGGGCTGCGCGGTTTTTGTCAATCAAACGGGCAGCGTTACGGCATAATCGCCACGGGTGCCGGCAATGTCGGGTCGGCGCTCGGGCGCGCGTGGCTGGACGGCGGGGAGGACGTGATATTCGGCGTGCCCAATCCCGCCGATCCTAAATACCGTTCGCTACCCGAGGAGAGGCTGCGCAAAGTGCCGGACGCGGCTCGAAATGCCCAGGTCGTTGTGCTTGCGACACCCTGGCCGGCCACCGAGGCAGCGGTGAAGAGCCTCGGCGATCTTTCCGGCAAGGTCCTCATCGATTGCACCAATCCTCTCGGCATGGGGCCAAATGGATTGGAGCTCGTGCTCGGCCACACGACCTCGGCCGGCGAGCAAGTGGCGTCCTGCGCGCCGGCCGCGGCGGTGTTCAAGACGCTCAACCAGATCGGTGCCGACAGCATGGACAAGGCGACGCTGTTTCCGGTTCGCCCGGTCATGTTCGTTGCCGGCGACGATCCGGCGAAAAAGACGGTTGTCATGTCGCTGGTCGCGAAGCTCGGCTTCGAGCCGGTCGATGCCGGCCCGCTGCGGATCGCGCGCCTGCTCGAACCTTACGGCATGTTGTGGATCGATCAGGCTCTCAATCGCGGGCGAGGGCGAAGCTTTGCGTTCGCCATCACCAACCGATCTGGAGAGTGAGGCCGGCTCGACAACGCACCGGCAGCCGGCTACAAGCCGGCGATGAGCTGGCTCACCAATTTCGTGTTGCCGAAGATCCGGGCGGTCGTCACCAGGAAGGGAGTGCCGGAAAATCTCTGGCACAAATGCCCGGGCTGCGAGCAGATGCTGTTCTATCGCGAGCTCGAAGCCAATCTTCACGTTTGCCGCAACTGCGGCCATCATCTGCGTATCAGCGCCGAGCGGCGCCTGAAGATGCTGTTCGACGACGGCGCCTTTACCCGGATCGAGTTGCCTCGGACGGCGGTCGATCCGCTGCGATTCCGCGACCGCAAACGCTATACGGACCGCCTCAAAGAGGGGCAAGCGGCACTCGGTCCGCACAGCGATGCGGTGGTCGTCGCACACGGGCGGATCGGCGGCATCCCGGCGGTGGTCGCCGCTTTCGAGTTTGCCTTCATGGGCGGATCGATGGGCGTGGCCGCCGGGGAAGCCATCCTCGCCGCCGCCAAGCTCGCCGTGTTGCAGGAGGCCGCCCTGATCGTGGTTCCGGCCTCGGGCGGCGCGCGCATGCAGGAGGGCGTGCTGTCCTTGGTGCAGATGCCGCGGACGATCATTGCTGCCGAGATGGTCAAGGAGGCGGGCCTGCCCTACATCGTCGTGCTGACCGATCCGACAACCGGCGGCGTCTCGGCGTCCTTTGCGATGGTCGGCGACATCACGCTTGCCGAGCCCGGGGCGGTCATCGGCTTTGCCGGAGCGCGGGTCATCGAGGAGACAATTCACGAAAAGCTGCCCGACGGGTTTCAGCGCGCGGAGTATTTGCTCGACCACGGCATGGTCGACCAAGTGGTGCCGCGCGCCGAATTGCACGCGACATTGGGGCGGATTCTCGGCCTGCTGCGCAACCCGCAGCCGACGGCTGCCGTCGTTCCGCAAATCGAAGCCCTACTGGATCTGAGCGGGGCAGAGTGACTGCGCCGACCAGCGACCGGGTTCTCGAGCGCCTCGGCCGCCTGCATCCGAAGCTGATCGACCTGTCGCTCGGCCGCATCGAGCGGCTGCTTGCGGCGCTGGGTAATCCGCAGGACGAGCTTCCGCCTGTCGTGCACGTCGCCGGTACCAAGGGCAAAGGCTCGACGGTGGCGACGATGCGAGCCTGTCTCGAGGCCGCAGGCTACCGCGTGCACGCCTACATCTCGCCGCATCTCGTGCGTTTCCACGAGCGCATCCGCCTCGCCGGACGGCTGATCGACGAGGAGGCGCTGATCGCACTTCTCGAAGAATGCGAACGCGCCAATCGGGATGCGCCGATCACCTTTTTCGAGATCACGACCGCGGCGGCATTTCTCGCCTTTGCCCGCACGCCGGCCGACATCGTGCTGCTCGAGGTCGGGCTCGGCGGCCGGCTCGACGCGACTAATGTCGTGCGCCATCCCGCGGTCACCGCGATCACGCCGGTTTCGCTCGATCATCAGGCATTCCTCGGCGACACCGTCGCTGCGATCGCCGGCGAAAAGGCCGGGATTCTGAAACCCGGCGCGACGGCGGTCATCGCCCCGCAGCCGCGTGAGGCTGCGGCGGTCATCGAGGCTCGTGCCAAGGCAGTTTCGGCGCCGCTCTACCGGGCATGGCACGAGTGGCGCTGCGAAGCTTCCGGCGCAGGAATGCGCTATGAGGGCGAGCGCTGGCGGCTCGATCTCCCGCTGCCTTCGCTGATGGGTGCACACCAGGTCGTCAATGCCGGCACGGCTGTCGCCTGCCTCGAACGGCTATCGGGTTTTGATATCCCCGCTGAAGCCATCGCCAACGGCTTGCGTCACATCGACTGGCCGGCGCGGCTGCAGCTACTGCGCCGCGGGCCGCTGGTCGATGCGGTTCCGCCTGATTGGGAATTGTGGCTGGACGGCGGCCACAACCCGTTGGCCGGCGAGATCCTTGGCGATGTCGCCGCCGGCTGGCGCGACCGCCCGCTCTACCTCGTCGTCGGCATGATGAACACAAAGGACGCCGCCGGCTTTATCGCGCCATTGGCAAAGCACGCTCGTGCCCTCTGGGCGGTCACGGTCCCGGGTGAGAAGAACGCGCTTCGCGCCGAAGCGATCGCGGATGCTGCGGGCTCGGCCGGGCTCCCGGCGCAGACGGCGGATTCGGTTCTCGCCGCAATTCGCGATATTCCCGTGCACGACGGCAACGGGCGCGTCCTGATCTGCGGCTCGCTCTATTTTGCAGGAAAGGTGCTCGCCGAGAACGGCTGAAAAAGGGAGGTTCGCAATGATTTACAGCACCGATCGAATCTTGACGGCTCATGCGGGGTCTCTTCCGCGCCCCGACGATCTGCGGGAGATGGTCCTGGCAAAGGCGCGCGGCGAGCCTGTTGACCAAGCCACGCTCGACGCACGCCTCAAATCGGCAGTGGCGGAGATCGTCAAGCGCCAGGTCGCCTGTGGTCTCGACGTCATAAACGACGGCGAATTGTCGAAGCCGAACTTCACCGATTACGTCTCGGCGCGGATCGCCGGCTGCGAAAATCGGCCGGGCACCGGGTTCCGCCGGCTCAGCATGACCGCGCGGGACGAAACGAAATTCGCCGAATATTTTGCTGCGCATCCCCGCCCGCGCTACTCCGGCGGCCAAGCCATGCCGGTCTGCATCGACAAGCTGCGTTATGTCGGTCAGGCCGAGCTCGCGCGCGACCTCGATAATTTCAGGGCGGCTCTGGCCGGCGTGACCGTGGCGGAAGCCTTTCTGCCGGCGAACACGCCGGGCACGATCGAGCATTGGATGGGGAACGAACATTACGACAGCGACGAGGCGTTCCTGTTCGCGATCGCCGAGGCGATGCGCGAAGAATACAACGCGATCGTCGATGCGGGTTTTCTCCTGCAGATCGACGATCCCGACCTCCCGGACGGCTGGGCTTGCCTGCCCAAGATCACGGTCCCGGAATATCGCAAATACGCCGCGCTGCGGATCGACGCATTGAACCACGCGCTGCGCGATATTCCGAAGGAGAAGGTCAGATTGCATGTGTGCTGGGGCAGCTTTCACGGGCCTCACCACGACGATATCCCCCTCAGGGACATCATCGATCTGATCTTTCGGGTGCGCGCCGGGAGCTATTCGATCGAGGCCTCGAACCCCTGCCACGAGCACGAATGGCGGGTCTTCGAGGACGTGAAATTGCCGGAAGGCGCCACCCTCGTCCCGGGCGTCGTCGGTCACTGCACCGATTTTATCGAGCATCCCGACCTGGTGGCCGAGCGCCTGGTGCGCTACGCCAAGCTCGTCGGCCGCGAGAACGTGCTCGCCGGCACCGATTGCGGTCTCGGCACCCGGGTCGGTCACCCTTCGATCTGCTGGGCCAAGTTCGAGGCTATGACCGAAGGGGCGCGCCGCGCGACAAAGACCCTGTGGGGCCGCGCTTAGTTGAACGGACCGGAGATGCGGCGCATCACGGTGTTTGCCTAACGAGGCAGCACACGGAGGCGCAACATGCGCAGGATATGGCTCATCGTGGCGACGTTGGCCGGTCTCGGCGCGTCGGCCATTGCGGCAGAGCGACCGGCGGAGCAACCTAACCAACCGGTCGAGCCCCCGGCCAGCGGCAGCAGTAGCTCCGATCTCAGCCGCTCGGGCGGCGTCATCAAGCCGCCCGTCGATGTCGATCCCCAAATGAAACAGACCCCGCCCTCCACCGGTTCGACAATGCCGGTAATTCCGCCTCCGGGCACTCCGGGCGGCAACCCGACGGTCAAACCGAAATAGCTCGTGCCTGAGTTGCTACTCAACAGCGTCCGTCGAAGCTGAGCTGCGGATCGCGGATCAGGATTTCGGTGCGTCCGAAAAGAGGCACTCCGCGATAGACGCGAGCGGATATTTTGTCGGGGGCGGTGCGCTCCGCGGTGAGGTCATAGGTGTTGCCGTCCTGCGGGTCATAAAGCGAGCCATTCGACCAATGGTCCGCGCCGTCGGGTCGCAGCCCCCAAATGATGGTCAAGCCGCACAGCGGCCGCTGCCGCAATGTAGGATCGGGGTTGAGGCGGTCGACATCGGGCTGGCCAGCCGGCGTACGCGGCCGTAACAGCCAGACGATTCTGCCGCACACCAGACCGCTGCATTCAAAGACGTCTACCGCTACTCGGTTTGCGAACAGCCAGGTTCCATCCGGCACTTCAGACAAAGCCGGGCGACTATGGATGACGAGCATAAGCAGCCCCGCGCAGGTGGCGCTTAGCGCCCTCCTCGACAACGAGGTCGACAGAGGACGGACTCGGTCGAGATGCTGGCGCGCGACGAGCGGGCCCATCCCAGCCTTCGGGTCGGTCCGGGATCCACCTTCAGCGCCCGGACGCGCTCGCCCGCTCAAGGGTTTGGATACGCGGTGATGAACCTCGGACTGGGGTCGGGAGGCTCGATGATCCATATCGAGATGATGCAAGGGTTTCGGCCGTCTGGCGCTACGAGCGAGCAACTGACCTCGAATTTTTGACCAAACGGACTGCTCACTTGGCTAGTCACCGGGTTGTTCTGCGAGTGGTGCAGCGACGCGCTTTTAAGCTCTGCCCAATATCCCGGCGAGAAACCGAAGGACATGAAAAATTTGGCCTTGGATGCCCCGGTCGGGTGAACGGAATTCAACGGATATTGGGTGATCTTCCGATCTTCCAGGATCGCGCTTGCGACCCTTGGCAGTTGGCTCATTCGGGATGGATATCGTCGCGCCGAAGCATGACCGTCCAAGGGAAAGGCTCCGCGAACTCGACCTCGTAATGCTCGCCGCCATGATAAACGTGAACGACGGTCCCTTTACCGCCCTGAGGCAGGACGCCGGCTTTGCACTCGACGGGGTGCCTGAGAGCCACGACTCTGAGTTCCGGAATCTTGAGTGTATCGTTCATTACTCCGCAAATCCGCTGCGTGCTGACTTTATTGGTCGCGGCGAGACGAAATCAATGGGCGAGCCGGCGGGGCGCTGTGTCCGGATTTCTACCCGCAGAGACCAGGCGAACCGCGCTGACCCGCATCCAAGAGGACCGTCTCGCAGATCGCTCCTCTATCCCGCAAACCCTTAATTCCCCTTCGATGTGGCCGCCGCCCGCCCTGTGTGGCCACCCGCACAGCAGTGCGGGCGCTTACCGCATCGCCGGCATCACGTATTCGGCGCTAGCGCGGATGCCGGGCCAGCGGGCGGTCAACGTCTTGAGGCGGGTGTGGAAGCGCACGCCTTCCATGCCGTGCACCGCCATGTCCCCGAACAGCGAGCGCTTCAGCCGCCAAAACTGTGGAACGCTATCGCAACTGCGATGGGCACGCGCGCCAAACGCAAGCCGGCGAGCCGCCTTCACGGCACATCATCGCCTGTGGCGGCGCCGGCTCTCTGCTCAACTGCGGCTGCGGCAAGTATTCCCGTCACCAGAACGCACCCTCGAAAATCAAGTCAAAACCGCCCCGCTTGTTTAAAACTTGTTCGTTACGGGAGGACTTCTCTTGATTCTGAAAATATTATACTGGGTTTTTATGCGACAGAGGCCCTGATCACAACACAACATATAGCCCAAAAGCGGTGCCTTTTTCAGCCCTGCGTGGCGATCACATTCATTACCATATCGAACAACTCTTGGGCGTTATTTGTACAACCTTGTCCTCCATGTTCCGCAGTCTCGCGCTTATGTGCAGGATCGTTCGAAGCGGCATAAAAGAAAAATGGAGTTCTGATCTCCCTTTTGGCGTAGAGTATCGAGTAAGACATATCCTTCTCGGGGTCCTTCGCGACGACCCATATCCGAAATTATTGCAGCGAAGTCTCGAGATGGAGCATATGAAAGATAATGCAACGCCTCTGTTGTAGATTCCGCTAGGGTAAAAACAACACCAAACCCCTCAAAGGCTCGCCTCTCGTGAATATTATTCTGAGGGTTGTCATCGACCCATAGTGCGTGTTTACGGTACGACGTAATTACACCCTCAGCAGAATTAGAGTAGCGATCCCCTTGAATTATTTGCGACCGTTGCACTGATTCGACTATACGCGCAATTGCGGCGTCAGAAACGGACTCTGGGTTGTCTTTTGCGGCAGCTACAGTCAGCGAGGCAACCGTGGAAAGCGTTTTGCTGCTGACCATCTCGACGTAGTTTTTTTCATCGCGGAAATCGCCAGGAGAAAACAAATTAACACTGTGTCGGCTAACTAGCCATGCAAATACTCCTAAAACGATAATGGGAAGGCTCATCCCGTTGTCCCAGGTTGATCAATATCTAGGGCCGGCGGGCCGAATCCGAAACGGGACTGTGTTCGACTTTTTCGGGAGGCCTTGATCGGTCTGCCCGCATGCCGGTCGCTGTCCTGCGTCGCCGCGGCTCGCGCCGGACCGTCGGCACGCCTTTGCGGGGATTGTCGCGTCCGACGATATCCCAGTAACTCGTCGGGTGATGGTGCGCGGCGAGCCCGAGCATGGTCTCGAACGAGACGTGCCGGTAGAAGCGCCGATTGTATCGGAAGACAAACTCGTTGAGGTAGGTGTCGACGTGTTTGCGGCGCAGCCCATGATAGGTGCCGAGCCCCCAACGCTTCATCAGCGCGAAGACTCGATGGATCCAGGGCAGGACCACATGGCCGGCCATCTTGCCTACCGTCCGCGGGTCGTGTCGGTAATCGGCGAGCCCGGGATACGATCTGTGGCCGTCGGTGAGCAGCGTTGTTCCGGTCTTCACGTTGGCCCGCACAAACGCCTCGATCGAAGCCGCGGAGTTGTCCGGGATGGCGGCGAGACGGATGCGGCCAGACCGAGTATCCAGGTATTTCGCTCGTTTCCGCCTTACCTTGGCCTGGTTTGTGCCGCGGTCAATCACCTCGACAGCGCCAGCGATAAGGATCTTCCCGGATTTCAGGGGATCGAAAAAGCTGTTGTCGGCCCGGAAAGGTAGTTCGGCCTGGTCGACCTCAACCACGCCCTCCAGCGGCTCGCGCTCGGGATCGATCATCGATCGTCGGAGCTTCTGCGCCAGCAACCAAGCAGTCTTGTACGTGATGCCGAGCTGGGCCTCGAGCTGGACTGCCGACATGCCATTCGAGTGGGTCGCCATGAGATGCGCGGCCCAGAACCATACTGTCAGCGGCAATTTGGACCGGTGCATCACTGTGCCAGCGGTGATCGACGTCTGACGACCGCAACCGAGGCATTCGTAAGTGTGCGCCCGGCTCTTCAGCGCTGCCGCGCGTCCGTTGCCACAGGCTGGGCAAACAAAACCCTCTGGCCAGCGTCGCTCGAACAGAAACGTCGCGCAGCTCGTCTCGTCCGGAAAGCTCGTCTGAAACTCGCTCAGCGATCGCGCCCTAGCCACCCAATGTCCCTCCCGCCCGACGCTGATCGCCGGCGCACGGCACCCTCATACTACATATTGACCTACCTGGGACAGCGGGATGAGCCTCATAATGGGAAATACCACAAGAAAATATATTAAAGGGAGCCGCTCCATTACGGAAAACGACGCAGTGAACGCAGTGACAAGCGCAGCAAACCCATAAACCATAACGATGAATAATGCGATTATACCGAGTGGATTCCTAGCCAGTCCTCTTGCAATGGTCCCGAAGGTCTTGAGCTGATCATCCATCATCTGCGTAGAATGAGACAAGTTGAGCGATTTATGGTAGCACATTCTGGTAATCGCGGTCTACGCTACTTTGCGGGGCTGCCTCCCTGCGGCTCGCCCCTTTCTCCCGATGTTCAGAGCGGAGAGCAGGCACTGTGACATTCCGGCCGGATAATAGCCCTCGTAAGCAATTGTCCACACTGACCACGCGGATTTTTCCCGAAAGCGAAAATCGCGGACGTACGGGGGATTGCAAAAATCAAGAATTTCGTACCAAAATTAGAGCATTAGAGCGATTGCGCTTTTTTGTGCAGAAATCCGGTGCCGAATAGACGCATGTACGGCTATGCGCGGGTATCGACGGACGCCCCGAGCGTTGGGGCCGAGGTGCGCCAGCTTTGAGCCGCCGGCGCCGGCAAAGTGTTCTGCGAAGTGGCAAGCAGCGCCAAGACCGAACGCGCAGCTTCCGCGACCGCTGTGGCGCGCGACGGCAATGGCTGCGCGCTTTCCGTAAGTCGAGCAACGGCACCGCTAAAATTACCATATTCGCATGGTACGTTGCAAGCGAACCGGAAATGGGTGCAGCGTAACGTGACGGTGAGATCTCAATGTTTGGGTGAGGCGGACTCCAATCGAACTGCACTCATTCCGGGAATCCGGCCTGATCTTCTTCTGATAAAACAGGTCAATCAGGTCGGCGCGTTCAACGGCAGGTTGTCTCCGGCCGGCGGGTCGCCAGGACCTTCAGCGTATCGTCGGCATGACGTATTCGGCGCCGGCGCGGATGCCGGCGGGCCAGCGGGCTGTTACGGTCTTGAGGCGCGTGTAGAAGCGTACGCCTTCCATGCCGTGCACCGCCATGTCGCCGAACAAGGAGCGCTTCCAGCCGCCGAAGCTGTGGAAGGCCATCGGCACCGGGATCGGCACATTGACGCCGACCATGCCGATCTGGATGCGGTTGGCGAATTCGCGCGCGGCGTCGCCGTCGCGGGTGAAGATCGCGACGCCATTGCCGTATTCGTGGTCGTTGACGAGCTTGGTGGCGCTGTCGAAATCAGGGGTGCGCACGACCGAGAGCACCGGCCCGAAGATCTCCTCCTTGTAGATCCGCATCTCGGGTTTGACGTCGTCGAACAGGCAGCCGCCGAGGAAGAAACCATTCTCGTAGCCCTGCAATTTGAGCCCGCGGCCGTCGACGACGAGCTTCGCCGCTTCCTCGACGCCGAGATCAACGTAGGAGCGTACCTTGGCGAGGTGCTGACCGGTGACAAGCGGACCCATTTCCGCCTCGGGGTCAGTGCCGGGGCCGACCTTCAGCGCGCGCACCCGCGGCACCAGTCTGTCCATCAGCCGGTCGCCGGCCCCACCAACTGCGACTGCTACCGACACCGCCATGCAACGCTCGCCGGCCGAGCCGTAAGCAGCGCCCATCAGCGCATCGGTCGCCTGGTCGAGATCGGCGTCCGGCATCACCACCATGTGGTTCTTGGCGCCGCCCAGCGCCTGCACGCGCTTGCCGCTCTCGGCGGCGGTCCGGTAGATGTAATGGGCGATCGGCGTCGAGCCGACAAAGCTGACCGCGGCGACCTCCGGATGATGCAGCAAGGCGTCGACCGCCTCCTTGTCGCCGTTGACGACGTTGAAGACGCCTTGTGGCAGGCCGGCTTCGGTCAACAGTTCGGCGATGCGGAAGCCGGGCGAGGGGTCGCGTTCCGACGGCTTCAGCACAAAGGTGTTGCCGCAGGCGAGCGCGACGGGAAACATCCACATCGGCACCATGGCCGGGAAGTTGAAAGGCGTTATGCCGACGCAGACACCGAGCGGCTGGCGCAGCGACCAGCTGTCGATGCCGCGCCCGACCTGTTCGGTGAACTCGCCTTTGAGGAGATGTGGGATGCCGCAGGCGAATTCGACGACCTCGGTGCCGCGCGTCACCTCGCCGGCGGCGTCGGAGAGGACCTTGCCGTGCTCGTCGGTGATCAGGCGAGCCAGGGCGCCCGCTTCGCGGTCGAGCAATTCGCGGAATTTGAACAAAATGCGCGCGCGGGTCAGCGGCGGCGTCGCCGCCCAGGCCGGAAATGCCGCGGCTGCGACTTTGACCGCCCGGTCGACGTTGCCGGCGCTCGCGAAAGCAACGCGGCGGCTTCGTTCCCCGGTGGCCGGGTTGTAAACGTCACCCCAGCGCCCGCTCGTTCCCTCGGCGCGCTTGCCTTCGATATAGTGGTGGATGTCGCTCATGCCGCTGCACCCGCTCTGTGATATGTCTTTCTCTGGCATCATAGGCCCGCGATCATTTCGGCGGCAGCGGATTTTCGCTCGCTGATAGGGTGACTTTCCTTTTCGGCAAGCTCGTTTGGGCGGTGGCACAGCCGGGCAATCTGCTGTTGCTGTGCCTGCTGGGCGGAGTCCTTCTCTTCCTGCTGTCTCGCGGCCGGCGCGGCAAGGTGCTGGTCGGTCTCTCGGCGCTGGGTTTTGTGCTGTTCGCCGTGGCGCCGATCGGTCCCGCGATGTTGCTGGCCTTGGAACAGCGGATGCCGCGGCCGGCCGCGCTGCCCGACAAGATCGACGGGATCCTCGTGCTCGGGGGCGCTGTCGACCCGGCGCTGTCGCTCTCCTATGGTGAGACCGTGTTCAACAGCGCGGTGGCCCGCGTGCTCGCTGGGATTGCCTTGGCTCGGCGATACCCCGAGGCGAAGCTCGCACTGATCGGCGGCGAAGGCGGGTTTGTCCCGGTCGGGCTGCCCGAGTTGCGGGCCACCTTGGGCTTTGTTGTCGAGCAAGGGATCGCTCCCGAGCGCATCATCCTGGAAGAACGGTCGCGCAGCACCCACGAGAACGCGGTCTTTGCCAAAGAGCTGATCCGCCCGCTACCTGGGGAGGCCTGGATCCTGGTCACCTCGGCCTATCACATGCCCCGCGCGTTCGCCTCCTTCGATGCGGCGGGTTGGCCGGTGATCCCCTATTCGGTCGATTACAGGATCGATCCGCAGACCGGTCTGCGGGCGAATTTCAGCCTGCTCGACGGGCTCAGCGCCAGCACGCTCGCCGGCAAGGAGTGGGCCGGTCTCGTAAGTTATCGCCTGATGGGATGGACGCACCAGTTGTTTCCGGAGCCGGAAGGCTACCGGCCGGCGCAGGCTAATACCCGGTCAGGGCGCTGACGGCAGAGAAGACGCTCCACACGACGAAGAGGGTCACTCCGCTCCAGTACACCATGCGATACATTTCAATCCCCGCGAGACCCAACACCCAACAGAGTTTAGGCGTCTCGTCATTCCCATACGTCTGGCTCGTTATAGGCGTTACCGACACCTTTCTTCCCCGTTCGCTCCAGCCGCGCATGGTTCTTCCGCCGCGAGAAGCTCAAGCCGTCCGCCGGCGCCGCCGCACCCCCCGCCTGCGGGCTTGTTGCCATGAATGGTTAAAAACCGGACAATGGCGCGTGTCGGTGCCAGGATCCGAGGGAGAGCCAGAAAATGGGTGTCGCACTCATCGCCTGGGGCCGCTTCTTCGATGGACGCAGAAACCGCGTGACCGTTCCGGCGCCGAGCACCAATCCGGGCGCGGTTTGGCTGCTGGACTTCCTCGCGCATCAGGCGTTGGTGCTGCGCCGCGCAGGTTTCACCGCGATCCAGCTGCCGCCGACAAGCAAAGCACAAGGCGGAGACGGCGCGGGCTGCGATGGCTATGGCTTGTTCGATCCGCGCGATCTCGGCAGCAAAAACCAGCAAGGCAGCGTTCCTACGCGCTACGGGCCAAAGGACGCATTGACCCGGTTTGTCGCGGTTGCCCATGCCTGCGGCTTGGATGTGTACCTGGATCTGGTCATGCACCAGCGGATAGGGGAGAATGGCGGGCCAGGGGTATTCCGCTATCTCGGCTCTGACGGCCGAACCTTGAATGGCCGCCGGCAGACTTCACCCGGCTGGTTCCGCGGCGTGCCACCCGATAATTTGCCGGACGACGACGTACCCAGCAAATCTTCCGACTTCCCGTTCGGCCGCGAGCTGTCCTACCAGCATTGCCGGCCGAATTGCGTGACAATTGAGGACGCTCTGGATTTCGGCGAATGGGTATTTCGCACGACCGGCGCCGACGGGGCTCGGTTTGATGACGTCAAGGGCACCTGGGCACCCTTCGTGCGGGAATTTATGACGCATGGGGTGATGGCGTCGAAGCTTTTCTTGTCCGAGTTCTTTGACGGCAACCCGGCGACCCTCAACTGGTGGGCGACGACACCCCCAATGTCCGGCCGTTCGCTGGTTGAAGATTTCACGATGCATTGGGCTCTGCAAGCCGCCTGCAACAACGGTAGTGCGCGCCCCCTCGATGGCGCAGGATATGTCAGCTGGCGACCCGACCTGGCTTGCACATTTGTTGATAATCCGGATACCGATACTTCACCGGGACAGCAAGTGATCAGCAACAAGCTGCTTGCTTACGCCTTTCTGCTGAGCGTCGAAGGTTATCCCTTGGTCTATGGCAAGGACTATTTCCCCGCCTCCGTATGGCCGGGAGCCTATGGCTTGCACACATGGATCGATAATCTGCTGTGGAGCCATGAGCACCTCGCGAACGGCAATACCATCACCCGCTACCTCGATGACAAGGTGATCGTGATCAACCGTACGGGTTCGCCGGGTTTACTGACGGGGCTGAATTTCGATACATGGAACGCACGGACGATCACCTGTCCCACCTCCTTCGGACCAAATATTCAGCTGCACGACTATACCGGCAGGCACGCCGACATTCGGACGGATGCCGAGGGCCGCGCAACTTTCACGATCCCCAGCAACGCCGATAACCGCGGCCAGAGTTATCTGTGCTTCTCGCTCACCGGCTTGGATGCGCCCAATCGCGTGACGGGGCGAGCGACGACACAAGCGATCTTCGGCGCCTCGGATCTCGACGTGATGCCCGCCGGGAATGCTCATGCGGTCGTCGGCCGCGTCACTGCGGACCGCAGCACGACGATCGCCGTGACGTTCCGCCCGGACCGCCGCGGCTGGGGGGCAGGTTCGGCTGTGCGCGTCGTGGTAACCGACCCAGCGGGCCAAACCGTAATCGACCATCGATGCACCGGCGCTGAAACCACTGTCCAAGCACAGGCCGGCGCCGCGGGAGAACACCTGCTAGCACTCACTGGGCAGCAGCTTCCCGAGAACGGGTCTCCCTTCGAGATCGAGGTGACCTACACCGCGCCCCAGACCGTATAGGGCAGCTCCCATGCTTTTTTCGTCATTGGCAT
>CAWBIT010000011.1:0-318744 GCA_963789025.1 uncultured Alphaproteobacteria bacterium
CCGCCGGCGCGCTCATAGGCATCCGCCCAGCCATAGTCGAAGATGTATTCGCCATGAGAATGCGTCTTGGCATAAAGCGGCACGACACCGGTGATCTCGCCGTCCGGTCCTGCGAGAGAAAGATGTTGTGGCGTCCATCCCGTGCGGGTCGTCGTCGAGCCGCTTTCCTCCATCGCATTCAGAAACGTATGCGAAATAGTCGGATTGACGTTGCCCGCACAGGCATCCCAGGCAGCGGCCGGTATTTCGGCTATCGCCGCATGGACCCGAATCGTGACAGTTCTGCCGCTGTCGTTCATCGCCTGCCCAGCGTCCGGTTTCCGAACGCGTACAGTCCGATCTTTTTATCCATTTCTATTGATCCGTCTCGGCGCAAAGATCCGCGCGTGCAAAGATAGGCTTTGTGCCGCCGCTGTCCAGCCCCCGCGAAATCCCCCGATTGGTTGCCTAACAGCGGACGAGATTGAGAATTGAGATGCGCATGCCCCATTGGATCCTGATCGCGTTCCCGCTCGCCGTGCCGGCGCTGATCGCGGCGCCGGCGTTGGCGGAGACCCTCGGTGATGCTCGCGTCGGCTTCAGCGCGGACCGGGTGCTGGTCTTCGATGGAAAGAGCTATGTCGGCCGGATGTGGCATATGCCGGGTGAACAACGCCATGAGCAGGATCTGCCCGCGCTGAAGCCGATTTTTATCCTTCGTGCCGGCAGCGCGATCGGCGACATCATCTTGCCGAAATTGCATACCGTCGTCGAGTTCGCGCTTCCGAAAGAGCTGGCGATTCTCGGCGACCCCGGCCTATTGCGCCAACCCGTCGGGCAGGAAACCGTCAACGGCATTGCGACGACGAAATATGAGGTGGATGAGAAGATGCCCCAGGGTCGCGCGGTCGGCTCGCTGTGGCTCAGCCAGGACGGCATCCCGATGAAGTGTGATGCCCGGCTCGCAACCGACAAGGGCGAGGTTTCGACGATTCGCTGGGAATTGCGCCACGTCAAGATCGGCACGCAGGACGCCGCCCTGTTCGAGGTACCGCGCGATTACGCAAAGCTGCCGCCGGAGGCGGCCGCCCCATTGCTCGGCATGCGGCTGGCGCGACCCCCCGCCCGGTAGGCGGGGGGAGTGGCCTCAGGTTCTGACTATTCGACGATGACCTGGCCGTACATCCAAGGGTGCGGCGCACAAATGTAATAATAGATGCCGGGTTCCGAGAAGGTAATTGCCTTCGACTGTCCCTTCTCCAATACGCCGGTATCCCATTTGGCCTGTTTTATGTCTGTGGCCGTGTGCGGGATATCGCCGACATTGGTGAAGGTGATGCTCGTCCCTGCCTTGATTCTTGTCCTAGCCGGAAAGTAGCTATATTCCACGTTGCGGTCGCCAATCTTGATCGTGTCGACGCCTTGGGCGATCGGGCCGCCGGGTCCGGCGACCCTCGGGGGTGGTGGAGGCGGCCACAGCGGACCCAGCTGCCCCTTCAATGAGAAGGTCCAGACCGCATCGCCATAGGCTGAGCCGGATAGTGAGTTGCCGCCGGTGGCGATCGCGACATACTCGTCGCCATCCACCTCATAGAGGATGGCAGGAGCATCGGCGCCGAACCCGGTCTGGAAGCGCCACAACTCCTCGCCGGTCTTGGCATCGATCGCCACAAAGTTGCCGTCGGGGTCGCCGCGGAAGAGGAGCCCGCCGGCGGTGACAGCCGAGCCGCCGCCGCTACCCATGCGGTAGAGTGTCTTGTGCTGCCAGGCGATTTTGTTCGTCCTGCTGTCGATCGCAGTGAATGTGCCGCTCCACGGTGAGCCGATCGGCGAGGCTTGCGAGCCGCCGACATAGCGCAGACCGTGCTTGTAAGTGTCGCCGTAACGGGTAAAGGAACTGGTCCTTATAGTGCCCGGTACATACAAGTAACCGGTGTCCGGACTGTACGGCACCGGCGCCCAGACGGTGCCGCCGCCGCCCGAGGGCTGGATTACGACCGGTTCCTCCCAGAAGGGCTCGAAGATGCAGCCGGCCTTTTCGAATCCGGGGAGAGGCTCGGCGCAATGCGGCACGATCGCGTCGCCGATCGGGTAGGGCTGGGTCTTGGCCGTCTTCTGGCGCGGCTCCTGCGGCACCGCCCGCTCCTCGATCCCGATCAGCGGTTTGCCGTTGGTGCGGTCGAGGATATAGACCCAGCCGGTTTTGCCGGCTTCGGCGATCCCCTCGCGCGGTTGCCCGTTGATTATGGTGTCGAAGAGAACCACCGGGCTCGTCGCATCATAGTCCCAGATATCGTGGTGCACTTCCTGAAAGTGCCAGACATATTCGCCGGTCTTGGCCTTCAGAGCGACGATCGACACACAAAACAGATTGTCGCCTTCGCGCATCGCGCCGTCGTAATCGGGCCCGCAATTGCCGGTGGCGAAATAAATGAGGCCGAGTTCCGGATCGAGAGCCGGCGTGTTCCAGATCGTCGCTCCACCGCGCGTCGCATGATCGGTGCCGTCCGGCCACGTGTCGCTGCCGGCCTCGCCCGCGCCCGGCAAGGTATACCATCGCCACAGGATCTTGCCGGTCTTGGCGTCGAGTGCGGTCAGCCGCCCGCGCACCCCGAATTCGCCGCCGGTGATGCCGCTGTAGACGATCCCGTCGAAATAAAGCGGCGCGCTGGTGATGCCATAGCCATTGTGCCAGTCCTCGATCGGCGTCTTCCAAGCCTCCTTGCCGGTCTTGATGTCGAGCGCCACGACATTGGCGTCGAGCTGGCCGAGAAACAGCATTCCCTCGCCCATCGCCAAGCCCCGATTGTCCCAACCGCAGCAAACGGTCGAGATCTGCTGGTCGATGCCGGACCAGCGCTCCCACTGAATCTCGCCTGTCTTGGCGTTCAGCGCAAAGACATCGTCGTTGCCGGTGACGATATACATGATGCCGTCCTTGACGAGCGGCGTGCCCTCGAACGAATATTTGCCGCCAAACCCGGAGCCCTTGAGGCGGGTCATCCAGGCGCCCTTGAGCTGCTTGACGTTGGTGGTGTCGATCTGCTTCAACGTGGAATAACGCTCATTTGTCAGATTTCCGCCATTCGTCACCCAGTCCTTGCCGACAGGGCTCTGCAGCAGCTTGTCGATTTCGGGATCGGCCGCCCAAACCGCGCCCGCCCCCGCGATGAGCACGCCGAGAGCTGCCGAGAGGACGTTTCGCAGTCCGCACCGCATCGTTTCCTCCCCCTTTTTGACCGGCCCGTCATCGGTCCGCGCCGTTAACCTAATCAGATCCTCGACCGTTTGCCAACCAGCCTGATACTGCAAGGGAAAAAGGTACAAACCGCCCCGACCGCGGTCGTTATGGGCGAGGGGCCGAGCACGCCGAAGCCCGACATGCGCCATCTGGGATGAAACGACCTGTCATTTAGTCGGGTCATTCCGGGGCGCGGGCTCCGCCCGAGAGCCCGGAACCCATGAACACGGGCCTCGGATATCGGGTGCGTGAGCCGGTGTTCATAGTTTCCGGGCCCGGCCCTCGGGCCGCCCCGGAATGACGATCTTCCTTACTAACACCGCATTTCCTTTCCTATCATGACGAGCGTCGTAAAGCGCCGTTTCGGGCCGTAGAATAAGATGAGAATATGGCAATCTTAGCGCGGCTGCGGATCGCGCAAAACGCCATATCTAGTAGCCACCACCGTGCCATGTCATCGGCCCGGGCAATTCGCATCGATAGGCGGAGGAGCCCAAAGACAGCCGGCAATGCCGCTCGGACATGCACCGGTTGAACATGAGATCGGCCGGCATCCCGATCTGTGCGTTCGCGTATTGCCGGCAGATCTCCTGCATCAAGACCGTATAGTCGTAGGGTTGGCTCGGCCTCTGCGCAAACGCAGCGGCACTTGTGCACAGGAAGATGATTGCCGTGAAACGAAGCATGCGAGCCCCAGCACCCGGGATATCAATTTAGATCTCACGAAGAACGCCCGAGCAAGATGGCGACGCATTGCGCGGCGGCTTGCTGCGCGCGCTGCTCGATTTCCTCGTCGGTCAGAGTGCTGAGCGGATGGTCGATCACGACCGGGGTGAGGTCGCGCATGCCGAGCGCATCGCGCTGCACCTCTGCCTCGTGCAGGAATTCGATGGTCACGACAACTGCCGTGGGGCGGCCGGCGGCTTCCAGTCTGATGCCGTCATGCGTACAGCACGACGTGCACGACCCTCAGTCGCCGATCGCGGTCACTACGATGTCGTTAGCGGCGGCGATAGTCGCGATCAGTGCCGGGTCGGCCTCCTTGGAGAAGCTCTCCTTGCGGTAGTAGTTCACTGCCGCAAAAGACGTTTCTTCCTGGAGCTTCGCCACGGTTTTGCGCAGCAAGCGGTTGGCGTTCCATTTGGTGTTGTCGAGGACGCCCAACCGCAGCCCGTCGAGCGTAGAGGGTCGCTCTGCAAGTACGAGCGGCTCGGTCTCGACGACGCCGCGTGGATCAAAGACGATCAGATCCGGCTCATTGTTCATCGGGGGTTCTCCAGTCAGTGCGTCCTTCGAGACGGCCGCTTCGCGGCCTCCTCAGGATGAGGGGTTTTCTGAATGCCATCAAAGACCCGCCTCATCCTGAGGAGCGCCCAACGGGCGCGTCTCGAAGGACGCACGACGGTGCTTCAAACTCTCACAGATAACAAGTGCCGTCGACGCAGATCGGCGCCCTCGGTCCGGATGCGGTTTCGATGCTGCGCAATACCGGGGACGACATGTGGCCCCAGCCGGGAATGAAGGCGGAAAACCGCCCGGCCTCGCCGCCGATGACGAAGAGATGGATGTGGTCGGGGCCGGGCACGATCGGGATGCGCGCCTGCGGCTCGCGCTTGTACCATTTCGGCAGATTGCGGTTGTAGATCTTGCCGTAGCGCTCATTGAAGGTCAGCTCTGAAAAGAGATTGTAGGCATGGAGCGCCAGGTAACTGCGCACATCGTGCCGGGTCCAGCCCTTGGCGGCGATCGTCCGGGCATGTTCCGGCCCGATGACGACCGCGCAATGCCCGCTCGACACCGCATTGTTGTTGGCGATCGTGCTCATTGCCGAGCAGATGCTGTCGAGGATGCCCTCGGGGTCGTTCGCGACATGGTTGGTGACGCTGTGCGGCGGCTCCGCGGCCAGCACGAACACCGCAGAGTCTTCCGGGCTGAAGCCCTTCTCGACATGATAGGGCGCCCATGGGCTCACCGCTTCGTTCTCCGCGACGCAGTAGGTGTATTTTCCGGGATGGCCGAGCGTGCTCTTATCCAATTCGCCGGGCCAGCCGCCGCCGACATTGAGCAGCACGAGCCGCAGGGCCCGCCCGATTGTCGCATTGGCGCGATTGCCCGAGCCGAAGGCGTTGCAGTCGCCGTTCATACCGATCTCACGGGCGATCGGCCCGTTGACCACCAAGAGCGGCGCCGCCATGTGGGTCGTCGCCTGGACACCGTTCAGATTGAAGGCCTTCGCGGTCAACGCCAACATTGCCGCGCGCACCACCGGGGCGTATTGGGCCTTGCAGCCCGCCATGACCATGTTGATGGCCAGTACCTCGCGGGTCAAACTGCCAGACCGAGGCGGTACTTTGCACTCGACAAGCTGCGGATCCCCGCCGAGCGCCTCGACAAAGGCGTCGACCAGCTCGCGCGTCGGCGGCACCACCGGCAGTCCATCGGTCCATCCCTGCTCGAAATACCGCTCGACGAGGTCTGTGCTCGCCGGCACCCTCAGCACGCACCTCCCGGTCTGCTCAGGCCTAATCGCAAGCTCCGCCATGAGCTAATCTCCACCGATCGCCATCGAACTCCGGCCGATCCAGAAGCGGTTGAGAAGTCGTGTCAAGGGCGCCGGCCGGTCGCGCCCGGCGAGCCGCGCCAGTGCCTCATGGTAAGGCGCGACATAACGCAGGCGGGCCGGTGCCCAGGGATGGACGTGGCGGAATACGGTAATCGCCCGCTCGACGGAGCACAGCTCCGAGGGACCACACGGCAACTCGAACGCATCCCGCAGCCGCGGCGGCAGCAGACTGGCGGTCAAAGCCCGATACCAGAACGGCGCGCGCAGGCGGGTTCCGGCACCGGAGAACAGCTCGGCGGCGATGCGGCGCGCAGCGCTGCCCACTGCGAGCGTCTCCGAGCTGAACATGTCATCGACGTACCGGGCAAAGTCCGGCCAGCTCTGCGGCAGCGCGCTCTGCGGAATGCCGAACAGCGCCGCGAACAGTCGGGCATCGGCGTAATAGCGCTCCCGGTCCCGCGCCGACAGCGGCGGGTTGACGAGCTGGTAGGCCAGGAGGGCGGTATCGATCAGTGTGGCGTGGACCCAGCGCAGCGCCGCGACTTCATTGGCGCAATAGGGCGAGCCGCCGGCAAAGGCGCCTGCATCTTCCCCCAGTGTGCCGCCAATCGCGCCATGGCGGCGATGCAGGCGGCGGGCGGCCGCGAGCGCCTGGTCCGTCGTCCCGAACACCATCGTGAAGACGATGCTGAAGGTCCGGTGAAACCGGCCGATCGGGTCGGCAAGGCTCCGGGAATGCTGGGCGATGGCGGAGGCGACCCAGGGATGGGCAAGCTGCAGCAGCAATGCGCGGCCCGCTCCAAGGAAGACTGCCGCCTCGCGGTCGATGCGCCAGATGACCGAATCCGGGCCGAATATGCCCGCCGGCCCCCCCACCGCGGCAGACCGGACCGTTACCAGCTCGCGCTCGAGATAGGCCTCCGTGACGATGGCATACGGTTCCGGCGTCATTCGGCGAAACGAGGCGGTATCACCCTCTCTCGAAATCCTCCAGCGAGAGCCCGAGAACCGAGGCTCCCTCTTCGAGATAGTCGCCGAGGAGCGGCGTGCCCACCAGATAATCCGTCCCGCTCGCGATCGTGCTGTCTTTTGCCTCCCGCAGCGCCTCCGGCCAGCTGTCCGCGTCGTAGTCGCCGCGGCCGAGCCACATCAGCGCGAGCAACTCCTGGCGCTCGGGGCCGCCGAGCCCGTCGATGGCGTCCCGCAGCTCCTGCTCGGTCGGATTGTCAGGAGTGTCCAGCAGGACTTCCCGCTCATCGTCGTCAGGGCCGTCCGAGCCGGTCGCCGCATCCGGCTCGACCGGCACTTCGGCATCGAACTCGCGCGCCTTGGCAATGATGAAAGCAAGTATTTCGAGCGGGATGACCAGCATCAGAGTTCTCTTTTATCGAAAGCTAAACGCCGGCCGGCTCGGGCCAGCGCCACTGCTTGACCTCGGGCATGTCGTCGCCATAGCGGGTGATGTACTGCTTGTGCTCGATCAGCTTGTCGCGCATCTCCTGCTTGGCGTAGGCGGCAAGGTAGCCGAGCTTTGGCACGCGGTCGATCACGTCGCTGACGAGATGGAAGCGGTCGAGATCGTTGCGCACGACCATATCGAAGGGTGTCGTCGTCGTCCCTTCCTCCTTGTAGCCGCGCACATGAATGTTGTGATGGTTGGTGCGCCGGTAGGTCAGCCGGTGGATCAGCCAGGGATAGCCGTGATGGGCAAAGATCACCGGCTTGTCGGTCGTGAACAACCCGTCGAAATCGTGGTCGGTGAGACCGTGCGGATGCTCCTCGTGCGGCTGCAAGGTCATCAGATCGACGACATTGACGACCCGGATCTTGAGGTCGGGAACATGGTGGCGCAGAAGGTCGACGGCCGCGAGGGTCTCCATCGTCGGAACGTCGCCGGCGCACGCCATTACGACATCGGGCTCGCCGCCGCGGTCGTTGCTCGCCCATTCCCAGATGCCGATCCCGGCGTCGCAGTGCTTGATCGCGGCATCGATGTCGAGCCACTGCGGCGCCGGCTGCTTGCCGGCGACGATCACATTGATACGGTCCCAGCTGCGCAGGCAGTGATCAGTCACCCATAGCAGTGTGTTGGCGTCGGGCGGCAGATAGACGCGGATGACGTCGGCTTTCTTATTGCACACGTAGTCGATAAACCCGGGATCCTGGTGGCTGAACCCGTTGTGGTCCTGCCGCCAGACATGCGAAGTGAGCAGATAATTCAGCGAGGAAATCGGCCGGCGCCACGAGATCTTCTGCGAGCTCTCCAGCCATTTGGCGTGCTGGTTGAACATCGAATCGACGATGTGGATGAACGCCTCGTAGCAGTTGAACAGCCCGTGCCGTCCGGTCAGGAGGTAACCCTCGAGCCAGCCCTCGCAGGTGTGCTCGCTGAGGATCTCCATGACGTGCCCGTCGGGCGACAGGTGATCGTCCTCCGGTATGGTCTCCGCCACCCATGCGCGATCGGTGGCCTCGAACACCGCGGACAGCCGATTTGAGGCCGTCTCGTCCGGGCCGAACAGGCGGAAATTGGGGTTCTGCTTCATGATGTCGCGCAGGAACATGCCCATGATCCGGGTGGCCTCGGCGTCGATGCGACCCGGGTACGTGACCCCGACCGCATAATCGGCGAAATCGGGCATCGCCAGATCACGCCGCAACAAGCCGCCATTGGCGTGCCGGTTGGCGCTCATGCGCCGGTCGCCCTCGGGCGAAAGTGCGGCGATTTCGGGCCGCAGCCGCCCGTCGCCGTCGAACAGTTCCTCGGGCCGGTAGCTGCGCATCCACTCCTCGAGCAATTTGACGTGCTCGGGTTTTTCCATGTCGCCGAAC
Organism: uncultured Alphaproteobacteria bacterium; assembly: GCA_963789025.1. GTDB lineage: Bacteria > Pseudomonadota > Alphaproteobacteria > ATCC43930 > CGMCC-115725 > AP-15. The sequence continues at coordinate 8,616 of CAWBIT010000011.1, forward strand.
GGGACCTGGTGGGACCGCCAGTATCCCTCGGTCTTCAACCCGTCGACGTATTTTGGCCCAGTCCAGCCCTTCGGGCTGCGCAGGATGATCATCGGCCATCGCGGACACGGGACGAGCGCGCCGGCACGGGCCTCCTTTTGGATCGCGGCGATCTCGTCCAACACCATCTCGAGCGTCGCCGCCATCAGCTGGTGCATTTTCGCCGGGTCGTCGCCCTCGACGAAATGCGGCTTGTAGCCATACCCGACGAACAGCTCTTCCAGCGCGTTCCGGGGGATCCGCGCGAGGATCGTCGGATTGGCGATCTTGTAGCCGTTCAGATGCAGGATCGGCAGCACGGCGCCGGCGGTTGCCGGGTTGAGGAACTTGTTGCCGTGCCACGAAGTCGCCAGCGGCCCCGTCTCGGCCTCGCCGTCGCCGACCACGCACGCAACGATCAGATCGGGGTTGTCGAGCGCCGCGCCATACGCGTGCGACAGCGAGTAGCCGAGCTCACCCCCCTCGTGGATCGACCCCGGCGTTTCGGGCGCCGCGTGGCTCGGGATGCCGCCTGGGAAGCTGAATTGCTTGAACAAACGCCGCATCCCGTCCTTGGTCTGCGGGATGTTCGGGTAGATCTCGCTGTAGGTGCCTTCGAGCCAGGTATTCGCGACCATTCCGGGACCGCCATGGCCGGGCCCGCAAATGAAGATCATGTCGAGGCCGCGCGCCTTGATCACGCGATTGAGGTGCACGTAGACGAAATTGAGGCCGGGCGTCGTCCCCCAATGGCCGAGCAGCCGCGGCTTTATATCGGACCGTTCCAGCGGCCGCTCGAGCAGTGGATTGTCGAGCAGATAAATCTGGCCGACCGAGAGGTAGTTCGCAGCGCGCCACCACGCGTCCATCCGCTCGAGCCCAGTCCGTGATAGCGGCTGGCCGCCAGCCTCCGTTTGATCTTCGTTGTCCATCTAGCCACTCCTTAAATCGATGACCGCGAGCCCGGCTGTTCTTCCGATAACGCCACGATGAGGCTGTTGTCGCCAGCTCGATAAGGCGCCTGTCCCGACTTAGCCTGCCATGTCGGCCTGTTCGTTGATTTAGGTCAATGCTGCGTCGCTGGCGGTGGCGCGAGCTTCGCTTACGACCCGCATGAAGGTGTTCGGATGCGCGTGATGGATGTCATGACAACGGATGTGATTACCGTCGATCCGGACACGTCGGTGCAGGCCGTGGCGCAACTCCTCTCCGAACGGGGCATCAGCGGGGTCCCGGTTGTCGATGCCGCCAATCGGCTGGTCGGCATCGTCAGCGAGGGTGACCTTTTGCATCGTGTCGAAACCGGGACCGAGCGCCGACCCCAGCGTCCGGCCGGACGCCGCGGCTCATGGTGGCTGGACACGATCCGATCGCCCCAGGAGCTTGCCCGCGACTACCTCAAGTCGCATGGCCGCACGGCCGGGGACGTCATGACGCGGGAGGTCATCTCGGTCGCCGACACGACCGAACTCGCCGATGTTGCGATGCTGCTCGAGACAAAAAGGATCAAGCGCGTGCCGGTCCTCAGCGATGGCAAGCTTGTCGGTATCGTCAGCAGGGCGAACCTCGTCCGGGCCTTGGCGGCGACGAAGAGCGACCCGGCGATCGACGCCGACAGCGACGACCGCACTATCCGCGACGAGCTGCTCGCCGCGCTGATGGGGCAAGAGTGGTTCCAGGCCAAAGAGTGGTTCAAGATTTGGGCGGCCGACATAATTGTCAGGGATAAAGTCGTACATATCTGGTTTTCCGCCGACCACACCGAGGACGAAAGACGGGCGGCGCGCATCGTTGCCGGGAACATCGCCGGGGTTCGGCGCGTCGAAGAGCACATCGTCCCACCGTTATAGCCAATCTGCCGCGCGGGACGGCCGCCCCCTGTAGCGAAGGGGTCACCTCACAGGGTCGCCAGATAGGCGGTGACCTTACTGATCTGCTCAAGGGTAAGATCTTTCGAGTTCTCGTGCATGATCTCGTTAGCCCGCGCCATAGATGCGAACGCTTCCAACTGACGCGCGAGATAGGCTTGGTGCTGTCCGGCCAGACGCGGAATCGGGCCATTGCCTTCCGCATTCTCGCCGTGACAGGCCATGCAGGCGGGCACGCTTTCGGAAGGAATGCCTTCAGTGAATATCTTCTTGCCGGCGACTGTTTGTGGCGAATCGCTGGGTGAGCCGGCAACCGGGGTCTGGGAGGAATAGTAGGCGGCGATGGCGTCGATCGTTGGGTCGCTCAATCGCGCGGCCATGCCCCACATATAGGTCTGCGCGTGTGGGTCGGCGCGCGTCTTGTCGCGAAAGGCCTGGAGCTGCGCGACGATATAATCCTTCTGCTGGCCGGCGAGGCGCGGGAAGGTCGGGGAGATGCTGCGGCCGCCCGGGCCGTGACACGATTCGCATACGTGCACCGTGCCGGCCGCGGTCAAGTCCGCACTGCCGCTTTCAGGGGCCGTACCACCGCATCCGGCGATAGCGAGCGCCACGGAAGCAAACGCGGCCACGATAGAGGCGGTCCGCCGCCGAGCCTCGTTGTCAACCATTCGGCTCTCCACGCAATAGCGTCTGCCGCCGCGCGTCAGAAGGCAAACCAGGCATACGCGAAGACGGTGTTGTTATCCCCGGCATTGCGGCCGGCGCCGTCGTAATTTACGTCGATGCCGTCGAATTTGTTGTAATGCACGTATTGCAGCCCAAACTTCACATTGAGCCACGGCCAGAAGTCCGGGCCGCCATAATTGAACGGAATATAGTTGAGCTCGAGAGACCAACCGCTCGAGTTGGGGCTGTTGACCGCCGAGATCGGGCCGTAGAGCAGCGGGTCGCCGCTGCCGTCGACGTGAAAATAGCCCGCAGTCAAGCCGATCATTTGATCGTAGTAATAGGTGCCCTTGACACGCCAGGTGCGCAGCTGATTGTGCGAGTTGCTGGAAAGGCCGAGCGCTTGGCTCGCGCTCAAATTCTGATTTTCCGTGATGAAGCGCGCCTGCACCGAGAAGCTGTCGCGCGCGCCGAGGAATTGATACTGCGTATCGACGCCGACATCCGTCAGATGATCGGTCCCGCTCCCGGTCATCCTGTCTGGTATAACGTTGGTCGCCAACCCGAAGGTGCCAATTTCCCAGGTGTTCCGTCCCCACGCCGGTTCTATGGCGACCCGCCAAGAGGGTGCGATTCCCTGAAAGGCGCTGGTCCCTTCTGGTTGCGTGCCGAGCGTGGTGAGGGTCCTCGGTGACAGTGTGCGATACCCGCCGACCTCGGCATAGATCAGCCGGTTCCAGTATATATAGGGGTTGAGGCCAATGACCTGTTGAGCGAAAGTGCCTTCGATCAACGTCATGGCGCCCGGCGCCGGCGCCAGCTCGGAGGCGAGATAGGGGTAACCCCAGGCCGGCGTCGAGTTCCAGACATCGTTCACGGTCGGGTTGTTGTTGGCGCTCACACCAAAGACCGCCTCACGACCGATGAGCTCGGACGGTAGGGCGTAGCGGAGGTCGATGTTGTCCCAATGGATGGTATTGGGGACGTTGTCGTAAGTCACCTGAGCGAAGGTGCCGAGACCGTCGAAGATCTTGCCGCCATAGAAGAGGCTGCCTGTGAAAGCGAAGTCGTTGTTGTATCCAAAACCCGGCGCGAGCCCACCGTCCACCCCCTTCCGGACATTGGTGAAGGTCGGGGTCGCCACGGCGGCGATCGGCGGCAAATTCGATGTGCCGCCGCTCCAAACGTAGCCGTTGAGCTTGAACTGGCGGCCGTAGGGTGTGAGCTCGGGAAAGCCGTTGTGGCAGGCGGCGCATTCCTGCCCGGTCTGTCGGGCATAGCTCGGCAACGCTCGCACCGGCCTGACGCCGACGATGCAAACCGCGAGAATCATTACGGCGGCAAGCACAGCGTACGCGGTGGCGGTGACCGCTGATGCCGCGCCGGATGTGCGTCCCCTGCCGGACATTTCCAGCCTCCCCCTGCGCTCGTAACGGGATTATACCGCAGGTTGATTCTGAACAGAAATCCGCAGCGCAGCGGCAGACAGGTGCCTCGCAACTCGGAAAAAGGCGTGATGAAGCTGTCGGCCTTGCTCGTGCCCCCCGGTTCGCGCGTCCCACCACGACGAGATCATGATGTCGGGCGTGAAACATCAAGCGCCGTTCGGCATCGCCTGCTTCCGCGCGCCAGCTTGCGGAGACGGCGCCACCGGCTCGGGGCGCGTCGGTGATCTTAATCTCGTGTCACTCGCAGAACTGGTCGAAATGAAGTCTCGTCGCGGCAGCGAGAACGTCGGACTCCTGCGTAAATCGCGCAGCACTTTCCCGATCGTCGGACTCCCAGCAAAAACCGCACGCGGCCGTCATAGCGCCGCCGGTCTCTGAGTAGATTCCGAGTCTACCGCCCTCGACTTCCCGCTCGCTAAGGTCGGGGTTGTGCCGATCCGCGCTCCGGCCTTGCCGCAATCAGCGATGCCGGCAAGTCGGTGAGCCTCTGGCCCGAACCCGGTGCAAGAGGCAGACTGGAGTGATGGACCAATGATCGGGAACCGAACAATCGTCGAACACCCGCGGCCGTTCACGGGCGAAAAGGGCAGCGCTACCGGAAAGCATCCCCCTTTCCGGCATCTGCTGCGAATGATGATTGCTGCTGCGGTCTTACTCATCATCATCCTTGGGATCATCACCGGCTATGTAGAGAAATGGCTGTGGATGCGGCAGCTCGACTACGCCGGCATCTTCTGGACGCTGCTGTCGGTTCAGTGGGCGATGTTTTGTTCGGCGTTCGTCTTCGCCTTTCTCTACCTCTGGGTCAATCTCCGTCAGGCTGTTCGAAACAGCGCTGCTTTCCGCGGCGACGGTCCAGTCGCGCAAACCGGCATCGATTTTTCTCCCAGGCTTTTGAAGCTGGCCGTTGTCTTGACCAGTGCCGCCATTGCCTTGTTCTTTGCGGCTGGTTTCTACGCCCAATGGGATACCTACCTCCGCTTTCGTTACGGCGGCTCCTTCGGAGTGTCCGATCCGCTCTTCGGGGTCGATGTCGGGTTCTATCTCTTTCATCTGCCCTTCTATGAGGTACTACAGAGCAGCCTGATGTTGTTGACGGTTCTCGCGCTCGTGACCGTCGTGCTGACCTACGTGTTCTTCGGATTACTGCGGGTGCGCAACGACCGAAAGCTCGCGGCAGACGGCAATGCCACCTCGCACCTATCCCTGCTTCTGTTCATTCTGGTTGCCAACTGGGGATTTGGGCTCTACCTCGATCACTACAACCTCGTCTACTCCACGCTTGGCGTCGTCTATGGAGCTGGTTATGCGGCGGATCATGTGACGAGGATCGCCCTATGGGTCATGGTCGCCGTGTCGGCGGCGGCGTGTGCGCTGCTCGCGTTCAATTTCTTCCGCCCACAATTCGGAGCGCTGCTCGTCGGATCCGGCATCTACGTGGTCCTGTATGTCGTCGGAATCCTGCTGCTCCCCGTCGTCTTTGAAAAGTTCTTTGTGCAGCCGAGCGAGCTCGCGCTCGAGACCCCCTATCTGAAGAACTACATCGACTTCACGCGCAAGGCCTATCAGCTCGACGCCATCCAGGATACCTCCTATCCGGCCCTGGCGGACCTGACGCCTGCGGTCCTCGCAAGGAATGAAGACACGATCCAGAACATTCGTCTGTGGGACTCGCGGCCGCTGCTGCAGACCTATCAGCAGACCCAGGCAATACGCCTCTACTACCAGTTCTATAATGTCGGGGTCGACCGTTACCACCTCGCGGACGGCTATCACCAGGTAATGCTTTCCACCCGCGAGCTGTCGCCGGAGCTCCCCGCGCAAGCGCAAACCTGGGTCAACCAGTATCTGCAGTTCACGCACGGCTACGGCCTGGTCATGAACTTCGTCTCGAAGACCACTGAAGGCGGGTTTCCGCAATACCTTCTCGAGAACGTCCCTGCCGAATCCGCGTACGGCCTGAACATAACCCAGCCGTCGATCTACTACGGGGAGTCAATGCCGGGCTATCGGATCGTCGCGACCGGCATCAAAGAGTTCGATTACCCCAAGGGGAACGACAATGTCTACACCAGCTACGACGGAAAAGGGGGCATCCCGCTCGACAGCTTCTGGAAAAAGCTCCTGTTCGCGTGGACCCAGAAGGACGTCAACATCCTTTTGACCTCCTACCTCAGGCCGGATAGTCGGATCCAGATCTGGCGGACGGTTCAGGAGCGCGTGGCACAGATCGCTCCGTTCTTGCGCCTCGACACCGATCCCTACCCCGTGTTGAGCGCGGGCAAGCTGTACTGGATCCAGGATGCCTATACGGACTCCGACCAATTTCCCTATTCGTATCCCCACGGGGCGGGCTTCGGGGATAACCTGAACTACATTCGAAACTCCGTGAAGGTCGTTGTCGACATGTACGACGGGACCGTTCAGTTTTATGTCATGGATCCCAAGGATCCCATCCTGGCTGTCTACCGGCAGACGTTCCCCGGGGTTTTCAAAGACCTGGATCAGCTGTCGACGGATTTGAAAAAGCACCTGCGCTACCCGGAGAATCTCTTTGCCATTCAGGCCGACCAGTACAAAACCTTTCACATGACGGATCCTCAGGTCTTCTATAACCGGGAGGATTTGTGGGTGGCGCCCAAGGAGACGTACGCGGGCAAGTCGCAGCCGATGGAGCCCTATTACATCCTGATGAAGCTCCCCGGAAGCGACGAGCTGGAGTATCTTCTGATGACGCCTTTCACGCCGCAAAACCGAGATAACATGATTTCCTGGATGGCGGCGAGGTGCGATTTTCCCAAATACGGCAAAATGCTCTTTTACCAGCTTCCCAAGGAAAAGCTGATTTACGGGCCAAACCAGATCGAGGCGATGATCAATCAGAACACCACCATTTCCCAGCAGCTCACCCTGTGGGACCAGAGAGGGTCGAGAGTCATTCGCGGGCAACTAATCGTGACTCCGATCGAGAACTCGTTCCTGTACATCGTGCCGTTGTACCTGCAAGCCGAAGGCGCGAACTTTCCACAGCTGAAGCGCGTCATCGCGGTGGCGGCCAACAAGGTTGTGATGGAGCCCACGCTCGACGAGGCGCTCACCGCCCTTTTCGGTACGCAGCAACCGCAAGTGGGGTCGTCGGAGCCGCCGGCTACCTCCGCCCCACAGCCGGCCTTGGCGCAGGCGCGAACCCAGCTCGATGAGGCCCGCAAGGCCATGCAGCAGGGGGATTGGGCAAAATTCGGAACGGCGATGGAGGGACTAGAGCACCAGCTGGCCGGGCCGGCGCCACGGTAAGATTCGACAGTCCAGGATCATCTTAACTAACGCCGGTCACGGCCCTGGGATGTCGAGCTTCTCTGCCACGGCGCTGCATACAATCGCGAGCCACGCCGCCGCGACATGGCGGACCTCAGCGGAATCTTGGTGCGGGGCCGCCTTATCGCTCTCCAGCGTGCCTTGCGCCGCGATCGCCCCCGTAATGTGGGTGGGCCTTCAGAACCGACTCGAATGCGACTGCGAACATCGCTCCAGCAAACGGGCCGATGAAATAGACCCATGCCGCACCGAAGTCCCCGCGGACCAGATCGGGATCAGAATATAGAAACTTCTGCGCGGCGAGTGCCGGTGCCACGAAGGTCGCGCGCTGCCCGTCGAGGAGCGTCGTTGTCTTCGAGACAGCAGGCCGAGCGGGATGGAGCTCTTTGACGCCACATTGTCCCACGCCAAACTTCGGTTCAGCGGACGTCTGCTCCATCACGTCAGTGCTGGGAAGCGGGGCGATTTAGGTAGTTTCCGAGCCTACCGCGGCACGCCCGCCGTGCATATGTTTTGACAGATGCGACAGCAGTCCCATGCCTCATTGTGTTCGTGGAGGCGACGGAATTCGGTGGTTGAAATGACGCATTCTGTTTCGGCTTCTCACCTTGGATCCGAGTTCGACGACTTTCTATTCGCACCGATTGGTGAGGACAGGAATGGAATGCTGCTTAGCGCCCTTTCAGCGCTGGCGCGACTGGACCTCGACCCTTGGCAGGAGGCTGCCAAATTAGCCGGGTTGCCCGGGGAAACGGCGATTCAGAGATTGGCGTCATTGATTGCGGGACTACCTGACGGGCCATCGATGCATCAAGATCCCGGGACGATTGCTGCTCGCCTGATCGCGCTCTTGCCGCGCCCGGCCAGTTCCAATATCCCGCCGCACAAGGCGTTGCTCGGTGCCGGTGCGGTGGCTCATCCCCGTGCCGTGATCTACATGTATGTGATCTTGATGGTCTTCGCGCTGAGCGCGCAATGGATCGCAGCAAGCCATCAACCGCCGGCGCAAGTCGACAACAATCATACGCCGGCCTCCAGCACCGTCCCCCCACAGGTGCACCTGCCGAACGCTGGCCAGTGACGATCAATTAGGCTCGGCAACAGGAGAAACCATGACCGACGACAAGACCCAGCCGAATGTGAATGAGCAAACCGGGCAGCCAAGCCAGAGTAGGTAGGTCAGCAGGCGCAGCAAAGCCAAGCGAGTGCGGCAGCTCGGCCGCGGCCGCGCGCGGCGCCGGAACGCAGGCCACTCTTCCGCATCTGAAGGAGCACGCCGCCGAATCTAAACTGTTCATCGGCCAAAACTGATTTCGGGCCTGCGGATCTGAGTAGTTTCCGAGTCTACCGCTTCGCCGCCACCGCTCCTACACCACACCTCGGGCCATGAGATCGCCGTCGCCGCTACCAGCCCCAACTCTGGAGAAACCATGAACGACGCGCCGAAAATTCGGTCAGCAGAGCGTTCCCGCCGCTCGATACTGCGGAACCTTGCACTCACCGCTGGCGGCGCTGCCGTGTTCGGCACGACCATGAGCGGGGCTCGCCTGTCCGCGGCTCAGACCAAGGCGACGCAGAAGGCGGTCGGCTACCAGGACACGCCGAAGGGCGCGCAGCGCTGCGACAATTGCGCGCAATTCGAGCCGCCCTCTTCGTGCAAGACCGTGCAGGACCCTATCGCGCCGTCCGGCTGGTGCAAGGTCTACGTGAAGAAACCGGCGGGCCGATGAGAGCTTACTGCCATACTGACGTTGAGGTTACAGCGTCGCCATATAAGCGGTAACCTCACTGATCTGCTCACGGGTCAGGTTCTTCGAGTTCTCGTGCATGATCTCGTTGGCCCGCGCCATTGACGCGAACGCTTCCAACTGACGTGCGAGATAGGCATGGTGCTGCCCCGCCAAACGCGGAATCGGACCATTGCCTTCTGCGTTCTCGCCGTGACAGGCCATGCAGGCAGGCACGCTCTCAGAAGGAATGCCTTCGGTGAATATCTTCTTGCCGGCGACTGTTTCCGGCAAATCGCCGGCTTGTCCGGCAACCGGGGTCTGGGACGCATAGTAGGCCGCGATGGCGTCTATGGTGGGATCGCTCAATCGTGCGGCCATGCCCCACATATAGGTCTGCGCGTGCGGGTCGGCGCGCGTCTTGTCGCGAAAGGCCTGGAGCTGCGCGACGATGTAATCCTTCTGCTGGCCGGCGAGGCGCGGGAAGGTCGGGGAGATGCTGCGGCCGCCCGGGCCATGACAGGATTCGCATACGTGCACCGTGCCGGAGACGGTTGCGTCCGCGCTGCCGCTTTCGGGAGCCGCACCGCCGCACCCGGCGACGGCGAGCGCAACGAAAACAAACGCGGCCGGGAGGGAGGCGGTCCGCCGCCGAGCCTCAGTGTCAATCATTCGGCTCTCCACGCCGTAGCGTCTGCCGCCACGCGTCAGAAGGCAAACCAGGCATACGCGAAGAGGGTGTTGTTGTCTCCGGCGTTGCGGCCGGCGCCGTCGTAATTCGAGGTGGCGCCGTCGAACTTGTTGTAGTGCACATATTGCAGCCCGAACTTCACATTGAGCCATGGCCAGAAGTCCGGGCCGCCGTAATTGAACGGAATATAGTTGAGCTCGAGGGACCAACCGCTGGAGTTGGGGCTGTTGACGGCCGAAATGGGGCCGTAGAGCAGCGGGTCGCCGCTGCCGTCGACGTGAAAATAGCCCGCGGTCAAGCCAATCGTCTGATTGTAGTAATAGGTGCCCTTGACACGCCAGGTGCGCAGAAGATTGTGCGAGTTGCTGGAGAGGCCGAGGGCTTGGCTGGCGCCCAAATTCTGATTCTCGGTGATGAAGCGCGCCTGCACCGAGAAGCTGTCGCGCGCGCCGAGGAACTCATATTGCGTGTCGACGCCGACATCCGTCAGGTGGTCGGTGCCCATGCCGGTCATCCGATCGGGTATTACGTTGGTCGCCAACCCGAAGGTGCCGAACTCCCAGGTGTTCCGTCCCCACGCCGGTTCTATGGCGACCCGCCAAGAGGGTGCGATTCCCTGAAAGGCACTGGTCCCCTCTGGTTGTGTGCCGAGCGTGGTGAGGGTCCTCGGTGACAATGTGCGATACCCGCCGAACTCGGCATAGACGAGCCGGTTCCAGTATATATAGGGGTTGAGGCCGATAACCTGCTGCGCGAAAGTACCTTCGATCAACGTCATAGCGCCCGGGGTCGGCGCCAGCTCGGAGGCAAGATAGGGGTAGCCCCAGGCCGGCGTCGAGTTCCACACATCGTTCACCGTCGGATTGTTGTTGCCGCTCACGCCGAAGACCGCTTCGCGGCCGAACATCTCGGACGGCAGGGCGTAGCGAAGGTCGATGTTGTCCCAATGGATGGTATTGGGGACGTTGTCGTAAGTCACCTGAGCGAAGGTGCCGAGACCGTCGAAGATCTTGCCGCCATAGAAGAGGCTGCCTGTGAAAGCGAAGTCGTTGTTGTATCCAAAACCCGGCGCGAGCCCACCATCCACCCCCTTCCTGACGTTGGTGAAGCTCGGGGTCGCCACGGCGGCGATCGGCGGGAAGTTCGATGTTCCGCCGGTCCAAACGTAGCCGTTGAGCTTGAACTGCCGGCCATAGGGCGTCAGCTCGGGAAAGCCGTTGTGGCATGCCGCGCATTGCTGCCCGGTCTGTCGGGCATAGCTCGGCAACGCCTGCGCCGGCCTGACCCCCACGACGCACACCGCAGCGATCGCGAGAACCGCCACAACGGCAAGTAAAGCGTACGCGGCAGCGATGCCCCCTGATGTTGCCCTGGACGCAAGCTCCGCGTCGGACATACCGCCCCGCTCCCCATGTGGTCGTTCGGACACTATACTACCAGGGAGGCGAAACTCAACATTGATTTGTTTTGGAATAAACCGTATCTTTGGTTGGTTAGCGCGGCGAGCACGGCGGCACAGAGATGCCATTCAACCTTGGAGAAATGCGGGATGAGGCTATCGGGCATCTTGAGCGGCGCGGTGGTTCTGCTCTCCTTAGCCCTGCCCGCGCAGGCGCAAGGTGTAGGTGACGCGCAACGCGGGGCGCAGGTATTCGCCCAATGCAAGATTTGCCACAGCCTCGAGGCCGGGAAGAACATGCTTGGACCCAGCCTGCATGGGCTCATCGGACACAAGGCAGGCAGCGTGCCCGGCTACGCCTATTCGCCGGCGATGAAGAACGCCAACATCACCTGGAATGACGACACGCTCAGCAAATACTTGGCCGACCCCAAGGCGTTCATTCCGGGCGACAAGATGGCGTTCGTTGGCATCAAGGATCCGACCAAGCTCGGGGACCTGCTTGCCTATCTAAATCAAGCGACCAGGTAGGACCATCCAGGCAAGTTCAGAAGGCGCTCATTTGACCAGAGTTACGGGCATGCGAGCGAGCTGAACGACCTTGGTGGTGACCGAGCCGAGGAAGAGCCCGCGCAATGCGCCCAGCCCGCGCGTCCCCATCACGATCTGATCTGCTTTGAGGTGATGCGCAATCCTGACGATTATTTCGGCGATCGGACCCAACTCGGCTCGCGTCTCGAATTTGACCCCAGCCTCGCGGCATAGAACTATCGGCCGTCGCAGAGCCTTTTTTGATTGACGGGCAGCGGTCTCTCTATCCGCATCGGCCGTGATGACCGCGGCGATGTCGGAAACTTCGAGCGTCTCCCGGCTTTGCACATTGAGCAAAATGATCTCGGTGTCCGGTCTGTCACGGGCGAGCGACAATGCACAGCCGACGGCATGGTTGGCCGCCGTCGAGCCATCGACCGGGACAATGATTCTCACGGCCGGAGCCACTCGGGTATTGTTGACCCTCCAACCGTGCGGTGAGGTGGAGCGTTCATTCTCCCCAAACGAGAAAAAGACCGATGTCCCCGGGAAAGCCGCCGGGAAAATCGAGAACGCGTGCAGCTAAGTGAAAGCCACCCGGCTTCAGATCGCGTTCCCAGCGCAGGTAAATCTCGGCGGCCTCGCCGCGCAAGGTTTCGCGCCAGCTTGCCAGCGGCACGTTGATCGAGCGTCCGCGATCGGTGCACAGATCGGCCGGGAAACGGAGCAACATAAACTCTTTCTCGCCGCGGGCAGCCGCTTCGCGTGCACGGTGCAAAATCGAGCGCCAGTTTTCCTCGCCGATATGGTGGTCAATTAGCTCTCTGACCCGCCCGTGGCTCTGCTCCGCGGCGGATCGGCGCTCCTCATCTCGACGTTCGACCGTCTGATGTTCGAAATCGGCGTTCAGCTCGCGAAAATCTGCCACGGTCAGAGCCGCCCCCACGGTGGCCAGCGGTGTCTCGCCGGGCGCCGTGGAATCCGCCGTGTCGTGCTGGTGACCGAAGCGGCGGTCAATCGCGGTTGCGACACCCGCCAGCAGCCCATGCGGCCTGGGGCTAACTCCCGAGCCGTGGTGTTCCGCGTGATTTATGCTCAAAGCGCGAAGCAGGTCGGCGCGGCTGACAATTCCGACCACGCGACCATTGCGGACTACCGGAACTCGTTTGATCCGATATTCCTGCAGGAGCCGCGCGACTTCCAATGCCTCGGTTGTTTCCGTTATCCTGACCACCGGCGCGGTCATGACGTCTCGAGCGGTCAGCTGCGTATTGCCGAAACTCGCCAGAAACTCCGGGTGCAGGGTTTCTCCCTCGGCCAACAGCGTAAGCCACCAATCACGCCGCGCCTGCCGGTCGGCCTCGCCGCGCCCCAGGAGATCACCCTCGCTGACCATCCCAATCGCCATCCCGACGCGGTCGATAACCGGCACCGCACTGATTCCATGTGCGAGCAGAAGGCGTGCTATCTCAGGCGTCGACGTGTCGGGCGACACGCTGACCACGTCTTTGGTCATAAACTCGCGTGCTTGCATGGCGCGGTCCCAAAGAGCCTTTGGGCTAGTGTTCAAACTCAATCACATAATTCAACTCCCAGGATCTGTAGGATGGGTTGAGCATTGCGAAACCCATCGCAACGAGCGCAGACGATGGGTTTCGCTTTCGCTCAACCCATCCTACAGGTCTATCGCGTTGAATCATCTGAATGGTTCTAAGCACTAGCGCGTTATAGGCACCCAAGCGGATCGACACATTGGTCAGGCGCAACTCAATGCATCATCAGCACCGGCACCGCGGCGCCGCGCAGCACATGTTCGGTAAAGCCGCCAAAGATCCATTCGCGCAACCGGCTGTGGCCATAGGCACCCATGACGACGAGGGCGTTTTCTTCCGCGGCGGCCGCGAGTAGCGTGTCGGCAGCGCCCAGCCGATCCGGCCGCAGGTGACGGGTCGACACTTTCAGACCATGCCAAGTGAGATTGGTCATCAGCCGAGCACCCTCCTCGTCCGAGAGGCCCTCTTCCTCGGCCACAGTGACAATCAGGATCTGCTTCGCCTTCGACAGGAGCGGCATCGCCGCGGTTACCGCTCGGGCTGCTTCCGGCGCCGCCTTCCACGCAATGACGATTGTTTCGGGAAGAGAGACCAGCGGGGCGGCGGGCACAACCAGCACCGGTCTTCCAGTGCCGACCAGCGCCGCTTCTATGGTATCCGTCGATACGCCCTGATCGTCGGCCGGGTATCCCAGCACCATAAGATCTGCCGCTCGGCCATACTCCCGAACCCAATAGGCCTCGTCGCCGGTCTGCCGAAGCCATTGCGCCGTAGGGCTCCGCCCGCCGGTCGGGGTATCCTCGATCGCCAGCCGCTCACGCTCGCAAAAGCGTTGGAACAACTGCCTGGCGGTGTCTTCCCGTCGGGTGGCCTCCTCGTCTATCCGTTCGACCAGGCCGCTGACCATCGTAGCACCGCTTCCGTCAGTCGCCATCGCCGCCGCCATGGCGGCGGCGTCGACGCGAATGTGCAAGAAGTCGAGGTGCGCGTCGAACGCACGGGCCACAGCCAGAGCCGATGTGAAGACGGCCTCGTCGGTCTGGTTTCCGGTCGCCGGTACGAGAATTGTCTTGATCATCGGGTCTCCACTTGCCGGTGGCGACGAGAACTCTAATAAATCGCCGCTGGTAGACTTTGATCTAGGTCAATTTTACGGCACGAGACGGCGCGCGACCGCCACCGCGACGGGCAATGCCGCACGCTGTGTGCGCGGACCGAGCGCCAGCGGCTTCAGCAGCATGCGCACGCTCATCTCGTGCGGAAAGTGATCGCGAACGAGATCGCGGCATTGGCGGCGCAAGTCGCGATACGCCGCAGCATCGAAGGCGGCCTCGGGATAACGACCTCGATAAACATTTTTCAGAACAATGAAGCTGTCGTCGCCGCCGGTCATCCGCAACCGACGCCACAGCGCCGGAAGGATCGCCGCCCGGCTCGGGCATTCGGCCTCGCGGTATCGCCGGAAAAAACGGTAGAAATGTTTGTAGTGCCGAACCTCGTCTTCGACGATGTGGCGTGCCAGCAGCGACAGCACCGGCTCGGGGCTGGCGCGTGACAGGGTCGTGTAATAGCTCGCCGTACCCATCTCGACGACGCAACGCGAGGCCATTTCGAGGCTGCGCCTGGTCTCCAACGACGTGTCGCAGAAGGGCCTGAATTCCTCGACGAACCGCATGTAGGCGGGTTCCCACTCGAATTCCGGCCACGCAGTTTCGACATAACGGCGCAATGCTCGGCCGTGCTGCAATTCTTCCGGTAGCCAGTAATGCTCCAGCCAAGACGTGACTTCGTCATCACCGGCAAGAAACTCGATCAGATTTTCGGTGTAGAGGTCCGTCGCGCTTTCCATCAGCGACGCCGAGGCGACCAGATAAAAGAATGCATCGCTGCTCGCTACCCTATCATGGCAGATTGCCTGCCATGGAATATCGTCGAGCGACCAGCGCTGCCGGGCAAACGAGCGGTGATGTGCGATGTGTTCTGCCATCCCGGTCAAAAGGTAAACATTGTGCCTTCGGCCTGAAGGCCGAGCAGTACTTGGCCGACCGTTGCGAAATGCGCCTGGCGGCCTTGATATTGCTGGATCACGGTGTGGACATCGCGGAAGCGGCGTTCGAACGGATTGCTCTCGAAGATCGCCGTCGCTCCCGCCGCGTGGTAGGCCGAGTCCACGACGTCTTTTGCCTGATGGATGGCCCAGGTCGAGGCCAGCCGGATCGTCGTGTTGTGGTCGAGCGTCAAGCGCCCCGACGGCGCGACGGCGCGCCAGATCTGCTCGAGCGAGCCCAACAGGAAGGCGCGCGCCGCTCTGAGCCGCGCTTCGGACTGCGCGACTTGCGACTGGACGACATTGTCGTCGCGCAACGTGCGCTTGGCGCCGCGCGGGATCTTGTCGCGGGCGAGTTCGATAAAGGCGTCCAGAGCGCTTCGCGCAATGCCGAGGGCGACCCCGGCGAAGCCGGAGGAATACATGTTGCTGCTGCTGAAGGCGTAGAGCAGGCCCGGCTGACGCGGCTTCGGTTCGGCTTCCCGCAGCACGGTGTGGCTTTCCGGCACAAAGAGATCGGTGACGGTATAGCTGTCACTCCCCGTCCCGCGCAAACCGATGACATGCCAGATGTCGGAGAATTTGGCGCTGGCTTTTGGGAAAAGCAGTGTGCGCATCACCGGGCCGCCGTCCGGCCGCAGCCGTGGCGTCCCATCCTCGCTGAGGATCGCCACATGGGCGCCGAGCCAGGTTGCGTGATGACTGCCGCTGGCGAAGCTCCAGGTGCCGGTCAGCCGGTAGCCGCCCGCGACCGCGCGGGCCTCGGCCGGGCCGGGCGGACCCCACGCGACGATGCCTCGCTTCGGCCCGAAGATTTCCCGGGCCACATCCGGGTCGAGCAGGGCTGCCGTCATCGTGCAGCCATTTGCTTGCCCGAGACACCACGCGGCGCTGGCGTCGTGCTTGGCGACTTCTTCGATGACCTGCACATATGCAGCTGGCGGCAATTCGGCGCCGCCGAGCGGGCGCGGTAGCAGCAGGCGGAAGAGGCCGCTGTCGATCAAAGCCTCGACGATCGGCTCGGGAAGCTTACGGCGCCGCTCGATCTCCTCGGCCGCCGTTTCCAGTTCCGGACCCAGCTCCCGCGCGCGCTCGATGTGTTCGTTTGCTGGCGCCTGGCTCATCGGTTCCCGCCGAACCGTGCTACCCGTCGAGGCGAGGCCGGACCGAACGCCACGACGTGGCCTTCTCATAGGCGTGTGCGGCCCGCAGCACCGTCGCCTCGTCGAACGGCTTGCCGGCGAGTTGGAAGGCGAGCGGCAAACCTGCCGCGCTGTAGCCGCAACAAACGGACATCGCCGGGGTGCCGGTGACGTTGAATGGCATCGTCAGCATCGGGCGCTCGAAAGTCGAGAACTTGCTGACAGCGTCGATGGCCGGCGCCTCGCCGGGGGCGGCGGCGGTAAGGGCGAGGTCGAGATCGCCCATTGCCGTTGCGAATTCGCCGGCCAGCTCGCGGCGGCGCCGCACCGCCTGAACGTAGTCGCCGCCGCTGACCAGGGCGGCGAGCGCCATCCGGTCGCGGAACATCTCGCCATAATCGCCGAACCGCTCGCGCAGCGTCGCCTGATGGACCGCGTAGGCCTCGCTCAGCATGATCATCACGCCGCAGGCTGCCCATTCTGCGAGCGGCGACAAACGCAGCTCGCGTACCGAGCAGCCGAGGTCTTCGAATACCTTGACGGCGGCGGCGATGCCCTTCCGCGTCGCCTCGTCCGCCGGATTGTCGTCCTCGTAGAAGTGCCGGATCAGCCCGATGCGCAATCCTTTGACGTCGCCCGAAAGCGCAGCGCGGTAGTCGGGGACCGGGCGGTTGACGCTCGCCGGGTCGCCGGGGTCATACCCGGCCATCGCCTGCAGCATGATCGCGCAATCCTCCGCGGTCCACGCCATCGGCCCGGCGTGGTCGAGCGAGAAGGCGAGCGGCAGGATGCCGGCGCGGCTGATCCGGCCGTAGCTCGGCTTCAACCCGGCGAGACCGCAAAACGCCGCGGGGCCACGGATCGAGCCGCCGGTGTCGCTGCCGGTGCCGCCGAGCACGAGACCCGCAGCGACGGCCGCCCCGGTGCCGCTGCTCGATCCGCCGGTGAAACGGCTGGTGTTCCACGGGTTGCGCGCCGGCGGCCAGGGCAGATCGAAGGACGGGCCGCCGAGCGCGAATTCATGGGTGGCGAGCTTGCCGAGCACGATCGCCCCGGCCGCGGTCAGAAGCCGGACCGACGCCGCATCTTGCCGCGGCACATGGTCGATCAGGATCTTCGAATGCCCAGTGGTCGGCACGCCCCTGGTCTCATAGATGTCCTTGAGGCCGATCGGGATGCCGTGCAGCGGGCCGCGGTAATTGCCGGCCATGATTTCGGCCTCGGCGGCGCGGGCTGCCGCGAGCGCAGGTTCGCGCAGCACCCGGATGAAACTGTGGAGCTTGCCGTCGAGCCGATCGATCCGTGAGAGGCGACTCTCGGTCAGCTCGACCGGAGAGAGCTCGCGTTTGCCAATCAGCGCGCCAGCCTCGGCGATCGTCAGGAAATCCGGGACCATTCCCCTCAAACTCCCGGAGGCGGGAAGATGTGGGCGGGCTCGGCGCTCATTGCGCGCTTTCCCCGCACCCGTTCCGCCATTTCCTCGACGAAGTGGGCTGCCGCGGCGATTTCCGCTCTTTCGCGCTCCGGCACTTCGAGCCCGGCGCGGGCGAGCGCCGTCTCGACCTCGGCGCGGGTCATGCCTTGCGTTTTCACGATCCCGTGTCCCCGATGCTCCGGCTGCCTCATTCTGGCGGAATTCGCTTCGCGGCGGAACAGAATATCTGGCGGCAGATGCGCATTGCGCAGCGAACGCGCGGGTGTGAGAGTCGCACTCGGTCAGGATCAACGAATCGGAGGAGACGCGATGGCGGGCGAACGGCAGGTCGCGATCGTGACGGGAGCGGCCAGCGGCATCGGGCGGGCGATGAGTTTGGGCCTTCTCAAAGGCGGCGTCGATGTCGCCGCCGTCGACAGGGAGCCGGCCTGGCTCGACGAGCTGAAGGCGCTCGCGAGCGGGGGAAGGTTCAGCGGCGCATTGCAGACGATCCGGGCCGATTTGACGGATCCCGCCTCGTTCGACGCGATCGTGTCGGCGGTGCTCGGTGAGTCCAGCCGGATCGACATCCTGGTCAACAACGCGGGGATCGGCCAGGATTCGATCCGCGCCGACCGCCGCCGCAATCCGATCCGGTTTTGGGAGATCACGCCGGAGCAATGGAGCCGCTTTGTCGCGGTCAATGCGACGGCGCCCTTGATGATGGCCCAGGCGGTCGTGCCCCACATGCTGCGCGCCAAGCGCGGCCGCATCGTCACGGTCACCACCAGCCTCGGCACGATGCTGCGCGAAGGCTACATCCTCTATGGCGCCAGCAAGGCCGCGGCCGAGGCGGCGACCGCGATCATGTCGGCCGACCTCGCAGGGACCGGGGTCACCGCCAATGTGCTGGTGCCTGGCGGAGTGACCGATACGCGGATCATCGCCGATGGTGCGGTCGCCGACCGCAGCCGGCTGCTGCGCCCGGAGATCATGGCCCCGCCGCTGCTGTGGCTGGTCTCCGACGCCGCCGCGCAGGTGACCGGGCGGCGCTTTCTGGCGGTGCACTGGGATACTTCGTTGCCGCCCGCCGAAGCGGCGGAGAAATGCGGCGCACCGATCGCCTGGAAGAGCATCGCGACAATGCCGATCGAGCCGGACTGAGGGGGAGGCATCGGACATGAACACGGCAGCCAACGCCGACCAGCAAGAATATTGGAACACTGTTGCCGGGCCACGCTGGGTCGGACTCGCCGGCTTTGTCGAAAAGCGTGTGCAGAAGGTCAACGATCTGCTGCTGGCGCGGTCGGCGGTCGCCCCCGGAGAAAAGGTATTGGAGGTCGGCTGCGGCACCGGTGCCGCGACGGTGCCCTTGGCCGAAGCGGTCGGCAACACCGGCGAGGTCGTTGGGATCGACATCTCCGAGCCGATGCTGGCCGCCGCGCGCGAGCGGATCTCGAACAGCGGGCTGCGCAACATCACACTGCTGCGTGCGGACGCGCAGGTGCATGCCTTCGAGCCCCAACGCTTCGACCTGATCGCGTCGCGCTTTGGCGTGATGTTCTTTGCCGATCCGGTAGCCGCTTTCCAAAACTTGCTCGGTGCGACCCGCCCCGGCGGACGGCTGTGCTTTGCGTGCTGGGCAGCGCTCGACGAAAATCGGCACTGGCTGATCCCTTACGAAGTCGCGCTCCGGCATTTGGGACCGCCCGCGCCGAAGCCTCCCCACGCGCCGGGGCCTATGGCTTTCGCCGATCCGGAATACCTGCGCTCGGTTCTCGAACGGGCGGGGTACGAGGCCATCGATATCCGGCGCGAGACGCCCGAAATTATCGGCGCGAGCCCCCAGGAGGAGGCTGAGCACGCCTGCATCATGGGTCCCTCGGGCCGGCTGATCGAGGAGAAGAAGCCGCAGGAAAGCGTCCGCGAGCTGATCAAACAGGAAATGACCGAGGCCTTCACAGCCTGGGCGAAGGGCGGAGATATGGTGCTTCCTTCCACCATCTTTCTGGTGACGGCCCGCCGCGCCGCTTCTTAAACATCCGACCCAATCTGGACAGAATGCCGCAGGGTGGTTCTAACAGGGTGCTGAAAAACTCGCGTGTCATTCCGGGACGGCCTCTCAGGGCCGGGCCCGGAACCCATGAACATAGGCCAAGCGGTTGATTTCACTGGTCCGTGTTGCTGGTTTCCGGGCTCGCGGGCGGAGCCCGCGCCCCGGAATGACAAAGTTCCTGCATTTTTCCGCAGCCTGCTAATGGTCCGCCGTTGGGTGCGTCAGGCAATTTCTATGGATGTAGCCGAATGGCTGCGCGGGCTCGGGCTCGACCAATACATCACCGCGTTCCGCGCCAACGACATTGACGGGGAGGTATTGCGCCGGCTGACCGCCGATGATCTGCGGGAGCTCGGCGTCACCTTGATCGGCCATCGTCGCAGACTGCTCGACGCCATCGCCGCGCTCGGCACGGCCGAAGCGCCACCGGCGCCAACCCCGGTCCCCATCGCCGCCAGCGAAGCTGAGCGCCGCCAGCTGACGGTGATGTTCTGCGATCTCGTCGGCTCGACGGCGCTGTCGGCGCGCTTCGATCCCGAGGATCTGCGCGAGATCGTTGGCGTCTATCACCGCTGCGTCGCCGACACGGTTGCCCGTTTCGACGGCTTTGTTGCCAAATACATGGGCGACGGCGTCTTGGTCTATTTCGGCTATCCCGCGGCGCATGAGGACGATGCCGAGCGCGCGGTCCGCGCCGGACTGGATGTCGTCGACGCCGTCGCTCGTTTGGATGTCAAATCCGTCACGCTCCAAGCGCGCGTCGGGATCGCCACCGGTCTGGTGGTGGTCGGCGATCTGATCGGCGAAGGCTCGGCGCAGGAGCAATCGGTCGTCGGCGAGACGCCGAATCTCGCCGCCCGTCTGCAAGCCCTGGCTGGGGCCGGCGCCGTCGTTATCGCTGCGGGCACACACCGGCTGGTCGGCAATCTCTCCGAATACCGCGATCTCGGCGCCATTGAGGTCAAGGGCCTCGCCGCGCCAGTGCCGGCTTGGCAGGTGCTGTGTCCGAGCGCGGTGGAGAGCCGGTTCGAGGCGTTGCGCGGCTCGGCGATGAGCCGGCTGATCGGCCGCGACGAGGAAATCGAACTTCTGCTGCGTCGCTGGGAGCGCGCCAAGGCGGGCGACGGCCAAGTGGTTCTCATCTCAGGCGAGCCCGGCATCGGCAAGTCGCGCCTGAGCGCGGCATTGGCGGAACGCCTCCACGCCGAACCGCATCTTCGGCTGCGTTATTTCTGCTCGCCCTATCACCAAGACAGCGCACTGTTTCCGTTTATTGACCAGCTCGGCCGCGCGGCCGGGTTCACGCCTGACAACTCACCCGCGGTTAGGCTGGAGAAGCTGGAGGGCTTGCTTTCCCGCGCCGCACCGCAGGACGAGGATGTGGCACTCCTCTCCGATCTCATGTCGCTCCCGGCTTCGGAGCGCCACCCACTAGCGAACCTCAGTCCGCAGCGCAAGAAGGAGCGGACACTGGCGGCGCTGATCCGGCAGCTCGAAGGTCTGGCCCGCCAGCAGCCGGTGGTCATGGTTTTCGAGGACGCGCATTGGATCGACCCGACTTCGCGCGAGCTGCTCGACCTCATCGTCGAGCGTGTGCGCAGCCTGCCGGTGCTGCTCATTGTGACGTTCCGCCCCGAATTCCAGCCGCCTTGGACCGGCCAGCCGCAGGTGACCATGCTGGCGCTCAATCGACTGGACCGGCGTGACCGGACCGCTTTGGTAGCGCAGATCGCCGACGGCAAGGCGTTGCCCAATGAGGTCGTACAGCAGATCGCCGAGCGCACCGACGGCGTGCCATTGTTTGTCGAGGAATTGACCAAGAGCGTCTTGGAAAGCGGTGTGCCACTGGTGGGGATCCCGACTAGCTTGCACAACTCGCTGATGGGACGGCTCGACCGTTTGGCGTCGGCGCGGCATGTGGCGCAGACCGGTGCCGCGATTGGACGGGAGTTCTCCTACGCGCTGCTGCGCGCCGTCTCCCGCCTTCCCGAGGACGATCTGCAAACCGCTCTCGCTCGCCTTGTCGCCTCGGAGCTGGTCTTCCAGCGCGGCACGCCGCCCGACGCGATCTACATTTTCAAGCACGCATTGGTGCAGGACGCGGCTCACTCCAGCCTGCTGCGCACAACCCGGCAGCAATTGCACGCGCAGATCGCCGAAGCGCTGGAAATCCAATTTCCCGAGCTGATGGAAACCCAGCCCGAGCTCTTGGCGCAGCATTATGCTGAAGCCGGGCTCCTTGAAAAATCCGTTATGTACTGGGGTAAGGCCGGTCGGAGGTCCGCGGCTCGATCAGCGCTGGCGGAAGCGGCGGCGCAATTTCAAAAAGCGCTGGAACAGGTGACAATACTGCCGGACACCCCCGAACGTAAGCGACAGGAGCTTGAGTTTCACAGCGCCTTGGGCACGGTATTGCAAGCGATCAAAGGCTACGCGGCAGCCGAAACAGGCCAGACGCATGCCCGCGCACGAGAGCTATGGGAGCAGTTGGGTTGCCCTGCGGAGTTCCTTCAGATCCCCTACGGGCAGTCTCGTTATCACATAGCCCGCGGCGAACTCGATTTAGCACAGCGCTTGGACGAGGATTTGCTGCGTGTGAGCCGTCAGCGCAATGATTCGGCCGGGCTCGTTCTGGGTCACGCCTCCTGCGGTTTAAGCCTGATGCATGCCGGCAAGTTTGCATCGTCGCGATCGCACCTCAAAGACGTGCTTGCGCTTTACGACCCGATCAGCCACGGCTCGCTTGCCCATCAGGCCGGAACCCACCCGCAGGTGGTATTCCAGGCGTATTTGGCGATTGTCTCTCTTTGTATCGGTTTTCCGGACCAAGCATTAGCACGGAGCAACGCAGCGATTAGTGAGGCTCGGGGGCTCGCTCATCCACCGTCTTTGGCTGCGGTTTCGCACCTGAGGGCCGTCCTGCAATCGCTCGTCGGAGATGACACGGCCCTGGGCGAGTGCGCAGACCAGCTGCTTGCGGTCACGACTGAGCAAGGTTTTCCTCTATGGGGTGCGCTCGGAACGATCTTTCGCGGGTGCTTCGAAGCCCAAAATGGCGATGTAAGGGAGGGGATCGCGCTGTTGCGCAACGGTTCGGTCGCCTACCGCGCCACCGGGGCAGAGGTGTGGATGCCGTTTCATATCGCCCTCCTCGCCAGGGCATGCGATATCGCTGGGCAAATAGAAGAGGCGGTCAGTCAGCTGGACGATGCCTTGCAGATCGCGGAAAGGACAGGGGTGCGCTGGTTCTTAGCGGAGCTGCACAGGCACAAAGGTCGGCTGATGTTGCGGCAAGGGCGTATCGAGGTCGCAGTGGGACTGTATCGCCAAGCCCTGAGCATTGCCGAGGAGCAGGAGGCCAAGATGTGGGAATTGCGAGCCGCCGCGAGCCTCGCCCGGCTCCGCCGCGACCAGGGCCGCCACGGCGAAGCGCGCGATCTCCTCGCCCCGGTCTATGGCTGGTTCACCGAAGGCTTCGACACCGCCGATCTGATCGAAGCGGCGGCGCTGCTCGACGAATTGCGATAGACTGGGTGGGGTACTGTCAAAGTCCGCGCCATGTTGCAGACCGGGGGGAGACCGTAGGTTAGGTCGGCGCCTGAATTCGACCCGAATTTTTCGGGTAAGGGCGGCGGACGGCTCTACCGACGGTCCTGACTAGCGGCACTGACAACCCTACAATTGCCATAGTAACACTATATCTATACGGACATCGGCATCCGTGAGCGGGTGCGGGATTGTCGTTGTGGGAGTTGGCGATGCCTGATCTCGACCTGATAAAACAGGGGGAACAGGACACCGGGCGGGCTCGCCGCTACCGCATATTCGATCACCTCAAAACGCCACCGTCATTGCGAGCCCACGGGTCGGCGCGATGCGCCGCCCGAGGACAGGCTCCGCGAAGCAATCTCGGGCCGCCGAGCGCTCTTCCGGTCGAGATTGCCTCGTCGCGCAGGGGCGCGCCTCGCAATGACGCTGCGCCCAGCTGGTCACCGCCCAAACCGGTTGCCGCGGTTGTTCGGGAGGGGCCGCCTGCGGCTCGATCGATGCGAAGGTGCTGATGATGTTTCAGGTTGCGCGGGGAGCGAAGCCAAACCGGCGCCGCTCGCGGCGATCAACGTGTTCGATCTGACGACGGTCGTTCTCGGGCCACTGGCGACGCAAAGGTTCGGCGATCCCGGCAAGTCTGCACCAAGGTTCGAGTGGAAATCACCGCTCATGTTTGACAAAGCGGTATCCCCGTCTTAATATTGACCATCTATGGTCAGCCCCGCGGAGGACGTGTTGGGCACAACCGTATCGGTGGCGCAGGCCAAGTCCCAATTTGCCGCGCTTGTCGCTCGCGCGGAAGCGGGCGAACAAATCGTCGTGACACGGAGCGGACGGGCAGTCGCCTGCCTCGGTCCGCTGCCTCGGCGGCAGCCGATCAAATATGGCGAGCTCAGGGGACTGTTTCTGTCGGAGGATCTGACCATTCCGGAAGAGGTCGTTCGCGATTTCGAGCCGAGCACGTGATCGCCGCCATACTGGTCGACACCCATCTCGTTCTCTGGGCAAGGATAGCGCCGGAACGGCTCACCACCGGCGAACGGCGCGCGCTCGATGACGCGCGGTCGTGTTACATTAGCGCTGTCAGCCTCTGGGAAATCGCGATCTTGATGGCGCTGGACCGCATCGCTCAGGACGAGCGCCTTTTGATGGTTCCCGACGGCTTCGATCTGCTTCCGGTGCTCTCTGATCATTGCAAGGTGCTGGTCGCGTTGCCACGACTGCATCGCGATCCGTTCGATCGAATGTTGATCGCGCAGGCGCGCGCCGAGCACCTCGCCCTGTTGACCCGCGACAGAGCAATCATCGCTTATGGTGCGGCGGGCGCCGAATTGGTGACATTCGACGATTGAGTGTTGGTGCGGTGAAAATGGTCATGTTTTGGGTGACGCGGTGAGTGAAGCCAAACCGGGGCCGCTCACCGGCATCAAGATCCTCGACCTGACGACCGTCGTATTGGGGCCGCTGGCGACGCAGATCCTCGGCGATCTCGGCGCCGAGGTAATCAAGATCGAGGCGCCGGGCGGCGACATCATGCGCTATGCCGAGCCGGCTCGGCATCGCGAGATGGGCCATGTCTTCCTCAACCTCAACCGCAACAAGCGCTCGCTCGTGCTCGACCTGAAGCACGCGGATGCGGCGCCGGTGTTGTTGGCCCTGGTCCGGCAGACCGATGTGCTGATGCACAACATGCGGCCGCAGGCGATGGCGCGGCTCGGCTTCGCGTGGGAGCGGCTGCGCGAGGTCAACCCGCGGCTCGTCTACTGCTCCGCGCATGGCTACGGACAGGACGGCCCGTTCGCCGACCGGCCGGCGTTTGACGACATCATCCAGGGCGGCTGCGGACTGGTAGCGCTCGAAGCTGCAACAGGCGGAGAGGCACGCTTCGTCCCGACCCTGATCGGCGACAAGACGGTCGGGCTGACGATGGTCTATGCGGTCTTGGCGGCGCTTTTGCAGCGCGAGCGCACCGGAGAGGGCCAGGCTGTCGAAGTGCCGATGCTGGAGACGATGACTGCGTTCGTCATGGCCGAGCACATGGGCGGCCTGACCTTCGATCCGCCGAGCGGGGAGCCCGGCTATTCTCGGATGCTCGCGCCGGACCGCAGACCGCACCGCACGGCCGACGGGCATCTCTGCATTCTTCCCTACACCGATCGGCACTGGAGGGATTTTTTCGTCATTGCCGGGCGCCCGGAACTGGCCGACAACCCGCGGCTTGCCGACGCGCAAACCAGGAGCCGGCACGTCGCCGAGCTTTATGCGTTGATCGCCGAATGTGTGCGCGACGAGTCGACCGCGTCATGGCTCGAAAAGCTGAAATCGGCCGACATCCCGTCGGGACCGGTCAACCCGCTCGGCGGATTGCCGGCCGACGAGCACCTTGCCGCCGTGGAAATGTTCCCGCGGACCGACCATCCGACCGAAGGCAGCATCCGGATTGTTCGGCCGCCGGTGCGGTTCGGCGAGGCGGACTGCGCGCTGCGCCGTCCGGCGCCGCGATTGGGCGAGCATTCGCGCGAGATCCTGCGCGAAGCCGGGCTCGGGGATGACGAAATCGCGGATCTGCTCGCCCGCAAGGTCGCGATCGATGCGAGCCAAATGTGATATGGTATCGGCAACAATCGAAGGAGAGCGCGATGGATCCCGTCCGGTCGAACAACGGTCCCCGTTACAAGCATCTGGCCGACGAGCCGGCGCCGTACGACACGATCACCGTCGACAAACTGACGCCGATCATCGGCGGCGAGATCGGCGGGGTCGATCTGTCGAGGCCGCTCGGCAACCGCACCCTCGACGAGATCCACCGCGCGCTGGCCGAGAACCTCGTGATCTTCTTCCGCGACCAGCAATTGACCCAGGACCAGCATCTCGCCTTTGGCCGATTGTTCGGCGACCTCCACATCCATCCGGCGGCGCCGCACGAGCCGGGCAAGCCGGAACTGATGATCATCCACGCCGACAAGGACTCGCCGCGCGCCAATGGCGAGGGCTGGCACAGCGACGTCTCCTGCGACGAGGAGCCGCCGATGGGCAGCATCCTTTACATCAGGAAATGCCCGCCGCGCGGCGGCGACACCTTGTTTGCCAGTATGTACGCCGCCTATGAGGCGCTGTCGGACCGGATGAAGACCTATCTCGAAGGGCTGACCGCGATCCATGACGGCGACCATTATCGCGGGCAGTACGCCAATTACGGCATCGCCGACAAGCCGAGCTATCCGCGCGCCGAGCACCCGGTCGTCCGCACCCACCCGGTGACCGGCCGGAAAGCGCTTTACGTGAACAAGGGTTTTACGCGGCGTATTCTAGGAATTCCACGTGACGAGAGCGACGGCATGCTGCGTTATCTCTACGAGCACATGGCCAATCCGCTGTTCCAGTGCCGCTTCCGCTGGCAGGAGAACTCGATCGCGTTCTGGGACAACCGCTGCGTACAGCACCACGCGATGTGGGACTACTGGCCCCACACGCGCTCGGGAAACCGGGTAACCGTCGCAGGCGACCGGCCGATCTAACACAATTCTCCCTCCCTCGCCCGCGCTGGGGGCGGTTAGACCCTCACCCGCCTCGCTTCGCTCGGCACCCTCTCCCGCGGTGCGGGAGAGGGGCTACAACGGATTCAGCTCAAAGCTCCTCTTCCGCACCGCGGGAGAGGGGGGACCAAGCCCGAGGGGCTTGGTGGGTGAGGGGTGTGCCGACCTCTCCCCGCAAGCGGGGCGAGGTGACACTTGATCATTGGTAGAGCGACGGACATATAGATAACGCAGCGTTCGTGCTCTTCCTTCGAGTCACGTGACCGAACACGCGTGAGCGATCCCACCACGGCGGTGGGAACTGGGTTCGGTCTTATGCCTGCCATGCCCGGACAACCCTGTTCACGCGGGTCGTCTTCCGACCCGCCAAGTGCCTGTGCATAGACGCAGCGCGCCGGTTGGTTCTAATGCGATTTTTTGAGAGATCACAACCTTGTCTAAGTTTTCCGATTTTGGACTTGCAGCTCCCCTCCTCGAGGCGGTCGCCGCCGAAGGCTATACGTTACCTACCCCGATCCAAGCACAGGCCATCCCACAGGCGCTGAGCGGCCGCGATCTCTGCGGCATCGCCCAGACCGGGACCGGCAAGACAGCTGCTTTCGCATTGCCGATTCTCCACCACCTCTTCAGCGCACCGGCACGGCGAACAGCCGGCGCCTGCCGAGCGCTCGTGCTCAGCCCGACGCGAGAGCTGGCCAGCCAGATCGCGGAGAGCTTCCACACCTACGGGCGCGAACTGCCGCTCTCCACTGCGGTCGTGTTCGGCGGCGTCCCGATCGGGGCCCAGCAGCGGCGGCTCGCGTCGGGTGTCGATATCGTGGTGGCGACACCCGGGCGCCTGCTCGACCTCATCGAACGCAAATCTCTTACCTTGTCGAGGGTCCAAATCCTGGTTCTCGACGAGGCGGATCGAATGCTCGACCTCGGCTTCATCCATGCCTTGAGGCGTATCGTGAAGTTATTGCCGCGACAGCGTCAAACACTGCTGTTCTCGGCGACGATGCCGAGGACGATCGCCGCCCTAGCCGAGGAGTACCTCGACGACCCGATCGAGGTGGCCGTCACGCCGGCCGCGACGACGGTCGAGCTGGTCGATCAAGGCGTCCTTTTCGTTTCGAGCGATCGGAAACGCGACGCTCTGGCGACATTGCTGGCTGATCCGGCATTCGAACGCGTGCTCGTGTTCACCCGCACAAAGCACGGTGCGGACCGGGTCGTGCGACATCTGAGCGCGGCCGGTATCGACGCGATCGCCATTCACGGAAACAAGTCGCAGCCGCAACGCGAGCGCGCACTGGCCGGCTTTCGCGCCGGCGGCAGCAGGGTCCTCGTCGCTACCGACATCGCGGCACGGGGGATCGATGTGGAAGGCGTATCGCACGTCATCAACTTCGAGCTGCCGAACGTTCCCGAAGATTATGTTCACCGCATCGGCCGAACAGCGCGTGCCGGTGCGGCCGGCGTCGCGATCTCGTTGTGCAGCGACGAGGAACGAGGTTACCTGCGCGACATCGAAAAGCTGACCCGGCTCGCGGTCCGCCAGCTTCAAATCCCGTTGGTTCCGACGAAGCAGCACCGCTTTCCATTGCCCCAGGAGCGCATCGAGAGCGCACCTGCGCGGGAGATGCGTGCCTCCGGTTTTAAAACGGGAGGCCGCAGACGCCCGGATGGCGGCAGTCGCGGAGCGCAACGCGCCCAGGCGACTGTCCGGAGGACTACTCCTTCATCAGCTGCTGCTTCGCCTGTTCGGCGAAGTGGTCGAGTTCGAAGCGGACCTGCGCCGGCGTGATGGCTCGGCCTTTCGCGGCGAGATCGCCGGCCACCTTGTCGATGACGTGTTTGTCGCCGCCCGGTTCGAACTCGGCGGCGACCACCTCCTTCGCATAGGCTTCTGCATCCGCGCCCGCCAGCCCCATTTGTTGCGCCGCCCATATCCCCAACAGCCGGTTGCGCCGGGCGGTGGCTTTGAATCTGAACTCTTGATCGTGCTTGAACCGGGCCTCGAATTCCTTTTCACGGTCAGCGAAGCTGGTCATGTCGTCTCTCACTCCAACCAACGCAGCGAAGCACCCGTTGCGTCTCTTATATTAGAGCGGTTGCGCGGCGATACGAGCAGGTGAATGTGTACCTTGGTGATCTTGCGCCGGCCGGACCACCGCTGGCCTGTGCTGATGGGGGCCAATCGGGACGAGATGATCGACCGGCCGTGGGAGCCGCCGGGCCGCCATTGGCCGGACCGGCCGGAAGTCGTGGCGGGGCTCGACAAGCTCGCCGGCGGATCGTGGCTCGGGGTCAACGATTGGGGCGTCGCCGCTGCCGTCCTCAACCGGCACGGCTCGCTGGGTCCGGCGCCCGGCCAGCGTTCGCGCGGCGAGCTGGTTATCGAGGCGCTCGACCATGCCGATGCGGTTGCCGCCGCCGAAGCCCTGTCGCATCTCGACCCCACAGCCTATCGCACCTTCAACCTGATCGTTGCCGACGAGCGCGATGCCTTCTGGCTGCGCCATGCCGGAGGCGCCCGGATCGATTTGCGTCCCTTGAAGGACGGGCTGTCGATGATTGCGGCGGGCGATCTCGACGACCTCAGCACGCGGCGGCTGGAATTGGCGCTGCCGGCCTTTCGCGCATGGCCCGTGCCCGATCCCGGCCGTGATGATTGGTCGGCATGGGAAGCGCTGCTCGGCAGTACCCGGGCGCCGCCGGGCGAGCCGGCCACTGCGGCGATGCGTTTCCGGACGGACGGGTACGGGACCGTGTCGAGCGCGGTGATCGCGCTTCCCGCGCTCGGCGAGCCGCAGCGCCGGCCGGTCTTCCGCTTTGCCGGGTGGCTTCCCGAGGTCACACCCTGGCAGAACTTCGTTTTATGATCGACCCTTTCCTGTGTAATGGGGACCGGAAATGAAGGCCTTGGTCCATGTGAAGCTGAAGCCGGGGGTGCTCGACCCGCAAGGCAAGGCGATCGGCAATGCGCTTGCCGGATTGGGGTTCACCGGGATCGGCGAGGTGCGACAGGGCAAGCTGATCGAGCTGGAGCTCGCAGAAACCGATGCGGGCCGCGCCCGCGAGCGGGTCGAGGCGATGTGCCGCGAGCTCCTCGCCAACCCGGTGATCGAAGACTATGCGATCGAGTTCTCGGCGTAGCTTGCGGCCCGGCGTAGACTTCCCGCCAACACCTCTTCGAGTTTTTGCCCCAATGCCGCCGGGCGGTAGGGCTTGGCGATGAACGGGAAATCGCCGTGGGCCGAACGCCACTGGTTCGCCTCGCGCGCATAACCCGAACTCAGCAGGACCTTGAGGTCGGGCCGCAGGCGGGAGGCCTGACGCGCCAAGTCGGTTCCGCTCATTCCCGCCGGCATTACGATGTCGGTAAACAACAGAGCGACCGAATGGTCGCGATCCAGTATCGCCAAAGCTTCTGGACCATTGGTCGCGACCAAAGTTTGATAGCCGAGATCCGAGAGGATGCCGACGATCATCTCGCGCACATCGGGGTCGTCTTCGACGACGAGGATCGTGGCACCAGCAGGCGGTGTTTTCGCAAGCGCTTCGTGCAAGACTGCGCCGGCTGCGGCCTGACCCTCGGCGCGCGGAAGGTAGATCCGCACCGTCGTCCCCTTGCCGACCCTGCTCTCGAGGCGAGCGGCGCCACCCGATTGCTTGGCAAATCCGTAGACTTGGCTGAGCCCCAAACCGGTGCCTTTGCCGACCTCCTTGGTCGTGTAGAACGGCTCAAATGCCCTTTCCAATACTTCGGCGGTCATCCCGCATCCCGTATCGGCCACTGAGAGCACGACGTAATCGCCGGCGGGCTGATCGACCGTGCCCCCGGCTGTCGTCACATTTTCGGTGCGAAAGGTGAGGCGGCCCGATCGGCTCATCGCATCGCGCGCGTTCGCGGCCAAATTCAGTATGGCGGCGCCGAACTGGGCGGGGTCGATCCGACAAGGCCAGAGCCCGTCACGCAGCGCAAGCGCGATTTCGATGCCCTCGCCGACCGTCTTCTGACACAATACCAAGTTTTCGCGCAGCAGATTGTTGATGCTGAGGGTCTCTGGCCGGATCTCCTGCCGCCGCGAGAAGGCGAGCAGATGCTCGGTCAGCCGCGAGCCCCGCGAAGCCGCGCGCAGCGCTCCCTCGGCATAACGCCTGCCGGGGTCGCCCGCCGGCAGCACGGTCGCCAGCATTTCCAGATTGCCGATGATCGCGGTCAGCAAGTTGTTGAAGTCATGCGCGACGCCGCCGGTGAGCTGACCGATCGCCTCCATCTTCTGGGCCTGACGAAGCTGCTCTTCGGCTGCCTTCCGCTCTGTCAGATCGCGCGTGATCTTTGCAAAGCCGATCAGCCGGCCGGTGCCGTCATGGATCGCATCAATGACCACATTCGCCCAGAACCTGGTCCCGTCCTTGCGCACCCGCCATCCCTCGGCCTCGTATTTGCCGGTGCGCCTGGCGGTCTCCAACGCCGTATGCGGCACCCTCTTCTGCTGATCTTCCTCCGGGTAAAATCGCGAGAAATGTTGCCCGACGATCTCTTCGGCAGTGTAGCCCTTGATCCGCGCGGCGCCGGCATTCCAGTTCGTCACGAACCCGTTCGGGTCGAGCATGAAGATCGCGTAATCGGCCACGCCTTGCACCAGCAAGCGAAACCGCTCTTCGTTGGCGCGAAGCTCGGTAGACGCCTGCGTAATCACCTGCGATCGCTGCTCGACACGCTGCTCGAGTGTTTCGTTGAGCTCTCTGATGGCCTCCTCGGCCTGTTTTCGCTCGGTGATGTCGACCAGCACGTTGACGGCACCGATCAGCGCCCCCGAACTGTCGTGGAGCGGCGTCGGGTACGGTAGGAGGTGAACGGATGTGCCGTCCGGCCGCTCCGCGATGACCTCTACGCCCCTGACGGGCCGGTCTTCCCGCAACGCGACAGCCATGGGGCACTCGTCATGGGACAGCGGCGTGCCGTCCGAACGGCACAGACGCCAGCTGACGCACCACAAATCGCGACCCAGCTCAGGCCGGTGACCGGCGAGCTCGACCGCAGCCTTGTTAAAGAAGGTGATCCGCCCGGAAGCGTCGGTCGTATAGACCGCCGCAGGCAGAGCTTCGAAAAGCTGACTCCATGTCTCGGAGGTCGCCGCGGAGCCGTCGAGCCGGTTACTAATAACGGGAGAGGACAATCTCGACTTCTTTCCTCGACGCGGGAGCAGCCATGGTTGTCGCCGCGCCGGATGCGGCTCGTCGCAGCGATCCAACACTACTGGCGCCGACAGGGTTCCCTGCCCATCGGGGTTATTTTCTCGCGTCGGTGTACGGGTACATCAGGTCACCGGTTTTGTACTGCGGCGGCGCGAGGATCGTGACCGTCTGCGGCCCGCGGAACTGCTCGACGTCGTGCCCCTTGATGCCGTGGTACTGCACCCAGATCGGCCGCGCCTCGGTCCACTCGCCGTCGGGGCCGAAGGCGATATCGCCCTCGATTGTGTGGAACGGGTGCGAGTGCATGTATTCGGCGAGCTTGTCGTCGTCGAGGGTCTTTGTTGCGGTGATCGCGTCACCGAGGATCTGCAATTCGCTGTAGGCGAAGGGCGGCAGGAAATAACCGAGCAGATCGACCCCTTCGGCCGACGCCTTCGCCTGGTATTTCTTGATGAAATCGATGACGCCGGGGAATTGCATCGTCGGGACCGGCTCCCACAAATCGATGTTGACGATGCCGTTGGCGGCCTCGCCGAGCTGCATCTTGATCGCTGCCGCCGACAGTCCGGCAAGGCCGCCGCCGAGCATTTTGGCGTCGAGGCCGAGTTCGCCAACCGAACGGAGGAAGCCGACGGTGTCGGACGGATAGGCCGAGACATAGACGAGATCCGGCTGCGCCGCCTGCACGGCGCGAACGATCGGCGTGAAGTCGACCGTGGTCGGCGGCCACGCCCGATCGTAGACGATGCCGATCCCTTTGGCCTTGGCGTGCTGGCGCGCGCTTTCCGCCGCCTTGTGCTGGAATTCGGCGTCGGTGGCGACGATCGCGACCGTCTTCGGCTTCGGGTTCTGCGCCGCCGCCAAGTCGAACCAGCCCTCGGCGAAGGTCTTCACCGGTTCGGGGCCAAACGGCAACATCGAGAAGTATTTCGGATAGTGGAACTGGTCGTTGGCCGCCAGCGCGAACAGACCGAAGAACAGCCTGTTGTGCGAGATCGCGACCGGCATTGCCGGCACGACGAGGTTGGTGCCGTAGCTCGAAATCAACAGGTCGACCTTGTCGATGTCGATCAGCTTGGTGTAGATGGCCGGCACCAGCGCAGGGTTGCTCTGGTCGTCGTAATAAATCAGCTTGACCGGCCGGCCGAGCAGGCCGCCCTCGGCATTGACCTCGTCTTCCCAGATCTTGAAAGCGAGCAGCCCGGTCTTGCCAACAACGGCAAAGGGGCCGGTCAATTCCATGCTGAAACCGATCTTGATCGGTTCCGCCGCCTGAGCCGCTGCTGCTCCCCCCAAGAGCATTGCACCGAACAGCATGCGTGAGAAGTATTTCATCCCTGCAGCTCCATGACTTGCGACCGCGTTAGATAGCGGGTCTCGGCGCCCCGCAGCAGCAGGTAGAGTTTCGCGGTCTCCTCCAGCTCCTCGATCGCGTTGACGGCAGCGTCGAGGTTCGACCCGGCGACGACCGGGCCGTGATTGGCGAGCAGTACCGCGTGGTGCTGGCCGGCAAAGCCGCGCACTGCCTCGGCGAGCGCGAGATCGCCCGGGCGGAAATAGGGGACGAGCGGCAAACGGCCGACCCGCATCACGTAATAAGCCGTAATCGGCGGCAAGACGTCTTCCGGGTCGATCTCGGCGAGGCAGGATATCGCGACCGAATGCGTCGAGTGCAGATGCACGACCGCGCCGGTCACGGGCCGCTCCTCGTACATCACACGGTGCAGAAAGCTCTCCTTGGTCGGCGCGTCGCCCGAGACAAGGCGTCCGTCATGGCCCAGCTTCGACAGCCGCGCCGGGTCGAGGCGGCCGAGCGAGGCGTTGGTCGGCGTCATCAGCCAGCCGTCGTCGATCCGCACACTGATGTTGCCGGATGACCCGGCGGTCAGGCCGCGCGCAAAGATCGACTGGCCGATCGCGCAGATCGCCTCGCGCTCCGTCACCTCTCTCATCTCGTCTCTTCCCCGCTATTCACAAATTGTCCTATGGCTCCTGCGCCGCTCAAAACTGTTCCCTCTGAGCGCTATCCGAACCGGGTCGGAGTGCCGTCCCTCCCACACTGAATTTGGATTCAACGCCACCATCCACTCATCGATCGAAGGTTATTTTTACCCTCAGTATATCAGCTATCGCGCAACCGCTCATCCACTGCTCGCGTTGGGTCGAGTTCCCTGCCGACCTCGTTGTCGGCGCAAATCATGCCAGAGGCAGTGGGGCGCGGCGGGCCGGACGGGATTGCCGGAGGTCTGGAAGAATGTCGTGCGTCCTTCGAGGCCTCGCTTCGCGACGCACCTCAGGGTGCGGCGGTTTTCTTACTACATTCGATATCATATCCTAATGCTGAGGAGCGACGCGGCGCAGCCGCGGCTCATATCGAAGCACGCACCGCACCTGATGCAGCGCATTCGTGCCCACCCTCGGAGCCGCCCTCTGCAAACCGTCCGCCCCGATCCCGCATCACCTGTTCCCCCTGTTTTATCTGGTCGAGATCAGGCGTCGCCGACCTCCCATCCCCTGCTTTCGCACCCGCTCGGAGGCGCTTGATGCCGCGAGAGTATAATAAGATTGTGGCAATAGCATGATTGCCATTACCGCAATCCTTTCTCGATCAATCGCTTGGGAATCCGATTCCCTTTCCGTTATTTCATAACGCCAACAACCATAAATGAGTGAGATGGACAAAGTCCATGTCATAGGACGCATTTTCCCGAGCACTATCCGGCTGTCTATTCGGACCCCTGTCCTACCGATGACATCGACAGCAACGGGCCTGGAGGCCGGGTTCAAGGTCGCGGTCCGGGATTGGATCGTCAACGTAGAATGCAATATCGAAAAATACGGTCCAGAGCATTTCAGCGATATCTTGAACGGTGCGCTTGATTATGCGCGAACCTTGATAAACTTCATCGGCTTCGCAACTGGTATCGGCATCAGTGTGGTTTTCGAATACGCCATTCTCCCCGATGGGGAAATAGCACCGATCATGCCGACAACGCCGACGCTAGCTTCTGTATGTACGGCATATGGACTGGAACCAGAGCGGTACGAGGATCTCCTCGCTGTAATCCAGATGGTGATAGCCGATCGAAACCTATATCGAACATTCAATGACCTGATTGACACTCAAGTCATCCCGCACATTTCGCTTATCAACTGTGGCCGCGTCATCGATAGCATCCGCCGCATGATTGCTCCAGGTGTTGACGGACCACAAGCTTGGGCGGCAATGCGCGCGGCACTCAATATTGCTGAGCCGTACCTAAAGTGGATAAGCGATCAATCAACAGGCCCACGTCACGGCGATCCGTCGCGAATCTCTGCTAGCGCTCAACTGGGCGCCACGGAGCGCGCATGGAAGATCATGAATCGGTATCTCGAATATCTCGAATATCGGAAGCGTGGCAGTCAGCCACTCAACGATCCAGAATTCCCAGAACTCAACTAGGGCGCTGCGCTACGTCGATCACGTATCGCCAAGTTCCGCCCGCGTCCTCATCGTGCGCCGACGCCCAGCCAGCGTCCAACATGGCCTGAGTTGGGACAGGAGGAACAAATGACCTAGCCGGAGGAATTGAGTGCCTTTAACGCATCGCGCGCCTATTCTGGGCCAAGTACCGCCGCAAGAATGTCGAGCGGGGCATTCATGATGCGCCCGCCCAGCGCCAGCCTGTCATGGCTAACTGATCGCTGGTATTAGGGGAAGCATATAAATGCCTGGACTTTGGCGGTCTCCTCGAGCTCTTCGATCGCGTTGACGGCCGCGTCGAGGTCCGAGCCGGCGACGACCGGGTCATGGTTGACGAGCAATTCTGCATTGTGCTTGCCGGCGATCCACGGACGGCTTTGGCGCTCGCTACGCCCGGGCGGAAATAAGGAACGAGCCGCAGTCGGCTGACCCGCATCGGTCCGCACGCTGATATTTCCGAGACCCGGCGGTCAGCCCGCGCGCAAAGATCGACTCCCCGATCGCGCAGATCGCCTCGCGCTGTTTTGCCTCGCTCATTTAGTTTTTCCTCCCAAGACGTTTTGTCATTGCGAGGAGCCGCAGGCGACGAAGCAATCTCGATCGGCCAGCCACGGGAGGGGCGAGATTGCTTCGCTGCGCTCGCAATGACGTGAAGCGATGTCGATCATCCCCGTTCGCCGGACAGCACGGAAAAGGCGCGCAGGAAGAAGTCGGGCGCGCCGAAATTGCCGGATTTGAGCGCCAATGCCAGGGCCGGCTCGCCGAGGCTCCCGGGAAGACTTACGGTCCACGGCACGCCGGGATCGATCTGCCGGCCGATCCGCAGCCCGGTAACGCCGAGCGCCTGGACGATGGCCCCGGCGGTTTCGCCGCCGGCGATGACGAACCGCCGCGCCCCCTTTGCGGCAAGGCCGGCGGCAACAGTTGCGAGCGTCTCCTCGACCAATGCACCGGCGCGTTCGCGGCCGACCACCTGCTGGACCGCGGCGACCTCTTCGGGCGGCGCTGTCGCGCTGATCAGGACCGGCCGATCGCCCAGCCTCGGCGTCGCCCAGGCGAGCGCCTCCTCGGCGATATTGCGCCCTGCGGCCGCCGCTATTGGATCGATCGTGAAGAGCGGGGCGCGCTCGCGCATATAGGCGACCTGGGCGCGCGTCGCTTCCGAGCACGAGCCCGACAGGACTACGGCCGCGCCTGCGACAGGCGGCAGCGCATCGGCGCCGGCGCTGTCGCCGATCAGACCTTGGCGGCGGAAATTCTCTGGCAGCCCCAACGCGATCCCCGATCCGCCGGTGATCAGCGGGAAGTCAGCCGCGGCCTCGCCTATCGCTTCGAGATTGTGGTCGTCGATCGCATCGACGATCGCGTGCCGAAAACCAGCCTGGCGCAGCGACGCAAAGGCGTCGCGGATGGCCGCCGCGCCGTGCGACACATCGTATTGCGGCACGAGCCCGACATTGCCCCGGCACTGACGCTGCAGGACGCGCACGAGGCTCGGGTCGCGCATCGGGGTCAGCGGGTGGTCGCGCATGCTCAATTCCGACAGCAGCGCGTCGCCGACGAAGAGATAGCCGAGGTAGATTGTCCGCCCGTTTTCGGGAAAAGCCGGACAGAACAGGGTGAAGTCGGTGGCGAGCGCCTCCATCAGCGCCTCGGCGACGGGCCCGATGTTGCCGGCATCGGTCGAGTCGAAGGTCGAGCAGTATTTGAAGAGGATCTGCCGCGCTCCCGCCCGCTGTAGCCAGGCGAGCGCCGCGAGGCTCTTTTCGACCGCCTCGGCGGCCGGGATCGTGCGGCTCTTCAGCGCGACGACAACCGCCTCGGCATCGGCAACTTCCGTGCCCGGCGGCGGCACGTCGATCAGCTGCACGGTGCGCATCCCGCGCCGCACCAAAGTGTTGCACAGATCGGTGGCGCCGGTGAAATCGTCCGCGATCGCTCCCAACAGTACGCTCATCGCGCCCTCCCGCGGGGTCTTGTGTTACAGTAGCCTCCCGCCGTTTCGCCCGCAAACGAGGACACTGCCGTGCCGAAATTCGCCGCCAATCTCAGCTTCATCTTTCAGGAGGTCGGGTTTCTCGACCGTTTCGCCGCCGCCGCCGAATGCGGCTTCAAGGCTGTCGAGTATCTCTCGCCCTATGAGCATCCGCCCGAGATCATCGCCGAGCAGCTGAACCGCCACGGGCTTGTCCAGGCACTGTTCAACATGCCGCCCGGTAACTGGGCGGCGGGCGAGCGCGGCACCGCCGCTTTGGCCGGGCGCGAGCAGGAATTCCGTGACGGGGTCGAACAGGCGCTCGGCTACGCCAAGGCGACGAATTGCAAGCTGCTGCACGCAATGGCGGGGGTATTGCCGGCCGGAAGCGATCGCGCCGCCGCGGAACGCGTCTATGTCGCGAATTTGCGGCATGCGGCCGAGCGGCTGGCGCGCGAAGGCATCACCGTCATCATCGAGCCGATCAACAACCGCGACATCCCTGGCTATTTCCTCAACACGACGACCCAGGCGATGTCGGTTATCGAGCGGGCCGGGCACCCCAACCTCAAGCTGCAGCTCGACCTCTACCATGTGCAGATCATGGAGGGCGATCTCGCGCATCGCATCCGCACCCTTGCCGGCCACTATCCGCATGTGCAGATCGCCGGCAATCCCGGCCGCAACGAGCCCGATGTCGGCGAGATCAATTACTCGTTCCTGTTCGATCTGTTCGACGAGCTCGGTTATGCCGGCTGGATCGGCTGCGAATACCGGCCCAAGGGCGAGACGCGGGCGGGTCTCGGCTGGGCGAAGCGCTACGGCATCCAGGGGTGAGCGATGCGCGTCGTCATTACGGGCGGTTGCGGATTTCTCGGCCAGCGGGTCGCATTGCAACTGCTCGCGCGGGGTGATGTCCATGAGCTGGTTCTGTTCGACAATGCACCTCCGGCTTTGTCGTTGCCGGAGAACAGAAGACTGAGCGTCGCGACCGGCGACATCGCCGACCGCGAGGCGGTGCGCCGGGTGATCTCGACCGGCACGCATTCGGTGTTCCACCTCGCAGCGGTGGTCAGCGGTCAGGCCGAAGCCGATACCGACCTCGGCTATCGGGTCAATCTCGAGGGGACGAGGGCGGTGCTCGACGCGTGCCGTGCGCTCGCGACCTGCCCGCGGGTGGTTTTCGCGAGCTCGCTCGCGGTCTATGGCGGCGCGCTGCCGGCGACCGTCGGCGACGACACGCCGCTGACACCACAGACTTCTTACGGGACCCAAAAGGCGATCGGCGAATTGCTGGTCAACGACTACAGCCGCAAGGGATTTGTCGACGGCCGCGCGGTCCGGTTGCCGACCGTCGTCGTGCGGCCGGGGCGGCCCAACCGTGCCGCCTCGACCTTTGCCTCCTCGATGATCCGAGAGCCGCTCGCCGGTCGCGAGGCGGTCTGTCCGGTGTCGCCCGACACGGTCATGGCGCTGGCATCACCGCGGCGCGTCGTCGCCGGCCTGCTACACGCCCACGATCTGCCCGCCGACGCCTTTGGAACGAGCCGATCACTCCAGCTCCCCGGCTTCTCCGTTTCGGTCGGGGAGATGGCCGCCGCGGTCCGCCGCGCCGGCGGCCGGGCGGCCTATGCGCGCATCCGCTGGCAACCCGATCCGCAGATCCAGCAGATCATTTCCGACTGGCCGCAAGCGCTGCAGGCTTCGCGCGCCGAAGCGCTCGGCTTCGCCGCCGATTCCGGTATTGACGAGGCGGTCCGAGCCTTTATCGAGGACGA
This sequence comes from uncultured Alphaproteobacteria bacterium, assembly GCA_963789025.1. Taxonomy (GTDB): domain Bacteria; phylum Pseudomonadota; class Alphaproteobacteria; order ATCC43930; family CGMCC-115725; genus AP-15. The sequence goes on from CAWBIT010000011.1 coordinate 47,988, forward strand.
CCTGGAGATGCAGAAGCAGCTCGTTTGAGATGGGCGCCGCTCAGATCTCGACTTCGAGGCCCATCTCGACAACCTGTCCGGTCGGAACGCCGAAATAGGCGGCCGGCAGATTGGCGTTGAGGTGCATCGCGGCAAAGAGCCGCTCCCGCCATACGGCCATTCCGGGCACTTTGCCGCTCGGGATCACCATGACCCTTCGCGAATAAAAGGTGATCCGCTCCGGATCGATGCCGCGCAGTTCAGGGTCGCGGCACGCAAGCTTCAGCCCCTCCATCACGTTGGGGTGCTCCATAAATCCGAAATGTAGGGTAACCCGCGTAATGCCGGCACCGACCGGGACGAGCTTTGCGCGCTGGTCCGGAGCGACGCGCGGCGCATCGCTGCTGGCCACCGAGACCAGCAACACCCGCTCGTGCAGCACGCGATTGTGCCTGAGGTGATGCGTCAGGGCGAGCGGTATGCCCGAGCTTCCTGCGGTGAAGATCGCGGCGGCTCCCGGCAGGCGGAGGGGCGGGTTCTCGAGCACCCAATCGACGAACTCGTCCTCGCGCTGCCGCATTCCCGTGCGCTGCCGCTCGAGCATCTGGTACCCCGTGCGCCAGGTCAGCATCAGGAACGCGACGACGCAGGCCAACAGGAGGGGAAACCAACCGCCCGCGAGCAGCTTTGTCGCGTTGGCGGCGACAAAGATAAACTCGACGACGAGCAGCGATCCGTTAACAACCGCAACGGCGAGCGGGTTGTAGCCCCATTGCAGGGCGACCAGGGCTGCCAGGACCGTGGTGACCGCCATCAGCATCGAGACAGCGATGCCGTAGGCGCCGCCGAGCGCGTCGGAGGAGCCGAAGGTGATGACCGCCCCGAGCGTGCCGGCGGCGAGCAGCCAGTTCACCATCGGCATGTAGATCTGCCCCTTCTCGTGGCTGGCCGTATGGAGCACGCGCATGCGCGGCAGAAAGCCCAGCTGGATCGCCTGCTGGGTCAACGAGTACGCGCCGGAGATGATCGACTGCGAAGCGATGACGGTGGCCACCGTCGCGAACCCCACCATCGGATAATGGAACCATCCCGGCGCGAGCAGATAGAACGGATTCTCGATGGCGCCGGGGTCGGCCAGGAGCAGCGCTCCCTGGCCAAAATAATTCAGGACCAGAGCGGGCAAGACGACCGCGAACCAGCCGAGGCGCACCGGCAAGCGGCCGAAATGGCCCATATCCGCATACATCGCCTCGGCGCCGGTGACCGTGAGGAAGGCGGCGCCGAGCACGGCGAAACCGATGCCCGGTCCTGCATGGAGCAGGTAGATCAGCGCATAATGAGGGCTGAGCGCGCCCAGGATCTTCGGTGCGCCAATGATCCCGCGCAGGCCGAGCAAGCCGATCGCGATGAACCATATCAGCATTACCGGCCCGAAGATGTTGCCGATGAACGCCGTTCCCTTGCGTTGCACCAAGAACAGGCCAACCAGGATAGCGATGCTGATCGGCACGACGACAGGCGCCAGCTGGGGTGCGTCGAGCTTGAGACCTTCCACGGCGCTCAGCACCGAGATTGCCGGCGTGATGACGCCATCGCCGTAAAGCAGCGCAGCGCCGATCAGCCCGACGATGAGCAGCGAGGCGCGCCAGCTTCCGGCCGGCGCATGCCGGACATCGAGAAGCGCCAACAGCGCGACGATGCCGCCCTCGCCGCGGTTGTCGGCGCGCATGATCAGGATCGCGTATTTGAATGAGACGATCACGATCAGGGACCACAGGATCACCGACACGATGCCCATGATGGTTTCGGGCGAGATCGCTCCGGCAGCATCTGCGGCCTGCTTGAACCCATAGAGCGGGCTCGTGCCGATATCGCCGTAGACGATGCCGAGAGCTGTGAGGGTCGCGGCCGCGGGCACTTGCCGGACTTCAATCCGTGGCAGCGCCGCCGCTTGAAGGGTTCTGGCCATTCATTGCGTCCTCCCCAACCTCCACAAGTTTTAGCCGAAACTCCCGCAAAAGAAACAAGTGCTTGTCGGGCCGCGGGGTGATTCTTGCGGTCGCTTTGTAACCGTTCTCGTGCAATGATCAGCGGTCTTGCGGAACAGCGCCGTCACCGGTTGGGGAGGAGAGGATCGACGCGGTCTCCATTTGGCAGAACGTGGTAGCGCATTTCGAGCAGCTCGAAAGGCATCTGCTCGATGAAATTCTCGTCTTTGCCAATCTGATCCAAATCCCCGCCGTCATCCTGACCGGCGGCGTCGCTTGGCTCGTCTGTCGGCCGATACGCCGCTGGGTCGAGCTCTGGGTGGAGCGGGTTCCGGAGCATCATCATCTCGACTGGGTCGTAACTCACCGGTCATGGGTGACCGACCGGCTGGTCGGGTTGATCACGCCCGTGGCTTGGGTCATCGGGTTATGGATTTCGGTGGCGGTCGCCGAGCGCGCGGGCTGGCCGCACGCGATCACCCGGACCGCCGTCGACTTGCTGCTCGCCTGGCTGGTGATCCGGCTGGCGGCAGCTCTCGTTCCTTATGCGGCGCTGGCGCGGCTGATCGCGGTGCTCGCCTGGCTGGTGGCGGCACTCAACATTGTGCATCTGCTCGGGCCGACGCTCGATTTGCTCGATAGCGTCGCGGTCGTGGTGGGCGGGCTCAGGGTCTCGATCCTGACCGTCGTCAAGGGCGTGCTCTCGCTCGCGATGCTGCTGTGGGCCGCCACCGTCGCGTCCAACCTGTTCGAGCGCCGCATCACCCGAGTTTCCGAAATCACCCCGCGCGCGCGGGTGCTCCTCGGCAAGCTGCTCAAGGCTACCCTGGTCACCCTGGCCGTGGTGCTCTCGCTGACCAGCATCGGTATCGATCTCACTAGCTTCGCGCTGTTCACCGGAGCGCTCGGGGTCGGCGTCGGACTGGGGCTGCAGCGGACCGTCTCGAACCTGTTCAGCGGCATCGTTTTGCTGCTGGACAAGTCGATCAAGCCGGGCGACGTGATCGAGGTGGGCGGCACCTATGGTTGGGTCTCTTCGCTCGGCGCGCGCTACGTATCGGTAGAGACGCGTGACGGCACGGAGTTTCTGATTCCAAACGAGGACATCATCACCCATCAGGTGGTCAATTGGTCGCACAAGAGTGATCGCGGCCGACTTAAAGTGCCGGTCCGCGTCCCTCACGATTCCGATCTCGACCAGGCGCTCGCCCTGATGCGCGAGGCGGCGAGCTACCCGGAGCGCGTCTTGGCGGCGCCGGCCCCTAACGCCCTGATCATGGCCTTCGGCGAGACCGCGATAGAACTCGAGCTGCGGTTCTGGATCGCTGACGCCCAGAATGGCGTCCACAACGTCAAGAGCCAGGTCCTATACGAGATCTGGCGATTGTTTCAGCAGCAAGGCATTCGCATTCCGTACCCCAAGCGGGATCTTTATGTACGCTCGGATGCGCCGGCCACTTTTGCCGAGGTGGGTGATCGGCGACAGCGCCGATCGTGAGGCGCTTGGCGGCGCTACCCTCACCCACCAAGCGCTGCGCGCTTGGTCCCCCCTCTCCCGCACTGCGAGGATTTTGCAGAAGTAGCGAAATTTGCGATCCTGGCGTGGGGATTGGGGGGATGGTGATGGCTCATCGCGATTGGGGGCAGTTGGGTTTTGCCGACCACATGGTGATGCGGCACAGCCGGCCGAACGAGTTGCTGACGCGGCTGGCCGAGCTGGTCGACTGGGCGGCGCTGGGAGCGATCGTCGGCGGGCTGCACGATTCGCCGCACGGCGCACCGTCCTATCCGCCGCTGGCGATGGTCAAGGCGTTGCTGTTGCAGCAGTGGTACGGCTTGTCCGATCCCGCGCTCGAGGAGGTCTTGTGGGATCGGCTGTCGTTCCGGGTGTTCTGTGGGCTGCCCTTGGGCGAGACCGCGCCGGACTATTCGACGATCAACCGGTTTCGCAACGCGCTGCGCGAGAACGGACTGGACCAGCAGATCTTTGACGAGGTCGGTCGGCAGCTCGACCGCTGCGGGCTGATGCTGCGCAAAGGCACGCTGGTCGATGCCAGCCTGGTGCCGGCCGCGGTCAACCCGCCGAAAAAGCCGAAGGAGCCGTTGCCGCCGGGTCCGGATGGCGAGGTGCCCAGCCAGCTGGTCAAAAGCGACCGTGATCCCGAAGCGGAGTGGGCCAAGAAGGGCGGCAAGCGGTATTTCGGCTACAAGGTTCATGTCGGGGTCGACCAGGGCTCGGCGCTCATCCGCCGGGTCAAGCTGACCGGCGCTTCGGTCAACGACACGGTGCCGGCCGACGAGCTGATCTGCGGCGATGAAGCCGCGGTCTATGCCGATGCCGCCTACCACACACATCGCCGCGAGCAGCAATTGACCGAGCGCGGCATCGAAGCCCATTTGATGCGGCGCGGCAACAAGCACCACGCGCTGAGCCAGGCCGACAAGGAACGCAACGAGGCGATCGGCAAGCAGCGCGCTCCGGTCGAGCAGGTGTTCGGCCGGATGAAGACGACCTACCGGTGGGCCCGCGCGCGCTGCCTGGGGCTGGCGCGCAACACCACCCATCTGCTGCTGCTGTGCACCGCGATGAACCTGAAACGCATGGTGGTGCTGTGCCCGCCGTGATCGCCCACCGCAGGCAAACTCTGCCTCGACCTCGGCCAGGCCGCCCGGTGCGGCGGCCCGGCCGCGCCCGCGGCTGATATTGGCCTCGGTCTTGTACAATCTCACCGTGCAACGAACGTGAAAAATCAGCCTCAAAGAGCAACCCGCACGGAACCCCGCAATTTGCAAAGCCCTCGCACTGCGGGAGAGGGGCTTTGAGTTGAATGTGTGATAGCCCCTCTCCCGCACCGCGGGAGAGGGTGGCGAGCGTAGCGAGCCGGGTGAGGGCGTTGCCGCGGTTTGGCAATTTACAGAGACGCGCCGCGCGTGGCAATTTGGCGCGATGGCGGGACGGCTCGCAGGTAAACGCGCCCTGGTGACGGCGGCCGGCCAAGGGATCGGCCGGGCGGCGGCGCTGGCTTTCGCCGCCGAAGGGGCGAGCGTGCTGGCGACCGACATCGCCGACGACAAGCTTTCCTCGCTCGCCGATGCGCTGATCGCGACCCGCCATCTCGACGTGACCGATGAAGGGGCGATCGCGGCGCTGGCGAACGAGCTCGGTGCAATCGACGTGCTCTTCAACTGCGCCGGCTTTGTCCACCACGGGACGATCCTCGACGTGGCCCCGGTCGAATGGGACGCGTCCTTTGTCCTCAATGTGCGCTCGATGTACCTGACGATCCGCGCGTTTCTGCCCAAGATGATCGAGCACGGAACCGGCGCTTCGATCATCAACATGTCATCTACGGTGTCATCGATCAAAGGCACCCCGAACCGCTGCGTCTACGCGGCGACCAAGGCGGCAGTGATCGGGCTGACCAAATCGGTCGCCGCCGATTTCATCGTGTCGGGCATACGGTGCAATGCGATCTGCCCCGGCACCATCGCGACACCCTCGCTCGAGGACCGCATTGCAACTCAGGGCGCTCGGATCGTCGGCGGCAGCGACGCCGCGCGGCGCGCCTTTGTCGAGCGCCAACCCTTGGGGCGGCTCGGCACGGCCGAGGAAGTCGCGGCGCTCGCCGTCTACCTCGCCTCGGATGAGTCGGCGTTCACGACCGGCGCGATCCACGTGATCGACGGCGGCTTCACCCTCTGAGAGGAGTTTTTCGATGAAGCTTCTTCGCTATGGACTCGCGGGTCAGGAAAAGCCTGGTTTGCTCGACCGCGACGGGAAGATCCGCGACCTTTCGGGCGCGGTTCGCGACATCGACGGCGAGACGCTCGCCCCGGCCTCGCTCGACCGATTGCGGCGGCTCGATCCGAGCACCTTGCCGCTGGTGTCCGGCACGCCGCGGCTCGGCCCGTGCGTCGCGCGGGTATCAAAGCTCGTCGCGATCGGCCTCAACTACCGGGCGCACGCCGCGGAGACCGGGGCGGCGATCCCCAAGGAGCCGATCTTCTTTATGAAGGCGACCACCTCGATCTGCGGGCCCAATGATGACGTGATCATCCCAAAGGGCTCGCAAAAGACCGACTGGGAAGTCGAGCTCGGCATCGTGATCGGCAGCCTGGCGCGGTATGTGCCCGCCCATGATGCGCGCAAATACATCGCCGGCTACTGCATCGTGAACGACGTGTCCGAGCGCGAATTTCAGATCGAGCGCGGCGGGCAATGGACCAAGGGCAAGAGCGCCGACACCTTCGCCCCGATCGGGCCGTGGGTCGTCACCGCCGACGAGGTGCCGGGCCCGGGCAAGCTCGGGCTGTGGACCGAGGTCAACGGCAAGCGGGTGCAGAACAGCAACACCTCCGACCTGATCTTCGGGATCGACGAGATCGTCAGCTATGTCAGCCATTTCATGACCCTGCTGCCCGGCGACGTCATCCCGACCGGCACGCCCTCGGGTGTCGGTCTCGGCATGAAGCCGCCGCAATTCCTCAAACCCGGCGACCATATGCGGCTGTCGGTCGAGGGTTTGGGCGAGCAAAACCAGCGCCTGGTGGCCTTTACCGCGTAGGTCGCCGGCAGCTCCGGGGAGGGCGGCGCGATCGAATTGAGGGGGCGCCTAGCGCCATGTGGGCGCTAGCGCAATGCGGCGTATTTACGCTATGATTTAGGCGTTCACGCGCTCGCCGCATTCAATTTGCCGTTTAGAGGACCCATGTACGACCGCCGCCCCGGCTTTTTCCGCGAAGACCTTCCCCCCGGTCGCCGCATCGAAGCCAAAGTCAAGTGGTTCAACGCCAGCAAGGGTTTCGGGTTCGTCACCCCGTCCGACGGATCCCAGGACGCGTTCCTGCCGATGGCGATCTTGCGTCGCGCCGGCTATGAGGACGTCCATGAAGGCGCTTCGATCGTCTGCGAGGTCAGCGCCGGCGCGAAAGGCCCGCTGGTGACGACCATCTTGAATGTCGACAACAGCACCGCGGTGACGCCGCAGAGCGGCGGCGGCGGCCTCGACCGCCGTGGCCCGCGGCCTTCCCAGACAATGGAAGGCGCGGTGAAATGGTTCGAGCCCGAAAAGGGTTACGGCTTCATTTCTCCGGACGGCGGCGGCAAGGATGTCTTCATTCACATCACCGCGCTGCGCCGCAGCGGCGTCAGCGCCCTCGATCCCGGCCAGCGGGTCAGGGTCGAAGTGGTCGATGGCAAGAAAGGCCTCGAAGCCGAGCGCATCACTCTCATCTGAGGGCGCCGGCTTACCGAGGTGAGAGAGGCGGCGGCCCCGCTAGGTCAGGCCGCGGCTGCACACGTTTCGCGCTGCCTGCTCCAGCACGGTTTGCGTTGCCTTTTCCGGTGCCGCCGCTCTCGGTGTAGGCGAAATCTGGTATTCTCACGTAAATAGAACTTAGTTCGGCTGGATCGGCGGGTTTGCGTCTAAATGAGGAGTAAGCGCGTCATTGCCCGTCGAGGTATTCGCGCAGCGCGGTGTTGATCCGCGATTGCCAGCCGGGTCCGGTGGCGCGGAACCGCTCGATGATATCCGGGTCGAGCCGGAGCGCGATCAGCTTTTTGGCGGACTCGGATTTGGGACGCCCCGGCCTCCTGGCCGGCCGCACCACCCTGTCGCCGATCGCGAACTCGGCCTTGTCAAACCACTCGTCAGTCAACTCGGGGATGTCCTGGTATTCCTCGGGCTGGATTTCGTGGGCATCGAGCTTAGCCAAGTCGGTGTGAACAGCGCGCTTGTTCTCGGGCATTGGCCTTCCTCATCGAAATGATGCGCCGGCCGTCGCCGGTCGGCGTCCAAACCACGACCACCATTCTCCCGGCGAGCAAGCCCACCGTAATATAGCGCTCTTCCGGATAGTCAAACCGCTCGTCCGGAAAAGTGAAAACCGGGCCCTCGAACACCACGGCGGCATCCGCGAAATCGACCCTCCGGTTCCGCAGTGTCGCTCGCCGCTTCGCGGGATCGAAGGTGATCCGCATCGAATTATGTAGCTACGAAAATATGGGTAGCAAGCGTCTAACTGCAAGGATCTCGCTCGCCCCAAGCGCGCGAGGTTTAGTCGGTGGCTGCCTCAGCTACGAGGTGCTCGGCGTCCCTCACTCGCAGCTCGCCGGAAACGAGTTTCGGCAGTAGAAAGTCCCGAATGCTCGCGAGGTTTTTTGACTCCTGACGGGCAACCTCCATTCTGTGGAATATCGGCTTGGTCAGAGCCGAAAAGCGAAGCACCGCATCCTCCGCAAAGGATGGAAGCTCAGTGGCAGCGACGACCTCCGGATTGACCGCGGGGTACGCAGCGCCATCTGCGAGGTGTGAAAGGCGCTCCACATTCTCGGCCGACCTTGCGGTGCAATAGACAAACTCTCGATAATATCGCTGCTTAGGTCGCAATACCGCGAATCCTGTACTTCCCGTCAATCCGTTCTCGCCGATCATCGCGTACGAACCGTTACCGGGTCGGACGGTCGCCACGATCGTATCGCCGGCTCGCAGCACCCGTTGCGCTCTACTGGGCGCGTTTGCGTGTGAATAGACATCGATCGTCTGAATGACCCCCCATTTGGTATTCGACAAATCGATATAGCGAATCTCGGCGGGGTAATTCTTGGTGCTCCAGCCCTCGGGATTCAGATCGGCAATATCGGCCAGTGTCCGAGCAGGATCGAAATCGACAAACCACGACTTGAACAGCGTCCGAGCCATCGCCTCCAGCGTCTCATTCATTCGCCGGTTCAGCTCGATCTTGTCGTCGAACAAGGCTAGAACCCGTGAAATAGCGCGCTGCTCGGTCAGCAGCGGCAGCGCGATCGCGATCGATCGAAGGGAAAGCGAGAGGCTGTCCGATACCGGGCGTCCCTACAGTTGAAGCGTATTTGAGGAGCTCGTGCCGACCCTCCGGCGAGCGAAAAAAGTAGAATACGAAGTGAGGGTCAACGATCGTCGCATCACACGTAAGCTTCATCAGACTAGTCGATAAGATGTAGCGTTCTTTTTCCGCGCGGCACGATCCCTACCAGGCCGATAGCACCACGGCGAGCGCGACGTGCTTGTACTCGGCCGCATCCATGTTGTTCCGCAGCGCGTCGGCCGCCTGCCATAGTTTTGCTTCGAACCCGAGCTTCGCCGCCGTGTCCGGCGTCCGGGCATTGCGATTGTTGGTCGGTCGTCCGCGCGGCATGGTCTCCCCTTCCTTTTGCGCTACATATAGGTTGGCCGTTTACGCTACGTAAATCACCCGAAAACTGCTTGCTTGAGCCGCCTTCTTGTTCGATCGATTTCGTTCCCTGCTGGCCCGAATTATTTCCATGCGAGGCCAAATTAGTTCCCTGCTGCTTTGCGCAGGGAAGTTGGTGCTGAGAGCCGCGGAATCGCTGCACTTTGACGAGGCTGAGCCGCTCGTTTTCGGCCGCAAAATCGAATTTTTCCCGGTAAATTCCCGTAGAGCAGGGAAAGCAGGCCGAACCGGCGTCAACCGAGAATTCATGCAACTGGTGTTCGACGGCTGCGTTTGTCGGATGACCTGGCGCCGCTGAAATGCTACCGGTAGGTTAACGGGGATGGTCGGGCAGCCACTTGCGTGAGCCGCGGGGCATGCGGGGCGCCGGTTTATCCAAAATTACAAGAGCGAGACGATGGACCTGCACGATACGATCCGGACCTATCGGCTGTTTTCCGGCTCCTACGACATCGTTTTCGGCCCGGTCTTTCACCCGGGGCGTAAGGAGGCGGTGCGCATCGCCAACGATCGGCCGGGCCAGCACATCCTCGAGGTCGGCGTCGGCACCGGGTTGTCGCTTCCCCATTTCCGCAAGGATTCGCGGGTGACCGGCATCGACGTCTCGGAAGAGATGCTGGCGAAGGCGCGGCGGCGGGCGGAGCGCCTGCGGCTTTCCCATGTCGAGGGTCTGCACCTGATGGATGCCGAGAACCTCGAATTTCCGGACAATTCGTTCGACGCCGTGCTCGCCCTTTACGTCGCCTCGGTCGTGCCGAAACCGGCGCGCTTTGCCGCCGAAATGCGCCGCGTCTGCATACCCGGCGGGACGATCGTCGTCGTCAATCACTTTACCAGCGAGAACCTGCCGGCGCGCTTCATCGAAAAGCGCCTAGCCGGGCTCGCCCGCCATATCGGCTTTCACGCCGATTTCCCGTTCGACGCGTTCCGCTGCGACAGCCAATTGTCGATCCGCGAGGTGCGGCCCAGCAATTTGTTCGGCTATTGGAAGCTGTTGCGTTGCGTCAACGAAAAGCCCGCCTCCAATCCCGGCTGAACCGATCCCCGGGGGTGGTGACGGCGAGAATGTAATCGGTGATCTCGCGGCCGCGCCGGTGCTGCGCGATCAGCACATCGACATAGGCGGCAGCGGGACCGCCCGCTTTGCGGACGGCGGGGAAGATATGGGCCTCTTCGAGCTTTTTCTCGTGGTAATCCTCGCCGAAATTGCGGAACAGCATGGCTGTCTGATGCAGCGGCTGCGGGTCGACCTTTGCCGGATCCGTGCGCAGCGTTGCGGCGGTTTCACGGTAGACCAGTAGGGCCCGGCGCAGGACGCCGTGCCCGCGCATCAAATCCTCGGTCGCGCCGACTTTCTTCTCTTCGGCCAGAGCAGCGCGACCCGCGCCGCCGACGAGGATCAGCCCGGCCGCAGCGGCTAGGACCAGGCGGCGATTTGCGTCGAGGATACCTGTCATATCGAGCTCCTGGTCACGACGGCGCGAGTGCCGCTGCACTGCGTCAACAGCGATAAACGCAAACGCCCTCAGATCGTCGGCGCCAGCGTCGGTCAGTTTCGGCGCCATCTGGCCGTGGCGCCTACGTCCGAGGGACTGTAAACTTCAGGAGAATGCGGTCGCGATCCGTCGACGGTCTCCTTCGGGGACGGGGGGAATCATGAAGACCAGTTCCGATCATATCCTCACCAGCCATGTCGGGAGTCTGCCGCGCCCCGACGATTTGATCGCGGCGAACAGAGCCCGTGAAGCGGGGGAGGCGACCGACGAGCACGCCTTTCAGGAGAAACTCCGCGGCGCCGTGGCGGAGGTCGTGCGCCGTCAAAGGGAGCTCGGCATCGATATTCCGGGCGACGGCGAATTCGGCAAATCGATGGGGCACCGCGTCAACTACGGCGCGTGGCTCAGCTATTGTTTTCATCGCCTGGGCGGGCTGGATCTCAGCGGGCCCGATATGCGCGACATGCCGCCGAGGCGTTCTCGTCCCGGTGAAATTTTGCTGACCGGCTTTTCTGACCGGCGCGACCGGGTGCGGTTCGCGGCCGCGTATGCCGACCCCGAATCCGGGATTACGACGGGGCCTCGGCCCGCCACCGGGCCGGTCTGCGTCGGCCCATTGACCTATACCGGCCACGCCGCGATCAACTCCGACATCGCCAATTTCAAGGTGGCGCTGACCGCGGCCGGCGCCGAGGAAGGCTTCATGACCTCGATCGCGCCGGGCAGCACGACGCGCATCGGCAACACCTTCTACAAGACCCAGGAAGAGTTTCTGTTCGCCTCGGCCGACGCAATGCGCGAGGAATATAAGGCGATCCTCGACGCCGGGCTGATCCTTCAGCTCGACGATCCCGCCCTCGCCACCGACTGGGACATGATCAATCCCGAACCGACGGTCGACGAATACAAGAAGTTCGCGACGGTTCAGGTGGAGGCGCTCAACCACGCGCTCCGCGGCTTGCCGCAGGACCGGATCCGCTTCCATCTGTGCTGGGGCAGCTGGCATGGGCCGCACACGACCGACATCCCGATGCGCGGCATCGTCGATCTGATGCTGACCGTCAATGCGGGCGCCTATTCCTTCGAGGCCGGCAATGTTCGCCACGAGCATGAATGGAAGGTCTGGCAGGACGTCAAATTGCCCGACGACAAAGTGATCCTGCCGGGCGTAGTCAGCCACGCCACCAATGTCGTCGAGCACCCCGAGCTCGTCGCCGAGCGCATCCTGCGTTTTGCCAAACTGGTCGGCCGAGAGCGGGTCATCGCCTCGACCGATTGCGGTCTCGGCGGTCGCGTCCATCCGCAGATCGCCTGGGCCAAGCTCGAAGCGCTGGTCGAGGGCGCCGCGCTCGCCGCTCGCCAGCTCTGGGGTTGAGGGGGAACCATGAGGACCAGCTCCGACCATATCCTGACCAGCCATGCCGGGAGCCTGCCGCGTCCCGATGATCTGATCGACGCGTGGGGAAGCAGTGATGAACCTGCGCTGGCCGCAACGCTCGCATCATCGGTAACGGACGTCGTGCGCCGGCAGAAGGAGATCGGCATCGACGTGCCCGGTGACGGAGAGTTCGGCAAGCCGATGGCGCAGCGGGTCAATTACGGTTCATGGTGGAGATATTCGTGGAACCGCTTGGATGGTCTCGACCCTCACGGCCCCAGCTTGTACGAGATGGAGCCGAGGCGTTCTTCGCCCGGTCACGTCGTGCTGACGAGCTTTGGCGATCGCCGCGACCGCACACGCTTCGCCGCAGCCTATGGCGATCCCGAGTCCGGTATTACGACAGGGCCGAGGCCGCCCGCGCCGATCTGTGTCGCTCCGATCCGCTATGCCGGACACGACGCGATCCGGAAAGACATCGCGAATTTCATAGCGGCGTTGCAGGCCACCGGCGCCGAAGAAGGCTTCATGACTGCAGTCGCCCCGGGCAGCGCCGCGCGGATCGGCAATTCATATTACAAGACGGAGGAGGAACTCCTCTACGCCTGCGCCGATGCGATGCGCGAGGAGTACAAGGCGATCCTCGACGCCGGCCTCATCCTCCAGCTCGACGATCCGGCGATCGCGGAGAACTGGGACATGATCAACCCCGAGCCGACGGTCGAGGAGTACAAGAAGTTCTCGATGGTACGAGTCGAGGCGCTCAACCACGCGATCCGTGGCCTGCCGCAGGACCGCATCCGCTTCCATCTGTGCTGGGGGAGCTGGCACGGACCGCACGTAACCGACATCGCGATGCGCGACATCGTCGATGTCATGCTGGCGGTCAATGCCCATGCCTATTCGTTCGAGGCCGGTAATGTTCGCCACGAGCACGAGTGGAAGGTCTGGCAGGATGTCAAGTTGCCCGACGACAAGGTGATCCTGCCCGGTGTGGTCAGCCACGCCACCAATGTTGTCGAGCACCCCGAGCTCGTCGCCGAACGCATCCTTCTCTTTGCGAACCTGGTCGGCCGTGAGCGGGTCATCGCTTCGACCGATTGCGGTCTCGGCGGCCGCGTCCATTCCGATATCGCCTGGGCCAAGCTCGGCGCGCTCGCCCAGGGCGCAGCCCTCGCCACCCGCCAGCTCTGGCGCTGAACCCCGATCTATCCGAAAGGATGACGATGAACCGGCGCCGGCAAATCCAACTCAGCCCCGACGAGCAAGCCGCGTTCCTGCGCGAGCACCGCAAGGGCGCGCTGGCGACGATCGGCAAGGACGGGTTTCCCCACGTCGTCGCGATGAATTTCCTGGCGAAGGACGGCGTCTTCTACATGACCTCTTACGGCAAGGCCCAGAAGGTGCTGAACATTCGGCGCAACCCCAAGGTCGCGCTGATGGCCGAGACCGGAGACAATTACGCGGAGCTGCGCGGCGTCATGATCCGCGGCGAATGCGAGATCATCGAGGGGGCGGATGCCGTGCGAGAGGTCTTCGCCGCAATGGCCGAAGCGCGTGGCGCCCCGCCGGGCGAACGGCCGCGCGGATCCGCCGACAGCGCGCCAAAGCGAGTGGTGTTGAAAATACTCCCGGAGAAAATCACCAGCTGGGATCACCGCAAGCTCGGCGGCGCTTACTAGTGTTCAGACCCATTTGCAAGGTTTACCCGGGGACGGCAGTCAACGCTGACATCAAAATCCTGCCACACCGGCGAAGGCCGGTGCCCATGGCGGAAATGGATCCCGGCCTTCCGCCGGGAAGACGAGGGGGGACGGCTGAGCACTAGATTAACCGGGAGATCACGATCCCTTGGCCGGCTCGACGAGGTCGGCGAGCTTGGTTTTCAGAAGGTTCGCCTTGTCGGCTGGGATCGCATAGGTCCAGTGCGAGACCTTGTCCTCGATCTTTTTCGCCTCGGCCTCCGCCGGGCCGGCGCCGGTCGCGGAAATCGCGACCCAGTTGGTCTTGTCTCGCTCGATCAGGCGTAGATCGACCGTCAACCCGTCGAAAGTCGTGAAAGAGGCGGTGACCACGTCCTTGTCGGGGACCGGCAGCTCGCCGGTCGGCTTCACGTCATCGAGATCGAGGGTCTCGAGCGCCCCGGCAGGTCCGCTGATCGTGCTCTCGCTCTTGAACTTCGTGTCGGCCGGCGCGTCCTCGACGGCAAAGCTCGCATCCGGCGCCGCGCGGCCGATGACGAGCTTGCTCCCATCCGGCTGGGTCAGGGTGACCTTGGCGATCTTCTTCTCGGAGAGGTCCATAATTTTCCGGTCGAGCCAGCTTGCCGGATCACCGGACGGATCCAGCGTGCCGCGCGCGAGCCAACTCTGCGCCTCCCCCGGTTTGCGCAGATAAACCCCGTCATTGCCGGCGCCGAGCCGGTCGTAGCGCCGTTTGCCGACGATCGCCTGGGCCAGGTCTCCGCCCGATTTGTCCTTGACCACGACCAGAGCAGATTTTCCGTGGCCGGGGTCCTCGACCTCGAGCCGCGGGTAGAGATCACGGTTCTCGGTCTTTGGCTCGACCAGTGTCAAATCCGCCATCGCCCTCACGATCTGGCTGATCTTGGCGGCGTTCGCCGGATAGTTTCCCTTCTCGGCGACGAGCCAGCTGTCGCCGTCGCGGATCAAGGTCATCGTCGTGCCGTTGCGCGACACGGTGACCGAAGCGACGTCGCCGAGCTTCGCAGCGAGCGCCGGAAAGGCTGGCTGACCCGGCGCCGCCCGGCTGACGCCGCGGTCGCCGGAGGCGAGCACGACGATCGCGATCGCGACAAGAACGGCCGTTGCAGAAGCGAGGAGGATCAGAGAGCGTGACTGCATTTGCGATTCACGCCTCCGTAATGCGCCGGCTGCGGCGGCGCAGCCGCAATGCGCCGAGGACAATGGCGACAGCGGCGACAATGATCGGGATCAGCGCGATGTCGAGAAATTCCAGCCCGGTCTTGAGCCGACTGATGTTGCTGCGCAGCGCAGCCTGCACGTCGCGCAACTGGCGGCGGGTTTGCACCATGTCGGCTCGGAATTCCTCGATCGTCTTGGTCTGTTCCGCCGAGAGGCTCGCGGGCGCGTTCGCCTGGTCCTTGCCGGTGAGGCTGGCGAGCTTGGCCTGGGTCTCTTTGAGCCTGGCTTGCAAAGCACGCTCCTTGTCGCTGTAGCGCGCCTGAGCCTCACTCTGGATCCGCTCGACGACCTCGAACGGGCGGGCGGAGGTACCGCGGCTGCGCAGGCCGACCAGATCGTCGCCGCCGGCCAGCACTTCGATCGCATTGGCGACAAAATCGCCGTTGTTGGCGGTCGGGACGAGCACGCGCTGGCCAAAGAATTCCTGCTTCTCCAGCCAGAACCGATCGTCGAGCAGATCGGTGTCGGCGACGACGACGACATTGATCGGCTTGGCCGATTGCTTCAGCCACTCGGCTGCGGGCGCCGCGGCCGCCGGTGACGGCGGGGCCGGCTCGCCCTCCTTGGCCTCGGGTTTGGCGGGCTCCGGCGGCTTGGGCGGGCCGTCGGGGAAGGCGCTCTCCGCCGTGCCGGTGACGTGCGCGGCCAATATGTACCGTTTGTCGTCCGGTTTGAACTCGGCGAGCAGACCGGCGACGTCCGGCAGTCCCGTCAACTTTTCGGCCGGGATCTTCATCGAGTCGGGAGAGGTCGTAATCAGCGGCTCGATTGTCGTCTTGGCCCCCGCGATCGGCTCGATGATCCCGGGGGTAGCCAACATCACGTGGCTCAGATCGGCCGTGATCATGTCGGTGCGATTGAGGTTGTCGGCCTTGAGATTGAGCCAGGCGATGTAGTCGAGCGGCCGCGTTCCGCCGCGCGAGCCCGGCACGCCGACCCGCTGCGCGTCGCGGCGATCGCCGGCGACCGTATTCGCCGGCACCTCGAAGCCCCAGGATTTGAACAGCCGGTCGAGATTGCTGGCGGTCGGCGAGCCGGGCGGATTGAGCTGGCTCGGATGCGAGGCCTGGAATTCGGAGAGCGGATCGACAAAGACCAGCGCCTTGCCGCCTTTCAGGACGAATTGGTCGATCGCAAACAGCGTCTTCTCCGGCAGCTTTTGCGGATGCACGAGCATCAGCACATCGACATCGGGCGGAATCGCATCGATGTTGGCGGCCAGCGGCTTGACCGTATCGAGCTGCTGCAGTTGCTCCATAATGGCCATCGGCTCGGCCGGACGGCCGCGCATCATTGCCATCATGTCGCCTTCGAGCGGCAACGTGCTGATCAAGCCGACCACCGTCTTTTTCGGAAACGCCAAGCCGTGGACGAGCTTGGTCAGATCGTATTCGAGAAAGCGCTCGCGCTCGGGCTGGAAGAACGCAATGACCTGCTGGTCGTCGGTCGAGTTGGTCGCGGCGAGCCCGAAATAAACCTGCTCGCCGGCCACATCGAGCGGCACTCCTTGCAGCCCGAACGCGACGGCACGGTCCTCCGCATCCGAGAACGGCAGCGGGTTGTAGACTTCGAGCCGGATCTTGCCGTGCGCCGCCGCGACATACTGATCGAGCAACTCGCGCACCCGCTGGGCATAGACGCCGTAAGACGGGGCTTCGTCGCTGAGGCGGGTCGAATAATAGAACCGCAATGTGATCGGCTCGTCGATCCTGGCGAGCGTTCGCAACGTGCCGCGGGAAAGCGTGTAAAGGTGCTCGCCGGTGAGGTCGAGCCGCCACGCAAAAAGGCGGGCGGCGATGATATTGACCGAAATCAGCATCAGCGCGATGCAGACGAGCGCCGTGACGGCGACGGCGCGCCGCGAGGCAAAAAAGCCGCGAAGGCGATCAGGAACAGCCATTACAGACCAGCCGCACTGCGGCAGAGCGTCCTTCGAGATGCGCCTGCTTGTCCTGAGGAGCCGCCGCAGGCGGCGTCTCGAAGGGGGCGCTCCTCAGGATGAGGCTGGCCTTTAATGGCATCAAGAAAACCCCTCATCCTGAGGAGGCCGCGGAGCGGCCGTCTCGAAGGACGCACCGCGTTTGATCCTACCGAAAGCATCTCTCCTCAAGCCTCTCACTCGGCTTTTTCGAGGTCGATCAGGATCGCGTTGGCGCCGAGGAAGGCGATCATGATCGACAAGAAATAGACCAGATCGCGCAGGTCGATGACGCCGCGCGTGATCGCGCTGAAATGGCCGAGGAAGCTCGATTGCGCGATCCCGTGGAGCAGCCATTCCGGCGCCCAGCCCTGGAAGACCCCGAGGACGATCGGCGAGCCCGCGACGGTGAGCACAAAAACCAGCGCCGCGGTAACGACGAACGCGATGACCTGGTTCTTGGTCATCGCCGAGATGCAGGCGCCGACCGCCAAGAAGGCCCCGGCCATCAGCCAGCTGGCGATGTAGCTGGCGAGGATAACACCGTTGTCCGGGTGGCCGAGAAAATTAACGGTGAGCCAGAACCAGGAGGTCAGGATCAGCGCGATCCCGGCGAAGCACCAGGCGGCGAGGAATTTTCCGAGCACCGCCTCGGTCATGCGGATCGGCAAGGTCAGAAACAGCTCGATCGTTCCGCTGCGGCGCTCCTCGGCCCACAGCCGCATCGACAGAGCTGGGATCAGCACGACGTAGAGCCAGGGATGAAAGGTGAAGAAGGGTTGGAGATCGGCTTGGCCACGTTCGAAGAAATTGCCGACGAAGAACGTCAGTATCCCCGCCATCACGAGAAAGATGACGATGAACACATAGGCGAGCGGCGTCGCAAAATAGGCGGCCAGCTCGCGGCGGGAGATGGTCAGGACGTTGCGCATGGACTACGCCGCGGCGGCTACTGGCTCGGCGGGCGCGGTGGTGATCTCGCGGAAGACGTCGTCGAGCCGCCCGCGCTCCACCTGCAGACCGGTGATCGTCCAGCCGCGGTTGCGGGCGAGATCGGCGATTTCGCCGACCACCGGGCGTCCGCCGCGCGGGAGGACGATGAGCCCGTCGCCTGCCGCCGCGCAGGCCGGCTCGACTGCCGCCACTCCCGGCAGCGCCGCCAGTTCGGCCCTGACATTCGCGTCCGCGCCGCCGGCGACGCCGAGGCGAACGGCGTTGTGATGGCGCGAGCGCTGGGCGAGCTCTGCTGGCGTGCCGTCGGCGAGGATCCGGCCATGAGCGATGATGATCGCCCGGCTGCATACCGCTTCGACCTCCTCGAGCAGGTGCGTCGAAATGATGATCGCCTTGTTCGGCCGCATCGCCGTGATGACGGTTCGCATCTCGTATTTCTGGTTCGGATCGAGCCCGTCGGTCGGCTCGTCGAGGATCAGAACGTCGGGATCGTGCAGGAGGGCCTGGGCAACCCCGACCCGGCGCCTGAAGCCCTTCGACAATGTTTCGATCGGCTGATGCATGACCTCGCCGATTTTGATCATCTCGACGACGCGGCCGATGCGCCGCATCGCTTCGTCGCCGGAGAAGCCGCGAATGTGGGCGATAAAGTCGAGAAAGTCTGCCGGGGTCATGTCCGGATAAGCCGGCGCGCCCTCGGGAAGGTAACCGATGTGCCGTTTAGCGGCGATCGTCTGCGTCGCGATGTCATAGCCGCAGATGATCGCTGTACCGGCGGTGGGCGCGAGAAAACCCGTGATCATCTTCATCGTCGTCGACTTGCCCGCGCCGTTCGGGCCGAGAAAGCCCAGCACTTCGCCTTGCGGCACGGTAAAGGAAACATCGTCGACGGCGATCAGCGGGCCGAACGATTTGACGAGGTGTCGGATCTCCAGCATACCAGCGCGTTCCCCGAAGGCGGCCTGTTTGTGCCTTCCCGCGGCGCGCCGGATAAAGAAATAAGGCTCCTGTGACAAGAGGTTTCGTAATCCAGCGCTGTCGCCCACGGGCTTTTCGATGATCCGTCAACTGCGGCTTTCTTCAGGTCTGGTGATGCTCGCCTATGTGACGATGCATCTCCTCAACCACGCCGTCGGCCTGGTCTCGCTAAAGGCGATGGAAGACGTGCTGTGGTACATCTTCCGCGTCTGGTCGAACCGCCCGGCGCAGGCGCTGCTCTACGGCAGCTTCCTCGTCCATTACGGGCTGGCGTTATGGGCGCTGTGGCAGCGGCGCAGCTTGCGGCTGCGGCCGTCCGAGCTCAGCCAGATCATTCTCGGCTTTGCGATCCCGATCCTTCTCGCGCGTCATGTCGTCGGCACGCAAATCGCCGACGATTTCTTCCACACCGATACCGGCTATTACGCTTATCTACTTTGGGTTTATTTCGTCAATTCACCCGACCACGGCTATTTGCAAATGCTGGTTCTGGTCGTCGCTTGGAGCCACGCGATGATCGGTCTGCACTTCTGGCTGCGCGTGCGGCCCTGGTATTCGCGGCTCCAGCCGGCCGCGCTCGTGCTCGCGGTGCTGGTCCCGGTGCTGTCCCTGTTGGGCATGATCGAAGCCGGCCGGCATGTCGCCGCACTCGCGGCAGATCCGAATTGGACGCAAGAAGCCTTCGCCCATATGACCCTACCGTCGCCGGAAACCAAGCGTGCCCTCCAAGAGATCATCGACGGGTTCAGCTGGTTTTTTGGCGGGGTCGTCGCCGCCGTTCTGCTGGCGCGGATCGCGCGCCGTGCCTGGCGCCGCCGTTACGGCGTCGTGCGGATCGGCTATGCCGACGGCCGCTGGGTCGAGGTCACGCCCGGCACGAGTGTGCTCGAGGCGAGCCGGATGGCCGGGATCCCACACGCTTCGGTATGCGGCGGCCGCGGCCGTTGCTCGACCTGCCGCGTGCGGGTGCGCGGCGAGATGCACAGCATCGACCCGCCGTCCGCCAACGAACTGCGTGTGCTGCGCCGCATCGGCGCGGGGCCCAACGTGCGCCTCGCTTGCATGCTGCGCCCGCGCGGGTCGGTCGAAGTGACCCCCCTGCTGCCGCCATTGGCGCTGGCCGCCGACGGACGGCGCCGGGTTGATTTCATGCAGGGCAGCGAGCGCGAGATCGCAATCCTGTTCGCCGATATCCGCGGCTTCACCGCGCTCGCCGAGGGCCGGCTGCCCTACGATGTCGTGTTTGTCCTCAACCGCTATTTCTCGGCGATGGGACGCGCGATCGAAAGCGCGGGAGGGCGCGTCGACAAGTTCATCGGCGACGGGGTCATGGCGCTCTTCGGCATCGAGAGCGGTGCCCAGACCGGCTGCCGCGAGGCGCTGGCCGCCGCGCGGCTTATGTCGGAGCGGCTCGCCGAGCTCAACCTCTCATTGCGCGCCGAGCTCGATCGTCCATTGCGCATCGGCATGGGCATCCATTGCGGGCCGGTAATCGTCGGCGAGATGGGGTATGGCAAGGCCGCCGCGATCACCGCTATCGGCGACGCCGTCAACACCGCCAGCCGGCTCGAAACGCTTACCAAGGATTATGATTGCGAGCTTGTCGTCTCCGACGAGACCGTCGCTCGCGCCGGTCTCGATTTTTCCGAATTCCCGCGCCAAGAGATCGAGATCCGCGGCAAGCGGGAGATGCTCGCGGTCACAACCTTCGATCGCGCCGCCGACCTGCCTCCGCCCGGCGCCGCCCCAATCCGCCACAGCGAGCCGGCAGTCGCGACTCCCACCGCCGTGCCGGCCGATCCCCGCTGATGCGAGGGTGCAGCGGCTGCGATTTTTCTTTGCGCCGCCGCCCAAATCGGCGAAGCTGCCGGTAACAATCCGTAACGGGGAATATCGGCTCACGCCTCGGGGGCTGGGTCGATCGATTGAACGGGTAGCGCTCAACCAGGTCAGGGAGACCAGCATGACCGCCGATACAGCGCCCGTCGCGGCGCACCCACAACCGCCCTCGATGCATCGCATGATCGTCGCCGCGACGATCGGCAACGTCTTGGAATGGTTTGACTTCGTCGTTTACGGCTTCTTTGCCGTCACGATCGCGGAAGTATTCTTTCCCGCTGGCAACCCGACCGTATCGCTGCTGATAACCTTCGGCGCGTTCGGCCTCGCCTATCTTGTACGGCCGTTGGGAGCGATCGTTGTCGGCGGCTTTACCGACCGCGCCGGGCGCAAAGCCGGCCTCTTGCTTTCGATCGCGCTGATGATGATCGGCACGACTTTAATGGCGTTGACGCCGGGCTATGCGACAATCGGCATTGCCGCACCGATCATCCTGACGCTGGCGCGGTTGCTGCAGGGGTTTTCGGTCGGCGGCGAGTTCGGCAGCGCCGTCAGCTTCCTGGCCGAGCATGGCGGCGGGCGGCGTGGTTTTGCCGCGAGCTGGCAATTTGCCACCGGCGGCATGGTGACGGCCCTCGCCTCGCTGTTCGGCGTCGCCCTTACGACACTGTTGACCCACCAGCAGCTGATCGACTGGGGCTGGCGGATCCCCTATTTCTTCGGGATGCTGGTCGGCCCGGCGGGGCTCTATGTCCGCGCGAAAATCGTAGAGACGCAGGAATTCGTCGAAGCCGAGCTGCCGCCCACGATGCCAATCAGCGATCTGCTGCGCCGGCACCCGCTGCCCGTGCTGCTCGCCCTGGGCATATCGATTATTTCGAACAGCTCGTTCTACATCCTGGCCTACATTCCGACCTTCGGCCAGAAGACGCTGCACCTGCCGGCCTCGACCGGCTTCATAGCGACCCTGATCGGCGGCGTGATTCTAGCGGTTGGCTGCCCGTTCGCCGGTCACTGGTCCGACAAGATGTCACGACCGCGGCTGATGGTGATCACCTGCTCGCTGTTCGTGCTAACCTCCTACCCGGCCTTCTGGTTGATGACGGCTTGGCCGTCGCTGACCGCCTGCATTATCGCCGTCGGCTGGCTTCAGCTGGTGAAGGCCGGCTACAGCGGGGTTCTGCCGTCATTGCTGTCCGAGCAGTTCCCGGTCGAGGTTCGGGCGATCGGCGTGTCTTTCGGCTTCAGCATAGCGGTGTCGATCTTTGGCGGTCTGGCGCCGCTGATCGCGACCTGGCTGATTGCCCAGACCGGCAATCCGTTGTCGCCGAGCTATTACCTGATCGTCACAGCGCTGCTCAGCCTCGCCGCGCTGATCGCGATCCAGCGACGCCGCCACGCGACCCAACTCATACCGGCTCCCCTGACGGCGTAGGTTGCGCGACGCTGGCGTCTCGTGCTCGTGACCGAGTTGGCCTGGGCCGAGGATCCCTCGTCGCGCACCCGTTACCTGATCGGCAATCTCAAGGCGACGCCGCCGCCTCCATGGACCCTCCCCCGCCCGCGGGGGAGGCAAGGGTCGGGGTGGCCAAGACCGCGTTTCTGGTCTACCGCTCGCACCTGGAGACCGATCATCAGCTCCTCCGCTGCCGAAAGGACGTGCTAAGCAAAGTGAATGGCGCGCATGCGCACGTTCGGCTCGCTGCCAACGTCCTGCTCGACAAGAACCTCAGCGTCTTCCTCAAGCCGGCCGAGCTTGTTTTTTCTGGCCTGTAGGCCTCCAAAGATTTCATACACGCTCTTCTGCGGGCTTTTCCCAGGCCTCAATATAAGTTTTCCAAAAGGTTATTGGCGTATCGTTGGTAAGCATTTATCTAAAGTTGGTGCGCCCAACCGCTATGAGGTTCAGAGAGCTTGCCCTTCGGCGATCGAGGCGGTGCATCAAGACATAGGGTTTTCTGAGATCTTCTGAGATCGCAAATTTGACAAAGAAGCTGAAGCTCAGTCGACCCGCGGGAATGCGAGGACCTGCGCGATCCACTCGGCCGGCTTTTCGAACGGTGACCAGTGCCCGCAATTGTTTAGCAGCACAGGGCGGGAGTCGGCAATCTGGTTGAGGATCGCGATGCTGACGTCGAACAGCACCATCCGGTCGTAGCGCTCGTGGATCAATCCTTCGTAAAGCCGTTGGACGGGCCGAACCCGATGCCGGCGCGTTGGTTCCCGCCCTCGGCGTCGGTTCGTCGGGGTCGTGAGGGGGGGCCAACCGTAAAATTGCCGCATTGAGATGATATTCGACGGTCTGCGCAGAGCTGTACACTTTGAACTATATACAGAACCGCGAGGCCTCGTGTTAAATATCAGCCAGATAACAGCCAGGAACAGCCAGCGGAAAACAGCGAACCGGCGCAGCTAGGTAACAAAAAAGCGAGGATTTCTGCGGTTTGTGGTTAGCTTCCTGGCTGTTTTTGTTGGCGAATAGCGTGGCGAGCGCCCGCAATAAGGCGTGGATACGCGGATCAAGTTCGCGCAAGACAACTCGGGGTGATTTCTACGAGCCCAAGAGAGATCAGCCCATGATGGCCTCGGCATTGCGGAGGAAGCGGCGGTTTGGGGCACTGCGGGCGCGGGTCGCCAGGCGCTCGTGCGCCAGTGACAAGGCAATATCGCGCTGACCGGCGCGCGCGGCGGCCTCGGTCAGCGTCCAGTCGACGACGTCGCGTTGCGCGTGGCTGCCGCCGATCTGCCACAGATCGACACGAACCGGCAGCAGCAACTCGACCGCCTCGGCGTACGCGCCGCGGTGAAACGCCGCGAGGCTCTCGACCACCGGAATGCCGACGGTGCGGTAAAGGGCGGCCGCTTCGAGGCCGCTCGCCGCAGTCTCGCGCATCGCCTCGAGGCGCGGCTCGACCAGCGCTTCCCGACCCGAGCGCAGCTCGGCCATCGCGGCGTGGATATCGGCGAAGACGAGGCATTTCCCGTCGGCGTGGTCCTGCCACAAATCCGCCTGCTCCGCCCAACGGTCGCCGATGTCGCAGCCGAGCGTGTCGAGCCGCCACAAGAGAGCCGTGGCGTTGGTGAGGCTGAGGGCGATGGGGCGTTGCGTGGCGCACATCGGCCCGTCATAGAGCGCCAATCCCGCGTCGTATTGCCCTAGTTCGAGGTGGAACAACGCCTTGTGCCACCAGATATGGACCTGGTTCATGTGGCCGGGGGTCGACCACAGCGCCTGGCGCGCCGCCATCCACCCCAACCCGTCTTCCGGGCGCCCGGTCATTTCCATGACATGCGCGACGGTATGATGCGGCCAGAAGCTCAACGGCTCGAGTTCGGCGGCAGCGCGCAACTCGTCCTCGGCCCTTGTGTAATCGCCGGCTTCCTCCAGCCCGAAGCCGTGGAAGGCCAGCAAAGTCCCGTAGCCCGGCTGGTCCTTGGACCAGAATGGCAGAGCCCGCGCCGACCGGTCCCGGACCCAAGGAAAACGTCCGAGAAACCCGTCGATCAGCGCCGCGCCCTGATGTGCCACCAGGTCGAATGGATAGCGCATCAGGTGGCGGTCCAATACCGCGACCGCAGCGGCCCGAGAACCTCGAACCAAATGGGAGAGAGCGGCTAGATGAGTTTGCTCGCGCTCGTTCAACGTCAAGGGCCGGACGGTTTTGACCAATGTCTCGGCCTTGGTCAACAAGCCAGGGTCATTGGCCAGGGCGAACACCCAGGCTTTTCCCAAGTATGCCATGACGAAATCGGGCGCGGCCCGACAGGCCTCCTCGAACAGGCCGATCGAGTCGCCGTGGACGAGGTTGAACGCCCGTACTGCTCGATCGTATGCGGTGACGCCCGCTTCCGTCGCGCCGGAGAGGTGATGTCCTTGGGCGTCCTGGATCATTGTAGGCTCCATTGCTTCCGAACGTCAGCCGCTGGTTGCGCTGGGGCCGAACGGGCCCGGCTTCCCGATGATCAGCCATTCGTCCGCCGGGTGTGGAGGTTAGGGCCTGCGCAACGCACCGCGCAACAGGTTGATTGCCACAGGTCGGACTGGAGCCAGATCGTCGGCTCTCTACCTGAAGGCATCCACCTAATCTAAAACGAAATCCCGCTCGAAGAGCAGCGCCTCATCCTGACTGCGAAGGCGGAGGTCGAGGGTGATGACGCCGCCTTTTGTTTCTGACTTGAACTCGACCGGATCGATGTCGTGGCGATACAGCCAAGGGCGGATATCGTTTAAGGAGTCGCCGAGCGGCGTTCCGATGGGCGTCTCGATATAGATGCAGAAGGTTTGGAGAACCATCCTGCGCTCCCCTCTCTTGGCCGAAGAGGCGGGAGCGCGCGGATCTCTCAGTCGATGCCGAGCCTCGGCAGAGGCACCAATGTCGTAGGTTATCGTACTGACGGTCGATTGGCAAATCTCAGCAAACGCGTGTTCGTAGCGGTGACCGTTCCCTCACTGGCCTGCCAGGGCCAGCGGCTGCGGCTCATCGGCAAAAGCCGGCATGATGTCGCGGGCAAAACGGCGGATGTTCTCGCGCGAGCCGCCGAAATTGATGATGACGTATTCGACCCCACCCCGGCGCAGCGCATCGAGCTTGCGCATGATTTCGTCCGGCGTGCCGAAGAGCGCGCTCTCCGCGCTCTCGTACCGAGCCTCTTCTTCGTGCGATTTGAACCTTGCCCTCGCCTCGCCGTCCGGGCGGCGCGCCAGCGCGTTGATCCGCATATGCCCCTGGTACCGCCGCTCGAGCGCGGCCTCCTTGTCGGCCGCGTCCTTGGCGATGTGGACCGCGCGCGCGACGGCCACATGCATCGGGTCGAAAGTGCGGCCGCGCGCCTCGACCTCGCCGCGGAATTGGGCGACCTGGTCGAGGATCTCCTCCGCGAGAGAATGCTGACCCAGCAGCATGTTGTAGCCGCGCTCGACGACCTGGTGGACTGAAGCCGGACTGCCCGCCCCCATCCAGAATGGCGGATGCGGCTTTTGCGCGGTCGGCGGCTCGACGACGATGTTGTCGAACTGCCAGTACTTGCCCCGGTGGGAGAAGGGGGTTTCACAGGTGAAGGCCTTGGTGATGACCGCGAGCGCCTCTTCGAAGCGCGAATCCGCCTCCTCCATCGGCAGGCAGAACCCGGCAAATTCGTTGTAGCGGTAGCCCTTGCCGACGCCGAAATCGAGCCGCCCGCCGGAGAGCAGATCTAATGTCGCGGCCTGCTCGGCCAACAAGACCGGATTGTGCCAGGGCAATACCAGCACCGCCGTGCCGAGCCGTAAATGGCGGGTGCGCGCGCCGAGCCAGGTCAAGAGGTTGAGGCTTGCCGAGACCTGGCCAAAGCCGGTGAAGTGGTGCTCGACCAGAAAGGTGCTGTAATAGCCGAGCGCCTCGGCTTCGACATTGTTCTCGATGAAGTCACGGAAGCCCTGGCTGCTGTCGGTGTCGGGGCCGCTGCGCCTCGCTTGCGCGCTGCCGAACAATCCAAAACGCATGGCTCTTCTCCTTGAGGAAACCAGTTCTAGCAGATCTTTCTCGGGCCGGGGCGCACGAATGATCCGTCCAATGCGCGGGGATTGTTCTGTTCGCCCCCGCATACCTATGCGCGGGAGCCAAACTCGAGGAGATCTTTCGTGAAACGAATATTGCTCGCCGCCGTGCTGGCGACAACGACCGCGATTGCGGTTCCGATCACCGCCCGCTCGGCCCAGGATGCCGAGACCCAACAGGCGCAGGTGGCGCAGGCGGACGAGCAACAGGGCGAGGAGCACCGCGGCGGTCACGGGATGCGCGGCGAAGGCGGCCCGGGCATGCAGCGCTGGCGGGGAATGATGATGCACCGCATGATGATGCGCCGCGACCCGAAGGAGCGCTGCGAGGAGCGGCTGGCCTGGCGTGCTGCGATGCGCGCGTACACCGAGTCGAAGCTCGACTTGACCCCTGAGCAGCACCCGCTATGGGACAAAGTGGAGAGCATCGCCCAGTCCGAACAGCAAAAGGAACGCCAGCTCTGCGCGGCGCTGAAACCGCGCGACGAAACGACCGTCCTCGACCGGCTCGATCGGATGCAGCAATTCCTGTCGGCGCGGCTCGAGGCATTGCAGGCGGCAAAACCGGCGGTCCAGGCCCTCTACCAGGCGCTGACGCCGGAGCAGCGGGCGATCTTCGATCATCCTTTCCGCCGCTAGCGGCCACCACAGCGGCTCAGTGCGACATCAGAACGGGCACCGTCATGCTGCGCAGCACCGAACGCGTCGCGCCGCCCAGCAGCAATTCGCGCACGCGGGAATGACCGTAGGCGCCCATCACAATGAGGTCGGCGCCGAGATCCGCGGCACGCGACAGCAGCGCCTCCCCGACGGGCAGACCGGCGGAAATCGTGCGTTCGGTTTCAGTCTTGACGCCGTGGCGCGCCAAATGCAGCGCGATGTCTGCGCCGGGGATTTCGCCATGACCGTGCGGTCCCTCGCGCGGATCGATCGTCAGCACAGTCACCAGCTCGGCTGACGTCAGAAGCGGCATAGAATCGCTGACCGCGCGGGCGGCTTCCCGCGTGGCATTCCAGGCGATCAAAACCCGCCGGCCGACATTGTCGAAATGCCCGGCATAAGGGACGATCAGGACCGGCCGCCCGGAGGCGAGCGCAACTTGCTCCGGCCGCGGCCGCGCCAAATCCGTTTCTGCCCGCTCGGGGTCGAGCTGGCCGAGGATGGCCAAATCGGCATAACGGGCATGCAGCGCCGGATCGGCGTCGGAACCCTCCGGGATCTCGCGCCACTCGGCGGACAGCCCGCGAATACCGGTCGCATGGTCGAAGGCTTCGCGCATTTTGACGGCGGCACCGCGCGCCCTTTCCCGAAGTTCCAAGAAAAACGGATCGAGCAGCGTCGGGTCGTAATAGCCGAAATGCCGGGGTGCTTCCGGCGTCGGCAATGTGTATAGGCCGATGAGATGCGCAGAAAATCGCTCCGCGAGTGCGGCGGCAAAGTCGATGCGTTCGCACGCGGTCGCCTCGGCATCGAGCACAACCACAAGATCTTTGTAGCTCATGAGCGCCTCTCTCGTCGCCGGACCAGATGCGCCGGAAGGTTTTTCACGAAACCGGCGAACCTGCCTTGATCTGCATCAACGAGAATAACGACCAGGAGACCGTTAAAACTCAATGCCGACGGGACTACGCGTTCAGTCGAGCATGATGCGCACGCCGGTGCCGCCGTTGAGCAGACGTTTCAGGTGAAAGCCCACCAGTTGGTCGTCGCCGCTCAGGCCAAGCAGAGCGGCAAACGCCGGCATTGCGCTGGGGTCCCCCGCTTCGAGCTTGCGGAAGGCGTCGAGGTAGGCCCGGGTGGCCGGAGCCTCATACTCGTCAGGGGAGAGCGGCTCGAAGGCCCGCAAGGGCTCGCTGCGCCCGCGCAACACCAAGTCGCCGACCGGCCTGCCGGTGAACCCGGGCACGTGGGCGGCCACGCTCTCGCCGACGCAGATGCGGGTCCCGAGCTGCTTATTCGCCGTTTCGAGCCGCGCCGCGGTATTTACCGTGTCGCCGTAGGCGGTGTAGTCGAAGTAGCGGCTGCCGCCGAAATTTCCGACAATTGCCGGGCCCGAATTGAGGCCGAGGCGGGTCGCACCGGGAACAATCCGTTTTTCTTCCCAGCGCTTGCCAAAGGATTGGGAGCGGGCATCCATCTCCAGCGCGCAGGCGACCGCGCGGCCAGCATGGTCCGGCTGCTCGGCCGGCGCCCCGAACAGCACATGCAGCGCATCGCCGACGATCTTTACGACGGTTCCGCCGTGCGCGAACACAGCGTCGGTCATCTCGCCGAGGTAATCGTTGAGCAGCGGCGCGATGACCTCCGGCTCGAGCATCTCGACGAGGGTCGTAAACCCGGCCATGTCGGTAAACAGCGAGGTGATCTCGCGCCGCTGCCCGCCGAGATCGACCGCTGCGGGATCGCTCGCCAGCCGCTCGGCCAGATTGGGGGAGAAATATCGGGACAAGAGCGCGTGTGCTCGTTCCGCGGCAATCTGCCGGCGCCTCGCCTCGCGCAATGTTTCGATGTGGCGCAAGGTTTTGTTGATCGTCGTCTCGAGGTCGGCGAAATCGATCGGCTTGGTCAGAAAATCGAAGGCTCCGCGGTTCATCGCGGTGCGGATATTGGCCATGTCGCCGTAGGCGGACACGATAACAGTGGAGAGCGGATCATCACCTTCCTGGATCTTTTGCAAAAGGGTCAGCCCGTCCATGCGCGGCATGTTGATGTCGCTCACCACCATGTCTACGGCGTCGCCATTGCCCAGCATTTCGAGCGCCTCGGCGCCGTCGCGGGCGAACAGAAACCGGACTTGGCCGTCCCGGATCTGGCGCCGGAATTTCTGCTGAACGAGGGTTTCCAGGTCGGGCTCGTCGTCGACCAGCAGGATCGTCGCGGTCATGCCCCTCCCCTCGCTCCTTGATGACAACATCGAGCGGCTCGTCGATGATGCCCTTGCCGAGACCGATTTGCGCGTCCTGACATCCCGTTCGCCGCCTCGCCTGCAGCACCTCTCGAGTCCGATGATAGCAGACGTTGCGGCGACAAGGAGGCGTGGATCGACGACGCGAAGGAGTTTGGTATCGTTGATGGCCACCGCCGCGCCCTACGTTCTGGCCATCGACCAGGGCACCACCAGCACCCGCGCAATCCTGTTCGACGCGGCGGGCAGTGCGCGGAGCACCGCGCAAATCGAACTGACCCAGCATTACCCTCAGCCCGGCTGGGTCGAGCACGACCCGGACGAGATCTGGCGAAGCGTCGTCGCGGCCTGCCGTGAAGCGGCGGCCGCTGCGGACGGGCCGATCGCCGCGATCGGCATCACCAACCAGCGCGAGACGACGGTTTTGTGGGAGCGCGCGACCGGGGCGCCGGTCCATAACGCGATCGTCTGGCAAGACCGCCGGACCGCCGAGCTGTGCGAGCGCTGGCGCCGGGAGGGTCTCGGCGAAACCGTCGCGCAGCGCACGGGGCTGGTCATCGATCCATATTTCTCTGCGTCCAAGATCGGCTGGCTGCTCGGCAACGTCCCGGGGTTGCGCGAGCGCGCCCGGGCGGGCGAGATCGCCTTCGGCACGATCGACAGCTATCTGCTCTGGCGGCTTTCGGGCGGCCAGCGGCACATGACCGATGTCACGAACGCGTCCCGGACGATGCTGTTCGACATTCGGCGGCTCGGCTGGGACGACGATCTCCTCGAGGCTTTTGGAATTCCGCCGGCGGTTCTGCCGGAGGTGCTGGATACCACCGCGGATTTCGGCGCCGCCATCCCGGAGCTGCTGGGAAGCGCAATACCGATCGCCGGGGTTGCCGGAGACCAGCAGGCGGCGCTGATCGGCCAGGCCTGCTTCCGCCCGGGGATGGTCAAATCGACTTACGGCACCGGCGCGTTTGCGCTGCTCAACACCGGGCATGAGCCGGCGGTCTCGCGGCACCGGCTATTGACAACGATCGCCTACCGGCTCGGTGGCGAGACCGCCTACGCCCTCGAGGGCAGCATCTTCGTCGCCGGAGCGGCGGTCAAATGGCTGCGCGATCGCCTCGGGGCAATCGGGACGGCGGCAGAGGCGGAGCGGCTCGCCGCGCGCGCCGACCCGCAGCAGCGGCTCTATCTCGTGCCCGGCTTTGCCGGGCTCGGGGCACCCTACTGGTCGCCGCAGGCGCGGGGGGCTTTAATCGGGTTGACGGCAGAGTGCGGTCTGCCGGAGATCGCGCGCGCCACACTTGAGGCGGTTGGCTACCAGACGCGCGATCTCGTCGAGGCGATGGCGGCCGATGCAGGCGTCGGCGTGCCGGGCCTGCGCGTCGATGGCGGCATGGCGGCCAGCGATTGGACGATGCAGTTCATCGCCGACATCCTGCCGGCAATTGTCGAGCGGCCGAGTTCGGTTGAGACCACCGCATGGGGCGCCGCTTATGTCGCGGGTCTCGCCCGCGGCCTTTATCCGGAGCCCGAGGCGCTGGTTGAGAAATGGCAGCCCGAACGCCGCTTTGCGCCACAAATGCCCGCAACCGAGCGCGAGGAACGCTACGCCGGCTGGCAGCGCGCCGTCGCCGGTGTTCTGGCCACCGTGTCGTGAACCTTCTCTCGCCGCTTCCCGACGCGCGGGCAGCCGAACAGGTCGCGACATTGCTGACCCGGCCCGGTCTGCGGGTCGAGCGGATCGTCTCGCTGGGCCAAGCGAGCCCGCCGGGGTCCTGGTACGACCAGGCCGAGGGCGAATGGGTGCTGGTGCTCGCCGGCGCCGCCAAGTTGAGGTTTGCCGACGAGCCCGAGCCGCGCCTGCTGCGTCCCGGCGACTGGCTCGACATCGCCCCGCACCGGCGTCATCGCGTCGACTGGACCGACCCGGCAACCCCGACCGTATGGCTCGCGCTGTTCTACAGGTAGCGCCCCCATCCCGCTTAGAGCCAGCTAATCCGGCGGCAATGCCCACCCCGCATTAGCGCGAATAAGTCCCGACGGCTCATTTACTGTTGCAAAGAGGCTTATTCTCTCATTTGTAGCAAGGAACGTTAACGATTCGCGTGACGGCTGGCCTTACACCTGCGGCTGGCTACGCGAAAGACACATCGCAAGCCATTGAAAATGTTACCCCGTCGTATGTGGCACGATAGTTGCTGCAAAGCGAGGTCACGAAGCACCTATTCCTTCGGAGACACCTATGATGAAGACAACATTTCTGATGGCTATCGGATTGGCGGCGCTTTGGGGATCTGGGGCGCAGGCAGCCCAGATCACGTTCGGACCGAGTAACCAAAGTATCACCTTCACCGGTAACGGCGCTAATTCGGTGGCGGTATCCAGCCCAACTCTTACGGGTTCGGCTTTTGACACCACGAACGGCCTAGTCGGAAGTTTCACCCTCGGTGCGCTGTCCTTTTCCGCTGGTCCCCAGAGTGGCGGGATCTTCTCGGCTGGAGCCAACACCGAGACGTTCACCTATGCCAACCCGGACGGGGACACCCTGACCGAGACCTGGCATGTCACCTTTATCCAAGACAATACGCCTCAACCGAAGTTCTTCGGCACCGGGGTAACCACAACTATCTCTGGGGATGCAGCATTCCTGGCCGCCTTCGGTCCGGTTGGAACAACTGACAACTTTGACTTCATAGAAATGCCGCTGACGTGCGCCGTGCCGGCAAACTGCGCGACCTTGGACCAGTTGGCGACTACCACGACCTCGGCAAGCGCACCGATTTCGAGCGGCGAGAAGCTCACGACCACACCCGAGCCAGGATCTCTCACTCTTATCGGCAGTGCGTTATTCGGGCTGGGCTGGCTTGGCCGACGTCGGGGCAAGGCCGCATAAAAAGAATCCCAACCTTTCTCTTCGACAGTTGAGGCGGTTCGAAAAGTGTCGCCTCTTCTTTTTTTAAGTTTGTCTGATACATAATTCCCGGTTTTTCTGATTAACGCTGACCGCGCTCCCCGCCGTCGGAATGTAAAGAAATTCGACGGTGGGCAACGCGTTGGGATCCCTACGCCGTGTCTGCGCGCTCCGACAATACGTTCAACAATGGGCTCAAATGGCGCGCGTACCGCCGCCAGCGCCCGATCGAGTGGCGGTAAAGCGGTTGGCGGACTTGCCAGGCGCTGGCGGTCAGGACCGGCCGCTCCGTGCGATGAAAATCTAGACAGGCCGGTTCCCATTCGAGGCCGAGGAACTCGATCAGACGTCGGCTCTCGCGTTCCGGATCCGAGACCAGTTTCTCGTAATCAATCGCCAGGATCTCGAGCGGCAGCACCCTTAACCAGTGGGTGGCCAGCCGGTCGATCTCCAACGCCCTGGCTCCGCAATCCGCCAAATCGTAAGAGAAAAGGTGCCCTTCGGTGAAATGGTGGAAATAGCAGGAGAGACACACGTCGCGCAGGTCGCGCCGGCACAGGATGATCCGGGCCGAGGGGAACAGCGCCGCGATCATCCAAAGAAAAAAGATGTTGTCCGGCATCTTGTCGATGAAGCGAACCGCTCCGTTCCCGAGCGCCTGCAGAGACCCCACATGCCGGTCGGCGAGCCGGCGGGCAAAGGCTGCGTCCCATTTCTCGACGGGGAGGCCCCGATTGTGGGCGGACAGCGTCTCCCAAATTTCGCCTAATGCATGCAGTTCACCGGCGCCGAACACCCGCGAGTGGCTGGCGGCGATCTGCTCGACGAGACTCGTACCCGCGCGTGGCATGCCGACGATGAAGACCGGCGCTTGCGAAGGATTGCCCCACGGCGCGGCAGCCGAAAAGAAGTCGGGCGTCGCGAGTTCGATCAGATCATCCACCTGTCGTCGCAACGCCTCGATATCGAAGCGTTCGCCGGCCTCCGCCCGCTGCTGCCGATGAAGAGCATTGGCCTCGGCAAAGCACGGAAAGGCCTCGTCGCAGCGTTCGGCATTGTCCAGCAGCATGCCTAGCGCGAAGCCGGCGGAAATCCGATCCGAAACCGGGCGCTCGCGGTTTTTCAGCACCGCTTCGAGGCCCCGGAGTTGCGCCTCGCCCGTGGCTTGCTGCCCAGTGACGGCGAGGCTGCGATAAGCCTCCGGCCAATCCGGATCGAGACCGACGGTGCGGCGGAAGCAGAATAGCGCTTCCTCGAAGCGGCCGGAGCTGCGCAACACGGTGCCGAGCTCATGCCACGCCGCCGTGTAACCCGGGGCGAGCGCGACGGCCCGACGGAGCCCCGCTTCGCTTCCCGATAGATCCTTCCTCAGATAATGGGTTGTGCCGACCGCAAAATGCGTCGCCGGATCATCCGGATCCAGCACGATCGCCTGCTCGAGGCAGGCCACCGCCTCCTCGTAACGGCCGAGCTTAGCGAGCACCCAACCGAGATCACGATGCGTCTGCGCCTGCTCGGGCGCGAGGTCGAGCACCCGGCGCAGCGGCGCCTCGGCTTCGGCGAACCGCTCGAGACCCATCAGGGCGTCGGCGCGATTGACATATGCCCCGAAGAACTCTGGGATGAGCGCGGTGGCGCGTTCGGAACTCGCGAGACCCGCTGCGAATTCTCCCTGCTGATTGAGCGCTCCGGTGAGATTGTTGTGCGCCATGCCGTAATCGGGGTTGAGCGCTATCGCCCGACGGTAGCTCGCCACCGCTTCCGCCAGCCTGCCGGTTTCGCGCAAGGCGTTGCCGTAGTTCAAATGTATATCGGGCAATTCCGGCAGCTTCGGGAGCGCGCGCTCGATCAACCGCAGCGCCGTTCCGATTTCTCCGCACTGGTAGGCTACCACTCCTAAAAGGTGCAGCGCGTTGACGTCATCCGGATCTTTCTGCAGCGCTTTGCGGTATAGGGCCTCCGCCCGTCGCAGCCGCCCGGCCTGATGATGGGCAAATCCGGCGCGCACGGTCCGCAACCGCCCCGCTCGCTGCCGCGCCTCCCGCTTCTGTTCCTCGGATGCGACCCGCCGGTGACTCGGTCGTCCTAATGTTGCGGCTGCGGAAACCATTGACCGGCAGGGGTCGTGTCGGTTTCTTTTACGGGTGGCTTTGGGACGGTCACAAGACCGACGCCGACCGGCTTTCGCTGCCGGATATGCGGTAGGATCTTGATCGACAGATAATCCGGAGAGAACATGATGAGATCCTCGACCGGAGTGGCCTCCGCGGCGAGAGGCAAACGCCCCGCCACAAATTTGTTCGAGGTCATCGTCGCCTGCAGGTTGGTAATCTTGATGTCGCGTCGGACGAAATTTTCGTCGTCCGCGGCCTCCGTGGGATCGAGGAACAGCTCGGACTGATCGACTGCCGGTGGTGAGCCACCCTTTGGCGCGTCGACTCCCGGATCGCCCTGTTGATCGTGCGCCAGGTGGCTCGCAGTCTTGTCGGTTACGGTACAGGTAAATTCGGAAGTCGTGGCCTTACCGAGGGCCGTCTCGGTGCATGGCAGAGCTGTCGCGGCGCTCGAAAAAGCCGCCGCGGCAGCTATTCCCAGCACCGCAGATTGTGCCCGCATCGCGTCCTCTTCAAAGATTGTCTTGACCGAGTCGCGTCCTCGTTACTGGCGTAACTATCACGGCAATACCCAACTGATCAATATCGGCGAAGTTTCGTTAATAATCGACAGGATCTAGACCGGGGTTCAGGCGGCGATGGCCGCCACGTCGGTAAAGAGCCGAGCGACCGTCTCCCGCGGCAGGCCGCGCGTCACAAATACCAGCCGCGAACGCCGGTCATCGTCCGGCCAGTCCTCGAGCTCGACCGGCGGGTGCGCGACATGCTGCACGAAATGAACGACGACCGGCCCGCGGCATTCCGCGATCGCGACCAGGCCCTTGACGCGCAGGAGGTCGGGTCCGCGCAATGCCGTCAACACCGCCATCGTTTGTTCGAAGCCCGCCCACGGCAGCGGCTTTTCGAAGATCAGCGTAAAACTGCAGAACCCGTGACTATGCTCGGGTCCGCCTAGGTCGAGGTCGCGCCGCGGCGAGAAAGGCTCGGCCAACAGAAAGGACGGCTCGATCTCCCCATCGACCGCAACGCCGACCGGCGCGGCGTTCAGCGAGCCGAGCCGCTCGATCAGACGCCCGGTTGTCGCCGTGTCGGCGAGATCGCTCTTGGTGACGACGATGCGGTCGGCGAGGGCCACTTGCTTCTTCGCCTCGGGCATCCGCTCGATGTTGCGTTCGCCGTTGACGGCGTCGACGAGCGAGATCAGGGCCTGCAGATGGAATTCGCGGCCAAGACCGCGGTCGGTCGCAAAGGTCTGCAGCACCGGCCCCGGATCGGCGAGCCCCGAGGTCTCGATCACGACCCGCTCGAAACTCGGCACTGCGCCGCGTGCCCGATCGGCGAACAACCCCCGCAACGTCTCCTGCAGATCGGTGCGGAGACTGCAGCACAGGCAGCCGTTGCCGAGCAGCACCGTCACATCGCTGCTCGACCTCAGAAGCGCATTGTCGATGCCGACTTCGCCGTACTCGTTGACCACGACCGCCGTGTTGGCCCCCTCCGGCTTGTCGAGCAGCGCGCGGATCAGGGTCGTCTTCCCTGAACCCAAGAAGCCGGTGACCGCGATGACCGGGAGCCGGGGTCCGCGCGCCCGCCGCTGTCGGCGGCCGAAGAGCGGAGCGTCCTTTCCGCCGAACAGCGACTCCCGCCCGGCTTCAGAAGTCCATTTCGAGGGTATAGAGGCCTCCGACATGACGGTCGACGGTGTAGACGACCTGCCGCTCGTCGACCAAGACATCGTTTATTTGGATCGCTCCGCTCGGCGCCCGCTCCGGAGGGGCTGGAACGAAATAGCCGATCTCGGCCGGCTGATACGGGTTGGAGGTGTCATAGGCGCGCAACCCGCCGTTGAAGTAGGTCGCCAGGACGACTCTGTCGGACTTCCACGCATTCGGCTTGGGCAGGTTCTCATAGAGGTTGTGCGCGCCGTAGCGGGCGCCGCGCCGCTGGTAAGTGTCGAGCGGCGGCAGCGGGCAGGTCGCAATCGGCACGGGGTTGGTCTCGGTCCGCCCGTCGACGACCCACACGAGCTTGGGCCAGTCGGCACCCTCGGTTCGCACGCATTCGTCGCTGACGATGAGCAGATTGCGGTCGAAGAACGGAACGACGGTATGGGTGAACCCGTGATAGGGCGGATGATAGTCCCAGCGCGACACCATTTTCGGCCGGGCCTTGTCCGCGATGTCGAGAATGATCATCCCGCCGTCGATATAGCCGAGATAGGCGCGGTCGGGACGCTCGGGATAGACATTGGTGTTGTGCGGACGGAAGCCGGTGTCGGCGCCTTCCGGATGGCGCGCCGGCGGCGGCTCGCTGTCGCCCTGCCGCGTGCCGGGCAGCCACCAGCGGCCGACCTCGACCGGCTTCGACGGGTTCTTAACGTCGACGATCCGGTAGAACTGGTCGTCCTTGGGGTGGGTGGGCGTGAAGTCCGGCGCGCCGGAGCTCATGTGGATGTATTCGCCGTCGGCAAACCACAGCTGATGCACGCCGCGCGAATTCGGCCCGGAACAATCGAAGAATGTTATCGAGCGCGGGTTTTCCGGCACCGAGATGTCGAACAGTTCGAACCCGGCGGGCTGCAGTCCCTGCTCTTTCGTCTGATAGGCGACCGCCATGATGTCGCCGACCGTCTCCAGCGAGTTTGAGCGCATATGGGATTGCGGCAGATCGGCCCGTGCGACGATCTTCGGGGCGCGGGGATCGCTGACGTCGACGGCGGTGAAATTTTTCGGCGCGCTCTCGTGAGCCAGCCAGAGGATACGGCGTCCGTCCTTGGCTATCTGGATCGACATGCCCTCGCCAATCCCGCCAAAACCGTCAAGCTCGTGATGTGCGAGTTGCCGAAAATTCCAAATCGCTGTCTCGGGCATGTGTGCTCTCTCCTCTGATCGGCGCGGATCGGAGCACTCGATGGCCGCAGTCGTCAAGAGCGGCCTTGAGGTGCGGGTTAAGATGGCACCCTCAGCATCGATGTGTTACCCGTCGCCGCCGCGAAAGAGCCTGTGAGGAAATGGACGATCGCCTGGATCGACACCGTGCGTCCTTCGAGACAGCTGCTTC
This sequence comes from uncultured Alphaproteobacteria bacterium, assembly GCA_963789025.1. Lineage (GTDB taxonomy): Bacteria > Pseudomonadota > Alphaproteobacteria > ATCC43930 > CGMCC-115725 > AP-15. Next base: position 85,222 of record CAWBIT010000011.1, read on the forward strand.
GCACCTTCCTCAGGATGAGGAATTTCCCCTAATGCCATCAAGAAATCACCTCATGCTGAGGAGCACCCCGAAGGGTGCGTCTCGAAGCACGCACGGCCGCATTGCGGCCACCATTTTCTTTACAGGCTCGAAAGCGGGGGTCCAGAGCCGCCGCCCCGCACTTTCGCGGGAATGACCGAATCATAGGGGCCTGACCCTGCGGCCCGCGGAGAATGAAATGCAATTCGGGGTACAGTTCTTTCCCGACGTCAAGCCGGAACAGAAGGCTGGGGCCGAGTATTTTCGGGAGGCGCTCACCCTCGCGGAAGAGGCGGATAATCTCGGCTTCACCCACATCCGGATCGTCGAGCATTACTTCCATTATTATGGCGGATACAGCCCGAACCCGATGCTTTTTCTGGCCGCCGCCGCCCAGCGCACGCGCCGGGCTCGTTTGGTCACCGGGGCGGTTCTGCCGGTCTTCAACCATCCGCTCAAGCTCGCCGGCGAGATCGGCATGCTCGACGCGATCAGCGGCGGGCGTCTCGATGTCGGCTTTGCCCGTGCGTTTCTGCCGCACGAATTCCGCCGCTTCGGCCGCTCACCGGATGAATCGGTCGCCCGCTTCCGCGAAGGCGTGGAACAAGTCGAGCTGTTGCTGACCCGCGAGAACGTGACCCATCGGGGGCGTTTTCACACGATCGAGAGCACGACGTCCTTGCCCCGCCCGACGCAGAAGCCGCGCCCGAAATTCTACGTCGCGGCACTGAACACGGCCGATTCCTTCGCTTTCGCCGGGCGCATGGGGTATTCGGTCATGGCGATACCGCTGGGCGGGGCGGTGATGCGCCCGTTGCTGGCGGCCTATCGCGACGCCTGGAAGACCGCCGGTCACCCCGGTGAAGGCGAGGTCATGCTGGCGTTCCACATGTTCTGCGATGCCGATGGCGCTCGCGCCCGGGCCTTCGCCTGCCCGTTCATCGACGATTATCTCCATTCGCTCGTCGAGGCCGCGTCCGACTGGCTTGACGGCCGCACCTCGCAGGATTATCCGGGCTATGACAAGGTGATCGCCAAGCTTCGGCAGTCGCGGGTGGCGGATCAGATCGGTTCGGGCGCCGCGTGGATCGGTTCGCCCGAGGAGATCGTCGGCCAGATTCGCGGCACGCAGGACGCCTTCGGCGGCTATGAGCACGCCTCGCTGCAAGTCAATTTCAACATGGTTCCGCTGGAGGACGCCCTCGCCTCGATGCGGCTCTTCGCCGAGCAGGTGATGCCGCACTTTACCCGCGGACAGTAATCTGGTTGCTATACGCCGCCATTTCTAAAGGGAGGACGCATGCGCAAGTTCATCATCGAGCGCGAGCTGCCGGCCATCGGCAGCGCCGAGCGGCAAGCCCTGCGCGAGGCCGCGCAAAAGTCCAACGCGACGCTAAAGGAACTAGGCCCCGACATTCAGTGGGTCGAAAGCTACGTCACCGCCGACAAAACCTTTTGCGTCTATCTCGCCAAGGACGAGGCGCTCATTCACGAGCACGCCCGGCGCAGCGGCTTCCCGGCGAACAAGGTCACCGAAGTTCGCCGGATGATCGATCCGACGACCGCGACCGAAGCGTAAGAGTGCCAGCGGCGCAGAGGCGCCAGCCTCCCAAGAACCCCAAGACCCGGTGACTTTGTCTCAGCGTCGCGCGTAGCGGCGCAGCTTGTCCTGGTCGAGCGTCACGCCGAGACCGGGGCCGGCAGGCATGTGGATGCAGAAATCTGCGAAGCGCAGCGGCTCCTCGACAAGATCGTCGACAAGGATCTGCGGACCGAAATGCTCGCAGCCCCATGGGAGCTCGCGCAGCCCGGCGAAGACCTGCAGATGCGCTGCAGCGCCGATCGAACTCTCGAGCAGGCAACCACCGTAGAGACCAATCCCGGCTGCCTCGGCTACCGCCGCGACATCGCGCGTGGCGAGCAGTCCACCATGTTTGACGAGCTTTAGTGAGACAACATCGGCCGCCCCGGCGCGCGCGACGTCCAGCATGTCGTGCGTCGAGAATACGCTCTCATCGGCCATCAGCGGCACGGTCGAGTGGGCGCGCAGCCGCGCCATGCCGGCAAGGTTCCAGGCGGGCAGCGGCTGCTCCACAAGCCGTACGCCGAGCTCGGCCAATACCGGCAGGCAACGCAGCGCTGTCGTCTCGTCCCGGGCTTGGTTCGCGTCCACGATCAGGCTGGCGCCGCCGGCGAGGCGACGCAGGCGCGCTACGTCGGCCTCCGGCGACTGGGCGCCGATCTTTACTTTGAAGGTGTTGTGCAGGAGCGCGGCAAGCTTCTTCTCCGCCTCCTCGATCTCCTGAGCGGGATCACCGGAAGCGAGGGTCCACAGCACCGGCATGCTCTCACGCACGCCACCGCCGAGCAGCTGCACGGCGGGAACGGCGAGCGTCTTGCCGACCGCATCGAACAGCGCGCTCTCGATCGCGGCCTTGGCGGCGTTGTTGCGCTTTGCGGCCGCGTCCATGCGGATGCGGTCCGCCTCGAAGCGGTCCGCCGGGGCTCCGATCAATGCGGGTGCGAGATAGGCGTCGATCGTGGCCTTGATGCTTTCGACGCTCTCCTCGCTCCAGCGCGGGCCGCCCAATGTTGCGGCTTCGCCGATGCCCTCCACGCCATTGGCCAAGCGCAGCTCGACAATGAGGTAACTCTGTGCCGTGACGGAGAGCGAGGAGAGCTCGTGCCGGCGAACCGTCGGCACGTCAACAATAGTGCTGCGGATCGCGGCGATGGCGAAATCGCGTAGCGAGCCGGCTGGAGCAAGTGGACGAGTGTCGGGCATGAGTGGCGTGGGCGGAACTCAGCCCGCCTCGGCGTGCGCGCGCGTCACCAGCGTGTTTGGTGCGTTGGCGCGCTCGCGATGCAGGACGAAATCGAAGGTGATCTCGGCGAACGGCGCATTCAGCCCGCGGGCACGCACTGCTGCCGGGTCGGCGGAGCGGCGCACTTCCGGGATCAGGCCATCGCGTGTGGCAAAGGCGAAGTCGTCGTGCAGGTATTCGTCGCCATCGATGTTGATCTGCGTCGTCAGCTTTCGATACCCCGGTGCGGTGACAAAGAAGTGGATGTGCGCCGGGCGCCGCCCGTGCCGGCCGAGCAGGTCGAGCAGCTTTTGCGTCGGACCTTTCGGCGGGCAGGCGTAGCCCGCGGGCAGGATCGAGCGGAAGCGGTAGCGGCCCTCGGCATCGGTCTCGATGCGGCGGCGGAGATTGTATTTCGGCTGCGATGGATCGAAGAAGGAATAGCCGCCGAGCGGGTTGGCGTGCCAGACGTCGACGACGGCGCCAGCCACCGGCCGTTCGTTTACGTCCCGCACCTGGCCATCCACGAACAGCACTTCGCCCTCTTCACTGCCGTCGTCGAGCCGTGCTTCTCCCTTCGAGAGCGGAGCTCCCGCGACGTACAGCGGACCCTCGATGGTGCGCGGCGTCCCACCCTCGAGGCCGGCCTTGCGCTCCGCCGCGTCCGTGCGAAGGTCGAGGAAGGTCTCGAGCCCGAGGCCGGGCACCAGCAGGCCGACCTCGTTCGCCTGGCCGAGCTCGGCCAGGTAACTCATCGCGGCCCAGAACTCGTCCGGCTGGACGTCGAATTCCTCGATTGTCTTGAACAGGTCGGAGACGACGCGGTGGACGATGCGTTTCACGCGCTCATCACCCTTGTCGTTATCGAGACCGCTGACCTTGCTCAGCAGGTTCTGCACTTCGTGGGTCTCGAGCAGCAATTCGCTCATTGTATTTTCCTCCTGGCAGACATGACAAATTTCTCACCCGAGATCCCCACCCGCCACAGGTAAAGTCACGCCGGTGATGTACGAAGCCTCGTCGGAAGCCAGAAACAGGATCGCTGCCGCCTGCTCCTCGGTCGTGCCATAGCGTTTCATCAGGGTCGACGAGGTCGTCTGGTCGACAACCTGGCGATACCATTCCCTTTCCTGGGCGTTCGGCTCCGCGGCGTTGCGCGGGATGCGCCGCGGTGGGGCCTCGGTGCCGCCGGGCGCCACGCCGCAGACGCGGATGCCGTGTGCCGCATATTCCATCGCGAGACACGCGGTGACGGCGTTGACGCCTCCCTTCGCCGCCGCGTAGGGCATGCGGTTGACGCCGCGGGTCGCGACCGAAGAGACGTTGACGATGACGCCGGCTTCGCGCTCCAGCATTCCCGGCAGCACGGCACGGCAGCACCAGAGCGTCGGGAAGAGCGAGCGGCGGATCTCCGCTTCGATCTGCGCCTCCGTGTACTCGGCATAAGGCTTTGCCCAAATCGTGCCGCCGACATTGTTGATCAGGATGTCGACGCGGCCGAAGCGCTCCCTTGCACCGGCGATCGCGGCGGTGGCGCCGGAAAAGGTCTCGAGGTCGGCAATGATGGCGATCGCTTCAGCTCCGGCGGCTTCTGCCTCGTGCCGAACCTCCTCGGCCAGCGGGGAACGATCGACCAGTGCAAGCCTCCCGCCTTCATGCGCGATGCGGATTGCAACGGTCCGGCCGATCCCTTGTGCCGCCCCGGTGATGACGGCGACCTTGCCGGCGAAGCGTCCGGGAAAGATCATCGCTGCCTCATGCCGCTGGCTCAGATGTGATAGATGTCGACGACGTGGTGGATGTAGTCGTTCTTCAGAATTACTTTTTTCCGCGTGATCAGCGGCTGAGGGCCGGCGGTGTCGAGCGTGTAGAAGGACGTGCCGAAGTAGGTGTCCACGGTCTTGTACCGGTAGCTGAACGTCACCCAGTTGAACCGCAGCCGACAGACGCCGCCCTCCTGTTCGAGGATCTCGACGTTGCTGATGTTGTGCGAGGTCCGCGGCTCCGGCAGGCTGGTTGCGCTCGACCGCTCGGTCCCGATACGGAAAACCCGATCCTCGAGCCCGCCCTTGTTGCCGTACCAGATCAGCGAGATCTCAGTTTGTGGGTCGGTGACGAGCTGGTCGTCGTCGTCCCAGGACGGCATCCAGAACTCCACATTCGGCGCATAAAGCGCGAGCCAGTTGTCCCATTCCTTGTCGTCGAGGAAGCGGGCCTCGCGGTAAAGGAATTGCCGCGCCTCCTCGAGCGAGAGTTGCATCGCCGCGTCATTAGGCTTCTCGAGTGTGCTCGACATGGTGCTGCTCCTAGGCCTCGGGGGTTACTTCGGCGGACAGAGCACGCTGCAGGGCTTCTCGCCAGTACTTGTGCTGCACGACAAATAGACCTTCGTCTTCGGTGCGCAGACCGCTCATCAGCGGTTTGAGGCCGATCGAACTCGGCCGCTTCGTCAGCGCCCTGGATCCAGTGTGCGGCTCCACGGGACAGGTCGTTCCAGTGCCCCGCGCGCCCCAGGTACGACATTTGACAAGCACGGAACTCCTCGAGATCGTCCGGCGTCGCCATCCCGCTGGCGTTGAAGAAATCCTCGTACTGCCGAATGCGCCGCGTCCTCGCTTCCGCGCTCTCACCCTTCGGCGCGATGCAGTAGATCGTCACCTCGGTCTTATCCACGGCGATCGGCCGATAGTGGCGGATCTGCGAGCTGAACTGATCCATCAGGTACACGTTCGGGTAGACGCAGAGATTACGCGAGCGCTGCACCATCCAGTCGGCACGCGCCTGGCCGAATTGCGCGGCCAGTTCCTCGCGCCGCTCCCAGTTCGGCCGATCTTCCGGGTTGGCCCAGTTGGTCCACAGCAGCAGGTGGCCGTTCTCGAAAGAATAAAAGCCGCCGCCCTGCTTGGCCCAGCTGCCCGCATCCATGGCGCGGATGTCATCCGGTTTCTCGGCCTGTTTGCGGCGGCTGGTCGTCACTGCGTAGTTCCAGTGGACTGAGGTGACGTGATAGCCGTCGGCGCCGTTCTCGGTCTGCAATTTCCAGTTGCCGTCATAGACGTAGGTCGAGGCGCCGCGCAGCACTTCGAGACCCTCCGGCGATTGGTCGACGATCAGGTCGATCATCTTGGCGGCTTCGCCGAAGTGCTCGACCAGCGGCGCGACATCAGGATTGAGGCTGCCGAACAGGAAACCGCGGTAGGATTCGAAGCGGGCGACCTTCGTCAGATCGTGCGAGCCCTCCTTGTTGAAGCATTCGGGGTATCCCGCCCCTTCGGGGTTCTTGACCTTCAGCAGCTTGCCGGAGTTGGTGAAGGTCCAGCCGTGGAAGGGGCAGGTGAAGATGACCCGGCTGCCGCGCTTGAAGCGGCAGAGCATGGCGCCGCGGTGACTGCATGCGTTGACAAAGGCGTTGAGCTCGCCATCACGGTTGCGCGCAATAAAGATGGGCTGGCGGCCCATATAGGTGGTGAAGTAATCGTTCTTGTTGGGAATCTGGCTCTCGTGCGCGAGATAGATCCAGTTGCCCTCGAAGATGTGCTTCATTTCGAGCTCGAAGATCTCCGGGTCGGTGAAGATGTCGCGGGCGACCCTGTAGATCCCTTTTTTGGCATTGTCTTCGAGCGCCGTGTCGAGCGTTTTCTGGATAGTATACTGCATCTGTTTTCCTCCTCGGCCTTGCCGCTTGTACGGTGATCGCTTCCCTCTGTCGTGAGCTACATCGCGCTTCCGCGGCTGTGAGTCCAAGACTAAATTGGTCGGAACCCTACTCTGGGGAGGTGTCGTCTGGAGCTGCGCCGACTGCAATACTTCGCGGCGGCGGCAGATCGCGCTTCGTGACCCGCTTCGCCGTTGAGCCGGTCCTCGCTAGAAGCTCGTGCCCGCGCTGATCTTCGCCAAGCCCGATAAGGCGCAAGGCGCCCCGCATCGGCGCGTCGGGGGTTTTGTTTATGGCTCGATGACGTGAGCTTTGCGGCCGGGTCGGGTCGCCAAAGGCTCGGAATTGCAATGCGCGCATGACGAACACCTCCCTCCATCGCGTTCCCGTCGTCGGGACGCGAGGGAAAACGGGTTGCATGACCGCAACTTCCGCCAGCGGCGAACCGCCGATGAAAGCTACAGGAGCCTTTCGGCTCGGATCGGAAGCGCGCGCACGCGCTTTCCGGTGGCATGGAAGATGGCGTTGGCGACGGCGGCGTTCATGCCGACAATGCCGAGCTCGCCGATGCCCTTGACCCCGAGCGGATTCACCCGGTCGTCCTTCTCCGGCACCATAATGATCTCGATGGACGGCACGTCGGCGTGGTGATGACCTCGCCCGGCATCAGGGTGGTTTCGATGTGGGGCCGGCCCTCGACCGGTTTGTGCAGTGAGGCGAACGGGATGCGGCGTGCACCCTGTGGTCCGCTCAGGTCGACCTCGGCGTCGAGGGCGACCAAGGCGATACCGAAATCCCCAGGGTATTGCGAGATGCAGCTCTGATCGACCCCGAGCACAGCGTGGCTGCGGTTGAACCCCACGATCGCGGCGCAGCCGGATCCGGGATTGCGCTTGTTGCAGGCGCGCCAACTCGGGTCGCGGTAGTACGGGCAGCGGGTCCGCTGCAAGACATTGCCGCCGAGCGTGGCCATGTTGCGCAACTGCGCGTTGGCGGCCAATTGCAGGCTTTCGGCGATTGCGGGGTAGCTGGCCAGGACGGCTGAATGCGCCGCCACAGCGGACATCTTCGCGAACGCTCCCAATCGCAGGCCGTTGGGCCCCGCCTCGATAATGGCGTGGGAGCCGCGCAGAGGGGTGATGTCGACAACGCGCTCGGGCCTCAGCACGTCCAGTTTCATCAGGTCGACCAGCGTCGTGCCGCCGGCCAGAAACTCAACAGGCGCGTCCGTCTGACCTTGTCCGGTTCCGACGCCGAGACGCGAGGCCCGCGCCAGATCAGCGCCGCGCTCGTAGGTAAACGGACGCATCAGGCACGCTCCATCTGTTCGCGCGCCTGCCTAATCGCGGCGACGATGTTGGGGTAGGCGGCGCAGCGGCACAAATTGCCGCTAATGTATTCGCGGATATCGGCGTCCGTCTCGGCATGCCCCTCGCGCACGCAGGCGATGGCGGACATAATCTGACCCGGGGTGCAGGGCGCGTCTGACCAGCCCTACTGGCCACTCGAGGCAATAGGCTCGGTTGCCTCTGGGACATCGAGTCCGACCCTGTGCTCGGCCGGCACCAAACTGATTGCCGAAGCCTGGGATGCCGCCGGTCTCTATCAGGTGGGAAGCTTTCGGCGACAGCGAGAAACGCGATAAAGCTTCAGTGTACGTGCTCGTATTTTTGCAGTGAGCGGATGTAAGCCGGGCGCGGCGTGTCGGGGTAGAATTGCGGCCATTGCGTCCACGAGACTTCGCCGACGTAGAGGTCGCCGCGCGAGTCGACGCTGAGACCGTGCGGCCCGAGAAACGCGGTCGCCGCGGTGCCGGCGTGCATGTCGCCAAAACGCGACAGCAATTTGCCCTGGTTGTCGACGATGCTGACCCGAGGCCCGAGGTTCGGGCTGTTGCGGTTGACCGGCTGGACCGGCCCGAGCTCGCCGATATAGCAGACCGGGTGGCGGGTATAGTCCATGTATAAGCCGCAGGGCCGGTGCAGATTGTTCCACTGCGTCTCGTACTTGCCGTTGCCGTCGAACACCTGGATGCGGTGGTTCTCGCGGTCGGCGACATAGACCCAGCCGTCGGCGTCGGTGCAGATGTTGTGCACGATGTTGAACTCGCCTGGGTTGGTGCCGGGCTCGCCCCACGAAATCAGCAATTTGCCGTCAGGCGAATATTTGTGCACCTTGGCATTGCCGTAGCCGTCCGACACATAGATCTCCCCCTTCGGCGACAGTGCTGTGTGCGTGCAGCGGTGGAACGGCTCGCCGCTCATATAGGGCGCCGGCTTGCCAGGGACGCCGAGCTCGAGCAACACCTTGCCGTCGAGCGAGCATTTGCGGACGAAATGGCCGCCGTCGTCGGTCAGATAAATCGAATCGTCCGGCCCCATATGGACGCCGTGCGCCCGCGGATACTGGCCCTCGCCCCAGGAGCGCAGAAAATTGCCCTCGCGATCGAACACCATGACCGGGTGTTCCCCGCGGTTGAAGACGTAGACGTTGTCCTTGGCGTCGACCCCGACCGCGCCGACCTCCTTGAACGACCAGCCGTCCGGCAGCTTCGCCCAATCCTCTACGATGCGGTATTTGAAGTCGCCAGTGCCAACAATGATCGCCATGCCGGACCCTCCCTTTTATGCGCCGAGCGCAAGTTATCGAAGCAAGCGGCTCGAGACAATCCTGCTCCGCTGGGGCTGTGTCGAGAGCTGCCGCGCTATTGACGGCGGGTCCCGCCTAAGCCGCGCTGCGGCCAACGCCATGTGAGCGGCGGCGCGGCATTGTCGCGATGGCGGCGCCACCGCACGCGGCGAACGACGCCGCAACAACCTCGCGGAGAAAGCGATCGAGGTAGCGCATCGGCGCTACAATCATAAAGTGCATCGGCGATCACCCATGGCTGTATCTGCAGCGGATCTACAGCGAAAACTCTCGTCTAAGTTGTACAGCCCAGTCCAGCTCGGTGCGCCCGCCGCGCCGGTCTTGCGGAACATCACTACCCATTGGCACCCTCCATCACCCACCGCGGTCCGTTCAGAACCCGCCTTCAGTCGAAACATATGATGCGAAAGAGGCAATTTTAGGGTCGCCTTAACACAACAAATCTACCGCTATTTACCATTAATTTTTCTGAAACACCCGCCGTTCGCAACGATTGGTTTATCGTAAGCCGAGTAACGTCGCTTCCGGGCGCACGGCAATGACGGGGACGGCACATGGAAGACAGCTTTTTCGAGCGGCCGATCCTCAACTCGCCTTATGCGTATCCGGGCCGGCATTGGCAGCTCGAGGATGGGCTGCCGACCGACCGCATCATCCCGACCCGTCGGCGCTCGGAACTGATGACCCCGGTGCCAAAGCCACAAAAGCGCCGGCGTCAGAAGCAAAACCAGACCGAAATGGTGTTTGACACCGGCGAGGGCCTGTCGACCGAAGAGCAGGAATACAATCCGACCCCGATCATCAACGAGATCCGCAGCTATGTCGAAACGTGGCGCAACCTACCCAAGCCTGAGCAGTGGCAGGTGACGCCGGAGACGGCGCGGCTGCTTCAGCACTGGCGACACCATCATTTCGAAAACTTCCGCCCATTTTTCTGCAATATCGAGGCGGTCGAGACCGCGATCTGGCTCGCCGAGGTCGCACCGAAGCGGGGTAGCGCGGTCGCGAAGTTCTGGGCACACGTCAGGGCGGCCAACGAGCAGGCGAACCCCGAACTGCTGCGCGTGGCCTTGAAACTCGCCACCGGCGCAGGCAAGACCACGGTTATGGCGATGCTGATCGCCTGGCAGACGGTCAATGCGCTGCGCCATCCCGGCACCCGTCAGTTCGCGCGCGCCTTCCTGGTCGTCACCCCCGGCATCACGATCAAGGACCGCTTGCGGGTGCTGTTGCCGAACGATCCTGAGAGCTATTACCGCAACCGCGAACTGGTGCCGAACGACATGCTCGGCGACCTCGACCGGGCGAAGATCGTGATCACCAACTACCACGCCTTCCAGCGCCGCGAGCGCGACGAGAGCTCGCGGGTCAATCGGCTACTGCGCCAGGGGCACGGCCCGCCCGTCGACACGCGCGAAACCGAGGGTGAGATGCTGCGACGGGCGGTCGGCGATCTGATGGGCCTCAAACACATCGTCGTGCTCAATGACGAGGCGCACCATTGTTATCGCGAAAAGCCGCGCGCCGAGAGTGCGGAAGATCTCACGGGCGAGGACAAGGAAGAGGCGAAGAAGAACAACGAAGCCGCGCGCCTTTGGATCTCCGGGATAGAGAGCGTCAAGCGCAAGCTCGGTCTCGCCGGCGTCTATGATCTGTCGGCCACACCATTCTTTCTGCACGGCTCGGGGTATCGCGAGGGGACCTTGTTCCCGTGGACGGTCAGCGACTTCTCGCTGATGGACGCGATCGAATGCGGCATCGTCAAACTGCCGCGCGTGCCGGTTGCCGACAACGTCCCCGGCGGCGACATGCCGATGTACCGCAATCTGTGGGACCACATCGGCAGAAAGATGCCGAAGAAGGGGCGCGGCAAATCGGGCGTGCTCAACCCGCTTGCACTGCCTCTGCCGCTGCAGACCGCGCTCGAGGCGCTCTACGGCCATTACGCGAAGACGTTTGTACTCTGGGAGGAAGTAAAGATCGCGGTGCCGCCGGTCTTTATCGTGGTATGTCAGAACACGGCGATCTCGAAGCTCGTCTACGATTTCATCTCCGGCTTTCGCCCGACAGCCGAGGCGCCCGTCATCAACGGCCGCTTCGAGCTGTTCCGCAATTACGACGAATACGGCGAACGCTATCCGCGGCCGCGCACGCTCTTGATCGACAGCACGCAGCTAGAATCGGGCGATGCGCTCGACAAGGAGTTCCGCGACATCGCGGCCGACGAGATCGAGCGCTTCCGCCGTGCGATCCGCACGCGCACCGGTGACATCCGCGCGGCCGAGAAGATCACCGACCAGGATCTGTTGCGCGAGGTCATGAACACGGTCGGCAGGCCGGGCCAGCTCGGCGAGACGATCCGCTGCGTCGTCTCGGTCTCTATGCTGACCGAGGGGTGGGACGCCAGCACCGTGACCCACATACTTGGCGTGCGCGCTTTCGGAACCCAGCTGTTGTGCGAGCAGGTCGTCGGCCGCGGCCTCCGCCGCCAATCCTATGATCTCGACGAGGAGGGGCTGCTGCCGGTCGAATATGCCGACGTGCTCGGCATCCCGTTCGATTTTACCGCGAAACCGGTCGTGGCGCCGCCGGCCAGGCCGCGCGAGACGGTACGCGTACACGCCGTGCCCGAGCGCCATGCGCTAGACATCACCTTCCCGCGGGTCGAGGGCTATCGCATCGACCTGCCCGCGAACCGCCTCACCGCTCATTTCGGCCCCAACTCGGTTCTGGAACTGGACCCCGCGCTCGTCGGGCCGTCGATTGTCAAGCAGCAGGGGATCATCGGCGAGGGGGTCGAGCTGACATTGAAGCATCTCGACGAAATGCGTCCCTCGACCTTGCTGTTCCATCTAGCCAAAAGGCTGCTCGTCACCGAGTTCCACGACCCTGACGAGGAGCCGAAATACCATCTCTTCGCCAAGCTGAAGCGGATCGCCCGCGAATGGCTCGACGGCGGCTATCTGCGCTGCACCGGCGGCACCTATCCGGCGCAGCTGATGTACCTGGAAATCGCCGACATGGCGTGCCGCCGCATCGCCGCGGCGATCACCCAAACGATGGCCGGCGAGCGCCCGGTCAAGGCAGTCATCGATCCATACAACCCGACCGGCTCGACCCGGTTCGTGAATTTCACCACTTCGAAGCGGACACGCTGTCAAACCGACCCGCGGCGCTGCCATGTCAACTGGGTCGTCTGTGACAGTGACTGGGAGGCCGAACTCTGCCGTGTCGTCGAGGCGCACCCCCGCGTACGCGCCTATGTCAAGAACCAGGGCCTCGGTTTCGAAGTGCCTTATCTAATGGGCTCGACGCCAAAGCGCTATCTCCCTGACTTCATCGTGCAGATCGACGACGGGCACGCGGAGCCGCTGAACCTCGTCGTCGAGATCAAGGGCTACCGCCGCGAGGACGCCAAGGAGAAGGCTAACACGATGGATGCCTACTGGGTGCCGGGGGTCAACAATCTCGGTAAATACGGCCGCTGGGCCTTCGCCGAGTTCACCGCGGTCTACGCGATTGCGGCCAGCTTTGACGCGCTGATCGAGCGCGCCGTCGCCGACAACGCGGATTAAAGGACGAGCGGATGGCAAAGAAGCAAATTGAAGTCGAGGCGCTGCGGCACAAGGACAAGCGCCGCAACATTCCGACCGCCGAGCTCGAACCGGTCATGGACGAGAAGGACAAGACCCCGATCCGCCTCGCCTATGAGCGGCGCAACCGCGACCTCGACCCGCAGTTCGTCTGGCGCGGCAAGGACGAGCAGGACTGGTCCGACCTGATCGTGCAGGCGCCGCCGCTCTACATCCAGGAGAAGGTGCACCCGAAGGTCCTGATCGATGATTTGCTGCGCCAGAGCAAGGGGCGGCGGGACGAGGCATCACCGCCGATGCCGGACCTTTTCGCCGATTTCAACGGGCTGCCCGACAAGGAAGCATTGACTGAGTTCTACCAGCACGACGCGAACTGGTCGAACCGGATGATCCTCGGTGACAGCCTGTCGGTCATGGCGAGCCTCGCCGAGCGCGAGGGGCTGCGCGGCAAGGTGCAGTGCATCTATATCGACCCGCTGACCGTCGCCCGCGACCTTCTCACTGACAGCGGCTCGATCTTCGTGCAGATCGGACAGGAGAATTGTCATTTCGTCCGTGGACTATTGGACGAGGTATTTGGAGCGGAAAATTTCATTTCGCAGATCGTTTTCGCAAAAACGGCGGGAGCTACATCTGAATATTTGTCAGGTACATATGACATGCTTCTGCTATACGCTCGGAGCAGAGAGAAATTGAAATACCGACAACCGCTTACCTTGAAGCAAATTGGTGGTGTCGGAGGGTCTGCATACAAACGCGTGAAGCTGCCGAATTTAACAGAACGATCAATTACCTATGCCGAGTTATCTGGAAGAGAAGATCTTCCGGCCGAAGCCAAGGTGTTTAGAATCGATAACCTTACTAGTCAGAGCGTCGGCCGTGACAAAGGCGAGGGGGCTGCATCTTGGTTCCCGGTGGAATTTGCAGGGCACATCTTCCGACCATCCGAGAAGGTGCGGTGGAAAACCAACGAAATCGGTATGGATCGGCTATTGAAGTCGACAAGGTTGAGCTCGACCGGGCCGGGCTTGTACTACGTCAGATATTTCGAGGATTTCCGTGCGTTCCAGGAGGACAATGTTTGGACTGACACCGGGATTGCCGGCTTCGCTTCGGAAAAGCGATACGTCGTCGAGACATCCGAGAAGGTGGTTCAACGCTGCATTCTGATGGCCACCGACGCGGGCGATCTCGTGCTCGACCCGACCTGCGGTTCCGGCACGACTGCTTATGTCGCTGAGCAATGGGGACGGCGCTGGATCACGATCGATACTTCGCGCGTCGCCTTGGCGCTCGCCCGGGCGCGGATCATGGGCGCGCGTTACCCCTATTACGTGCTGGCCGACAGCCCCGAGGGGCAGCGCAAGGAGGGCGAAGTCAGCCGCGCGCCGCCAAAGGAGACGCCGACGCGCGGCGACATCCGCCAGGGCTTTGTCTATGAGCGGGTGCCGCACGTCACGCTGAAGTCGATCGCCAACAACGCCGAGATCGACGTGATCTGGGAGAAATGGCAAGAGACGCTGGAGCCGTTGCGTGCCGGGCTCAATGCCGAGCTAGGCCGCGACCCTCACCCTCCCATCGCTAAGGCGATGGGCCCCTCCCTCTCCCGCGGTGCAGGAGAGGGGCTCGCTGTGGCGTCCGATAAGCCCCTCTCCCGCACTGCGGGAGAGGGTGCCGAGCGCAGCGAGGCGGGTGAGGGTGATGCAGCGGCACCGTGGGAGGAATGGGAGATTCCGCGCGAGGCTGCCTCGGACTGGCCGGAAGAGGCGGTAAAGCTGCACGCCGAATGGTGGGCGGCGCGGATTGCGCGGCAGAAGGAGATCGACGCCTCGATCGCGGCCAAGGCCGAGTTCGAGTATCTCTACGACAAGCCCTATCCCGACAATTCGCGCATTCGCGTTGCCGGCCCGTTCACGGTCGAGAGCCTGTCGCCGCATCGCGTCATCGCCGTCGAGGAGGACGACAGCCTGGTTGACACGCTCGATCTCGCCGACCCCGGCGCCGGCTGGAACGATTTCGCGCAGATGGTTCTCGAAAATCTGAAGACATCGGGCGTGCAGCAGGCGCACAAGGAAGACCGCATCGCCTTCACGGCATTGACGCCGTGGCCGGGCAAGCTGGTCTGCGCCGAAGGCCGCTACCTCGAAGGCGACCGGGAGCGCCGCGCCGCGATCTTTCTCGGCCCCGAATTCGGCACGGTGGCGCGCGCCGATCTCGTCGACGCGGCACGCGAGGCAGCCGACGCCCGGTTCGACGTCGTCATCGCCTGCGCCTTCAATTTCGATGCGCACTCCGCCGAGCTCGAGCGGATCGGCCGCATCCCGATCCTGAAGGCGCGGATGAACCCCGATCTGCACATGGCCGGCGAATTGAAGAACACCGGCTCCGGCAATCTGTTCGTCGTCTTCGGCGAGCCCGACATCGCGATCGAGGAGCTGAAATCCATTGGGGGCGACAACCAGATCCGGGTCAGGATCAAGGGCGTCGATGTGTTCAAGCCGCAGACCGGCGAGATCGAATTGGGCGGCCCCGACACGATCGCGCTCTGGTTCATCGACACCGACTACAACGAGGAGAGCTTCTTCGTCCGCCACGCCTATTTTCTCGGCGCCGCGACCGACCCCTACAAGGCGCTGAAAACGACCCTTAAGGCCGAGATCGACGAGGAAGCCTGGTCGAGCCTCAACAGCGACACCTCGCGCCCCTTCCCCAAACCCAAATCCGGCCGCATCGCCGTCAAAGTCATCAACCACCTCGGCGATGAGGTCATGAAGGTGTTCCCGGTGCGGTGATGGAATTCCGCATCGCGGATACCTTCACCGACAGCCTCACGAGACTGACCGGGGCGGAGCAGAAAGCGGTCAAGACGACAGCGTTCGATTTGCAACTCGATCCGACTGGCCAGGGCCTGCATTTCCATCGGCTCGACCGCGCCAGAGACCTGAATTTCTGGTCGGTGCGAGTCAATGCCGATGTCCGGCTGATCGTCCACAAGACCGCGACGAGCGTGCTGCTCTGTTATGTCGGGCATCACGATGCCGCCTATGGTTGGGCCGAGCGGCGCAAGATCGAGCGCCATCCCGTGACCGGCGCAGCGCAGCTCGTGGAGGTACGTGAACGGGTCGAGGAGATCGCAGTCGCGTCGCCCGCTCCAGACCCGGCCAACCCGCCCCTGTTCAGCGGCATAGCCGACGAGACGCTACTGGCCTACGGAGTTCCGGTCGAATGGCTCGCGGCGGTGCGCAAGGCCACCGAGGACACGCTGTTCGACATAGTCGATCACCTGCCGCAAGAGGCGTCCGAGGCGCTATTGAATTTAGCGACTGGCGGGACCCCGGTGGCCCCGGTACCCGCGCCTGCAGCCGCCGATCCGTTCAGTCATCCGGACGCGCAACGCCGTTTCCGGGTGCTGACGAATGTCGAGGAATTGGAACGCGCGCTCGACTTCCCGTGGGAGAAATGGGCGGTGTTTCTGCATCCGGCGCAGCGCCGGCTCGTCGAGCGTCGCTACGCCGGGCCGGCGCGGGTCTCGGGGTCGGCAGGCACTGGAAAGACTATTGTCGCACTGCATCGCGCCGTCGCGCTGGCACGTCACCAGCCGGATGGTCGGGTGCTGTTGACGACGTTCTCGAAGGCATTGGCGAACGCGCTCAGCGCGCGGCTGCAATACCTGATTGGCAATGAACCAGGCATAGCCGGGCGCATCGTGGTGCATCCGGTTACCGGCATCGCCCACGAAATGTATTCGGCGGCGTTCGGGCAGCCGAATCTCGCGCCATCGTCGCTAGTGCGCGAATTGCTCCGGCAGGCTGCTGCGCAAGTCGAGGGCCATCGCTTCACCGAGCGGTTTCTATTCGGCGAGTGGAGCGATGTCGTGGACGCCTGGCAATTAAAGAGCTGGGAGGCGTATCGCGATGTAGCCCGCCTCGGTCGGAAGACCCGGATCGGCGGCAAGCAGCGGGAGATCCTGTGGTCGATCTTCGATCGCGTGCGCGCCGAGCTGGCGCAGCGCAAAGTAGTGACCTGGTCGGATATCTTCGGCCGCCTAACCGAACACATCGCTGGCGCCGGCCACACGGTCTTCGACTTCGCTGTCGTCGATGAGGCGCAGGATGTCGGCATCGCCGAGCTGCGTTTCCTGGCCGCTATCGGGTCATCTCAGCCGGACGGGCTGTTCCTTGCCGGTGATCTCGGGCAGCGGATCTTTCAGCAGCCGTTCTCGTGGAAATCGCTCGGCGTGGATATTCGCGGCCGGTCCTACACGTTGCGCATCAACTACCGCACCTCCCACCAGATTCGCAGCCATGCCGATCGGCTGTTGCCGCCGGAGGTCGCCGACGTGGACGGCAACAGTGAAAGCCGCCGCGGCACGATCTCGGTCTTCAACGGCGTTGAGCCCATCATCGAGACGTTCGCCAACCCGGATCAAGAGGCGGTGGCCGTCGGAAAATGGCTCGCCGGCCGCATCGCCGAGGGTGTGCCGCCACACGAAATCGGGGTGTTTGTCCGCGCCAATGGCCAATTGAGGCGTGCCAGAGGCGCGGTCAAGAAATCGGGCGCGGGCGCGGTCGAGCTGAGCGACAAGATCGAAACGACACAGGGGCGCGTCTCGATCGGCACGATGCATCTGGCCAAAGGGCTCGAATTCCGGGCCGTCGCGGTCATGGCCTGCGACGACGAGGTGATCCCATTGCAGGAGCGCATCGAGAGCGTCGCCGACGAGGCCGATCTTGAGGAGGTCTACAACACCGAGCGCCACTTGCTCTACGTCGCCTGCACCCGAGCCCGCGACCACCTGCTGGTGACCGGGGTCGACCCCGCCTCGGAGTTCCTTGTAGATCTCTGCTAACCGGGCGCTCAGTTGCCTGAACTGGCCGCGCGGCCTATATGAGAACGTATCAGAAACATGCTCCGTGGTCGGTGATGTCGTCCCTGCGTCGTTATTCCCTGCTGGTTCCCTGCCAAGACCCGCGGCAGGGAAAAGAACTTCCCTGCCATGCCGTGCGAATCAGCTTGCAAGCTATTGATTCTAATTGGCTTGTCCGCGGAAGGACGAAAATTTTCCCGTTGTTTCCCTGTCGGCAGGGAAAATCGCGGCGTACTCGGGACCGTCCGAATTCCTCGCGGACTTCGATCAGCTACCGGCGGTGATCGCGTCGGCGCCTTCGATGCGAGAGGCGAGGGCGGCGGCGAGGAAGCGGTCGAGGTCGCCGTCGAGGACCGCTCCGGTGTTCGAGGTTTCGACGCCGGTGCGCAAATCCTTGACCATCTGGTAGGGCTGCAGCACGTAGGAGCGGATCTGGTGGCCCCAGCCGATGTCGGTCTTGGTCGCGTTCATCGCATCGGTCGCTGCTTCGCGCCGCTGCAATTCGGCCTCGTAGAGCCGGGCGCGCAGCATCGAGAAGGCGTGGGCGCGGTTCTGGTGCTGCGAGCGCTCGCTCTGGCACTGCACGACGATGCCGCTCGGCATGTGGGTGATCCGCACCGCGCTGTCCGTCTTGTTGACGTGCTGGCCGCCCGCGCCCGACGAGCGGTAGGTGTCGATGCGCAGATCCTTGTCGCTGATTTCGACCTCGATCTTGTCGTCGACCACCGGATAGACCCACACCGACGCGAAGCTTGTGTGGCGGCGTGAATTCGAATCGAAGGGCGAGATGCGCACCAGCCGGTGCACGCCGCTTTCCGTCTTGAGCCAGCCATAGGCGTCGGGGCCGTCGATCCTGACGGTCGCCGATTTGAGCCCCGCTTCCTCGCCGCCGCTTTCTTCGAGCCATTCAGTCTTGTAGCCGTGGGCTTCCGCCCATCGCACATACATCCGCAGCAGCATCTCGGCCCAGTCCTGCGCCTCGGTGCCGCCGGCCCCGGCATGCACTTCGAGATAGCAGTCATTGGCGTCGGCCTCGCCGGAGAGAAGGCTTTCGAGCTCGCGCCGCGCCGCTTCCGCGCGCAGCTTTTCGAGGGCCGCCTCGGCGTCGGCGACGACTGTCGCCTCCCCCTCGGCCTCTCCCATCTCGATCAGCTCGAGGGTGTCGGCGACTTCCCGCTCGATCCGGCGATAGCTGCCGATCGCCTGGTCGAGCTTGGTGCGCTCGCGCAGCAGCTTTTGTGCCGCGGCGGGATCATCCCACAGGCGCGGATCCTCGGCCTGGGCGTTCAGCTCGGCGAGGCGGCGGTTTGCTGTCTCCCAGTCAAAGATGCCTCCGCAGCAGCGCCAACGACTTGTCGATGTCGTCGGCGGCCGCCTGAATTTCGGCGCGCATGGCTTACTCCGAGTTGTTGGCGTCGACGTTTTTAATATAGGCCGCCCGTGCCGCTGGCCGGGGCACCGCGCATCGGCGCCGGCGGTGGCATTGATTCGTCGGCCTCCATCCCGCCGGTCGAGGCGATCGGGGTTTCGTCCTCGTCAGGTACGTGCTGCAGACCTAAGTTTCGGTTGTGACCGGGCTCGGTCCCGGGCTTGTAAGCCTCGTAGATCGCCGGGTCGCCGGCGCCGACCGGCAAACCCGTCGCCGCGCTGACCCGGTAGATCCGCATCCCAGGCGGCGTACGGAACGCCGTTGCCGGAGCATCCTTCAAAGCGGCGATCATGAAGTCGCGGAATATCGGGGCTGCCACATGTCCGCCGGTTTCGTCGTTGCCGAGGCTGTCCGGATCGTCGAAGCCGACATAGACGCCCGCCACCAAGTCGGGCGTGAACCCGACAAACCAAGCGTCGCGCCAGTCGTTCGTCGTGCCGGTCTTGCCGGCGATCGGTTTGCCGACCGCCTTGACGACGGTGCCAGTCCCGCGCTCGACCACGCCCTCCAGCATCGTCACGATCTGATAGGCCGAACCGGGATCGGCGACCTGCTCCCGTGTATCCGGGATGACCGGCACCGGCTGCTGCTGCCAATCGACGTTGTCGCAGCCGTCGCACGGCCGCTCGTCGGCGCGGAAAATGGTTGCGCCGTTGCGGTCTTGCACGCGGTCGATAAAGGTCGGTGTGATGCGCTTTCCGCCGTTGACCAGCATCGCATAGGCAGCGGTCATCCGCAGAGGGGTCGTCTCGCCGGCGCCGAGCACCATCGAGTACTCGCGCGGCATGTGATCCATTATGCCGAAGCTCTCGATGGTATCGGCAATGGGCTCGATACCGACCGTCACTGCCGCCCTCACCGTCATCGTATCGATCGACTTTTCGATGGCGATGCGCAGCGGCGTTGGCCCGCGATACCTCACCTCCTGGCCTTCTTTCGTATAATTCCGCGGTGTCCACATCGGCAGTCCCGGACCCTGCGGGAGCGATATCGGCAAATCGTCGATCAGCGTCGACGGGGTAAAGCCGTGGTCGAGCGCGGTCAAAAAGATGAACGGTTTGATCGTTGACCCGGTTTGCCGCTTTGCCTGCGTGGCCCGGTCGAATTGGCTCGTCGCGAAGCTGAACCCGCCGCTGATCGCGAGGACGCGCCCGGTATGCGGGTCCAGGACTACAAGGGCGCCCGAGACTTCCGGCACCTGACACAAGGTATACAGGCCGGCAGCCTGGCCACCGCTCGCCTCGGCTTTCGCCGCGTTGATCGGCTCCACCATAACGACATCGCCCGGTTTGACGACGTCCGCCGCGCCGCGCGGGCGTGGGCCGAAGCTGCCGTTCTCGTAGCGCGGCCGCGCCCAGCGCATTTCGGAGAACGGAATGTGCCCACTGGCGCCGTTGGCAAAGCCGATAGCCGCGCCGTCCGGCTCGCTGCGGACCACCATCGCGAGGTGCCATCCGACATCGGTCGCGACGCCGGGCACCGGCACAGCGGCGAGATGCGCCGCCCAGTCCCCCTTCGGGTCGATGCGGGCAATCGCCCCGCGCCACCCGCCATGGCTGTGCTCGTAGGCGGTCAACCCAGTGCGCAACGCCTTGTCCGATGCCGCCTGAAGTCGCGCATCGAGGCTGGTGCGCACCGACAGGCCAGCCCCGTACAGGATTTTTTCGCCATAGCGGGCCAACAGGTCGCGCCTGACCTCCTCAGCGAAATAGGGGGCTTTCTCTTCTTCGGCCTCCTGGCGATGGCGAAGCTCGAGAGGCTGTGCTTCGGCCTGAGCCGCCTCCGCCTGGGTGGCTGCTCCGTCCTCGACCATTCTGTCCAAAACCCAATCGCGGCGAGCTTTTGCCGTCTGCGGGAAGCGTGCCGGGCTGTACCGGTTCGGCGCCTTCGGGAGCCCGGCGAGGAAAGCGGCCTCGCCGAGGGTCAGCTCGTCCAGCGATTTGTCGAAATAGGTCTGCGCTGCAGCGGCAACCCCATACGCGCCAGCGCCGAGATAGATTTCGTTCAGGTAGAGCTCGAGGATTCGCTCCTTCGGCAGCGCGGCCTCGATGCGGGTCGCAAGCAGGATCTCCTTGATCTTGCGTTCGATCGAAACCTCGTTCGACAGCAGCATGTTTTTGGCGACTTGCTGAGTGATTGTCGAGGCGCCGACCGGCCGGCGATTGGCGCGAAACCGGCTCACATCGGTGATTGCCGCGCGCAGAATCGAAACGGGATCGACGCCGTGATGGTTGTAGAAATTTTTGTCTTCGGCAGACAAAAAGGCGTTGATGATCGGCTTCGGGATCGCCTGTATCGGCACAAAGATCCGCCGCTCGGTTGCGTATTCGGCGAGAAGCCGCCCGTCGCCCGCCTGCACTCGGGTCATGATCGGTGGCTGATAATGTGCAAGCTGCTGGTAATCCGGCAGGTCACGACCGAAATACCACAATGTGATCCCGACGAAGCCACAGCCCGCGATCGCCAGCATGACTGCGCAGACAAAAAGAAACCGAAATATCTTAACCATGTTGCTGCGGTCTGCGACCATCTCCATGCAAACGACCGCTAGACCACCGTCATCCCATGAGCCCGCGCGGCCGGGCCTTCATATGCGCTATCAGCGATACCATTCCAAGCGTGTTTTAACGAACGCGTTCGAGCTGACGGAAGAGGATCGCCGGTCGGACGAAATGATTGTGGCAGGCTGCTTTACTCTATACAGTAAGGATCGCGAAAAAACCGCCGTTCGCCGACCGGGCGCCGCGCCCGGTGGGGCAATGCGACGCAAGCCCGCGGAATCGGCAGCCGATTGGCTGTCGCCGCGCCGGCTCGCAGCGCCGGGCGATGCGGACCGTAGGAACCCGAAGCCGCTCAAAGGCTCCCCTGACAATACCATGGCCGATTTCTCCTCATCGCTTAGTGGAATAGCTTCAGGCGCCTGTGGCTTCCTTGCAGACAGGAGCGCGCCGCCGGCCGATTTTCGCGCGGCCGCGGCAGCGCGCCCCGGAGTTATGCCAGAATGGCAAAACGTATGCTCATCGATGCCACCCACCCGGAAGAGACCCGAGTGGTGGTGCTCAACGGCAATCGCCTCGAAGAGTTCGATTTCGAATCATCCACTAAGAAGCAGGTAAAGGGTAATATCTATCTCGCCAAAGTTACCCGCGTCGAACCCTCGCTGCAGGCGGCATTTGTCGATTACGGAAATCATCGGCATGGCTTCCTAGCATTTAGTGAAATTCATCCCGATTACTATAAGATCCCGGTCGGCGACCGAGAGCCGAACGACCTCGATCCGGTACAACAGGAAGGCGAGACGCATGAAACCGAACCCGAAGCCGCGAGCGAAGAGGGAGTCTCATTAGCAGCGGCCTTGCCCGAGCCGGTTCCGGTTCCGGCCACACCGGATGCCAGCGAAGACGAAGGATCAGACGCCTCAGGCTCGCACGTGCTCGAACCTGCCGACTTGTCGCCGCAGCAGGCCGAGGCGGCCGGCGGCGAGCACGCAGCCGAGATGGTTTCGTCTCGTCCCGACGAGACCTTCGCCAACGAGGCGGTGGCCGAAGTGCCCTGGGAATCAGCGCCCCGGGAGCCAGAGGGAGCTCCAAAAGACGCGATCACGCCGGAGCCCACGGCGTCGTTCGGCTGGGGGGAGTCGCCGCTACGGGCTGACGTGCCCGGCGATCCCGAGATCGGCGCAACGGACGCGACGACGCCAGAACCCCCTGCGCCAAACGTGGTCCAGATCGCAGCGGCTCTGGCCGGGCGGGACGATGTGGCGGCATCGAGTTTCGAATTTGCGACTGAGGCGGCGCAGCCGGACATGCTCGCCGCCCCCGAGCCGAGCACGACCGCCGTTCTCGCCGAGGGTGAGGGTGAGGTCGTCGAAGCGGTCGAGACGCTCGGCGGGGATGAGTTCGAAGAGGCCGAGCACCAGCGCTCGCGCACGGTACGGCACTACAAGATCCAGGAGGTGGTCAAGCGGCGGCAGATCATGCTCGTCCAGGTCACCAAGGAGGAGCGCGGCACCAAGGGCGCCGCGCTTACGACCTACCTTTCACTTGCCGGGCGCTATTGCGTGCTGATGCCGAACACGGCGCGCGGCGGCGGGGTATCGCGCAAGATCACCAGCATCGCCGACCGGCGCCGCCTAAAGGACATCCTCGAGGATCTGGATATTCCCGAAGGCATGGGAGTTATCGTACGCACCGCCGGGGCCGAACGCTCGAAGGCCGAGATCAAGCGGGATTATGAATACCTGCTGCGCCTGTGGAACGAGATACGCGATCTGACATTACGCTCGACCGCGCCCGCCTTGATTTATGAAGAGGGCAACCTGATCAAGCGGTCGATCCGCGATCTCTATACGCGCGACATCGACGAGGTCTTGGTCGAAGGCGAAGAAGGCTATCGCACGGCGAAAGCATTCATGAAGATGCTGATGCCGAGCCATGCCAAGCGGGTCCAGCCTTATCGCGATCCTCAGATCGGGCTGTTTCACCGCTTCCAAGTCGAGAGCCAGATCGACGCAATTCATTCGCCGATCGTTCAGTTGCGCTCCGGCGGCTATGTCGTGATCAATCAAACCGAGGCCTTGGTCGCGATCGACGTCAATTCCGGCCGCTCGACGCGGGAACGCAACATCGAGGAAACAGCGGTCCGAACCAACCTCGAAGCGGCCGAGGAGATCGCCCGGCAGCTCAGATTGCGCGACCTTGCGGGCTTGATCGTGATCGATTTCATCGACATGGAAGAGCACCGCAATCAGTCGGCGGTCGAGCGGCGGCTAAAGGAGGCGCTGAAGAACGACCGCGCCCGCATTCAGGTCGGCCGGATCAGCGCGTTCGGCCTGTTGGAAATGTCGCGCCAGCGGCTGCGCCCATCGCTCGTCGAGACCTCCACGCAACCCTGTCCCCATTGCGGCGGCACGGGTTTGATTCGGTCGACGGAGTCGACGGCGCTCTACGTGCTGCGCTCGATCGAAGAGGAAGGCATGCGGCGGCGCTCCGCCGAGATCTGCGTTTATGTTCCAACCACGGTCGCGCTCTACATCCTGAACCAGAAACGCAACTCGCTGGTGCAACTGGAGGCGCGTTACGCCATTCGAGTTTTGCTAGCGCAAGACGATGCGCTGATCCCGCCGGCCTTCAGGCTGGAGCGGCTGCGCGCGTATGCGGCGGCCGAGCCCGCTGCTTTGCCTGCCGCACCTCTAACCCAAGCCTCGGTTCCGGACGAAGAAGAGGAGGAAATCGACGAGCCCGCGGAAGAGGCCGCTGAATCTTCTGACGCGGAGCGGGAGAGCGGCGAGGCGCACGGCCGCAGCCGCCGTCGTAGGCGGCGGCGCCGCCACCATGAAGAAGAACCCGCTTCGCAGTTTGCGGCGCCCACGGCGCAGAGTGGTGACGAAGGAGCAGAGGACGAGACCGATCTCGCCGGCGAGAACACTCGAAGCGAAAGCGAGGAAATTGACGGCGATGAGGAGAGTGATGCCGAGCGGCGGCGCCGGCGGCGTGGCCGGCGAGGCGGCCGACGACGCGTACGGCGGGAGGGCGGCGCGGAACCCGGTTTCGAAGAACCGCGCCCGGCGGTCGATACCGTCGAAATTTTGCCGACTCCCGAGGTCGAGGAAAGCGAGCAGACCTTGGTGGAGGCGCGCGCGAGCTGGCCCGCCGAAATCGGCGCTGCGGCCATCGAAACCGCGAGCCTGCCGGCCCTTGCCGGTGATGGTCAGGCCGTCAGCGAAGACATCTCTGCGGCAGGCGAGAGTGAACCGGGCGCGGCCGGGCCCGTCGAGAGGGTCGGGTATGAGGCGTCGAATCCCGAGCCGTCGCGGGAAACGCCAGACGGAGAGCGGGAGAGTCGGCCAGGATCGCCGCCCACCGCCGAGGCCGAGCAGGGGGTTCCCTTCACCCGCGAGATGGAACGGGAACTCGAATCGGTATCCGCCGAACCGGAGCAGCAGCATACGCCGGCGCACCCTGTGGAAACCGTGACCGAGAAGCCGGCAAACCCGCGTCGCGGCTGGTGGCAGCGGCTGATCCAGTCCTAGCGCATAGATGCATACAGATGATTCAGTGCAATGCGCCCGTCCTCGTCTTCCCGTGGGCCTTCAGCCCACGGACTTGTTCCGCGGGGAAGGCCGGGACCCATTTCTGCCATGGGCACCGGCCCCCTGTTCTCTGCCAGGGGCAGGCTTTGCCGGTGTGACAGGATTTTGATGTGAGCCTGTTCCGGTCAAGCGCGGCAATCGGCCTCGCGGCGTCGCTCGTCGTTGCTCAAACCGCGGCCGCGGGCGAGAGCATCATTCGCGATACCGAGATCGAGGCCGACATACGGACCATGGTGACCCCGATCTGGAAGGCGGCGGGGCTCGAGCCGAGCTCACTGCACGTCTATCTCGTCGAAGACAAACAGATCAATTCCTTCGTCGCCGGCGGCCAGAACGAGTTCATCAACAGCGGATTGATCATGCGCTCCGAAACTCCGAACCAGCTGATCGGGGTGCTCGCGCATGAGACCGGCCATATTGCCGGGGGGCACCTGACGCGCTTTCAAGAGGCGGCGCGGAACGCCAGTATCGAAGGAATCATCGCGATGGCGCTCGGCGCCGCTGCCGCGGTCATTGGCAGAGGCAGCGGGGGCGGCGCGGCCTTGCTCGGTGCCCAAGGTGTCGCGGAACGGGCCTTCATGCAATATTCGGTAACCCAGGAAGCCTCCGCCGATCACGCGGCCATGACTTTTTTGGATGCAAGCGGCCAATCGGCGCGCGGGCTCCTTCAGTTCTTCGAGATCCTTCAGAGCGAGGAGATGCTCGCAGGGATCCATGAGGATCCGTATCTGCGCACGCATCCGTTGACCGCGCAACGCATCGACTATCTCCGCAACCACGTCGAGCACTCACGCTTCTCGAACGTTCCGGATTCTCAGACCAACATCGATTTATTGAAACGGATAAAGGTCAAGCTCGACGCCTTCGTCTCGCCGCCCTCGTCGACACTTGCGGCCTATCCCGAGAAGGACCAGTCCGTTCTCGCGCGCTATGCACGGGCGATCGCCTATTACCGGACGCCAAAGCTGGACAAGGCGCTACCGACGATCGACGGGCTGATCCGGGATTATCCGAACGACCCCTATTATCGCGAGCTCAAGGGGCAGATGCTGTTCGAGAATGGCCGCATCGCCGAAGCAGTCCAACCTTACGAGGAAGCCGTTCGGCTCGCGCCCGCGGCGCCGTTGCTGCGCATTTCGCTCGCGCAAGTCTACATCGAATCGAATGATCCGAAGATGAACAAGCGCGCCATCGCCTATCTCAACGATGCCATGCGCACCGAGGACAAGGAAACCGAGGGCTGGCATCTGCTGGCGACCGCCTATGGGCGCGACAATCAGATCGGCATGGCCGCTTTGGCACTGGCCGAGGAAGGTCTTGCTGCGGGAAAGAAAAAGGACGCCCAACAGCAGGCCGTTCGGGCCAAGGCGCTATTGCCAAAAAACTCCGCAGGCTACAATCGCGCTGAAAACATCCATAGCGAGGCGGAGCACATGGACGAGTCGGCGGGCGGCGTCGTGAACGCGCGTTGATCGCACCCAATCCCATTCGAGCTTTTTTTGCGGGAGTATTTGACGTGATGCCGTATCGCGCGCCATTTGTGGCCTTCGCTCTGGTCTACGGTTTTATTGTCACTCTGCATTCCGGACCAGTGAGAGCTGCCGAAATTCCAACTGAGCAGCGCGAGGCCATCGAGGGGATCATTCACGACTACCTTCTCCACAATCCCGACGTTTTGATCGAGGCGCTGCACGGCGCCGAAGATAAGCTGAACCGCGAGGCAGATGCCAAGGCGGAAAAAGTTCTGAGCGACCAGCGGCGCGAAATTTTCGATGACCCGGCGACGCCGGTAGGGGGTAACCCGCGGGGCGATGTGACGATTGTCGAGTTCTTCGACTACCGCTGCCCATACTGCAAGCAAGTGCTCCCTTCGCTGCAGGCTTTGCTGAAGGAGGACCAGAAGCTGCGCTTCTTGTACAAGGAAATGCCGGTCCTTGGACCGCAATCGGTCACCGCCGCGCATGCCGCTCTCGCGGCCCAGCGGCAGGGTAAATACGAGGCGTTTCACAACGCAATGATGGCAACCAAAGGTCAGATCACCGACGAAACGGTCTATAAAGTAGCCGGTTCGGTAGGACTTGATGTCGACCGGCTGAAGCAGGACATGAGCGCGCCGGATATCGGGCAGGCACTCAAGACCAATCTGGCGCTCGCCAACGCGCTCAACATCCGCGGAACCCCTGGTTTCATCGTCGGCAACCACATCGTCCCCGGTGCGATCGACCTGGAGGCCCTGCGAAACATGGTCGCCGACGCGCGAAAGGAGTAGCTGCCTATGGCTCGTAATCCGGCTGTTTGCTCGGATGTGCGGCGATAAACGGCCCGAGCTTCATGCAGTTCTCGTAAATCCGCAGCAGCGTCGGATACGGCCCGAGATCGAGCTGGTAACGCTCGGCATTGATTACCTGCGGAACAAGGGCGATGTCCGCCAACCCGGGTGAGTCTCCGTGGCAGAACGTGGCGGTCCGGGCATCCTGCGCGAGCAGCGGCTCGAGCGCCTGAAACCCCTCGGCGATCCAATGATTGTACCACTTGGCGATCGCCGCCTCGTCATGGCTGAGTTCGCGCATCAGGTAACGCAGCACGCGCAGATTATTTATCGGGTGGATGTCGCAGGCGACGATGTCGGCGAGCGCACGAACCCGCGCCCGGTCGGCGGGCTGCTTTGGCAAGAACGGTGGCTCGGGGTGGAGCTCGTCGAGATATTCCAGGATCGCCATCGATTGAATGAGGGTCTGTCCGCCATCCTCGAGCGCCGGGACCAGACCTTGAGGGTTGACGCCGCGATAATCAGGCTGGCTCTGATCGTTGCGCCGCAGGTGGATTGCTGCGGTGTCGTAAAGGAGCCCTTTCAGATTGAGGCCGATGCGGACCCTGAACGCGGCAGAGGACCGGAAAAAGCTGTACAGCTTCATTACGCCACCTTGATCGCCTGTTGCAGCCTTCAATACAGTATCGCCCCGGATGACTCCGGTCTCAAGTTGCGCGGCGCAGAACCGGCTCGCGTCCCGAGAAAAGAGCGGCTTGACGGGTTGTAAGTAAGCACTTACTTTGCCGCGGCGATGGCTATCACCCGGTTGGACAGCGACGAGCGGCGCAAGATGATCGTTGCCGCGGCAGTGCCGCTTTTTGCCCGAAAAGGGTTTGCGGGCACGACCACCAAGGAGCTGGCCGAGGCGGCTGGCATTTCCGAAGGACTGCTGTTCAGGCATTTTCCCAGCAAAAAGCATCTTTACGGGGAGATTCTGCGGCTGGGTTGCGAGGGCGACCCGGCGCTCGAGCGTCTCGCTGCGCTCGAGCCGTCGACGGCAACCCTCGTCCATATGATCACCTTTATGGTGCGTCATTTTCTGCTCGGCGGCGTCGACGAAGTCGAGCTCGATACGCGCCTGCGCCTCGTGCTGCACAGCTTTCTCGAAGATGGGGAGTATGCGCGTGAGCTGTTCGAAACAATTTTCGAACGCGTACACCCGCTGTTTGTCGCTTCCGTCGAAGCGGCGGCGGCCGCGGGCGACCTCAGGGCTGAACCGATCGCCTCGGCTAATCGCTTCTGGTTCGGCCATCATGTCGCCGCGATGGTGGCCTTCGTGTCTCTGCCGGGCCGAGCTTCGGTCCCTTATCAGGGGTCGGTCACAGCCCTGGCCGAGGAAGCGAGCTGGTTCATTTTACGCGGCATCGGAGTGAGGGATGCGGCGATTGCTTCTGCAATGGCTGCCGCTGCCCAGTCCGCGTTCCAACTCGCACCCGCCTCTTAGGGGAGTACGCCTATGGACGGCGAACGGATGGTACCGGCGGAAGGACTACTGCACGACCGCACCGGTGTCGGGCACGCGGCGACCCGCCGGCCGAGGACATTCCTCTGGCTCGGAATCGTCGGCCTGTTGCTGGTTGTCGTGCTAGGCGGGCTGTACGGTTTCAACCGGTTCCGCGAACAGGCGATCGCGACTTATTTCGCAAACAATAAGCCGCCTCCGGCGCATGTCAGCGCCGCCGAGGCCAAAACCGCGGCGATTCCTCGCTTTGCCGCAGGGATCGGCTCGGTCACCGCCATCCATCAAGTGACAATCAATCCCGAAGTCGGCGGGCGCGTTACGCAGATTTTCTTCGAACCTGGGACGTCGGTGAAGGCCGGAGATCCGCTCGTCCAACTCAACGATGCGCCAGAGCGCGGCGACCTCGCCAGTTACGAGGCGCAGGCGCGCTATGCGCAAATCACTTTGGCGCACTCGAGCCAGCTCGCTCAGCGTCAGTTCGAAGCGCGCGAAACCGTCGATCAGAAGCAGAGCCAACTCGACCAGGCGCGGGCGATGATCATCAAGACCGAGGCGCTGATCGCGCAAAAGCTGATCCGCGCTCCGTTTTCCGGTCAGCTCGGCACCCGCCAGATCGAGCTGGGGCAATACCTCACTCCGGGCGCCCGGATCGTTACGCTGACAGACCTGTCGATGCTCTACGTGAACTTCACCTTGCCGTCGCACCTGCGTCCGCAGATCTCGGTCGGGCAGCGGGTCAACGTCACTGCCGACGCCTACCCCGGCCGCACTTTCAGCGCGGAGATCACGACGCTCGAGCCTCAGATCAGCGCCGATACCCGGACGATGACCGTTCAAGCAACGATGCCAAATCCCGAAAACGCCCTGCTGCCCGGCATGTTCGTCAATGCCGCCGTGGTCCTTCCGCCGCAGCCCGATATGGTGGTGCTGCCCGAGACCGCCGTCGAATACACGCTCTACGGCGATAGCGTCTACGTCGTCCGTGAGGACGGCAAGGACGCCGCTGGCCATCCGATGCTCAAGGCGGTGCGCACTCCGGTCAAGACCGGGGTGAGGATTGGCGGCAAGGTGGTCATACTGCAGGGCCTCGAACCCGGCGAGCGGGTGATTTCCGCAGGTCAGGTGAAAGTCCAGAACGGCGCCCCAGTTGCGATCAGTGACGAGCCCGCGCCACAGCCGCCAGCCGCTCTAACACGGAATTGATTTGGTGACTGCAACAGCAATCGTCGCCGCCGCGTAAGGGCACGGCAAATGTCCTTCACCGACATCTTCATTCGCCGGCCGGTGCTGGCCCTGGTGGTCAGCCTGCTGATCCTGCTGATCGGTCTCAAGGCGATGACCGGACTGCAGATCCGTCAGTACCCCAAGCTGTCGAACACGACGATTACCGTGACGACGATCTACCCCGGCGCCTCTCCCGATTTGATGCAAGGCTTCATCACGACGCCGATATCGCAGGCGGTGGCGACGGCGGAAGGGATCGATTACCTGACCGCGTCGTCGATCCAGGGGACCAGCACTGTCACGGCCTATATCCGGCTCAACTACGATCCGAGCCAAGCGCTCACCGACATCATGTCGAAGGTGCAGCAGGTCAAATACCTGCTTCCAAAAGAGTCGCAAGACCCGATCATCACCAAATCGACCGGCCAGACCACCGCGGTCATGTATATCGGCTTCGCCAGCCCGGAACTCTCCAGTGCCGCAATCTCGGATTATTTGACGCGGGTGGTGCAGCCGCTTCTGGCTACCGTCGACGGCGTTTCCTCGGCCGACATTCTCGGCGGGCAGACCTTCGCGATGCGGTTGTGGCTGGACCCGGATCGGATGGCGGCGCGCGGAATCTCCGCCAGCGACGTTGCCGCGGCAATCCGCGCCAATAATTTTCAATCGGCGCCGGGCCAGGCCAAAGGCTATTTCACGATCACCAACGTCAATGCCGATACCGGTCTTGCCGACGTCCAGCAGTTCAACAAGATGGTGGTCAAGGCAAAGGACGGCGCGGTCGTGCGGATGGAAGACATCGCCACCGTCGACCTCAATGCCCAGAGCTGGACCTCGAGCATCGAAATGAACGGCCAGCACGCCGTGTTCATCGGCGTCCAGGCGACCCCGACCGGCAACCCGCTGTCGCTGGTGGCGGGAATTCGGGCATTGCTGCCCGAAATCGAACGCAACCTGCCGGCTTCCGTGAAAATGCAGGTTGCTTACAACTCGACCAAGTTCATTCAGGCTTCGATCGACGAGGTCAAATCAACGCTCGCCGCCGCGGCCGTCATTGTGATCGGGGTGATTTTCCTGTTCCTCGGCAGCCTGCGCGCGGTGCTGATCCCGGTCGTGACGATCCCGCTCTCGCTGGTCGGCGCGGGGATCATCATGGCGGCGCTCGGGTTCAGCCTGAACCTGTTGACCTTGCTCGCCATGGTGCTGGCGATCGGGCTCGTCGTCGACGACGCGATCGTCGTTCTCGAGAACGTTTACCGCCATATCGAGGAGGGCCTGACCCCGGCTCAGGCTGCTCTGATCGGCGCCCGCGAGATCGCAGGCCCGGTCATCTCGATGACCCTGACTTTGGCTGCGGTCTATGCTCCGATCGGCTTTCTTGGCGGCGTCACCGGCGCCTTGTTTCGCGAATTCGCGTTCACCTTGGCCGGCGCGGTCATCATTTCCGGCGTGGTCGCCGTGACCCTCTCGCCGATGATGTGCTCGCTGCTGTTGTCCCGCGAGATGCTGCGCGGCCGTTTTGTTCACCTGATCGACCGCGTCTTTTCCCGTTTGGCCGAGTGGTATGGGCGCAGGCTGGAGCGCTCGCTGGATTATCGCCCGGTGACCGCGCTGTTCGCCGCAGCCGTCTTTGCGAGCCTCGTCTTCATGTACATGAACACGAAGGCCGAGCTCGCCCCTGAAGAGGATCAGGGGGTTCTCTTCGCGTTGACCAAGGCGCCGCAATATTCCAACCTCGATTATCAGGAGGCCTATACCGACAAGCTCGACCAGGCCTTCGGCTCGTTCCCCGAGACCGATCTGCGCTTCATCGTCAACGGCCGGTTCGGACCCAACCAAGGCATTGCCGGCGCGATCCTCAAACCGTGGGGCGAGCGCTCGCGCTCGGCGCAGCAGCTGAAGCCTTTGATGCAGCGGAAGGCAGCAGCTGTCGAAGGGATGAACGCCTTTGTATTCTCACTGCCGCCACTGCCGGGATCCATCGGCGGCCTCCCGGTGCAGATGGTCATCTATTCGACCGGCGACTACAAAGACATCTATCTGGCAATGGACAAGATCAAGGCGGCAGCCCGTAAGAGCGGGCTGTTCATCGTCACCGACAGCGATCTCGACTTCAACCAGCCGACAATCCAGGTCAAGATAGACCGCTCGAAGGTCAACGAGCTCGGGCTCACCATGCAGTCGATCGGCGATACATTGGCATTGCTGGTCGGCGAGAATTACGTCAACCGCTTCAATCTCGGAGGCCGGTCTTACGAAGTGATACCGCAAGTGCCGAGGGCGGACCGCCTGACGCCGGAGACGTTGACGCGCTATTACGTTACAACGCCGTCGGGGCAGCCGGTGCCGCTGTCCAATCTCGTCACGCTTGGGATGGACACCCAACCCAATTCGCTGACCCAGTACAATCAGCTGAACTCGGCGACGTTTCAGGCCGTGCCGATGCCCGGGGTGACAATGGGCCAGGCGGTCGATTTTCTCGAAAGGCAGACCAAGGATTTGCCCGCCGGCTTTAGCCACGACTACCTCTCCGACACCCGCCAATACGTGCGGGAGGGCAATCAGCTGACGATCACCTTCGTATTCGCGCTGATCGTGATATTTCTCGTTCTAGCGGCGCAATTCGAGAGCTTGCGAGATCCGCTGGTAATCCTCGTCAGCGTGCCGATGTCGATATGCGGCGCGTTGTTGCCGCTGTTTTTCGGCTTGGCGACAGTGAACATTTACACTCAGGTCGGTTTGGTCACTCTGATCGGCCTGATCAGTAAGCATGGCATTCTGATGGTTGAATTCGCCAATACATTGCAGGTGCGCGAGAAGCTCGATCGCCGGCGGGCGATCGAGCAGGCCGCTCGGGTCCGCCTGCGGCCGATCCTGATGACGACGGCGGCAATGGTCGTCGGGCTCGTGCCGTTGCTGATCGCGACCGGCGCCGGCGCTGCCAGCCGCTTCTCGATCGGCGTGGTCGTCGTCGCCGGGATGTCGGTCGGCACCCTGTTCACGCTCTTTGTCCTACCCGCTGTCTATACCGTGCTGGCAAAGAATCATCTCGCCGCCACGCAGTCGAGTCGGGTGCGCGAGATCGCCCAGGTCTCGTGACGCCCTTAACCCGCTCCTCGTCCGACCCGGCCGAGCCCGGAACCGGATCGGCGGGTCGGCGTTTTATCTGCAGAATGGGCAAACATTGTCTCCAGAGCGAAGCTCCGCGACTTGAGGGAATGCGGAATGGATCAGTCGATGGATCGCACAACGGCAACTCGACCCGTTGCCTATGACGGAAGCAAGCCGCCACAGGCGATCGAGGAAGACATTGCGCGCACCCGTGTTCGGCTGAGCGCCACGATCGAAGCGCTGAAGCGGGAACTGGCCCCTCAACAGGTGCTCGAAAGAAGCACGGAGCTGTTGCTCAGCTCTCTCGAACCGGCCGCGGGTTCCTTCCGCACGCAGATTTGGGCGTACGCGATCCCGCTGGCCCTGATCGCAACCGGTCTCGGCTGGCTCTTTTTGCTCCGCCGGCGCAGCTACCAACCGGAGACACCCGCCAGCTTCGGCGAGATGCCGGCGGAAGAGGTCGAGCTGGATGAAACGCCGAACCCCGCTCCTCCCTTCGTCGATGCCACGGGGCCAGTAGAACCAGTACGGGTCGACGAAACCGCCACCCCCTGACCGGGGAGAGAGTGGTAGGCCCGGCAGGATTCGAACCTGCAACTCCACCGTTATGAGCGGCGTGTTCTAACCAACTGAACTACGGGCCCGACGGCTGACGTCGTCATTGCCGGGCTTGACCTGGCAATCCTTGGACCCCCGGGTCAAGCCCGGGGGGTGACGGCAACGTAAGCGGCATTCGGCATCAAGTGTCGAGGAAGCTGCGCAGTTTGCGCGAGCGGCTCGGATGCTTGAGCTTTCTCAGCGCTTTTGCTTCGATCTGGCGGATCCGCTCGCGGGTCACCGAGAATTGCTGACCGACTTCTTCGAGCGTGTGGTCGGTGTTCATCCCAATCCCGAAGCGCATTCGTAGTACCCGCTCCTCGCGCGCCGTCAGCGAGGCCAGCACGCGGGTCGTGGTCTCGCGCAAATTAGTTAGCAGCAGCAAGACATCCGCGCCGCTGTAGGTGCCGGAACACGCGTTCGAGATGGGGTCGCGTGCGGTCCAACTCGGATTCCCGCGAGGCATACGGGGCTGCGAAAACGCGGAGTAGAGATCGTCTCCGGCCGTTCCGGGTCGCTGGCGAGGGCTGGCCGTTACTGAAACGCCTTGATCGCGTTGACCAGCGTCTGGACGATCCCCCAGACGAGCGGGATTCCGACACGAGCAGTGGCGCACGATCTCACGATATAACCCTGACCTCGGGTCTCCACCGGGGCGGCAGATCCTAGGGTCAAGCGGTCCTCGGTCACGTTTCGGGCAGCTCGGCCAGCCAGCGCATCCGAAGCTCTTTCTCTCCGGTACCCTGCTCATCGAAAGTGTTTCATCCTCGGCGTTCGCGAACATGGGTCAGTTCGGCGACGTTGGGCTGAGACTTCATCCCACCCCGCTAGTTGCGCCGATGCCGTAGGTCATCGCGAGCCTGACGTCGGAGGGCCGGTAGCAGGCGACCGGGCACCGCGTCCGAGGGTACCTGCAAGAACTCAGGTTCGCAGCGGACTCACTGCTGGAGGCAGATGGATTCGAACCCTCGGTCCCGCTTGCAAAAGAGGCCCGAGCACAGGCTTGGAATGCGTCAATCGAGGTGACCCGTCCGCTTCTACGAGCGTGAGCCGATACCGGCTTCGCTTCGGGAAAAGCTGAGAATATGATCGCTTAGCTCAGAGCGGCACGATACTTTTGTGACGTGGATCAGTGGCGAGGGCTGTCAGCGCCGGGCGGCGGCGCACGGTCTCGCGCCACAGGATATAAACATCGGAGGCGACAACGATCGCGGAACCGACTAGCAGGCCTGGGGTCGGCACGTCCCCCCACACCGCGAAGCCGAGGATCATTGCCCATACCAGCGAGAGGTAATTGAACGGCACCACTGCCGAGGGCGGCGCCAATGAAATCGAGCGCGTCCACCAAAACTGGGCGATTCCGTTGCCGACCCCGGCGAGCGCGAGCATCAGCGCGTCCCCCAGATGCGGGGCTTGGAACCCGAGCGTCAGCAGCCCGGCGGTGCACAAGGTCATAATGCTCATCTGGTAGAGCGTCAGCGTCTCGGCCAATTCGGTCATGCTCATGCGGCGGATCGCGATCGCCACGGTCGAGATTAAGACCGCGTTGCCGAGCGCGAACAGCGCGCCGTAGGTGAGCGTGCCGGCACCGGGATGGGTGATGATCAGGACGCCGACAAACCCGACGATAAGCGCCGACCAGCGGTGGATGCCGACCTTCTCCTTCAGGATCACGATCGACAGCACGGTCGTGAACAATGGCGCCGCGAAGCCGAGCGCCGTCGCCGAGCCGAGCGACAGCACGCTGACCGCGAGGAACCAGCACAGCATCGAGCCAAACTGAGACAGCCCGCGCTGCAGATGCTCGCGGTAGCGTCGCGTCCGCAAGACGCTCCACCCGGCGCGCGGCAGTACAATCGCCGCCACCGTCAGGAATGCGAACAGGGTGCGCCCGAACGCGACCTCGCCCAGCGGATAGGTGGCAAGTTGCCACTTCACGACCGCATTGCCGCCGGCGAACATCGCGGTCGAGCCGACCATGTAGGCGATCCCGAGCGGGACCTGGTTGCGCCGCGCCGCAGCTGCGTCGGAGACCGTCATCGCGCCGGGCCGGTTGGCCGGATATTCATCAGAACCCCTTTTTATGAGCAGCCGCATACCTGATAGTCAACGCACCGCGGCCCGGGTCTATCCGGGGCGAGGTACTGAGTTGGTATCTACCCCAAAGCGGTCATCGGAGTAGCGTTCGGAAACGATATTGCGAACGGAGCGCCCGCGGGCGAATGCGCGTGTCTACTCCAATTTGTTCAAGATCTGACGGCGACGATCATCGGCATCGTCCGGCGCCGGAGGGATCGGGCTGCAACTGTCGGAGCAGATCCGCACCTACGATTTCGACCAGGTCGCTTTCATCATCCTGCTGATCCTGGCCGCCGTCGGCATGATCGATTGGGTTTCCGGCAGGCTGCGTCGCGCCATGATCGGCCGCCGGCCAAAGACAGGATGACCGATCGCCGTCTTTACCGGGCGAGCAGGCTGGCTTCGAGATAGGGGCGGAAGTGTTCCAGGCCAGGCGTGGGCTTGCCCGGAACCTTGGCGCCCTCGTCCCACCGGCGCAGCCGCACCGCTGCGGGAGCATGCGGCAGGCTGGAGAAGCCGGCCGCAAGCTCGGCAGAAAACGGGCCACCCTGCAATGCCAGGCTGCGCACGGAGCTTGGTGATAAGGTCGAGAAATAGCCGGGATCGGTAGCGGTCAGATAACGCTTCGCGTTGACATGCTGCCGAACCGGCTCGGTCACGTCTTCTCCGAACCGTCTGCTGAGCCATTCGCGGCCGCGCAGCTCGTGGCGGTCATCAATGCCGCGCGTCGTCGGCTCGCGGCCGAGTTCGTGAACCAGATGTCCAATGTCATGCAACAGCGCGGCGGTGATCAGCGCCGCGTCGGCGCCGGCCTCCTCGGCCAAAGCGGCGCATTGCAGCGCGTGCTCGAGTTGACTCACCCGCTCGCCGCCGTAATCGGCGCCGCCGCGCTGCTCAAACAGCTCGAAGATTTCGTCAACGGGGTTCATGCATTGCTCCGCCGCCTCAGACCTGCGGTTCGAGATCGATCTTGTAAAGCTGCTTTACCTTCGACATCGTGCAGTGAAATCGTCAGTGTCGCGGTCGATGGGGCCGATCCCGTAGAATTGCAGCCCGTCAAACGGCGAGCGGTTCTGCTTCATGCCTTGCGGCACCGAGACGAGGCGAGGTCGGCCGTTGTGATGGTGATCAGCTGGTTGTTGGGGTCGATCATGCCGATGCGGTCGGTATAGGGCGCGGTCTCGCCGGCCGCATACTTCCGTTTGATGATCTCGCTGATCGCAACCAAGTTCTATATCTTGTGTCGAATTGGCGCATCACAACAAGTAGCAGAAGCATCATTCTGGAAAAATTACCAGCCCCGGTAATCGAGGCATCCTTTTCTACGGCAGGAAGCTTGGCAGACGGGCTCAGCATGTCCCGGGTTCCTTACTGATCCGTTCAGCGCGCACCATCAAACCGAGCGGCCGCAGAGCGGCCTCGCTGTTCGCCGCGGCGTCCTGCCGACCTAGGTTTGCTTTGCGACGGGCGGCGCAGAAATGTCGGAGACGAGCTGGCAGCGGGCGTTTCTCCGCGCCTGAATTCCCTGCTGGCAGGCCGTGCCGTGTATTGCGCCGGGGCGGCTCGGCGGCTCGCGGGAGCCTGCCGCGAAGCGAGGCTGCCTCCCCGCGAGAGGCTTGATGCCGCCGGCCGCTCTATTTGGCCATTGCGCGGGGCGGGAGTCGCCGACGGGACGGGGATCGCGCGAAGGGAGCAGCGCGTCAATTTCTCGATGTCGCGCAGATAGGGCCGCTCCTCATCGCTGCAGAACGCGATCGCGATCCCGGCGGCGCCGGCCCGCGCGGTTCGGCCGACGCGATGCACGTAATCTTCAGGCACGTTCGGCAGTTCGAAATTGATGACGTGCGACACTCCGTCGACATCGATGCCGCGGGCGGCAAGGTCCGTGGCGACGAGCACCCGGGTTTGGCCATCACGAAAACCGGCGAGCGCTCGTTCGCGCTGCGGCTGGGATTTGTTGCCATGAATGGCGGTCGCTTCGATGCCGGCGCCGACCACGTGACGCACGACGCGATCGGCGCCGTGCTTGGTTCGGGTAAAGACGAGCACGCGCGCAAAGACTGGATCCCGCAGCAACGTCGCAAGCAAATCCCGCTTCCTATCGCTCGGCACGAAGACGACCCGCTGTTCGACGCGCTCTACCGTCGTCGCCGACGGGGCGACGACCACCTTGACCGGGTCGTTGAGATAGTCCTCGGTCAGGGCGGCGATGGGCCGCGGCATCGTCGCCGAGAACAGCAGCGTTTGCCGCTGTCGCGGCAACAACTTGACGATGCGCTTCAGCGCATGGATGAAGCCGAGGTCGAGCATCCGGTCGGCCTCGTCGAGGACCAGAAGCTGCACGCTCGACAGGCTCAGCGACCGGGTGTCGATCAGATCGAGCAACCGTCCCGGCGTGGCGACGAGATGTCGACGCCGCGTGCCAGTTTCTGGCGCTGCGGCCCGATGGTGACCCCGCCGAACACCACCGCCGTCGACAGCGGCATCCCTGCGCCGTAGGCGCGAAAGCTGTCCGCGATCTGGCTCGCCAGCTCCCGCGTCGGGCTCAGCACGAGGGCACGGCAGGTTTGCGGCGCCGCTCGTTGTGGAATGGCGGCGAGGCGCTGGAGGATCGGTAACGCGAAGGCGGCGGTCTTGCCGGTACCGGTTTGTGCGATACCGCACAGATCGCGCCCGCCGAGCACCAGCGGGATGGCCTGGAATTGTATCGGCGTGGGCGCCGCGTAGCCCTCTGCGGCGACGCCGTGAAGGATAGGCGCGGAAAGTCCAAGATCGGCAAAATTGGGCAAGGCGGTCATGGCCTCTCGGTGTTGGGGCGCCGACAGTGCGTTCGGGTGAACGCAATGCGCGAGTCAAGAGACGACCCGCCCGCGTGATTAGGGCTGTCCAGATGTCGGCAGGGGATAAAGACCGGATCCGGCTTCCACCGCGTCGGTGTTAGCACACGCAGGCCCGATCACGTGACTCAGTCTGCGAGCACGAACACTGCACGCCTAATATGCTGACCGATCTGCAGGGATCAAGTGCCAGTGGATTCCCGGGGCGCGCGAGACCCGACGGGAGGCGCCAGTCCCATGAGCCGCTACGTTGGCCATGCCCTTCCCATCCGACGCTTGCCGCGAAAAGGACGCTCATCGGAGGGTTGAACACACGAAGCGGCGGGACGCGGCGGAGTTCGCGGTTTGCGGATTAGAAGCGCAGGAGCGATGCAGCTTTCGGCCGCCGCTTTACCAGCCGGTTTGAGGGCGATGACCGCGCTCCTCGGGGCCGCGGCGTCAACCGGCGAGGATCTGACGACCACGGTGTTAAGGACCGAGTTCGCGCTGACTCTCTCCGCTGCGGGGAAGCGGATTCGAACCATCGTCCCGCGGAAGGCGCCTGTCGTCGTCCTAGTGTCGGTTCTCGTTCGCGCCGACTTTTCCGTGAGCGCGGAATCAACCGGAGGCGACATGACCCTCTCAAAAACTCGCTTGTGTCACGCGGTACCGACGGTTCGAATTCGGCTTCCTCCAGCGGAGAGAGATGGTATGGGCAGGCGGCGAGGGAATGGCGCCATCGTCGCTGTAGGTAACTGATGGAGTGCCCCGATGCCCCAGCCGAACGACTTGAGCAGGTCCCTCGTCGCCCTGGACCAAGATAGCACGATCATTGCCGTCGTCGAGATGAGCCAGTCGAGTTGGCTGGTAGCTGGGGTGCTCCCCGGCATTGAGCGTCAGCCGCGCAAGAAGCAGGAGCCGAGCGCCGAAAGGCTGCTTGGGCGCTGCATCGCTGGCGCGATGAGGCAGTCAGGGCCGGTAAAGAGGTCACGCGAATTACACGGGCCTTCGAAGCCGGTCGCGACGGCTTCTGGTTGGCGCGCTGGCTGAGTGCGCGTGGCATCGAGGCGCACGTGATCCATCCCTCGAGTGTCGCGGTATCGCGGGAACATCGCCGGGCGAAAACCGACCGGCTCGACACCGAGTTGCTGAAGCGCGGGTTCTTGGGGTGGCTGCGTGGAGAACGGGGCCATTGCAGCATGGCTCGCGTGCCAACGATTGCTGAAGAGGATGCCAAGCGGCCGAACCGGGAGCGCGAGTGCCCGGTGGGGGAACGCACGCGCATCATCAGCCGGATAAAGGCCACCCTGGTCCGGCTGGGCATTCGCCATTTCAAACCAACCCTGCGCACAGCGGCGGGGCGTCTTGCAACGCTGCACACCGCCGAGGGCATGCCGCTACCGCCAAACACCTTAGCCGAGCTGCAGCGCGATATGGCGCGGCTGAGCTTTGTTATCAGCCAGATCGGGGAGATCGAGGACGCTCGTCAGAAACGATTGGAGCAGCAGCCTGATACCGAGCCCCATAGCATGGTTCGGCGCCTGGCTCGGGTGGTCGGCGTCGGCATTGAAACGGCCGATATGCTGGTCCATGAGGTGCTGTCGCGGCCAATCCGTGACCGCAGAGCCGTGGCCCGCTCCGCCGGCCTGACGGGCTCGCCGGACGAGAGCGGCGCGAAGCGGCGGGAACAAGGGCTCGCCAGAGCCGGCAATGCCCGGGTCCGTCGCGGTATGATCCAACTCGCCTGGCGGTTTCTGCTGTTTCAGAAGCACAGCGCACTGGCACTGTGGTACCGGGCCCGCACTGCCGATAGTCGTGTCGGCACGCGCAAGACCATGAACGTCGCTCTGGCACGCAAGCTGCTGATTGCGCTCTGGCGCTTGTCACGACTGGCGAGACATTGGAGGGTGTCATTTTGCGTCCAGCAGGCTGAAATGCTCCGGGACGAGCATCTTCTTACCTATTTGGCGTCCGCGCTGGCGTTCAGCGCCGACTGCGTGATTGACGATCCGAGGTGGCGGGAACCGGTCGCAGACATGGCATCGATGCCGACCGAGAGAATGGGCACGCCGCCCGGAGCTTTGCCGCCGATGCGCATGACTGCATCATGGTCAGGATCCAAACGGACCGACCGCATACAAGTTTGCGGCGCGAAGATGCGCCCCAATGGCGAGCTCCCCCTCGGATCATCACGCAGACTTATAACCGGCGCCATCAAACGTGGGAGGCTCGAAGAAAGGCCCATCTCCTGTCCATCGTCCCTCCGCGTGCTCAGGGGTCAAGGCGCTGCGAAACACAAGCCTCGCTAAGGCGGCAAGCCGCCAAAGCTCCGCTAGCGTTTCGGTCCCTTGACCCCTTCCGCGCGCTTCGGGAACCTGATTGCAGGCGACGGGGCGAAAAACGGCCTTTCCCGCTCCGAACAAAAAACTTCAGCACAACCCAAAACAACCGCTTGACAGGAAAAGCCCCATACAAGTCAGGCGAACTGCGAGCTGAATCCGCAAGCGGGATAAGGGCCTGGGCGCCGAGCCACACAGCTCGGCAGCTTGGCAGCAACGGCCAGGTAGGAGGCGAAGGACTTTACGGGTTTAGAGGTTGTCAACCAAGTGAGCGGCGACTGCCTTCTCGTCCCACTCCAGCCCGACACCCGGCACGTCCGGAATATGCAGCTTGCCGCTCGTGACCTCGTAGGGCTGCTGCAGAATTGGGTTCGCCCAATCTTGCCACTCGGGCCAGTGCGCCGTCTCGGTTACCCGCATGACGTGGGCGGCCACCTCGGGATAGAGATGGGTAGAAATAGGAATGCCCGCCGCCGCGGCGATGGCGGCCGCTCGTTGCCACCCGGTCACGCCGCCAATCCGCATGAAATCGGGCATCACGTAATCGCAGGCCTTCATCTGCAAGGCGGTATAGAGCGCGCGCGGTCCGTAGAAATTCTCGCCGATCTGGACAGGTGTTTTCAAGTCAGCGGTCAGTCGCACGTAACCCTCAAGGTTGTCGTAGACAATGGGCTCCTCTATCCAGGCGAGGTCGAGATCATCGATCGCATGGCACCGTTCCAGCGCCTCCCCAAACTGAAGTCCCTGGTTGAAGTCGACCATCAGGTTCATATCGGTCCCGAGGCCTCTCGGACAGCCTCGATCGTCGCCAGGTCATCGGCAAGGCGCTCGCGGCCAAGACGCAGTTTCAGACCCTGGAACCCGCCCTCCTCGCGTAACTCGACAGCCTCGCTCGCAACTTCCTCCGGAGATTTCAACCAGAGGCCATTGCTGTTGTAGGCCGGCACAGCGCCGATGCTGCCCCCGAGCAGGACGCAAAGTGGTACGCCGGCTGCCCTCGCCAACGCATCCCAGGCGGCCATGTCGAGACTGGCGACAGTGATCATCGCCATGCCCTCATAACCAATTCGTAAAATTCAATCGGAGCGAGCCGGACTTTTGAGGCATCTCACCGAGATCAAGGAGCACAGGAATGAGTCGATGGTTGACGAAAAGTTAAACCTATGCTGTCACTCGCTGTAAGACAGCAACGGGAGGAAACTAATGTTAATTCGTAGTGCGTTCATAATTGGCGCGGTATCTGCCGTGGCCCTCGCGGTCTCGATGAGTTCGTTCGCGCAAACCGGCACAGCCGACCAAGCAAAGGCCATGCTCACGAAGGCGATTGCCGCTGTGAAAGCAGACAAGACCAAAGCACTCGACGAGTTCAACAAGGGGGAAGGTGGATTCCTGCAGGGCAACCTCTATCCATTCTGCTTCCAAATCAGCGACGGTAAGGTAGTCGCCAGTCAACTAAAGCAGACTATCGGGGGTGACATCAGAATGGCAAAAGATCCCAACGGCAAGCCGTTTGGTCAGGATCTTTATGCCGCCGCGAAGGAAGGCCAAATCACCGAGGTTAACTACATGGTCCCAAAGCCGGGCACCGACACGACGGCGGTTCCGAAGGTGGGCTTCGTTACGAGGGTCGGCGACCTGGGCTGCGGAGTCGGCTACTACAAGTAGACCGTCTTCACGAGCCGGTAGGTCTGGACGCGACCACGCTGAATTTCCAGTGCAGGCCCCATGTGTCATCACCAATGGCGCGTGATCGCGACCGATCATGCCGTCGTCGGTCGTGCGGCGGCTCGCGACCTCGGAAACTACTTGATCCGTGCTACTAATTTGTTGCGTGCATTGACAGGTAAATAAACTGCATGGGAGCTACCACTGTGCTGGTGCACCGCTACCGCCTGTCCCGACAACACGAACTCGCACATTAGCCCAAAAGTCATGGAAAATAACGCTGAAATTGGGGTGCCAGCCGGTCGGGCGGTCTCTAATGAGATAGCGCATCGATCTGCGGATGTACGGCTCGAAATAGCTGCGTACGATCACGGCCTCTTCCGTATAGCGATCGATCAAAATCAAGGGCCACTCGGCGAACGTCGCAATGCGCGCTACGAGTGGTTGCTTGAGCTTGAGCACGACCGGGCGCGCCCAAATGCTTTTCCGCGTCAAACTCTCGAAGCTCATTCTACACCTCTCCGACAGAGCGTCTTGCCGATGGGCATATTTTTAGGCATCAGCCTCGTCAACCTATTGACGCGCGGCCACTAACACTTAGGTCCGCCATGGGTGGCCGGCCATCGTCGAGTACTGTCGGATGGCGCCTTTGCGCCGGAGTGGTCATTCCGTTGTTAGGTAAGCGAAAGAATATTGTTCCGCAGCAAGATAAAATCAAACCCGCCTCCGGATGCTCACTTATGCTGTCCGCTACTTAGTGGCCGGCGATGCGGTAGCGCAGGAAGTCGGCGATCGACGGCGGCAAGCCCAGGAGTCCCGTCAACTCGTCGGTGTCGAGCGAGACCAGGATCGAACCCAGCACCGCGGTGAAGGCACCGATAAGGACGGCGGTGTTCATCACCTCGTGGTCGCGGTTGATCAATTGCGACAGGAACAGCCGGAAGACCAGAGAGAGCTGTAGGATCGGCGTCACTACCATCAGCGGCGCCACGGCAAGCGAGGCGTAGACGAAGGCCTGGGAGACGGCGACCAGCACGGCCGAGGAGAGGAACCAGGGGACGTTTTCGCGCTTCATGCGCTTGAT
Source organism: uncultured Alphaproteobacteria bacterium (assembly GCA_963789025.1). GTDB lineage: Bacteria > Pseudomonadota > Alphaproteobacteria > ATCC43930 > CGMCC-115725 > AP-15. The sequence goes on from CAWBIT010000011.1 coordinate 129,016, forward strand.
GTCGTCCCAGGAGCCGGGCTTGAGCAGGATCAGCGAGAAGAACAACGCCGCCGCCGCATAGGCGAGGCAGCCGCCGGCCGCCGTGCTGGCGCCAGGCGCGTGCAGGAAGGCCTGGCGGGCCATCAGGGGCGAGCTGCCATAGCACATCGCCGCGGCCAAGCCGAAGATGTAGCCCGGGAACACGCGCGGCTGGAAGGTCGATTTGGGCTTCGGTTCCGGGGCCGCCAACTCCTCCAGCGAGGGTACGGTCGGAATCGGCGTTGCCGCCGGCAGCAATGCCGACGCCTTCTTCTTGCTCTTTCCCGCATTGCCCTGGGTGATGAAGGAGCCGCCCAGCATCAAAGCCGAGCCGATCGCCCGCAGCACAGTAAATTCCTCGTGCAACGTCACCACCGCCAGCAACATGGCGAAGGGGACCTGCAGCTGGACCACCGGGGCGGTGAGGTCCACCCCATCAGCTGGTTGGACTTGTAGTTGCAGTAGCGGCCGATGACGAAATGCACGACGCCCTGGCATGCCAGCCAAGTGAGCGCCGCCATCGGGAACATCACGAGCTGGCCCAGATCGCCGAAGCCGAGGGTCATGACCAGGAAGGAAAGTCCGCCGATCGGCACGGTCAGCGCCATGCCTTGCAGCACGCTGCCCGTCACCACCCCCTGCGCATCGTCACATTGTTGAGCGCAAAGGTGAACGCGCCGAGAGCAGCGTAAAGGACACCGAGCAAAGGACTTCCCCTTGAAGGCTTATTGTTTTGCTCGTTTGTCTACAATGCCTTCGTCATACCGTCATGCCATTTCAACGGCTAGACCAAGCAGCTTGCCCCTCGCGGCTCCCCGCCCTTTTCTTCCGCGCGGTGTCGATCAGGTCGTGCAAACCCTTCAGGCTAACGGCGCCGGGCACGATTTCGTCAGGGATGATGAAGACCGGCGTGGCAGACTGACGCAGAATGCGGAGGAACCCGAGGGCCCGGTTCGGGGCAGGTTACCGCCGTTCGATCGCGGTCGCGAGCATGGCCGCTGTAAGTCGAGAGTTCCGATCAGGTAAGGTCAGCTCATATGAAGCGAGATCGTCCACGCCTGGTGACCATGATAACCACACCCAGATTGATGCTCATCACCATCATAGGGACCCTTGTCTATCTCGGCCTCGCCATCCTCGGCTGGGGAGGCTTTGCTGCCTTCTTCTCCCACCCGGCCCTGATTGCCCTCGCGATCACACTTCTCGTGCTGTCTGGCGTTGCCGTTTTCAGTCGCGGAAATCTGAGCCCCGGGGTGCGCGAGGATCGTGCCAACCGCTGGGTCATCGTAGCCTTCGGGCTGATCGGGCTGCTCGACGCTTATCTGCCGGCGTACACAGACCGGAAGGAGTTCTGGATTCTCGATGGAGATGCCATTCGCTGGCTTGGCGTCGTTCTCTTCGCCGGCGGTGGCGCGCTTCGGATGTGGCCAGTCTTTGTGCTCGCCCGCCGGTTCAGCGGATTGGTGGCCATCCAGCCCGGGCATACGCTGGTCACGAGCGGTGTCTATGGCTTCATCCGCCATCCCAGTTATCTGGGGTTGCTGGTCAATTCGCTGGGGTGGGCTCTCGCCTTTCGTTCCGGAGTCGGCATGCTGCTCACCACGCTCCATATCCCGCCACTCGTCGCGCGCATACGTGCCGAAGAGAGGCTGCTGTGCTCGTATTTCGGTGACGAGTATGAGGTTTATCGCAGCCACACGTCGCGTTTAGTTCCTGGCGTCTATTAGGCGCGTGGTAAGCGCTCGGCGAGGAGCGCCAGCCGCTGAGCGCCGGTTGGCGCGATGATCAGCGGATGGCGGATCAAGCAGACCAAGTGTCCACTACCGGCTTGGTGGACACTAAGCAGCAGCCGGGCGCGACGAAGCGTCGACAATATTCTGAAGCGTTAAAGCGCCAGATGGTGGCGGAGACGCAGGCGCCGGGGGCGTCGGTGTCGATCGTGGCGCGGCGTCATGATGTGAACAGCAACCAACTGTTCAGATGGCGGCGGCAGCTGTTGCCGAAAGCAGTAGTTGAAAGCGGCGCCATGGTGCGGTCGAGATTGCGCCTGATGACGGTCGGCCGCGGCGGGCGGATCGCGCGGGCGTCATCGAGATCGCGTTCGGCTGTGGTGCCCGGGTGCGCCTTCGCGGCGAGGTCAGCTCCGAGACACTGCGGCAGGTGATCGAACTGCTGCGATGAATGGTGTGCCGGGGCACCCGGGTGTGGCTGGCAGCCGGTGCCACCGACATGCGCAAGGGCTTCGACAGTCTGGCGGCGCAGGCGCAGACGGTGCTCGGTCAGGATCCATTTTCGGGTCACGTGTTTTGCTTTCGCGGCCGCCGTGGCGATCTGGTCAAGCTGTTGTGGTGGGATGGTGACGGGCTGTGCCTGTTCGCCAAACGACTGGAGCGCGGCCGATTCGTCTGGCCGCGCGCCGAGGAAGGCGTGGTGGTACTGAGCCGGGCGCAACTCGCAATGCTGCCCGAGGGGATCGACTGGCGGATGCCGCGGCGAACGTGGCGGCCGGAGCGGGCCGTCTGACCTTGGGCGGCGGCAAATTGACTCAACCTATGGTTTAGCCAACCCGAGGGACTGCGGATCTGATCCACTGCGGGCGTGCCGATCACGCCCGACACCCTGCCCGACGCCCCCGCAGCGCTGAGCCGCATCATCGCCGCGATGGCGCAGCATGCGTTGACCGCCGAGGCCCTGATCGCCCGGCTGAAATTCCAGCTGGCGCGTTATCGGCGGGCCGAGTTTGGCCGTTCCTCGGAGAAGCATGCTGTAGCCGCCGGTGTCGTAGCCGGTCAGCCAATACATGCTCTCCTGGCGGAAGATCAGGAGACCGTAAAGCCCGGCCTTGGCCATCTCCGCGCAGGCGCGATGCTGGCGGACGGCAAACTCGTCGCGTGTGAAGTGGAGTGCCATTTACCGCTGCTCACCGTTCTTTGGAGAATTCGGGGAGCGGGCTTTCGTAGAGCGGGAAGCTCTCGTAGCGCGGGGTCCAGCGGCCCTTGGCCATCAGGCTCTGCACGTGGTCGCACACCTGATCTAGCCGCGCGAACCAGACGCCGCCCTTGGCGCGCATATAGTCGAGAAGTTCGAAGACCGCCTTGAACCGGGCAAGACGGCCCGACAATGCCGGATGCCAGACCGAAATCCACAGCGCGCCGAATTGCCAAGCCGCGTCGAACTCGCTGCGGAAGACCTCCATCGCCCGTTGCGGCGAGGAGATCGGCATCCGATACCCGAGGTCGCGGTTGTGGGCGTAATGCGGGAAGTCGTCGAGCGTCCAGTCGACCGGAAATTCGAGCAGCGTGGCGTTGCCGTCGCGCAAGGCGTAGGGAATGTCGTCGCCCGTCAGCGAGGAGTCGTATTCGAACCCGGCCTCGAGCAGGTAGCGCAGCGAATGTTTTGAAAAGGCGAAGCTCGGCGCCCGCCAGCCGCGCGGCCCGGCGCCGAGGTGCTTGCGATAGGCCTCGAGCCCGCGGCCGAGCCAATACAGCTCGTCGTCTTTGTCGATCTCGTTCGACCGCTCGTGGAGATAGCCGTGCAACGCGATTTCGTGGCCGTTCTTGAGCAGGAGGTCGATCTGCGCCGGGTATTTCTCGATGACCCAGCCGGGAACAAAGAAGGTCAGGCGCAGATCGCGTCGCGCGAACTGCTCGACAAGGCGCGGAATCGCGATCAGCGGGTCGTAGCGAGTCCAGGATTGCGCCGCGACCAGATTATCGGCGGTCTCCTGATTGTACCAGTTGAAGGCGCTGTCGGCGTCCATGTCCCAGGTCATTGCGTCTGCGCAGCGCGCACCGTCCGGCCAAGGAATCAGGTTTGCAATCATGGCCTGTCCTTTCGCAGCGCCGTCAGTTGCGGTTTTTGGTCAGCTTGGACCAATCGTAGGAGGGCGTACGGCCGGCCACTGCTGCGATCCCGCCGCCTTTGGTGTGTGGATGAACGGCCCGCACCCAAGGAGCTTCGAGCCATAGGCGCAGCAGGTGCCGCCGCCGGTTTTCCTCCTCGTAATCGTCAAACGCGGTTCGCGCGTGGAGGATCGTATAGTTGTTGAGGAAGTACATCTCACCGGGCTGCAGCGTGAACTCCAGCATGAATTCCGCCCGCTTGGAGATTTCCTCGAAGCGGTCGAGGACCGCGAGTTCCCCGTGGTTCATCGGTCGACCGGCGGCCGCCTCGCCCGATTCCACATAGGTGCGGACGTAACGGGTCGAGACCTTCCCGTTGGTGTTGGAATAGACCGGCACCCGGTACGGCGTATACGGGAGTTCGCCCGGCTGTTCCTCGCCGCGCCGATGGAAGACGTAGCCGCGGTACAGGCGCTCAAGGAATTCGGGACACTCCTCGAGCATCGCGTTATGAACCGTTAGGGCGCTCGTAAGCTGGGACACGCCACCGGTTTTGGCGTTTCGCAGGCACGCCAACCCGACCAGATCGGCGCTATCGGTGTGAGGCGAAAGCTCCTGCTTGTTGCGGTAAGCGCGCGCCAGCGGGTCCTCGCGGCTGAAATCCTTGACGTGGCCGAGCCGGTCGCCAAGGACGCTCTGCGACAGGCCACGCCCGAGATGCGTGCCGATCCCCCAGAAGATCATGCCGAACTCGTCTTTCGAATAATTCTCGACCGGCAGGCGCCGCAGCACGACGAAGCCGCGTCCATCCTCGATCTGACGCCGTATCTCGTCGATTACCGGCTGCAATGAAGGAACCTCGAAATGCTCGCGCTGCAGATCGCCGAGGCCGAGGCCGGCCGCCTTTGCCCGCCGCATCGCGCGCTCGATGTCGCGCAGATTGGTCGCGTCGAGCTCGATCGTGTAATCCGCCGGCGTCTCGAAATCCGCCACCTTCCACGCGCCGGGGTGATCGATCGGCGTCCCGTACACCGGCGTCAGCGGCGGACCGATTTCGCGTGTCCTAATTTCTTGGCGAAGCTCGCTCATCGTCGATATCCCTTGCTAAAACGGCGGGTCGGCCAACCACCTCGCCCCGCTTGCGGGGAGAGGTCGGAAGCTGCGTGGAGCGCAGCTTTCGGGTGAGGGGGACGTTTCTGCGACCATTTGTGGCTGCTGTGCGATCGCCAAACGCCCCTCACCCCACCCCTCTCCCCGCAAGCGGGGCGAGGGAGTGTCGAGGCTTCGATCCATCACCGAGGCCGGCTCATGTAGTCATAGGCCGAGAGGACATGGCATTTCACGACGTGAAAGAACTCGTCGACCGTCACATGCTCATCGACGCTGCCCATGCCAGACGGCGATGGGCCATACACGATCGCCGGGATGTCCTTGTAGCGCCACAGCCGCGCGTCGGTGCCGCCGAGGCTGATCACCGGGGTCGGGTCGATGCCGGCGATTTCCCTGGCATTGGCGCGCACCAGTTGCGCCATCTCGGTGTCTGGCGGGCACCAGCTCGGCGGGTTGTAGTTGATCTGGCGGTACGAGACTTCGGGGTAGTCGGCGACGATCTTGTCGATCTCAGCGACGATCGGCGCCGCGTCGAGCCCGTTCGGCAGACGGATATCCATTTCGAAGGTGCAGTCCGACGCGACCATGTTGACCTTGAGCCCGCCATGCACGACGCCCAGATTGACGGTGACGCGGCGTGTGATCTTGGCTGCGCCCGCGCCCTGGGCCCGGTCGATGGCGGGCGCGGCCGCGTCGAGCGCTGCCGCGAGATTGCTCGCCTCGGGCGCCGGGATATCCTCGAGGATCTCGAGCGCGCCGATGATTTTCGCCGCGATCGCCGTGGCGCTCTTACTGGCATGGGTATAGGCGCCATGCGCGCCCTTGGTGCGCACGGTGAATTCGAGCCATAGCGGGCCCTTTTCGCCGAAACGCAAGGTCCACGGGCTGCTAGGCTCGCCGTTGAGGCAAGTGTCGCCGAACACTTCCGGGTGATGCTCCGACAGGTAACGGGCTCCGTAGGGGCCAAAGGTCTCTTCGTCCGACACCGCTGACAGAGTGAGCCGGCCGTGCAGCTCGTCGCACAATTCGCGCAGGTACAAAAAGGTGAAGACCGAAGCGGTGGTGCCGCATTTCATGTCACAGGCGCCGCGCCGGTAAATGCGGCCGTCGAGCAGTTCGGCGCCCCAGGGGTCGTGCGCCCAGCCGGCGCCATCGCCCACCGGGAAGCAGTCGATATGGCCGTTGAGCGCCAAGTGACGCCCAGGTTTCCCAGCCTCGAACGTCGCCAAGATGTTCGGCATCACCTCGTTGGGCGCGATCACCCGACACTCGGCGCCATGCTGCTCCAGGAATTGACGGATATGGTCCGCTGCCTCGCGCGTGTCGCCGGGCGGATTGGGGCTTGGACAGCGAATGAAGCCACGCAAGAAATCGAGCAGCACCTCGCGGTCGCTCTCAATCCGGTGCAACAGCGCAACCTTGCGTCCTTCCATATCCGTTCTCCGGTAGCGGTTGCGGGCATTCGATTTATGCCCCTTTTGCCACGCGGCTGAGAATACCGCCGCGAAGGCAAAGAAGTCAGGTTCGTAATAGACGCGTCGACGGGCGCAGCATGATATCCGGGACCGAGGTTCGAAACGGGTGATCGCTCTTGCCAGGTGATAGTGTGCTACAGCAAATGCCGCTGGGAGCTGTCACGCGCGGGTTGCGCGCGGTCGCAGCGGTTCGATGCCGGCGAGGACTCGGTCCGAGAGGCCAGCCGATTTGTGGACGAAGCGGAGCGGCGCGTCCCAGTCGAAATTTCGGTAGACCGCGGCGAGGTTCGCAAAGGGCGGCGACTGGGCGAATAGCTGGAAGGTCAGCCGGTGGCCGGCGTAATCGGAATTGAGCAAGTCGCGCGCGAAGGCGAGCAGGCGCCGTCGGTCTTCCGACTGCCACTCCGCGCCGATTGAGTAGTATTTATCGAGCCACGGTGCGGTTTCCGGGTCTTGGAACGCGGCGAAACCGGGGGTGACGCAGATCTGGCCGCCGCACAGCTCGCGGCAGAGGTGCATCATCGGGTTCAGCTGCGAAGAGGCCAGCACTCGCCCCGTGTAGAGCAGCGACTGGTTCGGCATCAAGAGCCCGCCCGGGCTCTCCTCGGCCATCGTGATCGCAGCCGTCAGATGCGCATTGATCCCCTCTCGATAGCAGGCGAGCAGCGCCAGCTTCTCCTGTACCGCCTGCTGCTTGTCGAGGCCGGTCTGGCGCGCGTTGAGCAGCGCCGCCCCGATCATCATGTCGGCAACTTTGAGGCTGCGCAGGACGAAGGCATAGCCGCTGTAGCGGTGCAGCGTCGCGCGGATAAAGCTCGCCGCTTTCGTATGCCGATAGAACAGCACGTTCTCCCACGGGATCAGCACGTCGTCGAAGACGACGAGCGTGTCGATCTCGTCGAAGCGGTTGGCGAGCGGGTAATCCTCGACAGGGGCGCGGCCGGCAAAGCCGGTGCGGCAGATGAACTTCAGGTTCGGCGAGCCGAGGTCGCAAATAAAGCCGACCGCATAGTCGGAAAGCTCGGCATCGCCCCAATTGGCGATCGTCGGTTTCGTGAAGGCCTGGTTGGCGTAGGCGGCGGCGGTTTCGAACTTGGCGCCGCGCACGACGATGCCGGCGTCCGTCTCCTTGACGACATGCAAGAGCATGTCGGGGTCCTGGTCCTGCGGGCGCTTCGATCGGTCGCCCTTGGGGTCGGTATTGGCCGAGACGTGAAACGGGTCCAACCGCACGACGCGATCGACGTGCCGGCGGATGTTTTCCGAGAAGGCAGGATCGACCTCGTCCAGAATGGACTGCCCGTCGAACAGCGACCACATCTCGCCGACTGTCTCGTCACCGACCCGCGTCACGACGCCGCCGATCTCGTTCAATACCGCTTCGACCGCCTCGCGCTTGGCGTGCCAGTCGGCGGGCGTGCGCGGCAGCTTGAGGGCGACCGCGCAGACCTCGCCCGCCTCACTGCAGTAGCTCAACGCGTCTGCAAACCGGGAATCGTGCTGCATGTCGTAGATGCGCGCCCGTATATCGACGACGGGCCGGAACATCGGATGCGCGGTCACGTCCTTGACGCGCTCGCCATTGATCCAGACCTGGCGGCCGTCGCGGATCGAGTCCCGGTATTGGTCTCCCGTGCGGATCATATGCGCTCCCATAGGCTCGGCGATTGTCGCCCGGCATTACAAATACTGAAATTGGCACAAATACTGAAATTGGCGAACCGCGCCGGCAAACGCCGCCTTTTTCCGGCACCCCTGTTCCGCCTGTTTTATCAGGTCGAGATCAGGTATTCTCAACTCCCTCAGTTGACGATTTCGCAGCGTATCGCGACCACGGATCTCGCAAGTCTACGCCGCAACTATGGCGTGGTCGTGGCGCGACGCCGTAGATGAGTCCCTCCGGCGTGCCCGCCTTGCGCAGGCCGCGACATAGGTGGGTACACACATTCTGCTCCGTTACCCGAAGAGGAGGCTCGGCGATGGCTGAAGTTCCACGGCTTTTGATGTTGGTCGGCGCCGCCACACCGCCCGGCCGGCTCGCCGCGGCGATCGCGGCCGCGGCGGAGGCGGTTCGCAGCAATGCCGAGGACATCCAAGTCGATATCATGAACCTCGCCGAAACGCCTATCGACACCTGCGACGGGCGACCGCTCGACGGATACGGAGCGGAAACCCGCCGTGCAGTCGAGGGGATCGCTGCGGCGGCGGCGGTCCTGATCGCCGCACCGGTCTACCGGGCGAGCTTTCCGGGGGTGCTGAAAAATCTACTCGACATCGTGCCGGTCGGGGCGCTGCAGGGAAAGCCGGTGGGCGTCGTCGCGATGGGCGGTTCCGCCCACCACTATCTCGCAGTCGACACGCAATTGCGTCAGGTTCTTGGCTGGTTCGGGGCGCTGGTCGCGCCCACCGGCGTCTACCTTACCGGTGCGGATTTCCACGACGGGGCGCTGACATCGGAAGCCGCGCGCAAGGATTTGGTCGCGCTGGCGGATACGCTGCTGATGCTGCTCCGCCGCCTCGACCCGGCCCTGCTCGGTCCGCCGCCGCTCGCCGCGAAATTCACCTGAAGAAACCTGCGGCCGTCAGGCGGGCGCAGTGGTGCCCCTCTAGGCTCTTACCGGTCGCGTAGGCGATCCATCAGCGGCTTCTGCTGGCCGCCGTCGATCTCGATCATCGTGCCGTTGACGAAATGTGCCAGATCAGAAGCGAGGTAGGTAACAAGGCAGGCAACCTCCTCGCATTCGGCAATGCGCCCCAGCGGAATGCTGCGCGGTGCAAGCGTATCGGCTTCCTCGCGCGGGATCTTCATGTCGCGAGCCATCGCATCGACAAGGCCGGCCCAGCGCTCGGTGCGGACCGGCCCGGGATTGACCGCCACAAAGCTGATATTGTCCTTGCCGTACTGTGCAGCGAGCGCAAGTGTCAGGTTTTGCCCGGCGGCATTTGCCGCTCCTGGCGCGATCTCCCAGTAAGACGGTTTGACCCCGTCATTGGCGATCAGATTGACGATGCGGCCGCGCCCCTGCTTTTGCATGATTGGCAACACGTGCTTCAGGCAACGCACGTAACCCATGAATTTGAGCTGCAACGACTGCGCCCAATGCTCTTCAGTCAGGAACTCGAGAACTCCGCCTGGTGATGACCCGGCGTTGTTTACCAGAATATCGACGCGTCCGAGCGCGGCGTGAGCTTTCTTGACAAAAGTCTCGGCATCGGCCGGCTTGGTTAGATCAGCCGGTATGGCGGCGACTTTGCGGTTTGTCTCGCGTGCAATTTGGGACGCCGCTGCTTCCAGCGGCTCCTCGCGACGTGCGCAAATTGCGACGTCGACACCCTCCCGAGCCAACGCAAAGGCTATCGCCTTGCCGATACCGGCGCTTGCTCCGGTGACTAGCGCCGTTTTCCCGTTCATCTGGAGATCCATGAGGATTCCTGTAGGTTAAAGACAGTGACGAAGGCTTGCTAGCGTCGGCTGGAGGGCCGGCTATCTTATTCCTTGAACTGCGCCGCCCGCCACCTTACTGCGGCCGGGACGCCTTCGGTGGCGACCCTTTCACGGAACTTTGTTCCGAATTCCGTCTTGGTCGCGTAAAGCGGGCCGACAACGTCGAGCCCGGCATAGATCGCGGTACGGAAGCCCACGGCGTCGGCGCCGCGATTGATGGCACGTTTGGTCGCATAGAGCGCTTCCGGCGAAATCAATGACAGCCGCTTGGCGTAGCGGAGGCCCGCCGTCCGCAGTTCGGCGAGCGGCACGACCCGGTTGACCATGCCGAGCTCCAGTGCGCTCTTGGCGTCGATCGTGTCGCCGAAATAGAGGAGTTCCCGCGCCCTCTTGTAGCCGATGATCATCGGCATGACGATTGCCGGACCGACGCTGGAGAAACGCACCTCCGGCTCGCCAAAGATTGCATTGTCGGCGGCGATCGTCAGATCGCACAGCATGACGAGCTCGCAGCCGCCGCCCATGACGTGACCCTGAACCGACGCGATCACCGGCTTTTTCATGGTCCAAGGCGTCATCTCGAAATCGAGCTGGACGCTTAGATGCTGATGCGCCGTGGTCGGGTCGCTGCGCCAATCGTCCGTCCCCGGCTCTTTCGCCGAGATATCATACCCGGCGCAGAAGCTGCGCCCTTCGGCCTGCAACAGGACGACGCTTGTTTTCTGCATCCTCATCTGCCCGCAAGAAGGCAGCGAGCAGCTGATGCTGCAGCTTCGCACTGATGGCGTTAAGCTTTTCCGGACGATTCAAGGTGATGACGCTGACCTTTTCGTGCGCTTCGTACCGGACCACCGGATCGGCCATAATCTGCTCTCCTCCGCTAAACTGCGTAGCGCGCCAGCCGGTCGATTGCCGCGAGACCCTCGCGAATGCCGCCGACCACCGGAATGTTCGCCGCGCGAAGATACGCAACCTGCTCCCGGTTCATGACGCCCAGCCGGGTGTGCAAGAGGTAATGCGGCTTGCTGCTATTCTTGGCCGCGCGAACAAACAGCTCGAGGTAGCTCCTGGGAAGCTCCGGCATCTCGAAAGGCTGACCATCGCAATTGTCGCGGCAAAACACGATGATGTCGTGGTCGGGGCTGCCGTCAAACAGACCAAGGGCGTGCGGCAGGTTCGCGGCAAAGGTGCCGTTGCCCCAGGCATCGAGCGGGTTGCCGTCGCCACTGACAAAGCCGACCCGGCGTTCGATTTCTTCCATTGCCGGGGCCGAAAAGGGAGGCAGCCGAAGATCCGCCGACCCGGCAATGTCGAGGATCAGCTCGGCCAACCCGCCGGACGAAGTAACGACGCCGATCCGGCGCCCCGCCGCGCGACGCGCGCCCTGAGCAGCCGCGAGCACCTCGGTAAACTCGACGAGGTCCGACACTTCGATTGCGCGATGCGCATGCAGCAGCTCGGAGACAAAACCAGGCTGGCCGGCGAGCCCGCCCGTGTGAGTCGTCACGGCATGTCTCGTACGCTCGGTTCGCCCGACCTTCAGCACCACCACCGGTTTCCCTTGCGCGGCGGCGCGATCGAGCGCGGCGACAAAGCAATCCGGTGATCGGACGGTCTCGATAAAGCAGCCGATCACTTTGGTGTGCGGATCATCGACGAGGTAGTCGAGATAATCGGCTGCAACCACCACGGCCTCGTTCCCGGAAGAGACGACATGGCTGAAGCCAAAGCGCCTGATGTCGGTCAACAGGCTGATGCAGAACGCGCCGCTCTGGGAGACGATGCCGACATTACCGGCGAGGCCGGCCGGGTCGCGCAGCTCCTGCAGATAGGTCGTGCTGCCGTCATGCGGGCTGAGCACTCCCATGCAGTTGGGCCCGCAGAGCGCGATGCCGGCGTCGCGGCAGACCCCTTCGATTTGGGCTTGCAGCCGACGCCCGTCCTCGCCGCGTTCGGCGAACCCGCCATCGTAGATGACGGCCGCACGCACGCCGCGCGCGGCTGCTGCGAGGAGTGCATCGAGGACGCGCGGATGTCCGACACAGAACACCGCGACATCGGGGGTCTCGGGCAATTCTGCGGCGTTCGCATAACATTGCCGGCCCGATACAGCGGGATAATTGGGGTTGATCGGGAATATCGGGCCGGCAAAGCCAATGCGATCGAGAGAGGCGATCAGCCGTCGCCCTATTGTCGGCTTGTCCGACGCACCGACGACAGCAATCGATTTTGGCCGAAAGAGCGCGTCGAGCCGCATCGGTCATCGCTCCTTGAGCAGATCAGGAGACCGGAGACTACAATGCCGCGACTTTCGGGGCAGTCTGTCATCGACCAAAAGACCGGGCTTCCGATCCCCGAAACGGGCCGTCATGTGAGTATCGGAATATACCCCCGGTGGTCCGTTCCTTCAACGTCCCCCTCCTGCCTCGGTCACAATAAAAGATCCAACCGCGGCGCGCATTGCTGTTGCGATCGCCCTGCGTAGCTCGGCGTGCCGGTGTGCCAGGCTACCCGTAAAATTCCGTTGCGCGAGCATGCACATCGGCGCACGGTCCGGCCAAGCGTCCAACGAGGACATGTCGGATGGAATTCACAGGCAGGGTTGCTCTGATCACTGGCGGCGGTGGCTGCATCGGCCGCGCCAGTGCGCTCGGCTTCGCCCGTCGCGGCGCCAAGGTGGTGGTGGTCGATCTCGACCCGACCGAAGGCGAGGCAAGCGCCGAACTTGTGCGCCAGCAGGGTGGCGATGCGCGGTTCGTGCGCGCGGACGTCACGAAATCCGGCGATGTGCAGAACTACGTCAAGGCGACGCTGGATAGCTACGGCGCGATCGACTGCTTCTTCAACAATGCCGGTATCGAGGGCAAGGTTGCCCCAACGCAGGAATACGACGAGGCGGTCTTCGATGCTGTGATCAGCGTGAATTTAAAGGGCGTATTCCTCGGCATGCGTCATGTGCTGCCGGTGATGCTGAAACAGGGACGCGGCGCCGTCGTGAACACTGCGTCCGTGGCGGGATTGTTCGGTGGGCCTGGCATGGCGCCCTACGTCGCCTCCAAGCACGGTGTGCTGGGATTGACCAAAGTCGCATCTGCAGATGTCGCGCGCCTGGGCATAAGAGTGAACGCCGTATGTCCCGGCCCAGTCGAGACGCGGATGATGCGCTCGCTCGAGGCGCAGCGGAATCCTCGGGACCCGAGGATGGTCCATGATGCTAACAGCGCGAACACGCCGACTGGGCGCTATGCGACGCCGGAGGAAGTGGCGAATGCGGTGATGTATCTGTGCTCTGATCTCGCGGGTGACATCACCGGCACGCATCTCGTCATCGACGGTGGCCGCTCTGGATCGGGCGGTGCATCTGCCGCGCAGCGCTGACAGGAGCGGTTCGGTCCGTTCAAGCTTAAAAGCGGGCATACCGAACCGACCGGGAGTTAAGCGCCTGGAACCGCTGGCATTCGGCCGCGCTGCCAAGCCCGCGGAGATCGGCTGGATGGCCACCTTCCTCGCCTCCGACCTCTCGGCCTACACTACCGGCTCCAGCGTCACGATCGACGGCGGCGGCTCGAGCCGCCGCTCCGTCCTCTAACGGAATGCCATGGCGGAGGAGCCCGGCGATGATCGAGGGCATCAGCGCGATCACCCTCGCGACGCACGACATGCGGCGGGCGGTCCAATTCTACCGGATACTCGGGTTCGCCATGCTCTATGGCGGTGAAGACGAGAGCTTTACGAGCTTCAAGGCCGGCAGCAATTTTGTGAACCTGATCGCCCAGCCGGCTGGGCGGCAGTGGTCGTGGTGGGGCCGCGTGATCTTCTACCACTCGGATGTCGACGGGCTCCATGCCCGACTGGCCGCCGCCGGCTATCGGGTCGAGGCGCCGCCGCGCGACGCGGAATGGGGCGAGCGCTTCTTCCATATTACCGATCCCGACGGCCACGAGCTGAGCTTTGCTTGGCCGCTCGAGCGCGATGGGGATGGGCAGGGCTAGACGCCAATCCGAGTAGCAACCACGATGGCCCGAGGCGGCTCTCGCCAGGGGCACTCGACAAGGCCGAACCCCGCCTCGCGCAGCGCCGCCAGATGCGGCTCGACGCCTTCAACGAACCGGTCGCAGTTCAAGAAACCGCCGCCGGGTTGGAGTAGATCATGGATCGCCCGGTAGCAGGCGAAGATCTTTTCGGGGTCGCGCAGATTGTGGAGGGCAATGGCCGAGACGGCGAGGTCGAAGGGGCCGCCGACCCGCTTCGGCCATGACGGGTCGAAGAGGTCGCAGAAGACGTAGCGGAGCTGATCCGATCGGTCGCCGAGACGTTGGCTGGCGCGGTCGAGCATCGGCTGCGAATAATCCTGCAACGTGACGCGAGCCGCCGGGAAGGCCTGCAGCACCTCTTCGCTAACCGCGCCATAGCCCGCACCAACGTCCAGTACCTCCAACTCGGCATCGCGCGGGAACGGTGCAAACGACAACATTTGGCGCAATAGCGGGCGCCGCTCGGGATCGCGAGCCGCGTCCCGCGTAATCCATTCCGTAACGTAGTCGGTCGAATGCCAATCGTGCGGGAACATGGCGAAGCCTTTGGTTTCTTCGGGCATCGGGGCAAACCTCGCTGTACGGACTTCATCGAATCGTTGCCGCGCTCCTGCTTCGGGCGGCCGGCCGCCGGCGAACAACGAAGCGGGCGGAATCCCGCCGTAACCACAGTTTAATCCGATCCACACAGAATTGCTCGACATCGTCCGCGGGATCGGTTTAATTTCGGACTTATGTTCGCTCTACGTTCTCTCCCTGACAGGCGTTGCGAGCTAGCCCCCCGCATTCGGGAGCGCAGATGTCGATAGAGCTGCTCGCGGCCGCCGGTCTCGCCGTTGCGCTCGTGGGAGCCGCGCTCGCGGCGGCTATCCTTCTACGAATCCGTTATAATCCGACTGCGCAGCGGCAGAGCCTCGAACAGGTGCTGCGCGACGAACTGGCATGCGGACGGCAGGAGAGCGCCATCGGCTCCAAATTGTTGCGCGAGGAAGCTGCGACGAGCGCCAAAGCGCTGCGCGAGGAGGTGCAGCATACGCTGCAGCAACTGGGGGACCGCCTCGCTGTCGCGATGACCGAGCTAACCAGGAAGTCCGAAACCCAACAAGACGCGCTGCGCAACACGGTCGAAGGGCGCCTGGACGTGCTGCGCTCTGAGAATGCCGAGAAGCTCGAACAAATGCGCCAGACGGTCGACGAGAAGCTCCAGGGAACCCTGGAGCAGCGGCTCGGCGCGTCGTTCAAGATGGTCAACGACTCGCTGACCCGAGTGCATGAGAGCGTCGGCGAGATGCAGGCGCTGGCGACTGGCGTCGGCGACCTGAAGCGGATCCTCGGCAACGTCAAATCGCGGGGAACCTGGGGCGAGGTGGCGCTCGGCAACATCCTCGAGGAGATCCTCACGGCCGACCAATACGCGCGCAATGTCGAGGTGCGGCCGCGCAGCAATCAGCGCGTCGAGTTTGCGGTCAAACTGCCGGGCGATGGTGACATGCCGTTGTGGCTGCCGGTCGATGCCAAATACCCGACAGAGGATTATGACCGGCTGGTCGAGGCGACCGAGCGGGGCGATCTGGAGGCCGCCGAGGCGGCATTGCGCGGCATCGAAACGCGGGTGCGCAACGCCGCCAGAGACATCTGCGCCAGATATGTCGCGCCGCCGCACAGCACCGATTTCGCGGTGATGTTTCTGCCGACCGAGGGGCTGTTCGCCGAGGTCATCAGACGGCCGGGCTTGGTCGATTGGCTGCAGCGCGAGTGCCACATCATGGTGGCGGGGCCGACGACATTGGTCTCGCTATTGACCTCGCTGCGGATGGGCTTCCGCACCCTGGCGATCCAGCAGCGTTCGAGCGAAGTCTGGCAGGTCCTCTCCGCGGTCAAAACCGAATTCGAAAAATTCGGCGGCGTTCTCGACAAGGTCCACAAGAAGCTGGAAGAGGCGCAGAAGGTCGTCGAAGAGGCCGGCGTCCGCCGCCGCGCGGTGGACCGGAAACTGCGGGGCGTCGAGGCGCTGCCGGAGGCCGCAGCGGCCACGCTGTTGGAGGTAACTCCAACAGCGCTGATCGAGGACGCGCGTGAGGCCGCGGAGTAGCCCCTCACCCTAATCCTCTCCCCGCAAGCGGGGCGAGGGAAATCCGCCGTGTCACCCCCTCGCCCCGCTTGCGGGGAGAGGGTCGGGGTGAGGGGGCCTTTCAGCCTGGCATGACGATGCGGCGGCCGGCCCAATCGGGGCGCGGAGGATGGGCGTGCGCCGCAACGGCGGCGGCGACGCGCTCGCGAACCCCGTCCGGAAACGGCACGACGCGGCGCGCCCTGAGGTCGACGTGCAAGTACAGCAATTCTTGCGTCGCGGCGCGCTGCCCGTTCGCGACCATGAACATTTCGTGCGCCAGATGCAGACGTTTGCCATCCATGCCGAGAATCCGCGTGCTGACGCGCACGCGATCACCGAGCAGCAGCTCGCGCTCGTACAAATTGTGCGTTTCGACCACGAAGGTGCCATTGCCGGTGCTGTCTTTGTATTGGCGGCCGATGCCGATGGCGTCGAACAGCGCATCGGTCGCGTAATCGAACATCACTGTGTAATAGGCGAGGTTCATGTGGTCGTTGGCGTCGATCCACTCCGGCAGAACCTCGCCCTCGTAACGCTCGAACGGGGCGGGGATGCTCATTACGCAGGGCGTTGTGCGGCCAAGATCGCGACGGGATAAGCGTAGTGGATCCGCTCGCCCTCGATACGGACCGGCACCCCGAGCCGGTCATCCGCGGCGGACGCCTTGAACAGCTCGATGATCTTCACGTCGTCGCCTGGCTCGGGGAAGGAACGGGCCAGCAGGTTCTCCACCTCGTCCCGCAATTCGTAGAAGCTCGCCACAGGCTCTGCCAGTCCGGCCTCGCTGAACAGGCCTTTCAGCTCGGCCAAGGTCAGCGAGCGCATGTGGGAGGGGTCGCGCAGACGCTCCAACCGGTTGAACTCCGCCGCTTTGGCAGGCTTTTCCGACGCATACATATCGACTACGACCAGCCGTCCCCCGGGGGTGCAGACGCGGGCCATTTCCCGCAAGACCGCGGGCGGGTCGGGGAAATGGTGCACCGAGAAGCGTGTGACCACGATCGTAAAGCCGCCGTCCTCGAACGGCAGCACATTTACGTCTCCTTGCCGCCACTCGACATTGGTCAACCCCTTTTCCGCCGTTAGCCTCTGCGCCTGTTTCAGCATTGCCGGGGTCACGTCGATACCGGTCGCCCGGCGCACATGCGGGGCGAAGGCGCACACGACGATGCCGCCGCCGCAGGCGACATCGAGAACCGTATCGTCCGGTCCCGGCCGAGCGGCCTCGACGATCATCCGCAATGCGTCGGCGTTGGTGATCGGGGCAGCGGTGCTGAACAATGCCGCCTGGCGCGTGAACTGGTCCAGGATCAGGCCTTGATGGCCGGAGTCCGTCATTGCAGCGGCCCATTGGGCAGCACGAGCACCTTGCCGTGCCGGCCGCCCTGCTGCGCCCTGATCAATGCCGGTCGGATCTCCTCGATCGGGTAGAACGCATCGATCGGCGCCTTGAGCACGCCGTCGCGGAGTTTGGCCGCGAGGTCGGCATAGATCCCGCGCACTTGCTCAGGTGTGCGCTTCGCCAAGCCGCGGCCCAGATTGAACCCGGTCAGATTGACGCCGCGCATGTTGACCGCCGCGCGGCTCATAACCGGGTCCTGGCCCGACATCGACCCATAGCTGACGACGACACCGCCCTCCGCGACGCAGTCGCCGATCCGCTTACTGGCGTCCCCGGAGACGGCGTCGATGCCGAGCCGAATCGGCGCTCCGCCGGTGGCTGCCCGCGCGCGCTCGGCCAGATCAGGGCCGTCCTTCACGACGACATCCGCACCGAGATCCCGCAGCCCCCCCGCGACATCGTCGCGGCGTACGACATTGACAGTGCGCACGCCGCGCGCCTTGGCCAGCACGATCACATGCCGGCCCACCGCCGAATTGGCGACGTTCTGGATCACCCAATCCCCCGGCTCCAGCGCGACGTGGTCCTCCAGCAGCAACAGCGCGGTCGGCGGATTGATGCGCAGCATCGCCGCTTGCGCCAGATCCAGCCCCGGCGGGATCGGCACCACGTCCTCGGCCTTGACGCGGCGGCGCTGCGTCCAATTCTCGCGCTGCATGTTGATCACCAGGTCGCCGGGTTTGACGTGAGTAACGCCCGCGCCGACGGCAATGACGCGCCCCACGCCCTCGGCGCCTGGTGTCGCGGGCAATGGCGGGCGCAGCCGATAACTGCCGCGGCAAAAAGAGATGTCTGCCGGGTTGATCGGAAAAGCGAGCACGTCGAACACGACCTCACCAGGACCGGGGTCGCCGACCGCCGGCGCATCGATGCAATGGGCGACCTCTTCCGGGGCCCCATAGGCGGTGATCTCGATCTTCTTCATCCGACACTCCCCATTCCGTGGTTTTCGTCACGCTCGCGCGCAGACATCGACATAGGCTTTGACATAGACCATTGGCGCACCGCCGCCGAATGCTTCCAGGTTTTTCGCACCGGCAACGATGCGTGTGTCGTGTTCGCTAATGCCATTGATTTCGATGTGCACCTGTTCGACGCCCAAGGGATCGATCGACTTCAGGATTATGCGATGTCTTTGCCACTGTTGGTCGAAACTCGTTATCGGCCGTGGTGCCTGGTAAAACCAAGATTGCACCGGGGCGCCGTTCAGCGTGTCGGTGAGGCAGTGCGCAAATCGTTGATAATTCTGGTTTACTTGCCAGGTCCAGGTGTCTTCGGGGGCGGCCCGGACATTGTCCGGATTGACGCAGGCGGTCAGAAGTGCCGTCAGGGCCAGCAAGAGCATCGGTTTGATCATCCGGCCTAGCCGCCTTCACCAGCCTCCGTCGACGCCGATCGCTTGGCCGGTCACGAACGCGGCCTGGTCGGACGCCAGAAACGCAATCATCGCCGCGACCTCGTCGGGGCTGCCGAAGCGGCCGACCGGGATCGCCTTCGCGCGCTCGGCAAAGCCAATTTCGAGATCGTCGCCGTATTCGCGCCGGTTCGTGCTGATCGCCCGCGAGGTGCGGATCGGCCCCGGGCAGACGGCGTTGACGGTGATCCCACAGGGCGCCAGATCGAAGGCGAGCGACTTGGTGAACCCGACGATCGCCGCCTTTGAGGCGGCATAGGCGGCGCGATGCTTGCCGGGGCGGAACGCCGCCTTCGAGGAGACGCTGACGATGCGGCCCCAGCCGGCTTTGCGCATCGCCGGCACGGCGGCGCGCGACATCAAAAAGGCGCCGCGGGCGTTGACGCCCATCGTGCGGTCCCAGGCCTCGACCGGCACATCCTCGATCTCGTTGCGCTCGGCGCCCTGCGGCGCGCCGGCATTGTTGACGAGAATGTCGAGTCGCCCGTAGCGCCCCAGCACTTCCTCTACCATGCGCCCGGCATCGGCCTCGACGCTGACGTCGCCGAGCGTCGAGAATGCCATCCTGCCGTTCCGCACGAGATCCTCGACGAGGCTGTCGACCCCCTTCCAGGAGCTATCCATGTCGCCTTGGACATTATGCTCGTTGGCGACACCCGCCGGCACGACATCGGAGACGACGACGGTCACGCCGGCCGCGGCGAGCGCGCGGGCGGTCGAATTGCCGATGCCGATCGGCTTGCCGCAGCCGGTGATCAGCGCAACGCGGGCGGAACTCGGCATGTGACCCTCGCCGGAAATTCGATAATGGTGGTGGAGCTTACCGCCCCGATCCCACAGAATCGACATAGTTCGCACGCACCAGTCGACCTTCTGCCGGGACGTCGTCCGGGCAAAAATTCGAGGCGCTCGATGCCGAAATCCATTGCGGTCGTGTCTTTGCTGCTGCTGGCCGCCCTCTGGACGCCCGATTCTCGGGCGGATGAGAAGCCGAATGGCGAGCTGCCGGCGCGGGTGGCGACCCACCATACGATGGGGGGGAACGCCATAGGGCTAAACGGGCGCCGGCTCGACTACGAGGCGGTCGCAGAGACGTTGCCGGTGTCCGACGCCAAGGGCAACACCACCGCATCGATCTTCACGGTCAGCTACCTCACAGATGGCGAGAATGGCAGCGCCAGGCCTGTCAGCTTCATCTTCAACGGCGGTCCCGGTGCGGCCTCGGTCTTTCTGCATCTCGGCGCGCTCGGCCCGCAGATCCTGGAGACCCCGGAAAACGGCGCGGTGCCGACCCCTCCCGTTCATCTCATTGATAACCCGGCCACTTGGTTGGGCTTTACCGATCTGGTCTTTGTCGACCCGGTCGGCACCGGTTTCAGCCGCGGCAAGGGCAAGGAGGAAAATCCGGACAAGCCCTTTTGGGATGTGCGCGCCGATATCGCCTCGCTCGGCTCGGTGATCCGGCTGTGGCTGACCCGGCATCAGCGCTGGACGTCGCCGGTCTGGCTCGTCGGAGAGAGCTATGGCGGCTTCCGGGCGGCGGCGATGGCGCAAACCCTGCCGCACGACGTTGACGTGATCGTCAAAGGCCTCGTCCTGGTCTCTCCGGCGCTCGACCTCTCTGCCTTGCATCAGACAGAGCGCGATCTTCTCACCGCCGCCCTCGTCCTGCCCTCCTACGCCGCCACCGCCGCCGCCTACGACGCAGCTCCTGGCGCCAGCACAGCGGAGGCCGAGCGCTTCGCCCTCTCGGACTATTTGGTGGGTCTGGCGGGTCTGAAGGGGCAGCCTTCCGCCGGCGATCCCTTGATTGCCCGCGTCGCCCGAATCGCCGGGGTTCCGGCAGATATCGTGCGCCGCTACCGCGGTCGGATCCCACGTCACATTTTCGCCCGCGAGATCCGGCGTAATCACGGGGAGAGGGTCAGTCTCTACGACAGCACGATTGCGGCGCCAGCAGGCCCCGAAGGCGGCGAGGGGGCTGGAGACCCGGTGCTGCAGCCGGCCGTCGCCGCCTATGGCACGGCATTCAACGCCTATCTTGCCGAGGCGCTCGGGGTCCACACCGATCAGCCGTACCGCGTGCTGCCCCACGACGTCTCGCAGCAATGGAACTGGCAAGGCGAACGACAGCACGGCACCGAGGGCCTCGCGATGTCGTCGCTCGAGGCGGCGCTGCTCGAGCACCCGGCGACGAAGGTTTTGATCGTTAACGGGCGCTACGACCTGGTGACGCCGTATCTCAGCTCGCGCTGGCTCGTCGACCAGTTGGAGATTCCCGAGGCGATGCGGTCGGCAATTCAGCTCCGGGTCTATGACGGCGGCCATATGATGTACATGCGGCCCGCATCGCGGTCCTTGCTCGCCCATGACGCCGCGGAGCTTTATCGCGCCGGCGAACCGAACGCCCCCTCGCAATGAAGTCGATGCTTCCACACCGGGCGCATCTTGAGGGAGATGCCGCATGCCGAGCGCCGCGCGGATCTGTTGGTTGACCGTCCGCCTCGCTTCGGCGCTGCTCCTGCTTGCTGGGCCGGCCCGTTTGGCCGCCGGGACGCCGATCCGGCGCGTCGACTTGAGGCGATCGTTCGCGTGCAAGCCGAGATCCCCGCCGAGGCGCGGACTGCGAGCCGGCTCGGCACCAAGCGCGACGGCTCGGGGGTGGTGATCGACGATGCGGGCCTCATCGTGACGATCGGCTATCTGATCACCGAGGCGATGGCGGCGGAGGTCACTACCGCCGCAGGCAGGGTCAGCCGCGCGGAGGTCATCGGCTTCGATACCGAGTCGGGGCTGGGTCTCTTGCGCGCGGTCGAGCCGTTGGAGGTGAAGCCGATGCCGATCGGAACGGCAAAAGGCCTCGCCGAGAGCACGCCGGTGATTGTCGCGGGCCATGGCGGAGCCGAGGCGGCGCAAGCCCTGTCGTCGTCTCCCGTCGGACTTTCGCCGGTTATTGGGAGTACTTGCTGGAAGACGCGATCTTCACCGCGCCGCCCTGTCCCGCATGGAGCGGCGCCGCGTTGATCGCGTCCGACGGCAAGCTCGCCGGGATCGGGTCGCTGATCGTGGGGGACGCCGATGGCGGGTTTCCGGGCAACATGTTCGTGCCGATCGATCGGCTCCGGCCGGTAATGGGCGACCCGAGCGCGCTCGGGCGCCCGTCCTCGGTGCGGCCGCGGCTCGGCGCCAGTCTCCAGGAGATAGACGGTGAACTCGTGGTGCGCCGCGTCGTACCGGAAGGCCCGGCTGACGGGGCGGGGATCCAGCAGGGCGACCGGGTCGTCGCGATCGACGGGTCGACAGTCCGCGATCTGGCGGATTTTTATCGCGCATTATGGGGCCGGGGCGAAGCCGGGATCACGGTCGAACTGACCGTGAACCGGCAAGGCGAACAACACGAGATCGGCGTCAAGACAATCGATCGTTACCGTTATCTGAAGCTCGGCACGACCTATTGAGAGCCGGACCCCAATGTTCGGTCCGCGAAGCGTCTTGGGGTCGAGCGGTCGACAAGTTAGAATTGCACCGATCATGAGATTGTCGCGCTAGAGAGCAAGGCAATGTCCCGGCTGCATCGAAGCTGTCTCTGGCACTCTGTCGCCTTCGCCTTCGCCCTATGCCTATCGCCGTATGCTGACGCGATCGCTAAAGATTCCGGCCCCTTTCAGGATGCCGCGCAATACCCCAAGGACGAGGATCCCAAGACCGCCCTGATCACGCTGAAGAACGCGGTCCGGAAGTCGCCCCACGACCCCGCACTCCACGTCAAGATTGCAAAGCTTTATTTCCAGTTCGGAGACGTCGCGTCAGCAGAGCGCGAGGCTCGCGCCGCACGCGATCTGAAGGGCGACGAGGCGGATTATCTAGATGTCCTCCTCGACGCTATGCTGGCTCGGAAAGAATTCAAGGAGATTTATGACCTGATCGAGCCCGGCGACCGGAGCCCGGTTCTTGAAAGCAAGGTCAGGACGGCGCTCGGCACCGCAGCGGTCCGCCTGGGCTATGACACAAAAGCCGAAGCATTATTGCGCGACGCGATCAAACTGGATCCAAGCGTTGTGGAGCCGAGGATCCAGCTCGCTCGGTTTCTCGCCGGCACGCACCCGGAAGAAGCGGTTCGGGTGATCGATGAGGCGATCGACGTCAACCCGAAATCAGGCGAACTGCTGCAGATCAAGGGCGACATGCTGTGGTCGCGTGGTGATGCAAACGGGGCGGCGCGGCTTTTCGGCGAAGCGCTCGAGATCGATCCCGATTATCAGCTGGCTCGTCTCAGTCGCGCCAACGTCAATGTAACGCGCGGTGAATTCGCGGCGGCGGATCAGGATCTCGATCCGATCCTGCAGGCCAGCCCAAAGAACTTCATGGCGAACTATCTGCGCGGCTTGGAGTATGTCAAGCGACAGAACTACACCGCGGCGGATCAAATTTTCCATACCATTGCCGCCGCCTTCACGGCCTTCCCTTATGGATATTATATGCAGGGGGCGACAAAATTTGCGCTCGGACAATTTGGCGAAGCGGAAAGTATTCTGCGTGACTACCTCAAACATTTCCCGAGCGATGCGGGCGCGACGCGGCTCATCGCGCGGGCTGCTTTGCAGCAACACGGCGCGCCTCGGGCGATCGACTATCTCAAACCCCTCGCCGATAACTCGTTGCCGGACGCGGCGACTTTGAACTTGCTCGGCGACGCCTACATGGCCGACGGCAAGCCGCAAGCGGCGCTGCAGCAATTCGAGAAAGCGGTGACACTCGATCCCGGGAATGCAACCATCAAGACGCAGCTCGCGGTTGCCGAGATCAGTTCCGGCCAGGCGGGGCAGGGGCTCGCTCAGTTGGAAGAAGTGTTTTCGGGCGAGACCGGTGCGACTGTTGCCGGCCCGACCCTGGTATCAGCCGAGTTGCGGGCCGGGAACGTCGACAAGGCGGCAGAGGTCGCAAAATCCCTGATCAAGCGGGATCCCGCCAACTTGCTCTATCAAATTCTGCTCGGAGAGGTCTGCGTTGCGCAACGGGATTATGCCGGAGCGGAAACGGCGTTTCGCGATGTGCTGTCGCGCAATCCGGATTTTTCGGCGGCCACCCGCGACTTGGCCCGGCTCTACGCGACGATCGGGCGCACCGACGATGCCAAGCAAACCTACAGCGCGGTTCTTGCAAAGAACCCGACGGATACTATGGCACTTGTCGGTCTCGCAGATCTCGCGATCGCAGGGAGGAAATGGCCGGAAGCGATAGACCTGCTCAACACCGCCCGTGCCGCCGCCACCTACGATCCGACCCCCGGCCTCAAGCTGGTGGCCCTATATGAGCAGCGGCGCGATTGGAGTAGCGCGAAGGCGGTAGCGGCCGAGCTCTACGCACAATTTCCGCGAGACGTGAATGTCGTCGTCGCGTTCGGCCGGACCCGGCTGAAATCCGGCGACACCGACGCGGCCATATCGAGCTACAAGCTGGCGCACCAACTCGCGCCGGATTCGACGCCGATCCGCTCCGCTTATGTGGTCCTCTTAAAGCAGGCGAAATACTTTCGCGAGGCGCGGGACGTACTAAAAGAGGCGATCATCCGCGATCCGCAGAACGCCTCGCTCAAAGCCGATCTGATCCGAGCGGACGGGGCAATCGACGGTGTGGACGCAGCCGTCTCCAAAGCACGGGAATCCGCCGCATCCGATCCGGGCAACAGTATCTATGACGTGGTTTCGGCAGAGCTATACGAGAAAGCTGGGCGCGGCCAAGAGGCGGTTTCCTTGCTCGAAACCGCGGTCGCGTCGCGACCCACCGACAAGGGTCTCGCGCCTGCTCTTGCCCGCCTTTATGTTCGAATGGGAACGCCGGCCAAGGCGGAAGCCTTTCTGAAAGCCCGGCTGGAGGTCGACCCAGACGATTTGGCGGTCCGCTCGGAACTGGCATTCTATTATGCGGGGCAAAAAAAGAATGACGCCGCCATCTCCGAATACTCGCGTCTGGTCGAAGACCACCCCGCCGACCCGACCGCGCTAAACAATCTCGCTTGCCTTTATCAGCGACAGGGGGAACTGGGGATAGCTCGCGAGTTGGCTCAGCGGGCCTTCAAGATCTCTCCCGGCGACGCACATATCGGCGATACTCTCGGGTGGATCCTGGTGGAGCAAGGGGAAGCCGAGACGGCCTTGGGGTACCTCAACGCGGCCAATCTGGGGGCACCGGAAGACTTGGATGTCCAATACCACCTCGCGGTGGCCCTCCATCGCGTCGGCCGCGCGGCCGATGCTCGTGCTATGCTGGAAACCCTGCTGGGCTCCGCCGGCTCGTTCGCGGACAGGGCCGAGGCGGAAAAGCTGATGCAGGAGCTAAAGCGCAGTTGAACGCGGATGAGCTGCCCGCGGAAGTGGCCTCGATCCCCCCTCTATCCCTGGGCAAGGAGTTCCGCCGCTCGCTGACGAGGCGGCTCCGGAAGCGGAGTGACGCGAAACCTCGTTAGACACATCGTTGCGCGGCCGGGTGTCTGATTTCTTTACACTACGATTGCGCGTATTAGACCTACAGCACTTATGAAGCTGACCTGATGATTTACCCAATATCTAGGTCTAGGGGGTCAACCGTTCATTTTCGCGAAGCGGGACACCCGAGCACCGCGGCGGTTTTCCGCCAGTTCAAGCCAGGGGCAGGCTCTGGCCCGCTTTCGCGGAGATGACGATAAGAACCTGTCAGACACTTAGATCCGGGCCAAATATGTCTTACTTCGCGATCTTGGAATGGCGATCTTCCTGTCGAAAATTCTTACACTTTCCTCTTCACGGATCATGGCCGGAGATGATTTACCATTCTTTTGCCTCATAATCTGCCTTGTGGTCCAATTTTTGCCTGCTTAATTCGTGAAACTAGGGTATCGATATGCCCATGAAGACTCGATCCTCGCTTTACTCTGCGGCGTTTTCAGGAGCCCTGTGTCTGGTGATGCTTGCGGGCCCGGCGTCAGCGGATTTCATTTCCCCGGGCATGATGGATTCGAGCGGCGAGATCTACAGCGCAGGGATGATGGCGGAAAGCGGCTCTTGGGCGGGAGAGATCTACAGCCAGGGCATGATGATGTCGACCGGCGACATCTACACTCCAGGGATGGAGATCGCGACCCTCGGTGGCACCACAAGCAGCGAGGGCACCAGCACCGCCAGCCCGGGGTGCATCGGCACCGCCCCCAATTGCACCGACAACGTCACAAACACGCCGACAGTCTCGGGTTCGCCTACCAATCAATCCGCAAATCTGACCTCGCTACCGATTGGCGTCATTTCTACCGCGAGCGCCGACCCGATCCCAGAGCCTGCCAGCTTGGCGTTGCTCGCCCCGGCCCTCCTCTGGTTGGGCTTGGTGCGGCGACGTCGCAGCCAGATGTAAAGAAAACCGCCACCCCAAAAAATGCGAACGCGCCTTCGGGCGCCGTTTTTAATTAGGACCCTCAGCTTCTCCACTCGAGGGTGCGCGGCTGGACCGGGTTCTCGAACGGGCGGCCTTCGGCGCGGGCCCGGAGGTATTCGCGCTTCAGCCGGTAATACCATTTTGCTTGGGTGTCGGCGTCTTCGATCAGGGTGAGCGGCGGGTTGAAGCACAGCCCCTGCTGCTGACGCTCCATGATGTCGCGGTCCTGGTGCAGAAAGGCCCGCACGTAGTGCCGCAATGCGGGCTTCAGCAGCCCGAGCCAGGGCAAGGTCCAATAGATGCAGTGGTTGATCTCGGTCACGCGGTCGTTGATCGGGGTGATCGCGGTCAGATTGGCCACCCGGTGGCGGCCGGCGCGAATCTGCTCGATCCGGATGCTCGGCAGGCGGAAGACGATCTCGGTTTCGGGGGCGCCGCCCAGGAGCCGGTAGGCTCGCGAATTGCGCGACGGCGCGTGTCGGGTCATTGCAAAGCCGAACGGGGAGGGCGCGAAGGCCTTGGCCTTTTGCTGGATCGACCGGCGCGAGCGCCACCACCAGGCGCGATGCACGAACGGCCCGTGCGCCGGGTCCATCAGCCCGATCACCGCATGGTCGATCGCCGCGGTGAACCGGACGCTCTCGACGAGGTCGGGCGCACGTCCGTCGAACCCGTCGAGCGTCGGGATGTCCGGTGCCGCCGCCAGGTCCTCGCCGAAAAACACCCAGATGTTGCCTTGGACCTCGCGCGCGGGATAGCGGCGGGTATGGATATGGCCGGGCATAAAGCCCTGGCCCGGCACCAGCGACGGGATCAGGGTGCATTGCCCGCGCGTGTCGAACCGCCAGCCGTGATAGCAGCATTCGATCTCCCGCCCGTCGAAATGGCCGGCGCTGAGCGGCATGCCGCGGTGTGGGCAGAGATCACGCAACGCGAAAAGCATACCGGCTTCGTCGCGGCCGATCAGGATCGGCTCGCCAAGCATCAGCTTTGCCACCACTGCGCGTCGCCGCAAGGGGCGGCTCGGCAGCGCATAGTACCAAGCCTCGCGCAATGGCGCGTCGGCGTCGCTCGCTGCGGGTCTCATCGGACGGTCCTTGGCTAATCGTCCATCGGGGCTAATCGTCCATCGGGGCTGATCGTCCATCCGGCAGGAATGCGCCTTCGATTATACCGGCTTTCGCAGAGTGCGCGGCCAAGGCGACGCGATGCGCTATCCTCCGGCCGCCGGTCGGGTTATTTTCGTAGCAATTGGCTGGCCTTGAAACTGCGCGATTGCCGCTGCCGTGATCCGAGTCATACGACATCCCGGCCCCCGGTCGAACCACCCGCCGGGCGCGGTTCTGGCGATGGGCAATTTCGATGGCCTGCACCGCGGCCATGCCGTGCTGATCGGCCGGACCTGCGAGCTCGCGCGGGAAGCGGGCCGCCCGACCGGGGTGCTGACCTTCGAGCCCCATCCGCGCAGCGTGTTCTTTCCCGCGACCGAACCCTTCCGACTGACGCCGTTCCGCGTCAAGGAGCGCGAACTCGCCCGGCTCGGCATCGATCTGCTGTTCGTCCAGCATTTCGACCTCGCCTTTTCGAAGAAGAGCGCCGAGGAATTCATCGCCGAAGTGATCGTCGGAGCCATCGGTGCCTCACACGTCGTGGTGGGCTGGGATTGCACCTTTGGTAACCGCCGCCGCGGAACGCCCGAATCTCTGCGCGCCGCGGGTCTGCTGCACGGCTTCGGGGTGACTGTGCTCGAACCGGTCCGCGGGGAGGATGCGATCGTCTATTCCTCGACGCATATCCGCGAGCTGCTGAAGACCGGTAAGCCGCGTGAGGCTGCGGCGCTCCTCGGCCGCTTCTGGGAGATCGACGGCCGCGTCGCCACTGGCGACAGGCGAGGCCGGACGATCGGCTTTCCGACCGCGAATCTGGGGCTCGACGACTATTTGCACCCGGCCTTCGGGGTCTACGTAGTCCGTGTCTCCGGCGACGGTCCGGACGATCCGCTCGCCGGCCGCACGCTCGGCGGGGTTGCCAATATCGGTCTGCGCCCCACCGTCGGCGGCCTCGTGCCGCGGCTCGAGGCCAACCTGTTCGACATCGATGTCGATCTCTATGGACGCCATCTGCGCGTCGCGCTCGTCGATTTCATCCGGCCGGAGCAGAAATTCGCCGGTCTCGAAGAGCTGAAGGCGCAGATCGCCGCGGACGCCGCCCGAGCGCGCACGATCCTCGCCGGCATTCCGGCGGACTCAGCGTAACTGGACGTTACCCCCTCGAATTTGACCGGGGCGGCTGCTATATGTCCGCTATGTTTCGGCATCACGCCTGGATACTGCGAATTACTGGCCCGGTCCTCGTCTGAGGATCGGGGACGCTTTCGCTTTCGTCTCTCATCCAGGGGTTCACGATGCCCACGGATTATCGCCCGACCGTATTCCTGCCCAGGACCCAATTCCCGATGCGCGGGGATTTGCCCAAGCGCGAGCCCTCGATCCTTGCGCGCTGGGAGGAAATGGGTCTCTACCGGCGGCTGCGCGAGGAGTCGCGCGGACGCGAGAAGTTCATCCTTCACGATGGGCCGCCCTACGCCAATGGCGACATTCACCTCGGCACCGCGCTCAACAAGGTATTGAAGGACGTCGTCAACCGGGCGCAGCAGATGCTCGGCAAGGACGCGCCCTATGTGCCGGGCTGGGACTGCCACGGCCTGCCGATCGAATGGATTGTCGAGGAGCAGTACCGCGCGAAAAACCAATCCAAGGACAGCGTGCCGATCGACCAGTTCCGCCGGGAGTGCCGTGAATTCGCAGCTCATTGGATCGAGGTACAGAAGCGCGACTTCAAGCGGCTCGGCGTCGTCGGCGACTGGGACAACCCCTACACGACAATGGCGTATCCGGCCGAGGCGCAGATCGTCCGTGAGCTCGGCAAGTTTCTCGTCAATGGCGGGCTCTATAAGGGAGCAAAGCCGGTCCTGTGGTCGGTCGTCGAGCAGACCGCGCTCGCCGAGGCGGAAGTCGAATATCACGACCACAGATCCACGACGGTGTGGATACGCTTTCCGATCGTGCATGCCGAGCAGCCGGCGCTGTCCGGCGCCGCGGCGCTGATCTGGACGACGACGCCTTGGACATTGCCGGGCAACCGTGCGATCGCCTTCAGCCGAAGCCTCGATTACGTGGTGTTGCGAGTAGATCGGACGGCCGAAGGAAGCCGCGCGCGGCCCGGCGAGACCCTGCTCGTTGCCGAAACCCTGGTCGAGGCGCTTCCGGCGAACGCCGGCATCGACGCATATTCGATTGTCGACCGCTTTCCCGGCGAGGCCCTTGCCGGAACGACGGCAACGCACCCGCTGCGCGGTCAAGGCTACGATTTCGATGTCCCGATGCTGGCTGCCGGCTTTGTCGAAGCCGACCAGGGGACCGGCCTTGTACATATCGCCCCCGGACACGGCGCCGACGATTTTGAGCTCGGCCAGATGAACGGCCTGGCGGTGCCGGACACCGTCTCTCCTGATGGCGTTTATCTCCCGTCGGTGCCGGTCTTCGCCGGGCGCTCGATCTATCGCCCGGATGGCAAGCCCGGCGACGCGAATGCCGCCGTGATTGCCGCAATCGACAAGGCCGGCGGGCTGCTCGCTCGCGGCACGCTCGTTCATTCCTACCCGCATTCCTGGCGATCGAAGGCGCCGCTGATCTTTCGCAATACGCCGCAATGGTTCATCAGCATGGAGAAGGAGGGTCTCCGGCAGAAGGCATTGGCGGCAATCGCCGAAGTCAGCTGGGTCCCACCGCAGGCCCGCAATCGGATCGAGGCGATGGTCGAGAGCAAGCCGGATTGGTGCGTGTCGCGCCAGCGGGCCTGGGGCGTACCGATCGCGGTGTTCACGCATCGCGAGACGGGTGAGCCGTTGCGCGATCCGCTCGTCGTCGATCGCATTGCCGCTGCGGTCGAACGTGAAGGCGCGGATGTCTGGTTCACCGCCGATCCGGCGCAATTCCTCGGCAACGCCTATGACGCCGCCGAATGGGATAAGGTCACCGACATCGTCGAGGTGTGGTTCGATTCCGGCTCGACCCACGCCTTTGTACTCGAACAGCGCCCCGAGCTGCGGTGGCCGGCCGATCTTTATTTGGAAGGCTCGGACCAGCACCGCGGCTGGTTTCAGTCCTCACTGATCGAGGCCTGCGGGACGCGCGGACGCGCGCCCTACGAAGCCGTGCTGACCCACGGCTTCGTGCTCGACGAAGACGGGCGGAAAATGTCGAAATCGCTCGGCAATGTCATTCCACCGCAGCAGATCATGCAGCAGAGCGGGGCCGACATCCTGCGGCTTTGGGTAGTCGGCTCGGATTATACCGAGGATGTCCGCATCGGCCCGGAGATCCTCAAGCGGCACAGCGACGCCTACCGTCGATTGCGCAATACCTTGCGCTATCTATTGGGAGCGCTGGACGGCTATACCGCCGACGAGGCAGTCGGCATCGAGGCGATGCCCGAGCTCGACCGCTGGGTGTTGCATCGCCTGGCGGAGCTCGACGAGCTCGTCCGGCGTTCGGTCGAGGCATTCGATTTCCACGGCATGTTCGCGGCATTGCACAGTTTCTGTGCGACGGACCTGTCGGCCTTCTATTTCGACATACGCAAGGACCGCCTCTATTGCGATGCGGCGGACGATATCAGGCGCCGCGCAGTGCGGACCGTGGTCGACCGGTGCTTCGAGTATCTGGTGCGCTGGCTCGCTCCGGTAATTTGCTTTACCGCGGAGGAGGCTTGGCTCGCACGGCACGGCGACCTGTCTGGGCGGAGCATTCATCTCGAGCTCTTCGCCGATGTGCCGGCGGGTTGGCGCAATGACGCGCTCGGCGAACGTTGGGCGGTGTTGCGCGATCTGCGCCGCGTCGTTACCGGCGCGCTGGAACTGGAGCGGGGGGCCAAGCGGCTGGGGTCGAGCCTGCAGGCCGCCGTCGAGCTGTTCGTACCCGAAGGGCTGGCTGATCAGCTGCGCAACGTCGATCTTGCCGAACTCTGCATCACTTCGGCGGGAACGGTGCGCTCGGGACGGGCGCCCGACGATGCCTTCACGCTTCCCGATGTTCCGGAAGTTGGCGTGCGGGTCTCGCCGGCGCCGGGGGAGCGCTGCGAACGCTGCTGGAGGGTGCTGCCCGAGGTCGGTCGAGTGCCGGGTCACGCCGATCTCTGCCGGCGGTGTGCTGACGTCGTCGATCGCCCCGCCCTCGAGCCCGCTGCGGCCAACGGGTGATGCTGGCCCGCGGGCTCGCCACGGCGGTTGTGGTCGCGATCCTCGACCAGCTCAGCAAAGCCGCAGTTCTCGCCTCCTTCGCCGAGCGCGGCTTTGGCGATCGCGAGACCGTGACGTCGTTCTTCAGTCTCTCCCTGACCTATAATCGCGGCATCAGCTTTGGCCTGTTCAACGGCGCTGCCGGAGTGAATGCGCTGGTCTTTTCATTTGCCGCCGCCGCAATCGTCGCGGTCTTGATCTACTGGTTGAGCCGGGCTTCAAGCCCCTTGCTCGCCGTCGCGATCGGGCTCATTATCGGCGGTGCGGTGGGCAATGTCATCGACCGGCTGCGCCTCGGCGCGGTCGTCGATTTTCTCGATTTCCATGTCGGTTCGTTGCATTGGCCGGCCTTCAACCTCGCCGACAGCGCGATTTGCATCGGCGTCGCGGCGATGTTGCTGGACAGTTTGTTGCTGCGGAGTGAGGCGCACTGACTCGCATCACGGCAGAGCCGGGTTCGATTAGCGCCCGACCCGGCTTTCCGGGATCGCCTCTAACGTGATGTGATCGGTGACGGTGGCCTTGTTTGGACCAATCCCGGGACCGTCCGGATTCACGATGATGTTGCCATCGACGAGAGCGAATCTCCCATTGTTGTCATAGTAGGGAGGGCCGAACCTCACGGTCCCGGTAAATGGAGAGTTGTCGCTCATCCTGACTGAATAGCGCGCGACGACGGTCCCGCCTGGTGCGGTGTCCCGAACCCTTGGGGTGTTTGGCCGCACCTCGATCACCGGCCGTAGTGGTCCGGCCGGCGATCGTGGCGGGACGGCAACCCGAACCGGAGGCGGCGCACTGCCTCCGCTGGGGGGCGGTGCTGCTGGGGAAGTGCTGGCCCTGCTAGGCGCCTGGCGAGGGGCAGGGTGTGTTGGAAGGACCTCGATCCGGCCGTCGGCTCCGCGCCGCAGCCCCGGCATCGGTCCTCCCCCGGAGGGCAGCTCCTGCGCCCGAGCCGCCGCGACATCGGCCAAGAGAAGCGAAACGGCAGCCCCGACCGCGAATCTCGAGATCATGCAGCCACGCGTGCCGCTCGAGCGATCTGCGGCTGCAGGCGCTCGTGGAAATAGCCCGTCGATGCTCCGAGCATCAGCCAGAACAAAAAGTTCACTACTGTGGCGGCGACGAGGAAATGGTGGGAAAGAGCGGCGGGCACCGCGGCAATATGCTCAGGGGGCTCGGGTGCGCCGTAAAGATGCGGCAGTACGATCAGAACCGCTGCGAGGATCGTCCAACGCGCTCGAGTGGTGGAGGCGATCAGTGCAAGGGCCCAGCCGGTTGCACCAGCGGTACCGAGCCACCACAGCTGGCGATCGAGCAGCGGAGCTGCTTCGCTTCCGGGCAGCTGCGGCGGCAATCCGAGGCTCGGGGCGACAGTGAATGTCGCAAATCCGGCCAGGCCCCAAAGCAGCCCTTGCCGCCACCCGACCTCGCCGCCGCGCAGCGTTAGTCCGGCCCCCACCAGAAGCGCAAACCCAACCGCTGTCAGAATGTCCGCCAGCAGGGTGTAGGCCGTGCGTTCGGCGCCGTTTTCCGGTTCCCACGCACCGGCATGCTCGTGCTCTGACGGTTTCTCATAGGTTTCGGCTTGTAGGATCAGAGGCACCGTGGCGATTTGATGCGCCACCGCGGCAAAGACGCCGGACAACAGTCCGGCGCAGAGCGCCGCGAACACCAGTCTGCGGAAAACAGCCATGCCGACTCAGTGGCACGGAAAGCCGATGGAGTGGCGCGTATCGTGAGCGGCGTTATGGGCGATGTCGATGTGCGAAAACCCGACCGCCCAGATAACGAAAGCGCCGAGCAGAGCAGCGAAGACCGCCGCGGCGAAAGTGTCGGACCTGGGGAGGCTCCGAGATCCGGTAGCCGGTCGAGCGCCGATGACTTGCGTTTGCATGA
The DNA here is from genome assembly GCA_963789025.1 of uncultured Alphaproteobacteria bacterium. Lineage (GTDB taxonomy): Bacteria > Pseudomonadota > Alphaproteobacteria > ATCC43930 > CGMCC-115725 > AP-15. Next base: position 162,468 of record CAWBIT010000011.1, read on the forward strand.
TCGTATCCGTGGCTGGGGTGCTCCCGAATACCGTTTACCTGATGCGGCCAGTTCTCCGCCAGAGCCGGGATTGCCGGGTGGCTTGCTTAGTGGATGGGAAGCGCATTAAAAAAACCGGGTGGGGAGGGATTTATGCCATGTCCTGTGAGTACCGGTTTCGAGCGCCCCGCGCTCTTCTTACATCGCCCTTTCTTTGCTTGGCCTGCGCATTGTTGATTCCCGGCTGCACCGACTTGAAAAAGGCGATTGGGCTCGAAAAATCGTCGCCCGACGAGTTCGCCGTCGAATCGCGCGCGCCGCTGACGATGCCGCCCGATTTTAACCTGCGGCCGCCGCAGCCCGGCGCGGCCCGGCCGCAAGAGAAGAGCTCCGACCAACAGGCCCGCCAGGTCATCGAGCAGGCGGGACCCGGTGACCCGGGCAAACAGGCGCCCGATTTCCGGCTGCGCCGTGCCGAGGACGGGCTCCCCGACATCGGCGCCCGCAGCGGTCAGGCGCCGGACCCGAATGCGGTGGTGGGTGAGCAGAGCCTGTCGAGCAAGCTTTTGGACTACCAGCCGAGCAATGGCGCCCAGCCCGCGCCGGACGAGAAACGCGAAACCACCCCGCTGAAGGGGGTGTATTGACCGACCAGCACAACGGGCGCTTTCCTCCCGTTTGCGGGGGCAGAGGCATAGTCTTGGTGGCTCTCGCGTGCCTCGCATTGACTCAACTTGCGGGGCCCGCATGGGCGGAGCGTTTCGGAGCGGAGAGCTTCACGCTCGGCAACGGGATGCAGGTCGTTGTCGTGCCGAACCATCGCGTCCCGGCGGTGGTGCAGATGGTCTGGTACAAGCTCGGGGCGGCCGACGACCCGCTCGGAAAATCCGGCATCGCCCATTTCCTCGAACATCTGATGTTCAAGGGAACCGCCGCCAACCCGCCGGGCGCCTTCTCGGCTCTGATCGCACGCAACGGCGGGCGCGACAACGCGTTCACGACCCAGGATTACACCGTCTATCACGAGACGATCGCGCGCGACCGATTGGACCTCGTCATGCGGCTGGAAGCGGACCGCATGACCGGGCTAGTGCTCGACGACAAGGTCGTGCTGCCCGAGCGCGATGTCGTCCTCGAGGAGCGGCGGATGCGAATCGACAACGAACCGGCGGCATTGCTCGGGGAGCAGCTGCGCGCCACGTCGTTCCTTCACCATCCGTACCGCAATCCGACGATCGGCTGGGTAAACGAAATCCGTATGCTCGGCGCCGAAGATGCGCTGGCTTCGTATCGCAAGTGGTACGTCCCCAATAACGCCATCGTGGTGATCGCAGGCGATATCGATTCGGCCAAATTGCGTCCGCTCGCCGAACGGTATTTTGGACCGATCCCGGCTCAGGGCCTGCCAGCGCGTGTGCGGGTCGAGGAGCCACCGCACTACGCGGCGGCGCGGCTCGAGATGAAGAGCGCACGCGCGGCGCAGCCGCAGTGGAACCGCTCCTATCTCGCTCCGAGTTATCGCGCCGGCAAAACAGCACAGGCCTATCCGCTTCAGGTGCTTGCCGAGATTCTCGGGGGAGGCGCCGGCTCGCGGCTCTACCAGACCCTCGTACTCGACCGCGGTCTGGCATTGTCGGCCGGGGCCCATTATTCGCCGGGTGCAATCGATCTGGCGACGTTCGGCCTCTATGCGACCCCAAAACCGGGGGTCTCGATTGCCGATCTGGAAGCGGCGATCGACGGCGAGCTCCGCCGGCTCGTGCGGGACGGGGTCGATCCGGACGAGGTCCGGCGCGCAAAGGAGCGCATGCGGGCGGCCTCGGTCTATGCCCGGGACAGCCTGTCGGGTCCGCCCAATATCATCGGAGCGGCGCTCGCCATCGGCCAAAGCCTGGAAGAGGTCGAGGCCTGGCCCGACCGGATCGGGGCCGTAACACCGGCGGAAATCGATGATGCGGCGCGCTCGGTGCTCGTCGAGCGGAACTCCGCGACCGGCGTTTTGCTCCCCGACCCGACCTCGTAAGCACGACAGATGCACAAATCCGTACTGGCGCTCCTGCTATTGCTCTGGGCGTCCCCCGCCGGGGCGATGACGATCGAACGCGTGACCAGTCCCGGCGGCATCGAGGCTTGGCTCGTCGAGGATCATTCGCTTCCGGTCGTATCCATCCGGTTTGCCTTTCCCGGCGGCGCCGCGCTCGACCCGCCCGGCAAGGGCGGGCTCGCTGCAATGACCATGTCGCTGCTCGACGAAGGCGCCGGTCCTTGGGATACCGTGGCCTTCAAGACGCGCCTCGAAGATCTCGTCGCCGATTTGGGGTTTACCGCCGGCCGGGATGAGGTCGGCGGCAGGTTGCGTAGCTTGAAGGCGAATCTCCCCGAGGCGGCCGGTCTGCTGCGCGCTGCGCTGACCTCGCCGCGGTTTGAGCCGGCCGCAATCGAGCGCGTGCGCGGCGAATTCGTCACCTCGCTCTCCCAGCAGGCGCACAGCCCGCGCGCGCTCTCCGGCCGACTGTGGATGCGCGATGCCTTCGAGGATCACCCCTACGGCGAGAACGTCGATGGGACGCTAGCCAGCGTTTCCGTGATTACCCGAGAGGATCTAATCGGTTTTGCCGGGCAGCGGCTGCGGCGTGCCGGGCTGGTGATCGGAGCGGTGGGCGACATTAAGTCCGAAGAGCTTGCGGGTCTAATTGACGAGGTCTTCGGCGGGTTGCCCGCCGATAGCGGTGAAACCGCGGTCGCGGAAACCAAGCCGAACGAGAATGGCGGGGTGATGATCACCCGGCGGCCGGTGCCGCAAAGCGCGGTTACGTTCGGCCAAATCGGCCCGAAACGGGACGATCCCGATTGGTATGCGGCGCGGCTCGTCAACGACGTCCTCGGCGGCGGCGGGTTTCGCGGGCGGCTGATGCGGGAAATTCGCGTAAAGCGCGGGCTGGCCTACGGCGTGTCGACCGACCTCGTCTCGTTCCGGCATGCCGGGATGATTCTCGGGAGTGTCGCGACCGAGAATGCTCGGGTTGGGCAGTCGATCGCCCTTATCCGGGCGGAGTGGCGGCGGATGCGCGACGAAGGCCCGAGCCAGGCGGAGCTCGACCTCGCCAAGGACTTCCTGGTCGGCTCCTTTCCATTGTCGCTCGATACGAGTGCGCGGGTCGCCTCGGTGCTCGTCGAGATCCAGCTGGAAAATCTCGGCATCGACTACCTCGACCGCCGGGCGGCGCTGTTCGGGGCCGTCTCCCTGGATCAGGCCAAGCGGGTCGCCCATAATCTGCTCGACCCCGACGCGTTGAGTTTCGCCGTCGTCGGCGACCCTGCCGATCTGACCCCGACCCGCACTGTGCCTGACCCGGGGCTTTGATGAGATCAGGGCTTTGATGAGCTCGGGGCCGAGGATCCGGGTCGGGATCGGCGGCTGGGTGTTTTCGCCATGGCGCGGTGTCTTCTATCCGCCCGGTCTCCCTCAAGCGCGCGAGCTCGCCCATGCGAGCCGCCAAGTCACCGCGATCGAGATCAACGGTACCTTCTACGGCTCGCAAAAGCCGGCGAGCTTTCGCCGCTGGCATGACGAGACGCCGGAGAATTTTATCTTTTCGCTCAAGGGTCCGCGGTTTGTCACGCACCGCTCCGATCTGGCGACGGCCGGCCCTTCGATCGACCGCTTCTTCTCGACCGGTGTTCTCGAATTGCGCGACAAGCTCGGGCCGGTCCTGTGGCAATTCAATCCGCGGATGGCTTTCGACGAAGCCGGTTTCACCGCCTTTCTCGAATTGCTGCCCCAGCAGCTCGATGGCCGCGCGATACGTCATGTCGTCGAGGTGCGCCACTCGAGCTTCGCGGCGCCGTCCTTCACCGAGCTGTTGGGCCGGCATCGCGTCGCCGTCGCTCTGGTCGACGACGACAACCACCCGGCATTCGAAGCGATCACCGGGGACTTCGTGTACGCTCGCCTGCGCCGCTGCACCGAAGACGAGCCAACCGGCTACGCGCCGGATGCGCTCGATGGTTGGGCCGAGCGCTTCCGCCGACACTCGGCACAGAGTGGGCACGACTGCTTTGTCTATTTCATCAATGGCGCAAAGGTCCGCGCCCCCGCCGCGGCACAGGCTCTTCTGCAGAGACTTGCGAACTGACGGTATCAGGGACGAGCAGCAAATTGTGGGCGTCGCCCGCGCGAAACGGCGGGTCGAGTGCGACATAGGCCGGCCAGCCGGCCGACGCCATTCCGTAATCGAGCAGGATGCCGATCATCCGATAGCCGAACCCGGCCAGCCGATCGTGGATGGCGGCGCGATCCTCGTCGGCCTCGTGGCCGGTCTCGACGACCAGGACCGGGCGGTGCCGGTCGAGGATGGCGGCCGCTCCGTCGATGACCTGTCGCTCGTGTCCCTCGACATCGATCTTGATCAGGTCGAGCCGGGCGACGCCGCGCTCGCCGGCCAACGAATCCAGGCTGCGCAACGGGACCTGGTGAGCGTCATAGCCGGCAAAAGCGGGTCCGATCCGCGCGGTGCCGGTGTCGGTGCGGGCCGACGTTACGACCGGCACGACAACTTGCGCGACACCGTCGTGGTCGCCGATCGCGCAACGGACGATTTCGGCCTGAGCTAGGGCATTGGCGGCGAGCGTCGATTCGAGAGCGGCGGCGCTGCGCGACGCCGGCTCGATCGCAAGCACCCGCCCGGCTGGCCCGACCTTGCGGGCGAACGGCACGGTCCACTCCCCGAGATTGGCGCCGACATCGATCACGACCGAGCCGGCCCGCAGAAACCCGAGGACCGCCGGGTGGACACGTGGCGGGTGGAGCAGGGCATGGCGGCCGCGGGCGTCGAGCGGGCTCGGCACATTGACGAGGTCGCCGGTGCGGTGGAGCACCAGCCCGCCAGGCCAGTCCCGTTCGAGCCGGACGAGCAGGCGCTTTTCGCGCCAACGCCGGATGAGGCGCGCCCCCGGCGCTTCCGGTTCGCCCGGCGGGCGCAGCTTCCAAAGCGCCTTCAGGAGCGCCATTATGGTGCGCAGATCGCCGGGCTCTTGTCGGAGATTTCTGATGACCATGTTCGATCTAACGGGACGCGTCGCCGTCGTCACCGGCGGCAACGGCGGCATCGGGCTCGGCATGGCGCGCGGGCTCGCCGCTTCCGGGGCCGGTGTCGTGGTGGCCGCGCGCAACGCCGAGAAGGCCGCGTCGGCGGTGGCCGGACTCGGGGCCCGGAGCGCCTTCGTCCCGCTGGATGTGGCCGACGAAAGCTCCTGCCGGGCGGTGATCGACCAGACGGAGAAGCGGTTTGGCCGGCTCGACGTCCTCGTCAACAACGCCGGAACCTCGATCCGCAAACCCCCGGAGAGCTATACCGCGGCCGAATGGCATGCCGTGCTCGATACCAATCTGACCGGCGCCTTTCTGTGCTCGCAAGCCGCCCACCCGGTCATGAAGCGCGGCGGCGGCGGCAAGATCATCAATATCGGCTCGATGTTCGCCCTCTTCGGCTCAGCTTACGCTGCCCCTTATTCCGCGAGCAAAGGCGCCCTCGTCCAATTGACCAAATCGCTCGCCGCTGCCTGGGCGGCGGACAACATCCAGGTCAACGCCGTTTTGCCCGGCTGGATCGACACCGAGCTGACCCGCGACGCCCGCCGGCAGGTCGCCGGATTGCACGAGCGGGTGCTGGCCCGCACCCCGGCCGGCCGCTGGGGTGTCGCCGAAGACCTCGCCGGCATCGCTGTGTTCCTCGCCTCTCCCGCCTCCGACTTCGTCACCGGAACTGCGATCCCGGTCGACGGCGGCTTCTCCGCGATGGGTTAGCACCTCTCACCCGCGCTGTCAGCCTCGCTCCCCGCGGGCGCAGGCACTATCGCGGCTCCGGCTCCACAGGAAGAGCTTATTAGCGGTGCGAGGCGGTTCTCGGGAAAGGAACCACCGTCGGCTCTTTGAACCGCTCCACCTTGCAATGGTCTTGTTGCCGTCCGGATTATAGTGGGGAATGGCAACCCGCGAACGAGTGTAAGGAAAGGTCAAGTAATGGGCGAGTTCGGAATCGGGCAGCCGGTGCGGCGTTTCGAGGACAAGCGCCTCTTGAGCGGCAACGGCCGTTTCCAGAACGACAACAACCTGCTGGGCCAGAAATACGCTTATGTGCTGCGCTCGCCGCACGCCCATGCCCGCATCCGCGCGCTCGACCTCAGGACGGCGAAGGCCGCGCCGGGGGTTGTGCTGATCATGACCGGCGACGACCTTGTCGAGGCCAAGCTCGGCGTCATGGGCGTATCGTTTCAGCGCAAGCGGCCGGACGGGGCGCCAATGTTCGCCCGCGCTCATCTCGGCCTCGCGCAGGGCACGGTGCGATATGTCGGCGAACCGGTAGCCTTCGTGGTGGCCGAGACGTTGGCGCAGGCGAAGGACGCCGCCGAACTGATCGACATCGATTACGAGGCGTTGCCCTCGGTCACCGACACCGCCGAGGCGGCGGAGGGCAAGATCGCAGTGTGGGACGAGTGCCCGGACAACATCTCGAACCTGTTCGAGGCCGGCAACAAGGCCGCGACCGAGGCAGCCTTCGCCAAGGCACCTCACATCGTCAAGCGTCGCTATGTGATCAGCCGGGTCTATGCACATTTCATGGAGCCGCGCGGCGCGATCGGGGTATGGGACCCGGGCGAGGACCGGTTCACCCTCTATGCCGATGTGCAGTACCCGCACCGAGTGCGCCAGGCGCTCGCCACTCGTATTTTCAAGATCCCGGAAAGCAAGATCCGCGTCATCGCCGGCGATGTCGGCGGCGGGTTCGGCACCAAGGGCTGGCAGTATCCGGAGCATCGGCTGGTGCTGCTCGCGGCGAAGAAATTGCGCCGGCCAGTCAAATGGATGTGTGAACGCAGTGAAGCCATCCAGGCCGACGAGCACGCCCGCGACAATGTCAGCGACGCCGAACTGGCGCTCGACGAGGACGGGAAATTCCTCGGCCTCAGGGTGAAGACGCTGGCCAATGTCGGCGCCTACATCTCGTCCGAACGCAACCTGCTTGCGACCTTCGGCAATGTCGGCACCTTGACCGGCACTTATGACATCCCGGCAGCCTACGTCGCGGTGCTGGCGGTGATGGCCAACACCAACGGCACCGCGCCCTATCGCGGCGCCGGACGGCCCGAGGCGACCTATGTCATTGAGCGCCTGATCGACGACGCCGCGCGGGAGCTGGGCTTCGACCCGGTCGAATTGCGCACCAAGAACCTGATCCCGGCCTCGGCGATGCCGTACAAGACCGCGCTCAACCTCAATTACGATTGCGGCGATTTCCCCGCCAACCAGCAGAAGGCATTGGCGCAAGCCGATTGGGCCGGCTTTGCGGCGCGGCGCGACGAGGCCAAGTCGCGCGGCAAACTGCGGGGCATTGGCATCGCCAACCCGATCGAGAAAGCGGCGGGGCCCGGCCAGGAATTCGCCGAGATCCGCTTTCACCCGAGCGGCAACGCGACCCTCTTGATGGGCAGCAAGAACCAGGGCCAAGGCCACGAGACGACCTTCAAGCAACTGCTGAACGAAAAGCTCGGGCTCGATCCGGCGGCCGTGCAATACATCGACGGCGACACCGACCGTGTCGCCTTCGGCATCGGCACCAACGGCTCGCGGTCGACGGTGATCGGCGGCTCGGCGTTGTGGATGGCGGCCGACAAGGTCATCGCCAAGGGCCGACGCATTGCCGCGCATCTGCTAGAAGCCGCGGAACCCGACATAGAATTCGCCGACGGGAATTTCTCGGTGGCCGGCACCGACCGGCGCGTCAGCATCACCGATGTGGCGAAGGCGTCGTTTCAGTCCGGCCGCTTGCCGTCAGGCCTCGAGGGTGGCCTTTATGAAACCGGCACCTTCGCCCCCGACGACAACACTTATCCCAATGGCTGCCATATCTGTGAGGTCGAGATCGACCCCGCTACCGGGGCGCTGGAGATCGTCCGCTACGTCGTCGTCGACGACGTCGGCACGGTGGTGAACCCGATTGGCCTCAAGGGGCAGATCCATGGCGGCGTCGCGCAGGGGCTGGGCCAGGCGCTGATGGAGCAGGTCGTCTACGACCGCCAATCCGGGCAGAACCTGACCGGCAGCTTCATGGATTACTGCATGCCGCGCGCCGACACGATGCCGTATATGGAGATCACCTCGATCCCGGTGCCGACCAAGCGCAATCCACTGGGCGCCAAGGGCGCGGGCGAGGCCGGCACGGTCGGCGCGCTGCCGGCGATCGTCAACGCCGTCATCGATGCGCTCGCGCCGCTGGGGGTCAAAGGCCTCGACATGCCGGCGACCAGCGAGCGCATCTGGCAGGCGATGCGCGAGGCCCGTGCCTGACCTCGCCTCAGTCGGGTACCATCGTTCGAACCTAAGAGGACGCCGCCCGATGCTGATCGTCGATGCACAGATCCATCTTTGGGAAAAAGGTACGCCTTCCGCCCATCATCGCCAGGCGCCCTACTCGGCGGAGCAGGCAATCGCCGGCATGAATGCTGCCGGCGTGGATCGCGCGCTGATACACCCCGTTATGTGGGATCCGGACTCGAACGAATTGGCGGTCGAAGCGGTGCGGAGATACCCCGGCCGCTTCGCCATTATGGGCTGGTTCTACCTCGACCAGCCGGAGAACCGCGCCCTCGTCGAGCGCTGGAAGGAGCGTCCGGGCATGCGCGGACTTCGCTTCTACTTCAACGAACGGCATAAGGAATCGTGGGTGATCGATGGGACACTTGACTGGTTATGGGCTGCCGCCGAGCGCGCCGGCGTGCCGGTGTCGCTTGCCGCCGCGATGTTTTTGCCGACCGTCGGAAAGATCGCGGAGCGCCACCCCAGCTTGAAATTGATTGTCGACCACATGGGCGTGCCGCGGGCCAGTAGAGGCGAATCCGCCTACCGGTTCCAGCCAGAGTTGCTGGCGCTCGCGAAACACCCGAACGTTGCGGTCAAGGCGACGGGTCAGGCGGGCTACGCCGAGGACGAGTATCCGTTCCGCAGCCTCCACCCGCACCTGCATCGCTGTTTCGATGCGTTCGGCCCCGAGCGGATGTTCTGGGGAACCGACATCACCCGCATGCAATGCTCCTGGCGGCAATGCGTGACCCTGTTCACCGAGGAACTGCCGTGGTTGAAGGGCCGAGATCTCGAGCTGATCATGGGCGAGGCCGTCTGCAATTGGCTGGGTTGGCCCCTCCCTGCACGAGCCCCAAAGCTGACGCCCCGGGCATAATCTCTCAGGGCATCTTTCAAAACGCCTTGCACGATCCGTCGCACTCGTCGGGGAACAGGCTCCTGCCGCAGGCACAAGGGCCACGATGAAATGCGAGGCCGGTATCGGTTGCCGGGGCGGGTTGTTCGGGCAGCCTCTCCCGCCGCAATTCCTCCATGCGGGTACGGATTGTCTTGAAATCGTCAGCTGCTCGGGGCCGTGACATCAAACCTCCGGGCACCGCACTATCATGCGTTAGTACCCTTCGGCAATTGCCGATCGATCAGAGACTGCTCCGATGCCCTTCCAGAACCGCATGATGACGCTGGTCGGCTTTCTGCAGGCGCAGAACTGCTCCAACCTGCCGGGATCGTGGCGCCATCCATCGACGATGCTCGACTTCTTGACACCGGAATACTACCAGCGCATCGCGCGTATGTTGGAGGACGGCAAGATCCAGATGGCGTTCTTCGACGATCGCCTGGCGCTGCCCGATATCTATACCGGAGATCATGCCGAGGCGGTCGCCGCGGGCGTGCGCGCGGTGAAGATGGACCCGTCGACGATCCTCATGACGATGTGGATGGTGACGCAGCGGCTCGGGCTGGGAGTGACCTACTCCACCACCTATTACGAGCCATTCCACATCGCCCGCCTCTTCACGACAATGGATTTGATGCTGAAGGGCCGGGCGGCCTGGAACGTCGTGACATCGCTCAACAGCGCCGAAGCCAGGAACTTCGGCAGCGGCGCCCACATGGAACATGACGCTCGGTACGACCGAGCCGATGAGTTTATGGACGTGGTCCTGGGGCACTGGAACACGTGGGAAGAGGACGCGCTGATCCTGGACAAGGCGAATAACCGCTTCGCCGATCCTGCCAAGGTGCATCGGCTTGACCATGTGGGCCGGTATTTCCGGTCACGCGGGCCGTTCAGCGTGCCGCGGTCGCCGCAAGGGCATCCGGTGCTGATCCAGGCCGAATTTTCCTTTCAAGGATTCCGCGACCGCGTTATCCGGCATTCGGGCAAGAAGAACCCGACCGTGCGCGATTTTGTCGATGTTTCCGGCCGCGGAACAGTGAAGGAGCACACGATGTTTTGCGGCACCCCAAGCAGGTCGCCGATCAGATGGAGGAATGGTTCACCGCGCCGGCGTGCGACGGGTTCGTGCTGGCCGCCTCCAGCATGCCGGGCTCGTATGACGACATCGTGCGGCTGCTGGTGCCGGAGCTCCAGCGCCGCGGTCTATTCCAAAAGGAATATGCCGGCCCGACCTTGCGCGACAATCTGGGCCTGCAAATACCGCACGCCTCCGACTGGCATGCAGCGCGCCGGCGCGCGACAGAATGAATCTCGTCATTGCACTGATCAGCCCGACACTTCGAGCCCCAGCAGCGGCGCGTATTGCTGTCCGCCGTAAACGTCGCTGTCGTGCTTGGAGCCGGAGCTTTGCGGGCGGGGGAAGCTCACCTTAATCGCCAGGGCCGCGTCGTGGTTGACGACGATGATGTCGGCCGCGTTGCGATTGTAGAGGCGGGCGATGCCGGCGCGGTTGACGATTTCGGCGTCCCGGGCGCGGCGGTAGGCCTCTGCATCGTCGAACATGATGTCGATGGTCAGCCAGAACGGGCCGGCGTTCTTCGACCGCACCAGTTTCGCCAGCTCGCCAAGCGTCGCCATGATCAGAGCTCCCGGTATTCGGTGCGGAACAGCGCCGTCGGGCTCTCCGGCACGAGTACGTGGTTGAGGTGGAACTCGTAGACTGGGCCTCGATCGATCTCAGGCGGCGAATAGGGGAACGCGACGCCCGAAATCAACCCGTGCCACTTGGAAATCGGATTGTGCACGGCGAGGTGCGAGAGGCTCGTCGCGATCGTGCGGGACAGCTCCTGCAACTCGCTGATCACGTCCCACAGAATGAAGGCCTCGTGGCCACCGATGCCGCTTCGCTGCGGCTCCAGCGCGCCCATGACGCCGTCGCGGCCGTAAACGCGGGTTACGATTTCGTAAGACCGCTTGCCGACGGTGTTGCGGATGCGCGTCTTGATGTTGTCACCGAGCTGTGCGAGCCAACTGTCGATCTGCGCGAGGATGTAAGGATCTCGCACCCCGCCCATCAGGATCGTCGAGTATCCGACTTGGCGCACCCCTTCCAATTTGATCGTGTATTCAGGGTCGTGCACAAATTCCGACCCCGAAACGCGCACCGCACGATCGGAGATCGGCTCGTAGCGGGCCTTGTCGGTTCGCAAAGTGCCCGACGGCTCTTTGAGCTCGAACGGATCGGCATTTTCGTATAGAGTGTGCGAGGCGACGCTCTGTGGCGTGCAGCGATAATCCTCGCGCAGCGGAAACACGTCGAAGCAGTCCTCGTGCAATACCGCCATCATACAGTCGGGCGCGGTCCGTACGGCGACCGCCGCAGCGCCGCATTCGAGGATCTTGGCCATGTGCCACACTACGGCCGGGGCGTAGCCCTCGAGCAGCGGCAGCGCTGCAAAGATCGAGGTATCGCTGCTGCGGCCGGCAATAACGATCTGTGCGCCTGACCTCAATGCCTCTTGGATCGGTTCGACCCCCATCATGCCGACGATATGGGTTGCGTCGTCGATATCGACATCGCTGAGCGGCGCCGAGGGCGGCAAAGCTCGGGCACGGCCATCGCGCAGGTGCCGGCGGACGACCTCCCGCGATAATTCCGAATGAATGACGGCGAGCTTGAAATGCAGGTCCTGCTCGCGAGCGATCTCGCGCACGATGTCCACCATCCAGGCGAGCCCCGCATCCGATCCCGAGGTGCCGGCCGAGCCGATGATCAGCGGAATCTCGGTCTTGATGGCGCGGGTCATCATGATCTCGGTGTCGCGTTTTACCGCGGCGGCGGAGAACATGCACGTGCCGGTGGCAAGCGGACCGGGTCCGGGGTCGGTGCTGCCCGCATCGCAGCCGATCATCCGGGCGCCGAGCGAAATCGCCTTGTCGAGCGATTCCGCGCGAAATCCCGAACCCAGCATGCCCGTCGCCGAAGCCAGCGGAAACGATGCCATCGGCGCACTCCTCGTTGAAATCCTGGGAAGCGGAATCACCCTGTCAGGATCGTCTGCGCTGTTTCCTGGCCGCTGGCCAGCGCCGCCTCGACCGTGCCCATTTCCGGACCGGCATAGAGCGCCTCGCCGGAAAAGAAAATAGCGACATCGTTCGGTTGTCTCAGCACCGACTGTGCTTCGCGTGTTCTTGGCGTGGCATAGGAATAAGCGCCGCGCGCGAACGGATCGTTGCCCCAGTCGATCGCTCGCGCCGCGACGAGATCCCTTCTGACGCGGTCCACGGGCAGATCGAAAATCACGCCGAGCGAGGCTAGCCCCATGTCGATGAGTGCGGGCTCGGCAAGCGGCGACACCCTGTCGGCCTTGGGTCCCGCCAACCAGCCCGTCAGCACCGGATATCCGTCCGGATGCTGGGTCCACCAGGTCGGGACCGCTGCGTCGGAAAGCAGAAACGACAGATCGGACAGGTCTCGCCCGCCCAGATCCGCCCACCAGTTCGTGGCGAAGCGAAATAGAATTTTGACGACGTTGCCGAACCCGATATCGGAAGCGGCTGCCACCCGCTTGCGCGCCGCCGACGGAAGCGCGATTTCGGACAGGAGCGGGGGTGGCACGGTAAGGATTGCGGTGTCGGCCTCGAACGTGGCGCCCTGGTAACAGCGTACGGCAACCCGCCCGCGGGCCTGGTCAATCGCCGTTACGCCCGCGCCGAGATGGAGTGCGGCTCCGTGCCTGCGGCATTCGGATGCGAGATACTCGATAAGCGCGCCATAGCCGTTCGCGATCCGCCCGTGCGGACCGTCGTCCCGGGCCATCCATTCGTCCCGAAGCGCGAGAGTGCTGGCGCGGCGCGGGTCAGCCGCGTCGTACCCCTCGACCGTCCGGGTGACCGACCGCCGCATCTGGTCGTATCGCCGATCGGCAAAATGCGTCTCGAGAAATTCGGCCATCGGCAGATCGGCTTTCACCTCGCTCAGAGCTCGGTAGAACCGGCCCATGTGAGGCACCGAAGGCTCGTTGGGTAACAGCTTGCCGGTGCGGGCACTCCATCGCTTGCCGCCGCTCGGCAACAGCGAAAGTTGTGCCTCGCGCATCAGCGCTCGCGTCAACGGTGCGGCGCCGTGGACAAATTCGGCGCCGCCTTCGGCCGGGTAGCCAAATTCCTCGGCGGGCAGCGGGTAGATGCGTCCGCCGCATCGGTCTCGCGCCTCGAGGATCGTAACTCGCCTGCCCGCGCGCACGAGCTCGCGGGCCGCCATCAAACCCGCAGCGCCAGCGCCGACGACCAGAATATGCGTCAGATGCGGAGGGGCCACCGTCAGGGAATTTGCGTGCCTTCGGCAACCACAGCCTTTTTTACAGCGGGACGCGCCATCATGCGCGCGCGATGTTCGATGACGCGGGGTACTTTGGTGGTGTCGACGCCGTCGCCTTCTATCCAGGATGCGACGGTGAACAGGTACGGATCGCAGATCGTGTACTTGCCGCCCATCACCCACAGACCCTTCAGGAGCTTGTGCTCGATCAGCTCAAAGCATTCCGTCACGTTCGACGGCACTTTGCGCTTCATTGCCTCGATCGCTGCAGCGTCATCCGCCCACCGGGCGCCCCGCATGCGGTGGGCATGCGCGACATGCACCGTCGAACAAAGGTAACTATTGAACTCCTGAACCTGCGCAAGGGCGAAGGGATCGGCGAGGGGGGCGAGTTCGGCCTCCGGAAAACGCTGTGCCACAAAGAGGAGGAGCGCAGGTGTTTCGGTCAGCGTGCCGCTTTCGGTTACCAGTGCGGGAACCCGCCCTTTGGGGTTTACCGCGAGGTATTCGGGGCTCCGCTGGCTCTGAGAGCCAAAATCGACCTGAACCGCCTCGTACGGCGCACCCGCCTCTTCTAGCGCGATATGCGTCGCGAGCGCACATGTACCGCGGGCGTAATAAAGTCTGAACATGTCGTTCGTCCTTCCATCGACCACGGACCGCGCTGTCCCTTCGGTCATTACATAGCTTGCGGCGGCCGGGCCGTTTCACCATGCGATGTCATCCGGGTCAAGTTATGTATATCAGCCGGCTTACCGCTTCACCGATAAATCCCCCGTTTCATCCTGCTTCAGAAATGACTGCAATGCGGCCGTGCGTGCTTCGAGACGCACCCCCAGTTCTAGTCTGGGGCAGGCTCTTCGGGCGCTCCTCAGCATGAGGTAATTCCTTTGATGGCATTAGGGGAAATTCCTCATCCTGAGGAAGCTGCGAAGCAGCTGTCTCGAAGGACGCACGGTGTTGATCCAGCCAATCGTCAATTTCCTCACAGGCCTTTTCGCGGGACTGACGATAACTATTGCGAACGTGATTCAATTTGCGCTTTCCCGCCGAACGGGGATCGCCTTGCCTCGCTCGGTCCGCGACACCGTAATATCGAAACATCGAAACTCCGTGGGAGAAGACCCATGACCGACGACGCCGCTTGGCCCCTCGCCCGGCACGTATGCCGCACCTGTTATGCAGATTTGCCGGCGAGCGCCGTCGAATCCGCGCGTCGCGATATCCTCGATACGTTTGGCTGCATGCTCGGCGGCAGCGGCTCTCCGGGGATCGATCAGCTGTTTGCGGTGATCGCCCCATGGGGCGGGCGTGAGGAAAGCCGTGTGCTGTTGCGGGGCACCCGCCTGCCGGCGCCACAGGCGGCGCTGCTGAATGCCAGCATGGGGCATGCGCTGGATTTCGACGACACGTTGGACACCGGGGGTTCCATCCATCCCGGCGTTTCCGTGCTGGGGTCAGTCCTTGCGGTATGCGATAGCCTCGGAGGCGTCAGTGGGAGTGGTGTGCTGTTGGCGGTCGCGCTCGGTCTGGACGTATCGTGCCGCATCGCGCTCGCCTGCACGCTCGACCGAGGCTGGCATCGCACTGCGGCGATCGGGGTGTTCGGCGCCACCGCGGCCGCAGGCAAACTGATCGGCCTGACGCCGGAGCAGATGCTGGCAGCCTTCGGCATCGCCTACAGTCACGCCGCCGGCAATCGCCAATGCATCCTGGACGGGGCGCTGACCAAGCGGATGCAGGCGGGCCAGGCGGCAAACGCCGGCGTTTTCTCGGCCCTGTTGGCGCAGACCGGGTTCACCGGCGCGCGGAACATTTTCAATGGCCGTTTTGGCTTCCTGGAGCTTTACCAACCCAACGGATACGACGCATCGGTGCTGCTGCGCGACCTGGGCACGGCTTTCCGGGGCGAGGCGCTGAGCTACAAGCCCTACCCCTGCGGCCGCCCGCTGCATGCGGCGATAGATCCCGCGCTGGCGGCACGAGCAGGGCTCAAAATCGAGCGGCCCGATGACATCGAAAGGGTGACGATCGAGGCGGACCCCGTCGGACACAGCGACCAATTCTGCCGCGGGCCGGCGAAGCGCCGCCCTACCCAGGTAGTGGAGGCGCAGTTCGCCCAACCCTTCCTGGTCGCCACCGCGTTGGTGCATGGCAAGGTAGGGATAGCGGAGGTCGATGGTCTGGGAGACGCCGCGGTCCTGTCGCTGTCGGATCGGATCGCGGGCGTTGCGCGCGATCGCCGGCCGAGAGGCTCGCTCAGCATCACGGTGCAACGGACCAACGGGCGCTTGGTTACCGTCGAGGCCAGCGATCCCATCGGATCGCCAGAGAAGCCGCTTGCCAATGCTCAGTTCGAGACCAAGTTCCGCGACTGCGCTCGTAATGCGGTGCAGCCGCTGTCGCATGCGAGTTTAGACGGGCTATTGGCGGCAATCGGCCGATTGGAAACGCTGCCGGATGCGCGGGAGCTGATGACCGCATTCGCCGGTTAATGAAGCGACACCGCATCAGCAACGGGAAGCCCTGGGCAAACCTTGCCCTCCTGCGCGTCCCGAAAACGCAAGCAGCGCCGCCGAGGCGGTGCTGCTCTTGCCGGTGCTATTCGGCGGCGGCGAGGGTTGGGGTTTGGGCTGCGGTGAGGATTGCGGCGGCTTCTTTGGCAACGCGCGTGCCTACGAAGAAGCGCGGGTTCTGTGTGCCCCACAGCTTGACCGCGTTCGTAAAGGTGAAGGCGCGGAAATCGGCGGCGGTGATATGGCCGTCCTCGACCAGCTCGTAGGCTTCGGGCAATGGGTGGCGCATGTCGATCACGTCGAAATGCCCGATGTCCGAGCTGAAGATCGCGTTGAGCTTCGACCCGAACGGGTTGTTGCGGCCGAAGGCGGTCGCGTTCATTCGGTCGTCGGCCTCGCAGCCGAAATAATAGGGCTTCGCATAAAGATCGACCCAGTCTTCCTTGCGGGTGATCTTGCAGGCCGAGAAGTCGTCGATGTTCTCGAGATTGCCGGTGAGGTACGCCTGTTCGGGGTCGGGCAGCCCGCCGCGCTCGCGCAATGCGGCGGCGATGTCGTCATAGCCGTATTTCTCGACGAGGCTCATCAATTTGGCGCGATCGAAGTGGCGAGCGGTCGAAGAAATCTTGTGTTATCCTTACTGTTGGGAGGGCCGCGCGTGCCTGCTCAACCGGTCGAACGCAAGCTTGCCGCGATCTTCGCCGCCGAATCGTCGGCTACAGCGGCTGATGGGCGAGGATGAGGAGGGTACGCACGCCGCGGTAATCAAGCTGCGGCGCGAGGTGATCGCCCTCGGATGGAGAGCATCACGGGCGCATCGTCAAATCGACCGGCGACGGCTTCCTCGCCGAATTTGCCAGCGTCGTCGATGCGGTGCGCTGTGCGGTCGAGATACAGCGCGAATTGACGGGCCGCAACGAGGGTGCGGCAATCGACCGCCGCATCGAATTTCGCATTGGCGTAAATCTCGGCGACATCATCGTCGAAGCCGACGACATATTCGGCGACGGCGTCAACGTCGCGGCCGGCTCGAGGCGTTAGCGGAGCGCGGCGGGATCTGCGTCAGCCGGGTCGTGCGCGACCAGGTGCGCGACAAACTCGATTTTGCCTTCGATGATATAGGCGAGCAGCAAGTAAAGAACATTGCTCGGCCACTGCGGGTCTATCGGCTCCACAGCGCGACGAGCGCGGCCAAACCCTTACCGGCGCCGGCGCCAGCCTGTGTTGCCGCTCCGGATAAGCCGTCGATCGCGGTATTGCCGTTTCAGAATATGAGCGGCGACCCGGAGCAGGAATATTTCGCCGACGGCATGGTCGAGGAGATCACCACGGCGCTCGCGCGCATCCGTTGGCTGTTCGTCATAGCCCGCAATTCAGTTTTACATACAAAGGCCAGGCAGCGGTCGATATCAAACAGGTCGGCCGCGAACTAGGCGTGCGCTATGTCCTCGAAGGCTCGGTACGCAAAGCTGGCGGCCGTATCCGTATCACCGGTCAGCTGATCGACGCGCAGAGCGGAGCTCATCTCTGGGCCGACCGTTTCGACGGCTCGCTCGAAGACGTGTTTGATCTCCAGGACCAGGTGGCGATCAGCGTAGCGGGTGTGATCGAACCGACACTGCAAGCGGCCGAGATAGCTCGGTCAGTAGAACGGCCGACCAGCGACTTGACAGCCTATGATCTTTACCTGCGCGCTTACGCTCTCGGTTTCTCTTGGGAAAAGAGTGCGTCAATCGGCTCGCTCGAGCTACTGGAGCAAGCGATCGAGCGTGATCCCCATTACGGTCCTGCCTTGGCGCAGGCGCGGCGCGGCATTTCGAACTGCATCTCAACGGCTGGACCGATGATCCGGAAAGAAGCCGCCGGATGGGAATAGAACTTTCCGCCGGGCACTTCAGGCCGCCGGTGAAGATCCGAACGTTTAAGCAATGTCGCCTACATTCTCGGCTACTTCGGCGAAGAAATCGATGTCGTAATTTCGCTGCTCGACCGCGGGCTAGAGCTGAATCCGAGCGCTGCTCGCGGTTGGCAGTGGAGCGGCTGGCTCAGGGCGTGGGCGGGGGAGCCTGATCTGGCGATAAAGCATTTCGAGACCTCGCTGCGCCTCAACCCTCGCGAGCAGCGAGCTAATCCACTCATGGGCATCGGCGTAGCCCACTTCTTTGCCGGACGGCTCGAGGAAGCCAGGGCGACATTGCTTCGCTCTTTGCAAGAAAAGCCGAACTGGGTCCCGACCTATCGATTTCTTGCGTCTTGTTACGCGCACATGGGTCGTCTCGACGAGGCGCGGGAAGTGATCCGGCGGTTGCGCACCCTGACGAACGTAGTAGTGCCAAGCGCAGAGAACTGGCGCGACCCCGCTCGCCGAGAATTCTATTTATCAGGGTTGCGCATGGCAGCGGGTGAAGAGACATGAGCAGGAGAGAGGATGTGCGCAGCGCCGCCAGGTGGCGGCGCTGCGTCTGCCGGGTTAATCGGCGGCGGCGAGGGTCGGGGTTTGCGCGCGGCGAGCACGGCGGCGGCTTCTTTGGCGACGCGCGTGCCCTCGAAGAAGCGCGGGTTCTGTGTGCCCCACAGCCGCACCGCGTTGGTGAAGGTGAAGGCGCGGAAATCGTCGGCGGTGATGTGGCCGTCCTCGACCAGCTCGTAGGCTTCGGGCAAGTGGATGGCGCATGTCGATCACGTCGAAATGCCCGATGTCCGAGCTGAAGATCGCGTTGAGCTTCGACCCGAACGGATTGTTGCGGCCGAACGCGGTCGCGTTCATGCGGTCGTCCGCCTCGCAGCCGAAATAGTAGGGCTTGGCATAGAGATCGACCCAGTCTTCCTTGCGGGTGATCTGCAGGCCGAGAAATCGTCGATGTCCTCGACATTGCCGGTCAGATAGGCCTGTTCGGGGTCGGGCAGACGCCGCGTCGCGCAATGCCGCGGCGATGTCGCTATAACAGTATTTCTCGACAGGCATATGGGTCGAGCTTGTCGGGGTGCATGCGCTCCAATGCCTTGGCGCTGCGCCGCTCCCAATGCTCGATCAGATCGCCGAAGAGCTGGCTCGCCCAGCCGACGCCGCCTTCGAGAAAAGCAAAACGCAATTCCGGAAAGCGCCGCGTGACGCCGCCGAGGAAAATCGCCTTGGCGGTCGCATGGCCGGCGGCTGCGAAATGGCCGATGTGGTTGTATGTGAAATTGGTCGGTGACAGACGCAGGCCCTGGCTGCTCGACGCGCTGTGGAAGGTCGGCGCAACGCCCAATTCCACGCATTTCGCCCAGACCGGGTCGTAATCATAGTCGCTGTCGAGGCCGAGCACGTCGTACCACACCGCAAAGCGCGCGGTGTCGGGGTCGTTGGCCGCGGCCGCCGGCACTTTTCGCGCCATGTTGCTGCCGAACATGCCGACCTTCGAGCCCAATTGCTTCGTCGCGAATTCGAGCTCGGCGATCGCCTCGTCAGGGGTGTGCATCGGAATGATCGCCGCCGGCGTCAACCGGTCGCCGAGACCGCTGAAGTAATCGGCCGAGACGATGTTGTAGGCGCGGATCACGGCGCGCCGCGTCGCATCGTCCTGGATGCGCGGCAAGCGCAGCCCGGCGGTCGGGTAGACGACGACAAAATCGAGACCGAGTTCGTCGAGGCGGTCGTAGAGCAATTTCGGCCGGTGGGGGAGTGTGGGGTTGGATTCGCTGGGTGTTGGGGGTTTTGAGGCTGTGTTAGATGGAGGTAATTGGGATGTGGTATAGGGTGGTAGCACAGCAGGTTGTGCGGGAGTTGGAGCAGGCGCGGTTGTATGTTGGCATGAGTGGGATGCCCGCAGGTGTTTCCAGTAGTTGCGCGCCGCTGATAACCGCTAACCCGCAACCGCTGTGCATGCCGAGTAAAATAATCTACATAGGCCTCATGCCGGTCAGACGCCGCCCACGTACAGTCGTCGGCGACAACGCGTTCGTGAACTTCGCCCGGAGGTGCGATCTGGGTTCCACCACGACGCGAGCGTGCGACATCGATTCTGGCCATGTCGACTATTCGCGACAAGAGCTCGACCAGACAGAACAACATCGTCGATGTCGATCTGAATAATGACAATGTCTGGCTATTGGACAAGGCGACCGCGACCGTGTTCGGCCCGCTCTGCGATATCATCCTGTGTCCGGGACACAACGCGGGCCATTCGCTACAGCCACACGGTCGCCGTCGATGAAAGGCAACATCTATGTGCTGAAACGATCCGGAAGACGCATACAAAATCGTGCGTAAATAAAAAAAAGCACGAAAGCCTGCTGCCAGCGGCCAAGAAGCGGCGCTTCTTCCCGTTGCGCGGCGATAGAGTTCGCCAATGCTGGCGTTGCATCTTTGCTCGGCCATGACTGTCTGCCGTCGTAAGTTCGATCCCAGAAGGTGCGCATGATCTGCCGCTCGACCGGATGATGAACGGCTTTGTCAAGATCGAACGATCAGGCCGACTTCGTGGTCCGAGTACCTCTGGACCTATAGCTCGGTGTGCCATTTCCGCTCGCGAGGGACCACTACGATATAGCGGCGTCCAGGCCCGCCGTCGAAACCGCGCTCAAGGCTCTGGCCACCGCTCTCGAGCTAAGAGAAAACAACATTCGTCTCGTGCCTTCGAGAAGACGACGGAAAGCTAGAACCGCTCTCGGATCGCTCGATCGAAGAATCATCGGCGGTGGCGCGGTCGAGATGAGAGGACACCGTCATAGCTTTCAGCTGGGCTATGGACGCCATTTCGTCTATCCGATCCCGGAAAACGTGTTTTCCGCCTGACGCGCCCAGAAGGCCTGCTGACCCAAGCGTTTTTCGCGCCGCTCGGCGACTGTCATCGAGAGCAAAGAGTGAAAGATAGGCTGGTAAAAAGAATAGGAAGGGTAAAAAAGGCTCGAATAGAGCATATTTTGAGCGGCATCGACATCTGCGGTTTCTGCTCAGCGTGGTCATTCGTTTCGCCTGATAAAACCGCTCATACCTGCTGATCAAGGCATTTACCGGGGGCACTCGGCGACGCTGATCGAGAGCAAAAGCTCGCGCGTCGTTCCCATCGCCTTCAGAAAGCCGTCGCCGTCCGCGGCGAGATCGCCGCCGACCTTGCGCATCTTGTCGCTGAACACCGGGTCGTATTCGACCCAATGGCCGTCGCCGAATTCAGAGAGCAGCTGCAGATCGCCGGGTCGAACTTGCTGGCATCGCTGTTCTCGCTCAACGTCGGGATCGAGATCGACCAACTCGCCGTTCTATGCGTCTTCGTTCGGCGCTCGCGTTGCTCTACCGAGGCGCGATGTCCGGACGGATGGGGATCATCGTGGTGTCGCGACGTCGACGATCGGATGGATCGATTTTCGACCGGACCTGTTCAGGAAACTGACCCACCGACGAGCAGGGGTCATGATGCGGCGCTCATGGATGTTCTCCGTGGCTCGCGATAGATGCTGCGAAGCTGCTCGCAACTGTATAGACCGCAAATGGCCAGGGCATATTCTGCCGGCAGAAAACCGGGTAGACGCTGAACACATCTATCTGCGCTGGTGACCGAGCGCTCTATATATAAAACCTAAAAACCTTTAAAAAAAAAATAAAAAAATATAAATAAAAAAAAAAAAAATCAAAAAAACCAAAAAAAACAAAAAAAAAAACCCAAAAACTTTACAAAAACCATAAAAAAAAAAAAAAAAAAAAAAAAAAAAAAAATACCTAAAACAAAAACAAAAAACCAAAAAACTTAAACTTCTATGAAAAAACGAGAAGAAGAAAAAAAGCAGAGAACCGAAAGCCACCAACCCTGAAATAACCAAATACAACAAAAGCCAAGCAATTATATTAAGCATTCAATACAAACATAAAAAGCGTACACATAAAATTAATAAAAATCTAAACCTAAATTCATTTAAAAAATATAAAAATAAAAAGAAATATATATTTTAGAAAATATATATTATGTAGAGAAATCTAAGATAAATTAAAAAAATGACTAGAAATAGAAAAAACTGCAGCAAAAGCGCGAGACGTCGGTACCACAAGAGAAGTCGGGAATTAATAACACTATCTGATTTGGGGGTATAAGCTCCGAGCGCTACGCCATTTTCGAGCCGGATACCGCTTCGCAAGGGGTAGTCAAAGGCAAAGAGATCGAAGAGCAGCGGAGATATAGGGTAGGAGAAAAGCTAGAGATAGTGAAGGGATAGATAGACACGCAGCACAGAGGAGAGGGCAAGGCCAACCAGTATTTACTGCGCGGCTTCAACCTCGATCACGGCACCGACATCGACATCCGCTCGACGACATGCAGGTCAACATGCGCACCCACGCGCACGGTCAGGGCTATGCCGATCTCAATTGGATGTTCCCGGAGATGATCAGCACATGCATAACAGCTAGGGTCCGTATTCCCAGATCTGGGCGATTTCGACAAAGCTGGGGCGGTGCAGATAAATTAAGTGGACGAGATGCCGCACGACCTCGAATGGTGACAGCGACGGCACGCTCGGCTATTACCGCGGGCTCGGCGCGATAAGAGACCAGAAGGAGACGGCAACCTGCTTGGCAGAGGCGGAATATGTGCACGACAATGGACCGTGGACGATCACGGACAACTACAACAAGGGAAAACTGGTGCTGAACAAAAGACAGGGAAATGCAGACAACGGGTTCTAGTTCACCGGCATGTACATGAACGATGCCTTCCATGCGACCAATCAGATCCCGCAGCGCGCCGTCCCGACGGGCAGATCTGTCTCTACTGCCCGCTCGACCCGACCGACGGCGGCAGCTCGGAGCGCTACAGCTTCTCCACCGAATACGCCGCGTCTACCGACACCGGGCAGCAACGCTAACGCTTATTTCATCGGCTACCAATTGCAGCTGTTCAACAATTTCGACGGCTTCGTGACATTTCCGCCGCCGATCGGCGATCAGTTCGTGCAGCAGGACCGGCGCAAGATCTACGGCGGCAACGTCAGCTATATGACGCCCGGCAACATCTCCGGTTACGACGCGCAGAACACGCTCGGCTTCCAGACGCGCACCGACGACATCCATATCGATCTGGCGGAAACCACCGGCCGGGTGGTGCGATTCACTGTGCGCTACGACCATGTGATCGAAGACGATCGCCGCCCTCTATATAGAAAATCGGGTCCAATGGGCTGGACAAGTTCCGCACGATCACGGGTCGCGCGAGGATCTCTATCACGCTCGGACGAAAGCACGCGCAAGCCAATTCCGGCAACGATCTACTAAGACATCACCAGCCCCAAGGGCAATTTGATCTTCGGCCCCTGTCACGATACGAATACTATCTCAGCTTCGGCAGGGTTTTCACAGCAACGATCTACGCGGCGCACTGATCAAGCGATCGCGCGCCGAGCCTTGCATGCAGCGCAACACCACCCCTCGTCTGTGCTGGGCACGCCCTATTGACCAAGGCGACAGGCTACGAGCTCGGGGTACGGTCGGAGCCGGTGCCCGAATCTTAAACTCGAGGGGGCGCTCTTCGTGCTCAATCTCGCCAGCGAGGCGACATTTGACGGCGACGAGGCCATGACCACGCCCGGCCGGCCGAGCCAACGCAAGGGCGTCGAGCTCAGCGCCTCCTACAAGCCGTTTCTCTGGCTCCGTCTCGATGGCGACTTTAGCGGCCACCCATGCACGCTATGCCGACGGAGACAACGGCACTGGTGATACCGAGCCCGGCCACCCCGGCAGCTACATACCGAATGCTGCCAATGTGATCGCCACGGCGGGCGCGACCATTGAGGATCTCGGTCCCTGGTTTGGCGCGCTTAAATTTCCGCTACTTCGGCCGGCGGCCGCTGATCGAGGACGACAGCGTGACCTCGCGGCCCACGACGCTTGTCGATTTACGTGTCGGCTACAAATTTTCCGAGCAGGCCAGGGTGTGGCTGGACATCTTCAACCTGTTCAACAACACCGGCGCTCACCAGATCGACTATTTCTATCCCTCCCAATTGGCGAACGAGACAGCGCCCGTCTACGACGTCCATTTCAACCCGGTCGACCCACTCTCGGTGCGGCTCACTCTGAGCATGACGTTTTAATGGATGCAGTTGTTTGCTCTGATCGCTCCTAGCTATTCCACCTCTGGCCGCCTATAGCCATGGCGGCTGCCGTTGGCATTGACCCCCGCCAAGGCTAAACTTGGCTGTCCGCCGGCGGAGTCGCTGGCACCCCGAATGACCGTTGGGAGGAACCATCGATGCTCGTCATGGACGTGATTGCCGAGATTCTGAAACGCGAAGGCATCTCGACCTTATTCTGCTTTCCGACCACCCCGATCATCGAGGCCGCCGCGGCGGTCGGCATCAAGCCGGTCATCTGCCGGCAGGAGCGGGTCGGCGTGCACATGGCCGACGGGTTCGCCCGCGTCTCCAACGGCCGCCCGCCCGGCGTATTCGCGATGCAGTACGGGCCGGGCGCGGAGAACGCCTTCGCCGGCGTCGCGACGGCCTTTTCGGATTCGAGCCCGGTGGTGTTTCTGCCGCTCGGTCACCCGCGCGAGACGGCGCAATTGTTCCCGATGTTCAAATCGAGCCGTTCCTACGCCGCGATCACCAAATCGGTCGAAGAAGTGATCCTGCCGGAGCAGATCGCGAACGTCATGCGGCGCGCCTTGGCGCAGGTGAAAAACGGCCGGCAGGGCCCGGTCATGGTGGAAGTGCCGGCCGATGTCCACAGCATCGACGTGAGTGTCGATCCGAACGAGTACCGGCAGGTTCCGATCACCCGGTCGGCCGGCGACGAGCGCGACATCGACGACGCGGCGCGCATGCTGCTCGACGCCTCCTGCCCGATGATCCTCGCCGGGCAGGGCGTCTTCTATGCGGAGGCCACCGAGGAATTACGGCGGCTGGCCGAGCTGCTGCAGGCGCCGGTCATGACGACCTTCGACGGCAAGAGCGTCTTTCCGGAGAACCATCCATTGGCGCTCGGGCCCGGCGGCGGCACCTTTACCGGGCACGGCCGGCATTTCCTGCACAAATCGGATCTGGTGCTGGGCGTCGGCTGCAGCTTTACCAAGCATGGCATCGCCACCCCCGTATTGCCGCCCGGCAAGAAGATCATCCACGCGACCAATGACACGCGCGACCTGCACAAGGCTTTCGCGTCCGATCTGGGGATTCTCGGTGACGCCAAGCTCGTGCTCGGCCAACTGATCGAGGCGGTCGGCGATCGGCTGAACGGCAAGGCGCGCCCGGACACCGTCGGCCGGGAGGTCGCCGGCAAGCGCGAGGAGTGGCTGGCCCGCTGGCAGGGGAAGCTGCGTTCGGACGAGCGGCCGATCAACCCCTACCGGGTCATCTCGGAGTTCATGCGGGTCGTCAACCCGGCCGAGGCGATTGTCACGCACGATTCCGGCAGCCCGCGTGAGCAGCTCAACCCCTTCTACCGGGCGACCCGGCCGCGCGGCTATCTCGGCTGGGGCAAGTCGCACCAGCTCGGCACCGGGCTCGGGCTGGCGATCGGCGCCAAGGTCGCCGCACCCGATAAATTCTGCGTCAACTTCATGGGCGATGCGGCGTTCGGGATGACCGGTCTCGATTTCGAGACCGCGGCGCGCTGCGGCATCCCGATCCTGACGATCGTCTTGAACAATTCGACGATGGCGATCGAGACCCATGCGATGGCGCTGTCGCACGAGCGCTACCGCGCCCGCGATCTAGGCGGCAATTACGCCAACATCGCCCGCGACCTCGGTGGATGGAGCGAGCGGGTCGAAGATCCCGCGCAGATCGGCGACGCGATCCTGCGCGCCCGCCGCCAGACCGAAGACGGCCGCGCCGCCTTGCTCGAATTCATCACCAGCCAGGAGCAGGGCTTCTCGCACCGCCGCGGCGCCGCCGAGTAGGGAGCCGTCCCGGAGGCAGCGCAAAAATGCCGTAGGGCTGAAAGAATGTCGTGCGTCCCCCGCCTTCGCGAGGGCAAGCTCTTCGAGGCGTCGCTTCGCGAGGCGCCTCAGGATGAGGCCCTTTCCTTAATGCCATCAATACTACACCTCATGCTGAGGAGCGCCTAAAGGGCGCGTCTCGAAGCACGCACGATATAAGAGCGTATTATCAGGGTTGGATCTTGGCGTTCTCGGAACTACCAATTCGGGAATACGGCCAAGGGCCGCAGCAAAGGAGGGGCTCCGTCCGGTGGCGGCGTGGCTCTTCCTCTGCTGCGGATTGATTTTCCTGATGGTCGTGGTCGGCGGCATCACGCGGCTCACTCTTTCGGGCCTGTCGATCACCGAATGGAGACCGGTCATCGGTATCGTGCCGCCGCTGTCGGCCGCCGACTGGGCCGCGGAATTCGCGAGGTACCAGCAGATCCCCGAATATCGGGCCATCCATTTCGCAATGGGCTTGGACGAGTTCAAAAGCATCTATTACTGGGAATACCTGCACCGGCTATTGGGCCGGCTGATCGGCGTAGCTTTTGCCGCGCCGTTCATCTGGTTTCTGGCGCGGCGGCAACTCCCGCGGCAGCTCGCGCCGCCGCTCGCCGGCATCCTGCTGCTCGGGTTTCTGCAGGGTGCGCTCGGCTGGTACATGGTCGAGAGCGGCCTTGCCGACCGGGTCGAGGTCAGCCAATACCGCCTGGTCGCCCACCTCGCCCTCGCTCTCGCAATCTATGCCGCGATCCTGTGGACGGCGCTCGGCCTCGTCCGCGGTTCTCGGTTGCCGGATGCGGGTCCAGGCTGGCGGCGGGGTAGCGAAGCCGTGCTCGCGCTGGTCGCGCTGACCATCCTTGCCGGCGGCTTTGTCGCCGGGACGCGTGCCGGACTGACCTACAATACCTTTCCGCTGATGGACGGCAGGCTCGTGCCGGCCGGCTACGCCCAGCTCCATCCGCTATGGCTGAACTGGTTCGAGAACATCACCGCCGTGCAGTTCGATCACCGGATGCTCGCCGTTGCGACCGTGAGCGCCGTTTTCCTGCTGTGGGCGGTGGGACTGCGCGCGAACCTGCCGAAACCCGCTCGCAAAGCACTGCATGGGCTGCTGGCAGCCGCGGTTTTGCAGGCGGCGCTCGGCATCTCGACCTTGCTGATGGTCGTCCCGATCCCGCTCGCCGCCGCGCATCAGGCCGGAGCCGTTCTGCTGCTGACTGCCGCAGTCGTTCTCCGGCACACCTTGCGCGGCGCCGCTGTCATGGACCTCCGAGCGCCGGCGACCATATAGTCTTCATCCGCTGCGGGAGAAGACGATGGCAGAGGACGGCCCATTTCCGGCAAAGACCTTCGATGAATGGGCGCAGCTGGCGGGCACTGAATTGCGGGGCAAACCCGTCGACGGCCTCGATTGGGCAACACCGGAGGGCATCCTAGTCAAGCCGCTCTATACCGCCGCGGACCTGGAGGGGATCGAGCACGCTGGCGTGGCGCTGCGCGACACGATGCCCGGGTTCCCGCCTTATCTGCGCGGACCGCGGGCGACGATGTACGCCAACCGGCCGTGGACGATCCGGCAATATTCCGGCTTTTCGACCGCCGAGGAGTCGAACCGCTTCTATCGCGATAATCTCGCGGCCGGGCAGATGGGGCTGTCGATCGCGTTCGATCTCGCCACCCACCGCGGCTACGACAGCGACCATCCGCGGGTCGTCGGCGATGTCGGCAAGGCCGGCGTCGCGATCGACTCGGTCGAGGACATGAAAATCCTGTTCGACGGCATTCCGCTCGACCGGATGAGCGTGTCGATGACGATGAACGGCGCGGTCTTGCCGGTGCTCGCCGGCTACATCGTCGCCGCCGAGGAGCAGGGCGTGCGCGCAGGACAAGCTCATCGGGCACGATCCAGAACGACATCCTCAAGGAGTTCATGGTCCGCAACACCTACATCTACCCGCCCGGGCCGTCGATGCGCATCGTCGCCGACATCATCGAATACACCGCCCGGCACATGCCGAAGTTCAACTCGATCTCGATCTCCGGCTATCACATGGAGGAAGCCGGCGCGACCTCGGTGCAGGAGCTCGCCTTCACCCTCGCCGACGGGCTCGAATACGTGCGGGCGGCCTTGTCGCGCGGGCCTCGCGATCGACGATTTCGCGCCGCGGCTGTCGTTCTTCTTCGGGATCGGCATGAATTTCTTCATGGAGATCGCGAAATTGCGCGCCGCGCGGGTGTTGTGGGCGCGGCTGATGCGGCAGTTCGCGCCCAAGAACCCGGCGAGCCTCGCCTTGCGCACGCATTGCCAGACCTCGGGGGTGAGCCTCACCGAGCAGGACCCGCACAACAACATCATCCGCACCACATTGGAGGCATTGGCCGCGGTGCTCGGCGGCACCCAGTCGTTGCACACCAACTCCTTCGACGAGGCGTTGGCATTGCCGACCCCGGCCTCGGCGCGGGTCGCCCGCAACACCCAGCTGATCCTCGCCGAGGAGACCGGCATCCCGCACGTCGATCGATCCGCTCGGCGGCAGCTATTACGTCGAAAGCCTGACCCATTCGATCGCCGCCGCGGCGATGGCGCTGATCGACGAGGTCGAGGCGATGGGCGGCATGACCAAGGCGGTCGAGGCCGGCATGCCCAAATTGCGCATCGAGGAGGCCGCGGCGCGGCGCCAGGCGCGCATCGACCGCGGCGAGGAGACGATCGTCGGGGTCAACAAATACCGCTCGGCCGAGGCGGCCTCGGTCGAGCTGCTCGACGTCGACAACACCGCGGTGCGCGACCGGCAGGTCGAGCGGCTCGAGCGGATCCGCCGCCTGCGCGACAAGGGCCGGGTCGATGCCGCGCTCGCCGCGCTGACCGAGGCGGCGCAGAGCGGCCAGGGCAACCTCTTGGCATTGGCGATCGAGGCGACCCGGGCGCGGGCGACGGTCGGCGAGATCTCCGACGCGCTCGAAAAAGTGTTTACCCGCCACCGCGCTCAGATCCGCGCGGTGAGCGGGGTTTATGGCGGGCAATACCAGGACGACGAAGGCTTCCGCCGCGTCCAGCGCGAGATCGAGGTTTCGCGCGCGAGGAGGGGCGGCGGCCGCGCATGCTGGTCGCCAAATTGGGCCAGGACGGCCACGACCGCGGCGCCAAGATCATCGCCACCGCCTTCGCCGATATCGGCTTCGACGTCGATATCGGACCCGCTGTTCCAGACCCCCGAGGAGGCCGCCCGCCAGGCGGTCGAAAACGACGTCCACATCGTCGGCGTGTCGACCCACGCCGCCGGCCACAAGACCCTCGTCCCCGCTCTGATCGAAGCGTTGAAACGCGAAGGCGCGGGCGACATCCTCGTCGTCTGCGGCGGCGTCATCCCGCCCAAGGACTACGCTTTCCTGAAAAAGGCCGGCGTCAGCGCCATCTACGGCCCCGGCACCAACATCCCCGCAGCCGCCGCCGAAATCCTCTCCCTGATCCGAAAGCACCGGCTGGCGGCGTGAGTGTTTTGGGCCGCCCATCGGGACAGGCGGCAACCAGGGCATGTCCAGCGGGCGACCGATTCCGGCTTGCGCAACATATTGCGGTATCCTTCTGTCCGTCGATCCCGTGATTGCTTTGAGGCCCGACATGCCCGATGACGACATCAATGCTTTTGTGCCCGGTCCGCGCGTCCATATCGAGGGGCGGCCGGGTGGGCCGCTTTCCGGTCTGACCTTTGCGGCCAAGGATCTGTTCGATGTGGCGGGCCATCCGACCGGCGGCGGCAACCCCGACTGGGCGCGCTCGAACCCGGTGCCGACGCGGCATGCCTGGGCCGTGCAGCGGCTGCTCGACGCCGGCGCGACATTGATCGGCAAGACGATCACCGACGAGGTCTCTCTCGGCATCGTCGGCGAGAATGCGTTCTACGGCACGCCGGTCAATCCGCGGGCGCCGGGACGCGTGCCCGGCGGCTCTTCATCGGGCTCGGCCGCCGCAGTCGCCGCCGGGATTTGCGACACGGCCCTCGGCACCGATACCGGCGGCTCGGTTCGCGTACCGGCCAGCTTCTGCGGCCTCTACGGCATCCGGCCGACGCATGGCCGGCTTCCTGTCGCGGGCATGATGCCGCAGGCGCCGAGCTCGGACACGACCGGCTGGTTCGCGCGCGACGCCGCCACCTTCGCCAAAGTGGCGAGCGTCATGCTCGACGAGCCGATCCCGTCGGCATTACCTGACAGGCTGATCGTCGCGGTCGACGCCTTCGCCTTTGCCGATCCGGAGGTCGGCGCCGCATTGCAGCCAATGGTCGAGCGGCTGCGAGCGATGGTCGGCGAGACGCGCGAGGAGGTCATGGCGCCGGCGGGCATCGTGCAATGGGCGCGGGCGCAGCGTACTTTGCAGCCCTCCGAGGCTTGGCTGACCTTCAAGGATTGGATCGAACGGGACAACCCGCGCTTCGCGTACAGCGTCGCGCGCAATATTTTTACCGGGTCGCAAATCCCCGAGAGCGAGCGCCAATGGGCCCAACTGGTGCGGCACGAGGCGCGCGGCCGGATGCGTCATCTGCTGGCGCCCGGCACGATCCTCTGCCTCCCGACGACGCCGTTCCCGGCGCCCAAGCGCGGCGAGCCGCTCTCGGCCGCAAGCGCCCAGCGCGACCGGATTCTCTGCTTGTGTGCCCATGGCGGGCTGACCGGCGTGCCGCAAGTCAGCATCCCCGGCGCCGAGGTCGATGGCTTGCCGGTCGGCCTGTCGATCGTCGGCGGTCCGGGCACGGACGCGGCGCTTGTCGCGGTCGCTGCCGCGTTCACGAAAAAGTGATCAGCGTCTCCACGCAGCCGGAACCAATCTTGTCCGGTGTTTCCACTCGTTCCGAACTATTGCGACAACGACTTAAATTCGATGGGGGGGGTACGACAATGAGGCGCTTACGAAGCGTTTTGCTGGGGGCTTTTGTCGGGCTCGGCCTGTCGGCAGCGATGGCCAACGCGACTGTGCTGGCGCCCTATTCCCAGACGAATCTCGTCTCGGACCTCCCGGGCTTGCCGGGGTCTTAGACCCTAATTTGCAGAACCCCTGGGGTGTTTCGGAGAGCGCGACGAGCCCTCTCTGGATCTCGGATCAAGCTGCAGGTGTCGCCACCCTTTACACGGTGAACGGGCTGACCGCGACCCCGGCGGGCGGCGCGCCGCTCGTGGTCACCGTCCCGACAATGGCGAGCGACCCAACGGACCCACCGGCCAAGTCAACAATTCGATCGGCGGCGTTGCCACCACGTCCTTCGTGATAACTCAAAGCGGTACCCCCGCTGCCGCCCATTTCATCTTTGCCAATCTGAACGGCAACATCTACGCCTGGGCCGCAGCGCCGAACCCGGCTGCGCTGGCAGCGACGGCCCGGGGGCGGCCTACACCGGTCTGGCCATAGGGGGTACCACCTCGGCGCCACTCCTCTACGCTGCCAACAACACGGCGGGTAATGTCGACGTCTTCAACGGCTCCTTCCAGACTGTAGGGCCGATTCACGCAATCCCAACCTGCCCGCCAACCTCGTCCCGTTCAATGTGCAGAACATCGGCGGCAAGATCTATGTGACTTACGCGCCCGCGGGCGGGATTCAGCCGAGACAACGGCACGGTCGGAGCCGTGGCGAATCCAACCCCAACGGGACTTTCACGCAAATTCAGCACAAGCAGCCAGCTTGCCGCGCCATGGGGCATCGCTCTAGCCCCGGCCGGTTTCGGCCAGTTCAGCGGCGACCTGCTGATCGGCAACTTTGCCTATGGCAACCTCAGCCCCCTCGGCGGCGAAATCAACGCCTACGACCCGACTAACGGAGACTTCCTCGCGACGCTCGACAGCAACTCGGCCTGGCAAGGGCTTTGGGCTTTGACCTTCGGGAACGGCGGCAGCGGCGGCAGCCCCGACATTCTCTATTTTACCACCGGTCTCAATGCCGAGGCCGATGGTCTGTTCGCCGCTCTCTCCGTTCCAGAGCCGAGCACAATAGCCATACTTGGGGTGGGCGATTAAGTCTTTGTGCCTTGCGCCGCCGGCGTAAAAAAAAAAAAAAAAAAAAAAAAAAAAAAAAAAAAAAAAAAAAAAAAAAAAAAAAAAAAAAAAAAAAAAAAAAAAAAAAAAAAAAAAAAAAAAAAAAAAAAAAAAAAAAAAAAAAAAAAAAAAAAAAAAAAAAAAAAAAAAAAAAAAAAAAAAAAAAAAAAAAAAAAAAAAAAAAAAAAAAAAAAAAAAAAAAAAAAAAAAAAAAAAAAAAAAAAAAAAAAAAAAAAAAAAAAAAAAAAAAAAAAAAAAAAAAAAAAAAAAAAAAAAAAAAAAAAAAAAAAAAAAAAAAAAAAAAAAAAAAAAAAAAAAAAAAAAAAAAAAAAAAAAAAAAAAAAAAAAAAAAAAAAAAAACCCCCCCCCCCCCCCCCCCCCCCCCCCCCCCCCCCCCCCCCCCCCCCCCCCCCCCCCCCCCCCCCCCCCCCCCCCCCCCCCCCCCCCCCCCCCCCCCCCCCCCCCCCCCCCCCCCCCCCCCCCCCCCCCCCCCCCCCCCCCCCCCCCCCCCCCCCCCCCCCCCCCCCCCCCCCCCCCCCCCCCCCCCCCCCCCCCCCCCCCTAACCCCGTCTTTCCGTCTCCGGGACGAAGCTGCCGGGTAGTTCCGGATACCAGCTCTTAAAAAAAAAAAAAAAAAAAAAAAAAAAAAAAAAAAAAAAAAAAAAAAAAAAAAAAAAAAAAAAAAAAAAAAAAAAAAAAAAAAAAAAAAAAAAAAAAAAAAAAAAAAAAAAAAAAAAAAAAAAAAAAAAAAAAAAAAAAAAAAAAAAAAAAAAAAAAAAAAAAAAAAAAAAAAAAAAAAAAAAAAAAAAAAAAAAAAAAAAAAAAAAAAAAAAAAAAAAAAAAAAAAAAAAAAAAAAAAAAAAAAAAAAAAAAAAAAAAAAAAAAAAAAAAAAAAAAAAAAAAAAAAAAAAAAAAAAAAAAAAAAAAAAAAAAAAAAAAAAAAAAAAAAAAAAAAAAAAAAAAAAAAAAAAAAAAAAAAAAAAAAAAAAAAAAAAAAAAAAAAAAAAAAAAAAAAAAAAAAAAAAAAAAAAAAAAAAAAAAAAAAAAAAAAAAAAAAAAAAAAAAAAAAAAAAAAAAAAAAAAAAAAAAAAAAAAAAAAAAAAAAAAAAAAAAAAAAAAAAAAAAAAAAAAAAAAAAAAAAAAAAAAAAAAAAAAAAAAAAAAAAAAAAAAAAAAAAAAAAAAAAAAAAAAAAAAAAAAAAAAAAAGGGGGGGGGGGGGGGGGGGGGGGGGGGGGGGGGGGGGGGGGGGGGGGGGGGGGGGGGGGGGGGGGGGGGGGGGGTCCCCTCCGTCTCCGGGACGAGCTGCCGGGTAGTTCCGGATAACCAGCTCTTACGTTCACCGGAAACGTTCACCGGAAACGTTATCCGATCAGAAATATGCGGCTTCTCGACACTGCTTGCGGCGCTGTAATGTTTCGAACGAAACATGAACCCAGGGCGCGGCATGACACGAGCATCGATCCAAGCGCGGCAGCAGACGGAACGGCGGTTTCCGGTACGAGTCCGGATCGCGGTGCCGCCCGAGGGGCTGGGCCGTCAGATCGAGATCATGCATGCCTGGCTCGACGAGACCTGCGGCGCCGAGGGCTGGGGGATGGCGCCCGCCGGGTTGGTCGGCGTCCTCAACGATGCGATCGCGTTCTATTTCGACGACGCCGCTTTCGCCCATGCGTTTGTTGCCCGCTTTTGTTGCGGCTATCGGGTCGAAGCGGTGGAAGGCGCCTTTGCCCTTCGCAACGACACGCCACCGCTGCGGCGCGGCGCCTCGGTGCATAAGACGCCGTAAGGGACCCGCACCGGCCAGGCCGGATAATGACCCTGTTTGCCTGGGCTGGGCTGGGCGGGACGACCTTTGCCGCCGCACTCCTGCAAGCGGTGAGCGGGTTTGGTTTCGCCGTGCTAGCGGTTCCGCTTTACCTGCTGTTCGTCGACCCCGCGCAGGCCGTTCAACTCGCGATCATACTCTCGACCGTGCTTTCACTCGCCGTGGTTTCGGGGTTGCGGCGAACTGTCGCTCCGGCGCTCTTGCTGCGCCTCAGTGCCGGCAGTCTCGCCGGGTTGCCGATCGGGCTTTTTTCGTTCCGCTACGCCGACCCGTTGCTGGTCCGACTGGGAGTTGGAGGGACGATACTTGCGTTTGCGGTGATGATGGCAGGGTTCCGACGTCGCGGGGGCCGACCCTGGGCGCCTTTCGCCAGGACGCAAACTCGCGATCTCGCCGCTGGGGCCGTCGCGGGAATCGCGACCGCGCTGGTTGGGATGGCCGGGCCGCCGGTGCTGATTTATCTGTTGCTGGCCGGGACGGCGGCGCAAACCGTGCGCGCAACGCTTCTCGCTTTTTTTGCGCTGTCATACGGGGCAACAGTCGTATCCCATGCCGCGACTGTCGGCATTCCTGGCCCTACCTGGATGGCGGCCGGCATCCTCGCGCCCTTCGCCTTGCTCGGCGGCTTTGCCGGGAGACCGATCGGCGACCGCCTCGGCAGCGACGGCTTTGCCATTTTGGCGATCGCGTTGCTCACCGTCGCCGGGCTTTATACGGTGGCCGCCGCGAGCGTCAGTCTTGTCGCTCGCCAACCATGAAAATCTCGGCGCGGCCGATAAAGACAGTTAAATCGCCAAGCAGAGCAGTGACGCGATCGCTAAAAATGAGTATGATCGGTCATTGTACGCGAGGCTTCCAGCCGACTGTTTCGCCCCGTTTGCGGGATAACACGGCTGGCTCTCGCGGATGGCGTCAACGAAGGCTGCGAAGGCGTGGGTGAGATTATGATCGGCCCTCCGGGTTTGCCGAAATATGGACGCCGGGTCTTTGCGTTTGCTTCACCGAAACGAAGCCGATCGCGGCAGCATCAGCACGCATGGAAATGGGTTACCGGCCTCTATCTTGCCGGAGTGCTGGCGCATTTCAGTCACCACATGGTCGGCCTACCGAACGGCAGCAACCCGTCGAGCGAGGCGTTGACGAGCGCTCCGCTGAGCCTGGTCTGGCCGGCCGACCTGATCGAAACCTTGATCACCCTGGGCTGACCGAACGCTGCCACTGAGGGACGAGCCGGTTTTTCTGTCGCTGTTAACTCTACTTACGGAGGGGCTGCCGGGGTATAAGAGGGCGCTTTGCGGCAGGGGGAAGAGTACAATGCAAACAACGATCATAGTTGCGATCGGCATGGCGCTCGCCTTGGCGGCTTTCCCGGCAAAGTCGGCGACGAAGGCGCCCGGAAAGGCGGCTCCCGCTTGCTCGGCAATCAGTTTTCGACCGCTCCCGCCGGGCATGCCTGATGGCGAGCAGCAGGCAGGCATGTACAAATCCCGCCACGGGCGCCTTGAATTGCGCGCCGAGGTCAAGCAAGGAAACCCGTCCGACTATTACGTAACGTCTGCCGGCAAGCGGATCGCTGCCACCCCGTCCAGCCTGCCGGAAGCGGCCGTGACCTGCACCGCGGCAAAGAAGATGCCAAAGCCCGACACCCCGGCATCGTCTTGCACCGGCCAGCGGTTTACGGTGGTGGTCGCCCATAGTGGGGATCAGCGCCTCGCACTGCTTTACGGCCAGGAAGGCGGCAGCTGGCATTTCTGTTCCGCCGGCACGTTCTAGCCGAGCACCACTCTGTTAGCTAGCCTACGCCCGGCCCGGAAGGCGAGGTCATCGGGCCGCGAGCAGCGCCATTGCGATCAGGTCGACCGGCCAGAACACAGCGGCCGAGAAGGCGACGGCGACTTCTGAGACTTCGATCGCTTGGTTCCCGGTGTGCAGATCGTCGATCAGGTGGTAGGCAAAATCGCCGCTGCCCGCGAGCGCGTAGAACAGGAGCGCGGCCAACCACGCTGAGCGACGCCCGCCGAGCGGATCAGACGACTCGGATATTCTTGAACTGCCACGGGTCATCGCGGTCGAGATCTTCCGGAAACAGCCTTTCGCGGCCGTCGAGCGGGCTCCAATCGCCATAGACGCCGACAACGTCCCCAAGATACGGCCTGGCGATTTGGAGGACGCGCGCGAAATCCATCTCCTCGGGCTCGACAATCCCCTGCCGCGGCCGCTCGATCGCCCAGATCATTCCCCCCAGCACCGCCGCGGTGACCTGCAGCGAGGTGGCATTATTGTGAGGCGCCACCCGCCGCGCTTCGGCGATCGACAGGCGCGAGCCGAACCAATAGACACCATTGGCTTGGCCCATCAGGAGCACTCCGAGTTCGTCGATACCCTCGGCGATTTCCTCCATCATCAGCCGCTTGCGCGACTGCAGCTGAAAATTCTTTCCGGCAAACTCATGCAGGCTCAGCACCGCATCGTCGCAGGGATGATAGGCATAGTGACAGGTCGGCCGGTGGCGGACCGCGCCGGCTTCCCAGGCGGTCAGATAATCGGCGATCGAGATCAATTCGCCATGGGTGATCAGAAACCCGTGATAGGGCCCCTCGAGTGGGGTCCAACTGCGCACGCAAGTCACCGCTCCCGGCCGCAGCAGATATATCGCTGCACCGGAGCCAAAATCGTGACGGCGGCCGTCCAGCGGAAAATGGCGCTCGTGCGTCCCCCAGCCGAGCTCGGCGGGCTGTGAGCCCTCGCTGACAAACCCGTCGATCGACCAGGTATTGACGAATTCGCCCGGCTTCTTGGGCATGATCGAGACTTGCGTATCGCGCTCGGCGATATGTATCGCCTTGACGCCCAAGGTCTCGACGAGGTGGGCCCACTCGGTGCGGGTCGCCGGGGCTGCGTCTTGCAAACCAGCATTCCTCGCCAGATCGATCAGGGCCTGTTTGACAAAATGCGACACCAGACCGGGATTGGCGCCATGGGTCAGCACCGCAGTCGGGCCGCGGGGATGACGGGCACGAAGCGCCAATGCGCTCTCGCGCAAGGCATAATTGGATCGCGCCGAAGGCGGCAGGCTCGGGTCGGTGTAGCCGCCCGGCCACGGCTCGATGCAGGTGTCGAGATAGAGAGCACCCTTCTCCTGGCATAATTCGATCAACGCCACGCTAGATACGTCGACCGAGACGTTGAGAAGAAAATCATCTTTGCCGAGCTGCGGTTCGAGCAGCGCGCGGTAGTTGCTGCGGGTCAGCGCGGTTTCGATGAAACGGATCCCATACTCGGCTGCGACATCGTGTCCGCGCGGCTCGGCGGTGATGATCGTGATCCGGTCTGCGGCGATTTCAAGGTGCCGCAGCAACAGCGGCAGGACGCCTTGCCCTATGCTGCCAAAGCCGACGATGACGAGACGGCCGGGGAAGACGACGTGCTTCTTGTCGAGCATGGCAATCGAAGCTGATCGGGACACCTGAGCCGCTAACGTCGGCGATCCGTGAGAGGATTACAACTGCCGGCGACTGGGCTAATGTGCGGCCGCTCATGCGGAGATTGGGGCGAATGCGGAAGGTGGTTACGGCGCTCGTCCTGGGCGCGCTGCTTGCGGTGGGCCCAGCCCTGCCGCAGGCAAAAGGCGTCAAGGGGGGCGGTTACGAGCAGCTGAACCTGTTCAGTGAAGCCTATGACCGCATCCGCCAGGATGCGGTCGAACCGGTTGGTGAAGGAAAACTGATCGGCGCCGCGATCGGCGGGATGTTGTCCGGCCTCGACGCGCGCTCGGCCTACATCAATGAAGCGGCGTACCGGTCGATGCAGACGCCGGCCAATGACGATCAACCGAGCCTCGGTCTGGTGGTGACAATCGAAAACGGGCAGTTGAAGGTGATCGCGCCCCAAGACGGCTCGCCGGCGGCGCAGGCTGGGATCAAGCCGGGAGACCTGATCTACGCAATCGACAAGGACCCCACTTACGACCTGACACTCGGCGAGGCCGAGCAGAAGCTGCGGGGCCCGGCAGGCAGCGCAGTCGAACTGAGTTTGCGGCGCGACAATCGCGGGCCTATCGACGTCACGGTCAAGCGCGAGCGCTACAAGCTCCAGACGGTGGTCGGACGCATTGAAGGGGGAAATATCTTCTATCTCAGGGTTGCCGGCTTCGACCCCGGAACCCCGGCGGCGCTCACCGGTGCGGTGCAGGATTTGCGGCAACGGGCCGGCAACAAGGCGATCGGCTTTATCCTCGATCTGCGAAACAACCCCGGCGGCGCTTTTGAAGCGGCTGTCGCGGTAGCCGACGCCTTCATCGACAAAGGCGACATCGTTATCGTCAAGGGCCGCAAACCTGGCAGCCTGAAGCGGATCAGTGCTACTCCCGGCGATATCGCTCAAGGGTTGCCGATCGTTGCGCTGATCAATGGGGGGACGGCACGGGAAGCGGAGCTTGTTGCCGCCGGGTTGCAGGACAACCGGCGGGCGGTTCTCGTCGGTACGAGGAGCTTTGGCGAGAGCTCGATCGAAAGCCTGATCCCGCTCCAGGGAAACGGCGCCATCCGGCTTACCACCGCCCGGTTCATGACGCCGAGCGGCCAAAGAATTCAGGGCAAGGGCCTCACTCCCGATCTCGCGGTAATGCCGGTGAAGCTGGCGAAACTTCCCCAGGGAAACCGGCTGCGCGAGGCCGATTTGCGCGGTGCTCTGAAGAATACCGACCCGGTGCCCGCGGGCGCCACGAATTCGGGCGGCAAGGATTCGGGCGGCAAGGAGTCAGCTCCCTCGCTCGCGACCGCCGACATTGGCTCGGCGGCTGACGAGCAGCTCAGCAAGGCCGCAGACGTGCTGCGCGGGTTGGCGCTGGTCAGCGGCCGGGCGGGGTAGAGGCGTGAACTTTGACGGGCCGCGCTTTCTGGTCTTGGGAGCCGGCGCGGTTGGCGGGTATTTTGGCGGCCGTCTCGCGGCCGCCAAGGCGGATGTAACGTTTCTCGTGCGTCCTGCTCGCGCCGCAGCACTCAGGGAACGCGGGCTGGTCATCGAGAGCCCGATGGGAGATTTGCGGCTGCCCGTTCGGGTCGCGA
Source organism: uncultured Alphaproteobacteria bacterium (assembly GCA_963789025.1). Classification (GTDB taxonomy): domain Bacteria; phylum Pseudomonadota; class Alphaproteobacteria; order ATCC43930; family CGMCC-115725; genus AP-15. Next base: position 201,358 of record CAWBIT010000011.1, read on the forward strand.
CCGCCGATACCCTCAACGGGGTTTTCGACACCGTGGTGCTGACGGCAAAAGCCTACGATCTCGAGCAAGCGATCGCGACCATCCGGCAGGCAGTCGGGCCCGGAACGGCAATATTGCCGGTGCTCAACGGTCTACGGCATTTCGACCGGCTCGATGCCGCTTTCGGTCCCGAGCGCGTCCTGGGCGGGGTCGCCTATATCGCGGCGACCTTGACCGCGGAGGGGACGATTCGCCATCTCAACCGCGTGCATGGCATCGCATTCGGCGAGCGTTCGGGCGCAGTCAGCCGCCGGGTCGAGGCGATCGCCCGAGCCTTTGCCGCAACGCCGGTCGATGCATCGATAAGCGGCAACATCTTGCTCGATATGTGGGAAAAGTTCGTCATGATCAGCTCCCTGGCCGGCATGAACTGCATGATGCGCGGGTCGGTCGGCGACATCCTGGCCGCCGACGAAGGCGAGAGCCTGACGCTCGAGCTGCTGGCGGAATGCGAGGCGGTAGCGACTGCGTCCGGCTTCCCGCCGCGCAAACAGCATCGGGAACAATGTCGCGCGATGCTGACCGAGCGGGGCAGCAATTTCAGCGCGTCGATGCGGCGCGATCTCGAAGCGGGATTGCGCACCGAGGGGGATCAGGTTCTTGGCGACATGCTGCGCCGCGCCCGCGCCAACGGAATTGATGCAGCGCTGCTGCGGACCGCGGTTTGCCATCTCCAGGTGCACGAGCGCCGCCTTGCCGCGCCGCCATAAGCGTCGGAATCGATGCAGGCATGGCCCCGCTGGGGTCCGGCGCTGGGCTGTTTTTGGACGGGTGTTTTACAATACAGCCGCGACCCTCTCGCGGTCGGCGCCGCTTTGCGCTATCTGGACCGCGAGTTCCCGTACCGAGAGACCACTGACAATGAGCCTTTAGACCGTGCTTCAAGCATTCTTGGACACCCAAAGTCGGGGCCGCGCGAGAAGCGCCAGCCGCGCCGGCATTCCACTGCATTCGCTCGGGACCGCCGGGGATCACTCCGTTCGAGTTGTAACCTATAATATTCATACTTGCGTCGGGGTCGACCGGCGCTATGACCCTGGGCGAGTCGCCGCTGTGCTGCGTGAAATCGACGCCGACATCGCCTGCCTTCAGGAAGTCGATGCCCGGCGCGGCACCGGGCGGCATGCCGAGCAATGGGCCTATCTGGGCGAGGCGACCGGGTGCCAGGTCGTCCTCGGGGCCGGCGTCCGCGACCAGTGCGGGCGTTTCGGTAACGCCATTCTCACCCGTTTTCCCGTGCTGACCGCCCGCTCGATTGATCTCACCGTCGGCGGCTGGGAACCACGCGGCGCAATCGACGCCGACCTCTTGTTCGGCGACCGGGTGCTGCGCGTCATCGCAACGCATTTCGGTCTGCGTGCTACGGAGCGGCGGCTACAGGCGAACCGGTTGGTGAGCGCGCTCGCCGGAAGCTTGCCGCCGCACCGGCGCGAGGCGGAGGCGGTGCTGCTGATGGGCGATTTGAACGAGTGGCGCGGCCGCAGCGGCGCCATCCGGGCCTTCGACCGACATCTCGGTCCGAGCGCCGCCGAGCGCACCTTTCCCTCCTGGATGCCGGTGCTGGCGCTCGACCGGATTTACGCCGACGGGCCGGCGGTGCTCCGCGACGTCGAAGTCTACCGCAGCCCGCTCGCCCGCCTCGCTTCCGATCACCTGCCGCTCGTCGGCAATTTGTACTGGGACGGCCACGCGGAATGGCGGCGCGAGCGGTCTCGCTTATCGGGGCGCCGGCCGAGAGAGGCGAACAACCCGGCAAAGGCGCAGACGCTATCCTGACCCGCCGCAAACGCCAGTACCGCTCTTAGCGTTGCATCGCTCACGGCCCGGGTCTAATCAACCCTCATGCCGCCCAAGAGAAACCCGCTCGGCCTCAACGCCCTGCAACTCAAGACCCTGACCTTGCTTCAGGAACTCGCGCGCATGACCGGCAAGGCCGGGTCAGCTGAGGATGCGGGCATTGCCGTGCGCCCGCCCGATCCGCACGGCGATCATTTCCATCTCGGCGACGCAATCGTCGCGACCCGCGATGCCAGCGGCTTGCGCAACCCCGCCGTCTGGGTAGCGCTGGAGCGAAAGGGCTTGATCCACTCTATGTACCCGAACGGTGCGGTCGTAACCCCGCTCGGTCTCGAATACGAGACGGGGTTGCGCGAGGTGATCCTCCACAAAAGCGGTCACTGAAGGTCGCTACCAGCAGAAGCTCCAGGCGACGCCGACCGGATCGTACCCGCTCTCACGCAGCGTCGCCTCGACGCGGGCGAGGTCGGGATGCCGCTCCCCCAGTGTGCCGAATTCTTCGGCATGAATACCGCCGGCGATCAGCAGGCTGTCGATCCCCGCCCCAGCCGCGCCGGCAATGTCGGTGCGTAGACTGTCGCCGACGGCGAGGATGCGCGAGCGGTCCTCGATGCCGAGAAGGCGGAGGCAGGCATCGTAGACCGAGCGGAACGGCTTACCGTGCCAGCGAACCCGACCTCCCGCCTCTTCATACCATTTGGCCAATGCGCCGGCGCACAGGTGAAGGGTGCTGCCGCGCATGACGACGAGATCGGGGTTAGCGCACACCATCGGCAGAGCGCGGCTGAGCGCGTTGCATAGCAGTGGCTCGTAATCCTCAATTCGGTCGTCCCACCCCGCCGGCCCGGTATTGAGGATGAACTGAGCTTCCTCGGGGGCATCGACATATTCAAGATCCAGTCCCTCCCGGATCTCCAGGTCGCGCTCGGAGCCGATATGCAGGCATCGCCGGCCCAGCGCGGCATAAAACGGATCGCCGCGCCGCTTGAGGCACTGCCAGGCTTCCTCGCCCGACGACATGACGTGATGGTACAGCCCGGATGGAACACCGACCGCAGTGATGCGCCGGACGACGTCGTCGGCCCGTCGCGGCGCGTTGGACAGCAGCACGATTCGCTTCCCTAAATCGATAAGCAACTGCAGGCAGTCGATGGCTCCAGGGATCGGCGCGAGCCCGTCATGGATCACGCCCCAAAGATCGAGAATGAAGCCGTCGTAGCGGGGCGCCAACTCGCGCAAGCCGCCGATCAGCTGAACCGGCATATCTACGACAACTCGGAGATCATGAGTACCGACCGATCATGTCTCGACATCGAACATTAATATCGGCGCGCAAAATTTTACTATAACCATAGCAAAAAGATCTCCTGTTTACTGAATGTTTCCGATCTTAACGGAACATGCGTTCGGAGAACTCGTTCTCTCGGCAGAGGTCCCGGCGAAGCGGCACTGGCCCATCTGAACCACACAAGAGCGGTCGAGGGCAAGCGCCAGCCCTGGTGGGGCAGGATAAAGACGCTGGCTTTGATAGGAATTCTGGCGAGAGCGCTCGGCACGAAGATTGCTGGGCTTGATGCGCTTAAAGGGAGCAGTGATCGAAATGGAATTGTTGATCGGACCGTTGCTCGAGCGAAATGGGGGGTACAGCTACGATACCTTCACTCGGGCAGAGGGGTTGAGGCGCTCGTTTCGGTATATGCGCGTCGACGCAGCGAGGTACGACCAGCGCGCTCTGGTGGCCGAAGCGCGGCGCGATTCGCGTTGCAAGGTGCGCATTTGTGAGACGCAGAGCGAGTTCGAGCAGCTCGTCCGTGCGGCGGAAGCTGACAGCACAGCTGCGGCAGAACCAGAAAAAGACGACTAGCACGGCGCCTCCGCCACGCGCATGCGCTCCGAGGAACCGCCCGTGGGCGACGCCGGCGCACCGACCGCATCGGCAACGCAGGTAAAGCCGTCGGCCCGAAGCAATTCGGCAAGGCCTTTCTTTATGTCGGTCACGAGACCAGGCCCCGCAAAAACGACGGCCGTATAGAGCTGCACGAGACAAGCGCCCGCGCGAATCTTCTGGTACGCCTCCGCGGCGCTGCCTACCCCCCCGACGCCGATCAGCGGCAATCTGCCTTGCGTCAACCGGTACATGTCGGCGAGGAGAGCGGTCGAAGGTGCAAAGAGCGGCCGCCCGCTGAGCCCGCCCGGTTCTATCGCATAGCGGCTGGCGAGGCCGGCCGGCCGGTCTACCGTCGTGTTGGACACGATCAGGCCATCGACGCCGGCAACGAGAGCGACAGCGGCAATGTCTTCTCGCTCTTCCGGGGTGAGGTCGGGCGCAATCTTCACCAGCAGCGGCACCGGACGCCGGCTTTCGTCACGCTCTCGAAGTAGTGGCACCAGCAATGATTGAAGGGTGGCATGGCGCTGCAGATCGCGCAAACCCGGGGTGTTCGGGGAAGAGACATTGACCACGAGATAATCGGCCACTCCCGATGCCCGGCGGATCCCCGCCGAATAATCGGCAACGGCGTCATGTGAATCTCGGTTCTTGCCCAGATTGACCCCGACGATCCCGCTATGGCGGCGGCGCTGGAGGCGGTCCACCGCGGCATCGAGCCCGCCGCTGTTGAACCCCATTCGGTTGACGATCGCCTGATCCTCTTCGAGACGGAACAGGCGGGGTTTTGGATTGCCGGGCTGCGGCCGAGGGGTGACGGTACCGATCTCGACAAACCCGAACCCGAAGCCTCGCAGCGCTTCGGGCACTCGGGCATCCTTGTCGAAGCCGGCGGCGAGCCCTACCGGGTTCGGAAACTCCAGCCCCCACAGGCGCTGCGCCAGGATCGGCAGGTCGGGCCGACGCGCAGCGCGGTCGGTCATGAACCGCCCCAGTCCTGCCTCGAGGGCTCGCACGGTGAGGCCATGCGCGGCTTCGGGCGGGAGCCGTCGCAGAACCGGCCGGATCAGCGGATAAAAATCAGGCATGGCAGGCTGCATCCGTATACCGGAATATGGATTTGTTAGATCATAGCTCATGTCCCGACCCACCGATCGAGCGCCGCGGCGGGTGCTGGTGCCACATGCGCCGGTGCTGATCGCCGGTTTTCGGGAAGTGCTGTGGCTCCATCCCGACGGGGAGATCGAAGCGCTGGCCCCGGCCGATGCGCGCAGCCGCGTGGAACGCGAAACCCCGATGCTGTGCCATGGCCCGGCTACCGCACGGCGGCTCGATATGCCCGGGTTCCCTGCGCTCGATCTGCTCGAGCTATTCGCGTTTGTTAATCCGGCTCGGTTCTGTGTGCCGACACCTCGCGGTCTCGCCGAAGCGCTCGGCCTGCCGCCGCCGCGCAGCTCGCCGGAGGCTTGCGTCACCCTCGCCACCGTCGCGCGCGCTTTGCTCGAAAAGCTAGCGGACGAGGTCGATCCCGAGGTTCGTGCGATTGCCGAGGTGATGCATCGCGCGGGTTGGTTGTGGGGCCCCGCGGTGCTCGCCGCCCTGCCGACCGCCGACGCCGGCGAATTGCGGAAAGCCGCCGGGTTGCGCGTGTGGGTAGGGCTCGACGAATGGTCGGAGCCAGCCCCGGCGCCGCCGCCCGGCAACCAGCCGGTCGGCCCCGAGGAGGCTCGATCGCGGCTCGCCGAGCTGCTCGGCACCGTCGCCGAGCGGCGGCCGCAGCAGAGCGATTACGCCGCTGCAGTCACCCCCGCCTTTGCTCCGCACGAGCACCCCGACCAGCCTAGAGCGGTTCTTGCCGAAGCCGGGACCGGTGTCGGGAAGACGCTCGGGTATATCGCGGCCGCCAGCCTTTGGGCGGAGAAGAACCGGGGCTCGGTGTGGATCTCGACCTACACGCGCAACTTGCAGACCCAGATCGCCGGCGAGCTCGGCCGGCTCTATCCCGATCCCGCACTCAAACGGCGCAACGTCGTGATCCGCAAGGGACGCGAGAATTTTCTCTGTCTGCTGAATTACGAGGACGCGCTCGGCGCCGCGATGGGCCGGCCCGGCCGGCCGGCCGGTCATCTCGGGCTGATCGCCCGCTGGATCGCTGCGAGCGAGGCCGGGGACCTCGTGGCCGGCGATTTTCCGGGCTGGCTCGGCGAGCTCATCGGACGCGGCCGGGTTGGTTGGCTCGCCGATCGCCGCGGCGAGTGCATACACTCGGCCTGCCCCCATTTTCGCCGCTGCTTCGTCGAAAAAAACATCCGCCAGGCGCGGCAGGCGCGCATCGTCGTCGCCAACCACGCGCTGGTCATGGCGCAGGCCGCTCTCGGCGGGCTCGACGATGCGACCGTCCCGACCCGCTATGTGTTCGACGAGGGCCACCATCTGTTGGATGCCGCTGACAGCGCCTTTTCGGTGCGCCTGTCGGGCCAGGAAGGGCGTGAATTGCGGCGTTGGATCGTCGGCGCCGAAGCCGGCGGGCGCTCACGCGCCAGAGGCCTGCGGCGCCGGATCGGCGACCTCGTCGAAGGCGATGACACTGGCGCCAGAGCATTGCTCGACGTTCTCGCCGCCGCTCGCGTTCTCCCCGGCAATGGCTGGGTGCAACGCATCGCCGAGGCGCGCGGCCATCAGGGCTTCGAAAGATTTCTCGTGCTGGTTCGCCAGCAGGTGCTGGCGCGCGCCGTGCTGGCCGATAGCGGCTATGGCTTGCAGGCGGAGGCGCGGCCGCCGATCGAGGGGCTGGTCGAGGCGGCTCTGTCGCTGGCCGAGAGCCTCGAACGGCTCGCCGCCGCGATGCTGAGGGTGTCGGAAGCGCTGCGAGCCCGGCTCGAGAACCCCGACGACCCGCCCGAGCCCGGTTTGCGGCAGCGCCTCGACGCGTCGATCCGCAGCCTCGAACGCCGCGCCGGGCCGCAGCTCACCGCCTGGAGCCGGTTGCTTCGCGATCTGGTCGAAGCGCCCCGAGACGATACAATCGAGTGGTTCGCCCTCGACCGGACCGATGGGTGGGAATCCGATGTCGCGGTCAACCGCAACTGGGTCGATCCCGGCATCCCGTTTGTCGCGCTGGTGGCACGGCCGGCGCACGGGCTCGTCGTCACCTCGGCGACGCTAACCGATGATGCAGCCGATCCCGAACAGGCGTGGCGCGGCGCCGAGGCCGGCACCGGTTTGCGGCACTTGCCGGCGAGCCCGGCCGCCGCGCAGATCGCTTCGCCATTCGATTATCCGGCGCAGACCCGGATCTTCATGATTACCGATGTTCCACGTGACGACATCGGGCAGTTGGCGGCGGCTTACGCGTCTCTGTTCGTCGCGGCGCGCGGCGGAGCACTCGGCCTCTTTACAGCGATTGCACGGTTGCGCGCCGTGCACCAGCGCATTGCCCCGGCCCTCGAGGCGCGCGGCCTGATGCTTCTCGCCCAGCATGTCGACGCGATGTCGACCGCAACCCTGGTCGACATCTTTCGGGCGGAGGAGGATTTATGCTTGCTCGGGACCGACGCGGTACGCGACGGTGTCGATGTCCCAGGGCGCGCGCTGCGCCTCATCGTATTCGATCGGGTGCCGTGGCCGCGCCCCGATGTCCTGCATCGCGCCCGCAAGCCGGTCTTCGGCGGCGCGCAGTACGCCGATCGCATTGCCCGACTGCGACTGCGGCAAGCCTATGGCCGGCTGATCCGCCGGGCCGACGATCGCGGCGTCTTCGTCATGCTTGATCGCGCCCTGCCTTCGCGCCTGCTGTCCGCCTTTCCCAACGGTGTTATAATTGCCCGCTTGCCGCTCGCGGAAGCGGCCGAGGCGACAGCCCGGTTTTTGGACCCAACGGCGGATACGGCTTGACAGCCGCGCGCGGCTCCTGATCTGTGGGAACGCCAAACCGCAACAGGAGCCCGCATGCTCGACCATCACCGCGCGCTGATCTACACGATGGTCATCGTGTCGGCGGCCGACAGCGATCTGCCCGATGCGGAGCTGCGCATCATCGACGACATCGTCAAGGACTTCCCGGTCTTCCGTGATTTCGATCGGCGCGATCTGTCTCGGGCGCTGAACGACTGCACCGAGCTGATGGGCCGGGAGCACGGGCTCGAGGAGACGCTGAAGGCGATCAAGGCCGCTCTGCCGGCAAAGTTGCGGGAAACCGCCTATGCCATCGCCTGCGATCTGGTCGCCGCTGACGGCGAGGCGTCCCAGGAGGAACTGCGGATCATCGAGCTGATCCGCGACCGCCTCAATATCGATCGGTTGATCGCGGCCGCTATCGAACGGAGTGCCCGAGCGCGCTTTCAGACGCTGTAAACCCGCTCTTGAGCGAAGATCAGCGGGACGTCGTCGCCTTTCTGAAGGACCCGTCCTCCTACGGACCGGGTGTGGATTGCGTCGAAGTCATCGAAACCCATGCTTCATTGGTCTTTATCGCGGGCGAGCGGGTCTTCAAGCTGAAGCGCGCGGTAGCGTACCCCTATCTCGACTTTTCGAGCGCGGATCTGCGACGGCGCGCCTGCGAAGCCGAATTGGTATTGAACCGGCGCACCGCGCCGGCGCTTTACGAGGAAGTTCGCGGCCTCTTCCGCGGGACTAAGGGCGCCGTCGGTTTCTCGCCGAATGGCGAGGCTGTCGATTGGGTCGTCGTGATGCGGCGTTTCGACCAGGCCTTGCTGTTCGATGCACTCGCCGAGACGGGTGGCCTCGATCGGCACATAATGGATCAGCTCGCCGATCATATTGCGCAGTTTCACGCCTCTGCCGAGCAGCGCTTCGACCATGGCGGCGCGGCGGAGATGGCCGAACTTGCCGAGGTGCAATATCGCTGCCTCGCAGCCCCGAACGGCGCCGGCTTTAGTCGGGATCGAGTTGAGAGCATTTTGAAGAAATGGCAAGAACGGGTAGCGGTTTTGGCGGAGCTGCTCGACCGCCGCCGTGCAGGTGGCAAAGTGCGCCATTGCCACGGCGATCTGCACCTTCGGAACATCTGTCTGCTCGACGGGAAGCCGACACTGTTCGATTGCCTGGAGTTCGATGACGCCCTCGCCAGCATCGACGTTCTCTACGATCTCGCGTTTCTGTTGATGGATCTGGAGCATCGCGGGCTCGGGCATTTCGCCAACCGCGTGTTCAACCGCTACCTCGACCGCAGCGAGGAGGATGGCGGGCTCGCGGCGATGCCCTTCTTTCTATCGTTGCGGGCGGCGATCCGCGCCCATGTTACAGCAACCGCGCTGGAACACGCTGCCGATGCCTCCGCGGGCGCGAAGATGGCCGGCGACGCGCGCCGCTATCTCGATCTGGTGGAACGATTCCTCCAGCCGCAGCCGTGCCGCCTCGTCGCGATCGGCGGGCTCAGCGGCGCCGGCAAATCGACCTTGGCGGAGGGCCTTGCTCCCGAACTCGGTTTGCGCCCGGGTGCACGCGTGCTGCGCAGCGATGTGACGCGCAAGCTGCTGCTGGGCGTCGACCCGGAGGAACGGCTGCCGGCCGCCGCCTATACCCGAGAGACCTCGGCCCGTGCCTATGACGCGCTGTGCCGGAAGGCAGCGATGGGGCTCGCTGCCGGGTACACGGTCATTATCGACGCGGTGGCGCTGAGGGCCGAGGAACGGGGTTCCTTTGCCGAGGTCGCTCGTGCCGCCGGCGTGCGGTTTTCGGGCCTCTGGCTCGAAGCGAGACCGGAAGCGATGGCAGACCGCATCCGCGAACGCGTTCGTGACGCCTCCGACGCATCCCCGGAAATTCTCGCCGAACAGCTGCGTCACGACACCGGGAAGATCGACTGGGTCCGCATCGACGCCGGCGGCCGGGCGGAGAATTGTCTCGCCAAGGCCCGGCACGCGCTCGCCGCGGGATAGAAGCTCAGCCCCACAGACGCGAGGTAGCGATGCTCGCGCCTTCGGCCAGTGCCGACAGCTTCGCCCAGACGACGGAGGGCGCGACGGCATTGTTGACGAATGCGAAGGTCTGTGGGCGGTCTCGGCAGACTCCCGACATGGGTTGGTGAGAATCCGTTCGGTGCTCGTCTTCATCCCAGCACTCTCCCGTGCACAAGCTCGGCCCTGAAGGGCCGCCCCGCAACGACAGCAGAGTTTTTCCGCATCCTGCTAGTGTTCAGATCCATTCAGAAGATTCACTCGGCAAAGCAGACCAAGGCTGACATCAAGGTTTCCGCCACACCGGCGAAGGCCGGTGCCCATGCCACACATGGGTCCCGGCTTTCGAGGGTGTAAGGAAATTCACGATCGGCTGGATCAGCGCCGTGCGTCCTTCGAGACAGCTGCTTCGCAGCTTCCTCAGGATGAGGGATTTTCTTAATGCCATCAAAGGCTTCCCTCATGCTGAGGAGCACCGAAGGGTGCGTCTCGAAGCACGCACGGCCGCGATGCAGCCAATTTCCTGACAGCCTCCCTTCGCCGGGAAGACGAGAACCGGCGCATCCCGGTGAATGAACCGTATGAATTTGAGCACTAGTTGCCTCAGTGTCGATCGAGGGTCATGCCGCTCGCACGATAGCACTTGTTTGGCGGAACCGATGAGGCCGACGCCCCCGAGGCCTGTCGCGGCTATCAGCAGGCGATTACAATCAAAGATTGATCCACAAAGCGAGCCTAAGAAAAATGCAGCGAATCTGCAGCAAAATTCTTCTACCGGTTGTACCAACCCCAGCCCGCTGTGGCTTTTCTCTCCGGAGCGTCTTCCTTCTCGAGTTTCTGCAGACGCCGGTCGAAATCGCTCGTCTCGATCGCCCGGACAAAGGTGTCGACGACCGCTGCGATCGTCGCTGCCTCGCCGGGCGTGATCGCCCCATCGGCAAGCGCTGAGGTTACCGCCTTCATTGCCGCGGCGATATCGGAGGCGCTCTCGATGGGCGGCAGCGCGAATTTCACGGTGCGATCACGGCACGCCGGTAAAATGCGCTCTAAGCAAAGCCGCATCGCGGTCGGCTCACCGACCATCGCGAGTTCGACCGCCTTGCGTGTTAAGCTCTCGGCTTCACCCTCGAGCAACAACGCAGCCGCCTCCGTCGCCTTGTTGCGACAGCCCGCCCGGCGCCCCGCCGCGTTGCCCGACTGACCCTTTGCGAACGGCCGGCCGCGTGGCCGCCCCGGCGGTTTTGGCAAGTGCACATCCGTCATCAATGAAATTCCTCATCCAAATCGGGCCCCGAACCGGAGCCAGTCACCCCGAAGTATGCCTTAAGAAAAAGGCAATATTTTGGCGATGATAAATGCATTTCCGTACACATCACTCTGAGGCGTGCCGCTGCCATGGCGGATATGGCCGAGGGGTTTCGGCCGAATTAGGCACCCGACACCCCCCTCAGCCGGCAGTTCGGGACTTGTCGCCGTTGGTTTAATGGCCTTATTGGCAACTCATGAAGCCTGACCTAAGCGATGAAGAAACCGCTCACACCTTTGCGCGCGAATTGGGGGATAAATTGAACCGTCGTCCGCGCCGTCACCGTGTGCATCCCCTCACGGGGCGCTGAAAATCGAAGACGCGCCGGTCCTCGGCATTGCGGGGATTTCGCTTGTGAGTCGCGACCGGGTTCCAGCAGCGCATTGACGCACTGGAAAAGCGCATCGCTCAAGCGGAGTGGCGGCTGTGTGTCGGCGCATAAGTGACCTTCTGGAAAGCGGCGGCGCGCGCCGCCGTCAAAACATCCCTGCCGTCCCGGTTACATTCAATCGGTATTCGACGCACGGTAGGCGGTGAGCTTATCCCGCTCTTCCATAAGCATTGCCTGGTAATTTGGCAGGAGACTTGCGGTGCTTCTCGTACCTGACAGTATGTTATCTGCTTCATCAAGGAATGCGCGGTTCAGGTGGAAAATTATTGCTTGTAACCCCTGTAATCTCATGGCCCTTGCGGTATCCATAACTTTATGTGGCAGTGCCATCCCTACGATGTTCTCCAGGTGTTTATCTTCTCTCCAATTTTGGAACTTCTTTTTTTCGAGCGACCTTGCGATAAGCAGAGCGCACCTTCCATATACAGCGCGCAGTACATAAAATATCAGCCAAATCTGCTCACCATAAAAGGGGCGTTCTTTCTCTATTTCCGTTGCTCCACTCTCTTTAAAGTAATTTTCCGCTGCATCTTCGTGCGCATACCGGCCTACTACCCCTTGTATGTAACCAGCGTGATCCTTTGGCCAGTTTCCCCGAAAAAACTTGTCAAGCTCGTCGGGGACGAAGACAATATCAAGGTATACCACTCCAAAGAATTTATCGTTCATTTGTAGAAACACGTTCCACATCGTCTCGATCGCCACCAGCCGTCGCGCCCGTATCTCGCTTTGATTGGCCGACAACAAAGTTATAGAAGATTGCAGGGTAGAATTATCTGACTTGAGGGTTTTGATTTTTATATTGGTATCGCGGCCTAGTTCCTCCTTTATTTCTGCAAGGCGTATATTATGCTTATGTTCAATTGCTTTGAGTAGAGCCTCGCTCAAAAACTTCGGAAACACCTTAATTACGAGTGTCCAAATCAGCGGCACAACAAGCGACGTAATCAGGATGCTGAAGAGGGTTGTTAAGATCATTACATCGTACCCCAAAGTTTCGCCGCAGTGGCGTTCGCCAGTCTCGGACGGCTCAAGCTCCGGGGGCGCGGCCGGGTCAAATCGAAATCTTCTCCACCTCGTCGAGCGAGATTTCGTCCGCGCGCCGGTCGTAGAGCTTCGTGGTGCGCGGCGAGGCGTGGTTGGCGAGCGTCTGGGCGTGCTCCAGCGTGCCCTTGTTCTTGAGGTAGGCGGTGATGCCGGTCGCGCGGAAGGTGTGATTGCCGATCTTGGTCTTGATGCCCGCCGCCGCCGCCCGCCGCTGGATCATGCGGTATACGTCCTGCTGCCACATCGCCTGCGCCTGGCCGGTCTTGCGGCCGGTGGTGCGGAACAGCGGGCCGTTCGGGTCGCCGGCGATGCCGGCGGCGGCGATATATTCGTCGAGGAGCTTTTCCAGGCTGTGGTGGCAGGGGACCTCGTGCTCCTTGCCGCCTTTCTCGTGCAGCCGCACCCAGCCGCGCCGTCCTTGGCTGAAATAGTCCTTCACCTTCATGCCGATCACGGCGTTGACGCGGGCGAAACTGTAGACCATCACGCCGATCAGGGCGCGGTCGCGCAGGCCGGTGAGCGTGCCGGTGTCGATGGCGTCTAGGACAGCGCGCGCTTCGTCGGCGGTGAGCACCGGCGTCTTGCCCTTGGTCACCACGTAGCGCGGGCCGCGCACGGCGTGGGCTGGGTTCGTCTCGATGATGTGGCCGGTCACCAGCCAGTCAAACAGCATGCGCAGAGCCGCCAGGTGCTGTTTCACGGTGGGCGGGGAGAACTTCCGCTGTAGCTCCTTCACGAAGGCCGCGACGTGGAAGGGCTGCACCTGGGTGAGCTCGTCCAAGCCGTGGGCCTCGCACCACTGCGCGAAGCGCCGCGTGGCGTTCAGGTAGGCCCGCCGCGTGTGGTCGTTGTTCACATGCGCGGTGAAGAATTCCACCACGCGGCGCGCGGCCCTCTGCGTCGGCGCGAACAGAGCGGGGAGCACGCTGGTGGTGGCGGCTGGAATGATTTCGGTGCTCATGCGTCCTCCCTGCCGCTCACCAAATACCTTCGGCCTTCATATGCTCGATCAGTGATCTGTTGTTGCGCGCCGCGAGCCAGTCGCGGCAGGCCAGCACAATCTCAAACTGCTGCTGAAGATATCCACCAGTGACACGTTTGCCGTGGTGGTCGGCGGCGTAACGCGCCGGGTGCGCGAGGTTCCGCACCATCCTGACGACCTCGGCATAGTCTCCAACACGCGCTTTTTTCCTGTTCCACTCGTCGTCTAGATCGAGCCCGGAGGGCAGCCAACCTGCCGCCTTTGCCACCCGCAGCAACTCGTCGAACTTCCACTTAAGCAGGGGTTTCGGCTTCCCCCGTGATGTCGGGGCCTTGCCAGTGTGCTCCACCTCTTCCGCAAACGCGCTGACCATTACCGTCAGAAGTGTCTCAAGGGCAGAGCCGAGCATCACGCACCCGGCGAGGTAGGCTTTGGCCTCCTCGCACCGCAACGCCTCCCGCCAGTAAAAGCGTTGCAGGCGGTGGAACTCCCGCTCCTCGACTTCGGTCAGGGTGGTGAACGGCATGGCGAACGGGGAATCCAAAAGGGTGTGATAAAGGACGTTATAACACTCTCTAGCCCGAGGTCGGGCGGCAGCGCAAGCGCCACCTGGCGCAGCGACTTTCGCGCGGCGCGTCTTGAACGGCGAAGCGAAGCCGCCCAACTGTGGCCGCGCGAGCGGGGAGCAAATACTACTAGATATATATAAGTGGCAGTCAGCGGCGGCAGCTCATCTCCAGGGCCAGCAGACCGCGCGCGGATCGCCACGCGGCGGCTAATGCTCGTTCTCCGCTCCCATGGCATCGCCCTTTGGCGAACGCTCGAACAAAAAAAATCTGCGACGCCGGGCCGAACCCGATGCGGGTTAACCCCCACGTCTTGACCGACGCTCGGCGACCTCTGTTGAACGAAGGCCGGATACGACGCCTCGCGCGGGGCAACACGCCATGGCTGTATCTCGACAGCACGCCGGCGGCAACCGTCGCTCGGCGGCTGGCGGAACAGGAGCCGGTACATCTGGAGATGCAAACCCGAGATGTGATTTTAAGGCTCGGCCAGGCGCTCGAAATCGCAGTGTACCGAGGCCTTAGCAACCAAAGCACGCTCGATTTCTTAGGGGCGTTCCGTGATCTCGATGCGCATGACGAATTCGACCCTCTACCCGAAGGAAGAGCCGCCCGCGCGCGTCAGCGGTCGCGGACTGAATGACGCATCGCGGCTTGATTTCCTCGTGCGCCACACAAGCGCCGGGTGGGGTGCGGTCGAGGTCAAAAACATCCGCGAGTGGCTGTATCCGGACCGGCAGGAAATCCGTGACCTTATCCGCAAGGCTGTAGCATTCGACGCCGTGCCGGTGTTGATCGCGCGCCGGGTGCCCTACGTGAGCTTCCTTGTCTTAAATCGTTGTGGCGTAATAATTCACCAGACCTACAATCAGCGTTTTCCCGAAGCCAGCCGCGCGTTAGGTGAAAAGGCGGCAGACAAGCGGTTGCTCGGCTTTCATGACATCAGGTTTGGAAATCAACCCGATGCGCGGCTAATCAAATTCCTGCACGTCAACTTACCCGATGTGCTGCCGCGCGCCCGTGACGACTTCGACCAATTTAAGGATTTGCTGAGCGACTACGGGAGCGGCGGCATCCCCTATGAGGAATTTGCCGCTCGTGTCCGACGCCGAACGGAGGGCGTCGATGAAGATTTCGACCCGCCTTAAAAAACAATGCGGTGATTGATGCCGCATTGTGAACGTAACTTTTGCACCACAAAATAGGCTTGATATCAGTGGCTTAGCACCGATGCAAAATTGTTGAATTCTTCAACCGAGCATGCCGAGATTTCCAGGCGAGATAATTGCTATCATTATAATCATCGACCATCAAATTGCCAAATTGCCATCGTATTGTGCAGCGAGATGGCGGCCCGGGAAGGGCCGCTGTTTGACCTTGAGGAGACGACCATGGCTGTAAATTCGCTGCAGAAACAGCCAGCCGGTGCCCGCCGCCCCCAGGCTTTGATCCTGGCGCCCTAGCGTTTGAGGGACTGGGCTGTCGCTGGTAAAGGCACATTTCCTGCAGAGGTCCGTCGACGACGGCGATAGAGAGGGGAGGCGGATGCAGACCAGCCCGGCAATCGAGACCGCAGACAAGGACCTGCCGCTTCGCGAAGACATCCGGCTGCTCGGCCGCATTCTTGGCGACACGATACGCGAGCAGGACGGGGAAGCGGTCTTCGAGACTGTCGAGAACATTCGGCAAAACTCGGTCCGCTTCCGGCGGGACGAGGATCTGACGGCACGGCGCGATCTCGAAGCAACGCTGAATGATCTGAAGCCGAAGGAGGCGCTTCAGATCATCCGCGCCTTTGGCTTTTTCTCGCACCTCGCCAACATCGCGGAGGATCAGCACCACATCCGTCGAACCCGCGCCCATTCCCTGAGCATCGCGACGTCACGCGAAGGCACGTTGGCGCATTCCCTCGCCCGCGCCCGTGAGGCGCGCATCCCGCCGGCGCGTCTCGGCGCCTTCTTTGCCGGCGCCATGGTCGTGCCGGTATTGACCGCGCATCCGACCGAAGTGCGGCGCAAAAGCACGATCAATCGCGAAATGGACGTCGCCGGGCTGATCGCGGAACGCGACCGGTCCACTCCGACCACAGCTGAACTCGCTGCGAACGAGGCGGCGCTGCGCCGCGCCGTGCTGACCTTGTGGCAGACCAATCCGCTGCGCGGCACCCGCCTGCGCGTCATCGACGAAGTGGCCAACGGGCTTTCCTATTACGACAATACCTTCCTCGCCGGGTTGCCGAGGTTCTACGCCGATCTGGAAGAAGAGCTTGCCGGCGCGGGCGTAGCGCTCGCGCAAGGGCTCCCTTCGTTTCTGCGGCTGGGCAGCTGGATCGGCGGGGATCGCGACGGCAATCCCTTTGTGACCGAGAGCGTATTGCGCGCGGCATTGCAGGCCCAAAGCGGCCGCGCCCTGAATTACTACCTCGACGAGTTGCACAGACTGGGTGGCGAGCTGTCTCTCGACGGCCGGTTGGTCAATGTTTCGGATGCGCTCGCGGAGCTCGCCGCACGATCGCCGGACCGGTCCGCCAACCGGCAACACGAGCCCTACCGCCGCGCCATCACCGGGATCTATGCGCGGCTGGCGGCGACGGCGCGGGTGCTCGACGGCCTCGAAGCTCCCCAGCATGCCGTCAGCGACGCGCCGCCCTATCGCGACAGCGGGGAATTGCTGGCCGATCTCTTGATCCTCGACAGCTCACTTGTCGCCAATGGCTCCGAGATCCTGGCCGAGGGTCGTTTGAAGGATCTGCGCCGTGCGGTCGATGTCTTCGGCTTTCATCTAGCCGCGCTCGATTTGCGTCAGAACTCGGACGTGCACGAGCGCACGGTCGGCGAGATGATCGGCCTCGTGCAACCGGGGCTCGATTACGCCGCTATTGCCGAGCCTGAGCGCACGCGCCTATTGCTGACGGAACTGACGACGGCGCGCCCGTTGTCTTCGCCCTTTCTTTCCTATTCGGCCGAGACCGAGAGCGAAGTTGCGATCCTTTGCGCGGCTGCCGAGGCGCATCGCCGCTACGGGCCGGCCTCGGTTGCGCATTACGTTATTTCCAAGGCAACCGGTGTCTCCGACATTCTCGAGACCGCGGTGCTGGTGAAAGAAGCCGGTCTCTTGCGGCCGCACGACGGCGCGCTCGATCTCGATATCGTCCCACTGTTCGAGACGATCGAGGATCTGCGCAATTGCAGCGCCGTCATGGATGAACTGTTGGGCCTCCCGGAATATGCGCGCCTGCTCGAAAGCCGGAGTGGCGTGCAGGAAGTCATGCTCGGCTATTCGGACAGCAACAAGGATGGAGGGTTCCTGACTTCCGGCTGGGAGCTCTACAAGGCGGAGATCGCGCTAGTCGAGGTATTCCGCCGTCACGACGTCAAGCTGCGCCTGTTCCACGGCAGGGGTGGCTCGGTCGGCCGCGGCGGCGGTCCCAGCTACCAGGCGATCCTCGCGCAGCCCGCCGGCGCCGTTCAGGGCGCCATCCGCATCACCGAGCAGGGCGAGGTCATCGCCAGCAAATATTCGAACCCGGAGCTCGCACGCCGCAATCTGGAAATCCTTGCCGCGGCGACGCTCGAAGCCACCTTGCTGCAGCCCGAGACAGCCGAGCCGCCAGTCAAGCATCTGGCGGCGATGGACTACCTCTCCTCCCAGGCCTATCGGGCTTATCGCAGCCTAGTCTACGAAACGGATGGTTTCGACCGCTTCTTCCGTGAGTCGACGGTGATCGGCGAGATCGCCAACCTGAACATCGGCAGCCGTCCGTCGTCGCGAAAACCTTCGGAGCGCATCGAGGATTTGCGCGCGATCCCATGGGTTTTCAGCTGGGCGCAATGCCGCCTGATGCTGCCGGGATGGTACGGTTTCGGCAGTGCGGTGAAGGCGTGGCTCGAATTGCAGCCGAATGGCGGCATGCAGATGCTGCAAGCGATGTATCGCGAGTGGCCATTCTTTCAGATGCTGCTGTCGAACATGGACATGCTGCTGGCGAAGAGCGACATCGCGATCGCCTCGCGTTATGCCGAGCTGGTCTCCGATGGCGAATTACGCGACCGCGTTTTTTCCCGATTGCGGGCGGAATGGCAAAGCACAATCGACGCATTGCTGACGATCATGGACCAACAGACCCTGCTCGAAAGCAACCCGCTGTTGGCGCGCTCGATCCGCAACCGCTTCCCCTATCTCGATCCGCTCAACCACATGCAGATCGAGCTGTTGAAGCGTTATCGCGCCGGCGATGCCGACGAGAATGTCGTTACCGGGATCCACCTGACGATCAACGGCATTGCTGCGGGTCTGCGCAACAGCGGGTGAGGCTGAGCGGAAAAACTCTGCTGTCGTTCCGGGGCGGCCCTCAGGGCCGAGCCTGGAACCCATGAACACCGGCCAAGCCCTTGAGTTCTCGAGCTGGTGTTCATGGATTCCGGGCTCGCGGGCAAAGCCCGCGGCCCGGAATGACGAAATCCCAGCGTTCTTCCGCACCCGGTCAGGGCTCGGTTGCAGATTTTCCGGGGGTGCTTGCGCCGGTTGCCGGCGGCTCCTCTTCGGGATGAAAGTCGAGTGACACGCCGTTCATGCAGTAGCGCTGGCCGGTCGGCTCGGGACCGTCGTCGAAAACGTGGCCGAGATGGCCGCCGCAGCGGCTGCAGTGGACTTCGGTTCGCGTCATGAAAAGGCTGCGGTCGGTCTCGGTTTCGACAGCCTCGTCGAGCGGCGCCCAAAAGCTCGGCCAGCCGGTGCGACTGTCGAACTTGGCGTCCGAAGAGAAAAGCGGCTGACCGCACCCGGTGCAGTGATAGACCCCGGGGCCGTATTGCTTGTCGAGCGGGCTCGATCCGGCGCGTTCGGTGCCGTGCTCCCGCAGCACCCGATATTGCGCCGCAGACAGCTTACCCCGCCACTCCTCCTCGCTCAGCGCAACCGGAAATGACTTCCCCGGGGAATGTCCGCGACCGCTCAAGCGGCCGAAAAGACCCTCTGCCATGCCCTTCCTTTCGGACTCGAAATACGCCCGATCGAATATCGCATCGCCCGCGCCTCCCGTGAAGAGGCCGGCAGGCAAACGGCTGCGGGAATTCAGTGCACCCGCTCGTCTTCGCCGGGGATCGGACGCAGCAATTCCGCGGTCGAGCGGGCGATCCAACACCACACGACGCAGGTCAGCTCGTCATCGTCGCTGCGCAGGCGTTGCGCCTCGCGATGCGCGATTTCCGCGGCGGCAGCGCCGTGCCGGCGAACGAGAAGCAGCACGGCTTCCCATATCTTGCGCTCGTTGGTCATCATCGCCGGGGTCATCATAACGGTAAATCCTTGAGGACCGCGAGAGTTCCCTCCACCGGCCCTCCTGCGGGGCCGTGAGGAACGGCTCGATCCGTCAAAGCTCTGTCCAATATCTTGTGGTTATAGAAGCACTCCATACTTCATCCTGCTTGCAGGAACGCCAGCCCTCCGTATATTCGCGCCATGCCCGATCTCTTCGACACGCCGCCGGCGAAACCCGGCGACAGCTATTCCGCCAAGGATATCGAGGTTCTGGAAGGCCTCGAGCCGGTTCGCCGCCGTCCCGGCATGTATGTGGGCGGCGCCGACGAGCGCGGACTCCATCACCTCGTGGCCGAAATCCTCGACAATGCGATGGACGAGGCGGTCGCCGGCCATGCCACCCGCATCGAGATCGAGCTCGGCGCCGGCAACTGGGTCACCATCGGGGATAACGGCCGCGGCATCCCGGTCGATCCGCATCCGCGGTTCCCGGACAAGTCGGCGCTTGAAGTGATCCTCACGACCTTGCATTCGGGCGGCAAGTTCGGCGGCGAGGCCTATCGGACTTCGGGCGGTCTGCACGGTGTCGGCGTCTCGGTCGTCAACGCGCTGGCCGACGAGTTCGAGGTCGAGGTCGCGCGCGACCGCAAGCTGTGGAGCCAGAGCTACTGCCGGGGAATACCGAAAACGAGCCTGGTGGACCGCGGGCCGGTGCACAACCGGCGCGGCACGACGGTGCGCTTCCATCCCGACCCGGAAATTTTCGGCGAGCTCGGCTTCCGGCCGGCGACGCTCTACCGCATGGCGCGCTCCAAGGCCTATCTGTTCCGGGGTCTCGAAATTCGCTGGAGCTGCGACCCTTCCTTGCCGCGTCCGGAAGGCGTCCCGGCCGAGGCGAAGCTGCACTTTCCCGGCGGGCTCGGCGATTTCCTGGCGGCGAGCCTCGACGGCCATGCCATGCTGACGCCTCGGCCGTTTGTCGGGCAAATCGACTTTGCGGAAGGCGGCGGGGTGGAGTGGGCCGTTGCCTGGCCCGAGGACGAGGAGGAAGGGTTCAGCCATTCCTATTGCAACACCATTCCGACGCCTGAGGGCGGCACGCACGAGGCGGGGCTGAGGAGCGCTCTGTTGCGCGCCGTCAAAGGCTATGGCGAGCTCGCCGGCAACCGCCGCATCGCCCAGGCCACCGGCGAAGACGTTACGAGCGGCGCGGCGATGCTGCTGTCATTGTTCATCCGGGACCCGCAATTCCAGGGCCAGACCAAGGAGAGGCTGGCCTCCGCCGAGGCGACGAAGCTCGTCGAGAGCGCCGTCAAGGATCATTTCGACCATTGGCTCAGCGCCGATCCGGCGACCGCACGGGTGCTGCTCGACCGCATCGCCGAACGCGCGGAGGAACGCCAGAAGCGGCGGCAGCAGCGCGAGCTGGCGCGCAAGAGCGCGACCCGCAAATTGCGGCTCCCCGGCAAGCTCGCCGATTGCAGCCGCGACAGCGCCGCCGGTACCGAGATTTTTCTCGTCGAGGGCGACAGCGCCGGCGGCTCCGCCAAGCAGGCGCGCGACCGCGAGACCCAGGCGATCCTGCCGCTGCGCGGCAAGATCCTCAATGTGGCGAGCGCCTCGGCCGACAAGATGCGCGCCAACCAGGAGCTGTCGGACATCATCCTGGCGCTCGGCGCCGGCTCGGGATCGCATTACCGCGAGGAGGGATTGCGTTACGAGCGCGTCGTCATCATGACCGACGCCGATGTCGACGGCGCGCACATCGCCTCGCTGTTGATGACGTTCTTCTTTCGCGAAATGCCGAAGCTGGTCGAAAACGGCCACCTCTTCCTGGCGTTGCCGCCGCTTTACAGGCTGACCCAGGGCGACGTCACCCATTACGCGCGGGACGATGCGCATCGCGAGGAATTGCTGCTCAGTGCCTTCAACGGCCGGGGCAAAATCGAGATCAGCCGGTTCAAAGGTCTCGGTGAAATGCCGGCGCGCTATCTGAAGGCAACGACGATGGCCCCGGCGCAGCGCACATTGTTGCGGGTGACCCTCCCGGCGAAACCCGATCCCGCAACGATCGAATTGCCCGCCGAAGAATTCGAACGCACCAAGGCCTTGGTCGAGACGCTGATGGGCCGGCGTCCCGAGCTGCGCTTCGACTACATTCAGAAAAACGCCCGCTTCGCCCGCGATCTCGACGTATAAAGCCCGCAGATTTCCTCCTCTCCGCCGCCGCATCGTTGCCCTTCCGAGGCGGTCAGAGCATTACCGTGCCGCCGTCGATGGCGATCGTCTGGCCGGTGACAAAGCGGCTCGCGTCCGAGACCAGCCAAATCACGGCGCCGACGAGGTCGGACGGGGTCAGGTTGCGCTGGATCGACTGGCCGGTCTTGGTCACCTCGAGCGCGCGGCCCGCCTTGTCGCCAAAAAACTCCCGCGTGCCGTCGGTCAGCACCGCGCTCGGCGCCAGGGCATTGACACGGATGCCGTCGCGCCCGAGCTCACGGGCGAGCCCCCGCGTCAGGCCGATCACCGCCGCTTTCGAAGTCGTATAGTGCAGCGCGAACGGCATGCCGTAGGTCGCGGCAAGCGAGGCGAGATTGATGATGCTGCCGCCTCCGGCTTGCCGCATCGCCGGCGCGACCGCCTTGCAGCAATTCCAAATGCCTTTGACATTGACCGCCATGGCGGCGTCCCAATCCGCTTCCGCAATCGCGTCGAAGCGTCCGCCGCGCAATGCGCCATAGAGCGCGGCATTGTTGATCAGCGCGTCGACGCGGCCGAACGCCCGGGTCGCGGCATTGGTCATGTCCGAGGCGGATTCGGCGCTTCTCACGTCGAGGGCGACGCCGATCGCCTTCCCGTTCTCCGCCTTTACGAGGTCCAGCGTCGCCGAGCAGTCGTTGATGTCCGCAGCAACGACAAACGCTCCTGCCGCCGCCAGGCTTCGTGCGAATTCCTGGCCGAGCCCGCGCGCAGCGCCGGTAATGACCACGACTTTGTCGCGAACGGCTAATTCCGTGGTGCTGTCAGCCATCGCCTCATTTCCCCGAGGTTTCACTCTTGCGTCTCCCGGTATCCTGGCTGTTTTTGCTGTTTGGGGCTGAAATTATCAGCCAGCGAGGCCTAGATTTCCGCAGAAATCCTTGGGAGAAGCCGTCGCTCCGGACGGAATAACACTAAATCTTTGGCTGTTTCTTCGCTGATATACGCTGATCACTGCACCGAACCTAGCCTGCTTCCCCCCCCGGCGTTTCTGCGGTGCATATTTGCTATTTGACAATAGCTCAATTGCAGAGATTTGTCAATGGCGAACGCCTAACGCAGCCCGGCCGGCCGCGTTCGACCGGCACTCGGGTCGGATCGCAGGCCATATCCGCTTCAGATCACCAATTCAGTGCGCGGGTCGATCAGATGCATCTGATTGAGGTCGGCGATAAGGCGCATCGGCTCCCCGACATTGCCGACAGTGACGGGATCGACCCGGCCGCAGACCTCGACGCCATCGACGATGAAATAAATCATCGTCTCCATGCCCATCGGCTCGACCACGTCGAGCCGCGCCTCGAAGGCAGCCGAGCCGGGCGGCACTTCGCCGCGCCCCTCCCTGATATGCTCGGGACGAAGTCCGAAGATCAGCTCGTGACCGACCCGCGGGCGGTACCGTGCTTCGCGCGAAGGCGGCACCGGGAGAGCGAGCCAGTCCGAGAGCCGAACAGTCAGCCCGGCGCCGTTCTCGACCAGCCGGCATGGTAGGAAATTCATCGTCGGTGAGCCGATAAAGCCGGCGACGAATTGCGTTCTTGGCTTGTGGTACACCTCATGCGGAGTGCCGATCTGGTCGATCCGTCCGCCGTTCATGATGACGACCCGATCGGCCAAGGTCATCGCCTCGATCTGATCGTGAGTGACGTAAACTGTTGTGGTCGTGACCTTCTGATGGATTTTTTTGATCTCGGTGCGCATCTGGACGCGCAATTTGGCATCGAGATTCGATAACGGCTCGTCAAACAGGAAGACCTTGGGGTTGCGGACGATAGCGCGCCCCATCGCGACGCGCTGACGCTGGCCGCCGGAGAGCTGCTTTGGCCGGCGGTCGAGAAGGTCGGTGATGTCGAGAATACGGGCGGCGGCCTGCACGCGCTCTCTTATTTCCGGCTTCGGGAACTTCTTGAGCCGAAGCCCGAAGGACATGTTCTCGAACACCGTCATATGCGGGTAGAGCGCATAGTTCTGGAACACCATCGCGATGTCCCGGTCCTTGGGCGGCACATCATTGACCAGCTGATCGCCGATATAAATCTCGCCCGAGGTCGCTTCCTCGAGCCCCGCAATCATGCGCAGGGTCGTGCTCTTGCCGCAGCCGGAGGGCCCGACCAGCACGATGAATTCTCGGTCGGAGATGTCAAGATCGATCCCCTGGACGGCAGGGGTGCGGTCGAATGTCTTGACGATATTGCGAAGCGCGACTTGCGCCATCTTCTACCCTTTCGTGGCGCCGGCGGTCAGGCCGGAGATGTAGTAATCCATCAGAAACGCATAGATGATCAACGGGGGCGCCGCCCCGAGCAATGCGCCGGTCATGATCTGTCCCCAGGCATAGACATCGCCGCGGATCAGCGTGGTCACGATGCCGACCGGCAGGACGAGCTGGTCGGCCGACGTCGTGAAGGCGAGGGGATACAGGAAGTTCGCCCACGAGACCGTGAAGGTGAAGATCATCGCGGCGATGATCCCGGGGATCGCGACCGGGATCGCCGGGGGAATGACCCACGGGATCAGCAACATGCCGCGCCATTTGCGCTGCCCTTTCGCCGGTAGGTTGTGGACGAAATGGGCGACGATAAATCCGACTACCGCCTTGAAGATGACGGCGGTTACCGCGAACATGATCGACTGCTCGACCACCATCCAGAACGTGTTGCGCCGGAACAGGAACTCGAAATTGCCGAAGCCGACGAAGTGCTGCATCGACTTGTTCAAGGTCGCCAGATGGATCGAATAGAATGCCGGGTAGACGACCAAACAAAGGACGATCGTGAGCAGGGGCAAGGCCATCAAGAACGCGATCGTCGATTTGCGGCGCGCGAATTTGTGGAGCGTAAGTTGGCCGCTTCGCGCGGGAACGCGGAGGTCACGGGCTACGACGTCCGCCATCCCTCTATTCCCTCTCGGCCGCCGGCCGGGGCGCTGCAGCTGTCACCTATTCTGACCCAGAATTGGTTCTGACTCAGAATTGGCCGCTTTGTTAACCGGTTCGCCGCCAAGGATGCAATCGGGCAGCATGGCCATATCACGGAATACCGCGGTCAAAGCCTTTGTGATGGGGCCGCGATACGTCGTACGTCTGCTCGGTGCTCATCCTCGCTCCACCCGCGCAGACGGCTGAGCCCTGCCCGGCTAAATAACTGTGCGCGCATTCTAACGTAGCGATGCGAAATTTTGTCATCTTTTTATGGTTGCTTGGACCCGGTCGGGGTGTCTCCAGGAGTGGGACTGAAGATACCTGCATCATCCTGCCGGCCACTGCGATGGAGCTCGAGCTCGTGGGCATAGCGCCGTAGAGCGTACGCTTCGCTCAAATAGCCGATGATCCGGAGATCCTTTGCATTATCGACAACCGGCAGGGTCTCCTGCGCCGCTTGGCTGAACCGATCGAGCGCTGCGCGCAGGTCGTCGCTCGGCAACAGGAACGGCGCCGTGTGCGGGACCAGCTCACCCACGGTCTTGCTCTCCTCTCCGTTGTTCGCGACGCTCGCATCGCCTGGATCGATAATGCCGCAGAACTCGCCGCGGCCGTTCACGACGAAAACCTGCCTGATGCTGCCGGCTGGAAACCGCTTGCGGAGCTCGTCGATGGGCAGCTCGGCAGAAATGACCGCCGGATCGCGCCGCATCATCGGCCCGACCAGCAGCTCGTTGATCCAACCCACGTCTTCGGGGCTGTGTATGCTCAAGCCGCGCAAGTGGAAGCGCCAGGTCGCGAAGGAATAGCCAAACCAATGGCGCACCGCGATCGCCGCGGTAACGACCCCAACCATGACGCCGATCATCGCCGAAAAATCGCCGGTCGTCTCGAGCACGATCATGATCATCGTGACCGGAGCGCCGACGATCGCAGCCGCCACCGCGCCCATGCCGACCATTGCATAGACCAACGGGTCGGCGCCGAGCTGCGGGGCGAACCGTACCAACGCGGCGCCGAAAAAGCTGCCGAAGAGGCTTCCGAGGAAGAGGGAGGTGCTGAACAGGCCGCCGCGAAACCCGGAGCCGATCGATACGGCCGAGGCGACAATCTTGGCGATGATAAGTCCGGCGAGATAGGGCAGAAAGAAGCCGGAATGCAATACCCGCATTATGCCGCCATGTCCGCTACCGAGGATTTGCGGAAACGGCACGGCAATGGCCCCGATAAGGAGGCCGCCGATCGCCGGTCGCGCCCAGCGCGGCACCGCGAGTGATCGAAACAACGCTTCGGTCGACGTCACGCCCTTCATGACCAGGATGCCGAGGCCGGCCGAGGCCAGGCCGAGACAAAAAAATGCCGGGTAGTCGGAGGCGGAAATGTTGATTTCGTGCCAGACGACAAAAATCGGGGTCGAGCCGAGGAGACCCCGGACGACCAACGCGCCGGTCAGCGCTGCGATGCCGACCGGCGCCAAGGTCTGCAGCGTATAGCTGCCGATAATCAGCTCGAAGGCATAGAACGCGCCGGTCAGCGGGGCATTGAACGCGGCCGCGATCGCGCCGGCCGCACCGCATCCGACAAGCGTGCGGACATCGTCGCGGCGCAGCTCAACCGATCTGCCGAGCCGCGATGCCAGCGCCGCGCCCAGCTGGGTGTAGGCCGCCTCCATTCCGACCGAGGCTCCGAACCCGCCGGACAGCAGGGTCGCCGCAACCAGGCCAAGGCTGTCGGAAACCGACATCCGCCCGCCTAGTAGAGCATTCGCCTCGATCGCGTCGACGACCTCGCGCGGCCGCCAGCGCCGCAATACCATCAGAGTGAGGCCGACGAGCAGCCCTCCCAGGACCGGCATCAGCACGACCCGCGCCGGACCGAGATCGATGTCGATCAGATGTTCGTCAAACCCAACTCCGAAAGCGATCCTACGCAGAACAGCGAGCAACAGGTCGATCAGCACCACCCCAAGGCCGGCCGCGACGCCGGCCCCGAGCGCGAGCGCGAGCAAGAACAGCTCGCTGTCGCGCAGCCGCCGTTCGGCGGGGAGCACGGGCTCCACCGTCGCACCGGTCCGCTCGGTTCTTTCGGCAGGTGCTATGTCGGCCACCCGCGAGCGGATAGGCGGTTCGCCGCGATGTGGCAAGAGCAGTTTGACGCGCTGTGGTGGCAAAAAGGGAGAGCGGCGGGATCGGCTAGCCCGGTCTGCGCCTGATTTTTCCGCCAGCGCGCGTCCGGCTACTCAGCTCCGCCAGGGTTAGTGCGACCCACAGCTCGGAGCGTGTGAACGAATTGGATCGGCATCGGCGCGTCCTTCGAGACGCCGCCTGCGGCGGCTCCTCAGGATGAGGTATTTTCTTCGCGCTATCATAGGCTTACCTCATGCTGAGGAGCGCCCGAAGGGCGCATCTCGAAGCACGCAAGACCCGGAAGGCAGGTCCCTTCACAAACTCTCAGCGGGAGATCGAGACGGGTGCGGACATTGAGCATCATGACGCCTTCTTGCCGTCCGCGCGCCGGGCCAGCATATGATCGACCATCGCTGGGGCGGCGCCGAGATAATTCGCGGGATCGGTCAAAATACGCAGCTTCTCCGGGCCGAGCGGGTCGGCGACGGCGGGGATCTCCAACAGTACATCGAGCAGAGGCCGGTCGGTCTCGATCGCAACCTGGCAGGCGTCATAGACGAGATCGTGCGCCTGGTTGCGGCCGGTGTGTGGCGCCAGACCCATCATCACTGCCTCCGCGACGATCAGCCCGTGTGTCATCGCGAGGTTCTTGGCCATGCGGGCGGGATCGACGATCAGCCCCCCGAGCATGAAACGCGCCTGGTGCAGGGCGCCGGCGGCAAAGCCGAAAGTTTCGGGCAGCGCCACCCATTCGACATGCCAAGGGCCGGTCGCGCGTTCGAAATCGGTGACGACGGCATCGAGCACCAGCCCGGCGTGCTGGCGCAGCACCTTCGCGGCCGCGAGGATCAGCTCGCACGAGATCGGGTTGCGCTTCTGCGGCATCGTCGAGCTCGAGCCGCGGCCTTCGATAAAGGGTTCGGCCGCCTCGCCGAACTCGGTCGCCGACATCAGCATGACGTCGAAGGCGATCTTGCCGAGGCTGCCGGCGAGCAGCGCCAAAACTTGCACGGTCTCGGCAATGCCGTCGCGGACGACGTGCCAGGTGATCGGCGGGTCGCCCAGACCCAGCTCGCGGGCGAGTTCGGCGCGGGTCTCGAGGCTCCGCTCGCCATTGCCGAGCGAGGCCAGGGTGCCGGCGGCGCCGCCGAACTGAACCAGCAGGACGCGCGGGCGCAGTTCGCGCAGGCGATCGGCATGGCGGTCGAGTGCGTAGAGCCAGACGGCCGCCTTATAGCCGAAGGTCACCGGGAGCGCATGCTGCAGGTGGGTTCGCCCGGCCATCGGCGTGTCGCGGTATTTGCGCGCGAGCCCGGCGAGATGGCCGCGCGCCGCCGTCAGATCCTGCTCGACGAGGGCGAGCCCGGCGCGGATCTGCAGCACCGCGGCGGTGTCCATAATGTCCTGGGTCGTGGCGCCCCAATGCAGATAGCGGCCCGAGTCACCCGCCAATTCCGCCATCTGGCGGACGAGCGGCAGGATCGGATAGCCGACGGTCTCGGTTTGGTTTTTGAGGCGTGCCAGGTCGAGCGCCTCGCAGCCGCTGGCCAACGCATTCGCCGCGTGCGTGATCGCCACGGCTGCCTCGGCCGGGATGATCCCGAGCCTTCCCTGGGCGCGCGCGAGAGCCCCCTCGACCTCGATGGAGCGCGCGAGAAAGGCGTCGTCGCCGAACACCTCGCGCATCGACGGCGTGCCGAACATGTCGGCGAAGATCGCGGAGTCGAGAGCGCCGATCGCCATAGCGCCTTATGTTCCCGCTACCCGGGCCTCTTCTTCACTTGCGCACTGCGCAAAATCTGTCCAGGCGCCGTCGGCCAAACGCTCGAGCGCCGGAAAACGGGCCTTGTAGGCCATTTTCGGGCTGTCGGCGATCCAATAGCCGAGATAGACGAAAGGTTGACCGTGACGGCGGCATTGCTCGACGAGCCACAGGATGCTCCAGGTGCCGAGGCTGCGTCTCGGCTGCTGCGGATCGTAGAAGCTGTAGACGGCCGAGACCCCGTCATCGAGCAGGTCGATCAGCGATGCCGCGACGAGCTCTCCGGAAATATCGCGAGTCTCGATGATCGCTGTCCGCACCGGCGTGTGTTCGACCATCCCGCGGTAGTCGCCATAGCTCATCGACGCCATGTCGCTGTCGCTATGACGGGAATGCTGATAGGCCGAGAACAGCCGGAATTGCTCTGGGGTGGCACGCGCGGCGAGCAGTTGGCCGGTGAGGTCGCGATTGGTGTTGCGGATGCGCCGGGTGGAGCGGGTATGGCTGAATCGATCGACGGCGATCCGCACCGGCACGCAGGAGGAGCAGCTGCGGCAGGCGGGCCGATACGCGAAGCCGTGGCTGCGGCGAAATCCGGCGCGGGACAAATCATCATAAAACAGCGCGGCGCCGTTGCCGCCGAGCTCGACGATCAGCTTGCGCTCGGCGCGGCCGACTATGTAAGGGCAGGTAACCGGCGATGTCGCGAAGAACTGTCGAAACGCGGTGAGCGAACCCTCCTTCGCCGACGCCGAGCACGCTTCCCGCCGGAGCCATTCGCGTTTTTGTCGGTTTTCGGCCCCGGACCTTAGATCCATCGCCCCGTCTCCTCTTCGCGCCGCGCGCTCAGCTCGGTGGGATTTCGATTATGGCCGAGAGCAGGCCACAGGCGCCAGCCCCGAACGACAGTCCCGAACGACAGTCCCGAACGAAGCCGTTCAATGCGTCGGTCCGGCCGTCCAGCGAAATCCGGTCAGAATATTCTCGTCAAACCGGCACTCGACGGCCAGATCCTGCGGTGCAGGCGCGCCGGGCGGCACATCGGTGCGGACCCCCTCGGCGTTGGCCACGATCGTCGTCAGGCTGGTAGCCGCCGCCTCGGTCTTGGTGATGTCGATTGCCGCGCTCGGATAGGCGCGCCGCATGATGTCGGCGCAGCGTTCGGCAAGCCCGACGTCGTGCGGGATGCCGCACGCCGCGGCCACACAGCAGAGCGCGGCGGAGAGGAGGGCAGTCGAAGCTTGTCGGAAGACCGGCATGACGCCGATACTGCTCGGCCGCCGGGATAATTTCAAACCCGGCCCGCCCTTGATCGGGCTACGGGGGTTCGGCTTGAAGGACGTTTCACGACGGGCGAACAAACTGCGCCGGCTGGTCTATCGGGAGACACCGGTCGCTTCTGCGAGCCGCACCGCCGAGCTGGATCACCGGATGTGCTATGCGGACATGACCGCGATCCTGGAAAACGCCAGGCTGGGCGCGTCGTCGGCGGGTGCTGCGCTGGCCTTGTGGCGAGCCTATAGCGAGCACGGGCTGCGTGCCTGGTGCTACCGGTTCGGCTTCCCCGAGCTGACCCAGACCGTCACCATCGTGGACATCGACGGCGTGCTGCAGGTTCATGACGCATTCTTGAACCTGAGCTACCCGGGTGGCCTCTACGAGGTGCTGGGGTCGCTGCGCAGCGGAGATGCGGTGACCGGCAAACGCGAGGTGCGGGACAGAAAACTCTACATCATGGACCCCGCCCGTGAGCCCAGCGGAATGGCGCAATGGCTTGAAGAACACGCCGATCGCGAACTCGAACCGGTGGACGGCCTGCGGCGGTTCGAGCTGCTTTGGAACCCGGAGGCGTTCGTCGCCACGCATCCGGCGATCGAACCGGCGTTTCGCGATCTGGCAATCCGCGGCTATCCCGCCGATCTGCAATTCGCGATGCTGCATCCAGTCGCCGTTTTCGACGGCACGAAATGGCATCGCGATCGCGCGAACATGCCTTTGTCGCGGGGGTACAACCTGGGATCGCCCGCAGCCGCGCTACGCGTCGCGTCGCGCGAGCTGGAGACTGAACGCGCGCGCCTCGCCGAAACGACCGCGAGGATAACCCGCCTCGAAGCCGATCTCGTCGAGGCGAAGTCGCAGTCCTCGGCGGCGTTGCGGCGCTTTTCGGCGGAGCGCGAAACATGGCTGCAGCAGAAGGCGGCGCTGCAGGCCGGCAGCACGGCCCTAAAGGGCGAACTCGCGGAGACGCAGGCTCGGCTCTCTTCAGCCGTCGATCTGCGGGCTCAGCGAGACAGTCAAATCGCTCAGCTGCGGGCCGAGATCGAGGACGCCGCCCGGCAGTCGGAATTGCAGCAAAACGCACTCGACGCCCTCCAGAGCCAGCAGCGCGAGTGGGGCGTCGCACGGGATCGCCTCGAAACCCAAATTCGCGACGTTCGGGCGCAGCTCGAGGCGGGATCGCACGATAACGAGCAGCTGCGGCAGAATGCGGCGGCGCTGGCGAGCCGCGTGGAGGCGGCTGACGAGCAGATGATCGCGATCAGCCACTATCTTCCCCCGCTGATCGATGAAGTCAGCCGGCTGCGCTGCGAGAGAGACGCAATGTCTCGCGAGAGGGAACTGCTCGCGGCGCAGATCGCGGCTTCACCTCAAGCGCGTCTGCGCGCTTTTTGGCGCCGGCTCATCAACAGGCGCGAAGACGTCAGCTGATCAGGCGGGCCGCGGGTCCTGCGCGGTGGCCCAGCGGACTGGGAAACGCCGCACCACGACCGTGCCGGCCAGAATGTCGTGCAGTGTTCGCTTATGCCGGTTGAATAGAACCAGCAGCAAGATCAGCGAGCAGGTCAAGCCGACGGTAATATAAAAGAGCGCAGTCTGTATCAAAGCTTGCAAGAACCCCGGCCGCTCGCCGGTCACCGACCGCAGCTCGACAGCGAAGAGCCGCATGCCGACGGTGGCGGACCGCGGACCGCTCAGCAACAAAGTATGATAAGCGAGCGGGATCAATCCGAAGACGAACCACAGCACCGGCCCCAGCAATCCGAAGCTGACGAGCCAGAGCACGGCGAAGACGATCCAGCAGAGCACCATGATCACGCCGATGACGCAGAGATCGACGAGATAGGCCAGGGTGCGACGCCACAGCACGCCCTCATACGCCTCTGGGACAGCCGCCGGATCGGGCATTCCCCGGTTATCATAAAAGCTCGAGGCGTAGCCAAAGCTGGCCATGATCGGCACCATGCGATGCGAAAACCGCGCAGCATGTAGGGATCATCGCCGACGCGGCAAGGTTCGCGATAAAGTGGCGCATTGGCATTTCGACAGGAGTTTGCCATGCCTGCCTACATCATTGCCGAGATCCAGGTGACCGATCCCACCGCCTACGAAGGGTATCGGCCGCTTGCGGCGGCCAGCGTCGCGCGGTTTGGCGGGCGCTTTGCTGTCCGCGGCGGCAAAGTCGATCTGCTCGAAGGCGGACCCGAGTCGGAGCGGATCGTCGTCATCGAATTTCCGGATGCGGACACCGCCCGCCGCTGGTACCGCTCCGAGGAATACCAGAAAGCGTTGAAAATCCGGCAATCCGCTTCGCGCGGCCGCGTATTCCTGGTCGCGGGGGCCTAGGCTTCCTCCCCGTCAGCCCCGCCGTTTGACAGCAGGTGGGTTGGGAAGCCGGCCGCGACCAATGCCGCGATCAATACCTCGACGTGCCGACGGTTCTGGGTCTCGACGACGACGTCGAGTTCGGCGCGTTTGACCGAGGTATCGTGAAAGAGGCGCTGGTGGTGGACCTCGACGATGTTGCCGGAATGCTTGCCGATCACCCCGGATAGGCGCGAGAGGGCGCCCGGTATGTCCGGCAATTCTGAGCGCAGCCGGACCAGCCGGCCCTCATGCACAAGACCGCGCATCAGGATCGAGGCGAGGAGGCGCGCATCGATGTTGCCGCCGCAAATGACGATCCCGACCCTGCGGTCGCGAAACCGTTCCGGCGCGGCGAGCACGGCGGCGAGACCGGCGGCGCCCGCCCCCTCGACGACCAATTTCTGCCGCTCGAGCAGAACCTCGATCGCGCCCTCGATCGTCACATCGTCGACCAGCAGGATCTCCGAGACGAGCGCCTTGACAACGCGCCGTGTCAGCCGCCCCGGCTCCTTGACTGCGATGCCCTCGGCGAGAGTTGCGGCTGCGGCCGGCGGACCGGGAGCTTCGCCGCGCATCAACCGGTACATCGACGGATACAAGGTGGACTGCACGCCGATTATCTCGATGTCGGGCTTGAGCGCCTTAGCGGCGACGGCGATCCCGGAAATCAACCCGCCGCCGCCGATCGGCACGACGATCGCGTCGAGATCCGGCTGGTCGGTGAGGAGTTCGAGCGCGATCGTGCCTTGACCCGCGATGACCACCGGATCGTCATAGGGATGAACGAGAACCAGCCCCTCGTCGCGCGCGAGCGCATCGGCGGCCTCACGGGCGGCGGCGAGGCTGTCGCCCTTGAGCAGGACCTTCGCGCCGTAAGCCTCGGTGCGGTCGATCTTGATGAAGGGGGTGCCCTCGGGCATCACGATCGTCGCCGGGATGCCGAGCCGCCGGGCGTGGTAGGCGACACCTTGCGCATGGTTGCCGGCCGACATCGCAACCACGCCGGCACGCCGCGCGCTCGCGTCC
The DNA here is from genome assembly GCA_963789025.1 of uncultured Alphaproteobacteria bacterium. GTDB lineage: Bacteria > Pseudomonadota > Alphaproteobacteria > ATCC43930 > CGMCC-115725 > AP-15. The sequence goes on from CAWBIT010000011.1 coordinate 234,289, forward strand.
AAGGTCAGCAGCTTGGCGAGGGCGCCGCGTTCTTTGAACGAGCCGGTGCGATGCAGCGTCTCCAGTTTCAGGTGGATTTCCGAGCCGACGAGCTCGGAGATTGCCGGCGCCGCTATCACCGGCGTGTGCGCGATCGCACCGTCGATCGCCGCGGCGGCCTGCCGGACGGTCGTGATCGTGGCGGGCAGGTCGTTCGTCATTGTACGCCCACATGAGCCCCTCTCCGCCCTCTAGGGGGGAGAGGGAGGGGCCCGCGTCGGCGGCGTGGGAGGGTGAGGTGGGCTGCCCGCAGGCCGGCGCGTCGGCCCCCCTCACCCTGCCCTCTCCCCCGGCCGGCGGGGGGAGAGGGTAAACTGGATCACGCCGGCCGTTGACAGGTAAATCGTTCATCGCTCCGGAACCAGTACGAGGGTGGAAACCGCGGCGCATCGACCGGGCACGAGCCAGTGAAAATCGCGCCAGCGTTGCAGCAAATCACTGTAATGCGCCGAGAGCGGGTCGCCGGATTGGCCGGGCGTGGCAATCATGCTGGCATCGTTCGGGGAGGCTAGGTCGGTGATCATGCGCAGCCCTGCGCCGTAACGATGCTCGAACGGCTTCGCCTCGTCGCGGATCGTGCTCGGGCCGCGGTTGAGCGTATCGTACGCCCCCGGTGTCGGGATCGTGATCTGGAGCCAATCCCGCAGGACCGGAACACGGCTGAACACCGGGTTCGCAAACACTGCGACATGCGCTCGTCCCCATTTCCATTGCGCCATGTCAAGGCCGTAGTCGCGGCGCAGCCGGGCGAGGGCCGCTTCGAGAGCTTCGGCGAGGCGCGACCCGCAACTCTCTTCACCGGGCCGCTTCGGGTCGTCGCACCAATCCGGGCGTTCGGTCAACACCGCCTCCATAACCCGGGGCCGTAAGTCCCAGTAATCCGACGCGGCGTCGCCAAACCGGCCGAACAGGATCGAGCGGCTCAACTCCCGCAGCCAAGCGGTGAACAGCAACGGCTCGACCTTGTCCATATCCATACGAAAGTCCCAGTGCCGCAGCCGTTCGCGCGCCTCCCGAGTGGCGGCGCTTTGCACGACAGCGCCGGTCATCAGCGGAGCCAGGCGCTGAGCCATTAGCGACAATGTATCGGCCTGTATTGCCGCGCTCGATGCCGCGGTCTGCACCGGGGTTGCGGCGAGCAATGCCTCGATCCGCTCCACTCGGTTCGGCAAATCCCAGTCGCGGCTTATGAAATAGGGATAGCTGTCCGGCACGATCTTGTTGTTGGCCGTGGCGAAATGGCCCGAAGGCGGATTGACTGCGCTCGGCAGCTCGTCAAACGGGATGAACCCGGTCCAATCATAACTGCCAGTCCAACCTGGCGCCGGAAGCCAACCCTGCCCGGTGCGTCGAATTGGTACCAGTCCAGGCGTAATAAAGCCGATCGTCCCGTCGACATCGGCATAGACGATGTTCTGAATCGGTCCGACGAAGTGCCGCAGTGCCTCTCGGAAGCTCGGCCAATCGGTGGCGCGGTTGATCTTCCACACCGCCTCGGCGCTCCGGTCATCGGGGATCGTGAAGGTCGCGGCCAGGGCCAGGACAAATCCCGGCTCCGCTGCGCCGGGGGGCAAAACGTCTGAGATAACCGGGCCGTGCCGGGTCTCTCGAACGGTCAAGTCGACCGTCGTTGCGCCTTTCACCACGATGGTTTCGTGCCGCGACTGGAACGATGCGCTCCCTTGCGGCGTCAGATAATGTCCGGGATCGGCTGGGTCGACCTGCTCGACATAGAGGTCCTCGACATCGGCGGTCGTCGTCGTGAACCCCCAGGCAATGCGCTCGTTGTGGCCGATGACGACCAGCGGGACACCGGCGGCGGTCGCGCCGGCGATCTTGTGCTGCGGTGTCTCGAGCCGCGCGAGGTACCAAACACCCGGCGCAGCAAAGGCCAGATGCGGATCGTTTGCGAGGATCGGCTTACCGCTGGCGCTGTGCCGTCCATCGACGACCCAGTTGTTCGAGGCGAAATTCGGTCCCACGATTGGCGGCAGCGCCTCATAGAGATCGTCGAGCGCCAAGCGGCGATAGATCGGCGCCATATCGGCGAGCGTCGTCGGCGCATCTTTCGGGTATTCCGGAAAGAGAAAGGCGAGGTCCTTCGCCGAAACCGTCCGCGCCATCCGCGCCCGCAGCAATTCCCCCCGATAGTTTCCGCCGACCTGAAGGGCCATCAGCTTGCCCCAAATGAGGCTGTCGGCCGTGCGCCATGGTTCGGGGGCGAAGCCCAGCAACAGGAACTCGGGTGGCAAGGCGCCCCGGCGCGATCGGAGAAAGGCGTTGACACCACCGGCATAGGCGTCGAGCGCACGCTTCATCGCCGCCGAAAGGAACGGAATCTCGGCCTCGGCGGCGCGATAGAGGCCGAGCACCCGCATTTGCCGATCGACGCCGACCGCCTGCGGTCCGAGGATCTCCGAAAGCCGCCCGGCACCGTAGCGCCGTTGCAGCTCCATTTGAAACAGCCGCTCCTGGGCGTGCACAAACCCGAGGCCGAAGGCGAGATCCTCGTCGTCCTGAGCCATGATCCGCGGCACGCCTTCGGCGTCCCGCTCGACCCGGATCTCAGCCTTGGGTCCCCCCAGCACGATGCGGCCATCGGTCTGCGGTGATGCCGAACGAAGATAGAGGTAGAAGCCTGCGCCGAGGACGACCAGCAACAGACCAAGGAGGCTTGCCCCCACTATGACCCTACCCCGCCAGCGCGAAAAGAAAGAGGAGGGGGCAGCCACTAGCGGGGTGCGGAAGAACGCTGGGATGTTGTCATTCCGGGGCGGGGGCTTTGCCCGCGAGCCCGGAATCAATGAACACCACCTCAGAAATCAAGGGCTTGGCTGGTGTTCATGGGTTCCAGGCTCGGCCCTGAAGGGCCGCCCCGGAACGACAGCAGAGTTTTTCCGCATCCCGCTAAAGACCGAGTTCGCGCAGGATCGCGTCGCGGTCGGCGTCGAGATCGGGGGCGGGGGAGCGGGTCGGCGGATCGGCGAAACCCGACAGCTTCATCGGATTGCCGGCCAGCTTCAGCGGACCGGTCACCGGGTCGTCGACCGAAACGACCATATTGCGCGCCGCGGCCTGCGGGTGGGCAATTGCCTGCGCGACGTTGTTGATGGCGCCGCACGGGATGCCGGCCGCCTCCAGCGTGCCGATCCAATGCTCGGTGCCGGCGCTTCCGAGCACGCCCTCGATTTCGGCGCGCAGCGCCTCCTGGTGCCGGTTGCGCAGGTCGTTGGTCTTGAAGAGCGGGTTCTCGGCGAGGTCGGCCCGGTCGAGGGCATGCGCCAGCTTGACGAAGAGGCCGTCATTGCCGGCCGCGATAATCAGGTGCCCGTCCTCGGTGTGGAACGCCTCGAACGGGGTGATCGAGGGGTGGCGCGCGCCCATCGGCCCGGGGATCTCGCCGGTCGTCGTGTAGCGCATGATCGCGTTTTCGAGCAGCGCCAGCTGGCAATCGAAGAGCGCGACATCGACCTTTGTCGCCTCGCCGGTCCGCTCGCGATGCAACAGGGCGGCGTTGAGAGCCACGGCCGTATAGAGACCGCCGGCGAGGTCGCCGACCGAGGTGCCGATGCGGGTCGGCGGCATTCCGGGATGACCGGTAATGCTCATGATGCCGCCCAAACCCTGCACCACCATGTCGTAGGCCGGGTAATGCGAATAGGGGCCGCTGTGCCCGAAGCCCGAGGCGGCGGCGTAGACGAGGCGTGGATAGCGCGAATGCAGGCTATCCCATCCGTAACCGAGCTTCTCCATCGTGCCGGGGCGGAAGTTCTCGACGAGCGCGTCGGCCTTGTCGAGCAGCCGCTCGAAGATGTCGCGGCCCTGCGGCGATTTGAGGTCGAGCGCGATCAACTCCTTGCCACGGTTGACCGAGGCGAAATAGGTCGATTTGCCGTTTTTGAACGGGCCATAATGGCGCGCGTCGTCGCCTTGCCCGGGCGGCTCGACCTTGATCACCCGAGCCCCCAGTTCGGCGAGCAGCAACGTGCAGTAGGGGCCCGCCAGGATGCGCGAGAGATCGACGATCGTGATACCGGAAAGCGGCCCGGACTGAGCCATGACTAGTGGTCCTCATGATGCCGACGCCTCAATAGCGTAGCGCGGAGCAGGCTCGCAACCAGCGTGTTCCGGTGCGCTGCGCCGGTTGTGACCGACTGCGGTCAGGACTATTGTCCTCGAATAGCAACCCCATCAGCAGGCCGATGGATAATCGATCCGAACACGGCGAGGACGGAGCCGACCAACGGAGGTCGGCGGCCCTGATCGGGTTGATCATCATTTTAGCGCTGGCGATTGCCGGTGTGGTTCTCGTCAGAGAGCTCAGAGAACGGTCCCGCATCGAAGATTGCCTGATGTCGGGACGCACGAATTGCGCCCCCATCGAGGTGCCCCTGCGCCGATAAGGCGCCCGGCATCAGCCGCCTGCGGCAAAAAATCCAGGGATAGTGGCCGCGGATAACTCGTATAGTTTGTCTATGATAGATGTCGCGCCTCGATAGGTGCTCGGGTTTGGAGGCGCTCGGAATGGTAAGGCGTGCGATCGGAGCAGTCGTAATCCTTTCGCTGGCGGCGATCGTGGCGATTTGGCGACTGAGCCCCGGCACCGAGGTGCCAGTGGCGGCGGCACAGACGCCCGCGCCGGGAGTTCCGGTCACGGCGGGAACCGTCGCCGCCCAGGATGTCCCGGTCTTCCTCAACGGCATCGGCACGGTCCAAGCGTACAACATGGTCGCGATCAAGAGCCGGGTCGACGGACAGATCGTCAAAGTGGACTTCAAGGAAGGCCAGGATATCAAGACGGGGGACCCGCTCTTCCAAATCGACCCGCGTCCTTTCCAGGCGGCGCTCGAGCAGGCTCAGGCGGCCAAACAAAAGGACGAGGCACAGCTGGTTGGCGCTCAACTCGACCTCGACCGGTATGAAAAGCTGATCGGCGCCGGATGGCAGACCCGGCAGAGCTATGACCAGCAAAAGGCAATGGTCGGGCAGCTGCAGGCGTCGATCAAGGGTGACGAGGCGCAGATCAATACCGCCAAGCTCAACCTCAGTTTTGCCGATATCCGTTCGCCGATCGACGGACGCCTCGGAGCGCGGCTCGTCGACAAGGGCAATCTTGTGCATGCCACCGACAATACGCCGCTGGTGATGATCACCGAGGTAAAGCCGATCTTTGTCAGCTTCACGCTGCCGCAAGACGATTTCGACGACCTCCGCGAAGGCGAAAACAAAGCGCCGCTCGGGGTCTATGCCTATAGCGGCGACGGCAAGAAGCAGCTGGCCGAGGGCAAGTTGACATTGATCGACAACGCCATCGATCAGGCGACGGGAACGATCCACCTGAAGGCGCGCTTCGACAACGACGACGAGCGGCTTTGGCCCGGCGAGTTCGTCAGCCTCAGGGTAATCCTCTCGACGCGTCGGGATGTCGCAACGGTGCCGTCGCAGACCGTGCAAGACGGCCCGGACGGGCATTACGCCTACGTCATCAAACCGGACAACACGGTCGAGCGGCGGGCCGTCGAAGTCGCCTCCATCCAGGACGGCATCGCCGTCGTGACAAAGGGACTGGCGCCGGGCGAGCGGGTCGTGGTCGATGGCCAATACCGGCTGACCAACGGCGCCCGCGTCACTCCGCAGGCCCCAGCCGGCGCGGCCGGGTGACAGCCGTCAAGCACCCGGCCAATCCCTAATAAGCGAGAAGGCGATCGCCGATGAGCATTTCGGAGCCCTTTATCCGCCGGCCGATCGCGACCTCGCTGATGATGCTGGGGGTGCTCGTATTCGGCGTCGGCGCCTACGGCCTCTTGCCGGTCGCCGCACTGCCGAAGGTCGATTTTCCGACGATTGTGGTCTCGGTCAATTATCCCGGCGCGAGCCCCGACACGATGGCATCGTCGATTGCGACACCCCTCGAGCAGCAGTTCGCGACCATCCCCTCGCTCGACCAGATGACCTCGACGAGTGGCATCGGGTCGTTGTCGATCACCTTGCAGTTCGATCTGGAACGGAACATCGACGCCGCCGCCCAGGACGTCCAGACCGCGATCAATGCTGCCGGCGGCGTCCTACCGAAGGACCTGCCGACTCCGCCGACCTACCGCAAGACCAACCCGGCGGATCGCCCGGTGATGATTTATGCAGTGCATTCCGATGCGCTGCCGATCTATCGGGTCGACGATTATGCCTACACGATCCTGGCGCAGAAGATGTCGACACTGAAAGGCGTCTCGGAAGCCCGGATCTTCGGCCAGAGGCCGTATGCGACGCATATACAAGTCAACCCCGGTGCGCTGGCCTCCCGCGGCATCGGCCTGGAGGACGTGCGAAATGCCCTGCTGACGGCAACTGTCAACCGGCCAAAGGGCGTTCTCGAAGGCGCCCACCAGACCTTCACGCTCGACACAAACGACCAGCTCTTCAATGCCGAGGCCTACCGGAACGTCATCGTCGCATATCGCAACGGTGCGCCGGTGCGCCTCAAGGACATCGGCGACGTTGTCGATTCGGTGCAAAACGCGCGCATCGGCGCCTGGTATTTCGACACCCCCGCCGAGGGGCTGGCGATCCAACGCCAGTCGGGCGCCAACACGATCGAGCTGGTGAATTCGATCCGGACGCTGCTGCCGCGGCTAGAAGAATCCATCCCGCCCTCGGTCAAGGTCGACCTCGTTTCAGACCGTTCGCTCGTTGTCAAGGCGGCGGTGCATGATGTCCAATTCACGATGATGCTGACGGTCGGGCTCGTGATCATCGTCATCTTCGTGTTTCTGCGGACATTATGGGCGACCGTGATTCCGAGCCTGGCCGTGCCGCTGTCATTGCTCGCCACCTTTGGGGTCATGTACGCCGTCGGCTACAGCCTCGACAACATTTCGCTGATGGCGCTGACGATCTCGGTCGGTTTTGTGGTCGACGATGCGATCGTCATGATCGAGAACATCGTGCGCTACATCGAGCAGGGGGAGCGCCCGTTCGACGCCGCCCTCAAAGGGGCGGGCCAAATCGGTTTCACGATCATCTCGATTACCTTTTCGCTGATTGCGGTGTTCATCCCGCTGCTCTTCATGGGCGGCATCATCGGAAGGCTGTTCCGCGAATTCGCCGTCACGGTATCGGTGGCGGTGATTGCCTCGGCCTTTGTCTCGCTGACGCTGACGCCAGTGCTGTGCTCGCTGTTTCTGAAGGAGCAGGGGCTGCACGGGGCGGGTCGGCTCAATCAGCTCGCCGAGCGCTTTTTCGTCGGGTTTCTAAACATCTACGACCGCGGATTGCGGTTTGTCTTGCGCCATCAGTTGCCGGCGTTTCTGTCGACCATCGTCTTGATCGTCGCGACCGGTTACCTCTACGTCATCATTCCCAAGGGTTTTTTCCCCGAGCAGGATACCGGCTTCATCTTCGGCCAGGCAGATGCGCGCGAAGATAGTTCTTTCCAGGCCATGGCGGGCAACGTCCAGCAGATCGTCGAAATTGTCCGGCACGATCCGGCCGTTTCGGGCGTCTTTTCTTTTACCGGCGCCAACGCCTACAACCCGACCGAGAACACGGCCCGTGTGTTCATTCAACTGGTGCCGCACGATCAACGATCGGAAACCTCCGGCCAGATCATCCGACGCCTGCGCCCCAAGGTGGCCGCGGTCGAAGGCGTCAAATTCTTCATGCAGTCCGGTCAGGATATCAGTATCGGCGGCCGTCTGAGCCGTACCCTGTACCAATACACACTGACCGACACCGATGTCGAAGAGCTCAACCATTGGGCGCCGATCATCGAGCGCGAAATGGGAAAAATGCACGAGCTCGAAGACGTCGCCTCGGATCAGCAGATCGCCTCGCCCCACATCGCGATCGAGATCGACCGCGACGCGGCGTCGAGAATGGGCATCTCGCCATCTGTGATTGACGAGACGTTGTACGACGCGTTCGGGCAACGCCAAATCACGACGATCTATACCTCTACCAGTCAGTACAAGGTCATACTCGAGGTTCAGCCCGAGTATCAGGAAGACCCGACGGCTCTGTCGAAGATCTACATCGCCGGTCCTGGCGGGGCGCAGGTGCCGCTGAGCGCGTTCGCCCATCTCACCTCGAAAGTCGAGCCGCTGTCAGTCAACCATCAGGGGCAATTCCCGGCCGTTACGTTGTCCTTCAACCTGGCGCCCGGCGTTGCGCTCGGCCAGGCGGTCGACAAGATCCAGGCGATGATGACGCAGTTGCGCGTGCCGCAGACGCTCGACGCGTCGTTCCAAGGCACGGCACAGGCGTTCCGAGCCTCATTGTCCTCGACTCCGCTGCTCGTCGCGGCCGCGATCCTCGTCGTCTACATTGTCTTGGGCATGCTCTATGAGAGCTACATCCATCCGATTACGATTCTCTCGGCGTTGCCTTCTGCCGGAGTCGGCGCCCTGCTCGCGCTGATGCTGCTGCATTACGATCTGAGCGTGATCGCCATGGTCGGCGTCGTTCTGTTGATCGGCATCGTCAAAAAGAACGCTATCATGATGATCGACTTCGCACTCCATGCGGAGCGGATCGAGGGCAAGAGCCCGCGGGAGGCGATCCACCAAGCCTGCTTGTTGCGTTTCCGCCCGATCATGATGACGACCTTCGCCGCCCTGTTCGGCTCGTTGCCAATCGCATTTGGACAAGGCGCCGGGTCCGAGCTGCGGCGTCCACTTGGTATAGCAATAGTTGGCGGCCTGCTCGTCTCGCAGTGGCTGACCCTCTACACGACGCCAGTCATCTATCTCTATCTCGAACGGTTCGCCCGCTGGGTCGGGCGTCCGTACCGCCCGTCCCGCGTGCAGCAAGCACTTTCTGACGCCCCGAGACCAGCCCTCGCGGAGAGTCGTCATGGCGCCGAATGACACGTCGCGTCCGTCGACGCTACCCGACGGCAAGCTCGAGCGAAGCCGGACCGAGGTCGGGCGCGCCTTCGGCTTTCTCGTGCATGACGTCTCGCGGCTGATCAAGCGGCGATTCGAGCGTCGGGCGCGGCAGATGGGGTTGCCGATCACGCGCCAGCAGGCGGCTGTCGTACTCAACATCGCCGGCAATGAAGGCGTCAGCCAGGCCGAGGTGGCGGCCTGGCTCGGCATCGAGCCGATCGCGCTGGTGCGGTTGCTGGACAAACTGCACGAGGAGGGACTGGTCGAGCGCCGACCCCACCCGACCGACCGCCGGGTGCGTACCTTATGGCTGACGCCCGCGGCTCGGCCGGTGGTCGCGCAAATTCTCGCAATCAATAAAGCAATTCGCGAGGAAGCCTTTGCCGGCATGCCGGCGGATGCGCGCGAGACGGTGATCGACATCCTCGACGGGATTAAAGGGAACCTCGCCCTCCGAGAGGGAACAGACGACAGCCCAACGGCTCCTACCGCCGCGCCTGACGGTATCGATATTGCAAAGCTCCCGGTTGCGGCTAGCTGAACCGCCAAGTTCGAACAACAGAGCGAGCAAGCGGCGATGAGTATCTCGGAACCGTTCATCCGGCGCCCGATCGGGACCTCGCTGCTGATGCTGGGCGTGCTCGTCTTCGGGATCGGCGCCTATGGGCTGCTACCCGTGGCCCCCCTGCCGAACGTCGATTTCCCGACGATCACGGTGACCGCGAGCTATCCCGGGGCGAGCCCGCAGACGATGGCCTCGGCGATCGCGACGCCGCTCGAGCAGCAATTCACCCAGATCCCGGCGCTCGACCAGATGACGTCGCTCTCCGGCATCGGAACGACGACGATCACCCTGCAGTTCGACCTGTCGCGCAACATCGACGGCGCGGCGGTCGATGTGGTGACGGCGATCAATGCGGCAAGCGGATTGCTGCCGAAGGATCTGCCGAGCCCGCCGACCTACCGGAAGGTTAATCCGGCCGATTTTCCGATCATGATCTATGCCGTTCATTCCGACGCTGTGCCGGAATACCGGCTCGACGATTACGCCAACACGGTGCTTGGAGAACGGCTGTCGACGGTGCCGGGTGTCGGGCAGGTGTCGATCTTCGGCCAGAAATTGTATGCCGCACGGGTGCAGGTCAACCCGGCGGCGCTCGCCGCGCACGGCATCGGTCTCGAGGACGTCCGCAATGCGCTCGTGAACGCGACGGTCAATGAACCCAAAGGCTCGATCGAAGGCGCCGACCAGATAACGGCACTCGAGACCAACGATCAGCTGTTCGACGCCAAGGCCTACGGGAACATCATCGTTGCCTATCGCAACGGCGCGCCGGTGCGCGTCAAGGATGTCGGCGACGCGCTCAACTCGGTGCAGAACGCGCGGGTCGGAGCCTTCTTCAATAATAAACCGGCCGAGGGGATCGCGATCCAGAAGGCGCCCGGCGCCAATACCGTCGCATTGGTCGACACGATCAAGGCGTTGATGCCGAAGCTCGAGCAATCGATCCCGCCCGCGGTCCACGTCGATCTGATGCTCGACCGCACGCAGGTCACCCGGGCCGCGGTGCGCGACGTGCAACTTACGATGCTGCTGACGATCTCCCTCGTCGTCATTGTCATCTTCCTGTTCCTGCGCACGCTGTGGGCGACGGTGATCCCGAGCCTAGCGGTGCCGTTGTCGCTGCTCGCGACGTTCTCGGTGATGTACGTTGCCGGCTTCAGCCTCGACAACATTTCGCTGATGGCGCTGACCATCTCGGTCGGGTTCGTCGTGGACGATGCGATCGTCATGATCGAGAACATCGTTCGCTACATCGAGCAGGGATTGACCCCGTTCGACGCCGCGCTCAAGGGAGCCGGCCAGATTGGTTTCACGATCATCTCGATCACCTTTTCGCTGATCGCGGTCTTCATCCCGCTCTTCGCGATGGGCGGCGTCATCGGCCGATTGTTCCGCGAATTCGCGATCACCGTGTCGGTCGCTGTCGTGGCTTCGTCAATCGTGTCGCTGACCCTGACGCCGGTCATGTGCTCGCTGTTCCTGAAGGAGCAGGGGCTGCACCCCAAGGGCCGTTTCAACCGCGGGGCCGAGCGGTTCTTCGAGCGAGTGATCGGGGCCTACGACCGCGGCCTCAATTTCGTCTTCCGCCATCAGTTCGCGGCGCTCGTGGCGACCCTCCTATTGATGGTGGCGACCGGCTACCTCTATGTGAAAATCCCCAAGGGCTTCTTCCCGCAACAGGACACAGGCACCGTTTTCGGCGAAATCGATACCCGGCAGGACGCATCGTTTCTGAAAACGGTCAAAATGGCCCACGAGATCGTCGATATCGTCCGCAATGATCCAAGCGTGGGCGGCGTCTTCATGCTCGCCGGGGCCTATGCTTACAACCCGACCGAGAACGCGGCCCGGGTCTTCTTCGCGCTGAAGCCGTTCGACGAGCGCAATGATACCGCCACTCAGGTCGTGCAGCGCTTGCGGCAAAAGGTGCAGCCGATCGAAGGCGCTGTGTTCTACATGCAGGTGCCGCAGAACATTACCGTCGGCGGGCGCCTCAGCCGGACGCAATACCAATACACGCTGACCGACACCAACGATGCCGAGCTCAATCACTGGGCTCCGATCCTCGAAGCCGAGATGCGCAAACTGCCGGAGCTGCAGGACGTCGCCTCGGACCAGCAAAACGCCGCGCCGACGATGACGATCGATGTCGACCGCGACGCCGCCTACCGGCTCGGCCTGTCCGCCTCGCTGATCGACCAGACGCTCTATGACGCCTTTGGCCAGCGGCAGGTCGCGACGATCTATACCGCCACCAACCAATACAAGGTCGTCCTCGAAGTTCAGCCGCAATTCCGCAGCGACCGGACAGCGCTCTCGAAGATCTATGTCGCCGCGCAGAATGGGGCGCAGGTGCCGCTTTCCGCGGTTGCCCATATGGTCTCGAAGGTGACGCCGCTGTCGGTCAGCCATCAAGGCGTGTTTCCGGCGGTGACGCTGTCGTTCAACCTCGCGCCCGGTGCCGCGCTCGGTCAGGCCGTCGAGTCGATTCGGGCAACCGCCGAGCGTCTGCACGCACCGCCGACCCTGAACGGGTCATTTCAGGGCACCGCGCAGGCGTTCCAGGCCTCGCTGTCATCGATGCCGCTGCTCGTCGCCGCGGCAATCCTCGTCGTCTACATCGTGCTCGGCGTGCTCTACGAAAGCTACATCCACCCGATCACGATCCTCTCGGCATTGCCCTCGGCCGGCGTAGGCGCCCTGCTCGCATTGATGCTGCTGCATTACGATCTGAGCGTCATCGCGCTCGTCGGCGTGATCCTGCTGATCGGCATCGTCAAGAAGAACGCGATCATGATGATCGACTTCGCCCTGCAGGCCGAGCGCCAGGAGGGCAAGAGCCCGCGCGAGGCGATCCATCAAGCCTGCCTCTTGCGCTTCCGGCCGATCATGATGACGACATTCGCTGCGTTGTTCGGCGCGATGCCGATCGCCTTCGGCCAAGGCGCCGGCTCTGAGTTGCGGCAGCCGCTAGGCATCGCGATCGTCGGCGGGCTGCTTGTTTCACAATGGTTAACGCTGTATACGACGCCGGTGATTTATCTCTATCTTGAGCGCCTCGCCTCCTGGATTGGCCGGCCATATCGCCCCTCGCGCATACAGGAGGCGCTCTCGGACCGCCCGACTGCGACACCGGCATTGGTGGAAAGCCGCCATGGCGCCGAGTGACATGTCGGACCCGCCGACTCTCCCTGACAGCAAGCTCGAGGAAGAGGTCGCGTGCGACCGGTCCAGCGACGGTTCGCCAACCGTAGTCGCGAGCGCCTCCGGCGATTAGCCGCCGGGTCGATTATCGCTGCTGCGGCCGTGACGGCGCCGCTCGATCCATCCGGCGGGGGCGAGCCTACGGAGGCCGCCGAGAACGAGATCCGCTCGGCGATCGAAAATTGGCGATCCGCATTCAACGCCCGTAATGAAGACCGGGTCTGCGATCTCTTCGCTCCGGATCTCGTCGCCAACTACCAGGGTGAGCCCGAGCGTAACTATTCTTCACTGTGCGAAATGCTGCGTGCGGCAGTACGAGATCCGTATGTCAGCTACCGCTATTCGGTAGAAATCAACGAGATCGTGGTCTCTGGCGAGACGGCGGTCGTCAGACTGGTATGGGCGCTCGAAATCGAGAAGGCGGGAAGTCCGAAACAGACTATCGAAGAGCCCGCTGTCGATATATTCCATCGTCAGGTAGACGGCAGTTGGAGGATCTCGAGATATCTCGCCTATCCGGCCTCCCGGTGAGAGTTGCGCCGTCAGTGCGCCATCGGGAGATCAGCGCTAACCGGGTTCCTTGGCGATCCGGCTTTCACCCCTTATAAGATGGCGGCCGCCGGCGGTCCTTCGGACATCCCCGCTGCCATGAAAATAGAGGCCAAAGACGCTGTCGTTTCAACTGGAAGATCGTCATTCCGGGACGGCCCTGGGCCGGGCCCGGAAACCATGAAATACCGGCCCATGGACCGTTCTCGCAGGCCCGTGTTCATGGGTTCCGGGCTCGCGGGGGAGCCCGCGCCCCGGAATGACTCGACGAAATAACAGGCCGTTTTCGTTGCAAATGGCGCCCGCCCGGGCTCGGCACGCTGAGAGTCTCAACCGTTCATGCCGCTCTTCGTAATACCGTTTCCCGCGATCGATCCGGTCGCAGTTTCGCTCGGACCCTTTGCGATCCGCTGGTATGCGCTGGCCTACATTGTCGGGCTGCTGATCGGCTGGCGGTATTGCCTTGGACTGGCCGGACGGCCGCCGCATCTGGTCGCGCGCCAGGATGTCGACGATTTCCTGGTGTGGGCGACGCTCGGCGTAGTCCTCGGAGGGCGGATCGGATATGTTCTGTTCTATAAGCCGGGGTACTATATCTATCATCCGATCGAGGCGCTTTCCGTATGGCACGGCGGGATGTCCTTCCATGGCGGCGCGCTCGGCGTGACGATTGCGATCATATTGTTTACCCGTGCCCGTCGAATACCGCTGTTTGCCTTCTCGGACGTCATCACCGAGGCAATACCAATCGGTTTGTTCTTTGGCCGAATCGCCAATTTCATCAATGGCGAGCTGTATGGGCGGCCGAGCAATGTCCCCTGGGCTATGATCTTCCCGAATGGCGGCCCGGTGCCGCGCCATCCGAGCCAGCTTTACGAAGCCTTCTGCGAGGGCATTCTTTTGTTTATCCTGCTCTTCGCCGCCGAGCGGCTGCGCGCCAGGGAGCGCCCGGGGGTTGTAACGGGATTGTTTTTGGCGGGTTACGCCGCCGCCCGCATGTCGGGCGAACTGTTCCGGCAACCGGACCCGCAATTGGGTTTTCTGATTTTCGGCACGACAATGGGTCAGCTGTTGTCGATCCCCCTGCTGATCGCCGGCATCCTGATCATCGGCTGGGCGCTGCGCGCGCCCGTTCCGGCCCGGTCGTGAGCGAGGAAATCGCCGACAAGATCGTCAGACGGATTCGCGCCGAGGGCCCGCTGACGATTGCCGCCTTCATGGCCGTGGCGCTGCACGACCCCGAGGGCGGGTACTATGCGGGACGCGATCCGATCGGAGCGGCGGGTGATTTCACGACCGCGCCGGAGATCAGCCAGGTTTTCGGCGAGCTGATCGGGCTGTGGTGCGCCGAGTGGTGGGACCGGATCGGCCGGCCGGATCCGGTAATCTTGGCAGAGCTGGGGCCCGGCCGCGGCGTATTGATGAGCGACCTGCTGCGCGCCGCCGGCACTGTGCCGGAATTTCGCCGCGCCTTGCGCATCTGTCTGGTCGAGGCGAGCCCGGTGCTTCGCGCGGAACAGGAACGACGCCTTCGCCAGGCGCAACCGGCATGGGTGAGCCGTGTCGAAGAGCTGCCGGACGGCCCGATGCTGATGGTGGCCAACGAGTTCCTCGACGCGCTGCCGATCCGGCAGTTCGTCCGCGGCGCCGAGCAATGGTCGGAGCGGATGGTTGGGGTCGATCCCGAGGATCACCTGGTCTTTGTAGACGGCCCCGAGAGCCCGGTAGCGAGCCTGCTCGTTCCCCGCGCTCTGAGGGATTGTACGCCCGGTACGATCGCCGAAATTTGTCCGGCCGCCCTCGCCTTGGCTGGCGCGCTTGGTTCTCGATTGGCCCGGCAACCGGGTGCTGCACTGTTCATCGATTATGGCAGCTTCCCGACTGCGCCTGGACCGACCCTGCGGGCGCTGCAACGTCATCGCCCGGTTTCAGCGCTCGCAGCGCCGGGAACCGCCGACCTCAACGCCCATGTCGATTTCGTGGCCTTTGCCCAAGCCGCTGGGGCGGCCGGCGCCGAAATTTATGGGCCGATCAGCCAGCGCCGGTTTCTCACCGCACTCGGCGCCGGCCTGCGACTTGCAGCGCTCAGCGCGCGGGCCGCGCCCGCCCAATGGCCATCAGTCGAAAGCGGGGTGAGGCGTTTGCTGGATCCGGGCGAGATGGGCGATTTGTTCAAGGTGGTGGCGCTGGTTTCACCAAGCTTGCCATCGCTGGCGGGCTTCGATCCGAGCGTCAACACAAATGAGCCGGCGCAGCTATGATCACCCTTGATCTTCTCGATCACGATCTCGGAATACGCCATGCCTTCTTTAGCCGGCAAGGTGGCGTCAGCGCCGGTTTCTTTGAATCTTTGAACTGCGGGTTCGGATCGGGCGATGCAGCTGAGACGGTTACCCGGAACCGCGCCATTGCTACGGCGCGGCTGGGCTTTTCACCCGATCGCCTGGTGACCTGCTATCAGGTGCACAGCACCACGGTGATCACGGTGGAAAAGCCTTGGCCACGTGATGCGGCGCCGCGGGCCGATGGCTTGGTCACGCGCGGCTCTGGCATTGCCCTCGGCATTCTCACAGCCGATTGTGCCCCGATCCTTTTTGCGGATGCAGTCGCCAGAGTCATCGGTGCGGCGCACGGCGGCTGGCGCGGCGCGCTCGGCGGGATCGTCGAAGCAACTCTCGACCGGATGGAGGCGTTGGGCGCAGAGCGGACCCGCATTCGCGCCGGCGTTGGCCCGTGCATCGCTCAGAGCTCTTACGAGGTCGGGCCGGAATTCCCGCAGCCATTTCTCGCGCATGACCCTGCGAGCGCGGCTTATTTCGCGCCGGCAGAACGACCCGGCCGTTTCATGTTCGACCTGCCGGGCTATATCGAGCGCCGGCTGGCTCGCGCGGGGGTCCCGGTCATTGAGCGCGCCGCTCACGACACGGTCACCGAGGACACGCATTTTTTCAGTTATCGGCGTGCCTGTGTGCGCGGCGAGCCGGTCTATGGCCGGGCGCTCGCGGCGATCGCGCTTCGCGTTTAACCCGCGAGAGCTTGGACAGATAGGCTTAAACTCTTACCGTAAGTGGCTCACACGATTGCGTTCGGCCCGATTCGGTTTCTCGGTGTGGTGCTCGCCTCTGTGCTGCCGATGGCGGGCTGCCAGCCGCTGCCGCACCCGTTCGCCAACGACGTGCCGCGGCGAGGTGCGCCGATCCTAGATTTGCGCGACAGCACCAGTGTCGCGATCGCTCCGATAGAAGGGCTGCCGCGGGCGACGGCCGAGAAGCTCGGACCGGCAATGGCGAGCGCATTGCAGGAGCGGGAAATCGCGGCTAGCGACAAGACCGCGAGCATCGGCAGTTATGAGCTCGCCGGTAGAATACAGATAATGGCACCGTCGCAAGGCAAAGCTGCGCTGGTCGTGCTGTGGGAATTGCGCGATCCATCGGGCCGGCGTATCGGCGAACGCGCCGAGCGGCTCGATGCTGCACCCGACGATTGGGATGCCGGCAGCGAGGACGCGGTCGCGCGCCTGGCGGCAGCCAGCGCAGCCCAAGTCGCAGCTTTGCTGCAAGACGAGGCTCCGAGCGAGGCCGAGATCGACGGGCGCACGCGGTTGGCGATTGGCGCCATAGCGGGTGCGCCAGGAGATGGTAATCAGGCGCTGGTCAGCTCGATTACCGAGATCTTGAAGAAACAGGATCTGGCAATTATCAGCGATCCGCAGGCGAAGGCGGACCTCGTGCTCGGCGCGGACGTAGCCGTCGCCAAGGCGAAAGGCGGAAAGCAGAACGTCAAGATCGTCTGGCACGTGCGCCGCAAGGACGGCGGCGAGATTGGCACCGTAGGACAAGAAAACGACGTCCCCGCCGGTCTGCTGGACGGCGCCTGGGGCGATGTCGCCTACATGGTTGCAGTCTCGGCGCAAGAGGGAATTATGGCGCTCGTCGCGCGGGGCGCACCGCAGCCGGCCGGAAAATCCTGAGTGCGCCGGAGCCGGACCTTGTCCAAGCAAATTCCGATCAGATTGGCGCTGTCATTGCGAGGCGCGCTCTGCGCGACGAAGCAATCTCATCCCAACGAGCGCTCAGCGGCCCGAGATTGCTTCGCTATCGCTAACAAGAAACAAGATGGTTCAGGGATACGATACGGTTAAAACGCTTCCCCGGCGAAAGCCGGGGCCCACCCTTCGAGCGCTCGGCAGGCCGTTGCATGGATCCCGGCTTTCGCCGGGAAAGCGCTCTGGGAGCGGTTTCATCGAAGGCGGGTCGGCCGCCCGGCCGGTGGTCAACTCGCAATGACGATTGGAGTGAGTGGTACAACCTGATCGAAATCTGCTCTAGCTAGTGAACCGTCAAGGCCCACAAAAGAAGAAGCAAGGCATTAGCATTGACGAGAAGCGTCCGCACCCAGTGGGTGTTCAATATCTTTACAAGGTAGAGGCTATCTGGCCCCGCTGGATCCTGTGCAAGCTGAGCCTGCCAGCGGCCCCAATACCTGGCCGTGAGGACGATCGAGAGTGTCTGGCACAGAATTACTCCTCCAATGCCCCAAAGCGGTGAGTTCCCGGGGTGATACCAGATGAGGACGAGGCTGCCGAGCAATGAGAGGCCCACGGGCGTAAGGACCCAATAGGGGAGTTTACGCCAGTGGCCCCGTTGGACTGCATGGAAATTCCTCGGATCGAGCAGCTTCCACGACCGGAAAATGTCTATCTCATGAGCCCAGATCGTGCCGGCGTTGTAGAAGGCAAGCGCGAGATTGAGGAGAAGAAAGACTTTTGGATCCAAAAACCAACCGCCTCAGCCGATGATCGAAGCAGGGATAAAGCCGGCCGTGTTCCCAAGGTTGCATCAACATTGCCAACCTGTTACAAGCCCGTGAATGAAGCCGCGGGCCGAACCCGCAGGCACGGCGGTTGTTATCCGGACATGAAGATCCTCGCCTGCAACGCTAATCGGCCGCTCGCCGAAGCGATTTCGGTCTGTCTCGACCTGCCGCTTACCAAAGCCAGCGTGCGCCGGTTCTCGGATATGGAGGTGTTCGTCGAGATTCACGAGAACGTGCGCGGCGAGGACGTCTTCGTGATTCAGCCGACTTCTTACCCGGCAAATGACAATCTGATGGAACTGCTGGTCGCGCTCGACGCGCTGAAGCGCGCCTCGGCGCGCCGCGTGACCGCTGTAGTCCCCTATTATGGCTATGCCCGGCAAGACCGTAAATCGGGCTCGCGCACGCCGATCTCGGCCAAGCTCGTCGCCAACATGGTCACCACCGCCGGCGCGGATCGCGTCCTCACCCTCGATCTCCACTCCGGTCAGATCCAGGGGTTCTTCGACATCCCGACCGATAATTTGTACGCCTCGCCGGTATTCGTGAAAGACATTCTGGAGCATCATTCGCGGCAGGATCTCGTCATCGTCTCCCCCGATGTCGGGGGCGTCCTAAGGGCCCGGGACGTCGCCCGCCGGCTCGACGCGGATCTCGTCATTGTCGATAAGCGTCGCGAGCGGGCGGGAGTTTCCGAGGTCGTGAACATCATCGGCGACGTCGCCGGGCGACGCTGCATCCTCATCGATGACATCGTCGACACTGCCGGGACGCTGTGCAACGCCGCGGTGGCTCTGGTGGAAGCGGGAGCCTCCAAGGTCTATGCCTACGTTACCCACGGGGTATTGTCGGGGGGTGCGGTGCCGCGAGTTGCCGCGTCGCCGATCGAGATGCTGGTTATCACCGACAGCATCGTCGCGACCGAGGCGGTTCGAGCCGCGTCCAACATCCGTCAGCTGACCATTGCTCCCTTAATGGCCGAGGCGATGCAGCGGATCAGCGAGGAGCGATCGGTCTCCAGCCTGTTCGACTGAGTTCCGAAAACGGCTCGGCAGCAGGGCGCCGGGCGCTCGAGCGCTGGCATCAAACCGATCCCGACCTATCTTAAGCTGACTCATTATCCGCCGTGTTGAGGAGCGACAACCGATGCCCGAGATCACCACCCTGAGCGCCGAGCTGCGCGCCCGCGCCGGAAAGGGAGCCGCCCGGGCGATACGGCGTGCGGGACGCGTCCCGGGCATCATTTACGGCGACAACCAGGAGCCGGTGTTGATCAGTCTGGAGCCGCGCGAATTTTCGCGCGCGCTCGCCAACCGCGGTTTCTTCGCCACCCTGATCGACGTCAGGGTGGACGGGGTCGTCCACCGCACCTTGCCTCGCGACGTGCAGTACCATCCGGCAACCGACGCGCCGCTGCATGTCGACTTTATGCGGCTCGGCAGTCATGCACGGGTCACGGTGGCCGTGCCGGTCGTCTTCACCAACCCGGAAATGTCGCCCGGCATACGCCGCGGCGGCATTCTCAATATCGTCCGCCATGGGATCGAGCTGAACTGCCCGGTGGATCGCATCCCCGACCATCTGGTTGTCGAGCTGAACGGGCTCGAAATCGGCGACAGCCTTCACATCAGCAGGGTCACCATGCCGGAGGGCTGCCGGCCAACGATCACCGACCGCGACTTTACGATCGCCACCATCGCCGCGTCCTCGGCGGTGCGTGAAGAAGCTGCGGCGGCCGCGACAGCACCACCGGCGCCCGAGCAGCCCGAGGCGAGCTAGTTCTTTAGCCACCGCCTGTGCTGCGTCCGCGATTGACCGCTGATGCGCTTAGTTGTCGGTCTCGGCAATCCGGGTGGCCGCTACGCCCGCAACCGTCACAACATCGGCTTCATGGCGGTCGAGGCGATTGCCCGCAGGCACCGTGCCGCGGGATTCCGCAACCGCTTCAAGGGCGAACTCGCGGAGGCGTCGATCGGCGGGGAGCGGGTGCTGCTGCTGAAGCCGCAGACCTTTATGAACGCGTCCGGCGAGGCGGTGGGCGAGGCGGCGCGGTTTTTCAAGCTCTTGCTTTCGGACATCATCGTCATACATGACGAAATCGATTTGCGGCCCGGCAAGCTGAGAGTGAAGCTCGGCGGCGGCAGCGCCGGCCATAACGGGCTGCGGTCGATCGATGCCCTTCTCGGACCGGATTACTGGCGGGTGCGGATCGGGGTTGGACATCCCGGGGTGAAGGAGCTCGTTCAGCCCTACGTCTTGCAGAATTTCTCCGGCGAGGAGCTGACCGGCTGGGTCGAGCCGCTGGTCGGCGCGGTGGCGGAGACGGTCCCGCTATTGGTATCCGGCGCGCCCGACGCCTTCATGAGCCAGGTGGCGCGCCGATTCGCGCCGCCGGATGATAATGCAAAATCTTAGAGGAAAAGCCCCAACATATGGGTTTCAGTTGCGGCATTGTCGGATTGCCGAATGTCGGCAAATCCACCCTGTTCAACGCCTTGACCGCGACCGCCGCGGCGGAAGCGGCGAATTACCCGTTCTGCACGATCGAACCCAATCTCGGGCGAGTGGCCGTACCGGACGAGCGGCTGGAGATCGCCGCGCGCCTGGGCAAATCGGCAAAGATCATCCCGACCCAGCTCGAATTCGTCGATATAGCGGGTCTAGTTCGAGGCGCCGCCCGCGGCGAGGGGCTAGGCAACCAGTTTCTCGGGCATGTTCGCGAGGTCGACGCGATTGCCCACGTCCTGCGCTGTTTCCCCGATCGCAATGTCGTGCATGTCGAAGGATCGGTGGACCCGATCCGCGATGCCGAGACGGTCGAGACGGAGCTGATGCTGGCCGATCTCGAAAGCCTGGAACGCCGCGTGCTGCAGATGGTGAAGCGGGCGCGCGGCGGCGACCGCGAAGCCAAGGGTCAGCTCGATGTCGCCGAGACAGTGCTGGCGGCGTTGCGTCAAGGCCGGCCGGCGCGCGACGTTCTCGTCGGATCCGAGCGGCACAGGGAACTCAGTGGATTGCAGCTGTTGAGTGCCAAGCCGGTTCTCTACGTCGCCAATGTCGAGGAGGCGAGCGCCGCCTCGGGGAACCCCGAAAGCGACCGCGTCGCCGAATATGCCGCCCGGCGCGGCGCTGGCTCAGTCGTCATCTCGGCGGCGATCGAATCGGAGCTGGCGCAGCTTGCCGACCCCGAAGAAAAGCGCGAGTTTTTGGCGACGCTCGGGCTCGACGAGCCCGGCCTGGCGCGGGTGATCCGAGCCGGCTACGCGCTTCTCGATCTGATTACGTTTTTTACCGTTGGGCCGAAAGAAGCGCGTGCCTGGACGGTGGAGCGGGGCACCAGGGCGCCGCAAGCCGCGGGCCGCATCCATACCGATTTCGAAAAGGGATTTATTCGCGCCGAAACGATCAGCTATGCCGATTTCGTCGCCCATGGCGGCGAGCAAGGCGCAAAGGACGCCGGCCGCATGCGTCTGGAAGGCGCCGACTATACCGTGCAGGACGGCGACATCATGCACTTTCGTTTCAATCTATAATCGCGGTCTTGTTGCTAAATCGGAAGGTCATTTAAACGTCATTAAATCGTCACTACGGCGTAATCCAGCACGGTTCGAATGCCCCGTCAAATTCGTGGCAATTTTGGGGGATAACCGATGCGAACTCGCCGTCAACTCATGTCGACTTCTTGCCTGGTTGCCGGGGCCGGGCTTTGTCTGCTCGTTGGAGCCGGCTGTCCCGAAACAAGTCTCGCCGATGGCGGCGGATCCGGTAGCGCGTCGCCCATCGAGCACCTGGTCATCATTTTTCAGGAAAACGTCTCGTTCGATCATTATTTCGCGACCTACCCGGTCGCGTTGAACCCGACGGGCGAACCTTTCTTCCGGGCCAGCGATGACCGCCCTCGGTAAACGGGCTGGGCACCCTGACCAACGGTAACCCCGACGGGGTCTTGCTGACCGACAACCCGAACGCCAACAACCCGGCAAACGGGTCCAACGCGATCAACCCGTTCCGTCTCGACCGCTCGCAGGCGTCGACTTGCGACCAGGATCACACCTATGGCGACGAGCAGAAGGCGTTAGACCAAGGTTCGATGGATCTGTTTCCTGCCAGTGTCGGCGACGGCAGCTGCACGTCTCCCTATGACTGGGGCAAGGGCAAAGGTCTCGTGATGGGCTATTTCGACGGCAACACGGTTAGCGCACTGTGGAACTACGCCCAGAACTTCGCGGTGAACGACAATTCCTACGGCACGACATTCGGGCCCTCGACACCCGGCTTGCTGAACCTCGTAGCGGGCAATACGTTTCCCGCCACGCCGAGCGCCGCATCCACCAAGGTGGTGCCGAATAATGCTGGGCCGGGCACGCTCGTCGGTGATCTCGATCCGACCGGCGACGTCTGCTCGGGCACGCCCACGGTTTCGATAGGCGGGCAGAACATCGGTAACTTGCTGAACGCGCAGGGCGTGACCTGGGGCGCCTTTATGGGCGGGTTTGACCTTACCGTGAAAAATAGCGACGGAAGCACGGGCTGCAATCGACCGAGCCCCGCCACTCCGGCCAATGGGGGTCCCACCAAGGACTACATTCCACACCACGCCTTCTTCCAGTATTTCGCTTCGACCGCCAACCTGGCCCACACCCGCCCGAACTCCCCCGCCAACATCGGCACCTCGCATGACGGCGGAGCCAACCATCAGTACGACCTGCACGATTTCTTCGACGCGATGGCGGTGGGTAATATGCCTGCAGTCAGTTTCCTGAAGGCGATTGCCGCAGGGGATGGCCATGCCGGCTATTCAGACCCGCTGTTGGAGCAATCGATAATGCTGGTCCCGACCATCAATGCGATCATGCGCTCGCGGTTCTGGAAGACGACGGCCATCATTGTCATGTACGACGATTTCGATGGCTGGTACGACCATCAGATGAGCCCGATCGTCAACCCGTCGGCAGTGCTGAACACCGCTTCGCTATCGAATAGCGATCAGCTGAACGCGCCCGGGGTCTGTGGTCATGGCACGCCGCTCGAGGGAATCCAGGGTCGCTGCAGCTACGGCCCGAGGCTGCCGTTGCTCGTCATTTCCCCCTTTGCGAGGGCCAATTTCGTCGACCACACCCTGACCGACCAGAGTTCGGTGCTGCGCTTCATCGAGGATAACTGGGGTACCGGCCAGATCCGGGGCGGGTCTTTCGACCAGCTGGCTGGTCCTCTTTGGAACATGTTCGATTTCGACAACAAATACCCGAGCTCCGGACAACGTCAGCTCATCCTCGATCCGGGTACCGGTCAGCCCTCGGGTAAATATCGGTAAAAAGGGCGGCGCCAGCCGGCCAAGTGGCGCGCTGATGCGCCGCTTGGCGGTCGGGTTGGACTGGAAACCGCAGGGAGGCGCGGCGCTTGCCGACACGCGCCGCTATCAAAGCCATTCTTGCCACTTGACCTCGGCTGCGAACTAAACTAGAACGTGCCGGTAATGTTTAGGGTTCGTTCTGCGGTGCAGAAGGGGGTCCCATGCTGACCAGGAAACAACGCGAGTTGTTGCTGTTTATTAACCAGCGGCTGACTGCGACCGGCGTTTCACCGTCCTTCGACGAGATGAAGGACGCTTTGAACCTCAAATCCAAATCCGGCATCCATCGCCTGGTCAGTGGGCTCGAGGAGCGCGGGTTTATCAGACGGCTGCCGCATCGCGCGCGGGCGTTGGAAGTCGTAAAATTGCCGGAGGAGGCGGCCGCTCCTCCGCCGACGGTTGAACGCGGCAGGTTCTCTCCCACAGTCATCCGCGGCGATTTCACGAGTTCGCTGCCCGGCACGCCCGTCGCGAATGACGTCGAGGCCGTCGAACTGCCGCTCTACGGCCGGATCGCGGCCGGCACGCCGATCGAGGCCCTGCGCGACCAGAGCACGATGGTCGGCGTGCCGGCCAGCCTCTTAGGCCACAGCGGCGAGCACTACGCCCTCGAAGTGTCCGGCGACAGCATGATCGAGGCCGGCATTCTCGACGGCGACACGGTGGTCATTCAGCGTTGCGACACCGCGGAAAACGGCTGCGTTGTCGTCGCGCTGGTCGACGATGAGGAGGTCACCCTGAAGCGGCTGCGCCGCCGCGGCGCCTCGATCGCGCTGGAACCGGCCAACAAGGCGTATGAGACCCGCATCTTCGGACCCGACCGCATCAAGGTTCAGGGGCGTCTCGTCGCTCTGATGCGCCGCTTCTGATCCCGGCACTACGGCGGGACGCGGTAGCCGAGTTCACGCGGTCTCCGGCACACTCAATCCCAATTCTTCGATCATCTGCTGGCGCATCAGGAATTTCTGGATCTTGCCGGTGACCGTCATCGGGAAGGCGTCGACAAATTTGACGTAGCGCGGCACCTTGTAATGCGCGATCTGGCCTTGGCAAAAGGCGCGGATCTCCTCAATGGTGGCGCTCTCGCCCTCGCGCAGGCGGACCCAGGCGCACAGCTCCTCGCCACAGCGCGCGTCGGGGACCCCGATGACCTGCACGTCCTGGATCTTCGGATGACGATAGAGAAACTCCTCGATCTCGCGCGGATAGACGTTCTCACCGCCGCGGATCACCATGTCCTTGATCCGCCCGACGATGTTGCAATAGCCCTCGTCATCTATCGTCGCGAGATCGCCGGTGTGCATCCAGCCGGCCGGGTCGATTGCTTCGCGGGTCTTCTCCTCGTCCTCCCAATAGCCGAGCATGACCAGATAACCACGGGTCAACAACTCGCCGGCGGTGCCGCGCGGCACGATCCGGCCCTCGGCATCGATAATTTTTGCCTCGACATGCGGCAAGATCCGCCCCACGGTCGACACCCGGCGCTCGATCGGGTCGTCGGTCGCCGACGCAAAGCTCGCCGGGCTCGTCTCGGTCATGCCGTAGCCGATGACGACCTCGGAGAGGTGCATCAGGCTGAAGGCTCGTTTCATGACCTCGATCGGGCACGGGCTGCCGGCCATCATCCCGGTACGCAACGAGGACAGATCGAACTTGGCGAAATCGGGATGGTCCATCTCGGCGATGAACATCGTCGGCACGCCGTAGACTGCCGTGCAGCGCTCGGCCTCGATCGTCTCCAAGGTGGCGAGCGGATCGAAGCCTTCGCTCGGATAGACCATCGCCGCCCCATGGGTCAGGCAGCCGAGATTGCCGATCACCATGCCAAAGCAGTGGTAGAGCGGCACCGGAATGCATACCCGGTCGTGCTCGGTGAGCTTCATCGCGCCGGCAATGAACAGTCCGTTGTTCAGGATATTGTGGTGGCTGAGGGTGGCGCCCTTTGGGAAGCCGGTCGTGCCGCTGGTGAACTGGATGTTGATCGGGTCGTCGAACTGGAGTTCCTCGGCGAGCACCCCGAGGCGGTGCCGCTCGCCATCGCGTGCGAGACTGGAGACGTCGCCGAACCGCACCATGCCGTGGGCGTCGCCGCCGCCGATGGTGATCACCAGCCGCAGTTGCGGCAGCCGCGCCGCGCGTAAGCCGCCCGGCGATGCGGCGTTCAGTTCAGGGGCCAGTTCGCGCAGCATCGCGTGGTAATCGCTGGTTTTGAACTGCGCCGCGGTAACCAGCGCAACGCAGCCCGCCTTGTTGAGGGCATATTCGAGCTCGGCCAGCCGATAGGCAGGGTTGATGTTGACCAGAATGAGACCCGCCTTCGCGGTCGCGAATTGGGTAATCACCCATTCGGCGTTGTTCGGCGACCAGACGCCGATGCGGTCGCCGCGCTTGAGGCCGAGGGCGAGCAGCCCTGCAGCAAAGTCGTCGATCCGTTCTTTCAGCTCCCGGTACGTCCAGCGGATCTGCTGATGGCGGACAATCAGTGCATCGCGGTCGCCAAAGCGTTCGGCGATCCGATCGAAATGCACGCCGATCGTATCGCCGATAAACGGCGTGCCACTCGCGCCGTGGACGTAACTCAACTGCGGCATCTCAGGAGGTCCCTAATGGCCGGCGGCGCTGCCCTCACCCACCAAGCCCTGCGGGCTTGGTCCCCCCTCTCCCGCGGTGCGGGAGAGGGTGGCGAGCGCAGCGAGACGGGTGAGGGTCTTGCCGAGCCCAATTTTCTTCCATCTCGGATGTTAATTCGGCGTCCAGGCCAGGGCGCGGATCTCGCTGAACTCGCGGCGCAGTTTGGCCCATGAATCGCCGGCGTCTTCGCTTGCGAATATTTCGCCATAGTGACTGCAGGCGAGGATCCGGTTGGGGTTCGCCGGGTGGGTCGCAAAGGACCATATCGGGGAGTTGGGTTCAACGGGCAACGGCAGGGCCTGCCAGCTTTGTCCGCCATCCTTGGAACGCTGGATCGCGCCGGTGCTGCCGAGCGCGCCGTCGCCGGTGGCGACAAACAGCACTCCGGGCTCGTCGGGTTTGAGCGCGAGGCTGCGGCAATAGGGCAGGCGAAAATGCTTGCCGACCCCCAAACCTCGCCAGCTCTCGCCGCCATCCGTGCTGGCAAAGATCTCCCGCGGGGTACTGGTCAGCACTGTCTTGGCGCCATTGATGCTGACCGCAGTGTCGTGGATGTCGGGGTCGTTGACCCCGGCGACCCGCGTCCAGCTTTCGCCGCCGTCACGGCTGCGACGCACGCCGTCGACTTCGACGCCGGCCCATACCATCCGGTGGTCCGACGGATCGACGGTCAGCGCCGTCACTCGCGGGATGCGGACATTCGGGCACTCCTCCGCCATATCGGCCGGCAGCTTGTCCCAGTGGTTTCCACCGTCGGTCGACCGGAAGAGCGCCGCCGGCCGGGTCCCCGCGAAGATGGTCTGGGGGTTCGTCGGATCGAACGCGACTTTCCACACGTGCACAGCGTTCATCGGCGAGTCGAGCCGCTCGAAGTGCTCCCCGCCGTCCTCGCTGCGGTAGATCCCGTCATCCGCTCCGGCCAGAATGGTGCGGGGCTGTTTCGGGTGGATTGCGAAGCCGAACACACGGCTTTCGGACCACAGTCCGGTTCGCACTTGCCGCCAGCTTTCACCGCCGTCCGGGCTGACCCAGGCGCCGGTTCCGATCGTGCCGGCACAAATCGTGAAGTTATCGGCCATGGCTGCTTCCTCCCGAAATTCGCTTATCTGGTTTTCGTTTCCCAGCCGGTGTGAGAAATGTCGATCACCACACCGTCGGGGCCGGCCCATTTCATCTCGAAATTGCGGTGGCCTCCGGCAGCCATTTCCATATCGAGCCCCGCTTTCTCCTCGAGACGCTGACCCTGGGCGCGTTCCAGCTTCGCCGCGGCCTCGTCGAGGTCCTCGACCTCAAAGCCGAAATGATGGATGCCGCTGTAGTTCGGCCCGTTAGCGCCGACATCGGCGGATTTCTCGGTCTTCCAATTCAGGATCGCCAGGTTGATGTAGCCGTCGGTCAGAAACACGGCGCCGTTCGGGGCACGCCGGATCTCCTGCATTCCGAAAGCGTCCTTGTAGAAGGCGGCGACCTTTGCGGGCTCCCTTGTCGTCAGCGCGATGTGTTTGATTCGCGGCATAGGTTTCCTCCTCACTTGCTCGATGCAGAATGCGCCTGTTCGGGGATCCGAGCAAGGCCGCGGCTGGGCGCAACACCCATTTGGCAGTATCTCAGTGTGAATTTCCGCAATGGTGAAGGGTTTCGGATGCCGGCCGGTCGTGACCTATCCAGCCGTACTGGGGCCGGCGTCCGAAAGCCCCCCAGGAAGGAACCCGCGGGGAGCTGGTGTGCGGTGTCCGGTCTATGGGGATTTTACGGGGCGGCTTGTTGGGTAGGGGATGCGCTGGCCGGTGTGGTTGGCGGCGGATCGACGATCACGGTGGCGAGTTTGCCGCCGCGGCAGCGA
The DNA here is from genome assembly GCA_963789025.1 of uncultured Alphaproteobacteria bacterium. Lineage (GTDB taxonomy): Bacteria > Pseudomonadota > Alphaproteobacteria > ATCC43930 > CGMCC-115725 > AP-15. Next base: position 262,170 of record CAWBIT010000011.1, read on the forward strand.
TCGCCGCGGTGATTTTGGCGTGATCGACGGCGTCGCAGGCGCCTTCGGAGGCGCCGAGGCGACGGCGGTGCGGCGCCGGAAGCGAGGTTCCCCGGCGGGCGGGCAGTGCGACAAGGCGGTGACCGGCGTCATGGCATCGCGGTCCTGACCCCGGCTCGGGGTGACGGCGGGGCGCGGGGTGCGCCGCCGCGCCCGAAGCTCTCGACGATGATCATGCGGCCGCCGCAACAAGGGCATGGCGGGCGATGATCCACGCTGGCGCCGGTGGCCATGTCGGCGTTGTCGTGCTCGCTTGACGGATCCATCTCCGCTACTGGCGCGGCGATCAGCTCTTTGGCGCGAGCGATAGTCGCTTTGCAGGTGGCACTGGCGAGCAATCCGTAGTGGCGGATGCGATGGAACCCCCCGGGCAGGACGTGGAGCAGGAAGCGCCTGATGAATTCGCCGGGCGCCAGCGTCATCGTGCAGTGCCGCGCCCGTCCGTTGCGGCGGTAGTCCTTGAAGCCGAAGGTGACGCCACGGTCATCGAGGCCAATCAGTCGGCTGTTCGAGATGGCAACGCGGTGGGTGTAGCGCGCGAGATAGGCGAGCACCGCCTCGGGCCCCGCAAAAGGGGGCTTGCCGTAGACGAACCAGTTCTTCTTCCTCAGTGGCGCGAGATAGGCGGCAAAGGCCGCCCGGCTGCGCAGACCGTCGAGCTCGCCGAAGAATGCCAGCCGGCCCGCCGCATGGGCGTCGGCGAGCCGCGTCAGGAAGAGCCGCCGGAACAGGCGGGACAGCACGCGCACCGGCAACAGGAAGCCGGGTCGGCAGTGCACCCAGTGCTTACCATCGAGCGATATTCCACCGCCCGGCACGATCATATGGAGGTGTGGATGGTGGGTCATTGCCGAGCCCCAGCTGTGGAGTACGGCGGTGGCGCCAATGCGGGCGCCCAGGTGCCGGGGATCGGCAGCGATCGTGAGCAGCGTCTCGGCCGCCGTGCGGAATAGCAGGTCGTAGACCACCGACTTGTTCTGGTAGGCGATTGGCGCGATCTCGGCCGGCAGTGTGAAGACCACGTGGAAGTAGCCGACCGGCAGCAGATCGGCCTCGCGGGCGGCGAGCCAGTCCTTCGCCGCCGCGCCCTGGCACTTAGGACAGTGGCGGTTGCGGCAGGAGTTGTAGGCGATCCGGCTGTGGCCGCAGTCCTCGCAGCACTCGACATGGCCGCCGAGCGCGGCCGAGCGGCAGCTCTCGATGGCTGACATCACCTTGAGCTGGCCGAGGCTCACATGCCCGGCATTGGCCTTGCGCCAGGCGGCGCCATGGCGGTGAAAGACGTCTGCGACCTCCAGCCTCGGGCGGCGCACCGCCGCCGGGCTACACTCCGGGTCTCGGCCTCCCCACAGGCAGCGGTGCGAGGCGGTCGAGCGGGCTGGTCACGTTGCGGATCGTGGTAGTGGCGACGCGCGTATAAAGAGCCGTGGTGTCGAGCTTGGCGTGGCCGAGCAGCACCTGGATGACACGGATATCGGTGTCCTGTTCCAGCAGGTGGGTGGCAAAGCTGTGCCGCAGCGTGTGCGGCGACACTCGCTTCTTGATCCCGGCGGCCTCGGCAGCAGCATGGACGGCGCGGTTGAGCTGGCGGGTCGAGAGCGGTTCGACTGGATTGCGGCCCGGAAAGAGCCAGCCTCGCGGCAGTAGAACGCCCAGGCGCCGGCCCTCCGACCACCAGGCGCGCAGCACTTGGAGCAGCTGCGGCGACAACATGGCGTTGCGATCCTTGCGGCCTTTGCCCTGCTCGACCCGCAGCAGCATGCGCTCGGAATTGATGTCGCCGACCTTCAGCGCGACCACTTCGGAGACGCGCAGTCCGGCGCCGTAGGCAGTGGCCAGCGCTGCCTTGTACTTCGGCCCAGGCGCCGCCTGGAGCAGCAGCGTGACCTCCTCGACGCTCAGCACCGCCGGCAACCGGCGCGGTTCGCGCACGATCGTGAGCCGCCGGGCGAGGTCCGGCCGGTCGAGCGTCACGGTGAAAAAGAAGCGCAGGGCCGCGACCGCACTGTTGACGCTCGGCGGCTGCATGCCGGTCTGTGTCTGGTGCAGCTGAAAGCGGCGCAGATCCTCCGCCGTCGCCGTATCGGGCGACCGGCCGATGAAGGCCGCGAAGGCCCGTACGTTGCGAACGTAGTCGTTGCGCGTCTTCTCGGTGAAGGCGCGCACCCTCATGTCCTCGATCATGCGCGCCCGCAGCGCGCTGACGGGCCGGTCGGTAGGATGGGAGGTCATCGTGGGCTCCTCTCTCAAGCCGAAGGTTGCTGGACCTTCGATGCTCGGGATCGGATGCCCCGCTAGTCACGCCTTACGTTCACGCACTCACCAGCACCGCCAAAAACGCACTGGCGATGATCCACGCACCCTCCCGCGAGAGCGGGTTCGTTCATGGGTGGTAAGCGGACATACGGAATTCTGCACAGACCCGGCCAGTTACGGGCGTCAATATCAGGCCGGCAGCCACACACAAAGAGCGATCACCTCCTCGCCAATCGCTCTAGTTGAGTTCCCCTGCCTGTGGTGTCTTCTACGAGAAGCACGCTTCCTCGCAGAAACCTCCGAAAGGTGATGCGCTACCCCTAGCTCCGCGTCGCTACATCGGCGTGACGGTCCAAGGTGAATATGAGGTTACCAGCAGCAGAGGGGATACTGCTATGCTAGTCCACGCGAGCAGCCGCTTATGAGGTCAGGAGCCCCTAGAAAATGATAACTCTCGGGAAGCGTCAACGCTCTCCCCGCCCTTCGAGAGCGATTCCGCAAATTTCCATTAAGACGGTTCTCGAAATTGACTTATACTCTTACAATGATATCGCAACATTTATCGAAGAGAACCTCGACGTAGCAGCCGTAAAGGCATTTGAAGATCAGATTCAACAATTCGTCGATTACGGCCTCAAAGCAGTTAATCTACGGCGTGACGATGTTGTTCTTGGGACAGCAGGCGACAATGCGGTACTTATTTTTGATGATGCCAATACAATGCACCGATTTGCTGAAGCAGTTCACCAAGCAACTGTAATTCATAATCGGTCGAGAACGGTCGAACTGGCGAAGCGGTGGTTTCGAATGGGCGCGGCGACGGGCATCGTAGAGTTTGATCCTTCAAAACGACGAATAGTCGGTATAACGACAGCGCGAGCTGTTCGTCTCGAAGCCGCGTCTGGAAAGGGTCAGCTAGTCGTAGATTTAGCTACCTTCGATGCGCTTCAGGAAGACCTAAGAAACGTTTACGGTATAGAAGAGATAATCGAGGGAAAACGGGAAGAACGGTATAAAGTCCGTCGATGCACGCTAATTAATATCTCTGATATCCTGCCAGCCGAGACCGCTCTAGACGGAGCAAGCGGGGAGGATCGGCGGGCGCAGGACAGAGCCGAAGGAGAACGTCGAGCGACAGAGCCCGCCCATACATTACAGCCCGCGACCGATTTTGACGAGAACAGGAACTTCGCAGCTTTCTCTGGCCGCTGGGTAGGAATTTGGGACAACAATCCGATAGCTACCACATCACTAACCATCGAGTCCGTTAGCCCCGCTGGAGATGTTACTGGCTCATATGTTTTCATGTCGGTAGGCCCTTCTAAATTTGTGGCGAAGATCACCGACGACACTATAACCTTCGGCAGCGTTGTTAAATTCACGTTCAGACTTCGTCCCGACGGTAAGATGGAGGGAACGCGGTACGATTCCGGCCTATTGAACACCACGGTTCTTACCCGCGATCAGTCGCCAGAGAATAGGAACTTCGCGGCTTTTTCTGGGCGATGGGTAGGAATTTGGGACAACAATCCGACAGCTACCACATCGCTGACCATCGAGTCCGTTAGCCCGACCGGAGATGTTACTGGCTCATACGTCTTCATGTCGGGAGGACCTTCTAAATTTGTGGCGAAGATCACCGACGATACGATGACCTTCGGCAGCGTTGTTAATTTCACGTTCAGACTTCGCCCCGACGGTAAGATGGAGGGAACGCGGTACGATTCCGGCGTATTGAACACCACGGTTCTTACCCGCGATCAGTCGCCAGAGAACAAGAACTTCGCAGCTTTCTCTGGCCGCTGGCTAGGAATTTGGGACAACGATCCCCAATATACCACATCGCTAACCATCGAGTCCGTTAGCCCGACCGGAGATGTTACTGGCTCGTACGTCTTCATGTCGGGAAATCCTACTAAATTTGTGACGAAGATCACCGATGACACAATAAACTTTGGCAGCGTTTATAAATTCACGTTCAGGCTTCGCCCCGACGGTAAGATGGAGGGAACACGAAACGCTTCCGGCATATTGAACACAACGGTTCTTACCCGCGATCAGTCCCCAGTAGGTCAGTGAGAACTTCGGGGGAGCTTTCTGTTTAGATGATCTTGGCGCGCGGACCAATGCGCGAAAGTCAAGAATTTCGCCCCGTAGCATGGCAGCAGATTTCAATGGGTTAGGGGGTGCAGAAGTCCGGTGCAAATGTCTGTAATGGGTCGAAAAGGGAAGTTCGAACCGTGGCACTAACCCCGTTTGCTTGTATACGACGTTCGGGATAGGAAATTGGTTATCATCGAGATTGCCCGTCAGAGGAGGAGCCAGAGATGAAGCGGCGATATCGAATGCGGGAGCGCAAGAGATTCCTCGGAGCAGCGCTTGCTGTTTTGGGCGTGACGGTCTGGGCGATGTCCGCAGCCTTGGGCTTCGCCTCCGACGATCAACGCGACGTCTCGATCAGCCATTTCAAGGAACGCTCGCTCGGAGTAATCGCCGGCGGCGCCTCGGTTGTCGGCGGCATCATTTTGCTCGCCACCGCCGTGTAAAACACCATATCGCGACAGGCCGCCTAGTCCGACAGCATCACGGCCAGTATAGAAAAGGGTCCAGCGCAGGACGCCAGCAAAAAAACCGCCCGCGGTGGAGCGTGAGGAGGAGCTTAGATGACGGCAGCGGCGGACGTACTTTCCGAGATCGAGCACCGGGTGCAATTGCGGCGCGCGGTGATCGCCAGCACGATCGGCACGACGATCGAATGGTATGATTTCTTCCTATACAGCACCGTCACCGGGCTGGTGTTTGCAAAGCTGTACTTCCCGGAATCCGATCCGCTGGTCGGGACCTTGCAGGCCTTCGGCATCTATGCGGTCGGCTTTGTCGCGCGACCGGTAGGCGCCGCGATCTTCGGCCACTACGGCGACCGCATCGGGCGCAAGGCGGCGCTGATCGCAACGCTGCTGTTGATGGGGATTGCGACTTTTCTCGTCGCGTTCGTGCCGACCTATGCGCAGATCGGCGTCTGGGGGGCGATCATTCTGACCGTCCTGCGTTTCATCCAGGGTGTCGGGGTCGGCGGCGAGTGGGGCGGCTCGGTGCTGCTGTCGATGGAGTGGGCGCGATCCGACCATCATCGCGGCTTCATCGCCGCCTGGCCGCAATTCGGCGTGCCGGCCGGGCTGTTCCTGGCGAATTTGGCGGCGCTGGCATTCAGCCAGATCGCCGGCAGTCAGTTCCTCGACTGGGGATGGCGCATCCCGTTCTTCCTCAGCATCATCCTGGTCGGGATCGGCCTTTATATCCGGCTCGGCATTCTCGAGACGCCGACCTTTGCGCGATTGGTGGCGGAGAACCGTGTCGAGAAGACGCCGGCCCTTGAGGTGATCAGACGGCAGCCCAAGGAAATCCTCCTTACGGCGCTGGCGCGCACGGGGGAGCAGGCGCCGTTCTACATTTTCACGGCGTTTGTTTTCACCTATGGCACAACAATCCTCGGGGTCTCGCGGGATCTGCTGTTGGTCGCGGTGTTGACCGCCTCGGTCGTGTCGTTCTTCTCGATCCCGATTTCAGGCCATCTGTCGGACCGTATCGGCCGTAGACGCATGTATCTGCTGGGCGCCGCGGTAACCGGAGTGTTCGGCTTCATTTATTTCGCCCTGCTAAACACGATGGTGCCGGGGTGGATCTTTCTCGCCATCGTGCTGTCCCTGATCCCCCACGACATGATGTACGGCCCGCAAGCGGCGCTGATCGCAGAATGCTTCACCGGCCGATTGCGCTACAGCGGCGCCTCGATCGGCTATCAGTTGGCCTCGGTATTTGCCGGCGGCCCGGCACCGCTGATCGCAACGGCGCTGTTCGCCCAGTTCCGATCGGGCTACGCGATCGCTCTCTATGTCTTCGTCTGCGCCGTCATCAGCTTCGCCGCTGCCGCCCTGCTGCCGGATTACACGAACCGCGACATCTCCGAGGAATACGACAAGCAATAGTCGTTCGCGCCCGAGACCTCGGGTATCCCCTGCTCGCGGTCGCCCAAGCAAGCGGATCTCTCCGTTACCGCTTGTTAACCTAAGGCGAATTAACCTCAAGGAGCAGTTACCGTCCCGACCGTAAAGATCAGGTCCGCCGTCATCGTCAGAGCGAACTTTCGTAATGAAGTTTTTCGCGAGCTTGCGGCGGCACCCGCCATCCAATCGCCGCCTCAACTTGATCGGCTTGGCAGTCGTTTGCATGACCCTAATGGCCGCCGTCCTGACGATTTGGGATCTGCGGCGGGAGGCCATGAAGACCTATACAGAGGAAATCGAAAATCTCGGTGTCGCCTTCGCCGAGCAGACTTCGCGCACTCTGCAGGCGGTCGACCTCGTACTTGATCAGGTCAAGGACCGGGTACTCGGCTCCGGAGTCGAGACCTCCGCGCAATTCGAACAGCTGCTCTCCGGCAGGAAGTGGCACCAGTTTCTGACCGATCGGCTGAAGAATTTGCCTCAAGCCGATGCCCTCGCTCTGATCGATGCGGACGGCAAGCGCATAAATGCGTCACGTCGTTGGCGGGTTTGGGTCGCCGATTTCTCGGACCGCGACTTCATCGCGTATTTTCGGGTGCACGACGAGCCGACCAGCTTCTTAGGGATGCCGGTAAAGAACCGCATCGGGCGGGCGATTATTGTCGCGCGCCGGATCAGCGGACCGGGCGGCGAGTTTCTCGGTACGATCGTCGCGACGATCCGGAGCGAGTATATCGAAGAATTTTACAAGGCGATCACTCTGCCGGAGCTGGGACCGGTCACGGTTCTGCGGCAGGACGGCACCATCTTCGCACGTTATCCCCGCGTCCAGGAAGACCTCATCGGTCAGAGGTTGCCGGCCGGGTCACCATGGCGTCGGCTGGCCGGAAGCGGTGGCGTTTTTCGTTCTGAGGAGAATGCCACCGGGACCACCTGGTTCGAATCGGTCCATCCGCTGGCGGATTATCCGCTGGTTGTCGATGTGGCGATCTCAGAGGCTGCCGCTCTCGCGAATTGGCGCCGGCAATCAACATTCATTGCAATCGGCGCGGTATGCGCAGTCCTCGGCTTCATTGTCCTGTTTGCAGAGCTTGGCGTTCAATTTCGCGAGATCGAGCGGAATCGGGCGAGCCTCGAGCAGGCACGTGAAGCCGCCGAAAAGGCGAACCGCGCCAAATCGGATTTCCTCGCCAATATGTCGCACGAGATTCGTACGCCGATGAACGGCGTCATCGGGATGAACGGACTGCTGCTACAGACCGATTTGACGCCGGAGCAGCGCGAATGTGCGATCGCCGTGCGCGACAGCGCCGAGTCGCTGCTCGCCCTGATCAACGACATTCTGGATATATCGAAGCTCGAAGCCGGCAAAGTCGACCTCGAAATCATGGATTTCGAGCTCTCCGATACGGTCGAAGATGCCGTCGGCCTGTTGGCGCCGAAAGCCCACGAGAAGGGGATCGACCTCGGTGTTTTCGTCGATCCGACGGCCAGGGGCGGCTTTCGCGGAGATGAGATGCGGCTTCGTCAGATCCTGCTGAACCTCGTCGGCAACGCCATCAAGTTCACCGAGCATGGCGGCGTTTCGGTCGAGGCAGCGGTATCCTCCGGTTCCACCCAAGATTTGCGCCGACTGCGCTTTGAAATTGTCGATACCGGGATCGGAATGTCGGAAGCGGCTCGCGGCAAGCTATTTGAAAAGTTCAGTCAGGCCGATACCTCGATTACCCGCCGGTTTGGCGGAAGCGGTCTCGGATTGGCAATCTGCAAACAGTTGATCGAGCTGATGGGCGGCGAGATCGGCGTCGACAGCACGCTCGGCTTCGGCAGTCGATTCTGGTTTGAGCTGCCGCTGCGGCCGGCGGTCAACCCGGCCGTCGAACGCCGGGCATTGCCCGGCAAACTGGCGGGGCTTCATGTCCTGATCGTCGACGATGTCCAGATGAACCGGCGCATTCTGGCGCGTCAGCTGGCCGGCTTTGGCATCGAGGCGATGTCGGTCGATGATGGTTTCGCCGCGATGGCCGAATTGGAGCGGGGATTCCACCAAGGCAAACCGTTCGACCTCGTCATCATCGACCAGATGATGCCGGGCTTGTCGGGCGAGGCATTGGCCCAGCGGATCCGTACGACGGCGGGCCTCGCCGAGACCAAGATAGTGATTGCCTCGTCGGCCGGGCGGCACGGCCTCGCGGAGAGTACCTCCGGCATCATCGATGCGGTGCTGACCAAACCGGTCCGCGAGCAGTCGCTGCTCGACGCCTTTGCACAGCTTTTCGGTCTTGCGGGGGCGCGGCGCACGGAACCGGCCCACGCGCCGTTGCCGCCTCCAGGATCGGCAGGACCGCTTCTGCGAATCCTGCTCGCAGAAGACAATAAGATCAACCAGCAGCTGGTCACAATGCTGCTCCGCAAGGTGGAGCACCAAGTCGATGTCGTCGAGAATGGGGAATTGGCGTTCGAGGCCGTGTGCAATGCGGATTACGACGTCGTGCTGATGGATGTGCAAATGCCGGTGCTCGACGGAGTCCAGGCGACAAAACGCATCCGCGCGTTGCCGCCGCCCAAGAACACCGTGCCGATCATCGCCTTGACCGCTCACGCAATGACCGGGGCCAAGGAAGAATATCTCGCGGCCGAGATGGACGACTATTTGTCGAAGCCAATCGACAATGGGGAGCTCTTCTCGCGGCTCAACGACGTGGCTGCTGGGCTTGTCGGAAGAGGCAGAGGGCCAGCTCTGGTTGCCGCCGATGGCCTGCCGCCCGTCGCGATCGATCCAGCTCGCCTCGCCATGATCGCCGAGGTCATGGCGGGCGGCGAGCCTTTGGACGAGTTTGTCGACGTATTTCTCGTGAACACCGCGGAGCGCATCAACCAAATACGCCGCCTCCTTGATCGCCATGACCTCGAGGGGACCGGCCGGGAAGCGCATACCCTGCTCGGGACGGCTGGCAATTTCGGAGCGTTACGGCTCAGCCGGCTTGCCGAAGAGCTGCGGGCGGCCTGCGATGCCGAAAACGCTCGTGTTGCCCGGGATGTCGCCGATCGGTTGACCGAGGCATGGGACGCGACATCGGGGGCAATGCGTGCCTGGCTGAACGGCAAGACTGCGCCGCGCGCTGCCTGACGGGGTTCCGCGCCGGAGCTCAGCGGTGCGGGATTAGACGAGTGACGTGGCCCATCTTGCGGCCGGGCTGGATCTCGGTCTTGCCGTAGAGATGCAGCTTGGCCAGAGGATCGTTCAACGCGTCTCGCCAATTGGCGACGTCGCTGCCCAACAGGTTCTGCATGACGGCATCTGAGTGGCGCTCGACCGAGCCGAGTGGGAGCCCGCAAATCGCCCGCACGAGCTGCTCGAATTGGCTGGTGTAGCAGGCATCGATCGTCCAATGACCCGAATTGTGCGGGCGCGGCGCGATCTCGTTGACGAGGAGTTCGCCAGCCCGGGTCACGAACGTCTCGACCGCGAGCACCCCGACGAGATCGAGCTTTTCGGCGACGTGGCGCGCGATGGTCTCGGCGCGGATCGCGGTCTCTGCCGGAATTCGCGCGGGCGCGATCGTCGTGTCGAGGACATGATTGACGTGCTGGTTTTCAACCGGCGGATAGGTCGCCCAGGCGCCGTTTGCGCCGCGCGCAACGATGACGGAGATCTCGCAGGCAAAATCGACAAAACTTTCGAGGATGCCGATCTCGCCGCCCATTCGTTGCCAGGCTTCCTCGGCCTTGATCTCGGGGGTCAAAGTCACCTGACCCTTGCCGTCGTAGCCGAGACGCACCGTCTTCAGCACCGCGGGGTACCCGAAATCGCGCATCGCGCGGCGCAACACGGTCGGGTCGGAAATCTCGCGGTAGGCGGTGGTCTCGACGCCGATCGAGCGAAGGAAGTCCTTCTCACGCAGGCGATCCTGCGCGATTTCGAGAATTTCGGGCCGCGGCAGCAACGGCTTGAAGGCCGCCACTCGGCGAACTGCCGCCGCCGGAATGTTTTCGAATTCGAAGGTTATGATATCGACCGCGCCGGCGAACCGCTCGAGCGCCTCTCGGTCGTCGAATTCGGCAACGGTGGCCGCGCCGCAAACTTGCGCGGTCGGGCTGTCGGGCTCGTCGGCAAAAACATGGCAGCGGTAGCCGAGCCGGGCGGCGGCCAGCGCCGTCATCCGGCCGAGTTGGCCCCCGCCCAAAACGCCGATCGTAGCGCCGGGAGCTAACATTCCCGACCGGCGGGGCGGTCGACCACACCTTGCGTCTGCGCCTGCCGCCAGCTGTCGAGAGCGCGCGCCACGGCATTATCGCTAAGAGCGAGCATCGCCGCGGCAAATAACGCCGCATTGACCGCTCCGGCCTGACCGATCGCGAAGGTTGCGACCGGGATCCCCGCCGGCATCTGGACGATCGAGAGCAGGCTGTCGACGCCTTTCAAGGTTCTGCTTTCGATCGGCACGCCGAGCACTGGGAGCGGGGTCAATGCTGCCGCCATCCCGGGAAGGTGAGCGGCCCCGCCGGCGCCGGCGATTATCAGGCGCAGCCCGCGCGATTTTGCGGTACGGGCGTAATCAAAAAGCCGGTCGGGTGTGCGATGCGCGGAGACGATCCGGGTCTCGTAGCCGATCCCCAACCGTTCGAGGGTGGCAGCGGCGTGCTGCATCGTCTCCCAGTCGGACTGACTGCCCATGATGATGCCCACCGCCCGACCGGTCTCGCTCATCGGCTCCCTTCGTAATCCGACCAACCGTATGCATCATAGGAGAAGAATTATGTCCACCCCGAAAAGTGTCCCAGCTCGATCGGCATCGCACGCGGTCGCCAAATGGGAAAGCCGGCAGCCTTCCCAGGCTGCCGGCTTCTCAGAAGATGCGACCCGCTCAGAGGGCCCCGTTACTGGCTTGGCTCAAGCCGAATGCTGCCGGCGACGCAGCAAGCCGAAGCCGACGAGCGCTGCGCCTAGTATGCTCAGCGAGGCAGGCTCCGGCGTGGTCGGCGGGGTGACCGGCGACGCCGCAACAACGGAGATATCCTCGTAACCGCCGCCGAGCAGCGCGGTGGTGCTTATGAACGTTCCGGTCAGCGTATCATCGACGATCGAATCCAAGTTACAGTCGAAAAACAAGTTCGTGCCATCGGTATCGACGCCGGTTGAGCTCCCGCAGACTGCACCGCCGGTGGTGTGGGCCTGGATTGTAGTGCCGGGGATTTCCATTCCGGTGACCGGATTATACTGGTTATAGGAATTGACCGCGTCACCGTCGTTGATGAGCCAGTTGCCGTTTGGCAGGATGGCGAAGCCGTCGCTGGCGGTCAGTATAGAGCCGTTCGTCATGTGAAGGGTAACGGGTCCGCCGATATTGTTGCCATTACCGTCCGTCTCTTGGACGACTTCGGGCCCGAGATTATAGCCGGTCATCGCGAAGAGATGACCCATGTTATCCGAGGTTAGATCAACGATGCCCGTCCCTGGAACCGGATTTGGAAAAGACTTGATGTCAGCCCCACCTGCGCCATTGTTGAACGGTGCGACAAAGATCCCGGCGCTCGGGCCAAAACCACTGCCGGTCAACTCTGTATAATACAAGAAATTTCCGAGGACCGCGACGCCGCGGCCATTGTTTGATCCTACTTTAGCCTGATCTGGAATAAAGCTAGTGACGTTTGTATGTGTTGTAACGTCAACTGTGTCAATCAAGCCATTTCCAAAGGCGGACTGGTTTGCAATCACTAGTTCGTCTGCGTTTGCCGAGCCAAGCCCCATCAGCGCCGCCGCTGACGCGACCGCAAGAATGACTTTTCCCGTCCTCGAGAAGCCGCCGATTGTCCGATCCATTCCTGCTCCCTTTCAGTCAAGGTTCGGCTGAAAAATCCCCGAGCAAATGTCATGCCACGACGTTTTCTTTAGCGATCACGAGAGCTTATGATCCGGGTATGGGTGGTCGCCTTCAAAACTGTAAAGGAATCCGACATGAAGCTGGCGTCTACGTTCGCTACCTCAACTGGGTAGAAGACCGGTTCCGAGACATCAGGAGAGGGGCTTAACGGGAACAGCGATGGAGACAAGATCGGCAGTATTCCATTATGTGGGCGTGATTTTTCGGTCCTAACGCGAGAACAAGGATATGTGCATCTCACCTTAAGATATGCCGATGGAGCTGACCCAGGTAACCGATACAAGTGTAAGGATTTCCGACGGGGGTACGCGGTGGGCCCCGGCAAAGGCATCAGGGTGGATCTCTCGTTTCTCCTCACAATTGTCTGAAAGGGGGTACCGGCGCGCCGCTCTTTCCTACCGCCCAGGTGTAAGAAAATTCGACAAGCAGCCACCTCGCCGCGGATGCGCCGCGGCTTTAATCCACGCTGCTCTCGAAACTTCGCGCGATCACCACACCAGGCGTCAGGCGATGATGTCGGGCAACAGCTCGCTCTCGATCTTGGTGATCTGATCCTTGAGCAGCAGCTTTCGCTTTTTTAGCCGCTGAAGCTCGAGTTGATCGACAGGATTGCGCTCGGCGAGACGCGCGATCACCTCGTCGAGGTCGCGGTGTTCGGTTTTCAGCGCGGCGAGCTTTGCTTTCAGAGCTTCGATGTCGAGGTCCATGGCCGTGGCAGGAGAGTTCGGCGTCATAATAGCACCCTGGACGCGCCGGGCACCATCAGACCCGAACATTGTCGCAAAAGCGCGGCATCATGCGGCTCTTCGAAGACGATCGGCGCGCTCGAAGATCGGAGATATGCTTGAGCGATGAATGAGGGCAGGAAAACCTCAGAGGACGAGGCGTTCTGGCGTTTCTCGCTCGCCTTCTACGAGCGGCCGGGGGTCGCCGACGCACTGATCGCGCTGCAGGACCGCGACGGCTTGGACGTCAACCTCGTTCTGTTTGCGCTGTGGCTCGGCATCTCGGGGCGGGGGGCGCTCGGCGGCGATGCCCTGGCGGCGGCGGAACAAGTGGCGGGCACGCTGCGAAGCGAAATTGTCGAACCCTTGCGCAGGCTGCGGCGAAAGCTCCGGCGCCATCCCGACGGCGATGTCCAGCGGTTGCGCGAAGGCGTGAAGGCGCTCGAAATCGCGGGCGAGAAGCTGGTCCAAGAACGCCTCGCCCGGCTTGCGGGGAATCGGTGCGCGAAGACATGTCCTGAGGGCTGGCGAGCCGCCGCCCATGCCAATCTCGCGCTCTATCTCGGCGGGGAACGGGTCCGCAGCAAGGAAGCAGCGGTTATCGAAGAAGCCCTCGACGCATTCGCGCGGGATCTGTGAACCGGACCGCCTAATCGTCCGTGTCGCGCGGCTCGGGGCGGTCTTCGGCGCCGGAGGGTTCGCCCCACCGTTTGACCAGCCCGGTTTCCAGCCCGAACAGGTCGAGGACGCGGCCCAAGGTCTGGTCGATCATCTCGGCGATGGTCTGGGGCTTGGCATAAAAGGCAGGCACCGGCGGCGCGATCACCGCGCCCATCTCCGACAGCGCCGTCAGGGTTCGCAAGTGGCCGGTGTGAAGGGGCGTTTCGCGCACCATGAGGACGAGCCGGCGCCGCTCCTTGAGCACGACATCCGCCGCGCGGCTCAGCAGCGTCGTCGTCACTCCGCTGGCGATCTCGGCCATGCTGCGGATCGAGCACGGAGCCACCACCATGCCGATCGTCTTGAACGAGCCGGAGGAGATCGGCGCCGCCAGATCGCCGATCGCATGGACCACATCGGCGCGGCTACGAACGACCGCCGGCTTCAGATCGGTCTCTAGCGCCAATGTCACCTCGGCGGCCCGGCTGATGACGAGGTGCGTCTCGACCGGCAACGGACGCAACAACTCGAGCAGGCGCGCCCCGTAGATCACCCCGGAGGCGCCGCTGATCCCGACGATCAGACGGGGGCGTCCGGATTTTTCCGTCATGCCGCCCTCTGTGAATTTAATCGTTCCGTCATATCTCCGTCCGAGGGTCAACGACCCTATAGCCGGGTCATACCACCGGCGTTACCATCGACCGGCGTTACCGTTGTAGCAGGAGGACCGTGCATGTCGCTGCAGGATCGCATCGAGGCGCTGAAGGAGAAACATGCTGCACTCGAACGCGCTCTCGATGAGGAAAACAAGCGTCCTCTTCCCAATCAGGACGCAGTCCACGATCTGAAGCGTCAAAAGCTCCGCATCAAGGACGAAATCTACCAGCTCGAGAGGCACTGACCGCAGCCTCTCAGAGATCCACGACCCTCAAAAAAGCCGGGGAGCTAAGTCTCACCCGGCTTTTTTGGCATCCGCCGCCTCGGCGGAGGTCGACGGGCTCGCCGCCTGGTATCGCGTCGATGGCGGCCCACTACATCCGCTTAAGTCACTGCGGTAGCTAAAGGAACATACTTAAGAGAACGATTGGGCGAAGAAAGCTTCAATTATTAATTGACGCGGCGGGTCGCTCTAGGCACCATTCCGTCGTCAAGGTTAAGCGTTAAGCTTAACAAGCTTCCATCGATAAAGACTCTCGGAGGGAGGAAATGCGGCGTTTCTGCGGACAGCTGTCTGCCCGCTTCCGCCTGCGACCGTCCATTCGCGACTCGCTCGCCGGCTGAAAATCCCAAACCCGCGATCCGACACGAACGTCCTCTCGCCTTGAGCAAGGGGTAAAGGAGGAAAGTCTAGCCATGGAACTCAAACGCTTACACGCCCTCACGGCGGCGTGCGCATTTGCGCCGCTGTTGGCACTGCCGGTCGTTGCCCAGGCGGCAACCGTCGCCAACCCGCTCTGTCCGAGCGAAACCGCATTCTTCGCCCCGGGGAACGGACAAGACATCACCGTTCCGCCGGGTTTCACGGTGTCGGTATTCGCGTCGGGTCTGAACGCGCCGACCGGGATCGCGTTTCTCGGCAACAAGAAGCGTTTCCAGGTCTACGTGCTCGAATCCGGTCACGGCCTGCCGAGCCCGTGCAACGACGAGACGGTGTTTCCGGGTAGCGCAGCCACCAATCCGTTCACACCTGACATCCTGGTGTTCGACCAAAACGGAAACAAAATTGCCGGGCCGTTGGGCAAGCCGACCGATCCGACGAGCACGACCGGCGGGACCAACGTCTTCCAGCCGCATGGGCCGGCGATCGACATCGCCTTCGAACGCGGCCTGCAGGGCGGGAGGCTTTTCGCCACCGATTCCAACCAATCGACGCATCAACACAACGGGCAGAACAACAGCTCGCGCGTCGCGACTGTGAACCCGACGACGGGTGCGGTCACGCCGTTCATCACCGCGCTCCCGACCGGTGACCATCCGACCGAGCAGCTCGCGTTCAAGGACGGCTGGATCTATTGGTCGCAGGGATCGACGACCAACAGCGGCGTCGTCGGTCTCGACAACGGCAGCGGCCAGAATCAGTCCGATATCCCCTGCCAGGACATCACGCTTAGCCAGAACGTGTTCATCTCGAGCCTTTCTCCTCTGGTCGAGACGAGCGGTTACTCGCCTTTCGGCACCACAAGTAAAGGAGGAACCATAGCGGCGTTCTTCAACTCCTTCACCGGCCAGATCCGGCAAGGCGTGTGTGACGGCGCCACGCTACGAGCGAACCTCAACAATCCGAACATTATCCAACCCGTGGGGTGGGGGCACCGGAACGGCTATGCGATCCGCTTCGCGCCCGACGATCATCCGTTGGCCGGACAGCTGCTGGTCGGCGAGGACGGCGCCGACGAGCGCGGCGCGCGACCCTCTTTCGGCGCTCCGGAGGTGCTGTCGATCGACCAGCAAAACCGCGACGGCACGCCGGTTTATCACGGCTGGCCTGACCGCTACGGCTTTTTGGCGGCCAGCCAGGCGGTGTTCAACCCGGTCGGTGGGCCTTCGGATGATCTCTGCGCCTTTGATGCGACCAACCCGCCGAGCTTCTGCACCGCTGGGAGCCTCGCGAACATTCTGAAAAATGACGTGCCGATAGCCGACGTGCTGGCGTTCCCGCCGGCGCCGATCACCGCGCCATTGGCGCTAGAAGCGGCGGATTCGTCGTTCACCGGCATCGATTTCGTGCCGAAATCGTTTGTCGGCGGCCCGGTCGAACGCGGAGCGGCGCTGTACGCTCTCGAAGGCGATTTCGGGTTCTCGCCGCCCAACGCCAACGCACCAGCGCCGGAAGTCGGGCACGAGATAAAGCTGATCAACTTCAACCAAGACTCGGATAGCCCGCTGCAGCTGAGCTTCCAGAACTTTGCGCGCAACGACACCGGCGACGAGGCGTTCATCAGTTCCACCAACACCGCCGGCTTCAATCGCCCGACCAACATACGGTTCGGTCCGGACGGCTGCGCCTATGTCGTCGATTACGGCGCGGTGCGGGATCCCGGCGGCGGGCCCGGCGGCGCTACCCGTTTTGTCACTGCAGCAGATGGTCCGCTGGTTCAGTTCCCCGGCACCGGCGTGATCTTTAAGATCTGTTCAACCCAGTAATCCGGGCGTAGGCAGTTGGGGGCGGCTACGGCCGCCCCTCTTTATTCCTGATCGCTGAGATGGTTCTCGGCCAGCCGTCGCCCGGTCTCGCGCATCAGCTGCCGGTCCGCGGCCGACGCCTGCGCCGGCGGCACGCGCACGACCGTGTCGTTGCAGTAAGTGGGTATGACCGCGCCGGGTTTACGGCTCAGGCCGGGGGGTTCATCGCCTGCTTTGACGGCTCTTATGCCGCGTCTGATCTGGTTGCGGAACATAGTGACACCGCGATCCGTCGCGCCGAGGTGCTCCAAGCCGTGGATGGCGATCGGCCGCTGCGAGACCTGGGCCTCGTAGTCGCCGGGGTGCCGCTGACTTTCCTCATGGGATTCCGCGGCGAGTTGGCCAGGGAGCATGATGCCGCGATCGGCCCACCATGCCGGGGTTTTACCCTCGGTCTCGCTGACATGCCGGAACTCGATGAACATGGTGTTGGTGTCGTCGACCGGCACAATCCAGCGGCTCATCATCGGGCCGCTGAACGGGTGCTCCTCGCGGCCGTCTTCCCATATCGGAGCCACTTGTTGCAGGTTGGGCAGGACATTTTCGACCATTCGCGCCCAGATGTTGTCCCCCACTCGTCGTGTCGCGACATAGATCATCCCCACCGGGGTCTCGACGAAGTCCAGCTCCGGCAACACCCCGAACTCCTTGGTGAACACGGCGCCGCTGACGATCGTGTGGAGAAACGCCGTATGGACGGGATCCATGGCGTTTTCCAGGATCTGCAGCCAGTTGCACGGATAGAAATATTTTCGTCCCGGGATCAAACGATAGCCCGGCCGGCTGAAGCTGTCGTATATCGGGAACGGCGGCTGCCGGTCGGGCGGGCCCAAATAGGCAAAGACGATGCCGTTGTACTCGTGGGTGGGATAAGCCCCGTGATAGAGCCGATCCTTGAGAGTGCTCTCCGCCGGCTCGCCGGGTGTTTCGAGGATCGTCCCGTCCGCCGCGAACAGCCATCCGTGATAGCAGCAGCGTATGCCTTTGGCGTCGATCAACCCGAACTCCAAAGACGTACCCCGATGCGGGCAGTGTAGTTCGAGTAGACCCACGGCGCCGCTCTGATCGCGGAACGCCACGAGGTCCTCTCCCAGGATCTTGACCCGATGCGGCAGGTCGCGCAGCTCGTCGGAGAAGCAGATCGGCTGCCAGAAGCGGCGGAAATATTCGCCGCACGGCGTGCCCTGGCCGACATGGGTGAGTTCGGCATCCTCCGCGGGGATATCGCGATGAAAATATCCGCCATATCGCGTCTTTAAGAACGGAGCCCTGGTAGCCATCGTCACCTTCCCTTGTACGCCCATTTACTTCTACTTCAGCGCCCGGCTCGCGCGCTCGCGCAGTACGAATTTCTGAATCTTGCCGGTCGAGGTTTTCGGCAAGGGGCCGAACAGCACGGTGCGCGGCGCCTTGTAATGCGCGAGGTGCTCGCGGCAGAAGGCGATCATTTCCTCGGCCGTTGCGGTTGCTTCGGCTTTCAGGGTGACGAAGGCGCAAGGCGTTTCGCCCCACATCGGGTCGGGGCGGGCGACCACAGCGGCTTCGAGCACGCCGGGGTGCCGGTAAAGGACATCCTCGACCTCGATCGTCGAGATGTTCTCGCCGCCCGAGATGATGATGTCTTTCGAGCGGTCCTTCAGCTCGATATAGCCGTCGGGATGCATGACCCCGAGGTCGCCGCTATGAAACCAGCCCCCGGCAAACGCCTCCTCGGTGGCGCGCGGGTTCTTCAGATACCCCTTCATGACGATGTTGCCGCGCATCAAGACTTCTCCCATCGCCGCGCCGTCCGGCGCGACCGGCACGAGACTTGCCGGATCGGCGACGGTCAGATCCTCGAGCACCGGGTAGGTCACCCCCTGGCGCGCCTTGAGGCGCGCCCGCTCGGCGGCCGGCAGAGCATCCCACTCGTCGTGCCAGGCGCAGACCACCGCGGGTCCATAGACTTCGGTCAGGCCATAGACATGAGTGATGTGAAACCCGAGCGCCTCCATGCCTTCGATGACCGCGGCGGGTGGCGCCGCCCCGGCGGTCATCATCTCGACCCGGCGGTCGAGCGGGCGCTTCAGCCCGGCCCCGGCCCCCGGGCTAGCATTGAGCAGCAAGTTCATGATTACCGGAGCGCCGCACAGATGGGTTACACCCTCGCGCGCGATTGCTTCGTAGATGGCCGCAGCCTCGACCCGGCGCAGGCAGACGTGGGTGCCGGCCATCGCCGTGATGGTCCACGGGAAGCACCAGCCGTTGCAGTGGAACATCGGCAAGGTCCACAGATAGACCGGATGCTGCCGCATGCCCCAAACAAGAATGTTGCCGAGCGCGTTCAGATAAGCGCCGCGATGGTGATAGACGACGCCCTTCGGATTGCCGGTGGTGCCCGAGGTGTAGTTGAGCGCGATTGCGTCCCACTCGTCCTCGGGCGTGACTTCCTGGAAAGCCGGGTCTCCCGTCGCCAGAAACTCCTCGTAATCCATCTCGCCGAGCCGCTCGCCGCCGGGTCCCATCGCATCGGCGATATCGATCACCACGGGCTTTTGGTCGAGCTGCGCCAGTGCCTGTGCGACCACCGGCGCGAATTCGGTATCGGTGATCAGAACCTTGGCCTCGCCATGCCGCAGAATGAAGGCAATGGTATCCGGATCGAGGCGGATATTGAGCGCGTTCAGCACCGCCCCGGCCATCGGCACCCCGAAATGCGCCTCGAATGCCTCGGGAGTGTTTGGCGCCATCACGGCGACGGTGTCGCCGCGCCCGACTCCGCGCGCCACTAGCGCCGACGCCAGCGGGCGGCAGCGTTCGAGCGCCTCACCCCAGCTATACCGCCGCTCCCCATGCACGACGGCGAGCCGGTTTGGATAGACCGTCGCGCTGCGCACCAGAAATCCGATGGGGGTCAGCGGCACGTAATTGGCCGCGTTCTTGCCGAGCCCGATATCGTAAGGGTTGGTTGACGTGCTCATATCGCCTCCGCGGCCCGTGATGGGTTTCGCGTCCGCTCAGCCCATCCTACCACATCGCCCGTTTCCGCGTAGGATGGGTTGAGCATGGCGAAACCCAGCGAATTGGCGGAGAATTCGACCGGACTCGAGGGAGGATATAAATGACGCCCGGATATGCCGAGACGTATCGTCGCTCGCTTGAGCGGCCGGAGGAATTCTGGGCGGAGGCCGCCGAAGCTATAGACTGGGAGCGGCGCTGGGACCGCGTGCTCGACGTGAGCCGGCCGCCCTTTTACCGCTGGTTTCCGGGCGCCAGGCTCAACACCTGCTGGAATGCCGTCGACCGCCATGTCGCGGCGGGGCGGGGCGAGCGGGTCGCGCTGATCTGGGATAGCCCCGTCACAGGACAAGTCCGGCATTTCACCTATCGCGAGCTGCGCGATGAGGTTGCGCGCCTCGCGGGCGTGCTGGCGAGCCTCGGCGTCGTCAAGGGCGACCGCGTGCTGATCTATATGCCGATGGTCCCCGAGGCGGCGTTCGCGATGCTGGCTTGCGCCCGGATCGGGGCGATCCATTCGGTCGTGTTCGGCGGGTTTGCCGCGCACGAGCTGGCGACCCGCATCGACGACGCGAAGCCGCGCGTGATCCTCTCCGCCTCATGCGGCATCGAGGTCAGCCGCATCGTTCCCTACAAGCCGCTGCTCGATACCGCAATCGCCGAGGCGCGGGCGAAACCGGAGCATTGCGTGATCCTGCAGCGGCCGATGTGTGCTGCCGAGCTGGTTCCCGGACGCGACCACGATTGGCACGAACTCGCCGCCGAAGCTCGGCCGGCGGAGTGCGTGCCGGTGCTCGCGACCGACCCGCTCTACATCCTCTACACCTCGGGCACGACCGGTATCCCCAAGGGCGTGGTGCGCGACAATGGCGGCTATGCGGTGGCGCTCCATTGGTCGATGCGCTCGATCTACGGGGTGCAACCGGAAGAGGTGTTCTGGACCGCCTCGGATGTCGGCTGGGTGGTCGGCCATTCGTATATCGTCTACGCCCCGCTGATCTACGGCTGCACCACGGTCATGTACGAGGGCAAGCCGGTCGGCACACCCGACGCCGGAGCATTCTGGCGCGTTATCGAGCAGCATCGCGTGCGTGTCTTCTTCACCGCGCCGACGGCGTTCCGCGCGATCAAGCGCGAAGACCCCGACGGACGGCTGATCCGTGCGCGCGATCTCGGGCATTTCCGCGCACTGTTCCTGGCGGGGGAACGGGCCGATCCACCTACCATCGCATGGGCGGAAGAGCAGCTGCGCATCGCCGTCATCGACCATTGGTGGCAGACCGAGACCGGCTGGCCGATCGGCGCCAATTGCCTCGGCATCGAGCGGCTGCCGGTCAAGCACGGCTCGTGCACGCGCGCCGTGCCGGGCTGGGATATCCGTGTGCTCGATGCCGAGGCCGAGGGGACGGCGCGCGAGCTTCCCGCCGGCGAGATCGGTGCGCTCGCGGTCAAGCTGCCGCTGCCGCCCGGCGCGTTGCCGACGTTGTGGCAAGCCGACGACGCTTTCGTCCGATCGTATCTGGACACCTTCCCGGGCTTCTATCAGACCGGCGACGCCGGGTTGATCGACGCCGACGGGTATATCCACGTGATGACCCGTACCGACGACATCATCAATGTCGCGGCTCACCGCCTGTCGACCGGCGAGATCGAGGAAGTGCTGGCGGCCCATCCCGATGTCGCGGAATGCGCCGTGATCGGCATCACCGATGCGTTGAAGGGGCAGGTTCCGCTGGGCCTCCTGGTGCTCAAAGCCGGCGTCAAGCGCTCCGCGGATGAGGTCGAGCGCGAAGCCGTCGCGCTGGTTCGCGACCGCATCGGACCGGTTGCGAGCTTCAAGACTGCGCTCGTCGTGGCCGGACTGCCGAAGACCCGGTCGGGCAAGATATTGCGCGGCACGATGCGCCGGATCGCTGACGGCGAGGACTATCCCATGCCGGCGACGATCGACGATCCGGCGGTGCTCGGCGAAATCAACGCCGCTCTGGCAGATGCCGGCTACGCCAAGCGAGACAGGGTGTAAGCCTAACCCTCCAGCCGCTCGGCCTCCTCGTTGCCGAGTTGGTCATCCGACACCGGCCTTCGCGCGCGGGCCTGGCTGAGCGCCCGCTCGAGCTCGGCGAAGGTGCAGAGACCGAGCTCGACGGGGTGCCGGGGCTTGATGTTGGCGCTGTTCCAATGCGTGCGGTCGCGCACCGCCGCGATCGTCGGCTTGGTCGTGCCGATCAGCTTGGTGATCTGCGTATCGGACAGCTCGGGATGGCTCTTCAGCAGAAACGCAATCGCATCCGGCTTGTCCTGCCGTTTGGATATCGGAGTATAGCGCGGGCCCTTGTGCTTGAAGACTTCCGGTGGATGGGCCTTCGGGGAAAGCTTGAGCCGCGCCTCGGGATCGGTTTGGCAGCGCTCGATCTCCTCCGCCGTGGTCTGACCGTTCGCCACCGGGTCGAGCCCTTGCATCTGGTTCGCCACCTCGCCATCGGCGATGGCTTGGATCTCCAGCGGATGCAGCTCGCAGAAATCGGCTATCTGGTCAAAGGTGAGCGAGGTGTTTTCGACCAGCCATACGGCGGTCGCCTTGGGCATCAACGGAGCGGCCATGCTGAATTCCGATGCAACGGCGTGCTGACGGGC
Organism: uncultured Alphaproteobacteria bacterium; assembly: GCA_963789025.1. Taxonomy (GTDB): domain Bacteria; phylum Pseudomonadota; class Alphaproteobacteria; order ATCC43930; family CGMCC-115725; genus AP-15. The sequence goes on from CAWBIT010000011.1 coordinate 284,553, forward strand.
TAAGGCAGCGCCCCGGCACGCTCGAAAAAAGTTAATCGTTATATAATGGCAGCGCCCCGCCTAGGGAAGGCAGCGGGAAGACGAAAGGAGAACGGGAAGGCATGGACGAGTCGGATCTCGAACCGCGGCGCAAGCCGGTGCAGCCGAAAGACTTGACCCTGCTGGGGATTGCCGAACTCGAAGCCTATATCGCCGAATTGGAGGCCGAAATCGCCCGGGTGCGGGTCGAGATCGCGGCAAAGCTCGGCCAGCGGCGCGGCGCCGAAGCGCTGTTCAGACGGTGACGCCGAGTGCAGCGCGGGGGGATCCTACCCCGCCGCGCCGCGCTGATTTATACGGATCTCCAGAAACGTCTGGACCCTGCTTGCCGCCCGACCCGGTCACGCGGCGCCCGGGTGGTGCTCGATGAAATCGAGCGTCGCCGTGCTGCAGCGAGCAGCATGGCTCGCCGCGACATGGTAGGAGTTGCCCGGCAGCACGATGAGGCTCGAATCCGGGATCTGCTGCTGCCAGGCCCGGGTCTGGTCGACCGATGCCAGCCCGCTCCCGTCGGTCGTGATGACCAGCGTCGGGCAGCGGATCTGCGGCACGTCCGCCCGGATGTCGGCGCAGGCGATCGTCTTCATAAAGCCGATCTGGGTCGATACCGCGGTGCGGCCCATGAACTTGATCCACCATTCGACCCCCTCCGGCGGAAAATCGCTGCCGAGGCGGCCCGCCATCGTGCGGCGCGCCCAGTGCTCGACCCCTCTGGTTTCGAATTCGTCGGCCAGCTCGGGGGCGCGCTCGGCGGCGCCTTCGCGCATCGGCGGCGGTGTCCCGACCACCGTCAAGGTCGTGACCCGATCGGGACGGCGCGCCGCAAAGGCGCGCGCTATCGTGCCGCCGATCTTGGCGCCGACCACATGGAAACGGCGGCTGTCGAGCCTGTCCATCAGGCTCGTGAAATCCTCGATCAGCCGGTCGAGCGTCCACGGAAAGTCCCGCGGCATCGCCGTCGAGGCGCCAAAGCCGCGCATGTCGGGGCGCACTAGGCGATAATGGCGCGCCAGGTGCGGGACCCAGCCGTACCAGGCCGCCCCGCTTTCGGCATTGCCATGCAACAGCAGCACGGTTTCCGGCTTGCGCCAGGGGTCTGTGAAATCGTCGACTTCATAATGCATCGTCAGATCGGGGGTGGGTTGGAATGTCGGCATGCTGTCCTCCCTCAAAAAGTGCGGGTTTAATCAGGGGAAAGCCGCACTGTGCTGTGGGCGCTGCGGCCATCGCCATCGATCACGGTGAGACGGGCAAACCCAATGCCCTCGGGCTCCCAGTATATCTGCCGGCGCCGCGGCGGCGAGGGAAGGGGTTTGCCGTCAACCAGCCAGCGCAGCGGCCGCTTGCCGCCGGCCGCTTCGAGCGGCAATTCCTCGCCGCGCCATTCGATCAACGCCCCGTCCGGCGGGTACAGGATCTTCGGCCCCACCAGAGACGCCGACGCCCGGGGCGGCGGGCCGGCATCGAGCCGCTGCAGACGCGACGGAAGGTCCTTATTGGCTGCGAGAAGTGCTCCCAGCGGCTGTCGCGTTTCGCTTCGCGGCATCGCCGGACCGAGGAGGTCGGCGATCTTGAAGAGGATCGGCGCCGCCGTCAGCCTGCCGCTGCGGCCCGGCATCGGGGTGCCGTCGGCACGTCCCGCCCAGACGCCGATCGTGACCTCGGGATCGTAGCCGACCGCCCAGAAATCGCGGTAGCCGTAAGAGGTTCCGGTCTTGAAGGCGAGTCTCCGGCCGCGGCGGATTTCGGCCGGCAGGACGCCGGGTGGTGGCGGTGCCTCGGCCAGGATGTCGTTGACATACCATGCCCCGAGCGGTCCGAAAATCGGGGTACCCAAGACCGGCGGGTCGTCGCTCCGGTACCTCAAGGGCGTCACCTCTCCGCCATTTGACAGCGCCGCATAGAGCCGCACGAGATCGGCCAATGTGATGCCGGCGCCGCCCAGCGCCACCGCCAGACCCGGGTTGGCGGCCGGCTCGGGCAGATGCAAGCGGACGCCGGCAGCGGCGAGCGCTGCCGTGAACCGCGCCGGCCCGAGCCGGTCGAGCACCGCGACGGCCGGTAGGTTCAGCGAGTATTGCAATGCCTGCCGCGCGCTCACATCGCCCTGAAAATGGCCGTCGAAATCAGAGGGCGCGTAATCGCCGAAATGCCGGGGACGGTCTTCGAGGACTGTCTCCGGGTGAATGATCAGCCGGTCGAAGGCCATGGCGTAGATGAACGGCTTCAGCGCCGATCCCGGCGATCGCACCGCGCGCGCCATGTCGAGTGTCCCGCGGCGCGCCACGGCCCCGAAATCCCCATTGCCGGCGTAGGCCAGCACCCGCCGGGTGCGATTGTCGACGACGATCGCCGCGATTGCCGCCTCGGGATCGAGGGCCAGGACTTCGCGCTTCAGCAGATCCTCGACCCGCTGCTGCAACAGCGGGTCGATCGTCGTGCGATGGATCGAGGCGGCCGGATCGTCGTTGCGCAATGCCCGCGCAAGATGCGGTGCGCGGAACGGCATGGCGAGCCGAACCCGCGGGACGTCCTCTGCGCGCGCCTCGGCGAGAGCGGCGGGCGAGATCACCCCCGCTTCGGCCATGCGCAGCAGGACCCGGTCGCGGCCGGCGCGCGCCGCCTCCGGGTGACGGTCCGGGCGAAGGCGCTCCGGCGAACGCGGGATCGCGACGAGCAACGCGCATTCCGCCGCCGAGAGGCGGGTGGGCTCCTTGCCGAAATAGGCGAGGCTCGCGGCCCGCACGCCCTCGAGATTGCCGCCGAACGGGGCGAGGGTCAGATAAAGCCCGAGCACTTGGTCCTTTGACAGGGTTCGTTCGAGCGCCAGCGCCTTTGCCATTTCGCCAAGCTTTGCCGGGAGCGAGCGCCGGTGCGGTTCGAGCAGGCGCGCGACTTGCATCGTCAACGTGGATGCACCGGACACAATATGCCCGCTCAGCCCGAGTTGCGCGGAAGCGCGCAGCACGGCAAGAGGATCGACGCCGGGGTGCCATGCAAAGCGCGAATCCTCGGCGGCGACCAGCATGCGGCGATAGAGCGGGTCGACCTTGTCCGGCTCGACCGGCAGCCGCCATTTGCCGTCGGCGGTCAGAAACCCGCGCAGGATCGACCCGTCCGACGCGAGGACGAGAACCGACGCGTCTCGCCCTCGATCGAGCGACGGCGCTGGTAGCGCGCGATAGAGAATAGTCGCGGCCAAGCACAAGACGATCGTAGCAAACAACCATCGCAGCGAGCCCCTGACCCTCCCGCTGCGCGGGCCCCTCCCTCTCCCCGCAGGCGGGGCGAGGGGAATAGGCTCGTTTCTCCCTCGCCCCGCTTGCCCCCTCCCTTCCCTCCCCCGCAAGCGGGGGAGGGTTAGGGTGGGGGAGAGGGGTGGGGTGAGGGGCCTATCGCGCACCGACGGTCAGCTTGCCGATCGCGGTCCGCCCGGTGGTCTCGGGCTCGTACATGTCCTCGACGACGAGCGCCGGGTATTTGAATTCGCCGGGTGTGACGGCGCGGACGACATAGGCGAGGGTGAAGTCCTTGGCGCCGTTTTTGAGGTCGAGCGCCGCGACGAAGCGGTCGTCGCGCTGCTCGGTGTAAGTCGCATCGGTGAGTTCGGGGAGCCAGGAATAATCCGTCGTGGACCGGCCTTTCGACACGGTCGCCGTCTCGATCTCGAACCCGGCGGGCAACAGGTCGACGACGAGGGTCTGCACCGATTGCGAGGCATCGGTTCGCGTCCCCTTGATGACCACGACGAACAGCTCCGTCTGCCGGGCTTTGCCGAGATCGGCCGCCGTGCCATCCGGACGGAAGACCTCGCGGGATACGGCGTAGCCCCGGCTCTCCGCGGGCAGATCGGCGGCCGGCACGCCGGTGATCGAGACCGCGCGCCATGCCGGCGTATCACCACGATTGGTGATCATCATCGGCGGAGTGCCGGAGCCGAGGAGGCGGCGCAGATAGAGGGGCTCGCTGCGGGACTGCGGCGCGCCGCCGTCGCTGGCGACGGTCATCGTGCCGCCGCCGGTCTTGACCGCCGCCTCGGCCGCCATCAGAAGCCAGGCCTGCTCCTGAGTGCTGGTTCGCGCGGCCCGGCTGAAGCGCTCGGCGATGCGGTCGATGACAGCCGTGAGCCGCGCCTGGTTGCTGGGATTGGCGGCGGCAAACGACAGCACGGCAGCGCTGTCGCGCAACTCGCTGCCGTAATCGACATAGCGGATCGCGGCCGGCCGCGGCGGGCCGGGGACGAGGGCGGCGTCATAAGCGGCGGCGGCTCGTGCCATATCGCCATATTGCGCGAGCGCCGCGGCAGTTTGCGCCTTGGCGAGCTGGGTCGGCAACCGCGCCATTTGCGTCTCATAGAAATACCGCAACCCGTCGAGATCGTCGGATTTCGCCCGCGCCAGCACGTAATGAGCATAAGCCAGCGCGGGCAGTTCCCCGATCTCGTTATGGTCCTGACGCACGTAATCGTGGAGCCAACTGACGGCCGATTTTATCGCGAAATCGGGCACGTTCTTGCCGTGCTCCTCGGCGCGGATCAGAAAATCGGTGGCATAGGCATCGAGCCACGGCACCGTGTCGCCGGTATCGCTCCACACACCGAAGCTGCCGTCGGAGCGCTGCAGCTCCACGATATGTCCGATTGCGCGATCGAGCATCTCCGCTGTCGCGAGACCTGGATCGGTGCGCCACAATCGCGCCACTTCCTCGACATAGAGCAAGGGCAAGGCCCGGCTCGTCGTCTGCTCGAGACAGCCATAGGCGTAGCGTTCGAGCGTGCGCAACAGGCCCGGGACATCCCAGTCGGGCCGCGGGCTGACGCTCAGCAAAGCCTCTGCTGTGCCCGGGAGGAACTCGTCGGCCGCGCCGTCGTCCAACGTGATGCTCTCGCCAGGCTGCAGGCGCCCGACAAAGCGGCGCAGCTGATAGGCCTGCGTCGGGCGCACGCCGATCGTGAAGTCGCGCGCGATTTTCAGATCGTCAGGTCCGGAAAGCTCGAGCTTCAGCGCTGCATTACCGGGCGCCGCCGCGGACAGGACAAAACCATCGTTGAAGTTCCCGCCAGCGGCGAGTTTCACTGTGCGGGTCGCCGGTGCCTTGAACTGTGCGGCGCCGCTCGCCGATAAACTGAGATGATAGTCGCCAGCCGCGCCTTCGAGGTTGTTGATCGTGACCCCGATCCGCGCCGCATCGCCGGGTGCGAGAAAGCGCGGCAAAGACACGGCCGTCACGACCGGGTCGCGCACCGTCATCGAGCTCGTCGCGGAGCCGACCTTGTGCGCCGAGAACGCGACCGCCATCAACCGCAGCTGGCCCTGAAAGTCGGGAATGTCGAACGGGATGCGGGCCGCCCCCTCGCCATCCAGCCGGACGATGCCGGAAAACAGGGCGACCACCTTGCTGCTCTTGTCAGGCAGCCCGGCGACCGAGCGTTTCGCAAAGCTGTCGCCGCCGCTGCGGAGCACCCCGACGGCATTCGCGCGCGCATCGATCAGCCGCCCGTAAAGGTCGCGCAATTCGACCCCGAGCTGGCGCTTGCCGTAATAATATTTCTCGGGTGCGGGGCTGTCGAATTCGGTCAGCTTGAGCACCGCCTCGTCGACCGCGGCGAGGGTGACATAGGCCTCCTCGCCGGCCCCGAGCCCCGCCACTTTGACCGGAATCTCGACAGGGCCGCGCGGCCGCACGACGTCGGGCGCGGTGAGCGCCGGCACGAGGGTGCGGGGGCTCGCGTCGATCCCCAGCCAGGCGACCCCGACCGCCCGCCCCGGCCCGCGCTGTTGCGGCCCTGGCGCGTCCGATGGCCGATAGGCGCTGATCAGCGCGTATACGCCGCCGCCCCAAGAGGCGTCGACCGGGATATCGAGCGTGATGCCCTCCGCCGGCAGGCTCAGCGCGCGCAGCGAGAGGACCCGGTCCGAGGCGATCGCCAACTCGGCCTGGCCGGCAAACGGGGCCTTGATGAACAGCTTGGCGGTATCGCCCGGCTGATAACTCGGCTTGTCCAGAGCCGCCTCGAGCTTGTCGGGGACATCCGGCTGCTCGGCCTCGACCCACCAGCCGACACGGAACCTGAGGCTCGACTGTGCGCCGCTCGCGGGGTCGGTCACCTCCCAGCGATAGCGCCCGGCGGGCAATTGCCGCGCCAGGCTCGCCGGCCTGTCGGCGGCAACGTCGATCGTGCCGGCGTCTATCGGCTGACTGCGGATGTGCGATTTGTGGCGCCACACGCCATTGACCGAAAACCAGCGGTATTCCCAATTCTCGCGCAACAGCTCGAAGCGCAGCGCTTTGGCCCCGATCGGCGAGCCTTGCGGATCGACCGCGATCACTTCGAGCTTGGCCTCGGCGCCTTCCGGAACCGCCTCGTCACCGGCGGGCGAGCGCAGCCCGATCGCCACCGGGCGCTGCCGGATAGGCCGGCTCACGGTTTCGTAAACCGCGCGCCCACTCGGCTCGAACACACCGACCCTGATCGTCGCGGCGAGCGGGCGGGTCAGGTCCGGTAGATCGTTAAGCGCGACCGACAATCGCGCCTTGCCGTTCTCGTCAGTCGGCGAGGCTTCGATATCGCGGCGGTCCCCGGTGAATTCCTCGTCGACCAGGCCGAAATGGAAGCCCGGCTGCTTCGGGAAGGGGCCGTCGTCGAGCGCAATGACCGCCTCGGCCTCGATCGCCAATCCGGCCCCCGGCGCACCGTAATAGTAGCGGGCGGCGACATCGACCGGGAATGCTTCACCGGGGCGGATCGGCCCATCGGCGGCGGCGAGCTCGACCTTGAGCTGCGGCGGAACAAAATCCTCGACGCGGAATTCGGCGCTGCCGATCGGCGGCGCTTTCGGGTCGAGCAGCAGTTCGACCCGCCAGGCGCCGATGCGGGCATCGCGCGGCAAGGCGAAGCTTTCTCGATAGGCGCCCAGTCGATCCCCTGTCAGCTGGCGCTTTTCGACCTCGATACCGTCCGGCCGCAACAGCCGCAACCCGACAGGCAAACCCGACATCGCGACGGCCTTGTCGTCACGCACCAATGCCACCAGCTCGACCGTCTCGCCGGGCCGGTAGATGCCGCGATCGGTATAGAGAAACGCGTCGACCGGCCCGGGTTGCGGCCGGCCGCTGACGCCGCGGTCGCTCAAATCGAAAGCCGGGCGGCCGATCTCGAGGAAGTTGAAGTCGGTGTCGGGACCGTGCGCCGTCACGACAAAGGGCTCGTCGCCGCCGCGGCCGTGCAGCAATCCGCCCGGAAATTTCGCGATCCCGCCGGCGTCGCTGGTCGCCGCGGCGAGCTCGCCGTTGTTGCGGGCGTAGAGGCGAACCGCAACACCCGTCATCGGCTTGCCGTCGGCGAGCGAGCGGACATCGACCGCCAGCCCCTCCGTGCCCTTGTAAGCCGCCAAGCCGACATCGGAAACGAGCACCCAATTGGTCGCCGGCTCGGCATATTCGTCCTGCATCAGGTCGGTCCGTTCGGCCACGGCCAAATAAATGCCGGGTCCCTTTTCATGGAGCATGTCCTTCAAGGGGATGGCCGTCGTGACCGCGCGGTTGCGCTCGCCGGTGATAGCCATCTCGCCCTCCCAGACGAGGCTGCCGGTGCGGTTGATGATTTCGTCGACCTCGTAGGACGAAAAGCTCAACGTCAGCCGCTCCGCGTCGATGCTCGGGACGAGATTGCGCTCGTTGACCCGCAACAGCCGCAACTTGACCTTGGCCACATTGACCGTGGTCAGCGGCAGCCCCGACGTGCCCTGCTTGGGCAATACATACCCCGTACCGGAAAAGCGCAGCTGCGGCTTGCGGTCGGGGATGACGATCCGCGTCTTGAACGTCTCGCGCAGGCGTTCGCCGGTAGCGGCCGGGAGGCCGGCAAGTACCTCGACGTCGTAAGTGCCGCCGTGCTTCATGCCGTCGAGGCACATCGTGTCGCCGCGGGCGGTCACGATGCCGTCGAGCGGCGGCTGGCTGCGGACAAAGGAGCCGTATGAGACATCGCCCTTATGTTCGACGGTCTGGTTGAACCTAAGGCAGGCGCGGCCCCATTCCGCTTCGGCCTGGACCTCGACCTTCGTGACGCGAAAGGCGACGAGCCGGCGCAACTCCTCGGCGCGCTCGGCAATCGCAGGCAGCCGAGTGAAGGTTAGGCCGGCGTCAAACGCGGCGAGCGCCTCCTTTTGCTTGTCGTGGCGGTCGTAGTCGCGGCCGATCACGAAGAGCGCCACGCCGCGCTCGACCGGATCGGTCGATTTGAGATAGGCGTTGTAGGCGCTCGCCATCGCATGGTCGTCCTCGGCGGCGAGCTCGTTTTGCGCGAGCCGCAGCCAAACGAGACCGTCATCGGCTCCATTGGCGATGGCGCGGGTCAATTCGTCGATCGCCGCGGCATAACGCTTGGCCTGATAATCGGCGTCGGCCATTCGCCTCCAGCCGGCGATCAGCGCCGGCTGCTTCTTGTTCGCCGGGATGCTGTCGATCAGCTCCCGCCGCCAATCGAGCGCCGCATCGGCGAGTTCCTTCGACTGGTATTCCTGCGCCAGTGTCGGCGAAGCGACCGACACCAGGCACAGCACCAACAACGCGCGCAGCATGCATCAGCCCCCGGAGACGCCGGGTCCACGCTAGCACTTCACCGTCATGAAGTCGCCCCGGCTTGAGGGTTTGGCCGAAACTGTAGCAGTGTGCGGTTACGGCAGATCATCCAGCGGGAAGGAGCAGGAGTCATGAAGATCGGTTTCGTCGGGCTCGGGATCATGGGACATCCAATGGCCCTCAATCTGATCAAGGGTGGGCACGAGCTTTTCGTTAACGGCAAGCGCCGGTTGCCGGCGGATGTCCGCGAGGCCGGCGCCACGGTTTGCGACACCTTGAGGGCGATCGCCGAGCAGGCCGAAATCGTGATCCTGATGGTGCCGGACACCCCAGACGTAAAGAGCGTGCTGTTCGATCCCGGCGGGATTGCCGAGGGGCTGTCGGCGGGCAAGATCGTCGTCGACATGAGCTCGATCTCACCGATCGAGACCAAGCTCTTCGCCGCCGAGATCAACAAGAAGGGATGCGATTATCTGGATGCGCCGGTGTCCGGCGGCGAGGTCGGCGCCAAGGCGGCCTCCCTGACGATCATGGTCGGCGGACCCGAGCGCGCCTTTGCCAAGGTCAAACCGCTCTTCGATTTGATGGGCAAGAACATCACATTGGTCGGCGGCAATGGCGACGGCCAGACGACCAAAGTCGCCAACCAGATCATTGTCGCATTGACGATCGAGGCGGTCGGCGAAGCGCTGCTCTTCGCGTCGCGCGCCGGCGCCGACCCGGCCAAGGTCAGGCAAGCATTGATGGGCGGGTTCGCCTCGTCACGAATCCTCGAGCTGCACGGCGAGCGGATGATCAAGCGCAATTTCGATCCCGGGTTCCGCATCGAATTGCACCAGAAGGACCTGAACCTTGCTCTGCAAGGCGCCCGCACCCTCAGCCTTTCCCTCCCCAACACCGCAACCACGCAGGAACTCTTCAACGCCGCCGCCGCCCTCGGCGGCAAGGGCTGGGACCATTCCGGCCTGGTGCGCGTCCTCGAGCACCTGGCCCAGCATGAGGTGGCGAAGTAAGGAAGGCCCGATCTCCTTGGTGTCATTCCGGGGCGCGGGCTTTGTCCGCGAGCCCGGAATCTATGAACACCGGCCTCGAAGAAGTGATCGCCAGCCGGTGTTCATGGCTTCCGGGCCCGGCCCTGACGGGCCGTCCCGGAATGACGATCCTCGGCCTTCCCGCAGCGGGGGAGGGGGTTACTTCTCGCCCAGCACGCGGTCGAGGGTGCGGACGGCGTTGTCAGGGCCGGGTTCTTTTTCGGCTTCCGCCTCGGCGAGGTAGGTGTAGAGGCGGGCGACGGCAGCGTAGATGTCGCGCGACGGCGGGTTCTTTTCGAGAAAGTCTGAGATTTCCTCCATCTCGGCGACCCAGCGATAGGCCTTGTCGTACATCCGCGGGATGCCTTCGCGGAACCGCGCGAGCATCTCGGGCTGGCTCTCGGTCAATTCGGCGATCAGCGCCTCGGCGCACCCGAAGCGCGCGGCGCCCAATAGCATTGCCGAGGCGATCGCGGTCGTTCCCTTGGTGATCCCGGCATAGGACATCTTCAACGCCGACGCAGCGCCGATCGGCCCGTCGATGACGCGCCAGTCGATCCCCCAATCGCGCAGCACCGCGGTCTGTCCCGCCGTCGGACCCGAAGCGTAAATCGTCGGACTGTATCCCGGCCGGGGCGGCCCGCCGATGATCCCGCCATCGACAAAATCGGCGCCGGTCGGCGCGATAATCTCGCCGACCCGGATCGCGGTTTGCGGGCTGACCGCATTGCAGTCGACATAAACCGGCTTGCGGTCGAGCGCCTTCAAGGCCGGCGTCAGGTGCTGTGCCAGCGCCCCGGCCTCGCCGGGTGGCAGGATCGATAGAAAGAAATCGGCGCCGGAAAGCAATTCGCGCTCGTTCGCCGCCGCGATCATGCCTGCCTTTTCGGCACGCTCGGCGCTCGCTCGGCTGCGCCCTGACAATAGGGTGCGGACCGTCGCGCCACTCTCATGCAGCCGGCGGCCGACACCCGCGCCCATCATTCCTTGCGCGATTACTCCGATCACTGCCATCGTCTACCTCCAAGGCAAAAACATCTGGCGCGCAACGTATCGGCCAAGGGGCTCCCTGGGAAGAGGCTCAGGCAGCGCCCTTCTGCCGCTCGGCGAGGGCGGCTTGCAGGGCGGGCATGCCGATGCGGTGGCAGAAATCACCAAAGCCTTCGCCATTGGCGCGGGCGGAGACATAGAGCGCGAAGAGCGGGTCCAAGGTGTCGGCGATGCCATGCAAGGACACCCTGTCGGCGAGGGGGGTATTGAGCCGGGTGCCTTCGAAGTCGCCGCCGACGAACAAGGCGTAAAAACCCGGCATGCGGCCGACGATGCCGATATCGCCGGTGTAGGGCCGCGCGCAGCCGTTCGGGCAGCCGGTGATGCGGATGCTGAGGCGTTCGCGCTCGAGCCCGTAAACCCGCAACCGCGCCTCGATCGCGGCGACGATCTCGTCGCGCACGCGCTCAGCCTCGGTCAGCGCCAACCCGCAGCTCGGCAGGGCGGGGCAAGCGAGGGCCCAACGCTCGGCCGGCAGCATGTCGCCGGCAAGACGAACGCCGTGTTCGCGCAACACGGCCTCGATGGCCTCCCGATCCTCCGGCCGGATCTCGCTCAAGATGATGTCCTGGCTCGGCATCAGGATCGGATCGCAGCGGAAGCGGTCGACGATCTTCCGCAAAGCCGCTCGGAGGTCGGCGATGATGCGGCCGCTCGACACCGGGATGCCGAGATAGAGTTTCCCGTCGCCCTGCTCGTGCCAGCCGAGATGATCGGGGACGACGAACGCCGGCATCTCGCGGCACGGCTCGAGCGGTTTGCCGAGATATTCCGAGAGCTGCTCGCGGGCCCAGTCTTCGCCGTTCTCGGCGATGACGTATTTGAGGCGGGCGTGGCGCCGGTTGCTGCGGTCGCCATGGTCGCGGTGGAGGCGCACGACAGCCGCCGCGGCGTCGAGCAGATCCTCCGGCTCGACAAAGGCGACCGGGGTGGCGAGCCGCGGGTAGGTCTTCGGGTTGTTGTGGGTCATCCCGTGACCGCCGCCGAGCAGGAAATTGTACCCGGTGAGCCGGTCGCCCTCGAACAGCGCGACGATCGCCAGGTCGTTGGTCAGCACGTCGATCGTGTTGTCCTCTGGGATTGCGAGGCCGATCTTGAATTTGCGCGGCAGATAGCGCTCGCCGTAGAGCGGGTCCGGGTCCTCGGAGGCGTTCTCGTTTTCCTGCCAGGGCGTGCCGTCGACCCAGATTTCGTGATAGGCGCGGGTCCGCGGCAACAGATGGCTGGAGAGGCGGCGCGTCTCGGCTTCCAGCCGGTCGTGCACCGGGTCGCGGATTGGCGCCGGCGTTGTCGTCACGGTGCGCACGACATCGCCGCAGGCCGCCAATGTCGTCAGCAGAGCAGTGTTGATCTCGGCAATCGCCGATTTGAGCCCGGGTTTGACGACGCCGTGAAACTGGATGCTCTGCCTGGTCGTGACCCGGAGCGACCCGTCGGCGTAGCGGCCGGCAAGCGCGTCGAGGGCGAGATACTGGTCGGCCGTGAGCCGTCCGCCCGGGATGCGGACGCGCACCATGAATTGCCAGACCTTGTCATCGCCGCGCTGCTTGCGCTCGGTGGCGCTGTCGCGGTCGTAGCCCTGGTAGATGCCGTGGAATTTGAGGAGTGAGTAGCCCTCTTTGTCGAACGGCGTGCCGGTGTCGCGAAGATCGCGGGCGATGTGCCCGCGAAGTTGCCGGCTCTGCTGCTTGACCGCCTCGGGCTTCGAAACGGAGTCGATCTGAACCATATCGCAGCCCTTTCAAGGCCAAACGGCAACAACACCGCCGTTTGAGTGGTTCAGATGGTTACCACCAGCTCATAATGTCAATACTGGCGTATTAACAGATATTATACGTTCATTAGCGCTCGCTCGATATCACCGAGGAGGTCGCCCTCGCCTTCCAGCCCAGCGGAAAAGCGCACCAGCGCGTCACCGATGCCGAGCTCGGCCCGTTCTTCGGGCTTGAGGCGCGAATGCGTGGTGGTTGCGGGATGGGTGACGAGGCTCTTTGAATCCCCGAGATTGTTGGAGATATCCACGAGCCGCAGCGCGTCGAGAAAACGGAAGCAGGCCTCCTTGCCGCCGCCCACCTCGAAGCAGACGAGGCTGCCCCCTTGTTTCATCTGCCGCCGCGCAAGCTCGACTTGCGGGTGGCTCGGCAGGCCAGGGTAGAGGACGCGCTTGATCTTTGGATGGCTCTCCAAAAATCTGGCGACCGCAGCGGCGGTGCGGCATTGCCTTTCGACCCGCAGCTCCAGGGTTTCCAGCCCTTTCAACAGCAGCCATGCGTTGAACGGGCTCAAGGATGGCCCGGTGTGCCGGTAAAAGGGGCCGAGGTCGTCCTTGATGAATTTCTCCGATGCCAGGATCGCGCCGCCGAGGCAGCGCCCTTGGCCGTCGATGTGCTTGGTCGCCGAATAGACGACGACATCCGCACCTAATGACAAGGGCTTCTGCAGGAGCGGCGTCGCGAACACATTGTCGACGACGAGAATGCCGTCGGCGCGGTGGGTCAGGCGCGCGACCTCGGCGATATCGATGATCTCCATCGCCGGGTTCGATGGGCTCTCGCAAAAAGCCAATGCCGCGCCGCCGGCGAGCGCCGCCTCCCAGGCGCAGAGGTCGCGCCCGTCGACGAGGACGGTCTCGATGCCCCAGCGCGGCAGTAGATCCGATACGATGTAGTGGCACGACCCAAAGAGGGCGCGGCTCGACACGACCCGCTGGCCGGCACGCAGCCGGCACAACAATGCCGCAAATACTGCCGCCATCCCGCTCGCCGTGGCGCGGCAGGCTTCGGCGCCTTCGAGCAGCCGCAGCCGCTCCTCGAACATCGCGACCGTCGGGTTGCGGTAGCGCGAATAGACAAAACGCGACCCCTCCTGGGCGAAAGCCTGCTCGGCTGCCGCGGCCGTGTCGTAGACAAAGCCCGAGGTCATGAAGAGCGCCTCGCAGGTCTCGTCATATGGGCTGCGGGCGGCGCCGCCGCGCACCAGGATTGTTGCGGGCTCCAGAGTGTCGGCGAGGTCGGGGGGCAGGACGGGCTTGGTCATCGGCGTGGCTCTCCAATGTGCGGCCGCGCCGATTCGGGCAACAAAAAGCCCCGGTCCCGCGCGGGCCAGGGCTCCTTTCAGAACTCCCGACCTTTTAGCGCTTCTTTAACGTGGCCGCAAGCCGGTCGGCTCAAATCCACCACGATGCTGGACGAGTAGCGCGACAGGGCAGGCGAGTCAAGCCGGTGCAACCGGCCCGGCTGATAATCCGCCGAAAAACAGCCAAGGAGCGGGGCGGAGGCCGCAGAACCCGCGGCTTTTTTGAACCGCCGAGGCGAAATAATAGCAAAAACCGTCGCTAATACTGGCTGTTATCCGCGCAGTAACAGCCAACGTCCCTGCCAATTTCACAACCATTACCGTGGCAAAATTTTGGATCTCCAACAAGTGAGATTAGCTAGCACGCCAATGCGGCAATTTTCGGGTAGCTGTGAGAGTTAGAGACTGGCTCGAAATGATCCCAGTGTATTCGTGGACTCATCCGTCATTCCCGCGAAAAGCGGGAATCCAGGAGGGCCGGACTGTGCGCGCGTCCCTGGACCCCCGCTTCCGCGCTAGGGCATGCACATATCCCAGAGCCCAAATATCCCCCTCTCCGCCCTTGGGGGCGGAGAGGGTCGGGGTGAGGTGGGGGGAGCCGCAGGCTCCGATCGGCGGCACGACCCACCTCACCTTCCCACGCCTTTCGGCGTGGGCCCCTCCCTCTCCCCCCGCAAGCGGGCGGAGAGGGGCAAAAAGCACCGGAAACACAGCGCGCTCGAAATGTGTGCATACCCTAGCGCTTCCGCGGGGGCGACGGTAATTCGCGAGGTCCATTCCGAGCTGGCCTGATTACGTTCCGAACCGCTGGCTCGCGCAGGCCCGTCTCACTATGATCGACCGATGTCGACCGATCAAACGCCGCGATTGCACTATCGCCTTGGCCTCAACCAGCCTGCCGGCAGCCCCACCGTCAAGCGGATCACCGAGATGGCGGAGGCGATCCGTCGGGAGACGGATGGCGAGTTCCTCGTCGAGGTGTATCCCGAGAGCCGGCTCGGACCCGACCCCAAGATGTTCGCCAATATGCGCAGCGGCGCGCTCGAATTCTTCATGGCCGGGGCGACATTAGGCGAGGTCGCGCCGACCAGCGCATTGCCGTTGCTGCCCTTTGCGTTTCGCGACTCGAAGGCGGTTTTCGCGGCGCTCGACGGGGCGCTGGGCGACCAGATCCGGGGCGAACTGGCGCAACATGGCATCCATGCCTTCCGTCATTGCCTGCAGAACGGGTTTCATCATCTGACGACCAGCGCGCGGCCGATCCACACCGCCGCCGATCTCGCCGGGTTGAAGATCCGCAGCCCGGGCGGCGCAATTGCGCGCGACTTCTTCGAGGCGTTTGGGGCACAGGCCGGGTATGTCCCGTTCAGCCAAATGTACGATGCGCTGAAGGCCCGAGACTTTGACGGCCAGAGCGACCCTCTCGGTGTCGTACTGTCGCTGAAGCTCTACGAGGTGCAGACCTATCTGAGCCTGACCGCCCATTGGTGGTCGGGTTTTACGTTGCTGGCCAACGCTGCTGCGTGGCAAGCGCTCCCGCAGGAAATCCAACAAGTCGTCGAGCGCAACGCCGAGAAATTCGCGCTGCTGCAGCGCGAAGACATCGAGCGAGTCAACGCGGCCGGCGCCGAAGAGCTTGCCAGCAAGGGGATGCAGGTCAACACGGCCGATACCGACAGTTTCCAGACGGCGCTCGGCCCGTTCTACGCCCGCTGGCGCGAGAAGGCCGGCCCCGCGGCCTGGCAATTGCTCGAAACTTATGCCGGTGGGCTTCCGGCCAGATCGTAACTGTCATTGCGAGGCTCGCGCAGCGCAACGAAGCAATCTCGATGGGTGAACACCTCACGGCGCGAGATTGCTTCGCTTCGCTCGCAATGACAGCTTTGCTTTCCTGCAATAGCCCGGCGCTCTATGGCTACGAATGAACCATTTCGCCTCGACGGCAAGATTGCGCTGGTGACCGGCGCCGGACGGGGCATCGGGCGCGCCGTTGCGCTGGCACTCGCCGCCGCCGGGGCCGAGCTGGTGCTGGTGAGCCGCACCCCGAGCGAGCTCGACGAGGTGGCGCGCGAGATCGCTGCAGACGGCGGCAAGGCGCGGGCGTTGCCTTTCGACGTCACCCGGTCTGACGCAGTCCGGGACGCCTTCGCAGGCCTTGAGGGGCTCGACATTCTGGTCAACAATGCCGGGGTCAACCGGCCGCAGCCCTTTCTCGAAGTCGACGAGCCGACCCTCGACCTGCTCCTCGGGC
Organism: uncultured Alphaproteobacteria bacterium; assembly: GCA_963789025.1. GTDB lineage: Bacteria > Pseudomonadota > Alphaproteobacteria > ATCC43930 > CGMCC-115725 > AP-15. The sequence continues at coordinate 300,582 of CAWBIT010000011.1, forward strand.
TCAATGTCAGGGCCGCGTTTGTCGTCGCGCAGGCCGCGGCGCGGCTGATGGTCGCCAATGGCCGCGGGGTCATCATCAACGTGTCCTCGCAGATGGGTCATGTCGGTTCCGACCTGAACCGTACCGTCTATGTGATGACCAAGCACGCGCTTGAAGGGCTGACCAAGGCGATGGCGGTCGAGCTTGCGCCGAAAGGCGTGCGCGTCGTCTCGATCGCCCCGACCTTCGTCACAACGCCGCTGACCAAGCCCTTTTTCGAGGACCCGGTGTTTCGCAAATGGGTGCTCGACCGCATTCCATTGGGCCGGCTCGGCACGGTAGAGGAGGTCGCGCAGGCGATCGTGTTCCTGGCTTCCCCCGCCGCCTCTTTGGTCACCGGTTCATCACTGCTCGTCGACGGCGGCTGGACGGCGTGGTGAGGCGATGAGGCGCCGCGATCTTGTCGTCGGGCTTGCCGCCGGCGGGCTAGCCGCTTGGCCGCTGGCTGGTCGCACCCAGCAGCCAAAAGTGCCGATCGTAGGAGTCCTTTTCGGCGGCTCTGCTGCGCTGCTGAAGACGACCTTCTCGCCCTTCCTCACCGGCCTCGGCGAACTCGGCTATCGCGACGGGCAGAACGTCACGATCCAGTTTCGAGCCGCGGAAGGACGGTACGAACGCCTCCCGGCGCTGGTCTCCGAACTGGTGGCCGGCAAAACCGATGTGATCGTCGCGGCGGCTTCCCCCGCTTCCCTGGCCGCCAAGACTGCAACTGCGACCGTACCGGTCGTATTCGTGATAGCCGCCGACCCGGTCGCGCTCGGCCTGGTGGCAAGCTTCAGCCGGCCCGGCGGCAATATCACCGGGGCTACGTTCCTCAGCATCGAGCTTACGGCGAAGCAGCTCGAACTGTTGCACGAACTCAGTCCCAACGCCGGAACAGTCGGCTACCTGATTAACCCAGAGGTACCGGACCTGGCGGCTCAGACAACCCGTGCCCAAGCCGCAGCCCGCTCGCTCGGGCTGGCGCTCCAGGTCGTGAACGCGCGCGCTGAAGACGATTTCGAGGCGGCCTTCATCGCGCTCGCCGAACAACACGCCGGCGCGCTGCTGGTCGGCGGCGACGAATTCCTGATCAGCCAGTCGGCGCGAATTGCCGAGTTGGCGGCGCGTCACACACTCCCCACGCTGGCCGGCCTCCGAGTGTTCGCGGTCCTTGGCGGCCTGGCGAGCTACGGCGCCTCCTTCGCGGAAGCGCAGCACCAAGCCGGCCTCTACGTCGGGCGAATTCTCAACGGAACCAAGCCGGCCGACTTGCCGGTGGTGCAGTCGACCAAATTCGAGTTGGTGATCAATCTGAAGACCGCCAAGACGCTCGGCCTCACCGTGCCACCCTTGCTGCTCGCGCAGGCAGACGAGGTCATCGAATAGGAGCCTACCCTGCCCCGGCACATCAAGAGGGCGGCGCTGGCCAGCCGGCGGCAGCGGCCGACGCCAAGATCCGCAGCACGGTCGAGACCGCGCTTCTGCCATTCAGTATACTCCTAAGTTGAACTTCCCGACCGCGTCGGCGCTCGCACCAGGAATACGAGCATCGAAAGGAGCACCAAGCCGCCGATCAGCAGCCAGGCGTCGTTGAAGGCGGCGACGAGCCCGGCGCGCTCGACCAACGGCGCCACCAGGGCGCGCGTCGCTTCGTCGACCTCGCCGATCGGCACGCCGGTGAAATGCTCGGTCGGCAGGCCGACCAGACGGGCCGCCGACGCATCGCCCGCCTGCAGACGCGCGACGATCGACGCGATATGGGCGGGGGTGCGCTGTTCGAGCACGGTGTCGATCAGCGCCAAGCCGATCGCCCCGCCGAGATTGCGCATCAGGTTGAACAGGCCGCTCGCATTCGGGACGTCGGCGGGGTCGAAGCCGCTCAATGCCAGCGCGGTGGACGGCAGCAGACACAGCATGATAGCGCCACCACGGGCGAGCTGCTGCCAGAACAATCCCCAGAAATCGGTGTCGAAGGTCATGAAGCCGTTGCCGATCAGTCCGAAGGCCAGCAAGGCATAACCCGCGGCGATCAGCAGCCGGGGCTCGACGCGCCGTTCGACGTACGTGGCGGCCGGCGCCATTACCAATTGGGCGGCGCCCGTCACCATCATGATCTCGCCGATCGCCAGCGCATCGTAATTTCGTACCAAGCCAAGGTACACCGGCAATAGAAAGGTTGCCCCATAGAGGCCGATGCCGAGAACAAAGCTGAAGCAGCATCCGACCACGAAATTGCGGTCGCCGAATGCGAACAGATCGATCAGCGGCGCCCGATGACGTAAAGAGCGCCGGATCACACCGCCGCCAGAGACCACGCAAAGACCGGCCAGCAACAGTATCTCGGTGCTGACCCAGCCGCGATGCGGGGCTTCCTTGAGAACCAGTTGCAAACCGCCGAGAAAAACGGCGAGCAGCGGCAGAGCGACAAGATCGACGGAGCCGAGGCGGCGCCAGTCGGGACGATCGATATCGACAGCCCATGCGACCAGCAGCGCAAGGACGATCCCTGGCGGCACATTGATCAGAAACAGCCAATGCCACGAATAGCGGTCCGTGATGAAGCCGCCGACCGCTGGCCCCAGGGTTGGCGCCAGCATCGCCAGCAAGCCGGCGACGAGGGTCGCCCGGCTTCGCCCCAAGCCCTCGAACATCAGAAAAATCGCCGAGAACACGAGCGGGATCAGAGCGCCGCCGCAGAAGCCCTGCAGCACCCGCGCCAGGACCAGCGACCAGAAATTGTTGGAGCCGGCGCAGGCCAGGCTCGCTGCGGTGAAGCCGCAGATGCAGGCGAGAAAGGCGCCGCGCGTCGACATGACGCGGGTCAACCAGCCGGTCAGCGGGATCGCGACAACCTCTGCGATCAAATACGCGGTCTGCACCCAGCTCAATTGATTGAGTTCAATGCCGAGCCCGGCTTGAATATCGGGCAGCGAACTCGCGACGATCTGGATATCGAGGATCGCCATGAACATGCCGATGCTCATAGCGGTAAACCCGACCCACCTCTTGGCCCCGGCCGAACCCGCGCGTGTCAGGGGCAAAGTCATGATCGGGATCCTCGCCCCGCGGGTTTTTACACCGCGCGGCGCGGCGCCAGAACGCGCTCCTCGATGCGGATGCGTCGAGCGATCAGCATCAGATTGAGCGCCGAGAACGTCGCTGCGACCGCGACGGCGCCAAAGGCGAGGGGCAGCACGGCGATCTCAGCGGCGACCAGCAGATAATTCGGGTGTCGTAAATACCGGAATGGCCCGGTTTGCACTAGCGGTGCGTCGGGCAAGGTGATGATGCGCGTTGTCCAGTAACCGCCCAAACTCACGATCACCCAGATCCGGCCCAGCTGGAGTAGCGCAAATAGCCCGATCAGCAGCCAATCGGGCGAAGTCTCAGCCGGCACGAATACTGCCAGGCTGATAAGCCAGCCGGCATGCAACAGCACGTAGAGCGGGTAAGCCCCGGCATCTGCCTCCACAGCGCCCAGCCGGCGCAGCCGGGCGGTGTTGCTGTGTGCATGGGCAAGCTCGATGAGCCGCTGCAATGCGACCAGAGCGAGCGTCCAGTAGAGCGCGGTCACCGGTTGTCGATAACGAGAAAGCCTGCCGTGAAGCCGGGCCCGAGGGCATTCATCAGCGCGCGTTCCCACCGCGCCCCGGTAGCGCGCGCCTTGGCGAGTATCCGTTCGAGCACAAACATCACGGTTGCGGCCGACATGTTGCCGTAGTCGCGCAACACCGCCCGCGCTTCGACCAGCGCGCCTTGTCCGAGGCCGAAGGCGTGCTCGAGCGCCGCGATCACCTTGGCGCCTCCCGGATGACAGACGAAACGGTCGATGTCGTCGATCGCAAGTCCATGACGGGCGAGGAACTCCGATGCGGCATCTTGCAGCTGCGTCGTGACAAGTTTCGGGATGTCGCGGGAAAAGATCGCTCTGAGGCCATCATCGGCGACCTCCCAGCCCATCACGTCGAGGGTGCCGGGCCAGGTGTGCTCGCCCGCGGCAACCAAGGCCGGGCCCTCTCCTTCGGTCGACAGGAGCGCGGCGGCAGCGCCGTCGCCGAACAGAGCCGTCGCAACGATATTGCTCTTCGACCAATCGTCACGCCGGAAAGACAACGCGCACAATTCGACGACCAGGAACAGCACCGTCTTGCCGGGAGCGACAGCGGCCTGACTGGCGGCGTGGGCAAGCCCGAGGACGCCGCCGGCGCAACCGAGCCCAAAGATCGGCAATCGCTGCACCGTGCTCCGCAGACCCATCCGTTCGATCAGCAGCGTATCGAGGCTGGGCGTGGCGATGCCCGTGGTCGAAACGACGACGATGCTGTCGATGTCGTCCGTATGCCGGCCGGTTAGAGAAAGCACCCGATTGGTCGCCGCCTCGAGCAGATCGAGCGCGGAGCTGAGATAAATGCGGTTGCGCTCGGGCCAGCCATGCGCCCTGTCGTACCATTCGAGCGGCACGCAGGAATATCGCCTCTCTATTCCCGTGTTCAGGAACACCGGCAGCAGGCGATCGAGGTCGGGCGCGCGCCCGAACAAGAGTTTGACGCGTTCGATCACGTCATCCTGATCGAGCGGGTATGGAGGAACCGCGGTCGCGACGGCAGATAGACGCGGGACGGCAGGCATTGAGAGTACTTACCCCCTGAGAAGATTATCGGATAGCGTCTCAATGGCGCCGGATCGCAACGGCTGAGAATGCAGTTGACGCTTTGCGTCGATCGAATGAAGCGGGGTGAAATCAGATCTTCAGGAACATATTTGGCGCCGCGGGCTAAGTCAGCAGGAATAGGGCTGCCGATCCCTCGGTGAGGTGGGCATCGAACCAACCGCCTCGGATCTGTCCTCCGCCGACACCTCTGTTTGAAGATCGGCCGGCGCGGCGGGGCGCGGGGGGCGGTGCGGCTGACCTTCGTTGGCAGCGTTCATAACCCGAAAATAATGCTCGGCATGCTGGTAAAGGTTCTCTGCCGCGACTCGATCGCCACTCGTAGACGCCTCCCGCGCGAGAGCAATGTAACGTTCGAAGATCTGATGCGGCGTGCCTCGGATTTTGACGTTCGGACCGTTACTATCGAGACTCTGACCTCGCGGCGGCATCTGTTGCCGATTGCGGTTGGCATTGTTGCCGTAGTTACGACCATACGGTCGGCCGGTTTGTCCTGTTCTCATGATACCTTGTGCTTTGACGCTGAAGTTGGATTGTTAACCAAAGAGAGCGCATCGGAACACGTTGATCAGTCGAACGCGTCGCGCCGCTTTTCTGTACAGCGCCTGCTCTCTCGCGCCGGCACGTTAGATGGGCTGGTCGTTATTTCCAACAGTTTTTTGGCGCAATGCCCGCCGAAGCCGACCTCACCGGCGCCGTTTCCCGCTTAAAGCTGCGCAGGATCAAGGAGCTGCCCGCTGCTTGGCTCGGCCACCCACGCCTTTTTGCTGGTCTGTAGAGGGGACGGCGAAGACATGGGTGGCCGGAACAAGTCCGGCCAAGGGTAGGTTCGCGGGAAAGACGAGTAGCAGCGGTAACTCGATGCAAATTATCGCTTTGTTTTTGGCCAGCCTCGGAGTGAGTTTGAAGGAGTGTTCCTGAACCGATGCACTACCTCGCTAGAGCCTTGACCGCGTCAATGGTCTGCTGCGGTTCGGGGCGGCGCTCGTAATCGGGATCGACGTCGGCCGCACGAACGATACCGCCCCGGTCGATCACGAACCGACCCGGCATAGGCAACGTCCAGCTGCCCTCGCCGTTACGCACCGCGAGGTCATTGCCAAAGCCGAGATAAACCGCCTTCAAATCATCGGGCAATGTGAACCTGAGACCGAGCTTCGCGGCATAGGAATTGCCCGGGTCGGACAACAGGTCGAAACTGATCTTCTGCTTTTCGATCAGAGAGCGGCTGGCTTCCGCCAGTTGCGGCGTAATCGCAATAATTGTCGCGCCAAGTTCCTTCAGTGTACCCGCCACTTGCTGCAAAGCATACAGCTCTGCGACGCAATAGGGTCACCAGCTGCCCCGGAACACCGTCAGGACCAAGGGGCCGTTCACCAGAAGCTCCGACGAGCGGACCTCCGCCCCGAACGCGTTCTGCAGCGCAAACGGCGGCAGCGGATCGCCCACTTTGATCACGCCGTCCAAAATGCCTGACGAGCGCAGGTCATCCGTGGCGCGGTGCATGATCGCGCGCTTGTCCGGCGGTATGCGCTTCTCGGCCCCTTGCCGTATCGTATCCAGTCGTTCGGCGAGCGTCATGACCTTCTCCTTGAAAAGACGCTTTGAACTCGTCGGCCCGTCGGATCTTATACATCAGCCGGAGAGCGCCTGGGCGAGAAAAGGCAGGCTCTCGTCCATCCGGTAATCGACGCCGGTATGGTTGTCGGGGAACTCCTCGTAGCGATGCGCAATCCCGAGCTCGTTCAGCCGCCGCACGAACCTGCGGGCGCCGTAGAGCAGATTGAACTGATCCTTCTCGCCGCAGTCGATATAGAGCGCCTTCAGCCGGCGGAGATTGTCCGCCTGGGTTTCGATTGCAACTACAGGGTCGTGCCGTAACCAGTTCGACCAGCGTTCTTCGATTACCTCGCAAGTGTCGAACGTGACCGGCAGCCGGATCCCCAGGAATTGCGTCGGATCGGGATCGTAGCTGGCCGCCATCGCCAGAGCGTTGACCACCTTGAAGGAACCTTCCGGATGCTTTTGCGACGCTTCGAGCTGCTGCCACCATTTCTCGATGGAATTCTCGGCGCCGGCAAGTGCGCGCAGCACCGCCGGCATGTCGGGCAGATAGCACAGCTCGAAGCCCATATCGCCGGAATGACAGGCTGCGGCCGACCAGATGTCTGAGTGGCGCAGCGCGTGGGTGACCGCGCCGTACCCGCCGGAGCTCTTGCCGAACACGCCGCGGCGCCCGATGCCGCCGCATCCGAAGCGCTGCTCGATAGCCGGCAGCATTTCATGCAGCAGGAAGTCCTCCCAGGCGCCCATCGAAGCGGAGTTGATGTATTGGTTGCCGCCGAGCCGGGTGAAGCAATCGGGAAAGGCAACGACGACCGGCGGCATGCGCTGTTCCCCGATCAGCCGGTCGAGCCGTTCCGGCAAGTTTTCGCGGAAACCTGTCCAATTCGTGTGGGACAGGCCGCTGCCGGTAAAGCCGACAAGGTCCGCCAGCAGGGGCAATCCTTGCCCGTCATGCCCCGCCGGGACGTACACATCGACGATCCGCACCGACGGATCGCCCAGCATGTTGCTCCCGAGGGCTTGGCTCTCGATAGTAATCCGGCTGACAGAACCCGCCGACCCGAAGAACTTGCGCATCGCGTCCTCTCCACCGACGGCGTGTCTGCCAACCACACGCCTCGGTCTCAAGCAGTTGGTGCCTATGTTAGGTGGAAATCGCCCTCATTTCGTCGCGTGCGGGAAGTTTTCGGATTCAGCACAGTTGTCCTGCGAGAATCCGTCTTGTGCTGTTCTGCTGTTGCTGACACGCCGCTTAAATAGCTGATTTGCCAGGGCGAAGGAAGAGGGCGATACCGGAGAGAGGCCGCTTCCGAACCTATTTTGCATGTCAGAACCCGATGCCGGCACAATGGTCGATCGGATCGTCGAGAGATGGCCCACGCCGCCAGCAGGTATTGCCGGATTTGTGGGTTAGTAGTTGTTGGGGTAGCATGCCGCCGCCTGCAGGATTGTTCCTGCTGCGGCCAGGAGGACAATCTGCGGCAACCGGCGCGACGAAATTGCTGCTAACCTGTACCTGCGAGAAACCCGAGATGCCGCCGCAGCTGACGTTCTGCGATAAATTTATGCGCTGGAGCGCCAATCCCCATCACGAATATCGGCGCCAACAGCCGTGTGCCGCCAGCGCCACAGGCCCTACGTCGTGCTGTTTGGGGATCAACCGTGCGGTCTCCAAAGATGTCGCAATGTTCTGAAAGATACTAGTTATGGTTCTTCGAGGGACAGGGTGAGGCGGTACCGTCAGCGGAGTAGAATTTCGCCGGGTCGTTGACATGAGTACCTGCTGTCGTGCCCGGGGCGTCGGCGAGTTGCTGCAATGCATAACACGCGCCGTTAGGTGCTGCGCCAGCGTAGCTCCCTGTATCGGTGGTGCAGGTGCTACTTGTACCGTTGTCGTCATAATAGACCGCATATACCTCGGTGCCTGCCGCGGCCGCGGTCCGGGCCGCAGTGACCGCCGCTGCGCACTCGTTGCTGGCGGATTTCAACGGCCCCATCTGCGCCGAGGTCGAAGTCGCGCCACCATCGGTCAGCAGGACGATCACATTGGTCCCGCCCTGCCCACCAGCGACAACGCGAGCCGCCTGTTCCGCGACGAGGGCATTCTGTGCTGCGGTGATTGCATCGGCGTAGTAAGTGCCGAGCCCGCCAGGCGTTTTGAGGCACCCCGACCCGGTTATCTTCACGATGTTCGAGCTGGTGTTCAGAGAGGCTGTGTCGGAGGCGCGATAATCGTTAGCAAAGCCGACGATTTGATAGAGCGGCGCAGCGATGATGTTATCGCCTTTGAGGATGCCGGGCCGGTGGGACTGCTGTTCGGACTGGCACTCATCACTGCAGTCGTGGGAAGCGTCACCGAACTGATGGTTGCGCCGGTCCCCCACCAGGGCCAGCTGCCTGTGCCGGCTGGGATGCTTGTCCCGAAAGTGATCAAGTCATTGCTCGCGACCCCGCTGCCGGTCGCGCTGTTGGACATGGTCACACTATTGCCGCCAGTCGAGTTGACAAAACTGTCGTGCCGGATGGAATCGCGCTGGGGTTCGTTGTGTCTCGGATCGTCATGCCCGCGGTGATTTGGGCGGGAAGTGCAGAGTAACGCTTCCGCCTCCCGGCGTAGGCGTCGGCGAATTGGTCGGTGTGCCCGCGTCGGTTACTACTGCCCACGGAGACCCGGTATTGAATTCCGTAGCAGCCGTCATACTCGTGGCCAAGGACAGGGTGCTGGTTGTCGTGGCCGCGCTGGCGGTATTCGACACCCCTGAGTAGCTCGTCGCTATTTTAGGGTTTGTACAGCCTATATCGGTTGTCGCTTGACTGGAGTTGGTCACCGGTTTGAGATCCATGCAACACAGGGGCGTTAAAGCTTAGGTTAGACCTGGCGACCGGCTTAAGAATTCATCGGCGATGGAAGGAAACGTTATGGCCACTGCAAGCGCGGCGGAGCTCGCCGCCCGGCTCGACCGGCTGCCGATGACGCGGCACATTTGGGTGCTCGTGACGTTGATCTCGCTCGGCGGCTGCTTTGAGCTCTATGACCTTTTCCTGACTGCCTATATCGCGCCTGGGCTGCTCAAGGCGGGCTATTTCACGCCGGAATCGCTCGGCCCGTTCAGCGTGCTCGCCCCCTATGGGGTGGCCGGAATAGGGACTTTCGTCTTCGCCTTGTTCGCCGGATTGTTCGTCGGCGCGATCTTTCTCGGCCATTTCGCGGACAGCTACGGCCGGCGGACCGTCTTCACCTTTTCGTTGATCTGGTATTCGATCACGACCGCGATCATGGCATTCCAGACTTCGGGATTTGGCGTCGATCTGTGGCGCTTTATTGCCGGGGTCGGCATCGGCATCGAGCTGGTGACGATCGACACCTATGTGTCCGAGCTGGTGCCGAGCAGCCATCGCGGCCGCGCTTACGCCTATAACCAGTTTTTCCAGTTCTTGGCGGTGCCGCTGGTCGCCTTCCTCGCCTGGCTGCTCGTGCCGCGCACGCCTCTCGGGCTGGATGGTTGGCGCTGGGTTGTGCTGATCGGCTCGGCCGGCGCGATCTTCGTCTGGTTCATTCGCCTCTCATTGCCGGAATCGCCGCGTTGGCTGGCACGGCACGGCCGGTTGGCGGATGCCGAGCAGGTCGTGGCGGGCATCGAGAACCGGGTCACGATGGAAAGCGCCGGAGGACTGCCGCCGCCGGGTCCGCCGCAGCGCGACGAAGCCGGCGAGGGCACGTTCGCCGAGATCTGGCAGCCGCCCTATGACCGGCGCGCGATCCTGATGTCGGTGTTCAATTTCTTCCAGACTTTCGGCTATTACGGGTTTGCCGCCTGGGTCCCGACCTTGCTGATCGCCAAAGGCATCAAGGTCACCACCAGTCTCGAATATTCGTTCATCATTGCGATCGCCAATCCGGTCGGGCCGTTGCTGTGCACGCTGATCGCCGACCGGATCGAGCGCAAATGGCAGATATGCCTCGGTGCGATCGGGATCGGCGTGTTCGGCATGCTGTTCGCCAATGCGCAGGTGCCGGCGCTGCTGATCCTGTTGGGCGTGCTGGTGACGTTGTGCAACAACCTGCTGTCCTACAGCTTCCACAGCTATCAGTCCGAGCTGTTCCCGACCCGCATTCGCTCGCGCGCGATCGGCTTTGTCTATTCCTGGAGCCGGTTGTCGGCGGCGTTGTCGGGCCTCGTCGTCGCCTTTCTGCTCAATTTGGGTGGGGTAAACGCGGTCTTCGCCTTCATCGCCTTCGCGATGGCCGTTGTCGTAGCGACAATCGGCGGCTTCGGTCCGCGCACCCGCGGCCTCGCCCTCGAAGCGATCGCCCATTAGGCCGTGGACTCATCAAGGCTCAGCGACACAACCTACGCTCGCCGAGCCACGAACCTCCCATTCGGCTGATGAAAGATCAATTCATCCACTTCCCCGTCCGAGCCGAGATGGAACTCCACCCGGAAGCCTTCAAGCTCGTCGATGACAAAGGTTCGGCTCTGGTAGGGACGGAGTTTGTAGGTCGGTTGGCTCCCAATTGTCAGCGTGAGGTGGCGATCCTTGCCCTCCCCGAGAGACGTTCGAGCGCGGGAGTGAAGGCCGCGATGGATTCGCTGCGCGCGACAGCTTGGGATGCCATCGAAAAGATTCCTCGACTGAGGTTATGAAAAATCGAGCAGAAGCGGGGTACCGGCTGCAGCGGCATCACGCGTCATTCCAGACGCGTCCCTCTGGACGCTCCTCAGGATGAGGTAAGTCGTTTATGGCATTAAGAAATGTCCTCATCGTGAGGAAGCCGCGTAGCGGCTGTCTCGAAGGACGCACGGCGCTGCTCCAGTCGATTGGCGCGAACGCGTCGAGAGCAGAGCTGCCGGTGCCAAGTATGGCTTAGTCCAATCCGGGAATCAGTTCGCGGCCAACCTTGAACTCGATTGTGGAATTGTCGAAGTCGTCGCCAACCGGCTCGCAACGTCCGCCGAGATGGGCCGCCAGGAATGCTTCCGCAACGGCCGTAAACGAACGGCGGTTTTCGGATCGGCCGAGGCCGTGGCCTTCATCACGATAATAGACATAGGTCACGGGAATGCCGTGTTGCTGCATCGCCGCGACGATCTGCTCGGATTCGGAGGCTTTCACGCGCACGTCGTTCGCGCCCTGGCCGATCAACAAGGGCCTTGCAATTTGGTCGGCGCGATTGAGCGGCGAACGCTCCTCGAGAAACCGCAACCCCGTCTCGGTCGTGTAATCGCCCACCCGCACCTTCCACAGCGATTTCCACGTCATCCAGTATTCCGGGATCGTGTTCAGAAAGCTCACGAGGTTGGAGATGCCGACGAGGTCGATCGCGCAGGCGAATTTCTGGGGCGTGAACGTCAAGCCGACCAAGGCCGCGTAGCCGCCGTAGCTGCCGCCCATGATTGCGACGCGGGCGGGATCGGCGATCTGTTGCGCGATCGCCCAGTCGACGGCATCGATCAGATCGTCATGCATCTTGCCCGCCCATTCGAGGTTGGCGGCGTTCACGAAAGCTTTGCCGAACCCGGTGGAACCGCGATAGTTCACGCTCAGCACCGCATAGCCCCGGTTGGCGAGCCACTGGTGATTGGCGTACAGCCCCCACACATCGCGCGTCCAGGGCCCGCCATGGACGAGCAACACCATCGGCATCCGCCAGGCCGGCTGCGCGCCGCGCGGACAGGACAGGTAACAGACGAGTTCGAGCCCGTCGCGGGCGCGGATGACAACCGGTTCCATCGGCACAAAAGGCAGCCCCTCCCATGCCGGCGTCGACGAAAACAGCCGCCTCGCCCGGCGCGCGGCGCGGTCGTAATGGAAGTATTCCAACGGCGCATCGTCATATTGATAGGCAACGATCCACTGCCGCCGGTCTTGCGACATGCCGGTGATCGTCAGATCGCCGCGCGATTGCCGCGTGAGGTAGTCGAAATCGTCCCGATAGTCCGGGTCCAGGACCTGCCATGCGACGCGCTCGAACGCACGCGCGGCGGCCACCGGGCGCTCGGTTATCGGATCGAGCACAAGCTGGGTGAAATCGGCGCGGTTGTCTTCCGCGAGAACCCGCATCGTGCCATTTTCGAGGTCTTGCGCGACCACGGCGGCGGTGTCGCGGCCCCGGCTGTCGAGCCAATACAGTTCACGACCGTCGAAGCTGAACTCGATGGCGCGGGTCGCCATCGCGTCCTCGGCGCCGATCCGGCTGAAGAGGGCCCATTAGCCGTCGGTGCCGCGCTGCAGATACTCGATATCGCCGTCGTCGGTGTGGCGCACGGCAAAGCGCACTCGGAACCGCTGATCGGTGAAATGGAAAGCCAAACCGTCGTTCCGTTGAAGGAGCGCGCCGTCCCCGCTCGCCACGTTGACGCGGTAGATGTCGAAGTAATGCTTGTCCCGCGCGTTGTGCGCGATCAGCAATTCGCTGGGAAAATGGCGCGAGCTCTGCTGAATGTAGCATTTTACCCCCGCTCCCGGCGTCAGCGCCCGCACATCGCCGGTCTCCAGATCGACCCGCCAGGCACGCCAATTTTCGTCGCCGGCCGCCTCGCGAAAAAACACGACATGTCGGTTGTCGTGCATCCAGACGATCGAGGGGCCGATATTGCGGTCGGTCATCGCGGTTACCGGGCGCGCATCGTCGATCCGGTCGAGCGGCGCAACCCAGAGATTGAGCACGCCGTCGACCGGCGCGCGGAACGCGACCCGCGTGCCGTCCGGGCTGATCCGCACGACGCTTCGTTCGGGATCTGCAAAAATCAGGCGGCGGGGAAGTAGACCGGTGTTCTCCTCTCCGACCGGCATAGGATCGGCAGATTGATTGGGCATGATCGGGGATCCTCAAGTGAAACGGCAGGATTGCTCGGCGACGGCCAAACGCGGGCATGGTCGAAATGGTGGTATTGCGGGTGAGTTTCGGTCATACTCATGCAAACGCTAATCCACTGATGGAACAAAAATTCCGATTTGCACACCCGGGGAATTCTTTATTTAGCCGCGCCGCATAGCATGCTAAGTGTCGGATATTACCTGACCGTCAGGATTATACGTCCACGCGTTTTGCGACGAACGTCCCATTCGGCTGATGAAAGATCACTTCGTCGATCATCGCCTCTTCGCCGCGAAATTCGACAAAGAAGCCCTCCAGTTCCACAATGCGGAACCTTCGGCCTTCCTGAGGCGCAAGGCGATAGGCTGGCTGATTGTCGGGCTTCAACACAAGCCGGCCTTCCGTATCCAGCGTCACACGATGGGTCGTCGCGCCACTCTTGAAACTGCCGACGCACCGTTCGCGGAAAGCTGCAAGGGTGCAGGCGCCAGCCGCAAGACGTACGAACGCAATATCCTTGACCATGGGCTCCAGCGGCGCCGAGAGACTGACAATATTACCATCACGATTGGTCAGGAAGGTGATGGCAAGCTTGTCCGGCAACAGACGGTCCGGCACCTCGGGCAATTCGAACGTCTCATAATGGCGGTGCACCATTGTCGCGAACATGCCGCGCCAGGACCAGTGCAGCGCGCCACCCTGCTCCGTGATCGACATCACGCCGTATGCGGGATGCTCATAGTCGCCGGCATAGTCCGCAAGTTCGTGCGCAGGATGCGTATCCTTGTGGCGGGCCTTCGCGCGCGCGTCCTTGTCGACCTGAAAATGAGCAACAAATTCCTCGCGCTGCTTGCGGAAGCGCTCGCGCCAGTCGACCGGATCGCGGCCTCGCAGCCGGTCGATTATGTACCAGGTCAGCGTCGGCGGCACTTGGCTCGGGCTGCGATTGGTGAAGACTGCGACACCGATGCCAAAGTCCGGCACCAGCGTCATCAGCGTGCCCCAGCCGATCCAGCCGCCGCCGTGAAAAACCAGCCGGTCACCGCGATAGCTGCTTGATCGGAAGCCGATGCCATAATGCTCTTCACCGAACCCCACAAAGCTCGGTGATGGATTGTAAATACGCGGCGCGCGCAGCTCGCCGATCAGCGCGGCCGGCAGCAATCGCTCGCCGTCGAACTCGCCCTTGCCGAGGTGCAGCCGCATCCAGCTCGCAATGTCCGCGACCGAGGTGTTGATCGCCCCGGCAGCGATGACCCGGATCGGGAGACGCAGGGCCCGGAGCCGCGTGTCTTCGTGCATCATATAAGGCCGGGCGGCATCCGCCGATGCTTCAAGATCGTCCAGGGTGAAGCTGACCTTCATGCCAAGCCGATCGGCCAGGCGCGCGCGCATGAAGGCCTCATAGCTTTGTCCGCTGACGCGTTCGATCAGGAGACCAGCGACGTTGTAACAGAGGTTGTTGTATTGGTAAGCCGCCCGGATATCCCGGCTCAATTCGAGGTAACGCATGACACCGAGCAATTCGGCGGCCGAGCGGTCGCCTGGCAAATGCACCCAATCATGGCGCGGCAGGCCAGATTGATGACACAAGAGGTCTTGCACTGTGACCCGCTCGCTCGCCACCCGGTCGTTCAGACGAAACTCCGGAATGTAGTCGCGCACGGGCTTGGTCCAGTCGAGAGGCCCCTCATTGTGTAAGATAGCCACACCAGTTGCGGTAAACGATTTCGTGATCGAGCCGATCACGAACTGTGTTGTCGGGGTGACGGGCAGGTTCGCCTCAACATCGCGCTGGCCGTAGGCCTTCGCGCGGGCTACCTTGCCGTCCTGCACCACGGCGACGGCTGCGCCCGGCACTTTCCAGTCGGCCATGACATCGACCGCAAGACGATCGATCTCGGGAACGAACTCCGCGATCGATGCATTGTGCGCTTCAGTTAGAGGGGCCATGGAAGATCTCCTCGCCTCGAACAGTGGATGACGCCCATTAGAAGTGATGGCGAACATGGGTCTTCTAGCTCTCGACCATCCTCGATTGTGTGACAATAACAAACAGCCTCAATCGAGGCTAAAGGCGCAAAATCAGCAACAAACCCTGATGACGTGGAGCCTTCTAGCGGATTGTAAAACTGTTGCGATCTGCACAAGGGTCGGCTTTGGGCGGATCTGAGAAGATCCTGACGCGGCGAGCGCGCCGCGGCGGTCAAGGTGCGTCGCGCAGCAGCGCTTTCCAATCGTCCGCGCCAGGCAAAAGGCGCCAAACCAGCGCCGTCCCGCCCCGCGGTTCCGTCCAGACCCGGCCATTACCCACGGGTGCGCTGTCGCTCCTGACCACCTGCAGCGCGAAATCAGCCAAGCCAGGGAGGCCGTACGACGTCCAGTTCGCGTAGGCCTTGGCCAGCGCTCGCATCGCACGCGCGCCGCCGTAGGCCAGCAGCTCACCCCGGCTCCATAGCGCGACCGAATGCGCCGCCTGATCCAGAATCCCGAACGGCTCCGCCGGCAGCCAGGGTCGCTCTTCCGGTGGATCTCCCTCACCGAAGATCGCGAAATCTGCCGCGGTGCGGCCCAAGAAGGCGCGGAAAGCAGCCACGGCACTCCCAGCCGCACCATCCGGCCCCATCGCGAGCGGCAGCGGCACGCGCCGCGGGGGAAACCTGCCGATCTCGTCCCAGAACGGCAGCTCCGCCAGCGCAACGCGCAGCGCCGGGCGCTGCTGCCCCGGGCCAAGGAGCGGCACGAACCAGCCCGGCACGGCCCGCCCTGCCACGAACCTCTCCCCTTCGCGCCGCAGAACCGTTACCTGGCAGCCGCCGCCGCGCAGCTCGACAGGCACCAGCACGCGCCCGCCCTCGGCCACCTGGTCGAACAGGACCAGCGGCAGGTCCCAGCTGGCGGCGGTGATCATCACGCGATCGAATGGCGCGCCGGCGGCGTGGCCTTGGGCGCCGTCGGCGGCGAGCACGGACACGTTGTCGATGCCGAGCCTTTCAAGATCGGCCTGGCTTTGCGCGGCCAGCTCGGGGATTATCTCCATCCCGGTCACATGGCCACCCTTGCCGACCAATTGCGCCATCGCTGCCGCGAGCCATCCCGATCCGGAGCCGATTTCCAACACACGCTGCCCAGGCCGCAGGTCGAGCTGATCCAACAGCCAGAGCACGTAGCTGGGCTGGGAGTTCGTGGACGGCAACCGCTCGCCCGCGGCGTCCACGTGGATCATCACGGCGTCGCTGTAGATATCCGCCAGCTCCCTTATGGGATCGGCGTCGTTGTCCCGCGAGGCACCTTCGTCGATGCGGTCGCGCAGAGGCCCGCCACTCAGGTGGAAGCGGTGGACGAACATGTGCCGGGGCGTGGCCTCCACCGCGTTTCGGAACCGCTCTGGCAGGCCGTCCGGCCCGCCGTAGCGCCGAAAGGCGGCGTCCAGCATGTCGAGGAACCGGGCCATGTGCACCGCGACTTGCTCGGGGGTTGGCGCCATCACGCTCTCCTTTGTCGCGCAGTGCGCGCGGCGCGGAGAGACGCGGACGCGACCGGAATTTTTTTTCACCGCTGTCCGCGTCCATGCTCCCCAGGCGCATGGCATCCGGGAGGAGCGATGGCCGACGCGTCACAGCAGGTTAAGGAATGGGGCCGGCATCCCGTGCCGCCGCAGCGGGACGTGGGCGCGGCGCTGGCCGCGCTGTCGGCGGAAGATCTGCTGCGCTTGCGGGCCATCGCTCGGCTGCGTGCCCGCTCCCTGCCCGGCGATATGTCGTGGTCCGACCTGCTGCACGAGGCGGTGCTGCGCGCGCTGACGGGCGCGCGGCCGTGGCCGCCGGGGGTGTCGTTGCTCGCCTTTCTGGCGGGCGTCATGCGCAGCCTCTGCGACGAGCAATGGCGCCGCCACCGCCGACAGGATCAGCTGCCCGCCCCGCACGATAGTGGCGGGGCTGACGATCCGGAACGGGCCTGTGCGGCAGCAGAGGCGCTCGCCGCCATTCAACGGCTGTTCGCGTCCGACGAGGCAGCCCTGAAGGTCATCACCGGATTAATCAGCGGCATGGGAGCGGAGGACATCCGTCGTCATTACAATCTAACTGCCGTGAAGTACGATACGACACGCCGACGAATACGGCGGACCCTGCTGCGCCACGGTTTGGTTTGGTCTTGGCCATGACCCGCATACGTTATCCTCAATCCGGACTGACGGCGTTGCTCGACGCCTTGGAACGGGAACTCCTTGCTGCACCTGCGGCGGAAGTGCGCGACGCTTGGCGCGAGACCGGTCGGGCGCGCAACATCGTTTGCGAAGAAGTCGGAGCGTTGCTCGACGAGGCTATCGCCGCGAGTGAAGATGGCTCTGCTGCGATGCCGCCGCCCAACACTTGCGCCGGACTGGATCGGCTTCTTGGCGTTTCGAATAAACTTCGACCTGGGGCGCACTGCCATCCTCACGCCAGCGCTATTCCCGCTTGGAGCTGCCGCCGGCACTAACGGGGAGAGGCGCCTCTGTAAGCCAATGCAAACGGCTGCTGCGGTAAATCCGGCAGCAGGAGCGGTCATCGAGTTCGGGAACGAAGGCCGCAATAGAGAGCGAGCGTCCCGTCCATGATCCCCAACACCGTCATTCGCGGCGCTCATTCGATTTTTCGAGCACTCTCCGCGCCACGGCTTTCACCGGATGGTTACCCGCAATCGGCAACCCAACACATGTTGCGCATGCGACCCGTGCGGCGCTATGCATAACCCATGTCCCGCGATTTCGGCCTTCATCGCACTCCCCTCGACGTTCTCGAGTATGAGATCGTCCAGGAGCGGGCCGCTGCCCTCGGGCGGATGGGGCGAGCGCTGGAAGCGGCCCTGGCCAAGCTGCGGGAGTTCGATGCCGCCCATCCGCGCGCGGGCGCGCCGGCGTCAGCGGAGCAGGCACGGCGTACCCTGGTGATAGAGGCCGGCCACGCGCTCTGGATGTTCGTGGTGCAGCGAGAGGCGTGTGGCCTGCGCAACAGCCGCACCGTCATGCGCGACTATAATGTGCCGGGCGAGGTGCAGCAGCGCATGGGGCCGGTATATAATCGCCCTTTGGGCGCAGGCTAGTG
>CAWBIT010000012.1:0-93879 GCA_963789025.1 uncultured Alphaproteobacteria bacterium
ACGCCGACCAGCACGACGGTCGAAATCCGCCGCCTAGCCGGCCCCGATTTCATGATCGAGATCGAGGCGATCGCCTTCGTCGACAATTGAGCGCAGAGGTGCCCCTCACCCCGACCCTCTCCCCGCAAGCGGGGCGAGGGAGGAGATTGGTTCCCTCGCCCCGCGAGAGCGGGGAGAGGGTTAGGGTGAGGGGCATTATGCGGATTTTGTTTCGAGGCCGGCGCCGGCCAACTCCGTGAAGCCGCCGGCATTATAGACGGAGTGGAAGCCGAGCTCCTTCAAGGTCTTGCCGCTCAATGCGGCGCGGCCGCCGGAGCCGCAGTAGGTGAGGACGGTCTTGTCCTTTTGAAACGCCGGATTATGGAACGGGCTCTCGGGATCGGCCCGGAATTCCAGCATACCGCGTGACACGTTGACGGCGCCTTTGCGCTTGCCGCCCGAAGCGAGCTCGGGCATGTCGCGAACGTCGACGATCAGAACATCCGCCTTGCCGATCATTTCGCGAACCTCGGTCGCGTTCAGGCGGGGCACCGCGGCATTGGCTTCGGCCAACATTTCCTTGACGCTCGATGGCACCAGCTTGTCCTCCCTGGAGGATCGGGCGCTCATCGTAGCGCCATCGGCCAAGGAATACATCGAAAGCAATCATTAACTATACTGTCAAGATTGCTTCACGAACCCGTCACCGAGGACCCGTAATTTCGATTTCGGCCACTGAGCCGAAAACGGCGGTCACAAACGTGGCTGACCGCCTTGGGTGATGCCGGCGAGCGACGCTCGTCTACCCGCTGATTTGAAATATTCAGTTGGTCCAGTCCTCGTTGCCTGGCCGTGAAATCTTATTGGAGGGGAATCATGAGAACCAGATATCTGAAGACATCGAAGCTGCTTTGCGGTGTGGCGCTCTGCGCAATGACCGCCAACACCATTGCGCCGGTTGCTGCCGCTGCGGCTGCAGGGGAGAGCAACAGCAATGACGGCAATACGACGACGCCAATCAAGCACGTCATCGTGATCATCGGCGAGAACCGCACCTTCGACCACCTGTTCGCGACCTACGTGCCGAAACCCAAGGGCGAGACAGTCTGGAACCTGCTGTCGCAAGGCATCGTCAATGTCGACGGCACGCCGGGACCGCACTATCCGGCCGCAACCCAGAATCAGGCGATGGACACGGCTGCCGATCAGACGGTCTATCTGCAGAGTCCGCCCAAAACCGGCCCATACACAACGTTGCCGGCGCCATTCGCCGGCGGCGGATACACCAACGGAGCTCCGCCATTCTCGACAGTTGCAGAGGCCCTCACCTACGAGAACGGGCTGCCACCAGCCTACTACAAATATCTGACCACGGGCGGAGTTCCTGCGTACCTCCTTGGGACGCCGCCGAAGCCGGACACGCGAATCTACTACAACGGCAACAACGTCAATAGCCTTCAGCCGGGCCCGTACCAGATAACCAACACCGTCAACCCGACCGGTCCCACCATGGGCTATGACGACTACGCCGAAAGCCCCGTGCACCGCTTCTACCAGATGTGGCAGCAGCTCGATTGCAGCGCCACTACGGGTGTCTGAATGACCTTTTCCCGTGGGTCGAAGCGACCGTCGGCGCGGGCAGCAACGGCCCGCCGCCACCAGCGAACTTCACCTATAAAGAGGGCGCCACTGCGATGGGCTTCTACAACGTCCAGCAAGGAGACGTGCCCTATTTCAAGCAGCTGGCCGACACCTATTCGATGAGCGACAATTTCCATCAGTCGGTGGAAGGCGGCACCGGTGCCAACCACATTATGCTCGGTACTGGCGACGCGATCTGGTTCAGCGACGGCAACGGCAATCCTCAAACGCCGCCGCACAATCAGCTGGTGGCCGCCGGAAGCCCAAACGCCGGGGTCGTCGACGAGATCGAAAATCCGAACCCGCTTGCCGGCACCAACAATTGGTACACCGAGGACGGCTATGGCGGCGGCTCCGACGGCAAGGCGTCGTACGGCGGCGGCAGCTACAGCGCGTGCGCGGACACTTCGCAGCCGAGTGTCGCCTCGATCGTCAGTTTTCTGACCTCGGTCAAGGTAAAGCCGAATTGTGACTCCGGGCATTATTATCTGCTGAATAATTATAATCCCGGTTATTACGGTGACGGCACCAGCGCCTACGCCGATATCGGCAATCCGCAGAATACCGTGTTCACGATCCCGCCATCGAGCGTCCCGAACATCGGCGATGCTCTGTTGCAAAAGAACGTGTCATTCGCCTATTTCGGCGAACAGTTCAATGCGTACCTCGCCGACCCCTATAACAATTACGTCACCCCTGACAACCAATACTGCAACATCTGCAACTTCTTCCAGTACTCGACCTCTATTATGACCAATGAGGCAGTGCGCAACGCGGCTCTGAAGGACACGCTCGATCTCTACGCCGACCTCACGAGCTGCACCTCGACGAGCTGCAACCTGCCGGCGGTGTCGTTCGTCAAGCCGGACGGCTATCTCGATGGCCACCCGGCTTCGTCGAAGCCGGATCTCCTCGAAGGTTTCGTCAAAAAGATTGTCGGCCTGACCAAGGCAAACAGCATACTCTGGGCCGACACGGCGATCTTCGTCACTTTTGACGAAGGTGGCGGATACTATGATTCGGGATATGTGCAGCCGCTCGATTATTTCGGCGACGGGACGCGTATTCCGCCGATCGCAGTGTCGAAATACAGCACAGGCGGGCACATCTCGCACACCTATACCGATCACGTCTCGGTATTGAAGTTTATTGAGGCGAACTGGAGTGTGCCGCCAATCACCAAGCGCAGCCGCGACAATCTGCCGAACCCGACCACCGGGGCTGACCCTTATAAGCCGACGAACGGGCCGGCCATCGGCGATCTGACCGATTTGTTCCAGTTCCCCTAAGCCGGAAGAACCCGGAGCCGGCCGCGGAAACGAGGCCGGCTCTTTTTTGTCTGAAGCTCAGCCGATAACGCCCTTTTCGCGCAACGCCCGAATCTCGGAAGCCGAATAGCCCGCCGCCCGCAAGACCTCCTCGTTGTGCTCTCCAACATTGGGGGCGCGCCGCGGCTTCACCTTCTCCTGGCCCTTGAGCCAGATCGGGCTGTTGACCGTCATCGTTTCGCCGTCGGTGAACGGCACCAACGCCTCGCTCGCCAGCATCTGAGGATCCTCGGCAATGTCCTCCATCTTCGCGACAATGCCGAAGATGATGCCGGCAGCGTCGAGGATCGATCGCCACTCGGCGAAATCCTTTGTCGCAAAGATTTCGTCGAGAATGGCGATCAGCTGGTGCGCATTGGCCTCGCGCCGCTGATGCGTCGCAAAGCGCGGATCGGAGAGGGCGCTCGCCCCGAGACATTCCTCGAATTTCTCCCAGCGCCATTCGTCGGGGGCGATCGAGAGCAGCAGCCAGTGCCCGTCGCGGCAGCGGTAATGCACGCGCAAGGCGTTGAACCCGCGCTCGCGCGGCGGCTGCGGCACGACCTTCTCGCCGCACAAGGCGGCCTGCACCGAGCAGCCATTGGCCCACAGGCCATTGGCCAACAACGACGAGCCGACATAACCGCCCTTGCCGGTGCGCTCGCGCTGGTAGAGTGCCGTGACGATTGCGCCATAAGTCGCCATGGCCGAGGGATGGTCGCCCATTCCCGGCAACGACCGGGCCGGCGTAGCCTCTTCTCCGGCGCGTACCAGATGCATCAGCCCGGTGCGCGCCCACCATGCGGTCGCATCGAAGCCTGGCTTGTCGGCCTCGGGGCCGGCCTCGCCATAGCCGCTGAACGAGGCGTAGATCAGCCGCGCGTTGAGCGGCATCAGATCGTCATAGGTGATCTTGAGGCGACGGCGCACCGGCGGCGGATAGTTGGTGATGAACACATCGGTTTGCGTGACCAGCCGCCGCAACACCGCTTGGGCCGCCGGTGAGCGGAGGTCAAGCGCCAGGCTCTTCTTGTTGCGCCCGTCGAGCTCGAACCCGGGGTTGCTCTTCAGCCCCGGCCCGATCGGCGGCGTCGCCCGCCGGCGATAGGGGTCGCCGGCCCCCGGCGGCTCGATCTTGATCACCTCCGCGCCAAAATCCGACATCACCGTGGCGGCGGCCGGCCCGGCGATAAAGCTCGCGCAGTCGATCACCTTCAAGCCGTCGAAGACGCGCTCTCCCATCGTCCAACTCCTCACTCGGCCAAGCGGTACGCGTCGCCGTCCCGGACGCCAGCGAAATGTGTGCCGATAACGAGGATCGGGGTATCGGCGAGGTGGGTCAAACTGCGTTCGCGCGTCAGCCGCGCCTCGACCGGGTCGCTATCCGCCGTCGACGACCAGTCCGGATGGGCGATCTGGCAAGGGTGATGCATAAAATCCCCGGTGATGAGCGCCTCTTCGCCTTGCGAGGCTATGCGCACGCTGACGTGCCCGGGGGTATGGCCCAAGCTCGGAACGAGGTTCACTTCGCCGCAGATCCGATGATCGGTCCCGACGAGATCGACGAGCCCGGCCTCCCGGACCGGCGTCACCGAGTTGGCGAGCACTGCCGACATGTCCTCGCGCTCATGCTGGCTGGTCCAATACGCGAATTCGATGCGGCCCATCAGATAACGCGCCTTCGGGAAGGTTGGGACCCAGCGACCCTCGACCAGCATCGTGTTCCAGCCGACGTGATCGACATGGAGGTGCGTGCAGATCACCGCGTCGATCGTCTCGCGCGCATAGCCGGCTGCCACCAGATCGGCGAGAAAGCTCGTCTGGAGCCTGTTCCAGGTCGGGATGCGCCGGTTCTCCTTGTCGTTGCCGAGGCAGGTGTCGACGACGATGCGGCGGCTCGGCGTTTCGACGACGAGCGCGTGAATGCTCATTTTCAGGCGCCCGAGCCCGTCGGCGAAATCGGGCTGCAACCAGCCGATCGGCAAGACCGCTTCGCGGGTTGCCTGCGGCAGGATGAACGGGCTCCCGCCGGTCACCTCCAGCTCGACGATCTTCGTGACCGTGACCTCGCCGACCCGCCACTTCATCATTGCTTTCCTCCAGCTTTGGCGGAGGAAAATAGACAGGTCGGCGGGTCAGGGAGTAGCCTTTCTCCTGATGATGCTTTGACGGGGAGGACGAGCATGGCTGGGCTGGAGGCAATTCTAGACGCGACCGAGGCCGAGCGGCTGGCCACGGATTTCGTCTTTACCGAAGGGCCGCTGTGGCACCCCGACGGCTTTTATTATTTTGTCGATGTCCGCAAGAGCATGCTTTACCGGATGATGCCGGGCCGAACGCCCGAGATCGTGCGCACCGAGACCGGCGAGGGCAACGGCACGACCTTTGATCTACAGGGCCGGCTGGTGATCTGCGAAGGCGGCAACCGGCGCGTCACCCGCTGGTCGGCCGACGGCCGCTCGGAGGTCCTGATGGACCGCTACGAAGGCAAGCGGATCAACCGGCCCAACGACGTCGTCTGCAAAACCGACGGCAGCATCTGGTTTACCGACCCCGGTCTGCGCGTCCCGCTCTCCGCGAAGGAGCTGCCATATTCCGGCGTCTATCGCGTCGAACCGGACGGCGCCAGCCGCCTCGTCGCGGAATTCGAGTATCCGAACGGGCTGGCGTTCTCGCCCGACGAGCGGGTGCTCTACGTCGCCAATACCCGGCACGCGCAATACATCCACGCCATCGAGCTCGATGACGCGGGCAACATGGTGCGGCGGCGTATCTTTGCCGACATGTCCTCCGAGGAGACCGACGGCGTGCCCGACGGCATGAAGGTCGACATCGAGGGCCGGGTCTTTTGCACCGGTCCGGGCGGCACCTGGGTGTTCGCGCCCGACGGTTCGCGGCTCGGCATCATCCGCACCCCCGAGATCCCGGCCAACCTGTCCTTTGGCGGCCCCGATCTCCGCACGATCTTCTTCACCGCGCGCACCTCGGTCTACACGATGCGCGTCAAGACCCCCGGTCAGCCGCACCCGTGGTACCGCCTGCGGGCCAAATAGATTTCACCACAGAGACACGGGAGAACTTGGAGAAACGCCATTCATCCTCTGTGCCTCTGTGGTGAATTTTAATTGAGGAGAGCCACGATGAAAATCGGTATTGCGCTCAACATGCTGTCCGAGCCGCCTCGCCCAGACGTCGCCATCGTGTCGGACCATCTGGCGATGGGCGATATTGCCGAGCCGCTCGGTTTCAACTCGCTGTTCGCGCTCGAGCACCATTTCACCGGCTACGCAATGTCGCCGGCGCCGCTCGAGCTGTTGGCCTATTTCGCCGGCCGCACCAAGCGGATCGTGCTCGGGACGGCGGTGATCGTGCTGCCGTGGCACGACCCGATCCGCGTCGCCGAAGGGATCGCGCTCCTCGACATCCTCGCCGGCGGGCGCTGTCTTTTCGGCTTTGGCCGCGGTGCGGCGAGCGTCGAGTACGAGGGTTTCCGCATTCCGATGGAAGAAGCGCGGCCGCGATTTGCGGAAGCGGCTCAGCTGATCCGCAAGGCTTTGCGCGAGCCCGAGTTCGAGTGGCAGGGCGAATTCTACCAGATCCCGAAGACCTCGATCCGGCCGCGCCCGATTTCGCATCCCGAAGAGCGCTTCTATGCCTCGTCGGTCAGCCCGGAATTGGCCGAGATCATGGCGAAGCTCGGCTTCGGCATCCTTGTCGTCATGCAGAATGAATGGGCCAAGGCGGCCGAGAGCATCGTCAATTACCGCGAGATCGCGCAGAGCGTCGGCCACAACCCGCCGCCGCCGATCATCCTGACCAACGTCTCCTGTGCCGAAAGCCGCGATGAGGCACATGACCGGGCAATGAATTGGCTCGGCAAGAAATGGCAGTCGATCGATAACCACTACCATTTCTCGGACGGGCATCTCGCGACGGTCAAAGGCTACGAGACCTACGGCAAGATGGCCAAAACCTATGCCCGGCTGCAGAGCGAGGAAGAACGGGTCAGGGCCACCGAGTTCTATGTGAAGATCCAGATCGTCGGGACGCCCGAAGACTGCATTCAGCAGATCGCCGAATTGCGGCGGGTAACCGGAACCGACCATGTCGTCACCGAGTTCTCGTTTGGCGGCATTCCACATCACGACGCCGAAAAGAACATGCGGCTCTTCGCGAGCCGGGTATTGCCGGTGTTGCAGAACGACAGCGCCTTTGCCGCACCGCCGGTACCCGTAACGCAAGGCCGTGCGGCCCCGGACCTGTTCGCGCCGGCATAGAAGCGTCTCTGAGCGTATCGCCTTGGGGATGCGGCAGGAGGGAACCAGCACATGCCGAATTATCGAGCACCGGTGCAGGACATGCAGTTCGTCATCACCGAGCTGGCGGGGCTCGAACGATTGGCCGCGTTGCCGGGGTATGAAGAAGTCACGCCGGATCTGGTGGGCGCGGTGCTCGAGGAGGCTGCAAAGCTCGCCGGCGATGTGCTGGCGCCGCTCAACCACCCCGGCGACGCGCAAGGCGCTGCCTTGACAAAGGACGGGGTCGTCGCGGCTGACGGGTTTGCGGCTGCGTACCGCCGGTTTGTCGAGAACGGCTGGAACGGGCTGAGCGCCGATCCCGAATTTGGCGGGCAAGGGCTGCCCGGCGTGATCGGGGCGGCGACAATCGAGATGTGGAACTCGGCCAATATGAGTTTTGCGCTGTGCCCGCTGCTGACCGCCGGGGCGACGGAGGCGATCAAGGCTCACGCGTCTGATGAACTCAAAAACCGCTTTCTGCCAAAGCTCGTCAGCGGCGAATGGGCGGGCGCGATGAACCTGACCGAACCGCAGGCGGGCTCGGATCTGTCGGCCGTCCGCACCAGGGCGGTGCCCGAGGGCGACCATTACCGGCTCTTCGGCCAGAAGATCTTCATCACCTGGGGCGACCACGACATGGCCGAGAATGTCGTTCATTTGGTGCTCGCCCGGCTTCCCGGCGCACCCGAAGGCACGCGCGGCATCTCGCTGTTCCTGGTGCCCAAATTCCTTGTCGGCGCGGACGGCTCGCCGGCGGAGCGCAACGATGTCCAGTGCGCGTCGATCGAGCACAAGCTCGGCATTCACGCCAGCCCGACTTGCGTGATGAGCTTTGGCGAGAAGGAGGGCGCGGTCGGCTATCTGGTGGGCCAGGAGAACGAGGGTCTGCCGCACATGTTCACGATGATGAACGAGGCCCGCCAAAAGGTCGGGCTGCAGGGTCTGGGAATCGCCGAACGGGCCTACCAGGCGGCGCGCGACTATGCCAAGGAACGGGTCCAGGGCCGGCCCGCGGGGCAGCGCAGCGGCGACCGGGTGACGATCATCCATCACCCCGATGTGCGGCGCATGCTGCTGACGATGAAGTCGCAGATCGCGGCGATGCGCGCCTTCGGATACGTGCTGGCCGCCGAGGCTGATCTCGCGCACAAGCATCCGGACGCCTACGAACGCTATCGCCATCAGAAGCGGGTCGATCTGCTGACCCCGGTGCTCAAGGGCTGGTGCACCGAGCTCGGGGTCGACATCGCCTCGCTCGGCGTGCAGGTCCACGGGGGAGTGGGCTTCATCGAGGAGACCGGCGCCGCGCAATATCTGCGCGATGCGCGCATTGCGCCGATCTATGAGGGGACGACCGGCATACAGGCCGCTGATCTGGTCGGGCGCAAATTGACCATGGACAACGGCGCCGCCATGGCGGAGCTGATCGAGGAGATGCGCGAAGTCGAGGACCGGCTCGGCGGCTCCGACAATGCGGATTTGCCGGCGATCCGCGAGAGCCTCGCCGGCGGCATCCAGGCGTTGGAAGAAGCCACCGAATGGGTTCTGCAGACGATCCGCCGCGACCCCAACGCGGCGCTCGCGGCTTCGGTCAGCTACATGATGCTGACGGGTTATGTCTGCGGCGGCTGGCAGATGGCGCGCGCCGCTCTCGCCGCCCGGGCAAGGTTGGGGTCAGGCGCGGATGAAGGCTTCTGCCGGACCAAGATTGCGACGGCGAGGTTCTATGCCGAGCAGATCCTGCCCAAAGCGAGCGCCTTGCTCCCGATAGTCAGGAGCGGCGCCTCCACCGCCTTCGCACTGGACGAGGAGCAGTTCTGAGCTCCGCGCTAACGTTCAGATCCATTCAGACGATTCATTGGTCGATGCCGGACCAATGCCACCACCAAAAAACTCCGTCACACCGGCGCAGGCCGGTGCCCATCGCGGAAATGCAATTGCGCCGGCGTAGTTGCTCGCGGGGGATGCGCAAGCGGCGCCTACTTCCTCGTCACCAGCCGTCGCGCCGCTGCGCGCTCCGCCATCGGTTTCATCAGCGCATCGAAATCGGGAGCGCTCGTCACCTGTTTGACTACCGTCAGCGCTCGGCCGGACGGCTTCGCGGCACCCCATCATGCCGGTATAATGCTCAGGTTCGAGGAGATCTTGGCGGAACATCTGAGCCACCCCCCGACTATAACAGAACTCTGCGAACTGGTCGGGGTGCCCACCGTTTCGGTTTTGCGCAACTCGCGGCTTCGCCGGAATTTACCGCCGATATTTGGCGAGACCACATCGACCAAGCTCCAACGTCCGCCGGCAATGCGTTTCAGCGCCTACTGAATTTTCCAATTTCTGCACAGTCGGTGGAGCAATCGGGGATTTAGCAGGATGCTGAAAAACTCGCGTGTCATTCCGGGACGGCCTGTCAGGGCCGGGCCCGGAACCCATGAACACAGGCCAAGCGATTGATTTCTCTGGTCCGTGTTCCTGGTTTCCGGGCTCGCGGGCGGAGCCCGCGCCCCGGAATGACAAAGTTCCTGCATTTTTCCGCAGCCCGTTAGGCTCGGCCCGATCGTCGGCTGCCGGGTACAAAGAAGGTGCCGAAGACAGGGCAAACGCCTATCCCGCCAGAAGTCGAACTCAAGCTCGGAGCTCGGCACGTGAGGACGCATGGCTATTAACTGACCCAGATCAATGTTGGTGCTGAGATCCCGCTTCAAGTTTTGCAAAGAACAAGATACAGAGGGACTTGGGATGCGAAATACAGAAGCGTTACGGAAGCTGTCCGCGTGGTATCGGGAATTCGCAGAGCGTGCCGGCAACCCGCCATCGGGACGCGCGGCTGCGCACCGCCGGTGAGCTGGAGGCTGAAGCACAGCGCCTCCAGTCTAAACGGACTCAAAGCACTGGCATGGGACCACGCGCCACAAATGAGTGGACAAGATAAGGCGAAGGAGAGAGGAGAACAATCCAGACATCTTGGTCGAGCGGTCCACTGCAGTTGTCGAATGAGTTGATCGCGGCAACAGAGATCGGCTTGGCACCGAGGCGTTTTTCCATTTCCTCCTCAGTCTTGCCCTGCGCGAGTACCGGCGCCTCGTGACCTGTCGCGATCATCGACGCGAGATCGACGAGCTTTGACTTCCCGGAACCCCAGATCGTAGCAGTGAATCCATGAAGGGGCGCCCGCGAAATCGAGCGCTGAATGAGGGCCGTCGACCTGACCAGACCACGGGGCTGTCCAAAGCCGTCCAATGACAGCTTTTTGAGAAAATTTTTGGGAGAAGTAACGGGGTGGCGTGCTATCTTATTGGGTTAATTGGCGTCCCCAAGGGGATTCGAACCCCTGTTACCGCCGTGAAAGGGCGATGTCCTAGGCCTCTAGACGATGGGGACATAGCGACCGCTCGACCAGGGATCTAGAGCGGCGGGCGATAAATTGCAACCGGCGCGCTCGCCTAACCTCTCGGCATCACATCGAGGCGGACCACCACGCCTTCGAGCTCCGGCCGCGGCGCCGGGTATTGCCGCATGACCAGCGGGTCGTGCCCCGGGATGATGTGATGCGGGCTCGGCGCATGGGCGCGCAATGTATCATAGGCGTCTAGCATGTCGCCGATGTTAAACGCCGCGGTGAAGGGCCGGCCCGTCTCCATGTTCTCGTAATAATGTGTGACGTCGGAAGCCAGCACGACCCAGCCGCGGCTGGTATGGACGCGAACAAACTGCATGCCCGGCGTATGCCCGCCGACCGGATGCAATGTGATACCTGGAGCAAGTTCTGCGGGGCCGTCGTAGAGCTTGACGCGCTGCGCAAAATTGAGCCGCACGATCCCGACCACATCCTCGATCTCGAACGAGCGGGCGAGGAACGGACGGCGCATGTGGCGGCCGGTCGTGTAGTGCAATTCGACCTCTTGCAGATGAAACTGCGCGCTGGGAAGCCGGTGAAAATTGCCGACATGGTCGTAGTGCATGTGCGTGAGCACAACGTCCTTGACGCCATCGCTGTCGACGCCGACCAGCGAGAGCGCCTCGATCGGGCAGCGCAGAAACCGCCGCTTGCGCGCCGCGGCGACCTCGGCGGTAAAGCCGGTATCGATGACGACGGTATGATGCGGCGCAATTGCGACCCACACGAAATAGTCCATCGGCATTGGGCCATCATGAGGGTCACCGCCGATGAAATGATCGGAACGCCTGGCATCGCGCTCGGCGTAACGGATCGCGTAGAGCTCGTATTCCGGGGGATGGGGGTCCATAAGCGGCCTTGGGATTGCGAAAGCGCAGCGGCGGTGCGAGCCTACTCGCCGCTTATAACCGACGCGAGGAATCCCCGCCATGACCGAATCGCATCGAGAATCGCATTTGGGCCCTTACCGCGTCGAAGTCTTCAACGCGTCGAAGGAGTCCGAGAACAAGATCCACGACGACGCGGTCGCCCGGCGGTTCGGGTTCAGGGGCGGGCTCGTACCGGGCGTCGATGTCTACGCCTATATGACGCACCTGCCGGTCCGACGCTGGGAGCGCGCCTGGCTCGAGCGCGGCACCGCCGAGTGCCGCCTCCTAAAGCCGGTCTATGACGGCGACACCGCGGTCGTGACCGCTATCGAGGCCGGGACGGCGCTCGATCTGCAAATCGAAAGCCATGGAGAGCTTTGCGTCACCGGCCGCGCTGCGCTACCCCCGGAACGGGTCGCACCACAGCCCACCTTCGCCGAAGCTCCCGCCCCGCCCGCCGAGCGCCCGCCGGCCGACGAGACCACGCTCGCAATCGGCACGCGGCTCGCGATAAACCCGTTTCGCGTCACCGACGAGTATGCCGAGGAATATCTGCGCACCGTGCGCGAGACCGCGCCGCTCTTTGCCCGCGAGAACCTTGTCCATCCCGGCACCATTCTGTACATCGGCAATTGGGTGTTGCGCCACAACGTCGTATTGGGGCCATGGATGCATGTCGGCAGCACCGTGCAGCACTTCGCCGCGGCCCGTGTCGGCGATGAACTCTCGGCCTATGCCGTCGTCACCGCGAATTACGAGCGCAAGGGCCACCGCTTCGTCGAGCTCGATGTCCTGGTGTATGCCGGGCAGGAGGTTCCGATCGCCCGCCTCGGCCACATCGCGATCTACCGCCCGCGCCAGCTGATCGACGCCGCCTGGGCGAGCGGAATAGGTATCGCGCGGAGGTCAGTCGAGCTGTTTCTCCAGCAGGTCGAGGGCGGCGATGGAGAAGGCGCGCATGTTGTCGACCCGGTCGCTGTTGCCGGTCTCGACCGTGATCGAGCGCTCGCCATTGGGGCCGATGACGGCGATGCAGGAATGACCAGCGGCGTGGCCGTAACGGCTGCCGGTCGGCCCTGCGGTCCCGGTCTCGCCGACCGACCATGTCGTGGCGAGCTTGCCGCGGATCTTGCGGGCGAAGAGCAGCGCGTAAGCCTCGGTCGAGGGGGTAATGCCAGTCAATTCCTGCTCGGTGACCTCGAGCAGTGCGGTCCGCGACTGCCGGGTATAGACGACGGCGCCGCCCATGAAATAAGCCGAGGCGCCGGCAATCGCCAGCAATGCCGCCGAGATCAGCCCTGCCGTCGAAGATTCGGCGATGCTGATCGTCTCAC
This sequence comes from uncultured Alphaproteobacteria bacterium, assembly GCA_963789025.1. GTDB lineage: Bacteria > Pseudomonadota > Alphaproteobacteria > ATCC43930 > CGMCC-115725 > AP-15. Next base: position 12,823 of record CAWBIT010000012.1, read on the forward strand.
CGCGCGCCTTCAGCCGGGCTGCGATCCGTTCCGCTTGCGGCAACAATTCGTCGATCATGGCTCGGTTCTCCTCATGACGGAACAGGACCGGCCGGGTAGGGCGGCCGGTGCAGGCCGGCGGGCGATATCGTAAAGATCTCGTAGCCGGTCGCGGTCACCGCGATCGTATGCTCGAACTGCGCCGACAGCGAGCGGTCCTTGGTGACCGCGGTCCAGCCGTCGCTGAGAATTTTGACCTCGTACCGGCCGGCGTTGATCATCGGCTCGACCGTGAAGAACATGCCTTCGCGCAATGCCGGCCCATCTCCAGGCCGGCCATAATGCAGGACCGAAGGGGCGTCGTGAAATACCCGCCCGACCCCGTGACCGCAGAAATCGCGGACCACCGAATAACGGTGATCCTCGGCATAGCGCTGAATGGCGTCGCCGATCGCACCGAGGCGGACGCCGGGCCGCACCACGGCAATGCCGCGCATCATCGCCTCGTAGGTGACGTCGACCAGCCGCCTCGCCTTCAAGGGGATGCGCTCGCCGACAAAAAACATCCGGCTCGTATCGCCGTGCCAGCCGTCGAGGATCACGGTCACGTCGATGTTGAGGATGTCGCCCTCCATCAGCCGCCGGTCGCCGGGGATGCCGTGGCAGACGACGTGGTTGATCGAGGTGCAGATCGACTTCGGAAAGCCGCGGTAGTTGAGCGGCGCCGGGATCGCGTCGTGGTCGACGATGAACCCGTGGCACAGCCGGTCGAGCTCGCCGGTCGTGATCCCGGGCCGGACATGGGGCGTGATGAAGTCGAGCGTCTCGGCGGCGAGCATCCCAGCCTGCCGCATGCCCTCGAAGGCTTCCGGTCCGTGGATTTTGATCGGCCGCTCGCGCGCCTCGTAGGGCGCAAGCCCCATCATCACATCCTGTTGCATGCCAATGTCGTTCGTATCCTGTCCCGCAGAGGGCGCGGCTTCCGTGATAATCCGATAAAGGGAGTCGGGCAATAACCGCGGAAGGCTCGGCGCCGCAACTTGCAGGTAGGCATGCGCTCGGTCGGCGGCAATCCTCGGGCGGTGATTGTGCCGGCGCGGGCAATTGCCTATGAAGGCTCCCGGCCGAGGACATAAAGAGCAAATGATGCCGAGCAACGACATGGCGCCCAAGATCATCACCGCCTGCGTCCTGATCATCGGGAACGAGATCCTGTCCGGCCGCACGCAGGATGCGAACCTGGCATTTCTTGCGCAGGGGCTCAACGAAGCCGGCATCCGGCTGCGCGAGGCGCGGGTCATCCCGGACGACCACGACGTAATCGTATCCACGGTCAACGAGGTGCGGTGCGGGTTCGATTATGTCTTTACGACCGGCGGGATAGGCCCGACTCATGACGACATCACCGCCCAGTGCATCGCCGACGCCTTTGGCGTGGCGCTGATCGTGCACCCCGAGGCCAGGCGCCTCCTCGAAAGCCATTACCCGCCGGGCCATCTGAACGACGCGCGGCTGCGCATGGCGATGGTCCCGGAGGGAGCAGCGTTGCTGCCCAACCCGATCTCTCGCGCCCCCGGTTTCCAGATTGGCAACGTCTATGTTCTGCCCGGCGTGCCGAGCATCATGCAGGGTATATTCGAGCAGCTGAAATATCGGCTGGTCGGCGGCGACAAGGTGCTGAGCCGCAGCGTCGCCTGCCACCTCGCCGAAGGTACTCTGGCAAAAGATCTCGCTGATTTGCAGGAGCGCTATCCGGATGTCGAGATCGGCTCCTACCCCTATTTCCGCCGCGGCGATTTCGGTGTGACCTTGGTGTTGCGCGGCACCGACCGGGAGCGGCTCGCCACTTCGGCCGAAGAGCTCAAGGCTTTGGTTCGCCATCTCGGCGGCGATCCGCAGGAAGGCCTCAGCGAGGGCTAGGCCATCGCCGATCGACCCGATCGGATGTAGACTGGCGCGCAAAAGGAGGATCGAATGCCGTCGGCCGATGGAACCGTCGTCTACCCGCTGGAAACCGGCGCCGAGGGTCTGGCGGGGCGCAGATGGCCTGAGGCCGGGCCCTCGCGCATCCCGAATTGGGTCTACACCGATCCCGACATCTTTGCGCGCGAGCAGGAACGCATCTTTGCGGGTGCTGGCTGGCTTTATGTCTGTCTCGAGGCCGAGATCGCCAATCCCGGAGACTTCAAGCGTAGCCGGCTCGGCACCAGGGAGGTGGTCGCGGTGCGCGGCGCTTCCGGCGAGGTCAATGTCCTCCTCAACCGTTGCGCCCACCGCAGCGCGCAGTTCTGCTCGGCCACGCGCGGCACGGCCAAGGAGCTCGTCTGCCCGTATCACCAATGGACCTATGATCTCGGCGGCAAATTGCTCGGCGTCCCGTTCCGCCGCGGCTATCACGGCCAAGGCGGCATGCCGGCCGATTTTCGTCCGGAGGAGCACGGCCTGCAGCGCCTCGCGGTGACACGCCGCCACGGCGTCGTGTTCGCCAGCTTCTCGGAGGATACCGAACCGTTCGAAAGCTATCTCGGCGAGACCATGCTCGGCTATTTCGACCGCGTGTTCGACGGCCGCGAGCTCGTCGTGCTCGGCTACCTGCGGCAGCGGATCCCGAGCAATTGGAAGCTGATGTTCGAGAACATCAAGGACCCGTACCACGCCAGCCTGCTGCACGTTTTCCTGGTGACCTTCGGGCTGTTCCGCCTCGACCAGAAATCGGCGATCGAAATGGATGCGACCGGTCGCCATGGCGTGCTCGTCAGCCGTCGGGGCGAGCAACAGGAGAATGACGCGACCCGGCAGATGCGCGCCTTCAAGACGAATTTCGCGCTGCGCGATCCGCGCCTCCTGGAGCCCGTGCGCGAATTTGCCGGCGACGCCACGGTGGTGATGCAGACCCTGTGGCCGAACATGATCGTCCAGCAGCAATCGAACACCTTGGCGACGCGCCAGATCGTGCCGATCGACCCAGGGCATTTCGATCTCGCCTGGGACTTTTTTCGGCTATGCCGACGACACGCCGGAGATGCGGCAGCGCCGGCTGCGCCAAGCCAATCTGATGGGCCCGGCCGGGCTGGTCTCGCTCGACGACAGCGAGGCGATGCTGCTCTCGCAAGCCGGGATCGAGGGCAACGAAGCGGCCGAATGCATCGCCGAGATGGGCGGCCGCACCATCCATGACGAGCCGCACATGGTGACGGAGACCGCGATCCGCGGCTTCTACCAGCACTACCGCCGGGTGATGGGACTTTGACGGTCTGAAGGCGTGATTGCTGCACCCGGTCTCGACCCCCCATTGGAGCTGCGGGCGCGGCTGGCCGATCTCTATTGCGCTTACAGTGACGCGCTCGACGAAGCCGACCTTGAGAGGTGGCCCGATTTCTTTACCGAGGATTGCGTTTACAAGGTGGTGCCACGCGAGAATTTCGAGCGAGGCCTGCCGATTGCGCTCATCTATTGCGAGAGCCGGAACATGCTCGCCGACCGCGTCGTCGCCCTGCGCGAGACAGCACTCTTCGTGCCCCGGACGGTGCGTCATTTGACCGGCACTATCCGGCTGCGTGCGCTGGAACCGGAGGGTCTGCGGCTGACGGCAAATTTTGCGCTGTTACAGACGATGACCGACCAGCCGTCCGAGGTGTTCCTGTGCGGCCGGTACCATGATCGCGTGGTCGATGATGGCGGCTCCCTGCGCTTTGCCGAGAGAATCTGCGTTTATGATTCGACGATTGTTCCAACCTCGCTTGTTTACCCCGTATAGGGAAGTGATAGGAGGCCGAGCATGGTGAAACCAATCCCCGAGGGCTATCACAGCGTGACGCCCTATTTGATCCTGAACGCCGCCAGCGATGCGATCGCCTTTTACAAGAAGGCGCTCGGCGCCTCCGAGGTGATGCGCATGGACGACCCGAGCGGCAAAATCCATCACGCCGAGATCAGCATCGGCAGCTCCCGCATCATGCTGGCCGACGAGCACCCGGAGATCCAGGCGCTCAGCCCGAAGACGATCGGCGGCTCGCCGGTCTCGATCCATCTCTACGTCGATGACATCGATGCCGCGGTCGAGCGCGCCGTCGCGGCCGGAGCAAAGCTGATCCGGCCGGTGGCGGACCAATTTTATGGCGACCGCGTCGGCGGGATCGAGGACCCGTTCGGCTACCGCTGGTTCATCGCGACGCACAAGGAGGATCTGACGATGGACGAGATCCGTCGGCGCGCTGTGGCGCAGGCGAGCTGACGCTTCAATCGCGCCGGCCGCAGGGCTAAATAGAACCCGGCAATACCGAGGAGATCGCGATGGACGACAAGACCCGCACCGAGCTCGAAGCCGCAACCTTCCGCCGGCTCGTGCAGCATCTGCGCGAGCGGACCGATGTGCAGAACATCGATCTGATGAACCTGGCAGGGTTCTGCCGCAACTGCCTGTCGAAATGGTATCGCGCCGAAGCCGAAGACCGCGGCCTCGCGCTCTCCGATCCCGAATCGCGGGAGATCGTCTATGGCATGCCCTATGACGAATGGCGGGCGAAATACCAGCAGGAAGCCAGCGCCGAGCAAAAGGCCGCCTTCGCCGCCGCGCAGAAGCATTGATCCCAAAATTATTGATCCAGGGTTGCGGCGCCGCTATCGTCGGCGCCGCCGCCGGGGGGCGGCATCGCAAACGGGGGATGAGGGGGATCATGGCCGATTTCGGGGGCATCGCGGGTGAGCAGCTCAAATCATTGATCGAGCGCATCGAGCGGCTCGAAGACGAAAAGCGCGCGCTCGGCGAAGACATCAAGGAAGTCTACGCCGAGGCCAAAGGCACCGGCTTCGAGCCGAAAATCATGCGCCAGCTGATCAAGATCCGCAAAATGGACAAGGATGAGCACGACGAGCAGGAGAGCCTCCTCGACCTCTACAAACGCGCACTCGGAATGTTGCCGGATGCCGCTGCGAGCGCTCAGGCGGCGGAGTAAGCGCGCGCCCTACAGCTGATCGGGACCCGCCGGACGAGGACGTTGGTACCGACAGCAATCCTCACCGACCACCGCCCGCCTCGATCGCCTGCTGCATTTCTTCGAGCGAGACCGGCCGCTGCCCGGATCGTTGCAGCGCGCCGCGCAGGCTTTTTGTGTAATTGTGGACCGCAGCGGCGACCAGCTCGATCCGTCCGTTCTCCAACAACGGGACGCTGAGTTTGGCGCCGGGTACCACGCCGAGATGGGCCTGCACCGCGCGCCTCAAGGTGACTTGTCCCTTCGCCGTCACCGTCAGTTCGAGTGTCATCGACACACCGTCGGGATGCATCACAAAGTTAGTCCAAAAAACTCAGAGCGTGTGAGCGAACTGGATGCGCATGGTTGCGTCCTTCGAGACGCCGCCTGTGGCGGCTCCTCAGGATGAGGTATTTTCTTCGTGCTATCATAGACTTACCTCATGCTGAGGAGCGCCTGAATGGCGCGTCTCGAAGCACGCAGACCGCAGGGCAGCTCGTTTAGAGCTGGTCCGCCACGGCTGAGTAATACCGGCGAAGCGCCGCTAGGTGGTCGCTCATCGTGTGGCCGGGGATGCGCTTGTGGTGACGGCGGTTGAAGGTTGTCGTCAGGCATAGGTGGGACGCACCGGCCGCTTTCCAGAAGCGGGTTTCTTTCGCCCAATCGGCCTCCGTCCCGGTGCCCATCGACACCCAGACCTCGATCCCGACCTTGGCGGGATCGCGGCCCGCCTCTTCGGTCATCCGGCGCAATTGGCCGAAGACGTCGAGCGCGCTCTGGTCGGGCGGATAGGCGTTCGGCATCCAGCCGTCGCCCCATTTGGCGATGCGCGGCAAGGTGCGCTCATGATGGCCGCCGAACCACACCGGCACCCGGCCCGAGGCGGGCCGCGGGTTGATCCCGGCATCCTCGATCGTGTGCCATTTGCCCTTGTAATTCACGTGCGGCTCGGCCCACAGCGCCTGCATGACCTGCACCTGCTCCTCGGAGCGGCGCCCGCGGTTATGAAAATTCTCGTTGAGCCCGGTGAACTCGACCTCGTTCCAGCCGACCCCGATGCCGAGCCGGAACCGACCGCCGCACAGCACGTCGAGCGAAGCCGCCTGCTTGGCGACGAGAACGGTCTGGCGCTGCGGCAGGATCAACACGCCGGTCGAAAACCCGAGCTTGTTCGTGCAGCCGGCGAGATATCCGAACAACACGAACGGGTCGTGGTATAGCCCGGCCCCGGTGCGGCCCGCCTCCGATGCGCTGGCCTCGCTGACGCCGAGCACATGGTCGGGCGCCTCGACAAAGCCGTAGCCCATCGCCTCGGCAGTCTGCGCGTATTCGCGCACGACCGCAGGATCGCCACCGATATCGCCTAGCGGCAGTAGTGCACCCAATTGCATTGTTTAACTCCTACGACTTTGCCGGCGAAGGCCGGGCCCCATTTCTGCCATGGATACCGGCCTTCGCCGGTAAGCAAAGAAGGCAACCCTACACGGCGGGGGCGCGGCCAACTACGGCGATCATCGGGTCGCTGACATCCTCGACCCATTCCGCCAGCTGATGCGTCGCGATGCGCTCGAACCCGGCGTGGCGGAGATAGAGCTCGACGAGGCGCGTGTGACCCGAATCGTCCAGCGCCCGCCAGATCGCGACGGCCTTTGTCCAGAAGCAACGGTTCGAGAAACTGATGACGAGAAGCGCGCCGGGCCGCAGCACACGCGCGACCGCGCGCAGCACCGCCACCGGCTGCTCCAGATACTGGATCGACACGCAGACCATTGCCGCATCGACACTCGCGTCGGCGAGGGGCAGCTTGGTCTCGCGATTGAGGTTCTGGACGAACCAGCGGGTGAGCCGCGGGTTGGCCGCGAGCTCGGTCGCATTCATGCCGTGACCGATCACCTCGGCATAATCGATCTCCGTTGGCAGGTGGCTGACCCAGCTGCTCATCAAGTCGAGCAGAACGCCGCCCGCGGGCAGGACAACCCGATAGAACTCGGTCAGCGCCGCGATCGCGCCGTCGTCGATATGGCAGACCAGCCGCGGCGGCTCGTAGAAGATTTCGTCCTCCTCCGCGTCAATCTTCGCAAAGGCCCCCTGCGGCAGCCCGAGCTCGTCGTCCATGTCACTCTCGCCTGCCTCGACCGCAAACTCATCTACCGCGAACTTGGCGCATGTTGGCGGGAAACTATGGTAAAGTCGAGCTGCCGAGCCCCCGCGGCAACCCGAATCGATGTGGCCAGATGATCAGCTCCTATCCGCCGGCGATACGGCGCCAGTTGCTGTCCAAGCATTTTCTGATTTCGACGATGCCGGAAGGGGCGCTCGACGACCTCGTCAAATTCACGACGGTCGCGCGGTTCGAGCCGCACGGAGTGATCTTCAGCAAGGGCGATAAGGGCGATTGCCTTTATGGCATCTTGTCGGGCCGCGTACGGATCTACTCCAACTCGGCCGAAGGGGCCGAGATCATGCTCAACGTGCTGGAGCAAGGCGATCTGTTCGGCGAGATCGCCTTGCTCGACGGCAGCACGCGGACGGCGAGTGCGGCGGCGATGGAGCAGGCCGATCTTCTGCGCATTCACCGCGCTCATTTTCTGCCCTATGTCAAGGCCAATCCCGATCTTATTCTGGCAATGCTGACGTTGCTGTGCCAGCGGCTGCGCTGGACAAGCTCGGTGATCGAGGACGCCGCTTTTCTGGCGTTCCCGGCGCGTCTGGCTAAGCGGCTGCTGGTGATGGCCGAGCACTACCGCAGACCGCACGAGCACGAGGTTACGGTACCCTTGTCGCAGCACGACCTCGGCAGCATGGTCGGCGCCGGCCGCGAAACGATCAACAAGCAACTTGCCCTCTGGCGCTCTGCCGGGATAGTCGACACCGCGCGCGGCGCCATTGTGATCCGCGATTGCGAGGCGCTGCGGGCGCTGGTGGGGTGCGTTTAACACCGCGCTGAATGGTTTGTTAATGACCATCACTTCTGCTCACCGCCATCGGCGCCTCGATGAAAGGCACGCGGTTGGCGTCGAATGGCGGCAAAAGGTGCCGCTTGGCGCGCATGCGGAATGGACGCCGCCCGACAATCGAACCGATCCGGTAGACATTCTGATCGCACAGGGCACAGAGCGCATTCCGGAACTGCTGCCGGTGCGCTACGCGCGGATGAAGACCGACCCGTTTGCCTTTCTGCGCGGTGCCGCGGCGGTCATGGCCGCCGACCTCGCCGCCAATCCAGGCACCGGGTTGCGGGTGCAGTCATGCGGTGACTGCCACCTGGCGAATTTCGGCTCCTATGCGACGCCCGAAGGTACCCCGGTATTTGACGTCAATGATTTCGACGAGACATTGCCGGCGCCCTTCGAGTGGGACGTCAAACAACTCGCCGCTAGCCTGGTCGTCGCCGGACGCGTTGCGGAAATGCCGGATCGCGATTGCCGGCGTCTCGCTCGCATCGCAGCGAAGAGCTATCGCGAGCAGCTGTCTGACTTGGCCCGGCGGACGCCTCTCGACGCTTGGGGCATGCGCATCGACCTCGGCGGCGCCGTTGCCGACATCCGCTCACCTAAGATCCGCCGCCAACTAAAGAAGCGTCTTGCGGAGGTGCTGGCGGCCGGGAAAGAGCATTTTGGCCTCGTCGAAGCGACAGGCGGGCACTGGCATATCAAGGACAAGCCTCCGCTGGTACGGCATTTGAGTCGGCACGAGCTCCACGCGCACAAGGCCTTCGCGTCTTATGCCAAGACATTGCAGGAAGACCGGCGCGTATTGCTGCAGCGCTACCATCTGCGCGACATCGCCTTCAAGGTTGTCGGGGTCGGCAGCGTCGGAACATTCTGCGCCATTGGCCTGTTCATGTCCGACGATGATGCGCCACTGCTATTGCAGATCAAGGAAGCGCAGCAATCGGTTCTCGCGCCTTTCGCGGGGTCCTCGAATTACCCCAATCACGGCCAGCGGGTCGCGGTCGGGCAGCGCATGCTGCAGGCTGCCACCGACGTTTTCCTCGGCTGGACTGAAAGCGCTGTGGACGGGCGGTATTTCTATGTCCGGCGGCTGAAGGATCAGAGGCTCGCCGATATCGGAGCCCGGCTCGCAGCAGCACTGCCGTTCTACGCCAGCCTCTGCGGCCGCACCCTGGCGCGCGCCCATGCGCGATCCGGCGACGCGGTGTCGCTGTCGAGCTATATCGGCGACAGCAGCGAATTCGATAAGGCGATCGCCGAATTCGCGCGGACTTACGCGGACCAGACGGAGCAGGATCGGCGTGCGCTTCTCGACGCGATCGCAGCAGGACGCATTGCTGCCGAGCCGCACGTCGCGGATCAGCCGCCGTAGAAGACGTTGTCGCCGAGATCCTTCATCTCGAGGATCGCCGCGTCAGGCCGCCCGGATATCGGCTTTGGCAGGTGAGCTTCGACGACTTCGCCGACGACGATGTGATGATCGCCCTGCTCGACAATGCTGGTGACGCGGCACTCGACTGCCGCCGGCGCGGCGTCGAGGATCGGGACCCCGGTCGTGCCTTTGTGAACGGCCTGCCCGCTCAGCTTGCCACCCTCCAGCTTGGTCGGCTTGAAGAAAGTGAAGGCGGCGCCCTTCTGGTCCTTGCCGAGCATGTTCAGCGCGAATTTCTTCTTGTCTTTGATGATCTGGTAGGCGCCGGAATCGGTCTTCACCCCGACGACCACGAGCGGCGGCGCGAAGGCGGTCTGCGTAACCCAATTGACCGTCGCCGCTGCGACGTTGCCCTTTCCGTCATCCGCGGTCAGCACGTAGATCCCGTAGGGGATCATGCGTAGCACAGTCTTCTTGGCGTCCTGATCCATTTCCGTCCTCCTCGATGGCGAATTCGCCGGGCGGATAATAGAAAAGCGCCCCGCCCGCCGGCAAGCCGGTCTGGCTCGGGCTCACCCCCGCCGCACACCATAGAATTGCGGCCAGCCGTCGCGCACGTCCTGCAGGTCGGCGCGGAAGCCGGTCGGCTGGTACCACAAGCCGAGCGGAACATAGGACGGGTTCAACCAGAACTCCTCCTGCATCCTGCGGCACAGCTTCTGCCGGGCTTGCTGGTCCGGCGCTTCGAACCAAGCCTCGCGCAATGCCTCCATCTTCGGATCATCGGGCCAGCCGAACCAGGCACCGGGACCATTCGCCCGCAAGGGAAGATTGGGTCCGGGGGAGATGTTCCCCATCCCGCCGAGGCTCGTGTAAAAGATGCTCCACCCGCCCTTGTCAATCGGCTCGCGGCTGGCGCGCCGCGCGACCACGCTTCCCCATTCGAGCAGCTGCATATCAATGTTCATGCCTATGCGCTGCAGAATATCGGTTGCGACTTGCGACATCGCATGGATGCTTGGAATGGTCGAGCAGGCCAGCACGACCACCCGCTCGCCTCGGTATCCCGCGGCAAACAATTCTTTCTTCATTTCTTCGTAGTCGTCGGGTCGTCGGGTGATCTCGACGCCCACATCACTCGCCATCGGCGTTCCCGGCACAAACAGCCCGACATCGATCTTGGCGAGGCGAGGCACTGCCCCGGCAACAGCGGCCATCGCCGTTTCCTGGTCGACCGCATCCAGCACGATACGGCGCACCGCCGGATTATCGAACGGCGGGAACAGTTGATTAAAGCGCAGACAGCCCATCCTGCCGGTGTGGTCCTTGACCGCGATGACCAACTTCTTGTTGCGCTGGAGGTACGGCACCAGATCGATTGCGGGGTTTTCCCACCAGTCGACCTCGCCCTGTGCCAATGCTGCGGCCGCAGTCGTTGGGTCTTGCACGTAATTCCAGACGACACGCTCCATATGCGCCACCTTGGGACCAGCGCTGAAGCTCGGTTTGCCGCCAGTACGCGGGACGTAGTCGGGGTTCCTCTCGAAGGTGGCGCGCTGGCCGGGTATCCGCTCAGAGGCGACGAATTTGAACGGTCCCGAACCGACCGCTTCCTTGACCTGCTCAAAGGGATCGGTCTTGGCCAGCCGCTCCGGCATGATCGAGCAGTAGGGCTCGGCCAGGGCTTCCGGCAAAAGCGGAAACGGCTTTTTCAGGCGGAAGCGGATCGCCTTGTCGGAGATCGCCGCGAGCTCGTCAGTGCGGTCCATCAGCGCCTGACCCATCGGATAGCGCTTGGCCCACCGTGTTATCGTGGCGACGCAGTCCGGCGCCCGGACCGGGGAGCTGTCGTGGAATGTCAGCCCGTCCCGCAGCTGCAGATCCCATTGCAAGCCGTCTTTTTCTATCGCATGGCCCTCGACCATTTGCGGCTGAGCGTTGAATTCTGCGTCATATCCATAAAGCGTGTCGTAGACTGCCAGAGCAAAGTTGCGGCTAACGTCGGCGGTGGTCCAAACCGGGTCGAGCGAGGCGAGGTCGGCGTGCGGCACGAAGGTAAGGGTCCTCTGCGCCTCCGTGCGGCCGATTTGTGGCATAGCGAGAGTCGCCGCACCGGCGAGCGTCGATTTAAGGAAACTCCGCCGTCTCATTCGCAACGCGTTCTCCGCCCATCGCGCGGAGCCATGTTAACTACGTTTTGCTACAATTCCCAAGGAGTTTGCATCAAAATTAACCCGTCCGCGCGGAGCCCTTTATATCGATGGTGGTTCTCGATCGCGATCGCTGCACACATTTATGCTTTTACGCGCTCGCAGCTTCGCTTGACAGCCCACGCAAGCCGCCCCGTGATGCACCGAGGGTAGGAGGAGCCGCATGAAATTTGGCAATTTCCTGTTTCCGGACTGTCGCGACCCGGCGCGCGACGGCGTGGTGATCGACGAGACCTTGCGCGAGGCGTGGCTGTCGGACGAGCTGGGCGTGGATGTGATCTGGCTCGCCGAGCATCACTTCGACGGGATCTGTGCCTATGTCGACCCGATCAGTTTTGCCGGCGCTCTGGCCACTTCGACGCGGCGCAGCAAGATCGGGTTTGCGGTCGTGCAGACGGCGCTGCATCACCCGATCCGCCTCGCCGAGCAATTGGCGGTCCTCGACAACATCACAAAAGGGCGGCTCATCGTCGGTCTCGGCCGCGGCTCGTCGTACAACATCTACGATTACCAGGGCTTCGGCATCGACCATCACGAGGCGCAGGAGCGTCTGGAGGAGGCGGAAAATATCCTGGTTACCGCGTGGACCGGCGAAGGGTTCAGCCACCATGGCAAGTTCTGGCGTCTCGATGTCCCGATGCTGCGGCCGCGGCCGTATACAAAGCCCCATCCGGTGCTGATCCGCGCCGCTTCGGGCGAAGCCTCGATGCTCGAACTCGCCCGCCAGGGCCGTCCGTTTCTGATGAACGTGCAGTCGATGGCAGTGACGAGCCGGCGTGTCAACCGCTACCGCAGGGCGATGCGCGAGACGGGCTACGGTGAGGAGCGGATCGCGCGCACCCTTGCGGAGTGCTGGGTTTGGCGGAATGTGTTTGTCGCCGCGACCGATGCCGAAGCCGAGCGCGTCGGTGTGCCGGTATTTCGCGCGATGGTCGAGGCGCGGGCAGCGCTGCGCAACCGTATCTTTCGCGAGACCGGAATGCGCATCGCTGTGCCGGAGAGCGATCTGCCCTCCGCCCGCGCCACGGTCGAGCACGGTTTCATCCACGGCTCGCCGGCGCGCGTCGCCGAAGCGATGGCGGATATCGACCGGCTCGGTATCGGCGGCGTCATCGCGTCCTTCCGTCTCGGACCGATGCCGCACGAGACGGCGACCAACAGTCTCAGTCTATTCATGGAGCAGGTCGCACCGGAAATTCGCCGCAGCTCCTCCGCGCCGAGCCGCCTCTGATTCGCTTTGCCGTGGTCAAGCACTTCGGCATCGGCTACGAGGAGGACAGTCCGTGACTACTACCGTCATCCGCAACGCCGAATGGGTCATTGCTTGGGACGAGGCAGCCGGGCACCACGCCTATCGCCGAGACGTCGACATCGCCTTTGCCGACGACCGGATCGCCTTTGTCGGACGCAATTACGCCGGGCCGGCGGACCGGGTGATCGACGGCAGGAACCGGCTCGTATTGCCCGGGCTCATCGACATTCATTCGCACCCGGAGCACGAGCCGCTCTATCGCGGGGTGCGCGAGGAGCACGGGCTGCGCAACATGCACATGACCGGGCTCTACGAGCGATCCCAAGCGTTTTCGGCGACGGATGACGAGGCCCGCGCGGCGAGCGCCGAATTCGCGTATTGCGAGTTGCTGCTGAGCGGCGTCACGTCGCTCGTCGACATTTCACCTGCCTGGGACGGTTGGATCGAGCTCTTCGCCAGGAGCGGCATGCGTGGCTTTGTTGCGCCCGGCTTCGCCTCGGCGCGCTGGCGGCTCGACAATGATTTCGAGCTTAAATTCGCCTGGGACGAGGCGCGCGGCCGCGCCGGTCTCGCAACGGCGCTGGGCGTGATCGAGCGCGCCACCCGGCATCCGAGCGGCCGGCTCTCCGGCGTCGTCTCGCCGATGCAGATCGAGAATTGTACGGCGGAGTTGCTGCGCGACAGCCGCGATGCGGCCCGCGAACGCGGCATCCCGTTCACGGTGCATATCGCACAGAGCGTTCTCGAGGTGCAGGAGATGATCCGGCGGCACGGCAAGACCCCAGTCCAGTGGGCGCACGAGATCGGCATCCTCGGTCCCGATATCATTCTCGGTCACGCATTGTTTCTCGACACGCATTCCTGGATCCGCTGGTGGACGAAGACCGACCTCGCACTAATCGCCGACAATGGCTGCTCGGTTGCGCATTGCCCAACGCCGTTCGCCCGCTATGGCCAGGTCATGGAGAATTTTGGCGACTATCTGAGGGCCGGCGTCAATATGGGTCTGGGGACCGACACGACCCCGCACAATTTGGTCGAGGAGATGCGCAAGGCGGCGGTGCTCGCCCGCATCGCCGCGCGTGACATTGCGACGGTGACGACATCCGACCTGCTGCACGCGACGACAATCGGCGGCGCCAAGGCGTTGATGCGCGAGGATCTCGGCCGGATCGCACCCAGCGCCAAGGCGGACCTAGTCCTCGTCGATTTGACGGTGCCGCAGATGCGGCCGGTGCGCGACCCGCTGCGCTCGTTCATTTACCATGCGGCAGACCGCGCCGTGTGCGATGTCTTTATCGACGGGCGCCAGGTCGTGGCGGACCGAAAGGTGCTGACCATGGACCAGGATGACGCAGCCGACCGCCTCGCCGGGGCGCAGCGCCGCATGTTGGATGCGGCGGCGCGGCGGGATTATCGCGGCCGCAGCGCCGAACAGATCTCTCCGCTCAGCCTGCCGATGGCCGATTGAAGATCACCGGACCCAGTTATTCCTGCGGGTAGCGCCAGACATTTGCCGGCTGCGGCGCGGTCGTGTCGATCGTCCATTGCGGCAGCGCGAGACCAGGGGCGACATCGCTGAACACCATGCGCACGCGGGTCCCGATGCCGACCCGGCGCACCTGATCGGCCGGCGCCAGCTGTCCGTCGGGGGCGCACAGGTTCCCGACGACACGCAGCGCCTCGTCGGGCGTCGGTTCGCCCTTCTGCGTGTCGAGATCGACGAGCAGGATCAGATACGGCGTGTGGTCGCGGAAGGCAGGTTGGATCGGGTGGTGCACCTCGCTGTAGGAGTGCACCGCTCCCTTACCTTCGACCCTCTTCCATGTCGATTCCAGTGCTGCGCACCATGGGCACGCGGTGGTCGGCGGGTAGCGCAACCGGCCGCATTGCGCACAGGCCTGCAGATGGAAATCGTGCTCCGCGCAATGGCGGAAATATTCGAGGTTCTCGACATCGAGGTCATCGACAGTGAGCGTCATGCCGAGATAGTCGCCGCGAATAGCCATGCTCTTTCTCCTTTATCAGCCGCGGCGCATGACCATCGACGAAGCGGTCGACGGATTGGCCCAGCCGAGATTGGCGCTGACCTCGACATTCTTCACCTGACGGCAGCCGCCCTCGCGGTAGTCGTAGGTGTGCTGCCTCTTGCCGTCAGCGCCGATCGGGCAGGAATCATCGGCGTCATGGCGCAATTGGCGGGTGTTCTCGATAACCATGTTCATGCCGTGGGTGTAGCCCTCGCACAAATGGCCGCCGCTGGTGTTGTTGGGCCGACGGCCGCCGAGCTGGATCGCGCCGCTGCTGACGTATTCGCCGCCTTCACCCTTTTTGCAGAAGCCGTAATCCTCGAGCTGCAGCATCGTCGTGAAGGTGAAGGCGTCGTAGGAGCCGGTGATGTCGATGTCCTCGGGCCCGACCCCGGCATTGGGCCACAAGATCTGGCGCGCGTAATACCCGGCAACCGTCGAAATCGGCCCATGCTGGTAGTGCATGTCGAGCCGCGGCTTGTTGCAGCGGCCGACGACCCCGCGGATCAGCACGAGCGGATGCTTGCAGTCGCGCGCGCGCTCAGCCGAGGTCACGATGATCGCAGTCGCATTGTCCGTCTCGACGCAGCAGTCCAGCAGATGCAGCGGCTTGCAGATGATGCGGCTATTGAGCACGTCCTCTATCGTGAACCGCTTCTTGTAATAGGCCTTCGGGTTGTTGGAGGCGTGGTGGCTGTGGGCCACCTTGACGGCCGCGACCTGCTCGGGCTTGGTGCCGTAGTCGTACATGTGGCGCATGAAGGTCGGCGCGAAATTCTGCCCGGCGCTCTGCCAGCCATAAGCGCGGTTGTGCAGCATGTCACCGACGACAGGTGCGGCGGAACGCGCGCCGGTGCCGCCGATCCGCACTTGCGAATAGCCGTTCATCGACCGGAAAATCGCCACAACCTTGCAGCATCCCGCCTCGATCAGGCCGATGGCGATGCCAACCAATGCCTCGGTCGACGATCCGCCGCCGAACACATCCATGTAGAAGTTGAGGCGCATGCCGAGATCGCCAGAGATAAAAGTCCCCGACGTCGAATCGCCGCCCTGGTAGGACAGCATGCCGTCGATATCGCTCGGCTTCAGCCCGGCATCCAGCATCGCATTCCGGACCGCCCAGCTTCCTAAGGCGCGCGTCGTCCTGCCCGAGCCGCGAGTGTAGGTGGTCTCACCCACTCCGACGATTGCATACTTGTCGCGCAGATACTTGGGTGTGGTGGCGTCCACATCTTGTCCTGGCAGTGGCATTGTTTCCCCCTATGGGTCGAGTTCGTGGGGACAGAGTGGTTCATGACCTCTGCCCGACTGGCGAAAGCGCGCGCGACGCTATCATTGGTTGTCCTCGTTTGCGACCAGCGCCCGCAACCTTGGCAAGAGACGCGGCAACTCTTCGGTAGCGGTCTTCCAGACTACTTCATGATCGACATCGAAATAAGCGTGGACCAACCGATTGCGCATCGAGACGATCAGTGACCAGGGAATGTCGGGAGCGGCTTCCCGCGTCGACGCACTCACTCTGCTGCCGGCCTCTCCGACAATCTCGATCGCCCGCACCAGCGCAAAAACCAGCATATGGTCGGCATCTAAATCGCCCCGAGCTCTGCCCGAGACGAAGCCACACGCCGTTTCTGCCGCCTCGATCATATGGAGCAGTCGGACTC
Organism: uncultured Alphaproteobacteria bacterium; assembly: GCA_963789025.1. Taxonomy (GTDB): domain Bacteria; phylum Pseudomonadota; class Alphaproteobacteria; order ATCC43930; family CGMCC-115725; genus AP-15. The sequence goes on from CAWBIT010000012.1 coordinate 29,260, forward strand.
GATCCTCAGGCGACAAACTGGACCTCAGCCGCTCGTTCGACCGCCTCGCGGAAATGCGGACTGAGTTCGTTTGCGGTCCGCAAATCCACCGACCGCCCTAGGAGCGCTGATAGTTCGGCCTCGATCTCGGCCAACCCGATAAGACCCGGGACGGCGTCCGGCTCAAACTCCACCAGGAAGTCAACATCGCTATCGGGCCGGTCCGTGCCCCCCAGCACCGACCCGAATAACGCGAGACGGCGAATTCGGTGGCTTCGGCATAAATGCGCCAAGGCCTCTGTGTCATATGAGAGGACGCTCATTGGCTCCGTCGGTATCTCTCGGCGCACATCGAGTCAGTGGACCAACCGGTATGCCGCTTTCGCGGCGCCGCCGAACAGCGCAGTTTTTTCATCGGCGGAGCAGCCGGCGGCGATGCGCTTGAAGGCGTTCCACATCACTGGATAACTGCACATGCCCTTATCGACCGGAAAGTTACTCTCGAACATCGAGCGTTGCGCGCCGAACGCGTTGATGCAGGTCTCGATGTAGGGACGCCATGCCTTCTCCAAATCCTCCGAGGCGGGCGGCATGTCATTCTCGAAAAAGGTGAAGCCGGTCAATTTCATGCCGAGCCCGCCGAGCTTCACGTAAGTATTGGGGAAGCTGGCGACCTGGCGGACGCCGTCGCGCCATTCGGCAAACGCCTCCTCGCCCTTGCCGGCATAGGGTCCGATCGCGAGCGCGCCGCCCACATGGTTGAGCACGATAGTCGCCTGCGGGAAGGTTTGCGCCAAATCCGCGACATCGCCCAGCTGCGTATGGAAGAGCCACGCATCGAAGGCAAGGCCGAGCGAAGCGAGCCCGGCGAAGCCCTCGCGGAAATTACGGTCGCGGTAGAGCCCTTGCGGGGCGCCGGAGCAATAGATCGAAAGGCTCGGATCTTCGTGCCAGGTCGCGCCATTGCGGATGCCTTTGAACCGGCCGCCCGAGACGGCGACGTGCTGCTCGAGGATGCCCTTGGCGCGCGAGCCGATCCGCAGATCGACATTGCCGATGATCCCGGCGCAGCAGCGCGCCGGCCCGTATTTGCCCGATGCGCTCATCGCCGCGACGCCGTTGACGAACTCGGTCTCGCCGAGCGACTTCTGTTCCTGCGGCCCGTCGGCCCGGTACATCTCCCGGCATTCCTCGAAGCAGGTCGCGACGATGTTGTGTCCGCTGCCGACATCATCGAGCAGATCCTGGAACAGATAGCGGTTGCCAGGCCGGTCCCACAAATGATGGTGCGGATCAACAATCGGCAGATCGGGTTCGAGGATCTCCTCGCGGCGCTTGTTCAGCCAGTCCGGCCGAACCGGCGCATGACGGCCCGGGGGTATCGCGGATTGCGGCATTGCTCGGCTCCTCCCAACGTTGGCGGTTGGCACTCCTCAACTCTGCCGCGGCGCAGCCCTGATTCCCAGCTTTTTGATCGCTGCGCTGCGTTTGCCGGAGGGCATTGTAGATCTAGCGCCTCAGCGGAGGGAACCGATAGACCAGGTGCGGATAAACCTGCTCGGCAAAGAGCCCTTCTTGCTGGACCAAATCCTGTTCCACAGCTTTCAGCGCACCCAAGCAGTTGCTAGTGAGTGGGTCATCGAAGATAATATAGGCTCCCGGGACAGCGTGCTCCTTAGTAAAAGCGATTGAAAATCTGATCGACGTATAAATGTCGCAATCGACGTGCGAAAGGTAGAACCGTCGCTCTTCGGCCGGGATCTGTCGAACGCTATCCTGGAACAGCCCCTTGATCAAGACCAGATTATCGAGCTGCAGCTCCGATTTCAGCAACTGCAGTTCGTCGAAATTTGCGGGGAAGTCGCCAGCCCCGTGCATGTCCAGCAACGGATCAGAAGCCGGCATGCCTGTGAAGGTGTCGAGGGCGAACACTTGGGAAGGCTTGCCGAGGCGCTTGCTCAGGGCGGCCATAAAGATCGAGGAACCGCCAGTGTAAGCCCCGAATTCGATGATGTTCCCTGGCATCTCGGAGTACTTGATGATCAAAAAAAGGTTCATAAGGCGGTGGGGCGCAACTATGCTTTTGCCGCGGGACGCGGCGATCGCAGCAATCCAATCGGGATCGTGCTCGATGAACGGGACGAGCTTTCCGTATTCCAACCCAGTGCCCCTGAGGTAGCCGGCGCTAATATTGCGACCCGCTTCTATCCCGGGGTTCTCGTCGACCGGGGCGGTTTGCAAATATCGGAGCTTCTCCAGTTCAGGAGGCATTCCCGGGGCGGGCGGTGGGATTTGAGGGTCTTGACCTCTCTGGAAGTCTAACAGCGTCCCTGCCTTGGCCCTCGATCCCGGCAGACGGGGAAATAACCCTCGAAACCACGGTCCAAGCGGTTTCTGCCTAGGCCTATTAGAGATCGAACTCACCAAACCTTGAAACCGCGTGCGAAACTCGCTTGACAGCAGAAAGGCGAGACGAAGCTCAGCAATGTTGCGGTACCCTCGATGCCCCTCGATCACTTGCTCGCTCTCGGGCTCACGTCCAAGGATAAACGTGTACGCGTTTATGACGTCCTCGCGCGAAAGAAGCTGATTATGGCTCATCCCCCATTTCCACTTGTCCTCGTGAAATCAAACTTTCACAGGTTCGCAGGGTGTCCACGATCCCGTGATCGATTTTGCGATGTGTCCGACAGCATAGCGATGGCCTGGTCGGCGATCGTTTCTGGCGCGATCTGCTTCATGCACAAATGATCGTTCGGGCATTCCTCGAGTTTGTCGTACCCGCACGGCGAGCACGGCACCACCGCCATGACCGCGCGGACACCATCGCCGCGCGGTCCCCATTCCTGCGGCTGGTGGCTGCCGGAGTAGATCGCGAGGGTCGGCGTGCCGCACGCCGCTGCGAGGTGGGCGACCCCCGAATTATTGGCGATCACCAGGTCCGCCGACCGCACGATTTCCGCGGTTCCGAACCAGTCGCCGGCGCCGGCAACATTGGTGATCCGGGGGTCCTGTCCATTCTCCTCCAGGATCCGGTCGAGTTGGCGATGTTGCGCGCCGGAGCCGACGAGAACGATACGGCAATCCGTCCTGTCGAGTAGGAGCGCGATCAATCGCGCGTAATTCGCTGTGCCCCAGTCGCGCAACTCCGAATTGCTGACCGGCGAAATGACGACCTGCTTGGCCGAAGCGTCCCGTCCCGTGTTCTTAGATCCGGCGGGCGTCCTGTCGAATAGATCGCGGGGATAGAGGTTGCGGGTTCGCTGTTCGATCAAATCGGCGAGCAACGAGAGTTGTTCGCCGATGTGCAGCTCCGAGCGTTTGAACCGCGCCGTCGACCCGCCGATCAGCTCGATCCGGACCCCGAAAAACCGCAGGCGAGAGCGAATGGGGCGGCCCCGCGCGTGAATACGGAATTCGTAGAGGGCGCCGGGGTCATCATTGGTGAATTCGAGTGCCGCGCCGCACGGCTCTCCGCGATGCGACCACGAGACCCGCCCGGTTGCGACTGTCTCGGAACCCGCGTTCCGGGTCACGTCGATCACGAGCGTGACCCTCGAAAGGCGCGGCAACGCCGTCACCAGGCGCAGTCCGAAATGTGCTCGCAATCTGCCTCGGGGCAGCAAGATGTACGGCCCGAAAACGAGATGCTTGTTGGTAACCGAGAAATCGTTCTCGTGGAAGAATGTCGTCCGTCTCGGCATGCATGATTCGAAGCGGTCGGGCTCGATCGAGATCCATCGGCCGTCACTCTCGCGCCGCTCGAATTGCGGCGGCAGCACGATGTCCAGAAACGGGTAACGCGCTCGCAGGCCGATCCCGCATCGGGTCGCCGCCTCGACATTTTCGAGCAGGAAACGGGTGTCCTCATCCACCCGCAGGTCGATCGCAATGTCAAAGGCTCCGTAGCAGACTTCTCGGAATCGCTCTAAGCCTTCGAAAGGCTGCCCGGTCCACAAGGCTCCGTTTTCGGGGAAGAAATCGTAGGTTCGGACCTCGTCCGCTGTGCCGAGCCGCCGCGCGAGCTCGAGGTTCCACGACCCGCAAACCAGGGTGATGTGATCCGTCGGGAAGGCTCGGCGCAGCCTTTTCAGCGCGGGCAGCCCGATCAGGAAGTCGCCGTAATGGTCGAGCTTCAAGACGAGCAGCCGTCGGCCGCCCCGCCGCTCGAATGCGAATTGATAGACCGCGACGGGCCCCCGAGGACCAGCGACGATTTCGGCTGAATAATTGCCTGCCCGCAGCGGCGGCACCGTGAAGTCGGGAGGGCTTGCGGCTTGTGACATGATTGCGACCGGCGGACGGAGTTATGGCCGATCTCTGCGGAGCGGGCAAATGGGGCGCCGCAATTCCCGCATGCGCTTGGCGTCCCACTGTGGCTAAATACCCGAACCACTGCCGGGCGGGGTGCCTTTATGCCGAAAGTCGAGCCACATCGTCTTTCCGCCACCAGCTTGGTTCGCCTCATCGAAGGCGGCGAGTTGACGGCCGAGGCTGTCGTCAGCAGCTGCCTCGGGCGGATCGCCGAACGCGAGCCGGTGGTGCGCGCGTGGAGCCACCTCGCCGCGGAACCGGCGTTGGCCAAGGCGCGCGAGGCTGACAAGGCGCGGCAAAATACGCTGCTGAGGGGCGTGCCGTTCGGCATCAAGGATATTTTCGATACCGCCGACATGCCGACGACTTACGGCTCGCCGATTTATGTCGGCTGCCGACCCGGGAGCGACGCCAGCGCCGCGGCATTGCCGCGCGCGGCCGGCGGCGTGCTGCTCGGCAAGACGGTCACGACCGAATTCGCCAATCGTCATCCCGGCCCGACGACGAACCCGCACGACGCCGATTTTACCCCGGGAGGTTCTTCGAGCGGCTCGGCGGCGGCGGTTGCCGACTTCATGGTGCCGCTCGCCATCGGCACGCAGACCGGCGGCTCGGTGATCCGGCCGGCCGCCTATTGCGGGGTCGTCGGGTTCAAGCCGAGTTTCGGGCTGTTTCCGCCGGCCGGCATGCGGATCAATACCGAGACCCTCGATACGGTCGGCATCATGGCGCGCTCGGTCGGCGACATCGCGCTGTTCCGCGCCGCGATGATGGCGATCCCCTATACGGCTCCGGCGATCCCGCAGACCGCACCACGGCTCGGCCTATGCCGGGGCCCGCACTGGGACGACGCGCAGCCGGAAGGCAGGGCCGTGCTCGAGCGCGCGGCCGAACACCTCGCCGCCGCGGGCGCCGCTCTTGTAGAGACAGAGCTGCCGCCGGAATGCGCCCAAGCGGACGAGTGGCAGAGGGTCCTCGGGTCGTTCGAGGGATTGCGCAACCACATGCCCGAACTCTATCGGCACGAGGCCCTGCTGAGCCCGGAGCTGCTTAACGAAAAAATCGCGCTCGGCCGCGAGTTGACGCTCGACGCCTTCCGGGCGGCCTGCCGCGGTGCCGAGAAGGCGCGGAGGGCCGCGCAAAACTGGGCCTCGGGCTTCGATGCGATCCTGACCCTGCCGGCTCCCGGCCAAGCCCCGCGCGGGCTCGCCGATACCGGCTCCGCGGTTTTCAACTCTCTTTGGACGCAGTTTTATATGCCGTGCCTGACGTTGCCTGCCGGAAGCGGTCCGGACGGATTGCCGGTCGGCGTTCAGCTGGTCGCTCGCCGGCATGCCGACGAAGCTCTGCTTCAGGTCGCGCTCTGGGTCGAACAGCGGCTCGGCGAGGGAGAACGCCGATGAACGGCCCCGAGCATCTGACCGCCACCGAGGCGGTCGCCAAGCTGACGGCCGGCGCACTGACTGCCGAGGCATTGACCCGCGCCTGCCTGGAGCAGGCCCGCGCCGGCGCCGAGATCAAGGCCTGGGTATGGCTCGACCCGGAACAAGCGATCGCGCAAGCTCGGGCGGTCGACCGCGCCGGGCGCAAAGGCCGGCTGGCCGGCGTTCCGGTCGGGATCAAGGACATCATCGACACGGTCGACATGCCGACCGGACATGGCTCGCCGATCTACCCCCGCCACCGGCCCTTTGCCGACGCGGCCTGCGTTGCGCTGATTCGCGCAGCCTCGGGGGTCATCCTCGGCAAGACGGTGACGACCGAATTCGCCAACCGCTATCCGGGGCCGACCGTCCATCCGCACAATGCCGAGCACACCCCCGGCGGCTCGTCGAGCGGTTCGGCCGCGGCCGTTGCCGATTTTCAGGTGCCGCTGGCGCTCGGCACGCAGACCGGCGGCTCGGTGATCCGCCCGGCGGCGTTCTGCGGCGTCATCGGCTACAAGCCGAGCTTTGGCGAGTTCAGCCGGGTCGGCGTCAAGATGCAGTGCCACAATCTCGACACGCTAGGGATCATCTGCCGCAGCCTCGAGGACGTCGCGTTGCTCCGTGGCGTGCTGCTGGCACAGGAACTGCACCGGGTCGACCGCGCATCCGCCGCCCCGCGCATCGGTTTTTGCCGCACCCCCGCCTGGGAGCACGCCGACCGGGATACGCACGCGCTGCTGCAGCGCACCGCCGAAATGCTGGCCGCCGCCGGTGCCAAGGTGAGAGAGATCGCGCTGACCCCCGCGGATATCCTCGACCACCACCGCCGCATCTTCGAGTTCGAAGCGGCGCGCAACTACGCCTACGAGTATGAAGTGCACGGCGAGAAGTTGAGTCCGGCTCTGCGCGAAGGGCTCTTAGCGCCCGGCCGCGCCCTGCCGCTCGCCGCCTATACCGAGGCAATCGAGACGGCGGAGGCGTTTCGCCGCAACCTCGACGATGTGTTCACCGAAGTCGATGTGATGCTCGCCCCGAGCGCCCCGGGCGAAGCTCCGAAGGGACTAGGCTCGACCGGCGACGCCCGTTTCAATGCAATCTGGACATTGGCGTGGACGCCCTGCGTGACCCTGCCGGCGGGGAACGGCCGCAGCGGTTTGCCGCTGGGCATCCAGCTAGTCGGCCCGCGCTTCCGCGACGAGGCGTTGCTCGACGCGGCGGCGTGGGTCGAAGCCCGGCTGCACTGATCTTTTCTGACCACCACCGAAGGAGAGGAGACGACATGCTTTACGAACTGCGCGTCTACCACTGTGTTCCCGGGCGTTTGCCTGACCTGATCAAGCGGTTCGACACGCTCACCTTGCCGCTCTGGAAAAAGCACGGCATCCAACAGGCCGGTTTCTGGACCGTGGCGATCGGGCCGTCGAACCAGGATCTCTACTATATGCTCAAATGGGAATCGCTCGATGATCGGGCGAAGCGGTTCGCCGGGTTCCAAGCCGATCCGGAATGGATCTCCGGACGCGCCGAGACCGAGAAGAACGGTCAGATCGTCGCCTCGATTACCAACACAATCCTGCAGCCGACGACCTTCTCGTCGGTAAAGTAAGAGAGGGAACGACATGCTCTACGAACTGCGTATCTACCACTGCGTGCCGGGCCGTCTGCCTGATTTGTTGAAGCGGTTCGACACGATCACCTTAGGAATCTGGCAGCGCCACGGCATCCAGCAGGCCGGCTTCTGGACCACGGCGATTGGCGATTCGAACCAGGCTCTTTACTACTTGCTCCAATGGGAGTCGCTCGCCGACCGCGAAAAGAAATGGAACGCATTCCAGGCTGACCCGGAATGGCACACCAAGCGCGCCGAGACCGAGAAGAACGGCGCGATCGTTGCGCGTGTCGAGAATTCTATCCTGCAGCCGACCAGTTTCTCGGCGGCGAGATAATCATCTCCACAGAGGCGGAGGTAGCAAGACGAGACCTCGTCGTACCGGCGAAAGCCGGTATCCATCGCTGCAGTGGGTCCCGGCTTTCGCCGGGACGACGGAAAACTGCCGCTCCGTGCCTCGGTGGGGATTATCCGCGAAACAGCTTGTCAAACCCAGCCCAGCACGAATCGTAATCGCGCTGCAGGGCATCCGTCTCGAGCACGAAGCGGGTCGGGCGGATCACCAGGCGCGTCTCGAACATGAAGGCGAGCGTGTCCTCGATCTTCTGCGGCGCGAGGTCGGCCGCTACCGCTTTTTCGAACGTGGCGCGGTCGGGGCCGTGGGCGGACATGCAATTGTGCAACGAGGCGCCGCCCGGGGCGAACCCCTCGGCCTTGGCGTCATAGACACCGTGCACGAGGCCCATGAACTCGTTCATGTAGTTGCGGTGAAACCACGGCGGGCGGAACGTGTGTTCCGCCACCAGCCAGCGCGGCGGAAAGATCACGAAATCGCAATTAGCGGTGCCGGGCACCTCGCTCGGCGAAGTCAGGACGGTGAAGATCGACGGGTCCGGATGGTCGAAGCTCACCGTCCCAAGGGTGTTGAACCGTTCTAGATCATAGACGTACGGGACGTAATTGCCGTGCCAGCCCACGACATCCAGCGGCGAGTGGCCGAGTTCGGTGGCCCATAAATTGCCCTCGAATTTGGCGACTACCTGGGTGGGCTCGTTGCGATCTTCGAAAGCGGCAACAGGTGCGCGGAAGTCGCGCGGGTTGGCGAGGCCGTTTGCACCGATCGGACCCAATTCGGGCAGCCGGAAGAGGGCGCCGTAATTTTCGCAGACATAGCCTCGTGCGCGCCCATCCGGCAAATCGACGCGGAATTTGATGCCGCGCGGAACGACCGCGATCTCACCAGGTCGTACTGCGATCACGCCGAGCTCGGTGGCAAGCCGTAGCCCTCCCAGCTGTGGGACGATTAGCAACTCGCCGTCGGCGTCGTAAAAAACGCGGTGCTGCATCGGCTTGGTTGCGCGGTAAATGTGGATCGCAACCCCGCACCGCGCGCTCGCATCGCCGTTGCCGCCCATCGTGACGAGCCCGTCGATGAAATCCGCCGGTTCCTCCGGGAAAGGCAGCGGGTTCCACCGCAGCCGGTTGGGCGGTGGCGGCGCGTCGTCGATCGGCGCGCTGCGGATGAGACCGTTGTCGATCCGACGAAACGGCGGGTGCATCGCCGAAGGCCGGATGCGATAGAGCCAAGATCGCCGGTTTTCGGCGCGCGGCGCGGTGAACGGCGTGCCCGAGATCTGCTCGGTATAAAGACCCAGGGGCGGCCGTTGCGGCGCATTCTGCTTCTCGGGGAGCGCACCCGGCAGGGCCTCTGTCGCGTGCTCGTTGCCAAAGCCAGTCAGGTAGGGGAGGTCTTTTTCAGTCATTGTCATTCTCGCGAAAGTGGCCCTTAAGGTAAAATCAACCAGATGGGGCGGCAACCCGGCGAACGTCGGGTCAAAGAAAACATTGCCCCAGGTGACGTGATCGCTGACTACTGCCTATTCAGATGTACGGCTATCAAGGGGCAGAGAGGCAGAGAACGGCGACCCGCAAGAAAGGCTGAGCGCAATCAGACACCGAGAGGGTATCGGCAAGAATAGAAAGCGATGCTAGTGTACAGAGTCATTCAGTTGATGCAGCTCGACGTCCCCTCCGCGCTTTCCCGGCGAAGGCCGGGATCCACTGTTGCCGTGGGCACCGGCTTTCGCCAGTGTAGCGGGATTTGATATGAGCGATAGTGCCTCATTGCCTGATGAATTGTGTGAATGACTCGGAGCACTAGCTCGGTCTCGTCGAATTCGCGTCCCCGTCGGGTCATCGCTCATGTCGTCCTCAAGGTGGCGATAGGCTGATTATACAACCGACGCAGGCTGAATTCCTGCATTCGCCTATCCGGCCTCGCAAGAATTGGTTAAAGCCTCATCTCCGCGGCATGAGGTGCGACCTTACCGATGAAGAAGACACCGCTCTCGCGCGGTTGCTGAGCGACACCATCAGCGATGATCGCTATCTCCTTTTAGCCCGGATTAGGCTTTTGAAGACGATTCTCGGCAGGATCCGGCCGGAGCGGTCATCTCCACCAATGCCGCGCCGATCCGCCACAGGGAAATCCAAAGGGCGGACAAAAAGTCGCGGAAGGCGAGATTATCACAAATCAGCCCGCGAAAGCAGGGCGTGCGCCGATGGCAGGGTGCGCCGATGTCAAAGCGCGGCTATGGAATAGCTGTGTTGTGTGTCAGCTCCACGAACGCATCCGCAGCTAGAGCATCAAGGAGCATAGTGTCATCTCGCGGAAGTCGTCTTATCCCTGAGTGCGATTGATTTTTATCTGTTGGTTCATAAACAATGCGAACGATAGCGCCTCTGCCGCGGCATACCTCTTTTATCTTTGCTACATTGCCGACGCCAAAGGCGCTTTTGGTGCCAACTTTGAGCGTGCTGCGGAACATCTTCACCGACGCCTGAATTTTCGCATCTCGCTCACCCTCGAAATATTCCAACCAATTGACAGAAAGATAATCCTCATCAGGTTTTAGTTTGAAGGCTTCTCCCAAGAAGCCCAATACGTTGTCGTCTTCGTCCCTGCGAAGCTTTCCCCATGGTACATAGCGCATTACATGATCTTCATTTGGAAGGTTCGTGACTCTTGTTTGCATGAGAAAACCAATGGTCGGGCCGGTGAGGTGCCAGACCTTCTACTAGCTCAGACACATTCGTTTGACCAGCGAACCGAGCCGGCTCATCAATATCGCCGTAACGGGCCAGCACCCAGCTTACCCGATCATTGGGCAGGAACTCTATCGTTAGACGATCTCGCGCTGTCGTCCAGGCGGCAATCAGATTGCCGGTGTGTGACAAACCAAGCCCCGGCCGGCGCGCCGGTCTAATGGTCAAGATCGCCTTTAAAAATGTCTGAAACGACGCGTGATTGAGCGGTTCGTCACCTTCTTCCCATTGGTCAGTTTCGTGTAATGAGTCGAGCTGCCGGAACAGTCTATCGCGCAAATCCCGCTCTAAATGCATTGCGACTTTGGAGGTTGAAACCTTGGCGTCTGCTAGAGCGTCAAACACTCGGCGTTCGAGCGATTGTCCTTCCGTGGAATGGGTAACTGAGGCGGGCGAAGGTCTTCGCAACCCATCAAGCCAATTTGCGATGATGTTGGTCTCCGTGCTCAACGCTGAGTGCAGTGACGCGCCCATAGTCCAGTTGGCGGTCGTGCCGCTGCGCCGACGCGGCGTGGTGATTAGACCTGACATGGCTTGAACAGCTCCCGAGCACGAGGCTTGATGCACGCTTCAAATACCTCATTCTTCTTAACACGAATTTGGTTTAGAAGTGCGTAAATGCCCTCGTCATTTTGAGGTGGTTCACCGTCCTTTGCAATGTCTTGATCGACGATGAAAGCTGCATGACCTAGTAGTTGCGATGGTGCCGATGATGAATTCAGCGTCAGTATGCATCCGATATCCGGTAGCGGTAATTGCGCGACCACGCTATAGGCCATCAATGATTGAAATTCTGTTGGCATGTGTGGGTATATATTTAGGTATTCTTCGTGCTCTATAATCGGGGCTGTAGCCGGAATATCAATTCGGTTGATGTATCGCACGCCAGTGCGCGTGATTTTCCGATAACCTAGAGTTCGTTTCCACGCCGCCCAATCGCGGCAAAATCGCTCGAAAAATACATCCCATCCGGGGTAGAGACCTAGTTGTGAAAACACGAACTGCGTAGGCCACACTAGAACTATTTGCGTCTGGTCTTCCGTGCTCAACCTGTTGCCGTGCGTCTCAATGGGGTGTGCTGTGGTTACACCTTGCTGGCCCGGAGGAGGCACATTCAGACGCACTTCGATATTTCTGATGGGCTGTTGCAGTGGATAGAGAGACTTTAGAGCCGCACTGACCTTCGTAATGTCATCCGCCTCAATCGCTGTGGCAAATCGTAGTTCAATGACCGCTTCCGTAATTGGTGGCTGCTTATATGGCTGCTCCGACATGGGGGCGTCCTCGTGTCCTCTTAAAATCGACGCGCCTTAGCTGGGGCGCGGGGTCGTCACCTAGACCCATTTTTTGGCCTTTCTAGCGGTCTGACGTATTTCTGACGCAGGCGGGCACAAGTGTCAAAGGGGCGTTGGCCTTGCTGTCAGCCTCGAAATCGTACTTTTCCCCACACCGTAGCTCCGCGCGGGTTCCCCGAGGGTAGTTCCCTCTGCGCGTCGGCGGCGGGCCTCGTCCTGCTGAGCCTCCGTCAATTTGGTCTCCGGCCCATGCGCTGCCCGCGTTTCTGCGCCCGGCTGCGGCCCTCGGCGGTGCGGGTGCGGATAAGGTCGCGCTCGACGTCGGCCAAGCCGCCGAGAACGGCAATCATCAATCGCCCGGTGCTGGTGCCGGTGTCGGCCCACGGCTCGGCAAGCGAACGGAATTGGGCCTTGGCGTCCACGATCTTTTTGACGATGGCGAACAGGTCGAAGGTGCTGCGCGCGAGGCGGTCAATCCGCGTCACCGTCACCACGTCGCCGGGGGCGAGGTGCTTGAGCATCTTGAGAAGCTCGCGGCGGTCGTTGTGCGCGCCCGTGACCTTCTCGCGGTAAATCCTGCCGCACCGTTCGGCGCGCAACTGCTCAAGCTGGGCGTCGAGCGTCTGTCCGTAGGTGCTCACGCGGGCATAGCCGAGACGCCGGTTTTCGGGGGGTGGTTCGGCCTTGGTTTTCAATTTCGTTCCGGTCATAAGTTACGGGAAGCGTAACCCCTTGATCGGCAGGGGCAAGGATTTTCCCGAATTTCTTGATTTCTGCACTTCCACTATGATTGGAATTGGAGCGGGAGAGCGCTCTGGTGTGTCAGATGTGCCTGGGCCGCATTGCCAGCCCCGCCAATTTCGGCTCCACGTCTGCCGTCGTCTTGCCGGCCGCGTGCGCGGCGCTGAGGTGGTCCACCTTCGACAGATTGCCGCCATCGCGCATCCGCTCGAGCGCGGCCGCCGGCGTTGGCAGTGACGCGTCGTCCTGCTGCCAGTGAACGTAAGAAGCCTCGTCGCACCAATGGGGCAATCGAGGCATTGTATTCACGTGGGGAGCGGCTGTCTGGAACGCACGCATCGCCGGTTCGTCTGTCCAGACTGTGAATGTCCAGAAACCACGGGGCAGCTCACCTGCTAGCGCGCCGCCCAGAAACCCGGCACTCAATTGCGCCTGACGCCTGATCCGCCAGACATGAACAACGAACGACGGCAGAAACCGCCACCACCGCACGTGAAGCCTGGTAACCACCACGATCATTTTTGCCACTTACTGGACAGCGCCGAATCTGTCAAACCGACATTTTCCAGCTTCCACGGTCGCGTTAAAGAAGAACAGCCAAACCGAGGCAGTCGCAACGAAATTAGGCATTATTTGCTGTATTTGCTGTCGCGTGAGGGAGCGTCACCGAATGGCCGAGACGCAGTAGCGGCTCGGGGCGCTCTTGCGCCTAGCGCCCGGCCCGAAGGGACACGCCCAAAAGAGTCCGATTACCGGTCATATGGAAAATCCGCCGCCGTCAATTATAGCGGCACGGGTCATCTCCTGTTGACCCGGCGCGTTGGCTTGACGTTATCAGGCAGAGATATCATCTGGAGCATCGCAAAGCCTTGTGGAACCCGATCTCAGTAGATGGAAAAGTCGAAGAAAAACGACTTAGTTGAGACCATGCAGACGGTCGGACTCGACCCTCTCCAGTTTGAGCTCGTCGAGGATAACGACGAAGTCCACATTAAACACAAATGCTCGCCGTCATATTACACCTTCCGTTACGAAGGGGGACTGATAACCGGGACCTATGTGGTCGGAGATGGCCCAGAGTGGCCAAGCGTCGCAAGTAGTAGTTGGCAAGCTTTGCTTCCACGGATTACCAGGTGGCTTCAAGACGTTAAGCGCGACATCGAAACACCGGATAAATGGGCTGATCTTCAGATAAAGGCGCAATTGCTCGGTGTGGTGCCTGCACGTATTACCGAAAATACGCCTTTCACTTTCGACGAGCAAAAACAGATTGCAGAACTACTGCAGGCTATGGTGGAGCGCGCACAACGCACATACTCGCTTTCACCGGCGCAGGTAAACGCCTTGAACGAGAAGCTCGACTACGTCGTTGACGCCTCGCATCGCCTGGGTCGGAAAGATTGGTTTCTTCTTTTTGCTGGGGCTATGTTTACTTATCTACCGATATTACTTCCCCCCGAGGCCATTCGTGACATGTCCTTGGGGTTTTTGACGGCCATAAGTCACTTTCACGGATTTCCGGATTTACCCTTACTGCCGTGATCCGCCTCGCGCTACGCGAGCGCACCCTCTCATCGTCGGCAAGGTGTGCTGTGCTGATCCTGTAACCGGGATTGAAGTCCGGCTTCCCCTCGAAATCTACATCTTGTGTTCGTGTCGCCGTCTGCAGGTAAAAAACAAGTCCTTCCGCTAACGATGGAGACTTTTCCGCCGCCCGGCACCGACGACGAAAACTATTGGGCTGCGCCCCGCTCACGGGTCGCCCATCCGGGCGGTTCGAGAAACCGTTTGCTGGGTCATGCTGCTGCGACGGCTCGTCCTTCGGAGGCTCGTGCGGCAACAACAAAATTGCCATAATCACATGGTATCCGTCTCCAGAGGGCATCCGGCGGCGGGCGTCGAGATGACCGATCGAGGTGGAGCGATGACTGATATTTCTCTGCAGAAAACAGCAACAACAGTAAAACGGAGTCGAGGTCGACCGTTTGCAAAAGGACAGTTCGGAAATCCCGGCGGTCGGCCTCGCGGCTCGATCAACCGGTCTACTCGGGCGGCGCAGCTGTTGCTCGATGGCGAAGCGATGGCGCTGAGCCGCAAGGCGGTCGAACTCGCCCTGGCCGGCGATCCGACGGCTTTGCGGCTCTGCCTCGACCGCACCGTCGCGCCGCCCCGCGACCGGTCCGTCGAGCTCGCTCTGCCGCCGATCAACAGCGCGGCCGACATCCTTGGCGCGATAAAGGTGGTCGCCGACGCGGTCGGGCCCGGCGGCATCACCCCCGGCGAGGGGTTCGCGCTGTCGCAGATGATCGAAAGCTTCCTGCGGGCGATCGATGCGAGCGATTTCGACAATCGCTTGCGGCAATTGGAGGACGCGCAGCCAGCACGCCGTCCAGATCCTTATGGGTATACGGCCCGCTAAGGACCTGAGCTTGTGCCACGCTCCCGATACAGCGGAAGACAGCAAACCGACAGCGGAATTGCCGCTGCTGCTGCGCCCCGTCGCGGCACTCCAACCCAGGATTTCCGCGGCGGAGCGAAGCCGATCGCTCTATTTTCGCTGCAAAAAACAGCAGAAACAGCTAGTGCACGGAGTCATTCAGTTGATGCAGCTCGACGTCCCCTCCGCGCTTTCCCGGCGAAGGAGGCTGGTAGGAAAATCGACGATTGGCCGGATCAGCTTTGTGCGTCCTTCGAGACGGCCGCTTCGCGGCCTCCTCAGGATGAGGGTTTTCTTAATGCCATCAAAGGATTACCTCATGCTGAGGAGCGCCCAACTGGCGCGTCTCGAAGCACGCACCACCTCGCTGCAGCTTTGCTTTCGCTGGACCGGCTTTCGCCGGCGCCGACCTCAAGCTGGAGCGGGCCTCCCCCACCTCACCCCGACCCTCTCCGCCCCCAGGGGCGGAGAGGGAGAAGCGTGCTCAATCCCGCGGGATGATCACCTTCTCCTCGGTGATGAAGCTTTTGATCCGGCCGATGAAGAGGGCGCCATCGGCGTGCAGCGCCTTGGCCTCCGGAGAGGCATTGGCGCGCTCCATGGCGGCCGGATCGTCGTACCAGGTCTCGGCAACTCCATCGACTTCGACGTCCGTTGCCGGAATGTCGGGCCGGGTCCGCTCGCCGACAATATGCGACTGAACGTAACGGCGCAGTCCCGGCACAGCGTGAGCGAGCGGCGCGTGCAGCTCGAGCCAGTGCTTGACGAATTGCTCGTGCGACAGCCCCGCCTTGCGGGTCAGCAGCGAGACGCTCTTGATCATCGGCTAAGCCCTTCCGTTGCTATGTTCAGTAGCGCATGCTGCGCCGGGCGAGCCTGAGGAGGAAGCATGAAGATCGATATTGCCGGCAGACGCGCCATTGTCGCCGGCGGCAGCCGCGGTATCGGGCGCGCAATCGCACTGGCCTTTGCCGAGGCCGGCGCCGGCGTGTCGATTTGCGCGCGCGGCGCCGAGGCGCTCGCCGCCACCCGCGACGAGATCGCCCGGCATGGCGGCGGCGCCCATGCCGCGGTCTGCGACCTTTCGGACGCCGCGGCCATTCCGCGCTACATCGCGGAAGCGGCCGAGACCCTCGGCGGAATCGACATACTCGTCAACAATGCCTCAGGGTTCGGGACCAGCGACGACGAAGCCGGATGGGCCGCCAGCATCTCGGTCGACCTCCTGGCGACCGTGCGAGCGACGCGCGCGGCGCTGCCCTACCTCGAAAAATCCGAGGCAGGCTCGATCCTCAACATCTCGTCGATTTCGGGGTTCAAAGCTTCGGTCCGCACGCCGCCCTACGGAGCCGTCAAGGCCGCGATCCTGGAATACACCTTGACCCAGGCTGCGGCGCTCGCGAGCAAGCGAATCCGGGTCAACTGCATCGCCCCCGGCTCGGTCGAATTCCCCGGCGGCACCTGGGCGCGCGCCAAGGCGAACAATCCGGATCTCTACCGCGGCATCCTCAGAAGCATCCCGTTCGGCCGGCTCGGCCGCCCGGAGGAAATCGCGCAGGTCGCACTGTTCCTTTCGTCGCCGCTGGCCAGCTGGGTCACCGGCCAGAACATCGCCGTCGATGGCGGGCAGATGCTCTGAAGCCGACGCGATTGTCGTCCTCGGGTGCCGCGGTCCCGCGGCGCTGCGGCGACGGCTGGAGATCGGCATCTGCCTATTCGAGCAAGGCGCCGCGCCGCTGCTCGTGCTCTCGGGCGGCGGCAGCGGACCGGTGCCCGAAGCGGAGTTGATGCGGCGGGCGGCGATTGCTCATGGCGTCCCGCCGACGGCAACGCTGGTCGACCCCGTCTCCCGCGACACCTTCGAGAATGCGCGCGAGACCGCACGGCTGCTGAGTGCGCGAGGGCTGGGTTCCGTGGTGCTGGTCAGTGACCGCGTCCACTTGCCGCGCGCGGCGCTTTTGTTCCGCCTCGCTGGCTTGCGGCTTGCCGGGCGGGCCGCGGTCCCGGCGTCCTCGTTCAGGCGGGCGGCCGTCGCCGCCGTCCGCGAGATCGCTGCGCTGCCCTGGAGCCTTTTGCGCGCTGCGTTACGTCGTCTGGGCCACAGTGAGCAGGGGCAGCATCCGCCAAGACAGCACGGCAACAGCAACCGTCGCGGTTCCGGTCAGCAAGAACAACCCAGGGATGCTGACGCCGATCGCGATCAGCCCCATCGTCACGGCCGAGGAGATCACCATTGCAGCGGCATTGACGATGTTGTTCGCCGCGATCGCCCGGGCGCGGTGCTCGCGTTCGGTCATCGCCTGCAGCAGCGCGTAGAGCGGCACGACAAAAACTCCGCCCGAGGCGGCGATTGCGAAGAGGTCGGCGAGAATTCGCCAATGCAGCGGGTCGCCGAGAAATGCCGCAAGGGTTATGAGCTCTCCGGCTCCCGCCGGCGGCGGGCTGGCGAGCCACAAATCGATCGAGAAGAGCCCTATCCCCAGTGCTCCCCAGGGCACGCAGCTTGCGCTGAGCCTCCCGGCGAGCAGGCGATTGCACAACAGCGAACCGAATGCGATCCCGACGGAAAACAACGTCAGAAACAAGGTCACGACCACCGCTTCCGCTCCGAGGATGAAGCGGACATAGGCCGGGAATTGCGACAGATAAGTCGCGCCGGCCAGCCAGAACCATGAGATGCCGAGCATCGAGCGGAACGGTCCGGGCTCCTGCGCAGCTTGCCGGGTCACCCGAACCGTCGCGGCGAGCAGGTTCCAGCGCGCCGCGCCGCGGCGCGCCGCGGGTGTCGTGCGCGGTATCTTCCAGCTGGCCATCCAGGCGGCGAGCGCCACCGCGACGATCAGCCCGGCGACGGCTGCAGAGCCATGCCGGGTCGCAATCAGCATACCGGCGATGGTGCCGAGGAGTATCGCGATAAAGGTTCCGGCTTCGACCAGCGCATTGCCGAGCAGCAGCTCTTCGGGTGGCAGGAGATCGGGCAGGATCGCATATTTGAGCGGGCCAAAGAATGCGGCCACGATCCCCATCGTGAACAGCAACGCCAGCAGCACCGTCGCGCTGCCGGCGAGCACCCCGCCGGCGGCCGCCAGCATCACCGGGATCTCGATCAGTTTGATCAGGCGGATCATTGACGCCTTATCCGACTCGTCGGCGATCTGGCCGGCGGTCGCCGAGCACAAGAAAAACGGCAGCATGAAGAGCCCGGCGGCGAGCGGGATCATGATTTGCGCCGAGAATTGCGCCGCGGCATCGGCGCGATAGGCGATCATCAGCACGAGCGCATTGCGCACTGCATTGTCGTTGAAAGCCGATAGGAACTGAGTCGCGAACAGCGGTCCAAAGCGCCGCGAGACGCGCAGCCCAAACGCGGTCGGGTTGCGAATTATCTCGTGAACTGCCAATTCCTGGAATGGCCTATCGTTCAGGAGCTTTTACGCTCCCAATACCCGGCTGCAGCGGGAAAGACGGTTTGGCAGCGCGTTGCTTCGGGCGCGCCGTCGAGCGTGTCCGCGGCCGCGCGCCACACAGCATAGTGGGGCGCCGCCCGATGCGCCTCCAGCGCCGCCTCGTCCCGGTAGACCTCGTAGAAATAATAGACGTTCGGGTCTTGTCCATCCTGAAGGACGTTGAAGCGCATGCAGCCCGGCTCGTCCCGCTCGGAGCCGAGGGCATCCACCTCGATCGCCTTCAGGAAGCGCTCGCGCTGATCAGGCTTCACTCGGACTTTCACCCACATCGCCAGCATGCCGCCCTCCGTTCAGCTGTGATAAACTGGGCATACCGGATTTCGGATATCTTGAACACCCGTGAACGCGAGGAGGACTCGTCATGAAGGTGATTCGTTTCGGTTAAGCTTGGCTCGAAGAGCGCCCGAGTTCCGGCAGGTGATCGCGGCAACCGGGCTCGGAATTAACTCTCGATAGGATTGCAATCGGGCGGGCCTGCTGACAAAACGTAAATAGAAAAGCGTCTTAAGTTAACTATAACTAAATGTCTGAAATTTGATTTAGTTTTTTCGCTTCCCTATTCGTGGTTAGGGCTTCAAAATAGCCGCATCGGGTCAGGATGCAAATGACTAGGACAAAGTCTGCGGGCCCGCCGATAGCGACCAGCAAAGGAGGAGTTGTAAGATGCCGACCCAGGGAAGCCCTCTTACCGGTTTCCACAGCTCGCGCCGCAATCTCATGAGGATAGCTGCGATAGCGGCTTCCGCGCTGGTCGCTAAAACACAGACAGCGGCCGCTGACGACTTTAATGGAGATAGGGACTGGAGAGACAACGATAGGGATACGGAACGGAGAAGGGACTGGTGGCAAGGCAACGATAACGATAGGCGCGACCGTCATTGTTTTTTAAGAGGGACCACGATCCGAACCGTGGAAGGCGATAAGAAGGTCGAAGATCTCGGCGTCGGCGATGTGCTGCCGACTGTCTTCGGCGGGATACGTCCCATTCAGTGGATCGGGCGCTATCGTTACAGAAAGAGTGATCCGGCCAAGCGCTGGGTTAGAAACGTATTGCCTATCCGGATCGCTCGGTCGGCTCTCGGTCCCAATGTTCCGAATTCCGATTTGTATATTTCGGAGGCGCACGCATTGCTGATCGATGGCGTGCTGGTGGCGGCGGGTAACCTCGTCAACGATGTGACGATCACCCGTTATGACGCGCGAGAACTCGATGAATTGGAGTTCTTCCATATCAAGCTTGAACGCCACGACATAATCTATGCCGAAGGAGCGCCGAGCGAAACGCTGCTGGAAGTCGATGAGAACGCGCTCAATTTCGTAGAATATCTCCGTCAATATGGAGCTGTGCCGACCGAGGAGACGCCGTGTGCACCGTTGCTTCGGTATGGCTACCGGAGAGGCGAAATTAAGTCGTGTTTCCGCAGCGCGATCTCGCCTTTGGTCGACCGTCGTCAGCCCGTAGACATCATCCGTGATAAGCTGTCTGCGCGCGGAATTGCGCTGTTGCGGCAGTCGGAACTCGTGTCCTGATTTTTCGCGACCCCAGGGGCGGGTTGGCTTTGCCGCCCTGTGCCTCAGGAAGACGCCAGACAGCTAATTTCCACGACGCGGTTACGCAGGCAGAGAAAACCGCGCGGCCGCAATCCGAGCCGGACGTGTCGGCCACATAGGCCAGGGTGAGGCTGTTTTCGACCTAAAGCTTCGCGGCTCGCACCTCAATACGAGCGAGGCATGCCGAGGACGTGCTGGCCGACATAGGCGAGGATCAGGTTGGTGGAGATCGGGGCGGTCTGGTAGAGGCGCGCCTCGCGCCATTTGCGCTCGATGTCGTATTCCTTGGCGAAGGCAAAGCCGCCATAGGTGGCGAAGGTCGCCTCGGCGGCGTGCCAGGTCGCTTCCGAGGCGAGCAGTTTTGCCATGTTGGCGTCGGCGCCGCATTCCTTGCCGTCGTCGAAGAGGGCGGCGGCGCGGCGGCAGATCATGTCGGCCGCCTCCAATTCGGCGTAGGCGCGCGCCAGCGGGAACTGCACCCCCTGGTTCTGCCCGATCGGCCGGTCGAAGACGATCCGCTCCTTGGCGTAGTCGATGCCCTTCCGCAGCAGCCAGCGGCCGTCGCCGATGCATTCCTGCGCGACCAGAATGCGCTCGGCGTTCATCCCGTCGAGGATGTAGCGGAAGCCCTGTCCCTCCTCGCCGATTAGGTTCTCGGGCGGCACCTTCAGATTGTCGAAGAACACCTCGGTGGTGTTGTGGTTGATCATCGCTTCGATCGGGCGGATCTCGACCCCGTGCCCGAGGTTCTCGCGCAGATCGACGAGAAAGACGGAGAGGCCGTCGGTGCGGCGCTTCACCTCGTCGACCGGGGCCGTGCGCGCCAAGAGCAGCATCAGATCGGAATGGCGGGCCCGCGACGTCCACACCTTCTGCCCGTTGATGACGTAGTGGTTGCCTTGCCGCACCGCCCGGGTCTTGAGCTTGGTCGTGTCCGAGCCGGTGGTCGGCTCGGTCACCCCGAACGCCTGCAATCGCAATTCACCGGACGCGATCTTTGGCAGATAACGCTGTTTCTGCTCTTCGCTGCCGTGCCGCAATACAGTGCCCATGATGTACATCTGGGCGTGGCCTTGGCTGGCGGTGCAGCCCGCGGCGTTGATCTCTTCGAGGATCACGGCGGCGGCCCGCAACGGCAGTCCCGAGCCGCCATATTCCTCGGGGATCAGCGAAGCGAGAAACCCGCCCTGCGTCAATTCGGTGATGAACTCGGTGGGATAGGCCTGCTCCGCCTCCAATCTGCGCCAATACTCCCCGGGGTAACGCTCGCAGATCTTGCGCACCGACTCGCGCAGCTCGGGATAATCCTCGCCAAGCGCCAGCATCGTCGCCGTGTCGGTCATCGCCCGCTCCTCTGTGCCGCCATCTCGACAAAAATAGCGCAGGGCGGCGGCAAATTCACCCGGCGCGGACGGCGCGGTATTCGCGGCGGACGATCTCCAGGAGTTCTTCGGCCGAAGTCGCCGCGGCGTGGCTCTCGAAGGTGACCTCGCCGTGTTGCATCAGTATCACGCGGTCGCAGATCTCCAAGGTCTGCGCGTAATTGTGCGCGATCATGACGATCGCGATGTCGCCGCGCGCGCGGAGCCGCTCGATCAGCTCGATGATCAGCCGCGCCTCGCGCGCGCCCATCGCCGCGAGTGGCTCGTCGAGCAGAAGGATGCGCGCCTTCGAATAAACCGCGCGCGCCACCGCGATCGCCTGACGCTGGCCGCCGGAGAGCGCGCCGACCGCGAGCTCGACCGAAGGCACGTCGACGCCGATTTCCGTCAGCGCCTCGGCGGCGCGCCGCCGCATCTCGCGATGGTCCAGGAGCCGCAATGGGCCCCGGCGCAGCAGTTCGCGGTTCAAAAACATGTTGTGGTAGATGCTGAGCCCGTTGACCAGCGCCAGGTCCTGGTAGACGCATTCGATGCCGAGCGCGCGGGCCTCGTCGACCGAGGCGAGCTCCACCGGTCTTCCGTCGACGAACACCTGTCCCGAATCCGGCTGGTGATAGCCGGTCAGGATCTTGATCAGGGTCGATTTGCCGGCGCCGTTGTCGCCGAGGATGCCGAGCGTCTCACCCCATGCCACCTCGAGCGAGACGCCGGCAAGCGCCGTGACCTTGCCGAAGGTCTTCACCAGCTTCTCGGCCCGAATGGCTTCGCTCATCCGGGGCCGCCGCCGCGCAGCCGTGCGAGATGGATGTTGGCGATCATCGCGATCAGGATGGCGGCGCCGATCACGATATCGAAGGTGAAGGCGTTGATGCCCTGCAATGTGAAGCCGTCCTGCAGCACGCCGAGCATGATGCCGCCGACGAGCCCGCCGATTATCGTGCCAGCGCCGCCGGCGATCGCGGTACCGCCGATGACCCCGGAGGCGACGCCGAGGAACATCATGTTGCTGCCGCCGGCCAAAGGGTCGATCGACCCGACGCGAAAGGCCTCGAGCAGTCCGGTCAGCCCGCCTAAGGTGCTGGTCAATACGAAATTGCCGATCTTGATGCGGTTGATCGCGATGCCGGCCTCGGCAGCCGCGATAATGTTGCCGCCGATCGCAACCGTGTGCAGGCCCCAGCGCGTGTGACGCAGCACGACATGCATGATCGCGACGATGACCAACGCCCAGACGATTTCCGAATACGCCCAGACGCCCATGATCCCGGTCAGCAGCGGACCGCCTGCCGTGCTCGCCGGATAGCCGCGCGAGATCGTCAAGGTCAGGCCGGTGATCAGGAACAGCATGCCCAATGTCGTAATGAACGACGGCACACTGAGTCCGATCGTGATCAAGCCGATGACGAGGCCAATCAGCGCGCAGACGGCGAGCGCTGCGACGATGGCCAGCGGCACTGGGAGGCCGAAATCGTGCACATTCTCCATCAGAAACGGCGCCAATGCGAAGACCTGCCCGACCGACAGATCGATCTCGCGGCAGATCAGCAGCATGATCTCACCGCAGGCGATGATCACCGGCGCAGCAACGAACTGCGACACCGTCTGCACGTTCGCGTTGGTCAGAAAATTCTGGTTGGCGAGCTCGAAATAAACCACGAGCGCCACCGAGACGACGACAATGCTCGCCTCCGGCCGCAGCAGCAAGCCGTGAAGACTTTTGGCGATACCGCGGCGCGGCCCGGCCGGCTGCTTAATCGCTTCGGCCATTTTGCCCCTTTGGAACACGGCCCGCGCCCCCGCAGTAGCGACAGCGAGCATGTAGCTTCGGAAAGAACAAAGCGAGGGTCTTACGCGTAATCCAATCGAGTAAGGGTGCGAGCAAAGCGTCAGCAAGACCGCCGCCGGAGGCCGGGGATCCCCATTGACTGCGCGCATCGGGATCCGGATCGACCCCCGTGCCCCCGCAGCGCGGGCACGTTTCGAGGTCGTTCACATCCATCGCGGGATGCTCACTCTCCCGCATCGTACAAGCTCAGATGCCGATTGCGCCGGTATGCGGCACGATCTGTGCCTCCTTTGCACTGCCTTCGTAGCGCGTCTTGGTCTCGAGATACGGCCCGACCGCGTCCTTCGTGACGAATTTGAGGCCGGTGTCGATGTCGGCTGGCCCGACCAGCCCGCCCGACACCTTCCACACGAACATCTCCATGACCGTGTAAAAGCCCTGCAGATAGGGCTGCTGATCGATCGCGAAATCGAGGAAGCCGTCGCGCACCGCTTCCAGCGATTTCGGCAGCAGATCATAACCACCGGCATGCACGCCCTTCGCCGACAGGTTGTACTGCCGGCCGATGAGTCCGCAGTTCATCGTGTCGCCGCCGCTGACGCCGAACATGCCTTTGACGTCCTGGTTGCCGAGGTAATAGGCCTGGATTTTCGACAGGCCGGCATTGGCGGCGGGATCAGTCGCGATCATCGTCGCCTGGATGTCGGCGCCCGATTTCTTAATCGAATCCATCGCGCCGTCGACGCGCGGCTGCAGGTTCAGCTGGCCCGGCGTCGCGATAAAGATTGCGACCTTGCCGGAACCGACGAGCTTGACGATGCGCTCGCCCATCATCTGGCCGGACAGGAACAAATCCTGGCCGATATAGGCGAGCCGCTTGTTGGTGTGCGAATCGGCATTGTAGCTGAACACCGGTATGCCCGCGGCGAGCGCGTTCTCGACCGGGCGGTCGAAGCCCCTCGGATCGACGAGGCAAACCGCGATCGCATCGGCCTTGCCGGCGACCGCGGCGTTCATCGCATTGACCATCTGCGCAACATCGGAGGTCTCCGACCCGGTCCACTGATAGTCGACGCCGAGCAGCGCGCAGGCATCCTGGATGCCGTACTGGCACGGGACGAAGAACGGGTTCGACGTTACATGATTGACAAAGACGAATTTCCAACGTGGATGCGGCGGGAACGGCCCGCCCTCCGCCGCGCCCGCCGGCCCGGCCGCGCCGGCCACGAAGGCGGCGACCGAGCCGACGGTGACGCCGCGCATCAGCGCGCGGCGCGGCAACGCCCCGGTGATGTCACGCGAGCGTCTGGTCATGTCGCATCCTCCCGTCAGTGCCTCGTGGGCGTGGATCGAGTGAAAACATAGCCCGCACCGCACCCGCGGTCACGAGGACACAATCGCCTCAAACATTTCGGCGGCTGCGCCAGCGCCGCGCTTTCCAAAGGATTAGCACCACTTGTACACCTCGATGGGTCGTTTGCGATGCGTCGGGTACAACCCATATTCAAGAGTCCGAACCCGCCGAACCAAAAAGGCGGTGGCCGGCGTTGCGGCGTAAGAAAGAAACTGTCAAGGCAACTCAAAGGCATCGCTGTCGTGGCTCGGCTCGGTGAGGCCAGTCATGGCGAGGCTGTCATGGCGAGGCCAGACCCGGCGAGACATCGCGAGATGCGGCTTGCCATGGCGAGGCTGGGCAAGCTGATTGACGGGGGCTTTTGCCCCCGTTCATTTTTGGCTACTACCCGCCACCAGCCTGGTACTGAGAGGGTACGGGACAGCAGGCGTAGCGCGGAAAAGCGCAGAGGCTGGGCAAGAATGCCGTAGGGCTGGAAGAATGCTGTGCGTCCTTCGAGGCCTCGCTTCGCGAGGCACCTCAGGATAAGGTATTTTTCTTAATGCCATCAACAACATGCCCTCATGCTGAGAGTCTGTGAATGTTTAGTCCGGCCAGCATGATGGTTCGGCGCCGACATCTTGGGGCGGTACTGGATAACGGCTTGGCTCCCGCGCCGGTCTCATCGGTGACACTGGGAAAAAGGGGCGAGCGGATGGTTGAGCGGACGGGAATATCCGTCATTGAGTTGGTGTCCCCGTCAACTATCTCAAGTTGCCGCAGCCATGGCGGCCCGCCGCAACGCGAAAGCGCGCAGCATGTTGTGGGCGAGCGCGAACCACAGCAGTACGGCGCGGGCCTTTTGCTTCCCCCGCACGCGCAGCTGAGCGAGCCCCATGCGGCGCGCCCAGGCATTGGGGCATTCGGCCTGTGCGCGTCGCTTGTAGAGCGCCTTGCCCGGCTCGCTCGCCATGCGCCGGCGCCAGTCCGCCACCCCCGGTTTGTCGTCCGGCCGCGGCGCGTAAGGATCGCTGCCGTGCTTCCATTCGATGTCCTCGTTCTTGGTGAAGCCGCCATCCACCAGGTAATCCGACGGCCGCGTCCCGGCCGCGCTCAATTGTTCCAATGTCGGACGCGCCAAGCCGCGATCGGAGCCCGTGGTGTCGATGTCGACCGCGACGATGACCTGACCCTGTGGCGCCGAGGTGATCTGCATGTTGTAGGCCGGTCGAAACCCGCCATCGGCCAGCTTCATCGCCCGCGCCTCGGCATCGGTGGTCGAGGCGCGCGGCTCCTTCTGCCGGCTGACCTCGGCCTTGTTGGTCTTCGCGCGACGCGCGCGCTCGGCCTCGAGCTCGCTCATCCGGTCGAGCGCCGCCTTGATTCGCTCCTCTTGTTCGCGCGCGGCGCGCTGCTGCGCTGCGCGCTGACGCCGATCACCCGCCGCCGGATCGGCTTCCAGCTCGGCGCGCAGCCGCTCGACCCGCGTCTTGGCCGCCACCGCCAGTTTGTCCAGCCGCTCGCGCCGGCGGAACGAACTCGCCCCCGCCGCCGCGCGTACTTTGAGCCCGTCCTGCGCCAGCACGTCGAGCGCCACCAGACCCTGTTCGACCAGCGCCGCAACCCCGCCGGCCAGCAAGCGGTCGAGCACCGTGGCATGCGCCACCCGAAAATCCGACAGCGTGTGGTAGTTCATCGACACCCCGCCGCACAGCCAGCGATAGGCGAGATGCTGCTCGCACAGTCGCGCCAGCTGCCGCGCGCTGCCGACCCCGTCCACCGTCGCCCACAGCCACAGCGCCATCATCAGCTCGGGTGCCGGCGGCGCCTGCCCCGGCACTCCCTCGCGCGCCTTCACCGCATCGTGCAGCGCGCGCAAATCCAGCCCCTGGACAAACCCCCACACCGCCCGCACCGGATGATCGCGCGCCACCAGATCGTCGAGTGTCGCCACCTGCCAGCCCAGCTGATGCCGCTCCGGCTGCCGCAACCGCGGCGTCCCCCGACCCGGCGCTTCCGGCACACGCTGCTCCGGCAAATCTCTAAACAGTTCGCTATTGCCCGACACCGACCGGCTCCCCTCACACCAGTCATCCCCGCCACGCAATAGCACTACCACAACTCGCTGCAACCCCTTCATGCTGCAAAAATGCGCGAAACATTCACACGCTCTGAGGAGCGCCTATAGGGCGCGTCTCGAAGGACGCACGCCGCTCATGCAGCCGCTATCACCCGAGTTGGCGCACGTCGGCGAGGTGGCCGGTGATGGCGGCGGCGGCGGCCATTGCGGGACCCATGAGATGGGTCTTGGCGTTCTTGCCTTGGCGGCCTTCGAAGTTGCGGTTCGAGGTCGAGGCGATGCGCTCGCCGTTCATCGCCCGGTCGTTGTTCATCGACATGCAATTCGAGCAGCCCGGCTCGCGCCATTCGAACCCGGCTTCGAGGAAGATCCGGTCGAGCCCTTCCTCTTCCGCCTGATGCTTGACGAGGCCCGAGCCCGGCACGACCAGGGCTCGCACCCCCTTGGCCACACGCCGGCCCCTGGCGATCGCCGCGGCGGCGCGCAGATCCTCGATGCGGCTGTTGGTGCACGAGCCGATAAAGACGCGCTCAACCGGCACGTCAACGAGCCGCGTGTTCGGCGCCAGCGCCATGTATTCGAGCGAACGCTGCATCGCCGCGCGCTTCAGCGGGTCGTCGACCTGCGCCGGGTCGGGCACGCGCCCCGTGATCGGCGCCACGTCCTGCGGACTCGTGCCCCAGGTGACGTGCGGCGCAATGTCGGCGGCGTCGAGATGCACCTCTTTGTCGTATTTGGCGCCAGGGTCCGAAGGCAGGGTGCGCCAATAGGCGACCGCCTGCTCCCAGGCGGCACCTTTCGGCGCGTATGGTCGGCCCATTACATAGGCGATGGTTTTTTCGTCGGGTGCGACAAGGCCGGCGCGCGCGCCCGCTTCGATCGACATGTTGCAGACGGTCATGCGGCCCTCCATCGACATGTCGCGGAAGGTACTGCCGGCGTATTCGAGGATGTGGCCGGTGCCGCCGGCGGTGCCGATCTTGCCGATAATCGCGAGGATGACATCCTTGGGGCTGACCCCGGCGCCGAGGCCGCCATTGACCTGGATCAGCATGTTCTTGGCCGGGGCCTGGATCAAGGTCTGCGTGGCGAGCACGTGTTCGACCTCGGAGGTGCCGATGCCAAACGCGAGCGCGCCCATCGCGCCATGCGTCGCGGTGTGGCTGTCGCCGCAGACGATCGTCATCCCGGGCTGGCTCAAACCCTGCTCCGGCCCAATGATGTGAACGATGCCCTGGTTGATGCTGTCGACCGGGAAATAGGGGACGCCGAACTCCTTCACATAGCGCTCCAGGGTGTCGACCTGCAGCTTCGATTCCGGGTCTTCGATGCCGCGGCTGCGGTCGCTCGTCGGCACGTTGTGGTCGGCTACCGCCATCGTCGCGTCGGGCCGGCGAACCTTGCGGCCGGCGAGCTTCAGTCCTTCGAAGGCTTGCGGCGTCGTGACCTCGTGAATCAGGTGAAGATCGATGTAGATCAGGTAGGTGCCTTCGCCCTGCGCGGCGATGACGTGGTTCTCCCAGATCTTGTCAAAGAGGGTGCGCGGCGGGGCCATGGCTGCGGTCACTCCGATTGGTTGGTTTGTTCGGCGGCGCCGGCCATCTCGGGGGCCGGTTCGGTTTGGGCTTGTGCACTCGCGCCCGCCCGTTTGGCGCCGGGCCGCACGCTGTCGCGGGCGCGTTCGGTGATGCGCGCCCGCTTGCCGGTAAGGCCGCGCAAGTAATAGAGCTTGGCGCGCCGCACCACGCCGCGGCGCACCACATCGATCGAGGTGATGCGAGGCGAATATAGCGGGAAGATGCGCTCCACCCCCTCGCCGTAAGAGATCTTCCGCAAAGTGAAATTCGAGTTCACCCCGGCGTTCTTGCGGCCGATGCAGACGCCTTCGAAGACCTGGATGCGCTCACGTTCGCCTTCGACGACTTTGACCCCGACCCGCAACGTGTCGCCGGGCTGGAACTCCGGGATGGGCCGGCTGGCGGTGAGCTTGTCGACCTGCTCCTGCTCGAGCTGCTGCAGAAGGTTCATCACTCCACCTCTCGATCTCTATCGCCGCCGCATTCGGCGGCCGGTTCTTGCGCCGCTAGGTGGCGCTCCCACAAATCCGGCCGGCGCTCGCGGGTCAAGCGCTTCGCCTCGGCCCGGCGCCAGGCTCGGATGCGTCCATGATCGCCTGACACGAGCGCCTCCGGCACGGCGCGCCCTTGCCACTGCTGCGGGCGAGTATATTGCGGATATTCGAGCAGGTTCTCTGCGAAACTCTCCTCGGCCAGCGCCTCGTCGCATCCGACGACACCCGGCAACAACCGCACACAGGCGTCGATCAGCGCGATCGCCGCAGGCTCGCCGCCCGACAGCACAAAATCGCCGAGGCTTACCTCCTCGATGCCGTGCGCCTCCAGCACACGCTCGTCCACACCCTCGAAACGGCCGCAGATCAAGAGCACACCCGGCTCCGCGGCAAGCTCGCGCACCCGCTGCTGCTCAAGCCGGCGTCCGCGCGGCGACAGCAGGATCAAAGGTCCGGCCCCGCCTGCGCCGGCGATTGCCGCGTCGAGCACGTCCGGCCGCATGACCATGCCCGGCCCGCCGCCAAACGGCGCGTCGTCGACGGAGCGGTGTTTATCGCCCGCAAAGTCCCGGATGTCCAACGTTTCCAGCCGCCACAGCCCCGCCTTCAACGCTTTGCCGGCCAGCGAATAGGCAAGCGGGCCCGGGAGCATTTCCGGGAATATCGTCAATACGGTCGCGCGCCAAGTCATGGCTCGTCATCGCCCAGCAGCCCCGGCGGCGGGTCGAGCACGAGCCGCCCCTCCGCCGGCGCGACGATCGGCACGACTGCCCGCGTGAACGGCACCAGCACGGGCGGTGCGCCATCCCGTGCCAGTTCTAGCGTGTCGCCGGCTCCGAAATCGTAGATCGCGCGCACGCGCCCGATCCGCGTTCCATCCCCCAACACAGCGTCGAGGCCGATCAGATCGGCGTGGTAATATTCTTCCGGCTCGGGCTGTGGCAGGGCCGAACGCGGCAAGTAGAGGCGAACTCCGCATAGAGCCTCTGCTTGATTACGATCCTCGACGCCCAAAACCCGCGCGATCACCACGCCCTTAGCCGTGCCGACGAGACGCAGCTGGAAACGCCGGCGGCCGCTTTCGTCCTCGACGGGACCATAGCCGGCGACCCCGTCCGGGACTTCGGTAAAGCTCTTGATCCGGACCGCTCCCTGCACGCCCTGCGGGCCGGTGATGACGCCGATACAGACTCGCTGCGGCTGCCCCTCACCCCGACGATCTCCCCGCAAGCGGGGCGAGGGAGAAGGATAGCCCCTCGCCCCGCGAGAGCGGGGAGAGGGAGGGGCCCGCGAAGCGGGAGGGTGAGGGGCTGCCGCCATTCGTCTGGGCTCAGGCGCGCTCCGCCGCCTCTTGCGCCGCCTTCAGCCTCTCCTGAGCCCGCGCCTTAGGCCGCGACTTGACCGGCGTCTCTCGGACGGCTGGGTTGTCGATGATCCCGGCGTCGCCGAGAAAACGTGCCACCCGATCGGTGGGCAGGGCGCCGACTCCGAGCCAATGCTGAACTCGCTCGGCCTTCAGGGTAACCCGATCGGCGTGGGAGCGATCCAGCATCGGATTATAGGTGCCGAGCTTTTCGATGAAGCGGCCGTCGCGGGGACTGCGCGAATCCGCGACGACGATACTGTAATACGGGCGCTTCTTTGCGCCGCCGCGTGCAAGGCGGATCTTCAACGACATTCTGATGCCCTCGTTTCTAGTGCCGAAAGCCGCCGGGCATAAGGCCGGCCAGCCCGTGCCGCGCCAGGCCCTTGGGCCCGAGCTTCTTCATTTTTTTCGTGATGTCGGCCATATCCTGATATTGCTTCAGGAGCCGGTTGATCTCCTGCACCGAGGTGCCCGACCCCGACGCGATGCGCCGGCGGCGTGAGCCGTTCAGCAGCTTTGGGTTGCGCCGTTCGCCCTTGGTCATCGACGAGATGATCGCCTCTTGGCGCTTGATGATCCGCTCGTCGATATTCGCCTCATCCAGCTGCTTCTTGATCTTGCCGATCCCAGGCAGCAGCTTGAGCATCCCGCCCATGCCGCCCATGCGACGGATCTGGCGCAATTGCGCGGCGAGGTCGTCGAGGTCGAACCGGCCCTTTTCCAATTTGGCGGCGAGCTTTTCGGCCTCCTCCTGGTCGACCGTCTCGGCCGCCTTCTCGACCAGGCTGACGACGTCGCCCATGCCGAGGATGCGCCCGGCGATGCGCTCGGGGTGAAACGGCTCGAGCGCCTCGATGCGTTCGCCCACACCCATCAGCACGATCGGCTTGCCGGTGATCGCGCGCATCGACAATGCGGCACCGCCGCGGGCGTCGCCGTCGACCCGGGTCAGCACGATCCCGGTGATGCCGGCGCGCTCGCCAAAGGCTTTGGCGACATTGACCGCGTCCTGACCGGTCATCGCGTCGGCGACCAGCAATGTCTCGTGCGGGTCGGCGACCTCGCGCACCGCCGCGACTTCGAGCATCAGCTCTTCGTTGACGTGCAGCCGGCCGGCCGTGTCGAGGATCACGACGTCGTAGCCCTCGGTGCGTCCGGTCTGCAACGCCCGCCGGGTGATCGCGACCGGCCTCTCGCCCGGCACGATCGGCAATGAAGGAACGCCGATCTGGCGGCCGAGAATGGCGAGCTGCTCCTGCGCTGCCGGCCGCTGCACGTCGAGCGAGGCGAGCAATACCTTCTTGCGGTTTTGTGCCTTCAGGCGGCTGGCGATCTTCGCCGCTGTCGTCGTCTTGCCCGAGCCCTGCAGTCCGACCAGCATGACGGCGACAGGGGAAGGGGCGTTCAGATCAATGCCATTGGTCCTGGCGGCGCCTTCAGCGCCTCCGAGCACTTCGATCAGATGGTCGTGGACGATCTTGACGACCATCTGCGCCGGCGTCACCGAGCGCAGCACTTCTTGCCCGAGCGCCTTTTCGCGGACCGCCGCGACAAAGTCCCGGACCACGGGAAGCGCCACATCGGCCTCGAGCAGCGCGATCCGGATCTCGCGCAAAGCGGTCCCGACATCGGCCTCGGTCAGCGCGCCATGGCGGCGCAGCCGGTCGAATACATCGCCGAGGCGATCACTGAGGCTGTCGAACATTCCGATCCTCAAGACTCACTTGCGACAGCAAAAACGCCAGTGCGCGAAACTCGCGGACTGGCGGCCCGGGCTATTACCCGGGTGTGTCGCTCGCTTCCTCGGAAGCGCAGCCGGAACGTAGTCGCGACCCGGCTTTCTGTCAATTGCGCCACCCAACTCCACCATCCACGCTTCGCTCAACTTTCGGCGGCATCGAGACATGTGAGATCTGCTCTCCTTTATTGGCAGCCAATCGACCCAATTTAGGAGATGTTGCTGCATCTCCCCGCTTACGAGAATTGAGGGCGCGGCTGCCGCCGTCGCATTCCTGTCCCGATGACCAACCTTTCCCTCCAGCACGGTCTCTCTTTCGCGGATCTTTATGACCGGGAAGGTCTCGTTCGGCTTGACCGGGCTTTTGTCGCTCACCTCAACGAAACCGATATTGGTTTGCATGACCGGCTGATGACGGCGCGGCGCGACCCGGACGCAGTCGAGGGGCTGGACGAATCCAACCTGCTGGTCGATCTCGCGCCCCACCTCGAAGATTTTATCGGCGAGCTGTTCGGGATCGCAGCAGAGGTGAGAGCCTTGCAGGCGCGCCATCACGAATTGGCGCCGCTCTACTCGGTCAAGCGGCTCTTCGTGCAGCGACGCGCCCTCAAGGGCGTGAAAGAAGCCGATGCCATGGCGGTCGACGGGCCCGGATTGGCCGGCGAGCTCGATCGGCTGATGGGCCCGCCGGCCGATGAATCGGTCGGCCCGTGGGAGCGGCGCTATGCCGAGCATGTCGCGAAGTGGCTTGAAGACGAGGCCGGTAATGCGGACGCTCTCGACATGGCGCAGCGCTATGCCGCCTGGGCGACATTGTCCCCGGAAGGCCGGCTCAAGCACCGGCACGGCGTGCTGTTCAAGGTGCCGCACCGGCTCGACCTGCATCATCTCGTGCCGGTTGAAACCATCGAGCGCGACGGCGTCACGATGTTGCGGCTGCCCGAGGACGACTGGCGGCGCCGCGACGGCTTTGCGCTGACCGACCCTGGCACCGACCTGACGGGTGCGCTCGACCAGGCGAATTACTGCATCTGGTGCCACAACCAGGGCAAGGACAGCTGCTCGAAGGGGCTGAAAGAGAAGGACGGCGCCTTCAAGAAAAGCGTCTTCGGGGTCCCCCTCGCGGGCTGCCCGCTCGAGGAGAAGATTTCGGAGATGAATTTGGTGAAGGCGCGCGGCAACAGCCTCGGCGCCCTCGCCATCGTCGCGGTCGACAACCCGATCTGCGCGGCGACTGGCCACCGCATCTGCAACGACTGCATGAAAGCCTGCATCTATCAGCGGCAGGACCCGGTCGACATCCCGCAGATCGAGACCCGCACCCTGAAAGACGTGCTCGGCCTCCCTTGGGGTTTCGAGATCTATTCGCTGCTGACCCGCTGGAACCCGCTCAACATCCGGCGGCCTTTGCCGCGGCCGGCGACCGGTTACAAGGTGCTCGTGGTCGGACTCGGGCCAGCCGGCTTCACCCTGTCGCACCACCTGTTGAACGACGGCCATTTCGTCGCGGCGGTCGATGGACTCAAGATCGAGCCTCTGCCGCCCGAGATCGGCGGCGTCGCGCTCGATGGCGCCCGACACCCGTTCGAGCCGATCCGCGATGTCGCGAGCCTGGTCGAAAGGCTCGACAACCGGGTCATGGCAGGGTTCGGCGGCGTCGCCGAATACGGCATCACGGTGCGGTGGGACAAGAATTTCCTGAAGATCGTGCGCCTGCTGCTCGAGCGTCGGGCGAGCTTTTCGATGTATGGCGGCGTGCGCTTTGGCGGCACGATCACGATCGACAGTGCATTCGATCTCGGCTTCGACCATGTCGCGCTGTGCGCCGGTGCCGGCCGGCCGACCGTGATCCCGATGAAGAACGGCCTCGCGCCTGGGGTGCGGCAGGCCTCCGACTTCCTGATGGCGTTGCAATTGACCGGCGCGGCCAAGACCGACAGCATCGCCAATCTGACCGTGCGGCTGCCGGTGGTCGTAATCGGCGGCGGTCTGACCGCGATCGACACCGCGACCGAGTCGCTGGCCTATTATCCGCTCCAGGTCGAAAAATTCTTGTCGCGTTACGAGACCTTGGTCGCCGAGCGCGGCGAGGAGGCGGTGCGCGCCGAGTGGACGCCGCCGGAACGCGAGGTTGCCACCGAGTTCATCGAGCATGCCCGCGCGATCCGCGCGGAGCGCGACGCCGCCCACCGCGAAGACCGCCCGCCGCAACTCGTCAACCTGATCGACGGCTGGGGCGGCGTGACAATCGCGTACCGCCGCCGCCTAGTCAACTCGCCGAGCTACACCCTCAACCATGAGGAAGTCGCGAAGGCGATGGAGGAGGGGATCCGGTTTGCGGAGCTTTTGACCCCGGTCGAGGTCGATGTCGACCTCTTCGGCCAAGCCGCCGCATTGCGGCTGACCCGGCACAGTGTGACGGAAGTCGGCGGGCACCGTCCCGACCCGAACCAGGGCCCGGGCGAGGAGGTCGTGCTGCCGGCGCGCACGATCCTCGTCGCAGCAGGAACCCAGCCGAACACCGTGCTCGGCCGCGAAGATCCCGGGAACATCACCCTCGACGGGCGCTATTTCCGGGCGCTCGACGAAGACGGCAACCCGGTGACACCCGAGCGGGTCGTAAAGCCTTCGGCGGTGCGGGTCTTAACGCATTTGCGTCCCGACGGGCGTGCGGTCAGCTTTTTTGGCGACCTCCATCCGAGCTTTTTCGGCAACGTCGTCAAAGCGATGGGCGGCGCCACGCTGGGCTATCCGGTGGTCAGCCGCATGCTCGCGCGACGTACCCCATCGGCGCCCGCGCCGGTCGAGCTGGCGGCTCGGCTCGATTACGAGCTGCGCCCGCAAGTGCAGGAGATCGTCCGGCTGACGCCGAACATCATCGAGGTCGTCGTGCGGGCGCCGATTGCCGCGCGCGCCTTCAAGCCCGGCCAGTTCTATCGGCTGCAGAATTACGAGCGCCTGGCGTCGCGGGTCGATGGGACGACCCTGGCGATGGAGGGGCTGGCGCTGACCGGCGCCGGGATCGACACGGAAAAGGGCCTCCTGTCGACGGTCGTGCTCGAGATGGGTGGTTCCTCCGACCTCTGCGCCCTCCTAAAGCCCGGCGAGCCGGTGATCCTGATGGGGCCGACCGGCACCCCGACCGAGACGCCCTCGGGCGAGACCGTGCTCCTGGTCGGCGGCGGGCTCGGCAATGCAGTCTTGTTCTCGATCGGCGCGGCGTTCCGCGCGCGCGGCTCGCGCGTCCTCTATTTCGCCGGCTACAAGCTCGTGCAGGACCGTTACAAGGTCCCCGAGATCGAGCACGCTGCCGACTGCGTCGTGTGGTGCTGCGACGAGGCGCCCGGCTTGGCGCCGGGCCGGCCGCAGGACCGCGCCTTTGTCGGCAACATCGTCGAGGCGATCGAAGCCTATGGCCGGGGCGCGTTGGGGTCGGTCATGATCCCATTGTCGGCAGTCGACCGCATCATCGCGATCGGCTCGGACGGCATGATGGCGGCCGTCGCCGAGGCGCGGCAGGCGGGTTTGAAGCGCTATTTCCGCCCCGACCACCGCGCGATCGCGTCGATCAATTCGCCGATGCAGTGCATGATGAAGGAGATCTGCGCGCAGTGCCTGCAACGTCACCGCGATCCGGTGACCGGCACCGAGACGGTCGTGTTCTCCTGCTTCAACCAGGACCAGGAGATGGACCGCGTCGATTTCCGCACCCTGCGCCGCCGCCTCTCGCAAAACGGCGTCCAGGAAAAACTCACCAAGCTCTGGGTCGACCGCTGCCTGCAGCATTTGGGCGAACGCCCCGCGATCGCGGCCGAATGACCGCCGCGACAGCGGAGTGCTATTCGATCACCTCGTCGGCAATGTCGAGCATGCGCTCCGGAATCGTGAGACCGAGCTCCTTGGCGGCCTTGAGATTGATGATCAGCGAATATTTCGTTGGCTGCTGTACCGGCAGGTCGGCCGGACTGGCGCCTTTGAGGATGCGGTCGATGTAGGATGCCGCCTGTGCGTACACGTCGACTGGGTCGAACCAGTAGGACATCAGGCCGCCAGCCTTGGGAAAGTCCGGCGTGCCGATTAGAGGCAAATGGTGTCGAGCTGCTGCGGTGATGATCACATCGCGATGTGCTTCGTTAAAACTGTTCGGCAAAGTGATCAGCCCGCCTCCTGGCTCGCGCGCCCGGGAGGCGATGGCTCCTTCGATCCCGGGGTCGTCGTGAACCGGAGCAAGCGTCACCGTGACCTTGAGGGACGCGCCGGCGGCTTCGATACCGCGGTTGAACAGCGGAGCGGAAGGCGAGGCGTCAGGGTTGAAGATGACGGAGACCCGTGTGACGCTTGGCGCGACGTCCTTCAGCATTGGAGCCACTTCCCCATGAGCGGCGGGTCCAAAGCGCCGAACCCGGTGATGTTGCCGCCCGGCCGCGCGAGGCTCTGAACCAGGCCCAGCCCGACGGGATCGAGTACGAGGACAAAAACGATCGGTATCGTGCCCGTCTGCTGCCGCAGTGCAATGACCGTCGGCGGGGTGCTCGCGAGAATTGCGTTCGGCGAAAGGCCGACCAGTTCAGCCGAATAGGTGTTTAAAAGCGCTGGATCGTTCGCGGCAAAGCGCTGGTCGATCCGGATATTCCTGCCCTCATTCCACCCAAAACGCCCAAGCGCCTCCGCGAAGGCTCGCATACTCGCCTGAGCGAACGGATCGTTCTGCGTCCAAGGTAGCAACACGCCAACACGGCGAGCCGGCTCGGGCTGCTGCGCGTGCCCAGCGGCCGGCGATGCTGCCACGGCGGTAAGACGGCGATAAACTCTCGCCGCCCTAACGATCGGACCCCCATGTGCCTCACCGGGTCGAATACGACCACCATGCTACCGAGGGTTCAGATTGCAGTCCAGACATCACTAGCCAGTTCAATTCGCGGTTCTGCGAGCAGTGCCTGCAACGCCATTGCGATCCCTTGATCGCCACCGAGACGGTCGTCTTCTCCTGTTTCAACCAGGACCCGCAGATGGTATGCCCCTTTTCCGAACCCTGCGCCACAAAGGTGGCCTCGCAGGTCGTCTCCGCGATCTGTACGCACCTGCCGCAGAGCGTCAAAGCATGGGTGTTCGGCTCGCGCGCGACGGGGCGCGCGAGGCGCTACTCCGATCTCGACGTGGCGATCCTTGGGGAGTCCAGGTCCGGTGACGCGATCCTGACCCGAAAATAGCCCCAATCTCCCGCTATCTTTCTTCTGAGGGAGCAAGCAGCGAGGTGGTTTCGTGGTGGGTGGGTATGTCAGACCGATCGGGCTGTGGCCTCGTCCCGGCAGAACCGTGGGCAGATACAGCCAGGTAACAGCGGAAAACAGCCAGCGGGTTTGCCGTTATTGCTGCATCGGCCGGCAGAAATCGAGATTTTCCGAGGTTCTTGGCATAGGCACTGGCTGTTTTCTTGCTGCAAAGAACAGCGACAACAGCCAGGTCTGCGCTTAGGGTCTAGCGGAGGAGGGTGGAGATGGATCTGGAAGGGGGGTGCGCCTGCGGCGCACTGCGGTACCGACTGACCGCGGCTCCATTGATCGTGCATGCCTGCCACTGCCGCGACCGCCAGAAGATGACCGGCAGTGCGTTCGTGCTCAACATGTGGATCGAGAAGAACCGCGTCGAGGCCGACCACAGCCTGCCGAAATCATTCATGCTGCCCGCGGGGAGCGGCAAGCCCCACGAGGTATTTTTCTGCGGCGATTGCATGACCCGGCTGTGGAGCAAATACCACGCCGCACCCGGCGATACATTGCTCGTGCGGGTCGGCGCCCTCGATCATCCGGAACGGGTCGAGCCCGACGTCCACATCTTTACCAGAAGCAAATTGCCCTGGTTCGAACTGCCGCCGGACAAGCCCGCCTTCGAGGCGTTCTATAAAATCCCGGAGGTCTGGCCGGCCGCCAGTCAGGAACGGCTGCGCCGCAACATAGCCGGCCAGAGCTGATGGCGCTGCCTAGTCTGCGGACCATTCAGATTGCCGAACTCGGACCAATGCTCGCACGATCAATCCTGCCACACCGGCGAAGGCCGGTGCCCATGGCAGGCCTGGATCCCGGCCTTCGCCTGGCCTTCGCCGGGAAGACGATGAGGGGGCATTGCATTGAAATCATCCGAATGCATTCTGAACGCTAATTGGCGAGCGGGTCGGGGCGGAGCTGGAAGCGCACGACCTTGGGCATGGGCCCCTTGCCGGTTTCGAGGTGGAACATCGTCCGGGTGCCGTAGGTCGTCCACAGTGCCCGGCCCTTCCAGCCGGCATTGGGGTCGTCGATGCGACCGTCCATCCCCTTTGTGAAATAGTCGTTCACATAGGGGACGCGCAAGGTCACGAACTTGCTGTCGACGAGAGCCAACAAGGCGCTGTTGAGGTTGCCGGTGGCGATCGGCACGTCCTGGCCGAGACCCAATGTGTTGTGCTGATCGACCCAGACGTAATAGCTCGACTCGGCGCTGCCGGGATCGCTGACGGTTTTGAACTGCGGTCCGGGGAAGGGGTTGAGGGTCCAGCCCTCGGGGCAGTGCTTGCCGGTCGCGGTCGGGCCGTTCAACACCTTGCATTTGCTGCGGTCGAAGCTCGCCAGATGGCCGCTCGCCAATGATGCCCAGAACACGCCCTTGCTGTCGATGTCGCCGCCGCGCGGCCCGTAGCCGGGCATTGGCGGCTCGTAGATCTCGGCGAGCGCGGTGTGGGTCGGATCGGAGCCGGGATTGACGCGTACGATCGCACCGGGGAAGCCCAACACCGTGCCCCACACGGATCCGTCGGCCGGGCTGATCGAAACCGAATAGAGGTTCACCGCTATTCGCTTGTCTTTCGTCGGGTCGACCGGCTGGTTGGGCTCGACGTAATCGTCGCGCTTGCCATTGCCGTTGGTGTCGAGGATGAACGGCGTCCAGCCCTGCGATTTCTGCTCGTCTCCGGTTTCCTCGAACATCTTGCGATTGAGCCAGCCGATGACGCCGGGTCCGCTGACGCCCGCGCTGGTCCACAGCGTGTTGTTGGCGTCCGAGGCGAAGTTCAAATGGTGCGTCGGGAAGCAGGTGCTGATCAACGTGAACTTGCCGCTCGCCGGATCATACATCGAGAGATGACGGCTGGCCTCTTGCAGCGGAAAGACCTGCGCCGACGGATGGCTCGACCCCTGCTTGCAGAAAGCCGGGTTTGCCGGCGGGCGCACCCGCGCGGTGAACCAGACCCGGCCCTTCTCGTCCATCATCGGGTTGTGCGTGGTGCTCTCGCTGTCCCAGATCGGCTCGGCGCCCCAATAGGGCGACGGCTCCATCGGCGCGGTCTTCGAGGTCGGTGTATTTGGATCGCGCACCGGGTGCTTGATCTCGCCGACCGAATTGTGCGCCGGGTCGAGGACCGGAATATAATCGGTGCTGTCCTCGGTCGAGCCATACATCTTGCCATTGGCATTGATGGTCGGATTGCGACGGTCAGTCGGCGTGAGGTCATGGAGGTAGGCCGTCTCGCGGCTCCAGTCCCACAAGGTCAGCACGATGTTGCGCTCGACGCCCTGCGGCCGCGGCGGTTGCGCAAACGGCAGCTCGCCTTTGGCGATCCGATTGGTCCAGTCGCCGAAATATTGGAATGCCAGCTGCGGGTCGAGGCGGCTGATTGCACTGACCATGCTGGTCTCCGCCTGTCCCGACTGGATGCGCCGCGCCCAGGCGTCTGCTGAGGTGTCGAAATGACCGAGCGCCGCCGGAATCGTGCGCGTCCCAAGGGTGCCGATGCCGTGGCAGGCAATGCAGCCGGTGGTCTTTATAATGTTCAACCACGCCGTGTGAGTCTTGATATTCTCCGGCATGTTCTCGTCGCGCTTCGGCCCGGAGAAGTTACTCTCGTCCGGGATGTTCAGCATCGAATACCAGTAGATCGCTGGATAATATTGCGCGGCGGCCGCCTCATTCGGCGCCGGTACTGCCGTTAAATTGACGGTTTTCCCCGGCGTCGTCACGACACGCGGCGAGTCGATGAGGCCGTAGCCGCGCACCCAGACGTCGTAATTGGCCTGAGGAAGATCCGGAATGACGTAACGTCCCTGATCGTCGGTGACGACGATTTTGGCGAATGCCGTCGGCAATCCGGTGGTCTCGGCGATCACCCAGACGCCCGCTTCGGGCCCGTTTTTGCCGGTAACGACGCCGCCCAGATCATGCTGGCCAATGCGGGCCGCAGATTGCGGGGTCTGCTGCGCGCTGAGCCGCGCCGGCGCGGCGGCGAGCAGCGCAGCAACGCCGATCGCAGCAACGCTCTGCAGGATTTGAATTTTTGTCGTCATAGCATGGTCCCTCCCTTTGACGACCGTACCATCCCGGGCCGGCGCCGCTTCCCGACGAAGTCTGCATGTGGACCGAGGCTTAGGCAACCGCTTGTTATAAGGCACCGCCGAGCCATCGAATTTCCGATGATCAGCCGTGCGATCGCCGCGCGGCACCGGTTCCGATCGATGCTTTGCAAACTCATCAGCCATGCTTATCATCGATAAAGTACAGTTGTTGCGTTGACGGATCACGGCAGGTGAGGAGCGAAGCGCGGGCGCCGGTTGCAAACCGGGGGATGATCACAGCTTCGATCATGCTGGCGACGATCATGCAGGGTGTCGACAACACGATCGCCAATGTCGCGTTGCCGCACATCCAGGGCAGCCTCTCGGCGGCCCAAGATCAGATCGCCTGGGTGCTGACCTCGTACATCGTCGCGGTGGCGATCATGACGCCGCTGACCGGGTGGCTCGCCGGGCGCCTTGGCATCAAATATGTGTTTCTGATTTCGGTGGCCGGGTTCACGCTCGCCTCGGCTTTGTGCGGCAGCGCCACCAGTCTCACCCAGCTGGTGATCTACCGTCTGCTGCAAGGCGCCTGCGGCGCTGGGCTCGTCCCGCTCTCCCAATCGGTGCTGATGCAGATCAACCCGCCGGAGCGGCACGGCCAGGCGATCGCGATCTGGGGCATGGGGGTGATGCTGGGGCCGATCTTCGGCCCGATGCTGGGTGGCTGGCTTACCCAAGATTACAGCTGGCGTTGGATCTTTTACATCAACCTGCCGGTCGGCGTGATCGCCAGCCTCGGCATTCTGGCTTTTATCCGCGAGACGCGCCACACGCATCGCGAGGCCTTCGACTTCTTCGGCTTCGTGACGTTGAGCATCGCCGTCGGAGCACTGCAGATGATGCTCGACCGCGGCGAGCTCAAAGATTGGTTCAACTCGACCGAGATTTGGGTCGAGACGCTCGTCTCCGGCGTCTTCTTCTATCTATTCATCGTTCATACTGCCACGGCCAGAGATCGATCCTTCATCAATCTCGACCTAATGAAGAGCCCAAACTTCCTGGCCGGCACGGTCCTGATGTTTTTT
This sequence comes from uncultured Alphaproteobacteria bacterium, assembly GCA_963789025.1. GTDB lineage: Bacteria > Pseudomonadota > Alphaproteobacteria > ATCC43930 > CGMCC-115725 > AP-15. Next base: position 70,332 of record CAWBIT010000012.1, read on the forward strand.
GTCGGCGGCATTCTCAGCGGCACCTTGGCGCTATTGCCGACCATGCTGCAGTCGCTGATGAATTACCCGGTCTTTACGACCGGGCTGGTGACCGCTCCGCGCGGCATCGGCACGATGATCGCCATGTTCGTTGTCGGGCGTATGATCAACCGCGTCGACAACCGGCTGATCATCCTTACCGGGTTCCTGCTGACCGTCCTCTCGCTCTGGCAGATGACCGGATTCTCGCTGCAGATGGGAATGGCGCCGGTCATTTCGTCGGGCTTGCTGCAGGGGTTCGGGCTCGGCTGCACCTTCGTCCCGCTTAACACGCTGGCGCTGTCGAACCTGCCGCGGCACATCCTGACGCAAGGGACCGCGATGCGCAGCCTGATGCGCAATCTCGGCGGCAGCATCGGCATCTCGGTCCTTGAGGCGCTGTTGATCCAGAACACGCAGGTCGTGCATTCGCGCCTGATCGAGAATCTGCGGCCGGACAACCCGCTCGCCCAGGCACCGTGGTTGGCGCCGCCGTTCAGCCTCACGACACCCTCGGGGATTGCCGCACTCAACGCCGAGGTGACCCGGCAGGCCGCGATGGTGGCCTATATCAACGATTACGCGCTGATGATGATGATCGTGCTTCTGCTGATCCCGCTGCTGCTGCTGGTCCGCCGAGCGCGCCCGGCGCTGCGGCCCGAGGTGGCCCGCTAGCGGGGCGAGCCATCGAATTCCCGACTACCAGCCGCGCGATTTCTATCGCGGCCGTCCTGGCAAATTTTGATATCTTAGCTTATTATCACCGTAGTATAATTGTTGGTACAGCTATGATCATGGACCTCGACCGCAGCTTCGGGTTTCTCGTTCACGACGTCGCCCGGTTGTTTGGGCGCCGGTTCAATCAGCGGGCGCTGCTTTTTCTCGGGCTCACTCGCGCACAGTGCAAGGTGCTGGGGTACCTCGCGCGCAACGAGGGGATCAATCAGGCCGGCCTCGCCGACCTGCTCGAAATCAAGCCGATGACCTTGGTGCGGCAGATCGACCGGATGGAGGAAGACGGCTGGATCGAACGGCAGCCCCAGCCTGGCGACCGGCGCGCCCGCCGCCTCGTTCTGACCGACAAGGCCCGACCGATCCTGGCGCGCATTCTGGACCTCTCGAACGAGATCCGCGCCGAGTCCTTTGCCGGCCTTTCCAAAGACGAGGGAAAGCAGCTGATCGAACTCTTGCGGCGGGTACATCGCAATCTTTCGGAGCGCGTGCTGCCGCTATCGGCGGACTTCGCCGAACTCGACGAGACGACCGAGCGCGGGCCGAGCGGCCATGCGGAACTGGCGCCGGTTGGAGGCCATCAGTGACGACTTCGGCCGAAAACGACGCGTCGACGCTGCTGCGGGGCCCGCTCGAGGGCCGCTCCGCGGTTCTCACCCGGCGCCGCCCCTTACGCCAGAGATTGCGGCTGCCGCTGATGCTCGCGGGGCCGATCCTCGTCCTGTTCGCGGCGGGCTACTGGTACCTGACCGGCGGGCGCTACGTGTCGACCGATGACGCCTATATCCAGGCCGCACGGGTTGCGATCAGCACCGACATCTCCGGCCGAGTCGTCGAAATCGACGTCAAGGACAACCAGAAGGTCACCGCAGGTCAGGTGCTTTTTCGGCTGGACCCGCGCCCCTTCCAGATCGCTGTGGATGAAGCCAAAGCGCAGCTCGCCACGGTGCGGTTCCAGATTCACGCGATGAAGGCGACCTATCACCAGAAACGGGCGGACGCCCGAGCGACCGAGGCCACGGTCGACTATCAGCAGCACGAGTTCGAGCGGCAGCAACGCTTGGTCGCTTCCGGCGCGGCCTCTCAGCAGCAATTCGATCAGGCCAGGCAGACCTATGAAACCGGGCGCGCGCAAATCGCGTCCAAGCAGCAGGACGTCGCCGTCGCCCTCGCCAACATCGGTGGCGATTCGGATATTCCTCTCGAGCAACACCCGATGGTGCAGCACGCACAAGCCGCGCTCGACCGCGCCGAGCTCAATCTTTCTTATATGGAAGTCCACGCGCCGGAGAACGGGATCGTCACCAAGGTCGACCAGCTTCAGGTCGGCGATTACGTCAACGCCTCGACGCCGTTGTTCTCGTTGATGTCGACCGACCGAATATGGGTCGAGGCTAATTTCAAGGAGACCGAGCTCACTCATATGCGGCCGGGCCAGGCGGCGACGGTCGAGGTCGATACCTACCCCGATGTCGTGTTTAACGCCAAGGTCGAGAGCCTCAGCCCCGGTACCGGGCTAACCTTCTCGTTGCTTCCGGCCGAGAATGCGACCGGCAATTGGGTGAAGGTCGTCCAGCGTCTGCCGGTGCGCCTCAGCCTTGAGCATTTGGACCAAGACGCGCCGCTGCAGTCCGGGCTCAGCGCGACCGTCGAGGTCGACACCCGTCACCGGCGGCCCTGGCTCGATCGGGTCCAAGGCATGTTCGCCTGGCTCACCGGACCGAGCTCACGAGCCGCGGAGCGATGACGGGTGAGACGCGCGCCCCGGTAGCGAACCGGGGCGCAATCACTGTCTCGATCATGTTGGCGACCTTCATGCAGGGGGTCGACACGACGATTGCCAATGTCGCGCTGCCGCACATGCAAGGCAGCTTTTCCGCCGCGCAGGACCAGATCTCCTGGGTCGTGACCTCTTACATCGTCGCTGCGGCGATCATGACGCCTTTGACCGGCTGGCTCGCCGGGCGCTTTGGCATCAAATACGTGTTCTTCATCTCGGTCGTCGGGTTCACCGTGGCTTCGGCCTTGTGCGGCGTGGCAACGAGCCTTGCCCAGATGGTGATCTATCGGCTGCTGCAGGGTATCTGCGGGGCGGCGCTCGTCCCGCTGTCGCAATCGGTATTGCTGCAGATCAACCCGCCCCACCGCCATGCCCAGGCGATGTCGGTCTGGGGGATGGGCGTCATATTGGGCCCGATTATCGGCCCGGCGCTCGGCGGCTGGCTGACCGACCAGTATAATTGGCGCTGGGTGTTCTTCATCAACGTGCCCTTCGGGGTTCTCGCCGCGGTCGGCATTTTCATTTTTATCCGCGAGACGCGACACGGCCGCCGCGAAAGCTTCGACTTCTTCGGCTTTGCCACATTGAGCTTGGCGATCGGCGCCATGCAGATGCTGCTCGACCGCGGCGAGCTCAAGGATTGGTTCGGCTCGCCCGAGATCTGTGTCGAGGCAGCGATATCCGGGCTCGCCCTTTACCTGTTCATCGTACACACGGCGACAGCTACCGACCGGTCATTCCTCAACCGTGATCTGTTGAAGGACGCCAACTGCATCATCGGCACTGTAATGATGTTCCTTATCGGCATCCCGCTTTACGGGACCATGACCCTGTTGCCGACAATGCTGCAGGATTTGATGAACTACCCGGTCATGACGACCGGACTGGTGACCGCCCCGCGCGGCATCGGCACGATGGTCGCGATGTTTTTAGTCGCCCGCCTGATTGGCCGGGTGGACATCAGGCTGGTCATCCTGACAGGTCTTCTGGTGACTGCGATCGCAATGTGGGAAATGACCGGCTTCTCGCTTTATATGGGAATGGGCCCGATCATAGTGACGGGCGTGATGCAGGGGTTTGGATTGGGGTTCGTCTTCACCCCGCTCAGCACGGTAACCTTCTCGACCTTGCCGCGTCAGCTGCTGACTCAAGGCACCGCGATTTTCAGTCTGATGCGCAACATCGGCGGCAGTGTCGGCATCGCGATCGTCGAAGCGCTATTGGCCGAGAATACCCAGATCGTCCACTCTCGACTGATCGAGCATTTGCGGCCGGACAACCCGTTGGCCCAATCGCAGCTGGCCTCACCCTACAGCCTGACCGACCCCTCTGGCATCGCCGCGCTAAATGCCATGGCGACGCGCCAAGCGGCGATGGTCGCCTACATCGACAATTTCAAGCTGATGATGATCATGGTTATTGCAGGTGTGCCGCTGGTGCTGCTGTTGCGCCGGCCCCGTGCCGTTGCGCGAGCGGCGGTCGCTGCAGAGTAACAGCGCTACGTCATTGGATGGGAGTGGGATGATGCGGCTCGAGAACAAGGTCGGGATCGTGACGGCGGCGGCCTCCGGTATGGGTCGAGCCGGGGCGATCCGGTTTGCCCGCGAAGGCGCGGCGGTCGGCGTGGTCGACATCGATCAGGCAGGGGTCGACGCCGTCGTCGGCGAGATCACCGCCGCGGGAGGCCGTGCCCTGGGCCTCGTCGGCGATTTGCGCCAGGACGATTTCGCCCGCAGCATCGTCCGGCGGATCGCCAACGCCTTCGGCGGGCTCGATTTCGTGTGGAACCACGTCGGCCATCCCGGTCCCGCCTCGATCGAGGGCATCGATATGGCGGATTTCGAGATCGCGCTCGACCTCAACCTGCGCACGGTGCTGGTGACGACCGAGGCGGCGATCCCGGAGATCCGGGCGCGCGGCGGCGGCGCTCTGCTTTACACGGCCTCGACCTCGGGGATTCAGGGCTCGGCGTTCAGCCCGGTCTACTCGATGGCCAAGTTCGGTGTCGTCGGCTTTGTCCGCTCGCTCGCCAAGCGGCTCGCGCCGGACAAAATCCGCGTCAATGCGATCTGTCCCGGCCCGATCGACACGCCGATGCTGCGGATCTTCGTATCCCGGCCCGATCAGCAGCGCACCGCCGGACAGGACAAGGAGGCGCTCGTCCAATTGCGCGGCCGGCAGAACCCGATGGGACGCACCGGCAGACCCGAGGAGATCGCCAACGCCGCCCTGTTCCTGATCTCGGACGAGGCGTCCTTCGTCTCTGGCGCGGCGCTACCCGTCGACGGCGCCGCGACCGCGTGACTGTTACTCGGCGGCCTCATGGGCTTCGACACGGTAATCATTGATCGAGACCCGCCAGTGGATGCGGTCCTCTTCGGGCGGATAGTCGCCGGCGGCTTTGTGATAGGAGCACCGGTTGTCCCAGATCACGATGTCGCCCTTGCGCCATTTGTGGTGGTATTCGGCATCGGGCTGAATCATGTAGCCTTTGAGCTCGGCAATCAGCGCGTCGCTTTCACTGCGGTCGCAGCCGACGATGTCGACGATCTTGCCGGGATCGAAATAGAGCGATCTACGGCCGGTTTCGAGGTGGGTGCGGATGATCGGATGAAAGACCGGCCTCCAATCCTGGTCTGCCTTGTCGAGAAGTGCTGACCCGCCGCGACGGCCGCCATAGGAGAAGGCGCCCATCGCCGCGTCGAGCCGTCGCTTCAGCCGCTCCGGCAGAGCGTCATAGGCCGCATAACCATTGGCGAACAAGGTGTCGCCGCCACGGCTCGGCACGGCGAGCGCGTAGAGCTGGGTCGCCTTGAACGGCTGCTGGTTGTAGGCGCCGTCGGTATGCCAGCCCTCGGCGCCGCGGCGATAGATGGCGTCGTTGAGCTTGCCGTCGGCATCGAATTTGTTGATCCCGAGCATCGTGATCTCGGGAATCTCGGGATGGCGCGTCGATCTCGAAGGGTGCGGGACAACCGGTCCGAAGCGGCGGCTGTAACGCAGAAAATCCTGGATTTCGAGTTCCTGGTCGCGCACGACGAGGATGTTGCAGTCGAGCCAGGCTCGATAGATCGGCGCAAAGCCCACATCGTCGAGGGTCTTGACGTCGACGCCGGTGACCTCGACACCGATCTGCGGACCCATGCGGCGTATCTCGACCATCATTCGCTCTCCCATCGGCATCCGCGCAATCGTCGGCCTGGGGTCTCCAACGTGTCAAACCGAGAATCGCGATAGTTGCCATGCATCAAAACCCGTTAATCTCGCAGTAGGCTTGCGGAGGAAATCATGAAGCTGGTGCTTTTTCAGACAGCCGGCCGGGACGAGCCGGTACCCGGTTTGCTGACCGATCGCGGTGTCGTCGATATTGCCGGCATCGCCGAGAAGGGACACACCCCGACGATGCAGGCGCTGATCGATGGGTTCGACAGGCTGCGGCCGTCTCTCGAACGCCGGGCGGCAGACGGTGAAGCTTTGCCGCTGAGTTCGGTCCGCCTGCGGGCGCCGTTGCCGCGGCCCGGCAAAATCCTCTGCTGCATCGCCAATTACTGGGAACACGCGCAGCGCGAGGCGCGACCTTTGAATATGTTCCTGAAAAATCCGGAGGCGGTGGTTGGACCGGGTGACACTATTGTTCTGCCGGAATTCACCGAGCCGTGGATCTTCATGCACGAGGCCGAGCTGGCGCTCGTCATCAAGGGTCCGGCCAAGAAGGTGAGCCAGGCGAATTGGCGCAGCGCGGTTTTCGGCTATACCAGCCTCATTGACGTGTCGGCGCGCGGCGAGGGCAGGCGCACCTGGAAAGCCGGCAGCTGGCTCGGCAAATCGTTTGACACCTTCGCGCCGATCGGGCCCTGCATTGCGACCGCCGACGAGATCCCCGAACCCAATGATCTGGTCGTGCGCTTCTGGAACGACGGCCAGCTGCGCCACAACTACAACACCGACGACATGGAGCACCGAGTGCCCGAGCTCGTCGAGTTCGCCTCGACGATCATGACATTGAACACCGGCGATTTGATCGCCTGCGGCACCAATCACGAGGGGCTCGGCGCACTGCAGGATGGCGAGACGGTGGAAATCGAGATCGAGCGCATCGGGCGGATGTCGCTCAACGTCGTCGACCCGCTGAAGCGCAGTTGGGAGCGCGGCATCTATATGGGCGCCGACTCGACCAATCCAGAGGCGGTCAAACGGCACCGTCCGCAAAGTCCCGGCTGAGGGCTCGCCAAAATCGGAACCCCCGCAATATCGGAACCCGCGTCTGAACCTCTTGTTTGCCTTGTACCTACGTTTAACAGGAGACGACGCAATGAGTGACGTTAGAACTGCGACGACTGCCACCCATCTGGAAGCCGACGAAACTCAGCGGCTCATTTCCTCCGAAAAGGTTGCCAGCACTTCCGTCTACGATCGCAGAGGCGAAACCCTAGGCTCGGTGCATCACCTGATGATCGACAAATATACCGGCCAAGTCTCCTATGCGGTGATGTCGTTTGGCGGGTTTCTCGGGATTGGCGAGAGCTATCATCCGCTGCCCTGGAAAATGTTGAAGTACGACACCCGCCTGGGCGGCTATGTGGTGGATCTCGACCGCCGCCGGCTCGAGGGTGCCCCGAGCTACACGTCGCGCGACATGCCGAATTGGGACGACCGTTCTTACATCGGACGGATCGACCGGTATTGGATGCCGCCGGTCTAAGAACGACTCTGCAAGCGGCGCCCGATCGGGCGCCGCTTTCTTATCGCGCTCTTCGCCCGGGTTGAGCCAAGGGACACCTGCGTTGCATCGCGGGGGAACAACTCAACGGCCGCCGAAATGGTCGGCGAGCTCCGCTCCGGAGAAGCCGCTTGTGAAGCTTTGCGGATCGAGCGGCAGCATGCTTGCGTTCCACTCGTTCCATTCCGCGATAAGCCGCTCGTACGCGTCCCGATGGCGCTCCTTGAGATTGGCTCGCTCCATCGGGTCCTGCGCCACATCGAACAAGAAAGTGTTGTCGAGGATCTTGAGGTATTTCCAATCGCCGTCGCGGGCCGCATGCTGGTCGTTGTATTTGTAGCGCCAGAAGAGCTTGCGCGGAATCGACGCCGCCGCTTCCGTCAGCATCGGCAGCAGATCGATCCCGTCTGATGGAAACTTCGGTTGGGGAGCAGTGCCGGCTGCCGCGAGCAGGGTCGGGAACCAATCCATGCCGATCGTCACCTGCTCCGAGACCGCGCCGCACGGAATTCTGTCCGGCCAGCGGATCACCGCCGGAATGCGCAAACCGCCCTCCAGCAATTCCGTTTTCCTGCCGGTGAAAGGCCAGGTGTCGGAATACCGCTCCCCGCCATTGTCGCTGGTGAAGACGACGATTGTGTTTTGCCCGGCGCCGGCCGCGTCGAGCGCTTGCAATACCCGTCCGATCTGCAGGTCCATCTGCTGGATCATCCGCTGATAGGTGCGCTGAGTGCCGCCGTCGTAATGAAACAAGTTCCGTAGGCGCTGCGACTCGGCTTCGTCGCCCGGCGCTTCCCAGGGCCAGTGCGGCGCGCTGAAATGCAGGCTGACGAGGAAGGGCTGCCCGGTTCCGGCGTAGGCTTCGACCAGATCGACGCCGCGGGCGCCCAACAAATCGGTCAGGTAGCCGGTTCGGCGGATTTTGACGTCGCCCTCCCATAAATCATCGGTGTCGGTCGCCGGCGGGCCGGATTTGTGCGTGAAGTAATCGACCGCGCCGCTGCGGAAACCATAGAAATAGTCGTAACCGCTCTGCAGCGGACCGAAATCGGGCAGCCGCCCCAAATGCCATTTGCCGATCAGCGCGGTTTGGTAGCCGGCCTTCTTCAGGAGCGACGGCAGGGTCGGATGGTCCGCCGGCAAGCCGATCTTGCGCGGCACGCGCGTGCTCAGCGGCTCTTCGAGCCCGACGGCCAACCGGTATTGGTAACGCCCGGTAATCAGCGCGACGCGGGAGGCGGTGCAGACCGCGGAATTGGCATAGGCCTGAGTGAAGCGCACGCCCTCGGCGGCGATGCGATCGATATTGGACGTCGTGAAATCGCGGCGGCCGTAGCAGGAGACATCGGCATAGCCGAGGTCGTCGGCGAGAATGAACAGAATGTTCGGTCTGGATGACGCCATGCCGCTCGTCTCCCCTTCTGGTCGACCCGAAAATTGCCCAAATCTCGGAGTAGGTTTTTCTGCGTGCCTTGAGGTCGGGAGGAATTCCTTTGGATCAAAGCTTATGTCAATGCGCGTGGTTCATCCTTTCGGTCTCGTGCCTCCAGCGGTCGGGATTGCGTCAAAGCCATTGCCGCGCGCAATAGCGGGGATTTCCTACAACCGGTCGCTGTTGCTGGCTGTTATCCGGCGTTTTTGCTGGCTGTTCCTGGCTGCTATGTTTTCGCCGCTGTTGTCGAAACTCCAGGGTTTCTGCGGCCGAGACCGCGGAGCCTGGCTGTTTTTCGTTGGATGATCAGCAGCGGCTCCGGAGATTGGTCGCCGAACTCACCTGATCGTTGACAAAGTCAGCAATTTGCCTGATAAAGGCATATATGGAGCTGCCGAACTCAGAGCTGGAAGAGCGGGTCCGGGCCGTTAGGCGGTTCAACCGGTTCTACACCCGCAAGATCGGCGTCTTAAAGGAGGGGCTGCTCGGCAGTCCGCTGTCGTTGACCGAAGGTCGGGTCCTTTACGAGCTTGCGCAGCGCGAGCACACGACCGCGTCCGAGCTGGCGCAGGAGCTCGGTTTGGATTCGGGTTACTTGAGCCGCATGCTGAAGAGTTTCGCGGCCAAGGGTTTCGTCACCAAGCATGCATCGAAGAGCGATCGCCGGCAGATCATCCTTACCCTGGCCGACCAGGGGCGCGAGATGTTCGCGACGATCGACGCGCGGTCGCGCGACGAGATCGCCGCGCTCTTGGGAGCGCTGCCGGCTTCGCATCAGGCGCAGTTGGTCGCCACGCTGGAGCGGGTCGAGCGCCTGTTAGGCATGCAAGGCGAGCAGACAGAACTCTCGTATATCCTGCGCCCGCACCAGCCGGGCGATATCGGCTGGATCGTCCACCGCCATGGCGTCCTTTATGCCGAGGAATATGGGTTGGATACGACTTTCGAGGCGTTGGTTGCTCGGATCGCCGCGGGTTTTATCGAGAATTTCGATGCCCGGCGGGAGCGCTGCTGGATCGCCGAGCGTGACGGCGAAATCGTCGGCTCGGTCCTGCTCGTCAAGGACAGCGAAGAAATCGCCAAACTGCGACTGCTCTTCGTTGAGCCGAGGGCTCGCAGGCTCGGCATTGGACGCCGCCTCGTCAGAGACTGTGTCGGCTTTGCCCGCCGTGCGGGCTATCGCAAACTAACCCTATGGACAAACGACGTGCTGGTCTCTGCGCGCCGCATCTACGAATCCGCGGGTTTCCACCTGGTGCGTGAGGGGCCGCATCACAGCTTTGGCCGTGATTTGGTCGGGCAGTACTGGGAATTGCCGCTGACGCCGCATTGAAGCGGCCTGGGCTCGCCCATAAGTATCGCCGCGCGATGCGGCCTCATGGTCGTGTCCGTTCTTTGCGAGGAACAGCTTGATGATGCCTACGCGGCGCCCGGCGAACCCGTGTTTTTCCTCTGGCCCTTGCGCAAAGCGGCCGGGATGGTCGCCGGCTGTGCTCGAACAGGCGCTGGTCGGGCGTTCGCATCGTTCCGGGGTTGGTCTGGCGCGGCTCGTCGAGGTGATCGACCGCTCGCGCGCGATCCTCGGCATCCCCGCCGACTGGCGGGTCGGGATCGTCGCCGGCTCCGACACCGGCGCCATCGAGATCGCGATGTGGTCGCTGCTCGGCGCGCGCGGCGTTGACATGCTCGCCTGGGAGAATTTTGGCGAGGGTTGGGTCGCCGACGTCGCGCAACTCGAGCTCGAAGACGTCCGGGTGATGCAGGTGCCTTATGGCCAGCTCCCTGATCTTTCCCGGGTCGACCCCGGCCGCGACGTGGTCTTCCCGTGGAACGGCACGACCTCGGGGGTGCGGGTGCCGAACGGCGACTGGATAGCGGCCGACCGGCGGGGCCTGACGATCTGCGACGCGACTTCGGCCATCTTTGCGATGCGGCTGCCGTGGGACAAGCTCGACGTCGCCACCTGGTCGTGGCAGAAATCGCTGGGCGGCGAGGGGGCGCACGGCATGCTGGCGCTGTCGCCGCGCGCCGTCGAGCGGCTCGAAAGCTACACTCCGCCCTGGCCGCTGTCCAAGCTCTTCCGGCTGACCTCCAAGGGCAAGCTGATCGAGGGGGTGTTTCGCGGCGAGACGATCAACACGCCGTCGATGCTATGCGTCGAGGATGCGCTCGATTCACTGAAATGGGCCGAGGCGGTCGGCGGCCTCGACGGGCTGATCGCCAGGTCGGAGCGCAATCTGGCGACACTTCTTGCTTGGGTCGAGAAATGCTCCTGGGCCGATCCTCTCGCCGAGGACCCGACCACGATTTCCTGCACGTCGCCGCAGTTCAAGATAACCGAGGCGTGGTTCACCCGGCTCTCGCTCGAGGAGCGCTTTCAGACCGTGCGGGCGATGACCCGGCGGCTCGAGCAGGAAGGTGCGGCCTACGACATCGCGAGCCACCGCGCCTCGCCCCCCGGGCTGCGCATCTGGAGCGGACCCACGGTCGAGACGGCCGATGTCGAAGCGCTCCTCCCATGGCTCGACTGGGCCTGGGACGAACAGCGCCGCACCGCAAGGGCCGCTTAAAATTTACCACGGAGACACGGAGTACACGGAGAAAAGCCAGGCATGGAGCAATCGCCCGTTGAAGGTTTCTTCTGTATCTCCGTGCTCTCCGTGCCTCCGTGGTGAACCTTCTCGCAGATCGGAGCTTTTCATTGCCGAAGGTGTTGATTTCGGATGCTTTGAGCCCGCGCGCGGCTGAGATTTTTGCCGCGCGCGGGATTGAGGTCGATTTGGCTCCCGGCATCAGTCCGGAGGCGCTGAAGGCTCGTATCCGCGATTACGATGGGCTCGCCGTGCGGTCGGCGACGAAGGTGACGGCGGGTCTCATAGAACGCGCGCCGCAGCTCAAGGTCATCGGCCGGGCCGGCATCGGCGTCGACAATATCGATGTCACAGCGGCGACGCAGCGCGGCATTGTCGTGATGAATACTCCGTACGGCAACTCGATCACTGCCGCCGAGCACACCATTGCCATGCTGTTCGCGCTGTGCCGCGAGATCCCGGCGGCCGACCGCTCGACGCAGGCCGGCAAATGGGAGAAGTCGCGTTTCATGGGGGTCGAGCTGACCGGCAAGACGCTCGGCGTCATCGGCTGCGGCAATGTCGGCTCGATTGTTGCCGAGCGCGCGCTCGGTCTGCGCATGAAGGTGATTGCCTGCGATCCTTTTCTGTCGCCCGAGCGGGCCGTCGATCTCGGCATCGAAAAAGTGTCGCTCGATGCGCTCTTTGCCCGCGCCGACTTCATCACTCTGCATACCCCGCTGACCGAGGCGACCAAAAACCTGATCGACGCCGGCGCGATTGCCAAGATGAAACGCGGGGTGCGCCTCGTGAACTGCGCCCGCGGCGGCCTCGTCGTCGAATACGATCTCGCCGCGGCGCTCGACAGGGGTCATGTCGCCGGCGCGGCGATCGACGTCTTTGTCGACGAGCCGGCGCGCGAGAACCCGCTCTTCGGGCGCGACAATGTCGTCGCAACGCCGCATCTCGGCGCCGCGACAACCGAGGCGCAGGAGAACGTGGCATTGCAGATCGCCGAGCAGATGGCAGATTTCCTGCTGACCGGCGCCGTATCGAATGCGGTCAACGTGCCTTCCCTGACCGCCGAAGAGGCGAAGCGCCTCAATCCTTACATGAAGCTCGCAAAGCAGCTCGGCAGCTTCGCCGGGCAGCTGACCGAGACCGGCATTACCGCGGTCGCCGTCGAATACGAAGGGGCGGTCGCCGAGCTCAACGTCAAATCGTTGACCGCGATCGCGTTGACCGGATTGCTGTCGCCGCAGCTCGCCACGGTCAACATGGTCAATGCGCCGGAGATCTGCCGCGCGCGAGACATCCGTATCAGCGAGACGCGGCGTGCCGAGCCGGTCGATTATCAGACCCTGATCCGGGTCATTGTCACGACCGAGAGGAGAACCCGGGAGATAGCGGGCACTCTGTTCGCCGGCGATAAGCCCCGTATTGTCTCGGTCGAGGGCATCCCGCTCGAAGCCGAGCTCGGCGGCAACATGCTGTTTGTGCGTAATTACGACAAGCCCGGCTTCATCGGCGTGCTCGGCAATGCGCTGGGTGAGGCCGAAGTGAACATCGCCACCTTCCATCTCGGCCGGGCCGCTCCGGGGCAGGACGCGATTGCCTTGGTCGAGGTCGATCAGCCGCTGACCCCGGCCATTCTCGACACGGTCCGCGCGCTACCCAACGTGATACAGGTCAAGTCGCTTAGGTTCTAAGGGCGAACCACGGAGACACGAAGGGCACGGAGAAGATAGGATTACGCTTCCTCCGTGTTCTCCGTGCCTCCGTGTTTCAAATGACGACGCCATGACGGACGCTCCGCACCCGGCTCTACTGCCCACCGGCATGCACGATCTTCTGCCGCCCGAGGCGGAGATCGAGGCGCAGGTCGTGGCGCAGTTGATGACGACATTGGCCGCACACGGCTACGAGCGGGTCAAGCCGCCGCTCGTCGAATTCGAAGAGACGCTGTTCTCCGGCGCCGGGGCGGCGATGGCGACCGCCACCTTTCGCATGATGGACCCGGCCTCGCACCGGATGATCGGGGTGCGGGCCGACCTGACGCCGCAGATCGCGCGGATCGCCGCGACCCGGCTCGGCGACGAGCCGCGGCCATTGCGTCTCAGTTATGCCGGCCAGGTATTGCGGGTCACCGGCTCCGAGATCCGGCCCGAGCGCCAAATCGGCCAGGTTGGCGCCGAGTTGATCGGGGCGACGGGATCGGCCGCCGACGTCGAGGCGATAGCGGTAGCAGGCGAGGCGCTCGCGGCGATCGGAGTGTCGGAATTGTCGGTCGACATCACTCTGCCGACACTGGTGCCGTCGGTCGCCGAGGCCTACGGGATTGCCGGGACGCGCGCGGCCGCACTGCGCGCCGCGCTCGACCACAAGGATGCGGCGGCTGTCGCCGCGGTGGCCGGGGAGGCTGGCGGGCTTTTCGGCAGTTTGCTGGCGGCGGCGGGACCGGCCGCCGTCACCTTGGCGATCCTCGATCGTATCGATTTGCCGGCGCGAGCCCGCGCCGAACGGGTTCGGCTGGGCGCCGTGCTGGACGGCCTCTCGGCAGCGGCCCCGGAACTCAAGGTGACGGTCGACCCGGTCGAGAACCGTGGTTTCGAATACCACACCGGGATCAGCTTTACGCTTTTTGCGGCCACCGCGCGTCCGGTCGGCGAACTCGGCCGAGGCGGCCGCTATGAGGCCGGCGATCCGGCGGAACCCGAACCGGCGACCGGGTTCACGCTGTACACCGACACGATCCTGCAAACATTGCCGCCCGCCGCCCCACCTCGGCGCTTGTTGCTGCCGTTCGGCGCCGATCGTACCCTCGGTCGCGAGCTGCGCGAGAGCGGCTGGATTACTGTGGCCGCCCTCGACCCGGCCGTCGATTGGCGCGCCGAGGCGCGTCGCCTCGGCTGCGGCTATGTTCTCGAACAGGGCATGCCGGTGGTGGCCGGTTAGAGGAGGCGCGAAATGGGCAACGTTGCCGTTGTGGGCGCCCAGTGGGGCGACGAGGGCAAGGGCAAGATCGTCGATTGGCTGTCGGAGCGCGCCGATGTCGTCGTTCGCTTTCAGGGGGGCCACAATGCCGGCCACACCGTCGTCATCGGCAATGTCGAGTATAAGCTGAGCCTGCTGCCCTCCGGCGTTGTGCGGCCCGGCAAATTGTCGATCATCGGCAACGGCGTCGTCGTCGATCCCTGGGCACTGCTCGACGAAATCGACGCGATCCGCGCCAAGGGCGTCGATGTCACCCCGCAGACCCTAAAGCTCGCCGACAATGCTGCGCTGATCCTGCCCTCGCACGGAGCGCTCGACCGCGCCCGCGACCAGCGCCGCGGCGACAAAAAGCTCGGCACCACCGGCCTCGGCATCGGCCCCGCTTATGAGGACAAGGTCGGACGCCGGGCAATCCGGGTCTGCGACCTCGCCGACCCGCCGGCTCTCGAATGGCGCGTCGACGACGTGCTGCTGCACCACAACGCTTTGCTGCGCGGGCTCGGCGAGCCCGAGGTGGACCGCGGCGAGCTGCTGACCGCGCTGCACCAAATCGCCCCACGAATCTCGCCCTATGCCGGCCCGGTCTGGCGCCTCCTCGACGAGGCCCGCAGCCAGGGGAAGCGCATTCTGTTCGAAGGCGCCCAGGGAGCGATGCTCGATGTCGACCACGGCACCTACCCATTCGTCACCTCCTCCAATGCGGTCGCGGGGCAGGCGGCGGCCGGGTCGGGCACCGCGCCGAGCGCCATCGGCTTTGTCCTCGGCATTACCAAGGCCTATACGACGCGCGTCGGCGCCGGACCGTTCCCGACCGAACTCAGCGACGCAGTCGGAGAGACGCTCGGCGAGCGCGGCCGTGAGTTCGGCACCGTCACCGGGCGCAAGCGGCGCTGCGGCTGGTTCGATGCGGTCGCGGTGCGGCAGGCGATCAAGACCGGCGGCATCAAGGGCATCGCCCTGACCAAGCTCGACGTGCTCGACGGCTTTGACGAGGTCAAGATCTGCACCGCCTATCGCCGCGCCGGCGAGACCTACGACTATGTTCCCTCGGGGATGACCGCCCAGGCGGAAATCGAACCCGTCTACGAAACCGCCGAGGGCTGGGGCGAGAGCACCCGCGGCGCCCGCTCTTGGGCCGACCTGCCGGCCACCGCGATCAAATACATCAGACGGCTGGAAGAGCTGATCGGCGCCCCCGTCGCCCTTCTGTCGACCAGCCCCGAGCGCGACGATACTGTCCTGGTACGCGACCCTTTCGCCGATTGAGGGTGCGTCTGCTCACCGGGTGCCGCGGCCCTGGGACGACGTCCGTGGTTTGCTGGTAGCGCCGGCGTGATTGCCGATATAGCCGTCGACGTGAGTGACGAGGGCGTCGACTCGGTCGGCGAAATGATGGTCGGCGCCGGGGATCTTGCGGAAGTCGATTTTGATGTCGCGCTGGTGCGACAGCTTGGTTACGAGCTTTTGCACCGCTTCGACCGGCACCACCAAATCCTGGTCACCCTGCAAGATCAGACCCGATGACGGGCACGGCGCGAGAAACGTGAAGTCGTATAAATTGGCGGGCGGCGCGACCGAGATGAAGCTCTCGATTTCCGGCCGCCGCATCAGCAATTGCATGCCGATCCAGGCGCCGAACGAGAATCCGGCGACCCAGCACGACCCGGCGTTCGGATTATAGGTCTGCATCCAGTCGAGCGCCGCGGCGGCGTCGGAAAGCTCACCCTCGCCTCGGTCGAAGCTGCCCTGGCTGCGTCCGACGCCGCGGAAATTGAACCGCAAGGTCGAGAAACCGCGGCGCACAAAACACTGGTATAAGGCGTACACCACCTTGTTGTGCATCGTGCCGCCCTGTTGCGGATGGGGATGCAGCACCAGCGCCATCGGCGCGGCCGCAACACGGGCATGGTGGTAGCGCGCCTCAATTCGGCCATCCGGGCCGTTGATGATCACGTCGGGCATTGTCGATCCAGGTTAAATCCCACTACGGCAGTCGGAGATTGTCGCGCTGTGGGTGTCTCCATGTGTCCGTAATTCTTGATCATATTCGTCGGACAATTATATGTCTGCTCGGGCCGCCTCCGCGAAGCAGCGCGGTCCCGCGCCAGCAGCGCTAAGCCTAACATAGATAGGGATTGCGATGCTTTTGAAAAACCTGCGGGAACAAATAGACGCAACCCTTGCCCGTGATCCCGCTGCCCGGTCGCGGCTGGAAGTCGTCTTGTGCTATCCTGGGTTTCACGCGCTCCTCTATCATCGCTTCGCGCATTGGCTATGGCAACGCGGTTGGCTGCTTGCCGGCAGGTTCGTTTCGCATATCGGCCGTGTGCTCACCGGCATTGAAATTCACCCTGGGGCACGCGTCGGAAAGCGCGTATTCATCGATCACGGGATGGGCGTAGTCATCGGCGAAACCGCCGAGGTCGGTGACGATGTCACGCTCTACCAAGGCGTGACGCTCGGCGGTACATCGTTGACGCGAGGTGCGAAGCGGCATCCCACGATCGGCAACGGCGTCATAGTCAGTTCGGGTGCACAAGTTCTGGGACCATTCCGGGTTGGTGACGGGGCGCGCATCGGCGCTCAAGCCGTCGTCCTGTCAGAGGTCCCGGATGGTGCCACGATGGTCGGTATCCCGGCGCGCCCGGTCGCCCGTCGCAGCGACCCGACGCAGACCGAACCCGCGTTCCAGCCCTACGCCGTTTGCGGCGACATACCGGACCCGATCGCCCGCGCCCTCAGTGGATTGGTGGACGAGGTCACAAGCCTAAGGGCGCGAGTTACGGAACTCGAGCAGGAAAGGGCAGGCCAAAGGCCGGCTCTCGATCAGGCTTCGGCTGAGCCACCGTCGCTCCGGCTGGTCGCCGGTTCCGCCGGGAATGGGACGGACAGCGATTGAGAACGTCTAGAGTTTCGAGGACCGGGATATGAGGTTGAGCACCAAGGGGCGCTACGCCGTGATGGCGATGGTTGATCTTGCCCAACACAGCGGTGGCGACCCGGTCTCGCTCGCCGAAATCGCCGAACGACAGGAAATCTCGCTCTCCTACCTCGAGCAGCTCTTCGCGATGCTGCGCAAGAATGGGCTCGTCAAGAGCGTGCGCGGTCCGGGTGGCGGTTATCTGCTGGCGCAGGACCGCCGCGATACCCGCATTGCCGACATTATTTTGGCGGTCGACGAGCCGATACGCGCGACCCGTTGCGCTCCCGGCGCACCGGTCGGCTGCCGCGGCAATCGCACCCGATGTCTCACTCACGATTTGTGGGAAGAGCTCGGCAATCAGATCCACCTCTATTTGAGTTCGGTGTCGCTCGCCGATGTCTGCGAGCACCGCGTCCTCGGGACGAGCGGTCGCCTCCATTGTGAGACCTTCCGCAATCCCGCCGCTGCAGGCACCGGCTGATGACTACGTCGCAGATCGAGAGCTATCTCGATTGGAACGCAACGGCGCCGCTGCGGCCGGAGGCTGCCGCGGCCATATCGGAAGCGCTTGGCCGGTGGGGCAATCCGTCCTCGGTGCATCGGCGCGGCCGAACGGCGCGCCAGATCATCGAGCGCGCCCGCGAGGCGGTGGCGGGTCTGCTCGGTGAGGTAGATCCAAGCGGCGTCATTTTCGTCAGCGGCGGCACCGAGGCCAATCACCTCGCCCTGCTCGGTCCCGGTCGCGAGCGGGTCCTCGTTTCGGCAATCGAGCACGATTCGGTCCGTCATGCGGTTCCTGCCGCCGAAATCATTCCGGTCGGTCCCGAGGGGATCGTCGACCTCGACGCACTCGACCGGCAGCTCGGCGCCGATGAGCGCCCGGCTCTGGTATCGGTGATGTACGCCAACAACGAAACCGGCGTCATCCAGCCGGTAGCCGAGGTCGCCGCGATTGCGCGGCGACATGGCGCCTTGTTCCATTGTGACGCCGTCCAGGCCGCCGGCAAGGTCGCCCTAGAGGCCCGGGCGATGGGTGCCGATCTCGTCACATTGTCGGCACATAAAATCGGTGGCCCGCCGGGGGTTGGTGCTCTCGTCGTGACCGGCGGGGTCGATCTGGCGCCCCTGTTGCGCGGCGGCGGCCAGGAGCACCGGCGCCGTGCCGGAACCGAGAACCTGCCCGGAATTGCCGGTTTCGCTGCCGCTGCCGTTGCTGCCGCAGCAGAACCAGCCGCCTATGACAGAGTGGCCGCATTGCGCGACCGATTGGAAACGGAGATCGCCGCGATCGCCCCCGATGCCGTTGTGCTCGGCGCCGCAGCAAATCGCTTGCCCAACACCTCGGCGATCGCGATGCCCGGCGTCGCAGCTGAGACGCAGGTCGTCGCCCTCGATCTCGATGGCGTAATGGTCAGTGCCGGCGCCGCCTGCTCTTCGGGCAAAGTTGGGCCGAGCCACGTGCTGGCGGCGATGCGGGTCGATCCCGCGATTGCTGCTTCGACGATCCGGGTCAGCCTCGGCTGGAGTTCGAGCGAGGCCGACATCGAGCATTTCCTGCGGGCTTGGTCTGCCCTCTACCGGCGCTGCCGCAGCCTCGTCCAGCGGGCGCGCGCGGCATGACACCGATGCTTGCCGATCCGCGCCCGCGGCTTTCCTCCGAGCCGGTGGTCAACACGCCGCCCATCTATCTCGACAACCAATCGACGACACCGGTCGACCCGCGCGTCCTCGAGGCCATGCTGCCGTACTTCACCGAGCATTTTGGCAACCCGCACAGCACCAGCCACGCCTACGGCCGTGTCGCCGCCGAGGCGATCGAGCGCGCCCGCGGCGAGGTTGCTGCGTTGATCCAAGCCGATCCGCGCGAAATCGTCTTCACTTCGGGCGCGACCGAGGCGAACAATCTCGCGATCAAGGGCGCGGCGCATTTCGTCCGCGCTCACCCGCCGAATGGGCGAGTGCGGGATCATATCGTAGCGCTGCAGACCGAGCACAAATGCGTGCTCGAGAGCTGCCGGGAATTGGAGCAGGAAGGCTTCGCTGTCACCTATCTCCCCGTCCAGCCGGACGGTCTCGTCTCGCTCGCCGCGCTCGAAGGGGCGCTGTCCGAGCGAACGCTCCTCGTGTCGGTCATGGCCGCGCACAACGAGATCGGGGTCATCCAGCCGCTCGCCGAGATCGGTGCGCTGTGCCGCTCCAAGGGTGTGCTGTTCCATAGCGATGCCGCGCAGGCCTTCGGCAAGATTCCGCTCGATGTCGGGGGTATGAATATCGACCTGCTGTCGATTTCCGGCCACAAGATCTATGGGCCAAAGGGGATCGGCGCGCTCTACATCCGGCGTCGGCCGCGGGTGCGGCTGCTGCCGCTGATCGATGGCGGCGGGCAGGAGCGCGGATTGCGCTCGGGAACCTTGCCGACGCCGCTCTGCATCGGGCTCGGCAGAGCCGCGGCGATCGCCGGCGCCGAAATGACCGAAGAAGCGGAACGGCTCCGGCGCCTCAGAGACGGTCTTTTGCGAAACCTCGCCCGACGCGTCCCCGGGCTTCGCGTCAACGGCGACCTCGAGCAAAGGCTGCCCGGCAGTCTCAACCTCTCGTTTGCGGAGATCCCGGCACTGACCTTGATAGAGGCGGTTCCGAGCATCGCGATCTCGACCGGCTCGGCCTGCACCTCGGCGTCGGTCGAGCCCTCTTATGTGCTGCGCGCGCTCGGGCTTCCGGATACGCTCGCCAACGCCTCGGTTCGCATTGGCCTCGGTCGCTTCACGACGGCGGCAGAGGCTGATTTCGCCGCGGATGCGCTGGCCGCGGCCGCAAACCGGCTGACAGAGCAAAGGAGCATCCCCACATAACCCTGCGGGGATTTGGTTCGTGCCGGTGTTGGATAATTCGCGGTCGGAGATCGAGTGATGGCGAGAAAGCAAGCCTTGTCGGTGACGGACGCCGCGGCGCAGCGCATCCAGGCACTCCTCGCCAACCGGGGCAAACCCTCGGTAGGAGTTCGCATCGGCGTGCGGTCGCGTGGTTGCTCGGGCCTCAGCTACACGCTCGAATATGCCGACGAGAAGGGCAAGTTCGACGAGGTTGTCGAAGACAAGGGCGTGACGATCCTGGTCGATCCGAAGGCGGTCATGTTCATCCTCGGCACCGAAATGGATTACGTCGAGGAGAAGCTGCAGAACGGGTTTACCTTTCGCAACCCCAACGAGAAGGGACGCTGCGGCTGCGGCAAGTCGTTTCACGTCTAACGGGCAGCGGGTTGACGTGAAGCTGTTCCAGATCGAAGAGCCGGACGGAGGGCCGGCGGATCCGAGCGCACCGGGCGCCGCGATCGGCATTGACGCGGGCGGCGCGGAAGCCGAGGTGGCCTTCTCGGTCGGCGGCAATGCGGTCGTCCTTGGCGATCGCGAAGGCTTCGAGTGCGCCTTGGCGGTGCCCGATGCCAGCGCCGGAGAGGCACAGTGGCAAGAGCTGTTTGAAGCGGCGAGGCTTCGCGCCGAACGCGCCCTGGCTCGCCCGGTCAGCCACGCCGTCGTCGTCCTCGGCGCCGTAGTCGATGCCGAGTTGTCGGACAAACTGCGCGCGGCTGCCGAAGCGGCGGGGCTGACCGTGTTGCGTCTCAGCCGAAAGGCCGAGCTGTCGGTTGGCGCGAGCGCGGCGCTGACCGCGGCAATTCTCGCTGAAGACCTGGCGCCACGGCCTCTGACACCACGGCCCGGGTAATGCCGAAGATGACTTTTATCGAGCGCGACGGCACCCGGCGCGAGGTCGATGCGCCGCTTGGAATGTCGGTGCTCGAAATCGCGCGCCGCCACGAGATCGATATCGAAGGCGCCTGCGAAGGTTCGCTCGCCTGCTCGACGTGCCATGTCATCGTCGATCCACAGTGGTACGAGTTGCTCACCGAGGCGAGCGAGGACGAGGAGGACATGCTCGATCTTGCATTCAATCTCACGGTGACCTCGCGCCTCGGTTGCCAGATCGTCATCAGCGAGGAATTGGACGGTTTGACGGTGCAGCTTCCCGCGGCGACCCGCAACCTGCTGCTCAGCTGAGCTTCGATTATCTATCGATGACCGCCGAGCCAGCCCTTTTCGCGCGTCTGGTCGCGACATCCGAACGGGACTGGCGCGCGTATATCCGCCACCGGTTTGTGCTTCTGCTGGCGAACGGCGAGCTGCCCGAGGCGTGCTTCCGCCGCTATTTGGTGCAGGACTATCTCTTTTTGATCCATTTCGCGCGTGCCTGGGGCCTGGCGATCTACAAATCCGATGCGCTCGACGAGATGCGCCGGGCGCAGCGCCTCGTCGCCGCCACCCTCGATGTCGAGATCGGGCTCCATGTCGAGTATTGCCGCGGCTGGGGGCTGTCGGAGGCAGCGATGGCGAGCGAACCGGAGGCGCTTGAAACCGTCGCCTATACCCGCTTCGTGCTCGACCGCGGTCTCGCCGGCGACCGGCTCGACCTCGAAGTGGCGCTCGCGCCGTGCATTGTCGGTTATGCCGTGATCGCGGCGGAGCGGATCGGCGATCCCGCGACCCGGCTCGAAGGCAACCCCTACCGCGAATGGCTCGAAATGTATGCCGGGTCGGATTATCAGGACCTCGCCAGTGAGGCGGCAGCGGCGCTCGACGAGCAGTTTTCGCGGCGCGGCGGGGAGGGGCGCTTTTCCTCCGTCGCCGGCACTTTCGCCGCCGCCGCGCGGCTCGAGGCAGATTTTTGGCAGATGGGGTTGGAGGCGAAGTCGTGAGCCAGCCCGACCTCGATCTGCGAGAGCTCGATCTGCCGGGCGATCCGGCCGCCCAGCGCGTAGTCGTCGCGATGTCCGGTGGGGTCAACTCTTCAGTGACCGCGGCCCTGCTGGTCGAGCGCGGGTTCGAAGTTGTCGGCATTACTCTGCAGCTTTACGACCATGGCGCGGCCACGGGGCGCCGCGGCGCCTGTTGCGCTGGCCGTGACATCCACGATGCGTCTCGGGTCGCCGAGCGCCTGGGCATTCCCCATTATGTGCTCGATTACGAGAGCCGCTTCCGGGCTGCGGTCATCGACGATTTCGTCGATGCCTACGCCCGGGGCGAGACGCCGGTCCCGTGCATCCGCTGCAATCAGCGGATCAAGTTTCGCGATCTGCTGGGTATGGCGCGCGATCTCGGCGCCTCGGCGTTGGCGACGGGGCATTATGTCCGCCGGATCGCCGGCCCGGACGGGCCGGAACTCCACCGCGCATATGACGCGGCGCGCGACCAGAGCTACTTTTTGTTTGCGACGAAGCGCGAGGAACTCGAGTTCCTGCGGTTTCCATTGGGCGGCCTCACCAAGGACGAGACTCGCGCCGTGGCGCGGCATTTTGGCCTGCCGATCGCCGATAAGCCCGACAGCCAGGATATCTGCTTTGTGCCGAGCGAATCCTACGCTCGTCTCGTCGAGCGGCTGCGGCCCGACGCTCGCGAGCCGGGTGACATCGTCGACCGCAGCGGTCGCGTGCTCGGCAGGCACAACGGCATCGCCCTTTTCACGGTTGGGCAACGAAAGGGGCTCGGGATCGCCGCCGACGAGCCGCTCTACGTGCTGGAGATCGAGCCCGAAGGGCGCCGCGTGGTCGTCGGGCCGCGAGCCGGATTGGCCGAGACCCGAATTTTTCTCGGCGAGCTGAATTGGCTCGGCGCACCGGCGGCCGAAGGCACGGCGGTGGCGGCGAAGCTTCGCTCGGCGCAGACACCGGTGCCGGCAAGGCTCCACCTCGGCTCACGCGCCGGAGAGGCCGAGCTCGTTCTCGACGCGCCGGCGGGCGCGGTGGCGCCGGGCCAGGCGGCGGTGCTCTACGACGGCGACCGGATGCTCGGCGGCGGCTGGATCCGCCGGCCCGGCTTGACCCATCCGCACCCGCCTCTTATATCCGACCCCCTGTGGCGGGATAGCTCAGCTGGTTAGAGCAGGGGAATCATAATCCCAAGGTCGGGGGTTCAAATCCCTCTCCCGCTACCAATAAACTCAATGAGTTGCGACAAAAGTTGAACCGGCGTGGACAGCGTTGGACAGGCGTGAAAATTAACGAAGACGATCCGTTCGCTCTGGCCAATCTGCCGCTGCATCTTACCGGCTTGCCGATGGTGGTGTGGGCCTCGCAGCGCATGGGGCTGCCCCACGATATCCGGATCGAAGGTGATGCAGACGCACGGTTCGGGCAGGGATCCCGGCGATCTCGCCGTCGTTGGCGTGCGTCCGACGCCGCGGCTCGTTGCCGGGCATCTGTCGCCAGCCGATCTGCGGCAGTCAGTAGCTGAATGCAGCCTCAACGAAGCTGCTGATCGACTATTGGGAAGAGCGGATCTACACTGACGAACTGCTGCGGCGCCTACAGCGGCTGCCGTAACGCTCG
>CAWBIT010000013.1:0-622215 GCA_963789025.1 uncultured Alphaproteobacteria bacterium
CGCGCGAGCGGCGGTGGAGGTATCGGAAGCGCGAATGCTGACATGAGTAGCGATAAACAGCGTGAGAAACGCTGTCGCCGAAAGTCCAAGGGTTCCTGCGCAAGGTTAATCCGCGCAGGGTTAGCCGGGCCCCTAAGGCGAGGGCGAGAGCCGTAGCCGATGGGAAGGGGGTTAACATTCCTCCGCCTGCCGGAATGTGACGAAGGCCGAAAGTCGTCTCCTCTTATCGGATTGAGGGGGCGGCCTGGGACTTCCGGGAAACAGCACCGGCGACATAGACCGTACCCCAAACCGACACAGGTGGACTGGTAGAGCATACCTAGGCGCTTGAGAGAACGGTGTTGAAGGAACTCGGCAAATTGCCCCCGTAACTTCGGGAGAAGGGGGCCCCGTCTCTGCGCAAGCAGGGATGGGGGGCACAGACCAGGGGGTGGCGACTGTTTACTAAAAACACAGGGCTCTGCGAAGTCATCCAGACGACGTATAGGGTCTGACGCCTGCCCGGTGCCGGAAGGTTAAGAGGAGGGGTGCAAGCTCTGAATTGAAGCCCCGGTAAACGGCGGCCGTAACTATAACGGTCCTAAGGTAGCGAAATTCCTTGTCGGGTAAGTTCCGACCTGCACGAATGGCGTAACGACTTCCCCGCTGTCTCCAACACCGGCTCAGCGAAATTGAATTCTCCGTGAAGATGCGGAGTTCCCGCGGTCAGACGGAAAGACCCCGTGCACCTTTACTACAGCTTTGCAGTGGTGTTAGGGAAGGTATGTGTAGGATAGGCGGGAGCCTTTGAAGCCCTGGCGCCAGTTGGGGTGGAGGCAGCCTTGAAATACCGCCCTTATCTTCTCTGGCATCTAACCGCGGCCCGTCTATCCGGGTCCGGGACCCTGCATGGCGGGTAGTTTGACTGGGGCGGTCGCCTCCCAAAGAGTAACGGAGGCGCGCGATGGTGGGCTCAGGCTGGTCGGAAATCAGCTGCGGAGTGCAATGGCACAAGCCCGCCTGACTGCGAGAGCGACAGCTCGAGCAGAGACGAAAGTCGGCCATAGTGATCCGGTGGTCCCGTGTGGAAGGGCCATCGCTCAACGGATAAAAGGTACGCCGGGGATAACAGGCTAATGACGCCCAAGAGTCCATATCGACGGCGTCGTTTGGCACCTCGATGTCGGCTCATCGCATCCTGGGGCTGGAGCAGGTCCCAAGGGTATGGCTGTTCGCCATTTAAAGCGGTACGTGAGCTGGGTTTAGAACGTCGTGAGACAGTTCGGTCCCTATCTGCCGTGGGTGTTCGAGACTTGCGAGGCGCTCTCCCCAGTACGAGAGGACCGGGAGGGACGCACCTCTGGTGTACCGGTTGTGGCGCCAGCCGCACCGCCGGGTAGCTAAGTGCGGACGGGATAACCGCTGAACGCATCTAAGCGGGAAACCCTCCTCAAAACCAGGTCTCGCTAAGAGCCGTGGAAGACCACCACGTCGATAGGCCGGAGGTGGAAGCGGGGCAACCCGCGCAGCTGACCGGTACTAATCGCTCGAATGGCGCTTGAACCCAAACCGCCGCGCATAGCGGCAAGACCCCTGACGGCCTCAACAGACACTTCTTCTTTGTCACATGACAACCGATTGCCGGCCTGGTGGCCATAGCGAGGGGCCAAACACCCGATCCCATCCCGAACTCGGCCGTGAAAACCCTCAGCGCCGATGGTACTGCACCTCAAGGTGCGGAAGAGTAGGTCGCCGCCAGGCCCGCAATCCCAACTCTCTCAGCCTTCCCGCACCGCAGAAAAACTGCCCAACATCCAGGACTTACACCGCTGGCGCATTGTGCCGTTGCCAGCGGCATTTGCCGTTGCGCGCGAAATTTAGATTGGTTAATCTCGCATCAGTTAACGTCCGCGAGATAGGCATTTTACTGCGGCGGGACCAAGTGCGTCTCGTCGAGGGGGGTGCCGACATCGACCAGGACATCATGGGAGGATCGCTATGAACCGCCGCTTTGAGTTTGGCGTGTTATGGGTCGTTTTGCTCGCCGCCGCGCTGCTCGGGAGCAGCCCGGTCTCGGCGGCAAGCAGTTGTACGGGTCTGATGAACCTGTCATTACCCGACGCGGTGATCACTGCTGCCCAGTCGGTCACTGGTGGGTCATTCAACACGCCCCCCGGCTGCACCACCGGTAGCGCGGGTTGCACTACGAATACCGGGCTCCCGCCGTTCTGCCGTGTTGCAGGCACTGCGAAGCCGACGAACGATTCGATCATCAATTTCGAGGTCTGGATACCGACGGATGCCAGCTTCAACGGCAAATATGAACAGCTGGGATGTGGCGGGTTCTGCGGCAGCATCGGCTACAGTGGTCTCGCCAACGCGATCACGCGTGGCTACGCCAGCGCCGCGACGGACGACGGCAGTCAGGCCGGGGGGCAACCGACCTTTGCTCTAGGCCACCCCGAGAAAATTGTCGATTTTGGGTATCGAGCGCTCAAGGAGACGACCGACAAATCCAAAGCCATCATCAAGACGTTCGCGGGCAAGGGGCCGCGCGTTTCCTATTTCAACGGCTGCTCGGATGGCGGTCGCGAGGCGTTGATGGAAGCGCAGCGCTACCCGGACGACTTCGACGGCATCATCGTAGGGTCGCCGGCCAACTTCTGGACGCATCTCTTCGCGGGATTTGTTTGGAACGAGCAGGCACTTCTCGATGACGCAGCGAGCTACATTCCACCGAGCCTTCTGCCGGTGCTGAGCAACGCCGCGCGGGCCCAATGTGCCGGCCAGGATGGCGGCGTGAAGACGGATTTGTTCTTGAACGATCCGCGGGATTGTCATTTCGATCCGGCTTCCGTCCAATGCGTAGCGGGCCAAGATCCCACCACTTGCCTATCTGCAGCGCAGGTCACAGCGGCTCGGAAGATTTATCGCGGTCCTTACAATCCGCAGACGGGTGAACTGATCTTCCCCGGCTATGAGCCGGGTAGCGAAGCCAATCCGGCCAATTGGCCGGATTGGATCATTGGCGCATCCCGCGCTGCCGACTTGTCCAACACTCTTGCGCAGGGGCAAGCACTGCAGCAATTCTTCGGAAATGGGTTCTTCGCGGATTTTGTGTTTCAGTCCCCGAGTTTTGACTTTCACACCCTCAACTTCACCAGCGATGTCGACCTCGCCGATGACGAGTTAGCAGCCACCATTAACTCGACCAATCCCGACCTCGGGCCGTTCAAGGCGCATGGCGCCAAAATGATCCATTATGTGGGGTGGGCCAATTCGGCGATCGCGCCGATCAACAGCGTCAACTATTACAACGACGTAACGGCCGCGCTGTCGAGTGAGGCTCGCCGCGATCATGACGGCGGCTCGCTGGAAGAAATCCAGGAATTCTACCGCCTCTTCATGGTCCCGGGGATGGCGCATTGTGGCGGTGGAGACGGACCAAACGCCTTCGGAAACGGCGTAAATGCGCCGGTCGTCGATGCGGACCACGACCTTTTAAAAGCTCTCGAGCGCTGGGTGGAGCAGGGAGTCGCTCCAGACAAGATCATTGCGACGCATTACGTGAACAACAATCCGGCAAGCGGTGTCCAGTTCCAGCGGCCGCTCTGCCCCTTCCCGCAGGTTGCGCGGTACAAAGTTGGCGATACGACAAATGCTGCCAACTTCGAATGCGTTACGGACGAGCGGGACCCCGATCCGAGAGACTAAAACTCTGATCCGCGCGCGGCGAGATCGGGGCTTCTCTCGGAAGCGCCGATCTCGACCGGCGATACGGCCGATAGACCGGGCTCCACATTTTGCGTGCGATCAGCACATCGAGTTCCGCGTCGTCGAACGGCTCACACTGCCCTTCCGCGCGAGCCTGGCGGGCAACCGCTTGGGCGACGGCGAACGCCACCTCGCGCAGTTGCGCCACCGGGGGCAGCAGAGAAGCCTGCGCATCCCGCGCGGCGGGTGAGACATCGGCCAGGACCTTGGCGGCGGCGACAACCATGCCGTCGGTCACCCGCCTGGCTCTTACGGCCAGGACGCCCAGACCAATGCCGGGAAAGACATAGGCGTTGTTCGTCTGGTCGACCGCGACAGATCGTCCGTCGCGCACAACCGGCGGGAACGGACTACCCGTGCCGATCACTGCGCGTCCCTCGGTCCATGCCGTCAGCTCTTGCGGCGTCGCCTCGGAACGGGAGGTTGGGTTCGAGAGCGGGAAGACGATCGGACGTGCCACCGCCGATGCCATTTTGCGGATCATGTCTTTAGTAAAAATGCCGGGCTGACCGGAAACCCCGATCAGCACGGTAGGTTTGGCATTGGCGACGACGTCGGCCAGTGCGATCGTATCGGCGCGCGGGCGCCGCCAATTCGCGACGGCGTCGGGGCTCTGCGCGAAAGGCCGTTGAAAATCGAGGACACCCGGCATGCCTTCAACGAGCAAGCCGTCCCGGTCGATGGCATAGAAGCGGCGGCGCGCTTCGCCCTCGGGCAGGCCCGCTTCGATCATGACCCGCAGCAGCAAATTTGCAATGCCGATCCCCGCCGAACCCGCGCCGACGATTGCGATCCGCTGGTCGCGGATCGGCTGACCGGTCAACTTGACCGCGGCGAGCAGGGTGCCGGCGGCTACTGCGGCGGTGCCTTGAATATCGTCATTGAAGGTACAGAGCCGGTCGCGGTAGCGCTGCAGCATGCGCCCGGCATTGGCGCGGGCGAAATCCTCCCATTGCAGCAACGCATGCGGCCAGCGTTCCTGAACGGCATTGACAAAGCTTTCGACGAAATCGTCGTAATCCCGGCCGCGCACGCGCTCGTGCCGCCATCCGATATAAATCGGGTCGGCGAGACGCTCTTTGTTGTCGGTCCCGACATCGAGCAGGACCGGCAAGGTGGTGGACGGATGGAGACCGGCGCAGGCGGTGTAGAGCGACAATTTGCCGATCGGGATGCCCATGCCATCGGCGCCCTGGTCTCCCAGACCGAGGATGCGCTCGCCATCGCTGACGACAATGGCCTCCACGTTGTCGAAGCGGGGATGCGCCAGGATTTCCTTGATCCGGTCGCGCTGCGCCCAGCTCAGAAACAACCCGCGCGGATAATGCCAATAATGGCTGAAGGTCTGGCATCCCTCGCCGACCGTCGGGGTGTAGACGAGAGGGAGCATTTCTTCGAGATTTTGCGTCAGCAGCGCGTAAAACAGCGTCTCGTTCGCATCCTGCAATCCTCGCAGGAAGACATAGCGGTCGAGATCGCCGGCGAGCTTGCGCATTGCCTGGAGACGCCGGGCCGACTGCACTTCCAAGGTTCCGAGATGAGGCGGCAAGAGGCCGTGCAGCGCAAAGGCGGTTCGCTCTTCGTCGGTAAAGGCGGTCCCTTTGTTCAGCATCGGGTTGGTGAGCAGCGCCGTCCCTTCGAGCTCGGTCTCGACGAAATCCGCTTGCGCGGTCCGGCCCTCATCAGTCATGCGATGCGCCCCTGCTCAACGCCTCGGATTGGTCCGCGCCAACTCGATCACCTCGTCGTCGCGGCGAGGCGGGGCAGGAGCCTCCGATTGCCGCACTGATATCACCCGCCAGGTCGAGACGCCGCCTTGGTGGCGCAGGACAGCGTCACCCGATGACTCGAGATGAACCCGATCAGCCCGACATCGAACGTTCCCACCGTAGGGCAAGCCCTCGAGAATGGCCGAATCCGCGGTCAGGGCTTCCGAGCCGTCTCCTCTGAGCCATTGCAGGGCCAGTATCCGCCACAGCGAACGCATCGGGTCCCCTCCTCGGTGATGGCGCCCCATCAAGACCGAGGAAACGGGCCGGAATATGGCAGTGCCGCGGCATTGTGCTATCACCAGCAATGACGATCGGCCCCAATCTTCCGCGATCTTCCGCACAATAAGGGTATTGCGATGGCATTGCTGTTCCGCTCCTCAGTCGATTCCGAGGCGCGCTGGAAGCCGCAGCTGGCCCGGCTGATGCCGCAGCTCGAGGTGCGGATATGGCCCGAGATCGGCGATCCGGCGGAGATCGATTACGCGCTGGTCTGGCGGCCCGAGCCCGGATTGCTGGCGTCGCTGCCGAAGCTCAAGCTGATCCTCTCCCTCGGCGCCGGGGTCGACCACATCCTCACCGACCCCCATTTGCCGCGCGGCGTGCCGATCGTCCGCCTCGTTGATCCATACATGACGGACGCTATGAGCGAGTACGTCGTCCTTCAGGTGCTGCGGCTGCATCGCCAAGACCTCGATTATCGCGCCCAGCAGGAAAGACGGATCTGGCTCGAGCTCGGCCAGAAGAACGCAGCCGAGCGCCGTGTCGGCATTCTCGGCTTCGGCGAGCTCGGACAGGATGCCGCCCGCAAGCTCGAGGGATTGGGTTTCGCCGTCGCGCTATGGGGAAGGCGGCAAAGAACGGTCGAGGGGCTGCGGGGCTATGCCGGCAGCGCCGGCCTGTCCGTTCTGCTCGGCCGAAGCCTGATTCTCGTCTGCCTGTTGCCTGTGACCGCCGAAACGGAAGGGATATTGAACGCTAGCACGTTTGCCATGCTGCCGAAGGGGGCGGCGCTGATCAACGCCGCCCGCGGGCGGCATCTGATCGAAGAGGATCTGCTCGCGGCCCTTGCCTCCGGCCGGCTTTCGGCCGCCGTGCTCGAACGTCTTTCGTGACGAGCCGTTACCCCCGGGGCATCCCTTCTGGCGCCATCCGCGCATCGTCGTGACGCCGCATGTCGCCGCTGCAACCCACCCCGCGACCGCCGCCCCGATCATCCTCGACAACATCCGCCGCTTCGAAGCAGGCCTGCCATTGTTGAACCAGGTCGATCCGGCACAAGGGTATTGAGGAATTGACAGTGGACACGAGCTTAGCTAATTAGATGGCTAAGCTGAGGTATCTATGGACGACATCATTTCGATCCACGCCGCCAAGACCCATCTCTCGCAGCTCATCGCGCGAGTAGAGGCTGGGGAGGTGATCACGATCGCTCGCGGCAAAACACCAGTCGCTAAGCTGGTCCCAATCAACCGCAAAGGCAAACGAGAATTCGGGGCAATGCGGGGTAAGTTCAGTGTCGGGCCGGAATTCTTCGAGCCACTCCCAAACGACGAACTCGATCTGTGGGAGCAATAGCGAGTGCGGCTGCTATTGGACACGCACGCGTTGATCTGGTGGCTCCTCGGCGATCCTGGGCTATCTCGAAATGCGAGGGCGGGTATCGCCGATAGCGACAATGAGGTGTTCATCAGCGCGGTATCCGCTTGGGAGATCTCTACGAAATACCGGATCGGTAAACTGCCCGCGGCAGGGATTTTTGCGGCTGATGTCGCCGGGGCAGCGGCAAGTCAGGGTTTTGACGAGTTGCCGATCAACCTCCAGCACGGACAACTAGCCGGCAGTCTGCCCGGTCCGCATCGCGATCCGTTCGACCGAATGCTGGCCGCTCAGGCACTCCTGTCGGACCTCGTGCTCGTCTCGAACGAGACGGTGTTCGAGCGCTATGGGGTCCGCCGCCTGTGGTAAGCTTAACCGAGCCTTTGGGCAGGTGGGCGTAGGCGGCGCGGAGGGCGGTCAAGGATTAAGGGTCGGTGCCGAGCTTTGCTTCCTTGCCGAAAGTCGGCGCGACCTGGATGCTCGAAGCGCTGGCGTCGCTGCGTGTCTTCGATCTGCCGATACCGGCACAGCCGAGCGGATCTGGCGCGCCATCCATAAGCACACCTCGGGCTGAGGTGGACCGCGGCCCTCGCCGGTGTAATGGGGTGGCTTGCTAGCGTGCACAGCCGTTGTACTGCTCAGCAGAAAAACTACTTAAAGCAGCACAGCTCGCCACACGCCATCTCGTCTAGCCGGCTACAACTGGGAAAGACAGAAATTAAATTTATGGTTGGCTTCGCCGAGAGCATTGAAAAGCTTGAATCCGACCTGTGGGAAGCCGCCGACAATCTTCGGGCTAACTCAAAGCTGACATTATCGTCATCTCGGACGAGGCGCACCGCACGCAGGGAGGTAAGTTCGTGCGTAACATGCGACTGGCGCTGCCCAACGCCTCATTCATTGGCTTCACCGGCACTCCGCTTTTCAAGCACGACGAGCTTACGCGCCGCATCTTCGGCAATTATGTCTCCCGCTACGACTTCAAGCGCTCCGAGGAAGATCAGTCCACGGGGAAGCTGGTCTACGAAAATCGCGGCGAAAAGCTGGGGCTTGCGCGGCTCGACCTAAACGACCGCATCGCCGCAAAAGTAGAGGAGGCCGAACTCGACCCCGATCAGACCGCGTTGTTGGAGAAGCTGCTCGGGCAAGACTACAAGATCATCACAGCCGACGACCGCCTCGACAAGTTGGCTGAGGATTTTGTCGAGCACTGCACGACCCGGTGGGAGAGCGGGAAATCGATGCTCGTGCGCATCGATAAGGTCACGTGCGCTCGGATGTTCCAGCGGATCGAACCGCGCTGGCGGGGAAAGCTCGCGCAGGTAAACGCACTCATTCCAGTGAAGGAAGCGGAATTAGCTGAGGCTTTTGACCCAGATGTGCGCGAACGATTGGACGGGGTGCTGGATCGGCTGCGTGGTCAGGCGAAATGGATGAGTAGCACGACCATCGAGATCGTCATCAGCGAGGCGCAGAACGAGGTTCGTGATTTCCAACGCTGGGGGTTCGACATAATCCCTCATCGCATGGTGATGAAGAATGGCTTCCAGACGCCTGACGGGAGGCGCGTAACCGTTGAAGACGCCTTCAAGGACCCGCAACATCCGTTTCGAATCGCCATCGTGTGCGCGATGTGGCTGACCGGCTTCGATGTGGAGTGCCTCTCGACGCTGTACATTGACAAGCCGATGAAAGCCCATACCCTGATGCAGGCCATCGCACGCGCCAATCGCGACTATCCTGGCAAGGATTTCGGACTGATTGTCGATTACAACGAGATGTTGAAAAGCTTGCGCGCGGCGCTGGCGCAATATGCGATTGGCGATGACGAGGAAGATGGCGAAGGCGACGAGATCGCCGCCCCGGTCGAAGTTCTTGTTCCCGCGTTGGTTCAAGCCATCGAAACAGCGGAGGCGCATCTAAAGGGATTGGGCTTCGATCCGGTCCGGTTCACGGGGGCCACCGGCTTCACCCGTATCCAGGCGCTGGGCGACGCGGTGGACGCGGTCTATACCTCCGACGATGCCAAGCGCCGCTTTGAAATCATGGCGCGCCAAGTGTTCATGCGCTTCAAGGCGCTGCTGATGCAGCCGAGCGTGTTCGCGTATGCCGAGCGCCACGACAACATCGAAGCTACATACAAGAAGCTACAAGAGAAGCGCGACACCGCCGACGTTACGCAAGTCCTCAAGGAACTGCACAAGATCGTCAAGGAGGCAATTCAGGCCCAGGCGCCTGGCGAGGACCACGCCGAGGGTCTTTCAGTCGATTTGAGCAGGATCGACTTCGAAAAGTTACGCGACGAATTCACACGGAAGGTGCGCCGGAAACATGCCGCTCTCCAGGATATCCGCCAGCTGATAGAAGACAAGCTTGCCCAGATGCTGGTAGTGGCCGGTTTTCAGGCCAAGTGGCCGGATTTCGCAATAGGGCACACGCTGCTCATGCAGCTTTGGTCGCAAACCGGAGAACGATGTTAAGCATCATGATAGGCTCCCGACCGGCCGGGCGATCCACCGGAGCGCACACCGCGATGAGATTATTAGGGTTGACGGCAGTCCGGACCGTTGTCGGGGCGATCGGCGGCGGCCCTGCGTAACTTGCCTCGATCCGCTGGAGCCAAATCGCGGTTTCAAGTCGAACCGTATACGCGAGCAGACCTGCCACCCGATCTTCGGTGTAGGGCTCTGTGGCAGTGAAGCGGCCAAGTCCCTTGGGGCCGAGCAAACGCGAACGCACTTGTTTCGGCGTGTCGACGAGCTTCGCCTCCAGGACAAATTCAGGCCCAGGGAGCTTGTAACTCTGGGCCCGAATATCCGTCCGCTCAGAATACTTTCCTTTTTTGCGCCGGGATCGGACACGTCCCTCGTTTTCAAAGGCCACGTGCCACTTGCGGAGGACGTGATCTTCTGGGGTCGCGCGCAGTATATCCTTCACTCGCTCCGTGAGTTCGCCGCTAATCCCCTCCTCGGTTGGAAGGCATCGGTTTGCATGGGGTCCCGTTTTTCGGGCTTTGCCAAACGCACCAGTCGCGGCGCAGAACTCGGCCCATGTCGACTCCTCCTTCAGAGACAGTTTCGCAGCGAGCAACGTGGCGACGACGGCTCCGACGAACTTACCCCACATATCAGCGGCGACAGGGTCGAACCCCTGCGTCTCAAGATGCGAGGTAAACGGGATCAAGCCGGCGCCTGCCGCCTTGGCGAAATAGTTTCCGACAGGAGCATCTCAGCGTCCGCAACAGCCCGCTCCACCGTCCAATGAACGCGGGAGAGAGGTTTTACAATTGAGAAACGCAGGGATCTGGGGTCATATGAGAACCAAGCGCTGTCCTGGAACACGTTCGCGCCTGCGCGATCAAATTCCCGGAGCGCGGTAGCGGGGGATGGTATGGTTTCTTGCGGATGCCCCTCGCTGCGGACATAGGTGAGGGTGATCACGGCCACCGATCGCTGCTCAATCTGATCGATTTCCGCTATGAACGTGCTCTGGTTACCGATGTACGTCGCCATCTCCCGCTTAAAAACTTCGAGATAACCGTCGATTTGTGGTCTCTCCGGGGCACGGTGCACCCCATCGGGAACGCGCCCGTTCTGAAATTCATAACGAAAGCTCGCGAACTCTTCGGTCGCTTGTCGAAAGTTGGCCGACAATGAGAATGCATCGTAAATTACTTCTTCCCCCCGGTCGGCCATCCGATCCGCAAACTCCGCAGCGCGCGAAACGTCCATGTACGCCGCGGGTATCGGCAATTGACGCAATTCTTTTTGCTCGAACCGGCGTTCGTCCACCGCCCAGTCCCGCCCGAAAAGTGTGAAACAATACTGTGCAAATTTCGAATTCAGATAGTCTGCGATCGCTCTTAGCAGTGGGACAACCCGAGAGGTATGTCGCTTCGCGAAAATTGCATTTATGGATGAGTTGAATGCAAATTGGCGTTCTACGAAATCGATGTTGGCCATGCTGCGCGGGACGACGACGACGTTACCCCCGAACGGTGCCCGATACTCGCGGGTGACACCGGCAATTGCGTCTAGCGGAAACTCATATTCTGCACCGGATAGCAGCACGCCGGCATCGAGCCCGAGAGCGAGGCGGTAGTAGTTTTCTTTTCGCGGGTTAGCACCGAGTGTGTGCTCTGGCGGGACACCGGTTTCGGGGAGATACCCGCCGCGCTTGATCGCGAGATCGTGAATCTTGAGAACATCATTGAGAGTTGAGGATCTTTCTGCTGTGGACGAGTCCACCAGCCAGCGGGCGAGCTGTCGATCTATGGGCCGCAGTGTTACTGCCTCGATGAAGGATGAGGTCGTCTTTAATCGGTCGCGCCGGAACACTTCTGCCCCGCAGCGGTCCTCGATAATAGTCCACGGAGTCCTGTCGCGGGCGAGAGGTTGGGACGATAGCAGCGGGGAAGATACACGCACGCCCTCGCTTGCCCTTGCGGGATCTTTGCGCCCAACGATCACAACAGCAGGGTGCTCGGCCCGCGGGAAAAGTGTCCGGCGCATGTGCGAGAGGTTCGTGGCGCTCGTGAGCCCGACCTCTGACATCAACGCGCGTGGGAACCGCTCTGCGCTCGACGAGAGCAATGCGCGCCCAGACATTACGAAGCCGAATCGCCCGTTACCTGCGAGACATTCATCGATAGACTTCCAGAAAAACAGCCCGGCGACACGAGCCTGATCAATCGACTTGCCGCGCGGACCGCTCTGGTAGGTGAGCGCGGCGGAGCCGTTTCTGGATGTCTTCTGCCAGGGCGGGTTAGCAATGACGAAATCAAACTTATGGGGGAATCTCCGAGGTAGCGATGTCAGATCGAAGAAGTCGCGAGCCAAGATGTTCCGTCCAACCAGTATAGGGAACACTTTACGGCGACCTTCGAGAGCCATAACGTGCTTTAGCTCGTCCCGGTCAACGTAATCCAGCATTGTAAGATACAGGCTAAAGGCAGCGACATGGCAGGCGTCGGGATTGCGCTCGACGCCCCAGATGCACCTCCTTAGCAACATGTGCAGCGTTCGGAGCGGCAAAATCTCCTCTTGCCGATCTACGAGTGTGCTCTCAACAATGCGGCGGAACGCGCCCACGAGAAATAGGCCTGACCCCGCGGCACAATCGAACACGCGGTCGTCACGTCCGAGCGCCACCCCATCGCGCTCCACCTTTGAGAGAACAAAATCGACAAGGAAGGGTGGCGTGTAAATCGCGGCGTCCTCGCCACGGCGATCGACGCTCGCTGTCTCTATAAATAGTTCGTAGACGGCCGATAGCGTCTCTGTCCGAATCGATGAAAAAACGAACTCCCGAAAGCTTGCCTGTAGCCCGCCGTCGACCAGATCCTGATCTTCAAGGAGTACGGACGTCAATAAGTCGGCATGGCTTGCTGTCACCTTGGTTCGGGATTCGGCAGAGATCGGAAATATACTCCCGTTAAAGACTCGATCGATTTTATCGAAGCTTAGCCACATATCTTCTAGCAACGCATTCGTGCCAAACGCGGATAGGGTGCGCCTTACGAGCAACGGCAGCCAGCCTTCAGGAAGGAGATGTCGGTCGTGTAGAAAGCGGATGTACAGAAACCGCCCTACTAGCGCGTTTGCAACCGCGGGAGGAAGTGCCGGAACCCTGTCGCCGCCCCGCAGCATAGCCGTCTCCAGCCGCCGCAGGTTGTCAAGGAGATGCATGTCAACGCGCCCATCGAAACCCATCCCTCGCTCGGTCCAAACTAGGGATGTGCGCAGCGAACGGGCAGCAAGATGGGCAATCTCATTAGGCAGCGAACTCCCCGCTGCGAACGCGTCTGCTGGAGCGTGAAATGTATGCCGCTCCCAACCTCGGGACTCGTAGGCAAGGCCGTTACATGACCAAACCTCGCTTCCCGTAGCAACGACTAGGAAGGGGACGATTCCCTGGCTCCAAGTCGCACGGTGTATTTCGCGCGCTATCGTCGCGTCTTGAGCCTTTGCAACGTAGACCAGCGGAACGTATTCGGTTTCCACCCCCCGTTTCCCGTCGCCACAGAGACCGAATATGCCAATGATCCCAAAGTAACGGAATGCCTCGCCGAAAGCATGTCGATGCTTTGCGATCCGAGGCAGATCATCGGCCCGGAGATAGCCGCGCGTACCCTGGTATCCCAGGGCAGTAATCAGAACCTGGCCTAGAGAATCAGGGGACATCGCTCGCTCGAAGCATGTGGCCCACGACGAAGTTCTACGCCTTTTGAGAAGAATTTCTAGGCAAATCAACCTCTTATAATTTTGTTCAGCGAGTTCAGCCAGTTACGTCCACTCTCCTCGACCATCATTTTGCCCTTAACCCGATCGCGGAAGCGAATCCCTCAACGGCTTGGCCCCTTCGGCGTCAAGCCTATGGGTGCCGTTCGTGTACCTGACGAAATCGGACTTCACGATACGCGCTTTTTAGCAACGCGGCCTTTCGTTCGGCATCTGCGATATGCCCAACACGTCAAAGACATCTTTGACCGCGCAGCCGAGTAAAACCCATCAACGTATTTCAGTTCATCAACGGTGTGTTGCCGGCACCAGACGCACGGCGCTACGGTCAATTCACGGTAATTGACGGAGGGCGAAAATGACCGAGTGGCCTACTTTGATCGACAAGTGGCCGAATTAGGCCATTACCCAGATGCTCGCCCGCAATCCGATGCTGATGGATTATTACAAGAAATATCAGGGGATCATCGCCGACTACAACCGAGAGAAGGATCGCGTTACGGTAGAGGAGACATTTGCGAAGCTACTCGCGCTCGTTAGCACCCTCGATGCTGAGCAGATGCGCGCGGTTCAAGAGGGTCTCAGCGACGATGAGCTTGCGCTGTTCGACTTGCTTTTCCGGGATTCTATTAGCAAGGCAGATCGCGAGCGGCTCAAACAGGCAAGCAAGGACCTTCTCGCTTCTCTGCGAGCCTTGCTCGAAGCGATGCATGACTGGACCCAAAACGCAACCACCCAGGCCGAGGTCAAGATGTTTATCCTTGATGATTTGTGGCGATCGTTACCCCGGCCACCTTTCACGGAGGAGGAAACGGAAGACCTAGCGGCGCGGGTATACGACTATGTCTGGCATCGGAGCGCGACTGGGGACGACCGCCTGATGGCGTAGCCCCGGAAGTATGAAAGTTGCGTCGATAGGCGGGAACCCATATGAGAACGTATCCGAAACATACCACGCTGTCGACGATGTCGTTCTTGCCGCGCCCTTCCCTGCCAATTCCCTGCCAGAGCGCTCGGCAGGGAAAACCCTTTCCCTGCCATTGTACCGAAATCCGCGTCCAAGTTGTTGATTTTACGGGATTCAGCGCCGGAAATTCGAAAAACTTCCCTGTATTCCCCTATCGGGAGGGAAACGGCCCGCAACTCAATCCAGCAGCCAGGGCGCTGCGCAGGCCTGGGCAATTTGCCGAATCTGGTTCAAAAGGCCTGGGCCGACCGGGATCCCTTCTTGCATGCGCTTTGCCGCACTGTTCCATTGCGGATCGCCCGCGACCATGACCGGCTGCGCGGGATCGACGGGCGTTGTTGCCCGCAGGTCGTTGCACAGGCGGGTCACGTCGGCGGTGAATTCCTCGCGGTCGCGGAATAGCCCCGGGTCGATCGCGATCAGACAATGGCCGATATCATTCCCATGAGGCTTTTTGGTGTGCATCGGGTCGGTGATCAGGGTCGCACCGGACAGACACGAGCCGAGGATGTTGACCATGACGGCCAGCCCGTACCCCTTGTAGCTGGAGTTTTCCGGCGAGCCCCCGAGCGAGGTCAGGAACCCGCCCTTCTCGCGCGCCTCCAACGGGTCGGTGCTGGGGAGCCCCTCCTTGTTCAGCACCCAGCCGGGCGGGCATGGGAGCCCCTCATTGGCCTTGTTGCGGATGCGGCCGGCGGCGACGGTCGTCGTTGCCATATCGAGCAGAAACGGCGGTCCACCCGTCGTCGGAGCGGCAAAGGACCAAGGGTCGGTGCCGAGCTTTGCCTCCTTGCCGAAGGTCGGCGCGACCTGGATGCTCGACGCGCCGGTGCACGCCATGCCGATCAGCCCCTCATTCGCCGCCATCAAGGTGTAATAGCCGGTCGCGCCAAAATGTGCCGAGTTGCGCACTGCGGCGATTGCCATGCCGGACTCCTTGGCCTTGTCGATCGCGACTTGCATCGCAAAACGCGCCGGCGCGTGGCCGAGCCCGCCGTCGCCGTCCACCAGGGCGGAGACCGGGGTTTCCTTGACGACGCGCGGCCGCGCTTCCATCTTTGCCCGCCCGCTGCGGCGCAGCCGGTCATAGCCGGGGAGCATCGATATGCCATGGCTGTCGATGCCGTGCAGATCCGCCCAGGAGAGGATCTCGGCCGTCGCTTCGGCGTTGTCGTCGGGCATGCCCCAGGCCAACAGGATGGCTTTGAGCTGTGCGCGATGCTTGTCATATGGTGCAGGCATGGGCGTCTCCTCCTTTGGTCGGCGCGCAGCAAGCGGCACTGCTCAGTTCTTGTAAAGGCCGACCGCATGGACCCGACCTATTTTGGAGCAGAACAGGTAACCGACGAAGATCGAGCTTACCGGGGATCGCGCTTTTCCGAAGTCCGCGACGCCATATTCGCCAACCCTTACCAGAAGGTGTGGGGCGGTCCGGGCGAACCGCCGCTCCCCGTCTATGATGTTACGTTGCCGAGCGTATTGCGAGGGGCGCTGCCGTTCGGTACGCCCTATCTTTTTCGGCAGGCGGTCGCAAGAGCCGTCGATTCGAAGGCCGATCTGCGTTGGGGCGCTGATCGCAAAGGCTTCCGGCGGATCATTCATCCCAACGGGATATGCCTGACCGGCCACTGGGAAATCTCCGAACAGACGCCCTATTCCGGCTATTTTCGAACCGGGAGTCGCGCGCTGTTGGTCGGGCGCTACTCCACTTGCTGCAAGGAGACGCGGCGCGGCCGGGAACGATCCTTGTCGCTGGTCGGCAAGCTGTTTCCGACCACAGACCCCGGGCA
Source organism: uncultured Alphaproteobacteria bacterium (assembly GCA_963789025.1). GTDB lineage: Bacteria > Pseudomonadota > Alphaproteobacteria > ATCC43930 > CGMCC-115725 > AP-15. The sequence goes on from CAWBIT010000013.1 coordinate 16,118, forward strand.
CGGCGAGCCGCTCCGTACCGCCAACTTCATCACCCAGCAAGATCTCGGCGGCGAGCGCACTGACTATATCAATGACGCCGAACTGCGCAACGCGCCCAATACGACGAGCTGGCGTCGCGGTTTCGGCGTGCCGATACTGCTCGTCGAATCCATACTGTTTGGTCAGGCCGACAAGCAACCCACGCAGCGACAGCTCTACCAGATTGCCGAATTGGGTAAACCGGACGGCGAACCGACCCGCGCGCCGGCTTTCATGCGGTTGCTGGGCGATCCGGCCCAGCCGCGCATCCCCGGTGACGCACTGGATTTCCGCGATGAAATCATGGCGCAAATTTATGATCCAGGCGACCCCGCCCCAAAGCGCCGCCTGACTTTTCACATCGAGGTGACGGACGAGGGTTCGACCCACGGCCCCGCGTTTTTTCAGCGGCGCCGGTTCGGCAATTGGACGCATATTGGGCGACTGGTGTTCAATGAAGCGGTCGCCTCTTACAATGGCGATTTCGTCATTCACTTCAATCACCCGACCTGGCGGGACGATCGCAACGATCCCTCCACAGCGACGCGCGTCAATGAACAAAAGGTACGGTGAGGCGACCGCACCGGCCCGACCGGGCGGCGCCCCACCTGCTCTCGACGATGGGCTACACCGAACGCGGGCGCCACGGCCAAATCGCGTGTCCCTCGACGGCGCGATTGGGTCAACCGCCGCGCGATGATATGGTCGTGTCGCAACAAGCTGCGCTGCGCAGGAACGGGAGGGAACAGGTCGTGCCAGATCCTCTTGATTCCTGGGCACAACAGCGCACCTCCCATTCACCCGAGGAGGGACGTTCATGACGATTTTGACCCAACTCCGTGCGATCCGCCTTTTGGCCCTCGGCATGCTGTTGATCCTCCCTGCGGCTTCAGGCGCGCAGCAGCGTCCGCCGATCCTTGAAAAGCTCACCAAGAGCTATGGTCTCGAATCGTTTGGGCAGATCGAAGCGATCCGCTACACCTTCAACGCAAAGGCCCCGGGACTCAATGTCTCCAGATCATGGACCTGGGAACCCAAGACTGACCAGGTCGCCTATGAGGGGAAGGACAAGTCGGGCAATCCGGTGAAGGTTACCTACCAGCGCTCTCAACTGGGCAGCCAACCGACAAACGTGAGGGACGACATCGATCCGGGCTTCCTAAACGACAATTATTGGCTGCTCCTCCCATTTCATTTGTCCTGGGACACCAACGCTGCGATCGAAGATGCCGGCGTGCAGAAACTGCCGCAGGGGAATGGTTCCGCTGAGAAGATTGTCGCGAAGTATTCTTCCGACGGCGGCTACTCGCCGGGTGACACCTGGGAGCTATACGTCGGCAGCGACGGCCGGATCGAAGAAATGGCCTACCACCGGGGCGGGGCCCCCAAGCTGGAGGTCTTTGCCACCTGGGCCGACTACAAGAAGGCCGGGCCGCTGCTCTTATCACTGGATCACCGCGGAACGCGCAACGGCGATCCGCTGCACCTTTTCTTCTCGAATGTCGCCGTCAAGCTGGTGGGGTCAAACACCTGGATGGATGCGCGATAAGCGGCGAATTCAAGCCGGGCGGCAGCGAGACCCGAAATCCAAGCGCGATCACATTCGCGCCGGAAGCTCTCGGACTCTCACGGGATCTTACGGGTGGCTAGCGCGGCGCTCTGCCCCTATCGGGATAGAATTGCTGGCCGCAGCCATCATTATGATGCGCCGACGCTCAACGCGGCTAGTCGCCGGCCAGCATGTGCGGACGGAAGCGGCGGCTGCGCCCGCAAAGCTGCCGCGCTCCGCCACGCGCTGGAAAAAAAATAGCCATATCAGTTGATGAACTTCCCATTCGCGAAAATCTTCGTGAGTGATGGGAATTCATTGCTAATTCATCCCGGCGATGCAAAATGCATGCATTCTGCCGAACGCTCCCGGCTTACGGCGAGGAGATCGGCTCCCGGCGGCCGATCCCTTGCGGGCGCAGGCGGCGCAGGCGTTTTCCGAGTTTTTCTTTGGGGTCGCTCGCGAGGTCTACCCTCGTTACGGCTTCGCCCCGATGTCGCAAGCAGGGTTCGGCGCGACGATCCGGCTCGAAACCTGTTTCAGTGACGGATTCTCTGCAACTTAAGCGGGAATTTCGCATTGGAGCCCGACAAATCGGTCTGAGAAGTGATTTTTTCCGCAGCTTGTTAGGTCGGGGTCGCTTGGCCGTTAGGACGGGCTCGCCCTCATCCTTCTTGGGATTGCCATTGTTGTGGTCGCAGCCACACGCTTTGTTCGTACCGGGCAGCTGCTCGATGACGAGGAAACACATTTCGTCGGCGGCGTCCGCGCAGTTGCTTTTGTCGGCGACAACCGGCGATCTGTTAACCACCTATATTCATGTTTCTATTGATCTTCCATATCCCGTTACGAAAGCATTACAAAACTTTACAAAAAAAGGACTTGTGCAGGACCGATCCGTACCCCGCAATTAAATTAACCAAAATCTGTAGCCGTCTCCCCAAGAGCGAGACGTTACGCGAACAAGCGGGCGATCTGGTGCGGTATCGGAGGCTAATGCAAAAATTTAACTGAAATCTCTCGAAATTGAGGCCGTGGCAATGGGTGACTGAAATCAGCCACGATCGCTAAGTCCGAGCGGAGGAGGGAACACCGATGCGTCGAGACACAAGCACACTCGTAAAAGCAGCTTTCGCGACGGTGCTGGGGATCCTGAGCGTCCCTCTCGCCGGGTTGACCGAGGCGCGAGCGCAGGTGGACCAGCCCTTCCCGGCGTACAACCCGTATCCGGCGCTCCCTGGCTCCATCCCGCCTAGCATTCTCCCGCCCGATTTGCAGCCGGAGCTATTAAGGGTTCGACGCGAACTTCAGACCATCTTCGATCGCTATTTCGCCGAGTGGCAAGCATTGACTCTGCCGGTTCTCAGCAATACCCAGGGCAACGGTAACCCGCCAACACTTCAGGGCACCGGATATGATGCAGTGCGAATACTGGGAGGTCTGCTGAATTTCGACCAGAACATGTCCCCCTTCAGGAACCAGGCCTGTTCTTCCTGCCATATGCCGTATGCCGGCTTTAGTGGGCCGATCCCGTCTGTCAATTTGACGATGGTCGCGTATCCCGGAACGTTTCGCTATCGAGCCGCCAAGCGAACAGCGCAGCAATACACGTATGCACCCTTCTTCCCCGAGCTCCAATACAATCACACACAGGGCCTGTTCTTCGGCGGAGAATTCTGGGATGGGCGCGCGACCGGATACAAGCTGCAAAGTCCCGACGCCGAGCAGGCACAGCATCCTCCGGTCGACACCGGGGAAATGGGTTTCCCAGACACGGCTTGCATTGCGCTGCGGATATCCCAGGCGGATTACCGACCGCTCTTTGAGTTGGTTTGGGGCGCGGACTTCGACATCCATTGGCCCTCCAACGTTGAGCAGATCTGCTCCACCCCTGGAGGGAATTTTCCGAGCGCCAAGCCAATTGCGCTGAGTGCGGTAGACCGCACCAAGGCAAACAATATTTATGATCACTGGGGGCAGTCCATTTCACTTCTCGAACACACACCGGATGTGAGCCCTTTCAACTCGAAATTCGACGCCTTTCTGCAGGGCAACTATACGCTGACGGCAGACGAGATGGCGGGTTACAACCTGTTCAACGGCAAAGGCAACTGCAATTCGTGCCACACTGACGGCAGATCCACCCTCCTGACGCCGGGCCAGACCGACACCGGCAACACGGCCGGCGGCCAGGCTGTGTTCACCTGCTTGGGGTATGCCAACGAAGGCCTGCCGCTCAATCCCAGGCTTCCGTTGTTTTATGAGAGCACGCCGGATCGGTTCGGGTTTACGCCCAATCCCGACGGCCTACGCTACCGAGATTTGGGATTCGGCAATTTCCTCAGAAGCGGCCCGCAATCCGCGCCGGATCCGAACTCGGCTGTTTGGCTACAATTTGCGCCGACAACCGACGGGCAATTCCAGGTGGTTACGGTGCGCGATGTGGCGATGACACCGCCGCAGTGCCCAACAACCGAGGCCGGCCAAGTCGACGCAAGCGGGAAGCCGATACCGTATTTCCAGAAGGAGTTCTTTCACAATGGCTACCTCAAGAGCCTGAAGCAAGTCGTCCATTTCTACAACACGCGCGACGTGGGTAATTTTGAGTTCAACGTCACGTCGGGACACTGCCCGTCGGGAACCACGGAAAGGGTGAACTGCTGGCCGATGAAGGAGGTTCCGCAAAACCTCGACATGACGACGGGTAACCTCGGCTTAACGGACCAGGAGGAGAACCAGATCGTAGCGTTCCTGCAAGCGCTGACGGACGGTTTCGACCCGGCCAACCCGACCGTCAGTACCTACAAGAACATCGATACCTTTACCGGTCAGTGCATGATCACCGCGCCCGGTGTTACGGCGTCGACCCAAGGTAATGAGACCCTCACCCCTACTTGGAGTCTTGCTCAATTCCCGTGTGCAGCGGATATCTGCAATGTTCCGCCGGTGCCCTCGATGCCAATTCCATAGGGCCGGGAAATGTATGGGGGCCGCGCGACCCCTATGCTCCTCCCGTCGGCTTTTCCAAGGGGACAGCAATTGGGGTCTGTTCGATGAATAGACTGCTCGTGAAACTGGCGATCACCGCCGTGGCCGGCATCCTGCTCTTCTCCAACCCAATCGTCGCTCAGATCCCTCCTCCGCAGAAGAGGGCCGAGCACGTTGAGATCACCAAAGCGCCAGAGCTCGAAATGGCTCACGACGACACGGCGATTATCCGGTGGACCACCACCAACCCGCGCGGCGACGACGAGCATTACGGCATTGTGCACTACGGGACGGATCCCGAGGATTTGAGCCAGACGGCGAAAGGTCACATCCGGCTCAACCGGACCCATCCAGAGACGATTTTCCGGGTTCGCATGCAGGATCTGAAACCTCAGACGACCTATTACTACAAGGTGACCTCGATGGGTAGCGGTGGTCAGAGCGATGGGGTGGAGAGCGCTGTCAACCACTTCACCACACCGGCGCCCGGCGAGCGGATCGTAAATTACCGAGCGGACAGTAGCTTACCCCCAGCCTACAGAACGGCAACCCCTCAGCCAAAATAACGGCAACCAGCAGGGGGCCGCTATGGACTACGAGGGCTTCTTCAAAGACCGTCTCGAGGCGCTGTGCGCGGAGGGACGATATCGTGTCTTTGCCGATCTCGAACGGCGCTCCGGCCGTTTTCCGCGCGCCTTCGACCACCGCATCGGCACCGAGCTGACAACGTGGGACCCGATCATGACTGAAGTGCGCGTCGGCAAGGAGCCACGATGTTGCTTTTCATTCGCCCGCAATTCTGCCTGAGCTCGGTGGCGGCCGCCGCCGGTCTCATCGCCACGGCAACGGCTTTGGCGGCGGATCCCGCCGAGGTGCCGTCCCTGGCCGAGTACATCACCGCGATCTGCTCCGCGGCATTCCACTCCGCCCCGCCCGAGGAGGAACCGTTCCTCTCCGAGAACATTGGTGCGATGACAAGGATGATGGTCGGCATGGAGATCACGCCGTCAGGCGATGTCGATACCGACTTTGCCGCTATGATGATCCCGCACCACCAGGGGGCGATCGACATGGCGCAGGCGGAGTTGCGCCACGGGCACAACGAGCAGCTGCGGCGGATCGCGCAGGAAATCATCGTCACCCAGCAGCAGGAGATCGCGGCTATGCGGCTGGCGCTCGGCCAGCCTTTGCCGCCCTCGCTCGCGGCCCCCGACCAGCCGTCGGACCTGTCGGCAGGGGCACCCCAGCCGACGCCCACCCCACAATGAACATTCGAAGGGAGGAATAAATGACCCGCAATCTGTTCGTCGCTGCTGTGCTGAGCGCCGCTGCGTTCGCGAGCAGCACCTGCGCAAGGGCCGGGCAGGCGCCCGCGGCGGCGTCCGCGCCCGACATCCCGATCAGCCACCATGACCGTTTCTACACCTCTGACCAATTCTCCAATACGGTGTCGGTGATCGACCCCGCCGACAACAAGCTGCTCGGCGTCATTCGCTTGGGAGAGCCGGTACCGGCGAACCTGAGCCCGCTCTACAAGGGGCAGCTGCTGGTGCACGGCATGGGCTTCTCGCCCGATCACCGCACCCTCGACGTCGTGTCGATCGGCTCGAACTCCGTCACCTTTATCGATACGGCAACAAATGCGGTCAAGCACGTCACCTATGTCGGTCGCTCCCCGCACGAGGCGTTCTTTACGCCCGACGGCAAGGAAGTGTGGGTTAGCGTCCGCGGCGAAAACTACGTGTCCGTCCTCGATGGCACGACCTATCAGGAAAAGACGCGGATCACCACGAACAACGGGCCGGGCATGACGATTTTCTCGCCGGACGGCAAGTATGGTTACGTATGCTCGTCGTTCACTCCCGAGACTGTCGTCATCGCGGTCGCAGACCACACGATTGTCGGCAGGGTGCCGCAGGCGAGCCCATTCTGTCCCAATATCGCCGCGACACCCGATGGCACGCAGGTTTGGTTCACCCTGAAGGACACTGGCAAGACCGAGGTATTCAACGCACAGCCGCCGTTCAATGTGCTGAGGACCATCGACACCGGTGCGATCACCAATCACGTCAACATCGTGCGCAACGCAAATGGCCAGTTTGCCTATGTCACAATCGGCGGCTTGAACGAAGTCAAGGCATTCCGCACCGGCGATTTCGGCCTGGTCGCGACGATACCGGTCGGCAAACTGCCGCACGGCATCTGGCCGTCAGGGGACGGCACACGTGTCTATATCGGGCTGGAGATCGACGACAAGGCGACCGCCATCGATACCCTGACGAATACGGTCATCGCGACCGTGCCGATCGGCCAGGCGGCGCAGGGGGTCGCTTACGTGCCGGACGCCGTGCCTGCAAGCACCGGACCGGAGATGGGCAACGCGGCAATGTCGGTCGCCGGTGGCAGCATGCCCGCAGGAGCCGGAACGGAAGGGTTGCAGCAGCTCGGGGTCGCCGGTGAGGCGGCCCATTTCACGATGACGCCGGTGGGCACTGCGGCGGCCGCCCCCCAGCCGCCGACCAGTGTGAGTTTATACGACCAGGGGCTGGTGCAGGTTCTGGAAGCTTCAGTCACCGGCCTTGAGCCAAAGCAACCATACGTGCTCGCGTTCTCGGAGCGCGCGGATGGCGGCGGCAAGCTTGAGCCTCTGGAGGGCTTTATGACCAATCCGGCGGGCTCGGCGATCGTCAACGCGATCGGCCCGATCCGCCAGATCCTCCAGGGCGCGGAGAACACGCCCCGCCGCTACCTGGTCATCGCACCAGGCTCGATGACGGGGCCGGGCCAGCCGGTGCAGGTGCAAGGCTCCTAAGTCGAGTTTCATCAGCATCGGTTCCGCGTAGGGGCGGACACCCACCCTCTCCAAGCTCAAAGCCCGAGGTCGGTGAGACCAGCGTTAGCCGCGGGCCTCGGGTCCAAACGGGGACGCCTTGATGTTCGCGGTCCTTCATGCCGCCTTCACCGTACTAGCGCGATCTGCACCGCACTCTCGGCGGCCGTCATTCTACCCATGGGGCATGTTTCACCAAGCGGCCTGGGCCCGGGCCGAAATCGTCTCGAAGCGCTGGCCGATTTGGACCGTGCCCGCCGAGTTCAGCTTGTTCACGTCGACATATTGGAATTGCAGCATGAACCGCAGCCAGTCATTCGGATACCAGCTTAGCGCGAGGGCGGCGATCTGCTGCTGACCGCCGTACACCCCGCCGGTGAGGCTTTGCGACACGCCAGGAATGACATTGCTGTCGAGATCGACTGTGCTGTAGCGAGCTGCGATTTCCCACGCGCCGATGCCGCCATCCGCGAGGTTGAACGGATGATCGACCTTGGGCCTCCCCCAGGCAGCCCTCTCGGCGTCGTAGGGAATGGGCTCCCCGGTCATGCGTGCTGTTGATCCTCGCTGCGGCTTCAGGCGCGCAGCAGCGTCCGCCGATCCTTGAAAAGCTCACCAAGACCTATGGTCTCGAATCGTTTGGGCGGATCGAAGCGATCCGCTACACCTTCAACGCAGAGGCCCCGGGACTCAATGTCTCCAGATCATGGACCTGGGAACCCAAGACCGACCAGGTCACCTTTGAGGGTAAGGACAAGTCGGGCAATCCGGTGAAGGTTACCTACCTGCGCTCTCAACTAGCCAGCCAGCCGGCCAACGTGAGGGACGACATCGATCCGGGCTTCCTAAACGACAATTATTGGCTGCTCCTCCCATTTCATTTGTCCTGGGACACCAACGCTGCGATCGAAGATGCCGGCGTGCAGAAACTGCCACAGGGGAATGGTTCCGCTGAGAAGATTGTCGCGAAGTATTCTTCCGACGGCGGCTACTCGCCGGGTGACACCTGGGAGCTATACGTCGGCAGCGACGGCCGGATCGAAGAAATGGCCTACCACCGGGGCGGGGCCCCCAAGCTGGAGGTCTTTGCCACCTGGGCCGACTACAAGAAGGCCGGGCCGCTGCTCTTATCACTGGATCACCGCGGAACGCGCAACGGCGATCCGCTGCACCTTTTCTTCTCGAATGTCGCCGTCAAGCTGGTGGGGTCAAACACCTGGATCGACGCGCGATAAGCGGCGAATTCAGCCGGGCGGCAGCGAGCCCCAGAATTTCAAAGCGCGATCACATTCGCACCGGGAACTCGCTGACTCTCACGGGATCTTATGGGTGGCTACAGCGGCGCTCTGGTGGACCCGAGCTTTCGCTGGGGAAGCATTAAATATTATCCGCCGTCACGAACCGCCCGGTTTCCTTCTGGAATACGACGGCCCGCATCGAGCAGCATATCGCTGACCCACGCTCCTTGCATCACATCCAGTTGCATCGTGCGCCCGGCCTGTCGGATGCGACGCGTGATTTCCTGCATTGTCTTGACGACTTCCGGATGGTCGGGCTGGCCGGGATAGCCAAGACTTTGGGCGAAATCGTTTGGGCCAATGCTGTACAGGTCGATGCCCGGCACCGAGAGAATGGCGTCGAGGTTGTCCAGCACGGCGACATCTTCCAGCAAAGCGCACACCAGCATCTGTTCGTTTGCCTCACGGTAGTACGCCGCCTTGTCGGCAATCCCGGCATTGTAGTCGGTGCCCCGGTTTGCCCCGAATGACCGCTCACCGAGTGGACCGAAATAGCACGCCCGCACGAGCTGGCGAGCGTCCGCCTCCGTGGCGATGTGCGGGCCCAATATGCCCGTGATCCCGCGATCGAGATAGCGCAGGATGGTCGATGAGCCGATGTCCGGCACCCGGGCAATCGTTGTCAAATTATGGCGTTCGGCGGTCCGACAGAGGTCCTCGAGCTGGTCCAGGCCAAACGGCCCATGCTCACCATCGATAAAGACGAAATCGAAGTCGAGCTTCCCGAGAATGTCGACCACCCATGGGGATGGGAAGGAAAGGTTGTAGCCGTAAGCCTTGCGTCCGGCCCGCATGGCGGCTTTGACTCGGTTGGGTTGCTTCATCGTATGTCCTCATGTGTGCGGCGACTGCGATCTGATCGTCCCATCCTGTCGGTGTTCGCCCGTTGCTAGCGGCCGAACTCTGCACCGGGAGAAGCGAGTCCTCCAAGATGAGATGCAAAGCGCCAAATGGGCAACGGCCTCTATGCGCCGGAAGCGATCATTCCGGCCGTGTCGCTGGGCGGGTCGGATTGTTCGACGCCGTCTGGCCCAAAACGGTGGGCCAAGCCTCCAAAGCCCTCTTCATGTCAAACGTTGGTGCGGGGACTCGGTTTGACGCTCGTCCTCGGGTCTGGCCCGGTCTTCTTTCGCCCGTCACCTCGACAGACGAGCCTTGAGGCGAGGCGATGCAAAATCGAGGAAGGCGCGGAGCTTGATCGGCAAGAACCGGCCGGCTGGATAAACGAAGCTCACCGGCAGGCGCGCTGGCCGGTACTCGTCGAGCACCGTGGTCAGCGTTCCTGCCTCGATGGAAGACGCGACGTGATACGAGTACGCGCGCGTGAGGCCCATGCCGGCCCGGGCCGCGTCACACGCCGCCTCTTCGTTCGAGACGACAAGGCGAGGACGGATCGTGATCGCCATGTCGACCTGTCCGCGCGCGAAGGTCCATACCTCAGGGCCCTGAAAACCCTCGCAAAGAATGCAGTCGTGGCCAGCAACGTCCTCGGGCGCGGCAGGCGTTCCGTGTAAGGCCAGATAGGCTGGGCTGGCGCACACGACCCTGGAGGTGTTGCCAAGCCGGAGCGCCATGAGCCGACTGTCGGGGAGCACGCCGAGGCGCAGCGCCACATCGACATGTTCTTCAGGCAGGTTGAGGATACGGTCCCCCAGGACGAGGCGCACGGTGATGTCGCGATAGGCGCTGAGGAACTCGGCCACGATTGGCACGAGATGGATGCGTCCAAGCCCGACCGGGGCGGTCACAACCAATTCGCCTGTCGGCGCCGTGTATTCGCCGGAGGCGGCGCGTTCGATCTCGGAGATGTCCGCAAGGATCCGCTTGAGCCCGGCGACATAGGACGAGCCGGCATCGGTTAGCACCAGCCGTCGCGCCGATCGATCGAAGAGCTTGGTACCAAGATGTTCTTCAAGCTCGGTTATTTTGCGGCTCGCCGTCGCTGGCGGGGTGTTCAGTCGCCGGACAGCCGCGGCGAGGCTGCCCGCCTCGGCCACGGCCAGCACGATCGACATCGATTCCAATCGATCCATCTAGGGTCGTTCCATCAGGGGGCCTCGGAAGCGATCGTTCCGTCTACCGGAATGATCGTTTCCATTCTCGCCCAGTAAACCTTAATCGCGGAACGAATTATGTCATGGCGCGCCGGCAGTGCTGCTGCCGTGACGCCCGGTTCCGAAAGGCCATCACAATGAAAGACGCCAAGACCCTGCTGCTCGAATTCCTCGCCGCCGTCACGCACGGCCAAGACGCCGCCACCCTGTTCGCCGAGGACGGGGCGGTCGAGCTGCCGTTCCTGCATTCGGTTGGCATCCCCTGGCGCCACCAGGGTCGCCAGGCGATCAGCGAGGTCCAAGCCTCTCTCGCCGGGCTCTATCTGGACTTGGCCTTCAAGCCCGAGGACACCCAAATCCTGATCGACACGCCGGAGCAGGTGTTCGCCGAATACATGGCCCACCCGACGGCGGCGGCGACCGGGCGCACCGTCCATCATCTGTTTACTGCCCGTCTCGTGGCCGAGAACGGCCGGATCAAGCTGCTGCGGGAGTCTCTGAACCCGGTCGCCGTGGCCCAGGCCCTCCTGCCCGGCGGCGTCAAGGACCTGCCCGATCCGGAGAAAGTGATCTTCTCGGTCCCCCCGGACTATCGGAGCTGAGGCCGTCGAGAGTTCTCTTCCAGCATCGTCAATCATCAAGCTTAATCGAGGAAGCACGACCATGGCCGACAACGTGCAGATCGTTCTGAACGCCTTCGAAACCCTTTTCAACAAGCGGGACTACGCCGCCGCGGAGCGTTTCTGGTCTCCGAACTACATTCAGCACAGTGCGCACATTCCGCCCGGACGCGAAGGGCTTTTCGCCTTCATCAAAGGGGCCCCTGAAGCTTTGCACTACGAGAACGGGCTTACCGTTGCCAATGGCGACTACGTGCTCCTCCACGGCCGGTTTAGCGGCTTAGGCCGGCCGGCGAACTGGATCGTGGTGGATATCGTGCGCCTTGAGAACGGCCAACTGGCCGAGCACTGGGACGTCATCCAGGACGAAGTGACAAAGGAAGCATCGGTCAGCGGCCTGCCGATGTTCGGCGACAAGTTCCCGGGGTGATCTTGCCGCGCGCCGGAGAATAGAACCCGCTTTAAGGAATATCGTCATGTCCAATGCTACGCATGAAACGGCTCCCACCGAATTCGTTCAGGTCGAAGGCGTCCGGTTCGCCTATCGGCGCTTCGGCAGGCCTGGAGACCTCCCGCTGCTGTTGCTCAACTACTTCGCCGCGACCCTGGACGATTGGGACCCCCTGGTGACGAACGGGTTGGCGTGCGAGCGTGAGGTCATCCTGTTCGACAACGCCGGCGTCGGCAGCTCGACGGGCGACACGCCGCCGACGGTCGCGGCGATGACCAAGGACTGTGTCGACTTCTGCCGGCGCTCGTCCCGCCGGACGAGTGCCGGGCAAGCCACTCAAGGATCGTGAAAATGGTTTGCGCCCTCGACCGGCAGCAGACAGCCGGGCAGGCCGCGCCCGGCCCAGGCGCGGCCGTAATCGATCGATAGCTCGGGCAGCTCCTTCGTGCCGTAAGCGACGACGCCTCCGGAGCCGTCGGCGGCAAGCCGGAGGCTTGACAGGTTTGCCTATCCCCATTATATTAAGCTAGCTGACTGACTTTAACTCGAACATGGCTAGGACACATATCGATAAACGATCGCGGCTGGTTAGTGCGGCAGTGGGCTTGGCGTACCAGAACGGGTTCGGCGCCTCCTCGCTTGCCGACATCGCGCGCGAAGCCGAGGTTCCTCTGGGCAACGTCTATTACTACTTCAAGACCAAAGACGAGATTGGCGAGGCGATCGTCGAGTTGAGGCTGGCGCAGCTGTCCGCGCAGCGGCAGCGATGGGACGAAGGTGGATCGCCCAAGGATCGGCTTTGCGCCTGCGTCCAAGGCGTCTTCGAGAACAAGGATTGTTTGGCACAGCGCGGCTGCGCGGTCGGGACGTTTTGCTCCGAGCTCCACAAGGGGGGCGGCTCGGTCGCCACCAGAGCGACCGAGATCTTCGCTCAACACCTGGCCTGGATCGAGAGCCAGTTCCGGGCGCTAGGGAAGGGGAAAGATTCCAACGGCCTAGCCGTGCACCTGCTCTCCGCCATGCAAGGCGTATCGATCCTGGCCCATGCCTTTCATGACTCCGGTCTTGTGAAGGCGGAGACCAAGCGCCTCAAGAGTTGGATTCGAAGCTTGTGAGGCGCCAGGCGGGCTGAACCCGCAGGCCGACACGGCGAAGCCTGAAGCGAGCCGAGTAAAATGCGCATTGCACTAAGTTAGGCAACTGACATACACTCGGGATAACGAGGCGATCGGATGACACAGCAAGCCTTAAGCAGGCAGAATGGAGCTTTTATGAAAATTGTTTTAATTGGCGCAAACGGAAAGATCGGGGAACTGGTTCAAAAGGCATTGGCGGGTGCTGGCCATGAGATAGTCAAGGTCGGACGCAAATCGGGCGATTTCCAAGTCGAGATCGAGAACCGCGAAAGTGTCAGAAAGCTTTATCAAGCCGTCGGCTCGTTTGATGCCGTGGCCATTGCAGCAGGTGAAGTCGCATTTGCTCCGCTTTCGGAACTCACCGCTGAAGAGTGGCAGTTCTCGTTGGGAAGCAAGCTCATGGGCCAGATCAGTCTGGTCCAGGAGGCGATCCCGTTCATCAACGAAAGGGGATCTTTCACCTTGGTTTCGGGCGTTCTTAATGAAGAACCGATCTTCGCCGGTGTTGCGGGTGCAACCGTCTCGGGCGCATTGGAAGGTTTCGCTCGGGCTGCCGCCGTCGAACTTCCCAAGGGATTGCGGATCAATGTGGTGAGTCCGACGATCCTGAAGGAATCCGAAGCTCACATGGGTTCGTTCTTTCCCGGCGTGATTCCGGTCGAAGGATGGAAAGTTGGACAAGCCTACAAACGCGCTATCTTGGGCGCGCAAACCGGCCGCGTTTACAGAGTTGATTGAGGTTACCCAGCGTTTATTCGACGACCGCCCGGCAACATCGCATAATTTTTTGCGGGATTTAATTATGAAACTCACGAGCAATACGATTTTGATCACCGGCGGTGCCAGTGGCATCGGTTACGAACTCACCAAACAACTCACGGCACTTGGTAACACGATTCTTATCACGGGCCGCGATCAAGCAAAGATGGACCGTGCGAAAGCGGCCTTTCCAAAAATTCACACCTTTCGAAGCGACGTTTCCGATCCGGAAGCGATCGCCACTCTTTGCGAAAAAGTCACCAAACAATTTCCTAAGCTCAACATTTTGATCAACAACGCCGGTATCATGCGTGAGATCAATGTTCACGACAAAGCTGAAAGCCTCGAAGACATCACTCGAGAGATTGAAATCAATTTGAGCGGGCCGATTCGCATGGTGAAAGAATTCTTGCCGCATTTGAAAACAAAATCAGAGGCAGCAATCATGAATGTTTCATCGGGATTGGCATTTGTTCCATTGCCCATTTCACCGGTTTATTGCGCCACCAAGGCCGGTCTGCATTCGTTCACCGAGTCTCTTCGTGTGCAACTGAAAAACACCAAGGTGAAGGTATTTGAACTAGCACCGCCGACGACACAAACCGAACTCTTGGGTGACTTTAATTTTGAAGACATGAAAGGCGTTTCTATCATGAAGGTGGAAGACATGGTTAAAGTCGCCGTCAAAGGAATGCAAACCGATCGATTTGAAATTCGTCCAGGTCAGGCGAATCAGCTCAAAATGATGAGTCGCGTGGCGCCTGGATTTATTTTGAAACAAATGAGCCGATCGGTCGATCGTATGCTCAGAACACAGAATTAATTCGAAGTATTGCGATCAAATGTGCTTCATAGAGCGGCCGGTGCTGGCCAAGCTTGGGTTCGACCCGCGGACCATGCCGATGAAGCCGATGAGCGTGGAGCAGTGCGTATCCGAGGGCCTTAACGCGCTGCGGGAAAACCGGTCCAGAATAGTTCCGGGCCGACGGAATCGCTTCATGGACGCATTTGTGCCAGCTTTCGTGAAACGGACGTTCACAGCGAAGATGTTGGGTAAAGCGCTCGCGAGCAAGTCCGCATCTGCAAGCTCTCGCGGGAGGGCCTGATAACGGATAAGCGCTGTAAGGTGGCGGACCCGCCGCCGATGTCCGCCATCTTTCGCGCCTACAATGACTGGCTCGCCGAATTCTGCCGCACGGATCCCGCCGAGCAAGTCGGTCGCGGTCGGCGGCTCGCAACAGCGTGCCGGCGTCGTAGACGTCATTGAAGGTCATGGTGCGGCTAAGGCCGCAACGGAAGGGGTTTTGGCCCTACCGCTGGCGGCGCAGCGCCTTAGTTCAGCCGGGCGACCAGTGGCGCCAGGAACTCGCGCAAAACCGGCGACCATTTGGCGTGCTCGGGGCCGCTGGAGGAATGGCCGAGATCGCTGTCGAGCTCGAAATAGCGCGCCTCGACCCCGGCCGCGGTCAACGCCTTGATGACATCGGGCGCGATCTTCGGCGGGAACAGCGCGTCGGTGTGGCACAGGACGTAGAGCACGTTGGCCTTGATCCTGGCGAAATCCGGCCTGGTGTCGAAGCCGAGCAAAGCGCGGCGCAAGATGATCAGCGAGTTGGCGTCCCATTTGGCGGCCCAGTTTGCGGCCTGCTCGCGGATCGCCGCCTCGCGCGCCGCCGGGTCGGGGAGGCGCGGCGCCAGGGCGGTCTCGATACCGTAGCGCTTCAATGTCTCGACCCGGATGTCGGTCAACACCGTCTTGCACGCCGCCTTGCCGTAATAGCGGCCGCCATGCCATTCGGGATCGCCGGCCAGCCGCGCCTCCAACTCGGCCAATTGCTTGTCGGTATTGACCGAGGCCCAGGGTGCGGTGTTGACCGGCACGATCGCGTCCATGAAATCGGGGTAGGCGACCGCCCATTGGAACGCCTGGTAGCCGCCATAGGAGGGACCGGCGACCGCGACCAGATGGCGGATTCCGAGATGGTCGAGCAAGGCTTTTTGCGCGGCGACGATGTCGACGATCGTGATGTTCGGAAAATCGGGGCCATAGGCCTCGCCGGTCTGCGGGTTGATGCTGCCCGCATTGGTCGAGCCGAAGGACGAGCCAAGCATGTTCGAGGCGACGACGAACAATTTGTCGGTGTCAATCGCCTTGCCCGGCCCGATCAGGCCGTCCCACGAGCCCGGCTGGTTGCCGTTCGCCGGGTTGCGGCCGGCGAAATGGTGGCTGCCGGTGTAGCCATGCGTGCACAGGATGGCGTTGCGGCCGTCGGACGCCGGGCGGCCATAGGTCTCGTAGGCGACCCTCGCCTCGGGCATGACTGTGCCGTCGGTGAGCGGGAAATTTCGCAAGGTGAAGAACCGGTCCTCGACGGCGCCGATATCGGCGGCGGGGCGCAGCGGCAGGTCGTTCATCTTTGTCCTCCGCAAGGCACTCTGTTGACTCTGTCCGAACTGTCTTTCACCGTTCGCGAGGCATTTTTCAGCTTCGGACCACACACGCACCATGAGCCCGTCGAACGCCGCGTGGCAACAATTGATCTCGACATTGCACGCGTCCGGCCGCAAGGCTGCGCTCGCGATCACCGGGGGCGGCAGTGGGGCCGTCGGCGAGCTGCTTCGAGTTCCCGGCGGCTCCCGGCTGCTGATCGACGCGCAAATTCCCTACGACGCGCAGGCGCTTGCAACGTTTCTCGGCTTTGCGCCGGCACAGGCGTGCAGCGTCGACACCGCAATCGCGATGGCGCAAAGCGCACGGGCGCGCGCCGCCAGGCTGGTGCCGGCGGGCACGGACCTGGTGGGCCTGGGCGCGACGGCGGCACTGGTGAGCGACCGCCCGCGCAAGGGCGAGCATCGATTTCACATCGCATTCGCCAACTCCGCCGGTATCGCGCACTGCACTTGCGTGATGGCCAAGGGCCGACGTGATCGCGCCGCTGAAGAAGACCTCGTTTCGCGCGCGATCGTCCTGTGGCTGGCCCGCGCATGCGGGATTGCCGCAGCGTCGCCGCGCAGCCTCATCGATGCGGATGAACATTATGCGGAGACGGTCGTCGCCGCCCCCACCCCTGTCGATACGATCGATCAGCTGTTGGCGGGCGAACTCGATCGCGTCACCGTCCAGCCGGATGGCCAAATCGTGCTGTCGTCGCCGCAGCCCTTTGTGCTGTTCCCGGGTTCTTTCAACCCGATGCACGAGGGACATGTATTGCTGGCGCGGGTCGCCGAAGAATTGAGGCAGCAGCCCTTGGCGTTCGAAATCTCCGTCACGAACGTCGACAAGCCGCCGCTGGCGGGCGAGACGGTGAGAGGGCGGCTCGCGCAATTCGCCTGGAAGTCGCCGGTCGAACTCACGCGAGCGCCGACCTTCCTCGAAAAGTCGCGCCTGTTTCCGAGCGCGACGTTTGTGATCGGTGCGGATACGGCGGAGCGGCTGGTTGCGGCGAAATATTATGGCGATGACGAGCTGCGAATGCACGTGGCGCTCGAGGAAATCGCCAATTCGGGGAGCAGCTTTCTGGTGGCCGTGCGCATCGACGCGGTGGGGCGCGTACGCGCGCTGAACGACATCCCCGTGCCGCGGCGCTATGCCGATCTCTTCACCGAAATCCCCGAGCACCGTTTCCGCGTTGACACCTCCTCATCCGAGATCCGCGCACGGGGACGTGCAGTTGGAAATTCATAGCGAACCAGCACCTCCCTCCGGAATTGCTGGCCCCCGCCAACTCGATTACTTCAAAGCCGACGATATCGGATCGAACTGCAGCGTTCACCCACGCTAGGATGATAGAATACGACAACCCGCATCGAGCAGCATATCGCTCACCCACGCCCCTTGCATCACGTCCGCTTGCATCCTGCGCCCGGCCTGTCGGATGCGACGCGTGATTTCCTGCATTGTCTTGACGACTTCCGGATGGTCGGGCTGGCCGGGATAGCCGAGACTTTGGGCAAAATCGTTTGGGCCAATGCTGTAGAGGTCAATGCCCGGCACCGAGAGAATGGCGTCGAGGTTCTCCAGCACGGCAACATCTTCGAGCAAAGCGCACACCAGCATCTGTTCGTTTGCCTCACGGTAGCACGCCACCTTGTCTGCAATCCCGGCATTGTAGTCGGTGCCCCGGTTGGCCCCGAATGACCGCTCACCAAGCGGACCGAAGTAGCACGCCCCGACGAGCTGGCGGGTCCTCCCATGGAGGCGGATCACGAGGACCCGTCCGGTTCGCAAGGGAGCAGCGCCCCGCAACGCTTGCAGTGCACCGCATCGCTCTCATGTTCGGAAAGCCCGCAGGAGGAGCACCGGTGCTGTAGTCTCCTGGGCCGGAACAGCACCTGTACCATCCGCAAAAACAAGCTGATTCCGACGATCATCATGACGATCGAGAGCAGGCGCCCAGCCGTCCCGGTAAGCGTTATGTCGCCGAACCCGGTCGTGGTAAGAGTCGCGACTGTGAAATAAAGCGCATCGATATAGTTACCGATCGCCGGGTTTTGCCGATGTTGCGTCTCGTAAACGATCGCCGTCGTTACAAAGAGAAAGACGAAGAGGTGGGTTCCCGCGATGATCGTATCGTAATTGCGCCTGACGAATGAGAAGTCGCGCTGCATGCGGCTCGCGATGCGATAGGAGCGAAACAAGCGGAGCGCTCGTAGCGCGCGAAGAAAGCCGAGCCCGTGCCCGCTGATCGGAGCCGCGAACGAGATTATGACCGCTATGTCGGCGAGGCCCAGTGGGTGAAGCAGGTCGTGCAAGCGTTGGCGGCTTACCGAGAGGCGGGCGAGGAACTCGCCGAGTATGAGGAGCCCAATCGTAGCGTCGATAAGCTCGAGAACGGGGCCCCCGTCGACAAACGAGGTTACCACCAGGAAAATGATCGTCAGAACATCGAACAGCAGGAGCCCGTATCGGAACCGGACGGCACGTCGGCTCTCCCCCTCGTACAGCTCCCGTAAGAGTGTGCCGATAGCCATGCAGATGTGAGTTCCGGCGGAGGCGAACTGTGGTTACGGTGACATGGTTACGGTGACAGTTTACTTGATAGTGGCGCGACGCTGCCATATGCGAGGCCCGCGCGCATCTCGCGGACGAGGATTGTACAATTTTGACGTGGCGAGGCTGACCACCCCTGCTTGAAGAGCCAAGCGACGCCCCCGTGGCGCGCATTGAGGTCTTGATTATAGAATACCTGGGATCACGGCTTTTTTGACGATCCTCGGCGGCGGTCAGGCTGGAAATGGAAAAATTCAGGACCGGGCGCCTTTTGGCGCGGTCATGGCAGATCGAGGATCTGCCCCTCGCGATGGAATTGTGGGGCGATCCCGCCGTCACGGCGCTCATTGATTCTCGCGGCAAACTCACCGAGGCCCAAGTCCATGAGAAGCTCTACAGCGAGATCGAGCGAGAGAGATCCAGTGGTGTCCAGTATTGGGCGCTGTTCGATCACCGCAATGGCGATTTCATCGGCTGCGGCGGACTTCGGCCCTGGGCCTATACACCCGGCGCGGCGGATTTCGAAGTGGGGTTCCATCTCGTGAAGCGCTGCTGGGGCAAAGGGTTCGGAGCGGAAGCTGCCCAAGGCGCGCTCGAATATGCGTGGGAAAAATTGCGGCTGTCGAAAGTCTATGCCGGGCATAACCCAGACAATCGGGCTTCGGAGAAGATCCTAAAGAAGCTCGGATTCGAGTTCATCGAAAATGCCTTTTACAAGCCCACCGGCTTGATGCATCCGTCCTACGTCTGCATGGCGCCGACACCCAGACCAAACACTCCCACATCGACGTCGACCGGAAGCAAGCGTAGGGCGTGCAATCCGCTATCTTAACTGGCGCCGGTGCTCAGCTGTCTCATCGGCGATGCAGCGGTAGCGGAGGCGTTTCACCATTAGACCGCGCGGCGCACGCGGGAAGGAGGCGGATTGCATCCGCCCTACGCTAGCTGCTTCGTACGTTGCGCTAGAAAACGAAACGTCGGATCAAGCGTTGCTGATACATCAGAGCCTCCTCGCGCCGTGATCCTTCCGATCCTTCGGCGCGCGCGTTTGCGTTGTGGGTGGCCCGGCTCCTTCGGCGACCGGAAGACGCCAGCCGCAGCGAATAGCCATGAACCGGAGCCCGAAGCAGAGAAGCGCGCCAGCGATCGTTACCGTGGTCGACGGAAGCCGCAACGCGGCGCCGATCACCACCACGGCCGCGCCGGCCAGGGCCGCGACGGCGTAGAGATCGGCGCGCAACACGGTGGGAATCTCAACCAGGAGGACATCGCGGGTCATGCCGCCGCCGATCCCGGTCAGCATTCCGAGGAGCGCCGCCATGACCGGGGTGAGCCCAAAGTCGAGCGCCTTTTGCGTACCGGCAACCGCGAAGAGCCCCAGCCCCGCGGCGTCGAACAGGAGCACCGGGCTGCGCAGCCGGTCGATGACGGAGGTCCGCCAGAAGGTGACGATTCCCGCGAGCAGCGAAACCGCCAGATAGCGCCAGTCGCTGATCGCCGCCGGCGGCGCCGCGCCGATCAGCAGGTCGCGAGCGATGCCCCCGGCATTGCCCGCCGCAAACGACAAGACCAGAACCCCGAACAGATCGAGCCGGTTCTTGACCCCCACCGTTGCACCGCTCAGCGCGAAGACGAAAGTACCGACGAGGTCGAGCACCAGCAGGAGCGTTCCCATCCCGGGCTCTCCCATTTCAAACCGGGCGACGGCAACGCCGCCGGGTGTATCAACCCATCATGCCCACAGGCGCCGCATTCGACGATCACAACCTCACCAGGGGGAGATCGCTCACGCGGGCCGCATACCGCGGGACCATCAACCGACGCCGTTGCTGTTTCGTTCTAGAATACGCTTGGCCGGCGATGAAGGTCAATGTATGATGCTTGTCATGATCCTCACAGCATTTGGCGACGAAACCGGGACGCACGACAACAGCCCCGTCATGATGTTGGGCGGCTACGTCGCACGGTTAGGGCAGGTCACCTCGTTCAATCCATTGTGGCGGCGGAGCCTGTCGCGCGCCGGCCTGCCGTATTGGCATGGCACCGAGCATTGGAATACCGAGGCGGGCGCCAAATTCTCCCCGATCGCGCAAAAGCTGGTCAGGAAGCATTTCCTGTTCGGGTACGTCGTCGAACTCGACAAAGGGGCCTACGAAGACGAGTACCTCGCCGGAGGCCGGCCGAATAAGCCGCAACTGGATACCCGGTACGGCGTGTGTTTCCGCTTCCTGGCTGCCTTCCTCTTTACAAGGCTGCCAGGGTTGATCGGTCGCAACGATTTTGTGGTCAACTTTCTGCTGGAGGACGGCGCTGTCGGCTCGGCCGACTGCAAGCGACTGCTCCGGGATATGAAGAAGCAGGTGCCGGAGACGCGCACCGCGTTAGGCGAGGTTGAGTTCGGCGAAAAGAAGAAGCACCCCGGATTACAGGCAGCCGACGCTCTCGCCTTCGGTGCCTACAAGCTCATCCCGACGAACCCGCAAATGATCGACATGCCGGAAGGCGACACGCTGGCGCAGGCGAACCAGCGCGTCGCGGTCAAGCCGCCCATTTATCATAGCCGCCTGGACGCGACGATGCTCGGCGCCCTCAAGAGCGATATCCTCACGATGGTAGAGCTACGGAAACGATATGCGGCCGAGATCGCCGCATCCCGCCAAGCCGCCGAATGACCGGGTTTCCTACGACCACGTGCTCATATCCTCGCACCACGGCAATTCGCGCCAGGGCGGACGGATACCGCGCCGCTCGCGACTGAAAGACTAGTTTGGCAGCCAGACTGCGGTCCTGATCTCGCCGAATTCACGCGCGATCTTGCGCCAGGAGGCGCCGGCATCCTCGGTGACGTACACCTCGCCGAATAGGCTGAACGCGACAATGCGGTTGGCGTCGGCGGGATGCGTGGCAAGGCCCCACACCGTAGCATTGGGCTGGGTGGGGAGCGGCAGGATCTCCCAACTCTCCCCGAAGTTTGTGGTGCAGAGCACGTGCCCCTTTTCACCTGTCGTGGTCTCTCCACACCCGGCAAACAGCACGCCGGGATCATCGACCTTGACCGCCATGCCGCGGGCATAGGGCAGCGGCCATTTCTGCTTGATGCCCAAGGGCTGCCAGGTTTCGCCGAGATCGTTGCTGACAAACATTTCGCGTGCTGTGCTGGCATAGAGGCGCTTGGGCTGCGTCGCCGCGATCGTTACCGCGTGAATGTCCGGGTCATACAAACCGGTCTCAAGGTGCGTCCACGTATCCCCGCCGTCCATGCTACGGAAGACGCCGTCAATCTCCACCCCTGCCCAGACGATACGATGATCGCCGGGGTCCACCACGACGCTGGTGACGAAGGGTGTGCCAATGGAGCACTCGCGGGCGAGGTCTACAGCCAATTTTTCCCACTGCAGTCCCCCATCGCGCGAACGGTAGACCGCAGCCGGGCGCGTGCCGGCAAAGAGAATATCGGGATCGACCGGGTCGATGGTCAGCGACCAGATCGTCGGCAGAGCCCCATTGGCCCCATTGGCGGTAATGCGCTCCCACCGCGCCCCGCCATCGCGGCTCACGAACAAGCCTGTATCGCCACCTGCGAGAACGGTATGCGCCTCTAACGGTATGCGCCTCTTTGGGATGGGCGACTAACGCCTGGATGCGGCTATTGAGCGGAAACGGGGCGCGATGGCGTGTCCACGACTTGCCGGCATCTGGGCTGTGCCATACGCCCCAGCCAGCCGTTCCAAGACAGATACTGTAGTCCGCTGTCATAGGCTGCCTCCCTTCGTCGCGGTCCCTGCGTCACGCCGCAAGCGCAAAATTATGCCGTGCCTTATTCTCCCGCAACAAATGGATCATCTCGCTCCTCTCGCCGCTGCGGTCGGGCCGAGCGTTCCCATGAAGCTGATCAGATAGGGCTTCCACACCGCGGCGTAATAGTGGGTGAAATGCCCGTGCGTCTTGTCGCTGTAGGGGATCAGCACGTAGCGGCCTTCATGGACCGCCTTCATCGCGCGCTCGACTGTGCCTAGCTCGGGCGGGTTGGCAGCGTCCTCGACCGTGTTGATCAGCAGCATCCTGGCCTTGATCTTGGGGAGATCGGGCTCGGGGCTGTAGTCCTCGATCAACTCGATCGCCCACAGCGAGTCGTTGGCGTCGCCCTTGGCGACCCGCGCCACTCGCTCGTCATACAGTTTGTCTGCGGCAGCCCGGGTCGGCGCCAACTCCTGGATGCGCGCGGCGCTCTCCGGCATGAACGATCCCGCCGCCGCGCTGTAGATGTAATGGGTCGGGTTCTTGTCATAATTGCCGTTATTCCAGTCCGGGTCGTGCCGGATTGCCTCGGCCGCGGCGCGGCGCATGATCCAGTTGCGGCCGCTGATCTCGACAGGCTGGCAGGAGAGCCCGACGATCCCATCCATCAGGTCGGGATACAGCTCGGCCCACATAAAACTGTGCATGCACCCCAGCGAACTGCCGATGACCAGACGCAGATGGGCGACATTGAGCCCTTCAGTGACCAGCCGGTGCACGCTGTCGACCATGTCGTGATAGCGATAGTGCGGGAAACTGCCTTTGAGCCCGTCCGAGGGTTTGCTCGAGCCGCCGCGGCCGAGGGCGTCGGGGATAATAATGAAGTATCGCCCGGCGTCCAATGGCTGTCCCTCCTTGAACAGCTCGTCGGCCAAGGTCGGCCGCAGCCAGTTGGCGCCCGTGCCGGTATTGCCTTGCAACAGCAGCACACCATTGATGATCTCGCCGGCGGCGTTGCGCTCCGCAGAGCCGAGAGTGCGGTAGTGCAGTTTCAGCTGGGGTAGCGTCTCGCCGCTGGCGAATGTGTAATCCTTGATGATGAAATTGGCCTCCTGGTAGTTGGGCCAGTTGGCATCTTCGGGCTCGGCGGCCTCGGGTGCGGCGATGCTGATGAGGGCAGCGGCAAGGACGGCTCGAATCAACATGGGAAGGGCTCCTCCGAGAATGCTTCCACACGATCTTCTGCTCGTCTTGTAACATACCAGTTACCAGATTTCTGGTCGCGCCACGCAAGCCGAGGGCGTCCGTGCAGCTGGGTGGGGCTTGCTGGGACTCACAGACATAACCGGGGCTCACGAGGGATAACAACACCTGGCGCCCGGTGACCACACCGGTGCGCCGGGTTGCTGCCGAGCACCCCGACAGCCGCGGTTGCCAGCACCGCCGATGCGGCGGCGTTTGTCCACATAGACCATGTTCTCATGTCGGCTTCCCTCCTCATCAATGATCCCTGGTCGCCCGGCACGCCTCAGCCGGAGACAACGCGCCTACACCGGGACCCGGCCGGGCGAGGTGATGATTGGGTTCGACAGAGGGAAGGGACATCCGGCTGCCCGGATCGGCCTCGTGGCTCCTTGCCCGGTCCTCGCCTCTAGGTGTAATGTTTAGTTTCTTATATTACTAAACTAAACATTACCGGCGGCTTCGACAGACTGTCAAGCCGCTTTTTTTGAGCGCTGCAGTGGCAGCGAACTGACCGGCCGCAGACACGTGCGAGACGTATTGCGCCTCCGGGCGATGCGATCTGCTTGAGGTTGGCCCTCTCAGCAATTTTTTCCCGAAAGTGATCCCTCGGTCCGTCAAACTAATGCCGTTAAAACTTATGCTCAGGGCCGTCGACGTACCTGAACCGCTCCAGCGCATCCGCGCGCAAGGACGCTGCCGCATGTCGTTGTGCTCAGTGGCGAGCCACATCCGCATCCCCGACAGAACCTGGATCATCACCTCAACGTTTCCGGGATGGACTTTGGCAAGGGCTGAGGCCAATCATGGCTTCGGCCCAATAGAAATCACGACGTCAGTTTGGCTGGTATAACTGATCAGGCCTCGGTCCGCGGATTCCATCAAGTTTGCGGTCATCACGCCCCGCCAGTATGCCGGACAAACGACCACAAGCGACTACGCCCGCTCATAACTCTCGAAAATGCTTGCGGGCCGGGGCGATCCACACATCGGCACCGTTGGGCCACGGCTTTCTGGTGCTGCCAGGCCTGCTTTGCCGCGGCGGCGTCTCATCGCAAGTTGAAACAGCTACAGGCGATCTTCGCCGGCCTGACAGAGCGGATGTACCGGCTCACCGGGTTGCAGCAGGAAGAATTCACGACCGAGCGGATCACGACCATGATGGACCGCTTGAGCGACCGATTTGGACGCAGGCTCGGGCTCAACGTAGATCAGATCCACGCCGGTCATCGAGCCACGGTCCGGAGGATACATCCAGCTCTTGAGCGCAATAGCATGGGCTGAGGATTTGCGGAACCGCGACACATGTTAGCCAGCTGAGCGATGGCCGGCGCTACCGCATTCTCGCCGTGTGAGCATGGGCTTGCCGACCCGACGGACCACTTTCCCCGGCCTGCCCCACGGATCAAGTCCGTGGGCTGAAGGGCCACGGGGCAGGCTTTTAGAGGGGGTGTCATGGAGTTCTGGACAGAACCACAGATGGCGTCGATCCACAAAATGCTCAACCCGCGCTCCATTGCGATAGTGGGCGCGACGCCGCGGATGCAATATGGCGGGCGGTTTCTGGCTGCGGCGCTCAAGGCCAAAGACCGGGTGCGGGTTTATGCCGTCAACCCGCGTCTGCTGCCCGCGGTCCGGCCCGCTCCGATCGATCTCTCAGGTCGAAAGCCTCGATGCGACACGGCTTGTCAAAACCCGATATTCATGATTAGGTTACATGTAACTAGTCTGGAGTGCCGCTCTGGCATCGGCATCGAAGCCTAAGCCGTCCCGCGTCAAGGTTCGGGAACACCGCGATCGCCTGCGGTCGCAGGGCCTGCGCCCCATTCAAATCTGGGTGCCGGACGTGCGCGCGCCGTCCTTCCGGTCAGAGGCGCACCACCAATCGCTGGCCGTCGCGGCGAGCGCTCATGCCCGCGAGGATCAGGCGTTCATCGATGCGGTGTCTGATTGGGAGAATGAATGAGGCGTGGCGACATCTGGACTGTCGCCGGAGGCAAGGACTACGCGGGCAAGCCCCGTACGGTCCTCATCGTCCAGGATGGCAGTTTCGACGCCACGGACTCGATCACGGTCTGCGCCTTCACCACCGATGAGACAGAAGCGCCTTTGTTCCGCCTGCCCGTCGAAACCGAATGACCGCAACGGGCTGTTTGCGACCAGCCGGCTGATGGTCGACAAGATCACCACCGTCTCGAAGTCCAAGGTTGGTGCGCAAATCGGCCACTTGGACGACGAAGATATCCTGCAACTCAATCGGGCGATTCTCGTCTTCCTCGGGTTGGCCACCTCGCCCAGGGCGAGGCTGGAGGCATAGACCATTGAGGGGACTGTACCGGCCCAACTATAGCCGGATTGACCGAGCGAGCCCAACCCAGTCCTGCAACAGCCCGGCCCTGGACAGGGCGCTTCAACCGAAGGATGATCCGTTCGGGCCCCGTGGAGCGCGCACATGGATGTCGGGGGTTGGCTCAGAAATCTCGGCCTCGGACAATATGAGGCGCTCTTTCGCGCGAGTGACATCGACGCCGATATCCTTCCGGAGCTGACCGAGGTCGATCTCGAAAAGCTTGGTGTGTCGCTCGGGCACCGCAAGCGTCTCCTCAGAGCCATCTCCGGTCTGGCCGCCCCCGAGACATCGGCGGCGCCCTCCGCATCGACCGGTGCGACGCCGCAAGACGCCGCAGAGCGGCGGCAGCTGACGGTGATGTTCTGCGATCTGGTCGGTTCGACGCCGCTGTCCACGCGCTTCGATCCCGAGGATCTGCGCGAGATTGTCGGCGCCTACCATAGCTGCGTCGCCGACACCGTCGGCCGCTTCGGCGGTTTTGTCGATTGCCGAGCAGGTCGGAGATTGCCGCTTTGTGTTCATCCGTTACGGATACGGTACGGCGGTAACCGCGGTTTTTCAGAGCCGCTTGAGGGCGGCTTTCGCGCGCCACAATCTTTCGGCCGAGAAGCACTGCATTTTTCTGCCAAAAATGGATTACGGTCGTTTCACGGCCGTCGCCCGCCTCGCCGACGTGTTTCTCGACGCGTTCGAATGGTCCGGCTGTAACTCGGTGCTCGAGTCGCTGGTCTGGAATATCCCGCCAGTCGCGTATCTTGGTCAGATGATGCGAGGCCGGCATGCCGCGGCGATGATGGCGATGATGGAAATTGCCGAAACCACCGCCAAAAGCGTCGGCGAGTATGTCGAGATCGCCGTGCGCCTCGGGATGAATGTGGAGTTTCGGCAGGCAATATCCGACAGAATCGCTGCCCAGTGGCCGAAATTATTGCACGATCGGGAAAGCATCCGTGGTCTCGAGAACTTCCTCGCGCAAGTAGTGCAAAACCCACTGCCCGCGTGAGTTGATGCCACGGGACCCTGGGTTGGTTTATGCCGGCCGCTGATCGGGACCGGCGTGCGGCGGGCGGCGCGCGCGGCCTGTCCTGGTGCTCAGATGCATTCAGATGATTCAGTCCCGAGCCCCAATCGTCTGTCCCGGCCTTGTGCCGGTATCCACGGAAAGCGGCAAGGCGTGTGCCGTGTCTCGTGGATGTCCACGGATCTAGTCCCGTGGGCTGAAGGCCCACGGGTCAAGCCCGGCCAAAACGAATGAAGTGAATCTTCCATTCGAGTCTGACCACTAGCCATCAACGGAACGCCGCACGATCGTGTTGCAGCCGTCGCTCGTCACACGCTCTTTGCTCGGGTGACAATGTCCGTTGCAGTCTACGCAAACCGCAGCTCGCGATCGCCGACCGGCGCGAAATAGGAGTCGAGCATGCGGTCGGTAACCTCGGCGAGAGTTGCCGGGCGCCATTGCGGGTGGCGGTCCCGGTCGATCAACATCGCCCGGACGCCTTCGTAGAAGTCGTGTCCGGCCATGACGTGCTGGGTCAGACGGTATTCGAGGGCGAGCGCCGCGTCGAGGTCGTAATCCCGCCCTATCGTCAGCTGGCGCAAGGTGATCTTGAGGCTGGTCGGGGATTTGGTCATCAGGCCAGCACGGGTCTCCGCCGCCCATCCTGCTTTGGCGCCGCCGCCAGCCGGCTCAACCGCGAGCGCATCGAGAATCGCCTCGACACTGTCCCGCGCAAAGCAGCGGTCGATTGCCGGCTGCAGCGCCGCGAGCGGGGCCGGACCCGGATCGACGGCGAAACGCCGCAGGCAGCCTTCCATCGCGGGGTGCCCGCGGCTCAGCTCATCGAGCAGCGCCTCGACAAAATCCTGTTTCATGGCATGCGTGGCAAAGCCGCAATAGAGCGCGTCCGCCGTATTCACCCGTGCGCCGGTCAGGCCGAGATACCGTCCGACATGCCCGGGGCAGCGGTTGAGAAAGCGCGTCGCGCCGACATCGGGAAAGAGGCCGATCCCGGTCTCCGGCATCGCGAGGAGAGTGCGCTCGGTGGCGATGCGGTAGGCGCCGTTGACCGAAATCCCGGCGCCACCGCCCATCGTGATCCCGTCGATGATCGCGAGATAGGGTTTAGGGAAATGGTGAATCCGCCGGATCAGCTGGTATTCTTCCCGAAAAAAGACCGCGGGCAGATCCGGGTCGCCGCTGATCCCGCGTCTCGCCTCGTAGACCGCGCGAACATCGCCGCCGGCGCAGAACGCCCGCTCGCCGGCGCCACGGACGACGACGGCATGTACCGACGGGTCGGCCGCCCAGTCGCGCAATGCCGGGTCGATGTGCCGGTAATTGTCGAGGGTCAGTGCATTGAGCGCCTGCGGCCGGTTGATCGTCAGGATCGCCAGGCCGCCTTTTCGGCCAAGCAGGATCTCGCCGGTATCGGCCATCAATTGCCGAGCAGGCGCCTGGCGATGATGACCCGCATGATCTCGTTGGTGCCTTCGAGGATTTGATGGACCCGCACGTCGCGCAGATAGCGCTCGATCGGGAAATCCTTGAGGTACCCGTAGCCGCCGAACAGCTGCAAAGCCTCGTTGCAGATGTGAAACCCGGCATCGGTCGCAAAGCGCTTGGCCATCGCGCAGTGCATCGTCGCCTCCGGGTCGCCGCGATCGAGGCTCGCCGCGCCGCGCCGCATCATCAGCCGCGCCGCGTCGAGCTCGGTCGCCATGTCGGCGAGCTTGAACCGCAACGCCTGGAAATCGGCGAGCGGCCGGCCGAACTGCCGCCGCTCGAGCAGATGGTCGCGCGCCGCTTCAAGGCAGGCGCGCGCGCCGCCGAGCGAGCAGGCGGAAATATTCAAGCGCCCGCCGTCGAGCCCCATCATCGCGATTTTGAAGCCGTCGCCCTCCTCGCCGAGCCGATTGGCGACCGGCACGCGGCAGTCCTCGAAGATCACCATCGCGGTCGG
The DNA here is from genome assembly GCA_963789025.1 of uncultured Alphaproteobacteria bacterium. GTDB lineage: Bacteria > Pseudomonadota > Alphaproteobacteria > ATCC43930 > CGMCC-115725 > AP-15. Next base: position 45,105 of record CAWBIT010000013.1, read on the forward strand.
TTGCGTGTTCCAGCCGAGCTTGCGCTCCTTCTTGCCGAAGGAGAGGCCCGGCATATCCTTCTCGACGACGAGGCAGGAGATGCCTTTCGGCCCCGCCCCGCCGGTGCGCACCATCGTCACGTAGACGTCGCTCACCGACCCGCCGGAGATGAACGCCTTGGTCCCATTGAGCACATACTCGTCGCCGTCGCGCACCGCGCGGGTCGCGAGCGCCGCCGCGTCCGAGCCGCTGCCCGGCTCGGTCAAGCAATAACTGGCGAGGTGCGCCATCGTCATCAGCTTCGGCACAAACCGCGCGCGCTGCTCGCGATTGCCGAAACGGTCGATCATCCACCCCGCCATGTTGTGTACTGTCAGAAAAGCGGCGGTCGAGACGCAAGCCGCGGCAAGCTCCTCGAAAATGATCGTTGCGTCTATGCGGCCGAGCCCGCTGCCGCCGAACTCGTCGCCGACATAGATGCCGGCGAACCCCAGCTCCGCCGCGCGGCGCAGCGCCGCGACCGGGAATTCGCCGCGCTCGTCCCACCCGGGCGCCCGCGGCAGCCATTCCTCGCGCGCAAACGCCCGCGCCGTCTCCGCAAACGCCCGCTGCTCGTCCGAGAGTTCGAAATACATCCCGGCAGATATGGGGGTCGGCGAGCACTGGGCAACCAGAGGAAATGCGCGCGCGGATCGGTTCATCCGAAAATAGCCGTATTTGCAGGATATAAATGATCCAGCGATTGATTGGGGAATGCCGGTGTTTCTGCTCCGTCTGATGCTGGTCGCCTCTGTGGCTGGGGCGATGGCTGCTCACTCGCGCGGCGGAGAGCCAATCGACACCCGGCGACGATCGGGCGCCCGCAGGCGGCCTATTACCCCACGGTCAACGATGCCGGCGGGGTCAACGGCCGCAAAATCGATTTTCATCACGCTCGACGACTGCTAATCCCCGGCTGGGTCGGCGATCCCGAGAAACACCAGCACCGCTTGGCTGATCTCGAACATCTTCGCTCTCCCGAGGCGGCCGATGCGGCGGCTGACGCGGGCCCGGCGAATCGTCGTCAGCTGATCGATCGCGGCCCAGGAGGGCACCGCGAGGCCGGTCTGTGGATCCGCCGGCAGCAGCACGCGCAAAAGCGGCGCGTCGATGGCAATGCTGGTGATCAAGCAGACCGTCAATGTCGCGGTGACAAAGAGTGGGCTCTGCAGCACCAGCGCCGGCCGCGGCTTGCCGGCGAACTCGGCGTGGCGATCGGCGACGATGACGATGTCGCCCCGTTGCGGTGCTTCAATCCTCTCGGATGACATCGTCAGCGAGACGGTCGAGGAACTCGAGATCGTCCTCGCTGGTCGCCGCGGCAACCAGCTGGGCTTGGCGCGCCGCTTCCGCCGCAAAGCCGGGAGCGCGGGTGTCAGGCACCCAGATCTGGATTGGCCGCATGCCCAGCGCCCGCAACTTGTCGCGCCGACGCTGGACCCGATGGGCGCTTGCATTTTTTGTTGCTTCGTTACGACGTTTGGCAGTTTCTTTCTTCCTTTGTTCGCTCGTCCTTAAGGCATACCCTGTCTTGCGGGATCGATTGACTATTATCATTACCATCGCTCCTGAGAGGTTGAATTGTCTGCCGATCGTTTTGGAGGACTGACGACCTTTTTCATACTCTGCAATGATTGCCTCATCGCGCGCTTTACGTTGTACCTGAGTCAGTGTTGCTTTGGCCATCTTGATGATCCTGATATCGTTTGATTCGACATACGAGTTACATGTAGCGCCGCCGCGGAGCGGCCACAAGACCGTTTTTCTGACGGAGCTCAAAGCGTCGCCCTGACGCAGATGTCGAACGCCTAACAGCCCACCCAAGACGGTCAAGCAGACGCGGCGTCTCGTCGAGCAGGACCAGGTCTTCGCATTTCGGCTCGCTCGGCACGCCGACCAACGCGTCGGTATAGCGCTATCTCAACGAGCGCAAAGTGCCGCAGATGTTTCTGTTCACCGGCGTCTCGCGCTTCCGCGAGCCGCAGAATTACCCGTGGACGATTGGCGGCGATCTGAGCTTCGTCAGCGAGACGCGAGGTTTTGCCAAATTCATTCTGAAGGAGAAGCCAGATGCGAAGATCGCGGTGCTGTACCAGAACGACGATTACGGCAAGGACCATCTCAATACAAGCTCCTTATCCAGATCATCGAGCAGCAGATTGGTGAGCAGCGGCGACAGCGGGCCGCTCCTGTTCGAGCCAGGGGCAGGCTCTTGCGGCGTACCCTCATATCGCGCGGTGTTGACCGTACTGAATCATCCCCGCCGCCAGAAAGCGGCGGATGATCCGCAGCAGGCGCTTGTCGCCGATGCGCCGCGCCAAGCGGCCCATCATCACATCGTGGTTGACCCGGTCGAAGAAGCCCTTGATGTCGAGATCGAGCACCCAGTCGTAACGCCAGCAGCGCTGGCGAGCCTGGTGCACGGCATCGACCGCCGATTTGCCGGGCCTGTAGCCATAGGAGTCGGCGTGGAACGCCGGCTCAAGGATCGGCTCTAGGTAGCGTCAGACAACCTCCTGAGCGATGCGATCGGCAACCGTCGGAATACCCAACGGTCGCGTTCCACCATTCGCCTTTGGAATATCGACCCGCCGCACCGGCGGAGGAAAGTAGCTCCCTGACGACAGCCGGTTCCAGAGCTTGTAGAGGTTGCCCGCAAGGTTGGCCTCGAACTCCGCAATCGACTGTCCATCTACGCCAGCCGCCCCCTGGTTGGCCTTCACACGCTTGAAGGCTTCCCAGGCTTCCCGTTTGGGGATCTTGAACGGCTTTGCCTCGTCCACGGGCTCCTCCCGTTTCCCAGTTGGCCAATGGCCAAGGCCGAACAACGCAGCCCCTTCGCTCCAGCCCCATTGCAGGGCCTTCGTCGCTACTACGGGCTGCTCCGCCCCTGCGCCCCGCTTCGGTACTCTCGCCCTCGCGGTTGGAGCCGCTTGCGGCTTGTCCCTTCACGTCGTCGGACGTGACGCAGTACAGGTTCTCACGTTCCGTACGAAAGCCTGGTCGAGCTTCGCACCGCCTAAATACCGGATGCCGCTCGGGCAGTATCAGGGCATCCCCCGAGCTGATCCCGGGGGAAGGGTCACCCCCCGGTTCTGACATCGCCTAATCCGCTTTCGACACTTCTGCAGCGGTTCGCTTGCGCTCGCCTCTCTCGACCATGCCTGCCAAAATCTTGTCCCGGCGTTTCCGCAACGCTCACCACCATGGCTTTTGACCACAGCAGCTTGCGGTGGCTTGAGATCGGCACCTGATTGCCGAACCCGAAGGGCCCTCCTTCATCTCTCGTACAGTTGCGCAGCGCCGGTACTCCCGGCGATGCTCGTGACACACGACCCATCGCGGGCACTTGCAAGCGGGCGAGATGCTGCTTGTGCTCGGCGCTGCGGGCGGGGTCGGGTTGACCGCGGTCGAGATCGGCAAAGCTATGGGCGCGCGCGTCATTGCCGCAGCGGGCGGCGCGGAAAAATTGGAGGTCGTCCGCTCGTGGGGCGCCGACGAGCTGATCGATTACCGAACCGAAAGCATCCGCGACCGCGTGCGCGCTCTGACTGACGGCAAGGGCGCGGATGTCGTCTACGATCCAGTCGGCGGCGACGCGTTCGACCAGGCGCTGCGGGCGGTCAACTGGGAGGCTCGCATGCTGGTGATCGGTTTCGCCGGAGGCCGCATTCAGTCCGTGCCTGCCAATCTGATCCTGGTCAAAAACATTCCTGATTACGCATGATCCTCAGCCAATTTGAGGAGGCGGTATGGCATCGGCGGGGTTCGGACTGCGACATAGCCGAGGCGTGGCATCATGGCGGCGAGATCGTATCGGCGGTTGAAGCGGTACTCGAACTCGGCGAGGTAGCGGGGTACATGCTTGTCGCGGATGGTGCGGTAAGTGCCAGTGATGGCGCTCTTGATGTTGCCGAGGGTGGTGTTGACCCACTTGAAAGCAGGGTTCAGGGCGGCCTTGCGACCGGATCCAGTGATGATCGGCTGGTGGACGCAGCCGGCGTTGCCGACCCCAGTGAAGCAGTGCAGGCCGTCACTGACAACGGTGCTGGCGGGATGGAAATTGCGCTGCGCCAAGGTCGCGATTTCGGCACGGCGGAAACCCTTTACGCGGCGCAACTTCAAGCGGATTGGCTTGCCCTGTGGTGTGGTTTCGACCGCCGCCACGATCGGCGTCTTGCCCGGCGAACCGCGGCCCCGCTTGCCGCCGTTGCGCTCCCCGCCGAGATAGGCGTCGTCGATCTCGATCCGTCCCGTCAGGCGCTTTGTGGCGTCCCGCTCCATCATCGCCTGCATGAGCTTGTGCTTGATCTTCCAGGCGGTGGTCTGGGTGACGCCAAGCCGGCGGCCCAACTCAATGCTGGAGATGCCGCCCTTGCTCTGAGTGAGGTGGTACATGGCGCGAAACCAAGTGCACAGCGGCACCTTGGTTGCCGCGAAAATCGTTCCGGCGATCACGGATGTCTGCCGTCGACAGGCGGCACACTGGTAAAGCGCCCGGGTCTTGACCAAGCTGTGATGCTGCCCTGCGCAAACCGGGCAGACAAAGCCGGATGGCCAGCGCCAGCGCATCACCGCTTCCCGGCACTGATCCTCTGTTCCGTAAAGAACAGCAAACTGGGCCTCGCTGAGCCCCTTTTGAAATTGCACCTTGTTGCGCGCCATCGTTCAAACCCGCAGAAACAGCCGTATGTTCCTGTTTTGTACCACTCCTTGATGGCTGAGGATAGTGCGTAATCAGGAAAACATTTCGGTCATCGGTGTCGTCTGGGGCGCGCAGGCCGAGCGCGATCCCGTGCTGATCAGCCGCAACCTTGCCGAATTGCTGCGCTGGTGGGAGGCCGGCCGCCTCAAGCCATTGGTAGCGAGGGTCCCGGGCGAAAACGGGCAAAATCGATACAAAAACCTGCTTGCTAGTGGTTTTCAACAACCCTGGCGAGAATCCTGTACGATAACTCTACAAAACGACACACAAGCACTGAGTTTTTCCGCATCCTGCTAGATCCGTGGACATCCACGAGACACGGCACACGCCTTGCCGCTTTCCGTGGATACCCGGCACAAGGCCGGGAAAGACGATTGGGGCTCGGGACTAAATCATCTGAATGCATCTGAGCACTAGAGCAGCCTTTCGCTCGCCTTGACCAATTCGGACCGGAAGCTCGGATCGGCCACGGCAATTAGCGCGCGGGCGCGTTCGGCCAGGGTGCGGCCGCGCAGCTCTGCTATGCCGTACTCGGTGACCACAACATCAGCCTCGGCGCGCGGGGTGGTGACAACGCCATCCGCGAGCCTGGCGACGATGCGCGACCGGGTGCGGTCGCGGTTGGTCGATTGCAGCGCGATGATCGATCGCCCCTCCGGCGCGCGATTGGCGGCGCGCACGAAATCTATCTGCCCACCGACCAGACCGATATGCCGCCCTGTTGCGGTTTCCGCGTTTACCTGCCCGGTAAGGTCGACCTCGAGCGCCCCATTGATCGCAACAAAGTGGCGGAAATTGCCGAGCACCAGCGCATCGTGGGTGTACGAGGTGGCGCGGATGCGGATCGAGGCGTTGCGATCGGCGAAGCGGTAGAGCCGCCGCGTGCCCATCAGCATCGTCGCGACGGTGATCCCTGGATCGATTTCCTTGTGCCGGTTGTCGACAATGCCGGCCTCCATCAGATCGGCGACTCCATCGCCGATCGCGCCGGAATGGACGCCAACGCCGCGTTTGCCGCCGAGCGCGTGCGTCACCGCCTCCGGGATGGCGCCGAGGCCCAGCTCGATCGTCGCCCGGTTGGGGATCAGCCGGGCGACGTGTTCGGCGATCGTGCGCTCGATCGGCCCCGCCGACCGCGCCTGCAGTTCGACCGGCGACGCGGAGGCGGGCACCAGGATATCGATAACTCCCGGCTCGATAACCGTGTCGCCGTAGGTCCACGGCAGTTCGGAGTTGACCTGTGCGATAACCAGGCGCGCCCGACCGATCGCCGCATGCAGGTGCTCGATGCCGAGCCCGGCATCGTATCGTCCAGCATCGTCCGGGCCGCTGACCTGCAGCAGCACGATGTCGATCGGCAACCGACCGCTGGCGACGAGGCCCGGAACATCGGAAATATTGGCCGGCACGACATTGTCGGCGGCCCCGGCAAAAAACCGCCTTCCGGCGCCGGCGCCGCCCAGGGCCGGTGACCGTGACATTCGGATGACCGGCGGCAAGGCTGTCGCTGAAGGTCAGCGGAAAGAACACGCGGAACGGTGAGCAGCGTTCCGCCTGAGCATCCAGCAGCCGCGTGAGGAACAGCGGCTCGGCGGTCGCCTCGGCCCAGCCGACCGTCTCGCCGCGGCCGATCAGTCGGCGAAAATCGAGCGCATCCGGCGCTATCGATACTGGCGTTTTCAAGCGAGAACTATGCCTCGGAGGGGCTGGCTCCGATACGGTGAACATAGACCTGATTGCAGTCTAACGATGCTGGCGCATGACAAATCAAGACCGGCGTTCGCCGCCGGGTGAGGGCCTCGTCTGGATGATGCGAGCGGTCATCCCGACGAGCAGCGGGTGAGCCGGCGGCTGTCGCGAGCGTTTTGACGTCGCCTATGTGGTGCTCAGCGGCGCGAGATCGGCGTGCGCGCGCTGTCCACGGAGCCCGCGCGCTTCCAGTCCTGGCTCGACGTGGAGGCGGCCCTGGCCGGGCGCAGGCCGAGCTGGGCATTCGTCCCCGAGGCCGCTGGCCACGATATCAGCCGCAAGGCGCACGTAAAATACCTGGATCGCGGCGACCGAGGGCTGACGGACGGCGGCGGACGCACATGGCACGGCACATGACCGTTACGCCGCAAATTTGCGCCGCGTCTACGGTTGGTTTCGCGAGGTGTCGTTTGGTGCCGATGACATGGCCCAGGCGTTGCGCGCCCGCGTGATGCCGCTCTTCGCCGAAGACCCTTTACGCATCCCCGATTTCATCGGCGCGCGACCAGACGCTCCCAGGGATGAGGCTGCTCGCGGCGTTCTTCGCCGAAGGTTAGGGTGACGAACTGACGGCCGCCGAAAACCCCGAATCAGAGCGCAAGATCCGGATATAACTGCCGCCGACCTCGGAGGTAGAGACCACCCTGTTGGAAGGCGGAGATGCCTTCAGCCACAGCGGAGGGTCGATCCCATGTCGCGCGAACAGGACAACAAGGCTATTGTCGGCCGTTGGTTCGAGGGGTTCTGGGGAAATCCCTGGAATCCCGAGATCATCGATGAACTCGCCGCCCCCGACATGCTGCTCCAATATTCGCTGCATGCGCCGCGCCGTGGTCGCGAGGATGTGCGCAATTTCATGGAGGGGTTCCGTGCGGCGTTCCCGGACCTTAATTTCTGGGGCGCGGCCGACCTAATCGCCGAGGGTGATTACGTAGTGGGCCGGTGGGAGGGTGGCGGCACGCACACCGGGCCCGCGTTCAGCGATTTCCTGATCGGCTCTCTTCCGGCGGCATCCGGTCGCAAGATGCGGTTCACCGGGACAACCGTACTCCGTGTCGAGAATGGCAAGATCGCGGAAGAGGTCGGTCTCGACGATGGCGTCACGGCGCTCCAGCAGCTTGGCCTTTTGAAAGCCGCTTGACGTGAATGAGCCGGGCCGGGGATCGTCCTCGGCCCGAGTTTCAGCGGTAAGAGGTGTTTGATGGCCGACCCGGAGGCAATCTACAACTGGCAAAGACTTGACAACCGGATCACGACGTCCGGTCAGCCGACCGAAAAGCAGCTTGCGGACATTCATGCCCTCGGCGTGCGCCATATTGTGAACCTGGGGCTGCACACGCATGAGAAGGCATTGCCCGATGAGGCGGCGAGCGTCAGCCGTCTCGGCATGACTTACATCCATGTTCCGGTCGATTTTCAGAACCCGACTGATGACGACTTCGACCAGTCCTGCGCCGTTATGGAGCAGCTAAAAGAAGTCCCGGTTCACGTCCATTGCATCGCGAACTACCGGGTGTCCGCCTTCTTCTACCGCTATCGCCGCGACGTGCTTGGCGTGGGCGAAGCCACGGCGCGTGCCGACATGGAGCAGATTTGGCACCCGGAGGGCGTCTGGGCGACGTTTATCCGTCGCTCGGCTGACTAGGGCCGTAACAAACACCTGGCCGATACCACACCCATCATGAAGACCAAGCAGTTCGATTGGCACGCCGACCCCATCCTCGGACAACTCCGGTCACGTCCACATACCGGAACACGCAGAACGTGCAGCGGTTCTTGCAGTCTCAATATTGTGCGAGCTTCCAATCTAACCGCCGCTTCATGACGTGGATCAAAGACGGAGCAGTCGAGCGGCCTACCCGTTTCGCTGAGAGAGACCGATGCCCGACAAAAAACTTAAAAGCACCGGTATAACGCTCGACGGTACGCCAATCGCGCTGCGCCCCTTACTGCCGGAAGACGAACCCGCGCTGCAGGATCTTTTCGCTCACATGAGCCGAGAGGATGTGCGCCTGCGCTTCTTTACTCCGATGCGCGAGTTAAAGCACGCCCTCGCAGCCCGCCTGTCGCATTTGGACTATAGTCGCGAGATGGCGCTGGTGGCACAGCACGACGGCATGACGCTAGGCGTCGCGCGCTATTCCGCCGATCCAGATCGGCGGAGCGCAGAGTTTGCCGTTGCAGTGCGTAGCGACTGGCATCGGCGTGGCGTTGGGCAACTGCTTATGGCTCGACTGATCGAGGTCGCACAGCAATCCGGCATCAGTGAACTGGTCGGGGTGGTGCTGCACGAGAACAAGCCGATGCTGAAGATGTGCCGAAAGCTTGGCTTCAGCATTGCGCCGGAGCCGAACGACGCGACCGTGCTCCGGGTTCGAAAATCGCTGGCTCCCGTGTAGCCGCGTAGGACTGCTGTCCGAAAGCCCGTTTGCTAAAAACCATCACGACGCAGTGACCGCAATGCGCCGTAAGCGGGCGTTCGAGGGAGCTGATTGAAGCGGTGGAGTCGCTCTTGCTCGAGACGTGCGGCCCCGACTTCGGGCCGGGGCCGGCTCCCACCCTAGGCCACAATATTTCGCGGAACATCCTTGAACGGCTTGTCGGTGTCGCCGGTCCGCTCGCGCGGCATCTTCAGCACGCGTTCGCTGATGATGTTGCGCTGGATCTCGTCCGTACCGCCGGCGATCGAGCTGGCCGGCACCGACACCAGGATCTCCGCCAGCAACCCATTCATGGGGCTGTCGTCGCCGGTCAGCAGCGCATCCGGCCCGAGCAGCGATGTATGCACGCGAGCCGCCGCGCGGGCGATGATGCTGGACGCCAGCTTGCCGAGGGAGCCCTCGGGGCCCTGCGGCCGCCCCTGCTCCTGCGCCGTGCCGGCGCGGCGGGCGGTCCATTCCGCGGCCTTCGACATCGCCAGCACCTTGGCGATCTCCTGCCGCAGCATCGGATCGTTGATCTTCCCGGTCGCCCGCGCCCGCTCCAGGATGAGATCGACGCGGCCCGCACGCTGCGGATACCACTTGTAGGGCTCCATCGTCGTGCGGATTTCCTCCCCCTCCTCCTGATAGATGCGGCCCGGCTTGTCGGAGGGGATTGCCCAGCTGCGCAGCGCATCGGCGCCGCGGCGTTCGTGCATCAGCGTCGTCGTCGTCACCGCCCAGCCGTTGCCGATTTCGGAGACGAGGAGCTCGGGCTCGACCTTGGCGTCGGTAAAGAACACCTGGTTGAACGAGGCATAGCCGTTCATCTGGCGCAAGGGCTGCACCATCACACCCGGCTGCTTCATATCGAGCATGAAATACGACAGGCCCCGGTGCTTCGGCTGGTCCCAATCGGTGCGCGCCAGCAACAGCCCCCAATGCGCCTTGTGCGCGCTGGTGGTCCATGCCTTCTGCCCGTTGACGATCCATTGATTGCCGCGGAAATCGGCTCGCGTCACCGCACCGGCGACGTCGGAACCGCTGCCTGGTTCGCTGAACAACTGGCACCAGATATCTTCGCCGGTCAGAATGCGCAGCAGAAACTTCTCCTTCTGCAAATCGGTGCCGTGCGCGAGAATGGTCGCGGCGGCGAGGGTGCGGATGCCGACCTTGGCGACGCCGATCGCGCCGAGGCGCTTGAACTCCTCCTCGACCACCGGCACCAGGCCGACGGGAAGGTCGCGGCCGTACCAGTGCCGCGGCCAATGCGGGACGCCCCACCCGGACTCGGCCAGTTTGAGACGCCATTCCACCAACCCATAGTCCGGACTCCAATTCGCTTCCAGCCAGGCACGGACGTCGGCGCGGACGGTGTCTTCGTTCATCTCGCTCATATCGTTCGCCTTCAGGCCGCCCAGTTCTGCAGCATCAGTTCGCGGTGATAAATGGCATCGCCCAGCAACACCTCGGAGCTTTTTGCCCGCTTGAACCAGAGGTGCGTGTCATTGTCCCAGGTAAAGCCGATGCCGCCGTGAATCTGCACCGCATGAATGGCGGTTTGCATATACGCATCGCTGGCACAAGCCTTGGCGAGATGCGCGTTGGCCACCGCGTCGGCATCCCCGTCATCCAACGAGGCCGCGGCGTAATAGGCGGCCGACTTGGCCAGTTCCACCTCCAGCAGCATATCGGCCTGCTTGTGCTTCATCGACTGGAACGAAGCGATCGGCTTACCGAACTGCATGCGCATCATCGCATAGGCCAGCGCATCCTCCCGCAGCCTGTCTGCCCCACCAACCATTTCGTTGGCCAGACAGACCGCGGCCTCGACCATCGTGCGGGCGAACGGGGCCGCCGCGCCGCCGGCCGCACCGAGCGGGCGGGCCGCCACGCGGTTGAACTCGAGGCGGGCGAATTTGCGCGTCGGGTCCATCGATTTGAGGGCGCGGCGGGTGAGCCCCTCGGCATTGCCATCGACGCTGAACAATGACAGGCCCTGCGGCGCGCGGGCGAGAACGACGATTAAGTCGGCGGTGTGGCCGTCGACGACATAACCCTTATGCCCGTTCAGCACGATTTCACCGCTTTCTGCAGTCGCGGTCAGCGCCGTGCCCTCGGCGTCCCAGCGCCCGTTGTCCTCGACCCAAGCAAGGGTCGCGGTCGTCTCGCCACCGGCGATGCCCGGCAGCAGCGCCTGCTTTTCCGCCTCGGTGCCGGAATTCATGACGGCGCCGGCGGCCAGCACCGCCGTCGCAAAATACGGTGCGCAGAGCAGGGTGCGCCCCATCTCCTCCAGCACGATGCATTGATCGCCGAGGCTAAACCCGTAGCCGCCATAAGCCTCGGGAATTCGGATCGCTGTCAGGCCGAGCGCGGTGTTGATCGCGCGCCAGCCACCGCGTTCGTAGCCCTGATCGGTTTCCATCAATCGCCGCACTTCCTTCGTCGGCGAACGGTCTGCCAGCAAGCGGCGCAGGTTGGAGCGGAACTCTTCCTGCTCGCTCGAAAAACTGAACTTCACGGAGCTCTCCCGCCTGCGTGTCAGGTCTGACTGCGGGCGGCTCTTATCGCCCCGTCATTGTCGAGATGGCCGACGCCCAATTTTCTGACGTGCTCCTTATGGGCCGTCAACACAGTAATCATGGAAGAGCGCCTCTTGCTATGGCGCTCTAGCAGGTTGCGGAAAAAGTCGCATATTGGAGCGAGATCTGGGGTATAATCCATAGCGCGTGACGAGATGTGGGGGACGTCCGATGCGCGGTGGGGATCTCAGGAGCGAGGCGCTGTTCAGCTATTTGAGCTGCGAAGCGCGGGTGCCGTTGTATCATCCGTTGCGGCCGATCCAAAAGATTGTGGACGAGGCGCTTGGTGCACTGACGGGGGAATTCGAGAAGTTGTACGCGAAGCTCGGACGGCCGTCGATTCCCCCTGAGAAACTGCTTCGTGCGCTGCTGCTGCAGGCCTTCTATTCGGTGCGTTCGGAGCGGCAGCTGATGGAGCAACTCGGCTACAATCTGCTGTTCCGCTGGTTTGTCGGGCTGTCGCTGGATGCCGTGGTGTGGGACGTTACGGTGTTCACCAAGAACCGCGAGCGGCTGATCGACGGTGACATTGCCAGCAAGTTCATGGCCGCGGTACTGAACCAGGAGCAGGTCAAGACCCTGCTGTCGGACGACCACTTCTCGGTCGACGGCACCCTGATCGAGGCGTGGGCCAGCATGAAGAGCTTTCGCCCCAAGGACGGCAGCGGCGAGCCGCCGGCGCCGGGCCGCAATGGGGAACGGGACTTCCACGGCGAGAAGCGAAGCAACGAGACCCACGCCTCGGTCACTGATCCCGACGCGCGATTGTATCGCAAAGGGCCGGGCCAGCCGGCCAAGCTCGCCTATCTGGGGCACGTTCTGATGGAGAACCGGCATGCTCTGGTGGTCGGCACGCGTCTGACCCTGGCCACCGGCACGGCAGAGCGCGAGGCGGCGCTGGAGATGGTGGCGGCCCGTCCCGGCAACCACCGGATCACGCTCGGCGCCGACAAGGCCTACGATGTGGCCGAGTTTGTCGCCGATCTGCGGGAATTCAATGTGACGCCGCACGTGGCGCAGAACACCGCCAATCGGCGATCGGCGATCGACCGACGGACGACCCGCCATCCTGGCTATGCGGTCAGTGGCCGGGTGCGCAAGCGCATTGAAGAGGTGTTTGGCTGGACCAAGGCGGCGGCTGGCTTCCGCAAGACCCGTCACCGTGGTCTTGCCCGCGTCGGCTGGATGTTCACCCTGACTGCCACTGCCTACAATCTCGTCCGGTTGCCCAGGCTGGTGGGGGCCGCGGCATAGCCATGCCCGGAATCCGCCCGGGCCGGGCGAAAACGGGCAAAATCGATACAAAAACCTGCTTGCTAGTGGTTTCCAACAACCCTGGCGAGAATCCTGTACGATAACTCTACAAAACGACACACAAGCACTGAGTTTTTCCGCATCCTGCTAGAACTCGACCAACCCGCGCAACGTCCGGGATAGGGGCATCGACGCACGGGTCGACCCTCGGCGTGAGTGCTCAAACGGGCCGACTCCAGACCCTTCGTCATGGGGCGGCACGAAGCCGGTTTACCGTTTTCGGTCATTTACGGGACCGTGAGAGGACGGGGTTTCCGCTGAGAGCTCACATCACGCCGAGAGGCCCGGGCGGTTCTCGAGACCCAGTCTTCAGGCGAGGCCCTGATTCCCCCAGCGTTCCACCGCTGACGGACAGACCCAACGGCGCACCGGTAATTTCGCGCTTCGGTTTTTTATCGGTCCACAAGCCGCGGAGCCAGACCTGATCGTCAGCTCTTGGTGGTCGGCGACCAGACCGGTTTGACCGCGTTGTGGGTCAGCGCCAGGCGTCGATCGAGACCGTGCGCTCGTAGCGGGCCCCGAACATTTTCCATGCCCCTTGCGCTTCGCCGCCAGTGACCGCGATGTTGATTTCCTGCGGCTCGAACATCTGGACGATTTCGTCGGGTGCCGCCTTCACGCGACTGGCATAGGGCTCGACGCCCGCTACCGCCAGCGGCCGCAGCAGGGTCTGCACCCACTGGTCATCCCAGTACTCGCGAGCGGGCAGCCGCGCATTTTCGGCAAGCCAGTCGATCAGCTTCTGCTTCGTCTCCATGCCGCGCTCGGCAAAGAGCCGCGCCACGATCGGATCCATGACCAGCAGAGGCGGGAAATGCGCCCCGGCCGACAGGCAACGCCGCATCTTCTCCCGCCAGGTCTGACGCGGACCGTACCCCTCCTGCACGTAGCGCAGCCCGAAGAACACGCTGACCGCGCTGTCGGTCGGCTTGAAACCTTTTTGGACGTGCAGCGGCTCCCAGGGGCTGCGCTCCTCGTTTTCGGCAAAGCAGGCGCTGTAGGCGAGCCCGTTGCCGAGCGTCCCCATATAGGTTTCGCCCGGCACCGAGCCACCCTGCAGGTTCTGCGACAGCAGCGCGTAGGCGCGTCCAATCGTGACGCTTGCGTGGTTATAGGGACCGAGCGCACCTATCCCGCAGTTCATGCGGATCTCATGGCGGATCGGGCCGTTGACCACCGCCATGTTGGTCATCGAGGTCGTGCTGCTCGACTTGGCGGTCGATCCGCTGGCCGCAAGCGCCAGGATCACCGGGAAATACTCCGGGCGAGCACCTGCCATCACGGCGTTCACCGCGACCTTCTCGACCGTATATTCCCAGAACTCGCGGAACGAGGTCGGCCGCATCCGACCCACGATCTCATCGGGGGCGTGGCTCGCGCCTCTCAGCATCGCCGCGACGCGCTCTTCGGTCGGCAGCGTAATCGGCAGGCAGTCGGTCCAATGGTTCTGCAGAAACAGCTGCTGCAAATTCTCCTCGTTGTCGGAGCTCAGCAATCGGGGGGCCGAACGATCGAACGACAGGCCGGTCAAATCTTCTGCGTCCAGCGGACTGGTCAGCGCCTCGATAACCTCCTGCATGAAGGGGCGGCCGGAGACCGGATCGCTGCCTTCGATATACGCGCGCAGCTCCGCGCGGGACAGGTCGACAACCGGCTGCGGCACGTAAGCCTGCCGCGTCTGCGGCATGCCGTTAGCGGTGGCAGTGGCGCGCGCCACACCGGCAAAGACGTCAGTGTGTACCGCGACGCTTGGTACGCCCGCTTCTTCCAGCAACATCGCGAGCCCGACGACCGTCGGGCTGCAGGTGCTTCACAAACCGACGCCGAGTATTGCGCCGTCGCCCTCCCGCGCGACCTTGGCTCGCATCTCGGCATCATCGACCCAGCTTTGCCGGGGCTGGATCAGCCGCGTCTTGACCGCAGGCAGGTTCTTGCCGAACCAGTCCTCCAGTTCGCGCATAAAGTTCTCGGAATTGTCGAACAGACAATCGACGAGATAGACGAGCTTGCCGTTGAGGGTCTCGGGTCGCTCCGCCAAGCGCTTGCCGACAACCTTGGGTGGGTAACCCCGCGGATCGTGGACCGTCAGCAGCTCAGCCATGCGTCTATCCAGAAGATCAGATCCTTGGTTACCGTCTGTAGCATAAACCAATCGCCCATCCAAATCCCACGCGAGGCGCACGGTTGCACTCGCGGCGGGGTGGGCGAATTCGGCCGAATATGGGGCTCGCGTCATTCCCGTTCGCCGAACTCACCGACATCGACATCGCCAACGTGGATGCGGCCGCCAAGGCGATCGCCGAGAACGCCGACATCGCGATCGGCGCGAGGCTGCGCATGTCGAAGAACGTGATCTCCAGGTTCCAAGCAAATTCGGCTACCGCGGTATCACCAGCAGCAAGATGTGAGACGGGTAGCGGTGGTCATGCAGAATGGTCTGCGCCGCTGTCTGCCGGCGGCTGCCCGTGGCCTGGTCCTCACCGGTGTTCAAGTTGCGGTCGAAGCGTGGGAAGTTGCTGGAAGAAATTTCCAGGCGTACGCGATGCCCCGGTAAAAACACGTGGCTTGTAGCCCATAGGTCGATCGTCACCGCGTAGACCTGGTCCGACGTGAGAAATGCCGGACGCATACGCGAGGCACGGTAGCGCATGCGCAGGATGCCCTCAGCAAGGTTCCGGGCGTAGCCGTCCGGCCGCACATCCACCAGCTTGGCGGTGAAATCCGTGTCGACTGCACTACTGGACGCAAACAGTTTCACGACTATGGGGCCGGTCACCTCCAGGGGCGCGGGAACCGGGGCGGTCGTATAGACCAACACATCCTGGCGTGCCTCCACCTGGCGCTGGTCTTGTACCCCCATCGGAATGATCAATGTATTGCCGCCGCATGTCGGGACTGGGTCGTCCGGATCGTAGACAAAGCGATCCGGGGGCTCCTCCGCGGGTTGTGTGAGCTCCAGTCGACCGTCGCCATTGAGGCTATTGGCCTGTCCCTGACTGCGCAGGTAGTATGGTGTATAGCGCGTGCGCGCAAGCGGCCATTCCTGCTCGTCGCGCCAGACATTCTCTCCCATCACAGAGATCTTTACGGGGGCTTCCTCCAGAATCCCCGTGTCGATGCCTTTTAGGTAATAGTCGAACCAGCGCAGCTGAGTCTCGTGCAGCTCGATACGGGCATTGGGCCAAAGTCGATAGCCCCGGTATCGCCCGATGACGGAGACGTATAGGGAAACCGATGCGCCCACGGTCCCACCAAAAGCTTCTGCCCGGCGCGCGCCTGCGGGGTCATGGCGCGCCGGCGCAGACCACAGTAATGCGTCAGCCCGCCGTGCAGGAAGATGTCGTACCAGGAGGTCACATGGTACATTGGAATATTGATATTGGCATGCTGCCGCTCGACATTGATCGCCCGCCAGTAAGGGCCATCCTCGGGGTGAAGCAAATAGTCGGTCAGATAGCGAGCCACGGGGCGCAGCAGGTCGCCCCAGGCCATCAGCGGCAGACGGCGGTAGGCATGCTCGGATAGCGGCTGGGCAAAAGGCGTCGGCGCCGAGATCAGGTCGCGTTCGAGCATCGATAAGAGCTGTGCGTTCAACCCCTGGCGTTCCAGCGAGTCGCGGGCCATGAAATGGCATAGGGAATCTGCCAGCCGAACTCGAAGGCTCCCCCCGTGTGGTACACCCAGCATTGGTGGAAATCGGCCGCCGCCGAGACCGGGAATGCGGCTTCGAGGTGCGGTGGACGACTGGGCGCGAGCAGGTATTGTGTGGCGCCGAGACAGGACTGCCCGGTGGTTCCGACTTTGCCGTCGGCCCAGGGGAGGCCGGCGGCCCATTCAACCGCATCGTATCCATCCGCCATTTCCCAGGTCAGCGCGTAATATTCCTCCACCTCGGAGGCGAAGCGTCCGCGCGTGTCCTGCATAATCACCCCGTAGCCACGCTCTACAAAGTAGTCGATGTCCCCGGGGCGCGGCCGCAAATTCTTGTTGTACGGCAGGCGCGACAACAGAACAGGAAAGCGCCCCGGTGCGTCGGGGCGGTAGATGTCCGCGCGCAATATCAGCCCGTCGCGGGTCGTCATCGGGACATTCTTTTCGACAAGCACACGATATTGCGGAGGGCTGTCTTGCGGCATTGATCACTCCCCTGGCTTCCGATGATTTTGGATCGCGGTTAACTCGGCATTCCCAGATCGTGCGCAAAGTTCTGTCTCACTTTGGGCCTCCCGGCAATCCAGAGCTGCCCGAGGCATCTTTGCCGTCCACATTTCCCACAATCCCAGGCAGAAGGGACAATCTTGGGCTCTGAGCTCCCTGAGAGACAAATCTAATCGGGTCAGGAAGGGATCGCCGAGGATATCGCTCGCCAGGACACGAACTCGGGCCTCCCGACACTTCTCCAGCCCCGCCTTCTGGCGCGCGGGGAAGGGCTGAGTAGGTTAGTCAGATTTCGCCGCTCAACTCGCGACCACCTAGTTCAAGGGATCCATGCTCGGCTAGGGCGACGGCAGCAAGATCGCCCTCGGGCGCAATATGGCTCAAGGCCTTCATTCAGAAACTTCAGCGCGTCTGACATATGTCCGAGCTGGAGTTCCGCCCCTGCATTATCGTCACCCCCGCGAAAGCGGGGGCCCACGGCGAGCGCTGAACCTCGGGGCTCTGGATTCCCGCTTCTGCGCATTGCTGTCCGGGATTTTGTGCGGAGGGATGAGTGCACGGCAGACAAACCCTAGATCTTGGGCCAAAATCGTGTCGCCAAACATGATTTTGAGGTCTGCCGTGCCCTATACCCCTACCGCGTTTCAGCGTCTGTTGGAACCGCTGGATCGTCGGGTCATCGCCCGCGCCGTGGCGGCGCATGATGGTGATCGCGGCGTCGGCCGTGGCGACAACGCCTGGACCTGCGAGCGGCATCTGAAGAACCTGCTGTTCGCGCAGCTGGCGGGATTGACCAGCCTGCGCCAGATCATCACCGGGCTGGGCGCGCACAGCCGCTGGTTTTACCACCTCAATCTGCGCGCGCCGTGCCGCTCGACGCTGGCGGACGCCAATACCGAGCGGCCGGCGACGGTGTTCCGCGACATCGCGCTGGCGCTGATCCCGGTGGCCGCAGGCGCCTTGCGCAGTGAGGGCGAGGCTCTGATTCGGCTGCTCGACGCCACGCCGATCCCGCTCAAGGGCGATGGCTTCCCGTGGGCTGAGGCCAATGCCCGCACGCGCGGGCTGAAGTTGCACCTGCTCTACGATTCGCGGCAGCGCCGGCCGGTGTGGTTCGACGTGACCTCGGCCAAGATCGACAAGCCTGCCCTCGCGAAAGCGGGGGTCGTGGCCGGCCGCGCCATCCCGCTGGAAAAGGGCGCCACTTACGTCTTTGACAAGGGCTATACCGATTACCGCTGGTGGTCGCAAATCATCGACGCCGGCGCCGTTTTTGTCACCCGGCGCAAGCGCAACGCGCAATGCCGTGACATCCGCGAGCAGCCCGCCTCGGGCGACGGGATCTTGGCCGACCGCCGGCTCAAGATCGGCCATCGCGAGCCGCGCGGCGGCGCGCCCATCAACCCGCTTTACCAGACTGAGCTGCGCGAGATCACCGTCGCCCGCCCCGATCACGACCAGCCGCTGCATCTGCTCACAAACGACGTCGAGCGCTCCGCCACCGACATCGCCCAGCTCTACAAAGAGCGCTGGGACATTGAGCTGCTGTTCAAGTGGCTCAAGCAGAACCTCAAGATCCGCCGCTTTCTGGGCCGCAGTGAAAACGCCGTGCGCATCCAGATCTATGTTGCGCTGATCGCCTTCCTGCTGCTGCGCATCCTGCATCAGACCGCAGCCCGCTCGTTCAAGGACAGCACCGCGCTGCTCCTCACCCGCCTCAAACTCGGCCTCTTTGGCCCGTTCAGCTTGCGTGAGCACGCAACCCCGCCGCCCAAACCACCGGCGTTGCGCCCGCCCAACCCGCAAACCTGCTTCGCCTTCCAATGAACCCAATCCGCCACAAAATCCCGGACAGCAATGCGCGAAAGCGGGCATGACGAGAGGCGGCGACCGCCTCTCGTCAGTTGAGGTGGTAGAGGCGGGTCACGTTCTCGCTGGTGATCTTGCGGCGCACGCTGGGCGAGATCTGTGCGAGGTTCTTGTCCAGCACGCGCTGCGAGTCGGGCCAGATGCAGTCGGGGTGCGGGTAGTCGGCGCCCCAAATGATGTTGTCCTCGCCGATCAGCGGGATGATCGGATCGAGATACTGGTCCTGCTGATAGGTGACATAGCCCTGTCGCCGGAAATAGTCGCTCGGCTTGAGCTTGAAATTGAGGCTCCTCGCGCGGTCCGCATACTCCGTGTCGAGGCGGTCGAAGACATAGGGCAGCCACGTCACCCCCGACTCGCCGAGCACAAAATTGAAATCGGGATATTTCTCGCAGGCGCCGGAAGCCAACAGCGAAACCAGCACCTCCATCGTGTCGAGCTGGAAGAGGGCCGAGCGCACCAGCCGCCATTGCGTGACATACTGCTTCTCCATCTCCGGCGTATCGGGCGCGCGCAACGCCTTGAAGCCGGTCGAGTGGAACGAGATCGGGAACCGGCACTCCGCCGCCGCGGCTTTCCCTGCATAGGGAAACAGCAGGGAAGTTTTTCGTCTCCGCCCCTAAATGGGCTCTCTCGGACGGATATTTATCAGTTATATCAATCCTTTGCGATAGATACCCTGATCGGGTTGGCAGGGAAAAACTTTTCCCTGCCGCGGGGTCTGGCAGGGAAGTGGCAGGGAAGTGCAACAGCCGAGCCTGGATGGCGAGAGCGAGAGCGAAAATCAATACAATCATGGCGAAAGTGATATCACGTAGTTATGGCAATTTTGCGGATCACGAAATGTGTGGGCCGGCAGCGAAGTAAGCGCTATCGGCGCCGGCCGGCCGCGCACCAACGACGCGATGTCGGTGATTTGGCGTTTGTATTGCCGCTGCTCGAAGAGCAGCGTGCCGTTTGTGAACACCTCGACCGTGAAACGGATAAGATCGATCGAGCGATCGGAACGATCGAAGGAGTGCTCGATCGAGTCAAGAATACCGCACAATCCTGACCGCCGCAGCTGTTACCGGAAAAATCGATGTGTGCGAGACCATCCGTGTCAGGAGCCGGCTATTCTTGTTGCGGCAGGGTGAGAGGGATCGATACGCCGCGGCGGTCCTAACAATGCGTTAGCGTTGCCCATGTGCTAAGAGCCTGACCCAAAAGCCTGTTGCGTCAGGCGACCAGGGCGTGGCGGCAGTGAAGGGCTGCCGATGCGCGTCGTCGTCCCCTCGGCCGCGATCCGGGACCGCGACGGGCCGGGCTCGTCCTCGACAAAATACGCAGGCGCTTCCCTTAGCTCGAACTGATCTGGGCCGATAGCGGCTATAACGCCTGGCAGGTTGAGTTGCGGTGGCAAAGGTGTCGCCGCTGCGGACGGAGATCGTCAAGCGCAGCGACAACATGAAGGGCTTCGTCGTCCTGCCGCGCCGCTGGGTGGTCGAGCGCACCTTCTCCTGGTTCGGACGCAACCGGCGTCTCGCCAAGGACTTCGAGAATCTTGCCAAAACCCTGGGCGCCTTCGTTGCCCTCGCCTCCATTCAGCTTGTTCTCAGGCGGCTTGCCAGGGCGTAGATCGCCAGCTCGCCAAACCGCCGGTTTGCATCGCACGACGGTGAAGGTCTGCAAACCAGATTGTGAAGGGACCATCGCAGGTACGCGCGGCAACGGCGAGGTTGCGCCGTAAACAGTCGTCCGCCGTGCCGGGCCAAACGACTATGGAACCTTGGTCTCGCTCGCCGTAACCAAGTGCTGGGCTCGTTTTCTACAGGGTAAGGCTATTCCCGCTGGCGACCTCCTCGACCGTTTGTTCCTCCTTACCGGCCGATCGGCGCGTGCGGCGAATCTCGGTCGGCGGCCTGCCGTAGACTTCGGCAAAGACGGAGTTGAACCGTCGCAGACTCCCGAAGCCCGCCCGCATCGCGATCTCGGTCATCGGCAGGCTGGTCTCGTCGAGGAGGCGTTTGGCTCGCTGAACGCGTGCGGTCCTTGCCACTTTTGAAGGACTAGCCTGGAGATAACGCGCGAATAGTCGCGTCAGCTGCCTTGACCCCACGCCGAGGCGCTGGGCCAGGCACTCCACAGTGGCTCCCTCCTGATCGAGTGCTCCCTCCTCGGCGATGAGCCGCAGCGCCCGCTCGACGATCGCTCGGCTCCCGATCCAGGCGCTGCAAAAGGGAGCGGTTTCGGGCCGGCAGCGCAGACACGGGCGGAAGCCGGCAGCCTCCGCCGCGGCGGCCGACGGGAAGAACGAAACGTTGGCCGACCGGGCAGGGCGCACCGGACAGACCGGACGGCAGTAGATACCCGTGGTGTGGACGCCGGTATAGAACCGCCCGTCATAGCTCCGGTCTCGCGCCAAGCGCGCCCGATCGCATTCCGTAAAGTCGAGCGACATGGGAACGATAATACTCGCTGCCGCTACCCGGACAGATGACCTTTTGGGGATGGAGTCCGGTTTTGGCCAGCAACAGCGGCTTGGTTCCACTACATCTGATCGCGAGCGCTCAGGACGGTGATCCGCCCGCCACGAGACGCTTTGGGCACCTAACGTCAGCCAACTCGCGGGAGAGTGAGATTGCAGCAGCACCGAAACATCGAAGTCAGCGGCGCGACGCTCGAATGCACCCTTTACGGTTCCGGCCCCCCGGTCGTGTTGCTCGCGAATGCCGGCTGCAGCACCGGTTATTTTGACGATCTGGCGCGCGTGCTCGCTGCCGGAGGGTTGCAAACCATCACCATTAACATGCGCGGTACTGGAGAGAGTCGCGGCTCGCTCGACGGCATAACTGTGCACGATTTGGCCGCCGATGTGGCTGGGGTCCTCGAAGCTGTGGATTGCGGTCCGGCGCACCTCGTCGGCCATGCCTTCGGCAATCGGGTCGCTCGCTGCCTGGCGGTGGACCGGCCCTCGCTGGTGCGCAGCGTGACTTTGCTTGCTGCGGGCGGTCTCATCGGACCCCCAACGCCACTAGGCACGTCCTTTCGCAACGCTACGGAAGTCAAGATGAACGGCAGCGATTGCGTCACCGTGCTGGGGGCGCGCTGGCTGTCGCCGGCGTCGGATCCGAAAATACTTGCGCAGGTCGAATGCTGGCCGGCGGTGCATCTCGCCCACCTCGCGACCAGCCGGGGTATGGCGCTCGAAGATTGGTGGGGTGCCGGAACAGCCCCGCTTCTCGTGATCCAGGGGCTCGATGATGAAGCGGCTCCGCCGGGCAATGGCCACGCGCTCCGCGAGCAATTCGGCGAGCGCGTCCGGGTTATCGACCTGCCTCGTGCGGGACACTTTCTGCTGTTGGAGCAGCCCGAAGCCGTTACCCGCGCCGTTGCCGAGTTTGTCGGCGCTGGCGCAGTACCTCGCTGACTGCTTGCGGGAGATCGAGAGGAGCCGAAATGGCGCGCTACGACGACACATTTGTGGATCGCTTTCTGGAGCCGTGGAACCGTTGTGGGGCACGAGCGGCAGCGCTCTCCGTTCGGGATTGAGTGGCTGCTTTCACCACGGTCTCAGACCTTCCTTGGGGCCTGTAGGCAGGACGCCGATGCGTCGAAAGCGGCCATTCGAGTGGCAGTGGGAGAACCCGACTTCGTCAGGTGGGCGACGAGATTTTGTGTCGCGCCTCTTCGATTAACCAATCCCTAAATCGCCGGACCGCAGGCTTTTGCAGCGTTTCGGATGTCGCGACCACGTAATAAGCGAATTGCACAGGCCAATTCACCGTGAGCGGCTTTACCAGCTTCTTCGATCGAAGGTCGTCCTCGGCGTAAATATCCCGCACTAGCGCCAACCCTTGTCCCGCGACAGCCGCGCGCACAATCAGGTGGCTTTCCGAAAACGCTGGGCCCTTTTTACAGTTCGGCGCGGCTACGCCATGGGCTTCGAACCAAAGTGGCCAGTCCTGGCGATTGAAGTCGTGGAGCAGAGGAAATGCCAGGCAATCGGCCGGCCCCTTGAGGGGGGCACGGTCTTTAAGCAGGTCGGGGCTCGCGACGACAATGAGTTCGGGAGCAACGAGCCAAGTGGCTTCAAAGCCAGGGTACTTTCCCAACCCATGCCGGATTGCCAAATCGATCGGCTCTCGCCTCAGATCGACCGGGCGGGTGCCCGTCTCCACGGCAATTTCAATATCGGGATAACGTTGCGCGAACATCGCGAGTCGTGGCACCAGCCAAGTCGCCGCGAATGACGGCATCGTACTCATCGTCACACGGCTCGATGACGGGCCGCCGAGTTCGCGATCGACCGCTTCGATCGCACGAAAGGGCTCGGCAAGCGCGGTAAACATGGCTTCACCGGCAGCGTTGAGTTCGACACCAGCGGGGACCTGATTAAACAGCCGGCGTCCAGCCATCTCCTCAAGCTGGCGAATGCGTTGACTGACCGCGCCCGGCGTCAACGCCAACTCATTGGCGGCTCGCTTCATCTTTCCGGCGCGCGCCACGGCGACGAACGTCTGCAGCAGCGCGAAGCGTCTGATCATGATGCGAGTTTAGCACAGCTAAACCTACCCACCAAATCTATCGCTTGCTGGACCGAATACAATAAAATCTGTGCAGCACCAGTTTGGCATTTCAAATTTTTCCTTTGTAATCGAGTTCAATATTGAATCCGATAATGGACAAATATATCTTCGCTGGATTTTTATCAATAGAGGTTAAGAATTTATTTTTGCTGACGTGACCCTTGAAAATATAGAATCGTGAACAACATTGTTCCGATTTTGTAGCCCGTAATAGTTGCTGGCACATTGCGTAATCTTGGAGCTCCCCCGATTGGAGGCCGCTGGCGCAGAGGAGTTACTGGTGAATCGCGTGTGCCGGCAGTACAGATGGTCACCGTCGGCGTGATAGCGGCGGCCGGCCGGAGTGGTTGCCGACGGCGGGCGGGATGGTGACAGCGCGGGCGGGAGATGATGGTGCCGGCGGCGGTGGTGCGCAGCGCCAACGGCGGTGGTTTTGCCCGGTGGCGGCGCCGGTGGCCTGAGGTCGTCCGCGGCGCCGCCGTCCACAGCGCCGGCGGAGATGATTCCGGCGGCCGAGAAGCGTGCGAACGAAACGCGACCCGTCAGACCCGCGTGTCCAACCCAGCCTAAATTGGGTTCTATTTTGTTCGACAATGTTGGATCGAAGTGGTGTGTAAGCACCTGAAATTATGGTGGACGCGACCGGGATCGAGCCTATGAGCGCATAGTTGGCCAATCGCTTGTTAATGACGGCGAGGAAGCCCTCGATGGCATTTGGCCATCGAAGGACTCCTGAGGAACGGGCTTGCGGCAAGCTTACTCGGCCGAAGCGCGCGAAGCTCTTATCTGTTCGAGAACTTCTTCGAACCGTTTCCGGCGTTCGGCCGCCTGGGCGAGACTAGCGCGAGACCGTTCGTCTTCTGCGGCCTCGGACAGACGCCTGACGACCCATTCCTTAAGAGATCGGTTCTCCGCAGCGGCGACCTCACCAATTTCTTTTCTCAGCTGTGCCGGCAGACTGATGCAGACGTGCCCCGTCTCGGGCAGCTCGATCAGGTCATCCTCGCTTGCGTTGAGGAACAGGTCCGATATCGCCGAACCCGCCACCCGATATATTTTAACATTGCATGAATTACGATGTGATCGCTCGCAGAACAACTCATCGGTATCCTGATTCCAGTGCAGCGTTCTGTTAACATGTTCACCGTAATAATGTAGGACTGGTCCTACCTCGAAATGCTCAAACGTCTCAACGCTATCCCACAGTGCGTATGCTGTTTCGACGGTACCATTTTCGTATACGACGCCAATGAAGACTTGGCCAGTGCTGTCGACGATTTCATGATGCCAAAATTTGGAATGTTCATTCGGTGCAATGAGCTCGCCCTACGTCAAATTCCCGCTTTTCATTCGTTCGTTGCTCATTAACTTCATAATATATCCTCTCTGAGTAAACACGTCGATTTGGTCGAAGTTGGTCGCCCCGTGTCGTACAGGGCGGCCAGCGCGTTACCAAACGGAAGTTGGGATCATTTCATGCAGAGTACGGCCACGACAATCATCCAGCCGCGTTCTCCAAGGCAGCGGGCTCATCATCTTCGTCGACGCCGAACGCTTCCGCGTAGTCGCCTTCCTGCCAGCTGAATTCGCCATTGCGGCCCTCAAACGTCATATAGAAGTGGTCGACGTTCTCGAAGGCAGACCCCTCGAACACGAGTTTTGGAAACGAGGAGACGATTTTCTCAAGGATCGGATAAGGAAAGTCCCAAGGAGTATCGAATTGCACCGAGAACATTCCGTCCTTGTCATCTAATATTTCCGTGTAAAGCGCATTCGACGAGGCTCCCCAATTCCTTTCAACCCAAGAGGGCGAGTAACTGACTTGGTGGTCATCGGTCTGTATTTGAGGAGTGAACGGGTCCATGACCTCTTGCGGGATTGGGATCAAACGGTTGAAGTCTATTATGATCTCCTCACCAGTTTCGTTCCGCCCGCGAACTGCCTCGCGAAAGCGGGTGACTTCGTCGGTGGGACCGGTAACAGTTATGCCAATATACATATAGTCTGTCAATTTGGACCTCCATGTGTTTGACAGTACAATTCCTGTCTGCAATAGAAATATACTCGACACCTGGTTCAAACAAGGTCAGAGCAGCAATTATTTGTTAGAGGATTGGTCTTGAGTTTTACCTGCAAAGATATAGGTCCGAGCGCATCGTCGTATATCTGCTCCGGTGAACTCGATTTCCGGCGTGGCCGTATACTCGGGGTAGTCAGCGTGACCTCGTGAGGGTAGTAATGACCGAGGACTGAGTGCAGCTGTCCCATAGTTGGGGTCGATCGGCTGGCGCGGACCACTGTCGCAGGGTCCGCGGGTCACGGCCGGCAGAATGACTGGCGTGGGCCGGCGCAGATAGTCATGGCCGGCAGAATGACTGAGCCTCGGCCGGCGGAGCTCATGGCGGCCGGCAGAATGAATGCCGGCGGCCGGCCGCCGGCGGCGATGGTGTCGGCGGCCGGCGAAGATGATGGCGGCCGGCAGGGTGACTGGCGCCGGTCGGCGGTGATGATCACGGCCGGCAGGGTGACCGGCGCCGGTAGGCGGTGACGATCACGGCCTGCAGAATGACTGGCGCCGGCCGGCGGAGGCGACTTTCTCTCAACAGGGTTTGTCCTGCGGGCCGCAGTGACAGCAGCGGTCGTCGGCGATAGTGTCCGCCGCCCGAGGTGACTCGGGTAGGAATCCATTTGTTACACCGCCGGTACCACCGCCAGCCGCTGCAAGGTAGCGACGACGGGTCGGGAGGTGGGACTTGTATCGCCATCAGGGCCGGCGGATGTGTCCCACATCACTAGCGCGGATCGCAGTTGTTTCGGTTCGGCCCGTCAAGGCGGCAGTCACCCAGTGTATAAGGAGCCGCGCTGACGGAAAGCATCGGGCCGATCGAGACAGCTTAGTTACCTCGACCTAACTATCGTCGGGCCGCGAGCTGCGAGACCACTCGCGCAGGCCGTAGCCAGCATAAGTATGATCGAAAAGCGGCGACCTACCGATCCTGGAGGACACTAGGGCGGAAGGGTCCTTTGGCTTTGATGACCATCCCCTTCGCCTTAAGTGCTTCCCAGATTTCTCGCCCGCTGGCACGGGCACCTTTCTGACGGAGGTATTCGACGGCTCCAGCGCGAATTTGTGCAGAGGTGGAATTGCCCTTGGTCCAGCCGCCACGCGGGCTTTTCGTCGCCCGGTCACCCCGGCCGTCCGGCTCGTGAGCGGGAAGGCTGTACTCCGAGCCGGACTGCGCATTCCTACCCGGTGATTCAGAGATGGTCAGCGAGGCCGATGGCGACGCTGCTGTAGGTGCAGCAACCCTGGCAACGGGATTGGCGCTTGCAAGCCCGCCCAACGGCTCCGCACGGTGCGCCGGATCAGGGTGAGTCTGAATGTTTCGTTCGGCGGCATAAAGTTCGACCACCCGCAGCACCGCTTCGAGCGCGCGGATAAGAAATGGTATTTGTAGCCGCTGCCCGTCGTCGTCTCCATCGTGGAGGCGGTCGTCAGCCATGTTGAGGGACTCCATTCTTCGGCCTTGATTAGTGTTTGAACCCCTGGGGTTCGGTTGGGAAAAACACATGTACCCCACTGATCCCGTTAGCCCCGATTCGCGTCGATACGCACCCGGTTGGGAAAAAAAGCGTGGGAAATCAGTCTGCTGTGATTCGAACTCGCAATCACGACGGCGGACGAAGAAGCCGCCTGATCAATCTGCCATCCCCGTATTGAGCAGATAACTCATCATCCTGGCTAATAACCCGCGGGGCAGCGTAGGCCTATCGGACCTACAACCGACGCCGATGCGCCTCTGTCATTGATTGGGCACGGTGACTGCCGGAGGCATACCTCCGGCTATTTTCCTTAGCGCTAGCGGCGCTGCCATGCTCGGCACGACCGTGAGCGGGAATCGCGTGGCCTCTGCTCAGACCAAGGCGACGCAGAAGGCGGTCGGCTACCAGGACACGCCGAAGGGCGCGCAGCGCTGCGACAATTGCGCGCAATTCGAGCCGCCCTCTTCGTGCAAGACCGTGCAGGGCCCTATTGCACCGACCGGCTGGTGCAAGGTCTACGTGAAGAAACCGGCGGGCCGTTGAGAGCTTACTGCCATACTAACGTCGAGGTTACAGCGTCGCCAGATAAGCGGTAACCTCACTGATCTGCTCACGGGTCAGGTTCTTCGAGTTCTCGTGCATGATCTCGTTGGCCCGCGCCTTTGACGCGAACGCGTCCAGCTGACGGGCGAGATAGGCCCGGTGCTGTCCGGCCAGACGCGGAATCGGTCCATTGCCTTCTGCCTTCTCGCCATGACAGCCCATGCAGGCGGGCAGGCTCTCGGAAGGAATGCCTTCAGTGGATATCGTCTTGCCGGCGGCTATTTCCGGCGAAGTGCCAGGTTCGCCGGCAACCGGCGTCTGGGAAGCATAGTAGGCGGCGATGGCGTCGATCGTGGGGTCGCTCAATCGTGCGGCCATGCCCCACATATAGGTCTGCGCGTGCGGGTCGGCGCGCGTCTTGTCGCGAAAGGCCTGAAGCTGCGCGACGATGTAATCCTTCTGCTGGCCCGCGAGGCGCGGGAAGGTCGGGGAGATGCTGCGGCCGCCTGGGCCGTGACACAATTCGCAGACGTGCAGGGTGCCGGCCACGGTCGAGTCCGCGCTTCCGCTTTCGGGTCCCGTACCGCCGCACGCTGCGACGGTGAGCAACACGAAAGCAAACGCGGCCGGGATGGAGGCGGGCCGTCGCCGAACCTCGTTGTCAACCATTCGGCTCTTACCACGCATTAGAAGGCAAACCAGGCATACGCGAAGACGGTGTTGTTGTCCCCGGCGTTGCGACCGGCACCGTTGTAATTTGAGGTGGCGCCGTTGAACTTGTTGTAATGCACGTATTGCAGCCCGAACTTCACATTAAGCCACGGCCAGAAGTCCGGGCCGCCGTAATTGAACGGAATGTAGTTGAGCTCGAGGGTCCAACCGTTTGAGTTGGGGCTGTTGACCGCCGAGATCGGGCTGTAGAGCAGCGGGTCGCCGCTGCCGCTGACATTAAAATAGCCCGCAGTCAAGCCAATCGTCTGATTATAGTAATAGGTGCCCTTGACACGCCACGTGCGCAGCTGATTGTGCGAGTTGCTGGAAAGGCCGAGCGCTTGGCTGGCGCTCAAATTCTGGTTCTCGGTGATGAAGCGCGCCTGTACCGAGAAGCTGTCGCGCGCGCCGAGGAACTCATACTGCGTATCGACGCCGACATCCGTCAGGTGATCGGTGCCGCTTCCGGTAATCCGGCCCGGTATGAGCCCGGCCGCCATCCCGAAGGTGCCGAATTCCGAGGTGTTCCGTCCCCACGCCGGTTCGATGGCGAGCCGCCAGGAGGGCGCGATTCCCTGGATGGAGCTGGTGCCCACCGGGCTTATCCCGAGCGCGCTGTCGGTCCATGTCGACAATGTGCGATACCCGCCGATCTCGGCGTAGACGACCGGTTCCAGTATACATACGGGTTGAAGCCGATAACCTGCTGCGCGAGATTGCCTTCGATCAATGTGCTCGTGTCCGGGGTCGGCGCCAGTTCGGAGGCGACATAGGGGTAACCCCAGGCCGGCGTTGAATTCCAGACATCGTTCACCGTCGGGTTGTTGTTGGCGCTGACGCCGAAGACCGCCTCACGACCGAACAACTCGGACGGTCTGGCGTAGCGGATGTCGGTGTTGTCCCAGTTGATGTTATTGGGGACGTTGTCGTAAGTCACCTGCGCGAAGGCCCCGAGATTGTCGAAGATCTTGCCGCCATAAAAGAGGCTTCCTGTGAAAGCGAAGTCGTTGTTGTAGCCAAAACCCGGCGCGAGCCCGCCGTCCACCCCCTTCCGGACATTGGTGAAGGTCGGGGTCGCCACGGCGGCGATCGGCGGGAGATTCGATGTGCCGCCGCTCCAAACGTAGCCATTGAGCTTGAACTGGCGGCCGTAGGGTGTGAGCTCGGGAAAACCGTTGTGACACGCGGCGCATTCCTGCCCGGTCTGTCGGGCATAGCTCGGCAACGCCTGCACCGGCCTGACGCCGACGATGCACACCGAAGCGACCGCGAGAACCGATGCGGCGGCGAGCACGATGTACGCGGTCGCGGTGACTGTTGATGCCGCCCTGGATGCGTGTCCCTTGCCGGACATATCCAGCCTCCCCTGTGCTCCCGTAACAGGGCTATACCGCAGGTTGATTCAGAACACCAATGCGCGGCGCAGCGGCAGACAGGTGCCTCGCAACTCGGAGAAAGGCGTGATGAAGCTGTCGGCCTTGCTCGCGCCCCCGGTCCGCGCGCGTCCCACCACGACGAGATCATGATGTCGGGCGCGAACCATCATGCACCGTTCGGCATCGCCTGCTTCCACGCGGCAGCTTGCGGAGACGGCGCCACCGGTTCGGGGAGAGTTGCATGCGCTGCTGTTGCCCATTGTCCAGCGGCTCTCTGCGTAATCTCATATCGACCTCCGTTGAGGGTGCGCCTTGCCGTCGGCGAGTGCTGCGCCAGACGATGCCGCCCGATTTTCCTGGATTCGTCCGTCGAAGGCGGCCGCGTACGGTTTTTGCGAGGAGTCCGGCGATCGGGGAAGTGCTGCGCAATTTACGCAGCGACTCCGAGGTTCGCGCTGCCATGTGTCGCCCCGCCGAATTGGTTCTGCGCGGCGTGTGCTGGTGCCGCGAAGGGCGTCCCCTGCCCGCCGAGGAGCGTCGTTTTCCCCGGGAGCAGGCCGAACGGGAAGCGCTCGAGCCCCTGGGAGCATCTGGGTAAAGTGCATTCAAGCCGTACGACCACCCAAGACGGCAGCATAATCGCTTGCATCGTATCGGCTCTTCTGGATGGCGCTCTCTGGCGCCACATAGTCACACGCCAAACTTGGCGCAGGAGGCGCTGCTCCATCACGTCTGTGCTGGGAAACGGGAATTTAGGTAGTTTCCGAGCCTAACTCTGCACGCCGCCGTGCGATATAATTCGGTTTCGGTAGATGCGACAGCAGTGCCCCATGCCTCATTGTCGGAGCGACCTCGGCGGCTCAGTCGGCCCAGCGCGCGGCGTCGGGACGGAAGCCACTCTTCCGCAACTGAAAGATCACGCTGCCGAGACAACAATGAAGCAAGGGATTCGACGTCGAGCCCCCGGCTCGCCGATCAAGTGCAGACGGTGGCGGCGCGCTACTGGACGATGGAGCCTCACAAGCTCCTCCATAGCAGCGAGCATGGCGACGACATGCCGGAGGTGCGCCACCGGCGCTGGACCTTGTGAGCGCGATATTTGCGTCTGGGTTGTCGCATGACAGACACTGAAGCAGGGCTGACTATCCTTGCGCTGAACAGCGGCTCCTCCTCTCTCAAATTCGGATTGTACCGAGTCCGGACTTCACAGGCGGAATTGCTGCTCTCCGGCGAGGCTGAGTCAATCGGCGATAAAGGAGGTAAATTCCACGCGCAGGATTCGCGCGGAAATGCGTTGCTCTCCGAGACAGCATCCATTCCTAGCCAACGGGAAGCGATCATCCGCATCGGCAGACTTCTTGCCAACTCCAAGATGCCGGCGCCTGACGCCATCGGGCATCGTATCGTGCATGGCGGACCCAAGCTCCGGGAGCATTGCCTGATCGACGACGCGGTGCTCCGGGAACTCGAGGCCGCCACTGCCTTTGCGCCGCTGCATACGCCATCGGCGCTGTCGGTCATCCGCTTCGCCCAAGAGCATTTCCGCGGGCTTTCGCAGGCAGCGTGCTTCGACACCACCTTTCACGCCGGCCTGCCGGAGGTTGCGCGTGTCTTGCCGATCGCCAAGGAATTGCAATCGGACGGTATCCAACGCTACGGGTTTCACGGCCTGTCGTGCGAATCGATCGTGCGCCAGCTGCCGGCTGATCTGCCGGAGCGGCTGATCATCGCCCATCTCGGCAATGGCGCCAGCATCACCGCGGTCAAAGGCGGCAAATCGATCGACACCAGCATGGGATTGACCCCGACCGGCGGGGTGATCATGGGCACGCGCAGCGGCGATCTCGATCCCGGCGTTCTGGTCTATCTTATGCGTGAGAAGAAGTTCGATGCGGCGATGGTCGAAGATCTGGTCGATCACCGTTCCGGCCTCCTGGGAATTTCGGGTGTTGGCAGCGACATGCGGCGTCTGCACGAAGCCGCTTCGTCAAACGCCGATGCGCAACTCGCTATTCAAATGTTCTGCTATTCCGTACGCAAGCAGGTGGCCGCGATGATCGTTGCGCTCGATGGCGTCGATTTGATCGTGTTCACCGGCGGCATTGGCGAAAATGATCCGGAAGCACGCGCAGTGATCTGCCGCGGCCTGTCCTGGATCGGAGTCAGTCTCGACGAAGCTCGGAACCGTTCTGCGAACAATCCCATAGACGATGCCGCATCGCGCTGTCAGGTTCTGGTTCTCACCTCGCAGGAAGACGAGCAGATCGCCCGCCATACCTGGTCATTGTTCCCGCGATGATCGCCTTGTAAAGATGCTCATGTTCGACATGGACGATTTCGCAAACGGCACCTGCCAACTGTTAGAGAAACTTTTAACCTTCCGACGCCTGCTGGCGCCGGAAGGCATCGCGGAACGACACCAAAAGCTGCCGCTCCTCGTCCCACAAGGAGAGCCGCGAGCATTTCAGGCTGTCGAGAAGGGTGAGGCGCGTGGCGTCGCGAAACTCAGGGTTCTGGTCGAAGCAGTCGCGCAAGCCATAATTAGGTATCTTGCTGCAGACGTGATGGATGTGGTGGTAGCCGATGTAGCCGGTCAGCCAATGCAGCACCGCCGGCAAATCGTAGAAGGAGCTGCCCTTCAACGCTGCGGCATGGAAATCCCAATCTGGGCCGCTCGCCCAATAGGAGTGCTCGAACTGATGCTGGATATAGAACAACCATATGCCGGTTGAAGCGGCGAGCAGAATCATCGAGAGATAGCCGAGCATGAAGGCGCGCGCCCCCACCGTCAGCAGCATGAGCATGACGATCGCGGCAAGGGCCGCGTTTGTACCGAGAATGCTGGCCCAGATCTTCCGGTGGCGAAATGGGCTGACGGTTGGAATGCGATGACGGATGACGAACAGAAAGACCGGGCCTAAGCCGAACAGCACCATTGGATGTCTATAGACCCGATAGCGAAGACGCTGCCACAGCGAAAGCGAGTGATATTCACGCACAGTGAGCGTCCTGACCTCGCCGGCGCCGCGTCGGTCGAGATTGCCGGAGTTCGCGTGATGGATGGCGTGGCTCTTGCGCCAGAAAGCGTAGGGCGTCAGAGTCAGCACCCCGAGCGCTCGTCCGAGACGATCATTGGCTCGCCGCGACGCGAAAAAAGAACCATGGCCGCAGTCGTGCTGGATCGCAAACAGGCGGACCAGCAGCAAGGCTGCCGGCATCGCGAGCGGGAGCGTCAGCGCGGGATAGCTCTTCGCACCGCAAAGCAGCGCCGCCATCAGGAGCAGAAACGGCAGCCCGGTATTGAGAAGCTGAGCCATTGCACGCCGGTGGTCGGCGCGGGCATAAGGCGCCACGATCTTCCGCCACGAGCGCGAGGGACGAGGGGACGTTGACCCGACGGCGCTCGCCGGGCTTTGCATGGATACCATGCGCGCTTGGTACTGAGCCGGTGGGTCCTCGATCATCTGTGCACTGGGTGAACACATGAAAAGGCGGCAGGACCGTCAGCAGCGTGGCTTTCGCGCCAATCCGCTTGGACAAGACGATGGTGTGCCGGAACTGCCTTCCCGCCGAGTTCCAACCCGCCCCTCGGTGCCATACCTGTCCTCCATCGACGATCGCCTCAGCGAACGTTCTTTGTAAGCCTTGCTGCCCGTCTCAGCGATGGACCAGTACCGGAATCGTGCAGTGCGTGAGTACTTTGACGGTTTCACTGCCGAGGACGATTGCGGAGATGCCGTGGCGACCGTGCGATGCCATGACGATAAGGTCACAGCCTTTCAACTCCGCGGTATCGATGATCGCCTGGTAGGGATGCTCATGCTCGACATGGATCATTTCGCATGCGACGCCTGCCGCTTGCGCCGCGTCCGCGACGGCGGATAGGGTTTTCTCGGCATGCTCCTGCATGCGTGCTTGGTACTGAGCCGGCGTATCCTCAAGCACCTGTGCGTCGGTCGTGAACACATGGAAAGGCGGCACGACCGTCAGCACGGTGGCTTTAGCGCCGATCCGCTTGGCCAAGTCGATGCCGTGCTGGACAGCCTTCCCGGCGAGTTCCGAGCCGTCCGTTGGTATCAGGATGTTGGTATACATCGTCCTCTCCGTGCTCGCGCCCTCTTGCGCCAGCGGATTCGACTCCTCATTTCGTGCGCCGCCCCCGGATCGGCGGCAATTCCTGCCTGCACCCGGCGTCCGTGTATCCCTTCGGCGGCGTGCGCAGCGCGAAGGAAACTCGGAGTGTTCGGTCACCTCGGAGTTCGTGCGGCTGACCGCATATGACAAGCTTCATCGGCTCTCCGGCTTCCAGCATTGCTTCTACGCGTTGTTCGCCCGGGACAATCTTGATCCGGAGGCGGCGGCTGCGCCACTGAAGGCTGAAGCCGAGGTTGCGCCAATTTGGCGGCAATTGCGGCTCGAGGGCGATGCCGTCGTTTCTTAGTGACACCCCGGCAAAACCCAATACTGCCGTCATCCAGATCCCGCCGAGGGCCGCTATGTGAATGCCGCCGTCGATCGCCGCATGAGTATCCGCGAGATCGATCGCCGCGGTCTGCTGGAAAAAGCGTAGCGCCATTTCCGAGCGGCCCAGCCGCGCAGCGACCATGCCATGCATGGCGCGGCTCAGCGAGCTGCCGTGACCGCAGCGGGGCTCGTAGTAATCGAAATTCTTCGCCCCCGTCTCACCAACAAACTCTTCCGGCAGCAGCCCCAGCAGTGCCACGACATCGGCCTGTTTGATGACCTGGGATCGTTGCGTCCGCTCCCGCCCAAGCACCACGTCCATTGGCACGGAGCGGCCTGCGTAGTGCGTCAGATCAATGTCTTCGAGAGCGAAAAAGCCGGCGAACTGCTCGAAAAGCCCGGTTTTCGGATGAAGGCCGGTCGCCATCGTGTCTGCGGCACTCAGCCACTGCTTCAGCTCAGCGTCGCCCAGGCCGAGGCGGCCTGAGAGGCGCGCCCAGCATTCGGGCCAGCGCTCGCGCAACAATGCCGCCACATCGAGCGCCCGCCGGATGTTCCAGCGTGCCATGACGTTGGTGAAGGCGTTGTCGTCGATATGTTCGTGATACTCGTCGGGTCCGATGACGCCCCGGATATGGCGGCGACTATCTGCCTCCAGCTGAGCGCGGCTCGACCAGAACCGGCCCGTCTCGAGAAGGATCTCGGCCCCGGCGTCGAGCAGAAACCGTTCATCCCCGGTCGACTGCCAGTATTGCCAGACCGCGTAGGCGACATCCGAGCTGATGTGCTGCTCCTGCTTGCCGCAAAGGATATGGATGACCTGACGATCCGGACCGATGACCTGCTCCGGTGACGTCTCCGCGCCGGTATCGGCGGACTCCCAGGCATAGAATGCACCGCGCCAGCCCATCCGGGCCGCCTTTGCCCGCGCGCCATCGAGAGTGCGGAAGCGATACATCAGCAACGCCCGGGCCGCTTCGGGCCAGGTCAGGATATAAAAGGGGAGCAGGTAGATTTCCGTGTCCCAGAACACATGTCCATGATAGTCGTCGCCGGTCAGCGCTCGGGCGCCGATCGACACGCGCTCATCGGCCGGGTTGGCCGCGCCATTGAGGTGGTAGACAGCGAACCGCAATGCCTGTTGCGCGGCCGCATCGCCGTCGACCTCGACGTCGCTGCACTGCCAGCGGCTTGCCCAGGCCGCCTCGTGCTCCGCGAGCACGCTGCGCCAGCCTAGGTGTCGCGAAATGCCCAGCTTGTCCCGCGCGCCGCTTCCAGGGTCCAGACCCTGGGTGTCGCTCCGCGCCACGGCGACGGAGCGTTCGAAACACACGACTTGCCCGGGGCGAGATTTCCAGCTCCAGGACCATTTCAACGGGCCGAGCGCGGTCGGCGGAAGATCCTGACCGTCAATCTGCAGTGACGATGCGGCCGCCATGGCGAGGCCCTTGCCGGAACTGTGCGTGCGCCACACGCCGAGTTCGTGATCGAGCCGCTCACATACGAGCCCGAGGTTTACCCCTTCGAACGACGCTTCGAGCGTGAGCTCGACCTCTCCGTCCTCGATCTCCATTTGGATCAACTGCAGCCCGACCGCGCGCTCGCTGAGCGACACGAGGCGCAACGTGCGCAGGCGGATGCGCACGTCGGATGCCTTCAACTGGCGGCTTTCGGCGAGCAATGCGCCCCGCTTCACGTCGAGTGTCATGCGATGCGACGACACATCACCAGGGTGATGCACCAGAGGTCCGCCAGGCAGCAGGATGCGTACCTGCAGCCAGTCGGCGGCCGGGACAAGCCCCGGTGCGGCCCCCTGTGTGCCCGACGTGTCGAACAACCCG
This sequence comes from uncultured Alphaproteobacteria bacterium, assembly GCA_963789025.1. Classification (GTDB taxonomy): domain Bacteria; phylum Pseudomonadota; class Alphaproteobacteria; order ATCC43930; family CGMCC-115725; genus AP-15. The sequence goes on from CAWBIT010000013.1 coordinate 80,970, forward strand.
GCCACATAGGTGCGCGGCGGAACAATCCATCGCGCTCCCCGCGTTGTCGCTCGCGCACCCCTGATGCCGAGGAAACCGTTGCTGATCGCAAAACGCGACTCTAGGCTGCCCTCGCGAAGCGGATCGTAGCCCTCGACATCGAGGACCCACGCAGGATCTGCAGTCGGCTCTAGCGCGTGTTCCATTGCCCCTGGCCCGTTCATGTCGGGCGCCGGCATAGCCGCCCGTCGACCAGTGCATCCATCGCGACGTCGTCCAGACTGGTCACCACCAGATCCGCCCCTGCCGCCCGCAACGGGACCGCGTCCCCCAGTCGGGCGACGCCCAGTCCCGTCATGCGGCCCGCCTTGGCCGCCTCAATGCCGGCGGGGGCGTCCTCGGTCACGAAGCAGTGCGCCGGTGCAATCTGCAACTCCGCAGCGGCGAGCAGGAAAATTTCCGGGTTGGGCTTGCCTTGTCGCAAATCGCGACCGCAGACGTTGGCGCTGAAAATGTCGAGTAGGCTTTGGCCCGAATCGAGGCGGATCTGCCGCATCATTGCGTTGGCGTTTTTCGACGACGATGCAACCGCCATAGGCCACCCGAGTGCTCCGACTGCCTGAACGAAGCGCAGGGCATCGGGAAAAGCAGCGACACTCCCGGCATGAATCAGCTCCTCGAGCCGTTTCTGCTTGCGCTCGGCGTAGGCGACGGCCTTCCTCTCGGCGTCCGGCACGCCCAATGCCTCCAGCGCCGCACGGGCGCCGCTGAGCCGTGGTTTGCCTGCCACATGGGCCTGATACATCGCGGTGGTGAAGCGAGCAGGCTCGGCAAGGCCGATGAGCGCCTCGCGCCAGGCTTGCTCATGAGGGGACGCGAGCAGGACGCCGTCCACGTCGAAGATGGCTGCCGTCAGGCCCCGGGGATCGTCGGACCCGGATTCCTCTAGTTCGCGCCTGCTCATGATCCTTGCACCTTGCTGCCGAATCCGCCAGCTGAGGCGGGTTCCGGTTCCGCGAGCCGCTTGCGGATCGTCAGCAATTCCTGGTGGCGCTCAGCGCTCGTTTTTGGGTAAGTCATGTTGAGTCCTTCGAACGTATCGAGGACAATTTGGGAAACAATCAGCCGAGCGTTCTCCTTGTCATCGGCGGGAACGACATACCAGGGCACATCGCTGGTGCTTGTCGCACTGACGCATTCCTCATAGGCCGTCATATAGTGGTCCCAGAATTTCCGCTCCTCGATGTCCGCAAGGCTGAATTTCCAATTCTTTTCCGGCTCATCGATGCGTTCGAGGAAACGCTTTCGCTGCTCCTCCTTAGAAAGGTGGAGGTAGAACTTGATGATGCGGGTGCCGTTGGCATGGAGGTGTCTCTCCAAATCGACGATCGAACGATACCGGTCGTGCCAGACCGCCTTCTCGACGAGCAAGGCGTCCGGAAGCCCTTCGCTGCGGAGAATCTCGGGATGCACGCGGGCGATCAGCACCTCCTCGTAATAGGATCGGTTGAAGATCCCGATCCGCCCGCGTTCGGGCAGATCGCGAGTGGTACGCCACAGAAAATCGTGTAGCAATTCGGTGGCGCTAGGATGTTTGAAGCTGAAGACTTGGCAGCCCTGAGGGTTGACCCCGGACATCACATGCCTGATGGCGCCGTCTTTTCCCGCCGCATCCATCGCCTGAAAGATCAGCAGGACCGCATAGCGGTTGGACGCGTAGTGAAGCCGCTGCAGCGCGCTCAGTTGGGCAACGTGCTCTTCCAGCAGTTCTTTATAGTGCTTCTTCGACTTGCACACGGGCTTCACGTTCGTCGGCCACTTGCGGAGATTGACCTCGTCTCCCTCCGGTACGCGGAAATCATTTGAAATGATTTTCATTTCGATCCTTTCGGCGATCCCCGCCGCTGGGCCGTCGGTTCACCTTCGCGGCGGCCTTGGCGCTCCTATCGTTCGTTAGTTCACTCCGCGGCCTGCCGCGTCACATCGGACGGCGTCTTGGCTTTGGCGTCCGGCTCAGGCTTGGCTTTGGGCCCGGCCTTGAACGCAGTCTGAGCTTCGGCTCTGGGTTCAGGCGCCTTCGCCGCCGCGGTGGGCGCCTCAGCCTGGGTGATAGCCGCGGCGATGACACGGCCAGCATCCTCCGGGTCTTTGACGAGGCCCGCTACGAGGAGGTCACCGAGCGACATATTGAGCAGTGTCGCGAGCTCGACTTTGGCATCCGGCTTCGGCTCAGCTTCGGGCTTGGCCTCGACCTTCGCATCGGGCTGAGGCGCGGTCTTGGCTTCAGGCGTGGCCTCGGGCTTTGCGTCGTCAGGCTTCGGCTCGGCTTTGGTTTCGGACTTGGCATCAGGCTGAGGCGCGGCTTTGGCTTCAGGAGTGGCCTCGGGTTTTGCGTCTGGCTTCGGCTCGGCTTCGGTCTTCGGCCTGGCCTCCGCTTTGGTTTCGGACCCGGCGTCCGGCTTGGTCGTGGCCTTGGCTTCGGCCTTGTGCTGGCCTTTGCCAGGATCGAGAACCTTATAGGCGAGCAGCTTCACCGGATCGGTAACCACGAACCAAATGAAGGCATAGGCCCAAACCATCCCCGCATACTTCCAGCCAAGCGGCGTCACGAGCCATGCGCCGTAGATCGCAATCAGCGTTGCCAGGGTCTGAGTTCCAATCACCGCCGCCAACAGGATCCATGCCGGGCGTGTTGACCACCACGGGCCGCGCGTGCGGGTCTGAAAGATCGTCAGATGCCCGGCGACGGACAGCATGAGGTACATCATCGTTTGCAGCTGCGGATGGCCGAGATGAAAGACACGGTCGCCGAGATAAAACAGCCCGAACGCGGCGATGGGACCGACGAGACCCAGCACGGTGGCGATGCCAAGAACCAGGCGCATGTTCCATTCTTCGGGCTGGTTCCGGTAGATGACATTGTCATAGGCGATCGACAGGATCGCGCCATCGTTGAGCAATGCCAGCATCACGATCATGATCGCCGTCAGCGGATAGAAATTGAAGATGACGATCGCGAGCGTCATGAACAGGAGCACGCGTAGCGTCTCGGCGATGCGGTACATCGCATAGCTGTTCATCCGCTGGAATATCTTCCGGCTCTCCTTGAGCGCATCGATGATCACCGATAGGCCTGGGGCGACCAGCACGATAGAGGCCGCTGCACGCGCCGCATCCGTCGCGCCGGATACTGCGAAGCCGCAATCGGCCTTCTTCAGCGCCGGGGCGTCGTTCACCCCGTCACCCGTCATGCCCACGATGTGACCGTGCTTTTGAAGAACGTCGACGATATGGAATTTGTGCTCCGGGAACACCTGGGCGAAACCATCGGCGTCCTCGATGGATTTGGTTATCGCCGCGGTTTCCTTGGTCTTGGAGTCACCGAGGGTGCCGCCGTCGAGAATGTTCGTTCCCATTCCCAACGTCTTTGCGATCTCCTGGGCGATCGCCAGGGCGTCACCCGTCACCATCTTGATCTTCACGCCCATCTGGGCCGCGGTCGCGACGGTGGATTTCGCGTCTTCACGCGGCGGATCGAATAGCGGCAGCACGCCAAGTAGCTGCCACTTCCCGTCGCCATCCGCTCGGGCCACACCAAGCGCACGAAAGCCGCGAGCGGCGAAGTCGTTGACGGCCTCGTCGACCGCGGGCTTGACCTGTCCGGCATTGGTCGACAACGCCAAGATCACCTGGGGCGCGCCCTTGGTTACCTTGAACACCTTGCCGTCCGGTCCCTTGACGGCGGCTTCGGTGCGTTTGTGCACCGGATCGAACGGCTGGAAATGCGTGACCTGATACGGCTTGAGCGCCTGTTTATCCTTCAGGCCGCCCAGAACGGCGAGGTCGATCGTGTCATCATTCTCCGCTCGCGAGGCCAGCGCGCCGGCGAGGATGACCTGGTCGGCGGTGATATTATCGAGGCAGAATGGCTCACCCAAGGTCAGCTTGTTTTGGGTCAAGGTGCCGGTCTTATCGGCGCACAGCACGTCGACGCCGGCCAATTCCTCGATGGCGACCAGCTTGCTTACGATTGCCTGCTTCTTCGCGAGCAGCCGGGCGCCGACTGCCATCGTGACCGACAGCACCGTCGGCATCGCCACCGGGATCGCCGCCACCGTCAGCACCAGGGCGAACTGCAACACCGTAAGGACTGGCTCGCCGCGATAGATGCCCATGGCGATGATCACCGCCACCATGGCCACCGCCAGCAAGATCAGGTAGTTGCCGATCTTCAGCACAGCCTTCTGGAAATGGCTGACGGTAACTGCCGTCTCCACCAGTTCGGCGGTCTTGCCGAAATAGGTTTTTCCACCCGTCGCATAGACCAGCGCCCCGATCTCGCCGCGACGGATGATCGACCCGGAGAATACCGCGTCGCCGGACTTGCATGTTTTGGGCAATGATTCGCCCGTGAGCGCGGCCTGATCGACGGACACCTCGTCGCCGTCCAGCAAGCGCGCATCCGCCGGCACGATATCGCCAAGGCGCAAGCGTATGACGTCACCCGGCACCAGTTCCCGCGCCGCCGGGGTGATCCATTTGCCATCCCGCTTGACCCGGGCCTTGATCGCCAGCCTGGCCTTGAGCGCATCGATGGCGTTGCCCGCCTGGCGTTCTTCCCAGAAGCCGATGGTGGCGTTGGCTACCAGCAATAGTAGGATGATGAAGAAATCGGGCCAGTGCCGGACGATGCCCGACAGCACGACCGCCACTTCGATCATCCACGGGATCGGGCCCCAGAAGTAGGAGAGGAATTTCAGGAGCGCATTGGTCTTCTTCTCCGCGATCTCGTTGGGCCCATATTGGGTCAGCCGTTTCTCGGCCTCAGCTTGGCTGAGGCCGTCCGGCGACGACCCCAATTTTTTCTCGACCTCCGGCAAGGGCAGAGATTTCAAATCGTCCTTCGCATCGGGCTTCGAGGTCGGCTTCGATCCGGGAGCCTTGGCCTGGTCGGTATCGGGTTTCATCGGGAACTCTTTCCGTATGCGCTATGCCGCCGCAGGTTTCGTGAACTGCGGGATACCAGTTGTCGCGCGCATCTCCGCGTCCATCGCAGCATCGTATTCACCACGGCGCGCGGCGCGGTTGCACCGGGCCCGATGTGACAGAGCTTGCTGTGCCGCTGATACGTGGGCACCCTCGCCTCGCCAAATCTCCAGAGCCGGCTGCTGGATGGCGCGAGCAAACGAAAACGCCAGCGCCCAGGGCAGTCGCGACTTGAATCTGACATTCATGGCGTTCAATCGGGCCGAGGCCAGTTTGGCGGGTTGGCCACCCGACAGAAACGCAATCCCCGGAACCGCGGCGGGGACGGCCCGCAATAGACACGTTACCGTAGTAACGGCCACCTCATTGACCGCTTCCTGCTGAGGGCAGGCCAATCCCGGAAGCGCCATGTTGGGCTTCAGGATCATGCCCTCCAGCATCACTCGTTGCGCGCAAAGCTGCGCAAAGACCGTGCGGAGGACCTCCTCCGTCACCTGCCGGCACTGCTCCAGCGTATGATCGCCGTCCATCAGCACTTCGGGCTCGACGACGGGAACCAATCCGGCTTCCTGGCACAATGCGGCGTACCGGGCCAAAGCTTGCGCATTGGCCTCGATGCAACCCCGGCTGGGAATTCCGGCGCCCAGGGCGATCACCGCCCGCCACTTGGCAAAGCGCGCGCCCATTTGAGAATATTCCTCGAGGCGGTCGCGCAATCCGTCGAGCCCTTCGGTTATTTTCTCTCCGGGGTGAGCTGCCATGTCCTTGGCGCCGGTATCGACCTTTATGCCGGTTATGATGCCGGCATTGGCAATGGCCTTGACAAACGGAGTGCCATCCTTCTTTCGCTGGCGGATCGTCTCGTCGAAAAGGATGACGCCACTGACACACTCACTAAGACCGGGCGTCGTGACGATCAATTCGCGATAGGCACGCCGGGCCTCCTCGGTCTGCGGGATCCCGAGCGTGGCAAACCGTCTGTTGCAGGTGGGCGTGCTTTCATCCATCGCCAGCAGGCCCTTGTCATCGGCGACCAGGGCCCTGGCGGTGCCGACGAGGTCTTGCGCCGTCACCTGGGACTACCCCACTTCCAGTTGCGGATTTCCGGCAAATCCTCGCCGTGCTTGTCGATGTAGCGCTTATGCTCGATAAGCTTGTCCTGGACCATCTGCTTCAGGTAGGCGCCCTTGGTGCCCAGATGCGGAAGCCGGTCAACCACGTCCTGCACCAGATGGAAGCGGTCAAGGTCGTTCTGCACCCGCATGTCGAAGGCCGTCGTGATCGTGCCCTCTTCCTTGTAGCCGCGGACGTGCAGGTTGCGGTTGGTGCGGCGATAGGTCAGCCGGTGAACCACCGAGCTGTATCCATGGAAGCCGAAGACAATGTGCTTGTCCTTGGTGAAGAGCGAATCGTAGTCGGTCTCGCTCAGCCCGTGCGGGTGCTCGCTGGCGGACTGCAGCTTCATCAGATCGACGACATTGACCACCCGGATCTTCAAATCGGGCAGGTGCTCGCGAAGGATCGAAACCGCGGCCAGGATCTCCAGCGTCGGCGTGTCGCCGCAGCAGGCCATCACCAAGTCCGGCTCAGCGTTTTGGTCGTTGCTGGCCCATTGCCAGATGCCGATGCCTTCCGTGCAGTGCACGGCCGCTTCGTCCATCGTCAGCCATTGCGGCAGCGCGTGCTTGCCGGCCACCACGACGTTGACGTAATGCCGGCTGCGCAGGCAGTGATCGAAGACCGACAGCAGGCAATTGGCGTCGGGCGGCAGGTAGACGCGCACGATGTCGGCCTTCTTGTTGATGACGTGGTCGATGAAGCCGGGGTCCTGGTGCGTGAAGCCGTTGTGATCCTGCTGCCAGACATGGGAGGCGAGCAGATAGTTCAGCGAGGCGATCTTGCGGCGCCAAGGCAGTTCCGACGTTACCTTCAGCCACTTGGCGTGCTGGCTGAACATCGAGTCGACGATGCGGATGAAAGCCTCATAGCTGTTGAACAGCCCGTGCCGCCCGGTAAGTAGATATCCTTCGAGCCAGCCCTCGCACTGGTGTTCGCTGAGCATCGAGTCCAGAACCTGTCCGGCGGGCGCGAGGAACTCATCATTTTCGACTGTTCGGGCGTCCCACTGACGGTCGGTCACTTCAAAAACCGCTCCGAGAAGGTTCGAGAGCGTCTCATCAGGACCGAAGATGCGGAAGTTGCGTTGATCCTGGTTCAGCTTGACCACATCGCGCAGGAACTGTCCCAGCACCAGCGTATCCTGGCCGTCAACGGCACCGGGCGACGGTACGCTCACCGCGTGGTCGTGGAAGTCCGGCATGCGCAGGTCGCGCAGCAGAATGCCGCCATTGGCGTGCGGGTTGGCGCCCATCCGCCGGTCGGCCTTCGGCGCCAGCTCGGCCAATTCCTGCATGAGTCGGCCATCCTCATCAAACAGTTCTTCGGCCTTGTAGCTCTTCATCCAGCTTTCAAGCTGCTTGACATGACCGGGATGCTCGGCATCCACCAGGAGCGGCACCTGGTGCGCCCGGAAGGTGCCCTCGACCGGGAGGCCGTCGACTTCCTTCGGCCCGGTCCAGCCCTTGGGTGATCTGAGGAAGATCATCGGCCAGCGCGGACGGATGGCGGCATCCTTGCTCCGCGCATTCTTTTGGATTTGCCTTATGTCCTCGATGACCTCCTCCAGGGTTGCGGCCATCAGTTGATGCATCGTTTCCGGCTCGTCGCCTTCGACAAAGTAGGGCGTCCAGCCGCAGCCGCGCAGGAACTGCTCCAGTTCCTCGTGTTCGATGCGGGCGAGAACGGTCGGGTTGCTGATCTTGTAGCCGTTGAGGTGCAGGATCGGCAGCACGGCGCCGTCGCTGATCGGGTTGAGCAGCTTGTTGGACTGCCACGCCGTCGCCAAGGGCCCGGTTTCCGCTTCGCCGTCGCCGATGACGCAGGCGACGATCAGTTGGGGATTGTCGAATGCGGCCCCGAAGGCATGGCTGAGCGAATAGCCCAACTCGCCGCCCTCGTAAATCGACCCCGGCGTTGTCGGCGCAACATGGCTGGAAATCCCGCCGGGAAACGAGAACTGCTTGAAGAGTTTCTTGAGCCCGGCTTCGTCCCGGCTGACATTCGGATAAACCTCACTCCAGGTGCCTTCGAGGTAGACGTTGCCTACGATCGCCGGGCCGCCGTGACCGGGGCCGGCGATGTACAACATGTCCAAATCATATTTCTTGATGACCCGGTTCAGGTGCACATAGATAAAGTTCTGGCCCGGCGTCGTGCCCCAGTGTCCCACCACCAGCGGCTTGACGTGCGACAGTTTCAGCGGCTCGCGCAACAGCGGATTGTCGTAGAGGTAAATCTGGCCAACCGACAGATAGTTGGCGGCGCGCCAATAGGCGTTCATCCGGCGCAACTCGTCGGAACCGAGTGTCTCCCGCCTGTCGGGAGACTGATTGTGACCGTTTCGGTTCTCAAACTCTCGGGCTGAAATGACCGCGTCCATTCTGCTGCCTCCATGTGTAACGATTTGGCTTTCGGTTATGCTGCCGTCGTGCCTGGCATTGCCTCCGCCGCGAGCTCTTCGAGCCTCGACAAGCGGGGGCCAACTCCCCCGCAGGAACATGGGCGTGACGGCAGATAAGGCCGCCCCACTGAGCCAGCAGGCCGATCGAAGCGTCACCTGACCGGACATTAACGATCGCAGATCGCCGAGAGGAGGCTCGGAAAATACTCACGCGGGCAAGCGCTCCGGGCGATGCGATGCGAAGCAAGCTTTGGTGGTGGGCCCAGCTAAAGCCAACCGCGCGGCGACTCACCCGGATCGGCGCACGGCGCCGCGACAGAGGCGTCTTCCGCGTCTGAAGGCCGCCGTCGTGGCAAAGACGCCGAGGTGTCGACGAGACTGATTTGTCGCGTTCAGGTTTGAGTAGTTTCCGAGCCTCCTGCGGTCAACTTACCGAATGCTATGGTTAGGGAGATCGCTTTTCGAACCCCGGCATATTGATTGAAGCACCGGCAAGGGCGCGGGGAGGCTCTACGTGGGTCATCACTGACGAGCGCGACCGGCACCAATTTGCGTCTCGCAACGCCCATCCGCACATCGCCGACCCCGGCGGGAGCATCTTGGCCATCCAACCAAAGCGTCACGCTGTGGCTGGTCGGGGTGCTGATGGTCGTCCTGTTCTCCGGCGGGCTGTTCGGTTACGACCAGGGGGTGATCTCCGGCGCGCTGCGCGGCATCAAGGCAAGGTTCTCGCTCAGCCCACTGCTGATCGAGGTGATGACGAGTTGGGTTCGGCGAAGCGACGCACGACCTGGACGCGGCGGAGACGCTGTTCATCGTCTCGTCCAAGACCTTCACTCCCTTGGAGACGATGACCAACGCGGCGACGGCGCGCGCCTGGCTGGTGCCGAAGCTCGGCTCGGACGCGGCCGTGTCGAAGCATTTCGCCGCAGTCTCGACCAATATCCCGGGGGTGGCCAAGTTCGGCATCGACGCGGCCAACATTTTCGGTTTTTGGGACTGGGTGGGCGATCGCTATTCGATGGACAGCGCGATCGGCCTGTCCACGATGATCGCGGTGGGGCCCGACAATTTCCGCGCCATGCTGGCCGGGTTCCACGCGATGGACGAGCATTTCCGCACCGCGCCCGCCGCCCGCAACCTGCCGCTACTGCTCGGTCTTCTCACCGTCTGGTACAACAATTTCTTCGGCGCGCAGACCATCGGCATCATGCCCTACGCCGCGCACCTCGCCCGCTTTCCCGCCTATCTCCAGCAATTGCAAATGGAGAGCAACGGCAAGCACGTCGATCTCGACGGGCATGTAGTGGACTACCAGACCGGGCCGATCATCTGGGGCGAGCCCGGCACCGACGGCCAGCACTCGTTCTACCAGCTGATCCACCAGGGCACGAAGCTGATCCGTTGCGACATGATCGGCTTCTGCCGGCCGCTGAGCCCGCTTGTCGAGCAGCACGACCTGCTGATGGCCAATTTGTTCGCGCAGGCCGAGGCGCTGGGCTTCGGCACGACGGCAGAGGAGTTGAAGGCGCAAGGCTCGCCCGACTTCCAGACCCCGTTCCGCGTCACCCAGGGCAACCGGCCGACCAACGTGATCCTCGCCGAAACGCTCGATCCCGCGACGCTCGGCAGCCTCATCGCGCTGTACGAGCACAGCGTCTTCACCCAGGGCGCGATCTGGGCGATTGACAGTTTCGACCAGTGGGGCGTCGAACTGGGGAAGGTCCTGGCCAGCCGCATCATCCCCGAACTGCGCCACGGCGTGCAGCCGAAGCTGGCGCACGATGCCTCCACCAACGCGCTGATCAGCCGCTATCGGCGCCAACGCGGATAATTTCTGCTCGGATCACCGACAACAGGCCGGCGAGCAGGCCGCTGCTGCCGTGAGATCGGGCATGGCGGTCGGGCTCGCAATCGGCACGCGGGGCAGGATCAATTTCGATGGAAGCAGGTGCTCATGCAGTGCGCCGCCGATCATTGGAATCGCGGCCGCCATGAGAGGTCATCGGACAACACATAGATCGTGATCGCCACCAAAAACAGAAAAACGCCAACCCAGAACAGCCGCGAATGATGAATGCGCCTCCAGTGGCGACGACGAACTGCCGGCTTGGCTGCGGCATCATGAAGATTTTCTATATTCACCTATACTCCATTTCTTCTTCTGTAAGGCCTTGCGGCCACGGTCGTTCTTCAGCGGTGATATCGCATCCTACCGCTTCAGCACCTTGGCGATGGCTCCGCCGCGCAGGCGGGCGGGCTGCGGCAGGCGGCTGCCCAGCAACGGCCGCAGATACTCTTGGAATGCCGGAGTGACGTCGCTGCCCGAGGGGGCGATGAACGCATCCGCCATCACTTTGGTCTTGCCGGCCACCTCGGCCAGATTCACCAGAGCGTAAACGACGGCGTAATCGCCGATCCGCCGGATCGCCACCGAGCCGTCGCCCGCCCCCCAGATTGCCTGCTTGACGGCGAATTCGCCGACTTCGCGCGCCTCCCTCCGATCCACGTCCGAGGCACAGCCGGCGAAGGAGCGCTGGAGATAGCCGAACGTGTCGCCGCGCACGCGCTTGATGCCGAGCTTGGATTTGATCTCCTCGCACAGAAGATCGGCGAGCGCGCCGGTGCCGGACAGCTGGACATTGCCGTGCGCATCTTTCTCCACCGTCTGCGCGAGCTTGACCGAGAGCGGCATGCCGTCCGGGCCGTGGATTCCTTCGGACAGCGCGATGACGCAGCGCCCGAGCCTGTCATGGATCGACTTGACCTCGGACAGGAATTTGGCTTCGTCGAAGCTCCGCTCGGGCAGGTAGATCAGATGCGGCCCGTCGCCCTCGGCCGTCCGAGCGGCGGAAGACGCGGCGGTCAGGAACCCGGCCTCGCGGCCCATGACTACCGCAACGTAAACGCCCGGCAGCGAGCGATTGTCGAGGTCGGCCCCGATGAACGCCTGGGCCACGAAGCGCGCCGCCGATGGAAAGCCCGGCGTGTGGTCGTTTTCCATCAGGTCGTTGTCGATCGTCTTGGGAACGTGGATAGAGCGCAGGTCGTAGCCCTCCGTCGCCGCCGCCTCGCTGACGATGCGCACGGTTTCGGCCGTATCGTTGCCCCCGATATACAGGAACCAGGACACGCCGTGAGCCTTCAGCGATGCGAGGATGTTCCGGCAATAGGCCAGATCGGGCTTGTCCCGCGTCGAGCCCAGGGCCGAGGACGGGGTGGCGGCGACTGCTTCGAGATTGGCCCGGCTTTCGGCCGAAAGGTCGACGAAATCCTCGTTCACGATGCCGCGCACCCCGTAGCGCGCGCCATAGATCCGCTCGATCTGAGGAAAAAGTCGCGCTTCGAGCACAGCACCGGCCAGCGATTGATTGATCACCGCCGTCGGGCCGCCGCCCTCGGCGATCACCAGCTTGCCGCTTCGCATTGCCTTTGGCTCCCTGTTGGCCATTCGAGTGAAGCGATTTCGGCATCGTCGAGAGCCGGTTTGTCGCCTCGATGGCGGTCAGCGACAGCGCGAGGCTCGGTCGTCAAGCTTTCCGTCGAGACCTTCATCCCCTCTCTTACGAGACCGTAATGCCCACTGGCGTCCCGATCGTCATCTTCGACAGCCTGATGGGCAGAGAACACATCAGGCTCCCGACCCCTCCTGGGGTCGGGGATTGTGCCAAGAGCCGTCGTCGGCGATCAGTGCGTCAGCCTCTTTCGGCCCCCAACCGCCGCGCTGGTAGGGGCGAACCTGGGGGTGCGTCTCCAGCACGGGATCGACTACAGCCCAGGCGGCCTCGACCGCGTCCTCGCGGGTGAACAGCGCCCCGTCGCCGGCCATCGCGTCGCCCAAGAGCAGTTCGTAGGGCGTTTCCTCGCCCGGCTGCTCTTCGACCAGATAGAGTTCGCGCTGGTCGCCGACGAACTCCTTCCCGGCATGCTTGACGCGGGCGGCGAGGGCGATGGCGGAAACCGGCGAGATCCGGAATCGCAGATAGTTGGACCGGCCGGTCGTCGCCGCCGAGTTGGCGAAAAGTCGCTGCGGCGGCGGCTTCAGCTCCACCAGGACCTCGGTCGCCGTTTCCGCCAGGTATTTGCCGGAGCGCAGGTACCACGGCACCCCTTCCCAGCGCCATGAGTTGATAAAAAGCCGCAGTGCGCAGAAAGTCTCGACGTCGGAGTCCTTGGCCACCTTCGGCTCCTTACGGTAACCGGCGTACTGGCCGCGCACCACATCGTCGGGCGTCGGCGGGCGCATGGCCTGGAAGACTTTGGCTTTCTCGTTGTGGACGGCGCCGAAGTCCCGACCGGCGGGCGGCTCCATGGCAAGCAGCGCGACGATTTGGAAGAGATGGTTCTGGATCACGTCGCGCAAACAGCCGGCGGTTTCGTAAAACGCGCCGCGGTCTTCGACGCCGAAATCTTCGGATAGGGTGACCTGCACGCTGGCCACGTAGTTGCGGTTCCAGATCGGCTCCAGGAAAGCATTGGCGAAGCGGAAATAGAGGATATTCATGATCGCCTCCTTCCCGAGGAAGTGGTCGATGCGGAAGATCGAGTCCTGCGGGAATACCGCCTGCGCCACCTGATTGAGCTGGCGGGCGGAGGCGAGGTCGCGTCCGAACGGCTTTTCGACAATGACGCGCGCCTGCTCGGCCAATTTCGAGACGCCGAGCCCTTTGATCACCGTCTCGAACAGCGCGGGCGGGATCGCGAGGTAGTGCGCCGGACGCTTGGCGCTGCCCAGCGCCGTCTTTATCGCCGCGAATGTACCCTGGTCCTTATAGTCCCCGTTCACATAGCTGAGCTGGGACAGCAGATGGTCGAAAGCACGCCGGTTATCGATCCCGCCCGATCGCTTTATGCTGTCCGTCACCCGTTTCTTCAGGTCCGCCTGACTCCAGTCCGGCAGCGCGACGCCGATGACCGGAACCGTCAGGTCGCCTCGTTTCGCCATCGCGTAGAGTGCCGGGAAGATCATCTTGTGGGCGAGATCGCCGGTCACCCCGAAGATCACCAGCGCGTCCGAACGGGATGCGGTCATGCGGCGTCTCCCTTCTCGATCGGTGCCGAGACAGCCCTGAAAATTGCTTCGAAATCCGCGGCCTTCAGGCTTGCGCCACCGACCAGCGCGCCGCCAACTTCCGGCAGCGCCAGGATCCCGCGCGCGTTGGACGGTTTGACCGATCCGCCGTAAAGAATGCGCACCTTGTCCCCTTCCGCGCCCAAACGCGCGACAAGGCACTTGCGGATATGCGCATGCACTTCCGCGATCTCCTCCGAGGTCGGCGTGTGCCCGGTTCCGATCGCCCAGAGCGGTTCATAGCCGATCGCGATGGCGGGCGAGGTCATGCCTTCGGGAACGCTGCCTGCGATTTGCTCGCCGCAGACGGATAACGCCTTGCCGTCCAGCCGCTGCGATTTCGTCTCGCCGATGCAGACGATCGCCAGAAGCCCCGCGCGCCGTGCGGCCTTTGCCTTCGCCGCCACGATGGCGTCGGTCTCGCCGTGATGTTGACGGCGTTCCGAATGTCCGACGATGACCGCGGAGGCGCCCGCATCTTTCAGCATTTCCGCGCTGACGTCTCCCGTGAACGCGCCAGCGATTTCCGTGTGGCAGTCCTCCCCGCCGATGGCAATGCGGCCTGCGGCCGTCTGCGCCGCGCGCGCGATCAGCGTTGCGGGCGGGCAGATCAGAATGTCGGCTAATGGCGGCTTAGCTTTGGCAGAGGCGGCAATTGCCTCGATCTCGCCAAGCTGCGGCGCCAGACCGTTCATCTTCCAATTTCCAGCGATCAAAGGCCGCATGTTTTCCTCATCGCAGAATCTGCGCTGCAAAGGGCGGGGAATTCGGAACCGTCGCCAGCCCCTGGCACCAGCAAATCCAGAACGCCCGGCGGGCCTGTTCAGACCGTTCAACTGGCATCAACACACTGTCACTGGCATCAACACACTGTCACTGGCATCGACACGCTGTCACTGGCCTGGAGGATCACGCGTCAGGACGGGCTTAAGCGACCGCCGCTTCAATTAGTGCTGGTTACTTCTTGTCTACCCACTTGATGCCGTAATACGTGAGGAACCGTTCATCAAAGGCCTGATCGACCATGGTCGATGCATCGTATGCCGGGCTGTCTTGGACCCGCTGACGATCGACCTTCAGGTTCACCAGTTTGTCGGTCCAATCAATCTCTAACGCCGAGCGTGGCGAGATCAGGACCTTCTTCCCGGGCCACCAGTTCTTCGTATCGACGACGAGGTAATGGACGCTCCAATCGGCATCCTCCAAGAGGAAGTCCTCAACGTGACCGACCTCGCCGTCACTGGCATGGATGTGGTACCCGGTCACCGCTTCGACGCTGCGGAGATGCGGATCGTCGTGGCTTCGTCGAGCATCGGCAATATCGTCTTCATGCCGCCTGGATCCCAGGTAAGGCGCCGCCATGGCGCCGGGCATATAGCCGTAGCCGCCCATATAAAAGCCGGTACCCCAATACGGGCTCCAGCCGTAGTAATCGTAAATGCCGGTCTCCATCTGCCGCGACACCGGCCGATCGGTGTCGATCTCCGGGCTGTCCTTGATCTGCTGCTTGGTCAATTTAACCGCGAATACCCGGTCCTTCGCATAGAGCCGCCCCAAGACGGAGGGAGGCAAAAGGACCTTGCGACCGGATAGCCAATTGCCGGTATCGACGACCAGCCAACGCACCAGCCAGCTGGCGTCATCGAACAGGAAGTCGCTGACGGTGCCAATATCGCCATCGCTGGCCTCAATGGCGTAGCCCTTGATCACCGATGCATTCCACAACATATCGCGCTCCTTTTACGTTCAAGTGTCCCGGCAACCTCGAGTACCCAAGAATGGTGTCAACCATTGGACCCGTTTTTGCCTTTGTTCGAGAGGTGCGTCTTCCAGTAGGCATCCACCTTCCGACTCTGCTGATCGAAGTGGCCGGCGGTCGTGAATTGGTCATGGTTCACCTCCGGGGCGGCCTCCATGGCGCCCTTGGCTATCTTACCTGTATGCGGATTCATCACGAGGTCATCGACGCTGCCGAGAGCCTCGTTCTGCGGGTTGCGCACCTCGATGCCGATCAACTGGTCGGACCGAAACGATGTATTCTTACTCGTAACCGGCTGCGCGGCGGCGATCTGCTGCTGCCGCCAGCCCGGCACGTCCGCCATCGGGACTCCCCCGCTGTGCATATCAGCCACGTAGAGCTTATAGATATCGCGGGTCGTGCCGAGCACCTCCTCACACGCCTGCTGTTGGCCGTGTCGGGCGAGGATGTTGGCAGAGGCAACAAGCATCCGGACCTCGTAGCCCGGCCGCACGTTCTGGTAACCGGTCGTGCCCTTCGCCGGGCTGCCGCCCTCCAGAGAGCCGTAGCCGTAGCCCCCGTAGCCGCCCATCATCGGATAGCCGTACGAGTAGCCGGATCCGCTCAGCCAGTAGCCGTCCTTCTGCATCTCACTGTCGAAGGCGCGCAGATCGCTCAGACACTTCTCCGCGGGCTTAGTAGCGGAGGGGTTATTCTCATTGGAAGACGGCTGGTTCACCGTGCCGGTTGCCGAAGGCTCAGCCGCCAGTAGCGGGGCGGCAAGGCCAAGACAAAAACATGCTGCCACCGAGCCGGCTAGAGTCGAGCGTTTCATGTGTTGGTCTCCTTGCTGCCGATTTGGCCCGATGGCAACCGGGATTGCCGTTGCACCGCCGATGGGTCTAATAGTGGTTGTCGCTAGATCGCGCCGATAAACTCGGAAACTATTCAGGTAGCCATCAGGCGAAGTCAGACCGGCAGCGCACAAAGCGATGGCGCCAGCGTTCACTCAAGGCCTTTATCGATTTCCCCGACGGCGCCAACGAGGAAGCGGTGATGAAAAGCCGCTGCCACTGCAGCGAGCTCAGTCACGCGACGTGCCCTGCCAGGCTCAGCGACCCTCCGCTTATTTGTCCTGGGGTCGAATCTTGTGCCAAGCGTCCGCCAGTTCTTGGGATGCCTTCTCGAAAGAGGTCTTGGCGCTCTCCCAGCCGTCGGCGCCGACGGTCTGCAGCTTACGTGATGCAGCCTCGGCCTTGGTCCACGCCTTGTTCAGATCAACCTCGGCCGCGTTGCCCGCCTCTTTCCCCTTGGCCTCCGCTTTCTCGCTGAACTCGTGCAGCTTTTGTTGCCATCCGTGCATTTCGCCCTTCGCCTTCTGCGTGTACGTGTCCCGGTCGGCTGTCGTATCGCCGCCGGCGGCCAATCGCACGGGGGCGCCCGGGCCGAGCGCCAGACTCGACTGACCGGCGGCGGCGGGCAGTGCGCCGATCAGCATCAGTGGTCCGATTACGATCGAGGCGTTGAGAATCCTCATGGCAACCTCCTTTGAGTCACCCGTCCGTACATCTTGAGGGCATCTTGGCTGCACTATTCAGCCACCCGCATGAACCAGCTGATCCGCCAGCTCAAGCGCTTTTACGCCTGCATGCACATCAAGGCGTGAGGGGTTGGCCGTACCGAGGATCGCCTTCGCGCGAACCATTTCCTCTGCCGCGCCGTGCGCCATCACCAAAAAGCTATCGGCTTTCAGGGCGGTCTCGTATTGGATCACGCTGTCCTTCGGCACGCCGATGCCGTAGAGCGCCGCACCGAGCGCACTTAGTCCGCCAACCACGACGGCGCTCTCGACGGCGGAGACCGCCATGGCGGCCAGATACCCAAGCACGATGACATGTCCCACGATGGGAATGGTCATGAACAACCCGCCAAGGAACAAGCCCCAGAGACCGCCCCAGAACGCGCCCCGCGTTCCCCAAAATTTAATTCGATCACCAATGTTGTAGAAGCCGACGACCTTTTCTTCGGTATGGTATCCCTTGCCGACGACGCTGAGGTT
The DNA here is from genome assembly GCA_963789025.1 of uncultured Alphaproteobacteria bacterium. Taxonomy (GTDB): domain Bacteria; phylum Pseudomonadota; class Alphaproteobacteria; order ATCC43930; family CGMCC-115725; genus AP-15. The sequence continues at coordinate 98,323 of CAWBIT010000013.1, forward strand.
CTTCATCTCGAAGCCGGCCGCGGTCAGCTTTTTCACGGCTGTTTCTGCTGCATGGTGGTCTGGGAAGACGGCGATGACTGCGTCAGCTGTTTCCATTTGATCCTCTTTCAGGACTAGGGTACTTGACAGTGGTTTATTGCGTCGCGCAGGCCGGGGAAGACACCAGCCGGGGAAGATGGTGGGGGTCGCTATTCGAGGGCTTCACCCGGCCCGTTTGCGCTTATTCCTGACACGCCCAATGGGACGTCCTTCATCAGCGGGACACGCGTGGCGCCGTTCGCGCCTACCGGCTTGCCGGCTTTCTCAAGCAGCTGGAGGAACGGCTTGATGATGTCGATCGGCATCGGAAAGACGACGGTCGAATTCTGTTCGGCGCCGATCTCTGTCAAGGTTTGCAGGTAGCGCAATTGCATCGCGGCCGGAATGCTCGACAGGATCTGGGCGGCGTTGACCAGAGTTTGCGAGGCCTGGAACTCGGCTTCAGCATGGATGACCTTGGCGCGCCGGTCGCGTTCCGCCTCCGCCTGTTTGGCAATGGCGCGCACCATGTTGTCCGTCAGCTCGACGGTTCTGATCTCGACGTTGCTGACCTTGATCCCCCAGGTTTCGGTCTGGGCGTCGAGGATGCTTTGGACGTCGGCGCTGAGCTTTTTGCGTTCGGACAGCATCTCATCGAGCTCGTGCTGCCCGAGCACCGCGCGCAGGGTCGTTTGCGCGAGCATAACAGTGGCAGGAAGGAAGGACTGAACCTGGACGATGGCCCGTTCCGGATTGACGACGTTGAAGTAGAGCACCGCGTCAACCTTCATCGAGACGTTGTCACGAGAGATCACGTCCTGGCTCGGTATCTCGATGACCTGGATGCGCAAATCCACTCGCACCATTTTCTGGAAGAAGGGAATCAACAGCACGAGGCCCGGTCCTTTGACCTTTTGAAAGCGCCCTAGTGTAAAGACCACAGCCCGCTCATATTCGCGCAGGATCCTCACGCTCGCCGTGATCAGAACGAAGGCAACGATCAGGACAAGCGGCGTGATATACAGAGGGAATAAGAACATGGCGTTGTTCCTTTCACAACAAGAGTAACAAACTCTCGTCTCAACGGCTGAGGTGCGGCTGCCGAACAGCTCGATCCAAGTTGCACCTGTCGGCGTCAGTTTGGGACGGTTCGGATAGCTTCACCAAAGGCTGCAGTGCAGAATATTGGGCGACAATGCCGCCACGGTAGGCTCGGAAACTACCTACGTGCTCTTGCGCCGCGCGGCCCGGCAGAGATCGACGCTAAACGAGTAGCTCGTCGGTATGATTCCGGGTAGAGGCACGCACCAATCGAGCTAACGCCGGAAGCGATGCACAATTGGTTTCGTCATGGTCGGTGCTGGCTTGGGTAGCCACCGAGGACCACCTCTACACGCGGCGAGAGGGTCAGTCTGTCGCATAGAGCTTCCGATCCAGGCTTCGTGGTGTCGATAAGCTTTTGCGCATTCATTCTGGAATGCCCCACGTCCAGTTCCTGATTTCCGGCAGACCTTGGTTATTCTTGTCGATGTACTGCTTGTGCTCGATGAGCTTGTTCCTGAGGTGCTGCTTCAGATAGATGCCCTTCTCGCCGGTCTGGGGCAGGCGGTCGACGGTGTCCATCACAAGGTGGAAGCGGTCCGGATCTTCCAGCACCGCCATGTCGAAGGGCCCTTGACCGAGTCCTTTGCATGTCGGGCCAATTTACGTGCTTCCTCATATTTCCCAGCCCACAGTATTACCATTTCTGGTGTAATCTCGATCACTTTGCGACAAAACGTATGTGGCTTCCACAGAATTGATTGCAGTCGTTGGGGCGCAATGTATGCACCGGTTGGTAGCACGATCTTCCGGTCGGTTACCTTCGAGGAGATCAATATGTCGCCGAGAAGCGTGCGGCATTGGCTAGGGTGAAAACAAGCGATTAGCGTCATTTATTGTCTAGCTTCCGCCTATGCCGTGAGCCTCGAAATCGTACTCTTTCCCACGCCGTAGCTGCGCGCGAGTTCGGCAAGCGTAGCACCCTCCGCGCATCGCCGTCGGGCCTCGGCCTGCTGCGCCGCCGTCAATTTCGGCGGTCGGCCCATGTGCTGCCCGCGCTTCTGCGCCCGGCTCCGTCCCTCGGCAGTGCGGGTGCGGATAAGGTCGCGTTCCACGCCCGCCAAGCCTCCCAACACGGCAATCATCAACCGCCCGGTGCTGGTGCCAGTGTCGGCCCACGGCTCGGCTAGTGACCGGAATTGCGCCTTGGCGTCCACGATCTGCTTTACGATGGCGAACAGGTCGAAGGTGCTGCGCGCGATCCGATACCGCGGGCTCGACCTGCCCTACACCACATTCGACAAGCTGCGACAGGTTTCTCAGGGAGCGATCGTCGAGAATAAGCACCTTGGCGCCGCTCTTGCCTTTGTCCGCGAGCAACAGCGTCAAACCCCGCAGCAGCGAAGCCAGAAAGCGCCGCGCCGACAGGGGCAGGTCAACCACATGTTTAAAGTCGGTTGAAGCGGTCCGCTCGCTGTACTTCGCAGACTGGCACCGCACCGGCTCGACGACATTGTCTGTCGGTTCCGATTCTCCGCGGCGGACAAGACGCCGTAAAGCCTGGCCCTGCGGGCCCCCGCCTCCGGCGGCTGTGGGCTTGACGGCGCCTCGCCCGCCGCAGCCCGTTCCACCATCAGTTCAATGCCTAATTGTCCGTCCAGCCCACCTCCTTGTGACATTTCTATCGGTGAGAAATTGTGACTTCTCTATCCGTGAGAGACACCCTCGATCGGGCAGGGGCAAGCAAATTTCCCGAAATTCGAATGCGCGCTGAGCGGGCTCGGCGGGATCTGCAGGGTGAGACCGCGCTGTTTTGCCGATCATCGCCCGGCAGCCAACCGAAGCGCGAAGCGTCCTGATGCAGCATCATACCTATCGTCGGCCGCCCCGGCCGCTTCTTGCGATGCGGAGCGCCGCGGCGCCGGCAGCACTAGCCCCGCCCTCTGCAGTGCCAGCCGCGTTGCCATGTACCCCAGCTTGTAATGGTGCCGCTTCGGCAGCTGCTCATGAAAGTGCTTCACCGGGAAGCCTCGGTAGCGCTCCTCGTACAGTCCGAGCATGCACAGGATCTCCTCGGCCGCCGTCCGACGGCTCGATGGCTTGCCGATCCGCCAATCGCGCAAGCCCTCCGGCCCCTCATCGCGCAGCCGGTCGCCCAGCGCCGGAACGTCCGCTCCGACACCCCAAGCATCTCCGCCGCTTCCTCCTGTGACAGCTCGCCCCGCTGATGCCGCTCGAGGGGAGCGCCGGAGAAGCCGTAAGCGCGTAAGGTGTGGATATCGGCCTTGCTGGTTGCCTTGCGCGAAAAGAATGCCAGCAACGGTGTCATCCATAATTGCGAACTGATGTGCCGTCTCGGCCGCGCGTGACGATGACCCGTCCGGCCTTCTCGGACGGCGAAAGCCGTTCAAACCCGGCTTGATAGGAGTCCAAAAGTAGGCTACTATCGAGTCCACTTTGATCCTGCTCGGGGTCGTAACAGGCGCAGAAACGCTGGACTCAGGTTTCTAACCCGTGTGCGGTCAGGTCGCGGACGAACCCGGTGAAAAAGCGGTTACCCGCGAAGGAAAACTCGCCGACCTGCAGCTCCATCGGGAATGTCTCGCCGTTCTTGCGTAGACCGACGACGACCCGCCCGATGCCGATGATGCGGCGGTCGCCGGTGCGAAGATAACGCTCCAGATAACCATCGTGAGCTTCGCGGTAGGGTGTCGGCATCAGCAGCTTCACATTTTGATCGATCACCTCGCCGCTGCGATACCCAAACAGGCGTTCCGCCGCCGGGCTGAAGGATTGGATCACCCCCTGAGTGTCGATCACAACAATTGCATCGGGGACGGTATCGAGGATCGAGCGGAGCCGCAGCTCGCTTTCGCGCTGAGCAAGCTGGGCTGCCTTGCGGTCGGTGATGTCGCGGATAATCCCGACAAAGATCGGCTCGGCTGCGTCGCGCGCCTCGCCGACCGAGAGATCCATTGGAAATACAGAGCCATCCTTGCGTCGGCCAACGACCTCGCGGCCGATGCCGATGATTTTTTTCTGCCCGGTGCGCAGGTAGTTCGCGATATAGCCGTCGTGCTCGGCCGCGTACGGTTCGGGCATCAGAATGTTGACGTTGCGCCCGATCAATTCTGCGGCGCTATACCCGAAGAGCCGCTCGGTTGCATGGTTGACCGAACGGATCGCGCCGGTCCGGTCGATGGTTACGATGGCATCGACGGCCGTGTCGACGATCGCGCGATAGAGGGAATCGGCCAAGCCTTTTCGGTCGTTGCGCTGCCCGCCCGATGTTGCCGAACTCAGTTTCCCGAATCCTCGAAATTCGCCCGCCGGATCTTCAATCCGACCTCGGGATAGCACATTTGAGCCGCGAAGCGAACCCTCAAGGCAGAGCGTCAATCGCCGCAGAGGCGCCTGATGTCAGCCTTCTCGATCGTCTCGCCTGCGCAGGATTCGAGTTTGACCACGTCGTGGCCGTCTCGCAGGAGGATGGAGGCGACAGCAATTGCAGCGGTTCTGTCCGCTACCGTAGCGCGGAACTTTCGACCATCGCGTTGGTAGTGCACCTGCCAACTCATGCACCGACAGCGACACGTGTTGGCCGCTGCAACACTGATCTACATCAATCTCCATGCGGTCAGGCTGCAGCGGAAGCAGTCGAAAGGGCCGCTTTCGACGAACCAGCTGACGACCGCTCTCGTCGGGACACGGCAACCGTCGATCTCTCGGTGGTCGGAAGCATTGTGCTGCCCAGCGGGTCGGTATCGTGCGGCGCCCCACCAAACGTGGGCGGTCCTCGGCGTCGGCTCGGACGATGTCCCCTTTCTGAACGCACTGAAATCACTCAATTCATTTCGAGCCAGCCCCTTAACAGGATGTGGAAAAACTCAGTGCTTGTGTGTCGTTTTGTAGAGTTATCGTACAGGATTCTCGCCAGGGTTGTTGGAAACCACTAGCAAGCAGGTTTTTGTATCGATTTTGCCCGTTTTCGCCCGGCCCGGGCGGATTCCGGGCATGGCTATGCCGCGGCCCCCACCAGCCTGGGCAACCGGACGAGATTGTAGGCAGTGGCAGTCAGGGTGAACATCCAGCCGACGCGGGCAAGACCACGGTGACGGGTCTTGCGGAAGCCAGCCGCCGCCTTGGTCCAGCCAAACACCTCTTCAATGCGCTTGCGCACCCGGCCACTGACCGCATAGCCAGGATGGCGGGTCGTCCGTCGGTCGATCGCCGATCGCCGATTGGCGGTGTTCTGCGCCACGTGCGGCGTCACATTGAATTCCCGCAGATCGGCGACAAACTCGGCCACATCGTAGGCCTTGTCGGCGCCGAGCGTGATCCGGTGGTTGCCGGGACGGGCCGCCACCATCTCCAGCGCCGCCTCGCGCTCTGCCGTGCCGGTGGCCAGGGTCAGACGCGTGCCGACCACCAGAGCATGCCGGTTCTCCATCAGAACGTGCCCCAGATAGGCGAGCTTGGCCGGCTGGCCCGGCCCTTTGCGATACAATCGCGCGTCGGGATCAGTGACCGAGGCGTGGGTCTCGTTGCTTCGCTTCTCGCCGTGGAAGTCCCGTTCCCCATTGCGGCCCGGCGCCGGCGGCTCGCCGCTGCCGTCCTTGGGGCGAAAGCTCTTCATGCTGGCCCACGCCTCGATCAGGGTGCCGTCGACCGAGAAGTGGTCGTCCGACAGCAGGGTCTTGACCTGCTCCTGGTTCAGTACCGCGGCCATGAACTTGCTGGCAATGTCACCGTCGATCAGCCGCTCGCGGTTCTTGGTGAACACCGTAACGTCCCACACCACGGCATCCAGCGACAGCCCGACAAACCAGCGGAACAGCAGATTGTAGCCGAGTTGCTCCATCAGCTGCCGCTCCGAACGCACCGAATAGAAGGCCTGCAGCAGCAGCGCACGAAGCAGTTTCTCAGGGGGAATCGACGGCCGTCCGAGCTTCGCGTACAACTTCTCGAATTCCCCCGTCAGTGCACCAAGCGCCTCGTCCACAATCTTTTGGATCGGCCGCAACGGATGATACAACGGCACCCGCGCTTCGCAGCTCAAATAGCTGAACAGCGCCTCGCTCCTGAGATCCCCACCGCGCATCGGACGTCCCCCACATCTCGTCACGCGCTATGGATTATACCCCAGATCTCGCTCCAATATGCGACTTTTTCCGCAACCTGTTAAGGGACCCTGGCAGATCGCCGCAACGGGCCAATACAGCAAGATCGGCAGCTCGACCGGTTATTCCGTCTGGACACTACGGCAGGGAAAACCCTATCCGATCCATTGTCCGAATATCGCTGGAAGCGCGGAGCTTGTTTGCGGACGAACGAACAGGCTGAATCCGGATTCTTCCGCCTCAGCAACTATAGAATTGCCACATTCGCATCTTATCCTGCACCACGTCGGGAGATCCGACACGTTGCGGCTTGCCGAGGGAGGATGCCGGTGCCTGTAAATTTCCTGCAGAAACAGGTGAACGGTGGGGAGAGGCTCCTTCAGCCGCATGCCGTTCAGCGCTGCGGGGCGCGGCCCAGTACCGCCATCAGCTCTCGCCATTCCCGCGCCGACAGGCCGCTCGATGGCTGGTCCACCCGCTCGCCTTCGATCATCCGGCGAATGACGGCGACGGCGGTCGCCGAGATCGTCGCCGCATTCATCCGGTATTCGAGAAAGGCGGCGTGGGCCATCGGGACCCAGCGTGCGAGCGTCGCGAGCATCACTTCGGCATAGGCGCGGATCTCGTATTGCGCGTGGGGATCGGCGCGAAGCGACAGAAAATGCATCAGATTGTGCAGGTCGGTCTTCCAATACCACTGGGTGTAGAAGCCGAGCGAAAGGTTGATGCGGGCGAGCTCGCGGGCGAGGCGGGGCTGCGCAGGGTCGATTGGCGAGCCCGAGGCATCCTCATTGAGCAATTCGGCATAGCCGGCATACGCGTTCTCCGCGTCCCGGCGCAGCAGGTCGAGGACGCGCCGCGCCGCTTCGCCCGCGAGCACCGCGCCACGGCCCTGGCGGTTGGTCGTCGCCTGCACCGCCAGGTGCTCGGGGTCCGGGATATAGAATTCCTTGTCGAGGATCGAGTAGCGCGCCGAATATTCGTTCACATTTGCCGTGCGATGCCGGACCCACTGCCGCGCCACAAAGATCGGCAGCTTTACGTGATACTTGATCTCGCACATCTCGAACGGCGTCGTATGGCGGTGGCGCATCAGATAATTGATGAGCCCCTGGTCCTCGCTCACCTTGCGGGTGCCGCGGCCGTAGGAGACGCGGGCCGCCTGCACGATTGCCGCGTCGTCGCCCATGTAATCGACGACGCGGACAAACCCGTGATCGAGAACGGGCAGCGGCTCGTAGAGGATCGCTTCGAGCGCCGGCACGGTGGCACGGCGCGTCTCAAGCGCTGCGCCTTGCTGCGCAGCGATCTCTCGCTGTTGCTCTGCCGTCAGTCGCCTCATCGGTCGGCGCGGCGCAGGCGTTCACATGCCATGCGCACCATCGGATCGCTTTGCGGCAACGTTGATAGACGGTCTTTCAACCGCCCGCGGACTGCCGGCGCCTCGGGGAAATCGAGCTTGGTCCAGAAGCGCCTGGGGCGATCGAAATAACCGACGGTGTCGAGAAAGGCTATCGTGAAATAGTAGCTTTCGGGGAGCGACTCGCCAACCGCCCGCGCCACGATCTCGCCGCCAGGGCCGATGGCCTCAGCCAGGCACCAATCGAGAAGCCGGGCGAGCTCCTCCCGGGCGCGCCGGCGCTGGTCAGAGGACATATGCAACCAGCCCAGCTGCAACAGAACCGCGACATCGTAGTTGTTGTGGCTCGTCATGCCGATCTCGTCGAGCCAGCCATTCGGATACCGGCGGTCACGAATCGCAAACAGGGTGTCGATGAGCTGCGGCCAGTGTCCAATCGCGCCCTCGAGATAGCGCGCCATGTGAAAGGTAAGGCTGAGGTCGGCTGTCCGCAGCCGGCGGCCCCCGACCAGATAGTCGGCGCCAAAGAACCCGGTCGTCGGATCCTGCCATTCGGCGACGAAGCGGCGGAGGACGGTTTCGAGCCGCGCATCCCAAGGGTAATTCCGAGGACGCCGCCATAAGATCAGCCGAACGAGGTCGGCCGTGGCGAAGTTGAGTTCTTTGCGGCGGTCGATCCCTTCCTCGTCCAGCCGCGAGACGCGCAGGCTTTCCAAGTAATCCTTCAGCCGGCTGGGGTCGTTGACGCGATCGAGAAAACGCGGCAGTTTGCCTTGTTCGTCGAAATCGGCAGCGAGCATGTGATCGACGCACGCGTCCAATTTCAAAAACCATACATCGGTGCAGCCGCCATGGGCTCCTTCGGCGTCATGCGATGCGGCGGCGGGCGACACCGACGGCGCGGCGCGGGTGCGCAGACGTGCGAGCGTGGCGCGGATGGCGCTCGTATCGGCGGTGTATTCGAGCCGCCAACGCAGCTCCCGCAGGACTTGCCGCGGGCAGGAAGTATCGGCCCCGCCGGCCTCGCGCCGATCCAGCTCAGCCTCTATGGTTTGGATTTCGTGATCTGCCGACCGGGCCAGTTCGACGATTTCCGGAAACCGCATCGCGAGTACCGCTCGCGGGTTCCACTCGGCCGGCGCTGCGGCAAAAACAGTGTGAGTTGCGCTGCACATGCGGTCGAACCAAGCCTGCGCTCGCTTAATTACCGAAGAGCTGCCCTCTCGGGAGCGGACTTGCGAGCAAGGCGCGTTTGCGATGACGCAAACCCGGCGGAATCGCCTCTTGCGGCATGCCGGGCGGCGTTGATCCACAAGGCCCGCCGGGAGTAGGACGCCAGTCGCACAGGTCGCTTGGCGAGCCAATCGTCGAGCGATGTGACCGGCAGCACCAAATCATCATCATCGCAATCCGGCAACAATGCGACGCTCAACCGCCGCGTCCCCTTCGGCCAAGTGATCTGTAATCGCCTGATCAAGGCACCGGCGGCGCGCCCACCTTCGTTATCGACGCGGCGGGGCAATTCCGCGACCTGGGCGGCATTGCTGTCGGGCAGCGGGCGACCGTGCAGTTGTCGAACATCGGCAATCGGAAAGACTTGCGGCTCGGGCGGGAAGCCGATCTCGAAGCACGCCGCCGCCGGCTCAAGGATGCGCAAGACAAGCCGATCGTCGCCCGAGCGGAACCGAGCAACGGAACCGGCCACCGAAATCGGCTCTGCACTGGTATGCACGGCCCATACGATCTTGCCGGACAATTCGGCGCGAACCTCGTCCTGGATGACCACCTGCCGACCAATCAGGGCCGCTCCGCGCCAAATGGAGCCCGGCGGTTTTCCATAAGCCGCCGACAAATCGAAAACTGCCCATTTGCAGTCCGCGTCGACGCAATTGCCGACTATCGGCGCGCGTGCGTCGGGTATTTGATTGCCGCCATCGATGACCAAGGTGTTGTGGCCGGCAGTTTGCGTTCGGTAGTAACGCCAGCGCGATCCTGATCTGTTATCGGCGCCGTGATCAAAATAGCCCGGCAGATCGTAATCGTCCGACCCGAGATCAGTGATCCAGCGTTGTCGCGCGCCGTCGAGGATGAAACTTCCAGCATCTGCCTGGTTGTGCAAGAAAACGTCTTCGGGAAGCGGTGGCGAACGGGCTACGGGACCAGAGACATTTCCGCCTTTGATGGCCAGATAAACCGGATACGCGGCGGGGTCGCTCGACCAAGTGTTGCGAAAGCACGCGAGATTATTGCTGTGGAACACCTTTCCCGTGGGCACCTTGATCCCCGACGGCTTGGGCTTCGGTCGATCAGCCCATATTACGGTGAACGGAAGGTACCAGCCGTCATACTGGTCTGCGAGCCAAGCATCGATCGGCCGCCTAAACCGATGCGCAAACCAGGCCAGCGGCGCCATATCGAAGCGGGGTTCGGAATCCCCGAAATTGAACGCGGCGCCGAACGGCCCCACGGCATGCAAGGCGAAGTCTCCGGTTTGCGCGAACCCCGGTCGATCTGCGAGGCCAAAGCTGTAGTGGAGCGTGCTTTCGAGTGCCGCAACCATCAGACCAGCATAGCGCATCGCGAGCGACCAATAGCTAGGTCCTTCTGGCCAAGCACCATCTGGCGCCAGCCCGTCGAAAACATTCCAGGACGAAACGAGGCTTTTCTGGATCAGCTGTCGCGAAACATCCGGGTATCGATCGAGAACTGCGAGTGCCGAAACCAGAATGCCCGAATTCGACACCAGCGTGCAGTTGTCGCGCCGCGTCGGCCATTGCGCGAAGCGATCGTCGTATGCGGCAAGGGCCGGCGAGAGGACATGCCGGAAAAGCAAATCCTCGAAAATCTGCCGCTCCTGGTCCGAAAATTCATGGTACAGCCAATCATAGGCGAGAGAAACTGCGACAGCGATTTCAGCGCAATCCAGAAATGACTTGATCACCGGCCGAGCTTTCCAGCTCGGCTCGGCAGTCAGCTGCGCCAATGCCGTGCGCGTGGCGTACAGCGCATCGGCTTTAGTCTCGCCATCGCTGATCAACGCCAAAAAAGCCGTGTGTATCAGGCAGCGGCCTTGGCGCTTGATCCTGGCGCGCAACTCTTGTTTGGTCGAGGCTGGGGCCTTCTCGCACAATGACGCTTTCAGCCGCGCTATAAGCTTTGAATGGCTGTTCGCACGCGCGCGAATCCAGGAGATGGCGTGCTCACCGAACAATAGATAAGGATGCGTCGCGTTGAACCGCGCGACCGCGGTTTCCAGGAATTTCAGATCCGGTCCACTGGCCTCGACAAACCGAAAAGATCGACCATTATTTAAAGGCAATCGAATCCCTCTGACCGAGGCATCGCGGTTGCCGAACCCACCGTGCGATCTGAAGCGCGACCCGGCCGTACTCAGCAACCACCGCCTTCACATGCGGCGGAACTCGCGGCCGGGTCAAGCCTCTTGTTACCGCTTAGTAACCAAATGTATCAAAATTAACCAATATTTTGCCTTTATCCCGCCTTTTCAAATTGGCGAAAGCAGCTCGGCCAGGAACTCGTCCTTCCAAGCGGCGAGGCTGAACTTGCTGCGCGGCGACACCCGCGAGCGATTCCGTTGCATAAGGTTAAGCGCCATGTGGCGCAGGATTGCTAGATTGTATGTGCTGTTATCGTTGCGATTTCTCGTCTTGTCCTCGTGCATGACGGCGTTGAGAACCCAGTGAAGCCGGTTTTCGACGCCCCAATGCGAACGAGAGACCTGGCCGCGGCGTTCGGGCGACCGCCCTGTGCTGAGCAGGTAATAGGTGAGACTGATTGAGGACCTGTCGCGAACGGTACCGCATGTGCGACTGCTCACCGCAAGCGGCGCGGAGAACAGTTCAATAACGCGGTTTGGCCAGCCGAGCGGGAGGAGTGTCGCGATAGATCTGCAGTCGCGTCACTCGCAGACCCGCGACCCCGTGGGTATCGATAGCGCGCTGCCAAGCGAGGAATTCTTCTACGGAAAGCTCATAGCGGCGGCAAACTTCCTCCAGACTGATTGCGCCGCTACGCACCGCATTGACTACCACCGCCTTACGTCGGGCGACCCAGCGCTTCGTGTTCGGAGGCGGCAAATCCATCGCGGTGGCGCTGGTGCGCGCTAAAATTTCACTATCAAACACGTCTTACAGCCCAACGTTGTCGTCCATGGCTGCATAGTAGAGCATGAGAGCTTAAAGAAGCCCTAAGTGGAAAGCTTGGCGGCGCAACTCGATTTTCGGCGGCGTCCGGAGCCGCCGCCTCAAAGCCAAATCCGGGTCGGCGGTCCTAGGGCGCGGGCGCAGGCCACCCTCGGTCCGGTCGAGCGCCAGTACCGAAAGCTCAGCCAAATCAAGGATCTCGATCCGATTCTCCGGCTTGATGCGGAGGGACCCGATTCATATACTCCGCGCCGCTTCGTTTCACGGGGTTCGGGGAGACCGATGCGTCCGTCACTACCGCCAGGTTACCATCCCTCCGATGCTGAAGAATTCATGAACCCGCTTCAGATCGAATATTTTCGGCAAAAGCTGTTGCGCTGGCGAGCCCAGTTGCTGGCCGAGTCGTCGGATACGCTGCAGCATCTGAAGGAAGAGAGTTTGCTCAAACCCGATCTCACGGACCGCGCTTCGCTCGAAACAGAGCGCGCCATCGAGCTGCGCACGCGGGCGCGCGAGCGCAAACTGATCTCGAAAATCGAAGCGGCGCTCCATCGCTTAGACGACGGCACCTACGGTTATTGCGAAGAGACGGACGAACCGATCGGCATTCGCCGTCTTGAAGCCCGGCCCATCGCCACCCTCAGCATCGAGGCTCAGGAGCGGCACGAGCGGATGGAACGCACTCACCGCGACGACTGAGGGGCCAATCCCTTCCGTTCGCCTCGAGGGAGTTCACCGTCGCCTGCGCATCGCGGGCAAGCGCGGGGCACACTAATTCGCTAGCATTGCGGCCAAAATCGATTGAGATCTTTCGCCGCTTCCCCATTTGCGGCAACAGATTGCGTGACATCCCTGTCACTCCGATGCCCCTGTCACTCGGATGCAGCCAATGGTCGCCAAAATGGTGCGAGCCGGTGGATGGGCGAGTCGGCTGGGCGAGCGCTCAACGGCTTCGTCGATCCGCTGTCTGGCGGCGGCGAGTTTGGTCCTGGTCGCCGTCGCGATCGTCCTCGAAATTTCCCGGATGGGGCGGCTCATTGCGGCTTGGCCTGCCGAGACGGCAGCAATTACAATGCTTGGCTTTGCCGGGCTCGCAGCTTTAGCCAGCCACACGGCGATAATGGCGCTTGCGGCTCGCCTCGAGATGTCGAGTTGGGCGCTCAACTCGGCGCCCGAGGCACAACTGATCGTGGCGGCGGATGGTCGTATCCACTATTCCAACCGCGCCTTCCGCGAACTCTTCCCCGGCGCGGCCGAGGCGCCCCTGGATCGTATCAGGCAAGCCCTCTGCTCGGACGCAGAATCCGAGGCGCAATTTCGCCGGCTCCGTGGCCGTGCCGCCGCCGGCGTTCCGGCGACGGCAACCCTCTCCTTCAACGAAACATCAACCGCCGACACCGGCCGCTTGAGGGTCAGGATAGACCCGATCGCGGGTTATCCGGGATTTAGCTATTGGAGCGTTCAGGACGTCAGTGCGTCTCATCGATCGGAGGCGGCGCTCCGGGAGGAGCGGAACATTCTCATCAACCTTCTGGACAATGCGCCGATCGGATTTTATTCGGTCGATGATACTGGACACTTCCGCTTTGTAAACCGGACACTGGCGCAGTGGCTCGGCAGCACTCCCTCGGAACTCTTGACCGGCGGCGCTCGGCTGAGTGATTTTCTGGCCTGCCCGCCAGCTGCCGGGACCCCGGCCTGGAGCCCCTTTCGTGCACAGGAGTTTGGGGCGCAACGGGGCGAGGTTGTCCTCAAGACCCGTCAAGGGCGGACTGCGCCGGCCTGGATCGCGCAGAACGTCGTCGGATCGGGCGCCGAACTGCATACACGGTCAGTCGTGTGCGATTTGAGCCCCGAGCGCGAGTGGAAGACTGCCTTCAGATCGTTCGAACGCTTTCGGCGTTGTTTCGCCAACGCCCCGGTGGGTATTGCGTTGCTCGACCGCACCGGGTGCTTCGAGGAAGCGAACCGCGCGGTCGGTGAGCTGTTCGGCGCTACACCGCAATATCTGAAAGGACGGCAGCTAATCGAGTTATTAAACACGAAGGACCGCGACCGCATTGCCGCCAAGCTTGCCGCAGCTGCCGATGGGCCGGCGGATCCCGCGCCGGTCGAGGTCCGGCCCCTACGGCCAGGCGATAAGACGCTGGTGCTATTCCTCGGCCGCCTCGACGATCCCGGAGATGGGGCGCTTCGCCCAGATGTCGGCACTGGGAATGCCAGCACTGGGGGTGAACCAGGGGAGGGGTTTGCCCTCCATTTCATCGATGTGACCGAGCAGAAAAATCTCGAAATCCAATTCGCGCAATCGCAAAAGATGCAGGCCATTGGGCAACTTGCCGGCGGCGTCGCCCATGATTTCAATAACCTGTTGACGGCGATGATCGGGTTTTGCGATCTGCTGCTGCTGCGCTCGCCGCCGAGCGACCCGTCCTTCTCGGACATCATGCAGATCAAGCAAAATGCGAACCGGGCCGCCAATCTTGTGCGGCAGCTGCTGGCCTTCTCACGACAGCAAACGCTGCAGCCGCAAATCCTCAACATTACCGATATTCTCTACGAACTGCGGCACTTGATCGAACGGCTGATCGGCGAACACATCGAGCTCGATGTCGTGCATGGGCGCGATCTCGGCCTTGTAAAGGTCGACCAAGGGCAGTTCGAACAGGTGGTCATCAATCTCGCGGTGAATGCGCGCGACGCGATGCCCGACGGCGGCACGCTGACCATTCGCACGGCAAATGTTCATCAGGAGCGTCAATTGCGACGCGGGCACGAGTCAATGCCGGCCGGAAACTACGTGCTGATCGAGATGACGGATACCGGGGTCGGCATCCCCCAAGAGAACTTGGCTCGCATTTTCGACCCTTTCTTTTCGACCAAGCAAGTCGGCTCTGGAACCGGCCTCGGTTTGTCGACGGTCTACGGAATCGTCAAGCAGACAGGGGGTTTTGTTTTCGTGAGCAGCGCGCCGGGCCACGGCGCGGTTTTTCAGATTTACCTGCCGCGCTGCGAGCCGACGGATGCAGCACAGCCCGCCCGAGCCGATACGGTTGAAACCGCCGCAGCAAAGGATTTGACCGGGCACGGTACCATCATGCTTGTCGAGGATGACGATCCGGTCAGGATCTTCGGCGCCCGAGCTTTGCGCAACAAAGGGTACAAGGTAATAGAGGCGAGAAGTGGCGAAGCGGCGCTCGATTTGATTCGCAATGCTGCTGAGACGATAAATCTTGTGATCACCGATGTCGTCATGCCGCATATGGACGGGCCCGGGCTCGTCCGCGAAGTGCGTGAGATAAACCCGGAAATGAAAGTGATCTTCATTTCGGGGTATACCGAAGACGCATTCCGTCAGCGCCTCGACAGCGACGTGGGTATCGAGTTTCTGCCCAAGCCCTTCAGCTTGAAGGAGCTCGCGGCCAAGGTGAGAGACGTCCTCGTCGCAGGGGTCGCGTAGAGTGCGTACTTCCGTATTGTATTGTTCGAACAAAAAGTGTACACGCGGTAGCTCCGGACGGCGTTCACGGGCCGCGTTGCACGGCATCATCGGGTGTGGAATAAGGAGACGGAACAATGCAGACCGCATTGCGCCTCTTGGACAAGGAAGCAATGGATAAGCAGCGGGCTTTGGACGCGGCGCTCGGCCAAATAGAACGCGCTTTCGGCAAGGGTTCGATCATGAAGCTCGGATCGCGCGAGGCGGCCGCCGATACCGAGGTAATATCGACCGGATCTTTGGGTCTCGACATCGCGCTCGGCATCGGCGGGCTGCCACGCGGGCGGATCATCGAGATTTACGGGCCGGAGAGCTCCGGCAAGACGACCCTTGCCCTGCATGTGATTGCCGAAGCGCAGGGCGGCGGCGGCACCTGCGCCTTCATCGACGCCGAGCACGCGCTCGACCCGGCCTACGCCCGCAAGCTCGGTGTCAATGTCGACGACTTGCTGATCTCCCAGCCCGATGCCGGCGAGCAGGCTCTTGAAATAGCGGACACGCTGGTCCGCTCGGGCGCTATCGATGTGCTCGTCATCAATTCGGTGGCGGCCCTCGTACCGCGCGCCGAACTCGAAGGCGAAATGGGCGACAGCCATATGGGGCTGCATGCCCGGCTGATGAGCCAGGCATTGCGCAAACTGACGGGCTCGATCGCCCGTTCCCGCGCAATGGTGATCTTCATCAATCAGATCCGCCACAAGATCGGCGTAATGTTCGGCAATCCGGAGACCACGACGGGCGGCAACGCGCTCAAATTCTATGCCTCGGTCCGTCTCGACATCCGGCGCATCGGCGCGATCAAGGAGCGGGACCAGATCACCGGCAACCAGACGCGCGTCAAAGTCGTCAAGAACAAGATGGCGCCGCCTTTCAAGGTCGTAGATTTCGATATCATGTACGGGGAAGGGATATCGAAGCGCGGCGAACTGATCGATCTAGGCGTTCAGGCTGGCGTCGTCGAGAAGTCTGGCTCCTGGTTTTCCTATGACGGCCAGCGCATTGGCCAAGGACGTGAAAACGCCAAGGCTCATTTAAAGGAGCATGCCGAGATGGGAGAGGCGATTGAGCACGCGATACGCGGCAATGCCGGCCTTGTCGCCGAAGCGATGATGGCAGCGCCGGGAGAGGCTGCAGTCGAAGAATAGCCGGTGAATTTCCGGAGGGAGGAGATTCTAATTTCCGGAGGAGATTCTCGGGCCGAAATGATTGCGGTTCGGGTTGGCACCGGAATGGGGAGGCTCGGCGACGCTGGCCTCGAGCTGTGGTGGTGCTCGCTGAACCAAGTCGGCGGCGCGGATCCAGAAGCGTTCGAGTCTGCGCAGCGTAACGCCGGTATTCTGCAAATCATCGGCAGTAAGCGTCGCGTTCGAAAGCATCTGGCCGTGACGCTGATGCATGGCGCCCAAGCGGTCCCGTAGTTTGCCCCCCTTCTCGGTCAATCGAACATGGATCGAACGCCGATCGTGCACTGAGCGCTCATGCGCCAAATAGCCGTTCTCGACCATCTTCTTGACGTTATAAGAGACGTTGGATCCGAGATAACAGCCCCGCAAGGTGAGCTCCCCAACGGTCATCTCCGCATCCCCAATATTGAACAGCATCATCGCCTGGACGTTGTTAATGTCGTGAACACGGAGTCCTTCCAGCTCCAGCTTGACGACCTCCAGGAACTGACGATGAAGGCGCTCGACGAGCGAAATCACTTCGAGATAGAAGTTGTTCATTGCAAACCTCTGGTTCGCCCATTTCCGCGGCGTTGGGCTCTGCGCCGTCTCGAGCGCGAAATGCGTCGCCCCCGTCTACATGTTCACGCCGGGGCTACGCCGAGATCCGTCAAAAAAACGTCCTTCGCCGGGATCTCGCCCCGGCCCATCGGCGTCGTGACCGGAAAATCGAGAGAGATCTTTGTCCTTTTGTGCAGCGCGCTGGCAATTCATTGTCTGGCGCTCGCCATGACGCTCGATCAGCTTACTTACAATAGTCAGGCAGAGGCCCAATCCCTCGTCAGGTCGAGCGAGCCCGCTGGCAATCTGGCCCAATGGCTAACCCGCCAGCGCAGTTTCTTCGCTGGTCGTGGCATCCCGGTAGATCAGGCGACCCGTGGCAGCCGGTCTGAAAGTCGGGCTTCGACGGTGCGATAGTCTTCGCGGATTGCCTCGACCAGCAGCGCGGCGTCGGTAACCGGACCAGATTTCGATAGCACCTCGAGCTCTTTGCAATGCGTTGACAACACGATCGCCCCCAGATTGGCGCTCGCCGATTTCAGCGCATGACTGGCGCGGTATAGGAGCGCCGCGTCACCCGTTGCCGCGCCGTTCTCCAAATCCATCAGAAGACCTGCCGCGCCCTTGAAAAACAGTTCGACGAGCTGCTGAACGATGTCCGGCCGTCCCTCCCTTTGCAGTCGCCCGAGCAACTCCAACACCTGCTCATCGATCGGATCGGGAGCTGCCGCCGCCTCCGTGACGAGCGACAAGCACTCTCGCATGGCCGGGCGCTCGGGCGGGCCCAGCCACGTCGTCAGCATCGCCCTCATCTGCTCAATGGTGAACGGTTTGGCGAGATAGTCGTCCATGCCCACGGCCAGGCATCTCCGACGGCCGTCCTCCACGACGCTCGCAGTCAGTGCAACTATTGGAGTATGCCTCCCGGAGGGGGCCTCGCGACTCCGAATCTCTGCCGTCGCCTCGAATCCGTCCATTTCGGGCATTTGGCAATCCATGAAGATGAGGCTGTATTCGCGGCTCGCATGACGGTCGAGCGCATGCCGCCCGTTGACCGCGGTTTCAACGCCGCACCCCATGCTCTCGAGAATGGCGACAGCGACCTCCAGGTTGACGGGGCTATCTTCCACGACGAGTACGGGCGCCCGGCCTATGCCCGGCTGATCCGCCGCCTGCGTTTTGGGCGCGGAGGTAGTCGCCGGAACCGGCTGAGCGCTCGCCGCAATGCACTCCCACAAAGCCGATTGTCTTATCGGCTTTGTCAGGCGCCTGAGCGCACCTTCGGCGTTCTGGCCGACGTCCTGATCGAACGAGGTCAGGAGGATGATCTGCTGCTTTACCTGCTCGGAAGTGGTCTCGATCGCATGCGCCAGCTCGACGCCCGTCATGTCGGGCAGCGAGTGGTCGATGATCACCAGCTCGAACGGCTCCTTGTGCAGGGCTGCGGTGCGCAGCGCGTCGAGAGCTGCCGAGCCAGTCAGGGTGTGCTTCACCACAGTGTTCCCGGCGGACAGCTGATCCTCCAGTATCTCGCGGTTGAGGGCATTGTCGACGACGACCAGGGCCGGTCCTCCGGTTCGGGGCGGCAGCCGGATTTGGGTGCCATCGGTCGCCGAAGGCTGCAACCCGAACCAAGCGGTGAAGCGAAATTTCGACCCCGCCCCCGGCTCGCTGACGGCATCGATCGAACCGCCCATCATCTCGCAAAAATGCTTGGCGATCGAAAGCCCAAGTCCGGTCCCGCCGTATCGCCGGGTCGTCGAGCTGTCGGCTTGGGCAAATGCTTCGAATATGTGCCGGCGCTTTTCGGCCGGAATGCCTATCCCGGTGTCGACGACCTCGAAGGCGATCAAGACCGAGGATGCATCGCGTTCCAATGCGTTGGCGCGAACACCGACCTCTCCGCGCTCGGTGAACTTGACTGCATTGCCGATCAGGTTCGTCAAAATCTGGCGCAGGCGTCCGGCATCGCCGATCAATGCGGTCTGCAGAGTTGCCGGGACAAAGCAGGCCAATTCGAGGCCCTTGCCATAGGCCAATTCGCAGAATAGCTCGGTCACCTCCTCCACAACGATCCGCAGATCAAACGCGCTATGCTCTAGTTCGATCTTGCCGGCCTCGATCTTGGAGAGGTCGAGGACGCCATTGATGACCCCGAGCAAGGTCTCGCCGGAGCGTCGTGCGGTTTCGATGAAGCGTTGCTGCGGCGGGCCAAGCTCGGTTTGGCGAACAAGCTCGAGCATGCCGAGGACGCCATTAAGCGGCGTGCGAATTTCGTGGCTCATATTGGCCAGAAACTGCGATTTGGCGCGAACCGCTCCCTCCAACTCGACCGTCCGCTGCTCGATCCGCAATTCGAGCGTCGCATTCAGCTCGCGCAACTCCTCCTCGGCGCTCTGCTGAGCTGCATGCCGCGCCGCCAGTGCGTCGGCCATCTCATTGAACGCCGCTCCGAGTCGACCGATTTCCGAAGATCGATCTTCGAGTTCTGCACGCGCCGCATAGTTCCCGTTGCGCCATTCGGCGGTGACGCTGAGCAGACCTTGGATCGGCCGGCGGATGAAACTGCGGCCCCCCGCCCAGGCGGCGTAGGCTGCCGCCAGGAGTCCGGCCAGGATCAACCCGATACCGAGCCGAGTGGCGCTGTCGATCGCGGCAAAGGCTTCGGCTTTGGTTTGGCCCACACTGAGAAAAAAATCCTTCGGTGGCACAGCGGGCGGGACGTATCCGAAGATCCGCGTCGTCCCATCGACGCCGACCGCTTCTTCCCATCCCGGTTGGTCCCCATCCATGATGGCTTCATGGGACTTCCTCATGTTCTTGCCGACGAGGAGTTCCGGATGGGGCAACCTTGCAATGATGTTGCCCTCTCGATCGGCGATCAGGATCGAAGCGGTCGGCGGCAAGCCGCGCTCTTTGAGATGGTCCGAAAGCCACGCCAAGTCGAGGCCGGCGAAGACGATGCCGGCGACGCGGCCGTCGTCGTCCTCGAAGCGCTCGGCAAAATGGATCATCCGCCTGCCATTGGCCGGATCAACGCAATAATTTCCGACCGCGAGCCCGGGCTGGGCCATCGCACGCTCGAAGAACGGTTGGTCCGCGACAGACGAATAGGATGTCGGCTCGCTGGTGCAAAAGATCCGGCCCGTCGTATCGGCCGCCCCGAGCAGACCGTAATTGGCGAAGCGTGCCTTCAGTTTCGCGAACAGCGTGCTGCAAGCGCCCGGCTGCCGGGTCTTGACCGTGTTCAACTGGGCAAGGCCGAGAAGGAGTTGGCGAGCACCTTCACGCAGCTCGCCGATTTCTTCACCGAATTGCTTGGTAGTCTGCACGACTTGTTGGCGGATATCGGCCTCACGCGCGATGCGCAGATCGTATTCGTTCCAGGCCTGGATCACGAGCGCCGGAACGACGGCAAAGATCACGAGGATCAGGACCCTTCCGGTCAACCCGATCCGCACCCCGGACCAGGGCCTCAATCGCCTTTCGCCTTCCATCATCTGGGCAGGACCGCGGTCAGCCATTCGACTAACCGGTCGATCTCTGACCGAGCCAAGCGCGCTCGATGGTTGGCGCCCCGAGATGGTAACCCTGCAGGTAGCCGAAACCCTCTGCCCGCGCGACCGCCTCGTCCGCGGCGTTCTCCACGCCTTCCGCCACGGTAATGCAGCCGAGACCGCGGATCCGTCGGAGCAGGTCCCGCAAAAGAACGCGTCTTTCGTGGCTCTCTGCCAAGTTTCGCACAAACGAACCGTCGATTTTGACTGTATCGACCAACAAAGTCTCGAGGTGCCGCCACGAGGTGTGACCAGCGCCGAAATCGTCGAGCGCCACGCGGCATCCCGCGCGGCGGAGTGCGTCGACAAAGCGCGCCAACTCTTCAAGGTCGCACAGTGCCGCAGTTTCAGTAATCTCCACGAGCAACCGGCGGGCGACATCCGGCCGATACTGCAGGGCCGAAACCAAAGATTGCAGCCACGGCCCGATGCATGCAGTTAGCCCGGATATGTTGAGCCCGAGCCTTACCCCGGGATGCTTCGCGAGTTCCTGGACGGTGAGTTCGAGAACGTAGTCGTCAATGAATCCGATCAGACCCAGCTGTTCGATCGGCGTGATGAATTCGCCACCGGCAATGATGTTTCCCCTCACATCGCGCATGCGCAGCAGGCATTCGAAATAATCCGTCTCTCCCGTCGCCGCGCAAACCACGGGTTGGAACGCGAACAGCAGCCGGTTCTGGCGCAGCGCCGTTTGCACCGTCGTGCAGATCGCCGCGCTGCGGTTTTGCCCTTCGTGGCTGATTTGGCGATCCTTGTTGCCCATTGATGCCCCGGCGAGAGCTCGGTCGCCGCTGGGGCGCAGCGGTGAGGCCGCTGTCGCAAACGGTTCCATGCAAATTTAATCGTATATCCGTCAATTCAGTGTCAGCGCGGCGTCAAAAAGCCGTCTGGGTACAGTGCATCACTGGCCCATCCGTACCCGACCCGGGACCAGGATCGCATTGATGATGCAACCTGCCAGCGCGATACCGGCAGAGATGATTAAGTCAGCCCCGAAGCTTCCCAGTGCGATCGCTTCCCCGCCGACGAGGGAGCCGAGCGAAATGCCTAGGAACAGCGCGCTGTTGTTCCAGGCGAGCACCGCAGCGCGTTGGCCGGGGAAATCATTCGCCAGACCGGCCTGCTGGGCCGGAAAGAACAGCTGCGCGACAGCGGAACTCACGCCGAGGGCGGGTTCGACCAACCTGCCCGCGTCGAGCGCCAGCCGCAGCAGCAGCAGGCAAGCGCACAGGCCGGCAAAGCTCGCGGTTGCGGTGAATCGGAAGCCGAGCCGATCGGCCACCCGGCCGCCGACAAGAACGCCGACAATCGCGCCGCAGCCGTAAAAGAGGATGGCCGTGGCGGTCTGTCGCGTCGAGAAGCTCGCGGCAGCGAGGCCCGCGCCGAGGTAGGTATAGACACCGTAGAGGCCAGTGCTCCACAGGACCATCGGGATCAGGCGGCGCACCAGAACAGCAGCGGCAAGCGGATCGGGAGCTGCCGCACCCAGACCGGCTGCGGCGTCGTCCCTATCGCATCGCCAGACCCATCGGTTGAGCCAGACCAGCACCAGACCGAGGCCGGCGAGCGCAAGGAATACCGGCGAGCCGCCGAAGAGGACGCCCACCAGGCCGCCCGCCGACGCCCCGATTGCCAGCGAGACCAACAGGCCGGAGACCACCAGCGCCAGCCAAGTGGCCCGGCGGTCTGGTGGGGCGGCGCTGCCAACGAGCGCATAAATCGACGGCGAGACGCCCGCTGCGGCGGCGCCGGCGAAAAGCCTGACTGCCAGCAGGGATGGCAGATTTTCGGCGCCGGCGGTGAGGATATTGGCGAGGGCAAAGGCGAGGAGGGAACAGGTCAAAACCCGCCGGCGCCCGATCCGATCCGAGAAATATCCGAACAGCGGAGCGCTAACCATATAGGCCAACGAAAATATCGTCACCGACAGCCCCGCCAGTGACGGAGCTATGTGGTAATCGGCCGCCAGCACCGGCAGCAAAGGAGAAAAGACGAACAGCTCGGTTCCGACCAGGAACATGGTCAGCCAGGCCACGGCCAATCTGGCCGGTGCGTTAATTCGCATTGAAATCGAGTCCTTGACGATGTGAGGTCGGCCGGGCGCCGCGCCGAGGAGACGTCCGGTCTGTTGGCGAACGGGACGCCACCAGCGCGTCGCGCCTGCAGCTGGCCGCTTCGCTGATCGGGCCTAAAACGGCCGTGGGGGGAGACCCCGCGCCAGTCGGCGCGGCGACCGCGCCGACGGGTCAGGCCGCGGCCGAGGACGACTGCGCCGCCTTTTGCCGGGCGACCTCGACAATTCGGTCGAGGTGGGCCCATACCCCATCGAGCGCCTCGGCCATGATCTTGGCGTCCGTGATCGTTGCGGGCAACAAGGCCGGCCGCGAGCTGAGGACCATCTGGGTCACCGACAGCGATTCCTCGGCATGGCGCTCTTCGACCATCTCGGAAAAGCACTCGGCAAAATACGGTTCATCGGCGAATTGCGGGAAATGGACCGACAAGGCATCGGCGAGGGCGCGCATCCAATCGACCGACATCACCTCGATCGCGCACCATGGGCCAAGCGAGCGCGAATAGAGCGTTTTGGCGAGGCGGACGAATTGGGCCGCTTCGCCATCGAGATGGCGGCACAATTCCTCTGGCTCTGCGAATCCCTCGTCATCGAGCACGCATTGGGCGCCGATATTACGAAACGCTCGCGTCAGTTGGTAATGGTGCGTATCGCCGCCCGGCAGGCCATCGTCGTCGACAAATATCTGAAGTTTGCGTTTGCGCAGGGCTGGGCTGTCGAGGTGCGGCAGATAATAGACCGCAGCGCGCGTGGCGTGCATTGCCGCCTGATAGACAAGGTGTATCTGACCGAGAAATGCCGGATCGCTGGCGGCCGCGTGGTCGAGGGCCGCGAGATTGCGGAAAAATGGCATCCGCGACGGGCGATGCTGCTCTGCAAGCAGACGTATCGCCGCCGGAAATTCATCGACTGCGTCGGAGCGCGGCGAGATCTGCTCACACCCAGTCAAGTCGATATTAGAAATGTGTGACATTCCATAGTACTCCAGAATGAAAATATTTATGCGAATGGCTCGACAGCTGCCGATGCGCTCGGCCGCGCGCGTCGAAATGGCCTCGACCGAGGTAGTTAAAGAAAGCTAATGCGCTGGTGAATGTGGAGTGCGTGTTTACGTTTTGGACACTAGAACGAATCCAGAACTAAGTCAAGTAAAATCCAGCCGATTTGGGAATCCGGGCGCGAGAGCTGACGTTTCCGCGCCGACGGGCTTGTTGACGCGAACCCGGTGGCATGCGGAACTAAGGTCATGTGCCGGTCGATTCGACTAATCCCGGCCGAGGGAGGACAACATGCGCGCCGCGGTTCTGACGGAAATCAACAAACCCTTGCAGATCCTCGATCTCGAGCAGGAGCCGCCAAAGTCCAAAGAGGTTCGCGTCCGGGTCAAGGCAGCCGGCGTCTGCATGAGCGACTGGCACATCATGAACGGGGATTGGCCGTTGCCGTTGCCGATGGTGCTCGGGCACGAGGCCGCTGGTATCGTCGTCGAGAACGGGCCGGAGGTCGATAATGTCGGGCCGGGCGACCACGTCATCTTCTCGTTCCGTCCACATTGCGGCCGCTGCCGCTATTGCTCTTCCGGCCAGACCGTGCTGTGCATCGGGCACAACGACACGCCGCGCTGGCGCATGCATGACGGGACGGCCCGCGTCACGCTGAACGGCGAGCCGGTCAACCAGATGGCGCGCATCGGCACGTTCTCGGAAGAGGTCATCTGTCCCGCCGAGCAGGTCGTCAAAGTGCGCGACGACCTGCCGTTCACCCACGCCGCGATCATCGGCTGCAGCGTCGCAACCGGGATCGGCGCGGTGATCCGCCACGCGCGGGTCCCCGCCGGCTCCAGCGTGCTGGTGGTCGGGTGCGGCGGCGGCGGGCTCAACGTCGTCCAAGGCGCGCGGCTCGCCGGAGCCAACCCGATCATCGCCTGCGATTTGCGCGACAACAAGCTCGGCTATGCGAGGAATTTTGGCGCGACCCACACGATCAATGCCCGCGACGGGAATGTCGTCGAGCGGGTGCGGGAGATGACGGGAGGGCTCGGCGTCGATACCGCCTTCGACGCGATCGGCAGCGAGCAGACCGCGTTGCAGGTGATCGACGCCGTCGCGCCCGGCGGGCGGGCGGTGCTCGTCGGCATCCCGGCCTTCGCAACCCGGGCGCCGATCAACCCGTCGCAGATCGTCTATGGCGAAAAGATCATCAGCGGCACCTATTACGGCTCGGTGCGGCCCAACATCGACTTCCCGATCCTCGCCGACCTCGACTTGGAAAAGAAAATCAACCTCGACGATCTGATCAGCCGCACCTACCGCTTCGACGAGATCAACGAAGGCTTCGCGCTGATGCTGGCCGGTGAGGTCGCGCGCGGCGTCATCGTCTTCGACTGAGAGAAAGCGGCGCCGGCTCAAAAATCGCGCGACAGGATCAGCTTGAGGACCAGAGGGTCGGAAGCCGCCGTGAAGCCGTGGCCGATCCCAAATTCGACGCTCAATGGGTCGCTCTTATGGTCGACGACCGCGAAGAGAAGCTGCTGCTGCCGGCCGAGAGGCTCGAGATGTTTGAGGCGGCCGTAATCGGCATAATGTTCGAGCGCCGCCGCCCAAGTTTCGGAAAAGTTATAGGCGACCCGCGATGCCGGTGCGAAGTCGAGCGAACCCAGACCCTGGAATGAAGTATCGAGGATCGGATTGACGATCAGATCGACGGGCCCGAGCCGCCCGCCGATAATCGGCCGGATCTCGCCGGAGGTGCGGGTTGGCTCCCAATACCGGGCGTTGAAGCCGAGCTCCAAGTTGACGCCGTAAAAGAAGCATCGTTCGGCGGCGTGCGGCACGACGAACTCGGCGCGCAATTTGGCCCCATCGACAAGAAAGCGCCCGTCGCCAGTCCGCGAGTAGACCGGGGCATAGGCGCCGAGTTCTAGCCACTCGGTCACGCCCAACGCCCATTCGGGAACACCGTTCAACGTGTGGTTCGGCGCGATGCCGCTCTCGAATCCGGGCTGCTTCCGGCCGATCGGGGTGTAGTTGTTGTGCAGCTGGAGGCTGAACACTCCCGGATTGTTGATCTCGGCGTCATAAACCTGGATCTCGTCGGTCTGAGCGTCGGCGGTCGTGGCGGGGAGCGATGTGACCGCGCCGATGGCAACGTTGAGCACTCCTCCGGCGAGGCGCCAGCGCAGCAACGCTCGACTGGACAGGATCACGGTACTTCTTCTATAAGCGCCGCTCGCGGGGCGCCCAGGTAGCTCAGTTGGTAGAGCAACGGACTGAAAATCCGTGTGTCGGTGGTTCAATTCCGCCCCTGGGCACCACGATTGTCTCCGGTCGTCCGAGCGTATCGGCCCAATAGCCGGCTTCAAAGCATTTCCGCGGACTTCCAGGTGCTGAGAAAGCCACGCCACCATCGGTATCGAGGCCGCAGCATCGTGGTGTTCGATCTCGGCGGGGTTCTGATCGATTGGGACCCGCGGCATCTCTACCGCAAGCTGTTTGCCGGCGACGAGGCGGCGATGGAACAGTTTCTGGCAACCGTCTGCACTCATGAATGGAACCGTGGCCAGGATGCCGGCCGCAGCTTCGCCGACGGCGCCCGGCTACTGAAGGCCGAACATCCCGACAAGGGCGAGCTGATCGACGCCTATGGGGCCCGCTTCGACGAGATGATCGCCGGCCCCATCGCCGGCTCGGTCGAGATCCTGGCCGAGCTTAGGGATCGCGGCGTCGCGCTCTACGGACTCACCAACTGGTCAGCGGAAACTTATCCGGCGGCGTTGGTTCGGTTTGCGTTTCTCCGCTGGTTCCGGGGAATTCTGGTTTCGGGCGAGGTCGAGGTGATGAAGCCGGACCCGCGGATTTTCGCGCTGCTGATCGAGCGTTTCGCGGTCGAGCCGCAGCGCGCCGTCTATATCGACGACGTCGAAGCGAACGTCGCCGCCGCGCGGCCCTTCGGCATCCATGCAATCCATTTCACGACACCCGCGCGATTGCGGGAGGAGCTGGTCGGGCTCGGACTGCTTCCCTCTCGCAACGACTGACCGGATCATTCCACCTGGGCACGGCGGCTGCCGGTATGGCAGGATGGACCGGCGGATAACACAGGGAGGGAGCGATGGCCGGGTTACTCGACGGGAAATCGGCGTTGATCACAGGCGGCGGGGGCGGGATCGGCCGCGCCACGGCCTTGGCCTTTGCCCGCGAAGGCGCCCGCGTCGCGGTCGCCGACGTCTCGGCCGAAGCCGCAAGCGAAACCGTCGTCCAGGTCAATGCGGCGGGCGGCCAGGCGATATCGCTGTCGGGCGACGTGACGCGCGACGAGGATGTCCGCGCCATGATCGAAGGCGTGGTCGGCGCCTATGGACGTCTCGACTGCGCGTTCAACAATGCCGGCATCGCAGGCTGGCACGTCGAAGCGGCTGGAAAGAAGACCGCCGAATGGTCCGAGGAGGCCTTCGACCGCATGATCGCGGTCAACCTCAAGGGCGTGTGGCTGTGCATGCGGCACGAGCTGCCGCAGATGCAGGCCCAGGGCGGCGGGAGTATCGTCAATACCGGCTCGATTGCGGGGCTCGTCGGATTGCCGACTTCGTCGGCCTATGTTGCCGCCAAGCATGGCGTGCTGGGCCTGACCAAGACCGCCGCGATCGAATATGCCGAAACCCATATCCGGGTGAACGCGGTGTGCCCAGGCTACATCAAGACCCCGATGACCGAGGAAACAATGCGCCGGCGCGGCGAGGCGATCCTCGCGCAGGTCCCCTTCCACCGCATGGGGAACCCCGAGGAGATCGCCGAAATGGTCGTCTGGCTTTGCTCCGACCGGGCGAGCTATGTCTCCGGCGCCGCCTACAATGTCGATGGCGGCTGGATGGCCATCTGACTCCCTACGATCTCTTTACCCCTCTCCGCCCGCGCGCGGGGGAGAGGGAGGGGCCCGCGCAGCGGGAGGGTGAGGTGGGCGTCGGCAACCGCCGTGGAAATCCCCCACCCTCACCCCGACCCTCTCCCCCCAGAGGGCGGAGCGGGAGAAGCCGGCGGGGTCGCTCTGTGCGTCAGATGGCTTCGGAAAAAAATCGTCGGGACCCAGGGCGGCGGCGCCTTCGGCGCTCCTTCGATCGTCTCTCGACGTCGGTAGGCGGCGGCAGCGCCTGCGTTCAGGTCCGGCGCGATCGGCAGCACGGGGGCGGGTCACCCTTCGCTCCGGCGTGAGGCGGGCTTAAGCTGACGCAAACCAGCATTGCATAATGCCATCGGGCCGGCTCGGCCAATCTCAAAGCGGCAACGTCTCCCTTTCCAAGTCCGTTCCGGTGGCGAGCCGACCCGCGCTGCTGCTTATCGGATGACGCCTTTGCGCCGCTTCCGGACCTTCCTGCCACTGCACCGGAACGGGGAGATTCGAGCCAAACCCGACCTTCACGACCTCGCCAGCGGATGGTCGGATCGGCTGAAACCGGCCATTCGCATCTGGCTCACCCCTCCGCGGCAATCGCCGGCTCAGACAGCTCGTCGAGCAGCGCCTTCGCTTCTTTCAGATCGGCGGTGTCGAAGCCTTCGGTGAACCAGCTGTAGACCGGGGCGAGAAGATCGCGGGCCTGCTGCCGTTTGCCGTGATCGCGCCACAGCCGGGCCAGGCTCGTCGCCGCGCGCAATTCCCAGGACTTTGCCTTCTGCGCGCGGGCTATGGCGATGGCTCGCTCGAAATGCGCCTGCGCTTTCGCCGCGTCGGGCTCGGGCGACATCAGCGCGATTTCCCCGGCCGTTCGGTGGATCTCCGCCTCGCCCCACTTTTCCTTGGTTGTTTCCGCCGCTGTCATCGCTTCGCCGATGCAGCGCCAAGACGCCTCGAATTGCCCGAGCTCCGCATAGGCGCGTGCCAAATGCGGCAAAAAGAATGGCCTCCAAAGTGTCGTTCCCGTTGTCCACAGGGCGGTCATCCCGGAGATCAGGATTTCGGTCGCGTCGGAAGCCCTGCCGGTCAGGGCCAGCACGCAACCTTGGCTCACCATTCCGTACGCCTTCCAAAACAGCGAACCTTTTTCTTCGGCCAGAGCGACAAGCTCTTGGGCTTGCGCGGCTGCTGCGGCGCGGTTGCCGCAAAGGGTATACGGTATTGAGCTATGGAATAAAGCGAACATCAGCGTTGCGGCTTGACCGATCTCTCGCGCATTCCTGAGCGCGTCGTCGGCGTCTCTGAGCGCGGCCTCGGGATAGCCAAGCGGCCACAGAGCCCACGACCGCCGAGCCAAGACAGTCACCGCAGTGTCTTGGCCAAACCGCGTCGCCAGCGGACGATGCTCGGCAGGATCGTAAAGCGCGATCGCCTGATCGAAGTGCCCCCGGCCTTCCGCGATATCCCCCGTAATCAGTAAGGAAACTCCCATCAGGCGATGCCCAACCATGAGCGGGACTGTCGCCCTTTGCTTCTCCGCCAGCGCCAGGAACTGCGCCGCGAGATCGCGACAGGCATCGCCATTGAATGCCACAAGGTTCGCGGCCCTCGCGGCCCAGAAGGCGTTGAGGACCGTGAACAACAGCAGCGGATCTTCGGGAGGCTCTCCCAGCGCTTCGGCTTGCTCGATCAGCAAACGTGCCCGCTCCGCAGCCGCCTTGGGTTCGGCGGCGGCATAGCCTTTGACATGCATGAGTGGGGTGAGGAGCGCGACTTGAAGCTTGATCTGCTCGCGACGCAGCGCCGCCGTGCTGGGCAGGGTCGCGATCTGATCGAGGGCAAGGGTGAGCTGGGCCGCGGCTTCGACCAGCGCCGAGCGCGCCAGTGACCGCTGTCCCGCCTTGCCCCACAGACCCGCGGCCTTCTCGATCAGCCCGGCCTCGGTGCAGTGATGCGCCGGGATCTCGGGCTGGCTCTCCGCGATCTCGGAGAATTGGCTTTCAAGGGTTTCGGCGATACGGGCGTGAAGTGCGCGTCGCGGCTCGCGCAGCAGCGTGCCATAGGCCGCGTCCTGCACCAGGGCATGTTTGAACAGGTAGCTCGCCTGCGGCGGCACGCCCTGCCGGAACAGCAAGCCTGCCTGAACGAGACGGTCGAGCGCCGATCCCAGCTCCGCCTCGGGCTTGCGCGCCACCGACGCCAGCAGCGTATGCGAGAACTCCCGCCCGATCGCCGAACCGATCTGCGCCACCTCCTTGGCCGGGCCGAGCCGGTCGAGCCGCGCCATCAGCGAGGCGTGCAAGCTTGCCGGGACCGTCAAGACCGGAGACGGTACCGCCGCAACGGTGCGCCGGGCCGCGCTCTCGCTCTCGGCCTCCAGCACCGCCTTCGTCATCTCCTCGACGAACAGCGGAATGCCGTCGGTGCGCTCGACGATCTCCGCCATCACATCCGCTGGCAGCGCCTTGTTCCCGGCCAGGCGCGCGATGATGGCGGCCGCTTCACGCTCCCCAAGCCGGTTGAGCGTCAGGCTCGTCACATGCGGCTGTCCCACCCACGGCGCGTTGAACTCGGGGCGGAACGTCACGATGAGCAGCGCCGGAAGCGTTTTAATCCGGTCCACGGTCCGGCCGAGCACCTCCAGGCTCGTGGGGTCGATCCAGTGCAAGTCCTCGAAGATCATCAGCACCGGCTGCCGGCGTGCCAACCCCGCGAGTTGCGACATCAGCGCTTCCAGCACTCTCTGCCGGCGCTGCTCCGGGGTCAGCTCGAGGGCGGGATAGCGTCCGTCATTCGGAAGCGACAGCATCTCGGCGAAGAGTGCGGCATCCTGAGAAGAGGTCGAGGTCCGTGCGAGCAGCGCATCGAGCTTGTCGAGCTTCGCCTGCGGTTTGTCGTCGTACGCCAGTCCGGCGGCGCGTTCCATCTGGCCGATGATCGGGTGGAACGCGCTGTCCCCGCGCTGCGGCGAGCAGAAATAGCGCAGGCGCGTGTGCGGTTCGGCGGCGAGGCGTTCCAGAAGTGTCGCCGTGAGCCGCGATTTGCCGATACCTGCTTCGCCGGAGAGCAGCACCACCTGGCCTTCGCCCGTCTTGGCCCGGGACCAGCGCCGAAGCAGCAATTCGGATTCTTCTTCCCGCCCGACGAGGGCGGTCAGGCCGGTCGTGTGCAGGGCGTCAAAGCGGCTCCCCACCGAACTCGCCCGCACCGCAGCCCAGGCCCGCGCCGGCCCGGCGATGCCCTTGAGGTCCCTGGCCCCGAGATCCTTCAGCTCGAAGAGATTGCCGAGCAGCCGTCGCGTGCCGTCGGCGATGACGACGGCACCAGGCTCGGCCAGAGCCTGCAGGCGCGCCGCGAGGTTTGGCGTCTCGCCGACGACCGCCTGCTCCTGTGCAGCACCCGCGCCGATCAGGTCGCCAACCACGACAAGCCCGGTGGCGATGCCGACCCGCACCTGCAACGGAACGTCGGCGGCGGTCGTGAGGCGCGGCGCCGCCTCGACCAGGGCAAGTCCGGCCCGCACAGCGTGCTCGGCGTCATGCTCGTGGGCCAGCGGATAGCCGAAATAGGCCAGCACCCCGTCGCCCATGTACTTGGCGACGAACCCGCCGGCCTCGGTGATGAGATCGGCGCAGCAGCGGTGATACGCGCCGATGACCTCGCGCAAATCCTCGGGATCGAGCCGCGCCGACAGCGCGGTCGAGCCGACCAGATCGCAGAACATCACCGTCAGCTGCCGGCGTTCGGCCTCGATTGTCGGAGGGGAGATCGGAGTGGATGTAGCGCTCACCGCCGGTTGCGCTAAATCACGCGTCGGCTCCGCCCCCAGGGCGGCGATCGCGGCCAGCAGCTTGCGGCGATGGCCGACCGAGGTTACGCCGATGCTGATCAGGTCGTCGGCCGTCAGCTCCGGCAGCACCTCGCCATCGACATCGTTGTCGCGGAACGCAGGCGCGTATTGTTCAAGCCCCAGCCCGCGCAGCCACGCCGATACGTCCATGCGGTGATCCTCGGCTCCGAGGAGCGGCAGCCCCTCATCGACGACGATATCCCTCTGCCCTTCGAGCTACCAGCAGCAGCACTGAAATAGGCGCGGTCTCGGGTGTCGTGGCCCCAGGCTGCAAATGACCGCTTTTGAAGGATGGGCATTACAGGCCGGGCAAATCGGGAATGTTGCGTTTCCACCCAACCCGGCGGTTTGACCCTGCTACCGTGAAGGTCGGTTGAGGGGCAAATCCTGCCGTTCGAGCGGCGGTGGCCACGTGGCGCTCAGGGTCGACAGCAGAAATTTAGACTGAGAGGCTTGGTTCAGGTGGAAGGCGAGCGACGAGCGCACACGCGGACCCGAAAGTTGCCATGATGGCATGATATCGAGTGCTTGAACGTGAACATTGTGCTGCGGAGCCGGAATTGAGGGGATATTTTTTGTGATATTCGTAATGCAATTTTCGAAGGGCGAGTGCGGAAGGACGGGGATCGTAATGCGATCTGCTGCCCTCGCCGGCCCGCGCTAGTGTCCTGTCTCTCAATCTATCGTGATAGGTTGCGCTTCGAGCGGCGGCCCTCCCCCTTCAAGGGGAGGGTTTGGGTGAGGGTGCGGGTGCCGCAGCAAAAAGCGCTGCAGAGAAGAACACTCAAGCCAAGGGAGCCGGTTTCTTGCCGATGCGTCATGCTCGTTCCGCGTTCGTGAATGGACCGGGTCTACGAGATTTGCATGTCGGGAGCTGCGATTGGGCGGGCATCACCCCCACCCAACCCTCCCCCATCAAGGGGGAGGGCTTGAGGTACCCTCGCGAAGGTTGCGTAATCTCATTTCGGAGACGAGACACTAGCACTCGGGTCGCGTTGTACCGAGATGACGGCGCAATGCGAGGAGAAAGCAAAGTCGATGGCAGCAGCTCAGCGTCATTGCTTGCTGGCTGTTTTTCGCTGTTCTTGCTCGCAGTTCCTGGCTGTTATTTGCCGTTGGTGCCTGTCAAAAAGCGAGGGTTCCTGCGGCCGAGGCCCGCCTCCTGGCTGTATTTTTGTGGGATTTACAGCGATATCAGTGAACTGCACCCCATGGGTGAGACAGAAAAAATGAGGACAGGGTGACCGGCGTCGATTGTGCCAGGATGGACGCCGGTCGTACACTGCGGGGCCGGCGAAGCGG
The DNA here is from genome assembly GCA_963789025.1 of uncultured Alphaproteobacteria bacterium. Classification (GTDB taxonomy): domain Bacteria; phylum Pseudomonadota; class Alphaproteobacteria; order ATCC43930; family CGMCC-115725; genus AP-15. The sequence goes on from CAWBIT010000013.1 coordinate 130,921, forward strand.
AAGCGGGCTCTGCTGGGGAGCAACCCGCCGAGGAATAGCCGGCCGGAAACTCACGGTGATGCGGCCGGCGCCGACGGGCGATGCTCGCCGGCGTCGCTGTTCAGGTGGGTTGGGCATCGGGCATCACCGTAGATTTCCGCATCCCTTGAAAACCCCCGTCTGCGAGCGGCGCGGTGGCGCGGGTCTGGGCGCGGTGCTCGGCCTCGAACGCGACGGGCGTTTGATAGCCGAGCGCGGAGTGCAGGCGCTGGCGGTTGTAGACCTGGTCGATGAAGGCGCCGATGTGGCCCGCCGCGTCGTGGTGATCGCGATAGCGGGTGCCGTCGATCTCTTCGCTCTTGAGGGTTCTGATGAAGCGCTCGGCCTTGGCGTTGTCGTAGGGATTGCCGACCCGGCTCATGCTGGCGGCAATGCCCTGGGCCTCCAAGAGGCCGGTGTACTCGGCACAGGCGTACTGCACGCCGCGGTCGGAATGGTGGACCAGGCTGCCCCAGGGTGGGCGGCGCGCTGCCAGCGCCATGGTCAGCGCCGCCACCGCCAGGCTGGCGCCGAGATGATCGGCCATCGCCCAACCGACAACGCGGCGGCTGAAGGCATCGAGGAGGACCGCCAGATAGGCGAATTCCTCGGTGAGCCGGATATAAGTGATGTCGGCGACCCACAGCTGGTCCACAGCATTGAGCTGCATGTCGCGCGCCAGGTTCGGCACCACCGGCCAGGGGTGCCGCGCGTCGGTCGTCGACGGCACAAACGGCCGTTGGCGCAGGCCCAGCAGGTTGTCCTCGCGCATCAGGCGCAGCACGCGCTTGTGGTTGACGATCAGGCCATCGTGGCGCAGCTGCCGGGCGATGTACCGGTAGCCGCGGCGATAGCGGCCATTGGCCAGCACCAGCCGCTGGATGGCATCGCGCACCGCGGTATCGTGTTGGCGCGGCGCGCTGGCCTGTCACAAGCGGTAATAGCCGGCGCGGCTGACGCGCGCCAACCGGCACAGGCGCTCGATCGTGACTTGGCCTTGCGGCACGGAGCTCGTCATCGTCTGGATGACTTCGTAGACCGCGCGACGCCAGGCGCGGCGCTGGCTCATCGTGTCTCCCTCACATGCCGCAAGGCTCGCCGAAAAAAATCCAGATCGACCTGCTGCTGGCCGATCTTGCGCTCCAGCTCGGCGACCCGCCGCTGCGCCCGCGCCAGATCGCCCTCGCCCACCGCCGCGACCGCCGGGGCCGCCACCACCCCCTTGCGCGGTCGTCCCGGCCCGCGCAGCGCCGTCGGCCCACCCGCACGAAGCTGGGCCCGCCACGCATACAAAAGCCGGCCCCGCAGCTTTAGATCGCGCGCAACCTCAGCCACGCTCTCCCCGGCCGCCACGCGCGCCACCGCGACCTGCTTCAGCGCTATCGGATATTCCCGGTGCTTCATCAGTTCCTCTCCTCGAGAAACTGTCCCCTATTTTCCGTGTCTCACTTTTGGGGTGCACTACACAGCGACGCCCGCGCGCTGCAGCGCCGGATACGTCAAGCGCGAGCGAGAGCCTGTTTGAACGCGGCCCAAACGAGGCGCTGGGCGTTCATCGCATCGTCGACCGCCGGTACCATGCCAAAGAAGGCATGGATCATACCAGGGAACTCCCTGTATTCGACCGGCACGCCGGCGCGTTGCAGCGCCTCGGCATAGCGCTGACCATCGTCGTGCAGCACGTCGCATTCGGCAGTTACGACAATTGCGGGTGCCGCTCCGGCGAGGCTGGCCGCCTTGATCGGCGAGACCCGCCAATCCTGCGCGTCCTGCGGGCTGCGCAGATAGTGGTCGCGAAACCACACCATCGCGCCCTTGGTCAGGATGCCATAGCCATTGGCGTACTTCTCATAGCTGTCGCCGACCAGGCCGTAATCGGTAATCGGGTAGACGAGCGATTGCAGCGACAATCTCGGGCCGCTGGCATTCCGGGCGAGCAGTGCCACCACCGCTGCGAGGTTGGCGCCGGCGCTGTCGCCGTGCACGCCCATTCGGGCCGGATCGGCGCCGAGGCTTGCGGCATTCGCGCCGACCCACTGGAGAGCGGCCCAGGAATCGTCCACCGCCGCGGGAAATTTGTGCTCGGGACCCATGCGGTAATCGACCGAGGCGACCAATGCCTCGACCCCGCTGCAGAGATTGCGGGCAACAAAATCGTGGGTGTCGAGACTGCCGATCACATGGCCGCCGCCATGGTAGTAAACGATCGCCGGCACCGGCGCCGCGGCTCGCGGCCAGTAGAGGCGCAAGCGGATCTCGCCGGCGGGACCCGGGGTCGTGCGCTCTTCGACCCGGGCGACGGGCAGCGGCTCGGCCTTGCGCGCCCGCGCCGTGGCTTCCACCTGCTCGCGCGCCTCGGCCGGCGTCATCTCCTCGACCGGCCGAAGCTTTGCCTCGGCCATCGCCCTCAGGACTTCCCGGATCTGTGGATGAAGGCTCGGCACTGCGCCCTCCGACCGTGTTGTCGCCACCATCAGTCTACCACAATCCTCGTTCTGCAAAGCGGCTCAAGGTCCGCGGCGCCCGGTCTCCGGGTACGGCGTTCCATCCCGGCGGGTGTAAACGGTGCGATTGCCCTCGGCCTGCGCGACCATGTCGATATCGGAGTAATAGGCCGTCTCGCCCGGAACGCGGGTGCCGATTTCGAGAACCCGGGCGTCGGCGCTCGAGCGGTTCTGCAGGCAATGCCCGTCGGTGTCTCCGGCCGGGAACCCGGCCGCGTCGCCGGCGCGCAGCACCTCTTCGCCGCCGTCGGTGACGAGCACGACCTCGCCGGAGAGGACATAGACCAACTCGTCCTCGCGGGTGTGCCAATGACGCTGGCTCGACCAGGCGCCCGGCGGCAAGCGAAGGAGGTTGACGCCGAACTGCGACAGTCCGGCGGCATCGCCGAGCTTGGTGCGCTCACGCGGGCGGCACCGCACATCGTATGGCGACGGGTAAAGGGTACCGACGACAGGAGTCAGCGCAGAAGCGTCGATCCGTTTTGTCATAGGACTTTGCTCCTCACTCAGCCAACGAGGGTTTGTGCGCTCAGCCGTGTCGAGTTTAGCATTGCAGACATGGCTTCCTCCGGATAGAGAGGTTGAATAGACAGGTGCATCTCAAGACTGTCAACCTTGATTCCTTGGAATCAACCTATCTATATGACCAATTTCGATTTGCTCACTTCACGACAAGCCGCCGAGCGGCTGGGGATCAAGCTCGATACGCTCTATGCCTATGTCAGCCGCGGCCGGCTGGAGTTGGTCAGCCTTCCAGGCACCCGGGAGCGGCGCTACCGGGTAGTGGACGTCGAGGCCCTTCTAGCCGCGCGCGATGGCGAGAAACTGGCCCGCAGCAACGAACCCGAGGCATTGATGCCGGTGATCGGCTCATCGATCTGCCTGATCGAGAACGGACGCCTGTTCTACGGCGGGAAAGATGCGATCCGCCTCTCTGAGGAGGCCACGCTCGAGGACGTCGCCACCCTGCTCTGGCGCGCCGAGGAAGGCGCCGATTTGGATGCCGACCAACCCGACGCCTTCCCACCGGTTAACATCTCAGCGTCTGGGCTGATCGAGCGCTGTCAAATAAGCCTCGCCGCGGTGGCAGACGAGGACTTGCCAGCGGTCGATCTGACCCGAACCGGCGTGATCCGCACCGGGCGGCGGATTCTCCGCGTGCTCGCCGCGAGCGTCGCCCTCCTGCCGCCTTTGCCCGAACCCGTTCACCGGCGGCTCGCCGCGGCCTGGAATTTGGATCAGGCGGGGGCCGAAATTCTGCGCCGCTGCCTTGTCTTGATCGCCGACCACGAGCTCAATGCATCTACGTTTGTCGCGCGCTGCGTCGCCTCGACCGGGGCAACCCCCTACGCGGTGGTGTCGGCGGCGCTCTGTGCCCTCTCCGGGCGGCGTCACGGCGGCGCCTCGGCCCGCGCCGAGGCTCTCTTTGCCGAACTCGCCCGAGGCGGCGATGCGATGAGTGTGATGGCCGGCCGTCTCGCGCGCGGCGAAGACCTGCCGGGTTTTGGTCATTTCCTCTATCCCGCCGGCGACCCGCGCGCGACCACGATCCTGGCCGCCATCACGCGGACATTGCCGGACGCCCGCGCCCTGATCGAAAGCGCGGCCGCCGCGGGAACCCGCCTCACCGGGCGTCACCCGAACGTCGATTTTGCCCTCGCCGCAGCCGCCACCTCGCTGGCGCTGCCGCGGAACGCGGCGCTCGCGCTCTTTATCCTCGGCCGCACGGTCGGCTGGATCGCCCACGCGATCGAGCAATACGAGAGCGGCATCCTGATCCGCCCCCGAGCGCGCTATGCCGGCCCGCAACCGGACGAGAGCAATTCGGATTGAGCTGCCTGCCGCAGACCGCGGCACCGCCGAAATGGCCGCAATTGCGTTATTGTGGCTGTTGCCGCGGAGGTGGCGAGGGCCATCGTCGGCGCTGTCACCAATCTTATTATACTGTGGTTATTCGGAACCCCAATAAAGCTGAAGGAAATTCCGATGCCGTCGGTTCTGTCTTATATTTATTAAAGGAGGCGGCTAGTCTCAATGGGTGACTCACCACGCGATAGCCAGGAGGGGTTAGATGGCACAGGAGGTTTAATGCTCCCGAGATTGTCAGTGAAAGTGGTCGCGTTTGTTATGGCAGGCGGGGCATTTGGTCTCGCGGCCGTGGGCGCGGAGCCGACCTACATTGTCGCGCTCGGCGCCAGCGGCATACACGGAAAAGGAGTTCTTCTCAGTGAAGCATTTCCGGCCCAGCTGGAAAACATGCTGCGAGCCGAGGGATTTAACGTCCAGGTTATCAATGCAGGAGTTGATGGGGATACCACCACCGGCATGCTTTTTCGCATGGATTCGGTGATCCCTCCCGGTACGAAAATCACCATTGTTCAGCCCGGAGGGAACGATTTCCGATCAAGGAAGCATGGCCTTAGCGTAAAACAACATCTGGCGAATATTGAAGCCATTATAGGCCGGTTACGAGCGCAGCAGGTTCAGGTAGTGTTATGTGGCGATGGTTCTGCTGAAGCTGCGCTGGCGCAGCGTTACGATGCAATCTCGATGTCGTGTTCCGACCAATCACACCTCGTCGATGGGGAACATTTGGATCCCATCGGCCATCAAATCGTCGCGAAGCGCCTGCTGCCGGTAGTCGAGGGTATGCTAGCGCGCAAATGACCGCTCGGGCGGGCCTGCTGAGATTTCGAACTGGTCCCCAGGTGCTGCCGTCAGACGATAGCGTCTTCCTGGCGCGACATCCCCGAGCAGCCGGCACAGAAACTTGACCTTGCCGCACGCGGCGGGCGAAAGTCCGGTAACCCACTCCAGCCAGACCAAAGGAACATCGTTGTGAGCATCGGATCGCTGCCTCTCGCCCGCTTCACCGTTCTCGATCTGTGTCATGCCCGCGCCGGGCCGACGGCGGTCCGCCAGTTTGCCGATTGGGGGGCCAATGTGATCAAGATCGAGCAGCCGGGCGAGGCGAGGGGCGATGTCACCGGCTCGCGGCGCGACGGCTTTGATTTCCAGAACCTGCATCGCAACAAGCGCAGCCTGACCCTCAACCTTAAAACCGAGGAAGGAAAAGCGATCTTCTTCAAATTGGCGGAGAAGGCCGACGTCATCGTCGAGAATTTCCGCTCGGAGGTAAAATACCGGCTCGGCGTCGATTACGAGTTGGTCAAGAAGATCAATCCGCGCATCGTCTACGGCAGCATTTCCGGGTTCGGCCAGAGCGGGCCTTATGCGAAGCGGCCCGGTGTCGACCAGATCGCCCAGGGCATGGGCGGGCTGATGTCGATCACCGGCTTGCCGGGTCAGGGCCCGGTCCGTGTCGGCATCCCGATCGACGATCTGTGCGCCGGTCTGTTGCTGGCGCAGGCGATGATGATGGCATTGATCGAGCGCGAGACGAGCGGCGAGGGGCAGTGGGTTCATACATCGCTGCTCGAAGCGCAGATCTTCATGCTCGACTTCCAGGCCTCGCGCTGGCTGATGGCCGGCGAAGTCGCCAAGCAGGCCGGCAACGACCACCCGACCGGCATCCCGACCGGCGTCTTCCCGACCTCTGACGGGCAGATCAACATCGCCGCCTCGGGCGACCACATGTTCCGGCGCTTCTGCGAGGCGGCCGACGCGATGGCATTGCTCGACGACCAGGATTACGCCACCGGACCGCAGCGCTCGAAGAACCGCAAGGCGCTCAACGAACGGATCGGCGAGATCACCAAAAAGCGTCCGGCCGCCTATTGGGTCGAGTTGATGAACGAGGTCGGCGTCCCGTGCGGCCCGATCTACACGATCGACCAGACCTTTGCCGACCCGCAGGTCCAGCACCTCGAAATGGCCCGTCCGGTGGATCACCCGAAGCTCGGGGCCATCAAAGTGGTAGGCCAGGCGATCAACATGACTCGCACGCCAGAGCCGGCAAAGCTGCGCCCGACCCCCGATCTGGGCGAGCACACGCATGAGATCCTGCGCGGGCTCGGCTACAACGACGCGACGATCGCCGATCTGCGCGCCCGCGAAGTCATCTGACGCGGAGCATTGCGACCGCCGCCGTGAGGCGGCGGCGCCGCGGTACGGTTTCTCGGCTATCAGACTGCGTCGGCTCGGGGAGGAGGGGCACCCATGCTGTTCGGCTTCAACGGACGCGCCACCAGGAATTTCCTGATCCTCCTGGTGTCGATGCACTACATCCTGTTTATCGACCGCGTCAACCTGGCCGCCGCGGCGCCGGTGATGCAGCAGGACCTCGGCCTCAGCAATTTGGCACTCGGCCTCGCCTTCTCGGCCTTCAACTATTCCTACGCGCCGTTCCAGCTGGTCGGGGGTTGGTTTGCCGACCGCTTTGGCGCGCGCCGCACCTTGACCGTCTGCGGCCTGGTGTGGTCGCTCACGACCATCGCGACCGGGGCGGTGACCGGGCTGGCATCGCTCTTTGGCGTGCGTCTCGTGCTCGGCATGGGCGAAGGGGCCACCTTGCCGGCAGCCACCCGTGCGGTCTCGAAATGGACCCCGATCGAAAAGCGCGGCACCGCGATCGGGGCCACCCACGCCGCCGGGCGTCTCGGCGCGGGAACGGCGGCGCCGATCGTCGCCTTTCTGATCACCTGGTTCTCCTGGCGTTTTTCATTCGTCGCGGTCGGCATCTTGTCGACTTTTTGGGCGGTGGTGTGGTGGAGGTATTTCCACGAGGATCCGCGCCAGCACCCGCGCGTCACCAGCGCCGAGCTGGCCGCATTGCCAGAGAGTGATCACGCAACATTAGCCGGTTCCGGCCCGGTGCCGTGGCGGCGCCTGATCCCCCGCGTGGCGCCGTTGATGATCGTCTATTTCTGCCAGGGCTGGACCGGCTGGCTGTTTGTGACCTGGATGCCATCCTTGTTGCAGAAAAACTATGGCGTCGAGATCAAGAAATCGGCATTCCTTTACATGGCACTGCTGTTCTCCGGGTTTTTCGCCGAGCTGATCGGCGGGATGACCACCGACCACCTGCTGCGCCGCACCGGGAGCCTGCAGATTGCGCGCTCGCTGATGATCGCCGTCAGCTGGGTTTTCGCCGTGGCGGGGCTGGTGCCGGTGATCCTCTTCCACGACATGGTGATCGGGGTGTCCGGCTTCATGGTCACGGTGTTCTTCCTCGGCTTTGCGATTTCGCCGCTGTGGACCGCAACGATGGACATCGCGCCCAACTACGCCGGCACTTCGAGTTCGCTGATGAATGCCTCCGGTGCCGTTGCCGGCATTCTCTCGCCGGTCGCCTTCGCTTGGATCCTCGACCGCACCGGCAGCTGGACGCTGCCTTTCGCGGTCTCGGTCTGTCTGCTGCTGTTCGCCATTGTCATGACCTACTGGATCCGGCCGAACCGACCGATCACCGAGCTACCGCGGGTCGGCCGGCTGGCAGTCGCCGGCGGCTAGACCCGCGGCGCGAATGGGCGGATGCGAAGCGCCGCACCTTCTGCCACAATCGAGCGATCGACGAGACCGGCCATCAACAAGGAGCGAACGCCGCCATGCTCGACCAGCCCATGACCAGCAAGATGATCGCCGAGAAAAACGGGGCGATCGGCCGCCTGATCTTCAACAACCCGGCGCGGCACAATGCGGTCTCACTCGAGATGTGGGAGGCCGTCACTCGGATCATCGACGATTTCGAGCGCGACGACGCGATCCGGGTCATCGTCGTCAGCGGCGCCGGCGGACGCGCCTTTGTCTCCGGCGCCGACATTTCCGAATTCAAGGAGCGGCGCGCCTCCGAGGAAGCGGCTGCCGCCTACTCGAAGATTTCCGAAGGCGCGCGGATGCGCCTGCAGGAAACCTTGAAGCCGACGATCGCGATGATCCGCGGCTACTGCATTGGCGGCGGTGTCGGCACCGCGCTCGCCTGTGACATGCGCATCGCCGCCGAGGGCTCGAAATTCGGCATTCCGGCGGCCAAGCTCGGCCTCGGCTACGCCTATGACGGCATCAAAAAGCTGATCGACCTGGTCGGCCCGGCCCATGCCCGCGAGATCTTCTTTACGGCGCGCCAGTTTACCGCCGAGGAGGCGTTGCGCATGGGCCTCGTAAATCAAGTGGTGCCGGACGGCGAGCTGGAGGGTTACGTCGACAATTATTGCGCGATGATCGCGGCCAACGCGCCGCTGACCGTACGCGCGGCCAAGGTCGCCATCCGCGAGGGGCTCAAGGACGAGTCGGCTCGCGACCTGGCATTGTGCAAGCGTTTGGTCGACGAGTGCTTCGCCAGCCAGGACTACGCCGAAGGCCGCACCGCCTTCATGGAAAAACGCAAGCCGGCCTTCCAGGGAAAGTGATCTGGACGAGATTGTTTCGTCGCTGCGCTCCTCGCAATGACAGCCAGTTTAGGTGTCATTGCGAGCGCAGCGAAGCAATCTCGCGCCGCTCTTCGGACCTTTCCAATGAAACTTCCCGCCCATAACCGCTACGACTGCGTCCCGATCCACCGCCGGCCGCAATACGAGTGGCCCGGCGGCGCGCGGCTGGCCGTCACCTTCAACAACAACATCGAGCATTTCGCCTTTGGCGCCGGGCTCGGCAGCGACTCGACCGGCGCAGCGGCGGAGCAGAGCCAGCGCAATTACGCGTGGCGCGACTACGGCAACCGGGTCGGCCTTTGGTATTATTTCGACCTGCTCGACGAATTCGCTCTACCCGGAGCGCACAATGTCAATTCAGCCGTCCTCGAACACTGCCCCGACATCGTCGAGCGCCTGAACGGGCGGGGCGACGAGTATGTCGGCCATGGCAGGACGAATTCCGAGCGCCAGGATGTGCTGTGGGAGGAGGATGAGGCGCGGCTGATCGCCGAATGCACCGAGGTGTTGACCCGCCTCTCCGGCAGGCGGCCGGAAGGCTGGCTCGGCCCCTACATCGCGCAGAGCGGCGTCACGTTGGATCTCTTGAAGGAGGCCGGCTACCGCTACGTGATGGATTGGGCGATGGACGATCAGCCCATTTGGATTCGCACCCGCGCCGGGCCGATCCTCTCGGTGCCTTACCCGCTCGAGATCAACGACTCGCCGGCGCTGGTTTACCGGCGCCACACCGGGCGGCAATTCGCCGAGATGGTGATCGACCAGTTCGACGAGATGCTGGAGCAGTCGCGAAAATACCCGCTGGTCTTCGCGGTCTCGGTGCACCCCTTCATCATCGGCCAGCCATTCCGCCTGCGCGCCTTCCGCGACGCCGTCCGTCACATCGTCCGCCACCGTGATCGGCTGTGGATCACCACGCCCGGCGAGATCGCGCGTTATTGCGAGAGCTTGCCAAAAGGCACAATCCCAGGATCGGAGTAGCGCATGGCGCCCCGGGGCCTGATGCCGGTTCGCAATCTGCCGAATACCGCGAAGGTCTGTGTGGCCGTGCAAGGCGACCTGCGGCACGGCGCGCGGGCCTCGGTAAAGAGTCGCAAAACGGCGATTCTGGAAATCGAGGCCGCTGCGGCTGATCGGCAATGGAGCCGAAATTTACCAACACGGTCAAGCACGAGCATGGCCGCACACCGAAACCCCGCTGATTTGCTGCCGCTCGCAGGAAGCGGATATGCGGGCGTTCTACAGAAAATTAAACTCACGCACCTATATATCTTCCTGCGCCGTTGGCCGACCATTATTTGATTTACTGAGCGGGATGCGAACAAAATGATCAAGCTCATCGGCGCGATTTTGGTTTCGGCCGGGATCATCGCCGGGATCGCCGTTTACCTGTCCGCCGGAAGGGAAGCCGGAAAAGATATCGAGGCCCTCTCGTCCCTCCCTCAGTTTGTTGACTATTCGGTACGCCATCCGGGGCAAATTGCGGCCTATGTCCGCCGCGGGCGCGATACTACAGCAATGGATCACTGCATCGAGAAGGAAGGAGGAAATAGCGCACGGCCGATGAAAGGCGTTTCTCTAGAAGATTATTGCGGTATATTTATACTAAGTACCAAATGGGGCTTCTGATCGCTTTCATCACCCTATAACGCCGTCGTTATTTAACAGGCAGGAGTACATCTTTGAAAATCAGAATGGCGGAACTTCTCATTCCGCATGCTTCGACCTCATCTCGGTCAAGTCGCCGCCGCTTTAGGTTGAAACTATCATCAAGAGGGTAAATCTCGAAAAACGAGATGCTCGCGTCACCGCTAAACAGCTTGACGATGCTTGTTATGACCGCTGGATCGCATCGTAAACCAAAATAGATGGCCGTTATAGGAAAGCTCGTAGCGGTGACTCCAATCGACTGTCTAATGTCTCGCCATTCCTTTTCGTAATGCCACTCCGGAGACTTGGCAAAAAAATATGTTTTGTGCACGCGCTGTTCGGCCTCCGAAGAGGCCTGCAATTTCCACTTAACGAGGTCACTAGCCTTGACACTTCGCGGGCTCCGATAATCCACGGCGGCAATACCGGGGTGCGGAATTTGCGTAGTGTCATACTCTAGGCAAATTCCCCGGTGCTCATCCGCGTAATGGCTCCACATTAATGGAGACTTCCACGTTTCGGAGAGGGATAAAACGCCTTTCCTCTTCATCTCCACATCAACTATACGCTTTATTTCGACTGCTAAAAGTTGTTCTTTTAGATAATTTTCAACGTCGGCATCTGTTTCGTAGTCACCATGCTCAGTAGACATATAGCGCAGATGATGTATAATAGACGCAGCTTCCTCCTTATTGGCGCCGGTGTCTCTTAGCAGCCTGTAGCAAAGGCGCTCCAAGGAAGCGCGGTCCACATCAACTTTGATTGTGGGTTTACAATCTAATGGGTCGTTGAACGCTCTCGGATCTGAGTAATATATTTCTGCTTCAGTCAATAGCCTAAGCGAATGCGTGTTAAATGACCGATATTTGTAGAGTCTCCGCGGCAGCGGCCTGAGAGTCATGGCCCGAGCCTCGAAATCGTCGCCTGACTGACGTTGTAGCTGCGGGCAATGTTGCGCTGTGTTTCGCCGGCTTCAATCCTCTCGCGCGCCTCGCGCTGTTGGTTCGCGGTGAGTTTCGGCTTGCGGCCGAATCTCACGCCTTTGGCCTTCGCGTCCGCCCGGCCGCGCGCCGTGCGCCCGGCGATGCGGCGGCGTTCAAGCTTCGCCGCAACGCCAAGCATGGCAAGGACAAGCTCCGCAAAGTCGGACGTCGTATCGACAACGGGTTCGGCAATAGAACGCAGGCCCGCTCCGGCGCGCTGCATGTCGCGGGCGATCACCATAAGATCGGTCGCATCGGAAGCGCGTCAGGATCGGATCAATGAGGCCAAGCCGTTCGGTCACGGCTTCGCATCTTCGAGCGCCTGGCGCAAAAGAGCGCGTCCGCGGCGGCGGGCCTCGACATTCGGCCCGTCCATCGGCGCGACGGGAGGGCGCAAGCCTAGCTTGCCCAGCTCGGTCAACACGTCGAGGTAATTGTCAAATCCGCGCTGGCGCAATGCCGACCAAGTGACCTCGCCTGCGGCGTACTCGCGAATTATCTTTTCCTTATCGGTTTCGGTCATTGATTATTCGGTTGGGGCGGTCAGCGCCTCTTGCAAGGCGGTTAAGGACTCCTCCAGCGTTGCGTCCAGTCGCTCGTAAAGCAGTTTCTCGAACGGCTCGCTCCCGCGGCCGGCCTGTGCGTGCTGCAACGCGTCGATATAGGCCGGCCGGTCCTGCGGGCGGACGGCAATTGGCGGATAGCTGCCGCGGAGCAAAACGAGGTTCATCAGAAGTCGGGCCGTGCGCCCGTTGCCGTCATTGAAAGGGTGAATTTCGACGAGGCGACGGTGCGCAGCAAAGGCGGTTTCCGGGGTGGCGTGCGCGGCGCCGAGCCACTTCGCAAAGTCGCCCATCAGCGGCGGCACTTCAGCGGGCGACGGAAAGTAATGCCGGCCGCCATCGGTCTCGACGTAGCGGCCTTGATTGGCATAGCGACCGGCCATGTCCGGGTCTGAGCGCTGCATCACGAGCCGATGCAGGTTGCGGATGTCGGTTTCCCTCAGCGGCACCCTTTGCCGCGCGAGATCGCGCACAAAGTGCAGTGCCTCGAAGTGATCGACTGCTTCGAGATGATCCTTCAACGGTTTGCCGCCAATCGTGATCCCGTGCTCGATCACCATCCGCGTTTCGGCGGCAGTCAACGCGTTGCCTTCGATCGCGTTCGACGTGTAGGTCAGTTCGATGTCGTAGGACCGGTTGAGGTTATCGAGGCCGTGCGGGGCCAGAGGCCGGAGCCGGTCAAGCTCCGCCTTTTTGGCGGCGATCCTCTGTATGAGCGTGTCGTCTGTCATCCCGGAATAATAACATTGGTTCCCGGATGACGGAGCGCGTGAGGAAATTGACGATCGGCTGGATCAACACCGTGCGTCCTTCGAGACAGCTGCTTCGCAGCTTCCTCAGGATGAGGACTTTCCCCTAATATTATCAAGGAATTACCTCATGCTGAGGAGCGCTCGAAGGGCGCGTCTCGAAGCACGCACGGCCCGCATTGCAGCCACCATTTCTTCACAGGCTCTTTCGCCGGGATGAAAGGACGGCGCCGGTCTTAGGGATCTCTGCCCGTTCCCGCTTTATTTTCGTTGCGTTATCGACCATAAAATTGCCTAATTATCATCGCATAATTCTTCGCATCGCCGGGCAGTGGATCGGCAGAAGGAGGTAGCGATGGCTGATGGGGCTTCACCAAAACCGCCGGGGCGGGTGCGCGGGCGGCCGTTCGAGAGGGGGCGGTCGGGCAATCCGGCCGGCCGCCGGGCTGGCTCCCTCAATAAGACGACCGAGGCCGCTGCGGCGCTGCTCGCGGGCGAGTCGGAGGCGTTGACGCGCAAGGCTGTCGAACTCGCGCTGGGCGGCGATCCGAGCGCAATGCGGCTCTGCCTCGAGCGGCTTCTGCCGGCCTGCCGCGAACGCGCTGTCAAATTCGCGCTGCCGCCGATCGAGAGCGCGGCCGATATTGCCGCCGCGATGAAGGCGGTCACCTCGGCATTGGCCGATGGCGCGATCACGCCCGGCGAAGCCGCCACCATTGCGGCGGTCGTCGACACCTTTGTCCGGGCGATCGAGACGAGCGATTTCGACCGGCGGCTGAAGCTCTGCGAGGACGACTTCGCCAAACGGGCGAGTGCCGGGCCGGGGATGCGCTTCAACTTTTAGGGGAGGTTTTGCTGCAGATTTGCTGCAGGTGCAGCAACGGGCAATCGGCGATGCAAGGTTTGGTTGCAGGTCAGCGCAGCGCGAGCAGGCAGGCGCGGGCGGCGGCGTCGAGGATCGCGCCGGCGTCGATGTGGTAGGCCTCGTAAAGGTCGGGGATATCCCCGGATTGGCCAAATCGGTCGACCCCCATCGGCACGATGCGGTTGCCGGCGACCGCGCCGAGCCACGACAGGGTCGCCGGGTGCAAATCGCCGACCGTGACCAGCGCGGCTCCGGGGCGCAGCCGCGCCAGCAGTTGCTCGGCGACGCCGATCTCGCCGCCGGAGCGGGCGGCCTGCCAGTCGCGGTGCAGCCGGTCGGGCGAGGTGATCGCGAGCAGCCCCGCGGCGGGGATGTCTTCGGCCAATTCCCGGTGGGCGGCGAGCGCTTCAGGGGCGACAGCGCCGCAATAAGCGATCGCGAGTTCCGCCCCCTCTGCCGGCTCGCGCAGCCAATAGGCGCCGGCGATAATCGCCTCCTCAAGGTCGGCAGTGACCTTCCGCGCCGGCTGCTCGACCGGACGGGTCGACAGCCGGAAATAAACCAACTCGCCGTCTTCCCGCTGGATCTCCTCGAATGCCCAGCGCAGCAGCACCGCCAGCTCGTCGGCGTAGGCCGGCTCGAAACTGACGAGCCCGGGCTGGGCGAGCCCGATCAGCGGCTCGCCGATCGACTGGTGGGCGCCGCCTTCGGGCGCCAAGGTGATCCCGGATGGGGTCGCCACCAGGATAAAGCGCGCATCCTGGTAGCAGGCGTAGTTCAGCACATCGAGGCCGCGCTTGATAAACGGGTCGTAGAGAGTGCCGATCGGCAACAGGCGCGTGCCGAAGAGCGGGCCGGCGAGACCGAGCGCCGCGAGCTGCAGAAAGAGATTGCTTTCGGCGATGCCGAGCTCGATGTGCTGACCCTTCGGCGACATCGCCCAGCGCTGCGCCGAGACGACTTTTTCCTCGCGAAACGTGTCGGCGCGCTCGGCGCGGTCGAAGATCCCGCGGCGGTTGACCCAGGGTCCGAGATTGGTCGACACCGTGACGTCGGGGGAGGTCGTCACGATGCGCTCGGCGAGCGGACCGCCGGCGGCGGCGATATCGCCGAGGAGCCTGCCGAAGGCTTCCTGCGTCGAGAGCGTCGTGCCCCGCGGGGTCGGGAGGCTGGGCGGCACCGCAACTCGCGGCGCATCGTGCCAGCGCCGGGCGGACCCGGCGAGCGGCGCCGCCGCAAGGAAAGCCGAGAGGCGCTCCGGGGCCAAGTCGAGCCCGGCGAACAAATCCCACTCGGCCCCCTCCGCCACCCCCATGTTGCGCCGGAAGGTCGCCATCTGGTCGAGGTTCATCAAACCGGCGTGGTTGTCCTTGTGTCCGGCGAAAGGCAGACCGTAGCCCTTGATCGTATAGGCGATGAAACAGGTCGGCCGGTCGTCGGCGACGCCATGAAAGGCGTCGAGAACCAATTCCATGTCGTGGCCGGCAAGATTGGTCATCAGGCGCTGCAGGGCGGTATCGTCGTGGTCGTCGAGGATCGCCCGGATACCGGGATAGCGGTTGAGGTCGCGGTGCAGATGCTCGCGCCAGCCTTCGCCGCCCTTGTAGACCAGCGCCGAATAGAGCGAGTTGGGGCAGGCGTCGATCCACTCGCGCAGATGATGGCCGTCCGGCCGGGCGAAGGCTGCCCCGAGAAGCCGCCCGTACTTCAAGGTCACGACGCGCCAGCCCATCATCTCGAACATCGCGTCGATGCGGCCGAACAGGCGATCCGAGACGACCGCATCGAGGCTCTGGCGGTTGTAGTCGATCACCCACCAGAGATTGCGGACATCGTGTTTCCAGCCCTCGAGCAGGGCCTCGAAGATATTGCCCTCGTCGAGCTCGGCGTCGCCGGCGAGGGCGATCATCCGGCCGGGCGGATCATCGGTCGGCACCAGCCCTTTGAACCGCAGATAATCCTGCGCCATCGACGTGAACAAGGTCATCCCGACCCCGAGCCCGACCGAGCCGGTCGAGAAATCGACGGTTTCGCCGTCCTTGGTGCGCGACGGGTAGGATTGCGCGCCGCCAAACGCGCGAAACCGTTCGAGCTTGTCGCGGCTCTGATGCCCGAGCAGGTATTGGATCGCGTGAAACACCGGCGAGGCGTGCGGCTTGACCGCGACGCGGTCCTGTGGCCGCAGCACGTCGAAATAGAGCGCCGTCATCAACGTCGCCAGCGACGCGCTCGACGCCTGATGCCCGCCGACCTTGAGCCCGTCGCGGTTCGGGCGAAGGTGGTTGGCGTTGTGGATCATCCAGGTCGACAGCCACAGCACCTTGCGTTCGAGCGCCGTCAGGCAGGCGATCTTGTCCTGCGGCGCTTCTTCTTCCTCTACGCCGACCGCGCCTTCCAGGACCTGCGGCATTTCCATCTCCAGCTCCCCGGTGGCAGCTTAGCCAATTCTCGCTTGAAAATCTGCCATTTGACCGAGTTGGTCCCCGTGCTTACATATGCTCCGAAAGCAGGGAGCGGGAGCATCGATAACATGGCCGAAGTGGCGAACGAAACCGAGGAGCGGCGGGTCGTTCTGACAGAAAGTGCCGCCCGTCGGATCGCAACGTTGAAGACCAAAGAAGACGCGGAGAGCGCATTTCTGCGGATCGCCGTCTCGGGCGGCGGCTGCTCCGGGTTTCAGTACGGGCTGTCGTTCGACGACCAGCGCAACGAGGATGATTTCGTGTTTGAGCAAGACGGCGTCGGTGTCGTCATCGACGAGGTCTCGCTGGGCCTGTTGAACGGTGCCGAGGTGGATTTCGTCGAGGACCTGATGGGCGCCTCGTTCCAGATCCGCAACCCGAATGCCGCCTCGTCCTGCGGCTGCGGCAACTCCTTTTCGATCGCCTGACGCCGCTTTTATCCTGTGAAGATCGCCAGCTGGAACGTCAATTCGGTCAAAGCGCGGCTACCCCATCTCCTCGCCTTTCTCGAAGAGGCGCAACCCGACGTCTTGTGTCTGCAAGAGACCAAATGCCTTGCGCAAGATTTCCCGATGCTCGAAGTCAAGGGTCTGGGCTACCACGTCGAGACGATCGGGCAGCGCGCCTATAACGGTGTCGCTCTACTGTCGAAACGACCCGCGGAGGAGATCGTCACCGGATTGCTCGGCAATGACGCAGACGAGCAACCTCGTTACATTGAGGCGTCTTTTGGCGAGGTTCGCGTCGCCTCGGTCTACCTGCCGAACGGAAATCCGCTAGGCACCGACAAATTCACCTACAAGCTCGGCTGGATGGAGCGGCTGATCGGCCACACGCGCGAGATGTTGAAGCGTGAAATCCCGTTCGTGCTGGCCGGGGACTATAACATCTGCCCGACCGATGATGATGTTTACGATCCGGTGGTGTTTCGGGACGACGCCCTGTGCCGGCCGGAAGCGCGCACGCGGTTTCGTGCGCTCCTTTACCTCGGGCTGACCGACGCCTACCGCGTCTTCCACCGGGAGCCGCACCGCTACACTTTCTGGGATTACCAAGCCGGGCGCTGGCATCGCGACGAGGGGTTGCGCATCGATCATCTGCTGCTGTCGCCGCATGCGGCCGACCGGATTGCCGCCTGCAACATCGACAAGAAGCCTCGGGCGAAGGACCGCTCCTCCGATCACACCCCGATCTGGTGCGAACTCGCGGTTTAGCCTAACTGCGCTGCAGGAACCGCTCCGCCGCGGCGGCGAGCGTGTCCTTACCTTCCCTGAACCGTGCGGTCGGGAAGAGGAGCAGAGCGCGGCCATTCGGCCCGAGGGCGTGGAGATCATGGGCAATCTCGAACTGGTCTCCGCGCGAAACGGCGATCGGGATGGCGTCCGGCAGCGCAGTCCGCGCGAGGTCTTCAGCGCCAATCTCTCCGATCGCAAACTCCTGACCCCCAAACGCGACGCGTCCGCGTGATCCCGCGAACCTCCCCAGGCCGACAAAGGCCGGCGCTGCGAGCGCTGCGGCGGAGAAGGTGGTCTCGAACTCAAAGTGGCGGGCGATCAACTCGGCAAAGCTGGCCTCGGCGATCCGCAGTACAATCGGCATCGTCGGATTGCGGGCTCGAGCACCGAGCGCGATCTCCAAATTCAACGTATCGACGTTGGTCAACGCGATCAGACTATGTGCGGCGGGAAGATTGCAGAGATCGAGCGTCGTGTCTCGGCTCGCATCCCCGGTCAGCAGATCGAAATGCTGTTCACGGGCCCTTTCGACGATCGTGGCATCGGGGTTGAGCTCGACCACTACGAGCCGCTTTCCCAGGGCGAGGAGCAGGTCGATGACGCCGGAGCCGATGCTGCCGGCGCCGCATATCACGATATGCCCGCGGCGGTGCACCGGGCGCAGGCCTTGCATGGTGACCCAGTGTACCCGCGTCAAAAGCGAGGCGCCGAAGGCGATAAAGAGGCCGGTCAGCGTGATGCCGGACAGCATCAGCAGCATCGCGACAACGATTTCGAGAGGCTTGCTCCGGTCGGGGGTCAGGTCGCCGTATCCGGTCGTCGTCATTGTCGCGACAACGAAGTAGACCGCGTCGAGCCAATCGCCTCCGAAGACAGCGTGAAAATACCACGTCCCGATGAGGAGCACGATCAAGGTGACCCAGGCGAGCCGGGCAAGGATCGGGTTCAACCGGGGCGGACGATGTCCTCGGTGGTGCAACAGCGACTGCAGCCTGCGTCCGATTTCCGGCTTCTTCCGAGCCACCGATCGAACAGGCGCGGTACCTTGCAGCGTGACAATTTCACCATATACGACCAGCTCGGCCCCTCCGGCGACTGTCGTGTCTTGGGACAAGTCAGTACTGTCGTCGATCGCAATGATCCGCGCTCCCAGCACCCGCTCGCCGTGGGCCAGGGTATCGCCGTCGATCCCGCAATCTTCGGCGATCCGTGTAGCAAATCCGGTCAACGGGCCGTCGGGCTCTGGGAACTGCAGCCCGCGGAAGCAGGATGGATCGATTGCGGCTGCGGCATAGGTTGCCGCCGAGTGCCAGGCGAGCGACAGAACCGAGCAGTTCGGCAGGTTCTGCTCGATCTTGTGGGCTAGGGTCCGATTGAATTGCCGCAATACGATGCGGATACGCGGGTTGATGTCCCGCGCAAGAAGAGCAGCGTGCAGATTGAGATGATCGTCGGGCGAGAGCGCCAGGATCGTGACCGCGTGACGTACCCCGGCGCGATCGAGCCCCTCGCCACTGTCCGGGCGGGCCGCGGTAATGAATACGGCGCCGATATTCTCGACAGCATGCGCCAAGTCCGGATCCCTGCGCCACAGGACGACCACGCGGTGTCCTTGCAGCGCGCAAAGCTCCTGGGCCGTGCTGAGCGCGATCGCACCGCCGCCGACGACGATCATGACGGGATCGCCCGGCTCCGCCACCGCCGGGTCTCTCAACCCCCCGCTTCGCTGGGATCAGGCGGATAGGAGTGCCGGACACCGGCACCGTCTTCAATGATCCACTCGCCGGATGAGCCCACTTGGCTGGCCGCGCAAGGACCGATCGGCACCTTCCCGTAACCGCCCGGTATGTCGAGCACATAAGTTGGCTGACAGAGCCCGGAGACACGGCCGCGCAGCGAGCGAACGAGGCGCTGCCCGGACGCGATCCCGGTACGAAAATGCGACGTGCCCGGGGCGAGATCGGCGTGGTGAAGGTAATAGGGCTTGACTCGCATCGCGACCAAACGCCGGAACAATGCTTCCAGGACCGCAGCGTCGTCATTGACACCGTGCAAGAGGACCGTCTGCGACAGCAATGGAATACCGGCCCTGCTCAGCTTCAGCACCGCCTCCTGCACTTGCGTCGTCAACTCGCGCGGGTGGTTCGCATGGATAACCACATAAACTGCCTTTTGCGCACCGAGTGCCTCGATCAGCGCGCGACTCACCCGCCGTGGATCGACCACGGGAACACGGGTATGAAAGCGCAGAACACCCAAATGCGGGATCTGGTCGAGAATGCGGACGATGTCCGCGACGCGGCGCGGAACGAGCAGAAACGGGTCGCCGCCGGTGACGATCACCTCCCAGATCTGCGGCCGTTGACGAATGTAGTCGACGGCGCGCGCCAAGGAGGCTTGGTCGAGCACCGCCCCTTTCTTCCCAACGACCTCGCGGCGAAAGCAAAAGCGGCAATAGACCGGGCATAGCAGCGTCGGTTTCAACAGCACGCGATCGGGGTACCGATGAACGATGCCGGGGACGGGTGACCAGCGCTCGTCCCCGATCGGGTCGGCAAGTTCTTCCGGAGCTTGGGTGAGTTCCGCCGCTGTCGGCACAAATTGCGCCGCGATCGGGTCGGCGGGATCGGCCGGATCGATCAGTTCCGCCATGTCCGCAGTCAACGCGACAGCGAACTGCCCGGCCACTCGTCGGATCTCTCGGAGTCGACCCGGCTCGGCCAACCCCGCTCGAACGAAATCTTCTGCGCCGAGGATCCGGGCCCCTGTCATTCAGCCTACTGTCAGCCGGTCATAAGCGGCTCTCAGACGATCGCGGTCTCGGGTCACGTCCGCCTGACGCTCGCGCTGCTCCTCAACCACCTCGGGCTTTGCTTTGGCGAGGAAATTGGCGTTGGCTAGCTTTGCAGAAATCTTGGCCAGCTCCGCGTCTAGCTTGCCGATCTCTTTGCCGAGCCTCTCCCTCTCCTTGGGGAGGTCGACCACCTCATCGAGAGCCAAGATCAATGTCGCGCCCTCGACCACCGCTTGGACGCCACCCGGCGGAAGCGACTCGACCGGCTCGAACCGCTCGACCCGGGCGAGTTGCACGAAATGCTCGCGGTGGCGCTCGATCCGCTGCGCCGCGACGGGCTCAGCGTCCTTGATCAGCAGCGGAACCCGGGCGGCCGGAGGGACATTCATCTCGGCGCGTAGCGCCCGGACCGCCGAAATCGCCTGAACTACCCATTCCATCTCGGCCGAGGCTTCCGGTTCGATGGCATCGCGCTGGAACTCCGGCCATGGCGCGGTGATCAGCATGCCTGAGGTTTGGCCCGCCAACTGCTCCCATGCCTCCTCGGTAATAAATGGCATGATCGGGTGCAGCAGGTGAACGATGCGGCCCAGGATCCAAGCCGTCGTGGCTTGCGTCTCAGCGCGCGCTGCCGCGTCCTCGCCTTGCAGGATCGGTTTCGTGAATTCGAGATACCAGTCACAGAAGGTGCCCCAGACGAAGTGGTAGAGCCGGCTCGCTGCCTCATCGAAACGATATGTATCGAGAGCAGCGGTAATCGACCCGGCACAATCCGCCACTGCCGCGGTGATCCAGCGGTTGACGGTCAGCCCGCAATCGGCCGGAGCATAGCCGGGGACGAGCGCGCACCCGTTCATCTGCGCATAGCGCGCCGCGTTCCACAGTTTGGTTGCAAAATTGCGGTACCCCTCGATCCGGCTTTCGGAAAGCTTGATATCTCGGCCGGGCGCGGCCAGCGCCGCCAAGGTAAAGCGCAGCGCGTCGCAGCCGTAGCGGTCGATCAGCTGCAACGGATCGATGATATTGCCGCGCGATTTCGACATCTTCTGGCCGCGCGCATCGCGGACCAGGGCATGAATGTAAACGGTATGGAATGGCACATCACCCATGAAGTGCAGCCCCATCATCATCATCCGGGCGACCCAGAAGAAGATGATGTCGAAGCCGGTAACCAGGATATCGGTTGGGTAATAACGCGCCAGCTCTCGCGTTGACTCCGGCCAGCCAAGGGTCGAGAACGGCCATAGAGCCGAGGAAAACCATGTATCGAGGACGTCAGGATCACGACGCAGCTCGACCTCCTTGCCATATTCTTCAGCCGCCTGGTGCCGCGCGTCCTCCTCGGTCTCCGCGACAAAAACCGCCCCATCCGGCCCGTACCAGGCAGGTATCTGATGACCCCACCAAAGTTGCCGGGAGATGCACCAGGGCTGGATCTTGCGCATCCAGTCGAAAAACGTGTTCTCCCACTGGCGCGGCACAAACCGCGTACGGCCATCCTCCACCGCCGCAAGCGCCGGGGCGGCAAGCAACCGGGCATCGCAATACCACTGGTCGGTCAGCCAGGGCTCGATAACCACCCCCGAGCGGTCGTGATGCGGTACCATTAATGTGTGCTCTTCGACGCGGTCGAGGAGGCCGGCAGAGGCAAGGTCGGCAACCACTTTCTCGCGCGCCGCGAACCGGTCGAGACCGCGGTAGGCTGCCGGGACGGTGTCGGTCAGCCGGGCATCCCGATCGAAAATATTGATCAGCGCGAGACCGTGCCGCCGCCCCACCTCGAAGTCGGCAAAATCGTGAGCCGGCGTGATCTTGACGGCGCCGGTGCCGGTCTCCGGATCGGCATGCTCGTCGGCGACGATCGGCACGAGACGGTCGGTCAACGGGAGGCGCACCGATTTTCCGACCAGATCGGCAAACCGCGGATCGTTCGGATGCACAGCAACCCCGGTGTCGCCGAGCATCGTTTCCGGCCGGGTTGTGGCAACAACGATAAACCGGCCCGGCATTTCCGCCACCGGGTAACGGATATGCCACAGCGAACCTTTGGTCTCGCGGCTGTCGACCTCGAGATCGGAGATCACCGTGTGCATTACCGGATCCCAATTGACCAGTCGCTGGTCGCGGTAAATCAAGCCTTCCCGATAGAGCTGAACGAAGACGCGGCGGACCGCCGTGGCCAATGCCGGATCCATCGTGAAGCGCTCCCGGCGCCAGTCGGCAGAAGCGCCAAGCCGGCGGAGCTGGCGAGTGATAGTTCCGCCCAACTCCTCCCGCCATTGCCAGACACGCGCGACAAACCCATCGCGGCCAAGGCCAGACTTGGTGTCTCCTTCCGCGATCACCCGGTTGCCCACGACGATCTCGGTAGCGATGCCGGCATGATCGGTGCCAGGTTGCCAGAGCACGTCGCGGCCTCGCATGCGCTGATACCGTACGAGCACGTCTTGCAACGTGAAGGTCAGCGCATGCCCCATATGCAGGCTCCCCGTGACGTTCGGGGGCGGCATCATGATCGCATAAGGCGGCTTACGGCTGTCCGGGTCGGCGGCAAAAGCGCCCGAACGCTCCCATAGCCCGTACCGCCGCGCCTCCATAGCAGCGGGTTGATAGGTCTTGTCCAGCATTACTCAATTGTCCGCATCTGAGCAGTTCGTCACAGCCCGCTGGAAAAGGCCCGCTGCTGGTGACGGCACTCGACCGTGGGTCAACGCAGCCCTGCTTCACCAATGACGCGGGCGATTTCTTCTCGGACCAACCGCTCAACCATCCCGGGAAGGTTTTCGTCGAGCCAAGTCTGAAGCAGCGGCCGCAGCATATCGCGCACGATGTCTTCGAGAGTGCGATCGACACCACCGAGCGGAAGCTCGCCGTCCCGGCGCCGCTCTCGCGGTAGCGCGCCCAGCTGGGCGAATGCTGCCGCTGCGGCTCCCGACGTCGCCGACGATAAAATGCGTTCGCGACCGAGTTCGAGCCTCGAGTCAACCTCGGTCTCGGAACGTATCTGATCTGGACCGCTCCGTGCAGCCGCATTCGCGACCCTAGGATCATCAGCGGTTGCGGACCCGGTAGGCCGCCTTTCTGAACTATCCGTCTCGGGAGCGACACGCCGCACCGAGCCGTCTTCATCGACGACCTCAGTCAGTTCGAGGACATCGCTCTTCTCCCCGGAAACTGGACGGACCGGTTCGACCGGCGTCTTTTCGTCCGTAATGATGCGGCTGATCGAGGCGATTATCTCTTCCATAGAGGGTTCTGACGGCGATTTGGCATTTTCCGGCATCGAGGCAAACCAAAAAAGGCTTGGAACACCCTCTAACCTAGGTAAGCCGGCGAGAATTTGCCAGCGGAACCGCCCTGCGTCAGCCGCCTCACTCGGAAAGACCGCCCCGGAAGCCGGCCCATTTGTCCTTCACCTGCTTATAGTGCTGCTCCATATCGTACAGCCTGACCGGTAGCTTTAGTTCTGGTGCGATCAAACGGCCCACGGCGGCCGCCAAGTTGAACTCCGCGAGAGCCGCGTCGTGCTGCGCGGTGACGAGCTGGGATTGGGTGGTGAGCAACTGTTGGTTGGCGATCAGTACGTCGAGCACGGTGCGAGTGCCAACCAATGCCTCCTGCTGGGTTCCCTCAAGGGCGATCTGCGCCGCCCGCACCGCCGCGGCGAAGGAAGAAATACTGGCGCGCGCCGCTTCCAGGGTCGACCAAAATTGGGTGGCGGTCTGGACCGCTGCCCGGCGCGCATCGTCGACTTGGCTGCGCCGTTGCCCGACGGTCTGCTCGGCCTGGCGCGTCTGCGAGTAGATGGCCCCTCCTTCGTAGAGGGGCATCGTCATTTGTGCCATGATAGAAGCCGACTGTTCTAGCGCATTGTTTAACGTGACTGAGGGAGCTACTGAGCGGTTGAGAGTGCCGACGAGCGAGATCTGCGGCAACAGCTGGCCCCGCACGACGTCGATGTTGTCGCGGGCGGCGAGTTCGGCGAATGTTGCCGAGATCACACTGAAATTATTGTTCGCCGCAAGGCTCAATGCCTCTTCGCGTGTAGCGGGAAGCGCCGGACGGTCTCGCGGCAGGACCAATCTCCCGGGCGGGTGACCGACGGCGCGAACGTACTCAGCCCGGCTTATCTCGAGTGTTCCTTCTTGGGAAACTAACGTACCCTGGGCTTGCGCAAGCGAGGACTCCGCCTGTGCTACGTCAGTACGAGTGACCTCGCCGACACGGAAACGGTCCTGGGTTGCTTCGAGCTGTTTGCGCAGAACCTCCACGTTGTTGCGGTCGACCTCGAGCAGTGCCTGATCGCGAACGACGTCGAGATAGGCCATCGCGACCGCCTGAAATACCGTGGTCTCGACTGCGAGGGTCTGCGCTCGGGTCGACTCCACGGTGTTAGTCGCTTGGCGCGTCTGCGCGACGGTCCGGCCGCCTCGGTAAACCGGCTGCGTTAACTGGAGAGCGAGGCTGTTCTCATAAAAGGTCGAATAGGTAGTGCGCCCACCAGGGCTGGGCAAGCCTGTGCTGCCTGGCGTGAAAGCGCTTCGTTCGCCTCCCATCTGGCCGGTGAAGGTGACCTGTGGGCGCCAAAACGAGAGCGCTTGCGGAACCTGCTCGTCGGTCGCCCTTAACAAGGCGCGTTGGGCGAGGAGTTGTGGATTAGTGTTGTAGGCCTCGGCGAGAGCATCGGTAAGTGTCTGAGCCTGCGCAGGAACCGCTGTCAGAGCGAAAACTAGTCTGGCAACCCATCCCAGAATCGCCCCGCGGCGCGGGCTGCCGCAGTCGCCCCGATCGAGGTGCGAGTAAAGGCGGGTCAGACCGGTGCACCGGTTCTCGGGCATTTTTCTCCGCTCCTGATCAGGGCGTCAGCAGAACTCGAACGCGGGCTTCGGTGCAAAGCCTGGCAGCACGGGAGTAGCAGCATCAAATATAACGCGCCGCGCGAGCACTCCGCCAGCCCGTGTCATCAGGATGGCACGGCCCATAGCATTGGCGGGTTTGATGACGGCCAGTAGCCGACCGCTGTCAGCGAGCTGGGCAGCGATCTCCGGCGGGATCTCGACGATCCCACCGCCGAACAGAATTACATCGTAAGGAGCACGAGGCCGATATCCCTCGTGCAATGGACCTTCGACCACGCTGACCGACGAGATAGCGTGCTCGATGAGAGCGGTACGCGCATGTCGGGCTAGCTCGGGATCCTCTTCGAGAGCGAGGACACTCCGAGCCAGCGTCGCGGTCAGAGCCGCTTCGTATCCCGTTCCGGCGGCGACGATCAGCGCAGCGTCCGTTCGGGTAATTGCCGCCTCCTGCAGCAGTCGGGCGGCTACCATCGGCTCCATCAGGTAGCGTCCGCCGCCGAGCGGCAAATCCTCATCGATATACGCAACAGGGCGAAGATGCTCGGGTACAAAAAGCTCACGCCTGACGCTGGCGAACGCGTTAAGCACCCGATCGTCAGTAACTTTGTTGGGTCGGAGCTGGCTCTCGAGCATATGAGAGCGGGCAACTTCGAATACAGTCATCAAGCATCCCGTTCGTGTCGCGCGTTTATATCTGCCACGTCCGGAAGGCACAATCGATGGAACCAGCATCGGTCAGCTGGGTAGGTGCTCGATCTGCTGTTCGGAAGACAGCTGGGCCAACAGTTGCGCCGCGGTGAGCCCCAAAATCGGGTGCCGCCAGTCCGGCGCGATGTCGGCAATCGGCATCAAAACAAAGCGACGTTCGTGCAGTCTCGGGTGAGGCAGGACGAGCGATGCGGCGTTCATCACCCAGCCCTGATAGTCGAGAATATCGAGATCGAGAATGCGGGGCGCGTTGGTTTCTCCGCGAACGCGTCCAAACTGCCTTTCCGTGGCCTGCAGCACCATAAGCAGGTCCTGCGCTCCGAGTTCCGTCGCCAAAGAGACAACCCCATTTATAAACCAGGGGTGGTCGGAGCGAGGGACCGGCTCCGTACGATACCAGCCGGAGCGCGTCAGAATTCTGACGCGTTTCTCCTTCAAGGCCGTGAGCGCGGCGGACAGCGTTTCGCGTGGCGGACCGAACCGAGCGCTTTCCAGATTCCCGCCGATCCCAATCAGAATCACCGAGATTGCCCCATTTGGTCGCCGCTTGACCCAGAATGCGCAGTGTAAGACACTTCGGCTACATTATCCATGTGAAGGAGCATTTTGTCAGATGATTTTCTATCCGGAAGAGCGAATCGCCATTTTCATTGACGGGGCTAACCTCTATTCAGCCGCTCGGGGTCTCGCGTTCGATATAGACTATAGACGGTTGCTCGAATTGTTTAGCACGAAGGGCCGACTGATTCGGGCATTCTATTATACTGCTCTAGTAGAAGATCAAGAGTACTCGCCCATCAGACCGCTTGTCGATTGGCTGGACTACAACGGCTATGCAATGGTCACCAAGCCGACCAAGGAGTTCACTGACGCCATGGGACGGCGGCGGATCAAGGGTAATATGGATATCGAGCTGGCAATC
Organism: uncultured Alphaproteobacteria bacterium; assembly: GCA_963789025.1. Classification (GTDB taxonomy): domain Bacteria; phylum Pseudomonadota; class Alphaproteobacteria; order ATCC43930; family CGMCC-115725; genus AP-15. The sequence continues at coordinate 157,562 of CAWBIT010000013.1, forward strand.
GACATGCTCGAAATGGCTTCCTACATCGATCACGCCATCTTGTTCTCGGGCGACGGGGATTTTCGGAGGCTCGTGGAAGCCGTGCAACGCAAGGGTGTCCGGGTGTCGGTGGTTTCGACGATCCGCTCGTCGCCGCCGATGGTCTCGGACGATCTGCGCCGGCAAGCGGACAATTTCATCGAACTTCAGGATCTTGCGCCGAGCCTGATGCGTAACCATCAAATGCGAGAGGATGTCAACCGCGCACGTACCGAACCGGTGGACGAGGCGTGACTGTTCCTTCCGTGGGGGCTCAGCCGCCGCGGCATTGTCCTCTCTGCCGGCGCCTGGCGGCTTTCCGAGAGGCTCAGAGGAAAGCCTACCCGGAATGGTTCAATGGCCCGGTTCCGCCCTTCGGCGATGTCCAAGCCGAATTGCTGATTGTTGGCCTCGCGCCGGGCTTACGCGGCGCGAACCGGACGGGGCGCCCATTTACCGGCGATTACGCCGGCGAACTGCTCTATGCCACGCTGCGCAAGTACGGGTTCGCTGAGGGCCAGTATGACGCCAGGGCGGATGACGGTCTCGAGCTCCGGCGGGTGCGAATCACCAATGCTGTTCGCTGCGTGCCGCCGCAAAACAAACCCGAACCAAACGAGGTCGCTAACTGCCGTCGGTTTTTGGCCGCCGAGATCAGCGCTATGCGCCAACTCCGGGCGATCCTCGCGCTTGGCGCAATCGCACATCAGACAGTCATCACTGCGCTCGGTTTTCGCCGCGCACTATTCCCTTTCGAGCACGGTCGCCTGCATGGCTTGCCCTGCGGCCTGACTCTTGCCGACAGCTATCATTGTTCCCGGCTCAACACCAATACGGGCAAGCTCAGTCCCGCAATGTTCGAAGCGATCTTCGCCACGCTGAGCAGCTGCCTCGATGCGCCGCAAGGCGCGCCAGCCTCACCCGGCGGCGGCGTGGATTCGACAATTCGGCCTTAGGTGTTTCGCTCCCGTAGGATGCGGGCCCGGCTGCGCTGCCAATCCCGCTGTTTCTCCGCCTGACGCTTATCCGCCTTCCGCTTTCCTCGGGCGAGGCCGAGTTCGACCTTGGCCCGCCCCCGTTCATTGAAGTAGATCGAAAGCGGCACGACCGTGATGCCGTCGCGCCGGATCGCGCCCAACAACCGGTTCATCTGCTTGCGGTGCAAGAGGAGCTTTCGCGGTCGCCGCGCTTGATGATTGAAATGGGCGGAGGCCGAATATTCCGGGATGTTCGCATTGACTAAGTAAAGCTCGCCTGCTTCCTCGTCCGCATAGGCCTCGGCGATGCTTGCCTGCCCCTGGCGCAACACCTTCACCTCGGTGCCTCGGAGGACGACCCCAGCTTCCAACGTATCCTCGATCAAGTAATCGTGGCGTGCCCGCCGATTTTGGGCGACGTGTCGGTCGGTTGCCCGCATTAGTTGAGCAGACCGGCGCTCCGCATTGCCTTCTGCACCTTCTCCTGCGTCTCCGGCATGATTGTCCATAACGGCTGCCGCACGTCAGCGGTGCAGCGCCCGAGCAGTGATGCGGCATATTTGACCGGCGCCGGGCTGGTTTCGGCGAACAGCGCATCGTGCAGCGGGATCAGACGCTGATTTATCTCGCGCACCGAAGCGGGATTGCCGCGCTGCCAGGCCTCATGCAATTCCGAGAGGAGCCGTGGCGCCACGTTGGCGGTCACCGAGATACAGCCGTCGCCGCCTTGGGCAAGATAGGCAACGGCGGTGGCGTCCTCTCCCGACAGTAGGCAGAAGCCCGCACCGATATCGACCCGCATGCGCAACGGTCGGGCGAGGTCGTTGGTCGCATCTTTTACGCCGACGATGTTCGGCAACTTCGCGAGGCGGGCCATCGTCGCGTTCGTCATGTCGACCACAGAGCGGCCCGGGATGTTGTAAATGATGATGGGCAGATCGACACTGTCGTGGATCGCCTTGAAATGCTGATAAAGGCCTTCCTGCGTCGGTTTGTTGTAATAGGGGCAGACGATCAGTGCCGCATCAGCACCCGCGTTCTTGGCCTGCCGGGTCAGCGCGGTCGTGTGCTCGGTCGAGTTTGTGCCGGTTCCGGCAATCACCGGGACTCGCTTATCTTTGGCAACCTCGACGCATAAAGTTATCAGCCGTTTTTGCTCGTCATCGGCGAGGGCCGGCAACTCGCCGGTCGTGCCGCACGGGACCAATCCGTGGGTTCCCTGATCGATCTGCCAGGCGACATGCTCCTGAAATGCGCCCTCGTCCAGCTCATGGTCGCGAAACGGCGTGATCAGCGCGACGAGCGATCCCTTGAACATCGTTTCCTCCGGGATTGCGGCATTGCCGGGTGACGATAGCCCTCGCGGTCATCCGCTTCAACAGCGCTCGAACCGGTGAGCGCGCTCGGGCGCGTTTGGCGTCGGACTTGCCCCGGCGCCAGAAAAACAGTAAGAAAACTTTGCCTCATCTTTGATTCAGCCAAGGAGCCGCCGATCTTGCCGCCATTCGTCTGCGGAACCCTGTCGATTGCTTTCATGATCTTGACGCTAGGCCTTCCGGCGTCTGCCGCCGAGACACTGCCGGCTGCGGATCTGGATGCGATGCGCGTGGCGCTCGCGGCCGCACAAAGCGGCGACTGGACCCGCGCTTACGCCGGCGCGTCGACGGTAAGCGACCCGCTGCCGCTGAAGATGTTGCACTGGATGGACTATGCCCGGCCGGGCGCTCCCGGCCGGTTTCCCGACATCTCCGAGTTCATCGAACAGAACCCGGATTGGCCGGGACAGAAAGCCCTGCGCAAACATGCCGAGGAGGCCCTGGCCGCCGAATCGGACGCCGTCGCCGCCGAGTGGTTCAAACACCATCCGGCTGTCAGCCCGACGGGCAAAGTCCGCGAAGCTGAAATAATCATGAATTCCGGCGATCTCGACGGCGGCGTCGCGGACTTGAGGAGCGCCTGGATCGCCGCCGATTTCGGCCCTCTCGACGAGAAGAATTTTCTTGCCCGCCATTCCGCTTCGCTTCGGCCCGAGGACCATACTCGGCGGATCGACCGACTGCTGTGGGACGGTCAGAGCGAGGCGGCGCACCGCATGCTGGGACTGGTGCCCTCCGACTACCGCCTGGTGGCAGAGGCTCGCTTGGCGCTCGCCGCGCAAGCCGCCAATGCTGAGACGTTGGTCGGACGGGTTCCTGCGCGCCTGCGCTCGGATCCAGGACTCATCTTCGAGCAACTGCGCTGGCGCCGCAAAAAGGATATGATCGATGCGGCAGTCCAGATTCTGCTCGCCCAGCCCGACGATCTCGTCCGCCCAGCAGCCTGGTGGGCGGAACGGCAAGCGATTGCCCGACGCGTTCTCGCCGGCGGCAACGCTGAACTTGCCTATCGCATCGTCGAGCAGCATGGCCTGATCGAAGGAAACGCGTTCTCCGAAGCCCAGTTCCTCTTGGGTTATATTGCGCTGCGCTACATGAAGCAGCCGGCGCTGGCGTTCGAACATTTCTCGCGCATCCTGACGCGGGTTGCGACACCCTACGCCAAGGCTCGAGCTGGTTATTGGGGCGGACGGGCCGCCGACGCGCAAGGCAAATCCGACCTCGCGGCCAAATGGTACGCCGCCGGGGCCGATCACATGGCCACCTTCTACGGGCAGCTCGCCGCACATCAGCTCGGGCACGACGCGCCGCCGCGGCCGGTGCCCGAGCCGGTACCCGATATTGCGGATCGGACCCAGTTTGACGGTGACGAAGTGGTCCACGCCGCCCGGATTTTCTTCGAGCTCGGCGACGCGGTGCACGCCAAGGTTTTTCTCCTTCACCTGGCCGACAACGCCAAGACCCCGGCAAAGTTCGCGATGCTCGCAAACCTCGCCGAAACCAGTGGCCGCATCGATCTCGCGATCGCGGTAGCGAAGAGAGCGATCGAAGCCGGAACTCCGCTAATGATCCACGGCTACCCGGTAACGGTGATACCGGATGGCGGCACCGCCGAGCATTCGCTGCTGTTCGCGATCATGCGTCAGGAAAGCGCTTTCGAGCGCGACGCCGTCAGTCGAGTGGGGGCGCGGGGATTGATGCAGCTGATGCCGGCAACCGCGAGCTTCATCGCCAACAAGATGCAGTTACCGTTTTCGGCCGACCGGCTGACCGCGGACGGGATTTACAACGTGCTGATCGGACGCGCTTATCTCGAAACTTTGGTCGACGATTTCGGCGGCTCTTATGCGCTGGCGATCGCCTCCTATAACGCCGGTCCGAGCCGGGTGCGGCAGTGGATTCACGATTACGGGGATCCCCGCGGCGGCAATATCGACATGGTGGACTGGATCGAGATGATCCCGATCAACGAGACGCGAAATTACGTTCAGCGTGTCCTTGAAAATTTGCAGATCTATCGTGGCCAGGTCGGTCGGGATTCGGCGTTTTCGCTCGCCAGCGACCTTGCCCGCTAAACCGCAAGGAGGGATGAGATGCCGGAACGAGCACCGTTTCTGAGCACAACCTATGGCGCTTATCATCATCGCGAGCGGCCGGCGGATGACGAAGAGCTCACTCGGGTCGGGCCGGGCACGCCCTGCGGCGAGTATCTGCGGCGCTTCTGGCAGCCGATCATCCTGTCCGAGGAATTGGGCGACCTGCCGCGCCGTCTGCGCATCATGGGCGAGGATCTCGTCGCGTTTCGCGACCGCGGCGGCGCGGTTGGCCTCCTCGAGCTGCATTGTCCGCATCGCGGCACTTCGCTCGAATTCGGGCTGATCTCCGAGAAGGGGATCCGCTGCTGCTATCACGGCTGGCTGTTCGATGTCGACGGCACGATCCTCGAAACCCCCGGAGAGCCGCCCGACAGCACATTGAAGGACCGGCTCTTCCACGGTGCCTATCCCGTGCGCGAATACCAGGGCCTCGTCTTCGCTTATATGGGCCCGCCGGAGAAGCAGCCCGATTTCCCGATCCTCGACACCTATGACCTGCCCGGCTATCGGCTGGTCGCCCGCGCACCGACGCTGTGGGAGTGCAACTGGCTGCAGGTCAAGGACAACAGCATGGACCCGGCGCATCTCGCCTTTCTCCATACGCTTCCCGGCAGCCAGGGGTTTACCGAGGATCTCGGGGCGCTCGGCGAATGGGATTGGATGGAGACCCCGGCCGGCATGGTCTACATCGACACCCGCCGGCAAGGCGACCGCGTCTGGGTGCGGGTCGCCGATTTCATCCCTCCGAACATTCACCAGTTTCCGCCGAACGCCGACCCGATGGCCAAGCGTACGGTGATCAACCGTCCGGCGGCCACGACCTGGGCGGTCCCACTCGACGACACCCACACGATGCAGATCGGCTATTACCGCGCGCCCGAGGGCCAGGAGCCGCGGCGGGGTGCGGGCTTCGGGCAGGATGCGAGCCGGACCTACGAAGACCGGCAGCGGGTCCCCGGTGACTACGACGCGCAGGTCAGCATCCATGGCGGCATCGCCCGGCACGGTCTCGAACACCTCGCCTCGACGGACCGTGGCGTGACGATGATGCGCAACATGCTCCGGCGAGGTATCCGGGCGGTGCAGGACGGCACCGACCCGCCGCATCCGGGCATGGTGAATGGCGCAGCAATCGCGACCTATGCCCATGACCGGGTGGTGCCGGGCATTCCCCCGGCGGCCACGCCGGAGGAGGACAGCCGACTGCTGCGCCAGGTCGCGCGCAATGTCGTCGCCGAGATGATCCGCACCGGCTCCTGACGCCTCTTCTCCCTCTCCGCCCTCGGGGGCGGAGAGGGTCGGGGTGAGGTGGGGGAGCAGGCGCTCCGAACAGCGGCTGGCTCACCTCACCCTCCCACGCCTTCGGCGTGGGCCCCGCCCTCTCCCCCCTGAGGGCGGAGAGGGGCTTTGCTGTGGGTAGGTCGGGGGGCAGGTTAATCAGCTGGCCTCCGCCTGCATCTGCTGCCGACGCAGTGCGCGGCCCGGGCGCTCGCCGGTGGGTTTGCCCTCGCTCCACACCGGGCGCCCGTTCACAAAGACGTGCTCGATACCGGCGGCGGGGGTCATCGGCGCCTCGAAGGTCGCGCGATCGGCAATTCTCGCCGCGTCGAAGACGGTGATGTCGGCATAGGCTCCGGCGGCTAGGATGCCGCGACCCGTCAGGGCGAACCGGGCGGCGGAAAGCCCGGTCATCCGGCGCACGGCTTCCTCGAGCCCGAACAGCCCAAGGTCGCGGCTGTAATGGCCGAGAACCCGCGGGAAGGCGCCCCATAACCGCGGGTGTGGGTGGGAATCGTGCGGCAGGCCGTCCGAACCGATCATCGTGTGCTCGAAGCGCAGCACCCGCTGCACATCGGCCTCGTCCATCGTCCAATACACTGCACCCGCCGGTTGCAGCCGATCGACCGCCTCCTTCTCGCTGAGACCCCAATCGGCGGCGATCGCCGAGAGCTCGCGGCCGGCCTGTTCGGGCGCGCTCTTCGACCAGGTGACGAGCACCTTCAGCGCCCTCTCGGCCTGCGCCGCGCTGAGCACCGTCGAGGAGGCGATGTAAGGATAGGCGTCGAGCCCGCCCTGTTGACGGGCAATCGCCGCGGCGATGACCGGCAAGGTCTCGGCGGTGCGTCCGAAATTTTCGCGTCCGATGGTCTTATGGTGCGAGATCACGACCGCCACGCCGGCCGCGCGCCCGGCGGCAAAGCTCTCTTCGAGGCTGTCGAGAACGGCGGCGCCCTCGTTGCGCATATGCGTCGTGTAGAGCGCCCCGGCAGGGCGCAGCAATCGGGCCAGGGTCTCGATCTCGGCGGAAGGCGCGCCGTCGGCGGGCGCGTAGGCGAGGCCGCTCGACATGCCGACCGCGCCGGCGTCGAGCGCTTCCTGCAGCCGTTCGCACATCTGCGCCAGCTCGGCATCATCGGCCGGCCGGTCGAGCGCGCTCATCGCTCCGACGCGCAAGGTCGAATGGCCGACGAGGCAGGCCGCGTTGAGCGCCGGCGGGAACTCGTCGAGGGCGGCGAGATACTCGGCGAAACGGCCGTAACGGTAATCGGCGCTGTCGCCGATCAGATCGAGAGGCGGCGGTGGCGCCTCGTCGAGCAGCAATGGCGCAAGGCTGATCCCGCAATTGCCGGTCACCACCGTGGTGACGCCCTGGCTCGCCTTGGCGGCCATTTCCGGGGTGGCAAAGAGCGCGCGATCGTCATGGGTGTGCACGTCGATAAAGCCGGGCGCGACGATCTTGCCGCTGGCGTCCACCTCGCGCGCGCCTTCGACCCTGCCGATGGCCCCGACCTCGGCTATGCGGTCGCCGGCGATCGCCAAATCGGCGCGCCGGCGTGGCCGGCCGCTGCCGTCGATCACCTCGCCGCCGCGCAAAATCCAATCGGTCATTCCGCCCTCGCTGTGTCGGTTCGCCGCCCCGTCAATCGGGAGCAGGCGGTTTGCCCGAGATGCTCATCCGCCGCAAGACTCTCTCCGCGCCACACACCAGGCAAATAGCTCGGCCAGCGAGGCAGAGGCGAAATCGGGCTCGTGTCCGTCCCGGAAGCGCCGCCCGATATCTCGGATCTTTGCCGTGAAAATGCCCGCCAGGCCATCCTGGTCGCGCGCCGCCAATTCCTCCTCGCTGCGCCGCATTTCGGGTTTGTCGGCGATGTCGGTCATGTGCGCCGCCATTCCGCCGAGCCGTAGAGCAGTTGCACTTTCCGGGTCGACGCCCGCTTGCACCAAGCCATCGCGGACCAGGTCGCAAACCCTGTTCCAGGCCCTCAGCGTGCAATTATCGAGGCCTATGGTCGAATCGAAGCGCGTCCGCTCTGCCGCCAGGCGGATCAGCCGGCCGTCAAACGCGCGCCGCATATGCTTCTTCCAATTCCCGCAGCCGCCTCTCGAAATCGCTGGTCTCGACCGCCCGGACGAAGATCTCGACAACCCGAGCCAGTTCCGCGGCCTGACCCGGCGTGATCGTGCCCTCAGTAGCCGCCGTCGTAATCGCCGCCATCGTGCCGGCGAGATCGGCGGCGCCGCGAACCGACGGCACGGCGAGTTTGACCGGCCGCTCGCGGCGCGGCGGAATGATGCGTTCGAGACAAAGCCGCAGCGCCGACGCCTCGCCTTCGAGTGCGAGCTCGACCGCCTTCCTGGTCAGCGCCTCGGCTTCGCCGTCGAGCACCAGCTCGGCGGCTTCCGTCGCCTTGTTGCGCACCCCCATGGGCCGCCCCTTGGGATTACCCGACCGGCCCTTCCGGAACCGGCCGTCAGCCTCGCGGCTCACCTGTTCTTGCACGGAATCTACAGGCATCGATTTTTCCCTCGCGGTGATGGCGCCTACTCCCGAGCGCCGGTTTGCCCGCAATGTACGATGCGAATGTGGCAATTTGACGCTTCGTATAAAACGGCGACCTGTATTGGTCTATCCAGAGGGAGAGCGTCTTTGCGGAGGTGAGCCTATGGCATGTCACCCGCCAACATCCGCGCCTCCCGCTGCCAGCCGCGCAATACGTGACGCTATCCTCCTTTATCGTTATGGCATTGGGCGATCCCAATACCGAAGTAATATCCCATGATCATCGTCAAAGAGTTTACCAAAAAATTCGGTAAGGGAGTAGCAGGTGCTGTAATCATTAAATACACTGCCGCTCCTACCATCGCGAACGCGATTATAGCAGGGACAAATGCGGCGATGAAATTCACGAAAATATCCTTTTGTTCTTTAGGAAAACGAGTTGAACAGCGCCGTCCATTAGAAGATTTACATTCCAATACAGATCTCTTGCAATCAGGCATTCCATGGAAATTCCTTTCTGAGTTATTCGAACGAGCACGCCACTGAAGTGTTTCGGCCAAGCCATTCCCCGCTCTCTCATGATTGTGCGCGATACGCACTTACTGATTGCGCTCGAACGGGATGCGAGTAGAAGGGTAAACAGGACGGACGAGGCTTCCGGAACCCTCACCTCTTGTGAACTAACGCTGTTCATCTTAGTGCGATTGCCGAACCATATTACGATACTCAGTATTTGTCAATATCAATATCAAAGTTAGCGAAACTGCCTGGAATGAGCCAAGCTCAGGGCTTTCAGACGTGCTTCGCGTCAAAGGCGCGCTCTGGATCTGCCGAAAGCAAACGTCGGCTCACGCTTCGCTCTAGATGAGAGCCGGTGGCTCGGGTCGATGAGAAACGGGCTGTGCCGATCGGCCCCACCCTCAAATCGTGTCTTGCGGATTGTGACTGAAGACCAGCCGGTCGCTCAACGTTCGGCCGCGGCGAGGGGGTGCTTGCGCAGGAAGTTGAAGTCGCAGCCGCGGTCGGCCTGCAGGATTTCGCGACGGTAGAGAAGGGCGTAGCCGCGCTCGGGAACCGGCGGCGGGGCGACCGGGCGTCGCGCCAGCTCCTCCGGAGGGACCAGGAGGTCGAGGCGGCGCTCGGCGACCGAGAGGCGGATCCGGTCGCCGTTGCGGACCTTGGCGAGCGGGCCGCCGCTCGCTGCGTCAGGGGTCACGTGCAAGACGATCGAGCCGTAGGCGGTGCCGCTCATCCGCGCGTCGGAGATGCGCACCATGTCCTTGACCCCGGCGCGTGCCAGCTTGCCGGGGATTGGCAGGTAGCCCGCCTCGGGCATGCCCGAGGCGCTGAGCGGTCCGGCGTTCTGCAACACGAGGAAATCATCGGGCGTCACATCGAGAGCGGGGGCGTCGATGCGCGCCGAGAGATCCTCGAGCGAGGTGAAGACGACGGCGCGCCCCTCTCTTTCGAACAGTTTCGGATCGGCCGCCGAGCGCTTGAAGATCGCGCCTTTCGGCGCCAGCGAGCCAAAAAGGGCAACGAGCCCGCCTTTAGGTTGCAGCGGGTCGCTCAAAGGTTTGACGACGGAGCGCTCGACCGGCCCATCCGGCGCGGCAAGCCGTTCCGCGAGAGTTTCGCCGGCAACCGTCAAGCAATCCAGGTGCAGCAGCGGTTTCAGCTCGCGCAATACCGCGCCAATGCCGCCGGCGGCGAACAGATCCTCCATGTAGTGCGGTCCGGTCGGTTTCAGATCGACCAGAACTGGCGTCGTCTCGCTGATCTCGTTGAGCCGGCCGAGATCGAGGTCGACGCCGGCCCGTCCCGCGATCGCGGTCAGATGCAATACCGCATTGGTCGAGCCGCCGATCGCCATCAGCACCCGCAGCGCATTCTCGACCGCGTCAGGCGTGACGATCCGATCGGGCGTCAGCCTGGCAGCGGCGAGCTGCATCGCCGCCCGGCCGGTCGCCTCGGCGGCGCGCAGCCGGTCGGCATGGACGGCCGGGATCGCCGCGCTGCCGGGCAGGATCATGCCGAGCGCCTCGGCGATCGAAGCCATCGTGCTCGCGGTTCCCATCACCGCGCAGGTCCCGGCGGTCGTCGCGAGGTTGCCCTCGACTTCGCCGATCTCGTCGCGGTCGATCTCGCCGGCGCGGTACCTGGCCCAGAACCGCCGGCAATCGGTGCAGGCGCCGAGCCGCTCGCCATGCCAGCGCGCGGTCAGCATCGGACCGGCGACGAGGCCGATGGCCGGCCGATTGGCCGAGATCGCGCCCATCAGCTGAGCCGGGACGGTCTTGTCGCAGCCGCCGACCAACACGACCGCATCCATCGGCTGAGCGCGGATCATCTCCTCGGTGTCGATCGCCATCAGATTGCGGAACATCAGGCTGGTGGGGCTGAGAAACACCTCGCCGAGCGAGATTGTCGGAAAGGTCAGCGGCAATCCGCCCATCGCCAGCACGCCGCGCTTGACCGCCTCGATCAGTTCGGGGAAGTGCCGGTGGCAATTGTTGAAGCCGGAAAAAGTGTCGGCGATGCCGATCACGGGCCGCGCCAGAAGATCGGTCGAATACCCCATCGAGCGGGCAAAGGAGCGCCGCAGGTAGAGGGCAAAATCAGGGTCGCCGTAATTGGTGAGGCCGCGGGCCAGGCCGACCGGTTCCGTCATGGTATCCTCTCAAAGCGCCGGATCCGGTACCTTGCCGCCGTGGCGGCAGCGGAGGCAAGCGTCGGAAGGGTCGCGACAGTAGGACCTGAGACACTGCCCTTGCCACGGCGTTAACTCTAGCGGGCAATCGAGAGGTCGGGTGAATGCGGGTTTCCGAGCTGATGCTGCGGGATGTGACGCTCGTACCACCCGAGGACACCGTGCAGAACGCCGCGCGGGCAATCGCAGATATCGATAGCCGCTTCATCCTCGTCGGCGTCGACGAGCGCGTCGTCGGGGTCTTGACCATTCGCGACATCCTGATCCGGTTGGTCGTTGCCGGTCTCGATCCTACCGCCACAACAGTGACGCAGGTGATGTCCTCGTCGCTCTTCACGTGCACCGAGGAGGACACGGCCGAGAGTGTCGCCGAAAGCATGGCCGAGCACCGCATCGAGCAGATGCCGGTGCTCGACGCGGGCGGACGCCTCGTGGGAATGATAACCCGGCGGGCCGCCGAAACGCTCGGCGCTTCCAGCATGGCACGGTGAGCCGCGACCAGATCCTCTCTCTAGCCGTCTTGGGCGGCATGATCGTCCTGTTCCTGTGGGACAGGCTGCGCTACGACCTCGTCGCATTGCTGGCGCTGCTCGCTGCGGTGCTCGCCGGGATCGTCCCCGCCGATCACGCCTTCTCCGGCTTTTCGAACCCGGTCGTGCCGCTGATCGCGGGTGCCCTGATCGTCAGTGCCGCAATCGCCCGGTCGGGTGCCGTCGAGGTCCTGGTCCGCTGGCTAACGCCGTTGTTGCGTGCGTCCTCCTTGCAGGTCGGGGTGCTGGCGGCTTGCGTCGCTGCTCTTTCGGCCTTCGTCAAGAATGTCGGGGCGCTGGCGATTTTCATGCCGGTGGCCTTTCAGGTCGCGCGGCGAAACGACCGGTCGCCATCGGAATTTCTGATGCCACTCGCCTTCGCATCTCTGCTGGGCGGCTCGATGACGTTGATCGGCACCTCGCCGAACATGCTGATCGCGACCGTGCGGCAAGAGCTCGAAGGCGCACCGTTTCATATGTTCGACTTCTTGCCGGTTGCCTTCGGCACCGCGCTCTGCGGCGTTGTTTTCCTCAGTTTCGGCTGGCGTCTGATACCGCGTGGCCGGCGCTCCGCGGCAGCCGACACCGCGTTCAAGATCGAGGATTACACGAGCGAGCTCAGGGTCGGCCCGGGCTCTTCGTTTGCCGGCCGAAGGGTGGCCGAGCTCGAGGATGCAGCCGGCGGCGCCCTAACTGTTGTTGCCATCGTTCGCGACGAATATCGGCGGTATGTCCCGGGCGGGAGTTGGGCTGTTCTTCCAAATGATCTGCTCGTCGTCGAGGCAGACCCGCAGGCGCTCGAACAGTTCATCAGCGATGGCAACCTCGAGGTCATCGGCAGCGAGGAGCTGCCCGAAGTGGCCGAAGGCGCCGAGGCCCAGGGCGCGGAAGCCAAGCACGATGCCGCTCTCGTGCCGGCCGAATTGGACCCGAACCGGCTCGCCACGGTCGAGGCGGTGGTCACCGCCGATTCGGAGCTGATCGGCCGTTCAGCCGCGGATCTGCATCTGCGCGAGCGATACGGCGTCAACGTCCTGGCAATCAGCCGGCGTGGGCGGCAAACGACGGTTCGGCTGCGCCGCCTGAAGTTCCAGCTCGGCGATGCGATTGTGTTCCAGGGACGTCGGGCAGTGATTTTTGAAACGCTGGCGGCTCTCGGCTGCCTGCCGCTGGCCGAGCGTCAATTGCGGCTGGGGCGCCGCCGCCAGCTGGTGCTGCCGGTCGGGATCCTGGCCCTGGCAATGGCCGCAGCGGCGTTTCGACTGGTTCCGGCGGAGATCGCTTTCGTTGCCGCGGCGCTGGCGATTGCTCTTCTCGGCTTGCTCAGCTTGAGCGAGCTCTATGCCGCGGTCGAGTGGCCGATCCTGATCATGATCGGCGCGCTGATCCCGATCGGCGAGGCAGTCAAGAGCACCGGCACGACGGACCTGCTCGCCGGCCTGATTTCGGAATTTGCCGCCCATCTGCCCGCTTACGGCGTCCTGGCGGTAATTCTCGCGGTGACGATGCTGTTGACGCCGATCCTGCATCACGCCGCCGCCGTTCTGGTCATGGGACCGATCGCGGCCGAGCTCGCCCAAAACTTGGGCTACAAGATCGATCCATTTCTGATTGCCGTGGCGCTCGGGGCGGGATCAGATTTTTTGTCGCCGATCGGCCATCAATCAAACACTCTTGTCATGGGACCCGGCGGATACCACTTCGCGGATTACTGGAAGTTGGGACTGCCGCTTTCGCTGATCGTTGTCGGGATCGGCGTTCCTCTGATCCTTTTATTCTGGCCGCTGCGATGAAGCGTCGGAATTAACCGGGCCTTATCGCGTTAATGGATATGAGCAGGCGACGATCAGCACGTCGGAGGAATACCTAAACAGGTGAAAACCATGGGCAAACCGAAGAGAGGGCGGTCGACCGCCACAATCGACGATCATGTCGGAAGCCGGATCCGCGAACGCCGCATCATGCTGGGCCTGACCCAGCAGCAGCTCGCCGAGATGATCGGGGTGACGTATCAACAGGCTCACAAATACGAGCGCGGCATCAATCGCGTCTCGGCTGGAAGGCTGTTCGAGATTGCGCGCGCGTTGAGCGCTCCGATTACTTATTTTTACGAAGGCATCGGTGAAGAAGGGCCGAAGCAGATCACGCCCCATCAGCGCATGCTGCTCGAGATCGCGCGTAACTTTGCCGAAATCAGAAACGAGAAGCATCAGGAAGCCGTAAGCCAGCTCGCCCGCGCCTTGGCGAGCCGCTGACGAGGACTGGGGATTCGCTCAGCTTCGCGGGAGCGGAAACTCGTCCAGATAGGGGAGGTAATCCTCCTCGACGTCGACTTGCATCGTCTCTAGCAGGCGTACAAGGCCATTATAATAAGAAATCGTAACCATCAGGTCGGTGAGCCGCTCGTCATCGAGCTCCGGGCGCAACGCGGCAAAGGTCTTGTCGGAGACGGATAGCTCGGTTGTCATCTCGCGGGCGGCGCGCAATACGGTCTTTGCAAGTGCTTCGAGCCGGGTCGCCCGCCCGGCGGTTTCGTCGGCGACAGCGCGGATGTCGTCGTCGGAAAGGCCGATCTCCTGACCGATCCTGATGTGGTGAGAGTACCCCCAGGCCGAGCGCGTCAGATAGCTCACCTGAAGAATGGCGAGTTCGCGCAGCCGCGGGTCGAGGCGGCTGCCGTCGCGGATGTATCGCGCCAGCGTATTGAGGCTGCGCGCGGCGCGCGGACTGTGCGCGAGCACCCGGTAGAGGTTGAGGTTTCGCGCCAGAAGATCCTGATGCTCGGGCAGGAGATCGGATTTGTCGAGATACGGCAGGCGCGCCATCGGATGATGTCCTCCCGGCTTTTTCTCACTCGGGTGCCCGGGCCGGTCCCACGAGAGTGGCTCCGCCGTCGACGACCAGGGTCTGCCCGGTAATGTAGCGCGCCTCGGCCGACAGAAGAAAGCGGACAGCGTGTCCGATGTCCCAACCCGTTCCCTCGATACCGAGCACCGAGGCCCGGCGTCGCGCTTCGCGGCCCGCGGGGCTCATGCGCCGCGAATAGACCATCGGCGTATAGACCGGCCCCGGCGCAACGCAATTGACGCGGATGCCGTCCGGCCCGTGGTCGACTGCCATCGCGCGAGTCAATGCGATCACTGCGCCCTTTGATGTGGAGTAGGCTGTCAGGCCGCGCGGCCGCAGGGCGGAGATCGACGAAACGTTGACGATGGCACCGCCACCCGCCGTCTCCTTCATAGCCGGGATGGCATGCCGCGAGGCCATGAACATGCTGTCGACATTGACCTGCATGACCCGTCGCCACTCCTGCGGGGCCATTTCGACGACGCTGCCGCGTCCGCCGATGCCGACATTGTTGTCGAGGCAATCGAGTCGGCCGAACCGGGCGACCGCCTCGGCGACCATCGCGCGCGCTTGCTGTTCGTCGGTGACGTCCGCGACGAAGGGAGCGGCCGTGCCGCCCTCCGCCTCAATCATCGCGACGGTGCGCTCGGCGCGATCGCGGTCGAGGTCGACGACGAGAACCTTGGCGCCGGCCCGGGCCAGCAGGATCGCCGCCGCGCGGCCATTCCCGATGCCGTCATCCGCCGCACCGCCACCGGTGACGATCGCTACCTTGCCGGCCAGGCCGAGCGCATTCTCGCCGTTCGCTCCCTCCGTCATTCGCATCCCTCCCCAAGACCCGTCGCCTCCTGCCCTCACTCTCCCGCTTCGCGGGTCCCTCCCTCGCCCCGCTTGCGGGGAGAGGGTCGGGGTGAGGGGTGACGCTCCGGCGTTTAATTAGGCGTTGCCGCGCTGCTCGCGCCACAAGCCGAGCTTCTCCTGTACCGGGCGGTCGGAGTAGCTGAACAGCACCGCCTCGTCCACAGCATGGTGACTGACGGGCAGCCAGCTCGGCACGACGAATATGTCGCGCGGTTGCCAGCCGAAGATCTGGTCGCCGACCCGGCTCTCGCCGGCGCCCTCGACCGCGACATATACCGTCCCGTCGGTCGAACGGTAGGGGCCAGTCGAAAAGCCCTTCGGGAGCAATTGGATGAAGGTGCCGATCGTCGGCATTGCAAAATCGCCGCTCGCCGGATTGACGTAGCGCATCTTGTGCCCGTGATAGGGGTTGGGATCGCCGTTGCGGCTCAGGGTTTCGAGCGCCTCACGGGTGCGCGTATAGGGGTAGTTGAACACCGGCGAGGTCTTGACCTCGGGCCGCCAATCGACCGGCACGAGGTTGTTGCCAAACCGCGCGGCGCTGTCGCCCTCCGGCCGCGTCACCGCCTGCTCCTCGGCGGGGGCCTGCTCCGCAAAGCTCGCGCTCAGCAATTTGACGATCTGGATATCGAGCCCGTCGAGCCAAACCATCGCCTCTTGCGTGTCGTTGCCGTGATTGTGCCAGGTCCAGGAGGGGGTGATGACGAAATCGCCAGGTTGCATCGCGGCGCGCTCGCCGTCGACGGCGGTATAGGCGCCGTGACCCTCGATAATGAAGCGCAACGCCGACTGCGTATGACGATGGGCTGGCGCGATTTCGCCGGGCAGAATTAGCTGCAATCCCGCAAAGAGCGAGCCGGTAATCGTGGCCTGCCCCTTCAATCCGGGATTTTCCAAGATCAAGACTCGGCGCTGAGCCTCCTGCGCCGTGATCAGGCCGCCGGCCTGCATCAGATGGGGCCGGATCTCTTCATAGCGCCACAGCGCCGGAACGCACGACGTGGTCGGCTCGGGGGTGACGAGGGAATGCAGCTGCTCCCAGAGCGGCGCCAGGTTGGCCGGGGCGATCCGGTCGTAAAAGGCCTGGCGTTCAGCCGCAGCCATGGCTATGCCGCCATCGAGCGCGACCGCTCTCCAAGCGAGAACCCGAGCTTGGCGAGATCGGCGATCAGCGCCGAGGATTGCGCCTGGTCGAGCGGCACGAGCGGCGGGCGCACCGCGGCCCAGTCCGGGTCGTTGTGGAAATGCGCGACGATCCGCTTCAGGGCGGGAACCATCGGGTAGGCCTGCAACGCCTTGCGCAGGATCGTGATCTCGCCCTGCAATGCGTCGGCCTGCGGCCCGCGCCAGTTCTCATAAACTTTGCGGATCTCCGGGACATTGACATTGCCCGACGCCGTAATGCACCCGGCGCCGCCTTTGCGCAGCGCGTCGAGCAGAAACACCTCGGAGCCCGGGAATACCGCGAAGCCAGGAAAGCGGTCGAGCAGCGCCGCCGTGTTGCTCCAATCGCCGGAGCTGTCCTTCAGCCCGACGACTGTTTCCGGATAGGCCTTGACGAGGCGGCCGACAAGGTCGAGCGAGTAGCCGACCTGAGCAACCGGCGGGATATGATAGAGATAGACCCGGAGCGCGGGCGAGGCGACCTTGTCGATCACGCGCGAGACGAAAGCGAAAATGCCGTCGTCGCTGACGCCCTTATAGTAGAAGGGCGGCAGCATCAGGACGCCGCCACAGCCGTGGCCGACTGCCTGGCGAACCAGGCTCGCCGCCTCGCTTATTGAGCAGGCGCCGGTTCCGGGCATCAGCTTTCCGGGCGGAATTCCCGCCTCGATCAGCGCGTCGAGCAGCGCCATGCGCTCGGGCCCGGACATCGAGTTCGCCTCGCTCGTCGTGCCGAACACCGAAAGGCCTCCGGCCCCCTGGTCGAGCAGCCAGCGGCAGAAAGCGATAAACCGTCCGGAATCGGGTTCGCCGCTAGGCGTAAACGGCGTGAGAACGGGGACGAGCACCCCGTGAAAAGGCTGCGATGCCACGGTCATGGCTCCTCAGGCTAAATATCGATTCGAGAATGCAATAAGCTGCCGCGCTGAGCCCGGCGTCAAGCCGTTCGCCGGCCTTACAGCACCGTCAGCATACCCGCGACCAGCGGATGGCGGACAATGTCGCGGTCGCCGAGCCGGATCACCGCGATGTCGGCTATCGGCTCGAGCCGCCGGGTGATGTCGGCCAGACCGGAGAGACCGTCGAGAAGATCGCTCTGGTCGGGATCGCCGGTTACGACCATCGTCGAATGCCAGCCCAGCCGCGTCAGCAGCATCTTGATCTGGCCGTAAGTGCAGTTCTGGGCCTCGTCGATCACGATAAAGGCATTGTTCAACGTGCGCCCGCGCATATAAGCGATCGGGGCGATCTCTATGGCGCCTTCGGCCATCAGCTGCTTGACGCGCTTGCCGCCGAGCCGTTCGTTCAGCGCATCGTTGAGCGGGCGCAGATAGGGCGCCAGCTTGTCGTTGATGTCGCCGGGCAGATAGCCGAGGCTTTCGCCGGCCTCGACTGCCGGACGCGTCAACACGATACGCCCGACCTCTCCCGCGTCGAGCGCCGCCACTGCAGCGCTGACGGCGAGGTAGGTTTTGCCGGTGCCCGCCGGGCCCAGCGCAATCGTCAGGTTATGACGCTCGATCGCTGCCATTAGGCGTTGTTGCCCGTCGCTTTGCGGTCGGACGCGGCGGCGATAGCTCTGCTCGCGCTCCGGTTCAGCAACACCCGGCTCACCGGCAGTGGACCCGGGGTGCCCTATTTCGGCGAGACGGATTGCCAAAGCGGCATGCGACGAGCGCTTTCCCATCACCACCTCCCATCACGACGCGCGAGCGCGATCAGCTTACCACTAATCGAGTTTTATGACACTCTCACTACAGCATGTGGCTGCCCCTTACCCTCCCGCTGCGCGGGTCCCTCCCTCTCCCCGCTGACGCAAGGCGAGAAAATTTCAATTGTTCCCTCGCCCCCGCTTGCGCGGAGAGGGTCGGGGTGAGGGGCGGCCTTAGTTCAGGCGGACGTATTGGTAGGCGGGGCCGAGATTGTTGATGCCCCCATCGGGCGGCGCGATCCAGCCGGCGAATTTGCCGGGTTCGGTCACACGCTGCATCAGGCTTCCGACAAAGGCCCGATCCTCTTCGGAAGGCAGCCAGTCGAGCTGCCGGGTCCGCCATTCTTCGGCAGAAATGGGCTCGCCTTGCGGATCAGTATGGATGCCCGCCCAGGCGCCGACCGAGCGTCGAAAGCGCAGGCTCGGCAGAGCGAGACGGAAATCGTGGCCGGCTTCCCGGATCAGCCGGTTCCAGCGTTGGACGCCGATGTCGCAATCTTTGACATAGGCCGCGCGCGAAACCTCGTTCATCGCGCTGCGCATCGGCACTTCTTCGGGGATGACCCCACCCTTCCCGTCTGGCAAATCGATCGGCAGTCGGCCCGCGCCGAGGTGCTCGGGGAAGCGCGCTTCGTCCGGGCGCCCTTTGATCCCGGTCGCAAAATAGCTCGCCGCGTTGGACGATATTTCCGCACCGAAAAGATCGACCGATGAGCTAAACCAGAAATTGACGTAACGCTGCAAGGTCGGCAGATCGACGGCGCCGGCGTTGCGCACGGCCGCGGGATCGTCCGTCGCAACCTCCTTCATCACTTGGAGCGTCCGCTTGATGATCCGCGTGATCCCGCTGGCGCCGACGAACATGTGGAAAGCCTCTTCGGCCAGCATGAACCGGCAGCTGCGCGACAGCGGGTCGAACGCGCTCTCGGCCAGGCTCTTCAGCTGAAACCGGCCATCGCGGTCGGTGAAATAGGTGAAGAAGAAAAAGCTGAGCCAATCAGTGATCGGCTCGTTGAAGGTCCCGAGGATCCGCGGCTTGTCGCCGTCTCCGGAATGGCGGGTCAGCAGCTCTTCGGCTTCTTCTCGGCCGTCGCGTCCAAAATAGGCGTGCAGCAGATAGACCATCGCCCACAGATGCCGGCCTTCTTCGACATTGACCTGGAAGAGGTTGCGCAAATCGTAGAGCGAGGGGCAGGTGAGCCCGAGCCGGCGCTGCTGCTCGACCGAGGCCGGCTCGGTGTCGCCTTGCGTCACGATCAAGCGGCGCAGGCTCGAGCGATGCTCGCCCGGCACCTGCTGCCACACCGGTTCGCCCATCGCGTCGCCAAAACCGATGCGTCTATCGGGCACCGGGTCGGCGAGAAAGATGCCCCAACGGTATTCCGGAAGAGCGACGTGGCCGTAGCTCGCCCAACCTTTCTCGTCGGCTGTTGTGGCCGTACGCAGATACACTTCGGTGCCGCGGAACGCCGCCGGCCCCATTTCCTGCCACCAATCGAGAAACCGCGGCTGCCACTGTTCGAGGGCACGCTGCAGGGCCCGGTTGTCGGCAAGTCCGACATTGTTCGGAATGCGCTCAGAGTAGTCGATCGCCATTTTTCTCCCCCGTCTACGTCCGCTAAGTCCGCTCCCAGTCGAACCGGGCCCGAGCACCGCTGCCGTAAACCTTCAGGGCTCCGTGCTCGCCGGTCGCGTTCGCGCGCGTAAAAACCCAGTTCTGCCAAGCCGAAAGCCGGCCGAATACCTTGGTCGCGATAGTCTCGGGGCCGGCGAAGCGCAAATTCGCCTCCATCCCGGTCAGCGCGTCAGGCGATAGGCTCGCGCGCTCTTCGATGGCGACGCGAATCTCGTCCTGCCAGTCGAGTTCGTCGGGCGTGAAGGTGACGAGGCCGTGTTCGAGCGCGGCCTTGGCGTCGAGCGGCTCGGCGACCACCCGCTCGAGTGCCGCGGCGGCGGGTTCATCGTTGAAGCGGGTGACGAGCCGCGCGCGACCGTTTACCATTTCCAGACCGGCGAAATTTAGCCCGCTCAGCGCGATTCGCGGTCCCTCGGCCAGCATAAAGCTGCGATCGGCGGCGAGGCTCAGCTCCAACAGGCTTCCGGCAAAGCACGAGCCCTGATCGATGACCGCAAAGAGACTGCGCGAGGAGACATCGAGCCGCTGCAAGGTGCGCCGCAGGAACCCGATCGTCTCGCGCACGAACCAGTGGCTTTGATTGGCGATCATCGTCCGATCGGCGATCAGAACAGCATCGAGGGCGCCGCGGGTCTTCAGCACCAGGGTTCCGATTTCGCGATGGTTCGCACGCAGCATCAACAGCGCGTCGTCCAACTCGCGCGCCATCGCCAGCGGCCACCAGCCGGCGCCGGCCTTGACGATCTGGTCGAGATCGCCGGGAACCTCGTCTCTCGGGGGACCCGTTACGGTCAGGGTTGCTACGCGCTCGTTCGGCTCGATGTCGACTTCGACCCAGCGGTAACGATAGCCCCCGTAGCCGAACACGCGATCGAGCGGGACGAGGGCAACGCCCGCCGCCTCGGCCGGGCGATCGCTCCCTTCCGCCCGGGCGAGGCAGCGCTCGTCGACGAGTTGTTGGAAGCGCGCTGGTGGCGCGGTGCGGTCGACCAGCCCCCACGCCTTTGCGCGGTCGGCACGCACCCCTTCGGCAGTCGTGCAAAAGACGTCCGCGAGATCGCGCCGCACCTTGCGCTTGTCGACCAGCCGAGTGAGGCCGCCGGTGCCGGGCAGTACACCCAAAAGCGGCACTTCGGGCAGGCTGACCGTGCTCGACCGGTCGTCGACCATGATGATCTCGTCGCAGACGAGTGCCAGCTCATAGCCGCCGCCGGCGCAGGCGCCGTTTACGGCGGCGATGAATTTGAGACCGGAATGCGCGCTCGAATCCTCGATGCCGTTGCGGGTTTCATTGGTGAATTTGCAGAAATTGACCTTCTCGGCGTGGCTCGCTTGAGCCAGCATGTAGATGTTGGCTCCCGAGCAGAACACGCGCTCCTTGCCGCTCGTCAGAACCACGACCCGCACCTCGGGATGCTCGAAGCGGATGCGGTTGAGCGCGTCGTGGAATTCTATGTCTACCCCGAGATCGTAAGAGTTGAGCTTCAACCGGTAGCCTGGGGAAGATCCGGCTTCCTCCGCCACATCCAAGGTCAGTGTGGCGACCGCGCCGGTGCAGGAGAGGCGCCAGTGGCGATATCGTTGGGGTTCGGTGTCGAAGGTGATCATAGGAAATTTAATGCGTACTTTATCTACGGGCTTAGCCCCGCGTCAACCCGATACATGCATTATTTTTCATCTATATGGTGCGCAGCCAGCCACCTGGCGCCCTCGACAGGCTCGACCCGCTCGACGCCTTCCGGTTTGTGTGAGGGGATGTTAAAGCTCGATGCCCAGCGGGCGACGCCTATTCGGAGGAGATCAATGAACGGCGCGGAAAGCTTGGTGCGCACCTTGGTCGGCGGCGGTGTGAACGTCTGTTTCGCCAATCCGGGCACCTCGGAAATGCATTTTGTCGCGGCTCTCGACCGGGTCGAGGGGATGCGCTGCGTGCTCGGCCTCTTTGAAGGCGTCGTCACCGGCGCCGCCGACGGTTACGCCCGGATGACCGAAAACCCGGCGGCGACGCTGTTGCATCTCGGCCCCGGCATGGCCAACGGGCTCGCCAACATTCACAACGCCAACAAGGCCTCGACGCCGATGGTCAACATCGTCGGCGATCACGCGACCTACCATCGCCGCTACGACGCGCCATTGACCACCGATATCGAGACCGCCGCAAAGCCGTTCTCGCGCTGGGTCAAGACCTCGCCCGATGCGCGCTCGGTCGCCGCCGACGGCGCTGCGGCGATCGCGGCAGCGCGCACGCCGCCGGGCCAGATCGCGATGTTGATCCTGCCGGCCGACACGGCATGGAACGAGGGCTCTGGCCCGGTCGAGGTGCCGCCGGCCGCGCCGCCGGCGCCGGTATCGCCGGAGGCCGTCGCCGAGGTGGCGCGGGTATTGCGCTCGGGCGAGCCGTGCCTCTTGCTGGTAACAGGGCGCGCCTTGCGCCAGGAGGGGCTCGACCTCGCCGGCCGCATCGCAGCGAAAACCGGAGCGAGATTGATTGCCCAGGGTTCCAACGCCCGCACTCAGCGCGGCCGAGGCCGAGTGTTTGTCGAACGGGTGCCTTACGTCGTCGACCAAGCGGTCAAGGTGCTGGCCGGGCTCAAGCACATCATCCTGGTCGGGTCCAAAATGCCGGTGGCGTTCTTCGCTTATCCGGACAAGCCGAGCCTGCTGTCTCCTCCGGATGCCGTGGGTCACGTCCTCGCGCGGCCGGAAGAAGACCTGATCGGTGCGCTCGCGGCTTTGGCCGACGAGCTCGGGGCGCATGCGACCCCGGCGCCGGTGACCAATGATCCCCCGCCCGCGCCGGCAACCGGGGCAATCAATTCGGATGCGATCGGCAGGTCGCTCGCGGCGCTGCTTCCCGAGAATGCGATTGTCGTCGACGAGGCGGTCACTACCGGCCGCGGCTTTTTCGTGCCGACCGGTTCTGCGCAGCCGCATGACTGGCTGTCGAACATGGGCGGCTCGATCGGCATGGGCATGCCGGTGGCTACAGGGGCGGCGGTGGCGTGCCCGGACCGCAAGGTGATCTGCCTCGAGGGCGACGGCAGCGGCATGTATACATTGCAGGCGCTGTGGACGCAGGCGCGCGAGGGGCTGGATGTGACGACATTGCTGTTCTCGAACCGCAGCTACGCGATCCTGCGCGGCGAGCTCGCCAATGTCGGCGCCGGCAATCCCGGCCGTAAGGCACTCGACATGCTCGATCTCGGCCATCCCGATCTCGACTGGGTGGGTCTCGCGCGCTCGATGGGCGTGCCCGGCGCGCGGGTCACGACAATGGATGCCTTCAACGACCGCTTCGCCGAGGGCATCGGTACGCCGGGCCCGTTCCTTGTCGAGGTGGTCCTGTGATCGGGCCGAGCTCGGAGGCTTTCGCAAATAGGCCCTTCTCCCCCCGCCGGCGGGGGGAGGGGATAGAGTAGGCGTCGCTCGCCGAGCGACTTGCTGGCTAGGTGTCGGGAAAATTGTCCCTGAACTTCACCCGGACAGTCCTGCGCCTCGCCGCCGCCGGCGCGGAGGCGGTTTCGATTCCCTTTCTCGGCCACCCAAGCTTTCTGATCGAGAGCCCGGGCGGTGTTCGGATCGTCACCGATTACAACGATGCGATACGGGCGCCGGTCACGCCCGACATCGTCACGATGAACAATCGCATCTGACGCATTACAGCGATGCGGTCGAGCCGGGAGTGAAATTCATCCTGCGTGGCTGGGATCCCGCGGGTGGGGTCGCGACCCATCGACTCGAATACCGCGATGTGCGGATCCACAATGTGCCGACGAATGTGCGAGAATTCGGCGGCACCCGCTACAACGGCAACTCGATTTTTGTGTCCGACATCGCCGATCTGTGCATCGCCCATCTCGGCCATTTGCACCATACGTTGACACAATCCCATCTCGCCGATCTCGGTGCGATCGACGTCGTGATGGTGCGATCGATGGCGTCTGGACGTTAAACCAGGACGATATGATCGAGGTCCTCCGGCAAATCAAACCAAAGATCATCATCCCGATGCACATCTTCACGCAGGCAACTTTGGACAAATTTCTGACAAGGATCGGGGATTCTTATGCGGTACGGCATGCGGAGGCGCCCACGGTCGTTCTTATAATTACACGGTCAGAGTTGCCGGCCGAACCGGAGGTAATGGTTCTTCCGGGCCGGTGAACGGCCGGGCTGCCGGCCCGAATGGAACTTCACGCACGGGGAGGCCATTACTAGGTCAGGATGGCGGGGATTGGGGTAATCTCGACAACTCAGGTCTGTCGCAATGAGCGAAGGGCTCCGCATTTACAATCTCTTTCCGACATTGGCAGGCACCACCCGGAAATGGGCGGCGCATCTGCCGCGGATCGCGGCAATGGGGTTCAATGCCGTCTATGTGAACCCGTTTCATTACCCGGGTTTTTCCGGGAGCCTGTACGCGGTCAAGGATTATTACCGGCTAAATCCCCGCTTTCGCGACAGCGAGTCCGGTGACGACGACCGTTTGTTATGCGCCTTTACCGAGGCGGCGCGGGGGCACGGGCTGCGCGTCATCATGGACCTGGTCGTCAACCATACGTCAAAGGACAGCGAGCTCGTCGCCAGCAACCCCGACTGGTTCACCCGTGATGCGCGAGGCAATGTCGTCTCGCCCTACGCGACCGACCCTGCCGACCCCGCCCAAAAGACGGTATGGGGCGATCTCGCCGAACTCGATTATCGGCCGCCGCAGCAGAGTCAGATCCTTGGGTATTTCCAACAGCTGGTGCGCCATTACATCGGCTTGGGTTTTGGCGGCTTTCGTTGCGACGCGGCCTATAAGGTGCCCGCCGAGGTCTGGCGCGGCCTGATCAGCGATGCCAAAAGGGCCGATCCCGACGTGGTATTCTGCGCCGAAAACCTCGGCGCGCCGAAGGAAGCGGTCCTCGCCCTCGGCGGCGCCGGTTTCGATTATCTCTTCAACAGCGTGAAGTGGTGGGATTTCGAAAACCTTTGGCTGCTCGAACAGTACGAAGACTTTCGCCATATCGCGCCGTCGATCGGCTTTCCGGAGAGCCACGATACCGACCGGCTGGTCAATGAGCTGCGGGCCTCTGGAATTCCGGAGCCTCAGATCGAGCCGCGCTATCGGCAGGCTTACGCCTTTGCCGCGGCCTACTCGACCGGTGTAATGATGCCGATGGGTTTCGAATACGGCTGGTCGCGGCGGCTCGATGTCGTCGCCAACCCCGACGAGGAAGCGGAGCCTCAGCGCTTTGATCTCAGCCAGTTCGTGGGCGAGGTCAATGCGATGAAGAAATCGTTGCCAGCCCTCAACGAAGAGGGTCCGCTGCGGCGGCAGAGCAACCAAGCGGACCCGCTGCTCGTGTTGGAGCGGCGGACCGAAAGCGGCGACAACCGCGCCTTCATCCTCGTCAACACGCACGAGCAACAAACCAGTCAGATCGAAATCGAAGGCTCTTCTGTCACCGTGGCGCCGTTTGAGGTGCGGGTTTTGCGGGCGGGTTCTACCCGGTCCGAGCGTCCGGTTGCGCAGCATCCGCAGTGGCAACCTGATAATCGAATACAAATCGAGGAGGTGTATCCCGAGCTCGATGGCGGACGTTATCCCGTCAAGCGGATTGTCGGTGAGCTGTTCGAGGTGTGGGCCGACCTGTTTCGCGACGGGCACGACAAGCTGCGCGCGGTCGTAAAATTCCGGCGCGAAGACGAGGCGTGGCGCGAAGCGCCGCTTGTCTTTTACGACAATGATCGCTGGGTCAGCCGCTTCCGGCTGGATGCGGTCGGCCTCTGGCGGTACACGATCGAGGCCTGGACCGATCATTTCGAAAGTTGGCGCGACGAGGTCGAAAAGAAGCTGGCGGCAGGCCAGAACATCGATCTCGAGCTGATCGAGGGGCGGGATATTGTAGGGGCCGCGCTGGAGCTGGCGCGCGGTGGCGATCCGGCGTGTATCCAGCAGATGTTGCGCGATTTCGAGCTGCACGACAGCGACGGCCGCGCCGAGCTGCTCCTCTCCTCCCAAGTTCGTGACCCAATGGCGCGCTGTTCGACGCGCAGTGATGCGGTGCGTTATCCACGCGAACTGGAGGTGGTCGTCGACCGCAAGGCGGCGAGCTTTGCCGCCTGGTATGAAATGTTCCCGCGCAGCCAAGGGGTGGAGCCCGGCAACGGCGCCACGTTTGATGATTGTATCGCCCGCCTCCCTGAAATCGCGCGGCTCGGTTTTGACGTCGTCTATCTCGTTCCGATCCATCCGATCGGCCGCGTCAACCGCAAGGGCAGAGACAACGGCACGGTTGCCGAGCCGGGTGACCCAGGTAGCCCTTATGCGATCGGTTCGGAAGAAGGCGGTCACCGGGCTGTCGATCCCGAGCTCGGCACACTTGCCGACTTCCGCCGATTCGTCCGCGCCGCTGCGGCGCTCGGAATGGAGGTGGCGCTCGATTTCGCGATCCAAGCCGCGCCGGACCATCCGTGGGTGCGCGAGCATCCGGAGTGGTTCCGTTTCCGGCCCGACGGAACGATCAAATACGCCGAGAATCCTCCCAAGAAATACGAAGACATCGTCAATGTCGATTTCGACAATCCGGACCGCGAAGGGTTGTGGGCCGAATTGCGCGACACGATCTTGTTTTGGATCGGCGAAGGCGTGCGCACGTTTCGCGTCGACAACCCCCACACCAAGCCGCTGCCGTTTTGGGAGTGGCTGATACGTGAGGTCAAGGCGCGCTGCCCGGAGGCGATTCTCCTGTCGGAAGCGTTCACCCGGCCCAAGATGATGCGAGCATTGGCGAAATCTGGGTTCACCCAGTCCTATACGTATTTTACCTGGCGCAATACGAAATCGGAGTTGATCGAGTATTTGACCGAGCTGACGGCGTATCCAGCCAAAGAATATTTCCGGCCGAACTTCTTCACCAACACGCCGGACATCCTGCCGGTGTTTCTGCAGGAGGGCGGTCGCCCGGCTTTCCGCATTCGTTTCGTATTGGCCGCGACCTTGTCGCCGGTCTACGGCATCTATAACGGGTTCGAGCTGTGCGAGAATACTCCGATCCCCGGGCGCGAGGAGTACCTCCATTCGGAGAAGTACGAATACAAAGTGTGGGACTGGGACCGCTCGGGTAACATCAAGGATGATATCGCTGTTCTCAATCGGTTCCGGCGCAATAATCCGGCGCTGCAGGAATTTCTCAACCTGCGCTTTCTAAACTGCAATGACCCGAACATTCTGGCTTATGCGAAAATCTCCTCGAACCGGGCCAACGTCGTGATCATCGTCGTCAATCTCGATCCGCATGGCGCGCACGAGGATACCGTCGAGCTGCCGCTTGCCGAGTTCGGAATTGGGCCCGATGCGGCATACTCGCTCGATGAGGCGTTTACCGGCCGCGCTACCGCTTGCCGCGGTGCTTATCAGCGCTTTCATCTTGATCCCGCGATCAATCCCGCTTTGGTTTTCTGTCTTCGACGGCCGTATTAGGATTCACGAATAAATCGGTCGGTGCAATGAACTTCTCGGCAGGCCCGATTTCGGCCCTTTTTCAGGATTAGAGGCTCTAGTTAATGGATGCACTTTTTGCGATCAGCCTAGCCACATGACACTACTAGACGATTTGACCCGTCCGGCGCCCGACAGCGGCGCAATCGCACGCACGGTGGGATCCAACTCGCTGTGGTACAAGGACGCGATCATTTATCAGCTGCACGTGAAGGCCTTTTTCAACTCCAGCAATGATGGAGTTGGCGATTTCGAAGGATTGCGCCGCAAGCTGGATTATCTACAGGATCTCGGCGTCACGACATTGTGGCTGCTGCCGTTTTATCCCTCGCCCTTGCGCGATGACGGCTATGACATCTCCGACTACAAAAACATCAATCCGTCATACGGCAAGATGGCCGATTTCAAGGCGTTCATACGAGATGCCCACCGACGCGATATCCGGGTGATCACCGAACTGATCATCAACCATACCTCTGATCAGCATCCTTGGTTCCAGCGCGCGCGACTGGCGAAGCCGGGCTCGAAGCTGCGCGATTTTTACGTCTGGAGCGATACCGACCAGAAGTTCCCGGAAACCCGCATCATTTTTGTCGATGCGGAAAAATCCAACTGGGCCTGGGACCCAGTGGCTCAGGCCTACTACTGGCACCGCTTCTACTCGCACCAGCCCGACCTGAATTTCGACAATCCGCGCGTGTTCCGAGCGGTTGTCGACGTGATGCGGTTCTGGCTGGATCTCGGGGTCGACGGCATGCGGCTCGACGCGGTGCCGTACCTAATCGAGCGCGAAGGCACACTCAACGAGAACCTCCCCGAGACCCATGAGGTGCTGCGCCGGCTGCGGCGTGAGCTCGACATGCGGTACTCAGACCGCATGCTGCTGGCCGAGGCAAACCAATGGCCGGAAGACGTGCTGCAATATTTCGGCGCGGGCGACGAATGCCATATGGCGTTCCATTTCCCGCTGATGCCGCGAATCTATATGGCGGTCGCCACCGAAGACCGCCACCCGATTGCCGATATCATGCGGCAGACGCCGGATATTCCGGAGAGCTGCCAATGGGCGGTTTTTCTGCGCAATCATGACGAGCTGACGCTTGAGATGGTGACCGATCGCGAGCGCGATTACCTCTGGAACTATTATGCTGCCGATCGGCGGGCGCGATTGAACCTCGGGATTCGTCGTCGCCTCGCACCGCTGATGGAAAACGATCGGCGGAAGATCGAATTGTTGAATGCGCTGTTGATCTCGATGCCGGGAACGCCGGTGTTCTACTACGGCGACGAAATCGGTATGGGCGATAATGTTTTTCTCGGCGATCGCGACGGCGTACGCACGCCGATGCAATGGTCGTTCGATCGCAATGGCGGATTTTCCCGCGCCGACCCGGCGCGCCTTTATCTGCCGCCGATCATGGATCCGGTCTACGGTTTCGAGGCGGTCAATGTCGAGGCGCAGAGTCGCTCGCCTTCGTCACTCTTGAATTGGGTCAAGCGGCTTATCGCGGCACGTCGCTCGCGTCGCGCTTTCGGCCGAGGCACCCTGCGGTTTCTCTATCCGTCGAACCGCAAGGTTATCGCTTATACGCGCGCTTATGGCGACGAAATCGTCCTTTGCGTTGCCAATTTGTCGCGCACTCCGCAAGCGGTCGAACTCGATTTGTCCGAGTGGCGCGGCCGCCAACCAGTCGAACTACTCGGGCGCAGCGCTTTTCCGCCAATTGGCGAATTGCCGTATCTCCTTACACTGCAAGGCTACAGCTTTTACTGGTTCGAGCTCCTGTCTACCGCCACCGAGGCGGGTAATCTGCGAGCGGCGCCACCAGAATTTCTCACGCTGGTGATGCCGCATGGCTGGCCCGATCTGTTCCGTCAGCACAATCTGCCGCAGCTCGAAGGTGATGCAGTCCCTGCTTTCTTGCCACGGCAACGCTGGTTCGGGGCCAAGGACCAGAGAGTCAAGACCGCTTCTGTGCTGGCGCGTTGCGAAGTTACCCGACCACCCGAAGACGGGCAGGCGGCCGAAACGTTCATGGCCGGGGTCGTGGAGGCGCAACTGGCACGGGGCGAGAGGCAACGTTATTTCCTGCCATTGGCCGCCATCTGGTCGTCCGCAGATACCGAAGCGCGCCAATCTCTGGTCCCGGTAACACTCGCTGAATTGAGGCAATTCCGGCGAGAGGGAGCGCTGGTCGATGCCCTATCGCAGGACGGCTTTGCGCTGGCATTGATGGAAGCGATCCGGCAGGGCGCGACAATGCGGCTCGAAGGGGCAGGCGAGATCCGGTGCCGCAAAACGCCGTTATTCGATCAGGTCGCGTTGCCAGAGCGGCTGGTAGCTCGCCGCATCGGGGCGGAGCAGTCAAACAGCTCGATCGTCTTCGACGATTACGGCATACTGAAGATCTATCGGCGTCTGCAACCCGGTCCACATCCCGAAATCGAAATGTCCCGTTTTCTGGTGGAGCGGGCCGGGTTTGCGAACACGCCGCCGCTCCTGGCGTTTATGGAACTCGATCTCGACGGCGATGGACCCCAAACGCACGCGCTGGGCGTGTTGTTCGGCTTTGTTCGCAATCAAGGAGACGGCTGGACCCAGGCCTTGGACTATCTCACACGATATCTCGACGATGCGCTGTCGACCGGTACTCGCGCATCGGACCTGCCCGATCCCGATGTGTTTTTCCTTTCGTTGGCGCGCCAACTCGGGATTCGTACTGCCGAGATGCATCGAGCTCTAGAGGAGGGGGGCCGCGATGATCCCGACTTTGCCCCCGAACCGATAACCGCCGAGGATATCGGCCAATGGCGGCGCGAGCTCGATGCGGCGGCCGCCGACATGCTGGCCAAATTGGAACGCCAGCGGGCCAGATTGCCGGCTTCGGCGCAGGAACTCGTGGAGCGCCTCACCGCCGACCGTGACAGGCTTTTCCACCTGATCCGCACGCTGATTCCGGATGAGGCCGAAGCCCAAAAGACCCGGTATCACGGAGATTTTCATCTCGGCCAAGTTCTCGCGGTGAAGAACGACTTCTTCATCATCGATTTCGAGGGCGAGCCGGCACGGCCGCTCGCCGACCGTCGGCGCAAGAGTTCGCCTCTGCGCGATGTCGCCGGCATGATCCGCTCGTTCGATTACGCCAGCTTTACCGCCGTGCGGCAGCTCGCCGAAGCGCGCCCGGCAGCCGAACCGAGAATGTTGGAATTGGCCGAGGCCTGGCGACATCGGGCGGTCGACGGCTTCCGTGCCGCCTATCGCAAGGCGATGCGCGGTTGCGTTGCCTACCCGACGAACAAGAACCAGGGCCGCAGGATGCTGGCCTTCTTTACACTCGAGAAGGCGATCTACGAAGTCTCCTACGAGCTGGCGAACCGGCCCGGCTGGGTCGACATTCCGTTGAAAGGCGTGCTCGGCATCTTGGCGCGGATTGAGGGGGCTGAGCGTGCTGCGGCGGCCTGATCCGCAAATCGCGGCAGTGGTCGAGGCGCGCCACAGCGACCCATTCTCATTTCTCGGAATGCACAAGACGCCGGACGGAATAGCCGTCCGAGCGATGCTGCCAGGCGCACAGGATATGTGGGTGGTCGAAGCCGCGACCGGCGAGGTTGTGGCCAAGGCTGTCCAAATCCTCCGCGACGGTTTCTTTGTCGCAACAATTCCCGACCGCAAGGAGGCGTTCCGCTATCGGTTGCGTGTGTCGAGCGGTGGTGCTCAACACGAATTCTACGACGTCTATTCTTTTCCGCCAGTGCTGGGCGAGATCGACATTCATCTGCTCGCCGAGGGCAACCACCTGGCGAGCTACCGCAGGCTTGGAGCGCATCCGCTGGTCCATCAGGGTGTCGAGGGGGTTGCCTTCGCGGTATGGGCGCCGAACGCGCACCGGGTCAGCGTCGTTGGCGACTTCAACGGATGGGACGGCCGGCGGATGCCGATGCGAAATGTCGGCGGGTTTTGGGAGCTGTTCCTCCCGGGCCTGCGCCCCGGTCATCTCTACAAGTATGAGATCGTCGGCGCCGACGGTCAGCTCCTGCCGCTCAAGGCGGACCCGCAGGCGGAGCGGGCCGAGCGGCCGCCCAACACGGCGTCGATTATTGCCGAGCCGTCGCGACATCTGTGGCAGGATGGGCGGTGGATGGCGGAGCGTTGGGAGCGCAACGATCGCCAGGCGCCGATCTCGATCTATGAAGTCCATCTCGGCTCATGGCGCCGCAATTTAGCCGAGAACGGGCGGTATTTGACGTATCGCGAGCTCGCGGGCCAACTCGTCCCCTATGCAGCCGAGATGGGGTTCACGCATCTCGAGCTTATGCCGGTCACCGAATATCCGTTCGACGGCTCTTGGGGATACCAGCCGATCTCGCTGTTTGCGCCGACCAGCCGTTATGGTGCGCCGGACGATTTCCGCGCCTTTGTCGATGCCTGCCATGGCGCAGGGTTGGGATTGTTGTTGGATTGGGTTCCCGGGCATTTCCCGACCGACCCGCATGGGCTCGGCCGCTTTGACGGCACCGCGCTCTACGAGCACGCCGACCCGCGGCAGGGTTACCATCCCGACTGGAACACGCTGATCTACAATTACGGCCGCCGGGAGGTCGCGAACTTCCTGCTGTCGAGCGCGCTCTATTGGCTGCGCGAATTCCACATCGACGGCATCCGCGTCGATGCGGTGGCCTCGATGCTATACCTCGACTACAGCCGCAACCCGGGGCAATGGATCCCGAATGCTTTCGGCGGGCGGGAAAACCTCGAAGCAATCGCGTTCCTGCGCAGAATGAACGAGCTAGTGTTCGGGGAGGCCGGCGCGACCTCCGTGGCCGAGGAGTCGACCGCCTGGCCGATGGTGTCACGCCCGACCTATGTCGGGGGGCTGGGCTTTGGCTTCAAATGGAATATGGGGTGGATGCACGACACGTTGCGGTACATGTCGTTGGATCCGATCCACCGCAAATACCACCATAACGACCTCAGCTTCGGTCTGCTCTACGCCTTTCACGAGAATTTTGTCCTGCCGCTCAGCCATGACGAGATGGTGCACGGCAAGGGCTCGCTGATCGGCAAAATGTCGGGCGACCGCTGGCACCGCTTCGCTAATCTGCGAGCCTATCTCACTTTCATGTGGACCCACCCGGGCAAGAAGCTGCTGTTCATGGGGGGTGAGTTCGCCCAGGAGCGCGAGTGGAACCACGATATCGGGCTCGACTGGCAACTGCTCGGCGAACCGTTGCACGAGGGCGTCCGGCGTCTGGTGCGTGATCTCAATCATCTCTACCGCGGCACGCCGGCGTTGCACCGTCTGGATTGCGAGCCCGAGGGGTTCCATTGGATCGACGTGGCGAACGCGGCCGAAAGCGTCGTGTCCTATATGCGGCGCGGCCGGGATCCGCACGAAGTCGCGGTCATCGTCTGCAACTTCACCCCAGTTCCGCGCGAGAACTATCGGATCGGGGTGCCGCAGCCGGGGCGCTATCGCGAGCGCATCAACACCGACGCGGTGGAGTATGGCGGCAGCGGCATCGGCAATGCGGGAGAGGTTCATGCCGACGCTTATCCGATGCATGGCCACCCCCACTCGATATGCTTGAACTTGCCGCCACTCGGCGCATTGATCTTCACCCCCGGTTAATCAACCGGGTTCCCCATAATCCCCAGATGCCCGGAGCCTGCTTGCCCTCCCCCGCCTCGCTGCGCTCGGCACCCTCTCCCGCGGTGCGGGAGAGGGGCTATAGCGCATTCAGCTCAAAGCTCCTCTCCCGCACCGCGGGAGAGGGGGGACCAAGCCCGAAGGGCTTGGTGGGTGAGGGCCATTTCCTCAATCACTCACCGTCCTCATTATTATGGCGGGTGGGCCAGGCCGCGAACCGGCTCGGCGGCCCCCCTCACCCTGCCCTCTCCCCCCGGCCGGCGGGGGAAGAGGGTGAGGAGACCGTTGCAGCCAAACTCAGGCAGCAAACCTTCGCAAAAGTTGTCCGTCGCTGATGGCTTCGCAATGGAAGGTTTGGCCGGGTCGTCCCTACCCGCTCGGGGCCACTTGGAACGGTGAGGGTGTGAACTTTGCGATTTTTTCGGCGCATGCCGAAAAAATCGAGCTATGCCTATTCGATCGCTCGGGCGGTCAAGAGGAGGCGCGAATCGTGCTTCCGGAATATACCGACGAGGTCTGGCACGCCTACTTGCCGGACGCTCGCCCGAACCTGCTTTACGGGTATCGTGTTTACGGACCCTTCGATCCGTCGAACGGGCATCGGTTCAATCCGAACAAGCTGCTAATCGACCCCTACGCCAAGGCCCTGCAGGGGCGGCTTCGCTGGGCCGACGCGGTCTTCGGTTATCGGCTTGGGAGCCCGCGGGAGGACCTTTCGTTTGACCGGCGCGACAATTCGCGCAACATCCCGAAGTGCAGGGTGGTCGAACCCGCCTTCACCTGGGGTGAGGATCGGCGCCCCCAGACCCCATGGGAAGAAACTATCATAATCGAGCTGCAGGTGCGCGGCGTCACCATCAAGCACCCCGATGTCGAGCCCTTGCATCGCGGCACCTTCGCCGGGCTCGTTTCACCGGCCATGATCGATTACCTCGTCGGCCTGGGTATCACCGCCGTCGAGCTGCTCCCGATCCACGCTTCGATCGACGATCGCCACTTGCTCGAACGCGGGCTGGTGAATTACTGGGGCTACAATACGATCGGCTTTTTCGCGCCGGATCCGCGTTTTCTATCGACGCCGTCGATCGCCGGCTTCAAGACAGCGGTAAAGCGCCTGCATGATGCCGGGATCGAGGTCATTCTCGATGTCGTCTACAACCACACGGGTGAAGGCAATCATCTAGGCCCGACACTGTCGTTTCGCGGCATCGACAACGCTTCCTATTATCGTTTGCAAGTTGACCGCCGATTTTATTACGACGTGACCGGTACCGGCAATACGATGAACCTCGATCATCCTCGGGTGTTGCAGCTGGTCATGGACTCGCTGCGTTACTGGGCCTTGGAGATGCATGTCGACGGTTTTCGCTTCGATCTGTGTCCGAGTCTCGCCCGCGAAAACGGCGATTATAGCCAAGGGAGCGCCTTCTTCGATGCGATAAGACAGGACCCCGTGATGGCCGGGCTCAAATTGATTGCCGAACCTTGGGATCTGGGCCCCTACGGATATCAGCTCGGCAACTTTCCGCCCGGCTGGGCCGAATGGAACGGGCAGTATCGGGACGTCGTCAGGCGCTTCTGGCGGGGTGACAAGGGTCTCGTCGCCGATCTCGCATCGAGGGTGGCCGGCTCCTCGGATATCTTCGGATATCGCGGTCGGCGGCCTTGGGCGAGCATTAATTTCATTACCGTTCATGACGGCTTTACATTGCGGGATCTCGTCAGCTACAGCCAAAAGCACAATGAGGCTAACGGCGAGGACAATCGCGACGGGACGGACGCCGACTATAGCTGCAATTACGGTGTGGAGGGCGCGTCCGATGATGCGCAGATCATCGCCCTGCGCAACCGCCAGAAGCGCAACCTGCTGGCCACCCTTCTGCTGTCGCTCGGCGTGCCGATGTTGCTGGCCGGCGATGAAATCGGGCGGACACAGCGCGGCAACAACAATGCCTATTGTCAAGACAACGAGATCTCCTGGTTCGACTGGCAACATATCGGGCCGGCGGACGAGGAATTGGCTTGGTTCGTCCGCTATCTGATCCATCTCCGGCGCCGCCACCGCGTCTTTTCCCGCCCACGGTTTTTGCGCGGTGAAGTGCTTTCCGAGGCTGGGGTTAAAGACATTACCTGGATCACTCCTTCGGGCAAGGAGGCTACGACAGAGTACTGGAACAATCCGGTAGGGCTGGCCCTCGGGTATGTCCTGAGCGGCGCGGCCGGCGAGTTCTTCACCCCTGGTGGCCAGCGCGATATCGACGAAAGCTTTCTCGTAATGCTGAATGCGCACAGCCAGGAGCTCGACTTTCGTTTTCCAATCCTTGCTTCGCCAATGTCTTGGGAACCGCTGGTCGATACCGCAGAGCCGACCGGGCGCGTTGCCGCAGCTAAATATTATGAGGCGGAAGAAATTTATCGGCTGCAGGCTCACTCGTTTGCGCTGTTCATTGACCGAGCACCGCGACCGATATCACACCGCCGCGTCACAGTGGCGACTGGCGCATTATTGCTCGACGGTGAGCGTGAGCCCGGATCCTCAACCGCTGCAGTGCAGCAGGGGGACAGATTCCTTTGATATGAACAGTCGCGCCGCCCTCCTTCAGCTCGCCGGACTGATCGGCGTCGAGGCGCGTTACACGGACGCGCTGGGACAAACCCGGGAGGTGTCGGATGACACGTTACTGGCGCTGACAGATGCCTTCGGCCTGCCATTGGACCCAGTGCATGCCCGGCGCCAGATCGAGGAGCAACAACGATTTTTGCCGCTTGGGCTCGAGGCTGCGCATCTGGTGCACGTCGAGGATCGGCGCCCCGAGCTCTTGCTACGCCTGCCTGCAGGCTGCCGCAGAGTTTTCTGGAACTGCAAGCTCCCAGGTGGCGACGAGCGCTCAGGCCGGGTGATGCTAGATGCCAACTCGAGTGCAGAGCGGTTCGCAATGGCCCTGCCGACTGGGTTGCCGCTCGGCTATCACCTCCTTGAAGTCGAGGCTGACGGCATCATCGCCCGCGCCGATCTGATCGTCGCGCCGGATCGCTGCTACCTTCCCGCCGAGCTCGGGCCGGGCTCGCGCAGCTGGGGGCTGAGCGGTCAACTCTACGGTCTGCGCAGCGAGCGGAATTGGGGGATTGGAGATTTCACCGACCTCGCGGAGCTCGCCCGCGTAGCGGGAGGTTGCACCGCTTCGGTGGTCGGCATCAATCCGCTGCACGCGCTGTTCGCCGCCGAGCCGCGGCATATCAGCCCCTATTCGCCTTCGAGCCGCAACCAGCTCAATTATCTTTACATCGACGTGACGGCAGTTCCC
Source organism: uncultured Alphaproteobacteria bacterium (assembly GCA_963789025.1). Lineage (GTDB taxonomy): Bacteria > Pseudomonadota > Alphaproteobacteria > ATCC43930 > CGMCC-115725 > AP-15. Next base: position 193,711 of record CAWBIT010000013.1, read on the forward strand.
GGCTTCACCGAGGACGAGACGATACGCGAATTGACCGGCGGCCAGTGGTTCGGGGCGACTCATTGGGCGGCCCGCTCGGCCGAGCTCGTCGACTATGGTGCTGTCGCCGCTTGCAAGCGTTCGGTGCTGGAAGCGTTGTTTCGCCGGTTCCGGTCATGCGACCTCGGCGCGAACGGGAGCGCGACCAGCACAGCCGGACGGGCTTTCCGAGACTTTCAGCAGAGCGCGGGGCAGTCGCTCACTGATTTTGCCGTGTTCGAAGCCTTGCACGAGCACCACTTTCGCGAGAAGCGGCAGTTCTCATGGCGCAGCTGGCCGGCGCCGATGCGCGATCCCCGATCGCCGCAAGTTGCCGCCTTTGCGGCCGCGCATCGCGATCGCGTCGAGTTCTTTCAGTTTCTGCAATGGGAGGCCGACCGGCAGCTTGCAACCGCGTCGCGAACTGGCCGGGAAGCCGGGCTTTCGATTGGACTCTATCGGGACCTGGCGGTCGGCGCCAATCCGAATGGGGCGGAAGCCTGGGCCGATCAGGAGTTGGTCGCACCGGGAGCATCGATCGGCGCGCCGCCCGACGCGCTGAGCCGCGGCGGACAGGATTGGGGCTTGGCGCCGGTCAATCCACTGGTGCTTCGGCGTCAGGGCTTTGCACCGTTCATTGCGTCGCTGCGCGCCAATATGCGCCATGCCGGGATTTTGCGGATCGATCATGTTATGTCGCTCAACCGGCTCTATTGGATTCCGAGCGGAATGGAGGCAAAAGCCGGCGCTTACGTCAATTATCCATTCAAGGAGTTGATCCGGCTGGTCGCACTCGAAAGCTGGCGCCAGGCTTGCGCCGTGGTCGGGGAAGATCTCGGCACTGTGCCCGATGGGTTTCGCGACACCATGCGTTCAGCCAACATATTGTCGTATCGAATTTGGGTCTTTGAACGCAAATATGATGGGACATTCGTGCCGCCGACCCAATACCCGGCGCTGGCCGCAGCTTCGGCGGCGACTCACGACATCGCGACGCTCAAGGGGTTCTGGCTGGGTACCGATATCATTTGGCGCCGGCGTCTCGGACTTTACCCCGACCGGCATGCTCAGGAAGCCGAGGCAGCCGAGCGCCACCGCGATCGCAGTCTCTTGCTGGCCGCGCTCGTTCGGGAAGGGCTGATTGCACCCGCGCAAATAGGGGAGTTCCTCCCCGAAGGCAACGAGCCGGTCTATACGACCGAGCTCGCGGACGCCATCTTCGCATATCTCGGCCGCTCGCGCGCTCGTCTGATGCTGGTTCAGCTCGAGGACGTGCTCTGCGAGGCGGAGCAGGCGAATTTGCCCGGTACCACCGAAGCGCACCCAAATTGGCGCCGGCGCTTGTGCCGCAGCCTCGAGGAGATCGACCGAGGCGACGAACTGCGCCGCGTGGCAGCACTGATCGAGGAGGCGCGCCTGGCCTCGGCGACGGAATGAAGGAGCCGAGCGTGATGACCCGCATGTCTTCGAAGAAAACGATTATATTAGTGTCATGACGAGCTTGGGTATGAGCCGCGGGATCCCGGGTTACCCTGGCGGTCTACCCAGGGGGTCGGCGGGGGAGGCGGGGCCCGTGCCTCCCCGCCCGCTCCCCCTCGCGGGCTCCCCGCCGAAGACGCGAGGACGTACTGCGCTGGGGCCGCGCCGGGGAGTGAGCTGTCCATATTTGCACAGAAGCGGCGGCTGTTGTAACTGAAGCGGCGGCATCTGGCTTCGGGCCAGCGCCGGGGGGATAGCATGGCCAAATCGACAGGTCGTTGGGCGATTGAGGAAGCGCTTACGGTTTTGAAGCACCGGCTGGCGGAGGCGTTCGCCTTCGCTCTGTTGCTGGCCTGCTTTTTACTCTTCCTGTCATTGTTCACGTATGACCCGCGTGATGGATCGCTGAACACGGCCGTCGACGCGATGCCTCACAATTTCCTCGGCCATGATGGAGCGGTGCTGGCCGACCTGTTGTGGCAGAGTTTCGGGCTCGCATGCTTTTTGATCCCGATTCTCCTGCTTGCCTGGTCGTTTCGCCTGATGCTCCACCGCCCCCTTCGGTCCACCTGGGCCCGATTGGCGCTCCTTCCGGCGGTCCTGACCCTGGGAGCGGTAGCGCTTTCGATCCTCGATCTCGGAGCGCTCTCACCGCCGGCGGGTCCCGGCGGCGCCATTGGCTGGGTTATCGAGCGGCTTCTTGTGCGCTCCAGTCTCGGCACCGCGGCGTTGCCTATTTCAATGATGGCTGCGGCAGTTGCCGGCCTCCTGTTGTTGGCTACTATGGGGCTGTCCTTGCGAGATTGGCGGGCGATCGGTGCGGGCGCTGGGCGGGGCGCTATACGCCTCGCCGAGCTTTCCGGAAGCAGCTCGGCCGAGGCGAACTCTCTCCTTGCTCGAGTTTGGCGCCGACGGCAGAAATCGCGTCTCGCGCGCAACCCGGAAAGCGATCGCCGCTCCGATGCCCCCGAGGTGCGCCACCCGCAGGTCGTCACTCCGTTGCCCAGCCGGCGCGAACCCCGGCTCAGCCAGGCGCGGGACCGAGGCGGGCTAGTTCGTTTCATCGCACCAACGGCGAGGCCGTCCGCACCAGGAAAACGTTCCGAAGGAGAGCGCCAACCGGCGCTTGACCTCGAACCCGAGCAGCAGCCGATCCTGCCCTCACTCGAGCTCCTGGTAAAGCCGCCGGTGGCCAAGGCTGAGGCGATCAACGAAGAGGCCCTGGAAAAAAACGCCCGGCTGCTCGAGACGGTGCTCGAGGATTTTGGCGTCCGCGGTCAGATCGTGCAGGTTCGCCCGGGGCCTGTCGTCACGCTGTACGAGTTCGAGCCGGCTCCCGGTATCAAGGCGTCGCGGATCATCGGTCTTGCGGACGACATTGCCCGCTCGATGAGCGCCATATCGGTTCGCGTCGCGGTCGTTTCAGGCCGAAACGTGATCGGCATCGAGCTCCCCAACCGCAGGGCGGAAACCGTCTTTCTGCGCGAGCTGCTCAATTCGCCGGTTTACGAGAGCCATCCCGGACGCCTCGCGCTGATCCTGGGCAAGGACATTTCCGGCGAGCCGGTGCTGGCCGACCTCGCGAAAATGCCGCATCTGTTGATCGCGGGCACCACCGGGTCCGGCAAATCGGTCGGCATCAACACGATGATCCTGTCGATCCTCTACCGGATGCCGCCCGACCGCTGCAAGTTCATCATGATCGACCCGAAGATGCTCGAACTATCCGTCTATGACGGCATCCCGCACCTTCTCGCGCCGGTCGTCACCGATCCGCGGAAAGCGGTGCTCGCGTTGAAATGGACGGTGCGGGAGATGGAAAACCGCTATCGCAAGATGTCGAAGCTCGGCGTGCGCAATATCGACGGGTTCAACGCCCGCTTGGCCGACGCCGAGGCCAAGGGTGAGAGCGTGATCCGGGAGGTGCAGACAGGGTTCGATCCCGAAACGGGTCAGCCGATTTTCGAGCCGCAGCCGTTCGATACCAGCGAGTTGCCGCTGATCGTCGTGGTGGTCGACGAAATGGCGGACCTGATGATGGTCGCGGGCAAGGAAATCGAGGCGGCGATCCAGCGTCTGGCGCAGATGGCCCGAGCCGCCGGGATCCACCTGATCATGGCGACGCAACGCCCTTCCGTCGATGTCATTACCGGCACGATCAAAGCAAATTTTCCGACCCGCATCAGCTTTCAGGTGACATCGAAAATCGACAGCCGCACGATCCTCGGCGAGGGCGGCGCCGAGCAGCTCCTCGGGCGGGGCGACCTGCTCTATATGGCAGGAGGCGGGCGCATCACCCGTGTCCACGGCCCGTTCGTCTCGGACGAAGAGGTCGAGCGCGTGGTTTCGTTCCTGAAAACGCGCGGGATACCGGACTACATCGACGAGATCACCGAGGATGACGATGCTGCGTTGGATCCGCTAAGTGGGGACGACGATGGCCAATCGGCCGACAACCTCTATGCCCAGGCGGTGGCGGTGGTGTGCCGCGAGCACAAAGCGTCCACGAGCTTTGTCCAACGTCATCTCCAGATCGGCTATAATCGCGCAGCGCGAATCATCGAGCGAATGGAAGCGGAAGGCATCGTCACTCCCGCCAATCATGTCGGAAAACGCGAGGTTTTGGCGCGCGGCGGCGATTGACCGCAATTGAAGCCCCAGGTGCCCGGGGTCATCTACTTCGCGCTCACGGCGTTGAGGAGCGGAGGCGAGATGGCCAATTTCGAGGAACGCCGAAGGCGGTGGCAATGCCCCGGCGGGTCCGTCTCCGTGAACCGCCGGGCCGCCTTGGTCAGCTGTTTTGCGTTTGCGGCGGCGCGGCTCTCGGCAGTCGCCGCTGCCGCCGCACCGCCCGCTGCTGTCGCGCTTACGCCGCAGGACAACGTTGATCTGCAGCGAATTGCTGCTTATCTGGGCAGCATGCGCACGATGTATGCCAAGTTTCGGCAAGTTGCCTCGGGCGGTGGTATCGCGACCGGGCAGCTCTGGATGGCGCGACCCGGCCGGATGCGCTTTGAGTATGATCCGCCCAACCAAATTCTACTCCTCGCCGACATGTTTTACGTCTATTACGTCGACAAGGAGCTCGTACAGATGTCCAAAGTAGGGCTGAAGTCGACGCCCGCTTGGCTCCTTCTGCGTGATCCGATCACGTTTAGCGATCTTATTGTGACGCGCTTCGAGCGCGGGCCGAACACCATACGGTTGACCGTCGTCGAGAAGACGGAGCCGGACAACGGCAGTTTGACGATGGTGTTTAGCGACAACCCGCTCGCATTGCGGCAGTGGTCGATCGTGGATCAACAGCGCAAGACCACTACGGTTTCACTTTACGATGAGCGATTCGGTATGGCGCTCGACCCCAAGCTGTTTGTATACCAGGATCCTTATGCCGCCTCGCGTCGTCAATACGAGCCTTGAGCTGAGTCCAATGCCCACCGGTCATGTGCCGATTATCGGCATTCCCACCTGTATGCGTACGGTCAATGAGCGGGTTTTCCACGGGGTCAACGAGAGATATCCGAACGCAGTCATCGATGCGACCGGTTGTCTGCCGGTTTTGATCCCTGCGATAGGTTCGAAGGTCGATGTCTGCGTCATGCTCGACAGGCTCGACGGGTTGTTGCTGACTGGAAGTCCCTCCAATGTTCATCCGAGCCAGTACGGCGGCGAGCCGAGCCACCCGGAGACCCGGCACGATCCGGCGCGCGACGCGACGACTTTGCCGCTGATTCGCGAGGCGGTTCGGCGTGACCTGCCGATTCTGGCAATCTGCAGAGGCATCCAAGAGTTGAATGTCGCGCTCGGCGGCACGTTGCATCAGCGCGTGCACGAGCTCCCTGGCCGTCTAAATCACCGTTCGCGGAAAGATGCGCCGGATGGCCCTTACGGCCCGGCGCATAGTGTGGCGCTGAGCCCCGGTGGGCTCTTGGCGTCACTCGCCGGCACCACTGAAGTGATGGTCAATTCACTGCACTCCCAAGGAATCGATCGTCCCGGACCCGTGCTTCGTGTCGAAGCGGTTGCGCCTGACGGTCAAATTGAAGCGGTGAGCCTGCCCGAGGCCCGGTTTGTCGTCGGCGTGCAATGGCATCCCGAGTACAGGGTGCTCGAGAACCCGCTGTCGAGGGCATTATTTGCGATGTTTGCTCAGGCGTGCCACGGTACATCCTACTCGGGAGTTGTCGTCGCGCCGCGCGCGGCATGAGAGAGATCGGGTTTAGTTCCCTCGTTCGCATGCATTCTCGCTATTTCCGATATGCAGAAATGCAAGTTTGTTTTTATTCAGCTGCACCCCATCTGCATCACTCGGAAGCGGAGAGAGTTACCAAACTCTCTTTAGAACGGTCCCGTCTCCCCTGCGGGCCCGATTTCCCCCAAACGCTTCTGACATGCAGGCGCCCGGTCTTCCCCCCCGACCGGGCGCCGTTGTTTTTGCTGGTTTGCCCATTTGGCGGCCTACAGGAGGCGGCGAAGCTGCGATGCTGCGCCTAGCCAGCTGGAACATCAACTCGATCCGGCAGCGCGTCGACAACGTCCGGCAGCTCGTGGCGGAATGGGCACCGGATGTCCTATGCCTGCAGGAGACTAAGACTCCCGACGAGCGCTTCCCGCGCGAGATGTTCGAGGCGCTCGGCTATCGCCATATGCTGGTTCACGGGATGAAGGGGTATAATGGCGTGGCGATCCTGTCGCGCGCGCCGTTCGCATCGGTTGGAACTAAAGCTTGGTGCAACCGCTCCGATTGCCGGCATGCTGTTGTCGAGCTGCCCGGCGGCATCGAGCTCCACAACATCTATGTTCCCGCGGGCGGCGATGTTCCGGATCCGGAAACGAACCCCAAATTCGCGCACAAGCTGCAGTTTCTTGACGAGATTACGGAGTGGTTCCGGGCAGAGCGGCAGAACGGCTGTGCCATGATTGCCGTGGGCGATCTCAACATTGCTCCTTTAGAGACAGACGTGTGGTCGCACAAGCAGCTCCTGACGGTGGTCAGCCACACCCCGATAGAGGTTGAGCGGCTCGGACGATTGCAGAAGGCGGGCGATTTTGTCGACGCGGTGCGGCACTTCGTGCCGCCGCAGGAACGCCTGTACACTTGGTGGAGCTACCGCGCCCGCGATTGGTCGGCTTCAAATCGCGGACGGCGCCTCGATCATATCTGGGTGACACCGTCGCTCGTCGCCGCGCTCAGCGAAGCGCGGGTGCACCGTGACAGTCGCGGCTGGAGTAAGGCGTCGGACCATGTCCCGGTCATGGTAGCGATCGGCGGCTGATCCGCCGGTATAAATTATATCGGCCCGGCTCGATCCCGCTCGGTAGCGAAAGAGCGCTCAATTGGTCGGCAGTCACGGCTGGTTCGCTGACCAGCACTCCGTTCAGCTGCAGCAGCGGGACGATCAGCGGGGTGAGGTGGTCGGCAAGCGCCTTGCTCGCTGCGAACTCTCCGTTCCCGGGGTCAAAGTGAGCGAGCACCACACGGTCCGCGAGTCGGGCGCGGGCGGCTGGCAGGGTCTCGCACATATCGCCCAGCAAGAGGAGTTCGGTTGGCGGAACACAATCGGGGTGGGCTGCAACCGTGCGCTCGCAGACATAGATTTTGCGATGCGGGAAGAGCTTCCGAAGATGATCGTATGTCCGGCCGTTGCCGAGGCCGAGCTCCAGCACTTCACCATCCATACCGGCAACCAGATCGGCGGCCAATTCGAGGCAAGCGCGCTGCGCCTCGAGCCTACGGATGAAGCTGTCCAGCCGGCTCACCGGCACTCACGCGGCAACGCCGGTGGTTTCACGCAGCTTTTTCAATTCGGCCAGAGCGGCGCGCAGCTGATTGTTCGTCGATTCAACACGCTGTGCCAGCTCCTGCATGATCGAGACCGCCATGTTCGGGAACTCGCGCACCATGCGCATGAAAGGCTCCTTCGAGATGCGCAGCGCGATTACGCGGTCTTTGGCGCGGACCGTCGCCACGCGGGGCACATTACCCAATATGCCCATTTCACCGACGATCTCGTTGGCGCCGAGCGTGGCTACGACTACCGGTCCGGCCGGTGTTTCGAGAATGACCTCTGCCCGCCCGTCGATAATCAGATACGCCGCGTCGGCCTGATCGCCCTGCCGCATCAGATTTTTGCCGGGATCGAACCCGACCCGCTCGCTCATAAAAGCCAGCAGCTTCAGCTTCGAGGGCTCGATCTCGGCAAAAAACGGGACACGCCGAAGCAGTTCGAATTCCTGTTTGAGGCTCATTTCCTCCCTCCTCGGGTTCGTGTTGCCATTGGTTCCTTCACTCGGCCGCGACCAGCAAGGACATCAGCGAACCGTTGCCTTGTAATTCCGAAACACTACCTTGCTCTTGCAACTTGCCGCCGCTCAAGATGAGGGCGCGATCGAAATTCCGGGCGAGACTCGCCCGGTGCAGCACCCAGATGAGCCCTCGACCGGCAAATTCCTCTCTCAACCCATTGCTGATCTTGGTCTGGTCTTGACCGTCGAGGGCAGAGGTCGCCTCGTTGAGAATGAGGAGATCGGGACGCTTTAGCACGGTGCGGGCGATTGCCGCCTTCTGTCGTTGCGCCACGGATAGGCGCGATCCGCCCGTGCCAACGTTGTAGTCGAGACCAACATCGATGATGATCTGGCGGAGCGACAACCCGTCGATCACTTCGCCGAGAACCTTGGGGATTCGGGTCGGGGCATCCGCTTCGCCATAGGCGATCTTACCAAACAGAATATTGTCTTGGACAGAGGCGGCCGCGTTGTAGCGCTCGGGATCGAAGAACTCGATCTGCTGCCCCGCTTTTTGCGGAAGATTGGCGCGAAATACCTTGCGTGCCTCGAGCAGCCGGCGTTGCATGAGATCGTCGACGACGTCGAGCCGGTGCCGTGCCGGGACCAGCTTGAAGGGCAGCGAGAGAAGCTTCGCCCGATCGTGCTTGGCGAGGGCCGCGGTCCCCCCTTCACCGATCCGGCCGAGGATAGCTACGAACTCGGGGAGATCATTGGCACTGATGAAGCTGAATTGCTCGAAGAATTCATGATCAGCCGGCAAGTCGGCGAACATTTCGATCATCGTTTCGGCGACCTGCTTGCCGGCAGCAACCAGATCTTCGATCAGGCCGACCTCGGTCAAAACCTGCAGCACGTAGGCGTTGTCTGCGAGCGCTTCGAAATCGAAGACAGGGCCGATCGGCGTGCCAAACAGCAAGTTCTCGGCCACCGATGCGTTTAGATTGAACCGCTCGGGATCGTAAGTCTCGACGAGGTTGGTAATTCCGTCCTCGGCAAGCCGGCGCGCGAGCGCCTTCCGGGCCTCCAACAACGGCATGGCAGCTTTGGGATCAACCTCCGGATCCAGTCGCCAACGCAACCCCAACGAATAGATCGCCTCGTCGAGATCGAGACGGACGAGCACCTCGGTCACGCGCCGCGACAGTGCGTTCGCCCCCTCAACCCCCGCAGCTTCGTAATCGATCCAGTCGGCATGAATATCGAAATCGATATTGCCCGAACGTTGAGCTTCGTAGGTTTGCCGAGCCCGGCGTTTGACCGTTTCCCCTGTGTAATCGGCTGGTCGGACAGGAACGTGACGAAGACCGAACAACAAGTTGTCGCGCAGAGTGCCGGCGAACAGATAGGGCGCCGCCCCGACATATCCAATCCGACGCCCGATCACCGCGGTCGGCAGCTTCGCCAAGTCGAGACCGCCGATTGTGATCCGCCCACCGGTAGGCGCGATCAAGCGGGCGAGCAACAAGGCGAGTTCGCTCTTGCCGCTGCCGGCTTGTCCGATGACCGCAATGTGGTCGGCGAGCGAAACCGTGAAGCTGATCCCATCGAGAACGCGGCTGCTGTCCTCCTCGGCAAGAGACAGGTTGATGACGGAAAGTTCGCCGGTTAGGGGTGTCGGAATTTGCGGCTCCGCCATCTGCAAACGGGCGTCGATCATTCCAGCGGGTTGGAACTGTTCTACGATTTGCTCGTATTTGATGCGCAAATCCTCTTTGATCTGGTAAAAATCCAACAGTTCCTTCCACGGCGATGCCAAATCCTTGTATGCCGCCAGCACCGCAACTAGGGCGCCGAAAGAAAGATTGCCGCGGATAACCAGATATCCACCAATCGCATAGAAGAAAAACGGTGTAAGCTGGGCAATGAAATTATTGAGGAATTTTACGAAAAACTTGCGTTGGTAAATCTCAAATCGTATGTCGTAAATCGTGCCCAGAAGATGGGCGAAGGCTGCCAGCTGCCGTTTCACCGCATCGTTGGCATGGATGTCGACAATGCCAGCCGCAAACTCGTGAACCCGGTCGGCCACTTCGCGCACCGTGCGGACTCGGCGTTTCCCGAGCTGATTGACCTTGCGTTGCAGTTTCGGGATCGCATAACCCTGCAGCGGATAAAGTGCGACTGCCGCTGCGCCGAGCACCGGGTCCTGCATGAACATGAAAACGATGATCGTCAGTAGCGTTCCCCCCTGGAACGCCGGTGTGACAAAGGCGTCGCCGATAAAACCCCCAAGCAATTCGCACTCCGACGTGATCATAGGGATAATTTGCGCCGATGATGTCTTGCTGAACTGAGACAGAGGAAAGCGCAGCATCCGATGATAAAGTTGGTATCGGAGCCGTCGGAGCATGCGTTCGCCCAGCCGTCCTTTAAATGTGTTTATATAATATTTAAATCCGCCATTTGCGAACACCAGGATCAAGAATAATCCACAGAGAATCAGGAGATATGTCACCTGGCTAAAGTCGAACCCGAATAAATGTTGCGGAAATTGCTTGCCGCCGATTGCCCTATTGATGATCGTTTTCGGCAAGTTCAGCGACAAGTAGAGGAAAGGAAAAGAAATTAAGGTGAATAATATAAGTACCAGCTGCTGTGATAAGCTGTGTCTGAGAATAAAACGGTAGATAGTCGGCTCGAGCGCGTTTGGCTCACTGGCTTCCGCTTCCGGCGGTGGCGCGGCCGGTGAACCAGCTTGTTTCTGTGGTCGTAGCACAGCTCGAGATGGATTTCGCGAAAGCGGAAGCGCACCCTCCAAAGGGCTGAGGGCCGCCGCCACTCCCTTCATCATCATCGCCTTCATGAAAAGATCATTTCGCGACGCCGCCGCTTATGCAATAGTCGGGCGGTCGATTATGTGAGAGAGCCCTGTGTGACCGCTCGCCGTCATCACAAACGGGTGCTTGTCTACAGCCACGACAGCTTCGGACTCGGCCATTTGCGGCGGTGTCGGGCCATAGCAAACTCGCTGGTCGACGCCGACCCCGCAGTCTCGATTTTGATCCTCTCCGGGTCGCCGATCATAGGCAGCTTCGATTTCCGTTCCCGAGTCGATTTTGTGCGCGTCCCGGGTGTCATCAAGCTCCGAAATGGCGAATACGTCTCGCTCAATCTGCACATTGACATCGATGACACGCTGGCGATGCGCTCGTCGATAATTCGCCACACGGCGGACATCTTCGATCCCGACCTGCTGATCGTCGACAAGGAGCCCTTGGGATTGCGCGGCGAAGTGCGCGATACCCTCGACCTGCTGCAGAGGCGGGGCACGGCCCTGATCTTGGGGCTGCGGGACGTCATGGACGATCCCGAAGCGCTCGAGAGCGAGTGGGAGCGCAAGCAGGTCGTTCCAGCCTTGGAAGAGTATTACGACGAGATCTGGGTCTATGGGCTCCCCCAGATCTGCGACCCTCTCGCGGGACTGCCGGTACCGACAAGCGTTCACGAGCGGATGTTTTATACCGGGTATTTGAGGCGCACCGCGCACGAGTTGCAGCTCACACCGGAGATCGTGGGCATCATCGACAATTTCCTGCTGGTCACCCCGGGCGGCGGCGGGGACGGCGAGGCTTTGATCGATTTGGTGCTGTCGGCCTATGAGTACGATCGGGCCATTCCTCACCCGGCGCTGCTGGTCTTCGGCCCTTTTATGCTACCGGAACAGCGAGCGTTTTTCGCCGGCCGGGCGGCCAAGCTCGACAATGTGCGGGCGATCACCTTTAACGCGCGGCTCGAAAGTCTGATGGCGCGGTCGGCTGGCGTCGTCGCGATGGGCGGCTACAACACCTTTTGCGAGATCTTGTCTTTCGACAAGCGCGCGCTGATCATACCGAGGACTGCGCCGCGCTTGGAGCAGTTCATCAGAACCAAGCGCGCTTCCGAGCTTGGCATGCTGGCGATGCTGTCCGAGGATCAAGGGCGCGATCCTCGTGTGATGGCGGCGGCTCTTCGCCGTCTTCCGCACCAGCAGCCCCCTTCGGCCGTTGATATTCCCGGCCTGCTCGACGGCATGCCCGAGGTGAACCGCATGGCCCGGTGGTGGCTCGACCAGGGGCGGGCCGGTTGCTTTGCAGCACGAGCGCGTTACGGAACCTGAGGGTGGCGGCATCTCCAGGGGCAGCAGGACCCGTCGCCTTTGTCCTCAAAGGGTATCCGCGGCTTTCGGAAACCTTCATCGCTCAGGAGATTTTGGCCCTGGAGCGCCTCGGGCTCGAGATCCTGGTCGTTTCTCTGCGTCATCCCACGGACCGCGCGATCCATCCGATCCATCGCCAGATCAGTGCGGCGCTGCTTTATCTCCCCGAATACCTGCATCGGGAACTAGCCCGGGTTTGGCGCGGCTGGCGGCGGTCTCGCCGACAGCCCGGATACTCCGCGGCGCTGGCTGCCTGGCTCTCCGACCTGAGACGCGATCCGACTCCGAACCGCATCCGCCGCTTCGGCCAGGCACTGGTCCTGGCGGCCGAGCTGCCGGACGACATCGGCCACATTCACGCACATTTTCTGCACACGCCGGCCTCTGTCGCCCGTTATACCGCGCTGTTGACCGGGCTCGGCTGGACCGTCTCGGCGCACGCCCGGGATATCTGGACTTTGCCGGAATGGGAGAAGCGCACAAAACTGGCGGAAGCTGAGTGGATCGTGACCTGTACCGAGATCGCGCGCAGCCATCTCGCGGGCCTGACATCGCGGCCCGACGCTGTAGGGCTCTGCTACCATGGGCTCGATCTCGAACGTTTCGAGGCGCCGCCGCACCATGCGAACTGGCGCAACGGCAGCGACCCGCACCAGCCCGTCACCATTCTCTCAGTCGGTCGGTCGGTCCCGAAAAAAGGCTACGACGACCTGCTCGAAGCGCTTGCGCTTCTTCCTGCCGACCTCGAGTGGCGTTTTGTCCATATCGGTGGCGGTGCGCTCGCTGCGGCGCTGAGGCTCCAGGCGGAGCAACTCGGTTTATCGCACCGGATAGAGTGGCGGGGCGCCGCGCCCCAACCGGAGGTGGTCGCCGCCTATCGCGAGGCCGACCTCTTCGTGCTCGCCTCCAAGGTTGCGAAGGACGGCGACCGGGATGGCCTCCCCAACGTGCTGATCGAGGCGCAAAGCCAGCGACTCGCCTGCGTTTCCACCGAGGTTTCGGCAATCCCGGAATTGATCGAGCAAGATGTGACGGGCCTGCTGGTTCCGCCGGGCAACCCGATTGCACTCGCCGAAACGCTCGGACGCCTCATCCGCGATCCTGAGGAGCGGGCTCGGCTCGGCGCGGCCGGCGAACGCCATGTGCGCCGCTTTTTTTCGATGGAGACCGGCATTGATCTGCTGGCAACTCGCTTCGGGCTGGCGTCCGCTTCTCCCTGGGGAAGCGATCCCGGTGAGCCCGTCCTCCCATCGCCGGGGGAAGTTTCCGGCAGGCGGCAGAACGCAGCTCAGATGGAATGCGTATCGCCTTCTACGCGCCGCTAAAACCTCCCGATCATCCAATTCCTTCGGGGGACCGTAGAGTCGCGCAGCTGTTCCTCGCGGCCCTGCGGATGGCTGGCCACGACACGCTGATAGCCTCCCGATTTCGCAGCTATGATGGGCGGGGCGACCCGCTGCGCCAGGCTCGGGTGGCGTCCATCGGCGTCCGGCTTGCGGCGCGTTTTCTTCGCCGCTGTCGCGAGGCACCCCAAACTGCGCCGGAGCTTTGGTTTACCTATCACCTCTATCATAAGGCGCCGGATTGGCTGGGTCCGCACATTGCAGATATTCTCCGCATTCCCTACGTCGTCGCCGAGGCCTCCAACTCGCCAAAGCCGGCGTCGCGCGGCTGGGCGGCTGGTCGTCGGGCGGCTGAGCGCGCGATTCGACGGGCCGACGCGGTGATCGGGCTCAATCCGGCTGATCGGGAGTGCGTCCTGCCGTTTTTGCGGGAGACGTGGCGTTGGGTAGCGTTCAAGCCATTTATCGATGCTGAGTTTTATGCCGGGCAAGCATGCGCTAGGACTGGGCCGCCGCGCTTGGTCGCGGTCGCGATGATGCGCTACGGCGACAAGCTCGCTTCATACCAACTTCTGGGCGATGCCCTTTCGCGTCTTCTGGATTTGCCATGGTCATTGGAGGTGATCGGTGACGGGCCGGCGCGGCGCGATGTCGAGGACGCGCTCTATCCGCTCGGCGAGCGGGTGACCTGGGCAGGAGAGATCAGTCCTATGGAAGTTGCAGGGCGGCTGGCCTCGGCCGATCTTTGCGTGTGGCCGGCTCTCAACGAAGCCTTCGGCATGGCGCTGCTGGAGGCGCAGGCGAGTGGAGTTCCCGTAGTGGCAGGCGCCGCCGGCGGCGTCAGCGAGATCGTCGTGCATGGGATAACCGGCCTTCTCGTTCCACCGAGCGACGCGTCGGCCTTTTCTCTGGCGGTGCGCAGCCTGCTCGTCGACCACCCCCGGCGTGCCGCTTTTGCCGAAGCCGCGCGGCACCGCGTCAGGGCGGAGCACGATATATCATCAGCCGCTCGTCGCCTGAATGCGGTGTTCGATGCGGTATCGCCGGGAAGCTGGGCGTAATCGGGAGCCGACGAATTCATGACCGGCTCCGTCCTGCTCTATGTACAGCACTTGCTCGGGATCGGGCATTTGCGCCGCTCATTGCGAATTGTCGAAGCGCTGGTGCGAGAAGGTGTCAGGGTCACTCTGATCTCGGGAGGGGAGCCGCTTTCCTCTCTGGGACGCCCCTCGGCCGAACGCGTCATCCAGCTGCCACCGATCAGGGCCCTCGACGCGGGGTTCAAGGTGCTCGTGGACGAGATGGGCCGGCCGATTAACGATGAGCTGCAAACAGCACGTCGGTCGGCGCTCTTGGCCGCATTTGCGGACGAGCAACCCGATGCGTTGTTGATCGAAGCGTTTCCGTTTGGCCGCCGGGCGTTTCGCTTTGAGCTTGATGGGCTGATCGAAGCCGCCCGGGCGCGGCGTCCCCGGCCGCTCATTCTTTGTTCGCTACGCGACATCGTGGTATTGCCGAACGATCCGCGGCGTTCCAAGGAGATCGTCGATCGGGTTCGCAATGATTTCGATTTCGTGCTGGTTCATGGCGATCCCGCATTTATCCCGCTCGAAGACAGCTTTCCGCTTGCGTCGGAAATCGTCGATAAGCTGATCTATACCGGCTACGTAGCGGAGGCCCATCAGGCCGGTGATGCGGCTACCTCGGACGAGACCTCTGGCGCTGACGAGGTTGTGGTCTCGGTTGGCGGGGGTGCAGTCGGCGGTGCGTTGTTGAGGACCGCTATCGAGACCCGCCGACGGGGATGCTTGGCGGACCGTACCTGGCGCCTGCTTGCCGGTCCCAACCTACCCGAACCGGAATTCGCGGCGCTCGCCGGCGGTCTGTCCGGAGGAGTCGTCCTCGAGCGTTATCGGCCGGATTTTCCGCACATTTTGCGGCGCTGCCGTGTCTCGGTAAGTCAAGCCGGGTACAATACGGTGCTTGATATCCTAGCGGCCCGAGCAGCCGCGGTCGTCGTGCCGTTCGCATCTGGGCGCGAGACCGAGCAAAGCTTGCGGGCGCAGCGGCTCGCGGCCCGCGGTGTTCTCGAACTTGTTCCCGAAAACCAGCTGTCGCCCGAACGTCTCGCTTCTGCCATAGATCGTGCGATTTTTGCTCGCCCGGCAACGATTGCGATTGACACCGGGGGCGCTCGACGAAGTGCTAGGCTGATAGCGGACATGATCCGATCTCCCGACCGAGAATTTGGCGTTGCTCGGGACTATCGATATGATCCGCTCATAGCCGGGTTGTTACCGGGCCGATGATGGTGAAATGGCCGGATCTAATGGCCGAACTCAATTGCTGGGAGGCGGCGGGGAAGGTGGCGACGCTATGGTGGCGCGACGACGACGCGGTGGCGCCGACCGCACAACTCGGCCGCCTGCTCTCGATCGCGTCGGGAGTGCCGATCTCACTCGCGGTGATCCCTGCCGATGCTCAACCGGCACTTGCTCAGTGGCTCGCCCAGCATCTGCGATCGGCGCCGAAGGCGTCTGTCGCGGTTCTTCAGCACGGTTGGCGGCATTTGAACCACTCGGGCGTGGGGAAAAAGAGCGAATTCCCAGCGGAACGCCCAAGACCAGAGGTGGCGTCCGAGCTGGCCGCCGGCCGGGCGCGCCTAAGCGATTTGTTTGGAAGCCGAGCGCAACCCGTCCTGGTACCACCCTGGAACCGGTTCGATGACTCGCTTTTGGCTTTGCTCGCTCGTTGTGGCCTCACCGGGATTTCGCGAACCCGACCCAGAAACGCCTCTCCGAAGGCACCGGGCGTCATCGAGGTAAACATCCATGTGGATATGGTTGACTGGAAAGGAACTCGCGGGTTTATCGGGGAAGAGGCGGCCTTGGGTGCTCTGGTGCAACACCTGCGGGGGCGGCGTCTCCGCACCGTGTGTTCGGACGAGCCGACGGGAATTCTGACCCACCATCTGATCCAGGATGAGGCAACGGACGCGTTCCTTGACCGGCTGACCGCGGTGAGCCTCGCCCATCCCGCGGTGCTCTGGCTCGATGCAGGCGAAATCTTCGCCGCCGATAGGCCTGATCCGGCATGACCCGCCACGTCTATCCAGCTTCAGCTCTTGTCGGCGATTATTTCCGGGCCGCGGCCGGGTTCTTTCCGACGATCGCGGCACTCGCGATCGGGCCGGTCGGAACTGTCGGCGGGATAATGCTGGGTGGGTTTGCTGCTCTTTTTGCGGTCTTTGGGATCCGCACCGCGCTTCGCCATTGCACTTCCATCGAAGTGACCGAGGCGGCTTTACAATCTTCGGGTCTGCTGGAGGCCTCGATCCGGTGGAACAAGCTCGACCGAATGAAACTTTCCTATTATTCCATTCGCCGGGACGGGCGCGGTGGGTGGATGCAGCTCAAGCTCGGCGCCGGCTGGTCGACCCTGCGAGTCGATAGCCGGGTTGAGGGGTTTTCCGAATTGGTGATCGCCTCGGCCAAAGCTGCCGAGATGCGTGGCCTATTGTTAGATCCTGCCACGTTGGCCAATCTGCAGGCTCTCGGCATCGAACTACGGGCCACAGAACCGCGGCTTGGGAACGCGGCCAGAGTGGCTGTATGACCGATCTCCTGCAGGTTCGCGATCTCCACGTCCGGTTCGCCGCACCCGGCGGCTTTATTCGCGCGGTTACGGGCGTTTCGTTGCGTGTACGTCCACAATCAATTGTGGCTCTGGTCGGCGAATCGGGATCCGGAAAGTCGGTCGTCAGTCAAACAATCCTTCGGATTCTCCCGCGCAGCGGCGTCATCACTCGCGGCGAGGTCTTATTTGCCGACCCCCGGCGCGACGGCCAGGTTGTCGACATCGCGAAATTACCGAGTGACAGCGCGGAAATGCGGGCGATCCGCGGCGGCAGAATCTCGATCATCTTTCAGGAGCCGATGACCTCGCTGTCGCCTCTGCATATTGTAGGCAATCAGGTCGGAGAGGCACTGCGGCTTCATCGGTCGGTAACTAGCGCGCAAGCGGCCGAGTTGACCGAGGAGATGCTGCGCCTCGTCGGCTTTCCCGACCCCAAGCGCGCATCTCGCAGTTACCCTTTCGAGCTGTCTGGCGGATTGCGCCAGCGGGCAATGATTGCGATGGCGCTGGTTTGCCGCCCGGCGCTGCTGATTGCGGACGAGCCGACGACCGCGCTCGACGTGACGATCCAGGCACAGATTCTGAGGTTGATGATTGACCTGCGGCACGAACTCGGCATGGCGGTGCTGCTGATCACCCACGACCTCGGTGTCGTCGCCAACGTCGCCGAGGAAATTGTTGTCATGTACCGCGGTGAGGTGATGGAGAGCGGGACGCTCGACGACATCTTCCGCCGGGCGGAGCATCCCTACCTGAAGGCGCTGCTTCGCGCGGTGCCGCGCTTTGATATGAAGCCCGGCGAGCGCCTAGTCCCGATACGCGAGATAGCGCCCGGAGATGCTCCGCATTTGATGGCTGAGAAGAGGAAATGGCCGGCCGATGCGGTCGGACCGCTGCTCGAATGTATTGACGTGAGAAAGACCTACACGATCCGCAAAAGCGGGTTGTTCGGCAGCGCCAAATCGGGCCCCCGCGTGGTCGCAGTCGACGCGATCAGCCTCAAGATCGAACGTGGAGAATGCCTTGGACTGGTCGGAGAGAGCGGTTGCGGCAAGACGACCCTCAGCAAGGTTCTGTTGCGCGCCGTCAACCCGGACTCCGGCTCGATCATCTTCAACGATCACGGGCGATTGATCGATGTCCTTTCGCTCGAGGGCGAGGATTTAAAGCAGTTTCGTCGACAAGTGCAGTTTGTTTTTCAGGATCCGTTCGGATCTTTGAACCCGCGCATGACGGTCTACGACATAATCGAAGAACCCCTGATTATCCACGGCATCGGCGATCAGCGCTCGCGTCGTGAAATGGTGCACGAACTCGTGACGCTAGTCGGACTGGATTTGCGGCACGTCAAGCGTTATCCGCACAGCTTTTCCGGAGGCCAGCGACAACGCATCGGCATCGCGCGCGCCCTTGCACTGCGGCCCGGCCTTGTGATCTGCGACGAGCCAACTTCGGCTCTCGATGTTTCGATCCAGGCGCAGATTCTCAATCTGTTGATGGATTTGAAGCAAAAATTAGCTCTAACCTACCTCTTCATTTCGCATAATCTCGCCGTCGTCGACTACATAGCCGACCGCATCGCAGTGATGTGCGCCGGGCGTATAGTAGAAATCGCCGATCGTGGGATGCTGTTTCGCAACCCAATTCATCCTTACACCCAAGCCCTGCTTGCCGCCGTGCCGAAGCCGGACCCGGCGCACCGGTTGGACTTCAATCAGCTGCTCGCCGACAAGGCATCGGATCCGGCGGCTTGGCCGGAGCCGTTTCGTCGCGATCCCGTCAACCCGCCGCGATTGATTGAGATAGCCGAAGGTCATTGCGTCGAGGCGAGTGCGCCTCCGGTCGTGTTGCCCGGCTGGGCAGCCAGCCGCGTCCGGGCGTAAATCCACCGGCGCGGATGACCGAGACCCGTCCCAACCGCCGTGAGGCGATGCGACTGGGCATTGCGGCGGCGGTCGCGCTGGCCGTGCCAAACACAGCACGAGCCGAACTGCGGGAAACGCCGGCTCTCGAGAACGACGTAGGAACCGGAAAGCTGCCCAAGGTAGAGGATCGGGTACCAGAGGAGCCGGCGGTGGCAGAGCTGGAATCCATCGGCACCCCGGGTGGCGAGTTGCGGATGCTCATGAGTGGCCCCAAGGACACCCGCATGATGGTGGTGTACGGCTATGCGAGGCTGGTCGGGTACATTCCTTCGCTTAAATTTGCGCCGGATATCCTCAAATCGATCGACATCGAAGACAATCGGATCTTCACGCTCCACTTACGCAAAGGACACAAATGGTCGGATGGTCAACCGTTCACCACGGAAGATTTCCGATATTGGTTTGAGGATGTCGCACAGAATAAGCATTTGTCGCCATCGGGAATGCCAATATCGCTGCTGCCGCAAGGTGAGAGACCCAAATTCGAGGTGTTGAGCGAAACGGCGGTTCGCTATAGCTGGGCACGACCGAACCCGCTCTTGTTGCCGGATCTGGCTGGGCCGGACCCGCTCTTCATCTACCGGCCATCTCATTATCTCAAGCAATTTCATGAAAAATATGCGGACAAGGCAGTGTTAGATGCTCTGGTAAAGAAAGCAAATCAACGCAATTGGGCAGCGTATCATAATAAATTAGATGCGATGTATCGGAATGATAACCCGGACTTGCCGTCTTTGGAGCCTTGGATACTTAAGACGAGGCCGCCTGCCGACCGTTTTATCTTCGAAAGGAACCCCTTTTATTACAGGATAGATAAGCAAGGAAATCAACTCCCGTACATCGATCGAGTGAGTTTGTCGATAGCCGATAACAAGATCATTCCGGCCAAAACCGGGGCCGGGGAGAGCGATCTCCAAGCACGCTATCTGCGCTTCGATAACTATACTTTCCTAAAGGCGAGTGAAGAGCGCAATCACTACAAGGTACGACTTTGGCGAACCGGTCCCGGCAGCCAGCTGGCGCTTTATCCAAACCTAAATGTCAACGACGATGTCTGGCGCGGTCTCGTGCGGGATTTGCGCTTTCGACGCGCCTTGTCGCTCGCGGTCAATCGCCACGAGATCAACCAGGTCATTTATTTCGGGCTGGCCATAGAAGGGCAGAACACTTTGCTGCCGCAGAGCCCCCTCTATGATCCGCGGTATCGTTCGGCTTGGGCACAATTCGACACGCGTGAGGCCAACCGCCTTCTCGACCTGATCGGGCTCGCCAAGGGAGGCGACGGCATACGGCAGCTTCCGGACGGAAGGCCGGTAGAGATCATTGTCGAGAATTCGGGAGAGTCGACCGAACAATCGGACGTGCTAGAGCTGGTTCGCGATTCTTGGCGTCACATTGGGATCAAGCTCTTCGCCAAACCGTCGCAGCTGACCCTGTTCAGGCGGCGAGTCTTTTCCGGCGAGGCATTGATGTCGATCGATAAGGGTATCGAAAACGGCTTGGCCACCCCCGCCATGTCGCCTTGGGAGTTTGCGCCGACTACTCAGCAGCAACTCGAATGGCCCAAATGGGGTCAGTATTATGAGACAAAGGGTGGGGCCGGTGAACCTCCGGGTCTACCTTCCGCCATTCGGCTGCTGCAGCTTTACGAAGAGTGGCTTGCCGCAGGCTCTGAGGAAGAACACACGCGCGTCTGGCGTGACATGCTTCAGATCTGGGCCGACGAGGTGTTCTCGATCGGAACCGTCGCGGGGGTGCTGCAACCCGTTGTGGTCAACGACAAACTTCGCAACGTTCCCGAACAGGGGATCTACAATTGGGATCCGGGTGCTTATTTCGGGATTTACAAGCCGGACGGGTTCTGGTTCGACCTATCCGAGACGTCGGCGAAATCGGCGTCTGCAACCACCTCACCGACAACGCCTCGGTAGGAAGCGAGGCAAGATGCTCAGCTACATTGTGCACCGCATTCTGATCATGATCCCCACACTGATCGCGATCAGTATCGTGATCTTCACGATTATCAACCTGCCGCCAGGGGATTACTTTTCCACCTACATCGCCGAACTGCAAAGTTCGGGCGAGGCGGCGGACCTCGCGAAAATTAATTTCTTGAAGGCGGAGTATGGTTTCGATCGCCCGCTTTGGGAGCAATATATATTCTGGGCCGGCGGCCTCCTTCATGGCGACATGGGCTACTCTTTTGCGTATAACCTACCGGTGAACCAAGTGGTTGGCGACCGGCTATTAATGACTTTCATAGTGTCGTTGTCGACGATCTTGTTCACCTATATTGTCGCGTTCCCGATCGGAGTTTATTCGGCAACTCATCAATACAGCTGGTCGGACCACCTATTGACCCTGCTCGGATTTCTGGGGTTGGCGACTCCGAGCTTTCTGCTGGCGCTCGTTCTGCTTTACTTGGCCAATGTGTATTTCGGCATCTCGATTGGCGGGCTAATGGATCCGAAATACGTCGATCAACCTTGGAGTTTCGGTAAGATCTTATCGGTAGCGGCGCACCTCTGGATTCCGGTTGTCGTTATCGGCACGGCTGGAACTGCGAGCATGATCCGGCGACTGCGTGCCAATCTACTCGATGAATTGCAGAAGCAGTATGTCGTGACTGCCCGTGCGAAGGGCCTCCACCCCCTCAAATTGTTATTCAAGTATCCTTTACGGATGGCCCTCAATCCGTTTATCTCCGATATCGGCTCACTCTTGCCGCACGTCATCTCGGGCGCGGCGATCGTCTCTGTAGTGATGTCTTTGCCGACAACCGGACCGATGTTGCTCGACGCTTTGCGCAGTCAAGACATGTATCTGGCCGGCTCGTTTTTGATGTTCATGGCATTCCTCACGGTCATCGGTGTGTTCATTTCGGACCTCGCGCTCGCAGTGCTCGATCCGCGTATCCGACTGCAGGCGGGCCGGCGCGAATGAGTGAGATGACTTTCGCAGGCGGCGTCCCCCTGGACCGGCCTGGCGCCCCGTCTGCACCGATCGCCGACCGGTTGCCGCACTATATTTCCAACGCGCCGTTCGACCCCTATTCCGTCGAGAGAATGACGCCCGCGCAGGAGCGCTTTTATATGGCGTCAGAGTGGCGAATGGTGTGGTGGAAGCTACGCCGCCACCGCATCGCCGTTGTGTCCGGTGCGATCCTCCTGATTATGTACGCATCGATCCTGATCTGCGAGGTCCTGGCGCCATATGACCTGGACGCCCGCAATACCGATTTCATCTATGCTCCGCCACAGCGGATCCGCATCTTCGACAAAGGTCAACTGGTCGCCCCGTTTGTTTATGGCTATGACTACCGGCTCGACATGAACACCCTCGAACGCGTTTATACGCCCAACGGCAAGCGGGAGCCGATCCGCTTCTTCTGCCACAGCGGCGAGTATCGCTTCTGGGGATTGTTTCCGGGTGATCTGCACCTGATTTGCCCGGCCGTCGGCGGGCAGCTTTTTCTGGCCGGGACCGATCGGCTCGGCCGCGATCTCTTGTCTCGAATGATCTACGGGGCGCGCATATCGCTGACCGTCGGGCTTCTCGGCGTGGCTGTCAGCTTTACGCTCGGTATTCTGATCGGCGGGATTGCCGGCTATTACGGCGGGTGGACCGACATCCTGATCCAACGTGGCATTGAGGTCATCCAATCTTTCCCGCATTTGCCGCTGTGGATGGCTTTATCGGCAATCCTGCCGGTGAGCTGGAGTCCGATCCTCGTCTATATCGGCATCACCCTGATCCTCGGTATGATCGAATGGACCCATCTCGCTCGTGCGGTACGATCGAAGCTGCTGGCATTGCGCGAGGAGGACTTTTGTACCGCCGCGGTGCTGATGGGCGCGAGGCCTGCGCGAATCATCGGCCGGCATCTGCTGCCGAGCTTTATGAGCCACTTGATCGCCTCGGCTACCCTGATGGTCCCCGGCATGATCCTCGGCGAGACCGCGCTTTCCTTTCTCGGCCTGGGGCTGCGGCCCCCGATGACGAGTTGGGGAGTGCTGCTTAACGAAGCTCAAAATATCAATGTCGTAGCACTCTATCCATGGCTGATGCTTCCAGTCGCCTCCGTCATCATCACCGTCCTGGCCTTCAATTTCTTCGGAGACGGATTGCGCGACGCTGCCGACCCCTATCATTGAGAGGGGCGGGCGCCCGCGTAAGAAAAGTGGCGAGCCGGTTCGACGGATGGAAGCCGCTCAAGAGACGCGCCGGGCTCGACTTGATCACCAGCGCAGCCCTGCTGCTTCTCGTCTCAGGGTCCCAAGCTTTGTCCGAAGATGAGCCGGCCGCGAGGGCTCCGCTTCCGCCGCTGTTGCGTGGCGCTCCGGCGGAAGCCGGCGAGCGGCAGGTGTCCGACCCAGCGCCGAGTCGCAATCAGCCGGACCTTCGCCCGCCGGCGATCGGGTTGGATCGACCAAAGTCCCAATTGTCGCAAAAGAAGCCTCGCCTCCACTCCGCGTCGTATCTCGATACCTCGGTGGCCAAGAAGCGAGAAGCGCCAGCGCAGCTCGGGAATCATTCGAAGCATGCCGATTCTCGTAGGCGAGGCCACCGCGCCATCGCCTCCGAAAAAAGCCAAAGGCGGGACCGGCCGCCGGCCGAGCCTGGGATCGGTCGGCTTTCCCCCCCGAGCGACTATCTCAATTCGCAGATCGGGAGCAACACCCAGCCCCCAGCGGAGCCGCGACAAGTTCCACCCATGTATTATCCCAACTACTTCGCCGGTCTGCCTGCATATGGTTATGCGCCGAGCTATCCCTATGCCTGGGCGCCACCAAGACCTGGGATCTTTCGGTAAGGGCGGCCCCTCTCCAGCATGCCCAACACCGCGGTGAGGAAATGCAGCGGGGGCTGCTTTCAAGTTGAAGGAGGTCAACCAACTCGATGATCAAACGATTTCATGCACTCTATGTCGGCCAGATCGACCTGGACAATATCGGCGTGCAAGGCACGCCGGCAGATGATCGCCGTTATCCGAATGAGCGGCTCAGCGAGGTATTCTGGACCGCCCGCGATGTAGCCCGGGAGATGGACGAGCTCGGCTATTACGCCTTCTGGACGGCCGAGCACCATTTCCAGCGTGAAGGTTATGAGTGCCTGCCCAACTTGATTCAGCTTGGGCTATGGCTGGCCACCCAGACACGTCACCTGAAATTTGGCTGCGCTTTTAACGTCCTCCCGATGTGGCACCCCATCCGCTTGGCGGAAGACTACGCCATGGCGGATATCGTTACCGATGGCCGCGTGATAATGGGAATTGGCCGCGGCTATCACACACGCGAGGTGGAGACCTTTGGAGCGCCTCTCCTCGACGGCGACGCCAATCGTGAATTCTTTGAAGAACAACTCCAACTTCTGCTGAAATGCTTCAACGAGGAATCATTTCATCACAAGAGCAAGTTCTACGAGTGCCCGCCATCTGTCCCGTATCGCGGCTACCAGCTCGAGGAAATTACGGTAGTGCCACGGCCGAAACACTTGCCGGTTGAGATATGGATGCCGATAGCCAGCGGCAGGACCATCGACATGATGGCGAAGTACGGGCTAAAGGCGATGGTCACCTTGAACGGCGAAAAAATCCTCGATGACGTGGTTCGCGCCTTCCACGCGGCGTGCGTCCGGCACGGCCGCCCTTCGCAGCTCGGCCAAGATATGATCTGGGGGGCAGGTGTTTACCTTGCCGACAGCCGTGAAGAGGCGATCCGTCGCGTCGAACCTTCACACGACGAGCGCTACAAATGGTTCGCTCCGTTTGGCTTTGTGCGCTATGCCGATGAACAAGGCCGCACTTGGGGTACCCCAGGAGCACCGGCGCGCGTGCCAGCGCTGCGCGATGGCGTTGAACAGAAGGCTTGGTTCTGTGGGCCGCCGTCTCAGGTCATCGAGGGGATCAAATCGATCGAGGCGAAGTATCCGGGCCTGGAGGATTTCATGATCCACTGGGCCGAGGGATTGCCCCCCGAGGAGTTCAAAGAGCAGCTCAGGTGGTTCGCCAAGGATGTCATCCCGGCGTTCAACCGCGGCTGAGCAAAGATACCGATAAGGCGGTCTCGGGCTAATTCGAGGTAGTGCCGGAGACGGCGAAAGCCGCGGCGGGCATGGCTGATCATCGGACCGGCGCTGCAATACCTCTTGTGACGTTCATCGCGAGCTAACATCTTCTCGCGGATCACCGGAGATTTGCGCATGCGTCCGATGCAGCCGGTCCGCGGCACTCAAGACCTTCTCCCGGAAGCGGCGCGGCGCCACCGGCAAGTGAGCGAGACGGCGCGCGCCGCGGCCGAGCTCTATGGCTTTGCCGAGATGGCAACGCCGATCTTCGAGTTCACGGAAGTTTTCGCACGGCCGATCGGTGAGCACACCGATATCGTCGCCAAGGAGATGTACACGTTTACCGACCGCGGTGGCGAAGAGGTGACGCTGCGGCCGGAGAATACTGCCGGTGTGGTCCGCGCGGTGCTATCGAACGGCCTCGTCCAGAGAGTGCCGCTCAAATTCTTCTACAGCGGCCCGATGTTCCGTTACGAACGGCCGCAAAAGGGCCGATTTCGTCAGTTCCACCAAATCGGCGTTGAACTGATCGGTGTCGCGCAGCCGCAAGCTGATATCGAGGTCATCGCCTTGGGCCGCCGCATTCTCGACGCGCTCGGCATA
Source organism: uncultured Alphaproteobacteria bacterium (assembly GCA_963789025.1). Taxonomy (GTDB): domain Bacteria; phylum Pseudomonadota; class Alphaproteobacteria; order ATCC43930; family CGMCC-115725; genus AP-15. The sequence continues at coordinate 219,207 of CAWBIT010000013.1, forward strand.
GGCGACCGCGTCGTGCTCGAACTTAATACGCTCGGTGACATCGAGAGTCGCGGCGCTTACCGCCAGGCGCTCGTCTCATACTTCTCCTCGCGTGCAGGTGAATTGTCGGAGGACAGCCAACGGCGCCTCCAGTTCAACCCAATGCGCATCTTTGACTCGAAGGAAGAAACCGACCAGCGCGTCGTTTGGGACGCTCCGGCATTTGCGGATTATCTGAATGCCGAGTCGCGTCGCTTCTTCGATCGGGTGCGCGACGGGCTCGTTCGGCTCGGCATCACGCATCGGCCGAATCCTCGGCTCGTGCGCGGTCTCGATTATTACACTCATACTGCGTTCGAGTTTGTGACTACCGACCTCGGCGCACAAGGAACGGTGATCGGCGGCGGTCGATATGACGGGCTGTTCGAAATAATGGGCGGCCCGGCTATGCCGGGGGTCGGCTGGGCCGCCGGGATCGAGCGACTCGCCATGCTTATCGGCGAGCCTCCCGGCCCGCGGCGGCCGGTAGCGGTTGTGCCGATTGGCGATGCCGGGGAAGTGGCGGCGCTGACCATCGCCGAGGTTTTGAGATATCATGGCTGGGCCGTGGATCTCAGCTATTCCGGAAACCTCGCCCGCCGCATGCGGCGGGCGAACCGCGTCAATGCACGCGTAGCGGTGCTGATCGGCGAGGACGAGATCGCACGCAACGTCGTCGCCCTGCGGGATCTCGACAGCGGCGAGCAGAGTGACGTGATCGCTTCGACGGATCTTAAGGTGCCGATGGATCTGTCGTTGAGTGAGTTGCGGGCACGATTGCAAGTGTTCTACAGCTGAGCCTGACCCCTCATGGAACCAAGTCTCGAAGCTCATCTGGAGCAGCTCCTTCGGCGCCACGCGGAGCTGCGCGACGTACTCGGGTCCACGGGCATCACGGGCGCGGACTTTGCCAGATTGTCCAAGGAGTACAGCGAGCTGAGCCCGATCGTCGACGGTATCGATGCGTTGCGTTGCGCCCGCGACGAGCTCGCCTCGCTGACTTACCTCGTCCAATCGAATGAGGATGCGGAACTGAAATCGCTCGCCGAGGAGGAGTTGCAGACCTTGCGCGAGCGCCTTCCCGCCCTCGAGCAGAAGGTCAAGCTGGCGCTGTTGCCAAAGGATGAAGACGACGAGCGCAACGCTATCCTCGAGGTCCGAGCCGGCACCGGGGGAGACGAGGCGGCGCTGTTCGCTGCCGACCTCTTTCGCATGTATCAGCGCTATGCCGCGTTGCGGAGCTGGCGCTTCGAGATCCTCGATCTTTCGGAAACCGGCCTTGGCGGATTTAAAGAGGCGACTGCCTCGATCAGCGGTCGGGACGTCTTCGCCAGGCTCAAATTCGAGTCGGGGGTACACCGCGTCCAACGCGTCCCAGAAACCGAGGCGGCTGGTCGTATCCACACCTCTGCCGCAACAGTCGCCGTGCTCCCCGAGGCGGAGGACGTCGATATCCGCATCGACGAGAGGGACTTACGCATCGATGTTTTCCGCGCGAGCGGACCTGGCGGTCAATCGGTGAACACGACAGACAGCGCGGTGCGGATCACCCATATTCCGACGGGACTGGTAGTAATCCAGCAGGACGAGAAATCGCAGCACAAGAACAAGGCAAAGGCGCTAAAGGTTCTTCGCTCGCGCCTTTACGACTTGGAACGGCAGGCACGCGACAGCGCACGCGCCGCCGAGCGGAAGAGCCAAGTCGGCAGCGGCGACCGGTCTGAGCGGATCCGCACCTATAATTTCCCGCAAGGGCGAGTTACCGACCACCGTGTCAATCTCACCCTCTATAAAATAGACAAGGTGATGAGCGGGGAGGCGTTGGACGAGATCATCGACGCAATTCTGGCCGAGGATCAGGCTGCAAGGTTGGCTGCTGTTGAAAGAGGCTAACGGGACGTGTGGCCGGCTTGTTGCCGAAGCTGCGGCAGCGTTATCGGCAGCCGGTGTTGCGGATCCCAGGCGGCAGGCCCGCCGATTGGTTTCCGAAGCTCTCGCGATACCGCCGCCCGATCTCTTCGGCCATCCCGACCGCGCGTTAGATGAACAACAGATCAGCCGGGTACTGGCGCTGTTGCGTCGCATGGTCGCCGGTGAGCCTTTAAGCCGCATCTTCGAAAGACGCGAGTTCTGGGGGCTGGAGTTTAGGCTCTCGGCCGATACTCTCGACCCTCGGCCCGAGACGGAGACGGTCATCGAGGCTGTGCTGAGGCGGGAGCCCGATCGAAGCGCGCCCTGCCGGATACTCGATCTCGGCACCGGTACGGGCTGCCTTCTGCTCGCGCTTCTTGCCGAGTTTCCGGCAGCGAGCGGAGTCGGTATCGATATCGCCGAGGGTGCGGTGAGGACCGCAGCCCGCAACGCCGCCAACCTGCACCTTGCCGACCGAGCCCGCTTCTTCGTCGGTGATTGGGCAACTGCGGTCTCGGGGAAGTTTGACGCTATTCTTGCCAATCCGCCCTACATCGCGAGCGAAGCACTCGCGCTACTGCCTCGTGAGGTCGCCTGCCACGACCCATCGCGGGCTCTCGACGGCGGTGCGGATGGTATGCGGTCGCACCGGGCAATAGCCGAAGCTGCACCGAGGCTTCTTTCCCCCCACGGGATCTTGGCTACCGAAATCGGGGCCGGTCAGGCGGACGCGTTCGCTATGATAATGAATGATAACGGCCTCATCGTGGACGGCGTCGAGAAGGACCTTGCAGGCATCCCTCGATGCGTGGTCGCGCGTCCCGCGCCGCAACTCAGGCAAAGACAGAAAAAGGTTGGAATGGGCTGCGGTCCCGTCTAGGCTGGCGTCGCTCGGGGGCTAGGGGTCCCGCGATACAAGGCGGCATTACCCACCTGAAACCACTCGAGAGGGGCTAGGGGAATGCCCCTGCCGGACAAAGGTCCGATAATGTCCACCGCGAATAGACAGGTGTCATGAGACCAGGACCAAACAAGCGCTCGCGCGGTCGCAACAACGGGGCCAACCAGCACCACAACCGTCCGCGAATGCCTCATCGGATTCAGACGTTTGACAGCAACGGTCCGAACATAAAGATCCGCGGCAACGCGTACCAAGTCTTTGAACGATATGTCGCGCTCGCACGTGAGGCTGCGGCGAGCGGAGACCGGATCGCGGCCGAAAATCTTTATCAGCACGCGGAGCACTATTTCCGCGTTATGAATGCGAATGGCGAGGCCAAATCTCAGAGCGGGGCGTCGCCACGCCCAACCACACCGGCCGATCTCGAATTGGGCGCCGCCGACGGAGAACGCCAAGAGGCAGAGGAAAATCTGGTGCAACCCCTGCCTCACCCGTTGCCGGATGATCAGCCGCCCGGGTTCTGAGAAGGTCGAGAACGGGTCCTGGCGAAGCTTGCTGACGGTTGAGGCCCAGGAGGCCGGCTGCCCGGTTCTTCATCCTTCCTGATCGGAGCCGACGACTAGGTGGCATTCTCGGACTTCATCGCGCGGAACTCTCAGTGTGGCCGGAGGGTTCAATTGGCGCAGGACAAGCGCGTCGCCTTCCCAGCCCACGAACTGCTTTATTAAAACCGTCTGTCCCTCCTTATATACGACCACGTCCCGGCCGCGGATCGGTGGCTTGAACGGGTTCACGTGCAATAGCCAACCCGGTTCATAGCGTGGTTCCATGCTGTCGCCTACCATGTAGATGGCGTAAGCCGAGCGCACGCCGCTCAAATTGGCTGGCCGTGGGGTGTATCCGATCGGGCCATCTTCAAGGAACATCTCCTGGTCGGTCCCCCCCCGCGCACCACTGCGGATTGGTATCCGATCCGGCTCCTGGAGCGGTCGCGGCGACGGAGCGCCGGGTGTAGCGGACCCGGCAGAGGGCGGACGACCTCGTCCGGGCCGTGGGACCTCGCCTGCTGGTGGACTGGCTGTGGTATCGACTGCATGCCGCAGGACCTCGTCCTCTGGCACACGGAGGAAAGCTGCGACATGCACAACCTCCAGCGGCTTCATCTGACGATCTCCCTTGAGCATGCGGGATACGGCTGATGGGGCAAGACGGAGATGGCGAGCGAGATCCGCTTGCGATGCACCGACGCGCGCCAGGGCTTGACTAAACCAGGAACCGTCCATAATGCGTCCTTCACAATTTACTGTTGTTGACAGGGCAACAACGAATGCCTAACATACCGGTGCATTACTGACAAGCCAATTGATGAACAGTGGCATGATATGACAAGGGTTCTTTCATACGTTGCGATCGAGGATCCAGAGAAGGATGGCGGTTGCGCCTACATAGTGGACGAATCGGGCGGTCGGCGTTCTTGCGGGGCCACGCGACGGTCGTCCTCGTCTTATTGTCCGCACCATCATTCTGTCTGCCACATCGTGTGCGGCAGCAAGGCTGAAACCGACAGACTGCGCGAAGTCGAAGCCCTCGCAAATGCTGTCGGCGGCCGTCGAGCGCGACAGCGTGCGGAGCCTACTCGACAGTTCCTGAAACGGCTGGAGCAGGCTGTGCGCGAAACTTTTTGACAATATTGTTCATGGTTTGTTCGGAGAGAGCGAATGACACAGAAACGTTCTCGGCATGGGCCGCCAGCCCCGGACAGTGCCGATGTTATGCCAACGCCGGAGCGGAGCAATCACGGCATCGTCGAGCGCTTAGAACGGACGATCAGTGATAGTTCCGGTCGTCCTGCCCGACCCTATCGCTTTGTCGACACCCTCGCTGTGATGGAAAGACGAGGCTCGATCACCGCGGGAATGCGGCAAGCTGGAGAGGATTTCCGAGATTGTTTTGCCGTTGCGCAACTCGACCCGCTGAGCGCCTTTGACGTCTCGCGCCCGAAAATTGGCAGCCGGAGCGGCTTTAGATCTATGGAAGAGCCCGGGTCCCGAATCGAGAATGCGCGCAGGGTGGTTTGGCGCGCCACCCTGGCCGTTGGCGGCCTCGGCTCAGCCGGCGGTTCGTGTATATGGCACGTGGTCGGATGGCAACAATCGCTGAAGGAGTGGGCGCTCGAGCAGGGCTGGAACGGGCGCCGCGTAAGCCAGGAGGCGGCCTCCGGCATCCTGATTGCCTCATTGGGTACACTCGAGGCGCATTTCGCTCAATCTGGAGCTTGCTAACATCATATTTATGGATTGACAATTCGGGATCGAAGTGGTATAGTTGCCGTACGCTGGCAAGGGTGGGGAACGGGACCACGTTGACTGCTACCGATGCCGCGCCCCCGATGGGCCGGTGCGCAGGCTCTGCTGTGCCCGAAACTGCGTATCCGGCGCCGCGCGGACTCGACTGCTTTCCGGCGCCCAGAGCCGACGCCGTCCCCTAGAAGAACCACACGAAAAGTCAGTCCTCGGGGCAATCGGCGGCATTCCGGCGTTCGCTACCAGCGCGACGCCTTAAGGCAAAATACAAAAGGATTTTTTAACGGATGCGCGCGAGACGCTTGCACGCCACTTCGCTTGGCTCGGGAGCGGAGTTGCCCAGGGACGATCTCATCGCCGCTCTGACACCCGCAGAAGCGCGGGCGCTGCTTTACGAGTGGGCCTTCTGGGCCCGGCCCAATCAATTGCCGCCCAACGGAGAGTGGCGGGTATGGCTCGTGCTTGCGGGCCGTGGCTTTGGCAAGACGCGAACGGGCGCAGAAATGATCCGCGCTCGGGTCACTGCGCGAACCGCACATCGGCTTGCGCTGGTAGCGCCGACAGCCGGCGATGCCCGCGATGTCATGGTCGAAGGAGAAAGCGGCATCCTGGCTATCTCGCCACCTTGGGAGCGGCCGCGGTATGAGCCCTCGAAGCGGCGCCTGACCTGGCCCAATGGGGCGATCGCCACACTATTCAGCGCCGACGAACCCGAACGCCTGCGCGGACCGCAGCACGACGCAGCATGGTGCGACGAGCTTGCCAGCTGGCGCCATCCGGAGGCTTGGGATATGCTTATGTTCGGGCTGCGCTTAGGAACCGATCCGCGCGTCGTGGTGACGACAACGCCCCGGACGACATCGCTCATGCGTGGGCTGATCGCCGATCCGACGGTCATTGTGACCCGGGGGACCACTTACGAGAACCGCGCCAATCTAGCCTCGGCGTTCTTCGGACAGATAATTCGCAAATATCAGGGGACTCGTCTCGGCCGCCAGGAGCTCGAAGCAGAGCTTCTCGAGGATGTTCCGGGTGCTTTGTGGAATCGCGGCATGTTGGAAGGATCGCGAGTCCGCACAGTCCCGCCGTTAATAAGGGTGGTCGTCGCCATCGATCCAGCGGCGAGCTCAACTGAGCGTGCTGATGAAACCGGCATTATTGTCGCCGGCAAAGATGCCGGCGGACGAGGTTGGGTGCTCGCCGATGCCTCGGGTCGCTATCAGCCTGCGGAATGGGCCAAGACAGCTGTTTCGGTCTATCGCGCGCACAGGGCCGACCGGATCGTAGCCGAGGTGAACAATGGCGGCGACATGGTCGAGGCGACGCTGCGAGTGGTCGAGCCAAACGCGCCCTTCTCTGCCGTGCATGCTTCCCGCGGAAAGGTAACTCGCGCAGAGCCGATTGCGGCGCTCTACGAGCAAGGCCGCGTGCACCACCTCGGGGTGTTTCCGGAACTCGAGGATCAGATGTGCGCCTTCACCGCCGACGCGCATGGCAACCTCTCGACCCGTTCGGCCGGCTACTCTCCTGATCGGGTGGATGCGCTGGTTTGGGCACTGACCGATCTCCTGGTCGAATCGATGCCCGCAGAAGGGATTTACGAGATGTATCGCCAGCTTAGTGGTCAACTGGCTGGTAATGGGAAACGCGATTCTTAAAGGCGCTACGCCAATCGTTACCGGGAAGGAGCCGATCATTGACGCTGCTCGTCAAGGACGCCAATACTACGACACAATCAATCTCGACGCAGACTGACGTTGCGGGCAACCTCGTCCCGGTTCATGCGCCGGCGGCAATCGCAGGCGGCGTAGCGACTCCGGTCGGCCCGACGGCGCCTCTTCCGGTTATCAATGCTGCTGGCTCCGCGGCGATCGACGGCAGCGGCACCGTTGTGACCGGAGGCATTGCGCAGCCCCTATTTGCCGGCGTAGTTCCGGTCAACGGCTTTCTCGTCGCAAACAACTCTTCGGCCACCCTCTACGTATCGGATGTTGGTGCGGCAAGCGCCGGCGGGGGGTCGATTCCGATCGCGCCAGGCGTAGTGTTCATCACGCCATCCGGTTATAGGCCGGCGGGTGTTATCAGCCTCTACGCCAGTTCGACCGGCCAATCCTTTGCGGCTCGGAGATGGTGATGTCTCTGCCGGTGTCAGCATCTATGCCTGATCTGGCGATGACGATACCGACGGGCTTTGCCGCCGCTCTCGGAATTTGGTTCGCCACGACGACCGCCGTGTTACTCACTGAAGCCAGGCTCGCGCGCCGGATCGGTAAATGCCCGTTGCTCAGGAAGTGGCGAGCGCTCCCCGTCACCGAGGTTCGGGCTGTCCTACGGTTGGAGCAACAGTGCGTGACTACCAGATTGCGAACTGGACTCCGCCCGGCCCCCCGGCAGCCAGCCAGCGGATCGCAGATCCTCCGTACTCTTCTGCAAATTGCGGCGTTTGCTTTTGGGCTCGGCGTGGCGCTCCCCACCCTGGCGCAGACGATCAGCGGCTCCGCGCTCGACATCACGGGCCAGGCCACCTTGCAAGGTGACGTGGTCGCGTGCTCTGGACACCCGTGGATCGATGTTCGTTGCAATGGCGCCATGGCCGACGGGAATCATGATGATACGAATGCAATAAACACCACAATTTCAACTGCTGTCGCGAATAACTGGCCGGTGCGCTTAACCGCGGGGACTTACAAGGTCACATCGCGGATAATCATCGACTACGCCACTCAGGCCGGCCAAGGGTTTCGCCTCATCTCGGACGGCGCCGTCATTGACGGTCGAACGATCGCGTCCGGCCCGGTGCTGCAGATCCAATGCGGCAGCGGTACGACCAGCAGCCCAACCGCGTGTTTCTATTTCAGAGAAGAGGGCACCCTATTTGTCAACGGCAATACGCCGGCCTATGTGGTCGTGGTCGGCAAAACTGATTTCTCGGATGCGCATAATTCGGCAAAATTCGATCATCTGATCGTTAATAATGCCGACACTGCAGCAACGGGAGGCGGCTGCCAGTTCAATTACGTACTGGACAGTGACGTTTACGCGGTTTGCGTTGCGGCCGGCGGGGCGGCTGGCCTGGCATTCGAGCAGGTCCAGTTTTCTCGGATATCCGGTGCGGGCACGGCGGAGGGCACCGGAGGCCGCGGAGTAGTTTTGGAGAATGGTTACAACTTCAGCAACACCTTCTTCGCTCTCGATCTCGAGGTGTCCCCGACCTGCCTGTCGATAACTTTCATTCACAATGGTCTTAACACTTTCGTATCCCCTTATTTCGATTGCGTCACAGCAGTGAGTGCGACGGCGAGCGACGGCAATGTGCTGATCAACCCCAACTATGGCGGCGCAACGGTCAATTTCGGACCGCTCTCGACGGGAATATCGGTAATCGGCACGGGATCGCGAGACAATTGGCTGTTTCCGGCAGCCGGGTCTTATGCAGCAACGCCGATCGATGATGGGCTTAGCGTCTCGAACTATAACGCTCCGGGCGCATCGATGTCAGTGACGCTGCCGGCGCCTTCCAGCGTCAATGCAGGGTGGAGCATGGGATTTGCCTCCGATAACGGCAAGGGCATGACGATCGCAACCACCAGCGGTTCGATCATCTCGGGCGGCAAGAGCGTCGGATCGATCACACTGGGCGCCGGAAATTATGAATATGTTCGGCTGCAATCGGATGGTGACAACTTCCGTATTGTTTCATCAACCCGAAACACACGCTTGGCGAACGGCTTCGAACCGCCGCCTTGGCCGAGCAACTGGCTGTTCCCCACCAGTTCCGGCTATGCCGCCGACCTCAGCGACAACGGCAACGTCCTATCGAGCTACAATAGCGCTACAGGTCTGATCGTTACGCTGCCCCCTACAAACGGGCTTCCCGACGGCTGGTCTATGGGCTTTGCTACCGACAACAACAAGGGTCTGATGGTCCAGGTGAACAACAGTACCGGTGGCCGTGTCGTATGGCCGGGCTCCGGCGGCTCGCAGACATCGTTGGCGATGGCCAACACTAGCCAGGGTGCTTACGAGTTCATGGTGCTGCAGTACGATGGCAGCGGCAATTTCCGGGTGCTCGAAGCGACGCCAGCGACCGCGCAGGCGATCGGCATGGTCGGCGCCGCCGGAATCAGCCGCTGGAGTTTTCCGACGGTCAGTTCTTACTCCGCCACAGTTGCCGACAATGGCAATGTCCTGTCGAGCCTCAACAGCCCGACTTCCTATTTGGCGGTAACGTTGCCCTCGACGACGGCCGTGCCGATGGGGTGGACGATCGGGATAGCGACCGACGGCAATAAGACCGCCGCCGTGCAAACCAACCCCACCTCCGGCGGACGCATTCTCTATCCGGGTAGCGGCGCAACCACTACTTCGGCCTCGCTCGCCGGAGCAAACTACGAACTTCTCATTCTGCAATTTGACGGCGAAAATTTTCGAGTTATCCAGGCGACACCGGCGACCGCGACTTTTATGGGGATTACCGGCAACGCCCCGGGGATCAATCGTTGGAGCTTTCCCGCGGTCAGTTCATACGCCGCCTCCCAAAGCGATGTCGGCAACGCTTTGTCCAGTTACAACACCCCGACCAGCTCCCTAGCCGTGACCCTGCCGTCGACGACTGCGATAAGTGCCGGCTGGACGATGGGCTTTGCGACCGACAACGGCAAGACCATGACCGTTCAAGTCAACGGCGCCTCTGCCGGACACATCCTTTATCCGGCCGGGGCGACCGGCGCTGCCGGCAACTCGGTGACCCTCGCGCCTGTCAACTATGAATTTATGGCGTTGCAATTCGACGGCAGCAATTTCCGAATTGTGTCGATTACACCGCGCAGCGGCTCGGCGCTTGGCATGCTCGGTCATCAGATTACGACAGGGGCAACCCCGGCGGTCGGCTCGGGGTCTAGCGATTGTGGCACTTCGCCCTCCATCGGCGGCAATGACAGTGCCGGACGGGTTACCGTCGGCTCTGCCAATGGTGGCAGTTGTACGATCACATTCGTCTCGCCTTGGCCAAATCCTCCGGTTTGCTCGGTTTTCGACGAAACGAGGGGGACTCTCGTACGTCCAATGGCCGCCTCGACTGCCACTGTGGCGCTTACCGGGACATTTGCTGACGGCGATGTCCTTGCTTACCAATGCGTTGGCTTTCAATGATCGGGGCCCTCACAACCGGGGGAGTTGGGTTTCAGCGGAGATGCGGCTTCGGCCTGCCATCCTTTGACATCATGGAGTCGCTCTGATGCCTGCTCCCGACGGCAAGCGGACCTCGTTGGCTTCATATACGTGGGGCGGCTGGGGAAGTCAGAACGATGTCACTCGGTTTCGCAACACCTTCCAGCCAGACCCGGGAATTTTTTCACCCGGCTATCCGCTGGTTCCACCGGAGCGCGAGCAGGTACGCCTCTGGGATTATCCAGTCGGCTACAATACGATCTACACGCCGCGCTCTTACGATGCGATCGGCTTCGACGAACTGAGGGCGCTAGCCGAAAGTCACGATATCACTCGGCTCGCGATTGAAACTCGGAAGGACCAGATCGAAAAACTCGACTGGACGATCAAATCTCGCAACGAGAAAACGCCTGACAAGGACGCCGCCTCGCGGATTGACCAGCTGACCGATTTCTGGCGCAGCCCCGATGGCGAACAACCCTTCGCAACCTGGCTTCGCGAAGCACTCGAAGACGTCCTTGTGCTCGACGCGGCGGCATTCGAATTACGCCGTAACCGCGGCGGTAATATCGTCGGGCTAGACATCGTCGACGGCTCGACGGTCAAAGTATTGCTCGATGATACCGGTCGGCGGCCACGGCCACCGGCCCCGGCCTACGAACAGATCATTCACGGGCGACCTTGGCGCCTCCTGACCAGCGACGAGCTGATGTACCTACCTCGGAACCCACGGCCGCACAAAGCGTACGGTTTCAGCCCCGTCGAGCAGATCGTGACGACGGTCAATATCGGGCTGCGCCGCCAGGCGATGCAGCTGCAGCATTTCACGGAGGGCAATGTTCCGCCGGGTCTGCTTAACGCCCCGGACGGGTGGAGCCCTGAGCAGATCCGCCAGTTTCAGGAGTGGTTCGACTCGATTCTAGCCGGGAATACGGCTAATCGAACTCGCCTCGTCTGGGGTCCCAGTGGCGCCAAATACCAGGCCTTCAAGGAGGCGCCATATAAGGATGATTTCGACGAATGGCTGGCGCGAATCGTCTGTTATGCATTCTCATTGCCGCCCACCGCCTTTACCCCGCAGGTCAATCGGGCCACGGCGCAGACGGCGCAGGAAGCAGCCCTAGAAGAGGGGCTTGCGCCCCTGCTCGGGTGGGTCAAGCGGTTGGTCGACGGCGTCATTCAGACCAGGATGGGACAGGTCGATCTCGAATTCGCGTGGTCGAATAGCCCGCCGACAGATCCAACGGACCAAGCGACGATCCTCAGCGGTTATGTGAAGGACGGAATTTATACGCTCAATGAGGCGCGCGACATTCTGGGAATGTCCCCGGTCCCGGGCGGGGACGAACCGATGTTTTTGACCGCACAAGGGCCTGTGCTGCTGAGCGACGCCGGTAGAGAAAACCGAAGCGGATTAGCGGACACTTAGGTTCGCTCCCTTCGTCGTCGAGCTCTATCCGAGAGAAGCTCCCGACTTTGCGCCAATATGAGCAAGGCGCGCCGTCATCGTGCATGCTTCGGTCCGCCTGGATGCTGTACGGGCGGTGATTTTAATCGCTAGTGACCGACGCTGCGGCCACCTCTCAAACCCAGCGCCGGTAGATTATTCGTTCGAGCACAATGAATACGCACGCTAGGAGCCATTTATGAGTGTTCTGCCCTCCGACATCGTCGTGTATGGTTCGGCTAATATGCCTGAGGCGGATGGCGCGATCAACGGCGGCGCTATTGATTTTAGCCGTCGCGTCGCATTCTACGATATCGCCCCGGCTGGCAACCTAGACGTAATATCGAGCTCATCAAGCGACACGGCGACCAAGGTTATCTTCTACGGTCGTGACGCGACCGGCGTGATCCAGAACCAGACCTTAAGCTTGAATGGACAGACTTGGGTAACCGGCTCTCAGCCGCTGGAGCGGCTGCTATACGCCGCTTTATCGGGAGCCACTGCCAACGGTCCCGCCGCCAATCCGGGAGGCGTGGCTGCGGTTGGCGACGTGGCGCTTGCAGCGCACGGCTGTGTATTGCCGACCGGTGCAGTCACCACTGACGCGACAGTTCGAACCGCACAGAGCGGATCCGCCAATCACACGGGGACGACCCCAGCCTTGTTCAATTTGCAGGTGGGTGACGGAGCCAGCGTCTCCCCCGGACAAGTGATCTGGATCAGGAGCGGTACCGGTTCGAACCAGCTGCGCCAAATCATCGCCACATCAGGTTACGGCACCGATGTGGTGGCCGTCAGCTGCGACTGGGCCACGATCCCGGACAATACGACCACTTACAAAATTCTCCAAGGAATGCTTTTTGAGATTTCGCCAAATCCCGTCACCGCCATTATCCGTATGTTCTCAAACACAGCAGCAGATGGACCGGCGGGCACGCAGCGCACCTATTACGAAAAAGTTTTTATTGTCAACAACAACACTGGCACCGCACTGACCGGAGCACAGATCGAAGTTGCGAGCGAGACGCCGAGCCTACCCTCGGGTGCTCTGTTGGATTTGGCGTTGACTACGGGTCTGAACGACACCGGCACTGCCGCTAATCGTCAAGCTGCAGCTCCTTCGGGCATAGGCTCGTTCATCTCGCAACCCGCCTTCGTCAGTGTGCCTGGTCCGGGCAACCTGCCTTCCGGCGCAGCGCCCAACGCCTCCGGCGCTCAAGGTGTCTGGTTGCGGTTAACCTTACCGGCCGGCACCTTGACCTACAAGGGCTGGGCCGACCTGCGGACTCAGGGAACCACCACGTAATGGCTTCGCCACTCGCAATTAAATAACGGCGGAGCCTGGTCATGACGGTAGCTACCCACCTTGCGGTCTTCTACGCAACCAACAGCAAGATTCTTCGTCGAAAGGTCATTCCTGATGACGATGTGGCGGTTGCGCAGCTCCGAGCTGAGCCGGGCGAGAGCGTGCTCCTGCTTCCGCTCACCCATCCCTATGATGACGCGGCCTGCCGGGTTGCAATCGCTGAAGCGACGGGTTGCAAGCCACCCAGCGGGCGGTGCTGCGTCGTCGACAAATCAGGCAAGGTAGTTGCAATCTGTAATGCCGACCCCGCGCTCGATGCACATCCGCAGGGTCAGCTCGTCACGGATGAGAATGCGGTGCCCGGCGACCGTTACATTAGCGGAGCGTTTTCGCGCCCATTTGAGCCATGATCACTTCGGCCGCCACTTTCGGATCATTGAGACCCCAACTCGCCGTCGTCGTTATGGCGCGGTGTAAAGAGTAAGTATGAGTGTCTCGGCTCCGCTAAAAGACAAACGCGTCGACACTCCGCCTTTTCGATACGCCGAGTCTGTTGCCGTCGTCTGCCCGGGCTCCATAGGCTTGGCGGCAGAACCCGGCTGCCCAACAGCATTGTGGTCCTGATGTGACGCAAATCTATATCATCTCCGGCACATCCTGGACGGTGCCGTCGGATTGGTCGAACACCAACACGATCGAGACGATCGGCGGCGGCGGCGGGGGGCAGACCGCGGACGTCAACTTTAGCGGTTCGGGCGGCGGCGGCGGGGGTTATTCGAAGACCAGCAACCTAGCCGGCCTCGGCGGTAGAGTTACCATTCAAGTCGGATCTAGCGGCGCTGCTGGCACCACCGGAGGCGACACCTGGTTCAACGGGGCAACTCTCGGCGGCTCCTCGGTCGCCGCTAAAGGCGGCCAAGGGGCCGCCGACGGATCAGGCGGTGGCGGCGGTGCGGCGGGCTCCGGGGTCAACGGTGTGTATTCCGGCGGCGCTGGCGGCACCTCCAGCGGTAACCCTTATACCGGCGGTGGTGGTGGTGGCGCGGCTGGACCAAACGGCAATGGCGGGGCCGGCGGCGGTCCAAACAACGTCACTACCGATGGCGCTGGCGGCGGCGGCGGAAACGGCGGCGGCAGCGACGGCGTAAGTCCGAACAACACCACCTTCGGCGGCAATGGCGGCAACGACAATGGCGGAACCGGAGGCGGTGCCGGCGACACCGGCACTGGCGCGAGTGATGGCACAGCGGGAACGGGCGGCGGCGGTGGCGGCGGAAAATACCTTGCCAGTTACTCGGGCGGGAATGGCGCCGCGGGTTCGGAGTTCGACGGTAGTCACGGCTCGGGCGGCGGTGGCGGCGGTGGCGGCGGCCGCGACTTTGGTGCCTCTACCGCCGCGGGAAATGGTGGAGCCGGAGCCGATTACGGCGGCGGCGGCGGCGGTGGCGGGTATCCGGAGAGTGGTACCGCCTGGGGCGTGGGGGGCGCTGGCGGAAATGGTGTCATTGTCATCACCTATACGCCCGCGATCACCGCCACGATACTGGCGGAGTCTCGGAATGCAATGGAGCATCAAACGGTCGGTCGCATGGATGCTTTTGACGCGGTCGAGTTTGGCCGATCTGTCCCGAGCGATGTCGCAGTGCCGGCAGAAGGACGCCGAGAAATTCGGTGCGATGGAGAAATTCCGATTGAAGCTTCTTGTGCTGCTCTTCGCAGCTCGCGGATCCCGCTCCAATGGGCGGGTTCCTTGGCCTTCCATACGGACGCGCTCATGCCGTTCGAAGCCGCCGCGGCGTTACACCGCGATACGCTGGGCTTCGTCGAATTCGCCTCTGTCACCTTGAGGAACGTACAATTCCGCGTTGAGCTTCTCGATGTTCGGGGCAGTGAGGCGCTCCTTGCTGCTGAAGCGTTGACAAACGGCGCACGCATTTCAACGGACGGACCGCTCTGCTTGGAATGGATAGACCCACTGTCTCTGCTGATCGTTGCACCGGAACGGCTGTTGCGCTCGCCTGGCAGGGTCCGGATACTTGCGGCGCCCAGCAGTATTCACCCGCTCAGAGGTCATTGAGGTTTTCGAATGCGCATCACTACGCCCTTCGCCCCGATCGAGATTGGTGAAGCCGATTATTTTGCTTTCGATTTCACACCGGATGTGGGTGCCGCTACGATCGTATCGACGAGCTGGAATTGCGCATTGGGTCCGTACGAGACAGCGATCGATCCGACACCCCAGTCGCGGGTTTTCTCGGTTTCCCCGCAAACTGCCATTCAATTGCGTTCGCCGATGGATGGATCGCTGCAGACGCGTACGGGGGCGTTTTCCGTCGGTTTAATCGGGGGTATGCCGGCCTCGGCAGCTGGCGGTAATTACATCCTCGAGGCCACCGCCAATTTGAGCGACGGGCGTGTGCTGAAGCTCAATTCGACTGTGCAATGCAAACTGCCGGGGCCCTAACTTTCGGCAGCCCGGTGTCCTTTGTGCGGTTATCAAACTAAATCCGACACTGACTGGGATTTCCAATTATGCGGCTTTACGGCGCAATCCAGAAGGTCGAACCTCAGGATGACGGGACCGTGCGGGTGTACGGGATTGCGACATCCGAGGCCGTGGACGAACAGGGAGAGATCGTGCGGGCGGATGCCATTCGCGCGGCCATCCCCGACTATATGCGTTTTCCTGCTCTTCGCGAGATGCATCAACTCTCCGCCGCCGGAACGACGCTCGAAGCCGAAGTGTGCGAGGACGGCACCACCCGCATTCTCGCCCATGTCGTCGATCCGGTCGCGGTGGCCAAGGTAAGAAATCAGGTCTATCGGGGCTTCTCCATTGGCGGGCGCGTCACGCAGCGCGAGGCAGGCAGCCCAAACACGATCACCGGTCTCGTCTTGAACGAGATCTCTTTGGTCGATCGACCCGCGAACCCGGAAGCCATTTTTGACTGCTGGAAAGCAGCAATGCCGCCGGATGCACCTCTCGGTGTCGCAGAGCCAGTCGCGAAAGGCGAACCCGCCGACACAGAACTGGCCCCGTCGGGACGGCCGCCGTTCAACGCTCCAATCCAGATCTGGGCCTGTGCTGTTCCCGATCACCGTCATCTGGCCAAAGCGGATGCCCTCAAATGCCTCGACGGCGTCGCCGGACTAGCAGGAGACCGGCGCGCGACCGCCGCCGCAAGGGCGAGCACGGGTAATGATGAAACAACGGCTGCTGCCTGGAAAGAGAAAATCGGCACCGAAGCCTCCTCCTCAGCCAAAGATGTCGACAAGCCATCCCGGGCTTCTGTGACGAAAGCTCTGCGCGATGTCGGTCAGATCGGTCGCGTGATTGCTGAGCTCGACTGGTTGAGGGACGCTCTGAAACTCGAAACGACCGTCGAGAACGACCAGTCGCCGCAGCCGGCGCGATTGCAGGCGATCATCACTGAACTTTGTGATTTACTGAGCGGTTCGGCAGACGAGCAGATAGGTGAAATCCCGGGCGATGCGAAAACCGACGGCTCACCACTTCCATCGTCAATGCCTGGGATGCTCGGTGTGGCCGATACATCCGATCTGGAACGCGTCGCTGCTTTACTCCCAAAAGACCGCTCCAATATGCCCCAGATCGCTGGCGGCGCTATTGCGAAGGCAAAGCACTCGCGGGGCGACCAGGCACTGTTGGATGCGGCCCATTTTGCGTGCGACCAATGTCTGAAATTGGGAGGACTATCGGTCGATGAACAGGCGAACATGGAGCAGGCGCGCGATTACCTGCAGAAAGCTGGCGCTGTGCCTGCCGCCCCCTGGACCACCGGAAGACCGGAAGATGACGACCCTTCGCCAGCTTGGCTAGAATGCCCTGTGGGTGACAGCCCCGAGGTGGACACCGTTAAAGTGCTCGCCGCCGTCGCGAAGGTGCTGTGCAAACGGGAGCGTGCCCACCAGAACCTGATGGATTTGGCTCATGAATGCCTCCAGGCGCTGACCGATTGGTGTGTTTGCGAAAAGGCCACGAAGTTCGGGGCGCGCCATTCAAAGGAGACAATGGAGCTTTTCAAAGCATCGCATCGTCATTTGATTGCGGCTGGAGCCAGATGCGACGCGATAGGCATCGACGAGCAGCGCGCGCCGGCCAAGCCCGCGTCCGAAGCGGACACGCGCGCGGCAGACCCAACGAACGCGCTTCCCGGTGAACCCGCCGAAAAGGCGGCGCTGGCGAAGATTCTGGGGGAGGTTGTTCCGATGATCGAGCGCCTGACAAGGCGCGTCGACGAGATTGCACGGACACCGCTACCGCCCTTGACCATGGCCAAAGGCACTGTTTCGGTATCGAAGGAGCAGGATCGCGGAAGTAATGTTGGCGGCGGCGGCGCGGAGCTGTCGCCTGAAGCGGTCGCTGCCGCACTCGCGAAGATGAGCAAGGAGGAACGGACGCTGACGCTAATAAAGGCCAGCTACGCGACGCCTATTCGAATCGCCGGCTCAGCCGCGGATCAAACTTGAAATCTGCGGTCGCCCAACCGCCGGGAGCAACTCGCTAAAAGTAGACGGTCACGCACACAGTACCATCCGGCCCAAGGGCCGTCGCCGAGCCCGGTGCCTTGCCGGGCTTTTTTGTTGCCCCCCTTCTCTGGGAGGAATTTGATGAACTCGATCACTCAAGAATCGCTGGAGCTCATGAAAGGGGCTCTGGCACAGCCGGATTTTCGATTGGCGAAATCGATTTCGACTGCGACCGGCCTATTGGCCTATGACCTTCAAGCACCAGCGAAGAACCTTTATCCCTTTGTCACTCCGCTGAGGAACATCGTTCCACGCGTCGGCGGTGGCGTCGGCTCCGCAACAAATTGGCGGCAAGTGAACGCTATCATTGGCTCGGGTTTCGATTGCATGGGGTGGGTGCCGGAAGGCCAACGTTCGGGCCAGATGTCCTATTCGACCTCCAACAAAACCTCGGCTTTTGTCACGATCGGAGAGGAAGACGCGGCGACCTTCGAAGCGATCTCCGCCGGCCGGACCTTCGAAGACATTCAGGCACAAATGGCTTTTCGCCTTCTGCAGAAGATGATGCTCAAGGAGGAAATGGCAATCCTTGCCGGCAACGCCTCATTGACGCTCGGTACGCCTTCTGCTCCGACCTTGTCGGCATCGGGCGGCGGAGCAGCGCTTCTGGCCGCGACCTACTTCGTCAAAGTTGCAGCGCTGACCCTCGAGGGCTACCAGAATTCCTCCGTTTTGGGTGGGGTCGCGACCTCGAAGATCGTGACCGGAGCTGACGGCAAGGATTTCACGCTGTCTGGCGGCTCCTCGAACATTAGCGCGGAGGCGAGCCAGGCGGTAACTCTCGGCCAAACGCTGTTCTGCTCAGTCACCCCGGTCCCGGGCGCGGTCGCGTATGCTTGGTATGTCTCGACGACGAGCGGCAACGAGACGCTGCAGGCAATCACGACAATCAACAGTCTGGCTATAGCCGCGCCGCTCAGCGCGGGCACCCAGTCTCAAAGCGTCATCACCGCCGACAACTCTGCCAACCCGAGCTACGCCTATGACGGACTTTTGACGACGGCGTTGAAACCGGGCTCGAATGCCTACGTCACCGTCATGCCGACTGGGACGGCAGGGACTGGCGCGCCTCTGACCGCGTCGGGCCGGGGCTCTATCGTCGAGATCGACACAATGTTCCAGAAGATGTGGGACAATTTTCAAGTGTCGCCGACGGTTCTCTATGTCAACTCGCAGGAGTTAAAGAACATAACGACAAAGGTGCTGTCGAATGCTTCGGGTCCGCTGCTGCGCTACGATAGTCCTGCTGATGGCAGCGACGGTGAGTATCAGCTCACCGCGTCCGGAGTGGTTCAGTTTTATTATAATCCCTTCGCGTTGAATGGGGGTCTTCGCATCCCGATCCGGATTCACCCGAAGGTGCCGCCCGGAACGGTCATCGGTTGGGCTGAGAACCTGCCCATTCAATACCAGTCGAACGAGGTACCAAACGTCGCCGAGATCAAAACACGGCAAGACTACTACCAGATCGATTGGCCGCTCGTCACTCGCCAGCGCCAGGTCGGTGTTTATGTCGAGGCGGTATTGGCGGTCTATGCTCCCTTTGCCATGGGTGTCATCACCAATATCGCAAACGGGTGACGCTAGTGATCGAGACCTCGGCGCTTTCTGCGAAAGCGTCTGTTGCGGCAGCCCCCGGGTCGAACCCGGGGGTCTCGCTCGGCGGGGGCCTGATACCGCTGCGCGCTGCCTTTGGCCAAGATGAGGCGAACTACGGGACAGCGCGGTATTCGATCGATAGCGACGGTCTGATACAAGTGCCTCTGGAGGCGGTCGGCCCCCTGACGACAATCGGGGGGTTCGTATTGGCAAAGACCGGCGATAATGCGATTTCCGCCGGCGTGCTCACCCTGCACCATGACGATGCAGCGGGGTGTTCCTATGCCGGCCGTCAATATCTCGGCGATTCCAATGGGGACGTGCTCGTGCCGGCTGAAGCCGCTTCCGAGCTGTTGGCGCACGGCTTCGTCCCCGTTTTCGACGAGACGATGGTGGCCTCGAGTTGAGCAAAATCGGCGCCCAGCAATTGTTCGAAAAAGGTTTGATCCAGTGGCCTTCGGGGATCTGACGACGCTCGCCGACGTTAAGGCGTGGCTGCAAACCGGGCAGGCCGCCTTTCCGGCAACCGACGATGCGCTACTTACCCGTCTTGTTTCGGCGGCAAGCCAATACATCCAGACTTGGCTCAACCGCCAGATCACATCGGCCGATTACCTGGAAATCCGCGACGGGACTGGAGGCCACAGGCTCCAATTCGCATGCTTTCCAGTCACGGCTGTGATGTCGTTGACGATCGACGGCCAGGTCGTTCCTGCGGCGGCCTCGTTCAACGCAGCAGGCTATAGGTTCAGTTCCACACAGCTTTCGGTACGCGGCTACAGTTTCAAACGCGGGGCCCAGAACATTGTGATCGCTTATACGGCCGGGTATTCGATGACGCCGCCCGAAGTCGCACAGGCATGCATAGAGCTTGTCTCGCTGCGCTACCGGGAGCGCACCCGCATCGGCGAAATCTCAAGATCTTTGGGCGGTGCAGAGACCGTTGCGTATGCGCAAAAGGATATGAGCGATGCGATCAAAACGCTGCTGCAACAATATCGTCTTGTCGCGCCGATCGCTGCGATCCAAGAAGCACCAGCGGTAAGCGCCACCGATCCCACGATAATATCCGGCGTCCTATGATTACTGCCCGTCTCGTCGGCGACGACGCGGTGCTGGCCTGGCTTCGCACCACCCCGGATCTGGCCGCTTCCGGGCTCGCCCGTGCGATAGCCACGCTGGGGATCGAACTTCAGAGCAGGATTCAGGGAGGTGAACTCACTAGCCAAACCTTCGCTGCTCGCTCGCGCTCGCTCGGATCGAGCACGAGTTTGCAACTCGATCAGAGCGACGACAGGATTGCAGCAACGGTCTCTAGCGATGGCGGATATGCCCACGCTCACGGATATGGTGCGGTTGGGGTCGGAGCCAAGCTGCGCCGTATCACTAAGGCGTTCGGACGCCCGAGAGCTAGGAAAGCGATCAATGTGCCGTCAGGCCACCGCCGGATAGACGTTCCGAAGCCTTCTTTTTTGAGCTCGGCACTGGAAGACATGGACCCTGAGGTACGCGATGAGGTGGAAGCGGCATTGCGCGAGGCATTAACGCGATGATGATCGCTCGGCATATAATAATCTTGGCTTCCTCGTCCTCAGTATCAGAAGCGAAGGGTCTCGTTTCATCGACAGGCATCACAGCGGTGGACCGCTGCGGCCTGGGACTCGAAATCGACCAATGATAGTTCGTGAAACGATTTACGCCGCATTGTGGGAGCTCGGCGCGAGTGCGGCGCAGTTCACCAGCGCAAATCGGCGTCTGAGACATTGGGCGGACGTTGCTCCGGCGGAGCAGCCGGCGTTGTTCATGAGCGAAAAAGGGGGACAAGCCGCAATAAAAAAGCTTGGCGCCCCGATCGTATGGACACTCTACGCCGAATTCTACGTGTACGCCCATTCAAGCGATCCTTATTTGGCGCCAGCGGCGATTTTGAACCCGTTGCTCGACGCTCTCGAAGCCGCGCTCGCACCGTCACCGACGACGGGGATCCAGAACCTCGGGCTGCCTCAAATGGTTCAGCACGCCTATATAGCCGGCAAGCTTCAGACTGACGAGGGCGTACTCGGCGATCAGGCCATCGCGATTGTGCCCGTCGAGATCCTGTGCTTCTGACGATCGGTGACTAGGCAAGGGTACGCTATTGAGCAGCTCGCCGATGTTTCCTTCAATGCGCCTTTATTCGAAGGACAGACCAATGGCCGAGGAAGATTACAGCACTAACCAAATCGCCACACCTCCTTCGATCGAGCAGCTGATCGAACGTTGGTGGGCCGACCATTTCCCGGGCTCGGCGGTCGCGCGCGACACGCAGGCCTGGAATATCGCCCACGCCGCCAAGGAGAGGCTGAAGCGGCTCTTGAAGGGGAGTAAATAACATGCAATTAAGCTTCGGCTCCGGTGCGATATGGGGAGAACGCACCGATGTAATCGGATCGGGCATCGGCCCACGACAATTCGGCGTGTTGCAAGACATACAGATCGATTTCGACTGGAGCGACAAAGAACTCTACGGCCAGCTCCAGTTCCCCGTAGCAATAGCGCGTGGGCAGGGCAAGATAACCGGGAAAGCTAAATTCGCGCAGATCCTCGGTTTGCTGTACTCAGACATTTTTTTCGGGGTGACGCCGGCGACAGGGCAGTTCGCCGTCTCGCAGCTGGAGGCTGCGACGGTTCCGGCGACGACGCCCTACACGGTAATCCCCGCCAATGCCGCGAGCTACAATGATGATCTCGGCATCAGCTACGCCGGAAGCGGCAAGCGTTTCAACCGGGTAACCACGCCCTCGACCGCCGGCCAATACTCGGTCAACTTCGTTACCGGTGCGTATACGTTCTCCTCTGCCGACGCTAGTGCCGCGATTTTGATATCGTACACATACAATGTCGCGACAAGCGGCAACAGGCTGACGCTCGCGAACCAGCCGATGGGTATTACTCCTACCTTCAAGGCGACGTTTTACTCTGCTTACAACGGCAGCGGCACCGCGCTCCGTCTGAACGCGTGCACGGCAAATAAACTGTCGTTACCGACAAAGATCGATACTTGGACGATTAGCGAGCTCGATTTCATGGCTTTCGCTGACGCTTCGGGAACGATCGGCTATCTGAGTACGGTGGAGTGATGATCCCCGGTGTGGCGGTCGCAATGGGCGGGCAAGATTGGATAGTGCCGCCACTTACCCTCGGCCAACTCCGCCGGTTGATGCCCAAGGTAAGGCAACTGACCGAAATCGGCGCGTCGATGGGTGAAGCGCAAATCAACGTGCTGATTGACATCGTCACCGCGGCGCTGCAGCGCAACTATCCCGAGACGACGCCGGACAAAGTCGAAAGTCTGCTCGATCTCGGGAATGCTAGTGCCGTCCTGAATGCCGTCCTGACCGGCTCCGGCCTGAAGCCAGGTGGAGCCGCTATGGGGGAAGCACCAGCCCCCGGGACGAGCCCGGGGGCAGTCAGTGCGAGCGCCAAGTTCGTTTCGGAAATGGTTTCGGGGACGGTGACCCCTGGCGAGAAATCTATGGTCTCCTCGCGACCGCCTGTGGATACAGCTACCCCATAATTGACGAGATGACGCTCTTCCAGATCGAAGAGCTGACATCCTACTGGGCACAACACCCGCCGGTGCACCTACTGGTCGCGGCCTATCTTGGCATTGCCAAAAACAAAAACGCAAGGCTACCGCCGACGTCGATGGGACGGGGACAGCGACCGAGTTCGGATTCCAGCTCGTTGCTCGCTCAGCTGGGGCCTGGGCTTGGTGCCGGAGACGTCAATGCCGGGCTCTCGCCCGTAGTCCTCGATTTTGCCGAACTCCGCCTTCGGGCGGGAATTCCCGATTAGCCATCCGCAGAAATCGGGGCAATGCGCAAGCAGCGCCGAAGGCAGTTTGTTAGCAAGAGGCTATAATGGCCGATATTGAAACCAGCGTCGTTATCAGCGCCCAAATTGACGGCCTCCGATCCGGAATGGAGGCCGCATCAAATTCTGTCCAAGCAGCGACCGATGCCATGCGCACTCAACTTGCCGGGCTCGGCGACATTGCCCAGCAGGCGCAGTCGCAACTTAACGCCGCTACTGGCCAAATCGGAACCGGTATCGGTGCGCTCCAGACCAAAACTGCCGACCTCGCGGGGTCGATAGGCGCGGGCATGACGCAGAGTAGCGGGCTCGAAGACGCCTCCAGCGTAGTCCAGGCCAGTCCTGCGTCCGGCAACGGAAACGATGCTGCCGCTGATGAAAAGGTGTGGGGAGAAGAGCTGCTTGCCTACCAGAAGTTTCAGAGCGACAAGGAAAAGCTGGATCTTCAGGCTTCGCAGACCAGCCAAAGAACCTGGCAGAGCCTGATGCAGCCGATCCAGCGCGCCTTCGATACCTCGATCACCGGCATGATATTGGGTACGACGACACTGCAAAAGGCGGTGGCGAATATCGCGCAGTCCATACTAGCCGAATTCGTCAACCTGGGCGTCAAGATGCTGACCAACTGGATTGCCAGTGAGCTCGCCATGACAACCGCAACCGAGGCCGGCGCTGCCGCTCGCACCGCGGCCGATGGCGAGGGAATGGCTGCCGGGCTGGCGGTG
Source organism: uncultured Alphaproteobacteria bacterium (assembly GCA_963789025.1). Taxonomy (GTDB): domain Bacteria; phylum Pseudomonadota; class Alphaproteobacteria; order ATCC43930; family CGMCC-115725; genus AP-15. The sequence goes on from CAWBIT010000013.1 coordinate 242,992, forward strand.
AAGGCGGCAAATGCGGTCAAGAGCATCATGACTGATTCAGCGCAGGCGTTCTCGGGCATTTTTGCATTCCTGGCTCCGATAATGGGGCCGGCCGCGGCTGGACCTGCTGCGGCAGGAGAAGCCACCGTAATGGCAGCCGCCAGCGGGATTGCCTCTGCGGCTGGTGGCTGGATGGTCCCGTCTGATCAGCTTGCTATGGTGCACCAGAACGAAATGATCCTGCCGGCGAATATTAGCCAAGGCCTTCAGAACATGATCTCCGCAAATGGCGGAGCTGGGTCTGGTGCGGTCGTGGTCAACGTTTCGGCGATCGACAGTCAAGACGTAAAGCGATTTTTCCAGAGCAATGGAAGCCTTCTGGTCAACGCGGTTAACAAGGCGATGCGCAACGGCTCAATGCTGCGGACGGCGTGATGCCTCTGATTTTCCCAGCGCTGCCCGGGCTTGCCTGGAGCGTCACCAAAACCCCGACCTTTCAGACGCGCATCCAGCGCGCGGTATCCGGGCGCGAATTGCGGGCGCTCGACTATCCTTATCCGTTGTGGCAATTCGCCCTGGTCTACGACTTCTTGCGCGACAACACGGCTGCTGGCTACGACGAGCTGCGGACCCTGCTCGGATTCTTCATGCTCTGCCAGGGAGCGTTCGGCACATTCCTGTTTCAAGACCCCAGCGACTGGCAAGTCGCCGGGCAGCAGATCGGCATCGGGGATGCGAGCACGCCCTCTTTCCAGCTCCAGCGTGTAATGGGTGCCACCCTGCCTGGCGGCGGCTTCCTGGAACCGATCATCGCGCCGAACGTCGTAAGTGCGATCTACTTAAACGGGATTACACAAGATCCGTCGACCTACAGTGTCGACCCGGCCAGCGGGCTGGTGACATTCGGAACCGCTCCCAGTAACGAACTGATCATCACCGCCGATTTCACTTATTACTTCCGCTGTAGATTCATTGACGACAAATACGATTTTGAGAATTTCATGTATCGTCTGTGGCAAGTAAAGAAGCTGACTTTTATATCGGTGCGGCCATGAAAGAGGCCAACCCCACCCTGATCGCACTCCTCTCGAGCACCAATCAGTTCATCATGGCGGACCTCTACACCATCATTCTGGTAGGCGGGTCGGTACTTCGCTATTCGGCAGCGCCTACTGCGCTATTCGCGAATGGATATGCCTTTGCTCTTGGTCCTAAATTCGAGCGCTCCAAAACCAAGGTCGTCATCGGCACCCAAGTCGACGAACTCGAAGTCAAAATCTATACCGAGCCTACAGATCTGATCGGCGGGGTGCCGTTTCTGCAAGCGGCCTGGCAGGGACAGTTCGACGGCGCGCTCCTGCGGCTCGAACGGGCGTTCATGCCGACCTACGGCGACACGAGCCCTGGAACCGTGATCCTCTTCGCCGGCCGCATTTCGGACATCGATTGTACCCGTACTGGCATCGACCTCAAATGCCGCTCGCATCTCGAGCTGCTGAACATCCAGATGCCGCGCCGGCTGTGGCAGTCATCTTGCACTCATACCTTCGGCGACGCGATGTGCCAGTTCGACCGGTCCACCATGCAGGCAACATTTTCGGCCGGGCCCGGGTCAAGTGAAGTTCAAATCGCCACCTCCGTTAATCCAACTCCGCCGAACCGTTATATTCAAGGAACCGTAATTGGCGTGACGGGCGGAAATGCGGGATCGAGCCGCACGGTCGCAAACATCGCCGGCGGCTGGGTTTATGTAAAGCTGGCATTTCTCTCCCCCATCCTAACTGGTGACCAATTCCAACTGCTCCCAGGTTGCGACCGCACACTTTCGACGTGTACGAATGTCTTTAATAACGTCATTCACTACGGCGGCTTTCCCTTCATACCGACACCGGAGACGGCGGTATGAATCGGAGGTCCATGGTTCTTGCCGAAGCTCAAACCTGGCTCCGTACACCTTATCATCACATGGGCCGGATAAAGGGCGGCGGGACCGATTGCTTGATGCTGCTCGCCGAAGTTTATCGAAATGCGGGGGTGATCTCGCATATCGACGTTCCGTTCTATCCGCCTGATTGGCATCTGCATCGCGACGCCGAGCGCTACCTCGAGGGGCTGATGCATTGCGCGCGAGAGGTTGAGAACCCGCCCCGGGAAGGCGATGTCGCAGTATTCAAATTCGGGCGCTGCTTCTCACACGGGGCTGTCGTCGTCTCATGGCCGAGGCTCATCCATGCATGGTGGGATGCCGGAGTTGTCTGCGGCGCTGCCGACCAGGCGCCACTGACCGGCCGCCCGGTCCGATTTTTCGACCCTTTTTCCATCCTCGAACTCTGACAATCGAACATGGGTGGCATTGTCGGCGGCGGGTCTAACGCCAAGCAGCAAAAGGCGGTCGGCTCGCTGCAATTCCAAACCTCGCAACAGGGTGGGGTTATCCCGCTCGTCTACGGTACAACCCGCGTCTCGCCAAATCTGATCGAATACGATGATTTCAAAGCGGCGCCATCATCGCAACAGAGTGGTGTCGGCAAAGGTGGTGGCGGCGGTAAAGGTGGCGGACAGCAATATAAATATAGTGCCTCGGTTATTCTGGGCGTGTGTCAAGGGCCGATTTCCGCCATCGGCGTGGTATGGTGGGACAAAAATATCGGAACGCTGTCCTCGTTGCCGGCCGCGGTTTATCTCGGAAGCGACGGACAGGCGGCAGACCCGTATTGGGAAACACGCCATGCCAACGAGGTCCTCGGCTATTCCGGAACCGCAACTATCGTGGCCAACAATTTCGCGATGGGTAACACGGCGACCCTTCCGAATTTCTCCTTCGAGGTGGAGGGGTTACTTTCGCAGAGTGGGGCCAATGGGTTGGATGCAAATCCCGCTGCTATCGTCGCCGATTTCCTCACCAATCCCCGTTACGGAGCCGGCTTCCCGGCCACTAGTCTGGGTGATCTCAGTCTCTATACAGCGTATTGCCAGGCTCTTGGCCTCGTGTTGTCCCCGATGCTGGACACGCAGCAAGAAGCGCAACAACATCTCGGCGATATCGTGAAGCTCACCAACAGCGCTATTGTGTGGTCGGGCGGACTGTTGAAGATCATTCCCTATGGCGATCAGCCGGTCATTGGCAACGGTGCCGCCTACGCGCCAGATACTACCCCTCTTTACAGCCTTGGCGAGGATGATTTTATCATCCAGGAATCGAGTGTCGGGACAAATTCCGGGGTAACCGCGGGCGGGCCGGCGCTGCGATCGGGATCGGGGCCGATCACCGGCGGTTTCAGCGATGATCCAATCCATATTATGCGGTCGACCCCAGCCGACGCCTCCAATTCCATTCAACTCGAGTGTCTCGACCGATCGAATAACTACAACACTGCGATTGTCGAGACTTTCGATCAAGGGGCAATCGACCTTTACGGCATACGCCGCGACAGCTCGCTGAAGGCACGGGCTATCGTCGATCCGTTCAACGTCGGCCCAATAGTCGCCCAACTTCTATTGCAGCGAGCATTGCTATTTCGCAACACGTACACCTTCAAACTTGGATGGAAATATTGTCTGCTCGAACCGATGGATCTCGTAGAGATCACCGATCTCCGGCTCGGAGCTTCGGCGTTGATTGTGCGGGTTACCGCAGTGGAGGAGGATGACGAGGGCACCCTGTCGATCACGGCAGAAGATTTCTTCGGCGGCTATTCGACGGCAACGCTGTATCCGAGTCAGTTGAATTCCGGCTACGTCCCGAATTGGAGCTCGCCTCCGGGGGACATTAACGCGCCGATCATTTTCGAGCCTCCTGCCGCACTGCTGACCGGCAGCCTCGAGATCTGGGTTGCCCTTTCGGGTGGCGCGAATTGGGGGGGAGCCCAGATATGGATCTCCAGTGATGGCAGCTCCTATGCCCTCGCCGGGACTGTGAACTCATTGGCGGTGCAAGGGGTATTAACGGCGGATCTGCCGGCGCATTCCTCACCCGATGCCACCAACACGCTCTCAGTAGATCTGACCGAAAGCCAGGGTCAGCTTGTCTCTGTTTCCACCACCGATGCCGCCAATCTTGTCACCCTTTGCTATGTCGGTGGTGAGCTTCTCGCCTACCAGACTGCGACGCTCACCGCGGCCAGTAAGTATGCGCTGACTACGCTTTATCGCGGCACTTACGGCAGCACGATAACCCATCATCCGCCGGGAACCTTGTTCGCGAGGCTCGACGGATCCATTGGCCGGTTCTCTTATCCAAATACGCTGATCGGTCAAACGATCTATTTGAAATTCGCGTCGATGAATATTGTCGGCGGCGGATTACGGAGCTTAAACTCACTACCTGTATACACATACGCCGTCAAAGGAACCGGGCAGGCCTCCTCGATAATCGTGAGCGGCTCGTTCAGCGGCAGGCCGACGGCAAACCTCGTACTCCAGAGTTATGTATTCGCCGCCGCGGTAACTGTGCCCGCCGCGCTTTCCGGTAGCCGTGGCACCGCTGCGGCAGTCGCAACCGCGTCAACGATATTCAACATCCAGAAGAACGGCGCGAACGTCGGAACTATGGTTTTCGCCCCATCGGCTGCCGCGGCCACATTCACGATGAACTCAGCGACCGTATTCAATGCCGGCGACGTGCTGACCGTGATCGCGCCCGCCTCGCCCGACGCGACTCTGGCGAATCTCGCATGGACCATCATGGGAATTATCCAATGAAGCTCGAATCCTGGCACAGCACCGAAGACAAACGGCGTTGGAAAATCGTACGTACCGACGACTATACCGATGTGGCGGGGGAGATCATTACGGCCGACGAGGCTACCGGTGAATGCTGCATTCAAGTCGGCGGCGAAACCAAAACGCTGAGCTTCGGTCCTCGCGGGATCAGGATCGTCGGTAGGCGGCGATGAATGGCGAATCGAAGCTCCCGCGGGTTCGCTTTAATCCAGAAGTAAATCTCGGACACATCCTACAGATCATCGCACTGACTGGAGCGGTGGTGACCGGATATGTCAGTCTGCAGCGCGACATGGCGTCAATGCGCGCCGAATACCAAGTCGCGATTGCTGGCTTCGAGTCCCGCTTGACCGTGGCTGAGCACGCCATCGTCGAGCGCCGCCAGGAGGATCGCGAGTTCGCGACCGAGATGCGCGCCGCAGTGGTGGATATCCAAAAGGGACTGAATAATCTGCAGCTGCAGCTAGTCGAGCGTCCGAAGGCGAGATGACCCGCGTATGGTGCTTGGCGATGGTTCTCTTGCTGTTCGGCTGCACCTCGCCGCCAATCAACCAATTCACGTTTGTGGCCACGCCTCCTCTGCGGCGACAGGAGGTCCCGATCGAGCCGCCAAAGACAGAAACAAAACAAGATGCCGCCCCTGTGCGGCCTAATAAGGCCGACATTCAATCGGCGATACATGCCTCTGAGGGTGCGCGCGAGCTTCTCGATCGGCGGCGTTACATCCTGGACGCCGGGTCCGACAAGGATAACCTACACTGAGGCTCGGGTAATGCCACCACAGGCGTCGCCGATCTGGCCTGTTATTACTGATTGCTGTCGGCGCGGAATTCGTCGCATGCCTCAACGTCCAGCCAGGCCATATCCGTTCACTGATTTTCGTCGCCATGCAAGGGCCGCAGAGGGCTCGTCGATCAAGTCGAAGACCTCGTGATGGTGCCGATCGCGCGATCGGTTCAATCTGCCGCGTCGCCCTCTGGCTCGGGGGCGATATCGTCGCGGCGGCTACGGCGTGGCGCAGTTCAAACAAGCAATTCTGGGTTTTTCAACAATGACCACCCTCTTTGACGACGAACGACCGAGATTGTTGCCACTGTGGTCCACGCCCTATATCCCGCCAATCACGTCCGATGTCGTGGTCGATCTCAGTCATTGGCAGGCACCGGTCGATTTTGCACGGGCCACATCGACGGGAATAGCCGCGGTGATTCTGAAGGCTACGCAGGGTTCGGACTGGATCGACGTGGCGTTCGCGCAACGGTTTGCGGCAGCGACTGCCTCCGGACTGCTGGTCGGGGCCTATCACTTCCTCGATGACTCGCCGCCGGAACTCCAGATGGAGAACTTCCTATCGGTGGCAGAAGGCTGTTCTGTGCTGGCGCTCGATGCCGAGCCGAACGCGATCGGAGGCACTGTGACGGTTGCGCAGACCGCCGAAGCCGCGGGACGGCTGAACATGGCGACCGGCTTTATGCCGTTGATATATATTGGCCGCTATGGGCCCGACCAACGAGGCACCGGTCTTCCCAACAGCGTCTTGTCGCGCTGCCCGCTCTGGTTGCCCGCCTACAGCTCGCGGCCGGTTTGTCCACCTGGCTGGTCGAAATGGGCGCTGTGGCAGCACACCGATGGAAACGTCGGTTCCGATGCGGTGCCAGTCGCGGGGATCGGCCGATGTGATCGCAGCCGATTCGCCGGCCCGATCGCCGATCTCGTCACTTGGTGGAAACAACCACAGCCCTGATAGCAGTCGGCGGGCTTACGATGGGAACCTCGATCGAGAGGGAACATGTGCCGATCGGGAGGGTGCAGGTGGTAGGGGGTAAGACATGTGGATGATATTGCGGCTGGGGATCCGCGCTGCGGCGATTGTCGCGCTTGTCGTGTTGACGGGCTGCAGCGTCGCGCGTGACGCCTCCTGCAAATGTCCCAAACCAATCGCTTACGACGAGCCGACACTCAAAGAAATCTCACAAGCCCTGCGTGCTTTGCCTTCCGACAACGTCCTTCATCGCGCTATGGAGGACTACGAGAACGAGCGCGACGACCTCCGATTTTGTCCGTAACAAACCTGTATTTCTTGCTCCCGAAGTGTCGTCCCGGGTTTCTGCATAGCGGGCGCCGACCCACGCAGCAAATCGTCGCCTCGTAGTATAGCGCTCGCCAAATCAGGCTTGCAGGCCTAAAAAGGGCCGTTCATCTGCGGCTGAGAGCTATGCCTGAGGGTTTCTATCGCATCAAGCGCCTTCCTCCCTACGTCTTCAGCGAGGTCAATGCGCTGAAGGCGCAAGCGCGAGCGGACGGGCGGGACGTCATCGATCTCGGGATGGGGAATCCCGACGGCCCGACCCCGCCTCATATCGTGGCCAAGCTCGTCGAAGCGGTCCAGAATCCCAAGACCCATGGTTATTCCGTGTCGCGCGGCATTGCGGGGCTGCGACGCGCTTGCGCCGGCTATTACGCGCGGCGCTTCAGGGTCGAACTCGATCCCGAGCGCGAGGTTATCGTCACGCTCGGATCGAAGGAGGGCCTGGCCAATCTGGCGCAGGCGATTACCGCACCCGGCGACATCGTCCTCGTCCCAAACCCTTGCTATCCGATCCACGCCTTTGGCTTCATCATGGCTGGCGCGTCGATCCGCCATGTTCCGATGGGTCCCGAATTCGACTTTCTCGGCGAGCTAAAAAAGGCGGTACGGCATAGCGTGCCGGCGCCGCTCGCGATCGTTCTCAATTTTCCGGCCAATCCGACGGCACAGACGGTCGAACTCGGTTTCTATGAAGAGATCGTGGCGTTCTGCCGGCGACACGACATTGTCGTGCTGTCAGACATCGCCTATGCCGAGATCTATTTCGACGGGAAGCCACCGCCCTCGATCCTTGAGGTGCCGGGCGCCCGGGATGTCGCGGTCGAGTTTTCTTCGTTGAGCAAGACCTATTCGATGGCCGGATGGCGCATCGGGTTCGCAGTCGGCAATGCGCGATTGATCACTGCGCTGACGCGGGTCAAGTCTTACCTCGATTACGGCGCGTTCACGCCTATCCAGGTCGCGGCGACTGCGGCGCTCAACGGCCCGCAGGATTGTATCGCCGAAATTCGCGAACGCTATCGCGCGCGCCGCGATGTCTTTATCGACGGGCTGCGCCAAGCCGGGTGGAAAGTACCGACACCCGACGCGACGATGTTCGCTTGGGCGCCGATCCCTCCCGCCTTCCGCGCGATTGGCAGCCTCGCGTTCTCCAAGCTGTTGCTCGAACAGGCCAATGTGGCGGTATCGCCGGGTATCGGCTTTGGCGAATACGGCGAAGGGTTCGTCCGTATCGCCCTGGTCGAGAACCGGCAACGCCTGCGTCAGGCGGCACGCAATATCAAATCCTTCCTCTCCGGCCGCAACGACTTGCTCAAGCGCTCCCGTGACCGAGATTTTGTGGCGGCTTCGGGCTAACAGCATAGCCGCGGAACTCGCAAAGGAGCGGGTACTGTAGCGTCTCCGGGATTTGACTTATCCCGGGCTGCTCCCTATGTTCCGGCCCTTACGAGGGCAACGGATATGAAGATCGTCAATTCGCTCAAGACATTGAAGAAGCGCGACAAGGGCTGCCGGATCGTCCGCCGTAAGGGACGGGTCTACGTCATCAACAAGGCCAATCCGCGGTACAAGGCGCGGCAGGGCTAAGCCAGGAATCCGCCAGCTTCGAGGTCCCCGCGATGCGAATGCCGATGCCGGACGCCGCGCTCATCGAGCGCCGCGGCGACATCGTCGAGGCGCTTCGCCGCATTGTCCCGGGTGAAGGCGTCATCGTTTCCGAGGCCGAGCGGCGGGTTTATGAGAGCGACGGGCTGACCGCCTACCGGCAGCTGCCCCTTGTCGTCGTGCTGCCGTCGACCGTCGAACAGGTTGGGGCGGTGCTGCGCTATTGCAAGGAAATCGGCATCAAGGTGGTCCCGCGGGGCGCTGGCACCTCGCTTTCCGGTGGAGCATTGCCGTTGGCTGACGGCGTCCTTCTAGTCATGGCCAAGTTCAATCGCATTCTCGAAATCGATTACGCGAACCGTTGCGCCGTCGTTCAACCCGGCGTCACCAACCTCGCGATTACCAAGGCTGTCGAGCACGCCGGCTTCTATTATGCTCCAGATCCGTCAAGCCAGATCGCCTGCACCATCGGCGGCAACGTCGCGGAGAATTCCGGCGGGGTGCATTGCCTGAAGTATGGGCTCACCACAAACAATATACTCGGCATCGAAATGGTGCTGATGAATGGCGAGATCATCCGGCTTGGCGGCAAGCACCTCGACGCCGAGAATTATGATGTGCTCGGTGTTATGACCGGGTCCGAGGGGTTGCTCGGGGTCGTCACCGAGGTCACCGTGCGCATCCTCTCCAAGCCGACGATGGCACAGGCATTGCTGGTCGGTTTTCCGGCAACCGAGGATGCCGCCAACTGTGTGGCCGAGGTGATCGGCGCCGGAATCATCCCGGCCGGCATGGAGATGATGGACCGGCCCGCGATCCATGCGGCTGAGGCCTTCGTCAAGGTCGGCTACCCCCTCGATGTCGAGGCATTGCTCATCGTCGAGCTCGACGGCGCACCTGCGGAGGTCGATCATCTGATTGGCAAGGTTGAAGCGATCGCCCGCAACCATAACGCCACTTCGATCCGGTCCAGCCGTGACGAGCCTGAGCGGTTAGCCTTTTGGTCCGGACGCAAAGCTGCGTTTCCCGCTGTCGGACGGATTTCGCCCGACTATTACTGCATGGACGGAACGATCCCGCGCGCCCGCCTCGCGGAGGTTCTCGCACGGATGCGGACACTGGCGGAGCAGTATGGGCTCGCGGTCGCGAACGTCTTCCATGCCGGCGACGGCAATCTCCATCCGCTCATTCTCTATGACGCCAACAAGCCCGGCGAGATCGAGCGTGCCGAGGCCTTTGGTGCCGATATTCTCAAGCTCTGCGTCGAAGTCGGTGGGGTGCTGACGGGTGAGCACGGGGTAGGCGTCGAAAAGCGCGACCTCATGGGAACAATGTTCGACGAGTGCGACCTGGCGCACCAGGAGCGCCTCAAATGCGCTTTCGATCCGGATGGCTTGCTCAACCCGGGCAAGGTCTTTCCACAGCTGCATCGCTGCGCCGAGCTCGGCCGTCTCCATGTCCATGCCGGTCGACTCCCGTTCCCGGATCTGCCGCGTTTTTGAAGCAATTGGGGGCAATGAGCCGCTTCACCCCCGCCGATCTCAACGAGTTGCGCGATGCTGTCGGCGAGGCGCTCGCCGTCGAAGAGCCCCTCGAAGTAGTCGCCGGCGGATCGAAGCGTGGGTTCGGCCGTCCCCTCCAGCTGCCGCGCCTGCTGGATTTGTCGCGTCTTGCAGGAATTCGGGACTACCAACCAAGTGAGCTGGTCCTGACCGCCGGCGCGGCAACCCCAATCGAGGAAATCGACGCCGCGCTTGCCGAGGCTGGACAGATGCTCGCTTTCGAGCCACCAGATTTGGGCGCGCTGTTTGGCCTGCCCGAAGCTGTTGCTGGCCAGCGTACCCTGGGCGGGGCGTTAGCCTGCAATCTTTCAGGGCCTCGCCGTATCAAAGCGGGCGCGGCACGCGACCATTTTCTCGGCTTTCGCGGCGTCAGCGGACGCGGCGAAGTCTTCAAGGCAGGCGGCAAAGTCGTCAAAAACGTCACCGGCTACGACCTTTGCAAGCTGATGGCCGGCTCCTTCGGGACGCTCGCCGCGCTCGAGGAAGTCACGGTAAAAGTGCTGCCTCGACCGGAAGCGCTCTCGACCGTGATGCTCTGGGGCCTCGATCCCCTGGCCGCGGTCCGAGCCCTAAGCCGCGCGCTCGCCTCGCCGCATGAGGTTTCCGGCGCCGTTTACATACCCGCCCCCTCGACGACCGGTTTGATGTCGCTACCTGGGTCGACCGCCGTCGCTGCGCTTCGTCTCGAAGGTCCCGACCCGTCGGTTACATTCCGTCGCGAGCGGCTCTTGGCCGAATTGGGATCGGATTGTGAAGCCACCTCGCTTGACGACGAATCGTCCATCCCCTTCTGGCAAGCGGTTCGCGATGTCCTGCCGCTCGCCGGGTCCGGAGACCGCGCCATCTGGCGGGTCTCGGTCGCACCCAGCCGAGGGGGCGAGCTGGGCGAGGCGATCGCGCGCCGTCTCGATACCAGCTGGTATCTGGATTGGGCAGGCGGGCTAGTTTGGGCGGCGATCGCGGATGCCGAGGACGGTGGCGCTGCGGTGATCCGAGACGCGATCCGCGGAGCGGACGGGCGCGGCACCGGACACGCTACTTTGACTAAGGGTTCGCCGGAGCTGCGCCGTGCGGTCCCAGTTTTCGAACCGCAGCCCCCGCCTCTGGCAGCGCTCGCCGGTCGGATCAAGGAGAGCTTCGATCCACGCCGGATCCTCAATCCCGGCCGCATGGTCGACGGGTTTTGAAGCAGTGCGGACCGATTTCACGCCCGAACAGCTTGCCGATCCCGACGTGGCGCAATCCGAAAAGGTACTGCGAACCTGTACCCATTGCGGGTTTTGCACCGCGACCTGCCCGACATATGTCCTCCTCGGGGATGAGCTCGATAGCCCGCGAGGGCGCATTTACCTCATCAAGGACATGCTCGCTACCGGAAAAGTCACCGCCGATACTGTCAAGCACATCGACCGATGTCTCTCCTGCCTAGCATGTATGACAACTTGCCCATCGGGCGTGCACTACATGCACCTTATCGACCATGCTCGGCGATGGATCGAACGCTATTACCGTCGTCCGTGGGTGGAGAGGGGGCTTAGGCGGATGCTTGGCACGGTCCTCTCACGGCCGCCGGTGTTCCGGGTGGCCCTGCGATGCGCCGCTGCCGTCAAGCCTTTGGAAAGGTATCTGCCCGAGCGGCTGGCAGCCTTGTTTGCACTTACCCCCGACTCGGTACCCGCCGCCTCTCCAATGGACCGTTCACAGGTATTTTCCGCGAAAGGCGATCGGCGGATGCGCGCAGCGCTGTTGCCCGGCTGTGCGCAAAGGGTTTTGGCACCTGAAATCAACGAAGCGACGATCCGGCTACTGACCCGACATGGTTGCGAAGTGGTCGTGGCCAAAGGCAGCGGCTGTTGTGGGGCCCTCGTCCACCATCTCGGGCAGGAAGCCGCCGCTCTCGATCTCGCTCGCGCCAACATCGATGCTTGGGAACGCGAGCGCTTGGCCTCCGCGCTGGACGCCATCGTGATCAACGCCTCGGGTTGCGGTACGACGGTCAAAGATTATGGATTTATGCTGCGCGAGGATCAGGCCTATGCGGAGAAGGCGGCGCGCATCGCTGCGCTCGCCCGCGATGTCACCGAGGTCGTCGAGGCCCTCGGCCTCACCGCAAGTTCAGGCGTCGTCACTGCGCGAAACCGGCGTGTCGCGTACCATTCCGCCTGCTCGATGCAGCACGGACAGCGGATACACGCGGGGCCAAAGAGGCTCCTTGCAATGGCCGGGTTCGAGCCGCTAGATGTGCCGGAAGGGCATCTCTGCTGCGGCTCGGCGGGGACCTACAACATTCTGCAGCCGAAGATCGCTGCCGCGCTGCGGGATCGCAAGTTGGCCAACATAGCTGCCACCCAGCCCGATCTGGTCGCAACCGGGAACATCGGCTGCATCACCCAACTTGCCGCCGGTTCCCCAGTTCCGGTGGTACATACAGTCGAACTCCTCGACTGGGCCACCGGCGGGCCGGAGCCGAAAGCATTGCGGAGCAGTCATCTCGAACGCCGACCGAAATACGCGGAGAACAGGAACGTCAGCGAAAGAGCGGCGAAACCGATCAATGTCGGCTCGATCCAGCCGGCACCGCCAGCCAGCAACCGTTCCCCTGCTGCACCGAGCTCGACATAGGCGATCGTCATAGGCAATTGGCCGATCAGCGATCCGAAGGCGTAGGCGCCGAGCGGTAGCGAGGTCAAACCCAACCCGTAATTGCCAACACTATGGGGCATGATCGGGATCAGCCGCAATAATGCCACGGCACGCCAACCGCCCCGCTCGACCCACGCCAACAGCGATGTGACGCGCGCGCTTTGTTGCAAATCGATGAACCCGGAACTGATGTAGCGCGCGAGCAGAAAGCCCGCCCCCGCCCCGGCTACGCTGCCCAATTCGGCCCAGACGATTCCCCATCCGGTGCCGAAGAGCAGCCCGGCGACAATCGCGAGCAGGGTGCGCGGGATGAACACCAGGCTTGCCGCAACATGTACGGCCAAAAACCCCAACGGAGCTGCGGGATACCGGCCGATCGCGGCGGTGATGGCGATCGGATCGAAAAGCGTCTTCCAATGCCAGGCTGCCATAGCGGCAATTGCGATGAAGCCGAGGACCATGAGGCGGGGTGCGCGGCGTAAAGGAACAGCCGCCGCCGCTCCGCCAATCTTCGGCGTCATCTCACCACCGAGATGCTGGGAGAAGTCGAAGCGGTTTTCGGATCAGGCAACACCTCCTCGAGGAGGTGCGGTCGAGCGGCTCGGCGCTTCAGCCAAATCACACCACACAGATCCACGACGCCGACCCCCAGCCGGTCGAAAACACCGTATTTCGAGATACCGCCTCGCCGCGCACGATGATTAACCCGGATCGACCGCACGATCCCCCCCTCGCGCAATACGAGAGCCGGAAGAAACCGGTGCATGTGGTCGAAATACGGCAGGTCTAGGAAAAGCGAGCGCGGAAACAGCTTCAAACCGCATCCAGTATCAGGCGAGCCGTCTCCGAGCATCCGGCGTCGGACCCGGTTGGCGATTTGGGATGCGAAGCGCTTCGTCCACCTGTCCTGCCGACTTTCGCGATAGCCGGCAATCAACAGCGGCGGCGCCACCGGCGCGGTGAGCACCATGCGCCACAATTTCGGGATGTCGGCCGGATCGTTCTGGCCATCTCCGTCGAGCGTTGCGATCCAGGCCGCGCGCGCTGCTTTCACTCCGCTCCGGATCGCGGCACTCTGGCCATAATTACGCATGTGCCGCAGCAAGCGCAAATGCGGCGCGGCGGCTTGAAGACGCGCGACTTCGGTGGCGGTCCCATCCTCGCTGCCGTCATCCACACAAAGGATCTCATAGTCCAACAATCCGTCGAGCGCTGCGCGAACCTCGGCAACGAGCGACGCCACATTGGCCGCCTCGTCCTTTACGGGGATGACGACTGAGAGATCCATCAAGCTCCGCGACTGATTCGGTCGATCTTGAGGATTAGCGGCAAAGGGTCGCCCAATCGCTCAATAGCGTACTAGGGATCAGCGGTCGACCCAAGCGATCCTGAGGATGTTAGTTGCGCCGGGTGTGCCGAACGGCACGCCTGCTGTGATGACCACCCGTTGACCGGGTTCGGCAATCTTCTCGCGACGAGCAATTCGCACGGCTTGCTGCACCATATCACCGAAATTCTTGACATCTCTGGTGTGCACGCAATGCGCGCCCCACAAGACCGCGAGCCGCCGGGCGGTTCCGAGGTTTGAGGTCAGCACCAGAATCGGGGCCTCGGGGCGTTCGCGAGCGGCGCGCAAGGCAGTCGCACCGGAAGTCGTATACGAAACAATTGCCGCCGCACCCACTAGACCTGCGACCTGACAAGCGGCGGCGCTGATCGCGTCCGGAGCGGTGTGCTCGTGCTCGATGCGCGTACTTTCCATTATCGAGTGATAAAGTGGGTCCCTCTGCACTCGGCAAGCGATGCGGTCCATGATCGCGACCAACTCGAGCGGGTAGCGTCCAGCCGCCGTTTCGGCCGACAGCATCACTGCGTCCGCCCCCTCGTACACGGCGGTTGCCACGTCGGAGGCCTCGGCGCGCGTCGGGGCCGGCGAAGCGATCATCAATTCCAGCATTTGTGTCGCCACGATCACAGGTTTCCCGGCTAGTCGGCAGGCGTGGATTATCTCCTTCTGTACGCTCGGCACGTCCTCCGGCGGCATCTCGACACCCAAATCGCCCCGCGCGACCATCAAACCATCGGCCAGCTCGATGATCTCGGGCAGGCGCTGGATCGCCGATGGCTTTTCGAGTTTGACCATGACGCCGGCCCGCCCGGCGATCAGCTTTCGTCCCTCGGCCACATCATCGGGACGCTGCACGAAGGAGAAAGCGATCCAGTCGGCCCCTTGCTCGAGCGCGAAGGCGAGATCGGCGCGGTCCTTCTCAGTGACCGCGGACAACGGCAACACGGCATTCGGAACATTCACGCCCTTTCGGTCAGAAAGTGTTCCCCCGACCAGGCACAAAGTGTCGGCGAACTCCGCACCGCAGGTTTCGACGCGAAGCCGAACCTTGCCGTCGTCGACGAGCAGCTCGGTCCCCGGCTGCAGCGCATCGAAGATTTCGGGGTGCGGCAGTGGCGCACGGCTCTGGTCGCCGCGCTGTTGGCCGAGGTCTAGGCGAAAGCAATCGCCTGCCCCTAGCTCGATCCGACCCTCGGCGAAGGTGCCGAGCCGGAGCTTTGGGCCCTGCAAATCAGCAAGAATGCCGATCGGGCGCCCCGTCGCGCTTTCGATCGAGCGGATCGCCGCGAACCGGGCTTGATGATCCTCGTGCGTCCCGTGGCTGAAATTGAGCCGGAATACGTCTACACCGGCTTCAAACAGAGCGCGGATTCTCTGATGCGTCGAACTCGATGGGCCGAGTGTCGCGACGATCTTGGCGCTGCGGAGGCGCCTTGCGTTTGTCTCCATACCAAACCGCTTCAGTGAAGGACCGAGATCGCGCCGGAGATCGCTGGCACAGGTGATTTAGGCGTGCTCGTCTTCTCGATGAGTGCAGCTTTTCGACGCGATCCTCCCGGCAGCGGCATCTCTAGAGAGATGTGAACATAGAAGACCGCTGCCCAGTTGTCTTTATCGATATCGGTCTCCCCGGATGGGCCGTTGGGTCATCATGGCTCACCTCGCTGTTCCGCCTTGCCAAGCAACCGGTAGCGATTGCATATCCCCTCCGCGACAGCCCGTCCCGGAACTCCCGCGCATCAGACGCGGACGAATTGAAGGGGGCTCGTCAGAAAAGGAGTTTTGTCTTGGCGTTTTTCGGCGCCCGGGGCGCCATCCATGCTGTATTGCTGACACTGCTGTTGGGCGCGCCGCTACCGAGCGGGGCCGAGGCGCCGGAAACCCCTTTTGCGGAAGTTTTCTCGCAGCTCGCGGCGCGGCTGGTTGGTGTGGTCGTCAACATCTCAACGACCCAGGCGGCCACAGCTGCACCGGCAAAGGGGACGCCCGAAGCACAATTGCCGCCGGGATCACCGCTCGACGAATTCTTTCGTGATTTCTTCGGCGAGAAGGGGGCGCCGGGCGGGCCAAATCCTCCGGCGCCGCGTGCTGCATCACTCGGTTCTGGGTTCATCATCGATCCGTCGGGGATCGTCGTCACCAACAACCATGTGATCGCCAATGCCGAGCAAATTACCGTGACGTTCGCCGATGATACGACATTACAGGCCGAGGTTATTGGGCGGGACACGGTGACCGATCTCGCCCTTCTCAAGGTCGAGCCTAAAACACCATTGCCCGCGGCCACGTGGGGGGATTCGACAAAGGCGAAAGTTGGCGACTGGGTGCTGGCGATCGGCAACCCGTTTGGTCTGGGCGGCACGGTAACGGCCGGCATCATCTCCGCCACAGCGCGGGACATCCATTCCGGGCCTTACGATGATTTTTTGCAGACGGACGCCTCAATCAACCGCGGCAATTCCGGTGGCCCAATGTTCAACCTCGCCGGCGAGGTGATCGGCATCAACACGGCAATCTTTTCGCCTTCCGGCGGTTCGATCGGTATCGGATTTGCCATTCCCTCGGCATTGGCCCGGCCGATCGTCGAACAGCTGAAAGCGACCGGTAAAGTAGAACGCGGCTGGATCGGCGCACGCATCCAGCCCGTCACCGATGAGATTGCCGAGGCGGTCGGGCTCGACAAGGGCCGCGGCGCGATGATCGCGGCGGTCGATCCGTCAAGCCCGGCGGCGCAAGCAAAGCTGCAGCCTGGAGACGTTATCCTCTCTTATGACGGCAAGCAGATCGATCGCAGCCGACAGTTGCCTCGGCTGGTGGCCGATACGCCGCCCGACACGCCGGTCAAGCTGACGATGTGGCGCGACGGCAAGGAACACGAGGTCGATGTCAAGATCGCGGCGTTGAGCCTGAACCGCCCGTCGCCACCTCAGCCGGAACCGGAAAAACCCAAGCCGCCGCCCAGTATCGACGCGCTTGGTCTCAAGCTCAGCAAGCTGTCCCCCGAACTGCGCAAACAGTTTTCATTGCCCGAGACGGCGAAGGGGGTCGTCATCACGGAGGTCCCGCAGAACAGTCCGGCAGCCGCCCAGGCATTGCGCCCGGGGGACCTGGTGATTGCCGTGGGGCACGAGGCGGTCGCAGCCCCCGAAGAGGTGCAACAGAAAGCCGCCGCCGCCAAGAAGAACGGACGCAAGAATGTGTTGGTGCGCGTCGAGCGCGAGGGCAACTCCCGCTTTGTCGCGCTCCCGCTGGAGACGAGCTGAGAGGTCGGCGACGGCTCCTGATTTACTCCGCCGCCATAACGTGAGCAGGCAGTGGCGAGCGGAAGCGGGTCAACAGCGCGGCTTCTTTTGCTTTCGCTCGGGTCAAATTGGTCTGCTTGACATGGCCGAACCCGCGGATTTCGAGGGGCAATGCGGCGAGCTCGACTGCCGTTGGATGGTTGGCGGCGGACAAACGGCTGATGATTTCTTCGAGCACAGCCTCGTATTCGACGATCAGGCGGCGCTCGGTTCGCCGTTCCTCACTGCGGCCAAAGATGTCGAGCGGCGTGCCGCGCAGTCGCCGGAGCTTTGCCAGAATACGGAAAACGGGGATCATCCAGGGTCCGTAGGTGCTTTTGCGCAAATGCCCGCTCTCGGGATCGCGGTCGGCGAGGAGCGGCGGGGCCAGGTGGAAATGCACCTCGTAAGGCCCTTCAAAACGATCGGCGACCTGTTTGAGGAAATCGGTTTCCGTGTATAGGCGGGCGACCTCGTACTCGTCTTTGTACGCCATCAGCTTGAACAGGGCGCGCGCAACCGCGTCGGTGAGAGCCGTCTCGCCCGTGCAATTGGCCTCCGCTTTGCGGATGCGCTTGACCATGCAGGCATAGCGGGCCGCGTAGGCGGCATTCTGGTACTCGGTCAGGAACGCGATGCGGCGATCGATCACTTGTTCGAGAGTTTCGGAACGACTGTGAGTCTCCGGCACCGCGCCACGCGGTGTCGCGCGCGCGTCGACAAGGGCTGGATCGACGGCGGCGCGCCGTCCCCAACGGAAGGCGCGTTGGTTGAATTCGACGGCAACTGCGTTTAATTCGATGGCCCGCTCGAGAGCGTCGGCGGACAAGGGGACCGCTCCGCGCTGGTAGGCAAAGCCGAGCATGAAAAGATTGCTCGCGATCGAATCTCCGAAGAGGCCAGTGGCGACGCGGGTGGCTTCGATGAACTCGATATTATTCGCTCCAGTTGCTTCGGCAATGCTGCGCTGCAGCTCGCGGCTGGGAAATGTGAGATCAGGGTTTCGTGTGAAGTCGCCGGTGATGCTCTCGTGGCTGTTGACGATCGCTCGGCTGTGGCCGGGCTGCAGCTTTGATAACGCGTCGGCGCTCGCCGCGACCACAAGATCGCACCCCAGGAGCAGGCGCGCGCCGCCGGCGGCAATGCGCACCGCATGGATCTCCTCAGGTCTGCGGGCGATCCGTACGTGACTGTAGACGGCGCCACCCTTCTGGGCGAGGCCGGTCATGTCGAGGATCGTGCAGCCCTTTCCTTCGAGATGGGCGGCCATCCCGAGGAGCGCGCCAATCGTGACAACGCCGGTTCCACCAACTCCGGTAACGAGAATGCCGTAGGGTTCGTCGAGACCGGGGCGAGTCGGCTGCGGCAACGGCGCCAGCTCGTGCTCGCCGAGATCGCCCGCTTTGCGTTGCTTCAGCGCACCGCCGTGCACCGTGACGAAGCTCGGACAGAAACCTTTGATGCAGGAATAATCCTTGTTGCAACTCGACTGATCGATTTCGCGTTTTCGGCCGAACTCGGTCTCGACGGGAACCACCGACAGGCAGTTCAACTCCTTTGAGCAATCCCCGCAACCCTCGCAGACCAGATCGTTGATAAAGACCCGCTTGGCTGGGTCAGGAAAGCGGCCGCGCTTGCGGCGTCGGCGCTTTTCGGCGGCGCAGGTCTGATCGTAGACAATGGCCGTCACGCCCTCGATCTCCCGCACCTCGCGCTGAACCGCGTCGAGATCGTCGCGATGGCGCACGACCGCGCCAGGTGCGAAATCGACGCCCGGCGCATATTTCTCGGGCTCGTCGGTCACGACGACGATCCGGCGCACTCCCTCGGCGGCAAGCTGGCGGGTCAGCACCGGCACGGTCAAACCGCCGTCGATCGGCTGCCCGCCGGTCATCGCCACGGCGTCGTTGAACAGCAGTTTGTAGGTGATGTTGACGTTGGCGGCGACCGCCGCGCGTACCGCCAGCACCCCCGAATGGGCGTAAGTGCCGTCTCCGAGATTCGCGAAAATATGCTGCGTCTCGGTGAACGGCGCCTGGCCTATCCAGGGCGCCCCTTCCCCGCCCATCTGGGTAAAAGTCGCAGTAGACCGGTCCATAAATTGAGAAAGATAATGGCAGCCTATGCCCGCTAGCGCGCGGCTGCCCTCCGGAACCTTGGTAGAGGTATTGTGTGGGCAGCCCGAGCAGAAATAGGGGGTACGGCTGAACGGCACGATATTGCCGCCCAGCTGCCGTTCCTTCGCCTCGAGAAAGGCGAGCCGTTCGGCAATCCGCGGTGAAGTGTGAAAGCGGGCAATGCGCTGCGCTATGACGCGGGCGATCTGAGCCGGTGTCAGCTCGCCATTCGACGGCAATATCCAGTTGCGGTTTTCGTCGAACTTGCCGATGACGCGCGGCCGAACATCTTCACGCCAATTGTAGAGTTGCTCCTTGAACTGATTCTCGATGACGGCGCGTTTTTCCTCGACCACGAGGATTTCCTCGAGCCCCTCGGCAAAATGCCGGACGCCCTCGCGTTCCAGAGGCCAGGACATCGCAACCTTGTACAGGCGGAAGCCGATCTCGGCGGCATGCGCGTCATCGATCCCGAGATCGTCGAGCGCTTGGCGCACGTCAAGGTAGGACTTTCCGGTTGTGATGATCCCGAACCGCGGCTGGGGACTGTCGATGACGATGCGGTCGAGCCGATTGGCGCGCGCGAAAGCCAATGCCGCATAAAGCTTGTATTTATGAAGCCGGAACTCCTGATCGAGAGGCTGATCCGGCCAGCGAATATTCAGTCCGCCGGGCGGCATCTCGAAATCTTCGGGGAGTACGATTTCGGTGCGCTCCGGGCCGATCTCGACCGAAGCGGAACTGTCGACGGTCTCGGCGATCGTCTTGAAGGCTACCCAACACCCGGAGTAGCGTGACATCGCCCAGCCATAGAGGCCGAGGTCGAGGATTTCCTGCACCCCCGACGGGTTTAGCACCGGGATGCAGGCGTCCATAAAGGCGTATTCGGACTGATGCGGCAGCGTCGACGATTTGCAGGTGTGGTCGTCACCGGCAAGGAGAAGCACTCCGCCATGAGGCGATGAACCCGCGGCGTTGCCGTGCTTTAAGGCGTCGCCACTGCGGTCGACCCCGGGTCCCTTGCCATACCACAGGGCGAAGACACCGTCATATTTGGGCCCCGGGAATAAACCGATCTGCTGACTGCCCCAAACCGCCGTCGCGCCGAGCTCTTCGTTGATCGCGGGCTGAAAACGGATGTGGTTGCGCTCGAGGAACCGCCGGGCGCCCCATAGGCCCTGATCGAGACCGCCCAAAGGCGAACCGCGATAGCCGGAGATGAAGCAGGCCGTGTTGAGACTGGCCGCGGTGTCGCGCTGGCGCTGCATGATAGGCAGACGCACCAGTGCCTGGGTACCGGTCAGATAGACCCGTCCCCTCTCTAGCACGTACTTGTCGTCGAGGGTGACCGCCGCCAGCGCCATCACGACCTCCGAGCCTTGGCCTTGTAACCCCTGGACACGTAGTGTCTCCCCGCTAGTTGCTCAATGAGGGTTGCCCCGGATTAGAATAACGGAACCGTCCGGGCCGGCTCCGATGTTCGCGCGACGGACGGCCGCGTCATAGCCGTTGCGGTGATGCATCCCCCGGAGTAATTGAGAACTTCTGGAACCAGCTCCCGGAAATCGGCTGCCGCCATGTCCGCATCTGCCGCCCTTCGCCATTCCCCGCTAGATGGATCGCTACTCGCCTCGTTACGGGAGCTGCTCGGTGCTCGGCTTTCTACCTCCGCAGCGGTCTGCGCGCACCACGGTAAAGACGAATTTTACCATGCACCGCATGCCCCTGATGCCGTCGCATTTGCCCACAGCACCGATGAGGTGTCGGCAATCGTCAAGCTCTGCGCCGATTATAAGACGCCGGTTATTGCATTCGGCGCAGGGACCTCCCTCGAGGGGCACGTAGCCGCTTTGGCCGGCGGCATAAGCATCGACATGTCTGAGATGAACCGTATCTTGCGCGTCAACGCGCAAGATCTCGACGCCACTGTCGAAGCAGGTGTTACGCGCAAGCAGCTGAACGAGGATTTACGCGATACCGGCCTTTTTTTCCCGATTGATCCCGGTGCCGATGCCTCACTCGGCGGGATGGCCGCGACGCGTGCATCGGGAACCAACGCGGTCCGATACGGAACCATGCGCGAGAATGTACTCGCGATGACCGTGGTGCTCGCCGATGGCAGGGTCATTCGGACCGCGCGGCGGGCTCGCAAGTCGGCAGCCGGCTATGATTTGACCCGCCTGTTCGTTGGATCGGAGGGCACGCTCGGCATCATCACCGAGCTCACGGTTCGGCTCCACGGAATTCCCGAAGCTATCTCGGCCGCGGTTTGTGCGTTTCCGAATATTGAAGGCGCGGTCAACACCGTGATCTTGACGATTCAGAGTGGCGTACCCGTTGCACGGATCGAGTTGCTCGATGAAATTCAAATGGCCGCAATCAACAAATATTCGAAGCTCGATCATCAGGTGGCTCCCACGCTTTTCTTCGAATTCAACGGCACGCCGAACGGAGTGGCGGAACAAGCGGAGACGGTAAAAGCGATTGCCGGCGAGTATGGCGGCGATGATTTCCGCTGGGCGACCACACCCGAGCAACGTTCCAAGCTGTGGCAGGCGCGGCATGACGCTTATTACGCGGCATTGGCGCTTCGCCCCGGGTCCAAGGGCCTTGCGACCGACGTCTGCGTGCCGATCTCACGGCTTGCAGAATGCATTAGCGAGACCAAGCGAGACCTAGCGCAATCGCCTATTCCCTATGCCTTGGTGGGGCATGTCGGGGATGGCAATTTTCACCTCGTTTTTATGCTCGACCCGAATCGCCCAGAGGAGTTGGCCGAAGCCAACCGGCTCAACGAGCGCATGGTCTATCGTGCCCTTGCGATGGAGGGGACCAGCACGGGTGAGCATGGGGTCGGCTATGGCAAAATGGACTTCCTGATCGCCGAGCATGGCGAGGCGGTCAGCGTCATGCGCACGATAAAGATGGCGCTCGATCCCAACGGTATTCTGAACCCTGGCAAAATCGTCCGAATCTGAATCGGCCCGCCAGGACGCTGAATGTGCGATACAGGTCGCTGTAAGAAGCGCTCCGGAACCAAGAATTCCTCTTTCCCGTTAGCGACATAAGCGATAATGTAAGGGTTCCGAATCAAGGGCTCGGGTTTCGGTGCCCCCGCGAGATCTGAGCGCGCGCCGCTCAGCTGCGATCGTCACTCTGGCCGTCGATTTACTAGCTCGTGATGATCAACGGTGTCGATTTGACACCGCTCCGTAAATTCGCGAGATGCTAACCAACAACAGACAACAAGAGCTGTAGAAAAAGGTCGCGATATGGAGAGATCGAGTAAAAGAGGGAAAATCCCCCAACAGGACTGGCCCTCGATCATCAAGAGATATGAAGCCGGCGAAACTTTGGCGAGCATAGCTCGGACTTATGACTGCTCGCCACCAGCGATAAGCTATATCTTGGGCCGAAGCCGAGCGCGCGACGCGACTGGGGAGGGCACGGAGCAGAGCGCGATCGAATCGCCGGAACCGCGACTGGTAAAAGGGCGCCCGATCGATATGCCGGCCAGAGAATTTATAAATGGAGCGCCGGAAATCGGGGAAGGGGCCGTGCTCCCTCCCACGGCGCACGCCTCCGATCCGAAGGATGGCTCGGATCCCAAACCGGTATCCGCCGGACCTGAGTCTGCGTCGAATGGGACGGCGGGAGCGTCCGGGGTAGAAGTTGAAATTGCCGTGACGGAGGTTCCGGACCGTCCAGCCAAGCGGGATATGGTGACGCCTGCTCAGGCCGCTCCCTCAGGAAACGGGAATTCGTCAGGCGTTCTTGGTACAGTCGGTCCACACCCCCAACCCGGGGAAGCCCGCCGGACGCTTCACCTCTCGCTGTCGCACAACAATGCTCAACCTATGGAAACTCCGCACGATGGCGGGCACGTCGCCAATATGGCCGATGCTCCGGCGGTTCGGCCGGTGGGGGACGAGCAACAAGGGTCTGCCCAGCACCCGGCGCGGCATCACCCGGTTCCCAATGCAGTGGCCAATAACGGCGGAGCTGCCCACCCAATGGCCGAGTCGCGCAAAGGAAGAGATGGCGGCACTTTCATAGATCGAGCATTGCGCGAACGAGTCGATGGCGACATCTCGGCATTCCTCGCAGCGTTCGATGCTGCCTTAGCGGACGATACCATAGAGAGCCGGGCTGAGCTCCGGGAGGCGACCGATCGCTTGCTGCGCGCAGGTGCCCGAACACGAATTGAACTGGAGCGTCTCGAGGCTCGCGTGCCATTATCGGCGCGGGACACAAGTGGGTACTCGGCTCCAAGTTGGCGTCCCCGCTGAACCGTCGACCGCCCTCGATCATCGCCCCCACCCTGCTCCGGAGAGAAGCCGCTCAGAGGAGGGATGGGGGCGGGTGCGTAACGGTCTAGCCCTGATTTGCGCTCAGGTTCACGCCGACATATTGTGTCACCCCGCGACGATTGAGCAGTAGCAGAGCGCTCTTCTTTGGCGAGGCGGCGGCTTCCTTCAATTTCGCTGCTGCCTCGTGCGGGGTTTTGACCGGCTGTTGGTCGATCGCAACCACGACGTCCCCCTCGCTCAACCCCACCTCAGCGGCGGCGCTGCCGGGGTCTACCCGGGTAATGACCACGCCCTGCACGTCTTTTCCAGTGTGCAGCTCCCGTCGGAGCTGGCTGTTCAGCGGTGCGAGATGCATCCCCAGCGCATCCGAGCGAGCTGAACTCGTCCTGTTGACCACCCTCTGTCGCCGAGGCCACCTGCTCGCTGTTGGGGAGTTCACCCAGAGTCGCCCGAAGCTCTACCGTCTGGCCGTTGCGCCAGACCTTCATCTTCACACCAGTGTCGGGTGCGATTTCGGCCACCTGCCGGGGCAGATCGCGAAGGCGGCTCACTTCGTTGCCGTTGAACGTCAAGATCACGTCGCCCTGTTTGAGGCCGGCCTTTGCTCCAGGGCTGTCGGGGGTAACGGCAGCAACAAGCGCTCCGTGCTCACCCTGCAATCCCAGGCTCGAGGCTATAGCCGGCGTCACTTCCTGGATTTGCACGCCGAGCCAGCCGCGGCTCACCTTGCCGTGCTCCTTCAGTTGCGCCACTACGGTTTTCGCCAAGTTGGACGGCACGGCGAAGCCGATCCCGACGCTGCCGCCATTGGGCGAATAGATAGCGGTATTGATGCCGATTACCTGGCCGTCCAGATTGAACGTCGGTCCGCCTGAATTCCCGCGGTTTATGGGCGCATCGATCTGCAGGAAATCATCGAACGGGCCGGAATGGATGTCCCGCCCACGTGCCGAAATGATCCCGGTGGTTACGGTCCCGCCGAGCCCAAAGGGATTGCCGACCGCCATGACCCAGTCGCCGACCTGAGCTGTGCTGCTGTCGCCGAAGGTCACATAGGGCAGCGGCTTGTCGGCGTTGATCTTTAGCAGCGCGATATCGGTCTTGGGATCGCGACCAATGATTTTCGCCGTGTATTTGCTGTTATCCTGCAACGTGACTTCGACCTTGCCGGCGTCGCCCACCACGTGACTGTTGGTCACCACGTAGCCGGACGGATCGATGATGAATCCGGAACCGAGCGCGATCCGATGGGCCTGGCCACCCGGTATTTGCGGAAAAAGATGACGCTGGCCGTTGGGGCTCTGTTGATCAAAAAAGCGGCGCAGGAACTCGTCGTATGGCGAATTGGGAAAGTCGGGTGAACCCTGTTCAGGCTCTTCCGCCGTCGTATCGGAACCCGCGCTCTGGGTAACCGAGATGTTCACCACTGCAGGAGAGACTTTTTTGACCAGCGGCGCGAAGCTCTGATGCTGCATCAGCGCCATCGGAGAGGTCATCGTGTCTCCCGCGGCGTTTCCCGCCGGGTTCTCGGCCCATACGAAGGGTGAGAGCGCGAGTGTCGCGCCCAGACCAAAGCCGAGCGCCGCGGCGCGGCTCTTGCGCAGCCAGGGCCGGCGCCCATTGTTCTCTCTGACTTCCACCAATTGGTCCTCCTGTCGTGCGGGATGCCCGGCGAGCCGCGAACTGCAACCAGCGAGAGCGGATTGCCCGACAATTGGGTATGCGAGGTGACAGGCGGCTTTCAGGCGGATTAATTCGCCGTAACCTCGGTAGCGGAGCCGCTTGCCACAGCGCGCTACGGCTCGGCGGCAGCCAGAACGGGTAGTGCGAAATTTCCGCCTGCGCAAAGGTGGGCGGAACACTCAGAACATAAAAATGTACCTGATTACGCATGATCCTCAGTCAATTTGAGGAGGCGGTATGGCATCGGCGGGGTTCGGACTGCGACATAGCCGAGGCGTGGCATCATGGCGGCGAGATCGTATCGGCGGTTGAAGCGGTACTCGAATTCGGCGAGGTAGCGGGGTACATGCTTGCCGCGGATGGTGCGGTAAGTGCCAGTGATGGCGCTCTTGATGTTGCCGAGGGTGGTGTTGACCCACTTGAAGGCAGGGTTCAGGGCGGCCTTGCGACCGGATCCAGTGATGATCGGCTGGTGGACGCAGCCGGCGTTGCCGACCCCAGTGAAGCAGTGCAGGCCGTCACTGACAACGGTGCTGGCGGGCTGGAAATTGCGCTGCGCCAAGGTCGCGATTTCGGCACGGCGGAAACCCTTTACGCGGCGCAACTTCAAGCGGATTGGCTTGCCCTGTGGTGTGGTTTCGACCGCCGCCACGATCGGCGTCTTGCCCGGCGAACCGCGGCCCCGCTTGCCGCCGTTGCGCTCCCCGCCGAGATAGGCGTCGTCGATCTCGATCCGTCCCGTCAGGCGCTTTGTGGCGTCCCGCTCCATCATCGCCTGCATGAGCTTGTGCTTGATCTTCCAGGCGGTGGTCTGCGACGGTCCCGGTAGTTTGGACAGCTTCCGGGGAGGAATAAGCTAAAGGCTGGTAGCCGGCTGCTGGTTTCACCACTCCCCGAAATCAAATTCATTCTGTGTTGTTGCGGGGTGCTGTGAAGCTTGTGGGCAGCCGCCGACCTGTGGGCAAGGCGGGGAAAACGCATGGCGTTTTCCCCGGCTTGTCCATAGGGGACCGCGCTTGCGCGGTCAGGCGGGGATCGGCGCAGCCGACTGTCCACAAATTCACGGCACCTCCTTGCCATGGCGTCAGGCGGCCAGTGCCGTCGCCGCTGTCGATTGGCCGAGGTGAGCCTCGTCCGGTGTTCGCCAGCCGAGCGCCTGATGCGGACGTCGCAGATTATACCAGTCGAAGAACTCGCCAAGGCTGCGCTTCTGTTCGATGCCGTTGGCCGCAGGGCGCAGGTAGACCCATTCGTGCTTCACGGTCCACCACAAGCGCTCGACGAAGATGTTGTCGTGGCAGCGCCCGCGTCCGTCCATGCTGATCGCGATCCCATGATCCGTCAGCATCTTGGTGAACTCATCGCTGGTGAATTGCGCGCCTTGATCAGTATTGAAGATGCCGGGCTTGCCGAACCGGGCGAGAGCCTCACTCAATGCCTCGACACAGAACCCCGCCGTGAGCGTGTTTGACAGCCGCCACGACAGCACCCGTCGGGTTGCCCAGTCGATGATCGCGACCAGGTACAAAAATCCCTGCCGCATGGGGATGTAGGTGATGTCAGCGGCCCATGCTTGGTTCGGCTGGTCGATCGTCCTGCCACGCAGAAGGTACGGGTAGACCTTGTGCCCGGGATGCCGCTTGCTGGTGTTCCGCTTCGGGCGGACTGCCCACAGCCCGAGCTTCCGCATCAGCCGCCGGACGCGCCGGCGGCCGACCGAAACCCCCTCCCGCAACAGCGCCACCTGCAGCCGGCGGCTGCCGTAGACCGGATGGTCAGTGAAAATCCGGTCAAGCCGCTTCAGAAGCTCGAGTTCCTCCGCAGCTTCCGGCCGAGGCCGGTAATAAAAGCTGCTGCGCGCAATCCCGAGCAGCGTGCATTGCCGGCTTACGGACAGCCCCGCTTCCGGCGCGATCATCGCCCGCCTCGCAGCAATCGGGAGATGGCGGGCTGCCCGGCAAGAAAATCGCGCTCGACCTGCAGCTGCCCGATCTTCCGGTGCAGATCGTCGATCACCTTCTGCGCATCCGCGACCGCCGGCGCCTTGTTGCCACGCGCAAACAGCTCGCCCGCACGCTTCACCAGCTCCTGCTTCCAGTCGCTGATCATCGTCGGATGAACCCCAAACTCCGCCGACAGCTCAGCCAGGGTCTTCTCCCCCGAAAGCGCCGCCATCGCCACTCGCGCCTTAAATTCCGCGCTGTGCTGTTTCCTCTTGATGCCCACGTCTCACGCCCCTTTGGACCGGTCAGCCTTTAGCTTATCCCGCTGTCCAAAAATCCGGAGCCGCCGCAGTCTGGGTGACGCCAAGCCGGCGGCCCAACTCAATGCTGGAGATGCCGCCCTTGCTCTGAGTGAGGTGGTACATGGCGCGAAACCAAGTGCACAGCGGCACCTTGGTTGCCGCGAAAATCGTTCCGGCGATCACAGATGTCTGCCGTCGACAGGCGGCACACTGGTAAAGCGCCCGGGTCTTGACGAAGCTGTGATGCTCCCCTGCGCAAACCGGGCAGACAAAGCCGGATGGCCAGCGCCAGCGCATCACCGCTTCCCGGCACTGATCCTCTGTTCCGTAAAGAACAGCAAACTGGGCCTCGCTGAGCCCCTTTTGAAATTGCACCTTGTTGCGCGCCATCGTTCAAACCCGCAGAAACAGCCGTATGTTCCTGTTTTGTAACACTCCTTGATGGCTGAGGATAGTGCGTAATCAGGAAAATGTATCACGACTAAAGTCCTGCCCAGATACGCGCACTTCCCGTCGGAATCGGCCAAAAATCGACGGCCGAGACCGGCGGGAATCGAGAGCAACTCGCCGAGAGGAGCAAGGCAAGCCCGATGCAGGCGCTCGCCAGATGAATGCCGCGGTGGCGCGTTTTCTGGGGACGAAGGCTCTACCCTCCCTCAAGCCCCGAGGATAGGTTGGCTTCCAGCCTGCTTTTGGCTTTGCTGACATACGTTGTTCTTGACCGGCAGGAGGAAAAATGGCCCGGTATCGCGATATTACGCCTGCGGAGATGACACCCGCCAGCGTCGCGTACACGATTTGAATGTCTCTGGGCGGCGAGGCCGGTTCGGCGGGCCGTTCCAATTGTTGATCCGCGCTCCCGAAATATGTGAGCACGCGGCAAAGCTAGGTGAGCATTTGCGTTGGGGAACCTCGTTGCCGGACCGGCTTTCCGAGCTTGCGATTATCACCACTGCCCAATTCTGGCGCGCGCAGTACGAGTGGTACGCGCATGCACCTCTAGCCGAGACGGCCGGTGTGCCTGCTGCGGCGATCGAAGCGATCCGCCATGGCGATACGCCGAGCTTTGATCGGAAAGACGAAGCGCTTGTTTATCGCGTCTGCACCGAACTGTTCAGGACGCGGCGCCTCTCGGACGCGACTTTCAACGAGGCGATCACGATACTGGGTGAAACCGGCCTGACCGAGGTAATCGGGATAATCGGCTACTACACTCTTATCGGCAACACGCTCAACGTCTTCCAGGTCCCGGTCCCTGAGGGAACTGTCCCACCCTTTGCCGAATAGCCATTCTCGTCTCTAGCCTGTTCAAGAGCGAACCACATTCACAGGTCAAAAACGAAGGCGCGCAACGGCCGTTATGCCGCTTGCGGCAAACCCCGCTCGAGCAGCATGGCGAGGCGGCGGGCGAAAGCGGGCGGGTCCGGGAGCTGCTCGCCTTCGACGATCCGCGCCTGATCCAGAAGCAGCCAGGCAAATTCCGACAGCTGGTCTGACGCGGCAGGTCCACCGACGCTCGCAGCCAGCCGCTCGATCAGCTTGTGCCGTGGGTTGACCTCCAGAATGCGTCGGGAAGCGTTGTCGAGCTGACGATGCTGCTTCAGCAGCCGCTCGAGGTGCATGTCCATATCACCTTCGTCGGCGACGAGGCAGACGGCGCTGTCGGTCAGACGCTCGGAACTGCGCACGTCCTTGACCGCCTCGCCGAGCGCCAGCTTGAAAATCGCAATCAGGCTGGCAAGTTTCGCCGGGGGCTCGGGACCCTTCTCCTCGGGAGCTTCGGATAGCCGTATCTTGTCGAGATCGACGCCGCCGCGGGTTGCCGATTTGAGCGGCTTCTCCTTGTAACGACCGATTGTCGTGACCCAGAACTCGTCGATCGGGTCCGTCATCAGCAGGACCTCGACTCCGCGCGCCCGAAAACCTTCGAGTTGCGGGCTCTTTTTGATGACGTCGAGATTGTCGCCGTAAATCGTGTAGATAGCAGCCTGCTCCGGTTTCATCGCGTCAACGTAATCGTCGAGCGAAACCAGCTGGTCACGGGTCGTCGACCGAAACCGAGCAAGTCCCAGTAATTCCTCGCGATGATCGCGGTCCTCGTAGAGACCTTCCTTGAGCACGGCTCCGAAGTTATCCCAGAATTTGGCGTATTCGTCTGCCGCTTCGGCGGCTTTTTTTGCGAGCTCGCTCAACACTCGCCTCGTTAGCTGCTGGCGAATTCGCGCGACCATCGGGTTGAATTGCAGCATCTCACGGCTGATGTTGAGCGGCAGGTCCTCGCTGTCGACAATGCCGCGCAGGAACCGCAGGTAGGCCGGCAAGAGATCGGTCGCCTCGTCGGTGATGAACACCCGTCTGACATAGAGCTTGATCCGGCTTTTGCGCTCCGGATCGAATAAATCGAACGGTTTGGTCGACGGTACAAACAGAAGGTTCGTGTATTCGAGAACGCCCTCTGCCTTGTTGTGCAAAGTCAGCCAGGGGTCGTCGAAGCTGTGGCCGACGTGGTGGTAAAACTCCTTATATTGCTCGGCAGTGATTTCCGACCGCGGCCGGGTCCACAGCGCCGAAGCGGTGTTGATGGTCTCCTCCTTGGAGTCTTCCTTCAGGATGATGGGTAACCCGATATGGTCCGAATAGGTCTTGACAATTCGCCGCAGCCTTGCCGGGTCGAGATACTCATCCTCGCCCTCGCGCAAATGAACGATAATCCTGACGCCGCGTGCAGTTTCGGAGAGCGGCTCGACCGTGAACTCGCCCCTCCCGTCCGACACCCAGCGCCAACCTTGGCTTTCGCCGGCCTTGCGGCTCAGGACCTCGACTTTTTCAGCGACCATGAAGGCCGAATAGAAGCCGACCCCGAATTGCCCGATCAGGCTCATATCCTCGCGCGCGTCGCCCGACAGCTGGTTCACGAAAGCGGCGGTGCCGGAGCGGGCGATCGTGCCGAGGTTGTCGATCAGCTCCTCGCGGTTCATGCCGATGCCGTTATCGGCGATCGTAAGGGTGCGGGCGGGTTTATCGGCGGTGAGCGCGACACGGTATTCGGTATCGCCTTCGGCCAGAGCCGGCTCGGTCAGCGCGGCGTAACGCAGCCGGTCGCAAGCATCCGAAGCGTTAGAGATCAGCTCGCGTAGGAAGATCTCCTTTTCGCTATAGAGCGAGTGCGCGACAATATCGAGCAGGCGGCTCACTTCCGCCTGGAAGCTTCTTGTTTCCTGGGTCATCGCTGCCGTCGAAGGTTGCCGGGAACGCGCCGAGGATATGTGGCGAAATTCTTTGCTGTGCAAGACCGCCAGCAAGGATCGACGAGGCTGGCTATCGCATGCCGCGCCGCCAACGCTCGACCGTGTGCTCTACAACCGACCCGTCCACCTCGTTCGACCATCCACCCGCAAAGCATGCGGTGGCGCTCTTCGGCCGCCGCTCCTCGGGAGGAGGCGTAAAACATATCCGCATCGGCATCGATACGCCCTCACCGACCGCGATCGCCTCCCCGTTGCGTAGGGCCGACAAGAACTTCATCAGCCCGTGCGAAGCCTCGGGGAGAGCGCGTCGGACGATCTCCTGATCCTCCTGAGCGGTCATCCGGAAAGCGAAGATGGTATTGCATTCCGACAGAAGCCCGGGGGCCAGATCAGAGGGCCGCTGAGTAACCACGCATAATGACACTCCGTATTTTCGGCCCTCCTTTGCGATCCGGAACAGCGCCCGTTTCGCCGCCTCGAAACCCAGCTGCTTATCACGCGAGGCGTAACGGTGAGCCTCTTCGCAAACGATCGTTAGTGGAACCGGCGTTTCGTTCCAGACTGCGAAATCAAAGGTGAGCCGACAGAGCACGGAGACGACCACATTGACCACCTCCGATGGGATCCCGGAAAGGTCAAGGATGGTAACCGGCTGGCCGGCGACTGGGATTCGAAAGAGCTGGCCAAGAATTTCAGTAAGTTCGTCACGCATCGTCAATCGACTGCCAAACACGAATCCGTAACGAGCATCATTCTGAAGGGCGAGGATCCTTGCCTTGACGGTTTGATACGAGGGAATGCCGTCGGGCCGGTTGAGACTGCCCATTGCCATGTCTAATGCACGAAGCACGTCCGACATACGATAGGGAGCCGGGGTGTCCACTGTTCCGAATTTGTCCAGGCCAGCCTTGGTGGAATAAGAATGCTTAGCAGCCAGTATTGATTCTCCAAGTACTTTTGTTTGTTCGGCGTTGCGATCTGACCCGATTACGATTTCTGTTAATTCTTCAAAATTGAATAACCAATACGGGAGATGCAAGCCATCTCCTGGGCTGAGTACGATGGCACGATCGCCAAAGGCTCGAGCGTATTCATCATGGGGGTCCAGCAATATGACATGAGCGTTCGGGCTTTGATCAATGACTGCCCTGAGGATGGTTGCAACCCCACAGGATTTTCCCGATCCAGTGGTGCCGACGATGCCGAAATGTTTGCCGAACAGCTCATCGACCAGGATATAGGCCGGTACGGCACCATTCTGGTGAATTGTCCCGACCGGGGTCGCAACCACCTTGGGGCGGGCATAAACCTGAGCGATATCCTGTGCCGAGGCAAGGTAGACCGGCTCGTCCAGCGCCGGATAGGCGGAGAGTCCGCGCTGGAAGTGGGCGACAGCGTCGGTCTCTCGAATCTCGCCGACAAGCTCGAGTTCGACGAGCCTCAGATCCTTATGGGAAGCCTCCAAGCTCGGCAGCGGTACCCTGAGGCCCGTCACCATGCCGAAAGCAATCGAGACGCGCGTCCGCATCTTGACCAGGGTCCCCATCTCGAGGGGTGGATCGCGATCTGCAGCAGCGGCATCCGATCTTTCGAGTAATGCGACCGCTTGACACGCCGACACCGCAATGACGCGCCCTAAATGCAGGGCATCACATAGCGCGCGAGTATAGCCGTCTAGGCTTTCAAACCCGCTAAGGTTGGTATCTGGAATGGCCTTGTCCTCGTTCAGCTGGTAGGAGAGCCGTCGGTATTTACGCGGCGGCAGAGGCTGCAACACTTCGCACTCGGTCGCCGGGAAGCCGAAGTGTCGCGGTCGTCCCCACTCCCGGTTTGCTACTTAGAACCAGCTCGCCGCCGTGTAACTCGATCAAGGCTTTTGCGATCGGCAATCCGAGACCGGTACCCTCGTGTTCTCGGGTCAGATGATCTGCAATTTGCTCGAAGGGTTGGAAAATTCTTTCGATCTGCTCGGGGGGGATGCCGATCCCCGTATCTCTGATCGAGAGCATTAGATCTCCGCTCTTGTGGAACACCGAGTCGACCTGAATACGGCCTCGCGGTTCGGTGAATTTAACGGCATTAGACAACAAATTCAGCGTTACTTGCTTAAATTTTGTCGAATCGACATAGATCATAGTTGCTGGCTTTTGAATGTTATAAATAATTTCTATAGATTTCCGTTCGGCAATCGGTCTTATCGTGTTGACCGAGGACTTGAGCAGCCCGCCAAGCATAACAAATTCTTCCTGAAGCAAGACATGACCCGCTTCAATTCGCGCGAGATCGAGGATCCCGTTTATGATATCAAGTAGAATTGTACCTGCATCACGAATATATCCGGCGTATTCCGGATAGTTCTCCCGCATCCGGATTTGATCAAGCTTGATGATTTCCGAAAAGCCGATAATCGCGTTAAGTGGGGTGCGCAGTTCATGGGCCATGTTAGCAAGGAAGTTGCTTTTGGCGAGGTCGGCTGCCTTCGCCTTCAACATCGCCTCATGCGCAACAGAGGCGGCCTTTTCGGCCTGCTGCTTCGCCTCCAGAAGGGCGAGGCTGGAATAGCGGTGTTCCGCCAAGCTTCCCAGCTGGGAACAGTAGCTCTCTAGCAGCATCCCTTCGTCTCCCTGGAGAGCTCTCACTCTTCCGCAAATTCTGTCGTGATATGCAGAGTTGAGCAGAGTCTCCCTAACCGCCGGTTAATCGGGGCCCGCCGAAGGTTAGTCGACCCCTGACCCGCATATCATACCGCCGATTTTGATTGGTTTGCCCTTGCCCTGGCGGCGGTTCCACCCGATACCTAAAGGCATGGCCATGTTCCGACCCGCTCCGCGGCTCGTCGCGGTCCTTGGGCCGACCAATACCGGCAAGACCCATCTCGCCATCGAGCGAATGCTCGGCCATCGCACCGGCATGATCGGGTTCCCGCTGCGGCTGCTCGCTCGCGAGAATTACGACCGGATCGTCAAGCTGAGGGGCGCCCGTTCGGTTGCGCTGATCACCGGCGAAGAGAAGATAGTACCGACGAACCCGGCGTACTTTGTTTGCACCGTCGAATCGATGCCGCTCGATCGTCAGGTCGATTTCCTTGCGGTGGATGAAATCCAGCTGTGCGCCGACCCCGAGCGGGGGCATGTCTTCACCGCGCGGCTCTTGCACGCCCGAGGGGTGCAAGAAACGATGTTCCTTGGTGCCGCCACAATAAAGCCGCTGATGCGGCGGCTCGTTCCCGAGGTCGAGTATGTGAGCCGGCCACGCTTCTCGACACTCTCCTATACGGGCTACAAAAAGGTGACGCGGCTGCCGCCGCGCAGCGCGGTCGTCGCCTTCGCCATCGCGGACGTGTTCTCTCTTGCCGAGTTGCTCCGGCGGCAGCGGGGCGGCACGGCGGTAGTTCTAGGGGCGCTGAGCCCGCGGGCGCGCAACGCGCAGGTCGGGATGTTCCAAGCCGGCGAGGTTGACTATCTCGTCGCGACTGATGCGATCGGCATGGGTCTCAACATGGATCTCGACCATGTCGCCTTCGCCCGGATCGGCAAATTCGACGGGCGCGCCCCGCGGCGGCTGACTGCTGCCGAGATTGCTCAGATCGCTGGCCGCGCCGGGCGGCACATGAATGACGGCACCTTCGGCACTACTGCCGAGCAGGGCATGCTCGACGTGGAAATCGTCGAAGCGATCGAAACGCACAGCTTCGAGCCTTTGACTCGTCTCAACTGGCGCAACAACCGGCTGAAATTCGGATCGATCGCGGCGTTGTTGAAGAGCCTCGACGAACGGCCCTCGGTTCCTGGTCTCGTCCAGGCGCGCGAAGCGGACGACCGCCGCGTCTTGCAAGCCCTCGCGCGGAACCCGGATATCGGCGAGCTGGCCACTCATCCAGGTGCGGTTCGGCTACTTTGGGAGGTCTGCCAGATCCCCGATTTTCGCAAGGTCATGAGCGAGAGCCATGCCCGGCTGCTTGCCCATTGCTTCCTGCATCTCGCCGGACCCCAGGAGCGGCTTCCCATCGCATGGGTCGCCGGGCAGATGGCGAGCCTCGACCGCGTCGATGGCGACATCGATACTTTGATGGCCCGCATCGCGCACATCCGCACCTGGACCTACATCACCCATCGAGGCGATTGGGTCGCGGATTCAGCGGAGTGGCAGGAACGCGCCCGCGGTATCGAGGATCGGCTTTCGGACGCGCTGCACGAAAGCATTACACAGCGCTTTGTTGATCGGCGCTCGGCATTCCTCGTCCGCCAATTGGCTTCCGAGGGCGAGCCGGTCGCCGCCGTATCCAAGGCGGGTGAGGTTCTCGTCGAGGGCGCTTATGTCGGCCGTGTCGACGGTTTGCGCTTTGTTCCCGATTCGGTCGATGGTGTCGAGATGCGGATGCTAATCGCCGCCGCCAGCCGCGTTCTCCGCGGCGAGATCGCCGCCCGCACGCGGCTTCTAGCCACGGATGCCGACGAAGCCTTTGCAATCGGCGTGGGCGGAGAGCTGCGGTGGCGCGGCGCAGCGGTCGGCCGAATGGTGGCCCGAGAAAAGCTGGTGGCGCCGAGGGCGGAGCCGCTTGCCGGCGACTTCCTCGAGGGGGAGGCGCGCGAGAAGGTGCGCCGACGCCTCCAGGAATTTCTGCGCAACGACATCGAGCGCCGGCTGGCGCCGCTTTTTGCCGCGCAAATATTGCCGCTGGGTGGTGTGGGACGAGGGCTTGTCTATCAGCTCGTCGACGCGCTCGGGTGCCTGCCCGTGACCGAGGTTGCGGGCCAAGTCGCCGCGCTGGAACCGGCGGACAGAAAGGCGTTGAACCGGCTTGGCCTCCGCTTCGGCACCGAAAGCATTTATTTTGAGCCGCTTTTGCGCACGGATGCGATGCGCTTTCAGGCGTTGCTATGGGGGGTATGGCATGGCCGAAGGGTGCCGAGACTGCCGTCAGCACATCGTCTTGCCAAGACCATTGAAGTCGACCCGGGGCTGCCAGTCTCATTTTACGCAGCTATCGGCTTTCGCGTACTGGACGGCCTCGCGCTGCGCGCTGATCGTCTGGAACGCCTCGCCGCAGCAGCGCGGCGCTTGGCGCGCAACGGACCCATAGCGGCGCGAGCCGAACTCGCAGCAATCGTCGGTGTCGGGCCATCAGGGCTGCGCCGGCTCCTTGGAGCCCTCGGCTATCGCGCAGTGATCGAGGCCGGAGGGGAAACCTTCGTCGCCCGGCCGAGGCGCTGGCGCGAGACAAACAAAAACGGCCGTCAACAAGAGCGAGCAGGGGATGGACATCCCTTCGCCAAGCTCCGGGAGCTTAAGCTCGCTTGAAGAGTGGTGGCACGCCCTCCCCGGCGGCGAACCAGCGGCTTGATCGATGGCTCTGGTTCGCCCGTCTCGTCAAGAGCCGCTCTCTTGCGGCACGACTTTGTGCTGCTGGTGTGGTCGCGGTCAACACGGTCCTGGTCAAAAGGGCCAACCATACGATCCGGGTCGGCGATACCATCGCCGTGCCGCAAGGCGCCTTTCGCCGCACCGTCCGGGTAATTGGGTTCGGTGCACGCCGCGGCCCGCCGGCGGAAGCGCAACTATTGTACCAGGAGACCGCCGGTCCGGTTCGCCTATCGGAACTTGCGGGGAAATGGACGCCGCTGCTGATGAATGACGAGCCACAGAGCGACCCGGCAGCGACAGCAGAGCGGGACCGCAAATGCCCCGGTCGCCGGCAGGAATTGATGGTGACCGGCGCTAAGCACATCCCTCATGCCGCGCTGCGCTCCGCTCCGCGCCTGGCAAGTGAGAACGCGGCGAGCGAGACCGGGACCCAGAGAGCGACGGGAGGCAATCGGAAGCGGCGCTAACCGTCTCTAAAGGTCAATGGCGGTATGGCAATCCCGAGCACCGCCAAGGAAGGCGCCACCGAATGCGGAGGGAAACACGGCGCGCAGCTCAAGGTCTATAAAGGCCGCCGGATACCGCGGCCCGTACACGGAAAGCCGACGTTCTTCGACCCCGCCCTGGGTCATCCGGAGAAGGCACGTCGCAGCGGCTGCTCGCGCGCACCTTGCCGGAGTGACGGTTAGCGTCGGCTCTGCCCTTCACTGGCCGTGTCGCCCCTAAGGAT
The DNA here is from genome assembly GCA_963789025.1 of uncultured Alphaproteobacteria bacterium. Taxonomy (GTDB): domain Bacteria; phylum Pseudomonadota; class Alphaproteobacteria; order ATCC43930; family CGMCC-115725; genus AP-15. Next base: position 279,918 of record CAWBIT010000013.1, read on the forward strand.
CATCGTCGCGGGCATGGTCGCCCAATATCCAATGGGCGGCATCGCTTGGGATTACCTGCAATATGTCATCGGTTTAGCGTGCCTCGGCCACGATGTGTTCTATTATGAAGACACCGGGTGTTGGCCCTATCATCCACGCGAAAACAGGATGACCGATGATGCCAACTATTCGGCGGGGTTCTTGAAAAGCGTTTTTCAGCGATACGCTCCTGACCTAGCCGAACATTGGCATTATCTGCATCTGCATGACGCCAGCTACGGCATGTCGCGTCACGCCTTCAACGCGGTGGCACGTACCGCAAATTTGTTCATCAATATAAGCGGCGCCAGCTTCTTTCCCGACGCTTTGTCGCCGCACTGTCTCAAAATTTTTGTCGATACCGATCCCGGCTACAACCAGATCGTGCTCAGCGAACGTCCGGCTTGGTCCGAAAATGTCGAGCGTTGGCGCAGCGGTGTCTTGGCGCATGACCGACATTTTACCTATGGAGAGAACATCGGGGCACCCGATTGTAGGGTGCCCACTGCCGGCCTGCGTTGGCAGAAGACCCGGATGCCGATTGTCGTGGATCTCTGGAAAGGGATTCCGATCCCGATTTCGCCGACCGGCACGTGGAGCACGGTGATGACATGGAACGTGTTCCGCGGAAAGCTCGAATTCGGTGGGACCGAGTATCATGGCAAGGCGGCCGAATTCGACAAAATCATCGGTTTGCCGCGGCACCTCGGGTTACCGTTCCGTCTCGCTCTCGGGGGCACCGAGGCCCCGACCGCGCAGCTTGAGGCGGAAGGCTGGGCGGTTCAGGTAGGGCCTGCCGTCACGCTGACGCCGCAAAACTACCGGGAGTACATCGCCGCATCGCGCGGCGAGGTCTCGGTCGCCAAGAACGTGTATGTCGCGCTAGACACGGCCTGGTTCAGCTGCCGGTCGGCTTGCTATCTTGCCGCCGCCCGCCCAGTCGTGGTTCAGGATACCGGCTTCAGCCGGGTAATCCCGACCGGAAGCGGCCTGCACGCGTTCACCAATGCCGAAGAAGCGGCAGAGGCGATCGACGCGATCGAGCGTGACTATGCACATGAGGCGCGCATCGCAAGAGAACTGGCCCGTGCCCATTTCGACGCGCGGCAGGTTCTGACCAGACTTCTCGACGAGGCGCTGGCCGGTCCGAGCGATGGCGGCAGCGCTGCCTAGCGGCCCCAGCATTAAGGAACGTATCCCAAGCGCCGTGTTCCTCGGGCCGTCGCCCCTTTTCGCCAAGTTTTGGATGTCGAGCACCGCATCTGGTGCGCCGCATACGGCCTGACAATCGCTTAACTTTTCGCTAAGGGCAGGATGGTAACATCCTTGGATGATTAGTTTTCATTAGCGACGGTGCGATGGCACCTTCCCCAGTATATCTCGTAGTTGGGCACTTTGGAGATGGTTGGTGAGTTGCGCAATACAATATTCCGGAAGCTTGGAGAGCGCGGCGTCGCGGCCATTGAATTTGCCATTCTTGGCCCGCTCTTCCTGATGCTGTTGCTTGCGATATTTGAGCTCGGATACATGGTGTTTGTGCAGTCGGTGCTCGACAGTTCGGCGCGGACCGCTGCTCGCCTGATCCGGACCGGCCAGGCGCAGGGCAGCGGCAACGCGCAGACCGATTTTCAGACGGCTTTGTGCGACGGGGTCAGCTCGATCATCGGTTGCGGCGACCTGCTCTACCAAGTACAGGAGTTCGCCAGTTGGTCGGCGACGCAAACGGCGCTGAACACGCCACCCCAGCGCGACAAGAACGGCAGGCTCGTCAGCGCGGGATTTACCGCCGGTAACTGCGGGGACATTGTCGCCGTCCAGGTCACCTACAACTACCAGTTCTTCACTCGGTGGATCGCTCAGCAGCTCGGCGGCAGCTTGCAATCGGCGTTCCTGATATCGACAGTGGTATTCCAAAACGAACCGTTTTGCGGCGGATGATGCACCTCTTGCGCAACGTTTGGAGGCAGCGCTGCGGTACCGTCTCGGTCGAATTTGCTGTCGCACTGCCGGTGCTGCTGGTGATGCTCTTGGGCGTGTTCGAGGTTTCCCAGGCGCTTATCGTATACATGAAGGTAATCGACGTCGCAGACACAATCTCCGACCTGGTGGCTCAGCAAAAGCAAGTCGCCAGCAGCGATATCGATAACTATTACATCGCCGGGCAGCTGGTGATGACGCCGAGCATCGGCAGCGGTTTGGGGCTGGCCGTCGCCAGCGTCACCTTCGACCCCAATACCGGCAACCCGTCGGTCGCCTGGCAAGTGACCCGCGGCGGCGCAGCGGCGATGACCGATGCCGCGGTCGCGGCGACCGGGCTTGGCAGTGACGGTGACAGCGTGATCGTGGCAAACGCGAGCTATACCTACACCCCGATCAGCAGCTATCTGTTCCAACAAGGGATCACCATGTCCTCGCGCGTCTTCTCGCGCCCTCGAGTGGTCTTCACGATCCCCTGCACAGCACCCTGCAGCTAATTGGGCCACAGTGCGGAGTGATCTGACATGCGTTTCGCCATCGATCGTTGGCTGACCGAGATCCGATCAATAGCGGCGTCTCGGCGCGGCGCCGTCGCGATCATTTTCGCTTTTGCCGCCACGGTACTGGTGGTGGCGATCGGAATGGGCATCGATCTGTGGCAGGCCTACGCGGTAAAAGCGCGCCTCCAATCTGCGGTCGATGCCGCCTCGCTTGCCATCGCCTCGACTGACCGGACGCAATTCACTCAAGCCCAATTGCAGTCACGGGTGCAGGCGTACATGACGGCTAATTATCCCACTTGGGCATTGGGTACGCCAGGCACACCGACGCTCAGTTACGGCTCCACGGATAATATAATCATCGTCACCGACACCGCGAGCGTGCCGACTACCCTCATGCAGATCATCGGGGTTAATAGTCTATCGGTCAGTGCCACGGGGCAGGCCAAGGCTGCCTGGCCCAATATCGACTTCTACCTGCTCCTCGACAGTTCGCCCTCGATGGCGATCGCCGCAACGCAGGCCGGCGTCAATACGATGGTTGCAAATACCAGCGCCCAGGGAGGCTGCGGCTTTGCTTGCCATGAATCGGCTCCATACATCGCCACAAAAAATGCGGCGTGCCCCAACGGATCCAAGACGTCGCCGTGCATAGACGTTCCTGGCAACCCCGGCTGCACCACCTCTGACCCGAACCCCGTGGCAGATTGTCAAGACAACTTTGCCCTTGCGCGGCAGCTCGGCGTGACGCTGCGGATCGACAATCTACAAACGGCGGCTCAAAATTTGATGACCACCGCGCAAAATACCGAAAATACGTATAATCTTACCAACGCCTATCGGATGGCCATCTATACCTTCGATATCAACTTTAACACCATCCAAACACTTACAGCCGATCTCACCACGGCGCAAACGGCGGCTGCCGCCATCCAACAGCTGGAGGTGTATACGAATAACTGGCTCACCTCGGCAACTAACAACAGCGATGCCGACACCAACTACGATAACGCCATGACCAACATCAACACTATAATGCCCAACCCAGGCCATGGCACCAAAAGTCCCGGAGATACGCCCAAGGAAATTCTGTTCTTCGTCACCGACGGCGTTGAGGACGAACAGGTCAGCAATTGTACGCCGTCCGCGACGGTTACGTGCAGCGGTAACCGTCAGCAGTCGGTAATGGACCCCGGATGGTGCACAACCATCAAGAATCGGGGGATCGTCATCGCGGTCTTATATACCGAGTACGATGCATTGCCGACCAATGCATGGTATAATTCATATGTTTCACCTTATAATCTACCTGCGCCCCCCACGAACAGCTCCACGGGCATCTCAACGGCGCTGCAAAGTTGCGCAACGCCGGGGCTTTACACCAAAGTGGCGACCGGCCAGGATATTTCGGCTGCCCTGTCCCAACTGTTTATAACGGCGGTTAACTCCGTATTTCTATCCCAGTGAAGATCAGAACGTATCATTTCGTGGGAGCGAGGTTGTGATCTTGACCATCGCACGGCTTGATATCTTGTGATGCGGGCCGAGCCGCGGTCGCCAGAGCAACCGGCGCAGCACCTCACCCTCTGTCCTGGTGAAAGGGGACGAAAGCAACGCCAAACGCATTGCGACGATGAAATCGCCATGTTTTTATTGTACCGTAGTGAAAGGGAGCAAAGATGCCTGTAAACTCGCTGCAAAAACAGGTGGACCGGCGACCCATTTTTTCTTCGGAATAGCGGCGGCCCAACCGCGTTGTGGTCGGTCAAGGGCGGCGCGGAGTATAACCGGTTCGGGTTGGACGGAGCCGTAGGCGCGGGACTTATTTATGCCCGAGCAAGGAAAAGTATCTCGGAACTCCGATTCGCGCCTGGATGCCTATGCCGGCGCTCGGGCGATGATTACCGGCGGATTGGGCCTGATCGGCTCCGCGATCGCTCGGCGTCTCGTCTCGTTTGGGGCCGAGGTCCTGCTCGTCGACAGCATGATCCCGGATTATGGCGGCAATCTCGCCAATATCGCCGACATACGCGATCGGGTGACGGTCAACATTGCCGATATCCGTGGCGGGTTTGCCCTGCCGCATCTGCTCGCCGGTCAGGATTTTTTGTTCAACCTGGCGGCGCAGACCAGCCATCTCGATTCGATGTCGTCGCCGGAAGACGACCTCGCGATCAACTGCACAGCACAGCTTCAGCTCTTGGAAGCCTGCCGGGCGGTCAACCCCCGGATTGCGATCGTGCATGCCGGGACGCGGCAGATTTACGGCCGGTCCGAATATCTCCCGGTTGACGAACGCCACCCGCTGCGCCCGGTCGACGTGAATGGGGTCAACAAGATGGCGGGCGAGGCCTATCACCTGTTGTATCGCGACGTCTACGGCATCAAGACCCGCTCCCTGCGGCTGACCAATGTCTATGGGCCCGGGATGCGCATCAAGGATGCCCGCCAGACCTTCCTCGGTATTTGGCTGCGCCGGGTCATCGAAGGCGAGCCGTTCGAGGTTTGGGGCGGCGAGCAGCGCCGCGACCTTCTGTATGTCGATGACGCTGCCGACGCATTTCTTTTCGCCGCGCTCACGACGGAGGCCGAGGGGTTAGCGCTCAATGTGGGCGGCGGCGACCCGGTGAGCCTGACGGCGCTGGCAGCAGCGATGATCGAAGCGAACGGCGGTGGGAAGTATGACATCCGGGAGTTTCCGCCGGAGCGCAAGCGCATCGACGTTGGAGATTTCCTGATCGACAACCGACGTTTTCGGGCTCTGTCCGGCTGGCGTCCGCGCGTCGGTATCGCCCAAGGTTTGAGCCGTTCCCTCGAATACTACCGCAGGCATCTGGCGAGCTACATCTGAGAGCCCATGACCATCAACCGACCGGCCCCTGCGATCCCGCAGACCGACCCTCGAGCTGGGTACCTCGCTCAACGGACCGCTATCGACGCCGCCATCGCCCGCGTCCTCGACGGCGGCGTCTATATTCTCGGCAGAGAAGTCGAGGTTTTCGAGGCCGCATTTGCGGATTTCGTCGGCGTTGCGCACGCGATCGGTGTCGCCAGCGGGACAGATGCCATCGAGATTGCATTGCGCGCCTGCGGGATCGGCTCGGGCGACCTCGTCTTCAGCGTTTCCCACACCGCGGTTGCGACCATTGCAGCGATCGAGCGGGCCGGCGCGACGCCAGTGCTGGTCGACGTGGAGCCGGGTACCTTAACGATGGCTCCGCGCGAGCTCCTGCGCGTCTTGCAGTCGCCGCCAGACGGCCGGCCGGCGGCGGTCCTGCCGGTGCACATTTATGGCCAGCCGGGCGAATTGTCTGCCCTCACCGAGATCGCCCGGATATTTGGCTTGCGGCTGATAGAAGATTGCGCACAGAGCCATGGCGCACTCTATCGCGGCAGGGCGGTGGGATCATTTGGCGATATTGCTTGCTTCAGCTTTTATCCGACAAAGAACCTCGGCGCCCTCGGCGACGGCGGCATGGTCGTTACGAACGATCCCGCGCTCGCGGCGGCGCTGCGGGAAATCCGGGAGTACGGCTGGCGCGACCGTCATGTCAGTGCACGCGGCGGCATCAATTCGCGTCTCGACCCGATCCAGGCCGCCATACTCGGCGTCAAGCTCGGGTCGTTGGAGGCTGACAATGCTCGCCGGCAAGTCGTGGCGGACTGTTATGATAGGGGTCTCGCCGGGCTGCCGTTGGCGCTTCCGGCGCGCCGGCCACACGCAACACACGTGTTTCATCAGTACGTGATCCGGCTGGCCGAGCGCGATGCGTTGCGGGAGTCTCTGCAGGCTGCCGGGATCGGCAGCGGAATTCATTATCCGGTCCCGGTACACCAACAGCCTGCCTATAGCGGCCGTCTCGCCTGCGGTCCATCAGGTCTGGGCGTAACCGAGCGCGCCGCGCCCCAAATTCTGAGCCTGCCGATTTATCCGCAGATTTCAGACGACCCGGTAGATCGGGTAATCGCCGAAATTCGCAGTTTTTTCGCCTGAGCCAAATTTCAGTGCTCCTGAGCCAAATTTCAGTGCTGATGAATCAGCAACACACCACCGCCGATCAATACGATCCCCGCCAGCTGTGGCCATCCGAGAGGCTCGTTCCATAATATATGCGCCAGCACCGCGACCACCGCATAGCTCGCCGCAACCGAAGGAAAAGCGATCGACACCGGGATTTTTTTAATGGCAAGATGTAGCAGAGGGCAGCCACGATATAGACTGCGAGCCCGATCATCGTAAGCGGGTTGAGAAATTGTGCAATGACCGTCGGTGAAACTTCGGCCGCCGATTTCAGTGCGATCTGCCCGACCGTGCCGAGCAATATCGCCGCCACGAGACTTGTGTAATAGACCGACATCATCTTCCTGCGCCCTCGCGTAGCCAAACCGGCGGTCGTGCCTCGGCGGCGCGCGGGAATTGGCTGCGCCGCACCTCCCTGATCACCGACTGAGGTTTTCCGTTGGCCGTCAGATAGAGCCGGCCGAGATACTCGCCGACGATGCCGAGGATCACCAGCTGCATGCCGGAAAGCAGCAGCACCGCCGCCATCAACGAAGCCCAGCCGGCCGGCGGGGACGAAGTCAGCGCCTCGGCTATGACCATCGCGCCGGCCAAAGCCCCCAGTCCGCTCAGGACAAACCCGGTTATTGTGCTGACCCGTAGCGGCATCACCGAAAAATTGACGAACATGCTCGCCCACAGCCGCAGGAGCCGGCGCAAGGTGTAATTGCTGCGCCCCGCCGCGCGCGGCAGATGCCGCACCATTAGCCGATCGATATCGTGGGTCACCTGTAGGATCAGCCCATCCACGTAGGGGAAGGGCCCCTCATAGCGGGTGACCTCGCGAACGACAAAAGCGCTCATACAGCGGAAGCTGGAGAGATAGAGACCCGTCGGTTTTTCGAGCACGAAATCGGCCACCCGGTTCGCGAAGCGGCTCCCGAGGTTCCGCCAGATTGGATGCTGCTTATCGTCGTAGAAAGTATAAATCACCTCCTTTCCGCTGCCTTGGGCGAAGGCGAGCAATCGCTCGACCTCTTCCGGAGGGTTCTGCAGGTCGTCGTCCATTGTAATTACATGCGCCCCGCTCGCATGGCGCAGCCCTGCCATAACGGCGTTGTGCTCTCCATAGTTTCTTGCGAGCTTGATCAATGTAATGGGCACTCTGGCGCCGTCGACGAGAGCGCAGCATACATCGAGGCTGTCGTCAGGACTGCCGTCATTGACGAGGATGATCTCGTGTCCGCCCTCGATCCGCAGCTCCTCTAGCGCGCGAACCAGCTCGGCGATACTGGCGGCCCCGTTGTAGACCGGGATCACTATAGAGAGCGCCAGATCGGACGTGCCGGGTTTCCGAATCGTCTGCTCTTTTTCAGTCACGCTCGCCGCCTCCCTTTACAGCGATGGCGAGAATTGACCCGCCGAAGGGTAATCCGATGCCACGGCGCAGTAGCGCGGTTTCGATCACCGTCGCGGCTCGGCAAAGCATGTCCGCCGACCGAGGGTACAGTTTGACGTCGCTGAATATCCCATAGTCCTCGGGAAAAAGCTTGCGGGTGATGACCATCAGCGGAAACAGCACCGCGTTCCAGTAGGAGATATAGACCAGACGGAACCCAACAGCCGTCAGCAGGCGGCGAAGACCTGTCGTAGTATAGCGCCGAGTGTTGCTAACCGCCATATCGTGCCGCGACAGCATCCAGCGATAGGCCGGTAGATTGAGGATCAGCCGACCGTTTTGGGACAGACAGCGATGAAATTGCCGCAGAGCACGACGTTCGTCGACCCCTTCGTGGCATAAGACATCCGCGCTGAAGATGGCGGCGAAAGCATCATTGGCAAACGGCAGGTCGTTGACCGAGCCCGCGCAGACCGGCCTGGCGCTCTTGGTAGCCGCACGCGTACAGGCTTGAAGATCGATATCCAGTCCAATTACCGGTGTCCTGCAATATTTCACAGCCAAGCGCGCGAGAAATCTCCCGGTCCCGCAACCGGCATCCAGGATTGGCAGATCGAGCTCATCGAGCGCCCATCGCTGCGCCGCCATCAGCAGGTTCGCGTGCATGGCGGCGAACCACCACATCCGGTCTTCAACTCGATCGAGCTTGTCGTACTCGGAAGGTTCCACACGAGACCTATTCTACTGCGATGGGTGCAAATTCAACGAGCGCGGCGAACCGGCGATCGGCCCCGAAGGGGATGCCGCCGAGGCGTGCTTCGCGGCCGGCTGCTGCGCAACAAGATCGCGCCGATCCAGCACCAGAGACAGGAGCGCACCCATCCTCACGACCCGATAAATCGGCCGGCCGGGCAGTGATCGCTCGCAGTTGTCTTTCGTGAAGGCGATAAAAAAATCAGCACGGGCGCGGTCGCGAACGAACCGAAAATTTGGAGGGAAATAATAGCCCGCCGAGATCGGCGGCCCACAAACCGCGACGGTAAATTCGCGCTCTTCGAAATTTGCGCCATACTCGGCGCGCAAATAATCTTCCAGCCCCCGCACCGCCTCGGCATAGGAATTGGCCCAATAATCGAGCTTGAACTTGTGCTGGGCGCCCTCGACCCCCCCGACAAAGGCATTGTAGTAAACATATTGATCAGGGTGCAGCATGGCCATAATCGAAATATGCGCGCAGCCATAAAGAGCGAGCACGCCCCAGACCGGCCGTCGGTACGGGAACCGCGACAACCAATCGAGACCCCGATCTGCGGCAACTGCCGCCGCAACCGCGATCAGCGGCAGTATAAAGATGAAATGGCGCATGCCGTCGAACAACACGGCCTTGATGGCTATGGCGTACGCGACCGGGAAGACGATCCCGATGCCGACGACGAAGCTCGCGAGCGCTCGTTCTCGGCTCAAGCGGAAATTACCGCGCCAAAGCGCGACCCCGGCTGCAACCGGAACAGAAAATAACAGGACGAGAACGAGCTCCGGCAGCGCGAGGGCGATATAAGTCGGGAGATAAGTCCATGGCACGTCGCTTGCCGGCACAAACTGGCCGTCGAACAACGTATAAAACGGGAAAGTCTGATGTGAGAAAAAGGCAAGGGCGCGCAGCGGATTCTCGATCGGGTGGGTCTGCGCCCACGGCCAGAACAACAACATGACTGGATAGGCAACGCCTACGACCGGGAGGAGAATTCGCCAGAGACTGACCCAAGCGGTGCCGGCCAACACGCCGAACCGGTTGGCGGCAACGGCGCGCCAAGTCCCGTCCAGCGCCAGAAGGAGGCTCAAATAGCACACCAGCAAAAGGCCGCCGATCCTCACACCCATCGTCATACCGATCGCCGCACCGAGCTTCGCCAGCGTCCCCAAGGGAGGCCGGGGCAGCGTCGGCACGATTCGGATCAAGTAATAGGTGCTCCATACACTGCCGACTGCAAACGGTATGTCCTTTGGATTATTGAACATCTGCCCGTAATAATTAGGCGTCGAGATCAGCAGCAGACATGCAATAAATCCGGCCCGGGGGCCGGCCACCACGCGGCCCAGTTTCCAGCAGCCGATCAGTCCAAGAATTCCCACCAGCCCATTGAGCAGATGCCGGGTCTCGTACACGCCCATCGGGGATACGCGGTTCAGCGCCGCCGCCACCATGTCGAACACAGCGCCGTAATTATAGAGGTCCCGCCAGTGCAGCGCAGTCTTGTCGCCGAAAAGGGACAAATAATAGTCGAGGACGAAATTTCCGTACCAATTATGGACATCCTCGTCCCAGGTGACGCCGTAGTCGCGGAACGTAGACAGTACAAGGGCGATGCCAACCAACACGATACCAAGCGACAGCTGGTCCCACCATGAATTCGCATTGAACTGATGGAACGGCGGCGCTTTGTCGGCGAGACCCGTCGCGGCAACAGGCTTGGCAGCGAGCCTGGCTGTCAAAACGCCCATGCTCTGGTTCCTGGCGCGAGGTCGCTGTCGAGGTTGATCCGAAGCGGAATTAATAAATGCCTTGTCAGACCCGCCCTCGGCGTTAGGAGAAGCATTTCTGGCCGAGCTCGCCACACCCTGGCTACGCCCCCCTTGCGCGAAGCATCTGAACGTCAGCGACCCGCAGCTGTCAAGGCAAGGGGTGATCGGCTCACAACCCGCAATCCGCGAGTAGCGCGCCAAGAACGCGATCCGGCCCGAAATATTCCCTGGCCAGTTCGCGCGCGGCCCGACTGTTGCTGGAATAATCCGCGGCAACTGCGTCGATGCCGGCAAGTGCCTCCTCATGGTTGGAATACTCGAACCAGCCGACGCCGGCCGGGCAAGATTTGCTGAAACCCGTGCGCATGGTTATCACCGGTCGGCCAGCCGCGAGATAGCAGACGCTGCGATCACTGAACCATCCGCTGTTGGGTCGAACGTAAATATCCTTCGCCACTGTGAGCTCGCCGCGCGAACGGGCGATGAAGTTGCGGTAGGACCGCATGTCGGCTGAAATCGGGCGCGGATCGACGAGGCCCCAGCCGCCAGCAGCGACAACGGCGCGTACCCCATCATCCGGCGGCAGCATCGCCATACGAAAACAGCTGTCCGGCCGGTGCCTCGGCAAGTCGAGAAATCGGAGAAAGTTCACGTGCTTCGACCAAACATAACTCGAGCCGCCGTATTCGATGTTCTTGCCCTTGTTCTCCCAGGTGGCAATGGTCGTGAAGCAGCACGGCGCATCGTGCAATTCGGGCCACAGATCGACCGCCACGGGAGGCCGGGTCGGGCGCCACGAAACACCGCATAACGGCACCGGGCAGTCCTCGGACCCGAGATTCTCGCCGTAGGTAAAGAAATGAGTATGCGCATCCAAATAGGCGCGCGACTCTCGGTCGGCAGCCGCGTATTTGAGTTGCTCGTACACCGGGTCCGTATCGATCATGATCCGGACCGGGCAGGCGAGATGCTCATCCCGCAATCGCGTCGCACCGCAGAGATTTATAATGGCATCGGCTCGTCGATAGAGCGCGCGCACCTGACTCCGCGACAAGCCGTAATGCCTATCGTGAATTGCGTCCCAATAGGACCAGCGCTGACCGAACCCGTGTTCCTCCATAGCCTGCTTTAGAAACCGAACATTGTAGTCGCACGCCATGACGATGCTGTTTGCACGAGGGTCGAAGGGATTGGCGCCGCCATCCTCGACGTACCAGCATCGGTATCCGAGCCGTTCGAGTCCGACCAGGTAATGTATGGCCTGCCAGGCAATGCCGGCGAGCGGCATCTGACCGGCGAAATGAAGAACGATGATGTCGCCGCGTTCCGTCACGATCGCATCCGCAAGCGGTTTCGGGTAATTCGCCGACAACGGTTGACGCGGCGGGTGATTTCCATCTGCGCCGTTAAATCTACGATATTGTTCGGGGGAAAACCCCCAAACCGCATGGGGTTGCCCCGACGCGACCCGCGTGTTAGGCAAGGCCATGATTGACAGCATCCGGGCGTGGATCAGCGGCAATTCGCCGGATCACCGGAAGAAAACGGGCGGGCAGCAGGAGGCGTTGCAGCTCGCCCTGACGGCTCTGCTGGTTGAAGCGGCGAACAGCGACGACCAATTTGACGAGGCGGAGCGAGGCGTCATCGAGCGCTTGCTGGAAAGTCGCTTCAGCCTGTCTCGGTCCGATGCGGATGAGCTGCTCGCGGCTGGCGAGGCAGTGGCTTGCAAATCAGCCGAGCTGTTCCATTTCACCAGGATCATCAACGAGCGGCTCTCGTTCGAGGAGCGGGTGGAGCTCATAGAGATGCTTTGGGAAGTTGCCTATGCGGATGGGGTGCTCGACGAGTACGAGGACAGTCTGCTGCGCCGCGTGGGGGGACTGATCTATGTCCCGGACCGCGACCGCGGCGAGGCCCGCCGGCGTGTGCTGAAACGGCTCCGCCTCGACCAGACGACCTGATCCGTCCGACCTGATCCGTCCCGAGGCGTAGGCGCTCGAAGTTCAGGAGAAGAATCGAAGACCATGACTTATGTTGTGACCGAAGCCTGCATCCGCTGCAAATATATGGATTGCGTGGAGGTTTGCCCCGTCGACTGCTTCTACGAGGGGGAGAACATGCTGGTGATCCACCCTGACGAGTGTATCGATTGTGGGGTATGCGAGCCGGAATGCCCGGTCGAAGCGATCATTCCCGATAGCGAGCCGCCGGCCGAGCGATGGCTCGAGCTCAACCGCCAATACGCGACGAGCTGGCCGAATATCACGCGCAAGAAGCCTTTCCCGGAGGATGCCGACGATTTCAAGGAGGAAACCGATAAGTACGACAAATACTTCAGCCCCAATCCCGGCGGGCGCTGAAGGCGGCATGGCCTTGCTAAGACGCGGGGGCGTCGTGGGATTTGCGGAGGGGATATGCGCCGACCGGCTGGCATGAGGCCCTTTTTCATGGTATTGTCATCGTGGTGCTGTTGCCTGTTGACCGTGCGTGCCGCACTCCCCAACGAGTTGCGGGTGTGACCGTCGCCCAGTCTAGCGACCAACTGAAGCGTCCCGGCAGCGCCAAGTGGGTCGATTGTGAGAGACGGATATGAATTCCGAGAAGCCTGCCTTTGTCACCGGTGATCTCGTCGTCTATCCGACCCATGGGGTCGGCAAAATAGTCGCAATCGAGACGCAGGAGATCTCCGGTCACACGCTCAGCGTGTTTGTGGTGCATTTCGACAAGGACCGGATGACCCTGCGCGTGCCTCTCGCCAAGACCAAGGTGTCCGGCCTGCGACGGTTGTCCAGCCACAAGGAGATGGATGCCGCGCTTGCGAAATTGCGCGGGCGATCTCGCGCCAAACGGACGATGTGGAGCCGCCGCGCTCAGGAATACCAGGCGAAAATCGCCTCTGGAGACCCTGGTTCCATCGCCGAGGTGGTTCGCGATCTTTTTCGTAACACGGGCCAGCCGGAGCAATCCTACAGCGAACGGCAGATCTATCAGTCGGCTCTCGACCGCCTGGTGCGCGAGTTTGCCGCCGTCGAGCGCATCGACGAGACCACCGCAACCCAGCGAGTTGAGCAGCTGCTGACCGCCTGAACGCCCGCCTGAACGCTGGGGGTGATGAGGCCCGCGCCGAACCGCGGAGCAGGGGTATCGGGCCCGGACGCTAGGTTCGCCCGGTTGCGGGCCGCCCGGCGTGTTTGGGCGATCGCCGTCATTGACGGTGAGGCGCGGCGTCTCGCCCAGCTGCACGATCGCATCAGCGAACAATTCCGAGAGGGTGACCGGGTCGTATATCTGGGTAATTACCTCGGGCATGGCGGCGCGGTGCTCGCCACCATCGACGAGCTTCTCGATTTTCGACGCCGTGTTCTCGGACGCCCTGGCGGCGCCGCTTGCGATGTTGTCTTTCTGCGCGGAGCGCGGGAAGAGATGTGGCAAAAGCTACTACAGCTCCAGTTTGCGCCCAATCCGGGAGAACTCCTCCAGTGGATGGTCCAAGCGGGGATAGAGGCGACGATTCGGGCCTATGGCGGCGACCTGCGGCAAGGGTTCGCGGCATGCCGCGACGGCGCCCGCGCAATCACCCGGTGGACGGGCGGCTTGCGCAGCGCGATGAATGCGACGCCCGGTCACACCGAGCTGTTCGCGGCCCTGCGGCACGCCGCCCTCACCGAGGATCGCGGCCTTCTCTTCGTTCATGCTGCGGTCGAGCCGTCGCGGCCGCTCTCCGAGCAACGAGACGCCTTCTGGTGGGGGCGTGAGGACATCCTCGAATTGAAAGAGCCGTTCGCAAGTTTCAGGCGTATCGTCAGGGGCGTCGACCGGGACCGGCGCGGTGTCGTCGAGCGCGAGTTTGCCGTATCTGTTGATGGCGGCGCCGGCCTGGGCGGCAGGTTGATCGCTGCCTGTTTCGGGCTCGACGGCGCCGTTGTCGACATCGCCGAGGCGTGATGCGCCGCTAAGTTTCGGGTCGGCTTTCGACTACCGGACAATTCGGCCCGACAGATCAAACCGCGGTATACCCGCCGTCGACGAGGAGATCGCTGCGGGTAACGAAGCTCGACGCGTCGCTGGCGAGTTCCCCCGCAAGCGGGCAGAGAGGGGTAGTGCAATATTCAAGAAGCCTGCGCATCCAAGGCGAACTCGACATATAAGTCGGGGACCGCAGCCGGGCGGAAACGGAGGTTTGAAAATGCGCATCGCGGTGATCGGCGCCGGCGGCATTGGCGGGCCCTATGGCGCCTCGCTCGCCAAGGCCGGAGCGGATGTGACCTTTGTCGCGCGCGGTGCGCATCTCGCGGCGATGCGCGAGAACGGACTTCGGGTCGAGGGGGATCGCGGCGAAACCCACATTCGGCCGGCGCATGCCACCGACAGCATTGCCGGGATCGGCACCGTCGATGTCGTCCTGTCATGTGTCAAATTGTGGGATCTCGAAGCTGCCGCCGAGCACATCCGGCCGATCGTCGCGGCGCAGACCGCAGTCATTCCGCTGCAGAACGGGGTCGACGCCGCCGAGCGAATGGTTCGCATTCTCGGGAATACGACGGTAATGGGGGGCGTGGCCTTCGTCACCGGTACGATCATCGCGCCCGGCGTCATCCGACAGACCGGCACCTATCAACGGATGACCTTCGGTGAGCTCGACGGCTGCGTCAGCGAGCGTGGCCAGCGGCTGCGGGATCTCTGCGAAGCAGCGGAGTTCGAGGGGGTGCTGAGCCCGGATATCATGGTGCCCGTCTGGGAAAAATTCATCTTGCTGGTACCGCTCAGCGGGCTCAACGCGCTGACCCGGTTGCCGCTCGGAAAGTGGCGCGACGATCCCGATCTCCTGGCCCTTTATGACGCGGCCTTGCGCGAAACGGTATCCGTCGGGCTGGCCGAAGGGGTGCGGCTGCCATCCAACAGCGTCGAGCGGACGCTAGCGCAGATGCGCTCGATGCCGGCGCACCATATGACCTCGATGGGGAACGACCTGATCCGCGGTAGCCGGCTGGAATTGCCCTGGTTTGCCGGCAAGGTGGTCGAACTCGGCCGCCGCCATGGCATTAAGACGCCGGTGAATGGCTTTATTTATGCGGCGTTGAAGCCCTATGTTCACGGGACCCCCACCTGACACGACCATGGAGGTTCGCCGGTAAAGACCACTTGCGCAAATCCGCAGCCGCCCTTAACTAAGGCCCGTCGACCCGTTTGGGTTCGGCTTTCCGGCCTGCGTTCCTGTGCGATCGTCCGACCGTGTCTCCCGAGCCAATCGATGTCCGATGCGCTGCGCGCTCGCGTGGCGTCCTAGAATGCTAATTGGAGTTACTGCTGATGGCGACCGGTACGTGCAAATGGTTTAATGCGCAAAAGGGGTATGGCTTCATCCAGCCTGAATCCGGCGGCGCTGACGTGTTTGTTCACATCTCGGCGGTGGAGCGCGCCGGGATGGACAATCTGCGAGAAGGTCAGAAGCTCAGCTATGAGCTCGAGCAGGGCCAGCGAGGCCGGGTCTCTGCGGTGAATTTGCGCGCGGTCTGAACCGGGCGAGTATCTGCCGAGGGCGCCTCGACGGGCGCCCTCGTTCTTTCCTCCAGGAGATCTCTTTGGCTAAGGAAGATTTGATCGAGTTTGAAGGTACAGTACTCGAGCTGCTTCCCGACGCACGCTTTCGTGTGAAGCTCGACAACGGGCATGAGACCCTTGCGTATTCCTCTGGCAGAATGAAGAAAAATAGGATTCGAATACTTGCCGGCGATCGTGTTACGGTAGAAATGACCCCTTATGATCTGACGAAGGGCCGGATTAACTTCCGCCACAAGGACGAGCGGGCGGCGCCGGCAATGACGCCCCGTCCGCAATACCGCCGCCGCTGAATCGCGACAGTTGTCGATCGATCCGGCATCTGCCGTGTGGCTGCGGCATGCCTCACCCGGCGAAACAGTTTGACATTGCTTCGGGCAAACCCAATTTATTGAGTAGGTAAAAACCTAGCAATTGTTATAATAAGGCTACAACGTTTCGATGGATTTTTCTGAACTCGACCTTTCGCCTGAGGTTCTTCAGGCGGTTTCCGACGCCGGCTATACCAATCCCACTCCGATCCAGGAACAAGCGATCCCCCACGTAAAACGTGGCCGGGATGTTCTCGGTTGCGCCCAGACCGGAACCGGTAAAACGGCGAGCTTCGTGCTGCCGATGGTCGATATGCTGGCCGCCGGCCGCGCCCGGGTGCGAATGCCGCGCTCCCTGATCCTCGAACCGACGCGCGAACTGGCGACCCAAGTCGCCGCCTCCTTCGAGCTCTATGGCAAGCATCACCGCCTGACCATGGCACTCTTGATCGGCGGCGAAAGCTTTGTCGATCAGGAACGCAAGCTCGACCGCGGGGTCGATGTGTTGATAGCCACGCCGGGCCGCCTTCTCGATCTTTACGGGCGCGGCAAGATCCTCCTCTCCGACGCCCGCATTCTGGTCATCGACGAGGCCGACCGGATGCTCGACATGGGCTTCATTCCGGATGTCGAGCGGATCGTCGGCCTGTTGCCGGAAACCCGCCAGACACTGTTCTTTTCGGCGACGATGCCGGCCGAAATCCGCAAGCTGGCAGACGCCTTCTTGCGCGACCCGGTGGAGGTCTCGGTGGCGCCGCCGGCATCGCCGGCCGCGCTCGTCATTCAGTCGCTCGCCGTCGTCGGTCCGCAAGACAAGCGCGAGGCGCTGCGCCGGCTGATCCGCTCCGAAGACGTGAAGAACGCGCTGATCTTCTGCAACCGCAAGCGCGATGTCGACATTCTGTTCCGCTCGTTGGCCCGGCACGGCTTCGATGCCGCGGCATTGCACGGCGACATGCCGCAACCGAAACGTACGGAGACACTGGACCGCTTTCGGAACGGCGAAATCCGGCTTCTTGTGGCCAGCGACGTCGCCGCGCGCGGCTTGGACATCAAAGGCATGAGCCACGTCTTCTGTTTCGACGTGCCGATCCACGCCGAGGACTACGTTCACCGCATCGGCCGAACCGGACGCGCCGGCCTCGAGGGCAGGTCCTTCATGCTCGCCGCGCCGGAGGACGGCGACGCCGTTGCTGCGATCGTGAAATTGATCGGCAAGGAAATTCCGCCGATTGCGATCGAGGGGGTCGAGGCGGCCGAACTCGAATATGGCGAGCGTCGCGCGCGGCGCGGGGCGCGCCGGCCCGCCAAGTCCGATGGCCGCACCGGAACCGATGCCGCTCCGCGGCGGGAGCTGGCCAAGCGGGAGCCGGCGGAACCTCGCGCGCCGCGGCGAGAGCGTCGGCCGAGCGCAAAAGAGGCGGCGCAGCAAGACCTGCCCGCATCGAACGTGACTTTATTCCCCCGCACGCCAGTCGCTCGCGTTTCGCGCCGGCCCGAGCGTCAACCGGAGCCGGATCGGCAGGTCGTCGGTTTCGGCGACCATCTGCCGGCCTTCCTTGCCCGTCCGCCGCGGATCGTCGCTCGCCCCTGAGCCTTCGGAGGTGAGATGAGCGCGGACGAGGGAGGCTGGATCCGGGCAGCCAGCCGTGGCGATCTGGCCGAAGGCGAGCCGCTGGGCGTCGAGGTCGCCGGCCGCTCGATCGCGCTTTACGACGTTGACGGCGCTCTTTTCGCGACCGACAACATCTGCACTCACGCCTATGCGCGGCTGTCCGATGGCTGGCTCGACGGCGAGCTGATCGAGTGCCCGCTGCACGCCGCCCGCTTTGATGTCCGCACCGGAAAGGTGCTCGACCCGCCGGCGACCGAAGATCTGAAGACCTACCCGGTGCGCGTCGTCGACGGGGAGATCCAGGTCAAGCTGGACTGAGAGCGCCCCTCACCCCAACCCTCTCCCCGCAAGCGGGGCGAGGGAGCACGACAAAAAATTCCCTCGCCCCGCCTGCGGGGAGAGGGCGGTAGCGACGGGGCCCTGCTCGATCACCCGTACACGCGGCGGTAAAGATCGACGATCTCGTCGCTCGAAGGCACCCGCGGGTTGTTCGCCGGCGAGCCCGAGGCGAGCGCCTGGCTCGCCATCACGGGCAACAGCTCTTCGTAACGCTCCGCATCGATGCCCCAGGCGCGCGGCGTCGGGACCTGCAGATCCGCGTTGAGCCGGCGCAATTCATCGAGCAGGCGGGCGACCGCGGCCTGGCTGCCCTCGCCTTCTTTGGCTATTCCCATCGCGCGGGCGCAATCGGCGTAGCGCTCAAGCGCGGCCGGCGCCGAAAACGCAGTGATCTCGGGCAGCAGCATCGCGTTTGACAGCCCATGCGGGACGTGGAAGAAGGCGCCGATCGGCCGGCTCATGCCATGGACGAGCGCGACGCTGGCGTTCGAGAACGCCACCCCGGCCGTCGTCGCGCCGAGCATCATCGCCTCGCGCGCGGCGCGGTTGCCGGGCTCGGCGCAGGCGGCGCGGATGTGACACGCGATGAGCCCCATCGCGTTTTTGGCAAGTCCATCGGTAAACGAGTTGGCGCGGCGGCTGACATAGGCCTCGATCGCGTGGGTCAGACTGTCGAGCCCGGTATCGGCGGTGAGCCGCAACGGCATCGTCAGGGTGAGCTCGTAATCGACGATCGCCGCGACCGGGCAGCAGGGAAGCCCGGCGATCAGCATCTTCTCGTCCGTTTCGGTGTCGGTGATGACGGTAAAGCGCGTCACCTCCGAGCCGGTGCCGGCCGTCGTCGGGATCGCCACGACCGGCGGACCCGCCTTAGGGATTTCCGCCGGCACCTTGTAATCCCGCATTTGCCCGCCATTCGCGGCCAGCACCGACATCGCCTTTGCCGTGTCGATCGAGCTGCCGCCGCCGATCGCAACGAGGCTGTCATAGCCGTCCTCGGCGAGCCGGCGCGTGCCCGCTTCGACGACCGCCGTCGTCGGGTCCGCCACGGTGTCGGAAAACACCCGCCACGGAATGCCTGCTTGATCGAGGATCCCCGTCGCCTGATCGAGATGACCGGAGCGCATCAGGAACGGGTCGGTGACCACGAGCGGTCGCGTCAGCCCGAGCCGCTGCAATATGCCCGGAAGCTCGGCCAGCGCACCGCCGCCGACGGCCATCAGGCGCGGCATTGTGATGATCGGAACCATGAAGGCGCCCTCAACCCGGTTTGCGCATCCGAAAACGCAACACACCCGCCGGCTGCTCGCTCGCTTCGAGCAGCTCGCATCCGGTCGTCGCACAGAAATGCTCGAAATCCTTGGTCGCGCCCGGGTCGGTTGCGAGCACCTCGAGCACTGCGCCGGGGGCGAGCGGCTTTAATGCCCGCCGCGCCTTCAACACCGGCAAGGGGCACAAGAGCCCGGTGGCGTCGAGGGTAGCGTCTACCGTCATCTTGTCGGCCTGAGTCATCTCCCGGCACCCTACAACAGCTACTCCGCGCGACTTTAACAAACCAGGACACGGACCGCAGCTGTCGCAAAATTAGCAGCACCCCGAACCTAGGGCGCGCGCCAGGTGTTTTCGGACGCAACACAGGTCGGCTCGGTTGGAGCCCGCACCGATCATCGCCCCACCTCTTACGGCGCAGGCGCAGCAAAGCTCTATCCATCCGTCCATAGTCGGCAGGCGATGGCGCAGCGGACTATTCCCGCATGTTTGGAATCTGGAGTAGGATTAACTATGCGAAGGCCGCATCGGGGAGATGGGCGTGGACATCGCAAACTGGCTCCACGGCCTCGGACTGCAGCAGTACGAACAGGCTTTTCGCGACAACGCCATTGACGCGGCGGTATTGCCCGAGCTGACCGCCGAAGACCTTGAGGAGCTCGGAGTCAGGCTGGTCGGCCACCGGCGCAAGTTGTTCGCTGCCATCGCCGCGTTGCGCTGTGTGGATAGGTCGGAGCGGGCACCTAGAAAAGTGATCGATACCTCCGCCGCCGAACGCCGGCAGCTGACGGTGATGTTCTGCGATCTGGTCGGCTCGACCGCACTCTCGGCGCGGCTCGATCCCGAGGATCTGCGCGAGATCATCGCCGCGTACCACCGCACTGTCGCCGAAGTGATCGCTGCGGCTGACGGCTTTATTTCGAGGTACATGGGCGACGGCGTACTGGTTTATTTCGGCTACCCCCAGGCGCATGAGGACGATGCCGAGCGGGCGGTGCGAGCGGGGCTGGGCGCGATCGATGCTGTCCGTCGGCTCGATGTCAAATCCGTCAGGCTGCAAACGCGCGTCGGGATCGCCACCGGGTTGGTAGTTGTCGGCGATGTGATCGGCGAGGGATCGTCGCTGGAGCAGTCGGTTGTCGGTGAAACCCCTAACCTCGCCGCCCGCCTGCAAGCCTTGGCCGAGCCGGACACGGTGGTGATCGCGGCGGGCACACGCCGGCTAGTCGGCAATCTTTTCGAGTACCGCGACCTTGGCGCCGTCGAGGTCAAGGGCATCGTCGCGCCAGTGCCGGCGTGGCAGGTATTGCGCCCGAGCGCCGTCGCCAGCCGGTTCGAGGCCTTGCACGGATCGGCGCTAACGCCGCTGATTGGCCGCGACGAGGAAATCGACCTGCTATTGCGGCGTTGGGCGCGCGCCAAAGCCGGGGACGGCCAGGTCGTGCTCATCTGCGGCGAACCCGGAATCGGCAAGTCGCGTATCACTGCGGAGCTGGAGCACCGCCTCCATGCCGAGCCTCATCTTCGTCTGCGCTATTTCTGCTCGCCGTATCACCGGGATAGTGCGCTGTTCCCTTTCATAGAGCAGCTCGGTCAAGCGTCGGGGTTCGCACGCGACAACCCGCCGGCCGTCAAGTTAGAAAAACTCGAGTTCTTGCTCGCCCGCGCCGCGCCGTCCGACGAGGATGTGGCGTTTCTCGCCGACCTGCTCTCACTGCCGGCCTCGCAGCGCCACCCACTGCCGGACCTCAGTCCGCAGCGGAAAAAGGAGCGAGCATTAATGGCGCTGCTCCGGCAGCTCGGAGGCATGGCGCGCCTGCAGCCGATCCTCGCGGTGTTCGAGGACGCCCATTGGATTGACCCGACCTCGCGCGAGCTGCTCGACCTCGCCGTCGAGCATGTCCGCAATCTCCCGGTGTTGCTCGTCGTCACGTTCCGCCCCGAATTCCAGCCGCCCTGGATCGGCCAGCCGCAGGTGACGATGCTGGCGCTCAGCCGGCTGGACCGGCGCGACAGGACCACGTTGGTGAGGCAGATCGCCGGTGGCAAGCCGCTGCCGGATCAGGTTGTCGACCAGATCGCCGATCGCACCGACGGCGTACCGCTGTTTGTCGAGGAATTGACCAAAAGTGTCCTAGAGAGCGGCGTGCTGCGCGAGGAGGCGGACCGCTACGTGCTCGACCGCACGTTGCCGCCCCTGGCGATCCCGACGACATTGCAGGACTCGTTGATGGCGCGGCTCGACCGCTTGGCGTCCGTGCGGCTGGTGGCGCAGATCGGCGCCGCGATCGGGCGCGAGTTTTCGTACGCGCTGCTGCACTCCGTCTCGCGCCTTTCTGAAGGCGAGTTGGAAGCTGCACTCGCTCGCCTCGTTGCCTCCGAATTGGTCTTCCAACGCGGCACACCACCGGACGCGGTCTACACCTTCAAGCACGCACTGGTGCAGGACGCAGCGCACAGCAGCCTATTGCGCAGCACTCGACAGCAACTTCACGCGCAAATCGCCGCAACTCTCGAAACCCATTTTCCCGAGCTGACGGACAGCCAGCCCGAGCTTCTGGCGCAGCACTATGCCGAAGCCGGACTCGTTGAAAAATCCGCCGCCTATTGGGGCCGAGCGGGTCATAGCTCAGCTGCCCGCTCGGCCATGGCCGAAGCTGCGGCTCAATTCCAAAAGGGATTAGACCAGCTGGCATTACTGCCGGACAACCCGGATCGACAGCGCCAGGAGCTCGAACTCTGCAGTGCCTTAGGCGCGGCGTTGCAGGCCGTCAGAGGCCTAGCGGCCCCGGAAACGGGACGTGCCTATGCCCGCGCGCATAAGCTGTGGGAACAGGTGGGTTCTCCCTCGGCGTTCCTTCACATTCCGTACGGCCAATCTCGTTATCACATGTACCGCGGAGAATTGGAGTTGGCCCTGCGCCTGGACGAGGATTTGCTGCGCCTAAGCTCCGAGCGCAACGATACGGCCGGGCTGGTTTTGGGTCACCATCGCTGCGGTCGGGACCTGATGGTCGCTGGGAGGTTTGCTTTATCCCGATCGCATCTGGAAGCGGTGCTCGCGCTTTATGATCCGATCTCTCACCACTCATTGCTCCGGCACATCGGAACGCACCCTCACATAACATCGCAGGCACTTTTGGGGATCGTGCTCTTCTGTCTCGGTTTCCCCGACCGGGCATTGGCGGAAAGCAGCGCGGCAATCGCCGAGGCTTGGAGACTAGCTCATCCGGCGTCTTTAGCCGCGTGCTTGCCGATGGGGACGAGGCTGCTTTCCCTCGCCGGAGATAACGCCGCGCTGGACGAGCTCGCAGACAGGCTCGTTGCCGTAACTACCGAGCGGGGATTCCCGCATTGGGGTGCGCATGGAACGATCTACCGCGGCTGGGTCAAGGTTGAGCGCGGCGATGTAGCAGATGGGATATCACTGCTGCACCAGGGTTTGAGGGCTTACCGTGCCACCGGGGCGGAGTTGTGGATGCCCCATATTGTCGCCCTCCTCGCTGGTGCATGTGAAATCGCGGGGCAAGCTGAACAGGCCGTGACCCTGCTGGACGACGCTTGGCAGATCGGAGAAAGAACCGGCGAGCGCTGGTTCGCAGCAGAGCTGTACCGGCAGAAGGGCCAGTTATTGATGCGGCAAGGCCATTTCAAGGCCGCCGAGGACCTCTATAGCAAAGCCCTGGCGATCGCTGCAGAGCAGGAGGCCAAGCTCTGGGAATTACGCGCCGCGGTCAGCCTCGCGCGGCTCCGCCGCCACCAAGGTCGCTACACCGAAGCCCGCGATCTCCTCGCCCCAGTCTACGGCTGGTTCACTGAGGGGTTCGATACGCAGGACCTCACGGACGCGAAGGCACTGCTTGATCAGCTAAGCTAGTCTTCAGCCTTACTCGTTCAGTTTCTGCGTCGGAGCCGACTTGTCACGACCATTCGACTGCCGTCGATACCGCAAGGAGGGCGTGAAGATCCAGGTCAACTCGGCACTGCTCGGTCCCCAGGACCGCGGGTTGGCACGCAACCAGCGCGTTAAACGCTTGTCATGAGCGCAATACGCGTTAGAGTGACGTTTTAGCGGTCGCCGGCAGGCGCGCGTCGGAGGAAGCCGACTATATCGGAGGAATCGATGGGAGGATACGTTCTAAAGAGGGGTAATACTCATATTGTCCGCCAAAAATATATCAGTCCGCAAACGCTTGGAAAAATCGCCGACGCTTTGGATATCACCGATGCAGCTGAGCGCGCTGATTTCATCAATAACACCGAATCGATCCATATCTATGTCGGCGTCCCGCCATCGATACCGGGCACGAGTGCTCCGCCTTCGGGTGGGGGTACTCCGCCATCGCCATCGGGCGGGGGTACTCCGCCATCGCCATCGGGCGGGGGTACTCCGCCATCGCCATCGGGCGGGGGTACTCCGCCATCGCCATCGGGCGGGGGTACTCCGTCACCATCCTCGGGCGGGGGTATTCCACCACCGAGCGGGCTCATGCGTTAACGCAAATGAACGGCGGCGTTCTTCCCGTCAATATTAAGCGTACTTCCGCGCTGCGACGTGTACCGCCGCTAAAGGCAGCTCGATTCCAATCAGAACATGGCGGCGAGGGAGATATCTGTGCCTTCGAACTGCCGCGCAACGCCTTTTCGATAACGGTGGAATCGCCTACCGGCCGGATGATGACAATTGCTCCGGGCGATATCTTTCTCGGGACGCCGGGGTGCCGAGAGTCGACACGGTGGGTGAGTGGCAGCATTCCCTCGGACGGTCTCGTCCCCGGCAACGATTACTGTGTGCTCGCGGACTGCGGGGTAGTCGGTGAACCGATCGGCGATGCGGCGTCGGAACAAGGGTACTTTGGGCGCGTGCGGTATCTCGGGGTGGTGTGTGGGGCGCAAGGCGAGACCCTGAACATTCGGCAATTCGCCGTGACTGACTCGCTTGCAACGGATCGAAACGCGCTTGTGTATCTCTTGCTGGGAACCTCTGGCGACGCCGGGAAGACTACCGCAGGGATCGCTGTTTTACAGACGCTGCGCATAAAGGGCTATACGACCGTGATCGCCCTTAAAGCGACCGGCACCGCATCGTTCGAGGAGATTGCCAGATACCTGGATTTCGGCGCGGCGCAGGCTTTTGATTGCATCGATTTCGGCCTTCCAACGACCTATCCCTCGAGTCGCCAAGGGATCAGCGGCGTCTTTGAACGTGCCCTGGACTTCTGCTTTTCGCTGCCGGGCGAAGCCCTGGTGATTGAATGCGGCGGCGACCTGTTCGGCGCCAACGTGCCCGAGTTCCTTACCTGCCTCAAAGCTCGCCGCTCCAATCTCAAGATAATCCTCGCCGCCGGCGACGTGCTCGGCGCATTGGGCGCGAAGCAGACGCTTGCGGAAATGGGGCTCGCGATCAACCTGATAACGGGCCCGTGCACGGACACGCCGAGCATGCGCGACCGAACCGAGGCGCTGTGCGGCATCCCCGCCATAAACTTGCTGGGACGTTCGGATTTGGGAACGCCGTTGTAGTTCTCGAAATTGTCGTATCGAAATGATTTAGCCGCGGCGAGCTGCCTGCCGCGGGAGCGATTGACAAAATTATCTTCTTATGCTAAAAGAGCAACGTTGCTTATGCCAGGACGACGCAACTCCGAAATGCGGACTTGCTTCGCTGTTCTTTGCAAAAGAACAGCGACGAAACAGCAAAAAACAGCGACTCCAGCCGCTGTTAATTCCGCGGGTAGGCCGCGGGGATCGAGGATTTCTGCGGCTGTCGCGCCATCGCTCGCTGATAATCCAGGGAAAAACAGCGAAAAACAGCGGCGCTTGACCGATCGTTCCGGCGGCTTCAGGTATTGCCGCCCGGCCCTCCCAACATCCGCTGGGGAGGGCTTGACACGGGGCGACCGAGTTGGAAATATACGCCGTATAGTATGGCCGAATTAGCCGAAAGCAATGCTCCCGAACCGCGAGTGCGGCGCAAGCTTCGCAAGTCAGCGCTGCGGGAGGAGATCATGAACGCCGCCGCGGAGCTCTTCGCGGCCGAAGGCTATGGCGCCGTTTCGATGCGAAAGATTGCGCAGCGGATCGGCTATACGCCTATGTCGATCTATCTCCATTTTAACGATAAGGCCGATCTGCTCGATTGCATCTGCGAGCAAGCCTTTGCCGATTTGTACCGCAGGCACGAGCGGGTCGACGCGGAGATCGGCGATCCGGGCGAGCGGCTGAAGGCGGGGATGCGGACCTTCATCGACTTCGCGCTGCAAAACCCGTCGTACTACCGGGCGACTTTTATCCGAAGGGGTGAGGCGATGCCGCGCCGCGACCGGATCCGCACACGCACCGCGGCGCTTAAGCGCCAGCAGGTCGCCGCTTTTCTTGGCCCCCATGCGACGGAGGAGGAGACCGAACTCGCCACCCAAGTGGTCATGGTCGCGGAAAATGGCGTCGCAACGTTGCTCACCGCCAACCCCAAGCGCTGGGCCGAGCCGGCAAAACTGATCGAAGCAGTTACCGAGACCGTTACCAGAGGGCTGCAACGCTAAAAATTTTCCTGATTACGCATGATCCTCAGCCAATTTGAGGAGGCGGTATGGCATCGGCGGGGTTCGGACTGCGACATAGCCGAGGCGTGGCATCATGGCGGCGAGATCGTATCGGCGGTTGAAGCGGTACTCGAATTCGGCGAGGTAGCGGGGTACATGCTTGTCGCGGATGGTGCGGTAAGTGCCAGTGATGGCGCTCTTGATGTTGCCGAGGGTGGTGTTGACCCACTTGAAAGCAGGGTTCAGGGCGGCCTTGCGACCGGATCCAGTGATGATCGGCTGGTGGACGCAGCCGGCGTTGCCGACCCCAGTGAAGCAGTGCAGGCCGTCACTGACAACGGTGCTGGCGGGATGGAAATTGCGCTGCGCCAAGGTCGCGATTTCGGCACGGCGGAAACCCTTTACGCGGCGCAACTTCAAGCGGATTGGCTTGCCCTGTGGTGTGGTTTCGACCGCCGCCACGATCGGCGTCTTGCCCGGCGAACCGCGGCCCCGCATGCCGCCGTTGCGCTCCCCGCCGAGATAGGCGTCGTCGATCTCGATCCGTCCCGTCAGGCGCTTTGTGGCGTCCCGCTCCATCATCGCCTGCATGAGCTTGTGCTTGATCTTCCAGGCGGTGGTCTGGGTGACGCCAAGCCGGCGGCCCAACTCAATGCTGGAGATGCCGCCCTTGCTCTGAGTGAGGTGGTACATGGCGCGAAACCAAGTGCACAGCGGCACCTTGGTTGCCGCGAAAATCGTTCCGGCGATCACGGATGTCTGCCGTCGACAGGCGGCACACTGGTAAAGCGCCCGGGTCTTGACGAAGCTGTGATGCTCCCCTGTGCAAACCGGGCAGACAAAGCCGGATGGCCAGCGCCAGCGCATCACCGCTTCCCGGCACTGATCCTCTGTTCCGTAAAGAACAGCAAACTGGGCCTCGCTGAGCCCCTTTTGAAATTGCACCTTGTTGCGCGCCATCGTTCAAACCCGCAGAAACAGCCGTATGTTCCTGTTTTGTACCACTCCTTGATGGCTGAGGATAGTGCGTAATCAGGAAAATTTTTGCGTTCACTATACAGTGTAAATTCCTGCTGAGGCCGCAACCGCGATGCCGCAAAGGAGGAATGGATGACAGCGATGTTGGGCGAGACCTGGAAAGCTCGAGGGCAGCGGGCGCGGGGGTGCTGGTGTTTCCGTCCTGCCTGCCGTAGGGTTTCGAGACCGCATAGCCGGCGGAGGGTGTGATGCCAGCGCGTACCGGAAGGCAATATCTCGCGGGTCTGCGCGAGCAGGAGCGGGAGGTCTGGCTCGAGGGGAAGCGGGTGAAGGACCCGACGACGCATCCGGGCCTAAAGGGCGGTGCGCGGGCCATTGCGTCACTCTATGAGATGCAGTGCGATCCCAAATTTCGCGACGAGATGACCTATGTCTCGCCGACCACCGGCGACCGGGTCGGGCTGTCCTTCATCGTACCGCGCACGCGCGAGGATCTCGAAAAGCGTCGCGTCATGATGCTCAATTGGGCGCGGACGACCTGCGGCATGATGGGCCGCTCGCCCGATTTCATGAACGTCACTTACGCCGCCTGGGTCGGAGCGGCAGATTACTTTGCCGGAGGTGAGCACGGCCGTCCTGAATTCGCCGAAAACATGCGGCGTTACTACGAATACATCCGCGAGAACGACCTGACCCTGACGCATGCGCTGATCAACTTGCAGCGCAGCCGCACCGTGTCTGGCGTCTTCAACCTGCAGGAGGGGACAGCGCTCGAAGTCGTGCGCGAGACCGATGCCGGCATTGTCGTGCGCGGCGCGCGGATCCTCGCGACGTTGGGCCCACTCGCCGACGAGATCGGCGTCTACTCGCCGCGTATGGCGCGCCATGCCGAGACTCACAGTCCCTTCGCGGTCAGCTTTGCGATCCCGTGCGGCACGCCGGGCGTCAAATTCCTGTGCCGCGAGAGCTTCGATTTGGGCCGGTCGCATTTCGATCACCCGCTCGGCTCGCGTTTCGAGGAGATGGATTGCGTCGTCTTCTTCGACGACGTGCTGGTGCCCTGGGAACGCGTCTTCCTCTTAGGCGATGTCGACCTCCTCAACCGCACCGCCAATGTGACGCATTCGTCTGCGCACTCGGCGCATCAGGGGGCGGTCAAAAACCTCGCCAAGGCCGAGTTCGTGCTCGGCGTGGCGTTGCTGATGACCCAGACATTGGGCAACGCCCAATTGCCGAATGTCGAGGAGCGCATTGGCGAATTGATGCTCTACACCCAGCTGACCCGCGCCTGCATGCGCGCCGCCGAGGCTGACGCGCAGCTCGATGAATGGGGGGTCATGTGCCCCGACCTGCTGATGGTCGAAAGCCCCCGCAACCTGTTCATGACGGCCTACCCGCGGATGGTCGAGATATTGCAGCTCTTGGGCTCGAGCAGCTTTATGCTGACCCCGACCGAAGCCGACATGAAAGGGCCGCTGGGTCCGGCAATCGAGCAATATCTGGCGACCGACAATTCGCCGGCGAAGGACCGGATCAAACTTTTCCGCCTGGCTTGGGACATTGCCGGCACGTCGTTCGGCAGCCGTCAGGTATTGTACGAGCGGTTTTTTGCCAGTGACCCGCTGACGCGAGCCCGCGCGCTCGCGTCGATCTACCCGAAGAAAGAAGTCATGGACCGCGTCCTGGAGTTTCTCGGGCGCAGTGACGACGCCGCATGAAGGAGGAGAAGAGATGACTCACCGGCCAATGTATCTGGGACATGTCAACATCTACGTCCGCGACGCCGAGCGCTCGCATAAATGGTACGAGGAGGTGTTGGGGCTGCACACCTACCACAAGCGGCCCGGCTGGGCGGCCTTCATGGCGGCCGATCTCGACCAGTCGCACGAAGTGGCGCTGATGCAATTGGGCGACGACGCGGCCGGCCCACAGAAGGGGCAGGTCGGGCTGAATCACATGGCGTGGCGAGTCGAGAGCCTCGACGACCTCAAGGATTTCTACCAACGCATCAAGGACAAGAATGTGCCGATCCGCGTGGCAGACCATGGCGTCTCACTGGGCATCTACTTCCATGATCCCGACGGCAACGGCATTGAGGTCTATTACGAATTGCCGCGCCAGGAATGGCCGCGGCAGGAGCAGATCTTTGCCGCCGACATGATGAACCGCGGCCGCTTCCCAGGGCCGTGGGACGCCGAGCTGACTGCACAGCGCGCCGCGGCGGAATAGGCCTTATTCGTCGTTCCCGCAAAAGCGGGAACCCAGGCAGGCGACGGCGGGGCAGTCCCTGGACCCCCGCTTTCGCGAGGGCGACGATTGTGGACAATGGTGAACAAATAGCCCGCCTGCTCCTGCAGCAGGAGATCGAGGAGTTCCTCTACCGCGAGGCGGATTTGCTCGACGAGCGGCGCTATGAGGAATGGCTGGTGCTGGTCGCCGAGGATGTGCGCTACTGGATGCCAATTCGCCGCAACGTCAAGGTCGGCGAAGCAGAGCGGGAGTTCACCCGCGCCGGCCAGGACATCAACTGGTTCGACGAAGGCAAGGAGACCCTGACGCGGCGCGTCAAGCAGATCCTGACCGGAATGCACTGGGCCGAGGAGCCGGTCTCCCGCATCTCGCACATGGTCTCCAATGTGCGGCTCATCGAGGTCAACCCCTCGGCGGCCGAGCCGGCGGAGGTCACCGTCAGATGCCGCTTCCTGATTTATCGCAACCGGGTGGAGACCGAGACCGACATCCTGGTCGGCAAGCGCGAGGACCTACTGCGGCGGGTCGACGGTCAATGGCAGATCGCGCGCCGCAAGATCGTCTTGGACCAAAACGTGCTGCTGACCAAGAACCTGACCTTTTTCTTTTAGTGCGAGCTTTGAGGGTACCTCGTTTACGTCCCGTTTCGTCACACAGCAGAAGGCCGGTGCCATTTCGGCCATGGGTCCCGGCCTCCGCCGGGAAGACGAGAACTTCGAACAGGGAGGACATTGTGACCGCAGGGAAGCATGGATATCGGAGCGGGCTCGTCGATATGGCGGCGGGGCGGATCAGCCGTGAGATCTTTGTCAACGAGGAGATCTACCGGGAAGAGCTGGAGCGGCTGTTCGCGCGCGCGTGGCTGTTTGTCGGCCATGAGAGCCAGATCCCGAAGCCGGGAGATTTCTTTGTGTCGGGGATGGGCGAGGAATCGGTGATCCTGTGCCGCGACCGGGCGGGCAAAATCCATGTATTCCTCAATTCCTGCCGCCATCGTGGCATGAAGGTGTGCCGCTACGACGAGGGGAACACGCCGGTCTTCACCTGCCCCTACCATGGCTGGAGTTACGGTACCGACGGCAAGCTGGTCGGCGTCCCCTATTTCCGCGAGGCCTACCACGAGAAGCTCGACAAATCTCAGTGGGGCCTAGTCGAAGTCCCGCAATTGTGCGTCTACAAGGGCACCGTGTGGGCTTGCTGGGACCCGTCCGCCCCGTCCTTTTTCGAATATCTCGGCGACTTCGTCCGCTATCTCGACCTCACTCTCGATGGCTGGGACGGCAGCGAGGGCGGCACCGAAATACTGGGCGGCATCCAGAAATGGCTGATCCCGTGCAACTGGAAATTCCCGGCGGAGAATTTCTGCGGCGACAGCTACCACAATATCAGCCACCGCTCGGTCGACCTGGTCGGCATCGGCCCCAGCGGCAGCGGCCGCCGCGACCTGCAGGAGCGGCTGATGGCGCGCCGGCTGCACGTCGCGCTCTATGACCGCGGCCACCAGACCGGGGTCTACCTATTCCCCAAAGATCAGCCGATGCCGCCCTCTTATCAGCACTCTCCGGTAGTGTCGGAATATTTCGCCCATTGCGAAGAAGAGCGGCGCGCGAAGCGCGGCGAATGGGCCCGCGTCATCGGCAGCCCCGGCGAAATCTTCCCTAATACGGCATTGCATCCGCGCCAGCCGCGCACGATCGCGGTCTGGCATCCGCGCGGACCGCACCAGACCGAAGTCTGGCGCTGGTACATGGTCGACAGCGCCGCGCCACCGGAGGTCAAGGATTTCTTGCGCGACTACTACATCCGCTACTCCGGTCCCGCCGGCATGACCGAGCAGGACGACATGGAGAACTGGAACTACGCTCATGCCGCCAGCCGCGGGACGATCGCGCGGCGCTACCCCTACAGCTACGAGCAAGGTCTCGGCTTCGAGACCGAGAAGTATGAATGGCAAGGGTTGCATATTCCGGGGACGGTTATGGACATCACCGAGGCCAAGTCCAGCGAGCACAATTTGCGCAACCTCTACCGCCGCTGGGCCGAGTTTATGG
The DNA here is from genome assembly GCA_963789025.1 of uncultured Alphaproteobacteria bacterium. Classification (GTDB taxonomy): domain Bacteria; phylum Pseudomonadota; class Alphaproteobacteria; order ATCC43930; family CGMCC-115725; genus AP-15. Next base: position 311,250 of record CAWBIT010000013.1, read on the forward strand.
AAGCCGAAAGCTGGGACGAGCTCGCCGGATGGCGTGTTGCGCGCGCCGCGGAATGAGTGAACCCATCAACATCCGGTTGCTCGGCCCCGGCACGCGGATTGCCCTCGTTGATGGCGCAACCGCGGAGATCGTCTCCAACCCGCTCGACGGCGTCTGGGTTTTTGCGCGGTATCTCTCCTCGCCCGCCGACCCCGCCCGCGTCGGCAGCGAGGACATGATCTTTGCGCAGGACATCGTCGAGATCCAATAATCCGACGCTAGGTTTGGAAGCGGGCTGTCAGATCGAGCAACGCGCGTTCGGCAAAGGCGGGAGCGATCAACGACACCCCGAAGGGGAGCCCGTTTTTGCGAAAACCCGCAGGAGCGGCAATCGCCGTCAGATCGAGCAGGTTCACAAAATTCGTATAGAGACCGAGATTGACATTGAGGCGGAACGGGTCCGCTGCAACCGCGGCTGTCTCGTAGATCGTGCCGGTGGTCGGCAGCAGCAGCACGTCGATCGACGCGAATGCGAGATCGACCTCACGCTTCAGCCTCGCCAACTCGTATTGGCCGCGATAGGCGTCGAGCGCGCTGTAATGCCGCCCCTTCTCGATGATCGAACGGGTCACTGGGAGAACTGCGTCCGGATCATCATCGAGAAGCGCTTGCGTTGCGTGCAGGCGCTCGGCCAACCACGGGCCACTGTAGAGAAGTCGGCCGGCATCGCGAAACGGCGCGAAGGCTGCCCTCACGCGGATTCCTCCGACCTGCTCGAGTTTGGTTATCGCCGCCGCAAAGAGGGATCCGGCTTCGCGATCGCCAAAGAAGTCGAGATCGCCCGCCAGCGGCACCCCAAATCGGGGCTCCGGACCAAAGCGCCGCAATTCCGCCGACGAAGCCTCGCGGGCGAGAGGATCGTCGAGATCAAAGCACGCTGCGACATCTAGTACCGCCAAGGCGTCCTGTGCCGAAAGCGCAAATACCGAGACGCAGTCTAGCGACCTGCAGGCCGGGACGACACCGCGGGTGCTGAGCAGACCTCGCGTCGGCTTCAGCCCGACGATATTGTTGAAGGCTGCTGGAACGCGTCCCGAGCCGGCCGTATCGGTGCCGAGCGCAAAGCTGACGAGCCCGGCGGCGACTGCCACCGCCGAGCCGGAGCTCGAACCGCCCGGTATGAAGTGCGCATCGAAGGGATTGCGCGGCACGCCGTAGGGCGAGCGGGTGCCGACCAACCCGGCGGCAAACTGGTCGAGGTTGGTTTTGCCGACCAGCACGGCGCCGGCAGAAAGCAGTAGCCTCACAACCGGGGCTGTTTCCGGTGGGGTATAGGCGAAAGCCGGACACGCAGCGGTGGTCGGCATGCCGGCGACATCGATATTGTCCTTTACGGCAAACGGAATGCCGAAGAGCGGCAGGCGCTTGATCAAATCGGGATCTGTAGCTGCCGCAGCGTCCAGTTTGGTTGCGCGCCGCCTCAGTGTGGCATCGCAGGTTCGGGTAATCCACAGGGCCGGATCGTCCCAGTTTGCGATGCGGGTCAGCACCCGCTCGATCAGTTCGCCTGCCGAAAGCTGACCGCCGAGAAAGGCGGTCCGCAGCCGCCCGATTTGCAAGAGCTCCTCAACCATCAATCAGACGCGACTCTCATTGGCACAGCATTTGAAACAGTCGGGATCGAGCGTCAACAAATGGATAGCGCCATGGTCGAACGGTACGTCGCGGCCGATCCGTATCCCTGGCCTTTCAATGGGGATCTGCGGCCCGAGAACACGGCCCTCATCGTAATCGATATGCAAATCGATTTCTGCGGCATCGGCGGCTATGTCGACCGAATGGGGTACGATGTGTCGCTGACGCGCGCGCCAATCACGCCGATCGCAGCGGTGCTGGCGGCCATGCGGCGCGGCGGGTTTCATGTTATGCACACCCGCGAGGGTCATCGGCCGGACCTTGCCGATCTGCCGGAGAACAAAGGCTGGCGCTCACGGCGCATCGGCGCCGGAATAGGCCATCCCGGCCCGTGCGGCCGCATCCTGGTGCGCGGCGAGCCGGGCTGGGAGATCATCCCCGAGCTGGCGCCGCTCCCCGGCGAGCCGATCATCGACAAGCCGGGCAAGGGGTCGTTCTGCGCCACCGACCTTGAATTGATGCTGCGGCTGCGCGGCGTCGCCAACCTCGTTCTGACCGGCATCACCACCGATGTGTGCGTTCACACCACGATGCGCGAGGCGAACGATCGCGGGTTCGAATGTCTGCTGCTGGAAGACTGCTGCGGCGCGACCGACCGGTCGAACCATGAGCACGCGATCAAAATGGTCAAGATGCAAGGCGGGGTGTTTGGGGCGGTGGCAGACTCGACTGCGCTGCTCAGACACCTCAGTCAAAGCCTGATCGGCGAATAGCGGCGGTGGAAGCGGCACCGACGAGATAACGGGCAACGCCTCGTCCAGAGCCGAATTGGGTTTTAAAATGCCACGCGGCTTTCGGCACTCCGGAATGTAACCAAAAACAACGCAGAGCCGATGTGCCAGGCCGGTCGCCATCTGAACAGGTTTGCAGAAACCAAAGTACCGCAAAGATTAACCATTCTGTCAAAAAAGTGACCAATGATGTGACGTATTGAAATCGAGCTGTAGGCCACAAACCTGTCACAAAAGGCAAGTATTCTTGCCTGCAACCAATAAGTTAGTTGGCTTGGGCCGCGACACGGAGTCACACTCGGAACCCTCGAAATAGACGAGCGTTTCGGGCATGATCTCTTAATGCGAACAAGGTGAGCTTCGATGCCGACACCAATTGAGAAGGCTCTTGAGTATCTGGACACGCTGGAAGCTGATCGACGGGCGGCGCTCGCGCTGAGCGAACAGAAAGCCGAGGAAGCCAGGCTGATCCAAGCCCGCCAGGAAGGGTTTCGAGCGGCAATGGAAATGCTCGGGTCGGCAATTTCGGCCGACGACGCCGTACCCGATCCCGAGGAGTCTGGCCGGCGACGCGTCCGTCGGCCCATACGCGAATTGATCTTGCGTGAATTGTCGTTTTCCGGTCAGGCAATGACAGCAACTCAGATTGCCAAGGCCATCGATTACCATCCCGAGCGAACGGAAACGGCGCTCCAGCGCATGGAAGAACGCGGTCAAGTGCTTCGGAACGCAGGGGGCCGATGGGCAATCGGCGACACGGCTATGGCTCAACTCAATGGCCACGCTGCCACTGGTGGCAACGGCAAATCCCGACCGATTCCGGACGCCGTTGGCGGCTCGACATAATACCGAGCCGGTCGGATCCTCGAACGGCTCCTGTCCGGAAACTGTCCGGAAATGGGGATTCTCAACGACCCTGGACTAGGCTGCAGCTGTACCTAAGGCTGGCTCGCTTTTCTCTCCAGCCGCCGGTCAATCCCGACGGCTCTTTTATATCGCAGTAAATCCTTAGGCTCGCCCAGGGCACCTTTGAAATCTAATCGCTCGATGGCGATCGGATTTCGTGCATTCGCCTAAAATAGTGACATCGAGACGGAGACGCCCGAGCCGTGGCTGACCGGTGCGGCCTTTCGTCATGGCACGTGCCTTGCGTAAGCGGCTGTAAAGGGCCTGCATAGTCACGTGGCATCCGAGCAACACTCAGGGGCGGTCAGAAGGGTCTGTCGGGTAGCGGGGAGGGGTTATCATGGGGATCATCGCGGCGGAGCCGTATCCTTTCGATCTGATCGCGGCGCAGGCCGGCGTCGTGATCATCGATATGCAAAGGGACTTCCTAGAACCCGGCGGGTTCGGCGCGGCGCTCGGCAATGACGTCTCGCTGCTTCGCCGCACGATCGCGCCGACCCGGCGCTTGCTCGAGGCGGCTCGCGTCGCGAGCTTGACCGTCATCCATACCCGCGAGGGACATCGCCCCGACCTCGCCGATCTGCCGCCGGCGAAGAAGGCGCGCGGCAGGCTCCCAAATGGCATTGGCGATCCGGGTCCGATGGGCCGGATATTGGTGCGCGGCGAACCGGGGCACGACATCATCCCGGAGCTTTACCCGGTACCCGGAGAGCCGGTCGTCGACAAGCCGGGTAAGGGCGCATTCCACGCCACCGATCTCGACGCGATGCTGAAGAACCGCGGCATCACCCAGCTCATTGTCTGCGGCGTGACCACCGAGGTTTGCGTCAATACCACGGTCAGAGAGGCCAATGACCGCGGTTACGAATGCATCGTCGTGGAGGATTGCGTCGGTTCATATTTCCCGGAATTTCAGGAGATGGGCCTGCGCATGATCAAGGCCCAAGGCGGCATTTTCGGGTGGGTCGCCTCATTGGAGGCGGTCATCGCGGCCCTCCCGAAATCCGGCTCGTGAGGAGAAGAGGATGAAAACTTTATCCGACGCGCCGCGCTGGTGGGTTCCCGGCGATTGGAACGGGTTTTTCGGTCTGTTCACCAACGTCGTTTTGAACGTCATTGTGCTGACCGGACTTTGTCTGCATGTCGTCAATCTGCCGGCGGATATCGTCTACGGCCGGATCCTTCCGGCTCTGGGCATCGCATTGCCGCTGGGCAATCTGTACTACGCCTACCTCGCTTGGCGGCTCGCCAAGAACGAAGGGCGCAACGACGTAACGGCAATGCCGTACGGGCCGAGCGTCCCGCACATGTTTATCGTCGTCTTCCTGATCATGCTGCCGATCTATTTGAAGACGAAGGATCCGCTGCTCGCCTGGCAGTCGGGACTGGTATGGTGCCTGGTGATTGGCGCCATTGTACTCTTGGGCGCCTTCGTCGGGCCCACCGTGCGAAAATACACGCCGCGCGCCGCTATGCTCGGCACCCTCGCCGGCATTTCGATCGCCTTCATTTCGATGCGGCCGGCCTTTCTTGGCTGGGAGGATCCTTGGCTGTTCATGCTGTCGCTGACCATTGTCCTGGTCAGCTGGATGGCGGGCATACGCCTGCCCTATGGCCTTCCGGGCGGGCTTGCCGCAGTGGTTTTGGGGACGGTGCTTGCGTGGCTCGCCAAGCTGGTTCACCTCGACGACCTGATGCAGCCCGCCGAGGTCGTCTCCGCCTTTAGCCAGTTTGGTCTGCGGCTGCCGTACCCGTCGACCGACTTCGTCAAGGCGATCGGCGACATCGGCCCGCTGTTGGTCACTGCGGTGCCGCTCGGCATCTATAACTTCACCGAGGGAATGAACAACGTCGAGAGCGCCGCCGCAGCCGGCGACGATTACAGCCTGCGCCAGATCCTGCTGGCCGACGGCACCGGCGCGATCGTCGGTGCGCTGCTCGGTAGTCCATTCCCGCCCGCCGTCTATATCGGTCACCCCGGATGGAAGGCAGTGGGCGGCCGGATCGGCTATTCGCTGGCGACCGGTGTCGTAATCGGCATCGTCTGCTTCCTCGGGCTGACGGCACTGCTGCTCGCGGTCATTCCTTTGGTCGCGATCCTGCCCATCCTGCTCTATATCGGCTTGGTTATCGGGGCTCAGGCCTTTCAAGCGTCGCCGCCACGACACGCCCCTGCGATCGTGCTCGCGATCCTCCCGAACATCGCCGCTTGGGCGCAGACCCTGATCGACGGGGCGCTCGGTGCGGCGGGCACTTCAGCCGAGCAAGTGGGCATGGCCAAGCTCGGCGCCACCGGGGTCGTTTATCACGGGATGGCTCTGCTCGGCGGCGGCGCCGTGCTCGCCGGATTGATCCTCGGCGCCATTGCCGCTTTCATCATCGACCGGAAGTTCGATTGGGCCGCTCTGTTCGCTGCCGCCGGCGCTGTGCTGTCGTTTTTTGGCTTCATCCACGGCACGTCGCTGGGCATCGGCAATTCGGCCCCGGTGGCGCTCGGCTATCTGATCGTCGCCGGCGTCTGCTATGCGCTCAGCAGGCAGAATTACGCGGAAACGATGATTTTAACGGAGGAGCCGGCGCATGCCGTCGGAGAGGACTGATCGCCGCGCATTGCGGGCGTAAGTCGCGGAATTTAGCCGTAACTTTCGATCAGATCAAACCGGCGCTGTCGGGCTGTCATTGCCTGCGGCTCCTCGCAATGACGCGCGATTACGCCGCGGTCGCCGTTTTGGCGCGGACAACGACTTCGGGGTAATGGCATGCTACCGAGCGGCCGGCGTCGAATGGCCGCAGCTCCGGCATCACTGTAGCGCAATTGCTCTGTCCCTTGGGGCAGCGCCCGTAGAAACGGCAGGTGTTGGGGTCGGGATCGATTGGACTGCGCGGTTCGCCGCCGAGCCTCAGCCGCTTGACTCCACGCTGATCGAGCGACGGGATCGCCGCCACCAGCGCTTTGGTATAGGGGTGCGCCGGGTTGTCGAAGACCGCTTCGACCGGGCCGCGCTCGACGATTTTGCCGAGATACATGACCAGCACGCGGTCGCAGAGCAGGCGGACGACATTGAGGTCGTGGCTGACAAACAGATAACTCATCCCGAGGCGGCGCTTCAGCGTCTCGAGCAATTGCAAGATCACGACCTGCACCGAAACGTCGAGCGCTGCCGTCGGCTCGTCGAGGATCAATAGGCGCGGCTCGAGCGCCACAGCGCGGGCAATGCCGACCCGCGCCTTTTGGCCGCCGGATAATTGATGCGGGAACCGGCCGAGCAGTTCGTCGGGGAGGCCGGCCCAACCTGCCGCCTCGCGCACCCGCGCCGCGAGCTCTGCGCCGCGCCGCCGGCTGAGCCGGCGCAGCGGATCGGCGATGGCCTGGAACGCCGTAAAACGCGGGTTCAGGCTCTCCCCGGCATCCTGGAAGACCATCTGGATGCCGGAACGTTGGGTCACGCGGGCGAATTTCCGCGCGGGGATGCCTCCGATCTCGGTGCCATCGAACCCCATGCCGCCGCCGCTCGGATCAATGAGGCGCGCGACGAGCCGCACCAGGGTCGACTTGCCGCAACCGGACTCCCCGACAAGGCCCACTGTTTCGCCAGGTCCTATCGAAAAATCCACGATATCCACTGCGTGGAGCCAGCTTTGGCGTGCGCGGCGCCAGAGATGGTGCTCCGCGCGCTTCACCGGGAAATGCTTGGTCAGGCTGCGGATCTCGAGGACCGGTTCGGTCATAAGGGCTGCCAGCAAGCGACTACGTGTGATTGGCCAACCAAGGTCAGCGGCAGTGGCGCCTCGCATTTCGCCTGGTGCCGCTCGCAGCGCGCACTGTAACGGCAGGGCGGCAGGTCGGCGCGCCTGACATCGGGGAGATTGCCGGGGATCGCGGTGAGGTCGGCGAGCAGCATGTCGGGTTTGGGTGTCGCGGCGATCAGCTTTGCCGTGTAGGGGTGGCGCGGGTGAGAAAACAACTCGCAGACCGGCGCATTCTCGACAACGTGGCCGGCGTGCATGACGACAATCCGGTCGGCATATTCGCCGGCGAGCCCCAGATCGTGGGTGATCAGGATTGACGCCATCCGGGATGCGGCGGCGAGTTCGGCAAGCAAATCCATCACCACCGCCTGCGTTGTAACGTCGAGGCCGGTCGTCGGCTCGTCGGCGATCAGCAAGGCCGGCGCGCAGGCCAGCGCCAGCGCGATCGTTACACGCTGGCACATCCCGCCGGACAGCTCGAAAGGGTAGGCGGCAGCGCGGCGCGTCGGATCGGGGATACCGACCTTGGCCAACATCTCCACGGCGCGCACCGACGCCTGCGCCCGGGTCATGCTGCCATGCCGGACCAGCACGTCTTCGAGCTGCTTGCCCACCGGCCGGATCGGGTTCAGCGCGCCGCGCGGGTTCTGCGAGATCAGCGAGAATTCGCGTCCCCGCATCTCCTCGAGCGCACGCTCGCCGGCGCGCAGCAGATCGAGGCCGCCGAATTCGATGTGCCCCGAAGTGACCTGCGCTGCGGGATCGAGCAAACCGAGCAGTGCATAGGCCGTAACCGACTTGCCCGAGCCGCTTTCGCCGACGAGTGCCACGGTCTCACCCCGAGCAACCTCGAAGGCGACGTTTTCGAGCGCCCGCACTGTGCCGCTGCGGGTGCGGAACTCGACAGAGAGATTGCTGACTGCGAGCAGCGGGGTCGCCTCACTCACGTGCGCCTCCGCGGATCAATCATGTCGCGCAAGCCGTCCCCCAGCAGGTTGAAGCAAAAGACGGCCAGCATCAGCGCAAGACCGGGGAACAGCGCGACCCACCATTCACCGGAAATGATGTTGCTGGCGCCTTCGGCCACCATGATCCCCCATTCCGCTGTTGGCGGACTGATGCCGAGGCCGATGAAGGAGAGGCCCGCGGCATTGAGGATCGCGTAGCCCATCGTCAGCGACATCTGCACCGCCAATAGCGGCATCGTATTGGGCAGCACCTGCGCCAGCAGGATGCGCACCTCGCCATTGCCGCCGAGCCGGGCTGCCTCGATAAACCCGGCTTGGCGCAATACGCTTGCTTCGGCTCGGGCGACACGCGCGTAAAGCGGCATGTTGATGATCGCGGTGGCGTAGACGATATTGGCAACGGTATTGCCGAGCGCCGCGACGATGCCCATGGCGAGGACGAACAGCGGAAAAGCCATGATCGTGTCGGCGATGCGGCCGACGGCGCGCTCGGTCCAGCCGCCGAAATAGCCGGCGGCCAGCCCGCCGAGTGCGCCGATGGCAAAAGACAGCGCCACCGCGGCGAAGGCAATGCCGAGGTCGAGCCTGGTCGCGGCGATGGTGCGGCTCAATATGTCGCGCCCGACGGCGTCAGTACCGCACCAATGAGCGGCAGATGGCGCCGCAAGGGCGTGCATCGCGTCGGTTGCCAGCGGATTATAGGGCGCGATCCAGGGGCCTAAGAGGGCGGTCGCCACGAGCAGGATGAACAGCGCGAACGCGGCCAGGGTTACCGGATTTTCACCCAATACGTAGCGCAGGTGGCGCAGAGTCTCGCTCATGCCGTGACCGCGGCCCGCGGATCGATCACTCCGTAAAGGATGTCGATCGCGAGGTTGAGCAGGATGTAAACGATCGCCATGGCCAGCACGAAACCCTGCACCGGCGCGTAATCAGAGGCGATCAATGCCTCGATTGCGTAGGAACCGATACCCGGCCAGGCGAACACCTTTTCCACCAGTACATTGGCGCCGAGCAGAAACGAAAACACCATGCCGAGGGTCGTCAGCACCGGCAGCATGGCATTGCGGAACGCGTAGAGATAAACAATCCGCCGCTGTGAGAGGCCGTTGGCTCGCGCCGCGCGGATAAAGTCGGCGCTCAACACCGAAAGCATCGCGGCGCGCGTCATGCGCGTGATCGGCGCCAAGGTGAAGATCGCCAATGTCAGGGCCGGCAGTGCGATCTGCCGCAGCGCGGCAAAAGCTGTCATGCCATCGCCGGCCAGCAGACTATCCACAATGTATAAGCCGGTCCGCCCCGGCGGCGGCGAATACATAAGATCGAGCCGACCCAGTGGCGCCGGCGCCCAGCCGAGCAGGTAATAGAACACATAGACGAGAAGGAGCCCGGTGAAGAAGGTCGGCAGGCTCACCCCGGCGGTCGATACCAGCCGGCACAGATGGTCGATCCAGGAGTTGGGCCTCTGGGCGGCCGTAATGCCGAGCGGCACGGCGACGGCGACCGAAAGCACCAGCGCGAGGAGAGTCAGCTCGATCGAAGCCGGCAAACGCGTCAACAATTCATCGATCACCGGCTGGCCGGTGGAGAGTGAGTTGCCGAGCTGGCCATGCGCCAGATCTCCGACATAGACCAAAAACTGCTCGGCAAGGCTGCGGTCGAGCCCCAACGAATGCCGGATCTCCGCGACCGCCTGCGGGGTGGCGGCCGGTCCGGCAAAATAGACCGCAGGATCGCCCGGTAAAGCCCGTGTCAGAAGAAACGTCACAATGACGACGCCAATAACGCTGGGAACCGCGGACAGCAGGCGAGTTTGGATTAGCCGGACCATCGGATGAGCTGCGGCTCAGCTCTTTTCGAGCTGGCGGAAGTCGAGCTGCCGGTGGAACCAGTAGGTATAACCCTGGATGTTCTTTTGCATTCCGACGACCAGGATCTGCTGGTAGAGGGGGACGCGGGGCACGTCTTCCATCGCGATATGTATGAATTTCTTGACTTCGTCATCGTAGGCTTCGGGGTCGGTCTCGGAACGCGCGGCGTCGATCAGCTTGTCCATCGCCGGGTTCTGGTAGGACATCGTGTCGAACAACGCATTCTGCCCGTGATAGCCCCAGAAGAAATAGTAGTCCGGATAATTGAGCCAGCCGCCAAAGCTGGCGATATGAACGGGGCGGTTCTTCTCCAGCATGGCATTGCGGAAATTGGCGCCGGGAATCTTCTCGATGCGGGTTTTAATGCCCAGTTCGGAGAGCGAATTCTGTAAGAGGACCGCAGTAGGCTCGGACTGAGTGGCGTCGCCGAGGTCAATCGAGATCGTGGTTTCGAACCCGCCCGCGAGACCGGCTTCGGCCAGCAACGCCTTGGCTTTTTCCATGTCGCGCTTATACGGAAAGGGCTGCGGCCAAGCCGCTGTTTTCGGCGCGTCGGCTGGGCCGCCCGACATCGGAATGCAGATATCGTAGACGACGCTCTTGTAGATCTCGTCATACGGTACAGCCCAGGCCATCGCCCGCCGCACCCGCACATCGTCGAACGGCTTCATCTTGGTAACGAGGCCGACATATTGCAGCGAGTTCTCGACCGGCGTTCCGACCACTCGGTAGGCGCCGGATTTCTTGATTTCCGCGACGTCCTTGAATGGCATATCGATCGACAAATCTGCGTCGCCGCGCTCCATCAGCGCGCGTCGGTTCCCAGCCGCCGGTACCTCGCGCAAAACGACACGGCGAATTTTCGGCAACGGGCCGCTCTTCCATTCGTCGAAGCGGATAAAGGCGGTCTCCTGGCCCGGAACCCAGCGTTCGAGCTTATAGGCGCCGCCCCCGGCGTCATTGGTCTTCATCCACTCCAGTGCCCAGGGATCCTTCTCGGTCGCATGACTGCGGGCGAGCTTCGAATTGAAGACCGCCGGCACCACGACCGCGAGATCCGGCAGTGTGAGCTTGTCCTTTTGCAGGAAATCGATGCGGATGGAGTGATCGTCCAGAACGACGAACTGCTCGGGTTTCTTCAGGCTGCCGGCGGCCATCTGAAATGTCGGGAAGCCGCCGACGGTGACCGCCCGGTCGAGCGACCATTTGACGTCCTCGGCAGTCACTGGGGCGCCGTCATGAAATGTCGCGTCACGGCGCAATTTGAAGGTGACCGACATGCCGTCGGGCGAAAGGGTAAAACTTTCGGCGAGTTCGGGCTCGATCTTGGTGTGATCGTAGGAAAGGCCGCCGTCGGCCAATGTCTTGCGGCCGAATGTCAGCAGCCGGTCATAGAGGTTCCAGCACGCGACATAGCTGCGGAAGGTGGTGCCGACACCGTGGATGTCGAGGCTGTTTGGGCCGTTCTCGACGAGGACCAAAAGGGTGTCGCGCGGCGTTTCCGACCGGACGGGTCGGATGCCGCCGGCCAGCGATGCGGTCCCGGCCAGCACCGCGGTGCTCTTCAGAAAATCCCGCCGCTTCAACTGCGCCTCCGCAACTTCCCTTGGTCCCCGCGAAACGCTGGGGTGCAACCGCCATGCCATGGTGCGGTGGCTACCTAGGCGGGGCCGTTCAGGCTTGCGATTGCCTCCAAAAGCGAAGACGCGGATATCGAAAGCTCAAAACATGAGCACGCGGTTGGCCCCGTCGCCGCGTTCGTGTTACGAAAGGGCTCGTGAAAAATGCCTCCCGAGCGGCCGAATACACTGCGAGGCTGGGCCAGAATGCGCTGGATTTGGTGCCGTGCGTGCTTCGAGACGCGCCCCGGCTGTGCCGGGTCGCTCCTCGGCATGAGGGCATGTTGTTGATGGGATTACGAAAAATGCCTCATCCCGAGGTGCCTCGCGAAGCGAGGCCTCGAAGGACGCACGGCATTCTTGCCCGGCCGCCGCGCTCTTCCGCCTACACTGTTCCGGGTACGACAGACGGGGAAGGCGATGTCTGACACCGTGAAATATTTGCTCGAAGAGAGCCGGCTGCCGAAGGCGTGGTACAACATCGTGGCCGATCTGCCGCGTCCGCCGGACCCGGTGCTGCACCCCGGCACGTTGCAGCCTGTCGGGCCCGCGGATCTCGAACCGCTGTTCCCGATGGCGCTGATCGCGCAGGAAGTGGCGACGGAGCGGACGATCGAAATTCCCGAGCCGGTGCGCGAAATCTACCGCTTGTGGCGGCCCTCGCCGCTCTATCGCGCCCGCCGGCTGGAGCGGGCGCTCGATACACCGGCGAAGATCTATTACAAATACGAGGGTGTCAGTCCGGCCGGCAGTCACAAGCCGAACACCGCCGTGGCGCAGGCCTTCTATAACAAGGAGGCCGGCGTCAAACGGCTCACGACCGAAACCGGCGCCGGGCAGTGGGGTTCGGCGTTGGCCTTTGCCGGCTCCCTCTTCGGGCTCGAGGTGCGCGTCTACATGGTGCGCGTCAGTTTCGAGCAGAAGCCCTACCGCAAGGCGCTGATGGAGGCGTGGGGCGCTCAATGCGTTGCGAGTCCCAGCGACGAAACAAATGCGGGGCGGGAGAATTTGGCGGAACATCCGAATTCGCCGGGCAGCCTGGGGATCGCCATCAGCGAGGCGGTCGAAGTCGCCGCGCAGCACGCCGACACCAAATACGCTCTCGGCAGCGTCCTCAACCATGTACTGCTGCACCAGACCGTCATCGGCCAGGAGGCGATGGCGCAGCTCGAGATGGCCGGCGACTATCCCGACACCATCGTCGGCTGCACCGGCGGCGGCAGCAATTTCGCCGGCATTGCCTTCCCGTTTATCGGCGCGGGCCTGCGTGGCGGTCCCAAGCCGCGCGTCATCGCCTGCGAGCCCTCGGCCTGCCCGAGCCTGACGCGCGGCAAATACGCCTATGATTTCGGCGACACCGGGCATCTGACGCCGCTGGTAAAGATGCATACGCTCGGTTCGACCTTTATTCCGCCGGGCTTTCACGCCGGCGGATTGCGGTACCACGGGATGGCCCCATTGGTGAGCCTCCTGCAGGAGCTCGGGCTCATCCAATCCCGCGCTTACACGCAATCGAGCTGCTTCGAAGCCGGCATCCAGTTTGCGCGCACCGAGGGCATCCTGCCGGCGCCGGAAGCCAACCATGCGGTGCGCGGGGCGATCGACGAGGCGCTGCGGTGCAAGACGGAGGGCGTGTCGCGCACGATCCTGTTCAACCTGTGCGGTCACGGTCATTTCGACATGCAGGCCTATATCGATTTCCAGGCGGGCAAACTCGAGGACCGTCCCTATGACGAGGCCCAGCTCGACGCCGCGTTCGCCAATCTGCCGCGGGTCGCCGCCGAGTAGAGGGGTGGCGCGGCGCCAACACCACGCCGCTCTGCGGGGCGGGGCTTGACGCGACCTTCTCTATGCCTATACTGCCCGCCCTTGCGAAAGTGCGAAGCAGCCCACATCTTTGTTCTTTTTGAGGAGAAGCGCGGGTGGCGCGGATTGCTGGCGTCAACATTCCTAATCAAAAGCGGGTCCCGATCGGGCTGACCTACATCCACGGCATCGGACGGACCAAGGCTCTCCAGATCTGCGGCCGGGTCGGCATTCCGATCGAGCGGCGCGTGCACGAGATGACCGATGACGAGGTCTTGCGCGTCCGCGAGCTGATCGACCGCGAGTACACGGTCGAGGGCGACCTGCGGCGGCAGGTGGCGATGAACATCAAGCGCTTGATGGATCTCGGCTGCTACCGCGGGCTGCGCCACCGCAAGGGGCTGCCGGTGCGAGGCCAGCGCACCCATACGAATGCGCGGACGCGCAAGGGTCCGGCCCGGCCGATCGCCGGCAAGAAGAAATAACGGCGACAGCTCGAACCAACCGGCGGACCACAGGGCAGAAAGGAATACATGGCCAGAACGGCGGCAGCGGCGCCGCGGCTGCGCAGGCGCGAACGTAAGAACATCACATCGGGCACGGCCCATGTGAACGCCACGTTCAACAACACGATGATCACGATCACGGATGCCCAGGGCAACACGATCGCGTGGTCGTCGTCCGGCAGCCAGGGTTTCAAAGGTTCGCGAAAATCGACCCCTTACGCCGCGCAGGTTGCTGCCGAGGACGCTGGACGGAAGGCCATGGAGCACGGCATGCGCACCCTCGACATCGAGGTCAAGGGGCCGGGTTCCGGGCGCGAATCCGCATTGCGTGCGCTGCAGGCGGTCGGCTTCGCGGTCACCTCAATTCGCGATGTGACGCCGATCCCCCATAATGGCTGCCGTCCGCCCAAGCGGCGTCGAGTCTGACGCGAAAAGCCAGCCCGCCGGTTCGGGCGGGCGTGTCGAGAAAACGCCGGACGCCCTTTAGCGGCCGGCGGCCGATGTTGCGGATGGAAATCCGCATTGAATGACCGAGGTACGACCGTGCTTCAGAGAAATTGGCAAACACTGATCAAACCGAAACAGCTGTCGGTTGAGCCGGGCGACGACCCCAAGCGCGTCGCCACCGTCGTCGCCGAGCCGCTCGAACGCGGCTTCGGTCTGACATTGGGAAACGCGCTGCGGCGGGTGCTGATGTCATCGCTGCAGGGTGCGGCGGTCACCTCGATGCAGATCGAGGGCGTATTGCACGAATTTTCTTCGCTCCCCGGCGTGCTCGAGGACGTGACCGACATCGTGCTCAACGTGAAGAGCATCGATTTGCGGATGTATGGCGAGGGTCCCAAGCGCATGCGGCTGCGTGCCAACGGGCCCGGCGAAGTCCGCGCTGGCGCGATCGAGACCGGCCATGACATCGACATCATGAACCCCGACCTCGTGATCTGCACGCTCGACAGCGGTATCAGGATCGCGATGGAGCTGACCGTCGAGAACGGCAAGGGGTATGTCCCGGCGACGCAAAACCGGCCCGAGGACGCACCGATCGGCCTCATCCCGGTCGATGCGCTGTTCAGCCCGGTGCGCAAGGTGTCCTACCGGGTCGAGAACACCCGCGTCGGCCAAGTCACCGATTACGACCGGCTGGCTCTTAGGGTCGAGACCAATGGCGCCGTCACCCCCGAAGATGCCGTGGCGCTTGCGGCGCGCATCCTGCAGGATCAGCTGCAGCTCTTCATCAATTTCGAAGAACCGCGGCATCCATCGGAAGACGTCCGCCCGAGCGAGCTGCCGTTCAACAAGAACCTGCTGCGCAAGGTCGACGAGCTGGAGCTTTCGGTGCGCTCGGCCAACTGCCTGAAGAACGACAACATCGTCTATATCGGCGACCTCGTTCAGAAGTCCGAAGCCGAAATGCTGCGGACCCCGAATTTCGGGCGCAAATCTCTCAATGAGATTAAGGAGGTGCTGGCGCAGATGGGGCTCCATCTCGGCATGGAGATCCCGAACTGGCCGCCGGAGAACATCGAGGAATTAGCTAAGCGCCTCGACGAGCCCTATTGAGGACCAAATCCGATGCGCCATCGCCTTCACGGCCGCGGCTTCAGCCGCAAATCCGCCCACCGCAAGGCGATGTTCGAGAACCTCGCCGCGGCGCTCATCAAGCATGAGCAGATCAAGACGACCCTGCCCAAGGCCAAGGATCTGCGCCCGATCGTCGAGCGGCTGATCACCCTCGGCAAGCACGGCGGTCTCGCCAACCGCCGCCGCGCAATCGCCGCGCTGCAGGATTCGGGCTTGGCCGATAAGTTGCTGACGACCCTCGCGGAGCGCTTCGCCGAGCGGCCGGGCGGCTACACCCGCATCATCAAGGCGGGCTACCGTTATGGCGACAACGCCGCGATGGCGGTCATCGAGTTCGTCGACCGCGACCCCGAAGCCAAGGGCAAGGATTCCGGTCCGACCGGAACCGAGGGCGAAGAGGCCGAAGCCGAAGCCGCGTAACCGCCACCCTCACCCACCAAGCCCCCCACCCTAACCCTCCCCCGCTTGCGGGGGAGGGAATGGGAGGGGGCTTGGTCCCCCTTCTCTCCCGCGATGCAGGAGAGGGGCTTTTGAGCTGAATGCGTCGTGGCCCCTCTCCCGCGCCGCGGGAGAGGATGCCGAGCGCAGCGAGGCGGGTGAGGGTGTCCGCCGACGGCTGATAGATACCCACACGAGCTTTTTGGCGACAGCCGCGCTGGTTGCCTGGGAACCCTGCGTCGGGAAGCGGTAACTTAACTTTGGCGAGCGCTCCAACCGCGCCGTTTGAGCCGGACGCTTACGCTACCGGCCTGAGATTCTGGTTCAGCCGGAACAAGTTGGCAGGGTCGTATTTATTCTGCAGCGCTAGAAGCCTTTGGTACTTCTCCGGACCATAGGCGGCCTTGATCCGTTCGGTCCCCTCGTCCCGCCTCCCGACCGAGGTAATTTACGTACACGCCGCCGGTCGAGTGTGGCTGCATGGCGTCCCAGAACTCGCGCGCCCAGCGGATGCAGCTCTCGGCCTGCGCCGGGTCGCTGCATCGACGCGGCTCACCGCTCCGCCCAACTGATGTTCTATGAGGCCGTGACACATTGGGGACGGCCGGTTCGCACAAAAGCTGACCATAGTGTCAATGGCCTCGTCACTGATCTCCTTAAGGAAGCTCGACTTCCAGTAGTTCTGGGAGGCCAGTTCGTCGGGCGCCTCAGCGGTGAAGTCGCGGAAGAGGCGGAGCACCTCTTTCGCCTTCTCCAATGGATAAGCCACTATGCCGCCCATCACAGCGCCGACCGGATGAAGCCGATATTCGAGCGAGGTGACGACGCCGAAATTCCCGCCGCCTCCCCGCAGACCCCAAAACAAATCCGCATGCTGCGTGGCCGGGTTCGGCGCGCGCCGTGCGGCGCTCGGGATCGACCCGTACGCTTTTCATCCCCGACAGGTCGATCATCAGGCCGCCGTCGCAGACCGCGCTACCGGCGACATTGTGGCCGCCGCCGCGCACCGCCACCAAAAGCTCGTTCGTACGGGCGAAGTTGACGCAATTGATGACATCGGCAACCCCATGACAGCATGCGATCAATGCGGGCCGGCGGTCGATCATGCCGTTCCAGATCTGGCGGGCATCGTCGTAGCCGGCCCCACCAGGGCGGCGCAACGCTCCTTGCAGCGACGCTTCGAAATCCTGGATGGCGGATTCCTGAAGAACGGAGCTGACCAGGTCGCCACCCCGAATTTTGACCACCTGCTGATCGGCCATGATGGGTCTACCCGTTGGCGCTTGCGGGACGGAGTATAAGGTACCCCAATCCAACTACGCGACCGCATCTACGCGCTCCGCGGGGACCCCAAAATTGCCGTAATGGCATGATAGCAACCCTCTTTCTATACTTCGACAGCCGCACCGATTGGCCCACGGATATCCTCAGCGGCGAAGCGATATTTGAATTCGGGAGAGCGCCCAAAGCAACAGAATAACAGCCAGGAACAGCCAGCGATAACAGCGAAGTTACCGCCGCCGCTCTCGCCCAAAACTGAGGGTTTCTACAGGGGAAGACAGGTCTTCTGGCTGCATTTTTTTCGCATTAACAGCGGCATCAGCGGCGCCCTTGGGCTGGCATCCGCTGAGTGCCTCCCATGCCTCTTACTCGCAGCATCGCGAGAAACCGCCTAAAATGGCCGAAACCAAAGGGAGAAGCCTGAGATGCTGTTCAAATGTCTGCCGCCGGGGGCGGAAATACCGGGGCGTTTCCCGGGGCCGGCTCACGCACGCGGCAAATGGTTCACCGTCGACATCCACTGCCATCTGCTGACGCCGAAGGCCGCGGAAATGGTCGCGGGCCACGCCGCTGCGACGCGGCATCCGCGGGAGGAGTACGCCAACGAGCGCACGCGGCAAGCCAACCGCGAGCAGGCCGAGCGCACCCGCATCCAATTCACCTCGGTCGAAAGGCGGCTTGCCGACATGGATCGGATGGGGATCGACATCCAGGCGATCTCGCCCTCGCCGAACCAGACCTATTACGGCGCCGACCCCGATCTCGGCATCGCGACCGCGCGGGTCGTCAACGACAACCTCGCGGATATCGCGGGGCGTCATCCCGATCGTTTTGTGCCGCTCGGCACAGTGCCGTTTCAGGCGCCCGACCTCGCGGTCGCGGAGCTCGACCGCATACATAAATCGCTCGGTTTTCGCGGCATCGAGATCGCGACCAATGTGGCCGGCGAGGATTTCTCCGCCGAACGGTTCCGCAAGATCTTCGCCCGGATCGAGGAACTCGGCCTCCTGGTCTTCATGCACCCGACCGGTTTTCCCGAAGCGCGGCGCTTTGCTGACCATTATCTGGTCAACGTGGTCGGCAATCCGCTCAATTCGACGGTTGCCCTCCATCATCTGATCTTCGGCGGCGTGCTCCACGACCACCCCAACCTGAAGCTCGTGATCGCGCACGGCGGCGGCTATTTGCCGGCCTATTCGGGCCGCATCGATCACGCCGCGGCGGCGCGGCCCGATTGCTGCGAAAAGATAAACCGGATGCCAACCACCTATTTGAAGCGGCTCTATTTCGACACGATCGTCTTCACGCACCACCAGCTCGAATATTTGGTCGATCAGTATGGCGCCGACCATGTGCTGGTGGGGACCGATTACCCCGCAGATATGGGCGAGATCGACCCGATCGGCTTTATTGAGATGGCTCGGGGGCTCGACGACAACGAGCGTCGAGCGATCCTCGGCGGCAATGCCGCGCGACTGTTGAATATCGGGATTCCGAGGAGGCCGGAATGAACCGCCCCGGAGAGGACATTCTCTTCAAATGCCTGGCGCCGGGAACCGAGCCGCTGGCGGGCCGCTTTCCGGGCCCCGTCCACGCCCGCGGCAAATGGTTCACGATCGACATTCACTGCCATGTCCGCTGCGAAAAGGCGACGCAGCTGGTCGTCGGCCATCAGTGCGCCAATCCGCTTGCCCAGATGCAGAATGTCTCGCGCTGGTTTCTCGAAACCCAAGCCAGCGAGGAGAGCCGCGCCATCAACCGGGCGAATGGCGAGCGCACCAATGAGCAGAGCGTTTCGCCGGTGAGGCGGATCGAGGATATGGATCGGATGGGGATCGACATCCAAGCGATCTCACCCGCGCCCCGCCAGACCTATTACGGCGCCGACCCCGATCTCGGGCTCGAGGCGTCGCGCGCCGTCAACGACTTCATCGCGGATATCTGCGGCCGCTACCCGGACCGCTTCGTCGGTCTCGGCACAGTGCCGTTCCAGGCCCCCGAGCTGGCACTCGCAGAGCTCGACCGATTGCATAAGTCGCTGGGCTTCCGCGGCATCGAGATTTTGAGTCATGTCGCCGGTGACGACTTGTCGCAGGAACGCTTTCGCAAGATCTTCGCGCGCTGCGAGGAATTGGGCCTCGTCGTCTTCATGCACCCCGACGGGTATACCGAGGCGCGGCGGCTGGCCGACCACTATTTCAACAATGTGATCGGCAATCCGCTCGACTCGACGGTGGCTCTGCATCACTTGATCTTTGGCGGGGTGCTCGCCGATCACCCGAACCTCAAGCTCGTCGTTGCGCACGGCGGCGGGTTTCTGCCGGGTTACTCGGGCCGCATCGACCACGCCGCCTCGGCGCGCCCGGATTGCTGCGAGCGCATCCACCGGATGCCGACGAACTACCTGAAGCGGGTCTATTTCGACGCGCTCGTCTACACCCACCACCAGCTCGAATACCTCGTCGAGCAATACGGCGCCGACCACATCCTGATGGGCACCGATTATCCGGCCGATATGGGCGAGGTCGACCCGATCGGCATGATCGAGGGCACACCGGGGCTCGACGATGTCGAGCGCCGGGCGATCCTCGGGCGGAATGCCGCGCGCCTGCTCAATCTCGAAATGCCGGAGATCGCACGCTAGAATGATGGTGAGGGCGCTCTCTCTCACCGGGGAGACAAGTTAGCGCCATCCTTTTTCCACGGAGGGCGTGCATGAAATTTCTTACTGATGACCAGCTGCGGGAGCTGCAGCCCGCCGAGAGTTCTTCGTTTCCGTCGCCGGTACCGACCCAGATCGTGTCGAGTGACGAATACATGCCGGTGCCGCAGACCGCGAAGCAGCGCGAGGTCGAAGCGCGGCTCAAGGAGTTGAGCGACCGGCTCGCCCGGCGCCAGGGTGTGTCGCGGCGGCGCTTTTTTCAGACCGCCTCGGGCATGGCGGCCTCGTTCCTGGTCATGAACCAGGTCTTCGGCCGCCTCTTCGAGGTCAGCGAGGCGGAGGCGGCGACCCCGGACATCGCAGCCGAGCGCGCCGGCGCCCTGTCGAAGCAGTTCATCATCGACGGCCACACCCATTTCCTGCGCGACGACACGCGCCTGATGGGCTTCATCAAGGCGCGCGAGGCGGTCGGCAAGGCCGGCTGGAACAAAGAGATCGGCGACAAGGAACAGACGATCGACGATCTCAAATACCACAACTACGTCAAAGAAATTTACCTGGACAGCGACACCAAGGTGGCGCTGCTGTCGAACTCGCCCTCGGAGGTGCCCGAGGATTGGTTCATCCCGCAGGAGCAGGTGTTCACGACCCGCGAGAAGGTCAACCAGGAGGCCGGCTCGCGGCGCATGATGGCGCATTTCACGATCACGCCGGGCTGGCCGGGCTGGCTCGACCAGGTTGACAAGGCGATCGAAGTCTACAAGCCCAATTCATGGAAGGGCTACACTGTCGGCGACAATACCCACAAGGAGCTGGCGAACCATCCCTACCATCTCGATGACGAGAAGCTGATGTACCCCTTCTACGAGAAGGCGGTGAAATCTGGAATCAAAAATGTCTGCATCCATAAGGGTCTGTTTGCGCCGGCAATCGAGGAGAAATTCCCCCGGCTGCGGCCCTACGCCGATGTCAGCGATGTCGGCAAGGCCGCCAAGGACTGGCCGCAGCTCAATTTCCTGATTTACCACTCGGGCTATCGCTGGATCGGCGCCACCCCGGCCGAGGGCATGGCGGAGTTCGACAAGACCGGCCGCAGCTCGTGGACCAGCGACCTCGCCGAGATCCCCGAAAAATACGGCGTCACCAACGTGTACGGCGATTTGGGGCAGCTCTTCGCCTGGACGGCGGTCGCCGAGCCGCGCCTCGCGGCGGCGCTGATGGGCATGCTTGTCAAAGGTTTGGGTGCGGACCACGTGCTTTGGGGCACCGACGCGGTATGGACCGGCGCGCCGCAATGGCAGATCGAGGGGCTGCGCCGCCTCGAGATCCCCGAGGAGATGCAAAAGAGATACGGCTTTAAGCCGCTGGGTCCGGCCGACGGCCCGGTCAAGAACGCGATCTTCGCCGAGAACACGGTGCGCCTCTACAATTTCGACAAGCGCGCCGAACTCGCCAAACCCGACCGCTTTGCCGAGATCAAGGCCGATTATGTTAAGAACGGTCCCGGGCGCAGCAACCTGCGCTACGGCTGGGTCCGCAACACGGTCTGACCCAGGCGGCGTGTCGGGGCGGCGTGTGTTACGCCGCACCCTGGTGCGGGTGGCGCTTTCCGGCGTGGTCCTCGGCTGGGCGACCACGCCGGCGCCGGCGCAGCAAAAAATGTCGCAAGCCGCCGCGGAATATCAGGACCGGCCGAAGAACGGGCTGACCTGCGCCGCCTGCAGCCTGTTCCGCAAGCCCCGCTCCTGCGAAATCGTAGAAGGCGACATCAGCCCCGCCGGCTGGTGCAAATTTTTTGATCTGCCCGATTGACGACCATGGTCAATGCTTGCGTCAATGCCGGGTTCGGGAGGAACCTTGTCGACAACGATGACGACAACACCGACGGCGGGGGGCTGGCGAAGGCCCACTCGATCAACAAAGGCGCTGATGTCTCTCACTGATAGAAAAGTCATAATTTCTCACCGATAGAAATGTCACAAGGAGGTGGGCTGGACGGACAATTAGGCATTGAACTGATGGTGGAACGGGCTGCGGCGGGCGAGGCGCCGTCAAGCCCGCAGCCGCCGGAGGCGGGGGCCCGCAGGGCCAGGCTTTACGGCGTCTCGTCCGCCGCAGAGAATCGGAACCGACAGACAATGTCGTCGAGCCGGTGCGGTGCCGGCTGGCCAAAGTGGAGAGGGTCCGGTTCAGCCGACTTTAAACATGTGGCCGAGTTGCCCCTGACGGCGCGGTGCGGACTGGCTGCGAGCCTCGGCGCGTTCAATCTGCCGCTCGCGGATATGCGACAGGACGGCGCCGAGGTGCTTGTTCTCGACGATCGTCGCCTGCGAAACCTGGCGCAACTTGTCGAAGGTGGTGTGGGGCAGGTCGAGCCCACGGTAGCGGATCGCCAGCCGGCCGTCGGGATAATCGACAACGGTGACGCGCTTGCGGCGGAGTTCGCGAGTGAGCTCGTTTGGCTCGATCAAGAACACGACCTTGTCGTATTGCAGGGTCAAGGCATTGGAGATCGTGCGCTCCTCGCGCCAGGCGAAGACGTCGGCAAGATTGTCGTCGGCCGATAATGGCCGATGGAGGTTCTTGGGGTTGTGCGGCTCCTTGCCGAAGCGGGCGTTGTAATCAGCCAGAAAACCCGGCAGTGCTTCATTGCCGGCGGCGATCGTGCTGATCCCCTGAAGGCGAAGCTCCTTGACCAGGCGATCCTGCAAGGTCTTGTTGGCGCGCTCGACGCGGCCCTTCGCCTGCGGCGTGTTGGCGCACAGAATGTCGATGTTGAGCGCGTGCAAAGAGCGCCCGAACTGGGTCATGCCGTCACCCTGGACTGCCCCGGCGCTATTGACCCGAAAGACGCCGTGCTTGTCGCTGTAGAACGCGATCGGCTTGCCATGCGCCTCGAGATACTCGCGGGTCGCCTGGAAGTAGTCGAAGGTTGATTC
Source organism: uncultured Alphaproteobacteria bacterium (assembly GCA_963789025.1). GTDB lineage: Bacteria > Pseudomonadota > Alphaproteobacteria > ATCC43930 > CGMCC-115725 > AP-15. Next base: position 333,982 of record CAWBIT010000013.1, read on the forward strand.
CGTCTCGACAAACCTCAGGTGCATCAGGCGGCTGGTGGCGTCGTCAACATAGACCAGCAGGGTGGATTGCGGGCCGCGGTCCTCAAACCACCAATGCTCGGAGCCGTCGATCTGCACGAGTTCACCCAGACAATCGCGCCGAGCGCGAGGTTGATGGACGCGCTTTAGCCGGTCTTTCCGCCGAACCCACAGGCCGGCGCCGATCATCCATTGCCGCAACGTCTCGACCCCTAGATCCAGGCCATGAAGCTCGGACAGTTTCTCGGCCGCCAGCGTTGGGCCAAAATCGGCGTAGCGCTCACGCACAATAGCCAGCACGGTTTCCCGGAACACCGAACCTAGAGCGCGGTTGCTCGGCCCGCCGCGCTTGCGTGAAATCAGACCGTCCGCACCATCAGCCCGGAAGGCTTGCAGCAGTCGGTAGATCTGTCTTCGGCCGACGCCAATCAGCCCCGTGGCGTCTGCGACAGACAGCCGTCCGTCAGCGACATCGATCAACACCCGTAGGCGGGTCAGCTCGTTGCGGCTCATCGTGATCACCGTCATCCCACGCCACCTCGACAACCCTCAGGCAAACCGAGGAGCGTGACATCTCTATCGGTGAGGCCGGTGACGTTTCTATCGGTGATCTACATTTCCTAGTCGCATAATCCCCTTTACGGAAAATCGCGCGTTTCATTAAAGCGGGGCGCGTTTGCCCTTGGCGAATATGTCTCTAAGGCTATTTCGGTTGCTGAATGCATTCGTGCGCCTATCAAGATTCCCAAATCCTCAAATATTCCCAGAAATTTATACCACTCCTTTGCGTCACGCCTCAGCGACGGCGACAATGCATCATCATTTTCAACTCGATCTAAGTAGTTTGTGAAATCGTCGTGGTCATAATACCGTCTTGGAAAGTTTTTGGTACGCAAGACGAACAAAAACTTTTCTACCATGATTCTCCTGCCATGGAGCCTCCATGCGAGGATGCTCCCGACCGTTTCGACGAGCGCGAAAAACAGCCGCGCTCCAAGCAACACAGCCAGTCCGATCCAAAACGCTATTGCACCACCGTCCACGAGCGCTGTGTATCCCCAAGCGACGAGAAGATACGGCACCGCCGCGAAGGCTGATACGATTATCGCGGACTTCATTTGGCATGCCCTTGATAGTTGAGAGAGATGAAACTATCTCCGGGTCGATTGAGGTATAGCATCGCCTTTTGGCTTTGAGCGCCTCACCACTCTGAGGAGTTGAGGCAACCAATGGAACAAATAGCTACAGATACGGAATTTGGCTTGCACGTCATTTTCAGTGGTAGCGGGGGCTACTGCTTGGCTCCATCGCGGTCGTCGGCACTTTTGAGGGCTTGGGAGCTATCGGCGCAAGCCACATCGTTTGCAGATGCGCCTGCGAGTATCTGGTGCGCGGGGACGGACGAGCGGCTGGATGCCTACGCAATTGTCGCTGAGTGGCATGCTCGTGGTTGGTCAAGGCCGACAGGAACTCCGCGCTGAGGGGTATTCCGGAAGCCCTATGCCGAAGCTGTCTCAATTGCCTTGGTTTAATATCGTCACGGCCCTAGCGGCGGCCTACGGAGCTGGGCTTAGCACATTCAATTACCTCGCACAGCGGCGGCGCGATCGCCGAGCGCTCAAAGTGGAAATTCATGACCCCGGCGACAAAGGTCTTTTCCCGCCCATCCTTCAAGTGAACGCGATTAACACGGGGTACCGGAGCATACACCTAGCCAGCGTAGGTATCATCTTAGAGGGTAGCGAAGAAATTGTGTGGGCCGGACGCTTTACCACTGACGACGATCTTCCCTGTGAACTAAGTGAGGGAAAACGATTCACCGCCAATATTATGGTCAACGACCTGTCTGAACTTCTGGTTAATAAGGGGCATAGTGGCTCTGCTAGACTGCAAGGGCAGCTCGTCGATGAGGGCGGAAAGATATATCGAAGCCGATGGTGCAAATACCGGATGCGAAAATGGGAACTCGGGGGCAATGTTACGGCCATCTAAATATAGTGGGTGGCATTCATGCCGCCAATGCGCAGAAAGTCGCATAAGCTCCATTCTGGAAAGCCCCGGCAAAGTAGATCTGAAATGCTCGCTGCGCTCGCGAAGTAAGTAACATAGCGGGTTCAGTCTATCGCGGTGTTTTGAGGTCGATCTGGCGCTACGAATACTCAACCTGGTGAGCCGTTACTTGACAGGCGTGGGACGCAACATCTATGAAGGTGGGAACCAATCGGGTCGATGTGATTGAACTTTGAGGCGATGGAACCAAAGATCAGATTTTCGCCGGGATCGCACGGTGAATGTGCGCGCACCCCATGTGGTGGTGTCGGCCCATACGTTGCTCTAGTCCGATCCCGCTCGGTTTCGGTCGTTGCTGTAACAACAACAATAAAATTGCCATAATGTTCGTGTTTCATGGCGCTCCGGGAAACGCCGAGGGCCGGCGTTCGCGACCGAACGAGGTGGAGCGATGACTGATATTTCGCTGCAGAAAACAGCAAAAACAGCGGGGAGAGCCCGCGGGCGACCGTTCGCCAAAGGACAGTCGGGCAATCCTGGCGGCCGGCCTCGCGGCTCGACCAACCGGGCCACTCGGGCGGCCGAGTTGTTGCTCGATGGCGAAGCCGCTGCACTGACCCGCAAGGCGGTCGAACTGGCTCTCGCCGGCGATCCGCAGCGCAGCCGATATCCTGGGCGCGATAAAGGCGGTCTCCGGCGCGGTCGGGCGCGGCGCCATCACCCCCGGCGAGGGGTTCGCAATATCCCAGATGATCGAAAGCTTTCTGCGGGCAATCGACGCGGGCGACTTCGAAAACCGCCTGCGGGAGTTGGAGGAAAATCAGGCAGCGAGCCGTCCAGATCCTTATGGGCCGGCGGTCCGATATGGTTGAGCTGGGATTTGATTAGAGCAGATTTCTACCAAACTGGCGTGCTGTCATTGCGAGGAGCGCCTTGCGCGACGAAGCAATCCCGACCGATCGAGCGCTCGTTGTCCCGCGATTGCTTCGCTCCGCTCGCAATGACGGTTGGAGTTAATGGTTTACCGTGATCGGAATCTGCTGTGTTAGTTGGTTGCAGAAATCGGCGCATGCAACTCCAGCGGCGCTTTGGTCATGCCCGCGAAGGCGCGCATCCAGGATGGCTCCAACGGTTGCCCCCTTTTCGAGCCAGGGCAAGCTCTTAACCCCCGTTTGCGAGCCTCTGAAAGAATCGAATTGGGCTGGACAAGCGCGGTGCGTCCTTCGAGACGGCCGCTCCGCCGGCCTCCTCAGGATGACGGATTTTCATAATGCTATCAAAGGCATGCCTCATCCTGAGGAGCGCCGAGAGGGCGCGTCTCGAAGGACGCAACACCGGAATGCAGCCAATTCCTTCACACCGCCGGCTTCAAGACGCGAGGTACTCGGCGAAATATTCCTCGGCGGTGATCGGGCGGCTGACGATGCCGAGTTCATGCGCCTGCCGGCAGAAGACATCGATCACTTCGCGATTCCTCTCGAACCCATAGGGGTGAAAGTCCTCGCCCATCACGGCTGCGGTCTCTTCAAGCTCGGCATCGAGCCAGGGCGTGACGTAGGGGAAATTGCGTTGCGCCGCCGCAAACCGGTCGTTGCTGCGGATGAAGGCATCGGTCAAGTTGCGCGCGATCCACTTGTTGTGCTCCCAAAGTTCTCGCCGCAGGATCACGAGGTGCTGGGGCGGGAAGCAGGCGGTCTGGCGGAAGTAGTCGCGCTCGATCGCGCGGATCTCGGGGAAGAGCCGGACGATCGGCCCGTTGACCGGATCGTAATGCCGCGGCCGCGGCGGACTGTAGATCGCGTCGAGATCCCCCGCGATCAGCATTTCGGACAGCGAGCGCCCGGCCGGCGGTCGATGCACGCCCTCGGGCAAATCATAAAGATGTGTGGGCGCCCGTGGCGTATCGATGTCGCCGATCCACCATTCGAGGCTCGCCGGCGGCACATCGATGAAACGCAGGAAATGCCGGTACCAGATGGAGCCGCTGGCCACCCAATCGTACATGCCGATCCGCTTGCCGATCAGATCGGCCGGCCTCTCCACCGAGCCGCCCTTGCGCACATAGAGGTCGCGCGCGGTGAAGTTGCGCAGCGGGAAGACCGGCAGCCCGATATGGCCGCGGTCGCCCTTGTCGAGCCGCCGCAGATGGCCCGCCATCGACGCCTCGCCACCCTGCACCATCGGATCGTCGAGCGCGCGGCGCAGCATTTCCGCACGCATCTCCCAAGATCCGCCGGCGCCGTGGATCAAAGTGAGCGCAACGCCCTCGGGCTTGATGTCGCCGGTGGCGAGCGGCATTACCCGCGCATAATCGGCGCAGGTCAGGCTTATCGGAATATCGGCCATCTGCGCGTGGGCCTACTCACAAATAACGGGTCGGCCGGATCAACGTGCGCCACATATGCGCCGACGGGCTGCTGTCCCAGCCCAGCCCTTCCTCGGGCTGCTTGAAGTTGCGCCCGATGATGTCGGTGAACTCCTCCAGCTCCACGACTACACCTGGTTCGAAGGAATAGATGTCATGGACCGTGATCATCCGCGCCGTCATGTACCATTTGTGGTCGCGGGCCCGTTTGTACTCTTCCTCGATGTACGGGTCCGGCCGATAATCGGCGCCGAAATTCTTGATGTAGGATTCGGGATAGGAGTAGCCGACCAACTCGTCCGCATAGAAGCGCAATGCCTGATGAGCACGGATCGCCCAGGAGACCTCTTCGTCGACATAGGGCGCCACCATTTGGGCGCCCCAATAGCCGTGATCGGCGCGGATGAAACCGATGACACCGATATCGTGCACCAGGCAGGCGAGCACGACCTTCTCGTCCATACCGGCTCTGACCGCGTGCCTGGCGCTCTGCAACAGATGGTTCGCCGGCCCGAATCGATACTTGAAAAAGTCCATCAGGGTCGGTTTCTCGGGCATCTTGGGAAGGCGCGGGTCGTCGCCCATCAGCATGTGCTTGCCGGGGTTCGCCGCCAGCAATGCCGGGCCGTTCGGAATGCTCATATCGCCGTCGGCGAGTTTGAACAGACGCGACTTGACGATGATCGCGTCGAGTTCGCGCATCATCCGGTGCTCGAGCGCGTCGGCGCGCTCGGCTAAGGTCATCGTGTCGTTCATTTCCCGGTATCCTTTCTGATTGATTGAAGCGATCGGCAACCGTAGCAAATCGCGGGTGTTCGCTACTAGTCTGACGACCGGCCCGGCTCACGGAAAGGCCCGCATGATGACCCGTCATTTCGGCGTTCTGATCCCTTCAACCAACACGACCGTAGAGGCGGAATGCCGGCTGCTGCCGCCGGCCTATCAGGCGCATATCGGGCGGCTGATGACGAGCACGCCGGGCCAGACCTTTTCTCCGAGCCGCGACGAGGACATCGACTACCAGTCGCGTCTGCTCGGGACCGCCAAAGTCGAGCTGGTGATCCTCGCGCAGACCTCGGCGAGCCTATTTGCAGACGACTACGATGAAGTGACGACGCAACGCATGAGTGCCGGCGCCGGGGTTCCGGCGATCACCTCGGCGCAGGCAATCGGCCGCGCGCTGCGCGCGCTAAGGGCGCAGCGCGTTGCGATCGTTTCGCCCTACTCGGAGACGGTCAATGAACGCGCCGCACGCTATTTCGAGACGAAACACGGTCTCGAAACGGTCAGTCTGGAAGGCTTTGGCGCGACCAATTCCTACGCGATCGGGCAGCTCGGTCCGGAAAACGCCCGCGAGGCTTTCGCCCGGATAAACCGGCCGGAAATCGAGGCCTTTGTCGTCCCCGGCGGCAATTTCCCGACGATGGCCTCCATCGCCGCCTGGGAGCAGGAGTTCGACAAGCCTGTCGTGACCACCAATCAGGCTTCGTTCTGGGCGATGCTGCGCGCCTTCAATACCGGCGACCGCCTCCCCACCTTTGGCCGCCTGCTTGAAGAGGTCCCGCCCGGCTAGGCCGGGTAGTAAGCGAATACTACGGGGGACACGAAAGCCCAGGTTTCGATAAATTCGGAACGGTCGGGTTTGCGGCCGAGCTCCTCCATCGCGCCCAACAGGCAGAACCAGTTCAGCACCTCATGCTGGCCGCTGTCCTCGATCTCGTCGGTCGTGTAGCGGTGCCAGGTCGCGTAATTGCCCGTTTCGAGTGCCGCATAGAGCCGCCGGTCGGCAGCGACATCGGGCCAGAGTTGGTAATTTTTCTCGGTCAGAAACGAATGCGACCAGCTCGATGACGCGACAATCGCAGTTCGCCACGGGCTGTCCGCCATGACCCGCGCGGTAGCCGCTCCGATCTGCATGCAGCGCGAGGGGTTGGGCGAGGGCGGGTCGAGATCGCGGATCTTGTCTTTCATGGCCAACGGCAAGCGCAACCCGCGCGCGGCGTTGACACGCCGGCCATAGCAATTCACCGAAAACGGCACGAGCGGATAGTCGAACCCGACCCGGTCGTCATCCAGCAACAGGATCGTGTTCTCGAAAGCGTGGCCGAGTGGGTGGTGCAACGGCTTGTAGGCATAGGCGGCGTCTATCCCTGCCTCTAGCAGCCCCGAAGCCAGGTATTTGCCCGCCTGCCGGTGACCGCGCAGACGGAAGGTTTTATCGGCGGGCTCGTTCCACGGGTTGTAGCTCGACCGGCGGTGCTTCCAGGGCTGGATGTCCCGGTCCTCGTAGGCCAGCACCGCAAAGGGCGGGACAACGTCCTCCTTGAAATTCTCGTACTGATCGTCACCGAACATGACGATGACGTCCGGCTTGAAGTCGTCGAGCGCCCGCCGCGCCTCGGCGAAATGCCGCCGGAACACCTGACGCGCCTTTCCAGCTGATGCGGCGCCGAAATCGTCGCCGAGCTCTTCGCGGAGCCGCGCCGGCCAGTGTGACGGATCCTTCATCTCTGCAGGCATGTCAGGATCGTCGAGCGAGGCCCGCATCATCACGGTCCAGTCCTCGTCCCGGCGCAGCATCACGGGGCGATGTGTGCATCCCAGTCCTAGAATTTCTGCCATTCTTACCTCCCAATTTACCCTCATCCACCAAGCCCTTTCGGGCTTGGTCCTCCCTCTCCCGCGGTGCGGGAGAGGGGCTCTGCGTTTTGTGGGCTTAGTATAGCCCCTCTCCCGCACCGCGGGAGAGGGTGCCGAGCGCAGCGAGGCGGGTGAGGGTTAAGCCCGGTTGGTGTGGTAGTAGGAATTGCGCAGCACGCGGCCGGGCAATGCACCGGTGTGCTTGCCCTCCTCCAGCAGTACCTGGCCGTTGACGATCGTCGCGTGGATGCCTTCGGCCGGCTCCTTGATGCGCCAGCCGCCGGCCGGGAAGTCGTGCACGACCTCCTCGTGGCCGCACTTTACCGTGGCGGGGTCGAAGATCACGATGTCCGCCGCCAGACCCGGCCGAAGCATGCCCCGGTCGTAGAGTCCGAAGGTCGAGGCCGAGTCGAAAGTGAGCCGCCGCACCGCTTGCTCGAGGCTCATCACCTGCTTTTCGCGCACCCACTCGCCGAGCAGTTTGGTGAGGTAGCCGTAGCCGCCGTGGAACTGGACGTGCGCACCGCCGTCCCCGAGCCCGATTACGGCGTTGGGATAGGTCAAAATCTTAGTCAGCGCCTCGTCGTCGACGTTGTTCTCGGCCTGCAGGAAGCGGGTTTCGAGCTTCTCCTCGACAACCAGGTCGAGGAACGCGTCGATCACGCGCTTGCCCTCTTTCTCCGCGATCTGGCCGATCGTCTTGAACTGCATCCACTTGTTCTTTTCGAGCGCCGGCTGGTTAACCCACATGTAATTCCACCACGTCTTCGAGAAGCCGACGGCGCTCTCCGGCTTGTTGACGACCGCCTCGTCGTGCAATTTGGCGCGGATTTCCGGATCGGCGTAGAGCCGCAACTTTTCCTCGTCCGACATCAGCAGGATCGGATGCCAGGTCGGCAGGCCGCGGAACACCTGGCAGTTCTTCATCGTGAAGTCCTGCGTGATCCGGTTCGGGCTGCACATCGGATAGGCGCGGATGCCGAGCGCCGCGGTCTCCTCGACGCGAGCCATATGCACCTTCCATTCGTCCGGCTTGCGCATTGTCTGCGACAGGCTGTTGTAGACGACGGTGCGGCCGGTCGCCTCGGCGAGGCGGCGAATCATGCCGTCCTTCAATTCTACATATTGGCCGCCGCCGGCCTGGATCGTGCCGCTGCCGATTTCGCGCAACACGTCGCTGAGCGCAAAGATCTCCTTCTCGTCGGCCCACAACGCCGGGATATGGACGCCCTGCGGGTCGTAATGGCCTTTCTCGCGCGACACCGAGAGGCCGAGCGCGCCGGCCTTCATGCCGTCGCGGACGACGTCCTGCATCGCCTTGATCTGGTTGTCGGAGGCGCCCGGCTTCTGGCACTCGTCCCCCATCACGTAATGGCGTACCGCCGTATGGCCGATCAGATTGCCGACATTGATGCCGAGGCGCTTGTCGAGATGGTCCATGTATTGGCCGGTCGTTTCCCAGTCGAACTCGACCGTGCGCAATATCTCCATCGGGATCGCTTCGACATAGGAGAGAAACTCGGCCAGCCGCTCTTCGGCGCCCTTGCGCACCGGCGCCAGCGACAAGGAGCAATTGCCGAAGATGACGGTCGTCGCGCCGTGCTCGGGGGAGAACGTACAGAGCGGGTCCCAGGTGACCTGCGCGTCGTAATGGCAGTGATTGTCGATGAACCCGGGCGCGACGGCGCGGCCCGCGGCATCGATGGTCCGGTCGGCCGACCCGCTCAATTTGCCGATCTCGACGATCTTGCCGTTTTTGACGCCGACATCGCCCCGAAAAGCCGGCATTCCTGAGCCGTCGACAACAAGGCCGTTCTTGATCAGCAGATCGTAAGCCATCGGCATTCTCCTTGCGGCGGGTGATTTCGAGCGCAAGTGTAGCGCCTCCAGCGGCGTCTACACACCCTGCGGACCACGAGAGCTATGACTATGACGCGGGTGTGGTAATCGTAAAGCGATGGCGGTAGTGGCCGAGACATCGGTTCGTGCTAAGGCTGTGCCCAGCCGATGCTAGGTTCGGAGCCGCCAAGCCATGACACTATCCGCCGACGAATATCACGATCATCTGAAGACTACTGCGGTACGCGCCGGCTTCAGTTTCGACGATGTCGTATTGCCGAGCGACAAGACCGTGCTGGTGGGTCATCTTCGGTTCCGCTACCTCGATTGGGGAAATGAAGAGCTGCGGCCGCTCCTTTTCCTCCATGGCGGCGCCTTGACAGCGCATACCTGGGATCTCTGCTGCCTCGCATTGCGCAACGAATTTCACTGCATTGCGCTCGACCAGCGCGGGCATGGCGATACCGACTGGGCGCCCGACGCCGATTACTCGATCGCAGCGCAACGCGAGGACGTCAAAGGCTTTGTCGACACGCTCGGCCTCGACCATTTTATCCTCGCCGGAATGTCGATGGGCGCGATCAATGCGCTGGCCTTCGCGATCCATTACCCGGAGAGGCTTTCGCATCTGGTGCTGATCGATGCCGGCCCCGAGGTCAGGCGTCCGGGCTCGCGCCGCATTCGCGATTTCGTCAATGGCAGCGCCAATCCGGAGCCGCTCGACGCGATCATCGAGCGGGCTCTGGCCTTCAACCCGCGGCGTGACCCGAAGGTCTTGCGCCGCAGCCTGATGCACAATCTGCGTCAGCAGACCGACGGAACCTGGACCTGGAAATATGATCGCAGGCGTTTTCAGGAGATGGGCGAGACGCACACCGCGGAGCGGCGCCGGCTTGCCGATGGCCTCGCCAAAGTAACCTGCCCGACCCTCGTCGTGCGCGGCGCCGAAAGCGACGTCTTCCATGAAGAGGACGCCGAGCGGCTTGCGGCGCGGCTGCCCGATGGCCGCTACATCACAATCCCCAAAGCCGGCCACACGGTGCAAGGCGACAACCCGAAAGACCTCGCCGCCGCACTTCGCGACTTCCTGGGCTAGAGCCCCTCACCCCGACCCTCTCCCCGCAAGCGGGGCGAGGGAGGGGCCCGCGTAGCGGGAGGGTGAGGGGCTCCCCGGTCAGTCGCGCAGTTCGGGGACGATCCAGAACGGCTTTTGGCCGCGCGCGACGCGCTCGAAATTGTCAAAGGCGTTGCGCCAACGCTTCCAGTGATTGTCCCAGGTCGGCCCGGCGCCGTGCGGGGAGAAGATCGCGTTCTTCAACGTAAACAGTTCGTGGTCGGGCTTGGGCGGCTCTTCGACCATGACATCGAGCCCGGCGCCAAGGATCTTCTCGTCGCGGAGTGTTATGTGGAGCGCCTTCTCGTCGACAACCGGGCCCCGGCAGGTGTTGATCAGGATCGCGGTCGGCTTCATCATTGCCAACTCGCGCTCGCCGATCAGATTGTGCGTCGATTTGTCGAGCGGCACGTGCAGGGTCACGATGTCGGACGTCTTCAGCAGCTCGGGGAACAGCGCAAAGCGGACGCCGAGCGCATCCTCCTGATCGGTCGTCAACCGATTAATGTCGTAATATTTGACATGCATGTCGAAGGCCTCGGCCCGGCGCGCGACTTTCTTGCCGATATTGCCGAGCCCGACAATCCCCAATGTCTTGTCTTCGAGCTCGTAGAGCTTGGCCGAGTTGAAGTCATTACCGCGCCAGCGCCCGGACACCACGCCTTCGTGTTGCCAGATCAGCCTGCGGCAGACCGCCAGCATCAGCAGCATCGCATGCTCGGCGACCGCCGTCGAATTGGCGCCGCCATTGTTGCAGATCGGCACGCCAGCCGCGCGCGCCGCCTCGAGGTCATAGGTGTTGTAGCCGGCGCTCAAGGTCTGCACGATCCGCAACTTGGGTGCGGCCTGGTAGAATTCCGGCCCGTGCTTGAACTGGCCCGCGCCGATGTAATACTCGGTGTCTTTCAGCAACTCCAAAAATTCGGGTCTGCCGTGCGGAGCGGCCGCCAACTGCCAGCCGGGGGGCAGCAAGTCGTGAGCGATCGCGAGCGTCTCTTCGGAATGGGTGCCGGGAGTGAGAATGCGTGGCATGTTGCGTCTCCTCTTCGGGGGGATTGTCGCGCCTGGTTGGCAAGAGCGGCATCGTAGCGATAGGTTGCGATCGTCGTCAAATCAACCCGGAAAAACAGAACCATGGCCGAGTCGCTCGAAAGCCGCTTTCAGAACCTGCACGAGTTCGTAACCCAGACGCGCACCAACCTCGACCGCAACAATTGGGACTACCTGATCGGCGGCTCCGAGACCGAGACGACCCTGGCCCGCAACCGCCTGGCGCTCGATGCGATAGGCCTTCGGCCGCGGGTACTGCGCGATGTGTCGAACGTCGATTGCAGCAGCACGCTGTTCGGCAAGAAGCTGCGCATCCCAGTATTGTGCGCGCCGGTCGGGTCGCTGGAGGTATTCGAGCCGGGCGGCGGCGCCACGGTCACCGAGGCGACGCGGACCTTTGGCAATGGGATTATCTTGAGCTCGGTGTCGCATCCCGGGCTCGACAAGACCGCCGAGGCTTCCGGCGACGGTTTCAAGATCTTCCAACTCTATGTGCGCGGTGATGCTGTCTGGGTCGACGACCATGTCCGCCGTGCGATCGACAAGGGCTATGACGCCTTTTGCCTGACCGTCGATACGGACAGCTATAGCCGCCGCGAGCGCGACATCGCCAAACGCCACCAGCGCCGGCGCGTGCAAGTCGCCGATGCCCGCATCTTCCAGGCTCAGTTCAACTGGCGCGATGTCGAGCGGATCAAAAAGGGTTTCGATATCCCGCTGATCCTCAAAGGCATTGCGACCGCCGAAGACGCCAAAATCGCGGTCGAGCACAGGGTCGACTGCGTCTATGTGTCAAACCACGGCGGACGGCAGCTCGATCAGGGCGTCGGTTCGATCGATGTGTTGCCGGAGGTGGTCGAAGCAGTTGGCGGGCGGGCGCGCATCATCGTCGATGGCGGCATCAGCCGCGGGACCGACGTCGTCAAGGCGCTGATCCTCGGCGCTGACGCGGTCGCCTGCGGCCGGCTGTACGTATACGGCCTCGCCGCGGCCGGCGCCGAGGGCATGGTGCGCCTCTTCGAGATTCTCGAAGACGAGATCCGCATCTGCCTCTCGCTGCTCGGCGTCACCGGCTACCACGAGCTCGACAAATCCTACATCCGCCCGGCCCGCCAAGTCGTGCCGCCGCACGTCCACAGCGGCTTCCCCCACCTCAACCTGGCGCGCGAGACCTATTAGCCGGGCCGGCGGGATCGCCCGAGCAGCCTTTCGCGATGCGGTGCGCCTCCCGCCCTCCTGTTTTTTGGACGCAGCGCCTCAGAACGACGCAACCGCGGCTGAGCACAGCAATCGCCCAGCACGCAAAGACATGAAGCCTTATGTAATCTGCCGCATGAACGCGAGCGCCGACGGCCGCATTGGCGAGGGGCGCGCCGAGCATTTTCAACTCCAGCGACAAGGATGCGGCATCGCAGCGCCGATCCGCTCAATGACACTGGCGAGCACCGAAGTGTTGGAGGGCGGCGTGGTTTGGCTCCGCTATCGCCTCCAAAACCGCTGATCCCTAGTGTGCCGTCTCTGAAATCGCATTACTTTCTGGTTGGAGCGCGGCGAGCGTCTGTCTGGCAGCATCGATCTTGCGCAGGATGTCTTCGCCCTTGGCTTTCCACACGTAGCGCCGCGGATTGTCGTTGCGTGCCGCCAGGAAGGCGATGATGGCGTCGGTCAGTTCTCGGGTCGAAGCGAAGCTCTTCTCGGTAATGAACTCGGTGAGGTCACGGAAGAAGCGCTCGACCAAATTCATCCACGATGACGAGGTCGGTGTGTAATGCATGTGAAAGCGGGCGTGGCGCTCGAGCCATCGCATGACCGCGGGATGTTTATGGGTGGCGTAATTGTCGGCGATGATGTGGATGTCGAGATCGGCCGGGGTCTCCTCATCGATGGTTTTGAGGAAGGCCAGCCACTCCTGATGGCGATGACGCGCGGCCAGACGGGTGATCAGCTTGCCCTCGAGATAATTGAGCGCGGCAAACAGGGTCAGCGTGCCATGTCGCACGTAATCGTGGGTCTTGGTGCGAATGTGGCCGATCCCCAGCGGCAACCCGGTTGCGTGCGCTCCAAGGCCTGGCATTGTGATTTCTCGTCGCAGCACAGCACCAGCGCCTTCTCCGGCGGGTTGAGATACAGCCCGATGACGTCCCAGAACTTCTCTTCAAAGCGCGTGTCGTTCGACAGTTTGAAGGTGCGCGAGAGATGCGGCCTGATGTCACTGGCCGCCCACAGGCGCTGCACGCTGGCCGGCGAGATCCCGGCGGCGCGGGCCATCGTGCGGCAACTCCACCGCCCCAGATGGGGCGGCGGCGTCACCGCTTGCTCCACCACCTGCTGCACCGCCGCCTGTGGCAGCCATGGCTTGCGCCCGCGCCCGGCACGATCGTTCAACCCGTCCAGCCGGTGCAGTGCAAAGCGCCCGACCCAACGGTTCACGGCGAGGCGCGAGATCCCCAGCTGCTCGGCGATGCGCTGTTGGGTTAGACCTTGCGCACTCAGCAGGATGATCTCAGCCCGCCGACGATCGCGCACCGACACGGTCGTCGCGCGAGCCCGGCGGCCCAGTTCCTCAGCCTCTTCCACAGCTAACTCGATCCTTTGACGCGCCATAAGCAATCCCCCCAATCGGCGCGCCAATATACCCACCACCCCACCTCTTGTAACTCCATTTTAGATACGGTACCCTAGTGTGGTGAACGCGAAAAAAGGGTTCGTCATTGCGAGCGCAGCGAAGCAATCTCGTCGACAGCAGACCCAGTCGGCCGCAGTTTGCCGCGTCGCCCGGTGGGCCCCTCGCAATGACGAGGGCAGGAGGGATGTTCATGACAAATTTGAGCCGGCTCGATGTGATCGGCCTTTTTGCCTTCAGCATGCTGCTGTTGCTCCTTCCTGCGACGTCTTGGGCGCAGCAGCGCCCGCCGATTGCCGAACAGGGGGCCAAGACCTTCGGCCTCGATTCGTTCGGGCAAATCGAGGGGATCCGCTACACCTTCAATCCCGAACGTCCCGATGGCAAACTTTCTCGCAGGTGGGAATGGAACCCAAAGACCGACACGGTCTCTTACGAGCGGAAAGATAAGGAAGGCAAACCGGTCAAGGTTACCTATCAGCGTTCGCAGCTCGGCAGCCAAAGCGATGCCATAAAGAACGAAATCGATCCGGCATTCCTCAACGATCAGTACTGGTTGCTTTTCCCGTTCCACGTCGTATGGGACAGCAGCGCCACGGTGACCGATGAGGGCATGCAAAAAATGCCCATTGGGAACGCTTCCGCCGAGCGGGTCGTCGTGAAATACCCTTCGGAGGGCGGCTACTCCGAGGGCGACACATGGGAACTCTACGTCGGCGCCGACAAGCGGGTCGAGGAGATGATCTACCACCGGGGCGGCACCAGAAAGCCCAGCGTGGTGATCGCGACGTGGGCGGACTACAAGAAGGCAGGCCCACTCCCACTCGCGGCGGAACCGCTCCCGGAAGAATTGGCCTGCTATGGCGCGCGCGGCCGTTGCCGTGAGGGCGCCGGTCAGCGCATGCGCTCGTTCCGACAGCTGGGGATCGATCGCCGACACGTCCAAGACCGCCATCAGTCTTCCGTCGACGTCGAAAACGGGTGCAGCGGAACAGCTCAGGTCGATGTGCCGCGATCGGAAATGCTGTCCTCGGTGGACCGTGATAGGCCGCTCCTCGGCGATGCAGGTGCCGATGCCGTTGGTGCCTTCGATCGCCTCGGGCCACATGCCGCCGAGCCAAGTCCCCCAGTATCTGAAGCGGCTCGCATCGGCATCGTCGCCGCGGTGTTCGACTGCGACGCCGGCGGTGTCGCAGAACAAGACGGTGTATCCGGCCTCGCGAACCACCCGGTAGAGTCGATCGATCTCCTCCTGCGCACTGAAGATGAGCTCGTCGAGCGGTTCACGAAAATCCTTGAGCTCGTGAGGCAAAAGGATGCGCGGCGCCTCGCTATTGAGGGGATCGACGCCATGCTCGGTCGCCGACCGCCGCCACGAAGCCGATACTGGCTCGATGCCGATCGGGGGCGTGTTGCCCTGCGCAACCGAATAGACGTCCTCAGCATGCTGTGCGGGCGTGTCGCTCGAGCTTGCGGAGCGTACCGAGCTCGCCATTCTGCCCCCCGACCGCTCAAAGCCGAACGCTCGGGAGCCCGAGCGTCAGCCTCGTATCGATCGTGAAATCTTGGGCCGAGGCAGCGCTTGCGCAAGGTTGTCATGCAGCCGCACCGAGAACGGCCGGCGGGCGTTCTCGTCGGTGGTGGCGCGACACGGGCATGACGCTCAACGCCTTAACCGGCGTTGAGCGGGTTCTCTATCCAATGCGTGATGAGCAGGTTGCGCGCCTCGGCCAGTTTGACCGCGTGGCATACCAATTATGCGGTGACTGCCGAGCGACCCGTTTGCGGCACTCCTCTCGACGCGACCGGTGCTTCCGTCGCATCGGACGCGGATTTTCGGGAACCGCGGCGATCGAGCCAATAGCGGCGGTAAAGCGATACCCGCGGCCGAATTCGGTCCGGATAAAATCGCGGTCCTCGCCGAGAGCCTTGCGCAACAACGAGACCTGAACCTTGAGATTAGTCGCGTCGACAAAAATGCCCGGCCAAACAAGGGCGAGGAGTTCGTCCTTTGTGACAAGCGCCCCGTCGGCGTCGATAAGGACCATCAGGACATCTATGGCGCGAGTGCCAAGTTCGACCGGTACACCATCGGCGAGCAACTGCCGGCCCCGAGTCAATAGGCGGAAACGGCCGAACTCGAGCGTCGTATCGGCCGCGGACGGGCCCGCCTGATACCCGAACATTCCCGAGCCGTTTCGGAGCATCGGCTCGCTCTTCTCTCCTCGTACGAACGATTGTAACTGCATGACCCGTCCCTCCTTTGAGCGTGCACTCATGGAACTGAGCGATGATCATGTTGTCAGGAGAGGCGGAGCCGCTCTTGGACGACTTTGCTGTGACGGGAACATCCTTGCTCAATTGCGACAGAGGCGCAATTGGCCAGGGTCTCACCCCAACTCACCCCCGCGCGAGGGAGGGAATTCGAAGACGGGCGGCGGGCCCGCCTCTTCCCTTCCCACACGCGAGGAAGGGACGGGGGCGAGGCAACGTTCAGGCGAGGTGGTAGAGGCGGGTCACGTTTTCGCTGGTGATCTTGCGGCGCACGCTCGGCGAGATCTGGGCGAGGTTCTTGTCGAGCACGCGCTGCGAGTCGGGCCAGATGCAATCGGGGTGCGGGTAGTCGGCGCCCCAAATGATGTTGTCCTCGCCGATCAGCGGGATGATCGGATCGAGATACTGGTCCTGCTGATCGGTGACATAGCCCTGACGGCGGAAATAGTCGCTCGGCTTGAGCTTGAAATTGAGGCTTCTCGCGCGGTCGGCGTATTCGGTGTCGAGGCGGTCGAAGACGTAGGGCAGCCAGGTCACCCCCAACTCGCCGAGCACAAAGTTGAAGTCGGGGTATTTCTCGCAAGCGCCGGACGCCAGTAGCGAAACCAGCACTTCCATCGTGTCGAGCTGGAAGAGCGCCGAGCGTACCAGCCGCCATTGCGTGAAATATTGCTTCTCCATTTCCGGCCTGTCGGGGGCGCGCAGCGCCTTGAAGCCGGTCGAGTGGAACGAGATCGGGAACCGGCACTCCGCCGCCGCGGCTTTCCCTGCCGATAGGGAAACAACAGGGAAGTTTTTCGTTTCTGCTCCGAAATCGGCCCGCTCGAACCGAAAATCTCCCGCGGAATCAAGCTCTTGTAGCGCGTTCCCTGACTGGGTTGGCAGGGAAAAACTTTTCCCTGCCGCGGGGTCTGGCAGGGAAGTGGCAGGGAAGTGCAACAGCCGAGCCTGGATGGCGAGAGCGAGAGCGAAAATCAATACAATCATGGCGAAAGTGATATCACGCAGTTATGGCAATTTTACGGATTACGAAATGTGTAGGCCAACAGCGTAGTACGCGCTATTGGCGCGGCCGGCCGCGCGTCAACGACGGCTCGTTGCTCTTTTCTGCAACACATGCCGTCGGATAGAGGAGACCTTGCGGGCGATTGCCCCCAGCGCGACCCTTCCGATCCTGACGCAACGCGATATTGGTGATTTGGCGTTTGTATTGCCACTGCTCGAAGAGCAGCGTGCCGTTTGTGAACACCTCGACCGTGAAACGGATAAGATCGAGCGAGCGATCGGAACGATCGAAGGAGTGCTCGATCGAGTTCAAGAATACCGCACAACCCTGATCGCCGCACCTGTTACCGGAAAAATCGATTTGTGCGAGACCATCAGTGTCAGGAGCCGGCTATACTTGTTGCGGCAGGGTGAGAGGGACCGATACGCCGCCGCGGTCCTAACAATGCGTTAGCGTTGCCCATGAGCTAAGAGCCTGACCCAAAAGCCTGTTGCGTCAGGCGACCAGGGCGTGGCGACAGTGAAGGGCTGTCGATGCGCGTCGCCGTCCACTCGGCCGCGATCCAGGACCGGCGACGGGCCGGGCTCGTCCTCGACAAAATACGCAGGCGCTTCCCTTGGCTCGAACTGATCTGGGGCGATGGCGGCTATAACGCCCGGCAGGTTGAGTTGCGGTGGCAAAGGTGCAGCCGCTGCGCACGGAGATCGTCAAGCGCAGCGACAACATGCAGGGCTTAGTCGTCCTGCCGCGCCGCTGGGTGATCGAGCGCACCTTCTCCTGGTTCGGACGCAACCGGCGTCTCGCCAAGGACTTCAAGAATCTTGCCAAAACCCTGGGCGCCTTCGTTGCCCTCGCCTCCATTCAGCTTGTTCTCAGGCGGCTTGCCAGGGCGTAGATCGCCAACTCGCCAAACCGCCGGTTTGCATCGCACGACGTGAAGGTCTGCAAGCCAGATTGTGAAGGGACCATCGCAGGTACGCACGGCAACGGCGAGGTTGCGCCGAAAGCGGTCAATTAAGCCGACGGGATCATGGACGTACGCTGGAATTTGTTCGTTGCTTCGGGGGTGCTGAATTGCCAGGAGCGTTGGCAGCTGGGTCAAAGCAATGGGCGAGAGCTTACCTGCGGCCCTGCGCTTTGATATACTCCGCGTTGCCTCAATCGCGCGGGTCTCAGGCGTGACCGCACGGCCATTGAACTCAGTGAGTTGAACATGGAAGCTTCCCCGTCAAGGATTATCCAATACTTTAACGGTGAAAAACAAAATATTATTCCCCTTTTTCAAAGGCCCTACTCTTGGAAGAGGTCAAATTGGCAAACCCTTTGGGATGATTTATTGGTGCAATATGACATCGAGGAAAATGCGTCTTCACATTTCATGGGAGCAATCGTTTCCGTCCCAGTGCGAAGCGTGCCTGTAGGCGTAAGTAAATACATGATTATTGATGGTCAACAGCGACTGACCACCATAGCCTTGTTGCTATGTGTGCTTCGTGACATGGTACCTCAGAATGATGCAGATCGCATTCAAGAAGTTTATTTAACTAATCGATACAGAGATCCGGAAGACACGTTAAAGCTTGTGCCCACCCAGGCTGACAGAGAAAGATATCGTTCGATCGTCCTCGACCGCGCGGTCCCCAACGATGAAAGCCTGATGTCTGATTCCTACCGCTTCTTTGCGGAGCAACTAACGAGGGGATATGACTATGATGGCAATCCCATAGACATTCAGAAGGTGTTGCGGACTTTAGAACATGCTTTGCAAGCCGTAATGATCAATCTAGGAGATTCCGACGATCCATATTTGATCTTTGAAAGCTTGAACTTTAAAGGTGAACCCCTTACCCAAGCGGACCTTGTACGAAATTACCTTCTTATGCGTTTCCGACATTCTATTTCCATAGGTAGAGAGCAAGAAAGAGTTTACAATCAGTATTGGCGACCTATGGAAGAAAAATTGATCGATAGTCTCCCCAATTTTTTAAGGCATTATGCAATGAGAGCGGGCGATAATATCTATCTAGGCGGCATCTACCGTGCGACCAAGGATCAGTTCGCAAAATTAGAAACACCCGACGAAGTGGAAGTCGAAATAGTGAGCATGTGCGATTTTTCTTCTTATTACGCATGTATTCTGCATCCGGAACTTGAGTCGTCAAGCATTATCAAAAAGCGGCTTTTAAGGTTGAGGGAGCTAGAGGTGACGACTTCTTATCCACTTTTACTGCGGCTGTTCGACGCTCGTCGGACGGAAAGATTGACTAATGACGAATTAGAGAAATGCATTGGGCTCATCGAATCATTTATAGTGCGACGAGCTGTCTGTGGAGTGCCAACGAATGCCTTGAACAAATTGTTTCTCCAATGGGCGCGCAATTTTCCATCAGACGGATTCGAAGCCTGGCTCCACAAGGCTATGTCAACTGGCGACGGCGGCAGACGCTTCCCGGCCGATCCCGAGTTCACCGAGGCATTTAAAAACCAGCCTCAGTACGGACGCGGCTCGACTCGGTTTATCTTATGCCAGCTGGAGGAGTCTCTGGAGCACAAAGAGCCTGTTGATCTTCGAGCAGTTACCATCGAGCACATCCTACCGCAAACATTATCCGAGACTTGGGTACAAGAACTCGACGGAGACGCCAAGGCGATTTATACCGCTTGTGTTGATACCTTTGGTAACCTCACATTGACCGGCTATAACACTGAGTTGAGCAATATGCCATTTGGCGAAAAGAAAGCTAGGTTGGCTAACACACATATAGAGCTGAACCGATGGGTCCTCGAACAAGGTCGTTGGGGAGAGGCGGAAATTAAGGCGAGGGCGTCAGACCTTGCAGAAAGGGCTAGACTGATGTGGAGAGGACCGGTCACAGAGTGACCAAAATGGCACCCGCGATCGGATTCCCCACCTCAACAAAGGTTCTCGACCGTTGGTAAAATCTGTCGCTCGATCCGGAGATCCCCTTATCCCCCGCCACTTGAGCGGGGAGCCAATCACGAGGCAGCCCTTAGCTTCACCGCCCTCTTCCTCGCCGCGCTTGCCGCTGGGTTTGAGCGGTCCGAAGGTCTGAAATGGTGAAGGGTTTCGGATGCCGGCCGGTCGTGACCTATCCAGCCGTACTGGGGCCGGCGTCCGAAAGCCCCCCAGGAAGGAACCCGCGGGGAGCTGGTGTGCGGTGTCCGGTCTATGGGGATTTTACGGGGCGGCTTGTTGGGTAGGGGATGCGCTGGCCGGTGTGGTTGGCGGCGGATCGACGATCACGGTGGCGAGTTTGCCGCCGCGGCAGCGATCGCCGCGGTGATTTTGGCGTGATCGACGGCGTCGCAGGCGCCTTCGGAGGCGCCGAGGCGACGGCGGTGCGGCGCCGGAAGCGAGGTTCCCCGGCGGGCGGGCAGTGCGACAAGGCGGTGACCGGCGTCATGGCATCGCGGTCCTGACCCCGGCTCGGGGTGACGGCGGGGCGCGGGGTGCGCCGCCGCGCCCGAAGCTCTCGACGATGATCATGCGGCCGCCGCAACAAGGGCATGGCGGGCGATGATCCACGCTGGCGCCGGTGGCCATGTCGGCGTTGTCGTGCTCGCTTGACGGATCCATCTCCGCTACTGGCGCGGCGATCAGCTCTTTGGCGCGAGCGATAGTCGCTTTGCAGGTGGCACTGGCGAGCAATCCGTAGTGGCGGATGCGATGGAACCCCCCGGGCAGGACGTGGAGCAGGAAGCGCCTGATGAATTCGCCGGGCGCCAGCGTCATCGTGCAGTGCCGCGCCCGTCCGTTGCGGCGGTAGTCCTTGAAGCCGAAGGTGACGCCACGGTCATCGAGGCCAATCAGTCGGCTGTTCGAGATGGCAACGCGGTGGGTGTAGCGCGCGAGATAGGCGAGCACCGCCTCGGGCCCCGCAAAAGGGGGCTTGCCGTAGACGAACCAGTTCTTCTTCCTCAGTGGCGCGAGATAGGCGGCAAAGGCCGCCCGGCTGCGCAGACCGTCGAGCTCGCCGAAGAATGCCAGCCGGCCCGCCGCATGGGCGTCGGCGAGCCGCGTCAGGAAGAGCCGCCGGAACAGGCGGGACAGCACGCGCACCGGCAACAGGAAGCCGGGTCGGCAGTGCACCCAGTGCTTACCATCGAGCGATATTCCACCGCCCGGCACGATCATATGGAGGTGTGGATGGTGGGTCATTGCCGAGCCCCAGCTGTGGAGTACGGCGGTGGCGCCAATGCGGGCGCCCAGGTGCCGGGGATCGGCAGCGATCGTGAGCAGCGTCTCGGCCGCCGTGCGGAATAGCAGGTCGTAGACCACCGACTTGTTCTGGTAGGCGATTGGCGCGATCTCGGCCGGCAGTGTGAAGACCACGTGGAAGTAGCCGACCGGCAGCAGATCGGCCTCGCGGGCGGCGAGCCAGTCCTTCGCCGCCGCGCCCTGGCACTTAGGACAGTGGCGGTTGCGGCAGGAGTTGTAGGCGATCCGGCTGTGGCCGCAGTCCTCGCAGCACTCGACATGGCCGCCGAGCGCGGCCGAGCGGCAGCTCTCGATGGCTGACATCACCTTGAGCTGGCCGAGGCTCACATGCCCGGCATTGGCCTTGCGCCAGGCGGCGCCATGGCGGTGAAAGACGTCTGCGACCTCCAGCCTCGGGCGGCGCACCGCCGCCGGGCTACACTCCGGGTCTCGGCCTCCCCACAGGCAGCGGTGCGAGGCGGTCGAGCGGGCTGGTCACGTTGCGGATCGTGGTAGTGGCGACGCGCGTATAAAGAGCCGTGGTGTCGAGCTTGGCGTGGCCGAGCAGCACCTGGATGACACGGATATCGGTGTCCTGTTCCAGCAGGTGGGTGGCAAAGCTGTGCCGCAGCGTGTGCGGCGACACTCGCTTCTTGATCCCGGCGGCCTCGGCAGCAGCATGGACGGCGCGGTTGAGCTGGCGGGTCGAGAGCGGTTCGACTGGATTGCGGCCCGGAAAGAGCCAGCCTCGCGGCAGTAGAACGCCCAGGCGCCGGCCCTCCGACCACCAGGCGCGCAGCACTTGGAGCAGCTGCGGCGACAACATGGCGTTGCGATCCTTGCGGCCTTTGCCCTGCTCGACCCGCAGCAGCATGCGCTCGGAATCGATGTCGCCGACCTTCAGCGCGACCACTTCGGAGACGCGCAGTCCGGCGCCGTAGGCAGTGGCCAGCGCTGCCTTGTACTTCGGCCCAGGCGCCGCCTGGAGCAGCAGCGTGACCTCCTCGACGCTCAGCACCGCCGGCAACCGGCGCGGTTCGCGCACGATCGTGAGCCGCCGGGCGAGGTCCGGCCGGTCGAGCGTCACGGTGAAAAAGAAGCGCAGGGCCGCGACCGCACTGTTGACGCTCGGCGGCTGCATGCCGGTCTGTGTCTGGTGCAGCTGAAAGCGGCGCAGATCCTCCGCCGTCGCCGTATCGGGCGACCGGCCGATGAAGGCCGCGAAGGCCCGTACGTTGCGAACGTAGTTGTTGCGCGTCTTCTCGGTGAAGGCGCGCACCCTCATGTCCTCGATCATGCGCGCCCGCAGCGCGCTGACGGGCCGGTCGGTAGGATGGGAGGTCATCGTGGGCTCCTCTCTCAAGCCGAAGGTTGCTGGACCTTCGATGCTCGGGATCGGATGCCCCGCTAGTCACGCCTTACGTTCACGCACTCACCAGCACCGCCAAAAACGCACTGGCGATGATCCACGCACCCTCCCGCGAGAGCGGGTTCGTTCATGGGGCATGAAGAGCGGTTCCCGCGTCGAAGGTTGAGCGGCCGTTGTGCGTTTCGAAAGCAGTCAGTGGCTGTCGATGACCAGGTGACGTAGGCTTTTGGGTCAGGCTCTTAGCATTGCCCATGTGCTAAATATTGCAGCATGAGGACCGACGATATTCTTCAAATCCCTGCCGACACGCTATTGGCGGAAGAGCTTGCCGACGACGATGTTGTCGAGATGGCAAACCTTACGACGGCGCAGACGGGTGTGCCGGGCACCATTCTCATCTCGACGGCAATGGGCGGGCATAGGCCGCGAGTGAAATACTTTTTGGAGCCTGGGCGCTCGCAACCTAGCTTTTCCGTCGCTATCTCTGACGCTCCGACGGTCGTGGCCAATAGTCTTCCCGTCCGTGTCGTTCGTCAGATGTCTCCACAAGTGATAAATTGGGTCTCGCGCAACAAAGATGCTATGTTGAACTTGTGTTATCATGGGGATACTTGGACCCAGCCGGAGGTCAAGGGGGAAGGAAGATTATGGTCCGCTTCATCAGGCGCCGGGGCGATGGGGATGAACGGTTCCCGGCGATGCATCGCGAAGCCACTGGCCCACAATAGTGTATCGCCGACATGCCAGTGCTGCCGATATATGGAACCGGGGCTGCGTCGCGAACTCGTAGACCTCCTGTAGCAGACCGAGTCTGATGCTGCTCCATCCCGTCGACCCCAACGGTTGTCGTGGCATCGGGGTAGAGCGCCTTTCTCCCAGTGAAGTCGCCATTTGCATCTTCGATTGTCACGGGGGCGACGACGCCCTGCCGAGAGGCGGACCTGCGAAACCGGGGCAGTACTCGTGTCAGTACCTCGGCGGGCGCCCAGCATTTGCTGGCATCATCATTGATGACACAGTGTCAGCTCCAGAGGCTTGGAGCTTGACCTTAGACCACAGTAATCGAGTGGCCCCGACTGGCGCTGAAGCTCTTGCGCGTTTTGGTATAACGCCGTTCCCGCGACTGCACACGGCCGAATTTTCGCTGTTCGGTCCCGAAACGGCCGACCGATATTGATCGGCTATTGGCCGCGGCGCCTCACCATCTCGAGCACGCGCTCCGGCGTCAGCGGGAGGCTAACCTCCGCCACGCCGAGCGCGTCGGCGACGGCATTGGCGATGCACACGGGCGTGCTCATCGAGTTCCCCTCGGCGACGCCCTTGGCGCCGAGCGGGGTGACCGGCGAGGGGGTCTCCTGATGCAAGATCTCCAGTTCCGGGGTCATCGACGCGGTCGGCAGGGCATAATCCAAGAGGCTGCCGGTGATGAAGCCGCCGTCCTCGGCATAGACGAGCCGTTCGTACAAGGCCGCACCGACCGCCATGGCGAATCCGCCGCGCACTTGGCCGTTGAACAGGGCCGGGTTCAGAATTCGCCCGGCGTCGTGCAAGCTCACATACTTGTCGACGCGAACCGTGCCGGTGTCACGGTCGATTTCGACCCCGCAGAAATCGAAGACGAAGCCGTAGACAGCGGAGCCGTTGACCTCGTCGGCGGCGTTCGGCGGTTCCAGCACCGACGGGCTCCAGAACACGGTCTCCCGCAATGCCGGTTCCGGCGAACCCGCGGGAGACCAATGGTCGGTAGCCGCGACGCGCGCAAAGCTCAGCGAATTCTCGCGGTTCGACGCCGCAAAAACACGCCCGCCGGCGAAGACGAGATCCTCCGACCGCGCGTTCAGCTGCGCCGCGGCGAGCCCGGCCAGCCGGTTTTTGAGCCGCGTCGCAGCAAGGTGCACGGTGCCGGCGGTGGCACCGGCAAACCGGCTGGAATAATTGCCGGCGGCGATCGACCAGGCATCCTTGCCGGTATCGATTGCTGCCTCGACCCGGATGGCCTCCGGCGCGAGGCCGAAGATGTCGGCGACGATCTGCGCCGTCGCGGTGCGATGACCCTGGCCCTGCGGCACCGAATCGATCGCCACCGAAACACCGCCGAGCGGGTCGAGGCTCACGGTGGCGGCCGCCTGGGCCCCGCTCTTGGGCCCGGCTTGGTCTCGCTCCGCGGGGCTGAGCACGGTCGTGATATAGCCCATGTTCGAGATCGCCGGCTCGACCACGGCGGCAAAGCCGATACCGTAAAGCCGGCCCTTGCTGCGCACCCGATCGCGCCAATGCCGCAATTGGGCCAAACCGCCGCGCTCGGTGGCGACATCGACTGCGGCCCGATAGTCCCCGGAGTCGAGAATTGCGCCGGCCGGACAGCGGTGCGGAAATGCCTCAATCAGATTGCGCCGGATCACTTCCAGCGGATCGAGCCCGAGGGTCGCGGCGATTCGTTGCATCAGACGCTCGAGCGCGAAATAGACCTGCGGCCCGCCGAAGCCGCGGACCAGTCCGCTCGGCGTCTTGTTGGTCAGCACGACGCGATTGCGGATCGACAGATGGCGAACCCGGTAGGCGCCGGTCATGTTGGCGTGCATGCGATAGAGCGTCGCCGGTTCGGGGGCGCGCAGATAGGCGCCGCAATCCTCCAGCTGATCCCAGGCGAGGGCAGTGACGACGCCGTCCCGATCGACTGCGGCTGACAGGGTTGTCACCCGGTTGGTCGCCGACGTGGCGGCGACGAGGTGCTCGAGCCGGCTCTCGACCCATTTGACCGGCCGCCCGGCTTTGCGCGCCGCCAAAGCCAGCAGCACGACATAGGGGAACACAGCGTGCTTCGCCCCGAAGCTGCCGCCCGAATGCGGCGGCGTGCGCAGGCGCAGCCGATTGCCCGGGACACCGAGCGCCATTGCCATGACCGGGTGCATCGCGAACGGACCCTGGAAATTCGCGGCGACCTCGTAGGCCGCCTCGCCCGGCAGGTATTCGGCGATCACGACAAAGCATTCGAGCGGACTGCCGGCATTTCGCGGGTAGCAGGTCGTGACCGAGACTCGATGCGCCGCCGCGTCAAAGGCCGCCTCTGGGTCGCCGTAGCGAAACGCGCGGTCGCTGACGACGTTGGAGCCGACCTCCGGGTGGAGCAGCGGCGCATCAGGTTCGGCCGCTTTCTCGGCATCGACGACCGGCGGCAATGGCCGATATCGGACGGCGATGCGCTCCAGCGCATCCTCTGCGGTATGGCGATCGCGCGCCAACGCCACCGCCACGGGCTCGCCGACATGGCGCACCCGGTCGACAGCGAGACACCAGTGCTGCATCGGCGTCTTGACCGCGACGGCGAAGGGCCGCGTCCAGCGGCGCGCATCCTCGCCAATGACGACGCAATCGACGCCGGGCAGCGCCAGCGCGCCTTCCGCATCGACCGAGAGGATCTCGGCATGGGCATGCGGCGAGCGCAAGATCGCCGCGTGCAAGGTATCCTGCCGCACCGGCAAATCGTCGGCGAAGCGCCCGGCGCCGCGCAGCAGGTCGGGATCCTCGAGACGGCGGACATCACGCCCCGTGTAAGTCATCGGCCGGTAAATTTCGGTCGGCGCTTCTGATGAAAGGCCTCGACGCCCTCGCGGAAATCGTCCGAGCAGCGCAGCCGGGCATAGGCCTGGCTCTCCAGCTCGATTCCCAGCGACAAATTCGCGTCCTCGATGTCGTTCAGCAGCTTCTTCGCGGTGCGCTGAGCCAGCGGCGGGAACCCGCACAGTTCTTCGACGAGCCGATCGGTCGCGGGTTCCAGTTCGGCATCGGCAACGCACTCTGTCGCGATTCCCCATTCATAGGCCTGGCGGCCGGGAATGCGCCGCGAACGCATGACGATGTCCTTGACCCGGGTGATGCCGACCATCCTTTGCAGTCGCGCAGCGCCGCCCGATCCGGGGATCTGTCCGAGACGCTGCTCGGGCAGGGAATAGAGACAGGTCTCGGAGACGATGCGGAAATCGCAGGCCAGCGCCAATTCGAAACCGACACCGAAGCAATATCCGCGGCTGGCGGCGATGACCGGCTTCCGGCAGCGTGCCGGGGCGGCGATGTTCCAGGCGAGTCGCGAGACGTGCTCGGGCGACGCGGCGAGAAAGCCCGATATCTCGCCGCCGCTCGAAAAATGCTCGCCGGCGGCCCGCAGCACGACGACGCGGATGCGGACATCGGCGTCGAGCGCCTCGAAGACTGCGCGCAATTGCTCGCGCTCGGCCATCGTGACGATGTTGAACGATGGCCTGTCGAGGATCACGTTGGCGCGCTGCCGCTCGGGATCCAGCTCCAGGCGGAAGCCGTCGAGACTTTCGGGGAGCGTCGGCACCAGCGGCGGCGGATCGCTCATGCTATTCCCTCCGATACTCGCCGGCGACGAGCAGGCGGCGCAAGATCTTGCCGACCGGCGATTTCGGGATTTCGGCGACAAACACATACTCGCGCGGGCGCTTGTAATCGGCGAGGCTCGAACCCCGGCACCAGGCGTCGAGCGCGTCGGCCTCGATCGCGCCGCCGCGCTTGACGAAAGCGGTGAGCCGCTGGCCCCAGCGCTCGTCCGGTAAGCCGGCGACCACCACCTCGGCGACCGCGGGGTGCAGTGACAGGATGCTCTCGATTTCGACCGGTGAGACGTTCTCGCCGCCGGAGACGATCATGTCGTCGACCCGGCCGGTGACAAACAAATCCCCCTCGGCATCGACATACCCGGTGTCACCGGTGAAGTACCAGCCGCCGCGCAAGGCGCGGGCATCGGCGTCGGGGCGGCGCCAATAGCCCTCGAACGCCTCGTCGCTGGCGATGTCGGCGATGATCTGGCCGTTCTCGCCGGTCATGGCTCGGGCATCGGCGCTGTCGGCGCCTAGGCGAATGAGCCGAATACGCTGGTTTAGCCCGGCCTTGCCGGCCGAGCCGGGCTTTGCCGCGGCACGCGGTTCGACCGTGAAGGTGTAGATCTCCGACGAGCCGTAGTGGTTGACAAACAATTCTGGGCGGAACGCCATATCTACCCGCTTCAGCAGCTCATCCGGCATCGCCGCGCCGGCAAAGCCGATCTTCCTCACCGAGCCGGTGTCGGTCGCGGCGAAATCGGGATGGCCGATCAGGTCATGATAAAGGGTCGGCACGAGATAGAGATTGCTGATCCGCTCGCGCGCGATCAGCCGCAGCGCCTTCGCTGCGTCGAAGCGCGGCAGGCAGACGAAGGTCCCGTCTACAAGCGTCATCGCCAGCAACGAGCGCACGCCCATCGTGTGGTAGAGGGGCATGACGCCGAGCGTTCGCTCGCCGCGGGCGTACAGGTTCTGCGCGACATGGGCGAGGGCGGCGGCGCGCTCGGCGCGGTGCCGGCGCGGCACGCCCTTCGGCCGCCCGGTCGTGCCGGAGGTATAGAGCAGGAGCGACAGGTCCTCGGGCCCGGCTTGCGGCGCGAACCCGTTCGCGACGCCTTGGAGGTCTTCGAAACGGCAGGTGGCCCCGTCGATCTTGCCGATTGCGATCCGCGGCAGCCGCTGGGACGCCACCGCGCTGGCGACGGTGTCCGCCGCGACATCGTCGAAGACGATCGCGGCGGCGTCGGCATCGGCGAGGCAATAGTCCAGCTCCTCGGGCTTGATGCGCCAGTTGAGCGGCGTCACGACAATGCCGGCGAGTTGGCAGGCCCAGTGCAGGGTCGCCATTTCGAGTCGGTTCCGCAGGATGACCGCCAGACGGTCGGCGCGCCGGAGGCCGAGCGCGGTCAACCCGCCTGCGACGCGCGCGATCTCCTCATACCAGGACGCATAGCGGAGCCGCCGCTTACCGTCGACGACCGCGGTCGCGTCGGGGCTGCGCTCAACCGCAGCAAGAAAGGTCCGACCCAGATCAAACATTGGAAGAGCATAATGTCCCGCCGCAGGGCAGAGGCAAGCGGACGATTTTGATTGAGGGCGGCCCCGGCCGGCATTAGTGAGTCGACTGTCCAGCCCCCGCGCATGACCTTGATCGGTGTGACAGACCGCGATGCGGCGAGCATACAAGGCCCTCTGATATCGCGTCGGATCTTTGTCGCTATCACCGCGGTCGCTGCGGGCATGGCCGCGGCTGGGTGCTCCGTCGGATAAAACCCTCCGTCCATTTCGGGGACATGGCTCGCGTACGGGTCACCGACTAGGCGGCTCTTGCCGAAGTGCTCATTGCGCGGCACATCGCTGGCGCCCGCATTCAACGTGACGGCCGAGGAGCCGCCTGCGGCAAACTCGCAGCTGTGCGGAATCGAGCACGTGGCGACCACCCCTCATACGGCAGGCGAGACGCGCCTGTACGATGACAACATGATCGAGATGCTGCGCGGCGATCTGGCGGCCTTTGCCGAGGCGCAACGCAATGACGCAACCAGATTGTCTGAAGCCCATCGGGGTCAGCGCAGAACTCAGCCCTTGCCCGAACGCCCCGATCGCGCAAGGCGACACAGCGAGCGCAGGCATCGGTGCGCTCTAGCGCCAAATCTCGCGAAGCCGGATCGAGATGTCGACCCGGGGAACGGGGTTGGCGGGGTGCCTATCCGCGGTGGAGGAAAAGGGCGCGCCATCGACGCGGGCAAACAAGCCGAGGATTTCGTCTGGCAGAAAGCGCGATCGCGGAGCGAGGACGTGAGCACGACCATGCCGGTGCTGTTGCGTTCGATAAAAGCGCCGAGGCTGCACGAGATAAAGGTGTTCCCGCGCGCGCGTCATCGCCACGTAGAGCAGCCGCCGCTCCTCGTCGATCTGCTCGGGTTTGCCTGTGGCCATGTCCGACGGGATGCAGCCGTCCACGAGATTGAGAATATAGACGGTCTCCCATTCCTGCCCTTTGGCGGAGTGGATGGTCGACAAGATCAGATAGTCTTCGTCGAGTAGCGGCCCGCCCGCCTCCGCGCCGCTGACATCCGGCGAGTCGAGAGTCAGTTCGGTCAGGAAACGCTCGCGACTGGTATAACCGAAAGCGATCTGCTCGAGCTGGTCGAGGTCTCCGGCTCGGGCAGCCGGATAATCGTAGAGGCGATCAAGCAGCGGCTGATACCAGTCGCGCACAAGCCCGATCCGTCCTTGCCACGCACTATTCGTGTCGCGCAGACGGGCGATGACGCGGCATAGGCCCGGCCAGAGCGCGGCTGCGGCGGCCGGTGGTGAAACCCGCGCGAGCGCGCCGGTCGCAAAGGCTTTTCCCGAAAGCTGTGCGAGAACGCCCCGCGCGGTCGCGGGATCAATGCCGGGGAGCAGCTGCAGTACCCGGAGACCGGCAACGGCGTCGCGCGGGTTCTCTGCCCAGCGCAGGATCGCCAGCACGTCCTTGATATGGGCGGCTTCGAGAAATCTGAGGCCGCCATATTTGATGAAGGGGATATTGCGCCCGCCGAGCTCGATCTCGAGGAGGTCACTGTGATGCGCGGTGCGAAAGAGCACCGCT
This sequence comes from uncultured Alphaproteobacteria bacterium, assembly GCA_963789025.1. GTDB lineage: Bacteria > Pseudomonadota > Alphaproteobacteria > ATCC43930 > CGMCC-115725 > AP-15. The sequence goes on from CAWBIT010000013.1 coordinate 363,949, forward strand.
TGCCGGCGCAGCGCGATGCCCGCCTCGCGGTGTTGGAGCACGCTGTCGGCGACATATTTGGCCTGAGCCGCCTCATCCTCGACATTGGCCAGGAACGGCCGCTCCAGCGAAGCCTTGGTCGAATAAAGGGTTTTTGCGAACTGCTCGCTGGCGCGGGCGATCACTGCATTCGCGGCATCGAGGATCGGCTGGGTCGAGCGGTAATTGCGCTCGAGCGCGATAACCGTGGCGGGTGGGGCGAAATGGTGGGGAAAGTCGAGAATGTTCCGGACGGTTGCCGCGCGGAACGAATAGATCGATTGCGCATCGTCGCCGACGATTGTGACACCGGACCCGTCAGGGCGCAACGCCAGCAGGATCTCGGCCTGGAGCCGATTGGTGTCCTGGTACTCGTCAACGAGGCATGGTCGAAACAGCCGCGGATCTCCATTGCGACGGCTGGTTCGGCCATCGCATGGCGCCAGTACAACAAGAGGTCGTCGTAATCGAGGACGTTGTCCCGCTGCTTGGCCACGACATAGGCTTCGAACAGCCGACGCAGCTCGTTCGGCCAATCGGCACACCACGGAAAACTTTGGGCGAGCGTCTCCTCGAGGGGGCACCCGGCATTGACCGTGTAGGAGTAGATCGCCAGGCAGGTGTCCTTGCGGGGAAAGCGGGAAGCGGTTCGGGACAGGCCGAGCTCCGTGCGTACAAGGTCGAGGAGATCCGCCGAATCGGAGCGGTAGAGAATCGTGAAGGACGCGTCGAGCCCGATCGAAAGGGCGTGGAGCCGCAAAAGGCGGCTGCCGACCGAATGAAATGTTCCCGACCAGGGCAGGACGGCCGTCTGCGGTGATGCGCGATCGGCGCCGTCGCCGCGAGCTTCTGCCAAGATCTGGTGGGCTCGCCGCCTCATATCATGTTCGTGAAGTCCTACGCGCTGGGATTCGAGGGGTACTGGCGCGAGCCCGCGATCGGCGGGCTGCCGGCGGCGTCCGGCATTTACGGTGTCTATGCCTGCACCTTTGATGCGCGGGCGGGGACGGTGTCGCTGTGGCGCCTGCTGTACCTCGGCGAAGCCACCAATGTGCGGGATCGGGTGCAAGGGCACGAGAAGTTCCTCGAGTGGCGCAGCCTCTATATGGGGCCAGGAGCTCTGCCTGAACGCGGCCTTGATTTATGGCGACGACGACCGCCGCCGGGCTGAGGCAGCCATGATCCGTCAGCATCAGCCGCCGTGTAATTCGGCGTATCGGGATAGTTTTCCGTTCGACATGACGACGATGATGACGACGGGCGCCAATGCGCTGATGCAGCCGGTATTCACGGTTCACCGCACCGAAAACGCACTCGCGGCGATCTCGGGCGGCCTCGGCAGGAGGTGGTGAACATGGCCGTCTATTTCATGACTTCGGACGCAGCGGGACTTCTGAAGGCCTTCGATGCCAGAATTGCGCAAAAGAAACAGGAGGGAAAAATCACAACCTGGGAGAAAAGCGAGGAAGGTAAATACTACACTCACAAGGCTAAGGAGTGGCGTGCCAAGGCCGGGTTTAAGCCGAAAACGGAACAAAGCCGTCTCGTCTTCCATATTATAAAACCTCAAAACCAGAATGTATCGCGAACTGTGTACGGTTATTATCACGGCCATCTGATCGAGACTTTTCTGAACCACTTCGACAAGAAGTTCAACACCGGTCAGGCAACCGCCCTCGCGGCCGCTGAGGATAACTGCTCGTCCTGATGGCGGCTGGTTAAGCAGAACCGGTGCCACGAGCTGATGGAGACGCCTCTTGCTACATCCGTTCCGCGCAAATCGTCGGAGTGTCGTCGTAGAAGGTCCGCTCGCCTTCCGAATGAAGCGGATCGCTGCGGCGCGGCGAGCGGAAGCCGGGGTGCAGATCCTGACGCTGCCGCAACTGGCGGCGCGGCTTGCAGGAGGCTTTATAAGACCGGCACGCTCTTTGGACCTCGATCCAGCGATCCGAGCGGCACTCGAGGCGGGCGGTTTTGCCGATCTCGAGCGCATCCGCGAGCGGCCGGGCATGACGCGCTCCGTCGCTTGGACCCTGACGCGGGTGTGGAATGCCGACTTTACCTTGGCGAATCGTGCGGAAGATGGCGCTCGGCTCTCACGATGATCGAAGCGCGCGTCCGCGCCAATTTGCCTGCCGGTGTGCTGACGCCGCGCGATTTGCGCGATGCGGCGCTGCAGCGTCTGAGACACGCGCCGGTGGTTCTGGGCCCGGTCGAACTCGATCAGGCTGTGCGCGTTGCGCGCGTCTGGCGGCCTTTGTTGGACACTCCGGCACAACACGTGCGGCTTACATGGCGGAACCCCGACGCGGTCGATGTCGCCTGGTTCGCCGGGAACGTCGTTTGCGATACGCGACCAGCGCCGGCCGAGCCCGAGATAATTTCCTGCGCGACGCCCCGCGAGGAAGCGATCGAGGCGTTGCGATGGATGCGCGAGCTCATCGGCGTTGGCCGCGCTCGTCCAGAGGAGATCGCCATCTGCGCCACGGCAACCGAGGACTGGGACGACTACATGCTGGTGCTGGCGGCCGATGCGGGTCTGCCGCTGCACTTTTCGCACGGTGTGCCCGCGCTCGCATCGCGTGAAGGCCAAGCGTGCGCCGCGCTCGCTGACGTGCTGCTGAACGGATTGAGCCAAGATCGCGTGCGCCGGCTCTTCGGCCACGTCGCCGGGCGCAGCCAGGGTTTGAAGGATCTTCCTCCGACGTGGGCGCAGGGCCTAAAGCCCGGCGCTGCGCTCTTCGAGCTGGATCAATGGCGGCGCTCGCTCGACGAGGCACACCGTGGCCGGACCGATGGCGTCGATGTGCGTCCGATACTGACTCCCGTGCTCGAACAGCTGGCCAAAGGCCCGAGCGCCGCCAACCATGCCGGCACCATGTCGCTCGGCACTGCAGCGCGCGCGCTTTGGACCGAGGCGCTCCGGCGCGCCCCGCCACAGGCGCTGGAATTCTCCCTGCAGGAGCTGCGCGGGCCGGATGGCCGCGATCCGGGCGCCTGCGCCGTCTGGTGCCCTGCAAGCCATCTCGTCGCCGCGCCCCGGCGCTTTGTGCGGCTGCTCGGCATGACCACGCGATCCTGGCCGCGACACGCTGGCGAGGATCCACTCCTTCCTACCCACATGCTGTCTCGCGTCGAGCTTGACGCCGATTCGATCACGGATCAGGACCGGCGGGAGTTCGATGTCATCACCGCGCGCGCGGCGGGGAGCTGTGTGCTATCGCGAAGCCGCCGCAATGCGCAGAACAATTTGCTGGCGGCAAGCCCGCTTGTGCCGCATGGCGTGCGCACCACGGTCCTCAAGCGCGCGGGCATCCCGCGCCACGCCTTCAGCGAGACTGATCGACTGGCGGCCCGACCCGAAGAGGCGGCGGCTTTGCCGGCGATCGCATCGGCTGCGGCTTGCTGGCGAAGTTGGCGAAGCCCCGCGGTCACGAGACACGACGGTCGGGTGCGCAGCGATCATCCTATCATTGCACGTGCGTTCGCCCAGGTGCAGTCGGCGACGTCTCTCCAACTCATGCTGCGCGATCCGCTCGCTTTCGTGTGGCGTTACGCCTTGGGTTGGCGGCCGCTCGTCGAGGAGGCACAACCGCTGTCGCTCAATACCCGCGCCTACGGCGAACTCGTGCATGACCTGCTGAAACGCACCGTCGACGCGCTCGAGCCGGACCCGGGCTATGCGCGCGCGCCGTCACGAGATCGAAGCCGCGCTCGATGCGGCTTCGGCCGCGATCGGCGCTCAATGGCCGCTCGAACGCTCGGTGCCGCCTTCGTTGTTGTGGCGGCATACGCTCGCCGAGGCGCGTAATCTCGCGCTAAAGGCGCTGACGCTGGACGAGGCGTTTCAGCCCGATACGCGTAGCTGGCCCGAGCTGGCGTTCGGGCGCGAAGAAGATGACAGAAACGGCGCCGTGGATCTCCTGTGGCCTCCGACCTCGCAGGCGATCATCCCCAGCACCGGAGTCCGCATTCGCGGCAAAATCGATCGCCTCGACTTTAATAGGGCGCACAATGGCGTTCGCGTCTCCGACTACAAAACCAGCGCCGAGCCGCCGAAGGCGGAGGAGATCGTCCTTGGCGGCGGCGCCGAACTGCAGCGTGTGCTCTATGCGATCGCCGCGCGCCAGCTCCTGCCGGATAATCCGCGCATCATAGCGCGCCTGGTCTTTCTCGGCGACGACGAACCGAGGGCGTACAGGCTGTACAACGTTGATCAGGCTATCGTCGAGATCGGCGCCAACGTGTCTACAGCGGGCGATCTCCTTCGCCTGGGCCTTGCCTTGCCGGGGCCGGATGGGCGCGAGGAGCGGAACGACTTTCGACTGGCGCTGCCGGCTGCGCCGGAGAGTTATTTCCAGATTAAGCAAGCAGCCTTCGGTCGCGCCTTCGGCGACCTCGCCCGTATCTGGAGCGCCCGATGATCAGGCTGGCCGACAACGCGGCGCGCCGAAGAGCGCTGACCGAGCTGCACGCGACGCTGCTGGTGGAGGCGGCGGCTGGCACCGGCAAGACTGCGCGATGGCGGGTCGCGTGACGATGCTGTTGGCGTCTGGTGCCGAACCCCGATCGATTGCCCCCATCACCTTCACCGAACTAGCCGCGAGCGCGCTTGGTGCGCGCATCCATCGCTATGTCGATGAGCTCCTGGCTGGGCGCGTGCCCAAGCCGCTGCAGCCGGCCTTTCCTGAAGGCCTGACGGACACACAGCGCAGCGCTCTATCAGCGGCACGTACAGAGCTTGATGAGTTGACCGCCACCACCATCCATGCCTTCTGCCAGACCATCATCTGCAGCTATGCGGTCAAAGCCGATATGGATCCGGGAGCGCGGATTCTGGACGCGACACAGGCTGAGACCGCCTTCGACGGGGTCTTCGAACAATGGTTCAGGCGGCGGTTGAACGGCCCCGCAAGGACAGATGACCCTATCGCCGCTTTGTGCCATCACGATCCCCATCGCGTCGTGGCGACCTTGCAGGCGCTCGCGCGCTTTCGTCTGGAGCATCGTGACGCGCGCGGATCGCCGGCGGATATGAGCGGCCGTCCCGATATCGATCTTGTCGAGGCTGTCGCCGACTTTCGACGCTGGCTCTCGGCGCAACCCGTCGAGCGCAAGACGCTCGAGCTGGTTGCACAACTCGAGAGGCCGGCAGCTTCGAGACACCGCCAGCCTTCGATGCGCTATGGGGGCTCGCCCATCCGGAGCGGCTACCGTGCATGCGGCGGCACACCTTCGATCTGTTGACGCCAAGAACCAAGACGTGGGAAAAAGCGGCCGGCAAGGATCGCGGCGGGGAGCTCAACGAGGAGGCCGGCCGCCATTTCGCGCGTGTGGATCATTGCTACCGCGTGATCATCGGCCGCGTCGCGACCGCACTCGTGGCCACGCTGTCGGCGGAACTCGACGAGGTGCTGGCAGACTATGCCGCCTTTAAGCGCGCCGCGGCTGTTCTCGATTTCGACGATCTATTGGAGCGGGCTCGCAAGCTCGTGCGCGAGCACGATGCGGTGCGCCCGGAGCTTGGGCGGCGTTATTGCCACATCTTGGTCGACGAGTTCCAAGACACTGATCCGATTCAGGCGGAGATCCTGTTCCGAATCGCCGCGGACGGCAGCGCGCCGCGTTGGCAAGACAGCGTTCTCCGTGCGGGCGCCCTCTTCATGGTCGGCGACCCAACGCAATCCATCTACCGCTTCCGTGGGGGCGACGTCGGCTCGTACGGCGAGGCGCGTGGCGCCATCGCGCGGCGCTGGCCGGAGAACATCGTGCAGGTCACTGCGAATTTGCGCTCGCGGCCGGGGATCCTGAACTACATCAACAGCTGTTTTGCAGCCGTGCTCTCGGGTACGGGCCAACCAGGCTACGTGGGGCTAGCCCCGACCATCGATCGGCCGGATCATGATTTGCTGTGCGTCGCCAAGATCACGATCGACGTGCCGCCCAACTCGCGGCCGGCGCAGATCCGCGACGCAGAGGCCGAAACCGTTGCCGATCTGTGTACGCGCCTGATCGGCAATGTGAACGTCCGCGACGACAACGGCGAGCTCGCGCCGCTCACGGCAGGCGGCATCGCGCTGCTGGCTCCGACGAGCGCGGAGCTTTGGCGCTATGAGCGCGCTCTCGAGACGCGCGGGCTTCCGATCGCCTCTCAGGCTGAGAAGGGGCTTTTCCGCCGCCAGGAGGTGCAGGATTTCGTCGCACTCGCGCGAGTGCTCGCCGATGCCGGCGATACCTTGGCCTTTGGCGCTTTAATGCGTGGTCCGCTTGTCGGCCTGACCGAGGAGGAATTGCTCGACATCACCGCCGCGCTGCCGCCGCCGGCGGACCGCCCCGACACCATTCCGCGGTTCGCGCTGACCACGAAAGCGGATTACGTCATCCATCCGACGGCGCGACGGATACTCTTGATCTTGCAGGACCTGCGTCGCCGGGCACGGTCGATCACGCCGGCACTCCTGCTCGCTGAAGCCGCCGAGCGGCTGGCAGTACGGCCAATCGTGAGCGCGCGCGAAGGCAAGCACAGCGTGCGGGGCGCCGCGAATGTCGAGGCTGTACTCGAAAGGGCGAGGCCTTATGCCGTCAAAGGCTTGAAACGGTTCGTCCGTGACGTCAGCCGTGATTGGCGGCTGGAGGGGGCCTACAACGAAGGCCGCGTCGACGCGGAGGGCGATGCTATCGAGCTTGTCACTATCCATAGCGCTAACAGGTTGCTGAAAAACACCCGATGACCTGGAAACTCGTCATTCCTGCAGTAGCGAAGCGGAGAGCTGGTATCCGTAACCCACTGACAAAGATGGATTCCCGCTTTCGCGGAAATGACCGTGAACTTAATCATCGGGGGTTTCCAGCTAACTCGCGGCCTTTTTCAGCACCCTGCTAAAGGACTCGAATGGCCGGTGGTAATCCCAATCAATACGGCGACGCTGCTGCGCTCGCGGGAGCCGTTCGTGCATCGCGCTGACGACGACACCTTGCATTGGGTGATCGGCGACGTCGTGCCGCCCGACCTCCTCGTTGCGCTCGAGATCGAAGACGAAAGCTTGATGCGCGAGCGCGAACGGCTTTGGTATGTCGCGTGCACGCGCGCCCGTGAGTTGCTGATCGTGCCGGAATTGCCGCAGGCCGAACAGAAGTCTTGGGCTCGGATCGTCGACATGGGGCACAACGCGCTGCCACGACTGAACTTGTCGCGGTTGACGCCGGCGCCAGTCGTGATCAATGCCGAGCTTCCGAACGCGCAGACGGCCGAGCAGTTCGCCGCCGAGCAAACCGTGATCGACGCGGCGGCCGTTGCGCTCACTTGGATCCGGCCGAGTGATCACGATCTCGATCGTCTTCCGACGGCCGAGGCGATCGCGCCTGAATCAGGTGACGCGCCTGAGGTTGACGTGCCCGTGGGCGCGGGCCGCGTGCGCGGGCTTGTCCTGCACAAGCTGATGGAGGAGGTGTTGACGGGCGAGCTTGTCGAGGACATCGGAAGTTTCGCAGGTCGCGCGCGTGCTCTGCTCACCGAATTGGTCCTCGACCCCGCTGAAGGCGAGGTGCTTCCGGACGGCGACGAGATCGCCGCCTGCGTCTGGCGCACCCTGCAGCTTCCAGATATTGCCGCGCTGCGCGCGCGGCTTGTTCCCGAATGGCCAGTTTACGCGCTGGTCGCGGATGGTACGAGCCGAAGCGCGCTTGCGGGACGTATCGACGCGATCGCGTTCGAGGACGACCAGATTGAGGTGGTGCTCGACTGGAAGAGCGACATTGATCCCGACGAGACAGACATGCGGCGCCACGCCGGTCGGCTCGAGGATTATCTGCGCGCCACCGGCGCACGCCGCGCCGCGCTGGTATATATGACGCCTGGCGTTGTGTGGTGGGTAACGGCCGGTGGATTGAGCGAAGGTACAGTCATTACGAACCCACACTAGCAGGGTGCTGAAAAAGGGTGGCGAAATTTGTGCATTGTGATCCCTTGGGGTGGGGCAAGGGGGTGACGATGCGCGGCGACGATGCGATTTGCGGTAAGCTTTTCAGCTACATAGACCTTGAGAAGCGGATCCGGGCGGATCACCCGCTGCGGGTGATTCGCGCGCGATTGCCAATGTCGCGCTCAAATCGCTGTCCGGCGAGTTTGAAAAGCTTTGTTCGCCGCTCGGCCGCGAGTCGATCCCGCCGGAACGGCTGCTGCGCGCCCTGCTGCTGCAGGCGTTTTATTCGATCCGCTCGGAACGGCAACTGGTCGAGCGGATCGACCACGATCTGTTGTTCCGCTGGTTTGTTGGGCTGGGCATCGAGGACCCGGTGTGGGACGCCACGACCTTCACCCAGAACCGCGACCGCCTGCTGGAAGGCGATATCGCAGCTCAGTTTCTCGCCGCGGTGCTGGCGCAGGCCGGGGTCAAGGCGTTGCTGTCGAGCGAGCATTTCTCGGTCGACGGCACATTGCTGGAAGCCTGGGCGAGCCTGAAAAGCTTTCGGCCAAAGGACGGCTCGGGTGATCCTCCCGGCCCGGGTCGCAACGGCGAGCAGGATTTTCACGGCGAGCCGCGGCGCAACGACACGCATGTCTCGACCACCGACCCCGAAACCCGTTTGTTCCGCAAAGGATTGGGCAAGGAGGCGCGGCTGTGTTTTATGGGCCATGCCCTGATGGAGAACCGCAACGGGCTGATTGTCGGTGCGGTGACCACAACCGCTACCGGCCATGCCGAGCGGCGGGCGGCGCTGACGCTGATCGAACCGCACGCCGCGACCCTGCAGCCGGTGACGCTCGGCGCCGATAAGGGCTATGACAGTGCCGATTTTGTGATGGCACTGCGCGACAAGGCAGTCACCCCGCACGTCGCGCAGCACACCAGTGGCCGCCGCTCGGCGATCGACGAGGGCACCGCCGGTCATCCCGGCTATGCGATCTCGCAGCGCATCCGCAAACCCGTCGAGGAGGCTTTCGGCTGGGCCAAGACAGTGGCCGGCTTGCGCAAGATGCGGCATCGCGGCCGGCTCAAGGTCGATTGGCAATTCACCCTCGCAATGGCCGCGTATGACCTCGTTCGCCTGCCTAAATTGCTCGCTGCGGCTGTTCAATAAGGCGACGCGCACATCAAACCGTGTACTGCTGCTCCGCCCGCGCCCACTGCAACCCATTCCAAAACCTGCCCACCACCGCAATGTCGACTACCGCGGAAGCCAGAACGCGCCAAAATCGACATTTTTTCAGCACCCTGCTAGTGTGCCGTATCTAAAATGGAGTTACAAGAGGTGGGGTGGTGGGTATATTGGCGCGCCGATTGGGGGGACTGCTTATGGCGCGTCAAAGGATCGAGTTAGCTGTGGAAGAGGCTGAGGAACTGGGCCGCCGGGCTCGCGCGACAACCGTGTCGGTGCGCGATCGTCGGCGGGCTGAGATCATCCTGCTGAGTGCGCAAGGTCTAACCCAACAGCGCATCGCCGAGCAGCTGGGGATCTCGCGCCTCGCCGTGAACCGTTGGGTCGGGCGCTTTGCACTGCACCGGCTGGACGGGTTGAACGATCGTGCCGGGCGCGGGCGCAAGCCATGGCTGCCACAGGCGGCGGTGCAGCAGGTGGTGGAGCAAGCGGTGACGCCGCCGCCCCATCTGGGGCGGTGGAGTTGCCGCACGATGGCCCGCGCCGCCGGGATCTCGCCGGCCAGCGTGCAGCGCCTGTGGGCGGCCAGTGACATCAGGCCGCATCTCTCGCGCACCTTCAAACTGTCGAACGACACGCGCTTTGAAGAGAAGTTCTGGGACGTCATCGGGCTGTATCTCAACCCGCCGGAGAAGGCGCTGGTGCTGTGCTGCGGCGAGAAATCACAATGCCAGGCCTTGGAGCGCACGCAACCGGGTTTGCCGCTGGGGATCGGCCACATTCGCACCAAGACCCACGATTACGTGCGACATGGCACGCTGACCCTGTTTGCCGCGCTCAATTATCTCGAGGGCAAGCTGATCACCCGTCTGGCCGCGCGTCATCGCCATCAGGAGTGGCTGGCCTTCCTCAAAACCATCGATGAGGAGACCCCGGCCGATCTCGACATCCACATCATCGCCGACAATTACGCCACCCATAAACATCCCGCGGTCATGCGATGGCTCGAGCGCCACGCCCGCTTTCACATGCATTACACACCGACCTCGTCATCGTGGATGAATTTGGTCGAGCGCTTCTTCCGTGACCTCACCGAGTTCATTACCGAGAAGAGCTTCGCTTCGACCCGAGAACTGACCGACGCCATCATCGCCTTCCTGGCGGCACGCAACGACAATCCGCGGCGCTACGTGTGGAAAGCCAAGGGCGAAGACATCCTGCGCAAGATCGATGCTGCCAGACAGACGCTCGCCGCGCTCCAACCAGAAAGTAATGCGATTTCAGAGACGGCACACTAGATCGGCCTTTAACGATGTCCGCATGTCCGAAAGACAATAATGGCGGAATCCTTTTCAGCGTAATCAGAGAACCCTGCTGGTCAGTTGAATTTCCAATGGATCAAGACCTTAGACGGGTGTGGTGGCCTCCAGGGCAACAGCCGCCCATCGGGTCTGGTATGCGAATTTACGTTCATAACGGTATTCTCAACTCTGTAAGTTTTCAAACAATTGGAATAGGAGACCAAGAGCTTACTATGGTTCGCCTACGCGAGAAGTTCGGCCCTCCCACAACGTTCGAGGTTGTGCCGATGCAAAATGCGGCAATGTTTCACTTGACGTTCCCATACACAATCACTAGATTCAACATGGTCAAGGAGATAGGCCATGCAAAGCCACCTTTCTGCCGCTCATTTTCATAGCGAAGAAGCCGCCTACGCTTATGTCGAAGCGCGATTGTGGCCCGACGGTCCTGTCTGCCCACACTGCGGAGCGGCCAGCGAGCAAGTCGGTAGGCTGAAAGGCAAGACCAACCGCATCGGTCTCTGTAAATGCTACGCCTGCCGCAAACCATTCACTGTCAAGATCGGTACTGTGTTCGAATCCAGCCACGTCCCAATGCGAGTGTGGCTGCAGGCGATCTACCTGTTCTGCTCCTCGAAAAAGGGGATCAGCACCCGCCAGCTTCAGCGCACCTTCCAGTGCGGCTTGAAAACTGCGTGGTTCCTTGGACATCGCGTCCGCGAGGCCATGACTGAGCTTGGCATTTCCAGTTCTGGCCCGCTCGGCGGGGCAAATCAGGTTGTCGAGAGCGACGAGACTTTCATCGGTGGCAAGGCCGCAAACCGCAAGGCAAGATCCCGCCGAAGGCCGCAGTGCTGTCTCTGGTCGAGCGGGATGGCCGCGTCCGCAGCTTCCACGTCCCGAACGTAACTGCGCAAACTCTCCGACCGATCATGACCGCGAATGTAGATCGCGCCAGCTATCTGATGACCGATGAAAGCCCGGTTTACTGGTCGATTGGTCGGCAGTTCGCGGGGCACGGCGCGGTGAACCATAGCGCCGAGGAATATGTTCGCGCCTATTTCTGGCATACCAACACCGCCGAAAATTATTTCTCGATCCTCAAGCGCGGGATCTACGGCTGCTATTTTCACGTCTCCGAAGCGCATCTGCATCGGTACACCGCCGAGTTCGACTTCCGGCACAACAACCGGATCGCGCTCGGGATCGATGACTTGGAGCGGGCCGATCGCGCCCTTGTTGGCGCAAAAGGGAAGCGGCTTACCTATGCGACGCCTCGTAGCAAACTCGCGGGCGCGCCGCCGTTCTAAGGCACAAGCCAGCAGGCGTCGGTCGCGAAAACCAGAAGACCCGCGACAACTATCTTTCCGGTTCGACGATTGAGGTGCGCCCGTGTATCCTTCGCGCATGCCGCGCAAGCCAAAGCCCAAGCCGGACGATCCAGAGCAGTCAAAGCGGTTCATTGACATGGCCCGCGAGGTCGGAGCTGAGGTGCCCAGCCCCCATCTCGATCGCGTATTCCGCAAAATCGCGGAACAGCCCAAACGGTCTCCTCCTAAGGCCAACGCCGGATCGGGCGACGGGTCTTCTCGCCGATCTTCGCGGAAAGGCCGTTCATGAAATCCCGAACCTGATTGATCGCCTTTAGAGCGTCCAATTCGTCGTAGCTGCGCCGGACGTGCATCACCGCATTGCGATAGGTGTCTTTGAAACCGTGTAGCTGTCCGATGGCTCCGCTGTAGAACGCCTGAATCGCATCCTTTATTGGACCGCGAGGCATTCCGTGCGTGGCCGCGCGGGCTCTCTTCTCAGTCTCGTCGAGAATGTTCTGCCAATCCGCCCATTCGAGCGGATGCTTCGGGAAAGTCACACCTCGCTCTCTCGCCAACGCTTTTAACCCATACTCGGCAATCCTCATCAAATGAAACACGCTTGCTGTGTTGTATTCCAGCGCATAGCAGTCCATTGCAGCGTCAACCTCAGGTTTAATTGATTCAAATCTTTTTAAGGATTGCTCCCAGCTTTGGGATCTAGACAAATATAGTTCAACTTTCCTTGGTGAATAGTGGTAGAAACATTCCAACTTGACATCGTCAAATATCGCATCCCTAATGATATCTAATTGAACAAGAAGCTCGTCATAGCGAATGCTCGACGCAGTTAGCGTGTGACCCAAATGGATAAAACGATCACGGGCGCGAATTAGATTATGTTTATCCACTAACTCAGATATAATGGTGCTGTTGTTAATAATCTTTACCTTTTCGTCTTCGTTTATTATTGCGGGCGGCACCTGCCTAGCGCCTAGCCGGGCGACTACTCTCTCACGATCCAGAAGGTCAAGAATATCTAGGAAGGTGCGGAGCGAGAAATTGATCATGTCGAACAGGCTCAGATGCCCGCTAGGCAAATGAGCCGAGGCGGGGCGATCGCGCCCGTCTAGGGCGAACCCTCCATCATACCCATGGCGGTTGGGAACGCAAAGTGAAACATCGCCCAAAATGCATATGGGGTGAAGGTCTCGAAATATAAAGCCGTTTGGGATAACTCTCAGGTTTATGTCGACTTCGATGGGATAACGGATAAAGTCGACGAAGGCTGGGTATCTATAAAAAGTGCCGTCGCTCGGACGAAGTTCTTAAAACAGCGCGAAGAATACTTCCAGAGTCACCCACGATCAAAGCTCTAAAGCTTATAAGCGTTACTCCGATGCGATGAGGCGAGGATCGTTTATTTCCTCGCGCTCCGCGAAGAAAGCGAGGGGTATCCGCGTCCGCGGGAGCCTTACCGGCCCACGGTAGATCGTCGGTTGACTCATTGCCGCTTTCCTCAAGAGTGCGAAGGTTACCGACGATAGATTTGGTGAGTATCGATATCAACGACGGCAAAAATCTCACCAGCTTCGTCAGTCTCGCGAACAAGCAAGATGCGGTATTGTCGGTTCACCCGAATGCTGTAAGTATCGTCCCATCCTGAAAGCTGCTCGAAATGTAATCCTGGATGCTGGGCATTCTCGATGAACCTGCTAACAGTTCTCGCCGCCTTAGTTGTTATATTATGCTTTCGAGCAGATCTTTTATAGCGCTCTGTAATGCGAATCCGCATTCAAACATTCGTAAGGTACCGACGCAGCTCCGCGCTATCATCAAAGATCGGCCCGGTATGCAAATCAGGGCCGAAATGTGCTCGTGATGCCATTGCCTGCCATCGCGCGTCGCGTAACGTCTCGACAAATCGCGCAACGGCATCTTCTTGGCGTCTTCCCATGCCACGTGCTCGACGTGCGATATTCGGCTCCGCATCGCGAATATATATCAACAGCCGGCTAACCAGCTTTCGGATTTGAGAGAGATCACGGGCAGCTTCTGTCTCGTAAAACTTAAGACGTTCAATCAAGTAGTCCCAATCAATTTGATCACCGGTTTCCTCTGCGCGACGGCTATCAGCTATCAGCCGCCAAATTGCTTCAACACCGCGATTTATATAGGCTTCGCCTTCAGCAAGCTCGATCTCAGCCTCAGCCAAACGCGCCTCACTCGGCGCTTGCGTGTTTGCAAGCGCGGCATGGAAACCCACAAAAGCGGAAGCGGGCCTTACTTCAAGCGTGGGATCGCTGTAAGCCGGAACGTTCATGTTGCAGACATAGGGTACGCGGCACGCCGCGGCAATGCCTCAGACTAGCAGCCCGCGCCCACACCCGCCACGGCAAGACGATCAGCGGCTCCGCCCACCCGACAGCGGCACGCGGTCGGCCTTTACCCCAAGCTCGGCATGCCGGGCGACGATCTCGCGCTCGATCCGCGCGCCCCTGTAGAGGGCGATGCGCGAGGTCCGCCGCTACCGGCCGCCCGATCGGACTTTCCCGCCCTTGGCACGCAATGGCACGCGCGCCGGACGCGACCTTCCTCTTCCTTTCTGTTCTCGTTTTGATCTTTCGATAGAAGACGCCCCGGTCGCCAGCGTACAAATTCTGATTGAGGCTCCAAAGGGGTGGGGGGCTATCGCGATGCATTGAACCCAAACCCTAGCGGTCCTGCACACGGCTTAGCGGGCCGCGCCAACGGTGGACGCCAGACGCGGTTTGGGGCGGCTCGTGGTTGCTATGTGGTTGCTAGTTCGGAAGCGCCTCCTTAGGTCGATCACCTAACTTATTGAAACAATGGCGCACCCGGCGAGATTCGAACTCACGACCTCTGCCTTCGGAGGGCAGCGCTCTATCCAGCTGAGCTACGGGTGCCGTGCGTGGTCTCGTATGACCTGGGCATCGTGAGATACAGCCGCTTCGCGGCGAGCGCAAGGTCCTTGCCGCTCGCGGCCAGGCTGTCCAACGACGAGCTGAGCAAGCGTTTCATACTTTAGAAAAAACTTTGCTTTAAAAGCAGCAACGAGCGATGGGGATGCAAGTTATTATTGCGATTGGCAGATCACAGGCCTCGCCATGCATTCGCCGCAATCTTCGACGCGAGTCGGCGGCCGACCGAGCCCGAGGGGCGCGCGCCCGATGCGCCTAGGGGGATAAATGGATTTTCAGCTAGCTGAAAAGCCGCGGCATCGCCCCGGCCCTTCGATTGATCGCGGCGTTTTGGAGAAATTGGAAGAACGCCTCGGTCGGCTGCACGCCCGGCAGCGGCTCGGCATCGAGGGCGAGCGTGAAGGCCGGGTATTCGGCCAAGGCATCAATTTTTTTCATCCCGAGAACTGGCATCTCAGCCCTTCGTTCATTCGGACGGCATTGATGGCGACCGGGCTCTATTGGCGCGCCCGCAAAAACGCCGAAAACATCAAAATTCGGCGCCATGACATCCGCTCGCCCCGAGTACCGGACTCATTCGACGGGTTTACGATCCTTCATCTCAGCGATTTGCATGCCGACATGAACGGCGGGGCGATGCGCCGCCTGATCGAGCTGCTGCCGACAGTTTCCTACGATTTGTGCGTCCTGACCGGCGATTATCGCGGGAAGACCTACGGTCCGTATCAAGGAGCGGTCGACGGCTTGGCGCGGGTGAGGGCGAACCTCCAGGGTCCGGTCTACGGCGTCTTGGGCAACCACGACACGATCCGCATGGTCCCGGCCTTGGAGGAGATCGGGATCCGCATGCTGCTCAACGAGTCGGAGGCGATCGAGCGGGGCGGGGAGCACATCCACCTCGTCGGCATCGACGATGCCCACTATTACCGAGTGGACAATATCGAAAAGGCGGCCTCGAACGTGCCCGCGGCGGAGTTTTCGATCCTACTGTCTCATACCCCGGAGATCTATCGGCAGGCCGCTCATGCGGGGTTCCAGGTGCTCCTAAGCGGGCATACCCACGGAGGCCAGATCTGTCTGCCCGGCGCCATTCCGATCATCCTCAATTCGGTGCTGCCAAGACGCATGGGGGCCGGCGCCTGGACCTATCGCGGCATGGTCGGGTACACCTCGGTCGGGGTCGGCTCCTGCATCCTCCCCGTGCGGCTCAACTGTCCGCCGGAAATCACCTTGCATCGTATGCTGCGCTCGCCTCAATAAGGGCGATCGCGCAAGCGGAAAGCATACAGCAGGCGGGAGAGCACCACCTCCCCGATAACGAATATCACGACGCAAACCCCAATATCGGCGGCCGTCAATGCCAATAAATCGCGGCAGGCGAGCAACGGTAGAAGCGATTCCGGGATCTGGTCGAGACCGCTCGCCCGGCTGCTCGGCAGCAGACCGAGTCGGCGTTTGCAAAAGCTCGAAAAGAGATCGCCGGCCATGGCAAAGCTGCCGACCAGGAGACCGATCCTCCAACCAAGGCCGATGAGCGGCGCGCTCACCGTCGTTACCGCAACTGCCAGCACGACGCCGTGTATCGTCTTCGAGCGCCCGAATACCGGCCGCCCGTCCGCAAACGTCAGATTGCCATCGAGCGGATAGGAATAACCGCCGCCGAGCACCTTCTTGGCGATTACCGGCGTCCCGTTGGCCAGCATCAGCAAGATCAACAATTGCAGGACGACGACCGGGTGCATCTGTCAGTGTGCGTCCAGCGAGACTTGGCTGGCGCCGCGCGAGTACGCTTCTTCTGCCACGCGATCGGCGCCCGAGGGCAGTGGCGCGGCCGGCGTGAGTACCCAGTTCGCGACATCGGCGGCGACGATCGGCCCTTCTAGATCGCGCAGCAGCATGTGGTAGCCGTTTTCATACCAGGCGAGCTTCGCGCGGTGGCGGCACTCCGGCGGCAAGCTGCCGACAAAGCGCCGGATCGGCGTTTTCGGTACGATTTCGTCCTTCGCGCCGTACATCACCAGTAGCGGCACGTCCAGCAACGATGCCGAATCGAGCGCGGCATCCATCAGATCGACGAGGCCGTAGATCGTATCGACCCGGGTTTCTTTGATGACCAGGGGGTCGCGCGACAAGGCGCGCAGCATTGGGATATTGTCGGACGGCTTTATCTCGAGGCCGCGGCCGGTCACGGTGAGCCCCGGCATCAGGCGCACCCCGCCCCACAGGGCCAGCCGGGGCAAGAGGTCCATCGTCGTGCGGCCCCACACCGCCGGCGCGGTCAGGATGACGCCGTCGACGTCGGGAATCGGTGCGCCGCTCTCGCCCGTCATCGCCACCACCGCGACAGCGCCGCCCATGCTGTCCCCGAGGAGATAAAGCGGCACTCCCGGGTAGAGACGGCGCAGTATCCGAGACGCCGTTGCGGCATCGGCGGCGAGCGCCGCCCGACCCGGCCAAAATCCGCGCTCGGGGGCGGCGCCAAAGCCGCGCTGGTCATAGGCGTAGGTAGCGATGCCGCGCTTGGCCCAGGCTTCGCCCGAGTCTTCGAACGCGTTGCTGTAATCATTGAACCCGTGCAAGGCGAGGATTACTGCCTTGACCTGGCCGCCGGGTAACCATTTGCGCAGCGGCAGCACCCGACCGTCGGCGGCGACAAGGCTCGTTCTAGTAAAGTCCGGCCTCGGGTTCGGCTCGGGCGCTGCACGCGCAGTGCCGATGCCAGCGAGCCGGGCGTCCTCGTCGATCGTTGGCGCGCAGCCCGCCGATAGCAGCAATACGGCGAGCACCCAAGCGCAACGCAGGCCGGAAGCTATCTGTCTGCAGCCGCTCACGCGTTCTCGTCGATGCCGCGAGCGCGAAGCTGCGTCCTGGAGGGGATCATTGATTGTCGAGCGGCAAAGCGTATCATCATGTTCGTCATATGGTCAGCCGCGCGTGGCCAGCGCCCGCGCCATTTTCCGGTCGCCTATGGGGCCCTTCGAAACCATCTACATTAATGAGACTGTCGCTGCCTGCAATGGCGGTGGTGGGGCGCTCGGCCATCCGAGGGTCTTTCTCAATCTCGGGCGCGATGGGAAGGTCGAATGCCCTTATTGCTCCCGCCTGTTTGTCAACCGCGCGATGCAAGCACCCGCTCCCGAGGAGGCGGCTACGCCGCCCGGGGTGGCGGAAGAGCGCAATGCCTGAGTAAAGGACGCCGTGAACGATCTGATCGAACCGCTCGTTTCGGAGCCCCACCCAACTCCCGCCGCGCATGCCCCTTCGGCAGCGCCGCACCACGTATATCTGATCGACGGCTCGGGGTTCATCTTCCGGGCCTATTTTGCGCGCGCCAAGGATCCCAAGGCAGAGCGGTTCCAGCGCGCATCCGATGGCATGGCGACGGAAGTCGTCATGCACTTCAGCAATATGCTGGACAAATATTTGAGGGATACGGATGCCGACCACATAGCGGTAATCTTCGACGCTTCCGGCCGCAGCTTCCGCAACGAGATCTACGATCAGTACAAGGCGAACCGCCGGGAGATGCCCGATGATCTCGCGCCTCAACTCGCGCATGTGCGGCAGGCGGCGGACGCCTTCGGCGTCTGCCGGATCGAGATGGAGGGGTTCGAGGCCGACGATCTGATCGCCACCTACACGCGACACGCCATAGAGGCGGGGGCCAAGGTGACGATCCTGTCGTCCGACAAGGACATGATGCAGCTGGTCTCGGACGACCGGGTGCTGATGCGAGATCCGATGACGGACCGGCCCATCGGCGAAACCGAGGTGCGCGAGAAATTTGGCGTCGGGCCCGACAAGGTGATCGACGTGCAGGCGCTGTGCGGGGACAGCACCGACAACGTGCCGGGCGTACCGGGCATCGGGGTCAAGACTGCAGCCGAACTGATCAATTCTCATGGCGACCTCGAAACGTTGCTCGCCCATGCCGGGGAGATCAAACAGCCGAAGCGCCGCGAGGCGTTGATCGAAAACGAGGCCAAGGCGCGGTTATCGAAGGAGCTGGTCAAGCTAGACGACAAGGTGCCGCTGCCCTGCCCGTTATCGGCACTCAGGGTCAAGCCGTACAACTCAGAAAAGCTTTTTCCATTTCTGGACGAAATGGAGTTGCGCGCTCTCAAATCGCGCATCGCGCGGCGTCTCGACATAACTGCACCCATCCCAACAGGGCCGATGGAGCCGGTTATCGCGGAGATCCCGCCCTTTACCGCGCCGCGCACCTATGCGCTGGTCGACACGGTCGAGGGCCTCGACCACTGGATCGAGGCAGCACAGCAAGCGGGGGCCGTCGCAATTTGGCTAGAGGGAAGCAAGGTTGTCGGCACGCGCCCGGCCCTATGCGGGATTGCGCTGGCCGTGGCGCCGGGGCTGGTCGCCTATGTCCCCATTGGCCACCGCGCGCCGGAATCCTCGGCACCCGCTCTTCCACTCGGCGATACCCTCACCCACCCAGCCCTGCGGGATGGGTCCGCCCTCTCCCGCAGTGCGGGAGAGGGTGCCGAGCGCAGTGAGGCGGGTGAGGGTAAGCTGGCGCCGGAAACGGCGATCGACAAGCTCCGGCCACTTCTGGAGGATCCCGGGGTTCTCAAGATCGGCCACGACCTCAAGACCGCCGCCCATCTGCTGGCGCGCTATGGCGTCACGCTCGCGCCTTATGATTGCACGATGCTGATGTCTTACGTGCTCGACGGCGGCCAATTCGAGCACACGATCGAGACTTTGGTCCGGCGCTGCTTCGAGCATGAGCTGACCCCCCTGAAGGAGCTCGTTGGCACCGGCAAGAGCCTGATCGCCTTTGCCGAAGTCGTACCAGAGAGAGCGCGCGACTTTGCGGCCGAGCGGGCGGACGCGGCGCTGCGCTTGCACATGCTCTTCAAGGCGCGCCTCGTTCGCGACAGGATGACCGCGTTCTACGAGACGATCGAGCGGCCGCTCGTGCCGGTTGTCGCGGCGATGGAGCGGGAGGGGATCAAGGTCGACCGCGTGGCGCTCGCCGAATTGTCGCGCGATTTCGCGCGCCGCATCGCCGATCTCGAACAGGCGATCTTCCACGCTGTCGGCAACGACTTCAACATCGGCTCGACCAAGCAGCTCGGTGACGTGTTGTTCGAGAAACTGGGGTTGCCCGGCGGCAAGAAGGGCAAGACCGGCGCCTACGGCACCGACGCCTCGATCCTCGAAGAGCTCGCGCCATTGCACGAGGTGCCGGGGCATGTCCTCGAATGGCGCCAATTGACCAAGCTCAAATCGACCTACGCCGACGCGCTGGCGGAGGAAATCGACCGCGACAGCGGACGGGTGCACACCTCATACGCGCTCGCGGTCGCGGCGACCGGACGGTTCTCGTCGAACAATCCCAACCTGCAGAACATCCCGATCCGCACCGAGGAAGGCCGCCGCATCCGCCGTGCCTTTGTCGCCGAGCCGGGCCATCTGCTGCTGTCGGCGGACTACAGCCAGATCGAACTCAGGCTGGCCGCCCACGTCGCCGACGTGCCTGAGTTGAAGCAGGCGTTCCGCGACGGAGTCGACATTCACGCGCTAACGGCGAGCGAGGTGTTCGGCGTGCCGCTCGCCGAGATGGACGCCAATACGAGGCGCCGCGCGAAGGCGATCAATTTCGGCATCATCTACGGCATCAGCGCCTTTGGCCTTGGAGCGCAAATCGGGGTGCCGCAGAGCGAGGCGGGGGCCTATATCCGCGCCTATTTCGACCGTTTCCCGGCGATCCGCGCCTATATGGAGCGGATCAAGACCGATTGCCGCCGCACCGGTTTTGTCGAGACGATCTTCGGCCGCAAATGTTACATCCCCGGCATCCGCGACGCCAACCCGGCGCGCCGCGCCGGCGCCGAGCGCCAGGCGATCAACGCGCCTTTGCAGGGCTCGGCCGCCGACATCATCAAACGCGCGATGGCCCGCATCCCCGCCGCCCTTGCCAGGGAAAAGCTGCACGCCCGCATGCTCTTGCAGGTCCATGACGAGCTGTTGTTCGAGGCCCCGGAGGCCGAGGTCGAGCACACGGCGCAGCTCGTCAAAACGGTCATGGAAGGCGCCTGCGCGCCGCATTGCGAACTTTCGGTCCCGCTCGTCGTCGAGACCGGCTGGGCCAAGAGCTGGGACGAGGCGCATTAGGGCGAGCGCGCTATCGACTAACTTGTGGGCGATTTCCATCGCTGGCTGATATCGCTGATAATGCAGAAAAAGAACAGCGGTGAAATGGATTTTAGGCCGCGGAAATCCTCGCTCTTTGGGCTCAGCCGCGACGGAATAACAGCGGGTATCAGCGAGCCATATCAGCCAGGAAAACAGCGGGAACAGTGGATTGCCGCGGTTTGCCCTGATGCTTCGCCCAGGTGGTCCAACTCACGGACTGTGAGATAACCACACGATTGTGGCAATTTTCTGCTTTGACAACTACGCGCATCAACAAAAACGGCCGGGCGCGAGGCCCGGCCGATTGAGGGTCATTCGCTTTCGGCTTGCGGTCAGTCGCGCCGGGTGCCGAGCAGCTGCATCAGCATCATGAATAGGTTGATGAAGTCGAGATAGAGGCGCAACGCGCCCATGATCGCCTTCTTGCCGGCGATCTCGGGGCCGTCGGCCTCGTAATACATCTCCTTGATCTGCTGCGTGTCCCACGCCGTCAGGCCGGTGAAGACAAGGACGCCGATCACCGAGATCGCGAACTGCAGCGCGGTGGAGCCGATGAACATGTTGACCAGCGAGGCGATGATGATGCCGATCAGCCCCATGAACAAGAATGAGCCGAACTGCGACAAGTCGCGCTGCGTCGTGTAGCCGTAGAGGCTCATCGCCGCAAACGTACCGGCGGTGATGAAGAAGACGCGCGCAACGCTCGCCCCGGTAAACACCAGGAACACCATCGCGAGCGACAAACCCATCAGTCCGGCATAGAGCCAGAAGACAAGCTGCAATGTGCTCGCCTGCATCCGCTGCACGCCGAAGCTCATCAGCATCACGAGGCCGAGCGGCGCCAGGATGACCAGCCAGATCAGCGGTGTCCGCGCGATCAACTCGTAAAAGCCCGAATACGCCGCGACATAGGCGACGATACCGGTGAGCGCGAGCCCCGACGCCATATAATTGTAGACGCGGAGCATGTAGTCCCGAAGGCCGACATCGATGCCGACCCCGGCGTCCGCCGACCGCACCGTCCAGCGGGGCTGCGAACCTAAAGCCATAAACCCCCTCCAAGGAGAGAAGCGAGAGCGAGGGAGATTCCTCACGCGCCCGATATTGGCACAAAACAAGATCTTTTCAATACGCCCTCACAGCGGCGTACCTGACCAAGATCCCTTTTACGTGAGCGCTATTCGTTCCGTAAGTAGGAAGCCGGCTTCGCGCCGAGCGCGCGCCAGGTTCCGGCGAAACCCAGTGTCGCAGTCAGCAACGCGGCGAGGGTCACCGTCCACAGCAGCGGAGCCGGCAGGAACGTCCAATCGAGCTTCATCAGCCGGGTCACCAGGAAATAGCTGGCGATGGTGCCGAGGGCGCCGGCCACCAGCGCGGCGAGCACGCCGGTAATGCCGTTCTCGATCAGAAAGGCCCGCGTGATCAGGCCGCGCGTACCGCCCAAAACCTTGAGCACGACTGCATCGTAAACCCGGCGTCGATGTCCGGCTGCGACTGCGCCGCCTAGGACGAGCGCCCCGGCGCCAACAGTCACCAGCGCGGTCAGGCGAACCGCACTCCCGATCATGCCGATAATGCGATTGAGCGCGTCGAGCGCCTCGCGAACATGTATCGCCGAAATGTTGGGGAAGCGCTCGGTCACCGCGCGCGCCAGATCTTCCTCCTCGGCCGACGGCAGGTAGACGGCGGCGAGATGGGTCTGCGGCGCGTGCTCCAGCGTTCCCGGCGCAAACACCATGACAAAGTTGATGCCGAGCCGCTCCCAGTCGATCGAGCGCAGATTGGCGATCGTGGCGGTGATTTCGCGGCCGAGCAGGTTGACGGTCAGCGTGTCCCCGACCTTCAGCCCCATGCCGCCGGCCAGCGCGGCATCGAACGAGACGAGCGGCGGGCCTTGGTAATCGGAGGGCCACCAAGTGCCGGCCGCGAGGCGCGAGCCTTGCGGCATATTCGCGGAATAAGTGAGGCCGCGGTCGCTGCGCAGCACCCACTGCGCTTCCGGCGCGACCGCCGCTTCTTCCACGGGCAAGCCGTTCAGCCGGGTGATGCGGGCGCGCATCATCGGCACCTGATCGAACCGTGCTCCGGGGGTGGCGCGCACCAGCTCGGCGAACCCGGCGAGTTGATCGGGCTGGATGTCGATGAAGAAAAAGGCGGGGGCCTCAGCCGGCACCTTCGTCTCGACCTCATGCGAAAGATTGGCCTCGACGAGCGCGACGGCGACCAGCACGGTAAGCCCGATCCCGAGCGAGAGCACGATTTGCGCAGTCGGGGCTCCTGGGCGATGCAAATTGGCGAGCGCCAGGCGGAGCACCGGCCGGCGCGGCCGGCCGAGCCGCCTCGCTGCCCAGAGGATCGCCGCACCCGCCGCCCGGAACAATGCAAAGGCGCCGATCCCCCCGGCCACGAACCACAGCGCGACCTTCCGGTCCTGCGCGGTAACGACAGCCAGAGCTGCAAGCCCGAGCGCCAAGACCGCCGTCGCCCCGATTATGCCAGGAGGGATACGGCGCCGCGCCCGGTCGACGGTGTCGCGGAACAGCGCTCCGGCGGAAATCCGGCCAATTCCGGCGAGCGGCCAGAGCGAGAAAACCAGCGTCGTCAGAAGGCCGAACAGCGCCGCCAGGGCCAGCGGCGCCGCATGGATCGCAAAACGAATGGAGACCGGGAGCACCGCGGTCAGCAGAGGCGCGGCGGCGACCGGCGCCAGCGCGCCGAAGACCAGCGCAACGGCGATGCCGAGGACAGCGAGCCCCAAGACTGCGAAGAGATAGGCGGCGAAGACCAGCCTGTTCGAGGCTCCTAGACATTTGAGGGTCGCGATCGTCGCGGTCTTGCCGGCGATGTAATTGCCGACGGCGTTGCCGATCCCAACGCCGCCGACCAGCAGAGACGTCAGCCCGACCAGGCTCAGAAACAGGCCGACGCGGTCGATCAATCGCTGCAATGACGGCGAGGCCTCGCCAAAGGTGCGAATTTGCCAGCCCGCCTCAGGGAACGCGGCTCGTGCCGAATTAGCCCAGGCCGCCGCATCGACCCCGGCAGGGAGGCGCAGCCGATAACGATATGTCACCAGCGCACCAGGCTGGATCAGCCCGGTTGCGGCGAGCGCCTCGCTGGAGATCAGCACGCGCGGCCCAAAAATGAGGCCACCCGTTGCGGCATCGGGCTCGCGCACAATGGTGGCGCGGATCTGCAAGACCGCGTCACCGACCTTCATCCGCCCGCCGATCGTCAGACCGAGCCGGCCGAGGATCGCGGCATCGATCGCCGCTCCGTAACTTCCGTCACGCGCGCCGAGCGCGGAGTCGAGGCTCTGGGCCGGCGAGAGGACGACGGCACCGAAGAGTGGGTAGGCTCCGTCGACTGCCTTCAACTCGATCAGGCTGCGCCGGGCGCCGTCTTCGGTGCGTGCCATTGCGCGCAGCGTTGCGGCTTCGGATACCGAGCCGCTGTTTGCCAGAAATCCCCGTTCGTCGGCGTCGGCGGGACGGTAGGCCAGCCGCGCCTCGGCGTCGCCGCCGAGCAGGTCTCGGGCATCTGCCTTTATCGCAGCGCCGACCGAGGCGGCAATCGAGCCGATTGCGGCGACCGCAGTCACCCCGAGGACGAGGCAGCCGATAAAGACGCCGAGGCCGCTCATGCCGCCGCGCAGCTCGCGCCGGGCGAGCCGGAGCGCGTAGAAGGGCGAGGCCGAGCTCAAATTGCGTGTCCGACGGCGGCTACCCGGGCTCGGGCAGTGCGACGATCGTCGACGATGCTGCCGTCCATCAGCCGAACTTGCCGCTCGCACCGTTCGGCGATGGCGGGATCATGGGTGACCAACAGCAGGGTCGTCCCGTGGCGGGCGTGTTGCTCGAACAGGCAATCGATGACGAGGCGGCCGGTATTGCCGTCGAGGTTCCCGGTGGGCTCGTCGGCGAGCAGCAGCTTCGGTCCAGCGATGAAGGCGCGAGCGATCGCCACGCGCTGCTGCTCGCCGCCCGACAGCTGGCCGGGATAATGCGTCAGGCGATGACCGAGGCCGACCGTCGCGAGGGCCCGCGCAGCGGCGGCAAATGCATCGGCCCGGCCGCCGAGCTCGAGCGGGATCGCGACATTTTCGAGGGCTGTCATTGTGGGCAGCAGGTGAAACGACTGAAAGACGATGCCGATCCGAACACGGCGGAACCGAGCGAGCGCATCCTCATTGAGGCCGCTGAGATCGACGCCATCGACACTTACTCGTCCGGAGCTCGGCCGCTCCAGCCCGCCGAGCACCATCATCAATGTGGATTTCCCGGAGCCGGACGGGCCGACGATGCTCACCGTCTCGCCCGCCTCGATCTCGAGCGAGATCCCGCGGAGAATGTTGACGGGGCCGGCGGCGCTCCCCAGTGTTAGGTGGACATCGTCCAGCATCACGAGCGGGCCGCCGGGATGAAACGAGGTGGTCATACTCCGTCCGAAGCAGGAAGGGCGGCCGGTCGCCAAAACCTCCGACCATATGGCGCGATCACCCGAGCTTTCAACGCGCTGCGACAGCGGCGGAATGCCCCTCACCCTCCCGCTTACGCGGGCCCCTCCCTCTCCCCGCCAGTGCGGGGCGAGGGGCTTTCTCCCTCGCCCCGCTTGCGGGGAGAGGGTTGGGGTGAGGGGCGCGGCGCAGGTATCGTTCTTGCCGCAGTCGTGCTGGCTCTGATGACTTCACCTGTAATGGCGCGGGTTCCGGTAATTCTCGATTTTGGCGACAGCCTTACCGCTGGTTTCGGCGTGCCGGCCGCACAAGCCTTTCCGGCGCGGCTCGAGGCGTGGCTTCATGAGCGCGGGATCGCAGCGCGCGTGGTCAATGCCGGGGTGTCCGGCGATACCACAGCGGGCGGCCTGGCGCGCCTCGACTGGGCGCTCGCCGACAAGCCCGACCTCGTCATCCTGGCGCTCGGCGCCAACGACGCGTTGCGCGGCATCGAGCCTTCGACCGTGCGCGACAATCTGGATAAAATGATCGGTAAGATCCAGGCCACCGGCGCAAAAGTGCTGCTGCTCGGCATGCTTGCGCCGCCGAATTGGGGGGAGGAGTACAAGCGCGCGTTCGACCAAATTTTTCCCGAGCTTGCAGATCTCCACCATCTGCCGCTCTATCCATTTTTTCTCGAGGGTGTGGCGATGAACCCGGAACTCAACCAGCCCGATGGCCTCCATCCGAACGAGAAGGGTGTCGCCGTGCTCGTCGACAAAATCGCGCCGGTCGTCGCCGGCTTGATAGGGGGGGCGTCGTGAGTGCGCAGTTCGCTGCCGCCGTCGCGACCGGAGATCCGGTCAGCCTCGTAGCGCGGTGCGTCGCCGGGATCCCGGCACTCAAGGGAGCCAATCTCGGGATACTCTACCTGAGCGAGCCGGCCGCCCCGGCTTTTCCCCAGCTCGTTCGTGCTCTTGCTGAGCGCACCGGGATCCATTCCTGGGTCGGCGGTGTCGGGTTGGGTGTCTGCTCGGCGGAGGATGAAATTTTCGACGAGCCGGCGGCGGTTGCTATGACGGCCGTTTTGCCGCCGGACTGCTTCCGCGTCTTTTCGGCGACCCATGATCCGGGTTCGGAGCTGCCGCGCCGTCATTCCGCCTGGATCGAGGCGTCGCAGCCCACTTTGGCGCTCGTGCACGCCGATCCGCGCTGTCCCGATTTGGCGAAGGCCGCAATCGATGTGGCGACGGCGAGCGGCGCCTTTCTCGTCGGCGGCCTCGTGTCGCACCGCTGTGTCACCCCGCTGTTGGGCCGCACCCCCGAACAAGAAGCTGGCGACGAAGAAAGCGGCCTCGGCGGCAACGGGTTCGCCGGACTGATGCTGGCCCCCGGAATTGCCGTTGCCACCGGGCTGACGCAGGGCTGCACGCCGATCGGGCCGGTGCACCGGATCGACGAGGCGCGCGACAACGTCGTCATGGTCGTCGATGGACGCCCGGCGCTGACCGTGTTCACCGAGGATATCGGGCCCAAGCTCGCCGGCGATTTGCGGCGCGTCGGCGGGCTGATCTTCGCCGGGCTGCCCGTGCCCGGTTCGGACACCGGGGATTATCTCATCCGCAATTTGATGGCGATCGATCCGGGCCGGGGCTGGCTGGTGCTGGGTGCCGAGATTGGGGCCGGCGATCCGATCGTGTTCTGCCGCCGCGACCCCGAGAGCGCGCGCCGCGACATGGTCCGCATGGTGAGCCAACTGGCCGGGCGACTCAGCACCCCGCCAAAGGCGGGAATCTATGTCAGTTGTGTCGCGCGGGGAGCCGCATTGTTCGGGGAGCCCGGAGTGGAAACCGCGCTCATCCGCGAGGGTCTGGGCGAATTCCCGTTGATCGGCTTTTTCGCCAATGGGGAGATCTCGCGCGATCGCCTCTATGGCCATACCGGCGTCCTCACGCTGTTTACTTGAGCGGGGAACTTGAGGCGGGCTGACCGAGCGGTGGACGGATGGCATGCTGCGTCTCTTTGTCGGAATCGGCTTCCCGCCGGAACTCAAGTTGCGGCTCTCGCTGCTGTGCTCGGGGGTGCCGGGCGCGAAATGGGTCGATCCCGGCAATTTCCATTTGACCCTGCGTTTTATCGGCGAAATCGGCGAGGATGCTGCGGCCGATATAGATGATGCGCTGTCCCGGCTGCGGGCGCGCCGCTTCACGTTGCAGATCGCCGGGACAGGCGTGTTCGGCGGGGAAAAGCCGCGCAGTCTATGGGCCGGAGTTCGAGCGCAGTCCCGAGCTTGCCGGGTTGCGCGACAAGGTCGAGCAAGCGCTGATCCGCATCGGCCTTCCACCGGAGCCGCGCAAATTTTCGCCTCACGTCACTCTGGCGCGGCTTCGCGACCCGCCGCTCGACAAGTTGCACGAGCTTCTGGTGGCCCACGCGCAGTTCCGCGCCGATCCCCTTCGGGTCGAAGGTTTTAGCCTGATCGCGAGCTTCCAGACCAAGTCGGGCTCGGTTTATGAAGACCAAGCAGATTACCCTCTGCTCTACTGAACGGCGGGAAAGGGACACTCATGGCTCATTGGCTGCTCAAATCGGAACCATCGAGTTATTCCTGGGAACGGCTGGTCGCGGATGGCCGCACCCATTGGGACGGCGTGCGCAATCCGCAGGCGCTGAACAATTTGCGGGCGATGAAGCTCGGCGACCGCGCCTTCTTCTACCATTCGAACGAGGGCAAAGAGATCGTCGGGGTCGCGGAGGTAGTCAGAACATTCTACCCCGATCCCGCCGATAAGAGCGGCAAGCTCGGCATGGTCGACATCAAGCCCGTATTCCCGGCAGCGGTCCCGGTCGGCCTGAAGGCGGTGAGGGCCAATCCCGAGCTCTCTAGTCTTTCCCTGCTGAAGCAATCGCGACTTTCCGTCTGTCCGATTACAGAAAAGGAATGGTCTGTACTGTGTAAAATGACGGGCATCCCTCCTGATACTGAAGATGGCAAAAGCACCTAACCGTCAAATTTCCGTCCTATTTACGATCAGTTACAGTGAATTTACAAAACTTTACCGCTTACACTTTAAAGTGGCGGCATTCTCCGGCAGCCAAGCCTCACAAAGCAAGCATTCGCGGAGATCGCTGACATGCTGGATCATTATGTTGAACCTGCGGCAAGTCTCTCGCACAGCGCAGTTGTCGGATTTCCCGGCGCCGTTCGCCGACACCTTGCCATCGTCGACCAAAGCCGATTGCGGTCGGACTGCCTCAAACTGGCGCTCGGCATGCAGCCCCGGCGCTGGCATGTGGTTGACGTCGCCACGGTTTCCGAGCTGATAGAGCAGGCGCTGCATGGCGACGAGTTCGATGTGATCCTCCTTGGCGGGTCGACGTGCTCGCAGATCGATCTCGTCGACATTGCCTCCCTGGCCGCAGCGATCCCGCAAACGCCGATCCTCGTCGCCGCCGACTGCGACGACCCAGAGCGGGCGCACTTAATCCTGCGTGCCGGCGCACGCGGTTTCTTGCCGGCGAGCTATAGTCTCAAGGTTTTGATTGGCGCACTCGAGCGCGTTCGCACCGGCGGCACCTACGTGCCTCTGACATTGACCGAGGCGGCCCCGGCCGCCGAGCGCGCCCCATGGCGCACCCTGACGCGCCGCCAGTGCGATGTCCTCGCGCTGATCGCCCAAGGCAAAGCAAACAAGCTGATCGCAGACGCGCTCAACATGTCCGAAAGCACGGTCAAGGCGCACGTCAAACAGATCATACGGCGCCTCAATGTCGCCAACCGCACGCAGGCGGCGTTGCTCGCGACACGCACCAGAATGGGGCACTGAGGGGCCAAAACCCTCGACGGGTATTGTAACCGCTTGGCGGGGCGGAATATCCTCGACGGACAGTCCGACGCGAGGCCAGCGCCGGCAGCCGAGGAGGAAACACGCCATGTCCGGGCGGACCGTCATTCCGATCTCTGCCCATCCGCAGGTGGGCAAAATCAGCGAGGCCGATTATTTCCGGCTCTACGGCCGATCGCTCGCCGACCCTGACCACTTTTGGGCCGAGCACGGCAAGCGCATCGACTGGATCAAACCGTTCACCAAGGTAAGTAACGCCGCGTTCGGGGGCGATGTGCACATCGCCTGGTACGAGGACGGGACGCTCAACGCATCGTACAACTGCATCGATCGCCATTTGCCGAAGCGTGCCGAGCAAACCGCGATCCTGTGGGAGGGCGATGATCCGGGCGAGGACCGGCGGGTCACCTACCGCGAGCTGCACGAGGCGGTGTGCCGGCTCGCCAATGTCCTGAAGGCACGGGGCGTCCGGAAGGGCGACCGGGTGACCATCTATCTCCCGATGATTCCCGAGGCCGCGATCGCGTTGCTTGCTTGCGCCCGCATCGGTGCGATCCATTCGGTCGTCTTCGGCGGCTTCTCGCCCGACAGCCTTGTCGGGCGGATACAGGATTGCCGCTCGACCGTGCTGATTACCGCCGATGAGGGCCGCCGCGGCGGCCGGACGATCCCGCTCAAGCGCAATGCCGACAACGCGCTGCGGCATTGCCCCGACGTGCGCGACGTCGTCGTCGTCCGCCATACCGGCGGCGACATCGACTGGGTAGAAGGCCGCGACCTCTGGTACCACGAAGTCTGCGCCGCCGCCTCGCCCGATTGCCCGGCAGAGGAAATGTCGGCCGAGGACCCGCTGTTCATCCTCTACACTTCGGGATCGACCGGACAGCCGAAAGGGGTGTTGCACACCACCGGCGGCTATCTCGTCTTTACTTCGATGACGCACGAATACGTGTTCGACTATCGCGAGGGCGAAGTTTATTGGTGCACAGCCGATATCGGCTGGGTCACCGGACACAGCTACATCGTGTACGGTCCTCTCGCCAATGGCGCGACGACCTTGATGTTCGAGGGCGTGCCCAACTACCCGGACCCCTCGCGGTTCTGGCAGGTCGTCGACAAGCACAACGTGCGGATTTTCTATACCGCTCCGACCGCAATCCGCGCATTGATGCGCGAGGGCGAAGAGTATGTGCGGCGCACCAGCCGGCGCTCACTGCGGATCCTCGGCACAGTCGGCGAACCGATCAACCCCGAGGCGTGGCTGTGGTACTACGATCATGTCGGCGAGCAGCGCTGTCCGATTGTCGACACCTGGTGGCAGACCGAAACCGGGGGCATCCTGATCACCCCGATCCCAGGCGCGACACCTTTGAAGCCGGGCTCGGCAACGCGGCCCTTCTTCGGCATCGAACCGGTAATCGTCGACAACGATCACAATTTGATCACCGGTCCCGGCGAAGGAAACCTGTGCATCGCCCGTGCGTGGCCCGGGATGATGCGTACGGTTTTCGGCGATCACCAGCGTTTCGTGCAGACTTATTTCTCGACTTTTCCGGGGCTCTATTTCACCGGTGACGGAGCGCGACGGGACGAGGACGGTCTCTACTGGCTGACGGGACGAGTGGACGACGTCATCAATGTCGCCGGCCATCGCCTCGGCACCGCCGAAATCGAGAGCGCGCTGGTCGCCCACCCGCGGGTCGCGGAAGCTGCCGTCGTCGGATTTCCGCACGACATCAAGGGCCAAGGCATCTATGCCTACGTGACGTTGAAGGTAACCGAGACACCAAGCGAGGAGCTGCGTCGCGAGCTCGTCGCCTGGGTGCGGCAGGAGATCAGCCCGATTGCCGCTCCCGACCTGTTGCAGTGGGCCCCGGGTCTGCCCAAGACCCGCTCTGGCAAGATCATGCGGCGCATTCTCCGCAAAATCGCCGCCAACGAGCACGATGCCCTCGGCGATGTCACGACCTTGGCCGACCCCGCAGTGGTCGACGAACTCGTCGACAACCGCGTAAACCGGGCATCATAACCCCTCCCAAGAAAACAAAGGCGAAGAGAGCTGTTGATTCAAAAGCAAGATGTCATTCCGGGACGGCCCTTGGGTCGGGCCCGGAAGCTATGAACATCGGCTCATCAACCCTTTCACCGAGGCCCGTGTTCATGGTTTCCGCGCTCGCGGGGAGAGCCCGCGCCCCGGAATGACCCGACGAAATAATGGAGTTTTACGTTAGCCCAGCGCGTGGCGGAGCTGGCGGGCGGCGACAACGAGCATTGCAAGGTCGGGACTGGCGGTAACACGCAGCTCCCTGATCAACGGCTCGGCAGGCGAAAGGGCTGCCGCGTGCGCAGCGGACCAAACGGCAATCGGATCTTCCGGTTGCGTTGAGCTGCCGCACGCCAATATGCGAGCTGCGAGATCGGTCTGCAGCGCAAAGAGATCATCGATCGTCGCTTCGACCGCCTGCTTCTGCCAGGGGGTCTCGGCCCGCAGCCGGCGCGCAGCTACTCGCATCTCGTCGAGCGCGAACTGGGCGCCGACCGCGTAATACACCCGGGCGGCTCGGTCGAGTTCTTGTCCCGAGCGTTCCGCCAGATCGGCGACGTCGAGCGCGGCCGCGAGAAACATCGTTCCGCCGATGCGAGTCGCGAGCGTTTCGGGCACGCCGGCCTCAGCGAAGCGAAGGCTGCGCTCGGACACGAGATTTCGATCGCTCGGCGGCAGTAGATCGGAGAGAGAGGCAGCGATGCTGCGCACGCTCGGCGCAAGCTTGCCGATCTCGGTGCCGAACGCCAGACGCTTGCGATCGAGCAGCCAGCCGGCGGCGCGCTCAACCAGATCCGCGATCTCGAGGAGCATTTCGATCTGCACCTGAGCCGCCACTTTGTTATCGAGCGCCTCGATTTGAGTCCACAAATTCCTCAACTCGAATGCTTCGCGCACGATCATGTAGGCCTGCGCCACCTCGGCCGCCGAGCGGCCCGTGCGCGCGCGCATGTCGTGGACAAAGGTGATGCGCGCCCGGTTGACGATCTCGTTGGTAAGAACCGTCGCAATGATCTCCCGGTGCAGCGGATGGGTTGCGATCTGTGCGGCGAGCCGGTGCCGCACGGCCTGCGGAAAATAGCTGCGTAGCTCGTCGGCCAGTTCGGGAGCGTCCGGCAGGGTAGAGGCGAGCAGCGCCTCGTATAAAGTCATCTTGGCGTAGGCGAGCAGCACTGCCAATTCCGGGCGGACCAGCCCGCGGCCTTGCGCCGATCGTGTGGCGAGGGTCTCGTCATCGGGCAGGAACTCGAGCGCCCGATCCAGTTGGCCCGAGCGTTCGAGATCGCGCATCATGCGCAGCTGCCGATCGAGCGAGACGACGCCGCGCGCCTCCGCGGCCGACAGCGCCTCGCCCTGCAGGTAATTGTCGCGCAACACCAGGGAAGCGACCTCACCCGACATCTCCGCGAGCAGCGGCTGGCGGTTCTCGGGCGCGAGGGCGCCAGAACCAATCGCCTGATCGAGCAAGATCTTGATGTTGACCTCGTGATCCGAGGTGTCGACCCCGGCCGAGTTGTCGATCGCATCGGTGTCGATACGCCCACCGGCGAGTGCGAACGCGACGCGTCCGCGCTGGGTTACTGCGAGGTTAGCCCCTTCTCCGATGACTTTTG
The DNA here is from genome assembly GCA_963789025.1 of uncultured Alphaproteobacteria bacterium. Lineage (GTDB taxonomy): Bacteria > Pseudomonadota > Alphaproteobacteria > ATCC43930 > CGMCC-115725 > AP-15. The sequence goes on from CAWBIT010000013.1 coordinate 396,715, forward strand.
CGCGGATCTCGTGACCGTTGACATGGAGTGCATCATTGGCGCGATCGCCGACCTCGGCATGGGTCTCGTTTGCGGCCTTGACGTATGTCCCGATCCCGCCGAACCACAAGAGGTCGAACCGGGCGGTCAATAATTTGCGGATCAGCTCGGCCGGCGTGAGATGGTCCGCCTCGATGTCGAAACCGCGCTTCATCTCGGGGCTGATCGGGACGGATTTGGCGCTGCGCTCGAAAACGCCGCCTCCCGGCGAAATCAGCGCGTGGTCATAGTCGGCCCAGCTCGAGCGCGGCAGCCAGAACAGACGCCGCCGCTCGGCGAAGCTGCGCTCGGCATCCGGGTCGGGGTCGATAAAGACATGGCGGTGATCAACGGCGGCGAGCAGTCTGAGGTGTCGCGACATCAGCATGCCATTGCCGAACACGTCGCCCGACATGTCGCCGACCCCGATGACGGTGATCTCGCTGCTCTCGACGTTTCGCCCGAGCTCGCGGAAATGGCGCTTGACGAGCTCCCACGCGCCGCGGGCCGTGATGCCCATTTCCTTGTGGTCGTAGCCGGCCGAGCCGCCCGATGCAAAAGCGTCGCCGAGCCAGAACCCGTATTCTTCGGAGATCGCGTTGGCAAAATCTGAGAAGGTGGCAGTGCCCCTGTCGGCCGCAACAACCAGGTAGGGATCGTCCTCGTCGTGCCGGACGACGTGCGGTGGCGGAACGATGCGATGTCGTCCCGGTACTTCCGAGACAATGTTGTCGGTGAGGTCGAGCAACCCGCGGATCAGCGTCTTATAGCATTCGATCGCCTCGGCCTGCAGCTTATCGCGCGTTTCGGGCGGTTGCTTGATGACGAAGCCGCCTTTCGAGCCGACTGGCACGATTACCGCATTTTTCACCGTCTGCGCCTTCATCAGGCCGAGGATCTCGGTGCGGAAATCTTCCTTCCGGTCCGACCAGCGAATGCCGCCGCGGGCGACTTTGCCGGCGCGCATATGCACGGCCTCGACCCGGGGACTGTAGACATAGATCTCAAAAAGCGGCCGCGGTCGTGGCAGCAGATCGATCTCACTGCTGGCGAGCTTGACGGCCAGATAGGGCTTTGCCTCGCCGGATGGCAATTCTTGGTAGTAGTTCGTGCGCACGGTCCTGAGAATGAGGGTCAGGAAGGTGCGCAGGATGCGGTCCTCGTCAAGGCTGCCGACCGCGTCGAGCGCATAATCGATCGCTTGAATCTCGGCTACCGCCGCGAGCGAGGAACCGGTGCGTTCGGGATCGAAACGCGTCTCGAACAACTGAACGAGCCGGCGGGCGATCTCGGGATGGCCGCTCAGCGCGTCTTCCATGTAGGCCTGGCTGAAGGTGGTTCCGGCCTGCCGCAAGAATTTGGCGTAAAGCCGCAGTACCGTCACCTGCCGAGCCGACAGCCCTGCCGCCAGGACGAGGCGGTTAAACCCGTCATTCTCGACCCGCCCCGTCCACACTTCTACGAGCGCTGCTTCAAAGCGCGCCCTGATTGCCGGAGAGACCGAGGTCAGCAAAGCAATCCCGGACAGCTGGAACTCATGAACCCACACCCCCGTGCCGTCCGCGCTGTCGATCCGGAAGGGTTCTTCGGCCACCACACGCAGACCGAGGTTCTCAAGCATCGGCAGAACGTCGGACAGCGCGACCGGCTCTTTCGCCCGATACAGCCGCAACCCGGGCAGCTGGGCATCGGGGGCAGGATGGAGCGAGACTTCGAGTGGGGAGCCTGCCGATACAGCCTCGATCCGCCGAAGATCCGCGACTGCTTGGGCAGCATCCGTCCGTGCCTGATAGACGATCGGGAAAGATTGAAAGCGACGCAGCAGGGCATGCGCCTCCTCGTCGCCGAAAGCCGTCGCCGCCGCCTGATGTAGCCGGTCCGTCCAGCTGCGTCCCGCTTCGGCGAGCCGCTCTTCTACGGTTACGGTGTCAACCGTCGGGACCTCACCGCGAGTCGTGCGAATAATGAAATGGATGCGCGCCAGCGCCGATTCGTCGAGGTGAGTGTGAAAGGCCGAGATCTGCCCGGCAAAAGCCTCTTCGAGGATTGCCGCGAAGCAGCTGCGCAATTGGCTATCGTAGCGCTCGCGCGGCACATAAACGAAACAGGAGACGAAGCGCTCCAGCGGGTCGCGGCGAACAAATACGGCGATGCGCTGCCGCTCTTGCAGGTTGAGGATGCCGGTTACCGTGTCGAACAGCTGATCCTCGTCGGCCTGGAACAGTTCGTCGCGTGGAAACGTGTCGAGGATATGCAACAGGGACTTGCCGTCGTGGCTCGCGGGCGACGCTCCGGAGCGCTCGACGATCCTGCGGACCTTGAGCCGCAGCAGCGGGATCGAGCGGGAACTGCGGCTATAGGCTAGGGACGTAAAGAAGCCGAGGAAGACGCGGACGCCGGTCACGTCGCCATTTGCGCCGAACCGCCGCACTCCGATGGCATCCATGTGAGCGGTCCGGTGAACCATCCCACGGCGGTTTGATTTGGTGATGACCAGCAGTTCGCGGCGGCGAACAAAATCCTGAACGTCGGAAGGTAAAGAGGAGAGGTCCCTCAGTCCCCCGAAGACGGAGTGCGCCTCGTCGCGCAGAATGCCGAGCGGCCCGTGTTCGGGTTGGGCCGCTCCATCGAAAAAGTATTCGCGGTAGCCGAGAAAGGTGAAGTTGTCGTCGTCGAGCCACTTTAGGAAATCCTGGACTTCGGCGAGCGCGACGGCGGGAACCGGAGGCGGCTGCACCGTCAACTCGTCTACGACCTCACGCAAGACCCGGCGCATCGGCTGCCAGTCGGTCACCGCCGCGCGGACGTCGGCGAGGACTTTCGACAATGTCTGCGTCAACTGGGCGAGGTCCGCCGGACCCGCTTCGGATGTGATCTCGATTTGCATCCAGGATTCGCGCGTCCCGGCAACGCCTGGCTCCACGATGTCGCAAAGCCGCCCCTCCGGGCCGCGGGCCACCGTCAGGATCGGATGGATGATCAGATGGACGACGCGGTTGCTGGCATTGATCGCTCCGGTAACCGAGTTGACGAGGAACGGCATGTCGTCGTTGACGATTTCGACGATCGTGTGCGGCGACGACCATCCATCCGCCGCCGGGTCCGGGTTGTGCACCCGGATCTTGGCTTGGCCGGGGCGCCGACGCTCTCCCAAGCGCCACAGCGACAGGGCGGCGCCGTAGAGATTGCGGGGCGTGCGTTCGGCAACATCCGCCGGCGGAACGTGCTCGTAGAATTGCGCAATGAACCGATTGGCGGCGGTGACCTGATCTGCCGGGTCGAATATCTGACCGGCGAGCGCCGCCGCCTTGTGGACGAGCGCCGCCTTCTTAGCCTCGATTGTGCTCGCCATCGCCCTTTAAGGCCTCGGGAAGATGATCACGACTGCTTGGTAGATGCGCTCCGTCCGGAGGCGAAACCACCCCCATCCGTTGCGGAATGCGGCAAAATCATGGCAAACACCTGGTCGTGCTGTATCAGGCCGTAACAAAATCATCTTTATTTAAGCCGCGAGGCCGATCATATTTTTCAGAAAGAAGCTGAGGCTAATGGCCGGAGCAAGAGCGAGTGTTGGAGTTTCAGGTCTGTCGGCACGGGCGGGGATCGAGATGGGTCGTCATGCTCGGCGATGCCATCTACGGCGCCTATCTCGACAAGGAGCAGGCCCTTCTCGATGCAGTAGATGCCGCCCGCGACGCGTTGCGCTCGGGCCGTGAGGCTCAGGTCTGGGTCAGGGATCGGTCGAGCGCCGCACGCGTATTCTAGGAGCATCCGCCGATCAGGTTGGCGTTTGGCTCTCGTCGCCACCGCGAAAGCGGCGCGAAAGCGGGGGTCCAGGGCAACCGTGAGATCGCTTGCCCTGGTTTCCCGCGTTCGCGGGAATGACGGACCAATATGATCGGAAAGCGGTTCTCGACTGACGATCCGACGCCCGATTTCGGGTCGTTAAGGATCGAACCTTCAAGAACCGGGCGGATTTATCCGGGCGGTGAAGTCGCGTGTCGCGCGAGCTTCGCGATCGTGCTGGAGCGCCCAGCCTATGGAGGGGAACGCGAGTTCGTTCCAAGGGATTTCTTCCCACCTGAAGAGCTTGACCTCGAGGCTTTCCAACCCTGGCTGGATGGCGTCATCGAGAAGCCGGGCCCGGTAGATCAGCTGCACCTGGCTGATCCGCGGAATGTCGTAGATTGCGAGCAAACCCTCGATCTCGATCCGCGCGCGGGCTTCTTCCCAGGCCTCGCGTTCGGCCCCCGCGCTGGCCGCTTCATTGAGTTCGAGATAGCCGGCGGGCAAAGTCCAATAGCCATAGCGTGGTTCGATCGAGCGGCGCACCAGCAGAATGCGGTCGTCCCAACGGGCGACCGAGCCCACGACGATTTTCGGATTGTCGTAGAGAATATAGCCGCATTCGGCGCAGATCATGCGCTCGCGGTTGTCGCCTTCGGGGATCCGGCGGACTGATGGGCCGCGAAAAGCGTTATCGTCCGACATCGCGCCTTCCCCCGGCTGGCGATGGGCTCCCACCATGGCCATATTCACAATTTCCGGCCAGCGATCTGCAATGATCACCCAGCGGCATCTCGGTCGATCTATGGCTCCGTTCGACTATCGATAATATCAGCACCCCAATGCGGGGCAACATCGCTCGCTCGGTCCCCTTGTAAAGCCGCGCCTCAGCGTTAACTCCTCGTTCGCCATGATATCCCCATTGGACAGGATGGCGTTCAACGCGGCGCAGACCGCGCGTATCGGCTGGTTCTTCGGTCAAAAGCTGCTGGCCGCCCGGATGGGCCGTCCGGTGCGATTGCCGGAAGCGCTCCGCGAGCGTCCAATGCCGGACCGGCAACGTCTCCTCGCGGATTTGCGCGCGCTGGTGGAGCAGGATTGGCGCAACATCGAGGCCGGCTACTATGCGCCCCCGGCCGACGGGCTCGGTAAGCCGCTGGAGGAGATCCGCCGCGCACTCGACTTCTTTGCCGATCTGAGCGCGGTCGAGCAGAGGCGGCATGGCGGACATGAGGAGCGCGTTCTGACAGACGCGCCGCCTGGTCGATACCCGACATATTATCTCCAGAAATTCCATTTTCAGACCGATGGCTATCTGAGCGATGCTTCCGCAGCACGCTACGATCATCAGGTCGAGGTGCTGTTCGGCGGCGGCGCGGCAGCGATGCGGCGTCAAGCGCTCGTCCCGTTAAAAGGTGCTCTCGCCGGAAACTCCGTCCCCGGGAACTCTGTCATCCGGCGAGGCGCACGGTTGCTCGACGTCGCTTGCGGAACCGGGCGATTTCTCCGCGAGGTAAAAGCGAATTACCCACGCCTCCATGTGACCGGTCTCGACTTGTCGCCGCCTTACCTCTCTGTCGCGCGGCGCGCGCTCGCGCCGTGGTCGCGCACTCGGTTTGTCGAGGGCATGGCCGAGGCGATGCCCTTTGCCGACGCGCAATTCGACGTCGTCACCTGCATCTACCTGTTTCACGAGTTGCCGCCGCGCATCCGCCGCGCGGCTGTGGCCGAGATCCGGCGGGTGCTGCGGCCCGGCGGCACCCTGATCTTCGTGGATTCGTTGCAGACCGGCGACGCGCCCGATTACGACGGCACGCTCGAGCTTTTCCCTGTCGCCTTTCATGAGCCCTATTACGAGAGTTATCTCCGCGAAGACCTCGACCGGTTGTGGAGTCCGGGGTTCACACCCGGCGAGCGCATTCCGGCCTATTTCTCGAAAGTGGTGAGCTATCGTCGTCAAGGAGATATTTCTTGACCCAGATATAGATATCGCTTGCCATTGGGCCACAAGCGTGGTACCGTATTTTGTGCAAGTGGGCTGGGGGGCCCACAGTATACGGGGGAAATCGATGGAAATGACCTGGACGCCCGAGCGCGTCGAGATGTTGAATCACCTGTTTGAGGAGGGGTTGCCGACCTCCGAGATCGGCCGCCGCATGGGTCTGACGAAAAATACGATAATCGGCAGGCTGCACCGCAACGGAATGAGCCGACGCGAGACCGGGCCGAAATTCGTGCCGCAGCGGAATTTCTTCGAATTCAGCGGGCCGGGCTGCCTGTGGCCACACGGCCACCCGGATGATCCTCAATTCCATTTCTGTGGCGGCCATCCGTTGCCCGGCAAGCCCTATTGCGCGGCCCATGCGGCGATCGCCTATGTGCGCCCGAAGGAGGAAAGACAGGCCGCATAGCGCGCACTCTCAGCGCATGTGGAATGAATTGGATTGGCTTCGGTGCGTCCTTCGAGACGCCGCCCGCGGCGGCTCCTCAGGATGAGGTATTTTCTTTGTGCCATCATAGACTTACCTCATGCCGAGGAGCGCCCAAAGGGCGCGTCTCGAAGCACGCAAGACCGCAGTGCAGGCAAATTCTTCGCAAACTCTCAGCGGGTGAGGCGGCGCATCGCGCGGTCGAGGCCGTCGAGGGTCAGCGGGAACATTCGGTCCTCGACGATCTGCCGGATCATTCCGATGCTGGCGGTGCCGGTCCAATATTTCTGCGGCACCGGGTTGAGCCAGACCGCCTTCGGATAAGCGTCGAGCAGACGGCGCAGCCAGGTTTCGCCGGGTTCGTCGTTCCACCGCTCGACGCTGCCGCCTTCCTTTTCCATTTCGTAGGGGCTCATGCTGGCGTCGCCGACGAGCACGACGCGCCAGCTTGCATCGTAGGTGCGGATCAGCTCGATAACCGGCGTCTGCTCGATCTGGCGGCGGCGGGAATCGCGCCACACCGAGTCATAAATGCAATTGTGAAAATAGAAGTGGATCAGGTGCTTGAACTCGGACCGCGCCGCCGAGAACAGCTCCTCGCAGACGCGGACGTGATCCTCCATTGACCCGCCGACATCGACGAACAGCAGCAGTTTGATGGTGTTGTGCCGTTCCGGCACGAGTTTCAGATCGAGCCAGCCGGCGTTGTGTGCGGTCGATTTTACCGTGCCGCCGAGGTCGAGCTCTTCGGCCGCCCCCTCGCGGGCAAATTGCCGCAATCGGCGTAGCGCCAGCTTGATGTTGCGGGTGCCGAGCTCGACGGTGTCGTCGAGATTGCGGAACTCGCGCCGGTCCCACACTTTGACCGCGCTGCGGTTGCGGCCCTCCTCCTGGCCGATGCGCACCCCTTCCGGGTTGTAGCCGTAAGCGCCGAACGGCGAGGTGCCGGCGGTGCCGATCCATTTGCCGCCGCCCTGGTGCCGCGCCTTTTGCTCGGCCAGCCGTTGGCGCAATGTATCCATCAGCTTTTCCCAGCCGCCGAGCGCCGCGATCTGCTTTTTCTCCTCCTCGGTCAGAAACCGCTCGGCGAGCTTCTTCAACCAAGCCTCGGGGAGCTCGGTTTTCGGATCAGCCAAGGTCTCGATGCCCTTGAAGCAATGCCCGAACACCCGATCGAAGCGATCGAGGTGCCGCTCGTCTTTGACCAGCGAGGTGCGCGCGAGAAAGTAGAACTCCTCGATATCAAAGGCGGCGACGCGCTTTTGCATCGCTTCCATCAAGGTCAGGTACTCGCGCAGCGAGACTGGCACCTTGGCCTCGCGCAGCTCGGCGAAAAATGAGAAAAACACCGCTAGTGCCCGCGCTGACGAATGCCCCTCACCCTCCCATCGCTCATGCGATGGGCCCCTCCCTCTCCCCGCTCCCGCGGGGCGAGGGGCTTACTCCCTCGCCCCGCTTGCGGGGGAGAGGGGTGGGGTGAGGGGCAGATCACCGCGTTTCAGCCGCGTTCGCGGCGATGCAGAAAGGCGAGGCGCTCGAACAGGTGAACGTCCTGTTCGTTCTTCAGCAGAGCCCCGTGCAGTGGCGGGATCAACGTGGCCGGGTCGCGCGTACGCAGCACATCGGGCGAGACGTCTTCGACCAGCAGCAGCTTGATCCAGTCGAGGAGCTCGGAGGTCGATGGTTTTTTCTTTAATCCCGCCACCTCTCGGATATCATAAAAGATCGTCAAGGCTTCGTGGAGCAATTCGTGCTTAAGATTTGGAAAATGCACGTCTATAATCTGCTGCATCGTCGCGCGGTCAGGGAAACGAATGTAGTGGAAGAAGCAGCGGCGGAGAAAGGCATCCGGCAGCTCCTTCTCATTGTTGGAGGTAATAACGACGATTGGGCGATGCCGGGCGGAGATAGTACGCCGCGTCTCGTAGACATAGAATTCCATGCGATCGAGCTCGAGGAGCAGATCGTTCGGGAACTCGATATCTGCCTTGTCGATCTCGTCGATCAGAAGAACCGGAGCTTCGGCGGCCTCGAACGCCTCCCACAGCTTTCCCGGCACGATATAGTTGGCGATGTCGTGGACGCACTCGTCGCCTAACTGGCCGTCGCGCAGTCGGGAGACCGCGTCATATTCATAGAGCCCCTGCTGGGCCTTGGTGGTCGATTTGATATGCCAGGTGATCAGGTCCTTGCCGATGCCGCTCGCGATTTCATGGGCGAGGATGGTTTTGCCGGTGCCGGGCTCGCCTTTGACGAGGAGCGGGCGCTCGAGTGCGATGGCGGCGTTGACCGCGACCCGGAGATCCTGCGTCGCGACGTAAGTATCGGTGCCCTCGAAACGCCGCATCCCGATTATTTGCCTCGCGCCTTGATTGCCTCTCATGCTCCTGATGACATAGCCCGAGGTACGCGATGACACCAGCCCCACCGCAGCGTGCACCACCTCGAGCGCGGATCAGGGAGATACTGACGGTTGTCCTCGGGGTAGTGCTGCTCGCCGCTCTTTTTCTGCCGGCGCGCGATCCCGTGACGCACCGTCTCGCCGCAGAGTGGCGTCCCTCCGCTGAGCTCGCGGCCGTCCTCTTTCTGGTCGCGATGGCGGCTCTGGCCAGTCCGCGTCTTGTTGCCGAACGCGGCTGTGCCTTCGTGCTGGCCCTGCTCGTGGTCGGGGCGGCCCTGCTCAACCTCGCCGATGCGGCGACCCCGAGCTTGCTCGGCCGCGACCTCAACCTCTACTGGGATCTCCAGCATCTCCCGTCGCTTTTCGGCCTGGCCCGCGGCTCGGCGGGCCTGTGGAGCGCCTCGGTCGCGGTGGCGCTGCTCTTTACCGCCGTCTCGTTGGTGGTCGCGGGCGCCTATTGGATATGGCGCAGGGTGTTGGCCACCCTTACCGAGCGGCGGATTGCCATCGGCGCCGCGGTCTTGCTGGGTGTCGCACTCGACGTCACATCGTTCTTGCCTGCCGAACAACGCCCGCTCGCGACCGGGCTTGGAACCGACATCGTCCGACATGCCGCGGCCTTCGAACGTGGGTGGCGGGCGGAGGCCGAGGCCGGGGTGCCGTTACCGGCGGCCCTTGCGTCCTCGGGCCCGCCGGGCAGCAATCTTACCGGCCTCAAGCGACGCGACGTCTATCTTGTCTACATCGAATCCTACGGCACGACGGTTTTCGACACGCCGGAGTTCCGTTCCGCAATGCGGGGGTCGCTCATCGATTTCGAGTCGGCGCTGCGCGCTGCCGGCTACACGATGGCGTCGAACCGGCTGGTGTCGCCGACGTTTGGGGGCGGGTCCTGGCTGGCCCATGCCACCCTCGCCAGTGGGGTCCGCATGGACGACCCGGTTCTCTATTCCCAGCTGTTCCGTTCCGGTCGCAAGATGCTGCCCGGCTACTTCAAGGACGCGGGCTGGCGTGCGATCGAGATAATGCCGGGCATAAAGGCGCCGGATCCGGAAGCCCGAGCCTGGGGTTTCGACCGTGACGTCTATGCCGCGGAACTCGGCTATCACGGTCCGTCCTTTGGCTGGTTTGCGATCCCCGATCAGTTCACGCTCGAACGCACCGCCGAGATACGCGAAGCGCTCGGTTCCGAAACGCCCGTATTCACCCAGATCGTGCTCGTGTCGAGCCACATCCCGTTCTCGCCGGTTCCACCTTATCTACGCGATTGGCGTGATGCCGGGGCCTTTGCAACGGTGCCGGCCGATGCTTGGGAAGAGATCTTCCGGCCGCCGGACTGGACAGTGCTGGCGCCCGGCTACCTGAAGAGCCTCAAATATGATTTCGCGGTGCTTGGCGACTGGCTCACCAATCATCTGGCGGGCAACGGGCTCGTCATCCTGCTCGGCGACCACCAGCCGCCGGCGGTCGTCGGCGGCGAGCTCCGGCAATGGACCGTGCCGGTTCACGTGCTGTCACGTGATCCCGATCTCGTCGCGCCGTTTATTGCAGCGGGGTACGTTGGCGGGCTCGTCCCGCCGCCAACGCCGCCGCCCAAGGGAATGGAGACCTTCCTGCCGAGCTTTCTCGCCGCCTTCGACCGGTCGGACTGACCGTGTTCAGCCGTTCCGGTGGTTACTCCCGTGGCGTTACTCCTGCGGCTTGAACCATAAGGTGCAACCGTAGTCGATCGTAACCTCCTCGCCGGGTTCGATCTGAGCAATCGCAATGAGGTCCAGGGTGAGCCGGGCATGATTGCGATCGACGCGGGCAAGCGGGCGGCTGGAATGGTTGCACAGGGTGACGAGACCGAGCCCCAGGGCGCCACGGCCTTCTCCATCGGGGTCGCCGTCCCAATGAAAGTAGTAGTCGTAGATAACCGTGCGGTCGAGCGCCGGACATTCCGCCGCCGGCAGGATAATAACCGGCGCCGCTTCGATCAGCGTTCCCGGCGCGATCGGTTCGCGAGCAAACACCCCACGGCCGCGCCCCGGGCTCGCGAGGATTTCGATAAGATGGTTAAGGACCGGCAGGATGCGGCCGCTCGCCGCCGCATCTTGCAAGATGTTCAGACCTATACGGTCTTGGCGGGCTCGCGCGTGTGGTCCGCAACGCTGGCCGCCGGAGCCACCGAGGCTTTGACAGCAGCGGGAGGCGGCACCTGCGCCGGCGGCGTCGTTGCTTCGGCTTCCTCCTCCTCGTCCTTCATTCCAGCTTTGAATGCCTTGATGCCCTTTGCGAAATCGCCCATCACCCGGGGCAGCTTCCCGGCACCGAACAGAATGAGGATAATGGCCAAGACCACGATCCAATGCATCAAGCTGAAAGAACCCATTGCGACGACCTCGAAGCGCTGGCGGAAGACTATTGTAGCAAGCTTTTCCGCCGAATTGCCAGTACATAGCGGCGCAGCTGCGCGTTACTACGAGGTCGTGCCTATGTCCGGAAAGTCAACCCCGGTGAGCGAGTCCACATTCCGATGACCTATTTCCCACCACCCGATCCCGCTCCCTGGAAGCGCGCAACGCCCGGCGAAACCGGGCTGGACGCCAATGCCATAGCCGCCGCCGCGCGACACGCGAGCGAACATGAGACACCGTGGAGCCGAGATCTCGGCCGCATGGTCGCCGGCGATTTCGAAGAGCGGCCGCCGTGGAACGAGACGCTTGGGCCGGTGCGTCCGCGCGGCGGGCCGAATGGTCTCCTGCTGCGCAACGGGCTCGTCGTCGCCGAGTGGGGCGATACAACGCGCGTGGACATGACCTTCAGCGTCGCGAAGAGCTATCTGTCGATCCTCGCCGGTCTCGCCTGGGATCGCGGGCTGATCGGCGATCCGCACGAGAGGGTCCGTCTCAGGGTCGACGACGGCGGTTTCGATCCGCCGCATAACGACGCGATCACCTGGCGCCACCTCTTGCAGCAGACCTCGGAATGGGAGGGGGTGCTGTGGGACAAGCCGGACCAGATCGACCGCAACCGAGCCGTCGGCGGCCGCCCGAGCACGGCGCCAAAGGCAGTCGCCGCGATCTCCGGACGCCGGGCGAATTCTGGGAATACAACGACGTCCGGGTAAACCGGCTGAGCCTCGCCCTGCTGCGACTGTGGCGCCGGCCGTTACCCGATGTGTTCCGCGAGCTCGTCATGGATCCGATCGGCGCTTCACCGGAGTGGGAATGGCACGGCTACCGCAATTCTTACCTGGAGATCGACGGCAGCCGGGTGCAGTCGGTCTCGGGTGGCGGGCATTGGGGCGGCGGGGTTTTCATCAGCGCCCGCGACCAGGCGCGGATCGGGCTGATGCTGTCGCGCCGTGGAGTTTGGGACAGCCGCCGCATCCTCTCGGAGGCCTGGATCGAACGGATGCTCGAGCCTTGCCCGCTCTACGCCAACTACGGCTATCTGTGGTGGCTCAATACCGGGCGCGCGCTTTATGCGAGCGCCTCGGCGCAGAGCTATTACGCGCGCGGCGCCGGCGGCAATCTGACCTGGATCGATCCGGAAAACGATACCGTCGCCATATTGCGCTGGACCGACCCCGCCGCGATGGACGGTTTCATGAAGCTGACAATGGCGGCTGTCTCGAGCTGACCAGTGAATCCAGGAGGGGGCATCCATGCTGACGCTGTATTTTTCACCTGGGTCGAGCTCGATGGCCGTGCACATTGCGTTGCACGAAATCGGCGCCGATTTCGAGCGCCGGTTGGTGTCGCTCGCCAAGGGTGAGCAACACCAACCCGAATACCTTGCGGTCAATCCGGAAGCTAAAGTTCCGACTTTGATGATCGATGGCCGGCCACTGACCGAAGTGGCGGCGATCCTCTATTATCTGGCCAAGCGCTTTCCCGAGGCGGGACTGTGGCCCGCGGGGGGTCTCGAGGCCGAGGCGCAGGCGATATCGTGGATGTCCTTCATCGCCGCGACGATCCACCCGGCGCGCAGGATCGGCGTCGAACGCTGGAAAGAAGTTTTCGGCATCGCCGAGCGGCGATTGAGCGGCAGGGAGTGGACGGTCGAGCGCTATTCGATCGCCGATATCCATCTGTTTCGGCTGTTCTGGCGCTTTGTAGGCTCGGTGAAGCCGGCGCCCGGCGACTTCCCCGGCCTATCGGCTCATTACGAGCGGATGATGGCGCGGCCGACGGTGCGTCGGACCATCGAGATCGAGAGCGCGATCGGGTACGCCTTGCCGCAATGACGAGAACGAATTTAGAGCCGAGCGCGGTATCATAAGCGGTATCGTAAATAGCACAGGTGCGCTGGAGCCGGACTTCCCGTCTCGTAAAATGAGGGTGGAAGGTCTCGACCGAGCCGTCGACCAGAGGGGACAGCCATGAGTGCACAGGACGCCGGACCTAATCTCGAACTCAGTCGTCGCAAGCTGCTCGCAGCCGCAGGCATCGGCGGAGCGGCCGTGATGGCGGCGCCTCTCATTGGAACCGGGGCCGCCCAGACCGTACCTGGCGCACGCCGATCACCAGATCCGGTGGCGACACCTCCGGTCGCCGGACTTCATCTGCAGTTCGGCGCGGATGCATCGTCGGAGATGGTGGTGTCCTGGCACACGCTGCAATCCGTTCGCAGTCCGCGTGTCGTGCTCGGGCGTCTAGACGGTGTGCTGGAACGCGTGATCGAGGCCAAAGAGACCAGTTACACCGATGCAAAATCCGGCCAAATTGTCTACGCCTATCATGTGAAGATCGATCGGCTGCAGCCCGACTCCGCTTATCTCTACGGGGCATCCCACGACGGCGTTGAGCCGGAATTCGGCACGTTCCGGACCTCCCCACGTGGTCGCGCGCAGTTCACCTTCACCAGCTTTGGTGATCAGGGCACGCCAACCCTGGGCAAGAAGTACGTGCCGCCTGAAGGTGTGACGATCCCAAATCCGCCCTACGTGAATGACAATCTCGGCTCGCCCGCGGCTGGCGACACCACGCTCGGCGTGGAGCGGCTGCAGCCGCTGTTCCACCTTTTCAACGGCGATCTCTGTTACGCCAATCTCGCCAACGATCGGGTGCGTACCTGGTGGGATTTCTGGGCGAACAACAGCCGCAGCGCCCGTAATCGTCCCTGGATGCCGTCGGCCGGTAACCACGAGAACGAGCTGGGCAATGGACCGATCGGGTATCAGGCCTACCAGACGTACTTCTCGGTGCCCGAGTCTGCTGGCCAGACGGATCTGACCCGTGGGCTTTGGTACGCCTTCACCGCCGGCTCGGTGCGTGTGCTCAGCATCGCCAACGACAACGTCACGTACCAGGACGGCGGCAACTCCTACGTCCGGGGCTATTCGGAGGGTGCTCAGAAGGCCTGGCTGGAACAGGAATTGTCCGCGGCCCGCAGTAATCGGGATGTCGACTGGATCGTCGTGTGCATGCATCAGGTTGCCATCTCGACGGCCGACAAGTTCAATGGCGCGGACCTCGGGATCCGCCAGGAATGGGTGCCGCTGTTCGACAAATACGGCGTCGACCTCGTCGTGTGTGGGCACGAGCACCACTACGAGCGTTCGCACCCGATCCGCGGGCAGGAATCGAACGCCACCCTGACCCCGGTCGCCACAGCAACCGCCACCGACGTGATCGACACCACCAAGGGAACGGTGCACATGGTCATCGGCGGCGGCGGGACGTCCTTCCCGTCGAACCAGCTGTTCTTCAACCCGCCGCAATGCCGGGTGATCACCGCCGTCGGCGCGCCTGACCCGAAGACGGGCAAGCGCCGGCCTGTCTATGTGCACGAGCAGGCGCCGTGGTCGGCGGTGCGCAACGCTGCGCATTCCTACGGCTTCGCGGCCTTCACCGTGGATCCGGGATCCGATCGCGGCGGCTTCACGACGACCAAGGTCATCTACTACGACGTGGTCGGGCCGAACGGTCAGCTGGCCCCGTTCGAAAACTTCATGCTGCGCCGCCCCCGCCGCGACTAGACTATCGGTTGGTAGGGGAAACGCAGATGACGGCAAACCGAAGAGAAATACTCTGCCATGCTGCCGGCGCGCTGACGGGTCTCGCGTTTATCGGATGCGGTCTGAGCCCTGTGTTGGCGCAGCCCCCACAGCGGCGACGCGAGGTCGTCGTCAATGGAAAGCGCGTTCGAACTGTCGATGTGCACGCGCATTGCCATATGCCCGAGGCGAATGCGCTGATGGGACTAAAGGCGCCGCTGCCGTCGCTCGTGATCTCGCCGGAACGCATCGAGGCGATGGACGAGCAGGGCATCGACGTTGAAGCGCTCAGCATCAACCCGATCTTTTGGTACAAGGCCGAGCCCGACCTTGCCGGCCAGGTCGTGAAGCTGCAAAACGAGAAACTCGCCGAGATCTGCGCGGCGCAGCCGGACCGGTTTGTCGGTCTGGCGTCGGTCGCCCTGCAGCACCCGGACCTCGCCGCCGAGCAGCTCGAACAGGCGGTCAAGCAGCTCGGGTTGCGCGGCGCGCTGGTCGGCGGCAGCGTCAATGGCGAGGAATTGTCGGATGCGAAATTCCATCCGTTCTGGGCCAAGGCCGAACAGCTCGGCGTGCTGATTTTCATCCATCCGCAAGGCACGGCAGAGCTAACCGCCTCCGGGCGGCTCAAAGGGAACGGCGTGCTGGACAACGTGATCGGCAACCCGCTCGAGACGACGATCGCTCTGTCGCACCTGATTTTCGAGGGAACGCTCGATGCCTATCCCGGGCTCAAGATCTGCGCGGCTCATGCCGGCGGCTATCTGCCCTCCTACGCCGCCCGCTCGGATCAAGGCTGCGTGACCTTCCCCGCGCGATGCACCAAGACGCTGAAGAAGAAGCCGAGCGAATATCTGAGGCAGCTCTACTACAACTCGATGGTGTTCACCCCGGAAGGATTGCGCCACCTGATCGCCGAGGTCGGCGCGAGCCAGATCGTCTTGGGGACGGACTACCCGTTTCCGTGGACCAAGACGGCGGTCGACCACATCCTCGGCACCCCCGGGTTGAGCGATGAGGAGCGCATCGCGATGCTCGGAGGGAATGCCGAGAAGCTGCTCGCCGTCAAGCCGACGTGATCGGAGCTAAGTCATTGGAGCGGGTGAGGGGAATCGAACCCCCGTCAGAAGCTTGGGAAGCTCCTGCTCTGCCATTGAGCTACACCCGCCTGGCCGCGGATGATAAGCGATCCGCGGCCCCCTGCAAGCAGTTTGCGGGTATCAGGCGCCGTTCGTCCGCCTTGCCGGCGGGTCGACCGCGACGGTGCCCATGTCCGCCGGCACCGACACTTCGAGGATCTCGAGGTCGTCCGAGGTGCGGTTCTCCTGGTGGAGCATACCGCCGGGGATGAAGACAAAGTCACCCGCCTCCAGCCGGCAATTCGTGCCGTCCTCGAATTCCAGCTCTACCCAGCCTTTGAGCGTGTAGACGAACTGTCCCTCGCACACGTGGTAATGCCAGCCGGTCGGCTGGGTCATTCCGGTCACCGCCGAGGTCACCTGCGCCCGCATCCATCCGTCGGTCGCCTTGGTGACGCCGAGATCGCGGTATTTGAAGAAGTCACGCCGGCCCTTGACGAACTCCGGCGCCTTCGCGCTCGCCACCGCGAGCTTCATAGCCGGCTGTGCCTGGGCGGGCTTTTCCTTCAACGCAGTCTGCTCGATCGTCATATGGAACCTCCTCCCGAAGACCGGTGCGCCATCATAGCAGCATCCAATGCCGAGCAGCGAGGGCCACCTTCACGCTGCCCGAAGATTGGTGTTAACTGAGGATCCTGATTTCAAGGAGGGTCGCATGGCGAATATACCGGGTGCAGTGACCGATCCCAGCCGCGTGCGCGGCGAAAACATCGGACTGAAGAGCGGCGGCGACACGATCAAGGGCTACCTCGCCCAACCGAGCCAATCCGGGCGCTATCCCGGGATCATCGTGATCCATGAAGCCTTCGGGCTCGTCGAGCACATCCGCGACATCGCTCGGCGCTTTGCGAATATCGGATACAATGCCGTGGCGCCCGACCTCTATTCCCGCAAGGGTGGGCCATCCGATCCGAACGACATCAACACTGTATTCCCGGTCATGTTTGGCAAGTCGGATGGCGAGGCCGTGCAGGATCTCGAGGCGGCGGCGGGTCATCTGCGCGCCCTTCCCGGCGCGAGCGACAAGATCGGGGTTATTGGGTTCTGCTCCGGCGGCCGCCAGACCCTCCTCTTCGCGTGCAGCAGCAGCAAGCCCGATGCGGCGATCGATTGCTGGGGCGGGTTCATCCACCGCGCGACACCGGATGCCGAGACGACCCCGGAGCGCCCGATGCCGATCCTCAACATGATCGACCGGCTGCATTGCCCGCTCTTCGCGGTCTTCGGCGAGGAGGACCAGAATCCCTCGGTGGCCCTAGCGGAGGAGCTGCGAAGACGGGCGCAGCGCGCCGGCAAGGACGTCACGATCAAAGTCTACAAGAACGCCGGGCATGCTTTCCTCGCCGATTACCGGCCGAGCTATCGGGAGGGCCCTGCGGCGGAGCTGTGGAAGGACGTCGTGGCGTTCTTCGACAAGCATCTGAAATCGTAGATCCTCTCGGTTGAGAGCTCGCAGACGAAAGGCACTGGCATGGCCCGCAACAAGATCGCGCTGATCGGCGCGGGACAGATCGGCGGCACTCTGGCGCTTCTCGCCGGGCTCAAAGAGCTCGGCGATGTCCTTCTCGTCGATGTTGTCGAGGGCGTGCCGCAGGGCAAAGCGCTCGACATCGTCCAGGGCTCGGCGATCGAGAGATATGACGCAGTCGTCGAAGGCTCCAACGACTATGCGGACATCGCGGGCGCCGATGTCGTGATCGTCACCGCCGGCATCCCGCGCAAGCCGGGGATGAGCCGCGACGATCTGATCGGGGTCAATGCCGGCATCGTCAAGACGGTCGGCGCAGCGATCAAAAAGCACTGCCCGCAGGCTTTCGTCATCACCATCACCAACCCGCTCGATGTCATGGTGTGGGTCATGCGCGAGGCCTGCGGGTTGCCGCCGCAGCGCGTCGTCGGCATGGCGGGCATCCTCGACAGCGCCCGGTTCCGCTATTTCCTCGCGCAGGAGTTCGGGGTTTCGGTCGAGGACGTCACGGCCTTTGTGCTCGGCGGCCACGGCGACACGATGGTGCCGCTGGTGCGCTATTCGACCGTTGCCGGCATCCCGCTGCCGGACCTCGTCAAAATGGGATGGACGACGCAGGAGCGGCTCGCCCAGATCGTCCAGCGCACCCGCGACGGCGGCGGCGAGATCGTCGGGCTGTTGAAGACCGGCTCAGCCTTCTACGCGCCGGCCAGTTCGGCGATCCAGATGGCGGAATCCTATCTGCGCGACAAGAAACGTGTCGTGCCCTGCGCCGCGTGGCTCGACGGTCAATACGGGGTCAAGGACCTGTATGTCGGCGTCCCGGTCGTGATCGGCGCCGGCGGCGTCGAGCGGGTGGTCGAGATATCGCTCGACCCCGAAGAAAAGGCGGCCTTCGACAAGTCCGTCGGCGCGGTTCGCGAATTGATCGACGTCGTCAAGAACATGCGGAGCTGAAGAGGGATGCATTACGATCGTGCGTGCTTCGAGACGCGCCTTCGGCGCTCCTCAGCATGAGGTGCGCTACTGATGGCACTGAGAAAAATGCCTCATCCTGAGGAGGCCGCGTCCGCGGCCGTCTCGAAGGACGCACCGAGCCCACCCAGCTTCAATGTGAGGTCCTCTCAGCACGGCGAGATACGATGAACATCCATGAATATCAGGCGAAAGAGCTGCTGGCGAAATTCGGGGTCGCAGTGCCGCGCGGCGGAGTGGCCTACACCGCCGCCGAGGCGGTCGAGGCGGCGCGCCAGCTGGGCGGATCGGTCTGGGTCGTGAAGGCGCAGATCCATGCCGGCGGGCGCGGCAAGGCCGGCGGGGTCAAGCTATGCCGCTCCGAAGACGAGGTTGGCGCGGCCGCTCGGTCGCTCTTGGGCAAGAACCTGGTGACGCACCAGACCGGACCGGCGGGGCGTGAGGTCAAGCGGGTCTATGTCGAGGAGGGCTGCGACATCGCGCGTGAGCTCTATCTCGGCCTGCTCATCGACCGCGACACCGGACGAGTGAGCCTGATCGGCTCGACCGAGGGCGGCGTGGAGATCGAGGAGGTCGCGGCACACTCCCCGGAAAAGATCCTCAAAGTGGCGATCGATCCGGCGAGCGGCATCGAGCCGTTCCATGCCCGCAACATCGCCTATGGCCTCGGTCTGGAGGGAGCCCAGATCGGCGTCGCGGTCAAATTCGTCACGGCTCTCTATAAGGCGTTTTGCGAGCTCGACGCGTCGGTTGTCGAGATCAACCCGCTGGTGGTGACCGGTTCGGGGCAGCTCCTGGCGCTCGACGCCAAGATGGGGTTTGACGACAACGCGCTCTTCCGGCATCCCGACGTCGAGGCGTTGCGGGACGAGGACGAGGAGGACCCGACGGAGCTCGAGGCGGGCAAGCACGCGCTCAACTACGTCAAGCTCGACGGTAATATCGGCTGCATGGTCAACGGCGCCGGCCTGGCAATGGCGACGATGGACATCATCAAACTGCACGGCGGCAACCCGGCGAATTTTCTCGATGTCGGCGGCGGGGCGACGCGCGATCGGGTGGCGGCCGCCTTCAAGCTGATCCTCAGCGACCCGAATGTCGAAGGGATGCTGGTCAACATCTTCGGCGGGATCATGCGCTGCGACGTCATCGCCGAAGGCGTCGTCGCCGCAGCGCGCGAGGTCAATCTGCACGTGCCGCTCGTCGTGCGCCTGGAAGGCACCAATGTCGACCTCGGGAAAAAGATCCTGCAGCAATCGGGCCTGCCGATCCTCGCCGCCGAGAACCTCGCCGACGCCGCCCGGAAGGTCGTCACGGCCGTAAAGGAGGCCGCCTGATGTCGATCCTCGTCGATGCATCGACCAAGGTGTTGTGCCAAGGGTTCACCGGTGCTCAGGGCACCTTCCACTCCGAGCAGGCGATCGCCTACGGGACCAAGATGGTCGGCGGTGTCACGCCTGGAAAAGGCGGAACCCGTCATCTCGACCTGCCGGTGTTCAACACGGTCCATGAGGCGCGCGCCGCGACCGGCTGCGACGCGACGGTGATCTATGTGCCGCCGCCTTTCGCCGCCGATGCGATCCTCGAAGCCGCCGACGCCGAGATCCCATTGATCATTTGCATCACCGAGGGCATCCCGGTGCTCGACATGGTCAGCGTCAAGCGCAGCCTTAGCGGCGGCCATTCGCGGCTGATCGGGCCCAATTGCCCGGGCGTCATCACCCCCGACGAGTGCAAGATCGGCATCATGCCGGGACACATCCACCGCCGCGGCAAAATCGGCATCGTCTCGCGCTCGGGCACCTTGACCTACGAAGCAGTAGCGCAAACCACCGCGGTCGGCTTGGGGCAATCGAGCTGTGTCGGGATCGGCGGCGATCCGGTCAACGGCACAAATTTCGTCGAGGTGCTCGAGATGTTTCTCGCCGATCACGAGACCGAGGCGATCGTCATGATCGGCGAAATCGGCGGGACGGCGGAGGAAGATGGCGCCAATTTTCTGAAGTCGGCGCGGCGCAAAAAGCCGGTCGTCGGGTTCATCGCCGGCAG
This sequence comes from uncultured Alphaproteobacteria bacterium, assembly GCA_963789025.1. Classification (GTDB taxonomy): domain Bacteria; phylum Pseudomonadota; class Alphaproteobacteria; order ATCC43930; family CGMCC-115725; genus AP-15. The sequence goes on from CAWBIT010000013.1 coordinate 416,966, forward strand.
CACCGCACCTCCGGGCCGGCGGATGGGCCATGCCGGCGCGATTATCGCCGGCGGGAAGGGTGGCGCCGGCGACAAGATGGAGGCCTTGCGCAGCGCGGGGGTGGTCGTGGCCGAATCCCCGGCCGCAATCGGCACGACGATGCGGGACGTGCTCAAGGGTTAGTGGTTGGTGGGTAGCAGTCAGGGCCAACTGCTCGCATATTTATAAAGCTCTCCCTCTCCACCCGCTTGCGGGGGGATAGGGTAGGGTGAGGGGGGTGGCGCCGTCGCACCCGAGTTGCTGAGGACGACCCTCCCACGCCCTTCGGCGCGGGCCCCTCCCTCTCCCCCGCAAGCGGCGGAGAGGGGCAGGCTTCGGCGATGCGCGTTTGATTGCGTTCCGCCCACCATCCCGGTGACTGCATGGCTGATATTGACGGTACGACGTTTCTGACCGGCGCCAATGCCGGGTTCATAGCCCAACTCTACACTCGTTTTCTCAAAGACCCTGGCTCCGTCGACGAGAGCTGGCGCCGGTTCTTCTCGGAAATGAACGACGACGTCGGGACCCTGCTCACGGAGGTGCGTGGACCTTCCTGGGGCAAGCGTGAGCCGCCGATCATTGGCAACGGGGCGGCAGCTACTGCGAGAATTGATGAAGCGGCGCTGCGCGGGGCCACCACCGACTCGATCCGCGCATTGCAGCTGATCCGCGCCTACCGGGTGCGCGGTCATCTCGAAGCCGATCTCGATCCGCTCGGCTTGGAGAAGCGGGGGCCCTATCCGGAGCTCGACTACCGCGGCTACGGCTTCACCGAGGCCGATCTCGACCGCGAGATCTTCATCGCCAATTTGTTCGGCCGCGAGCGCGCCAGCCTCCGCGAGATCGTCGCAATTTTGCGGGAGACCTACTGCGGCAGGATCGGCGTCGAGTACATGCATATTCAGAGCCCCGGCGAGCGGGCGTGGATCCAGGAAAAATTCGAGAAGCATCAGAGCCGCCCGGTGCTGTCGGTTGGAATAAGAAAAGAAATTTTACGGACTCTGACCCAAGCCGAAACCTTCGAGCGGTTTCTCGACCGGCGCTACACCGGCACCAAGCGGTTCGGCATCGAGGGCGCCGAGTCGCTGATGCCGGCGCTCGAAGCAATCCTCTACCGCGGCAGCGAGCTCGGCATCCGTGAATTCGTGATCGGGATGCCGCACCGCGGCCGCCTCAATGTGCTCGCAAATTTTGTCGGCAAACCGTTTGCCGCGGTCTTCTCCGAATTCCAGGGCAATTCGACCAATCCGGAGCACGTCCACGGCTCCGGCGACGTCAAATACCATCTCGGCACTTCCGGCGACCGCGAAGTGGGTGGGCAAACAATCCATCTGTCCTTGGCTGCCAACCCATCGCACCTCGAGGCCGTCGATCCCGTCGTGCTCGGGAAGGTCCGAGCAAAGCAATTGCAGCGCGGCGACCCCGAGCGATCACAGGTGGCCGGCATTCTGATGCATGGCGATGCGGCTTTCGCCGGACAAGGGCTCGTCGCCGAATCGCTCGAATTGTCCGATCTGATCGGCTTCTGCACCGGCGGCACGATCCACATCATCGTCAACAACCAGATCGGCTTTACGACAACTCCTTCCGCCGCCCGATCAAGCCCCTACCCGTCGGATGTGGCGAAGGGCGTCCAGGCGCCGATCTTTCACGTCAACGGCGACGATCCCGAAGCGGTCGTCGAGGTCGCGCGCGCCGCCACCGAATTTCGCCAGCAGTTCAAAAAGGACGTCGTCATCGACCTGTTTTGCTATCGGCGTCACGGGCACAACGAGACCGACGAGCCGGCCTTCACGCAGCCGCTGATGTACCGCACCATCGCGCGCCACCCGACGACGCGGCAGATCTACGCCAAGCGCCTGACTGAGGCGGGAGTGCTGCGTGAAGGTGAGGCCGATGCGATGGCTACCCGCTTTATTGCGGAGCTCGAAACTCAGTTCGAGTCGGCGAAGAGCTACCGCCCGAACAGGGCGGATTGGCTCGAAGGCGCCTGGGCCGGGCTCGAACAGGCTCCCGACGACGATCGCCGCGGCGATACCGGCGTTGCCGGTGAGACGCTGCGGGAGATCGGGCGCGGCCTCGTGACGGTGCCGGAGGGCTTTCGCCTCAATCCTAAAATCGCTCGACAGCTGGCGGCAAAGCGAGCCGCGATCGAAGCCGGCGAGGGGATCGATTGGGCGACCGCAGAGGCATTGGCGATCGGCTCGCTATGCGCCGAGGGAACCCACGTTCGCATGTCCGGTCAGGACAGCGGTCGCGGCACCTTTTCGCAACGCCACGCCGTGCTGGTCGACCAGGAGACCGAAGAGCGCTACGTCCCGATCGACCATGTCAGCCCCGTACAGGCGCCGTTTGAGATCATCGACAGCCCGCTCTCGGAAGCCGCGGTGGTCGGCTTCGAGTACGGCTACAGCCTCGCCGACCCCTCCTCTCTCGTTTTGTGGGAGGCGCAATTCGGCGACTTCGCCAATGGCGCGCAGGTCATCATCGACCAGTTCCTCAGCTCCGGGGAGGCCAAATGGCTGCGCATGAGCGGCCTGGTCATGCTGCTGCCGCACGGTTACGAGGGTCAGGGCCCGGAGCATTCCTCGGCGCGGATCGAGCGTTATCTGCAGCTCTGCGCCGAAGACAACATCCAGGTGTGCAACCTGACCAGCGCGGCGAACTACTTCCACGCCTTGCGGCGCCAGATCCGCCGCAACTTCCGCAAGCCGCTCGTCATCTTCACCCCGAAATCGCTGCTGCGCGCGAAGGAAGTCATGTCCCGCCTCGACGAGATGGAAAAGGGGACTTCGTTTCACCGCGTCATTGGTGAGAGCGAGGCGATCGCGGCGGACGACGCGGTGCGCCGTGTCGTCTTGTGCACGGGGAAGTTATATTTCGATCTCGTGAAGGCACGCGCCAAGGACGGCGACAACCGCGTCGCGCTGGTCCGGATCGAGCAGCTCTACCCGTTCCCGTTCAATGCGCTCGCGAAGGTGTTGCAGCGCTACCGCAACGCCGAGATCGTCTGGTGCCAGGAAGAGCCGCAGAATATGGGCGCCTGGAACTTCGTCGACCGACGTATCGAGCAGGCCCTCGGGGGCCTCGATGTAGCATCGAAGCGGCCGCGCTTTGCTGGCCGCGCGGAGGCGGCTTCGCCCGCGACCGGCCTGTTCAAGCGGCATGTCGAGGAGCAGGCGCACCTCGTCGCCGAGGCGCTGGCGGCGTAAGAATTCATGGCGACCGAAATCAAGGTCCCGAGCCTTGGTGAATCGATCACCGAGGCGACCGTCGCGAAATGGCTGAAGCATCCTGGCGAAGCCGTCGCCGTCGACGAACCGGTCGCCGAGCTCGAAACCGACAAGGTGACCCTCGAGGTTCCCGCGCCCGCCTCCGGGACGCTCTCCGAGATTCTCGCCGAGGAGGGAACCAACGTCCCAGTCGGCGCAGTTCTCGGCAGGATCGCCGACGGGGTTGCGGGCACCCTCACCCACCCCGCCGCTATCGCGCCGGGGTCCCCCCCTCCCGCATTGCGGGAGAGGGTCCCGAGCGAAGCGAGGGGCGTGAAGGTATCGCCGCACTCGAACGTTCCGGGCCTGCCGTACGCAAGCTGATCGAAGAGACCGGGCTGGACGCGACGAGGATTGCAGCGACCGGGCCGGGCGGCCGGATCAGCAAGGCAGACGTGATCGCCGCACGGGCACCGGCGCCAGTCCCGCCTTCGCCGGCCCCGATTCCCGCCACGGGTGAGCGCGAGGTGCGAGTGCGCATGAGCCGCCTCAGGCGGCGCATCGCCGAGCGGCTCAAGGCGGCGCAGAACACCGCGGCGATGTTGACCACCTTCAACGAGATCGATATGAGCGCGACCATCGCGCTGCGCGAGCGTTATCGGGATGCTTTCGAGAAAAAGCACGGGGTCCGGCTCGGCTTCATGTCGATCTTCGTGAAGGCGGCAATCGTCGCGCTGAAGGAGCTGCCGGCGGTCAACGGCGAAATCGACGGTGACGACATCGTCTACAAGAACCATTACGACATCGGCGTCGCCGTCGGCACCGAGCAGGGCCTCGTCGTGCCGGTCGTGCGCGACGCCGACCGGCTGAGTTTTGCCGACATCGAGAAGACGATCGCCGAGTACGGGCGCAAGGCACGCGACGGCAAATTGACGATCGAGGAACTCTCCGACGGCACGTTCACAATTTCGAACGGCGGGATCTACGGGTCTCTAATGTCGACGCCGATCCTCAACCCGCCGCAATCCGGCATTCTCGGCATGCACAAGATCGAAAGGCGTCCCGTTGCAGTGAGCGATAAGGTCGAGATCCGGCCTATGATGTACGTCGCGCTCTCTTACGACCACCGCATCGTCGACGGACGCGAAGCCGTGACGTTCCTGGTGCGGATCAAGGAATGCGTCGAAGATCCCTCGCGCATCCTGTTCGAGATGTGAGCTTCCGCGCGATGCCGGATCGTTACGACGTCGTGATCATCGGTGGCGGCCCGGGCGGCTATGTCGCGGCAATCCGGACCGCTCAGCTCGGGCTCAAGACGGCGTGCATCGAAAGCCGCGCCAGCCTCGGCGGGACCTGTCTCAACATCGGCTGCATCCCGTCGAAGGCATTGCTGCAATCCTCGGAGAAATTCGCCGAGGCTGGTCATGCGCTCGCCGAACATGGGGTCAAGGTCGGCGAGGTCGGGCTCGACCTCGGGGCGATGATGGGCCGCAAGGACAAAGTCGTAACCGCCCTGACCCGGGGCGTCGAGTTCCTGTTCCGCAAGAACAAGATCGATTGGCTCAAGGGCAAGGGGCGCATCGCCGCGCCGGAGCGGATAGTCGTTACTGGCGCGGACGGTGCTGTTCAGCAAATCGAGGCGACATCGATCATCATAGCCACGGGCTCGGAAAGCACCCGGCTGCCCGGGATCGACATCGATGAGAAGCGCATCGTCTCCTCTACCGGCGCATTGTCCCTCGACCGCGTGCCGGAGCGGCTCACCGTCATCGGCGGCGGGTATATCGGCCTCGAGCTCGGGTCTGTTTGGCAGCGGCTCGGCGCCAAGGTGACCGTCGTCGAGGTTCTCGACCACATCGTCCCGAACATGGATCGGGAGCTCGGCACGGCCTTGCAGCGGGTCCTGACGCGCTCGGGGCTCGATTTCAAGCTCGGCGCCAAGGTGGTGGGCATCCGCGATACGAATGACGGGCTTAGTTTGGAGCTCGACGGCGTGCAGCGGCAGACCCTCGCGGCGGATGTGGTCTTGGTATCGGTCGGCCGGCGTCCGTACACAGAGGGACTAGGCCTCGAAGGCGTCGGTGTCGCGCTCGACCAGCAAGGTTGCGTCGTTGTGGACGACGGCTTTGCAACGAACATCCCGGGCATCTACGCGATCGGCGACGTGATCCGCGGGCCGATGCTCGAGCACAAGGCTGCAGAGGAGGGCATTGCGCTCGCCGAACGGCTCGCCGGGCAGAAGTCGCGCGTCGATTACGACGCGATCCCAGCCGTCATCTACACCTGGCCCGAGGTTGCCTCGGTCGGCAAGACCGAGGAAGAACTCAAAGCCGCGGGGATACCATACCGCACCGGCAAGTTCCCGTTCACCGCCAATCCGCGCGCCCGAACCAACGGCTACACCGAGGGCTTCGTCAAGATCCTCGCCGAGAGCGAGACCGACCGGGTGCTCGGCGTCCACATCATCGGCCCCGACGCCGGCACGATGATCGCCGAAGCGGTGCTGGCCAAGGAATTCGGCGCCTCGGCCGAGGACATCGCGCGCATCTGCCACGCCCACCCGACCCTGAGCGAAGCGTTGAAGGAGGCTGCGCTCGCGGTCGACGGCCGGGCTATTCACATTTGAATCAGCTCGGCAATTTGTCGCCGTCGGGCGGGGCCGGGACCTCGAAGGGATTGACCATCCCCGAGAGGAAGGCGAAATAGTTCGCGACCTCCGTCAGCTCGACCATCCACTGCGCGTCGTGCCGGTTTTTCAGCCGATCGAAGACCGCCTGGTCTACGCGATTAGTGCGCATCAGCTGTCGAACGTAGGTGACGATGTCCCGCTCCTCGTCGGAGAGCGCGGCCGGGTCCCCCTTTGCGCGGATCAGGTCGATGACCTCCTCGCGCAGGCCCGCGCGGCGGGCGGCGCCGACCTGGGCCGCCCAGACATAGGCCGCCTCGCGCTCGCGTACCGCGGAGAGGATCGCAACCGAGCGCAATTTCGGCTCGACGACATTTTCTTCCCGGTTGAAGGTGACGAGCTTCAGCAGGCGCTCGGCCAATTTCGGGCTGTGCAGCAATATGCTGAACGGCCCGCGGATGCTGCCGAAGACTTTGAGCACGTCATCGACAACACCGTGGTATTCGGCGAGGACATCGGATTTTCCGGTGACCGGCGCAATTCTCGGCATTCTTTCCTCCCTTTATTGCAGTCCGGGATAGGGCTTTCCCCAACCATCGAGATAGACGACGTCCGAGAGCGGCCCGCGACCAACCGGCCCGAAACGCCCCATCGGGTACCCGATCGGCAGGATGGCGTAGGAGTGGAACCCGGGCGGTATGCCCATCGCGGCGTCCACTTCCTTCTCGTAAGTGATGTGCCGCGTCGTCAGGGTCGAACCGAGCCCAAGCGCACGCGCCGCCAGCAGCATGTTCTGCACTGCCGGGTAGATCGATGAGCCGGCCGAGCGTGTCGGATTGGGACCGTCCTCGAGGCAGGCGACGATCCACACCGGCGCCTCGTGATAGTGGTCCGTCAAGTATTCGACAGCCCTGTGCTGACGGCTGTACTTGCCGGGGTCCGAGCCCGGAGGCGGCGGGCTGCTCGCATAACGCGGCCCGACCACCTCGTCGAAGGCCTTCTTGTAATAGACCTGCACCTGCTTTTTGATCTCCGGGTCCTTCAGCACGAGAAACCGCCAGCGTTGCGTGTTCCCGCCGCTCGCCGCGGCTTGCCCCGCCAAGAGGATCTGACGGATCAGGTCATCGGGGACGGGGTCGGGCTTCAACCGCCGCATCGCACGCAGGGAATGGATGACCTCGAAGAGGCCAGGTTCTTCGGGCATGTCGTCCTCCTTTCGCCGGTTTATGCCTGGGGCAGGTCGAGCCTCACCGCAACGGCGGCGCTGGCGATCACTGCAATATCACCCAATTCCTCATCGGGCACGTCCAGCCCCCCTTTAACCACTCTCACCCAGACCTCGCCGTGCGGCAAAGCATTCTTTACGATGGCGGCATCGACCTTTTCGGGATATTGCACGCCGATTGTGACCTCGACCTGCATTTTGCGGGAGTCGAGCCCAAGCGTTCGGATCAAGGTGAGCGAGCTGTGATGGATCGCATCTTGCACGGCGCGGACGGCGGCCTTCGTGTAGTCGCCACCATGCAAGTCGTTGCCGGTCCCCATTTCCAGGATCACGCGTTTCGCGGTCACGTCGCTTCCCTCACGCGATTTCGAGCCGCACGACCGCAGCGGCATTAGCAATTACGGTTGTGTTCGTGCCGGCATCATTGGGGATTTCCAACCCGCCTTCGACAACGCGGACCGTTCCGCTGCCATGCGGCAGCACGGCCAAGACCGCCTCCTTGTCCACCTGATCGGGGCGAGGAACGCCGATCGTCACTTCGACCTGCATCGAGTTCGACGGGTAAGCCGACAGCATCGGCGACGCTCAACGAGTTGTGCCAGAGTGCGTCTCGCAGAGCACGCACCGCTGCTTTCGTGTAATCCGCGCCGCGGATATCCGTTCCCATACCGATCTGCAGCACCATGCGCTTCAAAGCCATATCCTGTCGTCCTCCCGTTTGTCACCCCCGCGCAAGCGCTAGGGCATGCACACATCTTGAACCGCTGCTGTGTTTCCGGCGCTTTTGCCCCTCTCCGCCCGCCTACGGGGGGAGAGGGAGGGGCCCACGCCGAAAGGCGTGGGAGGGTGAGGTGGGTCGTGCCGTCAATCGGAGCCTGTCGCTGCCCCCCAACTCACCCCGACCCTCTCCGCCCCCAAGGGCGGAGAGGGGGAAATTTGGGCTCTGCGATATGTGCATGCCCTAGCGCGCAAGCGGGGGTCCAGGGATCGCAGCGCCAGCGCTCTCCGGCTTCTGGATTCCCGCTTTCGCGGGAATGACGGAATGACTCTGCCGATCGAAATGCCCCCCGTCGAGATGGGCGCGGGGATGCGCGGCGTCGTAGATGGCGAGGAGGCGTTCGGTCTCGACCGACGTATAGCGTTGGGTCGTCGACAGGCTCGCATGACCCAACAGCTCCTGAATGGCGCGCAGATCGCCGCCGGCGCCGAGGAGATGGGTTGCAAAGCTGTGGCGCAAGGCGTGCGGGGTAGCCGTTTCAGGCAGGCCGAGAAACCCGCGCAATGCTGCCATTTGACGCTGCACGATCCGCGGATTGAGCGGCCCGCCGCGGCTGCCGATGAAGAGCGGACCGTCCTTGGCTAGCATGAACGGGCACGCGGCGAGGTAATCGGCAACCGCTTCGCGCACGGCCGGCAACACCGGGAGCAGGCGCTGTTTGCCGCCCTTGCCGGTGATTGCCAGCGTTTCGCCCAGCGGTGCTTCGCCCCGGCTCAGCCCGAGCGCTTCCGAGAGCCGCAGGCCGCAGCCATAGAGAAGCGTCAAAATCGCGGTGTCGCGCTTGCCCTCCCACTGCTTGGTCGCGACCTCGACCGCGTTGTCGAGCGAGCCCGCTGCATCCTCGACCGTTAGCGGCTTTGGCACGCTGTGCGGGAGCTTCGGAGAGCGGAGCGCGGCGAGGGCCGTCGTGGTGGCAAGCCCGCGGCGGTGCAAAAACCGGATAAATCCTCGCAGCACCGACAGGCCGCGGGCGAGTGAGCCGCGCTCGATCCCGTCCTGGGCGCGGCGGGCCAAATAGGCGCGGAAATCGACGGGCCGCAGCGCGTTGATTGCCGTCAGGCTCGGCAATTCGCCCAGATGCTCGCTCAGAAAGTCGAGAAAGAAGGCGAGATCGCGGCCGTATGCGGCCACGGTATGCGCTGAGGCGCGGCGCTCCCCGGTGAGCCAGGCGATCCATAATCCGATCGCCGCGCGCAGATCGTCCGCAGCCGAAAACCGGACGAGCGGCACCGGTTCCGGCAGCGCCGGGAAAGTCGCCTTCTCTTGCGTCACCGGGCGCGATCGAGCCACTGCGCGATTGTGATCTCGAGCGTACGGGCGAGAAAGGTCAAGAGCTCGGTGCCGAGGCCGGGCTGAAAGGTGTCGGCCGTGCGGGTCCCGATGCACATCAGCCCGACCGGCGCCGAGCGGCTGAAGGACAGCCGCAGCAGCGCCTGCGAGCGGACGAGACCGGCGGCCTCGCCAAAGAGCGCCGGATCGCCTTGGACATCGGTGCACAACAGAGTATCGCGGTTGGGGCCGAGCAGCCGGTCGACGGTTCCCCCGGGCAAAAGATGAATACCGTGCACCGGCAGGCGCGCCGTGCGAGATGCCGAGCTCTCGACACCGAGAGTTATGATGTCGACGTCGATCAGCACGGCGAGGTCGGTGGTCACGATTTGCAGCAGGTGCTCGAAACTCGGAGCCCGCAGCATCGCCAGCACCGCCTTGTGCACGCGGCACTGGCTCGCAAGGTTGCCGCGGCTCGTTGCGATCAGGCTCTTCTGTTCGTCCTGTAGCCGGGTGAGATCACCGCGCAATCGCTCCAGCATGAAATGCTGGAAATCGAGGACGTCGTCGCCGGCGAGCCGGCTGGGGGCGCGCAACAGCCGCAACGCATCCGGATGGCGGTCGAGGAAGTCAGGATGCTCGCGCAGATAAGCGACGACCTCGCGCGCGCCGATCTCGGCCGGCCGCACAGGGGCCGGCAGACCGCCGCGCAACGGCTTCGGCTGATCTTGCGGACGATCGGCCACGCCTATTCCCGCAGCGCGGCGCCGAGGCGCCGGCCCAGCAAGGATATATCGGCGGAGCAGTGCGCAATCATTCGGAAGCCACCTTGAACTACGCTCGGTGCGACGTGCGGCGGGCCGAAATACTTGCCGCGTGTCATTCCGGAAGCGAGTTTAGCCGATGCCCGACGATCATGCCAGTTCCCGCGAGCCATCGCCGATCGGCGCCAGCGAGCAGGAGACGGCTGCTCGCCGGGTTCGGGTTCTGCTGCCGCTGCCTCTCCCGGAGGCGCTCGACTACCTCGCCCCGGAAGGCGGATCGCCGCCGGAGCCCGGCAGCTTCGTGCACGTGCCGCTCGGGCAGCGCAGCTTGACGGGCGTCGTCTGGGACGGGGTGGGCGACGAGCTTCCCGAGGAGCGGCTGAAGCCGATCATCGAGACCTTGCCCACTCCCCGGCTGCAGCCCGAATTGCGCCGTTTTGTCGAGCGCGTCGCCGCTTACACGATGGCGCCGCCCGGTTCGGTCCTGCGCATGACGATGAGCGTCCCCGAGGCATTGCAATCGCCACGGCCGAGGCGCCTTTGCGCGGCATCCCCAACCGGGCTGGCGGCATTCGCCGGTTCGACGACGAAATTGCGCCTGACGCCCGCACGACGGCGGGTGCTCGAGCTGTTGTGCGGAGGACCGCCGATGCCCGCCGCCGAACTCGCGCGCCTGGCCGCTTGCGGCACCGGGGTCATCCGGGACCTCATCGCCGCGGGGCTCGTCGAGGAGCGATTCGCCTCGACCCAAGCACCCGAATCCCCGTCGCCGGATTGGCGCCTATCGGGTCCGGCACTTTCGCCCGACCAGTCGCTTGCGGCGCAGCGGCTCGTCGCCAGCGTCGGGGCGGGTGCCTTTCGGGTGACCGTGCTCGACGGCGTTACCGGCTCCGGCAAGACCGAGACCTATTTCGCCGCGCTCGCCGCAGCATTGGCCGCCGGCTGGCAGGTCCTCGTGCTGTTGCCGGAGATCGCCCTCGGCGCACAGTGGCTGGAGCGGTTCCGCCAGCGTTTCGGGGCGCTCCCGGAGCAGTGGCATTCCGACATGACGGCAGCCGAGCGCCGGGATACCTGGCGGGCCGTCGCGGCGGGCCGGGCACGGGTGGTCGTCGGCGCCCGTTCGGCCCTCTTCCTGCCGTTCCCCGAGCTCGGGCTGATCATCGTCGACGAGGAGCACGACCCCTCCTACAAGCAGGAGGACGGGGTCGTCTACCAGGCTCGCGACATGGCGGTGCTGCGCGCCTCTCTGGCCGGCATCCCGATCATCCTGGTCTCGGCTACCCCGTCGCTCGAAACGGTGGTCAATGTTACGCGCGCCCGCTACCAGCGCGTCGCGCTGCCGCGCCGCCACGCCGCGGCCGAGCTTCCCGTCGTGCGGCTCGTCGATCTGCGCCGCGAGCGCATCGACCGCGGGCACTTCCTGTCGCCGCCGCTGGTCGGCGAGCTCGCCGCGACCTTCGAGGCCGGAGAGCAGGCGCTCTTGTTCCTCAACCGCCGCGGTTACGCGCCCCTGACGTTGTGCCGCGCCTGCGGCCATCGCTTTCAGTGCCCGAGCTGCACCGCCTGGCTCGTCGAGCACCGCTTTACCGGGCGCCTCCTGTGCCATCATTGCGGCCACGCCGAGGCGGTGCCGGCCTGCTGTCCGGAATGCCTCGCGGCCGGCGCCCTGGTGCCGTGCGGGCCGGGGGTCGAACGCCTGCTCGATGAAGTGACGGAGCGCTTTCCGGCGGCGCGCGCGGCGCTGATGGTAAGCGATCTGCTGCCCGGCCCGCGCGCGGCGGCCGAGCTCGCGCAGGCGATGACCGAGCGACGTTACGATCTGCTGATCGGGACCCAGATCGTCGCCAAGGGACACCATTTTCCGATGCTGACCCTGGTCGGCGTCGTCGACGCCGATCTCGGGCTCGCCGGCGGCGATCTGCGCGCCGCCGAGCGGACCTATCAGCTGTTGCATCAGGTCGGCGGCCGGGCCGGCCGCGCCGAGCACAAGGGCCGGGTGCTGATCCAGACCTGGATGCCCGACCAGCCGGTCATGAAAGCGCTCGCCGCCGGCGACCGGGACCGGTTTCTCGAAGCCGAGGCGGCGGCGCGCCGACATGCCGGGCTGCCGCCGTTTGGCCGGCTGGCGGCGCTGATCGTCAGCGCCGGCGATCCGGAAACCGCCGATTTCACCGCCCGCGCCCTGTCGCGCGCCGCGCCGCAATTGCCCGGCGTTACCGTGCTAGGGCCAGCCCCCGCGCCGCTCGCCGTGCTGCGCGGCCGCCACCGGCGGCGGTTTCTCGTCAAGGCGGGCCGCGAGGTGCGTCTCCAGGCGATATTGCGCGATTGGCTCTCGCGCGTCCGCACCACCGGCTCGGCCCGCATCCAAGTCGACATCGACCCCTACAGCTTTTTGTAGCGGTGTTTTCGGGCCGGTGAGGGTCGCTGCAAGACCCTCACCCGTCTCGCTGCGCTCGCCCCCCTCTCCCGCGGTGCGGGAGAGGGGCTATAATATAACGCATTTAGCGCAAAGCTCCTCTCCCGCATCGCGGGGAGAGGGGGGACCAAGCCCGGGTAGAGCCGCTTCAGGCGATCGGGAAGCGGGTGCCGAGGATACAATTTTCGAGGATACCGCGGCCGCGATCGGGAATGTGGCGCTCCCGCACGAGCCGTTCGAGAACATCGGTCATGGCTTCAGCGCCGATGCCGGGTTCGGTCGCGACGTATTGGACGAGATTGTCGCGAAAGCCGCGCCGGGTCACGTAGATCGGCTCGAAACCGCGGGCCCGTGCCACAGCGGAGAGGGTGTCGGACATCGGCCGGACCTTCGGGTTGATGGCGAAGTCGGCCCAGTTGTTGGCGAGACAGCCGCCGGGCGCGAGTGCGTCGAGGCAGCGCGTCCAAAACGCCTCGTCGCTCTCGGCGGGGCCGCCGGGGCCGTATAGATCGACAAGGATCACGTCATAGCGCACGCTCGATCCGGCGAGAAATCGCTGCGCCGCATCGAGGACGACCGGCTGCTTGAGATAGAACCAGCGGCGGGCCGTCGCAATGATGGTCTCGTCCGAGTCGACGAGGGTCGGCGCGCAATCCGGCAGATAGGCGCGCATAAACCGCCACATGGCTGCGCCGCCTACCCCGAGCAAAAGCGCGTTGATCGATCGCGCGCTCATCGCGAAGGCCAGCGACATCAGCCGCTCGTAATGAAAGACGAGGCGCGAGGGATAGAGCATGTCCATGCTCGATTGCTCGGTGACCTGCGCCCCGGCGCCGAACGAACCCAGGGTGCGGAAATTGCGCGGCCCCCGGTCGAAATCGACGACGAAGATCGCAGCGCCGAAGATCTCGGCCCGGCGCAGCACCCGAATCCGCGCGTCATTCCCGAAATAATCGACGATCAGGCTGCGCTGCCGCTCTTCGCCATAATCGGTGATCATGGCGGAATAGCCGGGATCGCCTCGGCGAAGCGGCTCAACGCCTGATCTCCTTCGGGTGTCAGGCGGTAAGTGCCCCGTTCGATCCGATCGAACCAGCCGTAGACATTGTGCTGCAGGATGCGCGCGGCCCTCGGCACCTCCGCCGCGGTCCGCAAGGCGCCGACCCGCATCGGCCCGCCGAGCGCGAGGACTTGCGCACAGCGCAAGGCGTCCTGGCGATAAGCGGTGACGAGCGGCACGCCGACCGCCCCGCCGACATTCGCATCGCCGACGCGGCGGGAAAATTCATCCAACAACCGCAGAGCCCGCGACTTCGCCTGGCGCGGCCGATAGGGCACCGGCTCCTCCAAAATTTCGACTGTCTTCCGGGTGAGGCCGACCAGCATCAGCCCCAATCCGAGCCGGCGGCAGAGCTTGCGGATCTCCGGCCTCTCCGGCGCGAGCGGCCCGGCGCGGGCGCGCCGCTCGGGTCGCGGAACCGCGAGGTAGACCCGTTCCGTCAATGCGAGCCGGTCGACCCCTTGCAATACCAGCGGCAGGTTGAATCGCAGCTTGAGCTCGACGATGACCGGCGGCTCGTCACCGCGCCGGGCGACGAGGTCGCAGCCTCTGACCTCGCCCTTGACCTCGTACCCCTGCCGTTCGAGGAACTGCTTTACCGGCGAATAGAGCGCCGCCTCCAGATAGGCGTTATCATCTTGTTGCTTCACGCCGAGCACTACTAATGGAGAGGCTCATGCGGGCACAAGTGTTGACCGCCGCAAGGCGCCCGCTGACCGCGGCCGAGTTGCCGGCGCCGCGCCCTGGGCCGCACCAGATCCTGATCGCGGTGCGGGCCTGCGCGGTGTGCCGGACCGATCTGCACGTCCTCGACGGCGAGCTGCCCGATCCGAAACTGCCGCTGGTGCCCGGGCACGAGATCATCGGCACCGTCGTCGAAACGGGGGAATCGGTCGACCGTTTCAGGGTCGGCGACCGGGTCGGCGTGCCGTGGCTCGGCTGGACCTGCGGGGTCTGCGAATACTGCCGCAGCGGCCGCGAGAATCTGTGCGACCGCGCGCGCTTCACCGGCTATCAGATCGATGGCGGCTATGCCGAGCTGACCGTCGCCGACCAGCGCTATTGCTTTGCGATTGCCCCGGGTTACAGCGACGTCGAGGCGGCGCCGCTGATGTGCGCGGGTCTCATCGGTTACCGCACCCTGCGTATGACCGGTGACGCGCAGCTGGTCGGGATCTACGGCTTCGGCGCCGCCGCACATATCGTGGCGCAGGTCATCCGCCACCAAGGCCGCCGGCTGTTCGCCTTCACCCGCCCCGGTGACCTCGCGGCGCAGGATTTCGCCCGCTCGCTCGGCGCGGAATGGGCCGGGGGCTCGGACCAGCCGCCGCCCGAGCCGCTCGGTGCGGCATTGATCTTCGCGCCTGTCGGAGCGCTGGTGCCGGCGGCGCTCGCCGCGACGAAGAAGGGCGGCGCCGTCGTCAGCGGCGGCATCCATATGAGCGACATCCCGTCCTTCCCGTACCGCATCCTGTGGGAGGAACGCGTGCTGCGCTCGGTCGCCAACCTGACCCGCCGCGACGCCGAAGAATTCCTCGCATTGGCCCCCGAGGCCGGGATCAGGACCGAGACGGTGACCTACCCGCTCGCAGGCGCGAACCAGGCGCTGGCCGACCTGCGCAACGGCGCATTGCAAGGCGCCGCCGTGCTGATCCCGTGAGCATGGGGTGGGCCGTGCGTTTTCTTATCCCGCGCGACCGCAGCCTCGCTCTCCCTGTTTTTGCTGTTCTTGCATCGAATTATCAGCCATCGAACCTCACCTGCTCCGCAGAAATCCTGGGTCGCGGCGCCGAAGGGCCCGAAAAAACAGCGATCGCGATCGTTGTTCCTGGCTGATCCTTCGCTGTTCCGCAACTGCGCCTTCGCGCTGTGAACCGCAGGACATGCATGCGGATTACTATAGCAGATTAACGTCAAAATCGCAATCAGATATATTCTGAATTTGCTTACTACGGGAAGGCCCTCACCCGCCTCGCTGCGCTCGACACCCTCTCCCGCAGTGCGGGAGAGGGGCTCAGGAGCACAGTCGCAAAAGCTCCTCCCCCCACCGCGGGAGAGGGGGGACCCAGCCCGCCAGGGCTGGGTGGGTGAGGGGCTCAGCTCAGCTTCTGACCCGCGATCGTGATGCGGTGCAAAAGGCGGCGTTCACCGTGGTAATCGTTGACCGCGAAGTGCCAGGTCGAGCGGTTGTCCCAGAACGCCAGCGAGCCTTCCCGCCACTGGAAGCGGCAGGTGAATTCGGGCCGCACTGCGTGCCGGTAGAGGTAATCGAGCAGCGGGCGCGACTCCTCCTCGGTCCAGCCGTCGAAGCGCAGGGTAAAGCCGGGGTTCACGTAAAGCGCCTTGCGGCCGGTGTCGGGGTGGCGGATGACGACCGGATGGACGGCGTCTTGCGTCGCGTGTTCGGCATTGCGAATGCGGCCCTCGAGGTCGCCCCGCCTCGCCACTGCCGTGGCGCCGAAGACGTGGCGGCTCGAATGCAATGCCTTCAGCCCTTCGAGGGTCGATTTTAGACCGTCGGACAGCGCGTCGTAGGCCGCATACATGCTGGCGAACAATGTGTCGCCGCCGGTCCTCGGCACCTCACGCGCATAGAGCATCGACCCCAATGCCGGCGCTTCGTCGTAAGAATGGTCGGTATGCCAGCCATTGCCGATGTTGCGCTGCTGCTCCGGTTCCTTGCGCACCTCGGCGATCATCGGGTAGCCGGGCACAGTTGCAAAGAAGCGGTTGATGTCGATCTCGCCAAAACAGCGTGCCAACGCGACATGTTGCTCCGGCGTCAGCCGCTGGTCCCGGAAGAACACGACGCCATATTCCCCCAACGCCCGCCGGATCTCAGCCAATTCGGACCCGCCCGGCAGGGCAGTCAGATCAACCCCGGAAATCTCGGCGCCGACAGAGGTCGCCAGCGGCATCACGCGAATATGGTCGTAAGTCATGTTTTTCTCCCGAGCCGTTACGCGGCTCAACGCGAGAGTGTAAGTCAACACCCATCCCGATGTCAGGAATTGGGCTTGCGACGGCGTGCCTCGCCTCGGCGTGAGCGTCGCGAAGGCCCGCGGGCTTGGTTTTCATAATCAACGTACCTCCGAGACGCTCACAATTCCCGTTCGAGCCGAGCCTGCTGATGCCGGCTGCCGTGGCGATCCATATAGCAGGACGCTGAAAAATTCAGTGCGAGCGAAGCAGTATATGAAGCAGTATATAGAGTCCTCAAAAGTTACTCTCGCTCAAGTTACCGAAGAACGCTCAGCAAGCAGGTCTTTGCAGTGATTTCGCCGGTTTTTGCCGGGTCCGGGCAGATTGCAGGCATGGCTACGCAACGACCCCCACCAGCTTGGGAAGCCGGACGAGGGTTGTAGGCAGTGGCAGTCAGCGTGAACATCCAGCCGACGCGGGCAAGGCCACGGTGACGGGTCTTGCGGAAGCCGGCGGCCGCCTTGGTCCAGCCAAACACTTCCTCAATGCGCTTGCGCACCCGCTCACTAAGCCAGAACCCTCTGATGGGGACCAAGATGATCGAAGCACTCTGGGCCGTAGTTTTTTCTTCGCAGGTTGGCACTCTCGCGACCGGCGCGGCGGTCTTCGAGACCCAGCGTATCTTCGGCGGTGACGGAACCTATTTTTACCTTGGGGACTACGCTGTCTTGGGTACCACAATCACTGGCAAGGTCGAAGTAACTCACTATTCCGGGCGGCCAATGAGCGTGCTCGGCCCTACCAGAAGCTGACGCTCCAGTTCGGGCCAGAATGAACACAATTAGACTTTCTGGCTACCACTGAACCGGCCTTCCAGCATCTCCGGGGTACCGCATATGCTACCCAAAATGTTACCCAGGTCCACAAATAGCCCGGCTTCTCCTATGTTGTACATCCCTTAATCCTTTGATTTAATTGGCGACCCCGGCAGGATTCGAACCTGCGACCACTCGCTTAGAAGGCGAGTGCTCTATCCAGCTGAGCTACGGGGTCATCGCGTCCGTCTTGCTCCGGCAATGCGCACCACAACAGGTCAGTTGCGAATGCGGTCGTAGCGGAAATTGTCCGCATAGCTCTTCGGCTTCTCGGTGCTGTCGTGCGGCGGGATGACGGTGTAGTCGAGACTGCTTTTGGTCGCGAAGGCAACCGCCTCCTCCATCGTCTCGAAACGCAACTGCACCTCGTTCAATGTGTCTTCGGCGCTGATCCATCCCATCAGCGCCTCGGCCTGGCGGCGGCTGGCCGGTTCGTAGGCGAGCACCCATTTTCGGACCCGCGCTCCGGATTGCATTGCCGTCTTTGCCGGCTTGAAAATTCGCGCCCGCGCCATCGACCTCTTCTCGATCCGTTCAAACCTTTCCCGAAGGGGCGTCCCCGAAGTGGTCGGGGCGAGAGGATTTGAACCTCCGACATCCTGCTCCCAAAGCAGGTGCGCTACCAGACTGCGCCACGCCCCGCCGCGAAGGCCCACGCTCTTCTAGTCGTTTTGCGGTCATCGAGCAAGATCACGCGCCCCGAGGACAATGAATTCGTCAGTTTTCGGGGCCGGACCGTCAGGCCGCTTCGCGCGGGTAATCGGAATTTTGACGTCCGTGCGGACGGCTGAAAGTTGCGTCCAACTCGTCCTTCATATCCATTAAGCGACGCAACATTTCACGGCCGCGCGACAAGCGCGAGCGGACCGTGCCGATCGGAATGTCGAGCACCGCGGCCACCTCCTCGTAGCGCATCCCTTCGAGACCCACGAGCAGGATGACTTGCCTCTGCTCTTCCGGCAGCAGCCTGATCGCCCGTTCGAGGTCGCGCAGCTGCAAAGAGGCGCCGGCTCTTGGCGCTACCGTCAGCACCGGGGCGACGTCCTCCACCGCTACGACCACCCCTTCGCGCACCGAACGGCGGATGTCGTTTACGTTTTGATTGTGCAATATCGTGAAGAGCCAGGCGCGCAAATCGGTCCCGGGCTCCCAGAGATGCTCTTTGGCGATGGCGCGGACGAGGCAGCTTTGCACGAGATCGTCGGCTCGCGCCGCGTCCCGACTGAGGGCCCGAGCATATCGCCGCAGCCGAGGAATTTCATTTTGCAGAAGCCGTGCAAAATCGCTCATCGACATCACCTACGGGTCTTCGACCTCGGCTGGCCGAGGCGCTTGCGATTGAGGGAGAATATAGCGCCAGGCTGTAAACCTTCCGTGGCATCCCATGGCAAGCCCGTGAAATGTTGTTTTTAATTGTAACGGTTTTCGAAGCCTAAAGAGAGACGACGTCGTTGATCATGCGATTGACCCGCTCGGCCTCGCCACTTTATCCTCGTAGCCGCAGCGAGCCCGTAGCTCAGCCGGTAGAGCAACTGACTTTTAATCAGTAGGTCTCGGGTTCGAATCCCGACGGGCTCACCAAATTACCGAGTCGGATCAAGGCGTTATCGGCTTGGAGAGCTCGACGCCCGGGCGGCGGATCGGAGGCGTCGCGACCCCTCGTCTCGTCGGTCACGGCGACGAGAGCGGCCGCCAGCCGGCAAAGGGCGGCGGCTACCCCAAATGATGAGGGGGGCCGGCGGCGATCTCGAAATGGAAAGCCGCCGAGATGACTCGGCGGCCTTTCCAGGTGTCGACCCAGCAGAGTCAGGCGCGATGGCGCCAATGGTGGCGGACTCCGATCAGCTGGTTGGCCATTTGCTGCTGTTCAGGCGACAAGCTGGCGTAGAGCGGCTTGAATGCGCCAACAAGACGGGCGTCGTTGTCGGCCCGCACTTTCGCAAATTGCTCGCGCAACTCGAGGCGCTGGACCGCGTCCACATCAGTGCGGCTCTGCCGCGCGCTGGTGATCGTTTGGTCGAGCGCCTTGGCGTTCTCGCGCATTGCCGCCGCGACCTGCTGCCACTGCGTTTCCTGCGCCGGCGTGATCTTGAGCTCGGCCTTCAAGAACGCGATGCGCCCGTCGACGAATTGTCCGGGCATCATCCGCCCCATCGCGTGATGGCGCGCTTCGCTTGGCGCTGCAGTGGAATTCGCCGGCCCCGGCGCGGTTTGCGCGAAGGCGGGAGCGAGCCCCACTGCAGCAACGCCGGTGAAGAGTGCCGCGGCGAGGAACGGCGTACGCAACCTGATCATTTTAGACCTCTGTTATGAACGGGGCTCGTGCCCCTCATCCATGACTTACGGACCAGCGGATCGGCGCATACCCGGCAAATCGCACATTACAGCGATTTAATAGGGCCGCCACACTCCATCAATGCTGCTCGCTAGCTCGGCGAAAGCTTGCGCAGAAACCCGGTGCGCTGGGCCGCGCCGGCCGCCATAAACGCCGCGTCCTGGCCGGACAGGATGAAACGGGCGCCCATCTCGATATAGCGCGGCATGATCGTCTCGTTGTAGACCCCCGCCATGCCCGGAAACTTTCCGTGCATGCGCGCGGCCGCAATCATCGCCCGATAGGCGTCTGCCACGCGCTCGTTGCCGAAATCTCCGTGGATGCCCATTTCGGCGCACAAATCGTTGGTGCCGATCAGCAGCACATCGACTCCAGGCACGGCCGCGATCTCTTCGGCATTGGCGATCGCGGTTGGCGTCTCGAGCATGGCGACGGTCAGATTGGCGGCGTTGAGTGCCGATGCAGCCTCTGAGGAGCTCGCGGAGCGCAGCCCGTAATGCGGCCCAATTCCACCCATCGAGCGGTGGCCGACCGGCGGATATTTCAGCCGGTTGACGACCTCACGGGCTTCGGCCGCGGTATCCACATGCGGCACGACGATGCCGAGCGCGCCATTGTCGAGCGCCCGGGTGGCAATGGCGTATTCGCCATTGGGCACGCGCGCGATCGGCGCAATGCCGGCATCGAGCGCGGCGGTCGAGATCTGCGCGCAGGCTTCGAGCGACATGACGCCATGCTCCATGTCGAGAAACAGCCAATCGAAGCCGGCTACCGCCATCGCCTTGGCGATCTCGACGCTGCGCGTCATGCGCACTCCGACCCCGAGTGACAGCTGGCCTTGATCGAGCTTTTCGCGAGCGGCATTGCGGACAGTGGCGGGCATTGGTGGCTCCCTTATGTCAATGTGGCGATGGCGGTGGCGATGACGCGGTTCAGACCCGCCAAGTCCATTGGGTAATCGGTTTCATTGGCGACCGCGACCGTCAAGCGGTGGCGGCGCAAGATAAAGATGCGCTGGTCCGACGCACCGGATGCCCAGGCAGTCTCCGGCGGCAAATCCGGGAACAGGCGGTCGATGTTGGTGCGGAAGCAGGCCGCGTAGCTCGTGCCGGTATGTGTCGGGGTCAGTGCGTAGTCAGCCCACCCGGGCGGTAGCAGGCGCTCGCCGTTCCAGACGCCGTCTTGCAGGTAGAGAACCCCTATCTTGGCGTAGTCGCGCAAGGTGGCAAAGCCGGCGCCAGACGCGATCAGGTTGCCAGCGATGTCGGCGGAATGCTGATAGCTCGCCATGCCGAGCCGGTCGGCGAGCAAGGCGTAGACGGTCTGGTGATACGGCAGGCCGCGGCTCGCAATCCGGTCGCGAATAACGGCGCCGAGCACATTGGGGCCGGCATTGATGTAGCGGAACACCGAGCCCGGGATCGTCGCCACAATCGAGCGCTGCGCCGCCTCGAACGCGTCCGTCGCGTCCTGGTAGACCGAGCTGTTCTCGAACCCGAGCGCGGTCCGCCCGTCTTCGTGTTGCACCGGAAAGCCGAGCCCCGAGCGCATGCGCAAGAGGTGATCCAAGGTGATCAGCCGATGGATGGCGCGCGAGTCGCGCCACAGCGGCGCCGGTGCGGGATCATAGACCGAGGCGAGCCAGCCCTCATGGATCAAGCGGCCGATCAGGGTGCAGGTGATGGCCTTGGTCATCGACCAGCTCGGCGTCGCGCGAGCGGGCATGCCGAAGGCGCTGTAGCGCTCGCACAAGACCCGATCCGGCGTCGCGATCAGGATGCCGTAAGCACCGGCCGAGTTGGCGAAGAAATTGTCCAGGGCATCGGCCAGCGCAGAGGGCGCCGGCGGAGGTGTTTCGACCGCCGCGCCCAATGGCCACGGGCGCTTGGCGTCCGGCAGCTGACGCGCGATCGGCTGCGGATCGAACAGCGGCGCGGGATGCCGGCCCAGCAGAATGCCGCCGTAACCGGGGCGGGCGATCGCCGCGCCCAGCACCGGCTCGCCAAAGCCGGGATCGTTCCACACGACCTTGACGCGGCGATCGGCGTCGTCGGGCTCGATCGTGACGTCTCCGGCGCGATGAGCCGCTATCAACGGCGCCGGGTCGCCAGCCGCGGGGCGCGAGGCGAGGTCGCCGGGCGCGGCGACCGGGCGCCAGCGAAAATGCCGATCAGCCGTCTCGCGATCCAGGCTGCTGACATAGAGCATGTCGACCATGCGCTTGGCGGCGAAATTCACGGTGCGCTGGCGCAGCGACCGCGGTGAAGCATCGCATACGATCGGATCGGGCGGTCCGGAGCCGAAGGGCTGTGGTGTGCGGTCGAAGGTCGGCTCGACCGGCTGCGTTGAAGCCGCGGGTTCGCTCTTCATGTAGCCGACTCCTCATGATGGGCGCACCAGCGTGCCCGTTCTCGATAACGCCTGCAAGGTGAAGCTGGGCTTGCCGTCTTGGGCAGTCTGCCGATTGTGCGGCTCGCAAGACTCAGAAGATCCGGGACGCCATCAGGCTACCCCTATTCACACCCTGAGAGCTTAAACGAAGAAACCCCGAGGCGGGAAATGCTATTTCTGGACGGTAGTAAGCACACCATTATAGAAATACCCCATTGTCCCGTCGTGCCATTCGTAGTGACGGTTGTGTTTACTGTTCTGCCCTATCCGGCGGGATTGTGGAATGATTCCTCTACCGCCGCATCTACTTCTTTCGCAGTCATCCCAATCTTGAGCGCGTCCATGAAATCGTGTGCGGACTGCAAAAATACGGATCGCCTTTTGGGATGATGTCGCGATAAAATGGGAAGCCCCACGCGGCAGACGCGACTGTGGCATCAGTCATGTGCCGTGACTTTTGGTGGGTAGACTGAGGTGAAAACTTGCGCCGCGCGGAGAGTTGTTGGCAGCCCACAAGCGGCCGCTATGCGATTTAACGATGGAGCGGCTGATGGACAGTCCCATACCGGTCCCATGAAACTTCGTGGTAAAGAACGCATTGAAGATCTCGTCCGCCTGCACTGGCAGCCCCACGCCGGTATCGCAGACGGACACCATAAGTTGCTCGTTTTCCGCTCGCTGCGACTTGATGGCGAGCTCGCGCGACCCATCCAGGTCCTTCATCGCATCGATGCTGTTACTGACGAGGTTCATCATGACCTGCTGCAACTGCACGCGATCTCCCATGACCTGGGGAAGATCTGCCGCCAGGTCCGGCCGGACTGATATGGAGTATCGCGCTAGCTCGCCGCGCAGGAGGAGGATCATCTCGCGAATCACTTCGTTAACATCCAACAACTCCCGTTGGGGAGTACGCTTCTCGAAGTGCAGACGGGTCCGGCCGATGATTTCCGCCGCACGCGTTCCGTCCTTCACTATTCGCATTGCAGCTGCGCGTGCCTCTTCGAGACTTGGGGTGTCGCCGGCGAGCCAGCGCAAGCAAGCATGGGCGTTGGTGACGGCGGCGGAAATCGGTTGATTCACTTCGTGCGCCAGGGAGGCAGTCAGCTCCGCCATGGTGGTCACCCGGTTGACGCGGGCGAGATCCGCCCGCGCTTGACGCAGAGCTTCTTCGGCGCGCTTCTGCTCAGACACGGAGGCGATCGACGCGAAGGCCAGAATGACAAACGTAATGCCGGCAATCGCCAGCGCCAGACTGGTTTGGTCGAGACTTGCATCTACTTGGGCCTGGTGAACCGGGCCGTGAGCGGCAAAAATGGCCGCTCGCATCCCCGTGTAGTGCATGCCGGAAATGGCTAGGCCCATGACGACCGCCGCAGCGAGCTTTTGCCAAAGATCCGTGGTTCGGAATGCCAGCCATAGTGCTGCCGTCGACGCGCCGATCGCTATGATCAGAGAGAGCGCGACAAATAGTCGGTCGTAGCTGAGTTCGGCGTGCCCCCGCATTGCTGCCATGCCGGTGTAATGCATGGCGGCAATGCCAAGTCCCATGAAGATGCCGCTGAGAACGAGGCGAAGCCGCGATGCGCTCTGGCGACTGATGACGTAAAAGGCGCCGCCGGTTACGAAGATCGCCACCAGGAGCGAAAGGGTGGTCAGCCGGATGTCGTAGGACATCGGTATCGGCATGACGAAGGCGAGCATACCGATGAAGTGCATCGACCATATTCCGCCTCCCATTGCGATCGCAGCCGCTACCAGCCAGACGCGACGCGCAAGTCCCTGGGCGGCCCCCACGTGCCCGCTGAGACCGAGGGCGGTGTAAGACGCGAAGGAGGCGACCAGAACGGACAAAGCGACGAGATACGGATCATATGTTCCGGTAACGACCATCGTGATCGCCCCAATTTTCAGACCAGAGGCCAAGCCGGACGAATCCGTCGGCTCACCTGCAAGTGCAGCCGGCAACGTCATTGGGGCGCATTAAAGTCCGACATCCCCCACATGACTTGGTTCGCGAGCATCAGGATGCTCCTTCAGCACTTTCCTCGCAAGGTAGGCTTGCACGGTCCGGCACGGCGCTGCGTTTCTGGCGTCAAGGCCGTCTACCGTCCTTTTTGTTCGTCACGTCATCTCCCTGACGCGCGAGAGCAGCAACAACGGGTTCCGGCATGCCCTTTACGTCAGGACAAATATTGCGAAGCGAAGAAGTTCGCGCGTTTGTGGATTTCCTGACCGAGAAGTTTGCTCCCGATTCTTTGTAAGGGCATGAGATCTGCGAGCTCATCCGGCCGCAGGCGGGCTAAGCAAGTTGCAGTCCTCATTTGAACCGTTCCCTGATTGCAATGGTGCAACTGCGAACATTGCTGAGATCAAGCGCAGATGCTTGAAGCTGGTGTGGCTTAATTGACTTCTGCTTTGTGGCCCATGACCGACCATTGTTGTCGGATGAAGCGAGGGCCGATCTGGGTCGCGGGTCGCCCTTCTAACCGGGTATCAAGCGTATGATTTGCACCACTGGCGAACGCAAGCCTTTCGCTCCCACGTGTCCTTAGCCCTCGCGTCGCGGATCGTCTGCCCTTGCAGGTTGGAAACAGCTCGTATGAGGGAGTTGGCGACGGTGGCAGCGGCGGAGCCAGAGACGGGGCTGGTTTTTCGGCATAACGCTGGTTAGGTGCCTTCCCTAGGCGGCCTTCGAGCATCCACTGCTCAGCGCACGAAAGGTCGCCACGATTAGGTCGACCATGCGGGCGCACTGATCTGTCGGCAGAAAAGTCCCGAATTATGTAGCAAACAGACCTGGCTGGGAGCTGGCGGTGCCAGCAAGCGCGCGCACCTGATCGCTAAGCCGTTCACGTGCCAATTCGATCCTTTCGGGGGAGGTTTTTGGGGATAAAGCTGATCGCTCTTTCCGCCCGAGAAAGAATGCAACGCGCTCTGCGTTCGCACCGCTAGGATGGGGGAGGCCGTCGAGAATTTTGATCGGGTCGATCAGGCCTTGGCTGGCGAGGTGCCGCAACGCCTGCGCCGGTTTCGGGCCCATCGGAATCCATACCGCGTTAGGAAGCTGCCGCGCTTCCTCCGCCAGCATCGCATCAACCCAATAGCGCAGTATTGGCGTGCGCAACACGTCAGGAGTTCCCGAGTAATTGGCACCATTGACGAAGACAGGGAAATACAACGCTGACGTAAAATGCACCAGCTCCCCGCCGGGCCGAAATAGATGCGCAGACGTTTCGAGACCAAGCAATTGTTGCAGGCCGATATGATCCAACATCGCAACCAGATTCGTCCGAAGCGGGCCGCTGAAACTCGCCGTCTTTTCGACCCGACGAAACGCGTCATCCAGGCTGAACCCTTCCGCAAGCGCGTCGCGGAATGCTGAGAGGGCCAGTTCCGCTTGGTAGCGGCCCGGAGTGATCCCTACCAAAACGACGCGAGCCCGTTCCTCGATATAGCCAAATGGCACCCAGACCACTCGGATCGCGCCCTCTGCCTCAATCGTAAGCGCCTATTCTTGGACGAGACGCATGTGATTGATCCTACTCGGATAATTCCCAGCGGGGGTGACGCTTACTGGCTACAGCTTGGTCGGATCGACGGCGAGCAGGGTGAAGGCTTGGGCCTGGATCGGGGTCGGGGTGGCGACCAGCGTAAAGCTGTAGGCGTCATTGAGAGTAGTGGTCATCTCGTTGAGAGTGCAGGTGGCGAGGTCGCGCAGCAGGCTCTGGAAGCTGTGCACCGGGAGGCCATCGGCGGCGAGTTTGCTGGCGCGCTTGCGCAGCGCCGCCGGTGAGGGCTGGGCCGGGGCAACGATCGAGACGCGCTCGTGGGCGGCGGCGGTGGGATCGTCGTCGTCGAACAGCATCGGTTTGAGGCGCTCGCGCATGTGCCATTCGACATGGCAGGCGAGCATGCACAGAAAGACATGGGCGCGCACCCGCGGGGCGAGCCAGTGGTGGATCGGCCGGATGTGCAGATCGACGGTCTTCAGGCTGCGGAAGGCGCGCTCGACGCGGGCGAGGCCCTTATAGGCGCCGACCACGTCATTGGCGGCCAAGGTTTTGTCCTCGACATTGGTGCGGATGACGTAGAAGCCGTCGAGCCGCGCCTCGGCGGCGATCCGCTTGGGATTGCGGGCGAAGGTGAAGCCGTCTTCGCCAACGGCGATGTCGAACAGCTTGGCGAGCTTGTAGCGGTTCTCGATGCGGCCGACGGCGCGGGCGATCTTGTCTTGGCCCTTGCGGCCGGTGCCGCGGGCGAGCTGCTCGGCCAGCTTACCGAATGCCGCCTCGGTGGCGCGCAACAGGTCCTCGCGCTTGCGGGCCCGCTCCTCGGCCAAGAGCGGGTTCTTGCAGACGACGAGCCGCTCGCCGGGGAACTCGGGGGCAGTGACCTCGGCCAAGTCGCGCTCGTCGAACAGCGAGAGCTGGAACGCGCCGGTATCGAGCAGGGCGCGGATCTGCGGGGCGCGCAGCGCGGCGATCCAGTCGAGCCCAGCGGGCTTGAGCTCGTCGCGGATGCGGGCGCTGGTGATCATGCCGCGATCGCCGACCAGTACCACTCGGGACAAGCCGAAGCGCGCTTTGAGCTTGTCGATTTGCGCCGACAACGTCATCGGGTCGGCGGTGTTGCCTTCGAACACTTCGACCGCCACCGGGCAGCCATCGGCGGCACACAACAGGCCGTAGACGATCTGCAATTTGCCCTTCTTGCCGTCCCGTGAATAGCCGAAGCGCGCCAGCTCGCAGCACCGTCCCTCGAGCCAGGACGAGGAGACGTCGTAGAGCACCAGCGCGCCGTCCTTGAGATGGCCGCGGGCGAGCGCGGTCTCGATCGCGGCCTGGCGCGCGCCGAGCCAGTCGAGCGCGCGATAGAGCTCGGTCTCGTCGACGGCGCCGAGCCCGAGCAGCCGGCCCAGGCTCGAACAAGCGGTGTCGGTGGCAAGATCGCGCGCGGTGGCAAGCTTGGAGGCGGGGGAGACCAGGCGGCTGGCGATCAACGCGATCGCCAGCGGCGCCAGGCGCTTGTCGGTGGGCCGGCCGAGCAGTCGGTCGAGACCGATCGCCCGGATCGTGCCCAACACCGCGGCGGCGTGGCCGTGCGGCAGGGCGCGGCGGATGCGGACCCCCTCCTCGGCGACGGCGATGCCGCCCTTGAGCAGCGTGCGGAACCCCTCTACCAGTGTGGTGGGCCAAGCCGAGAGATTGGCCAGGGTGCGTTTCCGGACCCGGCCCTTCTCGCGAAAGCTCTCGCGCAACAGGATGGCCGGGGGTGAGCCGCGATTGGGCACCAATTCGATATACATGGCGTTACAACTAGCATTCCATAAAGGTCAATGGAAACGAAATCTAGGCAATTACATGGGTACACAGAGGGTCGAAAAACGCTGCCCATCCCGCACAAACCCTGGCCCTCATACCCTTCAATAGTAAGAGCTCTCTAAAACTACATTGGTTAATTGCACGGGACAGGATAGGCCGCGCCACACTGGGAGGAACCGCGCAAGGAGCGCCGAATGTAACGGTCCAATGCTTAGCATCAGCTTTTGGGCGGCGATCCTCGCCGCGTCTCCCATGCTTTCCTTGCTGACGCGCTTCGCCTTCGCGTCTGCGCCGCCTTAACGCCCGCTCCGATCATTGGCACCCGGCGCGGGATCGCCTTCGTCTCCTGCCACCGCTGCCGCATCAATTTGATCGCTTCGATAGGGTAGAAATCCGCATCGAACATCCAATGGTGAGTCCAGCATAGATAAGCGAGGTTGTCGGGATCGTTGTTCCCAGCATCGTGATTGAGGTGCGCGATCGTCAGGCACGTCTCGATTTGAAGGCCGCAGACCACGCAACAAACGAACGGATAGTGCTCCCGCGCCACGCGGCGAGCCTCGCCCTGATTTCGGAGCGGGAATGCTGCTGGCGTTTCAATTACCATTTCGGCGCCTGGATTTGGATGGCGGAAACGGCGATCCTAACGGTCATTGCGCCGAGCGTCAGCAACGACGATCCGGCAATTTGCCGACTGCGCGCGTCCAGCGAGCCTTAGATACGGCCAATCTGCGCGTCTCTCGTTTAGGACTGGGCGTGGCGAGCTAGTGCAGCTCGCGGCGAGATTCGAGTATCAGGCCGATTGCTGCGATGACTGCTGGGGTTAAGCGGCGCCCTCATCGTCGCGATCATCGCAGCGGTCGCTTCAGGCCCGCTCGCGGCGAGGGAATATCGATCGCGCGAGGTGACGCGGGAATTCCACCGCGCGCATCCCTGTCCTTCAACAGGGCTCACAAGCGGCGCCTGTTCAGGTTACTGGAAGGATTACATTGAGCCGCTCGCCTGTGGTGGCCCCGACGCGGTTTCGAACATGCAATGGCAGACGATCCGCGTCGCGCGGACAAGGAATCGATGGGAGCGAAGAGCGTGTGCTCGCTAGGTGCGTCTGCTACATAATTCCGGAAAAGTCCAAGCCGTTGACGTCGGCCGTCAGGCCAGCAAGGCTCGCGCCAAATTTGACTTCGCCGTCTTCACCGCTGGCCATCGCTCAAATGTCCCGAACAAATTCCAGGCGTTTACTATCTTTTTGGGATATTTTAACTATGAAAGCATGTATAATGTGGACGGCAAATAAGGGAGAACGGCGCGATAATCGGATATTTGGGCAAAGGGCGGTGAGACCATGAACGGGCGCCCTGACTGGGGTTGAAACTCGCCTGACCGGGGTTGAAAACCGCATGACTGGAGTTGAAGACCGGGTGGCCGGGGTCGCAACCCAACTCGGCGTATTGCAATGGATGGTCGGCGGGATCTATGCCGTGCTGACCATTGTCGGCGCGCCAAGCTTGTGGCTGCTGTTGCGCGTCGCGGTCAAGGTGGGAGCGGTGACGCTATGAGCCGCGCTAGAATTTTCTGGGCCTGTGCCGCCTTTGTGTGCGTGCCAATGATCGCGTCGACCATATGGCCCACACCACCGGCACCGCCGCGACCCAAGGAAACTGCGGAGGAGAGCGACCCGCGGAACAAAGCCGATCTTTATTGCCGGATCTTATGGTATTCCCCGGAATACCGGGCCAGCTCGGCAGGCGGTGACTATCGCCATCGGGCTGATGAATTGTGCGACGAATTGCGGCGCCAAGCGGCGCGTGAGATGACAGCGCCGGGGCCACCGACGGAACCTCAGCCGCATAAAAAGAAAGGCGAACACCGATGATCACATTTAGCGATAACCAAAGATGAGCGAGGAGAAGATCAGTCTGGAATTGCTCGGGACGCGGGTCATGACGTTGACCGCCGAGGTGCGCGATCTGCGGCCCCGCTTCGATGGGCTCGAGCGGCGGTTTGGTGCACTGGAAAGCCGCTTCACTGCGGTGGAGGCTAGGATCGGCGGCATCGAGACGCGACTCAGCACCATCGAGAATAGGGTTGCTGGGGTCGAGGACCGAATGTCCGCTCTGCTTGCCGTGATGGTCCGCATCGCCGAACGTCTCGATGGGGGGGCGCGGCAATGAGGGAGTTCGGGGCCTTTGTGGCAGTAGTGCTCTTTTTTTGATTTCCTTTGTTGTTTATTTCTTGCCGGCAATCATTGCTGCCCGCCGGAAACACCCGAACGCGACGGCGATCACAGTGCTCAATTTAATACTCGGCTGGACTTTGCTAGGCTGGGTCGCGGCATTGGTCTGGGCGCTCACGGTATCGCCTGTGGCGCCAAAGATCGCGGAGTCCGAGGGCGCGCGCCGTCCTTGCCCGGCATGCGGGGAGTCGATCAGCCTTCACGCCCAAATCTGCCGCTTTTGCAACCACCAGCTGGCGTCTGATTGGGCCAACCCGTTGCTCTTGCGGCGCCGTGCCAGCCCCTTTGAAAGGATGACACCCTGACACTGGCGATCATTGCGGTGCTGACTGCGGTGCTGACTTGGCTCAAATGAGCCCGTTGAGCCGCCTCAGATCATCGAACGTCGTCGGCATTTCCTGGACGGCGAACCCCTGATGGACGTTCGATTCGATCATGCCGCAGCTGGCATGACCCATTGCGCCGAAAATCATCGCCGCCTCGTCACCCGATACTTTGCGGTCGAGCGCCGCGGCCGAATCCGGTCGTGCGGTCGACTGCGCCGGCGTTGGCCTGGCGGACGCCTTATCGTCTTTCCCGACCCCCAGATAGGCCGCCACCATGACGTGGACCGGCGGGTTCTTCTCCCAATACGTGCATAGCTCCGCGAAATCGAGGAGCGTCATCTCGTCTATGTCGCGGTATCGGTAGCCGCAGCCGGTGGCGAGGACGCCATAGATGGAGCCGAAATCGTCCCCGTCGCCCTCGCCTGATCTTCCCCCGTCGGTTTGAGCCCCGACCCCGTCAGTATGGCACTGAGGACCTTGCTGGCATTGCTGAGGTCCAGCAGGTTCTCGACCTGGTCCGGCGTCATATCGGGGTAATTGCGTGACAGCGCCGCCGTGACGAGCTCGACCAGGGTGCCGATTTCGGCCTCTCCCATCCCGGAACCGATATCGGTCATTTGCCTGACCTTCGGGATCAAGCGCCGCAATTGGCCCAAAGTGAGGGGCGGCACGACGAAATCCTGGCCCCCATCTGAACTGTGATTCCGGGTATCACTTTCCCTCTCAGAGCCCGATGCGGGGCTCGTTTGTCTTGCTTTACTCACATGAGGATTCGTTGACAAGTTAGCAAAGACCTGCTAGCGTCGGCGGTTACCAATTCGGGAGTTATCGCCGTGAGCACGGCCGATTACCGCGTTTATATCGATGTCGTCGCGCCGCCCCACGGTTCTTCAACCCGGAGACCGAGCCTGATGTGCTCCTGCTAAAACAGGTGGAACAGGTGACAATATTGGTTTTGGAAGGACCGGCCCGGCACTTTGCCAGGATTCCCAGCATGGGGATAGGGGCCGCAGTGGGTCCTCGTATTTATAACGGCAATTGTGGGTTTGGCTGTTATTTCGCTGCAGAAACAGCCAGGAGGGGCCGAGGGCGTCCGTTTGCGAAGGGCGGTCCGGCAATGCTACGGGCCCCACCCGGCGGTTCCAACGAACCGGGCCACTGGGCTTCCGAGCCTCTTGCTCGCCGGATCAGGTAGACAGCTACATAATTCCGTTCTTTTGGCCAAACCGGATCTTTTTGATATCGGAGCCCGATGAAAGAACTCGCGCTCGACGACATCGAGGCTTTGGCGGTCGGGGCCTGGATCCTCGGCACGGGCGGCGGCGGCAGTCCCTATCTGGGGCTCCTCAACATGCGCCGGCTCTATGCCGAGGGGCATCGGGTCTCGCTGATGTCGCCCGCCGATCTCGGCGACGAGGACTGGGTTGCGGTGGTCTCCAATATGGGGGCGCCGCTCGTCGGCCAGGAGCGGCTCGCCGACAGCCGCAACATCGCCCGCGCCGTCGAAATTCAGCAAGGATTGCTGGGATCAACGTTCCGCGCGGTGATGCCCCTCGAGATCGGCGGCGGCAACGGCATCCAGCCGCTGATGGCGGCGGCCCACCTCGCCCTTCCGGTGGTCGACGCGGATACGATGGGCCGCGCCTATCCCGAAGCGCAGATGACCAGCGTCGCAGTCGGCGATCTTCGCCCCTATCCTTGCGTGCTCTACGATCCTCGCGGCATCGAGGCGGTGGTGACGAAGGTCCCGAGCTGGAAATGGATGGAGCGGGTCAGCCGCAAGATCTGCGTCGAGCTCGGCTCGATCGCCTCGACCTGCAAGGCGCCGCGCACCGGGGGCGAGGTCAGGGATTGGGGCATTCATTTCACTGTGACGAAAGCCATCGGCCTTGGCCGGCGCGTGCGACGAGCGCAGCGGCAGCACGAGGACCCGATCGACGCGATCATCGATGAAGGGCACGGCAAGCTCATCTTCCGCGGCAAGGTCATCGACGTCGCCCGCCGCACCACGGAGGGGTTTCTGCGCGGCCGGGTGTTGATCGAAGGCCTCGATGAAGACCGCGGATCGCGGCTCCATATCGCGTTCCAGAACGAATGGGTTGTGGCTTGGCGCGACGAGGCACCGATCGCGATGTCGCCAGAGCTGATCTGCGTGCTGGACAGCGTATCGGGCGAAGCATTTGGCACGGAAACCATCGGCTATGGCCGGCGGGTCTCGGTTATCGTGCTCCCCGCGCCGCCGGTTTTCCTGACGCCGAAGGGGCTCGATCATGTCGGACCGCGCGCCTTCGGCTACGATCTCGACTTTCGCTCGGTGTTCGATCAGAGGGCATAAGCCGATGCGGCGGATCGGCATCGATGTCGGCGGCACCAACACGGATGCTGTCATGCTCGATGACGGGAGGGTGGCGCACGCCGTCAAGACGCCGACCACGTCCGATGTCACCACCGGCATCGTGACGGCGCTCGCGGAATTGACGCGCCGCCCGGAAATCGCGCGCAGCAGGATCGACGGCGTCGTGATCGGCACGACCCATTTCGTCAACGCCGTCGTGCAGCGCCGCGATCTGGCGCGCGTCGCCGCGGTGCGGATCGGGTTGCCGGCGAGCGCCTCATTGCCGCCGTTCTGCGACTGGCCCGCGGATCTTGCCGAGCGGGTCCGCGGCGAGGTCTTCATGATTGAAGGCGGGCACGATTACGACGGCCGGCCAATCGTGCCGTTCGACGAACTCGCCATGCTGCGGGTGGCGCGGCAAATCCGCGCCAGCCGGATTCAGTCGGTAGCGGTCGCTGCAATTTTCTCGCCGCTCGATCCCGGCTGCGAGGAGCGCGCACGGGCGATCCTGTCAGAGGAGTGCCCGGATGCTTCCGTCACAATGTCCCACCGGCTCGGCCGCATCGGTCTCCTCGAACGCGAGAATGCTGCTCTCCTCAACGCCGCACTGATCGATCTCGCACGGGCGACGATAGCGGGATTCATCGCCGCGGTGCGCGGGGTCGCGGCGCCGCTCTATCTGACGCAGAATGACGGGACGATGATGCAGGCCGAGATGGCGGCGGCGCTGCCGGTCATGAGCTTTGCCTCGGGCGCTACCAACTCGATGCGCGGCGCGGCCTTCCTCTCGGGGCTGACAGACGCGATGGTAATCGATGTCGGCGGCACGACGACCGATATCGGCCAGCTGCGCCGCGGATTTCCGCGCGAGGCGAACTCGGTTGTCGAAGTGGGAGGCGTGCGCACGTTGTTCCGCATGCCGGATCTGTTGTCGATCGGACTCGGCGGCGGGAGCCTCGTCTCGGCCGATCCCCTTTCGGTCGGGCCGGAAAGCGTCGGTTACCGGCTGATCGAAGAGGGACTGGTCTTCGGCGGCAATACGATGACTGCAACCGATGTCGCGGTCGCAGCCGGCCTCGTTCAGATCGGCGACGATCGAGCCGTCGCCGATCTCCCGCGCAATCTCGTGCGAAGGGCGCTGGACCTAGCGCGGGCAAAAATCGAGGACTCGGTCGACAGGATGAAGACCGACAATCGCGAATTGCCGCTGATCGCGGTAGGCGGCGGGGCGTTCTTGGTGCCCGACCGCCTCGCTGGCATCTCGCAAGTGACCCATGTACCGCATGGCGACTGCGCCAATGCCGTCGGCGCCGCGATCGCCCAGGTGAGCGGCGAAACCGACCAGATCTATCGCGGCCTCAGCCGCGAAGAAGCGATTGCGGCGGCCGAAGCGCAGGCTAGAGACCGCGCGATCGCGGCGGGCGCCGAGCGCGGGACGCTCCAGACGGTCGATGTCGAAGACATCCCGCTCGCTTATCTGCCGGGCAATGCACTCAGGGTCCGGGTGCGCGTCGCCGGCGAAATGGCTTCATCGACAAATCAGAAATGATGGAGCTCGGTGTCCGAATAAAGATAGTCGCGCCAGCGCTGGCCAAACCCGCCGGGCCGAACGGCAACCCCCTTCGACACTGTCATGGGCCCCTCGCACTGTCCGGACGCCCAGCAAACGATTGCTGCATAGGCCTCCACGGCCAATCCTGCCCGTCGCTGTTTCAGTTCACACAAAGACCTTCTCTCTCTCTGATGAACTGATTACCTCGGTGGGCGGCAGGATCGACAAGGCCGAGGCGTTCTGCCGGGTCAAAACCCGCGAGATCGGGATTGTAGCGTCGCACCAGGATCGTGCCCGTGCCTTGTCAAGAATTTCCCGCTCTGCCAGGATCGATGGGAAAGCGGGAGAGGCCAAGAAGATGACTGTGCTAGAGCGGCGGCTGCGGCGGCGGCAATTATTGCGGGCGGGCGCCGCAGCGACGGGCTCGCTGTTGTTGCCCGGCCGGGCGCCGGCGCAAGGCGGGGCCAAGCCGCTGTCCGGGACGACGCTCAACATCGCCTGCTGGAGCTCACCCTACGCCAAGCTCTTGACCGAATACGTCCCGCAATTCGAAGAAGCGACCGGCGCCAAGGTCAATTACGAGACGCCGTCCTTTCCGATCTACAATCAGCGCATCGATGTCGAGCTGTCGACCGGCGGTTCGTCCTACGACGTGCTCAACGTCACCTTTATCTATATCGGCCGCTGGATCGGCGCCGGCTGGTTCGTCCCGCTCGAGCCGTATCTGAAGGACCTGCAGAAGACGCCGGCGGATTGGCAACCCGACGATTTCCTGCCGGGTGCGACTGCGGCATTCCGGGATGCATCCGGCAAGCTCTATGCGATCCCGTGGACCGCCGACATCTATATGGCCGGGGCCGCGCGCTACGATTTGTTCGAAAAGACCGGCAAACCGATGCCCGACACCTTCGACGGGGTGGCGGACGCGATGAAGGCGGTTCATATGAAGGACGGGATCCCCGCCTTTCTGCCCGAGAACCATTACGGCTGGAGCTTTATTCCCTGGTTGCAGGGGTTTGGCGGCAACGTGTTCCGCGATCCGCCCGAGGATTTGACGCCGGTGCTCGACACGCCGGAGGCGATCGCCGCGGCGGATTTTTTTGCCAAGCTGCTGCATGATTACGGTCCCGACGGGGTGATCTCCTACACCTATGACCAGGTCGTCGCCACGCTCAAAGCCGGCCGCGCGAACTACTCACCCAATGGCCAGATATTTCTCGTGCAGATGGGCGCCAAGGACAGCAAGGTTGCGGGCACCTGCAACTTTTCTATGTGTCCGGCCGGGCCGAAGGGGCGGTTTCCCGGGGTCGCGACCCATGGCTGGGGCATCCCGGCGGGCTCGAAGAACAAGGACGCCGCCTGGCAATTCATCACCTGGGCGATGTCGAAGCCGATCATCCACCAGATGGTCGCCGAGCGCGGCTACAGCTCGATCACCCGCCGCTCGCTGATCGAGAGCCCGGAATTCAAGGGCAAGCTCACCGTCAACGGGCACGACATCGTCAAGATCTATCTCGACACGATCGCCCTCGGCGCACAGGGCTACATGAAATACCGGACGATCTACGTCTATCCGCAGGTCGACAAGCAGATCGACATCGCGATCCAGAACATCGCCTCGGGGCAGCTGTCAGCCGCCGCGGCGATGAACCAGGCGCAGCAAAACTCGCTGGCCGAGCTGAAGCGGGCGGGCATCAAACTCTAGGATCGGTGTTGGCGGCTGAGCCGAGCGCTATCGAGCGGGCTGCCGACAACCGCCGGCCGGCGCGCAGAGCTCTCCCGGATTGGCGGCGGGAGCAACGGCGCGCCTTCGCGTTCGGGCTTCTTCCGGCCCTCCTCGTCCTTGGCGCGATAACCCTGGGACCGACAATCTACCTGATCGTCACCAGTCTTACGCCGCTCGACCCGGTCCATCCGCACAGCGCCGCCGACTTCTCCGATCCGATCGGCAATTACCGCGCGCTGATGACCGACGGGCGATTTTTGAATTCGCTGGGGGTCCAGCTGAAACTATCGATCGCTACCGTCGTGTTGCAACTGGCAATGGGGCTCGGCGTCGCCCTGCTGCTCAATTCAGGCTCGCGCTTTCTCGGAGCAGTGCGCACCGCCTTCATCTTGCCGATGGTGTTGCCGCCGATCGTCGTCGCGGTGGTCTGGAAGGTGATCTTCACGCCCGATGTCAGCCCGATGCATCGAGGGCTTGCCGCGATCGGCCTGCCCGTGCACTCGCTGATCGCCAACCCCGATACGGCGCTTGGGGCTATTGCCGTCGCCGACACCTGGGAGTGGTTCCCGTTCACGATGCTGATGGTGCTGGCGTCATTGCAGATGATCCCGGGCGAGCCGATCGACGCCGCCCGGATCGACGGTGCCGGCCGACTCGCGTTGTTTCGCTATATCCTGTTCCCCTATATCCGCCCGACCCTCGTCGTCGCCGGCCTCTTTCGACTGATCGACAGCATCAAGGCATTCCCGCTGATTTACGTATTGACCAATGGCGGACCCGGCACTGCGACCGAGGTGACCAATTACTACGGATTTGTCGAATCGTTCAATTTTTCCTATTGGGGCTACGGCAGCGCGATCGCGACCTTGATGGTCGCCGGCGTATTGCTGTTGAGCTGGTTCATCGGCCGGCTCGGCGTCGAAGCGGAGCCCGATGAATAGCGAGCGCGCGGCCGTGCACGGCGCGGCGATGCTGCTGCTGGTGCTCGTGCTGTTCCCGGCCTTGTGGATGCTGCAGTTGTCGTTCCGCGCCGGCGGCGACATTTTTGATCTGAGTTTTACCTTTACCCCGACTTTCGACAATTATCGGGCACTGTGGACCGGCCTCTTTCCCGACTCGTTCAGCAACAGCATCATTGTCAGCCTCGCCGCCACAGCTCTGTCGTTATTGCTCGGCGTTCCGGCCGCCTATGCACTGTCGCGCTGCCGTTTTCGGGCGCGCCGTTCGATCGCTTTGTGGATCCTGGCGACGCGCATGGCGCCACCCGTCGCCTTCACGATACCCTTCTTTCTCGCTTACCGGTTCCTTGGGCTGATCGACAGCCGCACTGGCCTCGTCGTGATCTATTTGACCTTCAACCTCGCGCTCGTCGTCTGGATGATGCGCAATTTTTTCGACGGCGTGCCGCGCGCCCTCGAAGAGGCCGCCTGGATCGACGGTTGCGGCGTGTGGAGCGGGTTTCGTCTGATCGCCCTGCCGCTTGCCGCCCCGGGCTTGGCGGCGACCGGGGTATTGTGCTTCATCCTGTCGTGGAACGATTTTTTCTACGCGCTGATCCTGACGCGCACCAAGGCGATGACGGCGCCAGTTGCGATCGTCAATTTCATGCAGTACGAGGGCTGGGAGTGGGGCAAGATCGCGGCCGGCGGAACCCTGGTCATGCTGCCGGTCGTGGTCTTCAGCGTCGTCGTGCGCCGCTATCTCGTGCGGGGGCTCACTGCCGGGGGGGTCAAGGAGTAGTGTCGCTTGCTCGCTGCGGTACCCGCAGCTCCCGTCGCGCTAATGCTTGAACGTGTCCATCACGTTGATTGCCGCGGGACCGAGCAGCACGATGAACAGCGTCGGCAAGATAAAAATCATCATCGGGATCGTCAGCAGGGCCGGCAGGCGCGCCGCCTTCTCCTCGGCGCGGGTCATGCGCGCGGCTCGCATCTCGGAAGCAAGGACGCGCAATGACTGGGCTAGCGGCGTACCGTATTTGGCGGTCTGCTGCAGTGTATTGACGACCCCTCGGATGCCGTCGGAGTCGGTTCGGTTGTTGAGGTTGTCGAACGCCATGCGGCGGTCGGGCAGAAACGTCAGCTCGGCCGCGGTGATGCCGAATTCCTCGGCGAGTTCGGGCCAGGTACCGCCCAGCTCGCGCGAGACCCGAACCAAAGTGGCGTCGAGGCTCAGCCCGGCTTCGGCACAGATCACCATCAAGTCGAGCCCGTCGGGCAAGGCCAGCTGGAGCTGCTTGGCACGCTTGTCCGCGGCGTTCCTCAAGTAGATCTTCGGCGCGTAAAAGCCGAACAGGACCGCCGCCACCGACGGCACTAACGCGAATTGCGACGGCAGCGGCATCAGGTGCAGAACATGGGTGTCCACCAATATCAGCGCGCCGAAGGCAAACGGCAGGCTGATCTGCGCAAACAGGTACCTTACCATCGCATCCTGCGATCGGAAGCCGGCGCGTGCCAGCATCTGGCGCGCTTCGGCGGCATGCCGCGAGCGCAGCAGATTGAGCCGCGTCACGGCCTCGCGCATAAATCCGACCGGTGTCCGGCGGTGCGCGCTGCGGCGGTTCGCGAGCGCCGATTGGCGCAGCGTTTCCTTGCGGTGGACGATCTGCTCGATACGCCGCTCGAAGGCGCTGCTCGGCCGCAATGCCTGCCACATCGCGAAGAACATTGCCAGGGTCGCCAGCGAGGCGAGCACGACGATGGCATCGTCGAGCCCGATTCCCGCCGGCAGCCAATCGGCGATGTGAAAATCCTGAAGGCGAGTGCTCCTCATATTTCGAACCGCGCCATCTTGGTCATGATGCCAACCCCGGTGCCGAGCATTAACAGCGCCAGGCCGTCGAGAGCAAAGCCGCGGATATCACTGTAAAGCGGCACCAGATAATGCGGCGAACTCAGAGCGAGCATCACGATGACCAGGACCGGCATGCCGGCCAGGATCATCGTGGTCGCCCGCGTTTCGCTCGACATGGCGCGCACCTTGGCGCGCATCTGCCGGCGCCGGCGCAGCACGTCGGCCAGATTGGCGAGGGTTTCGGCAAGGTTGCCGCCGGTCTCGCGCTGAACGCTGAGCGCGATGATGAAGAAGCGAAATTCCGGCACATCGATACGGCTGGCGATGTCCCATAGCAGGCCTTCGAGATCACGGCCCATCCGCATGCCGGCCTCCACCCGACCCAGCTCGTCGCCGACCGGATCGCCGATCTCCCGGCCCGCGCCGATGATCGCTTCGCTGATCGGCAGACCGGAGCGCAGCGCCCGCACCATCAAGTCGATGGCCTCGGGAAACCGGCGGACAAAGGCGGCGACTCGGCGTTTCCCCATACGGCCCACCACCATGTGCGGCAGCCCGGTACCGATCAGGAGCCCGACGAACAGGCTCGCGACGACGCCGATCGGAGTCGTGGAAGCGAGGGTGATTGCGACCAACAGAGCAATGCCGACGATGGTCATCGCATACTGACCGACGCTGATCCGCCGCCCGGTGCGTGCGAGGCGGTGAGCGAGCATATCGCGGCGCGGCAGCCATTGCCGGGCGATGCGATCAATGTTAGGCGTCGCGCTTCGCTGCCGTGCAAGCGATCGGGTGGCCACCGCTTCGACGGACACGACCCCTTTCGCCCGATCGCGGACTCCGGCCAGACGCCGCTTGAAGCGCCGGCCGCTGGCGCCCTCGCTCACCGCATAGACGACCAGGCAAAGTATAGATGAGAGACTGGCCCCGAAAGCGAGCGCAATCGACGTCTCCTGATCGAGCTGTATGCCCATTTCTTAGGTCCCTTTTGGCGCTGCAAGCGCGCGGAGTTGACGGTGCCGCCGATGCTGATCGCGCTCGCAGCCAACCGTCACGCGTGGCAGGACTGCGCGACAAGCGTGATCTGGGGGCAATGAACGGAAAGGGGTGAGTGATCTGCACCTGGGTGCTGCACGGGGGCGTGCTGACGATGAAGTTGGTTGCCGTGGCTGTAAATCCAAACACCTGACCGGGAGCATATGTCTTGATCGCACCCGGATTCCCGCAGGTGTCCGATCCATGCCCCGGCAACGGGTTGTCGGCCGGTATTGGGGGCGTGCCAACCGACGCCCCGGCGGTTGATCGATGCCATCGAGGATCGTTCGAGGGGTGCCTTCCCTCCGAGACTTATAACTTGGCGGCGATAGTGCTGAAGGTCGTGCTGAGATTGGTCCCGACGAGGGTGAAGGCGGCGATTGCCGCGACCGCGATCAATGCGGCAATCAACGCATACTCGATCGCCGTGACCCCGGACTCGTCTTTGACCAAATTCGTAAGAAGTCTGCGCAACGGAATTCTCCTTGGTAAAGCACAAGCAATCCAGCGCAAGGTTGCCACGAAATATTTAAGTAACTGTAAAAACCAGGCGGTTTCTGGATAACGCGGCGCTTAGGATACCCGGTTTATACGGCCGAGTGGTCAGTCCGACCAAGTTTTGGATCCGGGTCGGCGCTTCTGCGAATCTTATAGTTTGACGCCGACGGTGCTGAACGTCGTGCTGAGATCAGTGCCGATCACGATGAAGGAGGCGATTGCCGCGACTGCGATCGATGCGGCAATCAACGTATACTCGATCGCCGTGACCTCGGACTCGTCTTTGACCAAATTTGAAAGAAGTCTGCGCAACGAAATCTCCTTGGTTCTACACAAGCAACCTTGCGCAAGCTGCTACTAAATATTTAAGTAACCGTAAAACAACTAGGTGTTTTCTAGCTCGATGCTGAGAAATGCCCGACAACTTCCAAATCCGTCATTCCGGCCGTAGCGAAGCGCAGAGCCGGAATCCATACCGGCTGATTTAGATGGATTCCCGCTTTCGCACAGGGCTGTCCGGGGAAATTTTTCTTGGAAGAGCAATGAGTTGTCTACTCTCAATATCACCCCCAAGTCGTCTTGCGCGGACTTGATCCGCACATCCACGCCTTTGTTTCGGCTGCTGGAAGGCGTGGATGGCCGGGCCAAGCCTGGCCAAGCCCGGCCAAGACGAAGGTATTCGACCGATTTCCTCTCTTGTTCGGCCGTAAAATTTCCCCGGATGGCCCTGCGCTTTCACGGGAATGACGGTAAACTTGGTTATCGGTAGTATTCCAACTCACTCGCAGCCTTTCTCAGCCGCCGAACACCGGCGCGGGGACAGGATCACCGGCCCAGAAAGATGGACTGATCCCGTACCCCCGTCGGCGGGAGCAAAGCTGCGGCGCGGCGCCTTCCTCAGACCTTCTCGATCAGCTCCATCTGCGCGCCGTCGGGCGCGGCAACCCAGCACACATGCCGGCCGTTGTTGTAACGCTCTTCGAGGATCTGCGCGCCATTCTTCTTAAAGTTCGCGATGGCGCCGGCGTAATCGTCGGTCTCGATCGCGATGTGCTCGATGCCAACGTGCTGCTCGTGGTTCTGATCGGCGATGATGGTCGTCACGTTGAGCTGCACACCGTGCAGGTCGAGCTGGCAGCCGCGGCCGGGAATTTCCCGCTTCACGGTCGCGCCGAAATTGTCGATGTAGAACTTCGCGACCTTCTGCGGATCCTCTCTGGTCTTGATGTGGACGTGCCCGAGTTGCATGGCCATGCCGGTCTCCTCCCGCTGGGATTTACCAAGGGCGCCGGGGCGGCGCCTGCCGCTCGCAGCTTGGCAGCACGGGCACAGGAACTCAACCGGCATTCGCCCGATTCCCGGCTTTTTCGGGAGCAGGATTCCGGCCTCATCGATGCTGGGTCACCGCGTCGACCAACGCCGGCTTGCCCGTCTTGACCTGCGCCACCGCCCGCTCGAGCGCCGGTTGGAGATCGTCGGCGTTCTCGATCGGACCTTCGGCCCACCAGCCCATCGAGCGGGCGAGGCCGGCGAAGTCGGGCGCCGGTCCAAACAGATCCATGCCGATATGGGCGCGGTTCGGATCGGTGCCGCGGGTGCGCGCCATGACGATCTGATGGTTCCAGTCGTTGTAATAGGCGCGGTTGTTGTACATGACGATCAGCAGCGGGATCTGGTATTTCGCCGCGATCCACAGCGCGCCGGCGTCGTACATCAAGTCGCCGTCGGGCTGGAGATCGACGACCAACCGGCCGGTGCCTTTGTTCGCCAGCGCGACACCGAGCGAGGTCCCGATCTGCGTCCCGGTGCCAAGCTCGCGCCCGGCATGGCGGTAGGGCCGGTCGAAATTCCACAATTTTCGCGCCCACCCGTGCAATGTCCCGGCGCTGAGCACCCAGTCTTCGTCTTTGATCGCCCGCCACACCTCGAGCGCGAGGCGGGGTACGGTCATCGGGACCTTGTTCCAGTGCTTCTCGGCCTCATTGCGCCACTCTGCCCGTAACCTTTGATGCCGCTTGCCGATCTCGGCGCCGCGCGCGGCGATTTTGCCGGCGAGATCCGCATTCCGGCCGATCCTCTCTTGCAGCAGTGCGACGAGCTGTGTCGTCCCGATTACCGGGTCCGCCGTCATGCGATGATGCGCGTGAAAGGTGCGGCCGTAAACCATCGACCACTTGCTGACCTCGACATCGGTGAAGCCGATGTCGATCCATGTTGCTGTCTGCGGCACCATGTTGACCACGGTGCGGGTGGCGATATCGCGCACATGCGTGGGCCCCTCGAAATCGGCGATATCGAGCGCGAGCACCACATCGGCGCCGTCGTAACACTCCTTCGGCGCCATGCTGAGATTGAGCGGATGGTCGCTCGGCCGCGGCCAGCGCATCGGGTGCTGGCGCAACAACGAAATCTCCGAGGAAATAGCGACGCACTTTGAAATCTGGGCAGCAAGCAAGATTCTGCGATCAGGTCTGGCCGAATTTGCCAGAGGAACGGGTCGGCAGATGGAACCGCCGGGCGGGGCCGGCAGCATGCCGGACTGCCCTTTCGCAAACAGGTCGCGCTCGGCCGCTCCTAGCTGTTTTCGCTGTTTTTTGCAGCAAAATATCAGCGAAAATAATCATTAAAATCGGCAATACGAGGATCACTACCCGCCCGGTGATCCCATATTCGAATCCAGGCAAAACGCCGGGCAAGTCTCTCCAAAACCAACGTTATCACCTGTTCCACCTGATTTATCAGGTCCAGATCAGGCTCAGTTCTCCGTTTCCTACGCTACGCGGCCACGGGAAAGATTTAAGGATCGTGGGCGGAACGCGACTGAGACCGCTAACACCGCGAATAATTGGCCATGCTCACGACGATAACTCCCAACTCGTTGGCAACCGCCGACCCTAGCAGGTTATTGATGTATTGTCAACAAATCTCGATGTGAGTAAGGCAACACAAACGAGAGAAGGCCCTGGAGTTTGTCTGCCCACAGATCAGCGCGCCCGCATGATCGACTTAATCGTGGCGACCTCTCTTGTGCTGAGCAGTGGATGCTCAGGGAAGCCACTTACCGGGCGTTATGCCGAAAACCAGTCCCGTCTCTGGCTCCGCCACTGTCATCGTCGCGAACTCCGTCACCGGGCGTGAGCGCCCGCTTGGAGCCGCTCGCCTTCCCGTATCAGCATGAGCCCTAGAACCTGACCCCCAAAGCCGACGTCGCCTACTCACCAACATCGACGGCCACCGTCCGATTTCGATCCCACAACGGCCGCTCAGCCTTCGCGGCCGGAACCGCTCTTCCTGTTAAGGGTTTTCGGACGCCTGCCAGTCACTGGCGTGATGAGATACTCGAGGGCGGGCGTCCGAAAAGCCTCAAGGGAGGAAACCGCGGAGGAGTTGGCACCGGCAGTGGTGTCGGTCTATGGGGATTTGTCGCCGGCGACTGCGCTGATCTTTCGGTTTAAACCAAGGACGACGGCTGAGGATATACCGCGGAGTTGGTTTTGGTCGCGGTGTGCAGGATCGGAAGGGTGGTCTCGCGGTGAGCGATCTGCGTTTTGGCGATCGAAGGCGGCGCTGACAGTTGCGGTTGGCGGAGGGTAGCCGTTGCCGATGAGATATCGGCCTGGAACTGGCGCGGCAATGTGGGATGGCGACAGGAGCGTGCTGGTCATGAGCTGTCGAAGCCGATTGCTGGACTGGGCCACAGTCGCGGCTGGCAGCCGGGTTCGAAGGTCTCGACAATGATCATAGGCCCGCCGCAGCAGGGACAAATATTCCGCTCTTGGTCTTCGTGACCACCGTCGGCGCGATCGCTGTCAGCGCTCGCGGGAGCTGGGTCGGGTACGCCGAGGAGCCGACGGGCCAATGCGATGTTGTCGGCCCGGTTGGCGTTGGCGAGGAGGCCGTAGTGGCGGATGCGGTCGGGCAGCACATGGATCAGATAGCGGCGGATGAACTCGTCGGCATCGAGCATCATAAGCTTGTAGCGAACGTTGCGTTTGGCCCGGTAATCCTTCCATTTGAAAGTCACGCGTTCGCCGTCGAAGGCGACGAGCCGGCTATTGGCAATAGCGATCCGGTGCGTGTAGCGGGACAGGTAGGCGAGCACCGCGTCGGGTCCGCCAAAAGGCGGCTTGGCATAGACCACCCATTCGATCTTTCGCAGTGCGCCGAGGTGGGTTTTGAAGACTGCCGGCTCGGCCAGGGCGGCCTGGTCGGCGAAGAATTCCAGACGCCCGGCCTGGTACGCGGCGATCAGCCTTTCCAGGAACAGACGGCGGAACAGCCGTGAGAGCACCCGCACGGACACAAAGAAGCCGGGCCGGCAGGCAATCCAGTGCTGGCCCCCGGCCTGCGCCGGGGCAGGCTTGGGCGTGAAGCCGCCGCCGGGTACGATGATATGGGCGTGCGGATGGTGGGTCAGTGCCGATCCCCAGATGTGCAGCACGGCGGTGAGCCCGATGCTCGCGCCGAGGTGCTTGGGGTCCGCCGCGATGATGATCAGGGTCTCGGCGGCGGCTTTCAGCAGCAGGTCATAGACCACCGCCTTGTTCTGATAGGCGATGTCGGCGATCGCTCCCGGCAAGGTGAAGACAACATGGAAATAGAGCCTGCCCCGGCGAAAGCCGGGGGCACGGGCAGGAGTTCGGCCTGGCGGTCGGCCAGCCACTCCTTGGCAGCTACAGCCTGGCACTTGGGGCAGTGCCGGTTGCGGCAGGAGTTGTAGGAGATGCGCAGGTGGGCGCAGTCCTCACAGCGTTCGATATGACCGCCCAACGCCGCCGTTCGGCAGCGCTCGATCGCCGACATGACCTTCAGTTGGCCGAGGCTGACGTGACCGGCGTGGGACGCACGCCAGGCCGGCCCGCGATG
This sequence comes from uncultured Alphaproteobacteria bacterium, assembly GCA_963789025.1. Classification (GTDB taxonomy): domain Bacteria; phylum Pseudomonadota; class Alphaproteobacteria; order ATCC43930; family CGMCC-115725; genus AP-15. The sequence continues at coordinate 461,552 of CAWBIT010000013.1, forward strand.
GCGGAAGATGTCCGCCACCTCGACCCCCACGGGACAAGCCCGTGGGCTGAAGGCCCACGGCCGTAACAACGGCCGCGGTCAGCCAGGCATCTTCAGCAGAACATCGAGCGGGCTCGTCACCTCGCCAATCGCGCTGATGGCGACGCGTGTGTAGAGCGCCGTGGTGTCGAGCTTCTTGTGTCCGAGCAGGACCCCCGCCTTCGCGGGGGCAGGCTCTGGATCACCCGGATATCGGTCTTTTGCTCCAGAAGATGGGTGGCAAAGCTGTGCCGCAGGGTATGAACACCGACGCGCTTGGCAATGCCGGCACGTGCCGCCGCCAAGCGAACGAGCCGGTGGAGCTGGCGCGCGCTCATGTGCCGCCCGCGGTAGCCGGGAAACAACCAGGGCTGGCCGGGGTGCATCCATCCCTTCTTGCGCGCGACGCGCCACCATTCGCGCAATAGCTCGAGAAGGTTCGGCGAAAGAATGACGTACCGATCCTTCTTGCCCCCCGCCTTCGCGGGGGCAGGCTCTTCCCCTGTTCGACCCGGATGACCATTCGATCACGATCGATATCGGTGAGCTTCAGGGATATGACCTCCGAGGCTCGCAGGCCGGTGGCATAAGTCAGGCTCAGGACCGCCTTCTGTTTGATGTTTGTCGCCGACGCGAGCAGCCGACCGACCTCTTCCGGGCTGAGAACAACGGGGAGGCGGCGCGGCTCGCGGACCGACACGACCGCGTCGGCAAGATCGCTGCGCTTGAGCGTGACCTTGAAGAAGAACCGCAGGGCACTGGCAGTGGCGTTGACGGTCGATACAGTCGCTCCGATCGACGCCAGCCACAGCTGATACCGATGGACATCCTCCGCGGTGGCCTTGTCGGGAGAGTGGCCAACGAAATCGGCAAAGCTTTTGACGCGGCGGATATAGTCGTGCTGAGTCTTGGGGCCAAGCCGGCGGATCGCCATGTCGTCGATCAGTCGCCGGCGTAACGGGCTGACGGTCTTGTCGGTCATTGGGGGCTCCTGTCTTGGGTGAGGCTTTAGGCCCCTCAATCTCAAGACAGGACGCCTGTCCCCCGCTACTCCCCGAACTCTCTTGTCGCTACAAGTCACCGCGAGAGCGGTTTAGTCCAATACCGCACAGCGGCGGTTCGAGTTCGTGGCGCTGGCGGTCGCTTGTGCGCCGAAAGCGGACCACCCTGGCGACCACAGCCAGAACGGTGCGATGGTTAGCGGTCACCCCGCGTTGAGGGCGGCCGGCACGTCATTCTTTGGCGGCGGCGCCGGGGAGCTGCGTCCGCATATAGCTCCCATCGTCGCGGGCGAGTAATCTACGGTTGCGCCGAGAACAAGGGGGACGAGGGGCGACGTGGACGTTGGTGATTGGTTGCGCCGGCTCGACCTGGAGCAATACGCCCCGGCGTTTGCCGAGAACGCGATCGATTGGTCAGTATTGCCGAGCCTCACGCCCGACAACCTAAGGGACATCGGCGTCGCCGCTGTCGGCCATCGCCGCAAATTGCTCAACGCGATTGCCGCGTTGTCCGCCGCGCCCGCGGCCGAACCGACGCTGCTAACATCCTCCGAGCCGATCGCGGCGCCATCCGGTGTCGAGCGGCGGCAACTCACTGTCATGTTCTGCGATTTGGTGGGCTCGACGGCGCTAGCGGCGCGGCTTGATCCGGAGGATTTGCGCGAGGTCATCGGCGCCTATCACGCCGCGGTCGCGGAGGAGGTTGGGTGGCTCGGCGGGTTTGTCGCGAAGTACATGGGTGACGGCGTGTTGATCTATTTCGGCTATCCGCAGGCGCATGAGCACGATGCCGAGCGCGCTGTGCGCGCCGGGCTGGCGCTGGCCGAGCGGGTGCCAAAGCTCGCCGCAAGTGAGACCCTCACCGCCCGCATCGGCATCGCCACTGGGCTTGTCGTCGTCGGCGATCTCATCGGCACGGGCGCGGCGCAGGAGCAGGCGGTGGTCGGCGAGACGCCGAACCTGGCGGCGCGCCTGCAGGGAATCGCCGAGCCGGGCGCCGTCATCATCGCCGAGAGCACGCGCCGTCTTCTCGGCAATCTCTTCGTGCTCCGGGACCTTGGGGCCAGGGATTTCAAGGGCCTCGCCGGGCCGGTGCGGGCGTGGGCCGCGCTGCGAGCAAGCTCTGTAGCAAGCCGCTTTGAGGCCCTGCACACGACCAGCCTGAGCGCCCTCGTGGGGCGGGAAGAGGAACTCGAATTGCTGCTCCGGCGCTGGTCTCGGGCAAAGACCGGCGCAGGCCAAATCGTGCTACTTTCCGGCGAGGCAGGGATCGGGAAATCGCGGCTCACGGCCGCGTTCCTGGAACGCCTCGCCTCCGAGCCGCATACCCGCCTGCGGTATTTCTGCTCGCCGCAACATACCGACAGCGCGCTCTATCCGATCATCGGCCAGATGGAACGCGCCGCTGGACTGACACATTACGACAAGCTGCAGGCGAAGCTCGACAAGCTCGACGCCATGCTCGCGCAGACCTCGACCTCGATCGAGGACGCCGCGCTCCTTGCCGAGATGCTGTCGCTCCCGAATGACGGACGCTATCCCACGCTTGATTTGGCGCCGGAGCAGCATCGAGAAAGGACGCTGGATGCGCTTATGGCGCAAATGCAGGTCCAGACACGCTCCAGTCCAGTGCTGATGATCATCGAGGATGCACACTGGATCGACCCCACGGCCTTGGAGCTGTTCGGCCGGGCGGTGGACCGGATTAAGGCTCTTCCGGCGCTGCTCATCGTGACGTTCCGCCCCGAGTTCAACGCGCCGTGGGTGGGACAGTCGCATGTGATGAGCTTGACACTCAACCGGCTCGGGGAGCGTGAAGCGGCAGGCATCATTGCGGGGCTGGTCGGGAACAAGAATCTGCCGGCGGATGTGATATCGGAGATCGTCGAGCGCACCGACGGCATTCCCCTGTTCGTGGAGGAGATGACGAAGGCGGTGCTGGAGGCGGAGAACGAGAGCGCGGCCCGGCGCACAGTTGCGGCGGCTCCGTCTCCGGCCCTGGCGGTCCCCGCGAGCTTGCACGCGTCGCTGATGGCGCGGCTCGACCGGCTCGGCCCAGCCAAGGAGGTGGCGCAGATCGGTGCGGCGATCGGCCGGGAGTTCTCGCATGCGCTGCTGGCGTCAGTGGCGCGCAAACCAGACGCGGAGCTGGGGTCGGCGCTCGACCGTCTTGTTCAGGCAGGTTTGCTGTTCCGGCAGGGCATGCCGCCGCATGCGAGCTACCTGTTCAAGCATGCCCTTGTGCAGGATGCGGCCTATGGCACGCTCCTGCGCGAGAAGCGGCGCGCGCTTCACGGCCGTATCGCCCAAACCCTTGAAAGCCAATTCGTTGAAATTGCCGAGAGCCGGCCCGAGATCCTGGCGGGTCACTGCACAGAGGCCGGGCTAATCGAGAAGGCTGCAGGTTTGTGGGGCAAGGCGGGACAGCGCTCGCTCGACCGCTCAGCGCTGGTCGAAGCTGCGGCCCAGCTCACCCGTGCCCTCGAGCAGATCGCAACCTTGCCCGGCACGCCGGCGCTGCGTCGCGAGCAGATCAAGCTTCAGGTCGCGCTCATCACCCCACTCTTCCGCACCAAGGGCTATGCCGCCGCCAAACCCAAGGCGGCTGCGGAGCGGGCACGGTTGCTGATCGAGCGAGCGCAGGCGCTGGGAGAGCCTCCCGAAGACCCGTTGCTGTTGTTCCAGGTCCTGTTCGGCTTCTGGGTCGCGAATCAGGTGGCGTTCAACGGCGATGTCTGTCGCGAGCTTGCGGTGCAGTTCCTGGCGCTCGCGGAGAAGCAAAGGGCGACAGTCCCGCTCATGATGGGGCATCGCATCATGGGCGGTTCGTTGCTGTTGGCGGGAGATATCACGGAAGGCCGTGCGCACTACGATCAGGCGATCGCGCTTTACGAACCTGCCGAGCACCGTCCCTTAGCGGCACGATTCGGGCAAGACGTCGGGGTGACAGCCTTATCCTTTCGGTCGTTGGCTTTTTGGCTGCTTGGCTATCCCGACGCCTCGCTCAGAGACGCTGATGACGCAGTCAAGAATGCGCGAGAGATGGGGCAAGCCGGTTCGTTGATGTTGGCTTTATGCCACACCGCGATACAATATACACTCTGCGGCAACCGCGCCGCGGGAGCCGCGCGCGCTCAGGAGCTTACCGCTCTGGCCGAAGAAAAAGGTTCCCTGTTTTGGAAGGTACTTGGAATGATGCGTCAGGGCAGCGTATTGGCCCTGACGGGCAGGGCGTCGGACGCGATCGAAATATTGGTCTCCGGGATTACTGCCTTGCGGACAACAGGGGCAACATTTTGGATACCATTCCATTTGTCGCACTTGGCACGCGCCCATGCGGAACTTGGGCAATTCGAGGAGGCTTGGCGCTGCATCGGCGAAGCGACGATAGCGGTGGAAACAACCAAAGAAAAGTGGTGCGAGGCGGAGGTCCATCGCACGGCCGGGGAGATCGCGCTGATGGGGCCGCAGCCGGACGCGTCCAAGGCGGAGGCACATTTTGCGCGGGCACTCGCCGTCGGGCGCGACCAGACGGCGAGGTCCTGGGAGTTGCGGACAGGGACAAGCACTGCTCGCCTGTGGCGCGACCAAGGCAAACGACAGCAGGCCCGCGATCTTCTCGCGCCGGTCTACAACTGGTTCACCGAAGGCTTCGACACCGCGGATCTTAAAGAGGCCAAGGCGTTGCTCGACGAACTGGCGTGAGCCTTCCTCAAGGTCGCTTGCGGGGCATGAGGACGCGTTCCCGCGGGCCGAGGCTGAGCGCCCGCTGTCGGTTCAGTCAAGGGAACTTCGCGGGGACGCGGGGCAAGGGGCGAGACGCGCCGATAGCGGCCGTTCCGCGAAGGCGCGTTAAAGCCGCGACGATCGGGCTTTGCTCCGCTGGCATTGACGCTACAGGCGACATAGACCGCACGGGCAAATCGTGTCGTAGTTTAGCCTTTCGTTCGGGGCACACGGCGGCATGACTAGTTTGGACCGGCGCATCGTTGAAAGCTTGCGCTCAGCCTATGACCGGCGAATGAGCCGCGGCGAACTGCTCTCAACGGATCGCCTTCAGGCGGGCCACGTCGCGTTTCGGGCTCGTTTCGGGCCGGATGCGCTTAAATCATTGGATGGCCCGGCATTGCTCCGTGCGATGCATGCCCACGGGAACAGGGAGAGTCTGGTCTATTGGCTGGAGTTCAAGAACGACGATGAGTTTCCCGGGCAAATGTTCGGGAGTATCGCCGGCGGCAGCGCTCACAAATTCGGGCTGTTTCGGCGGAGGGAGACGGAACAATGGGTGCAAGGTTCCGTCAACAACGAAAAGAATATCTCTCAAGCTGACGCGGTAGCAATCGCACGACGGCACCGAGAGCAGCTGATGGCCGGCGTCAGCTTGCTTGAAGGGGTAGCCGCGGCGGCGGACGATGCCGCTTATCTCGCCTTGCAAGGAGCGCTCGGAGAGCAAGCGCCGGATATCTGAAGTCTGGCTTGGGCTCACAAATATTGGAGCTTGCTCTTTCCTGAGAAGCTTGACGACTACCACAACGAGCGGTGGCAGCGACACCACCTGGTGCGGGTGTTGGAAGAGCCACCCCTGCAGGATGGCCTGTATGTGTGCGCTGGCCGGTTCGTGAGGCTCGCCGCGGAGATGGGATGGCCGATGAACCATCTCACCACGGCGCTTAATGACCGCGACGGGAACCCTATTCGCTACTGGCGGCTCGGTACGCGTCTTGGCGATGGGCCATTCATTTGGCCGGCGATGCGCGATGGCTCCTATGCGGCTATTGGCTGGGACGCGATTGGGGATTTGTCCGCTATCGCCGCCGGTGACCACGTCAGGGAAGCAGTGCGATCGCTGCTTGAGCAGGAGTACGCTGGCGATGCACGCACCCTTTCCACGAGGGCAGGCGAGATCCGGGATTTCATCGAGCGAATGCGGGCCGGCGACGTGATTGTTGCCGCCGACGGCCAGCGGGTGCTCGGGGTTGGACGGGTGGCCGGTTCTTACCGTTACGAAGACACCGAGCCCACCGGCGCACCACACCGTCGAGCCGTCGAATGGGTTTCGACCGCGAAGTGGAATTTGCCGACGACCGAGGGCTTGCGGACAACCTTCTTTCCAATCGGTCGGCACGTAAACAACATCCTCGAAATCGAGCGCCGGCTGCTCGACGGCGATACGACATCGCCGCCAAAACCCCGCTTAGCGGCGCCTACGAAGGCATTGCGGCTGGACGGCATCCCCGGCCGGGTTCAAGCCATTCTCGAACGAAAGGGCCAGGCGATCCTTTTCGGGCCGCCTGGAACCGGAAAGACCTATTGGGCGCGGCGGACTGCCCTGGATCTTGCCGCGATCGGCGCTTTCGGACGGCGCTTCGAAGATTTAAGCGTTGGCGAGCGCGACGAAGTCGAAGGAACGGCACAGGCGGCCGGGCTTGTGTGCTGGTGCACTTTCCATCCCGCGTACGGCTACGAGGATTTCATCGAGGGTTTCCGGCCAGAGCAGGGTGCTGCGGGACAACTGGTGTTCGAACGCCGCGCCGGGATTTTCAAAACACTCTGCGATCTCGCCGAGCGTACGCCGGATAGGAAGTTTGTGTTGGTGGTGGACGAGATCAATCGGGGGGATATTCCGCGGATTTTTGGCGAGCTGCTGACGCTGCGGGAGCGCGATAAGCGCGGTCTAAGGCTGAAGCTGCCGCTCTCCGGCAACAGTTTCGCCGTGCCGGCGAACGTGTATTTGATCGGGACGATGAACACAGCCGACCGCTCGATCGCGCTGCTCGATACAGCGTTGCGGCGGCGCTTCGGCTTCGTCGAGCTGATGCCCGACACATCCGTGCTCAGCGGGGTATCGGCCGGCGGCGTGCCCCTTGGGCCGTGGCTCATCGCGCTGAACGACAGGCTACGAACGCATCTCGGCCGGGATGCGCGGAACCTTCAGGTCGTGCATGCCTACCTCCTTGAGGACGGCCGTCCAGTGACTGATTTCACGCAGTTCGTGCGAGTGTTGGCCGAGGATCTCGTGCCCTTGCTCGAAGAGTATTGTTACGAGGATTACGGGGCGCTGGCGCGTATCCTGGGGCCGGGGCTGGTCGACGAAGCCGGTCAACGCATTCGGGAAGGGTTGTTCACGGCAGGCAAGACGGCGGAGCTGGTGCAGGCGCTGCTAGAGCCGGCGCCGGACATCGTAACTACGGCGGCGGCAGCGACCCCTGAGGAGGTGGAGGAAACGCCGGAGATGGAGGAGTCCGAGGCATAACCATGGTCAGTTTACGGGAGTGGGAGACCCGCGGCCCGGATAAGGACAGGTCGCTGGCTCAACAATCGCTCGACGGATTTCCGGCGGGACGGCGACTGGCGGAAGAGTTGTCGAAAACCGGCCGGATCGAAGTGCTTGAACTGGCGCGCGGCCTCGAATTGCGCGCAACATCGTTTGTCGGGCGGATTTCGCTCGGAGCAATCACGGTAACCATTCATCCCAAAATCACTGGCGGGCCGCTCCTCAGCCTATTTCGTTACGCCTACAGCTTGCGCAACCTCGATCTTTACGGCGTGGTGGATTTCACTTCCTCTTCGTGGAGTTTCCAGGATCTTCTCATCCATCAGTTAGCGGCCGAAACAGACGAACTGCTCAATCGCGGGATTCATCGTGACTACGAACGTGTCGAGAGCGATCTGGCCAGCCCTCGTGGCCGGATCGACTTCACCCGCTATCTCCAAACCGTTCAGCGCGCGCAGACGACATTGCCTTGCGTGCATCACCCGCGCATGGAAGACACGCTACTCAACCGGGTGCTCCTCGCGGGGCTCCATTTCGCGGCAGGCCTCGCTGCCGATGGCGAGCTCAAGGGACATATGCGGCGGCTGAGCAAGAGGCTCGGTGAGGCGGTCAGCGAACAACGGCTTGACGCGTCACTGATAGCGGAGGCCTGGAGGTCGATGGACCGCCGGACGGTCGTTTACAAACCAGCGCTGACGCTCATCGAATTGTTGTTGGCTGGCCAGGAGGTGGCGTTGGACGAGGAAGGTAGCCGGGTGCGGCTGAAGGGCTTCCTCTTCGATATGAACCGCTTTTTTCAGGCGTTCTTGTCCAGATTTCTCCGGGAAAACTTAAGCGGCGTCGAGGTCCATGACGAACATCGCCTTAAGGGAATGTTCCGGTATCGACCGGGCGAGAATCCGCTAGCCCGGCGAGATCCGGCGCTCCGTCCAGATTTCGTGTTGACGAGGGGCGGGCAGACAGTCGCTGTGCTGGACGCGAAGTATCGGGACCTGTGGGAACAACCGCTGCCGCGCGAGATGCTCTATCAACTGGCTCTCTATGGCTCTCGGGCGTACCGGTGAACGGGCGTCGGCCATCTTGTACCCGACGGTGGAGGAGGCCGCGAGCGAACAGACGATCGTCATTCAGGAACCTGTGCGGGGCGGGGAGCGCGCGCGTGATCCTGCGCCCCGTGAATTTGCTGAGATTGAACCAACTCCTGCGCGCCGGGCCGGCGGCGCAGCCGCAACGGGCGGAACTCGCGCGACAGCTCGCGCTTTGTTAAGCGCGGCCGGATTAGTTGCCCGAGCCGCAGGTGACGTCTAACCCGCCCGAGCCGTTCTCGGTCCCATCGGCAAAGGTCGGTTAAGGGGCATGAAGAGCAGCTCCCGCCGGGGAGGCTGAGGGTCTGCTATGGGTTGGACTCCAGCCGCAGCCGCCGGGTACCAAGCGTCAGGTTTTGACCACTAGCAGGGTGCTGAAAAAGGGTGGCGAAATTTGTGCATTGTGATCCCTTGGGGTGGGGCAAGGGGGTGACGATGCGCGGCGACGATGCGATTTGCGGTAAGCTTTTCAGCTACATAGACCTTGAGAAGCGGATCCGGGCGGATCACCCGCTGCGGGTGATTCGCGCGCGATTGCCAATGTCGCGCTCAAATCGCTGTCCGGCGAGTTTGAAAAGCTTTGTTCGCCGCTCGGCCGCGAGTCGATCCCGCCGGAACGGCTGCTGCGCGCCCTGCTGCTGCAGGCGTTTTATTCGATCCGCTCGGAACGGCAACTGGTCGAGCGGATCGACCACGATCTGTTGTTCCGCTGGTTTGTTGGGCTGGGCATCGAGGACCCGGTGTGGGACGCCACGACCTTCACCCAGAACCGCGACCGCCTGCTGGAAGGCGATATCGCAGCTCAGTTTCTCGCCGCGGTGCTGGCGCAGGCCGGGGTCAAGGCGTTGCTGTCGAGCGAGCATTTCTCGGTCGACGGCACATTGCTGGAAGCCTGGGCGAGCCTGAAAAGCTTTCGGCCAAAGGACGGCTCGGGTGATCCTCCCGGCCCGGGTCGCAACGGCGAGCAGGATTTTCACGGCGAGCCGCGGCGCAACGACACGCATGTCTCGACCACCGACCCCGAAACCCGTTTGTTCCGCAAAGGATTGGGCAAGGAGGCGCGGCTGTGTTTTATGGGCCATGCCCTGATGGAGAACCGCAACGGGCTGATTGTCGGTGCGGTGACCACAACCGCTACCGGCCATGCCGAGCGGCGGGCGGCGCTGACGCTGATCGAACCGCACGCCGCGACCCTGCAGCCGGTGACGCTCGGCGCCGATAAGGGCTATGACAGTGCCGATTTTGTGATGGCACTGCGCGACAAGGCAGTCACCCCGCACGTCGCGCAGCACACCAGTGGCCGCCGCTCGGCGATCGACGAGGGCACCGCCGGTCATCCCGGCTATGCGATCTCGCAGCGCATCCGCAAACCCGTCGAGGAGGCTTTCGGCTGGGCCAAGACAGTGGCCGGCTTGCGCAAGATGCGGCATCGCGGCCGGCTCAAGGTCGATTGGCAATTCACCCTCGCAATGGCCGCGTATGACCTCGTTCGCCTGCCTAAATTGCTCGCTGCGGCTGTTCAATAAGGCGACGCGCACATCAAACCGTGTACTGCTGCTCCGCCCGCGCCCACTGCAACCCATTCCAAAACCTGCCCACCACCGCAATGTCGACTACCGCGGAAGCCAGAACGCGCCAAAATCGACATTTTTTCAGCACCCTGCTAGGCTTAAGAGCGATCAGCGGAAGCTTCTCCGAAAGGCGCTGGGGATGCTGCGTGAGATCGCCGGCGGTGACTTCGCCTGCCTCGATGAGGCGAAGGCCGAGGCGGCGGCGATGACGCTGCTTGGCCGCGAAGGCCCGGTGGTGACGGCACTCGGGCGTCGGAATTCACGCTGCCGGAGGCGGAAGCCGCCTATGCCGTCTTTCTCCAAGGCAGCCTCAGCGCTATCGACCTGCGCCGTTTCCTCGACCGGGGACTGCCGGACTGGCTGGCGCAGCTCGATCCGGTCATCGCGTCGGTGGTGCGCAATGCCGAGAGCGTCAGTGCGAGCGATTACCTCGCGCGTCTTGCGCGGCTTCGCGCGTTGGCGTGGAGCGCGGCGCCGCGTCTCGACGCCGTCGACGTGATCGCCTCGCCGACGCTGTGCCTGACCCCGCCGCTGATGTCGGACGTCGCGGACGCCGACAGCCACCTGCGGGTCAACCGCCGCATTGTCCGCAAGATGCGACTGATGGACTCGGAATTAGTGCAGTCTGCAGGAAATTCACTACGAGAACCGTAAGTTCAGGGTGCAAAGGATCTCGACTGTGGCCGCAGCCGATGGGTAAATGGCGCCGCGCCTGTCGAAGAGTCGCGCCAACGCGTGCAGCCGGCCCAATCCCGGCAGCGCCGCGGCGCGTTCTGCCCAGTTGCTGGCGAGGCCGAGCCAATTGCCGCCGGAGAGGCGCCCGAAGCAGTCGTTTCGGACTTGCCGCGCATCCTCCGGCGTGCCCCATTTAATCAACGCCCGCGCCAGCACCAGCGCCGGAAACTTGAGCAGCGTCTCGACTGCATCGCGTAGTTGGAATAGCGCCGCTTCCGGCGCGGGCGGCTGGCGCGGCGCGGCGCGGTCCGCTGGCCGGCCTTGGAGATCGGCGATGAGGCGGTCTAACTCATGGGCGATCACCGAGGGCCAGTTCCGGATCACCGCCTCGAAGGCGGACCAGCGCCCGTCCTTGATGAGGTCCTCTACGATGGCTGCGCATTGACGCTGTGCTTCTCCCACATCGTTCGAGGAGAGGAGCTTGGCGGGCAGAAGCTGACCGAGCTCGCGGGCGCAGCCGAACACTTCTTCGCGCGCCGCATCGGGCAAATTGGCGCGCCTCGACAGCTTGAACCTCACGCGATCGAGAAAACTCTCTCGATGGCCGCCGGTCGCCTCGTCCGCCTCGAAATCGTCGAGCACGAACCTCGCGTCGTGACGCTGCAAAACGCCCCTTAGGGCCTCAATGTCCATGCCAGCCCTAGTCTTCTTGCTTCAGCCAGCCGCAGTCGCAAATTTTCCACGGGTGCACGCCTTCATGCCCGCAGGCCCGATCGCTTATGTCTCCGGTTCCCACGGCAGCACCAGATGGTCGGGCCCCTCGGAAGAACGCCGGATCATCCATCGCACCCCGACGGGCGTCTCGATCGCAGCGGTGATCTCCGACAATGCGAGCAGCCTATTCCCGTTGAGAAGCCACAACAGCCCGGCACGATCGATCCGAGGGAACGGATGTTCCCGGTTGCACCCGAATGGCTCCGTTGCCGCAACCCACATCGATCCACCGCTGGCCCGTGGCGGGCGACAGCCAATCGAGGAAGACCTGCCCCACGAGCTGGCTCCAGGCGCCCATCATGCGCTTGTAGGCTGCTCCATCATCGTGCCCGGCCATCCCTTGCATCCGCTCTACGTGGCCAGCAACGAGGCCTCGGATGCGTGGTTTGCCGAGACGCGACATGCGCCTGTGGCGGCAGCATGATGGCACCAGCCCCCGAATTTTTGGCGGCGCGATAACTCCGTGGAGCAGGGAAACTGCGGCCTCCATCCTTTTTATAGAGTCTAAAAATTCGGCTCGGAGTACGAAGGGCCTACTCCGGCGATCTTGCCGCTCGAAGCGTTTCTTCGCGTGGATTAACCACAATCGGTGGCTCGCCAAGGACTTCGAAGCCAGCATTGCTTCCGCCGGAGGCCTTTCTCTACGCCGCTTTGGTGACGCTCCTCACCCGCCGCTTGGCGAGATCATCATGAGTTTCGAGCCGGACTCTGACGCGGTAGCCTTCCCCAAATCGCCGGGGCATTCGATCTCGGCCTAGGCTGCGCCATAGCTGTAAATTATGCTTCGGGGCGCCGCGGCAGCTCGACCACGTTGGACGGCGTTGGCCGGATCAGGCTCTCGACGTGGCGCGACCAAGCTTCGAGCGCGGCGCGGCGCTCGTCGACATAGCTGTGACGGTTGTAAACGGCCGCGACGCCACTAATCGAGCCGGACACATGGTTGAGGATCTTGTCGACGACATGCGGCGGGATATTGAGCCGAGCCATCCCGGTCGTGGCCGTCCGCCGTAGATCATGCAAAATCCAGTCATCGATCGCTGCCCGATCAGGGTCTTTGCCGGCTTCGGCAAACTCGGCGCGCGATAGATCGAGCATGTGCCGGTCTAGCCGCTCCTTCGATCTCGAGAAGCCGGAGACCGGCCGCGCGCCGTTGGTCGTCAGGACGTAGCGGTCTCCGATCTTCGGCAAGCGATCCAGGACTTCGATCGCGAGCCAGGACAGGTGGACCTCGTGTGCTCGGTCGTTCTTCGCCTTCTCGCGCGGAATGGTCCACTGGCGCCTGTCGATGTCGATTTCGGACCATTCCACGCCGCCGACTTCATCGCGCCGCTGCGCGGTCAAGAGGAGCAGCTTGTACATCGGGCCAAACGGCCAGGCGAGCTTGTCGCAACCGGCCCAAAACAGGCGAAGCTCGTCATCGGTCAGTGTGCGGTCGCGGGCCGTCTCCTTGACGACCTTGCGGACCCGCGCCGTCGGATCGGCCGGGATGAGCTCTTCGTCGAGAACCCATTTGAACAGAGTTTTTAGCCGCGCCAGCGTGCGGTTCGCTTGCACCGGCGAGCCGCGGTTGGCGATACGGTCGAGCAGCGCTGTCACGTCTTGACGTGTGATCGAGGCGATCGGCCGCTCGCCCCACTTCGGAAAGACATCGACCTCGAGCTGCCGCTGCAGCTCCTGCCATGTCGTTGGCTTCGTGTTCTTCTTGGCGTAGCGGTCGAGGTAACGCGTCGCGACCGCCCGGAACGTGTCTGGCAGCGCTTCCGCTTTGATCTTTGCGGCGAGTTCCCGTTCGCGCCGCTCGGCGACGGGATTTTTGCCGGCCCGCGCCTTCTGCATGCTCTCCCGGGCCCGGTCGCGCGCCTCGGCCACGTTCGGGATCAAAGCCAGGGTGCCTACGGTCTCCCTGACGAGCTTGCTGCCGACGCGGTACATCGCCACCCATGTCTTGCGGCCGCTGCCGGCGACGCGCAGCCCGAAGCCAGGAAGGTGGCTGTCCCAATACTCGACGCGGCCGATCGCGGGCGGCTTCAGCATGTCGACCGCGCGCTGTGTAAGGCGGATTGTCGGCATGGCAGCTGCTCCCTTCCTGCGGGACTCCCGGGTAACAGTTGGGTAGCAAAAACCCGGGGTAATCCCTGCAATGGCATGGTCGTTTCATACCATTGCATTCGGTCATAAGTCAAGGACTTACGTGGCTTACCTGCATTGGCATGCAATGCAACGAACGGTGTAGCACCTTTCTTCTAAGAGAGTGGTCGCAGGTTCGAATCCTGCCGGGGTCGCCATGATTGCCGAGGCTTTCGCGAACTTCCGTGCCGGTCGAACACCGGCCCGATCTAGGCGACGACCCGAGGCTTCAGGTCGAAGCCGGCACGCGGCAAATCGAGGGTGATCGCCAGACCATCCGCCAGAGCCGTCTCGGCCCTGAAGCTGAGCTGCTCCGCGGCGCGGCGCGGATTTCCGACCGATATTCGGACATCACCCGATCGTGCCGGGCTGTAGTACGCAGTGAGATCGGTTTGGTACAACTCGGCCATGGTTTCGGCGAGGGCTCGTACGCTCGTGCCCTTGCCCGTGCAGATGTTGAAGACCGGGGCGCTGGTGCTCGCTGCGGTCAGGGCTCGGTCGAGCGCGCCGACGGCATCCCCGACATAGGTGAAGTCGCGGACGTGCGCTCCGTCGCCAAAGATTTCGACTGGTTCGCCGAGCCTGAGCCGATCAGCAAAAAGCGCTATGACGCCGGAATATGGGGACTGAGCGTCTTGCCGGGGGCCATAGAGGTTGAAGAACCGCAATCCGACGGTCGGGATTTTGTGCACCGCGCCCGCGACGCGCGCATGCAGCTCGCACGCGCTCTTGTCTGCGCCATAAGCGCTGAGCGGCGCAACCGGAGTATCTTCCCCGATCGGAACGGTACTGCAATCGCCATAGATCGCCGCCGACGAGGCATAAACGATGGGGATTTCTCGGCGGTGCCGCAAACGCCGCGCCTGATTAAAAATGTTGAGCGTGCCGGTGAGGTTGACTTCGTGCGTGCGCAACCACTCGCGGTTGGAACACACGACAGAAGCAATTGCGGCCAAGTGAAAACAGGCATCGACGCCCTCGAAAGCCTCCTCGACAGTCGTTGGATCGGTGATGTCACCGTGCAAAAATTCGATTTGCCGCGGCAGGTTCTGTCGGTGTCCACTCGACAGATCATCGAGAACGCGGACCAGGTGTCCCTGCCTCAACAACGCGTCGACCAGGTGCGAGCCCAGGAAGCCAGCACCGCCGGTCACGAGAAAGCAGGCCATCCGAGATCCTTAAAGCTGTTGCAAAAAGGCCGTGGCGTCGACGGAATCAGCGGTTCACTCTGAGGATTCGACGGGAACACCGATCGGTCCCTCGGGGATTCCTATGGCGCGCCCTCATTGCGAATTTCGGCCAGTTAGGGCGACCCGTTCAGTCCTGCTTGCCCAAGTCCGCTAACGCATAACGCCAATTCAGTCGGTTGAAAAGCGGAATCACGGTTAAAACGGAAGCAAAGGTCGGACTTTCAAAAGTCTTAAAAAACTGTAAACATCGGCTCTGACAGGCGACCGCACGGCTTCGACTTCAAAGGGGTTTAAACAACTGAAACGATGAACGAGGATGGCGGGAGTTTTCGACGTCAAGGGGCGGCAATACGACATAAGGCGATGCGAAGCAGAAGATTACATACCGGTCTGGTCGCCTTGCTTACCTGTTGCGTTCAAACGTGGGGTTTTTCAGAGGCCGTCGCAGGACAGAAATTCCGAGCCGACGAGTGGGTCACCGAATGCGATTCCAGTCCTGGAATTGGTGCTCCGGACTGCTCGATCACGGTGCCGTTTTGGCAAAGCCGAGGCGCTCCAAGGGGCTCGTTCGCTCTTGTCGTCATGCTGCAGACTGGGAATATGGGGATTGTCGGTGAGCCTTTTCCGACCAGGGCAGTGCTTCGAATTGACAAGAACCCGCCGATCGAGTGCAGGGAGGCGCGCTACTGCGTTTTCCCGAGCATCCAGGCGCTCGCTGCGTTAAAGCAACTCAAAATCGGATCGCTTGTTCTAGTCGATGTCTATACGGAAAAGGGGCAGTTCAGCTTCAGTCTCACCCCGAAAGGATTTCAGGCGGGAATGGCACAGATCCGCGCCTGGGGATACCGAACGGAATAGCTGAGGACACCGTGTGAGGCGTTGTCGCCGGCGAAACCGGGTGACGGGTTCTGCGCCGGTCTGCTGCTCACTGATGCAATATCGCGACAAGCGGGGCGAGCACGACACCCCATGCAAGCAATGACAGTCCAAAGACGACAAGCAGAGCAGTGCCCGCCGGCAGCCGATCGCCGGCGAGCTCTACTCCCTCACTTACTCCGTAATCGCGGTAGGAAGAATTGCTTTGGATCATTTTTTCGACGGATAGTGTTGGCGTCGTGCAGGACTGTAAGCAAAATCACGAGGGTGGCAAGAAACATCGTTTGGAATTTTTCCCAATTTTATTCGATATTTGCCGATGAGCTCGGTAACCGGATAGATTTAAAAGGGTTTATTAATAAGTATTGATTTTTCCTTACTACGACCGATGAGGCCCAATACCGGCGAATTTGGACGAATCTTCCCCTCCGGCTGTCTAATCCCAACAATTTCCAAGGACAGGATCTTGACGCTGCCTGGGACAGGCGCTTGACGCGGCACGTGCAAAATGAATCCGGCTGACAGGCGGCGCGGCGAGAGTTGAGTGGCCCAGCCTCGCTGAGGCAATCATCGGGATGGGATATCCAATGGACGCCTGCATTGCCCCGAGATCCCCTCTGCCGTCAGAAAGAACGACAGATTTCGAAGCTCCGCGCCTCAGCAAGCGAGCCTCGCTGCTGCTGGTGCTGGCGTTGTCGCTTGGATTGTGGGCGGCGATATGGGCAGCTGTTGCCTCACTGGCTTCGGTGGTGGTCGGCTAACAAGCCGCCTCCGAGCACGGCATGCCGGCTTCGGCCATCAGCTGCCGTGCGATCCGGCTGCTCGCGCGCCCGTCCCCATAGGGGTTTGCTACCCGGCTCATGCGCGAATAGGCGTCGGCATCTTCGAGCAACGCCGTCATCTCGGAAAAGAGCAGCTCCTCGTCGGTGCCCACCAATTTGGCAAGCCCCAGTTCCATGGCCTCCGGGCGTTCGGTTGTTTCTCGAGTAACGAGGACCGGTTTCCCAAAGGATGGCGCCTCCTCCTGAATCCCGCCGGAATCGGTGACCACAAAATGGCAGCGCTTCAGTAGAAACACCAACTCGGGATAATCGACCGGCTCGGTTAGGAGCACGTTCGGGTGCCGACGAAGCGGTTCGATCGCCTGGCGGACACTGGGATTTCGGTGCACCGGAAAGACCACCGCGGTATCACCTCTGTCGGCGATGCGCGCCATCGCGCGGCAAACCCGGGCGATCCCGCCGTCGAAGCTTTCGCGGCGATGGCCCGTCATCAGAATCATTCGCCTGCCCGCGAAATGTCCAGGCAGAACGGCAGAGCACCGAGAACGCAGATCCGGCCGGTTATCCAGTAGAGCGGCAATCCGCAGCAGAGCATCGATCCCGGTATTGCCGGTGACGAAGATCCGGCCGCCACCGACCCCTTCCCGCCGCAAATTCTCTCGTGCCCGTGCGGTCGGGGCAAAGTGCAAATCGGCGATGTGGGTTACCAGCCTCCGGTTCACTTCTTCGGGCCAGGGCGAATAGATGTTGTCCGTGCGCAGGCCGGCCTCGACGTGAGCCACCGGGATGCAGTGGTAAAAGGCCGCGAGCGCCCCGGCAAAGGTCGTCGTCGTGTCGCCCTGAACGATCACCCGATCGGGCCGAAAGGCATCGAGGACCTCACTGACTCCGGATAACACGGCACCGGTCAGATAGGCGAGATCCTGGTTTGGCCGCATCAAATCGAGATTCCAGTCCGGCCGCAGCTCAAATAATTCGAGGACCTGGCTCAACATCTCGCGGTGCTGTCCGGTGACGCATATCTTGCAGTCAAAACTAGACCGGCCCGACAATTCCAAGAAAACCGGCGCGAGCTTGATAGCCTCGGGCCTCGTCCCAAAAACAAACAACAGCTTCATTCTGCGCGAGCCGTCGTACGTAGGCGCAGTCAACATGGCCCCGCGAGGCTAGCCATATTGATGCGTCAGCCCGGTCGCATCGATGACGACGCGGCGCATCAACTCCTCGCGCGGGATCTTGCGAAACGGCGAATGGGCCACGAGAAGGGCGACGATGTCGGCTTGGCGGATGGCCTCGAGAGTCTCGCAGAACGACAGGTTGGGAAGCGGGGCGAGCTCCTCGGGGAGGCCCGTCAGGTTCGGATCGGCGACCAGGATGCGTTCTTGCCCCGCGCGCGCCAGTTGCCCCGCGATCGCGATGGCCGGGCTCTCCCGCGTGTCGTCGACATCGGGCTTGTAGGTCAGACCCAAACAGGCGACGACGGGTCGCTTGAACCGCTCGGCTCGTTCTCGAATTTGCGAGACGACGAACCTCGGCTTGGCGTCGTTGACTTCGCGCGCCGTGCGGATCAGCCGCGCTCGCTCCGGCGCCGACGAAATGATGAACCATGGATCGACGGCGATGCAGTGCCCGCCGACCCCCGGTCCCGGTTGGAGTATCGAGACGCGCGGGTGACGATTGGCGAGCTCGATGACGTGCCACACATTGAGTCCGAGCTGGTCGCAGATCAGCGACAGCTCGTTGGCAAAGGCAATGTTGACGTCGCGCGAGGCGTTCTCGACCAGCTTGACGAATTCCGCCGTCGCCGCATCGGTGCGGAACACCTTCGCTTGCAGAAAAACGCGGTAGACCGCTTCGGCATGCTCGGCGCAGGCTTCGGTCATCCCGCCGATGATGCGATCGTTCTCGATCAGCTCGCGGACCATCCGCCCGGGAAGCACTCGCTCCGGACAATGCGCCACATGCACATCGAGCGGCTCCGCATGCCGCGTCGGTGGAAAGCGCAAATCCGGGCGCAGCCGCGCCAGACGGTCGGCCAACCGGCCGGTGGTGCCGACCGGAGAGGTCAACTCGAGGATCACGACATTGCCGGAGACGAGAACGGGCGCTATCGCGTCTGCCGCCAAGTCGATATAGTCGAGATTGGGGGAGCGATCGTCGCGGAACGGCGTCGGGACCGCGATCACAAAGGCATCAGCCGGCTCGGGCTGCGCCGTGGCTCGCAATTTCCGCAAAGTCGTCGCGGCACGCAGCAGCATGTCGAGATCGGGCTCGGAGAAGTAGGTCTGCCCGGCATTTACCGCCTCGACAACTCGGGGGTTGGTGTCGACGCCGATCACGTCAATGCCGCGGCTCGCCAAAGTCGCGGCAGTCGGCAAGCCGATATAACCGAGACCGACCACGCAGACGGTCTTGATCGGGTAGTCCATCGCTCGGCGCCTGAAAAAAGAAAATCTCGCTCGGGCACTACCGCAAAGCCCGATCTGCGACGGCGCCTTAGATACGCGAATAGGATCAACTTGGCAAGCAGTTCCAGATCTTATCGTAGTTAATAACTCGGGCCGGTCCGGACCATAAACTGAACGCCCCCGCCGAAATTAATCTCCGGAATCTCGGGCAGTCGTGCGCTTGGCGGGTAAAACGCTGCGAAGGCGCGGACCAGCGGCGGCTGACGTCGACCCAGAGGAAACCGTAAAACCCGGCTGCCATTTTCTTGGTTAACCGGGTAGTCTGATACCGTTCTCCGCAATGATCCGATAGAAGGGCAACCCATGCCGAACCCACCGAACGCCCTGACGATCGAGGAGCACTTTTTTGCCGATGACGGGCGCGTACCGAACAACCCGTCGCTGCCGCTGATCGTTTACCGCTCGGCGCTGGAGGCCGGCCCCCGGTGCGCCGCCGACTGCGAGAAATTGTTCGCCGATAACGGCTGGAGCGGCGCTTGGCGCAACGGGATCTACGCACATCACCATTATCACAGCACCGCGCATGAGGTGCTCGGCATCGCGGCCGGGTCGGTTCGGGTGCGGCTCGGCGGCGAGGACGGCACAACCGTAGAGTTGCACGCCGGGGACGTCGTCGTGATCCCGGCGGGCGTTGCCCATAAGAACGAGGGCGCCAGTCCCGATCTCGTCGTGGTCGGCGCCTATCCCGGTGGCAAGAGCCCCGATATGTGCAGCCCCGGCGCGCAACCCCGCGACCGCGCGCTGCGCAATGTCCGCGAGGTGCCGTTGCCGGCCTCCGATCCGGTCTATGGCAAGCCGGGGCCGCTGATCGAACGGTGGCGCGCCGTCAATCGCGGCTGACGGCGGGAGCGTCTCCCCGAGCTAGACAGCGCCCGGGAGCTAGAGGCAGCGCCCGGAATAGACGACGTCGTGCGCGTTACTGGACGGCGCGTCCGGCGGCTCGACCAGCCGCCGGATCTCGACGGAGTATCCTGCAGCGCACATTCCGTGGGCATTGAGCTCATCGGCGAGCCAGTCGCGCCGAATCTGCTCGGCCTCACCGTCGTCGTTCTCCGTCATCACTGTATTGGTCTGCGCCGTGAAGACAAACGTGCCGGCCGGATCCGCCGCGAAACTCACGACTCGGACCGGGTCGTTGCAACCGCCCAGCAAGGCGAGACAGACGAGAGCGAGCTTACGCACCGGGTAGATCCTCCGGATCGGCAATGCTGTCAGTCTTCCCTCATTCTTCGTTCCGAGGCAAGCCAACCGAGAGCTGGAAGCGATCGGACGATTTGGGCTGGGCGCGGGATCTGAGCTGCTCCCCGGCCACAACTGCTCGATATCTAAGTTCGGGATGCCTGTCATATCCGGTCATTGACGAAATGCCGCGGAGATGTTTCCGAAAAGGTCTGCCGTAAAACATCGGTCTAGCCTGTTGCCGCGGGTCCGCGGAGCCGCTGATCGTCCAAACCGGCGGGGCGCGACTGCATCGAGAATGATCCCTCCCCGTAAGGAGTGCGGCAGCTGACTACAGAACCAGTCGCAGACCAACGGCGGGCGATCCCGGTTGGCGAGTTGAGCCAACCTGGTTTTTACGCGAAGATCGCCCGAACTTTTGGTTAATGCCGCGTAGGAACGGACATTTCGGGATGAGATCCGGTCTGGGCGATCAAGGTGCCGACCGAATTTTAGCCTCGGCTGCTAGAAGCGGAGAGCCGGAGGGATCGCATTCTCGCGATTATCAATGTTCCAGCGAACGATGCGGCTACCAAGGCGTGCAGAAGCGCGGCGTTGCACCGCCGATTTTTATCCATTCGAGTTGGCGCGTTTCACATACCTGGTTCTGGCTCAAGTTTCGCCACGAACCCTCCACCATTTGCTTTTACGAGCCATTCCACGAGCGCTTGGCGACAGTTACTCGATCCGAAGCGCTGACCGTAGTACCGGAATCGTGGGACTCAGGGCATCCTCACGGCCAACCGTATTTTCTCGAATTCCTTCCTCTAATTCGAAACGCGAGTGGAGTTAGACTTTTTGTCCCCGAAATCGCGTACGAATGGTTTATTCCGATTAAAGGTTTCGCTGGCCATCTCCGTCCGGAAGAAGCTAGATACTTGGCTCTGCTTGTTCGGCATGCCAACCGCCGTCAGAAAATCCCGGTCTTTGGCTTTTGTCGCTCCCTCGGGCGATTACTCGCGATCAAAAACCAATTCCCCGGATTTCATATTTTCCAGTATCGGAATCCGTGGACGCAATGGATATCTTTTTTATACCACAAGAAAGAACGAAATAGCTATTTTATCAGAAAATGCTAACCGTGATGCTTAGTGCCGAAGACCCGTTCTTTTCAGCAATTATTAATCATTACCTTATCCGCTCGATCGTGCGAGGCGATCGCTGTAAAATTGAGGGCTGTTGCCATTTAGGTAATTCACCACCACAACTAGGTAAAGAATTCGCTGAACTCCTACCTGAACAAGACCTGTTCAGCATTCACATGGCGTTTCACACCTATCTCTACATGTGTGCACGTTTGAGCGCCGATCTCGTCGTTGATGCGAGCAAGCTTGCAAGAAATCGAGATTACCGGGTGCTTGTCCATCACCAGATAGCCTCGGTTACCGGGTTGCATTTGAACCTTGATGACGCTGCCGATACTCAGCAATACCATCCATTTGACGCGTCGTTTATAAACTGGGCGGAAATCAGGGAAAATCTAAATTTTGCAGTACTAACATTGGATCATTTGTTCGACCGAGAGAATCTATTACGCATTGGAACAGAGTTGATCGACGAAACTCTTGCGGAGGTCCAGATAAGCGAAAAATATTTGGCGAAAGCTCGTGACCAAATGAAGACGCTGGCGAGCGAACGTGATGCGATCAAGGCCGCGAAAGACACGCTCGTCACGGAGTCTGACCGGCTTGCCGGTGAGCGCGATGCCGCACTTGCCGAGCGAGACCGGCTGGCCGGCGAGCGCGATGCCGCGATTGCTGACATCGACCGGGTTACCCGGGAGCGGGTTGCCGCGGCTGCCGAACGGGATCAGCTGATCACCGACAAGAGCCGGCTGGAGGGCGAACTCGCTCAAGCAGCGATCACGGCTACCCGATCGGCTGCTCAAATTGCCGGGCTCCGCTCCGAGGTTGCCCGTCTCTCGGCAGAATACGCGAAGTTGGCTGGTGAACTGTCCCGAGGCAATGCCGAACGCAAAGCCGCACAGCACGAGATCGAGCAACTCGTCAGCCTCAGCAGAAGAGTGTCCGCGGAGAGGGACCGGCTCGAGGATGAGGTTGCCGCCGCGATAGCCGCCCATGCGGCGCAAGCGTCGCATTTGGCAGCGCTTCGCGCAGATCTAATTCGGCTGTCTGCTGATCGCGACCGCGTCGCGGCGCAGCACGAGCGATGGTTCAATGCGGCATCCCAGTGGGCGGCCAAAGCCATCCCGATCAGTCCCCTATCCTCCCGGGTCTCCTGGTCCTATAGATTGTTCTCACTCTTACGCGCCGGCTCGGCTGATTGCTGGGATTCGCGCTCGCACAAGAAGGAGTCTTCAAGGACCCGAGCAAATCGTGCGCGAGATGCGCGCCAATGGGAACTCGCCGTGCGTTTTTTCGCCGATGAACTCGATCGGGACCCGTACGCCCCCGCAATATGGGTTCAATTCGGCCACGCTCTCAAAGAGGCCGGTAGAATTTCGGAGGCAGAGACTGCGTATCGTAACGCGGTCAGCCTCGGCGGAGAGACCCTCGACACTCTCTTGGCGCTCGGCCATGCGCTGACGCTCCAGGACAAGCGTGCCGAGGCCGCGCAGATCTATGCCCGGGCGCTCGACCTGTCGCCGCCATTCGCGCTTCGGTCCGCGATCGTGAACCAACTGGATGTTTGGGGCTTGCCGATCGGCCTCGCTCGCCACCAAGTATGACGCTCTCCGGATCGCAGCTCTATCGAGGGCCTGCAGCCGTGCCCAGGCGCTCGCCATGGTATCGGCGCGCCCAGATTTCCTCCCACCACCAGCGGTTTTCGAGATACCACGCGACGGTCTTTCGCAGGCCACTGTCGAAGGTTTCGCGGGGTGTCCAACGCAACTCCCGCCCGATCTTGGTGATATCCATCGCGTAGCGCCGGTCATGCCCTGGCCGGTCTGCGACAAGGGTGATCAGCTGCTCATGCGGCCGGTGCGCCGATGCCGGCAGCATTTCGTCGAGCAATCGGCAGATCGACGTGACGACGTCCAGGTTGGTGCGCTCGGCATTCCCGCCGACATTGTAGCACTCGCCGACCTTGCCCTCGGTCAGGATGGTGAACAGGGCACGGGCGTGGTCCTCGACATAGAGCCAGTCGCGGATATTGTCGCCCGCGCCGTAAACCGGGATCGCCTCGTCGTGCAACGCTTTCAGAATGGCGAGCGGGATCAGCTTCTCCGGGAAGTGGTAAGGACCATAATTATTCGAGCAATTGCTGACCACGGTCGGCAACCCGAAGGTCTCGCGCCAGGCTCGAACCAGGTGGTCGGAAGCCGCTTTTGATGCCGAATAAGGTGAGTTCGGCCGGTAGGCCGTGGTTTCCGTGAATTTTCCTGTAGGTCCGAGCGACCCGAAGACCTCGTCGGTCGAGATGTGGTGAAAGCGGAATCGTGTGGCGCGCTTCGCCGGAAGCCGCTGCCAATAGGCTAGCGCCATCTCCAACAGTACATAGGTCCCCTCGATATTGGTCGCGATGAACGCCGCCGGACCGTCGATCGAGCGGTCGACATGAGATTCCGCGGCGAGGTGAAGCACCGCGTCGGGATCGAATTCTCGGAATATGTCGGCAATCGCCTTGCGGTCGCAGATGTCGGCCCGGCGAAAGGCATAACGCGAATGGCCCTCGATTGAGCGCAAAGACGTCAAATTCGCCGCGTAGGTCAGCTTGTCGACATTGAGAATGCTGGCTTCAAATTCGCCGATCAGCAACCGGCAAACTGCCGAGCCGATAAACCCGGCGCCCCCGGTGACCAACACTCTCATCGCCGATTTCGACTCCCCCAAATCCATCCAGTTGCGGCGCCGCCCGCCTTACCCCAGGGTTGAGCCCCCTGCATCGGAGACCTGCGCAGATCGGTCTAGGATGCCGTTGCGCCGCTCCGATAGATTGCCATGGGGAAGGTATAGTCGATCGACCCCGTCCGGGTCCAATCTCACTGGAGGGTGCGTTATGCAGTACCGGCGAATATCGGCCGATTGTCATCTCGATATGATCTGGCTGCCGCCCGATCTGTTTACCTCGGAGGCGCCGCGCGCCTTGAAGGACGAGATGCCGTATGTCAAGGAGCAGCCGGACGGCACGAAGCGCTGGATCGACAACAACGGCGCCGATTACGGCAAGGCGGGCGGGGTCGGCGCGGTCGGCTCGGAGTACGTCCCCGGCAAGCAGTTGCGGGTCGACAAGATGCACGAGGCCGGGCTCTACGACGACTACACGAAGAAAGGGCAGCGCCGGCCCGGCGATCCGCACCTGCGCGTCAAGGAACTAGACCGCGACGGCGTCGACGCCGAGGTCATCTACGGCATTCTCGCAGCATGCGCGAAGATGAAGAACCCGGCCGCGGCCAACGAGATGCTGCGCGTCTACAACAACTTCATGAACAACTTCTGCAGCTACTATCCCGATCGCGAGATCGGCCTCGCCTGCCTGCCCTATAGCGACATCGAGGCGGCGGCGGCCGAGGTTCATCGCGTCGCCAAGCTCGGCATGAAGGGCGTCGAACTCAGCTGCTCATGGCACATGACGCCGATGTGGCATCCGATGTGGGATCCGCTGTGGGAGGCGGTCAACGAGACGCAGCTGCCATTGCACTTCCACACTTTCCCCGCGACCGACCCCGAATTGCGCAAGTCGCTCGAGCCGACGATCGCCCGGCGGATGACCTACAGTGGCTTGTGCCGCTTTCAGATGACCCTGGCGACGATCCTGACCGATTTGATGGGCGCGGCGGTGTTCGAGCGTTTCCCGAACATCCGCGTCGTCTTCGGCGAGAGCGGCATCGGCTGGATCCCCTACGTCATCGACCGCATGGATTTCGAGTACCAGGACCAGTATCAGGATCTGAAGCTCAAAATGTTGCCGAGCGAGTATTGGCGCCGCCAGTGCAAGGCGACGTTCCAGTTCGACCGCGTCGGCACCAAGCTGATCGACGAGATGGGCATCGAAACCCTGATGTGGGGTTCCGACTACCCGCACCCCGACGGCGTCTGGCCGGAATCGAAGAAGTACATCGAAGAGCAGTTCAGCCATCTGCCGGCCGAAATCACCTACAAGATGACCTGCGAAAACGCCGGCAAATTCTACGGGTTGATCAACTAGGCGCCACTGCGGGGCACCACTACGGGGTGCGGCATGGTCCGCCGCACCCCGCCATCGGGCCGGGTGCCTTTCGCGTACCCGGCCCGCCCTCTGTCCCGCACCTGTTCCACCTGTTTTTTCAGGAGAAGAACAGGACTGCCGGCTTCTGCAATCGCTGTCAGGGCGTCCCGGGGACCTTGTTCAACAGGTGCAGGAACAGCCCGGCGGCGAGCGGCGCGCACGGGCCGTCCTCGATGACGATCTGCCCCGCGCGAGCGACCTCGAACTTGCTGAGAAGACCGGCTGGCGCGGTCCCCACCACCGGCTCCAGAGCCTTGAAGCAGGCGGCGCCGGCCGTGTCGCCGGCATTGGCGGCAATCATCGCCGCCGTCGAGGCGTCCATCTCGACCTTCTGCTGGATGACGGAGCACCCGGCCAGGGCGCAGAAAATGGCGAATATCGTGATTACCTTGCAGTTCATTTGACCCTCAAAAGCGTGAGTTGGCCGGCTTGTCGACGACCGCATCTGTTGAGCATGAATTGCGGTTCAAGAAAATGCTGAAAAATACTCGCTTGACGGTTTCGCACGCAGCTCACAGCGAGCGTAGCAGGAGCCTTCAGAGTGGGTATAGCACGGTAATTGCTATTTGTCAATTTAGATATTGTTATAACAGAGATACAGCCTAGCTGCTGTATGCCGGACGGTAGCGAAATGGAACAGCGTGGCCCAGATCGCTCATTGGGGCCTATTGGCTAGGAGGCTTGGGGATCCGTTGCAATGCCCAAACCGCGGGCGACCTGGAAAGAGGTTGCCCGGGGCCTCGCGGGATCAGCAATTTGAAGAAACCGCCCTCAATCAATGCCTCGACAACCCGTTCCGGCAGCTGGCGCTACGCTTCTACCTGGTGCGCGTTATCTTTATTAGCGCGGCGACAAACTGAGATCCGGTGGGCTGATAGGCGAACACAGCGACAACGGCGCGCATTTCGAGGCAGCGGACCGCGAACATGACGAGGCCGACGCGTCGTAGCCGGCGCAACTCGGCTCGGCGAAAAGTCACGCTCGCGGCCCCGCCCGGTCGCGAAGTTCGGCAACGACGAGGGCACCTCTCTTGGCGAACTCCGACAAGACCTTTCGCCGTACTCTCGCGCTCGTCGAATGACGTCTAATTGACGCCTGCTGGTTAAATAGAATTGATCGGGTTTGTCTTTGACTTTTTTGGAAAATCATACTATACCATGACGCTGCAGATCGATACTCCTGAACTCTTAACAAATCTTAACCTTAATGCCTGACACAATTATAATGTTGGAGCCTGCTTTTTATCCATCAACATCTCGGGTTATGTGGTAATGGTGGATGAGTACTCTTGATCTGCGCGCAGCTGTTCCCGCGCCCTTGGATGTCAAATATGGTTGTGATCCTCAAAAGGTTCGCGCGCTGCTCTAAAGCGACGTATCGGGCAGGATAGACCCATGACCCGGTACGTCAATCGTATGGGCTGGCATGCGGGTGAGCGTAAGGACCCGGCTGTCGCTTGCGGACGATCCGCAAATGTGTGCAAGTGTGCCCAAAAAGGCAACTTCGGCCGTTCTGCTGCTGATTTTCGCGCCAACCCGGCACGCTCGTGTCGTAAGGCCGGAATTTTGGTCGGCTTCGAGCCGATTTGTCTGATCGAATCGGAAGCCGATCGTCTCGTCAAGAACGATCGGCCGACCAGATTAGGCACGCTTCTTGCGCGGAGTCGACAGGTTCGGCATCGATCTCCCTTGTTGAGCGTTATCGAGGAACTCCGTAACTCCGCGGTGTTTACGATATCGTTGGAGGGCTTAACTGGTGACCAGGAACACTGCGGCAGCGGAAAGGAAACCTGAGCTTTGTCTCATGATGCTTTTGACGCCGCCGCTCGAGAGTTTTCGGCGAAGCTTCGAGAGGTGGAGATCCGGCGCGGCGAGAAATTACCGCCACCGCCGCGCGCGGACGAGTTGGCCGACAGGAAGGAGGAGCGAACAGAGGCGATCCGACTTCGATTAGAGCTCGCGAAGTCATCAGGCCTTGCAGCCCTCGACCTAGAGGGGCGCCGGCTCTTGAGAGCTCTAACGACAACGCGGGCATCTACTCTCGGTTATGGCGATTTGCTCGCGACCGTGGTAGCGTTCCGCGACTTTTCGGCATGGGACAATCTGATCCACTTTGTGGATAGTGCGAGTGCATTGTACACTCGGCAGGATGTACCTTTTAAACAACTCCATCCGGTTGCGCAGCAATATGGTATGGCGCTCAACCGCGTTCGCCATCGGGTTGAGGCAGTGCATGTTTTGACTACCGTAGTCGCGAAGCACGGGGAAGATGCCGAAACGCAGGGCATCCTTGGGCGCGTGTATAAAGATATTTGGCAAGAGTCGCGCGGAACCAGCAATGCCGATCCGCTCTTGTTTAGATCCATCAACGCCTATGCAAAGGGCGTTCTCGCAAACCCGGGCGAGCTTTATCCAGCCATCAATCTGATGACCTTATTTACGGCAGCTGGTGCGAGCGCTTCCGCGCTCAAGGGAATTGCGGAGCATGTTTATAACCTGTTCAAGGAGCGCCAACGCGATAGCCGATGCGACTACTTCGACTATGCTACCGCAGTGGAATTCTACGCGCTATCCGGAGAATGGCGTAATGCGCATCTCATGCTCGACGAGGCGCTGCGGAGAGTTCGTGCCGGATGGGAACTTAAAACTACTGCGGCGAATTTGGAAATCCTTTTGCATAATGGGAGCGAATCCAGATCCGGGACGCAACTCAGAGAGCTCCAAAAGCGGCTAAACGAAGCAGACGTCCCTGACACGCTGCGCCCAACGGGAGATGCCGCTTTCAGCTCACGCCGCCGACGCGGTGGCACCGCTCACAACAGGGGGTTTTCGTTGCTCTGCTTCCTTTAGCAGAAAGTCCATCAGTTCCTTTACGCCAGGCTCAAGCAGTGATAATATACGAAGATTATTCGCGGTCGTTTCAAGTTCCCAGGATGCAGGCGCGATATCTAACGCTTGATGGGCGACGTCCCAAGCCGCCCCAATTTCACGCATAGCGGCACAGAATTCGAGACGTGTCGCGTAATCGAAGTAATCCGCCTTACGTGCAAAGCGCTCGTTTAGTAACTCGGCGATATGGGACGCGAGCCCTCTGAGGCCCTGAGGTTCGACCCCAGAAACCCTCAGCAGAGTCAATGCATTGATCGCCGGATAGATCTCATTTGAGTTACACTCCAAGCCATCCCAATAAGCGTTCAGGGCGCTGATTAGAAATCCGCGGCTCCGTGGATCGTTCTTGCGGAGTTTTAGCCACCGGTCTTTGTATACGCGCCCGAGAATCCCAAACAACTCTGAATCGCGTTTTTGATTGATTAGCTCTATGAGAAGGTCTTCTGCTAAAATGCTTTTCTTCCAGCCTCCTTCCCGGTTCAGGGCCATAGCGTATTGCTGGCGGACTTCCGGGATCGACGTGAACCGTAATTGCCCCTCTTGTTGATTTGTCTTGTCGGCCCAATCCGAGAAGGTAACCATTGTTGACCAGCTTGAGATGCTCCGTAGCGCCAAGAGAACGCAAATGCGATCACCAAGCTTCAGCTCCAACTCACCTCGCTTCGCTTCATCAATGATTTCGGACAGGTCGATCTGCAAACTAGCGGCACCATGCGCCTTCGCTCGTTCCAGCCTATCAAGGATCGCCTGTGTGTTTTCCGTCTGCTTGACCAGAAAATCAGCCCGGGAGGGTAGCACCGGTTCTCCGCGAGCCCTAAAATCCCGCACTTGGCGTGGCAAGTCCGCAGCCCATCGAGCGATCTGTTCAATAGAATTTAGCATGGCCCGATCCCGGCGAACGGTGGCATTCGTCGCTCCCTCACTTCGAAATCGGCCTGAGCACGGAGGATGAGGCCGAGTCTTTTTGGTAAACACAACATCCGAAGGATGCTTGTCAAGCGTCGCCTAGTAAACCATGTTGGCGACCGCCCCGGTGACCATCCGACCTGAACACCTGATTGAGGCTTTTCCCGTCGACATCTCAATTCCGCAAGCTCCTTACCTCACTTAAAACCGACCGAGAGAACAGAGCAGGCTCGTACGAATCAAAATTGCTCAAAGGGTAGCGGGATCGATGATGATAGGCTGGCGCCCCGTAGCACTCTTGAAGAGGTCCACCATGTTCTCGGTACCGCCTTGGCCATCGACCACACCTTCACTCCAAAGTGCAATAAACGAAATATTGGGAGCTCCGTGGGATAGTGCCGAGTAAAGCATCCACCTATTGCACCGAGCATGAGCGTTGATCTCCCTCGGAGTCGGTCCGAGTTCATCCGGCATTACTAAGCGCTTGGTCGATGCGTGCGATATTACTTCTTTATATTTCTGCTCCCAAAGGCGACCATGATCCGCAAATGTCACTGACTCGGCTAGGAACTCGTTCTCCCGCTTCGCAAGGCGCACGTCCATGCGCATACCTCGCGCAAGACAGGCTTCGGCGAAAAGCAGGTCTCCCCCGCAAGCGCCGCCGCATATACCGAGGTCATCTCGTCCCGCCCCGATCATATCGAGGGCAGCGGAAATCCGTATTGAAGCGGCATCGGTCTTCATCTCCGGAAAACGAGCGGGTTTGCGCTTAGACCGACCGCGTTCTGCCGGATTGTCAACCATATGACCGCTGAACAGGACGATTTGCGCGGGCTCTCGATGTGGGCCGAGCAGCGAATCGAGCTGTTTTTCGGCTTGAGCGATGATGCTCGACACCTCGATCACGATGTCACGACGGAATCCAAGCTCAGCCATAAAATGCAACTGCTAACTCGAAAAATCGAGAGCGAACCGGTCGCGATTTGCTAGGGCAAGAGCCGCTGCCTCGGTGTAATCCGCCACCGCCTTATCGGACTCGTCTTCAATAATGGCGAGTTCGGCTCGGCTCACTAGCGACCAATAATCCCTGCTCCGAGCGAGCGCGCAATTGATAGCCCAACGTAGCCCCGAAGCAATCATCTCGAGGTCAAGGTTACTCTCGCGGGCGTTGATATGTTCCCACAGCCGGCCCAAAGTAAGGGCGTTGATTCCTGGATAGTAATCGGCCGGCGCAGCACGGAACGCATCGGCATACGCCCTTGCAGCGTTTTGTAGCGTACCCGATGTTTCCCGCGCGGCTTTCAGCGGGTCGGCTTGGCGTTCGGGATGCCTATTCCAGAGCCAACTCCACTCGTCTTTCCAGGTGCGCGCCAGGAGCCCAGGTGTGTCGCCCGCCCTATCTTGCTCCGCGGAGGCCAATGATGATTTGCGTTGGTCTTCCGCAAGACGACCTAATGTCTCACGAGCTTCCTCGTAATGCTCCCGTCTGCCGAGTGCGACCCCTTCAATTTGTCTGCTCTCAACATCGTCTGGGTCGAGCTTGAGCGCCTTCTCAATCACATTCAAAGCGTATTTGGGGTGATTTAGTCGAATGAGCGCACAAGCGGCCGTACGCAACGCTTCAAACTCGAGGACTCGGTTCGGCGTTTCGTCCGCGAGCACCAGGATGTCACCGGGACACTGCTTCCGACGGGCAATTTCAACGTGAGTTCGCCAATTCTGGAGCGCGTCCCAGAATTCGTTAACACTACCAGCCTTAAGGCTTTTCCAGTCCGGTTCTTTCAGATTGGCTAACTGCTGGTATACTGGACTGGCTCGGCGACCCCGCCAATCGCCTAAAGTAGCGCCAATCGCATCCGCAATTTCCTGCCGTTTCTTGGGGAGTTCGATCGGATCGAGAGCACCACCCACAAGCTTATAATTTACCATCCGCTGGCCGGCGATATCAAATGGCAAGCGGTCGCGTAGTGCGTAAGTAAGTACACTGCCGCCGGCTCGCAGTGCATGTCGGACACCAATTTCGTACCACACATTGGCATTATCGAGGGTCAGGTCTGCCACCACAAACTCAGCCAATAGCAGTTCCTGAAACATGTCAGCATGTATCGAGCCTCCTCGCCTATCAGCGTCAGCTCGGTGCGGCCTCAGGCCAGCCATTTCAATAGCTGGGCCGAGCAGCTCCTGATAGACCACATCAAAATCAATGTCTGTCCCATCCGGGCCCTTCTTATTGTGGAACGGCATGATAATAAATGCGTGACGGCCGGATGACATCTTACTGCTCTCCATACACGCGCGGACACCTCGGTTCCCGGTGGGCCGACACGAATTTCCCGTTAGTCCGACTGCAGCACTTCACGGCAAGCCTCTGAAACCGCGTACTATGCCCAGCACTCCCTGCGGCTAACGGAACATCCTGCCCTCCGGCGGGAGGCCCAGGAGGATCTGGCCGACGGTTTCGAAATGGACGGGGCGGCCTTGGCCTTGCTGGGTCCCGGCGTGGATGTCGCGCAGGCGGCGTTCGAACGGGTTCTCGTTGAAGACCGCGGTGGCGCCGGCGGCGTTGTAGACGCTAGCGACGACGTCGCGCGCCTGCTGGATTGCCCAAGTCGCGGCGAGGCGCAACTGCCAGTGCCGCTCCGGCGAGAACTCGCCGCTGCGTTCGGCGTCCCCCCACATGTCCTCGAGGGTCGCGTGGATCGAGGCGCGCGACGAGCGCAGTTTCGCCTCGCACTGCGCCACCTCGGATTGGATCACGTTGTTCTCGCGCAGGGTCTTGCGGGCGCCGCGCGGGATCTTGTCGCGCGCCAATTCGATAAAGGCTTCGAGCGCGCCGCGCGCGATGCCGAGCGACACGTTCGAAAACCCCATCGCATAGATCATGCCGCTGGTGAACCGGTAGAGGAGGCCGGGCTCGCGCCGCTCGGTAGGGTTGTCGCGCGAGAAGGTGTATTTCTGCGGCACAAACAGATCCTCGACCCGGTAGCTGTCGCTGCCGGTGCCGCGCAATCCGATGACCTGCCAGTTGTCGATGATCTCGGCCTTTGATTTGGGGAAGAGGACGGTGCGGACATGCTGCCGTCCGTTCGGGTTCATGCGCGGCGTGCCGTCCTCCTCGAAGACCGGGACATGCGCGCCGAGCCAGGTGGCGTGCCGGCTGCCAGTCGCAAAACCCCAGCGCCCGGTGACCCGGATGCCGCCCTCCGCCGCGACGCTGCGGCCGGCGCCCGGCAGTTCCGGGCCCCAGGCGAGGATGCCGCGCGGCGGACCGAAGACCTCGCGCGCCACCGCCGGTTCGAGATAGGGCGCCGACATCGAGCAGCCGGAATTCTGTCCGAGGCACCAGGCGGTCGAAGGCTCGGCCTTGGCGATCTCCTCGAGCACCTGCACATAGGTCAGCGGGTGGAGCTCGGCGCCGCCGAGCGAGCGCGGGATCAGTAATTTGAAGAAGCCGCCGTCGATCAGCGCCTCGACAATCCGATCCGGCAACTCGCGCCGCTCTTCAATCTCGTCCGCGGCCTCTTTCAGCATCGGCGCGAGGCGGCGCGCACGTTCGACGTAGTCGGCGTCGCGTGTCGCGACGCGGGGCAGGTCCAGCAAGTTCGACGACATTTTTTTCTCCAAGAATTCGCCGTCAAAATACATCGGACGCGATGGGTTTAGCGACGATTTCCGTGCAACCCACCTTCGCTTACGCGGCGATGGCGCGCCACCAACGCCGGGTCAAGAGCATCGCCGCAATGCCCTCGGCGCCGATCATCGCCGTGGCCCAGGAAGCGCCGACGAGGCCGGCCAGCAGCCCGAGATGAATAAAGCCGATCATTCCGACCCCAATGCAGACCGATAGCACGCCGTAGATGCGGCTGCGCATCTCGGGCGGCGCCGCGAGGTAGACGAGCGTTGCCTGCATGATGCTGAAACCGGCATTCGCAATACCCGTCGTTAGAAGCACCGTGCCCGCGAGCAGCGGAACGGGCGCCAACGCGAAAACCGGCAGCATCAGAAGGTAAGCGAAGACGCCCCCGACATAGAGGCGGGCGAACATCGCCGGCTTGGCGAAGAGGGCGATCGCGACGGCGCCGCAGAACGCGCCGACCCCGTCCATGCTGGCGAGGAGGCCGATGCCGGCGGCGCCGAGACCCAGATGGTCCTGGCCGATCACCGGGATCATGCTGGTAAACGGCCAGCCGAAGGTGTTGTAGATGACGGTGACGACCAGGGTCCCGATCAGGCGCCGGTCACGCCGGACGAGCATGAAGCCTTCGAGCATGCGTTCGAGGACGCTTGCGACACCGGCGGGCCGCACGCTGTTGCGATGATGGATTCGCATCGCAGCGGCGAGCGCGACGAGGTAGCAGGCGACGCTGACCGCAAAGGCGCCGCCGATCCCGAATGTCGCGAGCAGCACGCCGCCGAGGGTCGGACCGAGCATACGGCTCGCATTGTTGGCGCCGACATCGAGCGACATCGCCGCGCTCATCCGGTCCAGCCCGACGACCTCGCCGATCATCGTGCGGCGGACCGGGTTGTCGGTCGTCCAGGCAATGCCGTTGACAAAGCTGGCGAGCGCGACCTGCCACACTTCGAGCATGTCGCTCCACGCGAGGCAGGCTAGGACCAGCGAGGTCAGCAGCATCGAAATGACAACGATGATCAGCGCGGTGCGCCGTTCGAGCCGCTCGGCCATGGCGCCGACGAGAGCGCCAAACAGCGCCATCGGCAGCATGCGCAGCATCGTCAGCAATGCGACGATCAACGGCGAGCCGGTGCGCTGATAAGCGAAGACGGCGACCGCCAGCATCTCAAGCCAGCGCACCGCGAAAACCACGACCCCGACGAGCCACAGCCGGCGAAAATCGGCTTGGCCGAAGAGCCACGCCCTGGGCGCAGCGTGGATTGAGGTATCCGTCACGGCGAGCCCGCAGCTGATCCGCAGCGCGAGATGTGCCGCGGTTGCAGTCGCGGTTTCCTCCTCACTCTTCCTCCAATCCAGTCTTCACAACCGCTTATCGTCGCCCCCGCGAAAGAGGCTGTCGCAAATTGGCCAATCCGGCTGTAGTGAGGTAGTGCGTGCTTCGAGACGCGCCCTACGGGCGCTCCTCAGCATGAGGTAAGTCTTTATTGGCATTAAGAAAATCCTCATCCTGAGGAGGCCGCAAAGCGGCCGTCTCGAAGGACGCACGATGCCGATCCAGCCATATCGCCGATTTCCTGACAGCCTCGAAAGCGGGGTCCAGGGGCAACCACTGCGGCCTTGCAGCCCCTGGATTCCCGCTTTCGCGGGAAAGACGAGGAGCAGCGGGAGGGCAGCTCAGCTCATGCCGAAATTATCTTTGCCAGATCTTGCGACGCCGGCGGGGCGCCCGGCAGCACCGCTTCGAGCTGGCGGTCATCCAGACGCAGGTGGCGCTCTAGGATCGCCGCCAGCACGGTGCGAAAATCGGTGGTGACGGCGAGGTCGCGCCGCTGGTAGAGCTGCGCCGAGGCGAGACCCGGCCAATCGCCGTAAACCCGGCCGCCATTGACGGCGCCGCCCAATACCCAGATGACATTGCCGTGGCCGTGATCGGTGCCCCGGTTGCCGTTTTCCCGAAAGGTGCGGCCGAATTCGGACAGAACGACGACGACGGTGTCGCGCCAGGCCTCGCCCGATCCGCGGGCAAAGGCGGCGAGACCCTCGCCGAGCGGGCGCAGATGATCGGCCAGCTGCCCGTTGTGGTTGCCCTGGTTGATGTGGGTGTCCCAACCTCCGAGCCCGATTGCCGCAACGCGGACGCCGGGGTGACGGCGGATGAGCACCGCGAGTTGGGCCGCCTGCCCCGGAAAGCCAGCTGGCGGCGGTGCGCCGTTGTCGGCAATCTGCCGCTCCTTGCTCAAGGCGCCAACCAATTCCGCGCGCGCCGTCCGGCCTTCGCGATACGATCTGGCGAGGTCGTCATTGCCGGAATAAAGCCGATCGAAGGCATTGGCGATTTCCGGCCGGTCGATCGGCAATGGCCGGGCGCCGTTCGGGCCGAGCGGCAGGGTGGCGACGGGCGCCTTGCCCGCCAGAATGCGCGGCACGGTCGGGCCGATGCTGATCGCGTCCGTCGCGCCGCGTGGGCCGGGCAGCGCCAGCAGCAGGCGGTTCAGCCAGCCGTCGCGGGTGGTGTCCTGCCCCGGAGTGCCGTTTTCGAGATAGAGCTGTGCGTCGAAATGGGATCGCGTCGGATCGGGCGAACCCGCG
Organism: uncultured Alphaproteobacteria bacterium; assembly: GCA_963789025.1. Lineage (GTDB taxonomy): Bacteria > Pseudomonadota > Alphaproteobacteria > ATCC43930 > CGMCC-115725 > AP-15. The sequence continues at coordinate 496,800 of CAWBIT010000013.1, forward strand.
GAGTGAACAAAGGCGAGCTTTCGCTCGGTCCATAGCGGCATCAGGCTCGCGAGCGCCGGGTGCAACCCGAAATGTCCGTCGAGCGCCAACGCCCCGTCCGCCTTGCCCGGCGGTGCGATTGCGATCGATGGGCGCTCCTGGTAATAGGCCGCGTCGCCGTAGGGAATTACGACATTGAGCCCGTCGACGGCGCCGCGCAGCAGAATTACGATCAGGCGGCTCGGGCCATCATCGGACATTGCCGCCCACGCATCGGGTCCCAAGCAGAAGGGAGCTGCCGCCGCCCCTTTGATGAAATCGCGCCGATCCACCGGTCCCCCTATCGACGCATAAAGTCGGGACTGCCGAGGATCAGCGCCGCGCGCAGCCCTCTGGGCAATTCATTGACGACTGCGCGGGTGCCCTCGCTCAATGTCGAGCCGAAGACCGCTTCGAGATGCGCATCATCGAGCGCGCCTGGGCCGGCTCGGACCAATGCGGTCGCGAAGCTGATGCGGCGGGTCGTTGCGTCGGGGCTGAGCCAGGCGTCTTCGGTGTTTTTGTACCCGTCCGGCGTCAGGCAACCGAAGAGGGGCATCCCGAGCTGGTCCACGGCTCCAAGCAGCGGCCGCACATTTGCAGGTGATACTCCCGCGGCGCGCGCTGCCGAGATCACGAATTGGTAGGGCGTCTTATATTTGGCTCCCTTGCTGTCCCAAAATTCGTTGCTGGCGAAAAGTGTCCGCAGCACCTCCTTTATATTGCCGTCGGTCTCGACGAACCGAGCCGCGAGCCGCTCGACCAACCCCGTAGGCGGCTCGTCGGCGACAAAATACTGCGCCAACTCGAACGCGATGTGATGGGCCGTTGCCGGGCTGTGCGCCAATATGTCGAGCGCCTCCTCACCCTCCGCCTTGCCCCGCGATTTCAGCGGATGGCCGAGGAAAACCTTTGGACTGTAATCGTGGCGCGCGCCCTCGAAGACCGCGGCGTACTCGGGAAACGCGCGGGCATTCGGCGGATTGACACCCCACCCGGTAAAGACCCGGGCCAGGGTGACGACATCCTCCTGCGTGTAACCGCCATTGGCGCCGAGCGTGTGCAACTCCATGACCTCGCGCGCGAAATTCTCGTTCAATCCCTTTTGTCTGCCGCGGGCGCCGGGGCTTCCTGGGGCCGTGCTCAGCGCGTTGTCGAGATAGACCAGCATCGCCGGGTGTTTCGTCGTGGCGAACAGCAGATCCCGGAAACGGCCGAGCACAAACGGGCGGATGGCCTGCTCCTCGTAATTGCCGATCCATACATCATCCAGCCCCTTGCCGGAGAACACGTTGAAATGGTTGAACCAGAAATCGACCATGACCTCGTGCAGCTGCCGGGGGCTGAGCAATGCTCTGAGGATGCGCGCCTCGCTGGCGTCCCGCAGGATGATTTGCACCCGCTCGCGCTGAGCCTTCTCCAGCTCCGGGTTGGGCTTGAAACCACGCAAGCTGCGCAACGGCCCGTAGAGCTGGCGCAGCTGCACCGGGTTGAGTTTTAGGGTGTCGAGCTGGGCGAGGCGCAACCGCAGCTCGATCGGCTCCGGGATAGATTCGGGATCGAGCTGCTCGGCGATGTAGCGTTCCACCCCGATCGTCTTGACGTGCGGAACCTCTTCGAGGGTCGGGCCAAAGGCGAGCCGGTTCAGGAGGTGGACGGCCGCCTGATCCGAGACCGGCTCAGCGCCGAGCGCCAGTAACGACGGCAGAGCAATCAGCAGACCCGCCGCCGCAGCGAAGAACCGGCAAAAGCGCGATCGCCCACGCGCCGCTTTACTCATCGGGTCCCGCCCCATCCCCCGATTGCAGGCGGCTGCAGCATAATCAAACTCGGTCCCGGCGCAAGCCGACCAGCGGTTCCCTTGCCGAGGGCGGCATCGATTTACGGCGGCGCCCGAACCGGAAGTTGATCGGGGTTTGGTTTCGGCATGCTGGAATCGCGGACGGACGCACGTCGTGGCAGGCGCACGAAATTGAGCAGGCGGGACAGGCTGGCGAGCGCGGCGAGCGCAGAAAAGCCAGCGGCGATCAGGATAGCGGTGGTCGGGCTGGTGCCGCCGCCGGGTCCGGCGTAGCCAAAGACCAGCGCCACCAGAGCGGCGCCGATCGTCTGGCCGAGCAGCCTGGCGGTCGCTTGAATGGCGCCGGCGCCGCCGCTGCGTTCTCGCGGCGCGCTGCTGACAATGGCGCGGTTGTTCGGCGACTGAAAGAATCCGAACCCGAATCCGCAGACGACGATTCGCCAAATGATGCCGGCATCGCCCGGTTGAGCCGGCAGCAATGCCAGCAGGATAAAGCCGAGGCTCAGCACGCCGAGCCCGATGCCGCCGAGAATTCCGGCGGGATAGCGGTCGGCCAGGCGGCCGGCGATAGGCGCGATCATTGCCACTGTCACTGGCCACGGCGTGATCAAGAGCCCGGTTTCGACTTGCGAGCGGCCGATTACGTCCTGGAAGTAAAAAGGCAGCGCGACAAACACGATGCCTTGGGCAACAAACGCGCAAACCGACGTCGTGACCGAAAGAGCGAACACCGGCCGCTTGAAGAGATCGACAGGCAGCAGCGGCAAGGCCAAGGAGTTTTGCCGGCGCACCAGGACATAGCCGACGAGTAGGGCGCCCGTCAGTTCGCTTAGCACCAGCAGAGCGGGGTGATGGTGACCGATGCCGTTGATCCCGCTAATAAGGAACGCGAACGCGATTGCGCTCAACACCGCGCTCGCCAGGTCGAAGCGATGATCGGAGGGGCGCGTCGTCGGCAACAGGCGCCACGACATCGCGAGCGCGACGAGGCCGATCGGGACATTTATCGCGAAGAGCCAGGGCCACGAGGCGACCGCGAGGATCGCCGCGGCGACGCTCGGGCCTGCGGCCGACGATATCGAGACGACGACCGAAACCATCGCGATGCCGCGGCCCAACTGACGCCGCGGATAGGTGAAGCGCACCAGAGCCGTATTGACGGCCATCATGCCGGCGGCGCCCAGCCCCTGCAGCGAGCGGCCCAGGGTCAGCATCGGCAAGGAGTGCGACAAAGCACTGACGAGCGCGGCGCCGGTGAACACCACGAGGCCGATGATGTAGATGCGGCGATAGCCGAAAATGTCGCCGAGCGAAGCGAAGGGCAGCAGCGAAATGACGACCGCCAGCTGGTATGCGTTGATGACCCAGATCGAATCGGCGGCGCTGGCGTGGATTTCCTTGGCGATCGCCGGCAACGCGATATTCGCGATCGCGCTGTCGAGCACCGACAGCGCCATCCCGACCGCGAGGTTCAGGATCGCCCAATATCTCAGTGGGAGCGGGAGCCCGTCTTCCGCCGTGTTCATTATGCGGCTCACTTATGCCGCCGCGCCCGCCCGCGCCAGACCCGACAACGCAGCTACGGCGAGCGCGCATACCGAGAGCCGCCCGGCCGAACCGGCCTCTTCTTGGGACCCTCACCCGCCTCCCCCCGGACTGCGATCCGAGGGTCACCACCCTCTCCCGCAGTGCCGGCGGAGGTGAGGGTACTGCTTGTCACAGCTCTACGTCGGAAGGGACGTCCTCGGGCTTGACGCCGTTTATCGCGAGACCGGCATAGAGCCACTCCCGGATTTGCTGGATGCCGCGGCTGTAATCGACCCAGGCGTTGAGAAAGTCGCGCCAACGCTTGTCCGGCTCCATGCGTATCCCCATGCAGGTCGGCAATTGCACGCGCGGCTGATGCAGCATCTGGAACTCGCCGAGCGCCGGGTTCTTCTTGACTGCGGTCAGCCCGAGGTTGACCGCGAGGATCACGCAATCGGCTCTCCCCGTCTGCACTGCGAGGATGCAGTCGTCGCGCGCCTTCAATGCAATGATCGTCGCCTTTGGCGCAAAGCGGCGCGCGGCGATCTCGTGCACCGAGCCGATGTCGACCGCCACCTTGACCTCGGGCTTGTTGAGGTCGCTCCAATTCGCGGCGTGGAAGCCCTTCTTGCCGACCATACCGAAGCCGTGCAAGTAGAAAGCATGCGTGAAATCGATGACGAGCGCCCGTTTCGGCGTCGGGTTCAGTGAAAACGCCAGATCGATCTTGTTGGCCTGGAGGTCGAGCACCGAATTGCCGTAGGTCGATTCGAGATATTCGACCTGGCCATCGAAGACGCCGGCGATGTCCTTGGCCATCTCGACGCACATGCCCGTCCAAGCGCCAGAGGTGATGTCCTTGTTGAAATAGGGCGCCTCGCCGGGCAGCGCGGCGATCCGCAATATTTTGGCGCGCTTGATCCGGTCGATCGTCGATTCAGCGGGTTGTTCTTCCGCCCGGGCAGCGCCGGCGAGGATCGCCGGGGCGCCTGCCGCTCCGGCGGCGAACAAGCGGCGCGATAGCATGTGCAGCCTCCTCTTCTTCTTTGGTCCTTGACGTGGCAAAACTAGCAAGCCGCCGGCCCGGCCGAAAGCGCCAAGCAAAGGATGAGCCAATGCCCGTCAACAAGCCGCATCTCGAATTCCACCGCGTCGACATGAGTTCGGGCTGGTCGACGCCGCCCGGCTATCCTTCCGGCATCGAGCAGAAGATCCTGGCGGGCGCGCTCGACGAACAGCGGCGCAATGGCAGCCGAACCCGCCTGTTGCGGTTTGCGCCGGGGGTGTTCACGACGGAGCCGTTCGTCCACGAATATTGGGAAGAGGTTTATCTGATCGAGGGCGATCTGACGGTCGGCAACAATGCCGCCGGCGAGGGCGGCGAGAGCTTCCCGGCGGGCACCTACGCGTGCCGCCCGCCCGGCGCGGTCCACGGCCCGTTCAAATCGAATGGCGGCTGTCTCTTGTACGAATTCCATTACTACGCCGAGTAATTTTATCACGCAGTAATTGGGCGGGAGTGCCTCAGTTGGCCCCCAAAATGTCACGGATGCGACCCGATAATTCCCCTTTTGCGCTGGACTTTAACCGGAACCGGGCAGAGGCCCGCCGGTGTTCCACCGGTAAGCACCTGGTTGGAGCTTGCCATGCGTCCGATGCCGATTGTCGCCGCCGCTGCATTCCTCGCCCTGTCGAGCGGGGCCGCCGTGGCAGCCAACCCGACGCGCATCGCCGAGACCGGCGCCTACCTGCTGGGCAATGCCCACCGCTGTGGTGTCGCCGACGATCGCGTCGTGCGCGCCGGCAAGGTCATTCGCGAACTGATCGTCGCCGCCGCCGACGATCCGGGCGAACAGTCTGCCGCCAAGTCCCGCTTTGCCGAGATTTTTCGGGATAGCGCGCGTCCGGAGGGCAACGGGCGCACGCCGATCCCGCCCTGCCATAGGGTGGTCAGCCAATTCGAACGGCTCGAGCAGTTTCACGACCAGACCGGCCGCCGATGAGCGCTTGGAGATGTACCTATCTGCGTCCAGTCGCCACCCCGGCGAAGGCCGGGGTCTATGTAGCCTTCGCAACAGCAGCGGAACGATCGAGTAGGGAGGTTCCTCACACTCCCCCCCTCTCACACCACCGGCCATACGGGCCACGTACCACGGCGGTTTCCCTGAGTGTGCAAGACGTTGTGGCGGGCTGTGAGATTGATCAGGCCGAGTTGGTCGAACCAGGCGATGGTCATGGCCCGCTTTTGCCGACCGCTTTGCGGCCTGCAAGCTGGTGCTGCATCCACAGAAGACGAAGATCGTCTACTGCAAGGATGTGAGCCGGCGCGGCAACTCCCCGGACATCCACTTCGACTTTCTGGGTTTGCAGTTTCGAGCCCGGAAGATCATGTGGGTGAAGCCGGACAGGCGCATCTTCGCGCACAGTTTCCAGCCCGCCGCCAGCCCGAAGGCGTCGACGCGCATCAGCCGCGAGATTCGCAGCTGGGCGCTTCACCACCGCAGCGACAAATCCCTGACCGAGCTGGCCCAGATGTACAACCCGTGCATCCGCGGCTGGATCACCTACTACAGTCACTTCTACAAGACGCAGTTGCGTCCGACCCTGAAGCGGATCGATGCCTATGTCATCCGGTGGGCACGTCGAAAGTTCAAGCGACTGCGCCACCAGACCAAAGGCGCGAGAGATTGGTTTGACCGGCTACGCCGTGCCAATCCAACCCCTCTTTGCACATTGGCCGCTATGTCATGGCAACGGCCGAACATCGGGAGCCGTGTGACTCGAGAGGGTCATGCACGGTTCTGGGAGCGCCCGGAGGTGAAATTCCCCGGGCAACTCGACAGTGCGAAATGCGAGGTGCCGTACGCAACCGGAAACGCGGCAGCGGTGAGGAAATCCATCGCTGCCGGGATCGGCACCACCGCGGCTGCGTCGAGCGCGATCTCCTCGGCGTAACCGCCGCCGGAGCGCAGCACCGCGAGGACGCGTTGTCCGACCCGCAGGTTGCCGACGGCGGCCCCGGTCTCGACGACCTCGCCGGCGGCTTCAAGCCCGGGCGTAAATTGGAATGGCGGCTTGACCTGGTAGCGGCCGCCAACCATCAACGTGTCAGCAAAATTGACGCCCGCCGCACGCACCCGAATGCGCACTTGGTGCGGCTGCAGCTTCGGGCTCTCCGCCTCTTCGAGCCCAACGTATCGGGCACGCCCCATGCTCGGCAGCGGATCGCCTTCATCGCCTGCTCTTTGCCCTGCTCCGATGGTCCCGTTGACGATACCGCAAGCCTATGATTGCCGCGAACAGCCCGTCGGCTGTGCAGGCGGTCAAGCGACAGGTTAGTGCCACGATTGCCGATCATGCGTTGACGCGTGAGGCGCTCGAACAGGAACTCGGCGACACGGTGCGAGCAAGCCCGCACTTCGCCGAAGGCATCGCTGCGTTTCGCGAAAAGCGCCCGCCTCGTTATGAGTGAGCCGACATGAAAGACGACGCGAGCCCGCGCCCGGTCAGCCGAACCTTGGGCGATTTGGGCGATGAGCTCGGGGCGAGGTGGTCCATCGGCGAGGCGATCATATTTCGCGACGAGCGGCTCGATTATGCCGCGCTGAAAACGCGTGCGGATGCCTTCGCCCGGTCACTTCTCGCGGCGGGTATTCAGCGTGGCGACCGGGTCGCACTACTGGCGACGAACCGGCCGGAATGGATCATTTGCACCCTCGCCACCGCGAAAATAGGTGCCATCGTCGCTGCGATCAGCACGTTTTCGACGCCGCGCGAGCTTGCCTGGTCGCTGGAACACTGTGGTGCCGCGGCGTTGATCACGCTCGACGCGTTTCGCGGCCGACGCTTTCTCGACGCGCTGCGAGTTCTGTGTCCGGAGCTCGGCGACGCGCAACCCGGGGCGCTGAAGAGCGCGCGGCTCCCGTCTTTGCGCACTGTAGTGGCGGTCGATGGTCAGGCGCCTGCCGGCGTCTTTTCGCTGCCCGCATTTCTGGCGCGGGGAGCGTCGGTAAATCCGGCATCACTTGCTGCTACCCAGCGGATGGTGAGGCCGGACGACATTTGCTACATCCTCTATACCTCGGGCTCGACCGCGGCGCCCAAGGGCGTAACGCTCGCCCATGGCGGCGTCATCGCCAACGGCTTTGACATCGGTGAGCACATGCATCCGAGCACGGCGGATCGCGTCTGGCTTGCGGTGCCGCTGTTCTGGTCGTTCGGCTCCGCCAATGCCTTGCCTGCTGCCTTGACCCATGGCAGCTGCATTGTGCTGCAGGAGAGTTTCGACGGCGGGGAGGCGCTGACGCTGATCGAGCGCAAGCGCTGCAGCATCTACTATGGCATGCCGAATATGGCGCGAGCCTTGCTGGAGCACCCGGATCACCCCAAGCGGCGGCTAGGCGCGATGCGCACCGGGCTGACCATCGGCCCGCCCGAAGATATCGCTATGACGATCAAGGCGCTGGGTGCCGAAGAGCTTTGCAATGTCTATGGCTCTACCGAGACCTACGGGAACTGCGCGGTGACGGATGCGCATAACCCGCTGCCGCTCAGACTGAACAGCCAGGGGCTGCCGCTTCCCGGGATGAGGATCCGAGTTCTGGATCTCGTAACCAAGCAGCCCTTGTATCCCGGTGAGATCGGCCAGCTCGCCGTCACTGGTTACGTCACGCCAGGCTATTTTAACGCGCCGGAGCTCAATGCCGAAGCGTTCGACCGCGACGGGTACTTTTTGACCGGCGATCTGGGATCCATCGAGCCGGATGGCCGCATCCGTTTCCGCGGACGGCTGAAGGAAATGATCAAAACTGGTGGGGTCAACGTCGCGCCGCTCGAAGTCGAGCAGGTCCTCTTACAGCACCCCGAAATCGTGCAGGCCTATGTCGTGGGCGTGCCGGATCAGGCGAAGGGCGAGATCGTCGGGGCGGCGGTAGAGCTGCGCGCCGGCGCGGCAACCGATACCGCTTCTATCATCGCGTTCTGCAGCGAGTGGTTGGCAAGTTACAAAGTTCCGATCCAGCTTGCCTTTCGAACGGCGGCACAGCTTCCGCGCACGCCGACGGGCAAAATCCATAAGCCCACCCTGAGCCAGGAGCTGGCAGCGCAGCCAGATTCTTGACTCAGACGATGCCGTCTCGCTCGAGCGCGGCGATCTCGGCGGCCGACAATCCGAGCCAGTCGCCGTAGATCTCAAGGTTGTGCTGGCCGAGCTTCGGGCTGGGCACGGTGTCGACCGGGTCGGCGCCGTGGATGCGCAGCGGCGTCGTCGGCACGACGATGCGGCCGATCTCGTCGTGCTCGATCCATTCGAGCATGCCGCGCTCGTGCATGTGGCGGTCGTGCATGACCTCGTCGACATCGCGCACCGGCGCCAACGGGATGCGGTGCCGTTTGGCGATCGCGAACGCCTCCGTCTTGCTCAGGGTGCGCGTCCACGCCGCGACCAGCGCGTCGGTCGCCTCGCGATTGGTGACGCGAGCCGCGTTATCGGCAAAGCGCGGGTCGTCGCGCAGGTCCTCGCGCCCCATTGCCCGGAGCAGATTGTGCCAATGCTCCTCGACCGCGATGTTCATTGCGACGTAGCCGTCATTGGTCGGGTAGACGTTCAATGGCACGCGGCCATGGCTGGCGTTGCCGGTGCGCGGCGGCACCTGGCCGGTCTCGAAATAGGCGTGGAGTTGCGAGGTCAGGGTCGCGTAGGCGGCCTCCTGCATCGCCACCTCGACCAAGCGGCCCCGGCCGGTGCGCTCGCGCTCGAAGAGCGCGGTCAGCGTGGCGGCATAAAGATGGATCCCGGAAATAAAATCGACAACCGCCGGGCCGGCTTTGACCGGAGGTCCGTCCGGAAAGCCGGTCACCGCGATCAGCCCCGAGGCCGCCTGGATTGTCAGATCCATTGCCAGATTGTCGCGGTCGGGCCCGGTCAGGCCGTAGCCCGAGCCCGAGGCGTAGACGAGGCGCGGGTTTATCCGGTGCAATACCTCCCAACCGACGCCGAGCCGGTCCATAACCCCGGGCGCGAAATTCTCGAGCAATACGTCGCCGCGCTCGACCATGCGGAACAGCAGCGCGCGGCCGCGCTCATGCTTCAGGTTCAATGTGATCGCGCGCTTGTTGGAGTTCAGCATCGCGATCGGAAAGGTCGTGCTCTTGCCCGGCGGCGCCCGCCGACGCAGCGGCTCGCCCTGCGGCGGCTCGATCTTGATCACGTCGGCGCCCGCCTTGGCCATTAAGAGGGTCGCGTACGGCCCCTGATAGACCTGGCCGAAATCGAGCACGACGATGCCGGCGAGCGGCCTGTTGGCGCCGGCCGGCATCAGCGGGCGCTCTGCGTTCGTGCCATAGGGGGCAGCTTGCGGACGCCGGGGCGCCGGTGTCAACGCCGCTCGCTTTTGACGCCGCGGATAGCACGACATATCGTCGCTCCATGGGTGCCGGCTCCAATTACCTCGATCCTGACCGGCCGGACGCGGTGCGGTCGAGCGGCACATGCTCGGTTTCCAGGCGGCCTATGCCCGCCGCGGCATCCGCCTCGAACTGGGCGAGCGGCTGGCGCTCGGCTACCAGTTCCACATCGCGTCGAGCCGCGAGCAGGCGATCCGCGAGGCGGCACCGCATTCCGAAGAAAACATGAAAATGTTCGGCGAATTGCGCCTGGTGCGGGCATTGACCGACGAGCAAATCGCGGCGATGCGCAACCTCCGGCTGGCCGGCACCGTGAGGCTGCCGACGATCGAGGATGCGGTGAAGGCCGGCGGCTTTCTGGCCGGCCGGCCGGAGGACATCATCGAGGCGCTGAAGACGGTCGAGAAGCGCTACCCCGGCCTCGACCGCGTCATTTGCGCCACCCCGCTCGGCACCCCGCTCGACGTCCAGCTCGAAGACCTCGACCGGTTCGCAAAGGAGGTGATCCCGGCCTTCCGCGACGCCAAGATCGCCGCCACGGCGCAGTAGATCCGAGGTTCAGCCGACGGGCGCCCGGTTGGCGGCACGTGAGCGTCGCCCAAGGGTCATATCACCAACAACGTGACCCACCGAACACCGTCCGTTGGGCCGAATGGCGGCTTCGCGCCGAAAACCGACCTTCGAATGCTGGCGGGTGAACGGGTCAAAGCGATCCCTACAGCCATTCGCGCAGCGGCGGCTAGTGCTATCGGACCCTGACCTCAGAGCGGGTTGCGGCCATCGATCGGCTTGAAGCTTTGCCCGGCTCACACGGCTAGCGTGCGATGTGGTAGGTTCCCGGTGCGGGGTGCTTTGAGATTTCGGTGATGGGCGAGACAGCGGTCGAACGCAGGCTTGCCGCGATCCTGGCGGCGGATGTCGTCGGTTACAGCCGGCTGATGGGCGCTGACGAGGTCGGCACGCTGCGGGCGCTGCGGGGGCATCGCGGTGAATTGATCGACCCGATGATCGCCGACCGGCACGGGCGGATCGTCAAGACCACCGGGGACGGCCTCCTTGCCGAGTTTCCGAGCGCGGTGGAGGCTGTCGCCTGCGCGATCACGATCCAGCGCGGTCTTGCGTCCCGCAACGCGAACACCGCTGAGGCCGAGCGGCTCACCTTTCGCGTCGGGATCAATATCGGCGACATCATCATCGAGGCGAACGACATTTTCGGCGACGGCGTCAACGTCGCCGCGCGGCTGGAGGGGTTGTGCGAACCGGGGGGACTATGCATCTCGCGCGCGGTCCGTGACCAGGTCCGCGACAAGCTCCCGGTCAGCTTCGATGATCTCGGCGAGCAGACCGTCAAAAACATCGCGAGGCCGGTGCGCGCGTTTGGGCTCAGCCCCGACGCCATCGCCGCCGCACCGGACCTCCCCGCGAGCGCCGCCATCGCCGCTCCCCAGCGCGGCCGCACCGGGCTGTTCGCCGCGCTTGCCGCGGTTCTCGCTATTGCCGGAGCGGGCGGCGCATGGTGGCTGTTGGGAGCGCCCACGACAGCGCCCCGACCGGCCGGAGGCGTGGCTCCGCCGGCCGCTCCGGTCGCGGCGACGCGGGCCTCGATTGCGGTATTGCCGTTCACCTCGCTCACCACGGACGGCGGCGGCGATTATTTCGCCGACGGTTTGACCGAGGACATCATCGGGGCCCTCGGCCGCTTCCGCGACCTTTCGGTCATCACCCCCGCCGCAGTATTCGTTTACAAGGGCAAGAACCCGACCCCGGCCGAGGTCGGCCGCGACCTCAAGGTCCGGTACGTCGTCGAAGGCAGCGTCCGCCGCGCTCCGGAAAACGTCCGGGTCTCGGTCAACCTAACCGACGCCTCGCTCAGCCAGGTGCTGTGGTCGGAAAAATACGATGCGGTTCCCAAGGACATCTTCGCGGTCCAGGACCAGATCACCCGCCGCATCAGCGGCGCCTTGGCCGTCCGGCTGACCAACCTCGAGATTGCCCGATCGGCGGCCAAGCGGCCCGACAGCATGGAAGCCTATGACCTCGTGCTGCGCGGACGCGCGCTGAGCACCCATTCCGTCCGAGCGGACAATGCCGAGGCTCGCAGGCTGTTCGAGCGCGCGATCGAACTCGACCCGAATTACGCGCCGGCCTATGTCGCGCTCGGCTGGATCGACGTTGGCGCGGTCACCGAAGGCTGGACGCCAAGCCCCGACGATGCCCTGAAACGGGCAGAGGGCCTCGCGCGCAAGGCGCTCGCGCTCGACGATCTCGATCCCGGCGCCCACACTTTGCTCGGCGACGCGGCGCTCTATTTCGGCGAATACGATCGTGCGCTCGACGAAGTGAAACGCGCCATCGATCTCAACGGCAGCGATGCGAAAAGCTACAGCATTCTGATTGACGTCCTGCTGTTTCGCGGCGACCTCGAAGGCTCGATCGCGGCCGGCGAAATGCTCACGCTATTCGAGCCCGACTTGCCGCCCGGCGCCGCCTTGCACCTCGCGATCGCCTATGTCCTGGCCGACCGCGGCGGGGACGCCGTTCGGCTGATGGAGCACGCGCTCGACCGCGACCCCGGCGGATTATATGGCAATGTCGTGCTGGCGGCGGCCTACGCGGCGGCCGGCCGTCAGCAGGACGCCGAACGGCAAGCCGATGCCGTGCGTCAGCGGTTTCCGCATTTTTCGCTGGAGGAGTTCGGGTCGTTGCTGCGCGATCAGAAGCTGCGCGAGAAACTTGCCGGCGCCCTCAAGAAGGCCGGATTATAAGCGGCTGTTACATCTTGGGCGCCACGGTTTTCTGGCGCACCTCGGGCCAATTTTCGGTGGCCTTCGCGACAATATCGGCGGTGTGTTCCCGGAACGCAGACGCCGCCTTCGGCCCGCCGAAAACCCAAAGCTTGCCATCCGCAATCTCCCATTGCTCTGGATCCGCTTCGTACTTTACGCCGCGCGAGACCATGACGGTGCAATAACCGTTGAACCGCGGCGCGTAGTGATCGGGATCGGCAACGAACAAGGCCTGGTGCTCGGCATTCTTGAACCAGTAGGTCGCATCGTCGAAGGTCGCCGAAAATTCAGCCGATCCCCTCACCGGATGGCCGTCGCTGAAATAAGCGACCGGGTCATAACCGCTCAGCGCAACTCGTTTGCCGCCGGTGGCGGGGGCATCAGCCGCTAGCGTCTCTCTGAGCTGAGCCGCTACACCGAACAGGGATAGGCCGATGAGCGATGCACGACGGGATATATAGGTCATGAGATGATCCTAAAGAAGCGGCCGCGCCCAACGCAGGCCCCGCCGCGGAGTATAGTCCCGAACACGCAGAAATAGGATGATCCTAAAGTCCCGTCAGGGGTGGGGCCGAGGCCCATGCGCGCACGACGCCGCGGTCGGGCCCCCAATGCCCGGCATTGGGGTAAAAGCGTCATCGACCGGCTAAATCGGGAACGCCCGCTGCCCACTGCCCTCGCCGTTGCACCCTCGCCCCGGCAAGGTCTTTTTCGGGGCATTACCGGTCGCCCTGCTTCTTCATCGGCGCCGGCAGCCTTGACCGGAACGTATAGGGAACGTACATGCCGGGCACCCCTTTTGCCAAAGCCATGGCCACCGGAGGCCTGCCCGTGCCAGTCGCTGCGATTGCCTTGCCGCGTCCTGCTAGCCCCTGTTTTTCCGACCCGGAGTCGAGGAATCTCAATAGGTTGCTCCTGATCTCTTTTCGCCTCGCGCGCACGCGCGCGCGTATGCGCCGCCGGGCGCGATCTGATTCACGAAGGGACGCTCGTTTTCGCCCCGCGCGCACGCGCGCGTATGCGCGCCTCCGAGGCCGCTCGCCTTTCGGCCAATGCGTCGCTGGCGCCGCTGCAGCGGGCTTGGCAAGCGGCGAGGGCATCGGCGGAACGCCAAGCCGGCGCTCCACAACGCGGAACGTGTATGGCTCGGCAAGAGGCGCGCCGTGATCGGTCGCGGTGTGTCATAGTGGGGTCCCGACGAAGCAGCCGGAGCGACCGATGCCCGCAAAGCGCGCCTACGGCATGGACCAGGACTTCTATCCCTGGTCGCCGATTGTTGCTCGTCCCGTTCTCCGATGGCCGGACGATGCCCGGGTGGCCCTGGCGGTCATCGTCAACCTGGAGCATTGGGATTGGGAGGTGCCGGCCTCCACGCCGGTGGCGGTGAGCCCGATGGGCGGTCCCGAGGGGCTGTGGAGCGGCAACCAGCCGCAATTCCCCGATATCGGCGGCTACGGTAACCACGAATACGGCAACCGGGTCGGGATTTTTCGCATTCTCACGGTGCTGGACAAGTACGGCATCACGCCGACCCTGGCACTCGACAAGGCGGTGGCCGACCATTATCCGACGCTCGTCGACGAGGGCCAGCGGCGCGGCGCCGAGTTCATCGCGCACGGGCTGTCGCGTCGGCGCATCATTCATGTCGGCATGTCCGAAGACGAGGAGCGCCAATATATCCGCGCCTCGATCGCGGCGGTCGAGCGCGCGACCGGCACGCGCCCGGTCGGCTGGTCCGGCCCCGATTTTCAGGAGACGCCGAACACCCTGGGCCTGCTCGCCGCCGAGGGCATGCGCTATGTCTGCGACTGGGGCAATGACGAGCAGCCCTACCGGATGACGCCGAAGACCGGTGAGGTCTACTCGCTCGGCGTCAACGCCTATCTCGACGACAACTACATCCACTTGCACGGCCGGCGGACGATCAACGAAGTCAACTTGCTGTGGCGCGAGTGGTTCGACGGCCTCTATGTCGACGGTGCGTCCACCGGGCGGCTGATGGTGCTGCATCTGCACCCGTGGATCATCGGCCAGCCTTGGCGCATCCGGCACCTCGACGAGGTGCTCGGCCATATCTGCGCCCGCCAAGGCGTCTGGAAGGCCACCGGCCGCGAGATCATCGACTGGTTCAAGGCGCAGCTCTAATGAACTGGTCCCCGTCCGGCCTGATCGAGATTGCTTCGCTTTGCTCGCAATGACACCGCAAGTAGCTGTCATTGCGAGGAGCGCAGCGACGAAGCAATCTCGCTGCGGCTACCCACCGTGCAGTCTAACGGAGACGACACGATGACCCTTCCGTCCGGCCGCTTCGACTACGCTCCGATCAATGACCGGCCGATCATCAAATGGCCGAACAATGCGCGCGTCGCGTTCTGGCTCGCGCCGAACATGGAGTTCTTCGAGTACCTGCCGGAGAACCGGCCGACCCAGCCGGACATCCCGCATTATTCGCGCATGGATTACGGTAACCGCGTCGGCTTCTGGCGCATGCTCGACGTGCTGAACAAGCACAAATTACGCGCCTGCTGTTGCCTGAACCTCGAGATCCTCGACCACTTTCCCGAGATCAAGGACGCGATGATCGCCGCCGATTGGGACTACATGGCGCATGGTCTCTACAACAGCCGGCCGATTTACGACCTGACCGAGGAAGAGGAGCGCGGCTATTGGCAGGATTTCATCACCCATCTCCAGGAGATGACCGGCAAGCGCTTGAAAGGACGGCTCGGCGGTGGAGCGGGCTACACGGTGCGGACGGACGACCTGATGGCTGAAGCCGGCTGCCTCTACCACACGTCATGGATCATCGACGACCAGCCCTGGCCGATCAATGTCCGCGGCGGCCAGAAATTCATCTTCGTCCCCTATACGGGCCAGACCAATGACGCCGGCATTCTCGCCTGGAACCGCGAGGCGGATTACTTCAAGCAGATGATCAAGGACCAGTTCGATACGCTCTACCGAGAAGGCGCCGAGAACGGCCGCGTCATGTGCCTGGCGCTCCACCCGCACAATATCGGCCGGCCGAACGCCGCCAAGCACCTCGACGAAGCGCTGCGCTACATCCTCGGGCATGACGGCGTCTGGGCCACCACCGCCGACGATATCGCCGAGTACTATCTCGCCAACTACTACGACCAGGTGAAGTCCTGGATCGCCGAACGCAAAATCCGGTTGGCGGGTTAAAGTGGAGGGGCTCAGGGCGGCTGCATCATGGATCTCAAACTGCGCGGCAAGGTCGCTCTGGTTACCGGTTCGAGCCGCGGCATCGGGTTGGCGACCGCCAAAGCGTTTGCCGCCGAGGGTTGCCGGGTCATGCTGTCGGCGCGCTCGACCGAGCAACTACGGGAAACGGAAACGGCCTTGCGCGCGGCCGGCGCCGAAGTTGCGGCGCACGCCGCCGATGTCGGCAGTCCCGATGGCGCAGCCGGCCTGATCGAGGCCAACCGTCGCGGCCTATGGCGGCATCGACATCCTGGTCAACAATGTCGGCGGCGGTGGCGGCGGCGCGCGCGTTGCCGACAGCAGCGATGACGACTGGCGCGGCGCGCTGGCGCGGAACCTCATCCAGACCGTGCGAATGATGCGGCTGGCGTTGCCGCGCATGAAAGGGCGTCCGGGAACTGCGGTGATCAACGTCGCATCGATCTCCGGCTGGTCGCCGCAGCTCGCGATGTCGGGCCAATACGGCGCGGCCAAGGCGGCGCTGCTCTTCGATACCGAGCGGTGGGCACTGGAATTCGTGCCCTATGGCATCCGCGTGAACACGGTCTCGCCGGGCTCGATCCTGGTCGCAGGGAACGGATGGGACCGCCACCGCCTCACGAACCCCAGGTATTTCGAGGACTACGTCCGCCACGGTTTTCCGATGGGCCGTCTCGGCACCGCCGAAGAGGTGGCGGATGTAATCGTGTTCATCGCCTCGCCGAGCGCCCACTGGATCAACGGCCGCAACATTCCGGTGGATGGTCTGGAGCAGCCGCACGCGCCGCTCGACCGCCGGCCGTACTAGACTAGACCAAGTCAAGCGGCGCTCGTCACCGCCGCCGACCGGCTCGGGACACCGCCCCTGCACGCGGCGTGAGATTACTGCCCGCGTCGCCTGTACCAGGGATGCGGATTGCCGGGCACCTTGACGCGCAGCGTGTAGACGGAAGTGTGCGCGCAACAGAACAACGTCCGCAGGTCCGGCCCGCCGAACGCGAAGTTGACAGCCTGCTCCGGCCACCGGATGACGCCGATGCGCCTGCCGTCCGGTGCCATGACCCAGATGCCCCGCGGCCCAGTGCAATAAACCCGGCCGATGCTGTCGACCTTGAGGCCGTCGGGGATGCCCGGCTCGCTGTCCTCATTGAGGTCAGCGAAGATGCTGCGCCCGACCATGTTGCCGGCCGCGTCTAGCCGGATCGCGTGGATGTATTGCGAGGAGCGCGTGTTCGCGACGTACATCGTGCGCTCGTCCGGCGACAGCGCGAGCCCGTTCGGGTATTCGCAATTTGCCAGCACGCTCAAACCGCCGTCCGGCGCCAGGCGATAGACGCGGGCGCCGTCCCAGAGATTGTCCTCTCCCGCCGGGCCCGGTATCTCGCGCTCGCGGTAGGGACGGCGCTTGTCCGGATCGGTGAAGTACAGACACCCGTTCGAGTGACAGATCACGTCGTTCGGCCGGTTGAAGCGCCCGCCTCTGTAGTTGTCGACAAACAACTCGACCTGACCTTCCGGGCCCATGCGCGTCAGGCGCCGATCGTCTCCTTCGCAGACGATCAGGCGGCCCTGCAGGTCGAAGGTCGTGCCATTGCCGCCGATGGTGGTCCTGACGAGCTCCGGCTCCTTGCCGGGCGTCAGGCGCAACAGCTGATTGCGGCGAAGATCGACGAAATACCAGTAGCCGTCCGGATGCCACAGCGGGCCTTCGGTGAAAATGAAGCCGGTGGCGAGGCGCTCGGGTTCAGTGGTTTCGAGGACTTCGGGTAAGTCATTGGTGATCGGCATGGCTGATCTCCTGAACTGACGGTCTTCGGGGTGAGGGTGGCTATGCCCAGGCCGCGATGGCCGTCGCAATGACCTGGTTCAATGCGGGCAGATCCATCGGGTGGTCCGTCTCGTTGCTGACCGCTACGATCAACCGGTGGCGGCGCAAGATGAAGATACGCTGGTCCGAAGCGCCCGATGCCCAGGCGGTATCGGGCGGGAGATTCGGGAACAGGCGGTCGATATTGGTGCGGAAGCACGCCGCGTAACTGGTTCCGGTGTGCGTCGCGGTCAGCGCGTAATCGGCCCAGCCCGCCGGCAGCAGCCGCTCGCCCTCCCACATGCCGTTCTGCAGATACAGCACACCGAGCTTCGCGTAGTCGCGCAGGGTCGCGAAACCGGCGCCCGATGCGATCAGATTGCCGGCGATGTCGGCGGAATGCTGGTAGTTTGCCATGCCGAGGCGATCGACCAGCAGACCGTACAATGTCTGGTGATACGGCAGCCCGCGCCGTTCGATGTGATCGCGCACGATCGCGCCAAGCACATTGAGGCCGCTGTTGATGTAGCGGTACACCGCGCCGGGGACGGTGGCGACGATCGAGCGCTGTGCCGCTTCGAACGCGTCGCCCGCGTCCTGATAGACCGCGCTATTCTCGAAGCCGAGCGTCACGCGCCCGTCGCCGTGCGACACGGGAAAGGCGAGGCCCGAGCGCATGCGCAGCAGGTGATCGAGCGTGATCAGGCGGTGTATCGCGCGCGGATCGCGCCACAGCGGTGCCGGCGCCGGGTCATATACCGAGGCGAACCAGCCTTGCTGGGTCAGGCGACCGATCACGCTGCAGGTGATCGCCTTCGTCATCGACCAGCTCGGGGCCGCACGATCGGCGGCGCCGAATTCGCTGTAACGCTCACACAGGATGCGCTCGGGAGTGGCGATCAGAATGCCGTATGCACCGGCCGAGCGAGCGAAGAAGGCATCGAGCGTGCGGGCGACGTCGGCGGGCGGCGCCGGCGGCGTTTCGACCGCATCGCCAAGCGGCCAAGGGCACCCGGGCTCCGGCCGACTGCGGGAAACCGCCTGCGGATCGAAGCGCAGGCTCGCGTGTGGGCCCAGGACGATGCCGCCATAGCCGGGTCGCGCAACCGCGGCGCCGACAACCGGCTCGCCGAAACCCCCGTCGTTCCAGCGCACGGTTACACGGCGGTCGGCATCGTTCATATCGACGACGATGTCGCCTCGGCGCTGCGCGGCGGCGAGCTCCGCCTGGCCGTCGGGCGCGGCGCGGAACCCGAGCCCGCCCGGCGGCACCGCCGGGCGCCAACGGAAATGCCGCTCGGCGGTGGCGCGGTCGAGCCCGCTGACGTAGCGCATGTCGACAAGGCGCTTGGCGGCAAAGTTCACGGTGCGCTGACGCAGCATCCGCGGCGAGCCGTCGTAGACCAGCGGGTCCGGCGGAGCGTCCCCAAACGGCTGCGGCGTGCGATCGAAGTAAGGTTCTATCGGTGCCCCCGATTCCCGCCGCTGATCGCTCATCTCTTCGCTCCTGCCTGCTATTCCGCCACGACAGGGTGCCGCTTTCCTGACCATGCGGCAATCGGACGATGAACGCCATTTGAGCATGGCAAGATGGCCGGCATGAAATCCAGCCTTGCAACCCGCGCCGCGGCCATGCCTGCCGCCGGCGCCCGCCCGCCGGCTTCGCTCTACGTGGCCGGGCCATTCAGCATGGGCTATGTCGATTTCTTCACGTTCCTGATCCCGCTCTATGGGTTGTCGCTGGGGCTCGACGCCGCGGAGATTGGCGTCCTCGTCGGCGCCAGATCCATCCTCGCGGCGTTCCTGTCGATCCACATCGGCGTCCCGCCGCCCGTCAGGGCGTTTGCGCCGGTGCCGCTGAGGGCCGGTGCGGGCCGAAGGGCGGACGTCGGCGGATGAGCAGGGGCCATATTGGGCGGTCCCTGCCCCGCCTCGAAGACCACAGGTTTCTGACCGGACAAGGACGCTATGTGGATGATGTCGCTGTGCTCGGCCAGCTGCACGGCGTCGTGCTGCGTTCGCCCCACGGACATGCGTTGATCGAAGGCATCGACACCGCGGCCGCGCGCGCGATGCCCGGGGTGAGCGGCGTTTTCACTGCTGCCGATCTCGATGCCGACGGCGTCGGGACGCTGCCGTGCATCGCCCGGGTGGCGACGGTCGCGCCGATGATCGTGCCGCCGCGCCGGGCACTGGTGCGCGGCCGGGCTCGTCATGTCGGCGACCCGGTGGCGTTCGTCGTGGCCGACACGGTGCAACGGGCGCGAGACGCCGCCGAGCGGGTCGCCGTCACGTACCGGCCGTTGCCGGCGGTGGTCGACGCGAGGGCAGCGCTCGCCGCGGAGACGCCCCTGCTATGGGACGAAGCGCCGGGTAACCTGTCGTACCGGTTTGAGCGCGGCGACAGACCGGGGGTCGACGCGGCGTTCGCGGCAGCAGCCCAGATCGTCGAGATCGAACTGGTCAACAACCGGCTGGTCGTCGCGCCGCTCGAGCCGCGCGCCGCGATCGGCACTTACGATGCCGCCGCCGACCGGTTCGACTTGCTGTTGACCGGCCAGGGCGTGCACAGCCTACGCCGGCAGCTCGCCGAAGCGGTGTTCAATATGCCCCCCGACCATATCACCGTGCGCGCCCCCGATGTCGGGGGCGGGTTCGGCGTCAAGAATTTCCTTTATCCCGAGTGGGTGCTGGTGCTGTGGGCGGCGCGGCGGCTGGGCCGTCCCGTCAAATGGATTGCCGAACGCGGCGAGGAGTTCATCAGCTCCGCGCAAGGGCGCGACAACCACACGCGAGCGTGCTTGGCGCTCGACAATGACGGCCGGTTTCTCGCCCCTGATGTGGATACGGTGGCCAATCTCGGCGCCTATCTGTCGACCAATGGCCCGGGCAGCTCGACCAATTCGCCGGCCAGCGCCATGGGCGGGGTCTACGACATCCCGGCCGTGTTCATGTCGGTGCGCGGCGCCTTCACCAACACGCTGCCGATCGATGCCTATCGAGCCGCCGGCAAACCGGAAGCCAATTACCTGATCGAGCGGCTCGCCGATCATGCTGCGGGCCGGCTGGAGGTCGACCCGGTCGCGTTGCGCCGCCGCAACCTGATAGCCGCTTCCCGTATCGCAGCGGTCTCGGGATGACAATCGATTGCGGACGCTTCGCCGCCAATCTCGGGGAGATGGCGCAGCGGATCCGAGATGACGGCTTTGCTGAGCGGCGACGGGCTGCGGCGGAGCGCGGCCGGCTGCGCGGGCTCGGCATCGCCTGTTTTCTTGAGACCTCGCGCGGCACGCCCGGCGAACGCGCCGAGATCCGCTTCGAGGCGGACGGCCGCGTCGCTCTCGTGCTCGGCACCCAGTCGAACGGCCAGGGCCACGAGACCAGCTTTGCGCAGATCGCCGCCGATCTCCTGGGGCTGCCGATTGCCGCCTTCAGTTTTGTCCAGGGCGACACGAGGGCGGTCAAGAGCGGCAACGGACACGGCGGCGCCCGCTCGATGCATATGGGCGGCACCGCGTTATCCCTGGCGGCACAGATGGTGCTGTCGAAGGGCCGCGCGATTGCCGCCCATTTGCTGCAGACCGATGCGAGCGAGATCAGCTTCGCCGCCGGACGGTTCACCGTCGGTGGTGGCGAGCGCGGCATCGGCCTGCTGGCGCTGGCGGAGGCGGCTCGCGACCCCGCCAATCTGCCCGATGGAATGACCCCCGGGCTCGATGCCGACGCCTACAACGACTCGGACGTGTTCACCTTTCCAAATGGCTGCCACCACGCCGCCGAAATCGAGATCGACCCCGAAACCGGGGCGGTGACGCTCGAGCGCTACCTCGCGATCGACGATTATGGGCGGCTGATCAATCCGATGCTGACGAAGGGCCAAGTCCACGGCGGAGTTGCCTAGGGCATCCGGCAGGCCCTGCTCGAACACACGGTCTACGAGGAGCAATCGGGCCAACTGCTCAGCGGTTCGTTTCTGGACTACGCGCTGCCGCGCGCCGACGACCTGCCGCCGCTCGAGATTACCCTCGCCGAGCTGCCGACGAGGGTAAACCCGCTCGGGGTCAAGGGCGCAGGCCAGGCCGGCTGCATGGCCGCGCCGCAAACCATAATCAACGCGATCCTCGATGCGCTGGCGCCGCTTGGCATCGTGCATATCGACATGCCGGCCACCCCCGAGCGGATCTGGCGCGCGATCCGCGGCGCGCGCCGGGCTGATCAAAGCGGCGACCCGAGGCGACGCGCTAGCCGGCGGCTCCAGCCGAACACGCAATGGTCGCCGAGATCGTCCATGGCGCGATGAGCGCGCCGACCGGCTCGGCAAGCGCGCATTAATCAGGTTCACCGTCCTCTGCGAGGTCTACGACCGTCGCATTCGTCCGCGGCGAGCACGGCCGCGGAAAACCGCAGCGGCAATTCCCGCTGATCTTCCCTCGGGCTGTCCAGAGCCCGCGCAGTTGAACAGGAGGCGAAAGAACTGCGGCGAAATCTGTGCGGCGCATTTTTTGTAAGTGTGTCATTCGGTTTCGGCCCTGAGTTGCTGCCGGTAGGCAACGAACGCCTTCCCACGCTCACCCTGGATGCGCAATTTGCAACAGTTACGCCTGGCTCAGCGCGCCGCCAACACCGGTTAGCTTCAACACGGCCGGCGTCGGACCGCCCATCCATCGGTAGTCGAAATGGTCCCCCTCGATAACCGGCGGGAGTAGCGAGGGGCGGTAGACGACCAGGTTGGTGCCGCTCGGCCGGCGGACGCTCGCATACACGATCCCCCTCGCCGCGGCTCGGCGCAGCGCCTCCCCAAAAGGCTGGGAAGCCGCGTAGCTCTCAGGGTCGTAGAGCTCGGAATGGCTCTCGCGCACGCCTCGGATGTCGCAGACCTCGGCATCGACCTCGCTGACCAGCTCGCGCATCTGGATCACGTGACGGAATCCGCTGGCCGAGTGGGCAAGGCGCTTGGTGTGGTGATAGACCGTTTCAGCGATCGCCGTCTCGATTTCAGTCGCACAATACCAGGCGCCCAGCGCCTCGCTGTTGAACCGTCCGCCGCCCTGGGCCGGGTGGCAGAAGGCCGCCATCACGAGCGTGGCTCCCGGCTGGCCGGTCAGCCATTCCGAGCGGTCCAGCCGACCCAGCCGCGTCAAGGTCTCGTTAACCCGGTCGTCGGTCAGCAATTCGAGCAGCAGCGCGGCTTCAAAGTCGTCCGCTGAGGCGACACTGTCGAACACGCCGATGGTGGGCCAGCGGGAGGCGATCAGGCGATGCGTGCGCGCCCGGAACCAGGCGGTCGGCGCTTCCTCCGGCCTCAAGGCCAACCGCCGCGCCAGCCATCGAGATAGCGGCGGACCGCGTACAGATCGTCGATGCTGCCGCGGAGCATGCGATCGAGCGGGCTCCCGGCGGCGAACGGGAGGTCAGAGTTCGCGGCCTTCAGCCAACGCACGCCGCTCGTGTCATCGGCGAAGAGCAGCTTGAGCGCCCTGTAGATGCCCAGCACCAGCGAGATCCGCTCGAGCTGGTCATAGGACAACGTGCCCACCGCGCCGCCCTTCCATTTATGATATGTCGAAGACGGCACACCGCCGAGCAGCACCCGCTGCTGATTTACTGTGAGGCCCCATTCGCCGGCTATGTTGAAGAAGGTGCGCAGCCCCGGCCCGGACAGGCGCTCACGGACCGCCGGGTCATGCCGCTGCGCGAACGGCATCCCTTCCCCCGGTCGGAACTGGGTGTCTGCCTCTTGAGTCGCCATGCTGTCTCCATAGATAGAGCGAATATCTATATATAGAGCAAATATCTTCCGATCAACCGCACTCGGATTCAAGCTGAGAGGGAAGTGCTCCGACTGCAAGCGGATCGAGAACCGCTTGTCCGACGGAACACCTCATCCGCCTCTCGCACTCCGTTGGTCAAGGTCTTCGAAATCGAACTCCTTCCGCTCGAGCAGCGACTGCCAGTCTGCCAGGACCGGGCTGGCATCGACAGCGCAAATCTTCAGCCTCAATGGCTTCGCTCTGCGCCGCGGTCGCCCGCGGCCACGCCACCGATCGGCCGGCGGGGTGCCGCGGCTTCGTCGCGAAAAGGCGCCAAATCTTCCGAAAGCCGCCGATCAGCAGTGCCGCTACGACTTGAAGATGGCTGCAGATGTTCATCAGGAAGTTCATCGAAAATTTGAGCTTGTAAATCCCCATATTGAGCTGCAGTACCCGGTCGATCCGTTTGCCGTCGGACGTGTCTCGTTCGGCCGATGCTGCACGCGTATCGACTGCGCTTACGCCGAGCTGTCTCAAAATCCACACGCGCGCGCCGGCGCGGCGGTTTTATCGCACCCTGCATCAGCGGCACGAATATCAGCTGCGGCACAAAGAGAGCGAATGCCGCCGCCGCCATCCATCTGTCGATGTGGACGATATATCCGAGCACCGAAAGCAATATCCCGGTCTGGAGCAGAGGTTCGGAGACGCTGCCGCCGACAAAGCCGCCGATCGGTTCGACTTCCCCGACGATCATCGCCGCCGCGACGCCGCGGGCCTCCGGGCCCGGTGCGGCGGCCCGGGCGATCCTCAAATAAGCTAGGACGTGCCGGCGCAAATCCCGGATCGCATTTTCCCCGACCCATCCGCGATAGACATTGAGACCAAGCTTCGTTGCACCCTGAACGAGGACAAAACCCGCATAAGCGGCGCACAAGGTCACGACGACCCCAAATGATCTTTCCTTGACGAGATCGTTGACGACCCGACGTTGGATCTCCAACGGAACAACTTCGAGCAGGAACGTGACGACCGTCAGCATCACCAGCGCGATCTGGTGCGGCCAGCTCACGGCAACGACATAGCGAAAAATGCTGGTCGGCAACCGGTATCCGACGGGCCGCATCAATTGCGTTCCGACATGACCGTCCGAATGAGGTCGACCAGGCGGTCGGCTGCGAAGGGCTTTTCGAGCACGCTGGTTATGCCCAAGCGCGCGGCCCGCTCCTTGGTGTTCGCGTCGAGCCGGCCCGAAATCAAGATCATCGGCACGCGGATCCCGTCTTTCTGCAGCCGGTCGACGAGGTCTAGGCCGTTCATACGGGGCATGTGTTGGTCGATTATCAAACACCCCGCAGCGCGGCGGCGATTATCGGCAAGGAGATCGGCTCCCGAATTATAAGACTGCACATCGTAGCCGAAGGTTTCGAGTAACGATTTTAGTGAATCCGCGACCCATTCGTCGTCATCGACGACGCAGATCTGCTCGCGGCTCTGTTCAGGCGGCGGGTGCACCCAAGGAACGGTCATGGCGACCTCTTTCCGAGAAGTGCCCATGAGATTCGGAATTGGCACAGTGCGCACTGACCTAGATCAACCGCCGACCAATCCCGTCAGGCCTCGCCTACCGCCTCGAGAGCGCCACGGTCGAGCAGCTCGATCCGGTGCGGATTGGGAATGGCGATGACGCCGCTGCGCTTGAATACCGACAGGGTTCGGCACACCGTCTCGATCGTCAGGCCGAGATAGTCCGCAATGTCAATGCGCGACATCGGCAGGTCGAGAGCCTTTGTCCGATCGCGCCGCTCGAACATCTCGACAAGGAAGGCAGCCACGCGCTCGGGTGCAGTCATGCGGCCCAGCAGCAATGTGCGCCCGTGCGCGTTGGCCAGATCGCGTAAGGTCGTATCGCGCAGCAGGCGGGCCAGGGCGAGGTTCTGGTCGATGAGCCGTTCGGTCGCCTTTCGCTGGAAACGCATCACGATGACATCGTCCACCGCTTCGGCCGAGTACAGGCGTTCGCTGCCGCCGTCGGTCCCGAAACAATCGCCGCTGAAGCAGAATTCGCCGATGTGGCGCCGGCCATCGACGAGAAGTTTGCAGATCCTGACGGTCCCGGAGACGACCTTGTACCAGCATTCCGCGCTGTCGCCCTCGGCATAGATCTCGTCATTGCGCGTGAAGTTGAGCCGTGTGCCGATGCGCTCCAGCGCCACCAGCGCATCGAGCTGACCCGATTGAGCGACGGTGAGACTGTCGTGACCCAGCTCTGCAAACCCGTTGCGGTAGTCGGTATTGCCAAATTGCCTGTACATGATGTCCCTCCAGCGGCTTTCGATGGAGAGAACATCGCCGCTTCCGGAAGCGACCGAAATTCGGAATGTCCCTTAGGGAATCTACGTACGTATTATTACGTATCTCTCATACCCTGACCTGCCGTTAGCCGTCGGGCGTTTAGATTCCCCAGCGCCGCACGAACCAGGTCTTGACCAGATGCGCCAGCACGCAATATCCGAGCAGGATTACGACAACCGCCGGCCAGTAGGGACCCGACAGCGACACGAATCCGAGCGTCGAAGCCAAAGGGGAATACGGAAGGAGCGCACCGGCGCCGGCAACCAGGATCGTCGTCACAATCAAGGAGTTGCTCGCGCGGCTCTGCAGAAACGGGATTTTTGCGGTGCGGATGATATGAATGATCAATGTTTGCGTCAGCAGCGATTCGACGAACGACCCGGTCTGAAATAAGTGAGGATTGGTCCAGGCGTCGAACACGAACAGCAACGTTCCATAGGTGACGTAGTCGAAAATCGAGCTGACCGGACCGAGGAACAGCATAAACTTGGTGATGTTGCCGATATCCCAGCGCCGGGGTGCGGCGGCGTAGTCGTCATCGACATTATCGGTCGGGATCGTCGTCTGCGAGAAATCGTAGAGCAGGTTGTTGGTCAATACCTGGATCGGGGCCATCGGCAGGAACGGCAGAAAAATGCTCGCCCCGAGCACGCTCAGCATGTTCCCGAAGTTCGAACTGGCTCCCATCTTTATGTATTTGACGATATTACCGAAAATCTTGCGGCCCTCGAGCACCCCATCCGACAGGACGGTAAGGCTTTTCTCGAGGAGGATGATGTGAACAGACTCCTTGGCGATCTCGACGGCGGTATCGACCGAGATCCCGACGTCGGCGCTCTTTAGCGCAGGGCCGTCGTCGATGCCGTCGACGAGAAGCCGACGACATGTCCCGCCAGGTGGAGGGCTTCGATGATCCGGGCCTTTTGCGCCGGCGATACCTTGGCGCAGACCGTCACGGTTTCGAGGCGCTGCGCCAACTGCTGATCCGTCAGCTTGTCTACCGCGGCGCCGAGAAGGACATCGTCGGTCAGGACCCCAACCTGACGGCAGATCGTGCGGGCGATGATATCGTTGTCGCCGGTGAGGATTTTGACCTGAACCCCCGAGCGGGCCAACGCGGCGATCGCAGTCTCGGCGCTCTCCTTCGGAGGATCGAGGAAGGCGATATAGCCGAGGAGGATCAGGTCGCTTTCGTCCGCTGTGTGATAAACTTGGCGGGGATTGCAGAACTCCTTATACGCGACGGCAATCACCCGAAAACCATCGGCGTTGAGACTAGCGGTCTGTTGCTGCATCTGGACGAGATGGCTCGCGTCGAGCGGCGCCACGCCGCCGTCCATCGCGTAGCGTGTGCAAGCGGCAAAAACCTCCTCGACGGCGCCTTTGCAGATCAACAAGTGCTTATTTTCCTCGGTCGCCAGAACCACCGACATGCGCCTCCGTAAGAAATCAAAGGGCAGCTCGTCGACTTTTCCGAAACGATGCTCGAGCTCGACATGTTCGTTCATCTCGACATGATCGAGCACGGCGACACCCAGAAGGTTTTTCAAGCCGGATTGGTAGTGACTGTTGAGATAGGCGTATTCGAGGACGCGTTCGGATTCCCGTCCATGCAAATCGACGTGATGCATCAGGACGATCTTGTCCTGGGTCAGGGTGCCTGTCTTGTCGGTGCACGGGGCATCCATGGCCCGAAGTTTTGGATCGAATTGAGGCGCTTGACGATGACCCGCTTGCGCGACATCGCGATGGCGCCCTTTGCCAGATTGACGGTTACGATCATCGGCAGCATCTCGGGTGTCAGCCCGACCGCGACAGCGAGCGCGAACATCAGCGCCTCCAGCCAATCACCCTTTGTCGCGCCGTTGATCACAAAGACGCTCGGCACCATGACCGCCATGAAGCGGATCATCAGCCAGGTGAAACGGGTAACCCCTTGGTCAAAACTGGTCGGTGCACGCTCCCGAACCAGTATCCTGGCAAGCTCGCCGAAATAGGTCCCAGCGCCGGTCTGAACGACAACGGCAGTCCCGGCACCACTCAGCACATTGCTGCCCATGAAGCAGACATTCGGCAAATCGGTCGGCAAATCCCTCTGCCCCTGAACTCCTCCCGCCGACTTCTCGACTGGCATCGCCTCGCCAGTGAGCGAGGCCTCGTTCAGGAACAGGTCCTTGGCCCCCAGCACCCGCAGATCGGCCGGGATCAGGTCCCCGGCCGACAGCCTCACGACATCCCCGGGAACGAGCTCTTCGATCGGGACTTCCAGGACCTGCTCGCCAGCCTCCGTGCGCTGCAGAACGGCCGCGGTGGTTCGCACCATTGCGCGGAGCCTGGCGGCGGCATCGTTCGAGCGATGCTCTTGCAGGAAGGCAAGCGAAACGCTCAACAATACCATAACAGCAATGACCGCGGCGGCCCGCTGGTCACCAAGAAAATACGAGATTGCTGCGAGAGACAGCAGCGGGAAGTTGAGCGGGTTCTTGGCGCACCCGATCAGCTCCTCGACGAGGCTCTGCTGGCGCTCGTGAGCAACGAGGTTCGGCCCGAGGGTGGAGAGTCGTTGGGCCGCCGCCGCTGTCGTCAGACCCTCGGATGTCGTATCGCCGTTTCAGCAGCTCCCCGGTTTCCGAGGCAGCAGCATCGACCAGCCGCTGGGCAATGGCGGCGTCCCGATGACGATGTGGAGAAGGCAGACGCCGGAAGCCCTGCCGCCATAAGCCCGACAGGGCTGCAGAGCCGTTCACGATCGGGTGAGGCTCAGCGAAGCGTCTGGATATAGCCGATCAGATCGTCGATCTCGGCGCGGCTCAACGCCAAGTCCGGCATCGAACCATGCGGGTGCGACAGAAACGCGCGAAGCTGGTCGGGCGTCATTCCGCTGTGCGCGATTGCGGGAAAGGTCGGCGGGCCTTGTGGCACGCTGGCGCTGGAATTGTTGGCGATGACGTGGCAATTGGCGCACCACTGCCGAGCGAGTTGCGCGCCCTTGGCAGCGTCGGCACGGGCGGCATGCGCGGCAACAAGGCCAAGCATCAATAGCACCCAGATGGCGGCTAGAGCTCTGTACGACATTTTTGTGTTACTCGCTATTTTCGCGGCATTCGATGCTCGCAGCCATAGGTCAAACCGGCAACTGCGATCGCGGGATCGCGTGGTATCCGCTTCAGTTCTGTTCTCCCGGTCCGAGCGCGGCGGCGAGCTGTTTTGCGGCCTCGCCGAGCTCGCTGCGATGCTGCTCGTCGAGCGGATCGCGCGCGGCCAGCGATCTGGCGAGCTCGGCGAGGATCTCCGCCAGGAGACCATAGTGCAGATGAACCATTGCCTCGCGCCGATCCTCGCCGGGCCGCACCAGCCTGATGGCGACGCTGTCCAGATCGGCGTAAGCGTCGAATTGCGAGTTGCGGCCAAAGCTGCCCATGTAAGCTTTGTCCGGGAAATCGACAGAGACCTCGGCCTTGTCGGCAATCGGATGCAGCGACATCTCTCAGCTCCTTTAACTCAGCAGATAGGCCGCGACCGGCCTCATGTGGTCCTCGACCCGCCGAACCCCGGAGATGTTTTCGGCAGCGACAACGAGTGCTCGTCTTTCCTGGTCGGAGAGATAAGACGACCATAAATGGACGACGCCGTCCTTGACGGTGACGTTGGCCGGGGAGACCTCGGCCCATTTCTGCGCTTTCAGCTCGGCTAGCAGCCTGTTGCGGATCGAGCGGTCATCGGCCTCGGCGCCACCCGGCGCCTCGCTGATCGTCATCGCGAGCGCCCGCACGAGGTTCGCCCTGCTGACGATCCCGGCGAGCTTGCCGTCGCGCAGCACGGGCACCCGCTTGATCCGGTTGGTCTCCAGCAGGATGGCGATATCGGCGACCGAAGTCTCCTCGCTGACCGACAGGACGTCGCGCGTCATGACGTCCTTGACCCTGCTGCTGTGTGACTTGATGTATTCGCCGGCGAGCTTGTTGGTCGACGACACCATTTCGAGCCACCACGAGCGGCGCTCGGTACCGGTTTCGGCGCGGTGCAGCAGGTCGCCTTCGCTCACCATGCCGATCACCCGGTTGTCTTTGTCGACGACCGGGACCGCGCTTATCCCGTGATCGGCCAACAGCTTTGCGGCCTCTGGCACGGCTGCATGCTCGCCGACCTAATCACCCCGCTCGTCATAACGTCTACCGCACGCATCACAGCTCCTCCTACCTGGTTTCATCAGCAGCAGAGGACGGATCGCCGCTTTTCGCATTGAGCCAGATCAATCCCATGCGCCAGCGACAGCAGCCCTCCGCCCCGCGCACTCGGTGCAGCCTTCGGCCACCGTGGCGCGCCGCATTGTGGGCAGACCCCGGGATCGCTCGGCTTTTGCTGCCGCTGATAGGGATCGAGAATGTGGTCCTCTTGGGCGCGGCCGGCATGCCGGCGCGTGGCGCCAGGCCGGTGAGGCAAGAGATTTGTTTGTTTCCTTGGGCTCGCCTCAGAAATTCACGCTGGCGAGACCAGCACCACCCGCCCTTCGCCGGACTTCGTCTGCTGCCAGCGCCGCAATAACAGGTCGAGCTCCTCGTCGCGGCCGACCAGTGGTGTGGTCCCCGAACGCAATGCCTCAAAGCGGCTGACGACCCCGCTCTCGCCGACCACACGCCAGGCGCGCTGTGGCTCGGCGAAACCGGCAAGCGGCTGGGGACCGAGATCCTCGATCTTGAATAATGTGCCGAGCTGTCGCCGGGTGCTGTCGGCTACGACCAAGGTGCCCGGCCACGCCAGCGCCTGCAGGCGGGCGGCGAGGTTTGGCGTCTCGCCGCCGACCACGCCCCGCTCCTGCGCGGCGCCAGTACCGATCAGATCGCCGACCACGACGAGGCCGCTGGCGATGCCGATCCGCACGTTCAGCGGCTCTGGTGTGGTGAGCCGGCCGACCGCGTCGATCACGCCAAGCCCAGCGCGCGGCCGCGCGCTCGGCGTCGTCCTCATGCGCCTCGGGATAGGCGAAATAAATCAACACCCCGTCGCCCATATATTTGGCGACAAAGCCGCCAAAGCGGCTGACGGTGTCGGTGACGCAGCGGTGGTAGGCGCCGACGATCTCGCGCAGATCCTCGGGATCGAAGCGCGTGGACAGCGGCGTCGAACCGACCAGATCGCAGAACATCACGGTCAGCTGGCGGCGCTCGGGCGCACTGGGTGGAATTGGATCCGGGGACGCGCCGGTAGCGCTGAGCTGGGCAATGGCTTCGAGCAGCATGCGCCGGTGGCCCACCGCCGTCACGCCGATGTCCTTGAGATCGGCGGCTGTCAGCTTGGGCAGCACTGCCCAATTGATTTCGTTGTCGCGGAAGGGCGCCTCGTATCGCTCGAGACCCAGGCTGCGCAGCCACGCCGCAATGTCCATCAGCCCCCCTTCCTTGTCCTGCGTTCTCCACCGGCTTGCGGCCGACCCGCGCTGGATGAAACCCGCATTCGACCTCTGTCATTGCGAGGCGCCGCCAGGCGCCGCGGCAATCCCGTCGTCGCAGGGTCTCCTGTTTCGAGATTGCTTCGCTTCGCTCGCAATGACAACAAGACCAAGCCGGGGCCGTCTCATGGCAAGTTTGTTGTGGGTTGACTATAGCAGACCGTTTGTCGGGTTTGCCGACCGGTCCAAGGAGATCCTTGCCTCCCACTGATCGGAAGCGGCGCGTGGCGGTTTTTTGCTTACCCTCGGCCTGAGAGTCCGAAAGCCCACTGAGGCTTGATACAGGGTGACCTATAACGACATTGATGAACAGCCGCGAACTTCTCCGGAAGCTCCGACGCCTGGGCGCGTCGGTGGATCCCAGCCGCGGCAAGGGCGGTCACGTCATGGTGCGGCTGGGCGGCCGGTTTGCGATGGTACCGACCGGAAGTGGCGAGATCGCGTCCCGGACGTTCCGCGCGATCCTCCGCCAGCTCGGCTTGCGTCCGGAAGATTTGCGGTAGGAGGCGGGATGAGGGGCAAAAAACTGCGCGGGTCACTGGCTTATCCGGCCCTGTTCGAGCCGGAACCGGAAGGCGGCTTCACCGTAACCTTCCCTGAGGCAGGCATCGCGGCCACCTACGGCGCGAGCTGGGAAGCGGCGCGCATAGAGGCCGAGGACATGCTCGAGGAAGCGATACTCGGGATGATGGCGCACGGCGAAGATGTGCCGTGGCCCGCATCGGTGCCGAAGGGAGGTCGCCTACGCCCTTCAATTTATCTGCCCGCACCCACTGCCGCCAAGCTCGAAATCTACCGGGCAATGCGCGCCGAGGGTCTCGGGGCGGAGCAGCTCGCGCAACGACTGGGTTGGGAACCCGTCCGGGTGACTCGCTTGTTCAGGCGGCGTGGGGCTCGGCTTGATCACATCGAAGCGGCGTTGCGAGCGCTCGGGCGCCGGCTTGTCGTCACCAGCGAAGCGGCTTAAAGGCCGGCCCCGAGATGAATCTGTAATCAAAAGTTTTCGTCATTCCCGCGAAAGCGGTAATCCAGAGCGCCAGGGCTCCAGCGGTTGCCCTGGACCCCCGCTTTCGCGACACGAAGGCGGGGGCGACGGTAACGCGTTGATATTCATGGGCGTCATTTTGAGCCAGACACTCAGGCCAGTTCGTCGAGCAATGCCTTCGCTTCTTTGAGGTCTTCCGTGTCGAAGCCTTCGGTGAACGAGGCGTAGACCGGCGCAAGCAGATCATGTGCTTCCTCCCGGCGGCCCTGCTCGCGCCACAGCCGGGCGAGGCTCGTGGCGGCGCGCAATTCGTAGCCTCGCGTGCCCTGCTCTCGGGCGATCGCCAGGGCGGTGCGAAACGAGTCCTCGGCCTTCGCCGGATCGGGGTGCGGTAACCGACCGGTGAGCTCGCCGCACAATCGATGAATTTCTGCGTTATAGCCCTTCGCGCCGGAGACGGCCGCTTTCGCCAATGCGTCGTCAAGGGCGGCCAGACCTTCCTCTATCTTCCCGGCAAGCGCCAGCGCCTCGGCCAGCAGGGCGAGGTATAACGGTGTGGATACGCGGCTGCTGGCCGCCTCCTCTGCGGCCAAACCGTCGCGGATGCGGGCAATTCCTGTCGTCGCTTCACCCCTTTGGGCGACGGCCCAGCCCTGGAGAACCCGGCCATAGGCCGTCCATTGGGCGAACCCGTGTTCACTTGCGATTGCCACGCGATCTTTGCTGCGGGCGTAGACGGTAGCGACATCTCGGGCGAAGACCGCGGCCACGCCGGCCAACCCAAGGGCGTGGGCAAGGGTGTGGGCAGAGCCCAGTTGCCGGCTCAATGCGAGCGCGCGATCGGCAGCTCGGGTGGACTGATCAGGATAGCCGCGATGCCAGAGCGCCCAGGACAACTGGACAAAGGCGCTGACCCCGATGTCCTGCCCATAGTGAAAGGCGGAATCGCGGTGCTCGTCGGGCCGATGCAACGAGGCGGCCGTTTCGAAATGCCCGAGGGCTGCGCGGTAATCGCCACTACCGATCAAAGAATAAGCGAGGATGCGATGGCCCATCAGGAGCGGGCCGGACGCGGGTTGCGATTGGGCTGACGACAGGAAATTGGTGGCGTGCTCGAGTCCGGCTGCAATAGCCCCGCGGTGGCAGGTAGAGACCCAAAGCCCGTAGAGCACGGAGAAATGGATTGGGGTCCCGGCTGACGCGGTCTCGGTCACGAGCCGGTTCGCTCGCTCCAGCGCGGCGAAGACTTCGGGGTTGGCGTAGCCTTTGCCGGCCACCAGCGCTTGGGTCAGGGTGACGTGGATATCGAGCTCCAGCTGTTGGCGCTCGGGAGTTTCGGGTAACCCGTCCAACAGACTGAGGCCTCGGCGTAATTGCGCGATCGCCTCGGTCACGGCGGATTTGGCCGCCGACGATTTGCCCGCGAGGTGCCAATAGGCGATCGCCTTTTCGGCGATGGCGGCTTCGCCGTAGTGATGCGCGAGGATCTCCGGCCGCGTTTCGACGAGGTCCGGAAACCGCTGTTCCAACGCCTCGGCGATCCGCCGATGCAAAGCCTGGCGCGGGCCGCGCAGCAATGTGCTGTAGGCGGTGTCCTGGATCAGCGCGTGCTTGAACAAATATTCGGCCGCCGGCGGCGCGCCGCGCTGGAAGACGAGGCCCGCTTCGACGAGGCGGCGGAGGGCCTCCTGCAATTCGGGCTCGGCGAGCGGCTGGGGGCCGAGATCCTCGATCTCGAACAATGTCCCGAGCTGTCGCCGGGTGCTGTCGGCAACGACGAGCGTGCCCGGCCGGGCCAGCGCCTGCAGACGGGCGGCGAGGTTGGGTGTCTCGCCGACCACGCCCCGCTCCTGCGCGGCACCCGTACCGATCAGATCGCCGACGACGACGAGGCCAGTGGCGATGCCGATCCGCACGTTCAGCCGCTCTGGTGTGGCGAGCCGGCCGACCGCGTCGATCACGCCAAGCCCGGCGCGGGCCGCGCGCTCGGCGTCGTCCTCATGCGCCTCGGGATAGGCGAGATAAATCAGCACGCCGTCGCCCATATACTTGGCGACAAAGCCGCCAAAGCGGGCGACGGTGTCGGTGACGCAGCGGTGATAGGCACCGACGATCTCGCGCAGATCCTCGGGATCAAAGCGCGTCGACAGCGGCGTCGAGCCGACCAGATCGCAAAACATCACCGTCAGCAACCGGCGCAACACCTCCCCGTCGATGTCGTTCTCGCGGAACGCGGGCTCATATTGCTCGAGCCCAAGGCCACGCAACCATTCGGCTAGATCGATCGAGGTCGCCGGGAAACGGCCAGCCCTGGAACCCATTACAGTCCGGCTCGCCATTCTGTCCAGGCGCTCCTAACGGTTTGGTCGAAACTTGGGCAAGCCTATATGGCTGCCCATATGATGAGACCCGTAGAGAGGGGTCTCATGAAGACAACCGTGGAAATTTCCGATGCATTGCTGCGCCAAGCTCGCGAGCTCGCGGCGCGGGAATGGGTCACTCTACGCACGCTGGTGGAGCGCGGGCTCCATCGCGTCATCTCCGACACACAGCGCGGCGCGCCGTTCAAACTGCGCCGCGCGAGCTTCACAGGCAAGCGCGGCAGGCGGAACTTAGCGAGGCTTTGTGGGAGACCATCCGCGACATAGGCTACAAGGGCCA
This sequence comes from uncultured Alphaproteobacteria bacterium, assembly GCA_963789025.1. GTDB lineage: Bacteria > Pseudomonadota > Alphaproteobacteria > ATCC43930 > CGMCC-115725 > AP-15. The sequence goes on from CAWBIT010000013.1 coordinate 531,548, forward strand.
CGGTGCGTGATCGCGCTCGATACCAACATTCTCGTCTATGCCCTCCGCGAGGATTGCAGGGGCGCAAGTGCATGACGCGCGGGTCGCGGCGGTGTGTCTGCAGCACGGCGTGCGCGAGCTGTGGTCGGCGGACCGAGACTTCAGCCGCTTCCCCAGGCTCGCGGTGGTGAACCCGCTGGTCGGCGATGGATAGACCTGAGGAATTGCTCACTCGCGCCAATTAATTGGCGGCGAAAGCCGGGGCGTATTGTTCCGCCGGTTATCGTGCGGCCGGCGCCCCGGAGTTGGGCTATTTTAGACTCGGTGAGCTTTGCTTTAGGTGTCTCGTTCATGGCCCAATCAAAGGCTTGTTTGACCGTCGTCGCGCATCCGCTCGTTCAGCACAAATTGTCGCTGATGCGCGACCGCAACACTTCGACGGCGGAATTCCGTCGCCTGCTGCGCGAGATCAGTCTGCTGCTGGCCTATGAGGCGACGCGCGAGCTGCCGCTCGAGGCCACCGAGATCGAAACGCCGCTCGAGAGCGGGGCCTTCCCGCTGCTCGCCGGCAAAAAACTGTGTCTGGTCTCGATCTTGCGCGCCGGCAACGGCATTATCGACGGGATGCTCGACCTCTTACCATCGGCGCGGGTCGGGCATATCGGGATTTACCGCGACCCGCAGACCTTGCAGGCGATCGAATATTACCTGAAGCTGCCGGACGATCTCGCGGAGCGCGACGTGGTCCTCTGCGATCCGATGCTCGCCACCGGCAACTCGGCGGTGGCGGCGATCTCGCGCCTGAAGGAACTCGCAGCGCGCTCGATCAAATTCGTCTGCCTCGTCGCCGCTCCGGAAGGCGTCGGCAAGGTATCGTCGATCTTCCCGGACGTACCGATCGTCGCGGCGGCGCTCGACCGCTGCCTCGACGAGGCCGGTTACATCCGCCCGGGTCTCGGCGACGCCGGCGACCGTCTCTTCGGAACGAAATAACACCGCAAGAATCGGATAGCACCGGGGTTCGTCAACCACGAATCCTGGGTTCGCTTATTACTGCTTCAGCGGGTTTCGGCACGACGCGGATCAGCAAAGGAAGGCCTGGGGCTTGTGCACGACCGCCTTCGCACTCGGCCAAGCGGTCGCCGCCTACGGCTTCTCCTACATCTTTGCCCACATCGGAGAAACCTATCGGGTGCTGTTCGCCCTGGGCGCCGCGGCACTCGCCACAGCCCTAGTAATCGACGTCTCGATGGCGCGGCTGCCTACCAGGCGGCGTCGAGCAGGGTGCGAATGACCGCCGGTCCGTCGATCTTGCGCGGGTTGGTGTGAACCCAGCGGTCGTGCATCGAGTTCTCGGCGATCAGGTCGAGCTGCTCCGGCTTGACCCCGACATCGCGCAGTCGGGTCGGCAAGCCGAGCCCGGCGATCAATCCGGCGACGATTTCGGCTGCCGGTTCGCTGGGCCGGCCGAGCGCCTCGCTGACGCGCGCTTGCTTTTCGGTGTTGACCGGGTGATTGAAGCGCAGCACGTGGGGCAGCATGATGCAGGAGGTATAGCCGTGCGGGACGCCGGCGGTGCCGCCCAGCACATGGCCGATCCCGTGGCTGGCGCCTTTGCTGACGCCGGCCTGTGAGCCGACCATCGACATCCACGCGCCGATCTGGCAATCGAGCCGGGCGTCGCGATCCTCGGGGTCCGCCTTGACCCCTTGCAGGCCCTTTCCGAGGAGGCGCAGGGCGTGATAGGCGGCGCCCTCGGAAATCGGCTGGCCGTTCACCGAGCAGATGTCCTCGACGGCATGGTCGACTGCGCGGATGCCGGTCGACAGAAACAGCCATTCAGGCGTGTGGACGCTCGCGTCCGGGTCGAGGATGACCGTGCGCGGGATCATCTGCGGATGGCTGAAGCTTTCCTTGACGTGGCGCTCGGTGTCGGTACAGCCGGCGCCGGCCGAAAACTCGCCCGCCGACAAGGTGGTCGGGATCGCGATGAGGCGGACGCCAGGCGGCTTGACGGCTGGGCGCCCGGCCGTGCCGTCGGCGGCGATGCGCGCGCGGTAGAAGTCGAGCTGTTCGGGCTCCGTGACATCATTGCCGAGGCACAGAGCGACCATCTTTGCCGCATCGGTGACCGAGCCGCCACCCAGGGTGACGATCAGCTCGGCGCCGGACTCGCGCGCCGAATTGGCCGCAGCGACGACATCGTTCCGCGGTGTATGCGCGCCGATCTTGGCGCAGAGCCCGGCAAAACGACTGCCGAGCATTTGCCGGATCCGCTCGACTAGGTCGGTCTCGCGCGACAAGGTGCCGCTCGCCAGGACGAAGATGGCGCGGGCGTCGAGCCGGTCGACCTCCTGCGCCAGCGCTTCGGCAAAGAGTTTGCCGAACACGACTCTTTCCATCTGCGGAAAGCGATAGACGCCGCTCAGCATCGCCGAACTCCTTCTTCGCAGAGCCCCTCACCCGGCTCGCTACGCTCGCCACCCTCTCCCGCGGCGCGGGAGAGGGGGGACCGAGCCCGAAGGGCTTGGTGGGTGAGGGTAGCAGAGCGCCGAGCCTCAGGCTGGGTGGAAGACGAGCGTGCGGACCTCGATGCTTTCACGCGGGCGCGCGTCGGGGGGCGTCGTCGGGTCGGTGAACGAAGTGTGCGGCATAAAGCGCGCCGGGATGTCGGTCCGGGTGTCGGCGATCTTCAACAGCAGCGCCTCGTCGCGCCGCATTTCCGGCACGTAATACCACTGGTGCGCCGGGTTGTACCGCACCGAATAGGTCTCGCCAACTCGTTCCTTGTAGACCAGGTCCGAGGGCACGAGGTCTTCGGCGGCGACAGTGCGGGAGTCGCACACTGCGAGCGGCGCGTCTTGCAACGGGCTGAAAAGCGGGCGCCAGAAGTTGATCACTTGCACGCGGCCCTTCAGCAATTCCTCGGCCTCGTCCGGCAACAGGTCGCGGACCCGCTGCGGGCCGGATTTCGCGGTGTGGTCGACATGCACGCGGGTCGCGGGCTGGCGCGGTCCGCCGGGCACACGGTCCTGCAGCCCGGTCACGCGGCGGCGCTGCAGGTGGTCGAAGATGAAGACGCGGCTGGCGCCGGTCACCTGTTTGATGACGCGCTCGGCCTCCGGGTAATAGACCCGGCGGACCTCGTCGTCGTCCCAGAAATCCTTAACCGCGCTGCGCTGCTCGACGAGCGCGAAGCCCTGCGTGTCGAGCGACACGTCGGACGAGATCGGCCGCATGTCGTGGATGCGCATCTTGTGCGGATCGTAGGTCATGTTCGAGCGCTCGCCGATCTCGTAGGCGTAATAGCGCGGCCGCTCGGTCATCGGGCCGAGATAATTCAGTTCGGCCTCGACATAGGGCAGGCTGTCGGTTTTGCTCATATTCGATCCTCCTTGGGGTCACTGGGTCGCAAGCTCAGAAGATGGGAAACCTGTAATACTCAGGCGGGGCGTCGCTCTTCGAGCGCGGCGCCGGTTGCGTTAGCGCCAGTATAGCGCGGCGCCACCATGCGCCGATAGTGCTGCCCGCGATCGCCAACAACGTCATTACTCCCTCCAGAATGGCTTGTTGCTCAGGAATTCGGCATCCGCCCGGGTGAGCCCGATGTCCTTGAGCATTCTGTCGTCGAGCGCGGCGAGCTCCGCGCGCTCGCGGCTGCGCCGGCTCCAATCGCGGAGGGTCATGACAAAGTGGTTGCCGGCATCGCTCAACGCGTGAAGAGCGTGGTGCCGACTGGCGCGGTGTTGAGGCTGGTGCCAATGAATGGCCGCCATATGAGATCTCCTAACATCTGCGAGCATCGATTGCGCGCTCGCCTGAACTTCACATCGCGAAAATAGGAGCCATATGCCGAGCTAACAAACGAGAGTTTCTCAGTACCGAGTTAGCTTTACTCATCAATAGATGAACAACCATCTACCTCCGCTGAGTGCGCTGCGCGCGTTTGAAGCGGCGGCCCGGCACATGAGCTTCAGCAAGGCCGCCGACGAATTGCATGTGACGCCGGCCGCGGTCAGTCATCAGATCCATGCCTTAGAGGAGGATCTCGGGGTCAGACTGTTTCACCGTATGAACCGCTCGATCGAGCTGACGGCCTCCGCGCGAATTCTGCTGCCCGGCCTCACCGAAGCCTTTGCCGGCATCCAGTCCTCGGTCCGGCGGCTGCGCGCGCACAACGACACCGGGACCTTGACCGTTACCGCCTCGCCGTCGATCGCCGGCAAGTGGCTGGTGCTGCGTCTGCACCGGTTTCAGGAGCAACACCCCGAGGTAGATGTGCGGATCTCCGCGACCGATGAGGTCGTCGATCTGACCCGGGGCGATTTCGATATTGCGATCCGTTACGGCCGCGGCATCTACCCTGGGCTCGATGTCGACCTGCTATTCACGAACGAGGTCTTCCCGGCCTGCAGTCCCAAATTGCTGACTGCCGGGCCGCCGCTGCGCACCCCCGACGATCTCCCCCGCCATACCCTCATTCACGACCAGGCCGCGGAGCGCGATCCGTTGGTGCCGACTTGGCCGATGTGGCTCAAGGCCGCGGGGGTAAAGACTGTTCCGATAACCGCGGGCCTCACTTTCAACAGCATGTCGCTGGCGCTCGATGCCGCGATTGCCGGCCAGGGCATCGTGCTGGCCTACAGCACCATCGCCGCGGCCGACCTCGCCGCCGGGCGCCTCGTCCGGCTGTTCTCGCTCGCGCTGCCGGACCAGTTCGCCTATTACATCGTCACCGCGCCGGGCGCGCTCGAACGCCCCAAAGTCCGGGCCTTCCGCAATTGGCTCCGGCAAGAGGCTGACCGGTAGCCACACCACTTGCGCCCTGCTAGCGTAGCACCAGATCGATACATCGCCAGGAGGGACAGAGATGCAGTTCGGCTTTGGTGCGCCGGTCAGCGGGCCGCTCTCGACACCGGACAATCTCGCGCGCATCGCCGCCGAGGGCGAGGCGATGGGGTACGACTACGCGACGATCAGCGACCACGTCGTGATCCCGCGCGATATCGAGGCCAAGTACCCCTATAGCGACACCGGCGAATTCCCCGGCCGGTCGCGCGGCGACCGGCATGAGCAATTGACCGCGGTGGCGTTTGTCGCTGGCAAGACCTCGCGGCTGCGCCTCGTCACCTCGGTCACCGTCGTGCCGCACCGTCCGGCGGTTCTGCAGGCCAAGATGCTGGCGACGATCGACGTGTTGTCGAACGGCCGGCTGACCTTCGGCATCGGCGCGGGCTGGATGAAAGAAGAGTTCCGGGCGCTCGGCGTCCCGCCCTTTCCCGAGCGCGGCGCCGTCACCGACGAATACCTCGATGCATTCCGCGAGCTGTGGACCAAAGACGAGCCGCGCTTCGAGGGCCGTCACGTCAAATTCGCCGACATCCTGTTCGATCCGAAGCCAGTGCAGAAGCCCCACCCGCCGATCTGGGTCGGCGGCGAGAGCGGCCCGGCACTGCGCCGCACGGCGCGGATCGGCGATGCCTGGTATCCGATCGGCACCAACCCGCAGCATAGGCTCGACTCGATGAAGCGCTTCCAGGCCGGCGTCGAGCGGTTGCGCCGGCTGACCCGCGAGGCGGGACGCGACCCGTCGAAAATGGGCCTCGCCTACCGCATCACCAGCTGGGGCAAATCTCTGCCCGACCGCGCGGATGACGGCGAGCGGCGGCTGTTCTCCGGCGAAACGGCGGACGTGATCGCCGATCTGAGAGCATTCCGCGACTTTGGCGTCGGCTATGTCGATTTGAATTTCGACGGCGCGACAGCCGACGCGATGCTCTCCAATATGCGGCGTTTCCGTGAGGATGTTCTGGCGAAGGTCTAGCTTTCTCAAAGGAGCGGCAGTTGTTGAAATTCGGATACAAGGCGTCGGCCGAACAATTCGGACCGCGCGAGCTGTTGGAGTTTTCCTGCCTGGCCGAGGATGTCGGGTTCGACTCGGTGTTTGTCAGCGACCACTTCCAGCCTTGGAAGCACACCGGCGGGCACGCGCCGTTTTCGTTTGCCTGGCTGGCGGCGCTCGGCGTCAAGACCCGCCGTGTCCAGATCGGCACCAGTGTCGCGACGCCGACCTTCCGCTATCACCCCTCGGTCGTCGCGCAGGCGTTCGGCACCCTCGGGGTCATGTGCCCCGACCGGGTCGTGCTCGGCGTCGGGACGGGCGAGTCGCTCAACGAAGTGCCGGCGACCGGCATAAAATGGCCGGGCTTCAAGGAGCGGCAGGGCAGGCTGCGCGAGTCGATCGCCTTGATCCGGCGGCTGTGGACCGAGGAACGCGTCACGTTCGAAGGCCAGTACTACCGCACCCTTGCGGCGACGATTTACGACCGCCCGAAGAAGCCGGTGCCGATCTGGATTGCCGCCTCAGGCCCGACCGCGGCGGCGATGGCCGGTGAGATCGGCGACGGTTTCATCTGCACGAGCGGCAAAGGAGATGCGCTCTATCGCGAGACGCTGCTTCCGAAAGTCGAAGAGGGCCTCAAGCGGGCCGGGCGGCCGGGCGGCAATCTCGAACGGATGATCGAGGTCAAGGTCTCGTTCGACACCGATCCGAAGCGGGCGATGGAGGATACGCGGCATTGGGCGGCGCTCGCTCTGACCCCGGAAGAAAAGATGAGCGTCGAGGACCCGCGTGAAATGGAGCGGCTCGCCGATGCGTTGCCGATCGAGCGGGCGGCGAGCCGGTGGATCGTGTCTTCCGACCCCGAGGAGCAGCTGGCCCAGATCCGGCCCTATGTCGATCTCGGCTTGACCCACCTCGTCTTTCACGCTCCCGGCCCCGACCAACCCCGGTTCCTCAAGCTCTACGCCGAGCAGGTCCTGCCGTTGCTGCGCTCAAAGCTCGGCTGATGCGGCAGTACTCGAAATTCGCCGGGCCTTTGCCCCTCTCCGCCCGCTTGCGGGGGGAGAGGGAGGGGCCCGACGCGGCAGCGCCGGGAGGGTGAGGTGGGCGCCGCCGGCCGGAGCTTGGGGATTTCCCCCACCTCACCCCAACCCTCTCCGCCCCCAAGGGCGGAGAGGGAGATAATCTGTGCGGATATGCCTGCGAGGCAGGTGACCCTGTTCGCGCTTACCGGCATAAAGCTGGTCGAGCCGGAAGACGATCTCGGTGCGATTGCGGTTGACGCGTTTGCGGCAAACGGGATCACCCCGGAACCCGGCGACGTCCTCGTGGTAGCGCAGAAGATCGTCTCCAAGGCCGAGGGGCGTTATGTAGACGTGACGACAGTCGAGCCTTCGGATAGAGCGATTGCACTGGCCGCCGAGGTCGACAAAGACCCCCGGTTTGTCGAGGTGGTGCTGTCCGAGTCGAAACGCGTTGTACGCCACCGGCCGGGCTTGCTGATCGTCGAGCACCAACTCGGCCTTGTAATGGCCAATGCCGGCATCGACCATTCGAACTTGCCGATGCAGGCCGGCGGCGAACGAGTACTGCTGTTGCCGAAAGACCCGGACGGCTCGGCGCTCGCCTTGCGGACGAAACTCGTCGGTGTTTTCGGGACGGATATCGCCGTCATCATCAGCGACAGCTTTGGCCGACCCTGGCGCAAAGGGACCGTCGGCGTCGCGCTGGGCGCCGCGGGACTGCCGGCGTTGATCGATATGCGCGGTCATCCCGATCTTTTTGGGCGGGAATTGCTGGTTACCGAAACCGGCTTTGCCGACGAAATCGCCGCCGCCGCGGGGCTGCTGATGGGCCAGGCCGACGAAGCCGTGCCGATGGTGCTGGTCCGCGGGCTCGGCTGGTCCGCTCCGGAGGTACCGGCCGCCGCCTTGATCCGGCCCGCCGAGCACGACCTCTTCCGATGAGCGTGCTGGCGCTGTCGGGCGGGATCGGCGGCGCCAAGCTGGCCCTCGGCCTGTACTGCGTTTTGCCGCCGGGAGAGCTGACCGTCGTCGCCAACACCGCCGACGATTTCGAGCATCTCGGTCTCTCGATTTCGCCCGATATCGACACCCTCCTTTACACGCTCGCCAGGATCGATAATCCCGAGACGGGCTGGGGCCGGTGCAATGAGACCTGGACCTTCATGGCCGCGCTCGAGGCGCTGGGCGGCGAAACCTGGTTCAAGCTCGGTGACGGCGATCTTGCTACTCATGTCGAGCGCACCCGGCGCCTTGCGGCCGGAGAGAGCCTTTCGCAGATCACAGACGATTTCCGCCGCCGCCTCGGCATCTCGGCGCGGCTGCTGCCGATGAGTGACGACCGCGTCCGCACCCGCCTGCAGAGTCGGGACGGGTGGCTGGACTTCCAGGACTATTTCGTCCGGCGGCGGGCTTCACCGGTCGTGCGTGAAATCGCCTATGCCGGCGCCTCGGAGGCGCGCGTCAACCCCGATTTTGTCGCCGCGCTCGCCGACGATCTCGAACTGATCGTGATCTGTCCCTCGAACCCGTTTCTCAGCATCGATCCGGTTCTCGGCCTACCCGGTGTCCGCGACGCGCTGCGCGCCTGCCGGGCGCCGGTCGTCGCGGTGTCGCCGATCATCAGCGGCAAGGCGGTCAAGGGCCCGACCGCCAAGATCATGGCCGAGCTCGGTCTCGCGGTCGGCGCCGCCGCCGTCGCGCGGCATTACGAGGACATCCTCGACGTCTTCATCGTCGACGAGGCGGATGGAAATGAGGTTGAAGACCTCGGTATTCCGGTGAGATTGGCGCGCACGTTGATGTCGAGCATCGAGGATCGCGAAGCCTTGGCGAGGGCGGTGCTGGCGGTGGCTGGGCGCGGTGGCTGAAATGGGTGTGTGGGCGGTCGTTCCGGTCAAGGAGTTGGATCGGGCCAAGGAGCGGCTGGCGCCGGTGCTGCCGCCCGAGCGGCGGCGGGCGTTTATGCTGGCAATGCTCGAGGATGTATTGACGGCGCTCGCCGCGACGCAAAGTCTCAGCGGGCTGGCGGTCGTGACGGTCGACGCGGCGGCGCGCCGGCTGGCGGCGCGCTATGGCGCGCGCATCATCGAGATAGGCGCCCGCGACGGGCACAGCGGCGCAGTTGCCGCGGCGGCAAGGCTCCTCGCCGCGGAGGGGTGTCCCGGCATGCTTACCGTGCCCGGCGACATTCCACTCGTCACTGCTGCCGAGATCACGCAGCTTCTCGCCGCGCATCGCCCGGCGCCGGCGTTCACGATCGCCCCGTCGCGCGACGAGCGAGGATCGAACGCGATCATCTGCTCGCCGCCCAACGCCGTGCCCTTGCGCTTTGGCGAGGACAGCTTCTTCCCGCATTTGAGGGCGGCCGCGGCATGCGGCATCTGCCCGACCGTGCTGCGCCTCCCGGGCATTGCGCTCGATGTCGATACGCCGGAGGATCTGGCCGCTTTAACGCTTGTGCCGGCGGCGACGCGGGCGCATGCACTGCTCGACCTGCAGCGTGCCGCGGCAGTTATGGGAGACCCTTGGGGATGATCACCGACGAGATCTTGTCACGCGTCGAGACCGGGCGGCGCCTGTCGGTGGCCGAGGCGCTGGCGCTCGCCGACCAGTCTGATCTCCAGGCGCTGATGAGGGCTGCAGGGGCGCTGCGCGACAAGGCGCATGGCGGTCTCGTATCGTATTCGAGCAAGGTCTTCATCCCGCTGACTCAGCTGTGCCGCGACGTCTGTCACTACTGCACCTTCGCCCATCCGCCGCGCGCCGGCGAGCCCGCCTATTTGAGCGCCGAGCAGGTGCTCGAAATCGCCCGCGCCGGCGCACGTGCCGGCTGCCACGAGGCGTTGTTCACGTTGGGCGACAAGCCCGAGTTGCGCTATGGCGCGGCGCGCGACGCGCTGGCGCAGCTCGGCCACGAGACGACGCTGTCCTATCTCGCAGAGATGGCGGGGCTGGTCCAGCGCGAGACCGGGCTTTTGCCGCATCTCAACCCCGGCATCATGACCCGCGCCGACATTGACCGGCTGCGTCAAGTCTCGGTCTCCCAGGGGATCATGCTGGAGAGCGCCTCGGAGCGGCTGCGCCGCCGCGGCGGGCCGCATTTCGGCTCGCCGGACAAGGACCCGGCGCTGCGTCTCGAAACGATCCGCGCCGCCGGCGAGGCGGCAGTGCCGTTCACCACTGGCATCCTGATCGGCATCGGCGAGACCCGGCGGGAGCGCATCGAGGCGCTGTTGGCGCTGCGCGACCTGCACGACCGCTATGGTCACCTGCAGGAGATCATCATCCAGAATTTCCGGGCGAAGCCAGGGACGCGGATGGCGCAAGCGCCCGAGCCCGACCTCGACGATCATCTATGGACCATTGCCGTCGCGCGGCTGATCTTCGGTCCGGCGATGAACATCCAGGCGCCGCCCAATCTGAACCCCGGTGCGCTCGCCGAGATGATCGCCGCCGGTATCAACGATTGGGGCGGCGTCTCACCGGTCACCCCCGATCACGTCAACCCCGAGAGGCCGTGGCCGGCACTCGATCGGCTGGCCGAGCAGACCGCCGCCGCCGGCAAATTGCTCGTCGAGCGGCTGGCGATCTACCCGGCCTACGCGCGCGACTTGGACCGCTGGGTCGATCCCGCGCTGCGCCCGGCGGTGCTGCGCGCGATCGATGCGCAGGGGCTCGCGCGGTCTGACGATTGGGTACCTGGCGCCGGTATCGAACCACCGACCCTCACCCGCCTCGCTTCGCTCGTCACCCTCTCCCGCAGTGCGGGAGAGGGGGGACCAAGCCCGCAGGGCTGGGTGGGTGAGGGGCAACTGGCAGCGGTGGTGGAACGAGCCACGGCCGGAGAGACGCTCAACGAAGCGGATATTGTCCGGCTCTTCGCGGCGCGCGGTGACGAGTTCGATGCGGTGTGCCGGGCGGCCGACGAGCTGCGGCAACGGGTCAATGGCGACGCGGTCAGCTATGTCGTGACCCGCAACATCAACTACACCAATGTCTGCTATTTCCGCTGCCAGTTCTGCGCGTTTTCGAAGGGCAAGCTCACCGAAAACCTGCGCGGCCGGCCTTATGACCTCGATCTCCCCGAGATCCAGCGGCGGGTCGAGGAGGCTTGGGATCGGGGCGCCACCGAAGTCTGCATGCAGGGCGGGATCCACCCGGAATATACCGGCGCCACCTATCTCGGGATCTGCCGCGCGATCAAGGAGGCGCTGCCCGGCATCCACATCCATGCCTTCTCGCCGCTCGAGATCTGGCAGGGCGCCAGGACCCTCGGCCGCACGGTCGGCGATTTTCTGCGCGAGCTGAAGGCGGCTGGATTGAGCTCGCTGCCCGGCACTGCGGCCGAGATCCTCGACGACGAGGTTCGCGCGGTGATCTGCCCCGACAAGATCAAGACCGGCCAATGGCTCGAAGTCATGGAAGCCGCGCACGCCGCCGGGCTGCGCAGCACCGTCACGATCATGTACGGCCATGTCGACCGCTACGAGCACTGGGCCCGGCACTTGTTGCGCATCCGCGCATTGCAGGTCCGGACCGGCGGGTTCACCGAATTCGTGCCATTACCCTTTGTGCCAATGGAGACGCCGATTTATCTGAAAGGCCGCGCCCGCCGCGGCCCGACCTACCGCGAGGCAGTGCTGATGCACGCCGTCGCTCGTCTCGTGCTGCACCCGGTCATCACCAACATCCAGACCTCCTGGGTCAAAATGGGCATCGGCGGTGTCGCAGCGTGCTTGGCAGCGGGCGCCAACGATCTCGGCGGCACCCTGATGAACGAGAGCATCACTCGCGCCGCCGGCGCGGTGCACGGCCAGGAGATGCCGCCCGAGAGCATGGAGGGATTGATCCGCTCATTGGGGCGCGAACCACGCCAGCGCACCACCCTCTACGGCGACGCGCCTGCCGGCCGCAAGGCCGCCTCCTTCGGAGCCCCCGCACTTGCCGAGCCGATAAACACGCCGGCGCGGCGCTATGAACGGCATCAGGAGAGCGCCGCAGCGGACTAAAAACTTTAGGGAGACCGATACGATGGAGATCGAGGCTGCCGTCTTTCGCAAGGTGCAGGAGCCGCTGACGATCGAGGCGGTGGAGATCGACAAGCCATGGGGGCGCGAGGTGCTGGTTCGCACGGCGGCCACCGGTGTCTGCCACAGCGATCTGCACGTCGTCGATGGCATCGGGCGGTTCCCGCTCGATCGGCCGATCGTGCTCGGGCATGAAGGCGCCGGTGTCGTCGAGGCGGTCGGCGCGGATGTGACCACGGTCAGGCCGGGGGATCACGTGGTGGCCTGCCTTTCGGGTTTTTGCGGCAACTGCCCGCAATGCCTTTCGGGGCATCCGAATTTGTGCACCGGCGGCATTGTCACGCGTCCCGACAATGCGGCCCCGCGGCTCTCGCAGAAGGGTCAGCCGCTGCGCCAGTTCATCGGCATTTCGAGCTACGCCGAGAAGATGCTATTGCACGAGAATTCGCTGGTGAGGATCGACCCTGAATTGCCGCTCGACCGTGCTGCGCTCGTCGGCTGCGGGGTCTTGACCGGCGTTGGCGCGGCATTGCGCAGCTCTGGGCTCGAAGCGGGGCAGACCGTGGCGGTGTTCGGCTGCGGCGGTGTCGGGCTGTCGATCATCCAGGGTGCGCGGATCGGCGGCGCGCGGCAGATCATCGGCGTCGACATGTTCGAATCGAAACGCGAGATGGCGGTGCGCGCGGGTGCGACCGATTTCGTCAACAGCGCCGAGGACGACCCGGTGAAGGCGGTGCGCACCTTGACCGGCGGCGCCGGCGTCGATCACGCCTTCGAGGCGGTCGGCAACACAAAGCTGGTGCGGCAGGCGATCGAGTCGCTCGCGATCCGCGGCACCGCGACGATCGTCGGCGTATTGCCGCCGGATGCGATGATCGAGTTCCCATGGATGGCTATCCGCCCGGAATGCAAGGTGCAGACTTCGCGCATGGGCTCGAACCGCTTCCGCTACGACATCCCGCTCTACCTCGAGTTCTACCGCCAAGGCCGCCTCAAGCTCGACGACATGGTCACCAAGCGCGGCCATCTCGGCGACATCAACGAAGCCTTCCGCGCGATGAAAGCGGGTGAAGTCGCCCGCACCGTGCTGACCTTCGATTAGCGATTACGGGACACGCCAGCCGGCTTTGGCGGCAAACCTCTCGAAGAAGTCGAGATCGTAGGCGCGCTCCGGGGCCTCCCGGACCAATTCATCGATTTGGTGCGCGTCGTTGCCGACCAGGATGCGCCAGTTGTCGGCCTTGACCCCGTCGAGAATGATTGTCGCCGCCTCGGCCGCACTCGTCGGCGCCTCCTCGCGAAAGCGGCGCTCGCGCTCGGCTATCATCTTGCGGATGTCGTCATCCGACAGGCTGGTCACGTCCCGGCCCATCGAGGCGATGCGCGCCCGCGCTTGCGCGATCTGCCTCGCATCGATCTCATCGGAGAGGTTGCCGCTTTGAATCTTGCGCGAGTTGAGCGGGATCGAGGTGCCGATATGGCCGGGCATGACGACCGAGCACTTGATGTGCGGCGCGTTGATCTTGAGATCGGTGATCAGCGCCTCGGTGAAGCCTTTCACCGCGAACTTTGCCGCCGAATAGGCGGTGTGCGGAATATGCGGTCCGACCGACGCCCAAAAACCATTGACGCTGCTGGTATTGACGATGTGGCCCTCCTCCGCCTTCTGCAGCATGGGCAGGAAGATGCGGGTGCAATTGTAGACCCCGCCCCAGCACACATTGAACGTCCTTTCCCACTCGTCGCGGCTATGGGCGAACATGCTGCCGCCGCCGCCAATACCGGCATTGTTGAAGAGGAGATGGATCTTGTCGGTGCCGTGACGCTCGGTGACCTCGTCGCGAAACCGCTCGATTTGCGCCTCGTCGGACACATCGGCGAGATGGGTCGTGACGCGCAGTCCTTGCGGCAGCCCCGCCGCCTCGCACAGTCGCTGAGTTTCCGCCATCCCCTCTTCGGAGACGTCGCAAATCGCGATATTGCAGGCCTGCGCGGCCAGCTGGCGGACGAGCTCGCGTCCCATGCCCGAGCCGCCGCCGGTCACCACTGCGATCTTCCCCGCGAAATCCTTCATGGGTCCCGCCTCCGTGTTTTGTATTATCGTCGCTCCCACGCAAGCGGGAGTCCAGAGCTTGCCCCTGGCTCGAACAGGGGGCCGAGGATACGCGCCCGCCCTGGATACCCGCTTTCGCGGGTATGACGTGGAGAAGGATGTCCGGCAATGCTGAAGACCACCCGAGACATGGTACTGCCGACCGCGATCACCGGATCGTATCCGCGGCCGCTATGGTATGACGCGAGCCTCGGCGGGCGGTCTTTCAAATCGGCGCTCGGCGACTCGCTGTTTCGCGAGCAGTATCTCGACGCTGTAGCCGCGATCATCAATGCGCAGGAGGCCGCCGGGCTCGACATCGTCACGGACGGCGACAGCCGCTTTGACCTCGCGGTCGGCGGCAAATCGTGGTTCTTTTACCCGATAGAGCGATTGGGCGGCATCCACGGCCACCGCAGCACGTCGCAGGGCTGGATGGCGCGGCACGACATCCGCCCCGGCAAGATCCTGTGGGAAGTACAGGAGGCCTATCAGCCGGCTATCGTCAAAGACAAGCTGACCCGCGGTCCGCTCGAATACGCCGCACTCTGGCAGATCGCCCAGCGGCTCAGCGACCGCCCGGTCAAGTTCGGCGCGATCTGCGCGCCGGCCTTGGCCAGCATGCTGTGGAACGAGCACTACGCCGACGACAAGGCGATGGTGCTCGATCTCTGCGACATCATGAATGCCGAATTGCGCGAATTGGCGGCCGTCGGCTGCCCGGTGATCCAGGTCGAGGAGCCGCGTCACCATGGCCTGACGACCCGGTCCGACTGCACCGATGCCGAGCTCGAATTCCAGACCGAAGCCTTCAACCGCCAGCTCGCCGGCGTCGATGCGGAGATCTGGGTGCACACCTGCTGGGGCAACCCCAATCAGCAGCGGGTCTACTGGGAGGTGCCGAGCTATGAGCGCGCCCTGCCCTACCTGTTGCAGCTCAATGCCGACGTCATCACCTTCGAATGCGCCAGTAATGACGGCAAGCACCTGCCGCTCTTCGCCAAACACAAGACCGACAAGAAGATCGGCATCGGCGTCGTCAGCCACTGCAACACCGTCGTAGAGCCGGCCGAGCACGTCGCCGCACTGATCCGCAAGGCACTCGAATACATCCCGCCCGAGCAGCTCGTCGTCACGACCGATTGCGGCTTTGGCCGCGAGGGCCTCAGCCGCCGCATCGCCTATTACAAATGCGTCTCGCTCGTCGAAGGCACCAACATAGTGCGCCGCGAACTGGGCCTCCCCGAAGCCCATATCCGCGCCGCCGATCCCAAGCTTTACTTTGCCGGTGTGGGTGAAGGTTGACAGCGAGCGTGCCGCCGCGGGCAAAGTCTGCATCGCCCAGGTTAGCGCCGAGAAGCAAGCGCGTACCGTCGTCCTCCCCGCTTTGGACTGGCTAAAGCGGACCGGGCGAGCACCAAGCAGGCGGGGCGGCCTGCCGAACTCAACTTCTCGGAAGCGGGCAGACTCGGTTCTACAACCGAGGTCGGCTGGGCAACGACCTACCTCAAGAAGGCGGGCCTGCTCCAGGCCGTTGGACCGGGGCGCTTCCAACTGACAGATCGTGGCGGGAGGTTCTCGCTAGCCCGAAGCGGCTGCACAGGCATCAAGCCTGATCAAGACCCGCACAGATGAGCTTCGATGAGCCACAGCTGTTTGTCCGTCGCCCGCGAGATTTCGGTGAACACGTCGGCTGTGCCCGCATCGCCCCCAGTGGCGGTCCAATCTGTGTCGGCGCGCACCGTCTTACCGAACGGGGCCGCCCGCCTCTCGGCACGGAGATGGCAGGATGGGTCGGTGAAGTGTGGACTGGGCCGAGACCGACCGACTCACAAACACCCGTGTTTTTCCTGTAACCGGTGATGGTCACAGGTCCTTTTCGGCGAGTTTGCGAAACTCGTCTGGAACAGAGCGGGAAATCCCTAGCGCCACCGACGCATATCCGATCGCATCCCATCCGAAGCGATCGCGGATCCTATCGACCGCGCAGTCAGCCGCCCAACGCGCCATGCCTTTCTTGGTACCGGGGCGGCGCGCCTCATCTCTAAGTCCAAGCGGGAGTTCCAGCTGCACATCCCAGTGCTCCTCGAGATGCGACACGGAGATCGCCAGGAGCGAGATGGTCTTCTCGTCCGGGTGATCCGCGAGGACCGCACGCACCAACTCCTCGGCGATCTCGGCAAGGATCACGGTCGCGGAGATTGGCGCGTCGAGCGTTACCGAGCGAGTGGCTGAGTCCATGTTGGCGAAGCGAACGCGGACCGTCACGGTTCGACCGGGCCTGGACTTGGCCCGGAGGCGGGTGCCGATTCTGTCCGCAAGATGACGCAGGATGGGTCGGACAACTCCCTCTTCGGCAGGCTTCCTGCCGATCGCCGACTGTGCTCCCGCCGATCCGGTCCGTCGGTGAGTCTTGATTTCCCGTGGATCGCGGTTCCACGCTAGCGCTGCGAGTTTTTCCCCCGCTGCGGGACCGAGCAACCGCTCGAGCGACCATCCCGGTGTCTTTGCCAGCTGCCCGATAGTAACCACGCCGATCTCGGCCAGACGCGCCTTAGTGACCGGGCCCACTCCCCACATCAGTCCGACTGGCAGGTGGTGAAGGAATTCCAGTTCGGTGTCGGGATCGACCACCACCAGCCCGTTGGGCTTGGCCACTTGCGAGGCAATTTTCGCCAGATGCTTGGTGCGCGCCACGCCGACCGAGATCGGAAGGCCAAGCTCCGCCTGCACGCGGCGCCGGATTGCGCCGGCAATTTCGGCAGGCGGACCGAAGAGATGGGTGCAGCCCGCGACGTCGGCAAACGCCTCGTCGATGGAAATCCGCTCGACGAGAGGCGTGAAATCGCTGACTACCTTGATGGCGGCATCGCCCAGCCGTTGATAGTCCTTGAAATGGCCGCTGACAAAAATGAGTTGCGGACAGAGTTCGCGCGCCTGCCGTCCCGGCATGCCGCCGCGGATCCCGAAGGCCTTGGCTTCGTATGAAGCGGCAAGCACCACCCCGCCACCGACGGCAATGGGCCTGCCGCGCAACGAAGGGTCGAGCAGCTGCTCGACCGAGGCATAGAAGGCATCCAGGTCTGCATGGAGGATGGTAGCTGTCGTTCCCATCCCGACCGTTCACCCGTGATGTTTCAAGGACGTTCTCGACCCGAGAACATAATGAGAACCGGCGTTTAGCGATTGTCAAGCCACGCGGGTGCGCGTTTGCTTGCTACGAGCCGCGGCGTGGTGGTCGAGCTGGCCAGAGTGAGATACGTAAGTCCCTCATTTCAGTCACACGTTCACTCGGTGCATTTGTTCTGTCGGGTAGCGAGTACCCGACGCGGCACCGGGCGGGACGATGCGGTCGATTTCCGCAAGATCGTCTGCGGTGAGCACAATCTCCGCGGCGCGCGCATTCTCCTCGAGGTGCTTGCGCGATTTCGCGCCCGGTATAGGGACGATAGAGACTCCCGCACGCTTTCCCTGGGCCATCGGCCACGCAATGGAGAGCTGGGCGAGCGTGGCGTTGTTCCTGTGCGCAATGGCCTCGAGCGAAGAGCGCAGCCCGAGGTTCTTCTCGATATTGCCACTCTGAAAGCGAGGGAGCCTCTGACGAACGTCGTCCGCTGCCAATTCCTCCACTTTGGGAACCCGGTCGCTCAGCATTCCACGTCCGAGCACGGCATAGGCCATCATTGCCATGCCAAGTTCCTTGCAGGCGTCGATCTGGCCTTGCTCTTCCGCATCCCGCGAGAACAGCGAATACTCCATCTGCAGCGAAGCGAGCGGATGAACGGCACTGCCACGCTTGACCAACTCGGCCGAGCACTCCGAGAGCGAGATGAAACGTGTCTTGCCTTCCTTGACGAGCTCGACCATTCCTCCGATGCTTTCCTCGATCGGCACGGTCGGATCGACGCGCGACATGCAAAAGACGTCGAGCGTCTCGATGCCAAGATTTTTCAAGCTCTGCTCGCAGGTTTGACGCAGATAACGCGGATCGCCTCCGCCGCGCACGGCGTCTGGGCCGCCATCGCGTGGGCTGCCGCTCTTCGAGTGGATGACAACATCATGTCTGCGGCCGCGGATTGCTTCGCCGATCAAGCGGTGATTGTGGCCGTTGCCGTAGCTGGCCGATGTGTCGAGAAAATTGACCCCAAGATCGAGTGCGCAGCGCATAGTGGCGATCGATTCCGCGTCGTCTGCCTGCCCATAGGCGCCCGACATGCCATAACAGCCGAGACCGATGGCCGATACCATGAGATCAGTATTGCCGAATTTGCGGCGTTCCATAAACGAGCCCCGTCGATTGCGGGCATTATATCAGAGCTGCTCCCCAACTAAAGATCGGTCTAGGTGTAGGCGGCCTTGTCACGCGCGCTCATCCACAGACGTGGTCGAGCAGGGTCGGGTCACTGACTTCGGTGCTGGCACGAGCCGCGCTGCAACTCTTCAACGGCTTTCCGCGGTTAAGGGCGAGGCAGGCTGCGGCACACCCATCACCTACTCATGCTCATGCCCCGTTGCGAAGGCGGCCGTGATTGACGTTGAATGTGTGAATGGAACCGACGCGCGACGGGAGCCATGTGATGACGCGCAAATTCTTTTTCTTCTCGGAGATGGGCTACAACGCCTATCCGCTCGAAGCCCTCGAGAAATACGGCTACTCGGCGCTGCTCTTCCCCAACAGTCTTTTTGACGCGGAGAAGGCGCGCGATCTCTGGCAGATGTTCCTGCGCGAGCATGAATACGCGTCGGAAATGGGCTTCGACGGCTCGGTGTGCAATGAGCACCACAACAACGTGCTGTCGATGCAGGAGAGCGTCAACATTTCGGCGGCGGTGATCAGCCAGCGCATCAAGGGCACGATCGCGCTGATCGGCAATCCGCTGCCGATCCACGACAATCCAGTGCGGGTCGCCGAGGAGATCGCAATGCTCGACCTGATTTCGGGCGGGCGCATCATCTCGGGCTTTGTGCGCGGCACCGGCATCGAGCAGCTCTCGACTAACGCCAATCCCGCCTACAACCGCGAGCGCTTCGAGGAAGCATTTGCGCTGATCAAGAAGACCTGGACGGTGCCCGGCCCTTTCCGCTGGGAGGGCAAGCACTATCACCTGCGGGTCGTCAACCCGTGGCAATTGCCGCTGCAGAAGCCGCATCCGCCGATCTGGGCGGCCGGCATCCTGAGCCCGGAGACGATCCGCTGGGCGGCGCGGCAGCGCATCACCTATCTCGTCCTCGGCAGCGCGCTCGATGCCACCGCCACCTGCCGCGACATCTATCACGAGACCGCGCGCGAGGACAGCTGGGCGCCGACGTCCGAGCACCTCGGCTACCTCATCCATACCGCCGTGTTGGATACCGACGCGGAGGCCTACGAGATGGGCCGCTATCATTACGGCGGCGCCTCCGTCATCGGGCGCAGCGGCGGCGTCGCGGCCTCGGCGCTGACCGCCGGAACCGGCTCCGCCGGCGCGACCGGCGGCGGCCGGCATCCGGAATGGATGGTGCCGCCCGGCTACATGTCGAAGCAGGCCAAGACCGGCGATATGGCGAGGGAGCGGCGAATGTCCGAAGGTAGCTACGAGGCCGCGGTCCGCGCCGGCCTGATCGTCACCGGCAGCCCAAAGATGATCATCCAGAAATTCAAGCACATCATCGACCGCACCGATCCCGGTTACCTGACCTTCTGGGCGCGCGAGGGCAAGAAGCCGCACGAGGCGACGATGCGCGGCATAGAGCTGCTCGGCAAGGAGGTCATCCCCGCCTTGCGCGAGCACCAATCGGCTCTCGTCACCGGCAGGGAGGTCACGCCATGGCCGCAATAAACGACCCAGCGCGGCTGATCAACGCCGCCGGGATCACAGTTGAATTGCGGCGCGGCGGCAGCGGCCCACCCTTGGTCGTGATCCACGGCGAATTGGGCGTGCCGGGCTGGCTCGATAGCTTTGCGCGGCTCGCCGGGCATTACGATGTGATCGTACCGTCGCTTCCGGGCTATGGCCGGTCGACCCGCCCGGACTGGATCATGGGGGTTCACGATCTCGCCGCGTGGGTCACCTGGTTCGCTCGCGAGCTCGATCTCCCCACGCCGGTCAACGTTATCGGCTGCTCGATCGGCGGCTGGGTGGCCGCGGAGATCGCGACCGTGGCGCCGCAATTCTTCAATAAGCTGGTCCTCGTCGGTGCGATGGGCATCAAGCCCGAGCAAGGCGAAATTTTCGATTATTTCCTGGAAGGGGGATTGACCGGGCTGCGGCGTGCCTTTCATCGGCCCGAGCAATCGTCGGAGTTCCTACGCTACTGGGGGAAGGATTGGACGCCGGAGGAGGCCGATCTCGTTGAGCAGCACCGCGAGATGACCTGCCGCATCGCGTGGAAACCCTACATGCACAGTCTCACGTTGCGTCACCTGCTGCCCGGCGTCGTCACGCCGACGCTCTTGGTGTGGGGACGCGAGGACGCGATCGCGCCGTTTGAGTGCGGCGAGCTCTACGAGCGCGCGATCCCGCGCTCGCGGCTTGTCGTCATCGACAATTGCGGTCACATGCCCGAGATGGAGAAGCCGGCGGAGTTCGCGAGACTGGTCGAGAATTTCCTGACCGGCTGAGCGGGTTGCAGCCACCAATTCCGGCGGCCCGGTCGTCTGCCCTTGAGGCGTCGCGCGCCCATGCCCCGGTATCTGCCGCTGGCACCGAAAAAAAGACGGTCTATTCAACGCGGCGGATGGTCGGCTTGCTGGGGTGAAGCGGCCGCAATCGCGCGAGCGCAGGACCGCCGCCCGTCACCCGAAGCAGTCACTGAAACCGCACGAGGGCGACCTGCGGGCCGCGCACCACGTTCAGGAAATCTCATTACATTTCCGATCTGTTCCTGTCCTAACTAGCCGAGCGCGACGGCTTACGGGTGATGGTGCGGGGCGAGGGCTGTCGAGTGTTTGATGCACGCGGCCGTTCGTATCTCGATGGTCTCGCTGGGCTCTATGTCGTCAATGTCGGTCATGGCCGTACCGAAATCGCGGAAGCCATGGCGGAGCAGGCGAGGGAGTTAGCTTATGTCTCTGCCGCCAGTTACACCAACATCGCAGCGGTTCAGCTCGCCGATGTGCTCGCGGGACTGACGCCAGGCGAGCTCGACCGGTTCTTCTTCTGCTCCGGCGGTTCGGAAGCGATCGAAAGTGCCTTGACGATCGCCAAGCAGGTACAGGCGATGCGAGGTTCCCCCAAACGCTACAAAATCATCGCTCGCCGCGGCGGCTATCACGGTGCGACCTTCGGCGCAATGAGCATTACCTCGTCCCGCAATGAGAAATTTTTCGGACCATTCATGTACGGGGTGAGCTTCGTGCCCTCACCGAACCGCTACCGCAATGATTTCGGGATCGAAGGAGAGGAAGGGGACCTGCGCTGCGCCGAGGCGATTGAGCAGGAGATCCTATCGCAAGGGCCGGATACGGTCGCGGCGGTGATTGGCGAGCCCGTCTCGGTGTCCAATTCGAACCATGTCCCATCGCCGCGTTATTGGCAACGGGTGCGGCAGATCTGCGATGCGCATGGCGTACTGCTGATCATGGATGAGGTAATCAACGGGTTTGGGCGCACCGGCACGATGTTTGCCACAGAGCAGTTTGGCGTCGTCCCCGATCTGATGACAATGGCCAAGGGGTTGTCGTCCGGGTATGCGCCAATCGCCGCAGTCGCAGTCGACAGACAGCTGTTTGACGAATTCAAAAAGCAAGACGTGGCGCTCGCCCACTTGCTGACCTTTGGCGGCCAGGCAGTGTCCTGCGCCGCGGCACTGAAGAACATCGAGATTTTGCAGCGTGAGGAGCTGCCGCAGCGGAGCGCACAACAAGGCAAGTACCTTCTCGGCCGGCTCGAGCAGCTACGTGCCCATCCAACAGTAGGCGACGTGCGCGGGCTCGGACTGGTGTGCGCCGTCGAGCTCGTCAAAAACAAGCAGACAAAAGAGCCCTTCGGCTGGGGACCAGTTGCGGCGACCCATCCGTTCAGTCGCCGTGTCGCCGAGCTGATGGAGGAGCGTGGTCTTCTGACCCGCGCCTTTATGTCGATCCAGCTCTGCCCACCGCTGGTGATCAGCAAGGAAGAGATCGACGAAATGATCGCGATCGTTGACGAAGGCCTTTCGGTCGCCGAGCAGGAGTTCGGCTTCGCCTAACGGGACCCCCTACCAGATCCAGCCGACCGGAACGGCGGGTTTTGGCACCAAGCGGACCTCGCAACTCAGAATCGAGACGTCGAACCCCACCGGGGTGTGGGATTCACTGAGCCGAACTGGTTCATCCGTGAAAGGAGTTTAGAGAAACACACCCGTTGGATTCCCGAGGAGGACTTGGCCTACGGTTTCGTAATGGGCGTCGCGGGACTGGATTTGCTGCGAGAGGGTGTGGATGTCGCGGAAGCGGCGCTCGAAGGGGCTGCCCGGGAAGATCGCGTCGACGCCGGCGGCCTTGTAGGTCCGGTTGGCGACTGCGACGGCGCTGGTGATCGCGTTGGAGCCGGCGAGCCGGGCGCGGGCGCGGTCCGGGATGTCGATTGGGGCTGAGGGGCCGGCGCGGCGGTAGATTTCGGTCACCGTGTCGATCAGATAGCAGCGAGCGGCGCCGAGGCGGGCTTCGGCGCGCGCCACCTCGGCTTGGACCACCGCGTTGTCGGCGAGGCGGCCGGCGCCGCGGGGGGTCTTGCGCAAGGCCAGCTCGATAAGGGCGTCGAGCATGCCGCGGGCGATGCCGAGCGCGACGCTGGCGACGCCGACCGAATAGAGGGTCTGCTGCGGGAAGGCGTAGAGCGGGCCGGGCTCGCGGCGCAAGGTCGGGTCCTCGCGGGTGCCGGTGAATTCCTCGGGTACGAAGAGGTCCTTGACCGTGTAGGATTCCGACGCGGTGCCGCGCAGCCCGATCGGGTTCCAATTGTCGAGCAGCCTCGCCTGCTCTACCGGGAACAACCAGGTGCGCAATGTCGGCCGGCCAAAATTGTTGAGGCGCAACGAGCCGTCGGGCTCGACGACCGTGCCGTGCGCGCCCATCCAGCTCGCATGGCGGCAGCCGCTGGCGAAATCCCAGCGGCCGGTCACCCGGTAGCCGCCCGGCACTGCGATCCCGCTACAATCGTTGGGCGGCCCCCACGCGCATGTCGAACGCGGCGGCCCGAACACCGTGCGCGCCGCCTCCGGCTCGAGATAGGGCGCGAAGAGGCCGGTGCTGTTGGCGATCGACGCGCACCAGCCGACCGAGCCGTCGGACCGCGCCAATTCGCCGACCGCGTCGATGTAGACCGCAGGCTCGACCTCGTCGCCGCCGACCGAGCGCGGGTAGAGCATGCGGAAGAGCCGCGCCTCGTGCAGCTCCTCGACCACCGGCGCGGTCAAGCGCCGCCCGCCCTCGATCGCGTCCGCCTCTGCGGCGATCAATCGGGCGAGATCGCAGGCGCGCGCGATGGGGCTCGGCAGGCTCAGATCGTTCATCGGGCGTCCTAATCGGATTGGGACGCCATTAAAGCCTCAGGCGAGCAGCCCCTGCAACGGCTTCGCCGCGGCGCTGTCGGGGAACACGGTGGTCTCCAGTCTTTGCTCGTCGGCGCGGAGGTGGTCACGCAACAGTCCCTTGAGGACGGCGCGCAGATCGGCCGTCGGCTTCAGATCGCGCTTTTCGTAGAGATCGGCTTCTTTGAGGCCCGGCCAATCGGCAATGACGCGGCCGCCTTTCAGCGCGCCGCCGGCGACCAACGCCACGGTCGCGGTGCCATGGTCGGTGCCGTCATTGCCGTTGAGGTGCGCGGTGCGGCCGAATTCGGTGATCAGCACGACGACCGTCTCATGCCAAGCCTCGCCCATATTCGTCTCGACCGCGGCAATCGCGCCGTCGAGCGCACCGAGCAGGTTGGCGAGGCGGCCCTGGACGATGCCCTCGTTGACGTGGGTGTCCCAGCCATCGAAGGCGAGGGCGCCGACCCGCGGACCCTCCGGCTCGGCGAGGAATTTGCCCGCGGCGCCGGTCGCGTCGGCGAAGTACTGGCGAACCTGGGCGATGCCGCCGCCCTGGATCGCTGGGCGATCATCGGCCGGCTCGCTGTTCATGCCGCCAACCTTCGCAATCGCCGCAAGCCCGACGCGCTCCTCAAGCACGCGCGCAAAGGTTGGATCGGTATGCCGGTAGAGGTCGAGGAGGCGCATCGTCGTGTCGTCGCTGACCGGCGGCAGCTTTGGCGGGACCCAGGAGAGGACCGGCGCCGGCCCGCGCACAACGAGCGGCGTGATCGGGCCGACCGCAAATGCCTGACGGCCATGCGGGTCGACATGGCTGCTAGGCTCGAGCGCCGCGAGCGCGCGATTGAGCCAGCCGGTGTCGGCCGCGCCCGGCTTCGCGAGGCCGCTTTCGAGCACATCCTGCCCGTCGAAATGCGAGCGCTCGCGATACGGAGTTGCGACCGCGTGCACGACCATCGCCTGCCCCGCCTGATACAGGCGATGGAAATTCGGCATCGCCGGGTTCAGCGCGAAAAAGCCGTCGAGCGGCAGAGCCGGAGCCTCGCCGACGGCGGTCAGCGATTTTTCGCTGCGCAATTTGGTCCAATCGGGATCGCCGACCGGTGCGACCACCGCGAGCCCATCGAGTGCGCCGCGCAGCACAATCGTCAAAAGCCGCGGGTCGCGGCCCTCGGCGCGCGCGAGGCGCGGGACCGAAGCCCAGGCGAACAGCACGCCCGAGCCAACCAGCAATTCGCGCCGTGTCGGAGCGTGGAAGGTTACTGGCACTGTCACCTCCGCTGAAATTCTGAAGCCATCAGCAGGAATGTCATCGCCTGCGGTTTGCTCTCGGCAGTGGCAATCGCGCGGCTAGTTTCCGCCGAGGCGAGCGGGCCGAGCGCCGTATCGGCTACCGACACGGCGTCGAGCCGATCGCCGACCCGCTGGGCAAAGGTGTTGGCGATGTCGAGACGTTGCGCCAAACCGTCGAGCCAGGCGGCATTGTCGTCGGAGAAGCCCTTCGGCGCCGGCGGCCGCCACAACGGTTCGCCGAGGAGCGCCATCCCTCCAACGATCCGCTGGATATCGCCGGAGATCCCGGTCGCGCGCAGCGCCGCTACAATCCACTCTCCCGGGCGCTTGATTTTGGCCTGCTGCGGTTCCCAGGCTTCCGGGGAAGCGAGCAGTGCCCTCGTCACTTCCTTCAAGTCGCCGTCTGTGTCGAGAAAGCGTTGGGTCAGCCGCTCGACGAGAACCGGCGGCGGGTCGTCGGCAATGAAATGGCACGCCAATTTTGTCGCGACATGCTTGGCCGTCGCCGGATGGCGAGCCAGATCAGCGAGGACCGCATGGCCCTGCTCGGGTCCTGTATCGTCGTAATTCTTGCCAATGACGGTTTCCGGGCCGGGCTCGTGCATGCGCTTGATGTAAACGAATTCGCCGCCATGGTCCGGGTTCGTCACGGTCGGAATTATCGTCCAGCCGGTCAGGACTTTGGCGAAACTGGTGACGTCGTCCTGCGTGTAGACCGTGCGCACGCCAAGCGTATGCAGTTCAAGGACCTCGCGCGCCAAATTCTCGTTGAGGCCCTTGTCGCGATTGATGCCGGCGACCGAGTTGGGCCCCATTGACTGGGCGTTGTCGAGGTAGAGAAGCATCGCCGGATGGCCTTCGGCAGCGAGCAGCATGTCGACGAACCGGCCCAAGACATGAGGGCGGATCGCCTCGCGCTCATAAGCGCCGGCCATGACGGTCTTGTCCTGGTTAACGCAGAAATGGTTCGACCAGAACCACACCAAGCGCTCGACGAAGCCGATTTCGGCGCCGAGGGCCGCATCGATCCGCGCCCTGGCCTCGTTGCGAAAGAGCTGCCGCGGCAACGGCACCGCCTCGGGCTTGGCAGGCGCAGCCTCCATCGCCGCCTGCGCGGAGTCTTGGCGCGGGCGTTTTTTCTCAGCGTTGCGCGCGGCGTTGTACTCGAAGACGGCGCGGTTGGCGGCGCCGCTCGTCGGCAGGTCGGGGTTCGTGATCAGCCCCACCCCCGGCCGGTCGAGCTCGGCGATCAGCGCGCCGCGCGGATCGGCGGCAATCTCCTCGATTGATCCAGCGCGCGGCCCAAACCCGAACCGGTGCAGGGCCAGCGCGGCCTCTTGCGGATTGCGAGCCATCGGCAAATCCTCGCAACAGCCGTTTACGGCATTATACGCAACAACTCGCGATTCATCACCGTCCGCGCGGCGCGGGCGGCAGGATAATATCGAGCCAGCCGAGCGAAGTAACCGTGGCGACTTCGCCTTGGCGCAGCAGGACCGTCGTCATCGGCAATTCGATAATCGCCGGCCCTGCAATGGTTTGTTTCGGCGCCAACGTATCGAAATCGTAGACCGGCGAGGTTACCCAGTCGTCGAGATAGGTCCGCCTCTCGCTGCGGGGAGCGGCCGGCGGCGCCTCGGGTAGATCGGGTTCCTGCGGCAGGGACGACAGAAGGCCGGCGACGGCGACCCTGGCATTGACGAGCACGGTCTCCTGGTCCGGCAGAGAGTAGGTGTAGAGTTCCTCGTGCCGGCGATGAAACCGCTCGACGATCTGCGGCAGCGGATCGGCGGCTTCCCAGTCAACGCCGTCGAGCGGAACGGCGATCTCGAAAACTTGCTCTCCGTAGCGCATATCGACCGATCTCGCCGCGCGCGCCGGCCCGTCGAACGAAGCCCGCAGCCGTTCGAGTCCCTCGGCTTCCATCTCGGCGAACAGCCGCTTCACCGCGTCGCCGTCGAGCACCCGCATGTCGCCGATATGGGTGCGCGCGACCTCGAAGCGCAGATCGGTCGTCAGCATCCCCCAGGCCGACAGCACCGCAGCGACGCGCGGCACGATGACCCGTGACAGATCGAGCTGATGTGCGATCTCGGTCGCGTGCAGCCCCGAGGCGCCGCCAAAGGCGAGCAGCGCGAAATGCCGGGGATCGACACCGCGGCGCACCGAGACGAGCCTCACCCCCTCGGCCATTGTCGTGTTGACGACCCGGTGGATGCCGCGCGCCGCGGCGAGCCGGTCGATGCCGAGCATTGCAGCGATACCGTCGACCGCGATTTCGGCCGCCGCACGGTCGAGCCGGCGCCGTCCGCCGAGAAAGCTCGCCGGATCGAGATAGCCGAGCACCAGATTGGCGTCGGTGACCGTCGCGGCGGTGCCGCCGGCGCCGTAGCAGGCCGGGCCGGGAACGGCGCCGGCGCTCTGCGGGCCGACATGCAGGATGCCGCCGGCGTCGACCCGCGCGATCGAGCCGCCGCCCGCGCCGATGCTGGCGATGTCGAGGCTGTTCAGCGCGATCGTATGACCGGCAACCCGGCGGCCCGTGACCAAGGTCGGGCGACCGCCGACGATCAGCGAGATGTCGGTGCTGGTGCCGCCCATGTCGAACGGGATCAGATTGTGCTCGCCGAGCAATCGCACGGCATGCACGCTGCCGGCGATGCCGCCGGCCGGGCCGGACAGCACGGCCCCGACCGCCAGACGCCCGGATTCGGCGATCGGCGCGACCCCGCCATGCGACTGAATGATCAGGGTCGGCCCGCCGTAGCCGGCCTCCGCGAGCCGTCGTTCGAGCCGCGCCAGATAGCGCGACAAGGCCGGTCCGACATAGGCGTTGACGACGGTCGTCGAGACCCTCTCGTACTCCTTGATCTGCGGCAACACCTCCGAGGACAGTGAGACGTAGATGCCGGGGATTTCTTTTTCGATCGCTGCCTTGGTCGCGAGCTCGTGCCGCGGGTCGCGGTAGGCATGCAGGTAACAGACCGCGACCGCCTCGACCTGTTCCCGTTTCAGTGCATCGAGGGCGCGGTTGAGCGAGGCCGGGTCGAGCGGTGTCGCGACGCGGCCGTCGGCGCGCAGCCGCTCGCGGACGCCAAGGCGCAATTTGCGCGGAACCACCTGCTCGGGCGGCGGCACGCGCAGATTGTAGCGGTCGTCCTTCAGCCCTTCGCGCATCTCAATCACGTCGCGATGGCCTTCGGTTGTCAGCAGCCCGACCCGCGCCCCCTTGTGTTCGAGCAGCGCGTTGGTCGCGACCGTCGTCCCGTGAACGACGCGCTCGGTCTCAGCCAGAAGCGCCGCGAGCTCAGTCCCGAGCGTTTCCGCCAGCAGGTCGAGCCCTGCGACGACCCCGACCGACGGATCGTCAGGGGTCGAGGGGACCTTGGCCAAGGTCGCCTTGCCGGAATCGTCGACCGCAACGAGATCGGTAAAGGTCCCACCGACATCGATCCCGATGCGGTACATGCAGTCACGCGCCCGGTGTGGCGCGCCCAGCGGGAACTCCCTCCCCCGCGAGCGGGGGAGGGTCGGGGTGGGGGTTTCGCTCGCGTGCCCGTCCGAGCATCTCGGCGATGGTTCTCAACACTCCCTGACGGTTGGTAAGGATTTCGTCGTTCCAGAACCGGAGGACGCGCCAGCCTTGCCGCTGCAACTCGCTGTCGCGCAATTCATGGTCGCCGGGGCGCGCATGTTGGCCGCCATCGGCTTCGACGATCAGGCGCGCTTCAACGCAGGCGAAATCGACGATGTAGGGCGGGATCGGGAATTGGCGTCGAAATCGCCGGCCCAGCCTGTATTTGCGGAGTTCTTTCCACAGGATCTGCTCGGCATCTGTCATATTCCTGCGCAGCCCACGCGCGCGTTTCTTTATCGGAGACCCGCCACGCATATCTGCTCGGTTGGGCCGCATAACCCCCACCCTACCCTCCCCCGCTTGCGGGGGAGGGGGCACTGCCGCTGCACCAGCGGCCATCTCGTCCGTCACAAACCCGTTCTCGATGTCGCGCACAACGGCCGCGGGATCGCGTTCCGCCGGGTCGCCCCACCCGCCGCCGCCGCCGGATTCGAGGATCAACACATCGCCGGGGTGGATTACCAGCCCGACTTCCTTGGTCTTGATCGCGCGCGGCGGCCGGTCTTCGGAATAGAGCATATAGCGGTGCGGCAGGCCGTCCTTGCCGCCGAGGATGCCGCAGGCGCCGTGGCGCACTCCGTCGCCGGCGGTGTTGCCGACCGCCGGCTCGGCGGTTTCGACAACCATCTCGACGATCCCGCCGGGCCCGCCCCGATATTTTCCGGCGCCGCCGGAATCGGGGCGGAATTCGTGGCGGCGGAAGAACAGCGGGAAGCGCACCTCGGTGACTTCGAGGCTCCCGAACTTGATCCCGCCGGCGGCCTGCCATTCGCCGGCGCCCGGCCAGCCGTCCCCTGCCGGCGACGCCCCGCCACCGGGCCGCGCCTGAAAGAAATGCCAGATGAACGGCTTATCGGACCGCGGATCCTTGCCTTGGATGGCGATGCGGAAGCGGCGGCCCCAGCCGGCCATCGCGCGGTCGGGGCAGGCCGGCGCCAATGCCTTGACGATCGCCTCGATGATCTCCTGCCCGCAATGGTTGGTCGCCAGGGTGACCGGCGCTCCGGGGTTGGCCCACACCACGGTTCCCGGCTTCGCGATGACGGTCAGCGGGCGGAAAGTGCCGTCGTTCTTTGGCGTGTCGGGGTCGATCAGGTAGGACAGCGCGACGACGACCGAGGAATACATGTTCGGGTAGGACGAGTTGATGAAGCTTGTCACCTGCTGGTGCGAGTTTGACAGGTCGATCGTCAGATCGCTGCCGCGTTTGGTAACGGTGGCGCGAATGTGAATGTCGCTGTTGCCGCGGCCGTCGTCGTCGAGCAATGCCTCGCCCCGGTAGACGCCGTCCCGCCATTGGGCGATGACCGCGCGGGTCTGGCGTTCGGCGCCGTCCAGTACCGCCTCGATCGCAGCATTGGCCAGCGGCCAGCCGAATTCGGCCGCGAGTGCCAACAGGCGCCGCTCGCCGACATGCGCCGAGCCGATCATCGCCGCAAGATCGCCGCGGAAGTCGCGCGCGTGGCGCACGTTGGTCGCGATCATCTCCAGGAGATCGCGGCGGACCTCGCCTCGGTCGTAGAGCCGCAACGGCGTGATGCGGATGCCCTCCTGCCAGATGTCGGTCGCGGCGGCGTTGTACGCGCCGTGCGTCGCGCCGCCGATATCGCTCTGATGCGCCCGGTTGATCGACCAGAAGCGCGGCCGGTCCCCCTCGAACACCGGCACAAACGCGGTCAAATCGGGCAGATGGTTGCCGCCGTGGTACGGGTCGTTGAGCAGAAAGACATCGCCCGGGTGAATGTCGCCGCCAAAGAACTCGGTCATCGCCTTCGCCGCAAAAGGCAATGCGCCGACATGGATCGGCACATGCTCGGCCTGCGCGATCAGCCTCCCGTCGAGGTCGCAGATCGCGGTCGAGAAGTCGCGGCTCGAATTGAGGATCTGCGAATAGGAGGTGCGCAGCATCGCCTCGCCCATCTCCTCGACGATCGCCAAGAGGCGATGCTGGATCACCGAGGTGACGATCGGATCGACCGGGATGGTCACGGGTCTCGCCTCCCTGCTTTCCCTGCCGGACAGGGAAAAACTCTCGTCCATGTGGGATTATCGACACGAAAAATCATTTGTACCAGACACTTACGACATGATCCTGGAGGTGCTGTCAGGGAAAATCCGTGCGTATGGCAGGGAACCGAATTGGGCCAACAGGGAGATGGCAGGGAAACGCCAAAGTATGCCGGTTGGCCGCCTAATCCTCATCCTCGCGCACATAATAAGCCTCGATCTTGGTGCGAAGATGGCGACATGCGGGGCGCCCCCTCGTTACCACCGACCGCGGACTTGGATCACCGCTTCAACCAGCTCCACAGCCCCGACCATCGGCCGGATTTCTCCCGGTCATCGGATGCAGATGCTGCGGACACTGTCGCGAGCCGCTCCTCGATCCGAGCGAGATCCCGTTGCCATTGAGCGTTTGAGGGGTCGCGCGGGGCCAATTGGCGAATGATTTTTGCGGCTTCTGCATAATAGGGCGCCGCCTCTTTCAGATTTTGCTTCTTCTCCTCCAACGATCCGAGCTTTTCGTATGAGATGAAGAGGTCACGCTGCCACCCGGCGTTGCTCGGATCGGCCGCCGCCAGTCGCTCGGCGATCGCCAGACCCGCGCGATAGGCGCTCAGCGCGTCGTCGAGCCGGCCCTGCGCCGACAGCACGTCGCCGACCTTGTTCTGGCTCACCGACAGGTCGCGCTGCCACCCCGCGTTGCTCGGATCGGCCGCCGCCAGTGGCTCAGCGATCGCCAGATCCGCGCGATAGGCGCTCAGCGCGTCGTCGAGCCGGCCTCGCGCCGACAGCACGTCGCCGACCTTGTTGTAAACGACCGAAATGAAGCGCTGCCAATCTGCGTTACTCTGATCCCTGCTCGCGAGCGGCTCCATGATCGCGAGTTCAGCGCGATACTCGGCGAGCGACTCGTCCAGTCGGCCCTGCTCCAGAGATACATTGCCGATTCTCTCATGGGAAATTGCGAGGTCGCGCTGCCAACCCGCGTTGTTCGGATCGGCCGCCGCCAGACGCTCGGCGATCGCCAGCCCGGCGCGGTAGGCGCTCAGCGCGTCGTCGAGCCGACCCTGCGCCGACAGCACCTCGCCGACCTTGTTCTGGCTCACCGACAGGTCGCGCTGCCAGACCGCGTTGCTCGGATCGGCCGCCGCCAGACGCTCTCTGATCGCCAGCCCGGCGCGGTGGGCGCTCAGCGCATCGTCCAGCCGGCCCTGCGCCGACAGCACGTCGCCGACCCTCTCCTGGCTCACCGACAGGTCGCGCTGCCACCCCGCGTTGCTCGGATCGGACGCCGCCAGTCGCTCCCTGATCGCCAGACTCGCCCGATAGGCGCTCAGCGCGTCGTCGAGCCGGCCCTGCGCCGACAGCACGTCGCCGACCTTGTTCTGGCTCACCGACAGGTCGCGCTGCCACCCCGCGTTGCTCGGATCGGCCGCCGCCAGACGCTCAGCGATCGCCAGACCCGCGCGATAGGCGCTCAGCGCGTCGTCGAGCCGGCCCTGCGCCGACAGCACGTCGCCGACCTTGTTGTAAACGACCGAAATGAAGCGCTGCCAATCTGCGTTACTCTGATCCCTGCTCGCGAGCGGCTCCATGATCGCGAGTTCAGCGCGATACTCGGCGAGCAACTCGTCCAGTCGGCCCTGCTCCAGAGATACATTGCCAATTCTCTCATGGGAAATTGCGAGGTCGCGCTGCCAACCCGCGTTGCTCGGATCGGCCGCCGCCAGACGCTCAGCGATCGCCAGACCCGCGCGATAGGCGCTCAGCGCGTCGTCGAGCCGGCCCTGCGCCGACAGCACGTCGCCGACCTTGTTCTGGCTCACCGACAGGTCGCGCTGCCACCCCGCGTTGCTCGGATCGCCCGCCGCCAGACGCTCCCTAATCGCCAGACCCGCGCGATAGGCGCTCAGCGCGTCGTCGAGCCGGCCCTGCGCCGACAGCACGTCGCCGAGTTTCTCCTGGCTCACCGACAGGTCGCGCTGCCACCCCGCGTTGCTCGGATCGCCCGCCGCCAGACGCTCAAAAATCGCCAGACCCGCGCGATAGGCGCTCAGCGCGTCCGCGAGCGATGCATAGAGCGGGACCGGGAAACGCGACAGTTCTTCGTCCGCGCCATCAGCGAGGAACAGCGGCGGCAGGCGCTACCAACGAAATTGGGATTGTGCTCTACCCAGGCGTGCAAGCGGCCTGTGTTCACGGTCTCACGGATTTGTTCGAGATCGCTGCCAACACTGCACGCGATCAACAGCGGGACGGACGATTTCCGCTTCGCGTTACGCACTGGCAGCCAGCGCATAGCCGTGATACCAAGCTTTCGTGCGTGTATGACAGCGATCCGCGCGGAGACCCCCAGCCGCGGATCCTTATCATACCGCCAACAATGGTGGACCTTCCGGATCCTGATATCCCCGCCGGCGTAGTGTCCTGGCTGCGGAGCCGTCGTGTCTGCGGTGCCAAGCTCGTTTCTGTGTGCTCCGGTGCCTTCATCCTCGCCGAAACGGGTCTCGTCGCCGGGCATTCGGTTTCGACACACCGCATTTGCGCAGAAGCGCTAGCGAAGCGGTTTCCAGAGATTACAGTCGACACAAATCAGCGCATTATTGACGATGGCGACATCATCACCGCAGGTGGATTTTTGGCGTGGGTCGACGTTGGCCTGCTTTTAGTGGACAAAATCCTTGGCGGTACCGTCAGGGCGGAAACGGCTCGTTTTATTTGTTCCGATCCAGCCGCGAGTGAGGCACGCTATTTCCCTGGCTTTGCTCCTAGACAGTCGCACGGGGACACAGCTGTACTAAAGGCTCAGGAATGGGTGCACATCAGGGATGGGCGAGACGTCTCTCTCGCCTCCATGGCAGCGGCGGCGGGATTGGAAAGACGCACGTTCACCCGTCGGTTCGCGAATGCAACGGGCATGACACCGATCGCATATTGTCGAGCTGTTCGCATCGCGCGCACCCGCGAGCTCCTGGAGTGCGGGAACACGCCTCAAAAGGAGATTGCCCAATCCCTTGGGTATAAGGACGTGGCTTCATTCGCACGCGTCTTTCGCAAAGTCACAGGGTTGGCGCCAGGAGCCCACCGAAAGAGGTTCGGCCTTAGCGCATTATCACTTGACGACGACGAGGGTGCCGATCAGGCGGAACCAGCCTTTGCGCAGCGACGCGCCGAGATGCGGCTGGCAGACGATCGCCGCCGAGGTGCCGGCCCAGCAGGGCTCATCGAGCTCGAGCCAGAACGCGACGTAGAGCGCGAGCGATACTGAAGCCCACAGACGCAGCCCGAACAGCAGCGGCGGACCTGCGGCTTTCAGAGCATCGGTCAGCCGACGGGCGGGAAAGATCGCGCCTTCCCCCTCCGGCAAGTGGTCCGACCTGAGATCAGCGGCTGGCATAGTCGACAAATTCATCCAAGCTCGAGTTCTGATAGTTGCCAGCGCGGCCAGTAGCCGGCTCCACTGCAATGCCTCAATGCAGTTTCACTGTGGGGGGTTGACAGTTCTAAAACCACACCTATTATCGGTGCCATCGTTTACGCGCGACTAAGACAGGAGGCGGGGCATGGACGGGACGGTGGCGCGGCAGGAAGCGGACGAGATCCTGGCCGAGCTCCCGAACCGGATCAGCGACGTCATCAAGCCGTTCGCGCGCCAGAGCCCGGAGCATCCAGCTCTGGTGCGGGGCGACGTCACGTGGACCTACGCCGAGTTGGCGGCGGTCGTCGCAGACACGGCGCTGATCCTCAAGCTCTACGATCTTCGTCCCGGCGACCGGGTAATGATCGTCAGCGAGAACAGCCTCACGCTCGTCGCGCTGATCCTCGCCATTTCGGAGCTCGATGCCTGGTCGGTGGTGGTGAACCCGCGCCTCTCAGCTCGTGAGGTCGATCTCATACGAGAGCACAGCGGTGCCCGCCGCGTCTTTTATACGATCGAGGTGTCCGACGCTGCGCGCCAGCATGCAGAGCGGCACGACGCCGACATTGCCGTGCTTCGCGGGTTAGGAACGCTCGGCGTCGGGCCGCTCAATCGGGATACAGTGCCAGAGCCGGTCGAGGTGGATCGGTCGCGCCAGGTCGCGGCGCTCATCTATACCTCGGGCACGACTGGCGATCCCAAAGGGGTAATGCTGACCCACCGCAATCTGCTGTTTAGCGCCAAGGTCGCGAGCGCGCAGCGCGAGCCGACGGACAAGGCATATTGCGTTTTGCCGATATCGCACATCGTCGGCTACTCGAACATCCTGATCGGCTCGCTGATGGTCGGCGCTACCGTACAGCTGGTGCCGCGCTTCGATCCCGCTGGGCTCGTCGCCGCGATCGCCAATGACGGTATGACGCTGATGTTCGGCGTGCCGGGCACGTATCAGCGGCTGCTGGAGTGCAAGACAGTTGCCGGTATCGACAGGCTGCCCCGCGGCAAGCTCCGCCGACTGGCCGTCGCCGGCGCGCCGCTCGATGTAACACTCAAATCCAAGGTCGAGGCGGAATTCGGGCTGCCGCTGGGCAACGGCTACGGCATCACCGAATGTGCCCCCGCGATCGCCGGCGTTCGGGCGGAGACGCCAAGAAGCGACGACGCCGTCGGCTCGCTGATTACCGGGATCGAGGCCCGTCTGGTCGCGCCGGGCGGCCGCGCCGCTGCGCCGGGCGAGGTCGGCGAGCTGCACGTCCGCGGACCCAATGTCATGCGCGGCTATTACCGGGCCCCGGAGGCGACTGCAGCGGTGATCGACGCCGATGGCTGGTTCAACACCGGCGATCTCGCGCGCTTCTACGGCGACATCCTCTACATCGTCGGCCGCACCAAGGAGCTGATCATCCGCTCCGGCTTCAATGTCTATCCGTCAGAGGTTGAAGCGGTGCTGAACGAGCATCCGGCGGTGGTTCAATCGGCGGTGATCGGGCGCTCCGTCCCGGGCAATGAGGAGGTCGTGGCCTATGTCGAGCTGTTGCCAGGATCGACCGCAACGCCGGCCGAGCTCATGGCGCATGCAGCGCGGCTGCTGACGCCCTACAAGCGCCCCTCCGAGATCAACGTTGTCGATGCACTGCCGGCCGCCTCGACCGGCAAAATCCCCAAGCAACGTCTGGCCGACGCGGCTCGAGACCGGGTCATTGGAGGGGAATAGGAGGCTGACTTGGAGTACAGGAATGCTACGGCTGCGGTGATCGGGGCCGGCGATTTCATCGGCGCGGCGATTGCCAACAAATTCGCATCCGAAGGGTTCACCGTTTTCGCTGGACGCCGAAAGGGCGAAAAACTGGCGCCGCTGGTTGCTGAGATCGAAGCGGCAGGTGGACGGGTCATCGGGCGCTCACTGGATGCGCGTAAGGAAGAAGAGATCACGGCGCTCCTCCAAGATGCCGATGCGGCTGCACCGCTCGAGGTCTGCGTCTTCAACATCGGCGCCAATGTCAATTTCCCATTGCTCGAGACCACCGAGCGCGTGTTTCGCAAGGTTTGGGAGATGGCCTGCTACGCCGGCTTCCTGACCGGGCGCGAAGCGGCGCGACTGATGCAGCCGCGAGGCCGCGGCAACATCTTCTTTACTGGCGCCACGGCCGGGATGCGCGGCGGGGTCGGCTACGCCGCCTTTGCCAGCGCCAAATTCGGCCTGCGCGCCGTGGCGCAGAGCGCGGCGCGCGAGCTCGGCCCGAAGGGCATCCACGTCGCGCATCTGGTCATCGATGCCGGCGTCGACACCGCCTGGGTACGCGAGCGGATCAAGGAGCGGGAAGGCGAGGCGGCCCTCGCCAATCTCGATCCCGGCCGGCTGATGCGGCCGGCCTCGGTCGCCGAGGCCTATTGGCAGATCTACCAGGAGCCACGCGACGCCTGGTCGTTCGAGCGCGAGATCCGACCCTTTGCAGAGAAGTGGTGAAGCCATGCCCAAGGTCGAGTTCCATTTCGATTTCGGCAGCCCCAATGCCTATTTGGCGCATCTGGTGATCCCGGAAATCGAGCAGCGGACCGGTGCGAAATTCGAGTATGTGCCGGTGTTATTGGGCGGCGTCTACAAGCTGACCGGCAACCGGTCGCCCGCCGAAAGCCTCGTCGGAATCAAGAACAAGCCCGACTACGAGCGCCTCGAGACAGCGCGCTTTATTAGGCGGCACGGGATCACGCGCTTCCGGCAGAACCCGTTCTTCCCGGTCAATACTTTGACGATCATGCGCGGTGCCATCGCGGCCCAGAGGCTCGGCGTGTTCGAGCGTTATGTCGACGAAATCGACCGGCACATGTGGTCGGAACCCAAAAAGCTCGATGATCCTACGGTGTTGCGGGCCGCCTTGCTCGAATTTGGTTTCGATGCAGACCACTTCGAGGAGCTGGTCCAGGACCCCGATGTCAAGGCGCGGCTGCTCGACAATACGGAGCGTTCGGTGGCGCGGGGTACTTTCGGGTCGCCCACCTTCTTTGTCGGTGACGAGATCTTCTTCGGCAAGGACCGGCTGCGCGATGTCGAGGAAGCGATCCTGGGCACGGACTCCCCGGAGTCCAGGCAATCTCGACCACGAAACGATGGCTCAAATATAGACGTGATCCTGAAGCGGTTCGAACAGCCCGACGAAGTTCGGACTTTCGAGAAGGGCAAGTTCGAGATTGTTCGGATCGGCGGCATGACGATTGGCCGCGCGACCTACGAACCAGGCTGGAGATGGTCGCTCCATGTCGGCCCGGCTACCGGTGCGTCGAGTTGCTCGATCGAGCATGTCGGTATCGTCGTCTCAGGGCGCGCGACAGCTGCAATGGACAATGGCGCCATCACCGAGATGCGCCCGGGGGACGTCTTCCACATCGCACCGGGACACAACAGCTGGGTGGTCGGCGACGAGCCTTACATATCGCTGCATTTACTCGGCGCGGACCACTACGCCGACCGTTCCTGAAAGGAAAGGCGAGTTCATCGGCGGCTACGATATCGTCCGCGAGATGTTCGAAACCGGCGAGCTCGCTCAATTCCTGGCCGCACGCGGCATGAAGACTGGTGCCGTTCCGACCTGACCGTTTCGTGACGCGCCCCCTGAAGCGAGCCAGGCCTGCGCGGCACCCTCTATGGTTTGAATACTGAACCTGCTTGGATTATATCATCACCGGAGGGACTAAACAGGCATTGCTGGAAGAGCGCATGCGTTGGAATGAGCTTAGTGAAGAAAATTGCTCGATGGCGCGCACGGTCTCGGTAATCGGAGACCGTTGGACGCTATTGATTCTTCGGGACTGTTTCCTGCGGGTGCGGCGGTTCGAGGATTTCCAGGAGCGCCTCGGCGTTACCCGCCCGATCCTCGCCAATCGGCTCAAGAAGCTCGTCGACGAATTTGTGCTCGTCAAGGTGCCCTACCAGCAGCGCCCGCTGCGTTACGAGTACCGCCTGACGCAGAAAGGGCTCGACCTCTTTCCGATTGTCATGGCGATCGTCCACTGGGGCGATGTCTACATGGCCGACAAGAAAGGGCGCCCGCTGCTGCACACTCACCACGTCTGCGGCAAGGATTTCGACCCGGTGATGGTGTGCTCCGAATGCGGCGACCCGCTCTCGCCGAGGCAGGTCCACGTCCATCCCGGCCCCGGCGCTAAAGACCCGCGACATCTGCCGCTGCAGACCGATTTTGCGGGCGCCCGGCGTATCGCGAAAGAGAAGGCGGCAAGCTGAGGCGGCTACGCGGTGCTCCTCGGAGTGTTGGCGGCCACAGCGGCGCGGTAGGTTGGGCGAGCCGTGATCCTCTCCATGTAGGCGTGGCATGCCACTGTGACCGGTAGCTGGTAGCTCACAGCCCAGCTCAGGCAGGTGGTGAGCAGCATGTCCGCGGTGGTAAGGCGACCGCCGACCAGAAAAGCCCGCCCATCCTGCAGCGCTTGCTCAGCATGGCGCAGCTGTGTTGCAAAATAAGCGGCGGCGCTTTCGAGCGCCACCGGCGCCTCGCCGTAAATGTGCTTCAGAGCGCCGTGGCGGCGCATCACGTAGAGGCTCGTCGCGTCGAGCTCGGTCGCGGCATAGAAGCACCACTCGAGCCAGGTCGCATGCTCGCGCGGCTCCGTCGGGATCAGCGCGTTTTCGCGGGTGCCGTAGGTATTCGATAGATAGGCCGCTATCGCCGGGCTCTCGGCGATCCTGAAATCGCCGTCCAGCAGCAACGGGACCTTCTGCCTTGGGTTGAGCTCGGTGTACTCACGCGTCTGGGTCTCGCCGGTGCGCGGCAGGATCGGCCGGCAGTCGTAATCGAGACCGAGCTCGTGCAATGCCCAATGAGCGCGCAAAGTCCGGCTGGTTCCGACGCCCCAGAGCAGCAGCTGCCGCGGCGATCCGTCGGTCATCGTTACCATCGCTCGCTGTAGGGCCGGAGGTCGAGCTCGTGGGTCCAGCCGTCGCGCGATTGGTTGTGCAACGCCCAGTAGGCCTCGGCTACGGAGCTGGTCTGGATCAGGCTGTCCGGCCCAAGATCGGGCACCGTTCCGGTCGCGGCGCGGAGCCGTTGGTGGATCGCCTCGCTGTCGATCGCGCCGTCGATGATCAGGTGGACAACATGAATGTTCTTCGGTGCAAGCTCGCGCGCCATGGATTGTGCCACTGCGCGCAGGCCAAACTTCGCCGCGGCAAACGCGGCGAAGCCGGAGCCACCGCGAACGCTTGCCGTAGCGCCGGTAAACAGGATCGTGCCGCGGCCGCGCGGCACCATGTAGCGCGCCGCCTCGCGGCCGGTGAGAAAGCCGGCATAACAGGCGAGTTCCCATGCCTTGAAGAACAGCCTGCCGCTGGTCTCGATCAGCGGAGCCTTGACGTTGGCGCCGGCATTGAACAGGCAGACTTCAACCGGTCCCAGCTCCGCTTCGACCTGTGCGAAGAGCGCCTGGACCACCTCTTCACTGCGCACGTCGGTACCGACAGCTCGAGCGATGCCGCCGGACGCGGAAATCTCCTCCACGACGTTCCGAGACTTCTCGGGATCGCGCCGCGCTACGCAGACGGAGTAGCCCGCAGCGGCGAATCGCCGCGCCACTGCGGCGCCAATCGCGTCTCCAGCGCCAACCAGCAGCGCCACCGCACTCTTCCCGGTTTCGGTCATCGTCGCATTCCCTCATAGGTTTTTAAATCACACTTACTATATTGTAGCTTCGATCGGGTGGAAAAGATCCTTGCGAGCACGAAAGCAGCGCCCGGGCCTAGAGATGGTGATCTTGTCGCAACGGTCATAGTCCCCGATATAGGTTCTGGAAAACAAACTCAAAGGTAAGCAGATATGCCGGGTCCGTTGGCGGGTATCAGGGTGCTCGACTTGACCAGTGTGGTGTCAGGGCCGCTGGCGACGATGTTTCTTGCCGATCAGGGCGCCGACGTAATCAAGATCGAGCCGCTCGGCGGCGACATCACCCGGCGCAGCCGGCAATCGATCAGTGCGTCGGGGGAATTCTCGGCTCTGTTCGTCTCCTCGAACCGCGGCAAGCGCTCGCTGGCGCTCGACCTGAAGCGGCCGGAGGCGGCAGAGATCATGCATAGGCTGATCGCCGGTTCCGACGTGCTGGTGCAGAACTTTCGGCCGGGGACGATGGAACGGCTAGGCTTCGGCGAGCCTGCACTGCGCAAACCGAACCCGCGACTGATCTATGTCTCGATCAGCGGTGTCGGCGAGAGCGGGCCCTATGCCAGGAAGCGAGTCTACGACCCGATCATTCAGGGTCTGTCGGGCTTCGCAGACCTCCAGGCGGAGCCCAAGGCACGCCGGCCGCAAATGATTCGCACGATCGTCGCCGACAAGACCACGGCGATTTTTGCGGCTCAGGCGATAACCGCGGCCCTTTTTGCCCGTGAGCGGACCGGCGAAGGTCAGCACATCCGGCTCGCGATGCTCGACACGATGATCGCCTATCTCTGGCCGGAGGCGATGACCCAGTACACGGTGGTGGGCCGGGAGGCGACAACCGCAGATCCTACCGCGCGCCCCGATCTGATCTTCGAGACCGCTGACGGCTACATCACAGTCGGCACAATTTCCGATTCCGAGTGGCAGGGCTTTTGTGCCGCCTCGGAAAGGTCGGGGCTCGCCGAGGATCCGCAGTTCAACACGCCCGGCGGCCGGGCGGTCAATGCCACTGAGCGGATCTTGCTGATGGCGGAGATCATCAAGGAGCGTCCGACAGCGGAGTGGCTGGAGCGGCTCGATGCCAACGATGTGCCGTCGGCCCCAGTGCTGCGGCGCAATGAGGTGATCGCCAACGAGCAGGTAGTGGCGCGCGAGCTCATCGTCGAATTGGACCATCCGGACATTGGGCTCGTCCGCCAGCCCAAGCCCGCGGCGCGCTTCGATCGCACCCCGGCCCAGATCCGAGGCCCTGCGCCGCGCATCGGCGAGCACAGTGCTGCCATTCTGGCAGAGCTGGGGTTCGGGGCAGCGGAAATCGAACGGCTGGCGACCGAAAAGATCGTGTGTTTGGTCAAGGCCTAGCTTCGGTGCATCGAGATCATCGAGACACCCAAGGCCGATCGCCGGTATACCCCTTGGGTTATGGCTCACGTTGAAATCTGGGCAGCAAGCCAGATTTCCGCGGTTATGGATCAGTCTCACCGAATCTGGCAGAGCAACGGCTCGGGAGCCCATGCGGCTCGGTCCGTGGAACCGCCGGATGGGGCCGGCAGCATTGCCGGACTGCCCCTTCGCGAACAGGTCGCCCCGCTGTTTTCGCTGTTTTTTACAGCGAAATATCAGCGAAACCAATAATTGCCAAATTTGAAATGAGAGGGTCAGTGCCGCCCGTGATCCCGATGCCCCGAATCCCGGCAAAGCGCCGGGTCGGGACCTTCCAAAAACAACGTTGTCACCTCTTCCACCTGTTTTATCAGGTCCAGATCAGGCTTGGTTCTTCCAATAGGTTGAAGAACCCGTGGGCGGGGCCCGACGACACCGATAATGGCGCGATAATCGGCCATGCTCAATGCGATAACTCCCGAATCATTGGCAGCCACCGACCCTAGCAGAGTCTTGCTAAATTGTCAACAAATTTCCATGTCGGATCGGAGGCTGCGGAGATCGAACGGCTGGCAACTAAAAGATCGTGCGCTTGGTCAAGACC
Organism: uncultured Alphaproteobacteria bacterium; assembly: GCA_963789025.1. Taxonomy (GTDB): domain Bacteria; phylum Pseudomonadota; class Alphaproteobacteria; order ATCC43930; family CGMCC-115725; genus AP-15. The sequence continues at coordinate 573,013 of CAWBIT010000013.1, forward strand.
TAGTTCCGTTGGATCGAGCTCATGGACAGACGGGAGCTCAATCCTCGGTGCGGCCATGATACGAGAGTAGCTATACCTCCACTGGCGGAAGTCGGCTATCCAGACCGCCTATGACGCCGGCGTTGTTCCGATGAGGGCGGCGCGCGGCGTAATCGATCAAACCGGAACGCCAAGGCGATCAAATTCGGCAGCGGCGGCGTGACGAGATAATCGACGAATAGCCTCGAAGTCGCGTCGATCGGATGAGGCCCAATTGTGTGTCGTGGCAAAGGCAACGAGCTGATCGAGCCGATCGTCGGCGACATCCTCGTTCCAGTGCAACGAGATCACGCGCTTTGAGTGGAAATCGCGGATTGGGACTTTCTTCACGTTGGGCGCATCAAAAATCGCGGGCATCAGCGCAACGCCCAGGCCGGCTCCTACCAATGCGAGAGCACGATCGTCTTGATCCGTCCTATAGACTACCCGCGAACGTATTCCGCGTTCTGCCAGAAGCTTCCTCGTGCTGTCGAAGGCCTCGCAATGAGTTCGCACGATGAAGGGTTCTCCGTTGAGATCGGATAACTGAATGCTTTTGTAAAACGCAAAGCGATGGTTGAGGCTGGCCACCAATCCGTAATCTTCCTTTAACAGCTCGACAGAACGCTGCCGCGGCTCGCTCTCCGCTTCTGCAGAGATGCATGCGAGCAACTTTCGGCCTGTGAGCTGAGCCTGCAAATCTTCTTGTGTTCCATCGACAAGCTCGATTCGCGTGTCCGGTAGCTCGCGTTGCAGCGTTTCAATGAGCCGCGCGACATGCGCGGACGGCAACGTGCGTAGCATGCCAATTCGCAGCGGTCGGTCGGCGACGCTTGCCCGAAGCTCAGCCTTCACTTTGTTGCAGGCACGCAGAACCTCCTGCGCGGTCGCATGAAATCGACAACCCGCCGGTGTGAGAGTGACCGACTTCGGTGAGCGGTGGAACAGCCGCACGCCAAGCTCCTCTTCCAGCTTGGCGATCGAGACAGAGAGCGCTGGCTGCGATACGGCGGCCCTGATCGCCCCCTTCGTGATACTGCCGGTCTCGACGACCGCGGCGAAGTGTCGGATCTGATAGAGCTCCAATCGACGGGCCAATCGGCGACAGTGGCATGGTTGGTCGGTCGATTGCCTCGGCAGACATTTTGATCTCGCTCGAGGTGCGGGCGCCGCTTCCTGCACGGACCAGACTGCCTGAGTGCCGCGAGCAAAAGGCAGAAGGCAGAAGACGAATGGAGTTCGATGATGAAGGCCTGGTTTACTACCGGAACGGCGGCCCCGAAGTTTTCCATTGGACTGATGTTGATGTACCAGCTTGCGGGCCAGGCCAGGTAGTCATCAACAACGAGTATATCTCAATCGAGGGCGGGGACCTGATCGCCCGCGAAGTCATGCCGCCGGAGCGCGTTCCGCATATTGTCGGTTACCAGTGCGCTGGCGAGATCGTCGAGGTTGGCGCGGATGTGCGGGATCGGTGGGTCGGCCAGAAGGTCGTGACCATCGTGACCTCGGGCTCGCACGCAGCGTGGGGCTCGCATGCCGAATTCACGGTAACGGCGGCGAATATGACCTGGGTCATTCCCGACGCCCTTAGTGTCGACATCGCCGCCGCAATCCCCGTCACTTTCGGCACAGCCCATGAATGCCTTTTCGAGTTCGGCCATCTTAGGGAGGGCCAGTCTGTCCTCGTTCATGCCGGCGCCGGTGCGCTTGGCCTTGCGACCCTCCAGCTCGCGAAGCGGGCAGGTGCGCGGGTGTTCACGACCGCATCGGATGACGCAAAGCTTGCGCGCCCGAAAGCGTATTTCGCCGTAGATGTCACGATCAACTACGTCCAGCAGGACTTCGTCGAGGCGATCAAGGCCGAGACAGGTGGCAAAGGCGTGGATCTCGTCGTCGACAGCATTGCCGGCAGAAACCTGACGCGCAGCATCGCCTCTCTGAAATATCGGGGCCGTGCCATCATGGTGGGCGTGTCCGGCCGCGATCCGGAGCCCCTCGACCCGCTGGCGCTGTGGGCGAACTCCACCGATGTTCAAGGCATCTACTATCCGGGCATTTTCCCTCAGGAGCATGATCGGTGCTTCGCGGTCGTCGCGGGGCTGATCGACGCCGTCGCCAGCAGCCAGCTGAAGGTTCTGATCGATCGCGTGTTCCCGCTCGCGGAAGCGGCGCAGGCGCATCGCTACATTCTCGAGCGCAAGGCTTTCGGCCGCGTGCTTCTTCGACCGTGAAGCTGGCCGGCATTTGCTTGAGGACTTACCAATGAATATCGTCACTATAGTCTACTTCAGTGGCTATGGACATACCGCCGGGCAGGCAGAGGCAGTCGCCGAGGGAATTAGGCTTGCCGGTTCCACCGCCGAGGTCTATCGCCTGACGGATCAAGGGGAATTGCCTGACGGGCTTACCTTGGAGGATCTCGGTCAGGCGAACGCCATTATCTATGGAAGCCCAGCCTACATGGGCGGCCCGGCTTGGCAATTCAAGAAATTCGCGGACGCCTGCTCGAAACTGTTCGAACCGCAAGCCTGGAAGAACAAGCTCGCAACCGGATTCACAAACTCCGCTTCCGTCAGCGGTGACAAATTCTCGACGATTACCTATTTCTGGACGCTGGCAATGCAGATGGGGCAGATCTGGGTCGGCACAGGATTGTTGCCGGCGAGCAAGAAAAGCAATACGCCAGCCGACATCAATTGGTCTTCCGGTTTTGGCGGAGCCCATGCAGTTTCGCCTGCAGACGCTTCGGTCGACGAAGCTCCGCGCATCGGCGATTTGGAGACCGCCAAGCTGCTGGGAAGACGCGTTGCCGAACTGGCGAAGAAGTTCAGCTGATTCAACGATCGCGTCCAACTCAGGCGCTTTGACGTAAGCCATGGCGTCCACGTCATCCAGCTTTTTGTCGAAGGCGATCCAACCCGCTGTTTCGATGGGGTTGCGCCGGCATTTTCCAGATCGGGACAGATCGACCACCAAGCCGTGGCGCGCTTTCCCTTCAGCAGCCCGGCATCGGACAAGATCCAAGGCCCATGGCGGATGGCGGAGCTTGCCGGCAGCAGCCGCACTTTTGAGCAAGCGGGCGAGCTGTGGCTCGGCACGCAAGGTGTCGGGATTCCGAGGCCTTCATCATTCCTGGCGGCTCTTGGGCTTGAGGAGTAAAACCATGCTACTCGCACGCATCGATCTTATTAAGGGAAAGTCGACTGAATATCGCCAAACCGTGGGCGACGTCGTGTACACGGCCATGGTGGAGATACTGAAGGCGCCCAAGGACGACCGTTTCCAGGTGATCGCAGAGCACGACGAGTCTAACCTCATATATGACCCCGAACTTCTTGGTATCAGCCGAAGCAAGGACATAGTCTTTGTGCAGTTGACGCTGGCCGCAGGCCGCACGCTGCAACAGAAGCGCGGCTTCTATAAGCGCGTGCTGGATGATCTGCACGATCGCCTCGGTGTCAGAAGGGAGGATGTTTTCGTCAGCCTGGTTGGAATGGGGCGCGGCGACTGGTCCTTTGGAAACGGCGAGGCGTCCCTCGCGTCCGAGGTCGCCGAGAGACCGATGGCCGATCCTCGATATGCCTCTTGAATTGAGAGCAGCGACACCGATATAGATGTATATACTCTTATATTGAGGCAATGGGTGAATGCCCGAATAGGAGAAATGACATGAAGACTCTTCTAGCGACCGCAGCGCTCGCCATTGCTGGAGTGGTGACGGTTCAGGCGACGGATATAGCTCCCGTGACCGGCCATTGGACGAAGCTCGGTGCGCGCTTCTCCGCCTTGGTCTACTACATCGACGAGCCCGACGGCTTTCATGTGGTAGTGACTACCCAACAGGGCGCGAGGGACAAAGCCGCAGTCGAGCGGTTCGAGACGGTGTTGGCGGCGGGACAGTCGGCCGCGGTTTCCATTCCGCGTGCCGCGGGCGCGGCGCCGGCGCGGATCGTGTTCAGCAACGCCGGCGGTCATCTGCACATCGCCGAGCCTCCCGCCTCCGTTGCCGCCGAATGACCCCACACGATTAGCACCCGCACGACCAGCAAAGGAGACCACATATGCCCCTCGCCAAGATTCATGTGCTCGAAGGACACTACGACGAGGCGCGTCTCGGCAAGGTGTCGAGCGCGGTTCAAAACGCTCTGATCAGTGCATTAGGCATCCCGCCGGAGGACTTCTTCCAGATCATTCACATTCTGCCGAAGAGCCAATTCCGTCATACGCCATCATTCCTGGGACTGAACTATTCGGATGATCTGATTGTGTTGGAGATTACGTTCATTTCCGGCCGTCCCAAGGAGAAGAGACTGGGACTGCTGAAGGCCTTGAACGACGCAGTGGTCTCAGCAGCACAGATCTCTCCGGATGAGCTCTTGATCACGCTCTACGAGACGCCAGGCGAGAACATCTCTTTCGGCCGCGGACTGGCTCAACGAGCCCATGTTGCGGACCAGGAGGCAGCGGCTGCGCACGCTGCCGAAAGCTGAGGAGAGTTCCTTCTCACCATCGGAAATCCCGATATGACGTCGACGCTCTGAAGAAGGCCCCCGAAGCCTTCATTGGAATGCTCGACGGGCGCAATTTCGGCAAGCTGATCGTGCGCGTTGGGGCGGAACTGATACGTAATGAGGAGAGTTTCATCAATGTCGCAGCGTTCTGTCGTTGTTGTCGCGCCGGTGCGAACCGCGATTGGTACTTTTGGCGGGAGCCTGAAAGAAATTCCGGCGCCCGATCTCGGCGCCATCGCCATCAAAGCCGCGGTCGCACGCGCTGGCCTTGATCCCGAAGAGGTCGGGACGGTCGTCATGGGCAATGTCATTCAGGCTGGCGCCAAGATGAACCCGGCGCGCCAAGCGGCTATCCATGCCGGATTGCCAGTGTCTGTTCCCGCGATGACCGTGAACCGCGTCTGCGGCTCGGGCGCGCAGGCGATCGTGTCGGCATCCCACGAGATCATGTCGGGCGCGGTCGAGACTGCGGTGGCCGGCGGCATGGAGAACATGGATCTGGCGCCTTACCTGATCGCGCGCGGCCGCTGGGGCTACCGTATGGGCGACGGGCAGCTCTATGACAGCATGCTGCGCGACGGCCTCAATGACCCATTTTCAGACCAGCACTCGGGCTGGCACACCGAGGATCTGGTACGCGAATTCCAGGTTATCCGAGAGGCGCAGGACCGGTGGGCGTTGCGCTCCCAGCAGCGTTTTGCGGCGGCGCAGGCAGCCGGCAAATTCGAGCACGAGATCATCGCGGTCGAACTGTCCGGGCGGAAGTGCCCTACCTTGTTCGAGACGGACGAGCACAACCGGCCAGAAACAACGCTGACCACACTGGCGGCGCTGAAACCGGCTTTTCGCTCGGACGGCACGATCACTGCCGGCAACGCGCCCGGCCTCAATAGCGGCGCAGCCGCGCTCGTCCTCGCGGATCGGGACTGGGCGGAGCGGCGCGGTCTCGAACCGGTAGTCCGGCTCGTCTCCTACGGCATTGCCGCCGTCGCGCCGGGAATGTTCGGCCTCGGACCGATCCCAGCAGTGCGCAAGGCGCTCGACCGTGCCGGATGGAAACTCGGTGACATCGAGCGCATCGAGATCAACGAGGCCTTTGCGGCGATCGCGATCGTCGTGACCCGCGAGCTCGGTCTGCCGGAGGACATAGTCAATGTCGAGGGTGGCGCGATAGCGCATGGCCATCCGATTGGCGCGACGGGCGCGGTGCTGACAACCCGCCTGATCCACTCGATGCGCCGCGACGGCCTCAAGCGCGGCATCGTCACGTTATGCATCGGCGGCGGCCAAGGCATCGCGCTCGCACTTGAGATCCTCTCTTAAGAACGCTGCCGAAGCAGAGAGGAAGGGATGTTGAGACTTGAGAGGACATCGCGGTTGTGACTGGCGGAAACTCAGGCATCGGCCTTGCGATCGGCAAGAGGCAGGGCGGCGAGCCCGCATAGTAGGGTCTCGTCTATCAAAGCACCGTCAATGGCCGACCGGGGCGCTGCCGCCCAATTTGACTTTGCGCAAGATCAGCGCCAGTGGCACGGTCGCGAGCGAGATTACCATCAGCAGCCAAAAGACGTCCATATAGCCGAGGAACGAGGCCTGTACCTGCAGCTGCTGCCCAATCCATTGGATGGCCTGGTGCTTGGCCTCCCATAGTGAGCTGCCCTGCGCGACAAAGTAGTTCGTCACCTGATGCAGCGTGTCATGATATTGGACGCTCGAAGGGATCGCCTGGCCGACGAGCCGGGTTTGATGGAACTGCTCGCGGTCCCACAGCACATTGGAGGCGAGCGAGATGCCGATCGAGCCGCCGGTATTGCGGGCCGCATTGAGCAGGGCCGAGGCTTGGTCGGTCTTGTCGGGCGGAACGCCATTGTAAGACGCGGTTATAATCGGCAGGAAGACCAGCGGTAGTCCGATGCCGAGCAGCATCCGCGAGCGGGCGAAGAACCAGAAATCGAGATCGCTGTATACATTGATCATGTCGTACATCGAGAGCGCGGTGATCACCGCCCCGACGGCGATCAGATATTTAGGCTGGACCTTCCCCGACAGTGGGCCGACGACGAACATCATCACCATCGTGACGACGCCGCCGGGCGACAGCACGAGGCCCGCCCAGGTCGCGGTATAGCCGAAATCCGCTTGCACGAGGTTGGGCAGGAACTGGGTGGTCGCGAGCAAGATCGCGCCGCTCGCCAGCATCACGACAAAGCAGGCGCCGAACTGGCGCGTCGCCACCATCCGCAGATCGATCATCGGATTGCGGCGGCTCGCCTCCCATGGGATCATCAGTACGAACGCCAGCGCACAAACCGCCGCAACGTCTACAATGAAGGTCGACGCGAACCAGTCGTCCTCGAGCCCGCGATCGAGCATGATCTCGAGCGCGCCGAGAAAAGTTGCGACCAACACAAAGCCAATGAGATCGAACCCCCCCCGCTGCCGCAGCCGTTTGCGCTGTTCGGCCGCATCTTGCGGCGCCGGCAGGATTGCCGCGATCAGCGCGAACGCGATCAAGCCGACCGGGCCATTGATCATAAAGCACCAGCGCCAGGACAGATTGTCGGCGAGCCAGCCGCCCAGTGTCGGCCCGACCACCGGCGCCACCACCACCGCCACTCCGAACAGCGCAAAGCCCTGGCCGCGCTTTTCCGGCGGAAAGGCATCCGCCAGGATCGACTGCGCAAGCGGCACCATGCCGCCGCCGCCGAGGCCCTGCACGAGGCGGAACAGCAGCAGCGCGTCGAGGTTCCAGGCGTAACCGCACAACACCGAGCTCGCGGTAAACAGCGCGAGGCAAATCAGGAAGAAGGTCTTGCGGCTGAGCAGCCGGGCGAGAAAGCTGCTCGCCGTCAGACTGACGGCGTTGGCGACCAGATAGGTCGTCACGACCCAGGACGCCTCGTCGGTGCTCACCCCCAGACCGCCTGCGATGTAGGGCAGCACGACGTTGGCGATCGTCGTGTCGAGCACCTCCATGAAAGACGCGAATGCCACCAGAACGGCGATCAGCCAAGGGTTGGCTCCTGCGCTGCTTGCCGCGGCGGCAGCGTCCGCTCGGATGGCGGCGGCGCTCATAGCCATGCCCTCAGCTGCTGGGAAAGCGACGGGTGGGGATCGACACGTACGCTGACTTCGACGGACATGCCCGGGCCGAGTGCGACATCGGTCGGCGGATTGTCCATGACGATCTTGACCGGCACGCGCTGCACGATCTTGACCCAGTTGCCGGTGGCATTCTCAGCCGGGAGCAGCGAGAACGCGGTGCCGGATCCCGGCTGCACGCTGGCCACGTAACCGTGGATCATGCGTTCCGGATAGGCGTCGATGTCGATCGTCACAGATGCCCGGGCCGCATCTCGTCGAGCTGTGTTTCCTTAAAGTTCGCCCAGATCCAGATGTCGTCCGGCACGAACATCGTCAGGTTTGTGCCCGCTTGCGCGTACTCGCCGACCCCGGCCGAGAGTTGGACGACCCGGCCCGGCTGATCTGCCGTAACGGTCGTATAGCCGAGATTGATTCGGGCTTGGTCGCGCTGGGCTTTAGCTTGCGCCAGGCTGGCAACGGCGCTGTCGCGTTGCGCCTTCAGCGCCTCGATCTGCCGCTGCGCCAGCTTAAGCGTCGCTTGCGCACTGTCGAGTGCGGCCTGGTCCTGATGCAGCTGCGAGGTGTATTGCTGGGCGTTCTGAACGGTGCCCGCGATTGTGTGCGCCAGGTATTGGTAGCGCGACGCCTGCTGCTGTGCGAACACCAGCGCCGCCTGCGACTTGTCCACCTGTGCCTGGTCGGCGCTGATCTGGGCCTGCTGCATATCGAGCTGGGCGTCGATGTTCTCGATGTTGGCTCGCGCCGCGGCGACTTGGGCCTTGGCCTGGGCGAGTGCGGCGCGGTAAGTGCGATCGTCGATGCGGGCGATCACGCCGCCAGCGGCGAGGTGCTCGTCGTCGGTGACCGGAACGGCCGTGATGTAGCCCGACACCTCGGGGGCGATCGCGAATTGACGCGCCGCGATGTAGGCGTCGTCGGTCGTCTCGAAATGGCTGGTAGTTCCAGTAGAGATATCCGGCTGGCAGTGCCAGGAGCAAGAACAGCAAACCGAAAGCGACCGCGATCGGATACCGGTGGAACCAGCTCCTGCGGGCGTCGTCCTCCGCATTGCGGTTCTGCGGTTCGATATCCGCGTCCGTCGCTAAGGGCTCGTCACGACGCGCCGGGGAGCGCAGCCGGAGCTCCCCATCCGAGCCAAATGGCGTGCCCCTCGCGCTAACCGGCGCGGCTTCAGATCGCGGCGCCTCTAGGCGCGTCTGGCCGTCACTCTCTCGACTATCGCGCTCTAACATGATCAGGTTTCTCAAACCTAAATCGAAACGATACGGTTCCGTTCTGATTGACTTAGGCAAGGTGGAGCACTAGCAGGCTGCTGAAAAATGCCCGATGTCCTAAAAAACCCGTCATTCCGGCCGTAGCAAAGCGGAGAGCCGGAATCCATAACCCGCTGATCTAGATGGATTCCAGCTTTCGCGGGAATGACGGTGAATTCGGTTGTCGGTGGGTTTCCAACTCACTCGCAGCCTTTTTCAGCACCCTGCTAGATCAAGGGGCGTCGATTGCTAATGCCGGGCCGGTTACGGTCGGGATAAAGGGGCGTCATGGAGGCGGCAACAGTTGCGAGAAAGCGTTCCGGGGCAGACGGGATTGCCCGATCCGGTCGGCCGCCCCGTGCGCTCGCCGGCGAGGTCGAGGAGCGGATCCTGGACGCGGCTCGGAGGGTGTTTCTCGAGCGCGGCTTCGAGGGCGCGAGCGTCGACGAGATTGCCGACGTCGCGCGCGCCGGAAAGCCGACGATCTATGCGCGGTTCCCGGGCAAGGAGGCGTTATTCGCCGCGGTGATGGCCCGAAAAGTGAGCGAAAAGACCAGCTTCTATGAGAGCATTTCGCCAACCGGCGCCACGCTCGAGGCGCGTCTCGCGAGTATCGGCACGGCCATCTTGCGGAATGTCCTGGTGGCCGAGACGGTGGGGTTGGCCCGTGCGGCCATTGCCGAAGCACGCCGGTTTCCGGACCTGGCGGCCAGCGTCCACCGGATGGCGCGCGAGCGCACGAGCGAAGCCGTCGCGCAACTGCTGGGAGAGCTCCCGGAAGCCGACCAGCTACCGGGCTTCGCCGCGGACCGCCGCGCCGGCACCGCCCGATATTTTATCGAGCTGATCCTGCTGCCGATGCTGATGCGCGCGCTGTTCGGAGACGACCTGAAGGCGCTGCGCGCCGAGATCGGGCCGCATGTCGCGCGCACGGTGGCGTTCTTTCTTGCCGCCTGCACCCAGGGCGCAGTGCAATAATTCGGCCGCCGTCCTTGCTGGGATCGGATTGTGGCTGGCGCCCCTGTTCCGAATCTTCGATCAGCTCGCCTCGGGAGCGCTGGTGCCGCTGTTACCCAACTATCAATCGACGTCGGTGAACTTCTCGGCCGGGGGTAGTGACCCACTTTGAAGTCTGGGCAGCAAGCCAGATTTCCGCGGCTATGGATCAGTCTCACCGAATTTGGCACAGCAACGGCTCGGCAGCCCATGTGGCCCGGTTCGTGGAACCGCCGGGTGGGCCCAGTAGCACTACCGGACTGCCCCTTCGCAACCAGGTCACCCTCGGCCGCTCCCGGCTGTTTTGGCTGTTTTCTGCAGCGAAATAACAGCCAATGCAGTAATTGCCAGATCGGAAATACGAGGACTTCTACCGCGTCTGTGATCCCCACGCTTGGAAGCCCGGCGAAGCGCGAGGCCGGTCCTTCCAAAGCCGACTTTGTCACCTGTTCCACCTGTTTTATCAGGTGCAGATCAGGCTCAGTTCTCGCCATCCGTTGAAGAACAGTGGGCGTGACCCGACGACATCGATAACAACGCGATAACCGGCCATGCTCACCGCAATAACTCCCGAATGATTGGCAACCGCTGACGTTAGCATGGTTTTGCTAAATTGTCAACAGATCTTCATGTTATTGAAGCAACACAAAAGGGAGACGGGCTGGACTTCCTCTGCCGACAGATCAGCGCGCCGGCGTGGGTGACTTCATCGTGGCGACCTTTCTCGCTCAACAGTGGATGCTCGATGCCCCAAGGGGAGCCACCTACGCGGCGTTGTGCCGAAACACCAGTCCCGCCTCTGGCTCCGCCGCTGTCCACCGTCGCCCGCCTCGCGGGGCGCGCTACGCGTCTGTGAGCATCAGCCTTGCGACTTGCTCGGGCGCATCGATCTGGACCCAATGCCCGGCGGACAGCACATGGAGGGAAGGACGCTTCAGGTGAGACTGGAAGTCCTCGGCCACACCGGTATTGAGATAAGGATCCAGTTCTGCACGATGCGATGCAGTTCCGCGAAATTCGCGCGGCGCGCCGCCGCGGTCGCGAAGCGCGGGTCATCCGCGAGATCGGGGCGCCGCATAGCCCGCAGCCAGGACGGAAAGGTGCGGGACCCGACAAGGCTCGTCGCAACAGTGAAATGCTCGCCGCCCGGTCCAACAAAGAATGGGCAGTCGGTCGCCCCGAGGATCGCCGGTTCGTCGCCGAGCTCGGCATCGTTCAAATCGACATGCGCGCGCTCGTTGACCGCCATCAAAGTCGCCGCCATTGCGACGTCGATATACTGGCCCGCGCCCGTCGTCTCCCGCCGGTGCAATGCCGCAAGGATAGCAATCGTGGCCTGCAGTCCCGCATAGACATCGGCGTGCGACAGGCTGTCGGTGCGCGGCTCGCCCAGGGCCTCACCGTAATGCCGCAAGCTGTTGTGGGTGAACCCGGCCTCCGCCTGTACCGTCGGGGCGTAGGCCATCCGGCCCTGCCATGGCCCGCCCTGGCCGTAGCCGGTGATCGAGGCATAGATCAGGCGAGGGTTGCGGGCCGCCAGTGTCTGATAATCGAGCCCCAAATAGCGCAGTGCGCCGGCTCGGAAATTCTCGACGACAACATCTGCGGTGTCGCACAGCCGTAACGCCAATTCGCGGGCGCCGGGCACGTTGAGATCGATGCTGACATTGCGCTTGCCGGCGTTCTGCTGCGCGTAGTAGCCCGACATGCCCGGCATCGACGGAAACGCGAAGCGCGAAACGTCGGGACGCGGCGGCTCGATCTTGATGACCTCGGCGCCAAGGTCCAGCAATGTGCGGGCGCAGAGCGGACCGGCGAGCACGCGCGAGAAATCGACGACGCGGATGCCGGAAAGCGGGCCGCTCATGTCAGCGCCCCGTGAATTTGGCGAGACCCGGGCCGTTCTCGCGGAACGAGGCCAGACCGATCTTGAGGTCTTCGGAGGCCCAGATCGGCTTCTGGATCTCGGCCATCGCCTCGTCGGCCGCGAGCACCCCTTGATTGACGGCGATGTGCACCAGGCGCTTGGTTGCGGCATGCGCGACGGTCGGCCCGTGCGCCAGTTCCTGGGCAATCGTCATTGTCGCCTCCTCGAGCGCGTCGTCGGCGACGACGAGGTTGACGAGGCCCCAGCGGCCCAGTGTCGCCGGGTCGTAGCGGCGCCCGAGCATCGAAATTTCCTTCGCGCGCATTGCGCCGGCGCGCTGCACATGGCGCTGGACGCCGCCGAGCAGTGGATGCAGCCCGAGCGCCGCCTCGACGGAGCCGATTTTGGCCGAGTTGGCCGCGACGATGTAGTCGCAGGCGAGTGCCAATTCGAACCCGCCGCCGAGGCAGACGCCGTGCACGCTAGCGACGATCGGGATCGGCAGCAATTCGAGCAATTTCAGGAAATCTACGCCGCCGATTGCCGACTGGCTGCGGCCGCCTTGTTCGATCCGCGCGTCGAATTGCGCGACGTCGGCGCCCGCGGAGAAATGGCGCAGCCCGCTGCGCAGAATGATTGCCCGGCTGCCGGCATCGCGGGCGGCCGCGATCTCGTCGGCGATCGCGCCGAGCAGGGTCGGGCCCAGCAGATTGTAGGGTCGGTGTTGCATTGTCAGGACCGAGACCGGTCCGTTCTCCTCGCGGACGACGGCGGCTTCTTCCATCGATTTCACTCCTGTTCCGAGGTGATCGCATCAATCCAATATTCACCGGGTGAAAACAGCCGACCGTCCGTCACTTCCCCGCGGCCAGGTCGCGATCCACGAGGACCGCCACTTTTCCTACTGCGCCATGACCCGCCTTCATCGACTGCAGTCCCGCATTGATAGCCTCAACGATGCCGTCGATGGTCTGGCTGACGTGCGGGACCACCAGTCCCTGCGTCGCCCACTCCACCGCTAGAGCCATCCCGCGCTGGAGAAAGGCCTGCGCCTCGCTGTAGAGCGTCGCGGGTTCGGAGAAGTAGCGCAGCAGATTGACATTGACATGCTTGGCGCCGCGCTCAGCCAGGATGGCATCGACCGGGCTGTTCGTTTCGACCAAGCGTGTCGTCTTCCCGGGGCCGACGCCGAGCACAATCCAGCTGCCGCCCCGCCGGACGGTCTTCGCGGTCTCGACGAAGCCCACCTCGCTGTAGGTGGCGTCGAAGACGAGGTCGACGCCCCGGCCACTGGTCAGCTTCGCGATTTCGGCAGGGATGTCGTCGTGCTTATAATCGAAAACGTGATGGGCGCCGGAGTGCCGGGCCAGTGCGATCGATTGCGGCGTGCTGCCGCTGCTGATGACCAGTCCGGCTCCCAGGGCACGCGCCGCCATCTGCACGGCGAGATGCCCGACGCCGCCCCCACCGCCCGGGATATAGACCGCGTCGCCCGCTTGGACAGCGCCGTAGAGTCCCGCAAAGGCAGACAAGAAGCCCATCGGAAGCGCCGCCGCATCGCGGAAGCTCAGAGAGGGCGGCTTGCGGACCGTGAGGAATTCGCGCGCCACGGCATAGCCGCCTTCGCCTCCGCTCCCACCGGTCGCGCCCCAGCCGCCATCGCCGTTCAAATCCGCCATGGCGGCCACCGGTCACCGACAGCCACACCGCGCACGCCGTGGCCGGCGGCGACAACGACGCCGGAAAGATCGAGGCCAAGAACGACGGGGGGCGTTCGCCCATGAAATTAAGGTCGGCCAGCTTGTATTCGAGTGGGTTGAGCGAGGAGGCCGCAACGCGGATCAACACCTCGTCGGCCGCCGGCTGCGGGACGGGAACACGTACCGCTTCAAGTGGGAGTCCGGCCCGGTCCCGGGTGTAGCCGACGCCGAGAAACGTCTCCGGAATCGTCTCTGTCTGCTTCATGTTTCGCTTCCTTCAGGTTTGGGCGAAGCCGCCGTGACGAAGATCTCGCTTCCGGCGACGAAGCCGCTTTCAGCGGAGGCGAGGAAGGCGACGACTTTCGCGATGTCCTCGTCGCGCCCGATACCCACCTCACGGCAAGCCGTTCGTCTCAGCTGTCCTGCGCAGGTTGTACGAACGTAGGCGGCCTTTCCGCGGAGGCTTCCGCGGCGGTCCAGTCGCCGACCCATTCACCATCACGCAGGATCTCGTCGCCGCTGTGAACGGTAAATTCGACGAGCACCGTCCTCTTGGGGACGCCCAGCACCTCGCCACAGATGTCGACGATGCGCCGACCCAGTTCGCGACGTCGGTCGAGCGAGCGGCCGCCGGATCTCGACGAGCACCATCGTGATCGGCTCCAGCCCGTCCGCGCCAAGGTGGAACAGGTTGTCCTCACCAAGCTCCGCGATCCCCACATTGGGGCGCCACAACTGCGTCTGCATCACGTCCGCGTAGAGACGGCAAAGGCGAGCCGCGAGGTCCCGCTTGGTTTGCGATGGATAGGTTTTGGCCAGGTCGAGATGCAGATACGGCATTGTCGGATCCTCTTGCGATGCCGGTGGGGGGAGGCTGGACTGTCAGCCTCAGGCCAAAGATCGGAGCTTTTCCCTCAAGGCATCGGGTAGCGTCGCGAACCATGCGTCCTCGCTGCCTGGGGGCAGCAATACGCGGCCACACTCGGCAATGTTCTCGGCGGCAATTTCAGAGAGGTAGACCCAGACTGTCTCCTCGGCGGCACCGCTGGCCTTGCCCAATTCCTGCATTATCCGGTGGAGCATTTGGCTCTTCTGCTCGTCGGTCCGTCCGTCCCGGATATCGGCTCGAACCCATATCTGATCCGCTGGCGCCGGCCGACCGGCGATGTAGTGACTGCCTGGGGCAACGTCGTAGAAGATGACCTGGACCAAGTAGCGTGGCGCGCCGGTCTCCTCATGATGGATCGCAGTGATACGGCGGACAATTTCAGCTTTTTGGTCCGACGTCAGCCGTCCTGCAGCAGCACTGCAAACGTAGGTCGGCATCGGATTCTCCTTTCAGTTTAGTAATCCTCTGATGGCCAGCTTTTTGCTTTGGCGGTCCGCGCTTTGTCGTCTTGCGCTCATGTAGGTATTGACAAGCCATAAATTAAATTGAAGTTTTTTATAAATTGGATAAACACGATTTATAGAATGTCTACCAGATCCGACACTTTGCCGCGGTCGCAGAGACCGGTAGTTTCACGAAGGCAGCAATTAGGGCCGCCGTATCGCAGCCCCCGCTCTCCGCTTCGATAGCCAAGCTGGAAGAGGAGCTTGGGGTGAAGCTGTTCCACCGATCACCGAAGTCGGTCACTCTCACCTCAGCGGGTCGGGTCCGATTCGGCACGTGAACCCCGAGCAAAAGCCATCCCACTCCCACACGCGTTTGTCGCTCTGATCGGCTGGAGGCAGCGGCGATATCGGCTGTACTGGGGCATGCGGACGCTCCCGCTTCAACTGCTCTATGCGGGAGCGAGTAAACTCGAAATCGTCGGCAGCGCGCGTGCTCATTCCCTCACCCTCCGGGTCGCGCGTTCAACCCGCCACTCGGCGATGAGCGCGAGCAAGGCGATAGAGCACCACGCTCACCATCGCTTCCCGATTCAGTTCGCGGCATTGACGAGTATGCGCTCGAGACTGGCATCGAGTTCACGCGCGACTGCTTTGACGCGCTCATACTCCAACTGTCCAAAGAGCGAAGAGGGCAGGTCGTATTCGAAGACCGCACGGCCGGCATCGTTCTCGTACAGCACGATGCGCAGCGGCGCGTAGAGCGCGGCCGGCAGCTGGTGTTGCGTCATCCGTGTAGCGGTCCGCGGATTGCCGATTTCGTAGTGCAGCGCCTTTCTAGGCTGGCCAGCGATCCGAAGCAATGCTCCATGATCTCTGCTACTGAATATCGACAGAGCCGGAAGACGCTCCAGCTCGCTTCTGGCGCGCTCGCTTTCACCTTGCTGCAATAGCGCCAGAACTCCAGCATCGAGCCGCGGAACCGAGCCTTCCAGCGCCGCCTTCACTTCCGCAAAAGACTTTGTGGACTGGATCTTGACGTGCTCGACCTGAATTGTCCTCTGCACCAGCGGGCAGACTGCTCGGCCATCTTAGCCGGCCGTCAGAAGATCTCTACCCAGGGCCGCAGCTCGACCTCCAGAGACCAGGCGCTGCGCGGTTGCCGCAGCACCTCGACATAAGTCTGCGCGATCGCGTCGGGATCGAGCGTGCTGTCGGGACGGTCCGCCGGATCCGGCCGCCGCGCGCTGCGCACGCCGCCATCGATGACGAAATGGGCGACGTGGATGCCTTTCGGTCCCAACTCGCGCGCCGCGCTCTGCGCCAGGCCGCGCAGCGCAAACTTGCCCATCGCGAACGCCGCCGAGTGCGGATACCCCTTCACGCTGGCGCTCGCGCCGGTCAGCAGGATCGCGCCGCGGCCATGCGGGATCATGCGCCGGGCAGCCTGCTGGAGAGTGAGAAACCCGCCAAATGCCGAGATCTCGATCGCTTTGCGCACGGCTTCCGGGTCGAGCTCGGCAATCGGACCATGCGCGCGGGCGCTGGCGTTGTAGTGCACGACATCGGGTTCGCCGAGCCGGTTATCCGCCTCTGCGAACAGGCGCTCCACGGCAGCCGGATCAGACGCGTCGACGGCGAAGGTCTCGGCGCCTATTTCCGCGGCGAGAGGCGTCAGCTTCTCGGCATTGCGCGCCGCCAGTCCGACGCGAAGGCCGACCGCTGCGAGCCCTCGCGCGAATGACGCGCTGATGCCCGAACTTGCCCCGACGATCAGGGCGATACGATAGGGGATTTCCGTCACCACTGCCTCCTCATAGGTTCCGGCAGTACCCGCTCACACCTCCCGGTCTCCGGCATGCGCGGCGCCCGCTCAAGGCATTGAAATTAAGAGCATGCGCGCCTATGTAGGAGTAGATACACGGATGTCAAGGAGGGGGATTACGATGGCAAGGCGGGTTCATTCGGGACCGGAGGACTGCAACTGTCTCGCGGTGCGCCAGGCCGCACGGCACATTACGCAGTTCTACGATCACTGCCTGGCGCCGAGCGGGCTGCGCACCACGCAGTTTTCAATTCTCGCGAAGCTGCGGCGGTCAGGCTCGATGACGATCAATTCCCTCGCCGCGGAGATGGTGATGGACCGAACCACGCTCGGTCGGAACATCCTGCCGCTGGAGCGCGACGGCCTAATCGCCGTCGAACGGGGCAGCCGCGATCGCCGGAGCAAAGAGCTGCGGGTGACCGCGGCCGGCGAAGCCCGTTTTCGGGCGGGGATGAAGGGATGGGTGCAAGCGCAGCGGCAGTTTGACAAGGCGTTCGGGGCGAAGCCCACCACCGACATGCGCGCTATCCTGCACGCCGTCGCCGCAACTGACCTCGGTCCTACCGCCGTTTAGCGTCGAAGAGTAATCCGAAGCTTCCGCGGGCTCCTCAGAGACCGAGATCGCTCAAAATCTTCGCCACCGGGTACGTGTTGGACCTAACAGGTTGCGGAAAAAGTCGCATATTGGAGCGAGATCTGGGGTATAATCCATAGCGCGTGACGAGATGTGGGGGACGTCCGATGCGCGGTGGGGATCTCAGGAGCGAGGCGCTGTTCAGCTATTTGAGCTGCGAAGCGCGGGTGCCGTTGTATCATCCGTTGCGGCCGATCCAAAAGATTGTGGACGAGGCGCTTGGTGCACTGACGGGGGAATTCGAGAAGTTGTACGCGAAGCTCGGACGGCCGTCGATTCCCCCTGAGAAACTGCTTCGTGCGCTGCTGCTGCAGGCCTTCTATTCGGTGCGTTCGGAGCGGCAGCTGATGGAGCAACTCGGCTACAATCTGCTGTTCCGCTGGTTTGTCGGGCTGTCGCTGGATGCCGTGGTGTGGGACGTTACGGTGTTCACCAAGAACCGCGAGCGGCTGATCGACGGTGACATTGCCAGCAAGTTCATGGCCGCGGTACTGAACCAGGAGCAGGTCAAGACCCTGCTGTCGGACGACCACTTCTCGGTCGACGGCACCCTGATCGAGGCGTGGGCCAGCATGAAGAGCTTTCGCCCCAAGGACGGCAGCGGCGAGCCGCCGGCGCCGGGCCGCAATGGGGAACGGGACTTCCACGGCGAGAAGCGAAGCAACGAGACCCACGCCTCGGTCACTGATCCCGACGCGCGATTGTATCGCAAAGGGCCGGGCCAGCCGGCCAAGCTCGCCTATCTGGGGCACGTTCTGATGGAGAACCGGCATGCTCTGGTGGTCGGCACGCGTCTGACCCTGGCCACCGGCACGGCAGAGCGCGAGGCGGCGCTGGAGATGGTGGCGGCCCGTCCCGGCAACCACCGGATCACGCTCGGCGCCGACAAGGCCTACGATGTGGCCGAGTTTGTCGCCGATCTGCGGGAATTCAATGTGACGCCGCACGTGGCGCAGAACACCGCCAATCGGCGATCGGCGATCGACCGACGGACGACCCGCCATCCTGGCTATGCGGTCAGTGGCCGGGTGCGCAAGCGCATTGAAGAGGTGTTTGGCTGGACCAAGGCGGCGGCTGGCTTCCGCAAGACCCGTCACCGTGGTCTTGCCCGCGTCGGCTGGATGTTCACCCTGACTGCCACTGCCTACAATCTCGTCCGGTTGCCCAGGCTGGTGGGGGCCGCGGCATAGCCATGCCCGGAATCCGCCCGGGCCGGGCGAAAACGGGCAAAATCGATACAAAAACCTGCTTGCTAGTGGTTTTCAACAACCCTGGCGAGAATCCTGTACGATAACTCTACAAAACGACACACAAGCACTGAGTTTTTCCGCATCCTGCTAATGATCTCTTGACTGTCGTAGTCGGACGCTAATCGCCAGCTGCGCCGGCTGGCGCTGTCTCAAGCAGCAGCCGCAGCAGCTGTTCAACTTCCTCGATCTTTGCTTGAATGAGTTCCTGGGGAAACAGCTGCTGCGCCCAGCCCGTGGAGAACGAAAGGCTGGCAAGAAACGATCCCTGGCGTTTCAATACCGCAAGTGGTGACACTTCCCATTCTTGTGCCAGACCGAAGACGACCTGTTGAATCCAGGCTGGGCTCAGCGCTTGAGCGAGATCTGCGTCACGGATTATCTGCCCGAGAAGGTCAAGCTTGTCGCTGCCGATTTTGTAGGGGTAGTGGGTCGCCTCGATCAGCGCTTCGATCTGTGGAAGAAAAGCGCGATCGGCAGGCATTACGTATCGCCGCAAGCCGGCGATCGCGATCGGGATGTTTATCCGATCGGGATCGTTCTCGCCTGGATGAGGATGGCCGGGATGATCAAAGTCATGGAACAGCGCAGCGATAAGCAGGTTTCGCATCTGGCGCGGAGTGAGCCGGTTTTGATAGTAGCGGCATGCCTGGTGACACAGCCATAACACATGCAGCATGTGTCGAAAATTGTGGTAGGGATTATGGATATTGCTCGACTTAAAGAACAATGTGCGAAAAAAAACGTCAAGTTACCTTCATAGATACGCTCTTGATTCGCGATGATCTTGGGAAGATCGCCCGTCACTTTCGAGAACGGCATGGGTCCCTCGCAGTGCGCCACCGGCGCATATGTGAGGAGGCTAACTGCTCGCCGCAATCGCGCGTGCCCGCTCGCCATCGCCACAAAAGCGCTCAATCCGCGTCGTGCGCTCGACGAGCTCGAGCGGCACCGCATCGAGTGCCGCCTAACCCAACGCCATCATACGCTCGACGGCGCGCCGGGCTCTCTCGGCGACCTCGGGATCGACGGTGACCTCGTGGGTCATTGTCTCGAGCGCCCGTCGGATCTTCGGCAAGGTGATCCGCTTCATATGCGGGCACAGATTGCACGGCCGCACGAATTCGAGGTCGGGATATTGCAGCGCGACATTGTCGCTCATTGAGCATTCGGTTAAGAGCACGACCCGCGGCGGCCGCTGCCTGCCGACAAAATCGGCCATCGCCGCGGTGGATCCGGTGAAGTCGCATTCGGCGATGACCTCGGGAGGGCGCTCCGGATGGGCGAGCACAGTGATGCTGGGGTGGCTCTCGCGCAGACTCCTGATGTCCGCCGCAGTGAACCGCTCATGCACCTCGCAATGCCCCTTCCAGGCGATGATCTCGACGGAGGTCTGCGCCGCAGTGTTACGCGCGAGATACTCGTCCGGCAGCATGATGACGCGCGGCACACCGAGCGCCTCGATGATTTTCTTGGCGTTCGCCGAGGTGCAGCAGATGTCGGACTCAGCCTTGACCGCGGCCCGAGGTATTGACGTAGGTCACGATCGGTACGCCCGGCTAGCGCTCGCGCAAGAGCCTGATATCGGCTGCCGTGATCGAGGCCGCAAGGGAGCACCCGGCCTTGAGATCGGGGATCAGCACGAACTTGTCGGGGTTCAGGAGCTTGGCGGTCTCGGCCATGAAATGGACGCCCGCCAGCACGATGACATCGGCCTCGGTACGCGCGGCCTCGCGCGCGAGCGCCAGGCGGTCGCCGACGATGTCGGCGACCGTGTGGAAAATGTCCGGCGTCTGATAGTTGTGCGCCAGGATGACCGCGTGGCGCTCCTTTTTGAGTTGCAGGATCGCAGCGGTGTCATCGGCGAGGATCGGCCATTCGAATGGCGGGATGTGGCCCTCGACCCGCCCGTAGAGCTCGGGAAGCGGCAACGCGGCCGCGGTGGTCGCTGAGGCGGTGTGAAGCAAGATGACTCTCCTCAAGGACCTTAATTAAGAGCATGTGCGCCCAAATAGGCGTACTGCATGGGTGTCAAGGGGTGAAGGCCTAAAGTACCATGGGTGGCTCCTTAGCATGAGGATTCCTAAAGCGTTGATGAGCACGTCTCAGTTGCAGATGGGCTGGCAATAGTTACATTCCGCAGCCAATAGAAGCTTCGGCAGCGCTCTCACAAGGTCGATCTCGGTTTAGGGAACCTCATATGGCAGCGAGTAGCTTACAAGCCTTTCATCCGCGTCGCCGAGCCGGTGCAAGGCGCAGGTCGGGCCGTGCCGTCGAGCGGGCGGTCGAGCTGTTGCGCGAATGGCGCCGGCGCAGGAGCGACCGTGCAAAACTCTCCATGCTCGACGACAGGATGCGTGAGGACATTGGCATCACCCGGGCCGCGGCCGAGTCACTGAGCCGAAACCAGTCTGGAGGGAGTGATGAACAGACATGCGGTGCGACAACCGGCGACGATCGCCGAGTCACCTTGGGATAACCACGTCCCTACGAGCCGCCGCCTAGCCGCGGCTCCAGAAATGAGCTGCACACGACCGGAGGCATGGGCCTTTCCTGGCACGGCGGCGGCCCGGATCCTCGAGGAGCTCGATGAAGTGGTCCGGAAATCTCATCGCCCGTCAGCCTTGCGGCGCTTGCTCCACGGGATGGGCGGCGCCTTTGCCAGGCTGGGGTCGCGGATGATGCCTGAACCACCGCCGCCGCAATCCGACCTGTCGCCGGAAATCTGGTTCCCCGGGTTCTTCCTGTAGGCGGCTTAGCCGGAGATCGGCGGCCTTCCCTCTGGCCGGCGGCACTGACATTGCGTCCAATGGCGCCGCGCAGCCTTTCCACATTGTGGAAGGATGGGCTCCGATCTCGCGAACTCATATCCGGGGTGTAACGCCCTATTTGGACGCCCGAAGAAATTTGCTCGGCGAATGACCGTCCGAGTGGCGGAGCTTTGCGATGACGTTCGAGACAGAAAATCGACACAGGCAATCGGCGCTGGAGTTTCCACGGCCGCAGTCAACCCGATGCGCGTCCCGGGATCCGGTCGGCAATCGCCGGCCATCGGCTGACGCCAGTGGCGATCGGGTCGAGGGGCGTGCACCAACCTCACGGAATGATGGGGCTGGCACACCCCCAGTGGAGGCGTTGGCGCCGGAACGCCATGATCGGCATGTCGAGCACGCTGATGCAGAGCGCCGTGACGAGCCCCGCAAGAGCATGCTGCGGCGCCATCCGTTGGCCTTCGTCGGCGGCCTGATCCTTCTCATTGTGCTACTGCCGGCGGGCTATGTCTATTGGGACTACGCCTCGCACTTTAAATCGACCGACGACGCCTTTATCGCGGCGCGTCAGTTCACCATCGCCCCCAAAGTGCCCGGTTACATCACGGCGGTCCCGGTCACCGATAACGAGCATGTTGTCGCCGGCCAGGTGATCGCGCGGATCGACAACCGCGATTACCGCAATGCGCTTGCCGAGGCTCGGGGTCAGGTAGCCGCTGCGCAGGCCAACATCGAGAATATCGATGCGCAGATCGTTGTGCAGCGGGCCCAGATCCATGCCAATCAGGCACAGGTCGACCGGGCGCAAGCGGCGCTGGTGTTTGCTCAGCAGCAGGCGACGCGCTACCAGGAGCTGGCGGCGACGGCTCTCGCGGGAACGGTTCAGGACGCCCAGCGGTACACCTCGGGGCTGCGTCAGCAGCAGGCTGCAGTGGAGAGTGCACAAGCAACCCTGGCGCTGGCGCAACGGCAAATCGAGGCGCTGAAGGCACAGCGCGCCAGCGCGGTCGCGAACCTCGGCTTGCGCAAGGCTCAACGAGACCAGGCGCAACTCGACCTTTCGCACACGATTGTTACGGCTGACCAGCCCGGGCGTGTCGTCCAGCTCAGCGCCGCAGTCGGTGAATACGCGCAGCCGGGCACCAACTTGACGATGTTCGTGCCGGACGACATCTGGGTGTGGGCGAACTTCAAGGAAAGCCAGCTCGACTACATGCGGCCGGGACAGAGGGTGACGCTCGAGATCGACGCCTATCCGGAACGCACCATCCACGGCCATGTCGCGAGCGTCCAGCCCGGATCGGGCACCGCGTTCTCGCTGCTGCCGGTCCAGAATGCCACCGGCAACTACGTCAAGATCGTGCAGCGCGTGCCGGTCAAGCTCGTCATGGACGGTCCTCCAACTGACGTCGCGCTTGGGCCCGGTATGTCGGTGGTCCCGACGGTGCGGATCGATCCCGCGCCCTGGCTCTTGGAGCGGTTGGAGGCGTGGCTATGAGTGCCGGCGCGACCCGGACGGGTGCTCCCGCCGCGACAGGCGGCACGGGCGCCAACCAATGGCTGACCGCGGTGCTGGTGGCGCTCGCGACGTTCATGGAGATCCTCGACACCACCATCGCCAATGTGGCGCTGCGCTACATCGCGGGCGGGCTGGGGGTCAGCGTGGACGAGGCGTCGTGGGTCGTGACGACCTATCTGGTCGCCAACGCCATCATTCTGACGGCCAGCGCATTTCTGGCCAAAACGATCGGCCGCAAGCGCTTCTTCCTGATCTGCCTGGCGCTGTTCACGGCTAGCTCGGTGCTGTGCGGCATTGCCTGGACTCTGCCGTTGCTGCTGCTGTTCCGGATCATGCAGGGCTTGGCCGGCGGCGGCATGGTGCCGGTCGCCTCGTCGATCCTGGTGGATGCGTTTCCGCCCGAGAAGCGCGGCCAGGCCTTCGCGGTGTTCGGGGTTGCTGTCGCGGTGGCCCCGGTGGTCGGGCCGACATTGGGCGGTTGGCTGTCCGACAATGTCTCCTGGCACTGGGCCTTTCTAATCAATGGTCCGGTCGGGGTGATGACGCTCGCGCTGATCGCGGTGGTCGTGCGCGAGTCGGAGGCGGCGGTCGAGGAGCGGCGGAAGTGGCGCCAGCAAAAGGACGGGTTCGACGTTGTCGGCTTCGTGCTGGTCGCGACCTTCCTCGGCGCCTTGGAGATCATGCTCGATCGCGGGCTCGAGGACGACTGGTTCGGCTCGTCTTTTATTACCACGGTTGCGATCGTCTGCGCGCTCGCTTTCGTGCTGATGATCCCCTGGGAAATGACCCGCCGCAATCCGACGATCGACCTCCGGATGGTGGCGACGCGTCAGTTCGGCGCCTGCTTTCTGGTGATGCTGGCGACCGGCGCGCTCCTGCTCGCGACCACCCAGTTCCTTCCCGAACTGGTGCAGGAGGATTTCGGCTATAACGCGACCTTGGCCGGCGTCATGGTCTCGCCGGGCGGCGTTGTCGCCATGGTGATGATGTTCGTCGCCGGCCGCCTGGTGGGCAAGATCCAGCCGAAATACCTGATCGCCGCCGGGGCCGTGGTCATCGCGCTGTCGATGTATGCGCTGACCAATGTTTACGGCGATCTCGGCTTCTGGTTCATGGCGCGCTCCCGGATGCTGTTTGCGGCCGGGGTCCCATTGATGTTTATTCCGATCACCGCGGCGTCCTACGACGGCATCCCGCCCGACAAGACCGGCCAGGCCTCGGCCTTGATCAACGCCGCGCGCAATACCGGCGGCTCGATCGGCATCTCTTTGATCAACAACGTGCTGTGGCGCCGCGAGCAGTTCCATCGGAACATGCTCGTCGACCAGGCGCTGCCGTCGAGCGTCCAGTATCAGGACACCTTGCACCACATGACGAACTATTTCGTCGGGCAGGGGAGCCCGCTGATCGAGGCGCAGCAGCAGGCCATCGCCTGGGTCGGGCAGCAGGTGCAGCTGCAGGCATCGTTCTTCGCCTATATGGACGCCTTCTGGGTGCTGACACTGGTCGCGCTGGCGGCAATACCGCTCGCGCTGAGCCTGCGCAAGGTCAAGCTGGGAGGCCGCGCACCGGCGGGCCATTGAGTGCGGTTAGCGATGAGGGGCGCGTATACACCGCAGGAGATGCCCCGTTGGGATGAGAATTCCTAACTTAGTGATGAGCAACTCTCGTTTGCGGACAAACCGGTTAGCCCCAAATCTGGCGTCAGTCGAAGAATTAGCATGTTGTTTTGACAAGGCCCACTCAGGTTTGGAAATCTCATATGACGGTTGGCATCACCCGGGCCGAGCCCGAGTTCCTCAGCTGCAAACCGTTCTGGAGGGAATGATGAACAGGCACGCGACGCGAGAGGCGACGGCAATCGCCGGATCGCCGCTTCGGGGTCACCGTGCTCGTTCGAGGCGCCGCCTGGCGGCGACGGCTCCTCAGGAAGGTTGCGCGGAGCTGGAGGCATCGGCGCTCCCTGGCACGCCGGCGGCCAAAATCCTTGAGGAGCTCGACGTGGTGGTCCGGAATTCACATCGTAGATCAGGCTTGCGGCGGATGCTGCACAGCGTGGTCACGGCCTTCGCCCAATGAATGTGGCGGATGGTGCCGGAACAGCCGCCGCAATCCGACCTGCCGCCGGAAATCTGGTTCCCCTGGTACTGAAATCAACTCGGCGCCTTGGCTATTCGTCGCCAAACTGAACGTCTCCCTCAGTGCGACCGCCGTTCCGCCAAGACCGGCGTGGAACAATCCCAGATGCCCAGCTTAGAGGTCGTCGACCCTGGAATTTCCCCTGGGCGAGTTTTTGTTGACTTAGATGCATATACTCCTATATCTAGTGGCCAATGCCACTGCGAACCCAGTTGTGCGCGGCCCGAGAAAACGCGTCGCGCACACGCCGAGCGGTGGCGATGAGCGAGCTCATGATGACGATCCCGGCAACTCTATCGTGACCGGAGGCCTCCTTTGGGAATAGTTCGTTTTGCGCTGAGATTCCCGCATACCTTTTATGTGGTGGCGGCGCTGATCCTGTTTCTCGGCGCCACGGCGGCGATCGAGATGCCGACCGATATTTTCCCGGAGATCAAGATCCCGGTCGTCTCGGTCGTCTCGCAGTACACCGGCCTCAACACGACCGAGATGGAGCAGCGCTTCACCACCTACAGCCAATACGCGATCAGCACCAGCGTCAACGGCATCAAGGACATGGAGGCCGAGACCATCAACGGCATCTCGGTGCAGAAGATCTACTTCCAGCCGGATGTGGATCTCGGTCTCGCGGTTTCGCAGATTCAAGCCGGCACAAACTATATCACCCGAGTCCTGCCTGCCGGGACCCAGGCGCCGCTCGTCGTGCCATACAGCGCATCGGCCGTGCCGGTCCTGCAAATCGCTCTGAGCTCCGACAAGCTCGGCGAGGCGCAGCTCTACTATGATTACGGCATCTATCGGCTGCGGCAGACGCTTGCACCGATCCATGGCGTCACACTGCCGACACCAGCCGGCGGAAAATATCGGCAGATCATGGTCGACGTCGACCAGACCAAGCTGCTGGCCAAGGGCCTCACACCACTTCAGGTCGCCAATTCCCTCAACCTGCAGAATCTGACCTTGCCCGGCGGCGATGTGAAGATCGGCAAGACCGATTACACCGTGCGCACCAATTCGATGCCGCCGACCGTCGAGGCGCTCAACGACATCCCAGTGGCCTACGAGAATGGCGCCACCGTGTTCCTGAGGGACATCGGGCATGTGCGTGATGGCAATCTGGTCCAGCAGAACGTCGTGCGGGCAGACGGCAAGCGCTCGGTGCTGATCAGCATCATCAAAAACGGCAATGCTTCGACATTGGCCGTCGTCAAGGCGGTCAAGCGCGCGCTCAAGATCGCGCGGACCGCCGCCCCGCCCGGCACGGTCATTAAATCGCTGTTCGACCAATCGGTGTTCGTCACCTCGTCCCTGATCGCCGTGCTGCGCGAAGGGGCGATCGCGGCCGGGCTCACGGCGCTGATGATCCTGCTCTTTCTCGGCTCCTGGCGGCCGACGATCGTCGTCATGATTTCGATCCCGCTAGCAATGCTGACCTCGCTCGTCGTGCTCTATTTCCTGGGTGAGACGATCAACACGATGACATTGGGGGGTTTGGCGCTCGCGGTCGGCATCCTGGTCGACAATTCGACGGTCACGATCGAAAACACCTACCGCCTGCTGGACGAAGAGAAGATGCCGCTGGCGAAGGCGACATTGCACGGCGCCGCCGAGATCGCGATGCCGACACTGGTGTCGACGCTGGCGATTAGCTGCGTCTTCACCTCGGTCGTATTTCTCGAAGGACCAGCGAAATACCTGTTCACGCCGCTCGGCCTCGCCGTCGTCTTTGCCATGCTGGCTTCCTATGGGCTGTCGCGGACGCTGACGCCGATCGCGATCGGCCAGATCCTGAAGGGCCACCATAACGGCGGGTCTGCGCCCCCTCCCCACCCCTCCCCCGCTCGCGCGGAAGAGAAGGCTGGGGGCTTCTTTTCCCGTTTCCATGCGTCGTTCGAGCGCTCCTTCGCGCGTATGCGCGAAGGCTATGTCCGACTGCTCACGATGCTGCTGACGCGCCGCGCCATCGTCCCGATTCTCGCCGTCATGTTGCTCGTGCTCGGCGCCGTGATGTTCGTCTTTGTCGGCCGCGATTTCTATCCCGCGATCGACGGTGGCATGATCCAGCTCCATGTCCGCGCGCCGCCCGGCACCCGCATCGAGACGACCGAGCAGATTTTCCAGAAGGTCGAGGACAAGATCCGCGAGATCATTCCGAAGAGAGACCTCGACCTGATCGTCGACAATCTCGGGCTCCCGGCAGTCTCCTATAACTGGGCCTTCGCCGACGGCACGACGATCGCGGTCAATGACGGCGTGGTCATGGTGTCGCTCAAAGAGGGCCACGCCCCGACTGCCGATTATGTCCGCAAATTGCGCGCGGCGCTGCCGGCGGCATTCCCGGAAGATCTGTTTTATTTTCAGCCCGCCGATATAGCGACGCAGATCCTGAATTTTGGGCTCACCGCGCAGATCGACGTGCGCACGGTCGGTTATGACCGGGTCAAGAATCGCCACATTGCCGAGGAGCTGCGGCGCCGCATCGCCACCATCCCGGGCATCGTCGATACCCATCTACAACAGGAAGTGTACGCCCCCGACTTGTACGTGCAGATCGACCGCGCCCGGGCTCTGCAGTTCGGTATCACTCCGAGCGACATTGCCAACAATATCGGCACCAGCCTGAGCTCCTCCAAACAAGTGTACCCCAACTTCTGGACCGACGCGAAAGACGGAATTCCGCATTACATCGCGGTGCAAACGCCGCAATACGAAGTCAGCTCGCTGGGTGACGTCGGCAATACACCGGTCAGCACCGGGACTGCCCCGCCGACGGCACAGCCGGTCCCGGGCGAACTGCAAAACGTGGCAACCTTTACCCGCGACCGGTGCCGGGCAGCGCCAACCAGGCCAACATCCAGCCGGTCTACGAGGTCTATGCCAGCACCCAGGGCCGCGATCTCGGCAGCATCGCCAACGACATCGACAAAGTCACCACCGATTACAAAAAAGAGCTCTCGCCCGGCAACACGATCCAGGTGACCGGCCAGATCCAGAGCATGAACGACGCGTTCCGCGACATGGGCATCGGCCTCGTGTTTGCCGCGGTGTTCGTCTACCTGCTGATGGTCGTCAATTACCAGACCTGGGGCGACCCCCTCGTCGTCATTCTGGCATTGCCGGCGACTTTCTGCGGCATCGTCACGATGCTTTACATCACCAATACGACCCTCAGCGTTCCGTCGCTGATGGGCGCGATCATGGCGGTCGGCGTCGCCTCGGCGAACTCGATCCTGCTCGTCACCTTTGCGCGAGAGCAGCAGCTGGCCGGCATGACCGCCTTCGACGCCGCGATCGCGGCGGGGCATACCCGCATCCGGCCGGTATTGATGACCGCCACTGCGATGATTGTCGGCATGATCCCGATGGCGGTTGGAGGCCCCGGTGAGGAACAGAATGCGGCGCTGGCGCGCGCCGTCATCGGTGGCCTGCTGTTCGCGACCCCGACGACACTGCTGATAGTGCCGTACCTGTTTGCGATGCTGCGCAAGGGCAATGACGGCAAACCGGCGCACGGCGTATTCGAGGAGGTGCCCGAATGAACGACCTCGAGCAGTCACCTCTGTCAAAGGGGCCGGCGCCCCGGCCGCCGCTCCCGACACCTGATCGCGACACGACGCCGCCACCAGACGGCGCAAACGCACGTGGCAGGTCTGGGCGGCGGCTGCTTGGCTTGGGCGTTCTCGTGCTCTTTATTAGCGCTCTCGGTCTGGGCGCATGGCGGCATTTCCAGCTGCACCAACAGGTCGTGGACACCGCCGAACAGCACGCGCACTTCGTCCCAAGCGTGCGCGTCGAGCAGGTGGCGCAACAACTCGGCAGACTGCATGTGACGTTGCCCGCGACGACGCTTGGTTTTGTGGACGCCAATATCTACGCACGCGCCAGCGGCTATGTGCTGAAGCGCTATGTCGATATCGGCGATCACGTCAAAGCCGGACAGCTCCTCGCCGAGATCACCGCGCCCGAGGTGGAGGACCAGGTCGCGCAATATCAAAATAGTCTGCAGCAGGCTCAGGCGGCGGTACGCCAAAACGAGGCGCAGCGCGCGTCGACAGATGTGACCAGCAGGCGTATTTCCATCCTCGCCAAGGACAGCTGGGCGCCGCAGGAGCAGGCCGACACCGATCGGTACAACTATCAGGCCCAGCAGCACGCGACAACCGCGGCTCAGTACAGTGCTGCGGCGATGGAGCAACAGCTAAAATATTACCACCAGCAGAAGATCTACCAGCAGGTCGTCGCTCCGTTCGACGGCGTGATCACCCAGCGCAACATCGATGTCGGCAGCCTGATCACGGCCGACGCGACTGACGGGACCTCGATGTTTTCAATGACCCACAGCGACGTGATCCGCGTTTGGGTTTATGTGCCGCAGGATGACGCCTTTGGCGTCAAGCCAGGTGTCGAGGCGATCATTCGCGTGCCCGCGATGCCCAAACTCACCTTTCATGGCAAAGTGGCGCGGATCGCCGACGCGCTGCAGCCGGGAACGCGGACCCTGTTGACCGAGATCGACGTACCCAATCCGGATGGCGCGCTGCAGCCGGGGGTCTATTGCACGGTCGAGCTGAAGATCCCACGGCAATCTCCGGCGCTGATCGTGCCCGCTTCAGCGATCATCTTCAATCAGAACGGCATGCACGTGGCGGTCGCCGAAGACGGCGTCGCCCATCTGCACAAAATCGCGATCACGGCCGATTACGGTACTGAGGTCGAGATCAACGCCGGTGTCGAGAACGGCGACCAACTGATACTGCAACCGCCAGTAAATTTGGCTGACGGCGACAAGGTGCGCATTCTTCCGCCCGAAGGCGGGGACCTGGGAGCAAGTCACTGAAATCCATGCGTCATATGCGAAATTTTGCAGCTCTGATTTTGGTTTCGCTTAGGGTCGAGCGCAACCGCAGAGGGACATGCGAGTGTCTTGATATCGCGCGCGAGAGGGTCGGCTTCACCCCAGTAACCTGACGGTTCGACGACTGCATTAATCATTTGCGCGTTTCCGGGTGGCTCGTTCTTCGCGGAGTGGAGAAATCGGTTCGACCAGGACCCAACGGACGAGGCCCTTCACGCAAGGCGATCCTGTCCGAAGTCGACAAGAGCCTGCAGCGACTTTGCGACCCGCAGCGACATCTTGTGCGATCCATCCCTCGTGCGAATACCGGCGTCGAAGCCGTCAGCGATGATGTCGATCAGGCGGCCCTCGGTGACGACATCGACCCTCATGTCCGGATAGCGGCGCAAATATTACCTCAACGTCCCGGCCGGCTTGTCGCGAAGGTTGTTTACCCCCTCCGATATTGAGCGTTTCCGAGCGTTGTGCGAACTCCCAGCGATAGATGGCGCCGCTCGGCAAGCGTGCTCGGATGCGGGTAATAGAGGCATAAGCCGGGAGACGAAGGCATCCACTCGTTCAGCACGCTGACCAAACGCTTTCTGGCGCTAAATGTAAGCGCTGGAAACACGGTGAGCTCAGCGACGTCCTGGTAAACCTCTTGGATAACCTGCACCCGCTCGCCCCGGTGCCAATGACGTGATCGGAGCCAGAAGATGGCGGCGAGCGCAATGGCGGACATGAAGGTGGGTGCGCAGCGATCATAGCGGGGTGGCGGATTGCGACATCTCAAAACCTCGCCAATTTTCGCCGTTTCGTGGTCGCGACCGCAACGCGGTGCGAGGGCGTAGTCGACAGTTCGTTGGCGATGCGGCGATGCTCGTATTCGGTTTGCCGTCGCCTTCGCCGAATCATGCCAAAAGGGTGCGCCCGAGCAAATCGACTGGTGCGCGCGACCTTTCAAAGTGCGCGCTCCAAGCGGCTGCCAATTCCGCCCGTCTACCCTTTCCCCGGCCGCGGCGAGGAAGGCGCGGGAGACGACGAGCGACAGTCCAACCGCCTTCGCTTCCTGTTCAAGCCGCGCTGCGACATTGACGGTGTCGCCGAGAACCGTGAACTCGAGCCGCGTCTCGTCGCCGACCACCCCGCAGAACGCGTCGCCGACGCGATGATACCTGCAACACCAGGGCTGTCGATCTCGCGGCAAAACCCGGCGTTCAGAATGCGGTCGCGCGCGCTGCCTTTAGCGCCCGGGTCCACCACAACAGGTCGTCGATCATAGTCCTCGCGGATGCCTCAAGCTCTGCTAATCCCGCGTCCACATCGCCGCTCTGGAAGTGGGCCCAGAGGGTCGCGACAGGAATGTGGACGGACGACCGAACCGGGGCGAGCTGAAGCTCTATCGCGGTTTCGCGGAGCTGCTGGACGCTGCGAGCGCCCGCGGCCGAGCCATAACTCACAAAAGCAGCCGCCTTACGGTTCCATTCCGGATAGACCCAGTCGAGCGCGTTCTTGAGCACTGCCGCGGGACCGTAGTTATATTCCGGTGTGACGAAGATAAAGCCGTCCGAGCGGGCGATTTCGGCAGTCCACCTCGTGACCACTTCATTCTCGTAAGGGGGGCGGCCCGGCATCGCGGGTGGCACGGGCTGGTCGAAGAAAGGCATTGGAAAGTCCCTGAGATCGAGTAGCTGCGCTTCGATGCCGTCAAGATTCTTGAGGTGTTGAAAAATCCACCGCGCCGGCCTTTCCGAAAAACGACCCTGGCGGGTGCTCCCGACGATCACGGAAATAACGGTCATGTTTTGCTGATCCTGCACCGGTTAAGCAAAGGTTTCGACCTCAGGTCATTCGCGCGAGCGAGACCCGTAGGGCACACAGTCCACGCCTCCGCGGACTCAGGCCCGCTACGTATAAAACTGTGCCCGAGGCTAGGTGAGTAACCGTGATACGGTGTACAAGAAGGCACATATTTGGTACCGGAGCACACACAGGTGACCGTCCGCCTTCCCGATCTCGCGAGCGAGGATTGCCGTGCCGTCAGTTCGGTACTGGCGCGTGTCGGCGACAAATGGAGCGTCCTGATCATCGTGCTGTTGGGCGACGGCCCGAAGCGCTTCAACGAGATCAAACGGCTGGTTGGCGGCATTTCCCAGAGAATGCTCACCCTGACGCTTCGAGGATTAGAACGGGACGGTTTGGTGAAGCGAACACAATTCCCGACGATCCCGCCGCGCGTCGAGTACGAGTTGACCCAGCTCGGGCGATCCTTGTGGGAAGCTGTCAAGCCGCTCGGCGAGTGGGCGCAGGGTCATGTAAAGCATATCAGCAGGGCACGCGCCGCCTTTGACAAGAAAACCACCACCTAACTCGAACACCCGTCTTCCGATATCAATCACTGACCGGACGCAAAGCACCGGGGCCATTCCTTCTAATTTTGAACCCGATGCGGTCATTCCGCGCGTTCCCCTGAGGTCGCCCGCCGCGGATCGCGAACTGACGATCCGCTGCTGCAACTCGGGCGATGCCTTCTCGCCGAAAGCCGAAAGCGGACCTCGCGACTGAGATCGCGACCGGCACGTGAGGAGGCGTGAAATAACCTACAAGATTAGCGGCGGATGTTTGCGCGGGAGCGACTAGACTAAGACTAACCTCCGACCTCGGTTCCCAATAGCGCTGAAATGGAGTCGATTTCGGACGACAAGGCCGGCTTCCTTTTTCATCGAGCAAAGCTCGGCAGATACCCATCACAACAACCTTTCGACGGCAGGTTGCGTGCACCCGTGTGCCGGTCGCGTGATAGAGGGCGTTGGCGATCGCTGGCGCCACGGGTACGGCGGCCAGCTCACCCAGGCTTTTGCGCAGCGGGGTCGCTTCCTCGTCGAATTCCCCGAGGAACAGGATGTCGAGCTCTGGGATATCCGCGTTCGTCGTTACGAGATAGCCGGAATAATTGCGGTTGAGGAAGCGGCCCATTACGAGGTCGGTCTCCGATTGCTCCAAGAGAGCTTGTCCGGCACCCCCAATAATGCCGCCAATCGCCTGGCTGCGCGCCGTCTTGGGATTGATTATCCGGCCGGTATCATAGGCACCGACAAAGCCGCTAAGGCGCACCAGTCCAAGATCCGGGTCGACGCGCACCTCGGCAAGCACCGCAGAGAAGCTGAAGACGGCCTTCGGGCCCTGCGCCTCCTCGACTGGATCGTAGTCCCCATCCGCCACTAGCAGGGTGCTGAAAAAGGCTGCGAGTGAGTTGGAAACCCACCGACAACCGAATTCACCGTCATTCCCGCGAAAGCTCATTGCTGTCCGGGATTTTGTGGCGGATTGGGTTCATTGGAAGGCGAAGCAGGTTTGCGGGTTGGGCGGGCGCAACGCCGGTGGTTTGGGCGGCGGGGTTGCGTGCTCACGCAAGCTGAACGGGCCAAAGAGGCCGAGTTTGAGGCGGGTGAGGAGCAGCGCGGTGCTGTCCTTGAACGAGCGGGCTGCGGTCTGATGCAGGATGCGCAGCAGCAGGAAGGCGATCAGCGCAACATAGATCTGGATGCGCACGGCGTTTTCACTGCGGCCCAGAAAGCGGCGGATCTTGAGGTTCTGCTTGAGCCACTTGAACAGCAGCTCAATGTCCCAGCGCTCTTTGTAGAGCTGGGCGATGTCGGTGGCGGAGCGCTCGACGTCATTTGTGAGCAGATGCAGCGGCTGGTCGTGATCGGGGCGGGCGACGGTGATCTCGCGCAGCTCAGTCTGGTAAAGCGGGTTGATGGGCGCGCCGCCGCGCGGCTGGCGATGGCCGATCTTGAGCCGGCGGTCGGCCAAGATCCCGTCGCCCGAGGCGGGCTGCTCGCGGATGTCACGGCATTGCGCGTTGCGCTTGCGCCGGGTGACAAAAACGGCGCCGGCGTCGATGATTTGCGACCACCAGCGGTAATCGGTATAGCCCTTGTCAAAGACGTAAGTGGCGCCCTTTTCCAGCGGGATGGCGCGGCCGGCCACGACCCCCGCTTTCGCGAGGGCAGGCTTATCGACCTTGGCCGAGGTCACGTCGAACCACACCGGCCGGCGCTGCCGCAAATCGTAGAGCAGGTGCAACTTCAGCCCGCGTGCGGGCATTGGCCTCAGCCCACGGGAAGCCATCGCCCTTGAGCGGGATCGGCGTGGCGTCGAGCAGCCGAATCAGAGCCTCGCCCTCACTGCGCAAGGCGCCTGCGGCCACCGGGATCAGCGTTAGCGCGATGTCGCGGAACACCGCCGCCGGCCGCTCGGTATTGGCGTCCGCCAGCGTCGAGCGGCACGGCGCGCGCAGATTGAGGTGGTAAAACCAGCGGCTGTGCGCGCCCAGCCCGGTGATGATCTGGCGCAGGCTGGTCAATCCCGCCAGCTGCGCGAACAGCAGGCTCTTCAGATGCCGCTCGCAGGTCCAGGCGTTGTCGCCGCGGCCGACGCCGCGATCACCATCATGCGCCGCCACGGCGCGGGCGATGACCCGACGATCCAGCGGTTCCAACAGACGCTGAAACGCGGTAGGGGTATAGGGCACGGCAGACCTCAAAATCATGTTTGGCGACACGATTTTGGCCCAAGATCTAGGGTTTGTCTGCCGTGCACTCATCCCTCCGCACAAAATCCCGGACAGCAATGCGCGCAAGCGGGAATCCATCTAAATCAGCGGGTTATGGATTCCGGCTCTCCGCTTTGCTACGGCCGGAATGCCGGATATTTTAGGACATCGGGCATTTTTCAGCACCCTGCTAGTGTAGAGAGCTCATTACGCGCCAGCAGCTCGGTATGGGTAATGTTCAGGTTTTTTCCTGCCGGCGCCAGCCTGCCGGCGACGAGGATGTCTTCGGACGCTGTGCCCGCAAAGGGCCGACATCGTCGCAGAGGGCTTCGACGCCGGTATTCGCACGAGGGATGTAGTTCCGGGTGACATGATCGCGGTCCCGTTTGGCGCTGACCAGCGCTTTCTGGTAGTGGGATCGCCGGCCTATTTTGAGAAGAATCCGCCTCCGCGGACCCCCGGCGATCTGATGCGACACCATTGCATCCGAGCCCGCTTGCCGAGTGGCGCCATCTATCGCTGGGAGTTTGCACAACGCTCGGAAACGCTCACTATCGACGTTCCGGCGTGCTCACGCTCGATGAACCGACCCTGGCGCGAGAAGCGGCGGTGGCGGGCGCTGGCCTCGCCTACATGCGGGAGGCGTGGATCGCACAAGATGTCGCTGCGGGTCGTTTGGTCAGCGTGCTGAACGAGTGGATGCCTTCGTCTCCCGGCTTATGCCTCTATTACCCAGGGCGGCGGAATGTTCCAGCCAGTCTGCGGGCCTTCATCGATGTCATTCGGGAGATCAAACCGCCCGCAGACGATGAGATCACCGGAGTGGCTAGAGGTGATGGCGTCAGCCCCGAATGAACCGTGCTCGTGATGGGCGAGGTGCGGAGCGGGAGTGCTTGACGCGATGGCTCTCGAATCTGGCCCTATATTCCGCCCATCCAATCCGGGGCGGCGGCTTGATCATCTATACACCGCTTTTTCACGGCCTTGAGCTCAATTCCGGACGTGCCGCCGGTGATGTCGGCAATTTCGTTTGAGAGCTTCATAGTCATTCTCCTGGTCGAAATTTTGTGACTTTTCTCGAGCCGTCGCGCGTCGACGGGCAGGCTGCTACTTCCGCATGACAACATTGCTCTTCTCACCTGCCTGCTGATCGATGACGAGCAACTTCAGCGGCCGATCATCGAGGTTAACAGCTTGACGCCACTGTCCAATCGCTTCGATGTGAAGGGCCATATATCCCCGACCGATGTGCGTTAATGAGCAGCCGGCGATGGCGAACAGGAAGGGAAGTCAGAGTTGGGACAACCTTCGATATTTTTTGGCGGTCGCACGGACGGGGACACTTTCGGCTGCGGCCGAGCAGCTCGGAACAGAACACACGACGGTAGCACGCCACATTCACGCGCTCGAGGAAGAGCTGAACAGCCGCCTCTTCCACAGGAGCAACAGCGGCTATGGACTGACGGAAGCGGGGGAACGGCTGTTTGCCGGGGGCGAAGCGGTTGAGAGAGCCTACGCCTACGCAAAGACTGCTGCGAACAGCGAAGAACAGACGATCAGCGGGACGGTTCGCATCGGCACACCCGATGGGTTGGGCAGCCTGTTCCTGGCGCCACGCGTGCGGGTGCTCACCGATCGGCATCCCAAGCTCGAAATCGAAATTTTAACCACCGCAAGGAGACAATTCAGCCTGCTGAAGCGAGAAGCGGATATCGCTATCGGCCTCTCGAGGCCGCAGCACATGCGCGTCGTCTCCAGGCGCCTCACCGATTACCGGCTGTATGTCTACGGCTCGCTGGCCTATCTGGAAAATGCAGCGCCGATCGTCACAGTGCAGGATCTCAAGATGGTTGTCCATCGCTGTGATACTGATCGGCGGAAAGCTGAACGCCGAGATGGAGCACCAGACCGCGCAGGATTCGACGGAAGGTGCACCGGAGCCAATCGGGGCGCGGCGAGC
The DNA here is from genome assembly GCA_963789025.1 of uncultured Alphaproteobacteria bacterium. Lineage (GTDB taxonomy): Bacteria > Pseudomonadota > Alphaproteobacteria > ATCC43930 > CGMCC-115725 > AP-15. Next base: position 609,285 of record CAWBIT010000013.1, read on the forward strand.
AAAAATGGCCGATACGGTCGGACCCGCTCGGTCGCGAGCTTCCGGGACGGTTTTGCGGCTCGAGAGCGCGCCGGCCGGTGAGCGCTTTGCGATGCGTCTCAGCGCTCCCGGAACCGTTAGTTGCCGAAAGCAACAAGTACAATGAGCCTAGAAAGTTGGAACGAATGCCCAATCGTTCCAACTTTCAAATTCACGGGTAACTCTCTAAGCCATTGATTTACTGGTGGGTGCAGCAGGACTCGAACCTGCGACCCGCTGATTAAGAGTCAGCTGCTCTACCAACTGAGCTATGCACCCACGGCGGAGCGCTCTATATCAAGGCGTGCATGGCTTGTCGATACCCGACACCCAAATCCCTTCCTCTGAGCTATGTTTCGCAAATGTCGCCGAGAGCTGCGCGCAAGTTTGATGCGGTCCTTTTCGACTTGTTGACCGCGCTGCTTGATTCTTGGGCCTTGTGGAACCTTGTCGCCGGGACCCCGGAATACGGACGCAAGTGGCGCGCCGCCTATTTGCGCCGCACCTACGAGACCGGCCCGTACCGTCCCTACGAAGGGGTCGTCGCCGAGGCCGCGGTCGAGGTCGGGCTTTCAGCAACCCTGGCGGCACAGCTCGCCGCTGGCTGCGGCGCGCTCGAGCCGTGGCCGGAGGTCCGCGAAGTCCTCGGCGCGCTGCGCCGCGAAGGGGCGGCGCTGGGCGTCGTCACGAACTGCTCCGAGGAACTCGCGGCGAAAGCGGTCGCGTGCACCGGCATCGATTTCGATGTCGTTGTCACAGCCGAGCGCGCCGGTTTCTACAAGCCCGACCCACGACCATACAAGATGGCGCTCGACGAGCTGGGTCTGGCGCCATGCCGGTGCCTGTTCGTCGCCGGCTCCGCCTACGACCTGTTCGGCACGAGTAAAGTCGGTCTGCGGACTTATTGGCACGACCGCATTGGCATGACGCCGCCATCCAATGCACCCGAGCCCATCGCGCACCACCTCTCGCTGTACCCACTCCTCGAATTGGTGCGACCTGTCGCGTAGAGGGATTACTCCGGCAGGCGGGTGGATTGCCAGGTCACCATCTGCCACTGGCCGCCCTTGTTGGCGTAGACGTCGGTGAAGCGGACGCTGAAGCTGTTCGGGCGGCCCTGCGACATGACGCTGATGCGGCACGCGCCGGTCAATACCACCGCATCGCCCAGATCCTGAGCCTTGACGTCGCAGGGCTCGACTGCGGTGTAGACCGTCGACCCCAACTCCATGTTGCCCATCAGGCTCTGCTTGGTGTCGAGGCGCGCCGATGAGTGGGTGTAGATAAGATCATCGGACAGCAGCGTCTTCAGTGTCGCGATGTCTTTTTGCGCCATCGCCGTCATGCGCTTTTTGTCGAGGTCGATGATCTTTTGCCCATTACCTGCCATTTGTCTCTCCTTTCAACGGGTTTCGAGGACCAGCTTGCCGCGCAGGTGGCGGCTTTCGCTGACCCGGTGAGCCTCCGCCGCGTCGGCGAGCTTATAGCGGGTGATCGCCGGCGGCGATACCGCGCCGGCTTCGAGCAATGCCAGCATCCGTTCGAGATGCGCGCGGTCACGCGCCACACCGGGACGCAGCACTTGCACATCCTTTCGGGTCGGCTGAAACCCGGCGGGCGCCGGCGCGATCCACACCAGCCGGCCGCCCGGCTTCAGCACCTCATAGGAGCGGATTTGGACATTGCCGCCGACCGTGTCGAATACGACGTCGCAGTCGGTAACGACCTCGGTGAAGTCCTCCTTGTTGTAGTCGACAACCCGGTCGGCGCCCAAATGACTGACATAATCGTGGTTGCGGGCGCTTGCCGTCGTGATCACCGTCGCGCCGAGATGCTTGGCGAGCTGGATCGCAAAGCCGGCGACGCCACCCGCGCCACCCTGGATCAGGATGGTTTCGCCGGGTTTGAGCTTGGCCGTGTCTTCGAGCGCCCAGAGCGCGGTCAGGCTGGTCAATGCCATCGCGGCGGCCTCGGCGTGACCAAGACTGGCGGGCTTCTTGGCGATGATCGCCGCGTTGATCGCGATCTTTTCCGCGTAGGCCCCCTCGATCCCCTGGTCGCAAACCCCGAATACCGGGTCGCCGATCCGCAAATCCGTGACGCCAGGACCGACCGCGCTGACCACGCCCGAGAAGTCGCGGCCGAGGATATGCGGGAGCTTGACGCCGCTGCCGCTGTAGGCGCCGCCGCCGAGCCGCACCTTGTAATCCGCCGCATTGACGCTGGCGGCGTGGATGTCGACGACAACCTCGCCCGGTCCGGCGACCGGGTCGGCCACCTCGGCCAAGTGTAACACTTCCGGCCCGCCATGCTTGTCGAACAGCACCGCCTTCATGGCCTTCTCCCCATGGCCTTCTCCGTGTACAAGCGATCTTCGCCTGACCCATAGATCTTCATGACGAGGGTAGCAAGCACAGCCGCCGCCTGGATCGAATGTGAGGAGCTGCGATGATTACGCCCGCCTATGTCCGCACGATGGCCGCCTACAACGCCGAAATGAACCGACGGCTGTACGCCGCCGCCGCGCGCCTCTCGGACGCTGAGCGGCGGCAGCCGCGCGGCGCCTTCTGGGGCTCGATCCACGGCACCCTCAACCATCTCCTCTGGGGCGACCGGCAATGGATGTCGCGTTTCGACAGCTGGCCCAAACCGGATGTCGCGATCAAGCACAGTGCCGGCCTGATCGAGGATTTTGCGGCGCTCAGCGCGGCGCGCGAGGAGGCCGACGCTAAAATCTCGATCTGGGCGGGGAAAGTCGACGACGCCTGGATGGCCGGGGACCTGATCTGGTTCAGCGGCGCCGCCGGGCGCGAGATGCGCGCGCCAAAGGGCTTTTTGATCAGCCATTTCTTCAACCACGAGACCCATCACCGTGGCCAGGTGCACGCGATGCTGACTGCCGCCGGGCAGGAAACCGGCGACACCGATCTGTTCCTCTTGGTGCCGGAGCCGCTGTGATGATCGAGACCTATGAGGGCGGGTGCCACTGCGGCCGGGTGCGCTTTCGGGTGCGCGCCGATCTGGCGGGGCTGCTCGAGTGCAACTGCTCGATCTGCACTAAAAAGGGCATCCTGCACCTGATCGTGCCGCCCGAACAGTTCGAGCTGTTGCAGGGCGAGGAGGACCTTGCGACCTACCAATTCAACACCAATACGGCGAAACACACATTCTGCCGGCATTGCGGCATCCATGCCTTTTACGTGCCGCGCTCGGACCCCGATAAGATCAGTGTCAATGCCCGCTGTCTGAAGGGGATAGATCCGGCGGCGCTGAAGCCGACCAGCTTTTTCGACGGACGAGATTGGGAAGAGGCTCAAGCGGCGCGGCAAAAGTAGCTCGGAGCGCGTTCACAGTCTATCGCTCGGGCGCTACGTTATCGATTCGCTTCCCTCGCTATTACCCTGTCTGAATAGCCGAACGGATTACCCCCGGTTCGCCGTAAAACGGCGCTCCTCTCCTGGTCTGCCGAAAAGCAAGACAGAAAAACTTGTCGTGCGGCGTGGTTGTCGCTAACGCGTGCTTGCGATGATCAACCAAGAGTGGGTACCGAATGGGATGCTCGAACGGGTCTGCCCGGTGGCTCGGATCGGTCGGAGCGCGCCGCCTCCAAATGATATTGCGGCTGCTGCCGATCCTGCTTCTCGCTGCCTGCGGGCAGCAGGGTGCATATGGCCCCGGCGGCGGGCGGATGGAGATCGGCGCGGACGGCTGGAAGTGGGCGTCACCGCAGCGCTACTACCCGCCGCCGGGCCCGCCCGAGGATCCCTGGGGCCCCTATATCCGCGAGGCCGCTGCGCGATTCCAAGTGCCCGGGCACTGGGTGCGAGCGGTTATGCATCAGGAATCGGGCGGTGAGCAGCAGGCCACCTCCCCCGTCGGGGCGATGGGACTGATGCAGGTCATGCCCGCAACCTATGAGGGACTGCGGGTACGTTACCAGCTCGGCGACGACCCCTACGACCCGCACAACAACATTCTGGCAGGTACCGCTTATATCCGAGAAATGTATGATCGGTACGGCGCGCCGGGCTTTCTGGCCGCCTATAATGCGGGTCCCGATCGCGTCGACAGCTATTTGGCCGGCCACGGGCCGCTGCCGGACGAGACCGTAAACTATCTCGCCGCTATCACGCCCAATCTCGGCAGCGAGGTACCGCGGTCAGGGCCTTTTGCGGTGTATGCCTCCCGCTCTGGTCGTGGGCAGAGGCCAACCATCGCCAGCCTGGCGGCGGGATGCGACGTGAACGCCGCGTATGATCCAAACCATCCTTGTACGACCCTGCTGCACGCCGCGGAGCAACCGGCGCCAATCCAAACGGCCATGGCCCCCCAGCTGGGCGCGAATGGCTGCGACGTGAACGCGGCCTACGATCCCCGCCACCCCTGCACCTCCCTCCCGCAGACGGCAGCGGTGTCGCACGCGCCGTCGGCTCAGCAGATTGCGGCGGTGAAGATGGCGTCGGCTGACGGCCACGCCGCGATCGGGACGATCCGCGTCCCGGCGCCGGCAGGAGCCCACCAGGTTGCCGCGGCGACGCCCGCGGCCTATTACCGACCAGCGACGCCGCCATCCCGGCAACAGGCGAGCCATCCCGCCGAGCCGCACGGCGATTGGGCGATCCAGGTAGGCGCCTTCGCCAGTCCGGCCCTCGCCCGTACGGTGGCCGAGGGCGCCCGCGCGCAGGCGCCGGACCAGCTCCGCTCCGCCGCCCTGGCGCTGCAGCCGACTGCGCCGTTCGGCAACAAGGTGCTCTATCGCGCCCGTCTTGCTCATTTGTCGGCCAGCGCCGCGTCGAGCGCGTGCGCGCGTCTCAACCACCGCCAACTGCCCTGCGTCGTCGTCCCGCCCAACCGCTCGTAGCCGCAATCGACCGCGCAAAGGACGGGGTGACTGATCGTGATGGTCACTGTGGCTGCGACCGAAACCATTCGATCAAGCGGGCCGCCTGCGGGTCCGTGCGCTGACCCACCAAGGTGGTGACCGCGATCTTTTTTCCCGGCACCTCGTAAATATTCCAGACGATGACTCGGTCTACGCCGGATTTCTCGATATAGTCCCGCGGCGCTCCAACTCCTCCCGGATCGCGTCCTTACCGGCACAAGGGCTCCAGCATAGATCGCCGTATTGGACGATCATATCATCCCTATAAAGGCGAGCGCCGCGGCAACGTCGCCGCGGCTATAACAGATCTGAGATTGCCGCATTGCGAGAGGAGGAGGTGATCTGATGAGCAAAGCCTTCGTCAAGGAATCGGACGCCGAGGCTGACCTCCCCGGCGAACCGCCGGCCGCTCCGCTCGGGTTCAAGAACTACATGACCCCAGGGGGTCACCGCCATATGCAGGATGAATTGCGCCAGCTGCTGCGCGTGGAGCGCCCGAAAGTGGTGGAGACAGTGGCGTGGGCGGCCGGCAATGGCGACCGTTCCGAGAACGGCGACTACATCTACGGCAAGCGGCGCCTGCGCGAGATCGACCGGCGCCTCCGCTTCCTGACGAAGCGGCTGGAAAGCGCCGAGGTCGTCGACCCGCGGCGGCAAAAGCGGCGCGACCAGGTGTTCTTCGGCGCGACCGTCACCTACGCCACCGAGGACGGAGCCGAAACCACGATCACGATTGTCGGCATCGACGAAGCCGATTTCGCGCGCGGCCAGGTCAGCTGGGTGTCCCCGATCGCCCGTGCACTGCTCAACGCGCATGAGGGTGACACCGTCGAACTTCGCGCCCCCGCCGGCGTCGAGCAGATCGAGGTGCTCGAAATCCGCTACGCCGGTGCCGACGACGCGGCAGGCTGAAGCCCCGGATCCAGGGGCTCTGTGGCGACCTTCGCCGTGAGCAACGTGGGAGCTTTCGCCGCGCGCTCTGCTGGGAATGTGAGGATCAAGCCCCCTGGGATCCATTTGAACTCCACGTCTTTCTCGACCTCGGCTCCGAGGGCTCCTCGGACATCCTCACCGATGGGTCCATTACGCCGACCCGGACCTTTGATGGCGCGATGGCACATGCAAACAGACGGCCTGTCATCAGCCGAAGGCCGCGGTCGGTGTCGCGCAGGTACCATGCGTTGCCACGCTCCTCATCGGCGCACTCAATAGCGAAAGCCATAAAACGCAGCGCCTCGTGTCGCCTCGTTCGGAATTGACAGTTCCAGCGTCCTGCGGACCCGTTCCTCGACGCCCGCACGCTGGTTCCATGTGCCATCGGCGGCGTTGAAGATCGCGGTCGGCTCCTCGTTCGCGACCTCGTGTCTTGAACGCGCCTTTCGGAACTCCGAGAACTCCGGGAACCGACTTTCCAGAAAAGCAATATCAATAGCCGCGGGTCGGCTAGCATAGAACGTCGAAATTTCGGCTTTGGGACATCTACGGCGGCAGCGGCCCGTTGGCGGCGCGGCAGGTCAAACTCAATAAGCGGACCCTCACACCGCAAACCGAGCGGCGTTCCTTTTTTGTTCGCGGTAGGGACGCCCATTGCTGAGCGCCCCCCGCACAGATCCGAGCGAGCCCAATTCGGGCACTCGGCTCCTACCTCGGGTGTCTGACGGCAAAGCGCACACTGGGCCAAGGATGAAGGATACGCGGCTTGGGGAGGAACTCATCCGCGAGCTTCGCCATCTGCGTCCATACCAGCCTTGTCCTCTGACTGCGCCGGCGTAGCCGCCGATGCCAGAGAATGATGACGTGGTATCGGAATGCAGAAATCGCGGCGCCATTGGTCGGCACCGCGTGGTAGGCGAAATACCCGGCGACGATTTGCCCGAGCCATTTTCCTGTTTGAGGAATCGGCCAGTGCATTTGCCGTCGTAATCCTTCTTTGATTTCCTGGAGCTTGGCCCTCATGCGGTCACGGCGCGACTTCCTTTTGATTTGGAAATCACCCCGCCGAGATTTGCCGCAAATGAGCACAAAACCCAGGAACTTGAAGGTCTCCGGCTTGGCGAGCCCGCGCTTTTTGCAGTTCTGCGCCGCAAAGCGACCGAACTCAATCAGGCGGGTCTTGTCCGGGTGAAGCGACAGCGAGAACTCCCGCAGCCTTTCGCGCATCGCGTCCCAAAAGCGCCGAGCGTCTTTCTCATGCTGGAAGCCGACAACCAGGTCGTCGGCGTATCTAACCATGATCATGTCGCCCGTGGCCTCGCGCCGTCGCCAGCGTTCGGCCCAGAGATCGAAGACGTAATGAAGATAGACGTTCGCGAGCAACGGTGAAATCACCGAGCCTTGCCCCGTCCCTTTCTCCTCAACCGTCACGATCCCGTCTTCGAGGACGCCGGCTCGCAGCCATTTCTGGACCAGCCGGAGGATGCGCGTGTCGCCTATCCGGTGCTCCAGGAAGCGGACCACCCATTGCTGAGAGACCTCCGTGAAGAACGACCGGATGTCGGCGTCGAGTATGAAGTTCACCTTCCTGCTGCTGATCCCGACGATCAACGCGTCCAGCGCGTCGTGCTGGCTGCGCCTCGGCCGAAACCCATACGAGAACCCGAGGAAATCCTCCTCAAAGATCGCGCTCAGCACCGCAGCCGTGGCCCTCTGGACGATTTTGTCCTCGAGCGCGGCGACCGCAAGCGGGCGCTTGCTGCCGTCTTCCTTCGGAATGTAGCTCCGACGCGACGGCAGTGCCCGGTACGCTCCTCTTTTGACCCGCGCGTGCAGATCCTCGATCCTGCGATCGAGGTCCTCTTCGTAGGTCTCCCACGTCATCCCGTCGACGCCGGGCGCAGCGTCACGCTTCATCGCGTAGAACGCCGTTCGCAGCATGGCGCGGTCGACGTGGTGCAAGAGCGAAGTGAACCTCTCCTTTTTCCCTTGCCGTGCCGCTTGCCGTACGCGTTCCAGCGCCTGTGACACACTTGCCCGGTCCTGCGCCCGGCGCGTGCTTTGCTGGCCCGCGTTCCCCTTGGTCTCCGCCCTTGGCTCCACCGGCTCCGCGGCGGACCGCTCCGCTTTGTTCGTCGGCTTCTCAGCTACTACGACGGAGTCAGACTTCTCGGGCTCGTGCATCACCGGCTACGGCTCCTCACCTTCCCGATGCGGGCCTGCGGTGTCCATCCGCAGGCCGAACCCGAGATCTCCCGGTTCCCGTGCAAAGAGCTTCCACACATGCCAGGGTCTTCGACCACGCCGGGCCGGACGGGTGCTCGCGATAATGCCCCCATCCATGTTGCCTTCCGCGATTCTGAGCACGTCGGCACCCGGGACAAATCTTGTTTTCGCGGCTCAATGGCTGGCCTATGCGCTCCCCTGCCGACGCTTCGCCGACACCCTCACGGATGCCCGCGCACGGCTTGGGGCCGATGTGGATCGCTATTCCTTCATCGTAGTGGACTTGCACCACCTACTCTTTGCCGGTTTCGACCGGCGCACCAGAAATCAAGACTTTCGGGAATTTCTCTTGACCTGAGCCGATCAATGGCTTAGACTTCCCGTAAGATATGACTGAAAGTCACCCGCAAAACCGACGTCTCGGTTATGCTCGCGTCAGCACCTACGGCCAGACCCTCGACGCGCAGCTTGAGCAGCTTCGCGGTGTGGGATGCACCAAGATTTACCGCGAGAAGGTGACCGGCGCACGGCCTGACCGCCGCCAGCTTCTCGACATGCTCAAGCATCTCGCCCCCGGCGATACGGTGATCGTGACGCGCATAGACCGCCTCGCGCGCAGCACCTTTGACCTGTTCGCCATCGTCAAGAATATCGTGGACGCCAAGGCGCAATTCCGGTCGCTCGCGGAGCCGTGGGCCGACACCGGCACCAGCACCGGGCGCTTGATGATTGCCGTTTTGGGTGGCCTCGCGGACGTGGAGCGCGATTTAATCCGCACCCGCACCGCCGAGGGTCGCAACCGGGCGCAGAAGCGCGGACAGCACATGGGCCGTCCCCCGAAATTGACGGCAGCACAACAGGCCGAGGCCCGCCGTCGCCGAGCGGAGGGCGCGACGCTCGCCAAACTGGCCCGCAGCTACGATGTTGGCAAAAGCACGATTTCGCGGCTCGCGGAATAAGTGAACCATGCCAACTATCGCTTCCTCCAACGTTCCACCTCCGAAGTCCTGGGATGAGTTCGAGGACATTGTGCTCTCAGCGGCTAAGCACGTTGGAAGTCGAGCGATTTTTACCGCTATGGACGCCAAGGCCAGAAGCAGGACGGGGCGGACATTTGGGGACACGATGAGGAGCAGCATCATATCGGCATACAATGTAAGAACACTGTCGATGGCATCTCATTGGACGTCATCGAATCCGAAATAAACCACGCGGAAGCGTTTGCACCCAAGCTCGACCATCTTTATGTAGCAACTACGGCGAAGCGTGATGCTCCCTTGCAAAGCGCTGTGCGCAAAATTCCCAAACAGCGCCATCAGGACAGTAAGTTTAGAGTTGATATCTTGTTTTGGGATGATGTGTGCCAGGATCTGGCACAAGACGATGACGTGTTTTTTAAGCACTATCCTCAGTTCAGGAGGGGCGTTCATCAAAAGGTAATTGTCGGGATAACGCCGGAGCAACTACCAGCGATCCTCGAGGCTGCGACAGCCCCCTTAGCACGACTTAATGCGGATCAGCAGGGGATCATCGCGGAACTTGGCCGCCAACTCGAGGCCAGCAAGGAGCAGGTTCTCGGATTTTTTCGGATCATTGGCGAGGCCGAGATTGAGGTGGAGACGGTCCCGCGCCGGCTAGTCCAAATCGCAGAAAGTTACAAGACTCTGGTTGCCCAAGCTGAGGCAGAGGCCGTCGACAATTCAGGAACGGCGCGCTTCAAGGCTGAACTTCGAGAGGCTTTGGACGCACTCGATTTGGATCGTGCTGACACGCTGCTCGCTCAAGCGCTGGCGGCCCAGGACCGTGACCTCGAGAACCGGGCCTTGCAGGCCGCAATTGCTTGTGCACGGCGAGGCCATCTCGCCCGGACGCGCTTACGTTACAACGAGGCGGCGCTCATTCGAAGCTGCTGCAGCGCGCTTGCCAGCAGGTCATGGTACACGCGGTGAGTATCTTTTCGAAAAAGCCCTTGCGCTCTGCCAGCAAGGCGAGGAGTTCGGCGACAATGGTGCTCTGCAGCTCTCCATTCAAGCCTGGCGCGCTGTTTTGATCGTGTACCCACGCGAGCGCGCGCCGCTGCAATGGGCGGCAACGCAGAACAACCTCGGCAACGCGCTCCGGGTCCTGGGCGAGCGGGAGACCGGAGCGGGGCGTCTGGATGAGGCGGTCGAAGCCTGCCGCGCGGCGCTGGAGGTATACACGCGCGAACAGATGCCACTCGACTGGGCTATGGCGCAGAACAACCTAGTGCACTGAGTCAAACAGATGGTACAGGGCAGCGGTCGAGTTTGGCGAGTATGGCCTCGGCGGATTTGGTCCAGACAAAAGGTTTGGGGCTGACATTGTGCTCGGCGAGATAAGCATTGATGGCGGCCTGCAGGTCGGCGATCGATCGGAAGACGCCGCGGCGGATGCGCTGCCGGGTCATCTTGGAAAAGAAGTTCTCGACCGCGTTGAGCCAGGAGGCCGAGGTCGGGGTGAAGTGGAAGGTCCAGCGCGGATGGCGCGACAGCCAGGCCAACACCCCCGCCTTCGCGAGGGCAGGCTCTTAGGATGCTTATGGGTGGCATAGTTGTCGAGGACGACGTGGATCGGCTTGCCAGCTGCGACCTGGCGCTCGACGGCATTGAGAAAGCGGATAAATTCGAGGTGGCGGTGGCGCTGCATGCAGCGCCCGATCACCGTGCCGTCGAGCACGCTGAGGGCGGCGAACAGGGTGGTGGTGCCGTGGCGCTTGTAGTCGTGCGTCATGGTCTGCCAGCGCCCGGGCTTGATCGGCAGTCCGGGCTGGCTGCGGTCGAGCGCCTGGATCTGGCTCTTCTCGTCAATCGACAGCACCACGGCATGGGCCGGCGGGTCGATATAGAGCCCGACGATATCAGTCAGCTTGGTGGCAAAGCTGGGATCGCGCGAGCGCTTGAAGGTGCGCAACCGGTGGGGCTGCAGTTTGTGCGCCCGCCAGATGCGCTGCACTGAGCCCACCGAAATGCCGATGGCCTTGGCCATCGCCCGGCCGGTCCAATGGGTCGCCTGGTGCGGCGGCTCGGTGCAGGTCAGCGCCACCACCCGCGCCGTGGTTTCCGTCGCCAGCGGCGCCTTGCCGGGCTTGCGGGTCTTGTCGCGCAGCAGACCCTCGACCCCGCTCTCGGCAAAGCGCTGCTGCCACCGCCACACCGTCGGCCGGCTGACCCCGATGCTTTGCGCCACCCGCTGCACCGATGCTCGATCCGCCGAGGCGAGCACGATGCGTACCCGCTCGACATGCTTGCCCGGCCGGTTGCGGTCGGCCGCGATCGCCGCCAATGGCTCGCGCTCCGCAGTGCTCACTACCACGCATACCTGTTGTGCCATGGCCCCGTCCCCCCACGCCATGACCCAGCATCGCATATCCAGCCGCGCTTGTGAATCCTATGAATCACTCAGAGCACTAGTGTGCCGTCTCTGAAATCGCATTACTTTCTGGTTGGAGCGCGGCGAGCGTCTGTCTGGCAGCATCGATCTTGCGCAGGATGTCTTCGCCCTTGGCTTTCCACACGTAGCGCCGCGGATTGTCGTTGCGTGCCGCCAGGAAGGCGATGATGGCGTCGGCCAGTTCTCGGGTCGACGCGAAGCTCTTCTCGGTAATGAACTCGGTGAGGTCACGGAAGAAGCGCTCGACCAAATTCATCCACGATGACGAGGTCGGTGTGTAATGCATGTGAAAGCGGGCGTGGCGCTCGAGCCATCGCATGACCGCGGGATGTTTATGGGTGGCGTAATTGTCGGCGATGATGTGGATGTCGAGATCGGCCGGGGTCTCCTCATCGATGGTTTTGAGGAAGGCCAGCCACTCCTGATGGCGATGACGCGCGGCCAGACGGGTGATCAGCTTGCCCTCGAGATAATTGAGCGCGGCAAACAGGGTCAGCGTGCCATGTCGCACGTAATCGTGGGTCTTGGTGCGAATGTGGCCGATCCCCAGCGGCAAACCCGGTTGCGTGCGCTCCAAGGCCTGGCATTGTGATTTCTCGCCGCAGCACAGCACCAGCGCCTTCTCCGGCGGGTTGAGATACAGCCCGATGACGTCCCAGAACTTCTCTTCAAAGCGCGTGTCGTTCGACAGTTTGAAGGTGCGCGAGAGATGCGGCCTGATGTCACTGGCCGCCCACAGGCGCTGCACGCTGGCCGGCGAGATCCCGGCGGCGCGGGCCATCGTGCGGCAACTCCACCGCCCCAGATGGGGCGGCGGCGTCACCGCTTGCTCCACCACCTGCTGCACCGCCGCCTGTGGCAGCCATGGCTTGCGCCCGCGCCCGGCACGATCGTTCAACCCGTCCAGCCGGTGCAGTGCAAAGCGCCCGACCCAACGGTTCACGGCGAGGCGCGAGATCCCCAGCTGCTCGGCGATGCGCTGTTGGGTTAGACCTTGCGCACTCAGCAGGATGATCTCAGCCCGCCGACGATCGCGCACCGACACGGTCGTCGCGCGAGCCCGGCGGCCCAGTTCCTCAGCCTCTTCCACAGCTAACTCGATCCTTTGACGCGCCATGAGCAATCCCCCCAATCGGCGCGCCAATATACCCACCACCCCACCTCTTGTAACTCCATTTTAGATACGGCACACTAGAAGTCTATGAGGCCGGCGCGTTGCTTGTCACGCTGCTGGCATATCCTGTTGCGAGCGAAGAAACGCAGGGTCACGCTTTCACGTCACTTTGTACCCATGCGCTGAGAGCCAGAAGCGAGATCGAGCCAGATTGGGCCCTTCAGCCACAATCGATAAAGCCGATCTATTCCTTGCGCAGTCAGCCCGATTGCAACCGCGCCTTGCGAACCCTCGAGCGTCGTTTGCGCGATCGAATGGTTGCAGGGCGCATGGTAATCGGCTTTCTC